>NZ_CP156925.1:0-42500 GCF_041428845.1 Sporomusa rhizae
ATGAGCGCGGATACCGCTTATATGGCGAGCATTTGGCAACAGGCACTGGTACACATGAAGAAAGCGTTTATTAAACCGCTTTTTGAAACATGGATCAAATCAACAATGCCACTGTCAATCAATGATGACGTTATTGAAATTGGCACTCCAAAACAGTTTGTTAAAGAGTGGCTGGAAAGCCGCTATGTGCCTGTTATTAAGGCTGCCTTAAAAGCTGCCGCCAACAAAGATTTTGAAGTCGTCTTCATTAATATGGACGTCGAAATGGAAGAACTGGAATTAAACCCTTTACTCGAAATGGAGCCTCTCGAAGAAACCAGCAGCATTTCTAATATGGTCGAGCAAAATAAGAAAACTGCTAATGGAGAAGTTAACAAGGCAATTGAACCCCGTGCTGATCAGGATGTTAATAATACCGATTATTTAAAGTATTTGGATGACATTGGCGATATACCGGAAGCCGCGGCAGCGCTGTCACCGGCCGTATCTGTTCTGGATAAGCAGAAACCGGCTCTAAAAGTCAATATTCAGACAGAAAAACGCAATTCTTCTGCTATCACCAGCAGTTTATCTACTCCTGACGAATTTACACTAAATCCAAAATATGTTTTTTCTACCTTTGTTATCGGTAACTCCAACAGACTGGCACACGCTGCCTCTCTTGCTGTCTCGGAAGCGCCTGCGCAAGTGTACAACCCCTTCTTTATTTATGGCGGCGTTGGTCTTGGAAAAACCCATCTTATGCACGCCATCGGCCATCGTATTAAAGAAAATAATCCCAATATGAAGGTTGTCTATATTTCGAGTGAAAAATTTACCAATGAACTTATTAATTCAATTATTAGCGGTAATCCTGAAAGTTTTCGTCAGCGTTACCGTAATATAGACGTTCTTTTAGTCGATGATATTCAGTTCTTATCGAAAAAAGAACATACCCAGGAAGAGTTTTTCCACACCTTTAATACTTTGCATGAAGCCAATAAACAAATCATTATTTCCAGTGACCGGCCACCGCGCGAAATTCAAACACTGGAGGACAGGCTTCGCTCCCGGTTTGAATGGGGCTTAATAACCGATATTCAAACCCCGGATTTAGAAACACGCATTGCCGTCTTAAGAAAAAAAGCAATGATGGAAAGCCTAAATGTCCCCAATGAAGTTATAGTCTACATTGCCAGCCGGATTGAAAACAACATCCGCGAACTGGAAGGAGCTTTCATTCGAGTCATTGCCTATGCTTCTTTAAACAATCTTCCTATCGATATAGATTTAGCCACAGAGGCCCTTAAAGACATTTTCCCCAATGGCCGGCCAAAACAAATAACGACAGAACTTATCCAAGATATTGTTGCCGGACATTTTAAAATAAAACTAGAAGACTTATCTGCCAAGAAACGTACTCGCAATGTAACATATCCGCGTCAAATCGCTATGTACCTATGTCGCGAGCTGACTGAAACTTCCCTGCCAAAAATCGGTGAAATATTTGGCGGCCGTGACCATACTACCGTAATACATGCTCATGACAAAATCAGCCGCGAACGAAATGCGGATGCTAAACTAAGTAACACAATAAAAGAACTTATTAAACGCATCGAATCGTAGCGTGTATAACTCTGTGTATAACTACTGCTTTAAGATGTACACAAAATGTTAATAACTTTATTCAGTGAATTTCCTGTTAATATGTTGATAACCATCATATTACTTATCGACATATTATTCACATCTTATTATCAACATATTTGTGCATTTGACATATTTATCAACATATCAACAGCGCCTACTACTATTACGGCTATCTTATTATTTATATGTTTTAATTAATAATAATATAACCGCTTCCTAAAATTTTTATCCTATATAACCGCAAGGGGGCTTTTCCTGATGAAAATTACCTGTGCTAAAGACAGGCTCAACCATGCCGTACAAACAGTCCAAAAAGCAGTGGCTGCCAAAGCTACTCTGCCAATTCTCTCAGGTATCTATCTATCCGCCCAAGACAACAAGCTAGAATTACAAGCAACTGATTATGAAATCGGAATCAGCTGCACTATAGATGCAGAAGTAGATATTCCCGGCCAAATTGTGCTATCTGGCCGATACTTCCAAGAACTAGTTAAAAGGCTTCCAGGCGAAAGTGTTGAGATCTCTTCCTCTGGTGAAGACCGCACTATAAAAATTACGGCAGGCTCTTCACAATTTAATTTGCTTAGCCTGCCTGCCGAAGAATTTCCTGTATTAAAATCCTTATTTGATAAAACTACTGGTATAAATTCTTTAACAATAAAAGACAATGTACTACGTGATCTTATTAAAAGAACAGTTTTTGCTTGCGCTACGGAAGAAAGCAGACCGATTTTTACCGGCGCTTTATTAGAATTAACAGAGCAAGATGTGCGGATGGTAGCTACAAATACTCACCGTTTAGCATTAAAAAAGAGCTTAACGGAAAATACTAATAGCAGCAATGCATTAAAAATAGTAATACCCTCCAAAGTGCTTAATGAATTGGCCCGCTTATTATCATCTGAACTGCCTGTTGATATTAGTATTTGCTGGGAAAAGAACAAAGTTGCTTTTAATTTTGAAGACGTATATCTGGAATCAAGATTGATTGAAGGACAATACCCTGACTATAACCGAGTAATTCCGCCAGACTTTGGTACTATTGCCACCATTAATACAGCGCTGTTTATGGATGCAGTAGAAAGGGTTTCACTCATGGCCAAAGATGGTGAATACAATGTTATTAAGTTTCAGTTCAATCCTAACGAAGTAATAATAACATCTAATAATCCCGATATTGGAAAAGCCTATGAATCAGTGCCGGTAACAACCGAGGGAACTGACATAACCATTGCCTTTAATGCAAAATATGTAACAGACATCTTAAAAAACATCGGCTCGTCTGAACTGTACTTCTCATTAAATACCCCACTGAGTCCGGCAAGTATTAAACCTACCAATGATGACAACTATACTTATATAATTACTCCAGTACGTACCAACTAGCGTAAAGTTAACAAAATAGCCTCTGTTAGGAGGATTGTTGTGGAAGAAATTGAAATATACACAGAAGAAATAAATATTGACCAGTTGCTAAAATGGGCAGGAATTATTGAAAATGGAGCTCAAATCAAGCCCATGCTTGAAGATAAGCTCATTAAACTAAACGGTGTGCTTGTTGCCGAACGCCGGAAAAAAGTTCGCCCTGGAGATAGTATTGATATCGCTGGTATTGGTAACTGGAAAATTATTAAAGGTGAGGCATGCGAGTAAATCGGCTTATTTTACATAATTTTCGGAATTATGTAAATATAAATATTGAATTTACGGCTAATATCAATGTTTTTATTGGTCCTAATGCCCAAGGTAAAACCAATCTCCTGGAAGCCTTATATATAGCTGCGATGGGAAGATCCCATCGCACAACTACTGATCAGGAGTTAATTCGCTGGGATCAGACGGCGGCAAGCGCCGAGGTCGTTTTTTATCGACAAGAGGTTGAGAATTCGGTAAAAATCAAATTTATAGCAAACCAGAATAAGGAGATACTATATAATAGTCATCCCGTTCCAGCACGCGAGATTATAGGATCATTGAATGCTATATTATTCTCACCTGAAGACTTATTGTTGATAAAAGGAGCGCCGGCTTTACGTCGGCGCTTTTTGGATAATGAAATATCTCAGGCAAATCCTCCCTATTATAAGCATTTGCTAAATTATAACCGGATGCTGCACCAGCGTAATAATCTCTTAAAGAAAATCAGGGAAGGTAAGTCCAGTGCCGAATTACTCTCTCCTTGGGATGAACAAATAGCAAATACAGCGGCTACGCTTACTCAAAAGCGCTTGGAAGCCGTTAAAAAATTGACAATGCTGGCCAACCTTCATCATCGTAAGATTACCAGCAGTCAGGAAAATCTAACAGTTGCTTATCATATAAACGGACTAAATCAAGATAAAACGGATGATTTAAAGTCTTGGTATCTGGAGCAATTGAACCAACAACGCCGTCAGGACATTATGACAGGCAGCACCAGCGTCGGCCCACACCGTGATGATTTAATATTTTCCGTTAATGGAAAAAACTTACGTACTTTTGGATCCCAAGGCCAACAGAGAACAGGTGTATTGGCTTTGAAGCTGGCCGAACTCGAATTTATTAAGTCTGAAACAGGGGAATATCCTATATTGTTATTAGATGATGTTATGAGCGAACTTGACGCCGCACGCCGTTCTGAGTTACTCTTATTTATTAGGGAACGTATTCAGACTTTCATTACAGCTGCGGATGAACAATACTTTTCTCAATCGAAAATTGGCAAATTCTATCGCATCTTAGGCGGTACCGTAACGGAGTGATCGTTATGTTTCGTATCAAGGAAGTATTGTCAGGTACGATAAAATCCCTGGGAATTACAAAACAATATAATGCCCAGTCTGTAATTGTGCATTGGCCGGAAATTGTCGGTGAAGATATCTCCAGCCATGCATGGCCTATTTCCACTCAACGTGGCATTTTGTTGTTGGCTGTGAATAATTCTGTATGGAGCCATCATTTATTAAGTTTAAAACCGGAGATTATTAATAAAATAAATACATTTCTCAACGAAAAACTCATTGTTGATATCCGTTTTCAAGCAGGAGATTTACGAAAATACCAGAATCATCAAGAAGGTGAGGAATTTGATTCCTTACTATATCCAGCGAAACTTGGTTCTGAGGAGTTAGCTGATGTATGGAAGGCTACTGAAGCTATAAAGGATCCAAACTTAAGAAAAAAATGCTATTATGTTTTAATAAAGCAAACTGGAATGAATAAAGCTAAGCAAAACCAAGGCTGGCAGCCTTGTAAAAGGTGCAGTGTATTAGTTCCGCCTAGGCAACGCTATTGTACGGTATGCAGCAGAGATCAGCAACGGGAGAAAAAAGAAGCTATAAAAAAGCTTTTGGTAGAAGCTCCCTGGTTTACTTATCAGGAAGTTAACCAATTTATCCCTTGTAGTCCGCGCGATTTTCATAATGTTAAAAAACGCTTGATTCATAAATATATTCATGCTTTATTTGAATCAGGCTGGGACAAGCTTAATGATGCTGTATTAGTAATGCTTATGACTGGAGTCAAACCAGATAAGATAAATCAAGCAATGGTCGATACTGTTATTGGAAAAATAAAAGTGCGGCTTGCGGAAAAAGTCAGGAGGAAAAACAATGTTCTTGCATCTAGGCGCTGATACTGTTATTCCTTTGCGCAGTGTGATTGCTATTTTGGATTTAAAAATAACTGGTTCGGCGATTACAGAACAATACATAAAGAATGTAAAGTCCATGAACAAAGTAATAGATATTTCGGATAATAGTGCTAAAAGTTTTGTTGTAACCGACCAAAACATATACCTGTCAGCCATATCTTCACAAACATTGAAAAAGAGGGCTGACTATATACCGGTCGGAGATCAGGAATAACGGGGGTTTGGCAATATGGTAGATATGAGTGATACAACAGTAAACGGCAGCTATGGTGCGCAGCAGATTCAGGTTCTAGAAGGTCTAGAAGCTGTTCGCAAACGCCCAGGTATGTATATTGGCAGCACATCTGCCAGGGGTTTGCACCATCTAGTATACGAAGTAGTTGATAATAGTATTGACGAAGCCTTGGCTGGTTTTTGTGACAGAGTTGAGGTAAAAATACGTAAAGATAACAGTATAACAGTTATTGATAATGGGCGCGGTATTCCGGTAGATATGCATGAAACAGGTAAACCGGCTGTCGAAGTTGTGCTTACCATCCTTCATGCAGGCGGAAAATTCGGCGGTGAAGGTTATAAAGTATCGGGTGGTCTTCACGGAGTCGGTGTTTCGGTAGTAAACGCTCTATCCGAGTCGATGGAGGTTGAAGTCAAGAGAAACGGCAAAGTTCACCTTATTCGATTTGAACGTGGAAATACAGTGGAAAGTCTTAGAGTAATAGGTGAAACAGAAGAAACAGGAACCAAAACTACGTTTAAGCCTGATAAAGAAATTTTTGAAGAAACCGAGTATAGTTTTGATACGTTAAAAAATCGTTTACGGGAATTGGCATTTCTAAATAGAAATATAACAATTATCCTCGAAGATGAAAGAACAGAAGAAAAGGAAGAATTTTATTATGAGGGTGGTATTACCTCCTTTGTTGAATATTTAAACAGAAATAAGGATGTCGTTCATAATAATCCTATTTATTTAAACGGTGCAAAAGATACTACTCTTGCCGAAATTGCTATTCAATACAACGATAGTTACGCGGAAAATATATATTCCTTTGTTAACAATATCAATACGCAAGAAGGTGGCACTCATCTTAGCGGCTTTAAAATTGCCCTAACCAGGGCTATTAATGATTTTGGCCGTAAGCTGAACCTGCTTAAAGAAAATGAGGAAAACCTTAGCGGTGAAGATGTTCGGGAAGGTTTGACAGCCGTAATTAGTATCAAAATTCAAGAGCCGCAATTTGAAGGTCAGACCAAGACCAAACTGGGCAATAGTGAGGTACGTGGTGTTGTTGACAATATTGTGTCAGACGGCCTTAATGAGTTTTTTGAGGAAAACCCTGTTGTTACCAAAAAAGTCATTGAAAAAGCCGTTATGGCTTCCCGCGCCCGGGAAGCTGCCCGTAAGGCTCGGGAACTTACAAGACGTAAAAGTGCGCTTGAATCCAGCTCATTGCCGGGTAAGCTAGCTGACTGTTCGATAAAAGACCCGGATCAGGCTGAAATTTACCTCGTCGAAGGCGACAGCGCCGGTGGTTCGGCTAAACAAGGCCGTGACCGTCGGTTCCAGGCTATCCTCCCCTTACGCGGTAAAATTCTCAATGTAGAAAAAGCCCGGATGGATAAAGTTCTTAACAATGAAGAAATTAGAGCCATGATCACCGCATTTGGTAATGGTTTTGGCGAAGATTTTGATATTGAGAAACGCCGTTATGGTAAAATCATTATCATGACAGATGCCGACGTTGACGGATCTCATATTCGTACCTTGCTGCTAACTTTCTTCTACCGCCATATGCAGCCGTTAATTACAGGTGGTCATGTTTATATTGCTCAACCGCCGCTGTATCTTGTTAAAAAAGGCAGGGAGAGCTGGTATCTCTATAGTGATGCCGAAATGGACAGCTTACTTGCAAAAATAGGCCGCGAGGGCATTAATGTTCAACGATACAAAGGCTTGGGCGAAATGAATCCTGAGCAGTTATGGGAAACAACGATGAACCCTGAGACAAGAACAGTCCTCAGAGTTGAACTGGAAGATGCCATGTCTGCTGATGAAATATTCTCAGTACTTATGGGAGATAAAGTAGAGCCAAGACGTAAGTTTATCGAAGAAAACGCCAGCAAAGTTAGAAATTTGGATATATAAAATAAAAACACGGCTTTATAGCCGTGTTTTTTGCGTAAAACGACTTTTTTTTAGTAAGTAAGAGCGTTTTAAATATATAGACACGGATGTCGATTAATAGTAATATAATGGATATATATAATATCTATAGTTAATAACTATGAATAAATTACCGATATAAATAATTAGAGACCAGCAAATCTGGTCTTTTTAAATTAGTAACTCTTTTTGGGAAAGGGGGATAATATGGAGTTTGGTAGATAATTTACGTATAAGACAGCAGCATATGTATTTATACTGCTAGCAACGCCGTGATTACTTATCCCCAATAATAGAATAAACTTCTTTTATACAATTAGGAGGTAACAGGTGCTAAACGAAATAAGATTTACTATAGGTAAAAAAATAGTAGCCACTGTATTGTTTGTTGCAATTGCTTTTAGTAGTTTATGTGGGTATACTTTCTGGCAGCTTAATGAAATAGAAGATGGTTATAATTCCCTTCTGTCCCGTAGTGTTCCATTGGTTTTTGAGGTCAAAGATATGACGCTGGAGCTTAGAACACAAGGGTATTATGCCAGAGGATTTCTTTTAACTGGGGATAAAGCGTACATAACTAAATATCAGGATTCAAAACAAAAAATGCAGCAGCTTTTTACTAGTTTGGAAAAGAAATTAACTACTCCGGAAGGTAAGCAAAAAATTTCCGAGTTGAAAGTAGTTGTAGCGAAATATCAGGAAGTTACCGAAAAGACACTTGAGATAAAAACGCAAAAAGGAACCGAAGAGTCTTTAGCTTATATGAGTGAAGCCGGGGCAGTTAGCAAAGAGACTCAAGTAAAAATGGATGATTTTGTTATTTTTCTAACAGAAAGAATGGATTTAAGAGTTCAGCAAAATCATGAGAATCAAAATAAAATCGAAAAATTAATCAGTATTTTAGATATTATTATTATTGTGTTCGCTATAATTATTGCTTTATGGCTTTCCCGCAAAATTGCGACACCGGTCAATATGATATTAAAAGAAGCTAACAAAATAGCCGGTGGCGATTTAGCAAAGTCTAATTTAGTGTATACAGGCAATGACGAAATCGGGGATATGGTAAAGGCCTTTAGCCATATGGGAGTTAGTTTACGGGATCTCATTCAGAAAACAACAGCAGCTTCTAGCCATGTAGCAAACTCCTCAGTTAATTTAACAGAGGGAGCCCAACAATCGGCCCAGGCATCGGTACAGGTTGCTGAAGCAATCACTCAAGTATCTATGGGAGCAGATCAGCAGGTAAGGGCGGTTGCTGGAGCTGTAGCAATTGTAGAAGATATGTCTGTCAGTATTAATCAAGTCGTTGAAAATGCTAACACCGTCTCAGAAACATCGCGAAAAGCATCCGATACCGCAACACACGGTGAACAGGTTATTGATCAAGCTGTAAGGCAGATGGCAAACGCCGAAAAGACGGTATTGGATTCTGCTGAAGTAATCGCCGAATTGGGTGCCCGATCGCAGGAAATAGGTCAGATTGTGGAGACCATCTCAGGTATTGCCGGTCAAACCAACCTATTGGCGTTAAATGCCGCCATCGAAGCAGCCCGTGCCGGCGAGCAGGGACGTGGTTTTGCCGTCGTTGCCGAGGAAGTACGGAAATTGGCGGAACAGTCACAGGAAGCGGCGAAAAAGATATCCGAAATGATAGCCAGGATTCAAGGCGATACAGACAGGGCTGTAGAAGTTATGAATAGAGGTAAACAAGAAGTAGAAAGCGGTGCTGGTTTAGTGCAAAATGCCGGAAGCGCTTTTAAAGATATAAGGGAATCTGTTGATATTGTCTCAATGCAAGTTAATGACATATCTTCTTCAATCCAGCATTTGGTCGAAGGTAGTGAACATATTATAGAAGCAGTTCACCAAATTGAAGTTGTGAGTAAGGAAACGGCATCACAAGCTCAATCTGTTTCGGCAGCCACAGAGGAGCAGTCGGCCTCTATGGAAGAAATATCGGCTTCTAGTCACGCTTTGCGACAGATGGCTGACCAATTAAGTGATGAAGTCAACCGGTTTAGATTATAAATAGATACAAAAAGCCCGCTATTAGGTCTTTCGGCCGATAGCGGGCTGTGTTTTTTACCTTTATTTTACATTAATAATTTTACCCTGAGTAATTGTTGCTAATTGATCGGGGGTAAGACAGAATACATCAAAAGGTGTTCCGGCAGCAGCCCATACCTCTTTAAACCGGAAAAGGTCGGCATCAATAAAGCAAGGCATTTTTGTAGTATGGCCGACGGGGGGAATTCCGCCGATAGCAAATCCGGTTGTTTCTTGAACATAGTTCGCATCCGGCCTGGTGACAGCTTCTCCTAGATATTCTTTCATTTTTTTTTCATTTATGCGATTATCCCCGCTCGCTACGATTAATACAGGTGTACCACTGGTTTTGCCGCGGAAGACTAAAGATTTTACAATTTGTCCAACTTCACAGCCGATTGTATTGGCCGCTTCCACACAGGTTCGGGTGGAATCCTGCATTGTTACTACTTTAAGGCTCAGATTATATTTATTAAGTTCTTCCTGGATTTTAAGTGCACTTTTTCCTAATATTTCAGCCATAATTTTCAGATCCTCCTATTGATTAATGAATAATTATGTATTATTATACAACTTTTCCCATGAAAGTGAAGTGCTTTTAGCATTTACTTTATAGGGGGCATATAATACATAAACATTATGTCAGAAAGGAAGATGAAAAATGACAGATAGAAAAACTGAAAAATTTCACGGCTGCTGTCATTTAAATTTTACTATATTGCCGGCAAACAGGCCACCCGCTAATGATGCCGGATTTTGGGTACAGGCTAAAGCAAGTGGCGAAGTATGTGGATTCGATAACTGTGGTAGTATATCCGTTTAAATCGCAATGAAAACGAGTAGAATTTAAAGTTCAATAATAACCGGGGTTCCTATGCTGACTTTGCCAGCCAGCTCAAGTGCATCCCGGTTGTACATACGAACGCAGCCTTTGGATACAGCACCGCCAATGGACGAAGGGTTATTGGTACCATGTATTCCATAATGGGGTTGACTTAGGCCCATCCATATTGCACCAAATGGACCACCAGGGTTAGGAACTTTGCTAACAATATAATATCTGCCAGTCGGGGTACTGGTAGCGTTTTTACCGACACCTACTGGATAACTCCGGACTATCGTATTATTGTTCAATAAAAATAGAGTACGGCTTGATAGCTTAATTTTAATCGAATAAGCCATTATTTTTCACCTCCGATACTATACTATGCCGAAGCCGAGTGAGAGTGATGAAGAAAATAATTAGATTTCTTTAGTAATAGCACCCTATAGTTGGAGGAATTGACAGAAATTTCATGAATATATTTTTAAGTATAGTATTGGGGTGATATGATCTTTTTTTAAGGGAGTGATCTTGGATAATGGTGCACACATCGGAGTGGTTCAAAGGAATCAGGGGTAAATTGGCCTTATGTTTATTTTTTACCGGATTAGCCCCGCTAGGGGGAATTTTGCTTTTAATGAGTATTTTATCGACTTTCCAGTTTCAAGGCTTTATCTTTACTTATACCATTTTATCTGTGTTGATATTACTGTTATGGTCTGTGATTGTTTCCAAAAAAATAGCTAAGCCGGTACATCAGTTACTTGTTAATTTAAAGGAAATGGCTGCCGGTGGCGGCGATTTAAAGAAAAAACTTACGATTATATCCGACGATGAGATTGGTGAATTAGCCCACAATACGAATAATGTCATGGAAAAAATATCCGACTTAATTGGAGAAATTACCCAAATAGGTGGCAAGGTTTCAGAAGCCAGTAAGTATTTATCAGATTACTCAGAGCAAACCACGGAAGCTATGCGGCAGACTACAGGGAATATAGGAGAAATAGCTGCCGGGTCATCACAACAGGTTCATGATTTGGAAGCCTGCAGTCAGTCTACCATACATGCCAGTTCCCAAATTCATGATACTAACAAATTAGCCGGGCAAACTGCCAAATTAGCCCAGGAAGCCAGTGCCAGCGCAGTAGAAGGCGCATCTCAGGTTAAAGAAGCAATTGTGACTATGACCGGCGTAAAATCCCAGATGGATGTATCTGCTAAAGCAATTCATGGATTGGCAGCCCGTATTAATCAAATAGGTCAAATTGTTGAAGTAATTACTGAGATTGCATCTCAAACCAATTTATTGGCTTTAAACGCTGCGATCGAAGCAGCCCGGGCAGGAGAGCAAGGCCGGGGTTTTGCCGTAGTCGCCGATGAAGTTCGTAAATTGGCTGAAAACTCCCGGCAGTCGGCTGAAGAAATTACCAAGCTGGTTATGGGGGTGCGTCAGGAAACAGAGGATACTGTTGCTGCTATTGAAACAGCACTTAATCAAGCGCATCGCGGCGCAGAGATGGCCGGTAGTTCGGAAGCGGCATTAAATCGAATAATTACTATCAGCCAATCGCTTAATGAACAAGTAAACTTAATGGCAAAAAATACAGCAGGTGTGACCGATGACATTGAAAATATTACGGCGAATGTAAGGGAAATTACCGATATTGCCCGCCATTTCTCTGGTGCCAGCCAGGAAATTAACGCTGCCAGTGAGGAAGTTTTTGCCACTATCGAGAAAATCGCAAAATCGGCCTATGAATTGAATGGCATGGCTCAGAGTATGGAAGAAATGACAGCCCAGTTTGTGGCCGTTGACGAGGGTACTAGAAAACGAATTAAGGATAAATTAAATAAAGCGCGGGAGTTGCTCTATACATATGGTCCAATTCATATAAATAGCCGGAATCAATTGATGGTAGGGGATATCGTCATCAATAATAATGATCAATTAGTTGATGAAATATCCCGTAAAGTGGGAGCGGCTTTTACTGTATTTCAAAGTAATACAAGGATTGCCACAACGGTTACTACAAAGACTGGCCGAAGAGCGACCGGTACTCCTGCAGCCAATTATGTAGAAAAAGCCGTTTTAAAACGGGATACTGAATATATCGGCAGAGCAACCGTTATGCGGCAGTGGTATATCGTAAATTATGAGACACTAAAAGATAAACATGGACAGATTATCGGAATGCTGTTTGTGGGTGAAAAACAAGCCGATTAAAAATGAACAATGGTAAAGCGCAATAGATGGTTCTAAGCTGTCTATCGCGCTTTTTTTATTGGAGACAGGCCCACTTTCTCCAATATGATAATAAATTAGTAAAAAGGCAGAGATTGCTTTTATGACATAACAAGTATGAAATTGATTACAATCGAAATATTCAAGGGATTTCTCAGAATAAGAAAAGGAGGCAAGAACTATGGCTTATGATTTTGAAAAACTAATTAAACAAGACCGCGACGAGCACAAACAATATAAGTTTGACGGTACGTTACTTGATTATTTGTCAATTGTAAAAGAAAATCCCAGTATTGCCGTATTAGCCCATCAACGTATGTACGATCTGCTGGTTAAATCCGGCGTTGAAACACTTAAGACCGAAGAAGTTACCCGCTTAAAACGAATTTATGGCAATGATACACTCAAACGCTATAGTTTCTTCCAAGACAAATTTTTTGGTATCGATAAGAGCATTATGAAAATTATGCGTTACTTTCATTCGGCGGCAATGAAAGGGGAAGAATCCCGCCAGGTTCTGTATTTGGTCGGACCGGTAGGAGCCGGAAAATCTTCGATAATGGAATCCTTAAAGCAGGCGTTGGAGATGAGTCCAACTATCTATGTACTCAAAGAATGTCCAATGCGGGAAGAGCCGTTGCACCTAATTCCCAAACATTTACGACCACAATTTGAAGAGTTATTAGGAGTTAAAATTGAAGGCGATTTGTGCCCAATTTGCCGCTACCGCCTAAAACATGAATATAATGGCGAATTTGAACGATTCCCCGTAACTACATCCGAATTCTCCATTAGGTCCCGCAAAGGCATTGGTGTTGTTCCGCCGGTAGATCCGAATAACCAGGACACCTCCGTGTTGTCAGGTTCTGTTGATATATCTAAGCTTGATTTATATCCTGAAGATGATCCCAGAGTACTATCGTTAAACGGTGCCTTTAATGTTGGTAACCGGGGTGTGGTTGAGTTTATTGAAGTATTTAAAAACGATGTTGAATATCTCCATACCATGATAACCGCAACCCAGGAAAAATCTATTCCGTCGCCAGGAAAAGGGGCTATGATTTACTTTGATGGTATTATCCTGGCTCATTCTAACGAAGCCGAGTGGAATAAGTTTAAATCAGATCATACTAACGAAGCTATTCTTGACCGTATTGTCAAAGTAGAAGTGCCCTATTGCCTGGAACTTGATGAAGAGGTCAAAATCTATCGCAAAGTACTGAAAAACAGTAGTTTCAATGCTCATATTGCGCCCCATACCATCGAAGTGGCCTCCATGTTTGCCATTCTTACCCGTTTAACGCCGTCGTCAAAAGTTGATCAATTAACAAAGCTGAAGATCTATAACGGCGAAGAAATCGTAGAACAAGGTTCAACCAAGAAGATCGATGTCTTTGAGCTTAGGGAGGAAGCGCCGCGTGAAGGAATGACAGGAATATCCACTCGCTTTATTATGAAAGCACTGGATACCACTTTGTCCGAATCTGAATTCAACTGCATTAATCCAATTGCGGTTATTGATACAATGGTTAAAGCGGTTAAAGATCTTGCTATTGCCGAAGATGAAAAGAAACGGTATCTTGGTTTTCTGCAAGATACGATTAAGAAAGAGTATAACAAAATACTAGAAAAAGAAGTGACGAAAGCCTTTATTCACGGTTATAAGGAGCAGGCTGAGAGTTTGTTTAATAACTATCTCGATCATGCCGAGGCATTTGTAAATTCAACAAAACTAAAAGATAAGAATACCGGAGAGGAACTGGAGCCTGATATCAAATTCCTGCAGTCCATAGAAGAGCAAATTGGTATTTCCGGTACAGCCGCCCAGGGTTTCCGTCAAGACGTCACATCCTATATGTTTACTGTTATGCGTAATGGCGGAAAGATTGAATATAAGAGTTATGAACCACTCAAGGAAGCTATTGAAAAGAAACTAACCGCTTCGGTCAAAGAGCTTTCCCGGATTATTACTCAGGCCAGAGTGCGTGATAAAGAGCAGGAAAGTAAATTTAATGCCATGGTCGAAGCTATGAAGGAAAACGGCTATTGTCCGCATTGCTGCAATGTAGTGTTAAAATATGCAGCCAACAATTTGTGGAAGGATTAGTGTAGGAACGGAGGTGGACGTATGGCAATATTTAAAGAAGGACGTATCGGCCAGTCTGACCGTTCGCAATATGATCGAAAACGCCATAGGGAGCTTGTTGAGGATGCGATAAAACGCAATCTGGGCGATATTATTGCCGAAGAAAGTATAATTGGTCAAAGCAAAAATAAAAAAATAAAGATACCTATTCGTGGTGTCAAAGAATATCAATTTATTTACGGTAAAAATAACGGCGGTGCAGCTAGCGGCACAGGTGAAGAAGAACGCGGCCGAGTTGTTGGCCGTACTAACAATCAGCAAGAAAAAGGCTTGGGTCAAGCCGGTAATGAACAGGGAGAAGATATTTACGAAACCGAAATAACTATGGACGAAATCGTAAGCTATATGTTTGACGATATCAACCTGCCTGATCTGGAACGGAAAAAATTTGCTCTGCAGGAAACGGAGTATAAATTTAAAAAGTCGGGCTACCAGCGTAAAGGTATTCCGCCAAGATTAGCTAAAAAACGGACAATGGTAGAAAAAATTAAACGTCAACAAGGTCTTGTCCGTGAAAAGGTATGTACAGAGGCTCAAGTGTCTGATGATGGTCAAATCGTACGGGAACGGGTGCCTTTTCGCGAAGACGATTTACGGTATTTTAGAGTCAAGGAAGATATCAGAAGACATTCGAATGCCGTAGTTTTCTGCATTATGGATGTGTCTGGTTCGATGGATCAAAGTAAGAAATATCTGGCTCGCACTTTCTATTTTCTTCTATATCAGTTTTTGTTATGGAAGTATGAACAAGTTGAGGTCGTGTTTATTGCCCACACAACTGAGGCTAAAGAAGTCAATGAGCGTGAATTTTTCCACCATGGTGAGTCGGGGGGAACAATGATTTCGAGCGGTTATGTCAAGGCTTTGGAGATAATTGATCAGCGGTATAACCCAACAGTTTGGAATATCTATGCTTTTCATTGTACTGACGGTGATAATTGGACGGAGGATAATCCGCGGACAATAGAAAAGGCTATAGAATTAACAAGTGTCAGCAATTTAGTAGGGTACGTTGAGATATTGGCTAACTATGGGTATGGAATTACCATTCGTCGTGAGCTCGAACAAAAAATTAAGGATAAAAATTTTATTACGGTGTCTATGGGACGCAAAGAAGATGTTTGGCCGGCACTTAAGAGGATATTGGAAAAAGAAACGGAAAATAGTGAACCTGGTATGGGGACAGACGCCGGGGGTGATAACTAGTGGCGGCAGATTATATAATCAAAGACCTGGAAGTGTGGAGCCAAAACATTGAGCAGCTTGTCAGCAAAAATGGACTTGACTGTTATGAACAGCAGTTTGAGATTTGCAGTTACGAAGATATGCTGTGTTATGAAGCTTACGTAGGTATGCCGTCCCACTATCCGCATTGGAGCTATGGTAAAGCTTATGAGCGGCAAAAGACTTTTTATAGTTATAACTTAACCGGACTACCTTATGAAATGGTAATAAACTCCGACCCTTGTATTGGTTATCTCATGCGGGATAACACTTTACTCCTGCAAATACTGACAATTGCCCATGTATACGGACATAATGACTTTTTCAAAAATAATCGCATGTTTAAAGAAAATACCCGGGCGGAACTTACTGTGGAGATGTTCAAAACCCATGCCAGCAGAGTGCGTGATTATATTGCCGATCCCAGTATCGGCGCTCAAAAAGTAGAACGAATACTTGACGCGGCCCATTCTCTGCGGTTCCAGGTTAGACGTCAGGGAGAAGGTAAACCACCTACAAAACAGGAACTGGCAAAAGAAAAACCTGAGGAAATACCTGACAGACTGAAGTCCGACCTGTTATGGTTCTTAAGTGAACGCGGTAAGTTAGCCAATTGGGAACGGGATTTGATTAATATCGTCAGAGAAGAAACCTTCTATTTTATGCCTCAGGTGGAAACAAAGATTATGAATGAAGGATGGGCCAGCTATTGGCATTATAATCTGCTTAATGAACTAAACTTGCCGCAGGGCTTGCATTTTGAATTCCTGCAGCGTCATAATCTGGTTGTCCGGCCGCATGAGGGGAGGATCAATCCGTATTTTATCGGTTTTAAAATATTTGAGTATCTTGATAAAAAATACGGACGGGATAAAATATTTGAAATAAGATCTCAAGAAAGGGATGCTTCCTTCTTAAGGAGGTATATAAACCAGGAATTATGCGACGAAATGAATCTATTTACCTACAAAGTTCGTGGAATTGACATTGTAGTCGATGAAGTTGCCGACGAAGACGGCTGGAGGGCTATCCGGGATGAATTGGCTAACGCAGCGGGTTTAGGGATGGTGCCGGAAATAAAGCCGTGCAGTATAGAAAATGGTGTGCTTATCTTAGAGCATGTCTATGATGGGCGGGAACTGGAAATGAATTATGCCAAAGAAACTATTAAATACGTTGCCGAACTGTGGGGCGGCAAAATAGATTTGAAGACCAAGCTAAACAATAAAAATAAGATAATCCGTTGTACAGAAGATAAAATTGTATCTGTATGGGATGAATAATTAAATAATGCTGCCTTCTTTAAAGGTGAGCTAAAATAGCTTCAGTATAAAAAATCCCCGGTATAAAGCTCTAAGCTTTATACCGGGGATTTTACCATATTACTTATATTCTTTCGCCGCTTCCTCGCCGGTAAGTACGCGGTACGCGCCTTCGGCCAGGGCTTGTAATTCATTTTCGCCGGGAAGAACAGTAACAGGAGCAATAAAACCAACATATTCTTTGAGTTTAGCGGTAAGTTTTTCAGAGTAAGCAATACCGCCGGTAAGAATAATATAATCTACTTTTCCACAGACAGGTACAGCAGCTGCTGCAATACTCTTAGCCACCGTATAGATCATAGCCTCATAAATAAGTTCAGTCTTTTTATCGCCAGCAGCAACACGACGTTCTACTTCACGTACATCATTGGTGTCAAGATGGGCGACAAGTCCGCCTTTACCTGCTAACATTTTGGATACAGAGCGGCAATCTATTTTTTCATTGAGAATTGATTCGGCAAACTGTCCGGCCGGAATTGTACCGGCGCGTTCCGGTGAAAATGGACCTTCGCCGTCCAAGGCATTATTAACGTCAACGACATCACCCATGGTATGGCAGCCAACAGAAATGCCGCCGCCTAAATGGGCAACAATTAGGTTGAGGCTGTCATAGGAACGGTTGATACTTTTGGCAAACCTTTTGGCAACTGCTTTTTGGTTAAGAGCATGAAATATACTTCTGCGGGTAATTTCCGGACGGCCGGTAATCCGTGCTACCGGAGCTAATTCGTCAACAACTACCGGATCAACAATGTAAGCAGGACAGTCAGTTGGTTTGGCTATTAAGTCGGCTAGAATAGCGCCAAGGTTACTGGCATGAGCACCATATCGGCTATTTTTTAAATCATCAATCATAGTCTCATTAATTTGATAAGTACCGCTGACCATGGGTTTTAATAATCCGCCGCGGCCGACTACTGCTGACAAATCGGTTGCAGCGACATTCTTTTCCGCTAAAATTTCATTGATCTTTTCCAGTCGGTATTCAAATTGGTCGATGATACTAGCAAATTTAGCAATATCTTCGGAACTATGGCTAATATTTTGAGCAAAAACTTCGTCAGTATCATGGTATAAACCAATCTTTGTGGATGTTGACCCTGGATTAATAGTTAAGATTTTATAAGGCATGACTAACCTCCATTTTATTTTGTTATTCTTATTGTAGTATTATTAACCATTTTTGTTAAGTCCTAGAAATGAAAAAGAAAAAAGCGTCTTTTTTTCTAGACGCTCGCGACTATAAAAATTTTGAAAAGTATTAGCCTAACCGGATTAATCCAAGGAGGATCAACAATGTTCCAGGAAGATAGGGAAAGCGCTTTTTTAACTTTTCAGGGAAGAATTTTTGCGAAGAGTAGTAGCCGCTTGCAATACATACCATATGTATTATTCCTATGACTATTGGTGTGTAGAGAGGCAGCGGCCCCATTAGCGCGGCGGCAAAGGTACCTACCATCGCATCGGCACCTACTGCCAGACCTAGGAATATGGCTTCCAGTGAACTGATATATCCTAATCTGTCAACATCAGCCGTTTCCGGTTTAGCCATTATGCTAATAACTAAACGGCCTAAAGAAAACGTTAAATTCCTGGCGGTAACTTCACCGTCAATTTCATAAGATGCAACATCCTTGGTGAAATACTGCTGAAATAAACTCCAGATGCCCAGCATAATCAATAAAAAAGCTCCAATACCGATAGCGATAGCTGTGTTAATAAATTGACCTACCATATAGGCCATAGCCAGAGCTATAGCAGTGCAAATACTGGCCACAACTCCGACAATGCACAGAGAAGCAAAAGGCATGCGGATGTTTTTAAGGCCATAAGCTATACCTGCGACAAAGCCGTCAATACTGACAGCCAAGCCGAGCAACAATACATAGAAAATGCTCATGAACCGAAACGCCTCCTGTATAATGGTAAAACTAATTTGGCTTTCGCCTAATAGAAAGGCCTGTTTTTTTGAAAAGATGCTAGCAACGACTTTTTTTAGCTAAGGGATTGACACAACTCCTGTTTTCTATAGTAGTATATGGTTAGTGGCAAAATTCGGTTACAGGCAGGATTAAATAGATAGTTTTTAGATATAAGCAGAAATAATGCAGGATTTTTTTGCTTAAGTGGGGAAAATATAGTAGAATGTCGAATTATTGAGGTGGTTTTGTGCAAGAAGGTTTTGATTTTGGTTTGGGTAAGGTCTTACCAATTAAAATTGAAGACGAAATGAAAAATTCATATATCGATTATGCTATGAGTGTAATTGTTATGCGGGCGCTGCCAGATGTCAGGGATGGTTTAAAACCTGTTCATCGGCGGATTCTTTATGCTATGCATGAAGCCGGGATGGCTGCCAATAAGCCTTACAAAAAATCGGCGCGTATTGTCGGCGAAGTTTTAGGTAAATATCACCCTCACGGTGATAGTTCGGTTTATGATGCTATAGTGAGAATGGCCCAGAACTTTTCCAGCCGCTACATGCTGGCAGATGGACACGGAAACTTTGGTTCGGTTGACGGCGACTCTGCGGCAGCAATGCGTTATACTGAAGTCAGGATGTCGCGGATTGCTGAAGAAATGCTGGCCGATATTGAAAAAGATACCGTTAATTTTGTTCCCAACTATGATGAATCATTAAAAGAGCCGTCCGTATTGCCGGCAAAAATACCTAACCTGTTGGTAAACGGTTCTTCAGGAATCGCAGTTGGTATGGCTACTAATATTCCCCCTCACAATCTTGGCGAAGTTGTAGATGGCGTTATTATGATGATTGATAACCCGGAGGTAACTATTCCGGAATTAATGATGGCCATTAAGGGTCCGGACTTTCCAACAGGAGCTCTAATTTTGGGACGGGAAGGTATTAGACAAGCCTATACTACCGGACGGGGCAGCGTAAAAATGCGGGCTCAAGCCAGAATTGAAAGCATGTCCAGTGGGAAACAGCGGATTTTAGTTACAGAAATACCCTATCAGGTTAACAAAGCAAGATTAGTTGAAAACATTGCTACCCTTGTCAAAGATAAAGTAATTGACGGGATCACTGACCTCAGGGATGAGAGTGACCGTACAGGCATGCGGATAGTTGTTGAGCTTAGACGTGATGCCAATGCTGATATTATCTTGAATCAGCTCTATAAGCACACGCAAATGCAAGAAACATTTGGGGTTAATATGCTGGCGTTAGTTCACGGTAAACCCCGGGTACTTAACCTGCAGGAAGTGCTGCATCATTACATCGACCATCAAAAAGTTGTTATTGTCCGCCGTACCAAGTTTGAATTAGACAAAGCGCGGGCACGGGCGCATATTTTAGAAGGTTTGAAGATTGCGCTTGATCACCTGGATGCGGTTATCACCACAATCAGGCAATCGCAAACTCCTGAGATAGCCAAGAATGCTTTAATTGATAAATTCGACTTAAGCGAAAAACAATCGCAAGCCATCCTGGATATGCGTCTCCAGCGCCTGACCGGTCTGGAACGTGAAAAGATCGAGATGGAATATAAAGATATCATGGAAACCATTGAATGGTTGGAAAGTGTACTGGCCGACGAAGGCAAAGTTCTAAACATCATTAAAGAGGAACTTCAAGATGTTAAGAAGCGGTTTGCTGACGAACGCCGTACCATTATTACCAGCGATGTGTCCAAGATGGATATGGAAGATCTTATTGCTGAAGAAGATATCGTAATCACCTTGACCCACCAAGGTTATATCAAACGCTTACCTGTTGATACCTATCGCAGTCAGCGGCGCGGTGGCAGGGGTGTTACCGGTATGGGAACAAAAGAGGAAGACTTTGTTGAGCATTTGTTTGTGGCCACAACGCATCATAACCTCTTGTTCTTTACTACCAGGGGCCGGGTGTACCGGTTAAAAGGCTATGAAATCCCAGAAGCCGGCCGGACGGCAAAAGGCACAGCCATCGTGAATCTGCTGCAGGTGGAAAAAGACGAAAAAATTACGGCGGTTATTCCGATAAAAGAGTTTACCGGCAAACGCTACTTATTTATGGCTACCCAAAAGGGTACCGTTAAAAAATCAGAGTTACTTGACTTTGATACTGCCCGCAAAGGCGGCTTAATTGCCATCTCCTTGGATGAAGATGATGATTTAATTGGTGTTAAGCTGACGAATGGTGAACTTGATGTAATTATGGGAACCCGGGAAGGCAAAGCCATCGTTTTCCATGAAGCCGATGTAAGGGTAATGGGACGTACAGCTCACGGCGTAAGAGGTATATCTTTAGAAGATGGTGACCAAGTAATTGGTATGGATGTAGCCAAAAAAGACGGCGATGTGTTAACGGTAACCTCAGAAGGCTATGGTAAACGAACACCAGTTACCGACTACCGTGTAACCGGCCGGGGCGGTAAAGGCGTAATTAACATCAAACCGAACTCAGCAGAAAAAATCGGTTGTGTCGTCGGAATTAAGATTGTTAAACCAGGCCAAGAGCTAATGTTGATTACAAGTGACGGAATTATTATCAGAATGGAAATTGATACTATTTCCGTTACCAGCCGCAGTACGCAAGGGGTAAAAGTCATGCGTACTGATGCGAAAGATCAGGTGGTTGCTTTGGCGGTTGTTGAGAAAAAAGCGAATAACGACTAAGGTTATAAGCGCCCTGCGTTAGTGGGGCGTTTTTTTTGTAATTGTTGGTAGATAACTTGACAGGATTAGCAAAATAAAAAATATTTTAAAAAATCTTCGGTGCTTGCAGGAAAATCTATCCTCTTAGTAGAAGATATTATCAAACAGGTCATCAAAGATGAGTAGTGAAACTAACTTTTAACACAAAGTATTTCTGTAAGGTACTCTGTAAGGTACTCTGTAAGGTACTCTGTAAGGTACTCTGTAAGGTACTCTGTAAGGTACTCTGTAAGGTACTCTGTAAGGTACTCTGTAAGGTACTCTGTAAGGTACTCTGTAATATTTCGCTGCTCATTATAGATGAGTAAAAACTAATTTGGAGGTACCGCGATGTTGGGGTCATTAAAGCAGGTCATGGACGCTCTCGATATAGAGACGTTCTTTATCTGCCATAGTGAGCAGGAAGGGCGAAATTTGATGCTGATGCTACTAAAAAGTATGGGCTTCAAAGATGTCGATATTGTGTTTGCGCAATTTGCGGGCCCAGGCGTTCGGGTTAGGGGAAGGGCATATGTACATCGGCCTGCGGATGAATACGGTTGGCTGTCGGTTGATGGCGGATTGGAAGGAAAATAGTATGAAACGAAAAGTACTGCTTATCCCTATTGATCCAGTCCATGATATTGGACTAAAAATGATCGCCAGAGGTTTGGAAAAGGAAGGGCATAGAACCATCCTTTTACCTCCGGATTTAACCTCGGAAGAAATTGTTGAGCAAGCGCTTTCAATTCCGGATGTAGACACACTGCTGATGAGCCGAACGTTAGGTTATGGTGTGGGGGATGTATTGGCGCGGTTTATTGACCTTGCTGATGCAACAGGAATACGGGAGAAAGTCAGGATTGGTATTGGGGGTATGGCTATCCGCCCTGAATTGGCGGCAGAACTGGGTTTTGATAAAGGGTTTGGTCCGGGAACAACAGTAGAAGAAACTATATGTTTTGTTGAGGAGCGGGAATATAAACCTGACTCAATGCGGGTGCAGAAGGCTAAGCGGGATATGACGGACGGATATGATTACGCTTACCTTAATAAGGACATTGGCGACAAACTTAAACTCATTACAGGAAGGATCTTGGAGTGGGTACAGGATAAGACATCTCCCGGGGTTGAGAGAGCCAAGGTGCGGGAAGAGCTTTGGGATGTGGAAAGATGGCGCAATCGTCAGGGTAACCCTGAGTTTGAAAAGGTTTATGCAGAGTTGTGTGGCGATATTCCACGCAAATATTATCAGTTAGGTGAATTGCATCCTAAGACCCGGCGGTTCAGAGTTGATGAAGTGCGTGGTTTTGAGAAATATCTGGAAGAGATAAAAGACCGGATGTCAGTGATGAAGCTTCAACACACCAGTAGAAAGCCGTTGATATTTAATCAATATGGCACAGGATGTCCTTTTATGGATGTCGGTCATGTTGTGACAAGTGAAGCCTGGGGCGCTGATGGTGTAGTTCATTTCGACCCTTCATGGGGTGCCAGGACCGAAGGGTTTCTCGACGGATTTTTAACTCATCAGGAAGATGGAACCGTTATTACCCCAGCTAATCTTAACCGTATACACATGGGTCTGGAAAAATCTACTTTATGGCAGGTCCGGGCGCATAGGGGTCTCAATACACCAGAGACAGTAGTGTTGGCGGGTAAAATAGGTGCTGACCTAACAAAGATCAATATATGCTATGGAGCGCTAGGAGCCGGCACCGATCCTGAACGGATGATTGTCGACGGCTGTCATTCCATACTATATGCTGCAAAATATGGTATGCCTTTTGACATTGTAACAAATGAAGAACTAGCCGGTGTTCCGGCGTACAAGGCTTTTGCCGGTATGCTAATCGTTGCCGATTTGGCAAAAAGACTTGGTGCCCGTCCTATATTGCAGCCACTCTTCGCCTATTCTCCTGAAGTTATGATACAGGAATATATGGAGGACAACTATATAGATTTTAATGCTGGAAAAGTGTTTGCGTTGCGTAGTATCATCAATGCGCCCATTTGGCCGGGAGCACCAATTGGTTTTTTGACACATACCGAAGATCGGGTGCAGTCAGCCATGACGACAGCCTTACATACTTGTTTGGCAGCATCGTTAGGTGTGGATGCTGTTTCTATAGCATCGACCGACGAGGCATATTCCGGGGGGCCGATTACCATTCCTGCTAAAATAGACACTTTACGCGCAGTTGCAGAAAGTTTCCGCTTTTTTGGGCAGGCCCGTGTTAAAGAGACAGAACAAGCACAGGTATATGCTGACCGCATTGTTGAGGGAATTAGTCAAGTATTAGACGATGTTATTCGCTGTGGTGAGTTTGTCAGCGCAATTCATGAGGGGCTCCTGGGAAGCAGAGAAGAAGGGGCATACCCCGGACGAGCCGGCAAGGGGACAGTGCGCAAAAGAGAGGGGTGCGTTAAATATGAAAGATCCTTATGCGGCAGGGAAATTTTGTAGTAATCCGTATGCCGAAAAAAAAGAGGTTGACGGTTCATTGGTAGTTATCCTTGATGGACGGATGGAAGACAGGGGGCTTGAATTGATTACGCCGATTTCCCGTTGTCTCAGAACTCATGATGTACATGAACTTATATTGACTGATGAATCAGCAAGGCCAGGTGAGAAAGTCAACCAGATTGCATATCTGGGCTTCTTCGAGGTAGCAAACGGAGGAGTAATTGTCTCCGGGGACAGGGTGTTACTTGATGAAAAGTGCATTGGTACTTTGGCGGGCTATGATGAAACTCATATGCCTAATCATCTCAATATCGTCATTCAAACCGATAAGTTATTAACCGGCATAGAGATGGAGGCAGGTTTAGGTAATAAAATTACCTTTAAAAGATAAAAAAACCTAATTTATTAAGGGAGGCAACAAGATGAGTATTGAAAAAAAATTGAAAGAAATGGGTCTGGAGCTTCCGGCAGCACCAAAGCCGGTAGCGGCATACGTACCCGCCGTTAAAGTGGGCGATTATGTATATACTTCCGGTCAAATTCCTTTTGTGAATGGGGAATTGGTATTTAAGGGCAAGGTTGGTAAAGATCTTGACGAATCCAAAGGATACGAAGCTGCCAAGGTTTGTGTTCTTAATTGTCTTAGTGTAATCAAAGCCCAAATTGGCAGTCTTGATAACATTGAGCAAGTTGTAAAAGTAGTTGGTTTTGTAAATAGTGCTGATGGTTTTACTATGCAACCAAAAGTAATTAATGGCGCTTCGGAGCTTCTCGGTGCTTTATTTGGCGAAAAAGGCCAGCATGCCCGTTCGGCCGTGGGGGTAAACGAATTGCCGCTTAGCGCTGCTTGTGAAGTAGAAATGATTGTCAAAGTAAAAGCGTAACCCAATTTAAAATAAATAAAAATATACTGGAGGAATTTTATTATGGCTTTTAAGTACAAATATCAAATGTATAAGCATCTGCAAGCAAATACTGCAAACATTTATGCAGATGCCCGTAAGGCTGCGGAAGAACTTAATATTCCGGCAGATATTCGTGGCAAGTTTGGTTTGACGGGTGGTATATCGGGCTGCCCGGCGCCGCTTCGTGACGATATTATGCATGCAGGAGAAGAAGCTGGAAAAAAAGTAATTCCTTTGGCTGTTATGGTTGACCAAATTCGCGAACTTGTTAAAGATATTTACGGTGATGAATATGATGCTGTGCCGACCAGTACTTGTGAGGCAGGCCTGTGGGTAACTTTCGACTCTCTGTTTACCCCTCCTAATCTGGGTCGTGGTGATAATTATCGTGCTCGTTACATTGCCCCGCTCGAAAAGCATTTCCATCATCAGGGTGGCTATGGCCGACCATTCCCTGGCCGTTATAAAGATATTATTGCCGACCGCGGTACTACTCCTGGTGAGCTTGGGTTCTATGGCAAACGCCAAAATAACTTGGACACTGTCATTGTGCCGCTTGCAGGTGGAAAATATGATGTTCATGGCATCAAATCCCATCCGGTACCGCTCTTAACTGAGGTTAACCCTGAACAAACCTATGAAGAAATGAAAAAATTCGCCCAAATACATGCCAGTATGTTTACCGGTATTACCTCGCTGGGTTATGAGACTCCGGGTTATGGTTATGGTAGTAAAGATAAGGATGGTTGCCCGGTATTGCAAAAAATGTATGCCAAATTAGCTAAAGAATATGGTGTTCCTTATGTTATTGATAATGCCTGGGGCGTACCTGGTATAGGCCACGATATCCGGAAATCCGGTGCCGATGTCATTATCTATAGTATGGACAAGGCTAGTGGTGCAGCTACTAGTGGTTTGATTATTGGTAAAGAAGATATTATGGTTCCTATCCGCCGGGCTATGGGAGTACACGGAGATAGATGGGGTACGGGTTCTTCTTATGGTAAAGCTGCCTATGTGACCTTTGATCCCGGCAAAGAAGCTCTTGCAACCCAAATACAGGCGTTGACTGTGCTGCGCGATCACCCTGAAGTTTACACTAAATCCGTAGATGACCTATATGAGGTGGTTGTAGAAGAGTTCGCAAACATTCATCCGAAGTTAAAAGCAGGCATTATCATCAATAAGTCCCATAATTCCCGTGCTGTTGAAATTAACTACGAAGCCACCTGGGCAAACGGCGAACTGGGAATGCCAATTTTCTCAATTGAAGATATGTATTCCGGTACAAACCTGCTGCAATCCGGCATGGCGCAAATGGGCGTAATCCCGACAATAGCATATGACGGTAATATCTACATTTCACCTGATCTTTCCACAACAGATAGCAAAGGAAATTTGCTAAAAGATGTTATGAGATATGGTGTAAAATCACAGGTGCGCTTAATGGAGATCATTGCTAAGTATGCAGGTATTATTTAAGCGACAATGCTGAATACGCAGTGTAGGCAATGGCATTGGGGGGCATTCCTCAATGCCTCAGCCTGCATGAATATCAGATCTACATCTGTGAGCATGGTTAGCTGCTCTTAAATCTATTTGCTAATGAGGTTGTATGCCAGGGTCTGAATTATTTAAGTGTATCTTTAAAATACAGAATATCCTTAATTTTTGCGCAAAGTAAAAATATGCAGGGATTTGTAAGAATTCTCCGAAATAGGAAGTATTGAATTGGCATTCGTGCATGTATTTTATGTAACTGTTGCAGTGTGCAGCTAAAATAGGAGGGATACAATGACTAAAAAAGTAGTAGTTGTTGGTGGAGGCTGGGCAGGATCTGCAGCTGCGTTGGCGGCCCGGAAAGTGGGTTGTGATGTAGAACTGTTTGAACGGGCAGACATGTTGCTTGGTACTGGACTGGTAGGCGGTATTATGCGCAATAATGGCCGCTTTACCGTAACAGAAGAAATGATTGCTATGGGTGGCGGCGATTTATTTGAGATTGCTGATGAAAACGCCCGGCATAAGAACATTGAATTTCCAGGACATAAACATGCGAATTTATATGATGTGTCTACCATTGAACCGGCGGTTCGCAAAGCATTGTTTGCTGCTGGTGTGAAAATTCATTTGAAATGCCGGGTCAAAGATGTCGAAATAGAGGATGGCAGAATTATAAAAGTCATTGCCGATGAAATGCACGGCGATACAATAGTGGCCGAGGGAGACGTGTTTGTTGATGTTTCCGGGACGGCAGGCCCTATGGGTAACTGTATAAAGTATGGAAATGGCTGTGCGATGTGTATTTACCGTTGTCCGACTTTTGGACCACGCTTCAGTATTGCCGCTAAAGCCGGAGTAACCGAAATAATCGGTGAAAAACCCGATGGAACCTATGGGGCTATGAGTGGTTCCTGCAAACTTCATAAAGATTCATTAGCTTCAAATATCGTGGAGGAGTTGGATCATACTGGCGTATGTGTTGTCCCTGTACCGGAGAATTTGCAAAAAAGTATCTCTTCACTAGGGCAAAAGGCATGTCAGCAATATGCTTTAAAGGAGTTCGCTGAAAATGTAATCTTATTAGATACAGGGCATGCCAAGCTAATGACTGCTTACTATCCGCTGGATACTCTTCGTCAAATACCTGGCTTTGAAAATGCCAGATTTGAAGATCCTTACGCTGGTGGTATTGGCAACTCTATGCGTTACCTTGGAATGCTGCCTAGAGATAACTGCTTACAAGTAACAGGGTTGCAAAATGTCTTTTGCGGTGGCGAAAAGGCCGGTTTGCTCGTAGGTCATACTGAAGCAATCATAACCGGAACAGTAGCTGGTCATAATGCGGCTAGATCTGCACTGGGTCTGGAGTTAATTGAAATACCCCAAAGCCTGGCCTGTGGTGAAGGCATTGCCTACGTAAAAGAAAAGATGCAAACAAAAGAAGGATTAAGCAAGAAATATACTTTCTCGGGTTCAGTATTATTTGAACATATGAAGAGCAAAAATCTATATACTACCGATGTTCAAAAAATCAGAGAAACCGTCAATCAAGTTAATATGACGGGCTTTTTTGCGAAGAATCTGATGGCTCATTGTTCAGAAGCTGCTGCAACTAAGCCGGTCCAAAACTAATCGTTAAAGGCGATAGAACAATGCTTCATCTTAATCTAGGTATTGCCGGTACCGCGAAAAATACAGGAAAAACTACTACTACAGCGGCAATATGCCAGGAATTGAGAATGCGCGGTATACCTTTGTCTATTACCAGCATTGGATACGATGGCGAAAACATTGATAATATTACCGGACTACCTAAACCTAAATTATGGGTTGAGCCGGGTGATATTATTGCTACTGCAGAGAAATGCTTTAAAAATTGCACGGCAGGGTTTCGGGTTTTAGAGGAAACTAACATTGACACTCCTTTAGGGAGAGTCCGGATTGCTGAAGTCAAAAGGGCGGGATTGGCGGTTACTGCAGGGCCGAATAAGAGCGCTGATGTAAAAAGTGTGGCCGCCATGTTGCGCCAAATCGGTCCGGGTGTTGTAATATTTGACGGTGCACTAAATCGGATAGCACCGCTGGCTGAGACAGAAGGTTTTATTTTAGCGACCGGCGCCGCAAAAACCAAAAATATTATTCAGCTCGGCAGAGAGACCGAGTTAATCGAGCAAATATGCAGTTTGCCGGCTGTTCCACAAGCTTATGATTTATTGGAAAAACAGTTTCGCGATGTCGTTTTATTGGACCCTGGGTTTACTGTAATCAAAAGGCGGCCATCATCGTCATTACTCACAGAGGCTGACGTTACGGAGATACTTTCGGATTCGCCGGAGGGAAGTTATTTATTTATACCAGGTGTAATGAGTGAAAAGGCGCTGATCTCGTTACGGAGCATATTTCAAAAAAATCCTCGAAGATTATTCTTAACTTTTGATAATCCAATTAAATTGCTAATGATAGGAGAGCCGGTTGCCATTTGTGATGTAATCCGGGATATACATCAATTTGGGGTATTTGTCGGGGTAGCGAGGCGTGTACCGTTATTGGCCATAACTGTAAACCCATTCTACCCCGAATATCGGGTAAAAACACAAACCTACCGATCCGCTTTTGTTGATCCCGTGCGGCTAGAAGTACTAATTAAAAGGCACGTTCGAGTGCCGGTTCATAATATAGTGCGTCATGGGGCACAGGGATTAGTAGATACTATCTTATTGTCAAGGCGCTTGTGGCAAAGTCCGCAGACAGTAACATTTTGATTAATCTGTATTGAGAGTGAAAATAGTGCACTTATTTTTAATTCTTTCCATTTGGAGGAGTAAGAGCAGTGTCAAACCAAAAAGCACTCACGCTTGATGAATATGTTCGTCTGGCCCCATGTATTTGCGATTTGTTAAATGTAGGTGTATTTCTTTCCGACCGTGAGAAAATCGTCTATTATAAGCCGAGTAGAACATTTGATTTAAAAATGGAAATTGGTTTGCCGGTTAAACCGGGAATGGCTTCTTTTCAGGCAATGCAGGCGCGTAGCCGTATTGTAATGAGAAAAGATAATTCGTATAGCGGTAAGCCGTTTGTCACAACCGTGATTCCCCTTATAGACGATCAGAATGATGTTCTCGGAACTATCGCAATCACGGAAACGGTCGAACGTCAGGATATTTTAAAAGCAATGTCGGTTAAATTGAGTATGGATATCAACGCCTTAGCCAGTACGATGGAAGAGATATCTGCTCAGACGGAAGAAATCTCTGCTGTTTCGGTACGGATGCTTAACTCCTTTCAACATTCGCAGATACGGGTAGCTGAAACCGATCAGGTATTAGCTATGGTGAAAACAATTGCTAATCAGACTAATCTGCTTGGGTTAAATGCTGCGATTGAAGCGGCAAGAGTGGGTGAGCTAGGACGTGGATTTGGGGTGGTCGCGGACGAAATACGGAAACTTGCGGCGACTAGTACAGAATCGATACGAAAAATCGATGCTATTGTTAGCGATGTTAAAGAGGATAGCTACCAAGCAGTTTGCCAGATGAATGAAGTTCGCGATATGGTATCCCAAATCGCAGAAGCAGCTACACATGTAGCGGACTCTATACAGGAAACCGGTTTATTAGCTCAGCAACTAGATAAAATGGCTGAAGATTTAACACAAGGATGAGCGACAGGCTAGATTTTATATTATTGGGCCAGTGAATAGCTTTACAACGATAGTTTTTTCAGAAAAGTGAAATGACTGGCAGACTAAATTTTACAAAATATTTTTAAAAAACTTATAATTCGGCAGGAACTTACGCTTTAAGGTAGAATTATACTTACAAATCATCACGGATGAGCAATTTATCTTTCTGGCTAAGGATGTATTACTAACAGCCATTTCTTACGTATGGATTTATCTGCAAAATATTCCTAATATACTGATTATTATAAGGGGGGATTCTGCTTTCGACAACGAATAAAACAGCATAAACAAATCTATGACGAAGAGTATGCAGAAAAAAAGATTTAACTCCAAGATGCTTGGGAGGAGGGGAGTATGCAGTCCATATCCTGTGATATCAAACAAGAGATTATCCGGATAAACAATCGTTTGAACATCAGTATGTATGGTGCCGGGTTGCGCCGGCAGAGAGTAGCGATTTTGGATGAAAAGATTATTGTTATTATTGCAGATAATAAAAGAATTCCAGCCCTTGCCGTATTGGATGATACAGACCGGGTGACAACGCGAATGATTGATGTGGCCTTATTAAAGGAGTATAAACACAAACTAAAAAACGAACTAAAGCAACAGGCAGGTTTGGCTGTAAAATGTATTTTAAAAGATTATGATCCTAGTGCGGAGCTGGCGGCGACGATTATTATTTTAGAAGATAACGGTCATATTGAAACGAAAAATAATTAATAAAGGTCGGCCGTAGGAACTCGGATGAGCGCTGAAAGCTACCGGTTATGAAACAATGCCTTGTATACGCCGAGCACGTATTCGGGGACATAGTTCATGCTGGTAGCTTTTTGCTTTTTATCCCGATAGGAAAGGATACCTTTTGACCGGATAAGGGCAACATCGGCTTTCTCTTCGCCGACGACTCGGTGCAAGTCGTATTTTTTTATAGATAACTAAGGTGGTAGAAATACAGGCGGTGGACAAGAACAGAAATAGGATAAGAAAATGAAAGAAATAGGAGGAAGATTATGAATGATGATGCTATCAAGGTAAAACATGTACTAGGAGTACTGGACAAAATTACGGGTGGTAGATGCGTAAAAAGTCTAGAGGATGTTTTTAGCGGTAAGAACAGATTTGTAGTTATGAAGTCTTCCAATATCCCGGGAAAAGGGTGCATGGAAACTCCGGGATTGGTCTATGGGGATCTTGAAGCATCGGTCAGAAAAATTGCGGTGACCATGACATTGACAGAATGTAATATCGAGTTAGCAGGTGCAACCGGGGTTGATGCCATTGTTGCTCATCATCCTATCGCTGACGCTGCTAACTCGGGTGGGGTAACAATGCGAAACTACTTAGGATTATATGGAGTATCGGTTTTTGAACTTCATGAGGCTTTTCATGGCTTGCATCCTGGAATTGCTTATATTCATGGACATAAAGCATTTCGTGTTGATATTGCGTATGGCGGTCTTCCGGGAAATATTTTGTATGTCGGCAAGGCACTAAATGAAGTTTCAACTTTAGGGAATATATTAGATCGCTTAAACGAATTCATGGGAATCAGCGAGGAGGAGAAAATGCTTCTTGCTGAGCGAGAAGCTCGTAATTGCAGTCATATTAGCGAGACAAATGTTGCTACCGGTGGGCAAATTTTGGTGGGTAGCCGTGAGGATAGAGTTCATACTGTTGTGCATATTTTCCCTCACACCGGTTTTACAGGTGAGCATCTTGAAAAAGTAAAAAACGAGCATCCTGAAGCAGATACAGTTATTGCTTCAATCAGCCGTGTAAGAATCGACAGTGAGCTTGTAGCCAAAGCAAGAGAGTTGAACATGAATTTCGTTGTCGGTAATTCACATGCGATGGAGATCCTTGAAAATGGATTGCCCTTAGCAACGGCAATAAGTAAGCTGTTGCCCGAGGTAGAAGTGGTACTCTTCCGGGAAAGAATCACTTCCACTCCCATTACTATGGCTGGTAATCCCGCAATTCGCCAATACGCTGACCATATTGCCAATCAGTTTCTTTTACCGAACGCTAATAAATAATACGGAGGTAAAGACATGCAAGCAGAAGTGAACTCCCAAGTTAAAAAGAGGGTAATGAAGAAAATCGAATATGTAGGCTTTGCTTTTGTTTTTCTTGCACTAATAGCCTTGCTTTATCCGGAGCCGGTAGCAGGTGCTTTTACTGCTGCAGCTAAAAAAGTAAAGTCAATTGCCTTTGATGCTTTTTTAATGAACATTGTGGGTTGGGCAATCATCTGTGGGGTAATTATGGGACGTTTATTGGAACGGGCGGGTTTTACCGATGCGCTTGTTCGCATTTTCATACCGTTAACACAAAGAATTGGTGTAAATCCAGCCGTAATACTACCGGCTATTTACCACATTATTGGTGATATTAATGCGGCAGGTAAAATTGCAGGACCTATTGTTAAAAAGGCAGGAGCTACTAAAGATGAACAAAAAATTGCTATTGCGACTATGGTTCAATCTCAACAATCCTTTTCAACGTTTATGCTGGGGCTTGTTTGTTTAACCGCTGCTAAAATCAACGCTTTCCCGATTGTAATTTTAGCTATATTTTTGCCGCTAGTGATTGTTCCTTTTATTTTGAAGCATACACTGTATCGCGATACAAAAGCTGTGTCGCTTGAAGATCTGCCTGCTTTTACGCCTGAGACTCCGTGGTTAAGCGTATTGTTTGGAGCTGCCAGGGAAGGGGCAGAAGTTCTTTTTCTAATCGTAATTCCTGCAGCAGCAGCTGTGTTTAGTATTATAGGCGCCCTGGAATATACGGGGATCTGGCAGGTTATCCAAGGATGGCTGGGCATTGCCTTATCGTGCTTATCGATTGATGTGGAAACCGGTATTGTCTCTGTATTGGCTTCACCAACTTTGGCTATGGGCATGCTGACCAAGACTGCTGCTGCCCTTTCTCCTAAGCTTGTTGTCGGTTCATTTGTTCTGGCTGCATCCGGATTCCCGCTTGGCGTAATTTTTGGACAAATTCCTATGATTTGGAAAGGCGTTTCCGATCTAAGTGAGGCTGAGGCTGCAAAAGCAGCTTGTGTTGGCATTGTAATGCGAATTGTCACGGCCTATCTGATTGCCGAATTTGTTACTCCACTCGTACTGAAATAAGAAAATAAGGCTTGTGCCCAATTTTTAGGAATAGGCACAAGCCTTACTTACCCCAGCGCGTTCACCCCTACTATAACTTTTAAAGTCAGGATAGGGAACAACAGCTCTGTAAGCCGAGTTTTTTATATTTGGGCAGTGACTATGTAATCGCCGCGCGATTGCCAACTAATCGCTACATCGGGCCGACTCAAGGGAATTTGAATTGACGTTCCATCATCGCGTGTAACATCAAGGCATAAGTATTGAGCAAGCAAACCTTGGTCTAAAATGATGTTGGTGGCAATTCGAAAAGCAACTTTTGGTAGAATGTCTTCCTGCAAAACCACTTTTTTGGAGGGTTCTGCTTCAATAGGTCCTAAGCCTGCCGGAAGATTTCCCAAATTGTACGTTTTTACACGCCCAAACCCTGCAACTCTTTTTTCCGGCAGCAGCATTCCGCCTAAATTATATTCATCACGACCAACTGTTTCGGGTAGAATCTTCTCATCCGCAATTATTGCTGTCTCAAAATAATCACCAGGGTTAACGTCAATTCCTTTTTCGGCCTTCCAGGAAAAATAATAATTCATAAACTTTCCCCCCTTCAATTTATTTGATATATTATGCTGGTTTATTGGAAGTGTGCTGGTTAACAGGCACATTTTGATTTTAAGGCAATGATTAAATGACAAACTTTTTAGCGTAAAGGGAAGGAGTTTTTTTTATGGCAAGAAGAATGAAGACTATGGATGGTAATACTGCTGCAGCTCATGTTTCCTATGCATTTACAGATGTAGCAGCCATCTATCCGATTACCCCGTCATCAAACATGGCAGAACATGTTGATGAATGGGCGGCTCAGGGGAGAAAAAACATTTTTGGTCAGACTGTAGAGATTGTGGAAATGCAGTCCGAAGCAGGGGCGGCCGGAGCTGTACACGGATCTTTGCAGGCAGGTGCTTTGACCACTACTTATACAGCGTCGCAAGGTCTACTGCTGATGATCCCTAACATGTATAAAATTGCCGGTGAGCTTTTGCCTGGTGTATTTCATGTCAGTGCGAGAGCGCTTGGTGCTAATGCGCTTAGCATTTTCGGTGATCACCAGGATGTTATGGCTACCAGACAAACTGGATATGCCTTACTTGCCGAAAGCAGTGTGCAACAAGTTATGGATTTAGGTGCCGTGGCACATTTGTCTGCAATCAAAGGCAAAGTTCCGTTTCTCAACTTTTTTGATGGATTTCGGACTTCCCACGAAGTCCAAAAAATCGAAGTCCTTGAATATGACGAATTGGCTCAATTGTTAGATAGGGATGCGGTGGACGAATTTAGGAGAAAAGCGTTAAATCCTGATCATCCGGTCATGAAAGGATCGGTACAAAACTCTGATATTTATTTTCAGCAAAGAGAAGTTTCTAACCGGTATTACCAGGCTATTCCAGAGATTGTTGAAAGCTATATGGCTGAAATTAGTAAATTGACCGGCCGGGAATACCATCTTTTTAACTACTATGGTGCTGCCGATGCTGAGCGAATGATTGTTGCTATGGGGTCGGTTTGCGAAACGATTGAAGAAACAGTCGATTATCTGAATGCTAAAGGTGAAAAAGTAGGATTGCTTACTGTTCATTTATATAGACCATTTTCCATAGAGCATTTCTTCAAGTATATTCCTAAAAGTGTTAAAAAGATTGCGGTTTTGGACAGGACAAAAGAACTAGGTTCATTTGCCGAGCCATTATATTTGGATGTAAAAGCAGTATTCAATGGCCGAGATTGGCAGCCTCTTATCGTGGGTGGCCGGTGCGGCATCGGTGGCAAAGACGTAGTTCCTGGACATATTCAAGCTGTCTTTGAAAATCTTAACCAAGAGCAGCCTAAAGATAACTTCACTGTTGGCATTGTTGATGATGTAACGCATACATCTCTGCCTCTTGGTGACGACATTGATACCACTGCGGCTGGAACTAAAGCGTGTAAGTTTTGGGGTCTTGGTTCAGACGGGACGGTTGGTGCCAACAAGAATGCCATTACAATCATTGGCGACTATACTGACATGTATGCGCAGGCATACTTTGCCTATGATTCTAAAAAATCCGGCGGTGTTACCATCTCTCACCTGAGGTTTGGCAAAAAAACAATAAGATCGCCCTACCTGATAAACAAAGCCGATTTTATTGCCTGCCATAACCCCTCTTATGTAGATAAGTATAATGTGTTAGAAGGTTTAAAGAAGGGAGGGAGCTTTCTCTTAAACTGTAACTGGACCGAGCAGGATTTGGAAACAAAGTTACCTGCCGCCATGAAACGCTATATTTTTAATAATAATATTAATTTTTACACACTGGACGCTGTAGGAATAGCTCAGGAAATCGGTCTTGGCGGTAGAATTAATATGATTATGCAATCGGCATTCTTTAAAATTGCCGACATTATTCCGCTTGAAGAGGCTATTAACCATCTAAAAAAGGCTGTCGTAAAATCCTATGGCAACAAAGGCGAAAAAGTTGTCAATATGAACAACCTGGCCATCGATAAGGGCGTAGAAGCTATTGTCAAGATTCCTGTTCCGGATTTCTGGGGAAAAGCCCAAGAGAAAAGTGCTATTGTCAAAGAAGCACCAGATTTTATTAAAAATGTTCTAGTTCTCATGAACCGGCAAGAAGGAGACAAGCTACCTGTAAGCGCCTTCGTTGGCAGGGAAGACGGTAATTTTCCGATGGGTACGTCAGCTTATGAAAAACGTGGCATTGCTATTAATGTTCCCTGCTGGTTGTCTGACAACTGTATTCAATGCAACCAGTGTTCTTATGTATGTCCGCATGCCGCGATAAGGCCCATATTAATTAGTGAAGAAGAATTGAAAAATGTTCCCCAGAATTTTGTTACTAAACCCGCTACAGGTATAAAAGATCTCAATTTCCGGCTGGCTGTTTCACCCTATGATTGCACGGGCTGTGGTAACTGTGAACAGATTTGTCCATCCAAACAAAAAGCTTTGGAAATGAAACCGCTTGAGACTCAGTTAGATCAAGCTCCCTTATGGGATATCGCCATATCTTTATCTTCTAAAGTTAATCCTCTAAGTAGATTTAATGTAAAAGGCAGTCAATTTGAGCAGCCGTTGCTTGAGTTTTCCGGTGCCTGTGCTGGCTGTGGGGAAACTCCGTATGCAAAATTGGTAACCCAATTATATGGTGACAGAATGATGGTTGCCAATGCTACCGGTTGTTCTTCGGTGTGGGGGGCCAGTGCGCCATCCATGCCTTATACTAAGAATCACCGCGGGCATGGGCCAGCCTGGGGGAACTCTTTGTTTGAAGATAATGCTGAGTATGGGCTCGGTATGTTTCTTGGCGTAAAACAAATAAGAGCCAAATTGGCCTTGGATATTTCGGAAGCCGTTACACTCAATATTAGCGATAATCTCAGGGCCGCTTGTGAAGATTGGTTAGTAAATAAAGATAAAGGTGAAGGAGCTAGGGATAGGGCGGATAAACTGATTGCTCTTTTAGAAGCAGCCAAAGGCAATGATTATCTACTCAACGAAATATACAAGAATAGGGATTTCCTGGTAAAACGGTCTCATTGGGCTTTCGGCGGCGATGGCTGGGCTTACGACATTGGTTTTGGCGGTCTTGATCATGTGTTGGCTTCAGGGGAAGATATTAATATCTTGGTGTTTGATACGGAAGTGTATTCTAATACCGGTGGGCAGTCTTCTAAAGCTACGCCAACTGCGGCAATTGCTAAATTTGCCGCCAGCGGTAAGCGCACCAAGAAAAAAGACCTTGGCATGATAGCCATGAGCTATGGCTATGTCTATGTAGCACAAATCGCTATGGGGGCCGATAAACAGCAAACTATAAAAGCCATTGCCGAAGCAGAGGCTTATCCAGGACCGTCACTTATCATAGCGTATGCACCCTGTATTAACCATGGTTTGAAAAGTGGTATGGGCTGCAGCCAATTGGAAGCCAAACGTGCTGTTGACAGCGGATATTGGGCAATGTATCGCTACAACCCAGAACTAAAAGAATTGGGCAAGAATCCGTTTATGTTAGACTCCAAAGAGCCGACCATGAAATTCAATGATTTTCTTATGGGTGAAGTGCGCTACTCGTCCTTAAAGAAACAGTTTCCCGATATGGCCGAGGCCTTGTTTGCTAAGACCGAACAAGATGCCAAAGAAAGACTGGAAAACTATAAGCGGCTAGCCGGTCAATTAAATAATGGGATCAAAGAAGCCGCGGCAGCAAGAGAATAAATTAGCAATCAAGAGGGGACTTTTTTGGCCCCTCTTTTGTTATTTACACTAGGACATTCAGTAAAGAATTTCTTTTAATAAGCAGGATGTTAGTGACTCCACCGCTGGCACTTGGACTATAGCTTATACTAACATCCTATTTGTAATTCTGTATTGAATTCTATAGATAGCATATTCAAAGAGGATTTTTTCTTGAAATCACGAATTATAGATAAGCTATTCGGTGACTAACTCGCGCTAAGACTCCCATCTTCTATGATGTAAGTTAAAAACGGATAAGTCTCTGGATAAGGACGACTAACCTTCAGGTGGGCTTTTAATCCCGCTTGATCTAAGTCTACTTTACAAGTTTGTTCTTTTGGGGGGACGACCAGTGCTCAGTGAGAGGGAAAAAGTAGAGCGTGATGTGTTGGCTATAATGAAGGATTCATTGCAGCCTATGGGCTGCGGATCTATCAGTGCTAAACTAAATAGCCAAGGCCACTCAATTAGCGAAGCCACTGTTGGACGCATTTTACGGGAATTGGATGCTGCCGGCTATACCGATAAAGCAGGTTACCAAGGGAGAAGCTTATCAGCTCTGGGTAATGATAGACTGGCAGAGTTAGATATTAAGGAACGCAGGCTGATGTGGGGAGCCGAGCTGATTGGCGCCGTTCAAGGCCATACAAAGGAGCAGTTGTTGGAAGTACTCATTGCCCGCCGGGTAATCGAAGGCGAATTGGCCTATTTAGCGGCTAAAAATGCAACAGAGGAAGACAAGCAACGGTTGCAAAATGTGATGGATCGACAGCGAGCCAGCCTGAAAAGTGGTAGTGGAGCTGCTGAAGAAGACGTAGAATTTCACAATATAATAGCCGGTATGGCTTGTAACCGAGTATTGGCGGCGGCGGTTGCTTTAATCCGTCAAGATACTCAATTGTCGCCATTATTGGAGTATATTAGGCTGCACGTTAATAGTTTGGTATACGTGGATCACAAAAAGATATATGAGAGCATAGTTAATGCGCGACCGGATGCGGCTAAAGAAGCCATGACCGAACATATTAATAACTTGATGAATGACGTGGAAAAGTATTGGGAACTGATAGACGGAAACCACGATGCGTAGAATAAATAATGAATTACATATGGTAAAAAAAGTTGGATCGCAGAAACAATCAGGCAATAGTGAGTAATTTCTTGATTTGTGTTAGTCAGCGCTCTATTTTGGCAGATTATAACGTTTATTTGGAATAACACATTATATGGTATAAAATGTTATTGACATGGATGGGCAATGCATGATAGTATAATCAAGTCGCTCAAATCCAAGGTATTTATAACCAAGCGGATATAGTGACAGAATAAATTACCAAAAAAGATTATGTTGACACGATGAAACAAACGTGATAACATAAATAACTGTCGCCGCTGAAAACGCGGCAACAACAAAACCGTTCCCTGAAAACTGAACAATGTAAGTAATGCATCATAAAAAGCCAGATGTGCGGTGCTCATTGAGCACACAAAACAATTTCTTTTTTTGAATTTATGAGCCATCAAGGCTCCATAAATATACTTTTATGGAGAGTTTGATCCTGGCTCAGGACGAACGCTGGCGGCGTGCCTAACACATGCAAGTCGAACGGAGTTGTTAGCAATAACAACTTAGTGGCGAACGGGTGAGTAACGCGTAGATAACCTGCCTCTAAAATGGGGACAACACCGCGAAAGTGGTGCTAATACCGAATGTGGTATCTTTATCGCATGATAGAGATAAGAAAGATGGCCTCTATATATAAGCTATCGTTTAGAGATGGGTCTGCGTCTGATTAGCTAGTTGGTGAGGTAAAGGCTCACCAAGGCGACGATCAGTAGCCGGTCTGAGAGGATGAACGGCCACACTGGGACTGAGACACGGCCCAGACTCCTACGGGAGGCAGCAGTGGGGAATCTTCCGCAATGGACGAAAGTCTGACGGAGCAACGCCGCGTGAGTGAAGAAGGTTTTCGGATCGTAAAACTCTGTCGTTTGGGACGAACGTGCTTTGGGTAAATAATCTAAAGTAATGACGGTACCAAAGGAGGAAGCCACGGCTAACTACGTGCCAGCAGCCGCGGTAATACGTAGGTGGCAAGCGTTGTCCGGAATTATTGGGCGTAAAGGGCGTGTAGGTGGATTCTTAAGTCGTGTGTCTAAGTGCGGGGCTCAACCCCGTATAGGCGCAGGAAACTGGGGATCTTGAGTGCAGGAGAGGAAAGTGGAATTCCCAGTGTAGCGGTGAAATGCGTAGATATTGGGAGGAACACCAGTGGCGAAGGCGACTTTCTGGACTGTGTCTGACACTGAGGCGCGAAAGCTAGGGGAGCGAACGGGATTAGATACCCCGGTAGTCCTAGCCGTAAACGATGGGTACTAGGTGTAGGAGGTATCGACCCCTCCTGTGCCGGAGTTAACGCAATAAGTACCCCGCCTGGGGAGTACGGCCGCAAGGTTGAAACTCAAAGGAATTGACGGGGGCCCGCACAAGCGGTGGAGTATGTGGTTTAATTCGACGCAACGCGAAGAACCTTACCAGGGCTTGACATTGAGTGAAAAACTTAGAGATAAGTTCCTCCCTTCGGGGACACGAAAACAGGTGGTGCATGGCTGTCGTCAGCTCGTGTCGTGAGATGTTGGGTTAAGTCCCGCAACGAGCGCAACCCTTATCCTTTGTTGCCAGCACGTTATGGTGGGAACTCAAAGGAGACTGCCGCAGACAATGCGGAGGAAGGCGGGGATGACGTCAAGTCATCATGCCCCTTATGTCCTGGGCTACACACGTACTACAATGGGCTTAAACAAAGCGAAGCAAGCCTGCGAAGGTAAGCCAAACGCATAAACAAGCTCTCAGTTCGGATCGGAGGCTGCAACTCGCCTCCGTGAAGTCGGAATCGCTAGTAATCGCAGGTCAGCATACTGCGGTGAATACGTTCCCGGGCCTTGTACACACCGCCCGTCACACCACGAAAGTTGGAAACACCCGAAGCCGGTGGGGTAACCGCAAGGAGCCAGCCGTCTAAGGTGGGGCCGATGATTGGGGTGAAGTCGTAACAAGGTAGCCGTATCGGAAGGTGCGGCTGGATCACCTCCTTTCTAGGGAGAACTGCTCGACGTTCGATAGTCGACCTTTGACTTTCGACATAAAAATCGAGCTACTTCTAGGTCGGTACATTTGGCAGATGCACAAGCACTTACATTGTTTGGTTTTGAGGGAATGCCAATTACCATAAGTTACTTGTTGAAATACACAAGTGACTATGATAACATAGATATTCCTGAAACAAAACAATCCAGTGACGATAGCTGTGGGGCTCCACCTGTTCCCATACCGAACACAGTAGTTAAGCCCATAAACGCCGAAGGTACTTGGCTGGAAACGGCCTGGGAGATTAGGAAGTTGCTGGTTCATCTCGATGTTCGACGACTGACCTGCGACATTCGATGAAAATCGAAAGTCTAAAGTCGTAAATCGAAAGTCGAGAAAGTGTTCCTTGAAAACTGCACAGAAGAAAGCAAAAGTAAAGTAATGCCTCATATATTATATGAGAAGTTCTTTACGCGCAATTAGGATATACTGAAGGCAAACGTAAGCTATGAATATGGCGACGTGAAACTGGCTAGTGTGTATCAGATGCGAGGCGGACCGGAAGACGTGAAGCGCGGCGTACTGACAAGTACGTAAGCAAGCGTCTGAGGACCAACGAAGCAGATGATGCGCAATAGACAGTTGAACTAAGTCAAGTTATTAAGGGCATACGGTGGATGCCTAGGCGCCAAGAGCCGAAGAAGGACGCGGTAAGCTGCGAAAAGTCATGGGGAGTCGCAAGCAGGCATTGATCCATGAATGTCCGAATGGGGGAACCCGGCGGTGGTAATGCACCGTCACCCATGCAATTACGCATGAGGAGGGCACCCGGGGAACTGAAACATCTAAGTACCCGGAGGAAAAGTAATCAAACGAGATTCCCTAAGTAGCGGCGAGCGAACGGGGAAGAGCCCAAACCAGAGAGCTTTGCTCTTTGGGGTTGAGGACTGATAGAAGTTAGGTCAGGTCTAGTCGAACTACCTGGAAAGGTAGGCCGCAGAAGGTAAAAGCCCTGTAAGCGAAAGACAGAGCCTAATGGTCAGAATCCAGAGTACCACGGGACACGAGGAACCCTGTGGGAAGCAGGGGGGACCACCCTCCAAGGCAAAATACTCCTTGGCGACCGATAGCGCATAGTACCGTGAGGGAAAGGTGAAAAGCACCCCGGGAGGGGAGTGAAAGAGAACCTGAAACCGTATGTCTACAAGCAGTCGAAGACCCTTATGTGGTCGACGGCGTGCCTATTGAAGAATGAACCGGCGAGTTACAGTAACTAGCGAGGTTAAGTGGAAAACACGGAGCCGAAGCGAAAGCGAGTCTAAATAGGGCGAGAGTTAGTTATTGTAGACCCGAAACCGCAGTGATCTATCCATGTCCAGGTTGAAGCGCAGGTAAAAATGCGTGGAGGACCGAACCCGTGAGCGTTGAAAAGCTTTGGGATGAGATGTGGATAGGGGTGAAATGCCAATCGAACGCGGAGATAGCTGGTTCTCCCCGAAATAGCTTTAGGGCTAGCCTCAGGTAATGAGTATAGACGGTAGAGCTCTGATAGGGCTAGGGGCCATATTGGT
>NZ_CP156925.1:45000-57500 GCF_041428845.1 Sporomusa rhizae
GCGTTTAACATGTAAGCGATGTGGAAAAAATGGTGACTATGATTTTGGTACGTTGGTAATTCCAGCATCTGATGCTGAGAATGCAAAGGTTGAGGGGAATTTTCAGGCGCTCGGCTATTTTCGCTGCAAACATTGTAATGCTACTGGGGAGTGGGAGTTATCTTCCCGAATAAAAACAATGCTTGCAGGGAAAATTGCGGCTGCGGCAATGCGTAGTGGTGTTAATTCAGCGCAACCGGAAGAGGTTATTTTTGGAGAAGCCTTAATCGATAAAGATTTTTCGCCGCGCTGGGGTAGTGATGCAGAAGAATATTTTTTGAAAAAGCTTGCTCAGTCGCCTGAGGATAGTTATCTTTGGAATCGCTTAGGGAACGCCTATTATATCGGGAAGCGCCCCGAATTAGCGGCGTTTTCGCATCAGCAGGCACTAACTAAATATATGGGACAAGTAGAATCACATTTTTCTTTGGGACAATTGCTGTTGGAATGTGGCGAGCTTGAAAAAGCTGCCGAGCATTTTAGACAAGCGGTGGCTTTTAGTCACCAATATAAGAAATTACCTGCCTATGACCTCAGAGAGCTTATAGTCGGTGCTTTGAGCAAGCTGTTTACTATATACACACAAAGTCAAGCCAAAATTGATATGTTGCCAAACCCAAATGAATTGGAGATGGCTCATTTTTCGAAAAGTGAAATTGCAGCAACAACCAATCTTGATTTTGATATAGACCCAAATCGCCGGGAAACACTGTATCCGATCGCTGAAGTATATTTAGGTGAACGCCGCGAGGAACTTTTACCAGCAGAAAGGGTAACAAAATTACCTAAACTAAAAACTATTTGGCCGGTTGCAGCCAAAGTAAATAAACAAAAACCTCCTAAGAAAAATAAAAAGAGAAGATAATGTTTTAGCAGGGCATCTTGGATTTTAGGGATGACCTGTTTTTATTTGTTTACAATGGGCAGGATTTGCTGATATAATGTTGAATACTTAATACAATGTTAAATAAGTGTTTTTGACAGAGAGAATAAAGTGCATTTCATATAGATATGATCTAGCTAAGGGAGGATAATACATATGACGTTAAGGAGTAATATTGTTAAAAAGGGTTCGACCCGGGCGGCGCACCGCTCGTTATTTTATGCTATGGGATATACCCCCCAGGAACTTGAGAAACCGATGATTGGCATTGTTAATGCATTTAACGAAATAATACCTGGACATATGCATCTTAGAGATGTGGCAGACGCCGTGAAATTAGGGGTAGCTGCCGGCGGTGGTATGCCGGTAGAGTTTCCGGCTATCGGAATCTGTGACGGTATTGCGATGGGACATGATGGCATGAAATATCCGCTGCCCAGCCGGGAGCTTATCGCTGATTCTATTGAGGCTGTAGCCACTGGCCATGGTTTTGACGGCTTGGTGCTTGTTCCTAATTGTGATAAAATTGTTCCGGGAATGCTGATGGCTGCGGCCAGGCTAAACATTCCCTGTATTGTAGTTAGCGGCGGGCCGATGCTAGCCGGGCGCTACCAGGGACGAGATATTAGTGTCAGCAATATGTTTGAAGCAGCCGGGTTATTCGAATCAGGTAAAATTTCAGCAGTAGAACTGGATCAAATGGAAAAAGCGGCTTGTCCTGGCTGTGGTTCTTGCGCCGGAATGTTTACGGCCAATACCATGAATTGTATGACGGAAGCCTTAGGGATGGCTTTGCCCGGAAACGGTACTGTCCCGGCCGCTTATTCAGGTGCACGCCGGATGATGGCGAAACAAGCCGGCCAAATTATAGTGGATTTGGTTAAACGCAATGTAGGGGCCCGCGACATTTTGACCCAAAAGGCTTTTGAGAACGCGATGACAGTAGATATGGGAATAGGCGGCTCTTCTAATACTGTACTGCATCTAACGGCAATTGCCTATGAGGCGGGAATTGAGTTGCCGCTGACACTGTTTGATGAGATTAGTGCTAAAACTCCTTATATTACTAAATTAAGTCCGGGTGGAACCCAGCACATTCAGGACCTTAATGAAGCCGGGGGAATTTGCGCGGTAATGAAGGAGCTTTCTAATTCAGGCCGCATTCATGAAGATGCTATAACAGTTACAGGGACAGTCAAAGACAGAATTAAAGACGCCACTGTTATGCGGACGGATGTTATTAAATCAATTGAAGCGCCTTATCGTAGTACGGGGGGCATTGCAATTTTGAATGGCAACTTAGCTCCTGACGGCGCAGTAGTTAAAGAAAGCGCTGTTAAAGAGGATATGCTTGTGTTTGAAGGCTGTGCCCGGGTTTTTGACTCTGAGGAAGCAGCTATTGACGCTATTATCGGTAAGAAAATAAAAGACGGCGATGTTGTGGTTATTCGCTATGAGGGACCTAAAGGCGGTCCTGGAATGAAGGAGATGCTTAATCCAACGGCAGTAATTGTTGGTATGGGCTTGAGGGTCGCCTTACTAACAGATGGTCGTTTTAGCGGTGCTACCCAGGGAGCATGTATCGGTCATATTTCGCCGGAAGCCATGGAAGGCGGCCCAATTGCACTTTTGGAAGAAGGTGATGTCATTCATATTGATATTCCAGGTCGTAAACTGGAAGTTAAGGTAAGTGATCAAGAAATGGCTAAACGCAAGGCTGCGTGGGTTAAGCCGGCTCCTAAAGTTACAAGCGGATATCTGGCTAGATACGCTAAGCTTGTTACTTCGGCTAATACTGGCGCTGTATTAAAATAAATATTGCTAGTAACAGAGCAGAGTTGAATATAGGCAGTCCTGTACAAGGACTGCCTTTTTTTATTGGTGCTTTTGCGATTTTAAAAATATGACGAGTTTAACTAGTAACCAAAGTAGCATGAAGTTGTCGAAATTTTCCTTATAGTATCCGAAAGGATTTTAGCTAAGCATGTGTAATATATCAAGTAAACGTTTTTGAAAACGTTTACAAGTAAAAATTTTACATTTGATTTATAGATAAAGTAAACTCTGCAGGAGAGATTGTAAATGGAGCATACTAAAAGTACCAACACAAATGTAACTATAAAAGATGTTGCCCGCACTGCGGGGGTGTCTATTGCTACCGTATCCCGAATTTTAAACGGCAGCGCCGGCGTATCAGAGGAGTTAGCAGCACGGGTTAATGCAGCCGTCGATATGCTGGAATATCGTCCTAACGCTGTCGCCAGAGCGTTAAAGGAGCGCAAATCACGTAGTATCGGGTTAGTTATTCCGGATATAGAGAACCCATTTTTCCCGTCATTGGTACGCGGTGCCGAAGATGCTGCAAGACAGCAAGGATATGCTGTTATTTTGTGTAACACTGATGGAAACGCTGTTGAGGAAGACCGGTATATACAGTTTTTATTTAGTAAACAAGTGGATGGAATTTTGTTTATTGGCGGAATCGAAAGTCAAGGCAATTTGGAGATGCTAGCGGATTTGCCAGTACCTGTTGTTACTCTTGACAGACGTGCGGCAACGGGAAAACTAAGTGCGGTAGTTTATGATAATTATCAGGGAGCCATTTTAGCGGTTGAGCACCTTATTAAAACCGGAAGGAAAAAAATTGCCTTCATTAGCGGTCCGCTGAAATCTTCCTCATCCATAGACCGGCGCCGGGGTTTTAATGATACACTTGACAAGTTCAGTTTACCGGTTAACGAAAAGTTGACCTTTGTTGGCAACTATTCGTTTGATAGCGGTTATCAAGCAATTAAGGAACTTATTGAGAAAAAAGAGTCGTTTGATGCTATTTTTGCAGCAAATGACATGATGGCAATTGGCGCAATTGAGGCGTTACTTGAAGCAAGTATCCGGGTTCCTGAGGATATAGCTATCGTCGGTTTTGATGACATTAGGCTGGCATTCTGGCACAAACCATCGCTGACTACCGTTAGACAGCCGGCCTATGAGATGGGGCAAGCTGCCGTAGCCATGCTGATAAAACAGATGTCCAGCACAAGTGCAGAGGTCTTGGAGCAGAAATTTTTGCCGGAATTAATTGTGCGCAAATCTACAGAAAACCAGGGGGCCGAGCATGAAACAAAAGCAATTAGAGAGTAAGCCTATCGTAGTTATTGGCAGCCTGAATATGGATTTGGTAGTCGTGACTGATAGATTGCCTGCTATGGGCGAAACCGTATCTGGCAGAGAGTTTGCTACTTTTCCCGGCGGTAAAGGGGCTAATCAGGCGGTAGCGGCCGGCAAGCTCGGAGCTAAGGTGACTATGGCCGGCTGTGTTGGTAAGGACGCTTTTTCCCGGGATTTATTAAATAGTCTTAAGGACACTAATGTTGCTACAGCCTTTATTCGGGAGACCGAGACAGCAACAGGAACAGCGCTTATTACGGTCGCTTCTTCAGGAACAAATACTATTGTCGTCGTGCCTGGTGCAAATGCCTGTTGCAATGAAAAAGATGTAGATGATGTGTTACGTAGTTTTGATCAACCGGGTATCTTAGTTTTGCAGCATGAGATTCCGGCAGCTACTGTTGAGTATGCTATAAAAATAGCCAAGGACGCAGGCTGGGTAATAATATTGAATCCGGCTCCGGCCCGGGAAGTTCCGGAACATATATTAGCAAAGGTTGATATTCTAACGCCTAACGAAACTGAGGCAGCTGTTTTGACCGGCTGTCAGGTGAGTTTACCTGAAGATGCGGTGATCGCTGGAAAAAGGCTGCTTGCTCTGGGGGTTAAAGCGGTAATAATTACGTTAGGCAGTAAGGGCGCTATGTGCTTAACCGGCAGGGAAACTTTTTTGGTTCCCCCTATAACAGTTGAGGCTATTGATACGACAGCCGCAGGTGACGCATATACCGGCGCATTGGCAACCGCATTAGCGGAAGGACAGGAAATAAGAGACGGCATGCGGTTTGCCGCAGTTGCCGCCGGTTTATCAGTAACCAGGCGCGGGGCACAGCCGGCACTGCCTTGGCGGCAGGAAGTGGATGATTATATCAGGCGTACAGGAGGTAAATAACATGAAAAAAATCGGAATACTAAATCAGCCAATTAGTGAAGTAATTGCTGGAATGGGTCATGGTGATATGCTGGTAATTGGTGATGCTGGTTTGCCAATTCCACCAAACGTACGTCGCATTGATTTGGCTTTAACAGCCGGGGTTCCGGCCTTTTTGCAAACATTAGAAGTTATCCTTAGCGAACTGCAGGTGGAATCTGCAATTATTGCTAATGAGACTATGGCAGTAAGTCCGGTAATCTTTAACGGCATAAAAGCTGCTATAAAAGCAATACCGTCAAGTATGGTCAGTCATGAGGAATTTAAGTTGTTGACTAAGCAAGCGGTAGCAGTTGTGCGCACAGGTGAATGCACGCCGTATGCCAACATCGTTCTTAAAGCAGGCGTAACTTTTTAGGAGGGTATTGTGAATAGTAAAGCTTTACTTGAAATGAAGGGGATTACTAAAGAGTTTCCGGGAGTAAAAGCCTTAAAGGGAGTTGATTTTTCCCTGGAGGCTGGTGAAATCCATGCTTTACTGGGTGAAAACGGAGCGGGTAAATCTACCCTTATGAAAGTACTCAGTGGTGTATATCAGAAAGACGCCGGCTCAATAGAACTTGATGGACAAGCAGTTGAAATAGCCGATCCAAGACATGCCCAGGCATTAGGGATTGGCATTATCCATCAAGAACTTAATCTGGTACCGGAACTCACCGTAATGGAAAATATATTTTTAGGGCGCGAACTGGTAATGACCTTAGGGTTTATCGAATGGAAATCCATGTGGAAACAGGCCCAAGAAATTCTTACCCGGCTGGGATCTGGCATTGCCCCTGATGCAATTGTATCTGAGCTTAGTATAGGGGAGCAGCAAATGGTGGAGATAGCCAAGGCTCTGTCTTATGAAACCAAAATACTAATTATGGACGAACCTACTGCGGCGCTTACAGGCAGGGAAACGGAACACCTTTTTTCCATAATACGTCAACTGGCTGCTGCGGGGGTTGGCATTGTATATATTTCTCACCGGATGGAAGAACTATTTGCTTTAAGTAACAGGATAACCGTTATGCGGGATGGCGCGTATATCGGTACAGTTAAAACCATTGAAACTACTTTCGACCAACTAGTAAAGATGATGGTAGGGCGGGAGATGACAGTACGGTTTCCCAAAGAAACAGCACCTATCGGGTCAGAAGTTCTTACAGTTGAGAATTTGGTCCGCAAAGGGGTGCTGCATAATATATCCTTCTCAGTTCGTGCCGGAGAAGTTGTCGGTGTTGCCGGTCTTATGGGGGCCGGGCGGACCGAAATGGCCAGAGCTATCTTTGGGGCAGACCCGATCGATGGCGGCACAATAACCGTCGCAGGTAAAAAAGCTACTATTTCTTCTCCCGCTGATGCTATCAGGGCGGGGATTGGGCTAATTACGGAAGACCGTAAACATCAGGGGCTGGTTTTGTCACTGTCGGTAGGGGAAAATATCACGATGGCGGCTCTTGATAAAGTAAGTACCTATACTTTTGTGTCAGGTACGGATGAGCAAAAGCTTATATCACAACAAATTGACAGTCTCAAGATCAGAACACCTGGAGCAGAGCAATTAGTAAAAAACCTTAGCGGCGGCAACCAGCAAAAAGTAGTAATTGCAAAATGGTTAGCAACCAACCCTAAAGTTTTAATTATGGACGAGCCTACCAGAGGTGTTGATGTTGGTGCAAAGGCTGAAATTTACCAGATTATGAATATGCTAACGGCATCCGGGGTTGGAATTTTGATGATTTCATCAGAGTTGCCGGAGATCCTGGGGATGAGTGACAGGGTTTTAGTAATGCATCAAGGTAAATTGATGGCCGATATGCCGGTAGACGGTGCTAACCAGGAAAAAATTATGGCTTACGCAGCTGGAGGGGAGTAATTATAGTGGCAGCAGAACAAGCAAGAGAAAAAGTCAGAACAAATATAATCCGAAAAATGGGGCCACTGTTAGGTTTAATAATTATGAGTATGGCTTTGGCCTTTCTGTCTGATCGTTTTTTAACAGTTAATAACCTGCTTAATGTTACCCGTCAGGTATCGATAAATGCAATTATCAGTGTTGGCATGACTTTGGTTATTTTAACAGGCGGTATTGACTTATCGGTAGGTTCGATTGTAGCGATGTCAGGCAGCATCACTGCCGGGCTTATGGCTTCCGGTCAGGGAATAGTGCCGTCAGTTGCAGCCGGGCTGGTTATTGGCGGTGTTTTAGGTCTAATTAACGGTTTGTTAATTACTAAAGGAAAAATCCAGCCATTTATTGCGACCATGGGCATGATGACGGTGGCCAGAGGATATACACTGGTATACACGGAAGGTCGTCCAATTACCGGGTTGTTGGAAGATTTCAGATGGTTAGGCGGCGGGTACATTGCGGGAATACCTGTGCCTGTAATTATTATGGCATTAATTTTTATTATTGCTTATGTTTTTCTTAAGAAAAATCAACTGGGGCGCTATATCTATGCTATTGGGGGAAATGAAGAAGCGGCCCGGTTGTCTGGTATTGGAACTAAGAAGATTTTAGTAACAGTATATACACTTAGCGGTTTGCTGGCGGGCCTCAGTGGTATTATCCTTACCTCGCGGCTTAACTCGGCTCAGCCGACTGCCGGAATGGGTTTTGAATTAGATGCCATTGCCGCCGTAGTATTAGGCGGTACAAGTCTTGCAGGTGGTATAGGCACAATTGGCGGTACGTTGGTTGGGGCTATGGTTATCGGGATTTTGGATAATGGTCTCAACCTGCTTAATGTTTCTTCTTTCTATCAGCAGGTAGCCAAAGGAGCGGTTATTTTGCTGGCAGTATTACTCGACCGCAAAAAATAACCAGAAGCGGTATAACACGGTTATCTGGACAAAAGGGGGGGCATGCAATAGCTTTTTTGAAGTCTGGTAAACTACAATTATCAAGGAGGAGAAACAATGTTTAGTAATCTGCGTAAAAAAAGTGTATGGGCGTTACTGTTAGTTATGGCTCTTATGGTAAGTGTTATTGCCGGCTGTGGTCAGACTAAAGAACAAGCACCGGCAGCTAAAAAAGCTGTAGTTGGACTAGCTGTGTCAACTCTGAATAACCCATTCTTTGTAGACTTAAGAGACGGCGCAAAAGCTGCTGCAGACGCCAATGGTATTGAACTTGTTGTTATGGATGCCCAAAATGATGCATCCAAACAGCTTGCTAATATTGAAAATCTTATTCAACAAAAAGTAAGTGTTATTATCGTAAACCCCGTAGACTCTAAGGCTATTGTTCCCGCTATCGAGGCTGCCAACAAAGCTAATATACCGGTAATCACTGTTGACCGTGGTGCTGCCGGTGGTACTGTTGTCAGTGCAATTGCCTCTGACAATGTTGCCGGTGGTAAAATGGCCGGTCAGCTAATTGTCGATAAAATAGGTGGTAAAGGTAAGGTTGTTGAGTTAGAGGGTATTCCCGGCACCTCGGCCGCTAATGACCGGGGTAAGGGCTTTAACGAAGCCATTAAAGCGGCAGCCGGTATTACTGTAGTTGCTAAACAGCCTGCAGATTTCGACCGTGCTAAAGGTATGAAAGTTATGGAGAATATTCTTCAAGCCAACCCAGAAATAAATGCTGTATTTGCTCATAATGATGAAATGGCTCTTGGTGCTCTAGAGGCAATCAAAGCCAGCAACCGTGCCAATGTTATGGTCGTTGGCTTTGACGCTACTGCTGACGCGGTTAAAGCCGTTAACGAAGGCACATTAGCTGCAACAGTAGCTCAAAAGCCGAAAGATATGGGTAAAGTTAGTATTGAGACCGCTAAGAAAGTAATGGCCAAAGAAACTGTGCCTGCTTCTATACCTGTAGCGTTAGAATTAGTAGTAAAGAAATAAGCTGAGGTTGTTTCTAAATCAGAGAAGAGTTAAAGACTTTCTATAGGAAGAGAAAGGCAAGCAAAGGCTTGCCTTTTTTATATTTTGTTTTTTCTAAATTGTATGAATAATAATTGACAAGATGGGTTACCATATGCTACGATGAAAAGGCGGACAGCCCACTAGGGTTGCTGTTCTTCTCAGTACATAATAGGTTTTGGCAGCGTCAAACGAGTACGGTGGAAATATGTAATCGTTCTCAATGGCCGAAAAACAATAAAGTTATTGACACTGCTTGATAGCCGTGTTAATATATAAAAGCTGTCGCTATTGAGGCGACACAAAATACCAAAAAAGATTATGTTGACACGATGAAACAAACGTGATAACATAAATAACTGTCGCCGCTGAAAACGCGGCAACAACAAAAGTGTTCCCTGAAAACTGAACAATGTAAGTAATGCATCATAAAAAGCCAGATGTGCGGTTGTATGTCGCTTGCGACATACAAAACCAAAAACAATTTCTTATTTGATTTTATGAGCCAACAAATGGCTCCATAAATATACTTTTATGGAGAGTTTGATCCTGGCTCAGGACGAACGCTGGCGGCGTGCCTAACACATGCAAGTCGAACGGAGTTGTTAGCAATAACAACTTAGTGGCGAACGGGTGAGTAACGCGTAGATAACCTGCCTCTAAGATGGGGACAACACCGCGAAAGTGGTGCTAATACCGAATGTGGTATCTTTATCGCATGATAAAGATAAGAAAGATGGCCTCTATATATAAGCTATCGTTTAGAGATGGGTCTGCGTCTGATTAGCTAGTTGGTGAGGTAAAGGCTCACCAAGGCGACGATCAGTAGCCGGTCTGAGAGGATGAACGGCCACACTGGGACTGAGACACGGCCCAGACTCCTACGGGAGGCAGCAGTGGGGAATCTTCCGCAATGGACGAAAGTCTGACGGAGCAACGCCGCGTGAGTGAAGAAGGTTTTCGGATCGTAAAACTCTGTCGTTTGGGACGAACGTGCTTTGGGTAAATAATCTAAAGTAATGACGGTACCAAAGGAGGAAGCCACGGCTAACTACGTGCCAGCAGCCGCGGTAATACGTAGGTGGCAAGCGTTGTCCGGAATTATTGGGCGTAAAGGGCGTGTAGGTGGATTCTTAAGTCGTGTGTCTAAGTGCGGGGCTCAACCCCGTATAGGCGCAGGAAACTGGGGATCTTGAGTGCAGGAGAGGAAAGTGGAATTCCCAGTGTAGCGGTGAAATGCGTAGATATTGGGAGGAACACCAGTGGCGAAGGCGACTTTCTGGACTGTGTCTGACACTGAGGCGCGAAAGCTAGGGGAGCGAACGGGATTAGATACCCCGGTAGTCCTAGCCGTAAACGATGGGTACTAGGTGTAGGAGGTATCGACCCCTCCTGTGCCGGAGTTAACGCAATAAGTACCCCGCCTGGGGAGTACGGCCGCAAGGTTGAAACTCAAAGGAATTGACGGGGGCCCGCACAAGCGGTGGAGTATGTGGTTTAATTCGACGCAACGCGAAGAACCTTACCAGGGCTTGACATTGAGTGAAAAACTTAGAGATAAGTTCCTCCCTTCGGGGACACGAAAACAGGTGGTGCATGGCTGTCGTCAGCTCGTGTCGTGAGATGTTGGGTTAAGTCCCGCAACGAGCGCAACCCTTATCCTTTGTTGCCAGCGCGTAATGGTGGGAACTCAAAGGAGACTGCCGCAGACAATGCGGAGGAAGGCGGGGATGACGTCAAGTCATCATGCCCCTTATGTCCTGGGCTACACACGTACTACAATGGGCTTAAACAAAGCGAAGCAAGCCTGCGAAGGTAAGCCAAACGCATAAACAAGCTCTCAGTTCGGATCGGAGGCTGCAACTCGCCTCCGTGAAGTCGGAATCGCTAGTAATCGCAGGTCAGCATACTGCGGTGAATACGTTCCCGGGCCTTGTACACACCGCCCGTCACACCACGAAAGTTGGAAACACCCGAAGCCGGTGGGGTAACCGTAAGGAGCCAGCCGTCTAAGGTGGGGCCGATGATTGGGGTGAAGTCGTAACAAGGTAGCCGTATCGGAAGGTGCGGCTGGATCACCTCCTTTCTAGGGAGAACTGCTCGACGTTCGATAGTCGACCTTTGACTTTCGACATAAAAATCGAGCTACTTCTAGGTCGGTACATTTGGCAGATGCACAAGCACTTACATTGTTTGGTTTTGAGGGAATGCCAATTACCATAAGTTACTTGTTGAAATACACAAGTGACTATGATAACATAGATATTCCTGAAACAAAACAATCCAGTGACGATAGCTGTGGGGCTCCACCTGTTCCCATACCGAACACAGTAGTTAAGCCCATAAACGCCGAAGGTACTTGGTTGGAAACGGCCTGGGAGATTAGGAAGTTGCTGGTTCATCTCGATGTTCGACGATCGACCTGTGACATTCGATAAAAATCGAAAGTCTAAAGTCGTAAATCGAAAGTCGAGAAAGTGTTCCTTGAAAACTGCACAGAAGAAAGCAAAAGTAAAGTAATGCCTCATATATAAATATGAGAAGTTCTTTACGCGCAATTAGGATATACTGAAGGCAAAACGTAAGCTATACTAACGGCTTAATCAAATTAAGTCAAGTTATTAAGGGCATACGGTGGATGCCTAGGCGCCAAGAGCCGAAGAAGGACGCGGTAAGCTGCGAAAAGTCATGGGGAGCCGCAAGCAGGCATTGATCCATGAATGTCCGAATGGGGGAACCCGGCGGTGGTAATGCACCGTCACCTAGCTTATGCTAGGAGGGCACCCGGGGAACTGAAACATCTAAGTACCCGGAGGAAAAGTAATCAAACGAGATTCCCTAAGTAGCGGCGAGCGAACGGGGAAGAGCCCAAACCAGAGAGCTTTGCTCTTTGGGGTTGAGGACTGACAGAAGTTAGGTCAGGTCTAGTCGAACTACCTGGAAAGGTAGGCCGCAGAAGGTAAAAGCCCTGTAAGCGAAAGACAGAGCCTAATGGTCAGAATCCAGAGTACCACGGGACACGAGGAACCCTGTGGGAAGCAGGGGGGACCACCCTCCAAGGCAAAATACTCCTTGGCGACCGATAGCGCATAGTACCGTGAGGGAAAGGTGAAAAGCACCCCGGGAGGGGAGTGAAAGAGAACCTGAAACCGTATGTCTACAAGCAGTCGAAGACCCTTATGTGGTCGACGGCGTGCCTATTGAAGAATGAACCGGCGAGTTACAGTAACTAGCGAGGTTAAGTGGAAAACACGGAGCCGAAGCGAAAGCGAGTCTAAATAGGGCGAGAGTTAGTTATTGTAGACCCGAAACCGCAGTGATCTATCCATGTCCAGGTTGAAGCGCAGGTAAAAATGCGTGGAGGACCGAACCCGTGAGCGTTGAAAAGCTTTGGGATGAGATGTGGATAGGGGTGAAATGCCAATCGAACGCGGAGATAGCTGGTTCTCCCCGAAATAGCTTTAGGGCTAGCCTCAGGTAATGAGTATAGACGGTAGAGCTCTGATAGGGCTAGGGGCCATATTGGTTACTGAACCTTGTCAAACTGCGAATGGCTATACTTTAGCCTGGGAGTCAGACTGCGAGTGATAAGATCCGTAGTCAAGAGGGAAACAGCCCAGA
>NZ_CP156925.1:60000-440000 GCF_041428845.1 Sporomusa rhizae
TGTACAGCAAGGTGAGATTTACGGAATTATCGGCAAAAGTGGCGCTGGTAAAAGCACACTTATTCGTTGCATTAATCTTTTAGAGAGGCCAACTGATGGTACAGTAACTGTAGATGGTCAGGAAATGACGGCGTTGTCTGAGGCCGAGTTACGGGAAGCCCGCAAAAGCATGGGAATGATATTTCAGCATTTTAATTTGCTTTCTTCACGTACTGTACTTGAAAATGTGGCTTTTCCGCTGGAGCTGGCTGGTGTCAGCATGGCAGAAAGAGAGAAACGGGTGCTGCCGCTGTTAGAGCTGGTCGGTCTTAGCGATAAGAAAGATGTATATCCGGCACAGTTAAGCGGCGGGCAAAAGCAGCGGGTCGGCATTGCCAGAGCTTTGGCCAGCCAGCCAAAAGTGCTGTTGTGTGATGAGGCAACATCTGCACTAGATCCGCAGACCACAGAATCAATTTTGGCTCTATTGAAAGATATAAATAAAAAACTTGGTCTGACAATTGTTTTAATAACCCATGAAATGCATGTGATTAAAGCCATCTGTAACCAAGTTGCGGTTATCGAAGGTGGACAGTTAGTGGAAACCGGCAGCGTTTTTGAAGTGTTTACCAGGCCGCAATCCACTACTGCGCAAGATTTTATCAAGGCGGTAGTAAATAACAAGCTGCCGGAGGCACTTGCTGCGGTAATTTCGGATAAACCAGCTGCTGATAGTAATGTAGTTGTCAGGCTTTCATTCTTTGGAGCGACAACTAATGAGCCGGTGCTTGCCGGGCTTATCCGCCGGTTCGCGGTAGATGCCAGTATTATCTCAGGCAATATTGACCATCTGCAGGATACACCATATGGAACGCTGCTTATCGAATTGTCAGGCAGACCAGAGGACATTCAAAATGCATTAAATTACTTACATGCTAGAGATTTAGGAACAGAGGTGATTGGATATGTCGCAAGACATGCTTATGCTGCTTGTTGAGGCACTGGGAGAGACATTATACATGGTTGCGGTTTCTTCGCTTATATCAGCTCTTTTAGGAATTCCGTTAGGAGTAATACTGGTGATAACAGGTAAGGGCCACATCAAAGAAAACCTAGCTTTTAATCAGGCGTTGGGAGCTGTTGTGAATGCGGGCAGATCTACTCCGTTTATTATCTTAATGGTGGCAATTATTCCGTTCACCCGCATTATCGCCGGTACTTCCATTGGTACGAATGCGGCTATTGTACCCTTAAGTATTGCCGCCATTCCATTTGTTGCACGAGTGGTTGAGTCATCCCTCAAGGAAGTTGATGCCGGTCTTGTTGAAGCGGCACAAGCTATGGGAGCAACTCCTGGGCAGATTATCTTGAAGGTGCTTATTCCTGAGGCAATGCCCTCAATTATCCTCGGACTGACATTAACAATTATCAGCCTTATCGGCTATTCAGCAATGGCAGGTACTATCGGCGGCGGCGGCCTGGGAGATTTAGCGATCAGGTATGGATATCAGCGTTTTCAGGCCGATGTTATGCTTGCTACAGTAGTAATTCTGATTGCCATGGTGCAAGTTGTACAGTCGAGCGGTGATTACTTTGCTACTAAGTTAAATAAGCGATAAGCAAACCGTGAAGGGAGAAATTTTTAGTGCACAAGGTTATACAAACTATCCGAGAAGATGGATACTCCTCAACCAAAGCCCGGCAGTTTTCTGAGTCAGTAATCCGGGAGATGAGCCGAATTGCCGCCGCTCACAATGCAATAAATCTGGCGCAGGGTTTTCCGGACTTTCCGGCGCCTGATGCCATTAAGCAAGCCGCGGTTCAGGCTGTCTTGGGTGATCATAACCAGTATGCGGTTACCTGGGGAACAAAAGGCTTGCGGGAGGCAATTGCTGGCAAAGTACAACGCGACTACGGTGTAAGTATTGATCCAGAGCGTCAATTGACCGTATGCTGCGGTGCTACCGAAGGTATGATTGCTACATTGCTGGCTACGATAAATCCTGGTGATGAGGTAATCATTTTTGAGCCATTTTACGAAAACTATGGCGCTGACGTAATTCTGTGTGGCGCTGTACCGAAGTATGTCAGCCTGCAGCCGCCGGAATTCAATTTTAATCGCGACGAGTTAGCCGCCGCTTTTTCTGAAAAAACAAAAGCTATTATCATTAATACTCCTAATAATCCAACCGGCAAAGTATTTAATCGTGAGGAATTAGAGTTAATTGCCGACCTCTGTATTAAATACGATGTACTGGCCATTAATGATGAAATTTATGAGCACATCCTGTATGACAATACTAAGCATATTCCGATTTGGACGTTACCGGGGATGGCTGATAGAACCATAGCGGTAAACAGTGTTTCCAAAACCTTCAGCGTAACCGGCTGGCGTATCGGTTATGTGCAGGCTTCTCCTGAAATTACGGCTTCCGTGCGCAAGGTGCATGATTTTCTTACTGTTGGTGCAGCCGCGCCACTGCAGGTAGCAGCCGAAGCCGCTTTTAAATTTGGCGCCGATTACTACCAGGAATTATCCGGTTTTTATAGTGAGCGCCGGGATTACTTACTGACAGCTTTGGAAAAGGTAGGCTTTAACTGCGTTAAACCGCTAGGTGCTTATTATATTATGGCAGATATTACTCCTTTTGGCTGGGATGATGATGTTGCTTTTGCTAAGTATATGGCCAGTGAAATTGGCGTAGCTGTTGTACCGGGATCAAGCTTTTTCCGACCGGATAGTACAGCAGGGAAAACTCTGGTTCGCTTCTGCTTCTGCAAAAAGTTTGAAACTTTACAGGCAGCCGTCGAGCGTTTGCAAAAACTTATAGTAAAAAGGTAATTAAGGTAAGGAGCGAAAATGTATGAAAAAATATATTAAACAAATCGCATTTGCGGCTATTTTAACTATAGCCGTAGCAGGGGTGGCAGGCTGCGGTAAACCAGCAGATGCGCCTGCAGCAGAAAAACTGTTAAAGGTAGGGGTGACCGCCGGTCCACACGCTGAGGTTATGGATGTGGTAAAAAAAGTAGCGGAAAAGGATGGACTCAAAATTCAGGTTGTTGAATTCAATGACTATGTCCAGCCTAATGTAGCCCTGAGTCAAGGTGATATTAACGCTAACAGCTTCCAGCATCAGCCGTATCTTGACAATATGGTGCAGGATCGTAAGTATGATATTGTATCTGTGGCCAAAACAGTAATTTTTCCCATGGGTGTTTACTCTAAGAAAATTAAAACATTGAACGAGCTTAAGCCTGGGGCTATTATTGCTATACCCAACGATCCTACGAATGGCAGCCGCGCCTTGCTGCTGCTGGAGAAACAAGGACTTATTAAGCTTAAGGCCGGAGTTGGTCTAAAAGCTACCGCCGCGGATATTGCCGAGAATCCTAAGAATTTCAAGGTTAAAGAGTTAGATGCTGCTCAGGTGCCACGGTCTTTAGAGGACGTGGATGCCGCAGCCATCAATACCAATTATGCCATGACCGCTGGTTTAATTCCTAATAAGGACGCAATAGCCATGGAGGATGCTAATTCACCGTACGCAAATATTATTGCAGTAAAAACTAAAGATAAAGACGATCCGGCAATTGCCAAGCTAATCAAGGCGTATCACTCAGAAGAGGTCAAGAAATATATTGATGAACACTTTAAGGGTTCGGTCACAGCTGCTTGGTAAGGTTTTTGTAAAGAAAACACGGCTTGTGCCGAGTCTTTGGTGAAAGTTATACTTTTTCTATCAGGACAATAAGAAACCACGGCGAAAGCCGTGGTTTCTCTATTTACCAAGTATTTCAATAAACTTATCTACTAGATTTGGGTCAAACTGAACGCCGGAACAGCGGCTTAGTTCAGCAATTGCATGTTCATGCTCTAAAGCTTGACGGTAGGGACGGTTGCTGGTCATCGCATCATAGGCGTCGGCGATAGATAATATCCGGCATTCCAGTGGAATGCTGCAGCCCGCCAGTCCCAAGGGATAACCGTTGCCGTTCCACCATTCGTGGTGCTTGAGGATAAAATCAGCAATCAGCCGTAAATCAGGTGAGGCCTGGGCGATGTGGTAACCAATTTCCGAGTGGCGTTTCATCTCAGCAAATTCTTCGGCTGTAAGTTTGGCTGGTTTAAATAAGATGTGATCAGGGATACCGACTTTACCGATATCATGAAATTGTGCCAGTAGTTTAAGCTCAGATACTTTATTTTCCGGAAGTCCTAATGCTATGCCGAGACGGGCGACTAAAGCCTGCAGCCGGTCTCCATGTCCCTCTGTTATAAAGTCACGGGCTTCCAGCAGCTTCATGGCGGTTTGAACAATACTGCTTCGGTTGCTTTGGCTGCGATGCAGTTTTTCCTGGCACAGATTATTATCGGCAATCTTATAGACTTCGTTAAGATCGGTGGTATTAAGTTCTGCTAAGGCAAAGCCCATGGATAGGCTGAGAACAATGCCTTCTCCAAGCGGAGTAGCTCTATTATAATCATCCACGTCCTGGCTAATATTGCGGCATAGCTGTTCCATCGCAAGACGAGAAGCTGTGGGCAGTAAAATGACAAATTCATCTCCACCAATACGGGTGATGGTGGCATTATCAGGGCAGCGTTCTTTCAGTATGCCAGCCGCGATTTTAAGCAGATTGTCCCCACTTTCATTTCCCCATGTGTCATTGATGAGTTTTAGACCGTCCAAGTCGCCGACAATAATACCAACAGGTGAATACTTGGGGTTACTTAGACGTTCTAGTTCTGAAGAAAAATGTGTGCGATTATGCAGTTCTGTTAATGGATCATGAAGACTTATATAAGCAAGCTGTTTCTCAAGTTTTTTCCTTTCGCGGCGAACCGTAGCCTCTTTGATTTCGCGGTGTATTGCCGGTGCCAGGCGGATCATATTTCCTTTTAAGATATAGTCATGGGCACCCGCTTTCATGGCCGTCACAGCAACCTCTTCGCCGATTGCCCCTGAGACTATGATAAAGGGGAGATCAAGGCCGGTCTGTTTAAATAGTTCCAAGGCTGCTAGCCCGCTGAAATTTGGTAAGGCGTAGTCAGAGATAATAACATCCCAGGATTGCTCGGATAAGGCGGCAAGCAGGGTATCTGGCTGATCCACCTGGCGGATATGAGGCGTAAATCCTCCTTGGAGGAGGGCCCTTTTTATTAGTAGAATGTCATCTTCTGAATCTTCGACAATTAGGACATTAAGCTCTGTCATCCTAGTATTACCTCCTAACCGGTGGAAGTTCATTCAGTACTAGCCAGTACAAGCCTAACTGTTGAACAGCAGCAATAAATTGATTGAAATCTACTGGTTTACGAATATAGCTGTTAGCGCCTAAATTATAGCTTGTCAATAAATCCTGCTCTTCACGGGAGGAAGTCAAAATAGTTACAGGGTACAACTTAGTGCGCTCATCGGCGCGGATGCGCCGAAGTACTTCTAAGCCGTCTACCTTAGGTAATTTAAGATCAAGAAGAATTATTTGCGGAATCGGGTTATTAGCAAAATCAGGCCCAAACAAATAGTCCAGAGCTTCTGCTCCATCATGAACAACAATGACTTTGTTCATGATGTTATTTTTTTTCAGAGCGCGGAGTGTTAGAGCCTCGTCATCAGGATTGTCTTCGATTAGTAAAATTATCTTCTCACTCATATTTTACTCCCTTTGGAGGAATATTCTCTATTTTATTACAATTCCACAAAAAGTGGTAAAAATCCTTTTAACAATGATAATTTAAAAGTAGGGAATATGGTAAGCCGGATGGGTATTTTGGAGCGGTTTGCTCATTATAGAAACATAGAAGGTATAGGTGAGAACTTAACTATAATACTAATGGTAAGGAATTATATTGTGGGGGAAAATGATGATACTGGACATTCGGACTTTTTACCTGCTGCTTACAGTGGGGAATATAGTTATGTTTGGTGCATTAATGGTATTTGCGAAATTTTCCCGGTTGGAAGGTTCATTAAGATTATACGCCTACGCTAAGTTACTGCAAGGACTTGGCATGTTAATGGTATTTAGACGGGAAATGTTTCTTGGCGATTTTTTTATCATAATGGAAAGTGCCTTGTTTTTTACCGGAATTTTTACGGAGGCGTTTTGCCTCATTTATGTTGGTAAACAGCCAGGCAAACGAAGTATGCGCATTTGGAGTTGTGGTGCAGTCGCCGTTATAGCAACATTTTCGTTTCTGCAGATGACTGGAACGACAGCCTGGATAATTATCTGTTTTTATGCGGCAATATTTGCTGTTACGTCACTCTTTATTGGGATCCGGTTGGTATTTTACAACAATGATACTAAATTAAAGCGTTTTTTTGGCTATTTCTTTTTGTGTATGGCGATTCCCCATGTTATCAGAGGCGGAGATATAGTAATAAATCATAAAGGAAATGTCATTTTTGGCAGTTATTCTATCCAAATAGCCGTACTTGTGTTTTCGTACATTCATATGTTATCAAGCACTATGGCTTACCTGTTAATGAGTCGGGAGATTGTAGATAAGGAACTCAAGTTAGCCGCAACAACTGACTTTCTTACAGGGGTTACTAATCGTATGCAGTTTACCAGTTTAGCCAAAAGAATGTTTGCATTAGAAATCAGGGAGGCAAAGTCTGTAGCGGTATTCATGTTTGATATCGATAATTTTAAGAGCATAAATGATTCTTATGGACATCCTATGGGAGACCGAGTGCTTGTTCATTTTGCCACTACCATTAGTGATATCGTCCGTACCGAAGATATCTTTGCCAGGTATGGCGGGGAAGAATTTATTTTGATGCTGCCCCATACTGCCATAAAAGAAGCTGAAATAATTGCCAATCGGTGTAAAGCAATTATCGCACGACGGCTTATAGAAGATGACGGCATTCCCAGCTATACGGTAAGTATTGGTATTGCAGCGATGATTCCAGATAATCTCGACCAGTTAGATCTTTTGATTGATCAAGCCGACCAAGCTTTATTGCATGCTAAAAAGCAAGGGAAAAATCAATTTGTTAAATATACGGAATTAGTGTAAAACCGCCTGTATGAAAATACAGGTGGTCTTTTTTTTTGTTTTGATAGAAAGTATAACTTTCGCCTGGATAAGAGCAACATCGGCTTCCACTTTCGCCAAGGCTCGGCGCAAGCCGTGTTTTCTTTATCATATATTGCTCAATAGAGTGCGCTGTTTGTTCAGCAGGATTTTGAATTAAATGAAGCGAAACCCCTATGAAGATGCGCATATACCGTATTGTTTGGAAGTTAAAGGAGTGTAACATGCGAATTTTACATACAGCCGACTGGCATTTTGGCAAGACCATCGAGGGAAGGGACAGGCTGCCGGAACAAGTTGCTTTTGTTGAGGAATTGTGCAGTCTTTGTGCTGATGAGAAAATAGACCTGGTGTTGATTGCGGGGGATGTGTTCCAAAGTCCTAATCCCAGCGCGGCAGCAGAAGAACTGTTTTACTACGCTGTTGACAAATTGGCGGATCATGGCAAGCGAGGGGTTGTCATTGTTGCCGGCAATCATGATAATCCGGACAGACTGTGTGCTGCCTCGCCGCTGGCTGGGCGCCTGGGGATTACACTTGCCGGACTGCCTAAAGAAGAATTAGGTCCTACAAGTCCGGTAAACGGCAAAGTCTACCGGGTAGATGGCGGACAAGCGTGGCTGGAGCTGGCTGTCCCCGGGATAGGCCATACCGCGGTTATTGCCGCGCTGCCTTATCCGTCTGAAGGGCGGCTTAAAGAGATTCTGGCGCAATCACTTGAAGATAGGGATTTGCGGCAGGGCTATAATGAACGGCTGGCTGGTTTATTTGGGGCATTAAACCAAAAGTATCGTGTGGATACTGTTAACCTGGCTGTTAGTCACTTGTACGTCCGCGGCGGTATAGAATCAGACTCAGAACAGCAAATTCAGGTAGGGGGAGCGTATGCTGTCGATCCGCTGATTTTCCCGGACAGAGCTCAGTATATTGCTTTAGGTCATTTGCACAGACCGCAGTATGTCGGCGGCACGCCGGCGCCTTGCCGCTATGCCGGGTCGCCGTTGGCCTATAGCTTCTCGGAGACTGGGTATGCTAAATCGGTGACCATTATTGATGCTTTGCCCGGGCAAAAGGCCGATATCCGGGAAGTGCCTGTTTCGGCCGGCAAGCCGCTAGTAAGATGGCGGGCAACCGGCGGTTTGGAACAAGTTCGTGAATGGGTTGCTGCCGGGCGGGACAAGAATGCCTGGATTGAGGTTGAAATGGAAATTACTAAGGCGTTGGCTTTGGACGAAATTCAAGAACTTAGAGCTCTGCATCCTGGTTTTGTCGTCATTAGGCCGGTGTTTGCTTTAGCTAACGGAGAAATCGCGCCGGAACCAGTCCGGCTTAACACTATGCCGCTTAATGAGTTGTTTATCAGATTTTATGAACAGCAAAACGGTGGCTTGAAGCCGGATGATAAGCTCATAGAACTGTTTTTGGAGTTAAGCCAGAGTGTTCTAACAGAGGATACAGAAGACAGTATGGAGGACGGCAGCAAGGAGGCAACAGAATGAAGCCGATATCACTTACAATTGCCGGGTTGCATAGCTTCCGGGAAGAGCAGGAAATACCGTTTGCTGAGTTGAGTAAACTGGGGGTATTTGGTATCTTCGGCCCTACAGGCAGCGGCAAATCCTCCATTCTTGACGCTATGACCTTAGCCTTGTATGGAACGGTGGTTAGGGCCGGCCGACGTACTCAGGGGATTTTAAATCACGCAGAAAAGCAGGTTAAAGTTGCTTTAACATTTTCGCTTGGACAGGGTGCTGCCCTCCGTATTTACCGGGTAGAACGCCGGTATAACCGCAAAGATCAATTGGCGGTTAACAATACTTACAGCCGATTAGTAGCGGTAAATACTGGTGAGGAAGAAGTTCTTGCCGATAAGGAGCGCGAAGTTACGGAAAAGGTTACAGCTCTCCTGGGGCTAAAGGAAGAGGATTTTACCAGAGCGGTAGTTTTGCCGCAAGGCAAGTTTGCTGAATTTCTGAATTTGGGCGGCAAGGAGCGGCGGGAAATGCTGCAACGGCTGTTTTCCCTGGAACAGTACGGCAATGTGTTAATAAACAAGGTAAATGAAAGGCTAAGGTTTGCCGAGACGAGCTATCTTGAAATAGAAAGCGAGCAAAAAGGATTAGGAGATGCTTCGCCGGCTACTGTTGCTGCGGCGCAAGTTGCGCAGCTGGGAGCTAAACAGGCGGAAGCTGGCGCGCTGGTTGAATATGAAAAGGCGTCAAAGCGGTTTGCTGAGGCCAAAGAGGTATATAATCTGCGGCAAGAACTTTGCAAGAAGCGGGCGGAACTTGCCGAGCATCACCAGCAGGCCGGCCAAGTTAAGGAGTTGACAGAAGCTCTTGATTTAGCTGAAAAGGCCGGACGGACAGCACTTGTGCTTGAAGAGTTTACTTTAAGCCAAGCGAACGAACAAACGGCAGTCAAAGCCAAAGAGCAAGCAGAAACTCAGGCTGTTACACTGACCGTGGATACCAAAAGGCTGATGTCCGTGTATACGGCAGCACGGGAAACACGCCTGAAAAAGGAACCTGCGCTTATTGAGCGTCGCACTAAATTGGAGGCTGCTGTCAGCCTGGAAGCCGAGGTGAGCAAGCTGGCACAAATGGCAGCTGCCATGGCAGACAAGCAGCGTGACGAGCAGAAGGCAGCTACAGCTGCCAGCCAGTTATCCGCAGCTCAGAGCAAAATCAGCCAGCAGTTGGACGAAGATATACAAAGGCTGGAGGAACAACTAAATTCAGCCAATATTAGCACAGAACAACGAGCGCAGGTACAAGCTTGCCAGCAGGCCGCTCATGTACTAGAACAGCATCTGCAAATCGCCGAGCGGATAAAAAATGACGGTGTGCAGCGGAAAAAACACGCCGAACACGTCCAGACAGCTGCCAAGCAGGCCGAAGAAAATTTGCAGCAAGCTGAACGCAGGCTAACTGAGCGGGAAGCCGCCGAAGCCAAAGCAGCGGAAGATCAGCTCACAGCGGCAGCTACCAGACTTGATCAACTTCTGGCAGGAGAGAAACAGGCGGCGGCTGCCCGTTTGGCTCAAGAGCTTGCTGACGGCCAGCCGTGCCCTGTATGCGGTTCAACACATCACCCCGGTTTTGCCGGTGCCCGGCAGGCAGCTGCAGGCAGTAGTGGCTCAGTTAACTTTGAGCAGGAAATTATTGCGGCTAAAGAGCATATTGCTACTCTTACCCAAACACTGACCGAAGCAGGCAAAGCTGTGGCTGGGGAACGTCAAGCGCTGGATCAGGCGCGGACCGCCGCCGCAGCACTTCGGCAGCAGGCAGCAACTGCGTTGACCGAGTTGGATAAGGTTAGAGATGGATATAAAGAGGCACAGGTGGCTGTAAAAACGGCGGCCAACCAGCTTGTTGAGATGCTGCAGGCAGCAGGCCGAGACAGTGCCGCGGACGTGCCTGCTGCCGCCGTCCTTGCACAGGTAGCGGAACTAAATGAATATATTAGTAAACAAGACAAACTTACCGAAACCTTGAATAGGCAGTTAATCAGTCTCAGACAAAAACAGCAAGCCTGTCAGCAGGAAATTACAAGGCTGCAGCAGCTTGTACAAGCAGGAGAAGCAAGCTTAGCGGCACGTAAAGCCCAGCTAGACAGTTTGAACAGCCAACTGATGGCGAATAAGCAGGAACTTAATGCTGTTACTCAAGGTATACCGGCAAAGCAATTGCTAGCCCGCAGTGATCAGGAGTTGGAGACTGTCCGACGGGAAGAACACCAAGCACAGGAAACTTATGAGCAGGCCGCCGCTGCCTTGACCGAGGCAGAACAGGAACGAACCCGGGCGGAGACCCGCTGGCAAGAGATGCTGAAACACCGGGAGCTATTGCAGGTACGTCTTGCTGCCAAGCTGGCGGAAGAGGGATTTGCCGACGCTGCTGCTGTGACTGCAGCACTTATGACCGAGGTACGGAGGGAAGATTGCCGTAATTTCCTTACCGTCTATACCCAAACCGAACAGCGCTTAACCGGTCAGTGTGAGCAACTCGCGGCTGCACTCAAGGGGCGGACAATAAGCGAGAGTGACTGGGAGCAATTTAACCAGCAGGTACAGGACGCCGAACTTGCCAAAAATGCAGCTATTGAGCAGCGTGTCGAGGCGGAGAAGGAATACCGCGATCTTGCGGTCAAGCATGAACGCTGGTCACAGCTCGAGAAGCAGCGGCTGGAGTTTAAAGATAAAAGAGACTGCTTGCAATCGCTGAGGAATTTGCTGCGTGGCAACGTTTTTGTTGAGTTTTTGGCTCAGGAACAGATGGCGCTTGTTGCCCGGCAGGCATCAGAGCGTCTGAAACAGATAACGCAGCACCGCTATGCGCTGGAAATGAGCTCTGACGGCGGTTTTCTTATCAGGGATGATGCCAATGGCGGGGTAAAGCGTCCTGTTAGCACCCTGTCAGGCGGCGAAACCTTCCAGGCCTCTTTAGCGCTGGCTTTGGCCCTATCAGCGCAAATTCAGCTTAAGGGGCAGTATCCGTTGGAGTTTTTCTTCTTAGATGAAGGGTTTGGTTCACTTGACCAGCATGCTTTAGATATGGCTATGACAACACTGGAGAAGCTGCATCTGGAACGCTTAACAATTGGCGTTATCAGCCATGTGGCTGAACTAAAACAGCGCATGCCGCGCCGTTTGCTGGTAGAACCGGCAGAACCAGCCGGACGCGGCAGCCGTGTACGGGTTGAGGAGGCATAAAATGCAACATAAACGCTTACTAAGCGGTTTTTTTCTCGTTTTATTTTTAGTCGCTGCGGTTGGCTGCAGCGCTGCTCCGTCGCCGCAGAAGCAGTCCCGGGAACAGACGGCGGCTGTTACGGTACGGTTAGGGATTGATAATATTGATAAGTATTTAAATGTTTTTGCAGGCAAACGGGTAGGGCTTATTACCAACCAAACCGGTATGAACAGTCAATTTCAAAGCAGTATTGATGTAATTAAGGCCAAAACAAACCTAGTGGCACTGTACTCGCCGGAACACGGTATCCGGGGGCATGTACCGGCAGGGGCGGCTGTTGGCAGTTATACGGATGAAAGTACCGGTGTTCCGGTGTATAGTTTATACGGCCAAACCAAAAAGCCGACAGCCGAGATGCTGGCTAATGTAGATATTTTGGCCTTTGATATGCAGGATATTGGCGCCCGGTTTTACACTTACATGTATACCATGGCCTATGCTATGCAGAGTGCCAAAGAACAGGGCAAGACCTTTGTTGTGTTTGACCGTCCAAATCCGGTGGGCGGTGAAGTGGTCGAAGGCAATATTATTGAACCCGGCTACGAATCGTTTATCGGTATGTACCCAATTCCTGCCCGGCATGGTCTGACTATCGGCGAGATGGCCCGGCTTATGAACCGTGAGTATAATATTAACTGTGATTTGGTGGTAATTCCAATGGCTGGCTGGCAACGCAGTATGCACTTTGCCGACACCGGGCTGCCTTGGGTTATGACTTCTCCCAATGTCCCAACGCCGGATACGGCGCTGGTTTATAGCGGCACAGGCATTTTTGGCGGCACTAATGTCTCTGAAGGTATCGGTACAACCCGTCCGTTTGAGCTCGTTGGCGCGCCCTGGATTGACGCCGCAGCACTGGCCGAACGCATGAACGCCGCGAAACTACCGGGGGTTGCTTTCCGGCCCGTATACTTTACGCCAAGACAGCCTGAGGTTAAATACCACGGCCGGCTTTGTGGCGGGGTACAGCTTCATATAACCGACCGGCAAGCATTCCGGCCGGTACGAACCGGGCTGGTTCTGCTGTATACAATTAACGAAATGAGCGGCGGTAAATTTTCATTTAATCCGTCCGGCACGGCTGCTGCACCGACAATTGATATTTACACAGGCAACAGCCGGGTGCGCTTAGGTGTACCGCTGACTGAGCTGCTGCCGCAGTGGGACGAAGCTGCCGCACGGTTTAAGGAAATGTCCAAGAAGTATTATCTATATCAATAGACAAAGAACCCTAATTCAATGTGGATTAGGTTCTTTCGCCCTTTAACCGTTGTTATAGTGTCAGAACTAGCGGCCGATATGGCCGGTATACCTCTCACGATCCAGCACTCTCCCAAGTAATATTTTTGTTATAATATCCTGCCTGGCCACTGCCAGGATATGCAGGAGTGTGGTATAATCTGGATAGCAAGTGTGAATCGTTTCAGTGGGGGGAAGGCAATGAAAATTAGGCATTTACGACATGCAACTTTTCACTTACATATAAATGGCTTGACATTATTGGTCGACCCTGTTTTGGGTTCGGCGGAAAGCATGGCACCCATTGATAATTCACCTAATCAGCGGCGTAATCCGCTGGTAGAATTACCGGTAAGTGTCCACGACGCAATGCAGGCTGATGCTTGTCTTATTACCCACACGCACCGGGATCATTTTGATCCAGTGGCGGGTGAGCAGTTGCCTAAATGTATGCCATTGTTTTGCCAGCCGGAAGATTTGGATAAACTAAGGCAGTTAGGTTTTTTTGATGTGCACGCAATCGATACCGATACTGCTTGGCACGGGATAACCATTACCCGTACTGGCGGTCGGCATGGTACCGGCGAGATTGGAAACAAAATGGCTCCGGTATCAGGGTATGTGCTTGCTGCTGCCGGTTTGCCCAAGCTATATATCGCCGGCGATACCATCTGGTGTCCGGAAGTAGCTGATGTTTTAGCGGTATGTAAGCCGGAGGTTATTATACTCTTCGGCGGATCGGCCAGATTTAACCAAGGCGATCCTATCACTATGGGAACCGGGGATATACTTCAGGTATGCCGGCAGGCAACCACCGCGAAGGTCGTGGTGTTGCATATGGACGCGATTAATCATTGTCTACTGACCCGGACGGAGCTTAATGAATTCTTGCGGCAAGAGAGACTGGATAATAGGGTAACAGTCCCGGCTGATGGACAATGGGTCGAATTTTAGACCTTGGGAGTGGTGTGTATGAAGAAATATGCGTTAATTTATAATCCGGTATCTGGTGATGCTAAGTTTAAGACCAGATTGGATGAAGCAATAGAATACCTGCAATTATCCGGCGGCATCGTATTGCCTTTTCGTACAAGGGTTAAGGGAGATGTCCGCTCTTTTATCCATCAGGCCAAGGAGTTTGCCACAGACGGGTTTATTGTGTCCGGTGGGGACGGTACGGTACACGAGGTTATTAATGCCATGTTAGCAGAAGCTGTTGATGTACCACTGGGGATTATCCCCAGTGGTACTTGCAACGATTTTGCCAGCCATTTGAGTTTTGGTAGAGAGTTGCCCCGCTGCCTGAGCGCCGTAACCGGCGGTTTTTGGCGTACGGTAGATGTCGGCAGCGTAAATGGCGAGTACTTTCTTAATGTAGCCAGTGCAGGTCTGTTAACCTCGGTGGCTCATAGTGTGGATACGACACTAAAAAACACCCTGGGACGAATGGCGTATTATCTTAAAGGACTTGGTGAATTACCCAGCTTCCGCTCTTTGCATGTTAAAATAACGGCCGATGGTCAGGTCATCGAGGATGATATCCTGCTGTTTTTAATTATGAACAGCGGTATGGTTGGCAGTTTCCCAACCCTGGCACCAGAAGCCAAAATTGATGATGGTAAACTGGATTTATTAATCGTCAATAAATGCAGCATTTCTGAACTTATGGGTTTATTTATTAGTATTTTTGCCGGACGTCACACCTCCAGCAGCCACATCCGGCATTTGCAGGCATCCGATATATATATTGAAAGTAATGAGCCGGTGGAAAGTGACCTGGATGGTGAAAGGGGTCCATTACTACCGTTGTCGATTTCGACAGTCACCAATAGATTAAAGGTGTTCCGGTTATCTTGATTACAGGATTACTTTTTGCCAATTAACGGGCACAATAGTTTTAAGGCCTGAATGATACAGGCGAAGTTGCTTTTAGACAAGGGGGATTTTATGCGTTCAACAACACTATGCCTGCCAGTGCAAGGCAATCCAGCTGAGCGTATTTTGCTGGGAATGAAGAAAACCGGGTTTGGCCGCGGTAAATATAATGGTTTCGGCGGAAAAATTGAAGATGGTGAAACCCCGGAGGCTGCTGCTGTGCGTGAATTGGCTGAAGAGTGCGGGATAGTGGCCGCAGAATCCGATCTTGAGCCGGTAGGAAGGCTGGTATTTACGTTTCCGGCCAGGCCTGAGGATGATCATGATGTGCAGCTCTATATTATCCGCAAATGGCAGGGACAGCCGGCAGAAACGTCTGAAATGAAACCAGTATGGTTTGCTGTGGGTGATATTCCCTACAATGAGATGTGGGCTGATGACAGCTATTGGCTCCCAGCTGTACTTAAGGGTAAAAAGGTTTCCGGAGAGGTCTATTTTTCTGAAGATAACGAAGAGGTGGATGGTATTACCATTCGAACAGAGTAAAAATTAAGAGTAAAAGCATTGACAGACAGCCGTAACGTTTGCTATACTTTGCTACAAATACATAATAAATCATCGATGACCAGGAAGAGTACACATGGCCGGAGAGCCACAGCGAGCCAATGGTAGTGGGAGTTTGGCGCTACTCAGCATGTCGAATGGACCTGGGAGATACAGTCTGAGCCGCTTTGCGGGGTAGGCACTGTCGGGATTCTTCCGTCGTTATCAGGAAGCGGGTATCGGATATTTTTATATCCCGTACTTTGAGCCGGGCCAATTATATTTGGTCAATTAGGGTGGCACCGCGGGTATAATACCCCGTCCCTTATGTCGTGTTAAGCACGGTATGAGAGACGGGGTTTTTTGTTTTTCCTGATACCACAGTCGATTACTAACAACAAAGATAAAAGGAGGAGTTAACGTGGAAACCAAACAACAGCAACAAGAGTTAGTTACCATTAAAACTGGACAGGAGGGGCGGTTTCGTTGGGTGGCGGTCACGGCGTTGCTCCTGGCGATAGGTGTAATTTTGAAGATTGTTACCCCGGCCATTGGCGGTATTACGCCTAACTGGCTTATTGCGATGTATTGTATTGCGATAAATTTGACTCGGGTGAATTATAAGCAGGCTGCCGGTATCGGTTTAGTGACAGGAGCTATCTCAATTCCCATTTCCAAGGCGGCGCTGCCTTACGCCAACTTTGCCAGCGAACCGGTAGGTGCAGTGTTGTGTGCGTTTATAGTACATTCTTCGCTGAGCCTGAAACTAGGTGGTGTAAATTTGCGTCCGGCGATAACGGCCGGTATTAGTACCGTGGCCAGTGGTTTTACTTTTATCACAATACTCAAAGTGGTGTTGTCCTTACCCATGGCTGTGTATCTCTACGGTATGCTGCCTGTAGTACTGATGGTTGCCGGTATTAATATGGTTATTACTCAGGTACTGTATGCTCCGGCGCAGAGAATGTTCGGCGGCAAGGAGGAGTAGGAAGGTGACTGTTGAATTTGAAGACTTTTCTTACGCCTATCCCCAAAGCGGCGTAGTGCTTGATAAAGTAACACTGACTATTCCGCGCGGTTCTTTTACCGTCATCACCGGGCCCAGCGGGGCAGGCAAGACTACACTCGCGTTGGCGATTGCCGGTGTTGTGCCCCACTATTTCGGAGGTCGCCAGGGCGGCTGTGTGCGGGTTGGTGGAACCACTACCTCACAAACCAGCATGGGTGAACTGGCCGCTCAGGTAGGAACTGTGCTGGCAGACTACGAAAGCCAGCTGGTTGCTATGACGGTAGCCGAAGAAGTGGCATTTGGGCTTGAAACCTCCGGGCTGGGCCGCACGGAGATTATCAGACGAGTCGGCCAAGCATTGGCTAAGGTGGGGTTGGCCGGACTGGAAGACCGGGAAGTAGGCGGGCTGTCCGGTGGCCAAAAACAGCGGCTGGCCATCGCGTCCGTGTTGGTTATGTCTCCAGATATTCTTGTGCTGGATGAACCTGCTTCGGCGCTTGATCCGGAAGGGGCAGCAGGCATCTATCAATTGCTTCATGAGCTAAATCGCCAGGGAAAAACCATCATTGTTGTGGAACACCAGCTGGCGCGGGTACTGCCATATGCGACGCGGATTGTGGTTATGGATAACGGCAAACTTACCTTTTCCGGTACTTTGTCCGAGACATTAGGGTATATGTGGCAGCAGCCAGAACTTCAGCAAGGGGTGCCGACGCTATGGGCAATTAAGTTTAAGCTGGAGCAGGAAACCGGATTCAAGTTAGGTATTTGGCAGTCTGAGGCTCAGGCTGCCGCAGAATTAAAGAGTATTATGCGAGCATCCTCCGAGGGAGTGGTGAAAAGTGCCTGAGATATTGCTGGACATTAAAAATATTATATATACTTATGGCGATTACCGGGCACTGGATAAAGTCGACTTTGCTGTTGCCGCCGGTGAATTTGTGGCAATTGCCGGCCGGAATGGCAGCGGCAAAACCACTCTGACACGCTTGGCTATGTCGTTAATCAAGCCGACAGGCGGACATATTTACTTCCAGGGAGAGAATACGGCGACAATGACGCCTGCTGACATGTCCCGAAGTATTGGTTATGTGTTTCAAAATCCTGATAGGCAGATTTTTCAGGGCACGGTAGAGAAAGAAGTGGCCTATGGTCCGGAACAATTGGGATTTTCACCCGATACCGTCAAGGAAGCCGTGCGGCAGGCGCTCAATATGACGGGCTTAACCGAATTGGCAGGAAATTTTCCCCGGACGCTAAGCCGGGGCCAAAAGCAGAAAGTAGCTATTGCTTCGGCGATTGCCATGCGGCCACAAGTATTGATTCTCGATGAGCCGACAAGCGGTCAAGACCCGTGGGAAGCACAGAGTCTTATGGATCTATTGACAAAGTTAAATACGCAAGGAATAACGATTATTCTGGTTACACATGATATGGAAATTATTTCGCAATACACGGCTCGGGCTGTTGTGCTGGAGCAAGGACATAAAGTATTTGACGGCACACCCGCAGAATTATTTAACGGTAACCAGCCGATAAAAAAATGGGGACTGGTGCCGCCGGCCGCTGTAGCCTTACGCCAAGAGTTAGGAAGTCTGGCTAGGCAGGATGAAAGCAACCTTAGTGATTTGCTTGGCTGTTTGCTGAAACAAAGGAGTGAATACAATGCCTAGGCTGGCCCCGCTTACAAAACTTATTCTAACTGCTGCTGTGTCAATGTGGGCGTTACTCATTCCCAATCTTACCGGTCAGGCTGTTTTAGCCGGCAGTCAATTACTGTTGCTGGCGCTATACCGGCCAGCCCCAAAGCATTTTAGGGCGGTTGGCGGTTTGGCGATATTTGCTGTAATGTTAGCTGGAATGCAGTACGTTTTTGGCAGTACTGTTGAATTTTCTTTGATTACAGGCCTAAAGATGTTTGCGATGTCGTTAATATTTGTTTTTTTACTAGCAACTACCAGGCTGCAGGATATAACGGCGGCATTGGTAAGCCAGTGCCGGATACCGTATGAATATGCATTTATGTTTACTTCCGCATTGCGGTTTGTCCCTGATTTTCTCGAAGAAAGCCGGGCTGTTCGCGAAGCGCAAGCCTGTCGCGGTTATGTGTTTTGCGGCAGTCCACTAAAACGCCTTAAAGATTATGCAGCCATTGTTGAGCCACTCGTCTTACGCGCTGTTTCCCGGTCTGAGACTATGGCTATGAGCCTTGAACTAAGGGGATTTGGCAGCAGGGGGCGGCGGCAGTTTACTACCGATGTTGCGCTAAGAAACGTTGATTATATTACGTTTTTGGCGATGCTTACGCTTACGATTGGTTTGGCAATGAGATAATAGTAAAGCTGACGTTCGGCAAATTAGGGCGTCAGCAAATTTTTTATTAATACTTGGAGGAAAAATGTATACATAGAAGAATATAATACCAAATATCATTCACTGATTACTTTGTGTGCATTGGCCCTCCTATTTTAGGGAACAATTTTAAAATGCCAAATTATTGAAAACAGAGAGGAGTCTCGAACATATGGCTGTAATTAATGAAAATTACCTTAAGTTGCCCGGAAGCTACTTATTTGCTGAAATAGCAAGGCGCGTGACAAAATTTAAAGAAGACAATCCTACGGCCAACATCATTAGACTGGGAATTGGTGACGTAACCAGACCACTGCCTGAAGCCGTAATTAAAGGGTTACATGCTGCTGTTGACGAAATGGCTAATGCTAAAACCTTCCGTGGTTATGGGCCGGAGCAAGGCTATAGTTTTCTTATTGAAAAGATTATAGCAACCGACTTCGCAACTCGTGGTGTATCGCTGGATGTAGACGAGGTATTTGTCAGCGACGGATCTAAGAGCGATGTAGGTAATATTCAGGAGATATTTGGAATAGATAATGTAGTTGCCATTACTGACCCTGTATATCCGGTGTACCTGGATACAAATGTTATGGCCGGACGAACTGGCGAGTTAGCTAACGGCAAATTTGCCGGTGTTACCTATCTGACCTGCAATGCCGAAAATAATTTCACGCCAGCCCTGCCTAAAGAACGTGTAGACATGATTTATCTATGTGTTCCTAATAACCCGACAGGAACTACATTGTCTAAAGAAGAACTGAAAAAATGGGTTGATTATGCAAAGGCCAATGGATCCATCATCCTATATGACGCCGCCTATGAAGCGTATATTCAGCAGAAGGATATTCCCCATAGCATTTATGAAATTGAGGGCGCCAAAGAGGTAGCCATCGAGTTTAGATCTTTTTCAAAAGTTGCCGGATTCACCGGTACTCGCTGCGCGTATACCGTTGTGCCCAAAACCGTGATGGCATCTACCAAGGACGGTAGTCAATATCCCTTGAATAAGATGTGGAACCGCCGTCAGACCACCAAATTTAATGGTGTACCGTACATTATCCAGCGTGGCGCTGAAGCTGTTTATACGCCGGAAGGCCAGCAGCAGATCAAGGAGATTATTAGCTACTACATGGCTAATGCCAAGACTATTCGTGATGGCTTAAAAAGCGTCGGCCTTGATGTTTATGGTGGGGTAAATGCGCCGTATATTTGGCTGAAAACCCCTAAAGGCTATGACTCCTGGGCGTTCTTTGATAAGCTTTTGAACGAAGTCAATATCGTTGGTACACCTGGTGCCGGTTTTGGGCCGGCTGGAGAAGGCTACTTCCGTTTAACGGCATTCGGCAGCCAGGAAAGCACGCAAGAAGCCATTGAAAGAATTAAGACTAAGTTAAGCCTATAAATGAGACTTGATTCAGATGGGGGGTTAACCCCAACTGAATCTTAGTCGAATTATCCAGGGACTTAGCCGTTCTTTACTCCCGCCTGCAGAGGACGGGAATATTAGAACGGGTTAGTCATCGGATAAAGTGATGTTTGTTATTGGATTAAAAGTAACGGGACAAAGTACAGTTCGCTTTTGCGCGAAGTACTTTGTCCTTTTCTATTATTAAAACAAAAAAATTAGTCATACTTCTATTTTTTTCGTATGCCTGCTATGCCTGAGGGAACACTACATAACAACACTACGATTCTGGAGGTGGGTACTTGATAGATTTATACTCACGGCTGATTCGCCACAGCGGTAATCAAAATTTGTTTCGGGTCATTGAAATGTCAGTCGCGGCGATCGTAAATGAACGCCCTTTTCATATACAGGCCGAAGGGCCCCGGGGTACTGGCAAAACTACTATTATGCGGGCAGCACGGGCACTTTTGCCACCGATTACCCGAATCAAAGACTGCTTGTACAACTGTCATCCAGCGGTTCCCCATTGTCCGGCTCATCGAAATTTATCGCAGGAAGCTATTGCAGCGTTAGGGGTAGAGCAGGTTCCCAGGCCCTTTTTGGAAATATCGCAAGCAGCTAAGCTGGGAACTGTTGTTGGCAGTATAGACCTTGCTAAACTGACAAGTCCGGCTGATCAACTGGCTGCACTCTTGCCTGGTACCATTCCCCAGGCGCACCGGGGCATTATTTTTATTGATGAAATTAACCGTCTTGCCGATACAGCACCGGAATTGGCTGATGTTCTTTTAGACGTGATGGGGACAAGACCGGGAAGGGTGCAAATTGAAGAGCCGGGTTTACCGGTAGCAGAACTGCCAGTTGCTGTAAGCATCTGGGCGGCGTCCAATCCTGACGAAGACCCGGGGCCGCTTCGTCGAATTCGAAAACAGTTGTCAGATCGGTTTGATGTAGCAGTGACCATGGGGCGGCCTGACAATTTCCGGACAGTAGCTGCTATTTTAGCAGGGCAGACCTATGAAACGCAGGAAACGGAAGTGCTGTCAACAGCTAATTTGCCACTGTCAGGACGGCTGGAGGATATCGAAGTAAGTCAGGAGGTACGGGAACTGCTAGGCAAAATCTATCTGGAGTTTGGCTTGGAAAGTCTGCGAAGCATCACGGCCATGGAGACGGCAGCTTGTCTTACCGCTATGCTGGACGGCCGAACAGTGGCCGGTATTACTGACCTTGCACAGATAGCGCCGTTGGTTTTGGCTCATAGAGTCAGTCCGGACGACCTTGTGGCGATACAGAGTTACTTATACAAGATGCTATACGGCCAAGATTCCATGGTAGCAAGGAAAAAGACGCCCCCGTCCTTAAAGGAAAGGCTTTTTCCGGCAAATTTCTGGGCGGCTGTGATAACACGGGCCGCGGCCTTGATAAATAAACGGGGAGGTTTACCAGGCAAAACCGGGAAAGGGGCAGCAGGTGAGCAAGAGACAGCACGTATTGTCGACCCGCTTAATACTACCATTGTTGCTCCTCCTAAACCAGCCGTACCGCTTGCCCGTTTACCTGACGAACAACTTGTGACAAGGAGCCGTAAGCCTCATGGTTGACAGCCTGGCTGGCAGCCTCAAGGATTTGCCACTGACTCGGCTGGCTCAGGTGGCCGAGGTTATTGGCCAAGTGTTTGCAGCCGGAGAAGGGATGCGGTTAGGCCAAAGTGCGGTCTTAAGTACCAAAGTTCATGCGTTTGCTTCTCGCAGGCCGGAGTTTGTGCAAATATTTAATGCCGATGCAGGAAAGGTTCTGTATAACCGGTCAAATAGCGGAGAAATTTGTCATTTGGATATTTTTCACCAGTGTGCCCAGGTAGACCACCGATTTGTTGCTTACTATGTGTATCAGGCTATCGGCAAATACAACAGCCTGGCTGACCGGCAAATAGAGTTAGCCTGCGCGGGGATTGTCAATCCTGATTTTGTTGATATTCAAACAGCCGTTGGCGGCGGACGGATAACCGGCAGTTTACATGGTGGACAAAAGCTGTCGCTGCGCCGGGTGCACGAAAACCATGTTCATATCGCTTTACGTCTGACGGCAATAGACTACATGTGCCTGTTTTATATAGTAGCTGCAGTTGAAGCGGCGCTTGCCGATCAAGGGGTAGAGCTTAGATGTAATGAAGGTATTTTCTATGTAGACTCGCCTGAGTTTCAGGCAGAACTGAGCTCTTACTCTGATCAAACCGATTCGCTGCTTGTCGGCAGGCAGCTAGCAACAGAAAATTGTCAGACTGGTTCTCAAACTGGAAACTTAGCATCACAGGAGGTTGGTTCGCGGCAGACTATCATTCCCACCGGCGCTACTCCGTTAGCTATGGGGCTTCAACATTCACTTGCTTATCTTACAGCGCAAATGCCCCAGAACCCACTGCTCGTACTGATTACCGATGGTATACCCAGCTTTCGGTATGGGGAAATGATAAGTTCGCTGCAGGATGCGTTGACGGCAGCCGCTGAAATAAGACAAGCCAATTGTGGTTTTTTAGGTATTGGTTTAGATGAAAATAACGACTTTTTAAAAGAGTTGGCGGCTGCGGCAGGCGGAAGTACCTATTTATTTACGGATTTATAAACGAAATTTGATAAGTAAAAATAGCGGCTTGTTGTTTATGATCCTGATAGAGGCTTCCCGCATATTGATACCCCTGCCGGCAGCAACCAGCAGGGGTATTATATGTGCGAAAAGCGCATTTAATTATGGGCAGGGAAAGTTTAAAAACTTAGCTTAATATCAACTTTTAAGGCTGAGGCTAACTCCTGGATAGGAACTAGCACGGTTTCTTGTTGTTTGTAAGGTGCATTGGCGAGGTTCATTGTTTTGCCATTTACTAGCATAACCGCTCGCCCTGCAGTGAGGGCAGCTTTGTTTTGCCCATATGTATAAGTATATGTTTCACCTGTTTGCCCGAGGCTGACACCCAAAGCGTCTGCGGCTGAAATTGCGGGCAAAAACAGATTTTTGGTTTGACCTGTTTTTACAATGGCTGCTGGAGCGGGGAGAACTATTTTACGGTCATTGACAATAATATAGGCGGCGTTACTTTTTGCGCTAATTTTTTTGGTAGTATTAATTGTCTTAGGGGCGAATGTGTCAAATAGTGTTTTGGCAATGGCGTTTTCCACACTGTAGTATGGATTGGCGTCGGTCATATTGCCACCGTTCATCATAAATATTACACCGAGTTTGCTGTCAGGGTCATAATAAGCATCGCTCGACAGGCCATAGGCCTCACCGGAATGCCCAATTAGGCGTTTACCGGGGACTAGATCATCGGTTATATGGAAATTCAGCCCTTTTTGTTTATAGAAGCCATCCATGCTATTACCAAACCACTGCATACTGTGCATCAGGTCGGCGGTATCCGCTTTGAGAATACGAGTGCGGTTATACCTACCCCCGTTCATGTGGGCTTGCATAAACTTTGATAAGTCAGTAGAACTGGTGCGTAAACCTCCAGCCGGTGACCGGCCCAGAGCGCTGCCAAGGGGGGCGGAAAAGGTCGCTGGTTTGGGCTTGCTGCCCTGAAAGTCATCTTTGGTTGGCCGGAAACTGGTAAGTTGTTCATCGGGACGATATAGGACGGCGATGTTTTGCCAGTTCTTGAGGTCGGCTGGTTCAAAACTGGCATCCATATTGAGTGGATTGAAGATATATTTGCTGCAGTATTTATCAAACGGCATGCCGGAGATTTTCTCAACAAGAGAGCCGACGATGCCTGTGCCAAAATTGGAATAACTAAACTTTGTACCGGGAGCATAGTCGGAGAAGGTTTCGGCTGTATAATACTGTCCGTCGGGAACAAGCATATCTTTTATATCGATTTTACGCAATAGATCGGGCGTTTCTTCGACAATGCTGTAGTAGGCACCGTTATCAGTAATACTGGACGTGTGAGTAAGCAGTTGGCGGAAGGTAATTTTACTATTGGGGAAATGGGGGTTTCTGACCTTATAGCCAAGATAATTACTGATATCATCGTCCAGATCGAACTTGCGTTGTTCATAAAGCTGCATAAGGGCGGTTGCAGTAACCATTTTTGAAAGTGACGCTACCCTGAAGAGTGTGTCTGAGGTTACCGGACGGCACGTTTCAAGATTGGACCAGCCGTAACCATTGCTCCAGACCAATTTATTGTCTTTGAAAACGGCGGCAGATAAGCCGACAATTTTATATTGTTCCATAGTAGATAGTAACTGCTTATCAAGTGTTGTCGGTTTTGCCAGCTGTTGATAAGGGGGCAGAATACAGTAACCAGGCGGGTTTTCTGGCTGATTTGCCCAAAGGGGCTGCGGCAACAATCCGCTGGTTAGGGTTACACAGGCTAGCGCAAGCGCCGCTTGTTTAAAAAAACGGATAGAAAACATGGGATATCCTCCTTGCGAAACAGTAACATGCAGGCTTTCGTTATCATAGGGGGGCCGTCCTGCCTTCTGGATAGTTTTCTTAGGGCTTGATAAATAGGTGGTTGTAAAAAAGCGTGTTATTTATAATGCTAATGGGTTGTGGTCCGATACCCAAATCACAAACAAGTTGTTTATTTTGGCCGTTGGCTGTAACTCGGTATAGCGCGTGATTGGCAGAAGCGTTGGTATAGTAAATGTACCCGTTTGTGTAATTGATAAATCCGGCTTTGTCATCTGTCAATTTGGTTTTATTTTTGCCATCAAGGCTAAGCGAATAAAGCTTTTGGCCGTCACTGTAATTACTATAATAAATGGCGTTATCTGCTATAGCCATGAATAATACGTGGTCTTCAGTAATTTTACTGCGTTGTGTGCCATCCAACCGGATACGGTATATTGTATATCCGTCAGAAGCGTTAAGGTAATATACCCAATCGCCTAAAACCTGCAGGCTTTCCGCATTGTCATTACATAGTTTTTGAGGCAATCCGCCAGCCAGAGGCAGTTTGTAGATAGCTTTGTCTTGAGCGGAGAGGTTACTCCAGGTTATATATACAAGAGAGTCGCCGGCAGCAGTCAGTTGGCAGACGGGTTCGTCGGTTAGCTTACTCTTTTCTGTGCCGTCAAGGGTAAGCCGATAAAGCCGATGATTGTCCGACCAGTTGCTGTAATACAAATATTTCCGGGAAATAGTTAAATTCCAGGCTTCATCATCGGCTAGCAGGACTGGGGCTGTTTCGCCCGGATGTAGCCTAAATATTTTTTCTCGTCCGTCAGCATAAATGTCTCCCACCAGATCAAGGTAATAGACGCTGCCGGTGGCATCGGTTACTGCTAACCCGTTATTCGCTGTATTCGCATTATGTTGGGCCGGGGTTGTTGAAGCATAGGACGTGGTATTACCCAGATATAAGGCAGCCGATAGCAATAGGACAATAAAAAATATTTTTTTTATCATGGTTGGTTTCCCCCTACTGTGAGGCTGGAAATAGCAAAGTATTTCTCGGTTGCTTGAAAAATGGCTTGGGCAGCTTCATTACGATATATTCGCTGGGACAGCATTTTAGCATCCTGCGGGTGCGGCATCATGGCTGTTTCGACGATCACGACCGGAACCCAGGAGGAGTTTAACAGTACTAAACCTGGACGGTCTTGCAGGGGATATTGATGAATATGAAGTGAGCCGGCCACTTCGTCAGCTATGAGTATTGCCAGTTCTTTGGCTGGTTTTGGGGCGGCTGAATTGTATAGGGCTGTTGTACCACGATATAGTTTTTTGGCTGCATCAGGCATATCTTCGGGCATAGAATTGTTGTGAATCGAAAGCAAAATATCAGCATTCAGAATATTGGCGGCATCCGCGCGATCGAGCAGGCTGGGATTGCTGTCATCGGTTCTGGTCATATATACATCATACCCATGATTGACAAAAAGGTCGCGGCATAGCAGCGCTAAATCAAGGTTGAGGTCTTTTTCTAAAAGAAAGTTGCTGGTGGCGCCTAAGGCGGTACCGCCATGACCGGCATCAAGTACTATCGTTTTTGCGGGTATTTTCCCCATGTCGGCAAAGCTAACAACAACATAGGTACGAAAGGTAATAGTATTATCCGGATTGATCATGCGCTTGCGCTTTACCGTAGTGATTTGCGGCTGGGTGAGACGATCATTGTAAGCAGCAGTCAAGGCAAGTTCATTTTCTTTATCTGCTAGTGCGATCTGAGAGAGGCGTGAAGAGGGGGTTACCTTAGTATAGAGGTTTTTGTTGCTTAGTTCGGGTAAGGCCTGCTGGCCGGAAATAGTGATTGCTATGGAATTGGTCTGTGTTTTTACGCGATATTGTGGCTCTAGCCTATAAGACGAAGGATCGGGGATGTCGGCAGCCGGTAGGCAGGTTTCAACAGCAACTGCAACAACGTCCTTGTGTTCTAAGTGGAAATACTTGAGGTCGCTGATGACGGTTGTTGGTTGTGTTATTTCCGGTGATTTTGCCGTTGTGGACAAAGGGCAAAACAGCATAACCAAGCTAATGGAAGCGGCAAACAGGGACATGAATATCGGCATGATGTTACACCTCATTATAAAGTAGACTTAGCTTCAGATGGGGTTTTAACTCATCTGAGGGTTAGTCATCGGATAAACAGTTTTTTACAAGGGCTTCGCTATAAAAAGTAAAAAACCTCCTGTTTTTATAATGAGAGTGGAAAATAGTGAAGGCTAAATAATTTTCTAATAAAAAAGCAGGTTGCAAATATACAGCAACCTACTCTAGATATACTAATTAGCGTTGGCCAGGTATTCCTGACTAAGCAGACGTTTAATACTAATATTTTTTGTTGTACTAAGATCAAGAATTGTACCGGTATGCGTTTTAACAATAGGTTGGTCCAACCGATTCTGATTAAAGAAAATAACTTGGCCAGTACGGCCGTCGCTAAGTAATACGGGTGAATTGGTGAGACAGTCGCGTACATGCCGGATAAACGGCTGGCAGACTCCCTGATCAAGTTTGTCGAATAAGGTTTTGGCCATATGCTCTAGCACGGGGAAAGGGTTTGAGTGCTCGCCGTCATAAGCGTGCTGGTGGAATATGTCGGCGACGGCAATAATCCGGGCAAAGAGGTGAATTTTATCACCTTTCGATCCTAAAGGAAAGCCGCTTCCGTCCATCAGTTCGTGATGTTGTAAAACGCCCAGCAGCACTTCCTGTGGTAGAGAAGACACATGCTGGAGTAATTTACCGCCATGAATTACATGAGCCTTGGGCTCGTGTTCCGAATCTTTGGCGATAACTAATTTGCCGATGTCATGTAAAAGGCCAGCTAAAATTAGTACTTTTATTTGGTCATCAGAAAACTTGAGTTTCCGACCAATAATACTGCTGATGAAAGCTACCATAACAGAGTGACGGGTAACTTTGTCAGCCAGGTTATAATCGCTCACCAGCAGATAATCCATAATGGCTGGGCCTGTAGACAATACGGTTGAGTAAATACCAAAAGAGGTGTCTTTAAGTTCTTGTACGGGAATGTTATTTGTATTGCGGATGAAGTCAAAGGATTGAACCGCAGTTGTTATCAGACCATCGTATTCTTTAAAGAAGTTAGAAAACTCGTTAGATAGGATTGATTGGCCGGCAGCCGGCTGTTCTTGTTGGCTTTCAGCCGAAGAAATTTCAGCTTCGTCATTTACAAAAACGTGGCAGACGTTCCAAAGTAATAAAAGTGAAATCGTTCGCGGGGCGATTACAACATCTTTTCCTAGTAAAACTTTACCGCTGGCCGACAGCACCGGTTCACCAATAACCATACCAGGAACCAAATCTTTGACGGCTAACATTTTAGTGGACACAATACCAACTCCTTTTTGCCATGTAAGAAAATGTTGGCAGAATTAGTATACATTGGATTTTAAGGAATTTCAATCAGGCTAAAGTCCCATAAATTGGTTACATAAAAAGCAATTAAATTTTATGGAAGACGTCAAAATCATTACTAATGTTTCTGGTTTTACAGAAAAAGGGACTGCCTTACTATGAGGCAATCCCTTTTTTACGTATACTATACTAATGCAACACTCAGGTCAGAACCATTTTGAAATGTAATTACCGGGCAAGCCCTTTTAGTCTGCACATGGTATTAACTACTGAAAAAATTAAAACTTTGGCCAAGCTAGCGGTTGTCCTGTCTTGATCGAACCTTGGCGAGACTTCGGCAATATCAAAGCCAATAACCTTTTCTGAGCGCAGGATGTGCTTGAGATATTTCAAAACATCTTCAGGATGAAGACCCAGCGGTTGAGCGGCACTAACCCCCGGTGCGAAAGCCGTAGAAAAAACGTCAGCACACACAGTAAGGTAAATATGTTTAGTTGATTTCATGAACTCATCCAGTTTTTCGATGACATTCCAGTCCCCTTTTACGGTAACTTCTTCGGCCGGTATATAAACTACACCATAGTGGTCGGCAGTCTTAAAAAGTTCGAGCGTATTACTATACCGCTGAATGCCAATACACAAATAGCGGAATTCCTGCTCGGAATTAACAGCTTCCTCTGCAATTTGCCGAAACATCGTTCCAGAACTGCTGCCATTGGTAAAGGGACGGAGATCAAAGTGAGCGTCAAAATTAACAATGCCAATATCTGACGTTTGGTCATTATCTACCATAAAAGCCTGTTGCCCATGGTAATGACCCAAGGCCAGTTCGTGACCGCCTCCCAGTACCAAAGGGAAAAATCCTAATTTACGGATTATGGTTACGGCACTGGCCAAGGTGGCCTGGCTTTCCTCCATGTTGCCATCAGTACAAATAATATTACCGCCATCAAACAACAAGACGTCTGGAGTAAATGTACAGGGAAGATTGGCAAGCTCATGCCGGATGGCATTAGGCCCGTTAGCGGCTCCAATCCGACCCTGATTGCGTCTAATACCTTCATCACAACAAAAACCGATAAGAACGAAACCTAACTTACCCTTAAAAGTCAAAGTATCTGCACTGTTTAAATTGATTTCGCGCACCCACTGGTGCCAACGGAAGGCATCATAGTTATCGGTACTGTCAACTCGTCCTGCCCATAGTGCCATATCTGCTGGTACATATCTATTGTTCAACATTTTCATCCAACCTTTGTAGAAATTTTTACTGTACGCTAAAGGACTGAAACCCATTGTAATGAGTTCAGTCCTTTAGCAAAAATCAACAGCCAAACATCTTGTTGGCGACTACTAACAGTCCCGGTGAAGGTGCTCATCCTGGTGACAATATGTCATTTACCGGAGGTTTTCTTCCAGTACTTGCTTACGGTCAAAGCCTTCAAACCGCAGGTAGAAATCGGCAGTGTCAATAAGTGCCTGCAACGGTACCATGCCGACAATCTCACTGCCAATAACATTCACACCATAACGGGCTGCTTCGGATTTTACAGTCTCAAATACCCGGTGCAGCGGTGTGCCGGTATAATCCACCATATTGATGGTGACTTGAGCCATGTTTCGGTCTTCAATCATAACCCCCATAGCACGGCAATATTTATAGCCGCCTTTGGCTTCACGAATGCTTGTGGCAATTTTCTTAGCTATCGAAACATCACTTGTACTTAAGTTGATATTATAAGCGATTAAAAACTGTCGTGCACCAACAACAGTAGCACCTGCCGACGGCATGCGGGCCGGACCGTAATCAGGCTTGCGCTCCGGCGTGGCAATGGCTGTTTTTAACCCTTCATATTCGCCTTTGCGGACATCAGGCAGCTTGACGCGTGCCGGGGTTTTGGCAGCTGCTTCATACATATATACGGGAATGTTGAGTTTTTCGCCAATTTCCCGGCCAAGTTCGTTGGCAAGCTCGACGCATTCTTCCATGGTAATGTCACTTACCGGAATGAACGGAATGACGTCGGTGGCACCAATACGGGGATGCTCGCCTTTGTGCTGCTCCAGATCAATTAGTTCTGCCGCTTTTGCACAGGCTTTAAAGGCGGCCTGCTTGGCTGCCTGGGGTTCGCCGACGAAAGTAACTACAGTACGGTTGTGACTGGCGTCGGAGTTAACATTAAGCAGTGAGACGCCCGGTACATTTTTTACTTCATTAACAATAGCCGCAATTACTTCCGGCCGTTGTCCTTCACTAAAATTGGGGACACATTCTACTAATTTACCCATGTTTATTAATCCTCCAGTACTCCTGACTACTTACTTTTACTAAATACAACTTGTCCTTTTTTTATAACTTTATCCACAATATTCATGCCGGCGTTGTAAACCAGGAATAAATGCGATGGATAGTCAAGAATGATGATATCGGCCTGTTTGCCACGCTCAAGGCTGCCAATTTTGTCTTGTCTGCCTACCGCGGCCGCACCATTACAAGTTAATGCTGTTACGATCTCAGCCGCAGTCATTTTAAGCTGAATGGCTGCCAGTGCGATAACCATTGGTATCGATTGTGTAAAACAGCTGCCTGGGTTAAAATCTGTAGCTAACGCGACAGGCACACCGCTGTCAATCATCGTTCTGGCCCGGGCGTAAGATTCTCTTAAGCAAAAGGCTGTAGCCGGTAATACGGTAGCAACAACGCCATTTTCCGCCAGTGCGGCAATACCGGCATCGGTTGCCTGCAGTAAATGGTCAGCGGAAACGGCTTTCAATTCTCCGGCTAATTCTGCTCCGCCTAAAGCAACAATTTCATCTGCATGCAATTTGGCTTTCATGCCAAGGTTCTGAGCAGCTTGCAGAAGCTTGCGGGACTGGTCGATTGAAAAGACTCCCTGTTCGCAAAATACATCACAGAACTCAGCAATACCCTGTTTGGTCACGGCAGGCAAAACCTGATTGATTATATATTCAACATATTCATCAGTTTTACCTTTGTAATCAGGTGGTACCGCATGGGCACCGAGGAAGGTAGGTACAATTTCTACAGGCTGCTCTTGATTCAGTTCACCCATAACCGATAATTGTCTGAGTTCGGTATCACAATCTAAGCCATAGCCGCTTTTGCCTTCTACGGTGGTTACGCCCATAGAGAGCATTTCGGCAAGGCGTTTAGCTGCTGATTGTTTTAATTCTGCTGCAGCGGCAGCGCGGGTGGCTTGCACGGTACTCAAAATACCGCCACCCCGCGATAAAATTTCCAAATACGGAGTTCCGTTTAAGCGCCAGAAAAACTCCTCCGGCCGGTAACCGCCAAATACAAAATGAGTATGAGAATCAACAAACCCCGGCAGTACGCAGCGGCCACCGGCATCGATTACTGTATATTGTGTTTCATCAATTGCCGGCAGCTCAGCCGTAGCACCGGCCCAGGTTATAATACCGTTTTCAGCTAGTAACGCTCCGTCTGGAATGATGTTCAAATCATTCATTGAGGCCCCTTTTTTAGGGGCCTGCCCGGCACAGGTTACCAGTTCGGAGGCGTGCTTAATTAATATTTTAGCGTTGGAAGCTTGCTCAAAACCTGCTGGTGTCAAAGCAATACCATCCTTTCCTGACAAACACTATTTCTTACATGCGGCAGCTACTGTCCGATCAATTAAGGCTTCATCAACAATATAGGGCATTGTTGCATGCGCTCTGCCAGCATATTGTTTATTAAACTCAATCATTGTGGTTATTGAATTATCGTTTCGCGCCCATGACCGGCGAGCAACACCGCCGATAACATCCCATAACATTGCCGAGTTTAGAATGGCATCCACGCGGCTGCTGCCGTCCAGAACCATACCAAATCCACCATTAATTGATTTGCCAATACCGACGCCGCCGCCGTTATGCAGCGCAATTAGGCTCATGCCCCGGGCTGCGTTACCGGCGAAACATTGTACGGCCATGTCAGCCATTACGTTACTACCGTCTTTAATGTTAGCAGTTTCCCGGAAAGGTGAATCTGTTCCGCTGACGTCATGATGGTCACGACCTAGCATAACAGGGCCAATTTCGCCATTGCGAACCATTTCGTTAAATTTCAAGGCAATTCTTTTGCGGCCTTCGGCGTCCTGATATAAAATACGCGCTTGGGTGCCGACAACCAGTTTATTTTCTTCGGCATCTCTAATCCAAATATAATTATCCCGGTCTTGTCCGCGGCGGTTAGGATCAATGCACGCCATGGCAGCGTGGTCAGTCTTATATAAATCTTCCGGATTGCCGCTTAAGCAGACCCAACGGAACGGTCCATAGCCATAGTCAAATAATTCAGGTCCCATAATATCTTCAACATAGGACGGGAAGATAAAGCCGTCTTTTTCATCATGACCGTTTTTGGCAATTTCTTTAACGCCGGCGTCATAAATAGCTTTCATGAAAGAGTTGCCGTAGTCAAAGAAATAGGTGCCGCGCTCAACCAAGATTTTGATAAGCTCATAGTGCCGCCGCAAACTTTGGTTAACCATTTGATGGAATTTATCTCTGTCGGAGGCCAGCATTTCGGTACGTTCGGCAAAGTTCAGTCCTTGTGGGCAATAGCCGCCGTCATAAGCTACATGACAGGAAGTTTGGTCTGACAACAGCGGAATATGTTTATTATTTTTAACTGCATATTCCAGTACATCAACTATATTGCCGTGGTAGGCAATGGAAACTGATTTCTGTGCGGCCTGATATTCTTCCACCCATTTGAATACTTCGTCAAGATTGTCGCTGACTTTGCTGACCCAGCCCTGATCGAGGCGGGTTTTTATCCGGGAATAGTCTACTTCGGCAATAATGCCAACGCCGCCGGCGATTTCAATTGCTTTAGGCTGTGCACCGCTCATACCGCCAAGGCCTGACGATACAAATAAAGTCCCTTTTAAATCCTGATCAACAGGGATGCCCAATTTTAGCCGGCCTGCTGTTAACAATGTGTTAAAGGTGCCATGGACAATTCCTTGTGGACCAATATACATCCAGCCGCCTGCTGTCATTTGTCCATAGTTAGCTACGCCCATTTGTTCGGCAATTTCCCAGTCGTCTTGATTATCAAACATGCCGATCATTAATGCGTTTGTAATAATAACCCTTGGTGCTTCCGGACGTGAAGGAAACAATCCGAGAGGATGACCAGACTCAAGTACCAGTGTCTGATCCTGGGTCATAACTTCCAGATACTTTTTAATTAATTGATATTGGAGCCAGTTTTGACATACACTGCCGGTTTCTCCGTAAGTAACTAATTCGTATGGATACAAGGCAACCTCGTGATCCAAGTTATTATCAATCATAACTTGGAAGGCCCTGCCTTCGATACATTTGCTCTTGTATTGATCAATTGGTTTGCCGTAAATCTGCTCTTTTGGCATATATCGATAGGCGTAAATACGGCCATAGGTCTTAAGCTCTTCCATGAACTCCGGTGCTAATGTCTCGTGCAGTTCTTCCGGAACATACCGTAGTGCATTTTTTAATGCTACTTTAGTTTGTTCAGGAGTAAGACGAAACCCCCGATTTGCGGCTCTGCGCACACCTTCTTTAAAAACGGGTGGTTCTGGCAATACGTTATCAAGTTTAATCGTCATAGCTTGCGCGACTTCGGCATTTAGTTTAAGCATATTTCTCTCCCTTTCTTTATAAGCCTAAGTTTATAATAAAGCCTCCAAGTCAAAACATCGTCGAATTAGCATAGTGTAAAGTTTTAGGCGTTATTCACGCCTATAAAAAATGGATAGTGACGCGCCGGCAGCGACTTCCCAGCAGCCGAAGTTACTGTCATCTAGATATTAACCAGCACCATAAGATAAATAGCCCTGCCTTAAGAGCAAGACAGGGCTTATTTCCGATTATAGTTTTTTCGACGTTTTTTAAATGCGCAGCTATCTATCGTCAATTATGGGTTCTAAGCATTTGCAGAGAGGTCTGGTACCATCTCGTCTAAAGCTTGCCTGTCTAAAACCCTGCCTGCCTTAATAAAAGCGGTGCTTGCCTGTTCATAGTATTCCAAAACCGGCAGCGTCAAATAATCACTAAAGATGTCGGCTACAACGGGATTTTTTTCCATGGACTGTCTGATTTTTGTCTTTGTTTGCAGTATTAGGCCATTTTGATAATGATCGTGATACCTGTCTAGAAATTCGTCGGCTTTGCTCAAATACATTCGGCCTTCATGACAACGATTTTCCTGGACGGCAATGATGGCCAGTACGCAGTACAATGTACAATAACTTCGCGAGCACCAATATCCCCGGTAATCGCCAAAACCGTCACCAACCGCCAGCGCTTCGGCCAAGTATTGCCGGGCCTTGTCACTATCCCCTAATTTAAAGGCGGTATAGCCGGCATTGATGTAAAACACGGCAACACCTTCACTAATCCTTTTATGGCCGGCGATTCTGACTGCTTGCTCATAATAATTTAGTGCTTCCTTTAAATTCAGTGAATCCCGGCGTAAATTGCCAATGTAATTATAACTGGCGGCGATGTTTAAAATATAACAGTTGTTTTGTATATCCAATTTTTTAAACAGCCCAATTGACTGACGATAATATTGTTCTGCTTGCTCCGGATTACCTTCTAAAGCCGAAGCAATTCCCAAAAAGCGTAAGGCGGCGGCCTTTTTTTCCAGCAAATCCGCTTGTTCTGCAACCTGCAGCAGTTTTTCAGCAAACTTTTTAATAATACTTGGTTTACTAACCTGAATACCTAAAAAAATCATCTGCTGATAACCCTTAACAATATAGTCTTGAAGCTGTATAGTGGAAGCTAAACGCAATAATTTATGAATCATTTTTATGCCGGATACATGTTCGCCGCGCCAAATATAATGGCGCCCCATCATTTCCCAGTATGCTATTTGGTAAACAGCTACCTGTCCGTCATCAAAATTATCTGTTGTCATAAGTGTTAGCAACTCGGCGATTTTCTCCAGATAATCCATAGTTTGCCGGCGGCTTTCTCTAAAGTTGTTATACCCGGCTGGGTAACTGTCATTAAGTTCAGGAAACAGTTCATACTGCGGGCAGAAATATTTTTCAGCCAATTTTACAGTATACTCAAGAACCTTGATTTTTTCATCCGCTTGCGTGTAATGGTACAAAATTGCCTCATAAATATCTTTGGCTTGTAATCCGCTGCGGAGTTGACCTTCCAGTTCCAAGCCGACCCATTTATGAAGCAGTTTTTGTCTGGTTGTTGACATTTGCTGATATACGAAGCTCCGAATTTGCAAATTATAAAACGCATAGATAAGTCCGTGCTTAGCGGAGTTATCTGTTCTTGCGATCAACTTTTTCGTCTCTAATTCTTCAATCGCTTCCACTAATGCAAATTCATCCATCTTGGATATAGCTAATAGTTCATTATAACTCGAATATTTAAAAAATACCGATGCTACCTCAAGTATTTTACGGGCATTATCGGATAGAGTGCCAATCCGCTCTTTTAGAACACTTTGTAAACGAAGAGAGCCGCTGCCCAATTCTTGTCCTGATTCTAAAAGACGTAAGCATTCCAGTAAAAACAAAGCATTTCCGCCAGTATATTCGTACAATTTTTGCTGCAGTTCCACATTGTTTGTATTGGCAGGTAATTTTACTTCTAGTAATTTGGCTACATCTTCAAAGCTGAACCGCTCAATTATAAACTTTTCAATCATGGCATCCCGTTCAAAATCCCACAGCATTTTTTCGATATGTCCGATATATTCACTGTGACACATCGCAATGCATAAGATCTTGACTCCATGAACACGCAGCACTTGATGTAATACTGCCAGACTCTGGCCATCCAGCCAATGAATATCATCAAAGACAATGATAAGCCGCCGCTGCTTGGCTAGTCGGCCTAAGACCCCGCACATAATTTCCTCGACCATAGTCGGGTTAAATTCATAGGCCACCATAACCGATTCCTGCTCGGCAGGAACTTCACTTGTTTCCAGTGCCGGAAAGATATACGACATAACTTTATGCCATAATGGAGGAATCGTAATCTTTTCTTGTGCTAACAGGTTCATTACCTGTAAAAAAATACTGCTCCAGGCTTTATAGGCATAACCGGATTCGGCTTGATAACACTGTGTTCTCAAAATACTATAATCATCTGCCGGCAGGTTTTCAAACAAATGCTCGACAATCGCTGTTTTGCCAACCCCTTGTTCTCCTTGCAGCAAAATCATTTGATGATTATGGCGCTTTAAACAGAAGTAATCAACAGCGGTACGCAACACCTGCAATTCTTTGTATCTGCCAAAAAACCAGTTGTCCTTGGAAGTATCGGGGGTTACCGTTTTAGCCGTTCTTTTTTCTCTCACTCGTTTGTATATTTCCTGGGTTTTACTACTGGGTGACAAGTTTAAATCTTTCGTTAATTTTTTTTCGAGTTCATGGTAAATTTCAATTACTTTATAAAAGGCTTCTTCCCGTTCGTAAATTTTCATTAGTAAACGGTAAGCACCCTCGTTATATTCGTCAAGTTTGATTAACTGCTTAATATTTGTTTTAGCAGCAGTATAACTTTTGTCGTTAATAAGCTTAATAATGTTTTTGGTAAGCCGGGTTTTCACTTTTTCTTTAAACTGTTCCCGTTCTTCGATAACCCATTCATCAAAGGCATCTGTATTTTTGCAGTAAAATCCGTCTAAAAAATCTCCGTGATATCTACCAAGGAAATCTTGTATCTCCAGTGTATTGAATACTTCTACATCCGTTCTGTCAATAAGACTGGGATTTATGGCAATCGTCGTCCGAGTTGGTGTAATAAACAAATCAGTCGATAGAGTCTTCTTAATTAAATAGATAGTATTACGCAGATTTTTTTTTGCAATAACATCATCCATATCGCCCCAGAATACTGTTGCTAATTTTTCCCGGGTGGCTTCGCCAACAACCAGAAGATAATATAGCATAGCTTCCATCTTAGCGAAGGGAAAATTAATTTTTTGATCATTCCAATAAATAGCCGGAGTACCGAACATGATCACACGTAATTTGTCCATAAACTCAACTCCATAAAAATGATCGATCTGTATTTTATCCTATAAAAATGCCATTTTGACTTATCGTAAGGGGAGTTTGACTTTCAGCCGTAAACAGGTTAGGTGCAAACTATGTTTTCCTTTTCATAATACCACATACCACTTTTTTAGACAAAAAAGTATAAAATAAAATATGTATTAATCATCTTACGGTTAAGTGTAGTAGTTGCAACAAAGCAATGGCTTGAGTTTTGCCTAATAAAAATCTTTAACGTCAATAAAAAACAGGTTGGATATGCCCAGCCCATTTTTTATTAACAACAATCGACGTTTTTTAGACAGTTTTGGATTATACTTAGTTCATAAAAAAACAAACACGTTAAAATGATGATCTTGTACGTCTTCTAAAGGAGGGATGCTGCAAAAAAAGAATTCATTATTTTCATAAAACAGTACCAAGTTATGCTCAAAATGATTGCAATATTATGAAAAAGGAGTGAAAATGGTGGCACAAGAAAATGAAGGTTTAATTGAAACACGTTCTATTGATATGGTTCCTGACCATGAAAGACATGGCACTCCATTCAGTCAGTTCACACTCTGGTTTGGCGCAAATATTCAAATTACGGCAGTTGTGGATGGTGCTTTGGCTGTAGTCTTTGGTGCCGATGCTCTGTGGGCTTTTATCGGCTTACTTGTCGGCAATATTTTTGGTGGTGCGGTTATGGCTCTCCACTCTGCGCAAGGACCGCGTTTGGGTTTGCCGCAAATGATTTCCAGTCGTGCTCAATTTGGCGTCCTCGGTGCAATCTTACCTCTTATCTTAGCCGTAGTTATGTATCTCGGTTTTGCTACCACCAGTACAGTTCTTTCCGGACAGGCTATAAACCTCATTATCGGTGTTCAAAATCCGATTGTGGGTATCGTTATCTTTGGAAGCATTACCTTACTGATATCACTTCTGGGGTACAAATATATTCATGCTCTGGGTAGACTTGCTACCATCACCGGGATTATCGGTTTTACCTATCTTATGATTATGGCATTTATAAAATTTCCTGTTGCGTCCTTATTTGGTGTAAAGCCTTTCGAATTGACTACCTTTCTCTTGGCCGTTGCTCTTTCGGCAGGCTGGCAGCTCACTTTCGGACCTTATGTCGCAGACTACAGCCGTTATTTGCCGCGCAACACCTCCCAGTCGTCCACATTCTGGAATACATTTTTGGGAAGCGTTATCGGCACCCAATGGGCCATGACACTTGGCGTCATTATTACGGCAGCCAGCTTTGCTGGATATGGCGGAAGCTTCCTGAAAAATCAGGTAGGCTATTTGGGTGAACTGGCAGGAGGCGGAATTATTGCTATCTTGATCTACCTGGCTATCATCACCAGCAAACTAACAGTCAATACGCTTAATGCCTACGGTTCTTTCATGTCAATGTTGACAATCACTACAGCGCTTAGTGGTAAAAATACTGCATCGAAAACCCAGCGTACTCTTTTCATAATAGCCATGCTCACAGCTACGGTCTGTATTGCTATCTTTGCTAGCAAAGATTTACTTAATCTCTTTAAAAACTTCGTCTTGCTTATACTGTCGGTGTTTACACCGTGGAGTTCTGTTAATCTTATTGACTATTATTGGATTTCAAAAGAAAAAATTGATATTCCTGCTTTATATGATCCAGACGGTCGCTATGGGAGATGGAACGCACCTGCTCTTGTCTCCTATATCACTGGTGTACTGGTCCAAATCCCGTTTTTGGCTACAGCCATGTACACAGGTCCGATTACCAAGATGTTAGGTGGTACTGATATTTCCTGGATTGTTGGCTTACTTGTTACTGCCGCCCTTTATTATCCTTGGGCAAAACGGTGTAACGTAGCTCCTGATGATATGATTTATCCTGAAGAATGTGTTGCAGCTACAATCGAGAAGGAATAGTTAATACTAGTTATAACGAGCCAGCATTTCATTTTATGCTGGCTCGTTTTTTGTAACAAATACAAGGTGCTGTCTCAAAGCGGATCAAACCTACTTTAGAGACAGCACTTATATAATGGGGGGGGAGCAGAATTACATTCAGCCGTTGTTTACTGCTAGCTGTAGTTTGCCTCCGGCGGCGCTTATCCGAACTTTGCTGCCTTCCGGTACTTCGCCGCGGATAATCATTTTGCTAAGCTCTGTTTCTACTAAACGGCTGATAAGGCGTTTAAGGGGTCTGGCCCCAAATTGCGGATCATAGCCTTCCTGGGCAAGCAGGTCGAGAGCTTTGTCATCCCATTCCAGGCCGATTGCAAGTTGTTTTTGCAGGCGTTTATTCAAGTTTTCCAGCATTATGGCAGCAATGGCGCCCACTTGTTTGGCGGTAAGCGCATTAAATACGATAATATCATCAATACGATTCAAAAATTCGGGGCGGAAATGCAGTTTCAAGAGCTCCAGCACCCGTTCACTGGCAACAGAAAATTCGTTATTCAGAATTTCGTGGGAGCCAAGATTGGAGGTCATAATAATGACAGTGTTTTTAAAATCTACAGTACGGCCTTTGCTGTCTGTTAGGCGCCCGTCATCAAGAATTTGCAGCAGCACGTTGAATACGTCGTTATGGGCTTTTTCCACCTCATCCAGCAGGATAACGCTATAGGGGCGGCGACGGACGGCTTCCGTTAGTTGACCGCCTTCCTCATAGCCGACATAGCCGGGTGGTGCGCCGATAAGACGAGCCACCGCGTGTTTTTCCATGTACTCGCTCATATCCAGTCTAATCATGCTGCGTTCGTCATCAAACAGTACTTCCGCCAGGGTCTTGGCCAGTTCGGTTTTGCCTACCCCGGTAGGACCAAGGAAGATGAAGGAGCCAATCGGGCGGTTGGGGTCTTTAATGCCGGCGCGGGCCCGGATTATGGCTTCACTGATGGCAGTGACGGCGGCATCTTGCCCAATTACCCGCTGGTGTAGGATGGATTCTAAATTCACTAGTTTTTCCCGTTCTCCGGTCATAAGCTTAGTGACAGGAACGCCTGTCCAGCGGCTGACTACTTTGGCAATATCGTCTTCATCCACTTCTTCTTTTAGCATAGTTTTGTGAGAGCGGTTATAGGTTAGTTGTTCTTCTTCCGTCTTGAGCTTTTTCTCTAGCTCGGGCAAGCGGCCATACTTAAGCTCAGCCAGCCGGTTCAAGTCATAAGCCCGTTCGGCTGCCTCCATCTGGGTGCGGGTGGCTTCAATTTCTTCCTTAAGGTTCCGCAGGCGGACAATTGCTTGTTTTTCCAACTGCCATTGCGCTTTTAACGCATCAGCCTGTTCTTTAAGCCCGGCAAGTTCCTGGCGTATACGCTCAAGACGATCTTTGGAAGCATGGTCTGTTTCTTTTTTTAGAGCTTGTTCCTCAATTTCTAGCTGCATGATGCGGCGGAGTGCTTCATCAAGCTCGCTGGGCATGGAGTCAATTTCGGTACGCAGCTTGGCTGCGGCTTCGTCGACCAAATCAATGGCTTTATCCGGCAGAAACCGGTCGGAAATATAGCGGTCTGATAAAACGGCTGCAGCTACCAGGGCGGCGTCTTTTATTTTTACACCATGGTGTACTTCGTAACGTTCCCTTAGGCCGCGTAATATGGAAATTGTGTCTTCGGTGTTAGGTTGGTTAACCATAACCGGTTGAAACCGGCGTTCTAAGGCAGTATCTTTTTCGATGTGTTTGCGGTATTCGTTCAGTGTAGTAGCGCCAATACATCTGAGTTCACCACGTGCCAGCATGGGTTTCAATATATTTCCGGCATCCATAGCGCCTTCGGCGGCTCCGGCGCCGACTACAGTATGCAATTCATCAATAAAAAGAACGATTTTTCCTTCGGATTTGGCAATCTCGGATAACACTGTTTTTAGGCGTTCTTCAAACTCGCCGCGGAATTTGGCGCCGGCTACCATAGAACCGAGGTCAAGGGAGTAGACCGTTTTGTTTTTCAGATTTTCTGGTACGTCGCCGGCAATGATACGTCTGGCCAGTCCCTCCACAATTGCCGTCTTGCCGACACCGGGTTCGCCGATAAGTACGGGATTATTCTTTGTGCGGCGGGACAGGATTTCAACAACCCGGCGGATTTCTTCGTCCCGGCCGATAACCGGGTCAAGTTTTCCCTGACGAGCCAGTTCGGTTAAGTCGCGGCCGTATTTGTTAAGAGCCTGTAGATTTTCGTCCGGATTATCGCTCGTAATTGTCTGCCCGCGCCGGAACTCGGAAATCGCCTCTTGAATCCGGCTTTTGGTCAGGCCGAAGTCACGGCAGGCCGCCACCAGGTCGCTGTCACCATCTTCGGCAATTGCCATAAGTAAGTGTTCCACACTGATATATTCGTCTTTCATAGTATTAGCGTGTTTTTCAGCTAAGGCCAATACCCGCATCATAGCAGTATTCATTCTGAGACCGCTGTCTTGGCCGCGCACAGAGGGCAGAGCGGCTACTAGCTGTTCCAGTTTTGCTGTCAGCAGACGGACATCTACCTGCAGCTTAGACAAGAGAAAGGCCATAATTCCCTCGGCATCTTTAACAAGTGCCAAGGCTAAATGTTTGGCAGTTAATTCCTGATTGTAATTGAGGGCGGCTAATTGCTGCGCAGTCTGCAAAGCAGCTAAGACTTTTTGTGTATATTTTTCATTATGCATGATGGTACCTCCTAAAATATGAAAGATACTGGGATATAATATGATGATTTTTATAATTTAATAGTAGCAGAAAGCGGTAATTTAATGGAGTCTGGTAAATGCCAGCTTAAGCCTATTTTACGCCAAGTAGCCCAGTTTTAGTAAAAGGAGGGAACCGGACGCAATAAATCTAACCTTTTCTGACTTTTTGACCTTAATTGACTTTATGCAGACCTGTCGAAATTATTTCGAAAATTAAAAAAAGTAAGCATATAAATTACCCTTTGGTATAGGATTTACCAGGAGGATTACGATATTATAATTAGGTAACCATACTGGGGAAGCTGGTGAATAGGACTAATAATTTATATATTGCCGGTATATGTATAATGTTTTGGGTTGCTAGGCGTAATTTGAAATACAGCGGCACTATCTTACACAGAAGCGGTGTGATATAATCCAGAGGTATCTTATTAGTTCGCCATTATTACCGGAGGATTTGTGGACAAACTGCAGTCTGAATGGTGGTAAAAATAAGCAAATACATAGCTTGTGCCAGTGTCTTTACCAAGGAATTTGGCACAAGCTATGTATTTGCAGCATAGCTGAACTTTTACGAGGTGAAATATGAAAAATGTATTAACAATTGCCGGTTCGGACTCCAGCGGCGGCGCCGGAATCCAGGCTGACATCAAAACCTTTGCCGCTCATGGCGTGTTTGGTTTGAGTGTTATAACTGCCGTAACGGCTCAAAATACACAAGGCGTTTTTGCGGTTCAGGACATTACGCCAGACATGATTGCCAAGCAAATGGATGCCATTTTTTCGGATATTGATGTTGCCGCAGTTAAAATAGGGATGGTTTCACAAAGTGATTCAATCACAACAATTGCCGCCAAACTCAGAGAGTGGGGGGCGAGAAATATTGTTGCCGACACCGTTATGGTATCTTCAAGCGGTTATCATTTGCTTAATCCGGCCGCTGAGGCTACACTGGTGCGGGAGCTTTTGCCGTTGGCTGCGGTTGTTACTCCGAACATTCCAGAGGCAGAGGTTATTACCGGCCGGTCAATTTTTACTTTAGCCGATATGGAAGAGGCCGCCCGGGTGATATTTGCGCTGGGTCCACAGAGCGTACTTATGAAAGGTGGACATCTGGAAGGCGATTCGATTGATATTTTATTTGATGGGCATAGTTTCGTCTATTTAGACGCACGGAGAATTGTCACAAAGAATACCCATGGGACAGGTTGCACACTGTCGTCAGCGATTGCAGCCAATTTAAGTCGGGGGCTGGCGGCGGCGGATGCGGTAGCCGCAGCTAAAGCGTATATTACGGGGGCTATTGAGCATTCATTATCGATGGGTAAAGGTGCTGGACCTACCCATCACTTTTATGATTTGTACAAAAAGGCTGGAATGCGGTGCGATTAAGTGGAGGGTTTGCTAAATATGACGGCGCGTGAGTGGGCTGGTAATGGAACCTAGCTGGCTTATTTCGGTTTGCAGCTCTGCTGTTGGTTCGAAATCACTTTGGATGAGGAATGGTGCAGGTGGAGCAGTTGGTTTAGGCGGCGGATCTGGTGGCTTGGGTGATGGATCTGGTGCCTTGGGTGGTGGATCCGGCGGATGCGGTGGAGTTATGCCTTCCGGCGGCGGCCCGAAGCAGCCCCGGTCAACACAGTTGCGGCCCAAGGCTTGACGCAATAATTCCAGAACTATAATTTCTTCGGCCGTGCGGCTAGGGTCATCATCAACGCACGTGTTGAGAAATAAGAGTCTGAAAATGTCAACCGGTGCACAGGTAACGGCTAGAAACTGGCTGCTAAAGGCAATTTTACAACACAATAGTTCCAGTAAAATATCAATAAGCGTCCCAGCCCGGTCGTAGCGGATAACGGCTCGCTCAAATATCTCAAAAGGCACGCCGGGGGTACGCTGAATTTCTTCTGCGGAGCCGACAAGAAGCCGGTAGGAACTAACCAGAGAAGTAAAGTTGGGAACAACGGCATTAATATCACTAAAAATGGCATCAATAATCGCTATTGAAGGTACAGCCATAAAGACCCCCCTTTTGCAGACTCTTATAATATATGCCGTATGATGCGAAATGACTAAATATACCGCTAATACCAAAAAATAATATTATTACCATAAGAAACTGCTGTTTTGATATAGCAGTTTCTTGATTTTTGTATATCAATTTTCGCAAATAATTGATATAATACTAATCTGACTAGGTAGTCAGTTAATTAAGTAGACTTAGCTTCAGTTGGGGTTTTAACTCCTACTAAAGGTTTGTTGTCCTTATCCAGGAACTTAGGCACTCGCCTGCACCCGTAGGGGTATAAGTTCCGTTTGGAAAAAGCGGGAGCCTTCGAGCGGGTTAGTTATCGGATAAAAGTTTTAAAGTTTAGCGAAAGGATGATATCATGCTGTTTGCAAATAAAAAGCGGTTAGCTGTGGGGTTAGCTATTGTATTAGCCTTAACTAGTATTGTCGGCTATCGCATTTATGCCAATGTTGCCGGTAACAAGGCGCGGGCTAACCAACTAGCCAAGATTCCGGCGACCACGGTTGAAGTTGCGCAGGTTAGCCGCCGTGATCTAACGCCGCTAATGGTGTTTCCCGCAAATTTGGAGCCTGTTTGGAGTGCCGATATTTCAGCAAAAGTTGACGGCAGGATCAATACGCTCAATGTAAATGAAGGCGATATCGTTGATGCCGGCACGGTAATTGCCACGTTGGATACCACTGAGTTGGCTGCTCAGGTAGTACAGGCGGAAGGTAATTTAATGGCTGCTCAGTCCGGCTTGGAACAGGCCGAATTGGATTATCGCCGGTACTCAGTACTCGCCGAACAGGGGGCGGTTTCCGCGCAGGTGCTAGATACAGCCCGTACTAAACGTGACTTGTCTGCTGGACAAGTCCGGGCTGCTCAGGGAAATGTTATGCTTCTCGAAGAAAAACTTAATAACGCAACTGTAGCGGCGCCAAAACGAGGGGTAGTAACCAAGCGGTTTGTACAGGCCGGTACCTATATAAGGGCAGGTTCTGCTATTGTCACTGTCGCTGATACCACTACCTTATTGGCTAAAGCTACTGTCGGTGAATCACAAATTGATGATTTGTCTGTTGGCAGTAATGTTAAGGTAAACGTTGACGCTCTGGGAGGCCAGGAATTTACAGGGACTATTACACGGCTTTCTCCAAGTGCCGCTACGCCGGCGCGGACTTTCACCGCTGAAATTACCATTCCTAATGAACAGGGAGTACTGAAGTCCGGCATGTTTGCTAAGGCTGCTGTACCGGCAAAAGTGCATCAGGGGGTAATTGCTGTGCCGGAAAGTGCATTGGTGCTTAAAGAAGATCAGAAAACCGTGTTTGTTGTAACAGCAGATAATAAAGTACAGCAACGTACGCTTAAGCTCGGCTTTATCAGCGACGGCTGGGCGGAAGTTCTGGAAGGTGTCGTTCCTGGCGATACCATTGTTATGGCTGGTCAGAACAAAATCAAGGATGGTATGGCAATTACGCCTATAGAGAGCGGTGTTAAGTAATGAATGCAATTGCCACCTTTATCAGGAGGCCGGTATTTACGGTTATGCTGGTCATGCTGCTGGTGGTGTTTGGTCTAAAAGCATACCCATCACTTGGTATTGACCTCAATCCTGATGTCGATTTTCCCATTGTGACCATATCGGTAAGCTATACCGGCGCTTCACCGGAAGAAGTCGAGAGTCTGATAACCAAACCGGTGGAAGATGCTGTAAGTGCGTTATCCGGGATTAAGAATTTATCGTCGGTAACCCGGGAGGGTGTATCTCAGGTTATCATAGAATTTGAATATGGAACCGACGCAAAGCTGGCAGCAAACGAAGTCCGCGAGAAAGTGGCAGCTATTCGCAAACGGCTGCCAGACCAAGTGGATGAGCCGGTTATTCAGCGGTTTGACATCGGTTCCCAGGCAGTGCTGTTTATGAGCTTATCATCGGATAGCAAAAGCCCGGCGGAAATTCGTAAATTGGCAGTTGATGTGGTAAAAGACGAATTGCAACGAATTGACGGGGTAGCCGATGTTAGTGTATATGGTGCTGCCGGCCGCGAAATCCAAGTACAAGTGGATTCCAAAAAACTGGAAGCTTACAAAATCACTATGAGCCAGGTGTTGGATGCCGTTAATTCCCAAAACCTTAACGCTCCTGGTGGTCATGTTATCGAAAAAGGCACCGACCTGACGGTGCGAACAATTGGCAAATACAAGGATATTGAGGATATCCGGAATATTATTGTTGCCAATCAGGATGGGCGTCTCATTAAGCTTAATGATGTGGCTAATGTTGTGGACGGTTTGGAAGAAGCCCGGACGATTGCCCGGGCCAATGGCGTGCCTAGTGTGTTGGTATCGGTACAGAAGCAGTCAGGAACCAATACCGTCGATGTAGCTAACCGGGTAAAGGCGGCCGTAGACAACCTGCAAACGACTTTGCCACAGGATGTTAAGGTGCAAATAACCCGGGACAGCTCATTATATATTAACGATAGTGTGCATGATGTTTTGACGTCGCTGGTATTTGGCGGCTTGCTCGCCATAATCATAACCTTCCTGTTTTTGCAGAATACACGGGCAACAATTATTGGCGCTATCGCTATTCCTACCTCGGTAGTGGCTACCTTCTTTATGATGAAAACCATGGGCTTTACCCTGAATAATATGTCGCTCATGGGGCTTAGCCTGGCCGTAGGTATTTTAATTGACGATGCCATTGTTGTTATTGAAAATATTTATCGCCATATGGAACAAGGTAAGCCGGCGTTAGTTGCAGCACAAGAGGGTACGGCGGAAATCGGCTTGGCCGTTCTGGCAACGACACTATCAATTCTAGCCGTATTCGTGCCTGTAGGCAGTATGACAGGTATTGTCGGTCAGTTTTTTAAACAATTTGGTTTAACAGTTGCGTTTGCTGTAGCGTTTTCGCTATTTGTTGCTTTCACACTGACGCCCACCTTGTCGGCTTACTGGTTAAAGGCGGGACATGGATTCGGGGGCTCATCTGCCTTAGGGCGCTGGTTGGAGAACGGGTTAGCTAAATTTGAGCAGGGGTTCCAAAAACTGCAGCACGTCTATCGCCGCACTCTTGCCTGGGCGTTGGAACGGCCGAAGAAACTGGTAGCGCTGGCGGTGTTATCGTTGTTTATCAACGGCCTGTTGTTGCCGTTTTTGGGTACTGAGTTTCAGCCAACCTATGATTCGGGTGAGTTTAACGTAGTATTATCTGCGCCACCGGGAACATCACTTGAGAAAATGACTGAACTGACTATTCCTGTCGAGCAGGAAGTGTTGGCACTTGGCAGTGAACTGCAAAGTTCGTATGTGACAATCGGTTCAGGCAATCAGACGTATAAAGCCACGATTGGTGTACGACTTGTACCGGCTCAGGAACGGAAGCGTTCCTTGAACAAAATTATGGATGAACTCAGGCTCAAGTTTCAGGGTGTCGGTAATTTAAAAATATCTGTACAGACAGGTCAAGGTATTGGGCGGGGTGAGTCAAGACCGGTGCAGGTAGCAATTAGGGGTGCTGACCTTGATGTCCTGATGCAGAATGCCCAGGTGCTGGCTGAGAAAATTAAGGAGATCCCTGGTGCTGCTGACGTTGACATTTCTACCGAACAATCGGTGCCGGAAGTTGAAGTTCGGCTTAATCCTACCCGGGTAAGTGATGCCGGACTAGATGCCACAACAGTGGCCAGCACGGTACAGATGGCGTTTATGGGTGCTACTACCCGTAATCGTTATAATGTTGGCGACAGTGATTATGACATTCGGGTGCAGGTAGCAGCCGAAGGCCGTTTGGGTATGGAAGATGTGGCCAATCTCCGGATAGCCAGCAAAACCGGCAGCTTTGTCCGGTTGGGGGACGTTGCTGATATCCACCTCTCGGCCGGTCCTAATCAAATCAACCGGGAAGCCCGTCAACGGCAGGTGGTTGTTTATGCCAATGCAATTGGTGTATCTGCCGGTGACATCATTAATCAGGTTACAAAACTTATGCCAAGTATAGATTTACCACTAGGATATTCCTATAAATTTGTTGGGTCGGCCCAAACTATGCAAGACTCCTTTAAAGAGATTGCGGCTGCGCTGGCGCTAGCCATAGCTCTCATATACATGGTGCTGGCCGCTCAGTTTGAAAGCTTTGTCCATCCGTTTACCATCATGCTGTCACTGCCGTTCTCGTTTATCGGCGCTATTCTTGGTCTGTTAATTGCCGGACAAACGCTCAATATCATGTCGCTTATCGGGGTAATCATGCTCATGGGCCTGGTAACCAAAAACGCTATTTTGTTGGTTGACTACACAAATACCCTGCGTGGACAAGGTATGGGTGTTCGGGATGCGTTAATTGAAGCGGGTTCGGTCCGGCTGCGTCCTATTCTTATGACAACAGCCGCTATGATCTTTGGTATGATGCCTATCGCTTTGGGTATTGGTGCCGGTGCTGAACTGCGCCAGTCTATGGGGGTAGTTTTGGTTGGCGGCCTGATTACTTCGACGTTGTTAACATTGATTATTGTGCCGTTGGTTTATTTGTTAATTGATAAACTAAAGACCAGGTTTGATAATCGCAAAAAGGCAGAAACCCTAACTCTTTAATATTTCGGCGTCTATTTTTCGGATAAGGAAAAATAGACGCCTTTTTCTTACCTTTTCTTTTTGCCGGTCATCGACTATACTAAAAGTATTTTAGGGAAAAACTATATAAAGTAGCATTTGTGGCAAGGAACTGAGAGTTGTGCCGATTGGAGGTATACATGCAACACGGACCGTCTTATTTTGCGATGTTGGTTATTTTTTTGCTGTTAGCGGGAATTATGTGGCTGGGAGGGCGACTTTTACCTAAATGGCATGCTGCGTATGCCGGGAAAAAGGTACGCTATGCCTATTGGAGTATTACTGCTATGACTGTAGGCGTTCTTATTTTTAGCAGGTGGCTGCGTCCGGCCGGCGGTTTCCCCGGCGACTGGTTTCGATACTTTATTTATGCGGCATATGTATGGATGGTTGGTTTGGTATTTATGCTCCTAGTTCTGCTGCTTGGCCATGTTGGCAGGCTTATTGTCAGGAAGTTTACCGTCACAAGAAACGCGGATAGGCGGCAAGCCTCGGCCCCGGATGAGCCTACGGGTATAACCCGGCGCCAGTTTTTGCAAGGGTTTGTGGCTGCCGTTCCTGCGGTGCCGATGGCGGTCAGTGCCTATGGAGTAATCGGGGGAGATACTCATATGGTTATTAACAGATATACGCTAGCCTTTCCGCAATTACCCCTAGCGTTAGATGGTTTTAAAATTGCTCAAATCAGCGATACTCATATAGGACCGTTTTTTGGCATGAGCAGATTGGATAAAGTGTTGGCTCTGGTTAAAAAAGAGGAGCCGCAGCTGTTGGCCATTACGGGCGATTTAGTGGATGATTTGGATTTGTTGTCACCAACAATGGAGCGGTTGACGGCTTTTCAGCCACTGTTGCCGCATGGAATTTTTTACTGCTGGGGTAACCACGAGTATTTCCGGGATATCAACCGCATCCGCAGAGCACTGGCGAACAGCCCGATTGCTGTATTGGAAAATAGCAATCAAACGGTAGGCAAGGGTCTTTACCTGGCCGGAGTGGATTACCCCTGGGGCAAAAATAAACAAGAACAGGAGGCTAAACGGCAGGAATATTTTGCGCAAGCCGTTAAAGGTATTCCGACAGGAGCATTTACTGTCTTTTTAGCCCATCATCCGGATTTTTTTAATAATTCCTTCGCTGCCGGTGTGCCGTTATCATTGGCCGGGCATACGCATGGCGGACAGGTAGCTATTTTTGGCAGATCACTATTACCGGTAGAGTATAAATATATGCGCGGTATGTTTCGTGAGGGCGGTTCCTATGGGTATGTCAGTGTTGGTACCGGTCACTGGTTGCCACTGAGAATTGGCTGTCCGGCGGAAATTAGTATCTTTACCTTAAAGGCCGGACAAATAGGACAAAGTATCAGGGAAAGGGATGGTATCATATTATGAGACCGGTACCGGATATACTAGCTCCCGGTATTTCTGTTGTATTTATCGGGTTTAACCCAGGATGCCGGTCGGCGGAAACCGGGCATCACTTTGCCGGTTACTCCAACAAATTCTGGAAGCTGCTGGCGTCAGCCGGGTTAACGCCGTACCAGCTTAAGCCTGAAGAAGATAGTACGCTTTTGCGTTACGGATATGGAATTACTAATATTGTGGCTCGCCCCAGCAGGACAGCGGCGGAGATAACGAAAGAAGAATATCACATCGGCCGCGAGCAGCTTAAAGAAAAACTGCTACTGTATAAGCCGGCTATTGCTTGTTTTGCCGGGGTAGGCGTTTACCGCGAATTTGCTAAGCAATCTGGTGTTCGCTGCGGGCTGCAGCCGGTGGGAATTGTGGAGGGGGTTATCGACTTTGTGGTACCTTCTCCCAGCGGCCTAACCCGAATATTATTTCAAGATCAATTGGTGTACTATCAGGAGTTAGCGCGATTAATCCAGGATAGTAGTCACTCCTGATTTTCGCTTGTGCACCGCAAAAGTACAAGTGGGCTGGGCGTCAAGCCGCTGATAGAAATTCCGCTTAATTACAATCATTAGGAAAAGAGATAAGACAGGCGTTTCTTCAAGCAAGTGTCTGTTTTTCTGTTTATTTCGGCTGTTTGTGGAGCTTGGCGGGAAATGGCTAAGTTTTGTATAATTATAAAAGGATTGTGTATACGAAAGGGGTATGTATTATGTCTAAAAAATGGATTGCTTTTGCTATTTTATCCGTATTCGTGCTGACATTAGGTCTTGCCGGCTGCGGCGGCAGTCAACAAGCTCAGCCTGCTGCCAAAGTTCTCAAAGTAGGTGCCGAGGCTACTTTCCCTCCATTTGAGTTCCAAGAGGAAAAGAGCAAAGATTACACCGGTTTTGACGTCGACTTGATGAAAGCCATCGGCAAACAAATGGGAATGGAAGTGCAAATTGTCAATACTGGCTTTGACGGCCTGATTCCGGCACTGGAGGGCAGCCAAATTGACGTAATTGCGTCGGCTATGACCATTACGGATGAACGTTCTAAGAAAGTGAACTTCTCTAAACCTTACTACAAATCCGGTTTATCCATTGTAGTAAAATCTGATAACAATACCATTAAGAGCTTTAAGGACTTAGAAGGCAAACGTCTTGCCGTGCAAATTGGCACTACTGGTGCCGAAGAAGCCAAGAAGATTAAAGACGCTAAAGTTCGGGAATTTAATAGTGCCTCCGAAGCTTATCTTGAGTTAAAAGCCGGCGGTACCGATGCCGTTGTTAACGATTTGCCGGTAAATGAATACTACTTAGCCCAAGGCGGTAATAAAGACGCTAAACTGGTAGGCGAGGTTCTGAATGCCGAAGAATACGGTATTGCTGTAGCCAAGAAAAACACCGAATTAGCCGGAAAAATCAACAAAGCACTTGATGATATAAAACAAAATGGCGAATATGCTAAAATCTACGAAAAATGGTTTGGCAAAAAGCCACAATAAGTAAGCTGCCTAAAGCTGTATCAGCGAACTGCTGGTACAGCTTTTTCTTTTATAGGCAGGTATTTTTGTCTTTTCCAGCCAATATTTATAGGATAGAAGTATTAATAATCTATTACCGCTAAAATAAGGAGTAGATGTTGATGAAAAAGATTATGTTAGGCGGTCAGGCCATTATTACCGGCTGTGGTTCTATTGCTGAGCTTGGTAACAGTAATGCTAAGCGTGCTTTTATTGTCACCGGTGGCAGTGCAATGCAAAACTCGGGCGTTATCGCTAAGATAGAGACAATTTTACACGATATTGGCTGTCAGACCCTAGTGTATGGCGGCATTAGTAAAAATCCTGATACCCAGACCGTATTGGATGGATTAGTTAAGATGCGGGAATTTGAACCGGACGTTTTAGTAGCTGTGGGCGGTGGTTCATCGATTGATGCTGCTAAAGTAATGGCTTTGTTTTATGACTACCCGGAATTGGATTTTGCCAGAGCGCAGGCCGGCGAATTACCGTCCGCCCGCAAAAATCTGAGGTTTATTGCTGTTCCTTCCACTTCCGGCACAGGGACTGAGGTAACCAAAGCAGCAGTTATTACTTTTCGCGAAATTGACTTAAAAGTTGGGTTGAAAACACCGGCCTTTATTCCAGATTTGGCTATTCTTGATGCCGATTTAACTATGACGATGCCTGACAATGTTGTGGCTGAGACAGGTATGGATGCAGTCACACATGCTGTGGAAAGTTATATCAATAAAAACTCCGATGAATTTACCAGCTGTTTGGCACAAGGCGCGGTTGCCGGCCTATTTGCCTGGCTGCCGGTTTCATTTAAGGAAAAGACCGAAGAAAGCCGGGGAAAAGTACATTACTATCAGTGTATTGCCGGCTTGGCCTTTGACAATACTGGTTTGGGTATGGCTCACGGTATTTCTCATGCTCTTGGCGGCAAATTTAACTTGGGGCACGGCCTGCTTAATGCTATTGCTTTGCCTTATGTGCTTGAACATAACGCGCAGGACAGCACGGTTGCCTCCCGGCTTGATGAATTGGCACAAAGTATCGGACGGAAGGGGTGGCAGCAGTTTATAGCTGCCGTCAAAGAGCTTAATCAACTACTGATTATTCCGGAGAACCTGGCCCAAGCCGGTATTAGAGAGGCTCAATTTAGAGAAGGATTTGAACAGTTGGTGGCTAACTGCCTCAAAGGTTCTACTCGTGTCAACCCTGTGCCGGCAACTCCTGACCAGGTGAGTCGAATGCTCCAAAAAATGTACGCAGGAAAATAAATCTTTACATATTTATCCAGCAGGAAACTGGTTGATAGCGGCGAATAATACAGCATAATTCTGGCAGTGAGAAAGAGAACCTTGGAAAGACAGGGATGAATTATGGCCGATATCTATCGCCAAAATGCATATCTTAATGCTTTGCATAATACGGCATTGGCGCTTATGAATAACCTTGAGACAAGGGAATTGCTTGAGAGTATGATACGGCAGGCCGGAGATCTTGTTGGTACAGAAAATGGTTTTGTCGCTTTGCTTGATGAAGTCACCAACGAGTTTACGTTAAAAGTTGCGTTAGGTTTTTATGTTGGTCATGTGGGTAACGTTATTACTCCTGGTTTTGGGGTTATGGGGCAAGTACTTTTAACCGGCGAAACCTGTATTGTTAATAACTATTCATCCTGGCCTATGCGCATGGCGGGAACAGAATACGAGCCTCTATATTCTGTCATCGGTATGCCGCTTAAAGCCAATGGTCAATTAGTCGGTATAATCGGCCTAGGGCATATCGATGCCAAGGAATTTAGTATAGAAGAATGTAATGTTCTCAGCAGGTTTGCCGATTTGGCGTCCATTGCGCTGACAAACTCGAAGTTATATACTGCTCTCCAGCAGGAGTTGGCGGAACGCCGTTTGTTTGAAAAAAAACTACAGTATATTAGTTATCATGATGCATTAACCGGGTTATACAACCGGGCTTATTTTAAACGCGAAATGGCGAGACTGGAAACTGCCAAGCAAAAGATAGTTGGCATTATTTTATGCGATGTTGACGGACTTAAGCTGATTAACGATACCTTGGGACATGAGCAGGGAGATTGTCTGCTCAATGCGGCTGCTGAGATTATTAAAGCCAATATAAGTAGCAGCGATATTGCAGCTAGAATAGGCGGAGATGAGTTTGCTATACTGCTGTCTGATGCTGACAGTGAGCTATTAGAAGATATATGCGATAAATTGCGCAATGCGGTTGACATGTATAATGTCGGCCATTTGGAGTTGCCGCTAAGTATGTCTGTGGGCTATGCTGTCGGTGGCAGTGGAGACGGCGCTGCAATACATATGGATGAGTTGTTTCGGGAAGCCGACGACAATATGTATCGGGAAAAGCTGCATCGCAGCCGCAGTACCCGCAGCGCCATTGTTAAAGCGCTGATCAAAGCGCTGGAAGTGCGTGACTTCATAACTGAGGGTCATGGTGACAGGATGCAGCTCTTCGCCGGAGATTTGGCGTTTACGCTGGAATTGTCGGAACGGCGGATTGATGATATTAAGCTGTTGGCTCAGTTCCACGATATTGGCAAAGTGGGTATTCCTGACCGGATTTTGTTTAAGGCAGGGACGCTTACCTTGAAAGAACAGGTTGAAATGCAGCGGCACGCAGATATTGGCTATCGCATTGCCCAGTCGATCTCAGACTTGATTCCCATCGCCGATTTTATTTTAAAACACCATGAATGGTGGAATGGAAACGGCTATCCCATCGGCCTAAAGGGTGAGGAAATTCCTTTGGAATGCAGGATTATTGCCGTTGCCGATGCCTATGACGCTATGACTAGTGACCGGCCTTACCGGAAGGCGTTACCTGCTGAGGCGGCTGTCGCCGAACTAAGGCGACAGGCTGGCAGTCAGTTTGATCCGGCGCTTGTTGCTATATTCTGCGGGCTTGTTGAAAACCGCTATAGGAGGGACGGCTTTTGAAGCTTACCTTTATTTTAGGTCGAGCCGGATACGGTAAGACCTGGCAGTGTTTTGAGGAAATTTTAACACGGCTGGCCGAGTCGCCTGACGGCCAGCCGCTTATTTTTATCGTGCCTGAGCAGGCTACCTATGAGGTTGAGCGGGCCTTAGCTGCCGCATGTCCGGAAAACGGCTTTATGCGGGCGCATGTAGTAGGTTTTCGCCGTCTGGCGCACCGGGTGCTTAATGAAACCGGCGGTGCGGTCAGGCCTCCAATTTCGGAATTGGGCAAACGCATGGTGTTTAGCCGGCTATTAATGGAGAATAAACCTAATTTCAAACTGTTGTCCCGGGCGGCGTCGGAAAAGAGTTTTGCGGCGACTGTGGAGGGGCTTGTTAAGGAATTCAAGACCTACGGCATAGTCCCTGAGATGCTGGCGGCAAAAGCCAATGCAAAAGAGTGCCAGGGTAGTCAGGTGTTGGCTGGTAAAATTCATGACTTAGCGCTCTTATATCAGGGATTCGAAGATTTTCTGGCAGGGCGCTACATTGACTCGGAGGACTATCTTAATTTATTGGTCGAAAAAATCCCGGAGTCTACGCTGTTAAACCAGGCTGAGGTGTGGATTGACGGCTTTACCTGGTTTACTCCCCAGGAATATGCTGTAATTGCTGCTATTTTGCAGACGGCTGAGTCTGTTACAGTTACAAGTTGTTTGGACATGCCTGACGATCCGCACCACGCCCATGAAGAGTCCTTATTTCACAGACAGTGGGAGACGTATAACAAGGTTAAGAAACTGGCGTCAAGCTTGAATGCCGAGATTTTAGAGCGGGAACTGCCTGTACCGCATCGCTTTAAGCGGCCGGTGCTTGCGGCTATTGAGCAGCAGTTCTTTAGCGGAAAAAAAACGGGTACAGCGATAGCGGCTGATGATAGCTTTACCATAGCCGAAGCCGCTAACCGCAGGACAGAAGCTGAGGCCATGGCCTGTGAGCTCATACGGCTCAGCCGGGAAGAGGGCCTGAGGTGGCGGGATATGGCTATTCTTGTCCGGGATACCGAGAACTATGCCGAGCTGCTGGCGGCTGTACTAACAGACTATAACATACCGTTTTTTAGCGACAGCAGCAGGCCGGCAGTGCATCACCCGTTGTCGGAGCTGGTACGGTCAGCCTTTGATGTCGTACTGGAAAAATGGAGCTATGAGCCGGTATTCCGTTGTTTAAAGACCGACTTGTTCCCGGTTACCCGGGATGAAGTTGACGTTTTGGAAAACTATTGCCTGGAATTTGGTATTCGAGGTTCACGCTGGACAAATCCGGAAGCCTGGCCCTTTCGGCGGCAGTATTCCCTGGCTGAGGATGAAGGGGCGGGCGTTGAGCCTGACGTCGCAGCCAAGGAGTATTTGGAACAAATTAATGATATTCGCTGCCGGAGCACGGCTGAATTGGTGAAATTGGCAGAAAAGCTGGTACCTGCTGTCAGGCAAGGGCTGCCGCCGGTAGAGTTGGTACAAGCGGTATATGGATTTTTAACTGAGATTGGAGTGCCGGACACACTTGTTGCCTGGGCGTCCGCTGCTGAATCAGCCGGAGATCTGGAGCAGGCGCGGGAACATGAACAGCTTTGGCCAAAAGTGGTGGAGCTTTTCGATCAGATCGTCGATACTTTCGGTGATCAGCCGCTGACACTGGAGGAGTTTGCCGCCATTGTAAGCGAGGGACTGGAGGGGACAACGTTAAGTCTTATTCCGCCAGGCTTAGATTATGTTACAATTGCTGCGTTGGAGAGAACCAGGCGGCTGAAAATAAAGGCGGCATTTGTTCCCGGGGCAACTGATGGCGCTTTGCCGTGCCGTCGCCGGGATGAAGGGCTGTTAAGTGACAGCGACCGGGAACTTTTAAAACAGCTGGGGCTGGAACTGGGCGGCGGGGCTGTTGCCGATATTTTCGCCGAGCAGTTTTTGGTATATACAGCGTTGACCAGGGCCAGTATGCATCTTTGGATTAGCTATCCGCTGGCCGACGCCGAAGGCAAGGCATTAGCGCCGTCATCCATTGTAAGAAGGCTTAAAGAAATTACCGGTGCAAAACCCATCGCTTTGCCTGTTGAACCGCCTCCGGGGCGGGAAGCTGAGTATCTGGCTCGTCCGGAACGGTCATTAGCCGCGCTAACAGGTGCGCTCCGCTTGTATAAACAGACAGGCCGGATTAGTCATAAATGGTGGGATGTATACAATTGGGCACGAGAGCAGCCGCGCTGGCGAGAGCCGCTGACGGCAGCCCTGGGGGGCCTGTTTCACCACAATCAACTTGACCGGTTACCAGCTGGTTTGCCTGCCCGGTTATATGTTAAAAATGGTATTTTACGGGGCAGCGTGACCAGATTTGAGGCATTTCGTTCCTGTCCTTTCAAACATTTTTCCCAATATGGTCTGGGGCTCAAGGAGCGGGCTGTATACCGGCTGCAAGCGCCTGATTTAGGGCAGTTCCTGCATGCCGTTCTGAAACTGTTTGGCGACAGACTGGCTGAACTTGGCCTGAGCTGGGCAGATGTCACCCAGAGCCAGATTGTTGAGTTGTGCGGCGCTATCGTGACCGAGCTGGCTCCCCGCTTGCAAAACGAAATTTTATTAAGCAGTAAACAGCATGAGCACTTGGTAACCCGGTTAACCCGCCGGGCTGTCCGTGCGGTAACCCGCTTAGCCGCCTGGGCACAAGTGAGCAAGTTTAAACCAACAGCTTTTGAGCAGTCATTTGGACGGGGGGCGGGTGCTTTACCGCCGTTGGAACTGACATTGCCGGGAACAAAACTGGAAGTGGTCGGACAGATTGACCGTCTGGACACAGTGGAACATGATGGTCAGCAATATGTACTGGTTATTGATTATAAATCGGGGGGGGCCTGGCTTACTTTAACCGAGGTGTATTACGGGCTTAAGCTGCAGCTTTTGACTTACCTGCTGGTGGCTGTTAGCGCTCAGCAGGGAGAGGAGGGCTGCGTGCCTGCCGGGATACTGTATTATTTCTTGAAGAATCCGGTTATCTCCGGTGCGACACTAAAAACACCGGAGCAGATTGAAAAAGAGATTAATGCGAAACTCAAGATGCCGGGCTGGCTGCTGGCTGATGCTAACATTGCCGGTCTCTTAGATCAGACGCTGAATGGCTGGTCGGATTTCTTTAGAATTGCGCTTGGGAAAAATGGTTTCTATGAAAGCTGCCGGGATAAACTCAAAACGGTTGAGGAATTTGACCTGCTGTTAGACCATGTAGAACAGGAATTAGTGGCGGTGGCGGCGGCGATTTTGGACGGAGAAACCGCCATCAGACCATACCGGTTGGACAAGAATACCCCATGCGGCTATTGCGTTTTCCGGCCGGTATGTCAGTTTGACCCCAATCTGCCGGAAAACGATTATCTGGTGCTTGCCAAGCTCCAGGATATCGATATTATTAATGAATTACGCAAGCGGAAAGGAGGCGAGGATGATGCAGTGTACTCCTGAACAGAAGGCAGCTATTGAAACTCGCAGCCATAATCTGCTGGTAGCGGCGGCAGCCGGGTCAGGCAAGACCTGGGTGCTTGTTGAGCGGATTATCGGCCGCATTATTGATCCAAATGAGCGGCTCAGCGTTGACCGTCTGCTGGTAGTTACGTTTACCAATGCTGCCGCCAACGGGATGCGCAGCCGGATTGGCGAGGCGCTGAATACTGCGCTAAATAGTCCGGAGTTAACCGACCCTGAACTTAGGCGGCATGTTGAACGCCAATTAGTGCTCTTGAACGCTGCCAATATCTCAACACTGCACGCCTTTTGCCAAAGCCTTGTACGTCAATATTTCTACCTGCTGGAGATTGAACCAAGCTTTCGCATCGCCAACGATACCGAAATCACCCTAATCAAAAGTGATGTTTTAGAAGCTGTGTTTGAGGAGGGCTATTTTACTGCTGAGCCTTGTTTCCTGGAACTCATTGAACATTATGGCGATGAAAATGGCGACAATTCACTAGCCGGTCTGGTTCTTAAACTGTATGATTTTTCCCGCAGTCATCCCTGGCCGGATTATTGGCTGGACAGTCTGACAGAGGCATTTGAATTGCCGCCCGACGCAGATTTTGACGATACTCCCTGGTCTGCCTTGGTGCGGGATAAATTTATGCTGGATTGGGAGGAAGCCCGTCAGGCGCTTATTGCTTTACTGGCTGAAACGGTAAAGCCGGGTAACCCGGCAGCGTACGGACAGACCTTTGCCGAAGACATTCAATTAATTGATAAGCTTATAGTAGCCGCTAAGCAATCCTGGGCTGTGCTGACAGTTGCTATGCAAGAGACAGCTTTTCCGCGGATAGCCTCTGTCGGTAAGGAAATCACAAAAGAAGTCAAGGACTATTTCCAGGCTCAGCGGAATAAGGCCAAAAAGCGGGTCTTAGATGCCAAAGCCGTTTATTTTGAGCGCAGCGGTACGGAACTTATGGCTGACTTACGTCAGGCTCAGCCGCTTGTTGCCGGCTTAGTCAAACTTATTAAGGCTTTTGCCATAGGTTTTCTGCAAGCCAAACAGAGTAAGGGTGTTGTCGACTTTAATGACCTGGAGCATTTATGTCTGGCTGTGCTGCGGGACAAAGGTGCTTCGCCGGAGGCTGCTGTACCATCGGCAGTGGCGCTGTCGCTTAAAGATAGATTCAGTGAAATTATGGTTGACGAATATCAGGATACTAACCGCGTGCAGGAAGAGATTATTCGCCTCATTGCCAATGAGAAGCAGCCAAATTTGTTTATGGTAGGTGATGTTAAGCAGAGCATCTACCGGTTCCGGCTGGCAGAACCCGCCTTGTTTATGGACAAGTACCGCAACTATCAGGATGGAGCGATGCCTGGCTGTAAGCGGATTGATTTAAGTCAAAACTTCCGCAGCCGGGAGGGTGTTTTGCATGCCGCCAACTTCTTGTTTGGTCAGCTTATGACCCAGAGGACAGCCGAGCTTGATTACGGCGAGGCCGAACAGCTTAATCCCGGCCCCGCTTATCAGGCAACCGAGCTTAAGTGCCTGGATGGCCCGGTAGAGCTATTGATTATTGACAGGGATAAGGCTGAAACCGACGAGGAAACCGGGGACATGGACGGTCAGCAGGCCGAGCAAGGCGCAGAGGAAGCCGACGGGCAACCGGTTGACAATGTTTTGCCGGAAGAAGAACTTAGCGCCTTCGAACAGGAAGCGATTCTGATTGCCCGCCGTATTCAGGAATTGTTGACAGGCGGCTACCATGCATTTGATAAACAGGTTGGCGGTTATCGCCCGTTGCAATACCGGGATATTGTTATTTTACTGCGTTCGGTAAAAGGTAAGGCACAGGTGCTGCAGGACAGACTGCGGCAAAACGGGGTTCCTTGCTATGCCGAACTCGACTCCGGTTATTTTGCTGAGACAGAAGTTACTATTATGCTGGCACTCTTACAGATTATTGATAATCCGCGCCAGGATATCCCGCTGGCGGCGGTACTGCGGTCACCGTTTTTACGTCTAACCGGAGACCAAATGGCGGAACTTAGGCTATGCGAGGAGCGGGGCAGTCTATGGGAAGCTATGCAGGCATATTGCCAAACCGAGGGCGCACCGGCGCATGTGAAGCTGTTCCTCGAGAAGTTTACGGTATGGCGAGGCTTAGCCCGGCGCAAGGGAGTAGCAGAGCTTATCTGGCGGATTTATCAGGATACCGGCTATTATGACTATGTTGGCGGCATGCCCGGCGGAGTACTAAGGCAAGCGAACCTGCGGGCTCTGTATGACCGGGCCCGGCAGTATGAGACCACCGCTTTCCGGGGACTATTTCGCTTCCTGCGCTTTGTTGAACGGCTTAAGGATAAGGAATCAGATTTATCCGTAGCCCGGGCTTTGGGGGAAAGCGAAGATGTTGTCCGGGTGATGAGTATTCATAAAAGTAAGGGTTTAGAATTTCCGGTTGTTATAACGGCGGATATCGGGAAAAATTTCAACATGCAGGATGCGTCCGGTTTAATGCTTTGCCACAAGGAATTAGGTGTAGGGCCATATGTTACGCTGCCTGAACTCCGATTCCGCTACCCAACACCGGCGCGCTGGGGAATTCAACATAAGCTGGCACTTGAGACTAAAGCCGAAGAACTGAGAATTTTGTACGTGGCGCTTACCCGCGCCCGGGAAAAACTTATCCTGGTCGGTTCAGCGAAAAAACTGGCACAAAAATGCGCGGTTTGGCAGCGAACTGTAGGCGAACCTGAAGAAAAGCTGCCTGCGAGCCAGGTGCTGAAGGGCAAAAGCTATTTAGACTGGGTCGGCATGGCGGTAGCCAGGCACACGGATGGCGAGCTTTTGCGGCAGTACGGTGAGTGCACACAGCAGCCTGCCGCAAAATTGGCACAGCACCCTTCGGCGTGGAAGGTGGCAATATATAGGGCTGATGAAATTGCTTCGTTGGAACAGTATGGGCAGGCCGATGATGCGCTGCTTGACGCCGTCAGCCGATTGGAACCTGTTGCGGGCGGTGCCGGAACCGGGTGGGTTGGGGATATTCTGAACTGGGAATACGGCTGCGCGGCGGCTGTCAGTAAGCCGGCCAAGTTGGCGGTGTCTGAGATAAAACGCCGACTGGAGCTTATCGAGACGGAGGAGGCTGAACCCCTGTTTGCTCTGCCGGTTGTCCACGCCAGGCCCCGGTTCCTTCAGGCAACATCAAGCCTGACACCGGTAGAATATGGTGTTATGGTGCATACGGTTATGCAGCATATCCAGCTTAGCGGTGAATGTACACCGGCGGCTATTGCCGAACAGGCGCAGGCGCTTGAAGCGCGTCAGATATTACTGCCAGGTCAGGCCAAGGAACTGGGCGTCCAGACTATCTCCGGCTTTTTTGCCTCCGAGCTTGGCCGGCGTATGCTTAAGGCCAGGCAGGTTTGGCGGGAGATGCCGTTTAGCTTAATGCTGCCGGCAGAAAAGTTTTATCCTGACTTACAAGGCTGTGGCGAACAAATCTTTATCCAGGGCGTTATCGACTGCCTGTTTGCCGAAGCTGATGGTCTGGTGCTGCTGGATTATAAAACAGATAAAGCTTCTTCGGCCGCAGACCTTGCAGCCAAGTACGCTGCCCAATTGAGTATGTATACGGTAGCTATTGAGCGTATTCTAAAACGTCCGGTAAAAGAACAGTACCTATATGCCTTCGCCTTAGGCCAAGCAATTAAGCTTGATGCTTGGGGTTAAGGGAAACTAAAAAAACTCAGGCGCGTGTTTGTACGCGTCTGAGTTTTTTTCGCCTGTATAGTAGTGCATGTATATAACCTAATAAAACAGGGCATAATAGTTGTGTGAAAGGTGTGCTCGAAGTAAAAGCGAGAATTGCGAAACATTATAATTTAAAAAAGCGCATATGGTAAGCACCATACACATATGACCCCTACCGGTATCCGGTGGGGGTCTTCTTGCCTTCGCTCGCTTTATCTTTCTCAGGAAGTTTGAAAACACTTTTTAAGATGCTGCCTTTGGTTTCAATAATAACAATACTCATTATTATTAACAAGCCGCCTAAAATTTGAATAGGACTTAGTTTTTCATCCATGAACAGATACGCAAGCACAACTGTGAATACAGGATCTAGTGTTGATATTATAACCGCGTTGGTTGCTCCCAACAGCTTCAGACCCATGGCAAACGATAATATCGAAATAATAGTCGAAAATAATGCCAGAACAATGATCGCACTAACTATTTTTGGGTTATTTATAGGCATCAATTTGTCGCTCAGTAAACTATACAATAATAGAAATAAGCCGCAACCCACAGTAATATATGTTGTAACTACAATAGAGTCAATGTTTTTAAGCATCTGTTTGCCAATAATTATATAGGCTGTATACAGAAGTACCGCAATAAGGATGATAACAATGCCTAATGATGTTCTGTGAGCGGAAGGTTCCCAAATTAATAATATGCAGCCTAAGGCTGTTAATAAGAGCGCAATAATTACATTTAGTGTTATCTTTTCTTTAAATACGAAATATGCAGTCAAGGCCACCATGATAGGGGTTATTTGAAACAGCAGCTCACCTATAGACGGCGAAATATATTTAAAAGCCGTAAAAAAGCAGGTGCATTCCAAAGCATATAAAAAGCCAATTCCTAATAATTTAAGGCTTGTTGTCATAGTTGTATACAATTTTATTTTATTACATATTGAATATAGGGTGAAAAAACCACCGGCAATAATAAATCTATAGGTTAACATCGTTTCGGCATTCATACCGCTATCCAATGAGAATTTTGCCAACAGCGGAACTAGGCTAAAGCCAAAGGAGGACAGTACAATATATAAATGTCCTTTATATAACTGTAATTTAGGGGATTTCAACTCAGATCACCTTCATTAGCGTCACAACGTCGCTCGTTCGAAGCGATTACAAAGAAATAATCTTGTGACATATTTTCCTTGCCGACTGCACAGAGAATACTTCTGGTCCACATCTCTACCATATATTTCCTGAGAGCAAAGAGTATTCCTGCCGACTTAATAAATAAAAAAGATCAGGCTTTTAAAGGCCTGATCTTCCTGAGATTTATCCTGTAGCTAACCCGGTCTAAGATGTCCAGCTTTTTGAGTGGGAGTTATACCCCTACGGGTACAGGCCAGTGGATAGTACCTGGATAAAGGCGACTATTTCTTTTTAGTAATTTTCTGCGGATTATTCTTTGGTGCTGGTGCCGTCAGTTGATATTGTTTTACGGCAACCTTCGCTTTTGCTAAGAAGTTGCCCAGGACATCTGCGTCAAGGATGGTGTCTGCATCCGTTTGACTAATAATGATATTTACGTTGTTGTCTCTAAGAGCAATAGCCTTTACTACAATTGGCTTGTCGCCGGCACGGGATTGGCCCAATTCAAGAGATCTGATATCTTCAGGAGTGCACAAATAGTCCATCATTCCCTGAGATACGGCAAACTCGGGAATAATATTGATATGGCCGTAAATGGCGCGGCCGGTTTCATCAAAGATTACCGGGGACATGGCACGGCTAATCGGCAGTCCTGTAACATCAACAACCAAACCGGTATATATCGGTAGTGGCACTGGTTTATAAGAGGTCGAGGGCTGCGGCAGGGGAACAGGAGCAGCTGGCTTGGTAGCATTAGTAATAATTTCGGACAAACCACCTTTGCCAAATAGGGCAACCTGTAAAGTTACTTGATATGTACCGTCGGGAAGGAGTTGTTCGTCCACGATTTTAGCGCCTCTGACAATCCCAAAAACTTGGGTATTGACGATGTCACTAGTTGTCTCGAAGTTTCGGACTGTGGTTTCTGCAGTAACTTTTATCCCTCCGATAGCTTCGAGTAGATTCCGCTGTGCATCTGCAATAGCAGCGCGTCTAGTCATAAGGCGGGCTTGGGCGGGAGACTTGGCGATGCTGGAAGGCACGCCGATGCCGCAAGCTTCTATTACACCTGTATCCCAGTTAACAGAGCCGGTTGAACTTACTTGGTCAATGGCGGTATCGACAACAGGTTTTACAGGGGTACCGTTGGCCGCGCTGGCTATTAGGGGTAATCCGGCAAGAAGCGTAGTGCAAATGGTCAGGTAGGTTAAAATTTTCTTAAACAAGTGGATTCCTCCTTTTTTAGAAACGATATTGCAGCCGAAAAACTGCAGCCCGCAATATCAGAGTGTTCGAAACTGTGTATTAAGAATAATTCGCCCAGTGGGACTATTTTCCTGTATGTTAATTGGAAACTGGTAAACAAAATCACAGTTTTTGTTTACGTAATGGAAAACTAAAAAAAGCGAAGCCCGGGAGTTGTCTCCCCGGGTTTCGCATGTTTTATAAGCAGTTTTTTAAAACATTCCTTTCCGCCATAAGCCGAACGCACTAAGTGCTGTGAGGACAATAGCGAAAAGTACGGTAATGGTAAAGCCGCTGTTTGGGCCAAAAGGTACATCGACGTTCATTCCCATAAAGCTGGAGACCATTGTTGGAATAGCCAGTATGATAGTCATAGAGGCCAAGAATTTCATAACCCGGTTTAGATTGTTGGAAATAATGGAAGTAAAGGTATCCATCATACCGTTTAGAATGCGGCTGTACATCTCAACCATCTCAATGGCCTGTTTATTTTCGGTAATGACATCTTCCAGCAGATCTTCGTCCTCTTCATAAATTTTGATAAGATGCTGTACCTGGCTGGTAGAGCGAAGCCTTAAAAGTTTTTCCAGTACGATGCCGTTGGAGCGCAGAGAGGCGGCAAAGTAGGTTAAGCCTTTTTGCAGTTCCAGCAGCAGGAAGATTTCTTCGTTTTGCATTGATTTGCGAAGATAACGCTCAATTTCATCTGTCCGGCGATTAATTTGTTTTAAGTATTTTAAAAAGAGTGTGGCTGATTTATAGAGAATCTGGAACAAAAAACGGGTTTTCTTAAAAGTACTGAACGCCCGGGCGCTCTCCGGTCTAAAATCAGCTAAAACCTCATTAGCTTCTAAGCAAACGGTAATAATATATTCAGGAGTAAGCACAATACCAAGTGGCAGTGCGTCATAACTGTCATGGCCACGCATAACCGGAATATTGGTGATAACGAGCATGTGATTTTCTTCTAACTCAATACGGGAACGTTCTTCCTCGTCCAATGCCGCTTTAAGAAAATCAAGCGGACTACCTGTGGCAAGTGCTACTTGCTCGATTTCCCCGGGGGTTGGATTGATAAGGTTAAACCAAGCGCCCTTTTCCAGGGTATTAAGGGCTAATTCGTGTAATTGAGTACAGTTGCTGCGATATATAGTAAGCATAAGAGCTCCCCTTTCTTTTAAAGGGGAACACAAATTCAGGCCATTGTCCTATTGAGACATAAGTGGAACCCACGTTATTGTCTAAAACATTGGCAAGAAAAATGGAATATTCCCCTAATTTCTATTAAATTAAACAAAATGGGACTACTAGGTAGGTCTACATCCATCTATCTCACCTGCCTTTAAGATATTAGTGATTATCGTTAAATATCTATATAAAATATAAGTCTGTTTACGTTAATAGTCAACCTTTTTGTAAAAAATTAACCCGCTTTTTATTAGTTTCAGCATACCTAGAGCCCCTGTATGCTAGAATGATACTAAAAGGAAATTTCTATGTATTATCCGGGGAATAAATTGCTTTCTTTTATCCGATGTCTAATCCGCTCTAGGACCCCCTCTTCTCTAAGCGGGGGTTTACCCCTGGGCACAGGCGAGCGGTTAAGCTCCTGGATAAGGGCGACTAACCTTCAGGTTGGATTAAAACCTCAGTGGAAGCTAACGTCTACTTTATTGTATTATTTGTGCACGGTAAGTGTGCGGCGGTGGTGAGGCGGTAAGTTCGTAAACGAGAAAAAATTACCTGCGTTTGTTTTGTTGACAAGCACTCATGGCGTTTGCTATAATACTTAATGTGCCGGACACGGAGGGGTGTCCGAGTGGTTTATGGAGCTGGTCTTGAAAACCAGTGATCCCGCAAGGGACCGTGGGTTCGAATCCCACCCCCTCCGCCATTAAGGTTTACGATTGACTTATGGCGCAGCGGCTGATATAATTTAGACAATTTAAAACGGAGTGGTACTCAAGTGGCTGAAGAGGACGGTTTGCTAAATCGTTAGAGGTCGTGAGGCCTGCCAGGGTTCAAATCCCTGCCACTCCGCCATATGTAAGTAGCAGCTATTAACCGAAAGGCTAATAGCTGTTTTTGTTTTATCTGAAAGTAATTCCCACAAAGAAAGGAACCGCCAAAGCACGAAGCTTGGAGTCGGTTCCTACAATAAGTTTTATATCAATAAACTGGATTATTCAGCGCTATTTTATTTACCATGCCGTTGAAGAAATTGTTCATAGGTAGCAACATCGGGATAAGACGTTTGTGTGCCGCGGCCGGTAACGCTTAAAGCAGCAAAAGCGGAAGCCATTTTGATGGACATAAGCACATCGCGGTTTTTCACATAGACATGGGCAAAACAGCCAATAAATGCATCGCCGGCACCTGTAGTGTCGATGGCGTTTACCTTGTAGGCTTCGACGTGGTGGACTTGCTCCTCTGTTAACCACAGTGCGCCGCGTTTTCCCATAGTTACTATTACATTTTTTATACCTTTTTGTATGAGCGACATAGCTGCTGCCTCAATTTGCTGTTCTGTTTCTACAGGCATGCCGGTAATAATCTCAAGTTCAGTTTCGTTGGGCACAAAGAATTCGCATTTTTGTACATAGTTCAAATCTAATTCCCGGGAGGCCGGAGCCGGATTTAAAATAACCGGGATACCATGCTTATTACCAAATTCAATAGCGTAGTAAATAGTCGGTAAAGGGATTTCCATTTGAAGAACAAATAACGAGCATTTTTTTAGTTTTTCTGCCGCAGCGTCAATATCGACAGGCAATAGATGCTTATTGGCACCTGGGATAATGAGGATTCTGTTTTGCGATTGTTTATCTACAAAAATCGGGGCGACACCGCTGCAGGTGCCGGGTACTTTGCTGACAAACTCGGTATCAACACCATATTCATTGAGGTTGCGAATGGTATTGTCGGCAAACAGATCTTCGCCAACTTTGGTAAGCATCATAACTTTGGCGCCCAGTTTAGCTGCCGCCACTGCTTGATTGGCACCTTTGCCGCCGCAGCCAATGCTAAAGCTTAAAGCTTCCAATGTTTCCCCTTCTTTAGGCATTTGATCAATGTAGGAAACCAAATCTACCATGTTGGAGCCGATTACTGCTATATCCACGTCTTGTTCCTCCTTCTATTTTTTGCCTGTTATCACTCGGAATGATTTTTGTTCACCAGGAGGTAACATAATTAGAGTACCTGCCTTTTGCGCAGCCAAAAACCCTTCCGGGCGGCAGGTGGCAGGCAAAACAAATGCTCCTACCTGTTGGTCTCCACTATATAGCAGCCAACGGGTAGCATAGTTAAATTGGGTAGTAGAAAACTTGGTGAAAAAAGTGGTGCCTGTCGGTGCGGTCATTTCGAACACAACCTGCTCCTGATATTTATCCAAGTTATCGGCAAAGAAAACAATTTCCGGATCATACATTTCCGGCTGATCTAAAGCCTTTAGGGTGCCCTGACCTTTAAGTTCTTCGTTATATGCCAGCCATTTTTCAGTAGGTTTAACATGGGCAGGGATCGATTCTCTTAGGACAAAGGCAGTATCAGGAACATTTTGCGTTAACGCGGCCTGATCAAGGTAGGCATAGTTGGTATGGCACATGTACTGCAAGGGCATTGGGGCGCTTGCCAAATTTTTCACATCCATGCCAATCTCAATAAAGGAATTGCCAGCGCCCAGAGTTACACTGGGTTTTGCCAGGTAGTGATGGCCAAAACCTTTAACATATTCAACCGTGCCTGTAATTGTCAGACTGTCACCGGCAACTTCCAGCCAGGCCTGATCCATAGTGGCACAAGGCATTTCGCCATGTAAACCATGATCATCTTCAGGGCCCGGGCAACCGTTGCGAATGAGTCCGGAGTGAAAGGCGAAACAGCCGTAGGTGTCTACTACACAGTTAACCGGTTTAGGTTGAGAAAACATATTCTTCATTTTAAGATCAATACCGTCAAATTCAAGATCCCAGATCATTTGTCCCATATAGGGAAGAATTACTACTTTCCCCCGGGAATTTACTATTTCAATTGCTTCTACGCCGGAGGGATAGCGAAATAATGTTACTACAAACTCATCGTTCGAAAATAGGACAGCATAATGTTTGCCAAAAAACTCCCGTTGCAGTTCTATTCTTCCTGACATACGGATCCTCCTTGTACTGTGTGTATTTTTTGCTGGTTCATTTCACTGTAGAAATAATATCCGATATATAAGAAGCAGAATAAAGAAACGGCGAAGGAATGCTGCATGGAATGGAAGGCATCCGATACAAGGCCTTGTATTGCCGGAATCACTGCACCACCGACAATTGACATTACAATTACAGCGCCGGCTACTTCAGTATATTTTTTGTCTACTGCTTCTAAAGTCTCAGCATAGATAGTCGGCCAGCAAGGTCCAAACAGAATGCTTACAGCTACCGCTGCGTAAACCGCTGACATGCTCGGCATCGTTGAGACGTATAACAGTAAGCCGGAACCAATAATCGAATACAGGAATAATACTTTAGTGGGTGAGAATCTGGTCATCAGGAAGTTGGCAATGAATTTGCCAATGAAAAAGGCGGCAAAACTATACAACATGAAGTTTGAGGCAAGACGTTCATTGAGGTTAGCATCAAGCGTCAGGGCTAGCCGAATTGTAAAAGACCACACAGCCACTTGCATGCCTACATATAAGAATTGGGCGATAATTCCTTTCCTAAAGCGCCTGTTGCCTGCTAAATATTGAATGGTTTCAAACATAGAAGGGGCTTTTTCGGTGGCAGTAGCCGCTGCTTGCCGGGTTTTGCAAGCGGGGAATGGGGTAATGACAAATAGGACAATGACTGCCAGCAGGACAAAAATGATAAATTTATATGGTTCAAGAGTATGCTGCAGCATCTCCAGCTTGAAGGCATGTGCTTGTTCGGCAGTCATTCGTGCGAGCTGGGAGCCAAGGCTGTCGCCTTCCTGAAATACTAAATACTTTCCTAATAAGATCCCCGAGGCTGCGCCGATAGGATAAAAAGTCTGGCTGATATTAAGACGCAGTGTCGCGTATTCGCGGGGCCCAATCATTGAACTGTAGGTATTGGCAGCAGTCTCAAGGAAGCCCAGGCCAATCGCAATAGCAAAGATGGCGAACAAAAACATGGTATAGGTAGCCATATGAGAGGCTGGGTAAAATAAACTGCAACCAACAATATAAAACGATAAGCCAACTAAGATAGCCAGCTTATAGCTGGTTTTCTTAATAACAAGCGAGGCTGGGATTGCTATTAAAAAATATCCGCCGTAAAAGGCGCTTTGTACCAGCGCGCTGGCAAAATCGCTCAAAGCGAATACACTTTTAAACTGAGTAATCAAGATATCGTTTAAACTAGCCGCCGCTCCCCATAAAGGAAATAGGCAAGATAGGAGTATGAACTGAAAAATAGGGGTTTTATTCAGATATCCATCGGGCAATTGGATCATATTTGCCTTTTTCATCGAAACTCTCCTCCTAAATTTATGTAAGCAATACCGTTATTACTAAACCGGAAAAACAGCTTTGATGTATATTTGATACTAAATATGTTGCGCTAATTAGTATGTTTCAGTGGAAACTTCGCCTTGAACAATTTTGACGCCGGAACTCGCTCCGATACGATTGGCGCCGGCAGAAACCATGGTGTCCAAATCTTGTTTACCGCGGATTCCGCCTGAAGCTTTAACCCCCACATTATTGCCAACGGTCTTGCGCATAAGCGCAACATCTGCCGCGGTAGCGCCGCCTATTGAGAACCCGGTGGAGGTTTTAACAAAATCCGCACCTGCCTGAACCGCAAGTTGGCAGGCTTTTACTTTTTCCTGATCGGTAAGCAAACATGCTTCAATAATTACCTTTACCAAAGCTTTTCCCTGTGCTGCTTCAACAACAGCACGGATGTCATTTTCAACAGTGCTGTTTTCGCCGGCTTTTAACCGGCCGATAGCGATAACCATATCGACTTCTGTGGCGCCATGGGCGATAGCGTCTTTTGTTTCAAAAACCTTAACGGCTGTTGTGGTTGCTCCCAAAGGAAAACCTATTACAGTACAAACCTTAACGTCTGTTCCTTGCAGCTCGTGAGCGGCAAGAGATACCCAAGTCGGATTTACGCAGACAGAAGCAAAGCCATATTTTTTGGCATCTGCCGTTAAAGATAGGATTTGTTCTTTTGTTGCATCCGGCTTTAATAGTGTGTGATCAATAAGTTTAGCTAAATTCATTGTGTCCTCCCTGTTTGCTTACTAGACGGTACCCTGAGATTCGTGCACGTTTCTGAAATTTCACTTTATTGGCCAAATTTAGCATAACACAACATTGAACATTTGTAAATTTAGTTTTGAAAATATGTTCAAGAGAGGGCGGTTTTATTTTTATAGGATAAAAAAGCTGCCCGGGCGTTTAAACACCCGGGCAGCTACCATGCTTTTATTCTAATAAGGCTTTAGCAGTAAATTGATCTGTAATCAAAGTGTTGGCATAACCTCCTGCGAAGGCAGCTTTGATAGCGGCGACTTTTTTTTGGCCGCCGGCAACCAGGACAGTTTTTTCTTTCTTGCGCAAGTCATTCAGGCTTATTCCTACGGTTCGGCTATCAATCTCGTGGTTGCAGATTTGACCCTTTGTATCGAAGAAGCGTGAACAAATGTCGCCCACAGCGTTTCGTTGTAATTCGGCTTTTTCTTCTGAACCTAAATATCCCAGGCGAAACAGCAAGGCGTCATCGTCCACAGTACCAACAGTAAATATCGCAATATTGGATTGTTTGCCAAGTTCAATAATACGGCGGATATGCCGATCCTGTTCCACCATTTGTTTAAGTTCCGGAGTATCAAAAATAACCGGTAATGGCAAGTACCTTGCGTAGGTATGGTAGGCTTTGGCAAACAGATCTACAATTTCCGGAGCATAGGTGTTTATTTGGGAATGGCTTACACCGCCCTTGAGTTGAACTACTTCAACTCCCTGGGTTGTTTTAGCTTTAAGCTGGCTGGCTAAAGTGTACATGGTTCTTCCCCAGGTAACGCCAATAATATCTCCGTCTTTGATTATCTCATATAAATATGCTGCCGCTTTACGTCCGATGTGCTGTATGCTTACTTCGTAATCGCTGAGCGGTGAAAAGGCTACTTGAACTTCGTCCAGCTTATATTTATCTTTTAAACGTTTCGATAATTCGTTTACATCTTCAATCGGATCGGCGATTCGGATGGTGACATACCCTTGGTCTTTAGCGTATTGCAATAACCTTGAGACAGTTGGACGTGATATTCCCAAGCGTTTAGCAATCTGCTCCTGACTGTATTCGGACTGATAGTATAGTCTGGCAACATCAATACTAAGTCTTTGTTTCTCTTGTTCCATAGAACCTCCAGATAGTGACGGATTTCAGTTTCTTAACACTAGGATTAACTATTGGAGTTGTTAATGTTCTCTCCTAGTATTTGCGTATGCTTGCCAAAACTCCTCTTACATTAAACCATACAAGTTAAATTTTTATCAAGTCATTTGAATTAGTTATCTTTTTTTGGAAGCCCGGGTAAAGAACAAAAAAAGAAGGCAGATAAAAAAAGTGTTTTATTATTATTCGTATGATATAATTAAAAATAAAATTATTTTTGAAGGTGATTGATAATGGATACTTTGGATTTGAAAGTTATCGGAAGGCTGATGGAGGCTGCGCGTTCTTCTTGGGCTGAGTTAGGGGCGTACCTTGGGCTATCGGCTCCGGCAGCTGCCGACAGGGTACATAAACTGGAGCAACGCGGGATCATCCGAGGGTATGCCGCGTTAATTGACCCCGAAGCGTTGGGGCTGGGTTTAGCGGCATTTATTTCGGTTACTTTGGAGCGTCCGGAGCACCGGCAGGGATTTCTAAATTTAGTGGCCAATACACCGGAAATTCTGGAATGTCATCATATTGCCGGTGAAGAGGATTATATTTTAAAAGTCCGCTGCCGCAACACACGGCATTTGGAAATGCTGCTGGGCGAGCAGATTAAGAGTACTCCCGGTATAGTCAAAACGAAAACAACGATTCTCTTGTCAACGGTAAAAGAGACCCCGGTATTGCCATTAATTACTGAGTGAGGTGGTATGTATGTGGCCGTTGTTTGTGAAAGGTTTGATCATTGGCTTTTCTATCGCTGCTCCGGTTGGTCCTATTGGGCTACTATGCATTAGAAAAACATTGCTGCAGGGGATGTCGGCGGGAGTGGTATCAGGATTGGGGGCAGCCGCGGCCGATGCTATATATGGCAGTATCGCTGCATTTGGCATAACAGTTATAGCGCAGTTTCTGTTGGAACAGCAAGTTCTGCTTAAACTTATAGGGGGAAGTTTTCTTTGTTTTCTCGGCTATAAGTCTTTTACGGCAGCGCCGCCTGACAGCACCCTGCAGGTAAAAAGTACCGGCATCTTTAAAGCGTTTCTGTCAACCTTTCTGTTGACGATAACAAACCCGATGACGATTCTATCTTTTGCCGGTATTTTTGCAGGATTGGGAATTGGCACTGCAGTCGGTGACCGGCTGGGAGCCGTGCAAATGGTTGCGGGTGTTTTCGCCGGTTCGCTTTTGTGGTGGTTTGTGTTGAGCGGTTGTATTAGTGCGTTCCGGGAGAAGGTGAACGAGAGGAACCTTGGCCTAGTCAATAAAATTTCCGGTCTTGTTATAATGCTTTTTGGTATCGTGGCTATTATTGGCAGGTAACTATGCTAGAAAAAAAGCGTCTATTACCTGGGCGATAGTAGACGCTTTTTTTTAGAATTTCGACTTTAACGGACAAAGCCGCTCAGCCACTCTGCTACAGCAGAACTGGCCTCCTGGGAATAGGCTGCTAAATGGTGGTCTCCGTCGGGAAAGAGTATTAGCTTCTTTGGCTCCGAAGCATGCTGGTATAGTGTGTGTGCCTGATTGGCAGGCACAATAACATCTGCTGTTCCATGTATTACGAGGATGGGGGTTGTGCTTAGCTGTTTTACGCAGGCTAGAAGATTATGGCGATTAAAATCATGGATAAAGTCAGGAGTAAGCTGCAGGCGGCCATATTCGTCTTCTAAGGTTATATTTTTGCCTGCCGCCAGTATTTCATAATAATTACCGAGAGCTAACCGAAATGTTTCGTCTAAGTTCCAAGGAGTAGCCCATAGGATAAGTCCACTTATTCTTTGGTCAGCTGCAGCTGCGGCTATTGAGGCGCTACCACCCATGCTCCGGCCCAACAGAAATATCTGTCCGCCGATTGTTTGACGGGCGTAGGTAATAACTGCGTTCAATTCGGTAATTTGGCAAGAAAGATTGACGCATGGCGTAAAGTCATAACGAATTACATGGCAGCCAACCGCTGCCGCCGCTTCGGCCAGCGCGACAGCCCGGCCTCCGCCGTCTTTGCTGCCACGAAACCCATGGGAGATAATCAGGGTATTTCCTACGGGAGCCACTGGAGTATGTAAAATCCCCGAAAGTGAAGTAGAACCGGACGGTATGGCTAAATGCTTCATAGCTACCTCGCCTGTTTTGGAATAGTTAGTAAGAAAAACTGTATGCAATAACGTTTTATTCGCAGAAGGTTGGTTAATAACCTTCCGATACAATAAAGATATCATGGTTTTATTTAACACGATAATCTAGATTTTTTTTTGTTGATACTAAATGTGTATTGCAATTATAAAAGGAGGTTTACCACATGATTTGGGTAATTATAGCAGTAACTGGTATAGCTATTGCCGCTGCTGTGTTTCTCCGCCCGCGCCAGCCTGCGGCCAGTCATCCGGAGATAATAAAAGACGATGCTTATTTGCGCCAGGAGACGAATGAAATGAGTAGCCCCCTGACGGGAAGTATGCTTAGCTATCTAGTTAATAACTTCTTGATTGACAGCCATCAATATGAGAATTGGCGCGGTCTCGCCCCGGAGGAGCTTAAACATGAATTGGCGAAGGCCGGAATAATGAAAGAAGCTGATTTTGACAGCTTCAGCCAGCAGTTATGGGCCGAAGAGCAGGTGCAGGAGATCCAAGGAGAATTCGCTTCGCCTGAACCGGCTAAGGATGTAAGCGATTCGGGTAATGCCGGTGATTCTGGCAGTGTGGATTAGTATACGGTGTTTCTTATAATGATTGATAAAATCACGGTGCCGGCCAATACGGTTTGCCACACATGGCTTGTTTGAGCAAGTAAATCAGGATTATCTGATTTTTGCCGCCTGGTGTTGGGGTTAGTAGCTGTTAAATGAATTTTGCGGATAAAATAAGCTGAAGTGATTATGGCTGCTAATACATTGACCATATTTAGCATAACCGAATCCAAGAATAGTTTTGAGATCATGTAATGGTAAATGTAGCAGGCTGTCCATTGTAGACCGACGCGGTTCAGGTTACTGATGTGTACCATTGTAAATTTCCCCCTAAAATAATAAAAACAGAGACAATGGAAAAATTCCTTGTCTCTGTCCTTTGTACCTGAGAGTTCACCGTTAAGGCTCTCCTTCGGTAGCGCTTGATATGCGCATTCTCCAGAGTTCAGTCTGCTAACAGTCCTTTTGCCTGAGAGTTTGAGGCAGTAGCCTTGCTCCTTCGGCGCTGCTCACGCAGTCTCTCCTATTAGCATCATCCTGACAATATTCAATTGCCTATTGACTTCATTCTAAGATGGTTGACGAAAGATGTCAATAGATGTAGAGATGAAAAAGTGAAAAAAATAACATTAAAATATTCTGTAGATAGGATGTGTTATTTTATGGCACAGACGGGGGGATTTGGCGGGTAGTTGCTCGAATTGTTGTAATTAACGAAGCTTTTTCCGAGTAGATTCAGAGCAAGTAGCCGGAGATAGTAGCCGTCAGAGGAGTACAGGATTGTTGTTTGGTATTTCGACACATACTGCTGCGTATACATATGGTGACCGGCTTTTTGTATTACCAAAGTGTGAGCCGTGTTTATTGCAGTGCTTTATTGGCTGAAGAGGGGAAAGGGGGGGGACTTGGTTGAAGTGTATAGATCTTCACTGTGATACCATTTTGCGCCTAATGGAAGAGAAGGAGCAAGGCGGATTATATTGTAATACTTATAGTGTGGATATAGAAAAACTGCGAGCCGGGCAGGCGCAAGCCCAGTTTTTTGCTATGTTCCTTAACCAAAAAACGGATGGGAATTTATTGCAGCGGGCGTTGGGCATGATTGACCGCTTTTATCAGGAACTGGAAATCAATCAGCAATATATAGCCTTGGCTAAAAACTATAGTGATTTTTGCCGTAATCGGGAGAATGGCAAGATCTCGGCCTTTCTAACCATTGAAGAAGGCGGCGCAATGCAGGGGAGTTTGGTGCATTTGCGTAATTTTTTCCGCCTGGGTGTCAGATTAATTACACTGACTTGGAATTACCCTAACGAAATTGGTTATCCTAACTCGCGGCCGGAATGCAGGGAACAGGGGCTTACCCCGTTCGGGCGGGAAGTAGTTGCTGAAATGAACCGCCTTGGTATGCTTATAGATGTTTCCCATCTGTCCGATAAGGGGTTCTATGACGTAGCACAATTATCTGCCAAGCCGTTTGTTGCCTCACACTCCAATGCGCGTGCATTGGCCGGCCATCCTCGCAATATGACAGACGATATGATCAGAGTGCTGGCCGATAAAGGTGGCGTTATGGGCATTAATTTTGCCAAAGATTTTCTTGGGAATGCTCCTATCAGCCGAGTCAGTGATATGGTTTTGCATATAAAACATATTCGCCGGGTGGGCGGCCTCGATGTTATCGCAATAGGTTCGGATTTTGACGGGATAAGTCCGGAATTAGAACTGGCACATGCCGGTCAAATGAGTAAGCTTACAATAGCGTTAGAATCTAGCGGTTTTACTGCGGGCGAAATCGATAAAATATGTTGGGGAAATGCGCTTAGAGTGATTAAAGATACGTTGCTCTGATACAAAGAACATCCTGCTGAAACAATTGCCCAATATAACAGGACAAAAAGAGTAATGTAACCTAATGCGGTGTAAAGGTACTAATACTAAGTATTATAATCTAGTACTATATAAATTCTGCAAAATTTGTTAATGATTATCTTGTGTACACAAGCAGAAGACACTGGCTTGTGCTTTTTCTTTTTTTGTCAAAAACGTAGAAATGATAAGTATTAAGGTGAATTTATGAGTGAAATGCCTGTATTGCGGATTTGAAAAGTCAATGTTGTATTATGTATACAATATTTTATCGATATAGGACTTGCACAATTAACAGCATATTGGTACAATAAGCTTAATACCACACCATTGATATCTGGTGCTAAAACCAGATATCATGGAAGGGCTTTGTTTTAAGGTCATTTGGTATCAAAACAATTATAAAGCCAAAAAAGGAGTGCAGAAAAATGGAGTTTTTATTAGCGCTAGCTAGTATCATGATGGTGAACATCGTGCTTAGCGGCGACAATGCTGTAGTCATTGCAATGGCTAGCCGTTGTTTGCCCCAAAAGCAACAAAAGATGGCCATCCTGTGGGGTAGCGCCGGGGCGATAGGGCTACGGGTGGTATTGACACTTGTGGCAGTTGTACTCTTGCAAATTCCCTATGTCCAGTTTATCGGCGGTTTACTCTTAATTTGGATTGCGGCTAAATTACTTATGGAAGATAATGGCGAGGAAAATGTAGAGGCCGGTGCTACGTTCTGGGCCGCTATTAAGACAATTATTGTTGCCGATTTGGTTATGAGCCTTGATAACACCTTGGCTATTGCTGCTGTAGCAAAAGGCGATTTTCTGCTTTTAAGTATCGGCCTTGCGCTTAGCATTCCGTTAATTATTTTTGGCAGCCAAATCATTATTAAAATTATGGACAGATTTCCGATTGTTGTTTATGCCGGCGCTGCTCTGATTGCTTGGACTGCAGGCGAGATGATGATGGCCGATCATAAAATTGGTCCTGTCATTCATAATTTCGTTCCGGAATGGCTGCTTCCGTTTGCTATTACAGTAGGTGTATTAGCTGTCGGCTTTTGGTATAAGAGAGCCCACAAAGAAGCATCCCGGGGAGCCTGCGCGAGGGATAATTACCCAGCACAATAAAGTTAATTGCAATAACACCGCTTTTCAGCGGTGTTATTTTTTTGCCCTCACAACTGTCGTACATGCTTTCGAGATAGTATGTAAGTAACCTACTTATATTATCTGTAGTAAACTGACGGAGGCCCTTTGGTGTTAAGACCGGTAACTATTGTAGCGTCGATAAGCTATTTTTTTGCAGGGTAACGCTAATAAATAGCGAATACATATAGCTGAATAGTGACCTAAGGAAGGATTGACGATAAATGGCTGTTATGCCTGTACATATTCAAAAACGCCTGGCGTGGTTTTTAACGTTAACGATGCTGGCTTTAATTGGTTTAGTAAGCAGAGTTGCCTGGATTCAATTTGGTGAGGGAAAAAGGCTTAGCGCCAGAGTCCAAGAGCAATTGCAGGAAAGTCGGACAATGCAATCGCCTCGAGGAACCATTTATGATCGTAACGGACGGGAATTGGCTGTAAGCAGTATGACTAAGTCATTGTATGCTAATCCCCGTGAGGTAAAAGAAGCAGACAGCTTGGCTAATATGTTAGCCCCCATCCTTGGTATTGATGTGGCAATTATCAAGAATAAATTGGCCGCCGGCAATAGTTTTGTATGGCTTAAACGAACTATGGAACCGGACCAGGCTAAGGCTGTATCTGCGCTTATTAAGGAACAGCAGCTTACCGGTCTTGGCTTTATAGAAGAGAGCAAACGCTACTATCCTAATGATTCGTTGGCGGCGCAAGTGCTGGGGTTTGTTGGTACTGATGATGTAGGTCTGGAAGGAATTGAGATGGCGCTGGACAAGACCATCAAAGGCAGAGAATTAAAACAGGTTATTGACACAGACAGCTATGGTACGCCTATATTTAAGTCAATATTTTCTTTTATTCCGGAAAAACAGGGGCGCTCGGTTTATTTAACCATTGACAGCACCATTCAGTATATAGTTGAACGGGCGTTGGATAGCGCTGTCCAGAAAACCGGGGCAAAAGCCGCTACAGTAATTATAATGCAGCCTAAAACAGGTGAGATACTTGCGATGGCCAGCCGGCCAAGTTATAACCCCAATCAGTTTGGACGGTATAGCACGGAAGAATGGAAAAACCGGGCTGTATCTATCGTATACGAACCAGGCTCGACGTTTAAGCCTGTGATTGCTGCGGCGGCGCTGGAAGAAGGAAAAGTGCGTCCGGACGAGCGTTTTGTGGATAAAGGCTATGTAGAGGTATCAGGGCGTAGGATACAGAACTGGAGCGGTGACAGCTATGGCAATATATCATTTATTGATATTATTAAAAACTCCATTAACACCGGTTTTGTTGAGGTAGGTCTTAGGGTTGGAGCCGCTAAATTAACAAACTATGTGCGGACATTTGGATTTGGCAAGGCAACAGGAATTGAGCTGCCTGGCGAAGAGGAGGGTCTTCTCTTCGACCCGAAGGAGATGAGGGACAGTGATACAGCTACTATGTCCATTGGTCAGAGTATTGCTGTTACGCCCTTGCAGTTGACCGCTGCTATCGCGGCTATCGCTAACGACGGAGTGCTGTTGAAACCCCGGATAATCAAGGAATACCGGCATGAAGACGGCACTCTGGCTGAAACCTTTGATCCTGTTGTAATTAGACAGGCTGTTAGTCCTGCAACTGCACGTACACTTACAGCCATGATGGAAAAGGTTATAAGTGAAGGGGGCGGCACGCAGGCAGCCATTCAAGGCTACCGTTTTGCCGGGAAGACCGGTACGGCTGAAAAATTAAGTCCGGACGGCCATGGTTATCTTGCCGGGCATTATATTTCCTCTTTTGTGGGCTTTGGCCCTGTAGAAGATCCGCAAGTTGTGGCGCTTATTGTGCTTGACGATCCTGACGGAATTTACTATGGTGGCACAATTGCCGCTCCGGTGTTCAAAGATATAATGATACAGGTAATGCGATATTTAAATATACGGCCAAATGACAGCAACCAGTTGCTGCCGCCGGTAAAAGCGGCTGCGGCCAATCCTGAACGTCAACAAGCTCCGCCGGCTTACACCGCCCCGCCGGCCCAAGTACCGCCCGGGCACGTGTTGACACCTGTGCTTGTTGGCAAAACGATTCGGGAAGCTGCGGATATCTTGAACGGATTAGGTCTTACTTTTGTGCCTGTTGGCACTGGAACAGCAACGAAACAAAGCATATCTCCCAATACACCTGTTAAGCCGGGAACAGAAATTGTAGTATATTTTGAATCAGCGAATACATTATAGCTGGGCGGATAACCTAATATAAGTACATTTAACCGGCGCCACTGCCGGTACTCTTTTTTTGGTAATAATCTTAAAAATGGATCTGACAAGGGATTGATGCTATGCAAAGAAACCAAGGGCAGTTTATTCTCGGCGTTGCTTGGCCGGTAGCCGATCTTATTGTCGAATATATTACACTGCAGCCGGGTGTGGAACGAGCTGCCATTGCCGGCAGTATTCGACGTGGCCTTGAAATTATTCAGGATATAGAAATCGTAGCTGCCAGTACGGCGCCGGAAGCACTGGTAACGGCCTTGACATCAATGCAGGGAGTTGAACAGGCTGAATGGCAGGATGGCAATAAGCTAGTGCTTATCTTGACGAATGGGCTTGTTTGCCGGATTTATATTGTTAATCCGGAAGTATATATAGCCGCTTTGGTGTATTATACCGGCAGCGCCGGTTATGTAGCTAAGCTGGCAGGGCAGGCTGCCAAGCGCAATTTGCTGTTTACCGCTGAGGGAGTTAGGGCTAAAGACGGGCAGCAAGTAATGTTGGCAGAGGAGTCCGACTTTTATACTATGCTGAAACTAAATTATGACCAGCCGGAACTACGCGAAGATAACACTAAGTTAACGCCTGCGGGGGAAATATTCACACCGGTCGTGTCACTACAAAACGTGCAAGGTGTAGTCCACGTTCACACAACATACTCGGATGGCGCCAGCCGGCTTGCAGATATGGCCGCGGCCGCCAAAGAACGCGGATGGCATTATCTGGGCATTGCTGATCATAGCAAGACCGCTTCTTATGCCGGGGGGCTTAGCATTGAAACAGTGAAAGCACAACGCCGGGAAATTGAAAAGCTAAATGCCGAAAACCCGGAGTTTAGAATTTTGGCGGGTATTGAAAGTGACATATTGCCTGACGGTTCATTGGATTATCCTGAAGAAATACTTGCAAGCTTTGATTTTGTGGTAGCGTCGGTCCACTCGGCTTTTCGGCAAAGTGAAGCAGATATGACAAAGCGCATTATCAAGGCAATGCGGAATAGTTATGTTACTATTCTGGGCCATCCTACCGGCCGGCTTTTACTAAGACGTAAGGGATATGCCGTAAATATAGGTGAAGTAATAGCGGCAGCTGCCCAAAGCGGTACAATAATTGAAATTAATTCAAGTCCATACCGGCTTGATCTGGATTGGCGCTGGTGCAGGCTGGCCAAAGAACAAGGCGTTTTATTTGCTATTAATCCGGATGCTCATTCTGTCGGTGAGTTTGAGCATATGCGGTATGGTATGGCGGCTGCCCGTAAGGCAGGACTGAGCCCTAGCCAAGTAATTAATACATACTCTTTACCTGAGGTCATGTCACTGTTGCATCGGAAGCGGCCATAGCCGATACTGTGTAACTTACCGCAAATAGAAAAGGCGGCTGTACGCCGCCTTTTGGCAATTGAGTTATTTGCTGGTAATGTCAAATTGGGAAGTCATGGTACCAGAGGTTGCGGTAGCTGTAGTGGTGGTATTGGTAGTGGTTTGGCCGCCCATTGACGATTCGTATTGCTCAATCATGCGGCGAACCATGTGGCCGCCAACACGACCGCAGTCAGCCGAGGTCATAGTTGACCAGCCTTGACTGCGTACGTGTTCACTAATACCAAGTTCATTAGCTACTTCCATTTTCATGCGATCCAGAGCATTTTCTGCACCTGGGTTAACGGGTTTTCTGCTTCTTGCCATGTAATTAAGCACCTCCTAAAATGTTTCTAAACCTAGTATCTACACTAGAAATATCGTTATTCTATAAATATTATGTTAATTTAGTTAAAAATTGGAATAACTAATCGGGCGATAATGCTGGGAAAATGGCGGAATTTGATTTTATGTTCATGGAAGGATTTTACAATAGAAACGGAGAAGTAATGTATATGCAGATACTTATTAAGGCTAGAACAATTCTTTCGTTAGGTGGAATGCCCCGATGCATGAATTGGCAATAGCACAGGGCATTTTGGATATTGCCTTGAATACGGCTGCCAGCCATGCAGCCAGCAAAGTTATTGGGGTTAAAGTACTGGCCGGGGAATTAACTGGAATAGTGCCGGAAGCACTTGAGTTCGGCTTTACGGCATTGGCTGAAGGGTCGCCGGCCGCCGGGGCATGCTTGACAATACAAATAGTTCCCTTGGTGGTATTCTGCCGGAACTGTGGCGAGCAAAACCGTGTAGATAAATATCAATTCATTTGTAAAAGTTGCGGCTCATACGCTGTTGATATCGTAACAGGGCGCGAGCTTACAGTAGAGAGTGTGGAGGTAGAGTAGCGCTTGGAAATTACCGTAATGAGCAATATCTTAGAAAAAAACAATGAGATAGCTAAAGAACTCAGGGCTGCGTTTACCAAGAAGGGTATATTTACCGTTAACTTACTGGGTTCACCGGGTAGTGGTAAAACATCTTTGTTGGAACAAACTATTCGCTTATTAAAGGATGAAATAAATATAGGCATCATTGAAGGCGATTTATATACCTCTAAAGATGCGGATAGAATTGCTGCTTATGGAGTGCCGGTTGTCCAGATCAATACAAAGGGTGGCTGCCATTTAGATGCAGCCATGGTTAAAACCGCAATCGCCAAGCTGGATTTAGACCGGCTGGATCTTTTAATTGTGGAGAATGTCGGCAACCTGGTTTGTCCAGCCGAGTTTTTGGTTGGAGAGCATGCTAAAGCCGTTGTATTAAGTATTACCGAGGGAGAGGACAAACCGCTAAAATATCCACTAGTTTTCAGGCAGTCACAGGCCATAATCTTAAATAAAATTGATTTATTGCCTTATACTGATTTTTCTATAGAAAACGCGGTTACCGATATTCGTGGTTTAAACCCTGAAGCTTGCTTAATTCAGGCCTCCTGCAAAACAGGAATCGGTTTATCTCTTTGGACACAGTGGCTTAAGGAGCAGATACGTTTAGTTGGTAAGCAGTAAGAGATTAGGGGGGGTAATGTGGCAAGCCTGGCGGAAAAGGAACGGGAAATTGAGGCCGTTCGCGACCGGTTGCATCTTTTAGTTGAACAAAAATGCGGTAATTTTGCCGACCGGGAGGTATCTGAACTTAGTAGTTACCTGGATAGATTGATTGTCGAATACGAGCTTGCAAATGCCCGCCAGATGAAGGGTAAATAATTCTCCATCAGATTGGGACAAAAACAAAGGTCTAATCCTGCCGTCATTACTATAAATTACTATGGGGGGAAGTTTATACCCGCCAAGTAATTTTTAGCGGCGGAGGGAATAAATGGTGCGGAAACAAGAGGAGCGGCAAGAGCTTAGGCGAGGTCTTAAGGAGCGGCATGTTCAGCTGATTGCGATTGGCGGCTCTATAGGTGTTGGCTTGTTCTTGGGTTCGGCTATAGCTATCCAAACGGCCGGCCCATCTTTACTTGTTACCTATCTTGTCGGCGGACTGGTAGTTTTTTGTTTGTTAAGAGCCCTGGGGGAAGTGGCGGTAGCCTATCCGGTAGCAGGGTCATTTAGTGCCTATGCCCACAAATTTTTAGGTCCATTGGCCGGATATTTAACCGGCTGGACGTATTGGTTTATGTGGATTATTACTGGTATGGCCGAGATTACTGCGGTAGGTGTATATATAAATTTTTGGCTGCCTGAACTGCCGCAGTGGATACCGGCATTGGCAGCCGTGTTTATTATGACAATTATAAATCTTATTGCTGTAGAGGTATACGGCGAATTCGAGTTCTGGTTTGCCTTAATCAAAGTCATTGCTATAGTTCTTCTGATTCTCGGGGGATTGGGTATGATTATATTTGGTATAGGCAATGCCGGAACACCGGTGGGGATTTCGCATCTCTGGCAGCATGGCGGCTTTTTTCCGCACGGCATCAACGGTACGATTGCAGCTTTAGCAATGGTACTGTTTTCCTATGTGGGAATTGAAGTTATCGGGATTACTGCCGGCGAGGCCAAAAATCCGGGTAAAACGCTGCCTGCTGCGATTGACAAGGTTTTTTGGCGCATTCTTTTGTTTTATATTGGCTCGTTATATGTGATAATGTCTATATATCCCTGGACGGAAATCGGCAGCTTTGGCAGTCCGTTTGTGTCAGTGTTTGAAAAATTGGGTATAGACAATGCCGCCGGTATAATGAATTTTGTGGTTTTGTCGGCAGCTCTGTCTTCCTGCAACAGCGGCATTTTCAGCACAGGCCGCATGCTCTTCACTTTGGCGTCACAAGGTGAAGCCCCGGCCTTTTTGGCAAGGCTAAATGGCAGTCAAGTGCCGGTTAATGGAGTGTTGGTGTCGTCCGCCTGCTTGCTGGCGGGAGTTGGTCTTAACTACCTCATTCCGGCAAAAGTCTTTACCTATGTGACAAGTATCGGGACATTCGCTTGTCTTTGGGTATGGGCAACGATTCTTATTGTACAGTTAAAATTTCGCCGAAGTCTGTCTAAGCTTCAGGTAGGGGAGCTGGCTTACCCGATGCCTTGGTATCCTGCCTCAGGCATTTTCTGTCTAATCATGCTGCTGGTGGTAGCCGGTATTATGAGTCGGGATGCAGATACTGCGTTGGCGTTGTTTTTGGGGCCATTGTGGCTGTTGGGACTAATGGTTTCTTATGTTCTTAGTCGAAGGACACCGTAATATATCCATCCCTGCTATGCAGCCGCGTGTTAACGATGGCACCATTTTTGCATAAGTTGTACCAATGAAGGGAAACAACTTATTATGAGGGAGGATTAAGTTTATGTTTGAACGTCCTGTGTGGGCTGAGGTTGATCTTGCTGCTATCAAGAAGAATGTTAAAGAAATAAAGAAATGCCTTAAGCCCGAGGTTAAATTCTGTGCAGCTGTAAAAGCAGACGCGTACGGGCATGGTGCTGTTGCCGTATCACGGGCAGTGCTGTCAGCAGGTGCTGACCGGTTGGCGGTAGCCCTGCTAAGTGAAGCAATTGAACTGCGGCGAGCTGGATTCTTAGTTCCTATCCAAATTCTGGGCTATACTCCGTCTCATCAAGCCAAGCCGGTTGTTGCTTATGATATTGCTCAAACCGTATATTGTATGGATAATGCCCGGGCCCTTTCTGTTGCCGCAACTGAGATGGGAAAAAAAGTAAAACTGCATATAAAAATAGATACAGGCATGGGCAGAATTGGTATCATGCCAGAAGAGGCAGGCGAATTTGCTGCAGCCGTATCAGCTCTGCCGGGAGTGGAAGTAGAAGGAGTTTTCTCCCACCTGGCGACAGCCGATGCGGCAGATAAAACTTACGCCCGGGATCAGTTTGCCAAGTTCCAGGAAGCTCTTAACCGCATATCTGCCAAAGGTATTACAATTCCGCTCCGGCACATCGCCAATAGTGCCGCGACCCTGGAAATGCCGGAAATGCAATTGGATATGGTGCGTCCGGGAATTATCTTATATGGATTATGGCCTTCTTCGGAAGTTGCCCGGAATATTGAACTGACTCCAGCAATGCGGCTGAACGCGCAGATTGCTCATGTTAAAGAGGTTGCTTCCGGTACGTCTGTTAGTTACGGACGTACATATATTACCGAAACCAACCGTAAAATTGCTACTTTGCCGATTGGTTATGCTGATGGCTGGACGCGGCTGCTATCCGGTAAAACCAGTATTCTTGTTAACGGCTGCCGAGCGCCGCTTGTTGGAAGAATTTGCATGGATCAATGTATGGCAGATGTTACTGAAGTTCCTGGAGTAAAGCCAGGAGATACCGTTAACTTGTTTGGAACGCCGGAAATCCCGGCTGATGAAATTGCTGATGCTTTAGGAACAATAAATTACGAATTAGTATGTATGATAGGTAAACGGGTTCCGCGTGTTTATAAAAATGCATAGAGAACAGCAAAAAAAGGACTTCCGAGCGGAGTCCTTTTTTTATGCCTTTTGCATTTTACAAAGGCATAAAGCCCTTGAAACTATGTTCGAAAAATAACTTAACATAAGCAGAAGATTCTATCTTGATTCAAGCGAGTATCAGATATAAAATAGATTTGGTGGCACTGTTAATTAATGGCAATTTTCCCAACCTATTTTTATTAGTTAACAGGGAGTGGTGACGGGTTTGGAAACTGCAGTTTGTAAGAAAAGTATCCAGGGAGAAGTGTGGCAGCAGCTTAACGTATATGAAGCCATTCTCCAAAAACTGGATGTAGGGATTCATGTTATAGACAGTACCGGTACAACCATCTTCTATAACGATACCATGTCTAAGCTGGAATGCTGTGATGCTGCGGAAATACTAGGAAGAAATCTGCTAAATGCTATGACGCATCTAACCGCTGAGACAAGTACTCTGCTAACTGTTCTTAGGACAGGTAAGGCGCTGCCTGACCGTCAGCAGAAGTATATAAATACCCGGGGCAAGCAAATAGTTACCGTTAATAGCACCTTTCCTCTATTCGTAGATGACAAGATAATTGGAGCTTTGGAGATTGCCAAGGACATTACCTACATCGAATCACTGGCAAACGAAATCGTTAATTTGCAGGAGAACCTGATTAAAAGAAAAAAAGGCGGCAAAGTGCTGCACCACCCTAATACCCGCTACACGATAGACAGTATATTAGGCGAATCGCCGCTATTAAAGGTTGCCGTAAATTTTGCCGAGCGGGCGGCCCGCACGTCCTCCAACGTACTAATTTTTGGCGAAACAGGTACTGGTAAGGAATTATTTGTCCAAAGCATACATAATCTAAGTCCCCGCAAACAACATCCTTTTGTTGCTGTTAATTGTGCCGCGTTGCCGGAGCAATTACTTGAGGGACTGCTCTTTGGTACGGCCAAGGGGGGATTTACGGGAGCTATTGATCGGGCAGGTTTATTTGAACAGGCTAATGGCGGCACATTATTGTTAGATGAGCTTAACTCCATGAATATGGAGTTGCAGGCTAAACTACTGCGGGCTTTGCAGGAAAACGTTATAAGGCGGGTTGGCGCTGCCAATGAGATTCCTATCAACATAAGGGTTATTGCAACCATGAATGTTGAACCGTCATTGGCTATTGAGCAAAAGAAGTTGCGGGAGGATTTATATTACCGGCTTGGTGTGGTGACAATAAGGATTCCGGCGTTGCGTGAGCGAAGAAGCGATATTGCTATTTACACCCGCGCGTTTATTAAGAATTATAATAAGACTTTGAGCTTGAATATTAAGGGAATTGATAAAGCGGTTGAGGATATTTTTTTGCGGTATAGTTGGCCTGGCAATGTTCGCGAGTTGCAGCATGTAATTGAAGGCGCTATGAATCTGGTAACCGATGATGAATATATCAGAATAGGGCATTTACCTATGTTGTTTTGTTCTAATTCGAACAAGCTTATAAAACAGGTGCAAGACGAGGCTGAACAGTCTGTGGTTTTGGATGCGGGACTATCGCTGGGCAATAAGCGGAAACTGATGGAGATCGATATTATTGCCGCCGCGCTGGCTGAAACTGGTGGTAATATTACTCGTGCTGCTTGTCGTCTGGGTTTAACCCGCCAAGTGCTGCAATACAAAATAAAGAAGTACAAAATGAAATAATTTCCTAGATTCATGGCTTAGAACATGATTGTGCATTTAAATTTGCCGGAGGCAAAATGCGTCAATATAGAGTTTTGGGTTATGGGTCTATTTTTTTCACTGCAAAAAAATGCGCCCGATTAGCGGTTAAATTCCGGAAAAAGCCGGGCCTCTTCTTGAAATAAATTTTAATAGTAAAATTATTACTGATTTACATGTTAGCGAGGTAAGGGTAATTTTAAGGCATTAGTGCAAAAAAAATGGCATTAGTGCCATCTTTTTTGCAGAAAAAGAGAGTCAGAAAAGCTAAATAATCTGTTTTTCCTAGATTTGGCACTAATCTTGCAAACGAAGGAAAATGGATATGTAGCAAAGGAACTTGTTGGATCTAACACGACAAGCAGTCAGGTCGTAGAAAGGAAAAAAGGGGGAGAGTTTTGGGGGTACACCGTATGTTCTAATTCGCTAGAAATGCCCGGCGGAGTAAGAGCAGAGAGTTTGTAAAGTGGAGGGATGCAAATTTATGGATAAGCTCGAAATGGCTCAGGAAGATTTACACCGTGGCTTACATGACCGGCATATTCAACTTATTGCCATGGGTGGTGTCATTGGGGTTGGACTATTCTTAGGATCCGCGTCAGCTATCAAAACTGCAGGACCAGGAATTTTGTTAGCTTATTTATTAGGCGGTATCGTCGTATTCTTTATCATGAGGGCCTTAGGGGAAATTGCGGTAACCTATCCTGTATCCGGTTCGTTTGCTCAATATGCTACTACCTTTCTCGGCTCGAAATATGGGTATATTACTGGCTGGAACTACTGGTATCAATGGGTAGTCGGCTGTATGTGCGAAATTACAGCAGTCGGTATGTATATGAAGTTTTGGTATCCGGACATTGAACAGTGGATACCGGCGCTTGCGGCCCTTGCCTGTATGACAGTTGTAAATCTGGTGGCCGTTAAATTTTATGGAGAATTTGAATTTTGGTTTGCCTTAATTAAAATCGTGGCGATTATTGGTATGATTTTGATTGGTTCTCTTATGATTGTATTTGGGATAGGCAATGAAGGTGTGGCGCTGGGGATAGCCAATCTGTGGGCCAATGGCGGATTTTTGCCGTTTGGCCTGAAAGGGGTGCTTATGGCTATGGTTATGGTTACCTTTGCTTATTGTGGAAGCGAAGGTATAGGGTTAACTGCGGGAGAAGCGAAGGATCCCAGTAAGACATTGCCATCGGCTATAGATAAAGTTTTTTGGCGGGTCCTAATTTTTTACGTGGGATCGTTATTTGTAATATTATCAATTTATCCTTGGGATCAGATCGGGACGATTGGCAGCCCGTTTGTCGCAACTTTCAAAAAGCTTGGTATTTCAGGAGCTGCAGCCATTATTAATTTCGTAGTAGTAACAGCCGCTTTGTCGGCATGTAACACGGGCATCTATTCGTCAGGGCGATTTTTGTATAGTCTGGCGTTGCGGGGCGAGGCTCCTCATTATTTTAGAAAGCTGAATAATTCACAAGTGCCGGAAAGGGGAATTTTAGCTACTGCATCAGTAATCCTGGTAGGAGTAATTCTTAATTATTGTGCTCCTGCACAGGTCTTTGTATATGTAACAAGCCTTAATGTTTCTGGCGCCTTGTGGACATGGCTTATGATTCTCTTGACACAGTTAAAGTTTAGAGAGAGATTAATGCCCGATGAAATTAATAATTTAAAATATCGTATGCCAGGGTCACCGTACACGAATTGGTTATGCATAGCATATCTGGCGTTAATTGCTATTATCATGTTTGTTAATGAGCAAACACGTATTGCAATATATCTTGCACCTGTATGGTTTGGGCTGCTATATTTTACATATTGCGTATTTATTGCTAAAAATGCTGATAAAACCAATATAAATATTTCAAAGTAAAGTAAAGGTGTTCTTTGGTGCTGGAGTGAGTCGTTTTTTTGGGAGCAAGAGTAGATTAACTTAATCGACAGAAGCGATGTAATTAAAAAAAAATCCAAGACTAGATAAGGAGTGAGTTTTTTGAATAAGGCCAATGAGGGAATTATCGGTGAAAAAATAAAAAACATTGCTGTTGAACTTACTCGTACGCGAAGTGTTGTCGGCACCTGCGGGGAAGTTACTATTGCCGAAGAAATTTATAAGCATTTGGGAAAAATAGAATATTTCAAGAGCCATCCGGAGAATTTACGTTATTTGCCGATAAAAAATGATGAATTGGGCAGGAAAAGTGTTTTAGCATTCATTGAAGGAACAAAAAGACAATCTAAACGGACAATACTGTCACTTGGGCACATTGATACGGCCGGTATTGATGATTTTGCAGAATTAAAGGAGTATGCTGATAAACCGGAAATAGTCAAAGAAAAACTAAAAGCTATTAAATTTTGTGAGGAAACACTTGCCGAACTTAATTCACCTGACTGGATTTTCGGGCGGGGAATTTTTGATATGAAAACCGGCGTGGCCGCGTTATTAGTCATGCTGGAGGAATTCACCAAACAAATTGATGACTTAAACGGGAATCTTGTTTTTATTGGTGTTCCTGACGAAGAAGGTAACTCCGCGGGAATGCTTGCCTGTGTTGAGGAACTGGAACAGCTTGCAAGAGAACGGGATTGGGAGTTTATTGCCGCAGTTGACACCGACTATATGACAACAAAATATCCTGGAGATGAAAACAAGTATGTATATATTGGTACAGTTGGAAAGCTATTGCCTTGTTTTTATCTGTATGGTGAAGAAACTCATGTTGGAGAGGCATTTAATGGACTTGATGCCAATCTGCTGGCGTCGGAAGTCATGTATCAGGTAGATTTGAGCACCGATCTATGTGATATAGCCGATGGCGAGGTTACGTTACCGCCGATTAGTCTTTGTCAGCGGGATTTGAGGACAGAATACTCGGTGCAAACAACGAATGCGGTTAATCTGTACTTTAATTATGCAACTCACTCCAGTCAACCGGATGAAGTGTTAACAAAGTGCAAAGCGAAAGCGGAGCAGTCCTTCGAAAATGTCATTAAGAGGCTGAATGAGGAATATGAAAAGTATTGTAATTTGGCAAACATACCTTTCCGTAAACTGCCGTGGCAAGCACAAGTGTTAACTTATGATGAGTTATACCAACATGTAAAAAGCGAAATGGGGGATAAGATTGATAAAATTCTTGCCGACCTGGTTGCTGCTTTAAAGACCAAGGGTGTGGATGATCGGGAGTTTTCGCTGGCTATTGTGCAGGAGGTACATAAATATTATTCTGATCAAAATTCGAAGATCGTCGTGTATTTTGCGCCGCCATATTATCCACATATTTTTGTTGAGGGGTATGACGAAAAGGAAAAAAGACTGCTCTCAGCTGTGGAACAAGCAGTAAACGATGTGAAGGCGCAGTATGAGTATAATATTGTCATGAAAAAGTTCTACCCATATATTTCGGACTTGAGCTATTGCGGTATTTCCCAAAACACAGCAAGTATAAAAGGGTTAACCGATAACATGCCCGCCTGGCCGCATAAATACAATTTGCCGATAAAGTCTATGCAAAATATCAGCATGCCAGTAGTCAACATTGGGCCTTTTGGCAAGGATGCCCATAAGTTGTCGGAGCGATTATGCACAGCCTATTCTTTTGATGCTATGCCGCAAATTTTATATAAAACCTTACAAAATTTATTGAAATAGAATGTCAGTTGAAGCACGAGAGCCGCCCGAGGGCGGCTCTCGTGCTTTTACAATTGGCATTTTTTTTGCATGATAGTTTACTGATCAATATATTTTGGCGGGAGGGTTAATTATGGGCTATCCTTTTGTAGAAATTGATTTGGAGAAGATAGCGGCGAATGCACGCTTGCTTGTTGACTTGTGCAAAAAACAGGACATTGAGGTTATTGGTGTTACCAAGGTGGTCTGTGCTGATACTGCTATTGCTCAAGCTATACTAAGCGGCGGGGTGAAGGCGCTGGGGGATGCCAGAATTCAGAATCTCCGTAAGTTGCGGGAAGCAGGCATCAAAGTACCGTTAATGCTGCTTAGGATTCCTATGCCCAGCGAAGTTGCTGAGGTAGTACAGATAGCAGAATACAGCCTGGTTTCCGAATATGCAACACTGGAGCGGCTGAGTCAGGCTGCCAGGCAGGTCGGGCGTACCCACAAAGTCATTTTGATGGTTGATATGGGTGATTGGCGGGAAGGCGTAGTACCGCAAAAAATTTTGCCATTGGTTGAGCAAGCTTTATTGCTGCCCGGAATTAAGGTACAAGGTTTTGGTGCGAATTTTGCGTGTTATGGTGGATTGATTCCCACAGAGGAAAACCTTGGGCGGCTTATTGATCTGACCAGGCAGGCAAGACGGGAATTTTCGCACGAACTACCGGTAATTTCGGGAGGAAATTCGTCAAACGTGGAACTGTTGCTAAAGAGCGCAATACCGCCGGAAATTAACCAATTAAGACTTGGCGAAAGCATTCTTTTAGGACGGGAATCCGTAAACCGCAAGCCAATTCCAGGTGCTTTCCAGGATGCTTTTACTCTGCATGCCGAGGTGGTCGAGGTTCAGGAAAAACCTTCGGTAACACCGGGAGAAATTTGCCGGGATGCGTTTGGCAATTTACCAGTACTAAAAGACCGTGGGATACGAAAGCGGGCAATTGCTGCTATTGGCCGGCAAGATGTTATTTTGGAAGGATTACGGCCAATTTTACCGGGGGTAGAAATTCTGGGCGGCAGCAGTGATCATCTAATCCTGGATGTGACAGATGCCCATCAGGACATTAATGTAGGGCAGGAACTTTGCTTTTTTATGGAATATGGTGCGCTTGCTCATGTAATGATATCCCCGTATGTTTCCCGCGTTTATAAGCATTACAATGACTGCTGCTATGAGGCGGCTTGCTGTAAGTAACAAAAGGGATCGATAATTCAGAATAATTGAATTAGTGCAAAAAAGTTTGCGCTAATGCCAAAATTTTTGCACTAAAAGCCCGGTTCCAAAAGCCCGAACGGCTAGTTCTGGTTTTTGGCATCAATCTTGCGATTATAGTGAAATAGCAATTACGATTGCAATTTTAGTTTAAGAGGGAGGATTAGTTTTCATGGAAAATGTTAAAGTAATTTTTTGGGGTCTTGGCGCTATGGGAAGTGGTATGGCCAAAGATATACTGCTCAACAAACAAGGCATCAGCATTGTGGGAGCGATCGGTCAGAATCCGGCCAAGATCGGCAAAGATTTAGGCGAAGTGTTAGGATTGGAACGCAATCTTGGAGTTATTGTTTCAGATAAACCGGAACAAGTACTTAAAGATACAGAAGCCGATATTGTGTTGCATTCCACACAATCGTTTACCAAAGACGTATTTCCGGAAATTTCGCTTATTGTTAAGTCAGGGAAAAACGTCATTACGATTGCTGAGGAAATGTCGGCACCGCAGGTAGAAACTCCGGATTTAGCCGACAAATTAGATAAACTTGCGCAAGAAAATAAGGTCACAATTCTGGGAACCGGCGTTAACCCCGGGTTTGTGCTGGACACTCTTATTTTGACTATGAGCGGAGCCTGCCAAGTGGTAAACAAAATTTGGGCAGCACGGATTAATGACCTCTCGCCGTTTGGACCGACTGTTATGAAAACCCAAGGGGTTGGAACAACGGTAGCGGAATTCGAAGCAGGGGTAAAAAGCGGTGCTATTGTTGGACATATTGGTTTTAGGCAATCCATCTATTTAATCGCTAAATCCCTGGGCTGGGAACTGGATGAGGTTGTTGAAACCAGAGAACCGCTTGTTACCAGCGTATATCGCGAAACACCGCATGTAAAAGTACAACCCGGGATGGTTGCCGGCTGTCGTCATATTGCCCGTGGATATAAAAACGGTCAGGAGATTATTACGCTAGAACACCCGCAACAGATTCATCCTGAACTGGAAGGTGTTAAAACCGGGGACTATGTTGTTATCGAAGGCACACCTACGATTAAGTTTTCCGATGAGCAAGAAATTCCCGGCGGTATTGGCACAATGGCTGCTGCCGTCAATATGATTCCTCAAGTAATCAATGCTCCTGCCGGACTGCTTACCATGCCTGAGCTACCTGTTATCAGCGCTTTGGCGGGAGATATCCGCAAAAAAATCAAGCGATAAGTTTTGTTATAGGATTAGTCCTACGATTAACAGTTCAGATATTGCTGGAGACATGCATGAAAATATTCGCCCATAATTACTATTCGTATGCTTAGTAAGAACTAACCTCTAATGGATTAACTCCACTTAATGCTAAGGTTGCTTTATCCGATGACTAACCCACTCTAAGACCCCTTCTTCCCAAGCGGGAGTTATACCCCTACGGGCACGGGCGAGTGGCTAAGTCCCTGGATAAGGGCGACTAACCTTCAGGTGGGTTAAAACCCCATCTGAAGCTAAGTCTACTTTATCAATTTACGAGGGGGATTTTTTTAATGGCGGGTAGCTGTTTTGATGAAAAGGTCAACAATGCAATGTCCCAGCAGTCTGGTCTGGATCGGGGAATGAAAAGCCGGCACTTATTTATGATAACGCTCGGCGGGGTTATTGGCACAGGTCTGTTCTTAGCATCGGGGTCCACCATCAATCAGGCCGGACCGGGCGGAGCAGTTGTTGCTTACATTATTGGCGGTTTTATCATGTATATGGTTATGCTCTGTCTTGGTGAACTGGCTGTCGCCATGCCAGTGGCCGGTTCGTTCCAAACCTATGCCAGTACCTTTATATCTCCGGCGGTTGGCTATCTGTTAGGCTGGCTGTTTTGGCTGAATGGAGCGACAACAATTGGCATTGACTTGGTAGCTGCAGGCATTTTGATGAATAATCTGACGCAAATCTCAGAGTGGGTATGGGTATTATTGTTTGGCGGCGTATTATTTGCTTTGAATTCCCTGCGGGTAGGGGCGTTTGGTGAATCGGAATTCTGGTTTGCCAGTATCAAAGTGGCCGCTATTGTCGCTTGTATTATAACCGGTGGATTGGCCATGACCGGGACTATCGGCGGTCATGGCACAATTGGTTTTAGCAATTATGTGTCCGATGGTTTGTTCCCTAATGGTGTCGGCGCAATATTAGTGGCGATGCTGACGGTGGCTTTTGCTTTTAATGGCACTGAGATTATCGGTATTGCCGCCGGCGAAAGTGAAACTCCCGAGAAAACCATCCCCAAGGCTATCAAAGCTACTGCGTTTCGGACACTTTTGTTTTATGTCTTATCAATCATAGTTGTAGCTGCCATAGTGCCGTGGAAAGAGGCCGGAGTCAAAGAGAGCATTTTTGCCGAAGTATTCCAATATGCGGGGATTCCTGGCGCGTATACGATTATGACCCTTGTTGTTATTACGTCGGCGCTGTCTTGCGGAAACTCCTGGGCGTATAGTGCCACCCGCATTTTGTGGGCAATGTCCAAAGGTGGTATGGCTCCCGAAACGTTAGGAAAATTGAACAAATATCAAGTTCCGATGAATGCATTAATTTTGACAATGGCAGTGGCCGGTGTTTCGCTATTGTGCAGCGTTTATGCGGCTGACAGTGTGTATTTGTGGCTTGTCTCCATCTGCGGCCTGGCCGGCGTGCTTGGCTGGATGGGCATCTGCGCCTCACAATACCGGTTCCGTAAGCAATTTACCGGCAGCGGCGGTAAGGTAACTGACTTAAAATACCGTACACCGTTATTCCCGTTAGTGCCGGCTTTGGGTTTTTTGCTAAATTTAATTATTGTTATTGGTTTGTGGTTTGATGAAAGTCAACGAATTGCTATTTATGCCGGGGTACCTTTTGTAATTGTAGTTATGATTTATTACTACATGGTGGTAGCTCCCAAAAAAGCTGCTTCCGGTGATAAAAATGGTTCTCAGATCGACATTAAATAGATCATTCTGTAGGAAAGAGGAGAGATCAAATATGGCTGATGCGCGGCGTGGTGACTGTGTACAAATTCACCGGGTTGTTTTAGAGGCTGGTAAGCGGGCACCGCAAGTACCGGTCGAAACCATGCGTGTTCCGTTAGAAATGAAGGCCAAAGGCTTTTTACAGGAAGAGCAGGCAATGATTGGACAACAAGTAACAATTACTACTTTTGCCGGAAGGCAGCTTCAGGGTGAATTGATAGCAGTTAATCCCGGTTATCAGGTTGATTATGGCTCGCCCCAGCCTGAAATGCTCACAATTGCCGGAGAGTTACGGGCCATAGTGAGGGGGGAATATCATGCGTGACAATAGTTATCAAGCTGTCATGGCTCGCAGGCCGGACATAATCCGGCAGGCTACCAATATAGATTATCAGGAGTTTGAAAGCGGTGGCCTTGCCTTTGACTACGAGAAAATGATGGGTCAGGCCGCTTATGATATTGACCAGATCGCCGCTATTCAACGTGATGCCGGTGTAGGTGCTACGCCACTTATGGAACTTAAGAATATAACGGCACTTGTTAGGCAGATTGCCGAGCCTGGTAAGGGTGCGAGGATTTTCCTTAAAGATGAAGCCGCTAATCCCTCCGGCAGTTTCAAGGCGCGCCGGGCTTCGGTATCTGTTTATCATGCGTGTAAGCACGGCTTTCCGGGAGTCATTGCAGCTACTAGCGGTAACTTTGGTGCCGCTATCGCCTCGCAGGCTGCGATGCGTAACCTGCGCAGCATTATTGTTCAGGAGGTATTTGACAGCCGGGGAGTAGGTCAGCCGGAAATTATGGAAAAAGGCCGAGCTTGTGAAGCATATGGCGCCGAGGTTCTGCAACTATCGGTGGGGCCTGAATTGTTTTATACGTTTCTTTTGACATTGGAGGAAACCGGTTTTTTTAATGCTTCGCTGTATACGCCGTTTAGTATTGCCGGTATCGAAACCCTGGGAGTGGAAGTGGCCGAACAGACGAAGAAGCTCATCGGGCGTCATCCCGATGTTGTTGTTGTTACCCATGCCGGTGGCGGCAATGTAACAGGTACAGGAAGAGGCTTGCGGCGGGCTGGCTGCCAGGCCGAGGTTGTTGCTGCCAGCGTAGATTTATCAGGGCTGCATATGGCCAGCGATACCGATTTTAATCGTAAGTCGTTTACTACCGGTCATACCGGATTTGGTGTACCGTTTGCTACCAATCCGGACAGGGTGGATGTGCCGCGGAATGCAGCTAGACCGCTTCGGTATATGGATAAATATGTGACTGTCACTCAGGGCGAAGTCTTTTATGTTACCGAAATGCTGGCTGCCTTGGAAGGTATGGAACGCGGACCGGCTGGCAATACGTCATTGGCCGCAGCGATTGCGCTGGCCAAAGAAATGCCGCAGGACCAGGTTATTGTTGTTCAAGAAACTGAATATACCGGGGCAGGCAAACATCCGTCTCCCCAACTGACTTTTGCTAGAGCCAACGGCATTGTTGTACGGCGTGGCAACCCCGAAGACAATGTGCCGGGGAAAACAATAGTTATTCCGGAACACCCGGGGCAGATGGCCGTTAAGAACGTTGATTTAGATAAATTGCGCCACTCCTATCTGCGTAATGCTGTAGGAAACAAACGGGATTTGAGTGCTGGCGACCTTGCGTTTTTAGCGCAGGAAACGAGACTTTCACCGGCTGAGACTGAAAGAATTATTGCCGATTTTCTAAGCGGACAATAGGAGGATTAAGACAGGAGGTGAACCGGGGATTCCCGGGTACTATGCAGAGACAAGATGATTTTATCGAGCGCCGGGCTAGAGTGGCCGCGTTATCCGACGCTGAGCTTAAGGAACGGTTTTGGCAGTTAACTGAACAAGTAGTTCAGCCACTAGTAGATTTGGCGTTTACGCACACTTCGCCTTCTGTTGAGCGTTCGGTGTTACTGCGCATGGGTTTTTCCAGTATTGAGGCCAAGGAAATCGTAGATAAATGTGTGGAACAGGAACTGCTGGGTAAAGGTGCCGGGCACGCTGTATGGCGGCTTTCTCATCTTGAAAATATCCCACTGCGCAAGGCGGGGCTGCGGTTGGCGCAAGGATTAGGCTGGGAACGGCTGCAACAGTTCTGGGGGAGAAGGGAGACTGGACTATGAGCTTAAAGGTAGATGAAAAACTCGATATAGCCAGTATACTGACAGACTTGGAACATTATCATCCCCGTCGTAAAGGCTGGACGTGGCGAAAGTCTGCTAAATCAGAGCAAGTAGGACAGTTTATTTACCGGCAGGTAACAGAACCTCTCAAAAATTCTTGCCCGCTGCCTGCCGCCAAGTATTTTGGCAATATTGATCCGCAGCCGGATTGTGTAATAACTACTGAAATTGCTTCAGGCCGATTTGAGGACGATATTCGCCGCATGCGGATGGCAGCTTGGCATGGCGCCGACCATATTATGGTTATCCGTACTGCCGGCCAAAGCCATTTTGACGGTCTTATTGAAGGAACTCCCGAAGGCGTTGGTGGTGTACCAATTACCCGCAAACAACTGCGGGCTACCCGTAAAGCTTTAGACTTAATCGAAGATGAGGTTGGCAGGCCGATTAACTTCCATTCCTACGTTAGTGGGGTGGCAGGTCCCGAGGTGGCTGTGCTCTTAAGCGAAGAAGGCGTTAACGGCGCCCACCAGGATCCACAATATAACGTATTGTACCGAAACGTAAATATGTACCGTTCCTTTGTCGATGCTGCCGTAGCCAAGAAAATCCTGGCTGCCGGCGGGATGGCGCAAATTGACGGCGCTCATAATGCCAACGCTACAGCCCGTGAAGCCTGGAAGGTTATGCCCGAACTAATGGTGCAGCACGCAATTAACTGTCAGTATTCTGTCATGGTTGGTATGCCCAAAGATAAGATATGCCTATCAACGGTACCGCCGACTGCGCCGCCCGCACCTTGCGTCAGTTTGGATCTTCCCTATGCTGTCGCTTTGCGGCAACTGTTTGAAGGCTTCCGCTTCCGGGCACAGATGAATACTAAATATATGGAGTCCTGTACGCGTGAAGTAACCGTTACTCATGTGTTAAACACGTTGCTGTCCCGCCTAACCAGCGCCGATATCCAGAGCACGATTACTCCTGACGAAGGCCGGAATGTTCCCTGGCATTATAACAATATCCACGGGGTTAACACCGCCAAGCAGGCACTGTTGGGACTGGATAACATAAAAGAGCTTGTTAGCTTGCGGTTGGACGGTGAATTGGGTAGCAAAGTACGTGACCTAAAAGAACGTGCCTGCCTGTTTATGGAGGAAATTATCAGTGCCGGTGGATATTTTGCCGCAGTCAGCCAGGGTTTCTTTGTTGACTCCGGCATGTACCCTGAACGTAATGGTGATGGGATTGCCCGCCAAATGAACGGCGGGGTAGGCGTTGGTACCATCGTTCCCCGCGATGACGATTATATGGCGCCGGTATGCAATCATTTTGGTTATAACGCGTTGCCGAAAGGCATAGACAAGGCTTGCGACCCAATTGCTGGCTGTACATCATGCAAGCCGGATAAAATTGTTTGGATTGACGAGTTAGATCCTGAAGACAATGTGCATCGCCGCCTGGCCGAGTGTGAGCAGGAGCGGAAACAAGGCTTGCTGCGGCCTGAGGTGCAATGGCAGGGTGACGGCATTGTGTGCATGACTATGTTTTTGCCTGCGGCTGAACGGATAGCTGAGTTTGCCGCCAAAAATATTGCTGAACGTATGGGTTTCGAGGATGTCGAGGTTATCCATAAACAAGTGATGCATCCGGCAGAAGGCACGTTAGTAGAGGTTAAAGGCAAACTTCCATTTGCCATCGACCCGAGGGAACTAGTAATTCCTGAGGCGGCTCAAACCTTTAGCGAAGACACAATTCGTGAGTATGTAGCCGAACACAAGTTTAAAATTGTGGCTGCAACCGTCGGTGAAGATGAGCATTCGGTTGGTTTAAGAGAAATATTGGATATTAAGCATGGCGGGATTGAACGATTTGGTATTGAATGCCACTATCTGGGAACTTCGGTACCTGTGGAGAAACTGGCCGATGCGGCGATTGAGCTTGGGGCGCAGGCCATTTTAGCCAGTACGGTTATTTCTCATGCCGACATCCACCGGATTAATATGCGGCGGCTCCATCAGTACTGCCGGGAGAAGGGGATTCGCGATAAACTCGTTGTAGTTTGTGGCGGCACCCAGGTTACCAACGAAATTGCCGTTGAGGAAGGTTTGGATGCCGGATTTGGCCGCGGAACTAAAGGCATACATGTCGCAAGTTTGCTTGTCAAACGTTATAAAGAATTGGGGTGGAATTAGGTATGTCAGCTGTTGATGTGCTTGTTGCCGAAATTGGCAGTACAACAACTGTTGTCAACGCGTTTGCAGGTATCCGGGAAGGAGTACCCCGGCTTGTTGGTCAGGGGCAGGCCCCTACGACTGTTTTAGACGGCGACGTGACGATAGGGCTGGATGGTGCTATTGAGGCTTTAGAGCAGCAGCTTGGCAGTCCGCTTAGCTGGCAGGAAATGCTGGCTTCCAGCAGTGCGGCCGGTGGTCTGCGGATGACGGTACATGGTTTGGTATATGAAATGACGGTGAAAGCTGCCAAGGAGGCCGCCTTGGGGGCAGGGGCTAACATTCATCTGGTAACCGCCGGAGAACTGAGTGAAGCTGACCTCAGTGAAATTAAGAGCATCAATCCCAACATTATCTTGCTGGCAGGCGGGGTTGATTACGGTGAGAAACAAACAGTCATTACCAACGCCCGCCGACTGGCGGCCACAATATCGCCATCCATCCCAGTAATTTATGCCGGCAATAAAGCCGCGAAACAGCAGGTATACGAAATTTTAAGTAGTTGCGGTTTTGGCGTTAAAGCCGTTGACAACGTATATCCGCGCATTGATCAACTTACTATTGAGCCAACCCGTCGGGTTATTCATGAAGTGTTTGAAAAACACATCATAGAAGCTCCGGGAATGCACAAGATCCGCCAACTGATCACCGGGCGCATTATTCCTACCCCAGGAGCCGTAATGCAAGCTGCACGGCTGTTGCACGAGGAAATTGGCGACCTTGTTGTCTTGGACGTTGGCGGTGCGACCACGGACGTACATTCAGTAGCCGAAACTGACCCGGAAGTCGCAGCCATATTAATTACACCGGAACCCTTGGCCAAACGGACCGTTGAGGGTGATTTAGGGGTATACGTAAATTCCGCTAACGTATTGGCACTTGCCGACCTTGATAAGTTATGTGAGAGACTATCCTGTCAGCCGGAGCAGCTCATCGACCTGCGGACACCACTGCCGGTAACCACGGCAGAGAAGGAGTTTGCCGGGATTCTGACTGAAATTGCCGCGGCAACTGCGATAAAGCGTCATGCCGGGAATATTGAATATATTTATGGACCAACAGGCCGGATGGCGGTCGCTAGGGGCAAAGATCTAACAGGGGTTAAATGGCTTATTGGTACAGGTGGGGCCCTAACCCGGCTACCGGTAGGATATACTGCGCTGCAGAAGCTTAACTCGTTGTCCGGCAGTACCTGTTTGCTGCCGCGTAACGCCGAAGCGCTCATAGATAATCATTATGTTATCGCAGCAGCCGGGGTATTAGCTGAACGTTACCCTGTAGCGGCTTTACAAATAATGAAGCAGAGCTTACATATTTAATTACCATTTTTTTTGTAAACAAATTCTTCCATCTGGAAACCTTGGTTACCATTAAATGGAAACTAATGATTCCGGTATTCAGGCAAATCCAGGTAAAAATGCTGTGTTTTTCCATATAATGGAATACTGGCATAGTTTTTGCAGTGAATACGGCTGGATCTCTATTTAGTTTCTTATAGGGGGTGATCGCACGGGTTAGCTGTCTAATTTGTTAGCGACAGATGAGGAGGAGAAGAAAGTGTCTAAACAAGATGGTTTACATGAAGACTTGCACCGGGGTCTGCAAGAACGGCACATTCAGCTTATTGCCTTAGGCGGCGCTATCGGCGTCGGTCTCTTTCTGGGCTCGGCAACAGCCATTAAAACTGCTGGTCCAGCCTTGATGGTCTCGTATTTCATCGGCGGTCTTATCATATTTTACATTATGCGCGCTCTGGGCGAGGTAGCGGTAGCCTATCCGGTATCCGGATCCTTTAGTGCTTATGCCAACCGTTTTTTAGGGCCGCTGCCAGGATATCTTACCGGCTGGACCTACTGGTTTATGTGGGTAGTTACTTGTATGGCCGAAATTACGGCAGTCGGGGTTTATATGCAGTTCTGGTTTCCGGAAATACCGCAATGGGTTCCGGCGCTGGCAGCATTAGTCTGCATGACCGCGGTTAACTTGATTGCCGTGGAAGCTTATGGTGAGTTCGAGTTTTGGTTTGCGATTATCAAAGTTGTTACCATTGTTATTATGATTGTTGCCGGTTTAGGGATGATCCTCTTTGGTATTGGCAATAATGGTGTTCCTATCGGTATATCAAATCTCTGGAATTACGACGGTTTTTGTGCCAAAGGCCTTACCGGTATGATAATGGCTATGGTTATGGTTATGTTTGCTTATTTAGGTATTGAGCTGGTCGGGGTTACTGCCGGTGAAGCAAAAGATCCCGAGAAAACATTGCCGGCAGCCATTGATAAAGTCTTTTGGCGGATACTTATCTTCTACGTTGGCGCTCTCTTCGTTATCATGTCCCTCTACCCGTGGAACCAAATCGGCACGATCGGCAGTCCGTTTGTGCTTACTTTTGAAAAACTTGGTGTGAGGGCTGCGGCAGGTATTATTAATTTTGTTGTTCTGACAGCCGCCTTATCATCCTGTAACAGTGGTCTCTTTAGTACCGGCCGGATGCTTTATAATTTATCACTGCAGGGGCGGGCGCCGGCGTTTTTTGGCAAACTCAGTGACCGGAAGGTGCCAATGAACGGGATTTTAGTATCAGCAGTATTTCTGCTTATTGGTGTTGTTCTCAATTACCTTGTACCAGGCAAAGTATTTACTTATGTAACAAGTGTAGGTACTTTTGCCGCATTATGGGTATGGGCCATAATCGTGCTGGTTCAGATGAAATTCCGCCAGGAATTAACTCCGGAACAACAAGCTAAACTTAAATACCCGATGCCGGGATACCCCGTTTTAAATTGGGTTTGTCTGGCCTTCCTGGCGTTTGTTGCGGTTATTATGTGCTTAGATCCCGATACCTTGGTGGCCATGATAGTGGGGCCTATATGGCTGATTCTACTAATAGCTACTTATTATGCATTTGGCTGGAATAAAGGGACTGCCGAAGGCAGTAAGGATACAATTGCAAAGTAATTTTTAATGACTTGGAAACTAAAAATTCCAGGTGGTTCGATTTGTTACCGTAGTGATGGAAATTTTGGTTTCCATCACTAGGTCTTGAATATAAGGACAGTCATTCCATATTCGGAGGACGCATGGTTAACATGTTTGTTTTTAAAGTAATCTTAACCCAGGCAATAAAAAAATATAGGTTGAGTTCAAGCTTGGCACGACAATTGCGATAAGTATGAAGCGGATATCCAGCTGCATCGCAGCAGCTAAATTATAAGGGGGTCAAACAAATGATTATTGGTGTGGCGAAGGAAATTAAGAACAACGAGAACAGGGTGGCTCTCACCCCGGCAGGGACAGAAGCGCTGAAAAAGGCGGGTCATACTGTACTTGTAGAACAAAGCGCCGGTATTGGCAGCGGTTTTTCGGACGAAAGCTACATTCAAGCTGGCGGTGAAATTATTGCCGATAAGAAAGCTCTGTTTGACAAATCCGATATGATTATAAAAGTTAAAGAGCCGTTAGCTCCTGAATATGATTTGTTCCACGAAGGGCAAATATTGTTTACCTATTTGCATCTTGCGCCGGAACCTGAACTGACCAAAGCGCTGCTGGACAAAAAAGTTGTAGGTATTGCCTATGAAACGATTGAGCGCAATCATACTTTACCCCTGCTGTTCCCCATGAGCGAAGTAGCTGGTCGTATGTCTGTGCAAGTAGGCGCTCATTGCCTGGAAAAACCTTTTGGTGGCAAAGGTGTATTACTTGGCGGTGTACCAGGCGTTGAATCAGCTCAAGTTGTAATTATCGGCGGCGGTATTGTTGGTACAAACGCTGCCAAAATGGCTTTAGGCATGGGGGCTCGCGTTACTATTATTGATAAATGTGTAGACAGACTTGTTTACCTTGACGATATCTTTGGCGGTCGTGTAACCACCGTAATGTCCAACAGCTACAACATTGCCAACTGGGTTAAAAAGGCTGACCTGCTTATTGGCGCCGTATTGCTGCCAGGAGCCAAAGCTCCGCAATTGGTTAGCGAAGAAATGGTAAAATCTATGGAACCAGGCTCTGTGATTGTTGATGTAGCTATTGACCAAGGCGGTTCGGTAGAAACCATCGACCGTGTAACCACCCATGACAATCCTACCTTCGTTAAGCACGGCGTTGTTCATTATTCTGTTGCTAATATGCCTGGCGCAGTTGCCCGTACTTCTACCTTTGCTCTGACCAACTCTACTCTAGAATATGCGCTGCAAATAGCTAATAAGGGCTGGAAAGCAGCTCTTCAAGCAGATCCCGGCTTAGCTAAAGGCCTCAACGTTTATGATGGCAAAGTTACCTTCCAAGGTGTTGCTGAAGCTCATAATCTTCCCTATGTTCCTGTAGAAAAAATCTTATTCTAAATAGCCAAGCCAAGGGCCTCGCTTTCGGATTTATGAAAGCGGGGCCTTTTTTTGTTAGTAGCTGCCTATGGTTTCCCTGTTTCTTATTGGAGGAATTCATGGCGGCAAAGTATACTCCGGAGCGGTTACTAAGAAAGAGCTGGAAAACCAAGACAGGTCGTGATATATTATAACAAAAACCTTGGAAGGAAATGTAAGAAAATGTCATTCGAATCGCTAAAAAGTGATATCATCCTCAAGCAAATCAACGATTATAACTTTGGCGATAAGCTTGTTACCGTAGACGAAGATAAAATAAGTGTATTAGTTTTTCAACTGGGGGATTTATTTTTCGCTTTTTGTGGCAGCCAAGCACGTGAAATACTGCCATATACGAAGATCACTTGGATTCCCGGTGCCAATGCATTAATTCCAGGGGTGATTAATGTTCGTGGTGATGTTGCCGCGGTGCTGGATTTGAAGAGTATACTTGATATTAACGAACCCGGCAGAGGGCGAGAAGGTGGATTTTTTGTTATGGTGCGGGAGGGAGACGGACGCAACGGAATTTTGGTCGACAATATCGTTGATATCATTGAGTTGCCTGAATCTGAGAATCTACCGGTGCTGCCTACTCTCGACGAACGTTTTAAACGCTTTGCGGCAAGCCAGTTTGAGTATCGTAAAAGAATGGTTATAGTTTTGGATGCCGCTTTAATTATAGATAGGACAAGGTTATAACGAGGCTATGGAAGTGGCGCGGAAGGATATCCAATTATTAATTCTTACGATAGATGGTAAACGCTACGGAATTGACGTTGACCAAATTGCCTATATGTCAAACGTTGATAATAATGAAGCGGCTATAAGCATGGAACACCTGCTGGAGATAGCTTCTGAGGCAAATGGTAAGTATTCCAAAATGCTATTTATCAAACGGAGAATGAAAATACCAATCCTAATTTACGAACCAGACGAGGTGGCAACAGTTTCGGTAGCGGATATTCGCAGTTTGCCTAATATTTTGATGTTACCGGCGGGAAATAAAGGAGTATGGGGTTTTTGGCCGCAGGCACAGGGGATTGTCATACTAATTGATTTTTATAAAAACCAATTATTTGAGCAATTCACTTCAGGTACTATCGATATGAGGTCAAAGTAAAATCAGCAATGGAGGATAAAAATGAATAGTAGTTTAAAGGTAAAAATCATTGGCCTTATGGCTCTTTTCATGTGCTGCTTGGTGGCGGTATTGTCATATGTTTCTGTTTCCAGTACGCTGCAACGAGGGGAAGTACGCCTGCGTAATTACCAGGATATGCTTTATAAACAAAAAACAGATAGTATGAAAAACCTTGTTGAGGCAATCTCCAGCACCGCTTCGCTGATGCCCGAAGAAGAAGCAAAACAATTTGTACGCAATGCCCGGTATGACGCAGATGGATACTTTTTGGTTATTAACACCAATGGTAATATGGTGGTTCATATTGATCAAAATTTAGAAATGCAACCGATATCTGCGATAAAAGATGTTAATAATAGTGCCTTTTTAAATAAGCTGCTTGAACAATGTAAAGAAAAGGGTGAGGGGACTGTTCAATATAGTTGGATGAAGCCAGGCTCCAGCAAACCCGAATCAAAAATGTCTTATGGTAAAGTTATCGGCAAGTGGAATTGGATCGTGGTAACCGGCGATTATCTTGAGGATGTGGAGGCAGCTGTTAATGAGGAAAAGAACCATATCCAACAAGAGGTATGGAACACGATTGAAAGATATTTGCTAATATCGGCTTTGGCACTTCTAATCATTATTGCTATAGCAGGTTTCTTCATTAATCGTTATATTACCGAGCCGTTGGCCGGAGCCATCACAAAAGTACATAACTACGCGGCAAAAATTAACGACACGGTAACGACCCAGGCGAGCTTTTCGCTGGAATTATCGTCCTCAGTAAGCGAAATCTCCGCGACAATGGAAGAGTTTTCATCTTCCGGTGTCTTAATTACTAACCATAGTCAGGGCGTGGCCGATAGCGCGGCGCAAACGTTACAGAGAACCCGGCAAGGAGTTGCTGAGGTCGATGCGCTAATGGAAAAAATGAAAGAAATCTATAATGACAACCAGGTTAATATTCAAGAAATTGTTGCTTTAGGCCATAAATCCAAAGAAATCAATAAAATTATGGAATTCATTAATAACATTGCCAGTCAGACAAGACTGATCGCCTTTAACGCTGCATTGGAAGCGGCTAGTGCAGGAGAAGCCGGCAAGCGTTTTGGTGTAGTGGCATTGGAAATCAGACGGTTAGCAGATAGTGTTATGGAGTCTACCAAGGAGATTGAGACTAAGATTAATGAAATTGTAGCTGCCGTGAGCCGGCAGGTAGTTGCTTCCGAAAAAAACACCAAGGGCATTGAAGAAGGAATGTCCTATTCGGAACGTACTGTTTCAATTATCTATGATATTGAAAACGCAGCAGATCAGACTACCGATGCAGTGCGCCAAATTGTTCTCTCCATTCAGCAACAGCAAACAGCCGGCGAACAGGTCTTGACGGCGTTAAGGCAGATTAAGCAAGGAACAAATGATAATACGGCTATGATACAACAAACAAAAACAATTAGTAAGGAACTTGCTAATTTGGCTGAGGAACTGGAACAAGTAGTTGAGCACGGAAAAAAATCTGCAGCAGCCAAACAAGTTGACGATTAGGCAGGGATTTTATGAATTTTCGGAGGAATTCTGTCAGGGTGCTTATAGTCGATGATTGCCCTATTGCACGGAATTTTATTAGTGAATTGTTAGCTGAAAAATCCGGCATTCAAGTTATTGGCGAGGCAGTCAATGGAGAAGAAGGAGTAAAGCAGGCTTTACTCCTGCGCCCGGATCTAATTATTATGGATCTGGAAATGCCTGAAATGAATGGTTTGGAAGCTATTGAAATCATTATGCAGGCAAATCCTACCCCGATTTTGGTTGTTACATCCTATGGAAATGCCCGCTTAGCCTACGAGGCAGTGAGCAGAGGGGCTTTAGAGGTAATTGAGAAACCCAGTATTGATTCCGAGCATTGCTTACAGTTTATTCATAAGCTAAAATTGCTGGCCGGAGTAAAAGTAATTAGACATATTAAAGGAAAAATTGCGCAGCTTCGGCAAGGCGGGGGGGCCATGGAGACCCAGTTACCCCGCTCCCTAAAAGCGGTAGCAATTGCATCTTCATTAGGTGGTGCCAAAGTACTGGAAACTATCCTTTCACAACTGGCCGACGATTTTCCGGTTCCTATTGTTATTGCCCAGCATATATCAGAAGGCTTTGCTGAAGCTTTGGCGGATTGGCTAAACCATAAAACACCGCTTGAGGTAAAAGTTGCGGCCGAAGGGCAGCCGCTTATTCCCGGCAAAGTACTAATCATACCTCCGGAATATAACGTACGGGTAGGAATAAACGGAAACATTAAGCTGTTGCCTTATCTACCCGATGATATATACCACCCTTCGTGCGATATGCTGCTTTCTTCTGTGGCGCATGTTTATCGGGCGGGGGCTGTAGGCATAATTTTGACAGGCATGGGACAAGACGGAGTGGAAGGTATGCAAGCAATTAAAGCTGCTGGTGGTGTTACGATAGCGCAAAATAAAGAAACTTCGCTTATATATAATATGCCTAGAATCGCAATAGAACGCGGTTTAGCTGACTTTATTGTGCCGGCAAATGAAATTTCATCCATATTGACTAAGGTGGCTGTTTTATGATACTAACGGCAAACTCGCCGGTAGAAATTGAGCTAGAAGCACTAAACGCGTTCATTAACAGGCACTATGGCTTGGATTTCTGTCATCAGCGGTTGGAATTGCTACAAGATGCTGTGCAAAAGCGTATCGAGAAATGTGAAATTACCAGTGTTAGTGAGTATCTGAATTTAGTGCGACAACGCAAAGACGAAGCCTTGTTGCTTATCAACCTTTTAACTGTTAATGAAACCTATTTCTTTCGCGAACCGACTCATTTTGATATTTTGACTATGGATGTCATTCCAGGCTTAATAAAAAACGGCGGAGAGTACCCTTTTTTTCGGTTGCTGAGTGCAGGTTGTTCAACCGGTGAAGAAGCCTATTCTTTAGCGATAGCTGCTCTGGGGTTGCCCGGTGCAGGGGTAGATTGGGATTTTGAAATAATCGGTATTGATGTGGATAATGAAGCGATAAAAAAGGCGCAAGCCGGCATTTATGGTTTATATTCTTTTCGGGCCTGCACACCCGATATACGGAATACCTACTTTGAGCAAGTGTCCGAAGAAAAATTTGCCGTTAAACGGTTGGTAAAAGAAAAAGTACGGTTTGAGCCATTAAATTTATTCGAACAGGAATATCCGGATTGGATTGGCGGCATTGATGCAATATTTTACCGGAATGTATCTATTTATTTTTCAAAAGAGCAGCGGGAGGCAGTATTTCGCCGTTTAACCGGTTTGCTCAATCATGATGGCTGCTTATTCTTAAGTTGTACAGAGACTTTATATCATAATAGTAAGTTAATGGCATTGATTAAAAGCCGTAAGGCATTTTATTACCAAAAACAAAATGTGGATTCAACCTGTAGGCCAAAGGATGTTATAGAGAAACTGACAGAAGCTGATAATCAGTCTAGTATTAGGCTCGAGAAATCAAAGAAAAGTTTCGCGTCTCCTATACAGAAACGGCCAGGCAGAACTGTGTCGCCCCAAAAGCATTGCAGTTTTCCGGCTAAAAAACAGTTACCACTTCTTGATAACAAGAGTGATTGGTGTGGGCAGATGCTTGCAGGCGCATTGGAGCTCATAAAACTAAAAAGATCTGATGAGGCCATCGTTCAATTGGACGAAATCCTTGCCGTGGATGTACTCTTCATTAAGGCGTACACAGTAAAGGCTAATATTCTGCTTAACCAGCAAAATGTTGATGCAGCTAATGCTGTTTGTCATGCGGCGCTGGAGATAGATACATTCTGCCTGGAAGCCTATTTAATTTTAGGCATGGCGGCTAAAGTTTCAGAAAAACTGGAAGAGGCCATACAACGATTTAAGGAGGCCGTGTACGTATATCCCGAGGGGTGGCTGGCGCATTTCTTTTTAGCCCAAGTGTACCAATTGCGTGATGAAACCTTTTATGCCAAACGGGAGTATGAGGTAGCTATGAATCTACTGAAGCAAGGTAACTTTGAAAACCACGGCCTAAGCTTTTTTTTAGTGCCGTTCCGACAAGAGGATTTTATACAGTTATGTCAGCACAACATCGCAAAAATGAAAGATTGAGGCCGCTGAAGCCCTAACGAAGGAGGCGTATATTAGGTTTGGCATTAAATATTAAGCTTCTTTTAGCTAGATTTGTAGAGGAAGCCTCCAAACATTGTGATAATCTTGAAAAAGAACTGCTTGCGTTAGAAACCGGAGGTTTTTCCAAAGAGATCCTTGATTCAGTTTTTCGGACTGCTCACACAATAAAAGGTACTGCCAGGATGTTGAAACTCACTATTATTTCGGAAGTGGCACACCGGATGGAAGATTTTTTAGAATTGCTCCGTAATGGACAAAACAGTTTTTCCAAAGAGTCAATGGACAGTTTGTTAAAAGGTGTTGACACTATTCGCCTGTTAATTGCCGATGTAGCCGCCGGGACCCCGTTACCGGAATCGTTACCTCCGGTCTGCTTTGAATTGGAACAATTGCTCAGTAAAGACAAAGTTCCTGAGGGCTGTCAGGCCAATCCTTCAAAGTCAATACAGGAGCCGGAACTAGAAGTAAGAAAGCGAGCGGCAGCCCACCATGATTTTGTCCAAATTCGGGCAGAACGGCTGGATGAACTAATTCAATTGATGGGGGAAATGGTTTCTTTTCAGTACCGGAAGAAACAGCAAACTAAGATGATGCATGACATTATGCTGCTGTCAGCATCAAGTCTTGAATTTGTATCCTGCCATAATGGTGCGCAAGCAGCTCACAGGCATAAGGAACTGGCAGATTCTCTGAATGCTATGCACAATCAGTTGCGAAAGCTGCAGGATTCATTGCGCAATGATGCAGTAATCGAAAACCTTCTGACCACAGATCTTCAGGAACGGTCGTTAAAGATACGTATGCTTCCGATTTCAACTGTTTTTGATAAAATTAACCGCGTGGTTAGGGATCTTGCTCGCACAACGCACAAGGAGATTGAGTTTGAAGTTGAGGGAGGAGATACCGAACTTGACCGTAAAATTATTGAGCAGTTAGGGGATTGTCTGCTTCATATGGTTCGAAATGCGGTCGATCATGGCATTGAATTGCCCCAAAATAGGATTAGGGCAGGTAAAAGCCCCCGCGGAATTATACATTTAGCTGCCACGTATGATGCAGGGGGGGTTACCATTACTCTCAGTGATGACGGGGCAGGTATCTCCATAGATGATCTGAAAGCAGCAGCAATAAAAAAACAGTTACTGACGGAAGAGGCTGCTAATAAATTAACGGAAACGGAATTACTAGACTTGATCTTTTTGCCTGGCTTTAGCACGAGTTCTATTATTACTGATATTTCCGGACGCGGGGTTGGGATGAATGTAGTCCGGCAAACAATTACCGAGAATCTTAAGGGGTTTGTCCGGCTTCAGACACGAACAGGCCAGGGAACGACTTTTTTGCTGAAAGTTCCTATTACACTGGCGCTTTCGCATATGTTAATCGTGACGGCTGCCAATCAGACATTCGCTGTACCTGCGTACTCGGTTGAAGAGGTAATAATGCTACCTGCCAGCCAGGTTATTGATATTATCGGCAAACGTGCATTACGTGTCCGTGAGCAAATTGTTCCGCTGGAGGAACTTGAAAGTATCCTGGGTTGTCCCCAGGCGATACCGCATGAACGCAAGGAGTTGCTAATTATTCTGCTGACTTCGGGTGCGCAAAGACTGGGAGTAATTGTTGATGCTGTAATAAGTGAGGCCGACATGGTTATAAAATCCTTACCTTCGGCAATACAGCACTGTGCTCTTATTTCCGGATTTACTGTTGGCAGTAATGATGAAATAATTAGTGTTCTAGGAGTTAGCGCTTTGATGCGGCAAATAAATGAAAACAAGATAACTGCAAGCAAGGGGTTAGGGATTGAACCCCAAAAACAGCACAAAACAATTTTGGTTGTTGATGATTCTGCAAACACACGGGATATTGTAAAAAATATTCTGGAGTCCTATGGCTACCAGGTTGATTTGGCCGAAGACGGTATAGTTGCTATCGAAAAGACAGGTAAAAAGATATATGATGCAGTCATCACAGACGTTGAGAGGCCAAACTATGATGGATTCAGCCTTACATTGCATTTGCGTCAGGATGAGCGGTATCGGCAAATTCCGGTGATAATTGTTACTTCCCGTGAAAAAATGGAAGATAAACGGCGGGGAATTGAGGTTGGAGCTAACGCCTATATTGTTAAGGGCGCGTTTGATCAAAATAATCTTCTGGAAACCGTACGAAACTTAATAGGATAATCAGCTTGATTATGAAGGTGGGGGCTAATTTGAAAAAGCTGTTGCTTATTGAAGATGACTGCTTTATGCGGGAAATGGTCACTATGGTGCTGGAAAGCGAAAATTTTGAAGTTGTTGGTGCTGAAACTGGCGCCGAAGCGTTAAGGTTGCTGCAGGAATGTGCCGGGTGTGATGCCGTAATTGCCGACATGTATTTACCGGATACAGACGGACTTGAACTTTTTGAACAAATAAATGCCATTTACCCGGAGGCTATGTTTGTAATGTTAAGCAGTGAGACTGACCAGAAAATTGTTAGTAAAGCCGATAGTTTGGGAATCAAATATATTTTTAAAGATGAAAATTTTGCGGAATCAATTGTAACAACGCTGCAAACTGTTTCTAAGTAATGATTATTTTAGGAGTTTGAAGTAACATGACTAAAAAGATTGAAGCTCAGACGGCAGCGGTACATCCAACAGAAGCTGCGGCGGGTGCTGAGTCAATGAGACTATTCCATGATCTCAATCAGCCGCTTAATTCTATAAAAATGATTTCTGGCGGAATTATGTATTTACTCAATCAAGGGAAAAGAATTTCTGATGAAGAGCTGGTTGGATGTATGAAAGAAATAGTAAATCAAACTGACGCAGTTGCGGAGATTATTAAGAAATTGAAATCGTGAGTTGAAATGGTCGTTGAATCTGGGATATCAACCTGTATATTTGGCTGGTCATAGGGAGGATATCTAATGAAGATATTGCTTGTAGATGATGAACAGCATAGCCGGCAGGCCATGCTGTGGTTCTTACAGTACGAAAACCATGAAGTAACCGATTGTGCTAGCGCTCAAGAAGCGCTGGATAAATTTTCACAAGGGGATTACCCTTTGGTGTTATCAGACATTCAAATGCCGGGAATGTCAGGAATTGAACTGGCAAATGCCATTGAAAAATTACCAAATAGCTGGCAGACGGATATTGTTTTCTTTACTGGGCATGCCGATCTAAAATCGGCAGTTACCGCTTTACGGGCAGGAGTATATGATTATTTGGAAAAGCCAATAAACCCGGAAGAACTGGTGTCTGTCATCGACCGGGTAGCGGAACACCAGGCCTTGCTGCGGGAGAACAAAACCTTAACTGACCGTTTCCGTGATGAGGTAAATGCCGCAACCGAGGAGACACGGCGCGAACTTCTACATATAAAGCAATTCGTGGCTGAATCCATAATGGGTTCTGTCGGCATCTTTTCAGAATGTATGAAAGCCATTGTCCGGCAAGCAGAAAAACTGCATGAGGACCGGACAATTCCCGTATTAATCGAAGGCGAGACCGGGACGGGAAAAGAGATTATCGCGAAGATCATCCATTATGGAAACAGCTTTGGCAGGTTGAGTAATGGGGGCTTTGTTGATATTAATTGTGCTGCGCTTGCCCCGACTTTGTTTGAAAGTGAAATGTTTGGTTATGAACCAGGCTCTTTTACCGGCAGTATGACCAAAGGAGGCAAAGGAAAGTTTGATATAGCCAGTGGCGGAACCTTGTTTCTTGACGAAGTTGGTGAAATACCACTTGAGTTGCAGGGAAAGCTGTTGCGCGTACTGCAGGAGAAAGAGTTTTACCGGATAGGTGGTTTAAAGAAAATAAAGACCGATATCCGGCTTATCAGCGCCACCAACAAGCCCTTGGAACAAAGCGTCGAGCATGGCAGTTTCCGGAGAGACCTGTATTACCGGCTCAAAGTAGCGCATATTACAATACCACCTCTACGGGAGCGCCGAGAAGAGATTTTGCCGATCGCGCAAATGTTTTTACAAGAATTTTCAAAGCGCAAACGAAAAAAGTTTATAACAATTGCGCCGCAGACAGCCAGGATGCTGGAAGGATATGCTTGGCCGGGTAATGTACGGGAGCTGCAGAACACTATTGAATATGCCACGTTTGCCTATGATGATGATGAACTGAAACCCGAACATGTTGGAGGGTTATTACAACAGCGGCGGGAGAAGCCGACGGCATTTTCTAGCAAGAATGACGTAATAGAACTGCCTTTTCCTCCGGAAGGCCATTCGTTAAAAAGTTATACAGAGGATCTTATTTTGAAGATTTTAGCTGCCCATAATGGCCGCCAATCAGCAGCAGCTAACTACTTGGGAATGTCTCGCCGGGCTTTGTCTTATCGGCTCGAGGAAATTCGCAATAGAAAGGCTAATAATCAGATATAGATAACGAAAAACTTCCAACAAAAACTTCCCACGTGGGAAGTTTTTTGTTCGCGTGTGCTACATCAAATTTATTTTTTAACAATTAAACCAAAATCAAAACAATACTTATCGTGGCGAAATATCAAGATTTATGCTGGATTTTGGAGAACGAAACAAGAAAAAGTAAAAGCATGCCAGGTATTGGCATGCTTTTTGCATTATAAGAGTCTAGTCAGCTAACACGGTACTCTGCTAGTTAATAGACGAATCAAGGTGCTAACGGTATCCTTAGGCAAACTTATCGAAAGATAAGGACGCAAAGCTATGGGTCTAATAATCTTAGGATTTATGACTGCCAGGTTGCCATGACAAGTATGTCATGTAATACAATAGCGGTCTTTTTCATTAAGATTGCTTTGGATTTGGAAGGAGATTGTCATGTTTCCGGATTATAATGACCTACTTGAAGTTTTGGCTATTTTATTGCTAGTTCAAAGGAGGATATCTTATGAAGATATTACTCGTGGATGATGAGAGATATAGCCGGCAAACTATGCTGTGGTTTTTAAAGCACGAAAATCATGAAGTAACGGAATGTGCCAGCGGCCAAGAAGCGCTGGAGAGGTTTTCAATGGAATCTTATCCACTGGTATTATCGGACATTCAAATGCCTGAGATGTCGGGAATAGAACTGGCGAAAGCTATAAAGCGGCTGCCTAACAGCTGGCAGACAGATATTGTTCTCTTTACTGGCCATGCGGATTTAAAATCGGTAGTCAATGCGCTACGGGCAGGGGTATATGATTACCTGGAAAAACCGGTTAACCCGGAAGAACTGGTGTCTGTTATCGACCGGGTAGCGGAACACCAGGCCTTGCTACGGGAAAACAAAACCTTAACTGACCGTTTCCGTGATGAGGTAAATGCCGCAACCGAGGAGACACGACGCGAACTTCTACATATGAAACAATTTGTGGCCGAATCCATAATTGGTTCTGTCGGTATTTTTTCAGAATGTATGAAAGCCATTGTTCGGCAGGCGGAAAAGCTGCATGAAGACCGGACAATTCCTGTATTAATCGAGGGTGAGACCGGGACGGGAAAAGAGATTATCGCGAAGATCATTCATTATGGAAACAGTTTTGACTGGTTGAGTGATGGGGCATTTGTTGATATTAATTGTGCTGCACTTGCCCCAACTTTGTTTGAAAGTGAAATGTTTGGTTATGAACCAGGTTCTTTTACCGGCAGTATGACCAAAGGGGGCAAAGGAAAGTTTGATATAGCCAATGGCGGAACCTTGTTTCTTGACGAAGTTGGTGAAATACCACTTGAGTTGCAGGGAAAGCTGTTGCGCGTACTGCAAGAGAAAGAGTTTTACCGGATAGGTGGGTTAAAGAAAATAAAGACCGATATCCGGCTTATCAGCGCCACCAACAAGCCCTTGGAACAAAGCGTCGAGCATGGCAGTTTCCGGAGAGACCTGTATTACCGGCTCAAAGTAGCGCATATTACAATACCACCTCTGCGGGAGCGCCGGGAAGAGATTTTGCCGATCGCGCAAATGTTTTTACAAGAATTTTCAAAGCGCAAACGAAAAAAGTTTATAACAATTGCCCCGCAAACAGCCAGGATGTTAGAAGGGTACGATTGGCCGGGTAATGTACGGGAGCTGCAGAATACTATTGAATATGCGATATTTGCCTATGATGATCAAGCGCTTAAGCCGGAGCATGTCAGAGGGCTTTTCCAGCAACGATGTGAAAAACCGGCCGTATTGCCGATCAGGAGTAATGTTATAGAACTGCCATTTCCTTCTGAAGGCTATTCGTTAAAACGTTATACAGAAGATATAATCATGAAGATCCTGGCTGCACATAATGATAGACAAGCGGCAGCAGCCAATTATTTGGGAATTACTCGCCGGGCGTTGTCTTATAGGCTCGAGGAAATGAGAAACAGAAGAAATCAAAATACTAATTAGCATACAAAAAACTCGCTAAGAGAGGCGTACCAGAGTCTATTATTTTCGCTGCACCACTACTTATTAGGAGGAACAAACAATGAAAACACGTATGCCAATCGGTGCCCAATTGGGTGCGCTTATGGGAATAGCCTTGCTGCTTATGGTTATTCTGCTAACGATAAGTATTTATCAATTCAAAGGAACCAGCAACTCTTATCAAGAGATGCTGTCTGTTACAGTGTCGCGCACCATGGCTTTGCAAAGTGCTCAGGACGACTTTCATGAAGGGCTGAGTGATTTACGTGCCTATGTCGCTTATGGTGATGAAAAATATGCAACTGAAACCCTGAATTTGATGAAAGAAAGCTATGGCAAAATTAAGACGGCTACTGAATCCATGAATGCAAATGATAACAAACAGGACGGGGAGAAACTTCAAACCGTGATGCTTGCCTATATAGATGATATTAAGAAATTTATTGCATTGAAACAAAGTAACGATCCGAGCTCTGCCAATGTCCTGGCTGGCACTAGGCAAAAAACCGAAATCGTTAACAATCTTTTCAATGATGTTATGACCGCTCAGGATGTAGCCCTAAAACAACGAATAAACTATCTAAGTGAGAAACAGGCTGAAGTATTCAAACTGGTAATTGGATCAAGTGTACTAGGTATCATTGCTATTACCGCAATTTTGATCTGGTATAGCCGTCAATTGGCACGCCGCATGGCTAGTTTGCGTGTCCAGCTTGTGGCACTTAGCGAATTAGATTTATCTCTTAAGGATACTAATGCTACTCGTAATGATGAATTAGGAGATATGGCTGAAGCGCTAATTACTATGAAACACTCGCTCAGAGAGATTGTCCGTTCGGTTAGAAATGAAGCTGACTCACTGGCAGCTTCCAGTCAGCAATTATCATCATCGGTGCACGAGCAGCTGCAAGTATCGGAAAACATTGCCAGAACTATTACTGACGTCGCAGAAGGTGCGGATCAAAATACCAGTCATATTACGGAAATTTCTGCGGTTATCGAGGAAGTTAGTGCCGGGGCTGAGCAAATGAGTGCCAGCGCTTCTCAGGTTAATAGTGTTACTCAGGACGCGGTCGGTGAAGCTAACCAGGGAATGCAACTCATTCATAAACTGGTTGCCCAAAATAACACCGTCGAAAGATCAATGGCCGATATTAATAATGTATCCGAATCCCTTGTAAAAGGCTCGGAAGATATCCAGCAGATTGTTACTACCATTCGCAATATTGCCGGACAAACCAACCTGTTGGCCTTGAATGCCGCTATCGAGGCAGCACGGGCCGGCGAAGCCGGCCGGGGTTTCGCCGTAGTTGCGGAAGAAGTGCGCAAGCTGGCGGAACAAAGTGCCGCCGCCACAAACCACATTGAAGAAATAATTAGTAAAATGACGGAAGATATTAATTTCGCAGGTGAGATAATTATTAAGGCTAATACTGAAGTCGTGGCCAATAAAGCGGCAACTGATGAAACTCAGCAGGGCTTTCAGACAATTATTAGTAAACTGGATCAGGTGAAAACCGGAATCGAGCAAATTAGTTACGCGGTGGAAGAAACCGCTCATGGTATTCAGTCTGTAGTCAACAATGTTCAAAATATCAGTACAGTAGCTCAACAAACAAGCGCTAATACCCAGACAGTAGCGGCGTCCGCAGAAGAACAAAGCGCTAGCCTCCATGAAGTTAATTCCAGTTCAATAGCGCTAGCTAAGATGGCTACTGAACTCAATGAGATCACCGCAAGATTCAAAGTATAATTGCATAAAAGCACTCAACCCATCAAATTCATGGAGGCCACCAGCCTAGCTAAGGAGCAGTTCTTATTCCCCCGACGTGTTCATAATCGTGAAGATAAGAAATATAATTTTACAGGTGCACAGGGGGAATATTCCGAATTATTGCTGGTGTTTCAAAAAAATGTCCAAAATCGAACAAAAATCCAAGAAGAATTTGTATCAATGATAAATACATATAGTAACATTTTACGGGAACGCAATAACCAGGTAGCGGAGTTAATAACTGCAATGACGACGAAAGACGGAGAAACAATTATGTAATAAAGTACGACGGATAATGTTTATTTATTGAATTTTCTTCTTTAGCAACTAAACATAAGTAGGAGAATTGTGGTCTTGCGTCGAATTCCCCCTTCATATAAATTTGCAAAAGTATTATATGCTGAATAAAAACAGGGGGTTGCCATGAGCGAAAAGGACTGGGAGCTGTTTAAACAAAAACTTCATGTGAAGTCGGGTATCAATCTTAATGACTATAAACCAGCGCAAATGCAACGGCGTATTGGCAATATGATGAGCCGCCATGGAGCTAGCGGATATATCGATTTTTTTGGTAAGCTTGAAGCTAACCCAAAATTATATAAAGAGTTTATTGATTTTTTGACAATTAATGTTACCGAGTTTTTCCGGACACCGGAGAAGTTTGATGAACTTGAGAAAACGGTTATTCCTGATTTATTAAAAAAAAGTTCCCGCCTCAATATTTGGAGTGCCGGTTGCTCGATTGGTGCTGAACCGTATTCATTGGCAATTATGCTCAATGAAATTACTCCGCACACCAAGCATCGTATTTTGGCTACCGACTTGGATGTGGAAATGCTGGCAAAAGCCAAGCAGGGGTCTTATGCCTCAAATGAGCTAAAAAATATACCGCCTGCCCGGCTTAACAAGTATTTTAAGCAGACAGACGGTATAGTTACCATTAATGAAGATATGCGCAGCCGGGTAGAGTTTCAGCGGCACAATTTGCTGGTAGATAAATTTGAAACGGGATTTGACCTCATTCTGTGCCGCAATGTTGTTATTTACTTTACCGAAGAAGCCAAAGATGCGCTGTATCGTCGTTTCTTTGCCGCACTAAAACCCGGCGGGGTGCTATTTGTCGGCGGTACGGAGGCAATACTGAATTTCCGTGATATGGGCTATACCCACTACCTGCCATTTTTCTACCGCAAGCCGCAATAAGTCAATTCTGTGACTAACCTTAGGGTGGGGTTAACCTTCTACCTGAAGGTTAGTCTTTTTTATCCTGTTAGAAAGTATAACTTTCGCCTGGATAAGGGCAACATCGGCTTCCGCTTTCGCCAGAGGCTCGGCGCAAGCCGTGTTTTCTTTATAAAAGTCCCCAACCGGATAAACGCCGCATAGTATTCATCCAGTGCCGGAGCAAAATTTTGCTCATGGTACTTTCTTCGACGGCATTACCGGCAACCAGATCGACGGTCTTAACAGCTTTATCCTGTACGTAGAATACAATTTCGCCGATTTTTTGGCCTTGATATACCGGAGCTTTTATTTGATCCGGGATATCTACTTCCACTGTCACCGACGAATAATCAGCTGCGTTGACTACCAGAGAAGCGGGGGCGGCTACAATGGCATCTACTAATCCTGACATACCGTTCTCGACAGGCAGCGTAGCAAAGACGATTCCTTCTTCCGCATATTCGTACAGGTCATAACTGTCAAAGCCGTATTTGAGCAATTGCATAGAGTCATACCAACGGGAGTGGTCATGCAGGACAACCGCAATCAGTTTCTGGTTGCTGCGGGTTGCGCTAGAGACAAGGCATGGACCGGCAGCATTAGTTGTGCCTGTTTTTACACCGTCGGCATCTTCAAGCATCCAGAGCAGTTTATTGGTATTGCGAAGGCTGCGGTCATGACTTTTTCCTTTACGGTCAAGCCATTCAATATTGGTTTCTTTTGTACTGACAATTTGGGCAAATGTGGGGTTTGTCAAGGCATATCGTGTTATCCAAGCCAAATCGAAGGCGGTAGATACGTGATTAGGCGAACTTAGACCATGAGGGTTGCGGAAGTTGCTGTGAATAGCGCCAATGCTGGCCGCCTTTTTGTTCATTATTTCTACAAACGCATCTACCGATCCGGCCAAATGTTCAGCAATAGCTACTGCAGCGTCATTGCCGGAGCGGAGTAAAAGTCCGGTAACCAGTTCTCTGAGGGGTATGCTCTGTCCGGGATACAAGTTTAGGGAGGAGCCACTAGTGGCTGCAGCATTAGGGCTAACCCGGACGATTTCGTCTAACCGGCCGCTTTCGATGGCAATAATGGCCGTTAGAATTTTGGTAGTACTGGCAGGAGCCAGCTTCTTATTCATGTTCCGGTCATAGAGTACCTGACCGGTTTTGGCATCCATTAGAATAGCTCCTTGCGCTGAAATAGTAGGTTTTGCAGCATAAACGCTGGAAGTAAGCAAACAGGTGCAAGTTAGCAGGAAGGTGATGGAACGTAATATCCGTCTCATAGAATAATAGAGTACCCCCTTATCTTGACTGCAGTGACTAGTACGAAATTCTCGTGGTAAACGGGCATATCTTGCCCCCGACTGGCGTAGTATCAAACAAGAATACTACATAGGGGGAATTCTTTTGCGAAGGTTAGTTAGTCGCAATTTTTTCAGCATTATTGTATTGACCGTCGGAGTGTTATGCAGCTTGATGTATGAGACAATGATTGTGCTAGAAGACAAAGATTCTGTGATTAAAAGAGTACCTACAACACATAAGGTTGTGGCGCTTACTATTGATGACGGCCCACATTATAAAACATCACCTGAATTATTAAAGGTGCTGAGGGAAAAGCAGGCAAAAGTTACTTTTTTTGTGTTGGGAGTTAACGTCAAAGAGCATCCTGAGATAGTGGCTCAGGAAGTAGCCGATGGCCACGAAATTGCTTGTCACGCCTATAGCCACCAACTGCTGAATTCTATGCCGCTGGCAGCAGTGACTGCCGAAGTTGATCGTGCCCAAGCTGCCATTGTGGCCGCCGGAGCGCCTGCACCTACTCTGTTTCGTCCACCTGGCGGCGTATACAACGACAAGATTGTTGCTATGCTGCGCGAGCGGGGTTATCGGACTGTGCTATGGTCCGTTGATACAGGAGATTGGCGGAGACCGTCTGTTGAGCATGTAATTAAGACTACGATGGATAATGTAAAACCGGGAAGCATTGTCCTTATGCATGACGGACAATATCCGCTGCCTACCCCACAGGCAATAGGGATAATTATTGACAAACTCCGTGATCAGGGTTATCAATTGGTTACAGTTAGTGAATTACTGCAATATTATGAGGAGATCAACTAATTTCTAGAAGCGAATTGTTTTAAGGTTTGCCAGTGTGCCTGGATAAGCTGGTCATACCGGTGCATGGTGGCCGTACGTTCATTGCGCAGCGCTTGAATGGCGCCCAGTATTTTTTGATCAAAAGCATATACCTTACTTTTTTGTATTGTTACCGGCTTGGTGTATTCTTTGAGCTTTGTAGCCACTTTGCAATTAACTTTGGTTTCTTTGATAATCACGGCCGGTTCCAACAAGTCTGATCCTTCATAACGATGAATCAGGCAATTGGGTTGTAGCCGGTCAATTACATTTTTATTGTCGCCTTCGTGGACAAGCTGGCTGCCGCAGCCCGGACAAGCGGCTAAATCGGCCGGTAAACACTGATAACAACTACTACATACAATTTCATTCATTTACATCCCTCCGCCCCTATTGTGTCCGAAAAAACGTTCAGATATGATGGATGGTGAAAAATCGAATATTTAACAGGAACCTGTCGATTAATGGCGAATTCTCCTTTAAGTTAATTTTTAAATATAGGCTGTATGGCGAGGGGGAGGGCGCAGTTTGAAGAAGTTCCGGCGCGGGTTAATTGCCATTGCCATAACAGTAGTTGCCATTGGCTGGGCGGGAATGCTTTTTGCCGCAAAGATAACCGAAGATGAACTTAGGAACAAATTGCTGCTGCGGACAATAACGGCGGCCACCATGATTAGTCATGAACGGGTGGAACGGCTGACAATGACAGCAGCAGATAGTAGCTCACCTGATTATGAATATTTACGAGCGCAGCTTATGGCGGCTCGTTCTGCCAATCCGGATTGCCGGTTTGTTTATTTGCTTAAGATGGTAGATGGGCAGCTGCAATTTATAATGGACTCGGAACCGGAGACTTCCGACTACTATTCACCACCCGGTTCGGCTTATGATGAGGCGTCTAATGAGCTGCGCGATATATTTGCAAGTGGAGAAGCGTTTATTGAGGGACCTCTTGGTGATGAATGGGGGGTTTGGGTATCTGGTGTTGCCGCTGTGCGGGATCCGGTAAATGGACGGGTTATTGCAGTTTTGGGCATGGATATTGATGCTCATGATTGGCGGGCCGCCATTACTTCTGCCCGGCTGGCAGTCTTTGTTTTGACATTTGCCGTGCTGGGAATGGTATGTGCTTTGTTTTATGCCATGCATGTTTCAGTAACTGCGGCACAGAAAATTTATAGCATAGAAAGACAAGCTAAAGAGGCGGCTGAGGCTGCCAGTGAAGCCAAAGGAAAGTTTATGGCGTATCTTAGTCATGAAGTGCGCACGCCGGTTAATGGTATTATGGGGTTAGTCGAACTGCTTCAGACTACAACACTGGACAGTCGCCAGCGTGACTATATCAATGCCATTGACTACTCAGCACGCTCATTACTCACGGTCTTGAATGATGTTCTTGATTTATCTAAAGCTGGTGCTGGAAAAATAACGATAGAAAATGTTGCGTTTGATTTTCGACAGTTGCTGACCGGGGTGGATAAGATTCTCCAGGCGGTTGCTGTTAATAAAGGGATTGAGCTGACAACAACGATTGCCGCTTCGATACCATCTGTTGTTAACGGTGACCCGTCGCGGCTGCAGCAAGTGCTGTTAAACCTTGGCAGCAATGCTGTTAAATTTACCGACAAAGGACAGGTAAAAATCACCGTCGAATGTAGTAGTCAAGATAAAAATGCGGTCTTGGTAAAAATTGCTGTAACCGATACGGGGATAGGTCTTAGCTCTGAAGATATCGAAAAAGTATTTCAACCTTTTGTGCAGACGGCAGGAGCCAATACGCGAAAATACCCGGGATCCGGACTGGGATTACCTATTTCGGCCATATTAGTAAACCTTATGGGTGGAGAAATCGGGGTCGAAAGTAAACCGGGAAAAGGGTCGACCTTTTGGTTTTCCCTTAGATTTACAACTGTTGACAGTGGTCAGCCGGAAGTTTCGTTTACGACTGATGGTGGGCAGCAGACTACAACTGGATTACCTGGATGGCTGAGTGAGCCTGTAAAAGAAATTTCCCAAGAAGGCGGTAACGTGTTAGTCGTTGAGGATAATCCGGTTAATCAACAGGTAATTTTGGCGCAGCTCAAACGGCTGGGATTACATCCGGATTTGGCCGGTAATGGTCAGGATGCCGTTACCATGGCGGCGGTAAATAGGTATGGATTAATCTTTATGGATTGCGGTTTGCCGGTACTTAATGGATTGGAGGCTGTCCGCCGAATTAGAGAACAGGAAAAGTCAACAGGTTTACATGTTCCGGTTGTTGCGCTGACGGCCAACTCCTTGCCCGAAGACCGGGAAAATTGTCTTAACGCGGGCATGGACGACTGCTTAGGAAAACCGGCCTCAGGCGAAGAGTTGAAACAGATGGTAGAGAAGTGGTTAAAGCCGAGTTTTATCGATTGCGTTGACATGGTTGTGCTGCGGGAACTAAACGAGTTAGCCCAAAGAGGCCAGGAGGATATTAATCTATTTATTGATGCTTACATCGAAGAACTGCCACCGCTTTTTGACAGCCTGGCACAGGCAATACAGGACGGTGATACCGCCAAGGTGATGAGTACAGCTCATAGCCTGAAGTCTATGAGCGCGACAATGGGAGCTATGCGTCTTGCTGAATTGTTTAAACGTTTGGAACAACAGGCCAAACAAGAAAAGTGTGTAGAGATTCAACAACTTTTAGCCGAGATTGCCGGAGAAATTAAGCAGATAGGGATAGATTTGAAGCAGGCTGCCAAATTATTGAATCCAGGGAATAACCTGCTCTAAGCCCCCTGCCTTTTAAGTGATTACTCCTACAGGCGCAGGTGCGGATTCCCGGAAATTGGATGACTACCTTTAGGTGAGGATAAAACCCCACATGAAGCTGAGCTGCTTTATAATTAAAAGGAGTGGTGATAAGGCATGGCTTATAATATATTGCTGGTTGATGATGTGCTATTAAACAGAAAAGTTGTCAAAGTAGCTCTAAGTGGTCTGCCGGATGTCAACTTCTTGGAGGCTGCTGACGGGGTCAACGCGCTGGAGTTGATTTACTCTCAGAAAGTTGATTTGGTTATTCTGGATCTTGTCATGCCGGGAACAGTTGCGGGAGCTGATGTATTGCGCCAGGTGAAGGAGAGTGTGCTGTATAAGCATATTCCGGTTATTATTTACTCGGCGGTGGCCGATACAGCCAGCATTAAACAGGCGCTGGAGATAGGTGCGTATGATTACCTTGTCAAACCGCTCAAAGCCCAGGAGTTGCAGACTATTTTACCGGAAAAGGTCACGGCAGCCTTACAGCCTGCTGCTAAGCGGGAGAACGAGGAGTCCTATGTACAGCCGTCGTATGAGTCGGCTATTGCCAAAGTAGGAGAAAAAATTGTTATAGGCAAGGTTACCCGGGAAGAAGCGGCTGCTATAAAATATTTGACAACCCGTAAGGCTGAGATTAAGTCTTTGCTAAAGCAGCTAATTGATATGGATAAAGAGGAGCTGTATTGCTGTCTTTATGATATTCTCATTCGGGAAATGGGAGAAGTCTCGACTGCTTGTGAGCAATGGTGGGACGAGAAGTACGATAAATATCAATGGGCCAATATAGTGGGCGATGAAATTGAGATAGATTATGATAAAGGGGAAGTGCTTGTAAAAAATATGGTGGAAGAGAGCAAAATCAGTGAAGACTAAACCCTCGTTATATTTTGTCTAACATAGGTTATAGTTAAAAAACGGATAGTAAGACGAATGGCTCCGGCCTTTTGTCTCACTGTCCGTTTTTATTTCAAACCGTTTTTGGGGTGTTAGTTCAGAAACCATTACCTGCCCGCGAAATTCTAGGCACATTACCCATGATTAGCTGTTCACGCAGCTGTACAGATGTACTAATAGGTAATTCCATTCCAATAAATGGGGGTATATATTTCTGCCTTTGCCGGGAGCTGAACGTCTTTCAATGCCCATTTTTTGAATTCCTCAAAACCAGTTCTGTCTACAATGTATCCGATATGCTCTTTACCTCCGGGGGCTGAAGGGTCAATATAGTTTTGTACATAGTCATACGTATTACAAATGATTTTGATAATACTGTCCGCGTCCGCCCATTTAATAAAGTCTTCACCCAATCGAGGATTCTTCTTGCCGGTTCTGCCTAAGATAGTTAGCCGGTAGTACTTTTCCTGGCTGCGCGTCCAGGCACCTGTCGGGCAATTTAGAACACATTCGCCGCAACCGATACATTTTTTGGCGTCATGCGCTACCTTATAATTTATTGTTTCTAGAGCGCTTACTGATTTTTTTGCACAGGCTTTAACACAGGCGCCGCAACTAACACAGCGATCTGGGTCATAGTGAGGAAAGGTCATGCCCATGATACCAAAATCATGCATCCTTACTTTCGCGCAGTCATTAGGACAGCCGGTAAGCGCTACCTTAAAATGCAAGTCATGGGGAAAGATTGCTGCTTCAATTCTCTTTGCTAAGGCCGAGGTGTTATAGCAAGCATACGGGCATACATTATTGCCTATGCAAGCTACAACATTTCTTGTACCTGCGGCAGTATAGCCTTGCCCCGAAACATCTTGGTTAATGCCCATTCCCGCGATAATCGGCTGGAGTAGCTCATTCACCTTGGACATATCTTCAAACCTAATGCCCGGAAGTTCAAAACCCTGCCGTGTTGTTATATTTACAATACCGTTACCATAGGTTTCGGCAATGTTTTGAATCATTGTTAAATATTTTGCTTCCAGATAACCACCGGGAACACGGATTCGGGAAGCGGCCAAACCTCTGTGTTTTGTCACACGAAATGCATTTTTTTTCAGCTTTTTAGTAGTAACGTCCATGTAAGATACCCTCCCTTCTAATCAAGTAATTGGACTCCTTTGACAAAATTGAATACAGGTCCATCCAGGCAAACATAGGTATCATCAATTTTACAGTGGCCGCATTTTCCAATGCCGCAGCACATTTTTCGTTCATGGGAAATCCAAATATTCTCCTGGTGAAATCCTCTTTTAAGAAGAGATTGTGTAGTAAATTTCATCATCAGCGGTGGCCCGACTACAATGGCGACTGCTTCATCAATGTTTTTTACCTTTAGCTCAGGGATATATTGAGTAACCAGACCAATCCGGTAGTCACTATTGTCTTTTGCCTGGTCGACAGTTAGAATGACAGCAAGCTTTTGCTGCCAGCGTCTAAAATCTTCAATAAACAGAATATCTTGCGGTGTCTTAAATCCAGCGATCAGAGTCATGCCATTCGTCTCTTCGATGTGACTACAAAAGTAGTCCACTAGGCCCTTGACCGGTGAAAGGCCTGTTCCCCCGGCAATCACAATGATTTCCTTTTCCTGGTATAGGCTAATATCAAACCCGTTGCCATAGGGGCCGCGCATAAACAGTGTATCACCAACATAACGCTCGAAAATTTCATTAGTAACCTTGCCTACCCGGCGGATGGTTAAATCCACGGTGCCGTCGCCGATACCGCTGACAGAAATAGGTGCTTCACCATACTTCGGAATAGAAACTTCAAAAAATTGTCCGGGCTTTACAGGGCCGTTATAGGCAAGGCGAAAAGTATACTCAATATCAGTGTGCTTGATAACCTCCTTAATCTCAGACAGGAAGGGAATATACTCATTTGCCGGCATTGGTAGACACCTCCTTGATTGCATCAGCCAGTTTATTTATCGAATTAGCAAAAGATATATACTCCGGGCAGATATCATCACAGCGTCCGCAGCCTACGCACATATGGTACCCGTTACGTTTTTTGTAGTCATATACTTTGTGCAGTACCTTAAAACGCATGCGTTGCCCATTCTTTTTACGGTAACAGCCACCGCCGGCAACCTCAGTAAAGCCGTCTACCATACAAGATGCCCATACCCGGCGGCGCTCTCCGACTTTGCCGTTATCGGTATAAAAAATATCCTGCATGGTAAAGCAGGTACAGGTAGGGCAGACGAAATTGCAGCGGCCACAATTAATGCAGCGGCTATCATATTCGTCCCACATTTTTGAATGCATTACATCCAGTGTCATTCCGTCCGAAATATGAACACGGTTTTCATTTTTAGTTACATAGGCCGGAATTACCTCAGATGTTTCAGTGCTTTGAGCGGCAAAGGCTGCTTCCCAGGCCTCGTTATGATTGTCTACGTATACTTTGCCGCTCTTTATTTCCAGATAAGCATCGTAGGCATCGGTTCGGTTAGTTTCCATATCGACACAAAAACAGTTCTCAAACGAATGTCGACAGCCCATCAGAACAAATTTTACTTTATCCCGCAGCCGCTTGTAATAGTAATCTTCACCGCCGTTTTCAAGATAGACAGCATCCAGGCGTTTCACCGCATGCAGGTCACAGCTGCGCAAGAAGATAACCGCTCCCTTTTTCGGAGGGTTAGCTTCCTTTACCGCGTCTTCGGTGAAGAAAAACAAAGTTTGTGACAGAGGCAGCAAAATCTCTTTAAAGGAATAGTCTGATTTACGGTCAAAAACAATTTCTTCCACTGTTTGGATTTCTCCGTACCTGATGCGGTCAGTATCCGAGAAACTACCCCCATTTTTAAAACGCTTAGGAGCATAAACGACGTATTCTTTGGCCAATTCCTGCAGTACTTGGTTGAAACCCTCTTTGTCGAAGCAATAACCCATGGTTACACCTCTTTCTTTGCTTGATATGGTAGGGAAAGATAATAGATGCTTCCCTTGTGTATTTTTTAACAATTCAATTGTATGTTAGAATAAAAAAAACTGCTGTGACTGAAATCACGGCAGTTTGAAATATTGCGAAAGTTTGTCGCGGTCCGGTATAATTATTTGTCCGTCATCAATCCGAATCAATCCTTGTTCAGCAAAAATTTTTAACTGGCGGGAGACCGTTTCGCGTCTGGAGCCCAGCATGTCCGCGAGATAAGTAATACTCAAATCCAAAATAATTCTGGTTCCATCTTGGCCTTGGCAGGGAACCCCATAATCTCTGGATAGTTTCCACAGTTTGGCGGCAATGCGTTTATCGTTGCGTACGGAGTTAGGGGTATTTTTTAATTGGCGGTAAAGCCGTCTAACTTTCATGGCCAGGGAATCAAACACGCTTTTGGTAAAGGCAAAATCCTGCTCCATAACGCGCAGGAAGTCCAATCTGTTAAAGCAAAGAATCTGAGCGTCTTCGAATACTTCACAATTGATGGATGCAGTAACATTTTGCAAAATTACTTCATTAATAATTTTTCCTTTATCTAAGACAAAGATAACTTTTTTTTCTCCTTGAGAATCAATCTTATACAGTGTGACAAGACCGCTGATAACAATGTAAATCATGTCTACCTGCTCTTTATCAAAAAACAAATGCTCTCCTTTTGCCAGGCGGCGCATTTTGCCAACAGAGGATAGTGCTTTAACAGAAGCGGAAGTTGCCTGTTCGAATAATTCGACAAGCGCTATTGCATCACTTATGCTTACATTCATAATAATCACACCCATTACTTTATTTACCCTAAAGCCAAAGTCTATAATTTTACTCTGCAAAATAATGGCAGGCAGTTAGATTTGCTGGTTGGGTAAACTGCTGTTATCTACATTTATCATACAAATACAAAAGTCCTGCACGGGTTAATTATTTTCAACCAAAAAGCCTTTACATATGACCTTAGCCATGAATAATTGGGAGTATACCAAGTGGGTGTGGTAACTAAAACTAAAAATAACACATTTTTTTAATCAAAAGTGTATATAAATTATGTATAATATATTTAGCATTATTTACCAATTAAGGGGGTTTTAAATTTTGACTAAGCTGCTACGTTCACAAAAATTTGCTGTTTGGCTGGTGGCCATTTGCTTTACCCTGGCAATTTTACCGGGGATGGCATCGGCGGCACAAACACCGGTTAAGAATGTCATCGTTTTAATGACAGATGGTACTGGCTCTACCCATATCACGGCAACACGCTGGTTTAAAGGATCGCCCTTGGCCCTTGATGAGATATTGACGGGTGGTGTGAGAACCTATGGTGCCGAATCCATTATTACCGATTCAGCGCCGGCAGCCACCGCTTTTGCTACCGGCTACAAGACCAGCGACAAATTTATTGGCATCTTGCCTGACAAGGTTACTACCCCGGGCGTTGCCGAATTGCCGGATACGCTAAAAACCAAGCCTGTACCCAGTGTATTGGAAGGCGCTAAGCTTGTTGGCAAGGCTACCGGATTGGTAGCTACCTCTAACATCCAGCATGCCAGCCCTGCAGCCTATTCTGCCCATTGGCCTGACCGTAATAACTATAACGAGATTGCCGAGCAACAGGTATATTTAGGTATAGATGTAGTATTAAGCGGTGGTAAAAGTTATTTGTTGCCCAAGGCCCAGGGCGGTCAACGGGTTGATGGAGAAAATTTAATCGACGTTCTGAAAGCCAGGGGCTATGGTTTCGTTGAAAATAGGCAAGACATGCTGCAGTTTAAGGGGAAAAAACTGTGGGGTATGTTTGCCGGCGAGGACATGGCTTACGATATTGACCGTAAGCAACTGGCGCCCCAGGAGCCTTCGTTAGCTGAAATGACGAAAAAGGCTATTGGACTTTTGTCACAGAACAAAAACGGATTCTTCTTATTTGTCGAAGGCAGCAAAGTGGACTGGGCCTCTCATGCCAACGATCCTGTTGGTGTTATCAGCGATCTGATGGCCTATGATGAAGCAGTAAAGGTGGCTCTGGATTTTGCAAAAAAGGACGGCAATACCTTAGTGATGGCCTTTGCCGACCATAGTAATGGTGGTATGGCGATTGGCAGTAAAGCCTCTGACCAAACTTACTCTAAGACCTCTGTTGACCGTTTGTTAGTACCTTTGAAGAAGGCTGTACTAACCGGTGAAGGCGTGGAAGCAGTTTTAGCCGGTAACCTGGAAGCGGGCAACATTCGCCAGGTTATGGATGAGTACTATGGAATTAGTGATTTAACCAATGAGGAAATTCAGGCTATTCAAAAGGCCAAAAGAGGTAATCTGAACTATGTAGTTGGTCCGATGATCAGCAAACGGTCGATTGTTGGCTGGACAACAACCGGCCACACCGGGGAGGATGTATTTTTCTATTCGTTTGGTCCCCATCACCCTTCCGGGTTAATTGAAAATACCGAGATTGCTCACTCGGCAGCCAAGGCCATGGGTTTTTCGCTGAAACAAGTGGACAGTAATTTATTTATTGAGGCCGGCGAAGCCTTTAAGGCCATCGGCGCCGAAATAAGCCTTGATGCTGCTGATCCTGAGAATAAAGTGCTGGTTGTAAAAAAAGGCACGAAAAAGGCCGAATTGCCTCTAAGCAAGAATATTATTAAAATTAACGGCAAGATATACGAAATGAATGGAATTACTGTGATTGCTCCCAAAACCGGAAAAGTCTATATTCCACAGCAAGCGGTCGAACTAGTCAAAGCCGCTGGCATGTAAAGCGCAAAAGCGCCTGCCTATAACAAAGGGCAGGCGCTTTTCTTGTAAGATAAGAAAGTATAAGATTTGAGGGCTACCTAACAGGTAGCTCTTTTTTCAGCAAGTATAAATGAGACTTGATTCAGATGGGGCTTTAACCCGGTTGAATCTTAGTCGACTTATCTGTACGACTTATCCGTTCTTTACTTCCGCCTACAGAGGACGGGAGTATTAGAACGGGTTAGTTGTCGGATAAATTAATGAGACACCAGGCTGCCAGGGGAAACAAGGGAAGGAAAAAAGTTATGGCCGTGGTGTACTTTTGTCTTGACACAAAAGTACCAAAAAGTCAAGACCTGTACGGAAATGGCCTTGGAAGCAGGCCTCCCTTGCGGAAAGGGCAAAACTCGCTGCGCTCAAACAGTTGCCCTTTTAATCCCGCAAGGAAGGCCTGCTTCCACCCTGCGGGACGGCCATTTTCGTAATGGTCGACAAGGACGAAAACAAAGAGCGAAAGAAATAAGCACCGTCTTCTTAGTTCTTCCGGCCATTTCTGAAAAAAGGCGTGAATCGGTGATGACAGCCATAGCCCCCGTAACTCCGGTAACCCCTGGCCCTTTGCCGGAAAAAGCGTTCCGCAGGAGAAAAGCCAGGCGGTATTCCATTAAGAAATCCGTACTGTTTGAGCGCAGCGAGTTTACGGGATTTTAGGAGTACCGCCTGGCTTTTCAGCTTTTGGAGGCCTTGGGCCTAGCCTTTTTGGTCCTTTTGTGGCGATGGACAAAAGGACAAGCCGTGCTTTTTCTGGGAGCCTATCAGTCTTGTCAGCAGGAATTGAGTGGACAGATTGCCTACTCATCCCCCAAGGCCCGCGTTCGAGGTTTTTTTATTACCGGTTGTGGGGAATAATTGCCTAACCGGCGCTTTTTAGCTTGCCCTAGATGATAGAAGTGTCCTGATACAACTCAATAATTTTTTACTATATCTACTTGCAATCTATGTAAAAAGATACTATTATTAGAAATAGGTGGAAATTAAAAAGTAAAGTCGCCGTGTCCGACAGGTGTTCGAGCACCTATCGGCACGAGCAGGTGCCATAACACCTACACGCAACAGCGAACTGTCCACGACGACATTCTTATTATACCTGTTTGCTATCTTGATTACAAGTTTTGGCAATTTGGGTTTTAGGATTGGCGTGTAAAGCAGGGGCTGAGCGACTGCATGCAATAATCGCTTGAATATTATCTTGATACCGGTTTGGCAGGCCGCGCTGACGGGTTCTGCTAGTTGTCTGTCCGGTATCTTGATACTGTAGCAACAAACGATAGGATCGCATGTGTAGGGTGAATAATCCTGCGTATGTGATCCTTTTTAATTTCCTCCTGTAAAAATCCCAATCATGGGTCATTACAGGAGGGCATAGAGCCTCCATTCCTAAAAGGGAGGGTATTCAATATGGTGACGCTGTATATAGCGGATGAAAAAATTGAATGTGCCGAGGTTAAGCCAATCAAATTAACAATGCTCATTACCGGAAATGGGGAAGAGTATTTGCTGGTACACGATTGGGGCCGGCAACATTTGTTTGCCGTGCAACGAGGAAAAGGGGAACAGCCGGAATTCGTCTATATTGATAAGGTAATACGGGTGGAAGAAGAAACGCAGTACAGGAGAATAGCTAAGTAAGCTTTTACAATGTTTTATGAATATAGTTATGGCAAGGTTTCAGGGAATTCTGAGCCTTGCCGTTTTTATTAGGTATTTCCTTTGTAAGTTTTCAGAGGCTAATCTTAAGATACTTGGCAACAACGAGTAAGACTAGGGAATACGCAAATACAAAAACGGGTATTGATAAAATTGCCAATAGCCCCATTTTTCTTCGAACACTAACCAATAAACACTTTAGTAAGCTCCATCTTATTAGAGGTATACATAGTGAATAATGTACAAACTAGAGGTTAGATTATCGCTGTATATTGATAAGTCTTTCCTTAAGCAGTTTGATGAAGGCTTTCATGGAATGATTAATCCATCTATCCTTATGATGCACTAAAAAGGCAGACAACTTAATGTCCGGTCCTTTCCACGGCAATAAAACCAGTTTATTTGCATCAAGCTCCTTTGCTACTGAAACGAGTGGCAGCAAGGTGATGCCTAAGTTTTGCATAATGATTTGCTTAATTGCTTCTATTTGTCCAATTTCCAAAACTGTTTTTAAGTGCACATTTTCTTTTTGCAGTATTTTTTCCAGAATGACGCGATAACTGCTATCAGACTCAACCAAAACCAGAGTTTGATCAGCTAGCATTTTCGGGTATAACTCATTGACGGTAGCAAGTTCATGGTTGGGTGAAGTAACAAAGACAAGTGGTTCCGGCCAGAGAGCAGTGTTTATTAAGTCTGAATCATTTATTGACGGTTCAAGAAATAAGGCAAGATCCATTACTTTCTTTCGCAACAAAATATGAAAGTCATTACTTGTGCCAAATTTGATTTTTAATTCGACATCAGGATAAAGGGTATTATATTCCTTTAACAAAGAAGGCATGCGAAATACACATATTGATTCAGGCATTCCGATAATCAACGGTCCATGCGGAATATTTGATTTATTCAGGGCATTCTTGGCTTCATCTTCCAGTTTAACGATTTTTTCCGCGTATTTGTAAAGGTGCTGCCCGTCTTCCGTAAGCGAAATTTGTTGGCCGAATCGCTCAAATAAGAGAGTATCTAATTCTTTTTCAAGCAACTGGATATGAGTAGTTACTGTTGATTGTGTATACCCTGAAAACTGGGCTGCATGAGAAAAGTTTCCTAGCTTTACAATATTAATAAAGGTTTTTAGCTGACGAATTTCCACTGTAATCACTGCCTTCAATAAAATCGAACAAGAGTATTTAATCTTTCAATTTTACCAGTGCATGCATTAATGATATTATAAATGTCGAAAGATGTCTAGCGTTTACACTGATGATTATTCGATGCAGACAGATGCCTTTCGAAAGTCTAGAGCGAGAATCGCTTACAATAAATAGGGTAGTCTGTCTTTAAGATTCTGAATCTTACCAAATTTTCGATATTACAAAAGGTTTTAACTTTGGTAGTATGGTTTAAAATCTAGACAATAAAGGAGCAGAAGTATAATCGTGGACGATTATATCAGCAAGGTGAAAATATTAGTCGCAGGTGAACAAGGAATAGTCATTGATTTTGGCGATGAGATTAATGTTACTATTAATCGACTTATTCAGGAACTAGTGAAAGATCTTAATGATTGGGCATTGGACGGAATCATCGAGGTGGTACCGACATATCGTTCCATTATTATATATTTTGATCCATTACAAATTACTCGTGATGAGCTGACTGCCGGTATTAAGCGTTTTTTAGCACAAATGGGAAAAGCGGAGCCTAAGATGATTACCCGCAGGGTGATTCATGTTCCGGTATGTTATGGAGGAGTCTTCGGCCCGGATATCGATTTTGTGGTCCGTCGGACAAAATTATCGCAGGAAGAAGTAATACGTATCCATACCTCAAGACAATATCTGATTTACATGTTGGGCTTTACTCCCGGATTTCCTTATTTGGGAGGATTAGATGAAAAACTTATAGTTCCGAAAAAGGTAAGAGATAAAATTCCAACCGGATCAGTTGGAATTGCTGGCAGGCAGACCGGTTTTTATACAGTTGAAAGTTCCGGGCAATGGCGATTAATTGGTCGCACGCCAATAAGAGCATTTTATCCGGATAAACCGAATCCATTTTTATTTGAAGCAGGAGATTATTTGCAATTTAAATCAATATCTGTAGATGAATTTTTCGAAATCTTCAGCAAGGTTGAGGATGGCTCCTACAATCCCGAGATTACTACTTTCCAATCGATATAGATTAGCCGGAATGTGGTTATAGGGGCTCTTCTTTCCCTAAACGCGTAATACAATATATTGTATATAGTATATTGTATATACATGTACTCAATCATACTTAATTTCCAATTTGAAAGAAGGAGGTGAAAATGATGAAACTGAAAACGACTGTTTCTCATTGTAAAGGTTGTGGCATTTGTATAGAGTTATGTCCTAAAAAAGTACTCGAATTAAATGAACTGGGCAAAGTAAATGTTGCTCGCGAAGAAGATTGCGTTAGTTGTGGTCAATGTGAGTTGCATTGTCCGGACTATGCCATATTTGTTACAAAAAAGTAATTAGGAGGAATCAACCCAATGGCTAAAGCTGTGTTAATGCAAGGTAACCAAGCTTGCGCCGAAGGAGCTATCGCGGCGGGAGCCCGTTTTTTTGCCGGTTATCCCATTACTCCTTCGACCGAAGTTGCTGAGTTGCTTGCCAAAAGACTTCCGCAAGTCGGCGGTACATTCATCCAGATGGAGGATGAGATAGCTGGTATGGCTGCGGTTATCGGTGGATCTATAGCAGGAACCAAATCATTGACTGCAACTAGTGGTCCAGGATTCTCGCTTAAACAGGAACTTATCGGCTATGCGTCTATTGCAGAAGTACCCTGTGTCATTGTAAATGTCCAACGTACCGGTCCAAGTACCGGTCAGCCAACCTCTCCTGCACAGGGAGATGTTATGCAGGCTCGCTGGGGGTCCCATGGCGACAGGGGGGTAATTGCCCTTAGTCCCTCAAGTGTTCCTGAGTGCTTTACGCTCACTATCGAAGCCTTTAATCTCGCTGAAAAATATCGTACGCCTGTTGTCCTTCTTTTGGACGAGATTATTGGCCATATGCGTGAGAAGTTTGTAATGCCGGAGCTTAACCAACAAGCGATTATAAATCGCAAGAAACCGAACCTTCCCCCGGGTGAGTTTTTACCTTTTAAACCAGATGAAGATGGCGTTCCTCCCATGCCGGCTTATGGGGAAGGCTATCGTTTTCACACTACTGGCCTGGTTCATGATTATACCGGTTTTCCGACAGGCAGTAATACGGTAACGCACGAGGTTATTGATCGGCTTCATACTAAAATCACAAGAAATATTGACGATATTGTAAAGTTCGAAGAAGTCGATCTTGACGACGCTGAAATAGCTGTGATCGCTTTTGGCGGTACTGCACGCAGTGCCTATGCCGCTATCGAGAGTGCCCGGTCCCAGGGGATTAAGGCTGGACTATTCCGCCCGATAACCATCTGGCCTGCACCGGAAAAACAACTGTTACGTTTGGCGGATAAGGTTAAGACCATTATCGTGGCTGAAATGAATTATGGCCAATATGTTAAAGAAATACGCCAGATTGTTAGCGGCAAAACTGAAGTTGTTTCTCTGGCCAAATGGAATAACGAACCGATTACACCGAGTGAAATGCTTGCGTCTATCCAAGCAGTCCGCTAAGGGGGGAGAACATCATGGAAAAGCTATTAAAAAAATATTTTCGGCCGAAATTGCCTCATATTTGGTGTCCTGGCTGTGGTAACGGTATTGTTACGGCCTGTGTTGCCAGAGCTATTGATAAGCTACAGCTTGATCAGGATCAGACGGCAATTATATCAGGTATTGGTTGTTCATCCCGGGCATCAGGGTATCTGAACTTTGATACCTTGCACACCGCACATGGACGAGCTATTCCGTTTGCTACCGGAGTGAAACTGACAAAACCGGATCACAATGTAATTGTACTCACAGGCGATGGCGATGCCAGCGCTATCGGAGGTAATCATTTCATTCATGCGGCCCGCCGCAATATCAATCTAACTGTGGTTGTTTATAATAACAACATTTATGGGATGACCGGCGGTCAGTATTCACCGTTGACACCGCATATGGGTATGGCGACTACTGCTCCCTACGGTAATGTTGACAGACCATTTGACTTATATGAACTGGCCAAAGGGGCTGGCGCTACCTTTATAGCGAGAGCAACCACATATCATGCTACCCTTCTAACCGACCTCATCGCGAAGGCAATTAGTCACAAGGGATTTGCCCTTGTGGAAGCGATTACGGCGTGTCCAATCTCCTTTGGCCGCCAGAATAAAATGGGTGGCCCGGCCAAGATGATGAGATGGCAGCAAGAGCACGCTGTGATGGTAGAAGCAATGGCAAAAATGAACGAGACCCAGCTCGAGGGGAAATTCCCGATTGGCGTATTGTATCAGGGCGAAGGTCCGGAATATGTAACTGAGTACCAGAAGGTAATTCAGCGGGCAATGGGGAGTGGTAAGTAATATGATGGAATTTCGATTAAGCGGTTCTGGCGGACAGGGACTGATTTTGGCCGGTATCATTTTGGCAGAGGCAGCTATTGCTGATGGCAAGGAAGCGGTGCAATCGCAGTCTTATGGGCCGGAGGCACGTGGCGGATCAAGTAAATCGGAAGTTATTATCAGTGATAAGACAATATATTACCCCAAAGTGGAAAAGCCTGATTTTTTGTTGGCTATGACCCAGGAGGCACTTGTCAAATATAGCGTTGATCTTAACCAAGACAGTATCCTTGTTGTGGACAGTACCACGATAAAGGAAGTACCCGCTAAATTTAAAAAAGTGTATTCAATACCAATTACCCAGATGGCCAAAGAAAAACTTGGGCGCGATTTGTTTGCCAATATCATTGCCTTAGGAGCTGTAGCTAAGATTACGAATGCCGTAACTTTTAAAGCCTTGGAAGAAGCTGTATTGGCGCGCGTTCCGAAAGGAACGGAACAAATTAATAAACAGGCTTTAGAGTTGGGGATTGCTTCTATAAAGTAATATATCAAAGATACCGGAAGTTTTGGATGACGTTTAAGGAAATGATCAACTGAAAAAAGTTATGAACCGTATATGCACAGGGATACTCAGTATCCTTGTGCGTACCTAGAATTATCGAAAGATTCAGCTAAAATACAAAGTTTCAGTGTAAAGCCGCAATATATATGGAAGTTGGTGAACAGATGAATGGCGTAGAGTTATTCTATGCGGGGGAGCAAGGGTTGGTTGTGGAGTTTGGTAAGGACGTTGATAAAACAATCAATACTAAGGTTCATAGGCTTGCGAAAGTATTAAAGGCCAACGCCAGCAAGGCAATTCTTGAAATTGTGCCAACATACCGCTCACTGCTTGTTTATTTTGATCCGCTGAGTTTGAGTCGCAACGAATTGATTGCGCAAATAGAAAGCTTACTGATGTCGGAAGATCAGGTATCACCTGCGGAGCTGGGAAAAGAAACAACTAATATTGTTCATATTCCTGTCTGTTATCAGGGTGAATTCGCTCCTGACTTAGGGTATGTAGCACAACATAATGGAATTTCTGTTGATGAAGTTGTAAGTATTCATGCGGCTACTCCTTATTTGGTATATATGCTTGGGTTTACACCCGGATTTCCTTACCTTGGAGGCATGTCGCCAAGGATTGCCACGCCACGCTTAGACAAGCCCCGATTGCAAATTCCGCCGGGATCTGTTGGAATTGCAGGCAGTCAAACTGGATTTTATCCCGTAGAAAGTCCTGGGGGCTGGCAACTGATTGGACGTACACCAGTAAAAGCATTTAATCCCGATATTCCCAATCCGTTCTTATTTTCCGCAGGTGACTATTTACAGTTTAAACCTATATCTATAGATGAATTTTACGAAATCCGTGAACAAGTGGATGCAGGTACCTATATTCCGGAGATTACGAAATCATAGAGGAGGTGACTACGTGTTTACGACAATAAACCCAGGATTTTTTACAACTATCCAGGATGGCGGACGCTGGGGTTATCAAGCGTTCGGTATGCCGGTGGCGGGGGCAATGGACCGCTATGCTTACCGGGTTGCAAACTTATTAGTAGGTAATAAGATGAGTGCGGCTGCTATTGAAATGACCTTACTTGGGGCCTCATTTAAATTTGATGAAAGCCAGCTCGTTTCTCTCTGCGGTGCTGATATGCAAGCCAAACTAGATGGCGTCAGCGTTCCAAACTGGTCTTCTTTTGTTGTACAAAAAGGCAGTGAGCTTAAGCTTGAATATGCGGTAACAGGTTGTAGAGCCTACCTCGCAGTTCGCGGCGGAATTGATGTACCTAGTGTGCTTGGCAGTCGTTCTACTTATACACGGGCAAAAGTTGGCGGCTTGGAGGGCAGAGCTCTTCAGCAAGGCGATGTCTTGGATGTCGGGGACGACAGAGAAACCGATGTCCGGCCAGGAATTTTGAAGGCAGAGTATGTTCCCAAGTATGAACAAAGCATTACCTTACGTATTCTTTTAGGACCTCAGGATAATATGTTTACGGCAGAAGCGAAAGCGACGCTGCTAAACAATGAGTATGTAATTACTGATGAGGCTGACCGTATGGGGTATCGATTGGTTGGTCCTAAAATTGCACATATCGATAAAGCCGATATTATTTCAGACGCTTTGCCCTTAGGCGCCATTCAAGTACCGGCGCATGGTATGCCGATCGTCATGATGGCGGATCGTCAAACCACAGGTGGCTACGCAAAAATAGGTGCCGTTATTTGTCCAGACTTGTTCAAACTGGCACAAGCTAAGCCAGGAGATGAGGTTTGTTTCCGATTATGTTCGGAAGAAGAAGCGGTAAATGCCTTAAAAGCAGAGCAGCAATGTTATAGAGATATTGCCGGCAGTATTCACCAACAGAAGCTTGCTTCCCAAAATGCGCGGCAATTTAACCTTATTATTAATAACAAGGGGTTTAGAGTTCAAGTGGAAGAGTACGAATAATGGTTAGTACGACCTGGTTTGGAGTTTGTAACTGTAAAGAGAGGGGATGTTATGCATGGAGAATTTAGGCTGTATGAATCCCAAAGATGTAAGAAGCTTAATCAGGAAGAACCAGTTAGTGAGGCCAACTGCCGGTATTGCGCAGGGGTATACTCAGGCCAATTTAGCTATTTTGCCGAAAGAATTGGCGTACGATTTCTTACTGTTTTCTCAACGTAATCCCAAACCCTGCCCAATTCTTGATGTAACAGAGGTAGGTTCTCCTGAACCCAAACTGACCGCACCGGGAGCCGATTTACGCTATGATGTACCCAAATACCGGGTATATAAAAAAGGTCAGCTCTACGAAGAGGTTTTTGATTTAGAGAACTATTGGAATAAAAATTTGGTAGCTTTTTTGTTAGGATGTAGTTTTACTTTTGAAACACCAATGATCAGAAATGGGATACCTGTGCGGCATATTGAAGAAAACTGCAATGTTCCGATGTATATAACAAATATTGAATGTAACCCGGCGGGGGTTTTTGCCGGTCCCGTTGTTGTCAGTATGCGCCCCATTCCGGCAGAGCTAGTGGTGCGTGCCGTCCAGGTAACATCCCGTTTTCCCGCTGTCCACGGTGCTCCCATCCATATCGGTTCGCCGGAGCGGATTGGTATAAAGGATATTACTAAGCCGGATTTTGGCGATGCAGTAACGATAAACCAGGGAGAAGTTCCGGTATTTTGGGCTTGCGGGGTTACTCCCCAAGCAGTGGCGATGAGGGTAAAACCTGATTTGATGATTACTCATGCTCCAGGATATATGTTCATCTGCGACACTCGTGATGAAGACCTATCGGTATTTTAAGTACCGTGTTTCTGGTATTAATTGTCCGTTCATAAATTTTCGAATGGAGGTATGGTAATGGAATCAATAAAAGTTGCACAAGACATGGAAGGCGTGTCTTCTAAAGCTTGGTGGCGGGAAGTTACCCGAAAAGAATGGAATGCACTGGGGGCCGGCTTTTTCGGTTTTGCTCTTGATGCCTTTGACGTTATGGTATACGCTTTTGCCTTGACTACAATCTTAAAAGAGTGGGGTCTGACGCCGGTAGAAGCGGGCTTTTTAGCCACTGTTACTTTATTTTCTTCCGCAGTCGGCGGTATTGGTGCCGGTGCTGTTGCCGACAAACTCGGACGCAGAAAAGGAATTATGGTGACGATTTTTTTATTTACCATTTTTACAGGCCTCAGCGGATTGACGCAAAGTCTTGTTCAACTGGCGATTGCCCGTACGATATTGGGACTGGGAATGGGCGGTCAATGGACGGCCGGCGTGCTTTTAGTGTCAGAGACTTGGTCTGCCAAACACCGTGGCAAAGCGATTGGTATTATGCAGAGCGGCTGGGCTTTCGGCTATGTTATGGCTGCAGTTGCCGCCATGTTTGTTCTTCCGGTATGGGGGTGGCGGGCACTCTTTATAATTGGTGTTATTCCCGGAATAATTTTGTTGTTATGGATTACCTTTGCTGTTGAGGAAACCGAAATGTGGGAACAAACCCGCCATCTGAAGAAAGATGCTTCTATGGGTTTCTCTCAAATATTCCGCCCCGATTTGCTTCGTTATACAGTAGTTATTACACTGGCAAGTACGTTCCTGATGTTTGCGTACTGGGGTTTGTTTACCTGGCTGCCGGGGTATTTAAGCACTCCTGTGGACAAGGGTGGCGCAGGGTTAAGTATTCTAAAATCTTCAAGCTTTATGATTCCCACAATGCTGGGGGCTTGGGTAGGATATGTAACATATGGTTTCTTTGCTGATCGGTTTGGCCGGCGTCCGGTTTTCGCATCTTATTTAGTTGTTGCGGCAGTTTTGGTGTACTTCTACGGCAGTGTTCGTGATTTAAACACCATATTGCTGATGGGACCTTTTGTTGGCTTGTTTGGTTCTGGTGCATTCAGCGGTTTTGGTGCTATTTGTTCAGAGTCGTTTCCGACGCGAGCAAGAGGAATTGGTACCGGCTTTACTTATAATGTTGGTCGTATGATTAGTGCTGTATCGCCTATGGTTATCGGCTATTTCGCGGGTATTTACGGTATGGGTTCGGCCCTGGGGCTAACGTCACTTTCCTATATCCTTGCCGGTGCCACCATTTTCCTTATCCCTGAATCAAAAGGAAGAGAACTTGAATAGAGTTGGCTTGAAGAAAGTCTTAATAGGAGGTTATTGGCATGAGGATTGACTTAAATTGTGATATGGGAGAAAGCTTTGGTGTTTATACTCTTGGGCATGATGAAGCGGCTATGCCCTATGTAACTTCAGTTAATGTAGCCTGCGGTTTTCACGCATCTGACCCCGTCAACATTGTTAAGACAATTAGGAAAGCCAAAAAATATAATCTGGCCATTGGTGCGCACCCATCCTTCCCGGATTTGGTGGGGTTTGGCAGAAGAGTAATGGCGGCCTCTCCTGATGAGATATTTGCTGATGCGGCTTATCAGATTGGGGCGCTTATGGGAATTTGCAAAACGGAGGGCCTTACCTTGCAGCATGTTAAGCCGCATGGGGCGCTCTATAATATGGCGGAAAAGGATAGTAATGTGGCCGCTGCGATCGCCAAGGCCATAAAAAGCGTCGACCCGAATCTTTACATGGTTTGTTCTTGTGGCTCCAAGATGGTCGAAGGTGCTAAAGCTGTGGGTGTTAAATATGTCGAGGAGGCGTTTGCTGATCGGGCATATACCAAGGAAGGCACATTGGTACCGCGGCGCCAAGAGGGGGCTGTTATTCATGACCCTAAGGCCGTTGCCGGCAGAGTTCTTACTATCATTAAGACCGGAAAAGTAAACGCCATCGACGGTACAGAAGTCGCGTTAAAACCACAAACGATTTGCGTACATGGCGATACTCCCGGTGCGGTCGATATGATCAAGGAAATTAGAACAAGACTGGTGCAGGAAGGCATTGAACTGAGCCCATTTGGCATCTAAGGGATTTGCATGTCATGATGTAATCAACCCATAGACCTTCTCAAAACTATGCTGGTTACATCATGACACAACCTTACATTGACAGTCATATGTGATAAGTTTCCGATTACAGGAATAAGTCAATTTGTTGAGGTGCACTATGCGGGCTATAAACTTTACTTTATCTGAATCGTATGCCTCTCTGCTAAGGCAAAGCGCCGGTTGCACAATACGTTATGGAAATAAAGCAGCGCAATACAAAGCAGGGCAAGTTATTGATATTACATTTGGCGACATGTATATGAAAAAGAGAAAGGTATACACGGCCTACATTGACCAGGTACTTGTAAAACCCATATCGTTATTAACTGCCCGGGATTTACAAGGAGAGAACCAGCAGTTAAATACGAGCGAGGATTTTCTTGCATGGTATTGTGACGCTTTTAAAAAAACAATAAACCAGTCGGATTTCGTTACGGTTATTTATTTTTCTGAGATTGTCGCGTGATAACCAAGACTAGTATTTTTTAAAGGAGAACGAAAAATGTCTGATGAATCGATTAAAACTAAACAGGCGGAGTATGAAGCCAAGGTTGAAAAAGTAATTGCCAAAAATCCTGAGCGCAAGCAGTTGCCCTATGATAGACTCTATACCCCGCTTAACCTCGAAAACTTTGATTATGAACGCAAGCTCGGATTTCCGGGTCAGTACCCTTATACCCGAGGTGTACAACCTACCATGTATCGTGGCCGGTTTTGGACCATGCGGATGTATGCCGGGTTTTCTACAGCGGAAGAATCCAATAAGCGTTACCGTTATCTGATTGAGTCGGGTGCAACCGGATTATCCTGCGCTTTTGACCTGCCTACGCAGATTGGATATGATTCAGATGATGCAATCGCAGAAGGCGAAGTAGGCAAAGTGGGCGTTGCCATTGACTCACTGGCCGATATGGAAATATTGTTTGACGGCATTGACCTTGGCAAGGTCTCTACTTCTATGACAATTAATGCCCCGGCTTCCGTACTATTGGCTATGTATATTGCAGTTGCGGAAAAACAGGGGGTAGGTCTCGAACAGCTTAAGGGCACCATTCAAAACGACATTCTAAAAGAGTATGCGGCGCGCGGCACTTATATTTTTCCGCCCAAGCCTTCCATGCGTCTCATTACCAATATTTTTGAATACTGTTCGCAGGATGTTCCTAATTGGAATACCATATCTATTTCGGGCTATCACATTCGGGAAGCCGGTTCGACGGCTTCACAAGAAATTGCTTTTACGATTGCCGATGGTATTGCTTATGTGGAAGCGGCTATTAAGGCCGGCCTGAATGTGGATGATTTTGCAGGACGGTTATCCTTCTTCTGGAATGCGCATAACAACGTTTTGGAAGAAGTGGCTAAGTTCCGTGCTTCCCGCCGTATCTGGGCCAAAATCATGAAAGACCGTTTTGGGGCGACAAAACCTAAATCTATGATGCTGCGGTTCCATACTCAGACTGCCGGGTCCATGCTCACAGCCCAGCAACCTGCCAATAATATCGTCCGTGTTGCCTTGCAAACGGCAGCAGCAGTTCTTGGCGGAACCCAGTCATTACATACGAATTCACAAGACGAAGCGTTGGCATTGCCTACGGAAGATTCTGTACGTGTGGCTCTCAGGACACAGCAGATTGTTGCTTATGAAAGCGGCCTGGCCGATATTGTCGATCCGTTAGGTGGCTCCTACTTCATCGAAGCACTTACTGATAAGATTGAACAAGAAGCTATGGCCTATATTGAAAAAATTGATGAACTCGGCGGTGCCGTTGTTGCTATTGAAAAAGGCTATATTCAACGCGAGATTCAGGAAAGTGCCTACAAGTGGCAAATGGAGGTTGAGAACCAGCAACGGGTCATAGTTGGCGTTAATAAGTTTCAGATAGAGAAAAAGCCGGTAGAAGGCCTGCTGCGGGTGGATTCTTCTGTTGGCGAACTACAAAAGCAAAAGCTAGCTGAACTTCGTGCCAAACGCGATAATGCAGCTGTCCGGGATAAATTGGCACTGCTTGAGGAAGCAGCCGGAGATGAAGATAAAAACCTAATGCCGTTTATCCTTGATGCGGTTAAGGTGTATGCAACCCTCGGTGAAATCTGCGGCGTAATGCGCAAGGTATTTGGTGAGTACGAAGCACATGTAAGCCTGTAAACAAAGAGATAGGAGGACAATAATGGAACAGCGTATTAGAGTGTTGGTGGCCAAGCCTGGGCTTGATGGTCATGACCGTGGTGCAAAAGTCGTAGCCCGTGCCCTGCGGGACGGCGGTTTTGAAGTAATTTATACAGGACTTCGGCAAACTCCGGAGCAAATTGTCGAAACAGCCTTGCAGGAGGATGTTGATGTAGTGGCATTAAGCCTGCTATCAGGTGCGCATAACACACTATTTCCTAAGGTGGTACGTCTTCTAACCGACAAGAAGATGGATGATGTACTGATTATTGGCGGCGGCGTAATTCCTGATGCCGACATTCCTGGCTTAAAAAATGCGGGTATAGCTGAAGTCTTTACTCCAGGCACTCCCACAACAAATATTGTAGAGTTTATTAAGGCCGAAGTGGCAGCAAGACACTGAACCGAGATTAGCTCGGTTCGTGAGGTGGTGTAGTAGCGGAGTGGACATAGTAGCTGAATTGTTAAGCGGATCAAGGCGTGCCCTGGCGCGGGCCATTACGATGGTGGAGAATGAGTGCCACGAAGCTGCCGCTATGATGCAGCAGCTTTATCCGAGAACCGGCAAGGCCCAGATAATCGGTATAACCGGTCCGCCGGGAGCAGGTAAAAGCACACTCACCGATAAATTAGCAAAGAAATACCGGCAATTAGGAAAAACAATCGGAATTGTTGCTGTAGACCCAACGAGTCCATTCTCTGGCGGCGCTATTCTGGGAGATCGCATTCGCATGAATGAACTGATTCTAGATGAAGGAGTATTTATCCGCAGTATGGGAACCAGAGGCAGCCTTGGCGGCTTATCACGCAAGACCGCGGATGTTGTTGCTATTATGGATGCCTTTGGCAAAGAGGTCATTATTATTGAGACCGTCGGGGTAGGTCAGTCGGAGGTGGATATTGTAAAGGCGGCTGATACTACGGTGGTTGTAATGGTTCCCGGGCTTGGTGATGATATTCAGGCCATTAAGGCAGGAATCCTGGAGATTGGTGACATTTTTGTAATCAACAAAGCGGATCGTGCGGATGCGGAACGGCTTAACAGCGAACTTGAGATGATGCTTGTACTCAATCAAAGTGAATTGGATTGGCGGCCGCCCATAAAAAAGACGGTGGCTAGCAGCGGAAGCGGCATAGATGAACTGGCGGCCGCCATTGATGAACACACAAACTATTTGAATAAATCCGGTGAACTTGAGCGAAAGCGAAGATTGCGAGCTAATAATGAATTGCTGTCACTTATAAAAGAGGGTATCAGCCGTTATGTAGTTAACAGGATGAGCGTATCAGGACAGTTCAATTCGCTGGTAGCCAGTATTGAACGGCGCGAAAAAGATCCATACACTATTGCTAATATTATTTTAGCAGAATGCTTGAGATAGGTAGTTATGAGGGAGGAACTAATATGTTTAAAGTGCTCAAAGTGGATCACATTGGTATTGCAGTGAAAGACCTGGAGGCAGCCAAGAAGTTTTACACCGATGTTTTGGGCATGACTGCTCAAGGAGAAGAAGTGGTTGAACAGCAAAAGGTAAAGGTGTGTTTTATTCCCAGTGGTGACAGTGAGGTTGAACTATTAGAATCAACTTCTCCGGATGGCCCTATTGCCAAGTTTATCGAAAGAAACGGGGAAGGTATCCAACACATCGCGCTTAGAGTGAATAATATTGAAAATGCGCTAAAGGAACTAAAAGAAAAAGGCATTCGTCTGATTGACGAAACTCCGCGCTATGGTGCGGGCGGTGCCAGCATTGCCTTTATTCATCCCAAAGCCACCGGCGGTATTTTACTCGAACTGTCGGAACGCAACTAACTAAAGCGCTAAAGCCTTTAGTAACTTATATGGCTTACTTACTCATCTGGAGGTGTTTTATGGCTACTGTTCAGGAAAAAATAAACCACTTGAAGAAAGCCCGGGAAAAAGTAATACATGGTGGTGGTGCAAAACGGATTGAGAAGCAACACGCCAGTGGTAAACTAACTGCCCGTGAACGGATAGAAAAGTTACTGGATCCTGGTACATTTGTAGAGTTGGATCAATTTGTAAAGCATCGGTGTACTAACTTTGGCATGGAGAACACAGAGGCTCCGGGAGAAGGTGTGGTAACCGGGTATGGTACTGTAGACGGCCGCTTGGTCTATGTCTTTGCCCAAGACTTCACCGTTATTGGTGGTTCACTTGGCGAAATGCATGCTGCTAAAATAGTCAAAGTTCAAGATCTGGCTTTGAAAATGGGTGCGCCGCTGATTGGCCTAAATGATTCCGGCGGTGCGCGGATACAAGAGGCTGTGGATGCACTGTCCGGTTACGGCAAAATTTTCTATCGGAATACGCTGGCTTCCGGCGTAATTCCACAGATATCGGTTATTATGGGTCCTTGTGCCGGCGGGGCAGTTTATTCCCCTGCCCTGACTGACTTCATCTTCATGGTAAAAAATACAAGTCAGATGTTTATTACCGGTCCGCAGGTAATCAAATCGGTTACGGCTGAAGAGGTTACCGCCGAGGAATTAGGTGGTGCAATGACTCATAATTCTACATCCGGTGTAGCTCATTTTGCGGCGGAGAACGACGACGATTGCATGCAAAAAGTGCGCTGTCTTCTAAGCTTTTTACCCAGTAATAACCTGGAAGAAGCGCCTATTCTTGCTACCGGCGACGACCCAGACCGTATTGAGCCTGAACTGAACACCATTATGCCTGATAATTCCAACCAGCCTTATGATATGAAGCAGGTTATTCAAATGATTGTCGATAATGGTGAATTCTACGAGGTACATGGGCATTATGCTGCTAATATAATTACTTGCTTTGCCCGGTTTGATGGGCAGACGGCGGGTATTATTGCAAATCAACCGTCAGTCATGGCCGGTTGCCTGGACATCAATGCGTCAGATAAAGCAGCTAGATTTATTCGCTTTTGTGATGCATTTAATATTCCGTTGGTTAATATTGTTGATGTGCCTGGGTTTCTGCCTGGTACCGCGCAAGAATATGGTGGCATTATTCGCCATGGTGCAAAAATGTTGTATGCGTATTCGGAGGCGACAGTCCCTAAAGTTACTCTGATTACGCGAAAAGCGTATGGCGGTTCCTATTTGGCAATGTGTTCGCAGGACTTGGGTGCCGACCAGGTATTAGCTTGGCCTTCGGCTGAAATTGCGGTTATGGGTCCGGCCGGCGCGGCCAACATTATTTTCCGTGGGGACCCGGAAGTGGAAACAAAAACCGCTCAGTATGTTGAGGAATTTGCTACTCCCTATAAGGCTGCGGAACGTGGTTTTGTCGACCAAGTTATTGAACCTAGTGAAACCCGACCACGCATCATTACCGCCCTAGCAATGTTGGCCAGTAAGCGCGAAGCGCGGCCTCATAAGAAACACGGCAACATTCCGTTGTAATTTACTGTTAAGAGAGAGGACAGTGAGAATGTGAAAGAGGCACAAGGCATTCCTCCGGAAATAATTGCAGCAATCAGTGCCAGTATTGGCATAATGCTTAGCGATAAAAACAAAAAAACCAAGGGGCAGGGCGGCTTTGCTGTACGCAGAAACCGTAATCGCAGCTCCTGGAAAGATGCCGGCCGACTAAATAATATGAATCATCGTCTGGTTTGGTAAAAAAAGTGGGGGACGATAGGAATGAGAAAATTTAAGGTTACTGTTAATGGTGTTTCTTATAATGTTGAGGTAGAGGAAACAAGCACATCCGCGACTGCTGTTCCCGTTGTTCATGCTGCTATACCGTCCGTTGCTGTTCCGTCACCGTCAGTAGCTCCGGCTACCCCGGTGGAAATTGCTACAGGCGAGGTTGCCGTGAAGGCGCCGATGCCTGGTAAGATTACGAAAGTTCTTGTTAAAAAGGGCGATATGGTTAAAAAAGGCGATGTACTGATGATTCTTGAAGCCATGAAAATGCAAAATGAAATCACTTCTCCGGCTAACGGAAATGTCAAGTTACTGAATGTGGAAAACGGTACGGGTGTTAAACCCGGCGAAGTAATGGCTGTCATCGGCTAGTACTTCTAACTATCGGAATAACAGAAATATCCTACAGCGAAAATTCGTTGTAGGATATTTTTTTGTGAGTGATCAACTAACCAAATAATAATAGCATCCGTTCGATTAAAGTTGTTCTACAATCCCCCCGTAAGGCATAAGGTAATTATGACTGTCGTATGGCTTATCATCGAGGAGGGAACGCTTTTGGGTAACAAAGAGTGGGTTGCTATGGTGCTGGCAGGGGGGCAAGGTACCCGGCTGGGTGCACTAACTAAAGAACTTGCCAAGCCTGCTGTGCCATTTGGCGGTCAATATCGCATTATTGATTTTACCTTAAGCAATTGCCGGAATTCCGGACTGGACACAGTAGGTATTTTGACACAGTATCAGCCGTTTGCTCTGCATGCTTATGTAGGGAATGGCAGCGCCTGGGATCTTGACAGAATGGGTGGAGGAGTTCATATTCTGCCGCCGTACGCTAAGGAAAAGGGAGGGGAATGGTATAAAGGTACGGCCGATGCTGTGTACCAAAACTGCGAGTTTCTCGAGCATTTTAACCCTGAGTATGTAGTGGTGCTGTCAGGAGACCATATTTATAAAATGGACTATGCGGCGATGCTGGAGTACCACAAGTCCTGTCAGGCCGATGTTACTATTGGTGTTATTGATGTGCCCTGGCCGGAAGCCAGCCGGTTTGGCATTATGGAGACGGCTGGGAATGGACGAATCAGGGACTTTACAGAAAAGCCCCGTCAGCCCAAAAGTAATCAGGCATCTATGGGTGTGTATATTTTTGGATGGAAAGTGTTAAAACAATACCTGGAGTATGATGCTTTACAGGGGGAATCCAGTCATGATTTTGGCAAAGATATTATTCCAGGATTGTTAGCTGCCGGGTATCGTTTGTTTGCCTATCGGTTTAACAGCTATTGGAAAGATGTTGGTACGGTGGATAGCTACTGGGAAGCCAACATGGATTTGGTAGGGGATACCCCTAAATTGCTGTTAGATGATATAAAGTGGCCTGTATATTCACCGTGTTTGCATCTGCCTCCCCAATACCACGGCGCCGCCGCGAAAGTGAGCTGCTCGCTCATTGCCGGCGGTGCAATTGTCTTAGGTGAAGTTGAGAACTCTATTATTTTCCCCGGGGTCTATATTGGTCCTGGTGCCAAAGTCCAGAACAGCGTTGTAATGCAGTACGCGCGGATAGAAAGTGATGTTACTGTAGATGGAGCTATTATTACACCAAATACTGTACTCAAAGAACTAAGCGAGGAGGTTGAGCCCCAAGGAGTTATTCAGGTAGCCGAGTGCTGTGGAAAGATAGCGGCAACGGCTTAAAGACCGCAAGTTAACTAGAAAAAGAAAATAGATTGCTTTAAAATAATTACCATATTTTAACAGGAAAAAATTACCGGTATGGAGAATAGTTGAGTACATATGCTACGTCTCACAATCTTATCCTGTGACCAAGTTGCTCTAAGACTCCCGCTTCTACAAGCGGGAGTTATACTCCTACGGGTACAGGCGAGTAACTAAGTCCCTGGATAAGGCGATTAACCTTCAGATGGGGTTAAGAAACTAAGTCTACTTTATGATAAAGGATGGAAGTAACTACATGACTACGGCTCTTTTTACTAATTTCGATGCATATTTATTCCACGAAGGTGGCAATGTTCGCAGTTATAATATGCTGGGCGCGCATGTGGAACAAGAAGGAGGCTCCGGTGGAGTATGGTTTGCCGTTTGGGCTCCTCACGCTGACGTAGTCCGGGTGATTGGCGATTTTAATAAATGGGATGGCAGTAATCATGTTATGGAGCGGTCAACTACCTGCGGTGTTTGGACGTTGTTTGTTCCGGGAATTGGTTTAGGCACTCTTTATAAGTATGAAATTGTTACTTCCTGGGGCGAAATCCTGCATAAAGCCGATCCCTACGCCTTTGCCGCAGAGCTGCGGCCGAAAACCGCTTCAAAAGTGGCCGATATTAAAAAGTATGCCTGGCAAGACGACAGTTGGCAAAAGAATAAGGCTGCTCAATCTCCTTATGAACGTCCAATGAATATTTATGAAGTTGATCTTGGTTCCTGGCGACGGGAGGCTGACAGCGAGCGACTGTCCTATCGGAATATTGCCCGGCCGTTAGCCGAGTATGCTGCTAACATGGGGTATACTCACATCGAATTGCTGCCTGTTGCCGAGCATCCTTTTGATGGCTCATGGGGGTATCAGGCAACAGGCTATTATGCCGTTACCAGCCGGTATGGCTCACCCGATGATTTCAAGTATTTGGTGGATTGCTGCCACCAGCAGGGTATCGGCGTTATTTTGGACTGGGTACCTGGGCACTTTTGCCGGGATGCCCATGGGTTAGCCCGTTTTGACGGTACGACTTTGTATGAATACACCGATTGCCGGCGTAGTGAAAACCGGGGCTGGGGGACGCTGAATTTTGACCTTGGCCGGCCGGAGGTATTGAGTTTTCTAGTATCTAATGCATTGTTTTGGATGGATGTGTATCATATTGATGGTCTCCGGATTGATGCTGTCGCCAATATGCTGTATCTCAATTATGGCCGCGAGGAAGGTGAATGGCAGCCCAATTGCTATGGCGGAACCGAAAACTTAGAAGCCATCCGTTTTTTACGGCAGCTCAATGAGACTATTTTCGCTAATTATCCCGGTGCACTGGTCATCGCCGAAGACTCAACAGCGTGGCCGCTGGTTACCCATCCTACGTATCTGGGCGGATTGGGTTTTAACTTTAAATGGAATATGGGTTGGATGAACGATATGCTTACCTATATGGAGCTTGATCCTGTTCATCGCCAGTATCATCATAACTTGGTGACATTTTCCTTTATGTATGCGTTTTCAGAGAACTTTGTCCTGCCTTTATCCCATGATGAAGTGGTTCACGGCAAGCGGTCGTTGCTTGATAAGATGCCAGGCGATTACTGGCAAAAGTTTGCTAATTTGCGCGCCTTTTATGCGTATATGATGTCCCATCCCGGTAAAAAACTGCTGTTTATGGGCGGGGAGTTTGGTCAATTTATCGAGTGGAAGTATGATGATAGTTTGGATTGGCATCTGCTGGAATACGACATGCATCAAAAGCTGCACAACTATGTCCGGGATCTCAATCATTTTTATTTGGAAAACCCGGCTATGTGGGAGAATGATAAGGATTGGCACGGTTTTTCCTGGATTGACTGCCAGGACAGCCAGCACAGTGTTATTGTTTTCAAACGGCAAGGAAAAAAGTCCGGAGATTTTATGATTGCCATACTTAACTTTACGCCGGTTGTCCGGCATGGATACCGGGTTGGCGTACCGGAAGCCGGTCATTATATTGAAGTGCTAAATAGTGATAACCCCATATACGGTGGGTCAGGTCAGGGCAATTCCGGTAAATTGGTGCCTGAAGCTGTCGGCTGGCATGGGTACGAACAGTCTCTGGAGCTTACCTTACCGCCGTTGGCTGCGGTTTATTTAAAGCCTGTTGATAGCGGTCAGTCCTCAAAATCAAAAAACCTTAAATATAAGTTTTCTCGCAGATTACAAGCGGCAATAGGGAGGGTGGGGCACCTTGCTAAGGAAAGAATGTGTTGCCATGATTTTAGCCGGCGGCCAGGGCTCAAGACTGGGAATACTGACCAAAAAGCTGGCAAAGCCCGCCGTGCCGTTCGGCGGCAAGTATCGGATCATTGATTTTCCTTTAAGTAACTGTTATAACTCAGGCGTTGATACTGTCGGCGTTCTTACTCAATATCAACCGTTAGCTCTTCATTCTTATATTGGCATAGGCAGTGCATGGGATCTTGACAGGCGCAACGGCGGGGTGTATGTCCTGCCGCCCTATGTCCGGGAAAAAGGTGGTGAATGGTACAAGGGCACGGCTGATGCCATTTATCAAAACTTTAATTTTATTGAAATGTTTAGCCCTGAGTATGTACTGGTATTGTCCGGCGATCATATCTACAAGATGGACTATTCAATGATGCTGGACTACCACAGAAGCAAACAGGCTGATGCTACGATTGCCGTAATTGAAGTGCCATGGGAAGAAGCCAGCCGATTTGGCATTATGAATACTGCCGAAGATCAGCGGATTGTCGAATTTGAGGAAAAGCCCAAAAATCCCAAGAATAATCAGGCCTCTATGGGAATATACGTATTTAGCTGGCCTGCGCTACGGGCTTATTTGGCGGCCGATGCAACAGATACTAAGTCCAGCCATGATTTTGGCAAGAATGTTATTCCTAACATGTTGGCCGGGAGTGAGCGCCTGTTTGCCTACCGGTTTGAAGGATATTGGAAAGATGTTGGTACGATAGAAAGCTATTGGGAAGCTAATATGGATCTTTTAGGAGATGAGCCGGCACTTGATTTGTTTGATCCAAGCTGGCGGATTTACTCGGTAAGCCCTACTCAGCCGCCGCATTTTTTAGCGGATACTGCCCGGGTAGTCTGTTCGTTGATAACGGAAGGGTGTCAAGTCTCCGGAGAAGTAGAAAACTCAGTATTATTCCCTGGTGTACAGATTGGCGAAGGGGCTAAGGTTAAAGATTCCATTATTATGCCTTACGCTTCTATTGGCGCTAATGCAATTATCACAAAAGCCATAATTGGTCGTAAATCAGTTGTAGAAGCCGGTGCCCAGCTTGGGGCTGATGGTCCTGCCGAGCAGGAAGGCAGCCGCTGGTTTTCCGGTATCACTTTAATAGGAGATAATTTAAATATTACCAGTGAGACGAAGATTAAGCGCAATGCCCTGCTTGCCCGCTGTTAGCTCCCGGCGCAAAGCAGCTTGCCGTTGAGGGGGAGGAAGTTTATTGAAGAATATAATGGGACTAATTAATTTACATGAAAGTCATGACTTGCTCCGGGAGATAACCAGATACCGTCCGGTAGCCGCAATTCCTTTCGCCGGCAGGTACCGGCTGATTGATTTTGTTTTATCTAATTTTATTAACTCCGGTATAACCAATGTGGGAATCCTGTCTGCCGGTAACTCCCGTTCCTTGATGGATCATATTCGTTCGGGCAAAGAATGGGATTTGGCAAGAAAAAGAGACGGGTTGTTTCTGCTGCCTTCTTTACAGTCCGGAACAGTGCAAGGAGCTTTTCCTGATGATTTGGCTGACTTTTTCAGTAACCTGGACTATATCCGCAGCAGCCGTCAACCCTATGTATTGTTGGCAGGCAGCCGGGCTGTCTGCAATATTAATTTTCAGGATGTTTTTAAGCTTCATTTGGAAAAACAGGCTGATATAACGGTATTGTATAAAGAATATACCGCGGCCGCAGTTAAACGGCTAGCCGGTGCTACCATGCTGGAAACAGACCAAGCTGGCCGTATTATTGATATGGAAATATGCCCTGTTAATCCCCGCAGCAATAAATTATCGCTGGAAATGTATTTGCTGGATCGCCAACTGCTGGTGGATTTGATTGATAGCAGCATGTCACGGGGGGGCACAAATATTGCTCGCGATTGTTTTATGAAGAATTTAAAAGAGCTTAAAATTTATGGCTATCCATTTACCGGATATTTGGCACGGGTTGATTCAGTGCAAAACTACTTTAATCAAAGTATGGAACTTCTTCGTCCTGAAAAGTGGCAGGAACTCTTTTTTGCCAATGGCTCTATATATACAAAAGTCAAAGATGAGGCACCGGCTAAGTACCAGCATGATTCCAACGTACGGAATTCGTTGGTTGCCAATGGCTCGGTAATCGCCGGTAAGGTCGAGAACAGTATATTGTTCCGCGGTGTCAGAGTACATAAAGATGCTCGGGTTATTAACAGTATTATTATGCAAAAAGGCGAAATCGGCCCAGGGGTTGTTTTAGAAAATGTTATTTGCGATAAAGATGTAAAAATTTCGGCAGGCAGGAAGCTTAAAGGCGAGTTAAATCACCCGATTGTGATTGAGAAGGGAACGGTGATTTAATTATGCTGAAAGTACTATTTGTGGCTTCCGAGGCGGCACCTTTTGCGAAGACCGGTGGTTTAGGCGATGTCATCGGCTCGCTGCCTAAAGAGCTTAAGAAGCAGTCAATTGATGTTCGGGTAATTATACCGAAATACAGTTCAATTCCTGCCGAGTATGTCAATCAAATGGTGCCCCAAGCGGCTGTTACCGTACCTGTTGGCTGGCGCCGTCAGCACTCCGGTTTACTTGAACTCAAATACCAGGATATAACTTGGTATTTTATTGATAACGAATATTATTTCAAACGGGGTACCTTGTACGGTCATTATGATGAGGCCGAAAGGTTTGCTTTCTTATGCCGGGCTGTACTCAAAATTTTGCCTCAGCTCGGCTTTATGCCGGACATAATTCACTGTCACGACTGGCAAACCGGTCCACTGGCCGCTATGCTCAAACAGCAATACCTTGTCCGCAATGAGTACTCGGCCATAAAAACAGTATTTACAGTTCATAATTTAATGTATCAAGGTGTATTCCCCGCAGATATTCTCGGTGATTTACTCGGGCTGCCGGCCACGGTTTTTAACGCTGACGGCCTGGAGTTTTTTGGGCAGGTGAATTATCTCAAAGCCGGGCTGGCCTTTAGTGATGTTATTACTACGGTGAGTAAGTCCTATGCTTCTGAAATTCAGCAACCCTATTTCGGCGAAAAGCTTGACGGCTTTTTAACTAAACGTCAAGGAGATATTTATGGGATTATCAACGGTATTGATTGCGATATTTACAACCCGGCCGATGATCCCACTATTTATACCAACTACACTTGGCGGGGAACAACAAAACGACTTGGCAATAAACTCAGGCTGCAAGCCGAACTGGGTTTACCGGAAAGTAGGACAACACCGCTGATTGGAATTGTGTCGCGGCTGGTAGATTCAAAGGGGCTTGATTTAGTTGCGCATGTTATGGAAGAACTGTTGGCACGGGATGTGCAGTTGGTTGTGCTGGGTACAGGCGAAGCACGGTTTGAGAGTTTGTTCCAAGAGGCTGCTAGGCGCCATCCGGATAAGGTATCGGCCAATATTACCTTTTCCGATAGTCTGGCGCATAGAATTTATGCCGGTTCTGACATGTTCCTGATGCCTTCACGGTTCGAACCTTGCGGTATCGGCCAACTGATTGCCCTTCGGTATGGCAGTATTCCCATTGTCCGGGAGGTTGGCGGATTAAAAGATACCATTACGCCGTTTAATACTGCGACCGGGGAAGGTAATGGTTTTAGTTTTGTCAGTTATAATGCACACGAAATGCTTAGTGTAATTGAAGACGCGTTGGCCTTGTATCCGGATAAGACGCAGTGGGCAAAGCTTGTCAGGAATGCAATGCGCTCTGATAACAGCTGGCAAAGTTCAGCAAATGAATATAGGCGGTTGTATGAAACCCTAACTGCCAGATAGTGGGGAAGAGCGGGGACTGTGAATGGTGTTTAGAGTGGAGGGGATGAAGGTTATGCTTAAATCCAAGCAAGAATTTAAAGAGGCCTTTATTAACAAACTGCAGACCCTGTTCGGACAAAGCCTTGACGAGTCATCTATCGCCGATAAATATGTTGCCTTAAGTACAATGATTAAAGAAGAAATCAGCAAGCTCTGGTATCAGTCCAACAGACAATATCGCGTGAGTAAAGAAAAACAAGTTTATTATTTCTCTATGGAATTTTTATTGGGGCGGTTGTTAGGCAGCAACTTGTACAATCTCGGGTTAACTGAGTTTTGCAGTGAAGGGCTTAAAGAACTTGGTATTGATTTGAACGAGCTTGAGGCAGTCGAGCATGATGCCGGTTTGGGAAACGGCGGATTGGGACGTCTGGCGGCTTGTTTTCTCGATTCTATAGCTTCTTTGCAGCTGCCTGGACATGGTTGCGGTATTCGTTACCGTCATGGCATGTTTGAGCAAAAAATTGTTGATGGTTATCAAATTGAGCTGCCTGACAATTGGTTGCGGGACGGATATGTATGGGAGGTCCGCAAAGCCGATCGCGCGGTTACCGTAAAGTTTGGTGGTCATGTTCGGTTAGAGGACCAGGGCGGGCGCTATGTCGTTTTTCATGAAAACTACGAGCCGGTAGTTGCGATACCTTATGATGTGCCTATTGTTGGTGCTAACTGTAATACGGTTAATACGTTACGCCTTTGGAGTGCTGAAACCAATCACTTTGATTTTCCCTCCTTTAGCAAAGGGGATTTTTTAAAAGCCGTTGAAAAGAAATATTCCCTTGAGGCTACTTCGCAGATTCTCTATCCTGATGATAACTATCCGGAAGGCAAAACGTTGCGGCTTAAGCAACAGTATTTCTTTGTTTCAGCAGGGCTGCAGAGTATTATTAGGCGATATAAAAGAACTCATGGGGCAACCCCTGATGATTTGGCCAAAATTCATAAAAAGATCGCTATCCATATCAACGATACCCATCCGGCTTTGGCAGTACCGGAGCTTATGCGTATTTTGATGGATGAAGAGGGGTTAAGCTGGGAAGATGCCTGGAATACTACCAGACAGACTATTTCCTACACCAATCATACTATCTTGCCTGAGGCGCTGGAAAAGTGGCCTATCGAAATGGTAGAGCGGCTGTTGCCGCGCATGTATATGATTATTCGCGAGATAAATGAACGGTTTTGTGCTGTTTTATGGGAAAAATATCCTGGCGACTGGGATAAAATCCGGGCTATGGCCATAATTGCCGACGGGTATGTGCATATGGCGCATTTGGCGGTTGTTGGCAGCCACAGTATTAACGGTGTGGCTGAAGTGCATAGTAATATCCTGAAAAAAGAGGTTATGAGTAACTTTTACCAGGTTTATCCGTATCGTTTTAACAACAAAACCAATGGTGTTACTCACCGCCGCTGGCTGGCTAAAGCCAATTCGGCTTTGGCCGGTATTATTACCGAGGCCATTGGTTCAAGCTGGCTGGCTCATCCTTACGAACTTGCCAGTCTTCACCGGTATGCCCATGATGCGGAGCTTCAGGATCGCATTAAGGCTGTTAAACAGGCCAATAAAAACCGGCTGGCGCAGTTTATTCAAGAGAAGATGGGGATTGTCGTCGATCCGCATTCCATTTTTGACGTGCAGGTCAAACGCATTCATGCCTATAAGCGGCAGACATTAAATGCACTGCATATATTGGATCTTTATAACCGGCTAAAGGCAAGTCCCGGCCTGGACATTGAGCCGCGCACCTTTATTTTTGCCGGCAAATCAGCTACAGGCTATTATCTGGCGAAACACATTATCAAGTTTATCAACACCTTGGCTCAGGTTATTAACAATGACCCGGATGTCGGTGGTAAGATTAAAGTTGTTTTTTTGGAAAACTACAGTGTATCCTTGGCTGAACTAATTATTCCGGCAGCTGATGTCAGTGAGCAAATATCAACTGCCAGCAGGGAAGCTTCGGGAACCGGCAATATGAAATTTATGATGAACGGGGCTATAACCATTGGGACCTTAGACGGCGCCAATATTGAGATTTGTGATGAAGTGGGTAATGACAACATCGTTATTTTTGGTTTAACCGCTGAGGAAGTATTAAACTACTACAAATACGGCGGGTACAATGTGCTTGACGTGTATCATAACAATCCACACTTACGACTGGTTGTTGACCAACTTACCAATGGTTTCTTACCTGTCAGCCCGGATGAATTTAATTGTATTCATCATTCACTCATTCGGGCAAATGACGAGTTTTTTGTATTGAAGGATTTTGCCGCCTATGCGGAAGCCCAGGAAAAAATAAATAGTCTCTATCGTGACTCAGCCCACTGGCAGGCGATGGCGATAAATAATATTGCTTTTTCCGGCCGGTTCTCCAGTGACCGGACAGTCTCGGAATACGCTATCGGGATTTGGAGGATTAAACCGGTAGTAATTAGGGAAGTTTAATACTAGAGGTGACTTGGCATGAATCAGCAATGGATACTGCATGACTCCCATAATAAAGATTTTCGCAGCCCTTTTGGAGCTGCTTCTTGTCACAGCGAAATAAAACTTAGATTAATGATTGCTGCTCCGCAGCACCAGGGACTTACGCCAGTCACTGAGGTACGGCTAAGATTATGGCAGGATGGTATTGGCGAGACCTTGATAAACATGCATCATATTGAGGCATCATATGGTCAGCACCTATACCAGGCGGTCATCACTACGCCAGATACCCCGGGAGTACTTTGGTACTACTTTATTGTTAACAGGGGAGGGAAAATTTTTTATTATGGCAATAACCAGGATGAAAAAGGCGGCCTAGGCCAAATCCAGGATTATCCCCCTCCGTCCTATCAAATCAGCACTTACCTTTCGGGAGCCGTTACCCCTAATTGGCTTAAACATGCCGTTGTTTATCAAATTTTTGTTGACCGCTTTTATAACGGCATGCCTGACGGTGAAATTCTTAATCCGCCTCCGGGCAGCCTATTGCATGCTCATTGGCAGGATACTCCCGTCTATACTCGCGAAATGAATACAGGCGCAATCATTGCCTATGATTTTTTTGGCGGTAATTTGGCAGGGGTAATCGCCAAGCTGCCCTATTTAGTTGAATTGGGAATTACGGCTATTTATTTTAACCCGATTTTTTCATCACCGTCTAATCATAAGTATGATACTGCCGACTATAAGACAATTGACCCGATGTTTGGCAATAATGAGGTGTTTGCCGAGCTTTGTTCCAAAGCAAGCGAGCTTGGTATTGCCATTATTTTAGACGGTGTATTCAGCCATACCGGCAGCGACAGCATTTATTTTAATGCCGAAGGAACCTACCCCGAGGTAGGGGCTTATCAATCAAAGGAATCACCATATTACTCCTGGTACAAGTTTACCGATTATCCTGAAAAATACGAATCATGGTGGGGCGTTGGCACATTACCCAACGTCAATGAAGAAGCCCCTTCCTATCAGCATTTTATTATCGACGGGCCTGACAGTGTGCTCAACCATTGGTGTAAGGCCGGCGTGAAAGGGTGGCGGCTGGATGTTGCCGATGAACTGCCGGAATCGTTTTTGAAAAAGTTTTATAAGACGCTGAAAGAGCATGACTCGGAAGCTGTTTTAATTGGTGAAGTATGGGAAGATGCTTCGCACAAGGTTGCTTACGGATATCTTCGCCAGTACTTCAACGGTACCGAGCTGGATTCTGTAATGAACTACCCGTTTCGCAAATTGGTGCTTGATTATATGTTAGGTTGGCGGGAAGCGCAGGCAGTGCACAGAGATTTGTTCAGCCTCTATGAAAACTATCCGAGAGAGAATTTTTACGCCAGCCTTAATATTATTGGTAGTCATGATGTGCCGCGTATTTTGACGCTATTGGCTGAGGCGGCCCCGGAGCAGTCTCACAGCCCTCTCAGTGCCTATAAATATAAGTTAACACCCGAGCAGCGCGCCTTGGGAATGGCGCGGCTGAAGCTCGCGGTTCTCTGGCAAATGACTTTTCCGGGCACCCCTTGTATCTACTATGGCGATGAAGCCGGTGTGGAAGGCTATAGCGATCCTTTGAACCGCCGCACCTATCCCTGGGGGAAGGAAGACACCAGCTTAATGGCTTGGTATAAACAACTTGTCGGGTTGCGCAACAGTTATCCCGTGCTGGGGACAGGTGAGTGGCTGCTGCTTGCCGCCGAAGGCGATTTATACAGTTATGTGCGCCGGATTCAGGGCGGCAGGGATGTCTTCGGTGAGTTAGCCGCCGATAATACGGCTGCTGTTATCTTAAATCGCAGCCGCCATACATCGGCTACGGTCACAATCGATACGGCAAGATGGTTCGCAGACCAGGACTATGTTACCGATGTGCTGACAGGAGAACAAATCGGAGTGCCTGACGACGGCCGTCTTAGTATTACCCTGCCGCCGCTAACTGGCCGGTTGCTGTTGGCCGACGCCTTGCCAAAGGCTGAAGAATGTACCCGTGCAAGTGGCGTTTTGCTGCATCCCACTTCGTTGCCATCACCCTTCGGCATTGGTGATTTGGGATCAGAGGCTTATAAATTTGTCGATTTTTTAGCAAACAGCGGCCAGCACTACTGGCAGTTTCTGCCTTTGAACCCGGTTGGCTTTGGTGAATCGCCGTACCAATGTTTGTCGGCGTTTGCCGGTAATCCACTGTTAATATCACCGGAAAAACTGGTAGAGGCCGGCTGGCTGGCGGAAAGTCAATTATCTGTGAACGAATTTGCTGACTCCAATCCAGGCATGATTGATTTTCCTAAGGTTAAATTGTTAAAAGAAAAGGTGCTTCGTCAAGCTTATGTCGGCTTTCAGGTGCGGGAAGCGGATGACAGGTACCGGCATTTTTTAGAAACGACAGCAGAATGGCTGCCTGATTATACGTTGTTTATTGCACTCAAGAAACATTTCCGCAACTTGCCCTGGAATGAATGGGACAGGGACATCAGCCTGCGTCAGCCTGAGGCTATGGACTTTTACCGGCAGGAGCTGGAAGCGGAAATTGCTTATCAAACCTTCTTGCAGTTTGCTTTTTGGTCACAATGGAGTGAGCTCAAAACCTATGCTAACAGGAATTCTATCCAGTTAATCGGGGACTTACCGTTGTTCATTGCTCATGACAGTGCTGATGTCTGGGCAAATCCTGGTTTGTTTGAACTGGACCAAACCGGCAGCCCGGCTAAGGTGGCCGGTGTACCGCCAGATTACTTCAGTGAGACCGGGCAGTTGTGGGGCAATCCGCTATATAACTGGGAAGCCATGGCGGAAGACGATTACTATTGGTGGCGGTGCCGCATTGAAGTCTTGCTTACATTGGTCGATGCTATTCGTATTGATCATTTCCGGGGCTTTGAAGCCTACTGGGAAATTCCGGCCGGTGAACCGACGGCCGTCAACGGCCGTTGGGTAGCCGGGCCGGCAGCCAATTTTTTTACCGTTTTAGAAAAGTATCTCGGCAAACTGCCGTTGGTGGCTGAGGATTTGGGGGTAATTACTCCTGCCGTTAACAGGTTGAAACATAAGTTTAGTTATCCGGGGATGAAAGTATTGCAGTTTAGTTTTGGTGATGGCCGGTCGGCACCATTATTCCCGCATAACACTGGCTATAGTACCATTGCCTATACAGGGACGCACGACAATGACACTCTGCGGGGCTGGTGGCAAAAGCTTGATAAAACTGAGCCCTGGTTAAAACATCTTGTGGTGGAGTACCTGGAACGGTGGGAACCGGGGTATAACCGGAGTGATACCGGGGTATGTGAATTACTTATTAGGCTGACGTACCAGAGCCAGGCACAAACGGTTATCCTGCCGTTGCAGGATATTCTGGGACTGGAGTCGACGGCCCGGATGAATACTCCCGGTACCGTCGGCGGCAACTGGAATTGGCGGCTGGCACCAGGAATGCTTACGGCTGATATTGCCGGGCGTTTGACAGGTTGGACGCAGGCCAGTGGACGCAGCAATTGTAAGATATAGCCTGTAAAGTAACAGGAATACGGCCCTCCCATAGAGAACAGGTAAAATAATTACCACTGTCTCAAGGGAGGGTTTTAGTATAATGCGAATTAATACACTGTACTTTAGTGCCACAGATACAACGAAAAAAGTAGTAACAGGTGTAAGGACAGAACTTGCTGCGAATACCGGCAATGAGGACGGATTGAATATAGACTTTACTTTGCCGGACAAAAGAAAAGTGCCACCGACTTTCAATACGGAGGATATTGTCATAGCTGGGGTCCCTGTTTATGCAGGGCGAGTTCCGAATGTACTGGTAAACTACCTAAAAAGCATTACCGGTAATGGTGCACTTGCGGTTGCTGTGGTTGTTTACGGCAATAGGAACTATGATGATGCACTGGTAGAATTGCAGGATATTCTGGAAGAAACCGGTTTTAAGGTGATTGCTGCCGGCGCTTTTATCGGTGAGCATTCTTTTTCCAGGAGTCTTGCAAAAGACCGTCCGGATGAACAGGATATGGTCATAGTCAAAAATTTCGCTAAGCAAATTGGCAAAAAAATACGCGGACGGCACCAAACAAAGGACGTCGCTATAAAAGGCAGCAGACCATATAGCAAGCACTATATACCTAAAAATGAAAAAGGCGAACCTGCTGATATTAGAAAGGTGACGCCTAAAACCAACAGCAGCTGCACAGATTGCAAACGTTGCGCATCATTATGTCCGATGGGTTCCATCATGTATGAAGACGTAGCAACTGTAACGGGTATTTGTATTAAATGCGGCGCGTGTATAAAAAAATGCCCTGTTCAGGCAAAGTATTATGATGATCGGGATTATCTATGGCATAAAGAAGAATTAGAAATTAATTTTTCCGTTCGCCGAGAGCCGGAGTTGTTTATTTAATGTCACAAAGATATTCATAGGTTAGAACAAAATGATTTTAGTAAAACAATTTACACTTTTTCGGGAAAAAGTTGACAAAATATAGGTTTTTTGTATACAATGTATTATAATACAGAATAAAAGACGATGATCAGAAGAGTAGGCATAAAATAGATATTTTCAGCGAGCTGGGTTTGGTGTGAGCCAGTAATGCTTAATATGACCGAAAATCATCTGTGAGTTGCAGGCTGAACAATAGTAAGCCACGCCGGGCCTTCGTGAGAAGGAAACAGTGCCCGTTATCGCGCTGGGGTATCGAGCTTTGCTCCGTACTTTATGAGAGATTGCAGCTATTTATAGGTTGCAATAATTAGGGTGGTATCGCGGATTAACCTCCGTCCCTTTGCATCAAGGGGACGGAGGTTTTTATTTTTATATATTTTTATTCAGGAGGTAATTATGAGCGACTATAATCTTAACTTACAAATGATAAAAGAGGCAAAACAGCGAATTACCCCCTTTGTCCACCAGACTCCGCTGCAGCAGTTCCGGACATTGAGTGAAATAACTAATTGTTATGTTCATTTAAAACTAGAGAATATGCAGAAGACAGGGTCTTTTAAAATTAGGGGAGCAGTTAATAAGATATTTAGTTTGACTGCGGAGGAAATGGGATATGGTGTTATTTCAGCATCGGCTGGTAACCATGCGCAAGGGGTAGCGTGGGCAGCAAAAGCCTCAGGTGTACCGGCTATTGTGGTTATGCCGGAAAAGGCACCGGTGGCCAAGGTTCGGGCAACTCAGTCCTACGGTGCCCAAGTAGTATTACACGGCCAGAATTATGATGAAGCCTATCAACATGCCCGAAAGCTGCAAAGGGAGAAGAATCTGACCTTTATTCATGCCTTCGATGATCCAGCCATTATTGCCGGACAAGGTACTATTGCGCTTGAGATTATGTCTCAGATGTATGACGTGGATGCCATTGTCGCACCGGTCGGCGGGGGTGGTTTAATTGCCGGCTTGGCGGTAGCTGCCAAAGAGCATAACCCTAAAATAAAAGTTATTGGCGTACAGTCTGCGGGAGCGCCGTCTATGGCGAAATCACTGGCTTGTGGTTTGCCGCACTGCCTGCCTTCCGTCAGTACCCTTGCCGACGGCATTGCCGTAAAACAGCCGGGAGATATTACTTTTAGCTATACGGAAAAATATGTGGATGAGCTTGTCCTGGTAGATGAGGAAGAAATTACCGCCGGAATATTATTTATGTTGGAAAGAGGTAAAATCATTACCGAAGGGGCAGGAGCAGCTGGAGTAGCCGCACTTTTAGCACATAAGATCAACCTGCCGGAACGGAAGGTGGCAGTGGTAGTCAGCGGCGGTAATATAGATCCGCTGCTGTTGTCAATGCTTATAAAAGACAAGTACAGGCAAGTAACTAATTTATAACATAATTCCGCGTATTATATGCTTTTAATTCCCATTCGTTGTGTGGTCTATATAAAGATACCCTCCTGCCTATTGAAGCTGCAGAAGGGTGTCTTTTTTTAATCGGTATAAAGTTTCAACCTGGAATAAGAACGGATACTTTTTTATTCAAAACAATTTGACAATATATTAATAAATATTATATTGTATTTGTATAAGGATAGTTAAAAACTATAAAGGGATTGAGACAAATAGAAATACGTCAGTTAGAATATTTTCATTCAGTTTGCAAGTTAAACAGCATTTCCAAAGCGGCTGCTGAGCTGCATGTTACCCAGCCCTCTATTTCGATTGCTATTCAAAAGCTGGAAGAAGAACTCGGCGTTCAGCTCCTTGACCGCAGTCAGCGGCAAATCGCCCTGACGGATGAAGGTCGTATTTTTTTTCGGTGCGTCAATGATATACTCATGCGCATTGGTGATTCGGTTAATGAAGTAAAGGATTTTAAGCCCTGCCAAGGGGGTTCCATAAAGATAGGTATTCCCCCAATGATCGGGGTATTTCTTTTTCCGCACATTTTTGCCAAATTCCGCGAGCAATATCCTGAGATCGAACTCGTCGCTGTGGAAGCGGGTTCGTTATCTATTCCCAAATTACTCGAAGAGGGAAAAATCGATATTGGCATTATCACCAAAGCCAGTTCGTCCTTAGTATTAGAAACTCAGCCTATTACTATGGCTCAGCTCCATGTATGTTTACCTCACAGCCATCCGCTAAATAGCTTTACCAGCATACCTTTTGCCAAGTTAAGCGGCCAACCCTTTATTTTGCTAAAAGAAGATACCTATAACTACCAGATAGTTATGAATGAATGTCAAAAACATCATTTTACGCCACGAATCATTTTTTCCTCCAGTCAGATTGGTACCATCATCAACCTGGTAGAAATGGGAGTTGGCATCACTTTTTTATTTGATGCGATTGCCCGAAAATACCCCGCTATTAAGAGTCTTCCTTTGGAAGAACCTATTACTTCTCCTATTTTTTTAACCTGGAACAGGAAAAGATATCTTACTAGTGCTTCACGTGCTTTTATTGATTTTATTTCCAGCATACATCTTAATTTGGAGTAAACTATTCTTGTTGGATCCTGTAAAGGTTTTGCTGACTTCAATTGGGATCAACCGGCAAAAAAAGACTTCTCATGATCGAGAAGTCTTTTTTTTTAAACCGATTGGTATTATGATGATAGCTCTTCAGTTTTAAAAAATGGCTTTGCAACAACACATCTTCTGTTTCATAAATATAAATTATACAAATATAAACACAGTATATTTTTAATTTATATAATTTGTGACTATACTAAATACGAACGTCGATAAATGAGGTCAATAATTGCAAGGAGGTGGAAACCGTGGGGGAGCGGGTGATACGGAAAAACCGGCCGGAGATTAAATTGCCACAACAAAGTGAACTTGGCGACATTTGTAGCCTGCATCGAATTAAGTTTGCCGCAGCGACGAAAAGAGCGGAAGAATTACGAAATCAACCTGATATGTTTGGCATTAACGATTCTTTAAATTGTGGAAAGTTAAATGCTGCATTTTTGAAAGAAATTTGGTGTATACTTGATCTGTTTTTTGGATTAAATCGAAAATGATGAACATATCTCATAAACCCTCTGCGGAATACGCAGGGGGTTTATTAATTAATCCAAATTTACAGGAATTAATAGGCTTGCTGAGTTATGATTTTTGTTAAAACAAACAAATACTAACAAAAACGAACAAAAACAAACTATATGAACTAAATATTATTGCTTTGTGTTTGTTTTGATAGTATTATGTTTAACAAGGATATTTTTCCTTATTACCCATAAAGCAACTTATTTAAGATAAAAAATCTTAATAAACAAAAAATTCAAACTAAGTGATTGTGGTAAATTCTATTTTCGGGATAAAAAGAAAGAAAAAATGGTAAAACACTTTTTCTTGGAGGGAAATATGAAAAAGTTTTACGTGGTGCGGGTAGTGATTATCGTTGTGATGCTTGTTGTTTTAACGGGATGCGGTAAGCAAACCAGCTTACGTCCCGAGGGGGCAGTCACGGCAAATGGCGGCAGGATTATTACCGACATGGCTGGCCGTAAGGTCACATTACCGCAGCAAATAAAGAAGGTGTATCCGGTCTCGCCGGCAGAAGCCGTGCTGATTTATACGATTGATCCTGAGCTTTTGGCCGGATGGGGTTACCATATGGGCGCAGACCAGTCTGACTTTATTTTACCGGCCTATCGTAATTTGCCGGTACTTGGCTGGATTTCTCGCGGTTCTACCGGCAATGTTGAAGAAGTTATGAAGTTAAAGCCAGATATCATCCTGATGGTAAGCGATATAAATCAGGCCAATAAGGATTATGCGGATGAACTGCAGCAATTGACCAAAATACCGGTAGTTTTTCTGGACAAAGAAATGACCAAAATGGAAGAAACCTACCTGGTTGCCGGCGAGGTTTTGGATCGTCAAAAGCGAGTAGTTGATCTTGCGGCATATTGTCGGGAGACTCTTACCATGGTAAAAGAGAAAAAAACGCTTTTAGCTGATCGTAAGCCGGTTTCAGTTTATTATGCCGAGGGGCGCAGTGGTTTGGAAACTGAGCCGCGCGGGTCGTGGCATGCCGAGATTATTGAATTTGTTGGCGGGGTAAATGTGGCTGAACCGGGATTGCCGAGCCGGGGGATGATTGGCCGCAGTCCGGTGTCAATGGAACAAGTGATGACCTGGAATCCGGAGGTTATACTAATAGGTTACTTCCGTGACGGCGAGAGCAGCAGCTTTCCGGCGATCATGGGTGACAAGGCATGGCAGAACATCCGGGCAGTTCAAGACAAAAGAGTTTATGAAATTCCTACAGGCCCCTTTAACTGGTTTGACCGGCCACCGGCGGTAAGTCGTCTTATCGGCATCAGATGGGTTGCGAATTTGCTGTACCCTGATGTATACCCTTTTGAGTTTCGTTCTGAGGTTAAGCGGTTTTATTCGCTATTTTATAACTACCAGCTTTCTGAAAAGGAGTTAGATGAATTGGCAGATAGAACGCAGCGGAGATAAAGTTTTGTTGTTTATCTACGGGGGAAACGGAGAAAGAGGGGTTGGCATGAAGTGCAATTATTGTGAATGGCATTGTGAGTTGGGAGATGATAACTACGGTGTTTGCCGCATGTATCATGAGGAAAATGGGGCAATAAAAGAGCGTTTTCCGCATAAGTGGTGTACCTATGCTATCTCGCGGGTGGAATCGGTGCCGTTTTATCATGCTTACCCGGGGAGTAGAAGTATGGTTATTGGTACAACCGGGTGCAACATGGCGTGCCGGTATTGCGTTAATGCGTTTGTTGCCAAAGAAGAGCCGGCTGCACTTCAGGACAAAATGTATGCGTTTGCTCCGGAAGCGCTTGTCCGGATGGCGGTAAAACGCGGGTGCCATAATATCATATTTAATGTTAATGAACCGGCAGTTTCGTTGCCTTCGCTGGTAGAAGTCTCCAAGGTGGCACGGGTGGCAGGAATTCCGATGGGCTGTCTTACTAACGCGTATACCACGGAAGAAGCAACAGAACTTTTGGCCTCGATATTTTCGTTTGTTAATGTAAGTTTAAAGGGTCTGGCTAATGACTTTTGCCGGGAATATTTAGGAATTCCTGATATTAACCCTGTTTTGCGCAACATAGACAAGCTGGCGTCGTTGACCCATGTTGAGGTTACAACTCCGGTAATTCAGTCCGTCAATGATCATGAAATGGATCAAATCGCAATTTTTCTGGCCGACGTTGACCGGCAAATTCCCTGGCATGTTTTTCGTCTATTGCCAGAATACAAAATGAAGGAAGCCCTGTATCCCAACATTGAGGCGATCAATGCTGCCTTGGAGAAAAGCCGTGAGTTGCTGCCTTATATTTATTTTCATAATTTTGTTGGTTCCGACTGGGTCAACACTCTTTGCCCAAGATGCGGTACGGCAGTAATAGAACGGTTTAGTCTGGGCTGCGGCGGCGATAGATTGGATCGCTATAACTGCAGGGATAAAGCATGTCCTGACTGTGGTTATGAGATTAAGTTGTATGGCGATCGCGTTGAGTGGAATGCACAAGGGGGACAGCTATGAGCTTAGCAATTATTGATGCGAGAGAATGGCAAAATGTATTCGATCTTAGAACCGGTCGCAAGCGGCAGGACAATTCTCCCAAAAGCCAAATGCTAAAAGCTGTACTGAGAGAGCACCCCTTTCCGGGTGATATTGCCGACCAAGGCAATCAATGGGTGACAGATACGGCATTAGATTTAGTTAACCGATATGACCCAAGTTTTGCTTTTTTAATCTATGCGCAGCAATATTATTCATTTCGCTTTGAGCACCCGGGAGAGGCTAAGCGTGAACACCTTATTGATTCCGTCTTTGCCGAAGTCGAGCGGTTTAGCAAGGAATCCGGATTCTTTCCGGTGGTTGTGGGAACAGGTGACATGATTCCGGTTGATGAGTATATAGACTTGAGCAGGCTGGATGGCTTGGCGATTACCAGTCATTGGTTGACGCGATATGCCGGACTTTATGGGATGAGCTCTCAAGATATGCGTTATTTGCAGGAGATTGCGGGGATTGAACGGTTAGTAAAAAAAGAAGAGTTTATGTCTTTATTTAGTGATGAGCCTGTTGATGCCGAGCACTTGCCGGAATACTTGGCAGTAGCCAGAGAAGGCTGTTGCTTTCGGTCGACATTACTGCGGCGGCCGGTTATGATACCGTCTCATAATTATTTTATTCCAGTATCGGCAGAACTGGGCAAGGTAAGTTCTATCGCCGATGTCAGCAGCAGTATTGAAGCTTTGTTACAGGGGAAAAAAGTGGCACTTATTTTGGTTGAGGGAGTGGGGATTAGAGATTTTCGTTTGCCGTATACCCCCTGTAGTAACAGTAAAGGCTGGTATACTTACGAAAACGGGGAAGCCCAGTACTTGACAATAAGCACAGGCAAGCATCAAGTTTTTGCGTATCCCCCCGGCTATAAATCATACCAAGAAGATGATGAAAATAAGGGATATCCTTTTTCGGGGTATTTGACTTCGCTGCCATCCGGTACGGTCGGGGAAAGGTTTGGCGGCAAGAGTATTGCTGTGGGCAATCGCAGCATGTTTATGCATACAGTGACAGGCACTGATATTGCTATCGAATGTTTTGCCAGGAATTTATCCAATCAGGGATGTTTGGGGGTAATTCATCGCTAGTCCCCAATCATTTGGGGAAATAGGAAGACCTGTTTGCGGGTTAGGTACAGATACAAATGGAGAGAGGTTGATAAATATGGAATTAACATATTCAGAAGATTGGCAAAAGGTTGTGGAGTTTCACGGACATGTGTGTCCGGGTTTGGCCACCGGCTACCGTTTAGCCAAGGCGGCGCTCAAGGCTCTGGGGTATCAGGACCCGGAGGAGGGCGACTTGGTGACAATTGCGGAGAGTGACCGCTGCACAATTGATCCCTTCCAAATTGTTCTTGGCTGTACTATTGGCAAAGGCAAACTGTATATAAATTCGACCGGAAAACAGGCTTTTACGGTGGGCTGCCGGAAAAGCGGCAAGGCTGTACGGGTAATACAACTGCCCTATAAGTATTCACCGGAAAGTGACGCATTGACGAGAAGAGTAATGAGCGGCAGGGTGTCGGATGAGGAGTACCGCCGCTATAAGAGTGAGCGTGAAGCGCGGATACGGGAGATTTTGACACAACCGGACGAAAAGCTGTTAAAAGTGGAAGCGGTTAGTGTAACTCTGCCAGAAAAAGAACCCATTTTCCATTCGCCGTGCTGTGAGTTTTGTGGTGAACAAGTAATGGAACCGTGGACGAGGATGCGTGAGGGTAAAATTGCCTGCATAGCTTGCGCAGTAACTATTGTCAGGTAGTATAGCGCCAATGTGCGTCACCTGAAGTTTTCAGAAGCGTTAGTTAGGAGGAACAATGGAGACAGGAGATGGCTTAGTTACGACAAGACAGATAAATATGCCGGCAGAACAAATTAACCGGGACAGCCGGACGCGGCAGAAGCGTGGCGGGCTATTGAAGATATCGGTCATGCTGGCCGTACTTGTAATCGCCTTTTTTGGATCTTTTCTGATTGGACGTTACCCGGTTGCACCAGATATAGTACTGGCTATTCTCTGCTCTAAGGTATTGCCGCTGTCCCAGTATTGGACTGACACTATGGAAACGGTTGTGTTAAAAATTCGTTTACCTCGTATCGTTGCCGCTTTATTAGTGGGTGGAGCATTGTCGGTCTCGGGGCTGGCTTATCAGAATTTGTTTCGCAACCCGTTGGTATCGCCATCTTTGTTAGGAGCTTCCTGGGGGGCAGGTTTCGGCGCGGTTTTGGGGATGATTCTTCATTTGTCCTGGATATGGGTGGAGGCGTCAGCCTTTGTCTTTGGCTTAATTGCCGTTTTTTGTGCAGTTATAATTAGTTCTTATTTCGGCAATAAGTCGACAATATCGTTGGTGTTGGCAGGTATTGTGGTTTCGGCCTTTTTTCAGGCCCTGGTTTCAGCGTTGAAATATTTGGCTGATCCCATGAACACGCTGCCGGAGATTAGTTTTTGGCTAATGGGCGGGCTTTCTAAGGTGAAAGATCAGGATGTGCTATACGCGCTGATCCCGGTAATCCTTCCCATGGTAGTACTGTACTTTATGCGCTGGCAGATTAATGTGCTAAGTATTGGCAAAGAAGAAGCGCATACGCTGGGCATTAATGTCCGGCGTACACGCCTTGTGGTAATAGCGTGTGCTACAATGCTGGCAGCAGCTGCGACCAGTATGGGTGGCATTATTCAGTGGGTCGGCTTGCTAATTCCCCATATGGCGCGGATGCTGTTCGGGGCAAATTTTGCGACACTGCTGCCTGCAACAATGGTTTTGGGCGGTACATTTATGTTGATCATGGATAATTTAAGCCGCAGTATTGCCTCGCTGGAAATTCAGGTTGGTATTCTTACGTCCTTGATTGGTGCGCCTTTCTTTGTTTTTCTGCTGGCTAGGGCTAAACGTGGGTGGGAGTAAGCTGCTTGACTTCCGCTTTTGCCAACACACCACCCGTCTGCAAAGTCTTGACGCGTTGTATTGGATTATTCCTATGACAAAAGCTGGAGGGGTGCTGTTGCGGCTTATACAAGCCTTCGTCGTAGCCGGGTGCTTTTGTAATTCAAAGGGGAGAGTGTAGTTATGACTAAATTAACAATAGCAGGCATCGATGATAGCACAATACGACCGATAGGGTATGTTGAAAGTCCCTGGCAGAGTACCATGGCGGTTCCGCTTGGCGGGGTATCGGCAGTTATTCATATTAAGCCGGAGGTTCAGCCTGGCTTGTATCGTATTGGCGAGCATAGCCATCTGTGGGTATTGAGTTGGTTTGGACAAGCCAACAGGTCGGTGCTGCGGGTTGTGCCGTCCAAAGTTGATCCGGGGTTGCCGGAACGTGGAGTGTTCGGGCTAAGGAGTGCCGCGAGGCCCAATCCTATAGCCTTGACATTGGTCAAACTGGAAAAGATCGAAGAAGATCGGCTATACGTGCGGGGGTTGGATGCGGTGGATGGTACGTTGGTGCTGGATATAAAACCATACTTTGAGCCTGATATCATTTTTTCGCCGACAACTCCATATTTGCCGCCGCGCGAATACCAAACGCGCCGCGAGCAGTTTTATAAGCAGGCGCTGTCGCATCATGGCGAACAATGCCTGGGGTTGGAGCTGGCGGTAAAGATGGCGCTGCTGGTTGAGACACATTTTGGAAAACTACAGTCACCAGACGTAACGCTAATGGTAGAAGGTGATGCGTGCTTAGCCGATGTTCTCCAGGGGTTAACCCGAGCACGGCTCGCCAATCCTCATAGGTTTTTTTATCTTAATAATACCCAGCGTGCAACCGTGCAGTGGGTTAAGGGAGACCAGAAACTTATGCTGACAATAAGGCCGGATATTGATTTACATGCAGCAAGGGAGTTGCCGGAAAAAGAGTTGTTCATTATTGAGCATTTTTAGTAGCAAAGCCTGAGGAGATGGTTGGAATGTATGAGATTGTGGCAAAGGGCGGAATTGTATTTTGTATCATTATTGCTTGCTCGCTGCTGGCAATGACAATTGTAATTCAGCGCTGGTGGTTTTACCGCTCGGTAGAGCAGGAAGACGCCAAATATATGCCAGGACTGGGCCAAACGGTTGCTGCCGGTAATACCCGGCCTTTTGGTGATAGCGACGGACCGCTGGCAAGGCTGTGGGCTATTATGCAGGAATGTTCTACAGGTGCAGTTGGTGAAATGGGTGTCGCCGCCGAAGTAGTTTTGGATAAAGAGAATTTACGGTTAGAGAAATATTTATATGTATTGGCGACAATTGCTACCATTGCGCCACTGCTTGGTTTATTGGGTACGGTTTTAGGGATGATTAAGACCTTCCACGTTGCCGCGCTCAGTGGGGCGGGTAATCCGCAATTGTTGGCCGAGGGCATTTCTGAAGCTCTATATAACACAGCTGCCGGTTTGTTTGTCACAATTTTTTGCATTATCTGCCACAACCATTACCGCAACTGGTCAGCACGGCGGTTGTGTATGTTGGAGACCAGAGTGAAAGAGTTTGCGGCATTGCTTACTAAAGGGGAAATTTGCAGTGGCCGGTAAAACAAGGAGACACCAAATCGGGGTACATGTGGATATGACGCCGATGGTCGACGTAATGATGCTGCTAGTCATTTTTTTCATGATGACTACGGCGTTTGTTACTGTCTATCCTGGTTTTGCTGTGAATTTGCCCCAGGCGTCTGCGGAAAAACAGGCAGAAAAACAAATTGTAGTGTTAATAGCCAAGGATGGACGGATTGCGGTTAATGGTCAGCCGGTAGCAAAAGAGGAAATAGCAGCGGCGATAAGCAGTATGGGAAAACCAACGGTATCCATTCAGGCCGATAAAGAAGCCAGTCATGGGCGGGTAGTGGAGGTCATGGACGAACTCCATAAAGCCGGGGTGACGAAGCTGGCTATCGCTATCGAGGAGAAAGGAAGATAGTGGGTATGCGGTTGGACGGCTGGTGGGCGGCCTTTTCCCTTGCCGTTATCATCCATATTGCAGTGTGGACAGGTGTGGGTCAAGGGCTGCTCGGGGAAGTAGCCTTGGAGCCTAAAATCGAATATATGGAAATCGAAATGACGCCACCTGCCAGGCCTGTGCCTCAATCTCAGGCTACGGCGCAGGCTGCGGCGGTTGTGCCGGCTGGTCGTCCAAACAATAGCGTAGTTAATACTGCTCAAGGGAGAGCCACATTGCCTGCGGTTAGTCCGGGTGCTGCTGCAACTCCTGGTGATGTTATGCCTGCCGCTGCGGTAGCATCCGGGGGCGAACCAGGTGCAGTCGCAGCAATAAGCGGTGGATATGGTGTGACGGCAGGAGCAGGTGGTACTGGAAGTGAGGGGGCAGGCAGTGCAGCTGCGGCTGGGTCATCTGGCGCAGAGCGTGAACCTGACCGGCGACCGTCTATAGCTTATGCACCTCCGCCGGAATATCCTACTGTGGCCAGACGGAATCAGTGGGAGGGAGCTGTACTCGTTAGTATTAGGGTAACGGCTTCGGGAAGCGTAGCCGAGGCCAGTGTAGTCAAAAGTTCCGGATATGATGCATTGGATGCGGCGGCAGTAACAGCCGTATATCGGTGGCGGTTTAATCCTGCTTACCGGGATGGCCAGCCTGTGTCAGCTCGGGTAAATGTACCCATTAATTTTGATCTGAGTAAATAAATGATAGAAATTTTTATTAGGTATTATACAAGTAAAGGGAGGGGATAACGTTGCTTGCGGTAGAGAATATCAGTTTTTGCTATCCAGCATCCGGTAATTTACTTGCCGATGTTTCCTTTTCTGTCAATAAAGGGGACGTTGTCTGCCTCTTGGGGCCGAACGGTGCTGGTAAAACGACTTTGATGCGTTGTTTGCTGGGGATTAATATAGTGCGGACAGGCAGTATTAAAATTAGAGGCCGCAACATCGGTGATATACCGACAAGAGAACTGGCCGGCGATTTAGCGTACGTGCCGCAGGCGACTGCTACAGTCTTTCCTCATCGGGTACTGGATATTGTTGTTATGGGACGTACGCCGCATGTCGGACTTACCGCTGTTCCCTCAGATAAAGATTATGACCTGGCAGAAGCGGCACTCTCAGAACTGGGCATATCCCATTTGGCCGACTGTTTTTTTAGTCATATCAGCGGCGGTGAGCGGCAATTGACACTCATTGCCCGTGCCCTGACGCAGCGTGCTGAATTACTAATTATGGACGAGCCGACATCCAGTCTTGATTACGGCAATCAGGTTCGAATACTGCGTGTCATTGATAAATTAGCAAAACAAGGGTATTCCATTATTATGACCTCGCATTTTCCCAATCACGCTTTTTTATTGTGCAATAAAGTCTTGATTATGAAAAACGGGAAGATTACAGCAATGGGTACGCCGGAAGAGGTTGTAACTGATAGTATTTTAAGCGACCTGTATACAACAAGAGTCAAGATCGTTGAACTTGACGACGGAGTAGCAAACAAATTGAAGGTTTGTATTCCGTTATTGGCATAAGGCGGTAGCGGTAAGAGGAAATAACGGGTTTAGCCCGATAATATAAAAACCAACCGTGTTATGTTAATACTTTGGCTTGCTAGGTTAGCCGGAAAATGTTCCATTGTAGAAATCCATAGGAATACCGAAAGGCTAATAGTTAGCAGAATTTTTTTGGGGGAGGAGTTATTGTATGCGCAAAAATTTCAAAAAAATGGTCATCCCACCTGCGCTCTGCATTTGTTTGTTCGGTCAATTCAATCTTGTTATGGCCGAGGATTCCAAGGAGGTCACGCTTGAGGCTGTGGAAGTCCATTCGACAGTATTGAAAGACTATCAAGTTACGACCGAGGTTATTACGGCTGAAAAAATTAAAGAGATGGGTGCAACCAATCTGGCTGAGGCACTGGAATCGGTACCCGGGCTGTATATGGCTCGTGCCGATAAAGCTGCCCGTCTGGTGCGCATTCGTGGTGCGGCAACCGACCAAACTAAAGTTTACATTGATGGCATGCCGGTGTTCCCTTTATCGGGTATTGCTTCTAATTCAGCTTCTGATTTGGCAACCGTACCGGTTGAGAACATTGAAAAGATTGAGATCATCAAGGGGCCGGGTCCTGTACAATACGGAACAGACTATAAAGGCGGCGTTATTTTAATTACGACTAAAAATGGCAAAGGCCCGGGTCAGTTTAATCTTAATCTGTCAGGTGGTTCGCATAAAAGTTTTGATAACTATATCTCCTACAGCGGCAGTGACAATAAGGCCAGCTATTATATAACCGCCGGTAAAAAGCAAGGGGATGGGCACTTAAATCATTCTGAATTTGATACAGAGTATTTCAACGGCAAAATTAAATGGGATCTTGGCAAAGAGTCAAAATTGACACTCAGCGGCTATTATATGACTACCGACCGCGAAATACCTAATGGCATTGACCAAATTACCGGTCAGGAAACCACTACGGATATTAACTGGTCCGGTGACAAAGGGGTCTGGACCGGGAAGTACGACGATAAGGGTAAAAAAATTATGAAGTATGCCGCAAAAGACTGGAAATATAGCGACTTTAAACAAACTAATATTGCCTTGCAGTTTGAAGAAAAGGCCAGTAATAAGTTTAAGTATGATATAAAAGTATACCATGTTACAGACGCCAATGATCTGTCGGTATATAACGTAACTAACGCAAACTTAGGTTTGAATACCTCGACCAATCCGCTTCGGTACAACAGTGAATGGACATCAAAGGGGAACGGTATAGAATTTACCGGCGATTTCCAGACCGACCGCAACAATACCCTCACCTTTGGCGCCAAATACAACAAAATTGATTGGGATTCAAACGATGTCCTAAATAAATATGATAGTGGCAGTGATAAACGTACCGGTTATTATCTTCAAGATAGCTGGAGGCTTGGTGACAAAACCGATCTTACTATGGGAGTGCGTCATGATCAGGTACAACAGTCGTTCCGGAATTATGAAGATAAGGATGAGGATACGACTGACCCGGTCTTTAATATTACCCATCGCCTGGATGAGAACAATACTTTACGCTTTTCTGCAGGCAAGACACATAATTTTGTCACAGCCAAACAAGTTACAGGCAATATTAAGGCCGGCGCGGCAATCCCCGACCCTGAAAAAGCAAAAAACTATGAATTAGGTTGGAAACATAATTTTGATGAGAAGTCGTCGCTGGATGTTGCGATCTTTAATAACAAAATAGATAATCGTATCGACAAAATTACTGACAAAAGCAATCCGTTATATAATACATTTCGTAATATTTTCAAAACAGATATACAAGGCGCAGAATTGGAATACAGCCGGTATTTCACCAAACGTCTGAAAGGCTTTGTCAACTATACATATCTGGATGCCAAAGATACCAATGAAGCTGGAGTCAAATCAAGAGCGGCCAACTTGCCGGAAAACATGTTTAACTACGGTTTAACCTATACGGTCGATAAGTTCCGGGCGAGCGTTTTTGGTCATTACCTCGGCAATGTTCTGACCACCGATAATACTTATAAAAAACTTGACAGCTATCACACTGTAGATCTTAATCTTAGCTACCATGAAAACAAGAATGTTGAATATTATTTGCATGTAAATAATTTGTTTGATACTAATTACTGGGAAAAATATGATTTCCCGGGAGATGGAATCAATTTTATGGCTGGTATCAATATCAAAATGTAAGCAGGCCTAAGATATTTAACGGCAAGGACAGGCTCTATTGCCATATCGCTGGGAGGCGTTTGGGATGAAAAAACAAGGGTTTATTGTGGCTCTCGTTTTGCTAGTCTACTGTTTTGTGATACCGGGTGCTGTGAGTTTCGCAGCTGAAAAACAACCTGTTGACAATGCGCGAATCATCGCGGAATGTACTGCAGTGATTGCTGATAATCCGTATGATACATTAGCTTATTATAAACGCGGCAGGGCATATTTTGCGCAAAAGCAATATGACTTAGCGCTCAAAGATTATAACCGGGTGATTGCAGCCGCTTATTTGGATCGCGGGTATCTCTATGAGAAAATGGGCGATGCGGATAAGGCGATTGAGCATTACGGGCTCTCAATAATTAATGACCCTACCTTTGAAGTAGCGTATGATCACAGGGGATTTATGTACAATAAAATTGGCAGATATGACTTAGCACTTATTGACTGTAATAAAGCGATTGAGATTAACCCCAAGTTTCCTGCGGGATATTTAAATAAGGGGACAGCTTATGAAAAACAGCATTTGTATAAAGAGGCAATTGAGACCTATCGCAACATGTTGGAAAATGTACCACTAGAAGATGTGTCTCATCGTAATACAGCTATAAAACGTATCAAGGCACTAGGTGGCACTGTATAAAATATCATAGCAGATGGTTAGCAAATAAAAAAATTGATAGCTGTAGCGAAGGCGGATTACACCAGAGTAGGGATTTATTTTAAAAAAACTGGTATACTGAATAGTCCTGTTAATGTTTCTCTCTAAACCAAAGCAGCAAGAGCACCGCATAGATCGCTAGCAATACCCCGACAAAAGTAAAGTTCATAAAAGCACCTCCAGGATTATGATGTCCTGGAGGTGCTTTGTTTTATTAATATTAAAAATTAGGTTTGAAGGTTATCTAAATGTTAGCCCTTTTGACATGCTTATTTCGACGATGATTTGACCCTAGTAACTATATTATGGGTTTAGAGCTATAAAGAAAAAGGGGGGCGCTGAAAAGGAATGACGAAGTCGTGAAATCTAGGATGGCTGAAGTTGGAACAACGAAAAACGAAGGGGGAGTAATAATGGGAACCAATTATTATGCGCAAAATTTAAATTCAGGAAAGTTGTATCAGGTGTATCAAACCCAAATTGACAGGATCAAGCAGTATCTTGATGCAGAAATAAATTTTGTGCGCCAGGAATTAAAAGGCTCGGAAAGAGTTCTGGAACTGGGGGCCGGATATGGGCGTATTATGAAGGAACTTGCTCCCTATGCGGGATCTATTGTCGGGATAGATATCTCGGAAGATTCTATTCCGTTCGGACAAGCGTATTTAAAAGATAGCCCCAATTGCGAGCTAAAAATGGCCGATGCTCATAAGTTTGAGTTTACTCCGGAATTTAATGTTATACTATGTTTGCAAAACGCCTTATCGGCCATGAAAGTAGAAGCTTTGCCGTTTGTTCAACATACTATGAATGGACTCCTGCCAGGTGGAAAAGCCTATTTTAGCAGTTATAGTCCTAAGTTTTGGGAGCATAGGCTGGCTTGGTTTCAGGAACAAGCCGACAAAGGCCTGCTTGGACAAATCGATTTAGAAAAGACTAAAGGCGGCTTGATTGTCTGCAAGGATGGCTTTATTGCCACTACCTATACTCAGGCGGATATGGAAAAATTAGGGCAAGCTGTGGGCTATCGGTATCAAATAGAAGAAGTAGATGATTCCAGTATATTTCTTATCGTTGAAAAGGATAAATAAGGTAGAGGACGCCATGTTCACCTAGGAGAGCACAGACATAAGCTGTGCTTATTTTTTTGATCTTTTGCAGGATATATACTGATCCAGGATTTATAGTATCTACCTGCACGATAATTCGGATTTAGAGGGTTTATGACCAATGAGGAGTCTTTTTTAGCAGTAATGATCTACCTCGATAAAAGTGCAGGACGTATATTTGTTATTATGAATAGTTATCCTTTAATAGATTTTTTTAACAAATAAGTATTGACAAAAAATGGCTGGCGGAATTATCATTAAATTAATACCAAACCAACGGTACCTTCCAACACTATACTTGCAGCATGGCTGCTGAAGATTATTCAAGGAGGTAGGAAAATGGAGGAGTTAATTTTATCCCGCTGGCAATTTGGGATAACGACAGTTTATCATTTTTTGTTCGTACCATTGACTCTGGGGTTGTCGCTTATTGTAGCAATTCTGGAAACTATCTATGTCCGCACCGGTAATGAATTGTATAAACAACAGGCCAAATTTTGGGGCAAACTTTTTCTTATTAATTTTGCTATGGGTGTGGTCACAGGTATTGTTCAGGAGTTCCACTTCGGGATGAACTGGTCGGAGTATTCCCGGTTTATGGGGGATATCTTTGGTGCACCATTAGCAATGGAGGCGCTTACGGCCTTTTATCTGGAATCGACTTTTTTAGGGCTATGGATTTTTGGCTGGGATCGCATACCCAAGGCGCTGCATGCCGCTAGCATCTGGATTGTGGCTTTAGCCAGCAATTTGTCGGCATTTTGGATACTGGTGGCCAATTCGTTTATGCAAAACCCGGTTGGCTATATCATTCAAAATGGCCGGGCGGAAATGACGGATTTTGTACAGCTTATAACCAATCCGTATGTAATGTATCAGTTTCCGCATACAGTATTATCCGGACTAGTAACTGCTGGCTTTTTTGTACTTTCTATTAGTGCATTTCATTTAATTCGCAAGACTCATATGGAGTTTTTCCGGGCATCCTTTAAGCTTGGGTTAATCTGGACAACAGCCAGTTTGTTGTTGCTTATGGGCAGCGGCCATGCGCAGACTCAGTTTATTGCCAAAGTGCAGCCTATGAAGTTAGCCGCCGCGGAAGCGTTGTGGGAAACGGCTAATCCGGCTCCTTTTGCGATAGCGGCTGCGATTGACGAGCAGAACAAAACCAATTCTGCCGAAATAAAAATCCCGGCCATGCTGTCTTTGCTGGCTTATAATAATGCTAATACACCGGTAAAAGGAATCAAAGAGATTGAAAAAGAGTATATTGTTAAGTATGGTCCCGGAAATTATGTTCCACCGGTAACTCCTGTATTTTGGAGCTTCCGATTGATGGTGGCGGCCGGCAGTATTATGATCGCAGTTGTGCTGGCGGCAGGATTTTTCTGGTGGCGCGGCCAAATAGAGGCTAAGGACTATATTCTTAAGGCCGTGTTATGGAGTTTGCCTTTGCCATATATCGCTAACTCGACCGGATGGTTTGTAGCTGAAGGCGGCCGGCAGCCTTGGATTGTGGTTGGTTTGCAAAAAGTGGAACAGGCGGTATCACCTTCGGTTGGGGTCGGCAGCATTTGGATTTCGTTAATTGGCTTTACCTTGCTTTATGCGCTGCTGGCAGCTGCGGCTGTTTATCTTGTGCAAAAGTTTGTCCGGCAAGGTCCTGTAACGACACCAACTACTCCAAATAAACCGGCAGCAAAGGGGGCGGCATTATGGAGTTAAGTATACTTTGGTTTATATTGCTCACGGTTTTGTTTATTGGCTTCTTCTTCCTGGAAGGATTTGATTATGGCGTCGGTGTTTTGCTTCCTTTCCTGGGAAAAGATGATACCGAACGCCGGGTGCTCATTAATACAATTGGTCCGGTATGGGATGGTAATGAGGTCTGGATGATTACAGCCGGGGGCGCAATGTTTGCTGCTTTCCCGCATGTATATGCTACTCTGTTTAGCGGTTTTTACTTAGCTTTATTCCTTATGCTGATGGCGCTCATTGTCCGGGGTGTGGCGTTTGAATTTCGCAGCAAGGACGAAAATCCTGCCTGGCGGCGGACTTGGGATTGGATGATTTTTGTTGGCAGCGTTATTCCGGCCTTACTTTGGGGTGTGGCTGTCACTAACTTAATCAAGGGTGTTCCGATTAACGCTAAAATGCAGTATGTCGGCACTTTTTTCGATTTGCTTAGTCCCTATACGTTAGTGGGTGGTGTAGCATTTTTACTGGTATTTACTTTTCACGGAGCCTTATATCTGACGTTAAAGACCGAGGGCGAGTTAGTGGAACGGGCTCGCGGTGCAGCGATAAAAGCTGGTTTAGGAGCAGCTGTCTTTTGCCTGACCCTGGTAGGTATGACTTATACAAATACGGATTTGTTTACCAAAACAGGTGCCGGAGTAGGTCTGTGGGGAGCAATAGTTATGTTTGTCGGAGCTTACGGAGCGGTACTCGTTAAACGGTATGGGCTGGGGTTTATCCTCAGCAGTTTGACAGTCGTACTGACCACAATTGCTTTCTTTTGGGGGCTTTTCCCCCGACTCATGGTGTCAAGTCTTAATTCGGCCTGGAGTCTGACAATTACCAATTCGTCCTCTACTCCGTATACGCTTAAGATAATGACAATCGCAGCCCTGGCGCTTGTTCCTGTTGTTTTGGTGTATCAAGGCTGGGTATATTGGATATTTCGTAAACGGGTTACAGCTAAAGACTTAAAATATTAGGTATGAACTATCGGTAAGGTGGTGAGGTCGTGCCGCTGCAGGGGGAAGACAAAGAATATTTGTGGCAGTTGTCGATGATTTTTCCTAACGACTATATAGAAGAAGTCAAGCGTCAGGCCGAGGCGGTTATTGAAGAGCAAGTAGCCGCCGGTGAGCATCAGAATATCCGGATAATAGTCTGGGATATCATGACTAAGATGCGAGCCGAAGCCGAGGGGACTTTGTCTAAAACCGATAATTCAACGGATGAACAGGACGAACAACAAGCTAAGGCGGTTGAAGAAAAAGTACTAGCGGCACTCAGCAGCAATCAACTGCATATTCCTGCCGATATGGGGCCTGAGGCAATCGAACCGTTAGTAAGGGCATTTGACAGCCAGGATAAACGTATTGCCGCTAATGCGGAGACGGCTCTCCGCCACTTAACCGATGGTGGTGCAATAGACTGTTTTTGCAGGCTGTGGGCTGAGACCCGCAGCGCGGGGCTTGAGAAAATACTTGTAGAAGCAGGTTATCTGGCGGCGCAGCCGTTAGGGATAAGACTATTAACTGTGCTTAAGACGGGCGCCGGCCGGATTATGCTGCCAACAGGCCGGGAATTGATTGCGGAACTATTGGTTGCGGTAGATGATGCTGACAGGGTTATAGCCGGACGGGCACGACAGTTACTGCTGACTTTGACTGATTCCAAGTCTGCGGAAGCAGTATGCGAAAGAGTGTTAGCCGAGGATAACGGGCGCTTGCAGGATTGGGCGATTCTTGCGGGCTATGCCCCGGTTGATGACAGTAAAGCGTCATTATATTATTGTATAACCGGCCAATGGGATAAATATTATGCATTAGATTGGCAGACACATCGTCCGCTATTAGCTAAGGCTTATGAAGCTGCCGTTCCGACCGAACGGCAGCGTTTTTTACAGGCTGCTCGCGGTAGTGGTCATAGCTTGTTATTGGTTAGTTTGCTGTTAGACGGGAGTAACCGGGCGGAATACGAAGACCTTAGTGACCGGGATTGGTCGGCGATGCTGGATACGCTGGTAAGCCAGGAGCGCTGGTCAGAATTATACCGGCTGGCCTGTAAGGCCCCACCGGGCTGGGCAGCCGAGTGTGTGTTAACCTTGTTTGATGCTGGTTGGCAGCCGGCAGAATGGGAACGCCCCAACTGGCAGAAACTTATAGCGAATTGCCCGCAGACTGGGCGGGATTTGTTTGTGCCTGACGGACGGCAGGTGTCGGTTATTGAGAATTGGGGAGCCGGTATTAGTATTAATTGCGCCGCCTTTCATCCCAACGGGCGTATTGTGGTTGGCGGCGGCAGTGACGGGCGGCTGCGGCTGTGGCAGACAGCCAGCGGCGCTCTGTGGCGAACGGCAGACCTTCACGCGGCCGGAATTACCAGTGTGACATTCACGGCTGACGGTCAGTACTTAGTTACTGCCGGTCAGGAAGGTAAGGTTCATATTTGGCGTATGCCTGATATTAAATGGGTGAGCAGTGTCAGTGGCCAGCCCGGGTTGGTAACCGCATTGGCCGCAGGCCAGCAGGGGACACTACTGGCGCTTGCTTGTGCGGGTGGCGTGGCTCCGGCCAGAGCGTGGAGCTGGGATGGTTCACAGATGATTACCCGGGGGCAATATCCAGGCAGTTTGTTCAGCACTGCAGCGGTCGACTGGGAGAACAAGGCGGTAATCGGCGGCGGGCGGGATGGGAAAATCCGTTCTTATGCTGTAGCCGGCGGTCGAGGAGGCAACAAGCTGTGGGCTGCTCATACCGGCAAGGTAGAATCGCTGTGTATCAGTCCTGACGGTAAGCTGTTTGTGAGCGGCGGGGCGGATGGTACCATCAAGGTCTGGCAGGCCACTACCGGTGACCTTTTATGGAGTATCCCGGAGGCAGGAAAGTTATTGGCGATAAGTGGTAATGTCGCTCAAGGTTTGGTGGCTAACCCTGATGAAAGGACAATGGCGGTAAGGCAGCTCCGCTGGGATAGGCCGTTGGCGTTTGCCACCCAGGCAGACTGGCGGCAAGCGGCTGATTTGGCCGCAAGGCAGCAGGTACCGGCAGCGAGACAGGCCAGTGAGTTTTTACATACACTGCTTTCGGTTAAGTTTTGTTACGATATCCTGTTATAGGCTGGGGAGGTGATGCCGATGGCTGGACGGTTAGCTGTGGATTTTGACAATGAATATACGGTAGCCGCCTGGTGGCGGCAAGGCCTTGACCGGGCTGGGACATTATATATACCCGGAGTGACCCGGCCGGTATCAAATAGGTATATTGGTAAGGGCGCTAGGCTGTTTTTGGCTCCTGCGGTCATCAGCTATGGCACCGGAGAAGACGAGACTTGTCTCATTGGGCAGGAAGTCATGGACGAAGCCGATGGCTTGGGTAGTACCCGGCAGGTATTTAATCATTTGCAATTTGATGTAATTACAGGCAAGAAGGTTTATAGTTTGGTCGGTGACCGCCGCTTAAACAGGCAGGACATTGCCAAACAATATTTAGCCATGTTTTTAACGCGTGCCGGTCAGGCCTTGGGGTTAGCGAGTCAAGCTGTAATTACGTTTACGATGCCTGTTGAAGCCTGTTTGTCAGATCAAATCTGGCAGCAGTACCAGCGGTGGCTGGAAGATGCCGTCAGGCAAGCAGGCTTCAGCAGGTTGGAACTGATGGAGGAACCCTGGGCGGCAGCCTGGGGAGCCGGAATGCCGGTGAGACCGGAATTTGTTTATGTGGTTAGTAAGATAACTACGGATAGTATTCTAACAGCAATAGTGCAGGTTGTTCCACATTCATGGGAAAGAGCAAGGTATATCAGAATAATAAGTGCCAGGCAGGATTGGCTAGACTGTCAGGAGGATGTGGCTCCGGATATAATTTTGGCGAATAACCTTCGACAGACATTGCGTGGTGCAGCACGGCTAGGGTACGCCGATAGCAGTTTAGCTGGGGTGGTAGTAACCGGCAGTCAGGTAAAACCAGATATATTGGCTGTTATCCACGAACATTTTACTGCTATTCCTGTATACGATAAACACCCCATTGATGCCGCAGCTTGCGGGGCAGCCATTTTGGCCTCCGGTGCCGGGGGCTGCGGCTGTCTGCGCTACAGTTACGGATTGCGCTATCTGGCAGGAAATTACTACCAATACCGTGAACTTGTAACCAAAGGGGCATTTTATCCCAGTGTTGAGTCGATAACTGAATTTACCATAAAAGCCAGCTATGATGGACAGCGTGAATTTGGGTTATTTATCTACCGGCTAGAGGACTTTCACTGCATTAATGATAGCAAGCCGGTCATTTTAAGCATGGAAGAGCCTGTCGACAGCGGGCAGTCGGCCATTACAGTTGCAGTTAATCTGGATAGTGCCGGCCAACTGGTAGTAACTGCTGTTGAGGCAGCAACAAACAGAGTTGTTGCCGACCAATTGCCTGTTGTTAAGCTTGTGTAGCAGGGAGGAATGAATATGTCGCATTTTACTCAGGTGGCAACCAGGATTACTGATAAAGAGATGCTGCTGACTTGCCTAAAGGAATTAGGTTATGTCACAGAGGAAAAAACCTCTATTAGGGGATATCGTGGTCAGGAAACGGCGGTAGACATCGCTGTGAGGGTGCAGCAGGGCTATGATATCGGTTTTGTGCTGGGAACTGATGGCACCTTTAGCTTTGTGGCCGATTGGTTTGGGGTACAAGGTACGAGTGAGAAGGAATTTACGGCTAAGGTGCAGCAGCGGTATGCATTGTGTACCGTTATGGAGCAGGTTCGCAGACAGGGGTTTAATGTAGTGGAAGAACAGCGGGACGCGACCGGGGAAATCCGGCTGACTGTTCGCAGATGGGTGTAAGGAGGGGACGCTATGGATAACTTTGCGGAGCAATTTGACACTTATATTAGGGCAAGGGTTACGCTCATTGTTATTGTGACGCCGGAAGAGCAACGTGCCATTGAATATGTGAGAACGGTGTGTGAAGAAAAAAATCGTACCTGTTTATCCTGGGATGTTGCCGATGGTTTTGTAGTTCTTACCGGACGTACTTCGCTTGATCTTAAATGCCGGGATCCGCTGGTGGCCCTGGATTTAATGGAAAAGACCGGGATGGAAAATGCCGGGACTATCTTTGTCTGCAAAGATTTCCATGATTTTTGGACCAATCCGCCGGTTCGCCGGAAACTCAGAAGTGTAGTGCAGCGGTTGACCCAGACCCGGACGTCCCTTGTCATTACTACCCCAACAGGTCAAATCCCTGACGAACTGCAGGATGAGGCAGTGGTAATCCACCTTAAACGTCCGAATGGCGAGGAATTGGACTTTGTGCTTGACGGTCTTTTAAAAGGTGCTAATGTTAAAATAAATTTGAATGATACCGGGCGGGAAAAGGTTGTGCAGGCGGCTATGGGTATGACGGCAGGGCAAGCCCGCCGCGTATTTTCCAAAGCCATTGTTACCTGTGGGTGTTTGGACGACCGCAGTATTTCCCTAATCACTGAGGAAAAGGCTCAGCTTGTACGGCAAAGCGAAGCACTGGAGTTTTTGAATGCAACCGAGACGGCGGAAAGTGTCGGCGGTTTGGGTGTGCTGAAAGATTGGCTGCGGTTAAGGGAAATGGCGTTTACCAAAGACGCCAGAGAATATGGTCTGCCGGCCCCGAAAGGTATTGCTATGGTGGGAATTCCCGGTACGGGTAAGAGCCTGACCGCCAAGATGATTAGCAGTTTATGGCAGCTGCCACTATTGCGTCTGGATGTTGGCGCTTTATTCGGGGCGTATGTCGGCGAGTCAGAGGACCGTACCCGCCGAGCGCTTAATATTGCCGAAACCATTGCCCCGTGCATTCTGTGGGTGGATGAGATTGAAAAGGCCTTTGCGTTCGGCGCTGGTGATGCCGGTACCAGCCAAAGGGTATTTGCCACCTTGCTTACCTGGATGCAGGATAAGAAAGCGCCCTGCTTCGTAGTTGCTACCGCTAATAACATTGCCGCCTTACCGCCTGAACTTATGCGTAAAGGCCGGTTTGACGAAATCTTTTTCCTCGATTTGCCGCATATGGCGGAACGGCGCGAAATATTTGCCACCCATCTGAAACGCCGTAATCGCACCCCGCGCGACTTTGACTTAAAACGGCTGGTTAAAGAATCTGATGGCTATGTCGGGGCGGAAATTGAACAAGCAATTATTGATGCCATGTATTTGGCCTTTAGTGATAACATGCGTGAAATTACCACCGAGGATATTGTGGTTTCCCTCAAACGTCAAGTGCCGTTGTCGGTTTCTCAACGGGAAAATATCCAGTATCTCCGGCAGTGGCTGCAGGAAGGACGTGCTCAGTCGGCTTCCTATCCCGGCGAGGTTGCCGGCGAGACGAATTCTGGTCAGGTATTCCTGGAAATAGAAGACTAGGGCTACGGCGAAAGGACGGTATGCTATGGAAAAGGAAGAACTGGAAATTACCATTGATGGGAGCGGAAACGTCAGTATCAAAGTGGCTGGAGCCAAAGGCGGCAAATGTCTGGATATTACCAAGCCTATTGAAGAAGCACTGGGGGAAGTTAAGCTGCGGGAAATGACGCCTGAGTATTATGAACAGTCAGGAGACAACGCTAGAGTTAGGAATAATCAGCGATGAACAAGCAAGAAAATAACCAGAAAGGCGGCCTTATCAATATGGCCGCCTTTTTGGCAAGATCAGAAGTCAATGGTCCGGGACTTAGGGCGGTTGTTTGGGTGCAAGGCTGTCCGCGCCGGTGTGCCGGGTGTTTTAACCAGGATATGCTGGAATTTCGGGATAATAAAATTATTACAGTAAAACAGCTGGCAGACCGCATTTTGGCTATCCAAGGGCTGGCAGGGGTTTCGTTTTCAGGCGGTGAGCCGTTTGCCCAAGCGTTGCCCCTGGCTCAATTGGCAGAAACTCTAACGCAACAGGGGTTGAATATAGTCATTTTTACCGGCTATACTTATACTGAGCTAAAAGCAGGTAATGACCCGGCCTGGAACAGGCTCCTTGCTGCTGTTGATTTGCTGGTCGCCGGGCCATTTATGCAGGAGCTGCCTACACAGGAATATTTATTGGGTTCGGCTAATCAGGAACTACTATTTCTTACAGACAGACTGAAAAACCACCCTGCTATTGGTAATCATTCGGAGACAACTGTCGAAGTTACCATTGATACAACGGGCACTGTTAATATAACAGGACTTAGTAATAAAATAGACCTCCCCCTCCCGCCAGCTAGGGAGCCGCGAACTGCGCGGTGAGGAAAATAAGAAAAGGCCGCCTCATTTCGAAGGCGGCCACAGTGGCTATAAAAACAGCGGAAACCGGAAAATCTTTTTTTCGCACTGGTAAAATATGCTATACTAAGAGTACAGGCTGCTCGGGGGACGGTTAGCCCCTTCCTTTTCAGGAAGGGGGTGGGTAGGATGACTATTTACGAAGCATTGACATTTGCGGTTGCATTTGCCACGCTCATGGTATTGGTCACGACCAGAAAGAAATAACCGCCCCTGCTCAAGACGGCGATTATTTCTTAAATAACACGAATTTGGGCTAACCGTTTTCCGGTTAGACTGCCTGTGGGGCTGGCGTGTTAGCGCACGTCAGTCCTTTTCTTATATTATACCCATAGATGGAAAAATATGCAACCGGCCAGGAAAAATCCTGTTTGGGCGGCGTTAGTTTACTTGCAATTCGTTTGAAATGAGCTATAATTAAAGTTAGGTGGAAATTAAAAGTCGCCGTGACCCGGAAGTGCGGTAACACTCCCGAGGCACGCGCAGGTGTCATAGCACCTACACATAACAGTCAAGCTGTCCACGACGACATTTCTATTATACAACGCCGCCCGCTTGAACACAAGCGAGGCTCTGAGTGTAACGGAGTTGCCGGCAGGAGAGGAGCAGGCTGTGCGATTTCATGCAGCAGGAGACTAAGCCTATTCCTGATACACTGTCAACGGAAGACAAGCATTCGTTTACATAGCTTATTGACCGCTTTTCTGTTGACGGCTGGGTATGTCCTGGCTTGTTGGTATTGGGATTTAGTATACGACGAAGCAAAGCGCATGTGTAGGGTATAAAACCTCGCATGCGTTTTTAATTTCCCCTATAAAAAAGCTGGTGGCAGCGTAACGTGTATGCCGCAGCCTAAGTATAGGGGGGGCTTTTGTTGTGTTTAACAGTATTTTAAACCAGGCCTTTAACGAGTACGTCTTTGACAGAGTGGGTAATATCCTCAGTGTCGCCGGTGTTGCTGATGAAAAATACAGAAAAACAGTGAAAGAGGCCGACTCTGTACTATCACAGCTTATGGAAAGTGCTCGCGAACTGGAAGCGCAGCACCCGGAACTGCTGCGACTGGTTATGGCGTATGAGGCCGCCACCACCCTTGAATCCGGACTGGCGGCTGAAATTGTTTATCGGGAAGGTATCCGGGATAGCTGCGGCGTACGTCAGGAATTCGCCAATTTTATGCAGAAGCAGATGCAAGGTTATCAATATCCCTCCGCTTACTAGCCGCGAATAAACAAGGTTGAAATGGCTAACCTGACATTTGCAGCCGCATTCGTCAGCTCAAGAGGTTAGTCGTAAAAAAGAAATAACCGTCCATGGCCCAATGCCGGGGTTTACTTTTTTATGATATTGTTAGATAATGGAGAATACTATTTAAGTGTGCCTATTATAGATAGAAGAGAGGACGTTGGTGTTTGTGGGGTGTGGTTGTGTGCTTCAAAGTAAAAAAGTATGTCTCAGGACAGTAAGGGAATCCGATCTTGAGCTTATTTATAAATTGATGACCGATGTATCGGAAAAAGGTGAGTATTGGCTTATTGATATACCGGCCGAACCGGCATTCCGGCGGGGATTTGCCGAAAGGGGCTTTTGGCATGACAACTTTGGCCGGCTGCTGATGGTTGACCAGGAACAAGCAGGACGAATCATCGGGGAAATCATCTATTATCGTAATGCTGATTATCGGGCTGGGTATGAGGTTGGCTATCAGATATTTAAGCGGGAAGACCGGGGTAAGGGGTATATGTCGGAAGCACTAGCCTTATTTTCATCATTCTTGTTTGAATCCAAGCCTATTCCCCGCTTGCAATTGACAGTAATAGCCGGCAACGAGGCCAGCCGTAAGGTCGCGGAAAAGTGTGGCTATCGTTATGAAGGAACCTTGCGTAAGGCTGCTTTTCATGCAGGGAAATATGTGGATTTGGAACTGTTTGGGCTGCTGCGGGAAGATTGTCCGCCTTTGCAGTTAGCGGAATAATAACAACCAATAGTGTATAATACTACTCTTAAAAAAGGGGTGGTATATTGGACGCGAGACGAGCCGAACAAATTCTAAAGTCGCCAGATACTATTGGCGTTAAGTATCGTAATAATTATGTATGGATTGAAGATGTTGACAAAGGCCGTAATACTGCTCATGTTACTTATCTCGAGGAAGGTAACACCTTGCATGTAAGCATTGAATTACTTGAGGAAACTGGGCCGGTAGGTTAGCAGCATAAAGAAGAATGAGATTGCCCATGGTAATGGTGCAATCTCATTCTTTTTTATGCAGAAAAGGGTCTTCCCGGTTTTTCGCCATTAATGCTGTTTAAATAGAAGGGAATAATTTGCCAGGCGTAGTATATAGCTGATACGGGACCGTTTGCTTGGGCCAAGTTTTGGGTAAGTTGACCGGATTCTTGCTGTTCCTGGTTCAGGCAGACGGGAATCGCTTCTAACATATAAACAACCGCCAGGCTTGGCGGTTTTTCTTTAGCGGGGCAGGTGAGGATTTTTGCTGCAGAAAGAATTGAGCCGGGAGGCCGGAAAAAAGTACGGGTTGTTACTTATGGTGACTTGTTTGGGTGTTGGCAGTGGAATATTTGCCATTGCTCAGGCTTACTATCTAACCCAAGTTATAGCTAGTTTGTTTCTAAGTAGACAGGAGTTGGCGGCGGTGACCACAACATTGTGGCTGCTGGGGGGAATTGCCGTGGGGCGTGCGTTGGTTATGTATTGGGAAGGCGTATTGGCATTCACTTTAGCAGCCGCAATCAAGTCCGGTTTGAGACAGCGGTTACTGCATCATCTCCTGCGGCAAGGGCCGGTCTCGTTGGCTCAATATCCGGCCGGCGAGCTTGTCAATGTATTGAGTGAAGGGATAGAAAGCCTGGAGGCCTACTTTGCTAACTATTTGCCGCAGTTGGCTAAAGCAGTTTGTATTCCTGTGCTTATTCTATTAGCAGTAGGGGCAATTGATCTGACTTCTACGGCTATTATGCTGGTGACAGCCCCGCTCATACCCGTATTTATGGTGCTTATCGGCAAGATGGCTGAACGGCGCAATACAAGACAATGGGAGGTTCTTAATTCATTAAGTGCCCATTTTCTTGATGTGCTCTCTGGTCTGACAACACTGAAATTGTTTGGGCGAAGTCTTGAGCAGATTGCTGTCATTGCCCGGGTGAGTAAGCAATTTCGGGAAGCCACTATGGATGTGCTCAAGGTAGCCTTTTTGTCGGCGCTGGCATTAGAATTGCTGGCAACCATCAGTACGGCACTGGTGGCGGTAACTGTCGGTCTTCGTCTAGTGTATGGAGAGATTACCTTTACGCAGGCTTTCTTTGTGTTACTGTTGGCACCCGAATACTACTTGCCGCTTAGAATGCTAGGCAGTCAATTTCACGCCGGTATGTCCGGAAAAACAGCGGCCGCAGCGATTTATCGTCTGTTTGAACTGACAGGCGGGCGCGCGTCTGACGGTTTAATACCTATGCCGCCGACACGACAGCTTGCGTTGGAATTTCGTGATGTGCATGCTGCCTATCAACAAGGGAAACGGATTGCCTTGAGCGGCATATCTTTTGTCCTGGATCCTGGCCAGCATTTGGCGATTGTGGGGCCAAGCGGTGCCGGTAAAAGTACGGTAGCAGCCTTATTGCTTAAATTTCTTGAACCGGCAGCCGGACAAATCCTGATTAATGGCCAGCGCTTGCAGGAACTAAAATCGGACGAGTGGCTGCGTCATGTCTCGTATGTACCACAGCGTCCGCACCTATTTCAGGGCACCGTAGCTGATAATATTGGTATGGCCTGTCCGGACCCCCGGTTTGAAGATATTGTTGCCGCAGCGCAAGCGGCGGGTGCACATAATTTTATTATGGGTTTGCCTCGCGGCTACCAAACGGAAATTGGCGAAGGCGGCCGGGAGTTAAGCGGTGGCCAGCGGCAGCGGCTGGCGATTGCCCGGGCCTTTTTGCAGGACGCGCCATTAGTTATTCTGGACGAAGCGGCGCGGGGGCTTGACGTCAACTCGCAGGCATTGCTGGATGAAGCGTTTGCCAGATTGCTTGCAGGCCGGACTGCGATAATTATTGCCCACCGTTTAACAACTGTGCGTCAGGCTGATAAGATTATGGTTTTAAGGGATGGCCGGATCATGGAAGCCGGCACTCATATCGAGCTACTGAATGCGGCAGGTTTGTATAAAGATTTAGTAACTGCATCTTGCGGCCAGGGGGGAGTCGTATGTTGAAGCTGTTAGCAGGCAGCGGGCGTGCTTTATGGCTGGTTATGGCTGCTTGCGTGCTGGGCAGTTTTACGGTATATACCAATATTGGCCTGATGGCGGCTTCCGCTTGGCTTATTTCAGCGGCAGCTTTACATCCGTCAGTGGCGGAACTGTCGATAGCCATTGTCGGCGTCCGCTTTTTTGGCCTGTCACGTGCAGTATGCCGCTATATTGAACGGTACATAGGACATGAGTTTACGTTTCGCCTGTTAGCGGATATCAGAATAAGGCTGTATGCCAAGCTGGAACCTTTACTGCCTGCGGGCCTGGCGGGAATTGGCAAAGGTGATGTATTTAGCCGTATGGTAGCGGATGTCGAGACGTTGCAGTTTTTTTATCTTCGCGCAGTCTTCCCCCTCGGAATTGCTGTCATAGTAATAGTAACGGTAATAGGTTTGTTGGGGTGGTTGGCCCCTTGGCTGGTATGGCCGGTAGCCGGTGCATTTTTGCTGGTAAGCGTCAGTTTGCCGGCAGTCATTTATTGCTTGGGTCGTAAAGCTGGTCAAAACGTTATTGCGGCTCGAACTGAATTAAATATTGTCTTAACCGATAGTATTGATGGAATTACAGAACTTGCTGCCTGGGGACAGACCCTAAGACAGACCGAGAAGCTGGATGCGGCAAATAAATTATTAACAGCCCGCCAGCGTCAGGCTAACGCGATTGCGGTACTAGCAGAGGCAATGGCTAATTTGGGCATGAATCTAACCGTTATTGCTGTTATAGTTTTTACGGCACCTGTCGTGTTTTCAGGAGAACTGCCGGGGGTATATTTAGCAGTTCTCGCCCTTATGGTACAGGCTAGCTTTGAGGCAATCTTGCCCTTGTCGACGATTGTCCATTATTTACAAGCAAGTGTTGCTGCATTTACACGAATTGCTGCTATAACTAGCCAGAAGCCGGTTGTTGGCGGCCAGGGGAAAATAACAACGCTAACCGAACCGGTATCTGTTGTAGTGGATAGGCTGTCCTTTGCCTACTCGTCTAATTTACCTGTAGTGCTGTCCGATATTTCCTTTACCCTGCCACCGGGGAAACGGTTGGCTATTATTGGCGAAAGCGGAACCGGGAAAAGTACGCTGGCCGGGCTTATGCTGCGGTTTTGGGATTATAATCATGGTTCAATATTGTTAAACAGTCAGGATAGTAGGGAATATGCTCCCGAAGCAGTGAGGCAGACGTTTAGCGTGGTCAGCCAGGACACCTATTTGTTTAATGCGACCATTCGCGATAATATTCTGTTGGCTAAGCCTGACGCCACCCCGTCTGAACTAGCGTCGGCCATTGACCGGGCTATGCTTAGTCCGTTTATTGCTAAGCTGCCCTACGGACTAGATACGCGAACCGGACAAAACGGTTTGGCTGTCTCGGGCGGCGAAAGGCAACGCATTGCCTTGGCCCGGGCTTTATTAAAAGCGGCGCCAATCTGGCTGCTGGACGAACCGACAGCCGGACTGGACGCACAAACGGAAGAAGTCGTGATGAAGAATATTCTAGAGGCTGCCGGAAGCCGGTCTGTCGTGCTCATAACTCATCGGTTGACAGGTCTTGAAACTATGGATGAAATACTTGTATTGCAAAATGGCAAAATCGCTGAACAAGGCAGTCTAAGGGAATTACTGTTGAAACTAGGACTTTTTTCCCAAATCTGGGATCTGCAACATGATATGTTAAATATTTCTTGAGACCCAGATAGTATTATGGTAAGGTATATATGGAGGCGATGATGTATGGCAGAGCCGACATATTCGGTAGAAAAAGAGTGTCCTGTGTGCCAACAAAAATTTAGTGTTACACGTACGCGCGGACGGCAGGTTTTGGATAAGCAGGACAGTGATTTTTGCGCGCATTTCAAAGATATAAACCCTTATTATTATACTGTCTGGGTGTGCTCTCATTGCGGTTATGCGGCAACAGATGATCACTTTGAGAATCTTTCGGTTGCGGCCAGAGACAAAATAGCAAAGTTTTTGGCGGGACGGCAAGTTAATGTAAATTTCAGCGGCGAACGCACGCGCGAGCAAGCAATAGCCACTTATAAGCTGGCTATTTTCTTTGCCGATTTAATAGCCGCTCCGGCCAGTCAACTTGCAGAACTTTATTTACGGTTGGGCTGGATGTATCGTGAAGGCGAGGAAGCCGACGAAGAAAAAACCGCTCTTGCCAAAGCCTGCGAATATTATGAACAGGCTTTGATGCGAGAACGGCTGCCCATTGGCAACTTAAGCGAAGCCGCTGTTGGTTATCTGATCGGCGAATTGGCGCGGCGCTGTGGAGAAAGTGAAAAGGCGCTGTTATATTTAGGGAAAGTCGTAGGCAGTCAAGCAGCCAAGCTGGAGCCGAAAGTGTTTAACATGGCAAGGGACGCTTGGCATGAGGCCAGGGCAGACCGCGAGCAGCTGGCAGCGAGAAAGCAAGATAACTAGTGCCTAAAATACTGACAAGAGAGTAGACAAAACCCGCTTCAAGCCAAATTTGAAGCGGGTTTTGTCTACTCTGTGTTATTCGGTTTTGTAAGCGGCAACAATCTCACCAAAATAGAAAGTGTGATAGTCGCCATTAGCGTACCATTTGGTTTGATGCTCGGTTGCAAGGTTTTCTTCAGTCATAGTTTGCTTGAAGACAACCTTGCATTCCAGATGCAGGCCGGGAGCGTTGATTACAGGGGTAGCTATGGCTTGACCTGCGATAACGGTGAGATTGGCTGCCGCAATTTTGTCCATGTCGCGTCCGGATTTGGAGCCGCACAGTGCCAAGGCCTCCTTCATTTCAGTAAGGGGCAGGGTAATGGTAAATTCACCGCTCTTTTCGACAAGCTCTTTGGTAAAACGGGACTGACGTACCATTGCGGTAAAAACAGGTTTTCCCCACATAATGCCAACACCACCCCAACCGATGGTCATTGTATTGGTTTTTCCGCCGTGAGCGGTAGTCATAAAGGCATTTTTAGGGATAAGAGCTGCAGCGTGTGCAGAGAATTGTTCATAAGTAAGAGTTGTTGTCATGGTTTTTCTTCCTATAAATGATAGTCTAATTACATTTTAGCCTGATTATACCTGAAGCTCAATAGCTATGCTGCCATATGCCAGGAAATTGGGTCAGGCTTAACTCAAGCCTGATCCCACTTTATATCCTTGCGCTAGTTTCTTGCATATTATGTTATATAGTTATATGCGAAAGGGGGCAGCAATATGGGATGCAGGCATACAGGCGAGTCGTTGCTGCGGGCTCAGCAACAAAATACACCGGGTTATTTTTTGAAATGGCTGACGGTTGAATTAGCGCCTACCATCATGGGTGAAAAGCCGTCGACACTATTAACGTTTACTGACAACAACCGGTTTCATCGCCTGAGTTATTGGCGAAACTTTGGCGCTGCCTTTCTGCGGCAGGCAGTCATCGACTGGACTATTATGCGTCAGTCACTAAACAGTATTACGATATTGTTTTACCATCCTGACAGTCTTGAACGCTGTTTAGAGCAAGCCGATAACTGCCGGTTTTTGGCTGAGTTTGGCTATAGTTCCGAATATTCGCTGGCCAAGAATATGGATTATCTCAAACAACGCTATCAGCATGGTTGTCCACATGAGATCGGTGTGTTCTTAGGTATACCCCTTAAAGATGTATTGGGATTTATGGATAAAGGGCGTGAGTGTGTAAGCTGCCGGGGAATGTGGCGTATTTATGGTGATCCCGCCGTGTCGCTGCAGGTTATGGACAAGATCGATGCAAGTAAAAGGTATTTTGCCAAACTTTTAAATAGTGGTATAAGTCCAAGAAAAATCCTATTAGCAGACAGGGGTAAAACGGCATAACAAATGCCATGGTTAATAAGCATTTTTCCCGCGTATCCTATATTGGTATGCGGGTTTTATTTTTATAAAAAAACTACTTGCACTTTGGTCTAGTTATGTTACAATCATAGAGTACTTTTCGACAAAATTTTGGGCTTAAAGGAGCGATGATAAGTGAAATATTTTAGGTTATCCCAGGACGCTGTTAAGGTGCTGGCTGATACCTACAGTACCCCACTGTTGGTGCTGTCTCTAGAACAAATTGAACTCAATTACAATCTGCTGGCGGAGAATATGCCAGACGTTAAAATATACTATGCCGTCAAAGCCAATCCGGACGAACGCATCATCCGGAAACTTAGCGCACTTGGAGGCCGTTTTGATGTCGCTTCCGATGGCGAGATGCGCATGCTCAATGAGCTGGGGATTGACTCAGCCCGTATGGTATACGCCAATCCGGTTAAAACTGCAAGCGGCTTACAGGTAGCTCATACTATCGGGGTTAATAAATTTACCTTTGACAGTGAAAGCGAAATTGCCAAGATGGCAGCTGCTGTTCCCGGTGGTACGGTTCTGCTGCGTATTCGGGTAGATAATCCCCGGGCGCTTGTTGACCTTAATAAAAAATTCGGCGCGCATCCGGAGGAAGCACTCGACCTTCTGATCAAAGCGCAAGCGGCGGGGCTAGATGTAGCCGGTTTGTGCTTCCATGTTGGCAGCCAATCGGCAAGTAATGAAGCATATATTGATGCTCTCAAAATATGCCGCAGCCTGTTTGACGCTGCTGCTGAGAAGGGCTTACATCTCAGAATGCTGGATATTGGCGGCGGGTTCCCCATTCCAACCTTAACGGAAGAACCTGATGTCGCAGCTATGGTTACAGGAATCTATGCAACCATAAAACAATATTTCCCCGATACCGAGATTTGGGCTGAGCCTGGACGCTATATTTGCGGTACAGCTGTTAACCTTATTACCCAAGTCATTGGTACAAAAGTGCGCAATAACCAGCAATGGTATTTTCTTGATGATGGTCTCTACGGCACTTTTTCGGGCGTTATCTTTGACCACTGGGATTTTGAACTGGAAACATTTAAAACAGGTAAGACAATCCCGGCTACATTTGCCGGTCCTAGCTGCGACTCCTTAGATATTATGTTCCGGGATAAGCAAACTGCACCTCTGGAAATTGGCGATTTGATTTTGGTGCCTAACTGCGGAGCGTATACATCGGCTTCGGCCACAGTATTTAATGGCTTTGCTAAAACAACAATTATTGTTTGGGAAGAAGTATATGAAGAAATTAAGGCAAAGCTGGCATTAGCAACCGCTGGATAAGTGTACAGTTTATTTTCAATCCTTCCGGGTTCCGGAGGGATTTTTTATTATTTTTGCAAAGACTCTGAAGGGCACATCGTCTTGAGTTAGAGGAAAGGACTTAGGCTAAGATGAGAACGAGGGGATAGAGTATTCATTTACAATCATACAAAAAACCGGACAATCCTGGGGGATCGTCCGGTTTGACTAATCATTTTTTATACTTATGACCAGTTAGAACTAGTCTTTTTTCATTACTGTGGCTTTGCCGTCGATTACTACGGTTCCCTCTTGGTTAGTTACCGTAGTTTTAAGAATTAGACGGCTTTTTGCTTCGAGTTTCTCGATGACTTCTACAGTAGCTGTTACGGTATCACCAATTTTTACGGGAGCTTTAAAAGCTAATTCCTGCCCCAGGTAAATCGTATTAGCGCCGGGAAGCGTTGTTCCAAGGAGCGCGGAGATAAAACCGGAAGAAAGCATACCATGAGCAATACGCTCTTTAAACATAGTATTTTTGGCAAACTCTGCGTTAATATGAACCGGATTGAAATCACCGGTAAGACCGGCGAAGGTATATACGTCAAATTCTGTAATTGTTTTGGCCATGCTCGCTTTGTCGCCAACTTTGATGTCTGCAAACTTTACGTCTTGTACCATAAAATACACCCCTCATATACATTATAATATGTCAGCCGCTTTGCGCTGCGGTTCAGACCTTTTTGGTTGAGCAGAAAACATACTCCTTTTCTATTAGAAATTAGAAGGTCCAGTTTTTTACGAGATCGTATTCCGGTTCGATCACTTTTGTTTAAGCTGGATAAGAGGCGGGTAATCCATAGAATCCGGAGTCTTAGCTTTCTGCCAATAGATAATGCAAGGAGTGTGCCAACAAAGGATATGACGAAAGCATTGAATTTTAGGGTTTTAAGGAGAGACAAGCTGCAGAAAGTGTTTATTGATATGAACAGGCGTCTGTTTTTTTATACAACACCTATTTAAAGGATTCGGCATCTTTATATAAAGAGTCGGCCATTTGATCTAGCTGCTGAGCCATACTGCTAATTTGCTGAGCTGTTCCGGCAATACTGCTAATGGATTCGGCTACCTGGGTTAATGCATTGCCAATATGCTCAATCTGAGATTTGGAGTTGTGGCTGTAGACTTGAATAGCCTTAATGATGGCGTCAATTTTTTTGATTGAGTCCGTACTGCTGGCGGCCAACTTGCGGATTTCTTCCGCTACTACACTAAAACCGCGGCCCTGTTCCCCTACTCTTGCCGCTTCAATGGAGGCATTTAACCCCAGTAAATTGGTTTGCCCTGTTATGTTCTTTACTAATCCTAGGATTTGATCAGTTTCGCTTACTTTTGTTTCCGATTCATGTGAAAGCTGTGTTAGTGTCCGGCTAACCGCCGATAATTCTTGCGTCTGGGCCGAAATATCCTGGGTTGCACCGGCCAGGATAGTAATAGACGAGGATAACTGGGTTGCCATTTCTTTTAGGGATTCTTGCCGTTCGACAGGTTCCTGAATACATACTGCGCCCACTATTTGATGACGGTCATCATAGAGCGGGACGGCTACAGCGATATAGGGCTGCCCAAACAAGGTCTTATCAACATGGACCATGATGCGTTTTTGCTCGTGGATAGCACGGTAGACGGCACTGCCTTGTTTAATCGAATCACCTTTGTTGATTTTTAGATGTAAAGACCGGCTTGGTTGGTATAATAGATATTTGTCTCTGTCTGTCAGGCTGACACCCACCTCACCTGTTGACAAATTGGCCAAATACGGGAATACTTGTTCGAAATAGGTAAGAATAGCCGGGCTATTAGTTATCCGAGTGAAATCGGTCATAAAATCGCTTCCTCACATTTATTTATAGATGGTGTAAAGGTCAATAAATGGGGATTTTTACAAAAACCCCTGTGCTAATACTAGCACAGGGGTTTTGATTTTTTCCGGACGGGTTATTCTAGAGGATTCCTGTTAAAGCATGTAGGGCGATTATTACGAATACCATTAATGTCTTAAGGCAAGTTAAGACAAAGATATCTCCATAGGAATCCTTATGCGTCATACCACATACGGCTAATAAGGTAATAACTGCGCCGTTATGGGGGAGGGTATCCATACCACCTGATGCCATTGAGGCTACCCGGTGAAGGATTTCCGGCGACATGCCGATGGAATTGGCCCAGGCCACCCAATCTTTGGCCATCAGGTCTAAGGCTATTGACATACCACCTGAAGCCGAACCGGTAACGCCGGCAAGAATATTAACAGTTACTGCTTCCGAAACCAGTGGGGAACCGCCGACTTTAATACTCATTAAAGCATGAGAAATGGACTGGAAGCCGGAGAGGGAGGCAATAACGTTACCATAACCTACTTCGGAAGCAGTATTCATAATTGCTAGTAAGGAACCGATAGCACCGGCATTAAGGGACTTAGCCAATACACCAACGGAGCCAAGGTTTTTGTATCCTAATACTATGGCTAAACCAATACCGGAGACCAGGGCAATTATCAGAGACCAGATACTGATAACATTTTTAACGGCAGGAGCTGTCAGCGGCAGTTTCATAGCTTTGAACGGTTCAAGCATAGAGGGATTCCAGTTGAACATATTGTTCATGAGGAAGTTTACAACTAGAACCGTTAACAATGGGAGAATGGCTAATTGCCAGGAAGGCAAAGCTGTATCGTTTTTGATTTCCGGTTCATTTTGCGTATGGTTACCGTAGCCTTCCCCGGCGGCAGCTGCTTTTTTCCGGCGATGCTCCAGCCAAGTAATTCCAAGACCTAAAACCGCTGCACCACCTATTAAACCAAGAATGGGAGCCGCATAAATATTAGTGCCGAAGAAGTTAGTAGGAATCAGGTTTTGGATTTGCGGTGTGCCGGGAATGCAGTCCATGGTAGCCGTAAACGCTCCCAGGGCAATAGTGGCGGGTAGCAGTCTCTTGGGAATTCCGGCTTCTTTAAATAAGGCCGACGCAAAAGGATATACGGCAAATACTACTACGAACAGGCTGACGCCGCCATATGTTAATACACAACCGGCCAAAACGACCGACAGGATAGCGCGTTCTTTGCCAAGGCCTTTGATAATAGCGTGGGCGATGCCTTTGGCTAATCCCGTGTCTTCCATGATTTTGCCGAATACGGCACCCAGTAAAAAAACCGGGAAGAAGGACTTAATGTAGGTAACAGCCTTCGCCATGAATAGTTCCGTATAAGCCGGCATTAATGTAAGTCCGGATAATGATGCCGCAAGCAACGCGAACACAGGGGCAAATAAAATAACGGAGAACCCCCGATACGCAAAAAACATTAATAGAAATAAGCTAAGGAGAATGCCGATTACTTCCATGTAAATTTACCTCCTAAATTATTTAGTATTTTGTGTTAAGCTCAAAATAATTGTTTGCAGGAAACTCCTCCCTTCTGATAAAAATGAAATGCTTCACTTAGTTATTAAGCAAGTATCGTGCCAATACTAAACTATCAAAAAAAAAGTGCAAATCTATATTTTCTGTATAGTTTAATCGGGCGTTGTGGTGGCACTATAAATAAAGCGTAGAAAAAGTTAGACATATGTGTAAAAAACAGGACAGCAGACACGGGGATTTTTTTATCGGGAAATGTTGTTCTACAGTGTACAAAATCGTACGCTGTAAAATTTTTGTAGACAGGCACTGGTACGCAATCTATAATTGGTATTAATAGACGATAATACTCTTTTGATATCGCAAAGGAGGTTCTGCAATGCGAAAGAACGATCTTATAGCTGCTTTTTTGTCTGACCTGTCGGGAATTTGGGTGGCGTTGGATTCGGTGGGAAATGGTATAGTAATAGTCGATTCCGACGGGATTGTTACTTTTTTCAATACAGCAGCCGAGGGTATTACCGGCTTAAAGGCTGAAAACGTTATAGGTCATATGGTGGATGACATTATTCCCAATACTGCTCTGATCCGGGTTATGGAGACACGAAAAGCAGAGATCAATCAACGTCAGAGTGTTGGTAACTGTGAAATATTGACAAATCGTGTACCGATTGTTACAGATAATCAGGTTATCGGAGCGCTTGCTATTTTTCAGGATATTACCGAGTTGCATGAAGCCGTTACCCAGCTTGAGGATATAAAACGCCTGAAGAGTACCCTAGAGTCGATTATGGAAAGTTTGCAAGAGGGCATCGTGGTTGTCGATAAAGCAGGTTCCATTACGTTAATGAATAAAGCCTATGGAGAATTTCTCAATGTTGATCCCTTGGCAGTAGTTGGCAAGCATGTAGCCGATATTATTCCCAATACCAGAATGCATCTGGTAGCGCAAGAGGGAAAAGCCGAACTGACAGACATCCAAAAAATCCAATCAAATACCTGTGTTGTTTCCCGGATTCCTATTGTGAAGGACGGTGAAACTATCGGTGCTGTTGGGAACGTAGTTTTTAAAGATATCAAAGAATTCAAATCATTGGCCGGTAGAATCAGGAAGCTGGAGTCTGAGCTGGAATATTATAAAGAGGAATTGTTTAAGACTTACGGTGGCAATTATACTTTTGAAAATATTGTTGGCAACAGTGATGAAATGATGAGTCTGAAAACTGTTTCCGCCAAAGCGGCTAAGGGCAATTCAACGGTACTTATATTAGGCGAAAGCGGGACAGGCAAAGAATTGTTTGCCCATGCTCTGCATAATGCCAGTCCGCGGCGGCAAAATCCGTTTATCAAAGTTAACTGCGCCGCCTTGCCTGAGCAGCTTTTGGAGGCTGAGCTATTTGGCTATGAGGAGGGAGCCTTTACCGGTGCCCGCAAAGGTGGAAAACCGGGTAAGTTTGAGCTGGCGAACGGAGGTACGATTTTTTTAGATGAAATTGGAGAAATGCCACTTTCCATGCAGGTAAAACTTCTCCGCGTATTACAGGAGCGGGAGTTAGAACGCCTGGGTGGAACCAAAATAATTAAACTTGATATTCGGGTTATTGCCGCTACTAACCGCGATTTGGATAAAATGATTGAACAAGGTCAGTTTCGTCAGGATTTATACTACCGGTTAAATATATTTACATTAAGTATTCCCCCGTTACGCGAGCGGGTGGAGGATATTCCTTTGTTATGCGAGACACTTCTTGAAAAAATTAATGGAAGGGTAGAGCATTGGGTAAAAGGAACAACCCCGGAAGCTTTGCAGCTATTAATGCAATACGACTGGCCGGGAAATGTGCGTGAACTTGAAAATGTAATTGAGCGGTCCATTAATCTAATGGATGACGAAAGTTTAATTACCCCCGAGCATTTGCCGCCTATACTAAAAAAGGCTAAGAAAGTCAAACTGGTGAATGAAGCAGATGCTCAGGGCTTAGCCGGAATCAAGGATGACGCTGAAAAACAAGCTATTATGGATGCGTTGGCCGCTGCTGACGGTAATAAGAGTAAAGCAGCGAGGATACTGGGAATTCACCGTTCCGGTTTTTACCAGAAAATGCAGAAATATAATTTATTGTAAGATTGGCTCGTAAAAACACAGCCGCCCTTGCTTTCAAGTAGAATAGCGAGGGCGGCTGTGTTAATTAATCTTATAACTTAGAGGTAAAGTATGGAGGTAACGTGAATACTTTTCGTAATACTTTTTTGTGAGGTGTATTATGCCTAAATTTACTGGATCGTTGGCTTCCAAGGTAGGTCTGCCGCCGGGAACATTGCTGCATATTGGCGATACGCGGGCAGATAAGGCGTACATTGATGTAATAAATTATAACGGCGAAACAGTTACCGAAACAAACGATGTTCCTGTTGCTGAGTTAAGGCAGCTGGCGGCGTTGCCTGGCGTTACCTGGATAAATGTGCGGGGACTTAACGCCAAAGCCATAGAAGGCATTGGGCAGCAGTTCGGGATTCATCCTCTTGTGCTGGAGGATATTTTAAACACCAATCAACGCCCCAAGCTGCAGGAGTACGGAGATTATTTATGCGTTATTTTGAAATCTCTGGCTGTTGCGGATGACGAAGAAAGTTATACTGCCGAGCAGGTAAGCCTTATTTTAGGTTCTAACTACTTAATCTCTTTTCAAGAAAGTTTGCTGGGAGACCGGGATGTACTGTTTACTGTGCAGGAACGTGTAAAAAGCGGACGAGGCAAAATCTGCCGTCAGGGAGCAGACTATTTACTATATGCCCTCTTGGACAGTATAGTTGACCATTATTTTCTGGTGCTTGAGCATCTTGGTGAAAAGATCGAAACTTTGGAAGACCAAATTGCAATACGGCCGCGACCTGAATTATTGCACCAACTGCATGAATTAAAGCAGGATATGCTGTTTATGCGAAAGTCGGTGTGGCCTGTACGGGAGGTAGTCAGCGGGCTGGAGAGAGGTGCTTCTCATATCCGGGAGGCGACATTAATTTATTTGCGCGATGTCTATGACCACGCCATTCAGGTCATCGAGACTACTGAAATTTACCGTGATATGCTGTCTGGTATGATGGATATTTATTTATCCAGTATTAGCAACCGCATGAGTGAAGTTATGAAGATGCTGACAATCATCTCTACCATCTTTATTCCCCTAACCTTTATCGCCGGGCTATATGGTATGAACTTTGAATTTATGCCGGAGCTGAAATGGGAGTATGGCTATCCGGCAGTTTTGGCACTAATGCTGGTAATCAGCCTGTTCATGATCAGCTATTTCCGGAAAAAGCACTGGCTGTAACAGGACTAAAGTCCTGAAACTGTGTCACTTTCCACCCTAAGTCCTAAAGAAAATAGGAGAATCTCCCCGGTGGTTTTTTGTCTGATTTAAGTATAAAATTTAAGTATAGAGTAACCAGCAGGTTCCTATTTGGCATTTATAGACAGGAGGGAAAACGTGCTTAAACTTTCTAACAAAGGCCTTCTGATTATTGCAATCATTCTTAGTTTTATAACCACCGGACTTGTCTATAGTTACTTGAAAAGAACGAGCAACAGTCAGCCCAAGGATACCGTTTCGGTAGTTGTAGCTAAAGTCGATATTGGTCCAAAAACCCGGATTACTCCAGAAATGGTGCAAGTTGCAATGGTTCCTGCACCTTACCTGCAGCCGGGGGGTGTTCAGGATCCGAAAGAAGTCATTGGAGCAATGAGTAAGGAACAAATAGTTGTCGGTGAACAAGTTACCGCAAGGCGGATTGTTGTTGAAGGAAAGTCAGCCGGATTTACCGGATTAATTCCAGCGGATAAGCGGGCAGTTACCATCGGCGTTAATGAAGTAACCGGAGTAGCCGGTTTTGTTAAGGCCGGCGATTTTGTCGACGTTATTGTAACCTTTGATCAAAATATTGTCGGCGATAATGTCAGCCAGTTTGTACTGCAGAATGTGATGGTTTTAGCAGCTAACCGGGAAGCTGAGCCAGGGGCTGTTGAACAAACTAGCAGCAATGCCAAGGATAAGAAAGAACTTGTTAAAACATCTACTGTGACGCTGGCCGTGTCGCCGGAGGAAGCTTCAAAAGTAACCCTGTCGGAAGAAAAAGGCAAAGTACGGCTTGCTCTCCGGTCGTTTATGCAGAATGCTGATGTCAGTATTGCTGGCTCGGTCACTCCCAAAGATATTGTAGGTATTCATAGTTCGCCGGTACCTGATAAACAGTCTGGTGAGCCGGCACCTGCACCTTCTGCGCCGCCTGCGGCAAAGCAGCCAGTCAGTGGTATTCAGATGATTCGCGGCACCAAAACTGAAATTGTACCAATAAATTAGCCCCAGTTGTTTAAGTAAAGGCTGCCAGAAAGGTAGGAGTCAAATGAATACACTTAAATTTCCTATTACAATTATTTTAGTTATTATAATAATGTTAGCGAGTGCGGCGGCCGCTTCTGCCGATGAGAAACTGACGGTAGCTATCAATCAGTCCCGGATTTTGAACTTTAATGCGGTGGAGCGAGTGGCTGTGGCCAATCCGGAAATTGCCGATGTAGTAGTGGTGTCAGGTGTTGAAGTACTGCTTGTCGGTAAAGCGCCCGGGTTAACAACACTTCACATCTGGGCGGGGCATAGTGTTTACAGCTATTTAGTTGAAGTGGGCGCGGCTGATGTTACCATTGCCAACGATATTAAGAATATCCTGGGACTTACAGATATTTCGGTAAGTAAAGTCAATAAAACCATTATCTTAGAAGGCGCGGTTAACGACCAATACCAGAAGAGCAGGGCTGAGAAAGTGGCGTCAGCCTATGCCGATAAAGTAGTTAACCTTTTAGAAATAACACGTCCTTTACAGGTCAAAATTGAAGCCAGGGTTGTGGAAATTAACCGCCAAGCCGCTAAGGATATCGGTATTAAATGGTCGGGAAATGCTGCCGGAACCCCGGGTAACTTTTACCTTGGCCAGTCGATGGCCAACTCACTCGCCCCAAAAGCTTTCGGTAATTTAGGTACATATGCTCCTATCAATGCCCAGCTTGACGCTATGATCAAAAACGGACTGGCGAAGATATTATCCCAGCCTAATATGATTACCTTAAGCGGCGATAAGGCCAATATTATGGTGGGTGGTCAAATTCCGGTACCTGTTGGCTTAAATGATGGACGGATTTCAATAGAGTGGAAAGATTATGGCATTAAATTGGATATTGCGCCGGAAGTAACGGCTGGTCAGCTTATTCAAAGTAAAATAAAAGCGGAAGTCAGTACCCTTGATTGGACTGACGAGCATAAAATTGAACTCGGTCTGGGTATGAAGATTCCGCCGATTAAAATTCGTAAAGCTGAAACATCTATTGCTATGTCTTCAGGTCAAACAATGGCGATTGGTGGTCTGATTTCCAGTGAAGTGACCAAAGACGTAACTAAAGTTCCGCTTCTGGGAGATATACCGGTTCTGGGAAGTTTGTTTAAAAGTACGTCTTTTAGCCGCGGCGAAACAGAAGTTATAATTTTTATAACACCGACCCTGGTTAATCCCGCAGAGTATGTTCCCGAGCAGACCCGGGACATGGAAGGATTTGCCAAAGAAAACCCATTTAGGGGGTAAGTTAGATGGCTGAAAAAATAAAGATTGTTATTGTTGATGATGTTGCGGCCACCCGGGAAAACATCTGTAAACTAATGGAGTTCGAACAAGATATCGAGGTTGTGGGGCAAGCCGAATCCGGGGCAGAGGCTGTAGAAAAGGTAAAGCTGCTGCACCCTGATATCATTCTTATGGATATTAATATGCCGGGAATGGATGGCATTACCGCTACTGAACAAATTACGATTGACGCTCCTAACGCCAGCATAATTATCATGAGCGTTCAAGGAGAACAGGAATACCTCAAAAGAGCAATGGTAGCCGGCGCAAAAAACTATCTGGTTAAACCTTTTAGTCGTGATGAACTGTTGCAGTCCATTAGACAAACTTTTAGCAACGAGCGCAGGCGGCGCAATGTGATAAAGTTCGAACCAAGAAGGGAAGAACAGGGTAAAATTATTACCGTATTCAGCACTAAAGGCGGGATTGGTAAGACGACCATTGCGACAAATCTGGCTGTGGCTCTGGCTGCTAAAACCAACGCCGGTGTTGGTATAGTTGACGCTGACCTACAGTTTGGTGATATGGCACTGTTTCTAAATTTAATACCTCGCGCGACGATTGCCGATTTGGTACATGACATTGAAAATTTGGATACAGCTGTTTTGGAGGGCTACTTAGCTCACTTTAGCAATAATGCTAAACTGCTGTCTGCACCTATCCGGCCTGAACAGGCTGAGACAATTACCGGCAGTCACTTGGCAGCTATTCTTAAGACCATGCGTTCCAGCTTTAAATATACAATAATTGATACGGCGCCGACCTTTTCCGAAAGCATGCTTGCGGTACTTGATGCCTCGGATATTGTGCTGGTAGTGGCTGCTTTGGATTTACCGACAATAAAGAATGTTAAATTGTGTTTGGAAATTATGGAATCGCTTAATTACGGCAAAGATAAGGTCAAGCTTGTTTTAAACAGAGCCAATACTGATGCGGGAATGAATCTTGATGAGATCGAAGAAAGCCTTAGATATCAGTTTGCGGCAACTGTGCCTAGTGATGGCAAGGTGGTAGTTGCTTCCGTCAACAGGGGTGTGCCTTTTGTTAACAGCCATCCGGAAACACCGGTTGCACAAAGTATATTTAGTTTAGCCCGGCTGGTTTCCGGAGAGGATTGGCGGGAACAGGAAGAAGCCGCTTCCGCGAAGGGTGTTGTCGGCCGGTTTAAACGGTTATTTGGGTAAAGAGGAGCGGTAATATGCTGTTGTTGATTGCTTTTGTTCTACTCATTAACCTGATTGTCATTGGTTTCTTGGTTTATCGCTGGCAAGAGCGTGACCGTGTTGCTGTTAACCAGCGTATTGGCCAATACCTTGAGCAGGCGATTCAGCCGGAGGTTAATCAGACTCAAACGCGGCCGGCTCCTAGTCACTTGAAAGGCTGGCGGGGCGTAGTCCGCAGGCTGAGTCAGCAGATTGAACTATCTGACGGCTCTTGGTCAAGAAAGGTAGAACATCGTTTGATTCAGGCGGGGATACCGCTTAAAAGCTCGGAGTTCCTGGTAATCTGCCTGGGAACAGCTTTGGCAGGCGCAGCTCTTGGTATGATCGGCAGCGGGATACTTGGTGCGGTCATCGGCGGTCTTGCTGGTTATATGGTGCCATTCTTATTTCTTAAAATAAAAATAAGACGCAGAACCAAAGCTTTTAATGACCAGTTAGGTGACACCCTGATTTTAATTGCCAATGCTCTTAGAACAGGTTATAGTTTTATGCAGGCTATCGAAATGGTGTCACGGGAAATGCTGCCGCCGATTTCAACGGAATTCGGCCGGACTATTAAGGAAATGAACCTCGGGGTTCCGACGGAAGAGGCCATGAGTAATATGGCCAAACGAGTAGATAGCGATGACCTTGACCTTGTTATTACTGCCGTACTCATCCAGCGGCAGGTTGGGGGCAACCTGGCCGAGGTTTTAGATAGTATCGCAAACACAATTAGAGAACGGATACGTATCAAAGGCGAGATTAAAACACTGACTGCCCAAGGGCGGATGTCGGGGGTTATCGTCAGTTTGCTGCCGGTTGTGCTGCTGCTGGCATTAAGGCTTATCAATCCGGGCTATGTAAATATTCTGTTTACCCACCCTACCGGCCAGTTTATGCTAGGAACAGCTATAGCCGGCCAATTATTGGGGATTATTGCAATCCAAAAAATTGTCAATATAGAAGTATAGCTTAGAAAATGAGGGGGGAGATTTTTCCTACCCTCTTTTGGCATGTTTTACAGCAGGATAAGTGCGTGATTTGGCGAATCTGCTTATAATATCTGAAAAACTAGAGTGGTGACAAAATGAAGAATCTCGATGCAAAGGTTCTTGATAAAATTGTAAAAGGTACTATCGCAGCAGTAGAGAAAAGTAAGACACAAATATTTGATATATATGAAGCAGCCAGAGAAGAAATGGAAAAGGTGCGCAAGGATGTTGAGCGCATTAAACAAGAGACGGCTGATATAATTTTTAAGGTTGATGAACTGGAAAAGCGGGAGCGTCGATCCCGTCTCAGACTTATGGAAGTCAGCCGTAATTTTGGGAAATATGCTGAAGCCGATGTTAAAGCCGCCTATGAGGATACCAGCAATGTACAACTGGAACTGGCAATGGCACGACTGCAGGAACAAAGTTTAAGGCGGCAGCGTGACGATTTGGAACTCAGGCTCAAAACCCTGAAAGGAACTGTGGAAAAAGCTGAAAGCCTTGTGTCTCAAGTGGGTGCCGTACTAGGGTATTTAGGCAGTCAAATGGGAATAGTCGTGAGCCAGATCGAATCTCTGCAAGCCAGTCAAATGTTTGGTGCTAAAATCATTAAAGCGCAGGAAGAAGAACGGCGGCGTGTGGCCAGAGAGATTCATGACGGTCCAGCCCAGGCTATGGCTAATATTGTGTTTCGGGCTGAAGTATGTGAGCGTCTTATTGAGACAGATATTGCCAGAGCCAAAACTGAGCTTAAAGATTTACGTGAGCAAGTGCGGGCAGCTCTTGGTGAAACACGGAAAATAATATTTGATTTAAGGCCAATGACTCTGGATGATTTAGGACTGGTGCCTACCGTCAGACGGGTATTGGAGACAATGAAAGAACGCAGCAAGGTTTATCCCGAGATTAAAGTATTAGGTGAAGAGAAACGCTTGGATTCGCACATTGAGATTGGACTATTTCGCATTATCCAGGAAGCGTTGAATAATGTAGAAAAGCACGCTAAGGCTACCTCCGTGTGGGTGCGGATAGATTTTCGTCCTAGTGTGGTATCAGCAGTAATCGAAGACGACGGAGAGGGATTTGCTTCCATCGACACTGTTGGCAATGAAAGTTTCGGTCTTATGGGTATGCGGGAACGCATCAACCTCCTGGGGGGGGACCTTAACGTAAAGTCAGAACAAGGCAAGGGTACAAGCGTGTTTGTTACTGTTCCGCTTAAACAATAGGATTCCTTACCCAGGGTAGGACATTTATCCTTAATTAATTTGGGACTGCACACCTACAGTAAAACCTGAAAGAATAAGCCCTGGAACCTACTGCGATTGAGACTCTAGGACGATGTTAACCTGCCTCCTTATTGCTATAATAAAATCAGATTCAGACAAGCACCACCCGCAAGAATATAGCAGAAAAATTAGGAGGTATAGCAAATGCTAAAAATGTATGTGGAATTAATTAAGACTCGTTTTTTTAATGAGAAAGGTCAAGGTATGGTAGAGTACGGACTCATTCTCGCCCTGGTAGCAGTTGGCGCTATGGTGGCATTTGGCAACCTCGGCGACGGCATTGTCGCGAAACTTACTCAAGTTACTGGTCAATTAACCGGTCCTTGATGAAAATTGGTTTCGCTTACCTGGGACTTATAATTTACTGGCAATGATTGATAACATAATGCATATTAAACCTCCTGCCCAACTGGTAAGGGGGTTTTATTTTTGTAAAAAAGTTTAACAAGAAGGCTAGGACTATCTTCCCAAAGGTCTAAGGACTAAGTTCCCTGGTGAGATAAGACTTAGGCATGATTTTATCCCTGTTATGCTAATGTTACAATTTACGTATAGTAGCCTCACTAACCTTTATGCTGTGACTAACGCTCTAAAAAAGCCCCTGCTCCGATAGGAAGGGCAAAGCGGATAAGTCTTTGGGTAAGGGCGACCAACCTTCGGATGAGGTTCAAACCCTACCTGAAGCTAAATCTATTTTTATGATGGGAGTGATAGTATGAAGATTGCCCGTTATCTCAAACAAAACCGTGGCCAGGCCGTTGTTGAGACAGCCTTGGTGATGCCGATACTGATATTGCTCTTATTCGGTATTTTAGAATTTGGACAAGTAATCAATCAATATATAGTGTTAACAGCAGCTGCCAGGGAAGGGGCACGAACTGCAGCCGTCAGTGATGATACTGCAGCGCGAACGGCGGTTACAGATGCGGTAGCGAATATAAGTAATAATGGGCTAAGTGTTACTATTACCTATCAGGACGGTAGACGGGTGCAGGGCAAATCAGTTACCGTCACGGTGAAAAAACCGATTGAGGTAAACACACCTGTTATCAGGGACATTATTGAAAGCGCGTTTGCACCTGACCCGGCGGTAATTGCCGGCCGGTCAGTGATGCGGGTGGAACAGCCATGATGAAATATTTTAAGAATCAACGCGGATCGGCCGCCATAGTGACAGTGGGAGCCCTGACTCTTTTACTTGGTGTTGCCGCCATTGCTGTTGATGTTGGCGCTTTGTATGTTAACAGAGCCAAGCTTGTTAACATGGTCGATGCCGCAGCACTTGCCGGAGTGCAGGATTTGCCTAAAGATACTGTGCAAGCACAAATAAGCGGTCAGTCTTATGCTGCCCAAAACGGTAACAGCGACGATGTAATTAATGTTGCTGTTCCTACTGATAAAGCAGTTACCGTAACTGCCAAGCGTTCAGTTCCCCTTACGTTTGCCCAGCTTTTTGGTATGGACAAGTCTGATGTACGGGCAAGAAGTGCCGCAGTTTTGCGCCCGGTAAGCGGTGTGGTAGGGGTTGTGCCATTTGGTGTTGTAAATCAGAACTTTATTTACGGACAGACCTATACCTTAAAGGTCGGTGCGGGTGACGGGTATAGCGGCAACTACGACGCGTTGGCGTTAGGAGGAACCGGTTCACGTAACTATACCGACAATATTAAATACGGTTATGAGGGTAAGTTGACGGTTGGCCAGTGGGTGTTAACTGAGACTGGTAATATGTCCGGCGGTACCAAAGAAGGTGTAAATTATCGTATTAATGCTGATCCAAGCGCAACTTTCAATACTGTAGAAAAAGGGTCATCGCGCGTCGTGGTAGTGCCGCTTATTGAAGCCATTGCCAATGGCACCGGGCGGCATGATGTTAAAATTGTTGGTTTTGCCGGGTTCTTTTTAGAAGGGGTGGCCGGGTCAGGCTCTCTAAACTATGTTACCGGTAAATTTATGAGGCTGGTAATTGCCGGAGATACCGCAGGAACAGCGCCGGATTACGGAGTATACAGTGCTTCCTTAGTTCCTTATGAATCAGTTTCCGCAAATTAACTCAATAATTCCGTTTGTTTAGTACAAAAAATTTTGAGTAAGGAGGAGCCACTATGTCACTGTTAAAACGCTTAGAAGCTGCAAATAATCAGCAAGAGCAGGCCGTCAAGAGTGTAGAAAAGCCTAAGCCCGCTCCTGTGGTAAAAAATGATCCTTACCAAAATCTCAAGGTAAAAATACATAAGAAAATAATTGAGGAAATGAGTTTCGAAGAAAGCCAGGCTCTTATTGCTAAAGATACTGATATCAAAGTTTTACAGGATGCGGTATCCCGTGTTGCTAATACTGTTATGGACGAAGAAACTGTACCGGTGCCGCGCGGCGAACGCGGACGAATTATTACCGAAATTGTTGATGAAGTATTGGGCTATGGCCCCATTGACCCGCTGTTGAAAGACGATTCTATTTCAGAAGTCATGGTTAACAGTGCTTCGCAAATATACGTTGAACGCAAAGGCAAACTTGTGTTGACAGATGTCCGGTTCCGGGATGACGCTCATGTTATGCATGTTATTGAGAAAATAGTAGCTCCCTTGGGCCGGCGTATTGACGAAAGTTCACCGATGGTGGATGCCCGTCTGCCTGACGGCTCCCGGGTTAATGCCATCATTCCACCCCTGGCGCTTAAGGGGCCAAGTGTAACGATCAGGAAATTTGCTAAAAGCCCGTTAACAGTCAACGATCTTATCCAGTTTGGCACTTTGACCCAGGAAATGGCCGAATTTTTAAAAGCTTGTGTAGAAGGCAAGCTCAATGTGGTGGTATCAGGCGGTACTGGGTCTGGTAAAACAACTACGCTTAACATTCTTTCTTCCTTCATTCCCCATGATGAACGCATTGTTACTATCGAGGATGCGGCTGAACTGCAGCTAAGACAGGAGCATGTAGTAACTCTGGAAACCCGTCCGGCCAATATTGAAGGCAGAGGCGCCATTACCATGCGCGACCTTGTACGTAACAGTCTCCGGATGCGGCCTGACCGGATTGTTGTCGGCGAGGTAAGAAGCGGCGAAGCACTTGACATGCTGCAGGCTATGAATACTGGCCATGACGGTTCACTGACAACAGGTCATGCCAACTCACCCCGCGATATGCTCAGCCGTCTGGAAACAATGGTGTTGATGGCCGGTATGGATTTACCGGTTAGAGCCATTCGTGAGCAGATTGCTTCGGCAGTTGATCTAATTCTCCAGCAGTCCCGTTTGCAGGATGGCAGCCGCCGTATTACCCACCTGACCGAAGTGCAAGGGATGGAAGGCGATGTTATTACCTTGCAGGACATTTTTGTGTTTGAACAGACAGGCAGAGATGCTAATGGTAAAATTACCGGCTATTTCAAGCCTACCGGCATTCGGCCTAAGTTCTTGGGGAAACTGGCCGCGAATGGAATTGTCTTGCCTAACGAAACCTTTTGGCCTAAATAGCTATGTGTTAATCGCAAAATAAAGGGGGATAATAAGGTGCTTATTGTTATTATCTTACTAACTTTTTTAACAGTGTTTGTACTCCTGTATTTAGCGTTACATGCACTTATACCTGTCAATGGCACGGTAGAAATGCGGTTAAAGGCATTGGATAGTTTAATGTCAGGCCGAACCGATATTGACGACGAGCTGGCAAAGCCTTTTGCTCAGCGTATTCTAAGCCCGTTAAAAGGCGATGTGGCTGTTTTGTTTGCTAAAATTACGCCGAAGGCGGTACGGGCTACTATCGAGCAAAAACTTCTAATGGCCGGGGGTCTTGGCAAGCTAACAAGTGACGAGTTTTTAAGTATAATGGGATTTCTGGCCGTGGCATTGCCGGTTATCGCCGGTGCCTTGAGTATTTTTGCCGGGATGCCCGGTAATAAAATCGTAGGCTTTACTCTCATGGCCTTTTTATTTAGCCAACTGTTGCCGATGCTCTTGTTAAATCATAAAATAGCTGCCCGTAAGAAGAGCATCCAGAAGGATTTAGCCGATGTGCTTGACCTGTTAACTGTTAGTGTTGAAGCTGGTCTTGGTTTTGACGGGGCGCTGGCCAAATTGGCCGAAAAGATGAAAGGGGCGCTAGTTGACGAGTTTAACCGGGTACTTCAGGAAATCCGGATGGGAGTACCGAGGCGCGATGCCCTTGTGGCTATGGGAACACGCTGTGATGTGCCTGATTTATCACTGTTTACTACTTCTTTGGTACAAGCCGATCAACTAGGCGTTAGTATTGGTAATGTACTTAGAGTGCAGTCAGCTTCGATGCGGGAAAAACGCCGTCAGCGGGCTGAGGAACGAGCCATGAAAGCGCCGATAAAAATGCTGCTGCCGCTGGTATTATTTATCTTTCCGTCGCTGTTTGTCGTGCTATTAGGGCCGGCTATTATCCAGATGTTTACGAATCTCTTAAAATAAAATCAACGCAGCGTGAGTGGCATTACGATGGGAGGATTCTTGGTGCGAGTCGTGAATCAAACCAAACAAGTAGTTATTGGTCACAGTATAAAAGTAGCGGATAATTTCTTTACCCGGTTGGTTGGCCTACTTGCTACTAAGCACCTCCGGTCGGGCGGGGGGCTTATGATTACTCCGTGTTCCAGTATTCATACTTTGGGTATGCGGTTTCCTATTGACGTGTTGTTTGTCGACGCTTCACATAACGTACTAAAAGTTGTTGAAGGAATCATGCCGGGACGATTGGCCGCTGCTGCTAAAGCCGCCTATGTGATAGAGCTGCCGCAGGGAACAGCTGCGGCTACTTCGACGCAAGCAGGTGATAAATTGCTGCTTGATGCTTGATGGGGAATAGGAGCAGATTATATATTTGGATTTTATCGTTTAGAATTTTTTACTCCCGGTTCGTCTAAGGGTATCCGTAAGGGCATATCTTTAGGCAAACAGAGGAGTTTTTTTTGTCCCAACAGATAGCATCACTTTTTTAACAGCATGATGGCTGCATCGATGTTAGCTGTCGCCAATGGTTTGGCTCAAACCGTGGTTTTTTTATCTATAGTGTTGAGTAAAATTGTTCGATAATTTTTGCAATTCTTTGCAGGATTCTATCAGTACGGGAATAGAATAGTTGTCTAGTATAAGAATCTATTAGATAGCAACTTTTCCTAGTATCTCGATGTTACAAACAAACATATATTTTCCGTAAGAAAAGCCGGATAGGATAAGTGTGCGCCGGTGACCTTGCCATAACAAGGGAGAGACAAACCATGCAAGAGACCATTGTGTTAACAAGCAAAATAACTATACCCACTCTGGGCGTGGATGTTGTGCCAAGGCCAGGTTTACGGGTCAAACTGGCGAAGATACCCCAATACTTTTTGACAGTAATGATAGCTGGCGCCGGCTACGGAAAAACCACGGCGCTCGTACAGTATTTGTCTGACCAGCCATTGCCTGTTGGCTGGTATAATCCCGGTCCGGAAGATGACAATGTATATATTTTTTCTGCCTATTTGGCGGGAGCCCTTAACTCTCTGCTCCCCGGTCTGAAAAAATGGTATTTCGATAAAACAGCGACAGAAGATAAGTTCGATTGGAAAACCGCTTTTTCTATATTGATGGCAGGTATTGAATTTTTCGGCGGAAGCAATGCCGCGGGAATCCTGGTCATTGATGACTGGCAGTATGTGCAGGCCGATGCCGAAATACGTTTGTTTTTTGATCGCTTTTTAGCTTGCTGTCCCTCCGGAATCCGCGTCGTAATTCTATCCAGGGAACCTATCGGCTTGCCGGAAGCTGAACGGCTGCGCGCCAAAGGCAGGGTCTTGGATTTTGTCGATAGCGACTTAACCTTCGCCTCTCGCGAGATAGAAAAGTTATTTCACACGATTAAAGATTTGCCGATAAGCAAAGCGCAAGTGCAAAAAATCTTGGAATGTACCGAAGGCTGGGTTATTGCTATTAAGCTGCTGGCAAATCAATGGCAGGGGAGGGCGGACTATTTTGCCGAACCGCTAAGTGTTGAGACCGGGGATTTAGGCGGACTTTTCGAGTATTTGGCCCACGATGTGCTGGAACGTCAGGCGCCTGAAGTACAGGAGTTCCTGCTGCAAACAGCGCTTGTCGAGTCCTTTACCTTATCCTATTGCAAAGAAATCTTGGGTTCGGAGCGTTCTCAGCAATGGTTAAATATAGTTATAAAGAAAGGTCTGTTTATTTACCGGATAGGCCAAGGTGTTTATCGCTACCATACATTATTTAGAGAGTTCCTATGCCGGGAAGCCGAAGTTAGACTCCCTGACCTGGCCGGTTTGTATAGTAAAATCGGTTATTATTATTGGAAACGGGAGAATGCCGACAGGGCCTTGCACTTTTTAATTCTCGGAGAGCAGTGGGAAACGGCTGAAACCATCTTGTGTGAAATTGGACGGCGCTGGGTTAGCAGCGGCCGCGACCGGCTGCTAACCAGTTATTTGGAGCAATTGCCTGCTACCTATAAACAACACCCGGAAATTTATCTGGCTTCGGGAGATGCGGCGCGGTTTGCGTGTTTGTACGAGCAGGCTATTGATTGGTATAAAAAAGCCGGCCAGCAATTTCAAAAGCAAAAGGATTTGTTTGGCTGGAGTCAGTCCTGCCGGGGGATTGGAGAAGCTTATCTGGATATTATTCAGCCCAGTCACGCCCAGAGTTATTTGCGGCAGGCCTATCAAATATTGCGACAGGGACCGCTGGAGGAAAAAGGTGTGTTACTTGGTCTTATGGCCGAGAATATGATCAATCAGGGAGATTCACGGCGGGCAGAGCGGTATTGCCGGTTGATGGCCGGTGTGGTACCCTACGGCGCTGAGGATAGAAATAATCTCCAAGTGCGTATTCTTCTGCGGACCGGGCGGTTAGGCGAGGTCATTGAGATATTAGAACGGAAATATAAAGAGGAACAAACGACATATCATGTGCCACGGTCTTTCCGGGAAAGCCCCTTGGTGTTGTCGCTTTGTTATACCTTCATCGGGCAGTCCGGCAGGGCCTTGGAACTAGCGCAAGCAGGCATTGAATCGGCCGAGAAGCTCAGGTCTCCGTTTGTTGCCGCTATTGGCTATGTGCGGCAAGGGCATGCTTTGCTGCTCAATTATCGGGAAAATCAGGAACAATGTCAAAAATCTTACCAAAAGGCGCTGAGTTTGGCCGAAGAACTGGGTATTATACGGGGGAAAACTGAAGTGCACCAAGGCCGGTGTTTAATGTACGCGCTTGACGGGAATTGGCAGGCCGCCAAGCGGGTGGGAACCGAGGGCATAGGCATCACGGAAAAAGTGCATGATGATTGGTTTACCGCTGTGTTATATCATACGTTAGGTATGGGGGCCGCATTATGTGGCCGCTATGAGGAGGCTAACGGTTATTCTGAAAAAGCCCTGCACTTATTCCAAAAGTGCCGGGATTGGTTTGGACAATCCGTGTGCTATTGGTGGCTTACCTATGAAGCCTACCATACACGCGACAACGTGGCTTTTGCGGCCTGTTACTCGCGGCTGCTGGAGTACTGCGAGCGCTATGATTATGGTTTTCTCCTGGAGAGGTCTTCTTTACTGGGCGACATCTCAGGGTTTTCTTCAGAACCATTTAGAAATTGGTTTGCAGAGTTAAACAGCAGGGAACCGGCTACCTCCGGCTATGCACCGGATAAGATACCTTTGGCTATTCAGGCTTTAGGACCGCTCAAAGTCAAGCGATATGGACAAGAAATATCACCCCCGGAATGGCGCCGGGCCGGTGCCAAACAACTATTAAATTTGTTGCTTACCTTAAGAACCTCGCCGGCAACCAAAGGCAAACTCATGCTGCATCTTTGGCCGGATGCGGATGAGGAAGCCGCCGCTCGCAACTTTAAGGTGGTTTTTAATCATTTGAGCAATGTTCTTGAACCGGAGCGCAAACCCAGAACGGCTTGCCGGTTTATTGTCCGTAAAGGTGCTGCCTACCAGTTGATTGTAAGCCCGGAATGCCAGGTTGATGTCGAACGGTTTGAAGCTTTATTGATTGAAGGGCGCAGCCTGCTAAACAGCCAAACAGAGCAGGCGAAAGGATTACTTCTCACAGCTATGGATTTGTATCGAGGGGAATATTTAGCCGGGGAGAATCTTGACGACATTTCGTTAAAGGAAAGGGAACGGCTGGAACTGCTGGCAGTGCAAGGCGCCGAGTTGCTGGCTTCCTTGTATATCGACCAGGCGGACTATGACCAGGCTATTGCCTGGTCAGAACGAATTTTGCAAATCGATGCTTGTTGGGAACGGGCTTATCAATTGAAGCTGATTTGCTATGGGGAACAAGCTAACCGAGTATTGCTGGCACGTACGTTTAAGCGATGTCTGGCCATGCTGGAAACAGAATTGGGCGTAGAACCATCGCTGCTGACAAAACAGATATATGAGAAATACCAATAAAAGGGCTGAATTGTTAAAAAACAATTCAGCCCTTTTATTATGTGCGCCCGGCATGGGCGCAATCTAACGGGTGAAAGTCCCGAGCGCGGGTAGATAGTGCCAAGCGCATAGCTCAAGACAAGGGTGTCCACCGCGAGGTGGAATCTGAAGGAAGTCGGCGGCAAATCTCTGGTCTGACGAACAGAAATCACATATAAGGCAGTGTAAACTGGGTAAGGTTGCATAACAAACCGAAGCCCGAAACTATCCGAAAGTTTGCGCTGTAAATGTGGCAGATAGATGGAGAGAAAGATTGCGTTCTTACCCGGGGAGATCTCACAGACATGTGAAGATAACTCAATCGAAGCATGGTTGAAATAAGATTTACTGTGAGAAGTCAGCAGAGGTCATAGTACCGAAGTTTTTTTCGAGAAGGACTGAACAATAATCGAGTTCTTGAGCAAAGGAAGGTGAAGTCATGTTAAGAGAGCAGAAAACCAGTAAAATGGGCTGCCCTTGCCAGGGTATGCTGGAAGCAGAGAGTAACAAGGGAGCGCGGAGCATGACGACACTGGAAGATGCAAAAGAGAACCGCGTAAATCTGTTAGAAGAAATACTAGACCGAAACAATCTCAATGCAGCATATGCCCAGGTACTGCGCAAGAAAGGTGCAGGCGGAGTGGATGGCATGCAGGTTGGAGATATGAAGCAGTGGCTGAAAGACAATAAAGAAGAGTTTCTTGAATCCCTGCGAACCGGAAGATACACCCCTCAACCCGTGAGAAGGGTAGAAATACCTAAGCCGGACGGAGGAACCCGAAAGCTAGGAATACCGACCGTACTAGACAGGTTAATACAACAAGCCATAACCCAAGTGTTAACGCCCATCTTTGAAAAGAAATTTTCAGAAAGAAGTTATGGTTTTCGAGTAGGCAGAAATGCGCATCAGGCGATAAAGCAAGCCGAAGCATACTATAGGGCAGGATACACGAAAGTAGTAGACATTGACCTGGCGCAGTACTTCGATACGGTAAATCATGACATGCTTATCAACATGCTCCGTGAAGAAATCAAGGATGAACGAGTCATCGTCTTAATCCGGAAATACCTGAAAAGTGGAGTCATGGAAGGCGGTATAGTCAGCCCCAGTACATCGGGAACCCCGCAGGGAGGAAACCTGTCACCACTGCTATCCAATATCTACCTGACGAAATTTGATCAACTGCTGGAGAAGCGCGGACATAAGTTCGTAAGATATGCAGATGACTGCAATATCTATGTCAGGACGGAACGTGCAGCCAAGCGGGTCATGGCGAGTTGTGTGAAATTCCTTGAGGGAACTTTGAAGTTACAAGTAAATCAGCGGAAAAGCCAAATCGGCAGTCCGCTGAGGGTGAAGTTTCTGGGCTTTGCATTGCATAAGGTAGCGGGACAAATCGGAATACGTCCGCATGGGAAAGTCTTGAAACGTTTCAAAGAGAAGATCAAGGAAATAACCAACCGAAGTCGTGGGTGGGCAATCCAAGACACACTGCAAGAACTGAGGAAATATACAACAGGCTGGTTGAACTACTTTTCCATTGCAAACATGAGCAATAACATGAAAGAAATGAACAAATGGATACGGCGCAGGCTGCGAATGTATCTATGGAAGCAATGGAAGAAAGTTCAGACTAAGTTTGTGAATCTACAAAAGCTGGGACTGGATAGGAATAGAGCTTGGCAGTATGCCAATACACGGTTAGGGTATTGGCGTGTTGCGGGAAGTGCTATTTTACAAAGGACACTAACAGACAAATACCTCGAATCTCTAGGCTATATGAACATAGCGAAGAAATACGAGGCATTTCATTTACGTTAAAATTATTGAACCGCCGTATACCGAACGGTACGTACGGTGGTGTGAGAGGTCGCTAAATAAATTAATTATTTAGCTCCTACTCGATTTGTAACCGTTTGGTAACTCACGAGTAACTGCTATTGGTTATCTTATTAGTGGAAATATTCAAACAGGGAGGAAGACAATGTTTACCACTATTAACGGAATTGACCTATATTATGAGGACGCTGGCCAGGGAACGGCGCTTGTGTTTATTCACGGCCTCGGAGAAAACGCAAGCTCTTGGCGTCACCAAGTTACTCATTTTAGCAAAGACCACCGGGTGATTGCCATGGACCTGCGTGGACACGGACAGAGCGGTACCAACGACGAGTTTATTACTATGGAACTTTTTGCGCGCGATGTGTTAGCTTTACTGGATTATTTAAAAATCGACCGTGCCGTTTTTGTCGGACATTCTATGGGCGGGCTAATCAGTCAGGAAATTGCCGCCCATTACCCGGAGCGCATGCTGGCGATGGTATTGAGCGACAGTGCCGGATATTATCCTCCGCCATTAGGTACTACCGGCTTGGAAACAAGGCTAAAAAACATTGATACTCTGACAATGGCTGAAATGGCCGAAATAATTGCCAATGGCGCTTGCCGCCCGGGGGCACCGGAAGAAGTCAAAACCGAGGTAAGGAATTTGTTTGCGGCTAATCGTAAAGACCCTTACCGGCAAGCTACCATTTCCACACTGAAAGCCGATTATCGGGAATATCACAGCAAAATGGTGCTGCCAACCTTATTGATGGTTGGGGAGTTTGACCAAACAACGCCGCTGGCTTATGCCGAGTTTTTGCAATCGGTACTCGCATCTTCAAAGCTTGCGATTATTCCTGAGGCGGCTCATATGACCAAACTGGAAAATCCGCAAGAGTATAACCACTTGGTTGCTGAATTTTTGCAGGGGGTAAAGTAGCATGGCCGAGCAAAAGAAAATATTTCATGGCTGGTGGATTGTACTGGTAGCCTTTTTATCAGTTGCCATTACCTACGGAACCAAAGGGGTTTTTGGAGTAGTGCAATTGCAAATGCTCGACGATTTGCACTGGACGCGGGCTTCCATCGCCGGCGCCATGTCGGCCAATATGCTGGTATATGCCGTAGCTGCTCCGTTTGTGGGCCGGTTTATGGACAAAATCGGTATTAGGACAGTACTTATTGCCGGCGCCTTGTTAACAGGAATATCATTCCTGCTGGTCACTACGGTAACGCAAACCTGGCAGTTCTATTTATACTATGGCGTGCTGCTCGGTTTGGCCAATACCGGGATGGGAATGATTCCGGGGCCTACGGCGGTAAACCGCTGGTTTGTTAAAAAGCGGGGTAGAGCCTTATCGATTGCTCTGGTCGCATCTCCCGGCGGGATGGCCGTTTTCACCTTCCTCGCCAAAGACTTACTTAAGACCATCGGCTGGCAGGGAATGTTTATGGTTATGGGGATTGCTTCGCTGGTTGTTGTCATTATCCCGGCCTATTTCCTGATGCGTTCGTCACCGGAAGAAATGGGGTTACTGCCGGACGGGGATTCACAGCCCGCGGCTGCTGTAAACACGGGTACCCCGGCCCCGGTTGCTGCTAATGAAATGGAATGGACGTTAACCAAACTGTTTACTTCCCCCATGGCTTGGTGCCTGTTTTTCGCTTATTTTATCATGGGCGGGAACGGTTGGGCGCAGCAAGTGCATCAGGTGCCGCATTTAATCAAAATGGGTTTGAGCAAAGATGCTGCTACCGTAGCTCTGGGGATGAACATGGTTTTGGCGGTGCTGTCCATGTTAATCTGGCCGACTATTTCCGACTTCATGAAACGTAGCACGGCGGTAGTCATTTCACTCTCGATTCAGGCTATCGGGACAGTACTGCTGCTCAATGCCACAGATATTACTATGACCTACGCTTTTGTGTTTATTATGGGTATTTCCCACTATGGCAGTTATGGGCTATTTTCTGCTTTTGCCGCCGATACCTTTGGCCGGAAGAGTCTGGGGACGGTGAGCGGCGCTATGGCCATGGTCGGGGCCGCCGGAGCGGCTATCGGCATTTATGCCGGCGGTGCTATTTATGATGCAACCGGCAGCTATCAGCTACTGTGGCAGTTGGCCATTGCCGGCTTACTGATCGGTGTGGCCGTAGTACTTATTTTAGGGCAAATGAAAAGCCGGCAGGAAGTAGCAGCCAAGCTTAATGCATAACGCGTTGGTACCTTGGTAACTAACGGCGGGAATGGATTTTGCGGAAGTAGGTGATTGATATGCCGTTTCTTAACTTGCCGGGCTGGGATATGTATTATGAGGAACACGGAAAGGGTCCCCGGAATATTGTCGCGATTCACGGCAATTTGGCTTCCACCCGCTGGTGGCGATATTTGTGGCCGTATGTCCAGCAAGAATACCGGGTGATCGCTATGGATCTGCGCGGCTGCGGTCAAAGCAGCCGCGTAAGTGAAGGGTATCAGATTTCTCAGTTTGCCAAGGACATAGATGTATTAGCCCAAGCCTTACAATTGGAACAGTTCCATTTGCTTGGACATTCCATGGGTGGGCAGATCGCTTTGGCTTATACGATTGCTTACCCGCATAAGGTGCAAACGCTTACCCTGCTGGACAGTATACCGGCCGGCGGCTTGGATTTGTCAGATGAAGGAAGGCAGGTCTTTGGCAAACTGCAACAGGACAAGGAGTTTTTACGGCAAGCCATTCTAAGCTGTGTTCCCTATGTAGAGAATCAGGATTTTGTTACCGAGCTCTGGGAAGATGCGTTTGGCTGCGCGCCGGAAATATACTTTCGCAATCCGGAGACCATGCACGAAACAGTATTACTTGGCGAAGCGGAGAAGCTTACCACTCCTACCTTGCTGTTGCATGGCCGCGAGGACAGTATAATTCCCGTTGCGGCCATGCAGGAGACTATCCGGGCGATGAGCCGGGCACGGGTTGCCTTTTTGGAAAACTGCGGCCATTCTCCGTTTATTGAAAAGCCGCATACGGCGGCCGGGATATACTTTCAGTTTTTGGAAGACCATAATTGTAAGGAAGGGAAGTGAATATTTTGTTGCAAGGTAAATTCATAGGGGCATTATTGGCTGCTGTATTGTGGCTGGCAACTCTGGTACAACCGGTACAGGCCGCCTCGACCTTTATTACCGGTGCGCACTCTGTCAATGTTATAAATTATGATGACCTAACGACAAATAATCCGGCCATTGGCAGTTTGTCGGAAGCACGCCGGGCAGCTTTGGGGGAAAGCAACTGGGCTTCCGGTAAGCCGCAGCGGCCTGACTGGTATACTCCCAAAGGTAAAGTGCCCGGTATGGAGATTAGCGGGTATTTTGAGGACTGCTATTTTGTCATCCGGGTGCCGGAAAAGTGGAATGGGCGATTGGTTGTCGTTGGTGCTCCCGGTTTTGGTGATGCCCGCTCGACAGATGCATTAATAAGTGATTATGTGTTAACAAAGCTTGACGGTGATGGCGCAAGCTATGCCTACGCTGTCTGTGACAAAGGAACGACAGGCGAACAAATCCCGGCTCCTGATGGAAAAATATATCCCTGGGCCAAAGCCATGACAGCCTTAAGCAGTGAGCAGGACTCGCTGGCTGAATGGAATATCCGGTTCCACCAACTGACAGTGGCCGCCAAAGATGTCCTTAAACGCTTACGCGGTAAAACACCGGAGTACACCTATTTATGGGGTTACTCCAACGGCGGGTATGTTACACGCTATGCGTTAGAACATAACCCTGAGCTGTATGACGGAATGGTCGACTGGGAAGGTGTGCTCTGGCGGGGGCATGAGGAAAATTTAATCTCCAGCCTGACTACCGCTGTGAATGCCTGGCAGGTACTAAAGGATGCTGGGGCGGAGCCTGAGGCAAAAAAACGGGCAGTGCAGTCGCTTAATGCCATGGGCCTGCCTCAAGAATCCGAATTTTTGTGGCCCTTGCATGGTTCTTCGTATTGGCTGCCTACTTTGAATCTGCACCGCGCTAAATATGATCCGGAGTTTAAAAAACGGGACTGGTGGGAGTTCTTGTCTCATCCGGAAGATTACCAGCAGTATAACTGGTTTGCCCGCCCGGAGGCCATTAAGCGGATAACTGCATTGGAAAACACGGGTAAGGTACATAAGCCGGTTATCACTATTCATGGCACATGGGATTCCCTGCTGTTCCCCAATGTGCATGCAAAAGCCTATGAACGTCTTGTACAACAAAATGGCAAGGGGAATATGTACCGGCTGTACATGGTTGAGCAAGGTAACCATTTTGACGGACTTGTTAATCATCCTGGCGTAGATAAGGGGCATAAGCTACAATCGCTCATGCCGTATGTACATCAATCCTTTGATGCACTAGTAGAGTGGGTAGAACACGGAACTCCGGCTCCGGCCAGTATGACAATTGGTGTGCCACGGTCAGCCGATAAGGCCATTGATATCTGGACAGGCAATGAGATCGACAAGTACTGATGAGAGGACGAAAGCCGGTGAAAGGATTGCATTATATTCGCGCCGGAGCAGGCGCTAAGAAAATACTATTTGTTCACGGCAACTTGGCTTCGGCCAATTGGTGGGCCCCAATCATGGAGCTGTTACAGGCGCAATTCGATATGGTTGCGGTCGACCTGCGAGGGTTTGGGAAATCGCAGGCTTCCCCCGCGCAAGTATCCCTGCAGGATCATGCTCAAGATATTGCCAACTTGGTTAAAGATCTGGATTTTACTGACTTTACTATTGTCGGACACTCATTAGGCGGCGCGGTAGCCATGCAAATGGGAGCTTCTTTTCCAGAATTATTATCCGCGATGGTTTTGGTCGATTCTGCCCCGCTAACCGGTATGAAAGACATCAATTATGCGCTGCTGGAGCAGCTATTACAGAATGATACGATTCTGACAGCTTCTCTGCAGGGTACGATGGCTATGCCTGTACCGCAAGCCGTACTGGAGGTCCTCCAGGCCGATTGCTTGCAGGCCAAGGCTGCGTTAATCCCTAATACGCGTGCGTTGGATGGGATAGATTTCAGCAGGGCTGCCCGAAGCTTTCTAAAGCCGGTACTGGTGGTACATGGGGAAAACGACGTCATTGTAACGGTGAATGAAGCCCATAATACGGCAGCGGTTTACCCGAACAGCCGGATAGAAGTATTGCCGGGAGTGGGGCATAACCCGCAGATAGAAAATCCTCCTCTGTTCGCCCGGTTATTGGCGGAATTTTTGACCTGTCCAAAAGTATAACTTAGCGTTCACGATAGCAGCGGTTTTTGCCGGCGTAAGCCGGGATGGACAAGCGGGTATAAAAGGGAGGCAATGTGTATGCGACGGGCTAGAATTATTGGTCTAGGCCAATGGGTTCCTCCTAAGCTGGTTACTAATGAAGAGTTGGCCAACATTATGGGTAAACCTATCCCTGACAGTATCGAAAACAAATTAGGTATAAAACAACGGTATTGGACAGGGGAAGAATACTCCAGTGCTGATCTGGGGTTTCACGCCGCCAGAGAAGCGTTGCTGGATGCCGGACTGACCCCGGAAGACATTGATTTGATTGTGGTGGCGACAGATACTCCTGAGTATGTGAGTCCGGCTACCTCCAGTGTAATCCAAGGGCGATTAGGGGCGAAGAACGCGGGAACTTTTGACCTGAATGCTTCCTGCGCCGGATTTGTAGCGGCGCTGGACATGGCTTCCCGCATGATAGGATATGACCAAACCTATACCAATGTATTAGTCATTGGGGTCTATAACATGACCAAGTTTGCCGATATGACCAACGAACGGGTAGCGCCCATTTTTGCCGATGGGGGCGGAGCTGCCGTCCTTCAGGGACAAGAGGGTGAAGCCGGATACCAAAGCGGCTATTTATATGCAGACGGTACGCAGTATGATTTTTTGGGAATCTATTATGGCGGTACCAAGCATCCGGTGACCGTAGAGGCGGTTGAAGAGAAGAAGCATCTGCTGACTTTTCTGAAGCCGCTGCCGCCTGATCGCAATATCCAGCTATGGCCGGAGTGCATACCCAAGGCACTCGCAAAAGTCGGACTGACAATACAAGATATTGATCATGTGGTCTTTACGCAAATTAACCGCTGGGTAATTGAAGAGGTCATGGTCAAGCTGGCGCTGCCTTGGGAGAAAACTACCTGTGTAATGGATCAATTCGGGTATACCGGTTCGGCGTGTATACCGATGGCTTTGCTGAAAGCCGAAAGAGAGGGACGGATAAAACAGGGTGATGTTGTTGTCATGGTCGGGTCAGGGGTTGGTCTTGCTGTAGCGACAACGGTGTTTAAGTGGTAATAGAGTAGTTACGAAAAGGGGAGAAGAGTAAATGAAAAAAACTAAAAAAATGACCAGAAGATTGATTGCTGCTTTAACGCTAACTATGGCAACTGCCATGACCGTTCCGGCCTTTGCGGCCCCGGGAGAAACCTTTGCCGATGTACCGGCCAAGCATTGGTCATATAGCGCTGTCAAGCAACTGGCCGAGGAAGGTATAATCTCAGGTGACGCCAACCGGTTTAACGGCGACAAGGCAATTACCCGCTACGAAATGGCCGTGCTTGTCGCCAACGCTATGACTAAGCTGGAAAAGGCGGATGCTAAGCAAAAGGCTATTATTGATAAACTGGCCGTCGAATATGACAAAGATTTGCAGCAAATTGGCGCCCGGCTTGCTAAAGTCGAAGCCCAAGCCGCCCGGGCCGAGGCTAAAGCCAAGGTTAACTTTTTCTTTGATAACCGTATTGAGTATACGCACAACAGCTTGAATCCTGACAGCAATCACGGGGCCTGGATTACTAATGGAAAAGTTAAAGATCAGGATCAGTTTATGGAACGAATCCGGATATATATGAATGCACCGGTTGGTGACAAGTGGGAGTGGAATTCTCGTCTCGTGCAAGCCAAATGGAATTTTGATTCGACTACCAGTGAGACAACCCGCTTTGACCGTTTCTGGCTGACAGGCAAAGATATTTTCGGCGGCAAACTGGAATTGGGCAAAATGCAGCTTTATCCCGGGAAAGGCTCCTTCTTTGGCAATACCGGCGATACGGAAGGTGCTTACTATACCACGAAGTTGGGAAATAAACTAACGGTAAAAGTCGGGAGCGCGCGCAGTTCTTATTTAACGGCGACAGGACAAGCCATTAACTTTGGCGAAGTTACCTATAGGCCCAATGACAAAATGGATATCGGTGCCTATGTTCTAAAGCAAAACTATGACAATAATGTCAAAGACTTGGAACTTCAGGTTATAAACGGAGCTGCCCAGATTGCCCCCGGCTTGGCGCTTTCTTTTGAATATGCTAAGAATAATGCCAATGATTTCACTGCTGGCGGCCGGCATTATCAGGGAAAACAGGACGGTTACTTTATTGGCTTGCAGTCAAAGTATGCCGCAACGAACTATATGCCGGCATTATATACCAATATGGTCAATCCGTTTAAACAAGGTGACAGTGGTTGGGGAATTTCCTACCGTCATATGCCGAGCGGAGTTGCCGGCGCTTATAATCGAGGGGCCTTCAGCTGGATTCCTTTGACCACAGACAAAGCCGGAGCATGGCAGAATACGTTTGACGGTATCAACGCATGGCGGGTAGATTATGTATATGTTCCCTGGAAAAACGTTCAATGGACATTAACTTATGATCGCATTAGGCCGATTTCCGGTGGTGAAAACAATAACAGTATTCAATCTACCTTAAACTTCTTCTTCTAATCAACAAAGACTGAGGCTATTATTATTATATAGCCTCAGTCTATAGAGTTGTCTAGGTGGTTAAATACGAAGCAAAGGTACGAGATAAAAAGCGGAGGTGCATTTCATGTATGATCGTTTAAAACACACGATTGATACCCTGCGAATTATTGATGACCATGGACACCCGGGATTTGCCATGTATTTTTCCGGGTTGCCCGAGGAGCGGAGAATTCCGTTTGCAACCGATACGTTTAAAACTCCGGAGGAAAGCTGTGGTGGCTTCCCTTTTTTGCGGGATTTGCACTATGAGGCGTATGCCCAGTTTTACGGCTTTACGGCAAGTGAACTACAAGATCCGGAAAAGCGGGAACAGCTGGTAGCAACTTACGAAGAGAAGCGGCTGGCGATCGCTGATTGGATTGACAAGCTTATGGACCAGGCCGGAGTGGAACTGCTTATGGCCAATATTGCCCTGCCCAAGGAACTTGCCAACAAACCAAATATACGATTTGTTCCGGCTGTTGACCCGCTGGTATTTCCTTTCGATAATACCTACATGAAGAAACGTCCTTTGAGCAAGTATTTTATCGGCTACTTTGAGTATGAGTTGGAGCAGCTTAAGACCAAATACCAGTATCAAGAAGAGGATTTTGCCGGGTATTTGCGTTTTGTGGATAAGGTGTTGGGCGGCTATGTGCAAGATAACTCACCCGCATTCAAATTTGTCATGGCATATGCCCGGACTACCTATTTTGAAAACGTTGCCATTGACGAAGGGCCTGCTCTTTATTTGGCGGCTAGAAACGGGGGTGAAGAGGCCTATACCAAGCTGCAGGATATGCTTGTCTGGTATATCATGCGAAAAATTGTTCGTTATGATATGGCGGTACAGTTTCACTTTGCTATAACCGATAACTATGTGAACTATTTTGATCCTCTTAATTTAGCTAACATGCTGGCAGACGAAGAACTGAAAAATGCCAAGATTGTTATCCTGCATGGCGGGTATCCCCGTTACGGCAGTGCCGAAGTATTGGCATTGGGAGGGTTGACTCCCAATAATGTGTGTATAGATATTTCGGGACGGATTATGTTTGCCAATCATCCGAAAATTATTGCCAAGATGCTGCGGGACTGGCTGGAAAAGCCTGTATTATGGGACAAAATCATTTACGGTTCCGACGTATTATGGGGCGAGCGGTACATTTATACCTGCGCAAAAACCGGCCGGGCCGCTGTCTATATGGCGCTTAGCGGCATGATTGATGACGATATCATCGACGAGGATACGGCTATTGCGATTGCCCGGAAGATTCTTCGCGAAAACGCTTTGCGAATATATAAAATTTAATTACGGTATCGGCGCGCGTTGGCAAAATGTGCGCCTTTTTCTTACTCAAAAGTAGGATATGTGTAAAAGCGCATATCCTACTTTCTTTCATTGATTCCTTTAAAGGCTATTTTTGTCTCATATATTAGATAAAACATACAATATATTGCACTCAAAGAGGGTGAACGTTGTGAATAGCGTCAATTGTTTGTGTTTATAATGACCGTTATAATTAGGATGAATAAACGGCAGAATGGTATAAAAACCGAAAGGGTAGGGCGGTGATTCGGGAAAATCGGCGGTTCTAGAGGAAGAAAATACTAAGGAGGATATTATGGGAAGTAGTGCAGCATTATTGTTAGTGTTATTTGCAGCGATTGGCTTAATTGTTTTTCTGATTATGAAAGTTCGGCTTCACGCATTTTTAGCACTTATCGTTTCTTGTATGTTTGTTGGTTTTGCTACCGGGATGCCTCTGGCCAAAATTGGTGCGTCAATTGAAGCAGGGATGGCAAGTACACTGGGCTTTTTGGCTACCATCTTGGGTCTGGGTACTATTCTTGGTAAGATGCTGGAGGTATCGGGTGGCGCTGAACGCCTGGCCCGTACCATGATTGAGGCTCTTGGACAAAGAAATGCTCAATGGGCCATGATGATTGTGGGCTTTGTTGCCGGTATTCCGGTATTTTTCCAGGTAGGCTTTGTACTTTTGATTCCGCTTGTGTTTAGTGTAGCTCTGGAAACCGGTTTATCTTTGGTAGCCATCGGTGTTCCCTTGGCCGTAACACTTATGACTGTGCATTGTATTGTTCCACCCCATCCGGCCGCAATGGCTATTGCATTGTCGCTTAAGGCGGATGTGGGTAAGGTTATTATGTATGGTTTACTAGTAGGGTTTCCGGCGGCTGCTTTGGCTGGCCCGGTCTTTATTAATCTTTTCGGTGGCAAAGTGGATATTAAACCTCCGGCTCATTTGGCGAAAAGCGAGCGGACACTTGACGCTAAGCTGCCGCCGTTTGGTATTACCTTGCTTACTATTTTACTACCGCTCTTAATTATGGTGTCAAAAACGATTATTGAGCTTAATGTTCCTAAGGATGCGACCATTATGCCGCTGGTGAATTTTGTAGGCAACCCAATTACCGCACTGCTCATTTCGGTATTTGTTGCCTACTATACACTTGGTTTTGCCCGCGGTTTTACTATGAATCAATTAACAGCCTTTACTGAACAATGTTTTGGACCTGTTGCCGGTATTTTGTTGGTTATCGGCGGCGGCGGTGCCTTCAACAAGGTTCTTATTGACAGTGGCTTGGGCAATGAGATTGCCAAAGTATTGACAAGTATGCATATGAGTCCGTTAATTATGGCCTGGATTGTCGCAATTATTATGCGGTTTTCTGTTGGCTCGGCAACGGTTGCCATGATGACTGCTGCCGGTATTATTACTCCCGTGCTTCAGGCATACCCTGGCATAGATCCCGCCTATATTGCCGTAGCAATTGGCGCTGGTGCGATTGGTTTTTCCCATGTAAATGATTCTGGCTTCTGGATTGTTAAAGAATATTTCGGAATGTCATTGCCGCATATGTTCAGGACGTATACGTTGGCTACGACAGTAGCTGCTGTACTGGGGCTAGCTGGAATTATGCTGATTGCCCAAGTAGTAGGTTAATATCTAAACAGAAAAATAAAAGAGGGAGTATCTCGGGTAATGGAGATGACTTCCTCTTTTAAAATCCTGGTAAATTTACTATATCCTAAGAAAGTACAACTATTTCTAAAATAGGATATGTGCAAAAGCGAGTTTCTTTGCTGACCAAGGCTCGGCGGATCTGTGTTTTCTTTAGCTTAATCATCAAAAATTATTTTACAGAGTATGGCGTGATTTAAGTAGCGGCAAGGGTCAAGTCCTGTGGCTTCTCTGAGCTTTTCAAGGCGGAATAACAGGGTATTGCGATGAACATACAGTGCTTTTGCGGTGCTGCTAATGTTTAAATGGTTATTTAGAAGACAAACAACGGTGTTTTTCATGTCATATTTCCGGGAGAAACCATTTTCCAGCTTGGTTTTAGTTTCATTAAGGGGTTGGCAGGACGGTGTATTACGGATTTTACCAATAAGATAAGCTGTTAAAATATCAAAATCATAGATAGCGGCTATTGCCGAGCCCTTACTGCAAGCAAGCGAAAATAGAGCTTCCTGGTATGACTGATTTAGGTCGGTATAGGCTTGGGCCAGACTGCCAAGTCCCACTTGCAGCGGTGTTTGGCTGCTGGCAATATAAAGCAGATGATGAAGGTCGGCAGCCCATTCTCTTTGGATTATTTCAGTAGTGCCGGCAGGAAAGTGCTTTAAGATCACTAATTTATTTTCAAGAAAGACTACAAGGTCTTGCGCTGTTATGGACGGCGAATCGGAAATTAGCTGGAGCAGGTTTTCTTTGGTTCTAATCGAAACAAGGTCACTCGGGCCATAATTATGAAAGGCTTGCTCTAAAAGAGGTTTGACATCTGCCGCTAATACTACGCGCGCCAATTCAAGCTGATATTGCAGCAGTTTTGCGGTTTTAAACAATTTATCATAGTTGCCGGCTGCTTGGTCAGATAATAGCAATGCCGCAAAATGCTCCTGCAATTGTGACTGCGAGCGAAATTCTTCGCGTAGTAGTTCGCGTTCTAATATTAACTCGGTAACCATTTTAACCATTTTAGCTGTGTTTCTGACAATCTGAGGGTCGCCAGATATTCCGACAACACCCACAACCTGTTGGTTTAAGGTTATTGGCATATTGAGGCCGGGAAGCGCGCCAGGGTAAAGAGCAAGTTCGTCCTGACTAATTTCGACAACTTGGCCGCTGGCGATGACGTCTTCGGCTCCTTTGTGAAACGTATTCAGCCGGTGTTTATGACCGGAGCCGATAATAAATCCTTGACTGTTCATGATGTTGATGTTTTGTTGGGCGATAGGCATAATGTTATCTACGATTTGTTGCGCTAAATCGCTGGTAAGAAGCATGATTTTTTACCTCATAAGAGAAATGGCCAAATGGCTATATATACTTTATTATATAAGATAGTTCAGTTTTATTCATTAGATACTTTACTAATACGCTATTTCGTCACAGAGCCATTATGGCTATTTTTAATCGCAATGTATATAGTGTTTAGGTAGAAGAAGATGAATCGTAATCGTAGAAGTAATGTTGATAATAGAAAAATTGGGGGGATTTTTATGCGAATTGTAGTTGCTCCTGATTCCTATAAGGGAAGTGTATCGGCGATTGGTGTTGCTAACGCCATGGAGAAGGGGATCAAAAGGGTATTTCCGGAAGCGGAGGTAATAAAAGTGCCTATAGCCGATGGCGGCGAGGGCACAGTTGAGGCCTTGGTTATGGCGACCGGTGGGGAAATCGTTTATAAAGACGTAACGGGGCCGTTGGGAGACAAAATTAAAGCCTGCTGGGGCATATTGGGCGACGGTGAAACTGCCGTAATTGAAATGGCTGCGGCGTCCGGCTTGCCCCTTGTGCCTGCAGAAAAACGCGATCCGCGTCTGACTACCACTTACGGGACAGGCGAACTGATAAAGGCGGCACTTGATCGGGGTTTGCGAAAAATTATTATCGGTATTGGTGGTAGTGCTACCAATGATGGTGGTGTAGGTATGGCACAGGCGCTGGGGATAAAATTCCTCGACGCAGCCGGAAAGGAGCTAGCCTATGGCGGCGGGGTGCTTAACCTTTTAGCCCGCATTGAACTTAGCGAAATGGATTCGCGGCTGACCGAGACGGTAATTCTGGTTGCCTGCGACGTCGATAATCCTCTATGCGGTCCAAAAGGGGCCTCGGCAGTTTATGGTCCTCAGAAAGGCGCGACACCCGAAATCATTAAGGAATTGGATGACAATTTACGGCATTTTGCCGAAGTAGCTAAAATAGCTACAGGTAAGGATATTGCTAATAATCCTGGTGCAGGAGCTGCCGGTGGATTGGGTGCCGGACTCTTATTTTTCACCAATGCTCAGCTGCGTCCGGGTGTGGAAATTGTTTTGGAAACAACAGGTTTTGCAGGATTAGTCAAACAGGCTCAATTAGTAATTACCGGTGAGGGGCGAACCGATTTTCAGACCGCCTTTGGTAAAGCGCCGGTAGGTGTAGCAAGGATAGCAAAAGCGTATGATGTGCCGGTACTTTGTCTGTCAGGCGGTTTGGGGCAAGGTTATGAGGATGTGTTTGCGCAGGGAATTGACGCTGCTGCCAGCATAATTCCGCAACCGATGTCTTTGGAAGAATGTATAACAAACGCTGCTGAACTAATCGAACAAGGAACTACTCGTATTTGTCAGGTAATCAGGATAGGGATGAAAATGAAAAGGTAAGGAATAACCGTATAGATTTTGCAAGCTGACATTTGTAATTAATGTCAGCTTATTTCTTCTGGAATCTTGTACCAAGGGGAAGCGTGTGCTAAAATATTTACAGTCTACAAGGGAATACTAAGTGAATAATGTAAAGGTGGTGGCGGCGTGCTAGATCAGACCAAAGTGCCATTACTGGCAGCTATGAATACATATGTACATGACAAAGTAATTCCTTTTCATACACCCGGACACAAAATGGGTAAAGGCATGCATCAGGTATTTGCCGATGTTGTGCCGCGTGACACGTTAGCGTTGGATTTGGCGCTTATGTATGAGTTAGATGATTTGCATGAACCGCACGGGCCGATTAAGGCTGCACAAGACTTGGCAGCTGATCTTTATGGCGCCGACCATAGCTATTTTGTCGTTAACGGTACAACCGGTGGCATTTATGCCATGATTCTTACAATTGCCGGTCCCGGAGATAAGGTTATTGTGCCGCGCAATGCCCATAGGTCAATTATCGGCGGCATAATTTTAAGCGGGGCTATCCCGGTCTTTATGCAACCGGAAGTCGATAACGAGTTGGGACTGGCTATGGGGGTTACCCCGGAAACTGTTGCCAGGACATTACAGCAGCATCCTGATGCCAAAGGTGTGCTTATTATTAACCCCACCTATTATGGAGTAGCTACCGACCTTAAAAAAATTGTTGATATTGTCCATAACTATAATATTCCTGTTGTAGTTGATGAAGCCCATGGACCGCATCTTAAGTTTTCAGACCGGTTGCCGGTACAGGCTTTAGATGCCGGAGCCGATATTGTCGCCCAGAGTACTCATAAAATTATCGGGGCTCTTACTCAATGCTCGCTGGTACATTGTCGGGAAGGCCAGATAAGGGTGCCACGACTTAAAGCTATGCTGCAACTGGTACAATCGACAAGTCCTAATTACATCCTGCTGGCTTCTCTGGATGTCGCCAGAATGCAAATGGCTACCCAAGGGCGGGAACTTATTGAGCAGGCAGTTGATTTAGCCAACAAAGCACGGATAGAAATAAACAAGATTCCGGGATTGTATTGTTTTGGTGAAGAAAAATTGGGTAATCCTGGTGTACATAGCATAGATGCGACTAAAGTTACCGTTACTGTAAAGGGATTGGGGCTAAAAGGAGCAGAAGCCGAACGGATACTGCGGCAAAAATATAAAATTCAGGTAGAACTATCTGATGTCTATAATATTCTCTTCCTGATAACCTTGGGAGACAGTGAACGGGAAGTGGAGGCGCTAGTGTCTGCCTTGCGGGATTTGGCGGCAAGCCACCAAGGCACCCGTGATTTCTCCGCCATCAGCAGGATTTATGAGGCAGGTAAATATCCTACGCCGCCTGAGCAGGTTAGATCGCCGCGTGATGCCTTGTTTGGCAATACGTGTATGGTGCCCTTTAATGACGCTGCAGGCATGACCTGCGCCGAAATTGTTACCTTCTATCCACCAGGTATTCCGATACTGTGCCCGGGAGAAAAAATCACGCAGGAAATTATTGATTATTGTCATGTTTTGCAAAGTGCTGACATGCATATTTCCGGCCCGGAAGACTATTTACTCAATACTATTAAAGTAGTGGATTAACGGAGGCGGCATGCGCGGTAAATTAATTGTTATTGAAGGTACAGATGGTAGCGGCAAGGCTACTCAAACCGGCAAGCTGGTAGCCAGGCTAACCGCTGAAGGATTAAATGTGCGTAAGGTGGATTATCCCAATTACCAGAGCCAGTCCTCGGCGTTAGTTAAGATGTATTTAAACGGCGATTTTGGCAGCCAACCGGAAGATGTTAATGCTTATGCAGCTTCGACTTTCTACGCGGTCGACAGGATTGCTTCCTATAAAAAAGATTGGGAAGATTTTTATCTAAACGGCGGTATTGTTATTGCCGATAGGTATACTACTTCCAATATGATTCATCAAGCTGCCAAAATTAAGGATACGGTCGAGAAAGAAAAGTACTTAGAATGGCTGTGGGATTTTGAGTTTACCAAGTGCGGGTTACCTGTTCCGGATAAAGTATTTTTCTTGGCTATGCCGCCGGACATCAGCTTGGAGCTAATGCGTGGGCGGGAAAATAAGGCAGGCAATGGCAAAGACATTCATGAGCAAAACAGTGAGTATTTAGCGCATTGTTTTACCAATGCTTGTGAAGTAGCGGAGAAGTTTGGCTGGCACAAGGTGAATTGTGCCTTTGACCGGCAGATAAAGAGTATTGAAGACATTCACGAGGAACTTTATCAAATAGCAATTAAAGTCATCGGCAGAGTTTAATAAAAATCTGTCGATGATTTTCTTATTATTTGTGAGTTTTTATTCGATACTATATTTGCCAAATATTTGATTATTTCAAAGAAAACATATATAATTTAAGGGATAAGAAGGAATGTTATCTGCCCTGGAATTAGAAGGCAGGAGGATAAATTAGATGAGCATGAAAGTAAATGGTTTTGGCTTGAGTAGTCAACCGTTATTGCCAGACCGCGAACCTGGTAATAAGGTCGAAAAATCCGGCGATTTTTTTGCCGCTGACCTAAGGCGAAGTCAGGATAGCCAGTACACAGAACGTTTACAGGAATACCTGGCAAAAATCGACGAAAGTGGCCAGAAGTTGTCCCATATGCCGACCTACAGTGAGCTCAAGACCTACCGGGAATATGTACGCAAATTTATCGGTGAGGCCGTTTCCCGCATGTATACTGTAGAATCCCGTGGCGGATGGGATCGACATGGACGCCAGAAAATGTTCACTACCATTAGGAAAATTGACGAAAAGCTGGCGGAAATGACGGAAGATGTGCGGGTTGGACAAGAACGGCAGTTGTCGATTATGTCTAAGCATGATGCGGTTCGCGGTATGTTAGTTGACTTGTACACCTAATGGTTATGCAGTGGAATAATATTATTGGCCAGCCGAATGCCGTCAGCCTGTGTAAAGCTATGCTGTCCAGCGGCAAGCTGCCGCATGCCTTACTATTTACCGGACCGGCAGGTATTGGGAAAAGTTTGACGGCTCAACTATTAGCAGGCGGCATTTTATGTACCGACAACCACAGTAAACCCTGTGGGCAGTGTCAGTCTTGTTTGCTGTACGACCGCAGCGCCCATCCCGACTTTACCTTGATTCGCCCGGACGGAGCGGCCATTAAAATTGACCAGATTCGTGCGGTGCAGCATTTCGCGTCCTTGGCTCCTTCTGTTAGTCCTGGGCGGGTGTGTCTTATTGAAGATGCTGAGCTTATGACTGTTCAGGCGGCTAATAGCTTGCTCAAATTATTGGAAGAGCCGCCTCCCGGTTTTGTTTTTATTTTGGTGGCAGGAACTTTAAAGCCGCTGTTACCAACAATCTTATCCCGATGCCGTCAAATTCGGTTTCATCCGCTTCCTGTCGAAGAACTGGAGCTGGCACTTGTTAATAAAGGTTTTAACCCGGAGGCGGCCATGGTGGCTGCCCGTTTGAGCGGTGGAAGGATGGGAAGGGCGCTAACCCTGTTGGAACCCCAAGGACTAGCCGCCCGGGATATGGCTGTACATCTTTTCGATAGTCTCCAAAACAAAGATATGACAGCAGTTTGGGATCAGGCTACCAAACTAGATAGTCTGGAAACTAAAGAACTGTTAACCACGATGGACTTTTTTTTGTATTTGTTTCGTGATGTACTAATGATAGCCGGTGGCTATAGTCAACAACTAATATATAATATTGATCTTGGGCAGCAACTCGCTAAGTGGGCGCCAGACTGGTCAGAGGGGCGCAGCTTGGCGGCCATAACTGCTGTCAAAGATACCATTCGTGCCATTGGCGGTAATGCCAATACACGATTAGCGATCGAAGAACTATTAATAAAATTAAGAGATATGCCGGAAAAAGGAGATTTAGTATGCTGACAGTAGTAGGTATCCGCTTTAAAAAGGCGGGTAAAATATATTATTTTGATCCAGGCGGGTTGGATATTAAAGCGGATGACCATGTGATTGTGGAAACTGCAAGAGGGCTTGAGTTCGGCGATGTAGTTATTGGTCCGCGCGAGGTAGCAGAAAGTCAAATTGTTGCCCCGCTTAAACCTGTGCTGCGGCTCGCCACGACCGAAGATGAGGAAAAGGTCAAAGACAACCGGAAGAAGGAAAAAGAAGCTTTCAAAATCTGTGAACAAAAAATCCAGACCCATGGGCTGCCAATGAATTTAGTGGATGTAGAGTACACCTTTGATGTTAATAAAATTATCTTTTACTTTACCGCCGAAGGTCGGATTGACTTTCGTGAACTAGTGAAGGATTTGGCAAGTGTATTTCGCACCCGAATTGAACTTAGGCAAATTGGTGTACGGGACGAAGCTAAACTAATGAATGGTATTGGCTGCTGCGGCCGTTCACTGTGCTGTGCTACTTTCCTGGGTGATTTTGAACCTGTGTCCATTCGTATGGCCAAAGACCAGAATTTATCACTCAATCCAACTAAAATTTCCGGTATTTGCGGGCGGCTGATGTGCTGTCTCAAATATGAAAATGACTGTTATGGTGGATGTTGTGCCAAAAAGATTGCACCGCCTACTGTGGGTAAAGAAGTTATTACCATAGATGGTGAAGGTAAGGTAATTTCCATTAACCAGCAGAAGCGGACAGCAACGATTAGTTTGGCAGAAGGAAAGACGTTGATTATTCCTTGGGATGAAGTAGTGGAAAAGGAATAATGGAACCAGGAGAATTAACGCTAAAATCTGGGGAACGTATAGATGATCTAATCATTAACGGTTTAAAACTTATTCAGCACCCTGACCAGTTCTGTTTTTCCCTGGATGCGGTTCTCCTGGCTCATTTTGCCAGTGTGCGTCCAGGGAGTACAGTAGCCGATCTTGGAACCGGCACAGGAGTGATTGGTCTGCTGCTCTTGGCAAGAGGTGCTGGTACCGTTACCGGCTTGGAAATAAATTCCGATATGGCCGACATGGCGCGCCGTTCGGCGCGCTTAAATGGTCTAGAGGACAAGTTTACTATTCTTAATGGAGACTTGCGTCAGGTTAAAGAATATATGCCAAGCGGCAGTATTGAATTAATTGTTTCTAATCCGCCTTACCGGCCAGTGGGAGGCGGTTACATAAACCCTAACGATAAGGTGGCCGTGGCGCGGCATGAATTGACGGCAAATTTAGCAGAGGTTGTAGCTGCAGCCAAATACCTTGTTAAGTACCGCGGCCGGTTTGCCATGGTACATCTGCCAGAACGACTGGCCGAGATATCAGTGGCTATGTGTCAGGCAGGAATTGAACCCAAACGGTTGCAGTTTGTCTATCCGGCTGTAAACAAGAAGCCCAACATGGTACTGATTGAAGGGGTACGTGGGGCAAATCCGGGAATAGATGTATTGCCGCCATTAATTGTATATACTACAGATGGAAAGTATAGTGAAGATATTAATGAGCTTTATAAGTAGGACAGGTGATTCTGTGACGCAGCCAGGTACATTGTTTTTATGCCCAACACCGCTCGGAAATCTGGAGGATATGACTTTCCGAACGGTGCGGATTTTAAAAGAAGCGGCAGCCATTGCTGCCGAAGATACTAGGCATACCATCAAACTTCTCAATCATTTTGATATTCATGCTCCGCTGATTAGTTATCATGAACATAATAAGGCAGAACGCGGCCCGGGGATTATTAACCGGCTCTTACGCGGGGATAATATAGCCTTAGTAAGCGATGCCGGTATGCCTGGCATATCAGATCCTGGTATGGATTTAGTCCGTCTGGCGATTGAGGAAAATATCCCGGTTGTGCCGCTGCCTGGCGCAAACGCGGCCCTTACAGGACTGATTGCGTCCGGTTTGGATACCACTATGTTTACTTTTGTTGGATTTCTGCCAAAAACCAATAAACACCGGCGGGAACTGCTGGCCAAACTGGCTAAACATCCTTATACTATGGTGTTCTATGAAGCTCCTCACCGGGTACGCAATACCTTAGACGAGATTACCAATGTTTTTGGGGATCGTCCGGCGGTAGCTGCCAGAGAATTGACCAAGAAGTTTGAGGAGTTTATAAGGGGAAGTTTAACAACTGTCATACAACATTTTGTCGAAAACCAGCCGCGTGGTGAGTTTACTCTGATTGTAGCAGGTAGCCATGGTGATATAGAGACGGTTCAGGAAGCTGATAGTCTGGTCGGGCTTGACATTGTACAAGCTGTGGCAGAACTCATAAGCCGGGGGGTAAATAAAAAAGACGCCATCCGTGAAGTGGCGTCTCAAAAAGGTTTACCTAAAAGACAGGTTTACCAAACTATTCTCGAAAGTAACTTAAATTAAATTATACAGCGCGTTGACCCATGGAGTCCAGACAGTCTTTGCATACGTTTTTGCCTTTGAAGTTGGTTACATCAGCAGCATTGCCGCAGAAAACGCAAGCTGGCTCATATTTCCGGAGAATGATACGGTCGCTGTCGACATAGATTTCCAAAGCATCTTTTTCTTCGATATCCAGAGTGCGGCGTAATTCGATAGGAATAACTACCCTACCCAGCTCGTCCACTTTGCGTACAATACCAGTTGATTTCATTTTTTTTTCCCCTTCCTACATATACATAATAAATTATTTTCGAAAAGTATCCAATCAAACAAGATTCGACAAAACCCGCTCAACTAAATAATACCAAATATTACAAAGCATGTCAACCCAGTTTTTTACAAATATGAATATTTTTTTAAAAAAAATGAATTTAGCTTGCATAAATTTACTATTACTTGTCATATAATACTACTTTATGTCGAAAAATACAACTATTGACATTGATTTTGCCAATATCTATAATTGGTAAAATACAAATAAAAAGTTAAATAAAGGAGGACATTATGTCGAAAAAACCTTTTTATATTACCACGCCCATATACTACCCCAGTGACCGGTTGCATATAGGTCATGCATATTGTACTACTGTTGCCGACACTATTGCCCGCTACAAAAGGATGGCCGGCTTTGACGTATTTTTTCTGACAGGCTCTGACGAACATGGACAAAAGATTCAGCGCAAGGCGGAAGAAAACAAAACAACGCCGCAAGCATATGTTGATAAGATTGTTGCTTCCTTCCAACATTTATGGGAGAAACTCAATATCTCTAATGACGACTTTATCCGTACTACTGAAGCCAGGCACTATGAATTAGTACAAGCAGTATTTCAGAAGATTTTCGATCAGGGCGATATTTATAAGGCCGAATATGAAGGTTGGTATTGCACACCCTGTGAGACTTTCTGGCTTGAACGCCAGCTTACTGACGGTAAATGCCCGGACTGCGGACGTCCTGTAGAAATAGTTAAGGAAGAAAGTTATTTCTTCCGTATGTCCAAATACCAGGATCGTTTACTCAAATATATAGAAGAAAACCCTGAATTTATTCAGCCAACCTCTCGTCGTAATGAGATGATTAATTTCATTAAAGGCGGTTTGGAAGATTTATGCGTGTCGCGTACGACTTTTGATTGGGGTATCCCGGTTCCATTTGACACTAAGCATGTTGTTTACGTTTGGTTTGACGCGTTAACCAATTACATAACAGCCGCCGGTTATCTTAACGACCGAGAAAAATTCGACAAATATTGGCCTGCCGATATTCATTTAGTAGGTAAAGAAATTGTTCGCTTCCATTCGATCATTTGGCCGGTTATCCTGATGGCTCTGGGTCTGGAACTGCCGAAAATGGTATACGGACATGGCTGGCTGGTAGTCGAGGGCGACAAGATGTCCAAATCCAAAGGCAATGTAATTGATCCGGTAGCCCTTATTGACGAATTTGGCCCTGACGCCATCCGGTACTTCCTGCTACGGGAAATTACCCTGGGTCTTGACGGCAATTTCTCGCGCGATGCGTTGATTAACCGGATTAATGCTGATTTAGCCAATGATCTGGGCAACTTGCTGCACCGCAGCTTGAGCATGATTGGCCGCTTTAATAATGGTGTAATCGAAGCTTCGGGTGAAACTGAGGCTATTGACCAGGAGCTTATTGAACTTGCCCGTACTACTGCTGCCCAATATGAAAAACATATGGAGCATCAGGATATAAATGTGGCCCTCAAAGAAGTATGGGCGCTCATTGGACGTACCAACAAATATATTGATGAAACCGGTCCGTGGGCATTGGCTAAAGACCCGGCGAAAAAAAGCCGTTTGAATACCGTGCTGTACAATTTAGCCGAGGTGCTAAGAATGACAGCTATCCTGATTTCGCCCTTTATGCCGGTTACTGCCGCGAAAATATGGCAGCAGCTTGGTCTAAAAACTGACTTTGCCAGCATAACATTAGGAGAAGCCCAGGCTTGGGGTCGTTTGCCGGCCGGTACGGTTGTTGGCAAACCTGAGCCTATCTTCCCGCGGATTGAAGAACAGTCAGCTAATCAGGCTGAAACCAAGCCGGTCGAAACAACAACTGCTCCTGCGCCGCAGGCTCCGGTTGAAGAAACACCGGCAACACCTGAAATCACCATCGATGAATTTGCCAAAGTGGATCTGAGAGTAGCCAAAGTGTTGGCTGCCGAAAAGGTGAAAAAGGCTGATAAACTTCTGCTGTTAACTGTAGATTTGGGCAATGAACAACGGACGATCATCTCTGGTATTGCAAAACACTATGAGCCGGAACAACTTGTTGGCCAAAACGTTGTTATGGTAGTTAACTTGAAACCTGCAAAAATCCGGGGCATAGAATCCCGTGGTATGGTACTTGCTGCGTCTTGTGATGATAAATTGCAATTGGTTACTGCCGATATGCCTCCAGGCAGTAAGGTGAAGTAATATGCTATTTGATTCGCATGCCCATGTCGACGATAGCCGGTTTGACGAGGACAGGAATGAAGTTATAAAACGGGCGGCTGAAGCCGGGCTTGTGGGTATTTTAAATGCGGGTGCCTGTATGGAATCGTCAGCCCGGTCGATTACCTTAGCCCAAGAGCATGATATGGTTTATGCAGCTGTCGGTATCCATCCGCATGATGCCAAAGAGGCCAAGGACCATGATTACGAACAGTTGGCTGTTTGGAGCTCGCTGGCTAAAGTAGTGGCTATCGGCGAAATTGGCCTTGATTATTATTACGATATGTCACCACGTGACGTTCAACAGCAGGTATTCGTTCGCCATATTGATGTGGCACGCCAAATGGGTAAACCCATTATTATTCATGACCGGGATGCCCATGGAGATGTTATGACAATCCTTAAAAAGGAAGCGAAAGGTTTGACTGGGGTGCTGCATTGTTTTTCCGGAAGTTCGGAAATGGCAAAAGAAGTAATTAAGATTGGTTTTTATGTTTCTTTTGCCGGACCGGTTACCTATGCAAAAGATGGTAAACTCAAGGAAGTGGCAGCTTCTGTTCCGCTGGAACGGATATTAGTAGAAACAGACTGCCCTTACTTGACGCCGCAGCCGTACCGGGGACGCCGCAATGAACCGACGCATGTAAAGTTTACGGCAGAAGAAGTAGCGCGGGTTCGCGGAATGGATTTTGAGGCGCTAGCAGAAGCGGCAACCGCAAATACCAAGCGTCTGTTTGGGATTTTAGGCTGATTTATCCAATGACTAACCTTCAGGTGGGGTTTAATTCCACCTGAAGGTTAGTCTACCTTATAGAAAAATAAAAATAAAAAGCATACAAGCAGGAATAATTTGGAATTTCGGTGAATATTTTACAATAGTAATATTCACCGAATTTTTATTTTGGTATAATTTTACCAGAAAATGGTAATACTCCTGGTAATAGGTGGGTTAAATATGGTTGAAAAGTTGTCGTGATTTGACTTAAAAACCATGTTATGTTATAATTTCAGGGCTCACAGAAAGGGGGTTACTCATGAGTGATGGAAAGTCTGTATTGGTAAAATACAGGCAAAGCAAAGTAGTGCTGATTATCGCATTACTACTGGCATCACTGCTGGCAACCGGATTTGTTTGGGCATACAAGAAAGTACATATTATGGCAGATGGTCAAAAATACACTGTAAATACCCTGTACAAGACTCCTCATAGAATTTTAAATAATGCAGGAATTACGATTGGCTCTGATGATGAAATCAGGTTATCAACACCTAGTGTTGATAACGGTACCGTCATCGAAGTATTTCGTGCCGTACCGGTGTCTGTAATCTATCAGGGTAAAACCATGAATTTGATTACTGGCAAACCGACCGTGCGCGAAGTTGCCGATCAACTAGGAATACCTCAGGAAAAAGTAAAATTAATACCAGGAGATGATGCCAGGCCGGTTGCCGGCATGAACATCAGAGCTGTTACGCTGAGTGAAAAAATTGAAGAACAGGAACTTCCCGATTTGTACCAAGTTGTCCGCCAACCTGATTCTACTTTGGAAAAAGGGGTGGAGGAAACTATGCAGGCCGGGGAAAATGGTCTCAAAAAAGCCACTGTACGCGTAAAGTTTGAAGATGGTATTAAAGTTTCCACAGATGTACTTTCAGAAATTGTAGCCGTAAGCTCCAAACCGCAGATTATCCGGGTAGGCACAAGGGATACCGTTGATACTTCACGGGGTGCCATGCGCTTCCGGAATATCCACTACATGGAAGCAACTGCTTATCTGCCTACCGATGGCTCAGCCCAAGGGCTGACGGCCACTGGTATCGCAGCCCGGCACGGAATTGTTGCCGTTGACCCAGATGTTATTCCGCTCGGTACTCGTGTATTTATACCTGGCTATGGATTAGCACTGGCAGCAGATACAGGCGGCGCCATTGTTGGCGACAAGATTGACTTATGTGTAGAAAGCTCAAGTGAAGCTTGGCGATTTGGCCGCCGGACAGTAAAAGTTTATGTTTTAGAGTAGAAAATAGCAGGGTTTTAGACCCTGCTATTTTCTATTTCTAGACAAAATTAACTTTTCGCCTGTATTAAAGGAACATGCTACTGTTGTTGGGAAGGCCTGATGCAAGCAGTAATTTCTTCAGTCTCCTGAGGCAAGACTGATATTTTCTTTTGTCGGAAGGGATAGCCCAAGTTACATCGAATATATAAATTACAAATTTTACCATTAGTAAACGAAAGGACTGGTGCTATTGTCTGGTATGAACTGTGCCTTTCTCAAAGACAGTTGGCAGCTTATCCGCGAGTATTGGTGCTCTGAAGAAAAGGGACAGGCATGGGGGTTAACTGCGGTAATTGTGACGCTTAATCTGGCACATGTTTATTTATTGGTGCTATTTAATATATGGTATAATCGTTTTTATAACGCTCTGCAAAACCTTGACAAAGAGGAGTTTTCCAGCGCTTTAGGCGAATTCAGCATTTTGGCTGCTATTTTTATTATTGTAGCCGTATATGAGCTATATCTTCAGCAAAAGCTGGAGATAAAATGGCGTCGCTGGCTGACAAAAAAGTATCTGGTTAATTGGCTGCAAAACCAAACCTATTACCGGCTTCTGCTTGTTGATAATAATACCGACAACCCCGATCAGCGGATTAGTGAGGATTTGCAGCTATTTACCAACTATACGCTTAGGCTGTCGATGGGTCTATTAAAAGCAATTGCTACTTTAGCTGCATTTGTAGCTATTCTGTGGCAGCTGTCAGGTATACTCACAATACCGTTTGGCAGCATGCAGGTGGATATTTCTGGATATATGGTGTGGGTTGCCATTTTTTATGCTGTAATAGGAACTTGGCTAACTCATAAAATTGGCAAGCCGTTAATAAAAATAAATTTTGATCAACAGCGGTATGAGGCTGATTTCCGTTTTAGTTTGGTCCGGCTAAGGGAAAACTGCGAAAGCATTGCTTTTTACAGCGGGGAATCCCGGGAAGAAAAATTGTTTTTGGGCAGATTCGCCTGTGTTGTTGATAACTTCCGAAAATTTATGAAACGGCAGAAACAATTGACTTGGTTTACGTCCGGGTATGGACAAATAGCTATCATTTTTCCTGTCCTGGTTGCCGCCCCCCGTTATTTTGCCAAAGAGATGCAACTAGGCGGCTTACTGCAGACAATGTCGGCGTTTGGCAAGGTGCAGGATGCTTTATCTTTCTTTGTTGATAGCTATCCCTTGCTGGCCGAATGGAAGTCGGTGGTAGAACGGCTTACCGGTTTTGTCCGCAATATGCATAAAGTAGGAGAATTATCTGGAATCGGTGCCAAAGTTGAAATGACCGAGGCGCAACAGCTGGTTGTTTCTGGTCTTAGTGTCTGCTTGCCAGGGGGACGCCCGCTATTGTCAAATCTTAGTTTGTCTCTGTCTAGCGGTGAATCCTTACTGGTAGCCGGCCCTTCCGGCAGCGGTAAAAGTACGTTGCTAAGGACCCTGGCCGGCTTATGGCCGTATGCTCAGGGGACTATGGCGGTACCTCAGAAAAAGGACTTCCTGTTTTTGCCGCAGAAATCCTATTTACCGTTAGGGACGTTACGGGAGGTATTGCTCTACCCTGGTTCCAAACGGCAAGTAACCGATGAAGAAATCGGTGCCGCTATGGCTCTGTGTAAGTTAGATTGGTTAAGGGGAAACCTTAACCGACTAGAAGACTGGTCACACGTTTTGTCGTTAGGTGAACAACAGCGTATTGCTTTTGCCCGGGCGCTTATTCAAAAGCCTAAATGGTTGTTCATGGATGAAGCAACTTCAGCTATGGATGAACCGGCCGAGCGTGCGTTTTATACCCTGCTGCGCGAGCGACTGCCAGGTACAGTAATAATCAGCGTAGGTCACAGAGGAACACTTACCTGCCATCATAAGAAGAAGTTGACCATTGATGGGAACGGCTGTTGGAATGTGCTTAATTTATAGGAGTTAGAAAACCGCCGGGAGGTGGTTTTTTATATACATGAGCAGTTTTGTCCAATGAGCATGGACAATTTGAGAGACGTTTTGCGTTGACAAAACGATATATTGGAATGTAATGTAAAATATGTGGATTACTTGGAAGTTGGGAGGGCAATTATGGATAATGATAAATCAGATGCAGTTCAGGGACTTGATGATTCTCAAATTAGATTGTTTGTTGGTAAGAATGCCGATTATTATTTACAAAAATGGAAAGCGTCCGAAGATCCTAATAAAAGTGCGGGATGGAATTGGTCTAGTTGTTTAGGAGGTTTTTTTTGGCTAGGATATAGGAAAATGTATTTACATGCACTGATAATAGCCGGATTGTCGTTAATAATTAATCTTATAGAAACATTTACTGCAATTAATTTGCGTCAAAGTATAAATATTGGAGTATTAATCTTATTAGGCGCCTGCGGGAATAATTGTATTACAAGCACGTGAATAAAAAAATAGCCAATATAAAATCGAAGTACTCAACAATTGAAAGCCAAGAAGCGGAAATGGTAAAAATGGGTAATGTGAGCTGGGTTGGAGTAGGTATTGTTTTGATAATAAATGTAATCGGATGTGTGGCAGCAGGTCTTATTGAAGAAATTTTTGTAAACCCTAGTTTGTGAGTTAATGATGGTTTTTGGCAATAAGAAATTTGAAGGCGCATGCGGGTGGTGTATTGACAACGCTCCACCGATGGCGCTTGACTTCCGCTTTTGCCAACACACCACCCGCATGCAAAGCTTTAACGCGATACGGGGGAGTTAGTGATTTACATGACTGTTTCTGATAGTTGTAGAATAACAAAAAGGCAAACTATTGACGGGACCAGTCGATGGAAACTTCTAAGACAAAGAAAATTGCCGTAAGGTGGTTTTCTTATAAAAAAGCTAGATAAAAACCTGACAATTGTGGTAATATATTCATATTGCCTATTGATAATGAATTTTGGAGTGCGAAATGATTAAGGAAGTAATTGTCGTAGAGGGGAAACAGGATATTGTCGCTGTTCGACGGGCCGTGGATGCTGAGTGCATTGCGACCGAAGGCTTTAACCTGTTGCCTCGTACTATTAGCCGTATTGATGATGCTTATAAAAAGCGCGGGATTATTATCCTGACCGATCCTGACAGTGCTGGGGAACGGATTCGAAAATACTTAACTCAGCGGTTCCCGGAGGCTAAGCATGCGTTTGTTCCCAGAGCGCTGGCTAATGCCAACAATGATATCGGTATTGAGCAGGCATCACCGGCGGCGATAAGGGATGCGCTTAGCAAGGTTCGGCTGCAGGACTGGCAGCCGTCGAATGAGTTTAGCTGGCAGGATATTATTGTTGCGAGATTAACGGGTGTACCGGATGCTACTGTTCGCAGGGCAGTTGTCGGCGAAAAGCTGGGAATCGGGTATTCTAATGCTAAGGGCTTTTTATATCGCCTTAATAATTATGGTGTTACCCGTGAAGAATTTGAAGAAGCGATCAAGAGCTTAGAGACTGATGGAGTTCAAGCTGGTGCTGTGGAGGAAACGCATTATGGCCATTAAGCCGCGTATTGCGCAAAAAGACGTAACCTTACATATATTAAAAACTTTTGGCATTCATATGAGTAAGAAATTAGGCCAAAACTTCCTGATAGACGGCAATGTCGTCGAGGGGATCGTATCGGCGGCTAAAGTCAGCCAAGGGGATGCCGTATTGGAAATTGGCCCGGGAATTGGTACGTTGACGCAGGGGTTGGCCGAAGCGGGTGCTGACGTTACGGCAGTAGAACTTGACCGCCGCTTGTTAGATGTACTCGCTAAAACGCTGGAAGGGTATGATAATGTCAAAGTTGTGCATGGCGACATTTTAAAAATTGACATTTCCCGGGAAATAAACAAAGAAAAATACAAACTCGTCGCAAATCTACCCTATTATATTACGACACCCATTATCATGAAATTCCTGGAGGAACACCTGCCTGTCGAATTACTGGTAACTATGGTGCAGAAAGAAGTCGCTGAACGAATGGTGGCTAAACCAGGCGGCAAAGACTATGGCGCATTGTCGGTGGCTGTTCAGTATTATACTGAGCCGGAAATAATGTTTATTGTGCCGCCGAAAGCCTTTATTCCGTCCCCTGCCGTAGAATCGGCTGTAATCCGTTGTACAGTACGAACTACGCCACCGGTGCAGGTAGCCAGTGAAAGAATGTTCTTTCGCGTAGTCAAAGCCGCGTTTGCTCAGCGGCGGAAAACGCTGGCTAATGCCTTAAAGGCCGGTGGACTTGATAAGGAAATTCTTGAACAAGTATTGACAGAAGCTAATGTTGACGGCATGCGACGTGGTGAGCAATTGTCTCTTGACGAATTTGCAGCTATTGCTAATGCCTGGACAAACCTGACAAACGCCCATTAATTTCATAATGTAGACTTAGCTTCAGGCAGGGTTTTAACCCTACCTGAAGCTAAGTCGCCGGCTAAACGTCATTGAGAAAGCCCTGCTCATTTTGAGCAGGGCTTTTCGTTTAAAAACATTTCTAATAAATCAAACCGGCGGTCAACATGATACCCTAAGTACGTTTTGTTTTGCCATTGGCGGTTTCGAGTCTGATCATGGAAAGCGGCAATGGCTTCGAGGCAGTCACCGACAATGGTATCAATAATTTTATTGGTGTGAATCTGATTTTTTACCGATGAACCCAAACGGTAGTGAGGAATAGTTGTTGCAACATCTATTTTCAGTTTATGCATGCGGGCAAGCGCCATAGTTACAGGAGGGATAGCAAGTTCTCGTAGCGGAATTGTTTCTAGGAGACGGCGGGATACAGCATGAGGACCGTGGGCTGGGCTGGCTAAACTGATTTTTTTATCAAGCCCCAGCTCTTTATTGAGATTAAGCCGCCACTGAAACGTAGGGTTATATCTTTCGATATGGCGCGGTGGAGAAGGATAGCAGTTGGTCAGAGCCATGTCTAAATGCTTCAATAGCACACCGTCAATCAGTTCCATCAAATTTTCGTTAAAGGTGCCTACCATGTCTCCGTCTACAAAGGCGATGACATCGCTGCCAAGAGCCAACGCCACTTTAGCGCCAATGGCGCGGGGAGTGTCAATTCCTAAACCCTCATGGAAGTAAACAATCTGCAGCTTGGGGAGACGCATTGCTAAAGCCTCGCGCATTGTGCTGTCTTTGGAGCCATTAGCCACTAAGATGATATGATCGACAGGCAAAGTTCCCAAATTCTGCAATACGGTGGTAATGCGCCCCCCCTCATTTTTGGCCGGAACGACCACGCAAATCACGTCCATCACCTCGGAGTAAGAGTGCGTGTTAGGATCATTGGGTAAAGCGGCCTCACGGGGGGCTCACTATAGTATATAGTAAGGGTAACTCATTTGCCACACGACAGGGATAATTTTGTAGCACTTTGGCTGGGCGCTACGTAGTATGTAATAGTTATAGGCGCTAGCTAAGGGAGGGAATGAATGTGGACATTGGAGTAGGCGACCTGGTGATCAGGAAGTCTCATGGCGGTGATATTGTATTTAAAGTTGTTGATATATTTGTTGATGAAACTCAACAAACACATTGTGTATTAAAAGGATTACATCTCAGATTAATGGCTGATTCGCCGATTGATGACCTGCAGCGGATTGAAGCGGAACATTTGCGTAATGAAGTTGTTCGCATGGAAAGTATGCACAATGATACCATGCGGCGGGTTATGATGCGGCGCAGCCGTGAGCGGGAACAGGTTGAATTAAGGCGTTCTGAAGCTACAAAAAAATTTACTTTTTTTGATGTACCCGGCCGGGTCTTACATTTAGATGGCGATGATGAATATCTCAACATGTGTTTAAAGACATACAGCCAACTGAACATTGAAGCTGTTGGCCGTTGGGTTGAAGAATCCAAACAAGCCGATGCTATTGCGGATTTATTACATGAGGTGCGGCCGGATATTCTTGTACTTACCGGGCATGATGCTCTTGCTGGTCATGGGAAAAAGGATATAAATGATATTAATAACTACCGGAATTCCAAGCATTTTGTTGCAGCAGTAAAAAAGGCCCGGATTTATGAACCCTCCCGCGATGACTTAGTTATATTTGCCGGGGCATGCCAATCCCATTTTGAAGCCATTCTGGCCTCAGGAGCAAACTTCGCCAGTTCGCCTAACCGTATCTTCATTCATGCCTACGATCCGGTGTTTATTGCAGAAAAAGTAGCTTTTACTCCCATTAATAAAACGGTAGACGTAAGTGATGCGATTACGGCATCAGTGACCGGTGTAGATGGTGTAGGCGGATTAGAGACCAGGGGAAAATTCCGGCTGGGTATGCCCAAGACACCGATAAAATAGATACCAATACGCCCGCGTGTGGGCGTATTTTTCTTTCATGGTCAGTGCTTTAATCTAATTGCCGGGTAGAGTGATTTTTGCCTATTAGGTAATCGGTGCGAACCGCGTCTTCTTAAATATAATTGTTATCTTCTGACAGGGAACCATAAAGTTTCGGCGAATTACGCCTTATAGTAATAATTTTCCTTCTGGGAGGCAAGTGTGCAAAAAAATAGTGAGTACAACTCCAACCGTGCTGACCGTAAAGCTGCTGGCGTTTTTTACACACCCATCCATATTGTCGACTACATTCTTAAGCAGACTTTGGCAAAACATGATGTAGTAGACGAACCAAATCCCAAAATTCTCGATCCGGCCTGTGGCACCGGCAATTTTTTGGTGGCGGCGTATGAGTTATTACTGGCTAAGTTTACGGACAAGTTGTCGGCTTTACAGCGGCAATATGCCGAACAACAATATATCATTAAGTATGGAGAGACAGAAGCTTCCCTTGACGGTTACTCCTATTGGTGTCAGGAAAATCTACCCTATCATATTATTTGCCATTGTTTGTATGGTGCAGATATGGATTCCTGGGCTGTTGAGAAAGCTCAAACCCGCCTTAAGGAAAAAGGTCAGGAGCAATTGCCCGACGGAGTTAAGCCTAATTTAGTTATTTGTGATAGCTTAATTAAATGGGAAGAGGAAATTAACCTTATAAATAGTAAGGACAACGCTACAGGGATGCTTGCTGCCTTTTGGTCGCAAAAATATAATTATATTATTGGGAATCCGCCGTACATAAGCTTTGGCTTGAATCGTGTCAGCAAAATGCCTGCCGTTCAGGCTCAATATTTAAGAGCCCATTATCCGCACTCCGCACAATATAAACTCAGTTACTATGCCTTGTTTTTTGAGCGAGGCATTGCGGCGCTGAAGCCGGGGGGATATCTTGGCTTTATAACACCTGACAGTTATCTATTGGGACGATATTACTCCAAGATCCGTGAGTATATGCTGGCGGTTTGTGATATTAAAGAACTTACCCTAATTGACAGCCCCGTATTTGGTGGCGTAATGGTAGGTATTCCCGTAATTACAGTATTACAAAAAAAACAAGCTGGACTAAGTTCTGATGCTGCCACAGTTACAGCAAATAAACTAAATAGTAGAGCCGCATCGGTTGCAGCCTATCAATATAAGCAAGAATACTTTTCCCAACAGGTATACAAGCGGTTTAGATTATTTTTTCACCCCAGGGATAAAGCCATTATTGACAAAATAGAACAAGCACCATATTCCTTCAAAGAATTTACTAAAATACGGACAGGGATGCGCTCGCTTACTACTCAAGCCGATATAAAAAGCAAAAGTAAGCACAGTGAATCCTGGCGGCAAGGATTAGTATCTTCTTCTCAAGTACTTCCGTTTGCACTTATCTATCAAGGTGACTGGCTAGATGTTAATCCGGCTAAATTAAACAAAGGCGGTTGGGATGCTGAAGTTATGGCTATCCCTAAAATTTTCCTAAGGCAAACAGGTGACAGGTTGGTTGCGGCCGTTGATCGGTCTGGTTTGTATCATTTGAATAATATACACTCTCTGGCAATAGTAAAAAAGCAAGCTAGTCTGGAGTATTTAGTGTGTATTCTTAACTCTCGGATGATGAATTTTTACTATCAAACAGTGACGCTGGAAAAAGGGCGATCCATGGCTCAAGTAGATATTGAAACAGTGGAAAAGATGCCGCTAATAATTGATTATCAGTACGGGGACAGTCTGATTAAACTAGGAGAGCATCTGGAAAGGCTTAGTTGCAGGCTGTACCGTCAAACAGAGGCACCGAAGACTAGTGGGGAGTTGTTTGCAGAGTTTAAGCGAACATATAAAGAATTGAATTGGCTGGTGTACCGAATCTACGGGTTGACGGAAAGTGATATTGAACATATCGAACAAGCCGATAAACAGGGTGAATCGATATTAATTATGACAAACAAAAGGCAACGAGGACGTCGTGACTGACGTCCTCATTGCTTTTTGTTTTGCACTGAGAGAAGTTGCCTTTAAATTCTTTCTTGTTATTAAGTCTTATTTCTAACGCATAACTGGCTTTTTCATTACAAAATGCTGGACATCTTGCTTATTTTGCAAAAGATAGGTCTTATTGATGTTTGGGTCTGGCCTTAATATCTTTAGTAGGCTGAAGGACTTGAGATGCATTATTATTCGATAAATTATCGGCATTTTTGCCTCCATAGGGACCTTGATGCGTTTGTTTTTGGCCGGAAGGCCCATGTAAGGACTTTTGATTGTCATCATAAATATTGCCCATGTAATCACCTCCTGGCAATAGTGTTACCAAAAACCAAGGTTTCAGTGTGCTAATTTTATTTCTCGAATGATTAGTTATAAATAATGATTATTTATTACACAGAAATTGCTAGCAGGTGATCAACAGGAATTTTGACTAACGAGTCGAATTTACATAATTACAAACTGTGACTGCAGTTTGGTAAACTAAATGCCAATTTCAATGTTTCTATATTTTAAAAAAACTTGAAAGGTAGGTTGATGTGAAATCCATGCAAATTAAAAAGTACCTGACAAAAACAGTTTTCGGATTAGTAATAATGTCTTTGGTTACAACTTCTTTCGGTGGTGCCTGGGCTACCTCGGCTTATGCGGCATCGGTAGAAGAAGAGTCTGTACAAAGCGGTGATAATTCAGCAGTCATTGGTGGAATCGTGGCGCTAGGTTTATTGGCGGTTTTGGCCGGCGGTAAAAAGGGTGGCAGTCATTCGGCTCCGGCCAAAAATACCGATACAGTTAGCACCCCAACTCAACCCATTGCTTCAACTTCTCCGACTCCTTCCAATTCTAATATATCTAATTCTAATACGTCGAATTCTATTTCTAACTCGACCGGGTCTACTGCTCCATCTGTTTCCGGACTTACCGCTGACGAGACCAAGGCATTTCAACTGTTAAATGCCGACCGGGCAGCTAATGGTCTGCCTGCACTCAAAATTAATAATAGCCTGGTTCATTTAGCCGAAGGATATGCCAGTGACATGATTAATCGTAAGTTCTTTTCTCACTATAACCCGGAAGGGCAGTCCCCGTTTGACCGTATGCGCCAAGCTGGAATCAGCTATCGCTATGCTGGTGAAAACCTGGCTGTAAATACCAATGTAACTACCGCTGAAACGGCGTTTATGAACAGTTCCGGTCATCGCGCCAATATTTTAAGCCCCAACTATACCGACGTAGGTATTGGTGTTCGCTATGATTCTTCCGGTTCAGCATACGTTGTCCAGGAATTTATCAGCCATTAAATAAGTAAAGAAATTTTACAACCCGCGCAATTGATTTTGCGCGGGTTTTTTAAATTTACATACATTTAGGGCAAGCGCCGCGATGAGCATGGTAGTCAAACTCGTGGCCGCAGCAGGGGCATACTTTGTATAGACGATAGGTGCACATCCTGTAGAGTTTATAGTAACATTTATAAGTTTTTACACACTCTTTTGTCGGCATACATTTCATTTTGGGAACGTAGCAAGACATATCCATATCGTGGCATTCATCCATCATTTCGCTTTTTTCACTACAGCCGCACTTAGAATATTCGTCATCGCATTTCCAATAAGGGGACTTTTTATAAGACTTCATTGATAGCACTACCTCCTTTTATTTAGATGACTGGTTTTTCCCTTCCAAGGGAGGCATCTGCTATATTCTATGAAAAAGATCCAAAAAGTGTTATGTTGTTTCGACATAACACTCTGATTTTTTTTATTCAACAACAGAATGCTAATTTTTTCTGCAGGACAAGCCTATTTTTTTTACGTATTATTCCGTTTTCTAATCATGTTTTTCTAAAGGGAATCATAGTTATAATCTAGGGTTTGCCTGCGATAGCAGTTGTGCGCAATAACGGCTGTTTCTTGCCATTTTTTAGTTTTTTTGTCACATAAAAATTAGAGCAGGCATATATATAACTAGAATACACAAAGGGGGGAATCTGCATGAACGATAGAGCCAGTAAAGAATGTACTTTAGGGGCGGAAACTGGGCCGCAAACTATTATCGTGCGGCAAATAATTGGGGAAACGGAAAAGCAAAAGGCCCTGGATATTCACGTAGTTGTTCCGGATAGGAAACCCGCCATTGAGCAAATTGTCGATGTATTTGTCAAAGAAGTAGAAGTAAACAGCGTTGATGTTATCACTGATAAAGTGGTTGTTCGCGGCGAATTCGAGATTAAGGCTATATATGTTGCTTGTCTGCCTGACCAACCTGTGCATGCTGTAGAGATTAAACATTATAGGTGGACTCTTGATATTGATGTTCCGGGTGCTCGCCGGGGAATGGATGCTGAGGCAAGCGTAGTTGTCGAATTTGTTGATTATGATGTTGATGATCATACCCGTGCGTATAAGTACAAGAACCATGAGCCAATGGATTGTGAAGAAGAAGAAGCTGCAACTGAGGAAGAATGCGACGACCATGACCATGACCATGACCATCACCACCACCACCATTGTCTTCGTGAATTTGATGTATCGGTAATTTTGAAAGTAACTGCCAAAGTTATGACCGACCGTGAAGTTATGATCAATACCGGTGGCCTGCCTACCAAACCAAAAGGATAATGGTAAGCATAGTCTGATTAAGGGGGGGGAAAAATGGACGACAAAACAAGGGTGGCTTCAGGCTCGACAGACACTTCAAATTCGACAGTAAAAACAGTCTCAGGCGTTACTACTACCGATAGTTCCGAGCTCGGCTGTACCTGCCCGCAACCGGGACCGGAAACCATAGAGGTTGAACAGGTTCTAGGAGCCGAAATGGCGCAACGGGTAGTTGAATTTGATATGTTTGTTCCGGCACAGAAACCAGACATTGATCAAGTAGTTGACGTATATGTAAAAGAGTTGGAAATTACTAAGGTTGATGTTATCTACGATAAAGTAGTTGTGCGTGGCGAATTGGAAGTAAAAGTTATGTATGTGGCCGATTTACCTAATCAGCCGGTACACGCTTTTGAAAAGAAACATATTCGCTGGACACGGGACATCGGAATAGACGGCGCTAAACCTGATATGAAGGCTACTGCCGATGTATCGGTTGAGTTTGTTGACTACGATTTTGATAAGCATCATCACCATCATCACGATCACCATCACGATCATCATCACGATCACGATGCCCACGATAGGCGTAAAGTCCATATTACGATTGTACTTAAAGTTTGGGCCAGAGTGGTTACTACTACCGAGATGGATGTTTATGCCTTGAGTCCTGTAGATGAAGTTGGTATCGTTGAAAGCACAACCGCCAGCAATGTAGGCACAGACCATGTCAGCGCTAGTCAGTTTACTGAAGAAAGTGTGTCCGCTGCCGAGACTGGCGGTGGGAACATAGCAGGCTATGGTGAGCAGAATGTTATTGTTACTGGTCCGATGACTCCTACCGCAGGAGTTTCGACAAGTGTTACTGGAACTGTAACAGTAACAGGCAATGTTGTTAATGTAAGAACAGGTCCAGGTACTAACTTCCCAGTAGTAGCCAAGGTTAATAAAGGCACTACTTTAACAGTTAAAGAACAGGCTTTTGGTTGGTACAAAGTAGTCTTACCGGATGGAACTACCACCGGTTGGATTGCCAGTTGGCTGGTAAGCGGTACTACTTCGAAAGGATAGAGAACAGCGACCCAGGGATGTATCAAGTCCCTGGGTATTGTTTTCGAATTGAGGATGTTTAGATACAAGGATAATAAGCTGTTTCGGCACTAGAGAGGAGATGGCCCTAATGTTTCGGGCACTGCAGTACATTGGTCCGGTTGGGCTGGGAGCTACATCTCCCCAGCTATTCCGTGCCCAAAACGATGCTGGTAAAATTAAAGTCTGTGTAGTAAAGCTCACAATAAACCGGCTGGGTGCTAAAGTTTTGGTAAATGAGTTATTAGCTGTCCAGTTTGGTAAATGGATGGATTTGTGTTTTCCGCCAGGAGGATTAATCCAAATCCCTCAGGATTTGCTGCAAAAGAGCAGAAGACTGGGCGCGGCAGGGGTACCCCCGGGCTGGCATTTTGGTTGTGAGTATTTAGATAGAGCCGGATATGTAACCAAATATAACTTGCACCGGGCAATAAATAAAGAACAAATGGCCGGTGTAATGCTGTTTGACCATCTGTTCCATAATCCCGATCGTACGGAAAACCGCAAGAATCTTTTACTGCGTAAAGAATCAAACGGCTACAAATTATATGCTATTGATAACTCGCACCTATTTCGCCGTGGCCGGTGGACTATTGAGATGCTTAAAAATATGACTGACAGCATAACGTTAAATCATCGAAGGTCGTATGGTGTGCTTTTAAAATACTACCTTAATCCAAAGCATTTTTTGCATTATGCTCAAATTGTAGAAAAGATTTCTGATGAAGAGTTGCTGGCGTTTGTAGAAAGTATACCCCAGGAGTGGTTAGCGAATATAGAGGAACGGCAAGCATTGGGTGAGTTTCTCATAGCCCGACGCGGTAAAGCTACCTGGGTGGCGGAACGGTTAAGTGAGTTAATCCCTAATGTAAATAGGCGTACCGATGTTTATTAATGTAAACAACTCTTCGGCATGGGCATTATGCATTCTGATGCAGCCATTAGATACCATTTGACCGATCAACCAAGGTGAGTTGGTTCCATGAACGCCGTAAGCATCAAAATTAAGCCCCATCCAGCGTGTCCCTAGCACTCCACCGGGATTCATGATCTTGGTAGCGATGGCAAAATTGCCGGCAGGTGTTGGTGTGGAAGGTTTACCGATTGCTACCGGATATTGCCGGATAGGACTATTGCCATCGAACAAAGTAAGCTGGCGCTGGGATTTGATAAGCAATATGTTAGCCCGGGGAAGTGTAAAGCTGGCTCTGCCTACTAGGGGAATCGGGGAAATTTCAGTAACGTTGGCGGGTTGGCTGTGACAATAGGAAATATAGTTTTCGCCTTCAGGCAAGTTAATAGTCTTTAATGATTCAGGCAAATAAATCGTTCTGACTTTCATAATACTCACTACCTCCGTTTTCTCCCAAATTTCTTCTTCATTATATTCAGCATAGCCGGTTTTGGTTAGCAAAGTTGTTGTATAAAGTAGCTGCAATTTTGGTAAAAATAGGAGTAAAGGTAAAAACGGGAGAAATATGACGAAATGAGTAAAAAGAGCGATACCGGTTCAAGTAAGGAATCTGGCAGTCTTCTGATTATTGGCGGTCATGAGGATAAGACCGGAGAATGTCAGATTCTAAAGCATTTTATTGACATGGCCGGTGGCAGGGATAGCAGTATTGTAGTAATTGCCACGGCCACAGATGAGCCGCGTACTGTCGGAAATGAATATCGTGAGCTGTTTCTTACTTTAGGTGCAGCCGCGGTAAGTATTATGGATGTTACCAACAGAGAAACGGCAAACCAGAAAGAACAGGCGGAGAGTATTAAAAAAGCTACAGGCATATTTTTTACAGGCGGCGACCAACTGCAGCTGACCAGCATTTTAGGGGGATCGGCAGTAGACGCCGCCCTTCGTGCTGCCTTTACTCAGGGAGCTGTTATTGCTGGTACCAGTGCCGGCGCAGCGGTAATGAGTGAAACAATGATTGTCGGTGGCAACTCTAATGATACGCCTAAGAAGGCTTCCTTGAGCATGGCGCATGGCATGGGGTTTTTAAACGAAGGAGTAATTGACCAGCATTTTGCTCAGCGGGGACGAATCAACCGTTTGCTGGCTGCGGTAGCACAGAATCCTCATGTATTAGGGATTGGTATTGATGAGGATACCGCTCTTAGTGTCGGTCCGGATAGAATGTGTAAAGTAATTGGTTCACAAACCGTTACTATCATTGATGGAAAGAATATCATCTACTCCAATATCTCCGAGTCTAACCGTAATCAGCCCTTGGCTATATCTAATGTTTTACTGCATATTTTGCCTTCCGGATTTGGTTTTGATTTAAACCGAAGGCTGCCTATACAGCTTGAGACCAACTAAACTAGGGGGACTTATCATGCAATTACTGTCCACGCGTTTTATTCCCGGACCTAACATTTATAGTTATCATTCGGTTATAAAAGCAATACTTGATATTGGCACCTATGAGGATGTTGCCAGTAATGCCATTTGCAATTTTGTATCCCGCTTACTGAGTCTTCTGCCGGGGCTTGGCGAACATTCCTGTTCACGGGGATATCCCGGTGGTTTTGCGGAACGCTTGCGGGAAGGAACTTATTTAGCTCATATATTTGAACATGTGGCGCTTGAACTGCAATCGCTTGCCGGGAAGGAATATTCTTCTGGATTCGGCAAGACGCGGGGGTCAGGTCACCGCGGTATTTATAATGTCGTATTTGGATGTAGGTGCGAACCGGTGGGGCTGGCAGTTGCTGAAGGCGCTTATCAAGTGTTAACTGCAACATTGACTGGACAAGCAATTAACGTCCAGGAACTGGTGGCCACGATCAAAAGAATTGGCGACGATACTAAACTTGGACCAAGTACTGAAGCTATATATCAAGCCGCAAAACAGCGTGGCATTCCGGTGCATCGCCCTGATTATGACACTAATTTTCTTATTCTGGGTCATGGAAAAAAACAAAACAGGGTTTGGGCTTCTATTACCAGTCGCACAAGTTCTTCCGCTGTTGATTTGGCCTGTGACAAATTTCTTACTAATAAGATTTTAGGACAAAATGCACTGCCTGTTCCGCATGGGTATGTCGTAGTGAGCTCTGATGAAGCTAAGGATGCTTTTGCCGCTATTGGTGCACCGGTTGTTATGAAACCCGCTGGCGGCAACCACGGCAAAGGGGTTACTTTACATATAATGAATATGTCCGAGGTTGAGGCGGCCTTTGCTTTGGCGGCTGAGTTCGATAAGCGGGTGTTGGTAGAAGAGTATGTGACTGGGCGTCAATATAGGCTGTGTGTCGTCGATGGCAAAGTTATTGCCGGAGCGGAGAGAATTCCGGCCCATGTGGTTGGAGACAGCAAGCATACTATTAGTGAACTTGTAGATATTGTTAACCAGGACCCGACGCGGGGGAGTGGACATAGTCGCCCCTTAACCCGGCTGGAATTAGATGCGGCAGCCTGTATGACCTTGGCGAAACAAAGTTTAACAGCGGCAGCGGTGCCGGATTGTGGACAGGTCGTCTATATCCGTGACAACGCTAATCTTAGTGCCGGTGCAACTGCGAACGATATTACTGACATTATTCATCCCGAAACCATTTGTCAGGTTGAACGGGCAGTGAGGCTCATTGGGCTAGATGTAGCCGGTGTCGATTTGGTTGTTCCCGATATTTCGGAGCCGTTAACGGTTGGATACGGCGCGATCATTGAAATTAATGCGGCTCCCGGTCTCCGGATGCATTTACACCCGAGCCGCGGAGTGGCGCGGGATATTGGTGCAGCCATTGTTGATTATCTGTTTCCGGATGGTGATGATGGCAGAATTCCTATTATTGCAATTACCGGTACCAATGGAAAAACAACGGTTACGAGATTAATTGCCCATACTTTTCGCCGGGCCGGCTTTAAAACAGGTATGGCAACCTCAGATGGCATCTATGTTGACAATGAATGTATTGTAAAAGGTGATACGACTGGTCCAGCCAGCACGAGTATGGTTTTAGCCGACCCTATCGTTGAGGTTGCTGTTTTGGAGGTAGCCCGCGGTGGCATTATTCGCGGTGGTCTGGGGTACGATTTTGCCAATGTCGGTATCATTACCAACATTACTGAAGACCATATCGGTCAGGATGGTATCGAAGATTTAGACGATTTGGCTTATATCAAGTCTCTGATTATCGAAACTGTCCATGCAGACGGTATCGCGCTGTTAAATGCTGATGATCGTCGGGTGGCTGCTCTTAAAGCGAGAGCCAAAGCCAAAATTGTATATTTTAGTACCCAGTCTGATAATATTACTGTTCGCCGTCACTTAGGGGAAGGCGGTAAAGCCTGTTTCGTTAAGAATGATATAATCTATCTAGCCGAAGGCAAAACTGAGCAGGCATTAATCAAAGTATCAGATATCCCTATTACTCTTAAAGGTGTTGCAAACCATAATATCCAAAATGCTGTTATTGCTGCCGCCGCCTGCTGGTCCCAGGGGCTATCTATTGGCGATATCCGCAGTGGATTAACTGACTTTTGTGAGAACCCTGGACGGCTTATGCTTATGGATATTGGCAGTTTTCAAGTATGTATTGATTATGCTCATAATCCTGCAGGCTGCCGGGCGCTTTCTAATACGTTGCGGCAACTTAATCCTAAACGGTTAGTTGGGGTAATCGCGGCTCCCGGTGACCGCCGCAATGATGTTATTATCAGTCTCGGACGGGAGGCCGGGCAAGGTTTTAATAAAATATATATCAAAGAAGACGCTGATTTACGAGGGCGGCAGCCCGGTGAAACAGCTGCGTTATTAAAACAAGGCGTGGTGGAAGCGGGGCTTGATCCTGAATGTATACAAACTGTTTTAGACGAAAGCCGGGCTGTGGCTGTTGCTTTGTCAGAAGCCGAGGCTGGAGATTTAATCGCTATTTTTTACGAGGACTATGATACTGTATCTAGTGCAATTAATGAATTTTCGCCATCAGCTACACGCAGTGCGGAGGTAACGCCGGTCTATCAGGAGTTAATAGTTGCCGGAGTTAGGGTAGAAGGATAACGAAAAAATTGGGTTAATGCAATTTGGCAGTTGCAGGCAAATATCCGAACAGGTAGAATATACATAGTATAGATTTGTCATGGAGGTGTTCCGGATGGAAATAAACACTGCAGCTGCCGATCAAGAATTGCAATTAGTTATTTTTCGGTTAGCTAAAGAAGAATATGGTTTACCTATTACTAAGGTACAAGAAATCAACCGTCTGGTTCCTATCACTAAATTGCCGCAGACGCCCGCCTTTATGGAAGGTATTATCAATCTGCGCGGCCGGATTATTCCGGTAGTCGATCTTAGAAAACGCTTTCAACTCGAAGTTTCGGAGTATAATGATGATAGCCGTATTATTATTGTTGAAGTAAATGGACAAACTGTAGGTATCATAGTTGACGCTGTTGCCGAAGTAGTAAGGATTTCCTTGTCAAGTGTGGAGCCGCCTCCGCCGTCATTCATTCTGGATGCCAAGTATATTCAAGGGGTGGGCAAGCTTGACGGACGTTTACTGATTTTGCTGGAAATTGACCAAATTCTGAGTACCCAGGAAGCAATTGCTCTTAAGCAGCTTAATGCGTAGAAATCTGGATATGCTAACAGTAAAAGCCTTTGCCAAAATTAATTTGGCGCTTGATGTCCTATATAAACGTCCTGATGGTTATCATGAAGTAGCGATGGTGATGCAGGCTGTTAGTCTAGCCGATACCATTATCCTTACAAGTCATCCGGGGGATATTGTACTTAATGTCAATATTCCCGGGTTACCCGATGATGCTAGTAATCTAGCTTACCGGGCTGCAGCCTTGATTAAAGAGTATGCAGGAATTCAGCAAGGGGTATTGATTACTCTTGATAAACGCATTCCTCTTGCAGCTGGGTTGGCAGGCGGCAGTGCCGATGCTGCTGCCGTGTTAAAAGGTTTAAATAATCTATGGGAACTTAACTTGAGCTTGGATAAGCTAAGCAAGCTGGCGGCCAAACTGGGCTCTGATGTGCCCTTTTGCCTGTATAACGGCACAATGCTGGCTACCGGGCGGGGGGAGCTTCTATCGCCGTTGCCGCCTTTGCCTAAGTGTTATGTTATACTTGCGAAACCGGCGGTTGAGGTACCTACCGCTTGGGTTTACCAGGAGTTTAAAGCTGATAGAGTTCAGGTCCGGCCGGATATCGCGGCTATGTCTAAATTTCTTGAGCAAGGCAGTATTGACGGTGTTGCCGGAAATTTGGCTAATGTTCTTGAGAGTGTAACTATTCCGGCGCATCCGGAAATTGCTAAAATCAAAGAGTCGATGCTCAAATACGGGGCCATGGCTGCGCTAATGTCGGGTAGCGGGCCGACCGTGTTTGGTCTTGCCGGTTGCCAGAAGCAGGCCGAGGTTATTGCTAGTCAGTTAAAGACTGAGGGTATACCTGAAGTATTTGTGGCAGAAACAGTGTCAAAGGTGGAGTGATTGTGGAGAGGCGATTAGTACCTATTAAATTGGACAGTTATAAACCGCTTAGGGAAGTAGTGGCCGAGACATTAAGAGAAGCTATTGTTAACGGAACTTTAAGTCCTGGTGAACGGCTAATGGAGATTCAATTAGCTGAAGAATTAGGTGTTAGCCGGACTCCGGTGCGGGAAGCAATTCGCAAATTGGAACTAGAAGGCTTTGTTGTTATGATTCCTCGTCGTGGGACGTATGTGGCCGATTTATCAATAAAAGATATTAATGAAGTTTTCGAAATACGCACAGCGCTTGATGTGCTTGCAGCCGGGCTGGCTGTGGAACGGATTACCGAAGATGAACTGGAACAGCTCGAACGGCTTTTGGTCGAAATCAGCGATCTAACTGAACAGGGCGATGCTGACAAGATTGTGGAAGTAGACGGCCAGTTTCATGATATTTTATACAGAGCCAGTCGCAACGACCGCTTAGTGGGAATTATAAATAATCTAAGAGAACAATTTACGCGGTTCCGCTCCATATCTATGCAGTATCCGGGGCGTATCCAAAAAACAGTGGAAGAACACCGGCGTTTGGTAGAAGCCATTGCTGGCCGTGATTTGGAGCTGGCACAGCAAATCGCCCGTGAACATATGGAAAACTCAGAACAAACTTTGTTGCAGGATTTGAACGAACGTCGTCACGCTTAACTTCTCAAAGGAGTGTAACCAATGTATGATGCCTTGATCTTGGCTGGTGGCGAAAATAACCGGCATTTGAATCACTATACTTCTCAGCCTTTTGAGGCCTTGATCGAAATTGCCGGCAGGCCGATGGTGGAGTTTGTGGCAGAAGCGCTTGCTTTAAGTCCGCATGTCTCCCGCATTTTTGTCGCTGGGCCCACAGCTGAGCTCAAACGGTGTTCTTTTCCTGCTAATACGGTTATTGTAGATAGCGGCCGGACAATTATGGAAACCATTCAACTGGGGATAAAGGCATTGGGGCATGAAAATCTTACACTTGTTGTGACGGCGGATATTCCGCTCCTGACGGCGGCAGCTATTGATGATTTTATAATGCAATGTACCAGCATAAATGCCGATTTATATTATCCTATTGTTACTAGAAGTGACCACGAATGCCGTTTTCCGGGTAATAAACGGACCTATGTGCGTTTGCGGGAAGGCACGTTTACCGGCGGGAATATTTTTCTAGTGAACCCCAGTATTGTATCACAATGCGTGCAAGTGGCTGAACGAATTATTGACAACCGGAAAAATCCGTTTAAGCTTTGCTGCCAGTTAGGCTGGACGTTTGTAGTGCAGTTTTTACTGGGAACACTAAAATTAAAACAGGTTGAGAAACGGGTAGGAGAGATCCTGGGAATTCAGGGTGCCGTTATCCAGTCACGGTATGCCGAACTTGGGATTGATGTGGATAAACCCAGTGATTTAGACCTTGTGAGGAATTGTTTTACGCAAAACTGTTGATAAAGTGAGACTTGATTCAGTGAAGTTTTAACTCCGTCTGAATCTTAGTCATCGGATAAACGCGGGTATCCGCGTTTATTTCTTTAATAGACAATTTTCTTAGCCTGGCAGGAATTAAGCTCTCTATAGAGAATGTGAATAAAAAAATATATTTAGGAGAAAATATTCGGTATTTCCCTGAGTGTGGAGGCAGTAAGTATGGATAAAGTACGGAAAATGGAACGGGTAGCGGCTTTAACAAAAATATTGTCGGACAGACCCCGTTATTTGTTTTCGCTTAGTCATTTCAGCGAACTTTTCGGTGCGGCTAAGTCGACTATATGTGAAGATATTACTACAATAAAAGAAACAATGAGTTATTTTGGCTTAGGCACTATTGAAACCGTAGCTGGAGCAGCCGGAGGCGTTCGATTTATTCCTACCGTACCGGCAAGCGAAACGGATGAACTCCTGCACGAATTGGCACGTCGGCTGGCAGAACCTGACCGTATTATTCCAGGAGCATTTCTATACATGTCAGATTTACTATTTACTCCGCATTTAATGGCCAAAGTAGGAGAAATATTTCTGGAACGGCTGGCGCATTTGGCACCCGATTATATTCTAACAGTCGAAACAAAAGGAATTCCGTTGGCTTTTATGGTAGCTCGTGCCTTTGATCTTCCACTAATAACTGTACGGCGGGGCAGTAGGGTGACGGAGGGCTCGGCTGTCAGCATTAATTATGTTACAGGTTCGTCCAAGCGTATTCAAACAATGTCACTTCCTAAACGGGCGCTGCCGGCTAAAGCAAGAGTGCTTATTATGGATGACTTTATGAAAGCCGGTGGTACGGCTCGCGGCATGGTTGACTTGGTTCAGGAAGTGGGGGCTGAAGTTGCTGGTATTGGAGTTTTGGTAGCAACAGCAGAACCTGAACATAAATTGGTGGATGACTATTCGGCATTACTTATTTTACATGATGTTGATGAACATACTAAAGTAACAGACATAAGACCGGTTTTAACAACTGGTGAACCTTCAGGAAATAGGAAATAGTCTAAAAACCCTTGTCTATAGTAAAATCTAAAAGGAGGGAGCAGTATGTCGGATAGAACCGCTACTGTAACTTTAGCTGATGTGGAAAAGGCACGGGAAGTTTTGTCCAGTGTCGTTCATCGCACTACTTTGGATAAGAGTAATACTTTTAGCAGTTTAACAGGCAACGAAGTGTATTTGAAGTTGGAAAACCTGCAAAAGACGGGGTCTTTTAAGATTCGAGGTGCTTACAATAAAATAATGAGTTTAACCCCGGAAGAGAAATCTCACGGGGTTATTGCCGCATCGGCCGGTAATCATGCCCAGGGGGTTGCCTACGGTGCAGATCAGGCAGGAATCAAAGCCACAATTGTTATGCCAGAGATTGCGCCTTTAGCTAAAATTACTGCTACCCGGGGCTATGGTGCCGAGGTTGTTCTGGCTGGTGCCGTATATGATGAAGCTTATAACAAGGCTAAAGAGCTGCAGGCCGAGACGGGACAAACTTTTATCCATGCGTTTAATGATCCGGCGGTTATTGCCGGGCAAGGAACAATCGGTCTTGAAATATTGCAGGACTTAGAAGATGTTGATGCCGTTGTTGTCCCTATTGGCGGCGGTGGCATGATTGCCGGCATTGCGGTGGCCATTAAAGAATTAGCGCCGCACGTAAAGGTCTATGGGGTACAGGCACAAGGGGCGCCGGCTATGTACATGTCTAAGAAAGCCCACGCCATTAGGACAACCAAAGATGCCGAAACTTTTGCCGATGGAATTGCTGTAAAAATTCCGGGGGAATTAACCTTTGACCTTATAGATAAATATGTTGATGACATTTTCGTTGTTGACGATGAAGCCATTGCCAGCACTATTTTGATGCTCTTAGAGCGGGCTAAGCTGATGGTTGAAGGTGCGGGCGCAACAAGTCTTGCTGCTGTTTTGCATGGCAAAATTCCTGTAAAGGGCAAGATTGTCAGTGTTGTATCAGGTGGTAATGTCGACGTAAACTTTATTTCCCGTATCATTGAACGGGGCTTAGTGAAAGCTGGCCGGCGGGTACGCCTGCAGACTATTGTCGTCGATAGACCGGGAAATTTACAGCGGCTGCTTGCCATTATTGCTAAAGTCCAAGCCAATGTACTGTATGTATCCCATGACCGGGTAGAACGGCATGTGCCGCTGGGGCAGGCCGTTGTCGAGATTGGCCTGGAAACGAGAGATGTTCTCCATACCGAACAGATTATGGCCTGCCTTCGCAATGAAGGATATAAAGTCGAGATTATTTAGTGTTTCCTTCCAGTTTGTGAAAAGAAGTACTCATAATTTGATTAAGGTGAGAGGAATTTGGCTATTTGTGTCGAAAGTGTAATAGTTGCTGGTTTCAATTGACTAGGGTCCTGAACTTTCAGGAGTAGTCGTGAATAGGAGGTATATTGATGTCACAACTGATGGCCGTCATCCTGGCAGCTGGTAAAGGAACGCGGATGAAATCAGCGTTGCCTAAGGTGTTACACCAGGTAGGCGGCAAGCCTATGGTTCAGCATGTACTGGATGCGGCAACTTTCGCCGGAGCAGCCAAAAGTGTTGTTATTATTGGTTTTGGCGCGCAAACCGTAGCTGACGCTTTAGCCGGTCAAACTGAATTTGCTGTTCAGGCTGACCAACTGGGAACAGGGCATGCCGTGATGCAGGCCAAAGAGCAGTTGGCTGATTTTGATGGTACAGTAATGGTGCTTTGTGGCGATACTCCGCTTTTGACCGGAGAACTTCTGCAAAAACTTTACGTGGAGCACAATAAAGAGCAAGCTGCAGCTACTGTGTTGACAGCAGTTATGCCTGATCCGACCGGGTACGGACGAGTAATCCGTGATACGGCCGGACAAGTCATAAAAATCGTAGAGCATAAAGATGCTGCTCCGGCAGAACTAAAAGTATGCGAAATCAATACAGGTATCTATTGCTTTGAAGCAAGATTATTGCTAAAAGCACTTGAGGGTTTGACTTGCAATAACGTTCAGGGTGAATATTACTTGACCGACGTTGTTGCTATCTTAAACAGCCAAGGGCAAAAAGTATGGGCGGTAAGTGCCGCCGATCACCGCGAAACAATGGGAATCAACTCCAGGGTGCAGTTAGCGGAAGCTGAATGCATAATCAGACAGCGCAAAGTGCAGTCGCTTATGGAGAACGGCGTTACTATAATGGATCCCCAAAGTACATTTATTGATGCTCAGGTAGAGATTGGACCCGATACCATCATTTATCCTTTCACCTGGATTGAAGGCCAAAGTAAAATTGGCGCAAACTCGTCAATTGGACCGAATAGTCGCCTTACCAATACTACCGTTGGCGAAGACGTTACCCTTCATTTTTCATATGTACATGACTCAACTATCGGCAATGATGTAACAGTGGGTCCCTATGTACATCTTAGACCTAACACCGAACTAAAAGATGGTGTAAAAGTAGGTAACTTTGTTGAAGTAAAAAACAGCGTTGTTGGTCAGAAAAGCAAAATACCGCATCTAAGCTATATTGGTGATACAGACATGGGTGCCGGTGTCAACATTGGTTCCGGTACTATCACGGTTAACTATGATGGTAAACATAAACACCGTACTACAATTGAAGATGATGCCTTTATTGGCTGCAATACTAACTTGGTGGCGCCGGTTACAGTGGGACAAGGTTCCTATGTAGGTGCCGGTTCTACGATAACTAAAAACGTTCCTCCCAAGTCCCTGGGAGTAGCACGCGCCCGCCAAAACAATATTGAGGGCTGGGTGGAAAAACAGCGGAGGTAAGAAAAATGGAAGACACAAAAAGACTGCGAATATTTAGTGGTAACGCTAATCCGACCCTGGCTCAGGAAATTGCTACATATCTTGGTTTGAATGTTGGTGATGCCTTCGTCGGAAGGTTTAATAACGGCGAAATTCAAGTTATGATTGATGAAAGCGTGCGCGGCACCGATGTGTTTATTGTTCAGCCGACAAGCTATCCGGTAAATGATAACATGATGGAATTGTTAATCATGATTGATGCCGTGAAACGGGCTTCAGCCAGAAATATTACAGCTGTAATCCCTTACTATGCATATGCCCGGCAAGACAGAAAAACCCGTGGTCGTGAGCCTATCTCAGCCAAACTGATGGCAAATCTCTTAACGGTTGCCGGGGCTACCCGTGTAGTTACCATGGACCTTCATGCCGGACAGATTCAAGGTTTCTTTGATATTCCTGTTGACAATCTGCCCGGTGTTCCTACTTTGGCTGAATATGTTATGTCTTTAAATCTGGAAGATCTTGTTGTCGTATCACCAGACTTAGGCGGCGTATCCCGTGCCCGTCAATTTGCTGACCGGATGCACGCGCCCATTGCTATTATTGAAAAACGCCGTCCTGCTCCTGGCGTAGCTGAAGTTATGAATCTTATCGGCAGTGTTGAAGGTAAAACTGCCGTTATCGTAGATGATATTGTTGATACTGCTGGTTCACTGACCGAAGGCGCTAACGCTTTAGCAAGAATGGGAGCTAAGGCTGTATATGCATGCTGCACTCACGCCGTATTAAGCGACCCGGCCGTAGAGCGGATTGAAAAATCCAATATCACTGAACTTATTGTCACTAATACAATTCCTATGCCGGAATCTAAGCATAGTCCCAAAATTAAGGTATTATCAGTTGCGCCGCTGTTAGGTGAAGCGATAATTCGTATTTTCGGCGAATTGTCTGTTAGCAAACTGTTCGATAATTAAGCTATAAATAAGGTCATACGGAGGTCACTGCAATAGGGCGCGAATATCGCGCCCTATTTATAAATAAACTTCTATATGGACAATTATTATATTACTAGGGCTACGGCTGAGGATATACCGGCTATTGCCCGAATATTTACTGAAAGTTTTATAGACAGCGTACTGCATCACTGTGGTGGGCAACTACCTAAGCCGCAGGCAATGCAAGATGTTTTTGCCCTGGTTTATGCCGCCGAGCCTGAGGCAGCTTTGCTTGCTAAAAATGAAGCGGGTCAGGCTATAGGCTATTGTTTTGCCCCTGTCCGGTTATACAGGCTCTGGCTCAAAGCAATTACCGGCGGGCATCTCCTTGCCTGGGCGTGGCGCTGGCTGACAGGCCAATACGGTTTTGGCCTGCATCCGGTAAAAGTAATTCTACTAAACAAACTTGCTTTTCTCCGGTCGGCGGCTTCTCCTGGTAAAGCGGCTAGTGCCCGGATTTTATCTATTGCCGTGGCGGAAAACTCACGGGGATTGGGTATTGCCGGCAGGTTAATGAAAGAGGCAGACAAGTATTTTCGGCAGAACAGGGTGACACGGGTACGACTGGAAGTACGGCCCGATAATGCTCCCGCGATCAGAGTTTATGAAAAGATGGGCTACTATCCGGGGGGAACTACCTATGATTCGCAGGGTCCTTGGCTTATTATGTTCAAAGAAATCTGCTGAAGCGGGGTTAACTTACCATGTTTGAAACAAAAGTCCGGCTTATTAGCATGCTGGGACTAATAACCGTAATCGTAATTATCAGCCTGGTCATGGATTATTTCCGCGTGCTCAGGCGTCCGGTCCGGCTGGGACTTAGTATTGCCATTCTCGGCATCCTTACCGGGTTTGTGCTGACAATCAATGCTGTATTGCCGGAAAATCATTTTTATGGACCGGTATTTTCCAAAGTACATACAAGTCAAAAGCTAGTGGCTCTTACCTTTGACGATGGACCAAATCCGCCATATACAGGTCAAATTCTTGATGTATTAAGGGAAAAGCAGGTTCCGGCTACTTTTTTCGTCATTGGCCAAAATGCTAAGAAATATCCGGATTTGGTTCGCAGAATTGCAGAAGAGGGGCATCAACTAGGCAACCATACTTATAATCACATCGATCTCCTCAAAGCTGACCGCCCGACCATAGTTAGTGAGGTAGAAAAAACTAATAATGTCGTTGCTGGCATTATTGGCTATGCTCCGCATGTTATCCGGCCGCCGCATGGTTTCCGCGACGCTGTTGTTATGGATATTATGGCCGAGCATAAACTTAAAGTTGTGGAATGGTCAGTTGCCAGCAGGGACTGGGTAAATCCGGGAGCCGAAGTCATTGCTGAACGGACACTGGGAAAAGTAAAAAATGGTTCGGTCATCCTACTGCATGATGGTGATGGGATTGCAGGTGAATTGTCTCGTGCCCAGACGGTGGCGGCTACCCGCATAATCATTGATAAGCTCTCGGCTCAGGGATATAAATTTGTCACGGTGGATGAAATTCTTAAAGTTTCGGAGGAGTAAATGAAAATTGTTGTTGGTCTGGGCAATCCCGGACAAGAATACAGCGCTACCCGTCATAATATCGGCTTTATGGTAATAGACAAACTGGCAGAGCGCTGGGCGGTAACTTCATGGCGTGATCGGTATAATGCAGAGGTGGCGGAATACCGTGGCGAGGAAACTGTACTCTTAGTAAAACCACAAACCTTCATGAATCTAAGCGGCCGGGCGGTAGTACCGCTGGCTGCTTTCTATAAAGTTGCATACGAAGATATTATTGTTATTTATGATGATCTTGATTTGCCGGCAGGACGGCTGCGTCTCAGACTCAAGGGCGGTTCAGGTGGTCACCGCGGTATTGAATCTTTGCTTTATGAATCCGGTAAAGATGATTTTTCCCGGGTACGTATTGGTATTGGCCGCCCGCCTGAGGGCTGGGAAACGGCCAACTATGTGCTGGGGCGCTTTACTGCCGAAGAAATGCCCTTAATCAGCCAAGCTCTCGGGCAAGCAGCCGATGCTGTCGATTGTATTATCAAAGACGGCTTTACCAAAGCCATGAATCAGTTTAACAAAGGATAATAATTTATGATTACAACGCTTTATGCCGATAAACACGGCGAGATATTTGATGCTCCCGGCTGTCAGGCCGTTGGCCGGCTGGGTGGGGATTGCCGCCCCTTAGTTCCAGAAGAAATGATTCCGCTGCCTGAGGGGGCAGAACTCATGTATTTGCCGGGACGAGATGCCTTATATATGGAAGGGCAGACTCCCAGCAAATTAAAAGGACGCTTGGCCGTGGCGGCTATGTTGCCTGTTGGCTACACCCGTACTATGCTGCCTGCTTATGAACAGCGTCCTGGAGCGCCGCAATTGCCCCTTTATGGCTATACTGCAGCCGCTCTTATTGATGACGAAATCTATGTAGCGGCAGTAAAGACGGCTGACAACACAAAATGGCATCCGTACCGCTACAATACTCCTGACTTGAAAAAACGAGTGGCTAAGGTTAAGCGGGATTTGCCTGACAACCGGCTTGTTGAGCATTTGGCCAACTGCTCGCTTACGTGGCATTGCTGTACAGCGCAAAACCTGTTCTACCGGCGCTGGGAGGCCGGTATTCCGGTATCTCCGGCGTGCAATGCTAATTGTCTTGGCTGTATTTCCCTGCAGCCTTCTGAATGTTGTCCGGCACCGCAAAGCCGGATACCTTTCATACCAACACCAAAAGAAATTGCCGAAATCGGGATATATCATTTAACATACTCGCCTGATCCCATCATCAGCTTTGGGCAGGGGTGTGAGGGGGAGCCATCGTTAGCGGCTGAGATTATTGCCGCTGGTATTGGCTTAATTAGAGACAAAACTGACCGCGGCCAAATAAATATCAATACAAACGCCGGGTTTACCCAAGGCATTACCAAAATTGTCGATGCCGGTCTTAACAGTATGCGGGTAAGTATCATCAGCGCCTTGCCGGCTACTTACCAAGCCTATTACCAGGCCAAGTACAGTTTGGAAAATGTCAAACATTCAATTGCTTATGCTAAACAGCAGGGTGTTTACGTATCGCTCAATATGCTGCTGTTCCCGGGACTTAACGATCGTCCTGAAGAGCAGGCTGCCTGGCTGGACTTCCTAGGGGAGACCGGAGTAGATATGATTCAGCTCAGAAACCTTAATTTTGACCCAGACGCGTTTCTGGCAGCGATGCCCGCAGGCGGTCATCCGCAAGGAGTACAGCATTTTCTCCAGGCTATCAGCAGAAAATTCCCGGCTATAAAGCTTGGTAGTTTTACTGAGAAGGTATAAGAGTTAGGCTCTCTAAGGTACTAATGAATATATGATGGTACTATTATTTCAGCAATAAGTCTTTTCTAATGTTATTGGGGATATACTAACAAAGTATCACTTGAATAACATAAGGGGGATTTGTTGTGGACGAAGCAAAACAAGAAGTTCCTGAAACTAAGTCGAAAAAGGAAGAGCAGCCTGAACAGCAGGTAAAAGTTGGAGAAATAGATAGCCTGGATCCTAACGTTGACCAAGATCTGATGCGTTTGTCTGGCGGTTACTAACCTGCAGCCGGAATTTCAGCGATATCTGGAATTCCGGCTGTTTTTCTACACCTTCGGGTATAAGTGCAACATCGACTTTCGCTCCTCCCGAAGACTCGGCGCAAGTCGTGTTTTCTATATGCAGGATTTACTGGGATATATAAAGAATTTATAAGAATATCTGTCCGGTATAACTGCAAAAAATAATCCTTGCATTTAGAAAATTGCAGGGGGCGGAAACTTTGAAAAACGGCAATTTTATAAAATATGCCTTTGGTACGCATTATTGCCATGTGGATGCTGTACACGCCACATCGCCAAAAGCTGACCGCTTTACTGATGAGATTGTTGCCGGAATATTAGAGAAAACAGGTTGTGCCGGTATTATAGGCACAGTATCACGAACTATTGCTGATCTTAATCGTCCGCCAGGAAAGGATAATGATGAAGCTGTATGGGAATACCGCGATGTCATTTGCCAGTTTCTTTATAGTTTGGGGCTGTTAGGTCTAGGCAGTCGTAACTTAGCCAAACCATATTTGCATATTGGTATTCATGGCATGAGAGATCTTATTCATGGCCCGTTGAGTATCGAAGTAGGGACAATTTACGGTAAAACTTGCTCGGCAAAGGTTAGAAAGTGGTTTGGTGAGACCTTAAAGGCTAAGGTACATGAAGCTATACCTGAAGCTAAGGTTGTTTTTGATAAACATTGGGTAGGTAACATTTCGCTGGCTGCTCACCGCTGGGGTGAGGGGCGGCATTATCCGGGCTATGGAAAAAATTATAATGCATTCCAGGTAGAAATCGCCCGGACGCTTAGAGAACATCACCGCCAAGAAATGATTGGCGTTTTAGCGGAGATTGTTACAGAATTTAACGGTATGTTTTCCAGGAGGTAAGGATTTTGAGCAAAATCAAAAAAAATCTTAGTGATGCAGACATGTTAAAAGGCTGGCAGGAAGAGTCCACTTTTGAGACTCAACTTGAGGCTGAGCAGGAAGCGGTTAGGCCAACAGCAAAGTTTGCCAAAAAAGATCCGGCAGAAGACATTAATAATGCATATTTTACACCAGAAATCAAAGAAGCTGTGGGTAAAGCACTGCTGGAATTAAAACTCAATCTGTATAGAGAGGGTGTTGTTGATTACCAGATAAAAGTTTCCTGTCAAGGAAACCAGGTAGTCCTAACGGCAGTTCCCGCCAAGGTTAAAGCCGGACAGACTGGAAAACAGCCTGTACAGTACGATGGCAAACGAAAAGGATAGGATACATTGCCTATCCCATTCGTTCAAACCTTATAAAACTCAATTAGTTATGGCTTACACCGTCGGCTACAGGCTCGTGTGTCAGCCATTTTTTTTATTAATCTATTCTGGCGGTAGTGGCTCATGCGTTAATTCAAAGAGGGCAGCTGTGAACTGCGCAATATGTTCTTTTTCGTCATTCATTAGTTTACAGAATAAACGCTTTACCTCGCGGGTCTCAGCTTCATTCATAAAACGCTGATACTTATTAGTTGCCTCAAATTCTCCGGCTAAAGCTTTGGTTAATATATGCACCGTCGGCATATCCTCACGGTCTGGCAGAACAATTGGAGCATCGGCGGTTTCGACTTCTTTTACGATAGCAGCTTTGGTCTTGGGTTTAACCATTGGGCGGGTCATTAACAGCATTCCAAGATCTGCATTACGCAGCTTTTCCGCCTGCACCGGATCCAACCGGGAGATTTCCCGCATAATTTCTACATAGTGCCGCATTTCGTCTTCAGCTACACCCAAAAATAGCTGGGGCATACAAGTTGTTCTTGCCGCTTCCAGATAAAAAGCGATAGCAATGCGTTTATCGGCGGCAGCGCACCGCAATAGTAATAAATCCGGGCAATCCGGGCATTCATCGCAGTTGTCGTGTGTTCCAGCTACGGTATTTCCTTTTGACGGTTTTCTAGTGGCGCGTAACTTTACCATACATCCACCTCCAATTTTCCTGATATATTGTATGCTGGTGGCAAGATAGACGTTAATACAAGGAAGGATATTTGGCGAGGGTGTCAAATAATACCTAAAATAGTTTTTTGTATGAAGAGGCGGGCAGATGAAAGAAAAACAAACAAACGATTGCATTGCTGATTTGAAAGCCAAATTGGCGCTGCTCGAAGTCGAAAACTTGCGGCTTAAGGGGACTCAGCAAAGCATTGCAGAGGTAAATAACAATTATCTGATGCTCCACTACCTCACCAGTAATATTCAAAGCTGCCAAACAACGATGGAACTTTGGAAAACTTATCTGCACAATTTAAGTGATTGTGGTTTTAATTATGACGATGTAGCTATTCTGCTGCCGGATGACAGCAATGAGTTTACGATAAAACTGAAACTTAGCGGTAACAGCGTTGGACAGTCCGTTGCCTTAGCTGAGGATGACTATATTAAGAAGGCTATAATTTTGAAGACTTCAGTTACGGCACCAGATAACCTTAAATCGGCTGTTCCCATTGTTACAAAATCAGGCGAAATTAAGGCGGTATTATTGGCGGAGAAAGCCAATGGTATTTTTTTTGAAGATTTGCAGCTGCTGGATGTGTATGTTCGGCAAACGGCAGCCATAATCGAAAATATAATGCTTAATGAGAAGCTTCGGCATTTTCAGGAACTGCTGGGAAAGCAGCTCGACCAATTTGTCATGCTTCACTATGTTACCAAGGCAATTAATGATGCCGGAAATTATTACGACGTTTTGACTAATTATTTGAAAACCCTGTGTTCATCTCTAGGGTTCGGCTTTGAAGAAGGTATTCTCTATATTCTTACTGAAAACACGCTGCAACGGGCAAGTTTGCAGGAGGAAAAGCTTGAATTAGCCGAACTGCCAAGCTTAGAAGGAACCTTTATAAACAAAGTGGTAGAATCTAGACAATACTATTTATCACCAGACCAGTTACACCTGTTTATGCCGCTTAACTCCTTCGGAATAGTTACCGCAGTAATTGAAATTCGGCATAATAAAGAAATAATTCATGAACAAATTCAAATGCTTGAGATATTTGCTATGCAGACTTCTTCAACTATTGTCAATACGCGGCTTAAGTTGCATCTTGAATATGTAAGTTTTCATGATCAATTGACAGGATTACATAATCGGGCGTATTTCGAAAAAGAAATTGAGCGGATTGAACGTGAGGAACTATACCCTGTAGGCATAATTGTATGTGACTTGAACGGCCTTAAAATGGTTAATGATACTTGGGGACATAGTACTGGTGATCAATTTATTGTTGCTGCTGCCAAAATCATCAAAAATACTTTACCGGCTAATGCTGTAACTGCCCGAATCGGCGGCGATGAATTTGGTATAATTATCACTGGCGGTTCTGTGAATACTGCGGCTGAAGTAGGGTTTGAATTAAAACAAGCAATGAAGAAATATAACGCTACAACCGTTGCTGTACCTGTCGGTATGGCTATTGGTTGGGACGCTGCTGCCGAATCGGAAAAAATTATAGATATATTCAAAAAAGCCGATAGTCGTATGTATCAGGATAAGTATTTGCACGGAGAAGCCAGCCGTAATTATATCTTAACAACGATTAAACAACGGTTTGCTGATAAAAGGACAGATGAATAGACCTACGGAGGGATGGCATTGATTAAGGTTGGTTCAACGGCTAGGTATATAAAAGGGCTAATTGTCGCGGCAGTTCTGCTGCCGCTAATTTTTATTGCTGAGGTTGTTTATGTTGAACAACACCAATCACTCAGTATTAATAACGTACAGAGAGAAGAACTTGACAAACTTAGGGCAGAGGCGGCTACCGCCTGGTTAGCGAATCAAACTGCACATTTACGCGGAATAGCCAAGCTGAATTCGGTATTAACTGCAAGCACTTCAGTGATGAGTAAAGAGTTCCAATCATTATTGGAACCGGGAACCGGTTTATTAGCGTTAGGTTATGCCGACGCTAACGGCAACGTGGTGGCTGATACCAGCCGGACTGGCGCCCTGTCCATTAAGGATAATCTTTTTTTTAGCGAATCAGCTGCCGGCCGTGAATACGTAGGACAGATATCGGGGATCGCCTGGGAACAAGAACAGGATGTTGTTATTTTGGCAACACCTGTTTACTCTCAGGGAGAGAGAATTGGAGTAATCTATGGAGTAATCAGTAAAGCTGCTGTTGATTCTATGGCGGCTAAATTAATTCCCGCCACTATTGTCGGCAAACCGGCAATTGGCCGTTGGCTTGTGTGGCTGGGTGGAGTGTACTTGGTAGGAGCGATACCACTATTATTTGCTGTCTGCTTCTTACGCCGCCAAGCTCCAGCAGAGAATGTAAGGCCAGTGATAAGTAAGAAGTCCGTTCCCAAAAAAGCAAGCAAACCTGCTCCATTGCCGGAAAATCACGAAGATCCCATTGATCGTTTGACTAAAGAACTTGCCCGCGTCAGTAAAAAGTTCGAGGAGCTTGAACCCCGGGATCAACTGGCAGCGAGAAACAAACCGGCGGCTATAGCAGATGTAACACCTGCCATAGTTATTGACAGGGTTTTAGCGAACGCTGCTTATAAATCTGGAGGCAAACCGTTTGTAGCAAAAAATACTTTAGATGAAGTCACAGAAATACCTAAGAATAAACAGGAGCTTCTGCTTAATGATTTTCCGGCAACTCAGGCCAATCCGATAGCACAGGCCATAAGGAAAACATCTGGACCTCCGGAAGGGCTGACGACGCCGACAGTAAGTACACGAACCGTAACTCCGGTAGAACAAATAACGCCTGCCGCTATACCACTTCCGGAAGCTCCGGCAGCAACAAAATCAGCGGATAAAATGCCGGAACCGGACACCCTAACCGGGCTGCCTTCCCGAGCGGATTTTGAAAAAATAATAGCTGCCCACGAAGGGCAGCCGGATACCGCTATTATCATATTCAGTCTTGATGGTATCAAGGTAATTAATGATTTTTTAGGTAAGAAAATGGGAGATGAGGCTATCCTTGCCGCCTACGATATTCTTAAAATTATTGCGGGCGAGGAATGTCTTGCTACCCGTATCGAAGATAAGTTTGTCGCGTTATTAACAGGTGTTGGTGCCGATATGCTGGAAGACGTAAAAAAAGACATAAAATATTATTTAGACCTTCATAATTTACGTAAGCCTGAGCTGCCGCTGAGTATAACCATTGGTGCTGCGCCTGCAGGAGCGGACGAGAATCTGAAACTGGTATGGCGACAGGCAGAAGCTGACTTGGATAGGTATAAGGCTATGAATAGGGTAGAGGCTCGTAGATTTATTATGTGGTCAATTAAGCGTACCCGCGGGCGTTCCTAATTATTGCCGACTGAACTTTTGCAGCCCTTCTCTGAAGGCTGCGGTAGTTTCTTCCGTTTCGTCCAATAGATAAATACGCCCCGGTTTGCCGGATGTATCCCAATCAATGCCGTTCCACCAAACGGCTATTTTTATTTTAGTAAATCTGCCCATCTGGTCAAACATCTTTCCCATCCAGGCTGCTTTATTGCCGCCAGCCGAATTAGAACCAAATTCAGTAATCATAAACGGCTTGGCAAAATGCTGATCATATTCAGCATAAATGGAAGGATAAATTTCGCTGAATTCGCGCCACTTTTCTCCAGCAAAGTAATTACCGGTATTATAGCCTGTCAAGCCAATGATATCGACATACTCATCCCCGGGATAATACCTTAGGTAATGGTTCCATTTAAAGTCTGGAAATGATAAATCATGTGGATTCCAAACCCATAAAACGTTGTCAACACCGTTCTCGTCAAAAATATGGCGAATGTACCGCCAAGATGCTGTATACAATTCAGCATCCTTGCTGTAGTAAGCTGAAGAATACCAGCACCAATCACCGTTCATCTCATTGTTCAGGCGAAACAGTACAGGATGTCCAAATGCTTTTAATTGCTGGGCATAAAGTGTGAAATAATCATCGTATTTTCCGGCGAGAATATCATAAATGACGCTTGAATTGTCAACAAAGTTATAACCTGTCTGCAACGTTAATTCCACAGTTCTTCCATGCTCATAGGCCGATCTAAGGGCGATGATGGGTAAGTTTTCATCGAAAGACTGATACCGTACCAGGACAGGAAAAGTGTAATTAAGTTGTTTTTCCAGAGTATCCAGCTTTTCGAATTCCTGAGGGGCGGCTGGCTCAAAAATTCCCCAGCGCAGCGGACTGTTTGCACTAAAATATTTGTCATAAAATCCCCGGGTTTCGTCATTTAACGGAGTGTGTCCCTGGCTAATGGGTATGGCAAAACGCGATTTTCCCCGCTTCTCTGTCAATGTAAAGCTCGCGGCAATTTCTTGCGCATTGTCGATTGGTTGGGTGGACTTAATGAAAATAGTGTAGACTTCATTTTGACTTTTTACCAGCTCAATACTGGAATAGTAATTCTTATCATTTGGAACATGGCTGAGTTTGCGTCGTGTCCAGTTTAACAGGTGAATGCTAAATCCGTTTTGCCGATAATTTTCCTCTTGCAGCAACTTATGTTCCTGCGTGTTATTGATAAATTTGTTGCTAAAACTAATATAGTCATCGGTAGTAGCTTGAGTTCCGGCAAAGTTATCATAGTATATCTCAATACGCAGATTGTCATTTGTCAGTACTGTAACTACCGGTGATAAGGAGGCATCTACCGTTAACCCTTGGGGAACCAGCAAGGAATAGCCATTGGCATAATCGGTTAAACGCTCGTAACGGTTATCGACAGAGCAGGTAACTTTATAGTCATCCTCCGGACCCGGAGGAAAGCTGGTGTATTCGCCGTTAATGATTGATGCGGCATTTGCTGGTGCTGATAGGGTTGCAGCCACCAGCAGAGCGATTGTTAAACAATGAAAATATCGCATAATTGACTCCCTTGCTATTTCTTTAAACAATTAATTATATCATAAAAAGCAACAATTTCCTTAATAATGATACGCTAAAAGATACTAAAATGCGGATACTAATATATAAGCCGTGCACACTATGATTTGCATCACTGACAAACCCGGCTGAACGGAGTATACTTAACATAAACCGCTGGTATGGCGGTATAGGAAAAAAGGAGGGAAGAATAGTGGCATATAAGATAAGCTCTGAGTGCATCAAGTGTGGTGCCTGTGCTCCGGTTTGCCCTGTTGAAGCTATTTCGGAGGGCGATACTCAATACGAAATTGACCCGGGTACTTGTATCGATTGCGGCGCCTGTGCAGCAGTGTGTCCGGTTGGTGCTATCAGTCCCGGCTAAGGCGGCAAAATAGTAAATGAAAAGAGTCCAGCTTGTCAGGATAACTGACAAGCTGGACTTTTAAATTTGTGATACAATAAGAAAAAGACATATTGTTACGAGGTAATGGTGGGGAGCGATTTTACATGGTAGAATTTGAGTATTTGAAACATATACCCATTTTTGAGGAATTGGCTCCGGCCGATTTGGCAGCGATCAGCGAAGTTACGATTGAACGCCGCTACAAGAAAAATATGATTATTTTTATGGAAGGTGAGCCTGGAGAAGGCTTTCATTATGTAAAAAACGGCAAAGTAAAGATTGTGAAAATGGCATCTGACGGGCGGGAACATATTATTAATATTCTGGGGCCCGGCGAAGTTTTTGCCGAAGTTTTGCTCTTTAATCACGGGCCTTATCCGGCAACCGCCGTTGCCTTAGAGGATTCTGTTATCGGCATTATAAAAAACATGGATTTAGAAAATGTGGTTGCCGAAAATTCACGGATAGCCTTACATATTATCAGGGTAATGAATAAAAAGCTGCTGCATGTGCAACTCAAAATTAAAACTTTGGCATTATCAGACACATTAACCCGTACAGCTCAAATTCTCATCAGGCTGTCCCATCAATATGGCCGGCCGGTTGCCGGCGGCATACAGATTGATGTTGACATGACGCGCCAGGATTTAGCTAATTTGGTCGGTACCACCAGAGAGACTGTCAGCCGGGTCCTTAGTTCTATGAAAAAAGATAAGGTTATTGATCTTGTTGACCAGCAAATTTTGATTTTAGACGAAAAACGCCTTAACCGTTACCGTGATATGTAAAAGTGTACTTGCTGTCAAACCTTCTAACAACAAGCAAATCTGGTTAGAAAAAGCGCCTTTCCGGCGCTTTTTGTCTTATCCTGTAGGAAAGTATAACTTTCCGCCTGGATAAGGGCAACATCGGCTTCCGCTTTCGCCAAAGGCTCGGCGCAAGCCGTGTTTTCTTTATCTAAGGATATTTTCAATTTCATCATACAAAGCGAGGGTAGTATCACCTGTTACCAAGCTGTCATTTACCATTGCTATATATAATTCGGCACAGTCACCGCACTCACCCAGGCATGGCTCTATTGATATAGCAACATTTTTGAAATCAGAACGGCATTTCTCCACAAAGTCTTCCATTCCCTCATGCTTTATGTTGTTTTCGCAAAACTGTAATGTATTCATAGTATTATCTCCTCCAGTTTTTTTCAAAGATTAGTTTCGGCTTGAAAACGGCAAACTATGTACAATAGTGTGACTAAAATCACAGCAGACCGTGATATTTGCCAACGAATGGGAGCCGTTTTTTTATTACAATATAATCAAACAAACCAATAGAAGGAGATAATAGTATGGCAAACCTTGATAAGCAGCAAATGATTGCCGAGTTTAAGAGACAGTTCGGATTTGTGCCTCCCTGCGGGATGGGAGCCGGTGACTTAGGTGAAGATATGCAAAAAATTATTGGCGATTATCATCACGCCGTTTGGGGTGAAGGGGTTATTCCCCTGAAATACAGATATCTTATTGCACTGGCTACCGCTATTTACGGAGATGACGACGTTCGCGCCAAATTGGAATTATTAAAAGCCTTAAATCATGGTGCGACACGCGAGGAAATTATTGAGGTGTTTCGCCAGCAGGTATGGATGAAAGGTGCCCCGACCATTGTTAAGGTAAATCCGTTAATAAAATATATGGACACTATTTATCAAACTGCGTATCGTGAAGGCGAGCCCGGCGACCATTAATAAGAACTGAATAAACGACAAAAAATAAGTAACCGCTTAATTTACGTTAACTTAAATTAAGAATAAATTATGAGGAGGTGGCAGTATGCTGCCAAAAGGAGCAAACCTGCAAAAAATTCGTGACGGAAGAAAGACTTACGCCATAACTCCGGATTTGCCCGGCGGTTTTATTAAACCTGATTTAATGCAAAAATATGTGGATGTCACCAAAAAGTATGGTGGTACTATGAAGCTTACTTCGGCTCAACGCATTATGATTACCGGACTTAAAGCTGAAGATATCGAGAATATCTGGCAAGACATTGGTGTAGAACCTGCTTTGGGTTTTGCCAACTGTGTACGCAGTGTGAAAATTTGCCCGGGTAACGCATTTTGTAAACGCGGAAAACAAGACAGCATAAAATTAGGCTTAGAATTGGACAGAAGATATGTTAAAAAAGAAATGCCAAGCCGGATTAAACTGGGGGTCTCCGCCTGTCCTAATTCCTGTGGTGAGTCGGTTGTTAAGGATGTTGGCGTTATTGGCACCGACGAAGGCTGGGACGTTTATGTTGGGGGGTCAGCCGGATCTCATCCGCGTTTGGCGGACAGACTGATTACAGGTTTAAACTATGATGATACCCTGCGCATTGTCGATATAGTTATCCAGTACTATCAAAAACATGCTGATATTGAGCGGATTGGTCAATTTATCGAGAGAATCGGCTTTGAAAAATTTAAGGCAGATGTATTGGCTGAATTCTATGGTGAAAAAAGTGCTGAAACCGAGCCTAAGGTATCGCAGTCAGAAGCCGGAGAAAAGATTATTCCACGGCCAGGCGGTCTGACGGAAGGCAATTTGGTGTTTGGTGATCCTATTACCGAGGACAGCGTCATTAGCGACATTATCCGTGTTTATCCACAAACAATTCCGGTTTTACGGGCTTTCGGCATGGGTTGCCTTGGCTGCCCGTCCTCGGCTGGTGAACCTGTTCAGCAAGCCGCCGGGATTCATGGCATCAATATTACAGAACTGCTGGCAGCGCTTAATAAAGTAGTGCCGGCAAATAACTAAGGAGGAATCTGTCGATGAGTGCCTTTTTAGCCCCGATCCATTATTGGTTATATAACAAGATCCGTCATGTTATTGAACGGGAAAATATCATTTATCTAAAGGCCGAAAACTTATGTGCCGAAACCGCCGAAGAGGCCCGTTCCCAGGCATGGCAAAGTTATGGTCAGCCTCTGCCGGATGCTGATTTGAAAGAGTTCATTGACCAGAGCAATATTCATGGCTGGCTGCAACGGCAGATTAATGTGGCCGAGACCCGGGAGGCTGCTTTCATCCAGACGCTTGTTGATAACTGCGGTGATGCCGCAGTCGATGCGGCCCGCAAAGCCTTTCGCGACCATGGTGCCCATTGTGCCCGCCAGGCCGAGGCACAGGGCAAGTATGACACCTCTACTGCCCCTGGACTGTACAAAGTTTTGAACGATTATTATCTTAATGGTATGCCGTGTGATCAGGCTGACAGCATAGTGGAAAACACACCGGATAAAATGGTTTGGGAAAGTGAGATTTGTCTGCAGGAACCTAACTGGAAGCGGGCAGGGACGGACAGTAAGCTGATGAAGAACCTCTATAACGAATGGCTGACTGCGTTTATCAATACTCTCAATCCCGGATTTGCCCTTAAACAGACATCTGACACTCAACTAGGTGATAAACTTAACAAATTCGAGATTACCCGGGTATAACTAAGCCGCAGCGGCTGCTGCGGCTTTTCCCTACACTTTATTCACATTTCTAAATTTGGTCGGATATGGTATAATGCTGATGGTCTACTCATGCTACAATTTGTCGAAGCAGGGAAGGAAGGGTAAGATGTACAAAATAGTTGAGAAACGGCAGCTTGCTCCTCAGATTTATCTGATGGAAATAGAAGCCCCGCGGGTAGCAAAATCTGCGAAGCCCGGTCAATTCATAATTGTAAAAATGGACGAAAAAGGCGAGCGGATTCCGCTGACTGTCTGCGATTATAATGCTGCCAAGGGAACAGTTACAATTGTATTCCAAACTTTAGGTAAATCAACCCTAGAGATGGCAGAATACCAAGTTGGCGATAACTTTAGTGATTTCGCGGGCCCGCTTGGTCAAGCCTCAGAATTTATCCATGAAGACATTGAAGCATTAAAGCAGCAAAAGATAGTATTTGTTGCCGGTGGCGTTGGTACCGCACCTGTATACCCTCAAGTAAAATGGTTACAGCAGCAAGGTGTCCAAGTTGATGTCATTATAGGTGCCCGCAACAAAGAAATGGTAATTTTAGAAGATGAAATGAAAGCGCTTGGCGCTACTGTATATGTTACAACCGATGATGGCTCAAATGGCCATAAAGGTCTTGTAACGGAAGTCCTCAAGGGCCTTATTGACAATGGTGCTCAGTATGACCATGTAATTGCCATTGGTCCAATGATTATGATGAAGTTCGTTGCTAAACTGACTAAAGAATATAATATAAAAACAACTATCAGCTTAAATCCAATCATGGTAGACGGCACCGGTATGTGCGGTGCTTGCCGGGTTACTGTCGGTTCAGAGATTAAGTTTGCCTGTGTTGACGGTCCCGAGTTTGACGGGCATTTAGTTGATTTTGATGAAGCTATGCGCCGTCAAGCTATGTACAAAACCGAAGAAGGCCGGGCTGTGTTGGAAGCGGAAAAATCAAGCCATAAGCATACCGGTGGTTGCTGCGGAGGTCATCATCATGAGTAAAACAAGAGTACCTGTACGCGAACAATGCCCGAAAAAAAGGGTTACTAATTTTGAAGAAGTGTGTCTGGGTTATTCACTCGAGGAAGCTACCCAGGAAGCTTCTCGCTGCCTAAATTGCAAAAATGCAAAATGTGTGGGCGACTGTCCAGTATCAATCAATATCCCCGGGTTTATCAGCCATGTAAAAAAAGGTGAAATTGCTGAAGCCGCCAAAGTAATTGCAGAGGCCAGTGCGCTCCCTGCCGTTTGTGGCCGGGTTTGCCCCCAGGAATCACAATGTGAAGGCAAATGTATTCTTGGTATTAAAGGGGAAGCTGTAGCCATTGGTAAACTGGAACGGTTTGTTGCCGATTGGGCTCGGGAGAACAACGTAGATACGGCTCAAGTTGAACCGAAAAACGGCAAAAAAGTAGCTGTTATCGGCAGCGGCCCGGCAGGCTTGACCTGCGCCGGTGATTTAGCCCGTAAAGGTTATGAGGTTACTATCTTTGAAGCCTTGCACGAGCCAGGCGGTGTATTAGTATATGGTATTCCTGAATTCCGTCTGCCTAAAGAAACAGTGGTAAAGAGTGAAATTGAAAATCTTAAGAAAATGGGCGTTGCCATTGAAACCAACGTTGTTATCGGCAAAACAGTAACGATCGACCAGCTTCTTGACGAAGAAGGTTTTGAAGCGGTATTCATTGGCTCCGGGGCAGGTCTGCCTAAGTTCATGGGCATTCCAGGTGAAAATGCCAACGGCGTATTTTCCGCCAATGAGTTTTTAACCCGTAATAACCTCATGAAAGCCTTTAAAGAGGACTATTCCACTCCTATCAAAGCAGGTAAAAAAGTGGCTGTAGTCGGTGGCGGCAACGTGGCTATGGACGCAGCTAGAACTGCTGCCCGCCTTGGCGCCGAAACCCATATCGTTTACCGCCGGTCGGAGTCCGAATTACCGGCCCGGGTGGAAGAAGTACATCATGCTAAAGAAGAAGGCATTATCTTCGACGTACTGACTAATCCGACCCAAGTTATCATTGATGATAAAGGCTGGGTAAGCGGCTTACGCTGCATCAAAATGGAATTGGGTGAGCCAGATGCTTCCGGTCGGAGAAAACCGGTAGAAGTACCTAACTCCGAGTTTGTCATGGATGTGGATACTGTTATCATGTCCTTAGGCACTTCGCCTAACCCGCTTATCTCCTCGACTACTGTCGGCCTGGAAACCAACAAGTGGCAATGCATTGTAGCCGATGAAGAAACAGGCCTTACCAGCCGCGAGCGCGTTTTCGCCGGTGGCGATGCCGTAACTGGCGCAGCTACCGTAATTCTAGCAATGGGTGCAGGCAAAAAAGCCGCCAAAGCGATTGACGAAATGCTGATGGGGAAAAAATAGATATAAATAAACGGGGGTTTGAATACCCTGTAGAACTTAAGAACCACTTGCTGCTTAAAGGCAGTAAGTGGTTCTTTTGTGTTGTGGCAGCATAGGCCTCTTTATGGAGAAAGATTTGAAGAAAATGTAGTTTATTAGGTGAGGTGACGTTAACGGGAATGTTGTTGATTGATTAACGGTGCTAATGGGGTAACGGCTTGCATTTTTATTTTAATTTATAAACGGCCAGCAAAAACAGCAATAGTATCGGTTGATGCACAAGATAAATTATTAACGAATGTTTCCCTAACCGGCTTAACCACTGCACAGGGCGGTATGCGCCGGCTGCCGGGAACTTAGGTTGTTTATTCCGGTATATCAGTTTTCCGGCTGCCATACCGTATAACACTATGCCCAGCCAGGGGATCAAAGGGTAATAATCCAGCGAAGCGAAATCAGGCGGACTGATACCCAGCGGTAACAGGTATGTGGTGGGGGTGGTAAGCGTAGCTGTCAGTCTCCCGGTTGCGATAATGACTGTACCGGCAATTAGTAGTTCCACGGCCTTTAATTGTATAAAGAGGGGGGAGGCGAGCATGGCTACTCCCAGCAGATGCAGAGTGCCGAACCTTATGTACGAAGCTGGGTCGTAAAAATAGGTTGCCATGCTTATAACCGCTCCCGTTGCCAAAATCATAATCCCGCGGCGAAATGGATTACTGCTGAACAAACTGCTTATTCCTGATAACAACATAAACAGAATTGCCGCAGTTTTACCTTGGTAGTACCAAAAACCATCTAAATAGGTAAGAGGCCAATGATAAAAATAGGCCAAGTCAAAAACTAAATGAAAAACTATCATTAGCAAAATGGCAATTCCTCTACAACAATCGATTTCCGCAATGCGGACAGTTTTAGGCACGACAATGTCCTCCCTTACAGGATGCAGCTTTGCTCATTCATGCAATCTATCCTTATACTAATTTTCGTAATAATTATCAGGATAATGTATAAAAACTTTGACAAGTTTTTTGGCAAATTATGATATAGTATGGCAGTGTTTGACTCTCAGATGCACCAGAAAAGTGAAATAGCATTTAAATTTATTTGCAGGAATACATGAACTAAAAGGGAATATAATAACTTATAAGAGGCTCTGAACTCCTTGGGGCAGAGCCTATTACAGACAGGTGGTTTCGGGAATGAAGGATATTTATATTATCTTATTGTCGGTGTTAATTGGTGCTGTTGGACAAGTTGCCTTCAAATATGGAGCTGCCCGCATTCCAGATACAGGTTCACTTACTGACAAGGTAATTGCTGCATGGCCGATTATTGCCGGATTAGCAATTTATGCAGTAAGTACCCTTCTCTGGATTTATGCCTTGCGCACGGTGGAACTCAGCTATGCGTATCCATTGATTAGTCTTGGGTATGTTCTAGTGTTTATTGCTTCTTATTTTTTATTTCATGAAGCAATTGGGCCGCTCAGGCTGGGTGGATTAGTATTGATATTAAGCGGAATTTTTCTTGTTGCAAGGTCATAATAGTTAATACTAAATTAATCGAATAATAACATTTCTTTACAATTAGTTAACAAATAGCGAGAGAATATGCTATAATCAGTTTGAATCCGACAAATTGAGGAGGCTAAGTATGGGATTTGGCTTAAAGCCGCGTGAAGAGAAATTCTATGGCTATCTATTAGAGAACACTCAGCTTATCCGGGATGCGGCAGATATTCTGCAGGAAGCGTTGAACCGCGGCAGCGATCTGTCTGAATTAATGGTTAATATTGACGAACTCGAAAAGAAAGCTGACGGCAATACTGCTAAGATTGTCGGCCTTCTACACAAAACATTTATAACGCCGCTCGACCGGGAGGACATTTATAGCATTGCCCACAAATTGGATGATGTTATTGACTGTATGCAAGGCGCAGTTGAACGCATGGAGCTATATAATGCCGGGTCTGCTTCTGAAGGTGCCAGGGAGCTTGCCGAACTTGTGGGCAAAAGCGCTAAACAGATTGATAAGGCGTTTACCCACTTGCCAGAGATTAAGAAGCAAAAAGACAAACTGGAAGAACGTTGTGACCGAATTGTTGAGTATGAGGCTCAGGGTGACAGGTTATATCGCCAGGAGCTGGCAAAACTATTCAGAGAATGCACTGATCCTATTGAAATAATCAAATGGAAAGAAATTTTGTCTCAACTTGAAGAAACTCTGGATATCTGTGAGGATATTGCAAATTTATTAAAGGGAGTAATCGTGAAATATGCCTGATTTAACGCTAGTCTATGTTGTGGTTTTCTTTGCGCTGGCGTTTGATTATATTAATGGCTTTCACGACACAGCTAATGCAATTGCCACTTCGGTGTCTACCCGTGCACTGGAGCCACAGCACGCTGTAATACTTGCGGCTATCCTTAACTTTGCCGGCGCGCTGTATAGCACCGGGGTTGCTAAAACCATTGGCGGTGATCTTGTAAAATCAGCTTCCTTAGTAAACCAGCCTGTTATTATCTCTGCATTATTCGGTGCTATCGTCTGGAATTTGATTACCTGGTGGCTAGGTATTCCCAGCAGTTCTTCCCACGCGCTTGTGGGTGGTGTTTTAGGTGCGGTAGTGGTAGGCGCAGGGGTTAATGCTATTAACTTTGTCGGTGTTGAAAAAATTGTGTTGTCCCTTGTATTGTCGCCACTTATTGCTATGGCTGGCGGTTATCTTATGATGATTGCCATGATGTGGATTTTTGGCAGACACGAGCCGGGCAAGATAAACGAAGGCTTCAGAAAAATGCAGTTATTATCTGCCAGTATGATGTCTTTTTCTCATGGCTCAAACGATGCGCAAAAAGCTATGGGTATTATAACGTTAGCACTCGTAAGCTCAGGTCAAATTCCGTCCTTGGAAGTACCTACCTGGGTGAAAGTAGCGTGCGCGACAGCTATGGCCTGTGGTACGGCAGTAGGCGGCTGGAAAATTATAAAAACGATGGGTGGGAAAATATTCAGACTGGAGCCCATCAACGGCTTTGCTGCCGATTTGAATTCATCTATGGTTATCTTTATAGCCACTAACTTACACTTACCTGTAAGTACTACCCATGTAGTATCAGGTTCTATTATGGGTGTAGGTTCCGCCAAACGGGTTTCTGCCGTACGGTGGGGTGTTGCTCAACAAATGTTGTTTGCCTGGGTACTAACTATTCCGTTTAGTGCCGTTACAAGTGCTCTCATGTATAAAGTATTAAATTTATTTATGTAATAAATAAGTACATATAATACCAATAGCAGCTCAAGGCGTAAGCGCAGGGCTGCTTTTTTGCATAATCTTGCCTTTATAGAGTCAAGTCATTATAATTATAATAATATCTAGCTGTAAATACTTAGTGACTACATCAGCTTAGGTATCAACTCCACTAATGTAAGGCCAGTTAAATTAGCATTCCAGGACGGGATACTTCCCGTCTGTGATATTTAAGGAGGTATTTTCGCTTGAGCGCTGTTCGCCGTATATTTGTTGAGAAAAAGCCGGGATTTGCCGTAGAAGCCGAAGGCATATATTCTGACTTAAAACATCATCTTGGTATAGCAGGTTTAACAGGAGTACGTGTGCTAAACCGCTATGATATCAGTGGAATTAGTGACAGTGAATTCTCTGCTTCCCTTGATACTATATTTTCCGAACCGCCGGTCGATATAGTATATCTTGAGCAGTTTACTGCTCCGACAGAAGCTAAAGTTTTTGCCATGGAATATTTGCCGGGCCAATATGATCAGCGGGCCGACTGGGCGGCTCAATCGGTGCAGATTCTTACGCAAAAGGAACGCCCGGAAATTCGTACAGCCAAGGTGCTGGTGCTGGAAGGTCAAGTTTCGGATGACGAGCTTGTAAAAGTTAAGGAATACTGCATTAACCCGGTCGAAGCAAGGGCAGCAGGGCTGGAGAAACCTCAGTCCCTTGAAATGCAGGCAGAGATTCCTCCTGATGTCGATGTGCTTACCGGGTTTATAAATCTGTCTCAAGATGGCTTGGCTAACTTCCTCGAAGAGCGGGCGCTTGCCATGAGTTTGCCCGATTTGGCCTTCTGCCAAACTTATTTCCGGGATACGGAAAAACGCGATCCGACAATTACTGAAATAAAAGTTATTGATACTTATTGGTCAGATCATTGCCGCCATACTACATTTCATACGAAAATTGAAAAAGTTGATATTGAGGATAGCCGGTATAGCCGTCCGGTTGCAGCAGCTTGGCAAAAGTATGATGAGATCCGCAGCTTTGTCTATGGCGCCAGATCTGTCCAGCGCGATATTAATCTAATGGATATTGCTACGGTTGCAACGAGAGACCTGAAAAAACGCGGCTTAGTGAACGACCTGGATGAATCGGAAGAGATCAATGCCTGCAGCATCGTTGTTCCTGCCGATATCGATGGTCGGACCGAAGACTGGCTGGTTATGTTCAAAAATGAAACTCACAATCATCCTACTGAAATTGAACCGTTTGGTGGTGCTGCCACTTGTCTGGGGGGCTGTATCCGTGACCCGCTCTCAGGCCGGTCTTATGTTTACCAGGCGATGCGGGTTACCGGCAGTGGTGATCCTCGTACCGCTTTGGAATCAACCTTGCCCGGCAAATTGCCTCAGCGCAAGATTACCACAAGTGCGGCGTCCGGTTATAGTTCCTACGGCAACCAGATTGGCTTGGCTACAGGCCAGGTTGCTGAAGTTTATGACCAGGGCTATATTGCCAAACGTATGGAAGTTGGCGCAGTTATAGCTGCTGCTCCTAAGGAAAATATTATTAGGGAGGTTCCTGCGGCCGGTGATGTCGTAATTTTAGTTGGCGGCCGGACGGGCCGTGACGGCTGCGGCGGCGCTACCGGTTCTTCGAAGGCGCATACCGAGGAATCGCTTGAAAGCTGCGGAGCCGAAGTGCAAAAAGGCAATCCGCCGACAGAACGGAAAATACAGCGTCTGTTCCGCCATCCGGCGGTCAGTACTATGATTAAGCGATGCAACGATTTTGGCGCCGGCGGTGTATCAGTAGCTATTGGTGAACTTACGGAAGGTTTGACGATCAAGCTGGACGCTGTCCCGAAAAAGTACGAAGGCTTAGATGGTACCGAGCTGGCTATTTCCGAGTCGCAGGAACGGATGGCAGTTGTTGTTGCCGCCAAGAAGGCTAAGGCCTTTATGGACTATGCCGATGCCGAGAACCTGGAAGCTACTATCGTGGCCGAGGTCACCGACAATAAGCGGCTGACCATGCTCTGGCGCGGCAAGCCCATTGTCAGCTTGGCACGGGAATTTTTAGATACCAATGGTGTTAAACAACATACCGAAATACGTGTGGCCGCACCTGCTGCTGATACCTACTTCACGCGGCACACTAAGAATGTAACCCCTGAAAGTACCAAGACAGCATGGCTGAATACCCTGCAAGAACTAAATGTCTGCAGTCAAAAAGGTCTTGTAGAACGGTTCGACAGCAGCATTGGTGCAGCCACTGTTCTCATGCCGTTTGGCGGTAAACACCAGGATACCCCTGTAGAAGGCATGGTGGCCAAATTGCCGGTGCTCTCAGGAGAAACCACTACAGGCACGATCATGACCTACGGGTTTAACCCTGCTCTTTCCTCTTGGAGTCCGTTCCATGGAGCAGTCTATGCCGTTGTCGAGGCAGCGGCTAAGGTTGCTGCCTTGGGAGGAAATTTCCGTGCAATACGGTTGACCTTACAGGAGTATTTTGAAAAACTGAGCCAAAGCAGCGAAAAATGGGGTAAGCCTTTCAGCGCGTTATTAGGCGCCTTTTACGCCCAGGAGCAGTTGGGGATTCCGGCAATTGGCGGTAAAGACAGCATGTCCGGCTCGTTTAACGAGCTTAACGTGCCACCAACATTAGTCGCCTTTGCGGTAACTCCTGTTGATGTCCGGAAGGTTGTTTCGCCGGAGTTTAAACAACCGGGCAGCCAAGTTATACTGCTTACGGTACGCCGCGGACAAGATGAACTGCCTGATTTTACAGCCCTAACGAAGGCTTATGATACCGTTTATCAACTTGTGCAAGCAGGTCGGGTATTGGCAGCTCAGGCCGTCAGACTTGGCGGTATCGCCGAAGCTGTCAGCAAGATGGCTTTTGGCAACCGTATCGGTATTAAGCTTACAGCTAAACAAACAGATTTATTTACACCTGACTATGGTTCAATCGTACTTGAACTACCTGCCGACTTACAAGCAGAAGTCATTTTAAAAGAGCTTGATTATCAAATACTGGGACAAACAATACCGCAGCAGGTCATTGCCGTTAACGATACTGAAATTACTCTCGCCGAAGCATTGGCTGCTTGGCAGGAACCACTTGAAGAAGTTTTCCCGGCTCATCCTGATCTTGTTGCGGGCAAGCCAGAGAGTTTCCCGTATTACAATAAACGCAATAACTGCCGGCCAACAGTCAGTGTAGCCAAACCCCGGGTACTCATTCCGGTCTTCCCGGGAACTAACTGCGAATATGATACCGTTAAGGCATTTGAGCAGGCGGGTGCTATTGCCGAAACCCTGGTTATTCGCAATCTCACGTCAAGTCATATTGAAGAGTCTATTGCTGTGTTGTCGCAAAAAATTGCTGCTTCTCAGATTGTTATGTTGCCAGGCGGTTTCAGCGCTGGTGATGAGCCTGATGGCTCCGGTAAATTTATTGCTACTATGTTCCGTAATCCACGAATTAAGGAAGCTGTTACGGAACTTTTACAGCGGCGTGACGGCTTAATGCTGGGTATTTGTAACGGGTTTCAGGCACTTATTAAGCTTGGCCTGGTTCCTTATGGGGAAATCCGTGATTTAACCGATAGTAGTCCTACCTTAACCTTTAACAAAATTGGCCGGCATATTTCCTGCATGGTAAGTACCAAGATAATTTCGACGCTGTCACCTTGGTTGAATTATGTTGAGTCTGGGGAAGTCTTTAGTATTCCGGCTTCCCATGGTGAGGGACGTTTTTATGCTACGGCTGAAGAGATAGAACGATTGGCAGCTAACGGGCAGATTGCCACCCAGTATGTTGATTTTGATGGCCGTCCAACTTATGATGTACGCTTTAATCCGAACGGATCATTTCACGCAATCGAGGCTATCACCAGCCCTGATGGACGGGTACTTGGCAAAATGGGTCATTCAGAGCGCAATGGCAGTAATGTAGCTGCTAATATTCCCGGGAATAAAGACCAGCGTTTGTTTAGCGCCGGTGTAAAATACTTTAAATAGGACAGAAAACAGAAAAAACTCCCTCCATGGTTTTACATGTTTGCACAAATATCGTGGAGGGAGATTGTTAAAGAGGGGAGAATTTGTATGTACGAAGTAGCCCATGTAGGTATAGTAGTTACTGATGCTGACAAATCCTTGAACTTTTATACAACGGTACTGGGGTGCCAGCAGGAAGAAAGTTATCAGGATGAACGTATCCGGTTGGAATTTATTAAATCGGGACAACTGACAATCGAATTAATTCAATATAAAGAAGATATCGAACGCGAGCGTAAGGCCGGCCGGGTGGATCACATTGCCTTTGCCGTGGCCGATATCGATGCCGAAATCGCTAAACTCCGCCGGCAAGATGTGCCTTTGCTATTTGCTGAACCTAAGGTATCTAAAGACAAAAAGATTATGTTCTTTACCGGGCCGGACGGCGAGCGGTTGGAATTCGTACAGAAACTTTAAAAATAAGGGCGGTTCCTGTATGCCGGTGTTGACAGCGGCATACAGGAATCGTTCTCAACTTAGAAATTTTGTTTTAGCTGTTTACATTTTGCCTCATATTGCGTCTAGCTGACGTCAAGCATATAATAGTAAAGTACTACTAAAACAACTTTACCCCAAGTTTGGTATGGGGATATTATTTAGGGGGTCTTAGTATCGATTTCCAGGAGATTACATTGGCGCAAAAACCGCTGTTTGATAAGTATTTTAAGCAGCAGCGCTATGAAAACGCACATTTTAATTTCACCAATTTATATATGTGGCGCAATATATATTCAATAAGATGGACCGAAAACAATGGCTATCTAATGATTAGAGCCGGTTACGGGGGAAGGCAGTTTATTCTGCAGCCATTTGGGCCTCGCGAGGGAATGGAGTCTGTGCTGGAAGAGCTGGTAGCCTGTTTTGCGTCCGAAAGACTGCCATTCATTATGAGCGGTGTAGAAAAATTTTTGATCGACATTTTTGAAAAATGGCGGCCCGGCCAATTTAACTTTACAACCGATCGGGACAATTTTGATTATGTTTATAATAGTAAGGATTTAATTGAGCTAAAAGGACGCAAATATCATGGCAAGAAGAATCATATTAACAGCTTTCTGCGCAATTATCCACAGCACGAATATTTGCCGCTGACACCTGATTGGGCTGCCAGTTGCATTGAGACCCAATTGGAGTGGTGCCGGAAAAAAGGCTGTGATGATGATCCCTCGCTTAAAGGGGAAAGGGATGCTATCATCGAAGTATTTTCCCATTGGGATGAGCTTGGACTGACCGGAGGTTTAATCACAATTGGCGGAAAGGTCGAGGCATTTACCTTTGGAGAGCAATTAAACAGCGATACTGCTGTCATTCACGTAGAAAAGGCCAATCCTGATATTCGTGGTGTATATCCGGTTATTAATCAAAAGTTTTGCCAAAACGCTTGGCAACATTTGGCTTTTATCAACCGGGAGGAAGATATGGGACTTGAGGGATTACGTAAAGCCAAGGAGTCGTACTATCCGGCCAAGATGATTGAAAAGTTTGTTGTTACGCCTAAATAGCAAACGAAAAATAGGGTATATTAAGGAGTAGTGGCCATAAGACCTGCAGCTTGCGGCTGCAGGTCACAAAATTTTCACCGGACATCTATACATTTTGGCTCATTGTGGTATAATTTTTAAAGGATTTTTTGTTGCTTTATAGAATAACTTGCACTTATATAAAGTAGACTTAGCTTCAGATGGGGCTTTAACCCCACCTGAAGGTTAGTCGACCTTATCCAGGGACTTACCCGCTCTTACTCCCATTTGCAGAAGCGGGAGTCTTAGAGCGGGTTAGTCATCGGGTAACGAAGCAGGTGTACGTTGCGGCGGTTGAGTTGTAGTTAATACTTTCTATTGAGGAGAAGGAACGAGCAAGATGGAAATAAAATCAATTAAAAAATTGAAACTCTACGGATTTAATAATCTCACCAAATCATTAAGCTTTAACATGTATGATATTTGCTATGCTAAAACTCCGCAGCATCGAAATGACTACATTGAATATATCGATGAAGAATATAGCGCCGAACGCCTGACTAATATTTTGACTGAAGTCGCTAATATGATCGGTGCCAATATCTTGAATATTGCAAAGCAAGATTATGATCCGCAAGGCGCCAGTGTTACCATGCTTATATCTGAGGAGCCGGTTCACCAGCCGGGTGAGGAATTTACGAGTGAAGAATGTGGTGAGTGTGAACTAAACGAGCCGATGCCGGATGCGGTTGTCTGCCATTTGGACAAAAGCCATATTACTGTGCATACTTACCCGGAGAGCCATCCGGATGAAGGCATCAGTACCTTTCGGGCAGATATTGATGTATCGACCTGCGGCCAAATTTCGCCGCTTAAAGCCTTGAATTTTCTAATTAATACCTTCCATCCCGATATTGCTGTGATTGATTACCGGGTGCGCGGCTTTACTCGCGACGTCAATGGTAAGAAGTTTTTTATAGACCATAAAATTAATTCAATTCAAAATTATGTTTCCAGTGACAACCGCGATATGTACCAAATGATCGACGTTAATGTTTACCAAGAGAACATTTTCCACACTAAAATGCTGTTGAAGGAATTTGATCTGGATAACTACCTGTTTGGTACGGCCAAGAAAGAGCTTATGGCTGGCGAGAAAAAGAAAATTAAACAGCGGCTGAAAAAAGAGATGGCCGAAATTTTCTATGGAAAGAATATCCCTAAAGTTAACCTTAAATTATAAAAGAAAATACGGCTTGCGCCGAGCCTTTGGCAAAGGCGGAAGCCGATGTTGCCCTTATCGGTACCTTTCCAATCCGGGCAAAACTAAACTTTCAAAAGTATATTGTACGAGAGCATTAAAATCCCCCGTTTGGGGGATTTTATTTTTATGAAACTATTATTACACCCTTTGCCTGTACGTATTTTTCATTGGGTTATGTTTTCTACGGTTACCTATCTGGTCTTAACCGGTTTGTACCTGCATGACCCTTGGAGCAACTTATTGCCCTTCGGCCTGATTCGGAAAACCCATACTTTTGCCGGAATCGTGCTTTTGCTCAATTTGTTTGGACAAATCTTCTACTATCTATACACAGGAAAATATACAGAAATAGTGTTTACCACCCACGATTTGCCCAATTTGCGAAGCTTTTTCCGGTATGTATTTTTTATTACTGAAAACCATCCTAATTATGGTCGGTATAACCCGGGACAGAAGGCGCTGTTTACCTCTTGGGGCCTAGTGGTTTTACTTGCTGGCTATTGTTCACTTCCTTACCTATTACCCCAGTACGAATCTTGGCTAAGCAGACCTGTAGGCGGTTTAATGGGAATTAGGATTCTTTTTTATGCTATTACCATGTACTTCCTGGCAACCATTCCGTTACATTTGTTATTAGTGTTTACTGAGAGTCCTGCCAAACTGCAAGCTATGTTTTCAGGCTATATCAATAAAGAACCCAAGCTGAAAAAGACTGAGAATTAGCCTGCTATTTTCCAACTGTGCTCCAAGCGGGCGGCAAGTAAGATGATGAATTTTGGGAGTGGCAATTATATGCGTTAACTAACTCATTTAATACTTGCCGGCCGGCATCCATACCCTGGGCACCGATTAATACTAATAAGTCACCTGGCATAGTACGGTTAAGTGCTATGCCCAAGGCGTTAGGGAGTGTGCTCGTGTAGGTATACTCGGTTTTCAGAGTATTGAGGGTTGTCAGGAAGGCCATCTTTTCTTCTCCGGTAACAATATCAGCCGCGCCAACATGGTCAACACTTGACGTAACGATAAGTTCAAAAGGAATTTTTCGCTGTCTGCCGGCTAGTGCGGCTGCATTAGCGGCATTAATTGCCGGGCCGCGCCGGCCGCGGATGGCATTAACGACAACAAGCCGGTTGTACCGGAAGGCACCAATTGTGTCAAAAACAGCGTCAATACTGCCCGGATTGAGGGCAGTATCATCAATAACAGTAATCCCACCCAGATGGAAAACGTTCATCCGCCGTTCGACGCTGCGGAAGCTGGCCAGAGCAGGGGTGATTTTTGCAGGATTTATGTCATGTAGTAGGGCGGCAACTGCGGCAAGCAAGGCGTTTTCAATATTGTGCCGTCCGGGAATAGCTAAAGCCACACAATATTTTTGTGGCATCAACAAGTGTCCGCCATTGGTGGTTAATGGTTTGTTAATATGGATATCAAATGAACTGCCATAAGTGGAGAGATGGGTAACAGTCGCTGAAATGTCGGCTCTGCTACTACTATAGCCAATAGCAGTAGTTACTAAGTTGCCATCAAAGTTTCTAACAATGGTCTGACAATAGGGGTCACTGATATTGACAATAAATGGTGTCTTTGTGTCTAACAAGTTCAAAAACTTAGCTTTGGCATTAATATAGCTGGCGAAGTCACCGTGGAAATCGAGGTGATCAGCGCATATGTTGCTGAGTATACCTGCAGAGAAACTAACGTTGGCAACCCGGTGCATATCAATTCCCTGGGCAGAAACTTCCATAGCAGCATGTGTTACTTTATTTTTTATCATTTGGGATAGATACTGTTGGATACTAACGGCATCCGGTGTTGTCAGCACACTGGGAAAGGTAGTCTTTCCATTATTAACTCGAACTGTGCCGATCAGTCCGGTACTTAGGCCATTTTGCGTAAAAATATGTTCAAGCATGCAGGTGATAGTAGTCTTGCCGTTAGAGCCGGTTACACCTATCAGACTCATTCTCCTGGAAGGGTTATTATAAAAAGCGGCTGCCAGTTCTGCCAAGGCCAGTCTGGCGTTAGCTACGACAATTATTGGAATTTTGAGTGGCGGCAGTTGTTCCGGACAATCGCTGACAATGGCCAACGCTCCCCGCTCGGCGGCGGCAGTGGCAAATGAATTGCCATCAGTAATACGACCGCGAATAGCGACAAAGATGTTGCCAGGGCATACCTCACCCGAGTAACAGGTAATTCCGGTGGCGCGAGCAACCAAATCATCTAAGGCCTGCATACTATGTCCCCCTTCTCCGCAAATGGATATTCCATGGTATTCACAGTAAGCCTGGGAGGTGATTTCTGATTAAAAAATATTTAACGGTTTTAGTACTGGTTATTGGTATTGGTCTGCTGTATGGCGCAGGCTGCTCGCTGCAAACTCCGGCGCCAAAACCTGAACCCGGGCGGGTTGGCGAAAATGTGACCATAGAAGGACAAGCCGTAGGCGGTATGTCAATGGAAGAGGCCAAGAGGATCGTAACTGATTTGGCCAAAGCCAAAGATGTACCGGCAGTTAACGCGGGGTTTGACTCCAATACCGGTGAAATTATTCCGGAGCGTCCGGGTCAGCGGCTTAATGTAACAGCAACTGTCGATGATTTGCTGGTGGCGGCTCCGAACAGCAATGTAACGCCTGTGTATACGCCCTATATGCCGAATTTAACGAAAGACTTGCTGGAACGAAGTCAGCAAATGGGCAAAGCAACGACCCCGATTTTAGACAACAGCGCCGGGCGGATGACAAACATTGAATTAACAGCAAAAATAATCAATAACGCAATCATAGCGGCGGCACAGGAATTTTCTTTTAATAAAGCAGTTGGCGAGGTAACGCCCGAAAGGGGATTTCAAGAGGCGACAGTTCTTGGAGAAAATGGGAAAGAACAAGGGGTAGGCGGCGGCATGTGCCAGGTATCGTCAACTCTTTATAATGCAGTGTTGGCGGCTGATCTTACAGTTACTGAGCGTCACCCTCATTCTCAACCCGTAACCTATATACCGCCAGGGAAAGACGCCACCGTGTATACAGACAAGGACTTACGCTTTGTCAACACTACCCGCAAGCGTCTTATTATTCGAGCATTTGTTCATGACCGTGGTTCTAAGTTGACAACTGAGTTGTGGGCTTTACCAGACGCATAAGTATCTTTGGGATCTGGCATACTAACAGCGAGGTGGGAGCGCATGAAAAACAAATCATTCAATACCGCACTAGTCGTAGGAGTTTTGCTAGTACTTATCACGGGAGCATACACACTACTCAGGCCTCCCGCCCAAAAAACGGTTCCGGCACCTACGGAGCAGGCTCCGACGCCGCCGGCCGTGCCTTCTCCCCAGCCTATTCCCGGGGTACCAGTTTTTGATGCATCTAAATACACCAGTGAACCACAAGTTAAAGTGTACCTCGCCGATAAAGGCAATATTGAGACAATGCCGCTGGAAAAGTATATAGAAGGCGTGATTGCGCAAGAAATGGAACCAGACTGGCCGATGGAGGCCTTGGCTGCTCAGGCTATTGCTTCCAGGACGCTAACGATAAGTGCTATTGAGGCCGGTACGATAAAGAAGCTGCATAATGCCGATGTAAGTACTTCCAAGGAAGAATTGCAGGCTTTCGCTCCGCAAAAAGTAAATGACAGTGTCCGGCAGGCAGTGGCTCGTACGCGCGGTGAAGTATTGTTATATGCCGGCGGCTTGGTCAACGCTATTTATAGTTCAAGCAATGGGCAGATTTCAGCAACGAAAGAAGAAAGTTTCCCTAAAGAAATTACCCATGACACCCCGTATTTTCAACCGATTACCGATGATTCTTTTAAGTACACTCCGGAAAATATTAAGTCCTGGACAGTGAAAATTCCGGGTTCCGTAGTAGCTTCAACAATTGGCTACAGCGGTAACCCCGCTGATATTAAAATTTTAGAGAAAGGTCCGTCGGGCCGAATTCTCTTTATTGGCGCCGGTGATAAAAAGATGTACGGTTCAGACTTTCGGCGGGCAGTCGGTTACGACCGTTTGAAATCAACGTTAATTACTGATATGAATTATGACGGCAGCAATTTCGTTTTTAAAGGTATGGGTTGGGGCAATGGGGTAGGCTTATGCCAATGGGGAGCGTATACGTTTGCTCAGGAAGGTAAACAGGCAGAGGACATTGTAAAGTATTATTATCGTGGCGCTGAAGTGAAAAAATTATGGCAATAAAGTAAGGAAGCACGAATGTAAAACAAAAAAACTGCATACATTAATTAGGCGAGGTAGTATGGCGGCTACCTCCCGGGGACTGCGCCGCTTGTCTGGTACGCACGGACAGGCGGCGCGATTTATTTTCCTGTCAATGTAAAAAATGACAGGGCTTAATTTTTTTTACTATCTTTTCCGGAAGGAATATTGGCAATTGGTTTCGACTACGCTATAATAATAAAGTTAAGGTGCTGTGAAAGGATTGAGTCTGATCAAGAAGCTGAACGGCAATACTGATATAGAAACCGTGTTTATAAAGGTGTTAGGCTCGCAACGGGACGCGCAGGGAGAAGAAAGCAAAATTGAACTGTTTACCCAGGGACGCTGCTATGAAAAAAACGGTGTTCAGTACATTACTTATCAGGAAGCCGAGATTAGTGGCATGGAAGGTGCCACAACTCTCTTAAAAATATATAGCGATCATGTTGTTCTGGTTCGCTTGGGGACAATTGAACAGCGACAGGAATTCCGCGTAGGTCAGTGCAACTTGTCTAGTTACAGTACTCCTTTTGGTACTATGAAAATGGGGGTACAGACTACCCGGCTCAGTATAAATCGAGCTGATGGTGGTGGCCGTGTAACTGGAATAATTATTGATTACCAACTTGAAATTGACGGACAGTGGCAAAGCGCCAATACGCTGTCGGTCACTCTACAGGGGGATAAGTATGGACATTAAACAAAAACTGATAGCTGCTATCGGACAAGCTGCTGACAAGGCAATAGCCGAAAATGTATTTAGCGCCGATCAGCTGCCGGAAATTGCGCTTGAGGTACCGCCGCAAAAGGAATTTGGTGATTATGCCACCAACTTTGCTATGCAATCAGCAAAACGGGCCAAAATGAACCCGCGAATGATTGCTCAGGCTATTATTGACCGTATTAACGAGCCTTGGCTGGAAAAGGCTGTTATTGCAGGTCCGGGTTTTATTAACTTTTACTTAAAGGCAGACGTATTATACCAGGAACTGGCTGTTATACTAGCTGCCGGTGATACTTTTGGCCAGTCGAATGCCGGTCAGGGGGAGCGTGTTCAGGTAGAGTTTGTTAGTGCTAATCCTACCGGGCCGCTGCACGTAGGACATGGACGCGGTGCGGCATTTGGCAGTGCGCTTGTTAACTTACTGCGGGCAGCTGGCTATAACGTCGAGGCTGAGTACTACATCAATGATGCCGGCAACCAGATTGATAATCTGGCTGCTTCTGTTAATGCCCGGTACTTGGAACTTTTGGGCAAGACAGTAGAGTTTCCGGAGGACGGCTATCACGGGCGGGACATTATTGATACAGCGAAGCGAATTATTGACCGCCATGGTGATAAATACATGAACTTGCCGGAAGCTGAACGCCTGGCAACATTTAAAGAACTGGCGCTCAAGGAAAAATTGGCGGCGCTCAAAGAGGATTTAGAACATTTTGGCGTTACTTTTGATGTATGGTTCAGTGAACGGACTCTGCATAACAATGGGGCCGTTAGGGCAACCTGCGAACTATTACAAGGCAATGGCAATATTTATGATAAGGATGGGGCTTTATGGCTCAAATCAACAGCCTATGGTGACGATAAGGACCGGGTAGTTATCCGTGATAATGGGGTTCCTACCTATCTTGCCGCCGATATTGCCTATCACCGGAACAAGTTTGAACGGGGTTTTGACCGGGTAATTAATATTTGGGGTGCTGACCATCATGGCTATATCAGCCGGGTTAAAGCTGCAATTGCTGCTATGGGCTACCAGCCAGATCATCTGGAAGTGCTTATCTTGCAAATGGTAAGCCTCTACCAAAATGGTGAGCTTGTCAAAATGTCTAAGCGTACAGGCCAGGGCGTTACTCTTAATGAACTGATTGAAGAGGTTGGTCGTGATGCGGCAAGATTCTTCTTTATTATGCGTTCCATTGATAGTCAGCTCGACTTTGACCTGGATTTGGCTAAGTCCAGTTCTAATGATAATCCGGTGTACTATATCCAATATGCTCATGCTCGTATTTGCAGTATTTTGCGCCAAGTGGAAGAAGCTGGTTTGGATGTAGCTAACAAGTTAGCCGGTTTCCGCCGCTTAGAAGTTTTGACAGAGCAAATCGAAGTTGATCTAATCAAAAAGATGGCGATGTTTCCGGAAGAAATTGCCAGTGCAGCCCGGGAGCGGGCACCGCATCGTATTGCCCGCTATGCTCATGAATTAGCCGGCATGTTTCATACCTTTTACAATCAGTGCCGTATTATGGGAGTAGATCCTGAACTGCAGGTGGCGCGACTGGCTCTCGTGACAGCGGTAAGAACTACCATCCGCCAGGCACTTTCTGTTTTAGGAGTAGCTGCTCCTGACAAAATGTGATATGTTCCATTCTTAAAAAACAATGTTTTCTAATAGTCGGGAGGAATTTACCTCTGCATGTTGAATATAAAACGCGGATTGTTAAGTGCGGAGGTTATAATTAATGGTAAATACTATCTCAAAGAATAACACTGATGAAGTTAATGTAGCTTATCGAATTTTAAAAGCAGCAGGCCATCCGTTGTATTATCGGGAGTTAATTGATCAAGTCTTTGCTGAGAAAGGCGGGACAGGCCGTCCGCCCGCTCATGTTATTGCCGAAATTCATACCAGAATTAATTTGGACAGCCGGTTTGTTCATACCGGGAAAAGCATGTGGGGGCTGAATGAATGGTCACCGCAGCGTATTAGTGCCCGTGAAGTAGAAGAAACTGCGGCTGCCCGTCAGGATAACACTATACGGCGCGAAAGATTATTGGCTGCTATACAACAAGATTTTGAAGGTGATGATGACGGCAGTACTGCTGAACCTGTCACCATGATTGAAGATGAGGATACCGACATGGAAGAAGAAGAAGAGGAAATGGATACTAACTGATGCTGTTATCGCATTTGGAGCGGGCTAGTCTTCGGATAAAAACCGCAAATGTTTGGCATAATTAGGTTAGCATTCTTACTATGATTTTAGATATTTTTGCGTCAACGACCATGGAGTTAGTAGGAGGATATTTTTTATGACTAAATATATTTTTGTTACCGGCGGTGTGGTTTCTTCCTTAGGCAAGGGGATCACGGCTGCGTCTTTAGGGCGTCTCCTAAAAAGCCGCGGACTCAAAGTAACCATTCAGAAATTTGATCCATATATAAATTTTGATCCAGGTACGATGAGCCCCTATCAACACGGCGAGGTTTTTGTTACCGAAGATGGTGGTGAAACGGATCTCGACCTTGGCCATTATGAACGGTTTATTGATATTAATTTGAGCAAAAGTTCAAATGTTACAGCCGGGAAAATATATTGGTCAGTAATTAACAAAGAGCGTAAAGGGGACTATCTTGGCAGTACTGTGCAGGTTATTCCCCATATTACCAATGAAATAAAAGATCGCATCTACCGGGTTGGCAAAGAAGACAATGCGGATGTTGTTATTACCGAAATCGGTGGTACGGTCGGTGATATTGAAATCCTGCCGTTCCTGGAAGCCATCCGTCAGGTCAAAAAAGAAGTGGGTAGAGGCGGTTCCCTTTATATTCACGTTACGCTTGTACCTTACATTTCAGCTGCCGGTGAGCTTAAAACCAAGCCTACCCAGCATAGCGTAAAAGAGCTGCGGAGTATTGGTATCCATCCTGATATCATTGTGTGTCGTACCGAGCATGAAATTTCGCCGGAGATGAGAGAAAAACTGGCACTGTTCTGCGATATTGACGGCGATGCCGTTATCCAGAATAAAAATGCTTCAAGCATATATCAGGTACCGCTTATGCTTCAGAATGAGGGCCTGGACCGCATCGCCATGGAAAAGCTTAATATTCAGGATGGCGGCGCGGATATGGTTGAGTGGAAAAACATGGTAGATAAAATTGATAATCTTGAACATAGCGTACGTATTGCCATTGTTGGTAAATATGTAGCCTTGCAGGATGCGTATATGAGCGTGTCCGAAGCTCTGCGCCATGGTGGTATTGGTAATGACACTGCTATCGAGATCAAATGGGTTCAAGCGGAAGACATAGAAGACGATGCCGTCAATATGGACGAATACCTGGGAGATGTTGATGGTATTTTGGTACCAGGCGGTTTTGGTGATAGAGGCGTCGAAGGAAAACTCAAAGCGATCCGCTATGCTCGTGAGAACAAAGTGCCGTTCTTTGGCTTATGTTTGGGGATGCAATCAGCTGTTATTGAATTTGCCCGGAACGTGTGCGGCTTAACTGAGGCCCACAGCACCGAATTTAATCCAGATACACCGCATCCGGTAATCGACCTTATGCCGGAGCAGGTGGATGTTGAGGAAAAAGGCGGCACCATGCGCTTAGGGGTATATCCATGTAAAGTTACGGAAGGTACTCTTACCTACAAAGCCTATAATGACGAAATTATTTATGAACGCCACCGTCACCGCTTTGAATTCAATAATGCCTACCGTGAGCAGTTAGCAGCAGCCGGTCTTGTTATTGGCGGTACCTTGCCTAATGGACGCTTAGTTGAAATTGTAGAACTTAAAGATCATCCGTGGTTTGTTGGTACTCAGTTCCATCCGGAATTTAAGTCACGTCCGACCAATCCACATCCGCTGTTTAGAGATTTTGTCAAGGCATCACTGAGCCATAAACAGGGCAACCTATAATATGAAAAACTGTTGGATAACCTCCAACAGTTTTCTTTTCCAGAAGAATAAAGGACATATTCCTTTCTTCTTTTGCCAAAAGAACGACGAAGTCGTGGTTTATTTATCACAGGTTATATCGAATAACGATATTCGGGAGGTAGACTTATGTTTAAACGGTCAGTAGTCCTCTTTTTAGCGTTGATTGTAGGAATATCTCTGATAGGGGCAATGTTCGTCGGTCCTAAAATAAAACGAAGCAAAATTGCCAGCCGCGATAAAATTGCCGTAGTTTATGTTGACGGTGTAATTGCCACTGGTCGTGGGCAGGTTGGACTGTTTACCGAGGGCGGCGGTACTGACGGACTGATTCGCCAGCTCCACGCAGCCCGGGATGATGCAGCGGTTAAAGCAATTGTACTTCGGATAAATAGTCCTGGTGGAACTGTGCCGGGTTCCCAGGAAGTTGGGGAGGAGCTTAAGAAGCTCCGTGCCACTGGAAAACCGGTTATAACTTCTATGGCGGATATGGCGGCTTCCGGCGGATACTGGCTGGCGGCCTGCACCGATAAAATCTATGCCAATCCATCTACAATAACAGGCAGTCTCGGGGTTTATATGCCCTATTCCAACTGGGAAGAGCTATATAAAAAAATCGGGGTTAGGCAGGAAAAAATTAAGAGTGGACCGCATAAAGATATTTTATCACCGGATCGTCAACTGACAACTGAGGAACGGGCGATTTTGCAGGTTATGGTTGACGATATGTATAATCAGTTTGTCGAAGTCATTGCAGAGGGCCGGCACATGGATCCTGCCAGAGTACGCCAATTGGCAGATGGACGTATTTATACCGGTCGACAGGCAAGAGAATTGGGGCTTGTTGATGAAATGGGCAACATGTATGATGCCATCGACGGTGCAGCTGAAATGGTAGGCATTCAGGGTAACCATGAAATAATCGAATTTGGTAAGAAAAATACTCTGGAGACACTATTTGGGGCGCAGGATAAACTTTCAGAACAAATGATGCTCAAGCGTCTAAAAGAAATGCTCTCATCGGCCGAACCGGCGGCCACACCCCAGAGCTATTAAGGGGGCGAGATAATGGGTAGTTTTCTGGAAACAATTTATGATGTTTTATTTAAACCAACTGCAGCTATGCACTATATTGCCGAAAAAAAATTAACTGGACAGGCATTAACGATGTTTGTCATCAGCATGCTTGTTCCGGTCTTGGCCGTCTATATAAGTATAAAAGATTTGCCGGGGGTACCGGCTTTCGGAATCTTATTTGTACTTAACATCATTGGCAGCTTTTTTTCCTGGGTGCTGGGGGCCGCCGTCTTGAGTTTTGTTGCTGAATTGTTTGGTGGCAAAGGTACGGCAGTGGGCCTTTTTGCCGCAATGGGTTTTTCCCATCTGCCGCGAGTAGCTGCCATACCGCTCTGGGTAATAGCTGCGCTGATGCCTGGAGGAATTCGGGGGTTGCTGTTAGGCATTGTAGGTCTTATTGTGTTTATTTGGACATTGACCTTACAAGTCGCTGCTCTACGCGGCGCGCACGGACTGTCCGCAACTAAGGCGGTACTGGTGCTTATCGCCCCAATGTTAGCCATTATCGGCGGCGTTACCGCCTTAATCATATTCTTAAGTACGAGCCTGATGCAGTTGCCGTTTGCCTTTTAGCGAACCCGGTACAGATAGATTTCCCAGATCGACCAACCTTCTCTGAATACTTTTACGAACTCCAAACCATTTTCTTGATAATTGGTAATTTCGGCGGCGGATAAAATATATTCGCCGCCTAATTTTTTGAAGGCATCGATGTCCAGTTCTAAATGATTAAGTTTTTGTTGATAAGATTTCCTAACCTGGTAGTACTCCAATTCAGCCGGGAAGATATAGCAAGTGATTCCCCAGTAATCAAAATACCGCTGCCAAAAAGGATTTTTGTCCAATTCTTTGGCCATAATTTTCCGGAAGGCATGTTTGTACTCCAGCGGATAGATATTAAGCCGGCCGTCGAGAGTGTAAAAACCATTATATTGGGTGATGGCGGGATAAATGCCAATACTAGCCACGCGGTAGTCGGACTGTGGTCTGTTAATATAGTTTTTAACTTGCTCCAGCAGACTGTCGGCAAAAAACTCCCCATAACTTATGTTTTCATACAGCCAGGCGTTCTCAAGAACAGAGACGCCTGTTTGTTTTTTTACAATCAAATCATACTCAATGTTATTGCCAAATAGGAACCCAAGCTGCAACGTAATCAAGAGCATCGCCAGCAGTTTACCGATATAACGGACATTAGCAATAACCGCTAAACTCAGAGCAAAGACAGTATACCAGATAAGAGGGTGCAGCCAGTGAAAACGCTGAACTTGAAAGGTATTAAAAAAACTAACATGGGAGGCAAATGTCATGAAGACTTCGGAATAGCGGAAGCCGTAAAAAACCGATATTCCGAAAGCAAAAGCTGTTAAACTTAGGATAATGCGGCGCTCGCGTTTTTGCCGCCACCCTAATAAGAGTGCCAGCGGAATGGCTACCATTAGAATATATTTGTGCAGACTTACCGCATGATATTGCCCGTTAATAAAATTATCGGCAATGAGTGATTGGACACCGTTCCAGTCGCGAGACTGTCCGAGAAGAATTCGATTGATTTCCTCACGGCTTGATACAAAGCCAGAGCCTAAAAAGGCGTTATAGATAAGCCAGATTTCCGTAATCATATACGAGCAAGCCAAGAGAGCAATAGCTCCCCAAAACGTAACGCGGATTACGCGGTTTTTCCAAAAATCATATACAGCAGCCATACCAAGAACCGCCAAAATAAAGACTCCGGACAGCGGCAGTGAGGAGTACAGTGCAAAAATAACAATAATTATGACATTTAATAGTGTTTTACGTTCATAAAAGGCATTAAGCATGGCATAGAATAGTAAGGGCTGTCCGGCAATTGATAGGCCGTAAACGGTATAAAAGGGGATGGTGGCAAATGCTGCAGCACCTGCCCATGCCAGCCAAACTTGTCGTTTTTCAGGCAGAATATAAGATTTAAGGAAAATATACATACCAACAAATGCAATGCTATGCACTAATAGAACATTTACCAGGTAGGCGCGAAAAGGCGGCAAGACAAGATATAACCAAGTAATAACGTTAAAGCCGCTTGGCAGGCAATTGCGCGGCAATTCACCAAGCATTTGATTAACGGTACCTGTTAAGGAAAATGCTTTGCCGCTTTCAACCAGAACAATCCAAGCGGTAATCCAGTCCAAGTTGTCGTTGATCGTAAAATGAGCGTTTTGACGCAAAATTACAAAGGGTGCTAAATAGGCGGCCAGAAGACCGGTAAACAGCAGTGCTGCCTTATGATTATTTAAGAAGGAAAGAAATTTCCTTAGCGGAAGTCTTATAAGTGGCATAATTTACCTCGCAAAAAGTTTTTCATACAAATTTTAGCACAAAATCAACCAGTTTCAAATTTATTTACTGGATCTTAGAAAAAAATCAAAAAATTTCTATTTTCTTCCAGAAATTAGCAGGATATTTTCAATTTATTGCGAATATGGTTATATTAGGAAAACATAAGGAAGAATATTACAACATTACGGGGAAAGTAAGGTGCAAAAATATATGAGCAATTCCCAAGCTACCATTCTGGTAATTGATGACCAACCTGGAATTCGGAGATTGCTTACCGAGGTTCTCCAGGATGAAGGTTATAAAGTAGTAACTGCACAAAATGGCTATGAGGGCATACAGGTCGCCCAAGATGTTAACCCTCATGTCATCCTTATGGATATGAAAATGCCGGGTATGGACGGGATCGAAGCCTTAAAAGAACTTAAACGTAAGGGTCAGGGCGATCAAGTCATTATGATGACAGCTTACGGAGAGTTGGATATGGTTAATGAGGCTAGAGAAGCAGGAATGCGCGACTATATTACCAAGCCTTTTGATATCATGTCTTTATGTCAAATTATTCAGGCCAGTATTAATACTACCTTTGGCGAGAAACGGCAGTTGTTAATAGGTTAATTAGGATAAAATGCCCGGGACTTAAGTCCCGGGTTAGTTTTTGGCGGGTTTCTGCCTAATGGCTGGGAACTTGTCCGGGTTGAGGCAGGATTTTTCCGGACGGTGGCGAAGTTAAGGTAGCAAGGGGGGATATCAATTGGTTATTAGCGCTGTTTCTACGTTAGCGCTGTACTGTTCGCGATGCGGCAAAATTGAACTTCATAATGTCTCCCGGTTTGCTATTCATAATGCTGAGTGTCAGCTGATTTGTAGCTGTGGTCAGATACAAGGGACAATTTCTGGCGCAGGTCGGCACCAATATCTATTAGATATTCCTTGTGTAGTTTGCGAGACTAATCATCTTATTTTTCTTGACAGCAAGCTGTTTAGGCAGCCTAAGGCCAGCAAGGTATATTGTGCTCAGGCTAACTTAGAACTTGGTTTTGTGGGCAGCCCGGAGGCCATAGCTGAAACCATTGCCCGTCATAAGCAGGAAGTGGCAAGCTTAGCCAGTGAATTGGACGATCAATTGGATGACCAAGGAATAGAAAACTCACAAATTTTATTGGAAATTTTAAATAGAATTCATGATATCGCTGAGCAGGGAGGGGTATACTGCTCTTGTGGTAATACTGAAGTAGATGTGGATGTGCTTGTTGATGCCGTTGAGCTGTCTTGCAGCAAGTGTGATGGCAGACTGCTTATTTCAGCTAAAGATGAACAAGATTTAGCGAGAATATCAGCTGTGGGAATTATCGAGTTGGCCCCACTAAGACGCACTAGCCGCAAGTAGTTGGTAATACCGATATAATGAAGAAAAGGCGAGTGAGATATCTATGAAGTTTTTTCTGGATACAGCCAATATTTCTGAGATTAAAGAAATTTTACCCATGGGTATTGTGGCGGGGGTAACGACTAATCCATCGCTCATTGCCAAAGAAAAACAAGATATTAAGGCAGTTATCAAAGAGATTGCATCTTTAACATCCGGGCCGGTAAGCGCTGAAGTTATTAGTACAAAATTTGAAGAAATGCTGCCGGAAGCCCGCGAATTGGCCAAACTTGGCGATAACGTCGTTATTAAAGTTCCGATAACTGTTGATGGCTTAAAAACAGTGAGCGCATTAGCGGTCGAAGGCATTAAAACTAATGTTACATTGATTTTTTCCGCTAATCAGGCGTTGCTGGCGGCACGGGCCGGCGCTGCCTTTGTTAGTCCCTTCCTGGGGCGGCTTGATGATATCAGTCAAGACGGCGTAAATCTTATCAAAGATATTGCAGATATTTTTGCTATTCATGGTATTGCAACCGAAATTATTGCTGCCAGCATTAGGCACCCTATGCATGTAACCCAAGCGGCACTGGCCGGGGCGCATATAGGAACTGTTCCGGCTAAAGTATTGGTTTCGCTCTTAAACCACCCGTTAACCGATGCTGGTATTAAACGGTTTTTGGAAGATTGGCAAAAAGCCAACATGTAAGACTGTTTAAAGTGTTAGGATAAAGAAAACATGGTATAAGCTGAGGTTTAGCGAAGCCGGAAGCCGATGTTGCTATTATCCAGCGAAAGTTCTACTTTCTATCAGGATAAAGAAAGCCGGGCGGCTGCCCGGCGATTTTTACGAGAAATAAAATTAGTTTTCCAAATAGGATAAGGGCACAATGGCTGTCAAAGTTGTGGCCAACAGTTGCTCTTTATCCCAGCAAGATATATAAGGGAGATGTAAGAAAATGGAACGTGAATTAGCCTTGGAATTTGTGCGTGTAACCGAAGCGGCAGCAGTTGCCTGTGGCCGTTGGATGGGACGCGGTGATAAGATTGCGGCCGACCAAGCCGCTGTCGATGCTATGCGGGCGGCTTTTGATACCGTAAACATTAGCGGACGGGTAGTTATCGGTGAAGGTGAGATGGATGAGGCTCCGATGCTGTATATTGGGGAAGAGGTAGGACACGGCGGCCGCAAAGTGGATATTGCCGTTGATCCATTGGAAGGAACTAATCTGGTAGCCAAAGGTCTGCCCGGTTCCATTGCTGTCCTGGCCATTGCACCGCAGGGCTGCCTGTTACATGCACCTGATATGTATATGGATAAAATTGCTGTAGGACCACGTGCCAAAGGCAAAATTGATATTAATGCCCCGGTTACCGAAAACCTCAAATCTGTTGCAGCTGCTCTAGAGCGCGGGGTAGAAGACTTAACTGTCGTTATTCTTGACCGTCCGCGTCATGCGGCGATAATCAAAGAGGCCCGGGATGCCGGTGCTAGGATTAAATTGATTTCTGATGGTGATGTATCACCGGCAATTAATGCTGCTATCGACGGTACCGCAGTTCATATGCTGCTTGGTATCGGTGGAGCGCCAGAAGGGGTATTGGCGGCAGCGGCTATTAAATGCCTGGGTGGCGACATGCAAGCTAAACTATGGCCTGAAAACGATAATGATATCGAACGGGCAAGAGGCATGGGTATTACCGATATAAATAAGGTGTTTACATTAGATGACTTAGTTAAAGGGGACGAAGTGATATTTGCGGCAACCGCAATAACCCAGGGCGATTTGTTGAATGGTGTTCGCTATTTTGGTGGCGGTGCCCGGACTCATTCCATCGTAATGAGGGCATCAACTGGCACTGTACGTTTTGTTGACGCTATCCATAAGTTTGATAAAAAACCTATGGCAATTAAACGGGCTTAAGTCTATTTACATGTATGGGCGGGATTGCTTTTTGCAATCTCGCTTTTTTACTTATAAGAGATAACGTACTTACTAGCTTGATTCGATGTAAGGAGATGTTCTTTACACTCAAGACATATCGCGTGATGATAATTTTGGCAAACACCTCTGCTCTGTAAAACTTGGCAAAGCCAAGTTTTTTTATGTCCATTTATTGAGTAATCTAAGCAAAAATGGCATATAATATGTAAGTTTTCAGTAAATTAATCCAAGTTATGCATATTTTTAGGACTTGTTGCTTATACTAATACTGGGATTCATTTGAATTAACAGCATGACTTAAGTAATGCTAATTGAATCATAAGCGAGGTGATGTATTTGAGTCTGCCGAAAACAATGAATGCAAAGAAATGGGCATATCTGGGGGGGGTTGCACTTTTAGCCGGTGCCTGGACAGTCAATAGTGGGATACACATTTTCCCAGAGACTATCACGGTATCCCCGAATGACCCACAAGTTGCCCAGACTACGGTAGTTGCTCCTCCACCAAGCCAGCAGGCTGCCCCACAAGTTATTCGCAAGCACACGGTGGTAGCCGGAGATACTCTTACAGGCATAGCTCAGCAGTATAATATAGATGTTGATACATTAGTGGCAGCAAACCCTGGTATTAACGACCTTATTCATCCTGGCGATCAGTTGATCATATTGCCTAATAAAGGCGTTATGTATGAAGTGAACAGTGGCGATACCTTATGGGATATTGCACATACATACGGTGTACAGTTGGATACGATCAAATCCGTGAACGGCAAAGACTCCGATACTGTTGCCGTTGGTGAAAAATTATTTATTCCTGGCGCGCGCTGGGCTAGAGCCGATACGTCGGTATCGCGGGCATCTGCCAGCCGTTTTATGTGGCCGACAAAAGGTGAAATTTCTTCGCCTTTTGGTTGGCGATGGGGACGACTGCATGCCGGTGTAGATATTGCTAATGATATTGGAACTCATGTCATGGCCGCTCGCGCGGGGCGTGTCATCTGGGCAGGCTGGCGGGGTGGTTATGGTTATGCTGTTATGATTGATCATGGCGGCGGGTATGTAAGTCTCTACGGCCATCTAGACGATTATTTTGTTGAACGAGGGCAATATGTACGGGCTGGACAGCGTATTGCTTCTATGGGTAGTACCGGTAACTCAACCGGTCCGCATCTGCATTTTGAAGTTCAAAAAGATGGTGAACCAGTCGACCCTATGGGAATGCTCCCATAATAAATAATGAGTTAGTTAAGAATATCTGACCAATGGGGCAGTGAAATTTATTGCTCTAGCCTGATATGAGCAGAATATGATTTTTTAGAACAAAAAGGCTGTGAGAAACTTATAAAAAAGTTTTTCACAGCCTTTTGGCATAAAACGAGTTTAGTTACGTTGCGTCTACAATTATTTATTAGCAGGCTTACTGGCGGCGGCTTTTTTGTCGGCCGCAATTTTTTGCAACGTAGCATCATGATACGGCCAGATCGCATCACTCATGGTTGTATCGGAAGGGGCGATTACCGTAGATATGTTAGTCGGCTCGGTTTGGTGAGTAATCCACCATTTTTTGCCGACCTTTTCGAAGGTAAGTTCTGTTTTACTAACGCTGGTGCCAAATTTGCCAGGAACGGCAGAGGTAACGCCATTAATTACTAAGCCGTCATTTTTAAGAATAATAATAGCGTTTACATCTTTTTGAATTTTTTTGACTGTATTGCTGATGGCAGTATCCGGATCGTTAAAAGTCAAGCCGGCATAGGATGTATTTGGGCTGATGTTGGATACGCCGATAATACCGATACGGATTTTTTCCTTCTTTTTGTCTTTGCCTACAGTAATTTCTTTAATGATATAGGGTTGAACTTTTAATTCTGATTTACCGGAATTGCGGGTATTGGCAGCAAGTACGGAGAAATTTGCTTTTTTTAGGGATTTGGATAAATAGTCGGCACCATAAGCAAATTCTCCATCGCCAAGGACTACGGCGTCATAGCCGAGGCTATTATACATAGCGACCATCGGGTTAGGAAGAGTGGACGGCGTGCTGGCAAAGTACTTGGTAAGTTCTGTACCGGAAAACATATTGCCGCCATCTAACAAGATGGTATTAAAATTGTTTTGGCGTTCTTTTTTTACAATACTGGCTGCTTTGACTAGGCCAAAATCTACAGTCTTAGGTAATTGGTATTCCCAGTCAAGAATATGACCGTTCACTCCGGCCGTAGCCAGTATAGTAACTTTAAGCGGTGGTGGTGGAGCCTCCGGCTGCTTGGGTTTATGGGCTGCCATGGTTATAGCCGGTATGCACCAGACAAGGGTTAACAGTAAGGCTGTCCGGCGCAAAAATTGGTTACAAAATTTTTGCAAAACTATCCCTCCAAAATTACTCTTTAACGTATTATAACTAAATTCTCCATTGAGATGACTTTCTCCTGTCGCTTTCTGGTATATTATAACAAAATTACAGACAGAAATGTTGTTCGGTATATACCCCTGTTTTTTCGGGAAATAATAAAGAAGACTTAGCTTCAGATGGTGCATTTTTCATCTGAAGGTCGCCCTTATCCAGGAACTTAGCCGCTCGCCTGTGCCCGTAGGGCTATAACTCCCGCTTGGAGAAGAGAGAGTCTTAGCGCGGGTTAGTTATCGGGTAATTGTACTTAAAATTGTGAGGAATTTACTTATGGCCTATGTTATAGCCGCCCTGATGGCAGGTCTGAGTTTTGTGCTTAACCGGCTGTTTTTGCGGTATATTGGGCCAGTCACTGTTATAAGTCTTGGACCAGTGGCTGAGGAAGCTTCTAAAACACTGTTTGCCTATTATCTAGGAGCCGAAATCGTCCTTGTGCACGCTGTGTTTGGTGCGATCGAAGCAGTATATGACTGGCAGCAAGGCAATAGAGACAGCTTCATTGCGCCGATTTTGAGCTTGGCCGGGCATAGCTTTTTTGGCGCGGCTACAATGGGTGTTCTTTATGTAACTGGCAGCATTTGGCTGGCGTTAGCAGTAGGTGTTTTTTTGCATCTGGCATACAACGTTACCATGGTCAGACTTATTCCATAAATGTAAGAAGGAGATAAACTCCCCTCTAAAGCAAAGTCTACCTATGGCAGATGGTACAGGGTAAAAATCAGGAAAGAGGGATAGCTCATGAAAATTTTTTATACTTGTGAATATTGTGGTGAGCATATTGATACATTAGAAGTAGATCAGGTAGATGAAACCAAGTTTGGATTTGATTGCTTGACTGCCCAAGAACGCCAGGATATAATTAAGACTGATGTTACTGAGAATGCCATGTACGTAAAGTCACTGTGTGATACCTGCATTACTTCCATGGGGCTGGATGACAACATCATGATAGGCGTGACATCAACCAATAGAAGTTATATTCACTAAACGTCGTATCAACTTTTAAACATAAACATATAGGGCTTTAGCCTAGGCTAAAGCCCTTTTAGCACTACCTGAGGTATGAGGTTTTTATATGGGAGAGAAAACTATGCTGACACTATTCGCAGCTTTGCAAGAGGATAAAGCTTTGCAGCGGGCACAAGCTGCGTTTGCGGCGGCAACCGCTCAAAGTTTGATTTACGGCCTTACCGGCGCACAGAAAAGTGTACTCGTGGCCGGTTCCTTTCAAGCGTCCGCTAGGCCGACAGTAATCGTAACAGCCAGCCAGGAGGCTGCCGAAATCTTAAGAGCCGATTTTGCCGCGCTTTTGCCGGAGGTACCGGTAGTGGAATTACCGGCAATTGATATTGTAACATTTGCCGCGGCGGCTAAAAGTGTTGAATTGGCTGCCAAACGTATGGATGTTCTAAGCCGGATGGCCAGAGGCGAGAAAATCATTGTTTTAGTCACTGCCGAAGCGGCTATGCAGAAAGTGCTGCCAAAACAAGAATTCTTGAACAGCCGGCTTGCATTAACTAGCGGCGGGCCAATAAACCGGGAAGATCTTATTCAATCTTTAGTGGAATTTGGTTATGAACGGGTCGATCAGGTAGATGGTGCCGGACAGTTCAGTGTACGTGGCGGCATTATTGATATATTTGCCGTTAACCGGAGTTTGCCGCTGCGGCTTGAGCTGTTTGGCGATGAAATCGATTCTTTGCGAGAATTTGAGGCCGCTACTCAGCGTTCGGTACAAGATCTGCCATTGGCAGATGTTATGCCGTTGACCGAACCTGAACATAGCGGTAAGCCGGCCGTATTTGTTTCGTACTTACCGGCAGGCGCTACTATTGTAATGGATGAATCGGCGCGGCTTAGAGAACAAATGACTAAGCTGGTTAAGGAAAACCCGGAAATAAAACGCCGGGTTTTTGGCTGGAATGAGTTGATTACTGCCAGCCAAGCTTATAATGTAATCTATTTATCACTGCTTCTTCAAAAAATTCCTAACACCCAGCCGACTGAGATTGTCAGCATTACGGCCAAAGGTATTGCGCCGTTCCATCGCCAGATTGATATGCTGATCAGCGAAATTAAAGGCTGGCAGGATAAAAAATATAATATTGCCTTGTTTATGCCCAACCGGGATAAAGCAGTAAATATTCAGCAGAATTTAACGCAGGAAGGGATAACCACCATTGTGGCCGAGAGCGGCCAAATGCCGTTGATTCCAGGAGCTGTTATCGTTTCAACAGGAGCATTATCCGGTGGTTTTGAATTTCCGCACGCTAAATTAGTAGTTTTGACTGAGTTGGATATATTTGGCCGACAAAAGAAGAAACGCCGTCCCCGGGTCGGTAAAGACCAGCAGATTACTTATTTCCGCGATATCAATATAGGGGATTATGTTGTTCATGTAAACCATGGTATTGGCAAATATGTCGGTGTAGAAACTCTGGAAGTTGGCGGAGTTCACAAGGATTATCTGCATATCCGTTATGCCGGCGATGACAAGCTGTATGTACCTACAGATCAAGTAGGGCTTCTGCAAAAGTATATCGGTGCTGAGGGCGAGGTGCCGCGGCTTAGCAAGATGGGCGGCAGTGATTGGCTTAAAGTTAAGACTAAAGCCAAAGCGGCTGTAGCCGATATGGCGAAGGAGCTAATTCAACTATACGCGGAACGCCAGCTGCAGGTAGGTTATGCTTTTCCGCCGGACACTCCCTGGCAGCGTGAATTTGATGATTCTTTTCCGTTCGAAGAAACACCGGACCAGTTGCAAGCTATCGTTGAGGTTAAGCGCGATATGGAGCAACCGCGTCCTATGGATCGATTGTTATGTGGGGATGTTGGCTTTGGTAAAACAGAGGTAGCTATTCGCGCCGCCTTTAAAGCGGTTATGGGTGGTAAGCAAGTTGCAGTGCTTGTGCCGACTACCGTTCTTGCCCAGCAGCATTATCAGACCTTTGGCTCCCGGTTTGCTGATTTTGGTATAACCGTGGATGTTGTCAGCAGGTTTAGAACTGCCAAAGAACAAAAGGCCACCTTGCAGAAACTTGCCCTTGGTCAAGTCGACGTATTAATCGGAACTCACCGTATTCTTCAATCTGACGTTGTGTTCAAAGACTTGGGGCTTTTGATTGTGGACGAGGAGCAACGGTTTGGTGTTGCTCAAAAAGAAAAGATGAAACGGTGGCGGGCCAATCTTGATGTGCTGACATTAAGCGCCACTCCCATCCCACGTACTTTACATATGTCGCTAGTTGGTGCCCGGGATATGAGTATTATCGAGACACCGCCTGAAGATAGATTTCCGGTACAAAGTTATGTCGTTGAATATAATGAAGAAATTATCAGGGAAGCCATTGTCCGCGAATTAAAACGCGGCGGCCAGGTGTATTTTGTTTATAACCGGGTTCAAACCATTGATAAAGTACGCCAGCGCCTGACAGAAATTTTGCCTGATGCCAACATAAAAACGGGTCATGGCCAAATGCCCGAAGAACTCTTAGAACAGGTTATGCTTGATTTTTACGAAGGCCGGGACGATGCGTTAATTTGTACGAGTATAATTGAAAACGGCCTTGACGTGCCTAATGCCAATACCATTATTGTGTATGATGCCGACCATTTTGGTTTGTCGCAGTTATACCAAATGCGAGGCCGGGTTGGCCGTTCCCACCGGATGGCATATGCATACTTTACCTATCGCCGGGATAAAGTACTTACCGAAGTGGCTGAAAAGCGTCTGCAGGCTATTAAAGAATTTGCCGAACTGGGCTCAGGTTTCAAAATAGCTATGCGCGATTTAGAAATACGTGGTGCCGGCAATATTTTGGGGCGTGAACAGCATGGCCATATTGTTAGTGTCGGTTTTGAGATGTACTGTCGTCTCCTGGACGAAGCTGTCGAGGAACTAAAAACAGGAAAAGTTTATGTGCCACCACCTGAACCTAGCATTGAGCTTACGGTAGATGCTTATCTTACCGGCGACTACATTAGCGATGCTATGCAGAAGATTGAAATATACCAGCGAATTGCCGCTATCCGGGATGAAAGTCATTTGACTGAATTGACGGACGAATTAATTGATCGGTTTGGCGAACCCCCCTTGCCGGTAATCAATCTCCTCAAGGTCGCCCGAATCAAAAATTTAGCCCGTCATCTTGGGATTCGTTCGATAGTCGAACGTAATGGACGGGTAGAAATCACTTTTGAAAATCCCAATGTAGTGCCAGAAGGCTTGTTACAGGCTAAGAATTTATTTCCGGGTAAACTCGCTTTTATGCCTGGTCCCCCTGAAGCCATGCGTCTTACAGCCTCCCGCCTGAGCCTGTCAATTATGGATACACTGGTAAAGCTATTTTTGATTTTAGCCGGGTTTGAAAATATGGGAAATATGTCAACTTCATTACCTTTTTTGGGCCAGAAAAATGAATAAAACGTATTAGCAGGATATATACTACTATCAATGAACGATTAGAAATTACTAAGTAATTCCTGATGCTGTTTGGCCTTGTAAGTCTGTTTCGATGTTATCTGCAAAAATTGTCTCAACCGTAAATTTAGTTGGCTAACGTTGTAGAAAGGGGGATACTGGTGAAAGCAACCGGAATTGTACGCAGAATTGACGATTTAGGCCGAGTTGTAATACCGAAAGAAATCAGACGAACCTTGAGAATCCGTGAAGGCGATCCACTGGAAATATACGTTGATCGTGAGGGCGAGGTAATCCTAAAAAAATACTCTCCTGTCGGAGAATTAGGGGATTTTGCAAAAGAATATGCTGATTCACTGTATGAAGCTGTTGGCCATATCATTCTGATTGCCGACCGCGACAACGTAGTAGCTGTCGCTGGTGCTTCAAAAAAGGAATTCTTGAATAAACCTCTCGGCCCGGCAGTTGAAAAAGTAATGGAAGAGCGAAAATCTGCCCTCATCAGCAATCCAGGTGAATACAAACATTGTAAGGGCTGTGCTGCCCAATGCGACGATGAAGAAACCTGTAAATTTACTTCTGAAGTCATTGCCCCAATTATTGTTGAAGGTGATGCTATCGGCGCAGTTATTATTTGTTCCAAAGAGGCAGGGACTCAAATGGCTGACATGGAAGTTAAATTAGCCGAAACGGCAGCCGGATTCCTTGCCAAACAAATGGCTCAATAAACATTTACACAGCATTCGTATGGCGTAAGTAGCGGACACTAACAATTCTTGTTAAGTTCGCTACTTTTGTATTATCCGATGACAAGCCGATTCTAGGACTCCTCCTGCCGTAGGATTCGAGAACGGCTTAAGTCCTGGATAAGGGCGACTAACCTTCAAATGAAAAGGCATCATCTGAAGATAAGTCTTCTTTATCCGGTGACAAGCCGATTTTACTAATAAATTCATTATAAGACTCCCGGGAGGAGTAAGTTCTGTAATTAGTGTTTTATTGACAGAGAGATTTTGCTATAATAGTGAAAGTGGCCAATTAGGCCAAATTTTGGAGAGGAATGACTCGGTTGAGTAAAGATACATTTTTAAAAGGCGCACTTATCCTGACAATAGCCGGTGTTATCGTCAAAATAATTGGCTCAGTTAACCGCATTTTACTATCTCGTCTGCTAGGAGGCGAAGGGGTAGGCCTCTACCAAATGGCTTACCCCATATACTTGCTGGCACTGAGTGTTTCTTCGGCGGGAATTCCTGTAGCAATTTCGATTATTGTTGCTGAAAAACTGGCGCTCAGCGATTATCGCGGCGCGAACCGCGTATTCCGTATTTCGCTTGGCGTGTTGGCTGCTACCGGTTTGTTGTTTACCTTTCTCTTATATTATGGCGCCGGCTGGCTGATTGAGCATCATTTTGTCCGTGATGCTCGTGCGTATTATGCTATTGCCGCTTTGGCTCCGGCTATTTTCTTTGTTACGGTATTGTCAAGTTACCGGGGGTATTTCCAAGGACTCCAAATGATGACCCCGACAGCTGTTTCCCAGATTTTTGAGCAGCTATTCAGGGTTATAACTATGATCGCTTTTGCCTATATTTTGTTGCCGCGCGGCCTCGAATATGCTGCTGCCGGTGCCAGCTTTGGCGCAGGTCCGGGTGCCGCTGCCGGATTGTTAGTACTCTTGTATTTTTATTGGAAGCACAAGCCGGGATTTAATCACAAGATGGAAACCCAGTCGCAGATTACCCAGGAATCCAGCGTTAGTATTATCAGCCGCATTATAAAACTGGCGCTGCCGGTATCGCTTGCTAATATTATGTTGCCGGTAGTATCTAATATTGATCTCTTGATTGTGCCTGCGCGTTTAGAAGTAGCCGGTTATACTGTGGAACAGGCTACTGAACTGTTTGGTTATCTTACCGGGATGGCTGTACCGCTTGTCAATTTGGCAACCATTTTGACGGCATCATTGGCAGCGAGCTTAGTACCGGCTGTTTCCGAAGCCTATACTCTTGGTGATAAACAGCGCATTTATCAACGTATTGCAACTGCTATGCGTATTTCTAACTTGATTACAATTCCCAGTTTTGTTGGCATGTGGTTATTAGCAACACCTATTTCACTCATGCTATATGGTACGCCGAATGCTGGTATGCCGATTGCTATCCTGGCCATTGGAATTTTCCTTTTGGGTATTCATCAAGTGACAACAGGTGTTCTCCAAGGTTTGGGGCATACTGCTATACCAGTCATCAATATGGCTGCTTCTGCTGTAATTAAAATTGTTATGAGCTGGATTCTTACTGCACTGCCAGCACTCGGCATTATGGGTGCCGCCTGGGCAACTGTCGCTGATTTTGGTGTTGCTGCATTACTGAATATGTTCTTTGTATATCGCTATGTAGGCTTTACTTTAGATATCAAGGACACCTTCAAAGCCGTTGTTGCGTCGGCTGTTATGGGTGCAGTTGTACTCCTATCCTATGATGCACTTATGACCTATACCCTCAAGAATACGTTGGCCACATTAGGCTCTATTGCAGCCGGAGGTATTGTATTTGGCATGGTTTTACTGTTGGTCGGCGGTGTGCAAGCCAAAGATATTGACCAATTGCCTCGAGTTGGCGAAAAATTGACGGATATTTTGATTAAACTAAGACTGTTGAGGCGATAATATGGGAATTACTATTGTTGGGCTTGGACCTGGCAGCTTTAAGCATATAACTCTGGAAACATGGGAACTATTATCAAATGCGGGGACGCTAATCTTGCGTACCGCTAAACATCCTTGTATAGAGAAGCTCACGGCACAAGGAATCGGGTTTACCAGTTTTGATCATCTCTACGAGCAAGCGAATGATTTCTCCAGCTTATATGAGGAAATAGCTCAAAGTGTAATCGCGCGGGCACGGCAGGGCGAGGAAATCGTTTATGCCGTACCTGGCAGCCCGCTAGTGGCGGAAAAAACGGTAGAGCTTATCAGAACCAAAGCCAAAACAGCGGAGGTAAGCCTCACAATTATTCCTGCGATGAGTTTCCTTGAGGTATTATATACAAGACTAGGTATTGACCCTATTAACGGTCTAACTATCGTTGATGCGGCTGATTTGGCGACGCTGCCGCCTGATTTGGCCACAGGTCTTGTAATTACCCAGGTATACAATCGTCAGGTGGCCTCTGATGCCAAACTTACATTAATGGATTATTTTGGTGACGAATATCAAGTTACTGTCGTTCGCAATTTAGGGCTGCCGGATGAAGAAGTTACTAAAGTTATGCTGTTTGAACTCGATCGTCTGCCGGTTATTGACCATCTAACCAGTGTTTATGTGCCGGCCCGCCCGGTGCGTAGTAAAGTTTTTTCCTTGGACCCCGTTGTCGATGTTATGGCAAGGCTGCGTTCGCCTGGTGGTTGTGTCTGGGATATTGAACAGACTCACTTAAGTCTTAGGCGCTACTTTGTCGAGGAAGTATATGAGGTGCTGGAAGCCATTGAATTGGCCGATGGCGTTAAATTATGCGAAGAACTCGGTGACGTATTGCTTCAGATTGTTTTTCATGCCCGTATTGCCGAAGAAAGCGGCGGCTTTACCATGCAAGACGTTATTGACAATGTGACGGAAAAAATGGTGCGGCGTCATCCTCATGTTTTTGGTTCGATTACAGTACGGGATGCCGCTGAAGTTGTTCTAAACTGGGAACAAATCAAAAAACGGGAAAAGGCATTGGAGCGCACCGGCGTACTTGATGGGATTCCTGTTGGTTTACCTAGCTTAATGACGGCTTACAAACTACAAGCCAAGGCAGCCAAAGTAGGTTTTGACTGGGATAATATCGCCCCGGTGTGGGACAAGGTATTTGAGGAATTGCAAGAGCTTAGGGAAGCGGCGGCTTTGCCGGCAGTCGCGCGGGAGCGGGAAGCCGAAGGCGAACTAGGGGATGTACTGTTTGCTGTTGTCAATTTAGCTCGGTTTATGGGAATTGATCCGGAGACAGCACTTAACGTTACCAACAATAAATTTCGTAAGCGGTTTGCCTACATTGAGATTAAGCTCAAAGAACAAAAATGCCGCTGGGAAGACATGGATTTAGCCTCTCTTGACATTTTATGGGAGGAAGCGAAGAAAAAAATGTCGCTAGAATGAGTTTTTTTACCATTTTTTTTATTTGAAGCAGGAATAAAAAGTTGCGTAGCGAATAAAGCTATTCGTAATCGATTTATGTTAGGGGGAGCAATATAGTGAATAAAACTGACCTTGTCAAAGCCGTAGCCCAAAAGGCTGATATGACTCAAAAGGATGCTGAAAAATCAATTAATGCTGTATTTGCCGCTATTGAAGAAGCTTTAGCCAACGATGATAAAGTACAAATCATTGGTTTTGGTACCTTTGAAGTAAAAACTCGTGAGGAGCGCAAAGGTCGCAATCCTCAAACCGGCAAGGAAATTACCATACCAGCTTCCAAAAATCCTGTATTCAAAGCAGGTAAAGGCCTGAAAGACGCTGTAAACGCGTAAGTAAAAAAAGCAGAGACGATGTAAACCAGGTTTTTATAAACCTGGTTTTTAATTATAAGCATTTCTTGTCCTAAGAAGTTGCTGGGCTAAGAACACCTTGACTTCGGGTTACTTCAAAGATTTGATGCAAGCGACTTTTCTTAGTGCAGAGTTAGCTAAACGGCAGTAATGACTGAAATGAGGGGAACGTCAATGACAGGGAAGATTTTGATTGTTGATGACGAGATCAATATTCGCGAACTTATAAAATTTACTGTGGAGAAGGAAGGCTATAATTCTATTGAGGCCGGCGATGGTCAGACGGCAGTGAAGATGGCCAAAACGGACAAACCGGATCTTATAGTTCTTGACCTTATGCTGCCTGGTATTGATGGTCTTGAGGTATGCCGACTGGTGAAAAACTCTCGCGAAACGGCTGCTATTCCCATTATAATGCTAACTGCCAAAAATGAAGAAATTGATAAGATCATTGGTCTGGAACTTGGTGCCGATGATTATTTGACCAAACCCTTCAGCCCACGTGAGCTTTTGGCCAGGATTAAAGCCGTACTGCGGCGCAGCCAGAAGGAAAGTGTTACTGGCGGTGAATTGGTTGTAGGCAATCTAAAACTTAATTTCAGCCGCTATGAAGCCCATCTGGGAAGCGAGAAGCTTGAATTGACGCCGAAGGAATATGAAATGTTAAAATTATTTGTCACCAATACAGGTAAGGTGTTTACACGCGAACAACTGTTGGAGAAAGTATGGGGTTACGAATACTTTGGCGATACCCGGACAGTTGACGTGCATGTACGGCATCTTAGGGTTAAATTGGGGCAGGATAATGATGCAGGCGATGCCATTGAAACGGTACGCGGCGTAGGTTACAGATTTAAAGATTTGCAATAAGTTAATAGCGGTACTGTTCTTCAGTAGTTGAAGCAATCAAAAAAGTGAGGCTAACGCGGGTATCTGCGCAGCCTCACTTTTACTTTGGGGTACATGAGAGCGAGTAATATATCGAAAATTTAACATGATATTAACATTCAAGCTGCAATTTTTGTGTTATATTTCTAATGAGAAACTACAGGAGGATTATTAGCTATGAACTTTAAAATACAAGTGAACAAACTGAAGTTATACTATGGAGATATCCTGGCACTCAAAAAAATCTCCATTGATATACCGGAAAATAGCGTGGTAGCTCTCATCGGACCGTCAGGATGCGGCAAGTCGACGTTTCTTAAAACATTAAACCGCATGAATGACTTGGTTGAAAGTGTTAAAATTGAAGGCGAAGTATTGCTGGACGGACAGAACATTTACCACCCTAAAATTGATACTGTAAGCTTAAGAAAACGGGTAGGCATGGTGTTTCAGCGTCCTAATCCTTTTCCCATGTCCATCTACGAAAATATTGCCTATGGGCCGCGTATCCACGGACAAAGCAGCCGGGCTGTGCTTGATGAAATTGTAGAAAGAAGTCTTACCGGTTCTGCGCTCTGGGAAGAAGTAAAAGACCGGCTGCATACCTCGGCTATGGGATTATCCGGCGGCCAGCAGCAGCGTCTTTGTATTGCCCGGCTGCTTGCGGTTGAGCCCGAAGTTCTGCTAATGGACGAACCTTGTTCGGCGTTGGATCCCATTTCTACCATGAAGATCGAAGAATTAGTTACTGAGTTAAAATCCAGGTATACTATCGTTATGGTCACGCATAATATGCAGCAAGCGGCTCGGGTATCTGATTATACCGGCTTTTTCTTAAGCGGTGATTTGGTTGAGTATGATAAAACTGATACCATTTTTACCCGGCCGCAGGATAAACGGACAGAAGACTACATTACTGGACGCTTTGGGTAAGGAGGAACGAAAAATGACAATAAGACATAATTATGACCAGGAATTGGAGCAATTGCGTCAGGGGTTATTGAAAATGGGCAACGCGGTGGACGGAGCCATTGATGATGCGGTAACTTCATTGGCAAAGCAAGATATTGAACAGGCTCGCCGGGTTATGGATTTTGACGATGTAATTGACCAAATGGAAATTGATATTGAGGATAAATGTATGGTATTAATCGCCAGACAGCAGCCGATGGCTCGTGATCTTAGGGTAATTAGTACAGGACTCAAGATTACTACTGACTTAGAACGTATGGGGGACCATGCTTACGATATTGCTAAAATAGCATTAAGTATGGCAAACCAACCGCTTATAAAACCGCTAGTTGATATTCCCAGAATGGCGCAAATGTCTCAGAGAATGCTCAAGGACTCACTGGAAGCATATACTACACTGGACATTGCCCTGGCTGAGCAAGTTTGTTTAAATGATGATGAAGTCGATAATATATATCACCAGGTTTTCCGGGAACTGCTGACCTATATGATGGAAGATCCCAAGACTATTTCCCAGGCTACTCAGCTTATTTTTGTTGCCCGTTATCTGGAACGGATTGCCGACCATGCTACAAATATTGCTGAATGGACGATCTACCTCGTAACAGGGCAGCGGCTTAGAAAAAAATAGGTATTCGTTAAAGTAAAAGCGAGATTGCTTCTCTCTTAGTAGAGAAAGCAATCTCGCTTTGTTATGTGCGCCCGGCATGGGCGCAATCTAACGGGTGAAAGTCCCGAGCGCGGGTAGATAGTGCCAAGCGCATAGCTCAAGACAAGGGTGTCCACCGCGAGGTGGAATCTGAAGGAAGTCGGCGGCAAATCTCTGGTCTGACGAACAGAAATCACATATAAGGCAGTGTAAACTGGGTAAGGTTGCATAACAAACCGAAGCCCGAAACTATCCGAAAGTTTGCGCTGTAAATGTGGCAGATAGATGGAGAGAAAGATTGCGTTCTTACCCGGGGAGATCTCACAGACATGTGAAGATAACTCAATCGAAGCATGGTTGAAATAAGATTTACTGTGAGAAGTCAGCAGAGGTCATAGTACCGAAGTTTTTTTTTTCGAGAAGGACTGAACAATAATCGAGTTCTTGAGCAAAGGAAGGTGAAGTCATGTTAAGAGAGCAGAAAACCAGTAAAATGGGCTGCCCTTGCCAGGGTATGCTGGAAGCAGAGAGTAACAAGGGAGCGCGGAGCATGACGACACTGGAAGATGCAAAAGAGAACCGCGTAAATCTGTTAGAAGAAATACTAGACCGAAACAATCTCAATGCAGCATATGCCCAGGTACTGCGCAAGAAAGGTGCAGGCGGAGTGGATGGCATGCAGGTTGGAGATATGAAGCAGTGGCTGAAAGACAATAAAGAAGAGTTTCTTGAATCCCTGCGAACCGGAAGATACACCCCTCAACCCGTGAGAAGGGTGGAAATACCTAAGCCGGATGGAGGAACCCGAAAGCTAGGAATACCGACCGTACTAGACAGGTTAATACAACAAGCCATAACCCAAGTGTTAACGCCCATCTTTGAAAAGAAATTTTCAGAAAGAAGTTATGGTTTTCGAGTAGGCAGAAATGCGCATCAGGCGATAAAGCAAGCCGAAGCATACTATAGGGCAGGATACACGAAAGTAGTAGACATTGACCTGGCGCAGTACTTCGATACGGTAAATCATGACATGCTTATCAACATGCTCCGTGAAGAAATCAAGGATGAACGAGTCATCGTCTTAATCCGGAAATACCTGAAAAGTGGAGTCATGGAAGGCGGTATAGTCAGCCCCAGTACATCGGGAACCCCGCAAGGAGGAAACCTGTCACCACTGCTATCCAATATCTACCTGACGAAATTTGACCAACTGCTGGAGAAGCGCGGACATAAGTTCGTAAGATATGCAGATGACTGCAATATCTATGTCAGGACGGAACGTGCAGCCAAGCGGGTCATGGCGAGTTGTGTGAAATTCCTTGAGGGAACTTTGAAGTTACAAGTAAATCAGCGGAAAAGCCAAATCGGCAGTCCGCTGAGGGTGAAGTTTCTGGGATTTGCATTGCATAAGGTAGCGGGACAAATCGGAATACGTCCGCATGGGAAAGTCTTGAAACGTTTCAAAGAGAAGATCAAGGAAATAACCAACCGAAGTCGTGGGTGGGCAATCCAAGACACACTGCAAGAACTGAGGAAATATACAACAGGCTGGTTGAACTACTTTTCCATTGCAAACATGAGCAATAACATGAAAGAAATGAACAAATGGATACGACGCAGGCTGCGAATGTATCTATGGAAGCAATGGAAGAAAGTTCAGACTAAGTTTGTGAATCTACAAAAGCTGGGACTGGATAGGAATAGAGCTTGGCAGTATGCCAATACACGGTTAGGGTATTGGCGTGTTGCGGGAAGTGCTATTTTACAAAGGACACTAACAGACAAATACCTCGAATCTCTAGGCTATATGAACATAGCGAAGAAATACGAGGCATTTCATTTACGTTAAAATTATTGAACCGCCGTATACCGAACGGTACGTACGGTGGTGTGAGAGGTCGCTAAATAAATTAATTATTTAGCTCCTACTCGATTGATTCGCGCCGGTAACAAAAGGAAGGGTAATTGTAAACGTAGTTCCCACATCAATCTGGCTTTCAGCCTCAATACTGCCGCCAAGCATCTCAATGATAAACTTGGCAATGGATAGTCCTAATCCGCTGCCGCCCGCTGAACGGGTGCGTGCCCGATCGACCCGATAAAAGCGATCAAAGATGAACGGTAGGTCTTTGGCGGGAATACCTATACCAGAATCTTTAACCGCAATTTTTATTTGGTCGCCCTCCTGCCAGCATGTAAGTAGTATTTTCCCATCTGGGTGAGTATATTTGATACTATTCTCCAGCAAATTAACAATGACCTGTTTAAGCCAGTCTGGATGAGCTAAGGCAAGAAGCGTTTTATTGCTGCAATCAAGTACAACAAGTTGGTTTTTTTGCTGCCAACGGGGAGCCATATCCTGTTTGGCGGCAATGAGTAACGGTTCTACGGCTACCGGTTCCAGTTTAACCTGTTCCCTGTATTCCTGGGAGTTCAGCCGAGCCAGTTTCAGTAGATCCTGGATTAGGCGATGCATCCGTTCGGCCTCGTCATGAATAATTTTAACAAACTTTTGACTGAGCTCTGGTTGATCTAGTGCTCCATCCAAGAGAGTCTCAGCAAAACCCGTGATAGCTGTTAGCGGTGTGGCTAGTTCGTGCGAAGCATTTGTAACAAAATCGGCCTGTTTGTCATGTATCTCCTGCAAGGTTGTGATGTCATGAAAGACGCTTAGTACGCCGGTGGTTTCATTTTCACTACCGGTTATTGGAGCAAGAAATACTTGGAATACGCGCTTTTTACCATGAAGATTAGTTTTTAGGTCAATAATCCTATTTTCCTTATAATGCAGTGTAGTTTTGACGGCCTGATCGAGCATACTATTGCCGATAACCTGAATATTGTGCTGCCCAATCATTTTGCTGGTAATACCAAAGCTAGACATAGCCGTTTTGTTCGCTGTTGTTACTTTCCCGAATTTATCAAGCAGGATGACAGCATCTCCCATATTCTGAAGGATAAGTTCCAGTTTGTGGTTTTGGGCCGTAATATCGATAACCTTGTCTTCCAAGCTGGAGGTTAGGTTATTGATGGCGTGAGCCAGTATCTCGAGTTCATCATTGGTTTTTATGAATACCCGTTTACTTAAATCACCTTCAGCAATCGAATTGGCAGTATCGATAATTTCCTCAAGTGGACGCGTATAACGGTAAGCAAACGCTAGACTGAAACATATGCCAACAAGCGAGGTCAAAAGACAGGCAGCGAGGAGGGCTGAAAGTATGTTGCGAAATCCTTCTTCTACATGGTCAAGTGGCATAGCTACCCGCGTTACGCCGGTAATTTCATTGTTATAAAAAATCGGGGTAGAAACATATAGCAGAGATTTATCTTGCGTAGTACTTTTCCTAATATTGTAACTGTTGCCGCCCGCCAAGGCTGCTATTATTTCGGGTCGGTCACTGTGGTTTTCCATGAGCGTTGGGTTCTGTTGTGAATCAGCAATAACTGTACCGGCAGTATCGATAATAGTGACCCTGAGATCAATTCGGGAGCTTAATTCTTTAATTTTTTCGTCAATCTGAGCTTTTTGAATCGGTCCGGCCATATCCGGGTAAATTAGTTCTTCAATTATTTTCGCCTGACTGAGCATCGTAGCATTAAGACTGGCAATGTTATGCTGATAAAAAAACCACAATATATAACTGCCAACGGCGCTCAATGTAAAAAGAACAAGGACTAAAAAGAGTACAACGAGACGGTTGCGAAGATTGCGAGCAAACATAGGATATTACCTCCGACTAGGTTTTTACTATTACCAATATACCGCAAAAATTAGGTAAACGCCAATTGTATATCTTAACATGGCTTTAACAATTCCTTAACACAACACTTGTATAAATGTTTTACAATTGAGACATGAAAACCGTACAAATACTGAGGAGGAAATAATAATAATGAAACTTTCTAAAAAACTGTTAATAAGTGCATTGGCATTGATGCTGGGTGCAAGTTTAGTAACAGGTTGCGGTGACCAAAAAGAAGCGCCTAAAGACACCAAAGCACAAACTGAGTTATCAGGTACAGTTACCGCTTCTGGTTCAACAGCGCTGCTGCCTTTCTTAAAACCGGCTCAGGAAGAATTTCAGAAGAAAAATGCTAAAGTTACTGTTAATATAGCTGGCGGCGGATCGTTTACAGGTCAGAACCAAGTGGCGGCCGGTTCGGTTAATATCGGTAACTCTGACGTAGCGCTTCAGGACAACCTAAAAGATAAAGGTCTTGTAGAAACCAAGCTAGTAGGTATTCCTTTTGTATTTATCACTAACACTGATGTTAATGTAGATAATCTGACCCAGCAACAATATGTAGATATCTTCACGGGCAAAGTGACTAACTGGAAAGAAGTAGGCGGCAAGGATCAAAAAATAACCATTATCCACCGCGCTAAATCCTCCGGCTCACGCGGCGCCATTGCTGATATTGTTCTTAAAGGCGCAGCCTTTACCGATAATGCCGTAATTCAAGATTCTAACGGCGCAGTTCGTGCGGCTATTGCCAGCACTCCTGGTGCTATCGGTTATGTTGATGCCGCTTATGCTGACCAATCGGTTAAAGCACTTGCCTATAATGGCGTGAAATATAGTATTGACAATGTAGTGAGCGGTAAATACCCCGTGTTTACTTATGGCCGTATGTATACCAAAGGTGAACCAACTGGTGCAGTAAAAGCCTTTATTGATTATGCAACAAGTAAAGAATTCCAGGAAGCTTATGCCGAAAAGAATGGTTTTGTGCCTATTACCAAAATGAAACAGTAGTGGTTTCCTTCCCCCTTAATAAATAGTATAAGCCTTAGGCTTTGGCCTAAGGCTTTACTATTTTGCGCATACTAAAATATTAACACAAACTTAACAATCCATTAACAAAAGGCATCTTGCGATTGACGTATAATTGAGGGGAACTATTCTTTTTAGACAGGATGTGACTTGATGGCTGTAGTTGCTGACAATAGAAATCATCAGCTCAAGCTGTTATATGACCGCTATATTCGCTATTTGTTTATTGCCAGTGCTTTTCTCATGACTATAATCATCTTATCTATCATTGTATTCGTAGGCCAGCAGGGGTTAATGACCTTCAAAGAAGTCACTCCCACAGAGTTCTTTTTGTCTGCAAAATGGGACCCGACAGAGGACAAATTAGGTGCATTAAGCTTTATTAGCGGGTCACTATATGTTACTGTGCTTGCAGTATTGCTCGGGGCACCGCTGGGGCTGGCCGGGGCCGTGTTTATGGCTAAAATTGCACCGGCCTGGCTGCGGGAAATTATGCGACCCGCTACTGACTTATATGTAGCTATTCCCTCGGTTGTCTACGGCTATGTTGGATTAACCATACTGGTTCCGTTTATCCGGGAATTTTTTCATGTTAATACTGGCTTCGGCCTGTTTGCCGCTTCGCTTATTTTGTCTATTATGATATTGCCCACCATTATCAGTATTTCGGAAGATGCCCTGAGAGCTGTGCCCAAAACTTTGGAGGAGGCTTCTCTGGCCTTAGGCGCAACTCGCTGGCAGACTATTGTCAAAGTACTGTTGCCGTCGGCTTTGCCAGGAATTTTAACTTCGATTATTTTAGCTATGGCTAGAGCTATCGGCGAGACAATGGCCGTGCAAATGGTTATTGGTAATACGCCGCAAATGGCCAAATCACTGTTTACTCCAACTTCGACTCTGCCAAGTGAAATTGTTGTTGAGATGGGCAACACTCCTTTCGGTTCGGCTTGGGGAAATTCTTTGTTTTTAATGGCATTTGTGTTGCTGCTGTTATCCCTGGGAATGATTTTGATTATCCGGCAGATTGCTGCAAGGAGGTTGGCTTAATGTCTGCACGTAGTCTGGATAAAATAGCTACTGTTTTTATGTGGCTGACGGGAATGGTTATTCTCGGCATACTTGTTATCTTTTTAGGCTATATGCTGATAAAAGGACTGCCGGTACTAAGCTGGAATTTTATCACGGGGATGCCTAGTGATATTAACGCAGGCGGTGGGGTGGGACCGCAACTGTTTAACTCCTTCTATATCCTGCTATTATCCATGTTATTTTCTATTCCGATCGCTGTTGGTGCCGGGATTTATTTAGCAGAATATGCCGGTAACGACAGGCTGACAGATATGATCAGATTAAGTACCGAGAGTTTGGCTACCGTCCCTTCCATTGTGCTGGGTCTATTCGGAATGATAATCTTTGTCAATATGCTGGGAATGGGTTTCAGTATTATTGGTGGCTCGCTTACTTTAATGCTGCTTAACCTGCCGGTACTTGTTAGGGTAACCGAAGAGTCCATCAGGACCGTGCCTGTCCATTACCGGGAGGCTAGTCTGGCACTGGGGGCGACTAAGTGGCAAACCATCTGGCGGATAGTGCTGCCAAACGCCCTGCCGGGCATAATTACCGGGATTACTTTAACTGCCGGCAGAGCTTTAGGTGAAACGGCCATTTTGATTTTCACCGCCGGTACTACCGTATCCAGAAGCCTGCCGGATTTTGATGTCACAGCCGCTGGCGAAACACTGGCTGTACACATGTGGTATGTCATGGCAGTTGGTCTGGTTCCTGACAGGGTAGCAATTGCTGATGGCATCGGTGCACTCTTAATCTTAACTATCCTTATTTTTAATTTGATGTTTACTTTGCCAAGTAAATATATTCAGCGCCGCATGGCTGGCGGCGGCCATTAAACAGTATGAAAAAGTCCTGAGAACTAAATCTCAGGACTTCGCATTTTAAGAGCATATTCATCAAGTGGTTTTAATTTTTTTTGTTTCGAAGCAGCCTTGGTTACTTTAGACCAGGCTTTTTTCCAGCCGCTTTTAGCGGCCGCTGATTTGGCGAGCTGCCAGCCGGTGATAAGCCCGGCATCCCTGTGCGTTAGCCTGCTGGCAGAAGCTTTGACTACTTCATGCAGAAAAATCGGGGTAAGGGTAATATTCTGTATACTACTCAATACCTCCTGAAGTTTCTCGAGGCGCGCAGCAAGTAATTCCGTACTGTGTGGCAGGGCGGCGGCTAATGCTTCCAGGATGTATTGCAGGCGTTTGCCGGAAAGATCGATTTGCTGGACAAGTTCCGGATTGGTAAGGGTCAGGTTACTGCCTTGGTCCAGGAACTGGGTTAGCCACTCGGCTAAGCGGTCGCGGGAGAATTCCTTAAATAAAATATTATCATCCAGGCTTTGTTCAGCATAAGTCTGTAAATATGACCATAAGCCCAGAAACACGGGGGTAAGTTGTCCTCTAGCAGCTTTAGCATAAAAGTTGGTTCTGATGGTTTCACTTTTACCGGCAAGTAAGGAAGTTAATACTTGTTTGCCGGGGGTGTTGGGAATTGTTTGTGCCGTATATTCCGTAAGTTCATCCCAGGCATGTTGAAAGATAGCAAAATCGCGAATACGGCTAAGTTGGGTATCCCAGGCGGTGAGTTCTTTTTGCCAGCGCAGATATTCTTCCAGTGGCAGCAGCGGCTGTGTGAATTCTAAGAGTGCATAGATCTTTTGCAACATATTCTGGAGTTCCTGCAGGGTGCCGGTATCGTTAGGGGCTGATAAAAAGGATTGCTGGGCCCGAATCGCTTCATGAATATAGTAAATCATGGTTTGGCACAGTACTTGGCGTGCAGGAAAGGCTGTGCTAATTTTTTTTACTGGGGAAGGCAGGGGCGTGTCACTGGCAAGACCATCAGCCAACCCCGCCAGCAGGGTAGCCCGGTATAGTTTGCTATCCCGTTCAGGAAGCAGTGGGAATTCGGCAGCTAACAAAGCTCCCAGCCAGATGAGAGACTGCGGTTGTCCGGCTTTCAATTCTAATTCCAGCTCCAAAATAGCTTGGCGTTTGTCACCGGCGATAATCTCGCCATCGTCAATCGCCAATTCAATAACGCTGCCGTCTGGTGTTATAAGATTCCTTATGTGTCGATCAAACTTGGTGCTGAATACCGGCTCTAGTGGAAAGTCTCCGACAGCTTCTGATAGCCGGGCACCAATCTCGGTAGTGAGAAAGGGAGCAATTTCAGGCAGCGGATTATTAACCGGTACATTAAATTCAGCCCGTTGGTGAAGTCCGCCGTCACTAGTACCGTCAGCCTTGACGGTGGCAACCCATTCGCCGTCGGCCAAACGCAGTCGGTAAGACAGCCTGGATCTGAGCAGACTCTGGTCAGGAGTGTCATAATAGGTCGTTTCCAGAGTTTGTTTACAAGGTGGTTGTGAGGACATCTCCTGTAATAAAGGAGTTTCAAGTATACTGGTGAGACAGGCAGGGTCAGCCAGGCGTAGTTTGAGTTCGGCTTCGATGGTGGTCACCGGCGATCACCTCCTTAAGTATGGCGTGCCAAAATGTAGAATGTTGTATATAGTATTCGCGTTTTTTAGAATAACGCCTCTATTCTCCAATAATTTTGTTTGAGGCTAGCTACCTTTTGGTAATGCAAGGGCAAATTATTATCCAATGACTAGCTTCAGATGGAGAAAAAGTCCACCTGAAACATGTTTTACTTATAAGACCCGAGGCCTCCTGATATTCAGGTTGCCTCGGGTCTTTGTCTGTTTTGATCAATTATATTAAGCCACAATCATCCCTATATTACGTCGATTTATAGCGGCCATAGTGCAGAAATGTTCAAACAGGCCGGCTGTGCTCTGTTGGGCTAAGGGCAGCAGATGTGTGGATACCGTATGAAAGCGGGTGTGGTTTTCTTCTGTTACCCAGTCGAGGAAATCGGCTGCGGCCGTCGCGTTATTGACTAACAGCGGCAACGGGTTCTTGTGAGCAATATAGATTCCTTGCGTTTCTACACTAAAGTCGGTGTGGTTTGCTTTCACCCAGTTTTCGTATTCTTTATGGCCGGAAAAGAGCTTAGCCCTAGCGTGATGAGGGACACAAACATCCTGCAGTAGATGTGCAGCTGCGCCCAGCAGGAAAACACTTTTTGCAAAATCCAGCTGTCTTGCGCTTTTTATGGCGGCGGTGAAATAGGCAGAAAAGACATCTAGTGCATTGGCAAAATACCAGAGGCCTTTGCCTGTTAGTGGCTCATAATAATGGCTGACATTTTTCCAGCCCTTATCAGCCCAGTATATACCAGCATTAAGTTCAGAGAGATAATGTTGTATAAAGCAGGCGTTAGATTCTAGACCGTCTCTAGACAGTATAATAATAGCTTGGCGGTTAAGAAATTCATGAGTTTTGCTTGGCTGGTCAAATAACCCTTGCAGGGGACTGACTGCAGTGAGAAGTAACTTGGTTCCTGTCGCTCCAGTGTGTACTGCCGGTAGTGACTCTGGTTCCATAGTCATTTCCTCCCGTTCAGTAATTTAACTTTTAAACAGCTATAGTTAGCGATTGGCTGCCGCTCCTGTTCTAAACAGCTCCTGGAAGATAACGTCAGCGATAGTTTGAGCTGCATAGGGATGGGCAAGCTGGGCTGTTTTCTCCATCATAACACGCAGCCGCTCTGGCTGCGTAAGAAGTTCAGATACAGTATTGGCCAAATCGTGATTATTTTGGGCCCAAAGTGCGGCACCTTTACTAGTTAAGTAAGCTGCATTTTCCTCTTCTTGACCAGGTATGGCTTGGCATAAAAGCATAGGTAGTTGCATTGAGAGGGCTTCGCTGATAGTTAGCCCACCGGGCTTGGTAATCAGCAAGCTGGCAGCTGCCATGAGTTCTGGGACATGACTGGTATATCCTAAGACTTTAATAGGGTGATGGAGATATTGGGCTTTTGTCGATAGACTGCGACGGAGTGTCGCGTTGCGCCCGGCAACTACGATTAGATTAAAAGGCAGGGACAAAGAATCGATCGAAAGTACAGCCTGCTCCAAATCCCCTAGACCAAGTCCGCCGCCCATAATTAGGATTACAGGATAAGTATTGGAAAAACCAAGTGTTTGCCGGACAGCTGCCTGTTCAGCTAATGCCGGTGGATGACTGAATTTAGAGCTCACTGGGATGCCTGTATCGCGGATGTGAGCGGTGTTGATCCCTTGTTGCGCCAGCTCCAATTTAAGCTCGGGTGAAGCTACAAAGTATAAATCGGTTTCGTTATAACACCAAAAACGATGAATAGCAAAATCAGTAATAACACCAATCAGTGGAACTGTAAGCCTGTGTGTGCGTTTTAGATAGGCTGCCGCACCGCAAGGGAAAGGATGGGTGCAGAGAATAGCATCAGGTCGGTGGTCCTGAACTAGTTTTAACATACTCCGTTTTAGGGTCATAGACAATAGGTTTTGTACTTTGCTGCCAGAGAGCGGCATTTGCGATAGCCTGTACATTAGGTCATATGTATCCGGAAAAATGTCAATCATTTTGAGGTAAGTTTCTTTTAGCAGAGTACTAAGATAGGAGTTCTCCCCGGCCATGAAGTCAACAACTTCAGTTGTAGCCAATTGACGGTTTTCCAGGGAAGCTTTAATGGCCTCTGCAGCCTGAGTATGCCCAGATCCTATTGAGGCGGATACTAATAAAATTTTGGTCAGATTTTTTTTGGACGACATGTTATCACCTCGCCACTAACCTTACTTTAATTATAGCTCGCTTGAAAGCGCTTGTTTGTTAATACCAGGTTAATAGTGTGTTAATTTAATACAAAAAAACGCCCGCGTTCATTGCTACTTTGTTGAACAACAAGCGCGGCGCGTGTTAGGTACTTTTTATGGCTAGGCTATAGCCGGATTAATGTCGTTGTTCTTTGCGGTCATAGACAACACAGGAACCGACTATTTGTTTTGCTAGTTTTTTTAGATCGGCAGCTACTTCAGCAACTTCAAGATAATTTGTGAACGCATGCTCTCTGCTAAATATTACTGCGATGGAAATAGACACAATCGGGAAACATTCAAGCTGCCCTTTACGATTTTTGACTTCTAAATGGCCTTTTGCCAAATCAGATGGATGATACTGGCTTTTTACCTCAGTGTCAAACATTTCAACAATTGTAGATGAAATATTTTGTGCATATTCAGGCTTAGTAATAATTATAAAGTCGTCGCCGCCGATATGACCTAAAAAGTCATCAACCGAGCCTGATTTAGCAATGCTTAGGCTTAATACTGTAGAGGTTAAGAGTAATACTTTATCGCCGCGCTCAAACCCATATTTATCATTGTACGCTTTAAAGCTATCAAGGTCAAGATACATAATAGCAAAAGGTTCTTTGGCCTCGATAAGCTCTTTTAGTCTGTCTTCGATAACAAGATTTCCCGGCAGGCCTGTCAGCGGATTAGAATTATGAGCCCGGTGAAGCTGCAGGTTGGTTATTTTATTTAACAGTGCCATAACAGAAACAGCACCTAGAAGTTTATTGTCCCGGACTACCAGAATAAGATCATACAAATTATATTCTTCCCGTCCCATAGCCATTTGTGATACCGCTTCCAACGGTAGATCGGCACTCACAATAAGTGGGCTTTTGTCCATCACGCGCTCAACCGGTCGCCGGTAGTATAGTGATATGCCATAATTTGTACCTAAATGATAATAAAGCTTGTCTTTCATTAATAAGCCGACAGGCCGGTCATCCTCGACGACGGCTATACCTTTAATCTGTTCGCGGGTGAAAATTTTCTCCACCGTGTTTACCATCGCGGAGGGTTGCGCAATGGGAATTTGTTCTACGATATCACCGATGCAAAATCCAAGGCCTTTACGGAAACGGGACTTGGTTAGTTTATCACGTAAGTTGCAGTCGGCAATGGCTTTAAGTACTTCTGGCGATATGTCAGGCGGCGGAAAACTTGGTTTCGCCAAAAAATAGCCCTGGCCATAATGAACTCCTTTGCTGATTAAGATCGCCAATTCATCGGCGCTCTCAATACCTTCAGCAATAATTTTACTATGAATCACTCCGGATAATTTATACATAGCATCAAGCATGGCCTGTTTGAGCGGATCTTTATCGACATTATGAACAATAGAACGGTCCAGTTTGATGTAATGGGGTTTGAGCGCGGTGATGGCTTCCAGGCTGGAATAGCCAGCGCCAGCATCATCTACAGCGATACGATACCCTTGCTCGCGGTAATGGTTGAGAGATTTGGAGAAGCTGTCGAAATCGGTAATGGCAGTACGCTCGGTTATTTCAAACGTAACCTGATCGGGGTTCAGACCCTGCCGGAGCAACAGTGTTTTGGTTAGTCCACCACGAAAATCCGGATCTTTGATAACTTCGGCATTCATGTTGAGAAACAGGCGCTGGTTTGCTCCTAAAGCAGTAACATGACTAAGGGCTGCTTCCCGGCAAACCTGCTCAAGCGCCAGCAACCTGTTATTCCTTATTGCTATGTTAAATAGTGTAGACGGATATTGCAGGGGGCTGCCTGACGGTCCGCGGCTTAACGCTTCATAGCCCATAATACTTCCCGTTTTTAGATTAACTATAGGCTGGAAAACCGGTGTGATTCTTTTATTTTTAATGATTAAGTCAAGTTCTTCTGTAAGTTCGGTGTCAGAACTTGGTGTTTGCGGAAATGCCAAACTAGGGAAGGCGAGGCTGGTGGCTTGAAATGATAGCTGATGGAAGGCTAAAACATCGTTATAGATACGCTCTGCCCATCTAAAAAGTCTTAGCGGCATAGGTGATTCCTCCAATGCGTATTCATACGGCATATAAGCGGTAACGTACGGATCATTGTTTCCTTATTTATTTTAATTATAATGAAAAAATTGCCAGCAGATTGTAATGATTTTGTTAATTTTTTTCCAAGCGTATGTACTGTGTATTCATTTGCCATAATAATATAGAAAAAAATGTTTCGCGAGGAGGATTTAGGATGAACAAAAAAGTTGTAGCATGCTTGGTAATATGTTTAGCTTTGAGTTTGGTGTTTACAGGCTGTAACAAATTACCTCAGCAAAAGCCTGAAGCACCCGCTCCGGCTCCGAAGCAGACGGCGCAGCAGCAGGAACCGGATATTAGCGTGTTTATGCATGAAACAGGCGAAAAGAAGACGATGAAGATGGAAGATTATATTGCCGGAGTGGTAGCCGGAGAAATGAAGTCGGACTGGCCGGTAGAGGCTTTGGCCGCTCAAGCTATAATTGCCCGTACTTTTACGGTAGAGGCTATTGAAACAAAAGGCGGTGTTCCAGCGCGTGGAACTCAGGCTTCCACAGATATAAAAGAGTTTCAGGCTTATAACGCCAAAGCTGTTAATGACAATGTTAAAAAAGCCGTGCAAATGACACGCGGTATGATCATAACCTACCAGGGTAAACCTATTAAAGGCTGGTTCCATGCTTCGGCTGGCGGTATTACGGCAACAGCTAAAGAAGGGCTTAACTATCGCGAGGCTGAGCCGCCATATGTTCAATCTGTTCAGTCACCCGATGATTTGGCTCCGGACGATGTCAAGAACTGGACTGTTGTCTTTCCGAAAGAAGATGTAATGGCTGCTATGAGTAAAATTGGCAAAAAGGTTAATGATATTAGCAGTATAGAGATTGCCCAAAAAGGTCCGTCAGGGCGGGCTACTGTACTTATGGTCAACAAATCGGTCGAAGTATCCGGACCTGATTTCAGGGTAGCATTAGATAGCACAAAACTAAAATCCATGTTATTGGACAAAATCGTAGTAAGTGAAGAAAATGTAACCTTTGCCGGTAAGGGTTATGGTCATGGGGTTGGCATGTCCCAATGGGGGGCTAACCGTATGGCCAAAGATGGCAAAAAACCGGAAGAAATTGTTACCCACTACTTCAAAGACGTAACAGTTGAGAAACGCTGGGATTAGTATTGCTTAGCAAGATAGGAGCGCAGTAGATGAGACAAGTCCGCCGGGAAAAAGCCCATATCACTTTTTACAATACTGCAATTATGCATCGTCGGTCACCAGGTCTTGCGGCCTGGTGGTCGGCGGCTTTTCCAGGTTTTGGCCATATTTATCTGGGCTGCTATATTAAAGGCTATTTTTTGATAATTTGGGAGTTTATTGTTAATCTTAACTCCAATCTAAACATGGCCATCATTTATGCATTTACCGGCAGATTTGAATTAAGTGCAACTATAATTGATACCCGCTGGCTGCTAATGTATTGCCCAATGTACATTTTTGGAATCTGGGGCAGTTACCGGCTGTCTTTGGAATTTAATAAAGTAGCCCGAATAAGTCGGAACGGGCTATTAAATATTAGTCCTCAGGTATTTAACGGTATGGGCGCTAACATCCTGGATAAAAGACTGCCGTATATTACCATTATCTGGTCAATGCTTATGCCTGGGATTGGCCACATTTATATTACCAGGCTGGTAACCGGCCTCATTATTATGGTAGCGTGGGTTACGGCTGTCTACTTTTCGGGCTTTTTACCGGCTTTTCACCTTACCCTTATAGGTGACTTTAGCCGCGTAGCTGCTTCAACCAATCCGCAGTGGTTATTATTTTTGCCCTCGCTATATTGCTTTACCCTGTTTGATTCGTATAGCCATTGTGTGGAATATAACAAGCTGTTTGATCAAGAACAGGCCCAGTTTTTGGAGTCAGAATACCAAGACGGTAGTTTCAAAATGCCAATATAGAACAAGAGATAGCGGAAGGCCGGAATGTATGTATATTATTGCTACTTTTAATCACTCATTACAGTTAGAAATAGCCATCACCCAACTGGAGGAGCATGGAATGGCTAAAGACAGCATTTTAGCTGTACCGTTACAGCGACAGCGCTATGCCTTCCATGTTTTTGACTCTATTCATTCCTCTGACGGTGTTAGCTTGCTGGGCGGGGCGTTAGCCTTTGGGACATTTTCCATGGTGCTGGGAACAATTTACGGCTTTCTTTGGTACTGGGGGCCTATTGTATGGGGATTAATTTTTTTATTTTGCGGAACAAGCATATGGCTGACAGGGTCCATCGTTTATATGAAGAGCAGACAAGCGAAGACAATTGCGAAAGAAATGCGCTCAGGTAGTAATTGCGGTGACGTTGTGCTCATTATCCGGTGTGACCGGCCGCAAATTGCGTTTGTCAAAGAAATTTTAACAAGCAGTATGGCCCAGGCAATCGGGGTAATTGAGCTATGAGGGAGGACTGCCTGTGAGTAAAGCAGATAAAGATAAACCCAAGCGAAGCTTAAACAAACTGTCGGCAGCCTTACCGGAGAATTCTCTTGCCAAATTAAAAGAGCGTGTTGCAATATTACGTCAGCTTACTAGTCAGGGAGCTCAAGTGGGCGAAGAAATGTCACGGATTGTAGCCGATCTCAGGGCTGTACCGGCTCCGGCTGACGAGATGTTTGTTTTTACACCGGAGTTAGCGCAAAATGTTACCTTGCTAAGAACAGTATTTCGCGATTGCAATGATATCAAGTTCCGGTTTTTTAAGATAGGCGGCAGGCAGTCACTCTTGGTATCACTTGATGGTATGACTGATATAAGAAAACTTGAAAATAATGTTTTGAAACCGCTTATGGCGATTACAACTCCCACTATCGATTTTAAAAAATTGATTGAGGAACAGTTAGCTATAGTCGCCCCTAAAATTGAAATAAGTGCTAATACCGCAATTGAGGCTGTAATGAGCGGCAATGCGCTTATTATGATTGATGGTATGCGGGAAATGCTGTCGATTGTCACCACTAAGCATGTAAAACGCAATGTAAGTATTCCTGCGCTTGAGGAGAATATACGGGGACCGCAGGATGCTTTCAATGAAACCTTGGCAGATAACCTCGTACTGTTAAGACGCCGTGCCCGGGACACAAATATCAAAATTCGCATTTTTGAAGTGGGTGAACGCAGTAAAACAGCGATAGCGCTCATTTATTCCGCCAATTTGGTTAAACCTGGTTTAACCGAAGAAGTAGAACGGCGGCTCAGGAACATCAGCGTTGACAGCATATTATTATCCAAAGAGATCGAGGAGTTCTTAGTGGAGCATCCCTGGACGCCGTTTCCGCAAATAGAATCAACAGAACGGCCGGAAAAAATAATGGGTGCTGTCTATGAAGGCCGGGTAGGCATTCTTGTCGATAATACGCCGGCAGCCATTATTGTCCCTTGTACCTATGCCAGCATTATGCAGGCAGTAGATGATTATACCATACCGGCTTCTGTTGCCAGTTTGGTCCGGTTCAGCCGCCATGTGGCTGCGTTTTTGGCCATTTACTTGCCGGGACTATATATTGCGATAGTATCCTTTCATCCCGGCATGCTGCCAACCGGTTTGGCGATCTCCCTGGCAGAGCTTAGAGCGCGGACGCCGTTCCCCTCCTTCCTAGAAGCAATATTAATGGAAGTACTGCTTGAACTGTTTCAGGAAGCAGTTATCCGGTTGCCCAAGAAGGTTGCCAGCGCAGCCAGTATGGTTGGGGCTTTTGTTATTGGGAATACGGTTGTGCAGGCCGGATTGGTCAATCCGTTTCTGGTTGTCGTGACGGCAACTACCGCCATTTCATCCTATGTTATGCCGTTTTACTCTTTTGGTCTGGGGCTGCGGGCGCTCAGAATTCCGATTTTGTTCTTGGCGGCTGTCCTGGGGTTATATGGAGTTATGTTGGGCGTTCTTATTCTTACGGTACACCTTTGTTCACTAAGAAATTTCGGGGAGTCGTATCTAGGTGATATGTTTGATGTCGATACTTTCTCTGATTGGAAAGATAAACTTATCCGGGTACCGCAGAAGTTTATGAAGACTAGACCTATTCAGTTCGGTGCACAGGATCGGAAACGGGCGGGTGACAGTTAGCTTATGGCTAATCTGGAAGTAAAGAACAAAATGTCGGCAACGCAATTTGGCGTATTTTTGGCGGCTATTATACTGGGAACACAGTTTATTGGCCTGCCAGTACAATTAGTACCCAAGGCTGGACAGCATGCGTGGATAAGTGTCATCGTTGGCGGTGTTTTATTTTTTGGCGCGGCCTGGCTGATGCTTAAGTTGGCAGCGCTTTATCCTAACAACGACCTTACGGAATACCTGCCGCGACTATTGGGTAAATGGCTCGGGCTCAGCGTTATTGGCGTATTAATTTTATGGGATTTCATATTAATATGGTTAGGGCAAAATCAGTTCAGCAAGGTCTTGGTGTTTTATATGTTTGACCGCACACCGCCAGATGTCGTTTTTATGTCGATGCTTGCGGTCATAGTTTATAATGTGATGCAGGATTTAGGTACCATTCTGCGGGTAGCTCAGTTTACCTTTGCGGTTTCGATTGTCATGATTAATACTGTCTGGAGTGCCGGAATTTTTAACTTTCAGCCGGAGAATCTCCTGCCGTTGACTATTGATAAGCCAATAGAAATTTTAAAGGCATCACTAAGTACCTGGCCAACGTACAGCGGGTATGAAATAATTTTACTGTTGTATCCGTTAATTAGCCAAAAGCGTCACAACATTGCCAAGACTGTGGGTGTCAGTTTTATTTTCGTGGCACTGATTTGCGTTTCTATTGTTGTGATGACAGTCGGAGTGTTATCGGTAGAGACAGTCAAGGCAGAAGCCTACCCAACCATGGTTGTAGTGCGCAGTGTTGAGTTACCGGGCACATTTATTGAACGCCTGGAAAACTATTTTCTTATCGCCTGGATACCGATGGTTTTTAATGCTCAGTCACTTTTGTTTTATATGATGGCGCAGATTATGACAAATTTGTGTGGATTTGCGGATCACCGTCCCTGGACATTGGCGCTAATACCCTTGGTTTATACCGGGGTAACTCTCCTGGATGGTTATGAGCTGATACAATTGGCCGGAAAGGCATTAACCCTATTGGGAGTGAGTTTCTCTTTGGGGATAATACCGCTAGTCTATCTATATGCCAAATGGAAGCAACGCGGTGTATCGGCCGGTGGCTAGCAAATGCCTGGATGCTGTACCGGTTTCCGGAAAAGAGCTAACCTTTGCACAGCTCTGTGGCGTTCCGTGCTGTCGGGTTTGGACAAAGTGATTCCGGTATTCGAGTTGGAGAGTGGTGGCATAGTATATGGCCAATTTGGAAGTAAAAAGCAAAATGTCGGTGTATCAGTTTGGGGTTGTCTTGGTAGGGATTATGCTGGGTACCCAGTTTGTTGCTTTGCCTTCGCAATTAGTGCCAAAGGTTGGGCAGTTAGCCTGGGTGAGTGTTATTCTTGGCGGTATTTTATTTTTTGGTTCAGCTTGGATTATGGCTAAGTTGGCAGCGTATTATCCTAACAATGACCTGACAGAATATTTGCCGCTGCTTTTGGGGAAATGGTTCGGGCTTAGTGTTATTGTTGTATTATTGTCGTGGTGCATTATTGTGACATGGCTGGGACAAAGTCAATTTAGCAGAGTACTGGTCTTTTTTATGTTTGACCGCACCCCGCAGGACATTATTATCATGTCAATGCTAGCAGTTATCATTTATTGTGTGCTGCAGGACTTAGGAACTATTGTGCGGGTCGTCCAATTTACCCTTATGGTTGCGGTTGTTATGATTAATATTATCTGGAGTGCTGGAATCTTTAACTTTCGACCGGAGAATATTTTGCCGTTTTGGACCGATAAGCCAGTTGACGTAGTAAAAGCGACGCTCAGTACGTGGTCAACGTATGCTGGTTATGAAATAATTTTATTATTGTATCCCTTAATAAGCCAAAAACGGCACAAGCTTATCAAGGTAATGGGTACAAGCTTTATTTTTATGGCACTGACTTGTGTAGTTATAGTTATGATGACAATTGGGGTATTAACAGTAGAGGCGGTCAAAATGGAGACCTATCCAACATTGGTTGTAGTACGCAGTGTTGAATTGCCGGGAACTTTTGTCGAACGCCTGGAAAACTATTTTCTCCTGGCATGGATGCCGCTTATTTTCAATTCACAATTACTAATTATTTATATGATGGCAAGAATTATGAGTAATTTATGGGGATTCGCCGATCACCGTCCCTGGGTATTGGCGTTAGTTCCCTTGATTTTTATTGGTGCAACCCTGCTGGACGACCCTCAATTGATCGAAATGACAGGAAAACTATTAGGCCTGATAGGGACCGTACTCTCGCTAGGGATAATCCCGCTGGTGTATCTTTACGCTAGGTGGAAAAATCAAGGGGTGAGAACAGGTGAGGGCTAAGAAGCGTTTGGTAGGTGTACTGATTATGGTAGCAATTGCCCTTACTATCAGTGGCTGTTGGGACAGACGTGAACTGCAGGACAGGAATTTTGTCATGGCCGTGGCCATTGATACCGCAGACGCCGGCCAAAGGCCGGGGGAGGGGAAAAAGGAGGCCAAGACCGAAACCTTTGTGCAGCCGAATGGGGTTAAGCGTTACCGGGTCAGCCTGCAGATACTAAAAATTGCTAAGGGCGGAGGGGGTGGTCAAGGCAGTAGTGGTCAAACCAGTGGTGGCCAAGGCGGTGGTGGCGGCAAAACCTACGTTATATCAAACACCGGGCAGTCACTGTTCGAAGTTGTTCGCGATATGCTGGGGCAAAGCAATAAAAGTCTGTATTTTGAACACATTCAGGCTATTATTATTAGTGAAGCTGCGGTGCGGGAGATGGGAGTTAAACCTATTATTGACTTTTTCTTACGCGATGCCGAGATGCGCTGGCGGATCAGATTGTATGTTACTCCCGGTGAGGCCAGGCCTCTGATTGAATATGTGCCGCCCAGCAAGGAGGCCGGCGGGATTTTTTTGGCCAATATTGCCAGAAATCATATTAAAGATATGCATATTGCCGCCGCTCGTATTGATTTGGGAAATGTTGGTACCCAGCTGGATAATAAAATGGACATTGCTATTCCGCGGATTGAGATGGCTGGCAATGTAGTTAAAGTACGCGGCGCCGCTTTGTTTAAAAAAGATAAGTTTGTCGGCTATATCGACGAACGTGCTGTTGCTGGTGTTAGAATGGTCCGTGTTACCGAGAAATCGGGGATTATTACCGTTCCTGGTGACAGAGAGGGTGATGTAATAGCTTTCGAGCTGATCCGCCATGATACCCAGCTTGTACCTCATGTTGACGGGGATAATATTTACTTTACCTTAGATATTAATATGTGGGGAAATTTAGGTGAATATCAAGCCATGAATCGTGTTTCTAGTGCCGATGATCCGGAGTTTGTGCGCCGGGTGGAGCAGAAAGTGGCTGAAGAAGTAAAGCGTACCGTTCTCTATGGAAAAAATTCTTGTCAGTCCCTGGGAGTTGATATGTTATACTTCAGCAGAAAACTCAAATTGTATTACCCTAAAACCTGGGACAAAATTAAGGATAATTGGGATGAGATTTACCCCAATGTTCCGCTGGTGGTATCTGTTAATGTGGTGATAAATCAGGCTGGAGAGCATAAATAAAGTGGGGAAAACACGAATGATAAAGGGGAGCCAGGCTAAAAGTATAATGGTGTGGCTGTTGCTGAGTGCGATTTGTCTTCCGCTTGCAGGCTGTTGGGATCAACGGGAGTTGCAGAATAGACACATGGTATTGGCTGCAGCCATTGATGTAGTCGATGGCGATGTAAAGGAATCTGAAACCTTTGTGGAGGCGCACGGTGGCAGGAATTTCCGGCTTAGTGTGCAATTATTGGATATTGAGCCACAGGAAGGCGAGCAAGGCGAGGGCAAAGAGCGTACTTATGTGATTTCAGGTGTCGGGCGATTATTCTTCGAGATTATGAGGGATATGTTCGGCCAGCTTGGCAGACCTATCAGCTGGGAGCACATTCAGGCCATTGTGATTAGCCAGGCAGCGGTGGATTACGGAGGAATTGATCAATTACTTGATTGGTTTTCACGCGATGCCGAGATGCGCTGGCGCATTAGATTGTACATTACTCCAGGTGAGGCGAAACCAATTATTGAATATCAGCCGCCAGGCGGTGAACCCAATGGGTTGTTTTTGACAGGTATCAGCCGTAACTACATAAAAAATCCTCATATTGGCAGTGTGCAGACAGAACTCGGTTATGCTTCCGGCAGGATTGATAATAAGATTCCCATTCCGATTCCCAAAATAGAGTTATCTGGTGATATTATCAAAGTAGGCGGTATAGGTATTGTTAAAAACGGACAGGTCGTCGGTTATCTGGACGAGTACGAAACTCTTGGCGCTAAATTCATTATGGGTAGTGAGAAGAGCGCTATTATTACTACTGCCTGTAAGGATCATCCTGACCGGGTTTTTGCCTTGGAGCTGTATCAACATGATACTACTCTCGAACCTCATGTTTCCGGCGATAACATCTACTATACGCTTGATATTACCGTGTATGGCAGTATTGGGGAAATGCAAACATGTCCGGAGCCCAATGACCATAATCTTATTGACGCCGAGTTTCTTGAAAAAATGGAGCAACAGTTTGCCGAGGAAGTACAGAAAACTGTAGTCCATGCTTATGAACGTCATCAAACGCTGAAAGTAGATTCCTTGGGTATGGGGAAAAAACTGCAGAATAAGTACCCGAAAAAATGGATAGAAATCAAAGACCGCTGGAATGAGGAAGTATTCCCCCATGTTCCGTTAATCGTATCGGTCAATGTCTCTATCCGCCATACAGCTGATCGTAAATAGGCTATTTAAAAATAAAACTAAACACCCATAGGCAGGTAGCAGCGGCGGCATAGAACGCCGCCGTTTTGCGTGCAAAGTTGGCTTCGCGTTCGCGCCCATTGTGTTTATCAAGGACAGAGCCCAGCACCCAGGAGACAATGGCTGTTGTGAAAAACACGATAAGTAACCACAAGGTAGTTTGATGAACCACTTGATAAGCCAATTTTTGCCAATAATAATACATATTGTTCATAGATTTTTCCTCCTAATCTCTTGTACTATTACCCTGTTTCCAGGCATATACATAACTTGAAATAGCATTGTCTGGGAGGGATAGTTTTATGCCGATAGATAACAAAACTCCAAAATGGCGACATCAACTGACGCTTGTAGACAGGGAAGAACTCAATGTCGATGGCGTTGTTGGCTTGGGTAGCTATGACGAAAAAGAAATAGTCATGGAGACCGAGCAAGGCTTGCTTACCATTAAGGGGGAGTGCCTTAATATCAAGCAGTTGAATCTGGAACAAGGCAATATAATCATAGAAGGTACTGTAAAAGGCATGAACTATGAGGAAGAATCACGGCAGAAAAAAGGATTGTTGGAACGGTTTTTGAAGTAACGTGCGCAGCAGGGCTTTGTCGCTATGGATTTTCTTACTGGTTGCCTTTGCCGCGCAGGCTGCTGTATATAGTTTGCTTCATAGCATGGCTAACTATAGCCGGCGCGCTGTATTCATAGATTTTACGGCACAGCAGGAACAGGTAAGGGAAGTAGGCGGATTGCCGTATGCCGAAATTATTAATAAGGCGGGCAAAACCTATGGCGTTAGTCCCGAATTAGTTGCGGCGGTAATAAAGGCAGAAAGTTCCTTTCAACCCCGAGCTTTATCTAAGGCAGGGGCTTATGGGTTAATGCAGGTAGTGCCTGCTACCTGGCGGCTGGTCAATAGCCAAGCAGCTATTTGCAGCGGCCGGCATCAAGGGGACTGCGGCAGTGAGTGTTTCTATAATCCTGAACTTAATATCTCAGTAGGTGCTTGTTATCTGAGTCAGCTTATTAAACGCTACAGTGGTCACGCGGAACTTGCGGTAGCGTCTTATAATGCCGGACCGGGAGCCGTTGATAAGTATGGCGGGATTCCGCCTTATTCCGAAACAACAGAATATGTAGAACGAGTTGTGAATTACTGGTATCAGATTAGCGGCCGTATCCCGCCAAGCGGACTTGCGGCTGAGGTTTGGCTGAGGCTTGCCGCTGTAATAGGGTGGGGTGTCGTCATAACGTCTATTGCGATTCTGGTTGTTGGCAACCATTTATTCCGTCGCTACAGATCCTTTCGATGGCGGTAATGAAGATTCCGTTAGGGAGGTGAACCAATGGAGTTTTCTGCGCAGATTAAGACGTTCTTACTTATTGCGGCAACAGGTATATTCCTTGGGGTGCTATTTGATACATACCGGGTGCTTAGAAGATGTTTTCGACCATCTAGACTAATCACTTCACTTGCTGATCTGATATATTGCCTTATTGCGTCAGCGATTGCGTTTGCAGCATTGCTTGCGGGTAATTGGGGTGAGCTTAGATTTTATATTTTTATTGCGCTTATTATAGGGCTGGCAGCCTATTATCGTATAGCCAGTAAGCAGGTTATGAAACTGATTATGGCTGTATTAAAGCTGATTGCCAAAGGTTGGCGGATGACGAAATTGGCATTTGTGTTTACTTTAATTAAGCCGACTAAATTTATTGCGCGGACGCTAATCTGGCCGTTTCGGTTTATCGCCAGAAAGTGCGCGGTTTGGTACAAGCGATGGCTGCCCCCACCGCCGCCGCCGGAGGAAACGCGGCCGCCCGAATAATAGTCTAAATTATTTATATATTTTTCCAGTAGCAAAGAGGATTTAACGGTTAAAGGGCGAATACAGTAAACATTAATGCAGTATGGTGATGTTTATGGCGCAAAAACGCAGAAATGTAAAACGATTTAGCTGGTTCCGTCTATGCATTGTAATTATGGTAGGTTATTTTTGCTATGTCTTTATTGTCCAACAAGCCGAGATGTATAAGATTCGCCGCGAAACCGAGGCGGTAAATGCGCGACTTGTTGAGGCTGCCGATGTAAATGATAACCTGAATGCAGAAAAGGAAAAGCTAAGTACGGCTGCTTATATTGAGAAAGTTGCCCGCGAACAGCTAGGCTTGGTAAAGCCGGGAGAAGTCCCATATATTCCTTCACGATAGAGCGCCGTTTCTTGACACATTTTCATTACCAAGAGTATAATATGGATTGCGGGGAAACCCCCGAGAAATGTGGATTTAAAAAAAGTACGAAAGAATTTAAGGAGGAAGTTTGATTAGTATGTCCATTGAAGTTGGCAGTGTTGTAGAAGGAGTTGTGACCGGTATAACTAACTTCGGCGCTTTTGTCGAGTTGCCGGGTGGAAAGGTAGGCTTAATTCACATCTCCGAAGTGGCTGACGTATACGTCCGCGATGTTAAGGATTTTTTGAAGGAACAAGATAAAGTAAAAGTTAAAGTTCTATCTGTAGATGATCGCGGCAAGATTGGCTTATCCATTAAGCAGCTGCAACCACCTGCTCCCAGAAAACAGCATGCCAACGATTTCCGCCGTTCAAATAGAGTAAATAGTTTATCGTTCGAAGATAAATTGAGCAAGTTTTTAAAGGACAGCGACGAGCGTCTAACTGATTTAAAACGTAACACCGAATCCAAACGCGGTGGCAGTGGAGGCCGTGGAGGCGGTGGCGGTGGTGGTGGGGCAGCCCGTCGTGCTGAGTAATTTGGAAGTTTTATTTGTTATTCGACAAATATTGGAATAATATAATGTAAAAAAAAGCGTGTTAACCACCTGGTTCGTAATTACCGGGTGGTTTTTTGCATTTTGGCTTTAGTCTGTGTCGGATTTTTTTTAGAAGCAGGTGACCTAATAAGACAAACATTTTAATGGAAACTTCTGTAAAATTTGAATCACGGTGCAAAACACTTTTTTACAGGGGTGAGGAATCATGCCAAAAGTATCAGTTATTACCCTGCCTGAAGAAATTTTACAGGCACCGCCTGCAAGGCCGCCGGCAGAAAATGCCAGTGCGGACAAACCCGGTTTTCCATGGAAGGAATTTTTTGACTGGGTTCAGGTGGGTAGCAAAGCACTGTTTCATCAGCAAAACTTACTGGTGAATATTCTCGCGCTCCTCATTGGCCGGGTATCGCTCATGGGCGAGATGGCTCCGTTTGGCTTAGCGCTATTTGCTGCTATTGCCAGCCTGGCTAGGGAGAGGGCGGCGGCTGTTGGCGTATGGGCACTGGCTGGCGTAGTTAGTGCAGGTTTTTATCAGGAGGGGATAATTTATCTACTTTCGATGCTTCTATACTGGCGAATGTCGGACAAGTTGTCACGGTATGAGAAGAAAGCGCAGGCTGTGCCGCTGTTTATGTTTGGTTGCGTATTCTTGAGCGGTATGGCGCTTTTGCCTTGGCGGGAGTCAACACTATATGGCATGTTGTTGGTGGGATTTGACGCAACGTTATGTATGGTTTTGGCCTTTATTTTTCAATATGGTGCGCCGCTGTTTGTGGATCATATAAAAAAACAGCAGGCAAACACCGAAAATCTGATTTGTGGCATAATTATGCTGGCCACCGCAGTTGCTGGATTGGGCAGCTTGACGATATATGATTATAGTGTGAGAAATATGGCTGGTCTACTTGTGGTTATGACCTTAGCATATAGCGGTGGCTCCGGGTTAGGGGCGTCTGTAGGGATTATAACCGGACTGGTAATTGGGCTTAACGATGGTGACACCGCTCCCGCGATTGCTATGTATGCCCTAGCAGGCATGTTAGGGGGCTTATTTCGGGGGCTGGGAAAACCGGCGGTACTCTTAGGGTATATTTTAGGTAGTACGATTGCTGTATTGTATTTGGGCCATCCAGGTGAATTACTGTTGACACTGGTGGAAGCTTCCGTGGCCGGAGCGGCATTCATGCTGGTACCTGCCGCGAAGTTGAGTCAGTGGCGAGAAAATTATGTGGATGAGTTAGGTAGTATTGAGGCTGCTCAGCAAACTGTAAATGCTGCAGTGGACAAGCTTAACCAAATGGCTGATGTTTTTAAGGATTTGGCTGGGGCGTTTGATGCAGGCAGTATAAAAGAGAATAATGCATATAAGGAAAAAATAAAGGAAAGTCAACTTGCTCAATTGTTGTCGGCAGTTGGTGAGAGGGTGTGCGGGGCGTGTTCGAGACGGGATGAATGCTGGGATCAGGATTTTTACCAAACCTATCAGTCGATGCTGGAAATGATGGCATTGGCCGAAGCAGGCAACCTTAAGGCGGCAAATGCGCCTGATAATATAAAAGGCTTATGTGTAAGCAAGCAGGCGCTTGTTGATTTAATTAACCAGGTTGCTGACAGCAACCGGACGCATTGGTATTGGCAGAAAAAACTGTCTGAGTGCCGTCAGGTAGCTATTGAACAAATGCAGGCCACCGGCGTAATAATCGGAAATTTGGCTCAGGAACTGACCAAGGGACCCCAGAGTGACCTTGAGGTAGCGGAGATGCTGTCGGAGCGGGCAGCTGTTCTGGGATGTCCGCTGAGTAATGTCAAAGTACTTAGTGAACGGGGCAAAGTTGTTGTCGAGGCACAAAAGGCGGCCTGTGACGGGACACGGGAATGCGTAAATACTATTTTGCCGGCGACAGCTAATCTGTTACAAGAAAAAATGACTTTGCACGCCGATTGCGGCTGCAAAGTGCGGCATAAAAAGTGTAAACTGACTATGGAGCTTTGTGAGCGACTCTTTGTAGAAACAGGTATGGCTGTCAGGGCGAAAGCGGGCGGCGAGGTCGCGGGCGATACCTGTGTAGCTCAACCGGTTACCAAGGGACGGACAGCATTGATTCTTAGTGATGGTATGGGGAGCGGGGAAGCGGCGGCGAACGGAAGCGGACAAGCTGTGAAGTTTTTACAGCGGTTATTGGCTGCCGGCTTTGATAGTAATACTGCCATTAAGACAGTCAATTCCATGCTATTAATAAAAATGCCGGGTGACACCTTTGCCACGGTGGATATGGCGGTAGTCGACACGTTTACCGGCGAAACTGAGTTTTTAAAAGTTGGTTCAGCGCCAAGTTATATCAAACGGGTACGGGAAGTTACGATAATTAATCCGGCGGCACCACCGATGGGAATACTCGAAAATGTCGAGATTGAACCAGTCAAACGGTTACTGGCACCTGGTGATATTGTAGTTATGGTAAGTGACGGGATTGTTGATGCTGCCCGCGGGACGGACAAAGAGAATTGGGTAGCTAATTTCCTGCGGCGAACAGGCAGTGAACGTCCGCAAGACATTGCCGACAGACTCTTGAAACAGGCTATTGAGCTGTCAGGGGGTATTGCTAAAGACGATATGGCGGTGCTGGTATCACGAATAGTCGAGCGTCCGGGGATTGTTCAATAATTAATAAAGTAGTGAGTGGGGGACGGAGCCCGACTCACTACTCTTTTTTATGCCTTCCTGAAATCCGGATAAGGCCAGCAGCGTCTTCGGCTATCGTCAAGGCCGGAGTAAACCGTTTCTTTATGTATAAATCTGGTATATAAAACAATAATAAAGAATAGGTATGCATATTTGTCATGTCCGCCAGAACGCCGGAAGTGTTCTGGTTTATTAACTTTCAAGGAGTCGATGGTATTGCAGGTATACTTAGGAATTGACGTTGGTTCAGTAAGCACCAATATTGCTGTCCTTCAGAGAGATGGCACCGTTGTTGACAGTTTATATATTCGCACACAGGGCAGACCAATAGAAGCCGTGCAGACAGGTTTAAAAGAGATCAAGAAGCGGTTTGGCAATATGACTGTGCTAGGTGTCGGTACTACCGGGAGCGGACGTTATTTGACCGGCAAGGTAGTTGGCGCCGATAGTGTAAAAAACGAGATTACCGCCCATGCCCTCGCCGCTATGCACATCATGCCGGAGGTCAAGACGGTGTTAGAAATTGGTGGGCAGGATTCCAAAATAATTATCATCCGGAGGGGCGTTGTTACTGATTTCGCCATGAATACGGTATGCGCTGCCGGAACGGGTTCTTTTTTGGATCAGCAGGCAGCAAGGTTGAATATTCCCATTGCGCAATTTGGTGAACTTGCTTTAACATCAACTACGCCGGTGCGGATTGCCGGACGGTGTGCCGTGTTTGCCGAATCGGACATGATTCATAAACAGCAGACCGGTCATTCAACAGCCGCTATCTTACATGGCCTCTGTCAGGCTTTGGTGAGAAACTATCTTAATAATGTTGGCAAAGGTAAGTCAGTACTGGAACCGGTAGTATTTCAGGGAGGTGTAGCGGCTAACCAAGGAATGCACCGGGCTTTTGAAGATGCATTAAAGTGTTCTGTATATGTGCCGCCGTATTTTAACGTTATGGGAGCCATTGGGGCTGCGCTGTCTGCCAGAGAGGAAATGGCGGCTAAACGTGTTTCTGACTTTAAGGGATTTGACGCGCTCAACGCTACTTATACAACTCGCAGTTTTGAGTGCAGCGGCTGCGCCAACGTATGTGAAATTATTGAGCTCAGCGCCAACGATAGTCTCCTAGGGCGGTGGGGTGACCGTTGTGGCAAGTGGACACAAAGTCTACCAGCGGTAGGTGAGAAGGCGTGTGAAACGGCATGAGCATCAGGGTAGGATTGCCGCAAGGGCTAATGATTTTTCAGCATGGTAAGGTATTGGAACGTTTTTTTTCTGAACTTGGGGCCGAGGTGGTGTTATCAGGGGAAACGACCCGGCAGACTCTGGATTGTGGCGGTACTTTGGATGAAATGTGTTTGCCTTCCAAAGTATTTTTCGGCCATGTTTGTCAATTGAAGGATAAAGTGGATTATCTGTTTATGCCCAGGCTTGTCAGTGTCTGTCAGGGACAGTATACTTGTCCGAAGATTATGGGTATGCCTGATATTGTTAAAAACAACGCCGGCAAACTACCGCCGATGATTGATATTGATGTGGACATGCGCCGGCAAAGCCGCCAGGTATATCAGGCAATTATTGCGGTTGGCCGGCTATTTGGGAGGAATATGCTTGGCAGCCTATATGCCTGGTACAAGGCGTGCCAGTTGAGTAACAGGCCGCAGCCGCCGGAATGGGTTTATGACGGACGGCCCAGGATTGCTGTAATCGGTCATCCTTATATTATTTACGACCGTCAGGTAAGTCTCGACATTCTGCAAAAACTGGATCAGTTAGGTCTGCAGGTGGTAACTTCGCAGATGGTGCCCCAGGACGAAGTAGACAGAGCCGCGGCAGGTTTCAGCAAAAAAATCTACTGGTCAAGCAGCCATAACGTTTCCGGTGGGGCGATAGCCCTCATGCATGGTAATCGACCCTTAAGCGGTGTTATTTTTGTCACTTGTTTTGCCTGCGGTCCGGATGCTCTTACCGGTGAACTTATTAGTCGACAAGCCCAACGGCTGGATATTCCCTGTATGCAGCTATCTCTCGACGAGCACACAGCAGAAGCCGGTTTAATTACCCGGCTGGAAGCTTTTACTGATATGGTTAAACGGAGGCACAGTATATGATTATCACTTTTCCCCATATGGGGACACTTAGTATTGTTCTTAAGACTTTATTTACCAAACTGGATTGTCAGGTAGTGGCTCCGCCGCCTATAACCAAGTATACGATGGAACTTGGTGCTCAATTATCTCCGGAAACAGTATGCCTGCCGTTTAAAATTACCTTGGGTAATTTTATTGAAGCGTTAGAAGAGGGAGCCGATACAATTATCACTTGCGGCGGTGAGGGTCCCTGTCGGCTAGGTTATTATGCTGCTGTCCAGCAAGCTATACTTGAACAGCTAGGCTATAAATTTACCATGCTTGTTATTGAGCCTAATATTGTAGATATTTACAAACAGTTGAGGTATATTGCTCCCCGTAAAAACTGGATATCTATATATAAAGCTTTTCAGCTGGCAGGAGCAAAGATGAATCTTTTGGATGATATTCTGCGGGAACTTAACCGTATCAGGCCTCATGTGGCTGACGGCAGGAAGGTGGAGCGGATTTGGCTGCAAGCGCTTCAGGCGGTTGATGTCGTGGAAGCTTATTCAACAGTAAAAGAACTTAAACAAAACATATTGAAAACTATCAATGAGCTGCCGTTGGCCGAAGGTCCAACTCCTCTCCGGGTGGCGGTGGTAGGTGAAATTTATGTTATGCAGGAGTCTTTCGTCAATCAAAGTCTAGACCGTCGATTAGGGGAAATGGGTGTTGAAGTTGTCCGGACGATGTGCTTAAGTGACTACGTGCGAGGGCATCTTTTGCGGCGCCGCAATTATATGGAGTTATATCAGCAGCTCAATTCATTGGCCAAGCCATACCTTGGTCACCATGTTGGCGGTCATGGTCTGGAGAGTATTGCCTATACTATTCTAAAAAAGCATCAGGGCTATGATGGTATAATTCAGGTTTATCCGTTTACTTGTATGCCTGAGGTGGTAGCAAAAAATATTTTGCCGAAAGTGAGTATGGATGTTAACATGCCGGTATTAACACTGGCATATGATGAACAGACAGGTGAGGCGGGGATAATTACAAGGCTGGAGGCCTTTGTCGATTTGTTAAAGTACCGTAAAAACAAAGAAAATGTGCCGCCGGTATCCGGTTCGGGAATCAGTTTGTAATATTTGCTGTTTGGCAAAAGGTCTGGCAGGAGCTACTGTTCTCTTTACATTTTGCAGAAAAATTGGCAGAATTACTACATGGCAGGAAAAATTGGGTTTTGGCGCGAATTGACAACTAAAACGGGCTGCAACGGGGGTATATATGCAAATCCTGTTGGAACAAATATTGGACATAACTATTTTAGCCGGTGAAATTATGCTTAAGAATGGTGCCGAAACCAGCCGGGTGGAGGAGACTATGTTTCATGTAGCCCGGGCTTTAGGCGCAGTAAAGACTGAGAGTTTTGTTATTCCTACCGGAGTATTTTTAACTGCTACTGATTATAGTGGGAGAACAAGCACTATTATGCGGCGGGTGCATGACCGGACGATTAACCTTGACCGTATTGCCAAAGTGAATGAATTGTCACGCCGGCTTGCTGATCGGCGCATTGACTACGAAACAGCTTATGCACATTTTGAACGGATAGCCCGCGAACGTACCGGATTTTCGCTTATTCCGTCGATGGCAGCGTCCGGCGTGGTTGGCGGTTCGGCAGCTATCTTGCTTAATGCCGGTATTTATGAAGTTATGGCTGCCTTTGCAACTGCGCTGTTTGTAAGATATCTTGCGCATGTTATTTCCCGTCTGCATGGAGTTAAGTTTACGTTTGAGTTTTTCGGTGGCATGACGGCTGCCTTTGGTGGTATGCTGCTTCGGTATATCTGGCCGGAAATTAGTCCGGAATATGTTATTATTGGCGGTATAATGCCACTGGTTCCGGGAGTAGCAATTACCAACTCCATTCGCGATGTAATCGCCGGGGATTTATTAAGCGGCTTATCGCGCGGTCTTGATGCTGCACTTACTGCTACTGCGGTATCTATGGGTGTTGTAATAATTTTGGCGGTTAGCGCGTAAAGGCGGAATGAATATGCTGGTAATTAAGGTGATAGCCGTATTTGCCATGGGTATGGCTATCGGCGTATTATACCGTATTCCCCGCAGTCTGCTTGTTTATGCCAGCGGCACAGGGGTTGTAGGCTGGCTTGTCATGTATTGTGTGGCGGCAAACGGCGTTAGTACGATTATGGCAAACTTTCTTGGCAGTATGGTTGTTGGGGTGCTTTCCGAACTTTTAGCTAGATTTTTAAAAAAACCGGCGACCATATTTACCATCCCGGGGTTTATACCGTTAGTGCCGGGTAGAGAGGCATACACCACCATGCGCTTTATGGTCGAAGGCCAGTACAATGAGGGTGTGGCTATGGGTATGCTGACGCTTTTAACAGGAGGAGCCATTGCGTTTGGTATTTTTGTAAGTTCAACTTTGTATCGCTTGACACGGGCGCGCAAAGACTATGAAGTAGAGGGCCGAGGCTAGGATATGCTTGACAAGGTAAAAAACTGGGCGAACAATCATAATATTTTTATGGCAGGCAGTCGCATTTTAGCCGCCTGTTCGGGCGGCCCGGACTCCTTGGCGCTAGTGCATCTTTTAAATTCGCTTAAAGAAGAATATTCGTTTGGTTTAGCGGTTGCCCATGTAAATCATCAGTTTAGGCCGGAAGCGGCCGAAGAAGCGGAGTTTGTGGCGGCCTTTTCGGCAAAGCTTGGATTAACTTGTCATGTGACCAGTATTGATGTCCCGGCTTATGCGAAGGCCAACCGGCTGTCGCCGGAAGAGGCTGGCAGGCTGCTTAGATATCAGTATTTGCGCCGCATTGCGGCCGACTGGGGTGGGGCGCGTATTGCTACCGGCCACCATCGTGACGACCAAGTGGAAACCGTACTCATTCATTTCCTTCGAGGAGCCGGCAGTGGCGGGTTACGCGGCATGCGGGCGGTAAACGGCGATATTTTGCGGCCGCTGCTCGCCGTTAGTCGTAAAGAGATTGAGGAGTACTGTATTCTTCACCAGTTACAGCCGTGCCAGGACAGCTCTAATTTTACAACAGACTACCTGCGAAACAGGGTACGGCTTGAACTGCTGCCGGAGCTGGAGAAAAGTTATAATCCGGCGCTGCGCGACGCAATATGGCGATTGGCCGTTCTTGCCGGGGACGAATATGAGTATATTAAGGGACAGGCTGCCAAGCTATGGGGAACAATTGCTAAAGAAGGTAAATCCATAACAATTGACAGCCAAGGGTTAGCCAGACAACATAAAGCGGTGCAGCGTGAAATAATTAGACAGGCAATTGAGAAAAAACGTGGAGCACTGACAGGAATAAGCTTCGAGCATGTGGAAAAATTACTTACTATGGTATTATCGGCAACAGTTGGTTCACTATATCCTCTGCCGGGCGGGCTAGTCGCCCGAAAAACATATACTGGACTTGAATTGGGGGAAAAAACAGAATTTGTTAAGCCGGTTTTCCTTAAGGCCTCGGAGCCGGTAGTGCTTACTATTCCAGGAGCTACCGCTTATGCGGGCCGTCAAATCACGGCTGAGATAGTAACAAAAATGCCGCAAACACGGCAAGTGAATACGGCAATATTTGACCTTGAACAGCTTTCGCTGCCGCTTACCGTAAGAACACGGCTGCCCGGTGACAGGTTCCGGCCGATGGGGCTTAACGGCAGTAAGAAGCTTAAGGAGTTCTTTATTGATAATAAAGTGCCTGAAGCCGAAAGAGATCAGGTATTGCTAATAACCGACAGCCAGGAAATTATTTGGGTAAGTGGTCAACGTCAGAGCCAACATGGACGAATTACCGATAAAAGTAAAAAAATCTTGCAGCTTAGCATTACTAAACGGGAGGAATTTTGAATATGAGTAATAATATGATGGATGACGTGGAGAAGATATTATTTAGTGAGACAGAATTGGCTGCCCGGATTAAGGAACTTGGTCAGACTATTACCGCCGATTATGCAGGCAAGGAAATACTTATGATTGGTATTTTACGCGGCGCGGTAATCTTTATGTCCGATTTGGCTCGGGCGATCGACTTGCCGGTAGCTATTGACTTCATGGCAGTTTCCAGCTATGGTGTTTCTACAACATCCAGCGGTGTTGTCCGGATTTTAAAAGACCTTGACGAAGATGTCGAAAATAAAAATGTTTTGATTGTTGAAGACATTATTGACTCAGGGTTGACCTTAAATTATCTGATGGATAATCTTTGGTCCCGCAAGCCGGCAAGTATTAAAATCTGCACGCTCTTAAACAAGCCGGAGCGGCGCAAAGTGGAGGTGCCTATCGCCTATAACGGTTTTACCATTCCCGACCATTTTGTTGTCGGCTATGGCTTGGATTTTGCTGAAAAGTATCGTAATTTGCCGTTTATTGGGGTACTTAAACCGGAAGCATACCAAGGATAATGCTTTTCCTTAATTGTCAATTCTTACTTAGTATGCTATAATTATGCGATATGAATGGTAACATGCTTCTAACGCCGTTTTTGTGGTCCAGCGAGAGGAGGGCTACTTGTTGAACAAATTTTTCAGGAACGTAAGTTTCTATCTGTTGATTATCATTATAGCCATTTCGATAATCGACTACTATTCGTCACGGACGACGCCTAAGCAAGAAATTAGTTATACGCAATTTTTAAAGCAAGTCGAGGAGCAAAAGGTCGAGCGGGTGACTATTGTCGATAATACCATTCGCGGAAAACTCAAAGACGGGCAAGAATTTGCTACCATTGCTCCGAACGATCCTACACTCATCAACCAGCTTAGAGACAAAGGCGTAGACATTAAGGCTGAACAACCGCCGCAGCCACCTTGGTGGACAACGATTTTCTCATCTATTCTGCCGATGCTGCTGTTAATTGGGGTATGGTTCTTTATCATGCAACAGACGCAGGGTGGCGGCAACCGGGTAATGTCTTTTGGAAAATCACGAGCCAAACTGCATGGTGAGGATAAGACTAAGGTTACCTTTACTGATGTAGCCGGAGCCGATGAAGCTAAGCAGGAGCTAGAAGAAGTTGTTGAATTTTTAAAGCACCCGAAAAAGTTTAACGACTTAGGGGCACGTATACCCAAAGGCGTGCTTTTATTTGGTCCTCCGGGCACAGGTAAAACTTTGCTGGCCAGGGCGGTAGCAGGGGAAGCCGGAGTGCCGTTTTTCAGCATCAGCGGTTCTGACTTCGTAGAGATGTTTGTTGGTGTTGGTGCTTCACGGGTACGTGATTTGTTTGAACAGGCCAAAAAGAATGCTCCCTGCATTGTGTTTATAGACGAGATTGATGCTGTTGGCCGACAGCGGGGTGCAGGTCTTGGCGGCGGCCATGATGAACGTGAGCAAACTTTAAATCAGTTGTTGGTTGAAATGGATGGCTTTGGTGTCAATGAAGGTATTATTATCATTGCCGCTACTAACCGTCCAGATATTCTCGATCCGGCGTTATTGCGTCCAGGTCGTTTTGACCGGCAGATCGTAGTGGATCGTCCTGACGTTAAAGGTCGTCTGGAAATACTCAAAGTACATACTAAAGGAAAACCTGTTGGGCCAGAAGCTGACCTTGATGTACTGGCGCGGCGTACTCCCGGTTTTACCGGCGCTGACCTGAGTAACTTAGTCAATGAAGCCGCTTTGTTAGCCGCTCGCCGTAATAAACGGCGCATTGAGATGCCGGAGCTCGAAGAAGCCGTTGAACGTGTGGTAGCCGGGCCCGAAAGAAAGTCCAGAGTTATCAGCGACAAGGAGAAAAAACTCACGGCATACCACGAAGCCGGTCATGCGCTTATCGGCATGCTGCTTACTCATACTGACCCTGTACACAAAGTATCGATCATTCCCCGCGGGCGGGCTGGCGGTTATACGCTCATGCTGCCTAAGGAGGATCGTTACTACGCTACCAGGACAGAACTCTTAGAGCAGCTTAAAACGCTATTGGGCGGACGCGTTGCTGAAGCCGTTATACTTGGTGAAATCAGCACAGGCGCTCAGAACGATTTGGAACGCGCGACTGAATTGGTACGTAAAATGATTACTGAATACGGTATGAGCGAAGTATTGGGGCCGATTACTTTCGGCCGTCGTCAGGAACAGGTTTTCTTAGGACGTGATATTTCCCGTGACCGCAACTACAGTGAAGAAGTTGCCTACTCGATCGATAAAGAAGTTCGACGCTTAATCGAGGAAGCATATGCTAAAACGGAAGAACTGTTAAGAACCAATGTGGATAAGCTGCATCTTATCGCTAATGCTCTCTTAGAACGCGAAACGCTGGAGGCCGATGAACTGGAGCAGCTATTAAGTCAAGGCAAAATAACTGAAAAAGAACAAAATAGCGATGACAATCCGCCACCAGCCGATGTGCCGCCGGTTAATGCCCAGCCGGGTCCGGACTCTGGTGCTGGCCCCAAGATAGTATATAGTTTTGGGTTGGCTGAATCGCAATATTAATGCGTAACTAAAACGGCAGGTATATTACCTGCCGTCAGGCTGTCGACAAAGTCGGCAGCCTTTTTATATTTGAGAACCTCTTCTAATCCAGTGTGAAATATAGTAAAATAGAGATAATAAGAGATTGGGAGAGATAATCGTGCTTAAGAAGAAAAACAGAGTGATAATCGACCAAGTCGAATTTGTTTGTCTAAGCGAGCTAGTTCCACAAGATCATTTACTGCGCTTAGTTGATGCAAGCATAAAATTCGATTTTATATATGATGAAGTTAAAGATTTATACAGTGATACTACTGGCAGACCCAGTATCGATCCGGTCGTTCTGATAAAATTGCTAGTACTGCAGATTTTGTACGGTATTACATCTATGCGTCAAACAATTAGCGATGCTCAAGTCAATCTTGCTTACCGCTGGTTCTTAGGCTACGGCTTTCAGGAGAAGATACCGCATTTTTCTACCTTCGGGAAGAATTATGAAAGACGGTTTAAAGAAAGTGACCTCTTTGAAAAAATCTTTGAAAGAGTGTTATTTGAGGCCATAGAATGTGGTTTTATCAAAGCAGATGCTGTATTTTTTGATGCTAGTCATGTTAAGGCCAACGCCAATAAAAACAAGTATGTTAAAAAGATGGCCCAGCATCGAGTACATAAATATAAGCGTGAATTGATGATTGAAATTAACGCTGACCGTGAATCACATGGCAAGAAACCTTTTACCGATGACAACGACAATGATTCTGACGGAACAATGATTGAAGAAAAGGAAGTCAAAGAAAGTACAACTGACCCAGAAAGTGGTATGTTCCATAAAGGTGAAAAAGAGCGTTGCTTTGCTTACACCGCCACAGTGGCCTGTGAGCGCAACAATTTTATTCTTGGTGTTAAAACAGCCCCAGGTAATGTTCATGATAGTCAGGTGTTTACCGATGTATTTCAAGATGTCATTGAAAAATTTAATGACATAAAAGCAGTAGTTGCCGATTCTGGTTACAAAACGCCGGGAGTATGTCGTGAAATTATGCAAGCAAATAAAATACCGGTTATGCCCTACAAACGCCCTATGACTAAAGAAGGATACTTTAAGAAATACGAGTATGTTTATGACGAATACTATGACTGCTATATCTGCCCCAATAACCAAGTGCTAAAATATTCCACTACAAATAGAGAAGGCTATCGGGAATACAAAAGCAATCCCAAGATATGTGTCCAATGCTCACTGCGTATGCAATGTACCCAAAGCCAAAACTTTACAAAAGTCGTAAACCGGCATATCTGGGAATCTTGCGTTGAATATGCAGAGGATGTCCGTCATACTCACCAAGGCCAAGACCTATATCGCCGCCGAAGCCAAACCATTGAACGTGTCTTCGCAGATGCGAAAGAAAGACATGGAATGCGCTATACTCGCTATCGTGGCTTGAGGAAAGTACAACACTACCTCACGCTTCTTTTTGCGTGTATGAATTTAAAGAAGTTAGCAATGTGGAAAAAAAAGCGCGGTATGTTACCGCCTTTTTCAAGAACTTTTCCGTCTATGTTATCAAAATTTATGAAACTCGTAACTATTAACAAAATCCCGCTTGTTGGCCTTCCGGCCTGAAGCGGGATTTGTCTACACTCTGACGGCAGGTATATTACCTGCCGTTTGTTTCATTATTAGATTATTTTTTACTTGGATAATAATGCCCGGTTTCCGCTTTTGCCAATGGCTTGCCGCAGCCATGTTTTTTTTATTGCAAGATATTTTAAGGTGAGCTAATATGAAGATAGTTCAGATAGGGGGTATATTTTGAAAAAGCTGTTGTTGTTTTTACTTCTGACACTGGTACTATCTACAGGAATAGTTCAGGGGGCATCAGAGGCCGCGCCAATAGAATACGAAAAGGGAGTAGTAGTATTTGTCGGACCATTGGATCAGTCTATGCAGAAACAATACCAAATGGTCAAAGGAGAACTTGTAAGCATTCAACTGACAAGCGGTCCGGAAGCAGGCAAGGTGGTTGACACGTTTAATTTTGTGTCTGAGCGTTCGGTATATGAAATTAAAGTTAAACAAGGTGACAAGGTTATCGTTGCGGTTACTCGCGATTTAGGGAAGACAAGTTATCATGTTAGCGATTTTGATCGGTTTGACTATGTATACATACTTGGCGGCTTATTTATATTACTGCTTATCGTGTTCGGTGGCTTTATTGGCGCAAAGTCGGTAATGGTAATCGGCTTTTCTATGTTTCTAATTTTTAAATTCTTTGTCGGGCAGGTATTGGCTAATCAGTATAGCCTGACACTTTTAACGCTACTAGTTGCTGCAGCCATTGCGGTAGCAACACAAGTTGTTGTATGTGGATTGTCCAAGAAGACACTGGCTGCTGTACTGGGAACTATCGGTGGTGTGGTGGTAGCCGGAATACTTTCGGTATTGTCAATTAAATTTATGCATTTAACTGGTCTGGATAGCGAAGAGGCGATGTTGCTTAAAGCGTTTACACTATCACATATTAACTTTCAGGATGTGCTGTTTGCCGGTATGGTATTTGGGGCGTTAGGCGCGGTTATGGATGTTACGATTTCGATTGCTTCGGCTGTTTACGAGGTTAAATGTGTGCAGCCTGCTATTGGTTTTAAGGAACTGGTCAGAGCAGGGATGAATGTTGGACGAGACATTATGGGGACAATGTCCAATACCTTGATTTTAGCGTATGCGGGTAGTTCGCTGCCGCTTATGCTGCTTATTGCTTCACAGGATAACGTTTCTATGCTGAGAATTGCCAACTTGAATATGATTGTAACCGAGTTTGCCCGTGCGTTCACTGGCAGTATCGGTTTGATTTGTGCCATACCATTAACGGCAGTCATTACCGCAATATTGCTTAAAAATGACTAATAATGGGAAGGAGTGAAAAAGTATGAGCTGGCTTAAACCGTGCCGGGCGACCGGGATTGGAAGTCTGCCTCATCAGAGTGAGCCTGAGGCGCTTGCAGTAATTGCCAAAGCTATGCCACATTGGCCGCATTGGCCACAGCTGCCTGGCAAAATGCCTGAACAGGGGTTTGTAGTGCAATATGTTCAGCCGCTGCTTAGCCTGGGTGTGCTGAAGGCTGCGGCACTAAAGGATCCGGTTTTCCCCAGATTGGAAGATGGCTGGGAGGAAAAGGCCGCAGAATTCTATGAACGGTATTTGGCGTTTATGAATGGGGATTCCGGTGCTGAGCAGGTTTTTGCGTTAGCCGGGGAAGCTTTTGCCGGTCTGGACGCGTTTATCAAAAACTTTGCTTACTACTTTCCTCAGGCCGAAGGGGTGAAAGGTCATGTCAGCGGGCCGCTAACCGTTGGTCTGCAGATTAAGGATGAACGCGGTCGCGCTTGTTTTTACGATGATACGCTAAGAGAGATATTGGTACGGTGCTTGATCGTAGAGGCCGTACTGGAGGCAAGGAAGCTAAAAACCTTAGGTTTACCTGTTCTCATTTTTATTGATGATCCGGTTTTGTTCCTTATAGGCACTTCCACGCATATCACGTTGACCAGAGAAGTGGCCACAGATGCTTTGAACACAATTATCCGCGCCCTCAAGGCTGAAGGAGTTAAAGTAGGAGTGCACGCTTGCGCGGGTATTGATTGGTCAATTTTATTTGATTTGCCGCTTGATGTAATAAGTTTTGACGCGTATCACTACTTCACCGGTATGGCTTTAAAAGCCCAGGGGTTGGCCGGATTTCTTGCACAGGGTGGCAAATTGGCCTGGGGTCTAATACCTACTTCGGAAGAAGCGTGGCAAGAGACGCCGGCGTCTATCCAGGAACGGTTTGAGGAGCAATGCCGCGAACTGGCTGGCCGGGGCGTTGATGTGGCCCTGCTGCGGCAAAATATAATCTGGACCCCCAGTTGTGGAACCGGTGCGCTCCCTATTGATTTAGCCGAGCATATTTACGGTTTACTTGCAGGAGTAGTGGCAAAGGTGTAGTTAGCCAAAGACGGTTATTGTCAATGAGACAATAACCGTCTTTATTAATTAACCATTTTCTTGAGTTTTATGGGATTGCTTCATTTCCTGCTTTAAGGCTTTAAGGTCAACACCTAGCTCCTTGGAAACGTCTTGCCAAGTGTTATTAATTTTTTTCATGCCTAACACATCTGAAAGTGATTTGTTGCTGTGGCTGGCAAGTAATCCGGCCATGGCAATATCACGCTGGTGATAGCCCTGATTAAAGAGAGCTTGAATATCGTTTTGCGGGATATTCAGGCGTTGTGATAAATGTTTGGCAGCCATTTCCTGACGGACGGCTTTGAGTTTAGTTTTGTCGACGCCTAAGGTGTTCGCTACATCTTGCCAAGTGTTATTATCTGTTTTGAGGGTAATTACTGATTCGAAAGACTTGTCACTGGCTTTGGCAAGAAAAGCCGCCCGAACTAAATCTTTGTTCGTTTTGCCTTGGTTTTGATATTTTACAATTACCGATTGCTCAATGCCAAATTCTTTGGCAAGTCTTTTAGCTACTTGTTCGGGCTTAACCTGATGGCGTTGATGGTAGGCCGGACGATCATTAACTGTCGGTGCAGCCTGAACGGCTAAAGGTCCGGCAACTCCAGCGAGAATAAAGGCTCCTGCGACAAGGGCTGCAACAGTTTTACGTGATTGTTTAGATAACATGTGAATCCCTCCACCTTTGTCATACTGATCTATAATAACAGCACTGCTGCTGTTGAGTATAGAATAACAAAAAAATATGACAAAAATATGACAAAGGCGGCGATATTAGGAATTTGATTTGACTGGCAAAGTGAAGGTAAAGGTTGTAGTCTTACCCGGTGTACTGTTCACGCTAACGGTACCGCCCATGGCTTCGACTAATTTTTTCGTAATCGCCAGGCCCAGTCCGGTTCCGCCTTCCACTCGCGAACGGGCCTTATCCACCCGGTAAAATCGTTGCCAGATATGCGGCAGGTGTTCGGGTTCAATGCCTAAGCCAATATTTTTTATATCCACAGCTATTTGCTGCTGAAAAGTCCGGGCCGTTATGCTAATGACCGAACCGGGTACGGCATGTCGGATAGCATTGGTCAGGAGGTTGGTGAGCACTTGTTTGAGTCGGTCCGTATCGGCAGTAGCTAACGGCAGCGCAGGCGGAATATTGGTGTTGATAGTTAGCTCTTTATCCTCTAGGAAGGGAGTTAGTTTAGCCGTTTGGCTGGCAATGAAGTCAGATAGGGAAATCGGCTGGCCCGTAATAGCAAGCTCACCGGCTTCCAGTTGGGATAGATCAAGTAAATCGCCAACTAGCCGTCCGATACGTTTGCTTTCGTCCACAATATTGGCGAGGTAACGGGTGCGCTGTTCGGCGGTAGTGACTAAATTGTCCAGCATTGCTTCGGCCATCACTTGGATAGAAGCCACCGGTGACTTGAGTTCGTGGGAAACATCGGACAAAAACTCGCGCCGATTTTGCTCTATTTGGGCCAGTTCTATGGCCATGCTGTTAAAGGTGCGTCCCAAGTCGCCGATTTCATCGCGTTGCGTTGCTATTGTTCGGCTGTTGTAGTCGCCTTGGGCAAAAGCTGCGGCAGCCCGGCTGATATCATGCAGCGGGCGTGTGAGGCTGCGGGCGGTTAAGAGCCCTGCTAAAATGGCAGCGACGATACTGGCGGCCAGAGAATATAAGAGCAGCCGTTCGAGTGCTTCGGCGGTGCGGGCAACACCGGTAACCGGTGCGAAGAGAAAGAGGGCGGCAGGCACAGTGTCTGCGTTTTCCCGGGGCAGAAGCAGCGCGGCAATAATCGAAGGATCACCCCGGCGTCGCGGTTTCAGTACCCGTCCATCTTGCCAGTCTGCTTGCTCCCATAAATCGGATATTCGTCCTAGGCGTTTGCCGCTCCAGCCCGCGGGAGGCTGGCCGGCCAGCACCTGGCCATTTTTGTCCATAAGCCAAATATCGCCACCGGCCATTTCGCTCATGGCGTCAAGTAAGTCAGCGGAAGGTTTTTGACCGCTGGCTAAAAGCGGGGCAACAATGGCGACAGCAGCACCGCCTTTGGCTAGAAGGTCGCGGCGTTTGGTTTCAATAACATGATCGCGAACCAAATAGGACATAAGTAGTCCTAAGGTCAGTACGCTGACTAAAATGATAGCAATGTGCGATACCAGTAGTTTACCGAAAATCGATCGGATCATTTGGCGGTCACCTCGAATTTGTAGCCTACACCCCATACCGTGTGGATATAGCTGTATTCGGGGTTGTCAATTTTGTGGCGAAGCCGCTTGATGGTTGCGTCAACGGTACGGTCAGCACCGTCAAAATCATATCCCCACACATTGGTTAGCAACTGATCTCGGGAAAATGCCATTTTGGCGTGGCGGGACATAAACACTAACAGATCGAATTCTTTAGGAGATAACTGCGTTCTTTCGTTGCCTGAATATACGGTTTGGGCGGTCAGATCAATGGAAAGTCCGGGAACTTCGATGCGGGAACCGGGTTCGGTGAGCAAACCGCTGCGGCGAAGCACGGCCTTGACACGGGCGATTACTTCGCGTGGACTGAATGGTTTGGTAATATAGTCGTCAGCACCTAGGGAAAATCCGGTCAGTTTGTCAGCCTCCGTGCTTTTGGCGGTTAAAAAAATGATAGGGACTTTTCGTTCTACGGCTTCGCAGAGTTCCCAGCCTGTACGTTTGGGCAGCATGATATCAAGAAGAAGCAGATCTGGTTTATGCGTTTCTTCGATTTCCCAGGCTGTCTGTCCGTCAGCCGCGGTATAAACCTGAAAACCTTCGCGTTCCAAATACAACTGCAATACTTCGACGATAGCGGGCTCGTCATCGGCAAGCAAAATCTTAATTTGTTCCATAAGCACCACCTTATTATTTTCCTACTTAGTGTGTGTGTTATTTAAAATGATATCATACGAATGACTAAACTATAAAGTAGACTTAGCTTCAGATGGGGCTCTAACCTCAGCTGAAGGTTAGTCGCCCTTATCCAGGGACTTAGCCGCTTGCCTGTGCCCGTAGGGGTATAACTCTCGCTTGTAGAAGATAGGAGTCTTAGAGCGGGTTAGTCACAGGATAAATGAGGGCGGAGACCAGATTGACAATGGTTAACCAATAATTTAATATAAGGATAACAATACGAAGTTTTGGAGTGAGTCACTGATGAGGAAAGCCATCCTTGAACTTTTAAAGCATAATTCAGGTCAGTATATTTCAGGCGAAGATATTTCCCACACTCTCAAGGTGTCAAGAACTGCGGTGTGGAAACACATTCAGGCTCTTAAACAAGCTGGATATGAAATTGAAGCCCACCCCCGGCTGGGTTATTCATTAAGGCAGACGACAGGCAGGTTATTGCCTGACGAAATAAAAGCACAGTTAACCAGTACCGTGCTGGGGCAGGAAATTCACTACTTTGATGAAGTGGATTCTACCAATAATGCAGCGAAAAAACTGGCTGCTAACGGTTGTCCGGAAGGTACAATTGTTGTAGCAGAATCGCAGGTCGGCGGCCGCGGCCGTCTGGCAAGAGGCTGGTTTTCTCCTCCGGGTAAAGGAATTTGGCTGTCAGTTGTACTTAGACCGCCCTTCAGTCCTATGGATGCTGCTAAATGCACGCTTATGGCGGCCGTTGGTGTGACCAGAGCGATTAATTCAGTGACAGGTATAGGCTGTGGGATAAAATGGCCTAACGATATCTTGTGGCAAGGCCGTAAAGTTGTGGGAATTCTTACTGAGATGAGTGCCGAGATGGATGCTATAAATTTTGTTGTAATTGGTATGGGGATTAATGTAAATGTTAATCAAGAAGATTTCCCCAGTGAAATTGCCTCGGTAGCTACCTCGCTTTCAGTAGCCGCCGGCTGTGAAATTTCCAGAATCAAATTATTGACGGCCATGTTGTCAGAGCTGGAGGCCGTTTATATGTTGGCTAAAAATTCTGGGTTTGCGCTGGTGCTTGAAGAGTGGAAAAAGAATTCGATAACACTTGGTCAGCAGGTTGATGTATACGGTATCGACCGGAATTTTAGCGGCCAAGCTTTTGACATTGATGCCGATGGCGCGCTCTTAATAAAAACTTTCCAGGGCGTTGAACGCGTGCTTGCCGGAGATGTATCGATCAGACCATCCGCGAAAGGGGATAAGTAATGCAAGCCCGTTCTATGGTAATGACAAGTTTATTTGCTGCGCTGCTTGCTGTAAGTTCTCAAATTTCCATTCCTATTGGACCTGTGCCGATTACTATGCAGGTTTTGCTTGTCCTATTATTAGGTATGGTGCTAGGTAGTCGGCTGGGGCCTGCCAGCCTAGCTGTTTGGGTACTGTTGGGCATCTTCGGTTTGCCCGTATTTGCTCAGAGTAAAGCGGGCGCGGCAGTTTTGATAGGTCCTACGGGGGGATACATTTTTGGATATTTTATCTGTGCGTATATTGTCGGTTATGTTGCGGAACACTTTGAATTAACGTACAAAAACACAGCAGTTGCGATGTTCTTTGGGCTGGTGGTTATCTATGCTATAGGACTAGGCGGCTTTATGCTTTCGTTTGAGTACGTGCTGAACAAGCCTATGACACTGGAGAGAGCCTTACAACTGTCGGTATTGCCATTTCTGCCTCTGGATATTATGAAAGCGATAGCTGCTGTGTATTTGGGCGTACGAGTGCGCCGCTCTTTAATTAAAGCCGGGTTGCTAACTAGTGAACAGTAATTTAATCCTGTGCCTAACCCGCTCTAAGACTCCCCTCTTCTACAAGTAGGAGTTATACCCCTACGGTCACAGGCGAGCGGCTAAGTCCCTGGATAAGGGCGACTAACCTTCAGATAGGGTTAAAACTATCTGAAGCTAAGTCTACTTTATGTTGTGTCATTGTACGCCTTATATTTACAATTTCCCCGCTTTTAAGGTACAATTATAGCTACTAACGACTAAGACTGTTTTAATGGGCAGTCTACCGCTCAAACAGGGGGATTTTTAGCAATGTTACTTGTGTTTGATGTTGGCAATACCAACATCGTTTTGGGAGTCTACGAGGGAGATCAACTAAATTATCATTGGCGGATATCTACTGATAAGCAGAAAACCGGCGATGAGTATGGAGTGCTGATTTACAATCTGTTTACTTATCGTGGACTAAAGATGGAAGAAATTGAGGCAATTGTAATTTCTTCAGTTGTGCCGCCGTTGATTGTACCTTTAACAAGAATGTGCCAGCGGTATTTCAATGTCGATCCGCTAGTTGTCGGACCTGGAGTTAAAACTGGGATTTGTATTAAATATGAAAATCCGCGCGAAGTCGGTGCCGACCGAATCGTAAACGCTATTGCCGCTTATGCTAAATATGGCGGTCCATTAATCGTTGTTGATTTTGGGACAGCAACTACTTTCTGCGCCTTGGCGGAAAATGGCGATTATTTAGGCGGTGCCATTGCGCCAGGTATCGGTATCTCAACGGAAGCTTTATTCCAACGTGCAGCCAAACTACCACGGATTGAGCTGAGTAAACCCAAAACCGTTATTTGTCGTAACACCATTACCAGTATGCAATCGGGCATCATCTATGGTTTTGTTGGACAAGTCGATGAAATTGTCCGGCGTATGCGCGCAGAATTGGGTCAGCATGCGACCGTTGTGGCCACAGGCGGCTTGGCGAACCTGATTGCGCAGGAATCGCATACCATTGATAAGGTGGATACCTTCCTAACACTGGAAGGACTAAGACTAATTCATGAACGGAATCGGTAAAGTTATTTCATTTATCCGACGACTAACCAGCGCTATGACTTCCTTTTCTCCAAGCGGGAGTTATACCCCTGCGGGTACAGGCGAGCGGACAAGTCCCTGGATACTGGCGACTAACCTTCAGGTAGGTTTAAAAACCCACTGAAGCTAAATCTATCTTATTGCGGCGGCCATGCATTGGCCGCCTTTTTGCCCTAATAAAAGTTAACTTTTACTAGGGCAATATCGCCTTTCCCTCGTTGGCTGAAAGTCGTGTCTTCATTACCCTAACTTTGGCTCTGTAAAATTATACTAGCCGCATTCATTAGGAGGATACATGCAGATTGGAAAACTAACGCTCGCCAATCCGGTTATTCTTGCGCCAATGGCGGGAGTGACTGACCTGCCGTTTCGCCTGTTAGCAAAAGAAATGGGCTGCGGCTTGGTATATTCGGAAATGGTAAGTGATAAAGGTCTTATTTATGACAATGTACATACGAAAAAGTTGCTGGCCATTGATGAACGTGAACGTCCGGTAGCTTTGCAGATATTTGGTTCAGATCCTGAAAGTATGGGGCGGGCAGCTAAAATTGTTGCCGCTGCCGGCGCAGACATAATTGATATTAATATGGGGTGTCCTACGCCCAAGATTGTCAAAAACGGTGAGGGCTCGGCACTTATGAAAAAACCGGAAGTGGCGTATCGGATAATAGCCTCGGTTGTAGAGTCTGCCAGCGGTGTTCCTGTAACCGTCAAATTTCGCAAAGGCTGGGATGATAAATCGGTAAATGCCGTCGAAATTGCATTAATAGCCGAAAAGGCTGGTGCAGCCGCAGTCAGCGTTCACGGACGCACTCGCGAGCAATTTTATTCGGGTCAGGCTGATTGGAAGGTTATCAGGGAAGTAAAGCAAGCGGTTAAAATACCTGTTACCGGCAATGGTGATATCCGTACCCCTCAGGATGCCAAGCGTATGTTGACGGAGACCGGCTGTGATGGCATAATGATAGGGCGGGGCGCTCAAGGAAATCCATGGATATTCCGCCAAGTGGCTCACTACCTGGCAACAGGCGAACTGCTACCGCCACCAACACTCTCTGAGCGGATTGACATGCTCCTAAGACATCTCGACATGCTAGTCGACCACAAGGGCGAATACATAGGCATCAGAGAAATGCGCAGTCACGCTGCCTGGTACACCAAAGGCCTACCAAAATCAGCCGAACTACGCCTAAAATTCAACCAAGCGTCCAGCAAAGAAGATTTCATTCGAATCATGGAGACTTACCGAATAGAATTAACAACAAAAGTTTAAAAACTAACTGCGTAAAATAATTAATTTGTGCAAAGGCCGGAAACTGATTAGAAATGTCCATATGCGAGGCACGCCGAGGACGTGACCGCAGTCGTACTGGTAAGTACGTCGGAGGGAACGCCCGCAGAAGTAACGAAGCAGATGGGCGTTTATAATCAGTTTCCGCGGGGGAACAAGATGCATATGCTCATCATGCCCGTCGCCAACGGCATACTGCCGAGGCCACAGGGCGGTACAATTACAGGAATGTTTATTATTGAGAATGGCGGACAATTACTGCTGGACGTCGGAGTAGGAAAAGAAATCCTTATTTGTCCATGGAGTACGGAGGACCAAGGACTCTATCCTGTTGGTGTAATTGTTCGTATTATGAATATCTGGAATCATACAGTAGCTGATGAGTCCGGCCTGGAAATGCCTGTGCTCATGGCTAAGCTGGAAGGGCGTGGTCATGCCCGCTGGCACTCGCTCCGGACGGCAGGAACTTATATTTACTCAAGTGATGTTGAACATATCAACCTTAAAAAGATGCGTAAAGATTATCCGGCAATTTCCGGTGCAGGTTGGGCGCCACAGGGCGGCTATACTGAGTTTAGGGATAAAAGCGATATTCCTGTAACGTTATATGGAACAGACTTGGAAACAGGCCAAGAAGTTCGGATGACGGCCAATCTCGGTGGTTTAGTCGAGCTTGAGCAAGCTCATACTATTGAACATTCCGTTATCCGGGCACTGACCACATACGGGCTTTGTACACCGCGGACTTTGATTGAAGCGATGAGCCGTGAAACTGATGAATTGAAAAAATCAGTAGAAATAAGTATAAAGCATACTATGCCGGAGGTGCTGGGTTTGACAGCTAGTGGCGCCTGTGGTAATCCCATGACAAATTTAGCGCAGGTGTACCTGGCACAGGAGTTTGTCAGCAACATTGAAGCTGGCAAATCATTAAACGAATCCCTAGACAATGCTCGCCGCTCTACAATGTCCCAGCTAACTGACGATATTGGGCTTACTATGAATCAAGGTGTTCGTATTTTGCAGGGACTTAAAAAAGGTATGGCTCATGATGACACAATTCTTAAACTGGAAACCTATAAGAAGGTAATCAGTCGTTTCCCATTTGAACCGTGGGGATAACGGCTTTTTTTTTATACTTTGTGGAAAAACTTGTTAATGAGCAAAAAAAATGATAAAATATGTATGTACACAGTTTTGTGCACATATACTATAGGGGAGATGAAGTCATGTTGCTTCGCATTGGTGACAAGATTGTCAATCGTCCAAAGATTCATCATACAATTGACAGAATTCTTGAGCTGCGGCGAGATGGCTTGTCCCAGCAGGATGTAGCCGGACAAGTTGGTGTTGATCGTACATTTGTTTCACGCCTCGAAACAATTGGCGAAGTTCGCAAAGGCGGACGGGTAGCTCTCATTGGCTTTCCTGTTAAAAACTGTGAGGAGATTTACGAAGTAGCAAGACAAGAAGGCATTGATTTTTGTCTTATGCTGTCAGAACAGGAACGGTGGGATTTTGTCCAGACGAAAAGTGGGATAGAGTTATTTAATACAATAATGGATATTGTGGCTAACGTCCGCAAGCACGACATAGTAATTATCATTGGCTCTAATATGCGGATTAAACTGATGGAGACTTTGCTTGATAAATCTGTAATTGGCGTGCAAATTGGTGAATCACCAATTGCTGAAGATAAATATGTAAATCCGGAAGATATTCGTGCACTTATTAGACAACTAAGGTTTTAACCAGGAGGATACAGATGAAACAGGTTGTAAGCATTAGTCTGGGTTCATCTAAACGTAACGGAACCACTGTTGCAACTTTCGGTGGTCAGGAGTTTAGCATTAAAAGAATCGGAACAGATGGCAATACAGAGGAGGCTGCACGGCTTATTCGTGAGTTGGATGGAAAAGTTGCAGCTATTGGTTTAGGTGGTACTGATCTGTATGTTTATGCCGGTAATAAGCGGTATATGTTTAAAGAATCGGCGGCTTTAGCTGCCAATGCAAAGATAACCCCGGTAGTGGATGGAAGTGCTATAAAAAATACGCTGGAGCGGCGAGTTGTTGCTTATCTTATGGAAAAGCATGGAATAGACTTTAAAGATAAACAGGCTCTGATCGTTTGTGCAGTTGACCGGTTTGGTCTAGCTGAAGCTTTAGTAGGTGCCGGCAGCAGAGCGGTTTTTGGTGATTTAATGTTTGGATTGGGATTGCCAATGCCCATTACCAGTCTTGACGGATTGGCACGGTTGGCAAGCTTAGTGGCGCCTGTTATAACCAGACTTCCTGTCAGTTGGTTTTATCCGACCGGAAGTAAGCAGACCCAGGTAACACCTAAATTTGAGCAGTATTTCAATAATGCAGCTATTATTGCCGGAGATTTTCACTTTATAAGGCGGTATATGCCTGCTGTTATGAAGGATAAGCTCATAATTACCAATACCGTCACCCAAGAGGATGAAGTATTGTTAAAAGAACGGGGAGTGGCTACGTTAGTAACCACTACACCGGAAATGGGCGGGCGTTCTTTTGGTACAAACGTTTTAGAGGGGATATTGACGGCTTTATCTGGTAAACATCCGGATGAGCTGATGCCGGAGGATTATGCGCAGCTTATTGAACAGGCAGGGATTGAACCGCGGTTTAAAAACCTTACTTAAGGAGGCGCTTGTATTTGCAAAAATTTGCTTTTGTAGTTCATCCGCTTGAAGCCAGGGATTTCAGCCGTAAATTTTCTTTCACCCGCAACTGGCCGGATGGTTTAGTGGAAGGAATTATAAAATATATCCCCCCGTTTAAAGTGTCTCACATTACTGGTGTTGATTCGGGACATAATAAAGCGGAAGGCTGGTTTATTGGGTGTCCCCTAACCTCTCGCCAAATGATGATGTTGCCTGAGGCTGACGTAATTAAGAAAATTATTAAAGCAGGCAAAGTAGCAGAAAAGTTAGGGGCCCAAATTGTCGGTCTGGGTGCTTTTACCTCTATTGTTGGTGACGCCGGGATAACGATTGCTAAAAACTTGAAGATTGCCGTAACTACCGGTAATAGCTATACGGTAGCAACCGCTTTAGAGGGTACACGGCAAGCCGCTAAAGTAATGGGTATAGAATTGGAACGCGCCAATGTGCTGATTTTAGGTGCAACAGGATCGATTGGTTCCGCATGTGCGCAGATTTTTGCTCGGGAAGTACGGTATTTGACCTTGGCTGCCCGGGACGAAATCAAACTTGAAAAACTTGCCAAACAAATTTTGAAATCTTCTGGATTAGCCGTTAGGGTAACTGCTAATACTAAGTATGCAATCAGGAACGCTGATATTGTTGTAGCCGTAACCAGCGCTGTTGACAGTATTATCGAACCTGAGGATTTAAAGCCAGGAGCCATCATTTGCGATGTGGCCAGGCCACGCAACGTTTCGCGCCGGGTAGCGGAAACTCGTGATGATGTACTTGTTATTGAAGGCGGAGTCGTTGAGGTTCCGGGTGATGTGCAATTCGGCTTGAATTTTGGCTTTCCGCCGCAAACGGCCTATGCCTGCATGGCTGAAACCATGATACTGGCTTTAGAAGGTCGTTATGAAAACTTTACTTTAGGGCGGGACTTAACAGTAAAACAAGTAGAGACAATTGATAAGCTGGCTGCTAAGCATGGTTTCAAACTAGCTGGATTCCGCAGTTTTGAGCGGGCGCTTACTGTGCAGGAGTTAACTGCCATTAAAGCCAACGCCATGGCTAAAGCTGGTCAGATGCAGAAGGGAGTGCTTTAGAAAATATTGACAAAGTGCACATTTATGCCTATAATAATGAAAAATAGAGGGTGATCCCAGGTAGGAAGAACCTCTTAACAACAACAGTGTCAAGTTCTACTTGACACTATTTATATTGCCCAATTCCTATGTCTAAAGATTTTTCCGTTAGTAAAGTCAATTTTTTAAGCAAACCGAATACACTATCTACAAAAGAAAATTTATAATATTTGCAAAACGACCTTGGCAAGTATTTGAATAAAGAGGAGAATGTGACCATGGAAAAAGACGTTATGCTAACCATTGACGGACTGAAGAAGTTGGAGCAGAAGTTGGATCATTTAAAATCAGTCCGTCGGCGGGAAGTTGCTGAGCGCATTAAGCAAGCAATTGAGTTCGGTGACATTAGCGAAAACTCAGAGTATGAAGATGCTAAAAATGAACAGGCCTTTATCGAAGGTGAAGTCCTGACCTTAGAAAAAATCCTACGTAATGCGAAAGTCATTGATGAGGGTGAAGTGGGCACAGATGTTGTTGCATTGGGTTCAACCGTCAAACTAAAAGACCTGGAATTTGATGATGAACTGGAGTATACCATTGTAGGTTCAGCTGAGGCCGACCCCGCAGAATTTAAAATCTCTAACGAATCACCGGTTGGTCAAGCTATCCTTGGCCAAAAGGTTGGCAGCATTGTCGAAGTAAATGTTCCGGCCGGTATTTTGAAATATGAAGTTATGGAGATCAGACGGCAGCATTAAGCGAAGAAAGTGAGACAGGGGAGAAGTTACATGGCAGAAGAAATAGTACAAGATAGCCAGCAGGCGACAGAAGAATTAAACGAGTTGATGAAAGTCCGCCGTGAAAAAATGGATAAGATAGCCGCTCAGGGTATCGAACCATTTGGACGTAAATATAACTTTACACATCATGCCCAAACTATAATTGATAAGTATGCCGAATTAGAAGGACAAACTGTCCGGATTGCCGGTCGTCTAATGGCTGTACGTGGTCATGGCAAAGCCAGCTTTGGCCATGTCATGGATATGACAGGGAAAATTCAGGTATATTTCCGTCAAGATGTTTTAGGTGAAACCGCCTATGAGCAATTTCATCTTTTGGATATTGGCGATATTGTAGGTATTGAAGGTGTAGTATTTACAACGCAAAAAGGCGAAATAAGCGTTAAAGCCAGCCGCTTTGAATTTTTGGCAAAGACATTGCGGCCGCTGCCTGAGAAATGGCATGGTTTGAAAGATGTCGAGACCCGTTATCGCCAGCGTTATCTTGATCTAATTGTCAATCCCGAAGTGCGTAATAATTTTGTTATGCGCAGCAAAATAATCAGAGCTGTCCGTCAACTCCTTGACGAACGCGGTTTCTTAGAAGTAGAAACACCAATGATGCATCCTATTGCTGGCGGTGCTGCTGCTAAGCCATTTATTACGCATCATAATGCTTTAGATATGAAGCTCTACATGCGAATTGCTCCGGAATTATATCTTAAGCGCCTGATTGTCGGTGGTTTCGAAAAAGTTTACGAGCTTGGACGTGTGTTTAGAAATGAAGGTATTTCGATTAAACACAATCCTGAATTCACTATGATTGAGTTATACCAGGCATATGCGGATTATCAGGATGTTATGCGTTTAACCGAAGAAGTAGTGGCGGGTGTTGCGCAAGCTGTTCTCGGTACAACCAAAATTACTTATCAGGGCCAAGAGATTGATCTTACTCCGCCTTGGAATCGTATGACAATGCCGGAAGCTATTAAAAAGTTTGCTGGCGTTGATTTTAACGAAGTTACCACTGTAGAGCAGGCCAGAGCCATTGCGGATAAATTGGGCGTTAAATATGAACAGTCACATGGTATTGGCGGAATTCTAAACAACGTATTTGAAGAAGTTGCTGAGCATCATTTGATTCAGCCAACCTTTATTATTGGTCACCCCACGGAAATTTCGCCATTAGCTAAACGCAATAAAGAGAACCCGGATATCACCGACCGCTTTGAAGCTTTTGTTTTTGCTCGCGAAATCGCGAACGGCTTTTCAGAATTAAATGATCCAATTGATCAGCATGGCCGATTTGCCGATCAATTGCAACAACGGTTAGCCGGTGATGACGAGGCTCATATGATGGATGAGGACTATATTACAGCTCTCGAATATGGACTGCCGCCTACAGGTGGTTTGGGTATCGGGATTGACCGTTTGGTTATGTTTTTAACTGATTCGTATTCCATTCGCGATGTGCTTCTTTTTCCTCATATGCGTCAGAAAGACTAAATACAGGAGCTGACCGCTTTGCGGTCAGCTCAAACTTATTGTCATCCTTTCTTGCCTTCGTGTTGCTGGCGTTATTTGTTTGCCAAGTGCAGTAATCTACCTTCAGCCGTTATCGAAGCCAAAGTTATTCAAAAAACACATTGACAAGCAAGGTTGTCTGTGATACTATATAGAAGTCGCTGAAATACGCGATTGAAAATTCAAATAAAGATATATTGACATGCTACAAATGATGTGATAATATATCTAAGCTGTCGTTGAACAACGGTAGAACAAAAAAAGTGTTGACACGATGAAACAAACGTGATAACATAAATAACTGTCGCCGCTGAAAATGCGGCAACAACAAAAACGTTCCCTGAAAACTGAACAATGTAAGTAATGCATCATAAAAAGCCAGATGTGCGGTGCTCATTGAGCACACAAAACAATTTCTTTTTTTTGAATTTATGAGCCATCAAGGCTCCATAAATATATTTTTATGGAGAGTTTGATCCTGGCTCAGGACGAACGCTGGCGGCGTGCCTAACACATGCAAGTCGAACGGAGTATCCAGCAATGGATACTTAGTGGCGAACGGGTGAGTAACGCGTAGATAACCTGCCTCTAAAATGGGGACAACACCGCGAAAGTGGTGCTAATACCGAATGTGGTATCTTTATCGCATGATAAAGATAAGAAAGATGGCCTCTATATATAAGCTATCGTTTAGAGATGGGTCTGCGTCTGATTAGCTAGTTGGTGAGGTAAAGGCTCACCAAGGCGACGATCAGTAGCCGGTCTGAGAGGATGAACGGCCACACTGGGACTGAGACACGGCCCAGACTCCTACGGGAGGCAGCAGTGGGGAATCTTCCGCAATGGACGAAAGTCTGACGGAGCAACGCCGCGTGAGTGAAGAAGGTTTTCGGATCGTAAAACTCTGTCGTTTGGGACGAACGTGCTTTGGGTAAATAATCCAAAGTAATGACGGTACCAAAGGAGGAAGCCACGGCTAACTACGTGCCAGCAGCCGCGGTAATACGTAGGTGGCAAGCGTTGTCCGGAATTATTGGGCGTAAAGGGCGTGTAGGTGGATTCTTAAGTCGTGTGTCTAAGTGCGGGGCTCAACCCCGTATGGGCGCAGGAAACTGGGGATCTTGAGTGCAGGAGAGGAAAGTGGAATTCCCAGTGTAGCGGTGAAATGCGTAGATATTGGGAGGAACACCAGTGGCGAAGGCGACTTTCTGGACTGTGTCTGACACTGAGGCGCGAAAGCTAGGGGAGCGAACGGGATTAGATACCCCGGTAGTCCTAGCCGTAAACGATGGGTACTAGGTGTAGGAGGTATCGACCCCTCCTGTGCCGGAGTTAACGCAATAAGTACCCCGCCTGGGGAGTACGGCCGCAAGGTTGAAACTCAAAGGAATTGACGGGGGCCCGCACAAGCGGTGGAGTATGTGGTTTAATTCGACGCAACGCGAAGAACCTTACCAGGGCTTGACATTGAGTGAAAAACTTAGAGATAAGTTCCTCCCTTCGGGGACACAAAAACAGGTGGTGCATGGCTGTCGTCAGCTCGTGTCGTGAGATGTTGGGTTAAGTCCCGCAACGAGCGCAACCCTTATCCTTTGTTGCCAGCACGTAAAGGTGGGAACTCAAAGGAGACTGCCGCAGACAATGCGGAGGAAGGCGGGGATGACGTCAAGTCATCATGCCCCTTATGTCCTGGGCTACACACGTACTACAATGGGCTTAAACAAAGCGAAGCAAGCCTGCGAAGGTAAGCCAAACGCATAAACAAGCTCTCAGTTCGGATCGGAGGCTGCAACTCGCCTCCGTGAAGTCGGAATCGCTAGTAATCGCAGGTCAGCATACTGCGGTGAATACGTTCCCGGGCCTTGTACACACCGCCCGTCACACCACGAAAGTTGGAAACACCCGAAGCCGGTGGGGTAACCGTAAGGAGCCAGCCGTCTAAGGTGGGGCCGATGATTGGGGTGAAGTCGTAACAAGGTAGCCGTATCGGAAGGTGCGGCTGGATCACCTCCTTTCTAGGGAGAACCGTTCAAGCTAGCGCTTGAACTACTTCCAGGTCGGTACATTTGGCAAGCATTACGATACTAGACGCACCTTATGCGGTGGCTGTAGTATCTCTTACATTGTTTGGTTTTGAGGGAATGTAAAGTTACCATAAAATACTTATTGAAATAAATAAGCAAATATGATAGCATAATAGTTCCTGAATGGGCCTATAGCTCAGCTGGTTAGAGCGCACGCCTGATAAGCGTGAGGTCAGTGGTTCAAGTCCACTTAGGCCCACCAGCTTCGACTTTCGACGTTCGATATTCGACATTAATAGTAATTATCGAAAGTCGTAAATCGAAAATCTAATACCGAAATTTGGGGGCGTAGCTCAGCTGGGAGAGCACCTGCCTTGCAAGCAGGGGGTCAGCGGTTCGATCCCGCTCGTCTCCACCATATATCCAGTGACGATAGCTGTGGGGTTCCACCTGTTCCCATACCGAACACAGTAGTTAAGCCCATAAACGCCGAAGGTACTTGGCTGGAAACGGCCTGGGAGATTAGGAAGTTGCTGGTTTTGATGAACATTTGTGTGTTCATCAATTCATAATGTTCTTTGAAAACTGCACAGAAGAAAGCAAAAGTAAAGTAATGCCTCATATATAATATGAGAAGTTCTTTACGCGCAATTAGGATATACTGAAGGCAAAACGTAAGCTATACTAACGGCTTAATCAAATTAAGTCAAGTTATTAAGGGCATACGGTGGATGCCTAGGCGCCAAGAGCCGAAGAAGGACGCGGTAAGCTGCGAAAAGTCATGGGGAGTCGCAAGCAGACATTGATCCATGAATGTCCGAATGGGGGAACCCGGCGGTGGTAATGCACCGTCACCCTACGTATGTAGGGAGGGCACCCGGGGAACTGAAACATCTAAGTACCCGGAGGAAAAGTAATCAAACGAGATTCCCTAAGTAGCGGCGAGCGAACGGGGAAGAGCCCAAACCAGAGAGCTTTGCTCTTTGGGGTTGAGGACTGACAGAAGTTAGGTCAGGTCTAGTCGAACTACCTGGAAAGGTAGGCCGCAGAAGGTAAAAGCCCTGTAAGC
>NZ_CP156925.1:442500-1005000 GCF_041428845.1 Sporomusa rhizae
GGCGCAATCCACTCAGCTGACTGGTACTAATAGGCCGAGGACTTGACTTATTGACTATCGACATTCGATTTTCGACTGTCGATAAAGTATAATCCTAAATGCGTAGTCTTTCTTCTGTGAAGTTTTGAAGGAGCATACCTTCAAAGATGATATATCGAAAGTCGTAAGTCGACGATCGAATATCGATATATCCAGTGACGATAGCTGTGGGGCTCCACCTGTTCCCATACCGAACACAGTAGTTAAGCCCATAAACGCCGAAGGTACTTGGCTGGAAACGGCCTGGGAGATTAGGAAGTTGCTGGTTTTAAACACCTACTATATTGTAGGTGTTTTTTATTGCGATTAAAGTTAGGCCATTCAGAGCGGCCTTGTGCCAATTTTGAATTCAGGGCTACAATTACGCGGCAAATTTATATAATAAAAATCCTGACCATTAAGGTCAGGATTTTTAGATAGTTACTTTCTAGCCAATAGTTTTATAGGCTTGCGATTTTGCGCCGCAGATAGGGCATTTTTCAGGTGATTCTTTTTCGGCAATATGACCACATATGGTGCAAATGTAATAGTCGTAGGATTCACCGCTGCTAAGACTGGCAAGTGCTTTTTTATAGAGTTCGGCGTGAACTTTTTCCGCTTCATTTGCGAGAGTAAAGGTGCGAACAGCAGCGGTATTGTTTTCTTCTTGAGCCTGTTTAATGAAATCAGGATACATAGTCTCAAACTCATATGTTTCGCCTTCTACAGCTGCTTTAAGGTTTTCGGCGGTTGATTTAATTTTACCCATGGTTTTTAAATGAGTAAGCGCGTGAATGGTTTCAGCTTCAGCAGCAGCCCGGAACAGTTTTGCTGCTTGTGCATGACCTTCATTATCGGCTTGTTTGGCAAAAGCCAGATATTTACGATTTGCTTGTGATTCTCCAGCAAAAGCGGCTGCTAAATTTTTATCGGTATTGTTCATTAAAATTCCTCCTTATGGTAAAGCAATATTTATTATCTTTTGAATATTATTATTTAAATTCCTTAACTTGTCAATATATAATCCAAGTTTTATAAAAAAATCTAAAACCAGGCCTTAACGGCCTGGCGTCAGGGTGCATATTAACCATATTAGTAGCACTGTGCAGGTAGGACTAATTAATAAAGAAGCAGTTCCAAGTAATAATTCTAAAGCCATACTAATCCCCCGTTACATAATATGCGGGAGACTAAAAGAGGGTGTTTACATTGAGATCGTGTGAATCCTAAAAACATAGTATAAATAAAAAATGGACAGCCATAACTGGTTGTCCATTTTTACCATAGAAAAGAATTAGTTATAAAAGTATGAGGTAGTCGGGTACTCTGTTGCTAGGAACGAAACTAGATTTGTCCTTATTTTTTGCGTAGAAGACTCCAGACTCTGGCACTGGTGTTACGCACGCGACGCAAGGGAGCAATACTGATTTTAATACGTGGTTTCATATCTTTTTGTGAGCCAAAATCACCGCGCATTATATTTGTTGTTTTTGTTTTTTCAGGTTTTAAGAAGCTTTTTAAAACTGCTAAGGCTTTATCCGGACGGCTCTGATCACCACAGGTAAAAACGTCAACCGCGGCATAGCCTAGTTCCGGATATGTGTGAATACTCATATGACTTTCGGCTAGCAGTGCCAAGGCTGTAAGTCCTTGTGGCTCAAATTTATGATAGGATAAGTTCAATAATGTCATATTTGCTTCTTTAACAGCTTCTAACATAGCCGTTTTTATAAACTCAAGATTATCAAGGCTGTCAAAGCTGCAGCCGTACATGTCAACAGTCAAATGTTTACCAATTACTTTCACGACTTATCGCCCCTTTATATCAATTTTTGGTCTTATTCGCCGAAAAATCGCTATTTTTTTACTTTATTCCAGAATGATAAGCGATTTATGAAAAAAATTAACTGTTTTTCTTGCTTAAGATATGATTTATACAATTTTTCATTATAGTTAGATTGAGCCGGATTGTAAAGAGTTATTTTAGAAATTGTAGGAGAACTACATAATATTTTTTGGAACTACATATTTTTGTATTTAACTTCCCTCTTGCAGGAATTATTTAGGTACGCAGTGAAGAAAATATATAGACATCACTAAAAGGAGAAAAGATAGATGCAGACTAAATTAACACAACTTCTAAATATCACATACCCCATTATCCAAGGGGGGATGGCCTGGGTGTCTGAAGGTAAATTGGCAGCCGCTGTGTCAGAGGCTGGTGGGGCCGGTGTAATTGCTGCCGGTGGACGTGATGTCAATTATATCAGAGAGCAAATTCGTCTAGCTAAGCAGCTTACTAGTAAGCCGTTTGGCATTAATGTGCAGCTAATGGCTGCAAACAAAGATGAGATTGTTAATGTTATTTGTGAGGAAAAACCAGCTTTTGTTACCTTGGGTGCAGGGAATCCGATCCCCTTCTTTGAAAAATTTAACCAAGCTGGAATAAAAAAAATTCCGGTTGTTCCCAATGTAAAACTGGCCAAGCGAGTAGAAGAGAGTGGGGCAGACGCGATTGTTATTGAAGGGATGGAAGCAGGTGGTCATATAGGTGTATTGACTACTATGTCCCTTATGACGCAAGTTATTCCTCATATCAATATCCCGGTAATCGTAGGCGGTGGATTTGCCGATGGCCGGGGATTAGCTGCCGCACTTGTTATGGGGGCAGCCGGTGTACAGATGGGAACTAGATTTCTGATTGCCGAGGAATGTGGAGTTCATCCAAATGTTAAACAAAAACTAATTGCCGCTAGCGACACAGATAGTGTTGTGACCGGTCAATTGTCTGGTCATGGTGTGCGTGCTTTGAAAAATGCATTTACAGAGAAGTATTTGACAATGGAACGGCAGTGTACCCCACAAGAAGAATTGGACAAGCTGGCGACAGGTACCAGCCGACTTGCTGCGGTGGAAGGCGATGTTGATAATGGCGCGGTATTAGCCGGACAAAGTTTGCTACCGCTAACTAAAATTGAACCGGCTGCTGCGATAATTGATAATATTATGAGAGAAGCTCGCCAGGTTTTGGCGAATGCCTCCAGCCTATTAGGGTAACTGTATGGAAGAGAAAATTTACATTGAAGGAGTGAAGTGTCATGAACAATGTTAGACTAGCTGAGGGAGTTTATTATGTTGGCGCAGTGGATTGGAATCTCCGTGATTTTCACGGATATACCACGCCCAGGGGTGTAACGTATAATTCGTATCTTATTGTGGATGAAAAGGTATGCTTGATTGACACGGTTAAGGCACCTTTTGCTCAGGAACTACTTGATCGAATCAGCCAAATTATTGATCCTGCTAAGATTGATTATATTATAACCAATCATATTGAACCAGATCATTCCAGTGCTCTACCGGCAGTAATGGCCCGGGCACCACAGGCCAAGGTATTATTAACAGAACACGGACGAACAGGTATTATTAAGCACTATCAGCAAAACTACGATTTCCAAGTTGTAAAAGAAGGCGATGTGCTCGATCTGGGACGTAACAAGCTACAGTTTGTGCCAGTACCCATGCTGCATTGGCCTGACTCGATGTTGAGTTATCTTACAGGGGAACAAATCCTATTTTCTAATGATGCATTTGGTCAACACATTTCTACAACGAAGCGTTTTGACGATGAAAATGAGCTTAGTGAACTTCTATATGAAGCAGAAAAATATTACGCAAATATCTTGATGCCCTTTGGTAAAATGGTAGTTAAAGCGGCTGATAAAGTCAAAGAACTGCCAATACGATTGATTGCACCTAGCCATGGCATTGTATGGCGTAAACATATTCCGGAAATTGTCGCCAAGTACCAGGATTGGGGTCGGGGTAAGGCAGTTAGCAAAGTGGTAATAGCCTATGATAGCATGTGGGGCAGTACCGAGCGAATGGCTCGTCAGATACTTGATGGTGTTGCCGCTGCTGGTGTCACGGGGAAACTATACAAAATGTCTATGGCGGAGCGAAGTGAGGTTGTCAGGGACATGTTGGAAGCCGGAGGCATACTTATCGGTTCCCCAACATTGAATAATGGGATGTTGCCAACAATGGGGGCGTTGATGACATATATGAAAGGATTAAGGCCGTCAGGTAAAATTGGAGCGGCCTTTGGGGCTTACGGCTGGGGTGGCGGTTCTCAGAATTCGATAGAAGAGATGCTCAAAAGTGCTGGGGTCGCTGTAGAACAGCCGGGGTTATCATTGAAATGGGTTCCCGACGTGGAAGAGTTAGATAAATGTTTTGCATTTGGCCATGAGTTTGCTAAAAAAGTATTGGCAAGATTGTAATTTGGAAAGGCAGTGCTTATAAGCGCTGCCTTTCTACATACTGTTGCTGTGGTGGTACAAACTATTATCAGAAGGCAAGTAGTTTATAGGAGGCAGAATGTACACTTACCATCACGGTTTTTGGATTTATTTTTTTACTAGGCATCATCCTAAAGTATGGCAGTTTGTTCTGGGATCAATGCTGCCTGACTATGTTTATTTTGTATTGTTGGTTATCCTTATGACAAAAGGTTACGTAACTTGGTCGGAGCTTGGTGGTTTGAGTCCGGGTGTGTTTATCACGTTAGTATCTCTGTTCCCTTGGGTGATCAAGATTGATTTAATCGGCCATTCTGTTGTCATCTGGTTCGGGTTTTTACTATTAAGTTTCTTGCCGAGATTTAAAAACTTCCAAGCGTTTATTATTGGCTGGGGTACACATTTATTGATTGATGCCCTTACTCATGGAGCATATTCCAACTTTTATTTGTATCCTTTGGCTTCTGATACTGTACAAAGTCCGGTATCGTATTGGGAGCAAAATCATTGGGCTAAGGAATTTAAGCTCGTTAACAATATATTAATGGCGGCGGCAGCTATTTATATGCTGTATGAATGGTGGAAGAATCGCAAACGAATTAAGAAATGAGGAATGTGAATGGAAAATACAACTAAAGTTTTTTTGCGCAAAGGTGCACAGCACAGAGTAGAGAACGGCCATCCTTGGGTATATCAAAGTGAATTAGATTATATAGATGGTGAGTTTCAACCCGGGGACATTGTCGATGTATATAATTTCCGGCAGCGTTTCATCGGCCGGGGGTATATCAATCCGCGCTCACAAATTATCGTCAGAATCTTAACACGCCAGCAAGAGCCAATTAACAGAGACTTTTTCAAACGCCGCATTGAAACAGCCTGGCAGTATCGCCAGCGCTTTTTAGTAGAACCTGATTATTGTCGCTTAGTATATGGTGAGGCAGATTTTCTGCCGGCACTTATAATTGACAAGTTTGGCAAATACATGGTTATGCAGACCTTGGCCTTGGGAATTGATGTTCATAAAGAAACGATTATTTCAGTATTGGAGGAATTATTTAGCCCTGAGGGTATTTATGAGCGCAACGATGTGCCTGTACGTAAACTGGAAGGTATGGATATGCGTAAAGGCTATTTAAGAGGTAATTTCCCTACTCAAATTATGGTTAATGAGAATAGCATACCCTTTTATGCCGATATTGAAAATGGGCAAAAGACAGGCTTTTTTTACGATCAACGAGAAAACCGCCGCTTCTTGGAGCCCATTGTTAAAGGTGCAGATGTATTAGACTGTTTTTGTCATACCGGGTCTTTTGCTGTACATAGTGCGCTTTATGGTGCTAAGAGCCTACACTCAATAGATATTTCTGCAGAAGCTATAGAACTAGCCAAAAAAAATGCTGAGCTTAATGGGGTCAGTGACCGCTGTAACTTTGAGGTAGCTAATGCTTTTGACGCGTTACGTTTACTGACCGAAGAGCATCGCCAATATGATGTTGTTATTCTTGATCCGCCGGCCTTTACCAAAAGCCGGAGTAGTATTGAGGGCGCTGCCCGGGGCTATAAAGAAATCAATCTTCGCGGCCTCAAACTAACGCGGCCTGGCGGATTTTTAGTTACTTGCTCCTGCTCTTATCACATGGAACGAGATTTATTTAAAGCTGTGGTTGTAGATGCCGCACGGGATGCCAAGCGGGTTATCCGCGAGGTTGAATACCGGACTCAGGCCAAAGATCATCCTATTTTGCCAGCGGCGCAAGAAACTAATTATCTGAAGTTTCTCGTGTTGCAAGTACTCGAATAAGGGGAAATGACGGTGGAATAGTTATAGAGGGAAAGATATTTGGCAATAATCGTTATTGTTGGGTTTAATCGAGCGATTTTGCTTATATAGGATTCTTGCAGAAGCAATCAATATAAAATAAAATAAAGTCAAAAGGTCAAGAAAGGTCAATGTAGGGTAAGAGGTGGAAGTATGAACAACTTAGCCGATGCCATTGAACAATGGATACTGCGGCAAATATCGCGGCAGCAGGATGAGACTGTTGTTCTACGTCGCAACGAAATGGCGGAAGAACTTGACTGCGCACCCTCGCAAATTAGTTATGTACTTAGTACGCGTTTTACGCTAGATCGAGGGTTTATTGTAGAATCTCGTCGGGGGTCCGGCGGTTTCGTCCGCATTGCCCGAATACCTGTACAGACTATTGTCTTCCAAGATGCGGCCAGTCAAATCGACGAAGAGTTAACACTAGATGAGATAAAAGCAATTATTACCCGTCTGCGTAATAATAATCTTATGACTGCCAGAGAGGCTGCATTGATTTATAAATGCTGTGCTTTGATGCACCAGCGGATTGGTCCTCACGAAAGAGTACCGCTTTTACAGTCACTCTTAATGACTTTGGTTGAGACAGAATGAATGAGTACGGAGGCAAATGAATATGTTATGTGACGAATGTCAAAAAGAACCTGCCTGTGTGCACATTACGAAAATTATTAATCAGCAAAAGATTGAGAAACACTTATGTGAACAATGTGCCCAGAAATCAGGCGAAATTATGGGTAAAGGGTTAAATAATGTATTCGGGAGTAAATTCTCTCTCCAGGACTTTCTTAAAGAAATGTTTAACTATACTGTTCCGGATAGTAACCGGCAGATGCTTGAACCTGTTTGCTCAACCTGTGGCTTAAGCTATAGCGAATTCAGTCGTAGCGGTAAATTTGGCTGCAGTACCTGCTATCAGGCTTTTGCCGGACAGCTAGAACCGTTAATTAAACGAATTCATGGTACAGCGGCGCATACTGGCAAAGTGCCTAAACGCGGTGGGGTTTATTTTAGCCTTAAACAGCGCATTCAGCATTTGCGACAAGGACTCGCGGCGCATGTGAGCCGGGAAGAGTATGAGCAGGCGGCTCTGCTCAGAGATGAAATTAAGATACTCGAAAAACAACTTGCTGAACAGGAGCAAGGGTAGGAGGAATGGCAGATGGCTAATATAGTAGAAAACCTTTTGCAACAGCCCCTGACGCCTTGGCTCTGTAGTTTAGGTCCTGAAGGAGAGATTGTACTTTCAAGCCGAATTCGCTTAGCTCGTAATCTTACAAGCCAGCCTTTTCCCGGCCGCGCTTCCGCGGCTCAACTTGGCGAGATCACTACAGAACTTAAAGGAGTTCCGTCACAACTTATGGCTGCTGACGGGCATGAATATGCTTTTGTTAAGTTGGAGGATTTACAACCGCTCGATAGGTATGTACTTGTTGAGAAACATATTATTAGCCCTAACCATGTTGCCGACCCGGAAAATCGGGCACTCATTGTCCGTGATGACGCCAGTGTTAGTATTATGATTAATGAAGAAGATCATTTACGGTTACAAAGTTTAACAGCCGGTCTGAACCTAACTGATGCTTTGGAAAAGGCGAATGCTGTCGACGATATCATTGAAGCTAAACATGACATTGCTTTTACGGACAGCGTTGGATATCTTACCGCCTGCCCGACTAATATCGGCACTGGTCTAAGGGCCTCTGTCATGATTCACCTGCCGGCCTTAGTGCTCACTAAGCAAATCGGAGGAATAGTAGCTATTGCGACTCAATTAGGATTGACGGTACGCGGGTTATACGGTGAAGGGACCGAAGCTACCGGAAATATCTTTCAGATATCTAACCAGGTTACATTGGGCCGCAGCGAACAGGATATTGTTAATAATTTAAGCAGTGTAGTAAAGCAAGTGGTTGCTAAAGAACGTATGGCCAGAAAACTGTTGGTTACTGATTCCATAGATACTTTGACAGACAGAGTATGGCGGGCATACGGTGTTTTACGGTATGCGCGGTCCATCTCAGCCCAAGAGGCTATGGCGTTGTTAAGTGAAGTACGCTTAGGTATTGACCTTGGCATTATTGATAACACATCGCCTGAGGTATTTACCAAACTCTTGGTTACTACCCGTCCCAATTATCTTCAGAATTTAGCTGGTGGCACTGTGCTGAATCAGGTAGAAAGCAATAAACTGCGGGCAAAATTAGTTCGTGACAGCTTACAGAAATTTAATTAATGGAAAATGTAAATAATTTGACTGCATAAAGGGGGTATGATAATGTTTAACAGATTTACTGATAGAGCTCGCAAGGTTTTAATTCTGGCTCAACAGGAAGCAGCCAGATACGGACATGGTTATATCGGCACTGAACATTTATTACTGGGGCTGTTACGGGAAGGTGAGGGAGTAGCAGCGAAAGCTTTGACTTCTTTAGATCTGGATGTAGATTCAGTACGGGTTGAAGTAGAAAACATTCTAGGGACAGGAAACGGACAAACCAGTGATATTGGTTATACGCCCCGTGCTAAGAAAGTGATTGAACTGGCTATGGAAGAGGCATTGCGTCTCGGTCATAATTATGTAGGCACCGAGCATATTCTCCTGGGGCTTATTCGGGAAGGCGAAGGCATTGCAGCGCAAGTACTCACAGGTCTTGGGGTAGATATAAACCTAACAAGGCAGCGGGTTATAGAAATGCTGGGAGGCTATTCGATGTCCGGCCAGACACCACAGTCTAAAGCACCTGGGTATAAGGCTTCGTCAAATAATAAGACTCCGCTGTTGGATGAGTTTGGTCGCGATTTAAATAAGATGTCGCAAGAAGGCAAGATTGATCCAGTGGTAGGCAGAGCCTCGGAAATTGAACGGGTTGTTCAAATTCTACTTAGACGTACCAAAAATAATCCGGTATTGATCGGTGAACCTGGTGTTGGTAAGACGGCTATTGCTGAGGGCCTTGCCAAACGTATCGTGGAAGGGCAAGTACCGGAAATTTTACGTAACAAGCGTGTGGTTTCTCTGAATATGGCCTCTATGGTTGCCGGTACTAAATACCGGGGAGAATTCGAAGAACGCCTGAAAAAAGTTATGGATGAAATCAGGGAAGACGGCAATGTTGTATTATTTATCGACGAACTGCATACACTTATCGGCGCCGGAGCCGCAGAGGGAGCAATTGATGCCGCTAACATTCTGAAACCGGCCTTGGCTCGTGGCGAAATACAGGTTATTGGTGCAACTACCCTTAATGAATATAAGAAGCACATTGAGAAAGATGCTGCATTAGAGCGTCGCTTTCAACCCATAACAGTCGGTGAACCCAGCGTTGAAGATGCGATTGATATCTTAAGAGGGATTAGAGATAAATATGAAGCTTTCCACCGGGCGCAAATTACTGACGAAGCAATTGAAGCAGCGGTTAAATTGTCTCACCGCTACATTTCAGACCGGTTTTTGCCAGATAAAGCGATTGATTTAATGGACGAAGCTGCTTCACGTGTACGTTTGCAGGCGTTTTCCGTACCGCCTGATGTTAAGGACATGGAACAACGATTGGAGCAAGCCCGTACTGAAAAAGAAGGAGCTATTGCCGCACAAGAGTTCGAGCGGGCAGCCAAACTGCGTGATATGGAACAGCAAATCCGCGAAGAATTGGAAACTGCGCAGAAAAACTGGAAGAACCGCGGCAGTGAGCGTATTGTGGTTACTGCCGAAGATATTGCCCATGTTGTCGCAACCTGGACGCGGATTCCTGTAAAAAAACTGGCGGAAGAAGAATCCGAGCGATTATTAAAGCTGGAGGAAATTTTGCATAGCCGGATAGTTGGGCAGCATCAGGCCGTACAGGCGGTAGCCCGGGCAGTACGCAGGGCTAGAGCCGGACTGAAAGACCCCAAACGTCCTATTGGTTCCTTCTTGTTCCTGGGTCCGACAGGCGTTGGTAAGACCGAATTGTCTCGAGCATTGGCAGAGGCCTTATTTGGCGATGAAACCGCCATGATTCGTTTGGACATGTCCGAATATATGGAAAAGCATACCGTGTCTCGCCTTGTAGGAGCGCCTCCCGGCTATGTAGGGTATGAAGAAGGCGGTCAATTAACAGACGCGGTACGTCGTAAGCCTTATTCGGTTATACTATTGGATGAAATAGAAAAAGCCCATTATGACGTATTTAATATCTTGCTGCAGGTATTAGAAGACGGGCGTTTGACAGATAGTCAGGGCCGGACCGTTGACTTTAAAAATACTGTTATCATCATGACCTCTAACGTAGGCTCGCAACATTTGAAACGAGAGGCTGCTGCCATGGGCTTTTTATCTGATGAGCGAGCAAGAGATACCGAGGGAGAAGCGGCTAAAAACCGGGTATTGGACGAGGCTAAACGGGTATTTAGGCCTGAATTTCTAAACCGAATTGACGAGATCTTGGTTTTCGGCAGTCTGACAGATGAAGATTTGAAACAGATTGTAGAGATTATGCTTAAAGATGTCGCAAGCCGGTTGACCCATGCTAATCTCAATTTGGAATTGAGCGAAAAAGCGAAACAAGAATTACTCAAAGAGGGCCGTGACCACGCCTTTGGTGCCCGCCCACTGCGTCGTGCCATTCAAAGGATGGTCGAAGATGAAGTTTCAGAAATGATAATCAAGCAGTTAATAGCAAGTGGGGATACGATAACAGTTGATGCTGATGAAACTGGAAAATTAAAATTTGCTAAGAAAGCTTGATTAGCAGGATAATAGGTTTATTAACGCGAAAAGCACTCATACAACGAGTGCTTTTGCCTTTATTACGACTTTACTCTCATATTTATCCGATGACTAGCCCGTTCTAATACTCGCGTCCTCTGCAGGCAGGAGTATTAGAACGGGTTAGTCCCTGGATAATTCGACTAAGATTCAGGTGGGGTTAAAACTCCATCTGAATCAAGCCTCATTTATATCAAAGTGGTAGCTGATTATAAGGTTATTATACAAGATTGGATGGTACTACAGTTGAGTAAAAAAAGAACGACGATGTTTTTTTGTCAGGAATGTGGGTTTGAAACCACCAAATGGTTGGGGCGATGTCCCGGCTGTGGTGTTTGGAATAGTATGGTGGAAGAACCTGTACATAAGGAAAGCAGTTCCGCTAAGTCCGGGGGATTGGCTTTAGGTTTATCAAGCGGTCAGGCAGCGATGCCAATAGGTGAGGTTGAGGTTTTGGAAGCCCCTCGGTTTAGTACCGGTTCAGAGGAGTTGGACCGGGTTTTGGGATATGGCCTTCTGCCTGGATCATTATCAATTATTGTGGGTGATCCCGGCGTGGGCAAATCAAGCCTGACTCTTAAAATTTGTGCTAATATCGCAAAAGACTATGGTTCAGTATTATATGTAACAGGCGAAGAAAGTCCACAGCAGGTTAAGATGCGGGCCGATCGTCTGGGGGCGATACAAGATAAGTTATATATTCTCAGTGAGACTAATCTTGATATCATTCGGCAGCAGGCCGAAAAGCTAAATCCTACTTTACTTGTTATTGACTCTATTCAGACGGTCTTTAATCCCGGAATACAGAGTGCTCCAGGCAGCATCAGTCAAGTTCGGGAATGTGCCGTGCAGCTTTTGAAGTTGGCTAAAACCAAGACAATCGCGACTATGCTTATCGGTCATGTATTGAAGGACGGTACTCTTGCCGGGCCACGGGCACTAGAGCATATTGTTGACACTGTTCTTTATTTTGAAGGTGAAAGAAATGCGCAATACCGGGTGCTCAGAGCAGTTAAAAACCGTTTTGGCAGTACGAATGAAATTGGTTTATTTGAAATGCGTAATGAAGGATTAATCGACGTCCCCGATGCGTCTAAAATATTTCTATCAGAACGACCGCTCGATGTTCCAGGGAGTGTAGTAATTCCAACAATGGAGGGAACGAGGCCCTTATTAGTGGAAATACAGGCGCTTGTCAGCTCTTCGCCGTTTACGCCGCCGCGGCGAACTTCCGACAGTGTGGATATAAAGAGGATTCAACTGCTGTTAGCTGTTTTAGAAAAAAGAGTAGGCATTATGATTGGTGGTAGTGATGTTTTTGTGAAAGTCGCCGGCGGCATAAAAGTAGATGAGCCTGCTGTAGATCTGGCTTTAATAGTTGCGTTGGCGTCCAGTTACCGTAACTCTAATGCCGGCAGTGATACGGTGGTTATTGGGGAAGTGGGGTTAGCCGGAGAAGTGAGGGCAGTTGCTCAGGTAGAACCTCGGATTCGGGAAGCAGAACGAATGGGCTTCAGAAGAGTTATTTTGCCGAAAGGCAATATGAAGGGACTTTCACTTAAGCCTAACGTAGAGCTGATAGGTGTGGAAACAGTCATTGAGTGTCTGGACATAGCTTTGAGTTAAAAAAATGCAAAAGGACACCTGTAAACGCTAAAATATCTAGGAAGCCGGAAAACAGGCTTCTTTTTGTTTACGGAGAGGAAAGAGTAAGGTAGCTTTTTTTTAAAGGAAATTTTTCAACTTATAAAGAACTCTTATTAATAGAGGTGCTTTACCAAAAATATAATAATACAATGATTTGAAATTAGAGCTTGAAGTTAATCGCCGCTAAAACTAAGTGCAAGTTGGTTTATCAGGCAAGGTTACAGCTTGAAGAGAAAGAAACTTGTAGTATATAATGGTAGTTACCAAAAGTGTAGTAATAACACTGTAATTTTTGTTGGAAAAATAAGTAATAATTTAGTTAATTTTTACAAAGAATATACTAGGAAATTATGCTTCTGTAAGGAAAGCGCTTTGACAGAAAAGACTAATAGGTAAGAAGTCTGCGGGGCAGGATTAATCAAGGATGTTTATTGAAGATAATTCATGAAGCGTGGATGATAGCCGGGAATTTTCCGGTCAAGTTGGCCCGGATGGCAGGGCTGTTTATATTGGCCCCTGCTAGTGTCAGCGAGGCTGTGGAGGCGGATTTATATGATAAAAAATCGGGAAGAACGGCCTGAACGGTTGTGGGATGCGCGTTTTATCAAAACGATTAAGACACTGGCACCGGGAACTACGTTGCGTGATGGCTTAGAAAATGTATTAAGAGCCAAAATGGGAGCTCTGGTGCTGGTCGGAGATAGTCCGGCTACGCTTGCTGTTGTAGATGGCGGATTTGAATTAAACTCAGAATTTACTCCATCCGGGTTTTATGAATTAGCCAAAATGGATGGCGCTATTGTGTTATCAAATGATGGTAAACGCATTTTATTTGCCAATGCTCAGCTTATGCCTGACCCTGGTATTTTTACAGCCGAGACAGGTACCCGGCATCGAACTGCAGAACGCGCTGCCAAGCAGACCGGGGCTTTGGTAATAGCCATTTCTCAGCGGCGAAATATTATTACTGTATATTTGGGTCATCTTAGGTACACTCTTAAAGATATTCCGGTTATTTTAAATCGCGCCAATCAAGCGCTTCAAACGCTGGAGAAATACAAAAATGTACTGGATAAAGGTTTGACTAATTTAAGCGCTCTTGAGTTTGAGGATTTGGTCACCTTATATGATGTGGCTGTCTTACTGATACGCGCCGAGCAAGTCAAGCGGATTGAAATGGAAATAGAACGCAATATTATTGAGCTGGGCACAGAAGGGCGCCTTGTCAGTATGCAAATGGATGAACTGGTTTCCGAAGTTGACGTCGCGGCTCTGTTAATAAAAGATTACTGTAATACTAACGATATGAAAGATTATGAGACCGTGCGGGAACAACTTGCTATATTGCCTGAGGAGGCACTTGATCCGTTTACGATATGTCGTTTATTAGGTTACGGCGTTAGTCAGAACGCGATGGATATCCCTGTCGTTCCACGCGGTTATAGGGTGCTTAGACAAATATCACGGCTGCCGTTATTGGTTGGAGAAAAGCTTGTTGCACATTTTAAAACATTGCACCGCATTTATAACGCCACACTAGCTGAACTTGATGAAGTCGAAGGGATTGGCGAAGTAAGGGCCAAAACAATAAAAGACGGCCTGAAGAGAGTGCGTGAGCAGGCCCTCTTAGACCGCCATCTATGATACGCGGCTAGTTTCTAGCGCCCATCTGCTTCGTTGCTCTTCCGCGTGCTCTCTCCGACGTACTTCCCAGTACGACTACGTTCGCATGCTCATCGCGCCTCGCATCTGGACACTATAAACTAGCCTTCACTTTCTACTAATTACTTCTTATTACTTTCTATTTACTTCGGCCATCATTTCGATATAAATCTAAATTCAAATCTTCAACAAACCGGGCGTACGCCTGATTTTCTTCGACCTTAACAATTTTGTAGCGCTTGTTGTCTTCGCTGATAAGCTCATCGCCGACGTTAACAACTAAGGGGACATACATAAGAACTTCTTTGGTATTTTCATCAAGTATGAGGTAATAATCATGCACTTGCTGGGGCGATTGTTCCGGTTTTTGTTGAACCGGAAATATATTTAGAGGAACATAGTGAACAATGCCGACTGTGACAACGGCAACGAGCGCCAGAATGCCAACAAGTTTGGCTAAACGGCTTTTGTTCATTTGCAGTCCCCCTATTCTTTTCGCTTTTTACGCGATCCTAAAAAGTTAACGAACTCATATTTAAAGAATTGTGCAAGCTTTTTCTTGGCCTCTTGCCAGCTACCGGTACTTAGGAATAAGAAAGCGATAATTCCAATGGCTACTACTGCCAACATTGTCAGAACATCATAACCTGGAGCTGTATCAACCGGAGTATAGGAAGTACCTGTTTCACCGGTATCGGTATTGCTCATTTCAGTATAAGTGCCTGCCTGGCTTGCTTCGGCAACGCCATCACTGGCGCCGCCTGGGCCAAGAAAGCTGGGAACAACATCCGCAAACAGTGTAATACTACGTTCCGCAGCCTCCCGGGTATTATGCTCGGTGCCGATTTCAAGCAAGAGGGTTCGTGGTCCTAGGTCCTGGTTGTAATTACCGTGGGCGATAAATATACCTCTAATTAATCCTCTATATTTAGCATCAGTGGCAGCTTTGATACTTCTGGCAAAATCCATTATCGTTTGACGATTTTGGTTTTGCCGCCCAACTACCAGCATCATTTTGGCAACGTTTTGGCCGTTGATTGTGGTACTATACACGTTAAGCGGTGCGCTGTCACGGTGAATATCAAACATGGCTATAGGCTGTGCTTGCAGCAATTTCATGGCTGTACGCCGAGAACGATGATAGGCATTAGCATCATGCGGATCATGCAAGGTTTTTGAATGGTCAACCTGATAACCTAGTTCTGTAAGTCTTTTTTTTAAAGTGTCCCCCACGATCATGATGGTACCTCTACCCGGCTGGGTCGCCACACCATCAGTAGGTGTATATGACTCATCGGTATGTGAATGATAAATGGCAATTTTCGGTTTGGGTGCATCGGCGGGCGGTGCTTGTACGGAAATAGTGTTATCCGGAAGATAACCAGAGAGATTTTCTTTGGAGCGACAACGAGCCAGAGTACCTTCTACGGAAATAATTTCATATAGAACATCATCTTCGCTGATATATTCATCACCAGGCTGAACTTCGTGGCCGGTTTGAAAAACAACCGTACCATGTTCGTCAACTACCGTCATATACCCGGAAACTAATTCTCCACCAACTGTCGTTTCGGGTGGGGTGGCCATAGCCGGTAAACAACTAAGACTTGTTATTACCAGTAAACTTAATATATTCCTCAATAAATAATGCATGTTTCCCCCCCTTTAATAGTATCATTCCCATAGGAAAAATGTTTATGTAATACTGTTTTAAGGATATAGCAAACACGCCTTGTGCCGAGTCATACCAAAAGCGGAAGCTGTGGTGCTCTTATCCAGGGGAAAGGTAAACTTTCTATTAGGACAAAAAAAGGCACAGCCTGTATAAGGCTGTGCGGGCTATGTACTTCTTTAAGTTAAATGGAAAACACCAAGGGTCTTGACATTTTTATACTCCTGTTGCATGACTTGATGCATAGAAAGTCCGGTAAGATTGCACAGGGCGGCGAGATAAAACATACTATGCCCTAGTTCCTTGGCAATGACTTCACGGCATTGCAGGCAGGGCTCGCCAACAAGGTGTGATGACATATGCTCTTTTAGTTCGCTATAGGAAGCTGTTTCCGGAGCTGACTGGCGGGCAGCCTCGACTTGGATGCAGCCACAGCCTGTTACTGCTTTGGCAATAGCTCGGTTTACCCGGGCCGATGCTTCTTGATATTTGGTTAAAATGTCAAGTACGCTGCGATGGCGGATTAAGTATTCATCTACAGCAGACTGAAAGTCAGTACAACATTTATTATCCTGCACGTTTAGGTACACCTCGCTTTGCCTTTATTATATAAACTGCTCTCCATAGTTGTCAATGTGCGACAGAAAGAAATGGACGAATTAACAAGACAAACATAAATGAGACTTGATTCTGATGGGGTTTTAACCCCACCTAAATCTTAGTCGAATTATCCAGGGACTTAGCCGTTCTTTACTCCCGCCTGCAGAGGACGGGAGTATTAGAACGGGTTAGTCATCGGATAAATGGGAGCTGAATTATTGACAAAAATTAATTCAACATGCTACAATATTAAATTTTGACAAGGGCTCAGGCTTTATGCTATACTAAAAGCCAATACAGCCAAGATGGTTTTTCATCGGGGACGTATTTTTTTATTCAAAGTAGGGCATAATAAAGGTGTATTTCCACTTTTTGGACTGTAAATTGATTCTTGGTAAGAAAGGAGGTAGAGGCCGTGATTGACAAAACACTAAGAGTAATTATTACCGTGTTGGCGGCAGTTGGTGGGCTTATGATAACCGACAAGATTATTCCACTGTTGGCTACTGTAGTAAGTGAAGAGTTTTTACGGATCGGCGTGTTTGGGGTTACAATGACTACTATTCTCTCGTTTGTTTTTGGGGGATTGGTAGGAGGATTTGTTGGTTTTATAATTGCGCCGTTTCTGCTTAGATATTTGTGGAACTTCACTTACTGGCTGGAAGTACGCTTAAACAGAATGCCTGGTTATGATGTTCTTGCTGGTGTACTGGGTTTGGCCACTGGACTAATAATTTCGAATTTGCTGGGGTCAGCTTTTTTGCCTATTCCGATCGTTGGTAAGTATGTTCCACTTGTATTAAGCATAATCCTTGGCTATTTGGGTATTAATGTAGCTATTAGAAAACGTGAAGAGATACTTAATATGTTTTCTAATTTACCGGCATTACCATGGCTAAATCGTGAGAATAAAGACCGATCGAAAGAGAAAAGCGAGAGCGCATGCTCGGCGAAAATTCTCGATACCAGTGTTATTATTGACGGACGCATCGCCGATATTTGTAAAAGCGGTTTTGTGGATGGCATGCTCATTGTACCGATATTTGTTCTTGAAGAACTGCAGCATATTGCTGATTCTTCTGATCTGTTAAAACGTAATCGGGGTCGCCGCGGCTTAGATATTTTAAATCGTATGCAAAAAGAGCTTGAGCTTAATGTGCAAATTGAAAACCGAGATTTCGATGATATTGCTGAAGTAGACTCTAAGCTAATAAAATTGGGGCAGCTTCTGAACGCTAAGGTTATAACCAATGACTATAATCTTAATAAAGTAGCTGAACTCCAAGGTGTTTCCGTTCTGAATATTAATGAACTGTCTAATGCTGTCAAACCGGTTGTGCTGCCAGGAGAAGAGATGGTAGTACATGTCGTAAAAGACGGTAAGGAATTTGGGCAGGGCGTAGCGTATCTTGATGACGGAACTATGATTGTTGTTGATGGCGGCAAAAAGCATATTGGCGAAACAGTAGGCGTTTTGGTTACTTCGGTACTGCAAACCGCCGCTGGACGAATGATTTTTGCCAAACCTAAAGTTGCAATGTAAAAGTTATATGCCTTCAAGCCTTTCTTGGCTTGGGGGCTTTTTCTACCCTAACGAAAGTATAACTTTCTTAAAAACAGGACAAGGGCAACATCGGCTTCCGCTTTTGAAGGTTCGGCGTAAGCCGTGTTTTCTTTGCTATAAATGGGGAGAGGGCAGGTATGATAAGTGTAATTATTGCTGCCGCCGGCCAAGGTAAGCGAATGGGAGTTAGTATGAACAAAGTTTTTTTACCGCTGGCCGGCAAACCGGTATTAATTCATTCCGTGTTGGCGGCATGTTCGCTGCCGGCAGTAACGAATGTAATCGTAACAGCAGCGGCCGAGGAAGTAGATACAGTTACGCAGATGTTGACTAAGTTCAATTTACCGGCTTACTGGAAGGTTGTCACAGGAGGTAGTGAACGTCAGCACTCCATTGCTAATGCGCTTAAGGCTATACCGGAAAGTGCAAAAATCATTGTTGTCCATGACGGAGCGCGGCCGTTAGCTACAACGGCAATGTTTGAGCAAGCTGCAGCCGCCGCCCGTAAGCACCAGGCGGCAATTGTGGCTGTGCCTGTAAAAGATACCATTAAATCGGCTAGTGCGGATAAAATAGTGACGGGTACACCGGATCGGCGCACTTTGTGGGCGGTTCAGACGCCACAAGCTTTTGATGCCGATTTGCTTAGGGCCGCATATCATCAGGCAGAACAGGACGGCTATTTGGGCACCGACGATGCATCTTTGGTGGAACGGCTAGGGGCTAATGTTGCCATTGTTAACGGGAGTTACCAAAACTTCAAGATTACTACCCCGGAAGATATGCAGTTTGCGGAAGTGTTGTTTGCGGAGCGTCAGGAGGTAGGACAAGTGATTCGTTCAGGTATTGGTTATGATGTTCACCGGTTAGTACCGGAGCGGAAATTAATTCTTGGTGGTGTTGAGATCCCTTATAGTTTAGGACTTGATGGCCATTCAGACGCCGATGTGCTGTTGCATGCTATAAAGGACGCTTTACTTGGTGCTGCTGGGCTAGGTGATATTGGCCGGCATTTTCCGGATACTGACGGACGGTATAAAGGTATATCGAGTCTCAAATTATTGGCCGAGGTTCAAGGAATATTGGCAAGTCACGGGTATCACGTCAATAATATTGATGCCACAATTGTTGCCCAAAAGCCTAAGTTGGCTTCGTACATAGGACAAATGAATCAAAATATTGCTGAAGTTCTAAGTGTTAGTGTCAGTCAAGTTAATGTAAAGGCTACGACTACGGAAGGGTTAGGTTTTGCCGGACAGGGTCTAGGAATTGCCGCTTATGCCACGGCTACTATTATTTCTGCTGGAGCTTAATTACGAATTGATTTGCGCATAAAAGCCATTTAAACGCACATATTATGAATAGTTGAAATTGCCATAGTTGGAGGGCTGATTATGCGAATTCATAAAATAGTTATTGCGTTACTATTTGGTGCACTAATGTTTTTATATCCTTCTTCGGCGCTGGCCGCTGATTTTAATTTCAATATAAATTTGATTAGGCAAGAGGGAGCTACTTGCGGTGAACTGTGGTTTAATGACAAACTGGTGTGGCGGCTGGCTCTGCTTTCAGATGGTGCCAAACCAGTATCAAGAGGTTTGAACAGCGCTAACACCACCCTGGTTATTCCTGATATTGTCCATGGTATGTTTGTGGTTAAAATGGAGTAAATAACTCCGCTTTGAAGAAGTTGTGAGTCTTAGAGGGGCTTTGAATAGGAGTCAAAGGTCAGGTTAGTCGAAGGATAAAGTGTGCTGCCGGTAACATGGCAACATACTTTTTTTGTGGGATTATTTTGCAAGCTGGCGCAGAATCTGCTAAAATAGACAATGATTAACACTATTAATACATACCTCAAATAATGGAAGGAGTACATATAAATGGAACAAGAACTTAGAGTGCGTTTTGCGCCTAGCCCGACAGGCCCCTTTCACATTGGTGGGGCAAGATCAGCATTATTCAACTGGTTGCTGGCCCGTAAAGAGGGGGGCAAACTGATTTTACGGATAGAAGATACTGATTTGGAACGTTCGACCAGCGAATCAGAGGAAAATATCAAGGCATCCTTACGCTGGTTGGGCATTGAATGGGATGAAGGTATTGATGTCGGCGGCGAATATGGACCATATCGTCAGACCGAGCGTCTTGAAATTTATCGCCAATATACGGAAAAATTACTGGCAAACGGAAAAGCTTATCACTGCTATTGTAGTGAGGAAGAACTGGATGCCGAGCGGCAGGAACAAATGAACAAAGGGGAAAACCCTCATTATTCCGGACGCTGCCGCCATTTGAGCCAAGCTGACCGGGAAAGGTTTATTGCCGAGGGCCGCAAACCCACCGTTCGTTTTCGGGTGCCTGAAAACCAACAAATTGTTTTTAAAGATATGGTGCGGGATACTGTAAGTTTCGAATCAAATGGTGTTGGTGATTTTGTTATTGTAAAATCAGATGGCATCCCGGTATATAATTACGCTGTAGTGCTTGATGACGCGCTGATGAAAATTACTCATGTCATTCGGGCGGAAGAACATTTATCCAATACTCCCCGGCAAGTCCTGATTTATCAGGCATTAGGGTTGCCTCTACCGCAATTTGGTCATATTTCTTTGATTCTGGGCAAAGACAGAACCAAGATGAGCAAGCGTCATGGCGCCACTTCTGTAGAGCAGTATAAAAATCTGGGTTATCTGCCGGAAGGTATCGTTAACTTCCTTGCTCTCTTAGGCTGGGCTCCTCCCGGAGAAGAGGAGATATTCAATCAGCAGGAGCTTATTAAGCAGTTTTCCATGGATCGGGTTGCTAAAAATCCGGCAGTATTTGATATTGACAAGCTTAACTATATCAACGCTCACTATATTAAGCAGGCAAGCCCCGAACTTGTTACCGAATTAGCCTTACCACACCTTAAGGCAGCCGGGTATATAGGAGAAGATTGTCCTGCTGAGCAAAAGGAATGGCTGGTAAAAGTAGTAGCCGAACTACAGGGCTATATCAGCTATGCGGCGCAAATTACCGAGCATATTGATGTATTCTTTAATGATGACATAAACTTTGAAAACGAAGAAGCTCATGAGATTATGAAGGATGCTGACATTCCTAAAGTCATGGAAGCCTTTAAAACTAAGCTGGCTGCCTTGGAAACAGTAGAACCGGCTGCTGTACAAGCTATTTTGAAAGGTATTACCAAAGAGCTTAAGCTGGGTGGCAAAAAGGTGTACATGCCTGTACGGATTGCCATAACCGGTAAAATGCATGGCCCGGAATTGATTAACCTCGTGCCTTTAATTGGAAGAGAACGTACCTTGGCAAGAATGGAATCTCTACTGGCAAAAATTTAGAATTATTTTAGCAGTTTCTTGAAAAAGTGATATTGACATGAGGAAGCTGCTATTAGTATAATTTATACAGAAAACCGATTTGATTACTCGGAAATGCGAAGACCAGGAGAAGTATGCAATATCCCTCCTCAGAGAGGCGCTGTCACCGGCTGTAAGCGGCGCTGGATAAGGATGTGCAGAAATGCGCCTGGTAGCAGGTTGGCTGAACCTAAGTAGGCCATCCCGGCTGCTGCCGTTATCAGTTAAAGCAGGGGTATTAAACCCAAGCAGAGTGGAACCGCGGGCCACCGTCTCTGTATAGAGATGGTGGCTTTTTGTTTTCCTGATAGAAAATTTAACGTTTTGCTAAATTACGCTAGGGAGGGAATAATATGTTCACTCGTATAAAAAAGGACATAAAAGTGGTGTTTGAGCGTGACCCGGCAGCTAAAAGCGTTTTAGAGGTTCTGCTGTGTTATCCAGGTTTACATGCTATTTGGCTGCACCGCATTTCCCACTATTTGTTTATGCGTGGTTGGGTGCTTATACCACGAATGATTTGTTATTTCAACAGAATTTTGACCGGAGTTGATATTCACCCGGGCGCAACTATTGGTGAGGGTTTGTTTATTGATCACGCGACCGGTGTGGTTATTGGTGAAACTTGCGTAATTGGTAATAATGTTACCTTATATCAGGGGGTAACATTGGGCGGTACTGGCAAAGAAAAAGGCAAGCGCCATCCTACGGTCGGTAATAATGTAGTTGTTGCCAGCGGAGCTAAAGTTCTAGGATCTTTTACTGTTGGTGATAATTCGAAGATTGGTGCAGGTTCGGTAGTGCTGCATGAAGTGCCGCCGAACTCTACTGTTGTTGGAATACCCGGCAAGGTGGTCTGGCATGACGGCAAAAAAGTAAACCGCACAGATGACGGCATAGATGAGATTGACTTAGAACACGACGATTTGCCGGATCCCGTGGCCGAGATGATGCTGTGTATGCAACGGAATATGCAGCGAATGGAAACTCGTATTGGACAATTGGAAAAGGAGCTGAAACAACATGGGGCTTAAAGTATATAGTAGCCTGACAAAGCAAAAGGAGGAGTTTGTGCCAATAACTCCGGGAAAAGTTAAAATGTATGTCTGCGGGGTTACTCCCTATAACCATCCGCATATTGGCAACGCCCGTCCATTTGTAACCTGGGATGTAATTCGCCGTTATCTTGAGTATTCAGGGTACGAAGTATATCATATTCAAAACTTTACTGATATTGATGACAAAATTATTAACACCGCCAACGCCGAAAAAGTAACCTGGGATGTTATTGCCAACCGCTATATTGCCTCTTATTTCGAGGTTATGGATAAGCTAAACGTTCGCAGAGCTCATGTGTATCCAAGGGTTTCAGAACATATTTCTGATATTGTGGCTATGGTTAAGACCCTTGTCGAAAAGGGGTTTGCGTATGCGGTCGATGGCGATGTATATTATAGTGTTGAAAAATTCGCCAGCTACGGTAAACTGAGCGGACGTAGTCTCGAAGACATGAAGGCCGGAGCTAGAGTAGATGTTGACGAACGCAAAAAACATCCGATGGACTTTGCCTTATGGAAAGGCGCTAAGCCTGGTGAACCGGCTTGGGAGAGCCCTTGGGGACCGGGACGTCCGGGTTGGCATATTGAATGCTCTGTTATGTCCTATAAGTATTTAGGTGCAAGTTTTGATTTTCATGGCGGCGGCAGTGATTTGATTTTTCCCCATCATGAAAACGAAATTGCCCAGTCTGAAGCTTTTACGGGGATTGAACCCTTTGTCCGCTATTGGTTACACAACGGCTTTATTACTGTTAACGAAGAAAAAATGAGTAAGTCGCTAGGTAATTTCTTTTTGGTTGTTGATATTTTGGAGCACTTCAAGCCGGAAGTATTACGTTATTTTATTCTGTCTACGCATTACCGCAGTCCACTTGACTTTAATGATGAGCGACTGGAGGAAGCCGGACGCAGCTTGGAACGGTTAAAAACGGCAGCCGCCAACTTGAAACACTTGGAAACTTTCCCGGCGGGAGCCGCCAGCGAGGATTCTCAGGCGCTGATTACAGCAAGTCAAGCTGCCATACAAGAATTTAAAGATGCGATGGATGATGACTTTAATACTGCCTTGGCAATCAGCACTCTCTTTGGATTAGCCAAGGAAATTAATATTTATCATAGCAAGGTTGCCGGCGGTAGACTGGGTTTAGATGCTGATGCCTTGGCACAAGCTGCTAAGACATACGGCGAAATAGCCGAAGTTCTGGGAATTTTACAGGACACAAACATTTCCAGGGACGACAATGCCGAGCTTGTAAACCAATTGATGGATATTATAATTAATATAAGACAAGAAGCCCGGAAGAAGAAAGAGTGGGCAACAGCCGACCAAATCCGTGATAGTCTAGTTTCTATTGGTATTGTCCTGGAAGACTCGCCACAAGGCGTTAGGTGGAAAAAGCGTGAACTTTAATCACTTTCAAAACTTAGTTGATAACTTTTTTATTGTAAATGAAGCCGGGGAGCTATCCCCGGCAAAATATCATGATGTTCCGGTTGAACGTTTGCCGGCTTTGGTGTTAGCTTATATTGGTGATGCGTATTTTACTCTGTATGTGCGTACCAGACTGCTGGGGTATGAGCAAAACAAGGTAAGAGTTCTGCATACCTTTGATGCTAAAATAGTTTCCGCCGTCATGCAGTCCAAAGCCATTAAAGCGCTCGAAGCAGAACTCACACCGGAAGAAGCTGATGTTTTGCGCCGGGGACGAAATGCCAAATCGACAGTGCCCAAAAGTGCTTCGATTTCTGAATACCGGTATGCTACCGGCTTTGAAGCGTTGGTAGGGTATCTTTATTTAAAAAAACAGCAGGACAGGCTGTCGGAAATTGTTGATAAGGCTTTCGTCATTATTTCCCGGGAAATGACAACTGCTGCCAAAAAGTAACGAAAAGGGAGAGTTGATACCATGAAAATATCTTTACTTAAATATACACCTGAGCCAGAACGTGCGGTAGCTATGTCGGCTCGACTCTGTTATTCGCCTGTCGGGGCAGAAGAATTGGAACAAACCATGTCGGATGCGCAGGTTGGCACCTTGATTGAAAAACTATTCAATATGGGGCACTTGTCAACATTTGAACATGTCAGCTTTACTTTTGCTATTGAAGGCATCTCCCGGGTGCTTACTCATCAGCTTGTCCGGCACCGGATTGCTTCCTATTCGCAGCAGTCCCAACGCTATGTTACTGAACACGGCTTTGAGTATATTGTACCGCCTACGGTGGCTGCCAAGCCGGAAGCTAAAGCTAAATTTGACCAGCTGTTAGCTGAGATTCAACAAACATATGATGAATTGGTAGCCATGGGTGTCCATCAAGAAGATGCCCGGTATGTACTGGCAAATGCAACGGAGACGAAGATCGTGGTAACAATGAATGCCCGTTCCTTGTTGCATTTTTTTGAGAAGCGGTGCTGTCAGCGAGCTCAGTGGGAAATACGCAATCTGGCTAACGCCATGTTAGCGGAGGTAAGGTCGGTTGCTCCGCGGTTGTTTACCAAAGCCGGGCCTTCTTGTATCAGTAATGAATATTGTCCCGAAGGAGCACTCTCTTGCGGACGAGTAAAAAAGCAGGAATAAGTAAAGACTAATGATTAAAGAGCGCCTTGTCTAACGTGAACAAGGCGCTTGTTTGGCTTTGCAGTGGGAGGCTCTATGGGTATTTTTGATAAAATTGTCGATTATCTTGATCTGTTAGGATATTGGGGCATTGTTATTGGTATGGCGCTTGAAAGTGCCTGTGTCCCAGTGCCAAGCGAACTGATATTTGGGTTTGCCGGGTATCTGGTATTTCTTGGCCGGTTGGATTTTACGTGGTCAATTATTGCCGGAGTGACTGGCGGACTGATTGGTTCGATCATTGCTTATGCCGCAGGTTATTATGGCGGCAGACCGTTTGTCAGCAAATACGGGAAATATATATTGCTGTCGGAAAGCCATGTGGATTTGGCCCAAAAGTGGTTTGACAGATACGGACTTAAGGCTACTTTTTTTAGCCGCTTATTACCGATCGTCCGTACCTTTATCTCCCTGCCGGCGGGGTTTGCCAGAGTTAATTTTAAAAAATTTGTAGTGTATACACTGCTGGGATCGATCCCTTGGACGATTGGGCTCATCTACGCAGGCAGTTTACTGGGTGAAAACTGGCAGATTCTAAACTCAATCGGACATGAAATCAGTCTTATTGTTGCTGCTTGCCTTGTTGTAATAGCCCTATATTACTATAAAAGAAGCTGCAAACGATCTGGGTTTAAGGACGAATAAGCAAGGCTGTCTGAGAGGAGATGGAGAGTCGGTGGGTACGGTAGACAAAAAAAATAACAGACAGTCCGATTCGCTTTTAAAAGGTGCCTTAATTCTGTCGGTTGGCGGTATGGTTGTCAAAGTGATAGGTTTTCTTAACTGGATTATTCTTTCGCGGGTTTTAGGTGGGGAAGGTATAGGGCTGTATCAAATGGCCTTTCCTATTTACCTATTGGCACTTAGCCTGTCTTCTGCCGGTATTCCGGTGGCCATTTCAATTATTACCGCCGAAAAAGTGGCTCATGGTGATTACCAGGGAGCTAATCGCGTATTTACACTGTCTTTAAAAATACTCGCACTGTCTGGTTTTGTGTTAAGTTGCGGGGTATATTTCGGTGCCGGCTGGCTGATTGAAAATCAGATTATTCGTGATCCCCGGGCCTATTCGGCCATCGTAGCCCTGGCGCCGGCTATTTTCTTTGTGACGATGTTATCGAGTTTTCGTGGTTATTTACAGGGCTGGCAGATGATGACGCCCACCGCGGTATCGCAAATTGTGGAGCAGCTGTTTAGGGTGGGGGCTATGCTGATTTTTGCTAGCTTGCTACTGCCGCAAGGCCTTGAATACGCAGCAGGTGGCGCCAGTATGGGGGCTGGTGCGGGGGCGGTGGCCGGCTTGCTTGTACTTATTTTTTACTACTTCCGGTTGCAGCGCAATTTAGTAAATAGCAGCATTGGCGAACAAAATGTTAACTCAGAGGGGAGCGCCGGTATAGTTCGCCGTATGGTGAAGCTGGCTTTCCCGGTATCCATGGCAAGCCTTATGCTGCCGGTGGTATCGAATCTTGACTTATTTATTGTACCTGTCCGGCTAGAGGCTGCCGGCTATTCGGTTGAGGAAGCTACTGAGTTATTTGGCTATTTGACAGGTATGGCTGTGCCGCTGTTAAATCTTGCTACGATTATTACGGCAGCGCTGGCAACAAGTTTAGTGCCGGGATTGGCTGAGGTTAAATCTATAGGTAATAAATTGCAAATAAAACAGCGTACTGCGGCCGCGGTACGACTGGCACTTTTGGTTACCGTTCCTGCCTCTATGGGGTTGGCGGTGCTGGCAACACCGTTAGCCAGTGCCGTATATCATGCGCCTGAAGCTGGACCAATAGTGCAGATTGTAGCCGCCGGAGTATGTTTGTTGGGTATTCATCAAGTATCAACCGGGATTTTACAAGGGTTGGGTCATACAACGTTGCCGGTAGTAAATATGGGGGCCGCAGCCCTGGTGAAGGTCGGGTTGAATTGGACGTTGACTGCCCGGCCTGAACTTGGAATCCTTGGCTCCGCTTGGGCTACCAATGCTGATATTGGTGTAGCTGCAGTGCTTAATATGGTCTTTGTATATAGGTATACCGGCTTTCGGTTGAATTTCACCGGAGCAGTCAAAATTATATTTGCCGCTATAGTAATGTCTAGTGTGTTGTTTGAGGCAAATTCCATAATATTACGTACAGTTGACGCGCTTACCGCGATATTTGCCGATATGATTATTGCTATGGGTGTGTACGGAGTAGTTTTGCTGTTTCTTGGTGAACTTACAGAACAGGATTTGCAGCGAATCCCTGTGGCGGGTCGTTATTTGGTAAGGTTCGCCTATGCGTCCCGTCTATACAAACGATAATATTTGGCAGGATTTAAGTAAGCGGAAGTAGAACAATAAGTATATTCTATAAACTATTTATCCGAGGATTAAGCCGCTCCAAGACTCTCTCTTTTCTACCCCTACGGGTGCAGGCGAGCGGCTAAGTCCCTGGATAAGGGCAGCTAACCTTCAAGTGGGGTTAAAACCCCATCTGAAGCTAAGTCTGCTTTATCTGTAGTAACAAATTGGCTTTAAATGGAGGTATAGTATAGTGCGGCGTGTGCTTCGGGATAGTGTTGTGGCGGGAATGACTCTGGCTCAACCGGTGTACGGGATGAACGGTCAGGTTATCTTAAACAGTGGTATGGATTTGACTGAATTTCACATTTCCAAGATTTCTGAACTGGATGTTAAATACATTTATATTGAGGGAGAGACTCAATTAATAGATGCCAATGACGAGGCAGCACAACAAGCGAAAACCGAAATTGTACTAGCGGCCCATAGCGCCCTGGACGAAGTACGTGTAGGCAAATACGTCGAAACCGAACATACTAAAAGTAAAGTTTTGGCACTGTTAGATGAATGTTGTATGCGTAAAGAAATTCAGCCACTGTTTACAGCAATGCAAAATTGCAATGATTATCTGTTTAACCATGCTGTTTGCGGCTTTTTTTATGCCATGCTGATGGGGATGAGTCGTGGTATTGAAGGACAGCGGCTGCGTGAACTTGGTTTGGGAGCGCTATTACGCGATGTGGGCATGATTACCATTTCTCGCGATATACTGAATAAACCGGGAACCCTAAACCCGGAAGAAATGGCGATTGTTAAGCAGCATACCGAAAAAGGTTATGAGCTACTTCAGCGTAATCCGGAAATTAGCCTGTCAGCAGCAAATTGTGCCTTGCAGCATCACGAACGTTTTGATGGGAGCGGTTACCCACGGGGGGCAAAAGAGAATAGTATTCACGAATTTGCTCAAATAACAGCGCTGGCAGATGTGTATTCATCTATGACAGCTAATACTCCTTATCGTCGAGCTCTTTCTGTTTATGATGCGTTAGCTATCGTCCAAAAAGCGGGGGCTGCATTCTTCAATCCGGAACTAATTCAGGTGTTGGTCAGCAATGTTGCAATTTTCCCACTAGGCGCCGTTGTTCGCTTAAACAATCAGGCAGTGGGACTTGTGAGCGATTATGCCGATGAATTAAGAACAAAACCGATTATAACTCTTACCCAGAATGAAGCCGGTGTACGGACAAAACAGACAGTAACCGTTGACTTGGATCAAAATCCCAATGTTTATATAGCTGAGGTTTCCTAACAGCGAGCGCTATACATAAAGGTATGGACAAGTGGCAGGATTATATTCTGCCACTTTTTCATAATAATAAAGAAAAACCCGATAATAAAGAAAGCATGTCTTGTGCCGGCGCAGCGAAGGCAGATGCGAATACTGATTGGTCAGTGAAATCCAGGTAATAATGATTGAGTATATGATAAAACATACAGTTAAGGGAGCGATACAAATGTCAGATGAGGCCGAGATAATTGTTGGACGCAATAGTGTGCTGGAAGCACTCAAGGCAGGGCGTTCTCTGAATAAAATACTCATTGCCAAAGGAGAACGACAGGGTTCTATTCGTGATATCATCGGTCAAGCTAAAGCGTTAGGGCTAATTGTTCAAGAGGTAGAAGTGCCTAAATTAGATCAATTGGCGGCGGGGGTGCGTCATCAAGGAGTGGTTGCTATGGCAGCCCCGGTTGCTTATGCTGAACTTGAAGATATACTGACGGGTGCTTATGAGAAAGATGAGCCTCCATTCTTGGTACTGTTAGATGAACTGGCTGATCCGCACAATGTGGGCGCTATTTTGCGTACAGCCGACGCCACCGGGGTACACGGTGTTTTAATACCCAAGCGGCGCAGCTGCCCGCTCACGCAAACTGTGGCGAAAACTTCGGCGGGTGCGGTAGAGCACGTGCCAGTTGCCAGAATAGGCAATGTGGCACAAACTCTGAAAAACTTAAAAAAACAAGGTCTATGGGTAGTCGGCGCCGATATGGATGGTACTGAAAACTACTATGAAGCTGATCTTTCCGGACCGGTAGTTATTGTTGTTGGCAGTGAAGGCCAGGGAATGGGACGATTGACCAAAGAGGCCTGCGACTTTGTTGTTAAAATTCCCATGAAAGGACAAATAACTTCCCTTAATGCTTCGGTTGCATGTTCCTTGATGCTTTATGAGGTTCTTAGACAGAGGGAGATGAAGAGAAAGTGAAACGCTGGGCGGGGATTATTTTAACAGTGGCTATACTTGTAATTGGGGCAGCTGCATTTTGGCTGGCCCGGCCGCTGTTTGCCCAAACAGTGTATAACGGGATTACTGTCGGCAATATTGAAGTTGGCGGGAAAACCCGGAACGAAGTGGCGCAACTTCTTGCCGCTTGGCAAAAAAATCAAAAAGCTAAACCAATTTTGTTGTCGTATGAATCAACTATATTTCGTATTGAGCCTGAAAATATAGATTATTTTATTGACGCAGAGGCTACTGCTGATGCAGTATGGCAATTTGGTCGTCAGGGCTCATTGTGGGACAGGTTAAAAAATATTCGCAAAGCCGAGACTGAGGGCTGGTCTACACCCTTAACAATCAAGTATAATGAAAACAAATTAGATAGTATACTTGAGCAATTGCAGGAACAGGTTAATCGTCCGCCGCGTAATGCAACGGTAAGCCTAGAGACAGGCGGGGTTGTCCCTGAAGAGGAAGGACGCCAGCTTGATGTTGCTGCACTCAAACAGTTGGTACTAACTAGACTCAATCAGGGGGAGGCCGGGACTGGCAATATTCTTCTGCCGGTTTCAACTGTTTATCCAGAGCTTACTGCCAAAGAATTATCGCAAAACGGCATTAAGGAACTTGTCAGTGTATATACAACTGTTTTTAATACAGAAGACTTTAACCGGTCGGCTAACGTCAGGTTGTCTGCACAAAAGATAAACGGGAAGCTGCTCTATCCGGGTCAGGTTTTTTCTTATAATGAAACTGTTGGTCCCCGGGAAAAATCGCAAGGTTTTAAAGAAGCTATGGAAATTATTAATGGTGAATTTGTTCCCGGCGTGGGCGGCGGTGTCTGCCAAGTTTCTACGACGCTTTATAATGCGGTAATACTGGCCGGGCTGTCTATTGTGGAACGTACTAATCACTCAAAACCGCTTTCTTATGTAGCATTGGGGCGGGATGCCACCGTTGTGTATAATGTGCTTGATTTTAAGTTTGTTAATAATAGTGATGCCCCGGTTATGATTATGGCAGAAACAGTAGGTAATAAATTAAATGTAGGCATTTTTGGACAACGGAGTTTGGATAAGAATGTCGATATTGTTACAACAAATCAACAAGTTATTCAGCCGCCCATAGTCAAAAAATCTGACCCTTCGCTGGCTGCGGGAGAGAATAAGATTGAAAATCCTGGGAAAGTGGGTTATGAAGTAACCGTTCTACGGATTATTCGGGACAATACGGGAAAAGAAATACAACGCGAAATATTGTCTAGGGACAAATACGCTCCTGACAATACTGTTATACGCTTCGGCCCTGAGCCTAAAGCTGTACAATCAGGAAAACCTCCTGACGTGGAGTCTAAGTCTCCTGTAGCTCCCCTTATGCGATAAGATTGGAGTTTTTCCTAGAATGGATTTATTAATTGTTGACGGCTATAATGTGGTTAATGCTTGGCCGGAACTTATTGCTGTTAAAGATAATTTAGAATATGCCCGGGATAAACTTGTGGACATACTTAGCGAGTATGGCGCATATAAAGGATATAAGATAATAATTGTATTTGACGCACATATGGTGGTGGGGAGAAGCATTAGTCCAAATTCAGCGGGTGATTTTGAAGTGATTTACACCAAAGAGGGAGAGACTGCTGACAGTTGCATTGAGAAAATGGTATACTCCTTAGTACGGCAGGGTGTGCGTATTTACGTTGTAACTTCAGATGGAGCCGAGCAAATGTTTGTTTTAGGTGCTGGAGCTTTCAGAATATCGGCGCGCGAGCTCAGAAACGAAGTTAAAAATGCAAAGCGCGAAATAGCTGCCGGTATGTCCCGTAAAGAATTGGCGCGAGACCGCCATGAGCTTGGCAGCCGATTGGGAAAAGATATCTTTAAACGTCTTGAAGCTATGCGCCGGGATGGGCTTGACTAACTTTGCTTCAGCAAGTATAATTTATTTTGAAATGACATGCACCAATACGGCGGCACTAATCTCTGTTAGTGCACTTTTATTTTTTTCTATGGTGTAGGCCGTTGCTAGAAAGCGCCAATGATGGCCGTTTATAGACAGCAAAACAAAACTAGTGGGGGCGATGCGATGCGGGTTAATACTCAACGCGATCTGTATAGTTGTTTTGACAACTTAACTGATGAAGAAATAGTATTCGACGCCAAAGAAAATGACAACACGGTCGCTCTGGAGTATTTGATTAACAAATATCGCAACTTCGTGCGGGCTAAGGCCAGATCTTATTTTTTAATCGGTGCTGAGCGGGAAGACATTATCCAGGAAGGCATGATTGGCTTATATAAGGCTATTCGGGATTTCCGCAATGACAAGCTCTCATCGTTTCGGGCGTTTGCTGAACTTTGTGTAACACGGCAGATTATTACCGCGATTAAGACAGCTACCCGTCAGAAGCATATTCCGCTCAATTCATATGTTTCTTTAAATAAACCTATTTATGACGAAGATTCTGACCGGACATTGCTGGATGTATTATCAGGCTCTAAGGTTACTGACCCGGAAGAGCTGGTAATCAGTCGTGAAGAATTCGTTGATATTGAAGAAAAAATGGGCGAGATTTTAAGTGATCTTGAGTGGAAAGTGTTAATGTCTTATCTTGATGGCAAGTCGTATCAGGAAATTGCTGTTGAGCTTGATCGTCATGTCAAATCAATTGATAATGCATTACAGCGGGTAAAGCGCAAGTTGGAGCGTTATCTGGAGAATCGTGGCGAAGATAGTGATATCCGTGGTATGTATAAAGGCCTTACCGGCCTTAATAAAGAAAGCCAAACGGAATTGGCTGGATATAGCGATAACTATGAAGATTAACGCAGCATAAATGACACCACAGTCAGGTGTCATTTTTTGTTTTTTTGATGTCGGTTTTACATAAGTCGGCGTATGTATCGTGTTCTTTACTATCCTTTACGTATATACTAAGATGGGGTGATAAAATGTGTACAAAACACCAAGTAAAGACAATTGCAGTACTTACCGGCGGCGGTGATGCGCCGGGGCTAAATGCTGTTATTAGGGCGGTAGTTAGGACGGCGTTGGGAAAAGGATTAGCCGTTTGGGGAATAAAGAATGGTTTTGGTGGGATGGTCGAAAACCAGATGTTTGCTATGACAGATGAGAGTGTTGCTGGTATTTTACCACGGGGCGGAACAATACTGGGGACAACTAACCGGGATAACCCCTTTAATTTTCAGACAGTGAAAGATGGACAAGTAATATATGAAAATAAGTCAGAACAGGCCTTGGAGAACTTGCGCCAGGCTGGAATTGACGCACTCGTCGTTATTGGTGGTGATGGTACTCTCAAAATTGCCTCAGAGTTCTATGAAATGGGCTTGCCAGTAGTAGCTGTTCCCAAAACGATTGACAATGATATACCTGGAACAGAGCGGACCTTCGGATTTGATACTGCCGTAGGGGTTGCTACCGATGCGCTTGACCGGCTGCATACTACCGCCGAGTCGCATCATCGGGTTATGGTGCTTGAAGTAATGGGACGTTATGCCGGCTGGATTGCGTTGCATGCCGGAATGGCTGGCGGTGCCGATTGTATTTTAATCCCGGAGATACCGTTCGTTACTGAATCTGTTATTGCAAAAATAAGAGAACGTCAACAACATGGGCGCCAGTTCAGCCTTATAGTTATTGCGGAGGGAGCTTTCCCTCAAGGGGGGGAATTGTCGGTTGCCCGTATTGTCGAGGGCAGCCATGAGAAAATTCGTTTGGGCGGCATTGGTGAAAAATTGACAAGAGAGATAGAAAAGCTTACAGGTGTAGAATCCCGGTGTACTGTGCTGGGACACGTTCAGCGCGGTGGTACGCCAACAGCGTTTGACCGAATATTATCAACCCGCTACGGGGTGGCAGCTGTCGACTGTATGATTGATGGAACGTTTGGCAATATGGTCGCTTTGCAGAAAAATCAAATTATCCGGGTTCCGATAGCTGATATTGCCGGCAAAGCACACAATGTTACTGCAGATAACGAATTGTTAAAAGCTGGTCGGGCTATTGGCATTTGCTTTGGTGATTGAAAAACACCCTACAGGTTATACTAAGCCTAAAGATTGTGTATTTTTTCCTGTGACGGAGGGCTTAGATGGAGACCTTGGGAGTTACCTTATTTCGAGTAGTTGCCGGTATGGGCATTTTGTTCATTATTATGTTGGCTATAGGACGTCGCCAATTGCGCGAATTTAGTTCTTTTGACTTTTTAACTTCGCTCACCATTGGTGCTGTAGCTGGAGCTCTTATAGTTAACCATGGCATTGAATTGGTAAGTACGCTTATTGCGCTTTTAGCCCTTGGCGGAATGCAGTTGCTTTTTGGCTGGCTTAGTATAAAAATTCGTCCGCTTAACCATAAATTAAACTTTAAACCGCTTTTACTTGTTGAAAATGGCATGATAATTAAGGAAAACCTCAGAAAAGTGCATATGCCTGTCGAAACACTATTACAGCTTCTTAGAGAGAAAGATGTGTTTGATATCACGATTGTCGAGCTTGCTATTTTGGAGCCGCATGGCAAGTTGAGTGTACTCAAAAAGGCAGAGCATATGCCGATAACGCCAAGTCAGGTAAACTTTAATGTTAATCCTAACAGTATTTTAGTGCCGGTAATTTTGGAGGGCAAGCTGCAGAAACCAGCACTGACCGAAATGGGGTTTTCCGAACGGCAGATTGAGGAGTTTCGACGGCAGCACCAAGATAGTATTCATAATGTTTTTATCGCTTTTATGGATCAGAACAAAAGATTACACGTTATTAATGACGATGCTCAGGAGCAAGGTGTATTTTTGCACTAAAGCCCTGGGCTTTTTATTTTTCAAAAAAAATCTGCGGTTAATGGGATATTTTAGTTAAATATGGTAAAATAGTAACATCGTCTTGTTGGAGGCTGTGATTATGAGAAACCAAAGATTTCATTTTTGTCCTAAATGCGGTGGCGCTTTAAGTTACCGACAAGTGAGAGAGCGTGAACGTTTAGTGTGTGCTACGTGCTCCTTTACTATGTATGAAAACCCAATAGTGGGCGTGGCCGCTATTGTACAGCAAGATGGTGGAATATTATTGGGAAGACGGGCCGCTGCTTCCAGTTATCCGGGATTGTGGTGCATACCTTGCGGGTATGTTGAATATGATGAAGATATCCGTGATGCCGTTATGCGGGAGTTTCTGGAGGAAACAGGTCTAATTATTAAGCCTAATAAGGTGTATGCGGTTTTATCCAACTTTCATAATCCGGCAGTACATACTGTAGGTGTTTGGTTTCAAGCAGAGGTCATCGGCGGTGCGCTTTGCGCGGGAGACGATTTGGATCAAGTAGCTTATTTTCCACTGAATTCGGTACCGGAACTTGCTTTTCCCACCGACGTTCAGGTTATAGAAATGCTTAAGGAAAACATAGGTATCGGATAGAGGAGTGATCGGGTGAGCGAGAATTTAATTGCAGTAATTATTGGTATAGTAGAGGGATTAACAGAATTTTTACCTATTTCGTCGACAGGACATATGATATTAGTCGGTTCTTTACTGGGTTTTGAAGGAGAAAAGGCCAGTGTATTTGAGGTTTTTATTCAGTTAGGAGCTATCTTGTCGGTGTTGATTTTATACAGGGACAAATTTTTAGCGATGTTTAAACCTCGTACCATTAACATCTGGGGCAACGGACTGACAGCTATGCATGTTATGGTTGGAATTGTTCCGGTAATGGGGATTGGCTATCTTTTGCATAAGCCGATAAAAAGCTATCTGTTCTCTCCATATACCGTTATTATTGGATTAGTGCTTGGTGCAGTTCTTATGCTGGTGGCCGAGAAGGCATCGAAACGCCCGGTAACCCGTGATGTTGATCATATGACAATTAAACAGGCATTTTTTGTTGGTTTATTTCAAATCCTGTCCTTGTGGCCAGGGTTTTCCCGCTCTGGTTCAACAATTGCCGGTGGTTTGTTCTTAGGTATGAGTCGCAAAGCGGCAGCAGATTTTTCATTTATTATTGCTGTTCCGCTAATGGTAGTAGCTTGTGTATATGATTTATTAAAAATATGGAATAAACTAAGTACTGATGATTTTACAATACTGGCTATTGGTTTTATAGTTGCGTTTATTACGGCGTATATATCCATAATATGGTTTTTGCGATTCCTTAATAATTCTACTTTGGCTTCTTTTGCCTATTATCGTTTTATTATTGCAGGAATTTCCTATTATTACTTTTTTCTGAGATAGGATAACGGTTGTGATTTTGTCCTTTGACAACACACACTACGACTATAATGACACTTACGTTTGCGCTATAGTTTCGGGAGGTAACGGTTTTTTTGGACGTAAAATTAATTAATCCATTTTTAGAAGCGGCGACCACGGTTTTACCGCAGCTGGGTTTTAGAGAAGTTAATCGCGGTGGTCTTGCGATAAGGGAGAAAATGCTGGCAAGTCATGGTGTAACTGTTCTTATCGGCATTACTAAAGGCGTACAAGGCAATGTGGCGTACAATATGACTGCTGCAGCAGCCAAAAAAGTAGCGTCTACTATGATGATGGGCATGCCGGTAGCTGAAATAGATGAGATGGCTCAAAGTGCCATCTCCGAAATGGTCAATATGGTTACCGCCAATGCAGCGATAAATTTTGAAAAACAAGGTTTGGCTATTGATATATCACCTCCAAGTTTATTGGTTGGCACTAACTGCAGCGTCCGGGTGAGCAATAACAAATATTTGGCACTTGAACTTATGGTAGATTCCGAACGTATTGAGCTTAATATTGGGTTAGGCTCATAAAAATACAGCAATATCAGGCTGTAGTTTGAATAATAATTACTACGCAGAACAGCATAAGATGCTATTTTTGCCTGTATTTTTAGGAATAAATACCCAGAGAAAAAGATGTTGACACGCTGCGGTTATTTATTATATAATATGTTTTGTCACTGAGACAAGGTTCCCAAAAGTGATGCTGGCGTAGCTCAATAGGTAGAGCAGCTGACTTGTAATCAGCAGGTTGTGGGTTCAATTCCTATCGCCAGCTCCAGTTAATTTTTCGGAGGGATTCCCGAGTGGCTAAAGGGAGCAGACTGTAAATCTGCCGTCTTCGACTTCGGTGGTTCGAATCCACCTCCCTCCACCAAGAACCCTTTCCCCACAATATCGCGGGGTGGAGCAGTTGGTAGCTCGTCGGGCTCATAACCCGAAGGTCACAGGTTCAAGTCCTGTCCCCGCAACCATGAAATTTTATTTGCTTTATAAGTGCTAATTTTATAAAGCGAAGCTTTTATAAAGAATCAAGTGAACTCCAATCTGCGATAAACCAAGTATCTGTCACTCAGCCGCAAACGGGTTAGTAGTGCTCAGATGCTAGGCGCGACGAGCACGCGACCGGAGTCGTACTGGGAAGTACGTCGGAGGAAGCGCGCGCAGGAGCAACAACGCAGATGAGTGCTAATAACCCGCTTTGCGCAGTACGCTGGTGTAGCTCAGTTGGCAGAGCGTATCCTTGGTAAGGATAAGGTCACCGGTTCAATCCCGGTCACTAGCTCCATCAATATTTTCATATGGCGGCGTAGCTCAGCTGGCTAGAGCATGCGGTTCATACCCGCAGTGTCCGGGGTTCAAATCCCTGCGCCGCCACCACAAAAACCTTGCAGTTAACAGCAAGGTTTTTTCGTTATCATAAGCTAAAAAAGGAACGAGCCAGCCAAGCCCCTATGGAACCTAGCATGCTTGAATATCTAAGTATTACAAACTGGCAATTATAATCTAAAAAGGATGTTTTAGGATAAAAGATGCTCATTTGTGGGAATAGATAAGATGCCCCAAAAAATAACTCATTTCTAATAGCAGGATTTTGGGATGTCAGGAAGAATATTGTATTTTTTAAAAAGGTGCTTATATTTTGGATACTAAGGATACATTAAGGGAGGTAACATTTTATGGCTAAGAAAAAGTTTGAAAGAAACAAACCCCACGTTAACATTGGCACCATCGGTCACGTTGACCATGGCAAAACTTCACTGACCGCTGCTATCACCATGACCCTGGCGAAGCATGGCGGCGCTGAATTCATGGCTTATGACATGATCGATAAGGCTCCGGAAGAAAGAGAACGCGGTATCACCATCAACACCGCCCACGTAGAATATGAAACTGCTGCTCGTCACTATGCGCACGTTGACTGCCCGGGCCATGCTGACTATGTAAAAAACATGATCACCGGTGCTGCTCAGATGGACGGCGCAATCCTCGTAGTATCGGCTGCTGACGGCCCGATGCCACAAACTCGCGAACACATCCTTCTGTCCCGCCAAGTAGGCGTACCTGCAATGGTAGTGTTCCTTAACAAAGCTGACCTTGTAGACGACGCAGAACTTATGGAACTGGTAGAAATGGAAGTTCGTGAACTTCTCTCCAGCTACGAATTCCCTGGTGATGACATTCCTGTAGTAAGCGGTTCTGCTGTTAAAGTTCTGAACTGCGGCTGCGCAAAACGCGAATGCGAATGGTGCGGCAAAATCCATGACCTCATGGACAAAGTTGACGAATACATCCCGACTCCGGAACGTGCTACTGATAAGCCTTTCCTGATGCCTGTAGAGGACGTGTTCACTATTACTGGTCGTGGTACAGTAGCTACCGGCCGTGTAGAGCGCGGTATGGTTAAAGTAAGTGATACCGTCGAAATCGTTGGTATGACTGACAAACCGAAATCCACAGTAGTAACTGGCGTAGAAATGTTCCGTAAACTTCTTGATTCCGCAGTAGCCGGCGACAACATCGGCGCCCTTCTGCGTGGTGTAGAGCGTAAAGAAATCGAGCGTGGTCAAGTACTTGCCAAGCCTGGTTCCATTAAGCCGCACACCAAATTCAAAGGCGAAGTATATGTACTGAGTAAAGAAGAAGGCGGCCGTCATACCCCGTTCTTCACCAACTATCGTCCGCAGTTCTACTTCAGAACAACTGACGTAACCGGTGTTGTTAATCTGCCTGACGGTGTAGAAATGGTAATGCCTGGCGACAACATTCAAATGAGCATTGAGCTCATCACCCCGATCGCTATCGAAGAAGGTCTGCGTTTCGCTATCCGCGAAGGCGGCCGTACTGTGGGCGCCGGCGTTGTAACTGCTGTTACTGAGTAGCCGACAAAAACTTAGCATAATTTGTATAAATTAAAAATAATATGATATAATAAATAGGCGGGGGACAAACCCCTGCCTATTTAAATGTTCCCAGGAAGTTTCGTTTGTTTGAGAATAGGTAAATGAATTCGACTTGTGTATTCGGAGAAAAGCCGAAGCAAGCCGTTTTTCATTATTGACATACCCGAGCCTGTGGACTATTGACACACCGATATAATTATGATAAATTGTATTAGTGACATTTAAAAATTTTTGTCAGACAATAGAGCTGAAGTGCTATATTTACTGGTAAGAGAGGTGTAACAGGATGCGCAACGCGGTAACATTGGCCTGCACAGAATGCAAACAACGCAATTATCAGACCAATAAAAACAAAAAAAATGACCCGGATAGATTAGAGTTCAATAAATACTGCAGGTTTTGCAAAAAACAAACCCTTCATAAAGAAACAAAGTAATCTATCATAGTTTTTTTACACGAGTAGGGGTGTAGCTCAATTGGTAGAGTAGCGGTCTCCAAAACCGTTGGTTGCGGGTTCGATTCCTGCCGCCCCTGCCAAAATGTACGCACGGGATGTGAGAGAATGGCCGCCCAGGAAGCAGCTATCCAGACGAATACATCGCGCTGGAAGAAATTTTTGCGGGAAGTAAAAGCTGAACTAAAAAAAGTAACATGGCCGGGCAAATCAGAACTTATTTCCTTCACTGGGATTGTATTTGTGACGGTTACTGTTGTTGCGGCATTAATTTGGGTGATTGATTCTTCCTTCACCGCGATATTAAAGGCTATCATCAAGTAGACTAGGGGGTGGGGGGCGTAATACGTCCCTTGAGGCTATGGAATCCGATAAACTCGAAAAACAATGGTATGTTATCCATACATATTCCGGTTATGAAAACAAGGTAAAAGCAAATCTTGAGAAAAAGGTCCATTCCATGGGAATGGAGGACGAAGTATTTCGAGTGCTTGTGCCTATGGAAGATGAAGTGGAAATAAAAGACGGCAAGAAAAAAATTGCCAAGAAAAAAGTTTTCCCCGGATATGTGCTGGTCGAAATGATTGTGACAGATCGATCCTGGTATGTTGTTCGCAACACTCCGGGTGTTACCGGTTTTGTCGGGTCCGGAACCAAGCCTATACCGCTGAGCGAAAGTGAAGTCAAACACATCCTCAAGTCAATGGGTATAGAAGAGACTAAACCTAAAATTGATATTGAGCTCAATCAACTGGTTCGCATTATTTCCGGTGCTTTTGAAAATTGGACAGCCACAGTAACCGAAATAAACGCCGATCGCGGTAAGCTAAAAGTGCTTGTTAATATGTTCGGACGTGAGACGCCAGTAGAGCTTGATTTTGCGCAAGTCACGAAAGTTGATTAAGGAGGTGTAATATAAATGGCAAAAAAGGTTGTTAAACTTGTAAAATTGCAAGTACCTGCCGGTAAGGCTACTCCGGCTCCTCCCGTAGGTCCGGCACTCGGTCAAGCTGGTGTCAATATCATGGCATTTGTTAAGGAATTTAATGAGAGAACTGCTCAACAAGCTGGTCTTATCATTCCGGTGGAAATCACGGTGTTCGAAGATAGATCCTTTACTTTCATCACCAAGACACCGCCTGCTGCAATTCTTCTTAAAAAAGCTGCTGGTATTGAAACTGCTTCTGGCGAACCTAACAAAAAGAAGGTTGCCAAAGTAAAACGTGATAAAGTTCGGGAAATAGCCGAAACTAAACTGAAAGACCTAAACGCTGCAAGCGTTGAATCTGCTATGCGGATGATTGAAGGTACCGCCCGCAGCATGGGCATCGAAATCGTCGACTAATAAACTGTACCATAAGGATCATCTGCGTTGTTGCCCCTGCGAGCGCTCGCTTACGTACACAATCAGTACGCCGCGCTTCACGTTCTCGGGGCGCCTAGCATCTGAACCTTCTAGTCCAGTTTACGATGGATGAACGTGGGAGGACTAATTACTTCCGTTATTACCACAAAGGAGGAAACTTAATATGCCGAAACATGGTAAAAAGTACGTAGAAGCTGCTAAACTTATTGATTTAGATAAGCTGTATGATCCAGAAGAAGCAGTAGAACTTATTAAGAAAACTGCGAGCGCTAAGTTTGATCAAACCGTTGAGATTGCTGTTAAACTTGGTGTTGATCCTAAACACGCCGACCAGCAAGTGCGTGGTGCGGTAGTGCTTCCCTTTGGTACAGGTAAAACCAAACGCGTGTTGGTTTTCGCCAAAGGTGAAAAAGCCAAAGAAGCAGAAGCTGCTGGTGCAGATTTTGTTGGCGCTGAAGATATGGTAGAAAAAATCCAGGGTGGTTGGACTGATTTTGACGTAGCAGTTGCCACGCCGGATATGATGGGTTTAGTTGGCCGTCTTGGTAAAATCCTCGGTCCAAAAGGTTTAATGCCTAACCCTAAAGTGGGTACTGTTACTCTTGATGTAACTCGTGCCATTAACGAGATTAAAGCTGGTAAGATTGAATACCGTACCGACAAAGCTGGTAATATCCATGCGCCTATCGGTAAAGTATCTTTCGACAGCGAAAAGCTGCTTAAAAACTTCCACACCCTGATTGATACATTGATTAAGGTAAAACCCGCTGCGGCTAAAGGCCAATATATGCGGAACATTTCCTTAAGCTCAACCATGGGTCCTGGTGTAAGAGTTAACCCGCTCAAAGCTCCCGGCAAAAAAGAATAACTTAATTATAGAGTATTAATCAGAAATTGATTAATATATGGCTGTAGACAGCAGGTTGTTGTAAAAGTGTTTTAGAACGCTTTCCTGCCGAGGCCGGGGATTTGCAGCGTTTAACTATAACTTAGTTATAATGCGGCCTCCGGTGTTTACATGCCGTGAGGCTGCTTTTGATTTTCAACGACTGTTTATGAATGCTTGTCTGTGTGATGCTGTTACAATAGCCTGTGGTAAATGGGTTTGAGTACATGTCTCATGGGAAATGGTGTTGTTGCTCCTGCGAGCGTCTAGCATCTGAACATTCCTAAACAGTCTGAGGTAATATTTGTAAGGAGGTGTAACTCAATGGCTGTAACTCAACAAAAAATCCAAACAGTTGCTGATATTAAAGAAAAGCTCAGCAGTACTAAAGGTGCCGTTATTACAAATTACCGTGGCTTGACCGTAGCACAAGATACCGTTCTTCGCCGCAAACTGCGCGAGGCTGGTGTAGAGTACCGGGTATTTAAAAATACCATGACTCGTATCGCCGCTAAAGAAGCCGGTATTGAAGGTCTTGACTCCTATCTGGAAGGCCCGACTGCGATTGCAATGTCGTATACTGATCCTGTAGCTCCGGCTAAAGTTATTTCTGACTTTGTAAAAGAAAACAAATTACAGGCTCTGGAAGTAAAGGCTGGTTTGGTTGAAGGAAAAGTAATCGATGCTAATGGTGTTAAGGCTCTATCCAGCTTGCCGCCGCGCGAAGTGCTTATCGCCAAAGCGCTGGGCAGCATGCAGGCTCCTATTGCCGGTTTCGTCAATGTACTTTCCGGTACTATGCGCAATCTAGTTTATGCGCTTGAAGCTGTTCGCAAACAAAAAGAATCAGCTTAACCATTATCACTTAACAAATAATTTTAAATGAAAGTTTATGGAGGTATTTTAAAATGACTAAAGAACAAATTATGGAAGCCATTGAGCAAATGACTGTGCTCGAACTGTCCGAGCTTGTAAAAGCCCTTGAAGAAAAATTTGGTGTATCCGCTGCTGCTCCTGTAGCTGTAGCTGCTGCTCCTGCTGCTGGCGGTGCTGCTGCTGCTGCTGAAGAGCAAAGCGAATTCGACGTAATCCTCACTAGCCCTGGTGCTGGCAAAATCAACGTAATTAAAGTTGTTCGCGAAGTTACCGGTCTTGGCTTGAAAGAAGCTAAAGAACTTGTTGACGGTGCTCCTAAACCTGTTAAAGAAAAAATTTCCAAAGCAGACGCTGAAGCTCTTAAAGCTAAACTTGTTGAAGCTGGCGCAACTGCTGAAATTAAGTAATTTACGCTTAATAAAAAGGAGCACCTTTCCTGGGTGCTCCTTTTATTTTCCTGATAGAAAGTAAAACCCTGGATAAGGGGAACATCGACTTCCGCTTTCGCCAAAGGCTCGGCGCAAGCCGTGTTTTCTTTATCTTGGTATAAAATATAACCTTTGTTTGAATAAGTGCGATACTGATTTTTGCTTTTGCCAAGGCTCACAGCAGCTTCTTTATTTTTATATCTAATATTATACACTATTTCCGATTTTTTCTTGACATAGCAAAAAATATATGGTACCATTATATATCGCCGTACATGTTTATATTGCTAGCCTTTGCAGCTTATTATTTTGATAGACAGCAACTGCATCTATTGCAAAAGAAGGCAACGTCGGCATAATTTTTACCACATTTTGGTGAAAACCGTATTTTTCTTTCGTTTGGGCTGTATAAATTATGGAATGGTAGGAAATAGTAATATAATGGAGGATGAATCGTTTTTCATCGCGAAAAAAAAGCAAGGTCCTTTACCAAAAATATAGAACCTTGCTTTGTTTTGTATTTTATTTAATCGTTCATTTACTGGCTTAGTATTTGCGGAGTATCGCCAACTTATGTAGGGTTGAGATAACGCAATGTGTCAGGCAAAATGGCTAAGGGGTGAAGGGGTTAATGTTTAATCCTGTTCCGGTGGGCAAAAGGTTCAGGTATAGCTATGCCAAAATTGAAGAAGTTCTGGACATGCCCAACCTTATTGAAATTCAGAAGAATTCATACAACTGGTTTCTTAAGGAAGGCTTACAGGAGATATTTAGGGATATCTCACCAATCCAAGACTTTACCGGCAACCTGGTCCTATCATTTGAAAACTTTACACTGGGCGAACCTAAATATGATGTAGAAGAATGCAAAGAGCGGGATGTTACCTATGCCGCTCCGCTTCGCGTCAGCGTCCGGTTGTACAACAAAGAAACACAGGAAATCAAAGAGCAGGAAGTATTTATGGGAGACTTCCCGCTTATGACCGACAACGGCACGTTTATAATTAACGGTGCCGAGCGGGTTATCGTAAGCCAGCTAGTTCGTTCGCCAGGTGTATACTATAACGAAACAATTGATACTACTGGTAAAAAACTGTATAATGCTACCGTTATTCCTAACCGCGGTGCTTGGCTTGAACTCGAAACCGACGCTAATGATGTGATTTCGGTAAGGGTTGACCGTACCCGTAAACTGCCAGTAACTGTGCTCATACGTGCATTGGGCTTTGTGTCAAATGGCGTAATATCTGAACTCTTTTATGATGATGTACGTATTCGCGCGACGTTGGAACGGGATAACAGCGATTCTCGTGAAGAGGCTCTCGTTGAAATTTATAAACGCTTGCGTCCGGGCGAACCGCCAACAGTAGAAAACGCCGCCCAACTTCTAGAATCATTATTCTTTGACTCTAAACGCTATGATTTAGCCACTGTTGGACGTTATAAGCTTGGCAAAAAACTCGGCTGGCGCCGACGACTTCTTGGGAAAGTGCTTGGTCAGCCGCTGGTAGATAAAGAAACCGGCGAAATTGTTGTTGAAGAGGGTACTGTTCTCGAAGAACACGTTCTTGACCGTATTGCTGCCGCTAAAGTCTTTGACGGCGAAGGCAAGCATGAGGCTTGGATTAAGCAAAAAGATGGTACGCTTGTAAAACTAATACTAAACTCAGTATTACCCTTTTCGCATCGTACCATTACTAAAGAGGACATTATTGCCTCTATCAGCTATCTCTTAAACCTAATGGATGGTCATGGGACAACTGACGATATTGACCATTTAGGTAACAGGCGACTGCGCTCGGTCGGTGAACTCTTGCAAAACCAGTTCCGAATCGGCTTAGCCCGGATGGAACGGGTTGTCAAAGAGCGTATGACCATTCAGGATATTGATGTAATCACGCCCCAGGCGCTTATTAACATCAGACCTGTTGTAGCTGCCATCAAAGAATTCTTTGGTTCAAGCCAGTTGTCCCAGTTTATGGATCAAACCAATCCGCTGGCAGAACTTACTCATAAACGCCGCTTGAGTGCTCTTGGTCCTGGTGGTTTGAGCCGGGAACGTGCTGGTTTCGAAGTTCGTGACGTTCACCACTCTCACTATGGCCGGATGTGCCCGATCGAGACCCCTGAAGGTCCGAATATCGGTCTTATCGGTTCCTTGTCGACTTTTGGACGTATTAACGAGTTCGGCTTTATCGAAACACCTTACCGCAAAGTTAACAAACATGATCGCAAGGTGACCGATGACGTATACTATTTAACCGCCGATGAAGAAGATGAAATGATTATTGCTCAGGCCAACGAAGCCTTGGATGAGAATGGTTGGTTTAAAGAATCGCGCGTTACCTGCCGTTACAAGCATGAGATACTGGCAGTTCCGGCTGATAGAGTTGACTACATGGACGTATCGCCGAAACAAGTAGTTTCTATCGCTACCGCCATGATTCCATTCTTAGAAAACGATGATGCTAACCGTGCCTTGATGGGTGCGAACATGCAGCGTCAGGCTGTGCCGCTGTTAAGAACGCAGGCACCGCTTGTTGGTACAGGTATGGAATACAAAGCTGCCCGGGACTCCGGCGTAGTTGTATTGGCTAAAAATGCGGGTGTTGTTGAAAAAGTAACAGCATCTGAAATCCATATTCGCACCGAAAAAGGCGCATTGGATACCTATAAACTGTTAAAATACCTTCGGTCCAACCAAGGAACATGCATAAATCAAAAGCCTATTGTTTATAAAGGCGAACAAATTGTTAAAGGCCAAGTTCTGGCCGATGGTCCGTCAACTGATAAAGGTGAACTGGCTTTAGGTTTCAACGTTCTGGTTGCGTTTATGCCTTGGGAAGGTTATAACTACGAGGACGCCATCCTGCTAAGCCAAGACTTGGTTAAAGAAGACGTCTTTACCTCCATACATATTGAAGAATATGAATGCGATGCCCGGGATACCAAACTGGGACCTGAAGAAATTACCCGTGATATTCCTAACGTCGCCGAAGACGTGCTCCGCGATCTTGATGACCGCGGCATTATCCGGGTAGGTGCTGAAGTACGTCCTGGCGATATCCTCGTTGGTAAAGTAACTCCGAAAGGCGAAACCGAACTAACGGCGGAAGAGCGTCTCTTAAGAGCTATTTTTGGTGAGAAGGCGCGTGAAGTACGTGATACTTCACTAAGAGTGCCTCACGGTGAAGCCGGTAAAATCGTTGACGTAAAAGTATTCACCCGGGAAAATGGCGATGAGTTGCCACCTGGCGTAAATCAATTGGTCCGCTGCTATATTGCGCAAAAACGGAAAATTTCCGAAGGCGACAAAATGGCCGGCCGTCATGGTAACAAAGGTGTAGTTTCTCGGATTATGCCGAAAGAAGATATGCCCTTCCTGCCAGACGGTACACCGGTACAAATCGTTCTGAATCCACTTGGCGTACCTTCTCGTATGAACATCGGGCAGGTATTGGAAACTCACTTGGGCCGTGCTGCTGCTGCGATTGGCATGCAGGTTAAGATGGGGGATCCTACCTTAATTGACAGATTAAAAGAAGTTAATTATAACTTTGAAAAACACGGCATGCCTAAACCGGACCTTGCCGGTGTACATTTGGCAACTCCTGTATTTGACGGTGCAACGGAGACTGAAGTAATCAAGACCCTAAAAGCGGCTGGACTGTCGGAAGACGGAAAAACGCTGCTCTTTGACGGCAGAACAGGCGAACCGTTTGACAATCATGTTACTGTCGGCTATGTATATATGCTCAAGCTGGCTCACTTGGTTGACGATAAAATTCATGCCCGTTCTACTGGCCCGTACTCACTTGTTACGCAACAGCCACTTGGCGGTAAAGCGCAATTTGGTGGACAGCGTTTCGGTGAGATGGAGGTTTGGGCACTGGAAGCCTATGGTGCCGCCTATACCTTACAGGAACTTCTCACTGTTAAATCTGACGACGTGGTTGGCCGCGTGAAAACCTACGAAGCCATTGTTAAAGGTGAGAATGTACCAGAGCCAGGTGTGCCTGAATCCTTCAAGGTACTTATCAAAGAGCTCCAAAGTATTGGCCTTGATGTTAAAGTACTGACAGAAGATGCTCAGGAAATTATGATTCGCGATTCAGACGAAGACATTAATGAAACTGCAAAAGAATTAGAATTAAATATCGGTGGCGATGATGTGCCGCAAGCCCCAATGGAACGTAAGAAATCCGATTTTGAGGCCGATGTGGTCGATGAAATTGAAGCCAACGATGATATTGAACCGTTAGAAGAAGAATTGGACATTATTGCCGAAATTGGTGATATGGACACTGATAAGTTTGATAGTGCTCAAGAGGCAGAGGAAGATGATTTTGACTTCTCAGCCAAAAAGGGCAATGCGAAGAAGCTCAAGGAAAATGCTAAAAAGTCTAATTCGCGTGCATACTTAGACGATCTAGTAGAGGACGACGATTTGGACTAGTTAGAAGGGAGCGATAACCCCTTGTTGGACGTAAACAATTTTGATTCGATGCGTATTGGTCTGGCATCACCGGAGCAAATCCGCAAGTGGTCGCATGGCGAAGTAAAAAAACCTGAAACTATTAATTACCGTACACTAAAACCAGAACGGGAAGGTCTCTTTTGCGAAAAGATTTTTGGACCAACCCGTGACTGGGAATGTCACTGCGGTAAATATAAACGGATTCGCTACAAAGGTATCATCTGCGACCGTTGCGGTGTAGAGGTTACCCGATCAAAAGTTCGTCGTGACCGGATGGGGCATATTGAACTGGCAGCGCCGGTTTCTCATATCTGGTATTTTAAAGGTATCCCCAGCCGGATGGGACTTATCCTTGATATATCCCCACGCTCGCTGGAAAAAGTGTTATACTTTGCATCCTATATCGTGCTTGATCCCGGTGATACACCGCTCATGAAAAAACAGCTTTTAAATGAAAATGAATACCGGGAGCATCGCGATAAATACGGTAGTGCTTTTAAAGTTGGGATGGGTGCTGAAGCCATTAAAAAACTGCTGGATGAGCTGGACTTAGAAAAAATGAGCCGCGAACTCCGTCAGGAACTGAAAGAAGTAAGTGGTCAGCGCAAAATCCGGGCAATCAGGCGTTTAGAAGTTGTTGAGGCTTTCCGCAAATCAGGCAACAACCCAGCATGGATGATTATGGACGTAGTTCCTGTTATCCCACCTGAGTTAAGACCAATGGTTCAGCTTGACGGCGGTCGTTTTGCCACCTCAGACTTAAACGACTTATACCGTAGAGTAATCAACCGTAACAATCGCCTGAAAAGACTTTTGGATTTAGGCGCTCCAGATATTATTGTTCGTAATGAAAAGCGTATGCTGCAGGAAGCCGTTGACGCTCTTATCGATAACGGCCGCCGCGGCCGCCCGGTTACCGGTCCTGGTAACCGGCCGCTGAAATCCTTAAGCGACATGCTTAAAGGTAAACAAGGTCGTTTCCGTCAGAATCTGTTAGGTAAACGCGTCGACTACTCCGGCCGTTCGGTTATCGTAGTCGGGCCTGAACTAAAACTGCATCAGTGTGGTTTGCCTAAAGAAATGGCACTGGAACTGTTTAAACCTTTTGTTATGAAAAAGCTGGTTAATGCCGGTCATGCTCATAACATTAAAAGTGCCAAGCGGATGGTAGAAAGAGTACGTCCTGAAGTATGGGATGTATTGGAAGAGGTAATCAAAGAACACCCTGTTCTCTTGAACCGTGCACCGACACTGCATAGGTTAGGTATTCAGGCATTTGAACCTGTATTGTCCGAAGGCCGGGCGATTAAAATTCACCCATTGGTTTGTACGGCATATAACGCCGACTTCGACGGTGACCAAATGGCGGTACACGTACCTCTGTCTGCAGAGGCACAAGCAGAAGCCCGCATGCTTATGCTGTCGGCACATAATATCTTGTCAACCAAAGACGGTCGTCCGGTAGCTACTCCTACGCAGGATATGGTATTGGGAGCCTACTATCTCACTATTGAGAGAGACCCGGAAGGCGGTAAGGTTCGTGTATTCTCCAGCTTGAACGAGGCCTTGCTTGCATATAATCACAAAGAACTTGGCTTGCATGAAAAAATAAGAATGCGACTGAAAGGCTATGGACTTGTCCATACCACTTTGGGCCGGGTTATCTTTAGTGAAGTATTACCGCCTGAACTCAGGCACTATGAGAACAAGGACGGCGAATGGCACCTTGGCAGGCTGATGGATAAAAAGCAGCTTGGTAGATTGGTAGCCGATTCATACAACACTTTTGGTAATGCTAAAACTGCAGTTGTGCTTGATGCTGTTAAACGTCTTGGTTTCTCGTTTGCTTGCCGTGCCGGCATAACCATTGCTATCTCGGATATCAAAATTCCGGAGGCAAAGAAGGAAATTATCGCTAGTGTTGAAGCAAAGGTTGATACCATTGATAAACAATATCGCCGTGGTTTGATTACCGACGACGAACGGTATAAAAAGACCATAGACCTTTGGACAAAGGCAACTGATGATGTTACTACTGCTCTTATGAATAGCCTTGATCGTTTTAACAATGTATACATGATGGCTAACTCCGGTGCCCGCGGTAACATCCAGCAGATTCGTCAGTTAGCCGGTATGCGTGGTCTTATGGCTGACCCATCCGGTCGAATCATTGACCTTCCTATTAAAGCTAACTTCCGTGAAGGTCTGACGGTATTAGAGTACTTTATTTCCACTCACGGTGCACGGAAAGGTTTGGCCGATACCGCGCTCCGGACTGCCGACTCCGGTTATCTTACCCGCCGTCTTGTTGATGTCGCTCAGGACGTTATCGTACGGGAAGAAGATTGTGATGTTGTTGGCATTAACTTGGTGCGGGAACGGGCACGTTTGGCTCAGTCCAGCGCCGGTGCTATCGATATGCTTAAAGATACACTGGTGGGCCGGATTTTGGCGCAAGATGTGCTTGATCCTAATACTGCTGATGTTCTATTGCCAGACGGCACGCAGCTTGATGCAGACAATCTGCGTCTGATCGGTGAACGCGGTGTCCCTGAAATTATGATTCAGGGTCAGCCGAGTGAAACCGAAGAAGATGTCGGACGCAATGTTGCTGCCGAGACCATCGTTCTGGGTGCACCGGAAGAAAAAGTCCGTGCTGCGCTCAAAGAAGCCATGATCAGGGAAATGCTGGGCAAAAACACCACCGAGGCTATTAAAACCAACGAAGGTGTTGAACTTGTTCCGGCTGATACTCCCTTTACCGAAGAGCATATCGAAGCCGTTTTGGCCAGCTCAGTTAAAGAAGTTAAAGTTCGCAACAATAACATTCGCGGCATTGAAGTTGAAGCAATCAAAGAAGGTTCGGGTATCATCGAATCCCTCAAAGACCGTATTGTCGGACGTATCGCCGCTGAAGAGATTGTTGATCCGGCTAACGGTGAAGTTATCGTTAAGCTTAATGAGCTTATTACCGAAGAACTGGCCGAAAAAGTCGTTAAAGTTCGGGAAAAAGTCTCAATCCGCTCAGTACTTACCTGCCGTTCGCGCTTTGGTGTCTGCATCAAGTGTTATGGGCGCAACCTGGGCACAAGCCATATGGTAGATGTCGGTGAAGCTGTCGGTATCATTGCCGCTCAGTCTATCGGCGAACCAGGCACACAGTTGACCATGAGAACCTTCCATACCGGTGGTGTAGCCGGTGATGATATTACCCAAGGTCTGCCAAGGGTAGAAGAATTGTTTGAAGCGCGTAAACCGAAGCGTCAGGCCATTATTACCGAGGTTGACGGCCGCGTAGAGGTTAAAGAAATAAAAGGCATGCGCCGGGTAACTGTTTATCCGAACGATGCCTCGCTTGGCGAAGAGCGCGTATATCAAATACCATACGGGGCACGGCTTATTGTTAGTGAAGGTCAAATGGTTGAGGCTGGCGACCGCCTGACAGAAGGTGCCGTTAATCCGCATGACATTTTACGTGTAAGTGGTCTTAAAGCCACCCAGCGTTACTTGGTATACGAAGTTCAAAAAGTATACAAATCGCAAGGTGTTGAAATTAACGATAAGCATATTGAGGTTATGGTTCGTCAGATGCTTCATAAAGTCAAAGTCGAGGAAGCTGGCGATACGGAATTATTGCCTGGCGAATACATTGACCTTAACACCTTTGAAGAGGAGAATGCCAAAGCTATCGAAGCTGGCGGTGAGCCGGCTATTGCCAGACCCATTCTTCTTGGTATCACTAAGGCATCGCTCGCTACAGATTCCTTCCTGTCAGCAGCATCCTTCCAGGAAACTACCCGCGTGCTTACCGAAGCCGCAATCAAAGGTAAAGTCGATCCGCTTTTGGGACTTAAAGAAAACGTTATTATCGGTAAACTGGTACCGGCCGGTACCGGAATGAGTCGTTATCGTAACGTAAAACTAAAGACTCCCGAATTGCCGACGGAAGAACTAATTAACGAATCCTGATGAAATGAAGAACACGACCACATTTTTGTAGATGCGGTCGTGTTCTTTTTTATTTAGGCATTTAGAATTTACATGAATATGGAGTATTGTAATGGACGGGTATACATCGCAATAATTTCTGTAGGACATCGCCACATTATGTAACATAATGAGCATTGGCAGCATAAGATGGAATAAAAAGGGGGTGACAAAATGGACGAAGAAAACAGATCGTGTAGCTGCCATTGTCACGAAGAAGAACTAACACATGTTCACGAGTTTTTAGGTAGTACGAAACTGGCGGAATTAGAGGAAGATCCGCATAACCATCGTTTTGCCGGAGTTTCTGGTGAAGTTATCTGTGTGGGAAATAATCATCATATACACGATATCGTTACAAGAACAGATTTCTATGAAGATCACTTTCATGAAATTCGTGTTCGTTCAGGTATTGATATTTGTGTAGGTGATGGCAAACATGTGCACTTTGTATGCGGAACAACGGAAGAGGCTGAAGGGCATACTCACGATTTCGTTTTTGCTACGCTGATTGAGAATCCGATTGGAGATTAATTGTACAGGAATCCTAAAAATTATTGGATGCTATCCAAGGAGAATGCTAACCGCATTCTCCTTATTTAATTGCTGTTAGAGAGTCTTGCTTTAGACCCAAATAAGAGACAGGCTTGCAATTTGAAAAAAACTCGGTGCCGATAGTGTTTCTTTTAATAAGAAAATAGATGATGATACTATATAAAACCAGCCATAAAATGGCATGAATGCAGCGTTTACGGGAATTACTAATTAATGGTTAGCGTCTTGTTTGAAACACCCGGTTGAGTGGTTTTAAATTCCTGCAGAAAATCTAATACTTTATTGACATTTAATACACGAAATGATAATATATTAGAGTGTCTTGAGAACATCACTTATTTTCCAAAGGGGATGGCACTGTGAGCTATGAGGAACTTGAAGGTTTAAAGACTGCCAAGAAGGCCATCGGCGCTAAACAAACAGTGCGTGCTGTGGAAAAAGGACTCGTCGCTAAGGTATATCTTGCCGACGATGCCGATAGACGGGTAGTGGCTCCGCTCGTGCAGTTATGTACCGAGAAAGGCATAACAGTTAAAGCGGGAGTAACTATGCAGGATCTTGGTAAAGCTTGCGGCATTGAAGTTGGCGCCGCAGCAGTAGCAGTTTTAAAATAGTCGACAATAGGGACGAGTAGTCGTTAATAATTTTGCCTGACTACATTAGGCAGGTAAAGTTTTTAATAATAAATAACGAGATTGGGGAAGGAGGTGCGTTAATAACATGCCAACAATTAGTCAGTTAGTACGCAAAAGCCGGGAGCAAATGGAGAAAAAATCTACAGCTCCTGCACTGAAAGAATGTCCGCAAAAACGTGGCGTTTGCACGAGAGTATATACAACTACTCCTAAAAAACCTAACTCTGCGCTTCGTAAAGTTGCCCGTGTACGCTTAACTAACGGCGTGGAAGTAACTGCTTACATTCCGGGTATTGGTCACAACCTGCAGGAACACTCGGTTGTACTTATTCGTGGTGGCAGGGTAAAAGACTTGCCAGGCGTACGTTATCACATTGTCCGTGGTGCTCTTGACACCGCTGGTGTTGCGAAACGCGGCCAAGGCCGTTCCAAATACGGCGCTAAAAAGGCTGCTGCTGCTAAAAAATAGCTGCTAGCATTGCTGCAGAGTTTTGGAAGAAGGAGGGAAACTGATGCCAAGAAAAGGTGCTGTTCCTAAGCGGGATGTATTACCGGATCCGGTATATAACTCCAAGCTTGTAACCAGATTTATTAACAAACTTATGTTGGATGGCAAGAAAGGTGTTGCCGAAAACATTGTATATGACGCGTTTGAAACTATTCGCGCCAAAACCGGCAAAGACCCAATGGAAGTCTTTGATGTTGCGCTGAAAAACGTAATGCCGGTTCTCGAAGTTCGTGCCCGCCGTGTAGGTGGTGCTAACTACCAAGTGCCTGTAGAAGTGCGGCCTGACCGTAAACTGTCACTGGGTATTCGCTGGTTGGTTAACTATTCACGCCTTCGCGGTGAAAAAACCATGCACGAACGTCTTGCTTCCGAATTGATGGATGCTGCCAACAACACTGGCGCTTCTGTTAAAAAGCGTGAAGATACCCATAAGATGGCCGAAGCCAATAAGGCTTTTGCACATTATCGCTGGTAAAACTTGAGGTTTGCGGTTCGGGTTCAAAGAGTGAGACAAAGAGTTGCGGTTGCGTAAGCAACCCGCTCTTGAATCGAACAATGAACGGTGAACAATTAACCCAAGACATTAAGGAGTGAAAATAGTGGCCCGAAAGTTTCCTCTCGAAAAGACACGGAACATCGGCATCATGGCGCACATCGACGCCGGCAAGACCACTACCACCGAACGCATACTATTTTATACCGGCAAAGTACACAAGATTGGCGAAGTGCATGATGGCGCTGCGACTATGGACTGGATGGTACAGGAACAAGAAAGAGGTATTACAATTACCTCTGCGGCCACTACAGCCCAATGGGACGGGCATCGAATTAACATCATTGACACACCAGGACACGTGGACTTTACAGTTGAAGTAGAGCGTTCGTTAAGGGTACTTGACGGCTCGGTTGCTGTTTTTTGCGCTAAAGGCGGCGTAGAACCACAATCTGAGACAGTATGGCGCCAAGCTGATAAATATAGCGTACCCCGTATGGCGTACGTAAACAAAATGGACATCACCGGTGCAGACTTCTACCGGGTTGTTGATATGATGAAGAGCCGTCTTGGCGCTAATGCAGTGCCAATTCAGCTGCCAATCGGTTTTGAAGACACTTTCAAAGGTTTTGTCGATCTCATTGAAATGAAAGCAGTTATCTACACCGATGACTTAGGAAAGGTAAGCGAAGCTGCCGATATTCCTGAAGACATGATGGAGAACGTTGAACTGTACCGTCAAAACCTTCTGGATTCTGTCGCCGAAAGCGATGATGAGCTGATGATGAAATACCTCGAAGGTGAAGAACTCACCATCGAAGAAATCAAATCAGCCATCCGCAGAGCAACTATCGCCTGCAAAATGACTCCGGTTATTTGTGGTTCTTCCTACAAGAACAAAGGAGTACAGCCGCTTTTGGACGCAGTAGTTGCTTACATGCCTGCTCCGACTGATATCCCTGCTATTAAGGGTGTTAACCCTGATACTGGTGAAGAAGATGAGCGTCAAGCAGATGACAAACTGCCGTTCTCCGCGCTGGCATTCAAAATCATGGCTGACCCTTATGTTGGCAAACTTGCATTCTTCAGAGTATACTCTGGTCAATTGGCCTCCGGCTCTTACGTGTATAACTCCACTAAAGGCAAACGCGAGCGGATCGGCCGGATTCTCCAAATGCATGCCAACCACCGAGAAGAGATTGAAATAGTCTACACAGGCGATATCGCTGCTGCTGTAGGTCTTAAAGATACTACTACTGGTGATACCCTCTGTGACGAAAAGAACACTATAATTCTTGAATCTATGGTGTTCCCTGAACCGGTTATCTCGATTGCCGTTGAACCGAAGACAAAAGCCGACCAAGAAAAAATGGGCGTTGCACTCGGACGTTTGGCAGAAGAAGATCCGACCTTCAGAATGCACACTGATCAAGAAAGTGGTCAGACAATCATCTCAGGCATGGGCGAACTTCATCTTGATATTATCGTTGACCGGATGCTGCGTGAATTCAAGGTAGAATGTAACGTAGGTAAACCCCAAGTTGCTTACCGTGAAACCATCCGCAAAACGGTTAAAGCCGAAGGTAAATTCGTTCGTCAGTCCGGCGGTCGTGGTCAGTATGGCCACTGCTGGCTTGAAGTCCAGCCGCTTGAACCAGGCCAAGGCTTCATCTTTGAAAATAAAGTTGTCGGCGGTGCTATTCCTAGAGAATACATTTCCCCGATTGAAGCCGGTGTTAAAGAAGCAATGGAAACTGGTATATCGGCCGGATATCCGATGGTTGACATCAAAGTAACCGTGTATGACGGATCTTACCATGATGTAGACTCCTCGGAAATGGCCTTCAAAATTGCCGGTTCAATGGGCTTTAAAGCTGGTGCTGCTAAAGCTGGCCCGGTTATCCTTGAACCATATATGAAGGTTGAAGTTATTGTACCTGAAGAGTATATGGGTGACGTAATCGGCGACTTAAACTCCCGCCGTGGTCGTATCGAAGGGATGGAAGCCCGTAACGGCGCTCAATCCATCAAATCCTTCGTTCCGCTTTCCGAAATGTTCGGTTACGCAACCGACCTGCGTTCCAAAACCCAAGGTCGCGGCAACTATTCAATGGAATTTGACCATTACGAAGAATTACCGAAAAACATTGCTGAAGCTATTTCGGCAAAACACAAGGGTGCATAACTCAACTCATTAATGCTTACCTAAATATTTAAGTAATAAACTTAGGAGGTAACACTCAATGGCTAAGAAAAAGTTTGAAAGAAACAAACCCCACGTTAACATTGGCACCATCGGTCACGTTGACCATGGCAAAACTTCACTGACCGCTGCTATCACCATGACCTTGGCGAAGCATGGCGGCGCTGAATTCATGGCTTATGACATGATCGATAAGGCTCCGGAAGAAAGAGAACGCGGTATCACCATCAACACCGCCCACGTAGAATATGAAACTGCTGCTCGTCACTATGCACACGTTGACTGCCCGGGCCATGCTGACTATGTAAAAAACATGATCACCGGTGCTGCTCAGATGGACGGCGCAATTCTCGTAGTATCGGCTGCTGACGGCCCGATGCCACAAACTCGCGAACACATCCTTCTGTCCCGCCAAGTAGGCGTACCTGCAATGGTAGTGTTCCTTAACAAAGCTGACCTTGTAGACGACGCAGAACTTATGGAACTGGTAGAAATGGAAGTTCGTGAACTTCTCTCCAGCTACGAATTCCCTGGTGATGACATTCCTGTAGTAAGCGGTTCTGCTGTTAAAGTTCTGAACTGCGGCTGCGCAAAACGCGAATGCGAATGGTGCGGCAAAATCCATGACCTCATGGACAAAGTTGACGAATACATCCCGACTCCGGAACGTGCTACTGATAAGCCTTTCCTGATGCCTGTAGAGGACGTGTTCACTATTACTGGTCGTGGTACAGTAGCTACCGGCCGTGTAGAGCGCGGTATGGTTAAAGTAAGTGATACCGTCGAAATCGTTGGTATGACTGACAAACCGAAATCCACAGTAGTAACTGGCGTAGAAATGTTCCGTAAACTTCTTGATTCCGCAGTAGCCGGCGACAACATCGGTGCCCTTCTGCGTGGTGTAGAGCGTAAAGAAATCGAGCGTGGTCAAGTACTTGCCAAGCCTGGTTCCATTAAGCCGCACACCAAATTCAAAGGCGAAGTATATGTACTGAGTAAAGAAGAAGGCGGCCGTCATACTCCGTTCTTCACCAACTATCGTCCGCAGTTCTACTTCAGAACAACTGACGTAACCGGTGTTGTTAATCTGCCTGACGGTGTAGAAATGGTAATGCCTGGCGACAACATTCAAATGAGCATTGAGCTCATCACCCCGATCGCTATCGAAGAAGGTCTGCGTTTCGCTATCCGCGAAGGCGGCCGTACTGTAGGCGCCGGCGTTGTAACCGCTGTTACCGAGTAATAAAGCTTTAACATAATATCTGGCAAGGCGGCTCTGGCCGCCTTTTGCCAGGATATTGACCGGCGATGACGTGGAAGGTGGCCCGCACGCGCGGGGAAATTTCCACCGAGAATGTCCGTTCAGAGAAACTGGGCGATAAGGAGGAATAAATAATGGCTAAACAGCAAAAAATCAGAATCCGCCTCAAGGCATATGACCACAAGGCGCTAGACCAAAGTGCGGCCAAAATTGTTGAAACCGCAAAACGTACCGGCGCTATGGTTTCTGGCCCTATTCCGCTTCCTACAGAAAAAAATATCTTCACTATTTTGCGTTCACCCCATGTCAACAAAGACTCCCGCGAACAATTTGAAATGCGGACACATAAACGTCTTATTGACATCCTTGAGCCGACCCCCAAGACCGTAGATGCCTTGATGCGTCTCGACTTGCCGGCTGGTGTGGACATCGAAATCAAGCTGTAGGAGGAGGTGCGATAATGGCTAAAGGAATTTTAGGAAAAAAACTGGGTATGACCCAAATCTTTACGGCTGAGGGTAAAGTTATTCCGGTTACTGTTATTGAAGCCGGCCCGAACGTCGTAGTACAAAACAAGACAGTTGAAAATGATGGCTACAACGCAGTGCAGCTCGGCTTCGGTGCTATTAAAGAAAAGCATGTTAACAAGCCGTTGAAGGGTCACTTTGCAAAGGCCAACGTCAAACCGGTAAAATTTATCCGTGAGCTGCGCCTGCCTGGAGCTTCTGAATATACAGTAGGTCAAGTTCTGAGCGCTGACGTGTTCAGCGAAGGTGAACTTATTGACGTAACCGGAACTGCAAAAGGTAAAGGTTTTGCTGGCGGCATTAAACGCCACAACTTTGCCCGTGGACCTATGGGTCACGGTTCCAAATCCCATCGTGAGCCTGGTACCATCGGTTCCCGGATGAGCGGTGGCGGCGGTAAAGTATTTAAAGGTAAGAAACTTCCTGGACGTATGGGTGGACAAAAAGTCACTATTCAACGTCTGCAAGTAGTTCGTGTAGATGTACCCCGTAACCTGCTCTTGGTTAAAGGTGCAATCCCCGGACCTAAAGGCAGTTTCGTTATTGTTAGAAATACAGTAAAACCCATTAAGTAATCGCAGCTTGCAGCTTTGCGACAAGACGCAAAGAGTGGGTTGCGAGCATCGAAAGGAGGATGTGCTATATGCCGAAAGTGGCAGTATATGATATGACCGGTAAACAAACCGGTGAAATGGAACTTAATGATAGCGTATTTGGCGTAGAAATAAACGAAGCCTTGGTTCATCAGGCTGTTGTTATGCAACTGGCAAGCCAGCGTCAAGGCACTCACGCAACCAAGACCAGAGCAATGGTACGCGGTGGCGGCAGAAAACCCTGGAAACAAAAAGGTACCGGCCGGGCACGGGCTGGCAGCATTCGCTCTCCGTTGTGGGTTGGTGGCGGTGTTGCGTTTGGACCACATCCGCGCAGCTACAAATTCAGTATGCCTCGTAAAGCACGTCGTTTGGCAATCAAATCAGTGCTTACTGCAAAAGTTAATGAGGGTGGCTTGGTGGTTGTCGAAGACATCAACTTTGCGGCTCCTAAAACCAAAGATGTAATTAAACTCCTTGGTAACTTTGAAGCGCAAGAGGCAAAAGCTCTTATCATCACCGCAGACAACGATGAGACTGTTGAAAAATCATCCCGTAATATTCCTGGCGTAAAAGCTATTGGAACCATCGGATTGAACGTTTTCGACCTTCTCCATCATGACAAAGTGCTGGTAACCAAAGAGGCAGTCGCCAAGATTGAGGAGGTGCTGGCATAATGGCAAATCCACGCGACGTACTTCTTAGACCATACATCACTGAGAAAACTACAGCGATGATGGCTGAAAATAAATATACTTTTGTTGTGCCTCTTACAGCCAACAAAGTTGAAATCCGTCAAGCAGTTGAGCAAATCTTCAAAGTAAAAGTACTTGACGTTAACACCATCCGTGTAATGGGCAAGACTAAGCGCATGGGCAAGAACATTGGCAAGCGTCCGGACTTTAAAAAAGCCATTGTAAAACTGGCTCCCGGCGAGCGCATTGAATTCTTTGAAGGCGTATAACAGAATTTCCTAAAAAGGAGGGGCACACATGCCAGTTAAAAGTTTTAAACCATACGCTCCTGGCAGAAGATTTATGACGGTAGCCGATTTTTCGGATATCACCACAGATCGTCCCGAGCGTTCCCTGACCGAGCGCCTGCAAAAACACGCCGGTCGTAACCAGCAAGGTCGATTAACCGTACGGCATCAAGGCGGCGGTCACAAGCGTCTGTACCGTGTAATTGACTTCAAACGTATTAAAGACGGTATTCCCGCAAAAGTGACTACCATTGAATATGATCCTAACCGTTCAGCACGGATTGCTCTCTTAAGCTATGCTGATGGCGAGAAACGTTATATTCTAGCTCCTAACGGACTTAAAGTAGGCGATACCATCATGAGTGGCCCTGAAGCCGACATCAAAGTAGGTAACGCACTGCCGCTTAAGAACATTCCGGTAGGTACTCAGCTTCACAACATTGAAATGAAAATCGGTAAAGGCGGTCAAATGGTTCGTTCTGCTGGTGCTTCTGCTCAGCTTATGGCCAAAGAAGGCAGCCATGCACTCTTAAGACTTCCTTCCGGTGAACTTAGAAAAGTTCATATTAACTGCCGGGCTACCATTGGTCAGGTAGGCAATCTTGAACACGAAAATATTACTATCGGTAAAGCCGGTCGTTCCCGTTGGCTGGGCATTCGTCCTGCTAACCGCGGTGTTGCTATGAATCCGATCGACCATCCGCATGGTGGTGGTGAAGGTCGTTCACCTGTTGGCCGCAAACATCCTGTTACTCCTTGGGGCAAATGCGCTATGGGTGCGAAAACCCGTAAGAGCAAAGCTTCTGACAAACTCATTGTTAAGAGACGGGCTAGCCGCGGTAGCCGATAAACGAACGCAAGCGAACACACGAAAGGAGGCTATTTAGATGTCAAGATCCATTAAAAAAGGACCTTATGTGCATGAGAGCCTGCTCAAGAAAATTGATGCGCTTAATGCTAAAAACGATAAAAAAGTTATTAAAACATGGTCACGCAGCTCCACCATTCTACCGACTTTTGTTGGACACACACTTGCTGTTCATGATGGCCGCAAGCATGTGCCGGTATATGTTACCGAAGATATGGTTGGCCATAAACTTGGCGAATTTGCGCCGACCCGGACCTACAAAGGCCACGGTGGTTCAGAACGGTCTACTGGGGTAAGATAATACTCTTAGCATAAATCCGGGTAATTCAGCCGGAAGGGGGTTAAAAAAATGGAAGCTAAAGCAATTGCCAGACACATTCGCATTGCTCCCCGCAAAATCCGCATTGTTATCGACTTAATTCGCGGCAAGAACGTGGGCGAGGCTTTTGCAATTTTGAAACATACTCCGAAAGTCGGAGCTGAAGTTCTGGAAAAGGTATTAAAATCAGCTGTTGCTAACGCTGAACACAACTATGACCTGAATACCGATGCCCTGTTTGTTTCACAGGCGTTTGTTGATCAAGGTCCAACTTTGAAACGCATTCACCCGCGTTCACGCGGACAGGCCTTCAAAATTTTAAAGCGCACCAGCCACGTAACACTGGTTGTTAAAGAAAGATAAGCTCGGACGAAGGAGGGAAATTTAGTGGGTCAAAAAGTTAATCCGCATGGTCTCCGTCTTGGCATTATCAAAACCTGGGACGCCAAATGGTATGCCGATAAAGACTATGCTAAAAATCTGCATGAAGATATCAAAATCCGTGAAATGCTAAAAGAAAAACTTTACACTTCCAATGTGTCGCAAATCATTATTGAGCGTGCGGCTAATCGGGTGAAAGTTACCATCCACACTGCCAAACCGGGTATGGTTATTGGCCGTGGCGGCAGCGGGATTGAAAATATTAAAAAATCCCTGAAAGATCTTACTGGCAAGAACATCGATGTTAACATTGCCGAGATCAAACAAGCTGAGTTGGATGCAACTTTAGTTGCTGAAAACATTGCTGCCCAACTTGAAAAGCGTATTGCTTTCCGTCGGGCTATGAAACAATCCGTAACTCGTACCATGCGTATGGGTGCAAAAGGTATTAAAGTAATGGTAGGCGGACGTTTAGGCGGCGCTGAAATTGCTCGTAGCGAAAGCTATCGTGAAGGCAGTATTCCTCTTCACACACTGCGTGCCGACATCGATTATGGTACTGCAGAAGCACACACCACCTATGGCCGTATCGGCGTAAAAGTTTGGATTTACAAAGGCGAAGTTCTGCCTGAAGCCAAGAAAACTGTTGTAGCCGCTGCCGCCGTTGAAGGGGGCGAACAATAATGCTTATTCCAAAAAGAGTAAAGCATCGCAAACAATTCCGCGGACGTATGACTGGTAAAGCCACAAAAGGCAACGTTGTATCCCACGGCGAGTTCGGTCTTGTTGCTCTCGAGCCGGCTTGGATCACCAACCGTCAAATCGAAGCAGCCCGTATCGCCATGACCCGTTATATCAAACGGGGCGGTAAAGTTTGGATTAAAATATTCCCTGACAAGCCGATTACTGCAAAACCGGCTGAAACCCGCATGGGTAGTGGTAAAGGTTCACCCGAGTACTGGGTAGCCGTAGTTAAGCCAGGCCGCGTTATGTTTGAAATGGACGGTGTCGCTGAAGAAGTAGCCCGTGAAGCTATGCGTCTGGCAGCTCATAAACTGCCGATTAAAACCAAGTTCGTTAAGCGGGAGGATACCGCTCATTTGGATATGGACGCACCGGGCGTCAATGCTAAACTGGGTGGTGAAGTAAATGAAGGCTAATGATATCCGCGATTTAAGTGCAGCCGAACTTGACCAAAAACTGAACAAGCTGAAAGAAGAGCTGTTTAACTTACGGTTCCAACATGCTACCGGCCAATTGGATAACCCTATGCGGATTCCTGCCGTCAAAAAAACAATTGCCCGCATCAAAACTGTTCAGCGTCAGCGTGAACTTAAGGCTCAATAATTGGCCAAATGTAGTGAGTATGAAGGGAGGCAATGTAAGTGACCGTTGAAAGAAACGAGCGCAAGGTCCGTATTGGTAAAGTAGTAAGCGATAAAATGGACAAAACTGTAGTAGTAGCGGTTGAACGCTTAGTACGTCATCCGTTGTATCATAAATCTATTAAGCAAACAGTGAAATTCAAAGCTCATGATGAGAATAACGAAAGCCATAACGGAGATACCGTTAAAATTATGGAAACCCGTCCGCTTTCCAAAGAAAAGCGCTGGCGTGTAATCGAAGTTCTCGAAAGAGCAAAATAGGATAGCGTTAAAACCCAAAGCAAGCTTCTAAAGCTCGACGGCCAAAGCTTGGCAGCGAGCCCTATGAGGAAGGAGGATAAGCACTATGATTCAACAACAGACCATCCTGAATGTTGCTGACAATACCGGAGCCAAACAAATTATGTGCATCCGCGTACTGGGTGGCTCATTCCGCCGCTATGCCAACATAGGCGATGTTATCGTAGCAGCCGTTAAAGACGCTACACCCGGTGGCGTTGTCAAGAAAGGCGATGTAGTTAAAGCCGTTGTTGTTCGTTCAAGTAAAGGACTGCGCCGTCCGGACGGTTCGTACATCCGGTTTGATGAAAACGCCGCAGTTGTTATTAAAGAAGATAAAAGCCCGAGAGGTACACGGATATTTGGACCAGTAGCTAGAGAGCTTAGGGACAAAGATTTCATGAAAATTATCTCACTGGCACCGGAAGTTATCTAGATTAAGGAGGTGTCCTTAAGTGTCAGAAGCTGAAAAATTGCATGTAAAAAAAGGCGACAAAGTTGTCGTGCTGTCAGGCAAGGATAAAGGCAAACAAGGCAAAATTGTTGAAGCTCTGCCGAAAAAAGGCAAAGTTGTTGTAGAAGGTGTAAACAAAGTTAAGCGTCACACCAAGCCGAGCCAAAAGAACCCGCAAGGCGGCATTTTGGTTAAAGAAGCTCCTTTAGCTTCCTCCAAAGTTATGCTGGTGTGCCCTGCATGTGACAAACCTACCCGCATTAAAAAATCACAGATAGCTAGCGGCACATATGCCCGTGCCTGCAAAAAATGCGGCGAAGTTATTGATAAAGATAAGTAAAACCATTCTTTCCTGAAAGGAGGTTAACTCATGGCTGCAAGATTAAAAGAGAAATATAAACAAGAAGTAGCTCAAGCTATGATGGAAAAGTTTGGCTACAAAAACGTCATGGAAATTCCCAAAGTCGAGAAAGTTGTAATTAATATGGGTGTTGGTGAAGCAGTTGGCAACCCCAAAGTTCTCGATGCGGCAGTAAACGATATGACTTTAATCGCCGGTCAAAAACCGGTTGTAACTAGAGCAAAAAAATCAATCGCCGCATTCAAGATTCGTGAAGGAATGCCGATTGGTGCCAAAGTTACCATGCGTGGAGAGCGGATGTATCAATTCCTTGATAAACTGTTCAATATCTCCTTGCCCCGGGTGCGTGACTTCCGCGGTGTAAGCCCGAAAGCATTCGACGGTCGCGGCAACTACACCCTTGGTATTAAAGAACAACTGATTTTCCCGGAGATCGAATACGATAAAATTGATAAAATCCGTGGTATGGATATTATCATTGTTACCACTGCAAAGACTGATGAAGAGGCACGCGAGCTGTTAAGACTGATGGGCATGCCCTTCAGCGCCTAGTCAAAACTGTCCAGTTACAGAACAGTTTAAAGTTGGATAGTAAGAAAAGGAGGGAATTCGGTGGCCAAGAAGGCTTTAATAGAAAAATGGAAAAACGAGCCTAAGTTTAAAGTACGTAAGTACAATCGCTGCAAAATCTGCGGACGTCCGCATGGATATATGCGTAAATTTGAAATGTGCCGGATTTGTTTCCGGGAACTGAGCTACAAAGGCGCCATTCCTGGAGTAACAAAGGCCAGCTGGTAGTAGCAGCAACATATAGGAAGGGGGTTTACAACACATGGTAATGACCGATCCGATTGCCGACATGCTTACTCGCATTCGCAACGCAAACTCGGTTTTTCACGATAAAGTCGAAATTCCGGCATCGAAAATTAAGCAATCCGTAGTTCAGATCCTGAAAGAAGAAGGTTTCATCAGAGACTACGACATGGTTGCCGATGGCAAACAAGGAATGCTTCGTGTAAGTTTAAAATATGGACCGAACCGCGAAAAGGTAATTACTGGTATTAAGCGTATTTCTAAGCCTGGTCTTAGAGTATATGCTAAAAAAGAGCAGTTACCTCGCGTACTTGGAGGTCTTGGTATTGCGATTATCTCAACATCCCAAGGTATTATGAGCGACAAATCCGCCCGCAAAGCTGGTCTTGGCGGCGAAGTAATCGCATACGTTTGGTAATCTAGTGATACAGGAGGTGCAATATGTCTAGAATTGGTAGGAGTCCCATCACTGTTCCTGCTGGCGTTACCGTAACAATCGGTAATGACAATGTCGTAACAGTTAAAGGCCCTAAAGGCGAACTGACCCGCCAGCTCCATAAAGATATGATTATCGAAATGGAAGGCAATGTCATTAACGTTAAACGGCCTACAGATAACAAAGAACACCGTTCGCTCCATGGATTAACCCGGACCCTTGTTAACAACATGGTAACAGGTGTAACCCAAGGTTTCTCCAAAACTCTGGAGATTGCCGGCGTAGGCTATCGTGCCGCTAAATCCGGTCAAAAACTCGCATTAACCTTAGGCTTCTCACATCCATTAGAAGTTGAGCCGCCTACAGGTATCACAATTGATGTCCCGCAACCTAACCGGATCGTAATTTCCGGTATTAATAAAGAAGCAGTTGGCGCACTGGCTGCAAAGATTCGCGGCTATCGTGAACCAGAACCGTATAAAGGTAAAGGCATCAAGTATGAAGGCGAAGTTGTCCGCCGCAAAGTTGGTAAAGCTGGCGGTAAAGGCAAGAAATAAACTCATAAAAGGTAATTCAAGCGAAAGGAGTGAACACCTTGCTGCGTAAACCAAGCAAAAACATCGCGCGCCAAAAGCGGCAGTTAAGAGCTCGGAAAACTCTGATTGGCACCGTTGAACGCCCGCGTCTGAACGTATTTCGCAGTTTGAAGCATATCTATGCTCAAATTATCAACGATAAAACTGGTACTACCTTAGTAGCAGTCAGCACACTGGATAAAGAAATCAGTGCTAAGCTTTCGTACGGTGGAAATATTGATGCAGCCAAAGCTGTAGGCGAGGCAATCGCTAAACGGGCCCTCGAAAAAGGAATCACTAAAGTAGTATTTGACCGCGCCGGTTATATCTATCACGGCCGCGTGGCTGCACTTGCAGCTGCTGCACGCGAAGCTGGTCTTGAATTCTAAGAAAAGGAGGGAAATTAATGGCTAGAATTGATCACACCGGTCTTGACCTAAAAGAAAAAGTTGTATTCATTAACCGGGTTGCTAAGGTTGTTAAAGGCGGTAGACGCTTTTCGTTCAGTGCACTGGTAGTTGTTGGTGACGGCAACGGCCACGTAGGTTTCGGCCTCGGCAAAGCTGGTGAAGTTCCAGAAGCTATTCGTAAAGGCGTAGAAGACGCTAAAAAGAACTTAATAAAAGTTCCTATTGTCGGCACCACCATCCCTCATCAAATCATGGGTGTATTTGGCGCAGGCAAAGTGCTTTTAAAACCTGCTTCCGAAGGTACTGGCGTAATCGCTGGCGGCCCAGCTCGTGCTGTGCTTGAACTTGCTGGTATTCATGATATCCTCACAAAATCGCTCGGTTCATCTAATGCCAACAATATGGTTCGTGCTACCATCGCCGGCTTAAGCCAACTCAAGCGGGCTGAAGAAGTTGCCAGTCTGCGTGGCAAAACAGTTCAGGAACTGTTGGGCTAAGGAGGAAATTAATATGGCTAAAATTAAAATTACACTTACCCGTAGCTTGATTGGTAGACAAGAAGACCAACGCGCAACTGTTAAGGCTTTAGGTCTCAAAAAAACCAACAGCTCGGTAATTCAAGAAGATAATGCAGTAATCAGAGGCATGGTTCGCAAAGTCGAGCATCTCGTTACTGTAGAACAAGTTGCAGAATAATTTGCTGCAGAAATATCCCATAAACTAGTTCAAGGAGGTGCTGTTAATGAAATTACATGAATTAGCTCCAGCGCCTGGTTCAAAAAAAGAACGCACTCGTGTAGGCCGTGGTCTTGGTTCCGGTTTAGGTAAAACTTCCGGTAAAGGTCACAAAGGTCAAAAAGCCCGTGCAGGCGGCGGTGTGCGTCCAGGTTTTGAAGGCGGCCAGAAGCCCTTGTACTTAAGACTGCCCAAGCGCGGTTTCAACAATATCTTTGCCAAAGAATACAGCGAAGTTAATGTAGCTGAGCTCAATCGCTTTGATAACGGCGCGGTTGTAGATCTTGAAGCTTTGGTAGAAGCCGGCGTAATTAAGAAAGTTCTTGACGGTCTTAGAATCTTAGGCAATGGCGAGCTTACCAAGGCTTTAACAGTTAAAGCTAATGGCTTTACTAAGTCGGCCGCTGAAAAAATCAAAGCAGCCGGCGGTTCAGTCGAGGTGATTTAATTGCTGGCAGGGCTCTCGAACGTTCTAAAGATTACAGAGCTAAGGCAGAAGGTTGTATTCACCTTAGTTATGTTTTTGGTATTCAGAATGGGCACACATATCCCGGTACCGGGAGTAAATGCCTCTGTCATCGAGCAGCTGTTTACACAAGGTAATCTGTTTGGGCTTCTGGATATGTTCTCCGGCGGCGCTTTGAGCAAGTTTTCAATATTTGCAATGAGTATTACGCCATATATCAACGCCTCGATTATCATGCAGCTACTTACTGTAGTTGTGCCGAAATTAGAACAGTGGGCCAAAGAAGGCGATGAAGGTCGCAAAAAAATAACCAAAATTACTCGCTATGGTACTGTAGTACTTGGTTTTATCCAAGCACTCGGCATGGCATTTGGCTTAAAAGTTGCGATAATTAACCCTGGAATTGGTTCAATCTTACTAATCGCGCTTACTTTGACCGCAGGAACAACTTTCCTGATGTGGCTTGGTGAGCAGATAACCGAAAAAGGTATTGGCAATGGTATATCTCTGATAATCTTTGCCGGTATTGTCTCAAGACTTCCGAGTGGCATGTATACCATTTATGAGTATATGCAAGCCGGAACAATTAACGTTTTCAACGTGCTGTTATTCTTAATAATTGCAGTTGCCATGATTGTATTCGTAATCGCAATACAGCAAGGCCAACGCAGAATTCCAGTACAATACGCCAAACGGGTTGTTGGTCGGAAAATGTATGGTGGTCATTCCACACATATCCCGCTTAAAGTCAACCAGGCAGGCGTTATTCCAATAATCTTTGCGTCATCTGTGCTGATGTTCCCGGTAACCATTGCCCAGTTTATTGATGTTCCCTGGGTAAAAACAGTGGCAGGGTGGTTTGCGTGGGGTACGCCGCTGCAAACAGCTTTGTATGCGCTCCTAATCGTATTCTTCACGTATTTCTACACTGCGGTTACTATGAACATATCAGATATGGCAGAGAACATGAAAAAACACGGCGGGTTTATTCCCGGAATTAGACCGGGTAAACCTACCGCCGATTATTTAGACCGAGTGATGACCAGAATTACCCTGGCCGGATCAATCTTCCTGGCCATCATCGCAATACTGCCGAATTTTGTTGGTGCAGCGACTAATCTCCAAGGTGTTTACTTTGGCGGTACTGCCCTCTTAATCGTAGTAGGTGTGGCTCTGGATACCATGAAGCAGATCGAGGCGCTGGTCTTAATGCGTCACTATCAAGGCTTCATGAAGTAGGAGGTAGTGGTCATGTTCATTCTGTTAATGGGACCGCCTGGTGCTGGTAAAGGTACTCAGGCGGCTCAACTGGTAGAAAAATTTCATATCCCCCATATCTCAACCGGGGATATGTTCCGCGCAGCCGTTAAAGAAGGCACTGAACTTGGCAAACAAGCTAAAGCCTGCATGGATGCCGGACAATTGGTACCTGATAGCGTTACAATCGGTATCGTAAAAGAGCGCTTGGCTAAAGAGGATTGCAAAAAAGGATTTATCCTTGACGGCTTTCCTCGCACCACTATCCAAGCCGAAGCTCTTGATCGAACGTTGGCAGAACTTGCTATCAAACTGGACCGGGTTGTTAACATTACTGCCCCAAGTTCAGAACTGGTAGGTCGTATGACTGGCCGCCGAATTTGCAGAGGCTGCGGCGCTACCTACCATGTAGCGTTTAATGCTCCGCAAAAAAGCGGTGTCTGCGATAAATGCGGCGGCGAACTTTACCAACGCGATGACGACACAGAAGAAACAGTCGTTAACCGCTTGTCGGTATATCAAGTGCAGACGCAACCGCTCATTGAATACTATCAGGATAAAGGCCTTTATACCGAAATCAATGGACTTCAACCCATTGATGCCGTTCTGAAGGATATCATCAACAGCCTGCGAGGCGGGCAAGTATGATAATATTAAAATCACAAAGGGAGATAAATTACCTGCGTGATGCTGGGCGAATAGTGGCCGAAACGCTAAAAGAAGTTGAAAAAGCGGTTAAACCTGAAGTCACTACGCTTGAACTAGACAGGATTGCCGAGCAATATATAAAAAGCAAGAAAGCCACACCCGCCTTCAAAGGCTATCATGGCTTTCCCGGAAGTATTTGCGCCTCGGTAAATGAAGAGGTAGTACATGGCATTCCTGGATTAAAAAGGTTAAAAAATGGAGATAATGTAAGTATTGATATTGGCGCTTTCATTAACGGTTATTGCGGCGATGCTGCAATTACAGTGCCGGTTGGTGAAGTCGACGAAGAACTCAAGAAACTTATCGAAGTTACCGAACAGTCACTATATAAAGGGATTGAAAAAGCTGTGGAGGGTAATCGTTTAGGCGATATCTCCCATAGCGTTCAAGCCTACGCCGAGGAGCATGGTTTTGGTGTCGTGCGCGACTTTGTTGGGCACGGCATTGGCAGAAACATGCACGAAGACCCACAGATACCCAACTATGGACTTCCCGGACGCGGCCCGCGATTAAAAGCTGGTATGACTTTAGCAATAGAGCCTATGATTAACGCAGGGACTCATGAGGTCAAGACTTTGGGCGATAACTGGACAGTAGTGACCGCTGATGGCAAGCGTTCGGCCCATTTTGAACACACCATTGCCATTACGGCCGATGGTCCGGAGATATTAACAAAACTATAGGAGGAGACGGCTGGTGCCTAATGGAACTATTACCCCTGGGCAGATTGTAAGATCAACAGCAGGACGTGATGCTGGCCACGCTTATGTGGTGCTCGGGTGGAATAAGCCGCAAACTCTTCTGGTAGCTGACGGACGCGGACGTAAAGTCGCTAGTCCTAAGAAAAAAAACGTTAAGCACGTCACAAGGCATTCTATTGCTGCTAATTTGGCGGAGATACTAGCCGGAGGAACAAACCCTACCGACGAAAATATCCGTCAGGCCCTCGCCCAAATCGAGGTGACCGGATATGCTTAAAAGCGGACGAGGAGGGATAGCTCATGTCCAAACAAGATGTAATTGAAGTGGAAGGTACGGTCATTGAGGCATTGCCAAACGCCATGTTCCAGGTTAAACTGGAAAACGGTCATATTGTACTGGCTCATGTGTCGGGTAAGATTCGCATGAACTTCATCCGGATTTTACCGGGCGATAAAGTTACGATTGAACTGACACCGTACGATTTAAAACGCGGCCGTATTACCTATAGGTTTAAATAGCTTGTGTTCGTGGGTTCGTAAGTTCGTTAGTCAAGTCGATGAGCGAACGCGGACTGACGGGCTACCGGACGCACGATAAGGAGGTTTAATTATGAAAGTAAGGCCATCAGTTAAGCCTATATGTGAAAAATGCAAAATCATCAAACGGCATGGCAGAGTAATGGTGATTTGCGAAAATCCTAAACATAAACAAAAACAAGGCTAAGAACAAGGGGGTGGATTAATACATGGCACGTATTGCCGGTGTAGACTTACCGCGTGACAAACGCATCGAAATTGCATTAACATACATTTTTGGTATTGGTTTGACATTATCCAAAGAAATCTTAAAAAATACCGGAATTAATCCTGATACCAGAACTCGTGACCTCACAGAAGAAGAAGTTGCTAAACTGCGTGAGAACATTGATAAAAACTATCGCGTAGAAGGCGACCTTCGTCGTGAAGAAGCACTTAACATTAAGCGGCTCATTGAGATCGGCTCTTATCGTGGCAAGCGGCACCGCATGGGTCTTCCTGTACGTGGACAACGTTCAAAGACCAATGCTCGTACCCGCAAAGGCCCGAAAAAGACTGTCGGCGCTAAAAAGAAAAAGTAAAGGAGGGTTAACCTTTGGCTCAAAAGAAAGCTGCAAGACCAAAACGTAAAGAACGTAAAAATATAGAACATGGTGTTGCTCACATTCGATCGACATTCAACAACACCATCGTAACAATCACTGATACCAGAGGCAATGCCATCTCCTGGGCAAGCGCCGGTGGACTGGGCTTTAGAGGCTCCAGAAAAAGCACTCCGTTCGCTGCTCAAATGGCTGCCGAAACCGCTGCGAAAGCTGCCATGGAGCATGGCCTGAAACAAATCGAAGTATTTGTTAAAGGTCCTGGTGCTGGCCGTGAAGCGGCTATCCGCTCCCTTCAGGCTGCAGGCCTTGAAGTTAATATGATTAAAGACGTAACACCCATTCCGCACAATGGATGCCGTCCGCCAAAAAGAAGAAGAGTTTAAGGAATTGGGAGGTGTTTGATAAGAATGGCAAAATATACAGGTCCTGTTTGCAGATTATGCCGTCGTGAGGGTGCAAAACTATACCTCAAAGGCGACAGATGCTATAGCGATAAATGCTCCTTCACAGAGCGCGGATTTGCTCCCGGCCAACATGGTGCCGGTCAAGCCCGTAAAAAAGTTTCTGAATATGGCATTCAGCTTCGTGAGAAGCAAAAAACCCGCCGTATTTACGGTGTGCTTGAGCGCCAATTCCGTAACTACTTTGAGAAGGCTGAACGCCAAAAAGGCATTACCGGTGAAAACCTTTTAGTTATGTTGGAAAGAAGACTTGACAATGTTGTTTTCCGCATGGGTTTGGCTGAAAGCCGCAACCAAGCAAGACAACTGGTTCGTCACGGCTTATTCAACGTAAATGGCCGCCGTGTAAATATTCCTTCCTTCCTGGTTAAAGCTGGCGACGTAGTTGCCGCACGGGAAGAAAGAAAAGAATCACCAATCATGAAAAAAATCGCTGAGGCACTTGGTCACAAGACAGCTCCGGCTTGGCTTGAAATGACTGCTGCTGATATGAGTGGTAAAGTTATGCGCTACCCCACCCGGGAGGAAATTGATATTCCTATCCAGGAACATCTAATTGTAGAATTGTACTCGAGATAATCTGCCCTCAAACCGTGGCGATGGCGTAACTCAAGAGTTTGCGCAAATGAGGAGGGTTTTTCCGGATGATTGAAATCGAAAAACCGAAAATCGAAGTAGTGGAAGTAAGTGAAGATGGCCGATATGGCAAATTTGTATGGGAACCGTTAGACCGGGGCTTTGGTATTACACTAGGTAACAGTCTAAGACGCGTACTCCTTTCCTCTTTGCCGGGAGCAGCTGTAACCTCAGTGAAAATCGATGGTGTTCTTCATGAATTTGCTACTATTCCTGGTGTTCGGGAGGACGTCACCGACATTATTCTGAACCTAAAAGAATTATGTCTTAAAATGCATAGTGACGAGCCCAAAGTTTTACTGATTGAGGCGTTTGAAGAAGGCGACGTCAAAGCAGGCGATATTAAAGCTGACGCCGATATTGATATTTTAAACCCTGAACTCCACCTGGCGACAGTAGGTGCTGGTGGCAAGCTCCGCATGGAACTAATGGTTGAAAAGGGCAAAGGCTATGTACCGGCTGACAAAAACAAAAAACCCGACCATGTAATCGGGATTATTCCTATTGATTCCATCTTCTCACCGATAGTACGTGTCAATTACAATGTTACCGACACCCGTGTTGGTAACGTAACCAACTACGACAAACTAACATTAGAAGTATGGACAGATGGCAGTATGCGTCCCGAGGAAGCGGTCAGCAAAGCTGCTGGCATAATGGTGTCGCACCTGAAATTGATTCAAAATATTGCCGGAGAACCTCCCGAAGAGGATGAGGGTCAGGGTTTAGTATCTGAAGAACCAGCTGAAGGAAAGAACAGGACAATGGAAATGACCATTGAAGATCTTGATCTTTCAGTGCGTTCTTACAATTGTCTAAAACGGGCCGGAATTAACACCGTGGCTGAATTGGTACAAAAGAGCGAAGAAGATATGATGAAAGTTCGCAACTTAGGCCGTAAGTCATTGGAAGAAGTTAAGAAGAAGATTATAGAGATGGGTTTGGAATTAGCAGAACACGAAGAGTAAAGGGAGGGAAGAATTGTGGCCTACAGAAAGTTAGGACGGGACACTAGTGCTCGTAAAGCATTGTTTCGTAGCATGTTAACTTCCTTCTTTGCATATGAGCGTATTGAAACAACGGAAGCTAAGGCAAAAGAAATCAGCGGCCTTGCCGAGAAAATGATTACTTTGGCTAAGCGTGGCGACCTGCATGCTCGCCGCCAAGTGTTATCAAGCCTCTACGACGAAGAAGTTGTGAAAAAGCTGTTTGATGAAATTGCTCCTAAATATGCCGAGCGCCAAGGCGGTTATACTCGGGTATTGAAACTTGGTCCGCGTCGTGGTGATGCGGCACCTATGGCGATTATCGAATTAGTGTAACAAGTAAAAGACGAGGGCGGCCCGGCGGGTCGCCTTTATTCTTACGGGGGTGCATTAAGCCTCACCATGGTAGAACTTATTAAAATTGAAAACTTGCGTCATACGTATCCTGGTTATGACGGACAGGAAGTTGCGGCGCTTACTGATATTAATCTGACAGTCAACCAAGGAGAATTTGTCGCTGTTATTGGTACAAATGGATCAGGCAAATCTACCTTGGCCAAACATCTTAATGCCCTTATTTTGCCGACAGGCGGCAAATGCATAGTGGCAGGTATGGATACTGCAGATTCTGATAAGGTATGGGAGATACGCCAACAAGTCGGTATGGTGTTTCAAAACCCCGACAATCAAATAGTTGCCGCCATTGTAGAAGAAGATGTAGCTTTTGGTCCCGAAAACCTTGGTGTTGAACCAGCAGAAATTGTTAGGCGGGTAACAGAAGCATTGCAACTTGTTAACATGGAAGAATACCGCCATCATGGTCCGCATCTCTTATCAGGCGGACAGAAACAACGAGTAGCCATTGCCGGCGTATTGGCAATGCGCCCTAAGTGCTTAGTCCTGGATGAGCCAACGGCCATGCTTGACCCGCGTGGCCGTAAAGAAGTGTTGGAAACCGTCTGTCGCCTAAACCAAGAAGGAATTACCGTCATATATATTACTCATTTTATGGAAGAAGCAGTTACTGCTCATAGGGTAGTTGTCATGGAACAGGGTAAAATTGTTACCCAGGGAACACCGGTGGAGATATTTAGCCAGGTAGACAGACTAAAGGCAATGGGGCTTGACGTTCCCGTAGCCGCCGAAGTGGCCGCTTGCTTACGTGAGCAAGGAATAAAACTTGAGCAGGATATAATAAGTGATGAACAACTGGTGGTGGCGTTATGTCCATAATCTTTGAAAACGTTACTTATACGTATATGCCAAATACGCCATACCAGCGAACAGCTATCCAAAATATCAATCTAACTATTAATAAAGGCGAGTTCGTTGGCATAATTGGCCACACCGGTTCGGGTAAATCGACTTTAGTTCAACATATGAACGGCTTAATTAACCCGACTTCCGGACAAGTAACAGTAGATGGAGTCGATTTAAAACTAAAAAACCAGGCAGCCCGTGATGCCAGGCGGCGGGTTGGCATGGTTTTTCAGTATCCTGAACACCAGTTATTCGAGGAAACCATTTATCAAGACATTGCTTTTGGCCCCAAGAACCTGGGTGTGCCAGAAGAGGAAATGGAAAAACGAGTCCGTCGGGCTATGGACTTTGTAGGACTTGATTTTGAAACCTTCAAAGACCGCTCACCCTTTAACTTAAGTGGCGGACAAATGCGGCGGGTAGCTATCGCCGGTGTGATTGCACTGGAACCCGATTACCTGGCTCTTGATGAACCAGCTGCAGGGCTTGATCCCCGGGGGCGTGACGAGATTTTTGGGCAAATTGTTAAATTGCACCAGAAAACAGGCATTACCGTTATCCTCGTGTCACACAATATGGAGGATGTAGCCCGCTTTGCCAGTCGGGTATTAGTTATGAACGGTGGTCAAGTCAGCCTCGATGGGCCGCCGAGTGAAATATTTGGCAGCGGACGCAAGGAACTTCAGGGCGCCGGCGTAGACGTGCCACCCTTAACAGCGCTCATTGATAAGCTTCAGGCTAACGGCCTGCCGATAGAAAATGGTGCTATGACGACGGAGGCCGCGGTTAAGGAAATCCTTAAAGCCGTTAGGGGGCACAAGCATGCTTAATGACATTACTCTGGGTCAGTACTTTCCCGGAAAGTCACCCATCCATCTTCTTGATCCCCGCACTAAGATACTAGGTGTTGTCGCCTATATCTGCACAATCTTTTTAGCGGAAGACTATCTGGCGTATTCCATATTGATCGCTTTTGCCGCGCTTGCTGTCGGCATATCAGGTATTCCCTTCCGGATGGTAGCTCGCTCAATAAAACCGCTATGGGTTATCATCTTATTAACCTTGGCAATTCATGTTTTTAGTACCCCTGGCAGGGTCATTCTTCAGCTAGGGCCTCTTACAGCTACACAAGAAGGATGCCGAATGGGTATACTTATGTCTTTAAGACTGATACTCTTAATTGCTGTGTCCTCATTATTAACCTTTACTACTTCCCCCATCGCCCTGACGGATGGCATTGAACGGTTATTAAACCCCTTTCGGCGACTGGGTGTACCAGCCCATGAACTGGCTATGATGATGACAATTGCGCTTAGATTTATACCTACCTTGTTAGAAGAAGCCGACCGGATAATGAAAGCCCAGATGGCACGGGGAGCTGACTTTACTTCCGGTAATCTGTTAAACAGGGCCAAAAATATGGTTCCTCTGTTAGTACCGTTGTTTATCAGCGCTTTCCGCCGGGCAGATGAATTAGCCGTAGCTATGGAAGCCAGATGCTATCGTGGAGGCGAAAACCGTACCCGCATGAAAGAATTGAAAATGGGGTCACGCGATCTTGTTGTCGCCGGAACTTTCGCCATATTAATAGCTGTATTGGCAGTCGTAAAGGCATACAATATCACGATATGAGAAACATTAAACTCATACTGGCCTACGATGGCACCGCTTATCACGGGTTTCAACGCCAAGCCAATGCCATGACCATTCAGCAGCTAGTAGAAGAACGGCTGGCTAAAATCTTTGGACATGAATTAAAACTTACTGGCTCAGCCCGTACCGATACCGGGGTTCATGCGTATGGGCAGGTAGTCAACTTCTTTAGCCATGGTACAATTCCCACTGAGCGTATTCCTTTGGCGACTAAAGGGTTATTACCGCCTGATATCGTAGTGGTAAGCGCCAGCGAGGAGTCCACGGAATTTCATTCGCGATGTGCGGCAAAAGGAAAGGTGTATCGCTATCGGCTATTAAATACGCGGTTAGCCAATCCCTTTGAACGAAATTATGCATGGCATTTTCCCGCCAGCCTTGAACCCAAGCTAATGCATGAAGCCGCTCAGATTGTTGTTGGCACTCATGACTTTTCCGCATTCCGGGCAGCTGGCGGCGCACCGGTAAGCCCGGTACGGACAATTATGTCTGCGGCATGCCGGGAAGCGGGTAACGCCATTTTGGAATTGGAATTTTACGGTAATGGGTTCTTGTATCATATGGTACGGAATTTGGTTGGAACACTGGTAGAAGTCGGGCAAGGCCGCATGAGCCTGGAAGGGTTTGCCACCGTGCTAGCGAGCCGTGACCGTAAAGCAGCAGGTATTACCGCGCCGCCGCAAGGTCTCTATTTAATGGAAGTGAAATACTAAATGCGGATTGTCCAAAATATTTTCGATCTGCCAAGGTATAACGCTTGACATCAATCAACTAATTTATTACAATAACTTTATGAGATTTTTGCCATGTATTCCATTAGCCCCGGAATTCAAGGTTAAACATCATAGTATGTATCGATAGTTAAGATAGTCCTTTAGCTTGTACGAGGAGGATAGACAATGAAAACTTTTATGGCAAACCCGGCCAACATCCAGCGTAAATGGTATGTTGTGGATGCCGAGGGTCAAACCCTTGGTAGATTGGCCGTTGAAGTCGCGAAAGTTCTTCGCGGCAAAAATAAACCGATCTTCACTCCCCATGTTGATACCGGCGACCACGTAATTGTGATTAACGCTGACAAAGTTGTATTAACTGGTAAAAAATTGGAGCAAAAAGAATATTTTCGTCATTCAGGATATCCTGGTGGCACCACCTTCACTCCTGCTGGCAAAATGCTTGCTGAAAAGCCTGCACGTGTGATTGAAATGGCAGTAAAAGGCATGCTTCCTAAGAACAGCCTTGGTCGTCAAATGTATCGCAAACTTAACGTATATGCCGGCCCTAATCATCCGCACGAGGCTCAAATGCCAGAAGTGCTGGAACTTAATATTAGGTAATACCGGAAAGGAGGAACATATATATGGCATTGGTTACTTACTACGGCACAGGCCGCAGAAAAACCTCGGTTGCCAGAGTTCGTCTGGTTCCGGGAGAAGGCAAGATCATCGTGAATCAGCGTCCGCTGGACGAATATTTTGGTTTAAAAACTCTTGAGCTTATCGTTACTCAACCTCTTAACATCACCGACACTGTCGGAAAATATGATGTATTAGCAAAAGTTGAGGGCGGCGGCGTATCCGGCCAAGCTGGTGCGGTTCGTCACGGCATTGCCCGCGCTCTTTTAAAAGTAGATGGTGAATTCCGTCTGCCGCTGAAAAAAGCCGGTCTCTTAACTCGTGACCCACGCGAAAAAGAGCGTCGTAAATACGGCCTCAAAAAAGCTCGTAAAGCTTCTCAGTTCTCCAAACGTTAATTTTATCAAAAGCGGAACCCCTGCAGACTCAGTGTTTGCAGGGGTTTTTGTTATTTAAAAGCGTCTAAAAATGGCTAAAAACATATTCATTAGTAACACACTAGTAACAAATATTATATTAAATTTATTGTGCTCAGCTACTTGCTGTGTCGTTTTGCTCGACAACTCGATAATACTCAAAGAGCAAGTGACGCAACTTCAACAGAATTGACTAAATATCAATATACTTAGAGCAGTGCAAGCAAGCGGTCCAGCGGCTAAAGAAGGAAATAAATGAGCACTATCTTCTGTATGGCGCTGGCCATAAGATAACGTGCGGATTACAACAGTCATATGGTCGGCATAAGCGGTATGGCCGGCAATAGTATGGCCTACAATGGAATGGACCGCAATTAAAAGGAATGCAACACTGGCGTGTATTGTGCTGTTCGTCCCATTCCGTTAGTTCGGGATACTCCCTTATTTTATTGCTTTTACGTTTCATATGTTTGCTCCTTAGATTTATATATAACATAATATGCAATAGGGAATGCAGGAGTTAAATTGCATAATCATAAAAAGCCTATCTCTCACTAGTTGAGGGATGGGCTTTTCTATTTTGTCGCTCCGGGAAACCTGGGCGGCATTTTTTGTCACTTTACTACATTGCATAACATATTATGTAAAAAAGGAGGTGTGGAATTGTGTCTGAAGAAAATCGTGATGTCATTGGCGCATTTAAAAAGCGGTTGGAAAGGTTGGAAAATCAAATCGGAGAAATAGATAGAAATGTCAGCGAGATTCTCCGAATAGTTCGTAGAAGAGAAGAGGGAGAGGGAGAGAGCCAAGGGGATTGATGTCTTATTCACAGCCCTGCAACCGTGGGGCTTTTTTATTTTGTCATTATTTTACATATAATGTATTACGGAGGTGTTGAAAGTGGGCTGCTGTCATAGACATCACTGTATGCCACGCTGTACAAGGCTATTACTTTAAACTTATTGCTTTTAGCCGTGAGACCCAGTGGCTGTAGCTGCTGGGTGTTTATATTTTTTGGGCAGAAAAATAAGCCGGTTTCCCGGCTTACTCTGCGAATCATATTTACTTAAGAGCACATGAACCCTTATCCCGTTTTCGTCTGGTGAAAAATCAAACATCTTGTGTAGACTTCTGCCGGTGTTTTCCGGCCAATCAATTCCTGAAATTCTCTTTGTAGCATCGTTGTCGTCTGCATTTATTTAACTATATAATTAAATTATAAGCTTCATAATTGATTTAAATAATAATTTTTAACTATATAATTAATAATATTGCCATATAATTAAATTAGTGTTATTATGATATTGAGGTGGTGGATGTGGCGATTAATATAGTCAAAGCCAAAATAATTGAATCCGGTAAAACCATGTCTCAGGTAGTAGAGGAATTAAACCGGCAAGATGATTTCGGCAGCTTACAAAACCTTAGTCAGAAATTGAGCCGGGGAACATTAAAATACACGGAAGCTGAGAAGATTGCCAGTATATGTGGCTATGAAATCATTTGGAAAAAGCGGGAGGGGTGACTATGGATAGAAAGTTAAAAACAGCTCTGCAAGCAATGATAAATGATTATTATGCTCTTGATAAGGAAATCAATCATCCCAGCACGGCATCGGCCAGGGAACTGCAGTTATTCGCGGCTAAAGAAGCTCTTAACCAGGTTTTGCAACATTTCAAGAATGCTGAATACATTGAGTACGTTAATGGTCGATGGCAGATTAAAACTATTGTGGTTGAATCCACTTCGAGCAAAGAATAAAAGAACCCCAGCAGTAGCCGGGGAGAGGGGTTAACCCCCGGATTTAAAGGGTGTCCGGTTCTCCATGTGTTATATTGTTCAAAACCCTGCCGGGTATCCGGCAGGGTTTTTATATAAAATTAAATTACTTTGGGAGGATGATTGCTATGCTAGAATTATTAAAGACAAGAAGAAGTACCCGGAAATATAAAGAATTGCCGGTAGCCAAAACAGAACTCGATAAAATTCTAAAAGCAGCCTTGCTTGCCCCTTCCGGAAAAAATATAAGGCCGCTAGAGTTTGTCGTTATTGAAGATAAGGAAACTCTGCTAAAACTAGAAACTTGTAAGCAGCCTGGGGCAGTTGCACTGAAAACAGCTCCCTTGGCTATTGTGGTTATTGGTGATCCTGAAAAAAGTGATACCTGGATAGAGGATGCCTCCATTGCTTCCGTACTTATCCAGCTAGAAGCGGAAGCCTTGGGTTTTGGTTCTTGCTGGATACAATGCAACAAAAGAAAAAGCAAAACAGGAGAGAATTCCGAAGATGCGGTTAGAAAAATCTTGAGCATACCTGCTCACTATGGGGTTTTAAGCATGATAGCTATAGGTCATAAGGATGAGACATTAAAAGCTTATGACGAGTCGAATCTTGATTTTACGAAAGTTCATTATGCTAAATACTAAGTTTTAATTATACCGAAAACGGATAAGTCTCCGAAGGCGGCTAGAATACATATTGTTAGGTGAGCCTCCTATGCTAGGTTAAGCACTACCTACTATAGGAGGCTTTGTTATGCCCAAAAAAGCAAATAGTTTTCATTCGTTTTTTGTATTAAATGATATAAAATTCTTCCATAAACTAGCAGGATTTTTTCATCTAAGGCAGAATGCTAATTAATAATAAATATTAACACAATATTAGTATCGCATAGAATGAGGAGCGGGTAGAATGAAACAGCTTAGCAGAACAAATACCTGGAGCTGGAATGGTGAACAGGTTGTATTTGCAGAAGAAAAAGATGCTTTGTGGGGAATTGTTGAACAAGCCAACGGAGCATGGGCAATTTTGGTGGATGCACCGGGTGGTGTTTTAACAGCCGAACAATTTGCCGTATTGTCTAACATAATGGCTGACGGCGGTGTTGCTGTTAAATTTACCAGACGTCAGCTGCCAATTTTGCTAGTGCCTAAGGATAAAGTGACAGGGGCATTGGAAAAATTGACGGCTGGCGGTTTAAAAGTGGCTAACGTTCATGGCAGTGTCAGGAACATTGTAGCTTGTCCTGGAAAAGGCCTGTGTGTTCATGCTCGCCAGGAAACCTTGGGACTGGCCAAAGAAATTAACGATGCAGTGTATGGCACAAAACTGCCGTGGGATTTTAAAGTCGGAATTTCCGGCTGTCCGCGTAATTGTTCGGCGGCCTTGTGTCAGTGTATTGGCCTGATTGGCGAACCACGGGGGAAGTTTACTATTGCCCTGGGTGGCAAAGAAAGCGGTACAACTCCCCTTCACGGGCAGGTATTACCGGTCAAAGTTCCGCGGGAAAAAGTGGTGCCGGTAATTATGCGGCTTCTGGCGTTGTATATGGACTTGGCTGCTCAGCTTAAGGCCGGTGGCGATCTGCCGGAACATTCGCGTCTATATCACGTAATTGCGAAAGCAGGTATAGACAAGTTTATTACTGCAGTACAAGAGGAGGTGGAAGCATGAGCTTTTCCAAAGAAAGTGCATTTGTAGCGTTTGTCGGCACCAACAAAGCGTGCGGCAATTGTAAAAACTGTGCTAAAAGTCGCTGTCATGTGGGGATCGCTAAAGATACTTTAATGTATATGTCGCAGACAGGTGCGAAATTTAATGACGAAATTCCGGAAGATATTTTGGATCTAATCCGTTCTTTGCCGGTTGTTGATGGCCGGGTTGATCGGTTTAAAGCTCTGGCAGCTTATGACGCCGTCAGCAAGATTTGTGATAACTGCCGCCTGCAGGATCATGACGAATTCTGTGCAATCAACATTACCCTGACGGCGTTAGGAATATTGATTTATGGTCCTTCTTTTCAAACCGAAAAGGATAAGGAGATGCTAGCCTAGCATCTCCACGGACAGGAGGCTGTGCTGAAGCATATTTTTCAGCACAGCCTCCTCTTAATTTAACAGTCTATTTTGCCAGTAATATCGGTGTTAATTTAGCATCCTGCGCTTGGGCCGGGCCGATATAACCGTTGCGGGTCATGGCGGCAAGGACTACGGCCTGGCGCTGCTTGGCGGCCTCGAAGCTAACATACGGGGAGGTCAGGGAGGGCGCGTTGGGCAGACCGGCAAGCATGGCACATTCAGCTAGGTTAAGGTGGAACGGCGGTTTGCCGAAATATATGTTTGATGCTTCACCAATACCATAAGCTCCAGAGCCAAAGTAAATGGTATTTAAGTACATTTCCAAAATTTCTTCTTTGGAATAGTTCATTTCAATATCGATAGCCAGGATAAACTCTTCGGCTTTACGCCCAAGGGTGCGTTCTTGCGATAGAAAAAGGTTCTTTATCAGCTGCTGGCTAATTGTACTGCCGCCTTCGGCAAACGAACCTGTTTGCACATTCACTAAAGTTGCGCGTAAGATACCTTCAACATCGAAGCCGCTGTGCTGATAAAACCGGCTGTCTTCCACCGCAATAATGGCTTGCTGCATAGCCAGAGGAACATCTGATAAGCGGATATAATTTTTTTTGTCAAGCTTGGCGGTAACGGCTTTTTTGAGAAAGATAATTCTATGTATCCGTTCCCAGGTGCTGCTGACGGTTGTTACCGTAGTAACTGCTTCTGTTGGCACTTGAATCTTAGATGTATAGGAACGGAGTAACAATCCGCCGCCAGCCCACATAAAAGCTACAAGAAAAATTATTAGTAATAAGACCACAACCCGCCCTGTTCGTAAACGCATAGTTTTCAAGCAAATCACTCCTTAAAGCAAGGCTTTACGTATTAATTTTAGCATTTAATTGCGAAATAGAGAATACAGTTTAAATAGCAGTAGCAGACCGTTAATAAAAAGGCAGGGGATGAATGTGCGGGTATTGGCGGTACGGCGCCGGAGATTGTTCAGTGTAGCAATGGTTAGTATTGCGGTAGTGGTGCTAAATCTGCTTACATTGCGATATCTTGTGCTTGATGATATTGAAAAGGTCAATTTAGCCGTACTTAACGGCAAGACGATAGCCATAGATGCCGGGCATGGCGGTATCGATGATGGTGCCAAATGGCATGGCCTTGACGAAAAAAATATAAATTTGGCGATTGCCCAAAAGCTTGCCGAGGTTTTGACCGCTAACGGGGCAACACCGGTAATGACTCGTGAAGGTGATGTAGATTATTATACCAAAGGTAAGGGCGGCAAGAAGAATGATTTACTAAAACGTGTCGAAATTATTGATAATTCTGGGGCCAATTTATTTGTCAGCATTCACTGCAATGCCATCAAAGGCAATAACTGGTCGGGGGCGCAGGTTTTTTACAATCCCAAAGTAGAAGAAAATAAGCGGCTGGCTGATACTATGCAGCAAGCCCTTAAAAATTTCCCCCCTGGCAACAAGCGGCAAACCAAGCAGGATTCTGATATTATTGTCTTGAAATTTGTAAATGTTCCTGGTGTCCTTGTTGAAGCCGGGTTTATTAGCAATCCTGCTGAAGCCGCACGCTTAAACAGTCAAGACTATCAGCAGAAACTGGCCGAATATATAGCGAAAGCAATCGCGTATCATTTCAGCCAGAATGTGGGAAGATAAAGCGTAGTTAGTACGCACCACTAACTGAAGGGAGCGATTTGATGGACAATTTGGTTGGCTGTGCGCTTATGCCGCATCCGCCGATTATGGTCCCGGAAGTAGGCAAAAACGAACTTGATCAGGTTAAGGCTACTGTTTCAGCCGTTACCCAGGCGGCCGAGCTTCTTAGAGAAGGCAATCCGCAAACGGTTGTTATTATCACACCGCATGGTCCGGTGTTTGAAGATTCCGTAACTGTCAGTATTCATCCCCGCCTTAAAGGGAATATGGCACAGTTTGGTGCTCCGGATGTAACTCTCGGGTTTGAGACAGATAATTTATTAATTAAGCACATAATTCGGAGTTGTCAGCGCCTGGGAATAAATCTGCAAGAGTTAACGGATGATATTGCCAAAAACTACCGGGTCGCTTTACGATTGGATCATGGCGCCTTTGTGCCCTTATATTATTTATCTAAGGCCGGGTTCAAGGGGCAAATTGTACATTTGACAATGGGGATACTGCCCTACGAAGAGATGTATACCTTTGGTAAAGCCGTCCAAGCGGCGATTGGTAATGTGGACAAGCGGGTGGCCGTTATCGCTTCCGGTGATTTGTCGCACCGTCTTATTCCAGGTGCACCGGCCGGTTACAGCCCGAAAGGGGCAGAATTTGACCGGCAGGTAGTAGAGGCACTTAAACGTATTGATGTTAAAGCCTTGCTTAACATGGACAGAAACCTGATAGAGGAAGCCGGAGAATGTGGTCTCAGGCCAATTTTCTTCTTGCTGGGTGTAATGGGCGGGCTGGATGCCGAAACCATACTGTCTTCGTATGAAGGCCCGTTTGGAGTAGGCTATGCAGTTACTCTTTATAAAGTAAAAGGCAAGAAGTAGGGGGGGAGCTTACTTATGGGTGCACTAACACCAACATTGCTTGCCCGGGAGAGTCTTACATATTATTTAAAACAGGGTGCTTTTCTTGCTAAACCGGCAGAACTCCCGGAACCCTTACCTGGACGGGCAGGCGTATTTGTGTCTTTTAAAAAAAACGGCGAGCTGCGCGGTTGTATCGGAACCTTTGCTCCTACCCAACCGACAATAGCCGAAGAAATCATTCGCAATGCTGTAAGTGCCGGCACAGAAGATCCGCGCTTTTGGCCAATTGAGTTGGATGAATTGCCGGACCTGGAAGTCTCGGTTGATGTGCTGGGTGCACCGGAACAAATTGACAGCGTTAATGAGCTTGATCCGAAAAAATACGGAGTCATTGTTCGTAAAGGGCGGCGTTCCGGCTTGCTGTTGCCTGATCTCGAAGGGGTAGATACGATTGACGAACAGCTTAGTATTGCTATGCAAAAAGCCGGTATCCGGCCTGAGGAAGAGGTAGATTTGTATCGCTTTACGGTAACGCGGTATAAGTAAGCTAAAGCAGGTGAGCTAAGATGCATGAGGCACTCTACTACGAACCGCAGGGACAAGCCGTCATGTGCAGGCTATGCCCTAAAGGCTGCACTATTGCCGAAGGGCGGACCGGCTTTTGCCGGGCTCGCACCAACACGGGCGGAAAGCTGTATAGCTTAAATTATGCGCAAACTACTGCGCAGGCGCTTGATCCTATCGAAAAAAAACCGTTATATCATTTTTATCCCGGCAGTACCATCTTGTCACTGGGAACTTGGGGTTGTAACTTTGCCTGCAAGTTTTGTCAGAATTGGCATATTGCGCAGGAACAGCCGCAAACAGGTTCGCTTGAGCCCCAAGAGGCTGCCAACTTAGCAACACAACTTACCGGCCGCGGCAATATCGGGATAGCCTATACCTATTCCGAACCCAGTGTCTGGTATGAATATATTCTGGATACGGCTCGGCTGGTACAAGCCGCAGGCCTTAAAAATGTCTTGGTTTCCAACGGGTTTATCAATGAACAGCCTTTAGCCGAGCTGCTGCCGTTTATTGATGCCATGAACATTGATATCAAGGCGTATAGCGACAACTTTTATCAAAAAGTGTGTGCCGGGCAACTCGAACAAGTCAAACGTACGGTGGAGCAAGCGGCCAAGCACTGCCATGTAGAGATAACTACGCTTGTTGTGCCGGGACTTAATGATTCAGAAAGAGAGCTATTGGCATTGGCCGAATGGCTGGCAAATATTAATGCCGATATACCGCTGCACTTTTCCCGGTATTTCCCTAACTACAAAATGGATGAACCGCCGACTCCTGTAAGCACACTTACAATGGCTTATAACACAGCGAGAAAATATCTTCACTATGTATATATCGGTAATATCGGCGGCGAATTTAACAACACGTACTGCCCCGAGTGCGGGTATAAAGTCATTGATCGTCTAAACGGCTACAGCTATTTAGCGGAGGACGCAGAAAATGGGTCCGGAAAAAACTGCCCCCAATGTGGGCGTAGTATATATATTATTGGAAAAGTTAATTTTTAAACAGAGGCTGTCACTAATTATTTGTGGCCTCTCTTTTTCTTTTTTAGCCTGATATATCCAGTATATCCCACGGTATCCAAATCTTGCTCTGTATTTACCACACTATATGAAATACAATAAACATTGGATTCTATCCAATAAAAATTATGCATACATATGCACAAAAAACACTTGAATTATTATACAACTATATTGTATAATTATTAAAAAAGGAGCGAGGTCCATGAAAATTAGCATTGTTGGAGCCACTGGATATACTGGCGCAGAACTGCTCCGGATACTGGCGACTCATCCGGAAGCCGAGATCTTGTACATAACCTCTGAGAGTCAGCCGGGTACGGCTATTAATGAGATTTACCCTCATCTTACAAAATTCTATACCAATAAGCTGGTAAGTATGGCCGATTTGGAAACGATAGCTGCGGAAAGCCAGGTTATTTTCATTGGCTTACCACATGGACACGCGATGGAAGTGGGCCGTAAAGCCACAGCCATCAATCCGAAGGTAAAAATCATTGATCTTGGTGCCGATTACCGGTTCAAGAATCATGCCGTCTATGAACAATGGTACAAATTGCCCCATACCCACAAGGAAGCGCAGGCAATATACGGTCTTACCGAATTAAACCGTACTAAAGTCAAAGAGGCTTCCATAATAGGTAATCCGGGCTGCTATACTACTGCAAGTATTTTAGCGTTGGCGCCGTTAGTTAAGGAAAAATTAATTGATGTAACGTCAATCATTATCGACGCTAAATCCGGGGTGTCTGGTGCCGGGCGGGGACTCAACCTGGGTTCGCATTTTACCGAGGTTTTCGAAAACATTAAGGCCTATAATGTGGCCGGTCACCGCCATACACCGGAAATCGAAAGCGTACTTGGCGAGCTGGCAGGTCAGGAACTTATCATAAACTTTACCCCTCATCTCATTCCGGTTGCCAGAGGCATATTAAGCACCTGCTACGCCAAACTAAAGGATGGGGTTAGTGCGGAGGCTGTTGATGAAGCCTATAACAACCTGTATGGCAAGGAATACTTTATCCGTCTGTTAGGGCGGGGCGGCTACCCGCTTACGAAAAACACACGGGGCACCAACTTCTGTGATTTAGGGTGGCATGTTGATAAGCGTACAGGCCGGGTAATTGCTATTTCCGCCATTGATAATCTCGTCAAGGGCGCATCAGGGCAGGCAGTACAAAATATGAACGTAATGTTTAATATAGAGGAAAAGACAGGATTAAATAACGCACCACTTTATCCATGAGATAGCACTTAACCGCGACAACAGACATGGTTAATACAAGTTATGGAGGAATCGCAATGCTAACCAAAATCGCAGGCGGTATTACCGCACCGCAAGGCTTTAAAGCCGCCGGTGTTCACGCCGGTATTAAAAAGAATGGCAACGAAGATGTAGGTCTTATATATAGTACAGTTCCGGCCGCCGGCGCGGCCATGTTTACAACTAACAAGATGGCTGCCCCACCGGTTCAGGTTTCGCGGCAGGCGATTGAGCGAGGCGCTGCCCGCGCCATTATCGTCAATTCCGGCTGCGCCAATGCTTGTACCGGCGAACAGGGCTTGAAGGACGCTCAGGTCATGGCGCTGGAGACAGCCAAAGCGCTAAATATTGACGCCTGCGAAGTGCTAGTGGCTTCAACCGGAGTAATTGGCGTACCTTTGCCAATGGATAAAGTCAAAGCAGGGATTACGCAGGCTGCCGCCGCTCTCTCTGAAAACGGACATGAGGCGGCTTTAGCGGCTATTATGACAACAGATACTTTTAAAAAATCCTGTGTCTATGAATTTAAGCTAGATGGCAAAACTTGCAAAATTGCCGGGATTGCTAAAGGGGCGGGAATGATCCACCCCAACATGGCAACCATGCTCAGCTTTATTACTACCGACGCCGCCATTGCGCCGGCAATTCTAAAAAAAGCGCTTAGCGAAGCGGTGGAATTATCCTTTAACATGATTTCCGTAGACGGCGATACCAGTACCAATGATATGGTGACTGTACTAGCCAACGGACAGGGCGGTAATGAACTCATTACTTCTACGGACAGCCCGGCTTATCAGGAGTTTTATGCAGCCCTGAAAGTGGTGTGTACTGAACTGGCACAGCTCATCGTCCGTGATGGCGAAGGCGCAACCAAGTTCCTGGAGATTAACGTTACCGGTGCGGGTTCGTTTGCTGACGCTAAGCTGGCAGCAATGGCTATCGCTAAATCACCACTTGTTAAGACCGCTTTTTTCGGTCAGGATCCTAACTGGGGCCGGATATTGTGTGCTGTTGGTTATTCCGGCGCGAAATCTGAGCCGGAAAAAACCTCCCTCGATATCGGCGGCTTGACAATCGTAAGTAACGGACAGGGGGCAGCCGGCTTCGATACTGATAAGCTGAAAGAAGTCATGGCAGCCAAAGATATAGCAATAACAGTTTTCTTAGGAATGGGCGAAGCTTCGGCCACTGTTTGGACTTGCGATTTTTCATATGAGTATGTCAAGATTAACGGCGAATATACCACCTGATAGGTGAACAATACAGATTTTCATGTGGGAAGGGATGATTGTATGACTAATTCAGTAGAAAAAGCCGCAGTATTAATTCAGGCATTGCCTTATCTGCAGCGCTTTTCCGGTAACACTGTTGTTATTAAATACGGTGGCAACGCTATGCTTAACGATGAACTCAAAAAAAGCGTTATACAAGATATTATTTTTCTTAAATATGCCGGTATTAGGCCGGTAGTTGTTCATGGCGGTGGTCCGGAAATCACCGGTATGCTCAAAAAACTTGGCAAACAATCGTCGTTTGTCAGCGGTCTCAGAGTGACCGACGAGGAGACAGTAGAAATTGCTGAAATGGTGCTTGTCGGTAAGATCAACAGCGAGATTGTTAAATTCTTAAACTTCCTTGGTGCTAAAGCGATAGGATTGAGCGGCAAAGATGCCGACCTAATTATTGCTTCCAAACATCTGGCCAAAGTTCGCGAAAATGGCGAAATCAAAGAAGTCGATATCGGCTTTGTCGGCGACGTTCTCAAAATAAACACCGGCATTGTCGAAAAGCTGTTAGACGAAGGGTACATCCCTGTTATTGCACCAATTGGCGTAGGTAAGGACGGTGCCACCTACAACATTAATGCCGATTATGTGGCCGGTGAAGTGGCCGCAGCCCTGGGAGCTGAAAAACTGGCACTTATTACTGATGTTGAAGGTATTTATCGCGACTACAACGATAAGAGTACCTTTGTTTCAACCCTTTCTTTGGCCGAAGCTCAGGAGATGATCAAAGAAGGCACCATCGACGGCGGTATGATCCCGAAAATCGAGGCTTGCGTTAAGGCATTGGCTGCCGGGGTGGCCAAAACTCATATTATTGACGGACGTAAGCCCCATTCTTTACTGTTAGAAATCTTCACTACCGAGGGCATTGGCACTGAAGTGGTTAAATATAGGAGGTATATCGGTGGATAAACAAACTGTAATTAATCTTGATCAGGAAAACTATTTGCCGGTCTTTGCACGGTACTCGATTGTCCTTACCCATGGGGAAGGACCCTATATCTATGACAATGAAGGTAAAAAATATATAGATTTTCTTGCCGGTATTGCCGTCAACGTGCTTGGCCACGCTCATCCCAAGCTGGTTAAAGCCGTGTCCGAGCAAGCCGGAAAAATAATTCACTGCTCTAATCTATATTACACCGAGGAACAGGCCACTCTGGCCAAAACTCTGGCCGGGCTTAGCGGCCTCAACCGGGTATTCATAGCTAACAGCGGTGCGGAAGCCAATGAAGGCGCTATCAAACTTGCCCGTAAATATGGTAAAACCATTGCCGCTGACAAGGTAGAAATTATTACCGCCCTTGACTCTTTCCATGGCCGGACCTTAGCTACTTTAACGGCTACTGCCCAGCCGAAATACCAAAAAGGGTATGAGCCTTTGCCTGGCGGTTTCAGCTATATTCCTTTCAATGATATTGCCGCTCTGGAAAACGCTATTTCTGACAAGACTTGTGCCGTAATGCTGGAGACAATTCAGGGGGAAGGCGGCGTTAATGTTCCAGACCAGGACTATCTGGCCAAGGTTAAAGCTTTATGCGAGAAGCATGGGGCGCTAGTAATTCTGGATGAAATCCAATCAGGAATTGGTCGCACAGGAAAAATGTTTGCCTATGAGCATTTCGGCGTGAACCCTGATATTGTTACTCTGGCTAAAGGGTTGGCCGGCGGTGTACCAATCGGCGCTTTTATAACCTCGGAGAAAATCGCTGCAGCGTTCCACGCCGGCGACCACGGCTCGACCTTTGGCGGAAATCCGCTGGCTTGTGCCGCTGCCAACGCGGTTCTGAAAGCCATGGAAGACGAGAAGCTGCTTGAGAATGCACAAGTTGTTGGCGAATATCTTATCGCCAAACTCGGAGAGCTTAAGAATAAATATCCCTCACTGATCAGCAATGTACGTGGCAAAGGTCTTATGGTCGGTGCCAAACTGACTCAGCCGGGACGAGACATTGTTAACGAATGCATGAATCAAGGCGCCATTATTAACTGCACTGCCGGCGATGTACTCCGGTTTGTGCCGCCGCTTATCGTTACCAAAGAGAATGTGGACGAGATGATCGCAATATTAGATAAAACGCTTGCGGCCGTGCCCTGTGACTAAGACGCTCTAAGACCCCCATCTTTTATAAGTGGGAGTTATACCCCTACGGGCACAGGCGAGCGACTAAGTCACAGGATAAGGGCGACTAACCTTCAGATGGGGCTAAAACCCCACCTGAAGCTAAGTCTACTTTATAACTTTACTTATGGGGGAGTGTTAGGGAATGAGTCTTAAAGGAAAAGACTTTCTATCAATACATGATTTAAGTGTTGATGAAATATATCAGATTTTGGACTTTACCAAAATATTAAAAGCAAAACAAAAAGCCGGCGAACCACATCAACTCCTGAAAGGGAAAACACTGGGTATGATTTTTCAAAAATCTTCTACCCGCACCAGAGTATCCTTTGAAGTGGGGATGTACCAGCTTGGCGGTTCGGCCTTGTTCTTATCCTCCAACGACCTGCAGATCGGCCGGGGAGAACCGGTTAAAGATACAGGGCGGGTACTGTCCCGGTATCTTGACGGCATTATGATTCGGACGTTTTCCCATCTGGAAGTGGAAGAACTTGCAGAGTATTCCTCAATTCCGGTTATTAACGCCCTGACAGACCTCTTGCACCCCTGTCAGGCGATGGCTGATATATTTACCGCCATTGAGTATAAAGGTGATTTAAAAGGCCGCAAACTGTGCTATATCGGTGACGGTAACAATATGGTCAACTCCCTGCTGCACATTTGCGCTAAAGTCGGTATGGATATCAGTGTTGCCACACCGCCAAACTATGCGCCGGATGCTACTATTGTCGAGCAGGCGGCTGCCGCTGCTAAGACGTCCGGCAGCAAAATAAGCATTCTGGATGACCCGTTTGCCGCCGCCAAAGATGCCGATGTGCTATATACCGATGTATGGGCAAGCATGGGCAAGGAAGGCGAACAAGCAATCCGGAAACAAGCCTTTGCCGGCTTCCAGATTAACAGTACTATTATGCAAGTGGCAAAGAAGGATGCTATTGTTATGCATTGTCTGCCGGCCCATCGTGGCGAGGAGATTACTGAGGATGTCCTGGAGGGGCCAAATTCAGTAGTGTTTGATGAGGCTGAAAATAGACTGCACGTGCAAAAGGCCATCATGGCTTTAGTTATGGCCGACTGATGCATTAGAACTTGTTATAAACGCCCATCTGTGCGATGCTGTTACAACAAGCTTACTGCCACAAATCGCCGTATCGCAGTCTCATAGGCGACGGTTTCGTTACTCCTGCGGGGGCTTGCTAACGTACGGACGTACGCCGCGCTGCGCCTCCTCGTCGTGCCTCGCATCTGGACATTTCTAACAAGTTCCTGCAGTTCGTGACTTTTTGGGTCACGGAGTGACGGGAGTATGGAGTACGAAGTTCGAGAAATGCTAGAGCGTGATTAATCGCTTATGCGGAACTTTGCAGGAAAAACTTGCTAGTGGGCGAATAGGTATAAGTATCCATTGTTTTGGTATTTTTATTAGTTATTTAATTTAAGGAGGAAATATATAATGGGTGACATTAAAAAAGTTGTCCTGGCTTATTCCGGTGGCCTCGACACTTCGGTTATTATTCCTTGGCTTAAGGAAAACTACGGTTGTGAAGTTATTGCAATGTGTGCTGATGTTGGTCAGGGCGATGAGCTGGCTCCTGTACGGGAAAAGGCGATTAAATCCGGCGCCAGCAAGGTATATATTGAAGATTTAACCGCTGAGTTTGTGGAAGGTTATGTTTGGCCGACACTTAAAGCCGGCGCTGTTTATGAAGGCAAATACCTGTTAGGTACTTCGTTTGCCCGGCCAATTATTGCCAAAGCACTTGTTGACATTGCTCTTAAAGAAGGCGCAGACGCTATTTGTCATGGCGCTACCGGTAAAGGCAATGACCAGGTTCGTTTTGAACTTACCGTTAAGGCGTTGGCACCTCACCTCAAAATCATTGCTCCTTGGCGGGTGTGGGATATCCGTTCCCGGGAAGATGCCATTGATTATGCCGAAAAACATGGTATCCCAGTACCGGTAACCAAATCCCGTCCGTACAGCATGGACCGTAATATCTGGCATTTGAGCCATGAGGGGGCTGACCTGGAGAACCCGGCTAATGCGCCAAAAGATGACGTTTATATGATTACAACTCCGCCGGAGAAAGCTCCCGACGCTCCGTTATACATCGAAGTTGGTTTTGAAAAAGGTATTCCCGTAACGGTTGACGGCGTAAAAATGGATGCTGTGTCCCTGTTAACCAAGCTTAACGACATTGGTGCCGCTAACGGTATCGGTATTGCCGATATTGTAGAAAACCGCCTTGTGGGTATGAAGTCCCGCGGCGTTTACGAAAATCCCGGTGGAGCTATCCTGTACTACGCTCACCGCGAGCTGGAGTATTTGACCCTTGACCGCGCTACCTTGCATTATAAAGAGCAAGTAGCTATCAAATATGCCGAGCTGGTATATGATGGCATGTGGTTTGCTCCGCTCAGAGAAGCGCTTGATGCTTTCGTTAACTCCACGCAAGAGAATGTTACCGGTACTGTCCGTTTGAAACTGTATAAAGGGAACATCATGAGTGCAGGTTCCCAATCCCCATACTCCCTCTACAACGAAAAAATCGTAACCTTTGGTGACAGTGAAGAATTATATAACCATGGCGACGCAGAGGGCTTTATCAACCTGTTTGGTCTGCCGCTCAAAGTACGTGCCATGATGAAAGCCGAGGCCAAGAAAAACAATGACTAAACTGTGGGGCGGACGTTTCGCCAAAAGCACGGATGTAATGGTGGAGGAGTTTACCTCCTCCATTTCTTTTGATAATCGCATGTACCGCCAGGATATTGCCGGCAGTATTGCCCATGCCAAGATGCTTGCCAAGTGCGGTATTATCAGCCAGGAAGACGCCAAACTAATTATCGATGGCCTCGAAGGCATTTTAGCCGACATCGAAGCCGGCAACTTCAGCTTTGAAGTGTCTCTGGAAGATATTCATATGAATATTGAAAAACGCCTGACTGAGCGCATCGGCGCTGCCGGTGGACGGCTGCATACAGCCCGCAGCCGTAATGACCAGGTAGCTCTTGATACCCATATGTATGTTAGAGAGCAGGTAGCCGAGATCGGCAAACTGCTGTATGACCTGGAACAGGCTGTACTTGATACTGTGAACAAATATCCTGATGTCATTATGCCTGGCTATACTCACCTGCAGCGGGCTCAGCCCATTCTCTTCTCCCACCATATGATGACCTACTTCTTCATGTTGGAACGTGATTTCCGCCGGTTGGGCGGGGTATGGGAGTCTGCCGATATTATGCCGCTGGGGGCGGGCGCGTTAGCCGGTACGACTTTCCCGATCGACCGGGAGTTTGTGGCCCATGAATTGAAGTTTGGCCGTATCTATGAAAATAGTCTGGACGCTGTCAGCGACCGCGACTACATTTTGGAGTTTCTGTCCTTTGCGTCTATTCTTATGATGCATTTAAGCCGTCTAAGTGAAGAAATCATTCTCTGGTCATCCACCGAGTTTTCTTTTATTGAACTCGATGATGCCCATTGCACCGGCTCCAGCATAATGCCGCAAAAGAAAAACCCGGATGTTGCCGAACTGGTACGGGGTAAGACCGGCAGAGTATTTGGCCACCTGATGGCCATGTTGACTATCGCCAAGGGCTTGCCACTTGCTTATAACAAAGACTTGCAGGAAGATAAGGAAGGTCTGTTTGACACCATCGATACTGTGAAATTCAGTCTGACAGTATACGCGGCCATGTTGCGCGGTATGAAGGTGAATGCCGGCGCCATGCGCCAGGCGCTCAAAACCGACTTCTCTAACGCTACCGATATGGCCGATTATCTTGTGAAAAAAGGTTTGCCGTTCCGCCAGGCGCATGAAGTTGTCGGAAAATGTGTAGCCTATTGTTTAAGTGAGCAAAAAACCTTAGCTGAGTTAAGTTTAAATGAGTTTAAAGAATTTTCACAGTTGTTCGATAGCGATATCCTTGATGCCATTACTATCGAAACGTGTGTAGCTGCCCGTAACTCTTTGGGTGGAACTTCGCCCACCCAGGTTGGACAATCAGTGAATATTGCTAGGTCAATTCTAGAAAAACAACAAAAACGCCTTGACATGTATACAAAAAGCAAACTATAATAACCATAAATATACAATCCAAGGAGGCCTGTTAACATGACTGACATTGCGGTTACACTGGCTGAAAAACGAGGCACACTAACGGCAGAAGACAAACTGGGTTTTGGTAAAATTTTTACTGACCACATGTTTGTCATGGACTATGTTAGCGGTAAAGGCTGGCATAATGCCCGTATAGTTCCGTACGGCGATTTTGACCTTTCACCGGCGGCCATGGTTTTACATTATGGACAAGCAATTTTTGAAGGTATGAAAGCGTTCTGTACAGACGATAACAGAATTGTAGTGTATCGCCCAATGGATCACTGGAAACGGTTTAACATTTCGGCAGACATTTTGTCGATTCCGCAAATGGATTCGGAAGTACTAAATGCTGGTTTGAACAAACTGATCGAAATTGATAAGCATTGGGTACCGAAATCCTTGGGCACTTCTCTGTACATTCGTCCGTTTGTAATTTCAACAGATCCGTATGTTGGCGTTAAAGTAGCCGACCAGTATACTATGTTTATTATTACCTCGCCTGTTGGAGCGTACTACGCCTCAGGCTTCAAACCTGTCAAGATTAAGGTTGAAGATCATTTTGTCCGCGCGGTAAAAGGCGGCTTGGGCGAAGCCAAGACTCCGGCTAACTATGCCGCAAGTCTGAAAGCTTCAGAAGTTGCTAAAAAAGAAGGTTTTACCCAAGTGCTGTGGCTTGACGCTATAGAACAAAAATACATTGAAGAAGTCGGCACCATGAACATCTTCTTCAAAATTGACAATGAGATTATTACTCCGGAACTCAATGGCAGTATTTTGAATGGTATTACCCGTCGTTCGGTTATTCAGGTAGCCAAAGACTGGGGTATGAAAGTGACTGAGCGCCGCATTTCTATTGATGAAGTGTTCGCGGCTCACGAACAAGGCAAGTTGCAAGAGGTATTTGGTTCCGGTACAGCGGCGGTTATTTCGCCGGTGGGTGAGTTGTCCTGGAAAGGCAGGAATATCGTTGTTAACAACAATCAAACAGGCGAGACCTCGCAGAAACTGTTTGACCATATTACCAGCATTCAGCAAGGACGAGTTGCTGATAAATTTGGTTGGATTGGCGAAGTTACAAAACTGTAACTCAGACATCTGGTAACTATTAGGCTTGTGCCCTGGGCACAAGCCTAATTTAATATTTCTGCTCTTATAAATAATTTTTTATATTTCGTTTTTGTTTAAAAGGTTTTCCTATTATTGGGTAGAATAATGATATAGGTTAGACTGCAATTTTACTTGTTTTTTTGAGGTGTACAGATGATCTTACAGGTACGGGGAATACTTTCGACCATTAGTTTCCTTGATATTGTTGACATACTAATCGTTGCCTACTTTTTATATAAACTCTATGTCATGATTCGGGATACGCGGGCCGTTGCTTTGTTAAAAGGACTTGTTGTTCTTTTGCTAGCCACTCTTGTCAGCAAGTGGCTGGGACTTAATGTTATCAACTGGCTGCTGCAGAAAACCATGACCGTGGTGCTGGTAGCGCTGCCGGTAGTTTTTCAGCCTGAGCTTAGACGTGCGCTTGAACAGCTCGGGCGAGGTCGCTTCTTCCATAATGGTGCACAATTAAATGCTGAAGAAAAAGCAACTTTATTTGGAGAATTAGCCGCTACGGTAACCGCGCTGTCCAAGAATAAAATTGGTGCGCTGTTAGTGCTGGAACGTGAAACCGGACTCAATGACTATATTGAAACCGGTATTAAGGTCGACGGTTTGGTATCAAGCGAATTTTTGATTAATATTTTTATACCAAATACACCATTGCATGACGGCGCTGTTATTATCCGTGGCAACAGGGTGCAGGCGGCAGGATGCCTATTGCCGCTGTCTGACGACAGGACGCTGACCAAGGAACTCGGCACAAGGCATCGGGCGGCTATTGGTATCAGTGAGCAGACTGATTGTGTCGTTATAATCGTTAGCGAAGAAACCGGAATTATTTCATTAGCCAGAGGCGGCAGGCTGCATAGATATTTGGATGCCGATAAGCTTAAAGAACAACTTGTACCACTATTTGCGGCCAAAACCTCTTCACTTAATGAGTTGTTTAGCTGGAGGCCGTCGTAATGTTTCACAACTTTTTTAAAGGTACGGGAGAAACTAAAAATATAGCGCCTAAAATCTTTGCGATCGTGTTGGCTGTGGTATTATGGCTGTATGTGATGAATGAACAGAACCCGCCCATTGAATCGTCCTTCACGATACCCTTGGAGGTTCGCAACGCGGCGACAAGCTTTGTAATTGCCGATGTTCCCGAGACTGTCAAGGTCAAGGTGCGCGGGCCGCGCAGCGTTGTTGCCGGCATACTTACCCGCGATCTTAAGGCATATGTAGATGTCAAAGGTTTGACCGAAGGCCGGCACAATCTTAAGGTTTTGGCATCTTTGCCGACTAGCCTGGAACTCGTCGAGGTTAACCCTGATAGTGTACCCGTACGGCTTGATACGACTATTGCCCGGCAGATACCGATTGAGGTGCGCTTCAGTGGTACGCTTGCCAAGGGTTTTCTGGCAGGAAAATCAGCTGCCGGAAACGAGCTTGTTACTATTGAGGGACCCAAGAATGTTGTCGGGACAGTGGAAAAAGTAATTGCTGTTGTTGATTTATCAGGAAAAACTGCCGATATAACCGCAGATGCTGCACTTGTTCCTATTAATAAGGATGGCCGGGAAGTCGAAGGGCTTACTATCTATCCGGAAAAAACACGGGTAACTGTCAGCATAATAGAAGGCGTAACCAAAAAAATGATTGATATCAAGCCGGTTACGCAAGGAGAATTGCCGACCGGATTTGCCATTAAGGGTATCGTTACCCGCCCAGATAAAGTAGAAGTTCGTGAAGTCAAGACCGGGAAAGGTATCGAAAATATTGATGCAATTTATACCGAACCGATTGTTTTAAAAGACATTGTAGCAAATACGGAAAAAGAGGTTAAACTACAATTACCGGAGGGTCTGACAAGCAATACCACCAGCGTAACGGTTAGCATCAAAGTCGGGCCGCGTTAAAGGAGATAAGAGCTTTTGCTTAAGATCAGTAATTTTCGTGTACCGTTAACCGACGCTACGCCGCTCAGGCAACTGGCGGCCAGGCGGCTAAAACTGCCGCCTGATGCAATAAAACAATTGGTGATTGTCCGGCGGGCTGTAGATGCCCGCCGTAAAAATAACATTAACTTCGTATACACTCTGGAAGTTGAGACTAAGACCCCACCTGGTCAGACGCTCAGCCGGCTGGCAGGTGATAAAGATGTTGCCTTGCTAACTCCCGTTACGCCGGAGGAATTGACTCCAGGTACTAAACCGTTAATAAATCGCCCGGTAGTAGTTGGGGCCGGCCCGGCTGGTCTGTTTACTGCATTTATGCTGGCGAAGCACGGTTACAAGCCACTGTTAATCGAGCGGGGGCGGGATGTCGAGCAACGAGCCAGGGATATAGCCGACTTTTGGCGGACCGGTCAATTCAACTCGATCAGTAATGTCCAGTTTGGTGAAGGTGGCGCAGGAACATTTTCGGATGGCAAATTAACTACAAGGGTTAATGATCCACGGATGGCCGAAGTGCTTGCAATCATGGTAGAAGCCGGGGCTCCGCCGGAAATAGCCTATCTCCATAAGCCCCATATCGGGACCGATAAGCTGCGGCAAGTTGTCAAAAATATCCGTACCCGGATTGTGGAACTGGGCGGTCAGGTAGAATTTGAGGCTAGGCTGACCGCGGTCAAGACAGAGAATGGACGGCTTAGCGGCATAACAATTAATGACGATCGCTATGTGCCTTGTGAGGCGTTATTTTTAGCTATCGGCCATAGTGCCCGCGATACGTACGAAATGCTGTACCATAGTGATGTTGCGATGGAAGCCAAAGCCTTCGCAATCGGCGTCCGGATCGAACATCCGCAGGAATTGGTTGACCAGGCGCAATATGGTGCTAGCGCCGGTCATCCCCAACTGGGAGTGGCCGACTATGCGCTGGTATATCAAGATAAGGCGGCCGGACGGGCGGTATATTCCTTCTGCATGTGCCCGGGCGGCCTGGTGGTTGCGGCTGCTTCGGAAAAAGGCGGGGTAGTCACCAACGGTATGAGCTTATTTAGCCGTGATTCCGGTATTGCCAACAGTGCCTTGGCGGTTACGGTTAATCCAGCTGATTTTGGGCCTCATGTGCTTGACGGTATTGCGTTTCAACGCCGTTACGAGCAACTGGCCTTTGCGCTGGGCGGCAAAAACTACAACGCACCGGCCCAGACCGTAGGAGACTTTTTAAACAATAAGACGGGCAGCAGGAAATATCTTGTTACGCCTACCTATCAACCAGGGGTACAGCCTGCTGATCTTAGGCAGTGTTTACCCGACTTTGTCACAACGACATTGGCCAGAGCGTTGCCTGATTTTGGCCGCAAGATTCGCGGCTTTGATCATCCGGGGGCTGTGCTTACCGGTGTGGAGACCAGAACATCCGCACCTGTTCGAATAATCCGCGGCCAGGACTTTACTTCGATCAGCACTGCCGGTCTGTATCCGATTGGCGAAGGTGCCGGTTATGCCGGCGGCATTATGAGCGCCGCACTCGACGGAATGAACGCAGCCATTAGTTTTATCAAAGAATACAAAGCATAGTGTTACTGTACAAGTGAAAGGAGCTTTTACTATATATGGCAAGATTATTTGGAACTGACGGTGTGCGTGGCTTGGCCAACGCCGAACTTAATCCCGAACTCGCTTTTAAAATGGGGCGGGCTGCTACCTATTATTTTGGCAAAGAGCATCAACGTCCTACCTTTTATATTGGCCGGGACACCCGTATCTCCGGCCAAATGCTGGAGGCGGCTTTAGCGGCAGGTATCTGTTCGGCCGGTGGCGAGGCAGTATTGTTAGGGGTTGTACCTACTCCGGCAGTTGCCTATCTGACCCGTAAGCATGGAGCTCAAGCCGGTGTTGTTATTTCGGCGTCCCATAACCCTTTCCCTGATAATGGCATTAAGTTTTTTGCCGGTACAGGTTACAAGCTGCCCGATGCAGTAGAGGATGAACTGGAAAAATTAATCGAAGCTCAGCCTGATGCCATGCCAAGACCTACGGCTGATGGTGTTGGTTTTATTACCAACAAGCATGACATGTTGAACGAATACATAGATTACGCGATAAATACGGTCGAAACAAGTCTGCAGGGACTTAAGATAGTAGTTGACTGCGCTAACGGCGCCGCTTATGAAGCGACACCGGCTGCCTTAAGAAAGCTAGGGGCAGAAGTGGTTGTCCTCAATGACAAGCCGAATGGTACCAATATTAATGCAGGCTGTGGGTCAACTCACCTGGAGCAGCTACAGGCTGTTGTCCTTCAGCATAATGCTGATTTAGGCTTGGCCAATGATGGCGATGCTGACCGTTGTTTGGCTGTTGATGAAACAGGCACAGACATCGACGGCGACCAGATGATGCTCATCTGTGCGCTCGAAATGCTTAAACAAAATACATTACCGGAGAAAACACTGGTAGCTACTGTCATGAGCAATCTTGGCATGCACCAGGCAATGAAAAAAGCCGGTGGTAAGGTTCTTGTTACCCCGGTAGGTGACCGTTATGTACTGGAGGCTATGCTTAAACATAACCTGGTGCTTGGCGGCGAGCAATCAGGCCATATTATTTTCAGCCAGTACAGCACAACCGGTGACGGACTGATTACTGCCCTGAAACTGGCGGCAGCTTTAAAACAAAGCGGCAAAAAGATGTCTGAGCTTTCTAAAGTAATGACCCGGTTCCCACAATTGCTGGTTAACGTACGAGTGAAGAGCAAAGAGGGCTGGGAGCAGAATGCTAAGATAGCTGCAGCTATCAAGGCCAGCGATGATGAATTAGGTGATAATGGTCGTATTCTGGTACGGCCTTCCGGAACAGAACCCCTTATCCGGGTTATGGCCGAAGGTCCGTCTCTGCCTGACCTTGAGCGCATTGTGGCAACAATTGCCGACGTTATTAAGCAAGAACAGGGCTAAAGAGTTATTGACCAATATGGTAAACTATATTACAATAAGATAGAATATGGTGAAGGAGCACTAAACAGTGCTCCTTTGCATATGTATGGGTTAAGTATATAAGGAGGTGGGAATGACAAGTAAAGCCGGATAAGAATTATCTATACAACAAAAACTAGTCTAAAAAGCGCTGGTGCTTGGGTGTTCCAAGCAGACGAGGAAGAGGTTTATCGAGCAGTCAGCGGATACCTCTCGGTTGCTGCTAACCGTAAGCTTGCCGACAAACCCGCAGGGTGACCTGCGGAACAAAACGGCAGCAGGCAGGATAAAAACCCATACGAACAATCGAAGATTTTTAGGAGGCTTATATATATGTGTGGTATTGTAGGCTATATCGGCCCTGATCAAGCGGCTCCCTTTCTCTTGGATGGAATGAGTAAGCTTGAATACCGTGGTTATGATTCAGCAGGTATTGCCGTATTTGACGGCAATGGCATAAATGTAGATAAAAGTGTTGGCCGGCTCAACGTGCTTGCCAAAAAAGTAGAACTTCACCCGCTTAACGGTCATGTCGGCATTGGCCATACCCGGTGGGCAACTCATGGCCGTCCGTCTGATGCCAACTCCCATCCTCATACCGATTGCACCGGTAGATTTGTCGTCGTGCATAACGGTATTATCGAAAACTATCTGCATCTCAAAGAGCAGCTTAGTGCCAAAGGGCACAAATTTACTTCCGAAACCGATACCGAGGTAGTAGCTCATCTTGTTGAAGAGTTCTACCAGGGAGATTTTGAAGCCGCGGTCAAAAAAGTGCTGGAGAAAATCGAAGGCTCCTATGCTCTGGTATTTATGTGCCAGGACGAGCCTGATAAACTTATCTGCACCAAGCAGGATAATCCGCTGGTTATCGGACTGGGCGACGGCGAAAACTTCATTGCCTCCGACATTCCGGCCATCATCAGCCATACCCGTAAAACCTATATCCTAAGCGACGGAGAAATGGCTGTCGTTACTAAAGATTCGGTTTGGGTTATGAATCGCCAGGGCGTACCGGTAACCAAAAAAGTATTCGAAGTAAATTGGGATGCTGAAGCAGCCGAAAAAGGCGGCTATGAGCATTTTATGATCAAAGAAATTTATGAACAGCCTAAAGCCGTTCGCGAAACCATGACCAGCCGTGTGGCCAAAGATGACAGCGGTATTATCTTTGATGAATTAAAGTGGAATAAAGATGATATAGCCGGAATCAAAAAAATCGCCATAGTAGCCTGCGGCACGGCCTACCATGCCGGTATTGTCGGCAAATATATGATTGAAAACCTGGCCCGTATTCCGGTTGAGGTAGATGTTGCTTCCGAATTCCGTTACCGTTCGCCGCTTATTGACGATCAAACCCTGACGATTGTCATCAGCCAATCCGGGGAGACCCTGGACACTTTGGCAGCTTTAAAAGAGGCTAAAAATTTAGGCTCCCGTACTTTGGCGGTAACTAACGTGGTTGGTTCTTCGATTGCCCGGGAGTCCCATCAGGTTATCTATACCTGGGCTGGCCCGGAAATCGCAGTTGCCTCCACCAAAGCCTATACAACCCAGCTAATCGTTATGGCATTACTGTCTATTTATATGGGCTCGATCAAAGGCACACTGTCTCCAGAAAGAACTAAGGAATTGTGCCAGGCTTTACGGAACCTCCCTGGCCAAGTTCATGAAGTATTAGAAGACGTTGAACCTATCAAAACCTTTGCCCAGCAGTACGGCTTCTGTGAAGATGTATTCTTCATTGGCCGTTCCTTAGACTATGCAGTCGCTTTGGAGGGTTCGCTCAAACTAAAAGAGATTTCTTATATCCATGCTGAAGCTTATGCCGCCGGCGAACTAAAGCACGGTACCTTAGCCCTAATTATCGAAGGGGTACCGGTAATAGCGCTTGCTACTCAGCATGACGTATATGAGAAAACCCTCAGCAATATCAAAGAGGTAAAAGCGCGTGACGCCGTAGTAATCGGTGTCGGTCTCAAAGGTGATAAACAAATTGAGAAATATGTCGATCACACCATCTATATACCAGCCACCGACAAATTCCTCACTCCGATCCTTGCCGTCGTTCCGCTTCAGTTGCTGGCCTATTATGCAGCAGTAACCAGAGGTGCTGATGTTGATAAGCCGAGGAATCTGGCGAAGAGCGTTACGGTTGAGTAGGTTGAATTAGATAGAGTTTGATTTTTTAATGTAGAAAACAAATAAAGTTGTACACTAAAAACAAATAAAGTTGTACACGACAAATAAAGTTGTACACTAACCACCTTTCTGGTATGCTATTTCCATAGGATACCAGAAAGGTGGTTTTTCTGTGAGTAAACGGTCCTTCGGATGGAATGAATCAAAGTATAATAGATTTATCAAAGAAAATAGAGGGCGGGGAGAAGGTTATCACTATACTCCTTGGCTTAAAATTCAAGATTTCCCATCTCGCGGAAGAGTTTCCAGAGTTTCTGGTATCAAAACCCAAAGAGTGCATTCTTTGTTCTCTGACCTTGAAACAAGATGTTTTTATATCTTTGATTGGAGTAATAAAGAAATTGATATACGAGAACAGTTTCCGTTACTGGAATTCGAAGAAACTATAAAAATCGCGGAAAAAATCGGTATTACGTATCCGCGTGACCGTGAAACTGATTTTCCAATAGTCATGACAACGGACTTTCTCTTAACTATACAGAATGAAGATGGTATATGTTATGTTGCAAGGACTGTAAAACCATCTTCTGAGCTTGACAAAAAGCGGGTTATGGAAAAATTCGAGATTGAACGGCGATATTGGGCGGAGCGCAATATAGATTGGGGGATTGTGACTGAAAAAGAGATACAACTAGAATTGGTTCAAAATATACAATGGTTTCAATCACTTTATAATTTTGAATTAGAAGGCGTAAGTAGTTCAGACTTTGAAATGTTAGTTTCACTTTTTAAGAGACAATTTGCTATAGACAATCAAATATCTATCCAGCAAGTTTGCAATAGTTTTGATATAAACCAAAATCTACAAAGCGGTACATCTATGAGTTTATTTCGCTATTTGGTAGCTAGAAAAGAAATCAAAGTAAACATACAAACAAAAATTGATATACATGTGCCGCTCATTAAATTTGGTTACGTTCCAAATATAGAATCGGGAGAAACTAAACATGTTATACGCTAATGATATATTTAAATGGGCAGATGGTACAACGGAACGCTTATTGTGGACAGATGGAGAAATAGGATATTTTATTAACGTTTTAGCCAATAAAGGAATTCCCATGAAGAAAACAATATCTGAGTATCTACTTGGAATAGAAGAGCAACGGGTCATAAAAGTGGAACAAGACCCTATGGCAAGAAGTTATCCAGAAGATAAAATACCTGATAATTATAAAATGGTTCGTAGTTCTGCATGGGAAGTAATACAAGAATTGGTGTCTCCACAAAATGAACCCGAAATTTATCATCGTAGTACCAGAGGTAAGCTTATCAATCAGACAGCCGAAAGACATGGTGTGCAAAGAAAGACAGTATATAAGTATCTCCGAAAATACTGGCAACGTGGCAGAACTCTCAATGCTCTATTGCCTGATTATTTCAACTCTGGAGCCAATGGTAAAACAAGAAAAGCGGGTGAGAAAAAACGTGGTAGACCACGAAAATTTAAAGATTCTTTGGGTGAAGGAGTAAATGTTACTAGCCGAGACATTGAGAAATTTATGAAAGCCTTGGATAAATACTACTATGCCCAGAAGGGCTACTCACCAAAAGAAGTCTACAATTTATTATTAGCTGACTTTTATTCTGATGACTTTCGATATAACGACCAAGGGGTGAAATTGCCTGTTTTAAAACAAGTGAACAATGTTCCTTCCTTGCGCCAATTTTTGTATTGGTTTGATGAGAAACTGGATATTGAGCGCAGTTTAAGGTCGAGAAAAGGTGACAGAAATTTTGAACTAAATGAAAGACCTATATTAAATTCTTCTGCCGAAGAGGGGTTGTGGGCGACGTATAAGTACCAAATTGACGCGACCATCGGTGATATCTATTTACGGAGTGCCTATAATCCTAATGAAATCATAGGTCGTCCTGTTATTTATTTTGTGATTGATGTTTTTAGTAGAATGATTGTTGGTTATTACGTTGGATTGGAGGGGCCTTCGTGGATTGGCATGGCAATGGCACTTGCAAATGCCATGACGGACAAAGTGTCATTTTGTGCTAAATACGAAAAAAAAATTACGCGAGAAGAGTGGGCATGTCATTTCGTACCAGAAGCTCTCATGTGTGACAGAGGAGAAGGGGAAAGCAAATCTATTGAAACAGCTTGTCACTCTTTGAATATCAGAATTGAAAATGCCGCGCCTTATCGTGCTGATTGGAAAGGAATTGTGGAGCGTTATTTTAGAACTACTAACGAATATATCAAGCGGCGAGTTCCTGGCGCGGTATTGCCTGATTTTAATACTCGTATGGGACAAGATTATAGGCTTGATGCAAAGTTAGACCTGTATGATTTTAATCGGCTCATTATTGAATTAATATTACATTATAACAATAATAACTACATGGAGAATTACACTCGTAATACCGAGTTAATCGCAGAAGATGTAAACCCAATTCCGAGAGAGTTATGGAATTGGAGCATAAAAAGAAGTATTCCGAGAGTGTTCGATGAAAAACGAATTATTTTGAGTCTCATGCCAAGAGATACCGCGACTGTAACCGCAGACGGGATAAGGTTTAAAAAACTTCTTTACACTTGTGAAAAGGCAATTAGAGAAGAGTGGTATTTGAAAGCCAATATTAAAGGTTCTTGGAAAGTGAATATTTCTTATGACCCAAGAAACATGAATAACCTTTACATTTGGAATATTGGTTCTAGTGAATTTGAAATTTGTAATCTGGCACCATCCCAAAAGAATTATTATAATCAAGATTTAAATGAACTTGATTATTTATTTGACCTTAGAGAATATGAACGTACTCAATTAGAGCAGGAAACACGGCAATCACAGTCAGACCTTAACGCTATTGTTGGGCATATCATTCATGAAGCAAAGAATAAAGTCCCGAAAACTAATAAAAGCAAAGCGGCACAGGTGCGAAATATACGAGAAAACAGAAAAAATGAAAAGGAACTAAATAGAAAAACCGAAAAATTTTCGCTTGTACCGAAAGAAGTTAAAGGAACAGCAGAAAAATCAGGTTCTATTGATAGTATAATTAATTTATCCCCTTCGAAAGAAAGTATCGAGAAAAGTTATGCTTTTCCTAAAAAACTCGATTTACTAAAACGAAAGATGCGGGAGAGAAAAGATGGAGATAAGTGAAGACACTAATCTATCGAAAAGGAAAGATGTGGTAAGAGCCGTATATTCTCCTCAATTTCTGAAAGAGTATAGCAATAACCCATTGATTGAGGCATTACCGCCTATTTTCTCTTACGAAGAAGTTTTTGATTTGCTTGCCGTCACTGCTGACTATAGTGATGAGGAGCGACTGCTGGAACCACATCTGCGGCTGCATTGTGTGCAAAGAATTTTTTCTGTTTTTCAACCTCTTGATAGGCATTTTGATTTGGAACAAAGATTTTCGATGGCAATTAGACAGGGATATGTTTCAAGAAATCCTTTTACCCCAGATTACGCCAGACGGCTCCAACAAGGTTATGAATCTATTAAGCAGGGAAAAATCCCCACTAAATTACCATTCAACACCAGAAATATAGCATCTGGCTTTACCATTATCGGGATATCTGGTATCGGTAAAAGCACAGCTATAAATCGAATTCTATCTTCTTACCCACAAATTATTATTCATTCTAAATACAAGGAACAACCGTTCAGCCTCTATCAGATAAGTTGGCTCAAGCTTGATTGTCCGCATGACGGTTCTACAAGAGCATTATGTACAAATTTTTTTATGGCTATCGACAGACTACTTGGAACCAATTATTTTGCTAAACATGGTTCGAAAAGGAATTTTGCTGTGAATACCATGCTTCCTATCATGGGGCAAATTGCACAAGACCATTGTTTAGGAGCATTAATCATTGACGAAATTCAGCATCTAAGCCGAGCCAAAAGCGGTGGAGCAGAGGAGATGCTAAACTTCTTCGTAACCCTTGTAAATACCATCGGAGTACCAGTAATTCTCATTGGGACAAATAAAGCAATGCCCATCTTGCAAGGTGAGTTCCGTCAAGCACGGCGCGGTAGTGGTCAAGGGGATATGGTGTGGGAACGTATGCAAAACGACGAACTTTGGGAAATACTTATGGAGGCAATTTGGTCGTTTCAGTGGACGAAGACAAAGACGATACTAACGCAAGAACTGGTGGATACATTGTATATGGAAAGCCAGGGTATTACTGACATCGCAGTAAAGCTATATACTATTTCTCAACTAAGAGCTATATCTATTGGTGGCGATGAAATAATTACCCCCAATCTTATACGAGAGGTATCTAAAGATAGTTTAACGTTGGTACGCCCAATGCTAGACGCATTAAAATCTGGTGATTTAAACGAAATCGCAAAGTATGGAGATATAAAGCCTCTCAAATATGAAGATTTCTACGAGCGTTATAAAGGGGCGTTAGCTCAACGTCTGAATGGGCAAGGAAAACCCCAAATAATAACGCCGAAAAATACCCAATCAATTTCGACACAGGTGATTTCTGAATTAATGAAGTTAGGTATCGCCCCTGAAATAGCCGTAAAAGCGGCGCAAGAAGTGATGACATCCATCAAATCGGATGATATTAACGCTATTGTCATTGAAGCATTTAAAATTGCTTTAGGTGTTAGTAACTCGACTACCTGTAAAAAGGACAAGCCTAAAGCAAAAAAACACTCTCCAATAGTAGACGTTAACGACCTGCGATTTATTGGACAACAGGCAAAAGCGAATCAGCGACCTACTTATGAATATCTAAATGAGCAGGGGTACATAAAGAATATCGTAGAGGAGTTTTTATAGAGAGGAGAAATTGACTTGCTAGGTTTCTTTCCTACCCCTTATCCTGATGAATTACTCTATAGCCTCATGGCAAGATATAAAATTCGAAGCGGAATAATAAGCCCCAAAGCTACGGTTGGAGACTTATTCGGCTCAAAAAAACATAGAAGCATTTTAGATGTGCCAACTAACCTATCCACTTTTTTACAGCAGCTACCAATGGGAGCAGAGTATGTAGCAGATGAAATAATCTTTAAGCATACCCTGTTCCCATTTTTTGCGCCTTTTTTACCGCCAGGGAGAATTCAACATGCGATTACTGCAATGATTTCAAATGGTGGACGCGGCATTCATAATACAATTGGAGTAACGGCGAGCAAAGTCAAAGCTCCAAAGTTTTTGCGGTTTTGCCCACAATGTTTTGTTGATGATGAACAGACTTTTGGCGAAGCTTATTGGCACCGTGTCCACCAAATACCTGGAATAGTTGTATGTCCCCTACATGTAATGCTTCTACAAGATAGTCTTGCTCCGATTCATGACATAAACCCTCACAACTACCATGCTTGTACCTCCGAAGTATGTTCAATTAAACCTAATGCCGTTGTTTATTCCCCAAAAGCTATGCAGGAACTAAGCCAATTATCAAAAGATGTGGCTTGGGTGATGAATACAAAGCTCACAAGTCGAGAATTATCATGGTTTAAGGAACGTTATATTGAGGTACTTATGCAAAAAGGATTCGCAACTCCAAAAGGTAGGGTCTTTCAAAATGATTTTCTTCTTGATTTTAGTAATTATTATTCTGACGAATGTCTTCGACAAGCGCAAAGTTTAATTAAATCCAACGGGACAAATTGGTTATCCAATATTGTGAGATATCCACGGAAAGCTTTTCATCCAATTCGCCATTTGCTTGTAATTCGATATTTGTTTGGTTCGGTAGAACGATTTTTTACTTCCACTAAGCCTTATCAACCGTTTGGAAATGCTCCGTGGCTTTGCCTTAATGGAGCGGCAGACCACTATCTTCAACCCGTTGTACATAAGTGTCAGATAACATACTGTAAAGATACCAAAAAGCCTGTTGGAACGTTTTTATGCGATTGCGGCTTTGTCTACTCGCGAAGAGGACCCGATGTTTGTGAATCGGATAGATTTAAAATTGGAAGAATTAAGGAGTTTGGTCAGGTGTGGCATAATAAGTTATTAGAGCTTCATTCGAGGGGGATGAGCTTTAGGCAGATTGCTCGTACCTTAAAGGTTGATACCAATACAGCAATAAAATATATCAGACTAACAAAAGGAAATAATTCCATGCTAGAATCGCTAAACAATACTGTCACAATTGGCGATGAAACTGTTAGAGCAACTCATCGTGCAATTTGGTTACATGAACAGACAACAAAGCCATCACTGACAAAGACACAAATACGAAGAATAATTCCCAAATCATATATTTGGCTTTACCGACATGACAGGGAATGGCTCAATGAAAATTCTCCGATAACCAACAGAAAACATAAAAATAGACTGGTCAATTGGAACCAGCGGGATAGATTAGCCTACAGTAAAATAAGGTCAGTAGTGTCAAAATTGCTCGCGATGGATGGCAAACCTATCAGAATAACAAAAACAAAGATTGGTAAACTGTCGGGAATGCTTTCGTGGATTGAAAAAAAATTAAGTAAAATGCCTATGACGGAAAAATATATAAAGCTGGTAACAGAATCTGTTCAAGAATTTCAAATGCGTAGAATTAGCTGGGGAGTAAAGTGCATATTAGAAAAAAATGAGATATTAGTAAAGTGGAAAATAGAGAGAATAGCAGGACTTCGAAAAGGTTATTCAGAGCAGATAGAAAAGTATATTGAGAAAGTATTAATTTGTCCTGGATTGAATGTGAAGTGCAAGAACTTTGAATAAATATATGCCATATGTGTATTTAAGAAGGCGTATGACTATACGGTGTATAATGCTTATAACAAACTCGCAAATTAACCTAAGTGCATTAATGCATCAAATAGTACTTCTTTTCTTTTAATTTCTAAAGAGGTGTTGATATGAGTGATTTTGAATTTAATGAGGGAAGTCTTGCGATAAAGTAAATTGATATGATTTTGTTTTATTTAATTATCGTAATGTCAAAGATAAAGAACAATAGTGGCTGAAAATAAAGTTACGAGCAGCGTGAAGTAGGAGTGATAATGATGAAACCTTTTTCTAGAAGATACAATATACCTGTTGAAGAAATAGATACTTTATCACAGGATGATGCACATAGGCTAAAGCGGATGATTTTTAGCTTGTTAAATGAATTTAACGAACCTTCATTAGAGAGTCCGATGCGATATAATCCAACATTCACGATAACAGTAGATATGTTTGATAAAGTTCGAGAAAGAATAATTAAAGAAAAGGATATATTTCCTGAAGAAAATTATCCTCAATTTGATACTGATTATTATTGGCGATGCGATTGGATAGAATTATTTGATATTCTTGAATATTGGCATGATATGTTATCGAATGGAGAACAACTGGAATTTCAAAGAGCCATTAATGAAACTTTTAAAGAAAATATATTTCCGTGGCGTTTATTGGATGGATTCATGATAAAGATTGATTTTTCTTTTATACAAAAAGAAATTATACCACCTTTGGTTGAAGAAATGCGAATAAAAGGTTTTGATGGTGCAATCAAAGAATTTAACGAAGCTCAAAACACGTTGATGGCGAAAGATTACAAATCTGCAATTCATAATGCATGTAAAAGTTTTGAAAGTACCTTAAAGATTGTACTTAGTGAGCAAAAAGGTACTGCGAAACAGTTAGTAGATAAAGCGACAGAAAAAGGATATTTTGATGATTTACCACCAGATGTGATTAAGGGCTTTGGTGATAATGTTTTCACGGCATTAGGCTTTATTCGGAATAGGCTTGCGGGACACGGACAAGGAAATGATGTTGTTGAAATAAGTGAAGAATATGCGAAGTTGGCAATTAATTTAGCGGCAGTTTATAATACCTTCTTTATGAATAAGCAACAAAAGGATAATACGAAGGAGCGTAATAATGATATAGAAACTGAAATTCCATTTTAGGCAAGCAGTAAGCTTGCTAATTTTTTATATATAATGTAGTATTTTTATGATTTTTAATATAAAATGTAAATAAGTGGAATTATAGTAAATGAAAGGTTTGGGTGCTACATGAGATTAAAGGAAATAAATATTGATAATTTTAGAAACCTAAACAATCTAAAAATAACTTTAAATGATACTAATAATTTTATAGTTGGTGAAAATGGATTAGGTAAGTCTAATCTTTTAGATTTATTGGAAATAATTTTTAATACTACTGGTTTTAAAGAAAATGATTTTTTTGATATAAATAAACCAATTAGTGTAAATATAAAACTATCCTTATTAGATATTGAAAAAGGAGTATTTGAAGATTTATTTGACCCAACGGACAGCAGTATTATTAATTTACTTATCAAGCAAGAAACAATAGAAGAACCTATAAAATTTTATCACAAGGAAACAAATCTTAATATTCCGTCTAATATAGTTAAATCGTTAATTTATATAAGCTATAATTCTGTCAGAAACCCAAATAATGAATTGAATTTTGATAAAAAACGTGGGGTAGGGGCTTTTCTTAATTTCTTAATTTTGCAATATTTAAAAGAAAATCAAAGTCAAGACAATAAAGTTATTGATGATACTAAACTAGATAAATTATGTCTATCTGTAAATGAAGTTTTGAATAAAATAAAACCATTAAAAGATTTTTCAGTAGAAGCCTCTATTGATGATAAAAAAGAAGATGTATTATCAAAGTTATTAGTTCTGACAGAGAACAAGAAATTTGATTTAAGTGGTTCGGGATGTTGTGGAATTCAATTTACAGCTTTAATGACATTATCAATATTAGAGAGATTATTAAAAGTGAGTAAGTATAGATTGCAGAAGAATATTTTTGAAGGCGAAAATGGGAAAAGATATACGCCCGTTTTATTAGGTATTGATGAACCTGAAATTCATTTGCATCCTTATATGCAAAGAACTTTAGTAAAATATTTAATGAAAATAATTCAAAATCTCGATGAAGACTTTAGTAAAGTAATAAAAAAATGTTTTGATATTGACGAGTTTATAGGTCAAACAGTAATTGTAACCCATTCTCCTAATATGATATTGGATGATTATAAACAAATAATAAGATTTTATAAAGATAGTACTGGAAATATAACAGTTAAAAGTGGAAACGAAATTGCGCTTCCACAGCAAGAAGAAAAACATTTATTAATGAACATGCATTACGTAAAAGAAGCATTTTTTTCAAAGTGCGTTATCATCGTAGAAGGTGAAAGTGAATTTGGAGCTTTTCCGCTATTCGCGGAAAAAATGAATATAGATTTAGATGAATTAGGAATTAGTATAATTAAGGCATCTGGAGCGGATTCGATTTCGCCATTAATGAGTTTATTTGATAAATTTGGAATTATGAGCGTTGGAGTTATAGATAAAGATAAATATGAAGAAAAAAAAGCAAAACTAAGTCGTCTTCCAAATTTATATTCAACAGCACAATGGGATTTTGAAGAAGAGTTGGTTAAATACTATTACGATAAGAAAGATTTTAAAACGTTAAAAGAGATTTTAGTTTTATATGATAATAAAGGTGAGGAAAGAAGTCTTCAATTCAAGAAATTAAATAAAACTATACAGGAATATGAATTAGAATGTCCTGAACTGACTGAAGATACAAAATTTGCTCAAGTTGAAGAAACAAACGTCGAGTTGCTAAAAATTATGTATTTAAGTTGGTTAGACATTAATAAATCGACAGTTTTAGGGCGTGCGATTGGCAGTGTAATTGAAGAAAGTGAAATACCGAAAATATATGCCGACGCAATCACCAGAGCTAAGGAGTTAGTTCAGTGATGGATATTCAAGATATTATTAAAGAAAAAATAACTAATCTGCATGACGGAGATAAAAAGCAATTGGAAGCCGTTTTCTCGGAAGCTAATAGGTTAATTATTGAAGCTCCAGCAGGTTATGGAAAAACAAAAACTATGATTAGTAAAATTGCATATTTATTAGCATGTAAAAGTATACCTAGTCCTAAAAGGGTACTAGCTCTTACTTTTAGTGTTAATGCAGCATATAAGATAAAAAAAGATGTAGCGGAACAAATACCAAAGATGATGGATATAGATGGTTATTCTCCAGTTAAATTAAATGATAAAATTTTTATTTCAAATTATCATGGATTCTGCCGAAAAATTTTAAAATTATACGGTTATTTATTAAATGAAAACCTAAAAAATATTGATAACATAAAAAATATTGATGATAGTGATGCTGAATATTTATATGAATTAAAAATAGGATTATCTGTTAACCAGGCACAAGAAATATCGGAATTTAATAGTGCAATTAAAAATGTTCATGGAAAAGAGGCAAAAAACTTAAAAAATAAATATAAAGAGTATATTTTCAACCATTTTTTACCCAATAATTACTTGCCTTTTAATGCAATTTTACTGTTAGTATATGAATTATTTTGTGAACATCCAGAGATTCTTAAATTTTATCAACAATATTATCCAGTAATTTTAATAGATGAATTTCAAGATACGAATCTATTAAGTTGGAATTTGTTAATTAAATTAATAGGAGAAGATACAAAAGTTATATTAATCGGTGATTCTTTGCAAAGAATTTACGGATTTATCGGTGCGATTCCTAATTTGATGTATAAAGCTCAAAATAAATTTGGTATGACAAAAATAACTCTTGAGAAGAATTATAGATTTCATGATAATCAAGATATGTTATTATTAGATAAAAACTTACGTTTAAATGCCGAAAATCCATACAAGCCATCATGTATTGAAGATGCTCGGGTACATTTAGGAGTTTTTAATAATCAAATTGAGAAGGGTGAATGGATTTCTAGTAAAACAGATAATTTGCTAAACGATGATAAAAAAGCAAAACTTGCCATATTGTTTCGAGGTAGAAATGCTAATGCCGATATCTTAATACAAGAACTTAAACAAAAAAACGTCAATTTTTTCTACGGATTATTTAAAGAAGACGATTTCGATTATATTCAGTTTCATAACCAATGTCTATATGAATTTGAAAAAAGTTTTATTGATAAAAGAATCACTAAGATGCGACTTGAAAAGTATTTAGCCGATATCCAGAAAAATATTAAAACTACAGACAAAGATTATTTGGTTATAAGTTCGTTATATGAATTATTAAAAATATTTTTGGACCGTATTATAACAGAATACGCATTTTTGACCTCTGAAGAAAAGATTTTATTTGTTAAAGATACTCTTGAAAGTAGAGCTTTAAAACAGAACATGGAGTTTGTTTCTAATAGGATTATTTTATCAACTATACATGCCGCTAAGGGACTTGAGTGGGAATATGTGATAATGGCAGATATGGAGCAATATTGTTTCCCGAACTATCCAAGTTTATGCGGAATATGTAACTTTAAGCATAATTTGATTGATGGGGAAAATTGCAAAATAAATATTAATAGTAGAATTGAATTTAAATTTTTAGAAGAGTTAAGTGTTTTTTATGTTGGCGTTACAAGAGCAAAGAAGCAAGTCTTTTTTACAGCTAGTAGAATACGAATGAATAATTCAGGTAGAGATTTAGTCACGTATGTTAATTGTTTCTTAAATTTACCTGGAATTTTAAAGCAAGTAGCTAATTAATTTTTTATTTGTAAATGCAATAGAAACATTATCTATTCTCAGTAAAAATTTATTTGCCCGAACATAATATATAAATGAGGTCAAAATATGAAAAATAGAAGGAATGAATTATGTTCTTGTGGCAGTGGCAAGAAATATAAAAAATGCTGTCTCGAACAAAATTACATGGAAGCATTATTTGAGGCATCAGATACATTAAAACGCGAAGCTAAGATTAAACAATGCCTCCATCCTATTAAAAGTGAATGTTCATCAAATATAATTAAAGCCCATGCGATTCAAAACAACCGCATATTAAGTAAATTGGCTGTTGATGGTCATGTAATATCAATGGATGGTAATTCAAATTTAATTTTTCAGGATGCACAAAGTAAAGGGAGAAAAATTGCAACTACATTTAGTGGATTCTGCTCCTTTCATGATAAAACCTTATTTCAAGACATAGAAGATAAAGATTTTATCGGAACCTCCAAACAAGTATTTCTGTTAACTTATCGTACACTTGCTTGGCACTATCATAAAAAGCAGGAGCAAATTAATTCTGTAGCTTTACTAGAAGGAAAAATGAAACAAAAAGGACATCCAATTCCGCCTACTCAGGATTATTTTGATTTAATAAATGCTTATCAGTTTGCGGCACAAGACAATGACACGGAAAAGGAACTGTTTGATAAATATTTAATTGATGGTGATTATGAAAAAATATCATATCAAATTTGGGAAATTCCATATAATATTGAGTTTGCTATTTCAATGATGAACGGGCTGGAACATGACATCAATGGAAATGAGATTAATGATTATTTAGCTGAAATGCCTATCAAAAATATATATCTAAATATTTTCCCTGGAGATAAGAAGTCATATTGTATTTGGTCTTGGCTTACAAGTAATGATATTTCTTATATGGATTTTTCTAAACAATTCATGATGTTATCAATTGAAGAGCGGAAAAATTATCTCAATAATCAAATGCCACGATGGTCTGATGCTATTATTATTTCGCCACGTTTATGGAACAAATGGGGAAAGGATATACAACAAGCGTTGATTGCTCATGCAAACTTTGATATGTTATATCGGGCAATGGAAAAGGAAGAATCGATGTATGCGTACCAATACATGGATACGCCTTGGGATTTTTTTGAAGCCATCTAAGTCGCAGCGACTTGTCTACCATCCTAAGTTTAGCAATTTCAATTGGCTCCAGAAAATAAGAGATATTGAAATAGGAATTTAATCGTAAATTCTGCTGAAAAGTAGAGACCTCGAACAAAAAGGGAGAGGAAGCTATAGTTAAAACAGGGATTAATTTATTAGCCCTGTTTAGTATTACCGAGCTTGAGTTTGCGGGATACTTAGAGCATAATATAAATAAGAATTCTTACTTCTTACTCGCGGGGGTGGTAACAGTATGACGGAATATGACGTAACTATAAGTAGTAAAGGGCAATTTGTCCTGCCGAAAGAGGTTCGCGATAAATTTAAACTCGGTGCAGGCAGTAGAATTAAGATAATTGTGGACGGAGAGCAAATTGTATTGAAACCTCGTACAATTTCAGACGAGTTACAAGACCTCATCCTTGCGGATATTGCCAAGGATGGCAAACCCGTTAATCAAGTAGCTATTAAAGAGTATCAAACGAAGATGAGTCAAGCATTGGACCGTCTGGTCTCCGAAGCTGAAAATGAATATGGAAAAAAAGAATATGTGTCTCTTGCTGACCTAAAACGTGAGAACGAAAATGTATAATTGGTTGTACAAAGATAGCAGTTCGAGCCAAGCTATAACTTTACATCTTTTGGATATGTGGGTATAATATAAGAAAAGGACTGACGTGCTCTAACACGCCAGCCCACAAACTGCTAGTAAAGATGGTTAGCTAAATTTCATATTTCTACGAAAAAAGTAACCGTTCTTAGCGAGGGAGCGGTTACTTTTTTGTATTTATGATTAGTAACCACTATGACAGAAGACAAAAAAGCTGAAAAATCTCAGCTTTCTATTAAAGCGATTTTGATGGGCTTCGCAACCCCTATTAAAGTAATTTTGGAAGGTTTTACAAACCTCTAAGAAAGCGATTTTGGTAGGCTTCGCGACCTCTATTATAACATTAGTATACGCATAAGAAAGGGAACTGTAAATAGTATTTTTACTTAGCGGAACATTTAGTATAGTACTAAACGTAGAAGCCATATATCACGATGTTTAGAGCTTTTGTGATTTATCTGCGACAAAGATTAAACTGATTGGCTACACTTTCAGCCCATTCGTCAGGAGAGTCATGCATAACCATTTGAGGGTCTTCTTTTAACGCTGTATAAAAGCGAGAAGACCTTACTGCGCTAACGGCGGCTTTGGTTTCGATAGGACAAAGTTCAAGCAAAGCCTCTGTCACAAATCTGTTGTAGCATCTGATAGGAGCCATTTTTAGAAGACGTTTTCCATTCAGCATGATTCTTCTCACCTCGTTTCTTTATGTTATATTTGCATTATACCTAACTTATTGACTAATAGCAAACCGTTAATGCCGTAAAATTAACTGCTAATAAAACACAATGGAGCGAATAAAAAATAGAAGGAATATTCTATATAGCTAGTGAAGCGGTAACTGCTGTAGCTATGCACGTCACTAAGAGTATTGTCTATCAAAAATACTTGGGTATAGGTTTGGAAGCAGTAAAACTAGGACTATTTATTGGTATCGCTATGATAGCGGGAACTTGGGCAGGAAAAAAAGTCATTGAAAAACTGCCTAAAGAAACATTTGTAAAATTCGTGACTTTACTATTGCTTGTTATGGGGTTAGAACTCATCTTTTGGGGCTAGTCAATGTGCATTATATAAAATGCAATCACAGTCAAATATGATAAGGGAGACAAACATGGAGAATTCAAACTATCAAGAAAAACCTAATATTTGGTTATCCTTTAAACAACGTGTTAAGCAATTAAAAAGCCAGGTATACATTCTATATTTAGCACTAAGAGACCCTCGAACTCCGTTGTTGGCAAAGATAGTTGTTGCTTTAGTCGTTGGATATGCTCTAAGTCCAATAGACTTAATACCTGACTTCATTCCGATTATCGGCTACTTTGATGATTTTATAATAATACCACTGGGAATTTGGCTGGCACTAAAATTAATCCCTGAACCTATTATTGAAGATTGCAGGGAATATGCCAGAACTAATCCACCAGGAAGTAAACCTAAGAATTGGGTAGTAGGCGGTATTTTTATTTTTATTTGGTTAGCAGTAATAGCATATATCGTGAATTTTATGTTGTCTCCCCAATAGGGAGATTTTTTCATGATTTTCAGTAAAAAGTGGTGAACTTTTTTCTTCTTCGCCTGTCTTTTATTAGTAATTAAGCGCACAAGAGCAGGCAGAAGCCTGCTTTTTTACACTTTAAACAGGAAAAATGGTAATAAATGGCGAATGTTATACGAATAAATCTTAATAGAGCAATTTTGTATTTGTAATTATTATTAATAAGAAATTCATTATGAAAAATGATTATTTATTTAATTCATGTGCTGAAATTGCAGACTTAAAATTTCAAAAAAAGCAATCGGAAATTGTAAAGCAAGCTACGCTAGAAATTGTTAATTGGATAAATCATTGCAATGCAGTAGGCTTAATCCAATAATATCGTTGCTTATCATTGTACAAAATTAATTGATTATGAAATTGAAAATATAAAAAAAGATGGACTGAAGATTTTATCGAAAGAATTAGTTCAAGAACGGTTAACTTCGGCTTACAAATACGGATATCTATTACAAGAGGAATTTGATTACCTAATTAATAGCCAAGATATTAATGAAATACTCCAAAATAAACATGGAGTTCGGACAGGTCGGATTTGCTTTTTGGCTAATCGGTCAATTTTGAAAAATGACGTTGGTGGAATTTATCGCTTCTTTCGTTCGTGGGGGGGAGAGGGAGTGTATGGGGACCATGAAGCTGACAAAATAATCGTACCTACTTTAAGAAAACTCGGAACACCATGTATTATAAAATGTTCAATACCAGTAAAGGATGCCGAACATTATTATAATAGCTTGGCTGAACGATTTCTTTCTAATCTGGTTGCTGGTGATATAGAAAATCCAGAACCACCGTCAGTATTTGAAATGTATATAAAACGTAACCTGGATGCAGCGGAAATAATAGAAGTTATTGAGAGGCAAAATCCCAAATTTGATGAATTAACGGATTATAATAATTGGGACAAGTATTATAAGGATAATTAAGATATAGTAAATGGTTTCATTAGGAGAATTCAAATGGGAAATACTAAAACAAATTCAAGTAGCGGGTGGTCATTCTTAGGAGAGTTGGTTTCTGTAATAAGTAAAATCAAGGGTTACTTATTATTGTTTGTTATACTAATATATTTCAATGATTATTTAGTATATACAAGGTTATTGGATTTTTCTTTTGGAGAATTTATTGTTGATGTTGCTTTATTTGGCTCATATCAAAAAGTAGCACTACTTATTTTTACCATATTGGTCTTAATTCCGTTTTGCATAATAGTTGTACCATATATGATTTACAAAACCATACGTTTAAAAAATCCTGTGTTTTCAATTGTTGTATCATACTTAATATTTACAACGATATTCGGATATAATTACTTTGCTGAAATGAAAAATAATTGGGAATTACCGATTATAAAAAGAATAGCAAATGCTGGATTAATACTGTTACCAGGATATTTTATTTTTCTAATTAAATGGTTTTTAGATTTATTACACAAAGTACGTGTCTATAATTTGAATTTTAGCCAATTATTTGCGATAGCTAAAAGTAAAGGATTAATTTTTTTTGAGAGAAATAAATATGCCGTAACTATCTCGGTTTTTGCATTTTTTATTGTAATACTTTCTGATAAGTATAGTAATTGGCAGTATGCTTTCTTTTTTGTATCAATATCTATTATGTGTTTAGTTGGCGGAGCCTTTCGACGAATTCTAAAAGTGAAGAGAAGAAAAGGCAAATTAAGTAAGCATGTGACAATAATAATTCTAGCCTTGGTAATTATAGCTGTCCAAAGTATACTCTATTTTAATACTCTGTCTTATAGAGATTGGATTTTTGGACGCAAAGCTATATTTCCTGCATTTAATAGTACATTAAATTTAATCTTTTCTACGGAAGTAGAAGGTGTCTTAAATATAAATTATCCCATTTCCAAAGATTATTTTTTGCAGGGAATATTAAAGAATTTTTATGATGAACGATTAGTAAAGATTTCTGAAAATACTATTTCAATAATCCCTGATAGAACGCATGACTTGGATAGTGTAGACTACGTAAATGTATTTTTGCATCATACAGTGGTTGAATATCATTCTGGGAGAGTTTATAAACTTCCTATTTCTGATTCAAAATATCTTCTTTTTTTAAAACCGACAACTCGCGAAACAAATAGACTTGTGGTTTTTCTTGTGAATAGAGATACTTTAGAAAAATACAAAATGATAATGTATAACAATTTCCGTTATTGAGTTTTACAAGAGAGGAAGTTATAAAGTGTTTCAACTTGGTTTTCCAATTGAACTATATGAAGATGTATCTAAAGTAGTAGAAATAATCCCAACTGAAACGTATAATAATGTTTTCATTGGAGTTTCTAAAGACAAAATCGAGTACCTTTTAAACGGTGCAACAGTTGAATTTCCTTATCGAATTTACTTCTTGGATGTTGCTGATGAAACGCTCAATAAATTGACTTTTCATCAGCAAATGGTTTTGCACTGTATTTACTCAAGGAGTTGTGATGGTTTCGTTCGCCAAAGACACTTACGAGCATTGCTATTAATGGAATATGAGGATTGGGCTATTCCGTATATCGTAAAAGTTTGCGATGAATATGTCGTTGAAATATTGGAAATGACTTATACCATATTAAAAGAACAAAATACGGAATGCTTTAAGAAATTTTGCCGTGAAAACAATAAATTATTTTGCAAAAGTTATGCGCGAATGATTAGTTATTGGAATGAGTTTTACAGAGATAAATACAGCCAATTTTATAAATATATTGGTAGAAAACTATTTAAAGAGTGCTTTGGTTATTCTCGGGCATTCGAACGTGGTAATCCTGCTTCCTTTATATAAGTGAGCAGGATTTTTATTTTGCAGGATATTTTTGGTGTTTTGCTTAATTATTGAAGAAGTCTATTTTGGGGAAACAGTATAGACATATACAATCAAAGAAGGGCAGTGGGCCTGTAGAACATAGTTTCTTTTGGACAGAGGTGATATATTGAATTTTATTAAAGCTGAGCTAACAACAACAGAATATGTAAATGGTGAGCATTTAATGATATTCGTTGATGATATAAGACTTGATAAATGGTTGTCGAGTAAGCTTGATGATAAGAATTATTTAGGTCTAATTCCTACTTGGTTAGGATGGCTTGTAAATCCAAAAGAACAAGAATATGTTTGGATAAAGACAAAATTGTGTGAGACTAAAACGACGATAGTGCCTATGCTTATATGCCCAGATGATTTGGATTTTTCCTGTACAATTATTGTATGTGAGGTCAAATATACTGATACATCGGTACAATGGACACGGATTGGGATAGACAGGACAGGACGCCCTAACTATATCGGGAGGGATATTGAATGGCTAGAAAATGTCCCTTCGCTTCATTTTTTAAGGCAGCAATATGAAGATTGTCTTAATGAGTTTATGCATGATTGCAATTTCCTTGATGTTAGACTCAGATAGCTTTACAGAGAGAAGGTAAAATTATGCATATGGCATGGTTAAAATTAGCTAAAGAAATTGTTGATAGCGTAAATAGGAATAGTCATGTGAAATCAACTTGCCCCAAATGCAAAAACCATTCTATAGATTATCAGTATGTTGGAAATCTAGTAACAAGGATTGGTTATTTAAATATTTGGTGCAAAGAATGTCATACTGGTATACATATAAGTAGAATCAAAATCCCAGATAATGCAAACGTGATTTCATTCGATACTTCAGAAGAAGAATTAGCTAAACGAATTCCGAATTTTATGCATGTAGCACGATAGGCAATTTAGTCTAGTATAAATTATGGGTGTGGAGAGGGCGAAGCATAATGATGAAAATCCTGAGTACTGCTTGGAAGGACGCTGTAGGTTCAAAAATAATAGCAAATTATATATGGGAGACCCGCAGTATATGGGGGGCATTTTTGATAAGTACTATAGGTACATTTGCACTTTCATGGCTTCAAAATAACTGGTATATTCCTATGGGTATTTTATCTGTAATTGTAATTTATCTTTTGGTAAGACTTTATCGAAAAGATGAAGAAATAAGGTCATTAGACGAGAAATTGCAAGAAGCTACCCAAGAATTAATAAATCATAGGGAACAAATAATGAGTAAGCCTATAACAGATGTAGAATGGTTAAAAAACCAAAATTTGACAAATTATTACGGGCTGTTTTGGTTTGTAATACATAATAAAGTGTGTGGAGTAAAAACAGAATTTGATTTTGTAGAAGAAAATCCTCAATTTAGAAAGCTTTTAAATAATAATGTTTTAACGAAGATTAAAAATCACGGTTATGAAATTAGTCCAGAAACATTTGATTATTTAAAGGATGAATTTGAAAAAATGGGAGAAGAGAAAAGGAAGATAATTAAATTTGAACTAGATGGTGATTTCGGATTTTCATATTTACATCATAATATCTGCTAATTTCGGAGGGGCTTTAACATATATTTTCTAAATGAGAGGACAACATTATGAATAAAATATCCGAATTAATAATGAAAATTAGAGAGAAAAAAGTAATCTTATGGGTTGGTGCGGGGTTTTCTCTCTATGCGGGTATGCCTTCTGCTTTAACTTTAGTTAATGCTATAATTAATCAAAGCACAGATGAGGAAAAAGATATATTACGAAGCGTTACAAAAACATTGCAAGATGTTTCTGAAGAGTTTGTTTTGCTTCGTTCTGACAATAAAAACGATTTAATAAAAATTCTTGAAAAAGAAATTATGATAAATCCTAAAGATTTATCCATTCATGAAATGCTACGACAAATACCTCAAATTAATGAAATTATCACAACTAATTATGACACTTTATTCGAACAAGCCTATAAGGACAAGCTAATAGTTATTCCCAATAGTTTTCTTTTGCCATTTTCGACTGATGTACATAAAGTAAGACTATATAAAATTCACGGTGATTTTTCATATCCTGAGTCCATTATTATCACAAAAACAGATTATGTAAACCATTTTGCTTTTCAACAAGATGAGCCGATATGGTCTATCGTAAAATCTTTTTTGGCGAAATATTCCATATTATTTATAGGATACTCTTTGGAGGACGAAAATGTTAAAAGTATATTTTCCGCTATAGATGATAAACTCGGTGGATTTCGCAACAAATGCTATTTTGTAAGTCCACGACTGCCAAAACACAGACAAGATTACCTGGCTAAAAAGAACATAGAATATATTAATATGACGGGTGAAGAATTTATACCCATAATACATAAAGAAATACAAAAACATATGATTGAGGATTTACAAAGAGGATATTTACATCATACTGATGTATGTCATATTTTACACGAATATAATATTGATGCCAATTTTAATATACAAAGTGATGGAACTTTATACTTGGAATCTGTTCAATGTGCTGACTCAGCAATAAAAGGTAGTATCAAATTTAACAATGATAATCAGTTACCAATGGAAGATTTACAAGCATTCATGCATGGATTGAATTTTAATAGTGTTAAAATAAGCAAAGGTTCAATTTCAAGCCTTAAGACTTATTTAAAAGGTTTTGAATTACCAATAGTGAATGATGTGGAAAATGTAGAATTAGAATTAAAAGCAATTCCGAAGAAAACATTTGAATGCTCTTTTTTGCTGAAGAACAGCGGACAAGCTTTAAATCATATTCAAGGTAATATTTATTGCTCTCCATACTTAATACAATTGGACTTTGACCACAAATATGTTTTGCTTTCATATAAACTTAAAGTTATGGACGGTGGTGATACTGATTTTAATTTTGAAACTGCCACTAATATAGATGTTATAGAAGCTAAACAAATTTATAGTTTCATAAATGAATGGCTACAGGGAGACGAAATTATAATTTTATGTAACGACGGTACTAAGATACCTAGCATACCTTCTCCAACAGAAGTGGCAGACGACTTAAAAAATAAAGTGAAGTATTTGTCACGTTTTTATTCAGATTTATTTGAAATTCAAAAGTATTTTGGCGTAGTTTTCGATGCTATCAATGAAATAACTGAGAACGATTTAAATAACATGAGTTATATATTAGCCGCTATAAGAAAGAATACGCTTACATTAAATAACTTAACAATGAAGATTACACCTTCTATTGATGATTTTGAAAGTATTATTTCAGAAGACGGATTTGCAGTAAAGTTTGTTATGAAAGAGCCAAAGCCAATACAACTATTTGGAAAGATATTTACTTTACAGGAAGGTCAGGTTAATTGTAATGATGCTTATGTAATTAATAAAACGGAAGTAATAGAGTTTTATAGACGTGGTGAAATACCAATACCTTTGGTGTTAGGGAGCAAAGGAAATGGATTGAATTTCACATGGATAGCTTAAAAAAACAGTCATGGAAATTGCCCACTAAAATTGATAAATTTGAAAACGTGCTTTTCAATGAAGCAGAGAAAGATTTACCTTCACATCTTCGGATTCATTGTGTCAAACGTTTGGAAATGCTTTATTCCCCTTTGTCATTCCAAGTCGAGTTAATTACACTAGTTGAATGTTTAATTTGGGAAGGATATAAAGGAAGGAACCCATATTCTACTAATAATATTTTGAAATTTCGGCAAGATAGATTTCTTGACTTTTACCAAAACGAAAAACTTACAGCATCGGGAGGGACTCTGATTGGTGTTAGCGGGATGGGGAAATCTGTATCTGTTCAACATGCTTTAAGTTCTCTCACACAAGTTTTACATCTAGAAGATGAATTTAAGTATAAAGTTCCACTTAGTCAACTTGTTTGGCTTAATATCGATTGTATTCACGATGGTTCTTTTCGAGGGTTATGCAATCTAATCGTTAATAATGTAGATTATGTCTTGCAAACTGAATATGCGAGTTTATTACCTAAGAAGTGTTCAACTGAAAGATTAGCGACGTTTACCGCAAAAATATTAAGGCTTCATGGTCTTGGCTTATTGGTTATTGATGAAATACAGCATTTGTTACAGGCTTCCGAGCAGGAACAAACAAAAGCTTTGCAGTTTCTATCTCAATTGGTCAATAACATTGGTATCCCAGTCTTATTAATAGGTACACCTAAAGCATATGAGCTTGTATATAAAAAATTTATTCCATCGGTAAGGAGCAGTTGTAAAAAAAATTTAGTTTGGAATCGAGTAGAGCAAGGCTATGATTGGAATAAACTGGTCGAAACATTGTTAAGATTTCAATGGACTATAGAAACTGTGCCTTTTTCATCTGAAATTGTGTGCGTTTTATACCAAGAATCTATAGGAATACCTTGGGTAGCTGTTAAAAGTTACATATTAGCACAGCAACGAGCAATTAACCTCGATATGCCGAGAATCACACCTGAATTAATTAGAGCTGTTATTCGGGAAAATTTGAAACTAATTCAACCAATGCTAGATGCAGTTAAAAGTGAAGAGAATTCTTATAGTTGTGAGGTATCAGATTTAATAATTCCTAATTTGGCGTAATATAGATGGAGCGATGCTATGATTAATGGGTATTTCCCTACTCCATATCCTAACGAAACAGTGTATAGCATTTTAGCCAGGTACTTTCAACGTCTTGAGGGATTTGGTTTTAATCAAGTTATGAACATTATTTACCAAAGTAGTGCTGTTCCTCCTGATGGTTTACCAAATGATATCATAAAGTTTGTAAGTAATACCCCTCTAAAGCATTCTTACACTCCTGGGGAAATTATAGATGGTCATACGCTTTTCAACTTGTATGCAGTGTATTCTGGTAAAGAAATGTTTCAAGAGTTGCACCATAGCATGCTATCTAAGGGGAAAACAGATAAAATTGCTTTTGCGGGACTTGACTATGACAAAGCGAAGCAATGGAATAGTCCACGGTTCTGTCTAAAATGTGCAGAGAAAGATACTGAATTATATGGGGAGCCATACTGGCATCGGGAACACCAGATTCCAGGAATAAAAGTATGTCCTCATCATAGGGAAATAACTTATGATGTCGAGGCGGCTGGGGTTGTGGATAATTCTGGGAAACGACGAGGCTTTGTGGCACTAGATGCATCAATGTTGGATAAAAAGTATACAATAGAAAAATTCCCCATTGCGAGTAAAGAATTTCTCGAAAAACATTGTCGACTTGCCATTAATGCATGGAGCGTCTTAAATTGTAATGATATTTTTGAATTGGAATCCGTAAAACAAAAGTATCAAGCAAGACTTATGGAGTTGGGGTACAGTTGGGAAGGAGCCAGAAAACAAATTGAAAGACTTCGAATGGATTTTTCCCACAATTATGGTGAGGCGTTTTTAAAAGATATTGGTTGTACTATCGAAGAGGGAGTACAAAATTGGCTTATAAAAACGTTAAGGGGAAAGTGTTTTAGACATCCTATTAAGCAGTTGTTGGTTACTGAATTTTTGTTTGGAACTTTTGAAGAATTCCAGAAAGCAGATTTGGAGTATAAACCCTTTGGAGATGCCCCTTGGGTTTGTTTAAATCCTTTAGCTGACCATTATCACAAAAGTGTTATTGAAAAATGTACTTTAAAAAAATCGAATAACATTCGGTATGGGGTATTCTCATGTGGGTGTGGGTTTGAATATACTCGGCATATTGGGACAGTTGATAAATACCAGTATCGAACCATTCTTACCTATGGTCACGTATTTGAAAACAAGGTAAAGGAAATTTCAGAGCGTGAACACCTATCGGAAAAACAAGTACTTAAAAAACTCGATATATCGAAGCATCTTGTGAAGAACGGTTTGCCCATAAAAACGCGTACTTATAATATAGACATATCAAAAAAGGAACCATATCGTAAAACTGTTTTATTTCTTTTAGAAAAAAAACCTAATTTAACAAGAAAACAAATTTTTGATGAAGCAACTAAAGAATTTCAATGGCTAAGAAAGAATGATAGAGAATGGTTTGAACATTTTATGCCAGAGGCATCTACGAAACTTCCATCAGAATATAGGAACACGAATTGGGCAGAGCTAGACGTTGCTATGTGCGGTAAAATCACCTCGGCTACTAAGAACATTTTGCAACAGCAGGGAAAGCCTCTTCGTTTAACCAAGGGAAATTTATTAAAAATAGCAAAAGCAGGGACAATTATGAAATATCGTGGTGGTTATCCCAAGTCGCTAGAATTATTAAAGTCGTTGGTTGAATCTCGAAGTGAATATCAAATCAGGTGTGTTAATTGGGCAATAGAGGAGCTTACTAATAAGGGAGAAACAGTTACCGAAGATAGTATTCGGCACATGACAGGTATACGAAAAGACGATTCAACGGAAGTTACACAATTAATAAATACAGTTTGTGTTAGAGATAAAGGGTAGGTAGTGTACAACTTTATTTGTGAATAACAACAGGTTTTATAAAATCATTGTAGTATTAGTAATGTGTTAGTGTACGACTTTATTTGTGTTATCACCGAAAACACTGGTGTTATGTAGCTGAATATTCTTGTGCGATGAAATCGCAGTTCCGGAAACAAGGAAATCATGAGTCCGGAACTGGAAATCATACTTTGGTAGTCCAATGCCTTAATTTATTCGCTTAGTCGTTTATCTAATCCATAAACCTCTCTCATCGATAAATCTTTCGTTGGATCAATGCTTTCGATATTTATCTTGTACGAATCATGAACGATTCGATCAAGAATGGCATCAGCCAGAGGTGAAGCATCACCGCCAAGTTGATCATACCAACCTTCATGCCTGTATTGAGAACAAAAGATTGTAGATGAACGTTTTCTTCGTCGATGAAGGAGTTCGAAAATGTCCTTTGCTTCATTTTGAGTAGGTTTCAAAAGTAGCCATTCATCAATTATCAGAAGAACGGGATTAGAGTATTTCATCATTACTTTTTTATAAGTGCCTTCATCCCTTGCATGTTCGAGATCTAGAAGTAGATCCGGCAGACGAACATACTGTGTTTTGTAGTAATGCTTACAGGCTTCCATGCCAAAGGCATTGGCAAGATATGTTTTACCACAGCCTGTTGCACCAGTGATGAAAATATTTCTGAATTCTGCGATGTACTCGCAAGTCGCAAGGCGTTTGATCAAATCTTTGTTGATTTTTCGTCCTGATGAATAGTTGATTCCCATAATACTGGCATCCGGTTGCTCAAACTCAGCATTTTTAATGAGGCGATTCAAGCGATTGTTTTTTCTTCTGGTATATTCAATATCAACCACCATGCCCATACGGTCTTCGAAGTCAATCTCCTTCATCTTAGGATCAGAGACTTGTTGCAGATAAGCTTCGGCCATTGCAGTTAAACGCATTTCTATAAGTTTATCAATTGTTGGATTATTTATCATTGCCTTTACCTCCATAGTAATTTGCACCGCGTGTTACGCCATAATTGTTTTTCGGGGGATTCTCTGTGCCTGGTTTTAAGCTCTCTTTAATTCCTGTGGTAAGAATATTTTTGATACTCTTATAACTTGGACTTGCTGTGTAGCTCAAAACTTTCTCACAAGCCGATTCAAGACGTGATTCTGAATGTCTTTCGGCTAACTTGAGTAATCCCATGCAACTTTTATAGGTTTGTTGTTCCACGCGGCTGGAGGATAGGATGGCAATAATGACTTTATGAGTATTAGTCCCAATTTTTTTGGCCCAATGCTTAAAGCGATCTCCATTCCATTCTAGATACTTCTGATGATCCGGCGGCATATGTTCCAGAATAGTATTGTATTGCCCCTTGCGGCCGTAAAGGCGTTTATGAGATGCAATACGATTGTGATTGTAAAAGATTTCTAAGACTCTATCAGTTACCCTCACATCGACTTTGAGTTTGATGTATTCATATGGAACAGAATATAGCATTCCTTCGAGTGATATGTGATAATTAAACTGAACGGTGGCTTGTTTCCAGTCCGCCAGTTCGTAAAAGGTAGCTGGTAGGGGGCTTAGGAAAGGCAACTCTTCGTGGTGGAAGAGGCTCCATCTGCTACCTTCTTTCTTTTGAAAAGTTCTTAAGTTAAATGCTTCGAGTTTTTCTCGGATTGCAGCATTAAGTTCATCCAAAGAGAAGAATTGTTCATTTCTAAGCGCAGCGGTTATCCATGTGGAAATGTTGCCAACAGTACCTTCAACATTTGCTTTATCTTTAGGTTTTCTAATCCTAGCTGGAATAATGGCAGTGCCATAATGTTCAGCCATTTCATGATAAGTTACATTAAGTTTAGGTGTATACCAATCTTTTGTATGAACTACAGCAGTTTTGCAGTTATCTGGAACAAGAATTTTTGCAACACCGCCGAAGTAGTTGTACATATGGACATGAGCCGTAATCCAAGCACGCTGCTTTTCATTGATAAAAGCCTCCACATAGGCGTACTGGCTATATGTCATAACACCGACAAAAAGATAAGCTTCAGTAACCTCACCAGTATCAGGATCAATAATCTTTGCTGGATCTCCAGCCCAATCTACTTCGACCTGTTCAGCTGGTTTGCGGCTAATATGCATCGTAGCACGACGTTTTTGCTCATCTTGCAAAAGGTAATGGCAGAACTGCGAGTACATAAGCGGTTCATCGCCGTTTAGTCGGCAGTCTTCTAAATATTCAGTCCATAATAATTTTTTACTTACACCATTTTTAAGCAATTCCTTACGAGTGTGGACTAAATCGGGGAGTCGTTTATTCCCAAAGTTTTTCTGTTCTTTTGGAAACATCAAATTTTCCAAAGATTTGTCGGTCATTGATTCGTCTAAAGGCCATGATATTCCTAGCTCTTTAGCACGGCGTTGAATCTTTACGACAGTTTTCTGAGCAACACCACAACTTTGCATGATATTACGTTGTGAGAATCCTAGGCTTGTCAGCCTAAGGATTTCTCTGTACTTGGTCATAAATTTGACCCTCCTAATAATGAATTTACATCATTCGATGTATAAATTCATTATAGGACAAGCAATTATTGATTTCTGTTTGCCGGTATGTTGATTTCCATTTAGTCGGTATACTGATTTCCAATCACCGGTCAGGTGATGACTTTGAGACCGGAATACTCAGCTCGATAGTGTACAACTTTATTTGTTCAGTACATTTAAATGTAAAGGAAGTATAACCTTCTGTCGAAGAAGGTTATACTTCCTTTTTCAATATATGATATTAGTCGCAACCAAAAAGAAAAATAACTATCTTCCACCTCCGTCTTAGCCGAATGGAAAAAGTAATTGCAAATGAAAAGTAAAAATTTACTTTTACATCTCGCATAAATCGGTTATAATAAACATAGGTTAATACAGCAAAACGCCCTGCTGGTAACAGAGCGTTTTGGCTTAGGAATACTGGAGGCTACTTGAGCCAAACAGTGATTGCCACTGGTTTAAGCAAGATTATCGTGAGCGCGATAATCAACCAGACAATCACTCGTGGAGAAATCCACATAGCGTCACCTCCTGTATTCAGTTTAGGACAGAGGAGCTATCTCTGTCCTATTTAATTATAGCTGATTTTTATCAATAATAGCTGTCAAATTTGACCAATAAAGTAACTACCCTCTCGGATATTCCGGGGGGGTTTATACTATATTAAATGAATTACATATAATTCGCCTTATGCGGGAAGAGGGAATCCAAATGGCTTTCGAGCGTGAACAACTATTACATAAGCTAAACTCCCAAATAAGAGTAACCGGTCACATCATTGGTGTTGCCGTTGGAGCCGGATTAACCGCTAAGTATGCCGTGAAAGGCGGAGCCGATATCCTTCTCGCTCTAAACTCCGGACGTTTCCGGCAAATGGGGCAAAGCTCTTTAGCAGGCTGGCTGCCTTATGCTAACTGCAATGAAATGGTGATGGAATTTGGTATGAAAGAGATCATTCCAATAGCCAAAGAAAGTCCTGTAATTTTTGGACTCAATGCGACCGATCCAACGATAGACCTTGATCAATATATAGACATAATAAGGGCTAATGGCTTTTCTGGTATCAATAATTTTCCTACTATAGGCATGTTCGACGGACTATTCCGGGAAGCACTGGAGGAAAGTGGTATTACCTTTCAAACCGAAGTTGAGGCAATACGTATTGCCCATCGCAAAAACTTATTTACCTTGGCTTTTGTATTTGATGTCCAACAGGCAGTGGATATGTTGCAGGCCGGAGCTGACCTAATCTGCGCTCATTTCGGGCTTACTAAGGGAGGAGTTACCGGCGCTAAGAAGGTTTTGTCTTTGCAGGCAGCCAAAGTTATTGCCGATGAAATTTTTCATGTTTGCGATGAATTAGGCAAAGATACTATTAAAATGATCTATGGCGGACCTGTAAAAACACCGCTTGATCTGAATTTTATGTATAATAACACCGCAACCATGGGATATATCGGTGGTTCCTCGTTTGAAAGAATACCGTCGGAGGATGCGATAACCAATATAACCAGAGCATTTAAACAAACAGGCTATCTTGCGCAAGATGAGCTGCTTGTAAAAATGATTGAAGGTGTTAAACATCACTATGATTATGTGGAGTTCATTAAAGAATATATTGCGATCAATTACATGCATGAAATATTATTTTCCGATCTTGCTAACGTGGCTCATATTTCCCGTTCACATTTAAGTTGTTTATTCAGGAAAGAAGTGGGGCGGACCTTTCCGGAGTATTTAGCGCAGTTTAGGATAAGTAAAGCCAAAGAAATTATGAAGATCAATAATATCAAATTGAATGAAGTAGCAAATATGGTCGGATTTAAAGATTATGCACATTTTAGCAAAACATTTAAGAAACTAACCGGTATGTCTCCTGAAACCTACAAACAGAACATAAAAACATGAACATATGACAAACATACATGTAAGTAATGACGAAAAAATAGTATTATTTAATTAGTGGGAAAATTCCGCCACAAAAAAGGGATTAGGAGTGGTTAGTATGAAAACAGTTGCTATTGCCGGTACCTTTGACTCGAAATCTCTAGAATTAAGTTATATTCAAGAGATTATCCACGGCTTGGGCTTAAAAACTTTCTTGATTCATACTGGTGTTTTTGAACCAAAACTGGCGGTTGATGTATCCAATGAGGAGATAGCCAGTATGATAGGGGCCGATATTAAGGAAATAGCAGCAAGAAAAGACCGAGCTACAGCAACCGATGTACTTTCCAGAGGGCTGGAGAAGTTGCTGCCTCAACTCTACGCGGCAGGCAAATTCGATGGGATAATTTCCTGTGGTGGCAGCGGCGGGACTTCACTGGTTACTCCCGGCATGCGGGCGCTGCCGGTCGGTGTTCCGAAAGTTATGGTTTCCACAGTGGCCGCCGGTGATGTATCAATGTATGTAGGAACCAGTGATATTTTTATGTACCCGTCCATTGTTGATGTGGCAGGCTTAAATTCTATCTCCACCAAGATTTTTACCAATGCGGCATTAGCTATTGCCGGAATGGTAAAATTTGAAGTTAATAAAGCCGTAGAAAAGAAACCATTGATTGCGGCTTCCATGTTTGGTGTGACGACACCATGTGTTAATCAGGCTAGAGAATTCCTGGAACGTCAAGGCTACGAAGTTTTGGTTTTCCACGCTACAGGTGCAGGTGGAAAAGCTATGGAAGGGTTGATCAAAGACGGCTATTTTGCAGGTGTGTTTGATGTCACGACAACCGAATGGTGTGATGAACTTATGGGTGGCAACATGGCGGCGGGAGAGCGAAGACTGGAAGCGGCGGCTTTGAAAGGTATACCGCAAGTAGTGTCGGTCGGTGCTTTAGACATGGTTAATTTCGGACCAATTACCTCTGTTCCGGAAAAATACACGGGACGTAATTTTTATAAGCATAACCCTACCGTTACATTGATGCGAACAACTATTGATGAAAATAGACAACTGGGCTTAGCCATTGCAGAAAAGCTGAATATGTGCCAATCTAAGGCGGCATTACTTCTTCCGCTGAAAGGAGTATCTATGATTGATGCTTCCGGCCAGCCGTTTTATGGCCCGGAAGAGGATGCCATGTTATTTAATACTCTGAAAAAGAGTATTACCAATCCCCTGGTTGAAATTCTTGAAATTGATGCCAATATTAATGATCCTGCATTTTCGGACGCAGCCGCCAACAAATTAATTGAATTGTTAAAAAACGGAAATAAATAGGAGGAATGTGTTATGTTGCAAACCAGAAGTGAAATCCTAAAAAAATTAAAAGCGGAAATTGCAGCCGGTAAAATTATTGTCGGGGCAGGTGCCGGCGCAGGAATATCGGCAAAAAGCGGCGAAGCCGGCGGTGTTGATCTCATCATAATTTACAACTCCGGAAAATACAGAATGGCCGGGCGAGGCTCTCTTGCCGGATTGCTCTCTTATGGGGATGCTAATCAAATCGTTGTGGAAATGGGCAGGGAAGTACTGCCTGTGGTGAAACATACGCCGGTTTTAGCCGGTGTATGTGGAACAGATCCATTTCGTATTATGGAAGTATTTTTGAAGGAGTTAAAAGCGCAAGGGTTTGCCGGTGTTCAAAACTTCCCGACGGTCGGACTTATAGATGGCGTGTTCCGCCAAAACCTCGAAGAAACCGGTATGGGCTATGACCAGGAAGTGGAAATGATCAAAAAAGCTCATGAACTTGATCTGGTTACGTCACCTTATGTGTTTGACACCGAGCAAGCTATCAAGATGGCTAAAGCCGGGGCTGATATTCTTGTCGCCCATATGGGATTAACCACTAAAGGAACAATTGGTGCAAAAACAGCATTAACACTTGATGATTGTGTGACTAAAGTGCAAGCGATTTGTGACGCAGGTAAAGCAGTTAACCCAGATATCATTGTCTTATGCCATGGTGGTCCCATTGCCGAACCGGCAGATGCTCAATATGTTCTTACCAAAACGCATAATGTAGAGGGGTTCTTTGGCGCTTCCAGCATTGAACGGTTTGCAACCGAAGTAGGAATTAAACAACAAACGGAAGCTTTTAAGGCGATAAAAAAATAGAAAAATGCCCCGGTGTGTTTGCCGTGAACTAAAAAAGCACCGATGACTTATTGCAGGTCGTCGGTGCTTTTTCAAATTCTGTTCGGAATTAAAAAGTTACAAACCATGCTTCTTTTGCGCAGGACGAAAATATTTCTATAGTTGGAGTTCATTTTAAACTAATAGACACGTCAGAAGTTGAAAACGACAGTTTAGCCTTGACTTTATGCCTGTCGGGAAGTAGAAGTATAAAATAAAGAATTTTCCGTCTATAATGACATTGTGACTCATGTAACTAATTGGGAAAGGACATGTACCCCTTGGTATAAAAGATGTCTAGCTGCCCTAATATGTATATTATTTTAGTTTCCCGTTGGGAATGCATGAGTTGACCATACTTCGAAAGGAGAGTTTTTATGGACGGAAAAAAGTACCCTAATCGGTGGCTCATTGCTTTAGCGGGAATTGTTATGCAAATCTGCCTCGGCACAGTTTATGGGTGGAGCGTATTTACGAAGCCGTTGATGGCGGCACACAATTGGAGTAACTCTGATGTTACGTTAACTTTTACGATTGCAATTGGGTGTTTAGCGATATCAAGCGCAATAGGTGGCTATATTTTGGATACTAAAGGTGCACGCATAGTAGCTACAATGGGCGGTGTTCTCTTTGGTATAGGCACACTTATAACCGGATTTGGTGACCAAATTGGTTCACTTGGAGTGATATATCTTGGTTATGGTCTTGTTTGTGGATTAGGTCTCGGCTTTGGATATATCACACCTATAGCTACATTAGTTAAATGGTTTCCAGACAAACGCGGCCTTATTACTGGATTAGCAGTAATGGGATTTGGTCTTGGGTCATTATTACTTACTATGCTTTCTCCTGGAATGATTGCTAGTATGGGTACCGCTATGACATTTTATATCTTTGGAGGTATTTTTCTTGTAGCCGTAACTGCAGCAGCACAGTTAATGATTGAGCCGCCGGCTGACTATGTGCCTGAGGGGTGGATACCACCGGCTGGGAGCAAAGCTTCAGCGGGTATGACTTTGGGAGAAGCAATTCATTCGAAATACTTCTACTTACTATGGGCAATGTTATTTTTAAATATTACTGCTGGAATAGCGTTAATTTCTCAGGCTTCGCCTATGGCACAAGACCTCATGCCAAGTACAATGAGTGCTGCTGAAAAGGCAAAACAAGCGGGGGCTATTCTTGGGATCTTTGCGATCATCAATGGTTTAGGCAGACTATTCTGGGCGTCTGTGTCAGATAAAATAGGCCGCCGTACAGTCTTTTTTATTCTGTTTGGTACACAGGCGGTTGCTTTCTATTTCCTCTCCAGTGTTGGCGATATGATGATGTTTACTATTGTTTGCTCCTATATTTATGCCTGTTACGGTGGTGGATTTGCTACTATGCCGGCTTATGCTGCAGACGTATTTGGAACAAAGTACGTAGGAAGGATTTACGGTTGGATGTTGACTGCCTGGGGAGCCGCCGGTATTATGGGCCCTATGCTTTTTGCTAGTATTCGTCAGTCATCAGGCAACTATAGCCAAGCATTGGTTATTACTTCCGTAACACTAGTAGTGGCATTGATTTTGCCGGTTTTGGCCGCTCCTCCTAAAACAAACGCAATTCAGACTAAGATTACTAAAGGATAAGACTTTAAGGATATTAGAAAATTTTTCAAATAAAAAAAAGGAAGTATGGCCTTATGTTGAGGCCATACTTCCTTTTTTTACTACTTCGCTAATTCGTAGATGGCATGGGCATATATTTTTGCGTTAAGTATTAAATCTTCGATTGTCATGTGCTCGTCAGGTTGGTGGCAATAGTCTTTCTTACCAGGAAAATTTGGGCCAAAGCCCACGATATTCGGTAGAGTCTTTGCGTAAGTGCCGCCGCCGGTGGCGATGGGGTCGACGTGAATCCCGGTTTGTTCGGTAAAAACGCGGGAGAGAGTTTGGATTAAGGGATGATCCTTCGGGTAGTATAGTGGATTGGTATTGGTGATGTTGTCTACCTCGATACCGCTTCCATTAAAGTTTTTTTCCACAGGGGCGATTAGTTGATCAAACTTACAAGTAACCGGGTAACGCACATCGCAGGTGATGCTGGCCTGATGCTCATTAACGTCGATAATGCCGACATTTAGAGTCAGACTGCCGGAAGGCTCATCCGAAAATCCTATGCCCAGGGAATGACCGTTTATTTCATTACCGATGTAGTGATGAATGGCATTGATATAAGCGGCAATATCGCCGCTAAGGTCGCAGGCCGCCAAGCACGCAACCAACTGGGTAATGGCGTTCTTGCCCAACTGGGGCCGGCTAGCGTGGGCGGACACGCCATGGGACTGAATAAGTACTGTATTACCGTTTGCGGTTGCTTTGATATTGACGCTGCTTGTCCGGGCGAATTCAGTGCAGGCCTTGAGGACTGCGTCGGGAGAACTGGCTTCCAGGGTCGCTTCAGCATAACCGCAGACAATATTGGGGCGTTCGCCGCCCTTAATCCGTTTAACGCGGACTGATCCATCGCTTATGGGATTTAATTTTTTGGTTGGGGCAAACCGCATAATACCTTTTTCGGCATAAATAACAGGATAATCGGCGTCCGGCGTGAATCCGGCGACCGGGGGCTTCTCGGTTTTAAGGTAGTGGGAGATTTCATTACATCCAGTTTCTTCGTTGGTGCCGAAGAGGATACGTACCCGCTTGGACAGTTTCAAGCCGGCGACCTTAATCGCTTTTAACCCATATAATGCGGCAAGAGTAGGGCCCTTGTCATCTACTACGCCGCGGCCGTATATTTTGCCCTCATGGATCTCGCCGCCGTACGGCGGGTACTTCCAGCCGCTTCCTTCAGGAACGACATCAAAATGGCCCAGAACTGCCACATAATCTTCCCCGGACCCGTATTCGGCGTAACCAACATAACCGTCTAGGTTGCGGGTAGTAAAGCCCAGACCGGTCGCGAGACCAAGAATATGCGACAAGGCCAGAGCGACCTTTGGACCGTACGGCATTTCTTCAGTTGGGTCTCCTTCGACACTCCGGAGTTGAACTGTCTGCTGCACGGCAGCAACCAGTTCATCACGTAGACTGTCAACTTTCTCGTTTAAGTTGTCCATAGTATAAACCCCTTTCCTTCTTCCAATTTAAGAGATATATTACACAATCTTCCATGAAAAAAGTCAAATTCCTGCCTAAAGGGTGGTTGGCTTGCACCCGAAAGGTTAATTTGCTTCCCCTTTTCTCAGATGTGCTTTTTCGGGGGCTAATCATAGGTTATAAATAAATATTAAAATTTTTTAATTTTGAACCCATTACACGTTGGCTGCCATTACGAATGGTATATTTATGCAAGTCGAAATATTCAAGCAACGGCAAAGCTATTTTGCGAGAAGTTTGCAACAAATCACGAAATTCGGCAACATTAATGGTCTGATTCTCTTGAAAATAGAGCTGTAGCTTACCGGCCACTTTTTCGATAGTTTTGTTATATAAATACATATCGCCGATACGGACGAAGGTTCCATCCCCGGTAAATAAATCATAAACCATTTTAGCCTTGTCGCGGGTCAATTGTAATTTCTCGCTTAACAATTCAACATCTATTGTCAGTAATTCGTCAGGTGATATTACCGCTTCAAATTGAGTTCTAATACTCAGCTTCTTGTCGGTATGTTTAGCGGCATATTCGGGCAGGGCAATTTCGCTGCCGTTATTGGTAATGATTTCTGATGGCTGCCAATAGGCAATTAAAAGATTAAACGACTTTTCGTCAAGCCCCATTTTTTGTCTCACGCTTTCCAGCGGCGCACCACCGCGTTCTGGCTGATCGCGATGATAATCGGATAAGAGGCTCTTTAACGTATCGCTCAATTCTTGCAAGGTTTCATTACTCAGATAATAACCGTCCAAAACTTTGATAGCCCCTGCTGCCGTTAACTCACTGAGTATCGTCACTACCTGTTGCTCAAGCAAATAGCCTGAAACCTTTAGTATTTCAGCCTTAGATACCGGCCGCCGGAATTCGCTTACTAAGCGATAGATAATTTGCTTAGTATCATTTGTTCTCAAGGCATCAGCCAGCGACTGACGCGCTGGCCCTAACGTCCTGCTGGGTTGTCCGGGGGCAACCAGCCTTACGCCACCAATCAGGTATTGAGGAGAATATAAGCGGAGAATGCCTCTGTCACCTATAGCTGCGGCCAGGGGAGCCTCTAATATTAGCCTCATATAAGATGGGGCCGCATTTTTAAAGCTATAAAGACGTCCGATATGTTCCCCCGTACCGATGTGCAGTCTCACTCTAGTGCCGCTTTTCACTTCAGAATGCCACTGGGTAATGACATCCCAAGTATCACTTACCTGGCTGTGATCTAACGCGCTTAAAGCCATTCCCCTGTCTACTCTTTCTTTTTTTACCTCAGCCAGATTAATAGCCGCCCGTTGGCCGGCATAAATGGTATCCACTTTTACACCATGGCTTTCCAAGCCTCTTACCCTGGCAACATCATTTGTAGGGTAAATTTGCAACATATCACGGATAGAGACTTGTCCTGTTAATACAGAACCGGTAACAATAACACCAAACCCTTTTGCGGCAAAAACCCGGTCTATCCAAAGTCGGAATGGTGCTTCGGAATCCCTGGGGGTTAGTTGTTCACTCAGTTGTGTTAGTTTCGCTTTTAAATCAGTAATACCCTCGCCGCTGATTGCGGATACACGGCACAGCGGCGTATTCGCTAAAAAGGTTCCCTTCAGCAAATCTTTTATATCCTCTTCTACCATTGCCAGCCATTCTTGATCTACTTTATCTACCTTATTAATAGCAACTACACCATGCCGTACCCCATAGAGCTGCAGCATAGCCAAGTGTTCTCTTGTCTGCGGCATAATTCCCTCATCAGCGGCTACTACTAAAACCGCCAAATCGATGCCGCCAGTTCCCGCCAACATATTTTTTAGGAACCGTTCATGACCTGGCACGTCAACTATACCAGCCAGAATTTTATCATTCAATTGTAAAGACGCAAAGCCTAGTTCGATTGAGATTCCTCGCGCCTGTTCCTCTTTTAAACGGTCGGTATCTGTACCTGTTAATGCTTTTATTAACGCAGTCTTACCATGATCCACGTGACCTGCCGTTCCAATTATCAAATACTTCAATGGCTTACTCCTTAGTATGATATTATTAGATTCACCGGAAAATTGCACCTCGTTCATTATAGTATTGTTTTTTACATTATTTTACCACAAACAAACAAAAGTGTGCTTTTTCTAAAAAAATGTATCTTTACTTACTATTTTTGCATTATTATTACAATTGTCTTATTTTTATAAAAAAGCCAAAGGACTGTTCTAACAGTTTTTTTCTTTTTACCCACAGGAGAATTTCGCCCCCCGCCTGAATCGCTGATTGAAACAATTTCAATTGGAAATACTTTTATTTTCAGGAGGAATATGTAAAATAATATAGAAAAAGGAGATGAAAAATATTTTGATCGAAGTATAATGTGAGGGAGGATTAGTATGAAAGTTTCGACACTATACGCACCCACGTTGAGGGAGATTCCGTCTGAAGCTGAGATTATCAGTCATCAACTTATGCTAAAAGCTGGAATGATCCGTAAAGCTGCGCCGGGAGTATATAATTATTTGCCGTTAGCTTGGCGGACACTGAAAAAGATCATACAAATCTGCCGGGAAGAAATGGATGCCAAAGGCGGGCAAGAACTGATGATGCCAATTATCCAGCCGGCTGAATTGTGGAAAGAAACGGGCCGGTGGACTGTCTATGGGGATGAGATGTTCCGGTTAAAAGACAGGCACTCTAGAGATTTTTGCCTCGGACCAACTCATGAAGAAATTATTACATCACTGGTACGGGCTGATGTTCAATCCTATCGCCAGCTGCCATTAATGTTATATCAAATTCAAGATAAATTTAGAGATGAAATTAGACCCCGGTTCGGTCTAATGCGTGGACGAGAGTTTATCATGAAAGATTTATATTCTTTTGATAAAGATGAAGAAGGTTTAGAGATAAATTATTGGAAAATGTACGACGCATACTGCAAGATATTTGAACGCTGCGGGTTGAGTTACCGTCCGGTTGAAGCTGACTCCGGTGCCATTGGCGGCAGCGGCTCCATTGAATTTATGGTTATCGCCAAATCTGGGGAAGCGGGCATTGCCTATTGTACCGCTTGCGACTATGCTGCCAATGTTGAGCAGGCTGAGCTTAAAGCCATTGAGGTACCGGCTGCCGACGTAAAAGAGTTAGCGCTGGTAAATACGCCAAATTGCCGAACCATGGCTGAAGTGGCAGAGTTTTTGGGCTTTGAGCCTGAGCATGCCATCAAAACGCTGGCTTACATAACGGATAAAGGGCCAATCTTGGCACTGGTTCGCGGTGATCATGAGGTTAACGAGATTAAACTAAAAAATACGTTGGACTGCCTGTTTTTGGCTATGGCCGATGATATTGTTGTAAGAGAGCAAATGGGCAGTGAGGCGGGCTACATCGGACCTATTGGTATTAAAGAAGCCATTATCGTTGCCGATCACACCGTCATGAACATGGTCAATACAGAATGCGGTGGCAACAAACAGGACTTTCATTTTATCAATGTCAATCCTGTCCGGGATTTTAAACCAACAATTGTTGCTGATATCCGGCAAATCAAAGAAGGAGATCCCTGTCCTCACTGTGGAAATCCTGTGGCTACTGCCAGAGGGATTGAAGTCGGTCAGATTTTTAAACTGCAAACCAAGTACAGTAAAGCTCTCAATGCCGTATTTGTTGATGAAACCGGTATTGAAAAACCTATTGTTATGGGGTGCTACGGGGTTGGAGTTTCACGGACTATGGCTGCTTCCATTGAGCAAAACAATGATAAAGATGGCATTATTTGGCCGGCAGCTATTGCTCCCTATCATGTAGTCATAGTGCCTGTTAATAGCAAGGACAACCGTCAAATAGAACTTGCAGAGTCCTTATATAACCAATTAACGGCAGCAGGGGTGGAAGCGGCCTTTGATGATCGCGATGAGCGCCCCGGCGTGAAGTTTAAAGATGCCGATTTAATCGGCTATCCCCTCAGAATTACTATTGGGGCTAAAACCTTAGAAGATAATTTACTGGAATGCAAAATCAGGCGGACTGGTGAAGTTCGGTACTTGAAATTAGAAGGATGCATTAGTGTAATCAAAGATATGCTATTAGAACTCTAAATGATAGTTTGACGACCTCTAAGTTTACAGCTAGATTTTAAAATATTCAAAGATGTATATTGCGAGTAGGAGAAGCGATATGAAAGCTAAGCTAAATATTTTCGAGGAGAAAAGCAAAGAAGATGGCTTGGTCCAAACTCAATGGGCTATTTCTCTGGAAAATATATTAGAAAATATCAATGAAGCTATATGCGTGATCTCTGAAACAGGGATAGTAATTTATTGGAACCGAAGTGCTGAAAAGCTATATGGAATTAAACGGGAACAAATAGTACAAAAGCACATTGAGCTGTTTTTCCCCACTCCCCTTGGCCTTGAAGTGCTTAAGACCGGACAAACCGTTGAGTATGTAGAACATTCCCCAAGAGAAGGATCCAGAATCATTATCAGTGCTATCCCGATCAGAGAAGGAGACAAAATAATCGGAGCTGTTACCATCGACCAGGATGTTACTGAATTTTGGCGACTGCGAAATGAATTGGTAGAAGCAAAACAACGGATTAAGTATTTGGAGTATGCCGAAGGAGAATTCAAAAAGCTACAGGGCTATCAAATTTTTAATAAAATCATCTACCGCAGTAAGAAAATGTATGATTTGATTATGATGGCCAAACGGCTTTCCGAAGCAGAAGCTTCCGTCATGATCATAGGTGAAAGTGGTACAGGCAAAGATTTGTTTGCCCAATCCATCCATATGAGCAGCAGCCGTAAAGAGGAACCATTCGTTGTAGTAGATTGCAGTTCTATACCCCAATCGCTAATGGAAAGCGAATTATTTGGCTATGAACCGGGAGCATTTACCGGAGCGCAAAAAAAGATCAAGCCGGGTAAGTTTGAAATTGCCAATAAGGGTACCGTATTCCTGGATGAAATCGGCGAATTGCCCCTAGATATGCAATCTAAACTTTTACGAGTGCTGGAGAGCGGGGAGTTTTATCGCGTAGGAGGCATCAAGCCAATTAAAGTTAATATCCGGGTTATATCAGCCACCAACCGTGATATGAAGCATATGCTGCAACAGGGAACCTTCCGGCAGGATTTATTTTATCGTCTAAATGTATTTACCCTGAAAATTCCGGGATTACGGGAAAGAATCGATGATATACCGATACTGATCGACCATTATTTAAAAAAACATTCATTGGCCAATAATAAAGCGATAGATAAGATTGCTCCGGAAGTAATGAAGGTACTAATGGATTATCATTGGCCGGGTAATGTACGCGAACTGAAAAACGTAATGGAGCGGTTGGTCATCTTAGCGGACAATAATACTATTTCTGCAAATCTATTGCCCTTGCTGCCGGAAAATTTCTCAAAAGAAACGAGTGGAATAAATGGGACTACTGCACACCAACCTAAATTAAAGCTAGCGGATGTGGTGATGGAGACTGAGAAACAGGCGGTACTAAATGCCTTGGAGGCAACGGGCAATAATAAAGCCAAAGCTGCTAAACTTCTTAATATTCCTAGAAGCAGCTTATATTACAAGCTCGAAAAATTAGGTATTGAGTAAAGTGTTAAAAACATAAGCGTAAATAAAGGCGTCCAACTAACTGACATATGTCGGTTAGTTGGACGCCTTTATTTTTTTTGTGTAGAAAATTGGACTTTTAGGATTTTTGAGGAGGCAGAAGTGTCGAAAATATGACGATTCAGTATTTTAAATGTTAATTAAAAATCGGAAGAAGTGGTTTTGAATGTAAATCTGATAATACATTCATATGACAATTGCAAATATATGTAACTTTAATCCCTGGTTTTTGCCATTTATTAACCCTTAATTACAGTTGGCATGGTTATTGCGTTAATAGTATTAATAATAAACAAAAGGGGGGGTGATAGAAATGAAAAAAAAATATCGCATTGCTTTGAAGCAGCACATTGGCAATGTTAGCATCTCACTTGTTAAGAAAGGCGATATGGTAGAAAAGGGAATGTTAATAGCTACTCCCAATGGTCTTGGAGCCAATATTCATGCCAGTGTCAACGGTAGAGTTTTAGAAGTTACTGATAAGGAAGTAATAATTGAAGCGGATGAAGTTCAGACAGATACCTATCGACCATTAGATGCTACCGGCAGCATTGTCGACATCATCAAAGATGCCGGTATAGTGGGTATGGGAGGAGCAGGCTTTCCCACTCATGTGAAGCTAAGCACTGACTTGCAAGGCGGAATAGTGATCGCCAACGGTGTGGAATGTGAACCTATCCTGGCACACAATATTAAGCAACTAGTTGAAAATCCCAGACTTGCTTATGCTGGTTTGAAATATGCTATGCAGGCTGTAAATGCATCGCGAGGCATTTTTGCCATTAAGGCTAAAAATACTCAGGCTATCAAGTCTCTGAACTCGGTAATTGATGACGAACGTATATCAATTTCCGAATTACCTGATCTCTATCCCATGGGTGAAGAACGGGCTATTATACGCGAAGTTCTCGGAACCTTGCTTAGTCCTGCTGAGTTACCAGTAGCAGCTAAGGCGGTAGTCGCTAATGTTGAAACCCTGGCCAGAATTGCTGAAGCCGTAGATCTGAAAAAACCGGTAATAACCAAGAACATTACAGTTGCCGGTCATCTAAAGCGTGGGCGTGACGCTCAAGTCTTTATGGATGTCCCGATAGGTACTTCTATTAGGGAACTTATAGAAGCTGCCGGCGGTATCGACGGCGACTATGGCGAGATCGTTTTAGGCGGGCCTTTCACCGGGCAAAGTGCCGCTATTGACGATGTTATTATCAAAACCAGCGGCGGCATCCTGGCTACGGTACCACTTCCTCACGAAAATCGTAAAATAGGCCTCTTGATCTGTGCCTGCGGGGCTACGGAAACCCGCCTTAGAGAATTGGCGAAAAAAATGGGAGCAGAAGTTGTTGGAGTAGAATCCTGTAAACAAGTCGTTGATGTTCGGGGAACTATGAAGTGTGAGAATCCGGGCAACTGCCCAGGACAAGCTGAAAAGATTCTGAAACTAAAAAAATCCGGTGCCGAAGTTCTGCTTGTGAGTAATTGCAGCGACTGCACTAATACAGTTATGGGAGTCGCCCCTAAGCTGAAACTGCCGGTTTACCATCATACCGACCATGTGTTGCGTTCTGTTAATCATAAGTTGGTACGCAGGCTTAAAATTAACTAATTTGCAAAGGAGGAACAATATGTCTATTACTGCCGAAACTGCTAAACAACATGCCAATGACCCTGCAGTGGTATGTTGTTTGACCACAAAAGGCACAATAATTAGTCCGTCTGACCTTGAAGATCCCGGTATCTTCCCGGATCTTGAGGATTCAGGGTTACTGACAATTTCCGATGACGTGCTCAAGATTGGTCAGGTTATTGGCGCTAAATTACTAAAAGATATTGATGCTTTAACACCGCTTACGGCGAATTTGCTGGAGGGTGTGGTTAATCAAGCACCAGCTTCCACCCCACTAGAGCCCGTAGCCGAAATAATCTCTGGCAGCAGTCAAGCTGCAGCTGCAATGGAAACCTCAGTATCCGGCGGCATGGTGCGAATTCGCATTGAAGAAGGTAAGGGTATCAACCTTGAGTTCCCCACAGTAATGGTTAGTGATGGCGGCATGGTACGTGAGAGCGCTAGTGGCACTTCTGCTGCTTCTGCCATTAAGTGCGAAGACAAAGTAAAGCGAACCTTCACTAAACGTGAATTTGCCGTCAAAAAAGTTGAGCTAGGTGAAAAAACTTCTTTTGCAAACGGTGTTTTAGAAATCAATAAGAACCTTTGCAAAGTTGCAATGCGCAGCGACGAGTTGGTTAAGAAACTTGAAATGGAAATTATCACTCCAGACAATAAACATGTCTTCAGCAATACAATTATGGACGTTGTTCCTGTAGCCGCCAAAGTTGAAGGTCGTCTGGGCGAAGGCGTTACCAACGTATTGAGCGGCATGGTAGTAATTTTGACCGGTCTAGACGAAAGTGGTCTCCAAGTACATGAGTTTGGTTCCTGCGAAGGCTTCATGGATGAGAAGATCCGCTACAACCGCCCCGGTTGTCCTGATGAACAAGATATTATGGTAAAACTTCAGGTAACTATTGCCGCCGGAACAGGAATGGAAAGAAGAGGTCCTTTTGCAGCCCACAAAGCCTGCGACACTATTATTAATGAAATTAGAGAAGTTCTCAAAAAGCTGCCTGCCAGTGAAAGCGTTAATGAAGTAGTGTATAACGACGTTGAACGCACCGGTCGTCCACGGGTAGTGTTGGTTAAGGAAATCATGGGACAGGGAGCAATGCATGACAATGTTATTCTGCCCACCGAGCCGGCTGGTATTTTTGGTGGCCGCCCTAATGTTGATCTTGGTAACGTTCCTGTCGTTTTATCGCCTAACGAAGTACGTGATGGCGGTATCCATGCACTAACCTGTATTGGTCCGGCTTCCAAAGAAAATACCCGCCACTACTTCCGTGAGCCCTTAGTCAATTTAATGGCAAACGATCCGGAAATTAACTTAGTCGGCGTGGTATTTGTCGGCAGTCCCCAGATTAATGAAGAAAAGAGTTATGTATCAGGACGGGTTGGAGCTATCGTTGAAGCACTCGGCGTTGAAGGTGCAATTGTTACTACTGAAGGTTTTGGCAATAACCATATCGATTTTGCCAGCCATATCGAACAAATCGGGCAACGCGGTGTTAGCGTAGTGGGAGTTACTTATTCAGCATATCAAGGAGCCTTGGTAGTTGGTAACAAGTATATGGATAGTATGATCGATCTTAATAAAAATCCGGAAGGCTTTGAATCAGAAATTCTTGGTGATAACACATTATGCCCGGAAGACGCCATTAGGGCACTGGCAATGCTTAAAACTAAAATGGCTGGTGTGCCGATTAAAGCTCCGGCCAGAAAATGGGATCAATCCATTATCGAGGCAAATCAGAAACTAGTGGGGCTGACAAGTAATGGAATATGAATTAAATCCGCGTTTACTAAAAGGCAAACTCGTGGAGATAACTGATGTCGGGGTTAAAATTGCAATTAACGGGCGGCTTGGTGTTTTAAATCTTCCCCTGCGATTTATAATCTCCGATAATAAACTTCAAATCGACGACGAAGTGGAGTTTTATCTGAGTTATGTTCGCGTAAGTCAAAAATAAAAAAACAGGAGGTAAAACAGTGAGTCTAACTATTGTGCAAGGTTTACAATCTGAGATTTACGTACCTATCACACCACCACCAGTTTGGACACCTGTGTCTAAGCCAATTAATGAATGTTCAGTGGCTTTTATTACTGCGGCTGGTGTACACATCAAATCCCAGACCCCTTTCAGCCTAGCGGGTGATTTTAGTTTTAGAGAAATTCTCTCGTCAACACCATCATCTGAACTGATGGTTACCCATGGTGGCTATGATAACAGCGATGTTAACAAAGACATCAACGCCATGTTCCCTATCGACAGGCTGCATGAGCTAGCAGACGAAGGAGTAATTGGCAGCCTGGCTCCAAAATTCATTGGCTTCATGGGCGGCGGCGGCAATATTCAAAAATTTGAAAATGAGACAGGTCCGGCAATTGCGAAAATCCTGAAAGAGGATAAAGTAGACATCGCATTGCTAACCGCTGGCTGAGGTACTTGCCATCGCTCTGCCGTGATTGTGCAGAGGTCAATTGAAGCAATTGGTATCCCTACTATTATTATTGCGGCATTACCACCTGTTGCCAGACAGCAGGGATCACCGCGCGTTTCGGCACCGTTGGTGCCGATGGGAGCCAATGTAGGCGAACCTCATAATAAGGATATGCAAACAAGTATTCTGAAGGATACTCTTAAAGCCTTGGTAAGTATTGATACCTGCGGTAAAATTGTATCCTTGCCTTACGAATACCGGGCTAAGGTCTAAAACAGATTCTAATCCGGGAAACTCCAGAGTGTCGGAGTTTTCCGGATTACCAAGTTTGGAGATGAGAGTTTGTTGAAGCTCGACGTATCTCAGGCCAAAGGCATAACCATTGATGTGCCGGAAAGATTATTAACTGCCCAAAGACAGCGCACTCAGTCTGCTCCAACGGAAAGCATTCAGCTGGATAACCAACAGACAACAGTTCTAAGAAAACTAATTATTGAAGAGTTTAGTGTAAATAAGGTAACTCTAGGAACCAAAACTGATATAAAAGACAAGACGCTGTATGTGGATCAGAACTTGATTATTCCACTGCTGCGGGAAAACACGTTAGTAAAAAAAGTAACAATTGATATTATTGAGCCGAATTACCGAAATATTCAAACAAATAGCGTTATGGATATAATTCCAATTGCTACTAAGGTATCTGGGAGTATAGGGTACGGTAAAACCCGGTACTTGAGCGGCGTAGTGATATTTTTAACAGGTATCGATGAAGACGGTCGCCAAATTGCAGAATTTGGATCTTCTCACGGCATATTATCTGAAAGAGTTAAATTCGGTATGCCAGGAACGCCAGATGCCAAGGATATTATCCTGCGCATGGATGTCGTCCTTCAAAAGGGCACAGGAATGGAACGTCGTGGCCCGATATCCGCCCACCAATTATGTGATTCTTTTATCGAAACTATTCGCGCGGTGCTGCGTACGTTGCCAGCTAAGGAAGTAGTAAAGACAACAGTATTCGAGGATAAAAGGCGCCGGGGTAAACCCAGAATACTGATTGTCAAGCAGCTGTGCGGTCAGGGAGCCATGCATGACAATATTCTGTTGCCTACTGAACCTGCTGGGGTTCAAGGTGGTAAGTCCATAATTGATTTGGGCAATATTCCGATTATACTGACCCCAAATGAAATAAAAGACGGTGGAATACATTCGTTAACATAGGAGAGGATTTTATGGGTGTTGGACCGTCCATGAAGGAAACTACACTACATCACTTTCGTGACCCCTTAATCGAAATAACCCGGCAGGATGAGAGTATTGACCTAGTAGGTGTGGCTATTATAGGCAGTCCCCAGGATAATAGTCAAAAATTCTATGGGGCAGAACGCCTTGGAGTGTTAGCAGATGCTCTTGATGTGGATGGGATTTTAATCTACGCAGAGGGCTACGGCAATCAGCATATTGATTTTGCGGCACATATGGAGGAACTGGGGAAACAAAACATTCCTGTCGTGGGGCTTACTTTTTCCGCTGACGGTTTCGTTGTTGAAAATGAATATATGGTAAATATCATTGATCTTGATAAGTCAGGGGAAGCCAAAGAAACAGAAATTGTGGGCGAGAATACAGTTTCAGCAGTTGACACCGTTAGAGCACTTCGGTTGTTAAAAAAATGTTTGGAGGCGCAATTTAAATGAGGTTTAGCAGAAATATAACTGCGATTGATTCTCATACTATGGGAGAGCCTACCCGTATTGTTATAGGTGGTGTTCCCAATATACCGGGATGCACTATGAGTGCAAAAAAGGAATATTTGGAACAGCATCTAGATTATTTGCGTACAGCATTGATGCATGAGCCCCGCGGGCATCGTGACATGTTTGGCTCAATTATTACCAGTCCTATTGATCCATCGGCTGATTTCGGTATTGTATTTATGGACGGCGGTGGCTACCTGAATATGTGTGGTCACGGTTCAATTGGTGCAGCAACTGTAGCAGTTGAAACTGGCATGGTACCTCCGGTAGAGCCTATTACAAGACTAAAGATAGAAGCTCCTGCCGGATTAATTGAGGCCAGATTAGAAGTTAAAGACGGCGCAGTCAAATCAACGACCATCCGGAATGTACCCTCGTTTTTATATAAGGCCGATGCTAAGCTCCAAGTCTCGGGCTTGGGGGAAGTTAGGGCCGACATTGCTTTTGGTGGCAGCTTTTTTGCCATAGTTAATGCCAAAGACTTAGCTATCAAGATTTCAACTGAGAATATTGGTGAACTTATTAAAATTGGTATGGCCATCAAGCAGGCTGCTAATGAGCAAATTAAGGTACAGCATCCAGAAAAAGAACATATTCGCAGCATTGATTTGGTAGAAATCTATGATACTGCTACTAATTCCGAGGCAAATTTCAAGAATGTTGTCATCTTTGGCGATGGTCAGGCCGATCGTTCACCTTGCGGTACGGGGACTAGTGCGAAAATGGCAACCTTGTTTGCCAAAGGCAAACTGGGTCTCAATGAAGAGTTTGTGTATGAAAGTGTCACAGGTACATTATTCAAAGGAAGAGTTGTTGAAACTACCACGATAGCTGGATACTCAGCCATCATTCCGGAAATAACCGGTTGTGCCTATATTACCGGTTGTTGTCAGTATGTCATTGATCCAGAGGACCCTTTGAAATATGGTTTTCAATTAGGTTAAGCATCCATCTTGCGTTGAGCAAAATGCAAAAAAAAAAATCTAAAACTCCTTTAATAATTTAAATAATAAAAGGCAGGAGGTAAATTATGTCATTAGTTGCCTTCGTTCAAGCTGCCCTTGGTGCGATAACAATAGCCTTCAGTTATATATTTTTCACCCATGCTCTAAAAAACAAGGACTCTATGTCCAACGTTGGCTGGGCAAGCCTTTCAGGTGTTGGTTTTATTGCCAACTTTTTTGATACGCTGGGTATCGGCAGCTTTGCCCCAACTACAGCAATGTTTAAGTTCTTTAAACTTGTACCTGATAGATTGTTTCCGGGAACTCTCAATGTCAGCATGACTATACCTGTTGTAATAGAAGCATTGCTGTTTATTACCATTATTGAAGTGGAGCCGATTACCCTAATTACAATGATTGCTGCGTCTGCTATAGGTGCTGTTATGGGTGCCGGTATTGTGGCTAAATTACCGGAAAGGAAAATCCAAATGGGTATGGGTATATCCCTGCTTATTGTGGCTTTTGTGTTCCTGGCCGGCCTCTTGAAGATTATGCCTGTTGGTGGTTCTGCTATTGGCCTTACCGGCGGAGCTCTCATCGCGGGCATTATTGGTAACCTAATCTTAGGTGCCCTTATGACTATCGGCATTGGTTTGTATGCGCCTTGTATGGCTTTAGTGTATGCCTTAGGCATGAGTCCTAAAGTTGCGTTCCCGATTATGATGGCATCTTGCGCTTTTCTGATGCCTGCAGCCAGTATTAAATTTGTTAAAGAAAGCGCTTATGATATTAAAGCATCTATTGCTATTACCTTTGCTGGTAGTATTGGCGTATTAATCGCCGCTTATATTGTTAAAGAACTTCCGTTGGAAACTCTTAAATGGATGGTTGTATGCATAATTATTTACACTGCTATCACCATGCTTCGTTCAGCAATGAAAAAGGCTGATACAAACATATCAGCCTAAGATAAGCTAACTACCTTTTTTCCATGAGCGGGAATATCCCCGCTTATGGAAAAGTATAATGGGTCATTAAGAAGATGATATTTTGAGGAGATTATGAAGTGAGCTTTCAAGATGAAGCAATTTTGAACAAAATTATAGAAATTGTGCCTTTAGTGCCTAGCCTATTTATGGAACAAGTTAGTATTATGGTATCTGACACAGAAAAGTTTAGACTATACAAGCCTAGTGCAAAACAGGATCTAAAAATTGTGCCAGGAACTCCTTTAAAGCCGGGAAGTGCTATGCATACTGCCATTAAAGAGAAACGCCGGACTGTAATCCATGGAGATAAGGATATGTTTGGTGAAGTCTTCATTGCCGTAGCCATACCTATTTTTAATGAGCAAAATGTAGTTATCGGATCAATTTGTGTAGACAGTACCCCTGCACGGCAGAATCAGATAAAGGATATATCCGGAAATTTATACGAGAATGTTAATATACTAGCAAGCACTACCCAGGAGATCTCTGCGCAAACTGAAGAGGTTTCAAGAGTTACAATCAACCTTGCCCATGTTGCCAAGGGTTTTCAAGAGAAAGCCATGGAAACCGATCAGGTAATCAAGTTGATACAAACTATCGCCGGGCAGACCAACCTTTTAGGACTAAATGCAGCCATTGAAGCCGCAAGGGTTGGTGAACAAGGACGCGGTTTTAGTGTAGTTGCCGAAGAAATTCGCAATCTTGCTGCCAGCAGTACTGATTCGGTAAAAAAAATTGAAGACATTTTAACTGTGATAAAGAATGATGGCGAAGATATGTACAAACGTATAAAAGAATTGGATGGCGTTATAACACAAATTGCCGAGGCTATTACTAGCGTGGCTGGCGCGATTCAGGATATTAACGGCATGATGCTAAAGCTTGATAAGTTTGCGGGTGATTTGAGCAAGGATGAACTTGAATAGAATAAACAGGAGTAACAAAACAGAACCAACTTAACTTATTTTGAGTCATAGATTATGGTATTGCTATTAGATGATTATTATTCACGGGGGCGGATGGGGCCTGGTGGCTCCTGCGGTCTTCAAAACCGTTCGCGGGGCATTAACTTGTCCTGGGTGGGTTCGATTCCTACACGCTCCCGCCACAATAAAGTCATAGATTCCACGACTTTAGCCCCCATTGGTACTTTAAATAATTATGTCAAGCCTCTCCCTTTTCGGGTGGTCCTGACTGCCACATAAGAGAGTATACCGCTTTTTCTCTGCGGATTATTTAAACAGCGGCGGCGAAGAGACCGACAGCACCCGAACCGGCTGCGAACTCGGATTGGACCAGGAATGAGATAGTGTTGACGGATAATGGAGTGATTCGCCGGACTTAACCTGGTATTGCTTGTTCTCCAGATCGACGACAAGCAGACCCTCCAAAACGTACACGAACTCTTCGCCAGGATGGTTGAACACCTGTCCGAGTGTTGAGTGCGGCGGCAGCGTCATCAGTAGCGGTTCTAAGGTGGTTTCGGGAAAATTGCCGGCCAGTCGCACATATTCGAACGGAGAGCCTTCGATACTCCATTTCTTCTGATTTTCCAGTGGGATATAGTAGTTGTAGTTTTCGTGAGAGTCGAAGAAATATGTGATGGGCACATTCAGTGTGTCCGCGATTTTTTTCAACGAGGTGATCGCGAGCGATGAACTGCCATTTTCGATTTGCGACAGGAAACTGATCGAAAGGCCGCAATGATCGCTCATCGTTTTCAAAGTAAGTCCCTTACTTTTGCGCAGTGCACCGATTTTTTCCCCGATTTCAGTAACCATGTAGACGTCCTCCGAAGTTTGTGAATTCGTAAAGCTAAAGTTATTGTAACAAAATTCGGCGGCAAAGTCATCTGCCGGGAACGTAGATGTGACACCTGCAAATAAAACACGGAAGGAACAGTTTGTGCTCCTTCCGCGTTTTGTTTAAAGTGTAAGCTGCGACCCCTTTGGAACCTACCCATAATGCAGGCAAAAGCAGTGAACAAGAAAGATGGGGATACAAGCAAGTGAGGTAGGCCTATATTCGACGTGCGTCAAGAAAAAGTACCTTTACTTTTACAGTAATACTAAATATAATTACAGTATGGGTTAAATTCACAGTATTCAGACAAATATAAATTCCAACAAGTTCCCTACCGACCGGCGGAGAAAAGAAGCATTGCAAGCTAACGAGCAGCAGTAGCGATGTCGAGAGGGTAATTTTACATAAAAGTGCATGTATTGATGCTATTTAAGGTGGTGATTGAAAAAAGGCAAACTTATCTAAAGAAATAGGGGGAGGGATATCTATGAGGAGAAAAGAGAGAATTTCCGAGCTGCGGGCACTGATGAAGGAGAAGGGGATCGACGTCTACATTGTGCCGTCGTCCGACAATCATCAGAGCGAATATGTGGGCGAGCATTTTAAAGCAAGAGCGTTTCTTACCGGGTTTAGCGGGTCGGCCGGAACTGCGGTGATCACGGCCGATGAGGCAGGTTTGTGGACGGACGGTCGCTATTTCATCCAGGCGGAGAGGGAGCTTGAAGGCAGCGGGGTTCAATTGTTCAAGAGCGGCAATCCCGGCGTGCCGACGGTGTATGAATACGTGAAAGACGTGATGCCGGAAGGCGGAAAACTCGGCTTCGATGGACGGCTGATCGCAATGCGTGACGGGCAGGAGTATGAAAAACTGCTGGCGGCGAAGAAGGCTGGCATCGAGTACGGCTATGACCTTGTCGATACGGTCTGGAAAGATCGGCCGCGAATGGCTGCTGAACCGGTGTTTGTCTTAGATGAGAAGTATTGCGGTGAGAGCGCGGCGGCTAAGCTGAAGCGGGCCAGGGCGGCAATGCAGGAGGCGGGAGCCGAGCATCACGTACTGACGACACTCGACGACATCGCCTGGCTGCTCAACATCCGGGGACGCGACGTCCTGTATTCGCCGTTAGTGCTCTGTTATGCGATCGTTTCGCTGGATAACGTAAAACTGTTCATTGACGATAGCCGTCTCGATGCGCAGGTAAAGGAAAAACTGGTCGACGATGGTGTGGTTTTCCGCCCGTACAACGAAATTTACCAGACGGTCAAGACATTTGGCGCTCAGGCCGTGGCACTGATCGATCCGGATCGGATCAATTACGCGTTGTACAAAAATATACCGGAAAACGTGAGGAAAATCGAAGCACCGACCCCAACAATCTTGTTTAAAGCCGTGAAAAATCCGGTGGAACTGGCGAATATCGAACAAGCGCACATTAAGGACGGCGTGGCTTGCACCCAGCTGATGCGTTGGCTGAAAACCCGGGTGGGAAAGGAACGCATCACGGAGATCGGTGTCGCGAAAAAGCTGGAGGAACTCCGCGCCGAGCAGGAAGGATATCTGTGGCCCAGCTTTGCCCCGATCTGTGCCTTTAAAGAACATGCGGCGATGATGCATTATTCGGCGTCGCCGGAAACGGATGCTGAACTGGCGGAAGGGTACCTGTTCCTGGCTGATACCGGAGGAAATTATTTGGAAGGGTCGACCGACATCACCCGGACGATAGCGATTGGCGAAGTGAGTCGCGAACTGAAAAAACATTTTACGGCGGTGGCGAGGGGAATGATCAACCTAGCGCGCGCGAACTTCCTGTATGGCTGTAAAGGGTACAACTTGGACATTATGGCCCGGCAGCCGATTTGGGAACTGAATCTCGACTACAAATGCGGCACTGGGCACGGCGTCGGCTATCTGCTGAACATCCACGAGGGGCCGAGCGGGTTCCGCTGGTACAGCGCGCCAGGTAAAAACGAAGCACATGTTCTGGAGGCGGGCATGGTAATTACCGACGAGCCGGGCATTTATATTGAAGGCTCACACGGCATCCGGCTGGAGAATGAACTGATTATTTGCCGGGGGGAAGAAAACGAGTTCGGTCAATTCATGCATATGGAGCCGGTCACGTTTGTGCCTATCGATCTGGACGCCATTGATCCGGAAGAAATGAGCGGCGCGGAAAAACGGTATTTGAATGCATATCATGAACAGGTCTACCAAAAGTTGGCGCCGCATGTAAGCGACGAAGAACGGGACTGGCTTAAAATGTACACGCGGGCGATATAAATACAAGCGAAAACAGGAGGGGAAAATATGGGCGAAATTGCAGGGGATAACAGACGTCCGTTTGGTTTTTACGTTTGCTGTTTGGCATTTATGTTTGAACGGATGGCGTATTATGCGGCCAAGTATCTGATCTTTGTATTTGTTGCCGCTACCGTTGTGACAGGCGGTCTGGGACTTACCAAGGTCGAGGCGGCATTGATTCAGTCCAATCTGGTCGCATTTACATATCTGGCTCCGATTTTCGGCGGCTATCTGTCCGACCGCTACATCGGCGCGCGCTACTGCGTTCCGGTTGGTTTGGCGTTGATGGCGGCCGGCTATTTCATCGGCGGCGGCGCTCAGGATGCGCAGGCGATGAATCTGATGATCGCACTGGTGGCGATTGGAACCGGTCTGTTTAAAGGCAATGTTTCCGCAATCAATGGCGCACTGTTTAAAGATAAAGAACAACTGGATTCGGCCTTTTCCGTACAATATTCCTTCGTAAATATCGGTGCCTTCATCGGCACAACGGCAGTCGGCATTCTTGTCGCCACTACGTTTGCACAGGGCGGTGTCCAGGGATTTCGGCCATCATTCCAAGTATGCGGCCTGATTTGCGCGATTACGGCGGTCGGATTCCTATTCGGCTTGCGATTCCTGGGCGAAGCGGGCAAAAAACCGTTTAAAGCCGGCAAACACATTGAAAAGAAAGTTGAAACCGAAGCGAAGCCGCTGACGATAGCGGAAAAGAAAAAAGTATTTGCAATTGTGATGGTGTCGCTGTTTTCGGTCATATTCTGGATGTTTTGGTATTTGACGTATCTGGCAGCGTACGATTACGGCGGCCAGTTTGTCGATATGAAGCTGGGCGGTTTCGAAGTGCCGTTGTCCTGGTTTGATTCGCTGAATTCTTTTGTTTGCATTGCGCTCGGTCCAATACTGGGAGCGTTATGGTTCAAAATGTCAAAGCGCCCGGGCGGAGATTTAAGCCTGTTCAAAAAGCTGGGACTTGGTCTCGCTTTCTTGGGACTATCATTCTTAATGCTGGTTGGCGCGGAACTGTCGCGGGGCGTAGGTGCACCGGATGTAAGCAGGGCCAGTCTGCTTTGGTTAATGGCGTTTGGCGTGCTCTTAAGTATTGGTGAAATGTTGTTTTCGCCGCTCGGCTATTCTTTTGTTGCCAAATATGCCCCAAACAAATTGTATTCGGCATTGATGGGTGTATGGATTTTTGCCACGTTTATCGCCGGTAAGTCCTACGGCTATCTGTATGCGATCGCTTCGTCCTATCCGATCATGCAGTCGTACGTCGTGATACCCGTCATTTTGTTCGTGTCGGCGATCGTACTGTTCGCAGCTGACAAGAAGCTGGTGCGCCTGCTGGAAGACAGAGAAGAAAGAGAGACAACCCGGTCGGTCGGCGTATAACTCATTTAAGGGTGTTTTCGGGGGTGCTTGGTGCCGGCAAACGCCCTTTTCATAAAAAAAGGGGGAAGAGTCATGAATAATCAAAAACGCATACAAAAAACGACGGCTAATATGGCCGCGATGGAGATGGATCAACTGCTAATCAGCGATCCGGCGACAATTTTCTATCTTACTGGCGCGTGGATCAATACCGGCAAACGGATGTTGGCGATGCTGCTGGATAAGACCGAAAAATGCCATCTGTTTGTGCATGAAATGTTTCAGCAGCCGGAGAATCTGGGGATACCGGTGACGTATTTTACGGACGTAGAAAGCCCTGTCGCCGTGCTGAATGGGGCCGTTGCGGCAAGCGGTGTACTCGGTATCGATAACAGCTGGCCGGCCCGCTTCCTGCTAGAACTGCAGGAAATCAACCCGAGCGTGAAGATGGTTCGCGGCTCTTTCGCTGTAGACTGCGTGCGGATGTGCAAGGACGAAGAAGAGCAGCGCCGGATGGAGAATGCGTCACGCCTTAATGATCTGGCGATGGACCGGATTCAAAAAGAAATCCGAGACGGACGGACGGAAATCGAAATGGTCGAATGTCTGAAAGACATCTACAAAGAACTTGGTGCGGCAGGGTTTTCGTTCGATCCGATTATATCGTACGGCGCGGGGGCAGCAGAGCCGCACCACACGAGCGATGCCACCTGTGTGCAGCCGGGCGACTGCATCGTCATCGACATCGGCTGTCGCAAGGATGATTATTGTTCGGACATGACGCGGACGGTATTTTACCAGTCGGTGTCGGAGGAAGCAGAAAAAGTATACAATTTGGTCAAAGAAGCAAACCGAAATGCGATCGCGGCGGTGAGGGCCGGCGTACGCTTCTCTGACATCGACCGAGCGGCCCGCAGTGTGATCGAAGAAGCCGGGTATGGCGAATTCTTCACGCACCGCACTGGCCACTGCATCGGTATCGAAGTGCATGACTTCGGCGATGTATCGTCCGCAAACCATATGGTTGTAGAAGAAGGAATGATTTTTTCGATTGAACCGGGAATCTATTTGAAAGGGAAATTTGGCGTGCGGATCGAAGACCTGGTATTAGTGACGAAGGACGGCTGCAAAGTACTGAATCATCATACAAAAGATCTCACCGTGATTAAATAGCGGGAAAGAAAAAACAGCGGCGCCCAAGAGCAGTACGGCGTCGCTGTTTTATTGCGTAAGCGAACGGGACTATCGCATTAGTGATATAAATTTATCGCTAGGCGACATTAGGTTTTATTGTACTATTTCTACAAAATCTCTGGCTACAAATCTTTTGCCACTTGCCAGCTTACCTGTTAGCCACATGTCGGCATAGCGGGGCTTTTCGTATTTTGCCGCATCTGCTGCGTTAAAGGATACAATCATGTCAACACGCCCATCATTATCTACATCTTTAAGCCGGGTATGCAGGGGGTGTGCCCAATCGGTTTTGTAGTTGCGATAGGCATCACCGAGTGCCAGTGTGGACGCATCAATTTGGCCAGCATCAAAATCTTTAGTTGAATATATTACTACAGAAACGCGACCTTGTTTATCATTTTGACTGATTTTATCGGCCAATATTTTTATTTTTACTACATTAAGTTCATTATATAAACCTTTAGCCGTATTAACAGCTAATTGAGCCTGCTTATTAGTGTATTGCGTTAAATAGGTTTTTCCTTTTTCAGGACTTTGCTTATATATTTCTTGTGCTTTTCCCTCTAAAACAGGTTGTTCTTTTACATATTGCTTTTCAAGATTATCTCTGGATTTTTTTAGTTTCGCTATTACCTGGCCATACTGCGGATCAGCAATATTTTGCAAATCCATAATGGCCCACCAGGCACGTTTGTCGTTATAGCTATAGTCATTAACTGCGGCAGTAAAGTGACTGTCTATGCCTTTTTGTGCATCTATCCAACCAAATCCATCCGGAATTTTATTGATACCTAAATACCATGGTACATACGGACTGGTGCAGGGATGTCCTAATGCATTCCAGATAACAGTGAAATCTGGATTGTCTCTAAACTGCACGATAAAACTTTGTTGTGTGGTTGATGTACAAATTACACGTTTACTAGTGAAATGGGGCGATGAAATTTGATAGCTATTTGTTACATCATCTGCCGTTCCTTCATAATGAGTTCTTACTATTTCCTTGATAACATCCATTCCAACCTTTTTTTCAGGCTTCACTGAAAACGGAAAATCTTTCTGCCCAATAGATTTTTTTAGCAAAAGTTCGAGGGAATGCTGATGACGGTAAATGTTTGCAGGATGATTCTGACGCGTAGGGTTCTGGTAAACCTGTGCGAAATCAAAATCACTGTAGTCACCCAAAACAGCAGGTGTATACCAGCCTCGACTGATAGCATAACTAATCAAATCAGGTGAAACAATATAATTTTGTTTATCATTCATATCCACTTTACGAATCGTGTAATGGTTAGGAATTAACGCTACTTCATCATCCGCCACTCTTTTGGCAACATAATGCTTGCCATTGACAATTTGCAGCATCCATCCTTCCTTCTTGTCTGCAATTTGATAGGAACGCCCTGATGCATTGTAGCCGTATTCTTCAATTAATTCTACGGCTATTTCTACTCCTTCGCGTGCAGTTTTGGCCCGCTGAGCAACAATTTCTCTAATGCCAAAACCTACTCCGCCATTTACAAGCTCAGGTTTATCCTCTCTGGATGGTCCACAGTTATCACTGGTAACGGCTACGCCCCATTCATTAATAAAGAAATCACTAAAAGAAGCGCCAGGTGCAGGTATACGGGTTTCAGACCATATATAGGACCAGGTTTCAGGCACCTGCGGAACTTTTGCTGCATTATTTTCCAGAGTTAACATTTCGCCCGGCATATGTTTCATACGCGGTACTTTATATTGTGGCATTACCAGTGGCCCGCCATTATCTTCATTGTGTGCCAATATTATTTCACCTGTCTGCGAAGCATTTTTGCCCACTATTATTGAAAAGCAAGCATTAGCAGGCAACGCCGAAGTAATAATGAAGAAACAAGCCAATAAAACAACAGTCCGACTTAGCACTTTCATACGCATAGTTCGCCACCTCTCAAATATTTTTTGAAAAAGGTTCTTTTTGAAGAAAATGCTATCGCCTCACCTTCTTAATGGAATAAAAATACTTTATAGGTTATATATTCCATGTTAAGTTGCATACTCCTTTGAAAAAACATCCCGCTACCGACAAGTTCCTTCCGCGATCTTCGACGTAGCACCACTTCAATTGCTGGCCTATTATGCAGCTAGCATAACCGGTGTAGCACTGCGCATTTTTTTAAAAATAAATGTTTGATATTCAAACTATAAGATGATAAAATAATCATATAATAAAAGTAATGGGGGAGATGTTTGCTGTGAGGGATCAATTAACCAATGAGCTGTTTACTTTTTTCAATGGTTTTTCGTCATGGGAAAATTCAGTGATTCGTGCAAGTGATCTTGCCGTTTCTGAGGCGCATGCCATCGAAGCGCTGGGGGAACTCGGTAAAATAAATATGAAAACATTATCGCAACGACTGGGAGTGACAACAGGTACTACGACGGTAACCGTCGATAGATTGGAAAAGAAAAAATACGCGGTTCGGGAACCAATAAAAGAAGATCGGCGCGTATACCTCATTTCTTTAACGCCTAGAGGCCAGCAAGCGTACGACGAGCACCATCAGTACCATACGAGCTTATCCGATCAAATTCTCTCGGTCCTTTCTGAAGAAGAAGCAGAACAACTGCTTAATTTACTCCAAAAAATAAATGAACAGGTATTTTAAATATAAATTGAGAGAGGTATAGTCATGCATTCGCATCATGATGAGCAAAGAAAAGGTAACCAAAAGGGCTTAGTCATTGCAGCCACAATTACAACTATAATTTTGATTCTAGAATTCGTTGGGGGCCTAATAACAAATAGTTTGGCACTGCTTTCAGATTCAGGACATATGCTGAGTGATGTATCATCTTTGTTGCTTAGTTTATTTGCTATGTGGTTGGCAGCTAGACCACCTTCTTCAAGCAAAACATTTGGGTACCACCGTTTTGAAATCATTGCGGCATTTATTAACGGCATAACATTATTTGTTATCGCGGGTCTAATAATGATCGAGGCATATAAGCGTCTCTTAGAACCCCAGACTGTGGCGAGTGGAACCATGATGACGATTGCTCTGATCGGACTTATTGCCAATGTACTTAGCGCGGTGGCACTTTTACGCCAGGGGGATGTCAAAGATAACCTTAACATGCGAAGCGCTTATCTTCATATCATCGGTGATGCTCTTGGATCAATAGGAGCAATTGTTGCTGGAATTCTGATGTATTATTATAATTGGTACGTTGCTGACCCTATTATTAGCGTCGTAGTTGCAATCATAATTTTACGGGGAGCCTGGCGTGTAATCAAACAATCAGTTCATATCCTGATGGAAGGAACGCCGGAACATATTGACCCTATAAGAATTAGAAAGTTACTCGAAAGTATTGATGGGGTATTGGACATTCATGATCTGCGCGTCTGGACAATTACTTCTGGTGTTCATTCGTTTACCTGCCATTTACTAATTGAGTCTGAGGGTAATAGCCAAACAATTTTAAATGTGGCGTCATCTATTATTAGCAAGGAATACAGTTTTCAGTTCTCTGCTATTCAAATAGAAATAAGCTCAGATACGTGCCGCTACCGCTAGTCAAACAAAACCCGTTACTTAAGCAAATGCTCAAGTGGCGGGTTTGTTTGCAGTAAGCCTTTTCCGGTATTCGACTAGGCACATTTTGCAAGCATCAGCCATTTTGGGGGAATGGGGGATTTAAATTAATAGCCGCGAAATATTTCTAAATGACACAAATTGTTCACGAAAAATTCATAAGTTATTCATAATGAAAATGTATACTAGCAGTAGCAAAGAAAAGAGGATAGGTTCTGCAGCAACAGAGGAACAGTCGGCATCAATGGAAAAAATGGCAGCTTCAAGCCAGAGGCTGGCACAAATGTCACTTTTATTGGCGAATGCTGTGAGGCAGTTTCGGATATAACAAATAGTAAAAGTGAGCTAGTTATTGTAGCGCTCTGCTTCTAGCAGGGCGTGATTTTTATAGCTGAGTAATTTATAAAAGGTATGGGGTGAGTAATATGAAAGTATTAGTTGTGGACGATGACGAAAAGATAGTGAAAGTGCTGACTGCATATTTAGAAAAAGAGGGTTATACGGTAATAACAGCAAAGGATGGCTTAGAAGCGGTGGATAAGGCGCGTAAGCTTGAACCTGATATAATCCTTCTCGATGTGATGCTGCCTAGTCTCGATGGTTGGGAGGTATGCAAAGAAATTCGACGTACCAGCGCTGTTCCTATCATCATGCTGACAGCTAGAGATGCCGAAATGGATCGAATTATCGGTTTGGAATTAGGTGCTGATGATTATGTCGTTAAACCATTTAGCCCCAAAGAAGTGATTGCCAGGATTCGGGCGATTTTCCGCCGCTTACAACCTATTGAACGGGAAAGCAAGGAAGGCGTTAGCCAAATCGGCGGACTGGTTTTGAATAAAAATAATCATATTGTCACTCTTGCCGGAACCCCTATAGAAGTAACACCAACAGAATATAAACTATTGGAACTATTACTTGCTCATCCCGGTCAGGTTTTTTCCCGGCTTCAATTGGTTGAAAATATACAAGGTTATGCGTTTGAAGGCTATGAGCGTACGATGGATTCGCATATTAAAAACCTGCGTAAAAAATTAAATGCTTTGCCTGATGAACCGCATTATATTAAAACTATTTATGGCGTTGGCTATAAATTGGCAGGTGAACAAAATGCGTAGTTTGCTTGCCCGGGTTGCAATTACTGTTTTTGCAACAACATTTATTGTAGTAGTCGGACTAATGTTTGTTGTTAATTATCAGGTATCTGAGAATTTTAGCTCGTACTTATATATGAGTGGGATGCATGGCATGATGATGAATCATGGCAGTATGGCAGCCATGATGGGCATGCCGGAACGGCAGTTTATGACATCGCTTCGGCATTCGCTAGTGGTGACTTCCGTTGTTATGTTGCTAATCGGTGCGATAGTAAGCTACTACCTGGCTCGTAGTATTGCTGTACCTGTGATCAATCTTAATAAAGCTATCAATAACGTCACAGCAGGTAACCTTGATACAGCGGTTGCTATTGAGCGGCAAGATGAGGTAGGACAATTAGCGGAAGCGTTTAATGAAATGACGGCGAAGCTTAAGTCCAATACAATTCTTAGACAACGGTTTTTAGCAGGTGTTGCGCACGAACTGCGCACGCCATTAACAATTCTGAAAGCAAACTTAGAAGGTATCGCTGATGGAATTATTTCACCAGAGCAAGAACAAATTAATTCACTGACTGAAGAGGTGGACCGGTTAACGAAATTGGTAGGGGAGCTTCGGGATTTATCTTTGTTAGAAGCCGGACAGATGGTACCTGAATACAGCGATGTTGAAGTAAATACCACGCTGAGCCAGGTAGTACAGAAGATAAAACCCTTGGCATATGAAAAGAATTTAGAATTAATTTTAGACGTGGATGACAACGTTCCGCATTTATGGGCAGATAATGCTATGTTGCAGCAGATGGTCTACAATCTAATAATTAATGCCATCCGCTATACCACGGATGGCAGCATAACCGTGAAAGCAGGTTGGCACGAACAAGATGTCTATATAGATGTTATCGACACTGGTATTGGAATTGCGCCAGCTGACAGTAAACATATATTTGATTATTTTTATCGAGTTGATCAGGCTAGATCAAAAAAAAGCGGTGGTACCGGTCTGGGATTGGCCTTAGTTAAGCAAATGGTGACAGTACACGGCGGCCAAGTTTGTGTAACAAGCAAACTTGGGCAGGGCAGTACTTTTACTGTAAGGCTACCGCTAAATAAACATAAAAGATGCACACTTTCTCCATAAAATCTCCACATTGTTTAGATACAATGAAACCAAACGAAGGAGGTGCAAACTATGATGATGGGTTGTGGTTTTGGCGGGGGTTCACTGGGCTGGTTAGGCATGGGGTTCGGCATGATTATTCACCTAGCATTTGCCGCTCTAATTATAATGGCAGCCATTTGGATGTTCAAAGCTGTATTTCGCGGCGGGGTGCCACAGACAACAAGCGCGGTAGAAATAGTAAAACAACGGTATGTCAAGGGTGAAATTAATGCTGAAGAATATCAGCGAATGAAAAAAGAATTAGAATAAAATCAACATAGATTCTTCATAAAGGCTCCATAATTTCTCCACAATGTTAGATTAAAATATAGACAAACAAAAACAGGAGGTATAATTATATGAAAAAGAAAATATTGATTGCTGCTATGTTGGCAGCCTTAGCCGCCGTGCCGGTATTTGCAGCGACCGCTGACCAGGCTCAGTCGAATGACTGGTTTAACCAGATGTTCAACAATCACAAACAAATGGTGCAGCAAGCTGTCGACAACGGTACTATCACAGCCGACCAAGCAGCTCAAATGAATGAGCATATGCAGCAGATGGCCCCTGTAATGCAAAAGATGATGCAAAATGGTGGCATGATGAACGGCGGCATGATGGGTAATAGCGGAATGAATCAAACCTGTGGCACAGGCAATGTAAATAACAATAATAAATAATAGAACTGGACAGAAACCAGGAGCAATCCTGGTTTCTGTCTTATATTACACCTGTGCAAACGCCTTTTGCGGAAATGTTAAGAAAAAAATAGTAGGTGACCCTCCAGTCCCGGATATTCTAAAACAGTCCTTCTTAAGGAGGGGCTGTTTTGCTATTTTTGCCGATAGGTTAAATTATCACAATTTCTTCATAGTTTATTCAAGACTTATTCATAATAGCCTTGTATACTAAAGGTGAAGAACTAGGGGAAGCAATAATGAATAGAGCTGTATGATGTATTGTAGCGATAGTAGCTATAGTAAGAAAAAATAAAGGACAATGTGTGAGAGGAGGCCTACTATGGCCCAATATACGGTATTAATTGTTGATGATGATGTGAAATTAGTTCAGCTATTGCAAACTTACTTTAATAAAGAAGGGTTTATTACGTATACTGCCGGGGACGGATTAGATGCCCTGATTGCAGTTAGAGAACGTAAACCGGACATTATGGTGCTTGACCTCATGCTGCCTGGTCTCGACGGCTATGAGGTTTGCAAGAAAATTCGCCGTGACAGCGACATTCCCATTATCATGCTGACGGCCCGGGATGAAGAAAGTGACAGGCTGGTAGGATTGGAAATTGGCGCTGACGACTATGTTACTAAACCCTTTAGCCCCAAAGAAGTTGTTGCTCGCGTTAAAGCCATTTTGCGCCGGGCTAATAAAGAAGTGATACGTAAAGAACCAATTAAGGCAGGGGGGCTTACTATTGATTTCGAACGTCATCAGGTACTAAACGGCAGCCAGGAAATAGAATTAACACCTACAGAATTTAAATTGTTAGAAATATTGGCATCTAATGCCGGCAGGGTATTTACCCGTCTGCAGATTGTAGAACAAACGCAAGGCTATACGTTCGAAGGCTATGAGCGAACCATTGATGCCCATATTAAGAATTTGCGCCGCAAGCTAGAGCCAAATCCTAAGAAGCCGACTTATATTCAGACCGTTTACGGGATTGGCTATAAATTCACTGGTGACAGTAATGAATAGAGTTAACAGTATTACAGCCCGCATCACCGGGCTGATGTTTCTCTCTATTGCAGCAACGGTTTTTTTATTAATTTATCTGGCTGATGAACAGATGATTGAATTATTTCAAGAGTATCTGGTGGTACAGCATATGGAAATGAGCCAGGGGCTGACCGATCAACCTGCCGTAACGTTGGTTATGGGCCCGCTCGAAAAAACTTTTCTTGCGTCTGTGCACAAATCCCTGATATGGGTAGGTATCGGTATTATGGCAGTTGGCTTGGCGGCCAGCTATGCTTTGGCGCGCAGTATTACTGTGCCGCTTCGTAAATTAAGCCGCGCGGCTGAACAGTTGGAGCAGGGGAATTTGGGACAAACTGTTATGGTTGGAACCAATGATGAGGTCGGGCACTTAGCAACCATTTTTAATCGCATGTCTGAAACGTTAGCGACAAATACCAAACTCAGGCGACAGCTCTTAGCCAATATTGCCCATGAGCTGCGGACACCGCTTGCCGTTATCCAGGGGCACTTAGAAGGCATGGTTGACGGTGTTATTGAGCCAAGTAAAGAACAACTGAGTTCACTGCATGATGAGGCTGTGCGGTTAAACCGCCTGATTACCGACTTGCGTGATTTGTCGCTTGCCGAGGTACGGCAGTTGGCCTTGGAACAGCAGCCAATCGACATTAATCAGTTAATTACCCGGACAGTCATGATGCTAAAACCACTTGCGGATGAAAAAGAGATTGAGGTCAGCCATACACTGGCGGAAAACTTGCCGGTAGCGCTAGTGGATTCTGACAGGATGAGTCAAGTTTTTTACAATATCTTAGTTAATGCAATCCGCTATTCGCCCTGCAAAGGGCATGTGCAAGTTACTACCACTTTAGCTAACTCTCAAGATAAGCCATGGCTGAAAATATCGATTGAAGACAATGGCCCAGGAATTGCTCCTGAGGATTTGCCTTATGTGTTTGACCATTTTTACCGGGGGGAAAAGTCCCGTGACAGAAAAAGCGGTGGCTCCGGCATAGGGCTAGCTATTGTTAAGCAACTGGTCGAAAGCCATGGCGGGCAGGTGAAAGTTGAAAGTACTTTAGGTTTGGGCAGTGTTTTTTTTGTCTTCCTGCCCGTCGAGCAACCGGATTAGGCTCCTTCATATACAGATGAATGCCACAAAAAAATGTTGAGGTGACGAATATGTGGTGGCTGATAGTTGTGCAAATACTGGTTTTGGGATATTTAGTTCGTTATATTTGGGCGCGTGATATAGTTTCGGAAAAAGGTAGATAAACGGATTTAATACAACCCGGCGGAGCCGGGTTTTCTAATTTTGGGATGAAAATTCAAATACCATTTCACTTTTTCTTCTTTGGAGATATATAGAAGACAAATTACCTTTCTTAAAAGCTATTAAACTATAGCCTTCTTCGGTCACCTCAATTGATGTGCTATGTTTATTGAAAATGTGGATTCAAAGTGCACCTCAGCAGTTGTATGCCTGCCTTATCATATTGTAATTAAAATTGTGTCGTCTGTCCCTGCTGATACAGATACAATAATTCAATAACAAAAATTGAGACATCGTTACTTAAGCGTTATGCTTAAATAACGATGTCATTTTTTTGTTGCCTAGTCATTTTTGGTGCTATGCTGCATGTAATGCGGGACTAAAAGGTTGGTGACTATTTTTTTTCTAAGATTTGCTGAATTTTTTCTTGCAATTCCTTTATTTGTTTTTGCACATCATCTGAGTTTTTTTCATTCTGTTGTTTTTCATTCTGTGCGATAAGTGCTGCTTCTTGTGCGGCTATTGTTGTCATTAAAGATCCTACAGCTACTATAAAATTACCCAGTATATTTATTTGATCCGCATTTAATCCTCTAGATAAGAGTAAAGCAACAAGCGATGCTAAGAAAGTAAGTTCATCAGTAGACAGTTCAAAAAAAAGCATTTCATTTTTCATATACTTTTCATCCTTAAAATAATATATAAGGAAAAATAAATGCTAAAAGCAATTATTTTTTAGCTGAACTACTAGTTTTTTCTGCTAGTCATCTATACATTTTTGCAACTTTTGTATTTCAATTTCTATTTCTAAAAGTTCAATTTGAATATCTTGCGCTAGCTGCCATTCAGTTTCTGATTTATCATAGTGATAGTATGGTATTTTTGTTAGTATGTTTCTTTCCTAGCACTAAAAAAGCACTGCCAATGATTTTTTGTTCATCTGGATTTAATTGCCTTACCAATATTGATCCTGACGCAACAGCACACTTCATAGCTTTATTTGGGCCTAGAGGTTTAAGGCGTGTTGTTACCAATTTTATAAATGGTGAGAATGAATCTAGCATTGCTTCTTCCATCCCCAGCAAATTAATACTTATTTAAGAATATATGATGACGTGCCGTATATTATTTCGATAGTTATGGTTTAATTAGCGCAAGCTGAATTTGAAAGAGTGTTAAAAACAAAAGACCAGAACTATCCGATTTTTTATTCTCATTGCCATGAAACTTGTTCACTACTAAAAAATATGCCCCCGTACATAGGCAACATGCCTTATGTATGGGGGCATATTGTAGTTATTGGGCCATTTTTCGACACTCTGCTGCACATGCTTTTGCAAGTATTGGCGCATTCTTGGCAATGAGGGTCTTTGAACTGAGCGCATCACTGGCGCACGTATCGCGAATGGTTGCGCAGAGAGAACATAGCTATTTGGCATGATGGCTGCCGCGAGCCATATATTGTGCAGACATGGCGCAAATGTCAATACAGTCACGGAGCATATTGATGCAGTGTGTTCTTGCCTTAACATCGGCTTATTATTTTTTCCAGGCCAAACTAAAAGTATTGACAATAAGAAAATTTAGGTTCATAGTATATACTATACAGGGGTATAGTACAAAAAATAAAATATATTTATTATTTATATTTTATAGTTAAGATTATCGAGCTGAAAAGTATGAACAACGGGAATCAAACACATGTAGAGACTGCGGCATTGAGACTGAAACGCTTCAACCCTTATAACGAGTAAACGGGACTAAGCAATCACTTTATGAGGGGAGGTGATGAAAGTGAGTCATATAGTTTTAAAAATAGAGGGTATGTCCTGCGGTCATTGCAAAATGGCTGTTGAAAAAGCACTTCAGGCTGTTCCGGGAGTAGTAAGCGCCAGTGTCGATTTAGAAAGGAAAGAAGCGCTTGTAGAGGGCAACGCTGATCGGGATGCACTAGCGAAGGCCGTAGAGGATGCTGGCTTTGATTGTGAATGAAATAGACAGAGAAGCCTATAATAAGGAAATTATACAGCTTGGCGAGAGGGTATGTATAAAATGTAGAAGAACCCAGTGGATGCACTGGGTTCTTCTACATTTTATATCAGAGTATGTTTCTAAATTTCTATACTGCAGACGCTACTGTACTATACATACCGGGGAATGGGACAGTGTTTACAGATCAGTATTGTCCTGTCCTTTCGAGATAATCTTCCATTTTCATAAGACGGCCTTCATTTAATTCTTTGTTCCGCTTGCTAACAAGCGCAGTAATTGTTTCCATATTCATTATGAAACTTGTGTATGAGTTGAAGAAGCTTACGTTATCTATGCTATTGACGATAACTTTTTCCGCTCCCTGCGCGATAGGTGCCGTGTAGCTGTCTGTCATAGCGATAACTTTGCAGCCGGCATCCTTTGCCATCTCGACGGCAAAAATAGCATCGCTGGAATATCGCTTAAAAGAAATCGCAATCATTACATCCTCAGCGTCCAAATCAATCAGACAATCCACTAACGGCTGCTGGTTACCGATGACTAAGACTCCCGGACGGATGCAGGATAGCATAATGCCAAACGAAAACGCAAATCCATAACAAGTGCGGAACCCTACAATGTATACTCGCTTCGCTTTGGAGATTATCTCTGCCGACTCAATAAATGTAGCGTTTGATTCATTTGAGATATCCTTTTTGATATTTGCCAAAGTATTTTGTCTTACTGCAAGTATCAGTTCAGAATCTGTAAGATTCTCATACTGCTTGATTTTTTCATAAGGTATTTCCAGCGGGATACAATCAGGCTCCCGTTCTGCTTGCTCTCGCTGAAAGGCTTTTTTGAATGTGGTAAAATTGTCAAAACCAAGTTTTTTGGAAAGACGTATTACGGTAGAAGCGCTTACACCAAGCCTTTCTGCAATTTCGTTGGATGTAAGAAAGCAAGCTTGTTTTTTGTTCTTAAGTATAAAGTCCAAAACCGTTTTATCATTACTGGAAAGCTCTGTTTTACAGGCTCGTTGTTCTATTGTTTCCACCTACGCTCACCCTTTCCTCATGGTCTCAAATGTATTGTACGTGCTAATTAAAACGTATGTCAATAACGTACGGGGGATTGACAATAGCTTGGGGTGAAGATAAAATGATTTTAAATAATCGTATTGGAGATAAAAATGATTATTTAAAATCGAAAAATAAGAGAGTGTCTATGCGGAACATGACAGATTTCAAGCCGTTTCCGCAGTTCTCTGTATGGGATATATATTGGTATCTAGTAAAGAAGGGAGCATGTAATCATGAACTCAGTTTACCTAAAAAAAGAGGACTGTTGCGGTTGCAGTGCTTGCTATAACGTCTGTGCTAAACAAGCCATTACCATGAAGCCGGACGAGGAAGGTTTTTTATACCCAGAAATTGATCAAGGGAATTGTGTTGATTGTGGCAAATGTACCGACATCTGTCCGTTGACAAGTAAAGGTAACTACAAAGAAACCGGTATACCCCGTTTTTACGTTGCGCGTCATAAAGCGGAGGAGGTTTTGCGGCAATCTACATCCGGTGGCGCATTTACTGCTATTTCCAATCTTATTCTTCGGCAGAACGGTGTTATTTATGGCGCGGATTATGATGAAGATTTTCATGTCCTTCATCAACGGGCGGAAACCGCCGGACAGCGGGACCGAATGAGGATATCTAAATATGTGCAAAGCGATATGCGGGACATCTTTACTCAAATTAAGGCCGACCTGCAAGAGGGTCGCAAGGTACTTTTCACCGGAACCCCTTGTCAAGCTGCCGGACTGCGTGGATTTATGGCTAAATCCCGACTTACGGACAGGCTGTATATTTGCGATTTGATTTGTCATAGTATTCCAAGCCCACTAATCTGGGAGGAGTATAAACGGTTACTTGAACGGGAAAATGGTGGAAAGCTTGTCAATGTACAATTTCGCTCGAAGAAACATGGCTGGAGTCGTGCCAACAGCAATAAGGGGTTTCTCTTTTCTACAGAAAGAAATCCGGATATATTACAAGAGGATGATCGGTTTTATCATTTATTCTTTACAGTAGGTGCCATCACTCGCCCGTCCTGTTCCCAATGCCGATTTACGGATATTCATCGTGCTTCTGATTTGACTATCGCAGATTATTGGGGAATAGAGAAATATAGCCCTGATTGGTTTGACCCTTTGGGAGTCTCCGTTATTTTGGTGAACTCGCCCAAAGGCGCAGACCTTTTTGATCAATGCCGACAAGAGCTGCTGGCAGAAGAACGTCCAAAGGAAGAATCGCTTAATGAACAGCGGCGCCTGAGTGAATCATCCCAATTTCCTAAGAATCGCAGCCTCTTTTGGGAGGATTACAGACATTTTGGGTTTGAATATGTTATTAGGAAAACAGAATAAAAAATTACGCATGAGCTTTGCAACTGATAAAACAAAATGAGGACACCTGTAAATCAATCAGGTGTCCTCATTTTGTTAGTTCAATTACAGCGTCATGTTAGAGTTATTTCATTTCAGCCGTTAAGAACCCGAACTGCGAAATTATAAATGCGGCAACTATAAAAGAGAGAACCCAACCTTTCCACGGACTGATAAAATGCACTCGGATGATATAGAACATAGCTATGTCAAAGATAACTGAATGTGCCCAAGACCAGCTGTTTGTATAGAATATCCCATTAAAGACATAGTGGTCAATAAATTCTAGTGTCCCGAAAATGACTACCCAAAGAACCAGGTAGACTCTTTGCCGTAATACACCATGCGCTGGAAACAAAGATAAATATATTAGGACAGCTGAGGGAAGGTTTATATATGTGTTAACAAATTCAACAATAGTTCCCGTTGTAACAACGAAGTCTTTTGAGTAATTCCAAAGTGAATGGTGGTAAGAGAGGTAACCGGCACTTAGATTGACCGCCATCACAAAAAGAATAGTGGGATAATACCTCTGCCAGTTTTTCCAATCACCGAGACGCCATGCCGCTATCATAAAAATACAAACCACTACAATCCGGAAGCATAATAGTTCCAACATCATCGCCGTCCCTATTAATCTATTTTATTTATAAATATAGTCCATTCCCTTACCAATAATAACCATAGAATAAAAAATATATAGAATAAAATAGAATTAGCTATGAGTTTTATTGTTATGTTAATGTTGTCTAGCGTCAAGTCCGTATAAAACGGTAATGGCTCTTGCCAACTGCTGTTAGGAGCCATTTTTGATGCCTATATTTTTTAAAGCAGAGCTTCAGATAGTAGTTTTAGGATCAAGGAAAATTGTTACTCTAAGCCATAATGTCAAACGATAAAAAGGTGCTTGACTTTGAGTTTACTCTAAGATGTATGCTTAAATTACCATCACACCGTAGAGAATACGGACGGAAAATAGGATAAAAAGGAGTTTTAAAAGAAAAATGCTATTTGCTTTGTTAATAATATGCCTTGCTCTGTTATCTCTTAGTATAGGTCTTTATCTACAGCGGCCTAAGTTTGGAATTTTGCCGGAAGGTGTCCGCCTTAAAAGAATCAAAAGTTCACCTAATTACGTTGACGGGCAATTTCAGAATTTAATTACCACTCCTAAATTAATTAAAGATAGCAGTTCTGCTTCTGTGCTGTGGAAATTTCTTTTTAGCAAAAAAGAACGGTTAGTACCAATAGATTCTATTCCTACAGTAAAAACAGACCTGATGACCTTGGACAAAGGTAAGGACATAGTTATTTGGCTTGGTCATTCTTCGTACTTTATGCAACTTGGAGGCAAAAGGGTTCTGATTGATCCAGTATTTAGTTCTTTTGCAGCACCTGTTTCTTTCGTAAACAAGGCTTTTGAAGGAACGTATCAATACACGGCGGAAGATATGCCGGAAATTGATTATTTGCTTATTTCTCATGATCATTGGGATCACTTAGATTATCCCACGGTTACTGCTTTGAGACCAAAAATCAAAAATGTGATCTGCGGTTTAGGAGTAGGAGCATATTTTGAACAGTGGGGATTCGAAAAAAATCTTATACATGAGGCTGACTGGTTTACAAAATTAGAATTTGAAAAAGACTTTATCGTCCACGTATTGCCGGCGCGCCATTTTTCTGGCCGCTTACTAAGACCCAATAAGACTCTGTGGATTTCATTTGCGATGGTAACCCCCAAGCGGCGCATATTCTTCAGTGGTGACGGTGGATATGGGCCACATTTCAAGAATATTGGTGAAACGTTAAATGGTTTTGATCTTGTAATTATGGAGAACGGACAGTATAACAAAAGGTGGCCATATATACACATGATGCCGGAAGAAATGGCACAGGCTGCTGAAGAATTAAAAGCCAAGGCCTTATTGCCAGGACATTCAGGCAAGTTCGCACTCGCCAATCATTCTTGGGATGAACCGCTCAAACGTATAACTGATGCTAGTCAGAATAAGAACTACAAACTTCTTACTCCAATGATCGGGGAACCAGTAGAACTTGAAAATCAGCAACAAATCTTTTCCCGCTGGTGGGAAAGGGTTAAATAAATAGTGGGCCTTTTATCATGAATGCACGTAGAACAATGTCCTTGATCCTCAGCAGGAGGAATCAAGGACATTGCTATTATAGTAATATTTATATTGAATAAGCTTCTTTCTTCTTTTTCTTCCAATTTAATTTAATTACCAGCCATTCTACAACAACAAATAATACTGGGATGAGGAAGATGCCAAAAGCTGTAGCAATCGTCATGCCGCCGACCACCGCGGTTCCCATTGCTTGTCTTGCACCGGCACCGGCACCGCTGGCAATCGCTAGTGGCAGGCAACCGATAATAAAGGCAAAAGAAGTCATCAGTATTGGCCGAAGCCTTAGGGCTGCGGCTTCGACTGCAGCTTTAGCCGGGTCCATGCCTTTGTCTACTCTGACTTTGGCAAACTCAACGATTAGAATTGCATTTTTAGCAGCTAAACCGATCAGCATGATTACTCCAATCTGCATATAAACACTGTTTTGCAGATTCATAGCATACTGCGACAAAAATGCCCCGAAAATGCCGGTTGGCACCGAAAGCATGACGGCATAGGGAATGCTCCAACTCTCATATAGGGCTGCCAGGCATAAAAAGACAAATACCAGTGATAGGGCCAAAATCTGCATGGTTGTACTGCTTGCCTTTTTTTCCTGCCGGCTTTGTCCTGACCATTCTATGTTAAACCCGGTCGGCAGTGTTTCTTTAGCTAACTTTTCCATAGCAGCAATGGCTTGCCCAGAACTGTATCCTTCGCCTACAGAGCCGTTGATTTGAATGCTGCGCGCAGCGTTGAACCGCGAGATACTGGACGGACCGGTAGTTAGCTTGGGTTTTAATAAGGTATTCAGCGGAATCATAGAACCATTTGCGGATCGGACATAGATAAAACGCGTCATGTCGGCTTCGTGGCGGAATAGGGTATCAGCCTGCATAACCACTTTATAGGTACGGTTAAACATATTGAAATCATTCACCTGGAAACCACCGAAATTGACTTGCAAAGCTGTGAATACATCATTTAATGAAATACCAAGCGTTTTTACTTTCTCCCGGTCAACTTCAAAATCATAACCGGGAGAATCACTTTTATAGGTAGAGTATACGGCAGTTACTTCCGGGTGCTGATTGGCAGCGGACACAAATTTTTTCGTAATTTCATCCAGCTCTTCCTTGCTGTGACCGGACATATCCTGCAATACCATTGTAAAACCGCCGACCATACCCAGGCCGGGTAATGAAGGCATGTTGAAGGCCATGATGGAAGCTTCCGGGAAGAGATCGGCTTTATTCTGAACCTGACCGATAAGAGAATCAATTTGCGCCGCGGGATCTTTTCGCTTGCTCCATGGCTCAAGTCCGACAAAAATGGCAGCCGTGTTAGGTTTAGCTCCGTTGGACAAAATGTCAAAACCAACGACGGAAATAGCCTGATTGACCCCAGGAAGTTCTTTAATTTCTTTATCCAGCCGGTCAACTACTGCTTGTGTCCGGTTCATGCTTGCACCTTCCGGCAGAGTGACAGCTGTCACAAAAAAGCCTTGGTCTTCATCTGGTACGAAGGTTGTTGGAACAACTTTGAATAAGTATACCGTCCCCACTAAAATAATCAACAAGAAAATGCAACAATATTTTGCTTTGGAGATTAATGATTGTATCGTTTGGCTATAAGTACTGGTAGTGCGGTCAAACCAGTCATTAAAACGATCAAAGAATCTGCCCAACCTACTGTTCTTTGTTTGTTTTTCATAGGGCTTTAATAACAAGGCGCACAGTGCCGGGGTTAGGGACAAGGCAACAAATGCAGATAAAGCCATCGATACTGCGATGGTTAAGGCGAACTGACGATAGAGCACACCTACCATATCGCCGATAAAAGCGACCGGGACAAACACGGCGGCTAATACAAACGCGATGGCAATAACCGGACCTGATACCTCAGACATGGCTCGCTTGGTGGCTTCGACGGGTGTTAATTTGCTGTAGCGAATATGGTGCTCAACTGCTTCGATAACGACAATGGCATCATCGACCACCAAGCCGATTGCCAGTACCATCGCAAACAAGGTCAGGGTGTTAATCGAAAATCCAAGCAGCACGAAGGCGCCAAACGTACCAATTAGTGATACGGGAACGGCCAGCATCGGAATCAGTGTTGCCCGCCAGCTTTGTAAAAAAATAAAAACAATAAGCATAACGAGAGCCATCGCTTCCAAAAAGGTTTTAATTACCTCTTTCATGGATTCTGAAATAAAATTCGTGTTATCAAAAACAGCTTTATATTTCATATCCGGCGGAAAATTTGCTGCTGCTGCCGCTACTGCCTCATTTACGCCTTTCATAGTATTCATAGCGTTGGCATCACTGGTTAATTGAATACCCACGGCCATCGCGTTAGCCCCATCCTGCTTTGTGGAGTAATTTAATTCTTTCCCGGCAGTCTCGACACGAGCAATATCTTTCAGGTAAATAAAAGCGCCGTTTGGTTGGGCTTTTACAACAATATTCTCAAAATCGGCTACACTTGTTAAACGCCCCTGTACTTTTGCCGTATATTGAAATTCCTGGTTTTTGGGTACAGGCATGGCGCCGATTATGCCTGCTGGTGCCTGTATATTCTGTTCTCTGACAGCTTGAACCACGTCACTAACGGTTAAGCCTTGTTCTGCCATGCGGTCCGGATTAATCCAGATACGCCGAGAGGGTTCTGTTCCCAGGACCATGACATCACCGACACCATTAACCCTTTTAATGGCATCTTTTAGATAAACATTAAAATAGTTTGTTAAAAACATGCTGTCATAGGTTCCTTTAGGGGAGTAGAAACTTAGTAAAGCAACCATATCAGAAGATGCTTTCCTTGTCGTAACACCAGCTGCGGTTACCTCGGAAGGTAATGACGCATTGGCTTGCGCAATACTGTTTTGCACCTTAACGGCAGCAATATCACCATCGACTCCCAGATCAAAAACCACTTCCAAACTGTAAGCACCGGAATCGTCGGAATTTGAACTCATGTAGTTCATTCCTTGTACCCCGTTAACCTGCTCTTCTAAAACCTGGGCTACCGTCTGGTTGATTACTTCGGCGTTTGCTCCAGTATACGCTGCCGATACCGATACTGTAGGAGGCTGGATTTGCGGATACTGGGCGATAGGCAGAGAAAGTCCGGCAATAGTTCCTGCTACTAAAATCATGATGGAAATTACAATTGCAAAAATGGGACGCTCGATAAAAAATCTTGCCATGTTGATTATACCTCCTACGAGTTAATAGAAAGCCCTAACTCTTCCGGAGTAACGATGGTCACCTCAAGCGCCATATCCTCCTGAACTTTTGCCAGTCCTTCTACAACAACAGTATCATTTACAGTCAGCCCTTCCTTTATAAGGTAATAACTGCCTATTTTTTCGCCGAGGATTACTGGGCGGGGCTCTGCTTTATTGTCGGCGCTGACAACTGTGACAAGTGATTTATCCAATACCTGCTGTACAGCTCGCGCTGGAACTAAAATGGCATTTTTTATGGGTATGCCGGGAATTTTAATCCTAGCGAACATACCAGGGATTAAAATTCCATCCGGGTTAGAAAAAGCAGCTTTTAACGTCAGGGTGCCGCTATTATTGGCCAAGCCTCTGTCTGCTTGCGTGACTTTGCCGCTTAACGGGTAGACGGTACCATTGCTTAAGGTAATGGTTACATTTTCACCCCAGCCGCTGTTGGTAATGTTGTTTTGCGAAATTTGTCTAAGATTCAAGTATTCGTTTTCACTCATATTAAATTGCACAAATACCGGATCCAGACCGCCAACGGTGACTAAGGTGGTACTACCGGCCTGGGCATAGGTTCCTACACTGACGTCATTTACATCAATTCGTCCGCTGATGGGAGAAACAACCAGAGTGCTGTTCACATCATCCTGCGCTCTTCTTACTAATGCACGGTAAGAAGATACTAAAGCCTCATTTTGCCGCTCGGTAGCTTTCTGGGTAGTCACCCTCTGTTCCGTGATGGCGTTAGCGTTTAGCAGGTTTTGATATCGCTGAGTATCGATACGTGAATTTTCCAAGTTTACTTCGGCTTGCGCCAATTGCGCCTCGGCAGAAAGCAATGCGCTTTCGTATTGGGTGTTGTCAATTCGAAATAGCGGCTGGCCCGCTTTGACGATATCACCGCCGGAAACCATTTTTTCAACAATATTGCCGGACACGCGTGCCTGAATTCTTACTTCGCTTTTCGCCTGTACCTGGCCCGCATATTCATTGGCAAGAGTTACATTCTGCTGTATGACCTTTACCGCCTTGACCGGTACTGCTTTTGTCTGTGCCGTTTCTTTTGTGTTGCCGCACCCTGCAAGGATAAAAATGAACAGGATAGCCCATAAACTTGCATAGCAGCGTTTCATACCTTTTACTGAAAGCACGATTTACAACCTCCTAATTGTAACGGAATGTGTTCTTATTTTTGCATTTCGGATTGTTGCACCACTTCTTGTGAGTTGATATCCGGCTAGGTGACGTTCTAGAAAATCGCACCAGATATCAGTATTTCAGCCATAGTGAAATACATAGTTCATTACTTACCCTGGGTACCGTCCGCCGTGACAGTTCCCATCGCCTGCGCTAATTGTACGCTGTATTTGCTGCAGTCATAGCGGGCGTTGGTGTAGTTGAGCTTAGCCTCGGTAAGCGCAACCTGCGAGTCGATGACATCCAGGTTGTCACCGACGCCCGCCTGGTAACGGACCTGGGCAATCGCATAATCTTCTTCCGCTTTGGCGACAACCTGAGACGCAATATCTACAGCCGTACGGGCATTATGCAGATTGAAATAAGCTTCTTTGGTTTCTAATGTAACTTGTTCAATTTTTTGCTGAATGAGCTCGTTGTTTCTTGTGAGTTCCCATTCGGCTTGCTTGATTCTGGCGTTGGTTTTACTGCCGTCAAATAAGTTGAATGACACGGATATCTGGGCAGACCACGGATCAACGGAGGATTCCTGGTTTTGCCATTCTTTTATAAGTGACAGGCTTACCGTGGGTGAGTGACCGCTTTTGGCTATTTGAATGCCCTGCTGGGCGGCTTTTTCTTCCTGGTAGGTTTGTTTGAGGTCAGTTCGGTTGGCTAATGCGGTTTGGACGGCCTGGGCTATGGAGCCGTCATAAGCTGATATTTCTCCACTGTCAGCTAAGGCAATATCCTGATTATCGGGAAGTCCTAACAGGGTAATAAACCGGCTGTTGGCCAGCTTATAGGCATTTTGGGCGCTACTGTGGTTTTGTTTTGCCTGGGCTAGCTCGACTTCGGTCCGAAGCACATCGCTTTTGATGGAAACTCCTTCGGCGTATTGTGCTTTAACGACAGATAAATGTTGGGTCAAGCGCTGAACCGCCTCATCAGCCAGGGCCACATTTTTTTCGGCCTGCAGGATATTGTAATAGGTCAGATATGTATTGGTGATGACTTGCTGTTTGGTATACGCAAGATTATACTGTGCGCCGGTATAAAGCTCTTTGGCTTGGGCGACAAGGCCTTCATTGAGACCGCCGCTGTATAAGGTCGTCCTTGCTTCTAATGATGTAGAGCGGGAATTGGACGGTGAAGCAGCGGTACCTGGGTGATTTTGGGTTTGGCGGTGATTGGCGCTGAGGGTAGGCAGATTGGTAGATTGGTTATCTTTGATTAGCCAAGATCTTCTAGCTGTTTCTGCCTCGGTGGCTTTTACCGCCGGACTATGCGCGAGTGCCAGGCGGACACTGTCTGCTATCGTCAACTGAGCCGGCTGGGCATACGTTAGGATTGGCATGCCGCAAATGAGGGCCATGCCACATAAAATCAAAGTTTTGTTCAAGTTCATGATTCATCCTTTCTATGTAATAAAATGATTACCATACTGACTTTGGTCAGTTATTGAACAAAAAAAGATGCGCAGTTCCTACGCAACTCTACAGTTGAGCAATGGATAATTCGAGTATTCCTTCCTCGATCCCCAGGATTCGTTCCAATATCGATTCGGCAACGTTTATTTTGTTTACTAAAACTTCGGAAGACTCTTTGTAGTAAGCAGCTTCCCACAAGCAATCTAGCGTACTCCAGAAAAAAGCAATGGTTTCGTTTATGAAATCCACATGCATGGTTCCTTCCTGATTTCCTTGCTGAATCATGTCAGCAAGCAACGGGTTAAAGACATTTTCCGCCTGCTGTTGCCAGAGTTTACAAAGTAAGTTAAATTGATTCTCCGCCAATAGTCTGTCAAAAAGAGTATCAAGTTGACTGGGAAGGAACAACTGTGCAATAAAAAACTGCAGTTTGTTTAATGCGGAGAAAAGACGACTTTCCAATTTGAAGGAAGTGGCCAGTTCAGAGGCCCAGCGGGTGCAAATTGCTTCCAAAACGGCATCCTTAGTGGGAAAGTAGTAGAAGAAGGTTCCTTTGGCTACGCCGGCCTTTTTTACAATGTCAATAATCATTGTTTTTTCGTAGCCGTCTGAACTAAATAGCTCCAAGGCCACATCAATTAACTCTGTCCGCCGTACTTCAGGATCTTTTCTGATTCTCGTAATGCTAATCACCTCTTAGCCAGTAATTCCGTTCCTCCTGTCAAAGCGATGCGGAAAAAGTATAGTAACAGCATTGTAACTGACCTAGGTCAATATAATTTTATAAAAAATGGTATTACATTGTCAAGAGAAAAGATAAGTAATGGTTTGTCATTTCACCCACCCTTTATATTTGCCATTCTCTAAAATTTGGATATTATTCCAAAAAAAGTTCAAAAGCCACAACCATATGATGGTTCCGGCATTTTACTGATAGATTCATTTTTAACAGTGACGTTATTTCAAATTGTTTCATCCTAAAATTTTCGTAAAGTAAAAAAGCTCTTGACTTTGAGTTAACTCAAAGTGATAACCTGTGACCGAAGACAAATCCAATGTCTGGACTTGAGACACTGGCAAAGATGCACAGCGATTTTACAGCAAAGGATTTACAAGTAGCGTTTTGGCTGAAAAAGATTGGCGTAAATAAGCTGATTCGAGTGAAAATGACAAAGCCTATAAAAAAATAAAAAGGAGAAATTCAAATGAACGATGTAAGCAATAGTGTAGTTTTTCCCCAAGGAAACAAAATGCCGGAACCGTTCAATAAATACTTTATCGGGCAGGCATATCTTGACATGCTAGTGTCTGGCGACAAGGAATTCAACTGCCCAATAGGCAACGTAACGTTTGAGCCGGGCTGCCGCAATAACTGGCATAAGCATCCGGGGGGACAGATTCTCTTAGTCACAGGTGGCAGAGGCTGGTATCAGGAAGAAGGAAAACCGGCGCGCGAGCTCAAGTCAGGTGACGTTGTAAAGATTCCGGCAAACGTAAAACATTGGCACGGAGCGGCGAAAGACAGTTGGTTCGTACATCTTTCCGTTGAAACAAATAGCCAGGCAGGTCCGGCAGAATGGTTGGAACCTGTTGCCGATGATGTGTATAACAAATTAAAATAAATCATCGCTATTTTTGTCTGAAATAGTACAGGCCTAAAACTCAGTCAAAGCACCCATTTGCCAGGAAATTAACCGGCGCTGTTAATATTCTATGTTGAACTTTTGCATTCGCCGGTAAAGAGTTGTACGGTTGATTCCTAATATTTCTGCGGCAGTGGTATGGTTTCCGTTAGCATCCTTCAGTGCTTTCATTAGTTCTTTGATTAATCGTTCTTCTTTAGGAGAACGTGAAGGCATCCTTTGCTGTTCGGGTTTAATCATACCTGCCAACAGGGCTTGGTTTATCACATCTGTTTTCGCCGTTGCCGCAATTCTTTCCATAAGATTGCGGCATTCGCGAATATTGCCCGGCCAAGAGTATTTTAAAAGCGATTGCCTTGCATCTGTTGTTAATTTGAAAGTCTTACCCGTATTTGCCGCAAATTCTTGTAAAAAAGTTTCGGCAAATAAACAAATATCCTGTATTCTTTCTCTGAGAGGAGGAAGTTCCAGCCTTAAAACGTTAAGCCGATAATACAAATCAGCCCGAAATTTATGTTCATTTACTAATTCTTCTAAGTCCTTATTGGTGGCGGCGATTATGCGTACATCAACAGGAGTTACTTTATAACTCCCTAACCGTACCACCGTCTTTTCCTGCAGAACGCGTAACAGGCGCCCTTGATTAACAAAATCCATCTCGGCCAGTTCATCCAAAAAAATTGTTCCGCCATGGGCAACTTCAAACAGTCCGGGTTTACCTTCTGCACTGGCACCGGTAAAAGCGCCCTTTACATAGCCGAATAATTCGCTTTCCAAAAGCTGTGCCGGCAAAGACGCACAATTTATAGCGACAAAGGGTCCTTTGGCCCGGCTGCTGTCATTATGGATACTTTGCGCAAATATTTCCTTGCCTGTTCCTGTTTCACCAAGAATTAATATGTTGGAATTGGTGGCTGCAAAATCTTTGGCAGCTTCAATTGTATTCAGTATCGCCGGACTTTTCCCGACGATATTTTCAAAATGAAATTTCGCCACATGACCACGCGCGTAAATTTCTTTACGTATCATAGCTTCCATTTGCTGGATTTTTTGAATTTCCTGCAAAGTAATAACGGCTCCATACGATTTATTACTAATTATAATAAGTACGCTGTTAACCATTACTTTATTGCCGCTTACATCAATAATGCTGTGAGCGGCAGCTTTTTTTTTCTGACCGGTTTGCAAAGTAAGCTGGGGCAGAATTTTTTTTATGGGTTGTCCAAGAGCATTGGTTTTATTAACTTTAACGAGTTTTTCTGCAATTGGGTTAAAAGCGGTAATGTTTTGGTCCATATCAATCGTGAGTATACCCTGGTTGGTATGATCCAAAATGGTATTTAAGAAGCCGCGTTTTGCTGCTTCGTTCTCCAACGCGATTTGAATTTGTACTGCTTCTTGTGCTGCTTGTAAGATGCTTTCTTTGCCAATCTTTAATAAAGCGCAGGGAATGTTGTGCCGTTTGGCGGCTGTGATAGCTAAAACCCCTCCTAAAATTACTTCGGCTCCATTAGCTACGGCCTCTAAGATAGGTTCTTCATAGTTTTGGCCTGCATTGGTGGAATAGTGATGTATTTCAACCCCTAATTCCTTGGCAAGAAAATCGATACCCAGCACCATGGTTGCATGTGCCACGACCGCAATTTTTTTTCCTTGCATCTTCGCTTCATTTATGGCGCGAATAATATCAAAACTGGTGATGGGAATGGTTACAACATTTACGCCTAAATTCGCTTGTTTTATAAAGGTTCCGGTTACTTGCCTGGCGGCGATAATCTCAATTCCTTGGGCAATATACTGTTTCACAAGCGGGATTGCCGTCCTTGGATTAACCAGAACTACTTCGATCTGTGGGTAATCGGGTGCAAGAATTTCTTTGGTGTACGGTACAAAATCTTCGTGAGGAATCAAAAATAGAATTTTTTTCATATGCATCGCTCCGCAACATTACGCAACAATTTGCAAATATTTTTGCAACAAGTATAGCAAAAAAGATAGGACTATTCAATGCTTTTAGTATTTTCAAATTCTTATATTGCTTACTTAACATCGAGAAAGTCTACGTTGTGGCCCATTTTATTTCATTATTTTAGCTGTTGTTCGGGTTTGGCATGGATATTGCTTTATAGAGAGATGTAAAAAATGAGAGGAATATAAATCGAAGAGGAGGGGGCATTTTCAATCAAATAAAATTTGCTTATTGCTGAAGAGCTAAGGCGGAACACCAAAAAATCATATAGGAGGATTGTATGGAGACTGCGACTGTTACCCAAGAAAATTTCTCACTGGAAAAGTTCAGAAAAAGTTATGGTTTATTAATAGCTATTATTCTTGCTGTTGCCGTGTGGTTTATGGGGACTCCTCAGGGACTGACGGTACAAGGGCATAAAACACTTGTTTTGTTTACCTTTATATTTGTTCTCTATTTAACAGAATCGGTACCCCTTCCGATAACCAGCCTTGCGGTAGTTCCATTAGCGGTATTGGGGGGAGTCGTAAAGACTTCGGTTGCTTTAGAGAGTTTTGCGTCCACATCGGTGTATTTAATGGTTGGTGCATTTATTTTAGCCAATGCAATGACTAAGTCGGGACTTGCCGATCGCTTGACCTACGTCATTATGAATTACATTGGTACAAGTACCAAGGCCATAAGCTTAGGAATTGTTTTGGTAAATATAGTTATGGCTTTTTTAGTTCCTTCATCACTTGCCAGAACAGCTATTCTTATTCCTGTATGTATGGGAATTTTCCATGTTTTTGGACAAAAAGGCAGAACGAACTTTTCGACGAGTTTATTACTGATTCTAACCATGACAAATGCGACTATGGGAGCTGGGATACTTACTGCTACAGTACCAAATCCCATTGCTGTCGATTATCTGGCAAAAGTTGGACAAACAGTTAGCTATGGTAGTTGGTTTGTGTATGGTTTTCCTCCGGCATTATTGATGACTTTTTTCGCCTGGTGGTTCATTCTTAAGGTATTTCCACCGGAAATTAAGGAACTTCCCAATGGTGATGAATACGTAAAACAAAAACTGGCTGAAATGGGGCCAGTGACTTCAGTGGAAAAACGCGCTATGGTAGTTTTCGCTGTAGTCGTTATCCTGTGGGCAACAGGTGGCTGGACCAAAATTGATCCGACAATTGCTGCTTTAGCGGGTATTCTTCTCTTTTTCCTTCCCAAATTTGGCTTTATGACTTGGTCGGATGTAAACAAAAATATGTCATGGCAGCTGATATTTGTAGCTGGTGGTGGCATTGGTCTAGGTAATATTTTAATGGTAACAGGGGCTGCCAAATGGTTTGCCACTACCATTTTTGCCATGCTGGGTTTGGCTGGTACATCCGTTTTATTTATGCTAATTGTGATTATGTTTATTATTCAGTACATGCATTTGCTATTTGTTGGTACAACCGCTATGGCAACTTCATTTATCCCTATTGTGATGGCTATGGCTGAAACGGCTGGGGTTAATCCTATGATATTTACATTACCTGCTGTAATGATTATTGGAGGATATCCGTTACTGATGTTTTATGGTACAACGCCTAACATTGCCGTGTATAGTACCGGTTTGCTGAAAGTAGAGGATTTCCCGAAAGTGGGTTTTGTAATTTGTTTTGTTGCGGTCATTGTGTATGCTTTGTGCGCAACTACTTACTGGCACTGGCTAGGATTATTTTAAAAACTTTTTTTAGATAAGGAATAGGAGTGGTAATATGTCTGGTGCATTAAATGGAATTCGCGTGCTTGATACTTCTACGGTAATTGCAGGACCTTTTGGAGCTGCTATGCTTGGTGATTTTGGAGCAGACGTTATAAAGGTGGAAATGCCTGGAATCGGAGATTCCGGACGTAATATGGGGCCCTTACATCAGGGGAAATCCTTGCGTTGGGCGACTTTTGCCAGAAATAAGAAAAGTATTACGCTTGATCTTCGAAAAGAAGAAGGGAAAAATCTATTCCTTAAGCTTGTGGAAAAGAGCGATATAATTTTTGAAAACTTCAGGACAGGGACCTTTGATAAATGGGGGCTAGACTATGAAACGCTAAAAAAAGCGAATCCTAAGATCATAGTTATCCGCATTACCGGTTATGGACAGACAGGCCCAAATGCCCACTTGGCTGGTTTTGGCACACCCGCTACCGCATTTTCCGGTTTGACTTATATGACCGGATATCCTGACAGGGCACCGGTAAATCCGCCTATTTCCCTCTGCGACTACCTTGCAGGGCTTTATAGTGCCTTTGCTGCTATGGTTTGCGTATATCACCGGGATGTTAAGAATGGAAACGGTCAGGAAGTGGACTTGAGTCTGTATGAAGGTATTTTCCGTATGCTGGAAGGCGCCATTGCCAATTATGCCGTAGCCGGTAAAATCACCGAAAGAAGACCAAGCATTAGTGGATCGGCCAGTCCGTCCGGTACTTTTAAAACCAAAGATGGCAAGTGGGTTGTATTGGTATGCAGTACCGACCGGACCTTTGAATATTTTGCTAAAGGGATTGGCAGAAGTGATCTTCTGGAAGATGACCGCTTTAACACCAATGGTGCCCGCGTTAAAAATAACGATCTAGTTGAAAAGCTTGTCATCGATTGGATGAGCAAGCATGATTATAAAGAAATAAAATCAACTTTGGATGAAGCGGGAGCACCAGTCAGTCTTGTTTACAGTATGGAAGATATTTTTGAAGATCCTCACTATGCAGCCCGCGAAAATATTATTGAAATTGACCATCCTGATTTTGGCAAGATCAAAATGCCTGGTATTGTTCCGAAGCTTAGTGAAACTCCGGGAGAAATTAAATGGATTGGACCTAAGATGGGAGCACATAATCAAGAAATCTACCAGGAATTGTTGGGCGTTAATGACGCGGAACTTGATACTTTGAAGGAAAAAGGGATTATTTAAAGCTTGCCGGCAGTTCGCAAGCAAAAGAAAGTTATAACTAAAGGACGGGATTGGTATGGTAAACGGAGCCTTAGTATGGCCGGATAAAGTTACTATTTGCGAAGTTGGTCTGCGTGATGGTTTGCAGAATGAAAAAAGAATATTTAGTGTAGAAGAAAAATTACAGCTTCTCAACGCTGTTGTCGGGTCAGGCGTAAAAATTATCGAAGTTGGTTCTTTTGTTCATCCGAAAGCAGTACCTGCAATGGCCGATACGGATAAACTGGTACAGGCGATGGAAAAAGTGGGTGGAGTTGAATACCGGGTTTTAGTACCGAATCTCAAAGGTGTCGAACGCGCTCATGCTTCAGGTATTAATAAGGTGAAACTTACTGTTTCTGCCAGTGAAGCGCATTGCATCAACAATTTTAATAAGAAGCCTTTGGAAATGATGGAAAGCTTTCATGAGTGTGTCGACTTTGTTGCCAAAAACAATATGGAAGTGTCAGGCGCAATTTCCACCTCCTTTGGCTGCCCCTTTCAAGGTAAAGTGCCGGTAGCGCAGGTAAAAAATGTTGTGCGGGAATTTTTGAAACTGGGGATTACGGAACTGTCCCTGTCGGACACAACAGGGATGGCCAACCCGCGTCAGGTGTTTGAACTGGGAACCCATATGAGAAAAACATTCCCGCAGGTAAAGTGGGTTATGCATTTCCATAACACACGTGATATGGCGCTGGCGAATATTGTAGCCGGTATTCAATCTGGCATTACCACATTTGACGGAGCTTTTGCCGGTCTCGGCGGTTGTCCCTTTGCGCCTGGTGCCTCAGGCAATGTGTCTACCGAAGATGTTATTCATATGCTGCATGAAATGGGTATAGATACCGGTATTAATTTGGAAAAAGCCATGGCTACTGCCCGCCTTGCTGAGCAATTGGCAGGGCATCAGGCCAGCAGTGCTGTTCTCAAAGCCGGGCGCTGCGAAGATTTAACCAAACAGCATGTTAGCCGCCAAAATAATAAATAGGCAGGTAAGGAGGAATTTTTTATGAAAGTAGATATGCTCATAAAAAATGGACGCGTTGTAGATCCTTATCAGAATTTAGACAGAATCCAGGATGTGTTGGTCTTGAACGGAAAAATCATACCCTCGCCAGCCGGTGAAGTGGTTGAGGCCGCTCAGGAAATTGATGCTGCAGGGTGTATTGTTACTCCTGGTCTGATTGACTTTCACAATCATATTTTTGGCGGTGGCTCTGATCTCTGCATATCTGCTGATGCGGCTCTTTTGCCTTCAGGTGTAACTGCAGGCGTTGACGCTGGAAGTGCAGGAAGTGCAAATTACGAGCTGTTTCTGGCAAATATGCTTATGCAGAAAATCCGCTTTAAGAGTTTTCTCCATGTTTGTCCTACCGGTTTAGGTACTACGCAATTTCACGAGGTCCTAAAACCGGAAGCCTGGGACAAGCACAAAATAATTGCTTTGTTCGAAAAATATAAAGACTTTTTAATCGGCCTTAAGATTCGCACCAGTAAATCTATAGTAGGCAGTTTGGGGCTTGGACCGGTACAAAAAACGATTGAAATTGCTAATGAAATAGGCTGTCCGGTATGTGTGCATACCACGGAGGGGCCAACGCCGGTCGAAGACTTATTAGCGATGCTGCGTCCGGGAGATATATTCTGTCATGTATTCCATGGTACGGGAGAAACCGTGCTTAAAGACGGCAAACTCAAGGAAGCTGTCAAAGAAGCACGGGAACGAGGTATAATCTTCGACGCCGCTAACGGCTCTAACCATTTTGCTTTTGCCACGGCGGAGGCTGCTTTAGCCGAAGGTTTTTTCCCGGATGTTATCAGTACAGACCTGACAGTAAAAACCCTGTTTAAACCACCTGTTTACAGTCTACCGTATACTCTTGCTAAATATCTGGCATTGGGATGTAGTCTTAGCGACGTAATTTCTGCGGCTACTCATGTTCCTGCGCGTCTTATGGGGATGGAAGGTAAAATCGGTACACTTGCATATGGCGCCTATGCGGATATCGCTATATTTAAATTGGCAGAGCAAAAAGTAACTTTCATTGACACGTTCAAACAAACCAGACAAGGGGACAAAATGCTGTTACCGCAGATGACAGTAGTAAATGGTCAGATCCTATTTCGCCAACTTGATTTTTTGTAATAGAATATGAGCCATAAATTTTGTAAAGCGGCAAGACCTTAATAAAGGGAAGCCGCTTTACAGAAAAGGCATTAAACTTTTCCTTCATTCATCCCCCTAAACGGCTGATCGGTAGATTGGCTTCCCGTTTAAAAATAAAATCTTGGAGGATGCAATATGCAAGCTGACAAAACAAACTATGGGGCCATTGTAAAATGGGCTATACTGGCAGTCATTGTTTTCGCTATAAGTCAAATACCTGCACCAACGGGACTCAAACAAGACACTATGGTTATCTTAGGTATCTATATCGCATCCATTGCAGGACTCATTATTCGTCCTGCCGGGGAGTCGGTAGTGTTGATTGTTGTCGCAGGGTTAGGCAGTTTGTTTACCAAACCGGCAAACGTGTTGAATGGTTTCTCTACAACGACAGTTTGGTTAGTTTTTATCGCATTTTTGATTAGTATGGCCTTTGTAAAAACTGGAATTGGTACTCGGATATCTTACTATCTAATTGGTAAATTTGGTCAGACCACCTTGGGATTGGGATATGTCATGGCTATTGTGGACTTAATCATAAGTCCGGCTACGCCGTCGAATACGGCAAGATCTGGCGGTATTGTATATCCGGTGTTTAGAAGTATCACTACTACTTTGGGCAGCGAACCCGGTCCGACAGGAAGGAAGATAGGATCTTATTTTACAATGCTGCAGGGGCTAGTGAGTTTTACTACCGCGGGATTATTTATAACAGCGTGTTCACCAAACTTGGTAACGCTTGATTTTGCAAAAAAAATTCTTGGAGCGAACATTACCTGGGCCGGCTGGGCTATGGCGATGGCAATACCAGGGCTTATTGTTTTATTTACGATTCCATTATTGCTGTATAAGATTTATCCGCCAGAGTTGAAAGTCATTCCAAATGCGAAAGAAATTGCCGCGCAAGGGTTACAAAAGTTAGGGCCTATGAAAAAAACTGAAAAAATATTGATTATGCTGTTTGTGCTGGCAATTGGTGGCTGGGCCTTAGGTGATATTCTAAAGATAGACGCTACTTGTGTGGCATTGGCCTTTCTGGCGCTAGCCTTATTATTTAAATTATTTACCATTGAAGACGTGCTGGAAAATAAAAGTGCCTGGAATACACTATTGTGGTTCGGATTTATTGTTGGCTTGTCCGCTTCGCTTGCCAATGAAAAATTCTTCGTATGGTTAGCAAAGTTTGTACAAGGTTATTTAGCTTTAGATACCATGGGTATGGTATCTGTGCTGACCATAATTGTTGGCGTCTGCGTGATAACAAGATATTTATTTGCATCAATGGGGGCGTTCGTTACCGCTTTTGTGCCGGTCGCTTTTACCATTGGCATAGCGGCAAAGCTGCCACCGGCTGTAATTACGTATATGGTAGCGGCTTGTACGGCTTATGGTTGTGCATTAACACATTACGGCGGTGCTTTGGGACCGGTTTTGTATGGTACCGGCTTTGTACAACAATCCACCTGGTGGAAAATCGGTGGTATATATGCGGTATATAATGTGCTGATTTATTTTTTAATTGGATTACCGTATTGGAAACTAATCGGCTTGTGGTAAGGCGGACTTAGTAGTAAATATCGATGGAAATCAGTGTCTGTTTCCGCGGGCACTGATTTTTATATAAAATGCTAGCAAATAAGAATGAGGTGAAATAATTAATGAGTTTGAAAGTACACATCAATCGTTGCAAAGGTTGCGGTATTTGTGTGGAGTTTTGCCCCAAGAAAGTGTTGAGTGTTAACCAGCTTGAGAAGGTAGAAGTTGTTAATGAAAAAGACTGTATTTTGTGCCGCCAGTGTGAAATGCGCTGCCCGGACTTTGCGATTTTTGTAAAAAAGTAAAAAGGAGTTGAATAGAGTGTCAAAAGTTAGTCTTATGCAAGGCAATCAGGCAGTGGCAGAAGGCGCTATTGCCGCTGGTGTAAAGTTTTTTGGCGGTTATCCGATTACACCTTCTACAGAAGTTGCCGAATCATTAGCCAAAATGCTGCCGGCTGTCGGCGGTAAGTTTATTCAAATGGAAGATGAAATTGCCGGTATCGGTGTTATCATAGGGGCGGCTCTCACCGGAAAAAAAGTGTTGACGGCGACAAGCGGTCCGGGGTTTTCACTGAAACAAGAACTTCTCGGTTATGCCTGTATCGCTGAAATCCCTATGGTTATTGTCAATGTACAACGGGTGGGTCCTTCGACCGGACAACCTACGTCACCGGCACAAGGCGATGTTATGCAGGCCCGCTGGGGTACTCATGGTGATCATCCGATGATTGCCCTTACGCCCGGCAGTGTTCCGGAATGCTTTGATTTAACCATTAAAGCTTATGAACTATCGGAAAAATATCGTACTCCCGTTATTTTATTGCTCGACGAAGTCATTGGCCATATGCGGGAAAAAATAGAGCTTCCCGATTCCTACGACGAGATTGTAAAACCAGAGCGTAAATTGCCGAAGGTAAGTCCGGAAGAGTACAAAGCCTATAAACCGGATGAGGATTTGGTACCGGCAATGGCTCCCTTTGGTACCGGCTATCGCTGGCATGTAACGGGATTAGTGCATGATGAATATGGGTTCCCTGACGGTTCACCCTCTGCCACCAAAGAATGCCTTGATCGATTGCATGCCAAAGTAAACAATAATCTTGATGATATTGTTCTTTATGAAAACTATTGTATGGACGATGCCGAGATTGCGGTGATCGCATACGGCGGTACCGCACGGACTGCCTATGCTGCTGTCAATGCCGCCCGGGCAAAAGGCATAAAAGTAGGTCTCTTCCGCCCAATCACCATGTGGCCATTCCCGGAAAAACAGGTAAAAGAAATAGCAAGTCAAGTAAAAAATATACTGGTTGCCGAAATGAATTTCGGACAATATGTTCTGGAAGTAGAACGTGCAGTTGCCGGAAAAGTTCCGGTAACATTGCATGCAAAATATAACAATGAAGCAATTACACCCGATGAACTTTTAGAGGCTATTGAAAATTTGAAATAAGGGACAGTGAGGAGGATTCTAGATGGAAATGGAACAAATAATTGATAAATATTTTCGAGCCGGCCGACTGCCCCATATTTGGTGCCCAGGCTGCGGCAACGGGATTGTGACCGGTGCGCTTGTAAAAGCCATTGATAAATTGTCATTGGCAAAAGATGATGTGGTAGTAGTATCCGGTATAGGCTGTTCAAGCAGAGCATCCGGTTATCTTGACTTTAATACCGTGCACTCGGCCCACGGAAGGGCGTTGCCGGTAGCAACCGGTGTTAAACTTGCCGAACCCCGCCTTAAAGTAATCGTAGTAAGTGGTGATGGCGATGCTACCGCCATTGGTGGTAATCACTTCATCCATGCTGCCAGACGCAATATCGACCTGACCGTGATCGTTTATAACAATAACATTTACGGTATGACAGGCGGACAGTATTCGCCGCTAACCCCAACTAACTCCAAAGCCACTACGGCACCATTTGGTACAGTAGACCGTCCGTTTGACATCTATGACTTAGCGAAAGGAACGGGGGCAACTTTTATTGCCCGTGCTACAACCTTCCATACGCAACTGCTGACAGACGTTATCGCCCAGGGGATAAACCATGAAGGATTCAGCGTTATCGAAGCGATCAGTGCCTGCCCGATTTCATTTGGACGTCAGAACAAGAAAGGTTCTGCGGCTAACATGATGAAACTGCAAAGAGATCATGGCGTTATGCTGGCGGCTTATGACAAATTAATCGAAGAAGAAAAGGCTGACAAATTCCCCATTGGTGTTTTGTACAAAGCCCAAGCGCCGGAATATACGGCCGAGTATGATAAGGTGGTAGCTAAAGCTCAGAAAGGAGCGAAATAACATGCAGCAATTGCGTTTATCCGGCACTGGCGGACAAGGACTAATACTAGCAGGCATTATTCTGGCGGAAGCTGCGCTATTGGATGGAAAAAATGCCATACAATCCCAATCATATGGACCGGAAGCCCGTGGCGGCTCCAGCAAATCGGAAGTACTGATCTCCAAATCAGTGATCCACTATCCGAAAATAACTGTGCCGAATGTGGTGTTGGCCATGAGTCAAGAGGCGTGTAAAAAATACACCACTGATCTTCCGGAAGAAGGCATATTAATTATCGATAATCAATTTGTAGGAACCCTGCCGGAAAAGAAGTTTAAGAAAATCTATGAACTTGCTATTACCCATACTGCACAAGAAGGATTGGGAAAAGCATTATTTGCAAATATTGTAGCATTAGGTGCAATTGCGAAGATTACAGGAGTAGTATCTATTGAATCCCTTACTAAGGCCGTGTTAAACCGGGTTCCTAAGGGAACCGAAGAACTTAACGAAAAAGCTATTAAACTGGGTATGGAATTAGTTAAGTAACCTTTGTGAGAAAAAGCGGTCGTGGTTGTTTAATAAAAAAAGATGCAGTAAAACGGGGTAATGCCTTCCACAGGCATATACCCCGTTTTTTTACGGTGTATGCTACGGATCGTGGTATAATCGTAAATATGATCGGTGCGGACACGTTGCGTATGGTTTATACAAGCGATGTAAAAGAGGGGACAATAATTTGGTTCAATATATATTTCAACATTTAATCATGATATTGACTGTCGTATTAGGTTGTATTTTTCTACTTTCGAAAGCACAAAGTTTTCGTAATCTGATACTGAAAAGGAGTCTATCGTTTCGGGAGAAAATAGCATACGCCATTTTCTTTGGGATAGTTGGTATTTTAGGAACCCATACTGGTATACAAACAACATATGCGATTGCAAATACGCGATCGGTTGCTGTAATTACCGCGGGTTTGGTAGGAGGGCCCTGGGTTGGTCTTGGTGCCGGTTTTATTGCTGGGCTGGAACGGTACTTTCTGGGAGGAATTACTGTATTGTCTAGCTCCGGTTCGACTATTCTGCAAGGTATTTTGGCAGGACTTTATTATTCACACTTTAATACATTTAATATACGTTGGCCATATGCATTGCTAGTTGGCTTTATCTTGGAAGTTGTACACATGATAGTTTTGCTCTTATTTTCAGAGCCCTATAGCCAGGCTTGGGTGATGGTACAGGACATCAGTCCGTCCATGCTATTGATTAACCCCCTGGGCATCGCCATGTTTATAGCAATACTAGACAGTATCTATGAAGAAAAGGAAAAGGTCGAAGGGAAGGCAGCGCAACTGGCTTTGCAAATCGCCGGAAAGACGTTAAATTATCTTAGAAAAGGGCTAAACGAAAAAAATGCGTATCAAACAGCGGCTACGATTTTTCAATCGGTAGGTAATCTAGATGCAGTAGTCATAACCTCCTTGGATAATGTATTGGCGTTTGTAGGAACCGGGGCCGATCATCACAAAGGGGTTATCCAAACGTCAAGTACGATGAAAGTACTTACTGCCGGTAATTATGTTCTAGCGAGAAGCAAAAAGGAGATCGGCTGTAAAGATCCGGATTGTCCGCTGCAGTCTAAAATTGTCGTAGCGCTAAAAGATCAGGATGCTATTATTGGTTCACTCGGGTTTTACAAATTGAAGCCAGACAGTATAACACCTTTTGAGATTGAATTGATAAAAGGCTTGTCTCAGTTAATTTCTACGCAATTGGAAGTAAGTAAAGTTGAGAAGTATTCGGCATTACGGGCTGCAGCAGAAATAAAGGCGCTGCAGGCTCAGATTAATCCTCACTTTCTCTTTAATGCCATAAACACGATTGTGTATTATTGCCGGAGTCAGCCTGAAACGGCTCGCGGCTTACTGCTGAACTTGGCTGACTTTTACCGCAATAACTTGTCACAAGCTGGTGAATGGGTGGATCTCAAGACCGAGCTTCACCATGTTGATGCTTATGTGCAGATTGAATCAGCCCGGTTTCAGGGAAAACTACAGGTTAATTATGAGTTTCCGGAACCGTATTATAAAAAGCTTCCAGCACTTATATTACAGCCGATCGTCGAAAATGCGATTAAACACGGGCTGTATCCTAAAAAAACAGGGGGAAGTATAATTATCTCCGGGCGCACTGTTGCAGGGTTTTATATAATAACTATTGCTGATAATGGCGTGGGTATTCCTGAAGATAAATTGAAGGTGTTATTAGACGAGAATCCGGTGCATAGAGAAGCCGGAACGCGAATTGGACTTCTAAATGTGCATCAACGGTTACAAACCATGTATGGTTCGGAATATGGACTGAAAATAACGAGTGAATTAGGAAAAGGTACCAGTGTATCTCTTGCCTTCCCGGTATAAAGGAGGATCTGTGATGAAACTAACGGCTATTATTGTGGATGATGAATTTCCAGCCCGGGCGGAATTGAAGTCAATACTTGAAGAAATTGGTGATATTGATATTATTGGGGAATGCGAAGATGGCGACGAAGTTATGGAAATGATTAATGCCCGACGTCCGGATGTAGTATTTTTGGATATCCAAATGCGTAACAAGGATGGCCTGGCAGCTGCCGGCGAAATTATGGAATTGACATACTCGCCCAATGTTGTATTTACCACAGGCTTTAACCATTTTGCCGCTCAGGCATTTGAACTGAATGCGGTTGACTATATACTTAAACCGTATTCTTATGAGCGGGTGGCTAAGAGCGTATCTAGACTAATCCGGACCAAAGCACAACAGCCAATCCAGCCATCAATACCGGAGTCAAATAAAGCCGCCCGGACGCTATCTCCGAATCTATGCGTTTGGTCTAAGGATCGTATGATAATTTTGCGTCCGTCGGAGATATTTTTTGCTAAAGCGGATGAAAACCGACAAACTTTACTACAGACAGAACAAGGAGCCATGTTTACCAAATTAGCCCTCAAGGACTTAGAAAACATGCTTACTGATCAGGGGTTTTTGCGAACTCATAAAAGCTATCTCGTCAATTTAAATAAAGTACGGGAAGTGATTCCGTGGTTTAATAATACCTATGTATTAGTGTTGGAAAATTGTCGGGAGACCAATATACCGGTTGCTCGTCATTATATAAAAGAGTTCAATCGAATTATGGGAATTGCATAATGAATCTTAGGAACAAAAACAGGGCTGTTATGCCCTGTTTTTGTTATGTCATGCAAAATTTAATCTAAATTGTCGAATATTCATTACAATAGAAGCGAGGTGTCAATGATAGCTAGGAGGGATAGCAATGAAATCGTTAGAGAATGTTGTAGTGCTCGATTTAACCAGGGTACTAGCCGGCCCTTATGCATCTATGATGTTTGCGGATTTTGGCGCAAATGTTATTAAGATTGAAGCCCCGAAAGGCGGGGACGATTCCCGTGCTTTTGGTCCGTTTGTTGGCAAAGAGAGCGCTTATTTTATGAGTCTGAACCGGGGTAAACGTTCTATGACTCTGAATCTTAAGGAAGCCAAGGCCAAGGAGATATTCAAGGAAATGGTCAAGAAGGCTGACGTCGTGCTTGAAAACTATCGCCCTGGTACTATGGAAAAGCTTGGTTTGGGATATGACGTACTTAAAGAAATCAATCCCAAGATTATTTACACAGCCTGTTCAGGCTTCGGTCATACAGGACCCTATAGCTCCAAACCGGCCTATGATGTAATTGTTCAGGGGATGGGCGGCATCATGAGTATCACTGGCCAGGAAGGTGGCGAGCCGACCCGGGTTGGTGCCTCTGTCGGCGATGTTACCGCAGGTTTGTTTGCTGTCATTGGTACACTGACGGCTTTATATACCAGGGAAGTAACTGAGATTGGTCAAAAAGTGGATGTTGCCATGTTAGACTGCCAGGTGGCTATTCTGGAAAACGCCATTGCGCGGTATGTGACCTCAGGTGTGGCGCCCCAGCCGATCGGCAATCGCCATCCTTCAATTACTCCGTTTGAAGCGTTTAAAGCGAAAGATGGATACATTATTATCGCTGTTGGCAATGACCGGCTGTGGAGCGATTTTTGCAATTTGATTAACAGACCGGACCTGATTCAGGATGAACGTTTTGTAACAAATCCGAAACGCACAGAAAACCAAAAAGCGTTGAAGGCTATTCTCGATACAGTCTTCCCTGAAAAAGCAGTAGATGAATGGATTGCAGCTCTTGACAACGCGGGTATTCCTTGTGGACCTATCAATACAATAGATCGAGTAATGAACAACGAGCAAATTATCGCGCGTGACATGATTGTGGAAACCGATCATCCAACCGCAGGTAAGGTTAAAATGGCGGGAGTTCCGATTAAAATGTCCGAAACCCCTGGAACTATCGAACGGCCGGCTCCGCTATTAGGGCAGCATACGGAAGAGATTCTGTCAGAAGTATTAGGAATTTCCAGCGAAGAAGTTGCTCAGCTTAAGGCTCAGAATGTGTTATAGGTTGATTCATCGACTCTATAAATCATAAAACATATTTATGGATTCCCTACTTTTCGTGGTGAATTTTCGTCACGAAAGGCAGGGAGTCGCATTAGTGAGGTGCACAATGGGAACTGTTCAGGAAAAAAACCAAGAGCTTTTGCAAAAACAACAAAAAATTAGGCTTGGTGGTGGCGCCCAAAGAATTGAGAAGCAACATAAAAGTGGTAAGTTAACTGCGCGGGAGCGGATCGAAAAATTGCTTGATCCTGGTTCGTTTACAGAATTAGACCAGTTTGTTAAACATCGCTGTGTTAATTTCGGCATGGAAAAAGAAGCGGCTCCCGGTGAAGGTGTTGTTACCGGTTACGGAACCGTTAACGGCCGATTAGTCTATGTATTTGCCCAAGATTTTACGGTCGTAGGTGGATCTTTGGGAGAAATGCATGCGGCAAAAATTACAAAAGTACAAGATTTAGCTCTGAAAATGGGCGCTCCTATTATTGGACTTAATGATTCCGGCGGTGCCCGTATTCAGGAAGGCATTGATGCATTATCCGGATTTGGGGATATTTTTTATAGAAATACATTAGCTTCAGGAGTTATTCCTCAGATTTCCGTTATTATGGGACCATGTGCCGGTGGCGCCGTATATTCCCCTGCCATTACAGATTTTGTGTATATGGTGAAAAACACAAGCCAAATGTTTATTACTGGTCCTGCGGTTATTAAATCTGTTACGGCAGAAGAGGTAACGGCCGAGGATTTGGGTGGTGCCATGACTCATAGTTCTGTGTCGGGTGTTGCTCACTTTGCGGCAGAAAACGAGGATGATTGTATCAGTCAAATTCGGTATCTCTTAGATTTTCTGCCAAGTAACAATCTGGAAGAAGCTCCACTATTCGATAATGGGGACAATCCTGACAGGATGGATGATGGTTTAGCTACAGTTATACCTGATAATCCCAATATGCCTTATAACATGAAAAACGTTATAGACATGATCGTTGACAAAGGGGAGTACTACGAAGTTCAGCCTCATTTCGCGCAAAACATTATTACTGCTTTTGCTCGTTTTGATGGAAAAACAGTAGGTATTATTGCCAACCAGCCTTCTGTTATGGCAGGTTGCCTCGACATTAATGCGTCAGATAAGGCTGCCCGCTTTATTCGTTTTTGTGACGCTTTTAATATTCCACTAGTAAGTCTTGTTGATGTTCCCGGCTTTTTGCCTGGTACCAATCAGGAGCATGGCGGTATTATTCGTCATGGTGCCAAAATGCTGTATGCTTACTCGGAAGCTACCGTTCCTAAAGTGACTGTTATTACCCGCAAAGCTTATGGTGGTGCCTATATAGCCATGTGCTCACAGCATCTTGGTGCTGACCAAGTATTTGCATGGCCTACCTCTGAGATTGCAGTAATGGGACCTGCCGGTGCCGCTAAAATCATTTTCAAAAACGATCCGGACGCAAATGCAAAAACTACTCAATATGTAGAAGAGTTTGCCACTCCTTATAAGGCGGCTGAGCGAGGCTATGTAGACCAAGTTATCGACCCGAAAGAAACAAGGCCGCGTATCATCACCGCGCTCAATATGCTGGCTTCTAAACGCGAATCCCGGCCGGCGAAAAAACACGGTAACATCCCGTTATAAGTCATTGATGAAAGGAGATTTATCATGGGATTTTTTGAATCACTGTTCGGCGGTGGCAGTAAGCCTACCCCAAAGAAGAAGAAGGTCGTTGAGGAAGCTGTTTCAACGGCTCCGGCAGTTGGTTTACCGCCGGATGTGATAGCTGCTATTAGTGCTAGTATTAAGTTGGTGCTTGATGATGAATCAGATGCTGCTATTGCCGCCGCTGTAACAGCTGCGATTATGCATGACAGGCAAGGCCGGGTAACGGCTGCTAAGATTAACAGCACCAGTAATGTATGGTCAGTAACGGGTCGCCAAAAAGTAATGGATGCTCGTCTATAAGCAACATCTAGATTGGAGGAAAATAATAATGAGAAAATTTAAAGTTACTGTCAATGGCGCAACTTATGATGTGGAAGTACAAGAACAAGGCGTTGTTACCTCTGTAACTGCTGCTGCACCTGCCGCCGCTCCGGTTGCCGCCGCACCTGCACCTGCTGCCGTTACGGCTCCTAAAGCCGCTGCTCCTGCACAAGTTGCTGCCGGTGATACTCCTGTAACTGCCCCAATGCCCGGCAAAGTAAGCAAAGTAGTGGCTAAAGCCGGACAAGCAGTGAAAAAGGGGGAAGTTATCCTCATTCTGGAAGCCATGAAAATGCAAAACGAGATTGGCGCTCCGGCTGATGGAACGGTTAAGTCTATCAACGTAAACGCAGGTCAAAACGTAAAACCTGGTGAGGTTATGGCTGTTCTGGGCTAATTTCATAGCACTATCAAATTTTACGGGAAGTAGTGCGGTAAAAAAACACCACACTATTTCCCTTTTTGTAAAAAATATTATTAGGAGGTAAAAAACACACATGGAAGCATTGATTCACCAGTATCCTTGGCTTGACGAACTTCTCATGGGCTTCCTTGGTCTTTCCTGGAAGCATGTGGTTATGTGGGGTATCGGCGCTTTGCTGATTTATCTTGCAGTAAAACATGACTATGAACCGGCACTTCTTCTCCCTATTGGTTTTGGCGCAGTTCTGGCCAATATTCCTCACTCCTCAGCGGTATCGACCGTCCCCGGTGAGGAAGGATTCCTAATTGTTCTCTATAACGCAGGTATTGCCAACGAGCTGTTCCCTGTACTTATCTTTGTTGCGATTGGTGCGATGTGCGATTTTGCGCCGCTGATTCGCCGTCCGTCGGTAATGTTATTCGCTGCTGCTGCTCAGTTTGGTATTTTTGCTACCGCTATCGGTGCAACTCTGGTAGGGTTCTCTTTTGAACATGCCGCTTCCATTGGTATCATTGGTGCTGCTGATGGCCCGACGACGATTTATGTAGCTAGCCGTTTTGCTCAAGAACTGTTAGGACCTCTATCTGTTGCTGCCTATTGCTACATGTCACTGGTTCCGGTAATTCAACCGCCTGTTATTAAAGCAATTACCACGGAAAGTGAACGTAAGATTAAAATGGGCTTTGAGGGGGAAGAAGCTGTTTCCCAGACTACTAAGTTCCTTTTCCCAATCATGGTTGTGATTATTGCTGGTATCGTCGCTCCGATCTCTGTCGCTCTTATCGGCAGCTTGATGTTTGGTAACCTCTTGAAAGAAAGCGGTGTTGTTGAGAACCTCTCAAACTGCGCACAAAACGAGCTTGCCAACCTTGTTACCCTGCTGCTTGGTATCACCATCGGCGGGACTATGACCGCGGAACGTTTCCTGACGTTCGACGTACTTTTAATTATGGCTCTGGGTGCCGTAGCGTTCGTGTTTGACACGGTTGGCGGTGTACTTTTCGCCAAACTTTTAAACATGTTCAGCAAAGCTAAGATTAATCCTATGATTGGTGCTTGCGGAATTTCGGCCTTCCCAATGTCTGGCCGTGTAATCGCTAAGATGGCTCTTAAAGAAGATCCCACTAACTTCATTATTCAGCATGCTATTGGGGTAAATGTTGCCGGACAGGTAGCTTCTGTTGTGGCTGGCGGTTTAGTACTTGCCCTGATTCCGGCACTGGCGAAATAGGGGAGGTAAAATAGATGGAAAGCGCATTTTCAAAAGCAGTTACGTTAATGGCAGTAGCACTGCCGACAATGTTTGCCGTTATTGCCGTCTTTATTGCAGCTACTAAAGCTCTGCATGCCGCATTCCCTGCAATAGAAGACACAGACGAGGAAGATTAAGAATAATCCTCCTATGATTTGTAATCATCTATGTCAGTATGGTAAAAGACATTGCTGTGTTTATTAGGTATATCGCAATTGGTCAGAGGAGGAATAAAAATTGGAAATTTCGCTGGCAGCAATTATGTCAATCGTAGCCCTCTTAATTGTTGTTATAATCAGCTGCATCAATGAAGATTTGAATGTTGGGTTTCTGAGTGTCGGATTTGCAATCCTTGTTGGGGGCATTTGGGCCGATGTATCTGGCGCCAAAATTATGGCGGCTTTCCCTATCGGACTTTTTATGATTCTTGTGGGTGTTACCTTTATGTTCGGTATGGCGCAGACCAATGGCACCATGGAAAAGCTAACTGCCTATTCTGTCCGTCTCTGTAAAGGCAATACAGCCATAGTTCCCCTGATTATCTATGTTTTAACCACTTTTATTACTACGATTGGACCAGGCAATATTGCCGGTTGCGCCTTAATGGCTCCGGTGGCTATGGCGATTGCAGCCCGTGTTGGAATGCCGGCGTTCTTAATGACTTTAATTGTTGTGGGGGCCGCTAACGGTGCAGCCTTCTCGCCCTTTGCCCCCACCGGGATTATATCGAACGGAATCATTGCTAAAATGGCGCCGCAATTAGGACTTACCGATCTAAACAGCTTGGCTTGGAAAATTCATTTTAACTCCGAGCTTGCGCAAGGTTTAGTAAATATTGGCGGCTTCTTTGTTCTTGGCGGATGGGCTTGGATTAATAAACAACGGGGAACATCTGTTAATATTGATGAGCTAGCGCCTAAACCGGAACCCTTTAATCGCAATCAGATCATTACTCTGACTTCTGTAGCTATTTTGATTTTACTGGTTGTACTTCCCGGGCTGCCAGCTTTTAATGGTTTATTTTCTAAAGCAGTGCTAAATTTGCTTGCGAATGTCGGTACTGTTGCCTTTATCTTGTCTTCTGTTATGATGCTGTTAGGAGCCGGAGACAGCAAGGCAGCTGTCAAAGTAATGCCTTGGGGTGTTATTATGATGGTTTGCGGTGTGTCTGTCCTGATTGACGTAATGGACCAGTCTGGTGGTCTTAACTTCCTGGTTAAGGTAATCGGCGCCATCTCTAGCCCTGTGACTGTTAATGGTTGGTTAGGACTAATCACTGGGGTCATTTCCGCCTATTCCAGCTCTTCCGGTGTAGTTATGCCAATGTTCCTGCCCATGGTTCCAGGCTTGATCAATGAAATAGGTGGTGGCAGCCCAATTGCGATGATTACCTCCATTAACGTTGGTTCTCATCTTGTTGATACTGCTCCTCTCTCCACTATGGGTGCATTGTGCATTGCTTGTGCAGGCGACCACGAAGACAAAGCAAAACTGTTCCGGAACCTTCTCATTTGGGGCTTGTCTATGGCTGTTGTCAGTGGAATTGTCTGTTTGTTGTTCTTCGGAGTTCTTGGTCTTTAAATCATACTATAATAAGCCGGACAATATTTTTTTGTTCGGCCTTTTTTATATAAGATAATATGTGATTTAGGTTATCGGGCTCAGGGAACTCAAGGGCTAATTTCATCAATAAAGCCGTCCTTGAGTAGCATATGCCGATTTTGCCATAAATTCAAAAAAAAGGGGCACCACTTTGAACTAAGTATAGTGGTGTCCCTATTTCGTTACTTTTTAAAATGAAAAGGTAATGTAGATACAATGACGTTTTCACGTAATATTAGCAAAGTTCGCAGAATCCAACCAGTCTGGTTGTGAAGTATCCGGTGCCACAATTTTGCCGTCTCAAATTCGGGTATTACAATTGTTATGTAATGGTAGATACTCCTCTGCATCTCAATTTCATTTACATACGCTAAAATAGGTTGGACAATGGAACGATAAGGAGAATAGAGTACTCGTAATGGCACGTCTACGTTCAGGCTGTGCCATCTTTCTTCAAACTTTTCCCGTTCCTCCTCATCTGTATAGATATATAGCGCGATAACATCTCCACCCATAGCTTTCGAGTATCGAATTGAGGCAGCAACTACTTTAGTAATACCGGATACCGGAACAATGATAAGATTTCTTGGATTATGTATCTCGAGTTGCTCAGCAAAATCAGCCGATGAAATTCGTAATTGTTCGGCGGTAGTTTTATAGTGGCGATGAATAGCTTTAAAGAAAAAAATCATTGCGGGAATAAAGATAAGGACTATCCATGCGCCGTGACTAAACTTCGTTAGGGCAATTACTAACACAACAATACCGGTTACACAAGCGCCAAAGCTATTAAGGAGAGTGCGTGATATCCAGCCGGAGCCTTTTTCTCTTATCCACTTTACTACCAGGCTGGTTTGGGCAATGGTAAAGGATAGAAATACCCCGATAGCATAAAGCGAAATCAAGTGCTCAACATTACCTTGAAATACAATAATTAAGGCAGCGGATACCAGACTTAACAGTATTATGCCCTTACTATAGCCTAAGCGTTCGCCCCTTTCGCTAAGATATCTTGGGACGTAGGAATCTCGTGCCATGATGGACAAAAGGGGTGGCAGGCCGTTATAAGCAGTGTTGGCTGCTAAATACAAGACAAGCATTGTTGTCAACTGTATGTAGTAGTACCCCCATCCCCTGCCAAAGACATCCTCGGCCAGTTGCGAGAGCATAGTTACGTTTTCTACCGGTACCAGGTGATAGTGCAAAAATAAGAAAGATATTCCGGTAATCATGGTGCCAAGTAAAGCGGACATTACGTAAGTAGTTTTTATCGCATTATTTACACTGGGTTCCTTAAACATGGGAACACCATTTGAGATAGCCTCAACCCCTGTCATTGAACTACATCCATTGGAAAATGCCCGGAGAGCAAGCAAAATTACGACCCAGTCTGCCTGTTGGCGTACCAGTGATTCGGCGGGTATAAGCGGAGATGTCCCGGTAAAGGCATTATACGCGCCAGCCAATATCATACATATTATGCCTAAAACGAAGAAGTAGGTAGGCCATACAAAGACGTTTGAAGATTCCCTTACACCTCTTAGGTTTATTAAAGTCAGAATAACGAAGAGAACGGCCAGGTCAATAGTAACTTCCCGGCCAATAAGGAAAGGGAACGCTGAAACAAGTGCATCTGTTCCCGAGGAAATACTTACTGCAACAGTAAGCACATAGTCTGCTACCAGCGCTGCGGCTGCAGTAAGAGCCGGCAATTCTCCTAAATTATGCAGCGCAATGGAATAGGAACCACCGCCACCGGGATTAGCTCGTGCAACCTGGGCGTAAGACAATGTCACAATTGCCAAAAGAGCAACTACAGCTAAAGCCGCATAGCTAAAATATCCATAAATAAGCATGCCGGGAACAGCCAGGGTTACCATAATTTGCTCAGGCCCATAGCCAACTGAGGACAGTGCATCTGAGGAAAAAATAGATAATGCTTTCCATTTGGGTAATCTCTCGTGAGCAGCTTCTTCTGTCCGGAGGGGTTTGCCGATAATTAGTCTACGAAAATTCATGAATGTGTAAGCCTCCTTGGCCATGTCGTGTAGCAAGTGTAGGAGCGAGCCGTAGAAGCGGCTCTATATTTTAAAGATAAATAAAATGAATTTAGTTTATTTTGACATTCTCCTCTCATTACCTTCTTACTTAACGAAAAATTGATAAATTAGGGCTTACTCATCACTGGATCAGAAGGAAGATGATCAATTGACATGCTACTTTATGTACACTATTATAGTAATTGTAGCATTGTAAAATAGTTTTATTGTAGATGTAGTAGTATGGCATAGCTGGCAAATTTACCTACTAGGTAGAAGTATTTGCCGTTAGCAATAAAAATAGGTAGGAAGGTAGGATGGAATGAGTATTCAGTTGGTAATTCTTATTTTGTACATCGCAGTTTTGTTTGGAATTAGTATTTATGTAAAGCGAAGGGCTGCGAATAGTAGCGGATTTTTGTTTGCGGGACGTAAGCTAACTACCACGTTAGTTGCAGCAAACATTGCTGGTACCGCTATTGGAGCAGCTTCTACTATTGGAGTTGCTGAGAACTCTTTTCAATTTGGTATTGCTGCAGGATGGTATAACGTAGCTTGGGCAGCCGGGGCAGTTACTATGGCACTAGTTGCTGCAAGCAGATACCGGGAATTAAACTGTACAACAATCCCTGAATTATTTGAACGGTATTATGATAAGAAAGGCAGAGCGATTGCTGTTTTAGGAATGATCACTATTCAATTGGTCATTACTTCACTGCAGTATATTGCCGGTGGAGCAATCTTGTCTGCTTTACTACCTGATATTTTCTCTTTCAAGGGTGGCATGATTGTCAGTGCTATTGTATTTATTGGTACGACTATTCTTGGGGGATTATGGTCATCAGGCCTATCAAATATTCTTAGTACAACACTTATTTACATTGGTGTTTTAATCAGCACAACTGTTATTGTTTCCAGGCAAGGAGGAATTAGCGCGATAGCTGCTTCTTTACCTCCCGGAGTTGACTGGTTTGGACCGGTAGGCGGGTTTGGTACCGCGACAATAGTTGGCTGGTTTGTTGTTATGATGACACAGACTGTTACAGCACAAGGACCTGTACAGATAGCTTGTGCTGCCGTTGATAAAAAAGCAGCAAAAAACGGCTTCTTATGGGGAGCTCTTTTGATGTTTCCAGTAGGATTTGCATGCGCTCTTATGGGAATGGCGGCAAGGGTAGCTTATCCGGGAATGAACGCAACTATGGCTCTTCCTCAGATGATTATGGGGCTCGATCCGATAGTGGCAGGACTTACGTTAGCTGCGCTTTGGGCTGCCGATGTTGCTACCGCCTGTCACATTTTACTGGCTGCAGGAACATTATTTTCTCAGGATATATATAAACGATTTTATAAGCCGGATATCGATGATAAACAATATACTCTAGTCAACCGGTATGCTGTTTTGATTTTAGGGGCTACTACACTGTGGTTTGCGTTTAACGCTGTGGGAATTGTGAAAACAATGCTTATAGGTTTAAGTCTTACCACCGCTTTTACTCTTGTTTTCTTATTTACCATGTTTGCTCCAGGGCTTTGTCGGCGTAACTCAGCTTTTTATACGACGTTAGCCGGAATAATTACGTTATTTGTCTGGCAATCGTTTCCGGAGGTGCGAATTTTTGCTCATCCGATCTATATGGAATGGATAGTATGTTTCCTGACCTTCCTTGTAGTCGCCCTGGTTGATAGAAGTAGAATTACCACCAATGAAGCGAGGCAATGTGCCGAGATGCGAGTTCATGACTTAGCAAGTGTTGATGGACGATAATAAAGATGTAATTGTAGCGGCTCTTTTATCTGTATAAGAGAGCCGTTTTACTATACTAAAGGGATAACGAGAATAAAAAAATTCAAGATAGGAATCAAGAGGAAGAAAAGAAGCTCTTTTATCACAATGCGGTGGTAGGAGTTTCTTTTTATTTAGGCCAAGTTGCTAATTTATTATTCACGGTTACTTAATTATATTAGCAGATAATAATCGACAAATTTCGCTAATGTAAATCAGGTTTATTTACGATGATTAAATAAAGTTACTTTTATATATTTTAAGGAGCCTAAGTAATGACTTTCTTTAATGATACAAGCTTACTTCCAATCGTATATGAATTACTACATAATCTAGCGCTTCTGTATACATTCATTTCTTTGTTCATGCCCATGATTACTAAAGGTTGTCTAGAGTACAACCCTCTGAAGATACACACGAAAGGCGTACTTTTCTTTAGCATACTAGCTCTGGTATCGATGCTGATGCCCATTCGCTTTACCCAAATTCCTGACGCTGCTATTGACCTAAGAATCGCTATCATAATCTTAACTAGTAGTTATTTGGGGCCCTTAAACGCATTTTGTGTTGGCGTTGCGACCATTGTTTTTCGTATTTTATTGGGCGGATTGGGATGGATTCCCTGGGTGCCGGCCGCTTTATTAAGTGGCCCCGTGGCATTTGCTGTTATCAAACGGGTAAATAAGCGTCCTGGCGGGATGATTATGGCTAGTATAACTTGTACGGCCGTTTCCATGACAATTCTAGCGGTAGCGTCCCATAACCTAGATGTTTTCTCGTACTTTTCTCCAGCGGTTCACCCAGATAACTTTATCAAGATCTTTTTTGCGCTAGCCATTTGTAATTCAATGGCGGCAGTTGCTTATGATCGAGCTATCAAAAGCATTCTTATTCGACAACAGAATTATCACGAACTTAGATTGAAAGCGGATACAGATGGTATGACGGGGCTTTATAATCACAATCGATTTCAATATGAAATAGGCCAAGCCATAAATAGTGCGCAAAAAAGTAAAAGTCCTCTTTGTTTACTCATGCTTGACCTAGACTACTTCAAAGAATACAACGATAACCTTGGACATCAAGCCGGGGATGCTTTATTAAAAGAAGCAGCAAAAATATTTTTAGAAAGTATTCGTCCCAAGGATATTGCCGCTCGCTATGGGGGAGAAGAGTTTGCAATTATTTTACCGGATTGCTCTGAGTACGAAGCAGTAAAAATTTCAGAAAGAATACGGGAGAAATTCGAACAAAATCCCTTTTATGGCCGGGAAAAGATGCCGAAAAGAAAAGTTACAATCTCCATTGGCATAGCCTGTTACTTAGGGGATTCAACGGATAAAAACACATTGATTCAAAAGGCTGATGCCGCCTTGTATTCTGCCAAGCGAACCGGTCGGAATAAATCAGTAGTGTATAGTCCTTATAGAAATGTTTGTTTTATGGCCAAATCTTAGTAACCAGTTATTAAAAAAGCAGGCAGCCGCGGCCATGAATGAGGGGCGCAAAATGCCCGTACCTTTTCGGTACGGGTATTTGCATTACTCAACTTACACTGCTTAGTAGTATTTGTCAACACAAATTTGTGTATTGTATAGTTAAGACACTTCACCTAGCTTATGGACATTTTGGCTAGAGCATCTTCCGCGTGGCCAACATCCGGGTTTCCTGTCGATAGGTTTGCCACTGGAAAATGAAATAATAAGTCCGGCCCGTTCTGAGGTAGCTTGAATGATACCTGCGTATTCTAGTATGCTTTTTTTGTGCCAGGGCGGTTCAGGGCGCTTTCATTACACAGATTACGTGTTTGTGATGCGACACATAAACCGATATAATGTATATCAATAAGGAATCAAATGGTAACTTGAAGTTTTTGATGGTAAGGCCATTTGGCTGCATATTTGAATAAATTTCGCTGTGAACAAACAGAGGAGGTGAACCGATTCTCTCTATTATTTTAGGGAGATAGGAAGTTATTGGACCCTGCGTCTATGGTATTTAATGTGTTTCTTGTCATGTTACTGGTATTGTTAAATGGGTTTTTCGTCGCCGCTGAATTTGCTATGGTCAAGGTGCGTAGTACTCGTATTGAAACACTCGTACAAGAAGGGAATACGAGAGCTAAGTATGCGAAAAAACTGGTCGATCATCTGGATGCGTATTTATCGGCTTGCCAGCTAGGGATTACTCTGGCTTCGCTGGGGTTAGGCTGGGTTGGTGAACCCGCCATCGCCCACATGATCGAGCCTGTGCTACTGGACTTAGGTTTTTCGCAAGCCGTCATTCAGACTGTATCTTTTGCGATTGCTTTTTCAATTATTACCGCTTTGCATATCGTTCTGGGTGAACTGGCTCCCAAGTCGCTGGCCATCCAGAAGGCCGACAGTGTGACGATCTGGACGTCGGTGCCATTGATTGGTTTTTATAAGATCATGTATCCGTTTATATGGATTTTAAATACAATGGCGAATGCAATTCTCCAGGTGGTAGGTATTCAGACCGCGAATGAGCATGAAGCCGCCCATACCGAAGAAGAAATCCGGATTCTGATGGAAGAGAGCCACAAACAAGGGTATATTAACAAAACAGAACTCACGCTTGTCGATAATATTTTTGATTTCGCCGAAAGACATGCGAAAGAAGTCATGATTCCGCGGACAGATATGGTGTGCTTGTATGCCGAGGACCCGTTCGAACAAAACCTGGAAAAGGCCTTGATCGAGCAGGTTACCCGTTATCCTGTCTGCGCTCCCGATAAAGACAACATTATCGGATTTGTGCATATCAAGGATTTGCTTGCGGCACTGGCGAAAGGAGAAAAGCCAGCCCTGCGGGAGATGGTCCGAGAGGTACTGGCAGTCCCTGAATCAATGCCAATTAGTGATTTGTTGAAACTTTTGCAAAAAAACCGGGCGCAAATCGCAATTGTAATCGATGAGTTTGGTGGTACTGCCGGTTTGGTAACAGTTGAGGATATACTGGAAGAAATCGTTGGTGAAATCCAGGATGAGTTTGATGAAGAACGGCCGGTTGTTGAGCTGCGAGGGAATGATGCTCACTCTGTAGACGGACGCCTGCTGTTAGAAGAAGTCAACGAAGTGTTCGGACTCGACCTGGATGCCGAGGATGTTGATACGCTTGGTGGCTGGATGTCGGCCCGGGTGGAGATGCCACCCCGGATCGGTGAAAAAATTAGTCATAACGACTATGAATTTGAGGTTGAGGAAGCGGATAATATGCGGGTTATTCGGGTTCTTCTACGCAAAATCGCCGGAAGTGAACCGGAGTAGCGGCTGTTGTGTTTAAGCCTAAGGTCAGGAAAAGTAAGGGTGGCTATTTGGAGTTGCCCGGCAGATAAATTAGTGGGAACGGCATAAAGATACCGCTTTACTTTGCTGTTTTGTTAACCAGCCAGTTATCAAGGCAGTAAGCTCATCATGTTTTCCCGTAAAGACATGATCGGCCTTCATACGGATAATCTCTTTATCCCCTTTATAGTTATCATATAAAATCTCTGATCCGGATGGCGGCACAACAGTATCTTGTAAGCCGTGCACAATAAATAGAGGCATGCCGTGCAATGCTGTTTGGGACAAAATATCATAACGATTCTCTATTAAATCATTAACAAAATTTGGACTTATACTAAAGCCTTTACCTAAAAAGTTGGCTATTGTCCGGCCATTTAAAGAACGCTGCCATAAGTCGGGGCCAAAAATTATGTTTTGAAAATTTTGGACAGGCTGAGTGACTGGGGCTAACGCTACCCGGCCGGCAATAGCGCTGTCTTCATGACTAAGCACAATCAAGCCGCCTAAGCTGTGCCCTAAGAGATAGATTGGCAGGCCTTCAAATTCGGGCAAGCTTTTTACCCAGGCTATGACATTTCGCAAATCGGTTTGCCAATTTTTTATTGTAGTATCTGTGGCAAATTCACCATCACTTTCGCCGGAACCGCTAAAGTCAAAGCGAATGGCGATGAGACCTGCGGCCTCAATGGCATTTGCTATATGTAGCATTAGCTGATTGGTGCCGACTTTCTCACTGGTAAAACCATGGCAGCAAATGACGACAGGGGTCTGTGTTACGGTAAAACTATGCGTCTGGATCATAGCAGACAATTTGCGGTGTTGGCTTACTATCCATTCATGTTTTTTCATTCATAATCTCCTCCTCAAATAACTAAAGGCTAAAAAGCGACTTGTATCACTTTTTAGCCTTTAGTTCTCTAATCAGCTATATATTAAGTTTAAAAAAAGGCTAGAGCATAGTTATTTTAAACTATCTTTAGCCTTCAGTTCTCTGATCAGCTTTACCGGTATTTACTATTTTTCATTATGCTAACACTACCTGGGGGTATTGTCAAGAAAAAAATCTTAGCCCAGCTTCCACACTGCTTGGGCAATTTTACTCAAGTCCTTGGGCCAGTAACAAGCAGGGGTAAATTATTTTACCTTCTTTCATTTTACGCAAGCGCTTGTGCTAAATCGGTAATAATATCTTCCACATCTTCAATACCGACCGACAAGCGCAGCAGACAGTCGCTAATGCCTAACCGCTCTCTAATGTCAGCCGGAATGTCGGCGTGGGTCTGTATTGCAGGGAAGGTAATTAAGGATTCGACACCGCCCAAACTTTCAGCAAATTGGAGGACCTTTACCTTGCGCAGTATCTCACCAGGCAGGAGGGGGTGGTTTATTACAAAGGACAGCATGCCGCCATACCCGGACGCCTGGGCGTCTTGAATTTTTTTACCGGGGTGGTCTGCCAGGCCGGGATAATACACTTTATTAACACTGGGATGGGTGGTAAGCCATTCGGCGACAGATAATGCGTTTTTTTCGTGTTGACGCGACCGAACTGCCAGCGTCTTGAGACCGCGGAGCAGTAGCCAGCTATCCTGAGGTCCGAGAATCGCGCCGGTGGCGTTTTGGATAAAACCGATTTTTTCGCACAGAGCTGGATCTTTGGCAACGGCTAGGCCGCAGATAACATCATTGTGCCCGGCTAAATATTTGCTGCCGCTATGAACGACAATATCGGCGCCAAGCGCCAAAGGTTGTTGGAAATAGGGGGATAAGAAGGTGTTATCAACAATAGTATGAATAGGATGGGAGCTATACTTACGGGCTATAGACGTAATAGCCCGGATATCGGCAATTTTCATCAGCGGGTTGGTAGGTGTTTCAAGCAATATAGCTTTAGTGGCAGGCTGTATCGATTGGCGCACATCTTCAAGATTGCCGGTATCGACAAAAGTAGCTGTCAAGCCGAATTGGCTAAATAACTTGTCAAGAATGCGATATGTCCCGCCATAGCAGTCTTCGGTGATAATAAGATGATCTCCTGGCCGGTATAACATAAGTATTGCCGTAATGGCGGCCATGCCTGAGGAAAAAGCAAAACCGGCATGTCCTTCTTCCAGAACGGCTATAGCTTCTTCGACTGCTTGGCGGGTGGGATTTTGGGTGCGGGAATAGTCATAGCCGGTACTACGGCCAAGCTCGGGATGACGGAAGGTTGCTGTCTGATAGATAGGGGTACTGATGGCTCCGGTAGTCCTGTCAGTTACCAGGCCGGCATGGACAATTTTGGTTGCTAATTTCATATAACCCAACTCCTTAATTTATTATGACAATAACGACAAAAACGGCTCTTCCGTAAGAAGAGCCGTCTGCTAAACATAATCACTCATCTTCCGGATTGCTCCGCTGGATTTAGCACCTTGCATAAATGCTGGTTGCTGGGTGTCATAGGGCCAGTCCCTCGACCACTCTTGATAAGTTCGATATTATTTTTAATTTTTAATGAATATTATTTTGACACAATCAATAAAGTTTGTCAATAATTATTTACTAGGCCCTATCCCCTGTGTTCCTCTAACTTTTATGCCGGGCACTAACTACTTTCATTTGTTCAACAAGTAACTTAATTATAATGCCTAAAGTGATGTAAGCGGGGAAAGAATGGAGATTTGTCCACTTTATTGGGACATAAAAGCCTGATTTAACTAATATAGGTTCCATAATAAAACTAAAAATACCCGATAAGACGCAGATTGCTGTGATGAAAGATCTCCAGGTTGCGCAATATTGATAGATAAGTGAATAGATTACTGGAAGCATCATATAATCGATAGCGGTTGAAGGTGGAAAGACAGGTATCAAATTATCTTTACTCCAATAGGCTGTGAGAATGGGTAAGCCACACGAAAATCCTCCCATTTATCTTTATGCAAAAGGCTGAAATACTTGGAAAACAAGTGTTTCAGCCTTTTTAATTGCAGGATAGGGGAATTAGCTAAGTAATCGCAGCCATTATAGTAATTCTTTACATAGGTTTTACATAATTGTAACATTAAGGTTTTTTCCGGGTGCTATACTGAAAGCAAAATCCAGAGGGGGAGGAAGTACATAAAGGTGAAGAAAAATATCCTAAAGATAATAGCTATGGGATTGCTCAGTACCATGCTGCTGGCAGGCTGCGGAGCTCCTGGTTCCACAGGAAATTCGGCGCCGAATGGGAAAAAGGTAAAGATTGAATACTGGCATTGTAATGCAGAGACTCAGGGAGGAAAAACAGTAGAACAACTTGTTAGCGAATTTAATGCCCAGAGCAAAGACGTAGAGGTTGTGGCACGATACAATCCTGATATGTACAAGGGCTTAATGCAGAATCTGCAGGCGGAGGTTGCAACCGGAAAATCACCGGCCGTAGTACAAATTGGCTGGGCATTTTTGGATTACTTTTCTAATAACTTCAGCTATGTTGAACCACAGAAAGTAATTGATGAGAACTTTCCTGAGGATAAAACCTTTTTGCAGGATAATTTTTTGCCCAACGTATTAGGGCTTGCTAAAAACAGCAAAGGGAGTCAGGTAGGTATTCCTTACTCCTTGAGCACTCCGGTGCTTTATATTAACAAAGATCTTTTGCGGCAGGCCGGTCTGGATGAAAACGGGCCAAAAACGTGGGAAGAGTTGATTGTATTTGCTAATACCATTAAAGAGAAGACAGGAAAATACGGTTTTTATATGCAGGAGCCTGCCGATAACTGGGCGCAACAGGCACTTATGGAAAGTAACGGTGCAAGAATGATGACAAATGGCAAGGCAAGTTTTGCTTCTGAAGAAGGTATTCAAGCGTACGAGGCTTATGCAGATATGGTCGCCAATAAGAAATCCGCATTACACATTTCCTGGGGTGAGGGCGTACAGTCTTTTATTAATGGTAATGTAGGCATGTTATATACAACAATCGCCCAGCGTGCAAACATTCAAAAGGGTGCTTCTTTTGACGTTGCAGCAATAAATTCGCCGGCATGGCAGGGCAAGCCGAAGAGACTGCCGGCAGGCGGCTGTTTCCTGGCTATTACCGCTAAGACGAAGGAAGAACAGAAAGCAGCATGGAAATTTGAAAAATTCCTGTATAGCGTTGAATCCATGGCGGCCTGGACTAAGGGTACGGGATATGTGCCGCCGCGTAAAGATGTTGCCACAGCTGAGAACGGATTAAAGAACTTTTTGGTTGAAAATAAAATGATGGCCGCTGCAACGACACAGATGGATGGCGTAGTATCCTGGACTTCTTTTCCGGGAGATGCAGGTCTTCAGGCCGAGCAACTTCTTCTTGATGTAAGGGACCGGATTTTGAACGGCAGCATTTCAGCGCGAGATGGGCTGACGCAAACGCAGGCAAAGATTAATGAACTGCTGAAATAAAAGAAGATCGGGAAGAACAAGTCCGGGTAATCGGTGAATAGGCCCGATGAAAGCGCAGGGAATAGAGGAAAGAACGGTGGCCTAAGAATATATTCTCGAGCCACCGTTCTTTTTAATGGTTGAGATAAGACAATAAAGAGGGTGAAGAAAATAGATAAAAAACAAGTATGGCATAAATTCATTAACAGCAACACTTTGATCGCTTATGGGTTAATTCTGCCTTCTTTACTTGTTTTTTCCGTGTTTATGTTCTATCCGCTTTTTTATACGATCTACTTGAGTTTGTTTGATTGGAATATGATTAAACCGGTAAAAACCTTTGTTGGCAGTCAGAACTATATTGCCTTGTTTCAGGATCCTTTAACCTATACGGTGCTGAAAAATACCCTGGCCTATATTGTGATTTTGCTGCTCTTAAATTGGGCGGCTCCGTATGTCTTAGCTTTTATTCTATCATTTGTGATTAAACGGGGGCGAACGTTTTATAAAAGTGCGTTTTTCTTACCCAGCGTCATTTCTCTTGTGGTTGGCTCCATTTTATATTTATGGATATTAAATCCTGTCTCAGGCCCGGTTGCCATTGTTGCCAAGTTTTTTGGAATTACCATACCGATATGGAGTAAGACTCAGGGGCTGGTCATCGCTGTACTAAGTATCATTACCACCTGGAAAGTGTTTGGCTATAATTTTATTGTCCTGTTTGGCGGGATTGGCGGTGTGCCCCAGGAGGTCATTGAGGCGGCCCGGCTTGATAATGTACCGCTCTACCGGATTTTTTTTGATATTGTAGTACCCATGAGCGGCGCCACAGGCATCTATGTATTCATCATGACCATCGTCCAGGGTCTGCAATATGTTTTTACCCCTATCAAGGTGGTTACGCAAGGTGGTCCTGATAATGCAAGTTCCAATGCCATTTACAATGTTTTTCAAGAGGCATTTACACTCTATCACACCGGTTATGCTTCCGCCTTTGCCATTGCTACCATGGCTCTGTTTATAACTCTGTTGATTTTGGAATTCAAGTATGTGGAGAAAGGCATTCATTATGAGAATTGACAAAGAAATCAAATGGCACACACTGCTCTGCTGCGCGTTAGTCTTGTCTCTGGCGCCGATTGCTTTTGCTCTTTCAAGCTCCTTTAAGGAACTAAGCGAGGCATACAGCAACGTATTTGGCTTTCCGCAGCATCCGACATTCAGTAATTATGTGCAGGTGTTCTCACGGCTGCCTTTGCTGCAAATTACCACCAATACGTTTTTGATCGCCGTAGCGGTCACGATTTTTAAAACGGTTACCAGTACATTGGCGGCCTATTCTTTTGTATATTTGGATTTCAGGGGAAAAAATGTCCTGTATTTTATTTTAATTAGCACCATTTTCATTCCTTTCACCGTTACAATGATCCCTAACTACCTGACTATATCCCAACTTGGTTTCAGGAACAATATCATCGGTGTCGTTCTGCCACAGCTCAGTGATGCTACCGGCATTTTTTTGATCAGGCAGGCGATGCGGACTGTACCTCGATCACTGATTGAGGCAGCACGACTGGATCAGACAGGGCACTTAAGGATTTTGGGTGATATTGTATTTCCATTAGTTAAACCTGCGGTTGTTTCCAGTGGAATTATGTTTTTTATTAATTCCTGGAATGAGTATGTTTGGCCGGTCTTAATTCTAAAAGATAAGGCAAATTTCACGCTGCCTCTGGCGTTGCAGCTTTTTATCAGCTCTGAAGGCGGTACTGATTTCACGATCGCCATGGCGGTGTCGGTTATCACTATGATCATTCCTTTGGTGCTCTATATTATTTTCCAACGGTATATTATTAGCACGTTTACTTCTTCCGGTATTAAAGGATAGTATGAAACTCTTGCAAAAGGAGGGCAGGTAAAATATGAAGGAAATTGTTTTTGATAATGTATGTAAGGCGTATGGTAAAACAAAAGTCATAGAAAGCCTGAATCTTAACATTAATCCTGGCGAGCGCCTGATTCTTTTGGGTGCATCCGGCTGTGGGAAATCGACAACTCTGCGGTTAATTGCCGGATTGGAGGAAATTACCTCCGGCAACTTATATATGAATGGACAACGGGTCAATGATGTATCCAGTGGTGAGCGGAATGTGAGCATGGTTTTTCAGAATTATGCCCTATATCCGCATATGACGGTAGCCGACAATATCACCTATGGACTGAGAATACAAAAGTTGCCGAAGGAGGAAATCAACAAAAGACTCAGATCTGCATTGGATATGCTGGAACTTAACGGATTTGAGGGGAGAAAGCCCAAAGATTTGTCAGGAGGACAACGCCAGCGGGTAGCATTAGCGCGGGCAGTGGTGAAACGAAGCGACTTCTTACTGCTGGACGAACCGCTTTCTAATTTGGATGCCCAGCTTAGAGGTCATGCCAGAAAAGAGTTAGTCAAGATTCATCAGACCTACCATCAAACTTTTGTTTATGTAACGCATGATCAGGTTGAGGCCATGACCGTTGGTGAGCGGATCGCACTAATGCATGAAGGTAAGTTGCAAATGATTGACACTCCCTACAATGTGTATAACCGGCCGGCCAACGTTTTTACCGCCAAGTTTATCGGTTCACCGTCAACCAATATTTTCGAGGCGCACTATGCTGAGCGGTCGATTATCGTCGGCAAACAAAGTGTCAAATTGCCTGAACTTTGGAGTGCTCATCTTGGGAAAAATGGCTGCCGGGAGTTTTATCTGGGAATTCGACCGGAACATATCCGATTGGAACGGGAAAAGACAGATAACATGTTTGTTGGAACTGTTAAATATGTTGAAGAGTATGGCAACCGTTGTGGCGTTTATTTTGATATTGAGGGCAACGAAGTTGTTGCGATCTGTGATAGGACTGAACTTAAACCAGGCAATCGTGTGTGCTTTGGGCTTGCGGCCGATAAAATTCATGTATTTGATAAGCAGACTACGATCAATATTGGTTATCCGGAGGTATATTGTGAACATTTTTATCAGTACCAATCTGTATGAGCCGGAACAATTGGCAGAGATTTTTACCTTAATGAATAAAATTGACGACTGCTCAGTAGGCATTGAATTGTTTCCGGAGTGGCAGAGTGAAGTGTTTTGCCAACAGCTTGCTGCACAAATGAAAAATTTGCAGCAGTATCCGATTTCGCTGCATGGTCCCTATTATTGCACCGAGCATAGCAAGGCCGAGGGAACGGAGGAATATGCCAGATCGATGGATTACTTTCGCCAAACGCTGGGACTGTCTAAACGGCTAAAAAGCCGGTATATCGTGTATCACCACAATAATTGCCGGGTGGAAGCGGAAAGCAGGCAGCGCATGGTAAAATCTTCTACAGAGAATCTCGCGAAACTTAGATACGAAGCGGAACGTTTCGGTGCGCGGATTGTAGTCGAAAATGCAGGTGTGCTGGCCAGAGGCAACATGTTATTTAATGAAGAACAGTTTATAGAAATGGCTGATAGCATACCTGATGATATTCTGTTGGATATCGGTCATGCTCATGCCAACGGTTGGGATTTGGTCCGGGTGATGAAAAAGCTGGCCCATAAGATTATTGCCTATCACGTGCACAATAATGATGGACATGATGATAATCACAATAGCATTCTCAATGGAACACTGGATTTTACGCAGTTTATGGCCTGTTATCGACAGTATACACCGCAGGCGGATATTGTCATCGAATACGGCAAGCAGTGTGCCCAAGAACCAGACATAATTGTAAAGGATGTTAACTATATCAAAAAGATAGTAAGTTAGCGGTTGGCAGTTATTTAGTTCTACCTATGGCAAGCTAAAAGAATAAAACTATCCAACTAATATTTTACATTTACCTCCTGGAATGTTTATATTCTGTTTGAATAAGATGTAGTAAATGAGAGGAGGTATAATAATGACGGAAGAGGATAGGAAACAGGATAAGTGTAATTGTCCTACATATCAGACACATGTGCATGAATTTGAAGGAAGTACTCAGATTGCTGAAGCGGCTACAGATCCGCACAATCACCGTTTTGCCGGGGTTTCCAGTGAATTGATACCAGTGGGAAATTGTCATGCGCATGAGATATTCACAAGTACAGATTTTTATGAAAATCATCATCATGAAGTTGGAATTCGGACAGGTCTTGCAGTTGAAGTAGGTGAGGGCAGACATGTGCATTTCGCAAGTGGAACTACCACTATGGACGACGGGCATGCTCACCAATTCCGATTTGCTACCCTAATTCAAAACCCAATTGGGGAAGAGTGCCCAGTAATGGATTAGAGCTTTGTTTAATTAATTTGCAATGATTTGCTATTTACCAAAGGACTATAATTTCATCTTGTCTGTCTTCCGTGATTTTAAAACCATTAAAGAACAAGAAAAACCTAAACACAGGAAAAAGATAAGATGGTAATAGATGGCAAAGCCCCTGACGCGTGTCGGGGGCTTTGCCTTTTTCAAAATAAAATGCACTATTCTTGAGCAACAAAGTGTACATTTTTGGTAATACCTAATTTTCTTAGGCGAACTTGCAGATTTTGCCGGTGAATGCCAAGCGACAGAGCGGCTTTGGTTATGTTACCCTTGCTTGCTGTAAGGGCATTGATGATCAATTGGCCCTCGAACTTCTCGAGTGCCTGAGGTAATGTTTGGTTTTGGATATTGGCTAACTCGACGGTGTGGGAAGGTATCGGGGAATGTTTGTGAAAATAATCGGGAAGGTAGGCTGCAGTTAAGGTGGTTTCGTTTTCAGAGAAACTGACGGCGTTTTCGAGTACATGACATAACTCGCGGACATTTCCCGGCCAGGAATAGTTTAGAAAGGTTTCTTCCAGATCAGTCGAGAGTTTGGTTAGCTGTTTGCTGTAAATTTTGCTGAATTTGTTGATGAAATACTTGGCAAGCAGTAGAATATCTTGTTGCCGCTCACGTAAGGGTGGAATATTCAAGTTAACAACAGCTACCCGATAAAAAAAATCTTCCCGCATTTTATTTTTAACCAGCAAATCGCGGCAATCCACATTGGTGGAGCTAATGATCCGGCAATTCATAAGTTCCTCCCGGTTACTGCCGAGGCGGCGGAACTTTTTTTCTTCGAGAACGCGCAGCATTTTGGCCTGCAGCACTAAGCTCATGCTGTTTATTTCGTCTAAAAACAAGGTTCCTTTTCCCGCCTGCTCCAATAATCCGGATTTGTTTTCCGCGCCGGTAAAAGCGCCTTTTGTTGTGCCGAAAATCATACTCTCCAGTAATGTCTCAGGAATGGCAGCACAATTTAAAGCGACAAACGGCTGGGATTTAGCCGGACCATAATTGTGGATGCTTTGGGCGAAAATTTCTTTTCCGGTACCTGTTTCACCTGTTAATAATATGGGAGCCAGGTTGAAGGCCGCTTTTTTGGCCTTATCAATGGCTGTGGACATTTGGGGGCTTTCCCCAATTAAACAAGCAAAGGTATAAGTTGTACCATTTTGTAAATTATCGCTGTAGTGGCAGTAGTTATGCAATTGTTCTTGTAATTTATATATTTTGTTAAGCAAATTCGTCATTTCGGTAATGTTCTTATTAATGGAGCAAACAGCCACAACTTCACCTTGTTTTTCAATAGGGATGATTGTTGAAAGCATATGTACCTCACGGCGGTCTACGGTGATGTATTTCGTGTATTTATCAAATGAAGGGTTGCCTGTACGAAATACACCGCGCAATTCATCAAGCAGATGTTGGCGCTGAGAAGGTTCAAAACGCTCAATTTTATTGTTGTAAAACAATTCGTCACCCTGTTTATTAATCACGTAGACAGCATCCTGGATATGATTAGCAATCGTTTGTAAGTATAGCAATGCATCAAAATCAGCCATTGGTTTCGTTCACCGCCTGCTAGTAATGTTTTGTCGGGAAACTAGATAGACAAAGATCTGGTGCAACAAATTAATGCGCAAAAAAATGTTGCTATTGATTAATTATAATGCTTGCAACAAAAAATGGGTAGTTCAATTGTAACGAAAAAGCCAAATAATTCAAGGGAAAATAACTTATGACAAATATGTGATTTTTGGCACGGATTTTGCGATAAAGTAATAATGATTAGAATAGTCTGAAGGTTCATTAATAACAATCAAAACAGTAAGCAAAAAATGCGTATAAATTCATTATGACAATATACATGCAGTAGCAAAGAAGAGAGGCGAATGTTTTGAACAATGACACAGTGATAGTAACAGGCAGTAAGCTTACGATTGATGAAGTGGCGCAAGTTGCCATTAATGGCGCCAAGGTGGGGATTGCTCCAGAAGCTCAGCAAAAACTGACAGAATCCAGAGAGTTTGTCTATGAGCTTGTTAACAGTAACGTTCCGGTATATGGGTTTAACACCGGAGTAGGTGCCAATAAGGATAGAAAAGTTGAGGCCGATTACTATAACCAGTTTAATGTCAATATGGTCAGGTCACATTGCGTAGCCGTCGGCCCGGAGGCGTCGCAGGCGGAAGTACGGGCTATGATTGTCATAAGGCTGAACACCTTGCTGTTAGGCTATACCGGTATGAGTCCGGCGATTGCCTACATGTACCGTGATCTTCTTAATCATAACATTACGCCGGTTGTGCCTGAACGCGGCTCAATTGGTGAGGCTGATATCGCCTGTCTTTCTCATATTGCCTTAACCATGATTGGTGAGGGGGATGCCTATTATCATGGAGAAAAGATGCCGGCTAAAGAGGCCCTGGCGAAAGCCGGTCTTGAACCGATTATGTTAGGGCCCAAAGACGGTTTGGCGTTGGTCAGCTCGAATGCATTGGCTGCAGGCCAGGGGGCGTTGGTTTTATATGAACTTAAAAAACTGATTCAGCTTGCTGATATGGTGTATAGTTTTAGTCTGGAAGCGTTTAAAGGGAATGTAAGTCCGCTTAATGAGGAGATTAACCGGGTACGCCGCTTCCGGGGACAGAACGAAAGTGCGGCTCATGTAAGAAAACTATTACAAGACAGTTACCTTTGGATTCCCCATATTGCCAATGCGCTGCAGGATCCGCTGTGTTTCCGTTGTGCCTGTCATATTCACGGTGCTGTCCGTGATTCGCTGCATTATCTTGAGGAACTTATGGATATTCAGATGAATTCCTCGGATGATAACCCTTGTGTGCTGATCAATCAAAACGCAATTATGTCTTGCGGCAATTTTGAGGTTGTCAATTGGACAGTGGCCTTTGAAATGCTGGGAATAGCATTAAGTCATCTTTCGCGGGCAGCTTGTTTCCGGACAATTAAGCTAAGCAGCGAGCATTTTACCGGTTTACCGCGCTTTTTGACACCTGATCCGGAGCATATCATTGCTTTTGGTACGATCCAAAAGCCGTTTACTGCGTTGGACGCGGAGATCAGACACCTGGCCAACCCGGTGAGTATGGATTTTTATGCTGTTGCCGGCGATATTGAAGATCATTGCAGCAACACTCCGTATGTTGTACAAAAAACACGGAAGATTGTGGATAACTTATATTACATTCTTGGCATTGAGGCCATTCATGCTGCACAAGCCTGTGATTTACGGCAGGAAAAAGAATTCAAGCTGGGTATTGCCGGTCGTGTTGTTCATCAAAAAATCCGTGAGGTTATTCCATTTTTAGCAGAAGACCGCAATCTTACCGTTGATATTGCCAATGCCTATCAATTATTGAAATCCGGCGTTCTTTTACACGCATTAAATAGTTAATTATGCCGGAACTCCTGGAAAGGCTGGTTTCAATGTGTTGCCGAAAGTTTTAACGGCAACCGGCAAGTCCGGGAAAGTACCTACAAGGGGGGGATTTGACGGTTCTATGTTGACTTGTTGTGTTTTTGTAGTAAGGAGGGGTGAATTGTTGGGAAAATAAAAAAAAGCCGCCCTGCCCTGCGGCAACAGAGCAATGCGGGAACAAAAATATAATAGTTAACCAAATTAGTTTAGCAAATTACTATGAGATTTTCAAGGAGGCCGCTAAGCCTTTTGCTGGCGTTCCTGTGAAGCCTTTGTCCTAGGTAGGCTTAAAAGTTCACGATAATGTTTGAAGATCAAACAAGGAGGTAAACAATTTGTGATTTCTGGAAAGAAAAAAATCCGTTGGGAAATCTTTGGCCCGATGACAGCGATTATTGTTGCCTGCGTTATTGCCGCAGTTACCATTCCGCAACAATTCTATAACGCCGAAAACGCGCTGGTTGAAGGCGCGATTCAAAATCTTGGCTGGCTGTTTGACCTGTTCGGCATGTGTGCCGTATTGTTTTGCTTTTATCTAATGTTTACCCGCTATGGCGATATACGACTGGGCGGGCCGGAAGCCAAACCCGAGTATTCTACCTGGAGTTGGTTTGTGCTTACATTGAAATGCGGTATTGCCATTGGAATTTTATTTTGGGGTATTGCTGAACCGCTTTATCACTTTTGTACGCCGCCGAAGGTATTGGGGATTGATCCCTATAGTGAAAAAGCAGCCATATTTTCCTTATCGACCGCTACGCTGCATTGGACGCTGACACCTTATGCCATGTATACACTGGCCGGACTGGCAGTAGGTTTGGTCCATTATAATCTCAAACTTCCGTATACGCAGGGTTCAACTTTATATCCGATTTTCAAAAAGCGCTCCTTTGGTTTTATTGGTACGTTGCTTGATAATTTGTGCCTGTTTGCTATTGTGGGCGGTGTGGCCGCCGTTATGGGTGTTCTTGCCATGCAAATCGGCAGTGGTCTCCATATTCTGGCCGGTATTACTACCGGGCCTCAGATCTGGTCAATTGTTATAGTTATCGCGACAATAGCCGCCGTTGCGTTAAGTATTAGCGGTATTAAACGCGGCATTAGCATTATGGCTAAAATTAATACAAGTATCTTTATTTTTTTGCTGATATTTGTACTTTTCTTTGGCCCGACAGCGTTTATTCTAAAATTGGGTACAGCATCACTGGGTGATTATTTGCAGAACTTTTTCACCAAATCGTTGTTCCTCAGTCCAATCGACCAGTCTGACTGGCCGCGTTGGTGGACTATATATTACTGGGCAATCTGGCTTGCTTACGCGCCAATGAGCGGGATGTTTTTTGCCCGGGTGGCTTATGGCCGGACCATCCGTGAGTTTATACTTTGTAACCTTGTAGCTACTTCGATTTTCGGTATGGTATGGTTCTGGATTTTTGGCGGATCAGCCGTATTCTTCGAATGGCAGTACAAAGGCCTTTGGACAATTATTAATCAGCCGCAAGGCGGTCTGGAAGCTTCCCTTTTTGCTTATTTGCAGAACCTGCCGCTGTCAACGGTGCTTAGCTGGGTTATGTTAGGTACTATTATTACTTCCTTTAGTACCATGGCCGATTCCATGACAACCACGGTAGCTGCCATGAACACTACCGGCAATACCAAGGATGATCCGGAGCCCCCTTCCTACATGAAGGTTGTATGGGGCGTGCTGATGGGTGGCATGGCGCTTATTACCCTGACTGCTGGTTCCGGTGGCAAAATTTCCGGTATCGATGCAACCAAAATGATTGCAACCGTAGCCGGCATACCGATTCTGTTCTATGCCATTGCCCAAGTGTATTCCATTATTTCGATCCTTATTAACCATAAGAAGTATGATGTAACCTATTACCCGGAAACTGCGGAAAAAATTAATGTTCCGGTTCATCTCCAGGAAGAGGAGGATAGGAAAGATTCTGCTGGCAGTAACGTTAAGGCGTAACCCTAGCGTTGTCTGAGTAGCCCGGCAATCAAATACATGATTGCCGGGCTGTTTTCCGGTTGTTGGACATCCCGGAGGAAGCAGCAGTGGCAAAGGAAGAGGTGAAAAAATGTTGATTAATGTTACTGTAAACGGAAAAATGCATATTCTTGAGGTTGAACCGCAGGAAAGACTGCTTGATATGCTGCGGCTGAAACTGAAGCTAACAGGTGCTAAAGAAGGCTGCGGTGAAGGAGAATGCGGTGCTTGCACGGTTATTATGAACGGGGAAGCCGTCAATTCCTGTATGATACTTGCGTATCAGGCCAGAGATGCCGAAATACTGACAATTGAAGGCTTGGCGCCTGACGGCGGACTGGATACTATACAACAAGCCTTTGTCGATAACGGTGCGGTACAGTGTGGGTACTGCACGCCCGGCATGATTATGAGTACCAAGGCGCTGCTGATGAAAAATACCAACCCGACGGAAGCGGAAATCAAAGAAGCGCTTGCCGGGAACCTTTGCCGGTGTACCGGTTATATAAATATTATCAAGGCAGTTAAGGCTGCCGCTAACGAATTGAATGGAGGCTAACCCGGATGTCCGGCTATAGGATTACAGGTTTTTTGAGGCTCAGGGACGTTTTACAGGAAATCAGGCATACCTGTGCAAAAATTGTTTTTATCAGCGGCGGCACTGATTTTATCAATAATAATGCGGGACGAAATGCGGAATTAGTGGTTGATCTTTCACAAGTCGCAGATTTAAGATATATCAAGAATTTGGGCACAGAAATACGGATTGGCGCCGGTACCCCGTTTGCCTGTCTTGCAGCAAGTCCGGTGATTCAAGAAAAAGCCAGTGCTCTGGCACAGGCGGCAGGACGGGTGGGTTCCGTACAAATTAGGAACCGGGCAACCATCGGCGGCAATATTGCAAGCGGCTCGCCGGCAGGAGACAGTTTGCCGGTGCTGGCCGCCCTGGATGCCATCATTCAAACGGACGGCCTAAACGGGCCGCGCCAATTGACACTGGCGGAGACCTTGCTAGGGCTTGAGGAAAAAGAAATTATCACTGAAATTGTGATTCCCACTCCTCCTGAGCACCGCAGCGCCTTTGTGAAAATTGGCAGCCGGTCACAAGTGACGATTGCCAAGCTAAGTCTGGCCGCGAGTATTACTTATCACAGCAGTGAGAAGGTGATTATCGCCGGCAAGGCAGCCATGGGGGCTATCGGCAGAGTACCGGTATGTCCGTTTGCTCTGCAGCAATTTTTTAGCCAACGGGTGGTTGATGAATATTTTGCCGATGATTTAGCAAAATTGCTTATCCAAACGGTAGATGAGATGATAACAGGCCGGGCTTCCCATCCTTATAAACGGGCGGCAGTAAAGGGGCTGGCTTATGACCTGACCGAAGCGCTGTTTAATGCGTGTAAATAGAATTAAACATGTTAGGAGGTAGTAGGATGGACGAAAAACCTGCGCGCAATTTCAAATATGTCGGCAGGTCAATCCCCATCGATGATGGTCCGGCAAAGGCAAGCGGGCAAATCCGGTATACCGGGGACAGGGCTGTGGAGGGAATGCTGTATGCTCAATTAGTATTCAGCCCGGTTCCACATGGCCGGATCAGGAGCATTGACACGGCAGAGGCTATGGCTGTACCCGGGGTTGTAAGAATATATACACGCGATAACTCAACCCGGATAAAATATAACGCGCAAATATGGTTTGCCGGACAGAACGCCAACGAAGACCAGGAACTTTTTCCCGAAGTGGTACGTTATGTGGGGGACACAGTTGCGGCGGTAGTCGCCGAGACGAAAGAGGCCGCCAGGACAGCGGCCGGTCTGATTAAAGCCAGGTTTGATCCATTACCTGTCGTTATAGACCCGGAGGCGGCACTTAGGGGAGAGGTTAAGCTTCATGACAGCGGCAATCCGTTTTTTACAATGGAAGCCGGCTGTGGTGATGTTAAACCTGTTATGCATAGTGGTGGTAAGAATCTTGTGGTTGAGGATCGGGTAGAGACGCCCAAAATTCATCATGCCGCTATGGAAAACCATGTGTGTATTGCCGTACCGGACCATCGGGGAAGAATGACGGTATACAGCCCCTGTCAGATTGTATATTCGGTGCGCCTTATTGTAGCCAAGGTATTAGGCGTGCCTTACCATAAAGTTCGGGTTATTAAAACTCCTATTGGCGGTTCCTTTGGCGGCAAACAGGAAATTACCCTGGAAACTTACTGCGCTTATTTTGCTAAAGATTTGAATAGGCCGGTAAAAATAGAATTTGACCGGTGGGCAAGCATAGTAGCTACCCGGACCAGAACTAAGACGGTCGGCTATGTGAAAACGGTCGTCACTCCTGAAGGCAAGATTCTGGCGCGGGATATGAACCAGATTGTTGACACCGGCGCTTATACATCCAATGGGCGTGCTATTTGTTATGCCATGGCGAAAAAATTGTTTAGGTTATATCGCATTCCTAATCAGCATTACCAGGCCATTGCTGTTCACACCAATACGGCTATAGCGGGTGCGGCCAGGGGCTATGGGTCACCACAGGTGCAGACAATTACGGAAATCAATCTGGATAATGCGGCAAGGCGATTGAAGATGGATCCTGTTGAGCTTCGGCTGAGAAACCTGGTGCATCCCTATGATAACGATCCGACAGGCGGGCCAAATCTGGGAGATGCCAGAATTATTGATTGTGTGCGCAAAGGTACGGAGGTTTTTGGCTGGACCCGAAAATGGAACAAACCCAAGCAGACAGGACGCTGGCGAACCGGTGTGGGGATGGCCTGCGCCACCCATGTTAACGGTTATTACGGCGCTTATCAGGAATTTGGTACCATGACGATTCGCATGCTGGAAGACGGCAGCATTATGCTTAACGCCGGTTTACATGACTTGGGCAATGGTACGGTAACTGCCATGAAGCAGATTGTCGCCGAAGTCCTGGATATTTCGCTGGATATGATCGAAGCGCCGGAAGCCGATACCGATATCAGTCCGTACGACATTGGCTGCCAAGCCAGCCGGGTGATTCATGTCTGCGGCGCTAACGCCATGCGGGCGGCCGAGGAACTGCGCGAATTATTTATCAAAGAAGCAGCGAAGATATTTACCTGCCATGAGGATGAGGTAACGCTGGAAAACGCCAGGATTTGGCCTGGCTGTAAACCGGAGACAGGCATGAGTTATGGTCAAATGGCGGCCACAATTCAGCAAAAAAATCAGGTTGAGCTTATCCGGACCGTCACCTATCAGTCACCGGCCAACCCCGGCTCTTATGCCGTCAATTTTGTGGAAGTCGCGGTTGATACCTTCACCGGTTTTGTCAAAGTTACCGATGTCGTAGCGGTACATGATGTCGGTCAGGCAATTAACACGGGGTTTGTCGAGGGGCAGATCCACGGTGGCATACAAATGGGATTAGGTATGGCAATTTCCGAAGATCTTGATTATGATGAAAAAACCGGTATTGCCCGCGGCAGCCGCTTTAGCAAATATCATTTGATTAATGCGCCGGATATGCCGCCTGTTAAAGTTATCTTGATTGAAAATGGTGGAGAGTATGGGCCTTATGGCGCCAAAAGTGTGGGTGAGATTGCAACAATCCCGATTACTGCCGCAACAGTAAATGCCATCAATCATGCGCTTGACACCAATCTGACCGCATTGCCGGTTACTCCCGAGAAGATTATGGCCGCGCTTAGAATACGGCAGGCCAATTAACAAGAAAAAGCTGCCTTAGCTTATCGCTTTATCGATAGCTAAGGCAGCTTTCTCTTTGCATGCAAAACATGCCGTCTTTTTCCTGTTATAAAATTAGCCGATATAATTTCCCCGGTCTGCCTTTGGCTGTGGCAAATTCTTCACCAACATACTTCACCAAACCAGCGTCACAAAGACCGGTAATGACCCTGCGGATATTCTGTTGAGTCACCGATAATTGCCCGGCCAATTGGGCCACCGTAAAGGTATCCCACCCCATTCGCCGTATGGTTGTCTCAATTTTTTTGTAAGTCTTGATTCCTACCGCTGCCCGGTGCAGTTTTTCCAATAACTCGGCGTCATTAGAGTAATAAGAGTAGCTTAATTCATTTTCCTGGTTAACCGCTTCAATAATGATCCCGTCATCTTGCACAATGACGATCCCGCCACCGGCTTTTCCTCTGGAGTTGCGAAGTGCGCGATGGGCGTTAATTTCAGCAGCAAAAACGGTTTCACCATACCCGATACCGGCGGTAACCGGAACATCAAAATCAATAGCTATATCAAGTTGTTGAATGGTATCCTGCAACATGTTTATTTCTTGCTCAACGGCTCCACGCGAACTAAAAATTTCATACACGCCATTTCCCTTATCTAACAGATATCCGTCCAATTCTTTACAAAGAGGCAGTAAAACCCCCTTCAGCTTCAATTCTAACTCTTGGAGAATATACGGGGTCTTAGCCTTCTCAATGATCTCATCATACTGGCCAATTTCAATAATTACCAAACCCACTTGAGTATTTTTAAAATAGGATGCCTTTACTTTTTCCGTAATTATTTTCAGGGACTGATAAATTTCCTGTTCCGTCAAGGTAAGCACATAAACGGGCACGCCTTGTTTCTGAAGTGCATGAAAAACTGTACGCAGCGCGGTGATGGCCCCATCGATCTTTCCTTCCTGCCATAAACGCCGATGAAAATCAATGATATCTTCCGGATTGTAGCGGCTATTATAATACTTAATATACACATCATGCCACGGAATACCGGTTTCCTCGAGGTAGCGTTCGATATCCATCAAAGATTCAAAAATATCTACAGAGAGGCGCTGAAAAATTACCTTATTGTCAAACGCTACTTGTAGACAGCTCATATAAAATCCAGCTCCCGTAGGCTGGCAATAAGCTAAATTATCGTCAGAAGCCAAAAACTTTTTAGCAATGACGTAGGTAACCGGCCCGGAAAAAAGCCACCCCTTTACCTTTGCCTGATTTTCTTGCAAAATAGGTATAATTTCATTCTCGTCCTCGAAAGTAAACGGAATAAATTGAATGCCATGGTCAAAGTTTTGGGCCACTGCCAGAATACGTTCTACCGACTGGGTTGGGCCGATTATGCCAATTCGATGCGCCATACTACTACTCCCTCAGTTTTGTAATAATAACTTGTCTATCATATACTATTTTACTAAAACATAACCCTCTTACAACATAAAAATGGGAAAATTATTGTTTTAACTAACCAACAAAGGGATTTTGGCACTTGGCCAAAATCCCTTTGCTAGCATCACACTACGTAAAAAGTGTCAATAAATATACAAATCTAATTCTTGGGATAGATCGGCCAGTATCTTCATTCCTGCAATACTGTTGCCCTTATCGTCCAGCGCCGGGCTGAACACGCCGATACCCATGCTTTTGGGTACGACGGCTATTATTCCTCCGCCTACCCCGCTTTTAGCAGGAATACCAACATGCGCGGCAAAGGTACCTGATTCATTATATAAACCGCAAGTAGACATTACGGCTTTGACGATATGGCATATTTTTTTACTGACAATACGATGATTACTTTTCGGTACGATCCCATTATTAGCAAGGACAACCCCCATAGCAGCAAGATCTTTGCAAGTAACATTAACAGAACAAAGCCGAAAATATACGTCCAGCAGTTCTTCTGCATCTCCATCAATAATACCCGTACTTTTCATATAGTAAGCCAAAGCACGGTTTCGATTACCGGTAAGAGACTCCGACCGATACACTTGTTGATTTATGGAGAGGGCGGGATTACCGGTCATGGTTTTCATAAAATCAAAAATTCGGTTGAACTTTTCCGTATAGGTCGCCCCTTGAACAAAAGGGATAGTAGCAATGGCTCCGGCATTAATCATTGGATTTAGCGGTTTGTGCATATTTTTTATTTCTAAGCTGGCGATAGAATTGAATCCGTCTGCAGTAGGCTCTACACTAATAGTTTGGAATATTTTATCAAAATCACAATCCATGAGCGCGCAAATAAACGTTATGATCTTAGAAATGCTTTGGATAGTAAATGAAACATCATAGTCGCCTACCGAATATTCATTGTTATCAATATCCATTACACAAATTCCCAATAACTGCGGGTCAACTTTTGCCAGCTCCGGTATATAATTGGCTACCATTCCCTGTGCAGTCAATGCTCTGTTTTGGGCGAGCAGATTGCTCAAAAGCGCTTGCATTACGATATCCTCCTCTGCCAGTAAGTAAGCTAAAATCCGTCTTTAACAGACTGTATTCCACCCGGAAAAGGAAAGTCTGGCTAACTCTCGGTAGCAGTGGCTGGTTGCCGTTTTGTCACCAAACTTACCAAAACAGTAACCCCAATATTTACCATCAGGGCAATAATTCCCACATTGCAGTCCTGAACTGCCTGCGGCCAAGTCGGAAACAGCGTACTCATCGTCGTTTTGGTGATAGTAACATACGCAACGACCGCGATACCAGCCAGGATACCGGCAATAGCCGCCTGTTTCGAAACCGGGTTATTCTTTAACAGACTGCAACACACCGCCGGCGCCAGCTGGGTTACAAAACTATATCCCATCAGCAGCAATACGATGATTGCGCTGCCGCCTTGCAGAGTAAAATATACGGCAATCAAGGCAACAAAAGGAACTAAGCCTTTGGCAATTTTCCCGACTTGTTCGTCACTAACAGAAGGTACAAAAACTTTATACACGTTTTTCGCTAACAACGTCGACGCTGCCATGAGGATCATCGAACCCGGAACCAATGCGGTCAATAAGCCGGCAGCACCTATAATACCGACAACCCAGGGATCGAAGGTTTTCATCGAAAGTTTAATTAAGGAAAGATCAGCAGCCGCGCCGGTCAATCCCGGAATCTGACCAATTGCCGTAAAGCCCACAAGAAAGATTAATACAGACATTAATTGATACACAGGCATAATAGTCGCATTTTTGCGGAACACGTTTGCATTTTTGGCAGAAAAAACGGAGGCAAAGGAATGCGGCCACAGCCAAGCTCCGAGAGTTGTTAAGAACACAGTGGAGGCGAACCAATGGGTACTTAGCCCTTTTTCCGGCAGCGCCAAGAATCCCGGTTTTGCCGCATTCACCGATTCGAACATGGGCTGAATGCCTCCATAGTAATGGTAGGGAAGATAGATTCCTAAAAAGAGTGCCACAGCAAGGATGAGAGAATCTTTTACTACCGAAATCCAGGCCGAGGCGTGAATCCCGGAAATCATAACATACACGGTTACCGAAAATACGCCAAGCCAGATGGCTGTAGAGGAAGATATCAAGCCATAAGAGGTTTCAGAAACAATAATACCTAAGCCTGTTAACTGGAGCACTAAATACGGCACCATAGCGACAACGCCAACGAAGGCTACCAATACACCTAACATGGGACTGTTGTATTTTTTGACGAAAAAATCGGATTGGGAAACTAAGCTATGCTCTTTGGCATAGCGCCAGATGGGCGGTAGTAAATAATACGCGATTACATACATGAGGGCACCATAGCCGAGAATATAATAGGTGGGACCGCCGCGGCCGTAAGCCCAGCCACTGGCACCGAGAAAAGTAAAGGTGGTATATATTTCTCCCGCCATAAGCAAAAAGATAAAAATGGTTCCGAATCCTCTGCCGCCCACGCTCCATTGTTCCAAACTCATTTCTTTCCCTTTTTTGGAGCGGATCCCTAAGTACAAGGAGAAAAGTAGGAAGGCAAAAATTATAATAAGTGCTTGCATCTTATCCATTAGTCCTTCTCCTTCCGTACTGCTGGATCAAACCGGTACACAATAGACATTATAACTGCGGTAAGAACAACCCATAACACTTGCCAAAACAGCAGAAATGGCAGCCCTAGTACATAGGGAGTAACTCGATTCACAAAGTAAATGCCCCCAACAATAGCTATCACAGGTATCAATGATAATAAATGAATCCATTGCATAATTAATTGCATCCTCCTTATCGATCAATCGTCAGCTAAAAGCGCAAATGCGGTATGTACGAACAATGTTACTCCCATGGCCAGCGAATCTTCATCAACTGTAAATTTGGGATGGTGCATCGGATAAACGAATCCTTTCTCCTGATTTCCTGTTCCCACAAAAACATAACATCCCGGGACTTCATTGGCATAGAAAGAAAAGTCTTCACTGCCCATTAAAGGCGCAACAGTTGCAACAGCCTCCTTGCCCCAGATATTTTCAATTGTTTTTTCGACGATCCCGGTGACTTTTTCATCATTGATGACACAATCATACCCGTGATGATACTCAAATTTATAGGAAGCACCATGCGTTTCCGTAATCCCGCGAATGATTTTTTCCAGTAAATCGGGAACAGCCTGACGCATTTCCTTACTGAAACTTCGCACAGAGCCACTCAGGCTAACTGTGTCCGGAATCACATTATAAGCAGTTCCACTATGAAACTTTGTCACAGAGATAACTAATTTTTCCATCGGATCAGTTCTTCTGGCTACAATGTGCTGCAGGTTGGTTACAACTTGGGCTCCGATAGCGATTGGATCAATGGTTAACTGCGGCTGGGAAGCGTGCCCGCCTATTCCTTGAATTGTTGCATCAAAGGTATCGGAGGCAGCCATGGCCGGACCATAAATCACACCAATTTTTCCAGCCGGAATATGGCTCATAAGATGTAAACCCATGACCCGGTCCACGCCTTTCAGCGCGCCCGCTTTTATCAGATCTTTGGCACCGCCGGGAAATAATTCCTCCGCATGTTGAAAGATAAACCGAACTTCCCCTGGTATTTGCTGCTGCAATTGGGAAAGAATTTTAGCGGTTCCCAGCAGCATCGCAGTATGTCCGTCATGTCCACAAGCATGCATGACTCCCGGGTGCTTGGAAACAAAATCAAAACCATTTTCTTCTTGTATTGCCAGCGCGTCCATATCCGCCCGCAACGCTAGAACTTTCCCCGGCCGGCTGCCGACAAGGCGAGCTACGACACTTGTTTTAGTTGGTCTGGTAATTTCTAAATTCCCAAACGCAGTAAGAGTTTCGTAGACAAATTGCGCCGTTTTTTCTTCCTGGAAAGATAATTCCGGATACTGATGCAAGTATCTTCTCCAGCCAATCACCTCGTCTTTTACTGTTTCGATCAAATTGTCAATAACCATGGTTCACCCTCTTCTTCCCATTAGAGTTGCGCGATTGCTGATTAAACCGCCTGGTGCTCATAACACCTCCTTCATTTTAACAATATAAAAGCAAATATTGCTAAAATGATTGTAACTCATCCTATAATTACTAGCAAGAACTTTCTTACTATTTTTTAAACTTAACTTATCCTGGGATAGTGCATGGGCTATTATCAACTTTAAACTGGAAGATCTTGCACTTTTTTGCAGGATTTTTTATATTTTACTGGTAAATAAAGTAGTATTGGTCATTGTAATTTTACAAAAAATAGATCCATTCATGTAAAAGTAAAAAGATTACGGTGACAGTTTAGAAGATTATTGTAGAGACTATTAAAATTAGGAGGGCAAAATCGTGAGAAAATATGTATTATTAAGCTTGGCAATCGCCTTGATCATATATTCTGGCATCGGGGTTAGCTACGCGAAGGAAAATCCTTATGGAAATCTGGAAGTAAATAGAATTGATCTAAATGACAACTTCATAAATTATTATGTTTTGCATAAGCAAAAGGATCAGGATACAAAGAGTAAAGGACTGATTATTTATCTTACCGGTAGTGGAATGGATTGTGCCCTTGGGTTACAGCAAGAGGGAGCTTGGCAACATGACGAACTTTTAATAAAATCAATAAACAAATATTTATCACCTGATTTTGATATTCTTGTGCCTGAGAAAATGAATATTAATCTGGGAAAAGACCAAACTGATGATCCGAAAGTTTTTGAGCATTATACACTGGAAGAGCGAGTTGCAGCGGCACAATTAGTGATTGATACCTTTCTGGAAAATCATCAATATAACAAGGTTTATCTAATGGGAGCATCCGAGGGTGCTCAAATTTTACCAAGGGTTTATAATACTCTGCGGACAAAAAATAAAATTGCGAAATTAGTTGTATTAGGGAGCGGCGGACTATCGCAGTACGAAGAGTTTAAAGTCCTGCAACAATCTCCTCTGCCTATGCCTGAGCCGTACCGGCAACTGTTAATGGAAGCCGACAGTGTCATGGAAGCCATACGCTCTAATCAGGATGTGCATGATAAATGGTATGCCGGTTATCCCTATAAACGTTGGGCGGGATTTTTCCCCTATCGTCCATTGGATGATTTCGTAACAATCGATATTCCGATATTTTTAATACAAGGTACGAAAGATATCAGCGCGCCCATTGAAAGTTCGCGGGTCTTTGCAGCAGAATTCAAACGGTTGGGCAAGAATAATCTAACTTATGTTGAATATAAAAATGGGGATCATCGGTTGAACGGTGATTTCAAAAAAACACTAGCCGAAATAGAAAATTGGTTAGTGAAAGGGACTGTAGAATAAAGTAATATTGGTAACAATAATTTTATAAAGAATAGAATGACACTGGCGCTTAAAATTAAAAGCTATGGATCATCCATAGCTTTTAATCATTTATGCATTTTCAAGTACGGCCGATTTTCCCCTCACGCTGAGCAGTATTCCGAGGATTAGCAAGACGAAAGCGGCTAAATATGGAGCTGTTGGGCTTAGTTCCTCAGCAATAAGGCCGGCGGCGACGGGGGCAATTCCTGCGCCCAGCCAGCGGACAAAATTATAGGCGCTAGAAGTAATATTGCGGGGATAAGGGGAAATATCCATGACATAGGTGGTAAATAATGAATTATTAACCCCGCAGGAAAGACCAGATAAGATAATTAATGCCAACTGCATTGTCTTATTGTCAATTAAATAGATGCCCAGTGTGATACATGCAAAGACAAGGAGACTTGCCAGATCAATTGCTCTAATGGCGCTTTCTGCTCCAGGTAATGAGAAAGCTTGGCCGAGCCAAGTGCCAGCATAAGCCCCCAGGCAAAGAAAACAAATCCCAGCTCCAGTGCCGATAAGTGCAAAAGCAGCGGTGAATACGCTAAAATGGTGAAAAAACCAAAATAATAGAGCATAGCGGCAACGGCAGCTTTCATAAAAGAAACGTTGCGGAACAATGCCGCAAGGTCCCGAACCCCGTGGGAATGTGTCGTTGTTGATTGTGGCTGCCGAATAAGAAATAATACGCAGAGAAATGCGGCAAAAGCCAAAACGCTTGTGGTGGCAAAAGGGTAACGCCAGCTGATTTCACCGAGCATACCCCCTAACAAAGGGCCTGCTGCCATACCCAGTCCCACGGCGGCTTCGAAGAGTCCGATTGCCGTACTGGTACTGGGCGCAAAAGCAATGGTGATTGTCATTGCAGTGGCAAAAAAAAGTGCATTGCTGAAGCCCCAGCCTGCGCGAAATAGGGACAACTCCGGAATGGAATTGGATAATGCGCATAACATGACTTGCGACAGATACCAAAAACAAACCGGTTGTCATCACCGGTTTTTCACCAAACCGGTTTGCCGCCAGTCCGGCCGGAATCATTATAAAAGCCATGGTAAAGATATAGGCAGTAAAAAGCATTTCTATTTCCCAGTGTTTAGCACCAAGCTGCTTAGCAATTATCGGTAAGATGGGATCGACAACGCCAATGCCCATAAATGCCAAGAATGTAGCGAAGGCTATAATGTACATAGATATAGTATTTTTTGGTAGATAAGACATAAAAAACACTCCTTTTGTGGGATATTTCCTGGATAAATTAGTGGTAAGTCAAGGCAGGGGTAAGTTAAATTATAACGAATGTAATGATATATGAAAAATACTTATAAAATTAGTTTTCCATATATAAAATATATGGATATGGAGTGAGTAATCGATGGACCTGCGGCAACTTAAGTATTTCCTGGTAATTGCAGAGGAAGGGCAGATAACAGGCGCTGCCAAAAGACTAAATATGGCACAGCCGCCATTAAGCCAGCAAATGAAAACATTGGAGAATGAGTTGGGCGTACAGTTATTGGAACGCAGCAGCCGCAGCGTCCGCCTGACTGAGGCCGGACAAGTACTCAGGGATCGGGCGGAACAGGTTTTCGAGCTCTTAGATACTACTCGCAAGGAATTGAAGGATTTTCATGCCGGAATTCGTGGGACATTATCTATTGGAACAGTAGCTTCTTTTGGAGTAGCATTATTGCCGGAGTATATCAGGGAATTTCGCGAACAATATCCGCAAGTTACCTTCCAGTTATGGGAAGGGGATACTCATCGTATTACCGAGTTGCTTACTAGCGGAGTCGTGGAAATTGGCATCATCCGGTCGGCACATGACGAGAATATTTTTCATTCTATTTCCTTACCCCCGGAACCACTGATAGCGGCGGTACATCGTAATTACTGCGAAATTATTACAGATCGTAAGTATTTGAACCTGGCGGACTTAAAGGGGCAGCCGCTTTCCATTCACCGCCGGATGGAGTCGCTGATTTTTCAGAGCTGTATACAAGCCGGTTTTGAACCGGCAATTATTTGCAAAGGGGATGATGTCCGCTCGCTATTAGCCTGGGCCGATCATGGAGTGGGAATTGCAATTATACCACGGTCTGCCGCTGAACTGGTTCCTACAGCTCATTTGGATATTTATGAAATAGTTAATCCGCGCATTGAATTACCGCAAACCATTATCTGGCGAAAACAAGGGTATATATCCGCGCAGGCCCGTGGATTTTTGCAAAAAATCACTGAAATAGTTTCTGGTTCGACTGGACATTGACTTTTGGAGAATTGCATTACAACTGCGCGGAGGTTATTGCTATGACTACGCCAGCAGATAAAGACATTAATTCGAAGCAAAGAATTTTTACAATTGGCCATTCAACAGTTGCCAACACTTTTTTTCTGAAACCCCTTCGCCAGTATGGGATCAATTGTATTGTTGATGTTCGTAGTGTTCCTTTCAGTCGTCATGCTCCGCAGTTTAATAAAGATGAGTTAAGTAAGTTTCTGCGGAAAAATGGAATCCGATATGTCAGTATGGGACAGGAGTTTGGCGCGCGACGCGATGAAGTAGCTTTATATACAGAAGCAGGATATTTAGATTTTGAAAAGACACGAAAATCGAATCGATTCCTACATGGCGTCGAACGTATAGAAAAAGGAATTAATTGTGGTTTCTCAATTGCCCTGATGTGTACAGAAAAATTAGCGATTGACTGCCATCGCAGTATCTTGGTTGCAAAAAGTTTTTACGATATCGGATATGACATTTGCCACATACAACATGACGCAGATTCATGTACACAGCAGGATTTGGAGCTGGAATTGGTCAAACACTACTTTCCCAATCGCAATGCGATTAATATGTTCACTGGGCCGGAAGAAGATTCGTTGAGTTTTCGGGAAATGGTATTGGCGGCTTATCGCTACCGAAATGCGGAAATTGGATATCAGTTACATAAAAAATAGCCAAATTATAAGCAAAAGAACCGGCAGCATTCCATACTGATCCCCGGCAATAGGAGCCAAATATGTGTTGACGGTTCCGGTTATGGGATAAATAATATTTATCGATAAAAAACAACAAGGTCACTGCCTGGTATAAGGCAGTGACCTTGTTGTTAATCAGACGTCTTGGTTATACGGCGGGCTTACTTGCGCTTGTTTGTTTCTGCAAAAAGGTATGCCAGAGCGGAGACATATCTCTTAAGCGTTGAACGATTTCAGGTAATACGCTGACGGTATAGTCTATGTCTTGTTCTGTTGAGCTGCTTCCCAAGGTAAGCCGAAGGGAACCGTGGGCAATTTCATGGGGAAGTCCAATTGCCAATAAGACATGGGAAGGATCAAGCGAGCCAGAAGTGCAGGCACTGCCGCTGGAAGCGGAGATTCCTTTGCTATCAAGCAGTAACAACAGAGATTCTCCCTCAATAAAGCGGAAACATACATTAACATTTCCCGGCATTCTTTTATCGCCGACAGGACCGTTTAGTTTCGTGTAAGGTATGCGGGAAAGTCCTTTAATAAGTTTATCCCGCAAATAGGTCAGACGCTTATTTTCCGTGTCCATTTCTTTGTGGGCAAGTTCAATCGCCTTTCCTAAGCCGACAATTCCGGCAATGTTTTCTGTACCAGCCCGTCTGTTATTTTCCTGGCCGCCTCCGTGAATCAGATTTTCAATTTTTACTCCTTTGCGTATATAAAGTACGCCTACTCCCTTGGGGCCATAAAATTTATGGGCGGCAAGAGAAAGCAAATCGATATTCATATCCTTTACATTAATGGGTACATGGCCTACCGCCTGGACAGCGTCGGTATGAAATAACACCTTTTTTTCGCGGCATATTTTTCCGATTTCTTTGATCGGCTCAATTGTACCAATTTCATTATTGGCAAACGCAACAGAGACTAACAGTGTTTTATCCGTAATAGCCTGGCGTAGTTCGTCAAGATTGATAAATCCTTCTGCATCAACAGGGAGATAAGTTACTTCAAATCCGTTTTTCTCCAAAAACTCGCATGTATGTAAAATAGCATGGTGCTCAATTTTGGTTGTAATGATATGATTTCCCCGATGTTTGTTGGCAAAGGCGATGCCTTTTAATGCCCAATTGTCGGCCTCAGAACCGCCGCCGGTAAAAAAGATCTCGTTTTTATCTGCGTGAAGTACCTGGGCTACTCTTTCTCTAGCCTGGTCAATCGCATTTTCTGTTGCTCGTGACAGCGAATAGGTGGAAGAAGGATTACCATAATAGGTGGTTAGGTAGGGGAGCATTTCGTCAAAAACCTGCGGTTTAATATAAGTGGTTGCAGAATGATCCAGATAAACATGTTTTTCACTCATCTTTTTTGCACCGTCCTTCAATTTCACGTAGGATAGTCAATCTGGGTTGCCGTATGGCTGACTAGTAAATGCCAGTCATTTATTTCATATTAATGGTAACAAATCCGATAGGATTTGTCAACATTGATTTGGACAAAAATCTTATAGGTTGAGAAATAGTAAAGTCAGGTGACTAACATGCAAAAAAAACTAAAAGAAATAGAAATTGATTAGTGAAAGGGAATCTAGAATAAAGTATTGGGAGCAGCAGAGGGGCGGTACGGTGAGTCTTTTTATCAGACTCAGCAGTACCGCCCCTCAAGTATTCCGGCCTCACCCAATAGGATGAGGTCAATTATTTATAACGTTCTACGTAATTTTCCAGCATCTTAGCAGTGGTATTTATCCGCTCAAGTACTGCTGTTACTTCTTGTGTCGTCGCTGCCTGCTCCTGACTAATCGCTCCTGAAGATTCTATCGACGAACTGAGCTCAGCAACTGCATTATTCATTTCTAGTAAAGTACCTTGTATTTTTTTAGTAGCTTCTTGTGATTGCTCAGCAAGCTTTCGAACTTCTTCAGCCACTACGGCGAATCCACGTCCTTGCTCACCAGCACGAGCTGCCTCAATCGCTGCATTTAAACCTAACAGATTTGTTTGTGAAGCAATATTTTTAATAAAATCTAAGACTTCCGCTGTATGGTTGTTTTTATCAGCTAAATCTTTAGCTAGTTGCATGATATTCTGACCGGCTGCAGCTAATTCGGCGGCACTTTGAGCGATTTGACGGACACTTTCTGTAGTCTGATTCGTTGCACTGGCCAATTCTTCAACATTCTTAACTAAGGAAAGACTGTGCCCCAAATCGATACCTGAGCTTAATGTTCCTATAATTTCGTTATTGACACCATGTATTGGAGTGAATATCGTCTTTATTGTTCGCCCGTATACTTCAGGAGGAACGTCTGCATAAGTATTTTTTCCAGTCTGAATACATTCTTCGATGGCAGTAATCCCTTTGATTGGCTTTCCTGCAGGAAGGTCGAGTTCGAATTCTCGCGCCCGATGGTAACTTAAATATTCTTTTGCATCAGTCAGTCCTACAGCCATATCTTCCCTGACTATTTGATTAAGGTACGGAAGAACTAGTTTAAACGCTGCCAAAATCTCTTCATTAGTTGCTGGCTTGTTTTCAGTGGACATAGTATTCTTCTCCTTTTTTGGCAAGTCAACTTAAAAAAAGTTAAACACCTTCGTTATAGAATGAAATCCCTATACTATTAGGAAAAAAGTCCTATAAGATAATTCTATTGAAAAACGAAAAAATCCTTTATTTTTTATATATTGCCCCGGCTTGTAAATGGCGCATTTTACCGACTCAACTAGGGCTGTTTTTCTTGCGTCTTTTGGAAGAGAAAAGGCTTTAGATAGTGGGAGACACAAGACGATACCATAACTTTACATTAAACAACTAATTATATATAATGCATATATGGATAAAATTAAATTACACAATCCAACTCTCAGAGTCTTGGAAATCTTCGAAGCCATTTATAGCAGTGTAGATGGGCTTACTCTTGCTGAGATTTCAAGACATACCGGCATTGCCAAAGGCACGTTGCACCCTATAGTCATGACCCTTTTACATGAAGGATTTCTTCAGAATATCGGATCACGAATTGCAATTGGTAAAAATTGCTTTAAGCTGGGATATGCTTACGTCCATTCCTTGAATTATTTGGACATCTTTAAACCGCACATGAGAGAAATTGTGGCTGCTTGCGACGAAATATGCCAGCTTGGCATATTGGACGGAGGCTATGTACTCTATATAGAGAAAACAGAACCGAAACAGGCAATACGGATTGAATCGTCTGCCGGAAAGACGATTGCCGCCTATGCAACAGCTCTCGGCAAATGTCTTCTTAGCGGTTTAAATAATGAGGCGATAGTTGAACTTTATCCGCGTGAATTTATAAAATATACGGCAAGAACTACACCGGATGTAAAAACGCTCTTACAGCAGCTTGCGGCAGTAAGGAGCAATGGATATGCTCACGAAATAGGTGAAACCAATATCGACATAGAGTGTCTGGCTGTTCCTATCAAAATCTCTGACAAGGTTCTGGCGTCCATTAGCGTTAGTCTTCCGATATTTCGGTCTACACCAGAAAAAATCGAGCAAATTTTGCACGTTTTGAAACTTCATGCCGGATTGCTGGAAAAGGAATTTGCGCTGCTGCCAATGGAAGTAAAGCGATTTTCCGACTGAAACTAAATTCTAATAGTAAAAACAACGGTTAAAGGTGCACCACAAATGCTAGCATTTGTGGTGCTTTTTTTATGTTATTTAATTTTCACTAAATTCTTGACAATAGGTAGTAAATTTGTTACACTTCACCATAGTAAGTATATACAAACTACGTTAGTATATACGAACATAAATTAAAGAAAGGGGAGATAGCCAAATGGATGCAATCCATGTAAGCCAACAGGATACTGTTGCAACAGCTTTAAAGCCTCTTCAAAAAGGCGATGTTGTTCTTGGCGTAACCATTCTTAAAGACATACGCACAGGCCATAAATTTGCGACTGCGGACATAAAAAAAGGCGAACCTGTTATTAAATACGCTTCGCACATCGGTATTGCAAGCTGCGATATAAAAACCGGGGAATGGGTGCATGTACATAACCTGGAAGGCGAACGTGGCAGAGGGGATACGGACAGCGGTCTAAGAGACATTAGACAGGACGTTTATCGTAAAACCACTGTTGCTCAAAGTGATAAAACATACAGGCTTATGGGATATAGACGAAGTGACGGAAGCTTTGGCTTTAGAAATCACATTCTGGTGATTCCCAGCGTGCATTGTGCCAATAAAGTGGTGGAAAATATCGGTAACGCTGTAACGTACAGTGATGTAGCAAAAACTGAGGAAACGAATGTTGTTTATGTTACACATCAGCACGGATGCAGTGAGCTAAGCTACGATGCAAGACAAACGCAGGACGTCATCGTCGGAACCGGTGCCAACCCGAATGTATACGGTGTTTTGGTGGTAGGCCTTGGCTGTGAAGTCGTACAGGCACAGGCTGTTGCCGAAGAAATCAGGGAAAAAGCACCGTATAAAAAGGTGGAGTACCTTACGATTCAGGAAGCCGGAGGAACCCGTAAGAGTGTTGAAAAGGGAGTACAAATCGTCAAAAGAATGCTTGCGGAGGCAGTCAAAGTACAGAAAAGCGAAGGAACCTTGGCCGACGTAGTGCTTGGCACCGAGTGTGGGGGCAGCGATAGTTTTTCAGGCCTTAGCGCCAATCCCAGCCTTGGCGCCGCTTCCGATATGATTATTCAGCATGGCGGCAGCGTAATACTGGCTGAAACAACAGAACTTATCGGTGCGGAACACATTCTGGCAGAGAGAGCAATAAATGAACCTGTGAAAGAGGCAATTCTTAGCACGATTAAGGGCTATGAAGATATAGTAATAAAATCGCATGCCGATATACGCGGTGCCAATCCCAGCCCGGGAAATATTGAAGGCGGCCTGAGCAGTATCGAGGAAAAATCGATGGGCTGTGTCTACAAAGCAGGTAATCAGCCTGTTGTGGCCGTGAAAGAGTACGCTGAGAAAATAAGTGATAAGGGCCTTACTTTTATGAACACACCGGGCAATGACATAGAACAGCTAAGCGGCATGGTGGCCGGAGGGTGTAATATTTGTGTGTTTACCACCGGACGCGGAACCCCGACCGGAAGTGCTGTTACGCCGACGATAAAACTGGCATCAAACTCGGCTGTATTTAACAGTATGAATGATTCCATAGATTTAAATGCCGGTACCGTGATAGAAGGTACCAAGAACATTCAGGAAGTGGGAGAGGAGATTTTGGACTTTATTGTGGCGGTAAGCAATGGTCAACTTACCAAGGCTGAGATAAACAGACAAAATGACTTTTCTATTTGGCGGCTTGCTACAACTGTGTAATAGATTTTAAAAGGAGGTCGAACGACATGGACTTGCAATTAAAAGGTAAGGTTGTTTTTGTGACAGGTGGCGGAAAAGGTATAGGAGGTGGTATTACACTCGCTCTGGCCAGAGAGGGGGCGATTCCTATTGTGCTTTCCCGGTCGGCGATCTTGCCTGAATTCAAAGAAGAGCTGGAAGCACTCACCCAGGATTATGAATTTATTCAGATTGATCTTAATGAAACAGATAAAATTCAACCGATTGTCGACGACGTGGCCAAACGAAGGGGAGCTATTTACGGTATAGTAAATAACGCCGGTGCAAACGACAATAAGGATCTCGAAACAACGTCCTGGCGGGATTTTGAGAAGAGCCTTCATGAAAATCTGACCCATTACTATGAACTTGTTCATGCTGCTGTTCAGCATCTTAAAGCCAGCCAGGGATCCATTTTAAATATCTCTTCCAAAACAGCTCTTACCGGACAGGGTAAGACCAGCGCCTATGCGGCTGCCAAGGGGGCAATTTTGGGTCTGACCCGCGAATGGGCAGCCGCCTTAGCCAAAGATCATGTACGAAGCAATGCGATTGTAGTCAGTGAATGCTGGACTCCGCTATACGCAAACTGGATTAAAACCTTTGAAGATCCGGAAGCAAGAAAAAAAGTAATTGCGGACAAAATTCCGTTTGAACAGCGTTTTACCTCTGTCGAGGAGATTGCTGATATGGCAGTATTCCTGCTTTCCCCGCTGTCATCGCACACCACTGCACAGTGGGTATTTGTCGACGGCGGTTATGTTCATCTTGACAGAGCGTTAAGCTAAGTAAGGAGGAAGAAAAATGGGCGAAAATGCTAGTGGTAAAAATATTAAAATAGCAGCTTGTTTGGTTACCGTGTTGTTCTTTCTTTGGGGCCTAAGCTATGGTTTGATTGACGTTATGAACAAAAACTTTCAGAACCAGTTGGGTATTACTAAAGCTACATCCGGTCTGTTGCAGGCGGCCTACTTTGGTGGTTATTTTGTAATCGCCACGCCCGCTTCACTGGTAGCGAAACGGTATGGTTTTAAAGGCGGAATTATCATGGGACTGTTCCTGTATGCCGTGGGAGCCATGCTTATCGTTCCGGCAAGCAATGCTCACAGTTTTTCTCTGTTTTTAACGGCATTTTTTGTGATTGCCTGTGGCCTTGGCAGTTTGGAAACAAACGCCAACCCGTACATCACAAAGCTTGGTCGTGATGAAGACGCAGCCTTTCGTATCAATCTTGCCCAAAGTTTTAACGGTCTTGGCCAGTTTTTAGGGCCAATCATCGGCGGCTCCTTATTTCTTTCTATCGCCAAGAGTGATGATATCGCCAAGAATATGCATAATGTTCAGATGGTTTACGTCGGCATTGCTGCCATTGTGTTAGGTATGCTATTTTTATTCCTTGTAACTAAAATGCCCGAAGGGGCGGAAGTTTCCGGCGGCGAGAATTCTGCGGAAGGCAATGGATCCTATAGCCAGCTTTTTAGCTATAAGCATTTTAAACTTGGCGTACTGGCACAGTTTTTATATGTAGCGGCCCAGGTTGGTGCCGGCGCATTCTTTATTAATTACAGTGTTGAGCACTGGCAGGGACTATCCGATAGCAAAGCTGCTTATTTCTTCGGGATTGCCTTAATCGCATTCATGGTCGGAAGAATTGTCACAACTCCGTTAATGAAGAAATTCAGTGCCTGTAAAATTCTTGGCTTATATTCCCTAATGAATGTGATTCTCATGATTTGCCTAAACTTTGCCACCGGCAGTCTAAGTATATGTTTGCTAATCGCCTCTTTTTTCTTTATGTCTATTAGTTTCCCGACAATTTTTGCTTTAAGTGTGGTAAGAATTCCTGAGAATCTTGTTAAAACAGCTTCCAGTATCATTATTATGAGCATCGTTGGCGGGGCGATCATGCCCTTTTTCATGGGCCATATTGCCGACAACTTTGGTACAGCTGCTGGTTTCCTGCTGCTTTTACCTTGCTTTTTGTATGTTGCGTGGTATGGATTTAAAGGCTGTAACGTGGAATGTGGTTTGGATGTAAAGACGAATAAGGAGATAATAAATTGCTAGAAGTAGTTGATAGTCACTTTCACATTTGGGATCTAGCCGTATTGAATCTTCCCTGGCTGGATTCATGTCCCGCTATTAAAAGAAGCATTAGCGTTGACGATTTGTGCAAAGCGTACGGTAAATACGACCTCGATTTTAAGGGGGGCGTTTACGTAGAGGTAGACTGTGATGACGCTGGTAAAGAAGATGAGTATATTTTTAATCTGCCTGGTTCGAAGGCTTTGGCCAGAATTATGCGCGCGCCGCATTTATGCGCTCATATGCGGCTTCCTCTAAGAATTGCCGGTGTTAGAGAGTCGCTTCATATTGACTCATCGCCGCGCGGCAGGTGCTTAGAACGAAGCTTCCTGGAAGGACTGGAAGTGTTGGCGGAACAGGATATGGTTTTTGAGAGCTGCAATCGGGTAGAAGAGCTGGAAGATATGTATCATGCAGTTTCTCAGGTTCCAGAGGCCAAGGTTGTAATCAATCACTGCGGCAATGTAACAGAGTTGACGGCAGCTTACAAACAGGCAATGAGAAAACTGGCTGCATTGCCTAATGTGTACTGCAAGGTTTCCGGGTTTGCTACCAAAGACAAGATTTTTGTAAAAAATCTGCTGGACTTTTTGACAGGTGAATTTGAGCCTTCCCGGCTTATTTATGCTTCAAATTTCCCGGTTGTCCAGTTGTACTCGTCCTTTGAGGACCATTTGCAGGCAGTAAGGGAATACTTTGGTGATGATGCAGACTTTTTCAGCAAAAATACCAAGAGGCTTTATAAAATCAATAAGCCTCAGACATTTGCCGGTGTGATCCGACTTCGTCCGGAAAAGGCAGAGTACTATAAAAAGTTGCATGCCAATCCGTTCTCCAGCGTAAATAAGATGATAAGAGAGTGCGGTATCACCAAATATCAGATTTTTAACCGTGATGATTTGCTCTTTTCGATTATGGAGTACTGCGGCGACGATTTCGAATACGACATAGCAAAGATGGCACAGGATCCTGAAACGCAGAGATGGTGGCAGGAAACCGATCCGTGCCAGATGCGCATCGAGGGCGCTTTTAAGTCTGAGTGGTGGGCTGACATGAAACTTGTGTACGATCTTAATAAATAAAAATTAGGAAGGTGGATTTTATCATCATATCAGAGAAAAGGGGAAGCAAAATGAATTGTAAATATATTTGTCCAATTTTAACATCAATAAATGAAGACGGAACAGTAAATTATGAAGAAATGCATGCTTTATACGATCAGATTCTCGGTGCCGGAATTGATGGGGTGCTGGTCGGCGGCAGTGCCGGTGAATTTTATGCGTTTACCTATCAGGAAATCCAGGCCATGATTGTCGATGCAGTGAAACACATCAATAACAAAGGCTTCGTGCTAGCAGGTACGGGGCGGATGGCTAAATCCGAAACTGTTAGCCTTTCCAATGCGGCGATTGAGGCCGGGGCGGATGCGGTCATTATTGTCGGTCCTTATTACAGTGCTTGCAATCAGGAAGATGTGTTTCATTATTATGATGATGTTATGAGTCGGATTCACGGTAATGTTTTCTTATACAATTACGCAGATCGTACCGGCTATGATGTATCGGTCGATACCATTTTACGGCTGCTGGCTAAACATAAAAATTTCGTCGGCGTGAAAGATACCCACCCTGTACTAAGACATACGCAAAAATACATTCAGGAAATTAAGAGTAAATACCCGGATTTTCAGGTATTTACCGGTTATGACAACAATTGCATCCCTTCGGTGATCTCCGGCGGCAACGGTTGTATCGGCGCTCTTTCAAACGTATATCCGGAACTTTGCCATAAGGTTGCCGAAGCATTGCGGCAGGAAGATTTGCAGGAGATTAAAACCATGCAGCGGGAAATTGACAAGCGCATGAAGTTTTATGAAGTATATACGCCGTTCAATCCGGTCATGAAATGGGCGATGAAGGAATTACATAAACCTATGCAGGAAAACTGCAAAGAACCGTTAACGCCGTTAACCGAGGAAGTAAAACAGTCATTACGGGAGATTGCCCAAGATTTATGGCGTAAATAAACTCATGTCACAAAAGAGACTCGTTTGGTTAGGGAGGGAGTAAAATGGCAAATCGTATTATCTTAAATGAAACATCTTATTTCGGTAAAGGTGCTATTCGTGAAATTGTCAATGAAGTTAAGAAGCGGGGTCTGAAAAAGGTCATGGTTGCTACCGACCCAGATTTAATCAAATGCATGGTAGCCGCTAAGGTGACGGATCTCTTGAATGCTGCCGGTATTGATTATGCGGTTTACGATCACATCAAAGTCAACCCGACGATTGAAAATGTCCAGGAAGGCGTGGCCTTCTGTAAGGAACAGGGCGCCGATGTCATCGTCGCTATCGGCGGCGGCTCGGCTATCGACACCGCTAAGGCTATTTCCATCATTATGACGAATCCGGAATTTGCCGATGTTCGCAGCCTGGAAGGCGCTTCGCCGACGAAGCACAAAGCCATGCCGCTCATCGCCGTATCCACGACGAGCGGCACGGCAGCAGAAGTTACCATTAATTACGTTATCACCGATAGGGAAAAGGGGCGCAAATTCGTTTGTGCCGATCCCCACGATATCCCCGTCGTCGCCATCGTTGATCCGGATATGTGCGCATCCATGCCGAGAGGCCTGTGCGCTGCCACCGGTATGGATGCCTTGGTCCATGCCATTGAAGGCTATATCACCAAGGGTGCTTGGGAACTGACCGACATGATGCATTTGAAAGCCATTGAAATTATCAACAAATGGCTGCGTAAATCTGTGGAAGGTGATATGAAGGCGCGCGAAGAAATGGCTATCGGCCAGTACATTGCCGGCATGGGCTTCTCCAACGTCGGCCTCGGCATCGACCATTCCATGGCCCATCCGTTAAGCGCGCTCTATGACATTCCCCATGGTGTGGCCTGCGCCATCCTCCTGGCCCCGGTATTAAAATTTAATGCACCGGCTACGGGCGAACGGTATCGTGAAATAGCACGTGCTATGGGCGTAGAAGGCGTAGATAGTATGAGTCAAGACCAATACCGCCAGGCCTCTATTGATGCTGTGCAGAAATTAGCCGACGACATCAAGATTCCGCGCTGCCTAAGCGAACTGGGCGTTAAAGAAAAAGATTTAGAATTTTTGGCTGAGTCTGCTTTAGCGGATGCCTGCACTCCGGGTAATCCGCGTGACGTAACGGCAGAGGAACTGTTGGCTATTTACAAGGCCATCTACTAAGATACTTAATAATATTGAATCAGAATAACGAACAGCCTTGCCAATTTGTAATTATTGGCAAGGCTGCTTTTATTTTTGACTAGTGTATTTTAAAGTAAACTGCCCCTGTTTGCTGCAACTGCTGATCTGGTTAATCCTGTATGGTGAATTTCCGGGTAAGGGCCCGTACGGTTTCCGACATAGTCTGCAATTCCTGACTCGACGCAGCGATTTCTTCCAAAGAAGCGCTTTGTTCCTCAGTAGCAGCCGACACAGACTGAACATGAGAGGCATTTTCCCGGCTTATACGATCAATATTCTTCATCTGCCCGGCAATTTGCGTACCGGCTGAGGCCATTTGCTGCACATCCTCGGCAACACTGCCTATGCCTGATTTTGTTGTTTCAATCAATGTGACAATTTCGCCGAAGGCTACTCCGGCGGCCCTGACCGCCTCTGACCCCGACTGAACCTGTTTACTGCCTTCCGACATAGCAACAACCGCATTGCCGCTGCTGGATTGCATCGCCATAATAAGTTCGGCGATTTGAGCGGCCGCCACCTCCGATTGCTCAGCCAGTTTCTTTACTTCTTCGGCAACGACGGCAAATCCCCGTCCGTGTTCACCGGCCCTGGCCGATTCGATAGCGGCATTCAGTGCGAGCAGATTGGTTTGTTTGGCAATACCGGAAATGGTATCGATAATTTGGCCTATTTTGTCGGATTGTTCTCCCATCTGCCCGACAACTTTGGCAAGATTGGACACTGTATCTTCAATGGCATTCATTTGACGGACGGCTAATTCAATTTTGTTGTTGCCGTCTCCCGCTGCTTTGGCGGTTCCCTGTGAATTGTTCACAACCTCATCGACAACGGACACAATATGCTGCAGCTTGTCAGAAATAGATTGGACCAACAAGGTAGTATCATCCACCGCCTGACGCTGCGTTTCCGACCCTGCTGCCACCTCACCAGCCGACATGGCGATTTGGCCGGATGCTTCTGCGCTTTGTTTCGAACTTGCTGCCAACTGATCCGCAGACATTGCTGTGGCATTCGCCGCATCGCCTGTTTGCCGGATCAACTGCCGGATATTTTCCGCCATTACCCGGAAGGAGTCCACCAACTGCCGGATTTCATCCTGACCGGTATAAGTAACTGCCGGAGTAACAATATGACCGCTGGCAATTTGCGATGCAACCGAGGATATAGCGGTAATGGGACGACTGATTTTTCGTACGGCAAAAAAGCCGATAGCGGCAAGCATAACGCAAGACAGCAGAAGGACCACAATAATCAGGTTGCGAAGATCATCCGCACTGGACATGGATTCTGCAATGTCCTGAAAGGACAACACGGCCCAACCCGTCTCACCGACAGGGGCAAAAGCCGTCAATTGCCGTCCCAGATATTTGGCTTGCGCTTCCGGGGATTTAGTCATGTCCAGAACGTTCTGCCCGCTAAACAGTTCATGTTGTTTTGACTTGGTTTCATCACGGCTGTCCGTTAGATAAAAAGATTTCTTATCGAGTACAACACCTTTACCGGTATTACCGGCATTAAGCCCTTGTGCCAGGGCGGTTACATTGTCGAGTTTCAGATTGCCGCCGATATAGCCGACAATCTGTCCTTCCTTATTTACAAGCGGCGCTATCACCGGCGCCGTGGCCTGCTGGGTAAAGGCGGAAACATAGGTATCGGAAATAACCGGCTTCTGCGCGGCCGCCACATCCTTAAACCACTGGCGATCGGCAAAATCCTTTTTACCGCCAAAATCGGTTTTGGGCCACGTATTTTTTATCATTCCCTGGGTATCCACACAAAAGATCAGTTCAAACATACCATTGCCTTCATAAAAGGAACGCATCACAGCAGTTTGATCCTCCGAACCGAAAGCGGCGGCATATGGAGTTTTCGCCAGCGTGGCAACACTTGCCTGGCCGTCATGTAAATACTGCTCCAGTCGGTCCGCTACCCGGATAACATGATCCCTGTGTGTGTTTTTCGTCATTGTGTCCAACAGGGAATTGGCTTGTTGATTCGCCGTATAGCCGATAATTAAAGCTGGAACGATTGCCAGCATTACCAAAAAAAGACTCATTTTCCCCTGTAAAGTAGTAAAAATATTGTTAAGTCGCATAAAACATCTCAATCCTCCAATTTTCCTTATGGATTGCCAGCCTATGGGCACCAACGGCAGCTTCAATATCACCCGTAGAAAAAAGCCAGGCACACCAAATACACTGGTGCAGCCTGGCGATCTAGATTCATTATCTGTAGACCCATGGCTTTGCGTCCCACCTTTTCAGATGGTTTGCCGACAAATTTCATGGCATATTTTCCCTATCTGTATACTAATTTCTCCAAACAATGACAAAGTCCTGTAAAAAAATAAGAGCATTATTTAAGTTTATGTAAAAATATGTCGTTAAAAAATAAATCCTGCCTGAAAAGAAAGGCTTTATTTTTTTCCTGAAGGTACCAGTTCAATAGAGAATTAGCCATGGCCGACTACCATACAAAAAATTGGGATGAACTTGTAAAACGTGCGGATCAGGCTCTGTACAGCGTCAAAAACGCAGGTGGAAACAATGTTTGCGTGGACTGAGCCAATAAGATATGGCCTTAGGTTTTATTTATAAGATTTTAAGAGCTAAAGAGCGCCGGTTGCGTTGTTAAACATTTCAATGAAATGCGTTGCTGCTGTTGAAAGGGAATGCTTTTTTAACCAGATAATTGCGCCCACGGTTATGATAACAGGACTGGTTATTTTTTGTATTAAAAGTGGAGATTCTTGCAGAAGATTAATGGCGGTTTCCGGTACGATGGCAATTCCGAGGCCCAGCTTAGCCCAAATGAGTAAGGAAGTTGTATCATCACTGGTACAAAGAATATTTGGTTTGAAACCGGCTTGGCTGCAATAATCGGAAATTATAGATTCATAGCGGCGGTGAAGTAATAAAGGCTTGTCTTTGATTTTATCAAAGGAGAATGTCTCTTTATCTCTAGTTGTAATGGTATCAGGCAGGGCAACCATGACCATGCTTTCTTTGGGTAAGGTTATGTAGTTATAGAGTGAAGAATCAACGGGTAGACGGACTAATCCGATTTCTATAATGCCTGCATTCAGTAGTTCTAATATGCGCCGGGAGTCTCCCAAACGCAGATCAAAAGAGACTTTGGGATAGGTTTGGTGAAATTTTTGTATATACTCAGGTATGAGGGATCTGCCGGAGGACGTGATAGTGCCGATTTTAAGCTTGCCGCTTACACCGTTTGCCGCTTCCTGCACTTCATTGATAGTGGAGTTAATGAGTTCTATAATTTGTTCGGCCCTGTTTTGCAATATACAACCTGCTTCGGTTAATTTAATTTGTTTTTTTGTTCTTTCCAAAAGCTGTACGCCAAGTTCTTTTTCCAGTAAAAGCATTTGTTGACTTAAAGGGGGCTGGGTGATATGCAGTTGGCTTGCTGCTTTGGTAATCTGTCTGGCTTCCGCAATGGCAAGAAAGTATTTAAGTTGGCGAATTTCCATATGGATGACTCCTTATATTTTCTTTTTTTGCCTGTTTAATTTGTACGCATAATCTGAGTGAATCAGGTTACCTTATACTTATAATTCTATATGCTGAGGTAGGTGCCTGTGAAGGCTTAATAGGGAAGTTCGGTGTAATACCGGCGCGGTCCCGCCACTGTAATGAGGAGCAAACCCATAGATGCCACTGGGATGAAAGTCTTGGGAAGGTTTGGGCAAGCGATGATTCAGAGCCAGGAGAACTGCCTATCTAACAATCACTGTTTGACCTACGAGCGATAGGGAGGAGATTAAGGCACTGACAGGCTGTATTGTGTTTTAAATCCCGATGTTTATTATGTCGGGATTTTTCAATATAATAGTGCTGTTTTTAACTCTGTTCTCCCGCAGTATGGTCGGGAGATTTATTTTTTATATGCTGGGCAATTCTTGTATTTGAAGAAAGATGCTTAAAGAAATTGAACGAAGATAGGTGAATAATTTGAAGATTTTTCAGCTGTTATTTTGTTTTCTACTGATGAACATTGTGGCTCCGGCGCACGTCTTTGCCATGCATATTATGGAAGGATTTTTGCCTAAAGAATACGCATTGGGCTGGTTGATTGTCACGCTTCCTTTTATTTTGTATGGAAGCAGCAAGATATCAAAAACCATTAGAGACTACCCGGAGCGTAAAATGTTATTAGGGCTTGCTGGTGCATTCATTTTTGTTCTGTCGGCTTTGAAAATTCCTTCAATTACCGGTTCGTGCTCCCATCCTACCGGTGTTGGGTTAAGTGCGATATTATTCGGGCCTTCTATTTCTACAGTTCTAAGTGGAATTGTATTGGTTTTCCAAGCGCTGTTATTAGCGCATGGTGGTATTACCACATGGGGAGCGAATACTTTTTCAATGGGAATTGCCGGCAGTTTTACGGCGTGGATTCTGTTTACAGTCAGCCGAAAAGTAGGGCTGTCTGATAAAGTTGCTGTATTTTTGGCTGCAGCTGTTGGCGATTGGACTACCTATATGGTTACCGCCGGTCAGTTAGCCATGGCATTCCCCGATACAACAACCGGTTTTATTGGTTCCTATCTTAAATTTTTAGGGGTATTTGCGCTCACGCAAATTCCTTTAGCCGTCAGCGAAGGATTTTTAAGTGTGATAGTTTACAATATGCTGCAAAGTTACGATAAACAGGGATTAATTTCATTATGGCCTCATAAGGAGGGAGATCCAAAAATATGAAAAAACAAAATGTCATATTGCTGCTTTTTGTTATTGCATTGGCGGTAGTACCTCTCATTATTCATACTGATGGGATTTTTTCCGGAGCCGACGAACAATTAGTCGGTATAGTGAAAGGCGTTAGCCCGGATTATGAACCATGGTTTAATACTATTTGGGAGCCGCCCTCCGGTGAGGTGGAAAGCTTTTTGTTTGCGGTACAAGCCGGGCTTGGAGCAGGGTTTCTTGGTTATTTTTTTGGGTATTATCGAGGGCGGAATGCTTCTAGAACAGAGTGAGCAAGGCTAAGTGACAAAATAGCCGGGGCGGGAGAATGATAAATGTTTTATTTGGATTATCTGGCCTATAATAATGCATTGCGCCAAGTCAGTGTGACGGAGAAAATGGTATTAGGCGGAGGTACTTTAGCTGTGGCGTTGTGTTTTCCTCAGCCGGTAACCCTCTTAAGCATCATTTTGCTTATGCATGCGGTGATGCTATATGCCCGTATTCCTGTGCGATATATTTTACAGCTCTGGCTAATACCTCTTGGTTTTTTAGTTGCAGGATTGGTTTCTGTGCTTCTCAGCTTTTCGACCCAGCCGTTTTCGGCGTGGTTTCTGTTGTCAATAGGGACGCTATATATCGGAATTACTCTTGAGGATGTTTTTCGGGTGCAAGGCTTACTTCTCAGGAGTATGGCTTCGCTGTCTTGCTTATTTATGTTGGCAACAACTACTCCGGTGGCGTATATTACCGCGATTTTTTCACGTTTTTCCCCTTTACGCGTAGTGATGGAAATTGCTCTGCTTACTTACCGGTTTATTTTTGTCTTTCATGAAGCGCTGGCACAGATTTATATGGCGCAGCAATCACGGCTGGGCTATTCGGGAATGACGCAGTCTCTTTACTCACTGGGTTTGTTGGCTGCCAATGTTGGCCGTAAGTCGTTTGTTACATCACATGAACTATATATCGCGCTATTAGCCAGAAATTACAGCAATCAACTGATATTTCAGTATGCTCGTCAACCAGTGAACTTCTACCGGCTGTTGGTGATTTTGGGGTTACTTGCCGGTTTAATAGGCACTGCGGCCATTAGGTGAAAATGCTTGTAAGGAGCTTTTTGCATGTCAACAACCTCACTGATCGAAGTACGTAATCTTTCTTTTAGCTATCATTTAGCTAAAAAAGTCTTGGATTGTGTTCAAATGAGTATTCCACGTGGTGCCAGAATTGCTTTGGTAGGACCCAATGGAGCCGGTAAGTCTACGCTCTTTTTGCATCTCAATGCTATCCTTCGGCCACAGGCAGGAAGTCTTTTATATGAGGGGCAAGCATATGAGTACTCCAGATCCTTTGTTACCATGCTAAGGCAGCGGGTGGGGCTGGTGTTTCAGGATCCGGATGCGCAACTGTTTGCCGGAAGTGTATTGGACGATGTATTATTTGGCCCAATGAATTTGAAATTAACGCCGAAGGTTGCTCATAAGAGAGCGGAAGCCGCACTGGATGCTGTCAAAATGCTGGAATACCGCAACGAACCTATACACTTTTTAAGCCATGGGCAAAAAAAACGGGTCGCAATGGCGGGCGTACTGGCTATGGAGCCGGAAGTTCTTATCATGGATGAACCAACGGCTGGACTCGATTATCCAGGGGTGCTGAATTTGAATGATATTATGGCAAGGCTGCACAACCAAGGCACGACATTGGTAGTGGCGACACATGATGTTGAATGGGTGTGGGGATGGACGGATTTTGTCTATGTATTATCGCAGGGCCAAACAGTGGCTAGTGGCAATCCTGCCGATGTGCTTGTCCGTTCAGACCATACAGCGTTTGGTTATGCTCAGCCGGTGCTTGGCGAAATATATAATGAATTGCGGCAGCGCCAACTTATACTTCCCGGTAATCACTTGCCGCGAACGGCGGCGGAGTTAATCAATCTTTTAACGAGCTCACGCCCATGACTACATATTTCTCATAATCATTCGAAAATCGAATAATTATGAGTCGATATAAATATTTTACATATGTAAATAGTCCTGTTATATTATAATTAATAAAAATATTTTTGTATAACGTTATGTAAGTAATGAACTGAAAAACAAAAAAATGATAGGAATAGGTGCCCAACGGGCTTAATAGGGAAGAACGGTGAAAAGCCGTCACGGTCCCGCCGCTGTAAGGGGAAGGAAACCTGCAAACATGTCACTGGAGTAATCCGGGAAGGCGCAGGCAACCAATGAACCTGAGTCAGAAGAACTGCCTATTTGACAATCGCCGCTTGACCTGCGAGAGATGGGGAGGGGATTATTGGAACAGTCATGATTCCGTTTTTCGACGGAATTAATTGATTTTCTTATAATTAGCCCTTTCTGTGTTATACGGAAAGGGCTTGATATTTGTGATGAAAAATGAAATTTATATAGTTAGTTGGAGGGTAAAATATGTTAAGAGTAATTAGTTTGGGAAATTCATTGACAAAGGCACAGCAAAAAATAGTGAACAATAAAATTAATAATATGGATGGTGCTTCCTATATACCACTTAGTATTGTTAATAATAATCTGGTTATCGGGGCCGATATCGGAGCTGATACCGGAATCAATATTAAGAAGGTCTATAAGGAAGATGGCGAATGTTTTTTGCGGCAAGATTGGGATTGTGTTCATTCAGTATAAGGGTAAATAAGAATGAGGTATGTTGAAATTTTGATATTTATATCTGATGTATGTTGACAAATTAGCAAACCTATATATGTCAAGGATGAAAGTCTTGGCAAGGTTTGAGAGAGCAAACTGATATACTCCCTTTATAGTCAATGTCATTAAGTTAATGCTGAAAAACACAACCATCCAGATTAAGATGGTTGTGTTTTTCTTATACATACAGGTGGGCATATAAAATTTATCAATTATAAAAAAACACTTGACAAATAAATAAAAATCGAAGGCTTCGCCTTGAAAATGAGGACATTTTTAAGGAGGCCTTTTAAAATGAAAAAGAAAGCATATCCAGAGCAGGTACGAACTGCGCTGCACCAAGCGATACGCTCAATCACAGCAGATTTACCGGCTTGCGTGAAACGACCAGGGCAAGATTTTTCACGCGAACGCAAATTATCACTGCATACTATGCTGCTTATGCTTGTAGGCATGGGAGGCAATAGCCTTTCAAAAGAATTATATGATTGGCTAGGCTATTCGTCAGAGACTGCAACCGCTTCAGCATTTGTCCAGCAGAGAGACAAAATTCGTCCAGAAGCACTGAAACTACTGTTTCACGAATTTACAAGACTAACAGTATCGGAGAATTCATTACAAGACTACAGGTTGCTCGCTGTTGACGGTTTGGATTTGAGACTTCCGTCAAATTCAAATGATGGATTCTCCTCCATCAGGAACAGCGAAGATAGCAAAAATTACAATCTTGTGCATTTGGACGCTATGTATGACCTGATGGGCAAGGTTTATGTCGGTGCATCCGTACAACCCAAGAAAGGCATGAATGAGCATAAAGCCTTAGTATCCATGGTAGACCAGTCTGAAATCAGCGGAAATGTAATTGCAATCATGGATCGGGGATATGAGTCATTCAACAATATCGCTCATTTTCAGGAGAAATCATGGTACTATATCATCCGGGCGAAAGAATCCTATGGGATTATATCAAGGCTTTCTCTACCAAATTGCCCGGAATACGATGAAGAAATCACGTTAACTCTCACCCGGCGCCAAACCAAAGAAACGTTACCGCTTTTAAAAGCATACCCCCATCGGTATCGATGGATACAACCACATACGACATTTGACTTCATTAAACCGAAAGATTCCAAGTTTTATGATTTACATTTTCGTGCCGTTCGCTTCGCTATTGCTGATGGTGTGTATGAAACGGTTTATACAAATCTCAATGCCGAAGATTTTCCGCCGGAGAAAATAAAACAGTTCTATAATCTGCGCTGGGGAATTGAGACATCTTTTAAGGAGCTTAAATATGCTGTGGGTTTGGCAAGTCTGCACAGCAAAAAGAAGGATTTTATATTGCAAGAGATTTTTGCCAGACTAATTCTATACAATTACTCTTTCATTATCATGCATCACATCAGTATTTCGGAAGATTTGCGAGTAAATTTTCCAGTGGCTTTAAATATATGCCGTCAATTTTTGAGAGAGTTAATTCCAGCGGTCCAAGTTCTTAAACTGATAGGTAAGCACCTTTCCCCAATACGCCCTGGCCGACAATTTCCTAGATATCAAAATCCAATTTCAGCAGTAGGGTTCCAGTACAGAATTATTTGAGATTTAACATGCGTGAAAGGACTTTACAGATGCTTTTCGGGCATCTGCTTTTGTGTTGCTCAAAAGTCAAAAACACCTGCGTTTTCTATGTTATTCTGTGTATGCGACAACCCCAGCGGTATCACTTTTCTACTACTGGGGTTTCTTATAAGCTTATCTTAATGACATTGCCTTTATAGTTGACAGTTAAAATAATAACTGTTCTATAAAGGGAGTATTTTTCATTATTTTCTAATTAACTATCATCACTATCCGGCCAATTAGTATAAATATATATATAGGCGTTGCTTTTGCCTCCCATGTTGCTTTTATGGAGAAAGAAACTTACCAGGCAGGCCTAAGTTCACCTTTATGAAAACGATAGTAAGAAAGGAATTGAACTTGTGAAGAGTAGGGAAGAGTATTTGAAGGAATTAATCGACAGGCAAACCGAAAGTTTGAATATCGAGTTTAAGAGATGGATCGACCCCAAATCGCCGGAAGGAATTGCGAAGATTATTAAAGTCTGCATTGCTATGAGAAATAATAATGGTGGCTTCTTTTTCATTGGTTTTGATGAAGAATCACGGCAACCGGATGTTAATAATGCGCCTACTCAGGATGTGCGGGAGCTTTTTTCTCTTGACAACATTCAATCTATTGTTTCGAAATACGCCTATCCGCAATTTGAAATAGATATTTGTTTTATTGAAAAAGATGGGCAGGATTATCCCGTGATCTGTATCGAAGAGGGGATACGCACACCCGTTTCGACTAAGTCTGAATTAAGAGATTCCCATAATAAGTTGTTAATTAAGCAGAATACCGTTTACGTTAGAACATTAAAAAGCAATGGAACACCGAGCACTTCTGAAGCAACCTATCAAGATTGGGGAAAATTGACTTATATTTGTTTTGATAATCGGGAAGCGGATTTAGGGCGGTTTATCCGGCGACATCTTTCCCATATAGACAAAGGAGTTTTGCAGTCTTTATTTAGCAGTATCATTGAATTTTCGCAGACTCGATCGGAGCGTTATGAGGAAGTAGCTATTCATTTACTGGATACCGGTAAGAAGCGATTTGAAACTGTAGTCAAGGAAAAATATCATGACCAGCTTCCTGAGCATGGCTCCTGGGAAGTTAGCTGTGTTATCAATTCACAGGAGCAAAAACATTCTGCAAATCAATCTTTTCTAAATTTGTTATTAGCAAGTAATCCGAATTATACAGGCTGGCCAATTTGGTTAGATAGCAGAGGGTTTAGTAATCCGGCAACTCACCCCTATGTTTTTGAGAATGCCTGGGAAGCTTGTATAGTAGCTCTCAACAAGGAGTGGTTTAATCATATAGACTTTTGGCGAATTGATCCACAAGGGCATTTTTACCTGTATCATGCCCTGGAAGACGATTTACAATCAACGATTAGACCCTTAGAGGTATTAGACTTTGGATTGCCTATTTGGAGGGTGGGAGAATCTTTGGCTGTAGGGTTAGCATTTGCACAAGCTATGGACTATGAAATTGAAACTACGAATCTTACATTTTATTTCCGATGGACTCAATTACAACATAGAGTGCTTACCTCATGGGCAGCTCGTGCGAGCTCAGTAGCGAAACGGTCAGCTGCCGAAAATGTAGTTCTAGCTACCGTCAATCTGCCACTATCAACCCCTTTATCTGCTCTATATCAGTATGTGGATCAGGCAACAAAACCTCTGTATCAAATTTTTGACGAATTTGAGCTTTCTTCCCGTGTTGTCGAAGCGATAACCCAAAAAATGCTTAGAAGAAAATGGTAGGGAGTTACTAGTCCCTGATCTGCCGCCTGCAAGAAAATAAAATCTTGCAGGATTTTTTTATTTTGTGGGAAATAGGTATTTTAAGTAAGCACCTTACACCCCTCCGGTAAAAAACACCAATAGACCTTACCGGCCGGCATTAGGAATAGATGTCGCCCTGGCAGAACTCCTATCAAATAAAGGGGTATTATATGCCCCTGAGGTTGTTGATGCTCTTGTGCGATTAGTGAAAGAAAAAGATTATCAAATTCCAGAGTAACCAAAAAACGGACAAACTAAATCGGGACTCGGATGCGCAATAGAATTTTCCCTGCGGGTCCTCCGGGAGGTATTCATGAAGAAAGTCATCATTGCACTAGTTGCTGCTATTGTGTTTTTTGTCATTACCCCATCCACCTCTTTGGCCTGAGACTGCGGTGATGACCCTTTGTATAAGGGTTTTACGGACTCATCCCCGGAAGCGTTTGTTGCCAAAGAATTTGATAAAATTGCTCCACCTCCGGGAATGAATTGGAGGGGTAAGCCTGAAACCTGGCTGGATCAGGCTTGCCAGAATGGTTGGACCGTTAAGACTTCCGTTACAGACGCCAAGTTAGGATCCATCGTTATCTTGTCTGACCAATCAACCCAAATAACGGTCGGTATCGTCCGCGACATCAATGATGCGGGTATCCGGTTTGATAGCCTTGAACATAACAAGCAGGTACAGAAAAAAACGCTTAGTTACCAGGCGGTGAATGAATATAAAATAATTGGTTATATTTGGCCTGAGCGGACTACAGCCAGGAAGAAGCTAATAATAGCCCAATAGCCAAAACGTCTCTACCTGCAAGAAAATAAGATCTTGCAGGATTTCTTTATTTACTGGTAAATAAACTATTAACCGGTAATTATGATGTCATAAAGGATAGTAAGTTCTGAAAATAAAAGCTCCGCCGCAGCCATAAGCTGGCTGCCGCGGAGCAGAACTGTTCCCTCGAGTCTCAACTATATTTTCTTAAAATCAATATGTCCTTGCTCAACGTCCGTGTGTATCAATTGTACTCTGACTCGATGTCCGACAGCCTCACCTGTAAAGTGGCCAACAAGTTTTCCTTCGACAGGTGGATGAAGGAGACGAACCCAAGTTCCTTTTTCGGATGCGCCGGTAACGAAGGCATCAAATTTTTCTCCAATCCGGGATTGCAGCAGTATTGCCGCGGCGGATTTGCCAACCTGCCGTTCCACTTTCTGCGCTACATTTTCGGCCTCGGTACAGTGTCTGGCCAGCAATTCCAGTTCATCAACCTGATAAGGAACCGGTCTGCCCGCTAAGGCTGCTTTTAGTAACCGTTGCGTAATTAAGTCCGGATACCTTCGATTGGGAGCTGTGGAATGGGCATAATCCCTGACGGCTAAGCCAAAGTGGCCGACAGATTTTTCACCTGGGACTTCGACAACATATTCACCGGCACCTAACAACTTAATAATACTGAGGGAAAGATCAGGAAAACGAAGCGGATCAGCTTTTTGTTGTACTGTCAGGAATGCCTCTAACGCCTTTGAATCAGCTTGTTTGGGTAATGAAAAATTATGTTGCAAAGCAATTTCGACAATGCGTTCCCATTTTTTTGGTGTGCGCACGACACGCCGTAGTGACGGGAATTTTTTCGCTTCCAGGTAGCGGGCCGTAACACCGTTAGCCGCAATCATAAAATCCTCAATCAGTTCTTTGGCACTATTTCGTTTTTCGACTTCTAAATCCTTGATTTCATCCATAGTGAAGACAGGACGGGCTTCTATGGTTTCAAAATCCAATGCACCGTGCATATGGCGGAGCGCTTTTAACTTTTGCGCCACTTGATGCTGTATACGGATATTTTCTGCCAGTCCGGGTATTGCAGTAATGGCCGGCGGCATGGATGACACACCGTCCAGCCAGGCGGCAACACTGTTGTAAGCCAGCTTGGCGTGGTTTCGGACCATGGCTCTGTAAATATCTGAGCTAAGTATTGTGCCATTTCCGGCGAGAACGATTTCCACAACGATTGCCAGCCGGTCTGAATCGACATTAAGCGAGGTAAGATTATAGGAGAGTTTCTCAGGCAGCATGGGGAATATCTGGGCAGCCGTATAAATAGAAGTGGTATTATGTTGGGCATGCTCATCGATGGCTGAGGACTTCTTTACTAACGCATCCACATCGGCGATCGCCACAAGAACTTTTACTGCTTCCCCGGGCTGCTGGATGACAACGGTAAGCTGATCCAGGTCGTTGGAATCATCATTATCTATGGAACACCATAATAGATCTCTAAGATCGCGTATCGATGCTTCAAGCGCAGGAGTATTTTCGTCAAGTTTATTTAGTTCGTCAATAACCTGAACAGAAAAGTCCGGGAAAAGATCTCTTTCGAGCATCACCTGATGGGCAATTCGCTGTAAGCGGGAACGATGGTGTTTGTCATTGTTGCTACTCACTTTGTCCTCCTCATAACGCTGTTCATTGATATTCTCGTTGATTTATTTCCAGATCTAACTAGCCTTGCTAGCGGGTAAGAGTCTGTCTGAGCACTGGATTAGTATTTCTGTTTTGAAACTGTTTTTCCTGCTGCCGGCACATCAATAACGAATATAATCAATGCAGAATATTTACCTTGTCGGCATGGACAGAACTTTTTGTTACGTGTATCATAAAATTCGTGAAGACTCGTATATTTTGGATTGTTCTTTACAGATATAAACTCAATTTTGACGAATAGGAAGGTATAGCATGATTACATTTGGTACAGACGGTTGGCGGGGAATTATCAGTGAGGATTTTACTTTTCATAATGTCCGCCTTGTTGCCCGGGCCATAGCTGATTATATAATAGACCGCAATGAGCAGCAGCAGGGTATAGTGGTAGGCTATGACGCCCGTTTTCTTTCGCGGCAGTATGCGGAAAACTGTGCGGCGGTTCTGGCTGCCAAGGGTGTCACGGTATGGCTGTCTGATGCGATACTTCCCACACCGGCGCTCACCTGGCAGGTAAAAGACCGCCAGGCCGCGGGCGGAATTATGATTACCGCCAGCCACAACCCGCCTGAATATAACGGACTTAAATTCAAGGCGTCGTACGGCGGGTCGGCTTCACCGGAAATTGTGGCTGCAATTGAGAAATACGTACATAAGCTGGAAGCCGCCAACAGTGAGCAGCCCCCAGTCGCCGATTTATCTGGTGTTCAGTATTTTTCTCCCCAAACGGAATATCTTGCCCATGTTACAGCCATGTTGGATCTAGAGATACTATCTTCCTTTAAGGAGCCGATAGTATTTGACTGCATGCATGGCGCCGGCAGCGGCTATGCTGTGGTACTGGCCCGTGCGCTGGGCATCAACCTCAAAGAAGTGCGCTCAGAATATAACCCTTCTTTTGGGGGCGTCAGTCCGGAACCCATTGAAAAGAATTTGCGGTTCCTTCAGGAAGAGGTAAGTCGTACCCATGCTTATAGCGGCCTGGCTGTGGATGGCGATAGTGACAGGATCGGTGCGGTAGACGAAAATGGGCGGTTCATCAATGCACACCAGATTATGGCTTTGTTGGCTAAGTACCTTATTGAGAAGCGTGGCTGGAGCGGTGGGGTGGTGGAATCGCTCAGTGCTTCCGGATTGATTAAAAGTGTGGCCAATAAATATGGGCGCAAGCTCTATGAGACTCCTGTCGGTTTCAAATATATTACGGAAGTAATGCTTGCTGAGGATGTTCTTATCGGCGGAGAAGAGGGAGGCGGTATCGGGGTCAAGAATTATATTCCGGAACGCGATGGACTGCTGCTTGCTTTCTTGCTCATAGAAATGATGGCCGCTTATCGAAAACCGTTAGGGAAGCTGCTTGATGAACTGTCCCTTGAACATGGTTGGTTTTATTATGGCCGCAGGGATTTGCATTTAGCTGACAGGCAGAAGAAAGCGCTGCAGGAGAGCTTAGCGCTAACGCCGACCGCGTCGATTGGTACCAGCAAAGTGCTGTCTGTGCAGTGTACTGATGGCTGTAAACTGGAACTTGAAAATGGCTGGTTGATTTTCCGAGCATCGGGGACAGAGCCCATTATCCGTATCTATGCAGAATTATCGACCAAGGCTGCGTTGGAGAATGTACTCGCTAGTGCCATAATATTCGCTCAGTCCATGTAATGTGCAAGAATAATGACAAAAGGGCATAGGGGACGTTCACGTTTTGGCACCTAAATGCTCCTAAAGTAAAGTGCCCAAAAAAAGGGAACGTTCCTATTGTCATCTACTATGGTTCCACGTATTTGTCATTCATAATCTTTTTATACATGTGGAATCCCAGAAGGTCAGATAAAAACCATCCTGCAACAATAGCCCAGCAAACGCCCGAAAAGCCAAGCGAGGGTGCAAATGAGTAAGCCAGCAGTACTCTGATGCCTTGTGACACAACGGTCATCCAGATAGAAATTTTTATGGCTCCAATGCCTCTAAAAAATCCATAGAACATAACAATGAACCCAAGCAATACATAAAACAGGCCAACAACTCTAAGATAGCCAACACCAACGGCTATGACATCCAGGGCTTCTTTTTGTACGAACACCGAAAGTAAGCTGGGCGCAAAAATAAAAGAGATGCTACTAATCACTCCAGATATGGCTATGATTATCTTGGAAGTTACACGAAACCCCTTACGAATTCTTTTGGTATTGCCGGCTCCTTCATTCTGAGCCGCATAGGTGGAGAAAGCATTACCCAAATCCTGCAATGGTCTGTTCGCAACCTCGTCAATTCTTGAGCAGGCTGCAAATGCAGCCATAACGGTTGCCCCAAATGTATTTACTAATCCTTGTATAAGCATCATTCCAAAGCTGGAGAAGGACTGTTGTACCGCTGTCAGCACGGAATAGCCGGCAACTTTTTGAAATACAGCTGGACTGAATACTAGGTCCGTTCGTTTAAATTGCAAAAATTGCATCCGCTTGGCCGTATAAATGCCGCAGCATAGGGCGGCGAGGACCTGTGAAATAAATGTGGCAATTGCTACGCCTAGGACTTCCATATGAAATACTACGACAAAGAGCAGATCTAAAAGGATATTCAATAGGCATGAACCAACCAAAAAATATAACGGTGATTTTGAGTCGCCAATTGACCGTAATAAAAAGGCACATGCGTTATACATGCCTACAAAAACAAAGCCTAAAAAATTGTATTTTAAAAATTCCGCGGCATAAGCGGCGGTTTCTTGGGGCATTTGATACAGGCTGATAATCTGCGGTAGAAAGCCTAATGTTACAACCGAAATTATCAAGCTTGCACAAAATAGAAAGATAAAAGCGGTAGAAATTGTTTTTTTTAATTCATCGTACCGCTTGCCGCCATAGAGTTGGGAAAAAATCGCCGAGGCCCCCATGGCAAGACCGATCAGAATAGAAGTTACAAATACAAGTACAGCGCTTGAGGAACCGACCGCTGCGAACGCATCCTTGCCGATAAATTGCCCGACTACAATGGCATCAATGATGTAATAGAGTTGTTGAAACAGATTGCCTATAAACATCGGGATAAAAAATTTGAGAATAACCCGTGAAGGGTTTCCCTTTGTCATATCCAGTTCCATTGGTTGACCTCCTAACTTTAAGCATCAATAGTTAGATCTTGAATAAAACAACTTATAAGAATCATGGTTGCACCAATATAGCCACGAACGGGAAGTACCTCCTGTAGAAATAAAAAACCGAGTAATGCTGCGGAGACAGGCTCCAACGAGTACAATATCCCCGCCCGTTCTGGCGTGGTATACTTTTGGGCAACAGGCTGCATGACAAATCCGAAGGCACTGCAAATGAATGCAAGCCCAAGTACAGCCACCCATTCTTGATCTGTATGGGGCAAGGAGGGCTGTTCAAATAGCAAAGAGAACAGTAGTCCCAAAAAAGCAGCGAACCCAAGCTGAAAAATGCCTATCAGTAGTGGGTTTTCTTTTTGCGTCAAAAAATGTGTTACTACCATGTAGATTGCATAAAGTAATGCGCTGAGTAAGCATAAGAAGGAACCAAGATTTAAATTAATAGTGCTTCCTAGTGTCAAAAGACCGATTCCCGTAAAAGAAACAACTACGCTTATAACTACGCTCCTCCCAGGTCTTTTCTGAGTAATGGCACAACGAAGTAAAGGTATAAAAACGACTGTCGTACTACATAGAAAACCGGCCTCCGAAGCTGTCGTAGACTCTAATCCAAACATGACGGTGGTAAAAACCATAAAAATCAATACTCCCAATAGGGCGCTATATCCAATTAGCTTTGTATTAATTTCCTTTAATTTCTTCCAAAACAAAGCCGCAGTAATAAGAAAAGCAATACCGAAACGTAACGCGATTAGATTAAATGGGCCGATAGTTTCCACTCCCAGCTTCATCAACAAATAGGCCATTCCCCATGTCATGGATATAATAGCAAGAAGTATTTCTGCGTTCCTTTTAGACAATTATGTATTTCCCCCTTCACGAAATGGTCTCCTGATGCTGAAGTGAATTCCCAGCCGTGTACTGCGGCGTAATCACAAGCTCCATGTGCAAAACACTCTATCTTGTAAGAATGACTATGTTGCTAAGCCCATATATCACTTTATAGCATAAGCTATCCTAACCCATACTGATTGCAATGCTGATTTATGTTGATTGATAGACTATCTGTAAATCTAATGCGAAAAATAAAAACCACAGGCATAAACCTGTGGTTAAAGTACGGCGTATTTAAATAATTTTAGGAGTAAAACTTATTTTGTATTGCGCAGTAAGGAGGATTCCCGATATTTTAATGGGGTAATACCATATTGCTTTTTAAATGCTGCACAGAAATTGCTAGGGCTTGAATAGCCAATTTCATAGGCAATTTCATTAATTGATTTCTCTGTTTCCAACAACATGGAGGAAGCCAGGTATAAAGAAAATTTTCTGTGATAGCTGAAAATAGTATCTCCATAAACAAGCTTGAAACCCTTAGTCAGTTTTTTAGGATTAATGACCAACTTCTTAGATAGTAAAAGAATGCTTGGTAATTCAAACGGCTGCTCAAGCAAGATTTGAGGAATTTCCTTGATTTTTTGTAATTCATAAGGAGTGAGTGCTGTTAACTCATATTTTTCGTGCTTCATAACTTCGTTCGATACGATCATGGACAATGTTTCCATAACCTTACTTTCGTAAAATAAAGTACGGGATTTTGCAGGGAGGCGACAATTAAATATTTTCAGAAAAACAGCAGCTATTTCAGGCGGAGTATTCATGCCTAAATAATACTCCGAGCGAAGCTGATCGCCCAATTTCTCTATTGTATCCTTCCATAATCCAATTCCAGTACTTCCAAAATAAGTGGAAATTGCACTTTTACTGGCTATAATAGATACCCCTTGATATTTTTGGTGGGCGCATCGCTTCACAGTTCCACGCATATCCTGTGACATGGATATGGACAAATTATTTGGCCCAAAACATGCGGTCCCTGCTTTTTCTCCTTGAATATACATACACCCATCTATACAGTATTCGATTTCAAAATAATCCCCAGTTAAATCAAACGCTGTTTCTATATCCTCAAAAAAAACAAAATCAAAAATGAGTAACATAATATTGCCTAATAAGGTGTAAATCTGTATCGTACCTTTTCCATATTTGGGCTTTATATCGTAAACAACGCCTTTACATTCATCATGGTTGGGCAAGAAACGAGCATATCCGATTTGTTCATGCAGTTTTCTATATTGTTCCAGCATATTTGTGTACCCATTTCTTGAGCTTATATAAAATCTATGCTCCATATTCACGCTCCTGCCTTAACTCTATCAAATGATTACATATCAATATCTAGTCAAAATAGGGCTAACTAAAAAATAATTATACCATATTTCAATAGTAGTGTAGGGGACGTTTACGTTTTGGCACCTAAATGCTCCTAAAGTAAAGGCTGAAAAAGGAATGTCCCTATTGTCATCAACAACAGCGATAGTTTTTTTATTTGGTAAATTTAACTAGACTATTTCTAAATAATTGATTATAATAATTAATAAATAATAATTGTTTGTTTGAAAAGGGAGATGTCCTATGATATGGAAAGAAAAATATAAGATTGGAATTTCGACCATTGATGAACAACATGAGGAACTGTTTAACCGTGTCGCTGATTTTTTGCAAGCTATTCGTCAGGACGGCCGTTGGGAGGAGAAAGTAGACAAGGTAAAGGATACGATGGTGTTTCTGCAGGAGTATGTAGTGACACATTTTGATTACGAAGAAAAGTATCAACAAACATTAGGTTATCCAGACTGTGACGAGCACCATAACATTCACGAAGCATTTAAGGCGGATATCCAAAGTATGGCGCAGGAATTTGCGGATGCAGGTTATCATGAGGAAGCGGTGCAAAAATTGGCGGGCAGATTGCTGGCTTGGCTGATTAATCATGTGGTCGCGACAGATCAGAAGATGGCCCAATATGTGACAGAGCAGGGGTTGGAAAAAATATGAAGGCGGAATATGTGAATCCGGTCTTTAAGGCCGTTACGGAAGTTTTTAAAGCTATGTTAGATCTTGAAGTAAGCCGGGGCGTAACGAGAACTGCAGCTGGAATGCAGGAGGTAGATATCCGGATTAATGTAAAAGGTGATGTTACGGGTTCCATTCTGTTTCAATTCCCACAAGATACGACATTAAATATTGTGCAAATCATGTCAGGTATGGAAATAAAGGAATTAGATAGTTTTGTTACTTCCGCCATGGGGGAAATATCTAATATTATTAGCGGTAATGCAGCAAGCTATCTATCAAAGCTTAATTATCACTGTGATATTATGCCGCCGCAAATTGCGGTAGCTGATGCCGCTATAGCATCGCATTTTTCTCAGGAGACCTTGAGTATTCCATTACATACCAATATAGGCGATATGAATATCCATATTTCTCTTGACGAAGTGAAATAGTTTTTCCAATTCGCTGATAAACGGAAAAGCGATAAAAAAGACAATTGGAGGGATTTTACATGGGAAGATTTGAAGAGGCAAAAAAAATTGGCCTAAGAGACAAGGCTTCAAAAAAATTAATCGCGGTCTACCCTTTAAAAGCTACTGGGAGCGACAAAGAAATCGAAAAAATGGTTCGCGATTGGTACTATAAACAGAGTTGCCAGGCAGAAGATGAGCTGTTAACGGCTTATGTAGATGTTTTGACCGAAAATGAAATAAAATCGCGGCAATAAACACCCTCCCTCTATTACGGTAAAATATAACTGTATATTTGCCGGAATGGAGGGATTTTCTTTCCAGTTCCAATTTGGCTGGGGGTTTATTTTTTTTTTAACAAAAAACATGTCTATACCATATACTGTATTATTCGACCTGGGAGGGATGGTAATGTTTCTGGATGCTGTATATGGTTTGATTGCTTTCGGTGTTTTTACTTTGTGTTCTTTAGCGTATATGTACTTTAGACTTCCAAAGAATTAGCCGTATCCTTTTGGATACGGTTTTGCATTTGTAGATAGAACATAACACTCGGGGATTTAATACTAATTTAAGGATACGCCTTTATCATGTAGAGCCGCGGGGCTCTACGTATACCTTCTATTAACTCAGTTTATCTACTAATACTTGCATATTCTCCAACATATAATAAGGTAGGAGGGATGCAGAATGAAACATGCATACTTGGACGGCAATCAAGTAATAATTAGAGATGAACATGAGAGTAGTGGTGAAATCGTAAAGAAAGAGAGACTATTTTTTACGCGTGAAGACTATGCGGAATACGTCAAAGAGCAAAGCAATAATCAGAATGAAAACGATAAATAAATGAAATATTTTTCAGAGCCAAAACGGCTCTTTTTATTGGAGATGTAGATAAATAAAAAGTAATTCTAAAAATTGCCTAATAAAATAGTAGCGATACTATTAATTAGGAGGTTCACGATGTCTATAGCAGGTTGGACAATAATACTGGTCATGGTACTAAGTGTATTAACTGGAATTATTAGAATGTCGCTATGCAATGTCGCAGCGACCACTGATAAACGAGCCAGATATAAAGATTGAGCCTAAAAGGCTCTTTTTTATTTGGAGTGATATTATGCCGCGTTGAACCGTGCCGCTTAATCTAAGCAGTTTTGGTTCGAAACTCTATCGGGCTAAGGCTGTTTAATTTTTTCTGTAGATGTTCGTAGTTATATTTATCAGTAATGTGTGCTATAATAACTATATCATTAGATGTTGATATAAAAACTTAACAATAATGTGAGAGGTGAAACTGGTTATAGAGGTAATAATGAAAAGAGGCAAAGAAAAATGATTAATCCGCCATTAGAGGTTTTACTCGGCAAAGTTGGTGATAAATATACTCTTTGTGTTATAGCGGCTAAACGAGCTCGTGAAATCTTAAGCCGTGGCGAAATCTTGGTAGATGGTAAGCCTCAAAAGCCAGTTAGTGTTGCCTTAGAGGAAATTGCTTCTGGGAAAATAACTTACCAGCGAACTAAAATTGGAATTAAGTAACTAAGTATAATAAACAGAAAAAATAATATATCGCGGGGTGGAGCAGTTGGTAGCTCGTCGGGCTCATAACCCGAAGGTCACAGGTTCAAGTCCTGTCCCCGCAACCACGGAAAATTAGCCGCTTACAGGATAACATGTTGGCGGCTTTTGTTATCCTGTAACATACACCTTTAAAAAGCGTCCCAACTCAAGACGAGTTATTTTATGCATCGGGAACGGTGGCAAGGTAATTGATATTATGGCCGCACTGGAAGCCAGTATTAACGCGATTAAAGAGCAGGAGAAACCTAAACGCAGGAAAAAGATTGGATAGTTATAGACTGTAAAGCCCCCGACGTGTGTCAGGGGCTTTGTGTTTATATAATGAAAGATTTTTTTATTATTTAGAAACCTGAGTGGATTTTTTTAAAATTTTTCTATAAGTAACGCGCTAGTAACAAAAATAGAGAAATCCTTAAATTTTAAAGGAAAATCTTAAATTAAATTTAACTCAGTATTAACAACCATTATTTCCTCTAGCAATATAATTTTAGATGTAGAGTGAATGGAAAAATAATCCATAAATTCTGCTATAAGATTAGAAAGAGGTGGCATATGAAGAGAAATTGGAAAAACTACTGGAAACGCTTTTTTATAGCGGGAGCAGCCAGTTTGTTACTGGCATCTGGCGTGAACATGGGAGGGGTTCAAGTGGCGCAGGCTAAGGCTAATCCTCAGATTTTTGATTTAGAAGCCCATCGGGGTGGGCGCGATGCTCGTCCGGAAAATACCCTGGTGTCTTTTGCCTATGCTATGGAATTAGGAGTTACTACTTTAGAAATGGACATGCAAATGACGAAAGACGGGCATATTGTCATTAGCCATAATCCGGTTCTGAATCCGGTTTTAACGAAAGGCCCGGACGGAAAGTATGTGGAAGCAGGAAAATACGATATTCGTACCATGTCTCTTAACGTAGTGAAGCGATTTGATGTTGGTACTATGAATTCTGCCGGCGGTGATTACTATGAAAGTCATGGTAAGACGCAGAAATCAGTTCCAGGCGCAAAAATCCCCACGTTGGAAGAAGTATTTGAATTAGCTAAGTCCTATGGTAATGATAAAGTATATTTTAATATTGAAACGAAATCATATGCTGACCCTGCTGATCCTGCCTATCATAATAATCCTGACCCTGAAGTATTTGTCAATAAGGTGTATGAAGTAGTAAAGAAATATGGTATGCAGGAAAGGGTAACTTTACAGTCTTTTGACTGGAGAACACTGAAAGCAATGCGTAAGTTAGATCCGAATATTACACTAGTCGCTTTGAGCAGCGAGCAGCCATCTTGGGGACCAGAGGGCTGTTCTCTAAAACTTGGCGATCAAAACCCTTCTCCGTGGCTTGCCGGCTTAAACATTAATGACTATCATGGTGATTATGTCAAAGCTGCTAAGGATACTGGAGCCGACATCGTATCTCCATACTGGGAAGAGCTTTCGCCACAGTTGGTAAAGGAAGCTCATGAGTTAGGTATGAAAGTTGTTCCTTGGACAGTAAACAATCAGAAAGACATGTCGATGCTCATTGACATGGGTGTTGATGGCTTGATTACTGATAAACCGTGGATTCTTCGCGATTTACTCATAACTAAAGGTATTCCGGTTGCCAAACCTACTGTAAACGGTAAAAGCCCATATCACACCGGGATCGATATTGTATCAGCAGAAAGCAAGCAACTTAAAAAAGGCGGAGATGCTGCTCACTAGACATGTGGGTATTGCCCTTGGAAGGAGCAGGCTGAATCTGGGTTAAAATATAATTCAGTTCTTTGATAAAATAACAGAGCTAATTAAAAAAATGAAGGCTAAGGCAGGTTATGAAAATTTGCTTTGGCCTATTTTGTTTATCAATTTTTGATAAATTTATCATATTTTTATCATTGATCAATGATAAAAATATGATAAATTTGTTTGCAGCATACGAAATAGCCAATAGTCTTGGGTTTGGCATGATTCTTGCATATTTTATTAATGTACTTCACAAGAGGAAGTGAAAATGAAGCAGGTTGAACAATAAAACTAAGGAATGTTTGCAGTTACCCTGCTTACAGTTTCTTTAGTTTTTTTATTTTAAAATTATTAAATGCAGCAAATGTCAGATTAGATGAAAGGCTACATGATACATAATTATTTAGTTGTTTTGAGGTGATAAAATGTCCAGCTTACGGCAGATACAAGTAACCACGCAACAGATTGCTGAAGCCATTTCCAGTGCACTCAGTATGGATGTTACGATTGTAGATGATTCTATGGTAAGAATTGCCGGAACAGGATATCATCAAGCTACGATTGGACAAAAAATTACCGGCAATTCGGTATATGAAAAAGTCATCCATCACCCTGCGGAATACATTATTAATGATGTCAGTACCTATCAGGATTGTGCCAAGTGTGAGAAGCGAACCAGTTGTATGGAACTGGCGCAGCTATGCTGCCCGATTATTGTCGGGACGAAGGCTATCGGTGTCATTGGCTTGATTGCCTTTTCGCCTAAGCAACAGCTGGAATTGGCTAAGAAAGACCAACGGTTACTGAGTTTTGTCCGCAAGATGGCGGAGCTAATTGCGGTTAAAATCGTGGAAGAAGATAGTCTGAACCGTATCGTATTTCTAAAAAATCAAATGGAAACAGTGCTTAATTTTATCGCAGAGGGCGTTATCGCGATTGATGAAAATGCCAAGGTCATAAATGTTAACTTTGCGGCCGAAAAGTTGCTGAAAATTAAAGCGCGCGACGTAATCGGCTTTCATCTTAACGAAGTTTTTCCTGGTACGCCAATCCCTGAAGTATTGCGGGATGGCATTGGCTTTATCAATAGAGAAGTAAGTGTCTGGAATAAAGGAATACATTATCACTATATGGTAAGTGCCAAGCCCATGTTTGGCGAAGAGGAAGTGCGAGGGGTTGTTGCCAGTTTTTCCGCGGTTGGTGAATGGACGGTACAACAGTCTTTAGTTCAAGATAGGCTTACCTTCGGAGACATTGTGGGTTCCAGTAAAGCCTTGCTTCAGATCAAAGAGGAAGCTGCCAAAGCGGCCAAAACTTCTTCGACGGTACTGATTATGGGTGAGAGCGGGACAGGCAAAGAAGTTTTTGCCCGCGCCATTCATTACGAAGGTGACAGGGGCAATAGGCCGTTTGTCGCAGTCAATTGCGGTGCTATTCCGGAAAATTTACTGGAAAGCGAACTGTTTGGTTATGAAGAAGGAGCTTTTACCGGAGCCCGCAAAGGCGGCAAACCCGGGAAATTTCAACTGGCCAACAATGGTACTTTATTTTTGGACGAAATTGGTGATATGCCGCATTTCTTGCAAGTCAAGTTGTTACGGGTATTACAGGAAAAAACAGTGGAACGGGTAGGCGGTATTAAAGCAATGTCGTTAAATGTACGCATTATTGCCGCTACTAACCGTAATTTAGAAGAATTGGTCAAAGAGGGAACATTTAGAGACGATTTATACTATCGGCTTAATGTTTTTCCGATAGAATTGCCGCCGCTGAGGAAAAGAACAGGTGATATTATGGAATTGGCCAAATTCTTTTTAGAGAAACAAACGAAGAGTTCAGGTAAGAAGATTACCGGCTTTACTGACGAGGCTGCACTGTGTATGAAAAATTATGATTGGCCGGGTAACATCCGTGAATTGGAGAATGTTGTTGAATGTGCAGTGATCAAGACTTCTGCGGAAGTAATTGATGTCGATGTACTTCTTACAAAATTGACCGCAGGCATACAGCTTTACCTGCCTATTCAGCCGGTGATGTCCAATCAGGGGTCAGACGAATTTGAGGAGCGCCAGGCAATCATGGCTGCACTTAATGCCTTTGGCAAGTGTGTTGAAGGCAAAAAAAAGGCTGCGGCCCATTTAGGTATGGGTATTGCAACTTTATACCGCAAAATTCGCAAATACGGTATTGAAGCCGGGTAGCACTGAAGCGATAAATTTATCATATTCTATCAATAATTATCACTTTTAGTGATAAATTATCAAATTCAATACCCCGCCTTCTATAAGGTGGGGTATTGAATTTGCAGGCAGGGAAAACCCCCGACGGAAGACTCAATACTTCGCTTTGGCGGGACAAGTTTACTGCCAAGCATGTTCTTCCCGTTGCATTGGCACGGTTATTGCTTAGTAGTATAACAAAGGGAGTTGACAACATGAATACAAAAGCAATCATTGAATTATTAAAAGCAGAGGTACTACCAACCACAGGATGTACGGAACCCGGTGCTGTGGCCCTAGCAACGGCGACTGCCAGTGAAGCGCTCAATAAAAATGTAGATCACATTACAGTCACCGTTAATTCCAACATTTACAAAAACGGTGTGGCTGTAGGCATTCCCGGTACGGGTGAAACAGGCCTTACGATAGCTGCTGCTTTGGGCGTTGTGAAAAAACATCCGGAAAAACAACTGTCGGTGTTGGAAGGGGTGACACCTGAGGAACTGGCAGCAGCCAAAGCCATGTTGGCTCAAGATATTGTCGATATTCATGTGGATGCAAGTAAAACCAGTTTGTATATTTGTGCCCGGCTTATGTCTGGAGCTGATTGCTGTGAAGTTATCATAAGAGATAAACATACGAATATCGTCAGCATTCAACTGAATGGCAAAAATTTGTTGAGTAACCAAGATACGCAGTGCAGCTTGCGAAAGGATTACCGTCAATTTCTGCGCGATGAAAATATCAGTATCGCTCAACTGGTTGCTGCTGTGGAAGCATTGCCGACGGAGGAAATCGCATTTTTACTGGATGGGGTCAATATGAATGTGTCCGCCGCAAAAACCGGTATTGAGAAAAAGCTGGGTATGGGAATTGGGTCTATGTATGAAGAAATGATGGCCAGCGGAGCCATATCTGATGATATGATTAATTCCGCCAAACGGCTTACTGCGGCAGCGGCCGACGCACGCATGTCGGGGGAAAATGTGCAGATTATGAGCAGCGCCGGGAGTGGAAATCATGGCATTACCGTTATTTTGCCGGTTTATACCGTGGCCCAAAAAATTGGTGCTTCCCGGGAACAATTGCTCAGAGCCATTGCCCTTAGTCATTTGGTTACCATTTATGTAAAAATCTATACAGGCAATTTGTCTGCTTTATGTGGCTGTGCGGTAGCCGCAGCTACAGGAGCTACGGCGGCTATTACCTGGCTGATGGGTGGAAATATTACAACGATCGAATCCGCGATGAAGAATATTATCGCTAATCTTACCGGTATGATCTGTGATGGCGGCAAGGTGGGGTGTGCACTGAAGCTAGCTACTGCTGCTGCCGCTGCCGTGGAAAGTTCACTACTGGCACAAAAGAATATTGTTGTTCCTGATACGAATGGCATTATTACAAATTCCATTGAACGTACGATAGCAAATTTGGGTAAAGTCAGCAATCCAGGTATGTTAGCAACTGATAAAGTAATTTTGGATGTGATGCTGGAAAAAACAGCTATTTAAATACATCACGGCCACGAGTACCTAATATTTCCTATGAAGTAAAGGAGGTGTACAATTATGATGACCAGTGCGCTAAAAGCAAATTATCTTGATTTTTTGTCGGTTAAGGTAATCAATGGCTATCAACCGTATAGCTGAATATGCTTCTGGTAAAACAGCCGCTAGTTTTTTTAGGAAAAATTCCGTTGTTGAGACTGGTCAGTTACAGCTGAATTGGTATAACAATTGAGCCAATTATGAGAAAATCAAATCATTTATCAAGGAAGTGAAAATTTAAATTATGGAAACAGTAGCCCAGTCAAATATTGGAATGTACAAACAGCCCAGACCTTTTTATATGGTCTTTTTCATCGAGATGTGGGAAAGATTTGGTTATGCCGGTCTGCAAACCGTCCTAGCCATGTTTTTAGTAAAAAGTATTGGTATGTCCGATGTCGAGGCCTTTGCGATTTTTGGTGCGTTTTATGCGATGGTTAATGGTTATGTCGCGATTGGCGGCTACATCGGTGACCATATCTTAGGAACGAAGAGAACGATTGTATTGGGTGGAATTACCCTGCTGATCGGTTATGTTATTATCGGCTTAGCCGGTGCCGATAAGATGAGCGTTTTTACAGGGATCGCCTGTGTGGCCGTTGGTAATGGTTTGTTTAAGGCTAATCCGGCCAGCTTGTTGTCCAAGATTTATGCTAAGGATGATCCGAGACTTGACGGAGCATTTACTTTATATCATATGGCGATTAACACCGGCGCATTTATGGCCATGATTTTGGTGCCGATGCTCGGCGGAAGATTTGGCGCGCAAACAGGCTTTTTTGTATGCGCTGCCGGTTTGGTGTTATCTTTATGTACTTTTGTTTTCTATCGCAACATCGTTAAAGACATTGATTCACCGCCCGGCAAACTGCCTTTGCCGAAAATGAAACTGATGGTGATTATTGTAGGGGTTATCGCGACAATTTACTTATCCGCATGGATGTTGACGAACCTAGCGGTAGCACATTGGCTGCTAGCGATTGTTGGGACCGGTGTTTTTGTTCGATTTTTCTATGAAGCCTTCAAACGGACAGGTCTCGAACGCAGTAAAATGCTGGCTGCTTTTGTCCTAATGCTGGAAGCAATTGCATTCTTTGTTATTGGCCAGCAAATGCCGACTTCTTTAAATTTCTTCACTATTAATAATGTTGAGCACACTGTTTGGGGCATCCGTATTACTGATCCCGAATCTTTTCAGGCCTTAAATCCTTTCTGGATTATTGTTGCTAGTCCTATTCTAGCTTATTTCTACTCTTATTTTGGCAAACAAGGCAAGGATTTGACTATCCCTGCTAAATTTGCCACCGGTATGGTCTGCTGTGCTGTCAGTTTCCTCGTATTGGTGCTTGGCATTACGACGGCAAATGCGCAAGGTCTTGTATCCGTATGGTGGCTGGTCAGCAGCTATTTCTTCTCTTCGGTAGGCGAATTGATGATTAGCGGGTTAGGTTTGGCCATGGTCGCCAAACTGGTGCCTCAGGAAATGGTGGGCTTTACTATTGGGGCATGGTATTTGTCTTCGGCAACAGCAGGGGTTATTTCCGGCAAAGTGGCCTCATTTGCTGCTGTGCCAAAAGGAATGACCGACTCGCTGCAAACATTGCCGATTTATTTTGGCGCGTTTATGAAAATGGGGATTGGCGTCGGCATTATTGCGTTACTTGTATTAGCCTTAGTGCCTGTGCTAAGAAAAATGATTCACGAGCAAAATTAACTAAATTCTTTGATTATTATTAGCTATTAAAAGGAGAACGTGATATGAGTCATAAATATGAGTTTCCCATGACAGGTGTATGTGCAAAAAAGGTTGCTTTAGACATAGAAGAGGGTGTTGTCCAAGGGGCTGTTTTTGAAGGGGGCTGTTCCGGCAATCTCCTGGGAATTGGCAGTTTAATAAAAGGAATGCCTGTTAAGGAAGTAATTAAACGCTTAGACGGCATTAAATGCGGAGAGAAGGCGACTTCCTGCCCTGCGCAACTGGCACAGATCCTCAAACAAAATTTTTAAAAATAATGCAAGTTTACTGGCAAAACAGGCTGTAAGCCGACAGCAATACGAAAGAGATTTCGGTCATAGCTTACCGGAGCGGATAATGGCATAAAGCAGCCAGATAAACATGGTCACGGCTATGGCAAAGCCGATTTCAATAACGGGAATTCTCCACAATTGGGAAGAGTGTCCGGCAAGGTTGAAACTGACGATAATACTGGCCATGATCATACTAAAGGCCAGCAGAATAACGCTAAAGGAGAGCCGGTTGCTGATCCTGTCCAGTTTAATAAGGATACGGTCCATTTCGGAAACGGAAACTTCCAAATGCAACCGGCCCCGTCCGGCGACGGAACCCAGTTCCTGAACATAGTGGGGCAACTGGATAAATAGTTCACTGACAGCGTTGATAGTACGCCGAACTTCCTGGGCTAGATTCTTAGGATGGAGACGTTCCCGGAATAACTGTTTTCCGAACGGTTCAGCGACCGTAAGGATGCTAAGCTGAGGGTCCAGTCTTTCCACAATACCCTCCATAGTCAGCAGAGTCTTGCCTACCAGTGCCAGATCGGCCGGCATTTTTATCTTATGTTTCTGCGCGGTGGCAAACATCTGATTGATGGCATCCCCCAGGCTGATTTGACTTAAAGGAACCCCATAGTATTTTTCCCTTAACAGATCGACATCGTCGCGGAACTGAGCCCGGTTCACTTCGGCAGGAACAATTCCCATGCGGAAAATTGTTTTGACTAGTTCTTCCGCGTCCTGGTGCATTAGGCCAATGACAAGGGAGGCTAGGTGGTGTTTTTTCTCAGGGCCGAGACGGCCAACCATGCCAAAATCCAGGAAAGCGATAGTTTCTCCCGGCAGCACCAGCACATTGCCGGGATGCGGATCACCATGGAAAAATCCCGCTATGAAAATCTGCTGAAATATTTCTCGGGCAAAGCGCTCTGCTATGCGGGAGCGGTTATAGCCTCGCTGCGCTAACTGCTCCAGTTCGTTTATTTTTATGCCCTCAACAAAGGCGGCTGTCAGCACTTTTTGCGAACAATATTCCCAGTATACAGGCGGAATATAGATGGAAGAATTGCCCTGAACCTGTTTTAAAAATTTCTCGGCATTATAAGCTTCCCGGGTATAATCCAGTTCAGTACGCAGCGATTTGGCGAGTTCATCAATCAACTCGCCCAGTTGATACGTCTGTGCCCAGGAAAAACGGCGTTCTGCCAGGACGGCCAGTTCACGCAGAATTTCCAGATCGGTTTCGATCGTGGCAACAATGCCAGGCCGCTGAATTTTTACCGCTACTTGCTGACCGGTCTTAAGCTGCGCCCGGTGAACCTGGCCAATGGAAGCGGCCGCTAGCGGCTCCGGGTCAAATTGCCCGAACAGATCTTCCAGGTCCGATCCTAATTCCGACTTTAGCAAAGTACGTACTTCGCTAAAGGCAAAACCGGGCACTTCATCCTGCAATTTTTCCAACTCCGCAACGATTTCGGCAGGCAGAAGGTCCGGCCGGGTACTGGCGATCTGTCCTAGCTTGACATAGGTTGGCCCCAATTGTTCGAGCAGCAGCCTGATGCGCTCGCCTAAGCCGCCGGTGTTTTCTTTGGCAGCTGCCGGACGGGGGTGGCGTGGATAGGGCATGTTCTGAGGCAGGCCCATTTCCTCTACAATATAGTCAAAGCCCTGATTGAGCAGAGCCATTGCAATTTCACGATACCGGTTGATATGGCGCATCTTTTTACCAAACATACGTATCCTCCCCCAAACGGCGCTTACTGTCGCGTAGCATTTCATTTTTTCTGTGTAAATATACCTGTTTGGGGCGGGAAGTTGTAGTAAAGGTAATACCTGCTAAATTAGTAATATAAGGGACGTTCCCGTTTTGGCATTTAAGTGCTCCTAGTAAAGTGCCAAAAAAGGAACGTCCCTATTGTCATTTATAGCAACGCTGGGGGGATTTTGTCGAATATAGATTTCTTTTGGAGAAACAAAACAGGAATAATGAGAATCTTGGGGAATTTCTAAGGAACAGCCTATATTGTAAATAATTCTTTTATGGTGGTATCGTCCAGTTTCTCCCGTCATTCGAAAGGATGGATTCATATGACAAGCAAAAATTACGCAATAAAAATTTCGTTAGCCTATTTTGCTTTTGGGGTAATCTGGATTTTTTTATCTGATACTATTGTGGAACTTTTATCTTTAAACAGAGAGGTTACGATGTTGTTTTCCGTTATTAAGGGCTGGAGTTTTGTCGGTTTATCGGCTTTCTTTATTTACCTTATAGCCAATCGGTATATACAAAGATTAGCGTACACTAACCAGATGCAACAAGAAATTTTGCAGGCTATTCCAGATTTAATCCTGCGCCTTGATTGTCACGGGAATTTTTTTGACTTTAAGCCCGCTAACTTTGCGCCGTATGTTCCGGCGGATCAATTTTTGGGGAAAAACATTACGGACGTGTTTACCCGCGAATTGGCAGAGCAGGCCCTTGAGTTTATAAAACAAGCTCTTAATAGTGGGAATATACAACTTATGGAGTACCAACTGGAGCAAGATAACCAAGTGCATTACTTTGAAGCGCGTTTTGTGAAAAATAGTGATTTCGAGGTCATGGCAATAATCAGAGATATTACATATAAAAAGAAAATTGAACAAAGGTTAGAACTTCTGAGTATTAAAGATTCACTTACTGAAATTTACAACCGCACTCATTTCGAAGAGCAAATCCTTAAGATTGGTAAGCAAAGTGGCGAAACTGTTGGCATTATTGTCTGTGATGTTGACGGTCTGAAATTAATCAATGATACATTAGGGCACTTTTCAGGCGATGAATTACTCAAGACTACAGCCAAAATACTAAGTTCGTGCATATTCCCTCCTGATATTGTCGCCAGAATTGGCGGAGACGAATTTGCAATACTGGTGTCAAATCCTAATACTCAAAAAATGAACGAGTTATCAAAGACAATTGAAATCGCTATAGAAAAATATAACGCTACCAACCACCAACTGCCATTAAGTCTTTCCTGCGGGTGGGCAGTCGGCTATGGGGATATCAATTCGCTGTTTAAAGAAGCGGATAACAACATGTATCGGGAAAAAATGCATAAGGGTTTAAGTACACGCAGTGCAATAGTACAGGCAATGATGCAGGCGTTAGAAGCCAGAGACTATATTACGGAAGGGCATGGCGAGCGCCTGGAAAGCCTTGTTGAAGCCTTTGCGCAAAAAATACAACTGTCGGCCCCATTGATTGCCGATTTAAAGCTTTTGGCAAAATTCCATGATATAGGGAAAGTGGGGATTCCCGACAATATCCTATTTAAACCGGAGAAACTAACACCTGATGAAATATCTGTTATGCGTCGTCATTGTGATATTGGTTTTCGGATTGCGAAATCAGTGCCGGACTTAGCACCTATTGCCGATTGGATTTTAAAACATCAAGAATGGTGGAATGGAAAAGGATACCCCCTTAACCTGGCCGGTGAAGAAATTCCATTGGCATGTCGTATCCTTGCGTTAGCCGATGCTTTTGACGCCATGACCAATGACCGTCCATACCGTAAAGCCATGAGTTATCAAGAAGCAATTGACGAAATACGCAAATGTGCCGGAACTCAATTTGACCCTGTTCTTACTGAACCGTTTATTGAAATGCTAGCTGGTTTAGAGGATAAAGCTTACTCAGTGAAAGCTTCAAAGGGTCGGTCCGAAACCACTGAAAAAGGCAATAAATAAATAACTTCCCTCTATTATGGCAAAATAACTGTAGATAGTTGCCATAATAGAGGGATTTACGTTACTTAGACATGTGCTACACCAATTAAGTATAGTTTAATCTTTTCTCACAATAACTTGGTCAGGTTTAACAGCAATCCAACATACCACACCGAGAATCGCTGAAAAAGCAGTCATTGAAATAGCCGCCTGCCAGCCATAATGGGTAGCTATCCAAGCAGTTGCAACCGGTGCTACCACACCGCCGATATTACCCCAGAAATTCATCCAACCTGAAACTGTACCGCAAAATTTGCCACCAATGTCCATAGAAGCGGCCCAAGAGGCGTTAAAAGTAAACCCTAATGCCCCTAGTGAAATCGTAAGCCATAGAACATTCATCGTTGGTGTGGCCGCAAGAGCAGCCATGTAAAGCGCCGCCCCGGAAATTAAAAGGCCACTTGCTCCGAATAGCGTACGCGCTTTGTGCTTAGATACCCCTGCGGCGATAAGCTTGTCACTGACAAATCCCGTAAGAAAAGTAATAAGACATAATGCAGCCCAAGGAAATGAAGCGGCTATCCCCATTTTTGCTAGTGAAAACCCTTGCGCTTCCATGAGATAGAGAGGCAGCCACGCAAGAAAAACATACATAATGTAGTCGGTAATAAAATATTGTAATCCAATGGCCCAAAACTGTGTTGAAGTGATGAAACATCTCCAAGGTGCAATCTCTTTAGCCGCTTTCGGGTCACTCAATACCATGCCGTCTTCAATATGATCGGCTTCGGCCTTATTAACAAATGGAGATTGACGCGGCTCATTTTTCGCTAAGACCCACCAAGCTAAGGCAAGAACTAATCCCGCTACGCCGAAGATTATGAATACGGAACGCCAGCCGAAAGCCAGCATTAAGGCAACCGTTACCGCAGGACCAAACACCGGCCCCACAAAAGCCCCACTCAGCATAAAGGAAGAAGCCGTTGCCTTCTCAGACTTATTAAACCAACGATAGATAAAATTATTCATAGCCGGAAAAATAGGTCCTTCGCCCAAGCCAAATAACGCTCGAATAATTGCAAATGAAGTAAAACCAGATCCACATGCGGTAAGAACAGTAAAAACTGACCACCAGGAAACTGCCAACGTTGATGCGATGCGTTGTCCAAAATACTCTGCCATCATCCCGCCGGGGATCTGCATAAATGCGTATCCTGAGAAAAAGGCTGTCTGTAAAAATCCCATATCTACCTTAGTAAAACCAAATTCTTGCATAATTGTCGGTGTAGCTACCGACAAATTAACACGATCCATGTAAGACATAAAAGTAATTAAAAAAATGAGTACTGCCATAAACCATCGAAAATTTGTCCTTTTCAAATAATCCACCTCGTTAGTAAATTTGATTAGTCTGATGAGTTCAATATTGAGCTTCACTCCATATGAATAAAAACATTACTTTTGTTATTCCTTTGCAGGTCAGTACTATAATGCTTTCTCACATAATAGCAAACAAAACTATCCCTAACTCATCGATAAAATCTGAGTAACATATTACAGGTTTACAATGTTACATTATTTATAGTGTTTTCCGTAAAAACATAAATTCCTGCAAAATACATAGAATTTACTCCATTTTTCTTTCCCTTCCTGCACTTGCGATCATTTCCGTGTTAGGTTATGCTAGAATAAACTAATCAAATAATTTTGTATACAGATGATGTCTATATAAGGAGGCGCCTCTATGTTCACTGAATTTAATCTGGGATATGGGACCGGAGAAATCAACCTCAAACTCCCTAAAAAACAAATTTTGCATGTGATCGAAGGTAATCATGTTGAGCCATTAACAGATATTCCTGCCGCTGTTAAAACCGCCCTTGCCAATCCAATCGGCAGCCCACGGCTCAACCAGATCGTAAACAAAGACGATAAAGTATGTATCATCGTCAGCGATATTACTCGCGCTTGGGTTCGCAACGATCTTTTCCTTCCGCCGCTAATTGATGAGCTGAATGCATGCGGCGTACCGGACAGCAACATTACTTTGGTTGTTGCCCTCGGTGCCCATCGCCATCATACTCCTCAAGAAAATCTTTCCACCTACGGACAGGAAGTGGTTAACAGAGTTGCGATCGAGCAAAGTTGTGCCCTTGACACTGATAATTTTGTAAAAATTGGTACCACCAGCCACGGAGTAGACACTTGTATCCACAAGACAGTGGCTCAGTCCGACAAAGTCATTCTAACTGGTGGCATCGTTTATCACCTAATGGCTGGCTTTGGTGGCGGCCGTAAGTCGATCATGCCTGGCGTTTCAGGCTATGGCAGCATTCAGGGAAACCATAGATTCTGCTTGCATGATATAGTTGGGCAAGGAATCAGTGCTGACTGTGTTTCCGGCAAACTTTGCGGCAATATGATGAATGAAAATATGACGGAAATGGCAGCGATGGTTAAACCGGCATTTTTACTCAACGCGGTTATTACACCAGAAGGACAGTTCGCCAAATTCGTTGCCGGGCATTGGCAGGAAGCCTGGCTGGAAGGTTGCCATGCAGTTGAAGAAATTTTCGGTGTCCCCATCACAGCTAAAGCCGATCTCGTTATCGGTTCAGCCGGTGGCTTTCCTAAAGATATAAACTTATATCAGGGATCGAAAACCATTGATAACGCCTTTATGGCCGCAAAAGAAGGCGGCGTAGTTATCGTGCTGCTCGAATGCCGTGATATCAAAGAACCGCCAGACTTTAGCGGTTGGTTTGATTTCGTATCGCTCCATGAACGAGAACTTAAACTGCGTGAAGGATTCACCGTCCCGGGATTTATTGCCCTCAAATGCGGCTTAATCTCCAAACAGGTATCTCTCATCATCGTTACCCTGCCCGAAAATAAAGATTTTGTGGAAAAGGCCGGGCTAATCCCTGCCGCATCGCTGGAAGAGGCTATGGCTATTGCCGAACAGAAGCTTGGACGTAAAGATTACTCGGTAACAATAATGCCGCATGCGGCTAACACGGTACCTGTAATGAAAGGATAAGGTTAAATAAAATATTAAGGGACGTTCCTGCTTTAGCAACTAAACTACGCCTAGTAAAGTGCTAAAAAAGGAACGTCCCTATTGTCATTTAAAGGCTTTCGCCAATAAAATATGCAGATTTCAAACTAATAATTATGCCCTACAGTTCGGAAGGATGAACTGTAGGGCATTTGTTGTATTGGTTTTATTGGCTCGACTAGCCTCGATCTTGTACAACTAACCATTGTCCACTTACTTTTCTTAACTTTAATAGTCGCTGTACTTCAAAGTTTCTCCCGGTAGCCGATGATAAATCTATTTTATAAGTTACCGTTGCTGAATCTCCTTTAGCCGATGCTGATTGGATTTCATAACTATATTTTGTTAGTTTGTTTCTAGATGCTTCTGTCCTAAGTTGCCCTAGTTCGAAGGAATATATCCCCTTTTCGCCTGGAGCAACAAATTGGGAAAGAACGTCCTTATCTGCCTCGCTAGCAACACCTGTTACAATATTCCATTGAGCTGTCAAAAATTTATCTGCAACGACCTTGGCTTTACTTGAGTCTGATTCAAATACCCCCATGATATTAAGTAATAAAAGTAGACCAAATATGACTACTACAGTTATGTACAGATTTTTCTTTACTGATAAAAACTGTGTGACGTTCTGTTTAACTCTGGTTGTACTATTCTGACTTTGTTCAGCGCTAGTTTCTGGCTTATCTACTTCGTAAAGTCCTTGAGGATCAATTTTCTCTCCGCACCCAGAACAAAATTTGTTATTATTAACTTCTTTACCGCAGGTAGGGCAATACATATTAACTTACCTCCAGATTTTCAATTAAGTTACTTATCGATTTTAAGCTATTATAATCCTATTTCCGCAGTTAGGACAATAATAGTCTGTCTTTTGTATAGGGTGTCTACAATATGGGCAACAAAAAACGCTATCTTTATATTGTCGGTCAATAACCGCAGAGTACTGGCCTGCTTCACACCATTTGTTCAATTCAGAAACTCTTAATACCGACCAAGGGTGATCCTGCCAAACGTTAATTAATTTTTTTGCTAAACTATCTAATAAAGAGTGATCATACTCCGCAAACTCCTGTGCTTGCTCTAGAAAAGACCCCACATCTATCCTGTCATAATATTTTGTTGGAAGCCCCGACATTTTGATAAATGCCGAACAAGCTGCATTGAAATTTTGACACGCTAATAACCCTGCCCTGTCTGCAGTAAACTCGGACATTCTCGCCCATTTAAGTAAAGCTACTTCTAACCCCGCTGCGACAATAGCTCCCAATCCCAGGGTTGCTTGTCCGAGAATTTCCCCAATATGAGGGAATATGCTAGCCATCTGATGATATAAAACGTGTTGACTTTTTATATGGCCAAGCTCGTGACCGATAATAAAACTTGCCTCATCCTCAGATAAAAGATCTATTATGCCTGAGTGAATGACAATAAATGTTCGTTCAACCCCAGTTGTAAAAGCGTTTATCCCATAATCCCATTTAATGTATAAATCAGGTACAGGAAAAACTCCCAGTATATTACATGCGTTAATTAACTGCTCATGCAGTTCAGGAAAATTCTTTTTGTTAACTTTTATCGAACTCCCAGTAAATTCGGCCCGGAGGAACTTCTCTACGCTATATTGGTTGAATTTTTTAACAACGGTATCCAAACCCGAAATGCTTTTTAGCTTTTCCAGTGCTTCCTGGTCCCAAGGATGCTCATACTCCATGGACCGTAACCCATCTAGTATTTTTTTGTCCATTACGTCCCTCTTTTGCTTATAAATATAAAATAGCCTTAGCTTGGATGGCTAAGGCTTGTTAGCTACATGAACCACATTTGTTTTCTTTTAACTTTAGCAAGATACAGATCATATGTACCACGCGATCCCCCGTAAATACCAATGAAAAGAGTGGCGATACCAGACGTTAAAAACGCTATAACAAAGAAAATTAGTCCTTTAACCCACATGCCTTTTACAAGAAACCAAAGTGGACTAAATAAAGCAGCGTACCAGTTCCAAAAAAACACATAGTTGCCACCATTTTGATCAATCTTTTGGAACCGCTTCGCATAATAATCCTCTACAACATAATATGTGGACTGAGACTGAGAATTATTTTCCCCCACAATTGGGGCATCATGACTAGTAATATCTTCTAACTCTTGCATGCTTCTTGGAGCTGGAGGAGTAATCTCAGTTTTTACTTTTTCTCCACAGTACGGACAAAAATTTAAAGCTGAATTAATTTGCTTAGAACATTTCGGACAATCCATATTTTACCCCCAAATATCATATACATCGGACTAATGGCTTTATTGGAAACTAATGAAGCAAATATTAAAGGAAATACCCAGCTAATTAAATTGCAACCTGGAATCGTAGGTATACCGTTAGATTCTGCTTTTGCGTCCCTGTTTTTGACAGGTTTATCCAATATCCACTTATATTTTACACTTTATTTCTTTTATCGTGAACAGTCAAGTATTTTTTTAGGTTTAAACTTGCCTTTAACTCATAAGGCCGATAAGTAATGGTGACACTAAGGGACGTTCCTGTTTTGGCAACTAAATACTTCTATAGTAAGTGCCAAAAAAAGGAACGTCCCTATTGTCACGCTCTCAATATGTAAGGCGGCACAGCAATGACATAAAACCATCAACGAAATATTTCCCTACTCGCCTGGAAGAATATGCTATAATAGTCGTACAGGCTGTCGGGGAACGGTTGGCCACTTCCTTCTGGGAAGGGGGTGGTATGGTGTCAACATTTGAGGCAATGTACTTAATGGTCGCATTCGCAACACTTGTTGTGCTCATCATAAAACAGAAATAACCGCTCCCACGCCATGGTTTGCGGTTATTTCTCAATAACTTCTTATCGGGCTAACCGTTTCCGGTTAGACAGCCTGTGGGCTGGCGTGTTAGAGCACGTCAGTCCTTTTCTTATATTATACCCATAGATTGTAAAATATGCAATCAGTATCCTTGTCCCTCCGCTTACTAGCCGTTAATAAACCTCCGGCATCTCCCCTGCAAGAAGCTAAAATCTTGCAGGATTTTTGTATTTTGGTGGGAATTAAGTACTTAAATAATAATATGTAAACAAGCGTGAACCGGTGAGTGTAGGGAGGCTTTTCGTTTGGCAAATGGGAATTATACGTTAAATCTGCAAGGGAAAATTATCTTGCTGGTTTGTAGTGTTGTATTATTGGCGTTACTTACGACGAATTGGCTGATTTCCGCGCATGTCGCTAAGGGGATTACCAATCAAAAGGGGCAGTCTGTTATGGACATAGCCCGTATTGTAGCTCATTCGGAGGTGGTTGCTGAAGGCCTGGCGGGGTTACGTGATGAAAAGGATATGCAGGACTATTCAAAAGTCATGAGGAGTTTAACAAATACGGCCATTGTGGTCGTGTTTGACATGCAGGGAATCCGCAAATCACACCCGAACGAAAGCTTAGTTGGCTACCATGTGGTTGGTGGTGATGAGCAACCGGCACTTCAAGGCAACGAATATCTTTCGTATGCCAGTGGAACGGTAGGACCCCAGCTGAGGGCCTTTACACCGGTATATCATAATGGACACCAGGTTGGCGGAGTCGTGGTGAGTATTCATCTTGGCGATGTAGAACAGGCGGTAAGGGAAAGCCGTAATCGCATCTTTTTCGCTATTTTGCTGGGAATGGCAATCGGAATAACGGGGGCTGTCCTGCTTGCCCGGAGTATCAAGAAGACATTGTTCGGATTAGAGCCGGCGGGAATTGCCAAACTGTTAGAGGAAAGAAATGCAATGCTGCAATCAGTTAAAGAGGGGATTCTTGCCGTCGACCTGACCGGTAAAATAACATTGGCAAATGATACCGCCATTGCGATACTCCATAGTGCAGGTACGACGGGGAATCCTATTGGACGCGAAATCGAAGGCTATATTCCCAATACCGGTCTCAGGCGGGTGATGGCCCAAGGGTTAACCGAGTTAAATCAGGAACAGGATATAAATGGTGTGCGCATCATTACCAATCGGGTTCCCATCCATGTTAATGACACGATTGTTGGCGCTATTGCCACGTTTCGGGACAAAACCGAGATTAACAAACTGGCGGAAGAACTTACCGGCGTCAGGGGCTATGTCGATGCCTTGCGGTCGCAGACTCATGAATTTATGAATAAGTTACATGTCATTTTAGGACTCGTCCGGCTGGAATGCTATGATCAACTTGCGGCCTATATCAACCGGATTGCCAACGATCAGGAAGCTGAAGTTGCTTTTGTCGGCAAGCGGATTAGAGAGCCGGCGGTGGCCGGGCTGGTGTTAAGCAAGCTGAGCAGGTCAAGGGAAATGGGCGTTAGTATGACAATTGATGAAGATACCCTCATGACTGCGGAAACGGCGGCCACTGCCAACTACGAGTTGATTACCATACTGGGTAACCTCCTTGACAATGCTTTGGAAGCCGCTGAGAGTTCGGATGCGAAAAAGGTTACTTTGTCTATAAGCGAAACCGATGAAGAGTGTATTATCCAGGTTGCGGACAGTGGTCCGGGATTAGCGCAGGCTGTGAAGGAGCGGATTTTTGAAAGAGGTTTTTCCACTAAAGGCGAGAACCGTGGCTTTGGCCTCCACTTAGTGGAAAGTTGCATAAAAAAATTGCAAGGCACAATCGCGTTTAATAATTCTTCACCGGGAACGGAAGTTATTGTTACAATCCCCCGTCATAGAGAGGAGATCCGGAATGATTAGTGTACTTATTGTGGAAGATGACCCTACGGTAGCTGAGCTTAATCGCCGCTATTTGGCTCATGTGGAAGGTTTTCAACTTCATAGCATCGCCAATGATTGCCGGCAGGCGCTTGAAATACTGAAAACTGGTGCCATCGACTTGATATTAGTTGATATTTTTATGCCTGGTATGAATGGCTTGGAGATGCTGGAAAAAATCAGGGAGGCCGGGCATGGTGTAGATGTTATTATGGTGACAGCGGCCCGGGATACTATCAGTGTGAAAAAGGCCTTGCGTTTGGGCGCCGTAGATTACCTGATCAAACCCTTTGAGTTTGAACGGCTGAATATGGCCTTACAGCAATATAAGGCCAGAATGGAGGCCATTGACAGCCGTGATACGGTCTGTCAGCGGGATATTGACACACAACTGTTTGACCGGCAAACGAGATGCGGGTTGCCCAAAGGCCTGGAAAAGCATACTCTGCAAATTGTTAAAACAGCGATTGATAAGATCGGAGCTCCCTTTACGATTGATGAACTGGTCAAACAAGTTGGCATTTCCCGGGTAACGATACGTAAGTATCTTGATTATTTGGAAACAAGCGGGTTGTTGACCGTGGAGCTCATGTATGGTGCTGTGGGCCGGCCGGTCAACCGCTATATTCCACATTAAAATAAATTTGTGCTTTTACTTACTGCGGTCCACGGGATCGCAGTTTTTAATTGCATAATACTTTAAAAAGTTTAATAAAGTTTAATAGTTTACCTTTTTTCGCTACTATGAAACCGAAACAATTAAAGGAGGTAATTTTTCATGAACACAGAGATCCAACAGTCTACTTCGCAGCCGCAAGCCAAAGAACATCCTCTCATGAAATTCAAAATTGGTCCTCTACCGCTACCCATTTACCTCATTTTGGCAGCGATCATTTATGCAGCTTCTGTTTACAGCAAGCTACCTGCAGATATGATTGGCGGCATAGCGGTCATGATGATCCTGGGGATGTTGCTGGGGGATATCGGCATGAGGGTGCCGGTGCTTAAGGATATTGGTGGTCCGGCCATTCTTTCTATTTTTGTTCCGTCCATTATGCTCTTTTATAACCTGATTAATCCTGCTTCTTTGAAGGCGATTACTGCATTTATGAAAGGTTCCAATTTCCTGTACTTTTATATTTCCTGCCTCATTGTCGGCAGCATTCTGGGAATGCAGCGCGCAGTACTGATTCAAGGCTTTGTCCGTATGTTTATACCGCTGCTTGTGGGTACACTGGGATGTATTGTCGTTGGTGTGGCAGTGGGGACTCTTACCGGGATAGGCGCCTACCATTCATTCTTTTATGTAGTTGTTCCCATCATATCCGGCGGTGTAGGGGAAGGTATTCTGCCGCTTTCCATGGCTTATGCGGAAATTACCGGGATGACCAATGACAAATTTATTCCCCAACTCGTGCCTGCTGCGATGCTGGGCAATGTGTTTGCCATCATGGCCGCGGGTTACTTGCGGCGGTTGGGCGAAAAGAAACCCCATCTTACCGGTAACGGTGTGTTAGTAAAGACAGGTGATGATGACCTGATTCGAGCCGCCCAAACGGCTGAAAAGCCGGTAGATTTTTCGCTGATGGGTGCCGGTCTTATTCTTGCTATGAGCTTTTTCGTATTTGGACAGGTGGTCAGTTTATTTATTCCGATTCCGGCTCCGATTATCATGATCTTTTCGGCTGCTATCATTAAAGCACTTGGCATTATGCCGGCTAAAATGGAGCAGGGAGCTTATCATTTATACCGGTTTGTCACAACAAGCCTAACCTGGCCGCTGTTGGTCGGTGTTGGCGTCATGTACACTCCCTGGAAAGATGTAGTGGCGGCCATTACGCCTGCTTATATCATTACCGTTTTTTCGACGGTAGCGGCGATGATTGCCTCCGGTTTCTATGTAGCGAGGTTTTTAAAAATGCATCCGGTTGAATCGGCCATTGTAACCGCCTGTCATAGCGGTTTAGGCGGAACTGGTGATGTAGCCATTCTGTCAGCTTCCAATCGTATGGAACTTATGCCTTTTGCGCAGGTATCCACCAGACTCGGGGGAGCCTGTATGGTAGTGATCGCAGCCATTGTCATGCGATTGTGGAGTTAAAAAATTCTTCAAACGCCCGTTTATGCGGGCGTTTTTTGTTATATGCGATATCGTACTATGTGGCAGGAGTTTTGTAATTTTGGTGAGAATGTAAAGTGGTAGGTGCCAAAAAAGGAACGTCCCTATTGTCCTCTAATTGTCAACTTTAAATCAGATTCTCATTGTTTTTTTAGGAGCTTGTATAAATGGACGTAACTATTAAAAAGTTCACAGAGGAATACCTGAATTATCCTGTTATCATCAATGACCGGTTCACTATAGATTCGATTCTTTGCTTAACGGCAGCGATGGATTCCATTATATTCTACTGGTGGTTTTGACAAATATCTTTACAAAGGTATCAAACAGCTGAGTCACGAAATAGCGATATATTGGTACTTTGTATTGGAATAGACAGCTAGAAATACAAGATAAACCTATCCGGAGTTAGTGAAAATCCGGATAGGTTTTATTTTTCGATAAGATTATATATTTTTTGCCGATGTAAGCATAACGAGAATGCTTTATTTTCTATGAATATTATACCATAATATGGATTAAATTATAAGACTGTAATTTACTGGATTTTGCAAGTATAATAGCGAATAGATTAGAGGAAAGAAGTGAGGTCAATGAAAATTGCCGTAATTAATGGCAGTCACCGGGGCAAGAAAGGGAATACCCATATTATGGTTTCCGCTTTCTTAAAAGGCGCCACGGAGGCCGGGGCGGAAGTCGTAAATGTTTTTTTGTCGGAAAAAAAGATCGATTATTGCAAGGCATGTAAAGCCTGCTGGTTCAAAAGCCCGGGAAAGTGCGTCATTAAAGACGATATGGCTGACATCGTGAGTTTGATAAAAGATGCGGATATCCGGGTTTTAGCTACGCCGCTTTATCTTGACAACATTTCAGGCCTGCTCAAAAATTTTTTGGACCGGATGATGGTTACAGCCAGTCCGTATTGGGGCAAGGATAGGGAGGGAGAATGCCGTCATTTGACAACAGAAATGTCTCCCCAATTGGTGATGATAGCTAATTGCGGCTATCCTGAACGGTCGCATTTTCAGGTAATTTCTCATTGGATTAAACGGCATGCGCGCAATCTTAATACGGAGGTAATTGCTGAGATATATGCGTCGCAAGGCGCACTTCTCGGCATAAAAGAAAATGAAGTGGGAACAATTGTATCTCAGTATTTAAAAGTATTGGAAACGGCCGGTAGGGAAATCGCCACTAATAAACAATTAACAAATGAAACGATAACACGATTGGAGCAAAAGTTTATACCCGACGAAATATACATTCAGGAAGTCAAAAAGTATGTTGATGGTATGCTGGGAGCCGCAAGATAAGCGTCATAGGAAGCGGCTGTCTGGATGGTCTTTACCCAGACTCGGGGGAGCCTGTATGGTGGTGATCGCGGCCATTGTCATGCGATTGTGGAGCTAAAAAATTCTTCAAACGCCCGTTTATGCGGGCGTTTTTTTGTTAATGAAATATCGTACTATGTGGCAGGAGTTTTGTAATTTTGGTGAGAATGTAAAGTGGTAGGATCTTCCCAGTACTCTGAAACGATTGCTCGTACTCCAAGAAAACGGAGGGCCTTTATACCCTCAAACCAGAGTTCTGATAACGGCAATGATGTCGCCGAAGCATATTTTGAGGAGAGGAAGGATTAACTTGCAGCAGTTAAAAATGACGGACTTAAAGAAATACCTGGCAAATAAAACCCAAGAGGAACTGGTTAAAGAAATAGGAGATTTGTGTAAACGATTTCCCAATGTAAAAGAATATTACGCAGCAAATCTTGTTCCTGATGCTGAACAGGACATTTTAGAAAAATACAGGAAAATAATAAAAAATGAGTTTTTCCCGGACAGGGGAATGGGGAAACTGCGATACTCGGTGATAAACAAGGCAATCAGCGATTTTAAAAAGCTTTCCAAAACTCCACTGAATGTTGCAGAACTGATGGTTTCAGGCGTAGAGTACGGAATTGAGTTTACAAATGCGTATGGCGATATTGATGAGAAGTTTTATGTTAAAATGGCTGCGATGTTTGAGGCCGCGGCCAATTATGTAAATCAGGAAGACTTAGAAAATACATATCAAAAGCGATTTTGGGAAATGGTTGATGAAAGCAGTGATATAGGCTGGGGTTTTAATGAGGCATTGATGGAAATCTATTACTCTTATTTTAACGATGAAGATGAAGATGAATAAAAGCGTTTAAACTCTTGATCATTGTTTTTTAGGAGTTTGGATAAATGGACGTAACTATTAAAAAGTTCACAGAGAAATATCTGAACTATTCTGTTAGCATCAATAATAATGTTCCATAAATGGACGCTGACTCCGACGTATCTACCTGCAGGAAAATAAGGGGTGGCACTAAGAGACATTGGAAATAGGTGGTTTTATGAGCTTTAACAACAGAGTTTATGAAATTGTTCGTCACATACCGGAAGGAATGGTTGTATCTTACGGTCAAGTCGCCTATATGACCGGAAGCTGGAGAGCTTCACGAGCGGTCGGCTATGCACTGCATAACAGCCCACGTGACAGGAAATTGCCTTGCCACAGAGTGGTCTTTAAGGATGGTCGACTCACTACCGGATTCGCTTTTGGCGGAAAAGATGTGCAGCGACAAATGTTAGAAGCGGAAGGGGTTGTATTCACCGCTGATGGTCGGGTGGATATGGCAAAATGCTGTTGGAATCCACAAGAACCTATAAGTTAATGAAATAAAAAACGTTTCCTGTAGCTATGTTTTTATAAAGGAGAGCAATTTATATGAAAAAGTCTGTAGTTTTCATATTGCTGGTTTGCATGGTGGTATGTTTAGGTTCTACAGTGGCAACGGCAGGCCCGGCGCCGGCCTTATCCAAGGTTGATATCCACGCTTTTACGGCGCAAAGCTATAATTATCAGTGGCAATTCACACCAGCCAACTATCCAAAAAATATGAACGCCTACTCATTTTCAGGCCCGGCGCTATATATGAATGTTATCTATACCGGCATTCCAAACTGGAACCTTACTTTTATCAGAGTAAATGGAACCCAATATAAGCACTCACAGCTCTTTGATAAACAATTCTTTATTACTGACAGAGGGGGCATTGTTGGCGGCTACGAGGTTGTTTACAAAATCCCGTCAACGGACCTCGGTCTTTCCAATACGATCATCGTCAATTCCCGCGGTACAAACGGCGGATCAGCCGACAGCATATCCACCAATATTAAATTTCTAAAATAAATAATCCGAAAGAGATTTAGGTCATAGCTTGCCTGAGCGGATCACTTTTTGCCTGTACACTGTAACGGAGACAAATACTAATCTTCGACGGTCAGCTTTTTCTTGCTGAACAAACGGGAGAATACTTCAATATAAATGTTTAAATTAATCTGTGGTTTGAGAAAATTTTTACCTTAATGAGGTGTGTTTACACAGGCTTTAGATACTACCTTGGCTATATTCAAGCCAAATAAGCCTGTAGAAGTAAAGATTTCATATTAATTAGGGTATGCTTTGATTTGTTCGAAGTAGTTGATTTTATATGAAACGATGAGGTGACAAGTAAGGCCGCAGTGGAAGCTGTTGTCACACTATCAAAATCTATCGGTATTCCGCAAAAACTTACTGAGATCGGGGCAAAAGAAGAAGACTTGCCCAAGCTTGCAAAGATAGCTTTTAATGATGTATGTACCCCCGGAAATCCGCGCAATACGAGTGAAGAAAGAAATCTTAGAAATATACAAGAAGGCGTTTTAGTTTTAAAAGGGCCGACCGCTTGGAAAAACTCCTGTTAAACTTTGCATAGTTTGACAGGAGTTTTTTTATAAATCACTATCCCTGTCCCCTATTATAAAAAAAAGGTAACACCTGCTAAATTTGGTATGAATTTGGCAGGTGTTCTTTGGTGTTATAACAAATATCTTATAGAAGCCGTCACCTGAATCATGTATGGCAACTAAACTGCTTCTAAAGTAAAGTGCCAAAAAAGGAACATCGTCCAAACTGTCAACCATCGGGGAGAAAGGGAAGATAAGTATTACTTTGGATGAGTCGGTGAATATCATAATTCGCGCAGATTGTTGAAGGAAAAAGATTCTTTTGATGATTTGGTTAGGAGTGCATGACTAAAATGAAAAAATTTAATATGTCTATTTTTGTTAATAAAAGTTTTTGTTTAATGATACTATGCATTCTTATTCAACAATCAATACTCGCATCTTCAACCTTATGGATAGCTAAATTGAGTCAAGCAGTCGTATTAAAACAAGATCTTTCATTATGGTTAGTTCTATTTATATTATCGTTATCTTTAATATATATTCCAGGTCCCGGAGTGGCTTATTTTCAGAGCAAAGCTATTTTTAGTTCTTTTAGAAAGTACGTTGATATTTTTACAGTTTCTTTTAGGGGTAAAGCCCAATTAAGAACTAATATCGAATTTAAACAAGAACGGCAACCCTATGTAAATAATGAGGCATGGCTGGTAATCAATGAATTCGTTGGGTTTATTATAAATGTATCCACTACTCTTTTTAATATTGTTTTTAACATAGGAATTCTTGGTTTTATTATTGATAACAAGTTGATGATTGCTTATGCCATAACCATTCCTTTAATTTCTATTTCTGTTAAAAGTCTAAAAACGCGGGTCACTTCTTCCGCCAAACAGGCTCAAGAAGACCGGACAGCTATGATGCAATCATTATTACCGGCCTGGGACTCAATTTTAATTGGCAATAAATTAAATATACATTTGTGGAAAAACTATTTTATCAATAAACATAAAAACGCGAATCAGTCCGCTTTGAAATCTGTACTTTTTAGTGAACTGACAACCATAACTTCAATGTTGCTTGTCTTATTTCCGGTAATTGGTACTTGGGTGTGGTTAATATATCAAAATGTAGAAAATGAAGTATTTCTAAGTATGCTTATTGCTACATTTCCACGACAAATTATAACCATTTTTCATGTAACTGCAATTGTAGCTTATGTATCGCGTTGGAATAGTTTAAAAACGCGTCTTGAGGGATTAAAATCAGCCTTGATTATTACAGAACCTATACATGTGGGCACTATTTCATGGAATCGGATTAAGGCTGAAAAAGATAATACGATTATTACTATTGATTCTATTAATTCCATACAAGATATCACGCAAGACTATAGTCCGGGAAGAATTACTTTACGAGGAGATAATGGTACAGGAAAATCGTCACTTCTTGCCCTAATTAAGGAACAGTTAAGCGAAAAAGCTTTCCTTTTACCACCGCATTCTGATATGTTTTTTGAATTCAGTTCTAATAAAAGCTTATCCACTGGCGAAAAAATCATAGAATCATTAGATGAGATAAAAAAAAGTGGAAAGCTTCAACTACTATTGTTAGATGAGTGGGATGCAAATTTAGATAAGAATCATATTGTTAATATATCAGAAAAATTAAATGAACTCGCAAAAGAAATATGTATCATAGAAGTACGTCACCGGAGTCAGACTTAGGTGTGCAATCACAGATGCGTAATTACAAAGAATGGGCGCAAGATAACCGAATGTCTGGCATTATGTAGAAATAATCTCTTTAGGGTCTGTACCAGCCCAGGTTTTTTACATATCATAATTACAATATTGAGAAAAACAAAGCTAAGTATTGGTATGAGGTTATGGTGACTTTCAATGGAAATATTGAAAGCTGCGATGAAAGAATAAACCTAAAAGTGTTTGAGGGTGGTGACTATATTACAAGTAAAACCATAAAGAAAAACCTCCCGAAAGCATGGAAAGAAATGCTACGCTGGCGGGATATCACAAAAACCAAAGGTGGAAACCACCAATGGGTCGAAGAATGGATTATTAATGATGGCTCAATCTCAATAAAAACAGAAATGAAGATTTATCTACCTGTACAGAAATAGAGGTTACACTAAGGAACGTTTCCTATTTTTCGTTTAGCTATGCCAACATAAATTCAGAGGAGGTAAACCAATTGGAGGGCAGTATTCAGGAAGAATTTGAGTGGTTTTTAAAATCTTCTGACGAAGCAAAAAAGTGGTTTAAAGGTATACTTGATTCCATTTACGACGGGGTATTAATTGCTGACGCAGAAAGCGTTGTGAGATATATTAATCCGGAATATACGAGAATTACCGGTGTAAAAAGGGATACGATCATTGGTAGGCCGCTAACCGACGTCCGTCCTGGTGCAATCCTGCCGCAAGTTATTAAATCGGGGGTACCAATGGGCGGGGTTTATCGGTGTGTGGGAGAAGTTGAATATGTTGTAGATATGGCTCCCATATTTATTAATGAGAAAGTAGCCGGCGGTGTTTCTATTGTAAAAGATATTACCGAAGTTCGCAGATTGCATAAAGAAATAACGAGATTTGAAAAGCGTACAAGCCGTCTTAAAAAATTAATTGAACAGGCGTACAAGGCTAAGTACACGTTTGACGATCTAGTTGGCGACAGTCAGTCAATTAAGGATATCATTCAATTTGCAAAAAAAATTGCACTTGGAGAAACCGATATCTTAATCACTGGGGAAAGTGGAACCGGTAAAGAAATATTTGCTCAGGCAATTCATAATTCGAGTAAACGCAGCCTGCGGCCCTTTGTGGCCTTAAATTGTGCATCATTGACGCCTACACTGGTAGAGAGTGAGCTCTTTGGCTACGAGGAAGGAGCTTTCACTGGCGCAAAAAAGGGTGGGAAGACAGGATTGTTTGAGGTGGCCGACGGTGGAACAATCCTATTGGATGAAATTGGCGAGTTGAGCTTAGAAATACAGGCTAAACTACTAAGAGTTTTGCAGGAGAGAGCGATTAGAAAGGTCGGAGAATCCACTGAAATCACCATTAATGTCAGGGTAATTGCAGCTACCAATCGAAATCTAAAGCGAATGGTGGAAGAAGGAAGGTTCCGCGCGGATCTGTTTTATAGGCTCAATGTGTTAAATGTTTGTTTGCCGCCGTTACGTGAGAGGGAAAAAGATGCGATCCCACTCGCTGAACACTTTTTAGCACTTTATTCAAGGCGAATTGGACGAGAGTATTCGTTTGCTAAGGACAGCTTTTATCCCCTCATAAACTATAATTGGCCGGGCAATATACGGGAACTTAGAAATACGGTAGAATTTGCCGCAAACATGTGCGAAGACTCAATTATTAGTCGTGAACATTTACCGCCTGCCTTTTTACTGGAAGGGAATGGCGGGGAACACCGTTCTTTGGCTGAGCTTGTACAAGAAGCGGAGAAAAAGATCATAGTTAATGCGTTAAAAATAGAGGGCAATACACTGGCGGGAAAAAAGAAAGTTGCTGAACAATTAGGAATTTCATTAGCGACGCTGTATAACAAATTAAAATGACAGGGCGGAAAAGGATAATTTTTCTAATATATTAGAAAAAGGCTCAGTTAGCTTCTAACTATTTAGAAGTTGACTTGAGCCTTTTTATTCGCGCGTTAGGGCCATTCTAAAGAACAGAACAGACTTTTTTTATTCTAATAAATTAGAACGTTTCTATGAAAAATAGGCGTTTATCCTGAAGAAAATCAGTGTTCTAGCTTTGGCATAGTTCTTGCAATATTACATGATGAGCGAAATTTTAAAGGAATCCCAGGCAAACCGGGATTCCTTCTTTATAAGTACTATTTGGAATAGAAATAAAATTATCATGGTGGAACCACTAGCAGGGTATCCAGATCGGAGGAGAAATGCAAGAAGAGGACAGAAATATACTCGAGCGATACATTTATGTGTTATCTCGTTTGTCAGAAATTATCCCGGCGGATTATGGCGTAACAATATCCGATTGTACTACTTGTTTATTTTATAAACCAGCAAAAACACTTGACCTTAAGGCCCCCGTTGGACAAGCGTTAAGAGAAGGGAGTGCAATAAAAAAGGCAGTCGACGAGAAACAGCGTATTTTTACGAAGATTGATAAGTCTGTTAGGGGTATTCCTTATATTGCCCTTGCCAACCCGATATTTAACGGTAATAATGCCGTTATTGGCGCTGTAACTATAACTCAGTCGATTGAACTTTATGATAGTTTTAAAGAAATGGCATCAACCTTGACAGAGGCTATTTCTTCGCTTGCATCAACAAGCGAAGAAATAGCAGCTCAAAGTCAGGAGATTGCAGCTGTAACCCAGCAACTGACATCTTCCGCGAAAGGGGCAGAGCAACGGACCCAGGAATCGGATAAGATGCTTGGCTTAATAAAAAATATAGCATCGCAAACAAATCTGTTAGGGCTAAATGCCGCCATCGAAGCGGCAAGAGTCGGCGAGCAGGGAAGAGGGTTTAGTGTTGTAGCTGAAGAAATCCGGAATCTGGCTGCTGATAGCACTGATTCAATTAAGCAAGTAGAGAATATAATTAAGGAGATCAAAGAAGCTAATGCAACCTCCTGTCAGCAGGCAGTGCAAATCGAAGAAACTATAACACAAATTGCTGATGCGATTGGGCATATCGCATCTTCAATACAGCAAATAAGTATTATGGCAGAAAAGCTGGATCATACTGCTGATGGTTTCATTGACCAGTAAAAAGGATTTAGCGTGGCTTCGCGAACTACAAACGTCCGTTTATACGGGCGTTTTGTTATTAGCTTTGCGGATAAGAAACTAAGATCGGTGTTGCTGCTTAGCCAGGGCGTTTATTAGCCGTATAAAGTGACACTGAGGAATGCTCCGTAAAAATAAATGATAATTGCAGGATTTTATATTATATTGGTAAATAAAGTATTAACTGGTAATTGCTAATACACTGATTACCGCTATTTCTATGTAAACCATCCCCGAAGTATCCCATTTATCATTTATTTGGAAGGAAGGATAAAAATGAATAAGATTGAACAGTTACAAAAAGTTATTTCAAGCAGTGATAATATTGTGTTTTTCGGCGGGGCGGGAGTGTCAACTGAAAGTGGAATCCCTGATTTTCGGAGTGTTGACGGATTATACAGTAAGCATTATCAGTATCCGCCGGAAGTGATGCTGAGCCATACATTTTATGTTGAGCATACAGCCGAATTCTTCGATTTTTACCGGGATAAGATGATTTTTTCTAAAGCCAAACCGAATAAGGCCCATTATAAGCTGGCCGAGCTGGAACATGCCGGTAAACTGAAAGCAGTTATAACGCAAAATATCGACGGATTGCATCAAATGGCGGGAAGTAAGACCGTGTTAGAACTTCATGGTTCCGTAAAGAGAAATTATTGTAAACGCTGCAATGCTCTTTTTGATGAGAAATTTATATTGGAAAGCGCAGGAATTCCAACTTGTTCTTGCGGCGGCGAAGTTAAGCCTGACGTGGTTTTATATGAAGAGGGGTTGGATTGGGACACCATGCAGCGGGCTCGAGCATTGATAGCGAAAGCCGACGCACTGGTTGTTGCAGGCACCTCTCTGGTAGTGTATCCTGCCGCCGGACTAATTGATTATTATCGCGGCAATAACCTGATTCTAATTAACCGGGCGTCAACCTCTACTGATGCGCGAGCTAATCTTTTAATTCAGGCCAGTGTCGGCGAGGTACTGGGGCAAATTTCTATAGAATGAAGGGATATGAATTGACAAAAAAACAAAAGGACAGCTTTCCGTCAGGCCCAGGTACGGTTGCTGATCATATTGTTGGGGTTAGCGACAAGATAACAGTTGGCAAAAAACGATTAATAATTATGGGGTGAACTGAGGGACGATCCTGTTTTGGCAAGTATACTGCTGCGGTGCGGTAGCAGAATAGGGCCATAGAAAAAATTCTCTTTTTCGTTTGGCAAAAAATGCTATAATAGGTGTACAGGCTGCTCGGGGGACGGTTAGCCCCTTCCTTTTTAGGAAGGGGGTGGGAGAATGACTATTTACGAAGCATTGACATATAGAATTTTTAAATTTAAAAAGCCCTGTAAAATAAGGATTCACGGTGTCTGCTTTTTTTCTTTAATCTGATTTGGGGACAGATTGGGGACGGTTTTTTTTATTCGGGTTAAATTTGTCAAACTTTTGGGCAGCAGTTTTCTTCATCGATTTCGTTGCGTGCAGGTATACTTCAGTCGAACGTTGGCTAGCATGTCCTAGACGGTCCCTAACGGCCTCAACCGTTACGTCATGCTCAAGCAAATAAGTAGCCGACGTATGACGTAGTCCATGTAACTTAACATGACGGAATTCATTGTTTTTGAGAAACTTAGTCCACCAGTTTGTTACTGACCCTGGGTGAAATGCCTTGCCATATCCGGCGTGGAATAAGAATTTTCGATCACCACCCTGCCACTTGTCCCCAACAGCTAGCTTGTTTTTCTCCCATTCATGTACGTATAGCGCTAGCTCTTCCATATACCAGTCAGGCATAGGTACTGTTCTGTCTGATGCTTTAGTTTTTGGTGCTTTAATAAGATGCTTTCCTTTTAGCTTCATTGGGATATTTTCGTCAATCGTTAACAGGTTATCCTCGAAATTAAGGTCCGATAATTCAATAGCGACCATTTCTCCACGACGAAAGCCGCCTAGGTACGTCCCCAATATAAGTAGTCGCCAAGTATCGGAAACCTGGTTTAGTGCGTCTAAGATAGCCTCAATTTCATCCTCTTCATAGACAACTATATTTGGGTTAGCTTTATCCGGCCAAGTAACACCGTCACAGGGGTTTTCTTTTAGTGTTTTCCATTCAACAGCAATCGAAAATACACGGTGCAGCTGAATATAAATCTGACGTTGTGTTCCGGTTGAAAGGCACAAAGGCTGATCGTCGTCCCCAACTTTCCCATCTTTGCGGGCATCGGGCGTCCCCAAGTGGGTAACAAAATCAACGACATGCATGGTTTTGATTTCTTCCAGTTTCTTATGTCCGAAAAATGGATAGATGTGAGTTTTAAAGTTACGTTCATAGGTTTCCTGGGTAGACTCAGCCAGTTCCCTTTTTGCATATTTTGGGGTCCAGTGTCGTTCGGCAAACTCTTTGAAAGTCATTCCCCCTGGTTTGATATAGGTGCCAGCCTCGACTTCCGTCTTGAATGTATACCATTCAGCTTCCAGGTATTCTTGAAGCTTTTTCTTTGTTTTGAGCAGGGCGGGGTCATTGATACGAATAGGTTTGGTACGTTTGTCCCGTTTACCGTCGGCGTCGGTCCCGGCCTCAACGATGAGCCGCCAGGAACGCTCGCCGCGTTTCTCGATACTGGGCATAAAAAATCAGTCCTTTCATTGTATATGAAAGGCCAATCGGATATAATATTTTTGAAGGGGTACGATTGGCCTTTTGGTCGATGGTACTGGATAGCCGTTTGGTGTTGGTAGCGCCAGACGGCTATTTTATTTAACACACTCCATCATGCTCCATCAACTCTGTCAATATTCTATGTACTAATTTTGGGTCTGGTTGTTTTTCCGTAAAAACTCTTTTCCATAATTTTATATTTAGGCCGTCCCAGTGTGATTCGGACAGTAAATACAATGCAAACTCATTGGCCTCACGTTCACGTCGAGAAGAAACATACCGTGTACCGGTAGCGTGGTAGTAGTATCCATATCCAGGATGCAGGCGAACATGTCCCAGTTCATGGCATATAGTAACCAATTGCGCAGTTCTAGTAAGACTTTTGTTAATTACGATAATTTTTCTTTTAAGTACTCTTACTAAAAAGCCACGAATCGATTTTGGTAAATCAAGATAAAGAATATCAATTCCTAAATCATCAGCAATATCACGCGGGTTACTAGTTTTTAATTTCTTAATTAAATTAGTTGCGCGTAATTTTATATTCATATTTGAATCCCTCGCTCAGAACGTATGTTCTATAAAAACGCCAAATAAAAAGCGGTAACAATCCTATTTAATGAAATTAGGATTTTTTCCGCTTATTTTTTTGTTTAGCATGCCAAAATACGAACTCAAACGCAGCTTTTAGTTTTTCTCTATCTTCTTCGTTAAGTTCATAAGTTTCGCCATCGAACATAACTTCTGTTTGCTCAAGGAATTTTACTAAATCCTTGGGCTTTTTTGGTTCATCTGAAGCACTTGGTAAAGGAGAATCTCCCATTATCTCATCAGCTGTAACATCGAATATTTTGGTAAGTTTATTTAAGTGTTCAATGTTTAAACGCTTGCCGCCACGACCTGTTTCTAAATCGTAATAATATTGTGGAGATATATTCATTAATTCTGCAATACGATTCCCGGACCGTAGTTGTTTATTAGTATGGGTTGTCCTAATTTTTCTTAAGTTATTCGGAAAATCCATTTTAATGTCATTCCTTTTCGCCTATTTGTTTATATTTTAGACTATTAGACGAAAGAAATCAATAGTCTATTAGACTAAAATAATGAGATATTGGAAGCTATTAGGCGAAATAAAGAGATTATCTTACATATTCTCGCCTTATCGGCGAATTTAACGCTTGTCCATAATCGCCTATAAGACTATAATTCAATTATCAGATCAGACGAAAGGAGGCGACAATATTGAAGGGTTTCTCAGAAGCCGTTAAGACTGAATTAAAAAAGCAGGACATAGATGTACCAACTTTTGCGGAGCAAATGGGTTTTAGTGTTCAGTACATTTATGACTTATTTAGCGGTAGAAACGGTCGTAGATGGAATGCAAACTCAATTGATAGAGCCTGTGAAATCCTGGGCATTGAGATCCAGTTTGTCAGTAAATCGGCATAGAAAGTGAGGTGAACCAATTGAACCCCGTGGAGGCCCTATACACATCCCTCGTCGATGAAATTGCCGCCACCGTAGAACGTCGGGTCATAGAACGGTTACAACAGTTACCTGTTGGCCAAGACCGACGCATGAGTGCTCAGGAAGCTGCCGACTACATTGGCATTGTACGAAATACTTTATACGTGCTATGCAAAGAAAAACAAATCCCTCATATTACTATCGGTGCCAAAGGATCTAAAAAACCAACGTTGATCTTTCAGCAGTCTACCCTGGATGAGTGGCTAAGGCAACAGGAAGTAGAGTCAGTTGCGAAAGGAGGGACAAATCTTGAGTACTAAGCTCCTACTTTTACCCAATGATCAGTACGGTATGGGGATTTACCAAAGCAAAGACATTGTGGCAACCAGTCGGGCGGTTGCTGATATGTTTAGTAAAAGACATGGGGACGTATTAAGAGCGATTGATAATTGTGAGTGCAGTGCTGAATTTAGACAACGCAATTTTGCGTCGTCCTCTTACAAAAACGAACAGAACAAAAAGCAGCCCATGTACTTACTTACCAAAAACGGTTTTGCCTTTATTGTTATGGGTTTTACTGGCAAGAAGGCTGCTCACTTCAAAGAAGCATACATTAATCGATATGAAGAAATGGAAGCCGCCCTACAAGCCCGATACCAAGCGCGAATGGAATGCCGGCAACTGACAGACGCAATTAAGTTAGCGCATGACCCGGTCAAGCCACATCATTTCAGTAATGAAATGAACATGTTGTTGCAAATCATAACTGGCAAAAATGCTAAGCAACTTAAAACCGATCGCACCCTACCGGACACTGCCGCAGTCCGGGATTACCTAGAACCCAATGAAATCAGCTTGTTGGCAGCACTCCAACCTGTAGCCGCGTTCTTAAATGTGACAACGCCGGATTACCAGGAAAGAAAACGATTACTGACAGAGTATGCGGCTAGACTGAGAGTTCCTGGAATAATCGGTCGTAATACAGCGTAAAAACTGGTCAGGGGAGGAAGTGAGGTGAACTAAATGGAGCCAGCATTTGAAACAATAGCTGCCTTTGCAAAACGCGTTAATCTGCCGGATGGTTTTGTTCGGCGCATGGTAAAGCAGGGAGAACTTCCTTGCATTACGACTGGCAAGACGCATGTAAAAATTCATATTGAAGCGGCCCTGGAGGCGATACGGCAGTACGCTGAACGAAAAGCTAGTGAGTTACAGGTGAATATGCCAATACCAATTAATCTGGCAAATATTCCGCAGTTAGTACCACGATCTGAGCGCAAACATAAAGGCCGACCACCGGATGCTGTTAGGTTGGGCCGAAAAGCTAAATAAAAAAAATCCGACATAAGGCCAGACTCGCCCAATGTATGTATACCCATTCAGGTTCAAAATTATGCAGAAAAGGGGGTGAAAAGTTTGGTCAAAATTTCTCGACGCGAGTACTTAGAGCTATTGGAAGTTAAGCCGTACAAGGTTAAGCGCACTAAAAATCGCTTTTGGAAGTGGGGCTAATTGGTGGTGACTTCAAAAAAACCGTAACCTTATAACTTGGCGAACACCTTCCTAAATTCCTGCAAGTTAATAAAAAAGGAGGTTTAAGGTATGACAATCGAACAGGCAGCCCGGCAATTGGCCGAGGCCGTCAAGGCTATAGGCGAGACTATCAAAGATTCTGATCCCAGGAGTATCTATATTGGCAGGGATGACGGCATTTGCATCCATGTACTAGACAAGGAAGTATTCAGGGACATTGTCTCTGATCAAGTCAGCTTGGACTGGCATGGCGACCAAAAGAAGTATTGCAAGATGGTCAAGCGGGTGATCGGTATTAACTTCTTTACGCTAATAGAAGCGAATAACATTCCTGATGAGTCTAGGGTTCAGATTCCGCCAGATGTTGCAGAAAAGGCTATGGACCTAATGAGTAAACAGGAGGCGTCAATATGTTAGATATCAATGGGATTTTTCAAAAGGCACAAAAGAGCAAAACAGATACATCCGTCATGTTCGAAATGGCCGGGCAACAGCCGGTGAAAGCCAAAATCACCATTGAAATACCTGGTCAAGAGCCGGTTGTATTCAATGAGCTTGATGAATATTTGGTCTTTACCCGTTCCGGCAAACAGATGGGAAGCATATTAATCACAACGCTCCCCTTTATGATTTTTGTAGCGAAAGTACTCAAAGAAAAGATTTGTGAAGCAACTGCCAGTGTTACAGATAAATTTTTATGAATGGGAGGTGAGCAAAGTGTCCAAAGTCAACATCATGGCTAACCACATCCTCAGCCTAATCAAGTTGTTTGAATTTGCCCCGGGCGAGGCTCTAATGGTTCTTAGTCAAGTAAAGCAAGAAATCAAAGCTGAAGAAAAGAAGGAGGCGTAACATCTTGCCAGTATGGTTTCAGATCCCCGCGGCCGTAATAATTGGTTTAGTCGTGGCCGTTATAACTGCCACCGCTATAGCCGCTAAAGAGCTAGGTGATTGGCGCGCGCTGCGGTTACAGTTTGTCGTTAATAACCGAAGTCACAATGAAAGGATTAGGGATAATGACTAATTCCCGCTGCTGGTGCCGGCGCTGCGCGAATAGCACTTGCGGAGCTAATCAGTGCAAAACAGATCCTTGCCCTGAGGTTTGTGAGTCAATGTTTGGCTGCTCTGATTTTATTCCTCAAAAAGGAGGTGACTATCAGAATGATTACCGCCAAGGTTCAGCAAGGAAATTTCGTAATTACGGCCAGATTCCATAATGCAATCTATCAAATTCAAGGTTCTCAGTCTCATGTTAACCAGGAACTTAGTGACAGAGTAATTCCGCGCATAAAAAAAGCCGCCCAATAAAGAGCGGATAGAAAATTTACGTTACGTTAATTTTAGCACACTGAAAAATAAATAACAATGGGAGAGTGACTATATGAAAGTGCAATTCAATCAATGGAATTGCCAAGTAGTTTTTGGTAAATATCAAAATGGTGAAACCGCAATTCAATTAATAGATGCAGAGGATGGTTGTCCGGTAGCTACTGCAACCGTATGGATTCCTAACCTTAAAACAGATGAAATTGCAGTAAAGGACTACTCGGAAAACTCTGGTATGTTAAAAACTTTGATTGATGCCGGAATAGTAACTGAACCGCATAGGCATGAGCGCAGTGATTATGTTTCAATCCCAGTGTGTAAATTAGTCAAACGGGAGGCGTCAGCGTGAAATCAACCGGTATTGTTCGTAAAGTGGACGAGCTCGGCAGAGTCGTTATTCCCATTGAGCTGCGCCGCACGCTAGATATAGAGATAAAAGATGCTCTCGAAATTTATGTTGATGGTGACCGCATTATTCTTAGAAAATACGAGCCTGCTTGCGTGTTTTGCGGCAATGCAGCTGATGTAACTAACTTCAAAGGCAAGCTAGTTTGCCAGGATTGTCTGGATTCAATGTGTGCAATCATACCAATAGAGAAGGGAGCATAGCCATGGGTAAAGCAGCAAAGTCACACCGGTTGCCTTATTCCAAGCCCAAAGCAGAGACCGATTTAGGCAGACCAGCATCAACCAGAGCAGGCTATCATCCGGTGCATTGCATAAAAAATAATATTCCGCTTGACCAGGCATTCTGTTTGAAGCCTGAAGACTTAACGGAATCTGATTATCGCACCTTATTTGACCACGGTACCCGCAAGCAAACAATCAAACGGTTATATGGCTTTAGAAATGATGCCGAATTCTACAAGTGGCTTCGAAGCCATGATCTCTATCCATCATACACCCCGACGTCGCAAGATTTGTCGAGCCAGGCGGAATCACCTGTCGATGATCCGGTTGCTGAATCATCAATACCAAATCAATCATCAATAGAAACTAAGGACGAAGTTATCATCGATCCCGCTAAATTCTCAGAACTTATGTCCGAATTATTAACCCCGGAAACTACAATTACCCCTGACTATAAGGCATCAATTTATAAAGACTTCAGCTGGTTTTACGGCCAACGGCCAATAATCCCTATATTAACGGTATATGAAGATGGCCGGTTCGCGGTACCTGTTGCAATTCGTAAGAACTTCGAAGCGTGTTTATGTATTGCTGGCTTATCTTCGGACGGCAAATGTTTAGTAATAGCCCCTACCGAAGAAAGCGGTTTTAGATTAAAGCATAATCAGGTCAAATACCGTGATATTGAGATTAGTAAAGCCTTAAGTAAGCTTGGGATCACCTTCCCGGCAAGGTACACAATGAAATGGAATGAACCGGAGCAAGCCTGGGAAGGAACGTTAATTTTAATTGTTGTATAGGACAAGACTTCCCCAATATATCTTATGCAGATACAAATTATGTTATGCATGAAAGGAGATTTTTTATTGGCATATATTCAGTCAATAGATATAAAAGGTTATCAATCTCATGTTGCCAGTAGCTTTACTCTTAGTCCTGGCTTAACAGTAATAACCGGTCCTACTGACTCCGGGAAAACAGCCATTATCAGGGCGCTGCGCTGGGTAGTATTCGGCGAACCAGCCGGCGAGGATTTTATAAACAAAGCCGTTGGCGAGGCGTTAGTACAAATCGTTATGAGTAGCGGCATCATTGTTACCAAGAATCGGCGTAAAGGAAAAACCGCCTACGGAATAACCTATCCGGACAATACTATCCAACTATTTGAAAAAGCAGAGGTACCGGAAGAAGTTATTAAAACCTTAGGCATCACGAAACAATCCTTCGGCGATATTGAACTGGCGCTAAACTTTGCATATCAATTAGAGGCCCCTTTCCTGATCAGCGAGCCGGCCAGCGCCGGGGCCAAGGTATTAGGTAAAATCGCCGGTACCGAAGTCGTAGATCTGGCCTTTAAATCCGTAGCCAAGGACCGGCATGCGGCCAACCAGGAACGACTGCAGTCAGATAAAGAGGTTGAGCGGATTACCGAACAGTTAGAGGCCTATGTTGACCTAGATATGTTTAAAGATCTGGTCGAGTCCTGCGAGCTGCTGTTAGCTCAATTCGATGAAGCAGCCGCAAAAAAACAGCGCCTCAGAGATTTGAAAGATAAAAACGATTCCCTCGCTCTATCTATCGGCAAGCTGTCGGAGGATCTGGCCATGCTTTCAATTGTTCCGGATCTACTTACCATGATGCAAGAAGTTGACTCACAGCAGCTGCGGCTAGTCACTTTGGCCGCGCTGCTGCAGCAAAACAGTAAACTGGATGCCGCTATTACCGATTACGCCGGCGAGCTCAGCTTATACCTTCATATGCCGGAGGCTGCAGAAGAAATGCAGCTGCTTGACGTAGCGCTAGTGAAGGTAGACAAACTACTTGAACTGGAGGACCAAGATGCCCGGCTGATAGAGCGGCTTCGAAAAGCCAACCAGATCCTCGACTCCACGAAAGATATTGATATTGCCCTGGCTGATGTAAGCAATTTAGACACTGATATTAACCGCCTTGAGCAGCTGAAAAATTTATACTCCCGCCAGCAGAACTTTGACCATTATATTCTTCAGCGTCAGCAAATTATTACTGATACTTCGCAGTTTGTTGACCATGTACAGCTGTTGTTATCTGATCTGCCTGAACGGCAGGAGCGGTACCGGCGCATGGTGGAGCTGCAATCCCTATTTCAAATTAAGGACAATACTTACCGGCAAGCCTCGGTCCGGATCCCGGCCGCTGAAAAGGCGCTCGCAGATCAGGAGCAAGTACTGCGGGATTTATGGTCCGAACTGAAAGTCTGCCCGTTATGCGAGCAGCCGATTTTGAAAGGAGATAGGATTCATGGACATTAGAACTAGAATAGACTCCGCGAAAAGCAATCTTAAGCGTGCGGAGCAGGCGAAGACGGTGGCCGAAACGCAGAAGACCGAGGCCGAGAAGCAACGGGATGAAGTGATTCAAAAGATGTTAGCTGAGGGGGTAACTCCGGAAACAATCGCTGGCGAAATAGCAAAGCTTGAGACAGCTATCGAAGAAACCCTCACTAAAGTTGAGAGTCTTATTCCTAAAGTGTAGGAGGCTGCCATGAGTTTACGTGATTTGCTTCAGCAACAGCCAAAAACAATAAATTTAGCATCAGGAACGTCGGCGGCTGCCTGCCCGGTACCTAACACTTACCGCGTCAATAAAATCAAGCTGGACGTCCAGCAGGCAGCAAAAAAGATAACTACAAGGCAAGGGGAACGGGATCTACTTATACGCCAGCAAAACGATGCCATCTTGCGCCAGGTAACAGCAGAAAGGAATCTGGATTTGTTTGATAAGATACAAATTCTGCTGCAAAAAACTTCCGACTTTGCCAGACAGCAGGCGAAAACCCGTATTGAAGAGATTGTTACCAGTGCGTTAACGGTTGTATTTTGTAAAGACTACCGGTTTCGCCTTAGCCTTGATGTACGGGCCAACCGGCCAGAAGTTGATTACTGGCTGGAATCTGAGGATATTATTACGCAATTAAAACCGCCTGATTTCGATAGGGGGGGCGGGGTGACCGATGTAGTCACCTTATCCCTGAGACTGGCCATAGCGGAGCTAGCTGGGGTTCAGGGGCCTATCCTGCTAGATGAGGTAGGCAAGCATGTTAGTGCCGAGTATGCGCCTAATGTGGCCTATTTCTTGAAAGAGTACAGCCAGAAGTTTAACCGGCAAATCATCCTGATCACGCATAACGAGGCCCTGGCGGAGATCGGCGAGGTTAGCCTGGCCGTATCTCAAGCTAATGGCAAGAGTGTGGTGAAAACGGTATGAATCCCTATTTTTCTAAACGAGAGAAAGAGAATTTTGTCAGGCTAAAATTGCTTTTCGGGCTTTTAGATCTAATCATTGAGGACTATGACAAATCGAATAAGCTTGATAAAGATTTTATGGCTAATTTACGGCGCACAAGAACATATACGCAAAAAACACTTAATCGTAGAATCGGATTTTTGGATTCAAGTGCAAAAGACGATCTTGATGTTACTGTGTCAAGAATGGAGCTGTTGTTTGTTCCTAGACGCGAAGTTGTTAAGTACTATCAAGAAATTGAGAAGCTTAATTCAATAGTTCGATTAGAGCAAGAGGACTTTAGTGATTGGTTTGAGCTCATGATTGAGTACGCTTGTAAAACATGCGCAAGAAGTGACTTTAAGAATTGCAGAGCGCGTCAAATTTTAATGAAAATTGGTATGTATCCTTATAACCCGGCTGCCGTCAATCAGTGTCAGTACAGCTACGTTGAAACGGATGAGCAACAAGGTATTGGTGTTATTGGTGACACGCTACTTAAAGCAAAGAAAAAGAAAGGAGGCACCAGATGAAATTCCTATTTGTTGGAGATTTACATTTACGCGGTACCAATCCCCGCAACCGCATCGATGACTATAAAGAAGCAGTCAAAGCAAAACTCCGGGAAGTGTTCGCCTTGGCCGTACAGCACCAGGTTAAAGCTATTCTCTGTCCAGGCGATATCTGGGACCGTCCGGAAGTGTCGATTGGCGTACTGGTCGAGTTCATGCAGGTGTTCCGGGAGTGCCCGGTTGATTTCTACACTTGCGCCGGCAACCATGATATTCACGGGTACAACCTAGATACTTACGATCGGACAAGCCTGCGGCTGCTGGCGGAGCTGGTGCCGAAATTTCATGTTATCCATGAAGATTCAGTATGGTTCAATGATGGTATTTTTGCTAACTGCAACGTAGCGGTTTCTTTCAGCCCTTACAGCGGCAAAATGGATCGAGAAGGGTATGGATATGATTATCCCCATGACGTTGGCGAAAGTCTGTTACGTATTCATATAGCCCACGGCATGCTGCTCGACCACACGCCGCCCTTTGACCGGTTCACGCTCATCCAGGATGTTCAGACCACGGCTGACCTGATTCTTACCGGCCATGACCATCATGGCTTCGGCATCTACCGGCGCGCCGACGGCAAAGTGTTTTGCAACCCGGGTAGCCTGACGCGGATCAGCGCCAGCACCGGTGAAATGGAGCGGCCGATACAAGTAGCATTGATTGATGTGCATGATAAAACCGACTTTACTATAGACTTATTGCCGCTTAAATCTGCAAAACCAGGTAGTGAGGTGTTGGACCGTTCGAAAATTGAAGCGGATCAAAAGCGACAGTACGCCATGGAAGAATTCGCGGCGCTCATCCAGACAGGTACCGGCGAAAAAGTGCTTCTTAATATTAATGATATTGTTGAGTCCATTGCTGCAACAGAAAAATTAGCGCCGGAAGTGGTGCAAAAAACACTGGCCAAAATTCATGAGCAACAGGCCAATCTTGTATAAAAATTCAAATAGGGAGAGGATACCTTGAAAGCAATTCCAGCGGAATATATTCCGATTATTAATCCGGATAAATTGGCTTTTACCTTAAACCAACTTGATGTCGCTTTAGAAAATGTAGTTAAAACCGGCGAAACCCGTGAATCCGCTTATCAGAACAAGGCTGAACTTGTACGGCAAAAAACGCAATGCGAAACTGATATCAAACTCGCCGAAGCGGATGCCTTTATGAATACCCAAGGTGAGGGAAAAGAACAGCATGGGCTTGTTGATGGCAAGAAAATTATGCTCAATAATGATGCCAATCGTGATGCCTATCGCCGTTCCTACTCGGCTAAAGAACGCCGTGAACTGGGTAACGTAAACGCTCAGCTAAATTCCTTAGATGTTGACTACTACCGGGCGAATGATGCTTGGGCTGCAGCTGTAGAAGCATCCAATATTATAAAATCCAAAGCCGGGCTGCAAGCCGCGCTGCTCAATTTTTTGGCAGGAAAAGAATAGAAATGTACTGTTCTTTGTGCGTTCATACCGAGGATGTAAAACTTCACCGGAAGGTTTGTAGCCGTGGTATGGTTTGGTGCAAGAAAAAAGGTAAACCGGTTAGTGTGTGCCACATTGCCTGCTTGGCGTTCATTTCTAAATTTGCTGATAAGGGAGAGATAGATGAACATACATGAAATCCAAAAGGAGCGCCTGAAGCGGGGAGAAGACTTTCAAAAAGAAATCAGGCGCAGCTGGCGGCTTATCCCCAATATTTGGCGCATGCGGATTACAGATGGTGGTGCTGGTACCCGTCCAGGGGATGAAATAGTCCTCACGGCTATAGGAAACTTCTTAGTTGAAATGAAGCGAACTGCGGGAGATCGGTTTGAACTTAGTATGTTGCGCCCTAACCAGCTGCATGGCTTACGAGACTTTGATCGAGCATTACCGCACAATATTGGGTTTGTATTTGTATCCTTTCTAAATGAACACATTGACGAAGCTTACGCTATCCGATTATCTACCCTCGAGAAATCTCTAAAGCAACGAAATCACCGTTATGTCACAAGAAAAACGCTAAAAGAATCTTATGTAGAAGTTGGTGCCGTATCGATGCCGCGTATTTATTATCATGACCCGGCAAACACAAAACTCTCCGGACCAGCCTACGATCTATCGGAGGTAGTGAGAAAGTGCCAGTTCTTATAACAGTCAGTAATAACATCCGGATCCGAGGAGCTAATACACCGCTCAGGGCAGCTATCACTGCTGCTCTGACGGTGGACAACCCCGTTTACCTGGACCGCAAAGCCAAGCGGCGGCCGACCTGGGGAATTGATAAGAAACTAATGCTTTATGTTTTGGAAGGTATGGACATCATTGTACCTCGAGGTTTTTTAAAAGAACTTCTAAATGAACCACAGTATCAATATGAAAAAGTAATTAACTGGCAAACTACGGTCCTTCCGCCTGTAGATTTTGGCCAATGGAATCCCCGGTACCCACTTAAGGAGGACCAAATACCGGCACTTGTCGCACTCATAGAAGAAAATGGTATTCTGGAAGCTCCTGCTGGTAGTGGTAAAACTGTCATGGGTATGCGCTATATATACGAAAAGAAGCAGCCAGCCCTTTGGCTCACGCATACTAAAGATTTACTATATCAATCTGTAGATAAGGCAAAAGAATTACTGCTTGGTGTTGGACAAGTCGGTATCCTGGGAGACGGTAAACATCAATGGGGCGATGGTAAGCTGATTGTAGCCACAGTACAAACACTGGGTGAGAATCCAAAAATAATCGAAGCCTTAAAGCCTTTAATAGGTACTTTAGCCATTGACGAAGCTCACCATTTTCCTGCAGCAGCTTTTATTGAAGTGGCTGGACAGTTTACGGCCACTAATATGGCAGGCTTTACTGCAACTACAGACAGAAAAGACAGGCTTGAAATTTACATGTACCGTGGTATTGGTCCTAAAGTCTATCAAATTAAACGTAGTGGCCTATATGAGGCCGGCCGCCTGATTAAACCAGATATCCGGTTTGTGTACACCGATTTTGATTATGAGCAAGCCTCCGATCGGAACGAGATCAACTCCATCGATGCCGGTGGCGAGGAATTGGATTACCGGGCTCTACTTGATACCTTGATCCATGATGAAGCTAGGGCAAAGTTAATTGCCGGCAACATCCTAGATTACGCTAACCTGCCAAGTATCGTTATTACTGAATCAGTAAGGTATTGTTACATTCTCAAAAACATGGTGGAGCGTTTTGCTAAAACAAGATGGGGACAGGTACCCAGAATAGCTGTCATTCACGGTCCCATCCAGCGCTATGCATGGCGCGCGGCCGGTACCGAACAGGCAGCCAGAAACATCGTTAAAGCCGGTGAGGCTAACAATTGTCGATATAATGACCGGTTGAAGCGCTGGGAGGTGCAAATAGAACAGTATACGGCCCAGGAATATAAAGACTGGCAAATCCCAAATGCAAAGCGTCAGCATCGCATGGAAGCCTGCCGGAACAAAGAGGTAGATATCTTATTTGCAACTCAGCTCGCCCGGGAGGGGTTAGACCTGCCACATCTGAGCGTTGGCCATATGGCAATGCCAAAACGTGGTGATGCCGTAGGTTCAAAGAACGGTGCAGCTGTAGAACAGGAGATCGGACGGATCATGCGGCCGGATCCTACTAACCCCAAAAAGCAAGCGATTTGGTTTGACTATGTTGATTACAATGTGGGGGTGTTCAAAAGTCAATATTCCAGCCGGCGCAGCGTTTACAAGCGCCTGGGCTTAAAACTACCTAACAAGCCTCGTTCTGAGGCTGAGAATATGGATAAATTCTTAGGTTCAATGACCTGGTAAATAATTTACGGAGGATGATTTTATGAGTAACGTAACGACTGTAAATAATTCTGTAGCTGCTGTGGTTAACACCAACTATATAACAGCAATGCTTGAGAGTATCAAACAAGATTTCGTAACTGTAAATGAAGGCATGGATTTTGATTTCGTCAATATCGGTACATGGCTATATATTGACAAGAAAGGAAATTTTGTAGAAAAAGACTCTAATAATGCGGTGATCGAAAACTATGGTGACAGTATTGATGTTGTGGTAGGCTACGGCGAGAAACGCTGGACGCTTTGGGGTAAGAAAGAATCTCCAGAAGAGGGGGTGCTCATTACTTCGAAACGAGAAAAAGAAGAAGCCGAACAAGAGCTAAGGGCCTTTTTAGAGGAAAATCCGGAAGCACAAACGCGTTATGATGAGGGTTCCTTGGATCTGAGATATGTCGCATATGTCGTGCCGGTGTCCACATTGACTGCAGATGGTTTTCCAAAAATTTACTTGTTGGGTTTCCCTAAGACTACGACCATTCAATGGGGTAAATATGCCCAAGGAATTTATCTTGGCAAGGGTGTGACAGCTATGGTTCCGCCTCGAACCGGCATTAATCGAGTAGTTACAAGAATGACAACTTCTGAAAAAGGATCCGGAGATCAAACGTGGGTCGGCATTGATTTTGAGGCCGTTGGTTTATTCGATCCGCGCGACTACGGCATAGACTGGAATCCTGTCCAGTCGCCGGCATCATCTTCGGCTGTAAATACCCAGGAACATACCAAAGCAAAGCTCTCAGCGGACGCTGACGCATTTTAAATAGGATAGGCCGCCTTGTCCAAAGGGTGGGGCGGCCTATTTTTACAAACAGAATGTTGTGTGAAGAAGGCGCAATTATGGCGAGCAATGCAAAGCTGCCTATCTGCATAGAAGAAGATCTTTTTATAGAATACGAAAAGATTATTCATTATGCGATTAAGCGCTACTATCCCTATCGGCCGAATGTTGAATATGAGGATTTATTTCAAATCGCTAGTATTGCACTATTAACCGCACGAAGAAAATACGACCCCACCCGTGGAGCCAGCTTTGTAACATATGCTTTACTTCATATGAGATCTGCTTTATATAAGGAAATGCGGCGGAATACTGCGCGGAAGAGAAAAGGGATAGTTTTGTCGCTGTTCCAGAATTTAGGAGAAGGTCAAGCGCGATTTATTGATATTATTCCTGATCCTACTACAACGGAAGGATATAACCTTTATTCAAAAAGGGGGATGCCTATGGCAAATACACGAAGTACAACGAAAAAGGTGCCAGAAGCACCAACTGTTACCAAGCTAGATCTGTCCTCATTCATTGTATTTAATGCAAATAATGCAATGGTAACGAGAAATTCTGCATATATAACGGTCACAAAGAATGGGAAAATCACTATGTCATCTGAGGTTGGCAAGAAGTTTAAAACAGGCGAGACGTTAGAAATATTGCTTAACCAGGCAGGTAACATCATTGTTGTTCGCAGTTCTACTTCTGGCATTCGCTGCCGGCAAAACGGTAAGAATTCCGAAGGTAAAATTATATCCTGCGCCAATGCCAAATTATTTATGGAATCTAAAAAAATGGCACTTCCAGCCAGATTTCGCGCTGAATGGGATGAAGAAATATTGGCATGGGTAGGGCGACAGTAATTCAAAAGGAGTGAGAGTATGGCAGCTGAGTTTTATGATGCGTCTGAGGACTTAGAAGCCTTGGCGCGCGAGATCATTCAAGAGCATCACAGCCACTTGGTAGAGGCTGATATTAAATACTTATTCCGGACCGGCAACTGGGAAGTTAAGAAACGCGACACCTGGGGCCAGGCTAAGAAAGTCGGCAAAGAAGTTAATTTCCTAACCGGTTATAATTTTATCATCACTGTTCACCGTGATGTTTGGGAGCAACTGAGCCTGAATGATAAACGAGCACTGCTGGATCATGAGCTGCAGCATTGTTCCGCCGGTACTGATGATGCCGGCAATAAGGTTTGGTATATTCAAGGCCATGACGTAGAGGACTTTCATGCTATTATTCGCCGCCACGGGCTCTGGTCACCGGCGCTCAGGAAGATGGAAGGTTTATTGAATCAGACGGAATTGGATCTTGAGTCGGAAGACGCGGATCCAGAAGAGCATTTGGCGGCCCTGCCTGGCGGGGAACCGGCAGCGATTGGCGGCCGGCCAGAGCTTCGGGTGATATCATCAAAACCGGTACAAGAGTTGCCACCGCCGGAAGAGGACGCTAATGATGAACAGGAACCGGATGACATTATAGTGGATGCTGATATTATTGACATTGAAGTTATCCATGATACTGGTACGGAGGCCTGAGATGAGTGCGGTTACACTTGAGAAATATGCATCTCTGGGTAAAATTTTGTTTGAAGCGTTCCAGTGTGCCGATCAAAAAGGACTTGATTGTCCCATTATAAAGCTGATTGAGGACTGCGATGAATGCCCGTTTGGCAAAGCTTGTGATTTGATTATTGAGCTGGAGAAGCATGTCCAAGTTCAAGGTAATGGCCGGACGCAAAAAGAAATGGTTAGTTATCCATGGATAGACGCAAAAGCGGTTATAGAATTTTTAACGATTTGCGAGGAGCCGTTAGCAATAGAAATTAGGCAAATGCTGGTTGACTTTATAAAATCCCATACCCGTAACGCTGAGTTAGGGCTGGTAGTAAATAAAGGTTTTACAGAAATAATCCCGTTTGCGCCGTGTGCAGGTAATTACGAATCAGAAGAATGTAATAAGATAGTACAAACGACAAAAGGATGCGTATTGCAATATTACTGCCGACTGAGAGATGGGAAGGGTGGGGCACGTTAGGACTTAGGACGGCGTACTGAAATGATTGAGGGCAGCATTAGCTGCCTTCTTTTACCCGGGGAGAGGGGATGATTTAATGTGCAAGAGAACATAGATACACTTGTAGATTGGAAACAATTTTATTCACAGTACTTACCGGGATTAAAAACTAAAGGCGATGAACTACACGGCCTTTGTCCCTTTCATAACGAGAAAAATCCTAGTTTTGGCATCAAAATTAAGACTGGTCAATATAAATGCCTTTCGTGCGGCGCAAATGGCAATGCGTGGACGTTTTTGCAGGAATACAAAGGCGTGACAAAAGAGCAGGCAACCAAAACTATTTTTGATTTTGCCGGCATTAAACCCCCTGAAAAGTCACAAGCAAAGAAGAAACCTGCATTTACTGTCGAGGAATATGCGTCCGCTAAACATTTGGATCTTGCTAAGCTGCAAGAATACGGGATAAAAAACATTTCTAGCAAAATGTCGATTCCCTACATGGATGAAAAGGGGAATCTTGTCGCTACGCGTTATAGGCATTCCCTTAGTGGCGCGATTAAGTTCTCCTGGCAGAAAGGGTCTAAGGTACATCCTTACGGCCTATGGCAGCTTCAGAAAGCGCGTGAGAAAGGTTTTATTGTAGTAGTAGAAGGTGAGTCCGACTGTCACACGCTTTGGGAATATGGGGTGCCGGCGCTCGGTGCGCCAGGCGCTGACACGTTTCAATCGCGTTGGTCGGTATATTTAAAAGGACTAAATGTTTATTTATACAAGGAACCAGATAAGGGCGGCGAGGCATTTCTGAAAAAGATATGCGTTGGACTTCTGGAAAGTCATTTTTCAGGCCAAGTATATTCTTTTTCGTTACAAGGATATAAGGATCCGTCTGCTCTGCACATGGAAAGCGCAGATAGTTTTTTAGAGAAGTGGCAAGCTGCCATGAACATGGCAAACAAGCTTGATATTCGTATTGTTTCTTGCCTTGCAGAGAAGGTAATCGCGGATCAGCCTTTTGCTCCAATTAAGCCAGATAAATGGCGTTATTCAGAATCAGGCGTTTTCGGTATCGATGCCGAGGGGCGCGATTCGAAGATTTGTCCAATACCAGTTATTTTAACCAGGCGGCTTTTAGATATTGATACCGGTACTGAGAAGCTTGAGTTAGCTTTTCGCCGGCACGGTAAATGGGAGTTTATTAAGGCGGAAAAGTCAACGCTGTATCAAAAGTCTAAGATACCGGAGCTGGCCAATGTAGGGCTGCCGGTATCGAGTGAAAATGCTAAGGAAATGGTATCGTATTTGTTTGATATGGAGTCGGCGAATATTGACTTTTTGCCAACTTCGCAATCCGTGTCACATATGGGATGGATATCGAAAGAGCAATTCCTGCCTGGGCATGCCGGGGATATTGTGCTTGATATGGATGCCAAACGCGCTATGTCCAGTCTGGTTAACGGATTTAGTCAGGCTGGTAGTTTTAATGAGTGGAAAAACTGCATGGAGTATGTGATTAAGAATCCGATCGCGCAGATGATGCTGGCCAGCAGCTTTGCTTCGCCGCTGCTCTACATTATCGGGCACCGTAATTTTATTGTGCATGTATGGGGTGCGTCGAAAGGCGGTAAAACAGCTGCCATGAAAGCGGCACTTAGTGTATGGGGAAACCCTGAGCGGATCATGGTGAGTTTTAATACAACGCTGGTAGGCTTGGAACGAACTTGCGAATTTTTAGCCCATTTACCGTTAGGAGTAGATGAGCGGCAGTTGGCTGGGGACAAGCAGGAGTTTTTGGATAAGCTGGTGTATGCGGTATCGGCCGGCCAGGGCAAGGTGCGCGGCGATAAGCGCGGCGGGTTACAGGCTAAAGCGTTTTGGAATTTAGTGGTACTGACTACCGGTGAGGAATCTCTGGCTGGAGATACTTCGCATTCCGGTGTGCGGACCAGGGCGCTAGAGCTGTATGGTATTCCTTTGCCTGATGAGCGGGAGGCGCAGAATGTGCACAGGGTTACGGACCAGAGTTATGGTTATGCCGGCCAACTCTTTATCAAGCGTGTCCTTGAGAAGCTGAGAGAAAATAAAGAGTTTTTTCATGAGGAATACGCCACCGTGTACAAGCAACTGCAAGAGCGGTTTCAAGGTATCATTCAGCCGCATATTAGTGCGATTGCCATATCGTGCGTGGCGTATTACTGGGCGCGGCAGTGGGTATGGGAGATTCCGGAAGCACAGGCGCGCGAGGAAATGGTTAGGATGGCAGTTTCTACGGTTGAGCTCTTAAGCACAGCACAGGAAGCGGATTATACAGATCGAGCCTGGGATTTTACTACCGCGTGGATTGCGTCGAATGATGAACGGTTTAGTTCTAGTTGTCATAATGAGCAATACGGGCATTTTGATGCTGTAAAACAGCAGTATTGGATTGTGCCGGCAATTTTTAAAAAGGTATTAGCAGAGGCGGGTTATTCTGTGAGCAGGGTGTTACGCGAGTTTCATGAGCGCGGATTTATTGAGGCGCAGAGCGCTGGGAGTGGGAAAATGACCTTCAATGTGATGAAGCGATGGAAGAATAATGCAGTTCGAATGATTGTGATAAATAAGCCCAATGACACGCAACAGTTAACCATAATTTCTTAGTTATTGTTAAGTAGCACGAAAAATGGTTGAAACAAATGGCCTTAGTTGAAGCGCGGTTGAAACATGGTTGAAACATCTATAAACCCAGATAAAACAAGGATTTTTTATTATAAAAATATACATTGTTTCAACGTTTCAACCTACTTTTACATACTCTATACGCACGCGCACACGCACATGCGTGCGCATATGTGAGGCGAAAAATGGTTGAAACAGTTGAAACAGTTGAAACAAATACCGGAATCCATTGATATTCCTGGGTTCTTTTGTTTCAACTATGTTTCAACTAAGTGATTTTGTTTCAACTTCTTATTGAGAACGGGGGGATAAAATGTCTCTTGCGCAACAAAAAAGCTTGTTTGGAGAACCACTGCCGGCATCATCCTTCCGGAGCTCGCCGGTACCGCCATTAACAACGGTTCAGGCAACGGCGCGAAATGAATTGAATAAACCAGAAAACCGTCATCCTCTGGGAAAGGTATTTCAGGATCCACGGCCGGACTTTCAGGAAGATAGTGATCTCTGGGTAATACTTTTGATTGAAGCCGATAAGGTTGATGTTAAGCTGTGGGATGCGCTGCTCGGGTTTCGGTGTGTAGGTACCAGACTTTTCCCGACAGAGGGTGGCGGGTATGTGATTCGCCCACATATCGATCCTACTGGGGATTGTGGCTGGAAGTCGATTGAAGAATATAAAGCGGAGGCGGCTAGATGGCTGGCACCGTTTGGCGAGCAAGTTAAGGAGTTGTTAAAGAATTTAGCAAGGAAGAAGGCTAGCTGGAAAGGGGATGATGGAAATAAATAAAGCCGATATTATAAAACTAGCAGCTGAAGCAGGAGCCAAAGCAGCCTTAGAGGCATGGGAGAAGCAATGGAAAGAAAAACAACGAGAGCAAAAGAATATGCGGCTTTGGAACACTCGAATGCTGCTCAGACATTACAATTCGCTTAAAAAATATTGTGAAAACGCAGTTTATGATCGACAGACGGCGGCTGTATCGGAAAGTCCGGTCGAAATTTTGGAAACATTAGGGAATTGTAGTAAGGAAACCTATATTGAATCTATTAAAAGTAGTGTCCAGCGAACCAGGGTAATTATGACTCATGTGGAAGCAATGCTGCAAATATATAAGATTTTTTGTGACTCTTCAGATCGTTTAGAGGATAAGCGGAGATACCGAATATTAACAGCAACTTACTTTGACGGGATCAAAATTGAAGACATTTGTATCGTTGAAAAAATTGATCGAAGTACTTACTATCGAGACAATCGTGAGACAACTGAAATGCTAAGTGCTTTAATATTCGGGGTTGACGGGCTTTCGGCTATGCGAAAAAGATGAAATTGACGTAAGATTCTAGCCGTGTTAATATGATATTGTGAAATAAATCTAAACAATATCAGCTACTGGCTAACTTAAGTCAGTAGCTTTTTACGTGAATTAATTTACATAAAGTTATTTTAAAACTATGTGCGCCCCATGTGCCTCCAGCCCAGTTCTGACGAGGTCTGACGGTGAATTTTATCTCAAGATATAATTGCTATTATACGACGAGTTTGATATAATTAACTACAATAATAGGCACTTAAACCGCCTGTTATCTATAAAAAAACTCGTCGTATAATGGGGTGAGTATATGATTGATAGTTATCTGGCTGCTATGCAGGCCACCGGCAAAAGTGAACAGACAATTAAAACATATCGTTCACAGCTTCAAAAGTTCATGAATTGGCTTCTTGAAAACAGTGGAACGACTGATGCAAAGGAAATAACCTCGATTGATGCAGTAGAGTATCGCACTTACCTGCAGGAAGTTAGAAAGCTAAAGCCAGCAAGCATTAATACAGCCTTGGCAGCCATTGAAGCCTTTTGTAACTGGATGTTAGAAGAAGGTTATATCAATCATAGACCATTAGCTAAAGTCCGTAAGGTGGAGGAAGTCCAGGAGCCTCCTAAATGGCTAGACAAGTCAGAGAAATATCGACTCATACGGACTGCACTTAACGATAAAAGCAAGAGAAACAGGGCAATTATATTTACCTTACTGCTTGCTGGACTTCGGGTTTCAGAATTGGTCAGCTTAACTCCTGATGATATCATAATTAGCGAGCGCAAAGGCTCAATTACTGTGATTGGTAAGGGCAATAAACGCCGAACGGTACCTATGCCAAAGGACCTTCGGGAATGCTTATCTGATTACTTGGTTGATAATGCCGGTATTACTTGGCTGTTCGGATCCCAACGCGGTGAACAGCTTACAGTAAAAGGCGTGCAGCATTTATGCGCAAGCATTGGCGGAAAAGCTGGTGTAGATGGCCTAACCCCTCACATGCTTAGACATACATACTGTCACGATCTAGTTGGTAAGGGCGTACCGATTGAGATGGTTGCTAAGCTTGCCGGACACTCGAAGATTGAGACAACTAAGATTTATACGCAGCCAGGCGAGCAGGAGATGCAGGCGGCTGTGGAGAAATTGGGGTTTAGTTAATACTGGAAGGGGATGCATTATGAAGCTAAAAACATATTATAGGCCAGATCAGAATGAAAATCCTTGTGGTAATCCTCAAACGAAGGTTATAGATTATTTAATCGTTCCCAGAGTTGGTGATGAGGTCGTAATTGATGGATTGGAGTATGAAGTAAAGCACGTGATTCATGATACTGATGAAAATGATATAGTAATTAACCTAAAGAAACTATAAGAGCCGTAAGGCTCCTTTCTTTTTACCCACGGATCGCTTAGAAATGATAGGTGTGAAAAATAATGCAATGTAAATTTGAAAAGGCTTGGGTCGGTAGATGCAAAAACGTATCATTTCCCGGTTTAGATTATTGTGAAGAACACTCCAAAAGGCAGTGTTCTTGTGGAAATCAAGCTACGCATGATTGTTATGAAACAATGGGTGGCTTTGTGTGTGGTGAGCCTTTGTGTCCAAAATGTGCGTCTGAACATGACCAATGGCACGCAGATGAAAGCAGGAAGTTTATGAAGAAAATCGAGGAAACAAGAAAACAACGATTATTAACCGTCCAGTAGACGGTTTTCTTTTTACCCTAAAGGCAGGTGATAACAATGTCAGACCAATATACAGGTGAATTCGACGATGAATTCTTAAATGAAATAAAATCCATGGAGCCGCCTCCTTCCCAGGAGAGCGGCCTTTTACTTACCGTACCTTCCGAAGCTGCGCATAATGTTCTCATAGTCAGAGAGCAGCAGGCGATTGAGCAAGCCAAACAGGAAGCGGCAGTCAATAAGCGCAAAACCTACCTCACATCAGAAATACCAGTCCGGCCCTGTACTGCCGACTGTCCCAAGCGGCTCACCTGCCGAGATTTCGTAAAAGGACGGGTTGCTGACCGGGATCTCTGTAAGCCTGAGCTTAGGCAAATTAAGAAATGGCAGGTGGCCTTCCGACGCGGCGAACTCGATAAGATCAAGGATGATGCCGGAGCAGTGGCCGGAGCCATGGCAATCCAGATCCATCGCTTAATTGAGCAGGCTATCCTTGACGGCGTTATAGTCGATAGCGTCAAGCAGGTGATACCAGTTGAAGGAACTGACGATGACGGTAAGCCCTTTGAGCCTATCATCATAAACGAAAAGAAAGCTCACCCAGCCATACAGCAGGCGGCTAATCTCTGTAAAACTCTTGGTATCAATCTTAACGAATTCTTGATGACTCCCAAGGCGGCCAAGGATGCCGGTCCTCAGGTTCAGGTTAATGTTGGCATATCAGCTGAAGAAGTTAATGCTCGGTTCGCGGCCCGGTTTGGACAGCGAAAGCCAGCTGATACCACATGATCGAACGCGGCCCCACAATTATTACCCCTAAAGAACTCACTCCAGGAACATTGGCAGAAGCTCTGGCAACCGAGTCCGGATTTATTGAGCTTTTATCAGACCCAGCAATCCAGTTTGACGACTTTCAGCGAGAATTCTTGGAAAGCTATGAGCGCTTCCAAATCTGGCTCAAAGGTCGGCAGCTGGGTTTTTCTTTTGCCTCGGCAGCCAGGGCGCTGGCCAGAAGTCAGAACCTTGACGATTATACCTGCATTATTAGCTCCTATAAACTTGATGACTCTAAAGAAAAAATCCGTTATGCCAAGCAGATTTACGATTCGTTGCCTGATAACTACAAGAAGCGAAAGCTGGTAGAGAACCAAACCAGCCTTGAATTTGTAGATAAAACTGGACGTAAAAGTGTGGGAACTAGGATTATCGCTCAGGGCAAAGGCCCCATCCGTGGTAAAGGTTCTAACAATGTCCTAGACATTATCCTGGATGAGTTCGCTTTCTTCGGTTCTTTTGATGCTCCAGTTTATACTTCAGCCGTTCCCGTTCTTACCCGGGTAAAGCATGGCAGTCTAACAATCATTAGTACGCCGCTGGGTAAAATGGGCAAGTTCTTTGATATCTGGAGTAATACTAAACGATTTAAAAATTATAAACGCCGGACCGTGTATTGGTGGGAATTTTCCCTGCTCTGTAAGGATGTAGCCAAAGCGCGAAAAGAAGCGCCAAGCATGCCCACCTTGCAGCGTGTAGAGGTGTTCGGTACTGAGCAACTGCACGAACTCTTTAACGCCATGGATTTAGAGAGCTTCCAGCAGGAATTTGAATGTGCTTTTATTGATGACAGCACATCTTACTTCCCGCTTGCCATGGTTTATGCTTGCGTTATGAATGATGAAGCTGAAGATGGCCTGTGCGAACAAGATATTTTGATGGCCCGGGGGTTCGAAGAACTACTACAGAAAACCGTAGGTAGACTCGGAGGCGGCTATGATGTAGGGCGCCGGCGGGACGCATCCGAACTTGCCAGCTTAGACGATACCGGTATGGGTAAAATTCTAAGGCACTTAGCTACATACAAGCAGTCTGATTTTGATCTGCAGGAAAAAGAAATTGGACGTTACTTGACGGTTGCTAAACCGGTGCGACTTTGCATCGATGAAACCGGTCTTGGTATGCAGCTCGCGGAGAACATGCGTAAAAAATACGGCAACCAGGTTGAACAGGTGCCGTTTACCAATGCCAGTAAAGAAGAAATGGCCATTGATCTTCACAAAGAATTTGAGAAAGGGCGGTCCGGAATTCTGATTCCTAACGACCGAGATCTTATTTCTCAGATTGTGGCCATAAAACGGGAAGTAACTACAACAGGGGCTTTCCGCTATTCAGTTGAGCGCAACGAAAAGCATCACGGCGACAAGTTCTGGGCGTTGGCCTTGGCAAACCATGCTATTGAACGGGCGAAAAAGCGCTTTAAAGCATTTACTGACCGTTCAACATTATTCTAAGGAGGTGATCATTTGGCTGAAGTTCGCAGTGTAATAGAAATAACTCCAATTGATGATTATAATTTTTTGAAGGATGCCTACTACGGCGAGGGCGGATTCAAGGATGGTTCCTATCTGGTCCCGCATCCCAGGGAAACACCAGAAAAATACGCCAGGCGCAAGGCGTTAGCGTATTATCTTAATTACGTGGCGCCGGTAGTCAACAGTCATGTCAATCCTGTATTTCGCAAAGAACCGGAACGAGAATGGAATGATCACGCCCTATTTTCCGAGTTTGTCAAAGATGCAGATACGCTTGGAACATCCTTTACTCGTTTTATGAAACGAGCTGCCCTTATCGCTAAACTGCAGGCGGTTGCTTTTATCGTAATCGATAATGTGTCTGAGCAGCCTGGCAACATGGCTGATGTATTGAAGCAAAGGGCTTTGCCTTATGCGTACATCGTGCAGCGTAACCAAGTCAAAGAGTATAAAACTAATAAAGCCGGCCGATTAATTGAGTTTTCTTATACCGTAGCCTCTGAAACGAGTTCTTCGGACACTGCTACTGACACATGGAAATGGACAACTACAACGTGGTCTTGTCAGTATGCAAACGGAGAAGAGATAACTAATAATCATAATTTGGGGCGGCTGCCGGTCATCCCTTTATACAGTAAACCGATGGAACCGGGCAAAGTATTACCGCAATCTGAGTTTTATAATATCGCTAAAACTAATCAGCGGCTGTATAACCTTTGTTCCGAAATCGATGAGATTATTCGGAACCAGGCTTTTAATATCCTTATCTACCCATTGCCAGAGGGCGAAAGCGATATTAAAGAAATTATAGTAAGTACTGAAAACGTACTTGGTTGGGATGGCTCACTCCCAAATCAGCCTGGTTATATTGTTATGGACACGGGGCCGCTTGAGCAGCTGAGATCTGAACGTAAAGACCTTATCGAGGAAATATATAGGATGGCTGAGTTAAGCCACGTAACCGGTGTCGAAACCAAAGAAAGTGGTATTGCTAAACAATGGGACTTCGAACAAGCAAACCAGGTTCTAACTGATTTTGCTCTGAATTGTGAGGAAGCCGAACGTAGTGTTGCCGAAGTATTTGGTCTTTGGACAAATAGCTCAGTTGATTTGTCCTGTAAGTATTCAGATGACTTTGGCATTGTTGATGTTTCGGCGGCTCTCGATGAGGTAAGCAAAGCCCTTGACCTTCAGATCGGCGGCAAGTTCAACATGGAAGTTAAGAAAAAAGCCGCGGTTGTCTACCTTAATGATCTTCCTGAGGATCGCTTTGACGCTGTTATTGAACATATTGAGCAGCAGGAAGAAGAGCAAGAACAATCAGATGTGTTTAGTACATCCGCTACTGGTTAATTATGGCTAAGCGCAAAGAATATGTAACGGCTTTGTTGGCTGCATTGAAAGAATACGGCGATAGCCTGGATGCAGAAGGAAACTTGCTGGTTAATTCGATTAGGGAGCTATTGGCCAACGGGGTTGCGGTCAGTAAAGCCGTGGATATGGCATTAAAGCAAGGCCAATACACCGAGGTTATGGCGGATGGCATTGCAAATTCCATATATAAAATGGCGTTGGCCGGCTACGGCATATCTACCTCCATTCGTGTTGACGCAGCTGCACAGGAGCGGATTATACAGAGCCTTAGCAAAATTCCCTGGTCTCATGACAAAATGACTTTATCTGCTCGCTTACATGGGACCGAAAAAGCTATGCGTCAAGCTATCGTCAGCACAATTCAGACCTCATTGAATAAACAACAAGGTCTGGAAAAGCTCTCTATGCAGCTCTATGACGGGTACAATACCGGTAAGCATGTGATTCAGCCGGCGGAATTGCCAAAGTATCTCCAGCGGCTGAAGGACTCTGCCCGGCGCGTAGCTACCGGTAATGTTACAGACCTCAAGGAATTTAACAAGGCGTTAGCTGCAGCCAAGTCCAATATGGATAAAATCACAAATCGAAACGCAGCAGGCACTCCTAATACCGATTTGATGCTGACCTATAAAAAACTGTTTAAAGAAGCTGAGGCAATAGTCAAAGCAACTGGCAAGCTGAATACAATTGCTCTGGATCAGGCAGTATGGGCTGCCGTCCAGGAAAAATCCAGATTTTATGCGGACCGGATTGCACGGTCTGAAAACAGCCGTGCCTGGTTTGACGGTTTTATCCTGGAAACCCAGAATGACGAACTGGTCTTTGGTTATCGGTGGGTACTAAGTAACCGGCATAAATACGTGCCGTTTGATCAATGCGACGTATGTGCCAATATGGATGTCGGCTATGGGAAAGGGATCTATCCAAAAGATAAAGTGCCCTCTATTCCACGACATCCGCATTGTATGTGTAGTTTAGAGGTCGTTTACTTCGATGAGGTTGACATCAGCGCACCGTTTACCCCGGATGGTGCAAGGAAGTATATTGATACCCTTACCGATCAACAGAGAAAAGCTTTATTCGGTATCGATGGGGCTAAAGCCTATGAAAGGGGTACCGACTGGCAGAAGCTCTTGCGTGGTTGGAGCGGCTTTGAGAATCCGGCATCCCGGCTGAACAAGGCGGAGTTTGCTGATTTACAGCCGGCCTTAGAATCTTCTCCTCCGGAAAAGGTTGCATCCTATCAGTTTTATGGCGATCAAGACCGGCCAGGCACCATTGAAAAGTACAAAAATATTAACATTGTGTGTCCTACGCAACTGAATAAAAAAGTACAGCCGCTAACCATAGAAGATGTAAAAGAGGGAATTGATTCTCTCCCAGATGACCTTAGACAAACCGTCAAAGAAATACAGATTGTGGATTACCGAAATCCGCATGATGAATACTGGGAGAAAACATATCGGATAAAGAACTTTTTTTCCTTTGCAGTGGGCGGGAATGGGCGCATTGTCGTTTTTGCTGAGAAAAATTGCCTTATGGCAAAAGGCAAAGTATCCGAAGAGGATTATAAGAAATTTAAAAAGCAGCAGGTCGATTTTTTCAAAGATCATACGATAGCGCATGAAGCTGGCCATAACTATGACCAGATACAAGGGGTTAAGAACAATATACAAAGGATCTCGACTTCCAATTTGTGGCATGATATAATTGAAAAAGATAAAGTACTATCAGGTCACAAATATTGCTCTGATTATGCTACCGCAGCTAATAGTCCGGTTGAAGATTTTGCTGACGCCATTGCTCAGTATCTCAATCCGTGTATTTGCCAAGCATTTAAAACTACATTTCCTAATCGGTCAAAATGGATCAAGGAGGCACTTGATTTATGATGAAAGAGATTCATAAAGGGCCTACACCAAGTGGTGGTGTTTCGTCTGAAATTTATTATTTTGACAGTGATATGAATCCTGTTGATAAAAAGCTCGCGTCCTTCGCAGTGATTCGGGAACTGGATAAGGATGGCAACTTAATACAGGAGACCAGGGCAAACCTGAAGTAAACCGCCTAGTGTGATGTTGGGCGGTTTTTCTATTGCCGCTTAATTGTGTGATTTGAGAAGGATTGCAGGATAATTACCTGCTACCTTCTCTTTTTTATTTGCAAAAATCAAAGGAGAAGGTCAATTTGGAGATATGGAAAGATGTGATGGGATATGAAGGAATATATCAGGTAAGCAATATGGGGCGAATCAAATGCTTAGATTACCGCAAGCAAAAACGGTCTTGCATAATGAAACAGGGATTAGATGCTTATGGTTATCCTAAGATTCGACTATCACGAAACGGGAAGAGAACAGAATACAAGGTTCATAGGTTAGTTGCGATCGCATTTTTAAACAACGAATCTTTATTACCTGAAGTCAATCATAAAGATGGGCTCAAGACAAATAATGATGCTACTAACCTAGAATGGGTTACCAAACATGATAATATTAAGCACCAGCGCGAGAATAATCTTTTAAGCCCGATTGCAATGGAAAAAGAAATATTGGCAATTTCCCCTAATAATGGAGAAATATTGTTTTTTAAATCTATTGCTGAAGCTGGAAGAAGTTTGGGAGTTAATCGTACCCATATAACTCATTGCTTATCGGGTAAATATAAAACCAGTCGAGGATATCAATTTAAATTTATATCTAAGAAAGGAGCGTGATCCGGATGCGTAAGTGTCCGCAATAAACGTAGCGCCGAAAGGCGTATTTTTTATGCTTTTAAACAAAGGAGGAATCATTTTGAAAAATAAACAAATTCGGCGTCCACCGTTTAAATTAAATTTGTTCAAGTTACAATTGTTTAACGATGCCGTTACTAAAGAAGCTCTGTTAGAATTTCTCAGGAAGCAGCCAGACGGCGCTAAGTATGCTGCTACTGTCGAGGCCATGGAAGTGGCTTACCGCACTGAAATTGAGCGAAAGACCACAGATAACAAAACAGTGCGTACCAAATTAACCGAAACCGAAAAATCTTTAAAAACAGCCCAAGAAAAATACTCAAAAATTATGACTCACCTGGGCATTGATGAAGATGTTGAGGATTTAGACGCTGAGCTTGAAACCATTTCCAAAGCAAAAGGCGCAGATGCTGCTCTCCAGCGTAAATACGATGCTCTCGATAAAAAGTACAAAAAGGAAATGGGAGAGAAAGATACGGCCATCGCCGAGGAGCGCAGTCGTCGGCATGATCTTTTGAAAACTAATTCTGTCATTGCCGGTCTAACTGGTAAAGTCCATAACCCACAGGAGATAGCAAAACTGTTATTAGGCAATCTCAAAGTTAGTGAAGACGACAGCCTTACCTTTACCGCCGCTGACGGCAAAGAATCCAGTGTTGATGATGGTATCAAAGGATGGCTGACCGGCAACGCTTGGGCGGCGGTAAATTCCCAGAACCCGGGCGGGGGCAGCAATGGCGGCGGAGCCGGCGACAAAGAAACAAGTGGAAGCCTGGGTAAAGAACTTGCTAAATCCGTCACTCAGCCAGACGCAAAAGGGGCTGAAATATATTTTGGAGGGGCGAGATAAATGAAATTTACACAAACAGACTTTGGGAACAAAAAAGAGATATTAAAATTTCCAGACCACTACGTAGCGGTAGCTGTAACGATGGATGATGCTGGGGTTGTTGCCAATTCTGATGGTAAAAAAATCATCCCGGCCGGCACGATAATTGGCGGAAACGGCAGCAGTGCACTTGCTAATCCTGGTACTAAGGTCAATGTTCAAAATGATGCTGATGCGGAAGGCGTTTTGTTTAATGACGTCGATGTAACGTATGGTCCGCATGCCGGTGCCATGATTATTCATGGCTTTATTAACGTAGCTAAGTTGCCAACTGCTCCCGATCCAGCTGCAGTAACCGCTCTTAAAGGTCGAATTACCTTTTTAAAATAATTAACCGCGAGGAGGAATTTACTTAATGGATATTTTTGATTTAATAAACCCTAAGGAAATTGCTACGTACTACACAGAAACCACGTCGAACAAAATTCCGTATCTAGGCAGTGTGCTTTTCCCTAACAAAAAGCGTCTGGGCTTAAACTTAGAATGGTTTAAAGGCAGCAAAAGCCTGCCGGTAATGTTGGCGTCGGCCGCCTTTGATACTAAAGCAACTTTACGGGACCGCATTGGTGTTTCGAAGCTTGAGACCGAAATGCCGTTTTTCCGTGAGTCTATGCGCATTGGCGAAAAGGAGCGCCAGCAGCTGCTTATGGCAGTGAGCGCCTCTAACAATGAAGTTGTCAAACCAATTTTGGCTAATATCTACGACGATATAACGAATTTGATTAATGGCAGTGACGTAGTTGCCGAGCGCATGCGCATGCAGCTGCTATATAGCGGTACCATCTCTGTCTCTGCAAATGGTGTTCCTTATGATTACGATTATAAATTCAAAGCCAGTCATAAAAAGGCACTTACAGGTACTGCAGTGTGGTCGGATGTCGAAAACTCCGATCCGATAGCCAATATTCAAGAATGGCAGGATCTTATCGAAGAAGATACAGGCATTCGCCCAACCCGGGCAATTTGTACCCGTAAGACATGGAATTATCTCATGAAAAATAAAAAGATTAAGCTTGACATGAATCCCTCCGGTGGACAAAATATCATAATGACCGATAAGCTTTTGCAGCAGTACCTGGTGGATAAAATCGGTTTGACGGTGGCCGTATACAATAAGAAATATTTAACCGAGGTCGGCGGCAATTCCGAGCCATTCTTCCCCGATGATGTGTTTACCCTAATTCCCGAAGGCAATCTTGGCAATACCTTTTTTGGTACAACTCCGGAAGAAGCAGATCTTATGAGCGGCAAGTCAAGGGCAAAAGTTGAAATTGTGAATACCGGCGTGGCTGTAACCACTTACGTTGAGGAACATCCGGTAAATGCTTTGACCATTGTTTCAGCTGTCTGTCTGCCATCTTTTGAGAGCATTGATTCTGTATTTATTGCAGACGTAGCCTAATGTCAGATCGTCGTGACGGAGCTGCCGTAAGTTTTAGCCTGGATTATAAAGCTTTGCTGCTCATGGCAGAAAAGGCCCCGGAAGTATCTGAAAAGGTTATGAAGTCGGCCATGGGAAAGTCGCTGCGGCTAATTGTTCAGCTTGCCAGGGCAAAGCACAAATTTCGGACCATTACCGGCGAAACCGACAGGGCCATCCGTTATACCTTTGATAAAAATACAGGTGACGGTATTGTATACCTGGATGAAGCAACAGCGCCGCATATTCGCTATCTGCATGAGGGGTCAGGGCTTTACGGCCCACACCATAAGGCTTTCAATATCTTTCCCAAAAACAAAAAAATGCTACGGTTTGCCACCTCACCGAATACCGCTAACTGGCGCTCAGCCCCTTTTGGCCGATTCCATGAAGGTGGCTTTACTTATGCCTTCGGTGTAACCAATCCAGGGATTAAAAAAGATCAGTTTCTATACGAAGCCGCTGACGCAGCGCCAACACAAATCCAGGCCATTTTTGATAATGCCATGCGTGATTTGGCTGCCCAGCTTGAGCAGATCGGAGGTGTTTGATCATGATAGCCTATTTTGATCCATTTGAAGTGAGAGACAAACTCTTAAAAGGACTTATCAAACAGGAAGACATTGCTGACAGCACTCAGTATATTGAGGACTTGGCCCTGCGGCTTGACGTCGATCCTGCCCGGATTCCCGTTCCAGCTCCGTATCAGATTAAAATGCTGGCCATGTGTTATGCGCTCATGTCGATTGCTCTCAATGCCTCTATGAATAACGGTGCCGGCGGCGAGAATGAAGCCGATGCCTATGAGCTTAAGCGCCGGATCTACGCCAAGCGAGTAGCTGAGCTCGAAAGCCAGGTAACAGCGAAAACCCTATTAGGCGGCGGTAGTCAAAAGATGAAATACCCGGTATCAATTCCCTTAGGACGGTGTTGACATGTACTGGTGGCCAGTAGCTAAACATTTGAGCGACTTCCTTGCCCTGCGGCCGGCCTTTGCTGACTGGTATGTATACCCTGGAAGCAAAGGCAGCGCCAAAGAATATCCCTGTTGTGAAGTGCAATGGGATCAGGAAGCTAATTTATCAGTCCATAATTCGAATAGTGGTGACATAACTTTATGGGTGGATCTATGGGTTTTATCTGATGAGGTGGAAGCTGATGACGTCTATCAGCAGCAGCATGATGCTCAAATGGCGGTTTTAAGCTGTTTGCGGGAATGGTCAGATAAGCTGCTTCAAGACCTGAAGCTGGCAGCAAAAATCGATTGTCCGGGTATTGCTTCAGCGGGAACAATCACGCGGCCAAGCTTTGGATGCCGCGTAATATTAACAATTGAATGGAGGAAAAGCAAATATGAACGAATTCAAGCTTGACTCACTTGACCTACAATTATTTGCGACAAAGTCCGGCTCCAATGCCGAGGACTTGATGCTGGGGGCAGGTACCATATATTTTGAGCGCTTTGACCGACAAGGAGTACCTACCGGGATACTGCATCATTGCGGCAACGTGGATGCCTTTAATTTGACCACGGAAGTAACAAGCATTGCCAAAAATTCTAGCATGAATCGGGCAAGAGAACTTATGGCGGAAGTTACAACACAAGTCGCTGCCCGGATCGCCATGACCTTCACCGAATATGACCCAGCCAATTTGTCCATGGGCCTGTACGGCGAAGCGGGAGTGGAAACCCAGGAAGAGAAAACCGTTGCCGGCGAGATCTATACGGTATCACCGGATTCCGTACTTCGCGTGCCGCACTATAATATTTCCGATGTTATTCTTACACCGCTGAACGCAACGCCGGCAGCGATCAGTGCGGCTGCAATGATGACAAATAACGCTTCTGACGGGACGCTGACCACAGGGGGGGCATACACGGGAACGGAATCGGCGGATTACTATATCCGAATTACTGCCGCCAATACAACTGCCGGCGATATTGCCGGCTGCAAGTTCCAGTGGACGAAAGGCTCTGTCGCGGGTACTTACAGCGCAGACATCGAAGTGGACGGCTCCGCGCAAGTCCTAGAGAAAGGAATCACAGTTCAATTCAACGCTGCTGCTGGACAGAAATTTGTATCAAATGAAATCTACAAGTTTACGGCAACGGCAGCCAGCGGCGCGTATGTAAAAGGCCGCGACTACCATGTTTATGAAGTCGAGGCCCGCGCCGGCATTGTCAATATTTTACCGACATCGACTATTCCGGAAAACACCAAGGTTGTCGCTAGCTATCATGTAGCTAAAGGTAAGTTCCCTAAGATAATGGGGGCTATTGCAGGCCGGATTGAAGGACGCTTGTTGTTTATCGGCGACCCGAACAAGGGGCCATGCTATAATGGCGAATTCTGGAAGGTCAGTATGAAGCCCAACGGCGATTTAACAGGACTGATCGGTACAGAGTTTGGCTCATATCCTATTCAGGCTACCTGCATTTCGGATCGTCAGGATCATCCGGATGAGCCGTTTTATAAACTGGTTAAAGTAATGTAATGGCCGCCTGCTACGGCGGCTCTTTTAATTGTTTTTATAGGAGGAATGAGCATGTCTGAAAAAAACGATCTGGATATTTTAATTCCGGATTACGATATTACCTTGGACAGCGGGGAAATCGTTGTCATTAAGCCGTTTTCCTTTGCAAAATTACCTAAAGTAGTTTCATTGATTAATTCGATTGGAGTGGGCGTTTTTGCTCTGCTAGAAGCCAGAAACGGCATTCAGGTTGAAGCGGGAGAGCAGGCTGACGGAATGGCTACTTTAGAAATTGATGATATGGTTGTAAATAAGGTCAATGAATTCATTGAATCTCATTTCGATGAGGTTGTAGACGTTTTAGCGATCTACTGCAGGCAACCCAAAGAATTCTTCCTTGACGAAGAAAAAGGTCCAAACGTGGAAGAGGCTTGCCAAATTCTATTGACTATAGTAGAGCGGCATCTCGGTTTTTTTACGAAAACTCTGCGACCGATTATGGCGCGGATCAAGGAAAAGGCACAACCTGGAACCAAATCGTAAAAACTTTAAAAAGAGAAGGGCATCAATTCAGCGAGATAATGAACTACACGCTGGAGCAGATGCTCTTTTTCTATGCTGATGCCGTTCAAGCGCGTGTTGACTATATGTATGATGTGCGCGCCGCAGTCTGGGCTGATAAGAACGATATGGATAATTATATTTCTAAACTTGTGGAGGGGTAGGCGTGGCAAGAATACAAATAACAATATCGGCAGAAAATGCTCAGGCCATAGCCGCCCTGAAACAGGTGGCCGGAGCGGCGAAACAAAGCGGTAACACAATCAGCGCATCCGGTAAGGGCGGTTCTGATAGTTTAAATCAGGCCGGTAAAAGCGCCGAGTCTTTAGGGCAAAAGCTGGCGAATGTAACAATTGTTGCTGGCGGAATAACTCTGGTATTAAATAAGATAAAAGAAGCCTTCACTGCACTTGTTAAGCCAGGAATTAATTTTGAAAAGCAAACTGAAATAAGCAGACTAGGGATTGCCGGCGTGCTCATGAGCATGACTAAGTTAAATGGCGAGGCTACGAAGCTGCCTGATGCTCTTGCTCTTAGCAACAAGGCCATAAGTGATTTAACGCAGGCGAGCGGTCAAATCGGGTTACCGCTAAACGAACTAACCGAAACCTTTCAGGCAGTTGTTGGTGCTGGCTTAACCCAAAAAATGAACATGAAGGAAATTGTTGATTTTACCGTTATTGGAACTAAAGCAGTCAAAACAATGATGGTTGGGGTTAGCAATGAAGGAATGCAGGTAATCCAAGAACTCCGAAGCATGATTAGCGGAAACATTGATCAGAATTCCCAAGTTGCCCGATCACTCGGCATTACCAACGCTGATATTGAGAAGGCCAAGCAGAGTGCTGGAGGGTTATTTAAATATCTGGAAGATAAGCTCAGTGGTTTTGCTGAGATTGTTAAGCTCTATCCTGATACACTAAAGGGAAAAATAGATCGGTTAGCAACTGTGTTCCAACAGGTCAGTGCAAAGGGCGCTGAACCGTTTACTGATCTACTTAAGCAAGGACTGGACGCAATTACAGATCGGTTATTGGTTACTGAGACGATAGTAACTAAAACCGGGCAGACTCTCAAAACAGTAAAGTTAAACCCAGAGTTGATTGATGATTTTAAGAGTGTTAGTACATATATAGCAGGACTGTTACGTGATGGTGTAAAATTTTCCGTAACTTTAGCAAGACTGGCATCTGGACCAGCGTCGGTATTGTTGAGTATTATAAAATTGATCCTTGATAATGCTGCTCAGGTATCTTTTACGATATTAGCCTGGATGGCAATCAGTAGGCTACGTCCGATTCTGGCAGATGTTTTGTTACAACTTCAATATCAGCTTTCTGTTTTTCGAATGCTGGTAGCAACAAGCGGAGCATTTCAGGCAACTCTAATAACCACGGGCACTGTAATCAAATCTCTTTTGGTTACGACTGGCTGGGGACTTCTGGCTGTAGCTATTGGTTTTGCAGCCGATCAAGCTTTTAAGCTATATGAGAACTTAAATAAAGCTGGCGAAGCAAAAAATAATTATTTTAAACAAAAAGAAGATTGGGAGCAATCAACCAACCTTGCAAATCGCATTGGCAAGGACAAAGACCCTAATTCGATATATAATCGGGCTCCGGTATATAACGTCAACCCCGACGTCAATCTTGCAGGGATGGATAAAGCAGCTTTCAATAAATTAGAAAAATTTATTACTGCACTTAATGCTCTTGCGGAAATTGATCCAAGTTTTAAAGGCGGCGCAGTAACTGTTACAAGTGGTCTTAGAGAATGGGGAGGCCATGTTAGTGGAACAAAAGCTGATATTTCTGTTCAGGGAATGGAAGATCCAGCAACTCGGCAGCGTATAATAGCACTCGCCAAGGATTTTGGCATTGCGGTTACTGATGAAGTGAAGCAACGTGCATCGAATAGTCCGGAAGCTATTGCCAATTGGGGGCCGCACCTTGATCTAGATATGAGCGGCAAAGGACTTCAAACATCAGGCCAGGGAGACCTGACTCTTAAAAATCAAAAGGATGATGCGGAAGCCTTGGCAAAAGCCAAAATAGCTTTAGCTGAAGCTATCAGCAATCAAACCCTGCAAGCTTACATCAACGATTTACAAAAACAACAGACAAGCCTAGATCAGCGCAAACAAGCAACGGAAGGCGGTTTTACCAGCGAAGAATTACCGGCCATTGGTCGGACCGAATATTCAAGGAAAACTGCATTTATTACTAGGGCAATTGCTGAGGCGCAGATTGCACAACTGGAAGAGGAACGGCAGCACCTAGAAGAGTTATCAAAGAATAATAACCTATCTAGTATCGAAGACCCAATAAATCTTCAGACGCAAATTGTTCAGAAGGGGACGGAAATTGCCGCTGCCCGAGATAAACTAGCTCAAGCCTTACAACAGTTAGGTTTTGAGGATGCACAAGCACAAAAGGAATTGCTGGATAAAGTCAGCGATATGGAAGTACAACTCCTTGAGGCACAAGGTAAAACAGCAGAGGCCAACCGGCTGCGTAACGCAAGGGAGAAGCAAGCACTTGTAACGAAGCTTCAGGCCGAAGGTCAGGCTGGTGCGGTAAACACAGTAAACAAGTGGTATGATATTAAACAGGCCCAAGCTGATTTTGAGCAAGCCAAAAATGATCTTGAACTTGCTAACGGCCAACTGGTAACCACCCAAGAAACCCTAATGAATGAATTGGCTACCGGCACGAAAAAAGCTGCTGATGTTACTGACGAGTATTCGGTTCAGTATAAGGCCAAGACAGACAAAATAATTGCCGAGCTACAGCGGATTGCGAAAGAGGCCGGGGAAGGAACAGAGCTATCCAATGCTGCAAAGGCCTTGCTCCGACAGATTGTGAAATCCGTTAATGATTTTGCCGATGCCGTAATTGCCCGCATCGACGCAGAACTGCAGAACGAAATCGCCATGATCAATGCTGACCGTAGTTTGACTAATATGCAGAAGCAGGATAAGATTGATACGGCGACAAGGGCTAAGGCAGCAGAGAAAGCTTCGCAGTATTATAAGCAAGCTGTTGAAGCACAAGCTAATGGAAATATGACAGATGCTATAAACTTTTCAAAAGCGGCTGAGCTAAATCGGGAATTATCTAAAACACCTACGATTCTCGATAAAATACATCAAGCCAGTAAACAAGCCTTAGAAGATGGTCTACTTGATTTTTTCGAACGAGGCATAATTGAGTGCAAAAATCTCGGCGATGCTGTTAGAAATTTAGCAATAACTGTTTTGCAGTCTATTCAAAAAATATATGCACAAGAAATGACTAAACGCTTTATGGAAATGTTTGGCTTGGGGTTACCTTCTCATTCTAGACCAACTGTTAATGGAACGCCTGTACAAGGTCCGTTAAAAGTAGATGGTTCCTTTGCCGAAGGTGGTAGTATGGATAGTGGCAAGGTTAACGGTCCAGGTACTGAAACGTCTGACAGTATCCTTGCCTGGGTTGGAAGCTTGCAAAAATTTGTTCGTATCGCCAACGGGGAATTTGTTATGCGCGGGGCTGCTGTGAGAAAGTATGGTTCGGCATTTCTTGAGCGACTAAACAACGGGCTTGTTCCAACAGGAATGATTCCTCGTTTTGCTGCTGGCGGCTCACTTTCGGGAGAAAACATCAAAGGTCCACAGGAATTGATCTCGTTAGTAAATAACAATAGTAATAGTTCAAGTGCAACAATACCACTTAGTATTATGAATATCCTTGATCCAAACATAATGGGTAAATTCATACAAACTAGGGAAGGTAAAAAAGCTTTACTGAACTACATTAAAGACGATGCCGGAACTATTAGGCGGGTATTAAATATTCGATGATAAATTTGACTTAATCTAGTAAAAAATGGTACAGTAAAAGCAAAAAAGGTGATGGATTTGAAGCGGATTGGGATCGTTCTAAGTTTAATTATAATGTTAGGAATGGGTGTAGCTAACGCTCATTTAACGAAAGGTACAGATGATTTTACTCAAGGTCAGAGAATCAGCAGTCAAAATGATGTTGCGGGACAAATTGATTCAATTTTGTTGACTAAGATTATAAACTTAGATTCAGTTGAATATGAAATTTCTATTAATAAACGTACAACAAAAGAGTTTGCTCTTGCAAAAACTACTATTGAAATTAAAGTAGATAATAACCCATCACGTAAATTTAGTATCCAAAATATACAAGCAATCCCAACAGGAGAACCTTTCATATATTCGTATCATGCAAAAGCCTCCATTGATAAAGATTTAGTTGATGAGTTTAAAAACGCCAAAAGAATTGCAATAAGAACTGAACTTGTAAATGGATGGCAACCAGTTATAGTCCTAAGAGAATATATTTTAAACGAATGGAAAGAAGTCATTGCAACCGAAAAATAAACAAATTAGTTAAACCCCCGGAATAACACCGGGGGTTTTGTTATGCCCCAAAAAAGGAGGTATCCCATGGCCGCAATAGAGTTTGTTGCTAATAGTTCTCTGGAATTAGTCAAAACAGTAATAACCTTCTTGACCGATCCCAAAAACTTCGGAACGAATAACCAATGGACGCTGATCCGACCCGCCACCGTGGAAGCCATAACGGATAAAGCTATTCTGAAGGGCGTGGGCGACGGTAAAGATGAAATATATATCGGAATAAAGATAGAATCTAGCGGTGCTGCCGGCACGGATGCCGCTATCGTTCTCAATGGGTTTGCCGGATACGATTCCGGCCTGGAGTGGGAAGAGCAGCCGGGAGCAATCTACCATAAATATCTACCCATTATACCCCTGGTTGAGACTTCACGCCTGAATTGCTGGCTAACAGCCACCACGTCCCGATTCATTTTGATAATCCAGTTATCCACTCAGTACGAGTGCTGTTATATGGGATTTTTCAAACCCGTGGCCGTAGAGCGCCAATACCCATATCCTTTGGCCATAGGCGGCAGCTATATCCAGGGCAAGTCCTGGTCAAGCACCTCCGCCGGGCACAGTGGCTTCATGAATCCAGGATCTGACTCCTACGGAGGCCTGGGGGCTTTGGGAACTGTACCAACTGCTGATACGCCGGCACAAGATACCACTTCCCTGAGAATCCGCAGGCCGGATGGCACCTGGCGAGCTGCGCAGAATAAAGGACCGGGTGAAACGGCCCTTAAATTTGAGAAACTGTGTGTTTGGCCGCAAAATACGAAGCCTACTAACGTACTGACTGTGCTTGACAACAGCTTAACCATAGAAAACGTGATCATGTTTCCTCTCTTGTTGTATGAAACCTATCCTGCCGGGGTTATTGGACAACTGGCCGGCATCTATTTCATTGGCAACCGTGAGGACCTGGCGGCAAAAGATACATTAATTCACGAAGGTCGGCCATATAAAGTGTTTAGCAACGTCCACCGCCGAGACAACGACGAATATTTTGCCATTGAGTGGTTTTAGGAGGGGACAATGCCATCTACATATGTTAAGGTGCCGGTGTGGGATTTTGACCGGGCTATAGATTTGATTGTCAACTATACAACATCTTCCAGTATCCACGGCGAGGATGCATGGGAACTGGTCAGACATGAACCGTGGCCCCGGGGCACAATCCTCAGGGCCCACGGGTGGCAGCCGGGCGAAAAACTTTATATCGGCCTCATGTCAGCCGCCATGTACAAAGGGTCAAGCTATAAAAACTGGTTTCAAGGATCAGTTTTAGGCAATAAAGACGCTATTACTTCCAAGTTTATATATAGCAAGAATGGACTAAATTTGCCGCCAGGAACTCCTTTTACCACATCAGGACTTAGGGTAACAGTGCCGTCCATCTCCTATGAATGGGAAGAACATGAAGTAACCAAGGATTTTAAATATAAAGTTGGCGTTCGCAAAGAAAATGCCGCCGGCACACAAACCTATGTATTTGCAGATCCGCCGGAAATATTTGAAGGAAGCAGCCAAGCTCTCTTTTTCGGTGTGTTCAAGCAGTATTCCGAGCAGTTAAACTGGGATGAGCTGGCTGGTGCCTCCAGGCCGCCGGTAAAGCCGAAACCTATCAAATACTACAACACAAGAGACGCCTATCCGATCAACTGGACACCGCCGCCGTACCCTGGCGTGGGGTTTCCCGCCATCGGTTGCGATATAGGCGGTTTCATTGACGGCACTGCTACGATGTGGCTGGTCAAAGACCGGCACAGATTGACCGTTGTGATAAAGAATAGGGACTACTGGGACGTGGCCCATGTAGGATTTATGCTGCCGAATCACAATCCTACGGAGTATGCTTTTCCTGCCGTCATTGTGGGCAGTAACTCAGGCGCCGTACCGGTGGTGGAACCATACTACTATCCGGGGTCCAGCTATCCAACACTGGAAGCCGGATATAAATTTAATTACGGTTTAGGCAACATCAATCTAAGCCATGGGAATATGATGTATGCGGCCGCTCCGTGGACAGGCGGCACCTGGAATGATAACGACTGTTTTTCCCAGGTGCAGGCCATGCTGCCGGACGGGACCTGGAAATGTTTTGCTAATTGGGCCATAACCAAAGAAATTTTATCGGAAAGAAGCGGCGGCTCAGTTCCGATTTACTATTTTGCCAATAAGGAACCCGAACAGCCTGCAGGCCTACGATATACCATTTATCCAACCCACTTGGACTTAACGGAGTTAAATAATATTTATGACACATCGGATGAGCATCTCATTAAGTACCAGCTGGAACCCGTAAGGCTCATGCAGAATGAGAACACGGCCAATCCTAAAAGAGCCATCCTGGGTGATTTGAAGGGAATCTACTGGCCGAGCATGAAAGTGGCACGCTATGGCGAGCAGCTGCTTAATGGGAAAATGCACCTTGTCATCCCCTGCGGATGGGAAGGCCGGCAGTTTCACTATCCACACGGCTTTACCCGGGTGGTCGATCCGGGCACGCTATTGGCCACGCAGCGCCGGATTGCCAAGAAATCCGAGACCATGAACTGTGTCATACGATTGGAGGAGTAATAATGGCTTTTCAGATGTATGAAAATTTATTTGGCCCTAATGAGGTTCTGACCAAAATGAGAGACTTTGCATTAGCTAGTGGCTGGTCTGTCTTGGAGAACCTGACGGATGATACCCCTTTAGACGGTGAAACCGTAGTAACCCCGGGAAGTGGTGTAGAACATGCCATACCTTCTCCGGGAAACACTTCGACTAAAGCATGGTTTTCCTTTGCGATAAAAAGCCCTGAAGAATATTTGGGTGAAGACAAAGATTTTTGGGAAATAACTGTGGTCAGTAGTCTGCATATGGAATGCACCATAAAATATCGAATAAACGGCGGCCCTTGGTCTGCAGAAGTAAATATGTCGTCTGGAGATGGATTCATCCACTTAGAAAAAAACATAACCGTGTTGGCGGGTATTAATTTTAAAGATGGTGATGATCCTAATGCAACATTCTTTAAGGTTGGCAACACATGGAATTTTACTGTCAGAAAACAAACCATAATTACGCCAGGTGTTGATGGTAAACGATTAACTATCAAGAAAGGCGATATTTATGCTTGCTTTAGGTCTGCTAACGGAAAACCAATATTCAAGACTCAACTAAATGCCACAAGTGATAATGCATATGGCATAGGTTTGGTATGCTCCACTAATTATAGTTCTACACCAATCAGCGGATACTGGTTTGATCAACCTAATGCTACAAAGTTAAAATCCACTCAAGAAGTCATTGGTGTCGGCATTCCCTGTAAGCCATGCAACAATTACCGTCTGTATTGTAATGCGATTAGCGATCCGAGCGACCTGCTGCTATTTAGTCTGGAATTGGAACCGGGGTATTTTCAGCATATTGCGGTAGCCAATGCCAATAAAGTAGGCGCATGGAATGGAGGCACGGTATATTCAGCCAGCCGAAACAGCGTCCGGATGTTTCCGGGCTCCTGGGATGTCAGCATTTTGGAATCAGAAAGTAATCACTTATTTGGCATGTCTAAATACTCCAGTACATTTTTACGAGTAGATATCGATGCAGCGCCTTTACGCATGCCAGGCGTGTTATGGGCCAGCGGCGGACCGGATACGGCTGACGCCCAGGCCTGCTACACCGGCAAAATGTTGGCCTTGGGAGTTATGAACAACGACTGCCTGACAGCCTCCTGGCTGCCGAAGGTGCCCCACTACGGATACCTGCAGAGCCAAAATGCGGACGATTCCGGGCGAAATACCAACACACTCAACTGCATTAGCGTCAACCTTCCAATGGCGCTGTACGTGATGCGCGATCCCGATTCCCTGCGGAACTTTAGCCAAGTTGGCTACGTACCCGGCGTGTATGCTATCTCCCTGTATAATATTGCACCCGGGCAGCTGTATGAAATCAGCTATCCACAAAGCGGCAATTTGCACCAGGTATTTCCCCATGTCCACCGTAAGGGTATCTTTGGTTATGACGGCATTAGTGTTAAGCAATAGGCGGTGATTTTATGGCTGACCGTGGGGGCTGGATACAACCCGGCGTACAGGGAATGCGGCACTACCGTCAACTGGGACGGACCCCGCTGCCGTACCTCTCTGTAAAACTGAAACACCTGGGCCATGTCGGCAAGCAATTCGCCGATTACTACGGCGATGAGATCACCTGGGACCAGTTGGGTAGTTTGCGTATTCCTTGGGGCAAGAACACGATCATCAAATACAGCGTATTGCAGCCCGGCTGGACGTACTGGTGGGAACTCGGAACTTGGGATTTTATTGTGACCGACGCAAATGGCAATAAGACGGTTGAGAAAATTAAAACCATCAGTGACCTTGGCATCACCTGGGAGATATTCGAAAGCCACCAGTTTTCCGTCCACATTTCCGGGAAGTTTGAGGATGATGCTTTTCTAATAGCCTGGAGGTACCGGCGGGGAACGGATGGCGGAGATTGGTTTGAACCGAGCATTCAAATCCATATGGTACCTTACCTGTGGGGAGAGTTTGAAAAATATCTTTTGGAATATATTCATATCGAGCACAAACGATTAACTCCGGCAGCTAATCATACCGATGCAGCCGATTTACAATATATTGACGCTGATGTGACCGGCTTAATACGCTCGCTGGTATTTGCCCACATGGTCAATTTATCGGCAACTGGCAATTTCCCGGCTGAGTTATTACAAAAAGACATCAATACAGTCGTAGAAAGAGTGCTTGATGACAGGAAAGCCGAATCCTACCTTATCGGGAAATTGCTGATGATCCAGGTGTTTGCTTCAATAAACGACATGTCCAAGCCCGTATATGAGCCTTGGATGCTGTGGTATCTCTGGCAGTGGATGGGCAGAAGTGGCGTTGTGGTATCGCGGGAGCGCGTATTTGACTTGTCGCCATGGTGGGGGTGAGTGAGTGGCTGATGTAAAAATCTCGGAAACCATTGAATTTTTAACCCAGATTCACACTTCCTGGGATAACAACGAGCAAAGGGCTGCCTTGAGAACCCGGCCACGACGTAGAATATCTTATGAATATATTGGTACTGAAACCTGGCAAAGCCAATATTTGCGCTCTCTGGTCTATGCGCAGCAGACGCAAATGTTTCAAATACCGCTATGGCACGCTGCCGATAGACTGGGACACAAGCTGTATCAGAGCCAGGCCATGGTCAAGTTAAATTCCGAGAACATCTGGCAATGGCGGGGATGTAGCGGCTGCAATATATGGCGGAATGATCGATATGGCGGGACCTATTACCCTTTAGTAGGATTTACAGCGAGTGGCGAAGTGGGGTTAGGTAAACAAGTTGATACCGATATTGAAAAAGGAACGGTGGCCATATCCCCCGTAGCCTGGGGCGTACTTTCCCAGTCTGACAGCTATGTAAATATGACCGGTAGCGTAACCTCTCTGAACATCAGCGTCGAATTGATGCGGGAAGCCGAGGCACCGGTATTGCCAACGGCCTTAGACGCATTTCATAACGAAACAGAGCCAGTGCTGCATGGTAAGAATCTTCCGGCCGAACACAACGGTTATGAGCTATTTCTCAAAAGCCCCAACTGGGTTAACAACATGAACGCAAAATTCTCCCGCAATGCCAACCGGCTGGATAACCAGTCGGGCGCTTTTTTATATGACCTCAAGAGCTCTGCGCCTACAGAAACCAGAGAGTTGGAATATACGATTAGTTGTCGCAGCGAAATAAACAACCTGCAAAGGTTTTTCACAAGAATGAAAGGGCGAGCGCGTTCTTTTTATGCGCCAACCTGGCTGGCTGACATTGAATTGATTGAACCGGGCGCCAGCGCTGGGGATACCGCATTTCTAACCAAATACCCGTTTTACTGGAAATATTATGCGAATAACAATCGAAGGAAAAAAGCCATCGTCTTTTTTAAGGACGGGACGGCTCAGATTATAGATATTGCCGGCTACACTACGGACAATACCGGCGATTTCGGCAAGGTCGTGCTGGAAAAGCCGCTGGCTTTTGCGCTGTCGACAAAGAATGTCGTTATGATCAGTTACCTGTGCCGGTACCGGCTCGACAATGACGCCATGGTCATGAACTATGAAACTGTGGATGTGGCCAATACCGCTTTTACCCTGATGGAGGTGAATCAATAAATGGCCAACACTAACATTGGTTTGTATGAGTTTTCCCAGCAAGACGGCCAGCCGGTGGAGTGCTATCGGTTTACCCATGATATCAGCACGTATACCTATACCTCTCACCAGGATGATGTAATGCTTACGTTTAACGATCATGGATTGACCCGGACGGAAACCTATTATGCCACCTACATTGAGAGAAATGCGATAAAACCGGTATGTAAAGGAAACTCCTCAGCTTTGAGTGTTACGGTAACTAAGGATAATCCGATTGCTAAACTCTTTCAGGGTTTTCCACCGGAGAAGCCGATCACATTGACCATATTTCGGTTCCATGCGCAAGATAAGAGCAAAAAAGATATCATTTATGCCGGCAGGGTAGGCCAGGCGACCTTTGAAGACTCCGCCTGTACGCTGACCGTTACTCTGGAGAGCTGGGCCAACAGGGAAATACCGAACGGGATGAGGCAGTTTTATTGTAACAATGTGGTTTATGACCATAACTGCCAACTGCTGGAGGAGGACTGGAAGATACCTATCTTCGTGGACAGCGTGCTAAACAGCCTGACTATTGTGAGCCAGCAGTTTGCCGCCTATGCTGACGGTTATTTTGCAAATGGAATCTTTCGGTTTAATGGCAGCGCGCGGCTCATCAGCGACCATAAAGGCGACCGGGTTCGATTGAAATACCCATTTACGCAACTGCCTTATGGGGAAGTGCTGGTATTTCCCGGCTGCGACCATCTTTTCTCCACCTGTGCCAAACGTTTTAGTAATACATTGAACTTTACAGGGTGCCTGTACGTTCCTCCCACCGATCCACAAAAGAAAGAAGTTGGCAGGGGCGTATACTGGGTTGATTCGCAGGTAATCCAGAGGGACTCCCATGGCTTTATCGGCACAATAAGCATGTAGGAGGGATTTGATTGGCTTTAAATCCATATATGGGATGGGGACTATCGACACTAGCTTTATATTTTTTAAATCGAAATAACAGAGGCAGTGATGAACAGGCCGACTCCAAACCGGAAGAATTGAGTATTACAGAAACAAAGACAGGAACACCCATTCCGGTAATATTGGGTCGGACGCTGATCAAGTCACCGCTAACGATATACTACGGTGACTTTCGGGCAGAAGCATATACTGAAACTTATGCAGCGCACGCACACTTCTCTGCTTGGCCGCTGGTTTTTTCGCTTATTGCGGCATTTATTTCCCGACCTGACACAGGACACCAAACAACTCCGGCCAAGGTTAAAGGAAAGGTTACTAGTGGTAAGGAATCAGGAGCATCTGTCGAAGGTGAAGCAAATGATGCTAAATATAAAGACGATTTTACAGGACCACTGATAAATGCACTATTTACCTGGCTACTTATGTGGCTGATCAACGGCCGTAACCTGAAAACAACCATCCAGAAAGGTTTCAAGTACTATCTTGGCTATCAGCAGTTGGTGTGCTGGTCTAGCCCCAGGATGCGGCTGCGCACTGTGTATCTCGGCCAAAACAAGGTTTGGGAAGGGGATGTATCCCGCGAATCAGTTGCCCCCGGCCCCTTGGTTATCAAAATTGACAACGACCATCTTTTTGGTGGTCCGGATGAGGGAGGCGGGTTCATCGGCGAGTTGCATGTTTATCTCGGCGGCAGCGGCCAGCAGGCCGATCCCTGGATGATTGAGCAGATGAAGGCGGACAGTATCCAGAAGGAACTGCGAGGCTTAACCCCGGCTTACCGGCCTTTTGTCTCGGTGGTGGTACCTACGGCCTACATCGGCAAGCAAGCTACCATCCCGGAGATTTGGCTGGAAATGCAGGTTGCGCCAAACGGACTGGAAATTGGCGCTATTGGGGAAGATACCAATCCAGCCGAAAGTCTTTATGAGATTCACGTAAATAAGGATTGGGGGCTTGGTCAAAGTCCGGAACTGATTGATAAAGGGTCTCTGGTTGCAGCTGGAACTAAATTAAAGGAAGAGGGTCTAGGGATATCCTTGACCATATCCAATAAGGGAGCTGCACGTACAGTCATTGACTCCATATGTGACCACATTAATATGGTTCGTTATCAAGATCCTCAAACCGGCAAATTTGTCTACAAGCTCATCCGGGATGATTATGACCCGGAGCAGTTGACAATGCTTAATCAAAGCAACTGCGACAAGATAACCTTTAACCGGTTGGACTGGCGCGAAACGGTTGGTGAAATCTGCGTAACATATACTGATAGAAAGGCTCAGTACGAGCAAAGTAGCATTAACGACAATGACCCCACGGTGATCGAGTTAGCGGAGGGAAACAAGGTCACTAAGACCTATGACTATCCTTATTTTACGGTAGCTGAAAACGCTTTATGGGCAGCCAAAAGAGAATCGTATCAACAGGGCTATCCTTTGGCTACCGGTTCAATCACGGGTGACAGAACCTTATATAGTTTAAGGACTGGTGATGTGGCGTTACTAAACTGGCAGCCGTATGGGATAAAAAATCTTTTGATTCGCGTTACCGGGATTGACCTGGGGGATTTTATTAATGGCAAAATAACCATAGAATTTATGGAGGACGTATTTGGCCTTGGCAAAGCCAACTACAATTTTGACGGATCTACCGGCTGGAAAGATGAAGTCAAATACCCAACCGGGGTGCAGCAGTTCAGGTACCTGGAGCTGCCCTGGGAACTCATCCCGGATTATGATACCCACGTATTCGCCATGGCCGCCCAGCCGGATGTGAAAACCGTACAGTGGAACATATGGAGGAACAAAGAACCCATCGGCTGGACGTCCACCACAAGCCTGAGCAAGTGGACGCCAACAGGCAGGCTGATTTACGCGCTATCCGAATTTGCCGATCAGATCGACCTGCTTGGCGTGGAATTAATCGATATTTTTGGGCTAAAAGATTTAGAGTCGGCCACGTTGCCAAGCGGAGCGCCGGATATCGCCGGTGCCAGAAACGGCAGCAAGCTGATTGCCGTAAATGGTGAGCTGATTGCCTGGAGCAGTATAGAACGTCTGCCGAGCGGCAATTGGCAAATCAAAGGACTCATTCGGGGTGCATACGACACGGTGCCGCAAACCCATGCGCCCGGCTCCCTGTTTTTCTTCCTGGAACCACAGACTTACGCTAATGTTACTACCGGTGGTCCGGTCTGCAAGAAGGGGTTAACATCTACGGAATTTTACAACATAACCACAACTTCAGTCACTCATGTCACCGAGGAATTTGACAACAATAAAGTCCAACAATTCAAAACGACCAGGCGGGCCGAGAGGCCGAATGCGCCTGGTCGTTTTATGATGAGCTGCTGGAGCAAGACTGAAGCGATTCAGCATTCCCAAGTGGCCGGGAATGTGCGGTTCAATTGGGTGCACCGCAATAAAATCACACAAACCTATGGGGTGGCGGCCCAAAGTGATGTTTTAGAGGATTTCACCCAGCAGGAATTTGAACTCCCGCCAGGTGCCCATTATATAGCGAAGATTCTGGTAGGTTTGACTAAGGTTGCCGAGTACACTGTTGACGGCAAGGAGTTTACCTATACCTGGGCCGACCGGTGCCGGGACAGCAGCAACCTGGCCGACTCCACCACAGTGCAAGTGTTCACGGTGCAAAACGGCCTGGAATCTCATCAGCCACAGAGTCGCACCTTTGATTGGGAGATCCCACTGATGATCGACGCCTGCGAGACTGAGCTGGAGGCCCATACGACCCTGAATGCCTGGGCGAACGGCAATATCATCGCCGTGCCGGAAAGCCCGTATGCGGCTGAATTCCAGCGAACCTTTTCCCAGTACAGCATTTTTGTACTGGGCACCCGCGTTCCGGCCAACACGCCAGGGTCGCTGATTGCGCATAACGGGTCCGGCATTCTTCCCACTGGCCAGATCCTGGTCGTGACGGGCATGAGTAGCTACGACATTATGACCATGGGCGAATTTTATACTTTCCGCTCCAATTATGTCTGGAACGGCAGCGGCGGCAGCAACCTATATGTTTACAAAGAAGGAGGTGTGGAGCTTGGCTAATACTGAGAATTTACTGATTCCATTGCTGGAAGGAGATCACCTAGTCAACCGGGACGGAATAAACACTGCAATGGAAACAATTGATTTAAACGCGCTGCCGAAAACGCATAAGGACAGCAGTGTGCACTGGGACAGCTGGGCGGCTGGCAAATCGCACTTTTTGAAAGATGTTATCCGACTGGAGGAAATGCCGTCTTGGGGGTACCTGGAATGTACGACAGCTGGTACCAGTGGGGAAATTCCGCCTGTCTGCCCCTATGGACCTGGAGACAGTATAAGCGACGGTTCCATTGTGTGGACTCTTCAGCAAATCAACGGGGAGGTTAGACACGGCAGTCTTTTAGGCAGAACATATCCGAACCAACACCCTATATCAGCAATAACCGGCTTAGATGGGGAACTGTCAGCCCGACAGCTGACCAGTGAGAAAGGTAAGGCTAATGGCTATCCCAGCCTAGACGCCAACGGTCGGGTACCTATTTCGCAACTACCAGCCAACATCAAGGAGATGCGCGTTGTGGCCAATATAGCGGCCAGAAATGCGATTACCGGCGAGGATTTGTATGACGGACTTCGGGTTCGGGTTCTGGACGCCACTGGCGATCCCACCGTAAAGTCTGGGTGGGCTGAGTATGTTTATGATGCTGCCACCACCACTTGGATAAAGCTGTCTGAGAAAGAAAGCATGGATTTAGTGTTAGATTTCTCAAATATAGATAATGTTCCGCAAGTTCTAAAAGATTTATCAGATGCAAGCGGAAAATTGGCGTACAAAGGGGAGTTGGTGTATAAGGATGTTCGTTCAGTTAAAATAATTGGAGACGCTGAGATTCCTTATGATTGGGCAGGAAAAGTTGCAACCATTAAGGTTAACTGCAATGAAGCTAGAATTGAGGATACAAATGTGCTTGTTCAAACCGCTACTAAAAGCGATTATATGTCAAAATTAAACGTTTGGCATGATGTAGCTGCATTAACTCTTCCGGCTAATGAAGTTTATCTTGAACGAACCATAACGCCACAATACAGCATAGCAGAAGGTGATATCATAAGAGCTTCTGTTGCTGGTGATGACATAGGAATATCATTTACCATAATAATAATAAATAATTAAGGGGGATTTTATCATGGCTATACCAACTAATTACATCTTTCAGAGTGGGACTTGCCTTAAGAGTGAATTGTATGACACTATCATCAACAAGTTAATTGCTGCTGGATGGACTAATGTTTCATCCAAACCAGACACAGATTTTGATGTTTTAACTTCTCCTGGTAATACTGGCAACAAAGCATTAGTATTGAATATTCGTCCAATTCCTGCCGCTGGAACAGCAGCAAACAACATTAAGACAAGCGCGTATTGCCAAATGTCCATAAGATTGCAGACCTCATATACTCCTGGTTCAGCCGGAGTTGCAGGTGTTTTTGGACGTCCGTCACTGGCATGGACTGATGTGTATATTGCTCCGGTTAGTGCAGGAGCATCATTAGCTGCAGACACTTCCGTAAAATACAAATGGTATGCTGATGCCAGCAAGATTATTTTTACTATAGAATATCCTCCTGCAACAAACATGAATCCAGTTATGTTTTATCTTGGTGCTCCAGACTCTACATTTGTATCTGAATCTGGCAGTAGTGGAACAATATTTGCTTCTTCTATCAATATGACAGCAGCAAGTACATTATACATTTGCAATACTTCTGACGGTATTGGTTCCCTTAATGCTCCTTACACTATGACATCATCAGCATTTAATATTTTGAAAAATCCAAATAACGAGGGTTTATTCTTCCAATCAGCTATGTATTATCAATCTCCTACTGAAGGCATTAGGGGAATGTTAGATGGCATTCTATGCTTACCAAATCAAGCAACACAGACCGGAAATACAATAACTATTGATGGAAAAACATATTACCAATTGGTTTGCCATGTGGTAGGCAATAGTTCTTTCCCTTACCCAGTAATACTAGTGAGAACGGCATAGGAGGGGATTCCTATGCCAGTTTTACCTAAATGGCCTTCGGTATTGATGCATTTTGATGGCCCAATTGTAGACAATTATAATGATGTTGCACCTAATTACACAATTTCAACAACACCACCTTCTCAAATAACAACAATGAAAAAGAGCCAATTAAATAATAAAACATTCAATCTTGATAGTTTTAGCCTAAAATTCAAGAACGAAACTGATTTTGACAATTCTGGTAGTTTTACTGTTAGTTGGTGGGAAAATTTAACTTCCGCACCACAAGGTTCAGTGTCATTAACATTGTCTGCTCCCTCTTCTCCAAACTATTGTGCATTGGCGTTTGGTTATGTATCAGGAACGAACAGATATCTTTACTCTTCCAGCACTGGGGCTGGTTGGGAATTAATAAGCGGTTTTGATCTGGGAATACCGATTTATTATCAATGGGTTCATTGGGAAGCTGGATATGACAGTGTAAATAAAAAGATGTATATATTTAAAAATGGCACTTTATTACGTTCATTTACGTTTGCTGCAAATCCTGTTTCAGGAGCGGATAAATACACTTACATTGGGCAATACGGTAATTATATTAAAGGAGCTATTGCTGATTTCGATTTCTCTGCTGGAGTTTGCAAACATACTGCTGATTTTACGCCAAATCAACCAACTTCTACGCAAGTAAATATGTATTTAGACACCAGACTCGTTACAAACGGTAAATTTGGAAGTTCTATTTATCTTGCTGGATATATAAATATGTATCCCAGTTTGCTTGGATCTACAGATAAAGATTTTACCATTAGCTTTTGGGAATATCTGATAAATGCACAAATATATTCCGGTTCATTAACTATTAATAGTGATGGATCAGGCAATGATGGATCATGCGCTATCATACTGGGGTATAACATAGGTGGAAATAAGACTTTATGTTTATCCGCAGATAATAGTGGCACGTGGGATATTGCAAAAAGAGTGATATTAGAACCAATTACAAATTTATTAAATCGTTGGGCACATTGGGAAGTATGTTATAAAAAATCATCAAAAATGTTTTATGTATTTTTAGATGGTGTACTTAAGCATGCAGTGGTTTGTCCTTCCCCTTTGAAACAATCATTCATAAATAATTATTTAGGATGGGGGTATGGTGGATACTATCAAACAGCTTATTATGATGAATTTTTAGTATTACCTGGTGTTTGTTTACACACAGATGAATTTACTCCTCCAACTGAGCCATATTCATTGCCGTCTGATACTATTTATGGCAATGCAATAACATTAGAAAAACAAGGTTCAACAACTCCGTCTGATTATCCAGGTAAAGACTTTTATTTGCTTGATAAAGGTCAAAAATCAGCAGTTAACAGCCCAGGAATTGATTTGGAAATGGTTTCAGGAAATAGAAATATCATAAATTATCCAGGAAAAACTATTGATTTAGTATATTGTGGTATTTCTGCATTTCCAAACTTTGATGGTAAATCAATGCTATTAAACTCAGGAATCTACAGCATTGCAAACTACCCAGGAAAACTAATTAATAATCTGTATCATGATGATAATATTGCTTACAAATTCGACTTATTGGTAACACCTACCCACCTTTACAAAAATCAATTTTCAAAAATAACCAACACATATAAATATGATACAGGTGGAATGTTTGGAAAATATCAACTAAAAATCGGAGATGCGGTGGTTGTCCCATACGGTGGCAGTTACACTGACATTCAGCTGGTAGAAATTGATGTTTTACCATCTAAATTGGCAAAAGGTAAGAACTATTGCAAGTTAGAGTTTGAATATTCATCTGGAAAGAAAGGCTTTATAGATTTCGAAATCACAAAAGAGGAGAATTTCAGGAATAAAGTCGAGCGTACTTTCAAAAATTACGATGGAGGATACTTAGGAGATAAATTACTGGGTAAAGTAGCTCACTCTGTTGGTCAAACCTTCATGGTTCCCAAGGATAAGAATTCAACTATAATATTCACTAGCCCACAAACTAATGTGCCATTAGCCGGATATGAAAACATAAAAGGTGTTCTCATAAAAGCAGAAGGTGCAAAAGTTTTGGTTAGCATGGATGGCAAACAAACATGGAAAGCTTGGGCTCCAACAGTGCTTGATACCAACAATTTAGTGGATGCAGTTCCTAAATTCACTGCTACTAGTGATTTCCAATATGCAAACAGTGGTGGAGTAATATTAGGAGAATCGAGAGCTACTCCATCACTATATTATCAAGCATACAGGATGTTTAATGATACCGTTGAATTATACGGATGGACTAGCAGCAACAGTGCTCAACCAGATCATAAATTCTACGTTATGTTTCCAGTTCAAAAAACTATCGTTGGATTAACATTAACTCAAAGGGGCAGCACCACCGCTACATACATGCCATCAGCGTGGGTTTTGGAAGGAAGTAATGATGATGGTGGCACTTGGTATCCCGTAGACACACGAACTAATCAGACCTCATGGACAATAGGTCAAAAAGTTACTTATTTGTTCGCTAATAACAAATCATACAAAACTTACAGATTCCGTGTGACTAATGCTCCATATATACAGGTTATAATAGAAGAAGCTGAATTGTTAGAAGCACCAGTTTTACAAGAAGGATGGAAAACTGTTTCATTGGATGATATTGCAACACAAGGAATGGAAGTAAGCAAGGTAAATTCCATAACTCAGGTTCAATGGGCAGATTTATTCACACCAACTTCACTAGACTTTGCTATATATTTGGAAAATAATTTGTCTTCTTACGTTCCTTATATTGCTCAATCCCTTTTGTATGAGCCTAACCTTTACGGGGGAAACATAGGTGATTATACAGTTCCATCTGGATATGCCATTAGCAAATTGTTTGCTAATATAGGTGCTGCTGGAGCAAGTTCAGCCGGAACGCTATGTGTAGAATACACTGGAGACTCTGATTTAAATCCTCCTGTGCTTGATCAAATGCACTATAAAGCTTCTAACACAAACAGCCCTTTCACTGAAGATTTTGGTGAAGTAGCAGCAAGATACAGGAGAGCTTATATGTTTAGGGCTTCAGGGCTATCTGGGTATATAGGAACAATGCAAGTATATGGTGGCCCAAAAATGGCTTATTTGAAATCTATTGACATCGACATAACTCCCCTTTTGAAACGAGGATATGCCTTTATTATGTAAGAGCCGCAGGGCTCTATTTTTTGTGGGGTGATGCTATGCATAGGCCGAGAGAGCCGTGCTGCTTTTGATAGCGGTTTTTTTATGCCTATTTTATGGGAGGTAAAATTTTGATAAATAATACATTAACTAATATTTACATTTGGCTAGTAAACCTCTATACTGCCACAGAATTAAAGATTATTGCATTTAGCTCCATTTTAGGAGCTATTTTTATTGATGCGATAGGCGGCTTAGACATTCAAATTACCGCCTTATTCAAACTAATGATAGCTGATTACACAACCGGTTTAATTGCCGCATACCGCACAAAGACCATAGGTTCAAAAAAAGGAACAACAGGTCTATTCAAAAAAATAGCAATCTTGTGTGCGGTAATGCTTGCTAACACGGTAGACAATGCCTTTGCGATAAATACGGCGAGGCATATGGCTATATGTGGTTTTGCAGGAATAGAGGTATTCAGCCTAATTGAAAACATTGACAGAATCGGATGGGGTAAATATATTCCGGAATTTTTGCGAAATGCATTTATTCAGATTAGAAAAGAAAAAGGAGTGTAGTGAATGGTTAAAATCTTTATTAATCCAGGGCACGCGCCAAATGGCAAACCTGATCCAGGTGCGTCCAATCCCAATACTGGCCTTCGGGAATGTGATGTAGCTTTAGCAGTTGGAAACATGGTCGCCGAGTATTTACAAAATGTAGGTTATGAAGTTCAAGTATTGCAATCCAATTCACTCTCTGAAATCTGCGACGCCGCTAATAGCTGGCCAGCAGATTTATTTATTAGCATCCATTGTAATGCTTTTAATACGGCAGCCAAGGGGACGGAGACTTGCGTATTTTCTTCGTTTGGTGCACGACTTGAATATGCGTCACCGTGTAGCAAAAAGCTAGGCGAATACATTCAGTCTCAAATTGTTAAAAGCTTAGGTACCGTGGATCGCGGCCTTAAACCGCGCACTCCCGGCGTTAACGGTTTGTATGTGCTTACGAATACGGATATGCCGGCGGTGCTATCGGAACTGGCTTTTATTGACAACGACGAAGATGCAGCCTTATTGACTAACCATCAAGATGATTTTGCTGCAGCAATCGCGAGAGGCGTCACAGATTGGCTCAGTTTTTAGTTTTGGTTGGCAGTGGTTAATATTTCTTTAAAAAGCACTATCTATTTTGGCTGTTTTTTGTACGGATAAAGAGTGAGGGGCGCGTGCAGGAATGAAAGATGGGTAAAAAAGCCGCTATAAAAAATAGCGGCAATAAAAGGATGTGTTCAATTTGTTTATAGATATACCGCCGAAATATTTAGTAAGTTTTTTTCTTGGGTGTGTGTCTGGCCTTGTTTTGGTGAAGTGGATAATCCCTAACTATTTCACTAAGAAAAAGAATTGTAGTTCCACTAAACATAATCCCAAACATAGCTAACACTATAAATCCTTCCGTAGTAGTTCCTCCTAGATTTCTTCCGATGATTTCGCAAGCTTCTTTTGAAGAACTGGCTATAAGGAATAAACTGGCAGGAAAAAAATGCCCTAGGAATTCAAAAAACTTTTTCATAAATATAATCTTTTCCAGCAAAATCTTAACTGTCACGGTTGCAACTATTCCAATTAAATAAACTATAGCTATATTGAGCCAGCTTTGCAATTGCTCCATCCACATAGTTATCACCTCCCTTCGGGGTGAAAATTCGACAAAAACCAAATATTTCCTATATGGAATAACAAAAACATGGAGGAAAGAACATGAATAAAGAACAAATCAAAAGCAAGGTAAATGAAACTGGTAAGAAAGTTGATAATTGGGCTGAAGACACTGCCATAAAGCATAACTATCCGAAGTGGAAGATTTACTTAGGCGTGGTAATAGGTATATTGGCCGTCATAGGATTGTGCTATCTGGCCGGGTGGATGTAATGAAAGAGTTTGTAAAAAATAATTGGAAATATCTCTTGGGGCTGGCTGTATTGCTGGCCCTATTGTTTTTCGCCCGACAGGAATACCTGCAGTGGAAGCAGCATATCATCGATCAGGCACAGAGACAGGAAGCGCCGCAAACCCAGACTATCACGCTACCGCCTCAAGTCATCCATACCAACACTGAGACTATCCGGGAAGTAGCCGTACAAGCTCCTTCTCAGCCTGGAGCCGTGTTGTCGTTTGTGGAGCGTCAAGGAAAAGTTATTGCTGTTGTGAATGGCAAGGAAATAGAGGTGCCAAATCAGACCGGACAGCCGGCAGTCAAGCTGGGGGAGAATGGCGAGTTACGAATGTCTCAGACGACTACGGCCAGGATTGATGTTACCGATATGGCAAACGCACAAGCGAGGCTGATAGCGAACCAGGAACTTGAAAAACAGGCTGTAGTACACAAAAAAGAAATGGACAAAGAAAAAGCCGCTCGGAAGAAAGAGCGGTTAGGTTGGATTGTTGGTAGTGCAGCAGGTGCATATCTGCTGACTAGATAGTTGTTGCCGCTCGGGGAAACCTGGGCGGCTTTTTGTTATATCCCCACTTTACAGTATCAAACATTTGTTCTAAAATATAACCAAACAGATGTTCCGTGAAGGAGTGTTTACTGTGTCAAAATTATCGGAAATTTTTACCTATCTATGCGAGTATCCGCATTCGTATTCGCCATCAATTCGCGAGATCGGAAAGGCTGTTGGGTTTCATAGCAGTTCTACAGTACATGCGTATCTTCAGAGATTAGAAAATCAAGGGTTTATTAAACGGCAGCCAGGATGTCCGCGTTGCATTTCGGTGATTAGACATAAGTAAGCAGAAAAAAACTAGTCCCTGACATGAGTCGGGGACTAGTTTTTGAGTTGGGGACATTCTGGGGACAGAATACACGCATAACGAAATAAATCTATTGTTTTATACGTAAAAGCAAAGCCTAAATTTCTAGTTTTACAAGGAATCAGAGGATGTACATGTTTCCATTCTACGTACCTTTTAATTTACGAAGCATTGACATTTGCGGTTGCATTTGCCACGCTTATGGTATTGGTCACAACCAAAAAGAAATAACCGCCCCTCAGCTCAAATAGTGGGCGGTTATTTCTTGAATAACTAAACAACGTTTGGGCTAACCGTTTTCCGGTTAGACAGCCTGTGGGGCTGGCGTGGTTGTAACACGTCAGTCCTTTTCTTATATTATACCTATAGACGGAAAAATATGCAACCAGTCGAGAAAAGATCCTACCTAAGTAGTTCATTCTACTTGCAATTCGTTTGGATGACACTAAGGGAACACCTTGAAAGAGCCTGATGCCATTCATTAAATCAGGGACTTCTTGAAAACTGTGTTCTTTGTATTCGGAATAGTTATTTTTTTCTCAAATATGAAAAGTATAGATTTTCAATAGTAAAAGACGTATAATAAGAACTGGATTACTGGTATGACCACTAGGTGACTGGTCCTGATATTAGGAATAGCGTAGGGCTGGGACGTAAGTGAGAGAAATAACCAGAATAGTTCGTAATCCCAGGAAGCAAAATAATGTTTACAGCCTATTTCTTATCTTTGGACGAACTAAGTTACGTTGCGTTATACCAAAATATGAAAGGTGGGACACTATTGTGTGGCAAGTAGTTCAACATCCGCTGGGAATAGGATTATCTGCATTTGTGGCCTTCATTCCTTTACTATGGTTGTTGTTGAGTCTGGGAGTATTTAAAATGGCGGCGCATAGGACTTGTTTCATCGCTATGCTGATGACTATGCTGCTAGCGGCCGTTGCGTGGCAAATGCCGCCAGGCTTAGTGGCGACAGGTGCTCTGGATGGTGCGATACTGGCCATATGGCCAATCCTATGGGTCATTTTCTCAGCAATTTTTACTTACAACATGACGTTACAGACCGGTGCTATGGATAAAATCAAAGGGCTGATGGCCGGTTTTTCCAGTGACCGCCGTGTGCAGGCACTTTTGATTGCCTGGGGCTTCGGTGCCTTTTTGGAGGCAGCCGCCGGGTTCGGCACAGCCGTGGCGATTCCTGCCGCTATCTTAATCAGTCTGGGTTTCAATCCTTTTTTTGCTTCGGTGATTTGTCTGATTGCCAATACCGTGCCTGTTGCTTTCGGCGCAGTCGGTATTCCCGTTATTACCCTGGCCAAGGTAGCTGATCTGGATTTATTACGGTTGACACTTGATTGTGCGATTCAACTGACTCCATTTGTAATGATCATTCCGTTGGCGCTGATTTGGATTATGACCAAAAGCCTAGCCGGTTTAAAAGGCGTTATCGGCATGGCAATTGCTGCCGGTATTGCTTTTGCAATTCCCCAGCTTATCATTGCCGCTTACATGGGGCCTGAACTGACTTCGATTGTTGGTTCTGTGGTTTCGATGATTACGATTGTACTTTGGAATAAAATTTCACCGCCCAAAACAGAGTGGTATTTCCCTGGAGAGCAGACAGCTAAGCCTAACGGGCAGGTTTTTAAAACCTCCTTAAAAGAACAAAGCATTGCCTGGTCGCCATATGTATTGTTATTTGTCTTGATTCTGGGCACTAATAATGCAGTGCTGCCGTCGTTAAGTAAATGGCTGGGGACGGTACAGACAAGCATACAGGTCTATTTCGGGCCTGGTGGCAAACCGATGTCCATTCAATGGCTGTTAACACCTGGTACGTTGATTCTTATCGGGGCTGTTATCGGTGGGCTATTGCAAGGTGCTGCGCTTGGTGATATGGGGACAGTATTTAAAAAGACCTGTTCGCAGCTTAAAAAAACAACCATAACCGTAGTATCTATTGTAGCATTGGCTAAAGTTATGGGATATTCCGGCATGGTATCTGATATTGCTTTTGCCTTAGCACAGACAACAGGAAGTTTTTATCCCTTTATTGCACCGCTGGTCGGGGCTTTGGGCACGTTTGTAACAGGCAGCGATACGAATGCCAACGTATTGTTCGGCGGCTTGCAAAAACAAACTGCGCTGCAGATTGGGGCCGATCCGACCTGGATTGCAGCGGCTAATACCAGCGGGGCTACCGCCGGTAAAATGATTTCACCGCAAAGTATTGCGATTGCTACGTCAGCTACCAACCAGGCAGGTATTGAAGGGGATATCTTACGCGAGACGGCGGGGTATTGTCTTGTTTACACGCTTTTGTTGGGAGCTTGGGTATATTTCGTAAATTACACACGTTTATTCTTATAAATGAGACTTGATTCAGATGAGGTTTTAACCCACCTGAATCTTAGTCGAATTATCCGTACGACTTAGCCGTTCGTTACTCCCGCCTACAGAGGAGGGGTATTAGAACGGGTTAGTCATCAGATAAATCCTGAGTTAAGCAAATTTTAAAATTAAAGGAGCGAGTGACAATGAGTAATTACAATGCGGTATCACAAGATTTGATTAAGAAACTTGCAGAAATTATTGGGGACAAATATGTAATAAGCGATCCTGATCGCATGGACCCTTATTCTCATGATGAAGTGACAGATCCTAAATACAAAAAGATGCCGGAAGTCGTTGTCTTACCGGCAAACGCACAGGAGATTTCGCAAATTGTTAAATTAGCTGCGGCAAACAATGTACCTGTGATTGCACGCGGCGGCGGCACGGGTCTTACCAGTGCTTCGGTACCGTTTAAAGGTGGTATTGTTTTGTCGGTTGAACGCATGAATAAGATTATCGGAATCGACAAGGAAAATATGTTTATGGAAGTGGAGCCAGGTGTCACAACCGGCGATGTACAGAAGGCGGCCAATGAACAGGGCTTTTTGTATGCAGGCGATCCTTGCAGCGGCGACAGCTCCTTTATCGGTGGCAATGTGGCGACCAATGCCGGTGGTAATAAAGCCGTAAAATACGGTACGACCCGGCACCAGGTGAATGGAGTTGAAATTGTCACTGCCGAAGGGGAAATTGTTACCTTTGGTGGAAAATGCAAAAAAGATTCAACAGGCTACAGCCTCTTAAATCTGGTGATTGGTTCGGAAGGTACGCTGGGCATTATTACAAAATGTTATTTAAAACTGGTGCCGCTGGCTAAAAACGTTATGGATGTTTTGGCCGTATTCCCCGATTTGAAAACTGCGATCGGCATTGTACCCAAGATTATGTCTGCAGGCATCATGCCCATGTGTGTGGAATTTATGGATAATGAGTCGATCAAATGCTGTGAAAAATTCTTGAATGAAAAGCTGCCAAACAGCGAAAATGGGTACTATATCATCATTTCCATTGAAGGCGACAACGAAGAGTTATTGGAAGACCAATGTGTTACGATTGACGAAATGGCAACGGAACATGGCGCAATGACTGTACTCGCAGCCGATCCGGCGCGTATCTGGAAGGCCAGAAAGGCTTATGCCGAAGCCGACCGCGCCCGCAGCCTGATCTTCTCAATGGAAGATCTGGTTGTACCGGTGGATAAGATTCCACAGACGGTAGAAAAAATTGCCGAACTGGGTGAGAAATATAATATTGCCATTCATTGTGCCGGACATGCCGGTGATGGCAACATTCATGCCAATATTTTAAAGGATCAGCTTTCTGATGAAGAATGGAACGAAAAACTGCCAAAACTGCAGAATGAAATTTATACAGCCGTATATCAAGTCGGCGGTAAATTATCCGGCGAACACGGTATCGGTTATAAACGGGTCAAACTGCTGGAACAATATGCAAATCCGGTAGAACTAAAAATGATGAAGGCGATTAAACAAGCTCTTGATCCTAAAAATATCCTGAATCCTGGCAAAGTAATTGACATAGGCTAATAGATACTGACACCTCTGAGTAAAAAAGTTTATTCAGAGGTGTTTCATCCTGTATGTGAAAAGTTAGGAGGATTATTGTGAATGTGATAAAAATACCTTACGGCAAACAAGCTCTGACTTTAGAACTGCCTGATGAGGAATTGGCAGGGGTTTTGATGTCCAAAGCCCATGATTTTACTCCGGAAGCCGGGGAAACGGACTTGGTGCAGCAGGCTTTGGCGCATCCTATTGGTTCAGCTCAACTTTGCGAGTTAGTCAAAGGTAAACAGAGAATTGTATTGATTGCCAGCGATCATACCCGGCCGGTGCCCAGTAAAGTCATTACCCCGCTGGTGCTGGCGGAAATCAGAAAAGGCAATCCTAAGGCTGATATCACAATTCTTATTGCCACCGGATTTCACCGTGCTACCACTAAAGCCGAACTGATCGAGAAATTCGGTGAAAAGATTGTACGTGAAGAGAACATCGTTATTCATGACTCGCGTAAAGCGGCAGACATGGTGAATATCGGCAAGCTGCCGTCAGGTGGCGACATTCTTCTGAATAAGGTGGCGGCTTCTGCCGATTTGCTGCTGGCCGAAGGTTTTATTGAGCCGCACTTTTTTGCCGGATTTTCCGGCGGACGTAAAAGTGTGCTGCCCGGGGTTGTCAGTAAGGAAACGGTGCTGGCTAATCATTGTGCCGAATTTATTGCTTCCGATAAAGCCAGAACCGGCGTATTGGACGGCAATCCCATCCATATCGATATGATCAGCGCCGCCCGGCAGGCTAATTTGGCTTTTATCGTCAATGTTGTTATTGATGCCGAGAAAAAAGTTATCAAAGCCTTTGCCGGCGATATGGAAAAAGCGCATGCCGAAGGCGTTGCCTTTGTCCGGGAGTTGGCTACCGTCGGGGCGAAACCAGCAGAAATTGTCATTACTTCCAACGGCGGTTATCCACTCGATCAGAATATTTACCAAAGTGTAAAAGGCATGTCGGCAGCGGAAGCGACCTGCAAGGAAGGCGGGGTTATCATTATTTGCTCGGCTTGCAACGACGGACATGGTGGTGAGGCTTTCTACCGCTGGTTTGCTGACGCAGCCGGTCCGAAAGAGATCATGGACAAAATTATGGCGATTGATGCGGCTTCAACGATTGCCGACCAATGGGAAGCGCAAATCTTAGCGCGCATTCAATTAAAACATAACATTATTATCGTGACCGATCAATGTGAGCATCAACTGATTGAAAATATGCACATGCGAGCCGCTGCTACGCTTGATGAAGCGCTCGCCATGGCTCGACAGCTTGTGGCTAAAGAGGCGAAGATTACCGTCATCCCTGACGGCGTGTCTGTAATTGTAAGTCAGTAAAGAAGCGGGGCGGGGCGAAATTACCAGCAATTCTGAAATTCGCAGGAATGATCGGACTACGTGTCGAAATTAACGATACAATAGTGAAATGAGATAGAATCGAAAGGGATATGACAATGGAATTTCAGCAGATTTTTACCCCAAAAATCTACGAATTGGTAATTGCGCAAATCAAAGAGATGATTTATCATAAAAAACTGGTAAAGGGTGATAAGCTTCCTTCGGAACGGGAACTGGCAAGCCAGCTTGGCGTAAGCCGCACGGCGGTGCGAGAAGCCTTGCGCTCTCTTGGAATGCTGGGACTTATCGTCAGCCGTCACGGCGAGGGAACTTTTGTCGCTTCAGCTTTTCCGGAAGAAAAACTCTTTGAACCGCTATCCCTGATTTTTATGCTGGAGGACAACCCGGAGGAATTGGCAGAAGTGAGAGCCATGCTGGAAATCCAGTGTGCGGCGTTGGCTGCCGAGAGAGCTTCAGCGGAAGAATTAAGCCTTTTAGGGGCTTGCATTCAGGATTTCCAGTATTCGCAGGAAGGACCCCGCCTGGCGGAGGTTGACAAGAACTTTCATACTTTGATTGCCAAAGCCAGTCACAATACGCTGTTATACTATCTGTATTCTTCCATTCACGAGGTGGTCAGCCATCACATCGTGGATATGCGATATTTGATTATTTCAGACCCACGCAATTCAAAAATTTTGGCCGAACAGCATTTAAAAATCTATGAGTCTATTGCTGCTGGCAATGTACTTGGCGCAAATCAGACGATGGCTGAACATATGCGGTTTGTCCGCAGTAAATATGAACAAAGCATAGAGGGATGACATACCTGTAATACGAAAAGCCGTTCTGGCTGCTCCTTAGAAAAGAAGCACTCAGAACGGCTTTATTTATTAGACGCCTAGCACTTTTTAGGTGTCTGAACATGGCCTTTTGTAAACCGTAGGCTGGATTCCAGCAAAGGAAATACAACATCCGAAGATGAATAAAATAATAAGCCACTATAGTATGTAATGATTCGGGAGGGTTTAATGTTTAGCATCTTTGATATTTTTCAAAATCAACCGTGGAAAGAATACGAACCCATTTATAGTGGTCAATCTTAAGGAGGAAATGATAAAGATGGAAGGAAAGCTTTTGGAGTTAACACGAGTTTCGTTGGAAGCACTAACCGATGACGAATTGGAATACGAACTATATATCTATATTCTCAACAAAATAATAGGAGAGGACTACGATAAGGAATACGAAATTGTTACTAAACTTCCAAATGGATTAAAGTATTTATTTGCTTCAATTCAACTGGAAAATGAAGTGTATAATGGTGGGTTCAATCAATACTTTTATAACACTGGTGGAGAGTTCATTGATGAAGCAATAGAGGCATTTCATTATTTTGGACTTCCCCAAATAGCTGAAATTGCCGTAAAAGCTGCGGAGATAGCAGTTAAAGAAATAGATCTTCACATTACTACCAAAAAAATAGGAACGTTAGAAGCTTTTAGCAATTCATATAAATATACAGAACTCGATGAAGCGGATAGTGATTTTTATAAAAATGACGAAAGTATAAGCCCAACCCGCATCGCAAAGATACGAAAAAACGTAGAGGATTTCCTGTTAGCAAATACGGCAAATAGTATAGGAAAGAAGTGATTGTTTTGAAATTTAATAACAAAGGAATATATCAATTATGTTTTGGTCTTATTTTATTTTTACTTATTTCAAGCGTCGGAATAAATGTTTATGCGGATGAAAAAGCAGATCCGAAATTTGAGGCGGCTCGTTCTTTTTCTGAGAATCTAGCGGCAGTCAAAGTGAATGGGAAATGGGGACTTATTGATGTAAAGGGCAATTTTGTTGTACCGGCCGCATATGAAAGTATAAGTTTTTACAAAGGAACTGCAATCATTAAAATGGCAGGTAAGTATGGCGTAATCAGTACAATGGGAAAGGAAATTATTCCTGCCCAATATGAAGAAATAACTTATAGCAAAGATTGGCGAAATAGGCCTCAGAACGAGCTTCTCGCGGTAAAGCAGGGTAGTAAATGGGGTGTTTACGATCGGTCTGGAAAAGAAATTGTTCCGGTATATTATGACAAAATCGAAATTAACTTTAACGGAACAATTAATGTGAGCCTAAATAGCAAAGTAGGACTTTTGGATAAAAACGGACGCACACTCATCCCTGTAGGTTATAGTTTTATTTTCAGTTCTTCTCACTGGGATGAAAAAGAGCCAGTAAAGAACCTTTCCACGGTAGGCTTAGGGGGTAAATGGGGTATCGTTGACCAAAACGGAAAAGAAATTATTCCGGTAGTATATGACCGGGTAAGCATGGGAGCTAATTTAATTAGAGTTCAGAAAGATAAGAAGTTTGGATTTAGCAATTATCAAGGACAAGAAGTAATTCCGCTAAAATATGATGAGGACTGGAGATATGCCGGGCTCTATTATTTCAGCGAAGGGGTGGCTGCAGTTTCCGTTGCTGGGAAATGGGGATATATTGATGAAAAGGATAGAACAGTGATTCCTTTTGCGTATGATAATGGATATCCGTTTAAAGACGGTTTAGCAGTTGTTTCGCTTAATAAAAGACAAGGCTTGATTAACAAAGAAAATAAAATCATCATTCCACTGCAGTATGATAACCTTTATTATTTAGCACAGCTTTATAATGGCTCGACAATGTATGCTGGGGATAACTTGATTATTGCAAAATCGGGAGACAAGGAAGGCGTTTTTGATATTAATGGTCGAGAAATTATTCCTTTAAAGTATGAATCCATAAGTTCAATTGGCGACGGATTATTTAAAGTGCAATTAAATACTAAATATGGTGTTATTGACAAAACAGATAAAGTTATTATACCGATACAAAGCAAAGTATATGAATATATACAATATGATGAGAATAAAACCTTCAGGGTATTTAACGAAGGAAAATGGAAGTTTTATAAACAAGATGGTGCCGAATTAATTCGATCGGAGTATGACTATGCATTGCCATTTGCAAATGGGCTAGCACCGGTAAAAGTTAATAACAAATGGGGCTATGTAGATAGGAAAGGAAAGTTAACTCCTTGGAGTTATTAATGAGGTTTCGTGGGAACAGGTGCGGCGCGTCCTAAAGTAAAGTGCCGAAAAAGGAATGTGCCGATTGTCCCTTACTTGCCATTAGGGGAACTAAGTGGGGAATAATTTCCAGTGTTTGGAGAATTATTCCCCGCTGCTTTCAATAATGAATTGAATTTGCAATCAAAAGGAGTCAACAGATAAGCTAAAATTCTGGAACTGGCAGATACTTGCTGCTTTTTTTACAGTTGGCATGGAACTTGCTTTTTATATTGGCAGTTATCCGGTATGGGATTCAAAAATGAATACTGGGACGAGAGATAAGAGAAGTCCGTTTATTCCCGACTTATATCTACAGATAGGTTGGGCATAAATGGACTTCTTTTTTCTAAAAACCTAATTTGGAAAGGCTGGTGAAAAACGAAAGTGTAATGGGGGATAGCAGGAAGATAGGAAAGAATAATTAAGGAGGAATGAGAATTATGTCCATGGTAGTAGCTGAATTTCTCGGTACGACGATTCTTACTTCATTTGGTTGTGGTGTGTGTGCCAACGTTAACCTGCATAAATCAAGAGCAAACATCAGCGTGTTAGGCGGCGGCTGGATTACCATCACCGCAGGCTGGGCATTTGCTGTTATGCTGGGCGCTTTTTTGAGCAACTCTCTCGGTGGTGCGGGTGAATTAAATCCGGCTCTTGTTCTATTTAAAGTACTTGCGGGGGCATATACGGTTGCGGCAGCTATTCCCATCATGATTGCCGAATTGCTTGGCGCCATGCTTGGTGCCTTTTTGGTCTGGCTGGCCTATTTACCTCACTGGGAGGTTACGGAAGACCAGGGCAATATATTAGGAAGTTTTACCTCTGGAGCCATGATTAAAAATGATATAGCTGCTTGTCTTTGCGAAATTATAGCAACTACACTGTTGTTTGTTTGTCTTACTTCCTTTGGCAGTAAATTAGTGACAGGTGCCGCGGGTTTCTCGGCTGGTTTTGGCAATTATTTGGCTGCCATGACCATTTGGGCAGTGGGCTTAAGCTTAGGCGGGCCAAGTGGATATGCTTTGAATCCTGCCCGTGATCTTGGCCCCCGCATCATGCATGCCATTCTGCCGATTACCGGCAAGGGCAGTTCCGACTGGGGCTATGCGTGGGTTCCAATCGTTGGACCGTTTATCGCTTCCTTTGTTGCCTTTGCTATCTGCCAAGCAACCGGATTAATCTAGCTTCATTCTTTTACGGTTTTTAAAATCTGACAATAATTTATATCTAAAGAGTTCTCCCAATGGAGATAAGAACCGGTAATAAGCAGTTTTGCCTATTGCCGGTTCTTATTTTAATGCATCTATGATTTTGTATTGCCGGCAAACTTTGTTGTTAATAAATAATTTATCTTAACGGCCTGAAAAACCGCGGCGTTCAACCTAAAATGCCTTTAGCCATTACAAAAGTAACGGCCAAAGGCATTTAAATTATATCCCCCAAATAGGCACAATCAAATTCTGGCTGTCAAACGCCGACAACCGATCAGTCGTACAAAGCACAGCTCCTGTTCCACGCTCTAAAGTAGCCTTGTCAATCACACCAAACACACGAGTGAGTTGCTTTTGCGGCGTGGCAGTTTTCTTGATTTCCATGGGGTATAGCTTACCGCTGTCCTCTAGGAGAATGTCAATCTCCTTAGTATCCTTATCCCGATAGTAATAAATATAGGCTGCCCAGCCGCAATTCTGATAGCTCTTGACAATCTCAGATACCACAAAATTCTCAAGAATCGCACCACTCATGGCACCGTTCATCAGGGTATCACTGTTACTCCATTTGGTCAGGTATGCCACCAACCCGCAGTCATAGAAATAGAGCTTTGGCTTGGTTACCATGCGTTTCAGCATATTGTTAGAATACGGGTGGAGATAAAAGACAATACCCAGTCGCTCTAGAATCCCCAGCCAGTTTTTGGCGGTAATCTGGTCAATCCCGGCAGCGTCAGCAATAGTCTTGTAGTTGAGCATCTGCCCGCATAGGGCAGCGGCGGCCGTAATGAAATCCATGAACTTGAGCGAATCTATGGTGCCGGAGATCTCTTTTACATCCCGGTCTATATAGGTACTGATGTAGCTGGAATAAACTATCCGATGGTCGCTATACTGTCCGCTGATGAGGGCAGGCATACCGCCTTTGAAAATACGCTCATAAAGTGCAGGCGTATCAATAGGAGTGCGCTCCTTTATTCGCTGTGACAGCTGCTCCAAATCCAGCACAAAAGGGGCATTGGCAGCACCATAGATTTCCGCCTGTGACATGGGAGCCATATGCAGCAGGCAGACACGCCCAGCCAGCGATTCCTGTATTCCCTCCATCAATTTGAATACCTGCGAACCAGTCAACCAAAAGTCACCGGCCCGTCGGTTCTGGTCAACATGTATTTTGATATAGGTAAACAGCTCCGGCGCATACTGTACCTCATCGATAAACACCGGCGGCTTGTGGATTTGCAGGAACATCTTCGGGTCGTTCTTCGCCATTTGGCGTTCCGTCAAATCGTCCAGTGTCACATACTCCCGCCCTATGTTTTCCTCCGAAGCTAGTTTTTGCAGCATGGTTGTCTTGCCAACCTGCCTTGGACCGGTGAGCAGCAATGCTGGAAACTCCTTGCTAAGACGGAGAAACGTATTCTCCATCGCTCTGTTTATATAATTCATGGAATTACCTCATCGTCTAAAATTAAAGTTTATTATATTATAGCCGAAATACATCTTGTAATCAATAAAATTTCGGCTATTATTTATGTATATTATATTTTAGACGAAATTTTTGCAATATATACCATCGAGTAGGAAACTACCTTTTGAAATCAAAGGCGTTGGGATGATGACAGCGGCCATCATCGTTAGTGAAATTGGCGATATTCGTCGGTTTCAAGCGCGAAAGAAAACGGCTCAGGGAAGGCCTATTCCGGGTGATGACATCGGCAATAGCCTGGCACTAGGAGACAACGTTATCTCCCGCCGACTCCTCGGCGGAAAGTTGTTTGTATCTTCTAACTATCAAGCCAATGCCCGCCAGAATTACAATAATGCCGCCGGCAACCATAAGCTGGACATTTCGAAATACTGTATACTGTATGACCAGCGGCTCGCCCATAGCCTTAATTTCCGCTGCCGAAAAACCGCTTTCCTTCAGGTACTCCTTGTAATACTTGACCAGCTTCGGCTCCATCGGGAGAACTTCTCCTTCTATGTATACCTTCTTTGTCGGCGGCGTACCGCCTTCTTCGGAATACCGTAATGTCTCTTCAACCAGCTGATCCATAGCAACAACCTGATCCTCGTTGGTTTTCAAGCCAATGAAGCCCTTGTCAGTTGGAATGACATAAAAACTACCCGAAGCCCGCTCCGTACTTCGACTGCCGTTTTTATATTTTGTATAGGTGGTTTGCGAAGCGAACGGCGGGAAGGCACTCACTACATTGCCTGCAACATGACTGCCTGGTTTTACCGCTTGCCCCTCCAGCAAAGCTTCAAAGCTGACCGGCGGCCGGAAAGAAGTAATAAAAGCACTGTAACTCACGCTAATGAGCGTGGCACCAACCACCAACAGCACCAGGCTAAGACGGTTTATCGCTGAAAATAAATTCCCCATTTTTTACTGCACCTCTCTTAGTAATATGATGTCGAAAAATATAAAGAGAGCAAGATGTAAGTCTTGTTTGAGTTGATGACAAGTATTTATATCATTTTACGTTTATTTCACAAGACTTAAGCCAGCTCTTACTGCCCCCTTGCTTCCCATTTTATTCCTCTAGAATACGCCACAATAAGAAAATCGAGTATTTTACCTATTTCCTTAACCGGTTTTACAAATATCGGAATTATTACAATATACTGTGTAATATGGTTAAGAAAAACAATCAACTTTATTGGCAAGGAGCATTAACTTGAAAAAATTAGCACGAATCATCTTGTTGCTGCTTGGAGCGTGCTTATTACTGCTTACTCCACGCATAATTGAGGTTGTTGATTTGCGTTTTTTTTGCTGCTTGAGCTTTCGGTGTATATTGGTATAATAAAAGTAGGAAATCTTACTTCGTACTTAGAGGTGTAATATGGAATATGACGTTGTAATGAGCAGTAAAGGACAATTCGTTTTACCTAAAGAGGTTCGGGATAAATTCAAACTTGGAGTAGGCAGTAAAGTTAAAATCATAATTGAGGGGGAGCAGATAATTTTGAAGCCCCGTACAATCTCGGACGAGTTACAAGACCTTATTCGGGCCGATATAGCAAAGGACGGAAAAATCGTGACAGAGCAGACGGTAAAAGAGTATCAGGTACAGTTAAATAAGGCATTGGATAGCTTAGTTGCCGAAGCAGAACAGGAGTATAGCAAAAAAGAATATGTTTCGCTTTCCGACTTGAAAAGAGAGAACGAAAATGTATGAATTGGTTGTACTGAATTCTGCGGCAAGGGAGTTACGTAAATTTGATAAACCTGTAAGAGACTAGGGGGCGGTGGTGGTGTCTTGATTTGAGTTGATAAGACACTACCACCGTCCCCTAGTTTTGCTTATAGGAGTTTAGAACGCCTCCACCTGCAAGAAAACTAAAATCTTGCAGGATTTTTGTATTTTTGTGGGAATTAGGTACTTAAATAATAATTTTGTAAACAAGCGTGAACCGGTGAGAGTAGGGAGGTTTTTCGTTTGGCAATGCTTTTGTCGAGATATTCTCTGAAGGAGTTGTTTCGTGAAAAGAGGTAAGAAGTTTTCTGTTTTATTATTTGTGTTAGTTTTAGCAGGAATCATTTTAAATGGGAGCGGAAGTACTACTGATGAGGCTTTTAAACCAATAATTTCTTTAAATGAAGTGAATGATTTACCCGATACGGAAATAGTAGAAAAGCTATTTATTATGGACTTAGAACATTGCAAAGATAGATCTATATTTTCGGACATAAAAATATTTGATTATAAAGATGTAGAAGTTAGAAAGGTGAATTACCCAAAAGATGATTCAATCTATAGTGTAGTATATTCTGTTAGGTCATTTAGCCCTTATTGGGAAGCAGGGAATGGACATATTGATAGTTTTGGCTGGATACTAAATAAATCTATATATGTTCGTCTTATTAAAGATAACGAGCAGCTTAGACTAAAATATATAGGTACAGGATTATAAATTTTTTAAATAAATGTAGACTGACATTTCTAGCAAATCTTTTTTTGTTTCTTCTACTTGTAATTTATGCCAAATAATACTGCTGTTGGTAATGGGTGGAAACTAAAAAGGGGTGACACTAAGGGATGATCTTGTTTTGACAACTAAATGCTCCTAAAATAAAGTGCCAAAAAAGGAATGTCCCTTAGTGTCCTCACAAACTAACCCAGCCGGATTGATAACCGTTTACTGGTTCAGTTCGCTGAGTTCAAGCTGGTTTGTGAAAAAAGTGGTTATACGGCTGCTAATCATATTGCTGAGGTCAGAAATATGATAACACTTGTCAAAGGACGCTTACAACTAATTTGCAAAAAAATCTTAACAGTACCTGCGCAAAGAATCACCTCCTAAAAATGGGCAGTAAAAAAGCACCTGAGCTTAGCAGATGCTTTAATTTAACTTAAACAAATTTATTTTTGAATTGATAGTTCTACTTGAATACATTCCAAACACATATTATCTTGATTAACTTCAATTACTTTGCAGGTAATACTTGCATTACTTTTAATTAGTTTACTAATACCTTCAGAATAATATCGTGGCAAATATCCTAAAGTTCCTTTTTCATTGGCAATTTTAACTGCATACGGATCATGCTCATTTTCCGGTTCCGGAATTAATTTTAATTCTTCGTGTAATTTTACTTCAATAGATTTATCACAAATTTCGCCTTTACAACCAAGACAAAATCCGGTACCAGCTATGAAGAATCTTCGTACTTGCTTACCTGATTCAAAATAAAATATAGGATCAATAAACTCCAATTTATCAATAGGTAATTTAGCACCGCTACTTTTTAGAAGTTTATATGAGTCATACTCTGATAATCCATACTTTTCAAGGATAGCTTCAATGCCCTTTCTTTTTGGATCAGGTAGTCTACTTGCGAATACCGGAAACAATTGGTCATTTTTATATACTGTGTTAATGTCAGGAAAAGCAATTAATAATTCAAAGCCTGCAGATATAGCTTTGTGAACCTCATAACCATATAAAAATTCAAATTGCCCATTTTTTGATAATTCTCCAACAATATATCTTCTTTTTGTTTCAGGTTCCTTCCAAACAAGCAGAAGATAATCCCTGCCTTCTTTAATAGACATTTTATGCCTCCTTTCCTTCGATAATTGTAACCATTAATTTTATCTTTTCAAGTAAAAATCGTTTTATTAATTTTTTTCTATCATTGCTCAATAAGCCTTCCGGGTAATCGGCTAATAAAGTGTCTATTGTTTCAGAAGTAACTTTTGTCCTTGTTTTTTAATAAAATCATTGACTTCACTGTGGTAGTTTATATTTATATATTTAAGTACTTCTTCATGGAGGGGCTTGTTTTTATTTTTTTCATCAAGTCTCACAATTGATTTAGATTTAGTTCGAACGAGCGAATATAGTCTCTTTAAATCATTGCCTAAATAATTTTTTACTTCTCTTTCCAATATATAGCAGCATAGGGACGAACTATTGTCATACAAAGGAGAAAATTTATAAGTCCCAGTACCCGTTTTAATAATTGCCCAGTTATTTTGGTGCCGATCTGTATTTCCAATAAGATAATCAAAAATGAGCATTCTTAGTAAATCTTGAAGCAAACCATACTTATTAATTGATTTGACTAACATATGGATTGAGTATTGTTGGTCTAAAGAACTATCATACATTTTTTCAGCACTATAATTTGGATAGTATTGATTAATAAGCGAGATTCCTTCAATAAGTTCTTCAGTATCATTATTGATCAAATAGCTCATGGAACCTTCGCGATTTTTATATAGACCAATTTCTACTTTAGCACAGGGTATTTCTAATAACGCTCCTAAATCCGATGCCAGTTTTTCTGATACATGATCCTTGGTTTCAAAATCTTTTTTAAACTTAAATAAACCTATTTGACCTATTATAGGATCTTTTAACCAAATTTTTTCACTTCTACCGCTACCTTCATGGGCCCCATCATAGATTTTCCAAGTGCTAAAGTCTTTAAACATTGATTTCCTCCAAAAAGACCCAAAATGTATAAAGCTTAAACTTCATTTTAGCACATTTATAGTTTTATTCCAATATAAAGTAGCTTATCGTGCCAATATCCCTTTCTCCTCGTACATACTAGATGGGATACCGGTCTACTTACCCCCTTGCATGATCTTCCCCTGCAAGAAATCAAAATCTTGCAGGATTTTTGTATTTTTGTAGGAATTAGGTAATTAATAATAATTTGTAAACAAGCGTGAAATGGTGAGCGTAGGGAGGTTTTTCGTTTGGCAATGCCAACTTATGAAGATATTATGTTGCCATTTTTGAAGCGGCTGTCAGATGGGTAAGTCCACAATTCCCTTCGGGGTCCCTATTGTCATGCTATAATACATTGGAGGGGTAAAATGAGGAAAATAATAATATTTACAGTATTGTTTCTTTTTACATTTGGGCTTGTCTATGCAAATGATAATACTACTAACTCTGATAGGAACAGCCAGAAAAAACAACCTGTACTTCTTTACAGTATCAATCCTGAGTATCCATCGGAAGCTAGGGCAAATCATTTAGAAGGGGACGTATTATTGAGAATAACAATATCGGTCGAAGGAAAAGTATCTAATGTAGAAGTTGCTGAAAGTTCCGGTCATGATATTCTTGATGAAGCAGCAGTAAATGCCGTAAGCAAATGGCGTTTTATTCCAGCAAGAGCAGATAATGGTCAAACAATTGTCTCTGCTGTGGATATTCCGATAGTATTTAGATTAATGGGTTAAGACGTTAATGAGCTTTACAAAAATTCATAAAATAGACAAAAAATATATAAAATGGTATAATATTCATGATATTTTTGATTAATGGAGGTTTATATGAAAAAGAAAATCGTAGGTATTGTTGCAGGTTTATCATTGGTTACTTCTCTTGCTTGTGCTGCACCGCTTAATGACTTTTCACAAGGAAAAGTAGCTATTGATATTTCTGCAAGACCAAGTGGTGACATTAAAGTAAGTGATAGTATTGGCAGTGAAACTTATGATGCTAAAACGAATTGGGAATATGGGTTAACGGTTGGCTTAGGTAATAAATTTGCCTTTGAATATAAAAATTTCAACCCTAAATCCAAGGATTACAATACTATACTGGGAACCGCTAATGGAAAATTAAATACTCAAGAGTTTAATATCCTTTACAAAGCAGATGATAATTTCACGATTTTTACTGGGTTTAATAAAGTAAAATCATCATATGATATTGCTGGTCATGACTTAGATGGAGATTCTAAAACAAACTGGCAAATAGGTGTAACTGGGCAAACTAAACTAAGTGATAAAATCACGGGATATGCTACGGTTGCTACCGGTAGAGATAGTAATGCATGGAAAATTGGTGCAGCATATGCTATTGATAAAAACCTAGATTTTAATTTGTTTTACGCTCAGAACAGATATGACAAGGTAAAATATAATAATGTCATTGCCGCAGGATTTGGTAATGATGCAGACTATACAATTAAAGGCATGGGGTATGGGGTAACATACAAATTCTAAATTTATGTTTTTTAAGAGGTAACGTAATTGTTATCTCTTTTTTATAGGAGTTCCTGCAAAATGTTTTTACAATTTGCAGGAACTTTGTCTTTTTATGGTAAATTAATTATTTGAAACGGGGAAGGTTTTGCGCATTCAGAAGAATTGAATGAGCCTTCTTGGAAGGAGTAGTACAATGAAGAACATCCTGCCAATACCAACGCATCTTAAGCATATACTTATTCCCAAGGGTGAAAATGACGAATTTGAGATAACCGGCGATATTAGATGTGATTGCGGAAATGACGAATTTACAATCAATTTTATTGGGGATTATCAAAATGGTATCGTAACGTTATGCGAGTATGAGGGTGTTTTTTATTTAGTTATAAAGTGCAAATGCCAAAAATGTGGCAAACTTCATCTGATTTTTGATAGCAACCTGCATGGTTGGGATGGATTTGTTTGCAGTGATGAGAGTGGATTAATTGGATCTGATAGTTTTCCAGTGGAAGAAAAACTATGGTCGTGTCCACAATGCACTAATGATTCTCATAAAGTTTCCGTAGCTATTTCTTCCCAAGGGCAGGCAGACTTTATTGCTGAGGTTTTAGAAAATAGTGAGGATACCAGATTTGTTGAAGATGACTGGGTAAATGCTTTTGAGTGGATAACCATTAGTTTAAAATGCTTAAGATGCGGCTTTGAAGATAAAAAATGGATTGATTATGAAACCATGTAAATGGCATACAATCCAGCTAACTAAACTTTTGTCACTATATTAAGTTGACAGGTCTTTCACATACTTGTGTTTGGGTGACACTAAGGGACGTTCCTGTTTTGGCAACTAAAATGCTCCTATAAAAAAAGGTAACACCTGCTAAATTTGGTGTGAATTTGGCAGGTGTTTTATGGTGTTATAACAAATATCTTATAGAAGCCTGGTGTATGATTATTTGCGAAAGTCTTTGAGAAATTGAGGAGAAATGTATTTGATATGTTTAAAAATAACCTGGGATTTTTATATTTAAGGAGAATTAGATGAAGCGTAGAACACAAGAGATTACGAAATATTTTAGAAGTGCTGTATCCGCTCAGGCTAATATGGGTGTTGATTTTAAGGTGGACAACTATCATATTATTAACCTGGAAGAACTGCTGCGGGGTGAGGTTACTGCGGCTATTTGCGAAGAAATTTTTGTAGATGCTCAGAAAAATACCTCTAATGATGAAGACGAAGCCAGAAAAAAATCTTCGCTTCATGTCATCATTTGTGCAAAAACTATCAAAACAATATTTGATGCAAATAGTAAAGTACAGGATGAAATAGAAGAATTAACGGGACTGTTTTACATCCCGGCAGTACTTGAGAAGGATGGCAAGCTAAAATTTGATGATGGGGATAAGAAGCTTCCCTGGTTTCCCAGAGAATATTTACAGCCAATGATTGAGCCTAAACTTGCCATAGGGGATGCTGACTCACTTGACAAGTTTATGAGTAATCATGTGGACCAGATTGAGAAGATTCAGTCCTGGTCGGATTATGTGGCGTTTTTCCAAGAACTTTATGAATCTGTAACAGATTCCAAGTTTGAACAAAAGACCATTCGGAATTTGGATGCCAAAGAACCGTACTTTGAGCTGGAAAATAATATGTATGTTTTTCTGGACAAGACGGTAATTGCGACCTACCATATATTAAACTTGTATAATTATCTACAGGAAAATGATCAGCCTAATGCGCTGTACGAAAACTTTGTATCGACCAAGGTGGAAGCTACTGTTCCGCTTTTCGACAATACTTTGGCGACCATGCAGAGCCATTGCGGACAAATGGGCGGAAAGTATCCTTTATCCCCGTCACAGCGAGAAGTCGTGAACCATTTTAATGCTATGCGTGACGGTGATATACTCGCGGTCAATGGCCCGCCGGGAACTGGTAAAACCACCTTGCTTCAATCCATTGTTGCCGATATGTATGTTAAACGGGCAATCAACAAAGAGAAAGCACCGCTTATAATTGCGGCATCCACTAATAATCAGGCAGTAACTAATATTATTGATTCTTTCGGGAAAATCGAACCTACAGGGATAGCCAATTTAGAAGAAAGATGGATTGAAGGAGTCAAAAGTTTTGCCGTTTATTTTCCATCAGCGAGAAAAGAAAAGGAGTCAAAAGAAAAGGGGTACCAATATACCAACCAAAAAGGTGAATTTTTCGTTGCGGATGTTGACAACAAAGAGAATATTGAGAAGTCCAGAACTAGGCTAGTCAAAAGCTGTAATGAATACTTTCGCAGTAAATACCAAGATATTAGTGCCTGTCAGAATAAACTGCACGAGGAGTTACTATTTGTTGAAAAGAGTAAAGATACGTTGCTGTCCTTGGCACATGAATTTGTCCCTTACAGTTTAGACGAAGAAGATATAAATAATTGCATTCGCAGTTTAGAAGCTCAAATCGAAGAGCGGAAAACACTTATCGCAAAGCTTCGACAGCGCGTGCGCGAATGGGAGCAATGCTATCAAAAGATTCCTTTTCTCTATAGGCTTCTAAACTTTATCAAGAGCTTTTCGAAAAAAATTCAAACGGAGTTTCGTTTATTTATAAACAATGAAGAACTGGGCTTTATAAACGAGTATATGAGTTTGGATGAGATTAAAGAAAAATATAGCCTGCGGCTTATTGATTTCAATACCATACTTTCTGAAGTTGAAAAGAAGAAAAAAGCAGTGGAAGAAATCAAAAAACAATATGACGACATGTTGACGCAGTTGCAACAACATCATATCATTCTACATAAAAATGATGAAGACAAAAAATATAAACTCCAGTTGGACTACATTAATAATTTAATCGATGAAAAGATCCGGTATGTGGAATTTTGGCTGGCAGTTCATTATTTTGAATGCCGGTGGGTCAGAGGGGAAGACACACTGTCTGAGCAGCAGAAGGGAAGAAACTTCAAGAATGTATTAGAACAGTTTTATAACCGGCTGAGTATGCTGGCACCATGCTTGGTTATGACTTTTTTCATGTTACCGAAACAGTTTTTAGCCTATGGGGATCAAAAAAAGTTTTATCTATATGACTACATTGATTTGCTGATTGTGGATGAATCCGGACAGGTTTCCCCGGAAATTGCCGCCGGTGCTTTTTCCCTGGCGAAAAGGGCTATAGTTGTTGGTGACATTTATCAGATAGAACCGGTATGGAGTGTGAACCGGGCACTGGACAAAGCGTTAGCGATGGCAAATGGGGCGATAAAAGAATTAGAGGAATTTGCTTTGCTGGAACAGACCGGACTGAACACTTCCAATTCCAGTGTCATGAAAGTGGCTGCCAAATGCTGTAAATATGAGAAGTTTGATGACAGAGGATTGTTCCTTAGCGAGCATCGCCGCTGTTATAATGAAATAATAGAGTATTGCAATGAACTGATCTACAAAGGTAACCTTCAGCCCATGAGAGGAAAGGGAAAGCAGGACAAGAAGCTGGCCATACCACAATGGCCGCAAATGGGATTTAAACAAATCGATTCAGATAATTCAATAAGGAAAGGCAGCAGCCGGCTAAACAAATTGGAAGCAGAGCAGATCGTTGCGTGGCTGAAAAATAACTTTAGTTTTATTGAAGCAGCATATCCTGATGAAAAGAAAAAGGAAAACCTAGTTGGAATTATTACTCCGTTTAAGGCTCAGGTTAAATGCATAGAGGCGGAACTGAAAAAACAGATGCCCCAGCATTATTCGTTCATCAGCGTTGGTACGATACATACCTTTCAGGGAGCAGACCGTAATATTATCATTTTGTCTACGGTATATGGGAAACTGGATGGCTGTTTCTTTATTGATGCAAACAAGAGCCTGATGAATGTCGCAGTGTCCCGTGCCAAAGATAACTTTTTTGTGTTCGGAGATATCAATTGTTTGAAAGACGTACTAAACAGCGCAAGCGGACTGCTTAAGAAGTGTGTTGATTCCGGCGTGCTATAGTAGTAGCTGCTAGGGAGGTTAAAGGAGGTAATAAAGCCTATCGGATTTATCGACCTTAATTAAGTCAAACTTATAGGCTGAGAAATAGTGACTAAGCAAATCAAAAAACAGACGAGAAGCCGTTAAGGTTTCTCGTCTGTTTCTTTTTTTGCGTAAGCGAATGTCACATTCTATGTATGTGGTTTTCAAAAAGCTTAGTTGGACTCTTTGAGTCTTCCGATTAAATACTATCTTAGAATACCAAAATTTTTGTTATTTGTATTAATTTGGAAGGACATTGTATTTATGTGGCAAATATTACAGAATGAGGGAAGGGATTTATTAGAATGATCACGGTTTATGCAAAGCTGTTTATATAAAACAAATTTTAACATATTGGGAGGAGAGAAGATGCCAGGCAAATTTAGCTTAATGTTGTTTTCTTCATGTAATCTAAACGATCCCTTTTTTGATTCGCTGAAAGGTGACTATCCTGAGTTTTCTCAATGGTTTACGGGTAAAGCTATTTCTAGAGATTCAGCTTATGTATTTCGTGATAATGACAATTTAGTCCACGCTTTTATGTATCTAAAAAGCGAAGAAGAAGATATTCAGCTTACTACCGGTATACTACCAAAAATATCTAGAATAAAAATAGGGACTTTAAAACTAAGTGAGTCAATATACGGACAGCGTATGGGAGAAGGCGCATTAGGTACAGCGCTGTGGCGTTGGCAGGAATCAAACTCAAATCAAATTTACTTGACTGTTTTTCCTAGACATACTACATTAATTGAGCTAATAACTAAATTTGGCTTCGGCGTTGTAGGCGAAAATAAGAGAGGAGAGCTTGTATTTTTAAAAGATAAACAAAATCTCGATCTCTCTTCTCCATTTAAAGCTTTTCCCTATCTTTTGCCTAATTTTGAGAAAGCGGGATATTTACCTATTAACCAAGATTTCCATGACACTTTGTTTCCCTACTCAGAGCTTTATAATACTAATCAAGAGGCCGAGGAAATCGCTGCTGCTAATGGTATAACCAAAGTTTTTCTTGCGTCTCCGTTATCACAAATGCACCATCGTCCTGGAGAGCCAGTTATTGTTTATCGAAAGTATATGGGTACTGGTAAAATATATAAATCGGTGGCAACATCATACTGTACTCTAACAAAAGTAATTCCCATTAACCTAAACAATTCACATAAACTTAGTAGGGCTGAGTTTTTAGAATTAGCTGCAAATAAAACAGTTTTCTCTAGAGAACAACTGCAGGACTTTTATTTGACAAAAAAGAATCTTATTCTATTAGAAATGGTTTATAATGGCTTTTTTGGTAAAGGGAAAAATGTAAACTATAAAACACTTTCTGAATCAGGTCTTTTTCAAGGTTACCCATATAATATCCAATTGACTCCGGAAAACTTGGTTACTATATTTAGGTTAGGTGGTAAAAATGCAACAAATCTTATTGCCAATAAATCCAGAACACATTAATAACATTTTTCAAGGTACAAAAAGGTATGAGTTTAGAAAAACACGCTGTCGTCAATCTAATGTTGAAAAATTAATTATGTATGCAACATCTCCAGTTATGATGGTAGTGGGAGAAGCTGTGATTGATGAAATAATTGTGGATGAGCCTTCAAGGGTATGGGAAAAAACTCAAGACTATGCAGGAATAAATGAGGATTTCTTTTACAGTTATTTTGAAGGAAAATGCCAAGCTGTTGCTTATAAGTTATCAAAAGTCATTAAGTATAAAAATCCTTTGACGCTAAGTGATTTTGGGATAAACTTTACTCCGCAATCATTAGTGTATGTAAAAAACTAATAGTTTTAAGACGTTAAATAAGCTTAAAAAGAGCACCTTAACAATCGCGATGAACTTCGACGTTTCCGCCTGCGAGAAAAGTAAAATCTTGCAGGATTTTTGTATTTTTGTGGGAATTAGGTACTTAATAATAATTTGTAAACAAGCGTGAGCGTTGGGAGGTTTTTCGTTTGGCAATGCCAACTTATGAAGATATTATGTTGCCGTTTTTGAAGCGGCTGTCAGATGGACAAGTACATTCTTTGCAAGAATTACGTCAGGTATTGGCGGATGAACTGCAGTTAACCGAAGAAGAACGGACCAGACAATTACCTTCGGGTTTGCAGTCTATATTCTACAATCGTTTAGGTTGGGCGCGGACGCATTTAAAGAAGGCTATGTTGATTGAAGCAATCGCATCAGGCCGGTTTCAAATTACCGAACGCGGGCGGAAAGTGCTGCAAACTAACCCCAGCCGGATTGATAATCGGTTGCTAACTCAGTTTGCTGAGTTTAAGGAATTTAAATCGCATTACCAGGTCAAAGCGGATCAAACGGAAACGGAAGATAGCGGAGAAGCCGATAAAACACCGAGTGAAATGATCCATAGCTACTATCAGGAACTTCGGAATACGTTGGCGGAAGACTTATTGCAACAAATTTCCGATCGTTCCCCGGCATTTTTTGAACATTTGGTGCTGGATCTATTACTCAAAATGGGTTATGGCGGTTCCCGGGAAGATGCCGCCCAGGTAGTAGGAAAATCAGGTGATGAAGGGATTGACGGCATCATCAAAGAAGACCGGCTTGGTCTTGATGTCATTTATGTACAGGCCAAACGCTGGAAAAATTCAGTCGGCAGCCCGGAAATACAAGGATTTATCGGTGCCCTGCAACTGAAGGGGGCCCATAAAGGAATCTTTATCACTACCTCCACCTTTACCCAAGCAGCCAAAGAAATAGCGGCGAGAGTGGGCACCCGCATCGTGCTGATCGATGGCTTGCAACTGGCTCAGTTGATGATTGACTATGGTGTAGGTGTAGCAACGGAGACTGTGTATGAAATTAAACGAATTGATTCGGATTATTTTATAGAAGAGTAATTTTCCGCTGATGTGATAAGAAGATATTCAACAAAAATGGAACGGAGTAAGAAAAAGGAAACAGTAGAACCGTCCCGTTGTATTCTTCCCTATAAGGATTTGAAACCTTTTCCCGGCTCCCGTCGCCCCGCCTATGAGCATATGTTGATAGGCTACCTATAAGGATTTGAAACTCAAAATGCTGACGGCGGTATCTATGGACGTGGCGCGTTGATAGGCTACCTATAAGGATTTGAAACACGGATTTGCCTCGCTAATGCAATAGGCGTATCTATGTTGATAGGCTACCTATAAGGATTTGAAACCTTGTATATGGTAGTGATGCTCATGGATTTCCTGCGGTGTTGATAGGCTACCTATAAGGATTTGAAACTCATAAAAAATAGCCTCGTTCAAATCCGAGACTATGTTGATAGGCTACCTATAAGGATTTGAAACCTGATCCCATCCATTAGCACCAAAGACCAAAATAGCGTTGATAGGCTACCTATAAGGATTTGAAACACCAGACATAATGTTATTACTGCCGGGGTAATGATGTTGATAGGCTACCTATAAGGATTTGAAACTTGTAGTAATCCTGGACTTTCTTTTCTTTCCATTCGTTGTTGATAGGCTACCTATAAGGATTTGAAACGTACAAAATCAACGTTGTTTTGGCCTTGTCCACCTCGTTGATAGGCTACCTATAAGGATTTGAAACCTTTATGGCGATACCTTCTATGGCATCAGTGTTTCTAACGTTGATAGGCTACCTATAAGGATTTGAAACTCTGTGTAATCCCGGCCACTTTCCAAGGCTTTTAGAACGTTGATAGGCTACCTATAAGGATTTGAAACCCTATTTGGTCTCGGGCAATTAACTGCGTTCTACGATGTTGATAGGCTACCTATAAGGATTTGAAACCACACTGAGGGCAAGATTATCCCATTTAGCCCGATTGTTGATAGGCTACCTATAAGGATTTGAAACCTTCTTATAGCTGTCGATAAAATCTTTAGCCTCTTGGTTGATAGGCTACCTATAAGGATTTGAAACTTCTAGAAAAGACCTCGGCCAAATCTTTCGCAACATGTTGATAGGCTACCTATAAGGATTTGAAACCGAGTCAACTAGATTACCGTGAGTATTGCCTCAACGTTGATAGGCTACCTATAAGGATTTGAAACGTAGACCTTCCCAGTGTCAGTATGTACGGATATGGGTTGATAGGCTACCTATAAGGATTTGAAACGCTTTCTTTAGGTCTATGGTTTTAATCGCCTGCTCCGTTGATAGGCTACCTATAAGGATTTGAAACATTGCTTTGGTCAACTCGGTCAAAGATTGATTGGCACGTTGATAGGCTACCTATAAGGATTTGAAACATTGATACCGGCGCACTCAGACAGGCGATAACGTATGTTGATAGGCTACCTATAAGGATTTGAAACTATATTTTATTAAAGGACTGGCAATTTTTATTCCTAGTTGATAGGCTACCTATAAGGATTTGAAACCATGGATTACGTTTCTTGCCCTCTCATCGGGGTCTTGGTTGATAGGCTACCTATAAGGATTTGAAACTTCTGAGAGAGGAACTTACGAACCTTCTCAAGAAATGGTTGATAGGCTACCTATAAGGAATCGAAATCTGTGACTGTGGCACAGGATAGCATTTTAGCCTACCTGTAAGGGGCGAACCCTTCACAGATGCCATTGCTTTTAGTTTTCTAGCAGAATTAGAAAAGGCCGCTCCGCAGTGCAGTGGCATAGGGGGACAAGCTATGCATTTGGATATCTATTTTCGTATTGCCGATGGAAAAGGGCTGGTTTTGCCGGTCAGTTACAATTACCTTGTGCAAAGTGCATTATATCATTCCCTTGATATAGATCTGGCCGAGTTTCTGCATGAAAAAGGCTATAGGAATGGCAGCCGGACATTTAAGTTGTTTAGTTTTTCGCTGCTACAAGGACCTTATCGCATGGACAAGGTTAAAAAGACAATCGAATTTGACAAAGAGGTCAAACTGACGATTTCCTCGCCGCTTCCCGATTTCTGCCAGTCGCTGGTCACTGTGCTGATGACTAGGGGCAGCATGCGGCTGGGATCGCAAAATGTGATGATCGAAAAGGTGAAAACCCGCCAATTAACGGTTAACGGGGAAAGGGCGGTTGTCAGAACCTTGTCACCGGCGGTACTTTACAGCACAATGCTCCGGCCTAATGAGCGAAAATATACTGTTTATTTTCAGCCTGGGGAGTCGGATTATGGGCGTTTGTTCAATGAAAATCTTCACAAAAAATACGGTGCACTGTTCGGCGGCGATTCACCGGAGGGTACTGTCGACGTTAAGCCTCTGGGATTGCAAAAGATGAAGCTGATTGTCTATAAGGAGACGATCATTAAAGCCTATGCCGGCACGCTGGTATTGAATGGCCCGCAGCCATTGCTGCAACTGGCAGTGGATACTGGTATCGGCGGCAAGAACAGCCAGGGGTTTGGCTGTGTCGAACTGACAGGAAGGTAAGGCAGAAAAGATTGGCCGTTTATGGAGTATTGAATATCAGTGAAGAGATATCTGGAAGTTAAGGTTGTTAATGATCGGGTTCTATGAAATCTGTGTCAAGCCGATGGAATCGTACGAATTTTTAGATGATATAAAGAAGTAAAATAGGAAATTTTCTGTTAAATTTGTAGATTTATGCAGGAAATGGAAATGATTGGTCGAAATAGGGTAAGGATGTGCAAGCGCATCCTTACCCTATTTTAGCTCCTTTTAGGTAGACTAGCTCTGCTGTAAGATGAAATATACTAAAAGACAAAGTTTATAAAGTTTTAACTTTCAGGAGGTGAAGCAATGCTTGCCGAATCCATCATTCGTATAGGCCGGCCGATCAAAAACGGGAACATGCCTTGTAGAGAAAAAATTGCGCTGCTTACGGACAACCTCAGCCCAAACTGCAAGAACTTTTTCCGCCATGTGCTTTTAGTAGAAGTGGCTGAGACGGAACTTCGCCTTCAACAAATGGAGTTAGGCAATGTCGTGAAACCCGAGAAGAACAAAGAAGACTTTGAGGTTTACGGCAAGAAAAGCACGGCATTTCCTATTTTTTACCCCAACGGCGGCAATCCGCTGCATGCGCAGGGAGTTTATGCCTTGCCTTGTTATTTGTTGTATGATCCGCATATTAAAGCATTAGGAACTGTGGAAGAGTTTAAGAAAGAATTTTTTCTGCCACGGCTGCAGTCTACCTTGCATTATAGAGAGTGGCCGGCGGCGAAAAGGGAATTGCTGGCGGACCGGGTTGCCGCCTTGTTGGCAGCCAAAGCAGCCGAACTGATTACTGAGGAGAAGCAGTTGGGCATCCTGATGCTCTATGATGCGACGCTGCCGGTATTCCAACAGCGAGCAGAATGCCTGGATAACGACGCCAATTTGCTGCTGATCGGCGAGAGCCAACTGTATCCCGGAAACTACCTGTACATTGACGGTGAGAAAACACTGAAGAATATCGGTCTGGCCAAGTTTTACGAAGCGGCCGAACTAGGCAAAGAGCAGAATGCGGTTTCCACCTTTACGAACCGCGTTGAAGATGAGGTCGTTTCTATTTACAATAAATCCTGGCTGTGGTTGTCGCCCACCTGGGACATGCCTCGCTCTATTTATTGGGCGGATAATGAGTGGACGAAAGGCATCAAGATTGATGCGGAAAGCTATGCTTCTTATCTTTACGGCGTAAACTTTTTAAAGGAAATTCAGGTGCCGGTTTCCAGCGCTGTGCTGAAGGAAATGTTCGCCCCGGTTACCAGCGTGGAAGCCAAAAAGAATATGAAAACATCCAGTTTTGAGGCAATTTACGGCATACCGATGGTTTTGCCGCTCACGGACGGCGATTCGCAGCAGCGTTTTGCCAAATATCGTCGCATGTTGCAAAAAGAGGATAAAAAGCAAAGCGACAGCGATCTTCACCTGGAGGTACTGGCCGGACTGACCAGAAAAATTATTCCTGAATTCAGTGATGAGCACCGGCTGACGATACTGTATTACTCCGGCGATTTGTCCCGCGGCAATATGCATATCCGGGCAATGATTGAGGATGTAATACCCAGCGTAGCCAGCCGGATTGAAAAGATAGTAGAAGCGCTTGTCAGGGATGAAACAGGTGAAATACAGGATGCCTTTAGTGTTCCAAGAACTGATGTTTATAAGACGAAGACCCTGCCGGCTTTGCTTGCCAATGCCTTTGGTCCGGGTTATACCTGGGAAACGTTACAGGCGGTTCTTCACAAAGAACCGCTGCGGACTCACCGGCTGCGGTTGACGACGGCCCGTCGGCTGAATGAATTGGCGAATAAGGAAGAATACTGGCAAATGGCGCAGGAACTGGTTTTTTTCTACAGTTTTTTATACTTTTTGCAGCGTTATGAAGCGGAGATTTTAGAGAAGCAGGGAGGAGTGAGCATATTGGCGGATTGGAATGATTTTCGATCGTTATATGGTCAGGGCAAGCTGGAGTTGAAGCATTTGGCATCAGTCGAGCAGTTGGGTTTCGCGGCGGGACTGCTGCTTAAACAATTTTCTAATTCTTATTATCAAAAAACCGGCAAGGATTTTGTCAAACAGCGGGTGATGAAATTCGGCAGCAAGCTGACGCCGGAAATGATCTGGAAGAATGGCCTGTTGCGCTGCGAAGAACTGGCGCAACAATGGAGTATGAAGCTGGCGGCGAATTTCCGGCCGGTGATGGCGGAGACTTTGCTTGGCCTCCTTGCATGTCAGGAAAAATTGGTTCCGGAGAAGGACGCGTTTATGACCGCTTTCTGGTCCGGATACCTGCTTTATAAAACCGATAAAAAGAATGAAAATGGAGGCAGCGACAATGAATAGCAGTGAAATCGTCTTTGTTAAATCGGTAAAGGACGGCATCCCCAACCGCGATCCCTTAAATGACAGCGATGCCAGACGGCTGTTTCCGGAGGAAGACGGCCGTATTTCCCTGAGCGATGTCAGCATCAAGCGGGATGTGCGCGATTTTATTATCGCTTATGAACCAAATGGCGGTGCGGCGCAGAAAAATCATATTTTTGTTCAGGAAAAGGTCAATGACAAGGGAAAGCTCTTAGGGCGGGGCAGTTTAGCAGAAGAGATTGCCAAAAGCGTCGGTGAGGAGAAAAAGGCTAAAGATGACATGAAGAGTGTGCTGAAAGCGCATTGTTTTGATGTACGCATATTCGGAATTGTTTATTCGGTCAAACCGAAGTTTAACCTGACCGGTCCGGTACAGTTCGGCTGGGCGCATTCGTTGCATCCGGTCGATACTCAGTATGTACAGGGGACGGTGGTGATGCCTAGTTCCGATTCCAACGATGAGGGTGAAGGAAAGACCCAGGGGACGATCTGGACAACCTACACGCTGCCGTTTGCCGTGTTCGCCATGCCGGCGGTAATTAACGCTAAGGCAGCGGAGCATTCGGGAATGACGGAAGAGGATCAGGAATTGCTGTTGCGAGCTTTGTGGCAGGGGACGCAGCACCGCCAAGCCAGAGGCCGGGGTCAGCAGCAGCCGTTAATTATGGTGCATATTGAGTATAGCGATCCATTCTACCGTATTGGCTACCCGGAAGAACTGATTGCCATGTCGCCCGATGCGGCGGCCTGGAAAGCGACTGGTAAGCAGCCGTCCTCTCTGCGGGATGTTTCATTTGACTTGACTAAACTGCTGGCGGTTATGGCTGAAAAACAGGAGAAAATTGCTCGCTGCCGGATCTGGCTGCATCCCGGCGTGAACGTCAGCGGCGATATCCAACCGTTTGTTCAGCCGATATGGTAAAAGGAGAACGCCATGAGAGGAATTGCATTTGATGTCAAAGGGAGCATCGGCCACTTTCGCCGCCCGGATACGACAGCGACGCAACTGACCTATCCCTTTATTACGCCGACAGCGGCCAAGGGCCTGGTGGGTGCGATATTGGGCATTGAGGACTTCGTGACCGCCGATCGGGTGGGGATCGAGTTGTTGCAGCCGGTGCGGACAGTGGCGCAGCAGATGTCGATGTTGGGCAAAGACGCCGGCGCGGCGTTCAACCGTCCGACTACGATTGAACTGCTGGTCAATCCTGCCTATCGTATTTATTACACAGGCGAAGAGTATACAGAAGCCTTAATCGCAGCGTTGGCGGCGGAACAGACGGTATATGCCACTTATCTGGGGGCTGCCTATGCACTGACTAAGCCGCTGCTCTACCGGGTATATCCCTGTGTAGAACCGGTCGCAACGGCAGATGAAATTGAAAGTAAGTCGGTGGTGCCGACTGCTATGATCGGTCGTCTCGTTGTCAGACCTGACCGCTATTACTGCCGGGCGGGCGGATATCTGCGGCAGTACAGGGGTAGCCGCCGTTTTGAACAGTCGGTGGATTTTCTCTATGAGAAAGACGGCAAACCGATTCGCTTTGTTCCCGGGAGGGAGCCGGTGGACTTTCAACTGGCGGCGTTTGGAGAGGATCTGATATGTTTAGTATAGTGCCGTTTGCCGAGTGCATCGCCCGGCCGGATGAGGGCGAGAGAAAACATTGGCTGATTGATCATTTGCTGGCGGTCAAGGCGGCCATGGAAACCCGGCTGCAAAAAATAACCGATGATACGGTCATCATACTGCTGGCCGGGTTGGCCGGTGTTTGCCATGATATGGTGAAGTGTCACCATGAATGGCAGAAATATATCAAGGGAAAGCGTCGCCAGGGCCCTAACCATGCTCCGGAAGGAGCTTTCCTTTTTTCCTATCTCGGCTATCATTGGCTACAGTCGCACAAGCGGTGGCCGGAGTATGCGCAGGTTTGGCTGTGGCTGGCGCGGGATATTGCCGATCATCACGGTGCGCTGAAGAGCTTTGGCGATAAGTTATGGATGAAAAACGGGCCGTGGAAGCAGATCGATTTGCCGGGAATAGCAGCTTTTTTGCAGCAGACTTATCCTGATTTTGTTGAGTCCGAGCTTTCGGCAACAGTGCTGCGGCAGTGGGTGACTCAGCTAGGGGATGTTCAGGACGAGGCGGCGGAAACATTGGATGAAGGCCGCTTTCCTGAAACAAGGAAATTAATGCGGCATTTAATGTTTTGGCGGGAGCTGACGACAGCTTTGATTGCCGGCGATCGATTTCATGTGGCACCTATTACCGGTGTCAGCTTTGACCAGGCCGGGCATGCACGACATGACCGCTTAATCGATGCTTTTTGCCATTCGGCTGGTGAGGCGGCGTTGACGGCTGTTCGCAGTCAGGCGCAGCAGCAGATTCTGCAGCAACTGGCCGCCGATCCTTTGCGCCGGGTATATACGCTGGAAATGCCGACTGGTTACGGCAAGACGATTACCGCGCTACGGCTGGCCGTCTGGCTGGGCAGACAGTATAACTACGGGAAAGTGGTTTATGTGGCGCCATATTTGTCGATTTTGGAACAGACCAGCAGTGTCTTTGAGCAAGTGTTAAACGAACCGGTGTTGGAACATCATTCGCTGGCCGTTTTAAACGGCAGTCAGAAAAACAAACCGGAATACGAAGCGGAAACAGCGGAAGAGGAAGGGCAACTACATGACGGTCAACTGGTGATGGAGTCCTGGGCTGCGCCCATTGTCTGCACCAGTTTTCAGCAGTTTTCCAAGGCTCTGTTTCCCGGCAGGGCGCAGGACACCCTACGGCGGGCTTTTTTGACTAACAGCGTGGTGATTATCGATGAACCGCAGATTTTTGCACCGGAAAGCTGGAACGTCTTTTTACACGGGCTGGAAGCAGCGACGAAACTATACAATCTGCGGGTTCTTTTTCTGTCGGCTACGATGCCGCCGTTCGATTACGGCCTTTCTCAGGAGAATCGCCCCGGTCGTCTGGTTGTTGCCCCGGCTGCTAGGGTCGAACGTTATCGGGTGGAGCAGGCCGGCGAGATGGATGAACAGGTGGTTGCCAACTATATGACCGGCTATTTGCCGGAACAGGCCGTATCGCAGGCAGTTATTGTCAATACCATTGCCGATGCCTATCTTGTCTATCAGAAGCTGGCGGAAAAAGTGGACGCGACCACACTGAAGCTTCTGCACGGCATGATGGCTCCTTTGCATAAACGGGTGGAGATTGAAAAAATCAAAACCTTCCATGAGCGGGAAGAGACCAAAGAAAAGCGTTTATATGTGGTGTCGACGCAGATCCTTGAGGCCGGTGTTGATCTCAGCTTTCACCATATTATGCGGGCGCTGCCGGTGTTGCCGTCGATTATACAGGCGGCAGGGAGGGTAAACCGTAATTTCAGCGGAGCAATAGGTTTGCTGACCTTGATGCTGTTTCTGCGTAACGGTGAAAAAAATACCCGTGGCTGCATTTATGCCCCTTTCCTGCAGAAATTAACGGATGAATTGCTGCAGCAGCAGGAGGTGTGGCAGGAGTCGGAACTGCTGGAACTTATCAAAGAATATTACCGGCGCATGTTCGCCCACAATACCTATGGAGCGGGCACGCAGGCTATTCAAGCCGCTTATGAGGGGAACTGGCCCGAACTGGGTCAGAAATTCAAGCCGTTTGGCAACGAGGACGCCTACCGTCTACCGGTCTTTGTTCCCTGGCAGGCGACAGCCGAAGATGTAGCCTTCTTTCCTTCACACTTTGTCGATTTACAGCATCGTCTCAGCCTGGAGACGCCGGAACAAATTTATGAACGTTATGCAGACCGGGACTATTATACCGGCATGACATTTCAAGAGAAAAAAGAGTTTATGATCTTGATGAATCACTATGTCATCAACGTGCCGCCCGATTTAGCTCTTTCGCTTGTAGGGCGGGAAGCATACATCGAGAAGCGGATACCCTGTCTGCTGAATAAAAGTGATTATCATCCGGTTTGCGGCCTAGCTAAACGCAAAGTGGAAGGATTTGATTCATTCATTTAACACTGGATGGAAGAGGGGGCGAAAAGGATGGATGCGTTGGAGTTTGCTGTTACTGGCACCCATATTTGGTATTATTACTGCTGCAAAAGAGAAGTCTGGCTGATGCTGCATCAGGTGAACCCGGATGAAGATGACGCCAACATGGATTTGGGGCGGTTTCTACACGAAATAACCTATGCCAGGGACCGGAGTAAAGAAATTACCCTGGGCAATATCCGTCTGGACATTGTGCGGCAGGAGAAAGATGGCATGGTTATCGGCGAAGTCAAAAAAAGTTCTAAATACATAACCAGTGCCCGGATGCAACTGGCATTTTATCTGCTGGAGTTAAAAGGACGCGGCATTGAGGCACGGGGCGAACTGCTTTTTCCGAAAGAAAAGAAAAAGGAAGAGGTTATATTGACTGCGGATATTGAGCAGGAACTGGCGGAAACGACAGCGGCCATCCGGAAGCTTGCCACCGAGACAAGACCGCCGCAGGCAAAAAAAATAGCCCTTTGCAGAAACTGTGCCTATAAAGAGTTCTGCTGGGCATAGTGGAGGACAAGTGATGAAAAAGACGCTGTATATCTTTTCGAGCGGACAGCTAAGGCGCAAGGACAATACAATTTTTTTCATGAATGAAGAGGGAGAACAAAAATATATTCCGGTTGAAGACACTTCCGAATTGATGGTATTCGGCGAGGTGGACATCAATAAGCGTTTTCTGGAGTTTTGCTCGCAAAAGGAAATCATGATTCACTATTTTAATAATTACGGCTACTATAGCGGTACATTTTATCCGCGAGAACATTATAATTCCGGCTACATGATCCTGCGTCAGGCCGGAGCATATCTGGATGAAACGGCGAGAATACAACTGGCTCGTCAATTTGTCACCGGCGCTGCGCAAAATATTCGCCAGGTCTTAAAATATTACCAGAACCGCGACAAAGATGTTGCTCTGCAACTGGCAACTATTGAGGAACTCAGGGGAAAGATCGGAGATACGCAGGAAATTCCGACACTAATGGCGATTGAGGGTAACATCAGAGAGCAGTATTATAAAGCCTTCGATGCCATCCACGGATTGAAAGAGTTTATTTTTGAAGGCAGGTCGAAGCGACCGCCAAAGAATGAAATGAATACGCTGATCAGCTTTGGTAACTCGATTGTCTACTCTACTGTATTGAGCGAAATTTACAAAACCCATCTCGATCCGCGGATCGGTTACCTGCACTCGACCAATTTCCGGCGGTTCAGCCTGAATCTTGATATTGCCGAAATCTTTAAGCCCATTCTGGTGGATAGAGTAATTTTTACCTTAATCGGTAAAAAAATGATTAGCAAGAAAGATTTTAAAAAAGAGTCAGGCGGTCTGCTGCTTAAGGAGAGCGGACGGCGGGTGTTTGTCGAAGAAATGGAAAGCCGGTTGAAAACTACCATAACTCATCGCGATATCGGCAGTCCGGTATCCTACCGGCGTCTAATCCGGCTGGAACTGTACAAGCTGGAAAAACACTTGATGGGGGAGACGGCCTATGAGCCGTTCGTTTCACAATGGTAGAGATCAGAGGGGCCTTTCACATAAAACGCATTGTCACGGTATGATTTATACACAGCAGAAATGTGAACATTGCATTATTGAGAGCTTGAGAGGATGGTATTTCGATTGTCGCCGATATAGCCGATGATCTTCCTAATAACTGAGATAAATACGCGGAAGCGGGGGACTGTTATGTTTGTAATCCTGGTTTATGATGTGGGAGAAAAACGGGTGACAAAGGCTTTGAAACGTTGCCGGAAATACTTAAACTGGGTGCAAAACTCTGTGTTTGAAGGTGAAATATCAGAGACGAATCTGGCTAAGCTAAAAATGGAACTGGACAGGATTATTGTTGACAACGAAGACTCAGTAATCTTTTATACCTTACGGACCACTCGTTATTCTCAGCGGGAGATTATGGGACTTTGCAAGGGAGGGCAGGACTTGATTATCTAAACTTTCGCCACTGCGTATTTCGGGGGATGTCAGATGACGGAGTTGGTGACATTCCTAGAGAGCAGCGAGATAGGAGGTGGATCTGGGGCTGGAATTCCGTCCCCTCAGACAACCTTAAATAACTCAAGGGTTATAGGGTGCTACCAGTAAAAAACAAAAAAAATCAGCAGGAAAACATTGGGTTATGCCGGAATATATTTCATAAACCTAGCCAGGATTAAAACATGTCGTCGATATAAGATAGCGCAAAAATGCCAGGAGGCCGACGACAAGACAGTTCAGCTTTTCTGGGCTTTAAGCTCAAGTGAGAAGGATATAGTCAAAACAAAAAAAAGTATAAAGCCCCATGTTTTCTTGTGTTCGATGGGTTGTTAGACTACCTATAAGGATTTGAAACATTCTCCCATCTGTTGTAATGACTCTGGTTAACACCGTTGTTAGACTACCTATAAGGATTTGAAACTGATGAATCAGCAGCTGTAACTGCTTTTTCTGTGCTGGTTGTTAGACTACCTATAAGGATTTGAAACCTATTCAAAAACTGCTAATAGTTACAAATACATGGGTTGTTAGACTACCTATAAGGATTTGAAACATTTTCGCGACAGTCATTTCATCTTTCCTCATATTGTTGTTAGACTACCTATAAGGATTTGAAACCGGTACAGCACTCCGTACCACGATATGTACAATTCGTTGTTAGACTACCTATAAGGATTTGAAACATTGTTGGCCTGATCGCGGGGGTTGCGATAGGTCATGTTGTTAGACTACCTATAAGGATTTGAAACAAAGCGGCTTCTAGTTTCTCACCGTCAGACAGTCCGTGTTGTTAGACTACCTATAAGGATTTGAAACTGAGCCAACATATCTTCTGTATATGGAATTGATTCAGTGTTGTTAGACTACCTATAAGGATTTGAAACCCGTCAATCCTCTACGTTTGCACCATGACCATATTGCGTTGTTAGACTACCTATAAGGATTTGAAACTATTGCGTCAAAGCTTTCGACGCGCCGACGAATCAGGGCGTTGTTAGACTACCTATAAGGATTTGAAACTTTCTCTATTACTTTGGTTATATCTCCATACGAGGAAGTTGTTAGACTACCTATAAGGATTTGAAACTTTCGGATCAGTTACAATCGCAAAGTCGGCACCAGAGTTGTTAGACTACCTATAAGGATTTGAAACAGGCACTACGGACATCACCAAACCCCTTGCCCATACGTTGTTAGACTACCTATAAGGATTTGAAACTTCTTTTTACTTTTAGTGTTTCAGCTACTTCGTCACGTTGTTAGACTACCTATAAGGATTTGAAACGCGTTTAACTGACAATGCTGAAGAAACATACAGTTAGTTGTTAGACTACCTATAAGGATTTGAAACCGCTCCTTTCAGCACGACCCCGGCTAGGCCGGGTTACGTTGTTAGACTACCTATAAGGATTTGAAACCATTATGAACTTGCTCCTTTCCAACTGCGGGAAGTGTTGTTAGACTACCTATAAGGATTTGAAACCTTTGTTGCAGGTACAAAGATTGCAACACCTGACGGGTTGTTAGACTACCTATAAGGATTTGAAACTCTCAGAACCGCAACCGGTGAATGGCTAGATCGTTGGGGTTGTTAGACTACCTATAAGGATTTGAAACCTCTTCCATATCGCCACGGCCAAGACGGTCAATATGTTGTTAGACTACCTATAAGGATTTGAAACTTGATTCTGACCAATCCGGGTATAAATTCCAACCCCGGGTTGTTAGACTACCTATAAGGATTTGAAACGATGGTATCTCACGCAGTATGCCGAGGATGGCATATGTTGTTAGACTACCTATAAGGATTTGAAACTTAGAAAAGGGGTGATAAGATGGTGCCTGTATTAGTCGTTGTTAGACTACCTATAAGGATTTGAAACATCATTTGGGATTCAATATCTGCCTGACCTTGCACGTGTTGTTAGACTACCTATAAGGATTTGAAACTTTTCTTGTTTTACGTTCATGCAATGCCTCCTTCCGTTGTTAGACTACCTATAAGGATTTGAAACGCTCTTTTAATAACTCAACAAAATCAATACTATTTGGTTGTTAGGCTACCTATAAGGATTTGAAACTACAGTCTTGCGGTACTCTTGCATATATCACTTTGAGTTGTTAGACTACCTATAAGGGTTTGAAACGTGGTCAAAGGGGAGCTTCACTAGCTCGTAAGGCTGAGTTGTCAGACTACCTATAAGGATTTGAAACGTCCACATACCAGTATCATCCGACATCTGCCGCAGTGTTGTTAGACTACCTATAAGGATTTGAAACAAGGTATAACGCAAGTACCGATTCGGGAAAGCGAAGAGTTGTTAGACTACCTATAAGGATTTGAAACTTCACCATGCGCCAGGCGAGTCGTAGAAGCTGGAGACTTGTTGTTAGGCTACCTATAAGGAATTGGAACCTAAGCTGCAGGATTTTTCCAAATCTGCAAGAATTCAGTTGATAGGCTACCTAAAGTCAGTAATCCCGTTCCCCTGATACCCCCGTTACCCTCAGGACGGAGAAGCTGTATTTTGACCAATATCTGATGAAAAGCTTGTTTTTTAGGTAAAGCAGCAATAAATGAAAATGCTGGGGTTGTATCATCCGAATGCCCACGAGTAATATAATTTAGTTTTTTGCTGTCGACCTATAATAGCGTAAAAAGGCCGGGAGGTCGACGACAAATAAAAAAAGCCTGAACTCCTAGAACTTACTTGGTCTCAGCAGCGTTGATGCAAATGTATGGCTACGCTATATACTGTTAAGAAGGAGCATTTTCCGCATTAATACTTTATAGGCCAGAAACATCGTAATTACTGGATCTATAAGATGTTTTTTTCGATTTCAAAATTGGTTGTTAGGCTACCTATAAGGATTTGAAACACCCATAAATCAACCCATAAAGTAATGGCGCCTTCCGTTGTTAGGCTACCTATAAGGATTTGAAACATTGATCGGCTACCTTGTCAAATTCACTTCTGCTGACGTTGTTAGGCTACCTATAAGGATTTGAAACCCAGTTTTTCATAGTCAATGCCGGTTAGCATGCAGGTTGTTAGGCTACCTATAAGGATTTGAAACTACCAACCGACTGCCCACGCCACTCAAGCAGACTGCGTTGTTAGGCTACCTATAAGGATTTGAAACCACCTATAGGGAAGCCAGTGCTATTTTGACTCATGTGTTGTTAGGCTACCTATAAGGATTTGAAACAGTAGCCGCCACAATACAGATACCAGCAGCGCGGCACGTTGTTAGGCTACCTATAAGGATTTGAAACACAAAAATGAAGGTCGGTACAGGAGTGCTGCCGGAGTTGTTAGGCTACCTATAAGGATTTGAAACTATTTTGGCCGAGTGCATCCAAGCCGGTACAACTGCGTTGTTAGGCTACCTATAAGGATTTGAAACGTAGCTCGGAAGATGGAGGAAAAGAAAATGGCTAAAGTTGTTAGGCTACCTATAAGGATTTGAAACCCTTGATATATTCATGTCAATTAGCTTCCTGCCATCGTTGTTAGGCTACCTATAAGGATTTGAAACCAAATACTCCTGTTCCCGTCGGCAAGGGTAGCACAGTTGTTAGGCTACCTATAAGGATTTGAAACATGTGATTCAGCAGCATATTCGCCCTTGCAACCTCTTGTTGTTAGGCTACCTATAAGGATTTGAAACACGGGATGGAGGTACATAAATAATGACGATCACAAGGTTGTTAGGCTACCTATAAGGATTTGAAACATCATCTTCCGGCCCCCATGCATATATATCCCGCAGTTGTTAGGCTACCTATAAGGATTTGAAACACTGTACGTACAATGTACGGTATAATATAATCAAGGTTGTTAGGCTACCTATAAGGATTTGAAACATGCAAAAATATCACCTGCTACAGTACAAGCTATGGAGTTGTTAGGCTACCTATAAGGATTTGAAACCAAGATAACCGTCAGGAATAAACATTTGGAACGTTAAGTTGTTAAGCTACCTATAAGGAATTGGAACCTAAGCTGCAGGATTTTTCCAAATCTGCAAGAATTCAGTTGATAGGCTACCTAAAGTCAGTAATCCCGTTCCCCTGATACCCCCGTTACCCTCAGGACGGAGAAGCTGTATTTCGACCAATATCTGATGAAAAGCTTGTTTTTTAGGTAAAGCAGCAATAAATGAAAATGCTGGGGTTGTATCATCCGAATGCCCACGAGTAATATAATTTAGTTTTTTGCTGTCGACCTATAATAGCGTAAAAAGGCCGGGAGGTCGACGACAAATAAAAAAAGCCTGAACTCCTAGAAATTACTTGGTCTCAGCAGCGTTGATGGAAATTTATGGTTACGCTATATACTGTTAAGAAGGAGCATTTTCCGCATTAATACTTTATAGGCCAGAAGCATCGTAATTACTGGATCTATAAGATGTTTTCTCGATTTAAAAATTGGTTGTTAGGCTACCTATAAGGATTTGAAACTTTGCTCTGGCAATGGAGTAAAATTCCGACTGGGGGTTGTTAGGCTACCTATAAGGATTTGAAACCTTCGCGGCAGTTAGCGGCTTCCTGGATTGCATCTTCGTTGTTAGGCTACCTATAAGGATTTGAAACCGGACCACCAAGCACAGCTTCGAGTTTACCCCGTAGGTTGTTAGGCTACCTATAAGGATTTGAAACAAGAAGAATTACGCGGTATGCTCATGCCGCTAATAGGTTGTTAGGCTACCTATAAGGATTTGAAACCCGGGTACTCCGGCAGATGCATTGACCAGAGGTGCCGTAGGTTGTTAGGCTACCTATAAGGATTTGAAACTACAGTTACCCGGTGACTACTGCATGAATGTGAGTGTGTTGTTAGGCTACCTATAAGGATTTGAAACAGAGACAGAATAGAAGTCCTTGTAAAAACAATCAATGTTGTTAGGCTACCTATAAGGATTTGAAACAGATGCGTAAAGTGCCGATAGATTCAGGCATTATATGGGTTGTTAGGCTACCTATAAGGATTTGAAACACAGTTTTTAGTGTTTGACCAGTCTCGGTAACAATCGTTGTTAGGCTACCTATAAGGATTTGAAACTATCTACAGCCTGCCAAGTATTATGATGGAATTTAGTTGTTAGGCTACCTATAAGGATTTGAAACTTTAACGCCGTGGGATTGCCAAGATTACAGAATTATGTTGTTAGGCTACCTATAAGGATTTGAAACTGCGCCGGCAGAAGGCTGGGTGACAAATCTAAAACGTTGTTAGGCTACCTATAAGGATTTGAAACGGGCTTATAAGTCCTTGAGCGAGAAGGGGAGAGGACGTTGTTAGGCTACCTATAAGGATTTGAAACACGAACCGGATATAAAGTACTACGAATTGCGTTTAGGGTTGTTAGGCTACCTATAAGGATTTGAAACTATAATGCAGGGTGGTAAATAGCCAGTTCACCTGCTCGTTGTTAGACTACCTATAAGGATTTGACACTTGGTTAGTGTCGAAGTGTTGCATCTGAAGGGAGGGTTGTTAGGGCCTTATAAGGAATTGAAGCTATTATGCAAGTAGCAGGTGTTAATTTGCGCGTTAAAACGGTATTCTCATTGCACATTAAACCTACCGGGAATCAGATGCATTGTGAGAAGTTTGCAAAAAACCGTATCCCCGATAGAAACTTTGCAAATTGCTGCGGCTAATATGCAAAATTTTTTGCACAAAAAATCACCCCAGACACAACTTTTGTGATACGGGGTGATTAACATTTAAAGCCCAGCCTCCGAGGCTTGCAGCAAAAACAACTTCTTCTTTGGAGAGTGGTTTCATTGCATAACGCTGACTACCCGTTGCGCGAGCAGTTGGACATGCGGTAGTTTGAGCCGCTCCATAAGATGTGCCAGTCCGACCATAATAAGCGTAAAGGGTTTTGTGAATGGCATTTCCTACTGCCCAAAGGATGAGATTAAATGAAGCTATTGTATGAGTTTCTTTCTCATTTTATATCACAACAATACCGATATGCTATATCAAAGTAAGATTTATTACTCCAAATATTTTTATCGCCTACAATGTATAACTGTACTTTTGCTCTGGTAACGGCAACGTTGAGGATGTTAGGCCGCTCGCTGGCCCAGTTTACAGCTCCTATGTTCTTGCCATCAGAACCTACACCTAAACATAGTATGACGATATCCGCCTGTTTACCTTGAAATGTATGAATTGTGCCGATAGATGTACTAATCCATTTACGTAGCTCTTCCTTTGAGATGTCTATTCCTTTTTGCGTTAGTAAATCTGGAAGTACTTTACGGAAGTGATTAGCCATTCCAGCCCTGACGCTTCTAAAAGGAGTAATCAAAAACAGGGAAGGCAGTTTCGTCTTTTTCTTATCAGTCTGTGCAAACACTTTAAAGCTATCAAGTACAATTCCTGTTATTGCTTTAGCCTGATTTATTACAAAATGGCCGTTTTGACTGCTTCCAGACACATGAATCCATTGGCAAACGGCATCTTGATGATCCTCTGTGGCGTACACCATTTTGTTGTCGTAGGCGATTTTGTTGGAAATGCGGAAAACCTGCCGTTGGCAACGGTTATGAACCACAAGTGGCGCACCAATCCACAATTTGTTATTATCGAATTCTCGATACCCGCCGAAAGTGTTAGCGAGATCTGCAAGACTTTGCATACTGGTATATTTGTCAGCAATTAACTGGCTTTGATGGTAATATTCAGCTAATGCCTGAATCACAGTGTCATGCAGGGTTACGACAGGTTCAATTTGAAGTGGATCACCCACAGCAATCACTTTCTTTGCTCGCCACACAGCTCCGGCGGCTGATTGAGGCGTAGCCTGTCCAGCCTCATCCACAAAAAGATAGGCGATTTCATTTTTAGGAATATCTCTTAAAAAGCTGCTAACTGACGCGAAGGTGGTCGACACGACGGGAACAATCAGAAATAGGCTTTGAAGTAGAATTGGTGACGCAATGGATAGCTGCCCTGCTGGGATTTTTCCACGCATCATTTTTCCAAAAGCATCAAGATTTTCCCGTAGATATTTTGAATTGTATATAAATGCTTTGTGAAGTTGAAGCGCTTCCAAAAAGAGTTGCTCTCTCAGTATATTCAACGCGGAATATCCCCATGGGGAGGACTTGCTTACTCCATCATTAGCATTGCCGGTAAAATATTCATCAATCCGGTACGGGGAGTCTGTTTGAGTACGGAAAACCTCCAAGTCCGCCTCAAATAGAGCAATTATCTGTCGGATTTTCTCTATTTCTTTCAGCAAAATCTGTTTTTGTTCGATTGAGGGAGGCAACTGTTGCTTGGCGGAAGCAAGTTTATCTCGAGTATTTACCAGGTCGATACTGTTTTGTGTCAGTGCATTAACAATCTCTTTATATTTTTGAACCAGCGGTTGATTAGGAAACACCAGCTTTTTCAACCACAAAAATTGGTCAGTGCTGTTCAGATCCGCTTTCTGCTGGATTAGAAGTTCTTTTCGTTGTGTATAATTGGCTATTGCATCTTTATAGGTACTAACCTGTTCCTCCATGGTACGAATCTGTGACTCCAAATTTCGCAGATCTTCAGCCAATGTAGCTAGCTTATCTCTGTTCTTCAACAACAGGCGTGTCTGACAATATGCTTTCTTGATATGCACATACTCAACTTTTACAGCCTCCAGTGCTTGCGCAAAAGACTGTCTTGCCTTATTCCATCTCTCTGGTGACGAGCTTTTGATCTTTTCACGTAGGTCCTGATTTAAGTTATATTCATCGCCTTTGCCGGAGAGTGGCCAAAACTTTTCAATAAAAGCGCTTCGCTTACGCTTATTGCCGAGGGAAGCAGCATTGAGTGCCCAGGTTTTTTCTTTACCCAAAATCATGTCAGAGACTTCCGAAAAATAATGATACTTTCCGCCGCGGTATTTTTCCGGCAGTTCCTCCATGGAAGGCAGTTCATTGGTGATATTCTCAACCGCACCGTTATTATTTGATGCTACTACAATCCCGTGGTTTTTAATCGGGGGGATAATGTCTCGCACCCGGTTGGTAAAGCCTCTATATGTAATCTGGCAAATTTCTTTTCCAAAAGCAGAATCTGGTGTGTCGAGCTTAGCCATATCCATGGCGCGTTCTACAATAATTGCTGCAATGATATCTTTGAGCAGCGTCGTTTTGCCAGTTCCCGGAGGGCCATTTACCGAAAAGAGAGCCTGTTGATATTTGGAATCTTTACACAAAAACGTGCTGACATCCACTTGCTGCATAAAACGCATACCGTATTTGCTGGGCCATCGACCAAATGGTAGATGTGCGGGAGACATTAAGTCAAACAAAACCTTAGTGTCAGATTCAACATTTACTTTTGGTTCTGAGTCGTGTGTTATGTATTTCTCAAAGGCTTGCCCATAGTCATCCTTATTTTCTTGCAGGGCTTGAATAATTCGCTCGAGATCTCTGACATAGAAACTATTAAGCAGGTCATTTTGTTTGACCAATTCATCAGTATTTTCATTTTCAGACTTTGCCTCTTCGAATAAGTCCTCAGAGGTGTTGTCTTCATTACCATCGGAAGTCATTTCAGCGTCTTGTTCATTTGTTAGGTTAGCATCGCCTAAAATCATATCAACCCGCAGCCAGCATTCAGAAAAGTCAAGATTCCAGTTTATTTGTGACGCAAAGTAATCCCGAGTGGTCTCTAAAAAAGTATAAGTACATGGCTCTTTGTTGTCCTTAAGATAGTGGAAAAGCTTTTGCTCAAAAGCATTAAAGTCGTCATCCCACTTGTCGATGGTAATATTGCCATCGCTTACTCTGTGTATGGCCCAAGGGAAAGACGAGATACGAAAACTCTCGGGTTCGAAAACACCATCAGATGATAATGTGAACATGCAAAAGCAGCTTTCATCATCTCCGGCGTCCTGAAATTTCATCGGCTTTTGCATACCATTTTCCAAGGCGCGTAGTGCGCTGTCCATCCGAAAAATTCCAAGATAAACAGCATAGCGTCTAACTATCTTAGTAGCTGAAACAGCAGGATTTTGTAAATCTGGAAATTGGGATTCGTCGCTGACCGAAAAAGTCTTTATATAAGGGCTGTTCTGCTCATTCAAAATATATGGATAAAAATGCTCCAACTTATGCCAATACTGTAGTGTCTTTAAGTTCATAGTTCCACCTTTACTAATTTGTATCTTGATGATCTCCGATCGAGGAATTGAGAACATCAAATAGCTACCTTTTCTTTCAAATTACTAAAGCTTTACTACTTTATAATCCGGCTATTAATCTAGTTTTGGATGATAAAACGGGTGACTCAGATTAGTAAGACAATACATCGTTATCGTTTGTTTCTTTTCGTGGAAAATACACCCTGAAGATATAACTTTTTCCATAAGTATAACATAAAATGACTCATTCTTTTATTAGAAAAAGAAAACTTTGTCATATTAGGAAGGATTTGATAATTTCGAAACGAAGTGTAATTTCAATAGGTTATAGTATGGAGGGGTTTTTATAAATCCGCGAGTTATGGAAGAAGAATCTTTAGCTAGATATGCTGCTAAAAATCCTTAGGACATTAAACGTATGAAGTAGTTGGAATAATTATCATAATAAATAGGAGGGCAAGGAATGAATAATCTTACAGAAGAAACATTAAAATCTGTTATGAAACTGGCTTTAGAGAAAGCTTCCGAAGCAGCAATGGATAAATGTAGCGAATTAAGAAGAAAAGCACAACATGGAAACCAAATGCTAGATGCATGTGGAGGGGCTTTTATAAGTTTAGATTTGGATGGAAGATCAAAACAAGCAAAATTTCTACGGTCCATTCCACAGCCGATAGAAAATGTTAGAATCGCCTATGATAAAAGAAATGGTTTAACAATATTTCTATTACCTGCTTAGATATCGGTCCGCATGCTCAATCTGTAAGTATTGCGGAAGCCGCTCACTTTGCAGCTTTAAAGGTAATTAAGGAAAAGTTGAATATGGACGGTTTTGTTAGAAGCTATATTGCTTAAGTACATTTCTATTTTGCTACCTAAATTGATCCTAATTAAGTGTAGAAAAAGGAAAGAAACCTTATATTGTCAAACTCAAATAGGATTGTGTTTTAAAAAGAAAAGTTGTGAAGGTGATACTAAGTGACGTTCCTGTTTTGGCAACTAAAGTGCTCCTAAAGTCTTGTGTACAGCATGTGGACAACGAAATACTCAAGCCGGGAAATTATCGGACTTGAACGAATGCCCACAAGTAATATAATTCAGTTTTTTGCTGTCGACCTATAATAGCGTAAAAATGCCGGGGGGGCGACGACAAATAAAAAAAGCCTGAACTCCTAGAATTTACCTGGTTTCAGTAGTACTTCTGCAAATTTAGGATTGCTTTATATACCGATGAGAATCGCCTTATCATGTTAATACTATATAGGCTAGAAATCCTGTACTTACTGCAATCTATAAAATGTTTTTTGATTTCAAAATTGGTTGTTAGGCTACCTATAAGGATTTGAAACTTTAAACAACATCATTGCCAGCGAAATAAATATCCCGTTGTTAGGCTACCTATAAGGATTTGAAACTGGTACAAGACCGGCAACTAATTCAGTACCAGATTTGTTGTTAGGCTACCTATAAGGATTTGAAACATCGCATTTGTGAAGGTATTTCTAATAGTTGCTGTACGTTGTTAGGCTACCTATAAGGATTTGAAACACGCTATGTCTACATTAACTGAGTTATTGCTAACATGTTGTTAGGCTACCTATAAGGATTTGAAACTCAATAACGAAGCCGATTTGCCGAGCGGCTTAGAAACGTTGTTAGGCTACCTATAAGGATTTGAAACAAATCGCAAGTGAATCCAGTTATTTCTAACCAGCAGTTGTTAGGCTATCTATAAGGATTTGAAACTTGTGTTAGGAATAGCTCCATTAATAGTTACAGGCTGGTTGTTAGGCTACCTATAGGGATTTGAAACTCACTATGTACCGCGCTACCAGGATGGGCGCGGTGCGTTGTTAGGCTACCTATAAGGATTTGAAACAATTTCCACTAACTATAAGCGGAATCGAAGGTCCAAAGTTGTTAGGCTACCTATAAGGATTTGAAACAATTTCCACTAACTATAAGCGGAATCGAAGGTCCAAAGTTGTTAGGCTACCTATAAGGATTTGAAACCTTGTAATTTGCATAGTTTCCTTATCTCGGCAACCGGTTGTTAGGCTACCTATAAGGATTTGAAACTCAAAGAAGCTGCACCAGGCGTCTAAGAGAAGTCGCGTTGTTAGGCTACCTATAAGGATTTGAAACTCAAAGAAGCTGCACCAGGCGTCTAAGAGAAGTCGCGTTGTTAGGCTACCTATAAGGATTTGAAACTTTGATAAATGGGGGCTAGACTATGAAACACTAAAAAAGTTGTTAGGCTACCTATAAGGATTTGAAACCCGTATTCTTCTCTTGTCCGGCGAAGTTTTTCTTTGTTGTTAGGCTACCTATAAGGATTTGAAACACCTTTGCGACTATATCTTTAGGTTTTGCTATAGAGTTGTTAGGCTACCTATAAGGATTTGAAACGATAAACTCGGGTTTAATGTATCTGATACATCTCTTATGTTGATAGACTACCTATAAGGATTTGAAACCTCACAACGTTCTGCAACATGGCCTGGACTCTGTTCGTTGTTAGGCAACCTTAAGGATTTGAAACCCGCCGAACACGACACGAAAGGGCGTAACCAATTGATAGGCTACCTATAAGGAATTGAAACTACTATGCAAGCAACAGGGTGTTAACTTGCACATTAAACCTGCCAGGAATATAACGCGTTAACAAACAAACATATTACTAGCCCATTCATATGTGTCAGGGAAAAAGTGTATGGGATGGTTTCCATTACGGTAGAGTTGATTGCATGACGCAATTATCGTGTCACGAAATTTAGTTTGTACTGTTGGTGAAACCTTTTCCAACATAAAAAACGCCTAAAGCTACCGGAACTTTCCCGGTTTAAAATGCTTTAGGCGTTTTTATTATAGCGGATATATTGTTTTTTCACTTATTTATCGTCTCATAGAGTTATTGGAGCGCCCTACTAAGTAATCAAGTGACACATTAAAATAATCTGCGAGTCTAATAAGCGTATCTGCAGATGGTGCTGTTATCTCAGTTTCAAATTGTCCAATTGTTCCTTTGTTTTTTAATCCGATTTCTTCAGCAAGTTTCTGCATAGAAACCTTGCGTTCGGTGCGTAAGTGTTTTAATCTTTCAGAAAATATTTTTTGTGGAAACATAAAATAACAGAAATTGCTATTCCTGAAAGCAAATTTATGCTTTTTATGAAGTCCTTTTTTTATTCTGATTTTTATAAAGAAGTCGAGGGGCGATACTCTACAATTCAAGAAGGAATGTATGCATATTTTGAGGCAACAAGATTATTGATATTAGCTTATTCAGTTATTGGGTATAAAGATACACTTAAAAAAGTATTAGAACCTGCTAAAGATATAATAAAAATTAGTTATGAAAAAATGAAAGTAATGTCTGGATTAGTTCACGATGGGAACATAACTAATGAATATTGGTATGATAACCCTAAGAAGCTTTTGGGGACATAAGTCTAGTTAACCGATTTAACATACCTCAAAACGTCGAAAATGTAATGTTTGAAATACCTGGAAATAAACTGCTGTTGGAGGGACCGAGATGAGTAGATGTATCTTTTGTCAAAAAGAAAATGATGGGGTTATCTGTAAGCATTGTTTAACGAAAAAGGGAAACTTAGCCGGTGGAGCAATAAAAAAAGCTTGTAAGATTGCATTAGCAGTCGCCCCGGTTGTTATGATGGTTTTTACAAGAGGAAAAGGAAAATAAATTTTTATACATAGAAGCACATTTGTCATTAATTAAAGTGGAGAAAATTATTTACCGCCCAACTTAAAAGGGCAGTTTTTCTTATGCCTAACTCTTTAGTCCCGAAATGAAATTAGACAGTAAGCGTGCGAAACTATCTTGACGGTACCTTTTGGTATTCTCTAGAACAATAATCGACTAAAGACGAGAGAGTAATCCCTTTCTTTAGTCGATTATATTTTGACATACCTATGGCTATGATGTATCGTTCTATTCTGATTTACTTTAGATTGGTAGCTGCGGCTTCGCAGTTTAGCCTAAAAACATCAAGAATATTACTTTGCGTTGCTTCAAATGTATCAATCTCTAACAAGCCCTGTTTTATAGCAGGCTCTAAATGGTGGTTTAGAGTTCTTCTCAAAAATATGGTTTCGTTATCGGATCTATCGTCGTCATAAATAGCGTTAATAAATATCAATTTAGCTTGAACGCTGTTTGTTGTCGCATAAGTTCTTATTTGATTAAGCATAACTTCTATTCTGTCAAGGTTTATTTTATAAGGTATGCGACATACTCGAACTTCAAAAAATAAATCAGCATATAAAACTTTGGAAAATCCATCAAATACGACAATTCTTTTACTAACAAAGTCAGAATTATTTAAGCCAATTTTTACATCAAATGATATAGAATCTGCGCTTATTCCTTTCTTTCTAGCACAAGCAATGATTGCAATCATTGCGATTATGTTATTAGTTAGAACTCCTCGCCAATTTGAAGTCTTTAGAGTATCAAGCATTTCCATTGAGATGTATGGCCTTAACTGGGCAGGTATATAATAATCTTTATGGGAAGGATTATTACTTCCCTTATTTGTTATTGAAGAGATACAAGAGTTTTGGTTATTTAAATTATCATTACAGGATAATTCGTGATTAGTGTTATTTTCTTCGTTTTGTTCTGAAGTATTTTTATCCTCGGGAGTAGCTGGTAAAACAGAAGCAATGTGAATATTATTTGATGTTCTTGTTGATTGATTTACTTGTGTTATAGAGGTTAAAAGAGTTTTCATTATATCTTCTTTAAATTTATGATTATCATCATTGATTGTTTTCTGTTTTTTTTCTAGCTCTTTTACTTGACGATCGACCGATAATATTTTACCAAGTGAGATTTTATCAAAAACAAAACCTAAAGTTATAAAGACCATTAATAGTAAAATTAAAAGATTATTCGTATCTATAGATTGCTGATGTTGGAGATTATAAATTAATATCCACCCTAAAAATATTAGCAAAATAAAGGATATCAAATAGTAAAATAGTCTTTCCCATAAAGGACGATTATCCATCTTGCCTCTCCTTTGTAAATTTATACTTCGAAATTATCTCGAATTATTAAGGGTAATTTAATTTGTTAATAATCGCAGATTTCTTTCTGTTTTTGATTTTTTTTAATAAGCTAATTTATAATTAGGCGATTGCATGAATGAGGTAGTAGGAATTAGAGGAGGTACGAGTTTATAAATTTTTGCGGACCAATTCAGTATATGGATGGATTTTTTAGACAATATAAAATTTTAGTCACAGGATTAGATATATCTATTATAATGTAGCAGGCACCAGCCAATATTAAGACAAGGCATACAAAAAGAAAATAGCGAGTTACTTCGAACTAATTTCTTTCAGGATTACCTGTTAGGCCCAGAAGCCAATCAGTCGATACACCATAGAATTTAGCCATTTTAATAAGTGTTATGATACTTATCGGTCTTCTTCCATGTTCTAGTGAACCGACTGCACTAGGTGTAATACCAACAGCCGTAGCCACTTCTTTCAGCTTAAAGTTCCGTTGTTCGCGTAAATATTTAAGTCTTTCCGCTAATATTGGTAAAATCATACCATCATCCCTTAAAAATAAGTTGACTTTGTGCTAACTGCACATTATAATATGAGTATAAAAACGTGCCATTGGCACAAAAAATATAATTGTCATACAAGATGGCAAGTCTCAGACAAAATGGAAGAAGGTAAATCCAACAAACAAATAAATAAGCTTCCACACATGACGAGGAATGGAAGTAGTGCGGGATGTGCGCGATGAAAGGTAGCGCAGCGCGTCCAAACTTGGTTACAAATATACTATTTTATTATAAATCAGCGACGTTATAACTTCAATGGACTGCCTTATTTTGTGCTGCACTTTAGGAAATCTAGAGTGCCGAGTGAACGGTGCCATGAATAAAATGAAACAGGGGACAGTGAATCAGCTATGGCTCCAAATGTCGTAAAGAGGGGATAAGATGCGGGTCTTTTACAAGTATGCTCCATTACTATTTGCTCTATTTGGAATATTAGTCATTCCGGCGGTAGATGTTCCCTGTAATTAAAAACCAAGCAATCAATTGTATCGCGTTTGATCGCTTGGTTTTTGTACACTGGTTAGTTTCTATTAAATTTTTGAGGGTCTTACATACGGGGCTTTGAAGTACGGCTCATCATAAATTCTTTTGCATACAAACAGATCCTCGCAAATCTTTGTATTGGCCATAGTTTGCGATTATAAGATAACCCAGGCTATGATATAAGGCTATAGCTTCGACAAGAGGTGCACCTGTTTCTAATAGTAGAGTGCTAAAACCTTTTTCTCTCGCTCGTTTTTCTAATAGAATCATTAACGTTTTGGAAATGCCTTTCCTGCGGTATTCTTTTTTTACAAAAACCCGTTTTACTTCAGCGGTTTTTTCGTCATAGCGTTTAAAGCTGGCGCAGCCAATGGGCTCGTTATCATCATCATGAGCTAAGATTACATCGTGAATATTATCAAGTGCGTTATAGGAAATATACTGCTTTCGGTTTTCTTCGCCGCCGGCAATTTCATTGAGATATTCATCAAGTAATTTGCAGAGGTTAATGAAATCTTGGTTGCGGCCATCTGTATATATAAATTTCACAGCCATCATCCTCACACATAGATATTCACACTAAGCGCAGCTTTGCCTACCTTACCGGTTGAGCTTATTTATTTGTTTCTGCGTTATCCTTTCTACCTACCAGGTAATCCAGAGAAACAGGAAAGAGGCTAACTGACGACTTCTATTTGATCCGGCGCTTTTAAGTCTACTTTATTTTGTGTTTAAATCAATCTTAATCTCGCCGTTTTTTGCCTCGTATGTGGCTATATGAGCTTTTATAATCATTTCTAGCTCTTTATTGACTGTTCTGAAATTATTGTCAGCAATATAGCGAAACTTTTCGAGTGTTTGTTGGTCGATACGAAGTGTGAACTTAGACGTATTAGGTGACACGATAATCTCCTCCAATAGAGCCTGATTACAATAACTGTATATTAAAAGAGTTAAATATGGCGTATTGACGGCAAAATGACGGCGTGATATGATTAAAATGTACTATGGAAAGGAGGGAAGCCAGTATTGCTACTACATGGACAAGGGTCAAGAAAATTGAATCATTGCGTCGGCGGATTTTCCCTGGTAAGAGGGCAAACATCGGCAGAGTACCGGAAACGGGAAAGCGAGATATATGATAGAATTCGCAAGGCATCTGATGAATTTTCCCGACTGAGCAAAGGTGCAGATACCACCGAAGCTCTCCGGCGGCTGGAGGCAGCGCTGGCAGAGTTTGAGTCATTTAGATACGAACTTTGAGCAGACACGAAACTACATAATAAGGTTCATGAAAATTGAACTTACGGAAAGGAGTAACTAAAAGAGCAAACTAAACCACGGCAGGCTTACCTTGTTAAGCCGACAAACAAGGGCAAAGTCTGCTTTAAAATGTGTCTAATAGACACTTGTTGCCTACTGTCACAACGCGACACTCTGTGATGGAGACAACCGAATGGAAAACAAGGGTATGTTCCACATACGATTGTTTCCAGTACAGTGCAGCAAACACCCGGCTTCAATTTGGGGAAAAGGCAGCCCAACATTGTCCGCGTTGAAGTTTATGGAAAGAGTCCGCAGAAAAATTATATCCATTTGAAGGGATAAACAGTCATAATCCAGAATTATCCATCATAAGATGAAACCGAAAGAACAACAGCATATTTCGGGGATAGGTGCCCGCAAGGGCTTAATAGGGAAGTCCGGTGAAATACCGGCACGGTCCCGCCACTGTAACGGGGAGTAGTCTCGCATTTTTGCCACTGAAGCATCAGGCTTTGGGAAGGCGCGGGACAGCGATGAACCGGAGTCAGGAGAACTGCCTGTTCGACAATCACCATTTTACCTGCGAGCGACAGGGAGGAGATTATGTACAATTACCGAAAAATTTCCGGGTAATTGGATATAAAAAACTTCCGTTGAGGGAGTTTTTTTTATTGCAAAACTAAGCCAAGCCCTAATTGGGGTATAGGCAAAAGAGTAACGAAGAAAAAACAGGATAAAAAGGAATGATTACCTTTGAACCATATCTACAAAGTCATTTGGAACCGGGCCCGCGCCTGTTGGCAGGTGGTGTCCGAGCTGGCGAAAAACACCGGCCGGATGAAATCGATCCGTCGCAGCAGCGGTGGGCGCGGCGCTAAATGTGTGGTGCTCCGCCTGGTCTTGTTGCTGGTGTTGGGCTTAACCGCGTTTATCAATACGGCGGCTGCGTTTACCACTCCGGCAGATGGTACCTGGACATCAAAAGGGGAGATCGATGGCTATGATACCTACGAATCGACAGCCACCAAGGGTGGTGCCGGAACTGTGCCAACAAACCCAAAAAAATACAATGCGCCAATTATATTGCTGGCCGGAGAAAGATGGCGTCCGATGGATTTGCCGGCGGTAACAAGGGCCGCTTATATAACTGCTGCCGAGCTTACCTTGTCTGCCGGCAGTATGCTGGATCTGGCCTGGAAGGGCAACAGTGTGGGCTATCAGGAGCCTTCTCCTAGTAAAGAGCCTAGTATAAAACCGATCGCCCTGACGGTGGAAAAACTGAACCTAACCGGTAACGTTGTGCTTCGCATCAATACCCATGTAAAAACTCCGAGCATAGGAACAGCAGCGGTAGGCGGCTTTACCGTTAAACAACTGACCGGCAGCGGCACGATCTACGTGCAGTCTGCCTATGATCCCAGCTATAAGAGCCTAGTACGCGGCGCGGGTGGGGTATTCCTGCGGCCCATAGATAAGATTATTGATCCAATGAAGTACAATTATGTTGTGGTTGATCTCAGTGCCGCCGGCAGCGCTGCTTACCAGCAGGTTAATGTACTGGGGCAAGTCTCCCTTGTGGACGGTCCGCTGCGGATTTACGAACTAATACCGATCATCGACTGGAACAACCTACAGGCAGGGAAAGCAATCCTGCTGGGGGTGAAGTCTCACAATACCGGTGTCATTTCCGAATCCGGCAAAATGGCCAGCGATGCCCAACTGGCTTTCCGCAATGTCTGGCGCATTGAAGAGGACAATCTCTTTAACCGTATGAATGAGCTGCATGCCCGGCATTTTGCGAAAAAAGATTCGGCGTTCCCTGCCGGGGCGGCGGACAGGCCGGTAAGTGAAGAGGTCTGGGCGCATAGCTTCCGGGGCAAGCTGAACAGCCACGGCGCGTACGGGCGCAGCTTCAACCAAAGCTATGACGGGCTGCAGGTCGGGTTTGACAAGACCCGGGAGGGTGATTTCTTTAACGGGACGTTGTACTACGGCCTGATGCTGGGCCGGATCAGTGCCGATGCCGGCTATGCCACCGGCCAGGGGGACCTGACCGGCACGAGCATGGGAGCCTACGCCTCCTGGACCGGCAACAACGGCCACTATTTGGATTTGGCGGCCCGGATGACGAAAATTAAAAACGACTACCAGTTTTATGACAGCGACAGCAGCAATACAGCCCAGTATGACAGCTGGGCCAGCGGGATCAGTGCGCAGTACGGTTATCGCCGGGACTTGTCTGACGGCTGGTATTATGAACCCCAGGCCGGTTTATCGGTCGGCACCATCGACCGGGTAAGCTACACCCTGCCCAACCAGCTAACGGTTGCGCAAACCGCTGACCGGCCGGTGGTCGGCCGGCTGGGCGTGACCGTGGGCAGGGAGTTCGGCGATGAGCAGCACCGCGGTCACGCATACGCTGCCGTCACGGCCCTGCATGATTTCGGCAGCAGTAAGTTGGAAGCCCGTTTCTCCGGTGACCGTGCGGCCTTACTGACCGGGGCGGGGCAGGACACCTGGGTGGAGTTTAATCTAGGCGCCAGGTTGCAAACGGCCCGCGACAGTTCGGCGTTTTTGGAATTTAGCAAGTCCACCGGCGGCGATGTCCGCAAAGACTGGCAGATCAATGGCGGCCTGGCTTGGAAATGGGGCTTGCCGGCTAAGGCCGGCAAGGCAGACGCCGATCGCCGGTTACAGGAGCCGGCGGCAGCAGTTACAGCAGCTGTGGCCGGAGACGGACACAGCCAACCGGCTCCGGCTAGGGTGTCAGCCGCCGCCCCTACGCCGCAAGCGCTTGACAGTCAGGCCGCAGTGAAAGACGAACCGGTATCACCACAAACGGAGGCGCCACTTAAGCAGGATCCGCTTTCAGCCGGCCAGGCAACAACGGCAATGGCGGATGGCACACGGCTGCAGCGCACGGACGCGCCTAAGGGCAAAAGCATACCGGGCAATAAAGAGCAGCCGGACCGCCAGACTGCTGCGGCAACCCTGACCGAACCGGCGGACTACACCTTCGAAACGGTAACCGTCGAGGCCCCGCGCCCCAAATGGGAGCGGGACCTTTCGCCCGGCACCGTGTCGGTCATCCGGCCGGAGGATTTCCAGGGGGAGCAGAAGACGCTGCCTGATTACCTGGAAACCGTGCCCGGTGTCCACATCCAAAAAGTCCGGGGATCGAGAAACTACAGCGTAGCCCGCGTCCGGGGCAGTACGGCCGCTCAGGTCGGCATTTATCTGGACGGCGTGGAGTTGAACCTTACCTCGGAAACCGGTGTGGACCTGTCGGCCATCCCGATGGACAATGTCGCCCGCATCGAGGTCTACCGCGGCTATGTTCCGGCCCGCTTTGCCGGCGCGCCGATGGGTGGCGTCATTAACATTGTCACCAAGAAGCCCGGCAAGAGCGGCGGCTCGGTGTCAGCCGGCCTGAGCTCCTTCGGCGGCTACAAGGGCAACCTGGAGGTGACGGCCCCGCTCGGTCAGGGCAGCCTGCTGCTGGCGGTCAACCGCGACCAGAGCGACGGCGATTTCCCCTATACCAACCACTATCACCCTAGGGATAAGTACGGGAATTTAGGGCCGTTGACAGCCGACCGGCGGCACCGGCGGAATAATGATTATCACCTGACCGACGGGCTGCTCAAGTGGCAGGACGGGAACTGGCAGGTCAAGCTGGCAGTGAAAGACCAGTTCCGGCATTTTGCCGAGAGTGTCGGTGATGAAGACTGTGATCTTGCGGAGGAATACCGGAAATACCCTCTCATCGGGCGGTTGCACCCTCCTTATCAGGAGATCAGGCAGACCGACTTGTCGGTGGGCCGGCGGCAGCAGGCCGGCAATTTGGATTGGGGCTGGCAGATCGACTGGCGGGACTCGGACAAACACTGGCGCAGCGGCCACCAGACGGTTGCCCACACGGCTTATTATCCCGGCTTGGCCTGGAGCAACCTTCGCAGCAAACGGTTCGGCGGGTCTCTGGACGCCGCCTGGAAGCTGGGCGGCAGCCACCTCGTAGAGCTGTATGCCGGTTATTCCCGCGAACGGATGGATACCGAGCTGTCCGACCTGGATAAGTACCTTAAAAACGGGGACGACGATAGCACCGGCAGTGGCCGGGACAGCTCCATCGGTGCCGGCAAATGGCTGAAATATTATCAGATTGAGCGCTGGCACCTCCAACTGCAGGATACCATGCAGCTCAACCGCTCCGGCACCTTCCAACTGACACCGGTGTTTAAGATGGATAAGCTGGACATGACCGCCTATAAGGAGGACAGTAAGGACGCCTGGAAATATTCCTTCGGCGTTGGCGCGAAAAAAGCAATTGGCGAGCACTGGACCGTGCGCGGCAGCTGGGGCACCTTCCACCATTTTCCCAATTTCTATGAGATTTTCGGCGACGGAGCCTCGTTGCGACCGACACCGGACGACTTGCCGCCGCCGGAGTTTGAGCACGGCCTCAACTGGGACGCCGGCGTTACCTGGCAGGGCCGGACGCTGGGGGCCAAAGCCGATGTTTCGCTGACCTATTTTGCCAACCGGACCCATGACCTGATGCTGCTGAATGTTACTCCTCTCGGTGTCTCTTACTACAACAACGGCGGTGAGGGCAAGGCCCACGGTGTGGAACTGGAGAGTCAATTGAAATGGGACCGTTGGGATCTTAATCTGGCCGCCACCTGGACCCGGACCGAAATCCTGGGCTATGGCGATGCGCTGGCGCGGTCGGGTTTGCCCACGCCCAAGCCGTCCCGAATCGGCGCACCGTATAACTATATCCCGGAATGGGAGGGCAACGCCCGTCTGACCTACCGAATTCCCGGCGACAGGCTGTCGTTGTTTGCCGAATATCACTACTGCGGCAAGGTACCAATTGGGGTATACAGTGGAGGCTGTGGTGCCTGGCAGGAACCGTACGGACTGACCAACCTGGGGGCTAAGTACACGGTCAACAGGCGGATCAAACTGAATGCCGGAGTGAATGACATTTTCAACCGGGGACCGGAAATTGTGCAAGATTATATTCAGGCGTCCAGCGATAGTCACAGTCTTGGCAAGGGCATGAGTATCTATTATCCTCTGCAGGGTAGAACCTATTATCTAACAATGCAGTATCTCTTTTAACGCTTGTCTATGCAGTTTTTTATATTGCCGGACGTTCTTACAGGCCGGACGGTATTTGTTGCAATAGGTTAGGTGAAAGGAGGTGAGAGTTTGTGCCGGTAGGCAGGGGATTGGCTGGGCAAACAAGTGATTTCTTAGAGTTAAACAATAAAGGAGGTTCTTTGTATGGCAGGAACAAGACTTGCGGTGACTACAGTGGATCAGACTTACGGCTGGGGGACTAAGGCAAATAATTATGAAGAAAGGCTTGGTAGGGCTGGTGTCCTCAGGGACGAAATTACCGCTATCGGCGTAGAGGGAAACAAGGTTATAGATACGAGCGGTGATACCCGGAATTACTGGTTTAATGACGGCAGCACCGACAACAAGATACTGCTGTTTCAGTCAAGGTATCGCCGTGAAATTTCTGGCACTATTACCTTATCCCCGGTCATTAAAATCCACGACGCCAAAACCTGGACGGTCAGCCATACTGTCAACCAACCGGCAGACTGGCCAAGTATCAAAAATGTCAACAATGCCGTCGGCGTTGGCGGGTACTTGTATGCTATTGATTTTGATAATGCAAAAATCGCGAAAATCACCATGACCGGCAGCTCTCCCTACGTGGAGACGGCAGCCTATACTTTTACTAATCCGTCCTACCCCGCCGACAAAAGCTACGGGGTAGCGTTGAGCACCAACGCAGCCGGCACTAAGCTATACGGGCTGTTTATTACCGTCGATGATTTGTGGACGGGTCCGTCAAACTACAAGGAAAGCACGGTTGTGGAGCTCGATCTGGTGACCTTTACCGAGACCCGCAGGACTAAACGGGTATCAACGGTAGATTACAACCTTAACCTGGGCCGCAATGCCTTTACGCTGGAGTGGCACGGCAGCAAGCTGTATGTCTGCAGTATTGGCGGCAAGCAGGGCGGCGGTACGCCCAACCCGAATTCCAAGCTGGATATTATTGATCCGGCCAATACCGCTGATCCCACCGGCCTGGCGTTTACGACGGCGTTTACGGCCGCTGATTTGACCCCGATTTTGGGAGAAGGGCCGGAATTACGGGACATTACCTTTACCAATGACGGCAATGCCTATGTATTGGCCGGCTATTATTTTGCCAATTATACTACTTTTAAGGGTTATGTGCTCCAGTTTCCGGCCGGCAACGTTGCGCCCGACTACCTGACCGGCAGCTATTTCTTTCCAACAAGCCTCCCCAATCAAGGGTCGGTCTTTGCCGTCCTGGCCAACGACAGAAATCGTATCTGGCTGGCCAGGGGCATGTATATCGATCTGTGCGCTCAGGACGTAACTAGCGGCGAGGCGCTTACCCACATCCAGACCAAAGCGGCCTACGAAATCAACGGCCCGGCCAATACCTACTATCTCAATTCGGTCACGCTGTACGGGGAAGACCCGGTGACGGACACAGCTATGCCGCTGACCAAGAGCGGCTATCAGGCCCCGGCCTTTGCCTCCACTTCCGTGCGGGCCTTGTTCGAACGGGAGAAACTTATTCACGAAGAAGAACAAAAACACCAGGCAATACGGGCTAGAATCGTTGCCGGTAAAAAAAATACGGTCAACAATAAATAAGCTTCCATACAGGAAGAGGTAGAGAAGCGCACTTTGAAAATAGTGTGTTATACACTATCCCTCAAATGTAGAGAAAACCCGCTTTCAGTGCCGATGATAGGCAAGGAAGCGGGTTTTGTCATTGTTTTGGTTAGTGAATTTTTACTGTATTTTTACATATTGTTAACACATGAAATGCAAAGCCTTTATATAATAAGGACAAGTACTAAAGAAAGGCTGTGAAACTGTAATGATCTGGCGAGTTAAACTTGATACAAGAGAAGCAACCCGACATAGGAAATGGTTAAATCAACGGGGCTTTAACTCAGCATATTATTTTGCTATTAATGGCTTTTCTTTAGAAAAAATGCGACAGATGGCTACAGAAGGAAAGCTTCACGCGGTACAATGTGCTATTGGAAAGTCTGTACGATGGTATTATATGGAGAGCCAAGCCGAGTTAGCCCGCCTTCGCGGAGAACTTTCATTAAGGAGGAACGAGAAGGATGAAAATGACGGATGTAGATAGGCTGGATATTGAAATAACACCGGAAGAATTAGAAGAATTACTACAGGATTTACCTGCTATCCTCCGGGAATTGACTGGGGATAATGAGAGTCCTGTTGTCTTCGACAGGACCTAGTCATTGCGGCGGTTGATGTCCATGTCAATCCGGCAAATAGCAGCAGAGTACCGCAAAAGAGAAGACGAACTATACGATAACATTCGCGAGGCATCAGATGAGTTTGCCCGGCATAGTGAAGCAGGCACGGATGCAACCGAAGCTTTCCGGCGGCTGGAGGCAGCGCTGGCAGAGTATAAGTTATTTAGATGCAGCTGAACATAAAACAATAAATTTACCTAGTATTGACAATTACGTTGGTTATAGTATACTGAAAATAATATAAGTTTTGTGACAATGAGGTCGCTTCATAAATTATGAAGGGGCCTTTTTTGTTTTTATATGGCAACTAAATAAAGGGTGGAATAAATATGTTGTTGTGGTTTAAGTTAAAAAAAGAGCTTCGCCAATTGACGGAACAAACAGCAGTTTATGCATCAGGTAATATTGCGCAAGATATCAAAGTAGATAATTATCAGCCTGAATTACAAGAGTTAGCAGCACATATAGTATCATTAGTAAAAATGCTTCGGGACTTTACTCAGGAAACTCAGGTTTCGGCTGGCAAGGTATCGGCGGCGGTTAGTCAGGTCAATGGGGTAATAATGAGCTCCAATGACCTAGCGGGCAGCATTCGTGATGATGCTGCAACTACCCAGCAATTAACGGAAGTAATCGCTAATGCGGCTGCTCATGCCACAGATCAAGTCGAGGAAGTAATGGCTGCTTCTCAGACGATTGCCACTGTAGCTCAAACTATTTATCTAGATAGTATGAAAACTAAAGATACTGCCCAAGCAGGCTGTGATGCAGTAAACGAGGTAACTAAAGCAATAGCGGAGATACAGAATGCCTCAGGTGAAATTGAAAAACGAATTCATTCTCTGACGCAAATGGCGCGTGAGATAGATACATTTTTAGATACGATCCAGGGGATATCATCCCAGACTAATTTGTTGGCTCTAAATGCAAGTATTGAAGCAGCACGGGCAGGTGAGCACGGACGCGGGTTTGCAGTGGTTGCTCATGAGATTCAAAAGTTGTCTGATGCTAGCAATATGGCAGCAAATTCTGCTAACGGTTTACTAGCTCAAATTGATACCGGTATAGTGGAAGCTGCCGGTGCTGTGGAGGCAGGTGCTGTTGCGGTAAAGCACGGCACAAGGGCAGTGGCTGAAGCAGAGGCGCATTTAAAGGTGATTTTAGCTGCCAGTACCAATATTGAAACGCAATTAGCACAGGCCAGTGCTGCCAGACAGACTCAGCTTGAAGCTACGAGACAAACTGCTGATGTATTAAGAGAAGTTGCAGATATGTGTAAAGAGTCGGTTGGCCGAATGACAAAAGTAGCAAGTGCGGTGCAAATACAAGAACGCAATCTTCAAGAAACTCAAAATATGGGCAATTTATTATCTGACATCGCTAGCGATTTAGTTACCGTAATCAAGACCGTTAAATTAGTCGATCTTGATGATCTAAATAAGCAGGATCTGGAGTTAACTGTTAAATCCCTGCAGGCACAGCTTGAACAACTAGTAAAAGACGACGGTGTAGTAACTTTGGATGCAGAAAAACATAAACTGATTTTACGTGAATTTCTAAAGAATAATCAGCAACTGGAGGCAGCTTGGACTAATACTATTGATGGCCAATTTATTATTTCACTGCCGCCGGCAGGCATTGCCAACGCTTCCTCACGAAAATGGTTTAAGCAAGCTGCCAGTGGATACGATTATATTTCAGATATATATGTATCTGCTATTTCGCACCAACCATGTATTACTATTGCGCTGCCTATCCGCAATAAAGAAAATAAAATTATTGGTGTGCTGGGAGTAGATGTAAAGATACAGGGAACAAGGAACAGGTAGCGTAAAACGGCTGAGAGACGAACTCTCAGCCGTTTTATTTATCTGCTGCTTTTTGACACTTCACCATTATAAATTTAAATGGAGGTTTATTTTCCGCATCCTTATGCGGCTCAACAATTTCCGGAAACTCGATTAGCCCATATTTTCCAAACTCTTGTTTTATCGAGTCAGAATCATAAAAAAACATTTTTACCCCGTCCATTACCTCGAAATAGTCTGTACCCAGTTGTTTGCCCTTGCCAAACATTGGGTTTTCTTTTGAAATAGTAGTAAAAATCATGTATCCGTTTGGTTTTAACTGCCGATAGCAATCGTTAATAAATTTCTCTCTCTCGTTATTATTCAATAAGTGAAGAAGTGCGTAGCAAAATATGCCGTCATACAATTTGTTATCGAAGGGCATGTCAGTTACTGAACCCTGATAGATATTACTATCAATACCATTTTGTCTTGCCAAATTAATTGCTGTTTTAGAAATTTCTATACCTGTTACAGTAATGTCGTTGTCAATAAAAACCTTGGCATTTCTGCCATAGCCAATACCCGGTATTAATATGTCCTTGATTTTCTTTTCCAGAAAAAAGTCTTTTGTCAAGATTGCCGAGTCGGAAGGTTCAAATCCCCACATCGTTTGTTTTTCTATAAAACTTGACTCCCAGAATTCTGTCATAACTCTATCTCCTTACCATTTTATTTTGGCTCTGTCCGTAATAATTATTGCTAATTTTCAAAGGAATAATGACTATTATACTTATGGCATTCGTTATGCTCCTATTTTTGCAAACAAGCGTTCTGTCAAATCCTATTTTATACCATAAGTATGACCAAGAAAATAGGTAGCTACTCTTCTTACGAACAGAGAGCCTAACATATAAACAAAACGCACGCTGAGGGATAGTGTCTTGAACACTATCCTCAGTGCCTTTTTGTCGACGATCTGACCGGACAATCCTTTTGAGTTAAGGTTGTCCGGTTTTTTTTGCTAATCAGCGTACAGTCTTTGATCTGCCTGCTGCTTTTCCAGGTACTCAAAATATTTTCTAAACTAGGCAGGAAAAACTACTTCACGTGTCTAAGTCTACTCGAAGAAAATATTCGTTGGTTTATTTTATCACGGAGATTTTCTCCGAGATTTGGAGGTAGGGACAATGTCGCTGTTTTCCCGTATTCGTCAGCATAGCAACCGATTTACACACTCGCAAGAGCGCATAGTTACGTATATAAAAGATCATGTACACGAAGTTGTTACTCTCCCTATCAATGAATTGGCTGAACGTTGTCAGGTAGGCGACGCTACCATTATTCGTTTTTACAGGCTGTTAGGCTATGAAAATTATCATACGTTCCGCATCGCAATGGCCAAAGAATTAATGGAAGATAATGTACCACCAATTTATGAAGAAGTAGAAAATAGCGATCTTTTTCCTGATGTGCTGCGCAAGGTAACTGCATCGACAATCCAGGGGATCTCTGATCTGGACGGTCAAATTAATCCGGTGGCTATACAGGACATCACCGCCCATCTTAGAGCAGCCTCCGTAATACACGTTATCGGGCTTGGCGCATCAGGTGTCGTAGCCCAGGATGTTATGCATAAACTGATGCGGCTCGGCCTCAGGATCAATGCCTACACAGATTCTCATCTTATGACAATAGCGGCATCCATCGCTAAGCCTGATGAGGTTTTCCTGGCTATCTCGCATTCCGGCGAGACTACAGATATCGTACGCACTTTAAAGCTAGCCAAGGAGCGTGGTTGTTATACCTGCGCAATCACCAGTTACTTAGAATCAAGTATCACCCGCCTGGTCCCCGCTTATCTTTTGACGTCCACGCGGGATACTAAGATGCGCTCCGATGCCATGATTTCACGGATAGTACAACTAGTTGTAGTAGACATCCTGTACGTTATGCTTGCCTTACAAATTGGAGAGCCGGCTTCGGAACGGGTCACTCAGTCCCGCCAGGCACTTAAACAGTGTCGTAATGTGAATAGATAGCAGAGGAGGTGCCATATTGAACGCAAGAACCGAAACACTTATTGTTATCGCCGACGATCTAACAGGTGCTAACGATACCGGCGTGCAATTTGCCCGTCAGGGATTACCAACCAACGTCCTGCTGGAAGGCGCAGTTTTAGCTGACACTAGCGATGCAGCCGTCATCGTAATCGATACGAATAGCCGGGCCTGTACTACCAGTGACGCTTATCAAAAAGTACAAGCGGTTGCTAAACAAGCACAGCAAGCTGGGTTCCACTATTTCTACAAAAAACTGGACTCCACTTTGCGCGGCAATATTGGCGCAGAGTTACAAGCCATCCTTGATCTCGGTATACACGATTTTGCGTTTGTCATGCCGGCATTACCCATGAACGGCAGAACAACGATTGGCGGTCATCACCTGCTGCATGGCATTCCTGTTTCCGCAACAGAATTAGCTAAAGATCCAAAGTGCCCTGTTGCCGAAACGGTGCTGCCGGAGCTGTTAAGACAGCAAACTTCCGTCTTAGTAGGCCATATAGGTTTTACCGAACTGCTTCAAGGGGAAGCGGCCATTGTTGGTACTCTCCGCAAGCTTATTGCCGTCGGTTGTAAAATCATCAGTTGTGATGGTTGGTTAGACGAACATTTTATGCTTGCTGCCCGGGCTGTAAGTACCGTGTCGGCGAATGTTCTTTGGTCTGGTTCTGCCGGTTTAGCCGGGTTCCTGCCGGAGCTATTCGGCTGGAATAACCAGGCAACGAATCCTAAACCTCCTGTCGTCGTCATTGCCGGCAGCGTAAGTAGTGTCACAAGAGTACAAGTGACGCAATTACTGAACGAGGGGTTCGAATGGCTGGAAGTCGAAGTCGCCGACTGCCTTCCCTGGCACCCCCGGAAGCTAAGGTCCTGTCTCGATAAAGCCCTGGACCATCTGGCGCAGGGAAAAAACCTGGTAATCACGTCAGGCTATCAGACGGAATCTATCGACAAAGCCCAGGCTATAGGCGCAAAACTTGGCATGTCAGGTATGGAAGTTAGTAATATGACTGCGGAAATACTCGGCTGGCTGGGATCAACAATACTTAATCAGCAAGAGGTTGCCGGTGTTATTCTCACTGGCGGGGATACGGCGGTTGCCGTTTGCCGGGCGCTTGGGGTAACAGGTATCCGCGTACTGGAAGAAGTCGCACCGGCAATTCCCCTGGGGGAAATGAAAACCGCGGCAGGCAAAACGCTGCGGGTTGTCACCAAAGCAGGAGCCTTTGGTGAACCGGATGTTTTAGTCAAAGCAACATATAAATTGAATTGCAGCAATTAAAGTTCGAGGTGAAATCAATGAATCAACAGCAACAAGAACGTCCTATTCTAGCCATAACTATGGGTGATCCCGCCGGCTGCGGCCCGGAAATTATCGTGAAAGCCCTCTCTGACAGAAGTATCTATGAGATTTGCCGCCCGCTGGTCTTCGGCGACGCAAAACGGCTAGCGCTTGCCGCCACTATTCTTAATAGCCCGTTACACATCGCCGGACTTGCGAAAGTTGCTAAGGGCTCTTTTAAGCACGGTACAATTGACGTGCTTGATTTTAGTAATATCCCGGCTGACCTCCCGTTTGGGCAGGTTAATCCTCAGGCCGGTCATGCGGCTTATCAATATATTGAAGCAGCGGTACAGGCCGCAATGGCTGGTGAGGTTACGGGAGTAGTAACCGCTCCCATCAATAAAGAGGCTCTTCATCTCGGCGGGCATGATTTCCCTGGACACACGGAAATCCTGGGTGAGCTCAGCAATAGCCATGACTATGCTATGCTTCTGGCTAGTGAGGCCCTCAGGGTGATCCATGTTACTACCCATGTATCCATGGTACAAGCGGCCAGCATGATTACCAAAGAGCGCGTCCTTCGCATCATCCGCCTTGCCGACCGGACCCTGCGTTTACTGGGCATAGACCAGCCGCGGATTGCTGTCGCCGGCTTCAATGCCCACGCCGGTGAAAATGGTTTGTTTGGCCGTGAGGATATTGATGAGATTGTGCCCGCAGTGGAGGAAGCCTGCAAGGAAGGCATGAATGTTACAGGTCCCATTTCACCGGATACCGTCTTTTATCGTGCCGCCTGTCGCAAGGAATTTGATATCGTTGTTGTCATGTATCATGACCAGGGCCATATACCAATTAAATTACTTGGCTTCGACAGTGGTATTAACGTAACTGTCGGGCTACCGTTTCTCCGTTCTTCAGTTGACCATGGAACCGCCTTTGACATTGCCGGTCAAGGCCTGGCTGAAGACGGCAGCATGAAAGCCGCTATCGAATTTGCAGCGCGCGCCGCTAACGGCGCACGCACAGCCAGGTAATTTTAAATTTAAAAATCCACTGATAAGACAAGAAAGGAAGTATCGCTAATGTCTGCTATCAATGTTAAACTCCCTTACGGACAAGAGGAAGTCGATGTTCGTGTACCGGAACAAAACCTGATCGGGGTGTACTCACCCAAAGATGTAGCCCCCGTGGCCGACCTGCCGCAAGAAATTATCCGCTGCCTGGAAAACCCCATTGGTACCAAACCGCTTCGTGAGCTGGTAAAAGGAGCAAAAAACGTCGTCATCGTCGCGGACGACAATACTCGTTTGACACCTACCGAAAAAATAATCCCCGTACTTTTAAATGAAATGAATGCAGCCGGCATCAAGGATGAACAAATCACTATCATCATAGCCCTGGGAACTCACCGGTTTATGACAGAGGAAGAGATCGAGGTGAAATTCGGGAAAGAAGTCGTAAAACGTGTAAAAATCAAAAATCACGACTTCAAAAACCCGGAAGCATTGGTAGATCTCGGCATCACGTCCAACGGTACCAAAATTTTGGTGAACAAAGAAGCTTATGAAGCTGATTTCAAGATTGGCGTTGGTACTATTGTTCCCCATCATATCCCGGGATTCTCCGGCGGTGCCAAGATAGTTCAGCCTGGTATCTCCGGCGAAAAAACCACGGCCGAAACACACTTATTAAGCGTTAGAGCCCCGCGCTCGTATCTGGGTATTGAAGACAACCCTGTCCGCCAGGAACTTAACATGATTGCCGATAAAATTGGTTTGCACACGATCTTCAATACGGTACTTAACCGCCACGGTGAGGTAGTTGGTACATTTTTCGGCGATGTAAAAGAGGCCTTTAAAGAAGGAGTAACCTTGTCACGTGATGTATATTCGGTCAATATTCCTGAGGCTGCCGACATTGTTATCTCCAGTTCACACCCTTGCGATATTGAGTTCTGGCAAGCGCACAAAACCCTTTATCCATCCGATTTGGCAGTTAAAGCAGGCGGTACCATCATTATTGCAACCCCCTGTTATGAAGGTATCGCTGTAACTCATGGCGAGATGTCTGATATGACCTGTCATTCCTCTGACTCCCTGCGCCAACAGGTGGCTAAGGGAGAAGTACACGATGAAGTTGCTGCCGCTTTGGCTATTGCCTGGGCTCAGGTAAAAGAGCGCGAGACAGTATATTTCGTCTCAAACGGTATATCCGATGAGGACGTCCGCAAGCTGGGGTTTGTGCCCTTTAAAACCGTCCAACAAGCTTTTGACGCCGCGTTAGCCAAATATGGCGATGCTGCCAGAGTTACCGTACTCACACATGCGCCTGATATGTTGCCTATCGTTCCAGCCAACCGTTAAATACCGTTACGAAAACTAAAAATATCGAGGGGGATATTTATGGATTACTCCACAGCGATGCTGAGCATATTAGGCGTGGCCATTCTTTTTATCATAGTCCTCAGTATCAAATTTAGAATTCATGCCTTTATTTCGCTAATGGCGGCCTGTTTCCTGATTGCATTTTCCACCGGAATGCCTTTAAGCAAAATCGGCGGATCGATTGAAGCAGGGATGGGGGGGACGTTAGGTTTTCTTGCCCCTATCCTGGCCCTTGGTGCTATTATCGGTAAGATGATGGAAATCTCCGGCGGAGCCGAAAAGCTAGCCCGCACCCTGATTAACATTATGGGCAAAAATAATGCCGCCTGGGCCATGATGATTGTCGCCTATATCTGCGGCATTCCCGTTTTCCTGCAAGTTGGTATCGTGCTGCTCACTCCAATCCTGTTTTGCGTAGTTTTGGAATCCAAGCAGCCGCTGGTGAAAGTGGCGTTAGGCATGCTTACTGCCCTCACTGTCGTTCACTGCGTTGTACCTCCTCATCCTGCAGCTATGGCAATCACACTGGCCTTAAAAGCAGATGTCGGTAAAGTTATCTTCTATGGTTTACTGGTTGGTATCCCCGCTTCTGTTATTGCCGGTCCAATCTTTGGCGGCCTAATTGCCAAAAAGAATGATTTTTCTCCCCCGGAAGCTTACTGTAAATTAGAGCCGACTCCAGAGGAAAAGCTGCCACCTTTCGGTATTACTTTGTTCACAATCCTTTTGCCGCTGCTCCTCATGATTGGCAAAACCATTATTGAACTGGTTGCCGATAAGAATGCCCCTTATATGCCTTGGGTAAGCTTCCTGGGCAGCCCAATTACCGCACTGTTCTTAGCAGCTATTATTTCTTATTATGTTATGGGTTATCGACGTGGCCATTCGCTTGCCGACCTGGCTAAGCAAACCGAATCCGCTATGGGCCCAATGGCAACCATTATCCTTGTTATTGGTGCCGCCGGTGCTTTCAACCGCATTATTCTTGACAGTGGTATTGGTGAGGTCTTAAAAAGCGTGCTTACTGCCATCCAGATCAGCCCGCTCATCATGGCTTGGTTCATTGCAATCGTCATGCGGTTCGCTATCGGCAGCGCCACTGTGGCAATGATGACATCAGCCGGTTTTATCACTCCGGTTCTTGCCGCCTACCCCGGTCTTGACCCTGCTTTAGTAGCTGTAGCTATCGGTGCCGGAGCCATCGGTTTATCCCATGTAACCGACCCTGGCTTCTGGTTTGTAAAAGAGTCCATGGGTATCCCCATGAATAAAATGTTCAGCATATATACCGGCGCCACCACCATTGCTTCGGTTGTCGGTCTGGCCGCAGTTCTTACTTTAGCTAAAGTACTGGGACAATAAAAGTTAACTTATATGGCACAGAAAAACTTAGTCATGGCGGTGGTTGATGTTCCATGTTAATCCAGCGAATAACAGCAGAGTATCGCAAAAGAGAATGCGAGATATATGATAAGATTCGCGAGGCATCGGACGAGTTTGCCCGGCGTAATAAAGCAGGCACGGATACAACCGAAGCTCTCCGGCGGCTGGAGGCGGTGTTAGCCGAGTTTGAGCTATTTAGATGTAGCCAGACATAACACCAGTGCAGCAAGAAAGAGGACTTGCGATTTTTTTCCGTAATATTGATGTAAAAAAAAACTACCCACATGCCGGAAATGCAGGCATGTGGGTAGTTTTTTTTATATGTATAAATCACCGTTTTCTGAAATTTACGACAAAAGGAAAAGGTTTGCTAGTGTCTCGGTGAATCGGCTGTATTGAGGCATCAGTAAAATTTTAGCAGGATTAGCAATTATAAAATAGAAAACAAACTTGTATTGAGTATATCTATTCTTATAGCTTGAGCATGTCCCGAATTTCATAGAATTTGAGCGTGGCGCTCCTGAGGATAGTTTTGGTAAACTATTGTTGGAATTACAATTACATATATGACGCATTTGTATAATGTTGTGAAGTAATGATAATTTATGTAATATGCAGACTGGAGTTGATAGAGTGCTGGATTTAGACTGGGAACGCTCAACACCAATTATTGATGTAAAGACTGAAGAATTGAAAAGTATATTTACTGAATATGACAATACATTAACTATCACAGATTTTAATGCGATACAGATTGGATGTCGAAATAGCAACTTTGTTGTTGCTACAAATAAAGGCAAATTCTTATTAAGGACAGCTAATATTAATGACCTTAATAACGAAAATATTGCTTATGAATTAGTAAAAGATAAAATAAATGTTCCAAACCTATTGTTTCACACCACGAAACATAAAGCGAATATTTTTATATACCAGTATATTAACGGTGTCTCTTTGCAAAAGCTTATTATAAAAAGCAATCAATGTGACCATTCTTTGCTGGAACAAGTAGCTAGAGCCGCCGCTATCATACACAATACTCCAAAAGAAAAAACCATAGGACTTGCAGAATTTGATGTGCCACCCTTTGCAATGTGGTATCAGTATTTTTTAGATAATCCAACGGTAAAAATGCGAATAGGCGAAGAAATACACGGAAGGATAAACCGATTGGTTTTAGAAAAACAAAAACTAATATCAGAAATTGATAGCTTTAAGTCATTTATTCATTCTGATTTCCGACCTGCAAATATGGTTGTTGATGAACATAAAAAAGTGTTTTTTGTTGATTGGGAAGCTGCATGTACGGGACATTCTCTAGCTGATATAGGTCAATTTTTAAGATACCGTTCGTTTTTTAAGGACACGCATATTGGATTATTTGAGCAAGTCTATAATACAATCGCAAATCGAAAACTTCCTGGTAATTGGTTCGAGTTATCCCTATTTAGGGATTTAGTTAATCCATTGCAAATACTTTCATCAAATCAAGAAGCACCCTTTCGGAATTCAGATTTAATAAACATAATTAAAAGAACATTAGCTTATTGGGGTTATTAATGGGATATCCTTTTTAAGGAATTAGAAAATATCGGTTTTAAGCCAATAACCATTTTATACATATCAAGTACCACTATATCCAATTATTCCGATACTTGGGATAACCGGAGCCACATATGTATATACATATCAAACACTTTTCCTCGCTATGACAATACTGTGTATGCCGATTACTGAAGCAATTATTTCCTGTTTTTCATTGCAAAAATATTTTTTCTCTAATTTATTGGAGTCGAATTCTTCAATTAATTCAAATTTGTATTGTGATAAAAATTGTTCTATTTTTCCATTTTCAATTCCAAAAATTAATTTTTCACCTATTTTTTCAGCATTTTGATAGATTCTTTCCTCGACCTTAGAAACATTTTTTTGCCTGATTACTGAAGAGTACATATAATCAAACACAATTATGCTATCTTTCCCGGAATACTTACTTATCTGATTGAAGATAGTGTTAATAGTTTCTGGAGTAAGATAGTATGTTAAACCTTCTAGAATATAAAGAGAAGGTATTTCTTTTTTCAACCCAGCCTCGTCTAATTTTTGCGCTAAGGATTCTTCTGTAAAATTAATAGGAATAAACTTCAAGTTAGAAGGCAATTTAATATTTTTTCCCTTGAGTTTATTTATTTTAATATTTTGTGTTATTGGAGCATCAAATTCAAATATAGTAGCATGACTCAATTTACTATTAAACCGAATTGCACGAGAATCAAATCCAGCACCCAATATTAATACTTGCTGGAATCTTTTGGAATTATTCTTAATAAATTCATCAATCAACTTTGTCCGCGAAACAAGATATTCGTAACCGCCTCCCTTTGCAGCAAATCTGCTTGCAAAGCTTGGAAAACGCTTTACTATAAAAACAAAAAATGGAGACATGAAGATGGGAGCTAAATAATCATCACTCTTGTAATACTTGTCTTTCGTATAATAAGATAAAGCGCGCCCCCCGCAAGTCATTTGTGCAGTTTGGGAAATCTTCGCATTAATTTTATTGCTCATTAGTAATAGTTCCTCCAAATCCCAGTTATTGGCAATAAAAGTAGTTCGACATATGTAAAAGTAATCCTTTAATTCATAGGCAGAAAAACAAGCAAAGAATATAGCAATATTCAACAATTGATTACTCAAAAAATAACCATCTAAAGCATCCCTGCCAATGATGCTTTAGACGGTTATCTTAATTATAGTAATTTTGTCTATTTAGTGGCTTTTAGGTTATTGGATCGTCCGACTAAGTAATCGAGAGATACATTGAAATAGTCAGCGAGGGATATGCAACCGGTCAGGAAAAGTCCTGCCTGTGTGGCTTAGTTTACTTGCAATTCCTTTGAAATGAGCTATAATTACTATTAGGTGGAGATTAAAAGTCGCTGTGACCCGGAAGTGTTGGAGCACTCCCAGCATACGACGAAGCAAAGCACATGTGTAGGGTATAAAAACATCGCATGCGCATAAAAGTGACCGCTTGGGAAGCGCTATTGGTTTTGTCTACAATCTGTAACCTAGTGCAGCAACTAAATACGGTATTACCTTATTACATTGGAAAAGAAGCCAATTAATATAGCCGATTAGTGAAATTTTTCACCATTAGTTGCCCCATACTCTCCTCGTAGTTGGTAATTTACGTACGATATGGCAGGTCCGAGGGTATGGAAAGCGAGCTACAAAGTCTCCATTTATAGGCATGAAATATGCTTTTAAAATTGCCGAACCAGTGATGTAACAGGCAAAATATTTTATTAACAGGAGGGTTTTATAATGAAAGGTTTTGCAATGCTCAGTATCAACGAAGTGGGATGGATTAATAAGGAGAAACCGTCAGCCGGTCCTTATGATGCGATTGTCCGCCCGTTAGCTGTATCTCCGTGTACCTCTGATATCCATACTGTTTTTGAAGGGGCTATCGGCGACCGGCATAATATGATTTTAGGACATGAAGCTGTAGGTGAAATTGTCGAAGTTGGCTGTGAAGTTAAAGACTTTAAACCCGGCGACAAAGTCGTGATTCCCGCGATAACTCCTGATTGGCGTTCGCTCGAGGTTCAAGCTGGTTTTCATCAGCATTCCAACGGCATGCTGGCAGGCTGGAAATTTTCCAATTTTAAGGATGGCGTATTTGGCGAGTATTTTCACGTCAATGATGCCGATATGAATCTGGCCTTGCTGCCGGACGATATCGCTTTAGAAAGTGCCGTAATGATTACCGATATGATGACTACAGGTTTTCATGGCGCGGAAATGGCGGATATTCAGTTTGGTTCCAGTGTAGCTGTTATTGGCATTGGCGCAGTTGGCTTAATGGCCATAGCGGGTGCTAAATTACATGGTGCCGGGAGAATTTTTGGTATCGGCAGCAGACCGGTTTGTGTTGATGCCGCCAAATTCTATGGTGCTACAGATATCGTCAACTACAGAAATGGCGATATCGTTAAGCAGATTATGGAGTTAACCCAGGGCAAAGGCGTCGATCGGGTGATCATGGCCGGCGGCGGCACGGAAACTCTGGGTCAAGCCGTAACTATGGTTAAGCCAGGCGGCATTGTTTCCAATGTTAATTACCACGGCGAAGGGGATTCGCTGGCGCTGCCCCGTTTAGCCTGGGGCTGCGGCATGGCGCATAAGCAGATAAGAGGCGGACTCTGCCCGGGTGGACGTCTCAGAATGGAAATGTTAATTAATCTTGTGATTTACAATCGCGTGGACTTAAGCAAATTACCTACCCATGTGTTTAAGGGCTTTGAACATATTGAAAAAGCTCTTATGCTTATGAAAGATAAACCGAAAGATTTAATTAAACCGGTGGTTTTAATTTGATGATCTGAGCGAAGCCAAAAGAGCCTTAGTCCGAAAAATTCATGGGACTAAGGCTCTTTTGTTATGTCTGCTGAACAATATTGATTTTTTGACGGGAAAAGCTGTCCTGCGACTGAGAGGATGTTTAATTTTAACCGCTAATAATTCGACCAAATTGTGCCAAAAAAGTCAAAGGATTTACAATATTAATGTCGAAATATCCCTAATAAGCTAAAAAAAGGTAAATGTGGGATAGATTGTTGCATTAAAAAATATTGGCTGGGTAACTATTGCATAAGATTTTTTTGTATAGTACCAATGGTTCAAACGGGGGAGACGGAAAGGTGGAATCTAATTTTGGCTATGCCGGGACGTCTGCTATAGGCGTACTGGGTCTAATCATTGTTTGGCTGGTGGTTAAGTATTACATAAAAAGCAGGATGGAGGAGCAGTCTAGGCAAAACGAAGCACGAATTAGAACGCTTATCAAGAAGCTCCGTTCTTGTAATAAAGCCAACCATATTATTTGTAATGATGAAAAATTGCTGGGCGAAGAATCTATATTAGCGGTATTCAATGATATGATTGATCACAAAGTGGAGGCGGCTTTGTGCAATAGTAAGGAACTTATCTCGCTGGCGGCGGAACTTGCTCATTTAGGGCCATGGAAATATCATCATGAGAAGAATCTTTTCGAATTTGATGACCAGTTTTATATTATCTATGGCACAGATGTGGCGAGGGAAGGTTCCTTTATGACTCGGGAAGAATACACCAGGAATTTTGTGCATCCTGATGACGCAGACATGGTAGCGGCGGAAGTGGAGAAGATGCTTATGACTACAGAACGCCGCTATATAACTGAGTTGAAGCACCGCATAATCAGGCGGGATGGCGAGGTTCGCACTGTTTTTGTCCGGGTAGATGTCATAAAAGATAACGATGGTAAGATACAAACGTGGTATGGAGTCAATCAGGATATTACCGAACGTGAGATTATGGAGGCGGCTCTGCACAATAGCAGGGAAATGCTTTCGCTGGCGGCGGAACTTGCTCATATAGGACCTTGGAAGTATCATCAACAGGTGGGACTTTTTGAATTCGATAATGAGTTTTATGCTATCCTTGGTACTGATGCCGCGAGGGAAGGCTTCTTTATGACTTCGGACGTGTACCGCAGGAATTTTGTGCATCCTGATGACGTTTGGATTTTTGATAAGTCCGAGGTGGAAAAGCTGCGTTCAGTCCAGAAAAGAAACTATTCTTATCAATTTGAGCATCGTATTATCCGGCGGGATGGTGAGGTGCGTACTGTCGCCGTGCAAGGGAATATCATCAAGGATGCCGACGGCAAGATCATAAAGTGGTATGGGGCGATTCAGGATATCACCGAACAGAAGCAGGCCGAGGCTGCTTTGTGTCGGCAAACAGAAAAGATTCGTCGCATCGCCTACACGGACGTACTAACTGGCTTGTCAAATCGTGCGCATTTGAATGAATGGCTGGAGGGGGAGCTGGAGCAAGCTTGTTGTGGTAAGTCGGCAGGGGGTGTCCTATTCATCGATTTAGATGATCTTAAAACAGTGAATGACACACTGGGACATACTTATGGTGACGCTATTATCGTTGAAGCTGGGAAACGCATCGAAAAAGAAGTTAATAAAGCTGCTTTCGTTGGGCGCATCGGCGGAGATGAATTTGTGGTAATTTTGCCTGGAAAAAGAGATAGACAATACGTTGCCGTTGTTGCCGACAAAATGATTAACGCGTTCTGCCAGGATATCGAGGTGTGCGGAGAAAGCTTTCATTTGTCGGCCAGCATTGGTATTACTATGTATCCGGATGATGGTGAAACGGCTGAGGATATTCTCAAAAATGCAGATAATGCAATGTATTTTGCCAAAAACTCCGGTAAGAACTGCTGGAAATTCTACGATGCGGACATGCAGGCGGCAGCTTATGAAAAAATGCTGCTGACTAATAGCTTGCGTCGTGCTGTTGAAAACAACGAGTTTGAACTGGTTTATCAACCGCAAGTAAATATTGCTGACGGTGTTATTGTGGGATTCGAAGCGTTACTTCGCTGGAATAGCCCGGAACATGGAATTGTTTCGCCCGCACGGTTTATTCCTTTGGCCGAGCAAAACGGGCTTATCAGGGCTATTGGAACATGGGTACTCCAGGAGGCCTGCTGGTTTGCACGGCGATTAGCCGATAATGGGTGGGGAAATATTGGGGTTGCGGTTAACGTATCGCCCAAACAGTTATGTGCGGATTGCTTTATCGACAGTGTACGCGATGCCGTGCATAATGCGGGTATTTTGCCAAATCAGCTTGAAATCGAAATTACCGAGAATGTGATGATTGCTTCGTTGAAAGAAAGCATTTCTAAGCTTGAAGAACTGCAGTCGATGGGCATACGGTTGGCGCTAGACGATTTTGGTGCGGGGTATTCGTCGCTGACATACCTTCAGCAATTACCGGTACAGACTTTAAAAATAGACAAATCCTTTATCGACATGATCCTAGTCGCTGGTTCAAAGAAGACAATTATCAGTACTATTGTGGATATGGCGCACCTAATGGAAATGACTGTAGTTGCTGAGGGTGTGGAGACGGAAGTACAGTTGGAATATTTGGCGAAAAGCCACTGCGACTTTGCTCAAGGATATCTTATCAGCCGACCGGTACCGGAAAAAGAGGCTCTACAGTTTTTGGCGCATCGGTAACCATTCGGTTAGTCCACACCCTTTTCAGGAAGGGGGTGGTGCCTATGACTACATATGAGGCTTTGACATTTGCAGTCGCATTTGCCACGCTCATAGTCTTAGTCATAAAAAAATAACCGCCCCTGCTCAACGCGGCGGTTATTTAATCCCGTAGACTTGGGCTAACCGTTTTCCGGTTAGGCAGTCTGGAGAACTGGCGTGCTACAACACGTCAGTTCTTTTCTTATATTATACCCATAGATTGTAAAATATGCAACTGATCGGAGAAATTAGGGTTTAATCAGATGATAGTTTTTTCAGTGATTCGGCAACTTGTCCCGCGTGTCCTTCTACTTTTACTTTGCGGTATATATCGCGAATGATTCCGTCACGGTCGATGACAAACGTGGAACGCTCAATACCCAGTACTTTTTTGCCGTACATGTTTTTTTCTTTAATTACGTCATATAGATTGCATACTGTGCTGTCGGCGTCACTTAACAGCGTAAAAGGCAGAGAAAATTTAGTTTTGAATTTGGTATGCGAGGCTTGGCTGTCACGGCTGACACCCAGGACGATTCCACCGGCGGCCACAATGGTATCATGAAATTCGGCGAATTGCTGGGCTTCTTTGCTGCAGCCGGGGGTGTTGTCTCGCGGATAAAAGTATAAAACAACGTACTTTCCCTTATAATCACGCAGGCTATGGAGTTGTCCATTTTCATCCGGCAGTGAAAAATCAGGAGCAGTTTGTCCAATCGTTATATTCATGGTAACACTTCCTTTTATAATAATTATCTTTTATTAGATAATTATTATTCTCCATATTATTGGCGAAATCCTTCCAAGGTATTACGATTTGCGGTTTATTTCGGGAGATAGACTTCAATTTCGTGAGGTAGCGGACAAGTTTCCCGGCGTGGTGAAGCAGGCACGGGTGGTACAATTGAAGCTCTCTTGACGCCTGGAGGCGGAAAACAAAAGACCCGTGAATTTTCACGGGTCTTTTATATTTCACCTTAAATAACGGTAGCAAAGCATGGTTTGTGGCACGTTGCCAAAGGCGCTCCTACTCGGGGAGGCTACTGGTGACGTTAACCAATTTTCCAAATAAGTCTTTGTTGTCCCGCAATTTTTTCTCATTGCCCACCACACATAAATAATTCTGGCTATTTAGTGCCGCAAACATCTCAGCAAATTGCCTGATATCTGCCGGCGTGGTGGACAAAACTTCGGTCCGTTCCTTTTGAAGATCGGTATAGGAGAGGCCGGTCAGATATCCCCTAGCCGCGATCTGACCTTTGCTGTAAGGGGTACGGGGGGCGTCGATTTTGCCAATTGTTGCGATAATATAATTGGTCATTTCCCGGTCGGTAGGATTAAAGTTACGCAAATACCCGGCAACCTCCTGATACACATCCAGTGTTTCTTTTAAGTTAGGGTCACGCCAGGATAAAAACAGGATATCCCCGTTACGATCCATACTTACCCTGGAGCCGTACGCTCCGCCCAGTACTCTGACCCGGTTCCATAAATAGTCAGTATTAAGGATAGTCTGCAAAACTTTCATTTTACCGCTGTATTCATATCCCAGCTGCCGGAAGTTGTAAGCCTTGGCGACAAACTGCACCTTGCCGGCGGTAGTCATGCCCTCATTGTCCGGTCCCAGTTGGAAAGCATACGTATTTTGCAGGCGGTACTGATTGCCGATGCGGTCCACTAATTTATTAAAGCTCCGCTGAAATTGGGGATAGTCTTCTTTGCCGGCTACGACGCTAACAAGAAGTCCCTCTTTAGTAAATACCTGTTTGGCCACAGTGGCTAAATTTCGGCTGATTTCCGGCCACTTGTCCGGGAAGTTTTTTTCCAGGTCGTCAACGAACCGGTAGAAAGAATACTCGTTCATTTCATTGTACTTGGCAATCGGGGATATATATCCCAACACACGGCTGGCGGCAAGCGTTGCTTGGTCATCCAAAAGGGCGGCCTGGCGCTCGGCTTTTATTTTGCCGATTAATTCTTTCAAGCGTTGTTGATCATTAAAGTTGCTCGTGGCAATTATTTCACCTGTTAGTTCCATGAGATCAGGCAGGTTGCCCACCAGTGCTTTGGTATTTACCCGGAACTTAGGGTAGTAAACTTCATTATTGCCTTTTTGCGCATAAGCGTTTGCATAAAACTGGATGCCGCCGGTTTTGGCCTGCAGTTCGGTTGATAGCTGCAAATAATTGTGTTTGTCGGTGCTGACCTTGCCTAGTACTTCCGCAAGCAAAAACAGATAGGGTAATTGCTGCTGTGGTACAACGGAAGAATCAAAGTACAGGTCCACATAAGCAATCTTGCCGGTAAACTGAGGATGGGACAGTATTTTAACACCGGCCTCGTTTTTTTCTTCCAAGGGCAGTTTTTCCGTCCGGGGTTCGATATCGGTTAGCGACAAAGCCGGCAGCTTCGCCAGTGTTTCGGGTGAATCGGGCGTCGCCTGCAACTCTTTCAGCTTTTTGGTTTGTTCCAGAAGGTTTTCGATTTCAGTTGGCGAAAGGCTGGCTTTATATTTGGCAAGTTTGTCTGCTGTAGCTTCGGCGTTTTGTTGTTCCAGGCCGGGATTCGGTTTGAGAACCAGCGTAGCCGAGTGGGGGTTGTCAAGCAGATATTTCTGAATCATTTTTTCCAAATAGGGGCCGGCAAAGGCTTTTTTTCTGATGTCCGGCTTGTTTTCCAAAGGTAAAACCGGATCCCCGCCATACGGCCATAGCGCAAGACTTACTTGGTTGTAAAGCAGACCTTTGTTGGTAGAACCGATAATGGATTCTTTCCTGTGAAATTCAGACCTGTTGAATGTCGCTGTTAATAATGATTTGTCAATTCCCTTGGCGATCATATCTTTCAAGGTCTGCCGCACGGTTTTTTCGAAGCGTTCCTTATCTTCCGGGTTGGCATTGGTTACAATGATGCTGAATACCGGCTGCAGATTGTTGTCAATATAGCCGTAAACGTTTTTACCGATCCCGGCGTCGGTAAGTGCCTTTTTCAACGGAGCGTCAGGCGAGCCTAAAAGCAATTTTTCCACTTCATTGAAAGCCAGGAAAGTCTCCCAGTTGGTAATTGGTTCAAGCACGAAATTCATAGCCAGATAGGTCTTATCAGTGGTGTCATCGGTGGGCAAAACCGAATATTCCTTCACTACATCCCGTTTGTGGTCAAACGGCGGCTGAAGCGCAATGGATGAGTCAACTTCCTGCTTGTCAAAGGCGCTTAAATAGTTTTCATCCAGGAATTTCAGCGTATCCTGGATATTCAGATTGCCGTACAGGTAAATATATGCATTGGAAGGATGATAATATTTATGGTGAAAGGCCAAAAACTGCTCCCGGGTTAAATCGGGAATCCGGTCCGGGTCACCGCCGGATTCATGGTTGTAGATTGTATCGGGAAGAACAGAACCGGAAATCTGGCGCTCCAGGACCCCATCCGGTGAAGAATAGACGCCTCTCATCTCGTTGTATACCACGCCTTTGTAGGTTAAGGGACCGTTTTTATCATTGAGCTCGTAATGCCAGCCTTCCTGCTGAAATATCTCCGGTTTGTCATAGATATTGGGATAAAATACTGCGTCCAGGTAAACATCCATCAGATTGCGAAAATCCTGATCGTTGCGGCTGGCAACCGGATAGGTGGTTTTATCCGGGGCAGTAAACGCATTTAAAAAGGTGTTCAGTGAAGATTTCATCATTTGCAGAAAGGGATCTTTGGCAGGATATTTGCGTGAGCCGCACAGGACCGAATGTTCGATGATGTGGGCAATACCGGTGCTGTCGGACGGCGGCGTACGAAAGGTGATAGAAAACGTTTTGTTGTCGTCGTCGTTCTGGAGATACAACAACTGAGCGCCGCTCTTCGTATGTTTAAATACCCGGGCAACAGACTGAATCTCCGGTACAGACCGTTCCTCTACTAGTTCAAAACCATAATATGTAGCATGAAGGTTAAACCCGGGCGGCGCTGCCAAACCCTTGGCAGGAACTGCCGTAAACAGTGAAATCATAAAACACAGAAGCAGAATGCTGCTTGTTACTAACTGCCTTTTTACATGAAATTTCATGTAAAACTCCTCCTTTAATAATCGTGACATGTAGTTAATTGCGTATATTCCAAATTCTACCTTGACTGGCAATACCCTTCAACTTTACTCAAAGTTTTGTACTTTTGGGCTCGGTGCTGTTATGGAAGGATTTACAGTTTTTTTCTGTAATATTATATAAAGAGCCTATATTGCCCTACTATTTTATAGTCCTTTGGACTGTCCATTCATTTTCAGGCCTCTTTGCTGAAAGAAGTAGGACAGGATGGGACTCTATTCTAGCATGAGTGGGCATGGCGGCAGAAAATATATTTATTACGGGGTGTTAACGAACTGATGGAATGGTTAGCTTCTTTTTCACCTGTGGTGCAAGCGCTGTTCGCAACCTTATTTACGTGGGGTGTAACGGCTTTAGGAGCCGGGTTGGTTTTCTTTTTTAAATCAGTTAACAAAACAGTACTAAATGGCATGCTTGGGTTTGCGGCCGGCGTTATGATTGCCGCAAGCTTTTGGTCGTTGCTGGCGCCTGCGATTGAAATGGCCGGGGATTTGGGACAACAGGCCTGGCTTACTGCGGCAATCGGGTTTTTAGCCGGTGGTGCTTTTTTATGGGGTGTGGATGTGGTTTTGCCGCATTTGCACATGGGGCTTGAGCAGGATCAGGCCGAAGGGATAAAGACAGGATGGCAGAGAAGCGTCCTCTTAGTGCTGGCAATTACGCTTCATAATATACCGGAAGGTTTGGCCGTCGGTGTTGCTTTTGGGGCCGCCGCCTTTGATTTACCCTCTGCTTCCCTGGCCGGTGCAAGCGCACTGGCGCTGGGCATTGGCCTGCAGAATTTCCCGGAAGGGGCTGCCGTCTCGATTCCCCTGCGACGAGAGGGCTTCAGCCGGACAAAAGCTTTCTTCTACGGACAGGCGTCAGGTATTGTCGAGCCGATTGCGGCCTTATTTGGTGCATATGCGGTTACTTCCATGCAGCCAATTTTGCCGTATGCCCTGGCTTTTGCCGCCGGTGCGATGATTTATGTTGTTGTAGAAGAATTAATTCCCGAAGCACAAAGTAAAGTCGGCGGGAGTTCCACCAATGTGGCCACGATAGGGTGTATGGTAGGGTTCACTGTTATGATGATTTTAGATGTTGCCCTAGGCTGATCGGATAGCGGTGGCAGAGCCCGTACATTTAATTATCGGGCTGGTGACGTTGGTTATGTGCCTGTTGGCTATGTACATTATGTTCAAAATACCGGTCATGAAACGTTGTGCTGGCAATTCATACTGAACTCTCTCCTAGTTCCTGCGGCAATTCGCGAATTGGAGGAGAAAAATAGTTCTTATAGAAGTCATTACTTATTCAAGATTTTCCATACTTGAAATGTTTCGTCTATCAGAATATGAATTTCAATACTAGCAGGCGGAGCTGTCGGCAAAGACGATCACTGCCTTTTAACGGACAAGGAGGTTTAGCGATGAACAAACTCAGAACTATCCGTAAAGTTGTGACAGGAGCACATACTGTGGACGGTGCCGGGGTCAAACTGGTGAGAGTAATTGGCCGTGACGACACAAAGGAGTTTGATCCTTTTCTCATGCTGGATGCCTTTGATTCGATGGACCCCGATGACTATATCAAAGGTTTCCCCTGGCATCCGCACCGCGGCATTGAGACGATTACCTATCTCATTCAAGGTGAAATTGAGCACGGAGACAGCCTGGGAAATACGGGCAGGATTTTAACTGGCGAATGCCAGTGGATGACGGCCGGCTCTGGAATTCTTCATCAGGAAATGCCAAAGGCCAGTGAGCGGATGCTTGGAATCCAGCTCTGGCTCAATCTACCGGCGAAAGATAAAATGGTCTCCCCCAAATATCACGGAATACGTAATGAGGACATCCCGGTGGTTGATGAAGGAGACCGGCGGGTACACATCCTGTCCGGAGTATATGACGGAAAAACCGGAGCCGTGCAAGGCGACTATTGTAAGCCTCTGCTGCTGGATGTAGAAGTGCGTGCCGGGGCTGAGTGGTCACTGGATATTGCAGAAAATACAACTTTGTTTATTTATATTTTTAAGGGAGCAGGAACTTTTGGCAGCGATAGGTTAATCCCGGCCAAGCATGCCGTATTATTTGATGAAACAGGTACATTCCTGGTAAGAGCCTCCGATGAGGGAATACGGTTTTTCCTGATGGCCGGGGAACCGCTGCGGGAACCCATTGCCTGGGGTGGTCCAATTGTTATGAATACCCGGGAAGAATTGCAGCTTGCCTTCCGGGAATTAGAAGAAGATAAATTCATCAAATCCTGAAAATAAAATGGCTGCCGTTGTGGCATGTTCGTAATAGACACTATAAAAATCGTAGTCCCAAAGATAAAGGGCCGTGTTGAAACGTAAAAGTTCCAGCACGGTCCCTTAAGTGTTTTTGAGACTTTTGTCAGCAGAACTTCGGACTGAACTCAGGCCAAAATAAAAAATGGCTACCACCTATGCGTTGGCGGCAGCTAATTTTCTCATACTATGGGCTATACAATGCAGACCCCATTCTAACATGAGCAATCATGTTCCTATGCTGATTAAGGAAAGGCAGCCAGGGCCAGTAAGGGATGGCTTGGCTGAAAAAACAAGGAGATAAATAAATGGAGAATTTTAGAACGGTAGGAGAATTTGAAAAACAAGAATCTGTACTGATTATTTGGCCACCGCGTGCCCAGGCAACCAGCAAGTTAAATATGGATATCGTTAGCGTACAAGTGGTACAAGCTCTGCTGGGAGAAGTCGAAGTCATCATTTGCTGCTATGATGAGGCTGTGCAAATACGTGCCAAACAGGAATTGGCGAGACTAGGGGTGGATACTGTGGGAATCCGCTTTGTACTATTTCCCTCTCCGCTTGTCTATCCGCGCGATTTTGGCGCTGAAGTGTTGGTTGGTGATCTTGGCAGTCGGGCACGGGTTGACTTCCGTTTTGACATGTATGGGTACTATCCGGAGGAGGATGAGCTTTCCCTCCTGCTACGGAGCTTTGGTGAATTTCATGCCAAATGCATCGGAGTAGAAAATACACGGCATTCGGAACTGATCAGCGAGGGCGGCGACCGGGAATTCAACGGCTGTGGCGTAATGATGGCCGTACAGGAAACGGAGGTAGCCAAACGTAATCCTGGTAAGGCCGTGCCGGAAGTGGAACAGGAGCTGAAACGGGTATTGAATCTTCGGCAGATTATTTGGCTCCCGAAAGGTTCCTATGACGATGAATATGCTTATTCCGGGCCAATCCCCTCAGCCGACGGCAGATTAGGGTCCTTCCGTTCTGCTTCTGCCAACGGACATATTGATGAGATCTGCCGTTTTGCCGATACGGATACGATAGTAATTGCCCACGTTTCCGAGGAAGAAGCCCATGAAAGCAAGTTGCACGCTCTGAACAAAGAACGATTGGACCAAGCCTATGAGGTGGTAAAGAACGCGCGTAATCAGGATGGACAGCCTTTTCGTATCTTGAAAATGCCTGTGCCTGAGCCCATCTATGTGGACCTCTATCCGGAAGATGACGCTTATGATCTTTGGGGGGAGGAAGTTAAGGAAGAGATGGGTGGAGTACTGTTAGATGGAACTCCTTTCCCTGACAATACGATTAATGTGTTGCCGGCGCTCAGCTACTGCAATTTTCTGATTGCGAATAACGTAATAGTGGCGCAGAAGTATTATGAGGAAGGAATGCCGGAACGAGTCAGGGAAAAAGATGAACAGGCATTACTGGTTTTGCAAACCGCATTTCCTACCCGCCGCATTCTCCAGATTAACCCATTGGCACTGAACTTGTACGGCGGAGGAATCCATTGTCATACGCGCAATATCCCCTTTGTCCGGCAGAAGCGTGGCTAGGAAAAACTCGCTTTGTTTATGGAAATGCACCACTTATGGAATATAGTTTTTACTATACGCCATAAGTGGTGCTTCTTTTTTGTCTCAGCCTATGGGCTGCGATTAGGTGAGGTCCAGGCTGGTTTGTTCTTTTTATGGGGCTTAGCAGGAAGGCGCTGGCAGCAAGGCTAAAACAAGAATAATTTAGGAACAGATCGCCTAGAGTAAATAAGCGGCCAAGCAACAAAAGAAATAGGGCCTGCCTGTCCCAAAAATCTTAAGAATTTCGTAAGAATTAGCGGTACTTCTTTGTAAGATTTATTTGCTACAATTAGCTTGTGAGCGGAACACGGGATGCCATTGTGCTTAATATAGGGGGAAGATGGAATGGAACAGAAACATAATGTTCTTGTCGTAGATGATGACCGGGAAATTGCCAGTGCTGTTGCGATATATTTGAAGCAGGCGGATTTGGCGGTCACTCTTGCCTATGATGGGGAGGAAGCGTTAGACGCCCTTGAAAACGCAGAGTTTCACCTGATTATCATGGATATCATGATGCCAAAACTAGATGGCATTCAAGCCATGCTAAAGATAAGAGAGGAAAGAAATATCCCCATTATTCTGTTGTCAGCCAAAAGCGAAGATACGGATAAAATATTGGGGCTTACCATGGGGGCGGATGATTATGTGACCAAGCCGTTTAATCCGCTTGAACTCATTGCCCGAGTAAAATCCCAACTGAGAAGATATACAGCTTTTGGCGCGGCGGTACCGAACAGTACTACGATTACAACAGGCTCTCTGTCTTTGGATACGGAATTAAAGTTGGTTACGGTGGATGGGGAAGAAATCAAGCTAACGCCTATAGAGTTTAAAATTCTGCGGCTGTTGATGCAAAATGTAGGCAGGATCTTTTCGATTGATGAAATTTACGAGCGCGTGTGGGATGAACTTAATATTAACGGTCAAAACACGGTTGCCGTTCATATCCGGCGAATTCGCGAAAAAATTGAGATTAATCCTAAAGAACCAAAATATTTAAAGGTGGTGTGGGGAATTGGCTACAAGATTGAAAAATATTAGGTTTTCCAATTGGTTTACCCTGCTGGCCATCGTAATCGGTATTAGCGGAGTTATGCTGAGTTTTTATGGGGCAATAAGATATCCGGATTTTTCCTATGGATTGCACAGTGATTATAAAAATAGCCAAATTCTTAAAGACGAAATAACGGATATTAGCACAAATGTTGCAAGACTGACTCAATTGAAAAGCGAGGAATACGTTAAAATAGGGGTTGCAATTTCTGACAATGAACTAAAGAGAAAAATAGATACTATTAAAAGCGAAAAAAATGATTCGATTGTTCATATCAATGAAGAATATAAAGATTTGATTGCGTTTTATGACCAGGATAATCCTAATGAATTTCAGCGGCTAACAGCAGAACGTGATGAAAGAATTGCCGAATCGAAACAGGATTATGATAAGAAAATAGCCAGTGCCAAAGATGAACTGATTGCCGAACAAGTAGTGGAATACAATAAGGCAAAGCGTGATATTGAAATTTATGAAGGCCTTTATTATACAGTGGTGCCTAACGGTACTGCAGCCGGGACAGAAGCAGAATTTTACAACACGCTGCCCTATTTCACTAAAAGCAGTGATTTTAACGAAGGTATCTTATATATTGGCTTTTCTGAAGCGGCGTTTACTAAGCAAACGGAACAATATGACGTACGGCACCAAAATGGGCTGACTGGGATCTATATGCTGCTTAGCGGCTTGGGCGGAATATTCCTTTCTCTTGCCTGGCTTATGTATTCCGCAGGAAGAACTCCAAACAGTGAAGAATTGCAATTTAACTTTTTTGACAAAGTGTATTTAGACATTGGTTTACTGATAGCGGGAATGATTGCCATGTCTTCTTGTTTTATAGCCACCATTATGGAAGTAAAAATGAGGAATCTCCAGGTAGTTAATCTTTTCTCTTTATTGCTGCTGGTTATCGCCTATCTTAGTATAGCAGTCTATGCGATGATGTTCGCCAAACGGGTAAAGAGCGGCGGAGTCATTACGCATACGTTAGTGTACCAGGTTTATAAATCGATAAAAACCACAATCAATAAGATGATAGACATAACACTGGATTTGCCGACAAATCGCCAAGCGTTTACCAAAAAAGCAATCTGCTTCTTACTACTCTACACAGTGTTACTTGGCATGATTGGCTTGGTATTTCTTATCTTAGCGGCCGGTCTGCATGGTATTATTGGTTTACTTGCCGCCCTTGCTTTATTTGCACTGCTAATTATTAGTATTGTCAGCATACTTCAAAAACGGGTAGCCGCCTTTATGGCTTTGGCAGAGGGAATTAAAAAGATAAAGAACGGTGATTTTAATCACAAAATTTCTGCTCGTGGTTTTTCTACCCTTGATACCATGGCGGAAGATATAAATAATATTGCCGATGGAGTGAAGGCGGCGGTAGACAGGGAAATGAAAGCGGAACATATGAAGGTAGAGCTTATCACTAATGTTTCGCATGATTTAAAAACTCCGCTTACGTCCATTATTACCTATTCGGATTTGTTATCACAGGAGAACATCAATCCCGAGCAGGTAAAGGAATATGGAGAAATATTGAAAAGAAAATCGGTACGCTTAAAGCAGTTGGTGGATGATCTCTTTGAAGTTTCCAAGGCTCAAAGTGGGGCAATATTGATAAATCTGGAAGAACTGTGCCTAAATGACCTAATAGCACAATCCTTGGCCGAGTATGAGGAAGATTTTAAGAACGCGCGTCTTGCTGTAATTCTTACTCTTCCCCAGGATAAGATTATGGTATTAGCGGATGGCGCTAAGATGTGGCGAGTGCTGTCTAATCTGTACAACAATGCGATCAAATACAGCATGCCAGGCACCCGGGTATTTGTTGATGCTGAAGTGGTCAATGACAACGTGAATATCACCGTAAAAAACATAGCTAATTATATTATGAATTTTAAATCCGAAGAAATATTTGAGAGATTTAAACGTGGTGAGGAATCACGTACTGGAGAAGGATCTGGGCTGGGATTGGCTATTGTTAAAAGCTTCATGGCGTTGCAGAATGGAAGCAGCGATGTGGCCGTTGATGGCGACTTATTCAAAGTAACATTAACTCTAAAGCGATAAGGAAAATGCACCTCTTATGTATAGTCTTGCTATACGGTATAAGAGGTGCTTCTTTCTTTTTATCCCCGCTTATTTATAAGCATTCGTTTTAAAATCAACAGCCCCAGGAGTTGCAAACCTCACGCCCATTTCAAAAGCTCTTTTACAGTCATTTGGGAATTCCTCCTGTCGTCTTTTGGCCTTATCGTCACCATTGAACATCGTCACGACATACTTGGAATAATCACTGAACTGATAGGTATCTGTAACAAATAATGACTCTGAGCTCCCTAGAGCCCTTCCTATTGCCATTTCTGCCGATTTAAGAGTTTGGTCGTATCCCATCTCTTTCATAGCAGCCTCGGTTACGTTCATTGTATAAATGAAGCCAACCGGGATCTTTCTCTGGAAGCAGGAAGAGTAGCCCGCATCATATTGTAGATACTGGAAGCCCATTCGTTCAATGAGCGCTCGCATTGCCGCAGTAATATTATGAAAATAGATCGGCGATCCCAGGATAAGTGCATCCGAGTTTTCGATTTTTTCCAGAACCGGAGTAAGGCCATCCTTAAACGCACATTTTCCATAGCTTTTTCCATCTTTGAGTTTACAGGAAAAACAACTAATACATCCTTTATAATTAAGATCATAAAGATGAATAAGCTCGGTTTCAGCGCCTTGTGAGGCTGCTCCGTCCAGTGTCTTATTTAGTAAGGTTGCGGTATTCCAGTTTTTTCGCGGACTGCCGTTGATGGCGACTACTTTCATTTTAAATCCTCCTTGTTCATGTAAGTTCATTTTTTCTTAACCCGGATTTTTGTTGCCTTTAGTCTCTTCGCGGTTAAGAAGTTGGATTACTGTAAGAATACAATATTTAGCCATTATCTGCTTATCCAGACAGCTCATGTTATTTGATAATTTAGCTCAAAAATAAAAAGCAGCCTGACCGAAAAAAATCCGGGTTCAGGCTGATAGGATTCATATAGATAGTTTTACATAGTAGATGGGGTTTATTTATACAATGATGGCGGAGTTCCGAAATATTCTTTGAAACTCCTTGAAAAATGCGCTACGCTTTCAAAGCCAGTAGCAAAGCAAACCGATGTCACAGACATTGATGAATTGGCCAGCATTTCTTTGGCTTTGTGTAACCGCTTTTCTCGAAGCCACCGTGCAGGAGGGGTATTATATATGGCGTAAAAATCGCGCTTGAAGCTTGCTAAGCTTCTTCCCGATAGATAGGCCAGATCACTCAGTGAGACAGGATTGAACAGGTTCGCTTCCATGGTTGTTACTATATTGGAGCGAACTGGCTGGTTTAACTGCAATAGTTGCCGCATCATTTGTTGATCTTCATTGGCAATATCAAATAACAGTTCCAAAAGTTTTAACTTAACCCAGTTGTCATTCACTTTTTCGGGTGAAGTGAAAGAAGGGCGAAGTGATTCTATATATCGAAGCAGGCAATCTCCAACCGTTGCTACAGAGATGGGAACTGAAATGGCCGGTCTTGTAATGCTCATATCGGCCATTCTTATAAAATCGGATAACAATTCGTTTTTAAAGAAAAACATCATATAGTCCGGGCGAGCATTAGTAAGATCACTGGATAGCTGATATTCTACGACTATGGATTTTTGCAGCAAGGCCATTTCGTTTTTGCCGATTGCGTATTCTGTATCTCCGTAACGGAGAGTGCATGAGCCATGGAGAACAAACAGTAAAAGATGGTCTTCCAAAAACATTGAACCGGTATTGTTCCTATTAATAAAGCTGCAAGTTTCAACAACTGAGAAGCCACCTAATTTGAGGATATCTTGACCATAAGGATTTACTTCTAATTCATGAGGTACTTTGATAACTTTGTTGTTCATGCCATCCCTCCTTTCCATTTGATAAGATTATATAGTTATTGAGCTCGCATAGTCAATTAATCCGACATTTGTTGACAGATGCCAAGGGATGGAGTTATTGACAGCACGGGTGTTTTAGGTAATAGTCAGTGAACTTCAGGGATCGTGTTTGGATCACTATCCCTGTTTTTTTGCCGTGAAATGGGAGCGCATCCGGCGTACGCCGCACTTATCGGCGGAGCAAGCCATTACTCAATTCTTATCAGACTTACTTTAGTCAGCGTCGCCCGGTCCTTAGTTCCGGGGCTGTTGAGCATATGCCAGGCTGTGTATTGTTCGGCATAAGGGCTGGTGGCGGATACTCCATCTACGGGAACCATCACTCGATAGCCGCGAAACGCAGCGGCAGTGGCTGTATGCAATCTATCATGAGTAATCCTCCTATAACATGTATGCTGTTATATACTATGTAGCAGCTGTCGAACCTGTCATAACGTTGGAATAGGCGGCGACGTGCAGGTACAGCACATTTTTACTAAATTGTGTGAGCAAAACATAAAGATATTTCATAATATACAAAAGCAATATAGGAGGAGATGATATCATGAGTGCATATAACAGATTTTTAGAGGCCGGAGGCTACTGCGGCTGTTATGATGGTTTTGGCTTTAATGAGCGTTTCAATTATCCCGAGCGCTATGTTTTTTCTGGATATGGGGGATGTCTTTGTCATTATTGCAGGATTAAGGAGCGTTGCCGGTATTGGCGTCGCCGTTTTCGTTAAACGAACATAACATAAAACGCTAAACAGGGATAGTGTTTAAAACACTATCCCTGTTTAGCGCCATGAAATTGGAGCCGGATACATCGACAGGTTCAAGTTCAGTTCTCCTAGTGTCTTAACACCACGTTCTCTGCATTCCTATGTAATGCAGGAAATGGAGCCAGTGTTGACGAAAAAATGAGGAAGTTAGGATACTTTGGCTAGCGTGAGCAATGGACTACTAGATATTTTATTCGTACTGCAGAGGGCTTCTGCTTGAGCAAAAGGATGGTCGTCGGGGAGGAAAAAACAGTGGCTTTTAGCAATATAATTTGTTTTTTGGATGACAAAAATTTTGTACAGTATTGCGAGAACAGTAACGACGGAATTCCTGGAATATGGAGTGAATATACAGGCAAACACATTACTGATTTTCTGGATATTGACTTAACGTTAGCCAGTGGGTATGCCGGGTGGCAGGGAAAAGTACTGAAGTTTGTCCAAAGCAAAAATTTGATGGGGAATGGGACAATCTTATTTATCACGGCTTGTTCTGATCACAGTGCTATCTATGAAAAAGCTATGGATAACATTGCCGAAGGCATCCAGATTTATGACAGGAATGGTTACCTGTTGTTTTGCAATAAAGGCACTGAAAGCATTGAAAAAATGGATAGGACTAAGATTATTGGCAAACACTTGCTTGATATCTACGGACTGGATCCCGACTACAGTACGGTTCTTACAGCGATTAAGAACAAGGCACCGGTAGTTAACCGCTGTGACAACTTTAAAAATAAGTACGGTAAAGTAATTACCACGATGAATTCAGGTTATCCCTTGTTTATTGATGACCAGCTGATCGGCGCTCTTGGGCTGGTGCAGGATAATTCCACACTGGAAACCTATTGGACGAGAGCCAACGTTTTTGAAAAATATTTGTCAGAACGTGAACCCGGAGGGAATCGTGCTAAACGGAAAAATTATTATACATTTAAGTATTATACCTTTACTGATCTGATTGGTGATAATGCTAATTTTGTTGAAGCCGTTAATTTAGCGCGTAATATTGCCTTGCAAGATTGCGCTGTGTTAATTTATGGCGAAACCGGAACAGGCAAGGAATTGTTTGCTCAGAGTATTCATTCGGCAAGTAAGCGGAAATATAAAGAATTTGTCGCAATTAACTGTGCCGCCATTCCAGAAAGTCTTATTGAGGGAATCTTATTCGGCACGGAGAAGGGGACTTTTACCGGCAGCTCTGATCGCATGGGATTATTTGAACAGGCTGAGGGAGGTACTTTATTTCTGGATGAAATTAATTCGATGGCTTTGCATGTACAATCAAAATTGCTGCGGGTGCTTCAGGAGAAGAGATTCCGAAGGGTTGGCGGCTTAAAAGACATTGAATGCAATGTCCGGATTTTGTCGTCTACGAATGAAGAACCTCTATCCTGTATTGAAAATAACCAGTTGCGCAGGGATCTGTACTATCGGATCAATACTGTGACAGTGAACATTCCTCCTTTACGGCAACGCCCTGATGATATTGAATTGCTGACTAATTATTTTATTAAAAACCTATCTTACCGCTACTCGAAAAAGGTTACATCGGTAGCAGATAGTGTTATAGATAAATTTAAGGAGTATGCTTGGCCCGGCAACGTGCGCGAACTTTTGCATGTATTGGAATATGCCTTTAATATTATGGAGGGCCAGTGCATTGATCTTCATTGTTTGCCGAAATATTTTAAAGCTCAACAATCGCAAAAAACGGCTATGAGTACGCCGGCTGCGTGCAATCCCATTTTGCAGCACAGAACACTGGAAGAATTGATGGCTGAATATGAACAAAAAGTCGTAACCCAGGTGCTAAAAGATTTCAATTATAATGTCAGTAAAACAGCCAAAGTTTTAGGGATTAAGCGCCAAAGCCTGCAATATAGGCTGAAAAAATATAATGTCAAACTAACAAAATAATTAATTACCAGAGATTGAAATCAATACTGCAAAATGATTTTGCATGAAAAATCATTTTGCAGTATTTTTGTCTTTATGTCGTTTGGGATTTTGAACAAATACAGTGGTGCAATTAAATTTTTGAATTTTTGCCGAAGAATATGCATGATTAATGGACAAAATATGTGAAATGTTTAAAAATAAAAAACATTTTTAATTGATACTTTTTTGGCATGATAATTGCTCTAAATGAAAGTAGTGAGTTACATACAACCCAGCTACAGGAAAAGATAATATTAAAGGTAGGTGTAATTAAATGTTTTTATCATCTTTAGACAATGTGGTTATTGCTGTATTTTTGCTATTTATTGTATTTGTCGGTTACCATTTTTCCAAAGCCGTAAAAGACATGGAAAGTTTTTATCTGGGTAATCGCAATCTGCCCTGGTCCTTAATTGTAGGTGCTCTGGTAGCTACCTGGTATGGCGGGGTAGGTACGGTGGGAACGGTAGAATATGCTGCCTTGTATGGCCTTTCTGTTTGGCTTATCTGGTGCGTTACCGCTCATGCCGGCCGGATACCACTGGCTTTGTGGGTCGGCCCCAAAATTCATGTCAGAACCGATATAACGGTACCCGATTTGCTGGAGAGTGTCTATGGCAAAGGCGTGGCCATACTTGGCGCCATTCTTATGCTGGTTTATTGCACTCAGGTGGGGAACGTGACTGCGATGGGCTTTATTGGCAAGGCAGCATGGGGAATTGATAATGTAATCTCCGGTGTTACCTGTGTAGGGGTTGTCATAGTGCTGACTGTGCTGGGGGGGCTTATGGGGGTTGCTGTAACCGATATGGTATTGTTTTGGTGCATGTGCTTTGGTCTGACAATGGTGCTGCCCGGGCAATGGGCGGATATTGGCGGCTGGGCCGGCCTGCAGCAAGCATTGGCGGGTACGCCGGAAATGTTGGATCCTATAGGCGGTTTTACACCTATGAAGGCGCTAATGCTGATCGTGTTGTCTTTCGGGGTTTATGCCGATCCTACTTTTTATCAGCGGTTTTCTGCGGCTAATTCGCCGAAAGTAGGCCGGCGGGCCTTACTCTCCTGTTTTACTATTTGGGTTTGCTTTGATATTGTGCTGACGCTGACCGGACTGATCGTTAAAGCCAAATACCCTGAGATGGCGCCAGGTGAAGGTTATATCAAGGTAGTTTTGGAAAGTCTGCCCGAAGGCGTTAGGGCACTGTTTATTATTGGTCTGTTAGGAGGAACGATATCTGCTCTGGATGGCTATTATTTGTCGGGAGGAGCCACGCTTGCCAATGACATTTATGCCAGAGTAAAAGGCAATCTTACGCAAAAACAACTGGTGACTGCCACCCGAATCGGTATTATTATTGTTGCTGTGATGGCTTCGTTAGCGGCCTTTCAATTTACGACTGCGCAGGATGCCTTTATTTTTATAAGCAGCCTGTGGATGGCAGCTGGCTTTGTGCCGATAGTCGGAGCTTTAATCTGGTCAGGGAAAAAGACGGTGCTGGGCGGTTACATGGGACTGCTTGCCGGCATTATTGTTTTCTCATACTTTAAAGTATTTCCTTTGGAAGCATTCGAAATGGAACCCCTTGTTGCCGCTTTGCCGGTATCGCTGATCGCTTGGCTTATTGGCAACAAGTTCGGCAAAACAGTTGCTACTAAGGAGGCAGTGTAAATGACGAAAAAAGATTTGGAAATAAGCTGGTTTGGTCTTGATGGTTTTTTAGTTGTTTTATACTTTGTTTTTGTTGCGATAATCTACTATGCTATCACAGCGCGAAATGATTTCATTGTTGGGGTCGCCATACCTTATGGCCTTATGATTACCGTAACCCTTATTTTTCTTAATTACTTGTCAATTGTGTTCAAGTTTAGTAAAGCTAAAGGCAAAGGTAGTGATGGAGGCCCAAAATCGGATTGTGTTGGAGAGTAACCTATGAATATCAGGGCATTTCCCATTTGCATAGCAAAAGAAGAAGCAGGTAAAATGGCTGAAGCACAGGGGTATTGGCTGAGGAAAATATTTTGTCCTGGCAAATCTTTATCAGAAGTCAGGCTGCATTTTATTGAATGTAAGTTGATTACTTATGAAGTTACCCATCAGCCCAACCTATTAGACAGGTTGTTTGCCCGGAAGGAAAAAGCCCGCAAACAGGAAATTACTATGCTGGCGGACGGCAGCTGCAGTTCTGTAGCCTGGGTTGATACTGTGCCTGGTATTGTAATATTGGAAAATGTGCATGAGGATCAAATTCAATATGCCGATAAAGACGATAAATTTTTGATTAACAAGGGTCGTTCGGCAGCTTTAAAAGTTATACACCGGCATGTAGGAGGAATTCCCGAGATTAGGGAGATCAAGGTCGAAAGCATATTCAGACCTTATTGGATCGCATTTTTTGGCGAAGTCATCGAAGGGCAAAAAGCTCATTACTCTCCCATTGCAGCCGACGGGTATATGATTCAAAAAACTATTTGACAGTGAAAGATATGATTATTTTTCAAGGAAGATGCAGCTATAGAATGTGAAGACTGACGAAGTTGATTTTCGATTAGACTGGCAAAAAGGATTGTATTAAAGGGGAAGCAGTGAACTCACGTTTCTCCTTAATCAGGAGGCAGAATTATGGGGGAACAGGAGAATGTTGATAATACATCAGTCATAGTTCTTGGCGGAAAAATGAGCATTGAAGAATTAGTGGCAGTTGCCCGTTTTGGTGCTAAGGTCGAGTTTTCTGATGAATATTGTCAACGCGTAAGAAAATCTCGCAGTTTGGTGGAAAAATGGGTTAGTGAAGAGCGTGTAATGTATGGCATTACCACTGGCTTTGGTGCCATGTGTACTCAGGCAATATCACCGGAGGAAACGACTCAGCTGCAAAGAAATATTGTGTTGTCACATGCTACTTCGGTAGGGGAACCGTTATCAACTGAAGAAGTGCGGGCAACCATGTTTATGGTATTGCAGAATGTAGGGCAGGGATTTTGTGGCGCACGGATGGAGACGGTTGAATTGTATCGACAGTTTCTTAACCGAGGTCTTACACCATTCGCCCCCCGGGAAGGATCGGTAGGGTATCTTAGTCCTGAGGCCCATATGGCATTAGTGTTAATCGGCGAAGGCCAGGCCTATGTGGGCCAAGAGCTTTTACCTGCCAAGGAAGCGCTGCGGCGGGTTGACCTTGCACCAACCGAACTGTCCGCTAAGGAAGGATTAGTTCTGGTTTCCGGGACGACCAGTGTGACTGCGCTGGGTGCTCTTGCTCTGTACGATATGTTGAATGCGGCAAAGTGCGCCGATATTATTGGTTCCATGACGCTGGAAATATTAAAAGGGACTACACGGGCATTTGATGAGCGGCTGATGAGTGTTCGACCCCATGCAGAGCAACGAGACACAGCTGCGAATATACGAAATATATTAAAAGACTCAGAGATTGCGGCGCATTTTCAAAATTATCGCTTGCAGGATGCAATGTCAATCCGCTGCATACCGCAGCTTCATGGTGCCGCCAAGAAAACGCTGAAAGATGCGTTAAAAACCATTGAAACCGAAATAAATTCCTGCTGTGACAACCCGATTATCTGGCCGGAAGGAGAGGACGGCGAAGCAATCTCCGGCTGTAACGCCGATTCCTCCTATGTAGGAATTGAGATGGATTCCGCGTGTATCGCTGCCACTATGCTGGCAAAAATGTCAGAACGCAGGAATAACCGGCTGGTAGATGGCAATGTTTCGGAATATCCTCCCTTTTTAATAAAAAAACCGGGGCTCAATTCAGGGTTAATGGTCCCACAATATACACAGGCCGGTTTGCTTAATGATATGAAGATATTGTCACATCCGGCAACAGTTGATGGTATACCCACTTGTGGCAATCAGGAAGACTATGTGGCTATGGGTTATAATGCCGTAAAAAAGGCCAGGCAAATTGCCGAAAAACTGGAATTTATCTTAGCAATTGAGTTGTTATCGGTATATCAGGCGCAACAATTTTTGGAGTTGGATAAGGCGCCGGCAACTGCTGTTCAGGCAGTGCTGGCGGAAATTGCCGTAACTGTACCGGTTATGAGTGAAGATATTTTCTTGTACCCTTATATTAATGGCATCAAAAATTTGATTCATCAACAAAAAATAGTTGAGTTGGTGGAAGCAAAGGTAGGCCGATTATTATAAAAAACAGATAAAACGAAACGCACGAAAGGGATAGTTCTGCACACTATCCCTTTCGTGCGTTATGATATGAGGGCCGGGTTGCTTTTTAGTTATATACGGGCAATCTGTAAATTTCGGGGGAGGATTTACCCTTTCCGAAATAGAATGACATAATATTATTGTAGGTAACACACACTTTCTGATTTGGGCGGGCGGATTATGAATCGAAACGTTTTTCGGTTTGTTTGTTTATGTACGATTGTGCTGGCCTTTTGCACAGGCTGCGGCTCTTTCGTGAATAATGGTAAATACATCGATTTTAAAAAGATGGAAGCGCCGCCGGACATTTCTGCCGTCGACGCAGATTCTCATGCTCTGCGGGTAGCGATTTCCTCGGTGCTATTGCCGCAGGAAACCGTTATGCATTACCGCTCTATTGCTACTTTTCTCGGTCAGCATGTCAACAGGCCGGTGATTTTGATTCAACGAAAAAGTTATGCAGAGATTGCTTTATTGCTCTTAAATGGCGGCGCGGACGTCGCGTTCTTCTCCTCCGGAGAATATGCAAATTACAGTGGCTTTAACGAGATTGAGATGCTGGCCTCGCAACAGCGGCTGGGTGTCCCCTATTATCAGGGGTATATTGTTGTGGCGAAGGACAGCGATATAAACGATATATCTGATCTAAAAGGCAAGACGGTCGCCTTTACCGACCCATTAAGCTATTCCGGCTACACATTTTTAGAACAGTTGCTTCGGCAAAACAACGAGACCCCGGAAACGTTCTTTGGACGCTATATTTACACATATAGTCATGATAAATCTTTTCGCGCGGTTGCCAACAAGGTGGTAGATGCTGCCCCGGTGACCAGCATCGTATATGACCGGGCCAAACAAAGGCAGCCGGAGCTGGCGGAAGCGGTCAAAATTATTGCCGTTTCGCCGCCTGCCGGGATAGGACCGGTAGTAGTAGGCAAAAGTGTAAGTCAGGGTCAGCGGGAAATTTTGCGAAAAGTACTGCTCACCATGCATGAAAACCCGGATATGAGACCGGCACTGCAGGGCTTGTCGATTGACCGGTTCGTACCGCCTCAGCCGGAGCTGTATGAACCCATTCGGCGGATGCTGCGGGAAAAGAGAGAACAGATATGAAGATGTCACGCCTCTCAATTTATTATCGGATATTGGCAATGGCGCTATTGATCATTGCGTTACTTAGTCTTGCCACCGGCTTAATTGTTTGGAATTCCCTTGAGGATATTGTTTCTAAGCAGCTGCAGAAGCGTGGGGTCGAGATGGCAACCCACGTAGCCCTGGCCGGCGGAAATTATGTTTTGATGGATGATCCCTACAATCTCAATGAGTTAGCGGAGCAGACAGCCGCAAGCAGCGAAGATGTGCGATATATTCTAATCATCGACAATAACAAGCGGCTGCTGGCGCATACCTTTCATGGCGGTATACCCAAGGGGCTGTTGGAAGATATGCCTGAGGTTACTCAGCAAAGAATATCGGTATTTAACTCTAATGAAGGGCCTATCCATGATATTGTTGTTCCCATCGAAAATGGAGCAGTTGGTTATGTTCGGGTTGGTATGACCGAGGAGTATACGCGAAAATCAATTAATCAGCATATAAAAGACGTAGTGCTTACTATTTTCGTTATTTGCGCGCTGGCAGTATTCTTATCCAGCAAGATATCGGTGCGAATTACCAATCCGATCCGCAAGCTGGCGGAAGTTGCCGAATCGATAACCCGGGGAAATCTTAAGATTCGCGCCGATATTCGTGATACAGGCGAGGTTGGCAAGCTGGCCGCCGCGTTTAACGAGATGGCTGCCAGTCTAATTAAGGCGAGTGACGATAAGGAAGTTCTGCTCGGTGAGCTGCGTGCCAAGGAACAATTGCGGGATACGCTGATTACCAAGCTGATGACTGCGCAGGAAGATGAACGCAAGCGGATTTCCCGCGAGTTGCATGATGAAACCAGCCAGGCTCTAACCTCACTGATGTTGACCATGCGGGTTTTGGCGGAGGATGCGCCGAATGAGGAACAACGAGAGGCTTTGCTGCTGGCTCGTGACGTCGCCGCCAATATTTTGCGGGAGGTTCGCGATCTTGCGATCGAGCTGAGACCGCCGGCTTTGGATGATCTCGGGTTAGTTGCTGCGATAGAACGATATAGTGAGAAATTTGCCAGCCGCCATGGCTTAGACATTGACCTCTGTACATCAGGCCAGCAAACTTCAGTGGATGACCAAATTGCTGTGGCTCTGTACCGGATTGTCCAGGAGAGCCTTAATAATGTCGTTCAGCACTCCGGCGCCACCACTGTGGCAATCGATATAACCTTTCAGCCTGATCAGATTATGGTCACTATCGCTGACAATGGCCGGGGAATCTCCGATGCTGATCTAATTCGGGCCAAGAAAGAACATCGGCTTGGCCTGTATGGAATGTGTGAACGGGTAGAACTTCTGCAAGGCAGGTTGGATATTAGACAGTCCCCTGAGGGCGGTACAGAGCTCTTCATTGCCATTCCTCAATTCCACCCGCGGAAAGGAGAATCATCGTGAAACAAAAGCTAAAGGTGTTATTGGCGGATGACCATAAACTGCTTCGTTCCGGATTGAAACTGTTATTGCAGCGGAATCCTAATATGCAGGTAGTTGGCGAGGCGGCGGATGGTGAGCAGGCGATACAACTCTTTGAACAGCTGCAACCGGATATGTTGTTGCTTGACCTGTCTATGCCTCAGATGGATGGAATTGAATGCCTCAAGGAGATCAAAAGCCGTGACCCCGAGGCTAAGGTGATTGTATTAACGATGCACGAGGATGAGAGTTATATCAAGCGGGCCATGGAAGCAGGTGCCTCTGCGTACGTACCCAAAAGCGCAGCCGACACGGATTTGTTTAAAGCGATTGAGGCTGTGCAGGCCGGGGGGATTTATCTCAGCCAACAGGCTTCCAGCTTGTTGCTGCACGTTTTACTAAACCGGGAACAGGAAGCGGTGGATAAAAAAGCTCCTTATGTTCTGCTCAGTCCCCGGGAACGGGAGGTCTTACGCCTGGTCGCCCACGGTTATTCGCTGGCCGAGGTAGCAGAGAGACTATCGCTGAGTATTAGAACTGTGGATACGTATAAAGTACGGCTAATGGAGAAACTGAAAGCTACCAAAAAGAGTGAATTGGTTAGTTATGCCCTCAAGTACGGTCTATTGTCGGTGGAATAGTCTTTGTCCGTGATTTTTACGACAGCAAGATAGGTGATTTTTCCGACAGTAAGTTACGTTATTTTTACGATACATAGCAGCCTTTTATTGTGTGATAATTTAGAAAAGCACAATAAAAGGCTGCTTTTTTTAAGTGTAAGAACCCATAGAATAATTTAAAACAAGGAGGATTTCCCGGGAAATGAGTAAAAAAAGCATTCTTCTGTTAGTAATTGTCATGTTGTGCAGTACCCTGCTCGCAGGCTGCGGTGGCGGCGATAAGAAGACAGAAGCACCTGCCGCAGGCAAAAAACTTGTCATTTATACGTCTATGAAGGAATCTCTTATTAGTCAGATTGTTGAGGGATTCAAGAAGAAAAACCCCGGTATTGAGGTCGATTACCAGTCCGCCGGCGCCGGCAAGCTTATGGCCAAAATCGCGGCAGAGCGGCAAAGCGGCCATATCCTGGCAGATGTTATCTGGACAAGTGAGGTTCCTGATTTCTACAGCATGAAGAAAGAGGGCATCTTAGAGCAATACAAGACACCGCTGATTAACGAAATCTTAAATCCTTTTGCCGATTATGATGGATCCTTTACCGCAGCTCGACTGGGAACACTCGGTATAGCTATCAATACGGATAAAATTAAGACTCCGCCTGCTCAGTGGTCCGACCTGTTGAAACCGGAATACAAAGGAGCCTTCGCCATAGCGGATCCTGCTCTCTCCGGAACATCGTACATGAGTGTGGCGTTATTAGAAAAGCAATTCGGCTGGGAGTTCTTTGAAAAACTGCACGGCAATCAGGCCAGAATCGGTAAAGGCTCCGGTCAGGTTATTGACGATACTGCCTCAGGCGAACTGGCTGCCAGCCTTGCCGTTGACTACATCACCAACGACAAAGTGAATAAAGGTGCCCATATTGCACTTTATTATCCGCCGGAACTGTTAGTTGTTCCCAGTCCTGTGGCAATATTCAAGGGAAGTTCCAACATGGATGTGGCGAAGAAATTTGTAGACTATCTTCTGAGCCAGGAAGCGCAGACGTTGATTGCCAAAGAGGGTACGCTTTCCGTGCGCAAAGACGTGAAGAGCCCGGAAAAGTTCAAGCTGCCTGATTCGGAAGACGCTTTGAAGCGCTCTATCAAAATCGACTACGCAGCCAGTCTGACTACTAAGGAAGCGACGATCAAGAAGTTTACGGAAACGCTACAGGTTAAGAAGTAATTTAACAAAGCAACCTGCTTATTTCAGCGGGGCGGATAGTTCCGTTCCGCCGTTTTTTTTAGGGGAGGTAGAGTATGGAAATAATTCGGGTAGAAGGTATCGCGAAGAGTTACGGCAAACATCAGGTACACAAAGATCTCACACTCTCCATTAAGCGGGGTGAGTGTTTTACCTTGTTGGGGCCATCAGGTTGTGGCAAGACTGTGCTGCTCAGGCTTATCGCCGGTTTTGAGACTCCCGACACCGGGAAGATATTCATAGATAATACGGTAGTTTCCGACCCGGCGGGAGGCATAACTGTTTCCCCCGACCGTAGAGGACTTGGTGTAGTATTTCAGGATTATGCGGTTTGGCCGCACATGACAGTATTTGACAATGTCGGGTATCCTTTGAAAATCGCCAAAGTGTCGAAAAATGAACTAAGGGAAAGGGTTATGGCAGCTATCAAGATGGTCGGGATGAACGGCCTTGAGCGTCGTCTGCCGTCGGAGCTTTCCGGTGGTCAGCAGCAGCGCGTGGCGTTGGCCCGTGCTCTTGTTGCCAATCCGTCCGTGATGCTGTTGGATGAGCCGCTGACCAACCTGGACGCCAATCTGCGTGAGGAAATGCGGTTTGAGATCAAAGAGCTGCAGCGCAAGCTGAATATTACCGTTCTCTATGTTACGCATGATCAGGAGATTGCTCTTGCTATCTCGGACCGGATGGCCATTATGGACGAGGAGGGCAGGATACGTCAGACCGGCAATCCGTGGGAGATTTTTGAACGGCCGGCCGATTCGTTTGTCTTCAATTTCATGGGCATAGCGAACTTCATTCCGGTGCGGCGAGACGGGGAGGCTTATCTGGTGGGCAACGGTAAGCAACCCATTCCGTGGGAGGCCCCCCAAGGGGACGCACCTAACTGGGCCGCAGGCTTCCGCCCCTCCGACGTACAGATTGCCCGCCAGGGAACCGGTCTTAGGGGCACGGTAAAGCGCGCTAACTTCCTTGGTGCTATGATGGATTATCTCATTGAGGTAGACGGTGCGCAGCTGCGTACCAGCCTGGAGACGCACGAGGCTATCGCCAAGGGGCTTATGTTCAAAGAAGGAGAGGATTGCGTGATTAGTTTCCGGGACCTCCTGTGGTTCAACGCGGAAAGCCTGAAGGAGGTAGTGAAACAATGAGTGCAATCAACCAAAAGAACAGTTTTGGCGTAGCGCAGGTTATCTTATTTCTCGCCATTGCCATTTTAGTTATTGTGGTGGCTGTTCCGGTTCTGTTGATTTTCTTCAACGCATTCTGGGTGGACGGCAAGTTCAATATCAGTGATGTCGCCAAGATCCTTGCGCAACCGGAGACCTATCAGGCCCTGAAAAACTCGCTTATTATCGCCGCCGGCACGACGATTGGCAGCACTATCGTCGGTACTTTTTTTGCTTGGTTAGTGACACGTACCGACCTTCCTTACAAGGGGTTTATGAAGGCCATGTTCTTAGTACCGTTCATGCTCCCGTCCTTTATCGGTGCTCTGGCCTGGAAGATGCTGCTATCCCCCAATGCCGGGTTCATTAATAAATTTTTTATGAATAATTTTGGTTTTGATGGCCCGATATTTAATATCTACAGTTATCTCGGCATTTGTCTGGTAGAGATCATGTATTTGTTTCCCTTTGTCTTCATCCAGGTGTGCGGTGCGCTGGAACGTATGGACCCGACCCTGGAGGAGTCAGCCCGTATATCAGGGGCGGGACTGTTCACCATTACCAGAAAAATTACCATTCCGTTGGTAATGCCAAGTATCCTTTCCGGTTCGCTGCTTATCATGCTTTACTCGATGGCGCACTTCGGCACGGTGGCTGTGCTTGGTATTGAAAATGGGATATTCAATATCCCAACCCTCATTTATCAGCGCATACACCAGAGCGGCGGCAGTTTTGACGCGATACGGACAGGTACAGTGCTGGCCACTGTGCTGGTTATAACAGCGGCCTTAATCATTTGGCTGCAAGGTAAGATCCTGAGTAAGGGGCATTATCAGATTATCGGTGGAAAAAGCTTCCGGCCGATGGAATTGAAACTGCGTGCTTTGCGTATGCCGCTTCTGATCCTTTGCCTTGTATATATTGCTGTTACCATTGTCCTGCCTACGGTGGTTATTTTCCTGGTCGGCGGACTGAAGACTTACGGATTGCCCTTCACTTGGGAGAATCTCTCGATTAGTAACTATAAATTCATCCTCTTTGACTACAAGGTAACCAAAGATGCCATCTGGAACAGCGTTACGCTGGGCTTGAGCGCGGCGCTTATTACCATGTTCGCCGGCGTTATGATCTCCTACGTCATTGTCAAGATGAGGGTACGGGGCAAACGCATCTTAGAGTTTCTGGGGATGCTGCCCTTCTCGGTTCCCGGTTCGGTAATCGCCCTTGGCGTGATACTTGCCTGGAGCGGTCAATTTGGCATAAACCTCTATAACACGGTCTGGATCATCTTGGTCGCCTATATTGCGCGTTATATGGCCTTCTCCCTCAAAGCCAACTCGGCGGCTTTGGAGCAGGTGCATGATTCCCTGGTAGAGGCATCCCGGGCTTGTGGGGCGACCATGTGGCAATCCCTCAAGGATATCGTATTGCCGCTTGTACGCCCCGGAATGCTGGCGGCTTTCTTCCTGATTTTTCTCCCCTCGCTGCGGGAACTGACTGTGTCCATCATGCTGTACTCGCCTACCACCCGTACCATCGGGGTTGCGATATACACCCTGAATGAGGATGGAGAAACTGTAGCTTCGGCGGCCTTGGCCGGCATTGCCCTGATCATAATTATTGTGGGGCAGACGCTGATCAACCGTTTCACAAGAAAGGCAGGTGCGTAAGAGGATCATGTCTCATGTGCGCTTATTGAATGTTACAAAGAAGTTCGGCGACGTTACTGCCGTTAATTCACTAAACCTGGAGATTGGCAAGGGAGAGTGCTTCTCGATGCTGGGGCCGTCCGGCTGCGGCAAGACCACGACCCTCCGTATGGTAGCCGGTTTCGAGGATTTGAGCGAAGGGGAGATATATGTCGGGGATCGTCTGATCTCCTCCCCTAAGAAAAATTATTACCTGCCGCCGGAAAAGCGTAACTTCGGCATGGTTTTTCAGGCGTTTGCCGTCTGGCCACATCTGTCGGTGTATGAAAATGTCGCTTTTCCGCTGCGTATCCGCAAAGTTTCTGCCGCTGAGATCGAGAAACGTACGAAAGATGCGCTGCGCTCCACCAATCTGTTGAAGGTGGCAGATGGCAGTCCGGCAGACCTCTCGGGCGGCGGCAAGCAACGGGTGGCGCTGGCACGGGCGCTGGCTATCAATCCTGATGTCATGCTCCTGGATGAGCCGCTGTCAAGTTTGGACCCGCATTTGCGCGAGGAGATGCGCTTTGAAATAAAGGACTTACAGAGAAAGTACGGCTTTTCCATCATCTATGTAACCCACGACCAGTCCGAGGCCATGGCCCTTTCCGACCGCATACTGGTCATGAAATCAGGTGTTGTGCAGCAGATCGATACGCCACTCAATGTCTACAACCAGCCGGCCAATAAGTTCGTCTTCAGTTTTATTGGTCTCTCTAACTTCCTGGATATTGTCTGGGAGGATGGCCAGGCGTTCGTGCGCGGCGAGAATACAGCGCTGCCGGAGAGCCTGACTCCACCGGAAAACATGCATGGCAAAGGTATGCTTTCCTTGGCAAGCCGTCCCTCGGAGATAGATTTTGTGAGTGACAGTGACGAGGGTGGACTGCGCGGTATTGTCAGTCGCAAAGCCTTCCTGGGCGAAATTATTGACTATCAGGTGAAAATCGGCGGTCAGGAGATTCGCGTCCAAAAAGGACGCCGCGCCCCAGGACCTGAAGTCGGTGAAGCCTGTTGTCTGCGTTTATTGCGCCCCTTCTGGTATAACGGAGAGCAATAGAGTTTTGCATAGCAAAAAAAGGCTCAACAGCAGTAGGTTACTGCTTGTTGAGCCTTTTGCAATTTTACGTGTTGGTTCAATGAACCCCGTCACTTAACATTTTTTTCATCCATTGGTTCCATGGTATTGGCATAATTAAGTCCCCATTGACATAAAGTTTCTAAAACAGGTAAAAGACTTTTGCCGTCCGGTGTAAGAGAGTATTCTACTTTTGGTGGAATTTGTGTATATATATGTCGATTCACCAATCCGCTGGCTTCCAGTTCCCGCAGTTGTTGTGTCAACATCTTCTGGGTTATCTTTGGTAATGATTTTTTTAATTCACTAAAGCGCAGGGCATTGTCGCCTAAATGCCAGAGAATCAGGGATTTCCACTTGCCGCCAATAAGATCCAGCGTTAATTCCATTGAGCAATTATATTGGATATTTTTGAATGTAATCATAGGTGTTCACTCCAATAGCTTTAAAAATAAAATTGATGTTTTAGGTATATAAATGGATACTATAGCACAATAAAGTGCGTACTTGCTAAAATATATTATATCATTTATCGTTGTAGTTGGATAGTTGGTAAGACATTTATTAAAATATGCCGGCTGCTCGTTACGTGGGAGGCATGAAATTTTGAGAGGAAGAGAGTGATTGGTATGAAAGTGATCGCATTTAACGGAAGTCCAAGAGTTAATGGAAATACAGCGCAAAGCCTGAAATTTGTTTTGGATGAACTGGAAAAGGAAGGCATCGAGACGGAACTGATCCAACTGGGAGGGCGTAAAGTATACGGGTGTCTTGCCTGTGGCAAATGTTGGGAAACAAAAGATAACCGGTGTATTCGCCAGGATGATGAAATGAATACCTTTATCCAGAAGATGATTGAGGCGGATGGAATTATTATCGGTTCTCCCACTTATTTTAGTAACGTATCTACAGAAGTAAAGGCGCTTATTGATCGCTGTGGCTTTGTCGCTAAGGCTAACGGTGGCAATATGCTGCGGGGAAAAGTGGGAGCGGCAGTAGTTTCTGTGCGCAGGGCAGGAGCAACTTTTACTTATTCGGCAATTAATTTCTTTTTTGGCATTGCCGAGATGGTTATACCTTCCTCCAGTTACTGGAATATGACCTTATCTCTTGATCCGGGCGATGTGCAAAAGGATGCGGAAGGGATACAGACATTCCAAACTCTGGGCAAAAATATGGCGCAGCTATTAAAGCAGATGAAAGGTTAATTTTATTGTAAATCCATGTTGGAACGTTGAGAATGGAGGAATTCTGATGATTATTAGCAGCAAGGAAGCGGAGCAACGAGCGGTAGCGCAAATCGCCGACCTGATGTGTGCGGCGGCGAGAACAGCTCCCAAAGCTAAGGGCATTGATAATCTGGTGACTTTAATTGTCGATGGGCAGGAAAAAGGTCAACTTTCAGCAGAAATGCGACGCATTGCTCAAGAGTCAGGTACACAATTTTTCGGACGGGATGGCGATTGTATTGATAAGGCAGCCTTAGTTGTGCTGTTAGGCCAAAAAGTGAAGCCTCTCGGAGTAACGCCATGTGGCTTTTGTGGTTATGCTGATTGTGCTGAGTGTGCACAAGGTACAGGAATCTGTGCCGTCAGCACCGGTGATCTTGGGATAGCCCTGGGATCCGCCGTTAACGCTGCTGCTTTGCATCATGCCGACAATAGAGTAATGTTTAGCGTGGGCAAAGCAGCTATCAACATTGGCCTTTTTGACAAAGATGTCAAAATCGCGTATGGAATACCGCTGAGTATATCCGGCAAGAGCCCCTTCTTTGATCGGGGATAAATTTTTGTTTACGCCGAAGTAATCTCAATTAAAAATAACCGTCTAAAGCATCTGGTGTTAATGGTGCTTTAGACGGTTATTTTAATTATAGTAAGTTTATTTATTTTGCGATTACTATGCGATTTTTGGCCAAGCGCCTTCTATTTTCTATAAAGAGTTCATAGATTGATAATATTAGAATTCATTGGTAAATCAACAGAGATTTTTAAAAAAACTTTACAGGATTTTATACGTAAATGCAGAATTAAATAACAATTAGTAACAATGGTTTATCCTATGTCGCAAAATTATGTACAAACGTCCAATGTGATTAGAGGTTAATATAGTTATGGAGGGATTGCCATGTTTGCACTTAACTTTATTTCAGAGCACAATGAAAAGTTATTACTGTCACGCCAGAAAAGCGCTACTATTCGTCCGGGAGATTTGAGGGATGTTTATCCTGAAAACTCGATCGTTTGGGTAACTGTTGGCAAACGATATGGTCAGAAAAAAAGACTATTCACAGCCATCATTGACCGAGTACTCACAAAAAAATACAGAGATTTGACGACAAAAGAATTGGAGCACCAAAATCCGGAGATTAAAAATGTCGAAGAGCTCATTAAAATCTTTGAAGATATCTATGAAAAACAAATTCATATTGATGATACGGTAACGGTAATTCACTTTTCCGAAATAGAAGAATAGAAATAGGGACTAATAAAATATAAACGAGGGTGTGACGAGAGGGATAGTATCTCAGCAAATGAGGTATCTTCGCTCTGCAATGTCGCCCTCGTTTTTTGTTTATTCCGCTGCAATTGAACTTTGCTTTTGTCTTTTTTCCCGATTATTTTTTTAACTGTTGTTTGCAATCGATTTGATTAGGAATACCAACACAAGATTTTAATATTTCCATCATACTTTGTACATTAACTTTATGAGCAGCTTCCGAGTTTAATTGCTGCTTAAGGTTCAGATTATTATTTTCCCCGGCTAGGCAAGCTTTCTGTTTTGCTTTTTCAAAATCAGTCGCTGATGCATCTAATTGGCTTATAGGAACTCTATTAATTAATATTTTATTTCCTTTTGAGTCAACGAGATAAGTACAGTAATAATTTCCTTCGACTTGTAAAACAAATTGTTTTTTCTGCTTTGTGTCTTCTTTCTTATCATCAGAGTCAATGGATTCCTTTGATTGATTGGAGTACACATCTGGAGCTGTTGACTTCGTTGTTTCTGATTTAATATAACTATCGAAATCAGTTTTTTGACTGACCGGTTTTGCAGTTATCTGTGCGTTAGAAGTTTTTTTAAAGTTGTTTAGCAATATATTATCGTTGATGCCATGTATCATTTTATCACCTCATTAGAAGAAACAAATATCTAATAATTTATCGTAATAGTCCTAATATTTCTTAAGTTATTGCGGAACCGGTTCCTGCTACCCTTTACCCCTCGCCTATGAGCCTAGCGAAAAAGGAGACTGCGGTTGCAAAATGATAGGAAAATTTTGTATAATTAGAGAGGATTTATTGATTATTGGAGGATTTACTGCATTATGAGAGATATTTTAATACAACCGGCTGTATCGCGAAATTCAATGGAAACAGAAAAACTAGTACACATCTGGGAACAGTCCGTCAAGGCAACCCACCTGTTTTTAACAGAAACTGATATTGCTATGCTGATCCCAGATGTAAAATTGGGTCTTGAAGCAATTGATAAACTTATAGTAGCTAAGGATCAGTTAGGTGAACCCCTTGGCTTTATGGGGGTAGCAAACAGGAAAATAGAAATGTTGTTTATAAGTCCCGAATATTTTGGCAGAGGCATTGGAACATTGCTTATCAACTATGCAATAAGCGTACTTGATGCAAATCTTGTTGATGTAAATGAACAAAATCCAAAAGCTCTGGGCTTTTACAAACATTCGGGATTTGAAGTATATGACAGATCAGAAATCGATGAACAAGGCCGACCTTTTCCTATCCTGCATATGAAGCTTACTCAGAGTACAAGCATAAAATAAGAAGAGAATACTGTTTAAATGATCGATGCAACCTAAACAGTAAAGGAAGCAGAAATGGAATTCAATAAATTAATCGATATCGCGAAAGCAACGTTAAACCCCCGGGAATTATCAAGAAGTACTTATGCGGGGTCGGTCGCTGCCGTAATACTTACTGATAAGGGAAATGTTTATAAAGGTGTATGTATTGATAGCCCTTGTTCCATGGGATTTTGCGCTGAACATGCAGCTATTGCCGCAATGATTACTGCTGGGGAAAGCAAAATTGTAAAGCTGGTTGCTGTATGCGAAACTGGGGAAATTGTACCTCCATGTGGGAGATGCAGAGAATTCATCAGCCAAATACATGATGAAAATGTTCAATGTGAAGTACAGCTAAAGGATAAGATTGTAACCATTGCCGGCTTGCTGCCGGAGAGATGGAATTAAGAGGTCAAATATGTAGTATATGTATGTATTTGGAGGACTACACTGATGAGAAAAGTTATTTTATATATTTCCATGAGCCTTGATGGAAATATTGCTGATAACAACGGTGGTATTGCCTGGATTGGTGGTCAAAGTGATAACTTTCAAGGTGATTATGGTTATGGTGATTTTATTGAAAGTGTGGACACTGTAATCATGGGAATGACTACATACAGGCAAATAATGACCGAGTTGTCACCCAATGAATGGCCTTACCCAAATCTGAAAAGCTATGTTTTTACACGGCAGGAAGTAGCAAACAATGAAAATGTTGAATTTATCTCAAGTGATATTAGCAAATTCATCAGCACACTGAAAGTTGAAAAAGGAAAGAAGATTTGGATATGCGGCGGTGCCGATATAGCAAATCAGCTTATGAAAGCAGATTTAATTGACGAATATCATGTAACAATTATGCCTGTAATTTTAGGAAATGGGATACAACTGTTTTCAAATGATAACCCTGCTACGCTGCTAAAAATAGAACAGGTAAAAGAAATAAATGGAGTTGTTGATATAGTTTATACTCGCCGAACGGATTGAGTATAATTTGAAATATTCGATTTTTGGAAAGGACATCGTTTAGATGAAAGTTGAAGTCGTAGAATATAACAGTGAATGGCCCAATTTATATCTAGAGGAAGCTAAAAAAATTGAAAATATACTCGGAAATGAATTGGTTGCTATTTACCATATCGGAAGCACCTCAGTAGAGAATTTAAAGGCTAAGCCAATCATAGATATTATGCCTGTGGTAAGGGATATTACAAAAGTTGATGATTATAATAAAGATTTTGAAGCTTTGGGCTACGAGCCAAAAGGCGAATTTGGTATGGTTGGCAGAAGATATTTTAGAAAAGGTTTGGAAAACCGAACCCATCAAATTCATATTTTTGAAATAAGTAATTCAAATGATATTGAAAGGCATTTAGCGGTTCGTGATTATTTAAGAACACACCCGGCGGATGCATTTGAGTATGGAGAACTAAAGAGCCGCTTAGCCACTATGTTCCCTTTCGATATTGAGGCGTATTGTGATGGTAAAGATAATTTCGTTAAAGAGCTGGAAAGAAAAGCGTTGAACAATTAAGTGTAATATTCCCTAAACATTGCCCTTAAACTTAAAAAACCACTTGTTTGCAGAATGCTGCAATATAAGTGGCTTTTTACATTCTGCGGACCGCCCCAACTTCTTTTCTAGTCGATCTGTTATAAATATAAGCAATTTATTTATACTATTGATATCGAATGTATACTCGGGCAGGAGATGATAGCTGATATGAATTCATATCATAGTTTAATAAGGCATGATGGAAACACGCAATTGTTCCATGCGGTAGAAATGTCAATTTTGTCCCAGAGTAACGATCTTCCCTTTCATATACACGCAGAAGGTGTGCGGGGTACCGGAAAGACGAGCATTATGCGGGCGGCGCGGAGTTTGCTGCCACCAATACTACGTATTAAAGGCTGCATTTATAACTGCCATCCTGATGCACCTCACTGTCCCGAGCATAGTCAGTTATCGGCCGGGGAAGTTGAGGCTGTGGGCGTTGAGTATGTACCACGGCCTTTTCTTGAAATATCGCACTCCGCCAAAATAGGAACAGTTGTTGGCAGCATAGATATTGGAAAGCTGACTGATAAAAATACCCCGGTAGCTGCCATCTTGCCGGGAACTATTCCTCAGGCTCACCGCGGAATAATATTTATTGATGAAATAAATAGGCTAGCAGACACGTCGCCCGAGCTAGCCGACGTGCTGCTTGATGTAATGGGCTCCAAACCAGGACGCATTCAGATTGAGGAGACCGGTCTCCCTATGATAAAGATGCCGGTATCTGTCAGTGTCTGGGCAGCTTCAAACCCCGATGAAGATCCTGGTTCTCTCGCTCATATTCGTAAGCAGTTATCTGACCGGTTCGATGCTACGGTGGCAATGGAGTGTCCCCGTGACTATGAGGCCGTTTATGAGATACTTGACCAAGCGATCGACACGCGAAATCAATTAGTGCAGCACATAGAGGTGCCGAATATCTTTACTACCGGTAATCTAAACCGGCTTGAGGTTCAACCTCTTGTTAAGCGGTTATTGGCTAGCATATATGTGGATTTTGAACTGGAAAGTCTGCGGGCCATCAACTCACTGCAGTTGGCGGCGGCGCTATCTGCGCTGCTAACTGGAAAGCAGAACATATCTATTACAGATCTTATGCGTGTTGTGCCTCTTGTACTTGCTCACCGTGTAGATCAATCTACTATAACAAATATTCTAAAATACCTTGAAGCAATTGACTCTGGCGCTGGCACAAATGTAAATCAAGCGGAAGAAGGAGATTTGTCTCTCGTAAATAAATCGGGGTACTTAGTAAGTAATACTCCGTGGTGGAAGCGGTGGTTGGATGCAATACGCGACTGCCTCCAGGCTACAAACTGTCATAATTCAGCACGCTTATCCGATGCCAATAATCAAAGGGGTGGATCAGGAAACTCAGTACTCTCATCACAAACTACTGTTAAGGCTCCCGCTAAGAGAGCAAGGTCTATATATCAGTTGCCGGATGATCAACTAATAACTGTGGAAGAAAAAAAATAGTATGAACGAATGTCTAAGTTATGATTATTCAGCTCTTTCACTGGCTAGGCTGGAAGCTGCAGTAAGTACGTTGGCTGCAGTACTGGCAGATGGAACAGGAGTGCGTATCGGCGAAAGTGCAGTAGCCAGCTGCCGGGTGCATCAATATAGTCCCGATGAACCCGAAATCATGCATATACTTCGTAACAGTGACGCCGGGCAAGTTTTCTACCATCGGGGTGATACCAACAAGGTCTTACATATAGATATCTTTCATCAGTGCGGTCTGGTATCGCCCGGGCTAGTTGCCCAGGCAATCAAAGAGGCAATGGAAGAATATCATCTTCAGCTTGGTTTGGAGAAACCGTATACGGCGGGAATTAACTGTGACTATATAGATATTCAGACGGAGGGCGGTGGCGGACGTATTACTGGTAGTCTAAACTATGGGCAACGGGAATCTCTCCGCCATACTCACGCAAACCATGTGCATCTAGCCATATTATTAGCAGGCGAACAATTGGCAAGTGTATTTTACATCATTCAGGCGGTAGAGTACGCCATTATTGATAGTGGACTTGAGCTACGCCGTAATGAGCGAATTGTCTCTGTCGACAATGATACAGGTGATCAGCTCGATTGCAGCGATTATAGCACTGAGAGTGATTCGCTGCTAAAGGGCAATCAACAGGAAAACCATTATAAACTAAGTTCGGAAGAAGGAGAATATAGCACCAAGGCCGAGGCAAAACCCTCTACAAAACTGCCGGAAGGCAAAGAATGCGATCCCTGTCAAAGTAATATTGATAATCAAAGGTTTGTTGGACTTGATGGTACTGCGACAGTAGGTGAAAAGGGCGAATACGATATTCTTAAAGAGTATAAACGGCATCCTCCTATTCGAGTTAAAGAAGCAGAGGATTATCTAGACGTAATAAAAAGGCTGGAACTCAAAAGATTACGTTTTACTAACACGCCCCAGTCTTCTACCAAGCGCTCTAATGGCAAAACAGGAATGCGGCATATCGAACGACCGGAGCAAAAGCGGATTGGTGAACTAGCCGTTCCGGAAACTCTATACGCGGCTGCAGTGCGTATGGCGGAGGAAGGAGAAAAACATTTCCGTGTAACAGGTCGTGATTTACGGATATGTTGTCGGAGTAAGTCGAGGGAAAAAGAAATATGCCTAATAATTGACGCCAGCGCAAGTATGAAGGGCTCTAATATTGAGGCCGCGAAGTATTTGGCTTATCAATTACTACATAAGACATCTGATCGTATCTGCGTAATAAAGTTCCAAGAAAACAGGGCAGATGTAATGGTGCCATTCACGCGCAATCGTCAACACCTGGAACAAGGGCTAAGTGATATTGTCTCTCTTGGTATGACCCCGCTGGCGCTAGGACTCAAGGCCGCGCTAGATTATATGAAGAAGGCACAAGTTCACAATCCTCTTATGGTTTTAATAACAGATGGCATTCCACACAATATTTCCTACGAAACACAGCAAAGCTTAAAGGATGCCATGGCCGTTGCGAAAGATATTAAGAAGGCCGGTTATAAATTCCTTGCGATAGGGCTCAAGCTCCACCAAAAGTTCCTCGCTGAATTAAGCCAGGCTGCCGGTGGAAAAGTGCACGTTTTTAGAGATTTTGATAAATACTGTTTAGCGGATATAGAGAATATAGTTATTAAATCTAGAACGCCGCAAGAGTAGGGCTCTCTCATCTGGAATTTATATCACAAAGTGCATAAATCCTGTTAAAAATTATACTGCTAATTCTTGACATATAATTGAAATTTATGTTTAAATATATAATATATGTTTGCTTAACGGCTGATATGCATTTTAATTGCGAAAAGTACTCAAATATAAGCATGCATAGGTATATCAAACATTTGAATATGGATTGCTGGGCTACCGTTTACGTAAGTTAAAGATTATATAATCAGGCGTTAGCCTGATTTTTTTATACATAAGTTTAAATTTAACTGGCTTATCCCCTTCGAGGGCGGAGGTTATACCGACTATTACTAAAGTAATAATTAGATCTAATTGATTTTAACGCGAAGGCTAACTGGTGTCTTCAGTGGAAGGGGACAAAAGTCATGAGAAATTTTACAGAAAGCAGTAAAAAAGTAGAACTAAGTATGCGTTTATCCGAATTTGAAATACCGCCTATGCAGGATGTCCTAATTATCGGAAAGAAAGCACCAATTGGTTCAGAGGCCGCAAAAAGAATGGTTAATATTTTGTCGCCTGACCAATATGAAATAAAAAAATTAGAGCACCCGAGTATTGAAGCCATTGTGATAAGAAAGTCCCTGCTTAATATGTTGCCGCAAGATAAATTAATCTCGCTAGTTTTAGAAGAAGGAGAAAAAATTGCTAACGAAACGATGATCGTAAAAGTGCAGCTGAATATTACGATCATTGTTAGCAAATCAATTGAAGTATGATGCGATATATATGTGACATAATGATAAGAAAGTTTATTATAGTTGATGTTCTTGATGGTCTGCGCTATATCCAAAGTCTTGTTTCTGAAGACCGGTTCGATGGTTTCCCGGTAATGGAGGAAAACCAAGTCGTCGGGGTGTTAACTTATAGAAATTTATTGCAATCCCATCCCAACAGAATTGCTGCGGATGCCATGACAGATCAGTTTGCCTATATCGATGCTTATTCTTCGGTATGGAAAGCAAAAGAAATTTTTGATTCCAGCAATACTGAACTGCTCTTGGTTCAGGACAACAAGCAACTGGTAGGTATCGTTACCAAAGCCCTCTTAGAGGGTGAGCTAGGGAAGCACTTTGACCTATTAACCGGCCTTCCCAAAAGTGATTTTATCTATTATCGCGCTATCCGATTGATCGAAAGCAATCAGGAAATGTCTCTCGCATTTTTTGATGTTAATAACTTTGGCATTATCGATAAGGAATACGGTCATATTGCAGGCGATATTGTATTGAAAGAGTTGGGGACTGTCCTAACAGATAACATGACAGACGAAACCTATGTAGCCAGGTTTGGCGGTGATGAATTTCTAGTGCTTACGCCATATGATGCGGATCAGTGTCATAGGTTTGCCCAAACTTTGTTACAGGCAATTTCTCAGCATACGTTTCACAACAATATCCCTATTACCGTATCGGCAGGCATCGTAGAAAGAAAAGAGAGTCAAGTGAACTCAAAGAATATATTCCGGATAGTTTCTAATCTTATTAATCTCGCCAGCTTAGCCTCCACAAGGGCTAAAAAGGATAAATGCGAGTTAAGTATCGTAACCAATTATACTACTGGTACGGTTGCCGGTTAAAAGGATATACCGGCGAGGTTACACTATAAAACTAACCGTCTAAAGCATCCCTGATAATTAGATGCTTTAGACGGTTTTTTACATTACACTAGGCCTTTTAAGTATAATTTTATTGTCTGTGGATTATTAGGGTATAAAATTCCGGCAATGTAATTTGTAGTCCGGGGTTTTATATTTTTTTATTTAGTTAAACTTTTATTACGGAATCTCATGAAATTTTAATGTTCTTCTCAGGATTATTTCATTTTTCTTTTGTATAATGAATCGGTGGGAACAGCCACAGTATATAAGAAAGAGAATTGCGATACAAGCATGCCAGTGTAGAATAAGCTAATTTAGCCGGCAGCAAAATTTTGTATTACTTACACGAATGAAAATATTTAATTAGGAGTGAACCTCTTGGAACAACTAATTCATGTAGTAATAGAGTATATCGCCGTATGGGGATATTTTGCGATTGTTATCGGTATGGCGCTTGAAAGCGCCTGTATTCCGGTGCCGAGTGAACTTATCTTTGGTTTTGCAGGCTACCTTGTTTATCTGGGACAACTTGATTTTACTACATCCGTTATTGCCGGGGTAATCGGCGGTCTTATCGGCTCAATCGTCGCCTATCTGGTTGGTTATTACGGTGGACAACCGTTAGTAGCCAAGTATGGTCGTTATTTCTTATTGTCTCGGCGTAATGTCGATATGGCGCAGCGGTGGTTTGATCGCTATGGACTAAAAGCTACTTTCTTTAGTCGCTTGCTTCCGGTTGTACGGACATTTATTTCGTTGCCGGCAGGTTTTGCAAAGGTGAATTTTGGCAAGTTTGTTATTTATACCTTGCTAGGTTCTATTCCGTGGACCATTACTCTAATTTATGCGGGCATGTTATTAGGTGAGAACTGGCAGGTAATAAATGCTATTGGTCATCAGGCAAGTTTGGTTGTTGCGGCAGGTTTGATTGTAGCCGCTGTCTATTATTATCGTAAATATCATGTCTCCGAAAGGAATAGCTAAGATATATAAAGTTAGTAAATCTAGGGCAATGATGTCTGCCAACTTTCACATGAATGGACCGAGGGTGTGAAAAAATAGTAGGTAAGACGACAGTCAGGAGGAAATAAATGTTTAACAATAGGAATTTTAGAAAAATGGCAATGATAGGAATTGCAGTCTTGGTTTTCACGCTCTGTATTGGTTTGGCTGCCGGGAAAGAACGTTTCAAAGAAACACCGGATGTTTTTGTGCACAACAGTACTTCCCTGGCGCCGGGGCAAACCGTTGGAAAACTGATGGTGGCGGGCGGTGATGCTAACATCGCCGGTAACGTGACCGATGGAATTATTCTTGTGGATGGCAATTTGACAGTGGAATCTGGAGCCGCGGTAGCCGGAAGAATCATTATTTTAGGCGGAAGTGCCACTGTTGAACAGGGTACCAGCATTGAGCACAAGCCTTGGATTATTGCGCCGCAGGGGCATCCGCTGGTTCCGGTTTTGGTGGGTGCGCTTCTCCTTGCCGGGGCAGTTAGTCTTATTGTCTTGCCTGTTTTATTTTGGCTGCTTGGACATTTCTTTAAAAAGACTCCGTGGTATCCATTTGCGAAAGAAAAGTTCCTGTTGATAGAAGAGAGGTGGCCTCTACTTTATGTTGCCGGTAGTTTGCTGCTGAGTGCTTTACTCTTAACTGCGTTTTGTACTCTTGCGTGGGAAACTTTATTTCGCAACTCCATGAGTCTGTTTGATAATAGCTTTATTTGGCTTTTCCGTTATTTTGCCAATCCGGTGTTAGATAAGGTCATGATTGCCATTTCCGATATAGGCTTTGGCACTAGTTACCTCGTAATAGTGGGAGCAGCTTTTTTGCTGCTTGTTTACTGGAAACGCTGGCGGGAAATGGGAGCCTTGGCCATTTGTCTCGCCGGCGGCGCGGTGCTTAGTTTTCTGCTGAAAAACTTATTTCACCGCGCCAGGCCGGACATGTTTTGGATTGTGCAGGAGACCGGTTTTAGTTTCCCTAGTGGTCATGCACTGGCAACTATGTGTTTTTATGGGATGGTGGCTTTTTTAATTATGCGTACTATGGCTTCCTGGCGCTGGCGGCTGACGATCATGACACTTGCGGTTGTCATGAGTGTGGCCGTTGGTATCAGCCGCATTTATTTAGGCGTTCACTATCCCACCGATGTAGTAGCAGGATATGCGGCTGGTTTCATGTGGCTGGCCTTTTGTATATCGCTTTTAATATGGTGGGAACGAGAGCGGGTTAAATAATTCATCACAATGCCAACCCAGACTACCCTTTTAATTAACTATGAGGACCTGTCTGAATTTCGTATCGCTAGATATACCGCATAAATGGCATTCGTTAAACCGAGGAATCCACTGATTATAAACGGGATTTGTAAGCTGGCAATGCCAATAAAAAATCCATAAACCGAAAGGCCGAAGAGAAATAATCCGATTGAGAAATATTTGATTGTTCTTATCCTGTAGTCGGCGATCATTTTACTCTCTCCTTCAATTGGCAGCATGATGACAATCACTGCATTCTTTGAGTTCGAATTGGATATTAATGTGACCGATATTAAATTGTTGGTTCAAAACATGTTTTATTTCCAGCAGGATAGGTTCAGTCTGCGAGAGGCTGAGATCTTGGTTAAGTCGCACATGCGCGGAGAGTGCGACTTTTTCTTCTGCCAGGCACCAAACGTGGATGTCCTCTGCCGTCTTTACATACGGCAGTTCTGTTATAGCTTCAGCTATTTTATCGATAGATATATGCTTAGGCGTTCCTTCCAGCAATATTACAGTACTCTCCCAGAGCATCATGACTGACCCGCGTAGAATCGCCAGACCCAATATCGCACTTAATATTGTATCGATCCAATACCAATGGGTATACTGGATGATAATGCCGCCAATGAGAACACCGACAGAGGCAAGTGCCTCACCCGCAAAATGAAGCCAGACGCTGCGCATGTTCAGGTTGTTTTTGGCGCCATCCTGGACAAGCAATACAATGATCACGCTGGCTGCGATACCTACAAGCGACAGCCAAACCATTCCGGTGGTCTCTAGTGCTTCGGGGTTAAGGAAGCGCCGGTATGCTTCGTAAAGAATATAGAAAGATATACCGATGAGGGTTAGATTATTTCCAAGCGCAGCCAAAATCCCAACCCGGTGAAATCCGAAAGTAGCCCATTTGGTAGGAGGGCGGGAAGAGGCTCTCAAGGCGAGCCAACTGAATATGAGGGACAGCAAGTCGGTCAAAAGATGCCAGGCGTCACTGATAAGCGCCAGGCTATTTGTCATATAGCCGCCAACCAGCTTTGCGGCGAAGTGGGCTGCTGTAAGTAATGTGGCCCATCCAAGGGCTTTGCCCGAAGAATGCATTTTTTTCTCCTCCAATAGGCACATATGGAAATGTGCCGCATAAACTATAGTAGGTTATCAATAGTGAGAATGATATTCACTCTGCTAGGGGCAGGAGGTGCGCCTATGTTGTCACCCAGCCTGGAAGATTACTTAGAGGAAATTTACAGGTTCTCTGCCAGCAATGATATAGTACGAGTTACAGATATCAGCCAGAAATTAAACGTAAAGCTTCCTTCGGTAACGAAGGCGCTCGGGCGGCTGCGTGCGGGCGGATACATCACCTATCAAAAGTATGGCATGATTGGGTTGACAGACAAAGGCAGACAGATAGGTAATTATCTCGTCGAAAGAAATGCGCTTCTGCAGAGATTCCTAAAGACAATCTGTGTCGACTGTGATGTTGCTGCAGAAGCGGAAGCGATGGAACATTACCTCTCGCCAACAACGATAGCTTCGATTCAGCAGTTGATGGGGTTCATGCATGATAATCCGGAGATATATGAGAAATTTGTTGAACACATACGGGACGCTAAGAAAGGTAATAAGGGAAAATAGACTGGGGTGTTACAGCCCTGGTTTTTATTACCTTAACAGAAGGCTAACTTTTGCCTGGAAAAGGCAGCATCGACTTGCACTTTCGCCAGCGGCTCGGCGCAGGTCGTTTTCTTTATTAGTCTGTAGCCATGGCTACAGCCATGGCTACAGACATTTACCGGATATTTTGGGTGAGTAGTAGGTTTCCTAGGCCAGACCGAAGAATCTGGCTGATTGAGCCACGGCAAAACAAACAGTAAATGCAATGACGGTAGGGATAATAAAAGCCAGGAAAGTCCATTTGGCACTGCCTGATTCTTTATAGGCAGAGAGCAGTGCAGTCGTACACGGCCAGTGAAGCAGGCAGAACAAAATCGTATTTACTCCTGTCAGCCAGGTCCAGCCGTTGGTTAGTAGAATATTTCGCAGCTCATCCAGGCTTTCAAATTCGAGCATATGTCCGGAAGACAGATAGCTCATTAATAAAATAGGTACGACAATCTCATTAGCCGGAAGCCCAAGAATAAAGGCTAAGAGAATGAATCCATCCAGGCCTATTGCAAAGCCGAGGGGCTGAAGCCAGTTTGCCAGGTGGCCGATGATACTCAGGTCGCCTATGTAAACATTAGCGAGTATCCAAGTGATAGCTCCGGCGGGAGCTGCCATTATTACGGCGCGTTTTAATACAAATAACGTGCGGTCGATGATAGAGCGGTAGATAACTCCGCCAATCTGGGGCAGGCGGTAGGGTGGAAGTTCCAGGACAAGCGAAGATGGCTCGCCTTTGAGTATTGTATGGGAAAGACACCAGGATACCGCAAAAGTTACTGCAATGCCTATGAGTACGGTAGTGGTGATTACCAGCGAAACGGTGAGCGTTGAAAACTCGGGCGCTACTGTGTTACCCATAAAAATAGTAGCGATGGCGATGAGCGTGGGGAAGCGTCCGTTACAGGGAACAAAATTGTTAGTTAACATGGCAATCAGCCGTTCGCGCGGGGAGTCGATAATGCGGCAGGCGACAACTCCGGCCGCATTGCAACCAAAGCCCATGCACATCGTTAAGATTTGCTTACCGCATGCTTTACACTTCTTAAACATGTTATCCATATTAAAGGCAACCCGGGGTAAATAACCTAAATCCTCTAATAAAGTAAACAGGGGAAAGAAAATGGCCATCGGCGGCAGCATAACCGACACAACCCAGGCTAATGCCCTGTACAGGCCAAGCACCAAGATCCCGTGAAGCCAGCCGGGAGCTCCGGCAAGCGTAAACCATTCGGTAAGCTGATCTTGGAAGGCAAATAATATGTTGCCAATCATTTCAGAGGGGATATTTGCTCCTTCGATCGTGATCCAGAACACGACGCTTAGAAGTGCCAGCATTATTGGATAGCCGAATAGGCGGGAGGTGAGCAGGTCATCAAGCTTGGTGTCCCAGGAAGATTTGCTTTCCGTTGTATGAGAAACTACTTTACGGGCAATCTGTTCCGCATTTGCGTAAATATCGGACACGATGGTGTCACCAAGCGCATTGCCGGACCTGAAGCGGATTTTATCCGCCTCAGTACAGACATCGGCTAATGTCGTCATCGGCTTTACGATTCCATTCATAAAGCGGTTACCTCCTTTAGGAAATCCACTTTATTTTGAAGGTCTAAGTGGCGGCTGATGCTCTCAATAAACGACTTATCTCCATCCAATAACCGGAGTGCAACCCAGCGGGGGTTTAACTTGTGGTCAACAAGACGCTGTACGTTTGGCAACAGTTGCTGAACTGCATCTTCCACTTCCGGGGAGTAGACAAGTTGGCGGGGGTGACTTTTGCGTTCACCGGTGCTAACCTGGTACAGCGTTTCGCGGAGGATATTCAATCCTTCTCCCTTACGGGCAGCAGTAGCCACAACAGGTACGCCAAGTTCATTTTCTAATGCAGGGAAATCAATCGTGATGTTTTTCTTCCTGGCTTCGTCTATGAGATTGACACATACAACAACATTTGGGGTAATCTCCATAACCTGCAGAGCCAGGTTTAAATTGCGTTCCAGGCAGGTAGCATCTAAAACTACAAGGGTAGCATTCGGTTCACCAAAGCAGATAAAATCCCGGGCAACCTGTTCTTCTACCGTATGCGCCAGAATCGAATAGGTTCCAGGCAGGTCAACAAGCAGGAACGGTTTCTGCCGATAAGTAAAAGTTCCCTGGGCGTTATCCACCGTTTTACCAGGCCAGTTTCCTGTGTGCTGGCGTAAGCCCGTTAAAGCGTTAAAAACGGTACTTTTGCCGACGTTGGGGTTGCCGGCCAGAGCGATAATGTATTGTCCCGGTTCAGGAGTTATGCCGAAATGCTCGCGCAATACCCGGCTGTGATTTTCCACTTGTGTACTCAAGATTAATCCCCTCCATATATTACATAGGGTATACTTTAATCAAGCTGGCATCATTGCTGCGCAGCGCTATCGTAGTATTGCGTACCCGGAACGCAATAGGATCTCCGGCTGGACTTCGGCGAATGCACTGTACTTGCGTTCCTGGAACCATGCCTAAGTCCAGAACCCGCCTTCTGAGTAAGCCGTTAAGCTCCAATGAGGAGATCTTGCCGGTTGTGCCTACCGTAAGGTCCGCCAAACTTGATGCTTTTGCAGGGTTATACATACTGTTAACCTCCTTGTATTTGCCTTAGCTAAGTTTTTTCTCTTAAAAAAAGGTTAGCGATAGCTAACACCAGTGGATAAAGAAAGGTTAGCTATCGCTAACACACGGCCCGGTAAAAACGGTTAGCGTAAGCTAACACCAATTTTTCAACCGTCTGCTATAGGATATGGGAAAAAGAGAAAAGTGTTACTGGAAAAGAAAAAAATTAAGTTCTTTTAATTCATATAGGAGGCGACGCCCTTTTATCTAACATACGAAAAGAGCCGTGCTGAAACTCTTACGTTTCAACCAGCCCTGATAAAATTACCTCATTTTTCCTGAATAATGCAGAATATTTTAATCAATACTAATTATGTAATACATGGAAAGGAGTGTTAATTTTGGCACAATTAAATCAAATGGAGCTTCAACATTTACGACACATGATTGGCGGTCATGAAACGGTGGCCAATAAATTGGAAACGTACGCTCAGCAGTGCAATGATGCACAGCTCAAGCAAATGTTTCAACAGGACGCAGCGGCAGCCAGAAGCTCGAAGCAGAAACTTATGTTATTTTTACAATAGGAGGAAAGCCAGTCATGAATGATAAAGATATGCTGAATGATTATTTAGCAATGATAAAAGGCAGTTTAGCGACCTATGCTAATGTAATTGCCGAAACAGGCAACTCTCAGTTGCGCTCAACCTTTCAGCAAATGAGAAACCAGGATGAGCAGCGGCAGTATCAGATTGCCCAAGCTGCACAGCAAAAGGGGTATTACAAGCCGGCTGCCCCTGCTACGCCAAACGATATTCAGCAAGTAAAATCTGAGTTAATGAGTCCGACAATGTAAGAATCATTAAAAAGTAATTAACCCGCATTATGAAGTGCGGGTTAATTACTTTTTAGCTGACAAATAAGGTCAGCCAAACAAATATTTAAACCCCTTCTCAGACATAATAGGCTAGGGAGGGGATATTATGTTTGACAGGATTGTTGAAATGTTAAGCAGCCTGGGATTGCCAGGAGTGTTTGCAGGAGTTTTTTTAGAAGCAATAGGACTGCCCTTTCCCGGCAGCGTATTAGTGGCTTTGGCAGGATTTTTGGCGAAACAAGGGGAGTTTACTGTTTTTATGGCTTGGGTAGTATCTCTATTAGGCTACCTCTTTGGTTCGTTTTCCGCATTTATGATCGGCCATAATTTTGGAGAAGCTTTTTTACAGCGGTGGAGAAAGTATATTAGACTGACTCCGGAACGCATGGATAAGGCATTAGAACTTTTGCAACGGTCGGCTCCCGCTTACATAATTGGCGGCCGTTTCGTACCGACAATAGGGAATATAACTCCTTACGTAGCCGGTATCAGCGGTATTTCTCTTGTTAAGTTCCTTATCTACGACATGATACATGCAATTATCTGGTTAACCATCTTTTTGGGTGCTGGAGCCGCACTGGGAAGCCATTGGCATAACATAATAAATAATCCATGGTTTACATGGCTGGCAGTCGGAGCCAGTATACTACTATTGGTTTATGTATTTAGAGACTTACTTCCTGAACGTAGCAAAAGATAAGTGTTTAGAAACCTCCAAATACATAATTAATATTTAATGGATGGGGATGGAATTTTTTTTTGCGGGAAAAATAGTAAAAACCAAAGGGGGAGATTAAAAATGCAATTGAGCCAAAAAGAAAAACAATTGCTCCAAGATCAAAAGAAACACGAGCAAGTATGTATCCAAAAGTATGAGAGCAATGCCCAGCAAGCCAGTGATCCTCAACTGCAGCAGTTATTCCAGTCTTATGCTCAACAAGAGCAGCAACACTTAAGTACCATTGAATCTATCATGAATGGTCAAGTCCCGAGTATGGGTCAGGGACAACAGAGCCAGCAATCACAGCAGTCTCAGACAAGCATGCAAAGCAATGCTCAGACCGGCCAGTCGGCAACCGCTTCTGCATCAGCTTCATCAACGGCTTCCGCAACTGGTAGCCAGGCCGATGCTATGCTTTGTAATGATATGCTGATGACCGAAAAATTTGTGTCAGGCGCATATGACACTGCCATCTTCGAGTTTACAGATGCTAATGTTCGCCAAGCCTTAAACCATATCCAGAAAGAAGAGCAGCAGCATGGTGAAGGAATTTACAACTATTTAAGCAGTAAAGGGATGTATAATGTGAAATAACGAAACAGAACCATCGGAGGAGCCCGATGGTTCTGTTTTTCTAAGTGCATAATTAAATTTATGGTATTTTGCCGCTAATGTATTTTTTTTGGCATTCGGAAAGCCTATTCCATGAAAATAAAGTAAGCTATGGAGGTATTGCGGTATGAAGCAAGGCTATGAAAATATGCAAGTGTATTTTGTCGGCGGCGGTTTAGGTTCTCTGGCAGGCGCTGTATACCTTATTCAGGATTGCGATTTTCCCGGCAAGAATATCCATATCTTAGAAGGAATGCACATTTTGGGCGGAAGTAATGATGGAGCGGGGAGTGCAAAGGATGGATTTGTTGCCCGGGGCGGAAGAATGCTTAATGAGGAAACTTACGAAAATTTTTGGGAGCTGCTTTCTTCCATACCGTCCTTAGAGCAGGAAGGCATGAGTGTAACCGACGAGATTCTTGCCTTTGATCGTGTTCATCCAACGCATGCGAATGCCAGACTTATTAATAAAGAGCATGAAGTAGTGGATGTTTTGTCCATGGGGTTTAACGATGCTGACCGGATTGCGCTGTTTAAGCTGCTGGTTGCTCCGGAAGAAAAACTGGACGACCTTCGTATCTCCGATTGGTTTGTAATGACCCCACATTTTTTCCAGACAAACTTTTGGTATATGTGGCAAACCACCTTTGCTTTCCAAAAGTGGTCCAGTCTGATTGAGTTTAAACGCTATATGCAACGGATGATTTTTGAATATTCCCGGATACATACGCTTGAGGGAGTAACAAGATCGCGATATAACCAGTATGACTCCATTATATTGCCGATAAAGGCATACTTGGACAAAGCGGGTGTCGATTTTAGTCTTACGTTCACTGTAACCGATCTGGATTTTGCAGAAGGAGAAGGCATTACCGTTACTGCAATACGCTATGAGCATGAGGGAAAAAAGGGTGTTCTTCCACTTAATAACGGGGATTTATGCATTGTAACCAATGGCTGCATGACGGATAATTCAAGGTTGGGCAATCTGGATACTTCCGCTAAAATGGATGTGGAAAATCCTATTTCGGGATCGCTTTGGGCAACCATTGCTGCAAAAAAGAAAGGGTTTGGCAACCCCAAAAAATTCTTTGGCAATCCTGAAGAGAGTAACTGGGAATCCTTTACGGTTACTTTGCGGGGTAACAAACTGCTTAAAATGATTGAGAGATTTTCACGCAATAAGCCAGGCAGCGGGGCTTTGATGACATTTCGGGATTCTAACTGGCTTATGTCGCTTGTGGTTGCTGCACAGCCTCACTTTAAGGATCAGCCGGAAGATATTACAATTTTCTGGGGTTATGGTCTTTATACCGACAAGGAAGGCAACTATGTAAAGAAGCCTATGCGGGACTGCACTGGCAAAGAAATCCTCATAGAACTCCTTCATCATCTTCAGTTTGAAGAAGAAATGAATGAAATCCTGGAAACCGTAGTGAATGTCATACCCTGTATGCTGCCCTATATTGTCTCCATGTTCCAACCGCGTGCTCAAGGGGATAGGCCGGCGGTAGTGCCTGAAGGATCAACAAATCTTGCTTTTATTGGTCAGTTTGTTGAAATTCCGGAAGATATGGTATTCACCGAAGAATATTCTGTTCGTACGGCAAGAATGGCCGTTTATTCTCTGCTGGGGCTTAAGAAAAAGGTTCTTCCGGTTACTCCGTATCAATATGATATTCGTGTTCTATTAAAAGCATTAAATGCTTCCTATAGATAGATGGGAGCAGCGGGCAACCCTTCGCCTAGACTTTGGTCTAGGTATTTTTTTTGTTAGAGGGGCCGGTAGCCTTTACACGAACTTGAACAAAAACACGAAATAACAGGAAGGACGAGTTATAATGTAAAATTAATGAAGGATTTGTCATTTATATACAGAATGTTTTGCATAAGAGCGATTCCTTTTTGGGAGAGAATGCTTTTATGAGTTTTAAAAATAGCCTTACGATAAAATTTATGGTAGGAATTGCCGCTATAACCATCGTTCTGATGACAATAAACCTCCTTTGGAATATTCGACAATATAATTTCCAGGCTGAATTGGAAATGAAGGAAAAAGCGGGGGTTATTGCTCAGCAGCTTATTGCTACCAGGTCATTTATTGCTCTTAAACAGGATACGATTAATAGGAACTCTGCTGGTGGCTATGAATTCAAACATTTGAACCCTGCTGCCGTGGGCAAGGGAATCGGTGAAATATTTAACGGTTACTCGGGCTATACGTTCAAACAGACCCGGCCACTTGTACGCGATCTTTATAATGCCCCGGATAATTTTGAACTCGAAGCCATGAAACAGTTAGCGGCCGATAAAAATCTCAAAGAGCTCTGGGGCTATGATGAGATTGACGGCAAGCGGGTGTTTCGCTACTTAGTACCCGTATACTATGATGAATCCTGTTTGCCCTGTCATGGCAGGCCGGCAGGCGCCAAGGATATCTCCGGATACGCGAAGGAAGGTTTTTCTGCAGGCGAGTTTGCCGGCAGCATTAGTGTTGTACTTCCCATGGCGCGTTTTGAGGCCGCCCAACACACCAATATTAGCAGCCAGGTTGTTTTTATCCTGTTTATGGTTTTTGTGAGTATCGGACTGACGTATTTAATGATGGAGCATATCATTATCATGCCGATCCGCGAGTTGACAGGCAAAGTGGTCGAATTAGGGCGGGGAAATTTATCCGCGCAAATTACGGAGATTCAAACCTATGACGAAATGCGCAGTTTGGCGGACGAGTTCAACACGATGGCTGGTAAGCTTCATGGGCTGTACAATGATCTTGAGGAAAAAGTAACCGAGCGGACGGCGCTCTTATCAGAAGCGAATCAGCGTTTGCTGGAGCAAGGCAATAAGCTTAAAGCCATGAATGCAAAACTGACGGAGACTGACCGCCTCAAATCTGAATTTTTGGCGGTTATGAGTCATGAACTTCGGACTCCTCTAACTGCGATCATAGCGTTTACTGAAATTCTGTTAGCCGAGGGAGAGACGCTTAGCAGCTTGCAGCGGGAATATTTGCAAGACATCTTTGAAAGCGGACACCAGTTACTCAGTCAGATCAACGATATTTTAAATATGTCTAAAATAGAAGCCGGACTTGTAAAAATTAACTGCAACCCGGTCGATATTAAAGAAGTGCTGGCTCCCCTCACCCGTAGTATTTCTCCGCTGTTAAGCAAGAAAAGGTTTACGCTTACTGTTGACATTGCCGCAGACATACCCAGTATTATAGCGGATCGCGAAAAAGTCACCCATATTTTCCGCAACTTAATCAGTAATGCAATTAAATTTACGCCCGATGGTGGCAAAATAAATATTTCGGCAGTACTGGTAAATGAGGAAGAAAAGTCGCCGGAGGTTGTTGTCAAAATACAAGATTCCGGTATTGGCATTAACGAGGAAGATCAGAAATTCATTTTTGACAAGTTTCGTCAGGCTGATAGCGCTGAATCCAGGGAGTATCCGGGCAGCGGCTTAGGATTAGCACTGGCGCGCAATTTGGTAGAAATGCACGGTGGCCGGATTTGGGTAGAAAGCGAAGTCGGTCGCGGCAGTACGTTTACCTTCGTGTTACCGGTCATTGCGAAGGGGTGTTAGGATTGTCTGGAGAGAAAATTTTGGTTGTCGATGATGATGCGAAAATAATAAAGATCGTGAAGCATTGCCTGGAAAGGGAAAATTTTGCGGTGGTCTCTGCTGTTGACGGAGAAAGTGCTCTGGCTGTTGCCAAAAAAGAGCAGCCTGATTTAGTCATCCTGGACTTAATGCTGCCAAAACTTAATGGCCTTGACGTTTGTAAAATATTAACCGCGGAATATGGTGTTCCTATTATCATTCTATCTGCCAAAGGCGATGAACTGGACCGCATTGTCGGTCTCAGGCTAGGGGTAGATGATTATTTAACGAAACCATTTAGCCCCATTGAACTGGTGCTCAGGGTACAGGCAGTCATTCGCCGGGTGCAGGGCTGGCGCAAGAATCAGGTAAGCCAGGCGCTGGCGTATGGTTCCCTTTCCATTGATCCTGGGACCAGAGAGGTTACGATTAATGGTACAGCGGCTACTCTTACCAGCAAGGAATTTGAATTGCTGTGGCTATTGGTAAGTAATCCCCAGCAGGTTTTTACCAGAATGCAGCTTTTAAATAAAATATGGCACAGTGATTACGAAGGCGATGAAAATACTGTGACTGTTCATATCCGGCGTTTGCGGGAGAAGATTGAACCTGCGCCCTCCGCCCCCACGTATATTAAAACCGTGTGGGGAGTGGGTTATAAGTTTGTGGGTGAGGAGTAGTTTAACTAAGGGTGCCCCTTTTAATGAAATATAAGAAAGATAAAGTAGACTAACCTTCAGATGGGGTTTTAACCCCACCTGAAGGTTAGTCGACCTTATCCAGGGGCTTAGCCGCTCTTACTCCCACTTGCAGAAGAGGGAGTCTTAGAGCGGGTTAGTCATCGGATAAATTTGCAGCTGCCGATTTTTATATCGGCGGCTTTTTCCTTTTACTCTTTTTAGTAAAATGTAATACTTTTGTAAGAATTGCTTAATAATTCTGTTATCATCTTTCGGTATGATGAAAAGAGAGTAAGCGAGGAGGCGTATGGTATGGAAAGGGGTGTCAAGGCAGCCGTGTTTGTCGGTGGTATTCTGTCGCTTATCCTCTCCGGTTTTACTGATAATAAACAGAAGAATGCCTTACTCCGGCCGCCGGGGGCATTGAATGAACCGGAGTTTTTGGCCACTTGTCTCCGCTGTGGCAAGTGTGCACAGGTTTGTCCGCAGCGGGCCATTAAAATCGGTCAGGGCCATAACGGGCTCTCCATTGGTACTCCCTATCTCGTACCGCGGGAGGCAGCCTGCGATTTATGTCTTCATTGTATTGGTGTCTGCTCCAGCGGGGCTCTGCGGCCCGTCGAAAAGGCAAAGGTACGGATGGGGCTGGCGGAGATCAACCACGACGCCTGTCTGGCCTGGATGGGCGATGAGTGCAAGATCTGCTATACCAGTTGCCCATTTTATGACCAAGCCATCAAACTGGAGAATCATAAACGCCCGGTGGTTGACAAGACCGTTTGTGTTGGCTGTGGTATCTGCGAACATGTATGTGTTGCCGATCCCGCGGCAATCAAGGTACAGGCAGGAAAACGACAATGAAGGTTAAGCGTGTGCGGCGAACGGTTCAGTTTTTGGCATTGGCCCTGTTGGCGCTGCCACTGGTTTGGCCAATAAATCCGGTGTGGTTCGGAACCTATTTATCCTCTCTGGCTGCCGGAATTGCCCTTACTGATCCGCTGGCAGCAGCTGAGGTTATGCTAGCCGGCAAGATGATTTGGTGGCCGCTCATTGGGTCGGTACTACCGCTTTTACTGGCAACGTTACTGTTAGGACGGGCTTTTTGCAGTTGGATATGTCCGGTACATACCGTTTTTGAACTCGCAGCCATGATCAAAGCTCCCAGGACACGCGGAACGGGTAATGGCTGGCTGCCTTATCAAGTACTGGCCTTGTTTTTATTACTTGCGTTACTAACCGGGTTACCGCTTTTTACCATACTGTCACCCATCGGTATTTTGTCCAGAGCAATTGCTTTCGGCGTCGGATTTGAATTACTGTTTGTAGTGGCGCTTATTGCTTTAGAGTGGTTTTATGACCGTAAAGCCTGGTGCCGCAACCTCTGTCCGGTGGGGGCGTTATACGGCCTACTGGGAAAATGGCGGTTAGTAACGATTGGTATTGACCGCTCTCACTGCCGGAACTGCCATACATGCCAAAATGCATGTACCATGCAGGTACAGGTTGGCAGTACTAGACCTCTTGACCGCCTGACCTGTACCAATTGTGGCGACTGCGTGAATGCCTGCGCAGCGAAAGCCGTCTATTTTACTTGGAGAAACAAGCAGAAAGGAGGTGCCGTACAGCATGAATTTGTGGATGGTAGTACGAGGTAAAGAAAAGTTGACGGGACGGCATATCGTATTCATTGGCGCTATTATTGTTTTTTTATTGCTTTCTGCCGGCTGGTCGGCGGCTTACACATCCCGTTCGGAGTTTTGCCGTACTTGTCATGAAATGGATTCCATGTATCAATCCTGGCAAGTGTCCGCCCATAAAAATGTGGCCTGCGAAGATTGTCATGCAGAACCGGGCGCTATCGGGGTCATGAAGGCCAAGGGCAAAGGAATGCGGGAAGTCTATGTGCATGTTACCAGTTCCAAGATTGAGCCCAAAGCCAATGAGCGCGATATCAATTGCTACAACTGTCATCAGGATAAGGTGAAAACCAATGCCGATAAGGCGCTAGCCGCGAAGGATCCGCACACAGTGAAGCACTTTGATAATGGCATGACCTGTATAACCTGTCATAGCGGCCTGGTACATAATACCCAGCTCAATACCATGGTACCCAGCCGCGATACTTGCGCCAGCTGCCATTTGGATGCTATGCGGAAATAAGATTAAATTTTGGCCGGGAGGTAATTTTTCATGAAGTTTTCTCGCCGGGATTTTTTAAAAGCTATTGCCGCCAGTACGGCATTAGTAAGTTCTGGCTGTTCGTTTGACTCCGGCGGCCGTGGTGCACAAGGGACCACCTCGCAGCACGACGCGGAAAAATGGGTTAAGGGTGTCTGCCGGTACTGTGGTGTAGGCTGCGGCGTACTGGCAGGAGTCAGTAAGGGGAAAATAGTTGCCGTAAAAGGTGATCCGGATAATGCTGTTAATAGAGGCCGGTTATGTGTTAAAGGGATATTGCTGCCCAAAATCATGGATACCAAAGATCGTTTGCTCCATCCCATGGTCAAAAAAGATGGTCAGTTCGTCAAATTTTCGTGGGATGAAGCATTGGATCTCATTGCCACCAAATTTAAGGAGGCTATTGCCCAGTTTGGGCCGGACTCCGTGGGGTATTACGGTTCCGGTCAGAATATCGCGGAAGAAGCCTATATTGCCAATAAACTTTTTAAGGGCGCCATGGGTACCAATAATATTGACGGGAATCCCCGTACCTGTATGGCCAGTGCGGTAGCGGGGTATGTAAGCACCTTTGGTAAGGACGAACCGATGGGAACCTATGCCGATATTGAGCAGGCCGATGTTTTTTTCCTTATCGGCGCTAATATGGCGGAAGCGCATCCAGTTTTGTATTCAAGACTGGTGGATCGCAAAAATAGTAATCCTCATGTAAAAATTATTGTTGCTGATCCCCGGCGGACTCGTACGGCCGATATAGCCGATATTTCCCTGCAGTTTGTACCAGGGACCGACTTAGCCCTGTTAAATAGCATGGCCTATGTTATTATTGACGAAAATTTGGTTGACAAAGACTTCGTAGATCAACACACCACCTTTATGCAAGGTGAGAAAAAACTGTCGTTTGACGAGTTTAAGACCTTCCTTGCCGATTATGCGCCGGAAAAAGTAAGCGGACTCATTGATCTGCCTGCAGAACAAATTCGTGAAGTGGCTCGCCTGTTTTCCGCCAAGGACCGGAACACGATGTCGATGTGGACGATGGGGCTTAACCAGCGGATTCGCGGTACTTGGGCCAATAATCTGGTGCACAACCTGCATCTTCTTACCGGCAAAATCTGTCGTCCGGGCAATACGCCATTTTCGCTTACCGGCCAGCCGAGCGCCTGCGGCAGTATCCGTGAAGTGGGGGCGCTGTCCCATCTGCTGCCGGCGCATCGCGTGGTGGCTAATGCCAAGCACCGGGAAGAAATCGCTAAAATCTGGGGCGTTGATCCTGCGAAAATGAGTGCCAAACCAGGCTATCATACCATTGAAATGTTCCGGGCGGCAGCCAGCGGTGCACTTAAAGTATTGTGGGTGGTCTGCACTAACCCCGGCCAGTCTATTCCAAACCTCAAGCTTTATCGTGAGGGGATGGAAAAGACATTTATGATTGTATCCGAAACCTACCATCCGACGCGAACCAGTGAACTGGCTGATGTGATTCTGCCGGCTGCGCTGTGGATGGAAAAGGAAGGCATCTATGGCAATGGAGAACGACGTACCCAGCACATTGCCAAAGCCGTGGAAGCGCCTGGGGAAGCCAAACCGGACGTTTGGGCTCTCATAGAAGTAGCGAAACGGCTGGGTTTTGCTGAAATATTCCCCTATAAAACAAATGAGGAAATCTGGGAAGAATACCGTAAATGCACGACAGGCACTAAGATGGACTTGCCCCCGTATGAGAGACTAAAAAAAGCACATGGCTTGACTTGGCCTGTGCCGGATCCCAATGGTCCGGAAACTTCGATACGTTATGCCGCTCCTCATGATCCTTTTGTTAAAGAAGGAATCCATTTTTACGGTAAGCCTGATGGCCGGGCCGTCATTTTTGCCAGACCTCATGCTAATCCGCAGGAAATGCCGGATGCGGAATATCCCTTCTATTTGTCTACCGGGCGTGTTCTGGAACATTGGCATACCACTACGATGACAATGAATGTACCGGAACTCAAGCGGGCTATGCCGGAAATGTATGTGGAACTAAATCAGGCGGATGCTGAAAAAATTGGCGTAACCGATGGTGAATTGGTGAAAATAACATCCCGCCGCGGGGAATGCCGCCTTAAGGCCAAAATAAATGGCCGTGGTCAACCACGGCCGGGGATGGTGTACGTGCCATTCCATGACACGGAACTATCCAGAATGATTAATTTTGTAACAATTGACGCCTTTGATGATGTCTCCAAACAGCCGGAATATAAAATATGTGCCGTGCAGTTGGCAAAAGCTTAATTGATTTCGTTTTCTTTCTCGTCTGCGGTCGTTATGTAGGTAGGAAAGACTCCAAGTACACCGGGGATAACTTCCAGGGTGCGGGCGACCTCGTTGACCAGTTGTAACGAGGCCGCTTCCACGACAACAATAATTTCTTGTTTTGGTGTAACCGAGTGAACGGTAACCCCGCTCATACCGGATAATGCTTGCGATACTGCATTGATGGAGTCTGGCTTGGGTTGAATAATCATGCTGGAAATGGCCATGGAATGGTATACCTCCTTAAATTGCAGGATTTCTTCAGTTAAGTATAGAATGGTCTTCTCGGGAAACGCAATGGGTAAGATCTTACGAAAGTATTACAAATGAGTTCAAAAGGGATTTCGTGACCTTTGTCATGGAATCCCTTTTAATCCTTAGTGCAAGGGAAAGCAAATAACCGGACTATGGGTTTGATTGGCGGTTATGGCGATATCCAGGATCGGCAAATTAATGGGCGCTAACACCAAAGACACCGACGAGGTGGTGTGAAAAAAATGAAAAATGTAATAAATTTGTAATATTTGCTTAATATCGATGTAATTACCTTTCGGTATAATGGATTCAAAAGAAATGAATCATCAGTGCGGTTGGTTGGAAACAGCGCTGGCATTATACGGACATAGTAGGAGACTTTCGCCTGGATAAGGGAAAAATCGGCTTATCGCTAGTATAAAACTGGGAGAAAGAGGTCTTACTTTATGGATTTCTTAACGGAATACCGCTTGGCTTTTCTCCTGCGGAACGCTTTTTCCGGCAAAGGCCAGGGGTTACGGGAGTTACATGGATTTATTACCGAATTTCGGATGTGTTCAATAGCAAAGGACCGCGCTCGCGGTTTTTCTACATAGGAGCTAATGTAAGAGTGGCTTACTGGGGGAATGGCAATGCAGAAAGTAGTTGTAGAACTCATTCGTGTTTCCAAAAAATATGGCCGTCGACAATTATTCGCTGATATTAATCAGCGCATTGGTCCGGGAGAGTGTGTGGGGGTAACAGGCCCTAACGGTTCCGGCAAATCCACTCTGGTTAAAATAATCGCCGGTTTGCTTAGACCAAGTGCCGGTATAGTACAGGTACGGATGGATGGCAAGGCAGTAGACGCAGAGAAACGAATGGCCTGTTTTGGCCTGATATCACCGGAATTGCTCTTTTATCAGGCTATGACCGGCTATGAAAATCTGCAGTTTTTGGTCCGAGCCCGCGGGTTGGCGTTATCTGATGAACAATTGTTGACTTGTCTTGAAGCTGTGGGATTAAGTGGGCGTCAGCAGGAATGCGTCGGTACCTATTCAACCGGAATGCGCCAACGGTTAAAATTTGCCGTACTAGAAGCACTAAGACCTCCCGTTTGGCTGCTGGATGAGCCTACGTCCAACCTGGATGAGGAGGGCAAAAAGCTGGTTAAACGGCTGGTGGATAACGCTTTGGCACAGCAGGCGGCAGTTGTTATTGCCACCAACGACCTTGAGGAGGTTCGCGATGCAGGACAAAAAATTGCCTTGGCATAGCATGGTGTGGGCGATCGTCCGCAAGGATGCGCTGTGTGAACTGCGTTCTAAGTACGCATTCAGCGCGCTGACGATGTTTGCCCTGATCACGCTGGCCAGTATCAGCATGAGTTTGGCAGGGGCGGCCGTTAGTTCCGCCCTGGCCGCTGCCCTCTTGTGGATTATCCTGTTTTTTTGTGCGATGGCTGGTTTATCCCGGATATTTGTTCAGGAGCAGGAAGCGGGAACCCTGTTAACCCTGCGGCTGTACGCCAATGCGCAAGCTGTATATTGGGGAAAAACATGCTTCAATAGCTTACTGTTACTTGTGCTAACCGTACTTATCCTACCGCTATTTATCCTATTGCTTGATGTTTCCGTACCTTTGTGTTCGGAGCTTGGTGTTGTGTTGGTTTTGGGGGACATAGGAATTGCCACCGTGTCTACGCTCACTGCGCTCATGATCTGCCGGGCAGGGGGTAAGGGATCGCTGTATACGGTTATTACGTTTCCACTGTTATTGCCGCAATTTCTGATGGTGATTGCAGCTACTACCCGGATATTTGACGGTGCTCTGCCCGGAATACAGGATTTCGTGTTTATGGCAGGCTATGATATTACGGTTTTGTGTGCAACATCCATTCTTTTTGACTATCTTTGGTACGACTGAAGGGGGGGACTATCCGGTGAAACGCAGTTATCTAAGTATTTGGGGTATTGGTATCTGGACGATTGGTGTCATTTACGCCGTATTTACGATTGTGCCACCCGCCGAGGGACTGGGTAATTTGGTTCGTATTGCTTTTTTTCATATCCCGGTGGCGTGGGTTTCCGTGTTGGCCTTTTTGTTGTCCGCTGTTTGGGCAGTTCAGTATTTGCGCACTCGCAAGATAGAGCACGACTGGAAGAGTGCGGCAGCCGTATCCCTGGGGTTTATGTTTTGCATTCTGGCAACGGTGAGCGGCGCAGTTTTTGCTAAACTGACCTGGGGTGCGTATTGGAACTGGGACCCGCGACAGACTACGATTTTTATTTTACTTTTAATCTATGGGGCGTATTTGGCCCTGCGGTCTGCAATTGAAGAGGAAGAACAAAGGGCCCGCATTGCCGCGGTATATTCCCTTTGTTCTTTTATCACCGTCCCTTTTTTGATGTTTATTATTCCTCGTTATTATTTTTCCCTGCATCCGGCACCGGTCATCAATAGTGCAGCTAAGATCGATATGGATCAGGTTATGCTGATGGTACTGGTGGCTGCCATGGTTGCCTGCACGGCTATTTTTTGGCAGTTGTTAAGCTGCCAGGTTAATTCCAGAAGTCAGCGTGAAACCGCGCTTCATGGCGAGGAGGAAAGCGTAAAACTATGAAGAGGCGACATACCGTTGGTTTGATAATTATCGTGGCTTTCATCGTCTATTGCTTTACCGCCTTTCAGACTTCGCTGACGCCTTATGTCAGTTTCGCCCAGGCTAAGGCTTCGACCGGAACGGTTCAGGTGAGGGGCGTACTTGCCAATGAAAAAATTACGGTGACCGAAAACGGCAAGACAGTGATGTTCCTGCTAAGAGATGAAGCCGGCGAAGAAGTGCCAGTCATCTATCAGGGAGCAAAGCCGGACGGACTGGAACAAGCCACGAGCATTGTGGCGGTTGGTAAATATCAGAATGGCCGGTTTACCGCCGAGAAGCTGCTGATTAAGTGTCCATCGAAATATCAGGGGAGCGTGAAACCATCATGATAGGCTATGCCGCAATATTTTTGGCTTTAGTAACAACAGGGATTGCCATGTTCTGTTATCTGAATGCCCATATGGCCTCCTCAACCCGCCGCTTAGCACCGCGGTTATCGGCCGGCAGGGACAAGGGCTTATTCTACTATCGGTTGTCGGCCCTGTTTATCGTCTTTACTGCCTTGTATCTGTTTTATATTATTTTAAACAATCAATTTCAGTTTGCCTACGTATTTGGCTACTCTTCGCGGGACCTTAGCCTGGTCTATAAGCTATCGGCTTTTTGGGCCGGCCAGGAAGGCTCATTCCTGTTGTGGGCACTGTTTCATGCCGGTTTCGGGTTGCTGTTAGCCAGAAAAAAACAACCCTGTGCCATGGCGGTTTACGCAGGAATACAAATGATGCTGCTCGCCATTTTGCTTGCCAAGAGTCCGTTTATGATGCTGCTAGAGCCTCAGATGGACGGATTTGGTCTCAATCCATTATTGAAAGACCCCTGGATGGTGGTTCACCCGCCGGTACTGTTTCTTGGCTATGCGGGGCTGGCTGTGCCTTTTGCTTATGCCATGGATGGTATCCTGACAGGCCGTCATAAAGACTGGGTTAGTCAGGCCCTGCCCTGGGCATTGTTTGCCTGGGCAGCGTTAGGTGCCGGGATATTTTTAGGGGGCTTCTGGGCTTACAAGGTGCTAGGCTGGGGCGGTTACTGGGGCTGGGATCCGGTTGAGAATTCTTCCCTGGTTCCCTGGCTGGCTGCCGGGGCACTGGTTCATCTTTTATTATTGGCACGCGTCCGCTTAGCCGCTGTCAGGCCGGCCAGTTTTGCCGCATTATTTACGTTTGTGCTGGTGATGTATGGAACCTTCCTCACGCGCAGCGGTATGCTAAGCGATTTTTCCACCCATTCCTTCAGTGATGAAGGGGTAGGGGGAATTTTAGCCAGTTTTGTGCTGATTACAGCGGCCAGCGTTCTGGGTATTCTGATTATTCGCTGGCCTCGCCTGCCGGAGGGTGAGTTGTATCCGGCAGTTAAAAGCCGGGAGTTTTTTCTGGCAGCCACGGCCATTCTCTTTACGGCAGTAGGAGTTATCGTGCTTGTCGGTATGTCAACACCGCTTGTCACTATGCTGTTGGGCAATCCACAAAATGTCAGTACTGCCTTCTACAATACAACGACTTTGCCACTGGCAGCCGGTTTGGCCTTACTGTTAGCGGTGGGTTCGTTAGTTAGCTGGGGCGAGGATCGGACCCGGTTATTTGCCCGGTACTGGTGGATCGCGGGAATTGGCGCCATCGCCATGGGGCTCGCGGCTGCGGGAGGAATCCGTCAGCCGGTTGCTTTGGTGACGGCCGGCCTGGCCACGGCCATTGTGGCCGCCAGTCTGGCAGCAGTAAAGAATAAGAAAATAGGCTATGGTGCCGGATTTACACATATTGGTCTGGCGATTACGCTGATCGGTATTCTCTTTTCCTCACTGGCCAGTCAATCGGTCTATGTGAGTTTGCAGCAGGGAGAAAGCCAGGAGGCTTTTGGAAGCACCTTCACTTACACGGGAACACGGTTAGATCCTGAGGGGCAGGGATTTTATCAGAGCTTTACTTTAACAGGGCAGGCCAATACGGTTTTGGAGCCATATACCAAGCTCAACAAAGAAGGTCGTCCGGCCGCCCATGAACCCGGAATTTACCGCATGCCGGCTGCTGATATCTACCTGGCGCCAGCCATGCACCAGGAGGAGAATCCAGCCAAAGAAGTGACCTTGCATAAAGGAGAACAAAAGCAGGAGGAAGCGTTGACAATCAAGTTTATCCGCTACGGCATGGGCGGCAGTGGGGTTAGTGGTGACGTTCGCGTCTATGCGCTGCTGGAGGTTACGCAGGACGGCAATACAGAAGAAGCCAGACCTGAATTACTATCACGAAATGGGCAAATGATAGCGGCCCCTTTACAAGTATTCGGTCATTATGAACTCAGCCTTACCGCGGTAAGCATGAAAGACGGAACGGTAACGCTTGGGATAAGGGATTTAACCGCGCCGCCGGCGCTGCCGCGGGTCGATGTGGAAATCAGCCGCAAACCGCTGATAAACCTTGTTTGGCTGGGAACTATTTTTATCACGATCGGCACGATATGGTCAGGTGTTGCTCGTAGAAAGCTCTATAGGACCGAAAAAGAAACGGCATCTTTACGACCGGACGCAGAAACAAGGAGGCTATTAACATGATTGGCTGCACGAAACTACTTTGTGGTACTGCCACCATTTCCGATATTGTTAAATATGGGCGAGGTTCACGGGATCTTCCTCCGCATATGCTGCAGTTTTCATCAGACACTACACCGTTAGTTGTCTGGAACTCGACTAACCGCTGTAACTTAAAGTGCAGGCATTGTTATATCAATGCCGAAGACCGCGCCTATCAGGGGGAATTTACTACCGGTGAGGCTAGGGCGTTTATTGACGATCTGGCAAGCATGAATGTGCCGGTGCTCTTGTTTTCCGGTGGTGAGCCGCTTATGCGGCACGACCTTTTTGAACTTGGTGCTTATGCTAAAGAAAAGGGGATTCGCCCGGTTATTTCTACGAATGGGACACTTATTACTCCGGAACTCGCCCAAAGAATCTACGATACCGGCTTTCAGTATGTTGGCGTTAGCCTGGATGGTAATGAGGCGGTACATGACCAGTTCCGGGGGTGCCAGGGGGCTTTTGCCGCGGCGCTGGCCGGTATCCGTAATTCCATAGCCGCCGGTAATAAGACCGGTATCCGGTTTACCATCAATAAGCTTAATTATCATACTTTACCTGACATCTTAGATATTGTGGAGCGCGAACGTATTCCGCGATTCTGTATGTACCATCTGGTGTATGCCGGACGGGGCAAAGAAATGGCTGAGCTTGATACGACTGCCGAACAAAAACGACAGACCATCGAGCTGCTCATGGAACGAACTCTGGATTTCCACCGGCGCGGCATTGAAGTAGAGATTCTGACTACCGATAACCATGCTGACGGTATTTATATTCTCCAGTACTTCGAACGTACGCAGCCGGAACGGGTTCCCGAGGTTAAACAGTTGCTGGAAATGCACGGCGGCTGTTCGGCAGGGCAGAAGATGGCTAATGTTGACCCCCTGGGCAATGTTCATGCCTGTCAATTTTGGGGTCATAAGACTCTGGGCAATGTACGGAAAAAACGGTTTAGTGACATCTGGCAAACATCGCAGGATGAGTTTTTGCTGAAACTGCGCGATAAGGCCAGCCACGTGGAAGGCCGCTGCGGCGAATGCAGCTATAAGCAATTATGTGGCGGTTGCCGCATCCGGGCAGAGGCAACTTCAGGCAACTTGTGGGGTGAGGATCCTGCCTGCTATTTAGCAGACTGGAGGGGAGAAAAGCCATGATTATCTCCTGGAATACAACGCAGGCTTGCAATATTAGCTGTATTCACTGCTACCGGGATGCAGGTCTGAAACAGAGCGATGAACTGGATACTGCGGAAGGCAAGAAACTACTCGCGGAAATCGCACAGGCCGGGTTTAAGATTATGATTCTTAGCGGTGGTGAGCCCTTACTGCGGTCAGATATTTATGAATTAATCAGTTTCGCCCGTAGTGTAGGAATGAGACCGGTACTAGGAACGAACGGCATTCTGATAACGCCCGAAGTGGCCGGTAAGCTAAAAGAAGCCGGTCTGGCCTGTGCCGGGATCAGCCTGGACAGTAAAGACAAGGCTCAGCATGACAAGTTTCGCGGCACAGACGGCGCCTGGGATAAAACCTTACTCGGCATGGCGGCCTGCCGCTCTGCCGGGCTGCCTTTTCAAATCCATACTACCGTTACCAACCATAACCGGGACGAAATTACTTCCATTACCGACTTTGCTGCCGAACTAGGGGCGGTGGCCCATCACATATTTTTTCTGGTGCCTACCGGACGCGGCAAGGACATCGAAGCGACTACGCTCAAGACGGCTGATTATGAGGCTTTATTAGAGCGGATTCTTGCTAAGCAGGCCGAGGTGCCTATCGAGATTAAACCGACGTGTGCGCCGCAATTTATGCGTATTGCCAAGCAAAAAAATATCCAAACGCGTTTTACCAAAGGCTGTTTGGCCGGAACGTCCTATTGTGTTATTTTGCCCAACGGCGACGTGCAGCCTTGTCCATACTTGCCGCTTAAAGCAGGAAGCGTCCGGGAAAAAGCATTTGACAGGCTATGGCAAGAAAGTCCGCTCTTTCATGAGTTTCGGCATGAGCCATTAACAGGCGGCTGCAGCCGGTGCGGCTATGATGACGTCTGCGGCGGCTGCCGGGCCAGAGCGTATTATTACTCGGATGGCAATTATTTAGCAGAGGAGCCGTGGTGCAGCTGTGGGCGCTAACGCTTTACCGGAACTTGATGAATTTGACCGCCAGGTTTTGCATGCCCTTCAATATGATTTTGCGGTAACCGAGCGTCCCTACCGGGAGATTGCCGCTAAAATTGGCACAACAGAGGAAGCTGTATTGGATAGAGCCGAGCGACTGTACGCGAAAGGTTTGATCAGGCGGCTTGGCGCGAGTTTGAACAGCCGGCAGATGGGTTATGTAAGTACGTTGGTGGCTTTAAAGGTAACTGAAAATTCTATCTTACCTGTTGCGAAAGTAGTCAATGCTTTTACCGGCGTTACCCATAACTACTTGCGGGAGGGCGAGTATAATATGTGGTTTACTGCCATTGCGTCCAATGAAGAAAACCTAAATGCAATTTTACATAGTGTTGCTGCTAGTCCAGGAGTGGAAGCCCTATTGTCGCTGCCTGCTAAACGGGTCTTCAAAGTGAGTGTTAAATTTCCATTGGTAGCGGGGTGAACTCTTTGACCGAACTCGAACGTAAAATTATCCGCGAGCTGCAAAAAGAATTGGCGATTACTGCTACACCTTATGCCAGGATAGCCGCGCAGCTTGCAATTAGCGAAAGCGACCTGCTGGCACGCATTAAAAACATGCAGGAATCCGGGGTTATCCGCAAAATTGGCGCCGTACTCAGGCACCGACTGGTCGGCTACAGCGCCAACGCGTTGTGCGTTTGGCAAGTGCCGGAAGACAGAGTTGTCACGACCGGCGAGATGTTTGCCGCTTTGCCGGTAGTTACCCATTGTTATGAACGGGTAACCCATGCGGCCTGGCCTTATAATTTGTATACCATGGTTCACGCCACAACCAGAGATGAATGCCAGCATCATATTGCCTCCATGCATCGCATGAGCAGGATTGATGATTATCAGATATTTTACAGTACCCAGGAATTGAAAAAGATTAGTATGCGCTATTTTGAATAGGCGTTTACGACACTGCTGCGGGGTCATTGTCCTTCTGCCGGGACTCAACATTATGCCCAAAAAAGAGGAGAGGAGGGATATTGTTGGATATAAGTCAGTACTTGAACCGTAACGCGTTAAAGCTGATGGCTATTGGCTGCGCTGTCACAGTAGTCGGTATTTTATTTGGAGTCTTTGGCTATGCCCATGCGGAAACACCCCAATTTTGTGGAAGCTGCCACTCCATGGACCAGGCGTATACATCCTGGCAGGCGTCAAACCACAAACAGATTGAATGCGTTGAGTGTCATCTGCCGAATCGCAATATAGCGGTAAAATTGGTCGCTAAAGCCCAGACCGGCATGAATGATGTGTATCATGAAGTACTGAGAGATTATCCGGCAACAATCCAGGTATCAACAAAGGGAAAAGGCTATATAGCAGATAACTGCCTGCGCTGTCACCAGTCTACGGTTGAGAAAACCGGCATGGGGGCCGGTGGGCAGGATTGCACCCAATGCCATCGCGGCTTAGTTCATGGCATGAACAAGAGCAAAGGAGGGATGAAGCTTGAGTAAATCACAGAAATCTATGATTGCTTTGCTGGGTGTGCTGCTAATTTTCTTTGGTTTTGTTATCACCAGGATTGGCATTGCCAAGCCCGCATCTACCGTCAAAATAGCAAAAATTCCGGCAGGGGAATATGATCCGGCGGTATGGGGGAAGTTTTATCCATTGCAATACGAAAGTTATATGAAAAACTCGGTTATGGAGCCTTCGCCAACCGGGTATGGCGGTAGTTTGAAAGTCCAGAAATCCGATATGATGCCTGAAATCAAGACTAATTTTAAAGGCAATCCTTTTAGTGTAGACTATACCGAAGATCGTGGTCATGTTTACGCACTTGAGGATCTTAAAGAAACGAAGCGGATTGGCCCCAAATCGCCGGGAGCTTGCATAACCTGCAAGACCCCTTATCTGGAGAAGTTTGTTCAGGAGACAGGCTGGGGTTTTGCTAAACTTCCGTTTACCCAAGTGATGGAGAAGATTCCGTCTCACGGCTATATCAGTTGCGGCAATTGCCATGATCCTGAAAATATGAATTTGCGGGTCATTAATCCGGCGTTTATCGAAGCCATGGATCGTAAGGGCGTTGATGTAACTAAAGCGAGCCGTGAGGACATGAGGAGTTATGTATGCGGCCAATGTCATGCCGAATACTTTTTCGAGCCTAACACTTTCCGCGTTGTATTTCCTTGGGATAAAGGCATGAAACCCGGTGATATGTACGCATACTATGCTGATAAGCCACTTGGCTTTGCACACGACTGGCAGCACCCGGATTCAAAAGCTTCGATGCTGAAAGCGCAACATCCCGATTTTGAAACTTGGTCTACAGGAACTCATGGCAAGGCGGGGGTAGCTTGTGCCGATTGTCATATGCCATATGTGCGCAAGGACGGGCAAAAATACAGTTCACATACGATGACCAGTCCGCTTAAAAACCTTGATGCCTCGTGTGGCACTTGCCATACCCAGGGTAGTGCCTGGTTGATGAGTCGGGTTAAGACGACTCAGGATTATACTTTTGAAGCATTGCACACAGCGGGCCAGAATGTTGCCCGTGCGCATGAGGCTATCAAAAAAGCCTCCGAGGTATCCAATGTGAATCAGGCTGAATTGGAGAGCGCCAGGGAACTGGTGCGTAAAGCCCAATGGTACTGGGATTTTGTTGCTGCTGAAAGCAGTATGGGCTTCCATAATCCTGATCAAAGTCTGAATACAGCCGCTATGGCTAGCGAAATGGCACGTCAGGCAGTTGAGTCTGCTAACCGGGCTGCCGGAATAAACCTCTTATAGTTATCAACGAAAAACGCCGGGTTCCTTTTGGGACCGGCGTTTTTACTTTATTACGTATGAAGAGAAGATTTATTTTTTTAATGGTATCTGGGGACTGGTTACGGTTTCTTTCCTACTGCTGCGAGATATATAACAAACTCTTCTTCACCGTCCAGGCCTAACATTTGATCGACAAGCGCTTGATCATATATTCCTATTGCACAAGTCCCCGCATCGATAGATTCACTGGCTAAATACAAGTTTTGGCATACATGCCCGATGTCTATTAAAATTTTTTTATGGGCAGTAATGTCATATTTCCACTCCGACCGGTAAGGAGTGGTACTCCAAAGAAATAACACTGCCGCTTTATTCGCAAAATTAGGTACAAAAGGCTGATCCAGAGTGATCTCGTCTATCTTATGCTCTAGTTCATCCAGTTCAAACATAAATAGAAGTCTGTGTTCCATTGGAAGGTACCGATATACTCCTTGTGGGATATTTTCCACATTCCGAATTAGTAGGTAGCTTTCAAAAGAATGGGTCGCGCCGCTGCAAGGAACCGTTCTAAACGTAAGCCCTGCCTTATTCATACCGGTAATGCCCTGGGTCGCCCAAAGGAGATAAGATAATTCTTCGAGACTTATCGGTCGATTGCTGTAAAATCTGGTACTTCTTCTTTCCTTTATACAAGTATAAATATTTTTATTTGTTAGGGTATTTTCATTTACCATTGGTAGATCAATTAATTTTGAATTACTGTCGCAAGGTTTTACCTTAGGCGGTTGGGGAAACCCTTTCTTTGCATCTGTTGCTATTGTTTTGAATTCAGCAAAATTCGACTTCAAAAAATTTCGCTGTTGATTATATCTTCCCATTTTGGCTTCAGCTCCCTTTAATATCATTGAATAATAGGTGCTGGACTTTTATTCACTTATAGGAGAAGAGGGAGCCTCATATAGGTTAACCAAACCTATTTTGAGACCCCCACTTTAACATATCCTTTTAGTTGACTCTGATATTGTTAATGGAGTGTTATTGATCTATTTTAATCCAAGCCACTGCGCTATGCGGCTTAACAAGGAAACGGGTTCATGAGTAGTTTCGCGCACATCCGGCTGATATCCCATAATTGCTTTTAGGTCATCGTCTGCAGTGGTGATGAGCTGCAGATTGAAATTATTCTGGAGAACGTTAAGCACATTGGAGGAGATAAAAGCCGGAGGAGTAGGGCCGATCCGGATATTATTGATACCTAAGCTCAGAAGCGTGAGTAGAATAGCAACAGCCTTTTGTTCGTACCAGGATAGGATCAACGTAAGTGGTAATTCGTTGACTTCACATTGAAATGCTTTAGATAAAGCTAGTGCCACTTGAATGCCTGAGTAAGAGTTATTACATTGTCCAAGGTCGAGCAAACGCGGGATACCGTCAATATCGCCAAGATCAAGATGATTGAACCGGTATTTACCGCAGGCAACAGTTAATACTACACAATCTTGGGGGATTTTTTCTACAAGTTCAGTATAGTAATTCCGGCCCGGTTTAGCACCGTCACAACCGCCAACGAGGAAAAATCGTTTTATTTTGCCGGCTTTAACGGCAGCAACAATTTTATCCGCTAAACCTAAGATTGCGGTGTGGTGAAAACCTGTTGTTAAGTTATCTCCCAATTTTTCAGGCAAAGCGGGTAGTGATTGAGCTTTAGCAATGAGAGCACTAAAATCGCGATTTTCTATATGAGTACATCCACTCATGCCGGCAACGCCTGAGGTAAATAGACGGTCTTTATAGGAATCTTTAACAGGCATAATGCAGTTAGTTGTTACAAGGATAGCGCCTGGGAAGTCAGAAAATTCTTTTTGCTGGTTTTGCCAGGCTGTCCCGTAATTAGCCACCAGATGCGGGAATTTCTTTAATTCAGGATAGGCATGAGCCGGCAGCATTTCGCCGTGCGTGTAGATATTAATGCCGGTACCTTCCGTTTGTTTTAAGAGTTCGTATAGATCTAAGAGGTCATGCCCTGTAATGAGTATTCCGGGACCGGCCATTGTTCCGGTGGGCACTGCAGTAGGCGTAGGATTACCGAAACGCTGGGTATGGGCTCTGTCTAAAAGTTCCATAACCCGGTAATTCATTTGGCCGCATTTCATTACCATATCGATATGACGCTCAAGATTGAAGTCGACGTTGGTAAGGGTGAAGAACATGGCGTCGTGTACAAAGGTATCAACTTCTTCATCGCGGGCCCCAAGTTCCCGGGCGTGGTGGGCGTAAGCTGCTATACCTTTGAGTCCAAAGAGCAAAATATCCTGTAAGCTTTGCAGGTCCTCATTTTTTCCGCATACACCCATTTTGGTGCAACCGGTGCCTTGAGCGGTTTGTTCACATTGATGACAAAACATACTCATAGTAAGCCTCCTAATCTTTATATGTTAGCTCTTAGTATAAAGATTAAAGTCTACTCAGTATGTGATGTAAATCACCTTTCTTAAGAACAGGATAAGTAAAACACGGCTTTCGCTATTGCCATAGGCTCGGCGTGAGCCGTGTTTAGCGGGCGCATCCTTTTGCCAGGAGTAATGGACCGAATGCTTCCGGTTTAGGTGGCGGCGGCTCTGCCCTATCCCGTTTTATGTAAGAACAATAGACTCAAGAAGTCTATTGTTCTTGTGGTAGAGATTTTAGATTACACAACATCTACGGGGAGAATCATTATAACAAAGTCAAGGTTGATGGCTACATCCTTTGCTGTAAGTTGTGCAATAGTCAATGGGAAGCCTAGCGGAAGTATTGCAGACGTAACGTCCATAATAAGGAATTGTTTTTTCTCATCAACCTCTGCTTCTACATGAACCGTTCCAGGGATACAAACTATTGTTTCGTCCTGTTTACGCTCACAGAGTTCAAGCGCTGTAATTCTTTCAACAGTTCCCGTTAAAGCTAATGGTGAAGCGCTACCCACATTTACCAGAACAGTAGCCAATCCCAGAATGATGCCGACTTTCTCATCGTGATTACTCAAGGTCATTCGCTCCTTTTTTTGAAGATATGGGTTTTATATTAGTATAGTATTCATACGTCAATGTAAATGTGATATGTAAATTTAAAAAGGTAATTTAGAGACCGCAAGAGGTTTTGGTACATGGAGCTAAGTTCAGAATCCAAAAGGATATGAATATATAACTTGTTTTCAATATAAACCTACTTTACTGGATTTGAAGATTCATGCTAGGGGTATCTTTACGTTTAGAGAGGAGTGTTTAAATTGTTCTTATTGGAACTAACTATCTTTCTATCTGTAAATATTTGTTAGTAATTTTACTCATTTAAAGTTTGTAATTTAAAATTGTGCTTTTTGTTATTAGCCTGTGATTTATATCATTGTGTTATTTTTTTTCTTTCTTATAATATAATCATATTTTTCATAAAGGAGAAAATAAAAATGAGTGATAGAGTAGAAAAAAGCCAATGCCCCAACTTAAAGATTAATGAAAGAGATTGCACCTGCCCTAAAAAAGAGTGTCCCAGACATGGATATTGCTGTGAATGTGTAGCTAACCATCGGAAACTGGGTGCGCCACCACTTTGTTTCACGCAAAAGTAGCTTTTTGATAACCTAGATGCTTGACAGCCAAGTCAATTTATTGAGTGTTATCCTCCAAAACCGAAGCTGGAAGGTCTATCCTGAAGATCCGATTGCCCTACGTAGCATATCGGATCTTCGGGGTTTACGGGCATACAATTCATGGCCCTAGATATTTTCGAGAATAGAGCTCGTGCTGACCATGCCTATAAAAAGAACACCAATACCCCTACAGACAAAATAGTGCTGTGGGGGTATTGGTTGTTAACACAAGACCTGCTAATTAAAGTCAAGCCTAAAGTGTAAAAATTTCAGAGAAAGTTGGAATTGAAAAAGGGGCAGGCCTTGGCCTTTTTACCTAGAGTTTTATTCTACCTATCCTTTATACCTGGGGTCGTTATTGGTTGTATTTTATTATTGATTATGTGTACCTAGATAGCTACCGGTCTGACGACTGCCTTCATAGCAATGGAACACCCTATTTTGATTATGCGCTCTTAATCGGATTAACGATACTAATCCTGGAATCATGGTAGCTTTCCTGCCTGCAGCAGTCGCAGCTTCCTTCCCGATCAACCTGCGTCCCATACTGGCGAATGGTTTCGTTATGGGCGTCATGGTGTCTCTGCTGCTCGAGCATGTTATATTTTGGAGGATATGAATATATAACTTGTTTTCAATATAAACTAAAAAAGCAACTAGGAAACGGAGGGATAAATATTGGAACAAATCATTGCATTTTTAACTGCTAACCCCACAGGTGCGTTTGCAACAGTAGATAATGGGGTACCTCGAGTTCGGCCTTGGGCCTTCATGATGGAGGGGAACGGGAAGCTCTGGTTCTGCACCTCTAACGACAAGGATGTATATAGGGAGCTGCAGGCAAATCCCAACATGGAGTTTACTTCCTGGCAAGGCTTTAGCATCCTGAGACTGAGTGGCAAAGTGAATTTTAGCCAAGATGTAGAGATGAAAAACAAGATCCTCGAAAATAACCCGGGGGTCAAATCAATCTATAAGAGTTCGGAAAATCCAGTTTTTGAGATATTCTGTCTTGAGCATGGGAAAGCAGACTTAGACGGAAAAACATACGAATTCTAACGTTTCTTTCATCGGTCAAGACTATGCATTGTTTCCGCATTTTACTGTCTATGAAAATATAGCTTTTGGTATATCGGGCAAGCCTAACAAAGAGCGAGACGAGCCGGTTGGCAAATTGTTAACTTTAATTAACATGCATGAATACAAGGATAGGTACCCTTATCAACTAAGTGGTGGCCAGCAGCAGAGGGTAGCAGTTGCCAGGGCCTTAGCTCCAAAGCCGGACTTGCTTTTGATGGATGAGCCATTTAGTAATATTGATTTTGAACTAAAGCAGAAGATGCGTCAGGAAATCCGGTCGATTTTAAAGGTCGAAGCGGTAACCTGTATTTTCGTTACACATGATAAGACAGATATAGAAGATATGGCTAACCGAATCATTACGATTTCGTCGCAGTAAAGTGGTCGCAGCCAACATAAATTGGACTAGGATTAGCCTATGACTTAAGCATCCATTATTAATATGTGCTTAAAAAGCACATATTAATAATGGATTTTTTTTTGCACAGAAATAATGTAATTAGACAAATAGTATCGGATATTATTAAAACTTAAAAGACAATTTTTCATCTACTGGATCTACTTTTTGATGGTGGATAATACTGAACAAATCTTTAAGGAGGATTTATGACGGGGAATCTAGCTCAATATGCCGAGATACTAAAAGTGCAGAAACAGTATCATGAGCTTCAATATGCGCATTGGTTACAATATCAGTTTTTAACCGATAAATGGTGGATGCTGGTTGGGGCCCTAATTATCCCCTGGATTATTTGGTGGCGGGTTGTCGATAAAACAAAAACAGGAATAATCCTTGCGTATGGTATTTATATGATGTTCGTGGTAACTGCAATGGATGCCATTGGTCACGCCTTACAGTTATGGATTTATCCTGTGCAGCTTCTACCTGTAATTCCCGATTCAATAGGGATTGACTGGGGATTCCTAACGGTTTTACATATGCTGATATTTCAATACTTTCCTCAGTGGAAGTCATTTCTGTTTGCTGAAACAATCACTGCGACCTTGTTGGCGTTTATCGGAGAACCGTTTGCTGAATGGATTGGTGTTTACTATGCTTTGCACTGGTATCACCACTGGTCATTTCCTATTTATATAGCGAAAGCTGTATTTGGCAAATGGCTAATAGAAAAAATTGTTTAACTGCGTTTATTTCCGCCAGCGCAGCAGATAGCCGGCAATTTTGTTATAGATTGACATCAGTGACAACACCACTGCGCCGATGACAATAATCCCGGTAACTACCCGTGGGTAATCGGCGAAATCAGAAAAGTATTTTACATACCAGCCCAGACCGCTGGTAGCGCCGATCATTTCGGCGGCAGTTAATAGAATAAAAGCCAGTACCAGGCTGATAGAGCCGCCGCTGATGATGTGGGGCATGGCTCCCGGTAAGAGGATATTGGTGAGCATGGACTTTTTGCTGACGCCGATTGTCCTGGCAGAGTCTACGATACCTTTTTCCAGAGCTTCGACGCCTGCTATGGTATTTATGAACAACGGCCAAAAGGCACCGATAAATATGACGAAGATGGAAGAGAGCGTAAAAGTCGGTAATATGGCAATGGCATAGGGAATGTAAACAATCGGCGGGATGGGACCCAATATATTGGTGACCGGCTCAATGGCGAGCCGCAGACGCCGGTTCCAGCCAATAATAAGGCCGAGTGGAATAGCGAAAAGTGCAGCCAGGGTACAACCCCAGAATAGCAGATTAAAGGAACTGATCAGACTTTTAGCAAATACTAGGCGGTCTTCCAGCAGTAGGCTTACTACCTGCAGTGGCGTTGGGAAAAGCTCCGGATTTAAGAGCTTTAGCCAAGCTGTACTTAGTTGCCATAGAAAGAGGATAACAATGGCCAGGACAAACCGGTCACGGGTAACTTGACTCATATGCCCGCTCCTCCTTCTACTAGCTTCAATTCTTCCAGGATTTCTTTCTGTAATAAGGAAAGAATTTCATTGCGCAGCTTGGTGTAATGCGGATCTTGTACGAGAAAAAAGCGCCGCCGGGGACGGGGGAAGGGAACGTCAATAATTTTTAGTACTCTGCCCGGACCAGGGGTGAATACGGCAATACGGTCGGCAAGATAGAGGGCTTCATCAATATCATGGGTAACTAAAAAGATGGTTTTCTTGCTGTTGCTTTCTGCCCACAGCTTGAGAAGTAAATCTTGAAGGTGTACCCGGTTCTTGGCGTCAACGGCTCCAAATGGTTCATCCATTAGGTAGATGGGAGCATCAATCGCAAAGGCTCGGGCTATCGCGACCCGCTGACGCATGCCGCCTGACATTTCCCCCGGATATTTGTGACTGTAACTGCTGAGCCCGACCATGCGCAGCAGTTGTTCAGATTCCTGACGAGCTGCCTTTCCTTTGGCGCGCCCTGATTCTTTTATAGCGAAAATAATATTATCGAGGGCTGTCATCCAGGGGAACAGGGAGTAGTCCTGAAAGACTACTGCCCTGTCAGGTCCGGGAGCAACGATGGGTTGCTCCTTTAACGTAATGAGACCGCTGGTGGCCGGGGTTAGTCCTGCCAAGAGCCCTATGGTTGAACTTTTGCCGCACCCGCTGGGGCCGACGACTGCCAAAAACTCACCTTGATGGATCGTTAGTGATAGATTGGTTACCGCTGGACGCTCGTCGCCCGGATAGATAAGAGATACTGCTTCCAGATTCAAAAAGGCCACAAGCCATCCTCCTTTACTTACAGATTATTTATGGAAAAATCCTTGTCAAGCTTCTGATAAGTTGTATTTTGTGGTTCGCGTTGTTTCAACTGGTCAAGCGCTGTTTTATAAATATCAGTATTTACATGTTTGGCAATATTGACATCGCTTTGGATATAACCGGCTGCTTTCATGGCTTCCCAAAAAGCAATAAAACGTTTTTTATCAGGATCAGGAATACTGTGAATATGGCCGCTGTAGGTGGCTTTTTTTAGTAGTTCCTTGTCAAGCTTGACATACTTACCGACAAGTTCCAGTGTTTCTTCCTGGTTGTTGAGATAGAAGTCATAAGCGCGGATGTTGGCACGACTGAAGCGGATATAGGCTTCCTGGTTATTTTTGAGAGCATCGGCAAGCGCTACTACCCGGCAGCAGACATGGCCGTCCATATGCTCTGCCGACCAGGAAACGATTTTTAACCCTTGTTGTTCCGCCATCTCGGAAAAAGGAACCCACACAAGTCCGGCGTCGGCTGCGCCTTTCTTAACTGCTTCCAACACCGCGGCGGGCGAGTCGAGCTCTTGGATAGTCACCTGATTTTTCCAGTCTATACCGGCTTTAGCCATGGCCGCTCGCCAGACAGCGTCGCCGGTTGCCAGGCGAACCGTAGCTACTTTTTTGCCGACAAAGCCTTGTAGGGAGGAATACTGTCCGGCGTTTTCCGGCTTAGTTACAATAGCATGGCCCTCGCTTTGCGTACCGCCGATGTCGACAAAAGGCGTCCCTTTAGAGATGAAAACCTGAGGTGCTGCCGTGCCAAAGGAGCCAGCATCCAGTTTCCCGGCTTTAATGGCGTTTAGCCCTTCGCCGGAGTTAGTGAATTGGAACATTTCGACATCCAGGCCCTCTTGCTCATAAAAGCCTTTTTCTTTGGCGATAAAATAGAGTGCGTGGCCAACGGCTGGTAAATAACCGATTTTGAATTTAATTTTGTCAGCCGGAGTAGATGATTGTGCTGAAGACGCGGGCGATGCCTGCTGCTTTTCTTGACTGCAGCCGGCTAAAACTAAACTTAGGATTAGGATAATGGCAAGACCTGGAATAAACAATCGCTTCTTAAACATGGACATCACTCCTTATCTTCTAGTAAGAGCCGTTTATAGTAAAAACCGCTGGTATAGAGTGCGGCTGCCGGATTATGGCCCAATACCCGGTCTTTGGTTATCAGGGTGGTTACTGGGGCATCGGAGTATTTGATAAATAAAGAATCATGGCCGACACACAGACCAACGATTACATTAAGATCGGTACCGGCTTGATTTAAGAGGCGCGCCTGGAGAATGGGATTACATAAAGCTTCGTGGCAGCCCTGTTGCACCTTATGTTCGGGGAGTACGCCGATTTCCGTTTTATCAAGCGAACCTACCTTACAAATGACGCTGTAGCTCTCCAGGCCTTTTGTTTTAAGTATTTGGGTAAAGATCCGGGTTTCTTCCATCAGACCGATACATGTTGCAATACCAATTTTCCTGGCACCAATCCGTTTGGCAAAGGCAATAATTTCTTCTGCCCGTGTGAGTTTGCCGTAATAAATTCCTTCGATTTCGGCAGCCGCCAGCGCCATTCGGCGATCGGGCCCTTCCTCAGTATAGCTGGCTTTGGCCTTGGCAATTTCTGTGTTTATGTCAGTATCGCCGCGTGAGGTAATGCTCAGGCAAAAGCTGGGAAACTGTTTGTCGCGGCGGTAGCAGTTGAGCTGATGGCAGTCAGCGCAGCTAAGACGTTCCGGGTTTTTAGGATTACCCATAGGAAACTACCTCCTTAAAAATTTAGACAATTGACAAAAGTTTTGTCAAAGTCACTGTAGGTGGCCAATTCCAGCACTTCAACCTGTTTGACCAAGCTGGTAACCTTGTGTCTGGCTTCTTGATTCAGGAGCAGCGTCTGACCGCCTGTTTTGGCGGTATTACCGAGAAAACTGATTTTTCCCCGGAACACTTCCGGCAGCATACCGATATTTATAAGACTGTCGGCATTAAGGTGAAAGCCAAAGGAACCGGCAATATATACGTGATCTACGTCGACAGTGCTTAGACTGCCGGCGGTCAAAAGGCATTCAATCCCGGCCCGGATGGCACCTTTGGCGAGTTGTACCTGGCGAATATCTTTTTGCGATAGATAAACGGATTGATGGATGGCAAACACTGTTTTGCCATTTTCGTTTTTTAGTCGGCGCGCAAGCGGGTGTAGGCTGGTGTCCGGTCCGGCAAATTTACCTGTTTTATTGATTAGCTTTGTCTGCACAAGCTCACCTACGATGTCTAACAGACCGCTGCCGCAGATGCCCTTCGCCGGTTTGTCGGCGATGGTCTTTACCGTTACGGTTCCGCTTTGCTCAATTTTGAATTTTTCAATAGCGCCAGGAGCAGCTCTCATGCCGCAGGTAATATTCATGCCTTCAAACGCCGGCCCGGCAGCCGTTGAGGTTACAGACAGGCGTCCGTTAACAGCCAGTGCCATTTCCCCGTTGGTACCAATATCGACGAATAAAGCGGTGCCTTGATGATTTGCTAAGTCGGCTGCCAGAATTCCCGCCGTAATATCTGCGCCGACATAGGCTGACATAACCGGCGGCAGATAGATTTGGGCAAAAGGGGCAGCATGTAGTCCGATAGCTGCTGCCGAATGATAGCTATCGCCCCACAGCACCGGTACATATGGATATTTACCCAAAGAAGCAGGATCAGTCCCCAGCGCCAGATGCAGCATACAGGTGTTGCCACTAAATACAATCTCATAAATAGTGTTATAAGTAATGCCGGCATTCTGCGTCAGCTCGTCGATTAGGGTATTAATGGCCTGAATAAGACCGGTATATAGAGTGGTTAACCCCTCGGGTGTTGCTCCAAACTTTATCCGGGATAATACGTCCTGGGCGTGGAAGCTCTGGGGATTAAGCGCCGATGCTGTGCTAAGTTCCTGGCTGGTTGTCAGGTCAAATAACGCCGCGACTAAAGTAGTTGTGCCAATATCAACAACCAGGCCATAGGACATTTGGGTAGAGTTTCCGGTTTCCACCCCCAGTAGTGATTGCCCGGACAGTATTAACGTTTCGTCCGCAGTTGGCACATACTGTTTTTTTATAACGGGATCAAGTGTTACGTCGAGATAATGACCCTGGCTGATAATCTGTACATCGTGTTTGTCTTGACGTTCAAGGACAAAAATGTCGATTATATCAGATGGGGTTGCTTGACTCTGAATCTCAGTCATGCATCCGAGAAAGATGCCTTGACTTAGTTCTTCCGGAGTCAGACTGTGGTGACAGCCTGAGAGAACGCGGATAGAGGCAGGAGATTGGCCGGATATACGCACTTTGCATTTGCCGCAAGTACCGGCACCGTTGCAGGGGGATTCAACCAGAACACCGGCTGCCCGGGCGGCAGCAAGCACGGTAATATTATCTATTACTTCAAAAGAAACCGGGGTAGTATCTACCGGCTGATTGGCCTGCCAAAAGCGGAGCATAGTCACAGCGTTTCCATCCTTTCTTTTTGATAAGCACCCTTTACTGTAGCAGTCATAGCCCGGATATTATCCAAAGGGCTGGAAGTGCTTAGACCGCAGGCAGGTGCAATAATGTCAATACCTTGGGCCACCAGGTTGCTTGTTTGCAAAGCAGCCTTTTCGGCCGGGCCAAATTCTAACAGGTAAGTGCTGATATTCCCCATGGTAGTAAGCTGCGGGAATTCGTCCTTTAACTGTTTTAAGTTGACGAGGGCGTCGGTACTGATGGCATTGGCTTTTATCGCCGGGATGAGCTGTTTGACACTGTTTAAGTTGCCGCAAATATGGACAATAACCGGAACTCCTTTTTGCTGGATGGCGGCGATGAGTTTGTTAATATAGGTTACGGCGTATTCCGCAAACAGCTTGGGACCGAGGATTTCCCCGGTAGCGGTAGGATCACCGATGGCGATAACGGCCGCTCCGTTAGCGATAAGCTTATGTGCAAAAGCAATTAACAGATCTGTTACATAGGAGAAAACCTTGTGAGCTGCAGCCGGATCTTTGCGCAAATCTTTCAGGAAGGGAATAGGGTCCACCAGTGAGGCTGCAGTGCTTACCGGTCCGGTCAGACTGCCGATGACCGGAATATCCGGATACTTGGTGGATAAGAGAGAGGCGGCCTGGCAAACGACGGGTATTCTGCCGGTGGTAAGCATAGCATTAATTTCCCGATATTCTACCTGAGAGCAAGAGGCATATATTTCGCGGCTGATTTTGGGTTCACATTCTAAGGTGCCTAAGTCAATCTCACTTCCCAGCACTTCTGCTTCTACGGTCATGCAAAAGGGGAGACCAAAGTTTTCAAATCCCGTAAGTTTATGGACATTATAGGCCAGCGCGGCCATGAGGGCAGCATCGGCATGGGCGGCAGGCAGAACGTATCCGCTGTTTTTCATGACGCTGACAATGGCGGCATTCATCATCCCGCCAGGACATATAACCGGCGGACGATCGACCGGTTGTTTATTTAATACTGCCAGCAGACGTTCTTTCTCCGTAAAAGCTGTCATTTTAACCACCTCTGTTCCAGATGATTTAATTTTTCTTGGGTAATGGGGTAGCCGATTTCGCGGACGGCATCCAGCATGGCATCAATGTTGGCGAAAGGAGTTTCGGTAGGCAGACTGCAGCCGGAGGCCACAATATATCCCTTGGGATTATCATAGGCTTCTTTAACACCGCTGAGCACACCCAGGCGAACATCCGCCGGGGAGCCTTGCAGCATGATTTCGGATGGTTTGACATTCCCCATTAGGCGCAGTTTATGCCCAACCTTCGTTTTGGCTTCAGATAGGCTGGCAGCGTTATCGATGCTGATACAGTCGGCACCGGCTTCGGCCATCAGCTCCCAAACCTTGGCAGTTTTGCCGCAGATATGGAGGGTCACTGCTTTGCCGCGGGAATGAATATAGTCGATGAGCTGCTTTAAGTAGGGGAAGGAAAACTCTTTAAATTGTTTGGGACTGATGATGGTTGAGGAGGACATGGGATCAGTCAGGCTGGGAGTGCAGCCGGTATCAATGATAGCTTTGGCATAATTTAAACAAGTTTCCAGTGATAATTGGCATAAGCGGTGTACGGCCTCCGGTTTTTTAGCGACAAGCCGGGTTAGGTTTTCAGCCCCAATCAGAAAGGAAGCGTTGGTAAAGGGGCAAGTGAGGGCACCGGTAACGACAACTTCTTTACCTACCTCAGCCACGGCAATTTTCATTGCTTCCAGATGGTGGGGCAGATTACCGTCCCGGTAGGGGTCAACTGGTTTTAGGCTGTCAATCTGGCTGACATCAGTGATAGCAGGCAGCTCAAGATAGGCAGTTTCATCCTCTGGATAGCGAATGACAGCTCCCATGGCTTCGGCTTGACCGTAAAGGTCGGTAAATATGCGGATAATGTCATAACCAAAGCGGCGGTAAGCGGCAATCTGAGCTTCTGCCAGTAGTTTGCCGTTTGTTGGCAGTTGGCTCACCTTGACACCGATTACCCGGGCAGCCGTGTTACCTACAATCGGGACGCAAGGCAGGCGATCAATCGCATTTCCTTGGCCGTAGGCTTGTAGCCGTTCCAGCGGCGTCATTTGGTCTTTACTCATATAGAAGTACCTCCTTTTGCAAATAAAAAGAAGGCCAAAAGAAACGTTCGGTTTCTTTTGGCCTTCAGTATGTCTGATCAGCCTACAATATTGAGATATGTGGCAATTATATGATAAGGAGCAAAAAAATGTCAAGAGTAATTTTATTGACAGATTAAATTTATCCGATGACTAACCCGCTCTAAGACTCCCTCTTCTGCAAGTGGGAGTAAAATTAATAATTTCATCTTTGGGGATTGACACCCAGCTTATCCTTATGCTACCATATTTTTAATCATAAAGCATAATATGCTGACCGGAACACCGGAGGCAATCAGTGGCTGTGTAGCAGCCTTGATTGCCTTTTTTTATTTTACTTGGGTGTATAAAATTATTATATTGAAAGGGAATGATGATATGGGAAAAATTGCTGACAATTTAACAGACCTTATAGGTAATACGCCCCTGTTGAGATTAAGGCAGTATTCGTCATTAAAAGGTATAGAGGCAAAATTAATTGGCAAACTAGAACACTTTAACCCCTTGGGAAGTGTTAAAGACCGGTTGGGGTATGCATTGATAAAAGATGCAGAAGACCGGGGAGTTATCAATAAAGATACTGTTATTATTGAACCAACTAGTGGCAATACAGGAATTGCCTTGGCTTTTGTAGCAGCTGCCCGTGGTTACCGGTTAATTCTTACCATGTCCGAAAGCTTTAGTATCGAACGCCGCAAATTGCTTAAGGCTTTGGGGGCAGGACTAGAACTTACTCCTGGTTCGGAAGGTATGGCGGGAGCTATCAGGCGGGCAGAGGAACTCGCCAAAGAAATACCGAATTCCTATATCCCGCAACAGTTTAAGAATCCGGCTAACCCTGAAATTCACCGCAAGACTACCGCAGAGGAGATATGGCGTGATACTGACGGCAAGGTAGATATTGTTGTTGGCGGTGTTGGCACCGGCGGCACGATAACCGGAATTGGCGAGGTACTCAAACAGAGAAATAAATCTCTGAAAGTAGTTGCAGTGGAGCCAGCCAGATCCCCTGTACTCAGCGGCGGCAGTCCGGGTGCGCATGTAATTCAAGGAATTGGGGCTGGTTTTGTGCCCGATGTTTTCAACAGGGAAATTGTCGATGAAATTATCGCCGTTGAAAACCTTGACGCTGTGGTAACAGCAAGAAGCGTTGCCAAAGCGGAAGGGTTGCTGCTTGGTATATCAAGCGGGGCGGCATTATTTGCCGCTACTCAACTGGCATTAAGACCTGAAAACAAAGGGAAGACAATAGTAGTTATTTTACCTGATACCGGTGAACGGTATTTATCTACCGTTCTTTATGATGAAGACTAATTGCTGACTGGAATAGACCAGAGGCAACCAAATTCTGCTTTTGTGGAGAATTTCGGTTGTCTCTTTTTATTTAAAAGCTGCAACAAGGAGGATATAGATATGACAGCCTTGGTTATAGGTGCCGATTATTTAGGCGCAATTGAAAGAAAAATGCGCAATATGGGTGTTACCGAAATCTCTCATGTGTCCGGTCGGCACCCTGGTGAAGTAAAAAAAATGAATATACCAAAGAGTGCTGCTTTTGTCTTGGTTTTTACCGACTATGTGAACCACAATATTGCCAAAGCTGTAAAAAGTCATGCCAAAGCGCAGTCAATCCCCTTGGTGTATGCAAAACGATCCTGGTGTTTTGTCGAAACCGAGTTGACAAAGTTAGGTTTAAGCAGTTGAAGGGAGGAGGAGATTTCTGTGAGCCAATGCCAAGGTAATTATGATATTAAGAAGCACCCTTGCTTTAGTGCGGATGCACACGGAAAATTCGGTCGCATTCACTTGCCTGTCAGTCCGGTCTGCAATATTCAGTGCCGGTTTTGCAAACGGGGCTTTAACAAAAGCGAGTGGCGTCCTGGGGTCAGCCGGGCTTTATTAACGCCGGTAGCGGCCGTCGAGGTACTGGACAGAGCCGTTAAATTATGTCCCGAATTAACCGTTGTTGGGATTGCCGGGCCTGGTGACACTTTAGCAGGTGATTATGCCTTGGAGACTTTCCGGTTGGTTCATGAACGCTATCCGGACTTAATTAAATGCCTTAGTACTAACGGTCTGCTGCTGAAAGAGAAGATTGCCAGCCTAGTCGAAGCCGGTGTAAAAGCCATTACCGTGACTATGAATGCCGTAGATGTGAAAATACTGGCCCAAATCTGCTCACACATAGTGTGTAACGGCCAGTATATTACCGGTGAAGCGGCGGGCCGCTGGCTTATCCTGGCGCAGTTAGCAGGCATCGAGAAAGCGGTAAGCTTAGGTGTGACAGTTAAGGTTAACACTGTACTTATTCCTGGTGTAAACGATAAGCATGTCGGTGATATTGCCAGGGCAGCGGCCAATGCCGGAGCAGCCTTCATTAACATCATTCCGCTAATTCCCGAGCACGAATTCCGTAATCACCGTTCGCCGGATTGCATGGAAATCAATGCGGCGCGCATGATTGCTGAGGATTATTTGCCGGTCTTTAGACATTGCCAGCAATGCCGGGCCGATGCGTGTGGCATACCCGGCGGTAAAATGGATTTTGCCGAAAAGTTATATGATAAACGTTTTATTTCCTTTTCACATGGTTAATGTGAGAGGTATTTAGTTTATGCAGGGGAGGGGATTTAATGTCTGGAGATAAAATCAGGCAAATTGCTATTTACGGTAAGGGTGGTATTGGTAAGTCTACAACTACTTCCAATATCAGCGCCGCTTTGGTCAAAGCCGGTTATCGGGTCATGCAGGTGGGCTGCGATCCCAAAAGTGATTCTACCAATACATTGCGGGGCGGAACTTATATACCTACTGTGCTGGATACCATGCGGGAAAAGAAAACAGTGAAGCCCGGTGATATTGTCTATCAGGGTTTTAGCGGCGTATATTGCGTTGAGGCAGGCGGGCCTGCACCCGGGGTTGGTTGTGCCGGGCGCGGCATTATTACTGCTGTGCAATTGCTTAAACAGCTTAAGGTTTTTGAAGATTTAGAACTGGATTATGTTATTTATGATGTTTTGGGAGATGTGGTATGCGGCGGTTTTGCCGTACCCATCCGGGAAGGCATCGCTGAGCATGTATTCACTGTCTCTTCTGCCGATTTTATGGCCATTTATGCAGCCAATAATTTGTTCAAAGGTATAAAGAAATACTCAAATTCAGGTGGAGCGCTGCTGGGAGGTGTAATTGCCAACTCCATTAATGCACCTTATGCCAAAGTCATTATTGATGATTTTGTGGAAAAGACCAGTACGCAGGTAGTTGGTTATGTGCCGCGCTCAGTTACTGTTACCCAAAGTGAATTGCAAGGCAAGACCACTATTGAAGCCTTTCCCGATTCGGCACAAGCCCAGGTGTACATGTCATTAGCTGAAACTATCGCCAATCATACCCAATCCAAGGTTCCTTCGCCGCTTGAGGTGCAGGATCTTAGGGATTGGGCAGCCGGTTGGGCGGATAATCTTGTGGCTTTGGAAACAGGCGAGATTCGCAGCGCTGCCCAAGGCATATAGGAGAGTGAAATTATGAGTTATTTCGAGCTAAAAGAGCCGCCCCGCCGGGAAGACAGGTTAAAAGCGTGCATTGCCCACGGTTCGACACTGGGGGCTGTTTCGCACCGGAGAATGCGCTGCTGCATGCCTGATAAGGAACGCAGTTTTACACAAAACTCCATTTGCCTGCTATTACCGGCGCTGGGGACAATGAACACCATACCTAATAGTTTAGTACTTATGCATGGCGGTCTTGGCTGCGGTTCTTCCTGCCATGGCGGGAATGCCGCGGTACGCGGCGGCAATACCCAACGCTGGGGTGTAGTCAAAGACGGCAGATGGCTGTCCACCGGCCTAACAGAAGCAGAGGTTATCGGTGGTGGTGAACCTAAGCTGGCGGAAGCCATTATCGAGGCTGACCGGCGTTATCGTCCGGAAGTTATCTTTGTCGTAGCCAGTTGTGTGCCAGGCATAATCGGTGATGACGTAAACGGGGTAGTTGAGCAAACCCAGCCTGAAGTGGCCGCCAAATTATTGGCAGTGCATTGTGAAGGCTTTAAGACCAAGATATGGGCTACTGCCTATGATGCCGTATACCATGCTATTGGCCGGACATTGCTGCCTGATGCCGTGGCGGAGAAATCTGATAAGAAGAAACCGGGAAAGACCGTTAACTTGATGAACATGTCTTCCATGGGACGGGTAGATGAAATTGAACTAGAAAGGCTATTAAAAGCATTAGGATTTGAGGTCAATATTTTCCCGGTTTTTACTGACCCAAGCGCCATGCAGCGCATGGCTGAGGCCGACCTATCCATCAGTACTTGTCCGACACATGACGACTATATGCTAAACCATCTAAAAGAGAAATATCAAGTGCCGTTCATTATCAGGCATATGCCGATTGGTATTAAAAATACCGGTAAATGGCTGCAGGATGTGGCTGACTTTTTTGGACTGAGGCAAGCAGCCCAGGAGCTTATTGCCCAGGAGGAAGCAGAGCTCGCCGAGGCACTTGCACCACTAAAGCCTTTGTTTAAGGGGAAAAAAGCATTTAGCAGCGCCGGTGAGTTCAGAGCGCTTTCCACGGCCATACTTCTGGCAGAATTAGGGTTTGAAGTGGTAGGCATCCGCGCTTTCCACCATGACGAATTTGCCGAAGTGGAGTACGCGAAGCTGGCAAAGCTGACCGGAGAGGACTATCCGTTAAACATTGCTAACTGCCAGCCTTTTGAAGAAGCCAATCTGCTTAGAAAAATACAGCCTGATGTTTTTCTTGGTCATATGAATGGTAATAGTACGGCGGCTAAGCTGGGGATTCCCACTCATGTAATCTATAATACCGGACTGCATTATGTTGGTTACCGTGGTGCCTATGAATTGGCCAGACGGTTATACCGTCAGTTGAAAAACCCCCGTTTTAATGCCAATCTTAGCCGCTTTGTCAAACTGCCTTACCAGGAGTCCTGGTATCAGCAAAATCCGTTTAAATATATCGGCGCGGCAGGTGGTGAAGAGGAATGAGCAGCTACAATTTTATTGAAAGACCTCGGTATACCTGCGCGCTTGGCGGCGCTATCGCTACTGTGAGCGCCTTACCCCAAGCCATACCTATTTTGCATGCCCCTCCAGGCTGCGCCGGAAATTTTACCTGGACGCAGGCCGGAGGTGCAGGGTTGCAGGTTGGCGGCTATTGTGGCGGACTAAGTATGCCTGGTTCCAATGTTCAAGAACGGGAAGTTATTTTTGGCGGAGTTGAACGGCTGGAGGAACAAGTCAGGACCACACTGGAGATTATGCAGGGCGATATTTATGTTGTATTGACCAGTTGTGTTACGGAAGTCATTGGCGACGATATCGGGTCAGTTGTGAGACCTTTGCAGGAACAAAGTGTACCCATTATTTTTGCGGAAACCGGCGGTTTTCGTGGAAATTCGTATGAGGGGTATGAACTTGTGCTGCAAAGTTTGTTCCAAAACTTTGTCGCAAAAACTGATGACAAAAAAACCAAGTCAGTCAATCTCTGGGGCATTACTCCGTTTATTGATGTCTTTTGGCGCGGTAATTTGTACACTTTGCGTAAGCTCTTGGCGAAGCTGGGTTTGACAGTAAACAGCTTTTTTACCGCCGATGACAGTGTGGCTGCAATCCGTCAGGCTGGCAGTGCGGCCTTGAATATTGTTGTATCAGAAGTGTTTGGGTTAGGCGCCGCACGTTTAGCCGAGGAAATTCATGGGACTCCCTATATAGCAACCCAACTGCCCATAGGACCTTCAGCAACTGATGAATTTCTGCGAAAGGTTGGGGCAGCATTACACCTGGAAGATTCCTTGGTAGAAAACTTGATTACCCAGGAAAACAAGCGGTATTACAGCTTGCTGGAACCACTTGCCGATTGCTTTAATGATATGGATTTGCAGCGATATGCTGTTATTGTCGCCGATACCAATTATGCGATCGGTCTTACCCGGTTTTTGGCCGACGACCTGGGGTGGTTGCCGGAGGTCGTGGGTATTACCGATATTTTGGACGAAGATCAACAAGACGCTATAACCAGCCGTTTAGCTAAACTGGAGAGCGGTTTAACTCCAGAACTTATTTTTCATACAGACGGCAGTATAATAGCTGCTGCCGTACAGGCACATTGGGCCGAGCATCAATCTCAGGCCGGCAAATACGCCAATCCTTTAAGTCCGGCTTTTGTTATTGGCAGTTCTCTGGACAGGGAACTGGCTAAGGAACTTGGCGCCGGCCATCTCAGTGTAAGCTTTCCGGTAGCCAACCGGGCGGTTTTAGGCAGGGGGTACACCGGATATCGTGGTAGTCTAACGCTAATTGAAGATTTAATCGGCACAATTATTGCCGGCAGGTAATGATTGTGAAAGGAGATCGATGGCATATGCTGCCCAAGGACAGGGTTATCCATGCGTTACAGGCTAAAAGCAATATACCTTCCTGCCAGTCCCGGATTCCGGCAGCTCTCCTGTCCGGCGGAACTTGGTCTTTCCGGCAGAAAGGCTTAACCCTGCTGGATGTGCTGGAAAAGCCGGAACTGGGCGCTCCTGCAATTGTTGAAGTAAACCAGTTGATTCATTCAGATATTGTGTGGCCAGGGTCGGGGTATCATAATTTGCTGATACATTTCTTTGGGGGAAAAATAAAATTTCGGCCGCAAGGAAATATTGATGTACTTGAACCGGTGTTTACCAAGGTGGCGGCCGCCGATTTGCTTGATTTGAGCCGGATTGACAATCACGAATGGATTAGAGCCATTCGTTCCATAATTGAAGCTGTTGATGCTCAAATTGGCAATACTGTGCTGGTGGGAACTTCCAGTTGGGGGCCGTTCACCCTGGCCGGGCAATTTTACGGCGTAGAAAGGCTAATGGCTGGTTTATATAAAGACCCGGCTGCCATACATGCACTGCTGGAAATCATGACTGAGGTTTGCGTTGCGTATTTGTCACCGGCTATTGATAAAGGAGCTATTATCTTATCCATTGCCGAACCGACGGCTTCCGGTGATCTTATTTCGCTTACGCATTTTACGGAGTTTGCCGCCCCCTATATTACAAAGGTGGCTGAACGCCTAAAACAACGCGGTGCTTTTATTACATTGCATATTTGCGGAAACATCAAAAATAGTCTGCAGCTTGTTCCATATATGAACGTTGATCTGTTATCCCTGGATTATAAAGTGGATCTGGATTTGGCGCAGCGTGTGCTGGATGGAAAAGTAGCCATAGCTGGCAACCTAAACCCTGTGCTCTTAAAGGATCTGGCATATGATGAGGTAAGTCAGGCTGCTAGACAATGTATTAAACAGGCTGGGCGGGGTGCAAACTACATTCTTATGCCTGGCTGTGATATTCCACCCAGTGTTCCTCTAACTAATGTTCAGGCATTTTTAAGTGCCGGACGGTAAGATACTGCGGAGGTCTCATGACAGTTAAAATTATTGCTTGTGAAGTTATGAAAGAAGAATTGCTAGACATCAAGCCAAAGGAAACAGTTAATTATGAGTTTATTTCCATGGGACTTCATTTGCACCCCAAGAAACTAAATTGCGAGCTGCAACGGATTATTGACCGGTCGCCAGGATATGACAAGATTATTTTGGCTTTTGGTCTTTGCGGTGGGGCTGCCAGAGACCTAACTGCGTCAGATAGCCCGCTCATCGTTCCACGCGTTCATGATTGCATCCCATTACTTTTGGGTTCCAAGGAAAAACATAAAGAGTTCAGCCAAGAGGAAAAAGGCACGATTTATCTGAGCTGCGGCTGGATGATAAGTGAGAAAAATATAATTTCCGAACATCAGCGGATTGTCGAAAAACATGGTGAGAAAAAGGCGCTGCGCATTCTTAGTCAGATGTATGACGGTTATCGTAAAGTACTTTTTATTGATACAGGTTGCCGCCAGGAAGAAGACAGTCTCAGAAAATCGTGCCAGATTGCAGAGCTGCTTGCATTGAGGCATGAGACAACACAGGGTGACAGTGCCTATCTCTATAAACTGGTTAATGGTCCCTGGAACCAAGACGAGTTTATCCACATACCCCCCTATGAAAAAGTGCGGGAAGAACAATTTGGGATTGGCGTTAAAGTAGATAATTATAGGAGGGCTTAACATGCCGGTTAACAAGGAAGAATTGTTTAAAAAATTATCAGATGCCGTTGTTGATATGAACGAGGATGAGGCTATACGTCTGTCTCAGGAAATTGTAGCAGCGCAAATTAATGCCTATGAGGCTGTGGAAAAGGGACTCTCGGAGGGGATGGACCGGGCAGGAAAGTTGTTTGAGGAAGAGGAGTATTTTATTCCGGAATTGCTGTTATGCTCTGACGCTATGTACGCCGGGCTTGAGGTGCTGAAAGGGCATATTAAAACGGAGGGGCACGGCGAAAAGCGCAAAGTAGTCATCGGCGTTATAGAAGGTGATACCCATGACATTGGTAAGAACTTAGTAAAAATAATGCTGGAAACATCTGGTTTCGAAGTCTATGACCTGGGGCGAGATATTGCGCCGTCAGTCTTTGTCGATAAGGCCCAGGAAGTCGATGCTGACATCATTGCCCTGGCAACTCTTATGACCACCACGATGGAAGGAATGGCGGCAGTCGTGGATATATTGAACGAACAGAGTATAAAAGACCGTTTTAAGGTGATTGTCGGCGGCGGACCTATTTCACAAAGTTTTGCCGATAAAATCGGAGCCGATGGGTATGCAGCCAATGCTGCTGATGCGGTAAGACTTTCACGCCGGCTTTTGGAAATATCCGGATGAGAAGAGTCTACTAATACAAAATAAATAAAACAGAGGCTGAGAGGCTGTATCCTAGTTTACTTTGGATACAGCTTTAAATATTTTATTCGGAGCTATTAACGAGATAGTAGACTTAGCTATATCTAGTAGATATCCGCGGAAGACACCCTGTTTAAAGATCCTTTAGGCAAGACTAGTAGGTTATATTGACTTAGAAGTATCAATACACTATCATATAAATATATTCATAATCATAAATATGATACTGTATCTATTGTAACTACATCGAGCAATGTTTTCTGACATTAATTATCAAAGAGCTTGGAATAGAACCAAGCAGATGGGACAATTATTGCTATATTGTATATTGCTTGTAGTGGTTTAACATTTTAGGAGGTGGAGTAATAGTGAGTGAAAAACGGTTGGACTTTTTTGAAAGGTATTTGACAGTTTGGGTTGGTCTCTGCATTGTGGTAGGGATTATTCTAGGAAAATTATTTCCTGACGCGGTCAATGCGCTTAGTAAAATGGAAATCAGCCACGTTAATCTTCCTATTGCAATACTAATATGGTTAATGATCTATCCGATGATGCTTAAAATTGATTTTTCGGCCATTCTGAAAGTGGGAGAAAAACCCCGGGGACTATTTATTACTTTATTAGTTAATTGGATAGTAAAGCCTTTTAGTATGGCATTTTTAGCCTGGTTATTCTTTAAGCATATTTTTATTGGTTATATTGGCGATGAGTTAGCAAATGAATACATTGCAGGAGCAATTATTTTAGCCGCTGCTCCTTGTACCGCTATGGTGTTTGTTTGGAGCTACCTAACCGATGGTGACCCCGCGTACACATTGGTTCAGGTTGCGATTAATGACTTGATTATGTTGCTGTTATTTGCCCCTATCGTAATGTTCTTGTTAGGAGTATCAAATATCGTAGTGCCGAAAGACGTATTGTTTATGTCGGTTTTGCTCTATATTGTTATTCCGTTGGCTGCAGGATATTTGACTAGGCGTTTGCTGCTTCAATCAAAAGGTGAGGAATGGTTTAATACCAGGTTTTTAGCGCCTTTAAAGCCGGTTACTATTCTTGCTTTGTTAGCTACGTTAGTAATTATTTTTGCTTTCCAAGGAGAGATTATTTTAAGTAACTGGTTTAATATTATCCTGATTGCTGTTCCGATTACTATCCAGGTGTACTTTAATTCTTCGTTAGCTTATGGTTTGTCAAAATTCTTAAACGTTCCCCATTCTATTGCTGCACCTGGTGCGCTGATTGGTGCAAGCAATTTCTTTGAACTGGCGGTAGCGGTAACGATTTCGCTTTTCGGACTACAGTCTGGAGCTACGTTAGCCACTGTTGTAGGTGTTCTTGTAGAAGTGCCTGTGATGCTATCAGTCTGTAACTTCTGTAATAAAACACGAGATTGGTTCCCGAGTGAAAGCAATCAAAAGTCAATGTAAAAGTCATCCTAGTTATGAATTTATGTATCCCGTGGTATTAACTTTATTTGATTAAAATCTATGCAGCTAGTTAAGAATAGGGTTAGGCAAAAGGAAGACTACTGAATGTAGTCTTCCTTTTATGTACTGCCTATTGACAGCTAAAACGATTAAGTATATTGTAAAAACATATCAAAAAAATTGATATATTGAATTGATAACTGCTAATTGGAGTGTTGGATATGAGGAAGATAGCTGAGATTTACAAGGCCTTGGGTGATGAGACTCGCTTGGAGATTATTACTATGCTTCTTGGAAAAGAACTATGTGTATGTGATATAATCGATGCTTGCAATAAATCTCAGCCTGCAATTTCCCATCATTTGAAGATTCTAAAACACGCTGATTTATTACAAGACCGAAAAGAAGGTAAATGGGTATTCTATCGTATCAACTACGAACAAGTAAAAGTAATTAAGAATTTTATCGAGAATATAATGACTCACGAGAACGAAAATATTACCTGTGTGCCATGTTCCCCTAATCGAATGATATAGCAGAAAAACTCCCTTTCAGGGAGTTTTCTTAATCCTAAGCTTCAATTTTAATCAATCCTTGAAGATCGTGTCCTTGCAACTCTTCGCCATGCCACTTAATTAAGACAGTATGCCCCTGCGAGGTTTCAACGACTTTATTGATCCACTCAACTTCACTTTGTGATTTAGCTTTTAATAATGGGCTCTTGGTTTTCGTAAGATAGAGGCTAGAGTTTACCACCCACCATTTGGCATGGATACCTGCTCGCTGTAAATCATCAGAAAGTCGCATAGCCTCATGGACGGGGGTCGCTTCCGGAAGGGTTACAATTACGACTTCCGTCTCGGCGGCATTCCTTAATCTGGGCAGCAGTTTTTTTACGCTTTCGGGAATATCGCCTTGGCTTTTTTGAATTTCTTTATGATAGCTCTGCGTAGCATCCAGTAGTAGCAGAGTGTGACCGGTAGGTGCCGTATCAATCACTACTACTTGATTATCTGTGGCATGTTCCACAATTTCGGCAAAGGCTCTGAATACGGCTATTTCTTGTGTGCATGGTGATCTTAAATCTTCTTCAATATAAGCTAAGTCTGCATCTCCCAGCGATTCCCGGGCCTTGGCAAGTACTTCTTCCTTATACTTCTCAAGTTCCTGGGCTTCATCAATATGGCTGATTTTTAAATTGTCGCTGTCATTAAGCATAAATTTTAAATGATGGGCCGGGTCGGTGGTTGTCAGGTGTACGTTGGCGCCTTTTTCTACTAATCCTAGAGCAATCGCTGCCGCTAATGTAGTTTTGCCTACGCCGCCTTTGCCCATAGTAAAAATAACCTTTTTGCGCGAAGTATACATATCTTCAATTAGCGTGCTTAGCGAGTAAACGTCTTTCATCTTAGCAGGTGCTGGATCTGCGTCTATATAGTTGTCAACCAGCATTTTTTGTATATTTTTTACCCCATAGACATTATAAGCGCGTAGAGGAATATAGTACGTTGTAAGGCTGCGCAAGTAATCCGGCATGTCACGAAGCGCTTGCTGCTGTTTGTTATATAACCTGAGTGCTATCTCATCGTCTGGAGTGTCAAGTTCCATAACTCCGTTAATAATCAAAGTCTGATTGGTAACGCCAAGATCTCTCAGTTCTTCTGATGCCCGTTTTGCTTCTAACAATGGAGTTTTCTCCGGCCTTGATACCAGCATAACGGTTGTCATACTGCGATCAGCCAAAGTTTCAACCGCGCTTTTGTACATCTGTTTGTTTTCTTCTAGGCCTGATAATTGTCCTAAGCAGGAGGCACCATGCTTGTTTTCACTGATAAAATTACTCCAGGCCGAAGGAAGCTGGAGCATTCTCAGCGTATGCCCGGTTGGCGCTGTATCGAAGATAACAAAGTCATATTTATCTTTAATCGTTTTATCGGTTAGATAATGGGAAAATTCATTAAAGGCAGCAATTTCTACGGTACAGGATCCGGATAACTGTTCTTCCATATTGGCAATTGCCGCGTCTGGTAATAATCCTTTATATGGTCCGATTACTTTCTCTTTATATTCACGAGCTGCTTCTATCGGATCTAAGTTAACAACGGTAAGATGGAGGACATCAGGTATGGAAGTTCCTTTATTGTCTAATGCAACGCCGAATACATCCTGTAAATTAGAAGCAGGATCGGTGCTGATTAACATTACTTCTTTACCACTATCAGCGAGGTTAACGGCTGTAGCACAAGCGGCAGATGTTTTGCCAACGCCTCCTTTACCTGTAAAGAAGAAATACTTTGTGAGATTTAGCTGCGATGGTTTATAGGCAGGCATCGTCGTGTCTTCTTTTGACATGATTAACAGCACCCGCCCTCGCAGCAACAACCGGATTTTTTCGGCTTAATGTTTAGTTCTACTCCGGTCCATTCTGCGAATTCTTCATTGGTAGGATAGCCCTTCGTCTTTACTATTTGACCATCTACTAAAGTAATTGGCAGTATCTCAGGGCCATATTGTTTCAATTGTTCATTTATTAATTGGTTCTCTACAAAGGCATTAGGCTGACCAGAAAGGTTAAAACGGCTGATATCTGCACCGTTTTGTTTGAGGCTTTCAATAACGGTTGCTACTCTCAGTAGTTCCGGGTCAACGCTTGCACCGCAAACTCCGGTAGAACAGCACATGGCTGGGTCATAAATCGCTAATTTCTTCATAGTATCACGCTCCAGTATTTTTTATTTTTTATCCATTAGAAATACACCTAGTCCCAAAACTTTGCCAAAGGCTTCAGCCATCTGGGGGCGGCATGAATTGTGAACACAGATAAAAGTTGCTTTTTTCACTCCACCTACTCCTGAACTTATTCTTAACAATCGTAGAATTCTTTTACTTTACCTGCATCAAACACATAAAGCTTATTCGCATCAGAAAGCAGTTTTTCCAGGAATGGATATTCGACGTAGACGTCATCAGGAATACTATAGTGGACCCATTGCGCCTTTTTTTCCGCTTTAATAAGACCTACCAGGCGTAATTTGTTAAGGTGCTTGGAGGTGGCGGACTGGGTTATGGATAAGATTTGTTCAATTTCGCAAACGCAGCGTGTACCACTTTGCAAATAACACATAATAGCCAAACGGTTATTATCTGCCAGAGCTTTTAAAACATCGACGATTTTCATAATTCACCACCTAATAGTAGTATATTCCCATATTGGAATATATATATTTATATTATATGATGTAGATTCGGGTAACGCAACTGCTAACCTAAATAAATTTCAGTAGAGAATTATTAAAAAATAATAGTTGTAACAAGCAACTGTTTCGTAGTACAATTATTTTGGAAATATACGGAATAAAAAGAAATGTGGTAGCTGTGTGAAAAAGGAAAGCGGGTGATTGTCTTGGCAGACATGAGTAGTGCCAAAATTTTTAGGGAAATTGTTAAGACTTGCGTACGGAAGCTGGGGCTACTACAAAAGGCGGATACGGCCTGTTGTGGGATTACGGTTGCTCAATGCCACACGTTAGTGGAAATTGGCAGAACGGAAGGATTGTCGTTGAATGAGTTGTCAGAGTCTCTTACTCTTGACAAAAGTACCATGAGCCGGACCGTTGACAATCTGGTTAAAACTGGCCTGGTCGAAAGAAAAATTGATAATGCGGACAGACGATACGCTAAAATAACGCTAACCGCAAAGGGCGTTGAAATGGTTGAATCAATCAATAGCAGTATAGAGGATTACTTTGAACGTATTTTACGTTTCATTCCCCAGGAGAAGCGTGAAACCGTAGTTGAGGCTTTACCTTATCTTTTAACTGCCGTAAGAGACACAGAACTTGAATTTGCCGGACAACAAGCATGTTGTGGAACTAACCATGAAGAAGGAGGCCGTAATGATGAGTGATACTATCAGAGAGATCGTAAAGAAAAAATATGCTGAGGCTATTACCGGAAAGAAAGGATGCTGCGGTGCGGGCAGTTCCTGTTGTGATACAAGTCTTAGTAAGGCTACGCAAAAGATCACAGGCAATTTATACTCGGAAACGAATATCGAAGGTTTATCAACAGACATGATTGCGACCTCTTTTGGTTGCGGAAATCCAACGGCGCTGGCCGAACTTTACCCGGGTGAGACCGTATTAGATCTAGGCAGCGGTGCCGGGCTCGATGTCTTGCTATCTGCTAAGAGAGTAGGACCTTTCGGTAAGGCGTACGGATTAGATATGACGGACGAGATGTTGCAAGAGGCCAGAGAGAATCAGAAAAAATCAGGAATTACGAATGCCGAATTTTTAAGAGGACATATTGAAGACATACCCTTGCCTGACAACTCAGTAGATGTGATTATCTCTAATTGTGTTATTAATTTATCCGCAGATAAAGACAAAGTGCTTAAAGAATGCTTCCGGGTGTTAAAACCAGGTGGACGATTCGCTGTGTCTGATATCGTTTTAAAAAAACCTTTACCTCCCCAATTACAGCAGGATTTGACCGCATGGGCAGGGTGCATAGCCGGAGCTCTTAGTGACACTGAATATCAGAATAAGCTGGCGGCGGCCGGGTTCGAAAGTGTGGAACTCCAGGTAACTCGGGCTTATGATTTTACCGATTCCGAGTCTGAACTGTTTTCGAAGTTATCGAAAGAAGAATTAACTAAGTTAGAGGGAGCAGTGGTAAGTTCATTTATCAGAGCGCGTAAGCCTAAAACAGCTCGATAATTCGGCGTTACATTCCGCCTGTTCCTGCTGTAGCTCCTGTATGAGGCTGGAGTTGGAATAATCTGTACTACGTAGATCAGTTAATTATTTTCTGGTAGGCAACAACATCAAGCAATTGCCCGAATTTTTGTCCCACCTCTTTATAGTGGGCACATTGGCTGTACCCATTCTTTTCAAATAACCTTATGCTTGCTTCATTTTGTCCGCATATGGTAGCTACAAGTACGTGCAGCTTTTGTCTCTTTGCATATTCTTCAATATAACTTATTGCCATGCTGCCGAGACCTTGGCCTGTACACGTTGGTTTCAAATAAACTGTTATTTCGGCAGTGCCATCGTATGCTTCTCTATTTTTATGTTGAGCTATAAGAACATAACCACAGACACCCGCATCTGCGCATATTACAAATGTCTTGTATTTTTCGCCATCAAAGAAAACTAGTTTTCTCATCTCTTGTCGTGTCAGTGGTCGCGCATGAAATGTCGCGGAGGTATGTAAGACATAGTGGGTATAAATTTGCAGCACCTCATCGAGATATTTGTCATTCATTTCATGAAAACAATATTTTTCCATGCAAGATTCCTCCTTAAAAATATTTTGGGTAATAAAAAAAAGCACCGAAAAAACAACGGTGCTTTGAACGTCTTTGGTCAATCAACCGAATCCTAACTATTACTAAAATTATATCACGTCGGAATAAAAAACAAAACCCATAATCTTGCATTAATAATCTGAGAACGAGCTAGCCATTTATGTTAGGTGCCAGGGTGTATGCCTTTTTATAGGTATACACCCTGCTTCTTTTTATTGTTGTGCTTTTTTGGAAGTATTTTTTACGCCTCCAGAAAAACGGTCGATAGGCAAGTTGAGACTTGGTCATTCCGTTCTGTCTGTGTGAAATTGACAGGGCGGAAGACTGTAGTCCACAATGTTTTGTGCTTCGTGTGCATATTGTTCGTCTGTCATTGTATAGAAGATGTCGGCAAAGTAATTTGAGTATATACTATGAAAGAATAATATCACTCCCGCAATGATTATTGCTGTAATGATTTTTTTTGTTTTTCTTTTCATCCATACTCTCCATTCTCTTTGACGATATCGGCTTGCCTTGTCCGTCTATATCACTACAGGACGACTAATTCATAATCGCGGCTGCCCATACCAATTTCTTCGCCGTATTGTAATTGAATAGTGCCGTCGATATAGGAACGCAAACCCTGGAACTTATCTGCACCAGTCTCATGATTGCAAGAAAGAAGGGAAGCAGAGAAGCCAAGCTGGTTATTTACTAGATCATAACTTGCCTGATCAATAGCTACAGGATCTGTGGAAGCTAAAAAACCGATATCGGGAACAATAGGGGCATCGCTCCAGGGCACACAATCACAATCAGGCGTGATATTTAGTAGAAAGTTGATATAACCGATACGCTTCGCATGTGCTTTGGCAAATCCATATCCGTATTCGGTCATTCGTTCAAGCATAGTGGGTAGATCGGTATTCCAATCCATGCCGGTGGCCTTTACCGGACAAACGGTTAAACATTCACCGCAGCCAATGCATTTATCTAATGCTATATTTGCCTTCTTTTCGGTTACAGTAATCGCTTTTTCCGGACAAACGGCAGTGCATTTTTCACAACCTACACATTTATCTTGATCGACTACAATCTTGGTTGCGTGCTGCTCTTTTTTTCCAACCGCCGGTGCGCCACCCATAGCAAGATTTTTTATTGCTCCGCCGAAGCCTGCCATTTCATGCCCCTTAAAGTGAGATAATACAATTACGCTGTCGGCACTAACAATGTCTTTAGCTAGTTTTACCGTGCTAAAGTGTTTTTTATCAATCTGTACTTCTGTAATATTTTCACCGCGTAGTCCATCGGCTATAATAACGGGTGCCCCTGTGACCGTATAATCAAAACCATGTTCCAACGCAGTCAGTAAATGATCAACTGCATTATGCCGACTTCCTGAATAGAGAGTGTTAGTATCGGTTAAAAAAGCTTTAGCACCCTGTTCCTTTATTTTATCCACTACTTGACGTACAAAAACAGGGTTAATAAAGCCATCTGATCCGCGCTCGCCGAAGTGCAATTTTATCGCGGTCAGGTCATCCTTTTGAATAAGCTCGTTCAAGCCCGCACGATCAAACAAGGTTCTAATTCTACTGATCTTATTACTCTTATCTGTTCTGGCGCGCAAATTTACAAAATATACTTTGCTGGACATGTTATCTTTCCCCTCTCTAACATTACTAATTTGTTTCCAGCTTTATGCTACAACTTTGAGTCCACTCAAAGTCAATAGGTTTTATAAATTTTAACCAAAATTAATGATAAAGAAAGGCTCCGTGCAGTTGGTATGGTCTTTGTATAGGATAGGAGTGCAGTCAACCGACTCAAAAAATACTTGACATGGACTTAACTCCAAGTGCTAGTCTATATTTCAAGGAGATAAAGTGTGGCATCCCATGGGGGATTTTTTGATTACTAGTAGAATAAGAAAGGTGGGGTTTATTTTGTTGTATAGAAAGTTTGGAAAAACAAATGAAATGGTTTCTGCTTTAGGTTTTGGCTGTATGAGACTGCCGGTTATTGACAATGATCCAACTAAAATCGATGAAGAAAAAGCAATACCTATGATCCGGCATGCGATTGATTCGGGAGTCAACTATATTGACACTGCCTATCCTTATCACGGAACCGGTTTTACCCAGGGGGGAGCAAGCGAGCCTTTTGTTGCTAAAGCTCTGAAAGACGGCTATAGGAAGAAAGTCAATGTAGCGACTAAGCTTCCGAGTTGGCTGATAAAAACAAGGGCTGATATGGATCGATATTTACATGAGCAATTGGAACGGCTTGAGACCGACGTAATTGATTTTTATTTAGTCCATTCTTTGAATGATAAAGTTTGGCCGCAGGTAAAAGAGGCCGGAGTTAAGGAGTTTTTGGATCAGGCTATTAAGGATGGCAAAATCAGATATGCCGGATTTTCCTTTCATGATCAGGGTGGATTATTCAAAGAAATAGTAGATTATTATGATTGGTCATTTTGTCAAATCCAGTATAATTACTTAGATGAAAACTACCAAGCGGGAAAAGAAGGGCTGGAGTATGCTGCCAAGAAAGAGTTAGGCGTTGTCATTATGGAACCGCTAAGAGGTGGTAACCTGACCAGACTGCCCGAAGAAGCAAAAGCTGTTATTGATCAAGCCGACGTTAAAAGAACTCCGGCGGAATGGGCATTGAGGTGGGTATGGAATCACCCTGAGGTATCAGTGGTACTCAGCGGCATGACTACCATGGATCATGTAACCGAGAATATTAAGGTGGCTCAAGAAGCTGAGGCCAATTCTTTAACAGCAAAAGAAATAGCTATTGTTGAAGCAGTGAAGAAAATTTTTAAAGAAAAAGTAAAAGTTGATTGTACAGGATGCGCTTACTGTATGCCTTGTCCCGCCGGTATTAATATCCCGATGAGTTTTTCTACCTATAATGACCATTGGGTTTTTGACGGTGCGCCGGAAGCAAAATTTATGTATGGAGCCTGGTCGAAGATGGGGGCACTTGCCTCTAAGTGTGTAGACTGTGGCAAATGTGAAAGTCATTGCCCACAGGGGCTTGAAATTCGTAAGCAATTAAAGAATGTCGTAGAATTGTTTGAATAGCTATAAGAAAGCTGCAGACATAATTAGGATGCTATTCTAATGACAAAATAGAATGATTGGTAAAATAGATACAGATGATAAAAATTATGTAATGGAGAGCTCGACAATGAAAGTGTTGTATTACGATTGTTTTTGCGGCATCAGTGGCGATATGAATCTTGGTGCCTTAGTGGATTTGGGTGTGGATGAAGCTTACCTAAGGCAGGAGTTGTCTAAGCTAAATCTGGATGCTGAATATGAGCTGCAGGTAGAAAAGGCTAACAAAAAAGGAATTAGCGGAACTAGAGTGAATGTAGTCTTAAAAAGTGTAATGCACGATAACAATCATAACCACCACCAGCACCACCATCATCATCATGAAGTTCAGACCGGTATAGAGTCTGACAATCACCATATTCATCATGAACATAGAAATTTAAAGGATATTGAAAGTATAATCATAAACAGCAGTTTAAATGAAAGGGTAAAAAAGCTAAGTTTAGCTATTTTTATGAAAGTTGCAGAGGCTGAGGCAAAGGTTCACGGAAAACCTCTATATGAAGTGCATTTTCATGAGGTTGGAGCAGTTGACTCGATTATTGATATTGTCGGAGCTGCGGTGTGTTTAGATTATTTACAAGTGGATCAGATTATGGCTTCGTCGGTTCAGCTAGGAGGAGGTTTTGTAAAATGTGCGCATGGTATCATTCCCATTCCTGCTCCGGCAACCGTTGAAATTTTAAAGAATTTTCCCGTGAAATCAGGTATAGTGCCGTTTGAGACAACGACGCCCACTGGAGCTGCGATATTGGCGGCAAATGTAAGCATGTTTACAGATCATATGGACTTTTCCATTGAAAAGATTGGTTATGGGATAGGACATAGAGAGCTTGAGATCCCCAATGTTTTACGGGTATATCTTGGTTTTAGGCAAAGAAATGATATAAAAGAAGAAAAATATATATTGGAAACCAATATTGATGATATGAACCCGGAACTATACGGTTATATAGAAGAAAAACTTTTTGCCCAGGGGGCTTTGGATGTATTTAAGACAGCAATCTCCATGAAAAAGGGCAGGGCTGCGACAAAACTTAGCGTATTGGTCGATGCCAAGCAGGAAGAAAAAGTACTTGATGTAATTTTTCGCGAGACCACTTCCATCGGCGTTAGAAAATACAGGGTTGAAAAAATTATGCTGCAAAGAGATTTCGCCAAGATTAGTACGGAGTACGGCGAGGTAACTATTAAAAATTCATATTATCAAGGCGAAAAAGTGAAGTATAAACCGGAGTATGAAGATTGCAAAAGGATAGCAAGCGAAAAAAATATACCCATTACTAAAGTATATCAAGAAGTCCAGAAAAGGATGGAGGCTAACGAACGTGATAAAAAATGAAAAATATATAAAATTGATTAATCATTTAAAAAAAATGGAAAGAGTCATCCTGGCTTTCTCCGGCGGCGTAGACAGTACTTTTTTGCTGAAAGCAGCCCAAGAAGCCTTGGGCGGTAACCTCAAAGCAGTGACTATACAATCTCCCTATATTCCCAAATGGGAAATCGAAGAGGCCAAGCAATTGGTAGCACAACTGGGGGTAACGTTTGAAATCCTGGAAGCCCCTATTATTGATGAAATCAGGCACAACCCGGAAAACAGATGTTATCTTTGTAAAAAGGCGGTATTTAGCAAGATCAAAGACATTGCGCAGCGGGAAGGCTATCCCTATGTGATCGACGGTACCAATTTTGATGATATCGGTGACTATCGGCCGGGGTTAAAGGCACTGGCAGAACTGAATATAAAAAGTCCTTTATTAGAGTGTCAATTGACAAAACAGGAAATTAGAGACTTATCTAAGGAACTGGGGCTTAACACTTGGGATAAACCGCCCTATGCCTGTTTGTTGACAAGAATACCCTATGGCAACGAACTGAAAGAAGAAGATTTCGTCAAAATAGAAAAAGCCGAAAAGTATATGATGGCCAGAGGCTTCCGGGCAGTTCGGGTTAGATGCCACGGCAATCTGGCAAGAATTGAAGTGGATAAAAAGGATAAAAGCAAGTTATTCAATGCAGAACTCCTCGAAGAAATAGCTGGTAAGCTCAAGGAATTCGGCTTTACGTATGTAACGTTAGACTTGGAAGGGTATCGGGTTGGCAGCTTTAACGAGACAAGAGAAAACAAATAGTATGGCCTATAGCTTACGCTATTGCGGGAGGCAATAATGAATAAAGCGGATATAAGAAAACTACTGGAAAAAATAAAGAATAATGAGCTGGAAGTCGAAGCAGCCCTGGGAATTCTTGAAGATTTACCTTATAAGGAATTAGGCTTTGCTAAGATCGATAATCATCGCGAGATACGGGTAGGATATCCGGAAGTAATCTATTGCGAAGGCAAGACAGTAGAACAAGTTAAAAGCATTATAGAGTTCATGCTGACTAAGGATAATAATATATTGGCAACCCGCGCTAACGAAAAGATGTACGAGGTGGTAGAATCTATCTGTGCGGATGCCAGATATAACGCCTTGGGAAGGACAATCACCATCCAAAAACGAGAGGAACCGCCTACTGACAGTTATATTGCCATTGTTGCGGCGGGAACTTCTGATCTGCCCGTGGTGGAGGAAGCAGTAGAAACAGCAAGGATTCTGGGCAATCGTGTGGAAAAAATTATTGATGTGGGAGTGGCGGGTATTCATAGACTGTTCGCTAAATTGGATATCATTCGAGGCGCCAAGGTAGTCATTGTAATTGCCGGCATGGAAGGCGCGCTGGCCAGCATTATCGGAGGGCTTGTAGATAAACCCGTTATTGCCGTTCCTACAAGTGTTGGCTATGGGGCAAACTTTGGGGGTCTTTCGGCTTTGTTATCCATGCTGAACAGTTGTGCAAGCGGTGTCAGTGTAGTTAACATCGATAATGGTTTCGGCGCTGCTTATAATGCCAGTATAATTAATAAACTATAAGAAATTTGTTACCTAGAAAAATGACAGTAATAATGCCATCAGATTTCATAGCATCTGATGGCATTATTTATTGTCTATATTTGATTTTTCATTTTACTTTGTAGGTAATGGTGGTGCAGTTTCAAATGTCTTTGAAACATCTTTTAAGTGCTCTGTTATCTTGAGATGCTGAGGACATAATTTCTCACATTGTTTACATTCTATACAATCACTCGCCTTACCGTAATTGGAAGTAAGGTTCGTATAATAAACAAACTGACTTGAAAAATTATCGCTGGTAGCACGCTTAGCGCTGTTATATAAGGCAAAGTAATCAGGAATTGCAATATTCTTAGGGCAGCCCTCTACACAATATCTGCAAGTAGTACAAGGAACAGCAGTATCATCATTGATAATATCAATTACTTGATTGATAATCTTATATTCTTCCTCGTTAAGCGGCTTAAAGTCTGTCATATATGAGGTATTATCGAGGATTTGTTCAATGGTAGACATGCCGCTGAGTACCATTATAACGCCTTCTTGACTGGCCGCGAATCTCATTGCCCAAGATGGAATGGAGGCATCGGGATTATATGCTTTCATCAGTGCTTCTGCTTTTTCAGGAACTAAGGCAAGACTTCCACCCTTGCAGGGTTCCATTACAATAATAGGTTTGTTATACTTTCTTGCCACTTCATAGCATCTTCTTGATTGAATGCCGGGATTGTCCCAGTCAATGTAATTGATTTGCAATTGAACAAAATCCAGTTCGGGATGAGCAGTTAACACTTCTTCGAGTAATTCCGGTGTGTCATGAAAAGACATGCCAACATGTTTTATTTTACCTTCTTTCTTTTTGTTCAAAACAAATCCGAAAGTATCGTATTTGCATGCTTGCTGATAGGAACTTACACCAATATTGTGAACCAGGTAATAATCAAAATAAGCAACGCCGCATTTTTCTAATTGTTCATTAAAGATTCTTTCCTGGTCTTCCACGGCTTGTAGAAGTCTGGGGGGAAGTTTTGTAGCAATGGTAAATTCAGTTCTATTATGTCTTTTAACTAAAGCTTCTCTTACAGCTTCTTCACTCTTAAAGCCATGATATACATAGGCTGTATCAAAGTAAGTAAAGCCTCTGTCTAAAAATGTATCTACCATTTTGTTTATTGTTTCTGTATCAAAAGATATTTGGTCATTTTTGTCCAGAAGTGGCAGCCTCATACATCCAAATCCCAATTTTTTTGTCATGATATTCTCCTTCTTCATTTTCAAATTGATAGTTTATTTTATATGCTACAACTTTGAGTACACTCAAAGTCAAGAGCTTTTATAAATTTTTTTACCCAAAACCACCCCGATAATCAATTGTAGAAAAGCTTGCCCGAATTGCAACCGCCAAAATCCTGGAGGGGAATGCATTTAACTGTGTCCCCAAAAAAATGCTTGACTTGGAGTTAACTCCAAGTATTATAATACCGGATAGTAGGAGGCGAAAGGGTATGACGATTACAGAAGTAAGTGAAAAATTTGATATTCCCCAGGATACACTCCGCTATTATGAACGCATTGGGCTAATTCCACGTGTAAACCGCACTAAGAGTGGAATTAGGGATTATACGGAAGAAGACTGTAAGTGGGTCGAATTTATCAAATGTATGCGCGGTGCAGGTCTTCCGATAGAAGTATTGATTGAGTATGTTGGGCTGTTTCAACAAGGTGATGGAACCATTGAGGCCAGAAAAGAACTCTTTATTGAGCAGCGTAGGCAGCTCATAGCAAAAATAGAAGATATGAAGAAAACACTGGAACGCCTTGACTATAAAATTGCGGTCTATGAACAGGGAATCGTTGAAAAAGAAAAAGCACTTAGAAGACCGGAGTATTAGTCTTTTATGACCTATTACGGCAGTTTAAGTAAAAACAAAAGTACCCTATAGAGCAGACAATAAAAGTCTGCCCTATAGGGTACTTTGTATATAGAGGATCAACTAAAAATTAGTTTAGGATATACCTATGGGACCGCTTTTATGCGGGCAGAGTGGCCTGTACGCGTTGTATGGAGACTTATTCTTCACGTACTGTTTTTTGTGGAAGTTTATCTGTGCTATTGCTTATCCTCGATACAAGGTATATCAATAAGACAGTGGTCACCAGGCCGCCGGCAATTATTTCCGGTGTTAAATATTGATTCGGTAAGTATTCGTAAAGACCAAAGAGGCCAAACAAAATAAAGATAATAGCGGCAAACCATTTAACTGTTCGCTCCGGAATTCTTTTGCCAAGGACGATACCGATGATTATGCCAATACCGTCTGCTACCATCATACCGGTAGTAGTTCCAAGCCATACCGGTAAAATTGTATTAAATTGAGCTGCCAGCGCAACGGTAGCTAATTGGGTTTTGTCTCCCATCTCAGCGATGAAAAATGCTATGGCCACAGTCCAGAAGGGACTCCGTTTGGAAGCTTTATCTTCACCATCGAGTTCGTCGCCACGTATTGTCCACAGACCGAAGATAATAAAAGATACTGCGGCGGCAATCTGGATGTAATTCATAGGGATAAAGTGGGTAAGATAGCTGCCTACAACTACGGCAAATAAATGGTTGAAAATAGTGGCAACGAATACGCCCCACATGACTGTTTGCCATTTGTACCGGGTTGCGAAGGCCATAGCCAAGAGTTGTGTTTTGTCGCCCATCTCTGCAAGAATTACAAACACAAGCGAAGTTAAAAATGCAGTCATTATGAATCCTCCTAAGTTTACTTATATATAAAAAACGAGACCTCTAGTATGACAAAAATAGCCATACTAAAGGTCTCGCTAATTGACAAATGTCAACAACAGAGCCAGATGATTTCTCATCAGTATGTTGACTCTGTTCTAAGAGCTACTCCCCTTTAGGAGTTAATTTTTTTCTTTCTATGATATAACAGACAAGCAGATATGTCAATATCACATATCTGCTTGCTCTAACAACATTACCTTTAACGATATTCAGAGTCACAGCCAATGATTTGCGGAGGCTCGCAATCATCCATTTCATCTTGAATTAATGCAAGAATCTCAAGGAAGTGCTCGGCTTCACGACGGACATGATCGGCGAGTAGTGGTGGAATGAGTGACAGCACTGAACATTGTTTGATTAACTCCTCGGCAGTTTCTTTGAAATCTCGCAATTCTTCCATTGAATTAGTTACTTCTGTTTGAAAACGCTTAAAATCATTGTTGGGGCGGAAGTGCCAAAGCATACTGTCAAAATCACGTGCATGCAACTGCAGCTGGTCAAATTTATTGCTAAGGGTATCAGTGGTAGTTAAGACTTCGCGTTCAGATGGATCGAGCAGGCCACGAATAAACTTGATATGGTCGGCCATAATTCTGAGCCAAAATACGTTTTCACTTACTATTGCGTCAACGGGATATTTCATATCGCCGCACTTAATTTTTCTAGTATCTTATGGAAATACATAGCTTCCCGGGAAATATGATCAATAAGAAGAGGATAGTTAGCACCGCCACGGATTCTGCATTCAATCAGCAAGTGCAGCAGATGTCTTTTGAAACAAAAAATTCTTTTAACAGCTACCATTACGTGTTCGATAAAACAGTTGAAATCTTCTTCACAGTCAATACGACAGGCTTTTTTTTGAAGGTCTTCGAATACGTTATAGAATTCCTGTGCTTCATTAATTAATTCAGTTTGGTCGCAGGGAAGGCCAAGTTTGATGAACAGGGAATGCTCTTTCATTATGCGGAGCCAAAATTTAACCTCGTGAATAGTGAGGGGAACAAATGGCTTAACGTCTTTACAGAAAATGTCCAAGGGTAGTCCCTCCTACTAATAACTTTTTAATACATAATATGTAAAATACATTACAATAGTTACTTTGGTAGAAGGGAGAGTGGAATAAATACTTTCGTTCTTTTTGGGGCATATTGTAACTTTATACAAAGAACAGAATATTTTAATTATTAGCAAAAGTTTGGTGGATATGGGAATGTAGGCAGGAATATTAGGATTTTGGAATGAACTGGGTATAGAACAAAAGAGGAGGGGGTGAAAATTTGCGTTACCATGAGTTAATAGCTACTATTTTGTTACAAGAAGACGTAGAAGCAATGCAAGGGTATGAATATTTGGCAAAAATGATTGCCCGGGCGATGCTCAATGACAACGCTCTTAAGGAACTGCACGGGCAGAAAACCTTAAAAAACTATTGTCTGTGTAACTTATATCCATGTGAAGCTGATAGGATTTACAAAAAAGGACGGGCGTATGTTTTTCATATCCGGTCTTTCAGTGCGGAATTTCTTTTGAAACTTAGATATCTGTTGCCGCAGCTTAAAACAGGTATTATTGCCACCGAACTTAAGAACTTTCAATATCGTCCTATCGCTCAGTTAAAAAGTCTTACCCCGGTAGTAGCGACGGTAAATAATAGGTCATGGACAAGGTCAAACGGACTGAAATTGTTAATGGAGAGGATACATATTAATTGCTTAAAAAAATACCGTGCCTTTATTGCTGATATGGAAGAGCCGCAGGAATTTTTTATTGAAAGTATTCAAATTATCAATGAAAAGCCAATAAAAATCCCTTATAAATCTAACTCTTTTTTAGGACACAAGCTAATTATAGGGGTGAAAAGTGATCCGGTTTCGCAAAAATTGGCGTTTGCCGCCCTTGGCGCCGGGTTATTAGAGAAAAACTCCATCGGTATGGGCTACTGCATTTACGAGTAGATATAAAGGCGGTGAAAGAATGATTCTAGACTTGCTTGATGTCTATCGAAAAAATGCGGTCGGTGACAGCTTGGTGACAGAGAACTACCAGCTTAGAGAAGGTTTGTACTTTAGACTGTATGGTTATCATAAAAATCCGGACATTCTGCATATAGAAAAAAGAGGTTCCTATAGCGGAGAACTCTGGGAGTTTATTAGAACAGCCGATTTCTATAGCCAACTGGTAGATATGAATAAGTCGGTTGATCCCAAAAAGCAGATTCATAGCAATAATATTTATTCAATCGCCTTTAAAGCCGCTTTATTGACAGAAGGCGCTAATGCAGAAGAAAATTTTAAAGTTAGTGTCATTAGATATTATCAGGCTTTGTATTCTGCTCAAACAAATGATGCCAAGCTAGTAAGCAATTATCAATTTACGTCTCCTGATGATCAAATAGTAACGCATAATCAGGAATATGTAGTAAGCCTGATTCCCTATCTTAAGAAACAGATTTCTAAGTGTAAAATAAGCAGCAATGTTTATATTAAACTCTATTTCGTGGCAGATATTGCCGAGTATATTCAAGAAAGCAAACGATATTTGATCCCGAAAATTTTCAATAGAAATGAATATAATGTAGATATTGCCGGTAAACTTTACGGCTTGTCAAATTGCAACATGGGAATGAATGCGAAAAAGCCTTATTTAGAGCATAAAACAACAGCATTTCGCGTACCATTCCGATTAACTATAGATGATGCGCTCGAAGCAAAAAATATGCTTACTTGGTTGGATAGTCAGCAGGATGCGGAAGGGAAACCGTTGGTGGAAAGGTATTTGCCCATTCATACAGGCAATGAATTTTCATCGATAAAGTTCAATTCCCAACCACGTAATGTCCACTACTTGCATTTGGAACGGGGCAAGCAGCCGGTTATTGATGAATACGACTTTTTGCCAGGTATGATAAGTGAATTAGTTCCGCCGCTAGAATTGGAAAATTTTTTGATGCTGGATAATAGTAGCCCGGAAACTGTTCATAGGCTGGTGGATCTGGAAAGTATCGTAGATGATTGGTTGTTCAATAAAAATTTGATAAGAAATTATTTTAGTCAAGCACCTCGACCGAATAATTGGTTTTCCAGTTCTCAGGTAAATTTGTTGATTCGCTACAAGGAAGCATTGCGTAATTATTTTCGTAAAGGTGATAAGCAGGGTTTTGTCAGTTGTATTGACAGGCTGTCGCGAAGCATGCTGAAAGAAATGTTGCTTACTGAGTCTTATAAAAGAGTAGAGCATACTAAAATAGCATTAGGTCTTAACCTACGCCTTTCGCTGCTTAAATATTGCAACATAAAGGAGAAGAACGGAATGGGTGACCGGTTAAGATCTTTAGCAGAGGGTCTTAAAGATAAGTTGAGTGTCTGTAAGACTGATGAGAACATTGTCTGCGAAAATGATCAGGAGTTTTATTATTATGCCGGACAAATAGTGCGCTATCTTGTTTCGGTTAGTCAGGCGCAAAACCGGACTTATGCTATTATTGATCAGGTAACAGATGCCAGAGATGTTGACAGGTTTAAACAGGAAATTGTTAAATTGCATAAAAAGTATAGTTATTTATTGAGTCTGGAAAGTGATCGCTATAACAGAATATTGGCTGCAGTTATGGCTTATGATGGTGTAACCGATGAAATAACCGGCTTTGATCTGTTTTTAGCTGGAGTAGCCTCCAAAAATATGATTTGATGTAAAGAATGAGGAGAGTTAGTCAATGAAAATGAATAATCGTGTTTATGGTGTTGTGGCAATCCGTAGCATTATGGCCAACTGGAATGCTGATTTCAGCGCCAGACCGAAAAGCATTTCCAACGGCACTATCTTTGGCAGTGATAAAGCGTTTAAGTATCCAATTAAAAGAATGTGGTTGGCAGCGGGGGAAAAAGTTTTAGCAATAAAGTCTTACAAAATCAGCGCAAAAACTAAAAATGACGATGAGGCTGGAAAACTGCAGCCAAGGGATTTGCAGGAACGGTATGAACAAATTTTTAATACGGCTATTAATGATAAAACGTCTGCTAAGGAAGTGCTAAAAAATCTATTTTCGGCTATTGATGTTATGAATTTTGGCGTTACATTTGCTGAAAGAAAACAAAATATCAGCATAACCGGAGCCGTACAAGTCGGTCAGGGTTTTAACAAATATACAGAAACGCAGATTGAAACGCAGGAAATACTTTCACCATACCGCAACTCGAGTGAGAAGAGGGAAGACGCAACGGCTTCAACGGTTGGAAGCAAGATAGTAACAGATGAAGCTCATTATTTTTACCCGGTTGCAGTAAACCCAGGCAATTATCTGGAATACCTGGACCTAGATATAGAAAGCTTTGAAGGCTATACTAAGGAAGCCTACAATAAGTTTAAGCAAGGCTGTTTGGTAGCGGCAACTGCTTTTCATACCAACAGTAAGAACGGTAGTGAGAATGAGTTTGCTTTATTTGTCACCTGCAAAGAAAACAGTGAGTTGTACTTGCCAAATCTGGATCGGTATGTCGAATTTAGTAAGAAAAATGGCCGTAATACGATTAGTTTAGTTAAGGTCGCCGATTTGCTCAAGGGATTAGAGGTAAATATTGATAATATTGAAGTTTACTACAATCCCGTGGATACTGATATTGAGTTTGGCAGTTTATCGTGCAAGAAGTTTGATTTGTTTGGGCGGGCAATAGCCAAGAAAAGTTAAGGGTGCGAGGCATAGATGAATAAAATCAAAGCTGTAAAGTTCAGATTATCAGGAGATGCAGCCTGCTTTCGCAAGCCGGATGTAAATGAGAAAGTATATTTTACCTATAATAACATCCACCGGATAGCCTTGTTAGGTTTATTGGGTGCTATACTGGGGTTGAGCGGCTACCGGGAAAACAGGCTATATGGTGAACATAAGAAGACTTTTCCGGAATTCTATGCAAGGCTCACAGGAATTAAGCTGGCAATAGTACCGGAAGCGGAACGGGGTTATTTTGCCAAGAAAGTTCAATACTTTAATAACAGCAGTGGCCATGCTTCCAGAGAAGCTGGCGGAAATTTGCAGGTGTATGAACAATGGTTGGAAAATCCCGCCTGGACAATATATCTTATAAGAGGAGATATTGAGCAAGAGTTAGGGGACAAGCTTTTAGCTTATCTAACCGGACAACGGTGTGTCTATATACCCTATCTTGGGAAAAATGATTTTCCGGCCGCAATTACTAATGTAGAATGTTGCGATTTAGTATCTATGGAACGCGCTGGATTGCAATTTATAAATTCGTTATTCGCCGGTGATTTGGATGCAATCGACGATTCGCAAACTTTTGCGGATAGACCAGCTTACATATTTGCCGAGCGTGCTCCGGTAGCGTTGCAGCCAGACCATAACTTTTATATATTTGATCAACTGTTCTTTACCAACTGCGCTGTAAAACAAGTTAAAAATGGTGATTTGCTGCAGGATGGCAATAGGATATTATACTTTTTCTAATCGGGAGCATTTTGCCTGTCTTATCAGCAGGGTTTGTTGGGAAGGGCGGCGAAAGGCTTGTAAATAGTAATTTTGTGATTGGATCATTAGATGTATTGAATATGCTTTTTCTACGCAGGGCAGAAAGCAAGCTCTGGGTAACCTGCACATTAGATGTATTGAAATGCATCAGTCAATGTGTATCTAACCCGTCAGTTTATTTTGGGTAACCGATACATTAGATGTATTAATCTGACACAGTATATCAATAGCGGAGGTGTGCAACCCGAAACATTGGATGTATTGAAATAAGTTACTATTTGCGCCAGCCAAGGCGAAACTAGACGGGCAACCGAAACATTAGATGTATTGAAGTAAACTATGAATTTTTTTGCTAAGATAAATATTTGTGCGATCAACTGTTCCTCAATGGTAATATGGTGCATACATTATTACCGAAGGAACAGTCTTATTTTTGAAGAAAAAACTAAGTTAACAGCAAGAGGCTACATAACTAGGTTTTAATAGACTGAAGATTGAAAAACAAGGTCGGTTGTTGTATACTAAAGTTAACAGAACTAATTAAATAAGGAGGTGTACGCAATGATTACTGGGATAGCGATAACGTTGTCAGCCTGCGTTATTTTCTTAGTTCTAGTAATCAAAGTTGAAGCTTATTTAGAGAATAAACATAGATGTTTGTAGAAAAACTTATAAGAGCCTTCGGGCTCTTTTTTTGTTTTTTATCTGCACATTGACTTCAGGCTATTTTTACTGCTATAATTTACCTATAATTGAGTGCTTTGGGCGATGGAGTTCGCCGCAAATTTGCTATAAGCAATGATGACTCCTACCAGTGATGGTAGGAGTTTGTTGTTTTGCTTTTGAATGCATAGAGTAAAAGTCTTCCTACCAGCATAAAGTAGACTTAGCTTCAGAGGGGGTTTAACCCCAACTGAAGGTTAGTCGCCCTTAGCCAGGGACTTAGCCGCTCTAACTCCCGCTGGAGAAGGGGGAGTTTTAGAGCGGGCTAGTCATCGGATAAAAGAAGGAAGAACGGGAGTCTATTAGAAGACTTTAAGGAGGGATCTTAATGCCGAAAATTGCAAGTCAAGCAAAACGATTACGGATTTATATCGGGGAATCAGACCGTTGGCAACACCGTTCTTTATATCATGCCCTGGTTGAAAAGGCAAAGGAATTGGATTTAGCGGGAGCTACGGTATTTCGCGGGTTAATGGGGTATGGGGCCAACAGTAGGATCCATACGGCAAGTATTGTTGACTTATCCAGCGATTTACCCATTCTTGTTGAAATTGTTGATAGTGAAGAATACATTAATAAATTTCTGCCTTTTTTAGATGAAATGATGCAGGAAGGCTTAGTTACGATAGAAGATATTGAAGTAATAAAATACGGCAAAGAACCACCGAAACGGTAGGGTTTGCAGACAAGGAAGTTGATACAGTGGAAAGCGTTCTTATAGTTGCAGTTGGAGGCGGGATCGGCTCGGTGGCAAGATACTTGGTGTCTTCGTGGGCTGCCGGCCGCTTTGGTTCTGATTTTCCCTATGGCACTTTATTTGTTAATGTTGCTGGCTGCTTCATAATTGGTTTTTTTATGGCGTTGGTTACTGAGAAGGTTGTTACCAAGCCGGAGTGGCGGCTGTTTATAACTACCGGTTTTTTGGGAGGACTAACAACGTTTTCATCTTTCAGTTATGAAACTATTAAATTACTGCAAGAGGCCGATACTGCATTTGCGGCCTATAATATTTTGGGAAATTGTATAATTGGCTTTTTTGCCACCTGGGTAGGCATTAGTTTTGCTAAGTATTTGACATTAATTTAGCAGAAGTAACTGTATTGAACTTTGCTTAAAAACATTGTATACTGTATACGTTGTTTAAATAATAATTGACGGTGTTTTCTTGAGCTGGTAAACTGAATCTTGTAGTATAAAAATCAAGGCCCCTATAACAATTTACGTTATGGGGGTTTCTGTTGCGGCTTAATTAAATAGTAGTTGCAGTCTACTTTATAGGAGAGAATTTGAAAATGACAGCTTGGAGTATATTTGAAATTATAGGAGTTATTGCTTTTGCTATCTCCGGAGCAATGGCGGGAATAAACAAAAGGCTGGATATCTTCGGTGTTCTGGTACTGGCCTTAACCACTGCGATCGGCGGTGGTATTTTAAGGGACGTAATTCTTGGAAATACTCCGCCACTGACTTTTCGTGATCCGACTTTTTTTATCGTCAGCGCTTTATCCGCTATGGGTGCTTGTTTTACCTACCGTTGGCTGGACAAATTTAAAAATACCATCCAAATATGCGATGCCATCGGCTTGGGGGCTTTTACCGCGACTAGCGCCAATCTTGCTCTGGTCCATAATTTGAGCACAGTTTTTGCTGTAACAACAGTAGCTGTTATTACTGGTATTGGCGGTGGGGTTTTACGGGATGTTTTTGTTAAGGAAATCCCGTATGTTTTCAGGCAAGAGGTTTATGCCATGACAACAATTGTAGGCGCTATCAGTTTTTTCTATTTGCAATTTTATTTTACCGGCAATATACCCTTATATGTTTGTTTTGCTGTGACTACCGGTTTACGTCTTTGTTGTATCAAATACGGCTGGAACTTTCCCGTAATTGGTATAAAGCCGGCGGGAATGGCTTCCGGTGGTCATAAATCTGGGAATTAGTAGCAATTTTACAGACTTTAAAGAATATTTTCAAAAAAATTCCGGATATGAGCTTTACTTTTATTAGGTCTTATAGTATACTTAAATAGCCCTTATAATAGAAATGGTAAATTATCATTAGTCTTCTCAAGCATTGTCGAGATGCCCAATGAGTGATTTTTAAGGACTATTGGGGTAACAAAATTTGAGGAGGCTATTTAATATGGCACAAGACAAAGAATTAACCTGCCGCGATTGCGGTGCAAACTTCGTATTCACTGCTTCGGAGCAAGATTTTTATGCAGAAAAAGGTTTCACCAACGAACCTGGCCGTTGCCCGGAATGCCGAGCAGCCCGTAAGCAACAAAACAACCGTGGCGGCCGCAGCGGCGGTTTCCAACAACGCGAAATGTTTGATGTAACTTGCTCTGCTTGTGGTGCTCAAACTCAGGTTCCTTTCCGTCCGAGCAATGACCGTCCTGTTTATTGCAGAGACTGCTTCCAAAGCAACAAAAACTACTAAGAAAAGTAACTCCCCTGCTATCGGCAGGGGAGTTTTTTTTAGTCCTGATGGAAGGCATAACTTTTGCCTGAATAAGAGCAGCGGCTTCCACTTTCGCTAAGGCTCGGCAAGCGTTGATAATATTCAAGCTGGAACTATAACGAGGAAAGGTGGAATTTGGGGGACACAAAGGCAAACGGTATGTCAAGATATAGGATCCCTCTTTTTGTCAACATACAGCTTACCATCAGGGGTGATCATGGCTAGAGTTATTTCAGCTACATTAGTAATACCGAGGGTAACTAATTGTTGATTGAGCTGCTCTGTCGTTAAACCAATCCGGGTAAGGTTTTGTTCGATGAATTTTCCGTTAATGATTAGCTCCTTACCGGTTAAATAAGAAGAGGTACTGAGGGGTTGACCAGACAAGTTCAGGTCTTTGCCTGTTACTGGCTGATATTCTTGTTTTTTCAAGATACTAAGTTGGCCGTCAGATTCTATGATTGCCAATTCCACTTCCTGAGGGTTAAAGGTTCCCTGCTCACGAAGCATTTCTAGCAGATCATTGACATTGTAGTACCGTTTTTTGAGGTTGTCTTCTAGGATATTGCCTTTGTGTATGACCATTAACGGTTCTGCCTCAATGAGTTTCCGGGCCGGTATCGATTTTAAAGACAGTAGATTTAGAGCTAAAATCCATAATGTAGCCAATACTAAGCCCACTGTGCCTTTACGCAGGCTAAACTCCGGGTCAGTAATCATTGATCCGCCAATTTGGCCGATAATTAAGCCGATTACGAAATCGTAAAAGGTAAGCTCAGATAATGTTCTTCTTCCCAATATCCGGGTGATTAATAGCAGTAACCCCAATGTAAATAGTGTACTGCCAATAACCAGTAAATCATCGTGCATTTATAATCCTCCCTACTATCAATTACTACAAAGGTTTACTTAGTATATGCGGTAAGAGAGGAACTATCATGGTGCAGATTCTTATAAATAACTATAACGAAAACACGGCTTGCGCCGAGCCTTTGGCGAAAGCAGAAAGTCGATATTGCTCTTATCCAGGCGAAAGTTATATTTTCTATCAGGATGAAAAAAACGCAGGGCCTGTTGTAGACCCTGCATTTTGTGAGCTGACCTTTATCCGATGACTAACCACCAGGCGGGATTAAACCCCAGCGGAGGTTAGTCTACTGTATCTTAACTTAAATTGAGAATTCTGTTGACTTGATATAAGAAGAATAGGTAGCCCACAATTAATACGGCGATTAGTAAACCACTAAACATTGTGGTATCCCCCTTTATTTGAAGTTTAGAATGGTCTGTACTGATGGTTATTATATAGATTAATTTTTAGAATTTCATTTGAAATTTGTTTCTTCAAGTTAATTTTCGCAATTTTACAAATAAATAATTTAGAAAAAACTGTGATGGTTTTTAGATAGGATTCAACAAATCTGTGTTTGGAATAAATTTGTCATAACAGTTTCCGTTACCTTGGTGAGGTTTTTACGTTTATAATAATGTATAAACATTAGACTTTGGAGGAACATAATGTGATTAAAATGATAAAAAAGTTAACGGGAATAGCGTTGGTTTTGGCATTGGCGATGGCAATAGGAGGGGGGACCGACAAAGCGTCCGGCTCTGTCGCCGATCCTGCTAAACAACAGGCGATCCAAGATACAGCGGCCAAGGAAAAGGCCATTATGGATGATTTTTCGGCGCTGCTTAAGAAGCAAACGGTCACAATTCCGGAAATCATTACGTTTATTGACAGCAATTTGACAGCTGTCTCTTCGGAGAATGCGGCGGCTATGCTCAGCGGTCTGGAACAAATACAAAAGGAAAGGCTGTCGCAATTTCAAGATAAATTTGCTGGTGAACAAGTGCAGCAAGTTGTGGCGAAAGGCTTTCGGCAGGGCATATCCGACAGCTACCTCCATACTGTACAAGACAAAACAGTAAAAGACTTATTGCTTGAGGTCAAGAACAGCGGCTTCAAGGTGGAAACCGCCGAAGGCATGTTTTTCCCGGTTATCGACTATTCTGCCTACAAGAAATATTGCAGTGCTATGCCTCAGGATATAGCTGCATATATCGATATCATGGCGGTGGAATCGGATAAGACACCTGTTAAGGATGCCGGACTGATGATCAGCTGGACTGAGATACTCAAACGGGCTTCAGACCAAGAACGGTTTATTAAAGAATTCGGCAACTCTGCTAAAGTGGAGGATGTGCAGGAGTTGCTCAAACGATATACTGTGTTTGCACTCTATGGAGCAAACAATACACCGTTGTTTAGTTACGAAGATAACCAAATGACCGCGGAAGCCAAGCAAGCCTATTTGTCAGCTTCCTTTACCGCAACGAACGGCAACTTTTCTAAAGTAATGAGTGATTATTTGTCCGTATTAAAGAAAAATGACTATAAATTAACGACAGAAGTACAAGAATATAGAAATAAAGCTTCGCAGGAATTTCGCTAAGACAGAATGAGTAGTAACCGGGTGCCGGCTTTCGGCTGCACTCGGTTTTTTTATGCTAACGCGAATTGAAGATTAAAATTTTAATCAAATTCTAATCTTCATTTAAAAGTTCTTTAATGGTAGGAGATTATACTTAGCTCATAGCCTAAATAATTAACTAAATGGAGGACACAGTAATGCAAAACTTGCTTGAACAAATTGAAATCATCAGAGAAAGAGCCAATGTTACCTATGCCGAAGCTAAGGAAGCACTGGAATTGTGCAATTACGATATTGTCGAGACGCTTGTGCATCTTGAGAAACAAAATAAAGTAAATACACCTTCCCAGAACGCAGATACGTCTAAAACTGTTTGGACTGCAATAAAGGATACCGCTAAATCTATCATCAGAACAGGAAACGAGTACAAATTTGTAATTAAGAAATCCGATAATATCGTAATTAATATACCGGTTTCTATTTTGGCCATAGCCATTATCCTTTTTCCGCCGATCATGATCGGTGCCGCTTTACTTGCGTTATTCACGAAACATACACTGCGGTTTGAAAAATCGGACGGCGGGGACGTTAATGTGAATGAGGCCTTAGAAAAAGTCTCTGCTGTTACCGGTGCTGTTGGTGATAAAGTAACTGCCGCCTTGAATAAGTAATCAAAATTGCGGGGAGCCATTGAGGCTCCCCGTCTTACATATTTTAGCGAAATGTTGTCAGAAGTTATTTGAAAAGTTGGTATAATAGGTATGAACGGCATCAGAATGGGAGGAACGAAATGTCAGGGGAACACATTTTGATTATCGAAGACGAAGTTAAAATCGCCCGGTTTTTAGAATTGGAACTTACTCATGAAGGCTATCTGGTAGAGCAGGCCCACGACGGCCGCGCCGGACTTGATAAAGTAATACAGGGGCAGTTTGATTTGGTAATATTGGATGTTATGCTGCCAGGGTTAAACGGCATGGAGGTGTTACGGCGTTTGCGCCAGTCGACCGATATTCCCGTTATTATGCTGACAGCAAAAGATGCTGTCACTGATAAAGTTATGGGCCTGGACATGGGAGCGGATGATTATTTGACGAAACCGTTCGCTATAGAAGAATTGCTGGCCAGACTACGGGTTGCACTTAAGAAAAGAGGGTTGACAATCGCAAAAATACAGGTTGCAATTGGTGATTTGATCATTGATAGCAGCGAGCGTTCGGTACGCCTGGACGGTGAGGGAGTAGATTTGACGAAAAAAGAATTTGATCTCTTGCATTACTTAGCAGAAAATAAAAATGTTGTTTTGTCTCGAGACAAAATTCTTGAGGCCGTTTGGGGATACGAATATCAGGGAGATACCAATGTAGTTGATGTGTATGTCCGGTATTTGCGAAGCAAAATTGATGATAAATATAACAAAAAATTTATCCATACTGTACGAGGAATAGGATATGTCCTCAGACATGAATAAGTATTGGGGTTTTATACAACGGGTAAAAAGTATAGTTTTCGGTATATGGTTTCTGATAACTCTGCCATTTTGCATCGTGGGTTTCCTCTGGTCTATCGCTGCCGGCCCGTTTCGGTACCTATGGCAGCAGATCAGCAAGCGGCTTAGAGTTTCCATTACCTTTAAAACTACAAGCATGTACGCAGTAATTTTCTCCTTGCTATTGTTCACCGGGAGTCTTGCTCTTACGGGCGTGTTTGGCTTGTTTTTGGCAATACAAACTCAGATTACCCTGGAAAACAAGGCTAAAGTAATAGCCTATGAAATAAAGCAAAATGCAGTGGTGCCGGTAGAGACGATTACGGCGTATGCCGAAATGGAGGATATCCAGCTTATATTGCTTGATAAAACTGGGAAGATCCTTTACGCTTATCCCGTGGAAGCCGTGACCAGAACTACATTGTCAGGCCGACCCTTTTTGGGTACGGGGCCTAACGGAGTACCTGGGGTTTGGTTTGATGACAGGTATCAATTTATGAATCTTAGGGTTTATCCCGAAGCTGGTAATGACGTCTATGAAATACAATTATCTCAAGCCATACATAAGGAAAAAATATATCTAGCCATATTGCTGCTGTTTTTAGGACTCTTTTCTATGTTGGCCGTATTATTTGCTGCCATTATTGGTTACTGGAATGGACGAAAAATGCTTAAGCCTATTGATAATATGACCCGCACTGCCCGCTCTATTTCTGCCAGCGATCTTCGCACACGGCTGGATGTTGTGCGTTCACATGATGAATTAAAGGAATTAGCGGAGACATTTAATCAGATGCTTGACCGTATTGAAGCATCCTACGACCAACAAAAACAATTTGTATCTGATGCGTCCCATGAACTTAGAACGCCCATTTCTGTTATTCAAGGGTACGCCAACCTATTAAGACGGTGGGGGAAAGATGACCAGGCGGTGCTGGAGGAAGCCGTAAATGCCATTGCCAGTGAAACCGAACATATGAAAGATTTAATAGAAAAGCTCTTGTTTCTTGCCAGGGCTGAACAAGCTACGCAGGCTATTGTCAAAACCACTTTTGCCATGGATGAACTAATACAGGAAGTGGTTACTGAAACGGCATTAGTAGATTCTGAGCATACCTTGGTGAAAGATGCTAATGAACCAACCGTTATTTATGCTGACAGGCAGCTAATAAAACAGGTTTTGCGTATATTTTTGGATAACAGCATTAAATACACCCCGGCCGGTGGGCAGATAACGATTAGCAACAGGCGTAGAGGCGATAAACTGCAGGTAACTGTTCAAGATACGGGGGCGGGCATAGCGCCGGAGGAATTGCCTTACATATTTGACCGATTTTACCGTTGTGACAAGTCTCGGACCCGGCAAACCGGGGGCACCGGTCTAGGTCTGGCGATTGCAAAATGGATAATAGAGAAACATGATGGGACTATTCGGGTGGATAGTACAGTTGATCAGGGAACAAGCGTTATTGTCAATTTTCCCCTAGGGTGAAAGTTTGGGGAGAAGTTTTGATAATGTCACTTGTGCGGTTTAATAATGCGATTAACAAAAGTTTTGGAGGTAAGAGCAAAGTAATTGTCGAAGTATTATGCTAAAATGACGAAATTAAGAAAAGAGGACTGAAAATGCTAAGAAAGGTCATTGTATTGTTTGTCGCTATGATGATGCTTATAGTAACAGGCTGCGGCGGCGATAAAAAAGAAACTGCTCCCCAGAAGCAAGGGCAGTTGCAAGCACTTACCATTGGACTTATGCCTGATGTTGATTCTATTCCTTTTATCATTGCCCAGGAAAAAGGTTTCTTTAAAGAAGAAGGATTGACGGTAACGCTAAAACCGTTTAAGAGCGCGATGGAGCGGGATAGTGCTCTGCAAAGCGGTAATCTTGACGGAGCTGTCTCAGATATGCTGGCCGAAACCTTTGCTAAAGCCGGTGGGTTTGATACCAAAATTACCTCACTCACTACCGGCAGTTATAAAATGGTTGCCGGCAAAAATGAGACAGCGGCTTCTATTCAGGAACTAAAAGGTAAAGATGTGGCTATTTCCAAAAATACTATTATTGATTATGTAACTGATAGGATTGCCACCGAGGGCGGTTTGTCTGCCAATGCAATTAATAAAGTAGTTATTCCGCAAATTCCTGCACGGCTGGAAATGCTGCAAAATGGTAAGATTGCCGCAGCGACTTTGCCGGAACCTATGGCAACTGTAGCAATTAAGAATGGCGCCAAACTAATTAACTCCTCGGATAAACTGGGCATTAATCCTGGTGTTATGCTGTTCACGACGAAAGCAGTAACCGAAAAGGAAAAAGAGCTGCAAGCTATGTACCGGGCTTATAATAAGGCCATCGATTATTTGGCCAAAGAACCGATGGAAAATTATATAGATTTGGTTATCGAAAAAGCCGGCTTCCCGAAAGATGTGAAGGGCACACTGGTATTGCCGAACTATAAAAAGGCCATGGCGCCAGAACAAAAAGATGTTGATGATGTCGTGAACTGGCTCTTCACTAGGCAGCTTATTCAGAGCAAATATACTTATTCTGACTTGGTTGATAACCGGTTCATCAGGCAATAACTATGATTCAGATCAAGCAGTTAAGCGTCTCTTATGAGGCTAGAGGGGTTTCGTATCCTGTGCTCAAAGACATAAACCTGGAGTTTGCCGCAGGTGAAACTTGTGCTATCATTGGCCCGTCCGGTTGTGGTAAATCAACGCTGCTCAAGGTAATGGCAGGGATAGTTACCCGGTACGACGGCCTTGTTGAAATAAGTGGTCAGCCGGTCACACCAAAACAGCAGACTATTGGTTTTATTCCGCAGAATTACGGGCTGCTGCCCTGGAAAACCATTTATGAGAACATTCGTCTTGGAGTAAAACTAAAGCATAAAAATACTAAGGATAGTGGCCAGAATTTATCAGCCATGCTGCAACTGTTAGGACTTAGCGGCCTCGAATACCGTTATCCGGGGGAGTTAAGCGGCGGTCAGCAGCAGCGGGTGGCTTTAGCGCGCGCTTTTCTCTTAGATCCTGACTTGTTATTAATGGATGAACCTTTTTCTGCGCTTGACGCTATGACTCGTGAGGAAATCCAAAACGTATTTCTTCAGGTATGGCGGCAACATTCTGTTTCGACTATTTTAGTTACCCACCATGTTGAAGAAGCCGTCTATTTGGGACGGAAAATTGTAATTTTGTCAGCGGCTCCCGGAACTGTCAGCAAGGTTATTGATAATCCCTTGTTCGGGCTGGAAGACGTCCGAAATCAACAAGCTTTTTTTGAGTTGTGTATTGAGCTAAGAAAGATGATAAAAGAGGATTGGTCAAAGTGAACGAAAGAGGACCGGGAGTTTGGTATCTATATGGCACAATTATATTCTTTGTAATTTGGCAGATTATTGCCAGTTTGGTTAATCTGCCGATTATTCCTTCTCCTAAAGCGGTCATGGTGAACTTGACCCAAATTTTTGTGTCTCAGATTGCTATTCACGGTTTTTACAGTCTTTGGCGGATTGTCGCCGGAGTGCTGTTAGCTATACTTGTGGGCATATCTCTGGGGCTTTGTATGGGTTACTTTTCCGCGTGGGACAAGTTATTTTCACCGCTTGTCTATTTAACCTACCCTATTCCTAAAATTGCGCTTTTGCCTGTTGTTATGCTGATTTTTGGCCTTGAGGAAATTTCTAAGATATTGATGATATTCTTAATTGTGGTTTTCCAGGTTATTGTGGCAGTTCGGGACGGTGTGAAAAGCATTCCCAAGGAAGCGTACTTCCCCATGTATTCGCTAGGGGCCAGTTACATTGATATTTTCCGGGAAATATTAATTCCAGCCTCGATGCCTAAGTTTTTAACCTCATTGCGGGTAGCAATGGCTACCGCCGTATCGGTGCTGTTCTTTACCGAAACCTTCGGCACTCAATACGGGATGGGGTATTTCATCATGGATGCCTGGCTGCGCGTCAATTATCTGGAGATGTACTCAGGCATTGTTGCGTTAAGCAGCATTGGTTTAACGCTATTTAGCACCATTGACTACCTGGAAAGAAAGCTTTGTAGTTGGCAATATCAATAAGTATATTGCCTAAAAAATGTAATAAAGCAAACTAATAATTGCTAACATAGACCAGCAAGCCACTGCAGGGCTTGCTGGTTTTATATTTCAAGAGGAAATAGCCTGTGGTAACAGATATAAGTTCAAAATAAGGATACATAAAATTGATTTTATTGTAAACATGTAATATAATGGTACGATATAACTACGGAAAGGATGTTTAAAATGGAGGCAAAAAAAATATCATTTGGGGATACACTGGCCATTGGGCTCATGTTGTTTTCTCTTTTCTTTGGCGCAGGAAATCTAATTTTTCCACCTGCCTTGGGACAAGCGGCAGGTAGTAATATATGGACGGCTATGATTGGGTTTCTACTCACCGGGGTTGGCTTACCGCTCTTAGGAGTATTGGCTATCGGTTTGTCAGGGAGTAGTGACGCCGGGGCTTTAGCCAGAAAAGTTCATCCGCGGTTTGCCACTGTTTTAATGGTGAGTACATATTTAACTATTGGACCTTTGTTCGCCATCCCTCGTACCGGGGCAGTTTCCTATGAAATCGGTATTAAGCCTTTTTTGTCAGGCGAGGCTGCCAGTCAAGGCGTGGGACTTATCATCTATTCGCTGGTGTTTTTTGCAGTTACCTGCTGGCTTGCCTTAAATCCCACCAAAATTGTTGACAGGGTTGGCAAGGTATTAACGCCGGCTCTGCTGATTATGTTAGGCTTTTTGGTAATCCAGGCTTTTATCAGCCCAATGGGAGTACCACAGGCTCCGACCGGCCAATATCAAAGCTATGCCTTCTTTAAGGGATTTCAGGAAGGGTATTTAACAATGGATACCTTAGCCTCAATCGTATTTGGTATAATCGTTATTAACGCAATTAAGAGCAAAGGTGTACAAAGCGCCAAAGAAATCACCAAAGTTTGTACAGGGGCCGGCTTGATAGCTGCCTCATTCCTGGGAATTGTCTATGTTTCACTAGCTTATCTTGGCGCTACCAGCGTAGGGGCAATCGGGCAAGCAGCAAATGGCGGAATCATATTATCCAAGGCGGCGAATCTGTACTATGGCTCTTTTGGCAACTTGGTTTTAGGTTTGGCAATTTTATTTGCGTGTTTAACGACAAGTATCGGATTAGTATCTTCCTGTGCTACGTATTTCGCACAATTTTTCCCAAAACTGAATTACCGGATGCTGGTATTTATATTGTCAGCTTTCAGTACTGTTATTGCCAATGTTGGTTTAACGCAGCTGATATCTTTTTCGGTGCCTGTGCTTGTTAGTATCTATCCCTTGGTTATCGTGTTAATTTTTCTTTCTTTCTTGGACCCGCTGTTTAATAGCTGTTCGGAAGTGTATCGCGGCAGCTTGCTTTTTACAACGATTGTAAGTGTTGTTGACGGGCTGGTGGCAGCTAACCTTCCCTTGGGTGTTGTACACAAGTTCTTTAGTAAGTATGTGCCGTTATTCGATGTTAGTCTTGGGTGGCTGGTACCCGCAATCGTCGGAGCGGTATTAGGATACTTATTGTCACTGGCTAATGCAAAATCGGAAGTTAAGCTTGAATCTATTTAGTAATTGCCCAAATACATACAGGAACAAAGGAGCAGGACTGCACTTAGTCCCGCTCTTTTTGCATCAAAATGGCATTTTAATAAAAAGGAGGAATGTTAGCTATGTGGGTAAAATAATTCATAATATCAATGTTCAGTGAGAAAGAAAAACAGGCTCTGTTGCCAATAGTAAGTACGAAAGTAATTGAGAAGGGGGAACGTTGTTTGCAGATTATTATCGAACCTGAAGCCAAAACTTATATTCTCAATAAGGCCGCCGACCCCGTCGTTTCTATTGAACTTGTTGAACGGCCGCTGGGGATTTGAAAAGGTGGTAATTGCGGGCCGGTACCTCGCCGCCCATCCGTGCGATTGGGTGTTAACAATAGTATAGACCGTTATAATAAAGAAATAGTTGACGGTATAATTGTTTATTACCATCCGGACTTGCCTGATCTCTACCGCAAAGCGATTATCCTGTTGGAGAAAATCTTTTTTATTAAGCGGCTAGGTGTGATAGGAAAAAACCAATAAGCAATAATGTACAGAACCATGGTACTCGTATCTTTCGCATAAAGCATTTTTTAGGGATAAGTCTTGTTATAAGCAAGACTTATTTTTTTATTTATGTACAATGGATATTTTGTCCGCTTTCGCAAAGTGCTATTTCTGAGATGGGGAATATGGTTTGCGCTAATGCTTGTAGTAGTTTTACTAATATCGCCGCCCACTTTGCTTATCGATGAAAATGGACAAGGAGGACTGCCTGTGTCGCAGGTAAGAGTTGTTAAATTAGCGGATGATGGTATTGCAGTAAATATTTATATAGGATTATGTAAATAATATATAGTGAAAAGACTTTAAGCAACTTAATTATTCTAAAGGATTTTTAGTTAAAACAGCTTGGTTTACTTTTTCCAACAATGAGCCATTTGCGCTAAAATTTGCAAAATACGCGTCATTTGTATATAATAGAGGGACTAGTTAGAGATCGGCGTTAAGTTTAATCATATTGTGCGGATGATAATGTAACGTTGAGTAAAAACTAGGACCGCCGGGGTCCTAGTCTAAATTTATCCTGCGATTAACCACCTCTAAGTACGGGTATAGGCGATCGGATAAATCCCGGGATAAGGGCGATAACTTTCAGATGAGGCTAAACCCCGCCTGAAGTTAAGTCTACTCTGTCTCAACAGCAAGCTTGATTTTTGTTATTGGCAAAAGTTATTTACGCTGTCAACTAATGAACGGCGCAAGCATGTCTTATTTACCTGGGGCTGAACTTATTCTAAGACTCCCAACCGATTAAGTGGAGTTAAAAGAAAAATAGTCCAGGTAGAAGCAGCTACTTTTATGGAGGAATAAAAGCCTAAATGAGGATAAGCTGCTACTGTTTATCGAATTTTAATAATATTATATATTTTTATGGAGGTTCTCTTGAATACTAACGAAAAACTTTTAATCATTCCGCTGGGGGGGCTTGGTGAGATCGGAAAAAACATGACGGTATTCCGTTATGGTGACGATATAATTGTTATTGACTCAGGCCTGGCATTCCCCGAAGAAGACATGTTGGGTATTGATTTAGTAATACCTGATATGACTTATCTTATTGAAAATAAGGACAAAATTAAGGCTGTTGTTTTAACTCATGGTCATGAAGATCATATTGGCTCGTTGTTTTATTTGCTGCGGCAGGTAGATGTGCCTGTATACGGATCGCCGCTGACTTTAGGTCTGGTTGAGGGGCGTTTAAAGGAATATGATGTATCGGACCGCAGGCTTATTCCTGTTGCTCCTGGTGATTCTATAAAACTGGGCCAGTTTGAGGTTGGTTTTATCCGTGTTAACCACTCGATTTCGGATGCATTGGCTATTTCTTTAAAAACTCCGATTGGAACGATTGTTCATACCGGGGATTTCAAGATAGACCAAACTCCGGTTGACGGCAAAATGATTGATATTCATAAATTTGCTGAATTAGGTAACCAGGGAGTGCTGGTATTACTTTCTGATAGTACAAATGCCGAGCGCGCCGGTTATACTAAGTCCGAACGTACTGTAAGCGAAGTTTTGGATGAATATTTTGCGTCGACTAAAGGCCGGATTATATTGACAACTTTTGCCTCGAATGTGTCGAGATTACAACAGGCAATTAATTCAGCGATTACTTACGGACGTAAAGTAGCTCTGCTTGGCCGGAGTATGGTTACGGTTGTGAATAAGGCAGCCGAGTTGGGGTATATGGACATACCTGAGGGGGTCTTGATTGGGGTTGAAGAAATCAACCGCTATCCTGATAATCAGATCCTGATCTTGACTACCGGCAGCCAGGGTGAGCCCATGGCAGCTCTTAGCCGGTTAGCCTCAAAAAACCATCGCAGCTTAGAATTGACTCCGGGTGATACCGTACTTATAGCCGCTACACCAATACCTGGCAATGAACGCTCAGTCGGGAGGACGATCGACGCATTAATGCGACTTGGCGTAAATGTTGTTTACGAGCGGGGATCAGGAATTCACGTTTCTGGCCATGGCAGCCAGGAAGAACTTAAGCTTATTTTGAATCTAACCCGGCCTAGGTATCTTATTCCCGTTCATGGCGAGCACAGAATGCTTAAACAACATGGCAGGCTGGCCAATGAAATTGGAATACCCAAAGAAAATGTCTTTATTGGCGAGAATGGTCATGTTTTTGAATTTACTGCTGAGACAGGACGCTTTGCTGGTAAAGTTGCTTCTGGAAAAATTTTTGTAGATGGATTAGGGGTTGGCGATGTCGGCAATATTGTAATCCGGGACAGACGGCAATTATCCCAGGACGGGGTTTTGATTGTTGTCGTTACACTGGATAAGGCAAAAGGCTGTATTTTGGATGGGCCGGACATTGTTTCCAGGGGATTTGTATATGTGCGGGATTCGGATGCGTTGATTGACGAAGCTCGCAACATAGTCAAAGGTGTTTTAGAGCGATTTGAAAATCAGCCGATTACCGAGTGGGCTCCACTTAAATCAGGTATTAGGGAAGCACTGACTAAGTATTTGTTCTCGAAGACTGGGCGCAGACCGATGATTTTGCCCATAATTATGGATCTATAACATAGTTTTAGCTAATCTACAAGGCTGTGGAGCCCGTATGGGTCTTCGCAGTCTTTTATTTTTTACGAGCGATTTTCTAAAACAAAACAAAAAAATGCAATGTATAATGAAAACATTATTTTAGGAAACGAATAGTCTGAGGAAGAGGTGAAAAAAATGAAAAAAATAATACATCGCATGGTAAGCGGATTTCTAAGTCTGGTCACGACGTTTTTGATTATGGCCTCGCCGGTCGCGGCCATGGTCTATATATCCGAACCGGATATTGCGGCTGAAAGCTTTAGTATAAAAGATCAAACGGTGTCGATAGCGGAAAAGAATGCGCAGGTGGATAGTGTCTTGACATATATTTCGTCTAAGCAACATACGGCAGCCGTAGATGATAATAAGCATGTCTTGACAGAAAAGGAATAATGGCCTACGCTTTGGGTAAGTGTACTATGTGTGGGCAGAAAGCTCTTACCTGCGCTATGAACATACGGCGTAAGGAACAAGGAGTGGTTTGGTGAAGATTTTAGTTGTGGAAGATGATCATGCACTGCGGGAGGCCATCGTTTCACTATTAAAAGAGGAGAACTATTTTATAGATGAAGCTGCCGTCGGTGATGAAGGATTATACTTAGCTGAACAGGGTATTTATGACTTAATGATACTGGATATTATGCTGCCTGAGATTAACGGTCTTGAAATTGTGAAAAGAATCCGGTCTAAAGGCAATACTCTGCCTATTTTATTGTTAACAGCGCGGGACAGTGTAGATGACAGGGTTTGCGGATTAGAAACAGGGGCGGATGATTATTTAGTCAAGCCGTTTGCCATTCAGGAGCTTTTGGCTAGAATTAAGGCGCTTTTACGGCGCAGTGGTTCGCTTGCAAATGACGGCAAGATTGGTTATGGCGGTATATGGGTCGATAGCAAATTGCGCGACGGGTTTATTGATAACCATCCACTGGGGTTAACGGCCAAGGAATATGAATTGCTGGAATTCTTGGTCTTAAACAAAGAGCAGATTTTAACTAGAGAACAAATTTTTGACCGAGTGTGGGGCTTCGAATCGGAAACCACAATTAGTGTTGTTGATTTATATATTCATTATCTGCGCAAAAAGCTAGCCCCGATGGGGCGGGAAAGTTTACTGCAAACTGTGCGGGGCGCGGGTTTTATGTTTAAGGAGAAATAGGATGTTTCAGCGTACATTACGTCGTTTGTCGGCTATGAATTCGATCGTTTTTTTAATTATCTTCATGGTTTTCGGGACAGTAATCTACGGCTATATATCCTATCGACTTTTTGACAAAGTTGACGATGCCATGCGGCTCAAGGCAACTAACTTTCGAATAGTCAATGGTCGGATTATTCCGCAGAGCCGCAACCGTTTTTTATTTGATCCGCGTGTAATTATCATGTTGCGCGATGTTAATGGAGGAACTGTTAATATATTTTATACTGATGATAACGACATCACGCGCTTAAGCGAACTGGTGGAGGATCAGAAACCGGATGATAGAATAGTTACTAAAGAATTCGAAAATCATTCTTACCGGGTTATAACCTTTCCTTATCCGTTCGAAGATAATTTATTGATGACAGATCGTGGCCCAATCGCTATCAACGGCATTATTGCCATAACATTAGTGGATTCAGAAGTGGCCTCGCTGCGACACTTGCTGATTATTATTGCGAGCGGCATGATAACCGGGGTTCTCATTATTATTCTTGCCGGCTACTATCTGGCGAAGCGGGCAATGGTTCCTATTCAGAAGTCCTGGGACCGCCAGCAACAGTTCGTTGCTGATGCTTCCCACGAACTTAGGACACCACTGGCTGTGGTAAAAAGCAATGCCGAATTGATGCTCAGGCACCCGGATCATACCATTGAAGAAGAAAGTATTCGAGTTACCAACATTGCTAGAGAAACTAGGCGAATGACTAAGCTGGTTTCTGACTTGCTTACTCTGGCAAGGTCTGATGCCAACCAAAGTGAGTTAAAACTTAGCCTGGTGAGCGTAAACGAATTAATTAATGCTGTTGCCGAACAGTTTGTCCCGTTGGCCGAAATGGAGGGCATCACCCTGCAGGCGGAAATAAGTGAACAATTGGAACTAACCGCAGATAGGGAACGCCTCCATCAGTTACTGGTGATACTTTTGGACAATGCGATAAAATATACCCTGCCGCCCGGGAAAATTTTTATAACAGCGACAAAACATGGCGGCAATATTTCAGTGGCTGTTGAAGATTCCGGCCAGGGAATACCACCCGAAGACTTGCAGCGTGTGTTTGACCGCTTCTTCCGCAGCGATAAAGCTCGTTCAAGGGAAAAAGGCGGAACCGGACTGGGTTTGGCTATTGCTAAATGGATTATTGACAAGCACGGCGGCAAAATAACAGTAGAGAGCAAGCTGGGCAGCGGTACTAAGTTTAGTATAATGTTGCCGGTTAAGAGAGTTTTTTAGGCGGATGAGGAGATTTCTGCCTAATCACTGATATGGATGAAGAATAAAGATTACAAATAGTATTGTATTAAAAATTCAGAAAATAATAAAACAAGCCTTGTTTTTTTGCAGCAATCATGCTAATATAAATACAATATTTGGGTGAGCTGTCTGAGATTGAGAGATCTACTCTTTCTTGTAGTGAACCTCTTTAATGAATTGAAAAAAAGTATCGTGCTAATACATGAGGGTTCGTCCCAAATGAGAAGGCGAGAGTATAGGGGTAATATGTAGAGGAGCATAATTGTGTATGTTCCCCTTAATTATTGTCATTCTATCCTTGTGCCTATTTGGGTACAAGGATTTTTTATCTTGATAGAAAGTACAACTTTTGCCTGGATAAGGGCAATAGCGGCTTCCGCTTTCGCCAAGGCTCGGCGTAAGCCGTGTTTTTTTAAAGATAAGAAAGTATAAGTTTTCAGAGGCTGAGGCGGGAGGAATGGCGCGGGTTTGCGGAATCTTACTTTTGGCAATTGACCCAAAAGTAACAAAAGGTCTAGGCCCGAAGCCTCCAAAAGCTGAAAAGCCAGACAGTACTCCTAAAATCCGTAAACTCGCTGCGCTCAAACAGTACGGATTTCTTAACGGAATACCGCCCGGCTTTTCTCCTGCGGAACGTTTTCTCCGGCAAAGGGCCAGGGGTTACGGGAGTTGCCGGGGTTAATGGATTTGAGTACCGGATTTCGGTATCAAAGGCCCGCGCTAGCAGGTTTTTTTATATATCTGTGATTAAACCGCTCTAAGAATTCTAGCTTTTTAACTCTACTTTATAGCGAAAGGACAATTTAATGGAGACTAGAATTGCACTAATCGGAATTGTGGTTGAGAATAAAGATTCATCCCAGAAAATAAACGATATTCTTCATGAATACGGAGAATATATCGTAGGCAGAATGGGAATACCCTACCCCAAACGTGGTGTTGCCGTAATCAGCATTGTGATGGATGCGCCTAACAATATTATCAGCGCTCTGTCCGGTAAGTTGGGAATGATTCCTCACGTTAATATTAAAACTGTGTATTCTAAGTTATCGTCAACTACAGAAAATTAACAGGTACGAAACTCTTGTAAAGGGATGCATGTATGTATATGTAACCGGAGTAGGTTATCCGCTGTAGGGACAGTGGAATTTTAATAAAAATTATGGGTAAAGGAGTCTTAAAAATGTATAACGTCAAATCAAAAAATGCCAGCGAATTTATTGATGATCACGAAATATTAGATACACTCGCTTATGCACAAGAAAACAAAAGCAACCGCGAATTGATTAGCAGCATTTTGGAACGGGCCAAGGATTGTAAAGGACTGAGCCATCGTGAAGCGGCAGTGCTTCTAGAATGTGATTTGGAAGATTTGAACGAAAAAATGATGTCGCTGGCTAAGGAAATAAAACAAAAGTTCTACGGAAACCGTATTGTAATGTTTGCACCTTTATATCTTTCTAATTACTGTATAAATGGTTGTGTATACTGCCCGTATCACCATAGCAATAAAAACATTTCCCGGAAGAAGCTTTCGCAGGGAGAAATTGCTCGTGAAGTAGTTGCTTTACAAGATATGGGGCATAAGCGCTTAGCTTTAGAGACAGGAGAAGACCCTGTTAATAACCCCATCGAATATGTTTTAGAAAGTATTAAAACTATTTATGGCATCAAGCATAAAAATGGCGCTATCCGCCGTGTTAATGTTAACATTGCCGCAACAACTGTAGAAAACTACCGTAAGTTAAGGGATGCCGGTATCGGTACGTATATACTCTTTCAGGAAACTTATAACAAAAAAAGTTATGAAGAGTTGCATCCGACCGGACCGAAGCATGATTATGCCTATCATACAGAGGCTATGGACCGGGCAATGGAAGCTGGGATCGACGATGTTGGGATTGGGGTTTTATTTGGTTTAAACATGTACCGTTACGATTTTGTTGGCTTACTTATGCATGCTGAACATTTAGAGGCTGCAATCGGAGTAGGCCCACATACTATCAGTGTTCCACGTATTCGCCCTGCGGACGATATTAATCCAGAAGACTTTTCTAATGCTATTTCTGATGATATTTTTGCTAAGATAGTAACAGTGCTTCGTATCGCGGTTCCGTATACTGGAATGATTGTATCCACCCGTGAATCTGAGAAAACCCGTGAACGCGTGCTGCAATTAGGGGTATCTCAAATTAGCGGCGGTTCTAGGACTAGTGTGGGTGGGTATGTCGAGCCTGAAGCAGAAGAGGATAACTCGGCCCAATTTGATGTAAGTGATACACGCACTTTGGACGAAATAGTCAACTGGTTATTAAGCCTGGGTTATATTCCAAGTTTCTGTACTGCCTGCTACCGCGAAGGACGTACAGGAGATCGGTTTATGAGTCTTGTAAAATCCGGACAAATTGCAAACTGTTGTCAGCCAAATGCGCTTATGACACTTAAGGAATACCTAGAGGATTATGCTTCGGAAGATACCAGGATAAAAGGAGAGGCAGTAATTGACAACGAGATTCCCCGCATTACCAATGAAAAAGTCCGTAAAATTGCAATAGAACATTTACGTGAACTTCATGACGGAAAACGGGATTTCCGCTTCTAGTATTAAAAAAATAAATAAAAGAAACGCCAGGCTGCAAAGTTTGGCGTTTCTTTATCTTTATATGTTACTAAATTGGGTTATTTCTAAGGTGAGAGTCTCGAATATTGCCAGTAGGATAATAGCATCTAGAAATTTACAGTTGACTTAATGCCAATATCGTGATAATCTATAAAAGTCGCTGATAGCGGCGCCAATAATTGGAATGAATAATAATGTTGACATAAACAAATGAAAATGTTATTATAATATTCCGCCGTTAAGCAGCGGTAACAACAAAAGTGGTCCCGGACAAAGCGTACCGTCCATGGTACGTCCGTGACACTAGCGCATCCGTGCGCGTCGTTCCCTGAAAACTGAACAATGTAAGTAATGCATCATAGCGTACTATCGTATGAGCCTCATAATATGCATGGCTGTATAGCCGTCGTGTTATGGCGCCTCAATACAATGTACGGAAAGCCAGATGTGCGGTGCTCATTGAGCACACAAAACAATTTCTTTTTTTTGAATTTTATGAGCCATCAAGGCTCCATAAATATATTTTTATGGAGAGTTTGATCCTGGCTCAGGACGAACGCTGGCGGCGTGCCTAACACATGCAAGTCGAACGGAGTTGTTAGCAATAACAACTTAGTGGCGAACGGGTGAGTAACGCGTAGATAACCTGCCTCTAAAATGGGGACAACACCGCGAAAGTGGTGCTAATACCGAATGTGGTATCTTTATCGCATGATAGAGATAAGAAAGATGGCCTCTATATATAAGCTATCGTTTAGAGATGGGTCTGCGTCTGATTAGCTAGTTGGTGAGGTAAAGGCTCACCAAGGCGACGATCAGTAGCCGGTCTGAGAGGATGAACGGCCACACTGGGACTGAGACACGGCCCAGACTCCTACGGGAGGCAGCAGTGGGGAATCTTCCGCAATGGACGAAAGTCTGACGGAGCAACGCCGCGTGAGTGAAGAAGGTTTTCGGATCGTAAAACTCTGTCGTTTGGGACGAACGTGCTTTGGGTAAATAATCTAAAGTAATGACGGTACCAAAGGAGGAAGCCACGGCTAACTACGTGCCAGCAGCCGCGGTAATACGTAGGTGGCAAGCGTTGTCCGGAATTATTGGGCGTAAAGGGCGTGTAGGTGGATTCTTAAGTCGTGTGTCTAAGTGCGGGGCTCAACCCCGTATGGGCGCAGGAAACTGGGGATCTTGAGTGCAGGAGAGGAAAGTGGAATTCCCAGTGTAGCGGTGAAATGCGTAGATATTGGGAGGAACACCAGTGGCGAAGGCGACTTTCTGGACTGTGTCTGACACTGAGGCGCGAAAGCTAGGGGAGCGAACGGGATTAGATACCCCGGTAGTCCTAGCCGTAAACGATGGGTACTAGGTGTAGGAGGTATCGACCCCTCCTGTGCCGGAGTTAACGCAATAAGTACCCCGCCTGGGGAGTACGGCCGCAAGGTTGAAACTCAAAGGAATTGACGGGGGCCCGCACAAGCGGTGGAGTATGTGGTTTAATTCGACGCAACGCGAAGAACCTTACCAGGGCTTGACATTGAGTGAAAAACTTAGAGATAAGTTCCTCCCTTCGGGGACACGAAAACAGGTGGTGCATGGCTGTCGTCAGCTCGTGTCGTGAGATGTTGGGTTAAGTCCCGCAACGAGCGCAACCCTTATCCTTTGTTGCCAGCGCGTAATGGTGGGAACTCAAAGGAGACTGCCGCAGACAATGCGGAGGAAGGCGGGGATGACGTCAAGTCATCATGCCCCTTATGTCCTGGGCTACACACGTACTACAATGGGCTTAAACAAAGCGAAGCAAGCCTGCGAAGGTAAGCCAAACGCATAAACAAGCTCTCAGTTCGGATCGGAGGCTGCAACTCGCCTCCGTGAAGTCGGAATCGCTAGTAATCGCAGGTCAGCATACTGCGGTGAATACGTTCCCGGGCCTTGTACACACCGCCCGTCACACCACGAAAGTTGGAAACACCCGAAGCCGGTGGGATAACCGATTCGACATTGGATTTTCGACATACGATATTCGTAAGGAAAAGGAACTCCGCAAGAACCTTACGAAAGTCAAAAGTCGAAGGTCGAATGTCGAACCGGGGTCAGCCGTCTAAGGTGGGGCCGATGATTGGGGTGAAGTCGTAACAAGGTAGCCGTATCGGAAGGTGCGGCTGGATCACCTCCTTTCTAGGGAGAACTGCTCGACGTTCGATAGTCGACCTTTGACTTTCGACATAAAAATCGAGCTACTTCTAGGTCGGTACATTTGGCAGATGCACAAGCACTTACATTGTTTGGTTTTGAGGGAATGCCAATTACCATAAGTTACTTGTTGAAATACACAAGTGACTATGATAACATAGATATTCCTGAAACAAAAGAATCCAGTGACGATAGCTGTGGGGCTCCACCTGTTCCCATACCGAACACAGTAGTTAAGCCCATAAACGCCGAAGGTACTTGGTTGGAAACGGCCTGGGAGATTAGGAAGTTGCTGGTTCATCTCGATGTTCGACGATCGACCTGCGACATTCGATGAAAATCGAAAGTCTAAAGTCGTAAATCGAAAGTCGAGAAAGTGTTCCTTGAAAACTGCACAGAAGAAAGCAAAAGTAAAGTAATGCCTCATATATTATATGAGAAGTTCTTTACGCGCAATTAGGATATACTGAAGGCAAAACGTAAGCTATGAATATGGCGACGTGAAACTGGCTAGTGTGTATCAGATGCGAGGCGGACCGGAAGACGTGAAGCGCGGCGTACTGACAAGTACGTAAGCAAGCGTCTGAGGACCAACGAAGCAGATGATGCGCAATAGACAGTTGAACTAAGTCAAGTTAGTAAGGGCATACGGTGGATGCCTAGGCGCCAAGAGCCGAAGAAGGACGCGGTAAGCTGCGAAAAGTCATGGGGAGTCGCAAGCAGACATTGATCCATGAATTTCCGAATGGGGGAACCCGGCGGTGGTAATGCACCGTCACCTAGCTTATGCTAGGAGGGCACCCGGGGAACTGAAACATCTAAGTACCCGGAGGAAAAGTAATCAAACGAGATTCCCTAAGTAGCGGCGAGCGAACGGGGAAGAGCCCAAACCAGAGAGCTTTGCTCTTTGGGGTTGAGGACTGACAGAAGTTAGGTCAGGTCTAGTCGAACTACCTGGAAAGGTAGGCCGCAGAAGGTAAAAGCCCTGTAAGCGAAAGACAGAGCCTAATGGTCAGAATCCAGAGTACCACGGGACACGAGGAACCCTGTGGGAAGCAGGGGGGACCACCCTCCAAGGCAAAATACTCCTTGGCGACCGATAGCGCATAGTACCGTGAGGGAAAGGTGAAAAGCACCCCGGGAGGGGAGTGAAAGAGAACCTGAAACCGTATGTCTACAAGCAGTCGAAGACCCTTATGTGGTCGACGGCGTGCCTATTGAAGAATGAACCGGCGAGTTACAGTAACTAGCGAGGTTAAGTGGAAAACACGGAGCCGAAGCGAAAGCGAGTCTAAATAGGGCGAGAGTTAGTTATTGTAGACCCGAAACCGCAGTGATCTATCCATGTCCAGGTTGAAGCGCAGGTA
>NZ_CP156925.1:1007500-1312500 GCF_041428845.1 Sporomusa rhizae
CATTTATAATCTAACCGCCGGGCAATATAAGGATGTTACTCGCTAACGCTAAGCGACTCTCGCAAGTCTAGCGTCGCTGTGCACCTAATAACTTGAATCCTTGCTTAATGGTGGCTGTGGTGAAGCGGTTAACACGCCGGATTGTGGCTCCGGTATTCGAGGGTTCGAGACCCTCCAGTCACCCCAAAAAAATAATAGGGGCGTAGCCAAGTCGGTAAGGCAACGGACTTTGACTCCGTCATGCGTTGGTTCGAGTCCAGCCGCCCCTGCCATTCTCGATATTCGACGCTAGACGTTCGACACTCGATAAAATCGAACATCGAAGATCTAAGGTCGAAAATCGAAATAACGGCCCTGTGGTGTAGCGGTCTAACATGCCGCCCTGTCACGGCGGAGATCGACGGTTCAAATCCGTTCAGGGTCGCCATTTTCGCTATTAGCTGCTCGACGCTCGACAGTCGATACTAAATCGAAAATCGAATGTCTAAAGTCGACAGTCGAAATGACTCCGTAGCTCAGCTGGATAGAGCGTTTGACTACGAATCAAAAGGTCGCAGGTTCGAATCCTGCCGGGGTCGCCATAAGCAGCGAACCAGCTTCTTACGAGCCGATAGGCGAAATAAGAAGCTGAGTGAGTCGCTTAGTTCCAAACGACAGTGCGGAACTTCCTATGATTTTAACTAAATTTTTTAATACGGCGGCGTAGCTCAGCTGGCTAGAGCATTCGGTTCATACCCGAAGTGTCCGGGGTTCAAATCCCTGCGCCGCCACCAGCTTTCAATGCGGGTGTAGCTCAATGGTAGAGCACTAGCCTTCCAAGCTAGCTACGAGGGTTCGATTCCCTTCACCCGCTCCATATCGGGGCGTAGCTCAGTTTGGTAGAGCGCTACCTTGGGGTGGTAGAGGCCGCACGTTCAAGTCGTGTCGCTCCGACCAGAAAAAAAGTCAGTAGAGAGATACTGACTTTTTTTATATTTCCTAAAGGTTTGCTTAGCACCTAGCAATTTGAATGGTTACAGACCTCCTGCCGTAGAGTTAGAAATCTACAACAGGAGGTCTTTATGTTTCTATATATATTCGTTCAGGTAACAGGGCTAAATGCTTAAATAGAGATAATGGTAACAAAATGTAACAAAATATATCAATTATATGCTACACTATAAATAATGGTAATAAATTCTATAACATACACAGAAGGGGAGAAACTCAAAGAATGATTTGGATTGGTGGAATAATTGTTATACTTACGTTTTATGCCATTATTAAACGGTGGGAAACACGGATGGTTTTATTTGTATCCGGTTTAGCTATGGCGGCAATTGCCGGTAAGATTTTGGATGTAATTGACGCTTTTGCCAAAGCAATGGTTAACGGAGGTTTGGTGCCTGTTATTTGTACTGTTATGGGTTTTGCTTTTGTTATGAAATATACAACTTGTGACAGGCATATGGTTCAGTTGTTGGCTGGTGGAATTACCCGTATGCGGGCTATCTTAATTCCGACAACTGTTATGGTGACTTTTGCTATTAATATTGCTTTACCAAGTGCAGCCGGTTGTTCAGCCGCAGTTGGTGCTATCTTAATTCCTACTTTGATACGGGCTGGTGTTCATCCGGCAATAGCCGGCAGTGCAGTACTTGCCGGAACCTGTGGCGGGGTTTTGAGCCCGGGATCTGCCCATCCGCCTTTTATCGCCAAGCTTGCCGGGACTGATGTTATGAGTGTTATCGCCGGTCATACCGTTGCTGCGATTATTTGTGCTCTTATCGGCGCTGTTTCGTTGATGGTAATTGCGATCATGCGTAAGGAGAATAAAGGTTGTAATGTTGAGCTATGTGAAGTAGCTGCTGATACAGCGGAACAATTCCAGGTTAACTATATTAAAGCCATCGTGCCAATAGTACCTCTAGTCTTATTGGTACTGGGAAGCAAGCAGCTAAATGTCTTGCCGGCCGTCTCGGTGCCTGAGGCAATGATCTTTGGTACTATTTTAGGTTTGGTTGTTTGCCGCTGCAATCCTCAGGAAGTTTCCAAAGAGTTCTTTAATGGTATGGGCAGTGCCTATGGCAGTGTAATCGGTATTATTATTGCCGCAGCCGTGTTTACCAGAGGTATGGAGCTCATTGGGTTAACGGGTTCGCTAATTGAGGTTATGAAACATTCCGAACAAATCTCCCGGCTTGCTGCTGCGTTTGGGCCGATGATAATAGCTATTTTATGTGGCTCCGGCGATGCCGCCACATTGGCCTTTAATGGTGCTATTACTCCTCATGCCCAGGATTTTGGCTTCGGCATATCACAAATGGGTTCAGCCGCCTTTTTAAGCGGAACATTCGGAAGAACCATGTCACCAGTGGCCGGTGCTGCTATTGTTTGTTCGCAGTTGGCAGGCGTGGATCCTATCGAACTTGCTAAACGTAATACACCAGGCATGATTATTGCTGCGATTGCCGGCATGCTTATGCTATTGTAGATACAGGAGGCTATTTATATGGAAAAGCTGGATTTTAATCTAGATGAGTACCTAAAAGAATTGGCGCAATTAGTAAACATCGACAGTGGCAGCGACGACCCGGAGGGCACGGCTCAGATAGCCGCTTATTTCGCCGAGAAATTTTCCAAAATGGGCTGGTCGGTTAAAAAGGTTAAAGTGAGTGAAGCGGTTGGCCCTTGCTTAGAAATTACCAACCGAACTGCTGCACAGTTCAATATGCTGCTGATCGGTCATATGGATACTGTTTTCTCTAAGGGAACTGCTAAAGAACGGCCATTTTCGATTACCGGCAACCGGGCCTGCGGTCCAGGTGTTGTTGATATGAAAGCCTCGCTTTTATCCGTCTATTATGCTATGAAACATTTAGAAGCACAGGGAAAGCTTCAGTCAGCGGCTGTATGCATTGCCTTCAATAGCGACGAAGAAAAAAGCTCTGCCTATTCGCGGCCCTGGCTGGAAGGCCTGGCAGCAAAAAGTAAATACGCTCTTGTTGTAGAACCGGCACGGGCTGATGGTTCTATGGTTCATACCCGTCGCGGCGTAGGCCGGTATACCATCGAGTTTAAAGGAGTGGCATCTCATTCGGGGGTGGCGCCGGAGAAAGGTATAAGTGCTATTAATGAGCTGGCACATTGGATCTCAGGACTTCATGCGGTAACTAATTATGAATTGGGAACTAATGTTAACGTGGGCGTAGTCAAAGGCGGTACTACGGCCAATACGGTGGCCGAGAACGCAGTAGCCTTAGTTGACTTACGCATGAAAGAAATGAGCGAAGTTACCCGGATTGAAAATACAATAAAATACTTATTAGATAATCCTAAGACGCCTGGTATTAAGGTCAATGTTAAGGGTGGTGTTACCCGGCCGCCGATGAATCCGTCGCCGGCAGCGCTGGAGCTGTGCGGCAAGGTGGATAAGATTGCTGAACGCCTGGGAATTGATTTTAAATGGATTGCGACAGGCGGTGGCTCTGATGCTAATATTACTGCAGCCATGGGGGTGCCAAGCATTGATGGTCTGGGACCGATTGGCGGATTATCTCATACAGTGGAAGAGTATTTAGAGCTGGACTCGGTAGAACCCAGGCTGCAATTATTGTGTGAACTGCTGGCAGAACTCGCTAAGGAAGCGGCGCACTAAAATTACAGATAACAAATCGAAATAATGGTGAGAAGGGACAGTAGGATATGAACAATTTTGATTTTAAAACAAAACTTGTTGAACGTTTTTTCCGCTATGCGGCGGTAGAAAGTCAAAGTAAGTCTGGGAGTGAGACTATTCCCAGCACACCCGGGCAGCTGGAATTAGCTCAACTTTTACAAACAGATTTGACTGCACTTGGTCTAACTGATATTAAACTAACTGAACATGCCATACTTACCGCCAAGCTGCCAGCCAACCTTCCGGCGGATTCTTTAGAGAAAGTTCCACCGATTGGTTTTTTGGCACATTTGGATACTGTTGACGTCAGCTTAAGCCCCAACATAAAGCCGCGTGTTGTCAAGCACTATGACGGCAACGACATTTTGCTTAATCAAGAGCAGAATATTTGGCTGAGAACGGCCAGCCATAAAGAGATTTTAAATTATATCGGACAAGATATTATCGTGTCCGATGGTACTAGTGTACTTGGCGCTGATAATAAGGCTGCAATTTCCGCGATAATGGTGGCCCTGGAATACTTCCAGACAGAAAAGTCTTGTTATCATGGCGATATCTATATTGCGTTTGTCCCGGATGAAGAAGTCGGCTTACGTGGTTCAAAAGCCATGGATCTGGCTGATTTTCCGGTTGCGTTTGCTTATACGATCGACTCCTGTGAATTGGGCGAAGTAGTGTATGAAACCTTCAATGCCGGCAGTATGGCAATTACTATAAAAGGGGTATCGGCCCACCCCATGTCGGCCAAAGGGGTAATGGTAAACCCTGTACTTGTGGCCAATGATATTATTAATCATTTTGACCACAAAGACACACCGGAGCATACGGACGGCAAGCAGGGATATTTCTGGGTAAATCGTATTACCGGCAATGCCAACGAGGCTCAGATGAATATTAACATTCGGGATTTCGATAAGAGTCTTTATGAAGCAAGGAAAACATACCTAGTCGACTTGATGAAGCTAATTGCCGCCAAGCATCCGAAGGCGCAAATCTCGTACAAAATAACTGATATCTACGGTAATATTGCCGATTCACTAAACGAAGGCAGCAAGCAGTGTATTGAGTTTATTTATCAGGCAATGAGAAACTTGTCGATTACGCCAAAAACTATTGCCATGCGGGGCGGTACTGACGGTTCCGCGTTGTCGGCCAGAGGGCTGCCTACTCCCAACTTTTTCACTGGTGCGCATAACTTCCATTCTAATTGTGAATTTTTACCTGTGGGTTCGTTTGAAAAGTCTTGTAGCATGATTCTCGAGATTACCAAGCTGGTATCCAACCATTGATTAGTAGATTTTTAACTTCAGTTCATTTTTAGTACCTAACCGCCGTAGGCGCAGGCAAAATGTATGCGATACCCCTAGTAGTAGAAATCAACTATCATAGGGGTATCGTTATTTTAATCAGGGTAGTAATTATCCACAAATCTAATGAAATTCAAAAAAAGCATGACTACAATAGGCAATACAGGTATTTAGATTTAAAACTACTTAGGAGGCTGGTTAGGCCATGCTAAAATTGAAGAGTAAGGCGGCATATATTGCTGCAGGTCTGATCTTTCTGCAGCAAACCTTTGCTTTTGCTGCGCCCACTGAATTGAGTTTACAAGACAGCATTAATTATACGCTGAAAAATAACCCGTCTATTCAAATTGCCGACCAGGATAAAAAGAAATCCGAGCTTAGTGTTAATGAAACTAAAGCAGGCAATATGCCGACACTTTCCCTGGGCAGTGGTTACTCCAAAAGTAATTCCACTTCGGACAAATGGAACAACGATTTGCGGATGAGCTGGCAGTTGTATAACGGCGGTCGAACTGAAGCTCAGATTAGCCAGGCCAAGCTTGGGGTTCGTACCGCCGACCTCAACGTAGAAAAAACCAAACAACAGTTGACCCTTGATGCCACCACCAATTACTATGGGGTACTTGAGGCGCAAAACATGTTGACAGTGAATCAGGAAAGTGTCAGCAATCTGCAGGCGCATCTAAATATAGTGCAGGCAAAATACCAGGAAGGCATGGTAGCCAAATCTGAATTGCTGCGGGCTGAGGTTGAGGTAGCCAATGCTAACCAAAATCTAATTAAAGCTCAGAACCAGTATGATCTGGCAGTATCCAGTTTGCTGACAACCATGCACATGGATTCTGGAACCGAGCTTAAGTTAAACGGCGCGCTAACTTACCAGCCAGATACCAGAACACTGGAGCAAGCGATTCAATATGCTAAACAGAACCGCCCGGAAGCTTTGCAAGCGAAAGTCAGTGTTGACAGCGCCCAAAAAGGTATCGAAATTGCTGAAAGCGGTAAGCGCCCATCGGTATCTCTTTCCGCTTCCACCGGTTGGAATGACTCAGTGCTGCCTGGCAATGACAACAGTTGGTCGGTTGGTGCCTCAGCAAACTGGGATATTTTTGATGCCGGTGTAACCAAGTCCAGAGTCAGTCAGGCGGAGACCTCGCTGGCTAAAGCCAACTTGCAGGTCGAGCAGACATGGGATAGTATTGACCAGGATGTCCGTCAAAGTTATCTTAACATGAAAGAAGCAGAGAAACGTCTGACTAGCACCGATGTAACGGTGAACAAGGCTAACGAAGATTTATATATTGCTCAGGAATCTTACAAAGCCGGTGTGGGAACAAACCTTGATGTATTTGACTCCCAGTTGGCACTTACCCAGGCTAAAACTAACCACGTACAGGCCCTGTATGATTATAATGTTAACAAGGCCAAACTTGATAAAGCTATGGGCATATCAGCCGGTAGTCTATAGGCGGAGGAAAACTATGAAAAATGTATGGCAGAAACTGCGAAACCATAAGATGCTATTAAGTGCGCTCGTAATCGCTCTAGCAGCTTTGGCCGGTGGTGGCTATTATTATCAAAGTCAAAGCAAAGTAGCGACAGCACCAATGCAGACCATTAAACCCGAACGGCGTGATCTTACTTCAGTGGTCGCCGCTACCGGCACAATCAAGGCGATAAACAGTGTTGATATTAGTTCTAAGATTACAGCCCGTATCAAGGAAATCAAGGTCAAAGAAAATGAACAGGTCACAGCCGGGCAAGTACTTGCTATATTGGAAGACGCCGGCCTGCAAGCGCAGATAACTCAGGCGAAAGAAAGACTGGATAATGCGGCAGTTAAATATCAGCGAACCTCGAGACTGACTACTATTGGCGGTACTTCTAAAGAAACACTGGATAATGCCAGCATGGATTATAATATTGCTAAAGCCAATTATGATGAGGTAATGTCCAAACTTGACGATACCATCATTGTTTCGCCAATGGCCGGCAGTGTTATCGGCAAACCTCTGTCAACCGGGGACATGGTAGCGCAGGGGGTCAATAATCCCACAGTTATTATGACTGTTGCCGATATGTCCAGGATGCAAATCGAAGCCAATGTAGACCAAACCGATATTGGCCAAATAGCCATGGGGCAAAAAGTTACTTTTGCAGTTGACGCGTATCCCGGTAAAGAGTTTACCGGAACGGTAACCACTATTTCCCGTAAAGCAACTGTATCCCAAAACGTTACCTACTATCCGGTAACTATTGATGTTGATAATGCCGAAAACCTCTTAAACCCCGGCATGGTGGCCAGAGTATCTGTTATTGTCAGCGAAAGCAAAGGAGTTCTGACCCTGCCGCTCTCAGCTATACGTTCAGATAAAAACGGTAAATATGTAGTTGTGGCCGGACCAAATGGTCAAACCCAAAATGTACCTGTTACTACCGGTAATACAGGAGATGACCGGGTAGAAATTACCGGTGGATTAGGCGAGAGTGATAAAGTGGTTGTTTCGCAAATTAAATCACAATCTCAGGGACAGACCGGCGGCCAGCAGCAGGGACGGCCTCCTCGCATGTTTTAAGGGGGGCATAACATGACAATTGCATTAAATCATATAATAAAAACCTATCAAATGGGGGATTCGGTGGTAGCTGCTCTGGCGGGAGTCAGTCTGGATATTCGTGAAGGCGAATTTACCGCCATCATGGGACCATCCGGTTCAGGTAAGTCGACATTAATGAATATTTTGGGGTGCTTAGACAGGCCGACAAGCGGTTCCTATATGCTGGACGGTCAAGAAGTAGCCTCGCTGAATGATGATGAGTTGGCACTTACCCGTAATAAAAAAATCGGCTTCGTCTTTCAGAACTTTAACCTGCTGCCCCGCATAACGGCACTTGACAATGTGGCTTTGCCATTGGTATATGCCGGGGTAAATACTAAGGACCGCAAACAACGGGCTGCCGACGCCTTGGCTTCGGTTGGCCTGGAGAAAAGAATGGATCACCTGCCTAATGAGTTGTCAGGCGGTCAGCGCCAACGGGTTGCCATCGCCAGAGCGCTTGTCAACGAGCCTACTATTATCATGGCCGACGAACCTACCGGGGCGCTTGATACTAAATCAGGTGATGAGGTCATGGATATTTTTAAAACGTTAAACACCTATGGCCGCACAATTATTCTGGTTACGCATGAACCGGATATTGCTGCCCATGCTAAACGGGTGATCCACGTCCGCGACGGATTAATTGTCCGGGACACAGAAAGGGATGAGTAATGTGTTTTGGGAAAGTGTAAAGATTGCCTTAGACGCATTAATCTCTAATAAATTACGTTCCATTCTGACGATGCTGGGCATTATTATCGGGGTTGGCGCTGTAATTGCCATGGTGTCGATTGGTATGGGCGTAAGGGAAAAAGTGTCAAGTTCCATTGCCAGCTTAGGCAGCAACCTAATCATTGTTACCCCGGGAGCGGCGTCTTCGTCCGGTGTCAGACAGGCGGCCGGCAGTAATACTACGCTGAGCTTGAAAGACGCACAGGCAATAGCAAAAGAAGTGGCCGGAGTCGGTGCCGTTGCTCCCAGTGTTAGCAAGCAGTATCAATTGGTTGCCGGTAATATGAACTGGAACTCGGGGGTGCAAGGGACTACCCCGGAATATCTGGATGTGCGTAACCTAAGTATGCAAGCCGGCAGTTTTATTACCAATGAAGATGTAGATAGTCGTAAAAGGGTAGCGGTTATTGGCGCGACAGTTGCCAGTAACTTGTTTGACAATACCAACCCCATTGGCCAAAGTGTCCGGATTAACAATGCTCCCTTTACGGTAATTGGGGTGCTGGCGAGCAAAGGCCAGTCGGCGGGTGGCCAGGACCAGGACGATACTGTTATTATTCCAATTACCACAGCGCAGGAACGGATGATGGGGATAACCTATGTTCAGGCAATCAGTGTGCAAGCCGCTAATGCTGATGTGGTAGACCAGGTGCAAGACGGTATAACCAGTCTGTTAAGGGCCAGGCACGGGATTGCCGGAGATAAAACCGATGATTTTACCGTACGCAATCTCGCCAGTGTTATGGCGACGGCGCAGGAAACCACCGGCACCATCACTATGCTGCTTGGTAGTATTGCAGCGATCTCCCTGCTGGTTGGCGGTATTGGCATTATGAATATTATGCTGGTATCGGTAACTGAACGGACCAGGGAAATTGGTATCCGCAAGGCGTTAGGAGCCAGATTCTCCAATATTTTGATGCAGTTCCTCATTGAAGCTGTAGTCATCGGCGTCATTGGCGGTGCTATCGGTATTGCCTTAGGTATCGGCACTTCTTTTGCCATTTCCTCTTTTGCAGGCTGGCAAACAGTAATTACACCGACGCCAATCATTGTATCCTTTGCATTTTCAGTGGGCATTGGCCTGTTCTTTGGTCTATACCCAGCCAGAAAAGCAGCCCTGCTTAACCCGATTGATGCTTTACGCTACGAATAATAGATTACTGTTTTTAAATAGCGGAGCCTGATTTGCCGTAAGTGGCAGTCAGGCTCTTTTTGATTGCGCATGAAAAAGATAAAATCCCAACAGTCGAAGACTGTTGGGATTTTATCTTTTTTGACGCTATTTGACCGACTAAACATTTTTCTAATAATTATTTGAATAAATACTAAACACCTGAGGGCGAAGAGATAAATGGATTAGTGTAAAAATCACGTTATCCACAATTTAAATATTAAATATCAGGAGGAGAAAATTTATGAGTGTTAGCGGAGTATCAGATTCTACAGATTATTGGAAAAAACCCACATCAACAGAAACCGACAGAACTAAAAGCAACAGCTCAATTGACTTTCAGTCATTCTTGAAACTACTGGCAACCGAACTGCAATATCAGGACCCGCAGGACCCTGTTAAAGCCACGGAATACGTGTCCCAAATGGCTTCGTTTTCATCCTTGAATCAAGTACAGACCATTACGAACAGTGTTGATGCCAACCAGGCCTATAGCTTAATCGGCAAATCAGTGATTTACAAAACCAAAGATGATGCTGGGAACCAGGGCTACGCAACAGGGGCGGTAGGCTCGGTAAGTCTCAAAAATAATGTTCCCTATCTTAATATAGGCAATCAGCAAGTCAAACTTAGTGATGTTGTGACTGTTGGCGGTAGCGCCATAAATACATCGGATCAATTACAGGACCTTGCGTACGGTATGGCAGCAAACCAGGCTTATGGCTTAATTGGCAAATCAGTAAGTTACAAAACAAAAGATAGTGCCGGAAAAGAGACCGAGGGGTCCGGGACGGTAAGCTCGGTAAGTATCAAAGACGGTGTTCCCTATCTTAATATAGGCAATCAGCAAGTCAAGCTTAGCGAGGTTACGTCTGTTGGCGAAACTACCACAAAATAAGGTAGATGCTAGCTGCAGCTTGTTGAGATCGTAAACAAATCAGTTGTCGGCTGGACTCTACGGAGGGGCTGACGCCTATTTCTGAATGACAGAAGAAATAGCAATTTTGGGAGGGCGAATCATTATGATGTCTTCGATATATTCCGGGGTATCCGGAATTAAGGCCCAGCAAAGTAAACTAAGTGTCATTGGCAATAACATTGCCAATGTGAATACACTTGGTTATAAGGGGCAAACAGCGGGTTTTGCCGATTTGTTAAGTCAGACTATAAGGGGTGCTTCTGCAGGAAATGCTGCCAGCGGTAGAGGGGGAACCAATCCTATGCAGATTGGTTTAGGTGTAGGCATGTCATCTATCTCAATGCTGATGACTCCCGGCAGTACGCAATCGACAGGCAACTCCCGTGACGTTTCGATTAGCGGTGATGGATTTTTTATTGTTGAGGGAGGCGGGAAAAGTAAGTACCAATATACCCGGGCAGGCAACTTTGGTGTTGACGTTTCCGGCAATTTGACAGTAAATGGCTATAAAGTTTGTGGTTGGGATAAGTATACGGTAAATGCTGATGGCACCTATAACTATGACACAGAATCAGCAGTAGAGCCTTTGAATTTATTTGCAAACGGCAAGAAAACCCTGGCGCCCAAAGCTTCTACCAAGTCTACCTTGTCGGGCAGCATTAACAGTTCGGCAACTTCGCAGGGAACTGCCGCAACCATTGGCAGTAAGACAGTGGCTACTGCCAATAACACAGGATTGAATGACGTAACCAAACTCTACGGAACTCCGGATACCGTCACCATTAATGGTACCAATATTTCCATAGCTGCTACGGACACAATATCATCTATTATCAGTAACATTAATGCCCAGACTGCAACCACCGGAGTAACTGCTACCTGGAATACCGGTGATGGCACAAATGGGTATATTCAGTTAACCAAGGCTGGGAATCCGGCCGGTACGGTGAACAATATTACCCTGGATGCTAATAATAGCACACTAACGAAACTGTTTGCAGCAACCAGCAGTACTTCGCTTGGCACTGTTTCTGCTTCAGGATCCAGCAAAATTTCGTCGAGCTTAGGCACAGCGGCTAATGCCACTACCAATGCTACCGGGTTAACCGCAGCCGGCACGGCTAGTGCTGCACAAGCGGGAGACATCAAAATTAACGGAACTACTATTACTATAGCTGATGGTGACACAATCACGCAGCTTATTAACAAAATTAACGCCCAGACTGCAGCTACCGGTGTGACCGCCGCCTGGAATGCCGGTGATGGTACAAATGGTTTTATTCAACTAAATTCGACTACTGCCGGCAGTACGTCCAAAATTAATCTGTCAGGTAACAATGCGGCGTTGACAGATATTTTTGCGGCGACTACAAGTACCACGGACACGTCGGCTTCAGCAAGCACGACTACGAAGGCTGACTCATCCACTACATTATTGGTATATGACAAACTAGGAAACAGCTACAATGTTCAGGTCAACCTCTATAAGGCTGACACGTCTACTACCGATCCGGATAATCCTACGACAACCTGGTACTGGGAAGCTGATACTGCAGACAAAAATCTGTCTGTCAACGGCAGCGGCTATATTCAGTTTGACAAAAACGGCAAGATACTCACAACAAGTTATCCTGCTACCTCTTCCATAAAAATAACACCGGCAAATTCCAATGCCGGAACCGCACCTTTCGATATCAGCCTGGCTATGGGTGACTTGACTTCTTATGCCAGTACCGGCACCGATAGTCTGACAAATACTACTGACGGCTATAAGTCCGGCAGCCTGGACGATTTTAGTATTACTTCCGATGGCGTGATTGTTGGCAGTTATGATAATGGTCAAACCCAGTCGTTAGGTGTCATTGGCCTTGCTAAATTTACCAATTCGGGCGGTCTGGATAAAATTGGCGACAACTTATATACAACTACCGTTAACTCCGGTGAATTTACCGGTGGAGTGACGGCAGGCAGTGCCGGTACCGGCGGCCTGAGCGCCGGTACTCTGGAAATGTCCAATGTCGATTTATCAGAACAATTCAGTGAGATGATGATCACCCAGCGTGCTTATCAGGCGAATAGTAAGATCATTTCAGCTTCTGATGAGTGTTTGCAAGCTGTTATTAATATGGTGCGTTAGTGAAAAGGGGGAGACGCAGCTATGAGCTCAACCTTTGGGGTCTATAGTATAGCGCGTACGGGCATGCAGGCCAACCAATCCGCGCTAACGGTGACAAGTCATAATCTATCCAATATCAATACCGCTGGTTTTTCCCGTCAACAGGTAAGAAGTGTGGCGACAGTAACTGCCTATTCAGGCCATCAGACAGAGGGAACAGGTGTCAGCGTTAATGAGGTTGTCCGGGCCCGAAATGAGTTGCTTGATAACGCCTATCATAAGAAAAATGCAACAGCCTCCTATTGGAGTACCAAAAGCGGCATGCTTACTTACGCGCAGCAAATACTTGACGAGTTTTCCACCACGTCCACAACCAGAACTACAGACAATAATGGCTTGCAGCTAAAAATGACTGACTTTTTCAATTCCTGGGACGAATTGTCCCAGGAACCTGGTAGTGTCAACAATCGTAAAGAAGTCGTAGAACAGGCAGCTGCACTGCTGGATTGTTTTCGCAAGGCGGATGAAGATCTGGCCAATTTGCAGCGGGATGCCAGCAATTCGACGAAGGATATCGTAAAAGAAATCAATAGTATTGCTGAACAAGTGGCGGCACTCAATGTGCAAATAGCCCAGGCAGAGGCGACTTACGCACAAGCCGGCGACTTGAGGGATCAACGGGATTACTTATTGGACAGCTTGTCTAACTATACCAACTTCAGCATGCAGGAACAGGCCAATGGTTCAGTCTCTGTGGAAATTGGCGGAGTGGCGCTGGTAAGTATGGACAAAACAAACAAATTAGCGGTTACCGGCGACGGCTCAGTGGGACATCCGCTGGAAGTGCAATGGGTCGGGCTGGATCAAACCGCGAAAATAACCAGCGGCACATTGAAGGCTTGTCTTGAAGATGCTGATCAAACCGGGGTTGCGGCGATTACCAATCCTGTAAGTTATAACTACAGTGCGGATGCTATAAGCTCAATCAGCAATCTGCGGCAGGGACTAAATAATGTAATTACTACACTCACAGTCAAGATTAACGACTTGCATAAAGCCGGCAAAGGTTTGGATGGCAGTACCGGTATTGATTTTTTTGTGCCGGTCAACGCCAATGAACCGTTAAGTATCGACAACATGCAGGTCAATCCCCAAATTGCCAGCAACAGTAATAAGCTGGCTGCCGGCAACAGTGGGCAAAAGGGGGACAACACGGTTGCTGATGCGATAGCCGATCTAAAAACGGCGAAGCTCTATAACTCTGATGGCCTTTCCCAGGATATTACCGGTTTTTATCAATCATTGGTTACCTGGGTGGGAACCGCGGGCAGTAATGCTTCCGGCTATTACGACACGGCGTCAACACTTGCCAATCAGGTCGACAATCAAAGGCAGGGTATGTCCTCGGTTTCACTGGATGAAGAGATGTCCAACATGATCATGTTTCAAAATGCTTATGGTGCGTCGGCGAGGGTGCTAAGCACCATGGACAATCTCATTGCCGGATTAATACAAGAGCTTGGTTAGTTCTGAGACTAACCTTCAGATGGGGTTAAAACCCCACCTGAAGCTAAGCCTACTTATAAGTAAATAAAGGGGGGAGCGGAATGAATTCTACCTGGACCGGACTATGTATTTCAACGCGTGGATTATTTTCAAGTAAAGCAGGCTTACTGGTTACCAACAATAATATTAGTAACTCGAATACAAAAGGGTATTCCCGGCAAGAGGTAAACCAAGTAGCCGTTACACCGGCTGCCATATATAACAGTAAATATATGATCGGCAGCGGTTCCGAGGTGGAGTCGGTTATCCGTGCCAGAAATGACCGCCTTGACCAGAAATACTGGCAGGAAAATAGCGATCTGGGTGAGGTTCAGGCAAAATCAGATATGCTAAAAGAAGTGGAAAGCATCTTCGGGGAAGCGGACAATAAGGCGTTTACCAAGGCCATGACTGATTTTAATTCCGCCTTGGAGAGTGTATCCACAGACCCCGGCAGTTCCAGCGCCAGGAAGTCACTGCAGCAAAAAGGAAAAAACTTTTGTGAATATCTTAATTCCACTTCTAAGAAATTGACCCAATTACGGGAAGGCCTTAATACGGAAGTAAAATCAGCTGCCGAACAGATTAACTCTTACGCCTCGCAAATCGCGACCTTAAATAGCCAGATCAGGGCAGCGGCCGGCTGCGGCGCTTCGACCAATGACCTGAAAGATCAGCGTACATTGCTGCTGGACAAGCTTTCCAAGCTGACAGATATCACTGTAAATCAAGCGGTGGTCGGCAAATTGGCCGACGGTAGTGATGATATTGTTCTTTCTGTCAATGCCGGCGGTGTTACGCTAGTCAACAATGACAAATGCCGGCAACTGGAGTGCTATCAGAATGCAGACGGCATGTATGGTGTTCGCTGGCAGGATACCAAGGAAGCCTTTACGCCCGAGGGCGGTGAATTAAAAGCAGCTCTGGAGTTGCGGGATGGAACCGGGACAAACGCGGACTATAAAGGTATCCCGTATTATCTTAACCAGCTTGATAACTATGCCCAGACGCTGGCCAAGGTCTTCAATGAAGGCGGATCATATACCAAGGCCGATGGTAGTACAACTACCTATCCAGGACATGCCGGAGGGTATGGATTGCCGGCTGCAGCCGGTGCAACTGCCCCAACAGGAAATCGCTTCTTTTCCTATGACAGCCTGACAGGCACCGGGCTGGACTACAGCAAAATCACGGCCGCCAATATATCACTCTCCAAGGAAGTGCTGGACAATACGAACAACATTGCTGCAGCCGATGCTGTGGGCGGGACGGACAATGCGAAGAACATTGATTCTCTGATTGACCTGCTGGCAGATTCAAATATGTATACGGACGGCACACCAACAGATCATATGGGTTCGATTATTACCACCCTGGGAGTTGCCAGCGATTATTCTGATACCATGTCAAAAAAGCAGAGTTCATTTGTTAATACCATTGATACTCGCAGGAAATCGGTTTCCGGCGTCTCGTCCAATGAAGAGACGGCTAATTTGACCAAATATGAGGAGGCCTATAATGCTTCGGCCATAATGGTGAACACCTGGAGCAGTATCTATAAAACTACCATTGACATGGTATCTGACTCGTAAGGAGGGAAGCTTGTGCGTATTACCAATAGCATGATAACGGATAATTCTGTATGGAACATCAATAAAAATATGGAGCGATTGAACGATGCTCAGCAAAAATACACGACACAGTCCAAAATTCAACTGCCGTCCGATGATCCGATTGTAGCTAGCCGGGCGGTCAAATACCGTAGTTATGTGGCGAATATTGAGCAGTACCAGAAAAATGTGAATGGCGCCGTCTCCTGGGAAAAGGTTACTGATGGCGCGATGGACGGACTGGGCAATGTTATTGTCCGTCTCAAAGAACTTGTCACCAAGGGTTCCTCCAGCGGCACCCTTACTAACTCGGAACTGCAGGACATCAAGGCCGAGGTCAACGAGTTGCAGCAACAAGCAGTTGACTATCTGAATACCTCCTATGCCGGCCGCTATGTATTTGCCGGTTATGATACCGATAAGCCTCCCTACGAAATTGAGTCAACCGCGGTAGGAAACCGGATAAAATTTAAAGGGCAATACTTGAGTGTTGGCGGCGCAATGGCCGGAACAACCGCTGATAGCGACATTACCAGCTTTTGCAGTGCTGCCTACACCAATTCAAAAATTTACAACAGCACAGCCGCCGCGCAGGATATTCAGTATAATGTCGGTTTTGGCACCAGCGTGCCGGTTAATGTGGAAGGGCAGAATGTGACAGGAGCAGGATTGGATAATCTGTTTGATACTTTTTCTAAAATCCTAATCGGCCTTGACGGCGGCACCAGCTATAAGACCGCAACTGTTGACAGTAATCCGACGCCAGGGTCGGTACACGTCACTAGTACCTCTTTCAAACTCACCGACACGCTTGACGAACTGGCCGCCAACAATAATACCATCCTAACCGCGCGCGCCGACCTTGGGGCACGCATGAACTATACCAATATGGCCAAGACTCGTATTGACAGTGACAAGGCTACGTATACCGAACTTATGAGCAACAATGAAGACACCGATTTGGCAGAATCCTACACCAATGTAACTACGGCTCAGACAGTATACAATGCCTCACTGTCTGTCAGCTCCAAAGTAATGGGCAAGTCACTTGTAGACTATTTGCGATAGTCAATAACCGGAAAGGGAGGAGATTTCATGGCAACCTCAAGTAGCGGCAGTATAGCGGCAACAACTGTTAATGGCACAACAAGAATGACTGGTTTGTCTTCAGGTCTTGATGTAGATTCTTTGGTGAAGCAAAGCGTGGCGGCAGAGACAACCAAGGTGAATAAGTTAAAGCAGCAGAAACAAAAGGCCGAGTGGATACAAGAGTCCTATCGGGATATCACGGACGATATCCAGGCATTTGCCGATAAATACTTTTCTGTTTCCTCTACCAGCAGCATCATGAACAGGCAAACCTTTCAGGCTTTTGCGGTATCAAGCAGCAGTACGGCTGTTTCCGCCGACTATACCGGTGATGCCGTGGCAGGCACGCATACCGTGACAGTCACCCAACTGGCAACAGCCGCCGCCAAGAGTACTACCGGCAAGCTTTCCAAGGATATTACCGGCACAACGGCAGCCGCAAGTATTAATTATGCGGCCTTGGCGAACACCAGTTTTAAAATGACCATTGACGGAGCCAGCTATACTGTTAAACTGGATTCTACCGTTACCGATGCCACCAAGCTGCAAGCAGCCATAGACTCTGCTGTGGGATCAAATAAGGTAACTGTTGATACAAGTTCCGGCTATTTAAAAATTTCTGCGGCCACTAACAGCGGGGTTCAGAAAATTACGGTCAGTGATCCGGCCAGCAGCAGTAGCAGCCCTGTCACTAGTTCATTAAGTATCCTGGGACTGACTAACAAACAGTCAAACCGGATTAGCACCCAGTCGACGCTGGCAACACTGGCAACGAGTGTAAATGGCGGCTTTAGTTTTGATTCGCACGACCAAGTAGAACTCACGATCAACGGCACCAATTTTTCCTTTGACAAAGACACAACCCTTGCGGAAATGATCAGCGAGGTCAATAACAGCACCACAGCCGGCGTTACGATGAAATACGACGAGATTTCCGACAAATTGATAATGACAGCAGCTAAGACCGGTGCCGGTACTACGCTCACCGTCAGCGAGACAGGCAGTACCTTTTTGTCTGCGGCGCTTGGGACAGACACTGCCGGACAGGATGCCAAACTGACTGTAGATAATGTTAATTTTACTCGCAGTTCCAACACGGTGACTATTAGTGGCATTATTTATACCCTGAACAAGGAAACACCGGCGGGGACGCCGGCAACCATTAACGTAGCTCAGGATGCGGACACCATCTATAAAAATATCTCAAACTTTGTCGATGACTATAATGCGTTAATCAATACAATCAATACTAAGCTTGCTGAGGAATATGACGACGATTACCCGCCGCTTACCGATGACCAGAAAAAAGATATGTCTGACGATGAAATTAAAAACTGGGAGAAAAAGGCCAAGGTCGGTCTGTTGGCAAGTGATTCAACCCTGTCGAGTTTTGTAGGCAATATGCGGGAGGTATTATCGGAAGCTATCTCCGGCGTAAGTCTTTCCGGTATTGGTATTGAGCCCGGCGACCGTAAATATAAAGAAAAAGGCAAGCTGTATATTGACGAAGATAAATTGAAAAGCGCGATCAAAAATAATCCGGAAGGCGTTTTGAATCTATTTACCAAGCAATCTACCGATTTTCCCGGAACTAACATGCGCAAATTAACAGCAAGTCAACGCACGACAAGGTATAAACAGGAAGGCATTGCTTACCGGCTCTATGATATCTTGCAGGATAATATCTCAACCCTGGGCGACAGTCATGGCAACAAGGGTTTGCTGCTGGAAAAGGCTGGTATTAAAAATGACACTACTGATACTGATAATGCGCTGAGCGATCAGATTAAAGATTTGAAGACAAGAATTGAAAAAGAAGAGAAACATTTAGACAGTGAAGAAGACCGCCTTTATAAAAAATACACACAATTGGAAAAGTATATAAACAAAATGAATAACCAGTTGTCGCAAATATCGGCTATAACTTCACAATGATAAGGAGTTAAGGCAGGATGAATCAGTTTGAGCTCAAAGAATGCCTGACACAAAAGCGGCAAATAATCCAAAGTATCCTCGCCAATAACGAAACACAGCGCCTTTTTATTAAGCGGCAAAACATGAAGGGGTTACAGCGGCTGCTATTGGAACGGGATGCTTTGATTAGCCAACTTGCAACAGTGGAAGGTAAGCTAAGAAATGACGGGGGCAACTGGCGGCAAGCAGCAGAGTGGAAGGAAATCCTGCAACCCATCAACCAAGAACAATCCGCGCTGCTGGACTCCTGCAAGCTTGTCGCGCAGGAGGCGATAGCAGCCCGTCTGCAGATTGCCGATAAACTGCGCGAAATTAAAGCCGGGCGTCTTCTAAAAAACCACTATGCTCCGCCATGGACGGGTATGGGCGCTGGGTGCCAATTAAGTATAAAAGGCTAACCAAAAAATCTCCCTACTTCTAGACGAAGTAAGGGGATTTTTTAATATATCAGAATTAAAAAGAACATACATCGCCAGTATAAAGCTGGGAAGAAAGGGGTCTTACTTTTGGCATTGCCCCAAAAGTAGCAAAAGGTCTAGGCCCGAAGCCTCCAAAAGCTGAAAAGCCAGGCGGTACTCCTAAAATCCGTAACTCGCTGTGCTCAAACAGTACGGATTTCTTAACGGAATACCACCTGGCTTTTCTCCTGCGGAACGCTTTTTCCGGCAAAGGCCAGGGGTTACGGGAGTTACGGGGGTTATCGTCGACTCCGTGAGTCCCCATCCGCTTTCGCCAAAGGTTCAGTGCAAGCCTGTTTTCTTTATCGATAGACTTTCGGCTGCCACAAGCGGCCAGCGGAGGTTTTGGGTGCAAAATGCACAAAAAAAGACAGTGGAGAAACTTATTACTAAGCTTCCCACTGTCTTTTTTATTGGTAAATATTAGCCTTGCAGCAGAGTCAGTACTTGCTGGGGTTGCTGATTGGCTTTGGCCAGCATAGCAGTAGCTGCTTGGTTCAGCACGCTCTTATTGGTATATTTCGCCATTTCCGAAGCCATATCTACGTCGCGGATATTGGATTCGGCCGAGGTCAGATTTTCGCTCGAAGTAGTCAGGTTGTTGATAGTATGCTCCAGACGGTTAATAACGGCGCCCATTTTGGAACGTTCAGCCGATACTGTGGTGGTAGCTTGATCAATAACGCTGATGGCGGCAGTTGCCTTATCCGCAGTGGATAAATCAAGTGAATATTCGATGGAGGTGTCGGAAGTGCCGTCTGTTACATTTTTAGCAGCCTTATAGCTTGCAGTTACATCCTTGCCTTCACTGTCTTTAACGGTGATAGATCCGCCAGCCGTTGTTGAAGAAACGGTAAGCGCCTTTGCCCGCATGTCGTTAATGCTAAGGGACATAGTTTGTCCGGTATTGGCACCGATTTGGAAGGTAGCTTTGAACGCTTCCTGAACGCCGCCATCTTTAACATTAATACCGTTGCCCTTGTCGCCGGTAGCTGTTGCTGTCACTGTCAATTTATTATTGGTAGTATCAGTACTTAGTAGGACACCGTCAATTTTTCCATTCGCCTGTTCAACAATGGCGTCTGCAATCTTTGCACCAGTAACAGTAGCGCCAGTATTTACCAAAGAACTGATATTGATACCAATAGCAGTTCCGGTATAGGCACCTGCATCTGCATCATAAAATTCAACTTGTTTACCATTGATAGTAAAACCCTTGCCTAATAATGCAGTTGCTTTAGTAACCGAGTTAATACTAGATAGGTCAATTTGTGTACTTGCTTTTGTTTCTGTTGTCGTACCCATGACACCTGCAGAAGGTATCACCGGGGCTGCTTTCCAGAATGTAGTAGTAGCATCTGTCATGGATCCTACTCCAATGGTACCTGCAGCTCCATCGGCAGCTCCATCTTTGACTGCTTCTATCTTGACTTGCTCCGCGGCTGGGTTAGTTACTTTCCAATTATTAGCCAGCGTGGAGTTTTTGGAGATCATGCTTGAGACAGCGTTACCAAGAACAGTACTAATATCGGTATCAGCTGCTGCTTTATACTTAACAGTAATCGAATTTCCGGTTGCCGAAGAAGTGTCAATTGCAGCACCATCTGCACTCATAGTCGCATCATTTACAAGATTAATAGTTAATGTTTCGCCACCTACAACAGTTTTGAAGCTATTGGATGCAGTTGTGCCAGCTTTAACAGTTAGTTTATCAAATAGCATTGAAGCTTGCGTTTTGGCGACAGCTCCACCAGTAGTTGAAGTACCTACACTTACCAAGCTGGTAGAACCAAGATTAGTAGAACCGTCACCTTTCAGCAGGCTTTTGGTATTGAACGATGTGGTATTGCCAATCCGATTAATTTCCGAAGTCAAGGCATCAATTTCATCCTGGACAGCGGTACGGTTAGAGTCGGTTAAGGTATCGGTAGAAGCTTTTACTGACAGTTCACGCATACGTTGGAGAATGCTGGTGGTTTCGTCTAACGCGCCTTCAGCGGTTTGGGTCATGGAGATAGCGTCCTGCGAATTGGACTTAGCCTGATCAAGACCGCGGATTTGGCCGCGCATTTTTTCCGAGATAGCCAGACCGGCGGCATCGTCGGCAGCCGTGTTGATCCGGTAACCCGAAGATAGTTTCTCCAGTGACTTGTTCATCAGCGCATTATTGGCACTCAGTTTGTTAAACGTGTTCAGCGCTGAAAGATTGTGATTAATAATCATTCCCATAATTTAATTCCTCCTTGATTTAAGAAAAATAGGCTTCCATGCTTGTTAATTTTGGATAGAACAACGGGATTGCCGTTATTCTTGTACCTCCTTTCGATGTTCTAACTGGAAATTCGGAGAGCAATATTATAAAAATGTTTAAAAAAATATTAGGAAAATATTAAGTTAGCAAATATTTTCACTTTTTTGGTGTTAAACCAGAAAAATCGCGAAATTTGTCAGGGTCCGAACATTATAATTCCATAAAGAAAACACGGCTTGCGCCGAGCCTTTGGCGAAAGCGGAAGTCGACAAAAAAAGCAAGCCTTTGGATTATCGTATCCGAGGCTTGCTTTATGAATTTTCGTTAAGCGAGGTTGGTGATTTTTACATAAAGAGGACTACCAAAGCCTAGCCATTAAAGGGAGCTAGGTTTGATAGTCCTCTTTTTGAATCTCAATTAGCGGTTAACGAGCTATCTTTTTCTTTATGCAAATAATAGCCAACGCCCCATACTGTTTTTAGATTCGAGAGATTAAGCTTCTTGCGCAGGTAATGAATGTAAAGATTGACGGTAGTAAATTCAGCTTCGGAAAAATAACCCCAGACTTTTTGAATAATTAGCTCCTTAGTCACTACATTACCATAGTTACGAATCAACACTTCCAATAGTTGAGATTCCTTTAGGGTTAACTGAATGACCTTGTTGCCTTTGATTACCTGGCAGCGCATTGGGTTTAAGACAAGGTCGTCGGCAGTCAGTACATTTTCCGTTAACGTTTTGCCGCGGCGCCGGGTTAGGGCTTTAAGTCTTGCTAATAATTCTACAGAAAAGAAGGGCTTGACCAGATAATCATCGGCTCCGGCATCTAAACCTTCGGCCCGGTCTTCAGGAGAATCTTTGGCGGTTAAGAAGATAACCGGGGTATCATGTCCCAGACTGCGGAACTCTCTGAGTAAAGAGACCCCATCTTGATAGGGCAGCACGCGGTCAAGGATAATGATGTCATAGATTCCGGTACAGGCCATTTCTAACCCTGTTTGGCCATCAAGAGCAGTATCCACTACAAAGCCATTTTTCCTCAATAAGTGTGATAGTGATTCTGAAAACTTGCTTTCGTCTTCTACCAGCAGAAGTTTCATATATTACACCCTTTGTCACCACAGCCTTGTGAAGTTTTTCCATCCTTGGTATCTCTATTTACTTTTCGCAAATAAATATTGGAATTTTATTTAATTCCAATATTTATTTGAAAGTAATTAACTTAGTTCATCCTGTGACAACCTTCAAAGGGGCTAAAACCCCACCCGTGACTATGTTTATTTATTGGAAGTTCCACTGTAAAAGTGGTACCAATTCCTATGGAACTTGTAACTGTGATAGAGCCGTCATGTTTTTCAATAATCCATTTGGCAATTGCCAGACCCAAGCCGGAACTACCCTTATTGCGGGACTTATCTATCTGATAAAATCTGTCGAAAATTTTATCCAGATATTCCGGTTCAATTCCTTCCCCGGAATCGGTAACGCTTATTTGCATTTTACTGTTGGTTTGTTCCAGTGAAACAATTATGCCCCCGGCTAATGTATGCCGGATAGCATTATCCAGTAATATTGCTATGACTTGTTTTATGCGAGCTTCATCGCCATAAAACTCAAGAGGCGCTGAGCATTTAATCTTAAGAAATAATCCTTTTTGTAGAGTTACTGCTTCAAAGGGAGCAGCTACTTGTCTGAGAGCAGTATCTAATGAAAATGACTGCTTATGTAATGGCTGCCGCTCTGAGTCAGCTCTGGCTAAAAACAGGAGATCGTTAACCAATCCTATCGTACGCAGACTTTCTTCCTGGATATTATCAATCCATTTATCCTGACTGGCTACGGTTTCATCCCGGCTTAGCTTGATTATCTCTAAGTTGGTTTGAATTATCGATAACGGAGTGCGTAATTCGTGCGAGACATCTGATAGAAAATTACGCTGCTGCTGCCAAGCTTGTTTGATTGGGATGATAGCCCGGTATGTCATGTAGAAACTGGCACCAAAAGAAAGAAAAGAACAGCAGAAGCCAACGGCGATCAGGATAGCTATCACAAGGTGAAGCATATTAGTTTCCGGGGTTAAATCATGGAAAACAATCAAAGTTCCGTTTTGATTCATCAAAGGAGTCTTACAATAGGAATAGGTTGTTTGTTCGTGGGTAACGGTAGCTTGTTCTGAGGGGGACGTTAAGGCGGCTTGGGTGAGTGCCATCAGGCAATTCGCAGCAAGTGGTTGTCCGGATGATTGGAAACTAATGCTGCCATCAGGTAAAGTTTTAACAAAAAAGAAATCTGGCCGTGGCGATGGGGGGAGTGATTCGCTGTCGCGGGGAACAAGGAAACGCAGAGTCTCCAGTCTCTCGGGAGGTCTAGGCATATTGCCGGGGGGCGGATGTGGCGGCCAATCGTTAATAAGACCTGCATGAATGTCTGCGGCAAGTTTTCTGGATATTGATTCTGTATGGTGTGTGATATTGGCTTTAGAAAAAAAATAGGCGCCGCCAATGAGCAGCAGGAAGAGAGTGAGTATGATAACAACGTTAATTAGAGTAAGTCGAAGGCGCAGCCTCTGAAACATTAAAGGGGAATCTCCTTTATGAACAGCCTTGTAGAAATTTTCCTTCCATGGAAACATTTATTTATTAAATTTATCAAATAAATATTTGAAATTTGTTTAGTTTTTTCTACAAATCCATCAAATTTGGTAAATAATTCATTGATTACTATTTTAAAACAAAAATCCAGTAACTCCAAGGGGAGAAATAATATAAAAGGTTCGAATCTCAGATTCTTTGTTGAAAAAGTTGCTTTTTTACAAAAAAATAGAGCTTCAGGTTTTAGCCTGAAGCTCTTAGTTTTTATTAGTACTCCCAGAACATCTTTTGAATTTCTTGCGGGTTGTCGGTTTTGGTTAAAGCAAGCATTAAAAGGATACGGGCTTTTTGTGGGTTAAGGCTGTCGGCAGCGACAAAGTTATATTTGTCGTCGTTAGCTTCACCGTTACGGGCGATAATGCCGTTACCGACGCGGGCGCTTCTTACAATTACAACCCCTTTTTTCTGAGCAGCTTCGATTGCCGGATACTCGGCTTTACCGATGCTGCCGTTGCCGGTACCGGCATGAACAATACCTTTGGCGCCGGCTTTAGTAAGAGCTTCAATTACAACGCCGGTATTGCCGGCATAGTGGTAAGCGATATCAACGCGGGGTAATTCATTTAAATGGCTGATATCAAATTCGGTAGCAGCAGTATGTTTGCGTAAAGGAGCACGGTAGAATACGGGTTTATCACCAGTGAAGAACCCGAGTGGACCAATTTCAGGAGCTTTAAAGGTATCTACGCGGTCAGTGATAGTTTTAGTTACATCACGACCAGAGTGGATGGTGTCATTAAGCATAACCAGAACGCCTTTGCCAACGGCTTCTTTGCTGCCGGCCAGAATGGTGGCACGATAGAGGTTAAGCATACCGTCAGCGCTCATAGCTGTGGGCGGACGCATGGAACCTACAAGAACAACCGGTTTATCGCTTTTAACTACTAAGTTTAAGAAATACGCGGTTTCTTCCAAGGTGTCAGTACCATGGGTGATAACGATGCCGTCTACATCGTCTTGAGCCAGCAGTTGATTAACGCGTTTGCCAAGCTTCAGCCAGACTTCGTTTGACATGTTTTCGCTGGCAATCTGAGAAATTTGCTCACCGCTGACATTCGCAACTTTTTTCAATTCGGGTACATTGTTGATTAAGGCTTCGACAGGGGCTACCGCAGCTGTATAGCCTACGGTAGTAGTGTTTGTTGCGCCGGCGCCGGCAATGGTGCCGCCAGTGGCAAGAATTTTGACATTAGGGAGCTTGTCTGTTGCTTCTGCGAAGCATACGGCCTGAAGACTAAAAACCACCAGGCAAACAATCGCGAGCAGCAAATACGTTTTCCGGTTCATTCAGGATCCCTCCTAATAATGTAATTCCATAATAATTATAAACAATTTGGGATTAAATACCAAAATTCATTTAAGTGAATTTTGAGAGTTTATGTTTCATTCTTGAGGTTTGCCCTTTTTTGACAAACTATTTTGAATACTTTTACTTTTTTGATTGTCGTGAATTGGTCTAACCAATTGGCATTTCTGTCTGTACAACAAAGAAGATAGGGATTACTATATTCCTTTAAATAATCCTGTCAACTTTTGCAAAAAAACAGAGCTGATTAAGAACAATAATAAGCATGGATTACAAGCAAAGCTAATATTATAGAGTAACAAATCCTAAAGGGGGCACTTATGTATGCCTTTTTGGAATGCCAAGCGGGTCAAAAACTTCTTCGGTATTGTTATTGCAGCTTTGTTCATTACCTTTGGCGGTATTTGGTTTCTTGAATTTATAGATGCGGCGGCTCTGAATTACTCTGTCAGTACACCGACGCAAGCACCGGAAGGAGAAATAAAACTGGTAATACGGATAAATGACAGGGTGCTGGAGTTATATGATAATGGCAGACTGTTTAAGCGCTACCGGGTGGCTGTAGGTAAAAAAGCTACGCCTACGCCTATCGGTGAGTGGAATATCCAGTATAAGTGCTGGAGCCCTAGGGAAATAACAGGTACCCGCTGGATGGGACTGGATATTCCCTGGGGCAGTTATGGAATTCATGGGACAAGTGCGCCATGGTCTATCGGCAGCTTCGCCAGCCAAGGCTGTATTCGTATGAGAAATCAGGATTCGGAGGAATTGTATGAATGGGTACCTGAGGGCACACCTGTTGATATTATCGGCACTAAACCTAACATTGACCGGGTTTTACGGCCTGGTATGATGGGGCCTGATGTTGTTGTATTGCAGCTTAAACTTGTTAAATTAGGCTATTATCAGGAACGAGCCAAAGGAACATTTGGTAAAGATACGGAAGCGGCACTTAGAGCCTTCCAACGGGATAATCGGCTGCCGGAAACAGGCGTTACCGATGAGAAAACGATGAATTTATTGCACCTTTAGAGGCTGTTTGGATGAGATTAGAGCAGACCAGGGGCGAATAGGTTTCATCACAATGCCTATAATATAAGATGGCTATTGTGGCAGAACGATAGCTGTCTTATTTTTTTGTCCTGACGAAAGTATCTGACAAGTGTAATATGGATGTCCATTATTCCAGAATACCGGAGAGCAAGCCGATTTCTATTGCAGGACGCTCGCTGGCAAAAGTTAGATTATTCAGACCTAAATGGCAATCTATTTTGTATTTTTACGAAAATTTGCAAAAATCAGCCCGGGCTTTTGTGGTAAATAACAAAGGAGTTTGTAGTAAATAACGGGAATACAGCAATTACTATCATAGTCTGGAGCGTTGCCTCGGAAGGCCTAGAATCCCTAAAAAAAGTAATTGGATAAGCGATTTTCCGTATCCTTGTTTCACGGTTTTTGTTTTAGTGCTTCTAGTCTACTGGTATAATGGTTTTTGTTTAATTCTACTAGTCTGTTTATAAAAAGAGCTGTCGGGTATGGGGTGTTGCAATGAAGGGTTTAGTAGTTATAAAAGGTGGCGGTGATTTGGCAACAGGAATTGCTCATCGCCTGTTTCGGAGTAGGTTTAAGGTTGTAATTACCGAAGTGGACAAGCCTACCGTGGTAAGACGCACAGTAGCTTTTGCGCAGGCAATATTCAGTGGAGAGATTGCCGTTGAAGGGGTTCGGGCAAAACTAACTGAAATGAGTGACATCCATGCAACTTTATCGCAGGACATGATTCCCGTAGTTATCGATCCTTCTGCCACGTGCATTTCACAATTAAAGCCTGATGCTGTTGTCGATGCTATTATCGCTAAAAGCAATACCGGTACGGCATTAAGCGATGCTCCGGTAGTGATTGGTATTGGACCAGGTTTTACGGCTGGAGTTGATGTTGGGGCTGTAGTCGAGACTATGCGCGGTCATGACTTAGGCCGCGTTTATTACGAAGGTGGCGCCATTAAAAATACCGGAATTCCCGGTGAAGTTGGCGGCTATACGCTGGAACGATTAATTAAATCACCGGCGCCAGGAGAGTTTGCCAGCTTGCGAAATATTGGGGATACCGTTTGTGCCGGTGACGTAGTCGGAACGGTAAACGGGGTCGAAGTAAAAGTGGCGATTCCCGGCATTTTGCGAGGGCTTATTCAAGATGGTATACTGGTAACAACAGGAATGAAGATTGGTGATGTCGACCCGCGTTGTCGTCAGGAACACTGTCATAGCATATCCGACAAAGCAAGAGCTGTCGCCGGCGGGGCATTAGAAGCCATATTGCACTTAAGATGATAATAAAAAAGCAAGCAGTTTTGCAGGCTATTTGGTAAAGTAACAAAAAAAATTACGAAATTTTAAGAAAATATGATAGGGCTTTGTGGTAATTAACAAAGGAGTTTATAGAAATTAACGGGAATACAAAACCTGAAAATTTAAAAATGCAAAATAATTGTGTAAACAAAAAGGAGGAAACAAAATGAAAGCGCTACAAGAACTGGTTGTATTAGATTTAACAAGGGTATTAGCTGGACCCTATGCGTCAATGATGCTGGCTGACTTTGGCGCCAATGTGATTAAAATTGAAACTCCCGATGGTGGTGACGATTCAAGAGCATTTGGTCCTTTTGCCGGTACGGAAAGCGTCTACTTTATGAGCTTAAACAGAAATAAACGCTCCATGACGCTAAATCTGAAGACTGCCGAAGGTAAGCAAATATTTATCGATATGGTTAAGAAAGCCGACGTTGTTTTGGAAAATTACCGGCCTGGCACAATGGAGAAATTAGGCTTAGGATATGACACACTGAAAGAGATTAACCCGTCAATTATTTATGCAGCTTGTTCGGGTTTTGGTCATACCGGCCCATATAGTAAAAAACCTGCTTATGATGTAATTGTACAAGGCATGGGCGGAGTAATGAGCATTACCGGACAGGAAAACGGTGAACCTACCCGGGTAGGGGCTTCTATCGGGGATATTACCGCCGGACTCTTCGCGGTCATTGGCCTTTTAACAGCCTTGCATCACCGGAATCAAACCGGCGAAGGGCAAAAAGTAGATGTGGCTATGCTGGATTGTCAGGTAGCGATTTTAGAAAACGCGATTGCCCGCTATCTTGCTTCCGGTAAAGTACCTACTCCGCTTGGCAACCGTCACCCGTCCATTACGCCGTTCGAACCATTCAAAGCGAAAGACGGCTATGTTATCATTGCCGTTGGCAACGATAAGTTATGGGAAAAATTCTGCAATCTGATTGGACGACAAGAGTTAATCAATGATGAACGGTTTGCTACCAACCCAGCCCGGACAGAAAATCAGCGCCAGTTAAAAGCAATTTTGGATGATGTTTTCCCGGATAAAACGGTAGACGAATGGCTTGCAGCCTTAGACGGCCAGGGAATTCCTTCCGGTCCTCTTAATACCGTTGACAGAGTTATCAACGATCCACAAATTAAAGCACGTGACATGATTGTAGAGACCGTTCATAGTGTGGCTGGCCCTGTTAAAATGGCGGGAATTCCCATCAAAATGTCCGCAACTCCGGGCGCTGTCGAAAATGCAGCACCGCTCTTGGGTGAGCACACTGAGGAAATCCTGAAGGAAATGCTAGGATTAACAAGCGAACAAGTTGCCGAATTGAGAGGCAAGAAAGCACTGTAAATAGATATTTATACAAAGTGGGATTGCTAAATACTCTTTGATTTGTAGTGGTTGCACAAAGGCTAAAGATGCTAGTTTGTCGAAAAAGACTTAATATTTACAAGATTCCTAACTTAGTTAAACCAGAATATGCCGACGGCCTTTGTGCAATTTTATTTTTCGGGGGTGGTTGCTTAAAAAAACTTTACTATCAGCAGGGAGATAGTGATGTAGAGTACCTGCAACGTTAAATAAAATAAAAATGAAAAGACGGTGAAAAAATGGCCAGAAGGATTATTGAAGTTGAAGAACGTCCATCATTGCTGGAAACATTTCCCCTTAGCCTGCAACATTTGTTTGCTATGTTTGGTGCAACTGTTCTGGTTCCTATTCTTTTTAAAGTAAACCCTGCCACCGTATTGTTATTTAATGGTATTGGCACATTGCTCTATATTTTTATTACTAAAGGTAAGATCCCTGGTTATCTTGGTTCAAGCTTTGCGTTTTTATCGCCGGTATTTGTTGTTTTACCCCAGTACGGGTACGAAGCAGCTCTCGGCGGCTTCATTGTAGTCGGTTTGGTTTTCAGCTTAGTCGGCCTATCAATTAGGGTTGTCGGCCTCAAGTGGATTGACGTGGTCTTTCCGCCGGCTGCAATGGGGGCAATCGTTGCCGTAATCGGCCTCGAGCTTGCTCCGGTAGCGGCAGATATGGCCGGTCTGACAGCTAAAGTTCTTGATCCCAAAGTAATCACTGTTTCACTGGCTACTTTAGCAATCACAATCTTAGGATCAGTAGTTTTCCGTGGTTTTTTGGCTATTATCCCCATTCTTATTGGCGTACTTTCTGGTTATGCTTTGGCTTTCGCGCTCGGGCTTGTTGATACAACTGCTATTGCTGCAGCTCCTTGGCTTGCAGTTCCGACATTCTACACACCATCCTTCCAATTAAGCGCTATTGCTATTATCCTGCCTGCAGCGCTGGTAGTAATCGCCGAGCACGTTGGCCATCTCCTGGTTACCGGTAACATCGTTGGCCGTGATTTGGTAAAAGACCCAGGTCTTGACCGCTCACTCTTAGGGAATGGTATATCAACAATGATTTCCGGCTTTTTTGGTTCTACTCCTAACACTACCTACGGCGAAAACATTGGTGTTATGGCTATGACCAGAGTATATAGCACTTATGTAATCGGCGGCGCAGCCGTTTTCGCCATCGTCCTTTCTTTCGTGGGAAAACTTGCTGCTGCTATTCAAAGTATTCCTGTCCCGGTAATGGGCGGTGTATCCATGTTATTGTACGGCATTATTGCCGCATCTGGTATACGTATGCTGGTCGAATCCAAAGTGGATTACAGCAAAGCGAGAAACTTGATCTTGACTTCGGTTGTTCTTATTGTCGGCATTAGCGGTGCCCATATCCAACTTGGTACTGTAGAAATGAAGGGTATGGCTTTGGCTACTGTGGTAGCGATTTTCATTAGCTTAGTCTTCAAGTTACTGGAAATGGTATCTTTTATGAACGACACTGAAGAAAACAGCTCCGGTCACTAAAATAAGCTTACTAAAAGTCTCGAGGGAAAAGGCCCGCGACAGACGGTCTCTTTCCTCCTACAGACACTTCTGTTTTGGTAAAATGCTACAAAAGATAAAACATCGGCTTTCGCTGTCGCCAAGGGCTCGGCGTAAGCCGTGTTTTGTTTTCCTGATAGAAAGTATAACTTTCGCCTGGATAAGGGCAACATCGGCTTCCACTTTCGCCAAAGGCTCGGCGCAAGCCGTGTTTTCTTTAAAATTTAACAATGGAGTACTAACTGTGAATCTATCTACAAGGGTGAGTTGTTCATGAATATTATGTCACTACTAGGCCTTAAAAAAAGTTTGAAATTGAAACTGCTTTGGCCGATACTGCTTATTACTGTCGTCGTTATTGCTTCATTTGGCGTATACAGTTACAATACCACCAAATCTATAATTCTTGACGTTTTTTACCGGCAAATTGACAGCCAGTTCGACAACGTCATGGACACGATGCAATCACGACTGGAAGTTATGAACATAACGAGAAAAGCCATGGACGAAAAAAACATAGCACTGAACCGTTCGGTTGCCCAAATTATTGCTTTGGACAATTCACCTGCGGCATTATCTTTGGAAAATATGACAAAACTAGCTAAAGAACTTCACGTAGCAGAAATACATGTAATTGATGAGAACGGGATATTGACCCATGGAAATGTACAAGCGTTTTACGGTTTCGACTTTAAATCATCTGAGCAGACAAAACCGTTTATGAAGATTATGCAAGACAAAAACTATACTCTTGCTCAGGAACCCATGATTCGGGGAACTGACAAAAGTTTATTCCAATATATCGGAGTTGCGAGGATTGACAAGCCGGGAATTATTCAGATTGGTGTAGAACCCAGAGAGATTCAGGAATTACTTAGTAAAATGGATATGCAAGACTTAGCTGAGAAAACGCATATCGGTAAGAGTGGCTATGTAGGTATTGTTAGTAGGGATGGAGTCATAGTAGCCCATCCTGCTAAAGAACGAGTCGGTAAAAATATAAAAGATAGCGGAGAATGGGGCAAAGAGGCTTTAGCCAAGGAAAAAGGGATTCTCACCTATTCTGATAATGGTGAGGAGAAATTTGTATCCTATAAGAGAATTGGCGAATATGTAGCTATTGTTGTTATACCGGTTGCGGAGATTGCATCCTATGTGACAGGGCTTAAGACAACCGTTCTGAGTACCTTGCTGATTGCCGTTATTTTACTCATATTTGTAATTTCCCGCCTTGTCAGCCGGTTATTGGTAAAACCGCTTGGCGTGGTTTTAGGCAGTGTTCAGGAAATCGCCAATGGTGACTTAGTGGGTGAGCCTGTTCCTGTAACCTCCGGGGATGAGTTGGGGCGGTTGGCACAGGCTGTTAATGAAATGAAAAGTAAACTATCCGGTCTTGTTCGTCAGGTTGCCAGTGCATCCGAACAAGTTGCCGCAGCATCTGAACAATTAACGGCAAGCGCCGACGGTTCGGCTCAGGCCGCCAACCGGATTGCAACTGAAGTTATGGAGATAACTAGCGGAACTACCGATCAGCTTCAATCTATTGAACAGGCTGCCGCTGTTGTAGAGCAGATGGTAGCGAGTATTAAGGAAGTCGCAGACAATATCCAGTATGTTACTGATAAATCTGTTGAAACGGCATCAAAAGCCCAATTTGGGGGTAATACCATTAACTCGGCCGTTTCTCAAATGACAAATATAGAGAAAACTGTGACAAGCTCTGCCCAGGTAGTTGCTAAATTGGGTGAACGTTCACACGAAATTGGTCAGATAGTAGATACTATTGCCAGTATTGCCGGTCAAACCAATCTGCTGGCGTTAAATGCCGCCATTGAGGCTGCCCGCGCCGGAGAGCAAGGCCGGGGCTTTGCGGTGGTAGCAGACGAGGTGCGGAAATTGGCCGAACAGTCTCACGAAGCGGCCAAGCAAATCTCGACCTTAATTACAGAAATACAGTCTGAAACAGAGTTAGCAGTAACATCTATGAGTGCGGGCACTAAGGAAGTTAAGATTGGTGCGGAAGTCGTTAACAGTGCAGGTGATACCTTTAGCCAAATAATTACGCTGGTGAACGACTTATCCGGACAAGTAACAGGTATTGCCGCCGCAATTCAGGAAATTGCCAGTGGCAGCCGAACAATCGTAGACTCAGTGCAAAACATTGAACAAGTTAGCAATAATGTCACAAAAGCAACGCAAGCTGTATCATCAGTTGTGGAAAAACAATCTACAGCCATGACTGAAATTGCTTCTTCCAGTGAAAGTTTGGCAGGTATGGCTCAGGAACTGCATGCCTCGGTTGGCAAATTTAGATTATAAGGCATTGGTCTGACTTCAGCTGTGCTATAATTAGAGATAATTACCAAGTTGCAGCTAAAGTTAAATCGATGGGTGGTGCACAATGTTGATTCATAGCGCAGGTATTAGTTTACGTGAAATGCTGGCATTGCCAAGTTTGAAAAATGTCCGGCTGATTGCCGGAGCCAGTGGTCTCGATAACATAGTTCGTTCAGTTAATATTATGGAGGTTCCTGATATCCTCGATTGGACTCGGGCGGGAGAATTATTGCTGACGACAGTCTACTCTATTCGCGATGATTCAATTGCCCAATCGCGCCTTATTCCGGAACTGGCTAACCGAAACTTGGCCGGATTAGCTATTAAGCCAGGGCGATATATCGAAAAAATACCCAATGTAATGATTGAGCAGGCGGATAAGTTTAACTTCCCATTGCTGGAAATCGGGCAGGATGTTTCGTTTCCGGATATTCTTAATCCGATCCTTAGTGAAATCAGCAATCAGCAGCTGGCTATTATTCAGCGTGTCGACGAGGTTCATCTCCAGCTAAACAGAGTTGTACTTGAAGGGGGCGATATGCAGGATATCGCCAAGGTGCTGGTTGCCTCACTCAGCAATAATCTGGCAATTATACAGACGTTTTCTCATGAAGCTGTTGTAGCTCATGAAGAATATGATAAAGAGCATAAGGATATAAAAAAATTTATTGCTTCCAACAGCAGGTATGGGACAGGCTTGGGCCGGGGAACAGTAGTAATAGACGGAAAGGAAACCGGCTATTTCAGAACTGCCATTTGTGTCGGTAAGAAGTGGTATGGAACGATATCCGTCCTGGAAACGAATGAGCCCCTGTCACGTTGTGATGAAGTTACCATTGAGCGGACAGCCGCTGTTGCCGCCTTGGTACTTGTTAATCAGTTGGCCGTTGCTTCTGTGGAAAGGCGTTATTATAACGAATTTCTAAATGAAATACTTGTCGCTGATCTTGGGGAGGAAAAGAATTTAAAGGGACGTGCCATGAGTTTGGGGATTGATTTGCAGGCCCCCCATGTGGTAGCAGCTATCTGGTTCCATTATAAGAATGACGATAGAGAAGAAGAGCACCGGCTTATTTTCCAGCGGATTATTCAAGGTGTGAGGGAAAAATTCCCGGAAATTGCCGTAGGCTTTAAGCTGGACAGTATTATCATGCTTATTCCTATTCCCAAGGATGCTACCGATAAAGATCTGGATAAAGTGCGGGAAACGATAAAAGTTATTCATGAACAATTAGTTGTCCGCTTTAGTAGATTTTTTACAAAAGAGTATGGCTATATCGGCGTCGGCCGGGCCGAAAGTGGACTTGCCGGTATTCAAAATAGTTACCGGGAAGCATTGCAGGCTTGCCAGATGGGAAGAAAAATCTGGCCTAAGGAACATATTTGCTATTATGACGCCTTGGGTGTTTGGCGGCTGTTAGGCAACATTCAGGATAAACAGGAATTGCATAGTTTTATCAATGAAACTCTAGGAAAAATCCTCCTATATGATCAGGAAAAAGGGGCCGAGTTGATAAAAACCCTGGAAGTTTATTTTGAATGTAACGGGAAGCTGAAAAAAGTCACAGAAAAGATGTATGTACACTACAATACGATATTATACCGGCTTGACCGCATCCAGCAGATTACTGGACGCAGTCTGGAAGATGCTACAGTATGTCTTGATTTTCAATTGGCTCTCAAACTATTGAAAATTATGAATGACTAACAGTGGTGCAAGCCCTCGCGGTTCGCGAAGAGCCGGGGGCTTTTTTCTTGGGCGAAGGGTAAGAAGTGAGAGCCTTTTAAATACGTAAGACGGCGGTAGTGTCTTTGTGAGAATATACAAAAAAGTAGGTAAAAAACCGCATAAGCTTATATAGTATTCATATGGTGAGTAAAGTCTGAATTGTGATATTATTTCAATAGGGAGGTGAGGTGCTTCGCGTTTACAGGCGCTTACAGGAGATAGTACGTTTGTAAAAAAAATGCTAGACTTGGACTATTTCGGACAGGTTCACAGTGTATTCAACCAGACGGTAAATATCAGTACCGCCGATAGCCGGTTATATAGTATTGCTGCAGCACACATAGATAACGCTCCCCACAATATTCGCGTGGCAGCCCCGATGCACTTTAGTGAAATGGGGATTCAGCCTGGTGACAAAGTAGAGGCGACTCCTGGAAAATTGCTTGTTGGTAAGCTTACTATTGATTTAGCCGACATAGTTCTTTGGGAATCCATACTACCGGAGTTTCCTTGCAAATATCCCGCGAACCTTTTGGAAGATAACACAAAGATTATGCGAAAATGCATTGCCAGTAACGGTAAAAGTGGTGGACTGTGGGATGTATGGTTTTCCAAAGCCGCTTGCTGTAATCAGAATGTGTTTATTGCAAGTTTGACAGAACGGGCGCAAGCCTTTTTAACAGCACTACGTTCCAAAAGATTTGATGATGCTTATCGCACGGGGTGTAAGTTAATTGGCCTGGGCGGGGGACTAACGCCGTCAGGAGATGATTTCTGCGCTGCGCTGCTTACGGTAATGAATATGCCGGGCAGTCCCTTTAGTGAAAAATACCAAAGCCTTGGATACCGTTTAGCTGAGGCTGCCGTCCGTCAGACTACGGCGATCAGTCAGGAAATGCTGATAACAGCGGCGGAAGGACAGGCAAGGGAAAATGTAATTACGCTATTGCGTGAAGTCATTAGCGGTTCAGAGGTAACGATTGAGGCAGCTGCTTTAAAAGTACTGCAGATGGGTTCCTTATCCGGGACAGACTGGGCGGTTGGTTTAACTGCCGGTCTGGAGCTTGGAAGGGAATTAGCCGAAATATCCGAGCAAGGGGGAAATTAAATGGATGTAAGAATCATAGTCAAAAAAGATGCCTATCATGATTCAGTGGCATTAATGTCACTGTCAGGCAAAGTGTCAGCATTGCCAGGAGTTGCTGATGCTGTAGTATCTATGGCAACAGACATGAATAAAGAGCTGCTGCAAAGGGTTGACCTTTATACTGATGCGGTAGCTGCAGCAGGTGCAAATGACCTGGTTATTGCCGTCAGAGCAGAAAATGAGACAATTTCTGAAGAAGCAATCAGACTCGCGGAAGAATCACTGGCTAAAAAGACCAACGCCAGAAAAAGTGGCGGCGAAGTACATCCTGCATCTGTAGCATCAGCAGTAAAGTTAATGCCGGAAGCCAATATGGCAATTATTTCGGTTCCTGGTCAGTATGCGGCCCGGGAAGCCATGCAAGCATTGAAAAACGGCCTGAATGTCATGATGTTCAGTGATAATGTAAGCGTAGAAGAAGAAGTTGCTTTGAAACAGTTTGCGCATGAGCAAGGACTTTTAATGATGGGTCCTGACTGCGGAACTGCTATTATAAATAATGTTGGTTTGTGTTTTGCCAACGTAGTTCGTCAAGGAAACATCGGTATTGTAGGAGCATCCGGTACAGGCACGCAAGAAGTAACAGTACTCATTGACCGTCTGGGCGGTGGTGTTTCTGAGGTTATTGGTACCGGCGGACGGGACCTCACAGAAGCGGTTGGTGGCATTACCATGCTTGATGGTCTGGCTGCTCTGGCCCGCCACGAAGAAACAAAAGTTATTGTACTGATTTCCAAGCCGCCAGCTGAATCGGTGGCCAATAAAATTCTTAAAGAAGTAAAAGGTATTAAGAAACCGGTAGTTATCTGCTTCATTAATGGCGATGCTGCTCAAGTTGAAAAAGCCGGCGCTTATTTCGGTAAAAATCTTGAAGTTACCGCCCAAATGGCAGTAGCTTTAGGCAATGGTGAAAAACCGGCCGCTTGCTGCGGTGATGATGCTGCTCTGAAAGAACAGGCTGCCAGCAAAGCAGAAAAGTTAGGAAAAACACAAAAATATATTCGCGGTTTGTTCTGCGGCGGCACCCTCTGTGATGAGGCTATGCATATTGCTAAAGACTGCGGACTCAAAACATATTCTAATATTGCCAAAAAGGCAGAAGAAAAGCTGGCAGATCCCCATACCAGCAAAAGCCATACCTTTATCGACCTGGGCGATGATGTATTTACCCAAGGGAAACCACATCCGATGATTGAGCCTTCCTTACGTTTAGAACGGTTACTCAAAGAAGCTGCTGATCCTGAAACCGCAGTTATCCTAATGGACTTTGAAATTGGTTATGGTTCTCACGCTGATCCGGTTGGGATTACAATGCCGGCTATTATGGAAGCGAAGCGTGCTGCTAAGGAAGCAGGCCGTCATTTGGAAATAATCGGTTATGTATGTGGAACCGAACAAGATCCGCAAGGTTTGACCAGATCGGAGCAGAAACTGGCTGCCGCTGGGGTTACTGTAGCCAAGAGTAATGCCAAAGCTGCCCGTTTGGCAGGTCTGATTGTGGCAGGACGGGAGGAGAAATAATGAGCCAGATAGATACTTTATTTCAAAATAAACTTGCCGTTGTAAATATCGGTGCTGAAACTTTTAAAACAGAACTTGGCTTGCAAGGCGCAGATGTTGTCCAGATGGATTGGAAGCCGCCTGCCGGTGGTAAGGTAGAGCTTATCAAAGCTTTGGATAAATTAATCGATCTAGAAAAAATCGAAGCTGCCAATGCCGAAGCTGTTTCCCGTATTATTGCTGCTCGTCCGGTGTTTGTAGATGTTGATACTGCAATTAACGTTGTTCCCGGAATGACCAAACACACGATTCTTCATGCCGGACCTCCTGTAACCTGGGAAAAAATGGCCGGCCCAATGAAGGGCGCTGTTATCGGAGCCCTGATTTATGAAGGATTGGCTAAAAACGAAGAAGAAGCTGTTAAATTGGCTGCTTCCGGAAAAATCACCTTCTCCCCATGCCATGAGCATGATGCTGTAGGCCCGATGGCTGGTATTGTGTCCGCCTCGATGCCTGTACAAATTATTGAAAATAAAACCCATGGTAACTTTGCTTACTGCACACTTAATGAAGGTCTTGGCAAAGTATTGCGTTTCGGTGCCTTCAATGAAGAGGTTATCACCCGCCTGAAATGGATTGAAACCGAACTTGGTCCTATCTTAAAAACTGCAGTTAAACTTTCCGGCGGCATCGATGTTCGCAGCCTTATCGCCCAAGCTGTACAAATGGGCGATGAGTGCCATAACCGTAATAAAGCCGGCACCAGCATGTTCATCAGAGCGATTACTCCGTATCTCTTACGAACCGGTGCTGATCCTGAAGCAGTTATCCGTGTAATCGAATTTATCAACTCTAACGACCACTTCTTCCTTAACCTTTCGATGCCTGCTTGTAAAGCTGCGTTGGACGCCGCTCACGGCATTGAAAATAGTACAGTTGTTACCACTATGTGCCGTAACGGTGTAGAATTCGGTATTCGCGTAAGCGGCTGCCCTGGCCATACTTGGTTTACCGGCCCGGCACAAATGATCGTTGGTCTCATGTTCCCTGGTTATACTATGGAAGATGCCAACCCTGACATTGGTGACAGCGCAATTACCGAGACCTGCGGTATTGGCGGCTTTGCAATGGGCGGTGCACCCGCAATTGTACAGTTCGTTGGTGGTACTGCAGAAGATGCTCTGGGTTATTCGCAAAAAATGTTTGAAATTACCTTGGGCGAAAACCCGAATTATGCTAATCCTAATTTGAATTTCCGCGGTGCATCAACAGGTATTGATGTACGTAAGGTTATTGCCAGCGGTATACTGCCTGTTATTAATACCGGTATGGCTCATAAAGACCCAGGTGTTGGACAGGTAGGCGCGGGAGTTGTTAGACCGCCGGTTGAATGCTTCGAAAAAGCGCTGTTAGCTTTAGCAGAGCGCATTAAGTAATCTAACCAAAATCAAAGGAGCGATGTTCAAATGGTAAAAAATTGGGACAAAGTGAAAATGTATGACCTTACACAAAAATTAAGTCATCTTACCCCGCCTTGGCCGACCTATGAGCCACTGCAAATCAAATTCTTCAAGCGTCTTAGCTCAAACGGTGCTAATGGCCAGGTTATCACCACTTCTAACCACGTAGGTACCCACTTAGACGGCTCCATGCATTTCTGCACACATGGCCGTGATATTGCCAGCATCCCTCTTACTGACCTTATCGGTCAAGCGGTAGTAGTCGACCTGAGCGATATTGCTGAAGACTATGGCATTTACAGTTCCAAAGATATCACCGACCGCGTAGAAGTTAAAAAAGGCGACATCCTTATTATCCATACCGGTTACTCCAAATACGCCTGGGATCAGCCAGAAGCTGACGAACAACGCTACATGCTTAAACATCCAGGACCTACCCGTGAATTCGCCAAATGGTGCCGCGAAATGGAAATCAAATGGATTGGCGTTGACTGCGGTTCTGCCGACCATCCGATGAATACCAAGATCAAAGATTGGTGCCCGAAAGAAGCAGCTCAGTGCGAAGCTTATTTCCAAAAGAAATTTGGCAAAGGCATCTCTGATATCTTCCCTGATGACCATTATCAATTAATGCACGTTGACCTGTTCCCGCATGACATCATCCATGCTGAGAACCTTGGTGGCCAAATTAAAGAAGTTCTCAACAAACGTTTAATTGTTGGCTGCTATCCTTGGCGTTTTGAAGGCGGCGAATCTTCTATCTGCCGTATCGTTGCTTACGACGAAGAGTAAAATTAATTAGGGGGCGGGTTAAAACGCCCCCTTTTCTAAAAATAATTAATTGAATTTTCTGAAATATAGTAGGACACTTAAGAATCAAGGCGACTAGTAATAGGAGGAAAAGACGAGTGGCAAGAACTATTGTACTGGCTTTAGGGGGCAATGCCATTACCAAAGCCCAAGAAAAAGGGACACGTGAAGAACAATGGAGTAATGTTAGAAGTACTTGTCAGCATATTGTCGCTCTGGCTAAGGAAGGGCATCGCATTGTCATTACTCATGGTAATGGGCCGCAGGTAGGCAATTTATTACGTAAAAATGAAATTGCCAAAGAAGTGGTTCCAGCTATGCCGTTAGATGTTTGTGTTTCCAATACGCAAGGCTCGCTTGGATATGCTGTTTGCCAAAATCTAAGCAATTATATGGCTAAAGCCGGATTATCCATACCGGTAGCGGCAGTAGTTACCCAGGTTGTAGTTGATGCCAATGATCCTGCTTTCCAAAATCCAACCAAGTTCGTTGGTTCATTTTTCAGCGAAACCGAAGCCAAACAATTAATGGCGGAAAAAGGTTTTACGATGAAAGAGGACAGCGGTCGCGGCTGGCGGCGAGTAGTGCCATCACCCGAGCCTAAAGCTATTGTGGAAAAAGATGTAATACGGAATCTTCTTGATGCCGGTACAATTGTTGTTGCGGCTGGCGGCGGCGGCATTCCGGTAGTAGAGACTGCCGATGGTCTTGCCGGTGTCGAAGCAGTAATTGATAAGGATATGGCTGGACAGCTGTTAGCCAATGAAGTTAATGCCGATTCGTTTTTCTTATTAACAGAGGTAGAACGGGTGTGCATCAACTTTGGTCGTCCAGACCAGAAACAACTCGAGAAAATGACAGTAGAGGAAGCCCGCAAGTATCAGGCAGACGGTCAATTCCCGGCCGGCAGCATGGGACCGAAAGTAGAAGCTGCTTTACGGTTTGTTACAGGCGGCAATGATCGTCAAGCTGTTATAGTATCGCTGGAAAAAGCTAACTTAGCGTTTACCGGAGAAAGCGGAACAATGATAACTGTCTAAGTTAGGCAGTTATACCACAAATAAGGCGGAAGGGGGGAGAAGTAGTGAGGGATTTCGTTGCTTGCGCCGTGCAAATTGCGGTTAAACCTAATGATATAGAATACAATACAGCCAAAGTTATTGAATGGTTGGAAAAAGCCGTTGTCGAACACGGTGCAGAGCTGGTAGTTTTTCCTGAAGATGTGACTACCGGTTTTACCCCGAATATGCCTGTTGAACAGATGTATGAACAGTTGGCTGAGCCCATTCCCGGTGTTATTACCCGGCTGGTAGGAGCAGCGGCACGACGGTTTGGTGTGCATGTAGTTTTACCAATGTATGAAAAAGGACCTTCTTCTCCCATTGTATATAATTCCTCGGTGCTAATTGGACCTGATGGAGAGATTATTGGTGTTTACCGTAAGACCCATCCTTTTCCCACTGAGAGAATGGAAGGTGGCGGCTGGACGACTCCAGGTACCGAAGCGCCGGTTTTTGATACAGCTCTTGGTAAAATCGGCATGATAATTTGTTATGACGGCGATTTCCCCGAACTTGCCAGGGAACTTACCCTTAAGGGAGCGGAAATAATTACTCGGCCGTCGGCTTTTCTTAGAAGTTTTGATATTTGGGAATTAACCTGCCGGGCGCGCGCTTATGACAATCACGTTTATGTTGTAGGTGTTAATGCGGTGGGACCGGATGCAGGCAACAATTATTTTGCCGGCCATAGCATGATTGTAAGCCCAATCGCCCAGCGCTTAGCACAAGCCAGGGGAACAGAGGAAATAATATCGGCTAAGCTATCGGCGGAGCCGTTAAAATATATTACCTATGGTTCTAAGGCGCCCATGATTTTTGATCATGTGGAGGATCGTAATCTAAAAGCAGTTGACGGCATTTTACAATCAGGGCAATGTCCTTTTGAACCAAGTAAGCGTATTCCTTATAAAAAATAGTACGAAAGCTAAGCCAAAAATACTAAAAAGAGGTTTATGATCGGGCTTGAACCAGATGTATAGACGGGACGGTTGCGGCCGGACTGGAAGTGCATCCAGCCGCGATTTTGGTTACAAGTTTACGGCTTATTATTTCACAATAATAGGTAGAAGTAACTTGCACCGGGTACGAATCACTGCTATACCGAAATCATTTGGTATCTACGCAGCTGTTTACTTGCCCGGTGCTTGATTTTTAATAATCACATAATGGAGGTGCCATCATGGGCTATATGCAGGAAAAAATGGACCTTTTGAAGCAGAAACAAGAAAAAATTAAGCTTGGCGGCGGCGTGAAACGGATTGAAAAACAGCATGCGTCAGGCAAAATGACGGCAAGGGAAAGAATTGAAAAACTTTTCGATGCCGGAAGTTTTATCGAAGTTGACGAGTTTGTCAGCCACCGCTGCAGCAACTTTGGCATGAATGAAAAAGAGTTGCCTGGTGAAGGTGTTGTAACCGGTTATGGCACAATTGACGGCAGACTAGTATACGCTTATGCGCAAGACTTTACCGTAGAAGGCGGTTCGCTTGGTGAAATGCATGCTGCCAAAATTGTCAAAGTACAGAAGATGGCTATGAAGATGGGAGCGCCAATCATCGGTATCAACGATTCAGGCGGAGCCCGCATTCAAGAGGGGATTGATGCTCTGGCAGGCTTTGGTAAGATCTTCTTCCAAAATACCATGGCGTCCGGTGTAATTCCTCAAATATCGGTTATTTTGGGACCATGTGCCGGCGGTGCGGTATACTCACCTGCTTTGACCGACTTTATCTTTATGGTGAAAAACACCAGTCAAATGTTTATTACCGGTCCCCAGGTTATCAAGACAGTAACCGCCGAAGAAGTGACTGTAGAACAGCTTGGCGGTGCTATGACCCACAACAGCGTATCCGGAGTGGCACACTTTGCGACTGAAAATGAGGATGACTGCATTGAGCAGATCCGGTATTTACTGAGTTTCCTGCCGAGCAACAATTTAGAGGAAGCACCTTGCTTCGAGACTGGTGACGATCCTAACCGCATGGATGAAGAACTTGACTCCTTGCTGCCGGATAATCCCAATATGCCTTATAACATGAAAGATCTTATCAAACTAATTGTTGACAATGGCGAGTTTTACGAGGTTCATGCTCATTACGCGCAAAACATGATTACTTGCTTTGCCCGTTTCAACGGTCAGCCTGTAGGTATCATTGCTAATCAGCCCGCAGTGATGGCCGGTTGTCTGGATATCAACGCATCTGATAAGGCCGCCCGATTCATCCGCTTCTGTGATGCGTTTAACCTGCCGCTGGTTAACCTTGTTGACGTTCCTGGTTTCTTGCCTGGCACTGCCCAAGAATACGGCGGCATCATCCGGCATGGTGCTAAAATGCTGTATGCTTACTCGGAAGCTACTGTACCTAAAGTTACCATGATTACGCGCAAAGCTTATGGTGGAGCCTACCTAGCCATGTGCTGCCAGGATCTTGGCGCCGATCAGGTGCTGGCATGGCCGTCGGCTGAGATTGCTGTTATGGGACCAGCGGGTGCGGCTAATATCATCTTCAAGAACGACCCTGATAGCAAGGCCAAAACCGACAAGTACGTGGAAGAATTCGCTACTCCTTACAAGGCAGCAGAACACGGTTATGTAGACAGTGTTATTCCGCCCCATCAAAGCCGTCCGAGAATTATCGCAGCTCTTAACATGCTGGCAAGCAAGCGGGAAGGTCGTCCTGCTAAGAAACACGGCAGCATTCCGGTATAAAGTAGACTTAGCTTTAGATGGGGTTTTAACCCCACCTGAAGGTTAGTCGCCCTTATCCAGGGACTTAGCCGCTTTTAACTCCCGTTTAGAGAAGAGGGAGTCTTAGAGCGGGTTAGTCATCGGATAAAAAAAATCCAATAAACTAAAACAAGGAGAGATGTATCATGACAGTTCCTGACACTATGGAAGGCGCGATCATTTTAAGTATTATTGACTTCTTCCTTAGTATCGCAATCATCTGGGGAATTAGTTTAGTGTTGTACCTGTTCCCTTATTTGAATAAGCTTGGTAAAGTATCAGACGAACATTTAAAAGGCGGACACTAAAAAGCTGTAGATATAGCATAAGCAGATTTTATAGAGGAGGAAATACCCTAAATGACCGAGCAAATTACATCATTAATGGTATCGTTGGCCGAACAGACCGGCTTGGCTCAACTCTGGTGGGGCAACGTTGTGATGATCGCCGTTGGTGCCGTGCTTATTTATCTGGCGCTCGCGAAAAAATATGAGCCGTTCTTACTGTTGGGCATAGGCTTTTCCTGTATAGTTGCCAATGTACCGGGATCAGATTTAACACAACCTGGTGGGTTATTTTATTACGCTTATCGGGGAGTAGAACTTATTATCATTCCGCCCCTCATTTTTCTTGGTGTAGGAGCTATGACTGATTTCGGTCCGATGATTGCCAATCCAAGTCTAATGATTTTAGGAGCAGCCGCTCACTTAGGTATCTTTGTTGCTATCCTGGGTGCTAAAGCACTGGGCTTTACCCTGGCAGAAGCCGGCGCAATCGGTATTATCGGTGGCGCTGACGGCCCAATGGCTATCTTTGTAACCATGAAACTGGCACCACATCTGCTGCCGCAGATTGCTGTAGCTGCGTATTCTTATATGGCGTTAATGCCGTTAATTCAGCCCCCTGTTATGAAGTTGTTGACTACGAAAGAAGAGCGTCAAATTATGATGGAACAAGCCAGACCGGTTAGCCGTCTGGAGAAGATCGTTTTTCCTTTCGCTATTGCCGTTATAGTTAACTTACTGTTACCGCCGGTTGCCCCGCTCATTACCATGCTGATGCTTGGCAACATGCTTAGAGAAGTTCTATTAGTTGACCGTCTTGCGCAAACAGCAGCCAACGATTTGATGAACGTTATCACTATAACCTTAACTGTAGCTATTGGTTCGACCATGGCAGCGGAGAAATTCTTAAATATCCAAACTCTGCAGATTATCCTCTTAGGCCTGGTAGCCTTTATTGGCGGTACAGCATCAGGTGTAATTGGTGCTAAAGTTATGAACTGGGTGAGTGGCGGTAAGGTTAATCCGTTGATTGGTTCTGCCGGTATTGCCTCAGTTCCTATTGCTGCCCGTGTTTCCCACGTTGTTGGCTTAAAGGAAAATCCTTATAACTTCTTGATTATGCATGCCATGGGGCCTAACTTGGCCGGTGTGTTTGGTACCGCTATATCCGGAGGCATTCTCTTAGCCTTACTCGGTGTGAAATAGGAGGAAGGTAAGTATGAATACGACAGCCTTTCTTATTGGGATCATTGTTAGTCTAGGGTATTACTTTTATAGTGTCCGGCAAGGCCGGAAAAATGATAAAGAAGACTTAGCTTCAGATAGGGTTAAAACCCCATCTGAAGGTTAGTCGCCCTTTATCCGGGGACTTAGATGCTTGCCTGTGCCCGTAGGTGCAAATTCCTGCTTGTAGAAGCCAGAGTCTTAGAGCAACTTGGGCACAGGATAAATAACCGATAGTGAAAGGAGGAGGACTCAATGACTTGGTTGGTCTTAGGAATTGCCATCGTTGCTGTTGTTCTTATGGTAAAAACTCGGAAAGGGACGGCAGCGATGCCGGTAACCGAAGCTGCTCCGGCTGCTGCCGCGTTTGTTCCCTGTGCTGTTATGGAAGAGGATGAAGAGTCCGAAATATTAGCGGTTATTACCGCGGCGATTGCTGAATTTGAAGGTGACAGTGATTTTCAGGTTGCCAGTATTAAAAGAAGATCAAATAATTGGAAGCTGACCGGCTGTCAGGAACTTATCAACAGTCGATTAAATTAAGGAGGAAGATCAAAATGACAACATATACAATTACTGTTAATGGCAAGGAATATGATGTTGCAGTTGTGAAAAACAAGGCTGGTGCTGTCGCACCAGCAACTCCTAAAGCCGTATCTCCTGCAGCCGCTATAGTTGCAGCCGCACCGGCTGCTGCACCGGTTGCACCGGCACCAGCTCCAGTCACAGCACCTGCGGCCGGCGACGGCCAGCAAGTGGCAGCTCCGATGCCTGGCAAGGTTATTGCTGTAAAGGTAAGTGTTGGTGAGGCTGTCAAAAAAGGTCAAGAATTGTTGATTGTGGAAGCTATGAAGATGCATAACCCGATTCTTTCTCCTGCTGATGGCGTGGTAAAATCTGTTTTAGTAAAAGCAGGGGATCCTGTCCAAACAGGAACTGCGCTGGTTTCCGTAGCCTAAAGGGTTAGCCGGTTTCGTTTGGGACTATCTACAATAAAGTCAGAAAATTAGTAGTAATCTTTATAGAAAAGTCACAATTAAATGACTAGTAATTCCATTGATAATATTCTCATAATAATATACCATTAAACTATAAGATATTATGTATAGTGCAGACGCACTCATCTTTATCCTGTGACTACCCCGCTCTAAGACACCCCGTTTTATAAGTAGAAGTTAGAGCGGATAAGTCCCTGGCTAAGGCTCTACTTTATCGTAAAACGGTGAGGAGGTACGAACAGTGTTAAGTAGGTTTGATTATGTAAGACCACAGGTTCTTCAAGACGCTCTAACTTATCTGGAGCAAAATGCTGGCACTAAGATCTTGGCCGGTGGTACCGATTTAATGGTAATGTTACGCCGTAATGCAGAAATGCCTGAACATGTCTTAGACATCAAGGCATTGCCTGAAACTAAACGATTTGAATATAAGCCGCAAGAAGGTCTTTATATTGGTGCTTCAGTTACAGTTAATCAAGTTGCAGAAGCAGATTTTATTAAAGAAAAGTATGCGGCAATAGCTCAGGCAGCCGACTCATTAGCCTCTTATCAATTACGCAATCGTGCTACGTTAGTTGGAAACATCTGTAATGCCTCACCGGGTGCTGATTTATCCGGTCCGCTTTTGATCTATGGAGCAAAAGTTCATATTGCCAACGTAGAAGGCGGCCGTACTGTAGATATTAACGAATTTTTTACCGGTGTTAAAAAGACCGTCTTGAAGCAAGGCGAGCTGGTAATCGGTGTATCGATACCTGATGTTGCCTCCGGAGATGCTGGTATATACCTTAAGAGAACCCGTGTTAAAGGTCACGACTTGGGTATTGCCGGTGTAGCAATGCGTCTAACTGCCGACAAGAAAGTTGTGGTTGCCATGTCCGCTGTGGCGCCAACACCGATTCGCCTTACCAAACTGGAAGAATTCATTAACTCGAAGCCACTGACAGCCGAAACCGCTGCCTTGGCAGGCGAGGAAGTGCGTAAAATCATAAAACCAATTTCGGATGTGCGTTCTTCTGCCGAATACCGTCTGCATGTCTCCGGAGTAATGGTTAAACGCGCTTTAACCCAGTTGATGGCCAGGGGAGGTAAGTAAGATGTGCGATAAACACAATCAAAAAGACTGTTTTGAATATATCGACTCCGGTTTACCCCGTGTTTTTCTGAAATGTGTTGTTAACGGTGAAACCGTTCATGCTATGATCGATCCGACTATGACGCTGCTTAGCTTCCTCCGTAAAGACATGAAGCTTTTTGGTGTTAAGGAAGGTTGCGGCGAAGGCGAGTGCGGCGCATGCACCGTTATAATGAATGGTGTGACCGTTAACTCCTGCCTAGTTCTGGCTGTTGAGGCTCAAAGTGCTGATATTACTACAGTAGAAGGCCTAAGCAACGATGGCGAGCTCTCAATTCTGCAGCAAGAATTTATGAAGCATGATGGTCTCCAATGTGGTTTTTGTACTCCTGGCATGCTGATGTCTGCGCGGAACTTGCTTGACCGGAATCCGGATCCGACTGAAGAAGAAATCAAAGAAGCAATTGCCGGGAATTTCTGTCGCTGCACAGGATATGTCACCATTATTGCCGCTATATCCTCAGCAGCCAAGCTGGAGCGGGAGGCGAAGAGATAATGAATGAAAAAAAATATCGTCATATCGGTAAATCTCCCTTGCGGGTCGAGGCTCGTGAAAAAGTAACAGGCCGGGCGACATATACGTTTGATATGGAACTGCCGGGAATGCTGTATGCTAAATGTCTGCATTCGCCCTATGCCCGCGCCGAGATTGTCAGCATAGATAGTAGTGCCGCTAAAGCTTTGCCTGGTGTTAAGGCCGTTCTTACCGGTGAAGATATTCCGTATCTACTCGGTTTATACATGATTGATAAACGTGTATTGGCCCGGGGCGCGGTAAGATATCAAGGCGAGGCAGTCGTAGCTGTTGCCGCAGTCGATGAAGAAACTGCTGAGAGAGCACTTTCACTTATAAAGATTGAATATAAACAGTTGCCAAGTGTACAGACAATTGATGAAGCTTTGGAAGCTAAAATTCTGGTACACGAAGACATTAACGAACTTGAGTATATCAAGGGCGTATTCTTCCCGCAGCCTGATTCCAATATTGCCAGCTGGAACAAAACTATTAAAGGCGACATCAAAAAAGGCTTTGCTGAAGCAGATCTAATTGTTGAAAGCGAGTTGACCTTGCCGCCGGTAGCACACGTTCCAATGGAGACACATGTTGCTATTGCTCAGGCGGATCCTTTCTCTAATCAAATTAAGATCTGGACTTCCACCCAATCTCCTTTTGGTGTAAGACAGCTTTTAGGTAAAGCTTTTGGCATTTCCGAAGGTGAAATTCAAGTAACTGCTCCTTATGTAGGCGGCGGTTTCGGCGGTAAGGCCGGTATTCATCTTGAGCCACTGGTAGTTGTTCTTTCGCGGGCTTGCAAAGGCCGTCCGGTTAAATTAACAGCTACTCGTGAAGAAGAGTTCAACCAACTGCCGTGTCGTGCCGGCATGCGTGGCCATATTAAGACCGGCGTAACCAAAGACGGTAAAATCACTGCTGTTGAGATTATCTATGACTGGGACAGCGGTGCATACGCCGATTATGGTGTAAACGTTGGTAGAGCAGCAACCTATTCCGGTGCCGGCGCTTATGAACTCCCCAACATCGAATTGCATTCCCGTACGGTATATACCAATAAAGTATTCAGCACCGCATACCGTGGTTTCGGTCACTTAGAGACCCACTGGATTGTTGAACGCCAGATGGATTTAGTAGCCCAAAAACTTGGTATGGATCCGTACGAGTTCCGTATGAAGAACATTCTGCGTGATGGCGCTCACACAATCAGTGGCGAGCACTTCACTGCAAGCTCCGGTCGTCCTGATAAGTGCTTGGAAGCAGTTGCTAACGAAATTGGCTGGACTGGTTTCCAACCTGAAGCCGACCGTAAAGCTCAATTTAAGACCGGTAAGGTTCGCGGTAAAGGTATTGCCTGCTTACAAAAAGCTCCTGCTATGCCTTCCAATACTTCGACAGCTGCCATTATGCAGATGGATGCAGACGGTAATGTACGGGTAATGGTTGGCGGTGTAGATATGGGCCAAGGTTCCAATACGGTAATGGGTCAGATTGCTGCCGAAGTATTGGATATGCCGCTGGAAAAAGTTAAAGTTGTTTGGGAAAATGATACTGACCGCAATCCTTATGACTGGTCAACGGTCGCCTCCAAATACACCTTTATGGGCGGTAATGCCGTAAAACGCTGCGCTCAGAACATGGTTAAACAAATGAAAGAGATTGCCGCTCAGGTTCTAAGGTGTCCTGTTGAGGAACTGGAACATGGCGATGAAGCTATTTACCATATCCAACACACTAATAAACGTATTTCCTATAAAGAGTTAGCCATGGGTTATGTCTACGAAAACGGCAACGGTATCGGTGGAGCACTCGTCTCTCACGGTGTCTATATGGCCGAAGGGTTAACTTACCTTAATCCTGAAAATGGTCAAGGTCTGCCGGCCTTAGACTGGACGTTTGGTGCTCACGGAGTAGAACTTGAGGTTGACCTTGAGACTGGTGATATTGAGATTATAAAAATTGCTTCGGCTTTCGATATTGGTCAAGCAATTAATAGAAAACTGGTTGAAGGACAAATTATCGGCGGCGTAGTACAAGGTATTGGTTCAGCTGTACTGGAGACCTTCAAGTTTAGTCCTGATGGCCGTATGCTCAATCCTTCCTTTACCGACAATAAGATTCCGACAGCCAAAGACCTTCCTGGTAAAATTGTACCAATTATTGTAGAATATCCGCAGACCGATGGACCGTTCGGCGCCCGCGGTATTGGGGAACACCCGATGGTTTCCGTACCTTCAGTCATTGCTAATGCTTTGTATGATGCTCTTGGCATTAACTTCTATCACTTACCAATGTCGCCGGAAGCTGTTGCTTTGGCAGTAGCTAAGGAAAAATTAATCTAATTCGTTAGCATGAATTAGAGCAAGATTTTTGTGATATAGTAATACTTGTTGAAAACAGACTTATCTTCAGATGGGAAGTTATCTATCTGGAGATAAGTCGTCCCCTTATATAGGGACTAACTACCGCTAACTTCTGGTTTTGCCTAAGGGTATAGAAAAACAGCAATCTGGAAGAAGGTAGTTATTGACAAAAGCTGTACTAGGTGCTGGAGGAATAAACTATGGCAATGCGGCAAGTACGGGTGGAAGATGCAGTTGGTATGGTACTGGGGCATGAATTGACTAAAATTGTGCCCGGTGAGTACAAAGGACCGGCTTTTAGGAAAGGACACATCATTCAGCCCGAAGATATTGTTCATCTTAAAAGTATCGGCAAAGATCATATCTATTTGTTTGAACTTGGTCCTGATGAAGTTCATGAAAACGAAGCTGCTTTGCGATTAGCTAAAGCTGTAGCTGGGGAAGGCATAACTCTTGATGCGCCGGGCGAGGGACGCGTAAATTTGCGGGCCGCTGTCAGTGGTATGCTTACCGTAAACCTAGAGGCGCTCACTGCTGTTAACATGACTGATCATTTAGCGCTTGCTACTCTCCATAGTGGTACTGTGGTTGAGGCTGGAGCGCTGGTGGCCGGAGCCAAAATCATTCCGCTGGTAATTGCAGAAGAGCTGCTTAAACAGGTAGAGGCCAGTGCCGGTAAATACCGGCCTGTCATTACGGTGAAGGCTATGCGCAATAAAAAAGTAGGCATCATCATTACCGGCAATGAAGTATTCTACGGACGGATTACTGATAAATATGCACCTGTATTTGCGAAGAAGGCTGCCCAGTACGGAGCTACGATTTTAGGTACTGTTTATCAGCCTGATGACAGAGAACGTATTACTGCCAGTATCCTTGACTTTAAACAGCAGGGCGTAGATATTGTTATCGCCTCCGGCGGCATGTCAGTAGACCCTGATGATGTTACGCCAGATGCCATTAGAGCTACCGGCGCGAAAGTAGTTACTTATGGAACACCGATACTGCCGGGCGCTATGTTTATGCTTGCTGAGCTTGACGGTATGACCATCATGGGCATGCCAGCCTGCGGTATGTACTCGCAGACAACCGTATTTGACTTAGTTTTACCAAGGGTACTTGCCGATATTCCGGTTACCAAAGCCGATTTGGCTGCTATGGGACATGGCGGCTTGTGCCTGTCCTGCCAGGAATGCGTGTATCCGCATTGTCCCTTTGGTAAGTAATTTTTCAGTATACTTGACAATGGATTTGTTTTTGTTTATGATATAAGCACAAAAAAATACGAATTTATTTTAGGAGGAGCCTGTCACCAAGGGGCTTCTCCTGTGTTTTTTTAAGAAAGGAAAAGGAGAGCCCTGGCAGGCTCCTCCTTTTCCTTTTAATTTCGGGGTAAGGAGGTATTGCATTTTTGGATAAACTAGAGTTGTCTTCAACCAAAATAATTAGAAGGAGTATTTACAATGTATACTAATCAAGCGGCAATCGCCGTAGGAATTTTTCTTGTGGCATATGGATTAATCATTTCAGAAAAAATTCATCGCACCGTTGTTGCTTTAGCGGGAGCAGTGCTTGTCATTATGTTTGGTGTGGTAAGCCAGGAACAGGCCATCCATCATATTGATTTTAATACCCTGGGCTTATTGGTAGGAATGATGGTTATTGTCGCTGTTACGAGTGAAACAGGCGTTTTCCGCTATTTAGCTATCTGGGCGGCAAAAGTGGTTGATGGCAATCCATTGAAGCTAATGATTGCCTTAAGTGTAATTACAGCAATATGCTCTGCTTTTCTTGACAATGTTACAACAGTACTACTAACTGTTCCGGTAACTATAAGTATCACAAAGCAGCTTCAAGTTAACCCAACCCCGTATTTGATTTCACAAATAATTGCATCCAATATTGGTGGTACGGCTACTCTTGTTGGTGATCCCCCTAATATTATGATCGGCAGTGCGGTGAAAGAATTGACCTTCCTGGCGTTTATCAACAATCTTGCCGCTATTTCTATGATTATTCTTGTGGTAAATATTGCGTTATTAGCTGTAATCTACCGGAAGCAGCTGGTAGCGAAAGCAGGAGTAAGTGAAACAATTATAAGCTTGGATCCAAGCAAACAAATACAAAATCCGAAGCTTTTAAAAATCTGTTTATTTGTGTTAGCTATTACCGTATCCATGTTCTTCTTGCATCAGCAACTACATCTGGAATCAGCCACGGTGGCTCTGTTTGGTGCGGTTCTATTGCTTGTTTTAGCAAAGAAAAATACTGACCACGATCTAGAGCATATTTTCCATAAAGTAGAGTGGGTTGCCCTGCTCTTCTTTGTCGGTTTGTTTATCTTGGTTGGAGGTCTTGTTGATACAGGTGTTATTTCTTTACTGGCGCAAAAATCAATGGAACTTACCGCAGGCAATCCGGCAACTACCGCGATGTTAATTTTATGGCTTAGTGCTATTGCTTCCGCATTTGTGGATAATATCCCCTTTGTAGCTACCATGATTCCGTTAATTAAGGATATGGGCGCATTGGGGTTAACCAATCTGGAACCGTTATGGTGGAGTCTGGCTCTGGGGGCTTGTTTGGGCGGAAACGGTACTCTTGTTGGCGCTAGTGCCAATGTTATTGTTGCTGGTCTAGCTGCGCAGGAAGGATATCAAATATCGTTTATTAAGTTTCTAAAAGTTGGTTTTCCGTTGATGTTACTGTCTATTCTTATCGCAAGTGTATATGTGTATTTGAGATATCTTGTCTAATTTGGCATATTAGCTGAGAATATGTTTAAGCTAATTTGGTAGAGTATTTGCATTCTTACACTATCGCTCAAGGCTTGTGCTCTATTTATGAGAAAGGGGATAAAATGGATACGCAGGCAGTGCTGGCATCGGGGATTTTCTTGATTGCTTATGCCATGATAATATCAGAAAAAATTCACAGGACCATTATCGCTATGATAGGCGGTTTAGCAATGATTGTTTTAGGTATTGTCGACCAAAGTCAGGCTTTGCATCACATTGATTTTAATACTTTGGGACTTTTGGCGGGAATGATGATAATTGTCGCTATTACCGGCGAAACCGGAGTATTTAACTATGTCGCTATATCTGCGGCAAAGAAAGCGCAGGGTGATCCACTGAGAATTCTCATTCTCTTAGGTCTTATTACTGCGTCAGCCTCTGCTTTTCTTGATAATGTGACAACAGTTCTATTAATGGTTCCAGTTACTTTCAGCATAACCCGGCAGCTTCAAGTTAATCCGGAACCTTATCTAATCACCCAAATTGTTGCTTCCAATATTGGTGGCACAGCTACTTTGATTGGTGATCCGCCCAATATCATGATAGGCAGCGCAGTAAAAGAACTTAGCTTTATGGATTTTATCAATAATCTAGCAGTTATTTCAGCTATCATTCTGGTAATAACGCTGTTGATTCTGGCATGGCTTTACCGCAACTCGCTAATAACGACAACAGTTTTAAAACAGGATCTTATGAATATAGATGAAGGCCAGGTAATAACAGATGCCCAGTTACTGCGAAAATGTCTATTGGTATTAGTGTTGACAATCTTAGGTTTCTTTCTCCACCAAATTTTCCATTTGGAATCAGCCACAGTGGCGTTAAGTGGTGCTTTTGTGTTATTACTAATAACTGCAAAATCAGAACACGCTTTGGAACATGCATTTAGCAGGGTGGAGTGGACTACGATTTTCTTTTTCGCAGGACTCTTTGTGTTAGTGTCTGGCTTAGTTGAGACAGGTATTATCTCGTCTTTAGCTGGTCAGGCCATGGTATTGACTAAGGGCGATGTAACAGCCGCTGCTATGTTTGTGTTATGGCTGAGTGCTATTGCATCAGGTTTTATTGACAATATCCCGTTCGTGGCTACTATGATTCCCATGATTCAGGATTTGGGCAATCTGGGTATTGCTAATCTGGAGCCGTTGTGGTGGAGTTTGGCGTTGGGAGCTTGCCTAGGAGGCAACGGCAGCCTTATTGGCTCAAGTGCCAACTTGATTGTTGCCGGGTTAGCAGCTCAACAGGGACATCCGATATCTTTTCTTCGATTTTTGCTAGTCGGGTTTCCTCTTATGCTGCTTTCCATTGCCATATCAACGGTATATATTTACCTTCGGTATTTATTCTGAGACTAACTCGCTTTTAAGAATCCCAGTTTCTAATCTACTTTATAACAGGGATGACAGGAGGGGGAACCGTGAATTTTAGTCCCAGGCTTGAAGTTGATCTCGATAAAATTAAATATAACGCAGCTCGAATAGTAGCTCTTTGTCATCAACACGGTATAGCCGTACTTGGCGTTACTAAAGGTATTGCCGCTATTCCCCAAATTGTATCGGCCTTGCTGGAAGGGGGTGTTGATGGATTGGCTGATGCCAGAACGGAAAATATTATTGAACTACGTAATGAAGGCTTTACTGCCCCAATAACTTTATTGCGTATTCCACGGCTAAGCGATGTGGAAAATGTTGTAAAATACAGTAACGTAAGTGTTAACTCTGAAATTGAGGTGATTCGGGCATTGGGGCGGGCGGCGCAAAATTTGGGGATCGATCATGATATTATTTTAATGGTGGATGTTGGCGACCTGCGGGAAGGTGTTATGAGTGAGAATGTCCTTGATATAGTTCGCAAAGTAATACAAATAGAAGGTATTACTCTCCAAGGGCTTGGGACCAATATGGGATGCTTTGGTGGCATTTTACCAGAATACAGCAATCTGAGCATTTTGGTAGAACTTGCCCAGGAAATTGCGTTAAAAGTAGGAGTTTCTTTGCAGGTACTTTCCGGCGGTGGAAGTTCCAGTTTGCTTCTTGTTGAAGAAGGAGGAGTTCCTGCTGGGATTAACCAGTTGAGGGTTGGTGAGGCAATGTTTTTAGGAACCGATACAACAAATAATCGTATAATAGACTGGCTTAAAACGGATGCTTTTTTATTAAAGGCTGAGGTTATCGAAGTGAAAACTAAACCATCAGTTCCTATCGGTAATATTGGCCGGGATGCATTTGGTAATATACCGGAATTTGCAGATAATGGTATGAGGAACAGAGCTATTGTGGCTTTGGGCAAACAAGATGTATACATTGAGGGCCTTATACCTGTTGATGACCAGACATCGATATTAGGAGCTAGTAGTGACCATATGATTTTAGACATTACCGATACACGTCAACAGATAAGTGTTGGCGATGAACTGGAGTTTCGGGTTACTTATTCTGGGCTATTGTCAGTTAGTCAATCAAAGTATGTTACTAAAGTATTTAGGAAGGATGCAGTATGGTTGAGTTAATTACTACGGTAGAACACGAAATAGTTGAGCGATTGGTAGAATTGGAACAAGAAGTTTTTGGTCATGGGGGAATGAATGAGTGGCATCTTGTACCTGTAATTCGGCATGGACAGGTATTTGTTATTAAGGAGGCAGATTTAGTAATTGGTTGTATTCAGTACATGCTGGACTGGAATAATCCCCATTTAGCTTATATGATTGGAGTATCAGTAACAAGACAGAACCGCGGCAAAGGAACAGGAACGAAGCTTCTTAAAAAAAGTATAGACATGTTATTCGCCGATAAAATTACCGAGATCGAGTTGACAGTGGATTCTGCCAATGTGGTAGCCGTCAAGATATATAAAAAACTAGGATTTGAAGTAACGGAATTTAGGCAGAATGAATATGGCGAGGGACATGACCGACTTGTTATGGTACTTGCCAAAAATAAGTTTATTCCGTGACTAACCTGCTCTAAGAATTCTAGCTTTTACAAGTGGAAGCTTAGAGCGGATTCCCCGTGCCGCTAATTTGTGATTCGAACGGTAGACGCATAAACGCCCTTCCTTGCTAAAGAGAATGTTAGGTTCACTTTGCAAGGAAGGGCGTTTTAGGCATTTTCGCAGTTTATTTATTTTTCATCCGTTTGCTGATAATCCGGGCAGCATGGATACCGCTGGCGCTGGCTTGCGATAGGCCGCGGGTAATACCGGCGCCGTCACCGATGGCAAACATGTTGTCAATTTCAGTTTCTAGCTCCCCTGTCAATTTGAGGCGTGAACTATAGAATTTAACCTCAACTCCATACAACAGGGTATCGTCATTGGTCATACCTGGAGCGATTTTATTGAGCGCGTAGATCATTTCAATAATATTGTCAAGATGACGTTTGGGCAGAACCAGGCTCAGATCGCCGGGAGTAGCTTCCAGGGTTGGTTTGGTAAAGCTTTGAGACAAACGGTGTTCATTGGTTCGCCGGCCTTTTAACAGATCGCCGAACCGCTGCACTAATACGCCGCCGCCCAACATATTCGAGAAAGAAGCAATCCGTTTACCATATTGGTGTGGCTCATTGAAAGGCTCGGTAAACCGGTTGCTTACGAGGAGCGCAAAGTTGGTATTTTTACTGTGCAGTTTTTCGTCCCGGTAGCTGTGACCATTTACAGTAACAATACCATCGGTATTTTCAGCGACAACATAGCCTTTAGGATTCATGCAGAAAGTCCGGACTAAGTCGCCGTACTGTTTGGTTCGATATACTAATTTGGCTTCATAGACATCATCGGTGATATGCTGGAAGATTTCCGCCGGAATTTCCACCCGGACACCGACGTCAACCTGGTTATTCGTTAACGACAGACCCAAATCCCGGCATTGATTAGCAAACCATTCTGAACCGGCGCGGCCAGGAGCGGCGATAAGATAATCACAGGCAATGATGCCGTTTTTTGCTGTTTCCATAACAAAACCGTTATCCTGCTTTTTGATAGAGCTAACAGTAACACCGAACATCATGGTGATATGTTCTTTTAAATAGTCATATAATGACTGCAGGATTTTCAGGTTATTTTCGGTTCCCAGGTGGCGAACCTTGGCATCAAGTAAATGCAGGTCATATTTCAAGGCTTCCTTGCCCAGATTACTATTCTGAGTGCTGAAGTATTCAACCGGGGCGCCGTAGTTTATATTAATTTGGTCAACATAGTCAATTAGGTCAAGGACGGTTTGATCAGGCAAGTATTCGTTGAGCCAGCCGCCGAATTGGGTGGTAAAATTGTATTTACCGTCGGAGAAGGCACCTGCGCCGCCAAAACCGCGCATAATGGCACAAGGATTGCACTTTATGCAAGCAGGTACTTTTTTATCCGAGATAGGGCAGCTTCGGGTATAAATATCGTGACCGGCTTCTATGAGAACTACCTTGACGTCGGGATTGTTTTTGATAAGTTCATAGGCGGCAAATACAGCGGCAGGACCACCGCCGACGATGCCAATGTCAAATTTTTCAGTCATTACAAAACCACCTTTCCGTTTGATTGGGGCGCAAACCGTACAACATTATACTTTACCAAATACTGTTTGTAAATAGGAAAGTTACGAAATTGCTATTGCTGATGATAGAATAATATCATTAGGTAATAGATTTGGTACATCTAACGGCAGAACGAGGTTAGTCTCTGTTATTTTTCCGGTTTTCAGTAATTTTTAATAATATATTTACCCACCTTGAATGGAAGAAGTTTGCAATAAAAGTATGGATTAGTTCACCAATTGTTCACAGTTCTGTCACAATTTTGCCGACAAAGTACGATATACTTAAATCAAATAAACCGCAAGGAGTGATTGACAATGAAAAAAATTACCGGTTTTGCTCTTGTTGGCGTACTGGTGTTGTCACTGGCCGGAGCAGTAGTTTTTGCAGCGCCGAAAGGTGATTTTGGACCAGGAGGGTTCTGCCCGCCTGTCGGCCCCAATGGTCAGCAGGTTACATTAAATGATGAGCAAAAGGCACAGTTTGCTGCTTGGCACCAAGAAAGAATTGAACAGGAAAAACAAGTTCTGAAAAAACAAGTGGAGTGGGGCTGGATAACCCAAGAGCAGGCCGACCAGAGGATAGCTTTTATGGAACAGCGTCAAAAGCAGGTTACTTTGACAGATGAGCAAAAGGCACAGTTTGCTACCTGGCATCAGGAAAGAGTTGAACAGGAAAAACAAGTTCTGAAAAAACAAGTGGAATGGGGCTGGATAACCCAGGAGCAGGCCGACAAACGGATAGCCTTTATGGAACAGCACCAAAAAGATGGAAACTTTGGTATGGGAATGGGTCATGGGCATCATGGGAAAGGTATGGGAATGGGACCCCGAAATGGTGAATGCCCTAACTTCGCCCCTGCCGGACAAAAACAATAGTTGACTTATGAACAGCCTGTCGCCGAGTATTGCGGCAGGCTGTTTATTCTGTTTTGTCTATAAAGCTAACTTTCGCCTGGATAGAGGCAATATGGCTTTTTGCATTCATCAAATTTCTACAGTGCTTTCTGCGAAAGTCTAACAATGACAAACTCTCCGGCAGATAATTACAATTTTTGATATAATAATTGTGAATGAAACTTGTATTATACATGAGAGGAAGATAGGCAATGCCGGAATTCATAATCCAGATTGATTTTACGGACCGCCCGGGATTAGGATATGAGATATTTAAAATCACCGAAAACAATGGCATTGATAAAATAGCCATGGAGGTACTTCCTAAACATGGAATGGTTATTCAGTTTCAGTGTGCTTTGGATGAGCAGGTTCAAAAATTAGTAGCAGACCTAAAGGCATTGAATAATATTACCGCAGTTACCTTTCGCAATCAAATGCCCTATCAGGAAAAGGAGCATGAATTAAGAACTATTCTTGACTCTGTTAGCGAAGGGGTGCTTGCTATCGATAAGGATGGGAAGATATCGCATATTAACGAAGTTGCCTGCAACATATTTAATTGCCTTCCGGAAGAGGTCAAAGGTCTAGGTGTGGAAAAAGTGCTGGGTGAAAATACACCGGTCCTTGAAACACTAAGGCTTGGTAATCCATGCCGATTGAAAGAACGAAAGATAAGGAAAGACGGCAAAACTATACAATTTCTCACAAGCAGTGTCCCGGTTAAGAATGATCAAGGGCGGATCATCGGAGTTGTATCTACCATCCAAGATTTTTATCAAGTAGAAAAAGTAATTCTGCAGGCGGATAAGAGACGACAGTTAATTACTTTTGATGATATTGTGCATCAAAGCCGCCAAATGACTCAGCTTATAACCGCTGCGCGCACGGTAGCCAAGAGCGCCTCAACTGTATTATTACGCGGAGAAAGCGGCACAGGCAAAGAACTGTTTGCAACCGCTATTCACACAAACAGCCTAAGGTGCCGTAATCAATTTATTGCAATCAATTGTACGGCATTAACAGATACGCTTTTGGAAAGTGAGCTGTTTGGCTATGAAGAAGGTGCTTTTACGGGTGCGGCTAAAGGCGGGAAGCAAGGTTTGTTTGAACAGGCTAACGGGGGAACGTTATTTTTAGACGAAGTAGGAGATATCTCACCGCGCCTGCAAGTCCAACTGCTGCGTGTGCTGCAAGAGGGGACAATCCGGCGGGTGGGAGGAAGTAAGGAGATTGCGGTAGATGTACGCATAATAGCCGCTACCCACCGAAATTTGGAAGAAATGATTTCTAGCGGTCAATTCCGGGAGGATTTATATTACCGCCTTAATGTTATTCCTTTGAGAATTTTGCCGCTGCGGGAAAGAAAAGAGGATATTCCTTTGCTTGCCCAGCATTTAATCCGGAAAATTTGTAAAAAGTTAAATAAACCCGAGGTTTATTTAAGCAAAGAAAGTCTGGAACTGTTTATGGTGCAAGACTGGCCGGGCAATGTCCGGCAATTAGAAAATACCCTGGAACGGTTAATTAATTTGACGGATGCCGCGGAAATCCAGCCTGAGCATATTTTTGCCTGGACAGATATAACAAATGTGAATAATAGCATTAAAACTACTTTAGGCAAACAGCAAGCATTCCAGGTGGAAATTCCGCTTGAGGGTGAATGGCCGCAACTAAAGGATATTGTAGCCAGTGTTGAAAAAGAAGTGATTTCACAGGTTTTAAAGAAATATCCGTCATCCCGGCAGGCCGGACAAGTGTTAGGGGTGTCAAACACCACGATTTTAAATAAAATCCATGCGTACAAAATTTGATAAAGTAGAGTTAGCTTCAGGTGAGTTTTTTTCGCTGCTGGCATATAAATTGCATATATTGAATTATCAGAGTTTTTTATTTTTTGCCAAAAATGCGAAAGGAGCGAAAAATGAATTCAGAAAACAATGGCATGCATCGAGGATTAAAAAATCGTCATATCCAAATGATTGCTCTTGGTGGAGCAATCGGCACAGGCCTATTCTATGGTTCGGCTCAAACAATTCAATTAGCAGGACCGGCAATTACGCTCTCGTATCTTATCGGTGGAACAGTAATTTTTTTCATTATGAGAATGCTTGGCGAAATGTCGGTGGACGAGCCTGTTTCCGGTTCCTTTAGTCATTTTGCTTACAAGTACTGGGGGGAGTTTCCGGGGTTCTTGTCCGGCTGGAACTATTGGTTTAATTACATTATTGTCAGCATGGCTGAATTAACTGCAGTAGGTATTTATATTAATTATTGGTGGCCGGAAGTGCCTCACTGGGTATCGGCTTTAGTGTGTCTGGTGGTAATAACGTTGTTAAATTTAATTGAAGTTAAGATGTATGGGGAACTTGAGTTCTGGTTTGCTATCATTAAAGTAGCCGCTATTGTTGGTATGATTGTTTTTGGGCTTTTGATGATCTTTACAGGTATAGGTTTAGGCGGCCACGCTATTGGATTCGATAATCTTTGGGTCCATGGCGGGTTTATGCCTAACGGAGTATGGGGACTGCTGCTTTCCTTGGTCATAGTCATGTTTTCTTTCGGGGGGATTGAACTAATTGGGATTACCGCCGGCGAAGCCGACAATCCTAAAAAATCAATTGCTCAGGCGATTAATCAGGTAATCTGGCGAATTCTCATCTTCTATGTCGGAGCCTTAACCGTATTAATGATTATTTATCCCTGGAACAAAGTGGGCTTAGATGGAAGTCCGTTTGTGCAGATTTTTTCAAAAATGGGTATTTCGTCAGCCGCTACTATCCTGAATATAGTAGTTCTTACGGCTGCTTTATCAGTTTATAATAGCGGTATTTATAGCAATGCCCGCATGCTGTATGGGTTGGCGCAGCAAGGAAACGCGCCTAAGTTGTTTGCCAAGTTAAATAATAAGGGTGTTCCGGTTACAAGCGTTCTAGCCTCTTCGGCCTGTACGCTGGTTGCCGTGGTATTAAATTATCTGCTGCCGGGAAAAGTGTTCATGTATTTAATTTCGGTTGCAATTTTAGCGGCCATTATTAACTGGGCTATGATTATTATTGCCAACCTTAAGTTTCGTGCCGTCAAAGGTGCTGATGCGGCAAAATTGGACTTTAAAGTCCCGCTGTATCCGCTTTCAAATTATGTTTGTTTAGGTTTCTTAGCAATGATTATTGTCTTAATGCTGCAAATCGAAGACATGAAATTGTCGGTATATATTATGCCGTTATGGCTGGTCATTTTATGGATTGGATTTAAGCTTAAGCAAAGATATTTACCTTCAAATATCAGTAACAGCATAGGAAAGTAAGTTATTTTGACAAGTTTTCTTATCGAGATGATAAGAAAACTTGTCAATTTTTTTTATCAGGAGTTTGAAAATGTCTGTTTATGTTGCAATTATTTGTTTGGCACAATACTTGCTTACTTTAAATACATATAAGAAATTAACTATAATTTTAAAATGGGGGAATTCGTTATGGCAATTAAGTATATTCCGGAACCTTTTAGAATTAAGATGGTAGAACCAATTAAAATGCTTACCCGTGAGGAACGGGAACAAAAAATCAAAGAAGCAAAATACAATTTATTCAATCTTGCTGGACAAGATGTTTACATTGATTTGTTGACAGACTCGGGAACCAATGCCATGTCTGACCAAATGTGGGCAGGCGTTATGCGGGGCGATGAGGCGTATGCCGGTTCAAGCAGCTATTACAAGCTGGTTGAAGCAGGTAAAGATATTTTTAACTATGGCTTTATCCAGCCTGTTCACCAGGGGCGTGCCGCTGAAAAGGTTCTTTTTGGGACAATGCTGGAAAAAGGAAAGGTCGCCATTTCCAATATGTTCTTTGACACTACCAGGGCTCACGTTGAACTGTGCGGGGCACGGGCTATCGACTGTGTTGTTGAAGAAGCAAAAGATCCTACGAAAAGAGCTCCCTTCAAAGGCAATATGAATGTTGAAAAAATGGAAAAAATTATTTTGGAACAAGGCCCGGAAAATGTTGGGCTTGTTGTTATGACCGTTACCAATAACTCTGCCGGCGGCCAGCCGGTATCTGTACAGAATGTTCGCGACGTAGCGGCTGTTTGTAAGAAATACAATATTCCTCTTAATATTGATGCTGCACGTTATGCCGAGAATGCCTATTTCATTAAACAGCGTGAAGAAGAGTTTAAGAACAAGTCTATTAAAGAAATCATCAGAGCCATGTTTGACTGTGGCGATATGTTTACTATGTCTGCCAAGAAAGATACCATAGTAAACATGGGTGGGTTAATCGGCGTTAAGAATGCAGATTCTCCGCTGATTCTGCCAATCAAGGCCCGGTGTATTTCTTTTGAGGGCTTTACAACCTATGGCGGCCTTTCCGGACGTGATTTGGAAGCGTTAGCCATTGGTCTTTATGAAGGACTTAATGAAGATTATTTAAAATATCGTATTGGTCAGATGGAATATTTGGCAGCCAGATTGGATGATGCAGGTATTGCCTACCAGGCGCCGGTTGGCGGCCACGGTGTATTCGTAGACGCGAAAGCCATGTTCCCGCAGCTTCCTTACTATGAGTTCCCAGGTCAGGTTCTTGCCATTGAGTTGTATAAGGAAGCAGGCATTCGTACCTGTGATATAGGATCTTATATGCTGGGCAACGATCCTGATACCAAAGAGCAGCTTAAGGCGGATTTTGAGTTTACCCGCTTTGCTATTCCACGCCGTGTATATACTCAGGCCCATATTGATATTATGGCTGACGCTCTTATCGCCATTAAAGAAAGAGCACATGAGATTAAACATGGTTACAAAATTAGCTGGGAACCGCCAATTCTTCGCCACTTCCAGGCTCACCTTGCACCTGCCGAAGGCTAAGAAGCACGTAAATAGTAAATAGTGTTTTGAATTACACAGGACTGACATCGTTTTTATACGTTGTCAGTCCTTCGCATTTTCTCCTTTCGCTTAGGGAGTTTTTCGCTCTGTTTGCCTAGCTATGTTTTCTTCCCTCTCTGGCTATGATATGCTTAAAGAGAGGTGATAACTTTGACCGGAAAAACCGTACTTATTGTAGATGATGAACAACCTATTAGGGAGCTGCTGGCTCTTTATCTGACTAGAGAAGGTTTTACAGTAACGGAAGCGGCTGACGGAGCGCAGGCGTTGATTAAACATCAGGAAAAAAAGCCTGATCTTATTTTATTAGATATTATGATGCCGGTGCTGGATGGTTTGGAAGTATGCCGCCAAATCCGGAAATTTTCAGAGATACCTATCATTATGCTGACTTCCCGGGCGGAAGATGATGACCGCATTTTGGGGCTCGATATCGGGGCGGACGATTATGTAACAAAGCCGTTTAATCCCCGGGAGGTTGTTGCGCGGGTTAAAGCGGTCTTACGTCGTCAATCAGCTCCGAAAGAGAAGCCGGCGGAGGCATTGAGCTATCCCAATCTGCTAATTGATATGGCTAAACATACGGTAATTGCCTTTGGGGAGGAAGTTGCGCTAGCCAATAAGGAAATGGAGCTGTTGTGGCATTTAGCTTCGCATCCCGGCGTTGCTGTTTCGCGGGAACAATTGCTGGAGAGCGTCTGGGATTATAGTTATTGCGGCGACACTCGTACCGTCGATACTCATATCAAGCGGATTCGCAAGAAGCTGGGGATTCCCGCTGATTCTCCCTGGGACATCAAGACTGTGTGGGGAATTGGTTATAAGTTTGAGGTGAAACCGTGAGATTATCGCTAAAGCATAAATTGCTGGGCAGTTTTATTATTGTCGTAGCTTTGGTATTGGCCAGTGTGTCTGCCGGTGTTTCTGTGCTTATCAGGGATTACTTTATTGCCACCAAACAGCGGGAGTTTACCGATAAAGCGTTTGAGACCGCGCGGGTCGTTGAAAGTTATTATGCCGGGCAGATCAATTTTGGTCAGCTTGCCGGTTTTATCAATAGTATTGACCGTTTGCTCGGTGCCAGGGTTTGGGTACTCGATGCTTCTGAAAACTTGATTGCAGCCTCTGAGGAGCAGCAGCCTATGCCGCCTGCCGGCCGCCCACCCCGGGCAGGGATGATGAAAAAAAGCCCCCTAGGGCCGCCAGCGGGAGATAACCCCGCAGAGATGCATCACGGCATGCACAATGGCAATAGGATGATGCAGCGTGGGATGAGCGGAGAACTAGCGCCTCAAAGCAGCCCGGAACCGCCGCAGCAGGTGCGGAATCTAAAGGATATTCGTGGGTTGGATATTATTAAACAGCAGGTGGAAAATACCGGAGAAACAGCCTGGGCTAAAACCTTTTATCATCCGTATTATGAAGAGAACATGCTGGTGGTCGGGGTTCCCGTTAAACCAAGCGGTAACATGCAGGGAACGGTGCTGATACATGCCCCCTTAGCGGGCTTTGAAAGTTTCTTAAACCGGATTTATTGGTATATTGCGGCCTCAGGCGCAGTGGTTGTACTTATTACTATATTCATCGTCAATTATTTGGCAACAGGTATTATACGACCCTTAAAATCCATGCAGGCAGTAGCTTCGTCCATGGCTGACGGGGACTATTCCGTTCATGCCAAGGTAGAAACCAACGATGAAGTAGGTGATATGAGCCGGTCTCTTAATTCATTAGCCGAAGCCCTGCGCGCGTTTGTGAGTAAGACCGAAAAAACCGATAAACTTAGGCGGGATTTCGTGGCCAATGTGTCTCATGAACTGAGAACACCGTTAACGATTATGCGCGGGTACAACGAAGCGATGCTGGACGGTACGGTGGATAATCCGGAGCAGGCAGTAAAATATCATCAGATTATGCGGGATGAGGCTATACGTCTGGAAAAACTTATTGCCGAGTTGTTAGACCTAAGTCAGTTGGAAGCGCGTACTCTAACACTGGAAACCCAACCAATTGCCTTACCGGAGATTGTTGATAATATTGCGACCTTATTTAGACAGCGCAGCTTGGACAAAGGAATTAACCTTGTCACTAATATTGCCGAAGGTATACCTGATATCTACGGGAATGGTGATCGCCTGGCGCAGCTTGTTGTCATTTTACTGGATAATGCTCTTAAATTTACTCAGGCCGGTGGGACGGTTACCGTAGGTGTAACGGCAGAAACAGGGTTGGTAACACTGGTGGTAGCCGATACGGGTGCAGGTATTCCGGAGGAAGATTTACCCTATGTGTGGGAACGCTTCTACAAAGGCGATAAGGCGCATACCCGGGCCGGTGGCGGCACAGGATTGGGATTAGCTATTGCAAAAGAAATAATACATTTTCATAATGCTATACCGGAAGTGAAAAGTGCAGTAGGGCAGGGAACGATTTTTACGATCAAGTTCCGGTAAAGCCCGTTTGATACAGAACCGTTATTTTTCAAATTCATCATCCTTCAGGTCAATATAGACTTTGCCGGAAGGTGTGATAATAGCCAGACTTACCTCCGCAACCGTTGGTATTGAGCGGTTTTTTAGTTCGTTTTGCAGCCATTGCCGGGTAAGACCAGCCCGGCGCAACGCTGTGTCAATAATCTGCCCGTCAATAATGAGTTCTTTGCCGGTATAGTTCATAGCCGCTGGGACGGATGCCTGGAGATCTGACTTTTTTAAAATGCTCAGTTCACCATTGGCCTCCAGGATGCCGATTTGTATTTCTGACGGATCAAAGATATTTTTAATCCTCAGTTGAGCCAATAGGTCGTTGACAGTATAGTAGGTCTTGGCTAAATTATTTTCTAGTACCTGGCCATTATGGATTACCATTACCGGTTCGCCTTCGAGAAACTTACGGGCAGGCAGGCTTTTTAAACTAAGAAAATTGCTTACCATAACTAAACCGGCCCATACGGCTAAAGTAATCAGGCCTGTGACAAGGTTTAAAATAGGGGTTATTAAGGAAGAAACCGCCAGCGTACCCAGGGTAATTGTACTGATAAAATCAAATAAAGTGATTTCGGCAAGCTGCTTCCGGCCAAAGGTACGAGTTAATAGGAGCAAAAGAAAGAAGGACAAGGCTGTTCTAAGTGAGTATTCGATTGCTTCAGACATGGCTGCCCCCTTTTATAGTAACAAGTTGTTCAATTGTTAGCGTTAGGGCGCTTGGTTCAAATGGTGCTATTATATGATGAGCAAAAGGACACTTTTTATTAGTGGGAAAATTGGGATAAGTTGCGAACAATATCTAAGGGATTGTCTTATTTTATCTTGTCAAAATAAGGAAAGTATGTTATTATTTTAACAAATACAGTCAAGAAGGCTGTGAACGTGCAGTTTTTGAAAAGACATTAAAATAATGACAGAATAGGAAACCACGAAGGTATATGGTTATGAATTGACCGTATGTTTTTGTGGTTTTATTTTGTCCCGGCAAGTTTCTTATTCTTACTTTAACAGGCAGTATAGCTTTTTTAGACGGGATAAGGGCAGCTAACCATCAGGTGCCTAACATACCACCAAATGGCAAGGCTACTTTATCGAATAGGAGGTTGGGTGATGGAACTTTTTATAAACGGCATTGAACTTTTCAAAAAAGGCGGACTTGTTATGTATCCCCTGTTGCTTTGCTCGCTCATAGTAATGACAATTGCCGTTGAACGGTTTTTAATTTACCGCAAGTCGGCGACAGACACAAACAGCCTGATAACAGAATTGACTCCCCGGCTGGAAAATAGGGATTGGCAGGGCGCACAACGGGTATGTGAAGGCGCCTCAGGTGTTACGGCACAAATGTTGGCACGTGGTTTGGCTAATATAAGTTTTGATGCCTGCGATTTAGAGAGCACGATGACCAACTCTGCTGCGCAGTCTGCTGCCAGACTGCGGGAACGGCTGGGGTATCTTGATGCGATTGTTACCATGGCGCCGCTGTTAGGTTTACTGGGGACGGTTATCGGTATGATCTCTTCCTTCAGTATCATGACAATCAAGTCCGGCCAGCCGCACGCCATTACCGGCGGTGTAGGCGAAGCTCTGGTAGCTACAGCCACCGGGCTGTGTGTAGCTGTACTCGCTCTCATTGTCCACACCTATTTTAGTCACCGGCTGGATACTATCGTTAATGACATGGAGCAATACGGTTCTATGTTAATTGAAGCTAAGAGACGGAGTGACCGCCGTGAAACTGCGTAATATGAGAGTTGAGCGCCAGCCCAAACTCATGATTATTCCGATGATTGATATTATCTTTTTCCTATTGGTCTTTTTTATGATGAGTACATTATATATGGTGGAGCAGCGGACTTTGCCTGTCAATCTGCCGCAGGCCAGCACATCACAGACTGATTTTGCCAAGAACGTTACGGTAACAATTGCCCGTGATGGTGCTATTTATATCGGGCAAGAACAACTGCCACCTGAATTGTTCAAAGCACGAATTCAGGCTCAGCTTGCCCAGCAGAGCGATACTGCCTTTGTGCTGAGGGCTGATAAACAAGCAGAATATGGGCGCGTTGTTAAGGTGCTTGATGATTTTAAATCTCTTGGAGTAAAAAAAGTGGCTGTAGCGACCGATCAAGGGCAGAGGTGAGGGTATGACAAGTAACTCTTACTTACGGAAGGGTTTGATTGCTTCCTGCTTGATTAACTGTCTGGTAATATTGGCTGCGGGCTGGTTGGCAGGCGCTATATTTAGCAAGGTAACAGAGCCCGAATATATCGAGATGGAATTAATCAGTAATGCAGCTATAAAGGAACCGGCTCCTGTATCAGTTACTACCCCGCGTACTACTCAAATTAGTCAATCTGTGAAGAGCGAGCAGGTGCAGTCTGTCGCCGCCCAAAGGCCCATGGTTAATTCTAGTGTACCGGCAAGTACTGAGAGTGAGGTAGCCGAAAGCTATAGTCCATCTACGGGAACGGGGGCGTCAGGAGGTTCTGGTGATGATGCCGTACCTGCTGTAGCACCAGTTGGATCAGGCAGCTCAGGCAATTCCGCGCCGGCAGCTCCCCGACAAAAAATCGGGCCACGGGTGTTAAGTAGTGTGGAACCTGTTTATCCGGAAGATGCCAGGCAGGACGGTGCTACAGGTACGGTATACATAAGTATTGAAGTTTTGGAAAACGGCCGTCCGGGTGCCGTGCAGGTAGTGAGTTCTTCGGGACGGAGTTCACTGGACGAAGCGGCTGTGCGGGCAGTCCGCAAATGGCGTTTTGTGCCGGCCCAAGACGAGAATGGGCACAATATGCGGTGTTTTACCAGGTTGCCGGTACGATTCCGGCTAGATTAAATATTCAAATTAGATGTTTACAAAATTATTACACTAATGTAAAATTATTCTTGTAATGCAAGTTGTGAAAGCTTGTACAAGAAATCTTGTCTTATAAGCCAACCATATATAGTTGAAATAAAGGTATGAAACCGCTCGGGGATAGCATCCTCTAGGTTTTTATACCTTTTTTTATTTTGAAAAATAAGTAATGGAGAGATGCGCATGAGACGGACTAAGAAAGCACTTGCAATTGCGGCCGTAGCCAGTGTAATGCTGGCGGGAATACCCGTTGCAGCCCAGGAAACGCCTACGTATAGTTTAGAAGAAATTGTTATCCAGGCCGAAAACGTAAAAAAAGATAACGCTGATACAACGATCAGCGTTAAAACAGTTAGCCCGGGAAAAGCAAGCACAATTCCGGAATTATTGCGGGGATCTGCCGGGATTGATATCCAGCAGCGGGCAGGAGCCGGTGATAATCAGGATACTACGGTAAAGCTAAGGGGGTTTGATGCCAGACGGTATACCGTACTCTTAAATGGCCGACAGATTAATGCAGCCGGGGTTATGGGCGGCCAGTATGTTGACTGGACAACAATTCCGCTCAATATCGTTGAGAAGATCCAAATTATCAAAGGCGGCAAATCAGCTGCCCATGGCAACACACTGGGCGGGGTAATTAATATTATTACCCGGGAAAAGGGAGCAGACGGCGGCGAAATTAATATCCTGGGAGGCAGCCGGGGACGGTATGATTATTTATTTAATTATGCTGGCTCAACGGATAAGTTGAATTTCCATGTAATCGCCAACAAGACGGGAGCCAATGCTTTTTTGCGTAACAATGACTATGATGCCGACCAATACGGACTAAGACTAAGTTATAATATTACCGCAAAGGATACCATTAGCGTTGGGGTTAACAGAACCGAGACCAAACGTGGTTTTATTATGGAAAATAAGCCAGGGGCAAATTATGATCCGGGTTTTCCGGTGAGTGACGGGGAAATGCTGTCGCCGGATGCAGGAATCTTTACCAAGCCGAATCCGGGAGCTTTTTGGGAAAAGTATAATACTTATTATGATTTAAGCTATAAACATAATACCGAAACAGGATATTGGCGGTTGGACTACTGGAAAAATGATGAAAAACGGCGGGAAGTCAATTTTAACCCCGAAGGAACCAAAATTGAGCTTGACCGAACGGTGGTAAGTGATAAATCAGACAGCATTGGTTTTTCCGGACAAACGAAAGCCGGGGCTCATACTATCGGTTATGGCGGTGAATATAAGCAACTGCGTTATGGCTATGGTTATTTTGATGTGTGCCCGAAAAAAGCAAATGACATATACCCTTCCCAGAAGATTGATTTGTGGGGCGCTTATATCGATGACAGCTTCAAAATCGACGACAGATGGTCGGCTTATCTGGGACTTAGATATGACCACTTGTCTGCCAGTCAGGATGATGCCAGAGCCACTATGATGCGGGATTTTGATACCGGAGAACTTTCACCAAAAATAAGTTTATCCTTTAAAAATAATGATACGACAACAACCTTTATCTCTGTAAACAAATTATGGCGGGCTCCATCCATGGCCGAGTATTACTGGTGGGGCATGAAGTATAACGCCAATTCCGGGCCGGATGTCAATAATCCCGGATATCATAAACAAATTAAGCCTGAGCAAGGATACAGTTATGAAATCGGGGCAGAACAAAAAGTCAGTGATAAGTACCAAACAAAAGTTACTTTGTATCGTCAAGATATTAATGATTACATTAACTTTCAGCACACGTTCCCCTTCTGGTGCTACAACATCGATAAGGTCAAGGTGTGGGGCGCTGAGTGGGAGAATGTCTATAGGCTCAATGATGCCAATAAAATTATGTTTACATATACCAACCAGCATACGGCTAAGGCGGGTTCCGACTTAACCAATGCCGGGCTGGCCGGGGAGCTTGATTATCGGCCGCGTCATAAAGCCGCTTTTGCCTATAATTATGATGCCAAGCCGTGGCAACTGCGCTATAGTGTAAACTTTGTAAGTTCGCAGAAGGCACTCTATAATAATAATACTATAAGGGAAATCGGCGGTTATACAACGCACAATCTGGCAATAGTCCGTGAACTCGATAAGACAAGATCGGTTAGCCTCTATGTCGATAATCTCTTTGATAAACAATATGTTGAACAAATTGGCTATCCTTTACCAGGACGCTCCTACTATGTCAGCCTGACGCAAAAAATATAGTCGATAGTGGAGGTGCAGCATGAGCTATACTCGCAAATTAATTAATATTGCTGTGTTAATTGCTTTTGGGATAATACTTCCTGTCGCCTTTCACTTTTGCGGCGGGGCAGGATCAATATTTCTGCCAATGCATATCCCGGTATTGATAGCGGGTTTGCTATTGGGGATGAAAGGTGGTCTGGCTGTTGGGGTGCTGACGCCGCTTATTAGCAGTCTGACTACCGGTATGCCGCCGTTAATGCCGATGTTGCCTGTTATGGCAGCCGAACTGGGAACCTATGGGGCAGTGACCGGATATCTTTACCGGCAGCAGCGGCTGCCGCTAATTTGGTCACTGTTAGGTGCTATGGCGGTTGGGAGATTGGTGGCTGGCTTAACCGTAGCCGGGATGGTAGCCATACTGGGCGTTAACCTTAAGCCGCTCTTGTTTGTTATCGGGGCAATTACTACGGGCTTACCCGGAATTGTAATTCAAATGCTATTTGTCCCGTTGTTGGTAAAAAGGCTGGAGGCTGTTCCAGGATTATTTAAGGCAGGTGAAAATTTATGATTGATGAACGGGTATTTTTCGATATGCTGGCAAGTTCCTGGGATACCACCCGGTTAGCGGATGCCAGGAAGATATCCGAGCTGGTGGCATTGGCCGGGTTAGGACAGGGGGAAAAAGTACTGGACGCCGGCAGCGGCACAGGGATATTGCTGCCTTTTATTAAGAAAGCGATTGGTTCTGCCGGTTCAATCACGGCCGTAGATTTTTCCGCTAATATGCTGGATAAAGCCAAAGAAAAGTATGACAGTCTGGGCAATATCAATTTTATTGTTGCCGATATTATGGAGTTTGTGCCTGAAGGTGCTATGGATGCCGTGATATGCTTTAACTTTTTTCCTCATATCAAGGACAAACAGCAGTTTCTGAACCTTGTCCACAATTACCTGCAGGTTGGTGGAATGTTAGTTATTATGCATGATATTTCACGACAGCAGGTTAATGCTATCCATCAAGGCAGTCAGGTGGTTAAAGATGATCGCCTGGTATCGGGGGAAACCTTGCGAAAATGGCTGATAGTTGCTGGATATCAAGTCACAGAAGTGTTGGATGCCGATGATCGCTATTTTATTAAAGCTGTAAAAGCTGGTTAGTTATGATAAGAATTGCGCAAATAGGAAATTTGCGCAGAACGGAAACTAACAAAAATTAAGACAACGAAAGGTAAGCGTAGGTATGAAACCGGCGATGTTTTGCTGGTTCATGCCTTTTTCTTTTAATAACATTATAGGAGTTGATAGGAAATGGTTAAGGCGCGGGAAGATGTATCCAAGCTGACTGTTGGCAGAATGGCGGTATACTATAATACATTAAAGAAGATGAAGGATGAGGGAGAAGTGTTGTTTGCCTCTAATAAATTAAGCAAACGGACAGGGATTGCCTCTTCGGTGATTCGGCGGGATTTAGCCTATTTTGGCGGATTTGGTACTAAGGGCGTAGGTTATGAAGTAGATTATCTACTGTCCTGGATTGGTCATATAATGGGCTATAATACGGTATGGCGGGCAATGTTTGTTGGTAATGATATCCCAACGACCGGTATTGGGAACTACCGGGAACTGCTTCCGCCTGGGTTTGAATTTGCTGCAATTGTTGACTTGGATAAAAGAAATGGCGGTTACAAAGTTCCGGGGATGCAGCTGACGATAAATCCGCCTGCGAGTTTGGAAAAATTGATTAGGTCCCACCATATTTCTATTGGGGTAATCGCAGTGCCATATAAACAGGCGCAGAAGGTAGTTAATAGTATGGTAAAAGCCGGAATCAAAGGCATTGCCAATTTTTCCGCTGTATCGGTATGTGTACCTGAGCATATTTCGCTTAGTCAGATGAACGTTACTTCATGCCTTAGTCAATTGTCTTATAGTCTGAGTACCGGATTAGCTGAAAAATACCCTTGTTCAACAAAAAATATAATCTGAATTGACAAATTGATTAGATAATTGACAAAAATTTCGTTGACAGAGAAAGGAAGCAAGTGTAAAATGTAACATAGTTGGTAGCTGAAGCTACTATTTAGGTAAAGACTGTTTCTACGTTGAAACAACAGAATTAAGAGTGAATAGACCATGAAGGCTATAGTCTTGGGAACACGACTATCTTTCATGGTCTTTTTTGTTCTAACAGAAAGTGCAACTTTCGGCTTCCGCTTTCACCAAGGCTTGGCGCGAGCCGTGTTTTCTTTATTTTTGGTTTGGCAGTAACTGAATTATTATGGATATCGTTAGCCATGACGGTGAACAGAATCTGCACGAGCGGGTATGTTTATTTATCATGGCTATATTTATTTCAAGGAGGCTTTACTGCAAGGCCGGTAGATGATGAATTTATTCAAAAGCACGAGGTGCGAATAGATGTAACTCCGGTAAGGCAAGAATCAACGGATTAGAAGTTGGCTTGAATAAGCTTATAAATGATGCCTGGAGTAGTTTTATTAATTACACACTGATGCCAAGGTGACTAAAAGCACCGTAGCGCCCGAAAACGTAGGCAGACACAAAGATAATGTACAAAATGACAGAAAATACTACCGTTTCCCTCTATGTGTGCTTTTAAAAAGCTGAACAGACAGGGACGAACACTTATTATTGTTACTCATGAGCCGGACATTCTTAAACAGGTGCAGCGCATCATTGCTTTGCAGGATAGGTGTATTGTTCATAATAAGCAATACACTGGTGCCAGACGCAGTAAATATCTCTCTATCTGGAAGTAGAGGGGTGGCTAGAGGGCGATTTCCAAGGAGGAGCTGTAGATGTTATGACAACAGAAGATGTTGCCGACTGGAATGCTAAGATGAACGAAGTTAGAGCTAGGTTGAATGCGAAAAAATGAAACAAAGGCTAGGGATTTGGCTGATATTTGCGCTATTGTTATCTGGCGCGGTAGTGCTGGTTTATACAAACGTTAAACCAGCCGCCGGACCTGGGTTACCGGAGGTAACCCAGGTAATGACGGCAGGCATAACAGTTGAGGATGAGGCAGGCAGAAAGGTAATTTTCCCTCGGAGTCCAGAACGAATAGTGGTTTTGAACGGTTATCCAGCCGAAGTGCTCTGTGCACTGAATGCCGGAAACCGGATTGTCGGTATCTGTAATCCGCTTGCGGAAGATTTCACTGAACTGCGAGGCAAACAATCTGTGGGAAATTCTTCGGTAACACCTGATTTGGAAAAGATTCTGGAATTGCGGCCGGACTTGGTCATAGCCTATCAATGGACTAAAAAAGAAGTGATTGACGAACTGGAACGATGCCAGATACCGGTTCTGTGTTTTAGAGCCTGGACCTTTGAAGAGTTGCAGTTCTTTGCCGGGCAGATGGGAAAGCTGCTGGATCAACAATCAAAATCACAAGAACTGTGCCGGTTTATTCAGACAAAAATGGCTGTGATTGAAGAACGGACGAAAAAACTGCCGCAGGACAAGCTGCCTAAGGTGTTTTACGAATCATTTATTCCCTATCAAACTACATCTATAGGCAAAATGCCGTTGGAGACCCCTTGGGGAACTTTTCTGATGGGTAACTCTGAAGAAGCCAAATTTGCATTGTCTGGCGGGATAAACTGTGTAGGGCAGCAATCAGTCAGAGCGCCTATTGTCAGTGTGGAATGGGTAATGGAGAAAAATCCGGATGTTATCATTAAGGTTTTCCGCAATGCTGACCGTGCTGCCATACCTACTAAAGAATCCCTGCAGCAGGTTCGGACAGAAATCATGCAGCGGGAAGGCCTGAAAAATCTTGCCGCAGTCAAAGCAGGCAGGGTATATATTATTCATTCCAAAATGTGTGCCGGGCCCAGACAGATTATTGGTCTGTATTACTATGCCCGCTGGCTCCACCCGGAACTTTTTGCCGATCTTGACCCTCAGGCTCTGCACCAAGAAATGCTGGAGAGGTTTTGGAGACTAAAGCTGCAAGGGACTTGGGGTTATCCTGAGGAGCATAATACATAGGGTGGCAAACATCTGGGCTGTCCAGGAGCGCTTAAGGAGGCTTATATATGACTGAGGATTTAAATGGCAAAGTAGCCCTAATAACAGGAGGAACTTCCGGGATTGGCTTGGCAGTAGCTAAATTGCTGTTGCAGCTTGGTGCCAAAGTAGCAATAAATGGTCGTAATTCCACCAAGGGGGAAAAGGCATTAGATGTTCTAAAAGAAATAAGTGCGGCTGCAATATTTATTCAGGGTGATGTTGCAAAGTGTGATGAATGTCAGCAGATTGTACAGCGTACAGTAGCTTATTATGGATGCTTGGACATAGTCGTAAATTCGGCAGGGTGTTACTTGGAAAAGTTGATAGCTGAGACTACAGTAGCGGACTTGCATTCTGTTATAAGCACAAATATTGAGGGGACATATTTTATCTCGAAGTTTTCTGTGCCCGAATTACGAAAAGCAGTAAGTGGTGCGATCATCAATATTTCTTCTGATGCTGGGCTCAACGGAAATCTACTATGTACAGCTTATTGCGCAGCGAAGGGGGCAATTATCGCTTTTACAAAAGCATTAGCGTTAGAAGTAGCTCCATATGGTATTCGCGTGAATTGCATATGTCCTGGTGATGTGGCAACTCCTATGCTGGAAAGGCAAATATCTGAAGCTAAAGATTCAGAACAATATGTTGAATCTTTGAAAAATCTGTATCCTTTGGGCCGAATTGCAAAGCCGGAAGAAGTCGCACAAGTAGTCTGTTTTCTTGCTTCAGATGCTGCATCGTTTGTTACCGGAGCTATATGGACAGTTGATGGTGGTTTGACAGCACGCTGAGCCTTGTCTGAAAGTGGCGTGCAAAAGGTGAGCTGTTTTATTTTATACATATATCACCTGACACGTCTCTTGTTTTGCCAGGCTGATACAGAATTCCCGAAGGGTTTAGCTTGAATAAAAAGCATATGCATATCCAGATAAGTAATAAAGTGAGAGTTAGCTTCAGGTGGGTTATTTTTACCCATCTGAAGTTTAGTCGAATTACTAATCCGCTTGTATAAGCGGGATCTTAGAGAAACTTGGTCATCGGATAAGGGGAAGGTGAAGAATTTTGTCGGACATTAGCAGTAGTGTTTGTACTCATGTTGGTGCAGCAAAACTTAAAGAGATATATGTCAGGCAGACAGGAAAAAAATATTTCATTTTATTTATACTGATTTTGTTTCTGACTATGCTGGTGCTATTCTCTATTTCGATTGGCACAGCATCCATAAGTGTCAGTGATGTAGTTAAGTCCATCAGTAATAAGGTGTTTTATACTCAGTACGAATATACCAATAATCTGGCTGACACCATTGTAATGAAACTTAGGTTTCCGCGTGTCCTATTAGCTATTCTTACTGGCATAAGCCTAGCTGGAGCGGGGGCTGTTATGCAGGGCATTCTCCATAATCCCTTGGTCAGTCCATACACACTGGGAATGTCAGGGGCGGCATCCCTAGGTGCAGCCATTGCCATTGTGTTGGGAAAAGGCTTATTTGGCAGCAATTTTGACAGTATGGGACCCTATTTTATTGTTTTTAATGCTTTTATTTTCGGTTTTATTACTATTTTCGTTATTATTGGTTTTGCCCGGATGAAGGGTGGTTCTCCGGCAACGCTGGTGCTGGCCGGTGTTGCTTTGGGCTATATTTTTTCTGCCGGAGTATCTGCTTTGAAGTATTTTTCCAATAATGACGCCTTAAAAGACCTTGTTGTTTGGCTGATGGGTGGGATGTGGGGAGCAACCTGGCAGTCGGTTGGGTTATTGGTACCTGTTGTAAGCATTTGTATGCTGGTTTTGGTGAGTTACGCCTGGGACATGAATGCCCTTGCGGCTGGTGAAGCAGTGGCGACCAATCTAGGGGTGAATATTAAACGGTTGCAGTTTATTTGCCTTACAGTAGCCACACTGGCGGCTTCGGCCACGGTTGCTTTTACCGGTATCATCGGTTTTATCGGACTGATTGCGCCGCACATATCCCGGATGCTCATCGGCAGTGATAACAGATTTTTAATTCCCTGTTCCTGTATCATGGGGGCGCTAATTCTACTTTGTGCAGATACAGTAGGCAGGACAATCGTTTCGCCGGTAGAGATTCCGGTTGGTATTGTGACAGGTTTGCTTGGGGGACCGTATTTTCTCTATATGCTTTTAAAGAAAAAACAATTTAACTAAAATCCAGAATAAGAAAAGGTTGATAACATGAATATTGCAGTGCAAAATGTCTGCTTTTCCTACAACAGTCATCCCATATTACAGGATGTCAGTCTGGATGTACAGCAGGGGCAAGTTGTGAGTATTGTTGGTCCTAATGGCGCAGGAAAATCCACACTGTTAAAATGCATGGTTCGCTTATTAAAACCGCAAACAGGCACAGTGCATTTAGACGGCAAGGATATTGCCGGGAAAAACTCGCGTGAGTTGGCAAAAGCTATGGGATATGTTCCACAAAACACCAGAGATGTTTTTTCTTTTACCGTACTGGAAACTGTGTTAATGGGGCGAAAACCGCATGTAGCCTGGGAAGTCGGCGACGAGGACTTTCGGGTGGTTACGCAGGTTATGAATTTTTTGGGGATAGAAAATTTGGCCGAGCGGCCGCTTGATCAGTTAAGCGGCGGGCAAAAGCAAAAAGTATTTGTCGCCCGTGCCTTAGCGCAGCAACCTGCGATATTCCTGTTTGATGAACCGACAAGCAACCTTGATGTCAGACATCAACTTGAGGTTTTTGCAACCATTAAGCAATTGGCTGAGACTGAGGGACGGACAGTTATTGTGGTTGTACATGATTTGAATCTTGCAGCCCGATTTTCTGATACTCTGGTGATGCTGAAGCAAGGTTCTATTTATGCAGTGGGAAAACCAAATGAGATTATTACAGCAGACAATATCCAGGAAGTATACAATGTTTCGGCCGCTATTATCGAAACTAAATACGGCCATTATGTTATACCCATAGAACCGCTTGCAGAAACGGCAGGTTAGAGAGGGGTAAAAAATGAGAAAAAACACAATCTGGGCAGCTCTGGCGGTTATTATGGCAGCACTGCTATTTACCGGCTGTGGCCGGACAGAAACTGCAAAACCAGCTGTAAGTTCTTCGGCAGCTAGTGCAACAATCAAAGATGTAGCCGGTAGAGAAATCAAGATTCCGGTCAGGATGCAGCGGGTAATTGCTTTAAATTCCTCAACATTTAATATGATTACGGCAATTGGTGCTGCCGATTCCGTTATCGGCGTCAATGACAGTACACAGCAAACCGAGCCTGCGGCGGCCAATAAGGCGGTTTTTGGAACGTTCAGGCAGCCTAATGTGGAGAAAATAATTGAGGCAAAGCCTGATGCCGTGCTGGGGAATACTACGATTAACCCGACGCAGGTAAAACAATTGGAAGACGCCGGTATTACGGTAATATTTTTTGAATTTTACCTGCCGTCTATTTTACTGGATGAAATTCACACATTAGGAAAACTGTTTAATAAAGAGGCTGAGGCGCAAAAGTATGCTGATTTTATTATGAAGTACCGGAACCTTATTGAAAGCCGGGTCAAGGATATTAAATCAGAGGATAAGGCTACCGTATATTTTGAGGGTTATGGCGATTATGCAACTGTAGCACCGGGAACAGGCGGCGATGAGTTGGTTAATAGGGCTGGCGGTATCAATATTGCCAGTCAGGAGAATGTGAAATACCCCAAAGTCAGCGCCGAGTGGGTGCTGCAAAAAAATCCCCAGGTTATTGTAAAAACCATTTCCAGCAATAACCGGGCAATGGGAGAAGGTTACACAGCCGAGGCAGCTGCGAAGTCTCTTTATGACAATGTAATTTCCCGGCCTGGCTGGAATGAGTTGGCGGCTGTGAAAAACAACAAAGTCATTTTGTTGGCACAGGATATTGGAACGACGCCGGAAGGCAGTGTTATTGGTATGTTATATATGGTGAAAACCATGTATCCGGACAGATTCTCGGACATTGACCCTTATGAAGTTTATAAACAGATGAAAAAAGAGTTTTATAATGTGGAAGCAAAAGGGATTATTGTATATCCCTGATGTTCTATATTGACAAGTAAGTGAAAATTGTGACATAATTAGATGGGGATAAATGCTGCATGAATGCAGTACCGAAATGAATTAAAAGGCATTTGAATGACACTTAGAGAAGCCATGAAGGTTTCATGTCTCGTGATGGAGACATGATCTTTTTTGGCTTTTTATTTTTAGGAGGAGTTATTTGAAAAAGTTGTTTTGTTTTTCAATGATTGTTCTAATGCTTGCCGGTGTAGCCGTTGTTTACGCTGCCGAAGAGCAGCCGGTACAACCGCCGATCAAAAGATAATTGCCGATTTTACCCGGGCTATTGGTGATAGTCCCAATAATCCTGCGTTGTATGTCGAACGAGGGCGGGCATACCACAATACTCAGGAAAAGGAGTTGGCAATGGCCGATTTTAACCATGCTATTGAGCTAAGTTCGGAATATGTGCCAGCTTATATGGAGCGTGGTCTGGCCTATTATGAAGACAAGTCTTATGATGCTGCCTGGAGTGATTTTGATAAAATTATCAAATTAGATTCCAAGTATGCTGAGGCGTATTTCCGGCGCGGTGCCTGCTATTACTATAAAAATGAGCTTGAAGCAGCTATCGGGGATTTTGATCAGGCCATTAAGCTTAACCCGAAACGTCCGGGCGCTTATTTGGTAAAAGGTGTGTGTTACCAAAAATTAAAGCGTAACCAAGAGGCAATCACCACGTATAAAGCGTTGCTGGCCAACATTCCACCGGAAGAAAAGGAAGCAATAGAATTAGCTAAGAAACTATTAAAAGCTTTGGGTGTCAAAGTATAAGACAATGGTTTTAAGCCGTCGCTAGTATTCCGGTATACAAAAATATAATACTCTGCGAATTTATAGCCATGAAGGTGAACACATCCTGTTATATAATGGGGGTTATTTTTCATGGCTTTTTATTTTTAACTTCGCCTGACTGTTAAATTCTGGCAGGCTGCCTGGCGATGATGGTCAGTAAAACAGCTCCGGTCTATGAATTTGCCAGAAGATTTTTGTCTTAAGAGTAAGCAGTGTTAAGAATCAGCTTCGGAAAAATGGAGTTGAGACTAAGTCTACTTTGAAGGGGGCAATGTTGTGATAAAAATCGGAGCAATTATGTGGACAAGTTACATGACGCCGTTGGCGGCTGCGGCCAAGGAGATTTCCGGTCTGGAGCTCAGAATGTGCAGTATTCGTGATCTGGAAGATATAACATTTCGGGAGAGTTTTTTGCAGTACCTGCAGAATGAGGCAGATACGCTGTTCCTCTTTCCTTCTACCAACGGTAGCTGGGAGGAAATGGCTCGTGATATCGGTAAGATATCGGTGCAAAAGCCGATAGTAGCTTTTGGCTATGATCCGGGTTTACTGTCCTACAATACTGTTGGCGCGAAAACAGCTCTGACTGTACAACGTTACTTGACAATGGGCGGTCAACAAAACGCCAAAAATGCCTTACTGTATATCATGAAAGAGGTTTGGGGCGCTGCTGTTACGGTTCTTCCCCCTGAAGAAATTTCCTGGCAGGGGATCTATTACCCAGGAAATGAACGCCTATATGAGGGAGCCGCCGATTTTATGGGTAATTGTCCAGGCTGGCGTCCGGGCAGACCAACGGTAGGCATTTTATTTTACCGCCATTTGTGGGTGAATTTTAATACTGAGAGTATAGATGCTATTGTCAGCGAGCTTGATGGGCTTGGGCTAAATGCCATCCCGGTCTTTAGTACAGGCCGCCATGATATAGAAACAGGCTCGCGCGATAATGCTTATGTCATTGAAAAATATTTTTCCCAAGACAATACCCCTATCATTGATTGTTTAATTAACGTACAGTCGTTTTTGCTGGTTAAGCAGGGTGAGACCGAGCGGATAGCCAAACCGGCCGGGGAAGAACTCTTAAAACAACTGGATGTGCCGATTATCAAGGCGCTGTTTACTTACGGGAAAACCGAGGCAGAGTGGAGGGCCGATTCGCAAGGTATCGGCGGAGCGTCACTGGTAATGTCGGTTTCCATGCCGGAGATGAACGGTGTTATTGAGCCTATTGTAATCGGTTGTTTGGACAGGACTCTGGATCCGGGGATTGGCGGCTCGTTGGAAAACTACCGTCCGATTGCCGGGAGAGTACGGTATTTATGCCGGCGGGTAAGCAAATGGATTGAACTCCGGCGGAAAAAGCCGGCAGACTGCAAGGTGGCTTTTATTTTACATAATAGTCCGTGTCATGGTGTAGAACTGGCAGTCGGTGGTGCGGCCAATCTGGATTCGCTGGAGAGTGTCGCTCGTATTATGGCAGCCATGCAAGAAGCCGGGTACAGTATTGAAAATCTGCCTGTATCAGGTAAAGAACTGATTGACCGCATTATGGGCGCAAAAGCTATTTCGGATTTCCGCTGGACACCAATCGAGGAGATTGTGCAAAAAGGCGGCATAATCAAGTATTTAACAGCAGACGAGTACCGGCGCTGGTTTGATACTTTTCCGGCTAGGGCGCAGCAGTCGATGATTGAGACCTGGGGGAACCCGCCCGGCGAAGAAAAGGACGGCGTGCCTGCTGCCATGGTTTATGATAGCAAAATTTTAATAACCGGCGTGGAATATGGCAATGTCGTCATTTGCTGTCAGCCTAAACGGGGGTGTGCCGGAGCGCGTTGCGACGGCCAGGTTTGTAAAATTCTGCATGATCCGGAATGTCCGCCTACGCACCAGTATGTTGCTACATACCGTTATTTGGAGGATATGTGGGGAGCTGATGTACTGGTGCATGTCGGGACACATGGCAATCTTGAATTTTTGCCGGGAAAATCGGTAGGATTGTCGGAAAACTGCTTTCCGGAAATTACTCTAGGTACAATTCCACATTTATATATCTATAACACAGATAACCCGCCGGAAGGCACGATTGCCAAACGCCGCAGCTATGCAGCCTTAGTCGGGCATATGCAGACAGTTATGGTGGAAGCAGCCACTTATGGCAATATTGAGGAATTAGAGCACTGCCTTGATCAATACATCCAGGCCAGGCATACCGACCCGACCCGCAGCCATGAGCTGGAACATTTGATTATGGAAAAAGCGGTAGAGGCTAAGCTGATGGAGGATATCGGCTATAATCACGGAGCGTTTGAAGTGGTGGCAGAGAAACTTCATGGTTTGATTACCAAGCTGAAAAACCGGATGCATCAGGACGGACTGCATGTTTTTGGTGATATTCCTCAAGACGAGCGCGGGATTAGCTTTATTCAGGCCGTCTTAAAGCATGATACCGGTGAGAAGGGAACGCTGACCCGGTTAGTGGTGGAGCTTATGGGGTTAGATTATGACGAAGTAAAGGACAATCCGCAAACTTGGAATACAGATTTTGTCAAGCATTACGGTTTGGTACTCGATGATGCCAATAACCAGGTAAAAGAGTTTGTGCGAAAATTTATCGAATGTGCTGCGGGAACAGACCTTAAGGTCTTAGCCAAACAGGTAATGGGTAAGAGTTTAAAAGATTTGGCCAAGGTGGAAGAACTCGGCTTCTGGTTGGACAAGGTCAAGAACATTGCCACCGGTCTCGCGGCCTCAAAGGAGATTGACAGCCTGTTGCACGGTTTTAACGGCGGTTACCTGCCAGCCGGGCCATCAGGATTAATAACCCGAGGAAGAGCCGATATTTTACCGACAGGCCGTAATTTCTACAGCGCCGATCCTGAACGTATTCCGACCAAGGCGGCATGGAAGGTTGGGCAAAAACTGGCCGAAGCGTTAATTGCCAAACATAAGGAAGATACCGGACGGATTCCGGAAAATTGCGGCATGGTGCTGTTTGCTACCGACTGTATGTGGACAGATGGCGAGCAGGTGGCGCAAATTCTGGCGCTCTTAGGTGTAGAGCCCAAATGGATTGCCGGGGGCAGGGTCAAGGGGTTCCGTATTTTGTCCCTGGAAGAGCTGGGGCGGCCGCGGATTGATGTGACGCTGCGTATTGGCGGAGTGACGCGCGACTGCTTCCCGGGCATTATTGAGTATTTGGATGAAGCTATCCGGGCGGTGGCCACGCTTAATGAATCTTGTGAAAGAAATTACATAAGGAAACACGCTTTAGAACAACTGGCAGTAGCCGGGGAAAATACTCCTGAATCCTGGGAACAGGCTACAGCGCGGATTTTCGGCAGCAGACCGAATACCTATGGCGCTGGTGTCAGCCTGGCTGTTCATGCTTCAGCGTGGAAAACAGAAAAAGACCTTGCTGACATATTCATTCACTGGAGCGGTTATGCCTACGGCAAGAACCGTGGCGGCCAAGCGGCTGGCGAGCAGTTTAAACGTCAGTTGGCTACGGTTGATTTGACCTATAACAAAGCGGCAACAGATGAGTACGATATCTTTGGCTGCTGCTGCCACTTCTCCTATTACGGCGGCTTAACGGCTGCGGCACGTAGTGAGAGCCGGAGCAAGGTCAAGACCTATTTTGGTGATACCCGAGACCCGGAACGTCCGGGCGTGACCACGCTGGCGGAGGAAATCAATAATATCATCCGGGTTAAGATTCTTAATCCGGACTGGATTGACGGGATGAAACGCCATGGCTATAAAGGGGCAGGCGATATGGCTAAACGTATTGCCCATGTCTATGGCTGGGAAGCGACAACCGGTGAGGTGGCCGACTGGGTATTTGACGACTTGGCCAAAACCTATGTGCTTGACCAGGAGATGCGAGAATGGTTTGAGGAGAATAATCCCTGGGCGATGGAGGAGATCAACCGCCGCTTGCTGGAAGCTGCCGAACGGGGCTTGTGGCAAGCCGACAAGGATGTGCTTGATGAACTTAAAGAGACCTATATGGAGATTGAAGGCTGGATGGAAGAACGTATGGGCGATGTGGACGGCGAGTACCAGGGCAGCAGCATTGATATCCTGACCGCTGAAGATGTTCCGGCTTGGAAAGCCAAGCTGTATAAATAGGAATGGCACAATTCAATAAATTTGTAAAAATGGATGGGAGAATTCATGAATAGTAAAAAAAGAAACGAGTTCTTGAAAAGATCTATTGTTATGGCATTGGTTTTGGGTTCAAGCGCCATGTTAAATGTGGCACAAGCTGAAGAAACACCGGTATATGACATGGATACTGTTGTTGTTACGGCAACCAAAGTAGAGCAATCGGTTAAAGATGTGCCGGCAAGCGTTACTGTCATTACCGCCAAAGATATTGAAAAGATGAATGTGCAAACAATTGACCAGGCACTGCGGATGGCAGGCGGGGTGTTTGATAAGCGATCGAAAGGCATTACAGATACTACAGCATCTATTAGTTTGCGAGGATTTAGTGGTTCGGGCCGGACTCTCGTTTTACTGGATGGCCAGCCTCTGAATCAGGCTTACGCTGGTTCAGTTAACTGGGCGGCTATTCCCATGCAAAGTATTGAACGTATCGAAGTAGTAAAAGGCTCTAACTCAGCGCTTTATGGTGCTCAGGCAATGGGGGGTGTTATTAATATAATTACAAAAAATCCGCGGAAAAGCGATGCGCGGATATCATTAAAATATGAAAGCTATAATACTTGGACTCAGCAGTTGGAAGTTGGCGATAAGTTAAGTGACAAGTTTAGCTATCGTTTAGGCTACGAGCGAAAAACCTCAGACGGATATGCCTCTTCATTAACAACTTCTAAAAATAAATCCAGCAATGTTACCGGATATAGAGATACGGCTGATTATATTACTGGGGCAAAAACCTACATTATCGGCGACAAGGGGAACAACACTTGGGAGCAAGACAACGTTCATGCTAAGTTTGTTTATAATTTTGACGATAAGCGCAGTTTAACATTTGGCATTCAACATGATAAAAGTGAATATGGATATGGTCAAGGGCATAACTATCTTGTAAAAAGTGATGGGACACCCTATACCAATGGTTTAGCTTATTCATTTTTATCCGGGCCGGGTGGCAAAGAAACTAATGTTTATTCATTAGGGTACAAAGATAAGGAAAACGGGATTGTATTTAATTTAGGTCTAACCGATATGGCAAGTAATTGGTATATCACTCCACCTACCAGTTCCACCTCGATTCCGTCTATTAGTGAAACGCCTAACCGCAGATGGAATATGGATTTGCAAAAAGAATTGCAGTTAAATGAAAAAAATCGTATGGTAGTTGGTATTAATTATCGTAATGATTGGATTCACAACATGGAAACTAATCTTAAAAATTGGAACAACAAGACAAGTAAGTTAACGCTAAAGTCGGAAGCAGAGGGGCGAGCACAGACTGTAGGCCTATTTGTACAAAACGAGCACAAGATTAACGATAAATTCAGTTTAACTATAGGGGGACGCTATGACTCATGGAAAAATCAGGACGAAATAAACAATGGCAATGACCGTAGTGACTCCGCGTTTAGTCCAAAAGTAGCCTTATTATATAAGCAAAATGATTCGTCACAAATATATGTATCAGCAGGTAAGTCGTTTAATCCTCCTGATATGTATAATATGTACCGTACCTGGACGTCAATCAATAGTGATGGTACGACGGGTACTTTATATATGGCTAATCCAGATCTTAAAGCCGAAACTGTTACGACGGCAGAACTGGGGTGGCGTAAACAGCTTAGCGAAAACACTACTGCTAATATTTCATATTTCCATAATAAAATTGATAACATGGTGTACAAAAAGACATTGTTGCCAATTGTTCAAAATGGAGTGACATTAACTCCGCAGCGGTATGAAAATGCTGGCGAGGGGACGACTAATGGTGTGGAGTTGGAACTTAGTCATAAGTTTAATACAGAGTGGTCCGGATTTTTTAACTATACTTGGCAAAATGCTATCATCAGTAAAAATTCTGTTAATTTAGCAAGTGAAGGCAAGCAAGTTACAGGGATACCAAAACAAATAGTTAACTTTGGATTTGATTATAAAAAGGACAAAGTGTCTGGCAATGTATTCGGCAGCTATGTCAGTAAGCGATACGGTAAAGATGATAATACGGATGTTGTAAATGACGTTCCTCAGTCATATGATCCTTATTTTATTGTAAATGCCAATGTGCAATATCAGTGGGATAAAAATAACAGTGTGACTCTTGGGGTAGATAACCTGTTTGACCGCCAATATTTCGATTACTATGTAGCTCCAGGCAGAACATACAGCATTCAAGTTTCACATAAGTTCTAAATCTCAAAAGATGTAATATTTCCTAACAGCGGCTTTAAGAAACACAACGGCCGGAACTTACTGTACCGGCAATAAAGTTGAGGCGATAATGTGCAAAAACATAGTAAACAGCGCCGCGTTATTTATCCCTTTGCGGCTTTGACCGGTCAGGAGGAATTGCAGCTGGGGCTGCTATTACATGCTGTTAATCCCCAGCTTGGGGGGATATTGATTCGCGGAGAAAAAGGAACGGCAAAATCGACTGCTGTCAGAGGTTTGGCAGAAATGCTGCCAGATATGCAGGCGGTTGCCGGCTGTCCGTATCACTGTGACCCGGAGGATAAAAGCCAAGCTTGCGGCGAGTGCCGCAGCTTGGCAGGGGAGTTTCCCACCTTCACCATGCCGGTACCGATTATTGACATTCCGGTATCGGCAACAGAAGACCGGGTAGTGGGCAGTCTGGATTTTGAACAGGCAATCAAGGCCGGGCAGCGTTCTTTTATGCCAGGTCTTATGGGAGAAGCCAACAGAGGCATTATTTATATTGATGAAATCAATTTGCTGGATGATCATATTGTCGATGTGCTTTTAGATGCTGCCGGCAGCGGCATTAATGTAGTCGAACGCGAAGGTATCAGCATAATTCACCCGGCTGAGTTTATTCTTGTCGGAACAATGAATCCTGAAGAGGGAGACTTAAGACCGCAGCTTTTGGATCGGTTTGCGCTGTGCGTTGAAGTGTCAGGTCTTGCCGACAGGGAGGCACGGGTCGAAATCATCAAGCGCCGGGAAGCTTTTGAAACACATCCGGCGTCTTTCCGGGAGCTTTGGCAAAAAGAGCAGGATACTTTACGGGCAAAGGTAATCACTGCCCGCAAACTACTGTCGGAAGTAGTACTGCCTGAAGACCGCTATTCCATGATCAGCCAACTGTGTGCAGAAGCTTATGCTGCCGGTCACCGGGCAGATATTATGTTGGTGCGGGCGGCGGTAGCCTTGGCTGCTTGGCGCGGACATCAGGAGGTAACGGAAGAGGATGTGCTGGATATTGCGCCACTGGTGCTGGCGCACCGCCGCCGCGAGCCGCCAGAGGAGTCAAAAACACCTGAGCACCAGGAACAGGAGCAGCCTGAACCGCCTGAGAATGAGAACGATGAGCAGGAACAGCAGCAAAATCCGCCTCCCCCACCGCCTGATAATCAGCAACAGGAGGGGCAGCAGGAAGACAACAAGGACGATAAGGATGATAAAGACAATAATAGTCAAACTAATCCGTCTTCCGAAGTTGTTTTTGCCATTGGCAAGCCTTTTGCCATCAAGCGTATTAGCATGGGTAAAGATCGTCAGGCCAGACGCGGTTCCGGCCGGCGATCACGCACCAAAACCGATTCCAGCGTTGGCCGCTATGTAAAGAGTACCAGCCACCGCGAGCGGGATGATTTGGCTATTGATGCTACTATCCGGGCAGCGGCACCTTTCCAGCGCAGTCGTAAGTCAAATAGCATGGCGCTGGTTATAGAAACAAGTGATATCAGGGAAAAAGTCAGGGAAAAACGCATTGGCAACTTTATGCTGTTTGTCGTGGATGCCAGTGGCTCGATGGGCGCCAAGCAGCGCATGATTGAAACCAAGGGCGCAATATTATCTTTATTGCAGGATGCTTATCAGAAGCGTGACCGGGTTGGCATGGTGGCTTTTAAAGGCGATCAAGCCGAAGTATTACTGCCGCCAACCAATAGCGTGGAGATGGCACAAAAATGTTTGGTTGAGCTGCCGGTCGGCGGGAAAACGCCGTTAGCGGCGGGACTTACCAAGGCTCAGGAGGTAATAAGGCAGCACTTGAAGCGGAGTCCGCATATGCGCCCTATTGTTGTCATTTTGTCTGACGGCAAGGCCAATGTCGCCATGGCTGAAGATAAGCCGCTGGCGGAAGCCCACCGGGTAGCCGACAGTATGCGCGAAGAGTTTAATATCAAATACATTGTTGTGGATACCGAGCAGAAAGGACTGCTGTCGTTTGGCAAGGCGCAGGAACTGGCAGGCCGGTTAGGCGCTGAGTGTTATACAATTGATCAGTTGAAAGTAGATAGCCTGGTAGATATTGTTCGCGGCGCGCTTGCTTAAATAATTGTTGTAGAAAAGAGGAGAATGAAGCATGCACAATCATAAACCAAGAAATTATCCGTTTTCGGCTATTGTCGGCCAGGAATGCATGAAAAAAGGATTGATGCTCAATGTAATCAATCCGCGTCTGTCCGGCATTCTTATCCGTGGCGAAAAAGGAACGGCAAAATCAACGGCAGTGCGGGCTTTAGCTGAACTATTGCCAGAAATTGAAGTGGTGGCCGACTGTCCATACCATTGCGATCCGGATCAGCCGTTAATGCATTGCCCGCAGTGTCATGAACGTTATGTAAACGGCGAAATACTGCCGCGGGCCAAGCGTCCTATGAAAGTGGTAAATTTGCCGGTATCAGCAACTGAGGACAGGGTTGTCGGCACCCTTGATATTGAACATGCTATTAAACATGGCGAGAAAAAATTTGAGCCTGGGGTATTAGCTGAAGCTAATCGCGGGATTCTCTATGTGGATGAGGTCAATCTCTTGGATGATCATATTGTTGACGTACTTCTGGATGCTGCGGCTATGGGAGTAAATACTGTTGAACGGGAAGGCGTTTCTTTTTCCCATCCGTCTCAGTTCATTCTTGTTGGTACGATGAATCCGGAAGAAGGCGAGTTGAGACCGCAGCTTCTTGACCGTTTTGGCTTGTGTGTTACCATTGAAGGCATTACTGATCCGTCCAAGCGTGTTGATGTTATTAAACGCCGGACGGCGTTTGAAGAAGACCAGGAAGTGTTTGCCGATCAGTGGGAAGCGGAACAAACCAAACTCCGGGACAAGATGGTAGCAGCCCAGAACTTGCTGACTTCAGTCAGCTATGATGACGAAGTGCTGTATAATATTGCCGATATTGCTATTCAGATGGGCGTTGACGGCCATCGCGCCGACTTGGTAATGCTTAAGGCTGCCAAAGCATTGGCGGCACTTAATGGCCGGGATAAGGTCGAGCGCTCGGATGTTGCGGAAGTGGTTGAACTGGCGCTTATGCACCGTATGCGTAAAAAACCGTTCCAGGAAATTGGTTCAGACCAAAAGAAGCTTCAGGAAATTGTGGGACATCAACATATGCATAACCATGATCATTCCTATCACAATTCGCATACCCATGCGCATAAATGATGGGAGTTGGACACATGATTGTGATTGACGGTCTTGTTAAGAAATTCGGGGAGCGTACTGTAGTCGACAAACTCAGCCTTACTATTGAACAGGGAGAAACGTTTGGCCTTTTAGGGCCAAATGGTGCGGGCAAGACGACCACTATCCGCATTTTAACAATGCTGACAGAATCCACTGCTGGTACGATTACCATCAACGGCTGGAAACTGCCGGAAAACGATTTGGAGATAAAGAAAACTATTGGGTTTGTGCCGCAGCATTTTAATTTGGATATTGATTTGACGGCCAGGGAGAATCTCGACTTGCATGGCCGCTTGCATCATATGCCTTGTCTTGAACGCAATAAGCGCATTGATGAACTCTTAGAGTATGTGGAACTGGCCGACAGAAGCAGTGATATGGTGCAGAAATTTTCCGGAGGTATGAAACGCCGCTTGATGATTGCCAGAGCGCTTTTACACCGTCCCCAAATATTGTTTCTCGATGAGCCTACTGTTGGTTTAGACCCACAGGTACGGCGGCGATTATGGGATTTGGTGCGTAGGTTAAACGGGGACGGCATTACTGTGCTGTTAACTACTCATTATATTGAAGAAGCGGAAAATCTCTGCAAACGTGTTGCCATTCTTGATAAAGGCAAGTTGATTGCCCTTAACAGCCCGGTGGAACTATGCCGGCGTCTGGGTGAATTTGTTGTTGAATGGAATGAAACCGGCGAGACAGATTACCGGTTCTTTGCCAATAGGTGTGAGGCCAGCGTTTTTGCCGGCAGTTTATCAGTAGATACCATTATCCGCCGATCTAACCTGGAAGATGCCTTTGTTGAGTTAACCGGGCGAAAGGTGGCAGGATAATGTTTTTTTACGATATATATACGGTGTTTTGGCGTGACTGGCTGGTGCTAAACCGCCGTATGCTTAAGTTTATCCTGTCACGGATGGTAACCCCAATTTTATATCTGGTAGCTTTCGGCTGGGGGCTTGGACGAGGTATCCAGATGAATGGCGGAAATTATCTGAACTTCATTGTTCCGGGAATCATTGCTTTGAATGCCATGAATATCAGCTTTAATTCCGTAGCCTCACCGCTTAATATGATGCGTCTGTATCACAAATCATTTGAGGAGTATCTTATTGCTCCGGTTAGTTCGGTAGCCTTTGTAATCGGCAAGATTTTGGCAGGTACCTTGCGGGGCTTGTTATCCTGCGCGGTTATCTTTATTCTGGCGCATTTTTTTGGCGCTACAATTGCAATAAATGTAGGCTTCTTATTGGTGCTGACATTAGTATGTACTTTGTTTGCCGCGATGGGTGTTGTTGCCGCCATGGTAATTGATTCGCATGAGGATATGGGGAACGTTAGCACTTACTTTTTGTTGCCTATGTCATTTTTATGTGCCACTTTTTTTGCTATTGACAGTTTGCCGGTAGTTTTGCGTTGGGTCATTGAGATTTTGCCGTTGACACATGCGACATATGCGCTGAGGATACTTGGCGCTGGCGGCAGTATTTCCTGGATTCCGGTGCTGATTTTGAGTACATATACAATTGCTTTAACAGGTGTTGGAATTTGGACTTTGGCGCATTGCCGTGATTAGAGTGGAATTTTGAACTTTTACATGAATGTGGAATAAATGGTTTACATTCTCTTAATTAAATTAAAAGAATAAATCATAATTCAAAAAAAGTAGCCATGAAGGTTATTAACAGACGCCATAAGGGCGGCGTCCGCGTAATTCTTCATGGCTTTTTCATCCTGATTAGACAGACATGTTATTTACCGTTTGGCTAGGGCCTGGGAGCCATTACGAGTCAGGGAAAGCCGGGTTATCATGCTGCAAATGTTTGAAGGGATTAATGTGCATTTGTATTTCAGTAACACATTTTGTATTCAAGAATATACTGGCACTGAGGTTGCAAATTAAGGATGGAGTGATTACGAATGACCTTAAGTGCCTGTAAATACAAGGATGAATTACCGTTAAAAACTATCAATAAAATACGAAGTATTCTTGCTGATTTGGACATTCTAACAGTTGAGTCCAGTTGGAAAAATTCTATTGATGGATTTTATTCAGTTACGGTCAATATTAGAAACACACAGATATCGACAAACGGTAAGGGGACAACATATGAATATGCTTTGGCAAGTGCTTACGCCGAACTTATGGAAAGATTACAAAACCAAGCGTTCTTTCGGTTAAATTTTGATTTGAGTAAAGAGGCGCTGGAATTTCAGGGATTTTACTACGCTCCTGATGAGAAGCAGATTAGCATGGAGGATTTTATCAATAGCGGCGAAGACTGGTCGAAGATTCAACTTGACAATGTCCCGCAAAACATGGATGGTAAGGAATTGCTCAAAAAGTGGATGCAAGTTTCCTATGAGGAAACTCCTGCTGATTTTATCGCCTTACCCTATTTCGATATGACTACTAGTCGCATATCGCATATTCCGATAAAGATGGTTTCCAAAATGTATATGTCTAATGGAATGTGTGCCGGTAACACGCCGGAAGAAGCGTTGGTACAAGGCTTATCAGAAGTATTAGAACGCTATGTAAATATGAGAATAGTGTTAGACAAAATGGCTCCGCCTGATATTCCGCTGGAATATTTGAAGCAATATCCTAAAATATTTGCTATGATTGAAGAGATTGAAAGAAGCGGAAATTTCACTGTCATTCTAAAAGATTGTTCACTTGGCAAAGGTTTGCCGGTAGTGGGCGTTATTTTTATTAACAAGGATGACCAGAGTTATTTCGTAAAATTTGGCGCCCATCCGATATTTGCGATAGCGGCTGAACGGACACTGACTGAGCTGTTACAGGGGCAGGATATTCGCAATATGATGGGCGTAAAAGAGTTTTCTTACAAAATTCCCGTTGAGGAAGAACATGAAAATTTGCTCGGAATACTGGTAAATGGTTCTGGGTACTATCATGCCGGATTTTTCCGAGGTACCGCCAGCTATGAATTTACCGAGTTTATTGATTTGAAAACATATAATAATAAACAGTTACTTGACTATTTAGTTCAGCTAGTCCAAAAATTAGGCTACCATGTTTTTGTTCGGGATAATTCAATTTTGGAATTTCCCAGTTTTCATATTATTGTGCCGGGCATGAGCGAAATCGAACATTTCTATGATGTGAAAGAAATAGAGGAATATGTACAATACAATAAGTTGAAACGGTATATTAGAAATTTAGCGGCCTTATCAGCAAAAGAAATTGATGAAGTAATTGATTTCTTCGGTAAAATGCAAAATGGCAGCGCTCCGGTAGAAAATTGGTTAAATATAGCGATTAAAGCTCCTGTTCCATGGTACTACGCCAATAATGTTTTATTTGTTGGAGCGCTTTATTATCGTCAAGGTGATTTTGCTAACGCTTATTATACTTTTGACAAATTCCTGCACCGGGCAAAGTATATGCCGGAAATGTTTGACAGGGGTCTATTATGTTTCTACAAATGTGTAAGAGATTATTTGGGGACACGTGCCGACAGCATAGCGGAGAAGGAGGCCATTGACCTTCTAAGTACCATGTACCAGCCAGATATGATTCAAGGGGTGATTAATGAATTTGGTGGTGCAGGACAATTTTTTGATACCTTCGGATATCTTTCCTGTTGGCAATGTGATCAATGTAAATACAGTCAACGATGTTCGTATATGTCACATGAAAAAGTATATAAAGCGTTAAAGGAGCGCTATACTGCAAATCCAATTAGCCAAACTACATTAACCAAGCTAACGGTTTCGTAGTGGTATTGAAATTAGAAAATATGAAAAGCCCGTAGCATGTTCCAGATTTGGAACATGCTACGGGCTTTTGTTTAAAGGTTACCTTGCTTTTTTTGCTAGTACGCCATGCAATTCATGCAATGCATTGCTTTCGAACAATGCATGCACTTTGCAGATTGCATACTGTCCATAGATTTACAAGAATCCATAGATTTGCAGGAATCCATGGCTTTACAGGAATCCATGGCTTTACAGGAATCCATAGATTTACAGGAATACATAGATTTGCAGGAATCCATGGCTTTGCAGGAATCCATGGCTTTACAGGAATCCATGGCTTTACAGGAATCCATAGATTTACAGGAATACATAGATTTGCAGGAATCCATAGATTTACAGCAATCCATGGCTTTACAGGAATCCATAGATTTACAGGAATACATAGATTTGCAGGAATCCATAGCCTTGCAGGAATCCATGGCTTTGCAGGAATCCATAGCCTTGCAGGAATCCATGGCTTTGCAGGAATCCATAGCCTTACAAGAATCCATAGATTTGCAGGAATCCATAGATTTGCAGGAATTCATACCTGACATTGATTTATATCGCTTCATTAAATCTCCTCCATTAATTAATAAGGGACTTCCTATTACCATAATATGAGGCAAGAAGCGCAAGCGTTCTCGATTAGATAAAAATTTAAATTTGAATTTTCCTTTGTTTGTTCATACTTTTTTTATTGGCATAAAAGAGCATCAATCTGTTGTGAAAGGAGGAGTACATTGTTTGACCCACAAAGCTCTCACATGAGTTTTATTGGTATAGGGCAGATGGTCTTTTTGTTTGCGGCATTTTTTATGTGCCGGGCTTGATGCTTTACTGCTGCCGTATGGCAAAATGTCCAGAGATGTAGGAGAAGTTTGGTAAGTAAAAACAAAAGAGTTTTTGTTTAATTAGAACTTTGATTTTGGTTAATAAACGCTGTATGTCTGGGAGTTTCTTCATTACAGCGTAAATAAAAATGCCAGAGCTCTGCTTCATGCAGAGACTCCGGCTTTAGGGAGTTGCGCACTCCAATTAGATTTTACCCAAAAGAGATGGATTTTAATCAAGTGGTATGGCATGTTAGTGTCGGTGTTTTTATGTACAGCAGTCTATTTAGAATTTTTGAGTTAGTTCAAGATAGGCAACACGTCCAGGTGCATAAATATCAAAATTGTCAAGACGCTGGCTATATTTTTTATCAAAAATATTATCAATAGATAATGCCAAGCTGGTGTTTTTCGACATGGCATAATTAAGTTTTACATCGGCAACAAAATGGCTCATGAACCCAATGGTATTTTGTTCATTTTCATAAGCAGTACCAATATATCGTCCAAGTAAATTGGTCGTCCATTTATCTTTTGCGTAAGTACAACCAAAGGTCAGAGTATCCATGGGGACTGTCGGAATGCGGTTACCGGTACAGGTAGGGTCTTTCGTAAATTTAGTAAATTCGGTATCGTTATATGTGTAGTTAATAAATCCGCTCAATTCAGGAGTAAATTTGTGTTTGAATTCTAATTCAAAACCAAGTATTTCTGCATCTGCTTGTTCCCAACGTTTCTTGGTGGTATTTTGATAAATTAAATTTGATACATTATTTTTAAAGACAGCAATTTTTGTTGTAGTTTTAGGGCTAGCAGTTAAATAAGCACCTATTTCATAGGAGGTAATTTCTTCGGGTTGTAATTCTGAGTTTGCACCTAGGTTAACATAATCAAAGGCTATGTTCATAATTGTTGGGCTGTTAAAAGCTTTTCCGGCTGAGGCGTATAAGGTTACTTTACTATCTGCCTTATAATGGAAGGATGCTTTTGGCGATACATTGCTTATACTTCTGTCGGCGATGACTTTGCCGTTTTTCACTGTGTCGCTGGTTTTCCATTCATCATAACGAGCACCTAAATAGAGGGTGCTTTTGGGATTTAGAGTAATTTCATCCTGAAGATAAACCGCATTAGTTTTAGTGATAGCAGTCGCTGTGAGGCTTCCAGCACTGTTGTATTGCGACCCCCTTGTCTTCTTTGGTGGCAACACCGATAGTAAGCAGATTCTTAGTATTAAATGCCCAGCTTAAACTAACATCTGCTTCTTTGGTTTTGACAGGATTGGGATTGGGGCCAACGCCATTGGCGATTTGCCAGTAATTTTTATAGTTTTGTTCTCCCAGATGCACTTTGAGTTCTTTGGTATCATCTAACTTTTTTTCGTAATTAATTCCTGTGAGTTCCAATTTGCGCTGGCCTTTATCCTTGCCGCCTTCGTAATAGCCATATGTGTAATCGCTTTCTGTCCGCAATAAGGATAGGCGTTCGCCCTCACTGAAATCATATATTAATTTTATACCGGTGTTTTCATTCTTGGTGGTAAATTTTCCATAACGGAGTCCTCCGGGCAATTGTTCAGGCTGATTTACATAACCATCAACATCCCGCTTGTCATAAGTTATAACATAATGAAATTTGTTATTATCGCTTTGTCCGCTGGTGAAGAAGGAGCTAGTGGTTGTGCCATTACCACCAACCCCGCCCTTGGCGATCGTCTGGTTTTTTGCATCGGTTTTCGTAATAATATTAATAACACCCCCCATAGCATTTGTACCATACAGGGAGGAAAATGAGCCTTTGGTAATCTCTACTCTATCTATGATTTCGATAGGAATATTGCTCCAGTTTACGCCGCCGGAATAACCATTATTTAAGGGTATTCCATCCATGAGCACAAGTACTTGGCTTTGTGACATGCCGCGCAGCGAAATCTTTGTTCCCATCATTCCTTCCGATTCTTTTACATACATGCCAGGGACGTAATGCAGCGCCTGGTCAAGGGTTTGAATGTTTGCTTTGGCTAAATCGTTAGCAGTTATTACCGATACGCTAGCCGGAACATCCTTGATCTTTTTCTCAGTTTTGGTAGCCGTGACAACAACTGTGTCTAATTCAAATTGCTGAGAGTCTTCGGCTGGGGCGGCCAATGCTGCCGAATTGGTCAGTAGCATGCCGGCAAGTGCGGTCATAAGGGTTAGCTTGTGTCGTTTTTTCTTCATAATAATTTATCTCCTCTCATTTACCTGGTACTATTTTTTAGGTTGTACCAGGTTTCTTCATTAAGAACGCCGTACATCGGGCTAATCTTCCAGCCTGTCAGAGCTGCATTATGCGGTTGGATGAAGCTGTCCCAATAGAGAGGAATGGCCGGGAGGTTTTCCGCATAATATTGCTGCAAGGCAGCACTGTGTATTTTGTAGGCCTCTGGTTCAAGAGTACTATTCATATTGTCGATAAGGTCTATAAATTTGGCATCACTCACCATGGCCCAGCCGATATTGCGGGCATCCATATAGCCTGTACCCATTCCGGCCCACATCATCATACCCCAGGGAGTGGTGCGGGAGAGCATACTGGTATGTGATCTATCCTTATCGATAATGGTTTGAAATAGGGTGATATCAACTGTTTTAGGGGTAAGTTTAGCGCCAATATTATTGAAATATTTTTGCAGCAATTCGGCTAACCGGATGTTCTCCGGGATATCACTTCGAATGAGCAGTTCGAAGGTTAGTGGTTGTCCGTTCTTTTCTCGGATATTACTGTCGGTAAGGTGATATCCTGCCTGTTCCAATAACCGTTTTGCATGCTCAGGATTGAACTCTAAGGGGCGGGTTTCAACAAATCCCGGTGTGCCACGCGGTACTAAGCCCGCAGTTGGCGCTATTCCACTAGTGGGCGCGAACAAGCGGACAAGTTCGTTATAGTCAATAGCATAGGATAAGGCCGTACGTACCTGGGGGTCATTGACAACCGGCTTAGTGACATTGAAGATCAGCGCTTTGCTGACACCCAGGTTGGGGATGTTAGTAAGTTTGATTTGTGGGTTTTTCGCCAGATTGGCGGCATAGATGGGGTCGGTTCCTGCCGAATAAGTGTAGGGTAAAGCAATCTCGCCGTTTTGCAGGGCCATATAGAGTGCGTCAGGGTTTTTAAACAGCCGTACTTTTATTTCGGGAATAGGCGGTGGGCCACGGAAATACGTCGTATTGGCCCTGAAGGTAATAATACCGGCTTTAGTATCCAGTTTCTCAAACACATACGGTCCACAGCCAATAGCGGCTTTGGGATCGTTGTACGTCGCCGGATTGTCTACTGCAGAAAAAATATGTTGTGGCAGCGTTCTAAGGACGAGCAGATTGACAAGAAAACGGGGATTAGGTTTGCTTAAAGTAATGACAACCGTCTTTTCGTCAGGAGTGCTGATGGATTTTATTAAGGAAAAGTGGCTTCGATATTCGACGCTGTGTTTCATGTTGTATTCCAGAGCAAATTTCACATCAGCAGCGGTGACCTTAGTTCCGTCGTGCCAAGTCAGACCATCCTGCAAAAGAAATGTCCAGATTTGACCGTCAGCGGTACTCCAGGATTTAGCCATATCACCGGTAAAGTTACTGTTTTCATCCAGTTTAACAAGACCTTTGTGCGTAAAAATGCCGCGCAGTATCCCAAAATAATAATCTTCAATGTTGATGCCTTCTACCTTCATGGTTGTCCCGATGGTTAGGGAGGGGATGTTTGAGGAATTGCCGCTAACTGGTTGTTTGTTACTGCCGCAGCCTGTGAACAGGCTGGTAACAGCAAGCAGTAAAGATAGCGCAACTAAAGTGATTTTTCTCATCATAATCCTCCGGTATTATAGGTTGGCAAGGTATTGCGCAAAGCAAATAAGCCGTCTGATGGGGGAAGAATAGCAGCAGGAATTCCGTTCATGACCACTTTGCCTTCTTCCATACCAATCATGCGGTCAGCGCAAGCTCTTATAACGTCAGGGTCATGGGAAATTAAAATAAGACTGAGGCCTGTTTGGCGCTGAATATCGTTAAGCAGGGTTAGTATTTGGGCTTGTATAGATACATCCAGCATGGCAGTAGGCTCGTCGGCAATGAGAAGCTCAGGCTCCAGCCCCAACGCTCTGGCAATAACTATGCGCTGGGCTTGTCCACCGGAGATTTGCCAAGGATATTTAGGCAGGATGTCCGCTGACAGTTGGGTAAGATGTAACAGGCTGTCTATTTTAGCCAAGCCTTGACGGCGGGAATCAATTAACTTATGGACGAATAATGGTTCTAAGAGTGCGTCGACAATTGTCTGCCGGGGGTCAAGCGCCAGGCTGGGATGCTGAAAAATCATTTGCAACTTGCTCCGGAAAAGTCTTGCCTGGGCTGAGGATAATTCGCTTAGAACAGTGCCTTTGTATACAATTTGGCCGGCCGTAGGCCGGATAAGTCCGGCTAGTAATTTGGCAACCGTAGTTTTGCCGCTGCCGCTGGTTCCCATAATCCCCAGCGTTTTTCCCGGTGGCACTTGGAAGGAGACATTCTCTACCGCACAAATGGTTTTCTGGTTGAGTAAGCCTTGGGTAAAATATTTGGTTAGGTTGATTGCTTCAAGCATGCCAGCACCTCACAGCAGTGGTTGATCCAGGTGGTTTCAGAGGAGGATGTTCGGTGAGGCAAAGCTGCTTCTGCGAGTTATTTAGTTTATTGTAAAGTGCACAGCGGTTGGCAAAACGGCACCCGGCCGGCAGGCTGGTAAGGTCAGGCGGCAATCCGGGAATAGGTGTTAGACCGTGTGAGGGGTGGGAATGCAATAGTTGACAGGTGTAAGGATGTAATGGATCTTTTAATACTTCTTTGGCTGAACCTGCTTCCACAAGCTCGCCGGCATACATGACTATCAGCGAATTACAAGTGGCAGCCACTTCAATATCGTGTGTAATTAGTAAGAGAGCACTGGCGGCAAATACTTGGTGCATGAGTAAAACATTTTGATTGCGGGTATTAATATCCAGGCCCTTTGTTGGTTCATCCGCGATAACTAACTTGGGTGTGCCGGCTATAGTGGCAGCTAGCAATACCCGTTGTGCCATACCGCCGGACAACTGGTGGGGATAAGCACGATAAACCGTCCCCGGCTGAGCCAAGCCCACAGTACCAAACAACTCTAGGGTGTTATGATACCGCTCGGCCGAAGTTAGCTCAGGCTTAATTCTGGCCAGAGTTTCACTGACCTGACACCCTGCCGTAAGTACCGGATTGAGGCTTCCCAGCGGGTTTTGCGGCACCAGTGTCAATTCTTTGCCGCGAATGGTGCGCAGAAGCTTAGGTGACAGTAGGGTATTTTCCCAGGTAATCGTTCCAGAAGCTTGGGCATTATCGGGTAAGATACCGGCAATAGCAGCTGCCAACACTGACTTGCCGCAACCTGTTTCGCCAATGATGGCTGTTTTGGTTCGTTCGGTAATTGACAGATCGACTTCATTAACTGCCTGCAGGACCGACCTGCCAACGGTAAAGTAAACTTGCAATTTGTCGAGATTAAGCAGCATGAGCTGAGTCCTCCGTTAATATCTTAGCTTGTTGCGCTTTTTGTTCGAGGTAGAAGGCTAGCAGGGTAAAGGCCAAAGTAGCGGCTGCGATACATAATCCGGGCGGCAGATACCAGTGCCATAGGTCATTGACAAAGCCGCCGCGATGAAAAGCATAGTATAAGATAGTACCCCAGCTTATGGTCATTGGGTCGCCAAGGCCGAGAAAGCTAAGTGCTGATTCAGTCAGCATGGCATATGCCACTGCGAGAATAAATTTGGCGGCAATGACTTCATAGACATTAGGAATAATATGTTTTACAATTATTTGATGTTCAGGAATGCCCAGACTACGTAAGGCTTCGACATACGGCATACTTTTAAGCTGCAGTACTCTGGCTTGAACTACTCTGGCGGTGGAACACCAGCCCAACAAGCCGATAATGGCGATAATATTGCCAAGACTTGGTCCAACATAGGCGGCCAATGTAAGCATTAGCGGCAGTGCCGGAATAAGTAAGACAATGTGTATGATGCTATTGAAAAAAAGAGCAGTGTACCCCTGGCAATAACCCGAAAGAACACCGATAGCTGTACCTAACCCGGCCGAAGCTACTGCTGCGGTAAGTCCGACAAGCAGGGAGACACGGCTGGCAAAGATAAGCTGGCTCAAAATGTCATGCCCGATATCATCACAGCCTAAACGATGTGCTGCTGAAGGTAAGGCAAAAGGTGTAAACCGTTCAGACGGTGAATAAGGGGCTAACATTGGTGCTAACAACGCCAGCAGTATTAATATCATAAGCAGCGACAGGCCGCAGTACATTGGCAGCGATAGACGGGATCGAAACATGAAAAGCCTCCGTATTTTAGAGTGGGTTAGTAATTCGCGGGTCAATAATCCGATAGAGAAAGTCAGCCAGTGTATTAATACAGACTACAAACACTGTTAGAATTAAAAAACAACCTTGCAGCAGCGGGTAATCGCGGTAAATGGCTGCTTCATAAATGAGCGTACCCATGCCGCTGATCGAAAACACAATTTCTACAACTAGCGCTCCGGATACAATAAACCCAATATTCAAAGCGAGTAAACTGAGTAAAGGCAGGCAGGCATTACGCAGCAGATGGACAGATAAAATCCGGCAGGTTGATAACCCCTTGGCGGTTGCATAGGTAATATAGTCTTGCTGCTGCTCTTTCGCAGCGCTGTTGCGCATGACCAGCAATTTAGGCGCCGTGGCCGAAATGGTTAAGGCCAGTACCGGCAAAGTTAAGTGCCAAACTGTATCCAGGAAATTAGTTAAGGCGGAATCACTGCTGCCTGAACCCAGACCGCCTAACGGGAACAGCCGCAGTTCAAAGGCAAATACTTTGAGCAGCAGCATGCCGATGAGAAATTGTGGCAAGGAGTATGTAAGAAGTGAGCCTAAGGTTAAGGTGTAGTCAAGTTTTGAACCTGCTTTCCAACCGGCAAAAGTACCAAGAATAGTGGCCAATAACGTGGAAAATGCAATCACGGGCATTAATAAAGCCAGCGTCCAGCTTAAATGGTCTTTGATGGTTTCGGTTACAGGCTGACGGTAGTGAGACGAGTAGCCAAGCTCGCCCTGGAACAAGTTTTGCCAGTAAGCCGCATACTGATAGCCCAGAGATTTATCAAGGCCATACTTGCTTCTTAGTTCAGCCAAATTAGAATTTGTTACTACAGTCACATCCTGTCCTAGTAATGTAATGACCGGATCTCCCGGCATTAAGCGGGGGAGAGCAAAATTAATACTTAGAACGACGAACAAAGTAAGAAATAGCTGAAATACTCTTTGGAATAAGCTATTGTTATGCATGACACACCACCAATAAAGTAAATCGGGCTGACACCGGGTCTTGGCGAAGGCTATACTTTCCGTAGAAAAATAAAAAAGGTATGAACCCATAGGAAAGTCCTAGGTTTCATACCTTATTTTTAGAATCTTCATGATTCTCGCATCTGTGTTAATCATACACTTTTATGTAAAACTATGTCAATACATTACATGTGAATTTAATCCCAATAAGGAATATGTTTACAAAAAATCAAGAATGCGGTAAAATAATAATAGAGGAGTTGTGAAAACTCTAACTAGGGTTGCTTCTTAAAAGACGTATATTATTTGTGACATAAGGTATGAAGCCAATAAGGAACTGAAGTTCCCTGTTTGCGCATGCCTTTTTTATTTGGCGGTATGGGTGCACCGGTCTGTTGTCGGTTAGTGTCATTTCCCGGGAAATATCTGAACGATTAACAGCTGAGAGGTAGCCGAGTTTGTCGCAATGGTGCCCGGATGTCTATGGAAAGGAGGGGGAGGGTAGGTCTTGTTTTGCTATTAACTGGAGTGAGGTGTAGTAAAATGAATTCGTTTTTCCGGGTGACTTTATGTTTGTTGGTAATATTGGGAGTTGTGGGACAACCTGGAGCAACTTTCGCCGCAGGCAATACAACTAATTATGGCTTTTGGCGTGATGTTGCAAAACAGGGCACGGTCGAAGCCTGGCGGTTGATGGGGAGTAAACCGGCTGAGGTTATTGTGCTTACAAATGCCGGCTATGCTGTTGTTCAAGGTTCATCAACGGAAGGCTGCATTGACGGACTTTCGCAAGCTACCGGTGCAACTATTGGCAAAGCCAATCTGCTGGAAGCTCATAGTTCGAGGGAGAATCCGCTGTGGTTCCTGGTATTTGACAAGGATACCGGCAACAGCGTGTATTGTGAGGTAAACAGCCAAGCTGTGCCTGCTAATCTAGGTAATGGAAAACCGGTTGGACTTATTGCCACTGACCGGTTGTTTAGCAAAATATCGGCCGCCAATATTGATGCAAAAACTATCTTGGCTAATCCAACGGCTTGGAATGATCAAGTAAAGGCCAAAGTGTTTAACGGCAAAGAATTTGCTCTGGTTACTTTAGCCAATGTGGCTGCTGCCGGTGCGCCTTATGATTTTGTTAAAGCGGCGCTGTATCATGATCATCTGTGTCCTGGTGTTAACAGCGGTTATCTTATTGCCAATTATTTGGACAAGCAGCTGCCGCTTAGATCGGCTGACGAGAAATATTACATTATTTCCACACCGGTCTGGTGCAAGGAAGATGCTCTTCAGACCTTGCTGAATACAACTCCGGGCAAATCGGGCATGGCGATATTGCCGCTTGACAATAATGGGAAAGAGAGACTGATTCCTGAAGCCCAAAATCTGGCAGGCATATATATTCGCTGGAACAGCAAAACTCAGACTGGTGATGGTTTAGTACTGTCATTTGATTTTTCTCAAGCAAATGCAATCAGTGGCATTGACAATAGCAAGGGTTTTCCGTGGGAAAGTAAACTAAAAATGGATCTATTCCTCCTGGATTACTATGACAAACCGGAGGTTTTTGTAAATATAATTAAAAACTTTGCACTGGCACCAGGGGAAAAGCCGGAAAGTTATGCAGCGCTGGGAACCAATGTATTGGAGAAACTTGGGTTAATTAAATAAAATGGTTTAAAGCAAAAGGGTCTGAACGAAATTAATGTTCAGGCCCTTTCATTTAGGCTTCTTTTCAAGCAAAACTGTAAATGTTTATATGTATTGTTTCTCCTTTCCGTATTATTTAACCAACCTGTTGTCACCCTCCTCGAAAAGTTACATATAATAGAACAAACATATTACGTTAATAGGAGCGGTTGCGTATGGAAGAATTACTGTTAGCCATCTCCCTGGTTGGCCTGATCGGCATCAGTATTTCAACTTACCTGCGTTCATTCAGAAAAAAATAGTATGAAGGGATTAGGCTCGCATTAATTGCGAGTTCTTTTCTTATAAGCTTTTTTGCCAGGCTATGCTGTAAGTAGTACCTGGCATTTCGTAGCCGGAGGTTTCTTCATATTTTTTATCGAAGATATTATTAATGGCCAAAGTTATGGCTGAATCTTTTTTTTGTAGGGCAAAGGCTAAATCGGTCGTTGTATAGCCGCCCAGGACTGTACCGCTGGCGTGGCGCTCGCTGGTATAGCGGGTATCCAGCGCAGCGCTGAAGCCTTGTTTATTATTGTAGCGTATTCCGACATTTAATGTATTGCGGGGGATATTGCTTAAAGTCGTTCCGCCCGGATCCATATTGTCGCCGCTTTTGGAACCAATTTGATTGGTGAAGGCTGAAACCAGGGTAATGGTATTACTTAACGCATAATCGGCAGATACCTCTAAACCCTTAATTTTAGCATTCTTAATATTATAGGTCGGCGGGTAGCCTTTGCTTCCAGGCGGATTGTAGGTATTTATATAATCATCAATGTCATTTAGGTAGCCAGTTATCTGCCAGTTGAGTCTGTCGTTAAACCGTTTTTTCCAGCCAAGCTCGTAGGACATACCGTGTTCTGGTTCCAGTACTCCCATAGCTTGTTGCCATTCAGTCTGGTTTTTAAAGCCCAGTGCCGCCGCGCCCAGCCGGGGATTGCTGCCGGGAGCCCAGTCAAAATAGTTGCCGCTCCAACGATAGTAGTCAGAGGCGGTAGGCGGACGGAAAACGGAACTGATACTGGAGAAGAAAGCCTCTTTGGCGTTTACATTGTAAGTAACACTAAGTTTGGGGCTAAGTTGAGAGGTTGTATCATTGCGGGGTTTTTGCTTGAGAGTTGGATCCGAAACTGTCATATCCAGATTATGCCGGTCATACCTGGCTCCCAGTCCGATAACAAGGTTATCCCGGCATTGCCAGTTGTCCTGCAAAAATACACTGGACAAGCTAGTTTGTAAGTCTGATTGTGAGCTGACAAGATCATAATCCATGTCATGGTACTGAATGCCATAAGTCAGTTTATGCTTGTCATACTTTACGGTTCGCTGCCAGTTGATACCTTGAGTATCTAAGTTGGATTCCCAACTTTTGGCCAGAGTAGGCTGGAGCTTAGTACGGACCCACTCGTCGCGGAATTGATCGTTCTTAAATAGATTTAGCTTGGAAGAATCCGTGTTATAGTTCAAGGAATAGTTGTTGCCGCGCCAGAAGCGGTAACTGCCGTCAATCCAAGCAGAAGGTGGCTTGCCAAAAGAAGGTGCGTCCGGAATTGTCGGGTAATCGGGGTCATACCCATTAGTAGAACCAAGATAGTTACCGGTGATCGAACCTTCCTTGCGGTTCATATGTGTCCAGGCAAAGGTAAGCTTTTTGTCTTCCGGCAGTTTGTAAGCCAGATTGAGGTTGAAGTCCTTGCTATCGTTCCAGTTGTTGCGGTAAAAACCGTCAGATTCGCGTTTGTTGGCATTAATTGTCCAGGAAAACTTACCGTTTTCCGTTGTCCCTTGGTTGGTTAGTGAATACTTTTTGGTATTGTTACTGCCATAGCTTGTTTTAATATCGGTTTTAAATTCACCGGGCTCCTGCATAGTCACAATATTGACAACACCGCCCCAGGTGCCGCCATACACGGCAGAACTGGCACCACGGATGATTTCAATTTTTTTAACATTATTAATGGGGATCATATCCCATTCTAAGCCGCGGCCGCGCATTAAACCACCCTGGTTTTCCAGGATATTGCCGTTAATTGCCACCAAGAAGCGATCATTGCTGACCCCGCGCATGGTCACTTGTGTTCCGGCCTGAGGGTCAGTTTTGACAGTAAAACCGGCCACATCCCGCAACAGGTCGGTGACACTGGCAATTTGTCCGGCGTCAATTTTATCTTTGACGTTAATTGAAACTTTTTTTTGGGTTTCATTATTGTCATTTATACTTTTACCTGTAACAATGACGGTTTCCAGGTTGTATTCGGGTGCTTCCTCCGGAGCGGCCAAGCTTGGAAGCTGGCACGAAAAGCAAAGCCAGGATACCACTGCCAATGACAGGGCTGTACGATTCTTACTATGTTTATACAAATCATGCTCTCCTTTCGTAAGTTAACTGATAGGTAGTTGCTGTTTTCACCTGCTTTCATATAAAAAAATTGACCACAATCATCCGCTCTCCGGCATACATGCCGAAAACAGACCATCATGGTCAATTCTTACTGTATTATCTATTTTACAATAGGTTTGAAGGCCGCCATTTCATATGGCTTACCAGCATTCATGCTCAGTGGCTAGGACCTATTTACATTCCACCACATTACGCCAACAGTAGTGGCCGTTTGTTCGGTACACATGCCGTTTGTTGCGCGGTTTTCTAAAAAACTCCGGATATTGTCTTCTACAAAAGTTCCATTTATGCCGAACATAGCAAAATAACGGATATAGTGGGGTATCAAATAATCCAGGGGTTCGTCATGGGATTGGCTGTAACTGTAAAAGGTAATATTGGGACGGTAGCCTTCCTGATAGAGGATGTTGAGCGGATAAATGATATCAAAGGAGGGGGCAGGAGACAGTTCGCCTAAAATCTTTTCCCATAACAGGCGGCGCAAGTTCAAGTCATGTTGACCGGCAAACCCAATCAGGCAGCAGGTACGCCGGGCTGTTTTCGTCATTTTCATCAGGCTGTCATAGTCGTAAATGGCGGGACTCTTGGCAGCAAAGGTTACATCATAGGCAGGTTCTGGCGCAATATTACGCCAGTCTGCTTGCAGGCAGCAGATGTTTTCGGACAGCCCTGTTGTATGTGCTGTTTCACGCAGGGTATCCAGCATTTGTTTGGCAGTGTCCAACCCGGTTACTTTAACTCCTTTGGCAGCGAGCGGTAAAGCGTAGGTGCCGGGGCCGCAGCCAATGTCAAGCAGGGTATCGCCGGATTTTACAGTGCCTTGGACAGCAAGATTATCAATGATATTCTGATGAACTTGCATAGTGGCTTCATTGTGTTTGGCATAACGGCTGGCAAAACAATTCCAATATTCAATCCAGGCGTTAGGGTCCGGACGACGTCTGTTGGCGGACTGACGGTATTCTTCCCAGGCTTTGGCCCAGAACTGGGCGTTATACATTATAATCACCTCTTGAAAATTACTTAGAAATCTTGCCGCCAGTGAAGGTGGGCGGCTGCAGCCAAAAGTTTTTGCGTATAGGGGTGAGCTGGTGCAGTTGTAATTTTATAAGCTAAGCCTTGTTCAATAATTTGTCCATTCTGCATAATGGCTAGACAATCGCTGAGTTTTCGTGCTAAGGCAATGTCATGGGTGATAAACAATATGGCTAGGCCACGGGTTTCCTGCAGCCGGAGCAGTAGCTTAACTACTTTAGCTTGGATACTGGCATCCAAAGCTGAGGTTGGTTCATCAGCAATGAGAACTTTCGGGTTAAGAGCTAAAGCCCGCGCAATGACAACCCGTTGGGCTTCGCCGCCGCTCAACTCATGGGGGTATCTATGCAGGAAAACTTCATCTGTTGGTAACTCAACTTCGGCAAGCAGGTTTTTGACAAGCGATTTCCGGTCTGCTTCCGTGCCGATATTTTGAATATCCAGTGGTTCCTTAACTAAGTGGCCGACAGTCAAACGGTGGCTAAGTGCGTCTTTGGGATTTTGAAAGACTAGCTGGATTTGTTGGTAAAAGGCTTGTTTGCGTTCTTTTACCGGCAGGCCGTTAAGCTTTATCTCGCCGTATGAGGGAGGAGTAAGCCCGATGATGGCCTTGGCCAGTGTTGTCTTGCCCGAGCCGCTTTCGCCGACAATAGCTAGAGTTTCCCCTTCATACAAGGTTAAGTCGAGATTTTTTACGGCCGTGCGTTCGCCCCAGGTCTTGGTTAAGCCGGCTACCTCAAGGACTGGTATAATACCGCCGCGATGGCAGGCCAGCGCACGGTCGTTGGTTATTGTAAGCGGCGGCACCTTGGTAGCGCAAATGGGCAGCGATTGAGTACAGCGCGGCTGGAACGGACAGCCGGGAAGGTTATGTTCCATAGAGCCCGGAATGCCTTGCAGGTCTTTTACGGTAGTCATGTTGGGATAGGCTCTTAACAGCCCGCGGGTATAGGGGTGGCGAGGATTTTCCAATATCGTCCGGGTAGAACCTGTTTCTATAATCCGGCCGCCATATAAGACAGCTACCGTATCAGCCAATTCAGCGGCTGTGGCAATGTCATGAGTGATGATAATAACAGCCCGCTCATTTGCTGATTGTTTTAAGAGGGCGGTAATTTCCCGTTTGGTCAGCGGGTCAAGCGAGGCGGTTGGCTCATCAAGCAGTAGCAGCTTGGGATTGTTAACAAGCGCCATGGCAATGAGTACCCTTTGCTGCTGGCCGCCGCTTAATTCGTGCGGGTAAGCGGCGGCTAAACCGCCGGTGAGTCCGGTAGCGGCCAGAGCTTCTAGCGCCCGCTCATGAGCGGCTGCTTTATCAAGGTTATTATGTAGTCGTACCGTTTCCGCAACTTGTCCGGCAACAGGGTACAGCGGATGTAAGGCGTTATCGGTATTTTGGAATACCAGTGCCAGGTCGTTGCCGCGAATGTGGCGAAGCTGTTCTTCTTGTTCCTCTAGTAGATTGTTGCCGTTAAAATGAATTTCCCCGGCAGTACTGCCGGCACAGAGCCGGGCAATACTAAGGGCAAGTGTGCTCTTTCCAGCCCCGGATTCGCCGATTATGGCCAAGGTTTGGTTAGCTTTCAGTGTCAGGTTAATATCCTTGAGTACAGTAGACTGGTTGTAGCTGACAGTTAGGTTTTTGATTTCAAGTACCAAAGGTTTTTGTTCCATAATTACCTCTTTTCCTGCCGCAGTCTAGGGTCAAGAGATGTTTCAAGGGGTAAGCCGATAAACGCCAAACCGGCAATTGTCAGGGATACGGCTAAGCCGGGTGGTAGTAACCACCACTGCCATACATCCATATAAGTAAAGGCAAGAGCTTGGTGGATCATTTTTCCCCAACTTATGAGTGTAGGGTCACTAATGCCCAAAAAAGATAATCCGGCTTCCATAAAAATGGCACGGCGGGCATATTGGATGAATAAGGTGGAAAGAGTGGGGCTTAAATCAGGCAGGATATGCTTTCTTAACAGGTAGGTTTCTGTCGCGCCAAAGGTAGTAGCGGCTGCATAGCTTGCTTTAGTTTTTAAAGCAAATGTCTGCGTCCGGATAATGCGGGCGCCCTCAGGCCAGAGGAAGGCGGCCAGCAATACTATCAGTATGGTTATGCCAGGACTAAGGTAGGCAGCAAACAGCAGGATAACAATTACCGGCGGAATAACCAGACATATATCGACAATGCGCATAATAGTACGGTCATATAATCCGCCAAGGATTGCCGCCAGGGCACCAGATAGCAAGCTTGTTATTACGGCAAGTAAAGCGGTGCCAAAGGCGATGGCTAGTGAGGTACGGGCACCGTAGATTAGCTGCGACCAAATATCTTGTCCGACCTCATTGGTTCCCAGCCAGTAATTGGCGCAGGGCCTGTGGAATATATCTCCAGTATAGGATGATGGATCGTAATTGGCAAGAGCGGGTGCCAGAAAGGCGGCTGTCAATACCGTAGCAAGCAGCAGCAGTCCGATGCGGCCCCACTGGCTTTGGACTAGTTCATTATGATACTGGATATGCATGGTTTATCTCCCTAACCTTGTCCGGTACTGCCGCTATCCGTGGATCAAGCCGGACACACAGCAAATCTGTTATAAGATTAACGGTGAGCACCAACATGGCAGCCAGCAGTAAAATTCCCTGCAACAGCGGATAGTCACGGGTCAGGACAGCCTTATAAAGTAGGGAACCAAGCCCTGGATAAGAAAAGACAGTCTCGACAAACAGTACGTTGCTAATTACATGGGTAAAGCGTACGCCGGCGGCAGTAACCATTGGCAGCAGAGCAGCTCGTGCTGCATGACGGTAACGAATGGCCGGGCTAGGGCAGCCTTTCGCCCGGGCTGTGCGGATATAGGCCTGTCCCATAACTCCAATCATAGCGCTGCGGCTGAATAAATAGGCGGCAGTCATCCGGATAAATACCAAGGCTGACAGCGGCAAGATTAAATGATTGGCAATATCGGCAACAAGCGCTGCTCCGGTAAAGCCGCTGTACGGGGTAATGGCTCCGGATAAGGGCAGCCAGGCCAGCCAGGCGCCAAATACTAAAAGCAGCAGAATTCCCGCAAAAAAATCAGGAAAGCCGCTGATTACCATCATAAACCCCATAAGGGAACCGTCAATTTTGCTGCCCCGGCGGTAGCCTGATTCAATTCCCAGCAAGCTGCCCAGAAGTGTTGATAATACAAAGGCTGAACCGGTTAATAACAGCGTCCAGGGTAATACACCGGCAATGACGCTCGTAACAGGAGCATGATAAAAGTAGGAATAACCAAAATCCCCGCGTAAAAGCGCCAATAGATAGGCAATTAGCTGTTCACTCCAAGTCCGGTCAAGGGCAAAACGGTGAATGATTTCAGCTTGCATCGCCGGCGTCATGGATAAAAGCGCCTCGTCGCCGTAGATGGCATGCAGCGGGTCACCGGGAAGCATTCGGGGGAGTATGAAGTTTAGGAGAAAAATAACAACCAGAGCAACAGCATAATCAACCAACTTTTTGGTGTTTAGCATAGTAAGCTCCCTATTTGACAAATGACATTTTGTTTAGAGGAATGGGAACGCCTGACCCGACACCCTGTTTAGTAAAGTACACGTCAGCTTTCTTGGTGTGCGCATAATACCAATTAGGATAGTAAAGGGGCAATGCCGGCAGATCTTTGGCAAAAGCAGTCTGGACTTCGCATAAAATTTGATTGCGTGCTGCTTTATCCAAGGTAGCAGCTTGCTTGGCAAGTAATGTGTTCAGATTACTGTTGCTAAAATAACGGGCGCTGTTGAAGCTTTTGCCGGTAATAATATTGGTAAGGAAGTCAGGGTCACCACCCAGGCCGCCATGGCCGTTTAAGACCAGATCAAACTTCCATTCCTTTACCCGGCTGTCTAACGTTTTGCTTTCCAAAGTCCTCAAATTTATTTTAATACCAAATTGCTCAAGCTGGTTTTTGATAAATTCTCCTTGGCGTTCGCCTACAGTACCGGCATTTCCGGCATTAGGGCCGACAAGCAATTCAACTTCTAAAGGTTGCCCATTTTTCTCCCAGTAAGTACCTGCCTTGGTATAGCCTAGTTTGGTTAGCAGTTTGCCAGCAGTATCAGGGCTGTAGCGATACGCTTCCGCTATAGCAGGATTGTACCATTCACTATCTGACGGCAGTATTCCCGGACTGCCGGACAGTGCCTGACCGCGCAGCGTTGTTGTAATAAGAGCCTGCCGGTCAATAGCATAAGCTAAAGCTTGGCGGAATTCCACGTTACTAAAAGGCTCTTTTTGATGGTTAAATACTAATTTGGCAACCCAGTCATGCGGCATCGTCAGAATCTCAAGCCCGGCTTGTTTTAGGGAGTCAACAAGTTCGGGCGGAATTTGCGCAATGTCAACCTGCTGCTGCTTTAAGGCGGCAACCGACATTTCTGTTGTCATTTTGATGAATTTTAGCTGCTTACATTTGGGCTTGCCTTGATAGTAGCCATCGTTGGCTTCGTATAAATAAGAACCCTGCTCTTTGTTGTAATCAACAAGCTTATATGGACCGGAACCAATTAAAGCTTCTTTTTGCTGGAACTGAAGGGGGTCATCGACGTTTTGCCAAATATGCTTCGGCAGTATGGGGACTGTTCCGGCTATCTGGTCTAGAAACGGTGCATGCTGGCGGGACAAAGAAATCTTTACCGTATTGCTGTTAATTGCAGTTACTGTTTGGATCATGCTGGTATCTGTCGCTTGATACGGATGTTTTTCCAGATAGTTAAAGGTGAATACGACATCGTCGGCGGTAATCTTGGTGCCGTCATGCCAGGTAGCGGACTCATTCAGGTTAAATAAGTAGGCGTTTTCATTGGGAAGGTATTCCCATTTGGCGGCAAGTGCCGGAACGTAGCCATTGGCATCTTTCCAGACTAGGGTATCGAAAATCATACTCATGCGGATATAACCGGGTCCGCGGGAGTAATGGGCAAACGGCGAAGGAAAACCATAGTCACCGGTGGCATCGGCAATGGTATATACTTGGGAATTGACAGCCGGACCGGCCTGTTGGCTGCCGCAACCGGCAGACAACAGGATAAATACGGTTAACCATGTTGCCAGCAAACGGTGGATGCCAGTCAAAGCTTACCACCCCCGGGTATATTCTTCGGTGCAGGCAAGGCAGGCAGTTTTGCCGTTTTTTAAGCGGGCGCGGGCTTCCATAACTTTTTCGCCGCAGTATTCACAAATGACGGAGTTAAATATTTTAGCTTCCGATGGCAGATTTAGTTCAACGTCCTGGATTTTAAATAGTTCGCTGGCCGGGGTGGCCAGCATTCGGGTAGTACGTTCAGCTTGAAGCGTTTGCCAGGTTTCCTCTTGTTCAGGAGTAGCCTGTCCGCTGAATACGGCAGTCCGGAGAAACTGTTGATCTGGTGTCAGTGGCGTCATATCACCTGTCGCCACAATCCGCACAGCCTCACCGGTTTTACGGTTGCCAATGGTATAGGCTTGTTTGCCGTAGTCCTTATAAATCAGGTTGCCTTTACCAATGGTGCAGCCTAACAGAACTTGAATAGCGTCAATCCCACAGCCGTCGGATTCGACAATAGCTACAAGCTCTTCATCTTCGGCGCGTTCCACCTTAAGATGGGCTAATGCCGCTTTGGCGGCCATGTAGCCAATGGTTAGGCCGGGACAGCAGTGTCCGTGAAAATCAATAGCTTTCTGATAATCGATAGGGCGATTAGTCATAGCAAATACCTCCTCATGATTTTTTTATTTATTTAGCAAAAAAAGGCACAAAAACCTAATGGGAGCGTTTTCCCGACAAGGCTTCATACCTTTAGCTTTCAACATAATGTAATTTTTCACAATATCATTATCTCTTACTTTACGGGAGCTTGTCAATTCTTTTCTTAGTAAAAACCGGTATTTAAGGGTAATATGCACTTTTTTATTGACACACAAAAGTGAAATTTGGTACAATTGCAATAACGAGGTGGCTGAAGCCGCTTCAGGCCGTAGGAATTCGGTGTGGTGTTTCTGTTTGGAATATTTTTAAAACCTATATATTATATTTTGAGAAAGTAGCCATGAAGGTATTCGTGTCGAACGATATTTTCGCGGCTTTTTTTACGCATATGCCAATTCTGTTTGTTGGCTGTAACCAGTATGCTAAGTTTGCAGGAGTTTGGTAGTTGTTGCCGAATACATACGGCAATCGTCCAGTTTTAGGCGGAAGGTGGTCAATTTCATGTTAATTGCAGTTATTGATGGTATGGGCGGGGGTCTGGGGGTACAGTTAGTTACTCAGCTTTCGGCACAACTGGGACAAAAAGTAGATATTATCGCACTAGGAACCAACGCTCTAGCAACGAACAATATGGTACGAGCCGGAGCGATGCGTGGCGCAACCGGAGAAAATGCTGTTGTTGTATCAATTCGTAAAGTGGATGTCGTTGTGGGACCCATTGGCATTATTATTCCTAATTCTTTGATGGGGGAAATAACCCCAAAAATTGCTGAGGCTGTGGCTTCGTCTGATGCCCATAAGGTACTTGTGCCTGTTAACCAGCATCATTTTGACATTGTTGGCTTGGAAACCCGGCCGTTAGTAGTATCCATTAAAGAAGCTGTACTTAAGGTGAGTGATCTTGTGCATGGAAAAGGCTGGTAAATAACTAAAATAAACAACCCGGGTAACCGGGTTGTTATTGTTTTCCTGCTATTCCAGAAGAGTTGTCTTGCGGTCTGCACGCCACCACAGCACGCCGATGGTTGTAGTAATGAGCTCGGTGCAATAATCGTCAACCGCTCGATTGGCTAAAAACTCGGTGATTTTTGCTGTTGTTTCAGGTCCTTCCAGGCCGAATAACTTAAAGTAGCTGGTATAGTATTCAATCATATAAGGCAGGGTTTCCCGGTAGCGTTCCCGATAACTGTAAAATTTGATGTTAGGGAGAAACCGTTCCTGATAGAGAATATTAAAGGGATATTGTATATCAAAAGCTGCATTTTCAGGTGGAGTACCCATAAGGTGTTCCCAGAGGAGGGTACGTACCTTAATGTGATATGTACCGGCAAACCCGATAAGACAACAGATTCGCTGCGACACACTGTTCATTTTCATTAAGCTGTCATAGTCATTAATGGCCGCCGTATTAGCGGCAAAAACCACATCATAAGCTGGCTCGACCGGGATATCCAGCCAATCACCTTGGACTGGGGTGATCCGGCAGCTAAGGCCTTCATGATTAGCCTCCGATTGCAGCATGGACAGCATTTGGTTGGCTGTATCCAGTCCGGTAACCTGTCTGGCTTTATTGGCTAACGGCAGTGTGTAAGTACCAGCACCACAACCAATATCGAGAACTGTGCTAAAGGGGGTTATTACTCCGTCAGCAACAAGTCCATCAACAATGGCATTATATATAGGACGGCTTTGACGGTTGCGTAAGGCGTGAAGTTCGGCAAAATTATTCCAAAATTGCTGCCAATTCTGTTTGCTGTCAGAACCTGATTGACCGGCAGTGTCTCTCGCTTCCTGCCAGGCATCTGTCCAAAACTTGGTAGTACACATATAATGTCACCTTCCTGATAAAGCAATTAATAAAAAAAGGCATGAACAACCCAGGATTTTTCCTTAGGCTTCATACCAGACCTATTGAATCTTCATGATTCAAATACTACTTTAACTATAAATTGTTTTGTAGTAATTGTCAATTAGCAATCCTCTATCCAAAGCTCCGAGAAGCTTTGGATATCATTGTTTGTTCAAGGATAACAAAGCAGCGCCTGGTGGAAGCGCTGCTTTCATTTTTTCACTAGTGTCCCATATGTTGCATATGGCTATTGGGGTTGGAATTCCATCCCATAATTGTCGGGTCAACCATGCCGAAGATCATGGCTATATGTGCCACTATAAGGAAGACGGTCAAAAGAATAAAGTGGAGCTTCATTTTCTCATCTGTCGATTTTCCTTTGCCAATCACACCAAGCTCAAGCAAGGCAATACTAAAGAGGGGAATAACACCACTGAGATAGGAACCTACTGCCAGGATATCAGCAATCCCACGCCACTCAATGCTGGGGACAACTGTAATCAGCAAATTGAGGAAAATTCCTAAAAAATAAAAACCCAGGACAATTCCAATCCATTTGTTCAGGGTTTTCCAACCGCCGGCATTAGAACCGCGGAGAAACACCGTGAAGAATTCTGTTGCCACAAGTGCTTCTGCCAATGCTACCGGGATAACCATATAAATAATAAGGTTCCATGGTTGGTTGACAGCCAGTAATTCCATATAATGAGTCATTGTCATATACTACACCTTCCCTTTGCTTCAAGATTTAAGTACAGTATAGATGACAAATATGAAGAACTTATGCAGAACTTATGAAAAAATCATGAATTTTAAAAATGGACGAGATATTGACATTCGTTTTCCAGGATGTTATGCTAACTTCATAAACCAAAAATTACATATTATTGAGATAGGTGCCCTACGGGCTTAATAGGGAAGACCGGTTAAATGCCGGCGCGGTCCCGCCACTGTAACGGGGAGCAAGCTTAAGATTTGCCACTGGGATGTATATCCTGGGAAGGTTTAAGCAACTGCAAAGATCCGGAGTCAGGAGAACTGCCTGTCTGACAATCACCGTTTGTTACCCACGAGGTATGGGGAGGGGATTACAGTATACGCTTTATGGCGTACTAGCTTAATTCACTCCTGGTTAACTGCCAGGAGTTTTTATTTAGCATACTGTTTATTACTCCTGCCTTTTAAACGGCAGGAGTTTTAATATTTTAAGTCATTTTTCTTCAAACTCCTTTCGAACTTAGCGCGATGGCGCGGGTCAATTTGACCCTTATTTTTTAAAATTATGTAATACACATAAATCTAAGTAAATTCGTATTGTTTTTTTATCGGTGCAGTCAGTGCCGGGGACTAATGGATTGACAATCGCTTCCTGTGGTGATATGCTATTTTCATATAAGAAAACTAAATATGTTGAGATAGGTGCCTTACGGCTTAATAGGGAAGACCGGTTAAATGCCGGCGCGGTCCCGCCACTGTAACGGGGAGCAAGCTTAAGAAATGCCACTGGGATGAAATCTTGGGAAGGGTTAAGCAAGCAAAGATCCGGAGTCAGGAGAACTGCCTGTCTGACAATCACCGTTTGTTACCCACGAGGTATGGGGAGGGGATTACAGTATACGCTTTATGGCGTACTAGCTTAATTCACTCCTGGTTAACTGCCAGGAGTTTTCATTTAGCATACTGTTAAAAAACTCCTGACTGCAAATGGTCAGGAGTTTAAATTTTTATGCCATTTTTCTAAAGATTTCCTTTCGAACTTTGCGCCGATTGGCGCGGGTCAAATGACCCTCAATTTTTCCAAATAAGCATGATATACATATATATTATCTAGAGGGAGGACTGTGAACAGAGAACAGCATACGGTGTAATCGCCTGCTTTGGCTTGGAATTATAAGACATTTTGAGGAGTGAATTTGTTATGAAAAAACTGTATTCTTTATGTGTCACAATGTGCATGCTTGCCGTGTTTGGCTGCGTCAGTCTGCTTCCGTCGGTGGCGTCTGCTGCTCCGGCAGGTGCTGGTAAAAAGGCTATATTGGTTGTAAGCTTTGGCACTACTTATGCAGATACCAGAAAAGTGACCACGGAAGCTGTAGAAAACAAAATTCAGTCAGCTTTTCCGGATTATGAAGTTCGTCATGCTTTTACCTCCCGAATTATCATCAAAAAACTTGCTGATAGGGATGGACTGAAATTTGATACCGAAAAACAAGCATTAGAGAAATTGAAAGCAGAAGGGTACAAAGAAGTAATTATTCAGCCTCTTCACATTGAAGCTGGGGATGAATATGAAAAACTCATGCGTGTGGTTTCAACGTTTGAAAAGTCCTTTGACAAAATATCAGTGGGTCGACCGCTTCTTTATTATACTGGACAGGAAGGCGAAAAACCCGATGATTACTTGCTTGCTATAAAAGCATTACAAAATCAATTACCTAAAATAGGGAAAAATGAAGCGGTTGCTTTCATGGGACATGGCGGCGTCAATCCATCCAATACTGCTTATGCTGCCTTGCAGATGAAACTTCAAGATGCCGGTCTCAAAAATGTTTTTGTATTTACGGTTGAAGGATATCCCACAATAGAAAACCTTATTGAGAAACTAAAAACAAACAAAATTAAGAAAGTAACTTTAATGCCGATGATGTTGGTTGCTGGCGATCATGCTAATAATGATATGGCTGGCGATGATAAGGAATCATATAAATCACAATTGATTGCAGCCGGATTCCAGGTTGATGCTTATATCCATGGTTTAGGCGAAAACCCGGGAATTCAAGATATCTATGTACAGCACACTAAAGATGCTGTCGATAATAAGTATAAAGAACGCGGCAAAGATAAACCTACTATTCCGACTATTGAATAGAAAACCGGATAAAATATTAATAAAACTAAATATTATTGAGCTAGGTGCCCTACGGGGCTTAATAGGGAAGACCGGTTAAAAGCCGGCGCGGTCCCGCCACTGTAATGGGGAGCAAATCCAAGAGAATGCCACTGAGATGAAAAGTCTTGGGAAGGTTTGGATGCGCAATGAACCAGAGTCAGGAGAACTGCCTAACTGACAGTCACCGTTTTACCCACGAGGTATGGGGAGGGGATTACAGTACGCATCCTTTTATGTAGGAAATGTTATTAAAAGGCGATTACTGGATTTTACTCCTGGTACCTAGTGCCAGGAGTATTTATTTTGGTAGATACCCCGGACTGACAGGAAACAGTCCGGAGTTTTCTATAAAGCACATAAACTAAGTCCTTTGCTTAGCGCAGTAGCGCAGGGTCAATTTTGACCCTTCTTTTTTTAACGTCTATAAAATTTACATAAAGTAGACTTAGCTTCAGATGGGGTTTTGACCCCACCTGAAGGTTAGTCGCCCTTATCCAGAGACTTACGCTCGCCTGTGTCAGTAGGGGTATGACTTCCATTTGGAGAAGAGGGAGTCTTAGAGCGGCTTAGTCATCGGATAAACGAAGTCTTTGGTGTAAAGGGGGAAAAAGTTTGACCATCAAAAAAGCACTGGCTGGATTGGTAACAGTGCTGTATGTATTGTTCGCAATTCCTATTGGTCAGGCCAAAGATGGCTTGACTTTTTCCTGTCAACTTCCGTATTACTTGGGAAAGGTCAAGGATTCTGTAACTTCGGGTACACAAACAGCGGCGCTGTTTAATATTGAAAACCGCGACTCAGCCGATAAAGAGGTGGTCATTACCATCAGTCTGCCGCCAGGGTTTAGTCCTGTCGGAACTCAGGAAAATTGGGAGATAAAAAAAAGAACAGATTATTATGTTTTAACAAGGAAAATGCTGCTGCCAGGCGGCTATAGCCATTGGTACGATTTGCTGCCTCTCCAGGTGGCGTCGGAATTGCCGCCTGGCTCGTATACAGCCAGTATCACGGCAGGGGCGTTGACGCAGCAGGTGCCGGTTGCCGTGACGGCGTCTCAAACAGCTGACGTTTTGCCGATTACGGTAGTTGGTATTATTTTACCTTTAGATAAAGACGGTAACACCGATGATCGTAGGGGGCAAAACGTTTTATTGTTAAGAGACCGGCAATGGGATTATTACAAAAATTTGCTGATTGGCAAAGGGGCATCCAATCAGGAGGTTGAGGCTATTCACCCGGTAACGCATTTGGGGGTGGATATTGATAATCCTTCTGGAGTACAAAAGCTGGCAGTTGTTACCGTCCGCCTGCTGGATGCAGGCAGTCATCAGCCGGTAGCCGGCTTGTTTACTCCCGGAGCAACCAATGAAGATACAAATGGTGGCGCGTTGGACAGGCAAAAAGATTATTTAGAGTCTTTTGTGGCTCTAAACGGTGACACAAAGCAACGTCTGTTGATGCCGGTGTATGCCGATGAACGTGCATTAGCAGGCGGCGATTATATGTTACAGGCCGAAATCAGTGATGGGATTACACCCAACATAGTGTATGAGTCGCCGCTTACTATCGTGAAAAAAGATAGCAAAGCGCTGGTTGTAGTCAGTATAGCTGCATTGGCGGTAATGGCAGGTCTGATCGTAGCGTTTAGTCGTCTCAGGCGGGTGCTTGCGGCACTCAAAACCCGGTGGTTGGTAACAATCGCCTTATTTGGTGCGTCTGCTTTTGCCGTAGTTAATGTACCGTCTACCTTGTTAAATGATTTTTTTCACATTATATTGGGGCCGTTCGCTGTTATCGTTACCGGTCTGTTTAACGGAGTATTTCTCTATATGATGGTGGTGGCGCTGGTTATCTTAATTCCCCGCCCGGGCGTAGTTGCGCTTATGACGGTTATTCGCATGCTTTTAGCTATGCTGGCTTTTGGACAAATTTCACCAATTGGTGTGTTGTCCTATTGCTTGCAAGCCTTGCTTCTGGAACTATTCATTTATGGCAGCGGGATGTACGGCTGGCTGCAAAAACAGGAGGGTGAAAGAATCCCTGCAGGCAAAATAGTGCTTTTGGCTGTTTGCTGTGGTGTGGCTGATACTATTTCTACTTATGTATTGTTACAAGGTATGGCATTTTTGTATCGTATGTATTATGCAAGTTGGTATATTGCTATGGTGCTGGCCATCAACGGGTTTGTTTATACAGCGATAGGCGCTGCCTGTGGCACTGCTCTAGGCACCAGGTTAGCCAGGATAGGGGGTGACTGATCAGATGAAGGGCAATGTACAATTTTGTAATGTTTCCTTTACCTATAAGCATCGAAGTGCTCCCAGTATTAAAGATGTCAGTCTGGAGGTTGAACAAGGAGATTTCCTGCTATTAACCGGAGCCACCGGCTGTGGCAAAAGTACCTTGCTCAAAATGCTCAACGGCCTTATTCCCCACGACAGCGGCGGGAAGCTTGCGGGCGAAATATTGGTTGGCGGGCGCTCTACGCGTACTTTAGGTATAGCAGAGATGAGCCGCACTGTGGGTATGGTATTTCAAAATCCGGATGACCAGATTTTTTCTACAACGGTGTTCGATGAGGTTGCCTTTGTTTTAGAGAATATGGGGTTGAAGCAGGAACAAGTTGAGCCACAAGTTCAAGAAGCTTTACGGCTGGTAGGTTTGCTAGATAGAGCCGGCGCCAGCGTACATGCTTTGTCAGGCGGACAAAAACAGCGCCTGGCCGTAGCCGCCGTGCTGGCTGCTAAGCCGCAGGTGTTAGCGCTTGATGAACCGATCAGCCAGCTTGACCCGCAGGGTTCGGCTGAATTATTGGCGGTTTTGAAAGACCTTAATGTTAACATGGGAATTACGATTATCATTGTTGAGCACCGGCTGCATGAAGTATTGCCGCTCTGTCATAAGGTAGCAATCATGGAGGCCGGTAAGCTCATTTGGCAGGGGGTACGCGAAAAGGCGTACAGCCGTCAGGAAATATTTGCCGCAAACGGACTCAGGCTGCCGCAGTCTGTCGCCATTTGCCACCAACTTGGCGTTACGGCTTGTTCGGATAAGGTCAGTGATGCCGTAGCTGCGATCAGGAAATGTTACGATGTTCCCAAGTACACGCCGGTTACCGAACTGGCCGCGGCAGGTCTTAGGGGGCAGCAGCCGGCAGAGCTACCCGCGATTCGCGCTCAGCATTTGACTTTTTATTATGACAATCCGGAGCATGTAATCCTTAAGGAAGTGGAACTTGTTGTGCCTCCCGGGCAATTTATTGCCTTAATGGGAAGCAATGGGGCGGGTAAGTCCACCTTACTGCATTTGATTGGCGGGTTACTGAAACCCATTGCAGGTGACATAAAGGTGCTTGGAAAACAGGTTGCCGGTGTGACACCATCTGTTGGCATGGTTTTACAAAATCCGGACTTTATGCTGTTTAACAGCACTGTGCGTGAGGAAATTGGTTTTAGTCTGCGGCAGCAGCAAGGAAATGCTCCTGGCTGGACAGAGTATTGCCAACAACTTGTAGATAAATTGGGGCTGAATGATTTAGAAGAGGATTTTCCTCTGGCGTTAAGCCGTGGACAAAGACTCAGGGTGGCTATTGCCGCTGTATTAGTCGGTCAGCCACAGGTTTTGCTCTTAGATGAGCCGACAACCGGTCAGGATATAGGACATATTGAGGATATTGTCCTGGTGCTCAAAGAATATACCCGGCAAGGCGGCAGCATTATTTTTTGTACCCATGATACGGAAGTTGCTGCACGGTTTGCTGACCGAATTGTTGTTATGCGGCAAGGCAGGATTGTGGCCGACGATATACCGACCGCAATTTTTCAGGACCAGGATATGCTTAAGGCTACCGGACTTAAGCCGCCGGCAGCGCTTTGCCTCTCTCAGGCATTATATGGTGGCACTGCGCTTACGGTAGAGGAGGTGGTAGAGTATGTACGACAGACATGTATGGGAGGCTACACCCGGGCAGACTCTGCTTCATAGAATTGATGTCCGTACCAAACTGGTATTACTGATTTTGCTGGCGGCTCTGATTCTGCTTGTAGACAGTCCACGGTCATTATTTTTGTTATTTTGTTTAGCTCTGGGCCTGCATGTTGTTGCCCGCTCATCACCTGCCAGATGGCGTGTACTCATGGTGTTTGTCCTCTTAGGTATCTGGGGTTCGATGACAAGTCAGGCGCTGTTTTATTCCCGGGAGCCGCGAACTATTATTGCGTGTTTACTGCCGCCTGCCACACCGGCTTTTGGAGCATTGACCGGCGGGGTGTTCATTTACCGGGAAGGGTTGGAATACGGTGCTATCCAGGCACTGCGTTCCGGTACTATGCTCACATTAGGCCTGTTAATTAACTGGACATCAGATCCCCGTCAGTTGCTGCGCAGTCTGCTGTCATGGCGGCTGCCCTATGAATTGGGGTTTATGTTGATTACCGGTCTGCGGTTTTTGCCGGTAATCTTTCAAGAGACCGCGGTTGTGTTGACAGCGCAACGCCTTAGAGGGTTTAAACCATTCAGAACACTATCACCCAGTCGGCTGATACAGACCGCTTTTCAAACACTATTTCCTATACTGGCGCGAACGCTGCGCCGGGCGGCAACCTTGGCTGCTTCTGTTGAGAGCCGTGGCTTTGGCCGGGAAACACCGCAGGCTGTATTACCTAAATGGTCGCGTTATGAGCGCTTTTTTTGCCACTCCCTGCTATTGGCCGTGTCCTGTCTTATGGTTCTCAAAGCAGTGGATGCACTACAGTTTAATGGCTTGTTATATGTACCGTCCTGGCGGGGGTTATATGATTTGATGAAAGTGTGGCTGTAAGGCATATGAAGAAAAAACTCTTTACGATAATAATCACCGTGCTATTCATTGTTACATTGGGACTATTAGGATCGCATATTTTTAGCCTGGACAGTCGAATGAGTATGGCCGGTAAACAGAGTGGTACTCAGACCGGAGCTTATGTCAAAACAACGGAAACTGTGCTGGGGCAGACAGAAGTATATAACTACCAGCGAATGGGATTTAATAAAGGCTTTGTCCGCTTCTCACCTGACAGCCGCTATCTGGCAGTTGGATCGGAAACAGGCGAGGTACTGTTATTTAACACGAAAGGCAGCCTTGTTTGGCGGAAAAACATGGGGTTAGGAAAGATAACGGCAGTAGAGTTTTCTCCGGACGGACAGTCGATACTTATTGGCGAAAACAGTCCGCAGGGATATTTGTTTAGTCTTGCTGCCAAAGATGGCCGTGAGCTATGGCGGCAGGCCAGTGTGAATGAGCTGGGGGCGAACATTAAAGAAAAAACTTTCCCCGGTGTGGTAGCTGTCAAGACGGATGCCAACGGAATGATTTATGCGGTTGCGCAGCGGTATATAAGACAGCCTGACGGTCGTAACGAGTATATTGGCCGTATTTATAAATTTACGCCAGAGGGTGAACAGGTAGGGCTTTTTCCCAGTGACCACAATCTTGATGCCTGGGTAAGCTGGATTAGTGTCGATGCTGCTGGCGAAAGGGCCTATTTTGCCACGGCTAACTATGATATTGCGAAATATAAGTATGACCGGAGCATATATTGTTTGGACGGGAGGCTGGAAACAGTGTTGTGGAGCAATATCGTAGATGTAGCTCACCCGTATCAAAATGTTGCGATGCGCACAAGCCCGGAAGTAAGCGCTAATGGCCGCTATACAGCCGCTATTGCCAGTGATGGCCGCTGTTTTCTGTTTGATGGAATACAAGGTAAGGAACTATGGCGGCGCAGTATCAGCCAGCCGCAAAAAATTGCCGGTGTCTATATTAATGCCACAGGTAATTACGTTCAAATGTTCGGTGAGTATGTTGTGTTTACAACAGGCAATACCTATAACCGGGCCAATTGGCAGCTGCCAACCCCGGTGGAAAGTCCAAGCTCAAACAGTTTATTCGTTTTTGACTTACAGGGTAACTTGATGAATAACTATAAATTCGGCGGTATGATTGAGCAAATAGCGGCAGGCAGCAGGCAGGCAGCGTTAGCCGTCGGCCGGAATGTTCGTTCCAAAGACCTTTCAGTGCATGGTTTGTATATTGTAACAATACCGGAAGCGCAGTTAGTGGATCGTGTGGCTACTGACGGGCCTTGTATTGCGGCCGATATCAGTGCGGACGGGAAATATGCCGCCGGTATTGAAGCACCGATCCAGCTTGACGACGGACGGGTCGTTGGAGAATATAAGTTAGTGTTATTAACAAGACAGGAATAACAATATGGATATTTCGTTAGCATTATCAGATGTTTTGAAAATGTGGAAAACGGCGTTACCGGCCATGTTTTTAGGCTGTTATTGCGGTGTGGCTCTTAAAAACGGCCGTTTTTTTGCTTGGTTCAGCAAAGTGTTGCGGCCACTGACAGAACTAGGTAAATTGCCGGAAGCTTTAGGACCTTTTTTTATTTTATGTTTACTGAACAGGTATGCGGCTAATGCTATGCTGGCGGAATTCGGACGTAACGCTGTTGTAAGTAGAACAGGCGTCATTGCTGTTTATCTGATGGGGTCTCTGCCTACCGGTATCTATTTTACTATCTTTAATTTCAGTCCGGCTTTGATTGCCGGATTGGGGTGGAAACTGGGCATGGTATTTATTGCAATAAATATTGGCATAAGTACGCTGGTAACAATTTTGGGGATAGTATGGAATCGTATTATTTTCCGGCAAGCTATTGCCGGCCATCCGGAACACCTGCAGGCATTTTCCGGCATGGCAGCCGATAAAACCGATCTGCTAGCGGCGGCCAGAAAGGCTTTTGGGCAATTTTGGGATATAGCCGTAGTTTTTATGCCGGTTACATTTGGCTTTGCGCTGTTTATGCATACAGGAATTTTTAACGATATTCTGACAGTTGTAGCTCCTGTTTTACATAAAGTTAATTTGACTGCAGCCGGAGTTTTGGTCATTTTGGCAGGTATACCTACGATGCTTGCGGCCATAGGTGTTGCCGGAACGCTGCTGCAAAGCGGCGCACTGGCGGCGGAGGAGATAATTTTTACGCTTTTGGTGGCATCCTTTTTTCATAATGTATATGATGCTGTATCCCGTGTATTACCGACAAATTTATCAATATTTGGCGCTAGACTGGGTGTTATTGTTTCGGTAATAGGTACCGCCATTTATCTTGCAATAGTGGTGCTAGTCGCCGGTATTGCTCTGTATATAGGAAATATTCAATAGTGAATTTAAAATTGTTGACAATCTTTGTCAACTTATGATATTCTCAAAAAGCTATAGCTTCAAAGGACAAATACATATATTGAGATAGGTGCCCATAAGGGCTTAATAGGGAAGCCGGTTAAAAGCCGGCGCGGTCCCGCCACTGTAACGGGGAGTAAGCTTAAGATATGCCACTGGGATGTCATTCCTGGGAAGGTTTAAGCGAGCTATGATCCGGAGCCAGGAGAACTGCCTGTTTGACAATCACCGTTTGTTACCCACGAGGTATGGGGAGGGGATTACAGTAGCGCAGCGATTGCTGATCTGTTTAATTCACTCTTGGTTTTTTTGACCAGGAGTTTTGTATTTTTCTACTGTTTATTACTTCTGACCTTACTGGTTGGGAGTTTATTTTTTTATATTACTTTCTTCGACGAGCTCCTTGTGAATAATGTGCTTTATGCCGAAGCGGCTAAATTAGTCGACTATACGGATTTTTATTTTTTGACAGAGAGGAGATGGTGATTTGAAGAGAAAAGAGCTTGTGCATCGCTTGGCGCAGATGGTTATTACTCTTCTCGGTGTCAGCTTCCTGACGTTTTGTCTGATGTATTTGTCGCCGGGGGATCCGGTAGAGATGCTGTTGGAGGTAGGCGATACCATTGTTTCGGAGGAAACGATTGCCGAGACGCGGGCACAGCTGGGGCTGGATCAGCCGTTTCATGTACAGTACGTCCGCTGGCTTGCCGGTGTTTTGCAGGGAGATATGGGGATGTCCTATTCGGCGAAGATGCCGGTTGCTGAGCGGCTCTGGCAGTGCCTGCCGGGAACGTTGGTACTGGCAGGCTCGGCTCTGGTAATGATGCTTTTGATCTCGGTGCCGTGCGGGATTCTGTCGGCGGTATATCGAAACCGTGGCGTTGATTATCTGATTCGCGGCATTTCGTTTTTAGGCGTATCTATGCCGAGCTTTTGGGTAGGGCTTATCCTGCTCTATGTTCTGGGGCTGAAGCTGAGGCTTTTCCCGATTGCAGGCGGTGTAGTGTCGCCGGACCGGATGGTGCTTCCCGCGTTCACACTGGCTATTGCGATGTCGGCTAAATACACGCGGCAGGTGCGCACGGCGGTTTTGGAGGAACTGGGGCAGGATTATATCATTGGTGCCCGGACGCGAGGCTTTCCCATGCGGAAAATTCTCTGGCGGCATGTGCTGCCGAATGCCTGTCTGCCGCTCATTACGCTCCTGGGCTTGTCGATTGGCTGGCTGTTGGGCGGCGTGGCTGTTATTGAGATGGTCTTCTCCTGGCCGGGACTTGGCAAGATGGCTGTACATGCCATAGAGATGCGTGATTATCCGCTGGTACAGGGCTTTGTCCTCTGGATTGCTGTTTTGTATATGGGGATTAATCTGCTGGTGGATATATCCTATACCTATCTTGATCCACGGCTGAAAAAAGGAGGGCACTGAGTGTCGTTTTGGACAAAAGATAAATTCCTGTTTGGACTGTTTACATTTTTGGTTCTAGTGATTGCAGGCCTGGCGGTATTGGCGCCATGGCTGGCTCCTTACGACCCGTATGATGCGGTGATGCGGCAGTCGCTACAGGCACCGTCGGCGGAGCATCTGTTCGGTACGGACAAGCTCGGGCGTGACTGCTTATCGCGAATTCTCTACGGGACGCGGACCTCCCTCTTAATGACGCTGTCACTGGTCGTCATTATTTCGGTGATAGGGACATTCGTTGGTGTGGTCGCCGGCTACTCGGGCGGCAAGGTGGATACAGTGCTTATGCGCATTGTGGATATGATGCTGGCTTTTCCGGGCATCGTGCTGGCTATTGCCATTGCCGGCATGATGGGCGGGAATATACTCAATACAATTCTGGCGCTGGCGGCGGTGAGCTGGACAAAATATGCGCGTTTGGGACGCAGCCTCACCTTGAAGCTGCGGGAACGTGATTTTATTGCGGCAGCCGTAACCAATGGAACAAAACCGCTCCACATCCTTTGGCGCCACATTTTGCCGAATATCCTGCCAACCATTGTTGTGACGGCCGCCATGGATATCGGTACGATGATCATGGAACTTGCCGGGTTGTCCTTTCTGGGCTTTGGCGCGCAGCCGCCGACACCGGAATGGGGGCTTATGCTCAACGAGGGCAGACAGCATATCCAGACGGCTCCCTGGCTGATGATTTATCCGGGGGCTGCGATTCTGGCAGTTGTAGCAATCTTTAACCTTTGGGGAGACAGCCTGCGCGACATCATGGATCCGCAGCGGGCCAACTGAGTGAGAACATAGAAAGGGTGAGGTTTATGAAGGGTTTGGGAAGATTTATTTGTGTGCTGCTGATGATTTGCATGTCGGCGGTCTTTATGGCAGGCTGCGGCGGCAGCGGCAAAAAGGAAGCCGACAAAAAGACACTGAAAATTGGTGTAACAAATTTTGCGGATTCGCTGGAACCGACGGAAAATTATTTTGGCTGGGTAGTCATGCGTTATGGCATGGGGGAAAGCCTGGCAAAATTTGATGAAAAAATGAATGTACAGCCGTGGCTGGCTGAAAGCTGGCAGATCAGCGCCGATCATTTGACATGGACCTTCAAAATTAGAGACGGGGTGAAATTTTCAAACGGAAAGTCGCTGGATGCTGCCGCTGTCAAGGCTTCTCTGGAAAGATCCTTTGCCAAGAATAAGCGCGCGACGACTTTCTTTAAGTATAAGGACATGACTGCTGACGGTCAGACGCTTACCATCCGTACGGAAAAGCCGGAGCCGAATATGCCGGGATTCTTAGCCGATCCGCTCTTCTTGATTGTAGATGTATCGGCTGAATCAGGACGTAATTTTGCCAAAGAAGGTCCGATTACCACCGGTCCTTATATGTGCCAGTCCTTCGTCAAGGATAAAGCGGTCATGGTAAAAAATTCGTACTACTGGGACGGTGAAGTGCCATATGAAACAATTGAAATCCCGTCCATTGACGATCCGAACACACGGGCGATGGCTCTGCAGTCCGGCGAGGTAGACATGGCAGTCAACATTGCGGCAGGCGACATCGGCCTCTTTAATGATACTGCAAAGTTTCATATCGACAGAATTTCCTCGCTGCGCACAGTACTTGCACGTATTAACCAGCAGGGAGCCCTGGGCGACCCGAAGGTTCGTGCGGCTTTCATCAGCGCTTGCGACAGAAAGGCATACAATGAGGTTATTCTGAAAGGAACTTTTATTGAAGGCAAGGCGCCTGTACCGCCGTCTATGGATTACGGCTTTGACCAGCTCAAGGATCCGAACAGCTACAATGTTGAACGGGCGAAACAGCTTTTGGCTCAAGCCGGCTGGCAAGATACGGACGGCGACGGCATACTCGAAAAGGATGGCAAGAAGCTCACTGTAGATTTTGTAGTGTACAACAGCCGCGCGGAACTGCCGATTTATGCTGAGGCCGTGCAGTCAGATACGAAGAAGGTTGGCTTTGATGTAAAAATCAAGACAGTAGATTATAATTTGATCGACAAAATGGGGATTAACGGCGATTATGGACTTTTAATATCGAATATCACGACGGCAAATACCGGTGATCCGGAGATCTTTTTGAACTGGTATTGGCGAACGAATAAAAACGGCGATAACCCCCAGAATGGCTCCGGCTATAGTAACCCGGAGCTGGATGCGAAGTTTGCCCAGCTCTCCACGGAGTTCGACCATCAAAAGCGCCGTCAGCTCATCGTCGACATTCAGCAGATCATCATGAACGATGGCGCGGCTCTTTTCCTGGGTTATCCGGAAACCAACATCATCAGCTCGACCTCGATTGCAGGCGCGAAGATGTATCCGTCCGATTATTACTGGGTGACCAATAAGATTAGACCGGCAAAAAAATAGATCGCATGAAGGAGAACTGAGATGTTGATAGAGGTATCGGAGCTTTCGGTATCCTACGCGGAACATGAAATCGTCCGGAATGTGAATTTATCGCTCGATGAAGGAGAAATCCTGGCAATTGTGGGAGAAAGCGGCAGCGGCAAGACAACGGTTATTCGCGCCATCCTTGGCTGCCTGCCGCATGAGGGGCGTGTGAGCGGCGGGAGGATACTTTTTGAAGGCAGGAATGTATTGGAAAATACGTCTGACGAGTGGTGTCGCCTCTGTGGAACAAAGGCGGCCATGGTTTTTCAGGACAGCGGCAATATGCTGGATCCAATCCGGCGTATCGGCAGCCAATTCGTAGAGTATATCCGCGAGCATTCGCCGCTGACCAAACAGGAAGCAGCCAGGGCGGCAGAGGACATGCTCAGGAAGATGCACTTGCCTAACCCGGAAAATATTATGAAGAGCTATCCGTTTGAACTGAGCGGCGGCATGCGTCAGCGTGTCGGTGTGGCCATGGCCATGTTTTTCAAACCGCGCCTGCTGCTGGCGGATGAGCCGACCTCGGCCCTGGATGTGACGACGCAGGCGCAAGTGGTAAAGGAAATGATGGAGATCTGCCGGAAGGATAAAACGGCAATCATTATTGTTACCCATAATATTGGAGTGGCAGCCTATATGTCGGATAAACTGATCGTCATGCAAGCAGGAAGAATCGTCGAATCCGGCGGAACGGACGAGATTATCTCCCGGCCGCAGTCGGCGTATACCAAAGAACTTTTAGCTGCGGTACCGCAGGTCGGAGGGAAAAGATATGTCGGCTGAGAAAGAAGAAATCCTGACAATCGAGCATATCGTAAAACGCTTCCCGGTAGCCGACGGTCGCATGCTGACAGCCTGCGATAATGTATCGCTGTCGCTTTATCCGGGAGAAACACTGAGTGTTGTCGGTGAAAGCGGCTGCGGCAAAAGTACGCTCGTCAAACTGATCATGCAGCTCTATGCGCCGACAAGCGGGGCTATCTGCTATCGGGGCGAGGATCTTACACGGCTCAAGGGAGAACGTATGCGGCAGAGCCGGCGGCATATCCAGATGGTGTTTCAGGACCCGGCGCAGGCTTTCAATCCGAAGATGAAGATACAAGACATCCTCTGCGAACCGCTGCGCAACTTCAAGCTGGTAAAAGACCGCGAGGCAGGGCAAAAGGCGGAAGAACTTTTGCGCCTGGTTGAACTGCCGGAACAATTTGCCGACCGCTATCCCGGCAATATGAGTGGCGGGCAGCGTCAGCGCATCGGGATTGCCCGTGCGCTGGCGCTTGAACCGGAAATCCTCGTATGTGATGAGGCGACAAGTGCGTTAGATGTTTCCGTGCAGAGAAAAATCGTGGAACTTCTGGTCAGAGTACAACAGGAAAAGAATCTGGCTATGATTTTCATCTGTCATGATTTGGCTCTGGTATCGCAGATCAGTCATCGCATCGCTGTTATGTATCTCGGCAATATCGTCGAGGTCCTTGCGGGCAGCGCGCTGAATGAGGCGAAGCATCCTTATACGCAGGCGCTGCTGCAGGCGGTTTTCCCGGTGCGGAAAAAAGGGGCGGCAGAGGTTCGGCCGCTGGCGGGGGAGATACCAAGTCCGCTTGCGTTGCCGCCAGGGTGTCCGTTTCAGACCAGGTGCCCGGAAAACAGGGAGATATGCCGGCAAGAAAAGCCGGTGCTTAAAGAGCTTTCTAAAGGTCACAGCGTTGCCTGCCATTTTGTTTCATAACTTGTAATTAGCCTTTGAAAAGGGGACTGTTTTCATTTAGCAGTTTTGAAACTGTTGAAAAAATTGTGGAATTGCAATTATGCCTGTGATCAGAAAAGGATAGGTTGAAGAAATTCAATCTATCCTTATAAAGTCAATTTTATTAACAAGATTGTGGGTATTGTGGCTTGGTATTCTAGTAAAAGATGAGAAAGGTCTTTGTATAATTCTGGTACCAGAACCAATAAAAGAAGGGATAGGATTGCTTTAGATGCAGGATTTGGTTATACGTACAATCAAAGCAGAAGATGTTGATGCTGTACAAAATTTTCTAATGCGGCAGCTTAAGGATTTGTTTGCTCATGAAGGCCAGTCGGCCATAACCGACGATGTCTGGGGGCTGAAAAAGACGTATTTGGAGCCTCCAAATTGCAATATGTGGGGAGTATTCACACCGGCGGGCGAAGTTATCGGTACTGCGGCAGTTTGTGCTTACAATGACAGGATTGCACTGCTGAAGGGATGTTATGCTGCCGGTACTACGGCTGAAATTGGGCGTTGCTATATTGATAAGCGGTTAAGACGGCGGGGGATAGGATCTGAACTGGTAAAAAAAATAACTGAATTTTGTATTGAACAAGGGTACTTTGTCATGTATCTTCATACCCACAGGTTTTTGCCCGGCGGTTTTAACTTTTGGGAAAAACAGGGATTTAAAATTACTGTTGATGAAGCTGGTATTGCTGAAATTGTACATATGGAGAAGCTGCTTTTATAACCGGATGCCAACCTTCCCACTCCGGCGACCGCTGGGAGGGGGGGGGCGCGGAAAAGCTGAGAAACTTTGCTTGCATGTTTGTGCTTCAGTGCTGAAACTAAGTAAACCGTCGGATTTCAATACATTCCGTAGTATGTTGTAGAATGGCGAAATTTGGATTGACATCTCTTTGGGGCTATGTTACCCTTAAATCAGGTTATGCAGCCTAAAGACAATTTAATGCATTGAGTTAGGTGCCCTACGGGGCTTAATAGGGAAGACCGGTGAAATACCGGCGCGGTCCCGCCACTGTAATGGGGAGTGAACCCAAAAAAATGCCACTGGGATGAGAATCCTGGGAAGGTTTGGGGAAGCTGTGATCCAGAGCCAGGAGAACTGCCTATCTGACAATCGCCGTTTGACCTACGAGAGATGGGGAGGTGATTACAGTCCGAAGTGTGCTAACGTAAGCGGAATAGTAAGATATTGCTGTTTTCTGCTGTATTGCGCCTGCTGTACTGTATTCGCTCCGACACATAGTCAGGAGTTTTTTTATTTTGCATTTGCCTAAAGACAATTCAATACATAGAGTTAGGTGCCCTTCGGGGCTTAATAGGGAAGACCGGTGAAATGCCGGCGCGGTCCCGCCACTGTAATGGGGAGTGAACCCAAAAAAATGCCACTGGGATGAGAATCCTGGGAAGGCTTGGGGAAGCTGTGATCCAGAGCCAGGAGAACTGCCTATCTGACAATCACCGTTTGACCTACGAGAGATGGGGAGGGGATTACAGACCAAAGTATGTTTGCTTATGATGAGACGGGGATGTCTCTTGGTTAAGCTGTGCATACTGTATGCTGTATTCACTCCTGACACATAGTCAGGAGTTTTTATTTGCTGTGTTTCTGTATTCTTCTCCCGATATACTCGGGAGTTTTTTATTTGACTTTGTCCTTTAGAACATGCAAGGTCTGAAAATTTTTAATTTTAACGCTAAGTGTTGGAATGGACAGGTGCGCAGAACCAATGGTGCAGGACCCAGTGTGGACAGGGTAGCTGATGATTTTATGGGAGAGGATGATTTAATGTGAGTAATGAACAAGTGATTCAAAAACTTATAGCAAATGCAAAAAACGCTCAGCATGTTTTGGAAAATTATAAACAAGAGCAAGTCGATAATTTAGTCAGAGTCATCGGTAAAACCGTATATGAAAACGCGGAACTGCTTTCAAGAGAAGCGGTGGAAGAAACAAGAATGGGTGTATACGAAGACAAAGTAGCTAAATGCCAGGGAAAAGCGAAGGCTATTTGGCATAGCCTCAAAAACAAAAGATCAGTCGGAATCATTAAAGAGGAACCGGAAAAAGGGCTGTTGTATGTTGCCAAACCCAAAGGAGTGGTTGGTGCCGTAACTCCTACCACCAATCCTGTTGTTACGCCGATGTGTAATGCCATGTTTGCGATAAAAGGAAGAAATACAATCATAGTTGCACCTCATCCCCGGTCGAAAAAAACGTCGGCCCATACCGTGCAATTAATAAATCAGCAATTAAAAGAGCTTGGCGCACCGGCAAATCTGGTACAGATCATTGAAGAGCCGAGCGTGGAATTAACACAAGAACTTATGCAAGCTGTGGATGTGGTAATTGCCACAGGCGGTATGGGAATGGTAAAGGCTGCCTATTCCAGCGGCAAACCGGCTTACGGTGTTGGCGCGGGTAATGTCCAGGTCATAGTTGACCGGGACTATGACTATGATCAAGCCGCAAAGGATATCATTACCGGCAGAAAGTTTGATAACGGAATTATTTGCTCTGGTGAACAATGCATTATAGCCCCAAGCGAACAACATGCTGAAATTATGGACAAATTTGTAGAAAATGGTGCGGCCTACTTTAGCAATGACGACACTGTAGATAAATTTAGACAGGTTATGTTTGTTGATGGCGCACTTAACGGTAAAATAGTTGGACAATCGGTGGAATTTATTGCTAAGTTGGCCGGAGTGGACGTTGCCCCCGGGACCAAAGTCATTATTTTAAAAGCAAGAGGCAAGGGCGACGCGGATGTGCTGTGCCGGGAAAAAATGTGTCCGGTTTTAATTACGTTACCCTACGATACCTTTGAAGAAGCACTGGATATCGCCAAAACCAATTTGCTGTATGAAGGGGCCGGGCATTCTGCCGCCATTCATTCCTCCAATCATCTGCATATCAGTCAGGCAGGGATTAAGCTGCCTATCAGCCGGCTGGTTGTGAATCAGGCGTCTTCAACCAATGCAGGCGGAAGTTTTCATAACGGGTTTATGCCGACTACCACTTTAGGTTGTGGCTCGTGGGGGAATAACAGTATTTCGGAAAACCTGACTTATGAACATTTGATTAATATATCCAGGATCGGCTATTTCAACAAAAATGCTTATATTCCATCGAATGAAGAGATATGGGCCTTACGGTAGTAAACAAACTGAACAGGAGACTGGATTATGAGAATGCTTGCGGTTAAACCACAAATCCATAAATTTGACAAATTCCGTGATTTTGCTGATTTTTTTGCGATAGGACCAGGTGATCTGGTATTAACCAATGAGTTTTTGTATACTCCGTTTATGAAAGAACTGGAACTTAGAGCTGATTTTATATTTCAGGAAAAATACGGTTTAGGCGAACCGTCTGACGAAATGATTGACGCCATTATAAAAGACATGGGAGAAAAAGAGTACCGGCGGATTGTGGCTGTCGGTGGCGGTACGGTTATCGACATAGCTAAATTGCTGGTTGTTGAAAATGCCAAACATGCTGTCGACTTATTTGAAAGAAGAATACCACTGGTTAAAGCACGGGAGCTTATCATCGTGCCGACTACCTGCGGCACAGGCAGCGAAGTAACCAATATATCCATTGCCGAGATCAAGTCCCGGCATACAAAGATGGGTCTGGCTGCTGACGAACTATACGCCGACTATGCAGTTTTGATACCGCAGCTAGTAGAAGGCTTGCCATACCAGTTTTTTGTGACAAGTTCCATTGATGCGCTCATCCATGCTTTGGAATCCTTGGTTTCCCCGAAATCCAATGCGTTTACCGAACTGTTTAGCAGTAAGGCCATCGAATTAATACTGAAAGGCTATCGCGCTATTAATGCTAAAGGCCCTGCGTACAGAACGGAAATATTAGAGGATTTTGTAATTGCCAGCAATTGGGCCGGCATCGCGTTTGCCAACACCGGTGTCGGGGCCGTCCATGCACTGTCATATCCGCTGGGGGGCAACTATCATGTCCCGCACGGTGAGGCAAATTATCAGTTTTTTATTGAAGTCTTTAAAGTATATAATCGCAAGAACCCCGGCGGAAAGATAAAGGAAGTCAATAAACTTTTAGCCGGCATACTGGAAATAGACGCTGCTGCGAATATATATGATGAGCTGGCAGCAGTACTTGATCAATTATTAGTGCGAAAGCCGCTCAGCGAGTACGGGATGAAGTCGGAAGAAGTCGAGTCATTTGCTGATAGTGTAGTGACAGGTCAACAGCGGCTATTGGTAAATAATTATGTTTCGCTAACCCGGGATGAAATTCGCGATATTTTCAAAGCGCTATTTTAATAAAAAAAGGGGTGTCCGTTATGTCAAAAGAATTAAACGCACTCGAAGTTGCCCAGCGGCAGTTGGATCTAGCCGCTTCCTATCTCAAGCTGGATCCGCGAATTCACAGTATACTGAAGGAGCCTAAACGTGTACTTGAGGTTGCTATTCCGGTGCGGATGGATGATGGAAGCATCAAGGTTTTCAAAGGCTACCGTTCACAGCATTGCGACGCTGCCGGTCCCACCAAAGGGGGGATTCGTTTCCATCAGGATGTCACCATAGAAGAAGTTAAAGCATTATCCATTTGGATGACCTTTAAATGCGGAGTAGTCGGGCTGCCCTACGGTGGCGGCAAAGGCGGCGTCATTTGTAATCCCCAGGAATTGTCGACAGATGAATTGGAACGGCTCAGCCGGGGCTATATTCGGGCAATAGCGCAGTTCGTCGGGGCAGACAAAGATATTCCGGCGCCGGATGTGAATACCAATCCGCAGATCATTGCCTGGATGAGTGATGAATACAACGCCATCAAAGGCCATAATGAACCAGGTATGATTACCGGAAAACCGGTCAGTATCGGCGGCTCACTGGGACGAACTGCCGCTACGGGCAGAGGTGTCGCAATCGCTACCCGCGAGGCGGCCTGCAAGATTGGCCTGGAAATGAAGAATGCCAAGGTGGTAGTACAGGGATACGGTAATGTTGGCAGCTATGCGGCCAAAAATCTGGCGGCAATGGGCTGCAGCGTGGTGGCTGTGAGTGATGTAAACGGTGGTATTGCGAATCCGGCAGGCATAAATCTGGCCGATCTTGATGCTCATGTAAAAGCCACCGGCAGTGTTGTCAACTTCCCTGGCTCCAGCGCTGTAAGTAACGCGGAATTGCTGGAGACGTCTTGTGATATCCTGGTACCATGCGCTTTGGAAAATCAAATAACAGTGGATAATGCCGATAAGATTCACTGTAAAATCGTAGCAGAAGGGGCAAATGGGCCAACTACGCCGGAAGCTGATAAAATCCTTAAATCCCGTGGTATTTTGCTCATTCCCGATATTTTGGCTAACGCCGGCGGTGTAACCGTTTCCTACTTTGAGTGGGTACAAAACCTTTCCAATTTCTACTGGACAGAGCGGGAAGTGAATGAACGTCTGGAGGAGATGATGGTCCGGGCGTTTGAAGAGGTATGGGCTATGTATCAGGCACATTCCGTGGATATGAGGCTGGCGGCTTACATGGTTTCCATTCATCGAATCGCAGAAGCGGCTAAAATTAAGGGCTGGGTTCCCAAAGTAAGCTAGTCACGAAGACGTGGAAGTAGCCGTTTAAAATTTTGCATCTGGAGTGAGATCTGTGAATTTAAAAACCAATGTCGCTTACTGCAAGGGCTGTGGCATATGTGTGGATTTTTGCCCCAAGCAAGTCCTCAAATTGGACGACTTGGGCAAAATCACTATAGCTCAGGAAGAAGAGTGCGTTCGTTGCGGCCAATGTGAGCTACGTTGTCCCGACTATGCGATCTTCGTGAATCAATAACTGTAATTTAGGAGGAACATAAATGGCAAAGGCAGTGTTAATGCAGGGTAACCATGCTTGTGCCGAAGGAGCGATAGCTGCGGGTGCCCGGTTTTTTGCCGGCTACCCTATCACCCCTTCGACCGAAGTGGCCGAACTGCTTGCGAAGAGGCTTCCCCAAGTGGGAGGTACTTTCATCCAGATGGAAGACGAAATTGCCGGCATGGCAGCCGTAATCGGCGGCTCGCTGGCCGGAGCCAAATCGCTTACCGCAACCAGCGGTCCCGGATTTTCACTTAAACAAGAACTTATTGGGTACGCCTCTATGGCTGAGATTCCCTGTGTTATCGTTAACGTCCAGCGTACCGGCCCCAGTACCGGACAGCCAACTTCACCGGCTCAGGGCGATGTAATGCAAACCAGGTGGGGTTCTCATGGTGATCGCGGGGTTATTGCCATCAGTCCATCCAGCGTTCCCGAATGCTTTCATCTAACAGTAGAAGCATTCAACCTTGCTGAAACCTATCGTACGCCGGTAGTTTTGCTGCTTGACGAAATCATCGGCCATATGCGGGAAAAAATCACAATCCCAGACGTAAGCGAGCTCACTGTTAAAAATCGTAAAAAACCGCTGGTTCCGCCGGCTGAATTTCTGCCGTTCAAACCCGATGCCGATGGGGTGCCGGCGATGCCGGCTTTCGGAGATGGCTACCGTTTTCATACTACCGGACTTATCCATGACTATACCGGGTTTCCGACAGGCAGTAACAGTGTGACGCAGGAAGTCATCAACAGACTGCATACTAAAATCACTACTCATGCTGATGATATTGTAAAATTTGAGGAAATAAATATGAGTGATGCTGAGGTGGCAATAGTCGCTTTCGGCGGCACTGCCCGCAGTGCCTACGCTGCGGTGGCAAGCGCCCGGGAGCAGGGTATCAGGGCCGGTCTGTTCCGTCCCATTACAATATGGCCGGCGCCGGAAAAGCAACTTGTGGCGTTAGCAGATAAGGTGAAACGGATCATTGTGGCTGAGATGAACTATGGTCAGTATATTAATGAAGTCCGGTGCATTATTGGCGGTAAGACGGAGGTTGTATCGCTTGCCAAATGGAATAACGACCCGATTACGCCGGATGAAATGCTTGACGCAATCAAAGCTGCCCGATAAAGGGAGGAAACATGATGGAAGAATTAATTCAAAAGTATTTTCGACCCAAATTGCCGCATATCTGGTGCCCGGGCTGCGGCAACGGTATTGTAACAGCTTGTGTTGTGAGAGCTATCGACAAGCTCAAGCTGGATCAGGACCAAACGGCAATTGTATCTGGTATCGGCTGTTCATCCCGGGCATCTGGCTATTTAAATTTTGATACCCTGCACACTGCCCATGGCCGGGCTATTCCGTTTGCCACCGGTGTCAAACTGGTCAAGCCGGCTCATAACGTGATCGTTCTTACCGGTGACGGTGATGCTACCGCTATCGGCGGCAATCACTTTATTCATGCCGCCCGGCGCAATATTAACCTCACCATAGTTGTATTCAACAATAATATTTACGGTATGACCGGCGGCCAGTACTCCCCGCTCACGCCGCATAACAGTTTTGCTACCACTGCGCCTTTCGGCAACGTCGACAGGCCCTTTGATCTTTGCGAACTGGCTAAAGGCGCCGGTGCTACCTTCGTGGCCCGGGCCACTACTTACCATGCTCCGCTGCTAACCGATCTTATTGCGCAAGCGATAGAGCATGAAGGCTTTGCGGTAGTGGAAGCTATTACAGCCTGTCCGATATCTTTTGGCCGGCAAAACAAGCTGGGCAGCCCGGCCAATATGATCAAATGGCAGCGCGATCATGCCGTTACGGTGGAGGCTATGAGCAAGATGAAACCGGAGCAGCTTGCGGGTAAATTTGCGATTGGCATTTTGCACCGGAGCGAAAGCCCGGAATACGGGGCTGAATATCAGAAGGTAATCCGACAGGCGATGGGAGAGTGACAGTACTATGTTGCAGTTTCGTTTAAGCGGTTCAGGCGGGCAAGGCCTGATTCTGGCCGGAATTATCCTGGCGGAAGCGGCTATCCGCGACGGTAAGGAAGCCGTCCAGTCCCAGTCCTACGGCCCTGAGGCCAGGGGCGGTTCCAGTAAGTCGGAAGTCATCATTAGTAAAACTTCGATTCATTATCCGAAAGTATCCTGTTTGGATTTTTTGCTGGCTATGACACAGGAAGCATTGATCAAGTACGGCGTTGATCTAAATGAAGACAGCCATCTGATTATCGACAGCACTTTTATCCAGGAAGTGCCTGCTGTATGCAAAGATGTCATAGCCGTACCCATTACTAAATTAGCTAAGGAAGAACTCGGACGTGATTTGTTCGCTAATATTATTGCGCTCGGAACGGTTGTTAAAGTAAGTCAGGCAGTTACTTTTGACGCGCTGGAGCAAGCTGTGTTAGCCCGTGTTCCCAAAGGAACCGAGGAAAGCAATCGCAAAGCTCTGGCGCTTGGTTACAACGCTTTGTAATCTCCTTAAAAACAGGATAGAATACTAAAATAATTGACCCAAGCGATAGGGTGGGGATTATTAAGCAATCTGCCCTTCCTGGCGATATTTGCCAGGTCTTACCCCGGCAGATTTCTGAGATAAAAGCAACCCTCCCTGTCTAGCTTAGGTTTTTTATTGTAAAAAAATATTATTTTTCTACTCAAATAAGACTCTCTTTGTTGAATACAAGGAGGGTTATTTATTATGTTGGCAAGCGGAGCAGGATGATTATGGCTGCGCAGGCAGGTCTGTTTTCTGGTAGTTTCCTAGTGTAGCAAGATTGACAATTTCTGCCTGACGTGCTATTATCAATATTGGTAGTAAAATTGAATACAATATGAGACAGGTGCCCGCAAGGGCTTAATAGGGAAGTCCGGTGTAATGCCGACGCGGTCCCGCCACTGTAATGGGGAGCGAGCTCAAGAAATTGCCACTGGGAGGTTTATCCTGGGAAGGTTTGGGGAAGCTGTGATCCAGAGCCAGGAGAACTGCCTGTTTGACAATCACCGTTTGACCTACGAGAGATGGGGAGGGGATTACAGACCAAAGTATGGTTGCTTATAGTGAGACATTGTATAGTAATGTCTTTTGTTAAAGTTGCGCATACTATGCTGTATTCGCTCCTGACGATAGTCGGGAGTTTTTATTTTGCATGGTTTTGTATTCTTCTCCCGATACTCTCGGGAGTTTTTTATTAGACAGCCGTTTTAGGGCCCGCGTCCCCAAGAACCGGGAAAAACAACCGCAAAGTCCTGGAAATGGTTACAATGCAGTAATTTATCTAATGCGCATAACGAAAGAGTATTAGTTTGAATGGATTAAAAGAGTCAGCAATCCTGCTCAAACTTAATATACTACCCCACAAGTGATGGGGAGGGGATTATGAAGCAATCTGACCTACCTGACCATTTATCCGATGACCAAGCTACTCTACGACTCTAAGTCTTTACCTGTTCCACCTGTGTCTGCAGGTTTAGGCTATAAGCGGGAGTTAAGAGAAGCTAAGTTCCTGATAAGGCTGGCTAAACTTCAGAGGGGATAAAACCCCGCCTGAAGCTAAGTCTCTTTTTACGTCGAGTACTCTGGAAAGATTTCTGAAATAATGCAACCCTCTCTGTCTAGCTCAGGGGGATTTTTATTTTGTAGTACTTTGTGGCAAGGTGAGTAGCTTACCAAGAATAGCAGAGTAAGAAATTTTTTCATAACATGAAACATTTCAAATCAGACATATTGATAAAATGATATATCATACTTGATCTACGAGCTATGGGGGAGTATTGGAGCAATCTACCCTGCCTGGCTATTTAAGCCGGGATTTTTAATTCGGTGGATTTCTTTTATAACATATAACCCTCTTGAGAGGAGTTGTACAAATGTGAAGAAAGCAGCAAAAAAAGCCTTTCTAATGGTGGGTTTAGGAATAGCCTATCAGGAAGCCCGCCAACTGCTTACTGATAGTGTTGGGGATAAGCTCCGGTCAGATTTTCCCAATTATGAAGTACGCCGGGCCTTTGCCTCCCGCACCCTGATTGAAAAACTGGCGGAATGCGACGGTATTCAGGTCGATAACGAAATACAGGCGTTAGAGCGGCTCAAAGAGGAAGGCTTTACCGAGATTATCGTGCAGCCTTTCCAGATCGCCGCAGGAGAAGAGTACGAAAGAATCAGAGATATTGTTCAATATTACACAGAACGGAACGGGTTTAGCAGGATTGAGACCCTCCCGTGTGTGACCGTCTGGGCCAAGCCGATAAATTCTATTACTCACTGATCTACAGCAATTTATCCAAGGAATGATTTGATACATTTCTCCATCCCGCGGTTGTGAGTGAGTAATAGTAAAGACTATAGCGGATTGACAAATTTTTCATAACATGCTAGCATTTAAGTCAAATATTCATATAATGATGACATAATACAATTTGAGGTAGGTGCCCGTAAGGGCTTAATAGGGAAGTCAGGTGTAACACCGACGCGGTCCCGCCACTGTAACAGGGAGCTAATCCAAGGAATACCACTGAGATGAAAATCTTGGGAAGGTTTGGATAAGTGATGATCTGAAGCCAGGAGAACTGCCTATCTGACAATCACCGCTTTTAACCCACGAGTGATGGGGAGGGGATTATTTAAGCAATCTTCCTTCCCGGCTATTTTTGCCGGGATTTTTAATTGAATTTGCTTTCAATAACCCCTTCGTAATAAATTCAAGGAGGGGTTTTTCTTATGGGTTAAAGATGGCGTTAATCTGATTATTGGCGCGTGTATTCTTCTTGAAACGGAAAAAATAAGGTCGTTCAGGCTACCGCTTGCTTTTTAATAGAAATAACCGGCTCCTTCGATATGATTAAATGGAGATGAAGCTATGTCGTTAGTAAACCTATCTAAAATATCATTTCGGCACTGTGTACTGTGTGGGGTTTTAGGATTGCTGCTTGTATTAACAGGCTGTGCCGGAAAAAACAGTGTAAGTCCGCCTCAAAGCGGGCTTACTGGTGGTTCCGGCAGTTATGAAATTGTCGACAGCACCGGCTATGTTCTGAAATTACCGCAAAAACCCCAAAAGATTGTATCCCTCTCCGTGAGTACGGATGAGATTCTTATGGCTTTGGTAGCGCCAGAGCGTATTGCGGCGTTGACTTATCTGGCAGAGGACAGCGGCATATCCAATATTACCGAGCGGGCTAAGACTATTCCTAAAAAAATACAGGCCAATGTTGAAAGTATTATTGCGCTGCAGCCGGATCTGGTGCTTATTCCGGATTGGCAGCAGGCTGCTTTTATTCAAACAGTAAGGGAGGCCGGTGTTCCGGTCTATGTTTATAAAACTCCTGGCACGATTGAGGAAGTTAAACAGTCGATTATGGTAATTGCCGGTGTTGTTGGTGAAGGTGAGGCGGGGAACCGTCTTGTCGCCGATATGGATAACGAGTTGGCACAAATTACCGGGAAGGTTCGGCAAATCCCTGAAAGCGACCGGCAGGTGGTAATCCGCCATACGCTAATGGGGGACAGCGGCGGTAAAGGCAGCACCTTTGAAGATATTTGCCGTTACGCCGGGGTAAATGACGGTGCGGCGCTGGCTGGGCTGGGCAGGAATGATGCTTTAACCAAGGAGCAGATTGTTAGTATTAACCCGGATATAATTTTGCTGTCGCTCTGGGATTATACCGGCAAAACCGATATGAAAAAATTTGGCGAGGATGTGCAGAACGATCCGGCCTTGCAGCAGGTAAAAGCCGTCAAAAGCAAAAAGTTGATTGGAGTGCCTGACAGTCACTTATCCTGCACTTCCCAGTACATCGTAAAAGGGGTACAGGATGTAGCCAAGGCGGCCTATCCGCAGTATTTTTAGAATTAATTTGCTCATGCAGCGAGAGCTATATTTTCCAAGTGTTACGCGTTATATAGAGACAGGCAGAAAAAGTAGTGGCGTTGGGGAAGAGGAGTGACATCATGGGACGCATCGTGTTTATGTCCAATATTGACCGTCAATTTGTCATGATGGAGAAAGCCAGAAACCAATTACTTGACGAGGGGAGACTGGCTGATAAAGATAGTGTCTTTTTTTTGAATGACGGCCTGGCCTGGGATATAGAGTGGCAAAAGAAACTAGCCGATAGTGATATTGTCCTCATTTCCTGGATGGGAATGGGACGTGATACGCGTTTTCTTAAAGAGGTAGTGGCATTTTTGCATAACAAAGAAATTACCCATGTCATGCTGGCAACGGAAATGCACCCGGAAGATGCAATGGGCGGGGTAACTCCGGCAGACAGAAGCACTATGCGCAACTACTTGTCATATAGCGGCATGGACAATTACCGCAATTTCTGGCTGTGGCTCAATAACCAATATTGCCGGCTGGCTTGTGAGTATGAGCTGCCGCGTCCGCTCTTGTGGAATGGTATTTTCCATCCTGGGGCTGACAAAATTTTTACAGATGGTAAAGAGTACCGGCAGCAGTTTTGCAAACCTCACCAGGGTACGGTTGGTATTATCTTTCCCCGGGATGAATGGATATGGTCAGATTTGACCTATCAGAGCAAGCTAATTGAGGCTATCGAAGCTAAGGGGCTTAATGTTATTGCCGCCTTTAGCCATTGGGCGCGTAATGCCGAGCTTAGCGCCCCTGGTGTTGATGATACGGTGAATGCCTTCTTTTATACCGACGGTGTGCCTGGTATCGATGTATTAATTAATACCTTTAAGTTTTCTTTAACGGTAGGTAAGCCTGTTGATAAAGGATTTCTTCAAAATCTGGGTGTACCGGTATTGCAGGCTTATGTGCTGCTCAGGTCGCGGCAAGCCTGGCAGGACAGCATTGAGGGATTAACGCCTATGGAAATCTCCTGCAGTATTTCCATGCCGGAATTTGACGGTGTCATTCACGCTGTTCCCATCGCCGGAAAAGAACAACAGATGGATGGTACAACAAAATATCAGACACTGCCGGAACGAATTAACAGGGTGGCCGCGAAAGCTGCCAAGTGGGTTACCTTACGTCGCAAAGCCAATAACGAGAAAAAAATTGCCATTATTTTTCATAATTATCCGCCTACTAACTCCCATATTGGCAATGCACAAGGCATGGACTCCCCGGAAAGTATCAGGCTGCTATTAGAACGGATGGCTGAAGAGGGCTACAAGGTAGATCATATTCCATCCGACAGCCGGACATTTATGGATAGTCTGCTGGCTGCAGCTACGAATGACCGCCGGTTTTTGTCAGAGGAAACAGTGGAAAAAGCACCCGGCAAAGTAACGGGAGAACAATACCGGCGGTGGTTTGACTTACTGGAGCCGGGAACACAAGCGCAGCTTATTAAGGATTGGGGCGAGCCGCCTGGTGATGTATTCAACTATGACGGAATTTTATTAGTTCCCGGCATGCTTAACGGCAATATTTTTATTACCGTACAGCCGCCGCGCGGTTTTGGTGAAGATCCCGGCAAGCTGTATCATTCACCGGACTGTGCCCCTACCCATCATTATTTGGCCTATTATCACTGGATTCGGGATATTTGGCAGGCTGACGCTGTTGTGCATGTTGGCACCCATGGCACGCTGGAGTGGCTGCCGGGTAAAGGTGCAGGCTTAGCCAATACCTGCTACCCGGATTTGGCCATTGGCGATTTGCCTAATATCTATCCGTTTCTTATTACCATTGTTGGTGAGGGGATTCAGGCCAAGCGGCGTGGAGCTGCCTGCCTGATCGGACATTTGCCGCCGCCTATGAGCCAGTCTGGAACCTATGACCAGCTGTCCGAGCTGGAAAAACTACTTGATGAATATTGTCATTTTGCGCAGAATCAGTCGGACAACATTGAGGTTGTTGTGGGCCTAATCAAAGAAAAGGTTATTGAGGCTAATCTTGCGGAAGATATGGGGCAAACAGAGGCCGAAAGCTTTGGCGACTATGCTGAGCGCCTGCACAGCTATATTACCGATATCAAAAATATGCAAATCAGGGTAGGACTGCATGTCCTCGGGTGTCCGCCGCAAGGCGATACACTGGTAGAATACATACTGGCCTTAACCCGTTTGGCTAACGGGGAAACGCCATCCCTCACAGAAACAATAGCCGCCATGCATGGTTATGATTATTACGAACTGCTTAATGAGAGTGGTAGACTGCTGCCTGACGGCAGCAAAACCCGCGGCGCATTAATTGATGAAATCGGAAGGCAGTGCCGGGAAGCCGTTGTCTTCCTGTATGACCATGATTTTACGCCGGAACAGGCTGATTTAATGGCCGAATTGCCATGGGCGGCAGGCGCCGGCTTAGAAATAAAGGCACAACTGAAGCGAATAGCAGGAGACATCTGCAATATCCTTATTCCTAATTTAATTAAGACGGAACAGGAAATTACCAATTTGTTGGCCGCATTAGAAGACAGGTTTGTTGAACCTGGCCCGGCAGGCGCACCGACCAGCGGTACGGCTGATATTTTGCCGACCGGCCGTAATTTCTACGGGGTTGACCCGCGTACCCTGCCGACGGAGGCTGCCTGGGAACTTGGCAAGACATTAGGCGATAGTGTTATTGAGCGTTATATTGCCGATGAGGGCCGTTATCCGGAGAATATCGGCATGATTTTCTGGAGCGGTTCTAATATGCGCAGTCATGGCCAATGTATTGCTGAATTCCTGTACTTGCTAGGTGTGCGTCCGGTATGGCAGCGGGGCAGCCGGCGGGTAGTTGACCTCGAAGTCATACCACTGTCAGAACTCAAGCGGCCGCGGATTGACGTAACGGCCCGTATTGGCGGTCTATTCCGCGACACCATGCCGATGGCGGTAAAATGGATGGACAGAGCCGTCAGTCTGGTAGCCAATCTGGAAGAAAGCAGTGAGGTTAATTATATCCATAAGCATGTGCTGGCCGATTCGGCGCTGCTAACAGAGCAGGGCCTAGAGGCACTGGCTGCCTGGGAACAGGCCTGCTACCGGGTGTTCGGCTGCCCGCCAGGCAGTTATGGAGCCGGTGTGAGTCATTTGCTGGAAGAAAAAAACTGGGAAACAATTGACGACTTAGCCAAGGTATATGTACGCTGGGGCGCACATGCCTATGGTGCTAAAACTAGCGGTACTTTTGTGCCGGAACTCTTTAGCCGCCGGCTGGCAAGCCTGGATGTTACTGTTAAAAATGAAGATAACCGGGAAGTACATATGCTCAATTCGGATGACTTTAACTCCTATCATGGCGGCATGATTGCTGCTGTACGCAGTCTAAAAGGTGAAGCGCCGCGTTCGTACTCAGGTGACAGTTCTAACCGGCAGCAGGTTAAGCTGCGGAGCTTGGAAGAGGAGTTTAAGCGTTTGTTTCGGGGCGAGACGATGAATCCCAAATATATCGAAGGCATGAAGCAACATGGTTACAAAGGCGCGTCCGATTTGGCCAGTGTGGTGGCGCATTGCTATGAATGGGATGCCACCAGTGCGGTGATGGAAGACTGGATGTACCAGGGGCTGGCCGAAAAATATGCCATAGACCAGGATATGCGGGAGTGGATGAAGGATGTTAATCCCTGGGCTTTGCAGCGGATTGCCGAGAAACTTTTAGAAGCCGAGCTGCGGGGCTTATGGAACGCGGACGAACAGACCAAGCAAGAATTGCAGCAAATCTATCTGGATATTGACGGTGAGTTGGAAGAACGGAGTGATCAATAAGCGTTATGTTGAAAATGTTGATATTAGGGTTAACCGGACAGTGCAATTTTGCCTGTAAGTATTGTTATGCCCATGAACATCCGGCAGAGATCATGGATACTTCCACTGCAATTGCTGCAGTGGATATGGCCGCAACGGACGGACAAGCCTTTGTATTGCAGTTTAGCGGCGGCGAACCGCTGTTAAACTTTCCGGTAATACAGGAAGTGATTCGCTATGTGCGGGAAACCGGTTTGCCGGCAATTATGCAATTGCAGACCAACGCCTCACTTCTGACCAGAGAGAGGGCGGCCGTCTTAAAAGCCGGTCAGGTAGGAATCGGGATTAGCCTTGACGGGCGGCCTGATGTCAATGACAGGCAGCGCTGCCTGCCGGATGGTCAGGGAACCTGCCGCCAGATTTTACACGGTGCGGGTCAATTGGCAATGCAGGGTATTGCTACAGGGATAACCTGTGTTGTTACCAATGAAAATGCCGGTAAACTGAGCGGCTTGGTAGAAATGGCTTATTACCTGGGAAATGTCCGGCGGATTGGCTTTGACCTGTTACGAGCCCAGGGACGGGGCAGCGAGATGACAGCGCCTTCATCAGAGGCTGTGTGGCAGGGAGTAGAAGCGGCTTTTCAGACGGCCGAACGCTTGACGAAGCAGACCGGTAAGCCAATGTTGTTTTCTCAGGTTGAGCGGGTGGATAGACTGGCTAATAAGCAGATGGCGGGTTTTTCTCATTGTTATGCTATGAACGGCGAGGCCGCGTTCGTTGACGCGCAAGGCCATTTGTACGCCTGCGCTTCGCTGGCCGGCAATCCGGATTTTTATCTGGGACATGTAAAAACAGGACTGGACAAAACCAGACAGGCACAAGTGGCGGCAGGGATTAAAGAAAAAATGAAGTTCTGCCTGCAGTGTCCTTCTTTTTCCTTGTGTGGCGGTGCGTGTTTTGCCCGGTGGTATGGGGCAGGCTGCCCCGGTCAGAGTTATGCCGCCGAATGTGCGTTAAAACAGGTAGCGATAGAATGGTACCAACAACATCAGGGACAGGAGAGAAAAAAAGCGTATGAGAGTTGCGTTACTGCATGTAGATGTTAGCGGCGGACCGGAAAGCAAAAATTTGGCGATTTTAACCAACGGCGTAAGGCTGGCAGCAGAAGCGGGAGCCAAGTGGATTGTTACGCCGGAGACAGCCGTACAAGGGTATTTTTTTGCCTGTGAGCGTGAGCACAAACCGGTTGTAATACCGGTGCAGCCATCTCCGGCGGTTGAACCTTTTCAACGACTGGCAGCCAATTGCCGGGTAACAGTATTTCTGTGCTGTGCCGAGCAGGACGCGGTGACAGGCAAGTATTATAATAGCTGCCTGGTGCTTGGTCCTGACGGCAATATCCTTGGCCGTCACCGGAAAAAACAGGCGCATTCGGGTGTGTCTGAAGGCTGGGCTGCTAAGGGAGAACACCTGGAGCCGGTAAAATGCGGCGAAAAGACGGCAGGTATATTAATTTGTGCCGATTCCTGGTATCAAGAAAACGCCGTAGCCTTGGCCCAAAAGGGCGCAGAGCTTATCGTTGTTCCTGCGGCCTGGCCGCCAAACGGCTGTGGCGGACCGCCGGAAAACGCCTGGAAAAGGGCTTCGGCTGCCAGCGGCCGGGCGCTGTGGGTATGTAATCAGACCGGCAAGCAGGAACGCCTGGACTTTACTCATGCGCAAAGTGCGGTGGTTATCGGCGGGGAAATGCGGCTGGAATATGCAGGGGAGCCTGCCGTACTCCTTTTTGATTGGGATTTTAAAGAGCAGAATACCGTATCAAGTGAATTTACTATCTTGGCATTATAAAGAAGGTGGTAGTTTTGAATCTTTGGATTCAAGGGAGGGAGCAAGCTTTGAAATTATGCACCTTATCAACAGGGGATTCTGTTTACCGGTATTATAAAAGTATTGTTATTCCGTTTGAGCAGCCGCGCAAAGTCAGCAGCACCGCTGTTGTCAATGGCGGCTACCGGGAGGATTTGACGGCTGTATTTAACAATGATTGCAATCCGGGAGCTGGTATGGCCTGCATCATGCGTGCTCCGATTTACCAGGAGCATATGAAGCTTATCACTGAGGAAATCGGGCTTGATCCGGCGAAAACTGCCGGGATGGGAACGGCGGCTTCCATGGAGAATGTGGCGATCCATACGCAAACTTATGAAAATCTAACAGTTACGGCTATTGTTACCGGTGGGGTTGAGGTCAACGGCGGCCGGGTCGGTGATCCGGCCGATTATTTTCAGCCTATTGATAAAAGTTCAATAGAGAAGCCCGGCACGATCAATATTATTCTGGTTATTGATGCTGATTTGCCGCCAGGTATTCTGAACCGGGCTATGGTCACTTGCACTGAGGCTAAAACGGCTGCTTTGCAGGAGCTTATGGCCGGCAGCAATTATTCGACAGGCTTGGCTACCGGTTCCGGCACCGATCAGACGATTGTTATTGCCAATCCGGCGTCACCGCTGTATTTTGAGAGTGCGGGCAAGCATTCTAAACTGGGGGAATTGATTGGCCGGGCGGTATTGCCGGCAGTCAAGGAGGCTTTACATAAACAGACAGGACTGTCACCAGACCAGCAGCACAGCATGCTTCGTCGCTTTAAACGGTATGGAATCAAGGAGGAGACACTGTGGCAGGCCTATGCCGCCAATACTGACAAAGCGGTAATAAAGCCGAAATTTATGGATGCGTTATATCAGAGTGACAGAGATAATTTTTTGGTGACATATGCGGCGTTATATGTACATCTTCTGGATGAAATGCAATGGGAACTGTTGTCTGGAAAGGAAGTGCAGCAGGCCGGCAATGAGCTGCTTGCCGCTGCCGCCGCTAAATATGGGGTTAAAGCACCGGAAATTATAGGCACCGGTCTGGAGGATTATCTGCAAGCCTGGAAGGTCTTACTACTGGGAATTACCGGAGAAAAGTGCACTATGTTAAAAAAGTAACAAAAATATCTTTACAAAAGGACATTGTGTTGCTAAAATTTACTATGACAGGCAGATTATGAAAATTTGCCGGTATGACAAGAAGTCATATTATGATTAATAGGTAAAACAACCCCAAAACTATATAATAAAAGAATGTGGTATGAAACCATTCGGGACAAAAAACGTCCCGGGTTTTATACCACTTTTTTTATTCTGTAGAATAGTTTTCTTGCATGTCAATTATTGAAAAACACATTTAGGAGGAGAACATGAAGAAGAAATTTTTAGCACTGTGCCTGATAGTTACTTTTGTATTTACCTTGGTTGGCTGTGGAAAAAGCGCTACTACGGGCACTTCGGCCAAAGACAGTGTTGTTATTACCATGGATGTTGAATCAGAGCCTGCCGCTGGATTTGATCCTATTATGGGCTGGGCTGCCGGCGAGCACACCCATGATCCTCTGATCCAAAGCACCTTGTTGGTTACAAAAGATGATATTACGATCGGCTATGATCTGGCAAAAGAATATACTATTTCGCCGGACGGGCTTACTTGGACTTTTAAAATTCGTCCTGATGTGAAATTTACCGATAGTGTTCCCCTTACCGCGAAAGACGTTGCTTTTACCTATAATAATGCCATGAAGCAGGCGACCGAGACAGATTTGTCCATGTTAAAATCGGTAGAAGCTATTGATGACACCACCGCCGTTTTTCATTTGAATACTCCGTATTCTGCTTTTGCCTATACAGCCGCCGTTGTAGGTATTGTTCCCGAACATGCCTATAATGCCGCGACCTATGGTAAAAACCCGATTGGTTCCGGCCGGTATATCTTAAAACAATGGGATAAAGGCCAGCAGGTAATACTGGAAGCTAACCCCAATTACTATGGCGAACAGCCAAAGATTAAGAAAGTTACCGTTGTGTTTATGTCGGAGGATGCCTCCTATGCTGCAGCTAAAGGCGGTCAGGTCGATGTGGCCTACACAGCGCCCTCTTATACAGTTAACCCTATCAAAGGATATAATATCCTCTCTTTTAATACTGAAGATATTCGCGGTCTGAATCTCCCCTGTATTCCTGCAGGTAATACCACACCTGCCAAGAAAAATGGAGAAACCTATCCTGCCGGTAATAATGTTACCGCAAATCTTGCCGTTCGCCAGGCAATTGCCTGTGCCGTTGACCGGGAAGCGTTAGTAAAGAATGTGCTGAATGGCTATGGTTCGGTGGCCTATAGTGACTGCGTGAATGAGCCTTGGGAAAATGAGGCCATGAAAGTAGCATATGATCCGGCAAAAGCAAAAGCAATTATGGAAGCCGACGGCTGGAAATTAAATGCGGACGGCATCTATGAAAAGCAAGGGGTAAAAGCAGAATTTGACCTCCTCTATATTTCTTCCAATTCCGCCCGCACAGGTATTGCTATGGCGGTAAAAGAAATGTTAAAACAAGTCGGGATCAAAGTAAATCCGGTGGGTTCAAGCTGGGATAAAATTGCTACTCAGGCTTATGCCACGCCGCATGTATTTGGCGCCGGTTCCCACTCGCCTACGGGCATCCGAAGCCATTATTATACAGGTAAGAACTATGCTTCTTATTCCAATGAAACGGTGGATAAACACATTAAAGAAGCGTTGGCCGCCACCTCGGTGGATGGGTCTTATCAATATTGGAAACAAGCGCAATGGGACGGTATTGCCGGTGTCACACCGCAGGCTGATTCACCCTGGGTCTGGCTGGTAGAAGTCAAACACGTATATTTTGCTAAAGAAAATCTGAATGTTATTGACAAAAAGATTCATCCTCATGGTTATGGCTGGACAATTGTGAACAATGTCCACCAGTGGTCTTGGAAGTAACAGTATAAATAGCAGAGATCTGTACTGTTCTCCTGTAGAAAAGTATAACTTTCGCCTGGATAAGGGCAACATCGGCTTCCGCTTTCGCCAAAGGCTCGGCGCAAGCCGTGTTTTCTTTATATGGTACAGAGAAAATTATTTTCTCTGTACCATAGGCCTATTCTGTTAAAAATGAGGTATTCTTTATGAACATAAGAAAATATTCCGGCATTTATCGATACATCGGAAAAAGCATAGTTAAAATGATTTCACTGTTAATTGCCGTGAGTATCCTTTCTTTCATTCTGGTTTCATTATCGCCGGTGGATCCGATTCGGGCCTACATTGGAGAAGTAGGTTTGGCCAATATGAGTGCGGAAAATTTGGCCAAGCTGGAAGCCTATTTTGGGTTGAATACACCGCCATTGGAGAGATATTTGAACTGGTTTACCGATTTTATCCGGGGAAATATGGGATCATCCCTGATTTACCGGCAGCCTGTGGCTAGCGTCATTGGTGTCAAATTTATGAATTCCATGGTACTGATGGCCACAGCGTGGATTTTTTCAGGTATTTTGGGCTTTACATTTGGCATTGCTGCCGGTTTATATCGTGGTCAATGGATCGATAAGGTAATCAAGGGCTATTCATTACTTATTGCCAGTACGCCAACCTTTTGGCTGGCACTTGTTTTGTTAATGATTTTTTCCGTCTGGCTGCAAATTTTACCCATCGGATTGAGTGTGCCTATCGGCGTAAATGCAGCAGAGGTATCCATTTTTGACAGTATAAAGCATTTGCTGTTGCCTGCGTTGACTTTGAGCGTAATCGGGGTTGCCAACATTACGCTGCATACCAGGGAAAAGATGATTGACATCATGGAGGAAGAGTACATTCTATTTGCCAAAGCACGGGGAAAAAGCAGGTTTTCGATTATCAGGCATCATGCTCTTCGCAATATTATGCTTCCGGCCATAACCTTGCAGTTTGCCTCCATCAGCGAAATATTTGGCGGCTCTGTTCTGGTAGAACAGGTTTTTTCTTATCCGGGATTGGGCAAGGCCGCAGTTTCTGCCGGCTTAGGTGGAGATGCTCCATTGCTCTTAGGTATTGCGGTGATTAGTGCTGCCCTGGTGTTTACCGGTAATTTGATTGCCAATCTTTTATATGGAGTAATTGATCCTAGAATAAGGCGGGGAAGCGTACATGGATAATACGATGCCTGTTACCGTTTTACAGAAACACCAACGAAAACGTTTTAACCAACGAAGCCAGACGATTGCTTATTTAACTTTTTCTATTGGTTTTTTACTGGTTATTGCAGTTATTGGCACCCTGGTGGGTGAGATGGCGATAACAACGAATTTTACTCAAAAAAATTTACTGCCGAATGCAGCTCATCCTTTTGGTACGGATTGGCTGGGGCGCGATATGCTTTTCCGTACACTGAAAGGTTTGTCCATCAGTATTTTTATCGGGCTTTTTGCTTCGGTTATCAGTGCAATAATTGCGGCAATTCTGGGGTCGGCGGCCGCCACACTGGGGAAAAAAGTGGATGCTGTCATTACTTGGCTGGTTGACTTAGTCATGGGGATTCCCCACCTTTTACTGCTTATTCTTATTTCTTATGCCCTTGGCCGAGGCACCTTAGGTGTCACTGTCGCTGTTGCCATAAGCCACTGGCCGGTATTGACCAGGGTGATTCGGGGCGAAATTCTCCAATTGAGGGAAGAGAATTATGTGAAAATAGCCGGCAAGCTGGGGCAGAGTAAATGTAAAATTGCAATAAAACACATGCTTCCCCATGTCTTTCCTCAATTCCTGGTTGGTTTGGTACTTCTTTTTCCTCATGCAATCCTGCATGAAGCTGCGCTGACATTTTTAGGCTTTGGTCTTCCGCCAGAGCAGCCGGGTATTGGCATAATCCTGTCGGAAAGTATGAAATATTTGTCTATGGGTATGTGGTGGTTAGCGATTTTTCCCGGGCTGGCGCTGCTGTTTACCGTGCAGCTCTTTGATTTGGTCGGGGGAAGCCTGCGTAAGTTAATTGATCCTCACAGCGCTCAGGAGTAAGGAGGCAGAATTGTGTCTTGCATCAATAATAAACACATTTTACAAATAAACAACCTGTCAATTTCTTTTACCCAGTATGAGCAGGGCCTGCGGCAAATTGATTTACAGGTCATTCGTAATTTGAATGTATCGGTACACGAGGGGGAACTTGTGGCCGTGGTAGGATCCAGCGGGTCGGGTAAAAGTCTGTTAGCCCACGCTATTTTAGGAATTTTGCCACCCAATTGCAATGCCTCGGGAAACATTTTTTTTGAGGATGAATTACTGGACAACGCCCGCATCCAGGAGCTGCGGGGCAAAAAAATCGTTTTGGTTCCGCAAAGTGTGAACTATCTTGATCCGCTGGAGAAAATTGGTGAACAGGTACGGAAAGAGTGCAAAGAAGAGAGTGTGCGTAGAAGGCAAGAGGAACTTTTTTCCTATTATAACTTGCAGAAAAACACCGCCGATCTGTATCCCTTTGAACTGTCAGGCGGTATGGCGCGGCGGGTTCTTCTTTCCACTGCGATGATGGAGAATCCGCGTTTAATCATTGCGGATGAACCTACGCCCGGCCTTCATTTGGAAGCCGCTAAAAATGCCATGCGCCATTTTCGTGAATTTGCCGATAAAGGCAACGGCGTGCTCCTTATTACTCATGATATTGAATTGGCGTTGGAAGTAGCCGACAGAATTGCTGTTTTTTATGCCGGCACGACTGTTGAAGAAGCACCGGTAGCGGACTTTCAATCGATGGATACACTTCGCCATCCTTATACAAAGGCATTATGGCGGGCTTTGCCCCAAAACGGATTTCAGCCCTTTCCCGGGAATCAGCCCTATGTGAAAGATATGCCTAAGGGTTGTTCTTTTGGGCCTAGGTGCCTACAATTTACACCGGAATGCGAAGGCGATATCCCGGAACAGGTGATACGCTGTGGCACTGTTCGCTGTATTCATGCTGAGTGAGGAGCGGGTAATGATGATGTTAGAGGCAAAAGATATATCATTTGGGTATAAACAAGGGGTAACGATTCTGAAGAATTTCCAGCTTACTATGGGTAATCATGAGCGGGTGGGTATTGTGGCTCCAAGTGGTTTTGGCAAAACTACACTGTGCCAGATTTTATCCGGTTATATACAACCGAAACAGGGGCAAGTACTGTTAGACGGTCAGGACATTCATAAAATGAAGGGCTATTGTCCTGTTCAGATGATTTGGCAGCATCCGGAAAAATCTGTAAATCCTCGTTTGCGAATGAAGGATACGATTGCGGAAGGGGACGAGATTGAGGACCGGATTATGGATGAATTAGGGATTGAGCGCGATTGGTTTAACCGGTTTCCCGGGGAGTTATCCGGCGGTGAGGTGCAGCGGTTTTGTATTGCCAGGGCGTTGGGGAAGCGGACGAAGTTTCTTATCGCCGACGAAATCAGCACGATGCTTGATCTTATCACCCAAAGCCAGATATGGAGTTTTCTACTGAAAGAAGTAGAAAAGAGAAGCATCGGCCTTATTGCCGTAACCCACAGCAACGCCTTGATGAAGCACATTGCCACCCGGCAAGTGATAATGGACAGCAATTATGTTATAAAATATGAAAAAAATCATATTGCTGCTGCTACAATGTAGCAATATTTATATGGACAAACTCCTTATGCCGTTGTTGTCAGTGCTTCGACATATCATGATTTAATTGATTATTATCGCCAGTGAAATTCAGGCATTCGCCCTATAAAAATTGTTCAACTAAGTGTTACAATCCAAAAGCTGGGTTCCTAAGAACCCAGCTTTTAGTGTAATTTTAGCTGAACATGTAAAATTTAACATATATTCGCAAAGGAACAGGCTATTTTTGCCATGGAAATTGTATATAAGGATGTAAAGTAAAGATTTTATGTTGTGTACTTAATTTTTTAGATTGTCCTAACCACTCGGGGATCACAATACAATGAATAGGTAGCATTAAATGTTTAGACACATTTTCTACCAAAGCGATACCTTTTTGAATATGTTCTTCAGTTGTGTCCCTGCCTAAATTTGTGTTACTGATTAGACTAGATATTTTAAGGCCGCATGCATTTTCAATCCGATGATATACTTCCAATACACCCGAAATCGTACTGGTAAAAGGCCTTAACGCATTTATGACAAGCATAGCCTGATACGGGTTAGTTGTAATTTTTTCAAAAAATTGCCCCAGCACAATGGCAGAATCTCTCCCCCCAACATCCATTAACACTCTATAATCATTCTGATAAAGAACTCTGTTTAAATCATGCGGAAGTACCGGCAGTTCGGCATTTGTTAACCTTTGATCCGCGGCTACAACATCTACACCTCGCTGCTCCAATAAGCTCCTTTGCTCACGGCTATGGAAGTAAGGCTTTACAATGTCCATATCAACAAGCGCTGTATTATAGCCTAGCTTCTTTATTTGTATCGCATAATTAATTGCAAGCTCAGTCTTCCCACTTCCATACTCTCCAAGAAATATTTTTAATTTCGGACCACTATTATAAAAGATACTCTTATCTCTCATATCTTCCACTCAACTTCACCACCTTATCTAACCATTGAGATAGCAGGGAAACAGCCTATAATCATATTTTCCCTTGCCGATAAAACAAAATTATCTCACAGCAGCTCAATAAGATTGCAACATTTAATAGTTACTGGAGTTTTTACTATCACATACAAACTGCACGCCGCGCATAACTGCTTGCATATTAGGTTCAACCACTTCCGGTTTTTTTGCAAAGTTTTTAGCAAGTGTGTTTCTAACTTCTTCAAGGGGAACCATATTAGTTGCTCCGATTAACGCACCTAGTGCAACCATATTCGCATACCGTGCGTTGCCGGCTTCCAGAGCAAGCTCGTTTAGAGGAACGTAATAAGCGTTTACATCATCCCGTGTAGTAGAAACTCCAGTAAGAGATTTATTTATTATTACTACTCCGCCGGCTTGAACCGTTGGCTCGAATTTTTCAAGCGAAGGCTGATTCATCGCAACCAAAACAGTTGGTTTTGATACAACCGGGGACGCTATTTCTTCGTCAGAAACAATTACCGAACATGATGCCGTCCCGCCACGCATTTCAGGACCATAAGCAGGCATCCAGGATACCTGCTTATCTGCCAGCATTCCCGCATATGTTACCAGACGTCCAATTAATAATACTCCCTGACCACCGAAGCCAGCACAAATTATTTCATGTGTCATTATTGCTTTCCCTCCGAATCCTTATAAACTCCCAGAGGGTAGTACGGCATCATGCTTTCTTCAACAAATTTATTCGATTTTACCGGGCTCAGCCCCCAGTTAGTCGGACAAGTAGACAAAACTTCCACAAATGTAAATCCTTCACCTCGAATTTGTCTTGAAAAGGCTTCCTTGATTGCCGCTTTGGCTTTGTTAACGTTTGCCGGAGTGTTTACCGCAACCCGTGCGATATATTTTGGTGCTTCCAGAGTGGCCAACAGTTCCGATACCCTCATAGGCTTGCCAGCTAACTCTTTTTTTCGTCCGTAAGGTGAAGTTGCTGTAACTTGACCTTCAAGTGTCGTAGGTGCCATCTGCCCACCTGTCATTCCATAAATAGCATTATTAATAAATATTGCGGTAAAATTTTCGCCACGCATGGCAGCATGCACGATTTCTGCGCAGCCAATGGCTGCCAGATCACCGTCCCCCTGATAGGTAAACACCACAGAATCAGGCTTTGTCCGTTTAACTGCGGTAGCCACGGCCGGTGCTCGCCCGTGAGCAGCTTGGATGGCGTCAACATTAAAATAGTTATGGGCAAGAACAGAGCAACCCACCGGATCAACCAGTATTGTCTTTTCAAGTACATTTAGTTCTTCAATTACTTCCGCAATCAGCCTGTGAATAATGCCGTGATGACAGCCTGGACAATAATGAGTCGGTGTATCTTTAAGACCTTCAGTAATTGCAAACAGTTTTTCCTGCATCCTACTTTCCTCCCTCAGCGAAAATTTTCACTATTTCTTGATATAGTTCATCAGGTGTCGGCATATTGCCGCCTGTCCGACCATAGAAATGTACCGGTTTCTGACACCTTATAGCGAGTTCCACATCTTCGACCATTTGCCCAGTGCTGAGCTCGGAAACTAAAAAAGCATTAGTTGTTTGCGCTACCCGTAAGAGATCAGACGAAGGGAATGGCCAAAGAGTAATTGGCCTTAATAATCCAACTTTATAACCTTGCTCACGGGCCTTGTCTACAGCGGACTTGGCAATCCGCGACGTGATACCGTAGGCTACAAGCACCAATTTCGCATCTTCGGTGTAAAACTTTTCACACCGAGTTTCATTCTGTTTAACGGCGGCATATTTTGCCTGTAGATCCCGGTTTGTTTGTTCTGACGCATCTTTGTCAAAGGACAGTGTATTGATAACATTTGTTTCTTTTCTGCAATTGCGGCCGGTAATTGCCCAGTTTTTTTCCACTTCAAGCACGGGTTTTACATTTACAGAAACTGCTTCCATCATTTGCCCCAGCGCGCCGTCCGCGAGGATAAGTACAGGAATCCGGTATTTATCGGCAAGATCGAATCCTTCAACCGTAAGGTCAAATATTTCCTGGACACTGTTAGGCGCTAAAACCAGCAGGCGATAATCACCATGTCCACCGCCTTTAGTTGCCTGAAAATAGTCAGCTTGACCCGGTTGTATTGTGCCAAGGCCGGGACCGCCGCGTTGAACATTTACCAATAAGCAAGGCAGACTAGCTGCAGCAATGTAGGAAATGCCCTCTTGTTTTAGACTAAAACCCGGGCTCGAGGATGAAGTCATAGCCCGTACCCCGGTGGCTGCCGCACCATAAAGCATGTTTATTGCCGAAATTTCACTTTCAGCTTGCAGATATACTCCGCCAACTGTCGGCAGCTTTTTTGACATAACCTCAGGAATCTCACTTTGCGGTGTTATCGGATACCCGAAGTAATACCGGCAACCGGCTTGAATGGCAGCTTCGCAGATAGCCTCATTACCCTTCAAAAGGATTTTTTCACGCATTTATTCTCACTCCTATACATCTATTTATAAATTTCAATAACAGCATCGGGACACATCCTGGCACATAACGTACAACCGATACAAGAATTATCGTCATTGCAATGTACGATACTATATCCTTTTTTGTTGAAACTACCGCTAAGCTCTAGCAGCTTCTTGGGGCAAGCCTGAATACACATTTCGCAGGCTTTACACTTTTCAATATTAAATACAGGTCTAGGCATATTTATCTCCTTTCTTAATAAAAAACAAATTTATTTATAGGTGACGACAGCCTCTTATCCTTGACAAGAGGCAATTCTAGACAGATGTCCCATCGGCTCAACTCCTAATTTTTCTTGAATATGGCGAGCAACGTGCAAGATTTTCTCATAATTAAGCCCAGTAGAAATACCCATCTTGTGGATCATATTGGTCAAGTCTTCAGTCGCAATATTACCAGCGGCTCCCGGCGCAAATGGGCACCCGCCCAGACCAAAGGCCGCTGTTTCAAAACGTGTTACCCCAAGATTGAGCGCTGTGACAACATTTGCAAGCCCCATCCCTTGTGTATCGTGTATATGCAGGATAAACGAAACCTGCGGATACTTTTGCGTTAACGGATTTATTAAGGCTTCTATTTGTAAAGGAGTGGCTGTACCAATAGTATCAGCCAATATAATCTCATCCGCCCCGGCAGCCAGTCCCGCCTCAACCAAACTTATAACATGCATGAAATCTACCTTGCCGGCAAAGGGACAATCAAATGCTGTAGCTACAGCCAGGCGCATTTTGCAATCGCTTTTGATTTTGCATACCTCCGTAAATGCGGCTACTGATTGTTCTATGGTTTGCCTGGTATTTTCAAGGTTGTGTTTCTCACTAGCCGAAATAACAAAGGTAATTGCATCTGCACCGGCTTCTATTGCCCGTTGTGCGCCAAACAAATTGGGGGCTAGGGCGATAAAACCTACTCTGCCCGCATGCTTTTTTTTGACAACCTTTAGTACCTGAGCAGCGTCCGCCATCTGCGGTATCGCTTTAGGATGAACAAAAGATGTTGCCTCAATCCATTTGAAACCACAATCTACCAGTTTATCAATAATCTCTATTTTTGTCTCAGTCAGAATTGGTGTTTTTATGTTTTGAAATCCATCTCGCGGACAGACCTCGATGATTTCAATTTCTTTAGGGAGTTTCAAAATAATCGCCTCTTTTACTTTTCATCCATCTTTTATCTAATCGTACTGTTCAAAATTATTTTCTAAATTACACCCTTTGCTTTTAACTCAGCTAGCTGCTGATCATTTAAACGCAAGAATTCCTTGTAAACTTCTAGATTGTCTTGACCGAGAGCCGGTGCAACCGTTCTGACGGTTGTAGGAGTGGCTGATAATTTGAATGGAGTTCCTGTAACTTTAACTTTGCCTGCTTTAGGGTGATCTTGCTCAATAATCATCTCTCTATCGAGCGCAATATGCGGGTCTTCAACTACTTGACTAACATCATATACCGGTGCGGCCGGTATTCCGGCTGTCAAGCAAGCATCTACAACCTCATTAACCGACTTGGTTTTTGTCCAGCTTTCAATGTGCGCTTTAACTTCTACATGGTTTTCTAAGCGGTTCCTTATGCGTAAGAACTGAGGTAGTTCTGCAATTTCTGATTTTCCAATGACTCCGCAGAGTATTTGCCAAAACTTGTCGTTTGCCGCACCAATAACACAACTTCCGTCAGCGCATTCAAAGGAGTCATAAGGATAAGTTGATTCATAGCGATTACCAATACGTTTAGGAATATAGCCGTCAGCCAAATAAAGCATATTGACATTTCCCATTGCAGATACCCCTGCATCTACTAGCGCCACATCAACCTTTTGTCCCACGCCGGTTCTTTGGCGATAATGCAGGGCTCCCAACACACCGATTGCCATAAATAACCCTCCTAATACATCGCCGGTTGCTGTACCTGTTCGTGTGGGAGGTCCGCCTGGCCAACCTGTGGTACTCATTAGTCCACTCATGGCTTGAGCAATAATATCATAGCCCGGGCGCTCTTTATAGCGTCCATAATGGCCAAAACCAGATATACAAGCATATATGATTCCGGGATTTATTTCTTTCAGTACATCATAGCCGAGTCCCAGTTTTTCCATAGTGCCTGGGCGGTAATTTTCCGTAACAATATCAGCCTTCTTGACCATTTCTTTAAACATTTCTTTTGCTTTTGGATCCCTTAGGTTTAAAGTAATCCCCTTTTTATTACGGTTGTTGGTGATATAATAAATGCTTTCGTCATTTCGAAACGGTCCGAAATGGCGGGTATCATCACCTTTGATAGGTTCTTCAATCTTGATAACATTTGCTCCCATATCGGCTAATAGCATTGTGCTGTAGGGGCCTGCTAAAACTCTTGTCAAATCAAGTATTGTTACTCCTTCCAATGCACCTGCCGTCTTCATATTTGTTAACATATTTTCCTCCCCCTAAAAAAATATATAAGCTTGTCCAGCTTGAGCGGGAGTCTTACTTTTTGGGTAAGCTTCCGCTCAGATCCAAACTTGTTATTATAGCGGTTTAATGTTTAGAAATTAGGTCGCTCTAATGGATCTTGCACTGGTTCAATAATGCTTGAAACAACAGCCAGACATATCAATGAACCGATTGCCAGAGATAAAAACACCGCATCCCAGTTAAACTTATCTAAAATCATACCTACAAATAAAGGTGCGCCTGCTCCACCTAATTGTCCGCCTGTATTGACAATGCTAAAAGCAACCGGGTAGCTTTCTTTATTTACACGGCCCATTGGATAAGCCATGAATGCCGAATATCCCAAAGCAAGCAAGAATCCTGTTGCGAAAAGCAATATTGCCAGTAGAGTTGCATCAGCAGGCGCATTTATCAGCGAATACATCATGACAGTTGTTGATAGAGCGGTAACCATCATCATAGGCTTACGGCGCTTGTTTAAAATGTTGTCCGAAACCCAACCGCCTACAAAATTACCTACAACGGTTCCGGCAAAAGGCGCTGATGAAACTAAAGCCGTTTTCATAATGGCGAATTTCTTTACTGTAACCAGGTAAGTTGGCAGCCAAGACATAAGAACACTTACGATACCCACCATAAAGAAATAACCAATGGCAGCTCCGTAGATGTCCCAACATTTAAATACCTGCGACGAATTTCCAAGGAGATCAACCTTTTTTGCACGTACAATCTTATCTACCCACCAGAGCTTGTATTCGCGTTTTTTTCCTTCTTGTTTTTGAGCTACCGTAGTATCTGCTATGTATTCGGCCTCAGCCGCTGAAACAAATTTATTATCGGCAGGTTTATTAGTTACCAATAAGTACCATGCGATAGATAATAGCAGCCCAGGAACCATAAAAAAGTAGAAAATCTCCCGCCATCCCCACATTGAGATAATCCACGCACAGAGCGGCGGAACAATCAAAGGACCAACTTTGGATCCGGCAAGAAAAATACCTGATGCTGTTCCTTTTTCTTTAGGCGGAAACCAATTATTGATAGCAGTTGTACAGGCAATCGCAACTGGCGCTTCTACCACCCCTACCCCCACGCGTAGAGCTTTAAGGGCAAGAATAGAGTTTGCCATGCCGATCATGCCAGTAAATAATGAAGTAAAAAACATGCCAACAGTAAACATTGTCCGCATACCAAATTTTTTTACCAAGAAACCTGAAGGAATCTGCATAAGTGCATACCCTGCAAAAAATAAGCTAATGATAGCACCTGCCTCAGTATTACTCATCGCAAATTCTTTACGGAGATAGGGTAATGCAAAACCGATGTTTGCCCTATCAGCATTGGCTACCGTATAAAGTATGAAAAGCAATGCCATAATGACCCAGCGGTATCCGGTTCTCTTATCATTCATTCTGAACCCCTCCATTTTAATAAATTTTAGTATTTAGTCTGGACGATAAGTTTTAGGTCCCATACAGTACGTCCTCTTTCGCGTTTATCACCCCTCCTTTGGAGCATTATTCTCAGACTGCAGTCACACTATAACTAAGCAAGAAGCATGCCAATTCTCTAACGACCGGTTTTAGGCATATTTTTTTGTCGAGAAAAAAGAAAAGGCTCATAAACGAGCCTTTTCTTAAACAATTCAGGCTCATGTGTGAGCCTGATGCAACTTATCATTTTGCATAATTCTATGAGTAGAAATTTAAAAATTCCCAGTTAGTATAAAGTAAAATTAGCCTGTCATCTAAAAAAGGATTTACCCATATTATTGGCATGAAAAATGCATTGAAATAATCTTGAGATATAAAATGCTTTAATCTTATGGCATATCACATGCACGCTAAGGAGGAAAAGAAAAATTGCATCCAGAACCAGGTATTCTTAACTCTATTCTACTTGCGTACCCTATTTTTTTGCAATCATTACCTTACAATGTTGGTATAACAATCACCAACAGGGAAAAATACTTAGTTTACAAGCCAGCAGAAAATCTCAATTTAAACATTCCTGTGGGTGAAACGATTCGTAAAGGTAGTCTTGTTGACAAAGCCATGAAGGAAAAACGAAAAGTGTTTATGAAGGTTGACCAATCGGCCCGTGGTTTACCCTATATTGGCTGCGCTACTCCAATTCTAAGTCAGGACGGCGAGGTGGTAGGAGCATTCGCCACATCAATAACTGTTGATAAATATGAGATGACCCGGCAACTGGCAGATGCATTAAATACTCAAACTAAATCAATAGCACAAATATGCGAAAAAGTATCAGGCCAAACAGAAGAAATTGCTTCCGTAAGCCGGATATTGCTTCAAACTGCAAGAGACTCCCAAATACAGGCTAAAGAAACTGAGCAAGTATTATCGTTGCTAAAAGGAATTGTCTCACAAACAAATCTGCTTAGTCTAAATGCGGGTATCGAAGCTGCAAGAGCCGGCGCTTATGGACGAGGATTTCAAGTAGTAGCCGAGGAAATTAGAAAACTAGCCACCAGCGGAACTTTATCTGTAAAAAACGTCGGGGATATTGTTGCTATCATCCAATCAAACAGCACAAAAATAGTAGAAGAAGTTCGTGCAGTTGAAGAGGCAATTGTCAGCATTGCAACTGCCCTGATGAACCTAACTGCTATTACACAGCAGGTAAGCGTATTAGCGGGTGAACTGAATAATGTAGCAAACGAACTTTGCGAATAATTTTCGAATAGATTTAAAGCTACTTTGACCGTTAATTAAAATGATATATAGTAATAAATAGCGTTAACAAAAAGTACTTTCGGAACCCATAAATTTTTACCAATCATCGTCGAAAAGAGGGATCCTATGAATCGTATTATTTTCATCTCTACGAATAAAGAACTATCTGTTATGGCACAAGCAGTTGCAGAAGAACTAGGACTAACGGTAGAGTTCTATGAGGGGTGGCTGGAACAAGCAAGTAAAATTATAGAAACCTTGAACGGCCCGCCAATTGATATACTCATGAGCCGTGGTGGTACGGCCAAATTTCTGGCTGAGAAATTTTCCATGCCGGTTATTCCTGTTAATACTGGGCCTTATGAAATTTTAGCTGCATTAAATGAAGCCCGGCAGTATTGCAGAAGAATCGCGATAACATCATATAGCGATCAGTATATTGGATTATCCCTGATGGAAAAAGTTTTGGATATTTCTATTACAGAAGTTATAATTACTGATTTAAAAACTCTAGAGCGAAGAATTGCTTCACTTGCTTCCGAAAACTACTGCATAGTTGGGGGCGGGGCTTCTGTTGCCTATGCCCAGAAGGTTGGATTACCAAGTGTTTTTTTAAAAACGAATCGTGCAACATTACAATCAGCCTTTCTTGAAGCAGATCGATTGGCTTCACTACGAAGGGAAGAAACCAGAAAATCACGTCGACTGGAAGCTATTTTGGATGCAACCTATGACGGGATTATTGCCGTAGATGCTCATGGCGAAATTGAAATATTTAATAAGTCAGCAGAAAAAACACTGAATATTCGCGCCACAGAAGTAATTGGCAAAAACATTGCCGAAATAGTACCGAATTCCAGACTTGATCATATTCTTCAAACGGGACAATCTGAAGAGGGTGAACTCCAAGATACCGGTAATACTCGCATACTTACCAACCGCGTTCCGGTAAGATACGGTTCAAAAATTGTAGGTGCTGTTGCTAGTTTTATGGAGTCTTCAAAAGTCGTGCAAGCTGAGCACAAAATCCGGAAAGAATTGACGGCGCAAAGTCAATTTAAAGCTAAAGCAACTTTTTCAGATATTATCGGAGTATCGAAAACATTGGAAATAAAGAAGAAAATAGCAAAAAATTTCGCTCAGTCATACCTATCTATAATGCTTTATGGAGCATCAGGAACAGGCAAAGAACTTTTTGCCCAGAGTATTCACAACGCAAGTGAACGTGCAAAAAATCCTTTTGTAGCTATTAATTGCGGAGCTTTACCCCACACGCTTCTGGAAAGCGAGTTGTTCGGTTATGAGGAGGGTGCATTCACGGGGGCCCGCCGTAAAGGCAAGCACGGTTTGTTTGAACTGGCACATGGCGGAACCATATTTTTAGACGAAATCGATGCTCTTCCTATCGAAATGCAAACACGTCTTCTGCGTGTTCTACAGGAACGTGAAGTATTGCGAATTGGCGGAGAATCAATAATTCCAATAAATATCCGTGTTATAGCAGCATCTAATAGAAGTGCAGAGGACTTACTGGAAAAGAATATTATCAGGGAAGATCTTTTCTATCGGCTAAATGTACTTTGGATCGAACTTCCGACACTGGCTGACCGCCGTGAAGATATCAAACACTTATGCGAACACTTTCTCCCCGCCGAAAATAAGCATCAACTGAGACCAATCGTCGCTAAGATATTGCCATACTTTGAAAAGTATACGTGGCCTGGCAATATCCGGGAATTGCAGAATACTATCCAACGCTTAGCTTTTTTTGTGGATTCATTTGAGCCGGAAGAAGATGTTAAAGACTTTCTACGATTGGTGGCACCAAACATATTGAGAGCAGTGGCTACTTCTTTTGAAGACGATATCTCACAAATTCGCCCTCAAGTAAAAGAGTTCGAGCACGAGTTGATCCAAAAAGCTGTTGCTGAACACAAGACACTAGAACAAGCCGCAGCTCATCTGGGGATAGGAAGGTCAACCCTTACCCGTAAACTAAAAAAAATCCGTGAGAGGCGGTTACCTAATTGAAAAGTCCAGGATGGCTCCCGGGTTGCAAGAAATGCGGTAAACATCAATTCATCCCCATATAGTGAGTAGCCATCAAACCTGAGATATTGAGATCAGGGAGATAATCAGTATGAAATAGTAACAAAATGATTGTCTATAAAGATAAAGATGCTGGTAGAAACGTATTTATTTGCGGCACGGCTTGTGCGAAAAATCACAGCAAAGTATTGACAAACTATGTGATGTTCTGTAGTATGAGAAGTAATGAAATTTTAATATTATTGAGTTAGGTGCCTAATGGGCTTAATAGGGAAGACCGGTGAAATACCGGCGCGGTCCCGCCACTGTAACGGGGAGTAAGCTTAAGATATACCACTGGAACAATTGTTTTGGGAAGGTTTAAGCAAGCTATGATCCGGAGCCAGGAGAACTGCCTAGCTGACAATCGCCGTTTTTTTTACCCACGCGGTTATGGGGAGGGGATTACAGCTAAGCATATTCTTGGATTAATCTCAAGAACTGTGCGATTTAGTCTAATTCACTCCTGATAGTTGATATCAGGAGTTTTTTATTAGTTTGCTGTAGGAAACTCCCGGTTGCTTTGACAGTCGGGAGCTTTTCATCCTGCTAAAGCATAATTTTTTTCAAAACAGAATAACAGGGTTAGGTACCCGTAAGGGTTTAATAGGGAAGACCGGTGAAATACCGGCGCGGTCCCGCCACTGTAATGGGGAGCAAGCTTAAGATACACCACTGGGATGAAGATCCCGGGAAGGTTTAAGTAAGCAAAGATCCAGAGCCAGGAGAACTGCCTAATTGTCAGTCACCGTTTTACTCACGAGGCATGGGGAGGGGATTATATATAAGATGTATTTTTGCATGCTTTTTAGTCAAGAGACCTTCCGTACTTAGGTAAACGAAGGTCTCTTTTTTCTTTTGCAGTCAACTTCACACATAGGAAGTCAATAAGGAGATGAATCGATTTGAAACATACTGCAGTGTATCCGTTTACTGCTATCGTCGGACAAGAAGATATGAAACAGGCACTTATATTAAATGTAATTAACCCCCTGTTGGGTGGAGTTCTGATTAAAGGGGAAAAAGGAACAGCCAAATCAACCGCGGTTAGAGCGCTTGCCGATTTATTGCCTGCCATGGAAGTAAGTAAAAACTGTCCGTTCCACTGCGATCCGGCGGACCCTGGCCATCTGTGTGACAACTGCCGGGATAAAGCCGGAGCAGAAGAACAACTGTCTACTCAGTCAGTTAAAATGCGGGTGGTGGAGCTGCCGGTAAGTGCTACCGAGGATCGGGTAGTTGGCACACTGGATATTGAACACGCTATCAAGCACGGGGAAAAGAAATTTGATCCCGGCATTTTGGCTCAGGCCAACCGCAATATTTTATATGTGGATGAAATTAATCTTTTGGATGACCATGTTGTTGACGTGCTGTTGGATGCCGCCGCCATGGGGGTTAACACGGTCGAACGCGAGGGTGTGTCCTATTCCCACCCGGCGCGCTTTGTGCTTGTCGGCACGATGAATCCCGAAGAAGGCGATATCCGGCCGCAGCTCTTAGACCGTTTTGGCTTATCGGTGGCCGTGGCCGGAGAAAACAAGCCAGAATGGCGGGTGGAAGTTATCAAACGGCGGTTAGCCTATGAACAGGATACAGATACCTTTGCTCAGCAGTATCAGGAAGAACAGGAAAAACTGGCAGCGAGTATCATGCAGGCACGCGGCTTACTGCCCCAGGTAACTATCAGCGATGAACTGCTCCTGCTTGTTGCCAGGCTGGCTATTGCCCTTGATGTTGATGGCCACCGGGCTGACATTACCGTAATTAAGACTGCCATGACGCTGGCAGCTTTCGCCGGACGGGTGCAAGTGGAAAAAGAGGACGTAAAAAAAGCCGCCCACTTGGCGCTGCCTCACCGGATGCGACGGCGCCCATTTGAGGACGGAACGCTGGACTGGGATAAAGTCGAAGCCATATTTGCCGAACAATAGCGGGCGAGAGGAAGGATAATATGCAACGCATGATATTTCCTTTTGCGGCGATTGCCGGTCAGGAAGCTGTCAAGAGAGCGTTACTCATAGCTGCCGTCAATCCGAAAGCAGGCGGGGTTGTGGTAGCAGGAGAAAAGGGTACCGCCAAATCAACGCTGGTTCGTTCGCTGACAGAAATCACCGGACAAACCCGAATTATTGAATTGCCGCTTAATGCCACGGAGGATATGGTGTTTGGCGGCCTGGATATGCAGTATGCTGTGGAACAGGGTGAGCGCCGCTTCTTGCCGGGCATACTTTCCAGAGCCCATAACCAGATTCTTTATATTGATGAAGTTAATTTACTGCGCCACGATTTTTTGGGCAGTCTTTTAGATGCGGCGGCCACCGGGCAGCACCGGGTGGAACGTGAGGGGATTTCCTGTTTGCATAAAGCAGCTTGTATCCTCATGGGTACTATGAATCCGGAAGAAGGAACTCTATCGCCGCAATTTTTAGACCGGTTTGGCTTATATGCTGCTGTCAGTAAGGAGCGGGATGAAGCTGTACGGGCGGAGATTGTGCGGCGAATACTTGACTATGAAGCAAACCCTGCAGAATTTGTAGAGCGGTATGCGGCAGATACTGAAATAATCAGACAACAGGTGGCAACTGCTAAAAGGTTGCTGCCTAAAATTGCGATAGCGGAAGCAATGATGCAGCTTTCGGCGCAAATGTGTGCCAAGGCCAATTCGGCAGGCCACCGGGCTGAACTGTTCCTGTTAGAAGCAGCAAGATCTATTGCGGCGCTTGCCGGACGAACCTATCTGCTGCCAGCCGATCTGGAGGAAGCCGCTTGCTATGTATTGCCGCAGCGCATGCGACAGGAAGAGCAGCCGCTGCCGCCGGAACCACCAGAGCAAAATGAACAGCAGCCTCCTGATGAGAATCCGCCAGACCAATCAGACAATCAGCCACCACCGCCGGCCGATTCGCCTGATGACCGGCAGGATGAGTCCCGGGAGCAGAGCGATCCGCCTGCTGACCAGCCGCAGAATGAGGGCGGCGATCAGGAGAAAGTGGCAGATATAGACACTACCTTTCCTTTTATCAAGATGGATTTATCTTTGCCCCAGGATCGTCAGGAACGCCGCGGCAGTGGCAAACGCAGTCTGACGCGCACCGATACCAAACAGGGGCGTTATGTGCGTTCCGGTATTCCGCGCGGCAAGGTGACGGATTTGGCTTTTGACGCTACCTTACGGGCCGCTGCGCCTTATCAGAAGTTCCGGAAAAGAGACAAATGTGCCATTGCCATTGAGCAGGAAGATCTGCGGCAAAAAATTCGGGAAAAACGTATTGGCAGTACTATTTTGTTTGTTGTAGATGCCAGTGGTTCCATGGGGGCGCGTGAGCGAATGCGGGCCGTCAAAGGAGCCGTATGCGCCATGCTGCAGGATGCCTATCAAAAACGGGATCAAGTAGGCTTGATTGCCTTTAGACGGCAGACCGCCGAGGTGCTTTTGCCCATTACCCGCAGCGTTGATTTGGCCCAAAAATGCCTGCGGCGTTTGCCGACAGGTGGTAAAACGCCCTTGGCGGAGGGGTTGTCAGCCGCTTTGAAAGTGCTGGCTTCCCGCCGGCAAAAAGACCAGGAAATGAAACCGGTACTGGTTTTGGTTACCGATGGCCGGGTAAATACGGCTGCAACTACAGGCGGTGACGGGATGGAAGAAGCTTTAAAAGTAGCCGGGAAAATAAATAAGGCAGGCGTACATAGTGTGGTTATTGATACCGAGCGGGATTTTGTTAAGCTGGGACTGGCCCGGGTTGTGGCCAGGGAGATGGGATCAACCTATTACCGTCTGCAAGACCTATCCGAACAAAACATTATGCATATTGTTAGGACTTTGTCTTAGCAATGGGCAAACGCAAAACGGAGGAATAAAAAATGAGCTTTATAGCGGAATGTTTTAGTGTATTTCATAAGGGGGGGCCGGTCATGTATATGATTTTGGCCTGCTCGTTAGTTGTGGCAACGATCGGTGTGGAGCGGTTTTTGTATTATAAAAAAATGAACACCGACATGCAGAAGTTTATTGGACAGCTTACCCCTTTACTGGAACGCGCCGACTGGACGGCGGCCGGGGAATTATGCCGGCAGACCCAAGGGATCGCCGCTATGGTTGCAGCGAAAGGCATTCGCTATTTACAATGTGGCTGTGCGAATGTGGAAACTATACTTGAGGGGGAAGCGGCTTTAGCTGTGGCCGGCCTCAGGACCAATCTAAGTCATTTGGATACCATTGTAACGATTGCGCCGCTATTAGGGCTTTTGGGAACCGTTATCGGCATGATCAGCTCTTTCAGCGTTATGAATATCAAATCCGGTCAGCCCCATGCGATTACCGGCGGGGTTGGCGAAGCACTTATTGCCACTGCCTCCGGTTTATGTGTAGCTACTTTGGCTATGCTTGTCTACAGCTATTTTAACCATAGATTAGATCAACTGATTACTAATATTGAGCAAACTTGCCTCTTAGTGATGGGGCATATCAAACAGGAGAAATATCATGAAAATGCGTAACTTGCGTACTGAGCGCCAGCCCAAGCTTATGATCATTCCCATGATTGATATTATTTTTTTTCTCTTGGTGTTTTTTATCATGAGCACGCTTTACATGGTTGATCAGCAGACCATACCTGTTAATTTGCCACAGGCGGCCTCAGCTCAAAATGACAAGCCGCTCAGTGTGGCGGTGGCGGTTACGAAAGAAGGCCGTATTTTATTTGAGCAGGAAGAGATACCGTTGGAACTGGTTAAAAAGCGGGTGCAATTGGAGCTTGCGAAACAAAGGGATATAGTGTTTGTGCTGCGCTCGGATAAAATGGCTGAATACGGCAAAGTAGTAGCCGTACTCGATGAATTAAAGCTGGCAGGTGCACAACGAGTGTCTATTGCGACAGAAAGGAAGGATAAGTAATGGATTGGGGAGGAGGCTCACGGTGGCGAAAAGCCTGGATTATTTCGCTTATTCTACATAGTTTTGTGCTACTAAGCATTGGGTGGATGGCGGGAAAGGCTTTGCTGCCTGTGGAGCCGCCGGAAACCTTAATTGAACTGGAATTATCAAATGAGCCGGATAGTCCGCCGGGGGGAGCATCATTACCGGAGCAGTGGCCGGCAAGCAGTGCGGCAGTGAATCAGCTGCAACAGACGGCAGCACGGCAGGTTATGCAGCAAGTTACCCAGCCATTTTCGCAGCCAACCGCGGCAGTAGAGGCGGCAGTGGCTGTCAGTGCCATGGCGCTTGAGTCTGTTGACACCAGTGCCATTGCTTCTCCAGGTGCCGCTGCAAGCGGCGGGGGTGAAGCATCGTCAAGCGGTTCCAGCTCCGGTGGAGGTTCAGGTGCGGGATCAGGCTCCGGCGCAGGTTCCGGTTCAGGCTCGGGTGAAGGTTCAGGATCAGGTAGGGACATTATTCGTCCTAGCATCCTCTCGCAACCGAAGCCGTCGTATCCTGAAGCGGCCCGCCAGGCAAGAATTGAAGGTACGGTAGAAGTTAGAATTGAAGTTTTGGCAAATGGGCGTGCCGGTGAGGTGAGTGTCAGTAGTTCAAGCGGCTCAGACCTTTTGGATGAGGCGGCTGTGGCAGCTGTTCAGCGTTGGCGGTTTGTGCCGGCTAAGGTAAGAGAAACCGGACAAAAAATTGCTTGTACAGTTAAAGTACCGATAAATTTTCGACTTAGCTCGTGACCGCAAGATAGATCCCATGCGGGAAAACACAATGCTTGCAGGATGGAATTTTTCTTTATGGTTGATGAACAAGGGGGATTCCAGCTGTGCGAAACCCAGAACAACTATTATTGGGTGAAGAGGTTTGTAACATGATTCAAATAAGCAATTTGGTCAAAAAATTCGGTGAGCGCACTGCGATTGACGGAATTTCGCTGAATATTGGGCAAGGAGAAATTTTTGGCCTGTTGGGGCCAAACGGGGCAGGCAAAACGACCACGATTAGGATGTTGACCATGCTGACCCGCCCTACCGCCGGTACGCTAAAAATTAATGGCTGGCAATTGCCGCAGGATGAGCAAAAACTCAAGCAGATGATCGGCATTGTGCCGCAGCATTTCAATCTGGATACCGATTTGACGGTACAGGAAAACCTGGAATTACACGGCAGGCTGCAGCATATTCCCCGGGAGAAGCGCACCGGACGTATTCTTGAGCTTCTGGAATATGTAGAGCTTGCCGACCGTGCGGATGACAAAGTGCAGAGCCTTTCTGGCGGCATGAAACGGCGGCTGATGATTGCCAGAGCGCTCTTACACGAGCCTAAAGTCTTATTTCTTGATGAACCGACAGTGGGCCTTGATCCCCAGGTGCGGCGGCGACTATGGGATTTGATTAGATGTATGGCCAATGATAAGCTGACAGTCCTGCTTACGACCCATTACATCGAAGAAGCGGAATTTTTATGCGGTCGGGTGGCGATTTTGGAAAAAGGCAAACTGATTGCGCTAAACAGCCCGGCAGAATTATGTGAACGGCTAGGTGTGTACGTTGTGGAATGGAATGTTGATGAAGGCCGGCAAACCAAATTTTTTCACAGCCGGAGTGAAGCGGCTGCCTTTGCCGGTATGCTGACTATGACAACAACGATCAGGCGTTCCAATCTGGAAGATGTATTTGTTGAGTTGACAGGCAGGAAGGTGGCCGGCTAATGTTACAGGATATCGCAACCGTATTTTGGCGGGATTGGATTGTCCTCCAGAGAAGGCTGGGAACCTTTATTTTTTCCCGGATGATTACCCCGGTTTTGTATTTGATCGCTTTCGGCTGGGGGGTGGGCCGGAGCGTACAGGTTAGCCAGGGCAATTATTTGGATTACATAGTACCAGGCATCCTGGCTCTTAATTCCATGAATATCAGCTTTAACTCCGTAGCATCGCCGCTCAACATGAGCCGGTTATATCATAAAACCCTGGAAGAATATTTGGTGGCTCCTGTCAGCTCCCTGTCATTTATTATCGGGAAAGTACTGGCAGGCACGTTACGTGGACTAATTTCGTCTTTAATCATTATTGTTTTGGCTTATGTGTTTGGCGCTAGACTTCAGATGACCGTGCTATTTTGGCTTATTATTGTTTTAAACTGCCTGGTCTTTGCCAGTTTGGGCTTTGTGGCTGCCATGCTGATTAATTCTCACGAAGATATGGGGAACTTTAGTACCTATGTACTGCTGCCGATGTCGTTTTTATGTGCTACCTTTTTTAGCATTGACAAATTACCTGTCCTCGTTCAGTGGCTGCTTCAGCTTTTGCCATTAACCCATGCCAGTCATGCGCTTAGGGCTATCAGCAGTGGTGGCGAGCCGGCGGCAATATCTGTGCTGGTCCTGTTGATTTACATTGGGGTGCTGCTGGCTATTAGTGTTTGGACTATGGAAAAGGTACGGGAGTAAGAGAAAGTAGTGAATGGAAAAAATATATAGCAATGAGGGGAGAAATATTTCTATGAATAAATGCAGCAAAAAAAGAAAGCTACGTGCACAGGTAGCGGTCTGGACGGTACTGTTCTCGCTCAGCAGTATTGGTATGGCCGCTGCACAAAATGCAGCTCAAAAAGCAGACACAAATTTTACGTTGGATTCAGTCATTGTCACGGCACAGAGAACAGAAACACGAGATTTGGCTACGCCGGCAACAGTCACGGTGCTTGACGCAAAAGAGTTGAAAAATTCGGGAGCCAGAACTGTTTTTGATGCTTTGGCTTTTACTCAGGGCATTACGAATTTTTCCTATGGCCCGGGCGGTCAGGACTATGGTGCTATGGACAGCCGGGTGGTTATCCGGGGGTTTGACCGCGGCGCCTTGGTTTTAGTCAATGGGGCTCCCATTAACCTCTTAAACAAAAACAGCCTGGACAGTATTCCAATGGAAGCCGTTGAGCGTATTGAAATTGTTAAGGGTGCCAGCTCAACTTTATACGGATCGGAAGCCTTTGGCGGCGTGATTAACATTATTACGAAAAAAGGCGGAGAGCCACAGACCAGTGTCGGTATAGCAGCCGGCAACATTGGGTATCGAAAGTATTCTGCCAATTACACCGATAAAAATGTCGGTTTTTTCTATAGTAAGCAAGAGTTCGGTGCCCAAAACAGAACTTCCCCGGACCGGTCGTCCTTGCCCGATGATATCAGCAGCAACAAACTTAAGAATTATTATCAAAACAGGGGGGAAGGCGATAAAGAAAATATTAACCTTACGATTAACCTATCGGATAAATGGAATTTTAATTACCTGCGTTCGGAAAGTAATAATGAATACGGTACTACGCCCTATTGGGATCCAACGACAGACCCTACTAATAAAAGTGCCAAAATCAACGCAAAAACATACCGCTATAATGATGTTAAGGATAATCTGACATTTACCTATGAAGATAAAGAAAATGCCTTTAAAAGCATCGCCTTTTTCGGCAGTCGCGACTTATACGGGAAAACAACAGATGACTATGCACATACCACTAAAGTTAACGACAGCAACTTTAAAGCCAAAAATATAGGGCTAGACACACAAAAAAGCTGGAAACTCCGCGGCAATAAGGACAATCTGCTGGTAGGTATCTTAGCCAGCCGGGAAGAGTATCAGAATACAGTCAAGCAGGGACAGGAAGCCGATCGCCACAACTATGCTGTATATGCGCAGTATTCTTACCAGCTGTCGCCCGAGTTTACCACAATCGTAGGGGCGCGTGCCCAGAAGATTGATGATCCGGTAAAAAACCAGAATGTATTTATTCCTCAAATACAAACAGTTTATAAAATCAATGATACCTCTTCCTGGTATACCAACGTCGGCAAAGCCTTTCAAATGCCGCCCTTAAACCAATATTTCGAAAAGAACAAACTGGCAAGCGGCAGAGATCTGAAACCCCAGGAAGGCTGGAATTATGAGACAGGCTATAAAATCATTAACGGCGATAGTTCCTGGAAATTTGCCGTATACAAAATGGACTTTAAAAACAAGTTTGACTACGATAAGGATAATGAGGGCAAGGATGTGCTGATTAATAAAGGAAAATTTAGAAACACCGGATTTGAGGCCGAATACAATAAAATTATTAATAATCACTGGAAGGCTAATCTCGGCTTTAACTATGGTAATCCTGAGATGGAAGATAAGGACGGCTGGAAACAGACCTATCCCAAGATGCAGGTAAGCGCCGGGGTGCAATATGAAATGGATAAGTTGCAGACAAGCTTAGCCTGTAACTACCTGACTAAGCGCCAAGATAACAGATATGGCGAGACAATCCCCAGCGCCATTACCTTAAATGCCGTCGTCAATTACAACATGAGCGCCAAAGACACAGTAACCCTAAACCTCAATAACATTTTGGACAAAAATAATGTGATTACCCATGGCGGTTATGATTACTGGGATTTGCCGTTTAACTGGACCTTGTCCTGGAATCATAGCTTATAGACAAGGATGCCGGTAAAGATTCGAGGAGCGTGACTTACAGTGAGTAGGGGACAAATTAGGTTAAAGATAAGTTCGGAGAATTTTGAAACAAAGAACGATTATGTACTATTTGATTTCAAAAAAGGAGCGATAGTTGTATGAAAAGAAACGGCAAACAAACGACTTTACGTAAAGGTGCTCTTCTAACTATCCTTATTACGGCTTCTATGCTTAGCGATGTGGGAAATGCAGCTGCTGCTCAGGCGACGAACCCTGATTTTACCTTGGATCAAATGATTGTAACCGCGCAGCGGTACGAAAAAAAGGATGTGGATATTGCTGCAACGGCTGATGTATATACGACTGAAGATTTACAAAATACCGGGGCGGTAAATCTGTTTGAGGCATTAAAATATATGACCGGTATAGAGGTCCAAGGCTATGGATCTGCAGGTGGGTCCATGGGAAATATGACCAGTAAATTAGTAATTCGCGGCGTGGGAAATGGAACACTTGTGCTGGTTAACGGAATGCCGATTAATATACGGGGGACATACGATTTAAGTGACATTCCGGTAGAAAGTGTTGAGAAAGTTGAGGTAATTCGTGGGGGCGGTTCTGTCCTGTATGGCAGTGAAGCGACCGGTGGCGTTATTAACATTATTACGAAAAAAGAAAGACAAAATTACATCAAGACGTCGTTTGGTAATTTTAATCAGCAGGATCACAGCGTAAGTTTACAAGCAGGAAAGATGGGGATAGGTTATCAATACTCCAAATGGGGAACAAGGGAAAATGCTGCTAGCGACGGAAAAATGTGGAAAGGACCGGAGAATTACAATGTTAATTTAAACTACCGGTTTGATGATAAGCTAAGTTTATTTTATAATCGAATAGATTCAAGCTATCATTATATTTCGAAAACGGTGGACACTAAACAAGATGTTGAACGCAATAACGTACAATTAAATTATGCGGAAGATGACATAAAAGCAAGCATTTATTATGTTGATCGAACCAGAAAGAAAAATGCGTTAACCTATAAGTCCGGAAAAACAAGCACAAGCATAGATAAAGAAGAAAATCGTAATCTGGGATTTGATATACAGAAGGACTGGAATATTGGGGATGCAAAATTATTATTTGGTGGTTCGTATCAAGACGAAGAATATACTCCAAGTGGTGAGAGCGAACATTCGAGAAACAATTTTTCGGCTTATACGCAATATGAAAAACCGCTTAGCAAACAGAATACGCTTATTTTGAGTGCGCGTGAATCCTGGACAACAGGTGCGCCTAATGATTTGAATACTACAAATTTCAGTGGGCAAGGACAATTTATTCATAAATTAGGAAACGAAGAAAATTTGTATTTGAATATTGGCCAATCTTATAAAATGCCGTATCTGCATCAGATTTATAAAACCAAGGAAGGCGCTGCGTTAAAAGCACAAACCGGAATGCACTATGAGATAGGCTGGAAGAAGAATACGGAGGATCATCGTTGGCGGGTTGCCTTATTTAATTATGCAATTAAAGATAATATTTCAGCAGCATGGAATGATAAGACAGGAGACTTCATCTACAACAATGAAGATTTGAAAAATACAGGTATTGAATTGTCTTGCGATATTTCCGGCAAAAATGGCTGGACCTATAATTGGGGAGTAAGTTACAGCGATCCGCAGACTAAGACCATAGAAAATGGTAAGTCCAGCGGATGGGTACGTGACTATGCGCGCCTGCAAATGAATGGTGGCGCAACCTATAAAAGCGGTAAATGGCGCAGCAGCCTTAATGCAACTTATTTGGGTGAAAGAGCCACTACCGGAATTGATGTGAAACCGTATTTACTTACGAATTTAAATGTAAACTACAGTGTAACGAAAAATAGTGATATTTTCCTTAGTGTAAGCAATATTTTGGATCGTGATGATATTATGTATTCGTCGGGTTCTACCGATTACTATATTGCACCTTGTAATTTCTTACTAGGATATAAACAGAGTTTTTAACATGAAGTCTAGTCTAAAGCGCGACAAGAAAACGAAGTAAGAGTAGGATATATCTTAATGCTAAGACGAGGATTGTTAATGTTGGGATGCACTTTACAAAATATTTTCTTGACAATACTTGAAAAGAAGTTATATGATTAATAATGATCTTACAATATAATACAGTTGAGTTAGGTGCCCTACGGGGCTTAATAGGGAAGACCGGTGAAAAACCGGCGCGGTCCCGCCACTGTAATGGGGAGCGAGCCCAAGATTATGCCACTGAGACCAAGCGTCTTGGGAAGGTTTGGGTAAGTGTTGATCCAGAGCCAGGAGAACTGCCTGACTAACAATCACCGTTTTACTCACGAGCGATGAGGAGGAGATTAAAGAATCATCTTTTCTGGTGATCAAGACCAGATACTTTTTGGATGAGCTTTGTTTGTACATACCCCTTCCTGGTGCTCAGGAAGGGGTTTCTTTGTTTGCTCCTGTTACAGCCTGCTTTTACCGCAGGCTTGGGCACGGCTGTCGTCAGTTTGAAACAAACAATTACATATTTGATGAGACAGGTGCCTGCAAAGGCTTAATAGGGAAGACCGGTGAAAAACCGGCGCGGTCCCGCCACTGTAATGGGGAGCGAACCCAAGATTATGCCACTGGGACGTTTGGTCCTGGGAAGGTTTGGGCGAGCGAAGATCCAGAGCCAGGAGAACTGCCTGACTAACAATCACCGTTTGACCTGCGAGCGATGGGGAGGGGATTATGAGAAACAATGTTTTTATTGATGGTTATTCTTATTCAGTAAAAGCAAATTTTTCATATGATAAAATACCTCTTTCTGGTTGTTACAGGAAGGGGTATTTTATTATTGGCTTTAGCCGGTGGAGTGTGAGAGTTTTGCATCGACCATTAGCCCTGGTGTGGTCCTGCGTATGTTTGATTGGCAGCTAGTGTAATCCCATATCTAAATAACAAGGTAAAACTGAAGAATTGAATAATTAATGACAAGGAGATGTGGAAATGCAAAAAATGCGATATGAGATTTCAAAACTGACTATAGTTAGGATGGCAATCTATTATAATACCCTGAAAAAAATGCTTGATGAAGGAGAAACAACGTGCCCTTCAACCAAAATAGGGCAGCGCACCGGTATAAGTTCGTCAATAATACGCAAAGACTTATCTTGCTTCGGTGAGTTTGGCACGAAAGGCGTTGGTTACAGGATTGATTTTTTAATGCAATGGATTGGTCAGATTCTAGGGTATAATACAACTTGGAATACAATAGTAGTAGGAACGGGAATACCGTTATTGACAATGAATTATCAGAATTTCTTGCCACCCGGTTTTCAAGTAACAGCGGTTTTAGATATAAACGAGCAGAATTTCGGAGTACCGCTGCCTCAGTTGGGGATAGCAATTGAATCCTTGCGAAATTTAGAATCCATTGTATTTACAAAGAAGGTAAGCATAGGTTTGGTTGCGGTGTTGCCGGATCAGGCCCAGATTATAACCGACCGGCTTATTGCCGCCGGGGTTGTCGGTATTGCTAACTTTACCCAAGCCCAGGTCATAGTGCCTGACAATGTTGCACTGACTCAAATTAATGCAGGCTCGATGTTAAGCCAGCTTTCCTACGATTTGGCTAACCCTTTGAAGCTAAGAGTCCAGCAACCCAAAGCTAAGAAAAATAATAGAAATAATCGTCCCCAAAAATTCAAAACAGGCCTTTCAGAAAGGCGAACATCTCTGAAAAGACTATTTTTATAATTCGCCTCTAGACAGTTGAGTCAGGCCCTAGGGGGAAGAAATACAGGGATAATCTTTAAAAAAACGGCTAAGTCCCCGGACAAAGCGACGACCCTTCCGTAGGTTAAACCAACTGAAGGGTCGTTTCTTTATTAGGAAGTATATTCAACTGGAAAAGAGATTTGGTTGATATAGGTTTGCGTATCTGCTGTGAGCCAATGGTTCTTTAAGGGGAAAACATATACGTTACCGGCAACTATTAAACGGTTGCGCTGGATAAAGTCCAGAATCTTATTATATATGGAAGGCATTTTTTGATAATAAGTTCCTTTGAAGCGGACTGTCAGATACAATCCTTCCGGGCGAACAAAGCAGTATTTTTCGGCATTGGTATGGGCAACAGGCGTAAAAAATTGCAGTGTTTTATTAAATTTTTCTGCAAAAAAATCATCTTTACCGATAATCCAACCGGTAGTAAATTCTTTAAAGTGTTCCTTGGAAAAAGCAGTTTGATTATGTTTTGACAGAATTTTGAAGCGTTCCCGTGGCGTCATATCTGTGGTTAAAAATTCGCTGACCAGCAAGAATTTTTTTCCTTGGTAATTTAATTGAATTTGGTCCAATTGAGTTTTGCGTATTTTTTCTATTGTTTTTAAAGACATATGTAAACTATTTTTGATTTTTATTGTTTCATCTATAATTTTATTACATTCTTGTTCTTTTTTCTGTAAAATTTGCTCAAAATTACTGATACTGCGATTATGGAGATAATCTTTAATATCTTGAATGGGGATATTTAATTTTCGCAAATTTAGAATAATTTCCAATATGAGATATTGAGAAACAGAATAGTAACGATAACCATGTTCGTTTACAAATGCCGGGACTAATAATTCGTTTTTATCATAATATAGCAAAGTTTGCTTGGGAATACCATAGAGCGAAGCTAACTCGCCCGCTGTGATGTAGTTTTCTTTTTCATGCGTCATAGGTAATATTCTCCTAAGATATGATGCTGGTAGGAAAAAGCTAAAACAGCGAACTGTAAAAGATCGGCAGCCGTGCCTGTTCAGCCAAGTGCATCTATACTCATTATTGGTGATGAAGTAGATTATGTCAAGGATAGTCATGATTTTTTAGGGATATAAAGAAGTTAGAGTTCCGGGATAAATTGTTAGCGGGAGCAAAATATGCTTGACTGTATGACCACTATATAGATTACAGTAAACAATAAAAGATAATTTTTAAAGAGGTGAAAATAATGAGTACTGAAAAAAAACATCCTGAATATCAAATCCCCAATGACCCACATGCCAAGCACCGTTATGAGAGTGCCATGAAACACGTTCAATTTGCGAAAGAAGCAGGGAAATCTTCGGAAGAAATCCATGAGATTTTTCACAAAGTAATGAACTTCGACCCTAAAAATATCGAAAACATTCCCCAGGATGAAGCTCACAAAAAATACCGCTCCGCAGTAATTCATGCCCAAAAGGCGTTAGAGAACGGTAAAACTTCTGAAGAGGCTCATGCAATCTACAGGAATATTCTCTCGGGAAATACCGAAGGAAAATGTCACCATTCATAATAAAAATCCGTTAGTAAGCGAATTGTTAAGACTTGACTGTATGACTGGTATATAGATTAAAGTTTACGCTGATTGATTCTGAGTTTAATTGAATATCCATGAGAAGATAGGTGCCGAAAGGCTTAATAGGGAAGACCGGTTAAATTCCGGCGCGGTCCCGCCACTGTAACGGGGAGCAAGCTTAAGATATGCCACTGAGAGCGATGATCTTGGGAAGGTTTAAGTAAGCCATGATCCAGAGCCAGGAGAACTGCCTGTCTGATAATCACCGTTGTACCCACGAGCGATGGGAAGGGGATTTATAGTAGCACGTTTGGCTTAGAAGTTGTTCTGCGTCAGTATGTGTTTTTGCTGAAATATTCTCCTGGTCACTGACTAGGAGTTTTTTTAGCATAAAACTGTATCTTTTTTCCGGCTGCCTTGGCAGCCGGATTTTTTTGTATAGAAAGTATGACTTTCGCCAAGGCTCGGCATAAGCCGTGTTTCTTTATCCTGATCGACAGCAATGACGTAGACGGCACCTATGCCATTGGGACAAGCGTTATGAAAGGAAGTTGAATGATGAAAAAGAAAGAAAAGCAGAAGCATTGGGGTAAAAGGCCCCTTATAACAATGCTAATTATTGGGGCCGTACTGTGTGAAGGGATCGTATTTGCCGCAGGAGAAAGCATTCAAAGTTATGACTTGGATACCGTGATTGTTACGGCTCAGCGCACAGAAACCAGGGATTTAGAAACGCCGGCGACGACTACGGTTATTACAGCGAGAGATTTGAAAGAAAAGGGCGCCATCAGTGTTTACGACGCCTTGGAACGTGTAGTCGGGGTACATAGCTATTCTTACGGGTCAGGCGGCGAGGATTACGGCGGAATGTACTCTCGCATTATGGTCCGCGGCTTAGATAAAGGGACATTAGTACTAGTTAACGGAACTCCGGTTAATTTAATGAACGTCAACTCGATGATGAGCTCCATTCCGGTTGAAGCGGTAGAACGGATTGAAATCGTTAAAGGGTCCAATGCAGTTTTATATGGCGCCGAAGCAATGGGCGGCGTTATTAATATCATTACCAAAAAACCTGACGGCAAAGCTGGCGGCAGTATTACAACGACTTATGGCAATTATGATAAAAATTATTCCGCAGCCGTCAACGGCGATAAATTTGAGTTGTTTTATAAAAAGGAGTACAGGGGTGCGATTGACCAATATAATCGTTTATATACAACCAGTACGAAAAAAATTGCCAAAGAAAAAGGAACCAAGGACGCTATATTTCTTAGCTACAATATTACGGACGATCTAACCTTTAATTATGCTTATGCCGATACTGACAGTCATTTTAGGCAATATACTTATAATAAGAGTACAAAAGATTGGACGACTCTTTATAAAAATTACTATTATTATGATAATAGGCAAAATGTTAGCCTTGTTTATAATAATAAAGAGACAGATTATAAGTCCGTACTGGCTTACAATAAAAACAGGTTCAGACCAGGCGGAGACGCAACAACGAATACTGATTTAAGCAGTTATAATTTTGATAACCAAAAAGTATGGCACCTGCGCAATGGAAAAGATTTTCTGGTTGGCGGGGTCACATTGCAAAGCGAGCACTATACCCAAAATTATGGCGCGCACAGAGGTAATTTTAACCGTGACAGCTATGCCGTGTATACTTCGTATTCCCGTCAATTGACAGATGATTTTACCGCTATAGTTGGCTTGCGCGGACACTTCGTGCAGGCAAATGAATACGATGCCGCTCAAAATATTTTGTTGCCGCAATTGCAAACCGTATATAAAATTAACGATCACACCTCATGGTATACCAATATTGGAAAATCATTTGAAATGCCTGCATGTAATTCTCCTTTTTATGGTTCAGGGGCAGTATCGACCGCCATCAAATTAAAACCGCAAGAAGGCTGGAATTATGAAACAGGAATGAAATTCATTCATAACGATGAATCTTTGAAACTGGCAGTGTTTAACATGAAAATTAAAAATAAGTTCAAATGGGTAAAAGAGGATACTGTGATTTTTCCGGGTGGCGATCCCAATACAAGCATACAAATTAACCAGGATCAATTCCGCAATACAGGTATCGAAATAGAATATAACAAGAAGCTCAATGATAACTGGAAATATAATCTTGGCGTATCTTACAGCAATCCTGAAGCTAAAAATGGAAACGATAATTGGGAACAAACCGGTGCTAAATTGCAATATTCTCTTGGAACCACCTATACTAAAAATAAATTCACTGCAAATACAGACTTTTTTGTAACGGCGAAAAGAGAGATGGCGTTTTATAATCTACAAGGCCAAATGACGCCAGTAGACCATAGAGTCCCCAATTATGTTAATTTAAATCTTACTCTTCAATACAATGCTACTCCTAATGACCTAATTACGCTGGCGGGCTACAATTTGTTAGACAGAAATAATCCGATTAATTATAATGAATACTGGTCGACACCGCTTAATTATAGACTTTCTTATACTCATAACTTCTAATTATTAATTTTATTTGCGCGGCAGATATTAGCCTACCCTTCAGCAGGGATTAAACCTAACTGAAGGGTAGCTCTTTATTTTAGTTGATATAGGTTTTTAGTTTGCCTTTTCATGCGTTATAGATATACTCGCCTAGGCTATGATGCGTATCAGCGCAGTAAACCTGTCTATATTTCTTTATTAGTGATGAATTGGTGGGTGTTAAGAATAGGACTGACCATTGACTGTATAACCACTATATAGAGTACAATAGCGAAAAGCTAACTGTTAATCACTGTTACCTACGGGTATTAGCCATCTTGAGATGGTTTAAATGAATCAGCGGGAGTGAATGGGATGGGAAAAATTATTTTTGTCGTTAATACAGATATTCGGCATACTTTATTGACAAAAGCAAAAATAATGGCTGAGGATGAAGGTGGTTTCTCCGGTGAAGGGAAAGTTTTTATTGCGGAGAAAGAGGCCGTATGGAATGAGGAATGGGAGCAGAAACTGACCGGAGCCACGGTTGTTATTATGAACTGGATGGGACTGGGGATTGAATCCCCTTTTTTCAGGGGTGCCCGCCGTTTTTTCCAGCAGCATAACATGACGTATAAGATTACTGCCGGTGATGAGGCCGAAGAAAAGGATTCTGTTGGGTTTATCGATGAGGATCACCAATTGATTCAGCGGTATGAAACTTATGGCGGTATAGAAAATCACAAGAATTTATGGTGCTGGCTGTTTTGCCGCTTTGATCAGGCTGCTTGTAAGTTTGCGCTGCCAAAGCCATTGCATTGGCACGGGATTTATCATCCGCGGGCCCAAACGGTTTATACCGATTTAGAGCAATATGAGAAAGATTTCTGCCAACCGGGCCGTCCAACCCTTGGGTTCTTGTTTTATCGCAATGAATGGCTGATGGACAATCTTGCTTATCACAACGCAGTGATTGAGGAAGCTGAGCGACAGGGCTTTAATATTGTTGCCGTATTCAGCCAGGGTATTGCCAATGCTGAACTGGCTGTGCCGGGATTGAAAGAGGCAATCCGCAAGTATTTCATGAAAGACGGCAAGACCTATATTGACGTCATGATCAATACGATGAAATTTTCACTGACGGCTTCCGGCGCCCTTGCCTATTCTGTCATAGCGGAATTGAACGTTCCGCAGCTCCAGGCCTATACGCTCCTGACTCCGGTTGAACAATGGCGGGAAAGCATGGAAGGTATGTCAGCCATGGAGGTCTCTATCAGCATTACGCTGCCGGAATTCGATGGTATCATTCATGGCATACCTATTGCGGGCAAGCATAAAGATGATGACGGTATGGTCAGCTATGAGCCGATTGCCGACCGGATTAATCTTCTGGTGCGCCGGGCGGGTAAATGGGCGGCCTTACGCTATAAAGCCAATGCCGAGAAAAAGATTGCAATTATTTTTCACAATTACCCGCCGAAGAACTCTAATATAGGTACGGCATTCGGCATGGATTCGCCGGAAAGTGTTCGCCTTTTGCTGGCGGCCATGAAGGAGCAGGGATATGCGATTGACCATATTCCGGCGGACAGCAAAAGCTTTATGGAAGAAGTTATCCGGTGTGCGACAAATGACCGCCGCTTTATGACCGATGAACAGATTCGGCAAGCTATCGGCAGAGTAAGCAAGGCAGAATATCAATTGCTGTTTGATACATTTTCGCCTAAGGTTACAACCCAGATGACGGATGGCTGGGGTGAGCCGCCTGGTGAAGTATTCAATTTCGACGATCAGTTGCTGGTTCCCGGGATGAAAAATGGCAATATTTTGATTACCGTTCAGCCGCCGCGCGGTTTTGGCGAGGAGCCGGGCAAAATTTATCATTCGCCTGATTCACCGCCAACCCATCATTATTTGGCCTATTACTATTGGCTGCGCGATATTTGGCAGGCAGATGCCGTTGTTCATGTTGGGACACATGGCTCTTTGGAATGGCTGCCAGGTAAAGGGACAGGCCTGTCAACTGATTGCTACCCGGATATTGCAATTGGCGACCTGCCGGATATTTATCCCTATATTGTCACCATCGTCGGTGAGGGCGTACAGGCCAAACGCCGTGGTGCCGCCTGTCTGATTGACTATCTGACGCCGCCCATGAGCAGTGCCGGTACCTATGATGAGTTGGAGGAATTAGAAAAGCTGGTCGATGAGTATTGCCATTTCCAAATCAGTCAGCCGGATAAAGCCGAAAGTGCAGTGCCATTCATCCGGGAAAAAATCGTGGAAGCGCATTTGGCAGAAGACCTTGCCCAAGGCGCGGAGGAAGATTTCGGCGCATATGTAGGCAGAATTCATGCCTATGTGACTGATATCAAAAATATGCAGATCCGCGTTGGCCTGCATATTTTAGGCAATCCGCCGCAGGGCGAGGTGCTCAGGGAATATCTGCTGGCGCTGACCAAGATCGAGAACGGGCAGGTGCCGTCACTGGCCCAGACGCTGGCAAAAAAAGACGGCTATGATTATTACGAGCTCTTGGAAAATAGTGCCCAGCTGGTGCCAGGCGAAAATAGTACCTATGGCCGTCTGGCAGACGGTATCCGCGCGGCAAGTGCCGAAATTATTGAAGCGCTGATGGACCGGGATTTTGCGGAAGAGGCCGTTGCAGAGATCGTTAACTTGCAGGATTACGGACAAATGCCACCCGCATTGCAGGAAGATCTGCGTACTGTCTGCCGGTATATCTGCACAGATATTGCCCCCAATCTGGGCAGGACGGTACAGGAAATGACCAATACGCTGCGGGCGCTGGGCGGTGAGTTCATTGAACCTGCCCCGGGCGGGGCGCCGACGAGCGGCCGGGCAGATGTGTTGCCAACAGGGCGAAATTTTTACGGGGTTGATCCGCGGTTGCTGCCGACTAAGCTTGCCTGGGAAACTGGCAAAAAAATGGCGGATGCGGTGATCAATGATTATATTGCGGCAGAGGGCCGGTATCCTGAATCCATCGGGATTATTCTCTGGGCCGGTGCCAACATGCGTACCCATGGTGAATGTATCGGACAATTTCTGTACTTGATGGGTATCCGCCCCATCTGGCAGAAAGGCAGCGGCAGGGTTGTTGGCTTGGAGGTAATGCCGATGGATGAGCTACGACGGCCAAGAATCGACGTTACGGGGCGGGTAAGCGGCCTGCTTAGAGACAGTATGCCCTGTGCCGTTGCCTGGATGGATAAAGCGGCACAACTGGCGGCAGAGCTTGAAGAAAGCCCGGAAATGAATTATGTACGCAAACATGTAGCGGAGGATTCTCTCTACCTTGAAGAACAGGGTCTTAGCACCCAGGAGGCTAAAAAGCAGGCAATGTACCGTTTATTCGGCTGTCCGCCGGGGGGTTATGGCGCCGGTGTTGCCAACGTATTGGAAGAAAAAAACTGGGAAACGGTTGATGATCTGGCGCAGGTCTATGTACGCTGGGGAGCACATGTTTACGGACAAAAGGAAAAAGGCCAATACCTGCCTGAGTTGTTCAAACGGCGGCTTAGCACAATTGATGCGACCATTCATAATGAGGATAACCGGGAGATCAGCATATTGAACTCGGATGACTTTAACTCGTATCATGGCGGGATGATCGCTTCGGTACGCAGCCTCCGGGGAAAAGCGCCGCGCTCCTATTGTGGCGACAGTACAGATAAAAGCCATGTCGTCATGCGCAGCTTACAGGACGAAATTAAACGGCTGTTTCGCGGGGAAGCCATGAATCCGAAGTTTATCGAGGGCATGAAGAAGCATGGTTATAAGGGGGCGGCGGATTTGGCGAACTATGTAGCGCATAGCTATCAGTGGGATGCGACCAGTGAAGTCATGGAAGACTGGATGTATGATCAGTATGCCAAAAAATATGCCATCGATCCCAACATGCAGGAATGGATGCGGGACGTTAATCCGTGGGCACTGCAGCGTATTGCCGAATCGCTGCTGGAAGCACACCAGCGCGGCATGTGGAATACGACAGATGAAATGGTCAGGGAGCTGCAGAATATTTATCTTTCTATTGAAGGCGAGCTGGAAGACCGCAGCGACGGGTAATCTGGCGAAGTCGGTTATGATAAGGAGAAATCTGGATGCCGTATAAGATTAAATATATCATCAATGTATTCATTCTTATATTTTGTATGATTTCCTGTGGCTGTATGCCCCAGCAGGAAAAGCCTGCGGTTGGGCCGGTTAATATATCAACCGCCTATGAAGTAGTTGATGATGCAGGCAACATTATTCAGATGCCGGAGAAACCGCAGCGTATATTAACAACACATTTTCATTTGGATACAATGCTGCTTGGAATCGTACCGCCGGAACGTGTGGTTGCCATTGCCCCTATTGCGGCTGATCCTGGAATTTCCTATATGGTTGAAGAAGCAGGACAGATTAAGTATAAATTGGATAATCCGTCGCTGGAAGCAGTGCTTATGCTCAAACCGGATTTAATCATTACCCGTGATGGTACCAGTGAAGAAAGAATCCAGGGATATCGGGATTTAGGAATCAAAGTATTTATTTCTAAACTGCCGCTAAGTATAGAAGATATGAAAACAAGCATGCGTTCCCTGGCCGTAGCTGTTGGCGAAAGGGAAGCCGGAGAACGGGTTATACAACAGGTAGATGCCAATTTGCTGGAAATCGAAAATACTTTGGCAAATTTGAAACAAGAAAAGAAGCGAGGCTTTCTTGTTTCACAAATGAATAGTTATGGTGGTAGCGGGTGCATGTTTGATGATATTTGTACCCATGCCGGCATCATTAACGCTATCGCTGAAATGGGTATCCCCAATGGCCAACTCGTCAGCAAAGAATTGATGGTAAAATCAAATCCGGATTTCTTTATTCTTTCAGCAAATCGTGAGATGCTGAGTGATAACGCAAAAGAATATCGGAAAGAATTTTTGAATGATCCGGCATTACGGCATCTGAAAGCTTTTCAGAATAATGGTGTCACGTATATTCCAGACAGGTATGTTTTCGCTTCTAATCAAAATTGCGTTTGGGCAATTAAAGGCATTGCCAATGCTGCTTACGGAGATATATTTAATATGAAAAATGAAAGATTCATTAAAGGTTATTAGTTATTGTGGCAATGAATACCCGTACCAAACGACTGGAGCAAGTCTCGATTATTTCGTTGTTTGCCGCGGCAAGTTCTCCAGTTATGCCGGAAGTCATCGCCACTATCTTGCCTGGCGAGCAAGGGTGCGTACTCCTGGTCTATTGACTTCCGGCTAAAATCAGTATATATTTTAATTGGCAACAATTACATACCATGAGTTAGGTGCCCTTCGGGGCTTAATAGGGAAGTCCGGTTAAATACCGGCGCGGTCCCGCCACTGTAACGGGGAGCAAGCTTAAGATATGCCACTGGGATAAGTTGTCCTGGGAAGGTTTAAGCAAGCCAGGATCCGGAGCCAGGAGAACTGCCTAGCTGACAGTCGCCGTTTTCACCCACGAGGCATGGGGAGGGGATTACAGTTACACTGCTCTGCTGGATATTTTCCATTACAAAGTTGGTATACTGCACTACACTCCCGGTTGATACCGGGAATTTTTATTTGTAACGGCAAAATAATACTCCGCTTGGCCTTCGGGGGTGCCGCGAGTCTCTAGAAACGGGGGTATTATATGGAAGGCATTGATCGCTTGCTGCCGCTGTTGGGCAGGCACCATCCCGGTACGCTCAGGCATTGTCACAGTGTGGCCATGCATATGTTCGAATGGTCGGCCTGCATGGACTTTTCTGCCGCAGAAATGAATAAAGCATTTGCTTCCGGAATGATGCATGATATCGGTAAATACTGCGTGTCGGCTGAGTTACTAAGTACAGCCGGGGCATTGGCGGGAGCGGAGCAAATCGAGTTTGAACTTCATCCCGTATATGGCGAAACCATCCTTCAAGCCTATGGCTTGAAGGAAATAGGCCCGTTCGTGCTCTACCACCACGAACGGTATGACGGGGCAGGCTATCCGCAAGGACTGAAAGAAGCCGCAATCCCCTTTCTCAGCAGAATGATTGCCATATGTGATGTGTTTGACGAACTTACCAACCGGCGGGGCCCGCAAGAAAACCTGGATGGCCAGCAGGCGCTGGCAGAAATTGAACGCCGGGCCGGGGCGCAGTTTGATCCGTGGCTGTGTGAACAGTTTATAAAATATATACAAAAAATATCCCGGTTGTATTATGCCAAAGAGCTTAGCTGACCGCCTGTTAGCTAGCTCTGTCTGGAAAACAGTAAAAAATGTCGAAATAAAACGAACAAAAAAGCATGACAAATGGAAATATTTGTGCTACGATAATGTAAAACAAAGGAAAAATAAATATTTTGGTGCAGGTGCCCTACGGGGCTTAATAGGGAAGTCCGGTTCAAAGCCGGCGCGGTCCCGCCACTGTAATGAGGAGCAAAGCCATGCAATACCACTGGGATAGATCCTGGGAAGGTTTGGCCGCGCGATGACTCTGAGTCAGGAGAACTGCCTGCATGACGATCACCGTTGACCTGCGAGGTATGGGGAGGGGATTAGATGCGTGTTTTTCTGCCGGCATTATGTAGGAATACAAGCAAAAGCCTCCTTGTGTTGTTGTCACAGGAGGCTTTTTTTAATTTAACGTGCCGGTTGTGAGCATACAATAGCAAAACTTTTCCAAGGAAAACGGACTTTTTATACTTGATAATGTCGCGTTAAGACACAAAAGTGTCTTAACGCAGCGGGAAACGAAGGTTCATAACCGCAGCCGCAGCCCGGTTTGCCGGTGTACAACCTGTGTTGTCCGCGCTGGCACCGGCATGTCCGTCAACATCATTGCCAGAGTAAAACCGTAAGACTAAGCCAATCCGCCCGGCTGCGCAGGCTGACGATGCCTGGCCGGGCTGTGATAGGAATTTTGGACAAGGAGGTGAGGCATTTTTCCATGGTTAGCAAGGAAACGGCCTCAGCAGCCCGCAGGCTGTTGACGGTCGCAAGGTAACACAAACAACAAGAAGGAGTGATTTTGTATGTCCAGTATTGTGGCAGTATCGGCCTATGATTACAGTACGGTTCCCACCGGGTTAGGCGATGTGAGCGTCGCCCGCTACGCCGGCGGCACCAGCGGTGCGGTGATTGAAACGAAAACCGGCGTGGTCACTCAGTACACCGACGGCGGCACCATCGTACGATTGCCTGGCGACACCAAGGTGTTCCATTTCCGGCGGGATAGCACCGATTATGTGCTGGTTGCAGCCACCAAGTGGGTTGGTCAGTCTCCCACCTGCAAATACCTGATTTTCACCGGCACCGTTCCCGCCACTATCCCGTCCGGCTATAACTGGGGCACACCCGTGTACGGCCCGACGACCTGGTCCCTGGGCGGCACCTCTCTCGCCAACCTGTATAAAATCCAGGCCGCGACCATCAGTGGCACCTTCTACCTCTACGGCATTGACTACGACGCCGCCACCGCCTTCCGGCTCGCTGCCAGCGGCTCGACCTATAATTTAGATACCACCAATTATTTCACCTTCTCCAAACCCACGACCGCCCAGGAAGGCCACGGTGTGGATCTGCAGCTTGACGGCAGCAACGTGTACATGCTGTACATCAGCGGCACCAATCTGATGTTAGTGTCCAGTGCCTCCTATCTCAATAGCACGGTGGTCAAAACCAACTTGACCTTCGGCAGTCCGGTCTACAAGGGACCGCACGGCACAACCACGTCGCCGGCGTCCGGCGAACTGTGGCCGGCTGAAAATGCTTTCAGCATCCAGCCCTACGGCACAAACCTGCTGCTGGTGGCCGTCGGCGGGCCGCAGCATTATGACATCAACACCTGGAACCCCAATTCTCACATCCAGAAAATCGCTCTTAGCGATTTGACTGTCACCAACTTGCTTCGGGCCGCTACCACCGCCGAAGGTTCGTCTTATCCCAACGATTGCTATGACTTCCGGGCGCTGACTTTCAGCAGTGATGGTAGCCAGGCGTATCTTTTGACCGGCAAGTATGGTTCAGGCTACGTGATGAGTTGGCGGCTGTATTCTACCGATGTGGCTACCATTCTCGGCGCTGGCAATGTCTTGGTCAGTTCGCTGGTGGCTTCGGAGGCTATAACCTATATAACTAAAGCAGATAACCTGACCGGCTACCTCTGGGCGCTGCTCTATTCGGAAAATACAAAAACTACTTGGTTCTCCCAGGGGAATCAACTGGCCATCTTCAATGCGGGCGGTCAGGTCGGCAGTGCTATGACTATCGGCAGCCTGACGACGCTGAGCAGTAACGCCTATCTCAATGGCATTACGATCTACAACCCTGAAGCGGCACCCGCCGGGATGCCTTTGAAAGGATATGTCGCGCCGGCCTTTGCCTCCAACACGGCGGCGGCGCTCATCGAACGCAAGCGCTTGCTCGACCAGGTGGCGGCAGCCAAGGAATAGTCAGGAATTTCTGTGGAGGGAAAGCTTTTTCCCTCCACCTTTTGAAGTTTACGTAGTGAGGGGAAAATGGATTTGCGATGTAAGAAGAAACGAGTCAGGCGGACCCTGCTGGCCAAACGTTCCTTATTGGCGGCCTCAATAGTGGTTGCCCTGTTCAGTGTTACGCTGCCGGCGCAGGCGGCACCGATATTAAACGACGGTACGCCGGACCGGACGAATATAATCAATCAGGACCTGACCGTTGGCCCGGGGGAAACAGTGACGACCTGGTCAGGCACCCAGCAGCGCCCCAATTCTGTTAAATATAACGGCATTATTCTGATTAACAGCGGCGGCATTTGGCGGCCGATGGACGCCAAAGCTATCAACGTCTATGGGACGTTTGAACTGAAAAGCGGCGCCTTACTGGATCTATCGTATAAATACGGAGAAAACTATCCGAACAATCCGTGGGGAACCTATGATAGCACAAACCTGGCGTCAAGCCGCAATTTTTTGACTTACGGGAAGACTGTTCTGCATGACGGCTCTATAATCCGCCTAAACGTGGGCGGAGGCAATGGATTTGATAATTTAAGTGATAAATTGGTGTTTAACAACCTTCAGTTGGCGGTGCCTAAAGTGGCAGCGACCGTGCGATTGCAAATTCGCTATAATAAAAATACCGGTGGCCTGGGGGGACAAGACAGCGCGGTCAATTTCTGGGATTCAGCGTCAGCAAACGTTTATTCCGGAAGAATTCCCACTCTTATTAGAATCAACAACCTGACCAAGACAGTTGGCGAAAATCTGAATTTTTCCGCCGAAACGTATTATATGGATAGTTCCTTGAGGAAATATTTATTTGTACCGACATTAACTTCCGCTGAAAGTACTTTCAAGGGTGTTACTACAAGAGATTATGAACTAGACTGGACGGCTACCCGGACTGATTTCATCTCCCAGGGTTTGTTCAGTGCGGCTAACGCCCAGCTTGCCATGCGCAACCTGTGGCGCATGGAGGACGGTTTGTTCTGGAAACGGGGCGAAGAGCTGCGGTCGGCCGGACGTCTGGGGTTAGGCGAGGGCAGTGACGGGGCCTGGGCCCAGGTCTGGCGCGGCAAGTATGATTTCGGCGGCGCTATCGGTTCCAGCTTCGGCCAGACATACAACGGCATCCAGGTTGGTTACGACAAGGAGCGCGAAGGCAAGCTGTTTGGTGGCAAGCTGTATACCGGCCTGTTTCTCAGCAATCTTACTTCTAAGGCCGATTTCCATCAGTACAGCATCCAAAACAGCAGCGATACCGTCGCCTATAACCATGGCAGCGGCGATCTAAAAAGCGGCGGCCTCGGTCTCTATACCACCTGGATTGGCGATAAGGGACACTATCTGGATTTCACCGTCCGGGGTTCCAAACTGAGCAATGAGTATAACTATTTTGATTCGAATGATATCCTGCATGCAAACGATTACGGTACATGGGCTTATGGGGCCGGATTGCGCTACGGCTATCAAAAGGAGTTGCCGGGCGGCTGGTATCTGGAACCCCAGGCCGGCCTGTCCTACGGCAGGATGAAGGGCTACAGCTATCTGCAGGATACTAACATGTGCTACAACCAGGACGAGATGGACATGCTTATCGGCCGCCTCGGCGTTACCGCCGGCCGGAAGTTCGGCAGCGACGGCAAGCGCGGCCTGGTTTATGCCAAAGCGGCCGTCAACCATGATTTTAAGGACGGCGGCAAGGCAAATGCCGAAGCCCTGACATGGAATAAAAATTTGAATGGCGGACCTGGCGGATGGGAGGTAGGTGCCACCCTGCCAATGGATACGCTGGCCGGCAAGGACACCTGGTACGAATTCGCCTTGGGCACCACGCTGCAGACTGGTCGAGACCAAAACACCTTTGTCGAGCTGACCAAGACCACCGGCGGCAAGGTCAACACCGACTGGCAGGTGAACGCCGGTCTGTCCTGGCGCTTCAACGGCCCGTCATCCTCCGACCGGGACCAAGCCCGCGGCACGTCTTTGGACCGTAGCCTAAATTCGCTAACGCGTCCGGCTGGGCAAGTCACGGAGCCTACGGCTGTACCGGCCGGCACGGTAACGCAAGAGGAAAAGGTGCTGCCCAATGAGCAGGCAAAGCAAGGCGATATGACCGGTTCGGTTAAAACCGACGGTAACAACCGCTTACCGTCGGATAACCAATCAACCCAGGCAACAGGCGCCCCTCCGGTCGCGCAAACGGGACAAGCCAGCCATACCGAGTCTGTGAATAACGCCGGCAGGAACCCGCAATCAGACCGGTCAGCGCCTGGCGCGACCATGGCCGACGGCAGCGAACGCGGCGTCTATATCCTGGCGCCGCTGGTCGTCGAGGCCGCCCGGCCCGACTGGGAGAAAAAGCTCTCCCCCGGCACGGTATCCGTCATCCCTGTGCCCGAGTACAAGGGCGAGATGAAGAATCTGCCTGATCTGTTACAGACCGTGCCCGGCGTGTATGTGCAGCGGATCAGCGGCATCGGCCACTACACCATTGCCAAAGTCCGCGGTTCCGCCGGCGGCGAGGTCAACATCTACGTCGACGGCGTGCTGCTGAACTCGGCCAGCGAAGCGGCGGTGGATTTGTCCACCATCCCCGTGGAAAACGTCGAACGCATCGAGGTCTACCGCGGCTATGTCCCGGCCCGCTTCGCCGGTTCACCCCTAGGCGGCGCCATTAACATCGTCACCAAAAAGCCAACCGGGACCAAGGGCAGCATTACCCAGGGCCTGCGTTCCTTCGGCGGCTATACGGGCAATCTGGAAATAACGGCTCCGGCCGGCAAAGGCAGCATCCTGTTTGCGGTAAACCGCGACCAGGCGGAAGGGGACTTTAGATATGACCACTATTGGCCGACCCATAGAAATCTTGACGGTAGTCGTTATATCCAGACCACGCACCGCCTGAATAACGACTACTACAACACCGACGCCCTGCTCAAGTATCAGGACGACAACTGGTTTGCCAAACTGACCTGGAAAGACAATAAGACTCGTTTCCCCGACAGTGCCATAAATGACTGGGCCGATACGCCGGCCGCGATCGAGAATGTCATTCGCGGGAGGCGACAGGAAACGCAAAAGACCGAGCTGACGGTAGGCCGGCGCCAGACGGCGCCTCAGTTGGAATGGGGCTGGAAGCTGAATACCGCCTATCAGGATAAGGAAGCTACCGGTTTTCAGACGTGGTCGCCGATGAGCGGCTACAACGTCGTTGTTGCCGACAATGAATTCCGCAGCCGGCTCTATGGCGGCACCCTGGACGGCAGCTGGCAGCCGGCCAAAAATCACTTGGTGGAATTCCTGTTCAACGCTTCTCGCGAGACCATGAAGGTCGATAACCACGACTTTGCTATGTGGCCGGCTTCGGGTTCGGTGACCAGCGTTATCCAATTCTATAAGCAGTATTTCAAAAAAGACTACCGGACCGACAACTATTACTTCCAGGTGCAGGATACCATGACACTCAACCGCAGCGGTAACCTGTTCTTCACACCGGTGCTCAAGGCCCAGAAAATGACCATGGACGTCGACCTGGGTGATAAGGATTTCGGTCGCTGGCTCTATTCCTACGGCCTGGGACTTAAGAAGGTGCAGAACGAGCACTGGACCTTCCGCGGCACCTACGGCACCTATTACAAACTCCCCAACTGGTACGAACTGTTCGGCGACGGCGTCAACGTCAAGTCCCGCTGGGAGACCTATAAGACCAACTACAGCGATTTTATGCTGAACAACTATGTCGAGCGCGGCGTCAGCTGGGACGTCAGCGCCAATTGGCAGGGCCGGGCGTTTAACGCCGACAGCGACATTACGCTGACCTATTTCCACCGGGACTCTAAGAACCTCAGCACCTACTCGCTCGATCCCTACGGCATCGGCTTTTATTCCAACCTCGCGGCCGGCAAGATCCAGGGCGTCGAGCTGGAAAACAAAATGAAATGGCAGCGCTGGGACCTCCTGCTAGCCGCCACCTGGAACGATTCCCAAGTCACGAATAGCGGTGCTAAGGCCTCCCTGGTAACGCCGGCGCAGTGGCAGCAGGGCCAGCCTTTCCCCTGGGTGCCGGAATGGGAGTACAATGTCCGGCTGGGCTACCGTTTCCCCGGCAACAAACTCAATGCCTTTGCGGAATATCATTATTTGGATAATGTCGGCGTTTATTATAAAAATTCCCGAACACTGAACGATTCGCTGGGCTTAACCAATATCGGCCTGAAATACGGCTTTGACGACAGGGTCAAACTGACGGCCGGCATTAATGACCTCTTCAATAAGGGGGCGGATCAGCTTTCGACTTATTGTTACGAGACGGCCAGTGCCGCTGAAACGCGCTATGGTGTCTCCAATATCAGTTACCCGCTGCAGGGCCGGACGTACTACATGACGCTGCAATATTTCTTCTAAGCGGCTGTCCGGCAGAGCAGCACCGCCCGGGTCCAGACAGTTGTCCGGGCTCCGGTTTTTGGCTGTGCCGGACGCCATCCATCATCCCTCAAGTATAACGGTCTGGATAATCCGGGGGTTTCCTACACCGGCTGCACCTAACCAAAACAAGGAGGTTTTGTTCATGAACCATCACGTCCTTTTACCGGACAGGAGAGTGGTGGGCACCGGCTGGCGTCCGCCCCTGCCCGATTTGCGCGATTATACCGAATGCCATCCCAACCTGCAGGAAACCATCAAACGGCTGGGGATCGACGATGACCAGCCGTTGCCGGACAAGATTGATTTGCGCCAGTGGTGCAGCACGATTGTGCCGGAGCAGGGTAAGCTGGGGTCCTGTACCGCTCACGCAGCGGCCGCCATTATCGAATACTTTCAGAACCGGGCCTTTGGCAAACACTTTACCGCCTCGCGGCTGTTCATTTACAAAAACGCCCGCAGCCTGCAGGGCGTGACCGGCGACACCGGCACTTATATCCGTGATACCATGGGGGCGCTGGCTCTCTGCGGCGTGCCGCCGGAAAAATACTGGCCCTATACCGAACAGGAGCCGGATTTTGACAAAGAACCGACCGCTTTTGTCTATGCCATTGCCGATAACTACGAAGCCCTGCAGTATTTCTGCCATGACGCGGCCAGCTTGAACCTGCCGCCGGCCGCTGTGCTGTGCAGCGTGAAAAAATACCTGGTCGCCGGCGTGCCCGCCATGTTCGGCTTTTACGGCTTTGCCTCTTTTGCCGAGACCGATGTGCCGGGCGGCATTCCCGGACCCGGACCGGACGAAAAAGCCAGTTGGGGTCACGCCGTGGCGGCCTTTGGCTATGACGACACCCTCAAGATCAAAAATACTTGCTACAACCGGGAAACCACCGGCGCGCTCCTCATCCGCAACTGTTGGGGCAGCGCCTGGGGCGACTCAGGTTACGGCTGGCTGCCGTATGAGTATGTGCTGAACCGGCTGGCAGCCGATTTTTGGTCGCTCTTAAACATGGACTGGATTGCTACCGACCAGTTCGGTATGTAGGCAAAGACCGGCCGCTTACACGAAGCGGGTTTACCTTTGCTAAAGGAGGAAAGACTGTGAAGAAAATAATCTGTATGACTGTAATCCTGGGTTGTTTCAGTGTGGCAACTGCGGTTTGGGCGGCGGAAGAACAGCAGCAGCCGCCGGCTCCCGCTATTGCGGCCGCCACTAATTTGGCGGCGGATTATCCCCGCGCCAGAGACCAGCTGCCGCCGGTACCGGTGCCGCCCGCTTCGCAGGCGGACGTTAAAGCCACCGCCGCGTATATCGCCGCCGTGGACGTCTACTTGAAAGCTGCACAAAAGTATATTGACGCGGCCACTAATGATGCCAACCGGGTTATTGAGGAGCGCAACGCCGCCATTGCGAGTGCCAATCAGGCGTTGGATCAGTATAACGCTTTTTTCAAAATCGATACGAAAAAATAGCAGTGCTGACGGCAACGAAAGGAGTTTGCCGCTGGGCAACAGGAGGGGACAGTATGAGTCTGATTGACTGGTTTGCCAATTTGTTTGTGAAAGAAGCCAAGCATTATGTGTATGCGCCGGTAACGTCCGAGGTCGAAAAGATCGTGTTCCAGGAAGGACAGCATTATTTTCGCCTACGCCTGGCGGAAATGTTTTTAAAAGATGACCGCAAGCTCTTCCGCAAGGTTGTGCCGGTGGTTTCCTCGCTCGTCAGCTTGCAGTTCGGTTCTATTGCCGCCCAAGCGCTGCCCAACGTAGCCGGTCCGCTGGCGCTCAATCTGAGTGAAAGCTCCCTGGGGAAAGGCGTGCAATTGAACTATTCCTTGACCAACCTGGTGCCGTACCGCGGCGGCACGGTGTCAGTCAGCGCCGCTTTAATGTCTTATGTCAGCAAAGACTATTTTCCAGCCTTCCTTTCGCTGGCCAACAATGTCGCCGGCCTGCTGACCATCGGCCAGTTGTCCGCCACCCTCAAGGTGGTCGACAGCGCGGTCGGCGCTCTGCAGGATCTCCTGGACAGTGACGACAAAGACATCCGTCTGGTTTATCACAATGAATACGCCGGTTCGGACAATCTGGGCGGCGTATCACTGACCAGCGGCTATTTCGCTGTTATCGCTGCCGATGCCGGCAAATTCAATCCCGCCAAACTGTTTGTCAAAAATTCTCAGCTTTGTTTTGGCGACGACCTGGCCTCGTCTCAGCCGCTTACCGGTTATGATTATATGTTATTCAGCGTGGAAGCGGCGTTGTACCGGGATGATTTCCGCTATTTTACCGAATATAACAGTTTGCTCTACACCGCCATCGAAAAAGGCATGACCGACAAAGCCGAGGGGGATGCCGTCATCCGGGCCGGCATGCTGGCCGTGTTCAAATCGGATGATCTGACCTATGTCGATAAAACCCGAGTGGCGGCCGCGCTAAAAGCCGAGTATGAAGAGCGTCTCTCTCTCCAGGGTCAACTGAAAGGGCTGTCCGGCACAGACGGCGACTGGCTGAGCGACAGAGTGCTGGCGATCGACCCGCATGGAGTATGGCAGCAGATTGAGCCGCTGGTTGCCGATAAATTAGATGACGCCGTCCTCAGCGGCCGGATTTTAGGCATGATTGCGCAGGGAAAAATAACCTGAACCGGCACCAAATTTTGCGTTGTCTAACCGAAAGTAATGGACTATAATACAGGTAGCAGCGGATAAACAGACTCGGGATAGATTTGTGCCGGAGGTGAAGATATGAGCGAGGAGAGGTTTAACAGCCTGGAAAAAATGCTGGAACAACTCATTTATATGTCAGGGCATAATAATGCCGTTACCGAAGAGTTGTGTCAGCGGATGGATCGTCTGGAAAGCAAAGTAAGCAGCCTGGAAATCAAGCTGGACAACCGGGAGCGTAAGGTGGACAGTGGTTTTGACGGACTGACCGGCATAGTTCATCTCCTAGGAGAGAAAATCGAAGCCTTACCGCGCATTGAAGCTAAAATAGATATCTTAAACAGCCGTTTGCTTACACAGGAAGCCGAAATTACCCTGCTGAAACGGGCCAAGTAATTCGCATTGACTGAACATCGCTGCTTTACTTACGAGTGATGGGGCGGAGATTACAGTTTAGGGGTCTCGCCGGCAAAACGCATGCTAAGGAAGTTTCAGCAGGAATAAAGCCGTTTTCCCATACACTAAGGGAGAACGGCTTTTATTTATGGCCACGCATAAACATTCTTTTAGGTAACTGTTCCGCGGTTTGGCCCAGGTATTAATCTGAGCAACTAGAGATATTAATAAGGCATAAGTGATTTTTTGTTTCGGAAGATTTTCTTTATATTTTCCGATTAATCGGGTATAATAAAAATAAACTAGAAAAAGAAGGTGAAGCCATGCTAAAAACAATTATTCGGCCTATTAGTGAATTATCTAAGAGAATGGCAGACGTGGAAGCTTTTGCTATTGAACAAGATACACCGGTTCATTTAACAAAAAATGGTTCGAATCATATGGTGATAATGAGCAGCAGCCACTATGAAAAGATGTTGGCCAAAATCAGTATGTATGAAAACTTGCTGCGCTCTGAAGCTGAAATTCGGCAAGGAAAATCCTTATCAATAGATGCAGCCATGGCCGATATCGATTTGTATTTAAAGGAGCGTACCAATGAGCGACCAGGTCAAGTATCAGGTTAATATTACTCCCAATGCCGTTGCAAATATCAAAGAGATTGTGGGTTTCTATATAGAGTCAATGAAGTATCCTCCGGCCGCAAAAGAATTTCGCGATGCGCTATATGAAAAGCTTCAGATAATCAAGGAAAACCCATTTATGTACGGTGCTCCAGTCAATTTGCCAAACTTCACAGAACTGGGGTACCATAAGGCTCCTGTATATAAGCACCACGTTATCTTATATTTAATCGATAAGGAGATTGTACATGTGGTTTATGTTGTCGATACCCGGCAAAATCTCTTATTGGCAACACCAATCAAGTTATTAAAGTAAAGTGCCCTAGGTACTGAAAAATCACTCGAATAAACAAAGCCGCTTCTCTTAGCGTACGGAGAAACGGCTTTTTATCTATAAAAAATTCCTTAGCGTACGTTTTTTGCGTTTGGCTGGCGAGATCCCTTTTATCCGGTGTCTAAATCTTAGCGGATTACGCGGGCAGCCTGTCATTGCAAACCCCAGACAAGGGAACGTTATTTAATGAAAGTCTAAACGGGGGGGCCGGCAAGTACCAGCCATTAACCAGGCGTAAACCGGTTATGATTGACTGTATGATCACTATATACCGTACAATAATTAAAATATTAATGAGCCTTTTTAATTATTGGTGCATTACCTTACGGGAGAGAGTAGCATGGGAAAAATCGTATTTATAACCGATACGGATACTTATTATGCTTTGCTGAAAAAATCTGTCACTTCTTTGCAGGAAGAAAAACGCCTGCCCGGAATGGGGGAAGCTTACTGGGTTCCTGCTGAAACCGCATGGGATGAAGCGTGGGAGAGCAAGCTTTCAGGTTGCAATGTGGTTGTGATTGAATGGATGGGGGTGAGTCTGGACGTACCTTTTTTACAGGGTGCCTTGGCATTTTTCCGCAAACAGGGGATAAATTTTAAAATTCATGCCGGGGAGGAGCAGGAAGGTAACGCTTCCTTTGGCTTTGAGCCGGGTGACCATGTTATGGTTGGCAAGTACAGTGTATATGGCGGTGTTGAAAATTTTAAGAATCTGTGGTGTTGGGCCTTTGACCGCTTTTGTAGTGCCGGCTGCAGCTATGAACAGCCGGCGCCGATGCTTTGGAATGGCATTTATCATCCGCAAGCCAGCAAGGTTTATACCGATTTAGCCGAATACGAGAAGGATTTTTGCAAAGAAGGCCGCCCTACTGTCGGTTTTCTATTTTATCGTAACGAGTGGCTATTGGATAATCTGGCGTACCAGAAGGCCGTTATTGCCGAATGTGAACGGCAGAATGTTAATATTATCCCATTATTCAGCCATGGTGTACCTAATCCGGAAATGGGGGCACCAGGCCTCGAAGATGGGCTGCGCAAGTATTTTATGCGCAATGGCCAAGCCGTTATTGATGTGTTGATTAATACCATTAAATTTTCTCTCACCGCGTCAGGCTCGCTAAAGCCTGGTGTTTTGCAGGAACTCAATGTCCCCTTATTGCAGGTCTATGCCCTCATGACGCCTACCGAAGTATGGCAGGAAAGTATTCAGGGCATGACGGCCATTGAAACTTCCATTAGTATTACCATGCCCGAATTTGACGGGGCTTTGCATAGCACCCCGGTAGCGGGTAAGTACCGGGACAAAGATAATGTTATTTGCTATGAGCCCATTTCCGACAGAATTGAACTCTTAATTCGCAAGGCGGCCAAATGGGCAAAGCTCCGCCGAAAGCCCAACAAGGATAAAAAAGTTGCTATTATTTTTCATAATTATCCGCCGAAAAATTCCAATATTGGTACAGCATTAGGCATGGATTCACCGGAGAGTGTCCGCCTGCTATTAGCTGCCCTCAAAGCACAGGAATACCGGGTTGACCATATTCCGGAAGACAGCAAGATTTTTATGGAAGAGGTTATCCGCTGTGCTACTAATGACCGGAATTTTATGACCGACGAACAAATTGAGCATGCGCTGGGAAAAGTCAGTCCTGGCGATTATGCCGGTTTGTTTGACCGGCTTTCAGATACTGTCAAGGGAAAGATGATAGAAAGCTGGGGCGAACCGATTGGCGAAGCCTTTAATTATGATGGGAAACTGTTAATCCCGGGTATGCCGAATGGGAATGTGATTATCACCGTTCAGCCGCCGCGCGGTTTCGGCGAAGACTCGGGGAAGATTTATCATGATCCGGTTTCACCACCTACGCATCATTATTTGGCCTTTTATTATTGGCTGCGGGAGATATGGAAAGCCGATGCCGTGGTACATGTGGGTACCCATGGTTCGGTGGAATGGCTTCCCGGCAAGGCCACAGGCCTGTCCTGTGACTGCTATCCCGACATTTGTATCGGGGATTTGCCGAATGTATATCATTTTTTGGTTACGATCATTGGGGAGGGCGTACAGGCCAAACGGCGCAGTGCTGCCTGCCTGGTGGATTATTTGACGCCGCCAATGAGTACGGCGGGCGTTTATGATGAGCTGGAAGAGCTGGAGCGTCTGCTTGATGAGTATTTGGACTTTAAAGACAGTGACAGCGATACGCTGGACAGCGTCAGGCGGCTTATTCGCGAGAAGGCCGCCGAAGCCAATCTTGACAAGGATATTGAAGAAACCGGGGATTTTGACGCTTATGCGGGGAAAATCCATAATTATATTACCGATATAAAAAACATGCAAATCCGGGTAGGACTCCATACGCTGGGACTGCCGCCGCAGGGTGAAGCATTGCGGGAATACCTGCTGGCTTTGACCAGAATTGAGAATGGCAATATTCCTTCTTTGGCCAAAGTATTGGCATTACGGTACGGCTATGATTATTACGAATTGCTGGAGGACAGCGCCAAGAGAGCGGCCGGGCTTGGTATTACTTATGGCAAGCTGGTTGACCGTATTCGTAGGGAAAGCACGGAAATTATCGAGTATCTCATGGCAGACGATTTTAACGAAGCCGTTGTCGATGAACTGTTGCATTTGCAGGATTACGCAAAGATGGAAGATACGCTCAAAGCGGATTTTCTGTGTGTCTGTCGTTATATCTGTACCGACCTTGCCCCCAATCTGGGTAAAACCGTACAGGAAATGACTAATACGCTGCGCGCTTTGAACGGGGAATTTATCGAGCCTACGGTGGCGGGCGCGCCAACCAACGGCCGGGCCGATGTCTTGCCTACCGGCAGGAATTTTTACGGCATAGATCCCCAAACTCTCCCTACCAAAGTAGCCTGGGAAACGGCGCAGAAAACGGCTGATGGCGTTATCCATCAATTTATTGCCGACGAAGGTCGCTATCCCGAATCCATCGGCATGGTTTTAGGTTCCAATATGCGCACCCACGGACAGGGCATTGCCCAGTTTATGTACCTATTGGGTATCCGTCCTGTTTGGCAGAAGGGAAGCGGGCGGGTAGTCGATATCGAACCTATTCCGCTGGCAGAATTGAAACGGCCCCGGATTGATGTTACAGGCCGGGTGACGGGTATGCTGCGGGACAGTATGCCCTGCACGGTGGTCTGGATGGATAAGGCCGCCAAATTGGCCGCAAGTCTGGAAGAGCCTGTGGAAGTGAACTATGTCCGCAAGCATGTTATCGAGGATGCCAAGTATTTGGAGGAACAGGGGATTGCCCCGGAGGAGGCCTGGAAACAGGCTTCCTACCGCATGTTCGGCTGTCCGCCCGGGGGCTATGGCGCCGGTGTTGCCTATCTGCTGGAGGAGAAAAACTGGGAAACCATTGACGATTTGGCACAGGTGTATGTTCGCTGGGGAGCGCATGTGTATGGCGAAAATGAAAACGGAGCGTATTTGCCTGAGTTGTTTAAGCGGCGGTTAAGCACCCTGGATGCTACCATTCTTGGCGTCGATAACCGGGAAATTAACTTGCTCAGTTCAGACGATTTCAACTCCTATCATGGCGGCATGATTGCCTGTGTACGCAGTTTCAGCGGTAAAGCGCCCCGTTCTTATTGCGCCGACAGCACAGACAAGAGCCATGTGGTCATCCGCAGTGTGGCAGCCGAGGTCAAGCGCGTATTCCGTGGTGAGATTATGAATCCGAAATTTATCGAAGGCATGAAGGAGCACGGCTATAAGGGAGCGGCAGACCTGGCTAATTATGTGGCGCACAGTTACCAATGGGATGCTACCAGCGATGTTATCGAGGACTGGATGTATGAAAAATTTGCTGAAGAATATGCTCTTGGCAGTGAGCTGCAGCAATGGATGAAATCGGTCAATCCCTGGGCGCTGCAGCGTATAGGCGAAACCCTGTTGGAGGCCAGTCAGCGTGGTTTGTGGAATGCCAAGCAAGAGACTTTGCGGGAACTGGAGCAATTGTATCTTTCTATTGATGGTGACTTGGAGGAACGAAGCGACAGGTAACCGCTTAAAAACCGGGATCTTAAAGCAGGTCAGGCTTTGGAAAAAAAGACTTGACTGTATGACCGGTATATAGTTTATCCTGGCATAAGCCAGAGTAAGCAACAAATGTTGACAGATATGTTCAAAAAGACGACTATACTTGACAATATCCGCCAAAAAATGATAAAGTGAAGGCGCATAATGAGTTAAATGGTTTTGCCTTATTATGAATTGAATATATTGCTAAGTCAGGTGCCCTTTTAAGGGCTTAATAGGGAAGTCCGGTGTAATACCGGCGCGGTCCCGCCACTGTAATGGGGAGCAAACCCAAGGATATGCCACTGGGACAAGAGTCTTGGGAAGGTTTGGGAGAGCTATGATCCAGAGCCAGGAGAACTGCCTGTCTAAAATCGCCGTTTTACCCACGAGTGATGGGGAGGAGATTACAGTTTGCGTTGCTCACCTTGGAATGATTCTAAGTAGGGTTGCGTAGATTTGCTGAATTTACTCCTGGTCCTAGACCAGGAGTTTTTATTTGGATTGATGCGTAGAAATCCTCCCGGCTGTCATGGTCGGGATTTTCATTTTTAAAGTATCCTTTCTTCTGGAATTAAATGGGTCTTAATTTATTTATTCATAATTACTATATAATTTTTATCTTGAAAGGAAGAATGATGATGAAAAAGAAAGCAGTTCTGAAAAAGCGTATGTTGATGGCGGCCATAGTTACAGGTTTATGCTGTGGGGGGAGCACAGCAGGTTTAGCTGCTGATAAAGCGGAGGATTTTACCCTTGATTCTATAGTAGTAACGGCTACCCGTTATGAAAAACCTGATGTTGATGTTCCTGCCTCTACTACCATTTTAACGAATAAAGATTTGAAAAATACCGGCGCTGAGAATATACAAATGGCTTTGCAAAAAATCTCCGGCATTTCTTATACTACATATGGGCCTAACGGGAACCCTTGGTCCACGATGTCAAATCCGATTATTATCCGCGGGGTAAGCAACGGCACCTTGATCTTAATCAATGGAACCCCGATTAATATGTCCGGTAAATACTATTTGGACTCTATTCCGGTGGAAAATGTCGAACGTGTGGAAATAGTAAAAGGTGGCGGCGCGGTTTTATATGGCAGTGAAGCCATGGGCGGCGTTATCAATATTATTATGAAAAAGCAATTTGATAATACGGTATCGACGGGTATTGGTAATTATGGACAGCGAAATTATAATACAACCTTTAATATGGGTAAATTCAATGTTGGTTATAGTAAGGAAAAATGGGGTAGATTGGATAAAATTCAAACCAATAAAGATGCCGCCGGGGATAGAGATGCTACCTTTAAGGGGTCTGATAAAGAGAGTGTACTTTTAGAATATCATTTTAATGATAATTTATCGTTTTTGTATAACTATATGGAAAACGAAAATGGATATCAGACATGGTTCGGCGATAATTGGAAAAAACTGAAGGATGCGCAAGCAGGCGATTTACAAAATGATAAAACTTTTACAAACAAGTATCATATAGCGCAACTTAAATATAGTGATGAAAATATGAAAGCCAGTCTGTATTATAATCAGAATGAGCCTATTACAAGAGGGTTTAATTATTATGATAATAATGGAAAACTGAGCCCATCGCTTGATTCGACCAATCAAAAGGACAGGACTTATGGGATTGACGCCCAGAAGCATTGGCAGATAAATGACAGGGCCAATACTATTTTTGGCTTTACTTATAAAAATGAATACTTTAAGCAGATTAAAAACACTACTGCGACTAAGATGGAACAGGAAAGAAAGGTTTATGGTGTTTACGGGCAATGGGAACAAAAGCTCAATGATGTGAATTCTTTCATTGTAAGTGCCCGCGAAACCTGGACTGCCGGTGCTGACAAAGATTCAAATTTTAGCAATTTCAGCGCATCCGGACAATTTATTCATAAGTTAGGCGAAAAGGAAAATGTATATGCCAGTGTTGGCCAGTCGTTTGTTTTACCTACCTTTAACCAAATGTACGGCAGCACCTATAATCTTTTGCCGTCACCGGAATTAAAACCGCAAACCGGTGTTAATTATGAGATAGGCTGGAAGAAAGTAGAGGGTGGCCATAGCTGGAAGGCTGCGGTATATCATATTGATATCACAGATAATATTAGTTCGTCATGGGATTCGACAACAGGAATATATAAATATAACAATGAAGATTTTAAGAACACCGGCGTTGAGTTAACCTGTGATATAACCGGAAAAAATGGCTGGTCGTATAACTGGGGGATCAATTATGGCGATCCCAAAACAAAATCTAAAGGCAATGACCCGAAAACGAAAAAATACTGGGACAGAAAATATGGACGCCTGCAATTGACCGGAGGAGTAACTTATCAAAAAGATAAATGGAGTACAAGCTTGAATGGGACTTATTTAACAGAACGGGTCGCCGCAACAAGCACTGCGCTCTCGCGGGAAATGAAACCATATTTACTGACTAGCCTGAGCACCACCTACAAAATGGATATGAATAATGAAGTTTCTTTAACGGCAGATAATCTGTTGGATAGAAATGATGTCTTAAGCCACACGGGAACTGATTATTACGCAACCCCATTTAACTATTTATTAAGCTATAAACATAAATTTTAATTTTAAATTAACTATAAACAGGAAAAACGACTAACAAATGCCAACAACCGCCAAGCCATGAATTGGCGGTTGTTGGCGCATCTTGAGAAGTCTATTCTTATCAGACTATCGTGGTAGCTTGCAGTCTTAAGGAATGGAGTGAACAAACTTTAATAATGAGGAAATTTCTTGCCAGTAAAAAACACCGGCAGATACTGGGAATTGTGGTGGTGGCTGTAGTTTTTGCCGGTGCCCTGTTCTTTTGGAAAGCCCATGAGAAATCAGGGAATACGGCTAAAGCCAGTGTAATTAAGCCGCTGGTGGCGGTGGAGACCGTCCGGCGGCAGGACATGCGGTCACGCATTGTGCTGAGCGGGCAAACGGTGGCGGTCGCGCAGATGGATATCGCTCCCAAATACAAAGGACATATTGCCCAGGTTGCCGTCGAACTGGGGCAGACGGTAACTGCCGGGCAAGTGTTGGTTGTACAGGATTTGCAGGATATCGACTTAGATATTGCCCAGACAAGCGCAGCTCTGCGGCAGGCCCGGGCTGAAGCCGCAGAGACAAAAGCTGTTTTTGCTGCCGATTATCAAAAGGCTAAGGCGGATTATGAGCGGAATCTTGCCAATTATCAGCGGTATGAATCGTTGCAGCTTGCCGGCGCTATTTCCCGGGAGGCACTTGATACCGCCAGGCAGCAAATGGTCAATGCCAAGGCAGCACTGGACGCGCTGCAGGAACAGACCATGGCCGGCGGTGTTCCGGCGGCACTGGAAAGCAAGCAGGCGGCGCTGGTTAAGGCTCAATATAATCTTGAAGCGCTAAAGCAGCAGCGGGAAGACAGGATTCTGCGTGCCCCGCGAGCCGGCATTATCGGGTACCGCCAGGCGGAAGCGGGGACTTTTGTTCAGGTAGGTCAAAACTGCTGACCATTATTGATAATAGCAGCAGTTATGTTGACTGCCAGGTAGCCGAACAGCAGGCCGCCCAGTTGCGGACCGGCATGCCGGTGCAGGTGGCTATAGACTCGCTGGGACGGGAGTATCCTGGCACTATTATTTATATCAGTCCGGCAAGCGATGCCAAAACCCAGACTTTTACTGTCAGGCTGGCGCTTACCGGGGACGAACCTGTAATAAAAAGCGGTATGTTTGCCCATGCCAGTATTACCGGGCTGCTCAAACAGCAGACATTGTTTGTTGCCAAAACAGCCATTTTAGAAAAAAATGCCAAACAGTACGTGTTTACGATTAATGATAATAATCAGGTCGAGCAGCGGCTGGTAACAACCGGACAGCGTAGTGATGAGGCGGTGGAGATTCTCACCGGCCTCAGCGACGGTGAGCGGGTGGCTGTCAGTAATATAGCCCGGCTCAAACCGGAGATGGTAGTTGAGGTGGACGGGAAGGGAAAACAGCTATGAATATTACCCGCTTCTCCATTCAGCGTCCTGTGGGCATAATGATGATTGTTATGCTGTTTGTGGTGCTTGGCTTATACAGTTTTTTCCGGATTGGGGTTGAATTATTACCAACTGTCAATAATCCGTATTTCTCCATTTCGGTGGAATATTCCGGTGCCAGTGTCGAAGAAATTGAGGAAAGTGTCATTAAGCCGCTGGAGCGGGAGCTCACTTCGCTGGCCCATTTGAAACGCCTGATGGCGATTGCCAGACCGGAGCGGGCGACGTTCATCCTGGAGTTTGACTTTATGGCCAATGCCGATATTGCCTCCATTGATGCAGCACGGGCCATCAACCGGGTGCGGAAACAACTGCCGGATGATGCCGGTGAACCGACGATTAGCAGGCGGGATGCCAATGCGGCGCCGATTATGGAAATTGCGGTTAAAGCCAAGTATACGCTTGCCGATATCTATGGCAAGGCTGATCATATTTTCAAAGAACGGCTGCAGCGGGCCGACGGTGTCTCGGATGTGGCTGTCGGCGGCGGACGTGACCGCGAAGTGGCGGTTTTGGTGGAACGTGACAAATTGTTACTCTATAATTTGTCATTAGGTCAGATTGCCGATTGCATTAAAGGAGAAAATTTGCTGCTGCCTGCCGGTTTGGTATATAACGATACGACGGAAAGAGATGTGCGCCTGGCTGCCCGCTATACTTCTGCGGATGAGATTAAGCGGGTATATCTTAGCAATGCCGCCGGTGCGGCTGTTCCCTTGACAGAGATTGCGGAGGTAGTTGAGCAAGACAGCCGGGTTAGCCGCTATGCCCGGGTGAATGGGGATGATGCGATATCCCTAAAGGTGTACAAAAACAGTGAGGCCAATATTGTCAATACTGTTAAGGCGGTAGAAGAACAATTGGCATTGTTGCATCGTGAATATCCTGAGTATCAGTTTATAGTTGTCAGCAATGATGCCACCTATATTGACAATTGTTTACATAACACGCTGATGGCGCTGGTGGAAGGCATAGTTACCACCGGACTGGTGCTATTTTTGTTCCTACGGGGCTGGCGGTCAACTGTTGCTGTTATGGTTGCCATTCCTACCTCGCTGATTTCCACCTTTTTGGTTATGTATGCAGCCGGTTTTACTTTTAACATGATGTCTTTAATGGGCATGGCCTTGTGTATCGGGATTTTGGTCGATGACGCTATTGTGGTGCTGGAGAATATTCACAGGCACCGGCAATTAGGTAAGATACCGGCGGCAGCTGCCGAAGACGGCCGCAATGAGATTGGCATGGCAGCTATTGCTATTACCTTGTGTGATGTGGTGGTGTTTTTACCTATTGCGTTTATGACTGATGGAACAGGCCAGTATTTTCGCCAATTCGGCCTGACCATCGTTTTCGCCACGTTATTTTCCTTATTTATTTCTTTTACACTCACCCCGATGCTGGCCGCACGCCTGTTTACAGCCGGGACGGCGCCGCCTGCAGGTAACCTGTGGGCATTTATGGACAGGCTGGAAGCCGCCGCAATCAGCAAATATGAAGAGCTGCTGCGCTGGAGCCTGGCTCATGGCAAGTCAGTGATTGCCGTGGTGCTGGTGTTGTTTGTTGCCACCGCTGCTTTGGCTCCCCTGGGGTTAATTGGGGCCGAATATATGCCGCGGACAGATGAAAGCAATTTCCGGGTTGTTGTTGAATTACCGGTAGGGCAAAACCTGGAGGTAACTGATGCGGTAACAGCCGTATTGGAGGAATATGTTCTATCCATCCCGGAAGTGACTTATTGTTTAAGCACCATTGGCGATGGCAGCAGCAACAAGGCCGGGTTGACGGTGCAAATGGTGGAAAAAGGAGAACGCAGCCGCAGTGTGTGGCAAATCACCGACGATGTCAGAACTTTTTCCCGCCGCCAGCTTCCCCAGGCGGCGGTGCGTGTCTATGAAACCGAGTCATCGGTAGCCGGGATTGCGTCAGGCGGTGCTGAGATTCACTCCCCGATTTTGATTTATTTATTAGGGTCGGATATGGAGGAATTGATTCAGGGTTCGGCGCAATTGCAGGAATTATTGGCCAGAACCAAGGGTGTCAAAGATATCCGCACCAACTACCGGGTTGGTGTGCCGGAATTCAAGCTGACAGTGGACCGGGAAAAGCTGAAATTCTTCAATACCTCGGTAGATGATGTCAAATCGGCATTTTCCGGGGCGATTAGCGGCAAGAAGGCAGGAGTGCTGCCTAATGACAGCCACAATAACGGGAGGGATACCGACATTGTGGTCAGATTAAAGGGCAGTGACAGTTTCAAAATCTCTGACCTGACAAGTATTCCGGTTAAGGCCGGTGATAAAACGGTATTTTTGGGCAATGTGGCGCAGGTGACAGAAGGAGTGGGACCGGTCAGCATCAACCGTCTGAATAAACAACGTTCACTCATTGTGCAGGCCAATATCATCGACCGCCCGTTAAACGAAGTAATGCAAGAGGTTGATATGTTGCTTAAACAAGAAACGTTGCCGGAGGGCGTGAGTTACCGCTGGGGCGGGCAGGCAGCCAACATGAGCAGCAGCTATGGGGAAATCATCCAGGCCTTGCTCTTATCCCTCCTGTTGGTATATATGCTGTTGGCAATCTTATACGAATCGGCCTTTACGCCGGTCATCCGGATGCTATCCCTGCCGCTGGGACTCATTGGCAGTTTGTTGTTTTTGTTCTTTACTAATAATACCATCAACATCTATTCCCTGATCGGCTTTTTGGTTATGGACGGGCTTGTTGCCAAAAACGGCACTTTGCTGCTTGATTATACACTGACGCTGATGGGGCGGGGGATGAGTGCCTCTGATGCCTTGCTGGAAGCAGGCAAAACCCGTCTCAGGCCCATCTTCATGACTACCCTGACCATGGTGGTGGGCATGATGCCTACAGCGCTGGCTCTGGGAGCCGGTGCCGAGGTTAGGGTGAGCATGGCCTGGGTGCTGATTGGCGGTCTCTTGTCGTCTACGGTATTTACTTTGCTTGTCCTGCCGGTTGTGTTCTTATTTTTTCAGCGTTATCCGGTGCGGACCTGGTTTGCCGGAATGGCGGGTTATGTCCGGAAAACCGGACAGTAAGACATAGGGCAACGGTTTTTTGGCATGGAATTATTTGACAATACTTGACAATACTTGACAGAAAGTGATAAAGTAAACATATTATAGTTTGGTTTATTGAAAATTGAATAATATTGAGTCAGGTGCCCTTTAGGGCTTAATAGGGAAGACCGGTGTGATACCGGCGCGGTCCCGCCACTGTAATGGGGAGTGAACCCAAGGATATGCCACTGGGACGAGAGTCTTGGGAAGGTTTGGGAGAGCTATGATCCAGAGCCAGGAGAACTGCCTGTCTAAAATCGCCGTTTTACCCACGAGTGATGGGGAGGAGATTACAGTTTGCGTTTCCCTGTCACGCCATGATTGTAAGCAGGGCCGCGCACATTTGCTGAAAATTCACTCCTGGTCATAGACCAGGAGCTTTTATTTGCTTTATGCTGTAAAAATCCTCCCGGCTGTTATTATGTCAGCCGGGAGTTTCTTATTTTCCTGATAGCGTACTATGTCAAATAATTTTTTATGAAATCTGAGCATAGCAAATACGCCTGTTGCCTTAATCGATTAACAGAAATTACCATTAAACATACAGTAACTGACGAAGAACAGAATAAAAGAGCTTTTCCCCTCTCGGACTTGAACCGGGAAAATACCTCGTTTCAATCACTGTAGGGATGCAATCTAGCAAAAGTACAAGTTCATATTAACGTACAATTCGCATTTACAGGACGAGGTGGATAATGCTATCAGACGAGGTCATAGCCTCAAGAAAGTATTCGATCTCCGCTCTGTCCCAGAGCGAAAAAGCTCTATGTTGTCGTGCTTACGCAGATAATAGTTCGAGGGATTTTTGGTGCCTTAGCTTTTTTAACACTTCATTTTTGATAATCGTTTTTGCTGTTTTTGAGTGAAAAGGCTGTTTTTTTGTTAGCATGGCAAATACGATCTTGAGCAGTTTGTTACCCATGGCAATGAAAATTACTTTGGAATGCTTACCTTTTTGTTTCAAACGGTCAAAGAACGGTTTCAAATCAATATTATGACGACATATGTTGCGACCTGCCTGGTAAAGTACGTAACGCAAATGCTTGTTACCTTGCTTTGTAATACGCCCATAGTAACCTTTTTGGCCGCCGGATTGTCTTACCATTGGATTGGTTCCCGCCTTTTTAATGAGTTGACTTGCTGAATCAAAATTAGAGATATCGCCAATTTCACTAAATAATTCGGCTGCAGTAACAGCACCAATTCCCGGAATTGTTAATAGCAAATACCCATCTGTCTGAAGAAGGAGTATCTCCATTTCCTTTTCAAGTCGGTCAATATTATCATCTAATCGCGTTAAATCACTTAGTTTAAGTTGCAGCAAAAGAAGTTCTGGTTCTAATTCTGCTTTTGAGAGTGAATAAGCGCATTGTGCCGCTTGTAAAAGTTTCTGAATAGTTGTTTGACGCAGTTTTAAATTGTGCTCTTTAGAAATGCGCCGCAAGCCTGGTTCACCAAGTCGGAGGATATCTGATGAATGGGGGGCGTTCTTCAAGAACCAAAGTGATGATTTTCCAAAAAAATCGCTAAAGATACGGACCTTTTTGGGACGGTTATGATGCAAGGACACTAAACCTTGAAAGGGACGGAAGATTTTGTCCATCAAATTTCTGATTTCAATGCGAATTACGGAACGCTTTCTAATTTCTTGTCTTCTAGCTCTGGTTAAGGCGAGTAATTGTCGGTAATGTCCCGTAGGGAGCTGTGATTGGGTAGCCTTATTATTCTTTAAGGAATAAGCGATAGCAACTAAATCACGATCATCTGTTTTACACCAATTGAGAGCACTGGAACGTTCTTCATGGGTAGTAGCAGCATTAATAATAGCTACGGTATACCCATGGGAAGTAAAGAAGCGAACTATATCTTCATAATAATGCCCGGTGGCTTCGATACCGATAAATACTCTCTCAATGTTAAATGTCGCCTTAGCCTTCTCCAATTTAGCGAGACATAGATTCAAGCCAGGTTTGTCGACAGAGAAAAAGAACGAGTGATCAATAATGTCACCAAAGTAATTACAAATAAGTGCTTTAGGTAGAAACTTAGCCGCATCAATTGCTACTAACAAAACCTGCTCAAAATTTACTCCACGAAGGAGTTGAGAGAATTGACAACCTTTCTTACCTTGAATATTATTTGATGTAGAACCCATTGACTTCAACCTCCTAGGGGTAGTAGGTAGTAAGAATGAAGTTCTTCGTCAGATACTTTCATCTTACACGAAGTCAATGGGTTTTTCCTGTTATATTCACTATATCACACACTAGAAAGTATAACTTTCACCTGGATAAGGGCAACATCGGCTTCCACCTTCGCCAAAGGCTCGGCGCAAGCCGTGTTTTCTTTATATTTCGGACCACTAACAAGACGCCGCGGCCAGGGCCGTGCATTGTTGCGGAAAGAGGCTTGATTTCGTAATGAAGTTATGGAAAAGGATAAAAAGTAAGCAATTTATCGGGTTGGTATCTCTTTTCTTGGCCTGCTTGCTGCTGACCGGCTGTCCGGCCAGGCAGCTCCCCGGCCAAACGGCCGGCCTACAGAGCGGTTATACTGTAACCGATGACAGCGGGTACACGATGATGCTGCCGGCCAAGCCCAAGCGGATTGCATCGCTGTCCTATGGCACTGATGAGATTCTGGTGGAGCTTGTGGCGATGGACAGGATTCTTGCGTTCAGCCGGTGGGCCGATGACCCGGAAATCACGTTTATTACCACCGGGCAGGCGGCTCAGGTGAAAAGCCGGGCCGTCCCTTATGCCGAAGCTCTTATCGCGCTCAGACCAGACCTGATTGTGGCGGCTTCCGCCACGCTCAGGCCGGAAGCACTGCAAACACTCCGGGAGGTTGGCATTCCCGTATACATATCCAAGAATCCCAGAAATTTGGCGGAAGTAAAGCAAAAAGTTAAAAATTTGGCCCGGGCCGTGGGCGAAGAAGACAACGGACAACACCTTCTGGAGCGGATGGAGGAAGCCCTGCAGCGGCTGGAAGAAAAATTAGCTCCGGTTACGCCGGATAAAAGAAAATGTTGTTTGGCCTTTGATTTTATCGGGGTCATCGGCAGCAAGAACAATCTTTTGGCCGACATATTCAACTATGCGCATATAAAGAACGGCGCCCTCCGCGAAGACAGTATCGACCAGGGCGAAAACCGTCTTTCCAAAGAGCAAATCGTGGCGATAAATCCTGACATATTTATGCTGCCTACCTGGAATTATGACGGGCACAGCGGGGTTGACGCCTACCGCCGGCAGATTGTTACCGATCCGGCATTCCAGCATGTGGCCGCAGTGCGCAACAATCAGGTGAAGCTCGTATCCGACCGGTACCGCTATGTCACTTCACAGCATGTTGTGGAGAGTATCGAAGTGTTTGCCCGGACAGCTTACCCGGAACTTTTTTAACTTACTATTATAAAAAGAAGGTTATCATGCCGAATTTATATCGACGCAGCCAGCGTAAAATTCTGGTGCTGCTGTTATCTTTTTTTCTCGCAATACTTCTTTCCCTTACCCTGGGGCAGGTTGACATTTCTTTATCCGCTGTGGTTGGAGTCCTTGGTTACCAGTGGCATGTGCCGGGTTTCAGCGCGGCCGCTTTTACGCCGGACCAACAGGCGATTCTTTGGCATATCCGGCTGCCGCGAACGTTGGTTGCCCTGCTGGTGGGGGCGGCATTGGCCGTTTCCGGCGCTGTCATGCAGGGGGTTTTTGGCAATGATTTGGCGGATCCTGGTATTATTGGCGTATCCAGTGGTGCTGCTGCTGGCGCCGTGACTGCCATTGCTTCCGGGATTGGTTTTCAGCACATGTTTTACATGCCGCTATTCGCCTTTGCCGGTGCGCTAATTGCTGTGGGCAGCACACTTCTTCTGGTTACGCGGCGGGGGAAGATTCCGGTGCTGCCGCTTCTGTTGGCAGGCGTGGCCGTAAGTGTGTTTCTGGGAGCGATTACGTCCGGTATCCTGACCTATATGAATGAACAAAAAATGCAGCAATATCTGTTCTGGATGGTTGGCGGTCTTGATTTCCGGCGTTGGGAGCATGTATATCTGGCTTTTTGGCCGATTGGCCTGGGGATTGCCGCATTGGTCGTACTGTCCCGCCATCTTAATGTTCTCGTACTGGGAGAAACCGAGGCCAAAGGCGTCGGAATGAAAATTATGCCGTTTAGGCTGCTGCTGGTCTTTATTGCTTCCCTGATGACGGCGGCGGCTGTGTGTGTCAGTGGCCATATCGGCTTTGTCGGCCTGGTCATACCACATATTACGCGGCTGCTTGTCGGCCCGGATCACCGCATTCTGCTGCCTTGCAGTGCTCTGGCCGGCGGCATGTTTCTGTTGATTTGCGACACACTGGGGCGGCTGCTGCTGTGTCCGTCCGAAATACGTACAGGCATTATGACAGCGCTGCTGGGAGTTCCTTACTTTTTGTATCTGTTAAGGAAATTAAGCAGACCGCAATAACCGCAGGCCGGTGTTAAAGGAGTTTTTGTGATGATAACTATTTTTTCTAATGTCGAACGACAATGCAAAATGCTGCAGCAGGCCGGCAAACATCTTGCCGACAGCAAACGCAATCTGCCGCCGGTGCAATTTTTTTTCTTTGATGACTCAGTCGCCTGGTCGCCGCAGATGGCTGCCGCGCTGAAGGCCAGCGACATGGTTGTATTCCTGTGGCAAGGTCCGGTTTATCCCTGTGATGTGGCCGATAAGGCCTTGGCTTTCCTCAAGCGTCAGGGCAAAGCGGTATATGCCTTTATGTCCACAGCGGATGGTACGGCAAATACGGTCAGTGGATTTACTGATGGGGAAGTAGAGCAAATTCGCGATTATATTTTATACAGTGGCAGCAGTAATTATCAAAATCTTATCTTGTGGCTGGCCGCCAAAACCGGTCAGGCGGCGTTAGCGTGTCAGCCACCGCAGGAACTTGTCTGGCAGGGGCTTTATCATCCCGGCCTGCAGGCGGCTGTGCCGGCGACGGCCGATTATCTGGCGATGCTCTGTCCCCACGACCGCCCCCGGGTGGGGATACTGTTCTCACGTGAGTCCTGGATATGGCAGGATACGGATTATATTGATGCCCTTATCCGGGAACTGGATGCCCGGGGGCTTGATGCACTGCCTATATTCGGCCTGTGGGAGGATAACCCGGCTTTGCCGGCGGCCGGCATCAGCCAGGCGGTGGAACAGTTCTTTTATCACCAGGGGCAAGTCATTGTTGCTGCTGTAATCAATACCTTCAAAGTCGGGCTGACGCTGAGCCGGCAAAACCGGTCAGGTTTTTTGCGCCGTCTGAACGTACCTGTCATTCAGGCCTATAATTTGCTGCGGCCGCAGTCCTCATGGCAGGAAGATGTTAGCGGTATGAATCCGGTAGAGCTTTCGGTTAATGTGGTGCAGCCGGAATTTGACGGGGTAATTCACGGCGGGGTCGTTTCCAGTAAGGAAACCGGCGATTTGGGGATAAGCCGTTATCTACCGTTGCCGGAGCGGGTCGCAGCCTTGGCCGGTAAGGCTAAGAAGTGGGCCCGTCTGCGCCATACCGGTAATGACCGGAAAAAAGTCGCTATTATTTTTCATAATTATCCGCCGACCAATGCCAGTATTGGCAGTGCGCAGGGACTGGATTCCCCGGCAAGTGTGGTCGCTTTGCTGAAAGGTTTGGCGGTAAACGGGTATCGTATTGACAGTCTGCCGGGTACCGGCCGGCAGCTTCTGGAGGAATTGCTGGCCGGCGTTACCAATGACCGGCGGTTCCTCAGCGATGAACAAATCGGGCAGGCGGTTGGTAAAGTCGGCAAAGACGACTACAAGACCTGGTTCGACAGCCTGGAACCGAGTGTCAGGGAAGAGTTAATCAAGGAGTGGGGGCTGCCGCCGGGAGAGGTGTTTTTCGCCGATGACAGCCTGCTTGTTCCTGGAAGGCTGAACGGCAATATTCTGATTACTTTGCAGCCGCCGCGGGGCTTTGGCGAAGATCCGGACAAGATCATTCATTCACCCGTTTGTCCGCCGCCGCATCACTACCTGGCCTTTTACTCCTGGATTAGGGAGGTCTGGCAGGCGGATGCTGTCATTCATATGGGAACTCACGGTTCGCTGGAGTGGCTGCCGGGGAAAAATGCCGGGTTATCGCGCTGCTGTTATCCTGAACTGGCCTTGCAGGATTTGCCGAATATTTATCCCTACTATGTTACCATTGTCGGGGAAGGAATTCAGGCCAAACGGCGCGGTGCCGCCTGTCTTATCGGACATCTTTGCCCGCCGATGAGTCAGGCCGATACCTATGAGGAACTGGCCGAACTGGAACTGCTTTTAGATGAATATGCCCATTGCAAAGCACAGCAGCCGGCGGCTGCCTCACTGGTTTGCGAGCAGATTGAGAGCAAAATAGCCGCTTTGCATTTGACGGAAGACTTGCCCCGGCAAGACGGACAGTCACTGGCTGACTATATTTTGCGTGTGCATGCTTATCTCGAAACCTTGAAGCATATGCAAATACGGGCGGGGTTGCATATCCTGGGCGAAGCGCCGCAGGACGAAAATCTTACGGAATTCATTCTGGCGCTGACCCGGGTGAAGAATGGAGCAGTTCCGTCTTTGCCGCAGGTGATTGCCAGGGCCGTCTACGGCTATGATTATTACCAGCTGCTTGAAAAGAGCGGCGAGTTATTGCCTGACGGCAGTCGCAGTTATGCCAGCGTCGTGGATGAAATCTGGACAACCTGTCAAGCCATTGTTGGCTGTTTGCAGGACAAAGGATTTTCTGAGCCGGGGATGACGGCTGTTTTCCGGCTGCCGGAAGTGCGGGTCCTTCGGCTTGCCGGGGCAGCGGCTGAGGATTTGAAAACTGTCTTAACCTATATCTGCCAGGAGTTGACGGTGAAACTGGCGGCGACGGTGCAGGAGATTACCAATACAATCAGGGCGTTAAACGGCGAATATGTTGAACCTGGGCCAGGAGGAGCGCCTAGCAATGGCCGGGCGGATATCCTGCCGACCGGACGTAATTTCTATGGTGTTGATCCCAACAACCTGCCAACTCCTGCTGCCTGGAAAATTGGACAGACCCTGGCCGACCAGGTAATTACCCGCTACATTGCCGAGGAGGGGGAGTACCCTGAAAGCATTGGCATAGTGCTGTGGTCTGATTCCAATATGCGAACAAACGGGCAATGTATTGCCGAGCTGCTCTGTCTTATGGGGGTAAGACCTGTCTGGCAAAAGGGCAGCCGCAGGGTTACCGGATTGGAAGTCATCGAACTTGCCGAACTAAAGCGCCCGCGAATTGACGTTATGGCCCGGATAAGCGGACTGTTCCGCGATACCATGTTTCGTGCCGTGCAGTTGATAGAACAGGCGACCGCGCTGGTGGCCGGGCTGGATGAACCGGAGAACCTAAATTTTGTAAAAAAGCATATTAAAGCCGATAGCACACTCCTTGCTGAACAGGGGCTGGACCAGGAGGCGGCCTGGCTACAGGCAAGCTGCCGTATTTTCGGCTGTCCACCCGGCGGTTATGGCGCCGGTGTGGCCGCGCTGCTGGAGGCCAGGAATTGGAACAATGTCCATGATATTGCCGACGTCTATGTACGCTGGAGCGCGCACGCCTACGGTTCCCGGCAGCAGGGAGAGTTTTTGCCGCAGCTGTTCCGGCAGAATCTAGGGAGGCTGGCTGTTACCATCAAGAATATTGACAATCATGAAGTGCATTTACTGAATTCTGATGATTTCAATGCGTATTGCGGTGGGATGAACGCGGCTGTCCGCAGTATCCGCGGCAAGGCGCCGCGCTGCTATATTGGCGACAGCGCCGATCCAAGCCACACCCGGACGAAAAGTCTTGATGAAGAGTTCCGGCGGGTACTGCGGGGCGAATCTTTGAACCCGAAGTTTATCGCAGGCATGAAAAAGCATGGCTATAAAGGCGCGTCCGATTTGGCGGCATTAGTGGGGCATTGTTTCGGCTGGGACGCAACCAGTGAAGTGATGTGCGACTGGATGTATGAAAGTCTGGCCGAAAAATTTGCCCTGGACGGCCAGTTGCAGGAATGGATGCAAGAAGTTAACCCCTGGGCGCTGCAGCGAATGGCCGAAAAACTGCTGGAAGCGGAACGCCGTGGCATGTGGAACGCTAGGCCGGAAACCAAAAAAGAGCTGGAAAACCTTTATCTTTCTATTGAAGGCGAGCTGGAAGAACGCGCAGATTAATAACTGGTAAACGATATTTTGAGAGGGGATATTTACATTGAAGAAACAATACCTTGTCAAGCCGGTTGTGTGGAAAAAAATGTGCTTGAGTTTGTTAGTTGCCAACTACCTGTTTTTTTCGGGCGGCAGTGCTTTGGCGGCAGCCAAAGACCAAGGGGAAACCTTTACTTTAGATTCGGTGGTGGTTACGGCCCAAAGAAGTGAAACCAGGGATTTGAATACACCGGCTTCCGTAACGGTCATTTCTGCCGCTGAACTGAAAGAAACCGGCGCTCTTAGTGTTTTCGACGCTTTGGAACATACGGTTGGCTTTAATAGTATATCGTATGGACCGGCAGGCACAGATTATGGCATGTCTTCCAGCAGAACTATTATTCGTGGTTTGGAGAAGGGGGTCTTGGTTTTAGTAAACGGCTCCCCCATTAATTTGTTGAATTATAACGGTTCCAATGGTATTCCCCTGGAAGCAGTGGAAAAGGTTGAGATCATTAAAGGTGCGGGTTCTACACTGTACGGCGCGGAAGCATTAGCCGGAGTTGTCAATATTATCACTAAAAAGCCGGGCAATAGCGGGCAAACCACAGTGGGTATCTCTGGCGGCAATTACAATCGAAACTGGTCGGTAAGCTCGGAATTTGGCAAAAGCGCAATCTATTTAAAGCGGGAATATATTGGTGATGTTGACAGAACTTCAAGATATAATATTACTACTAATGATAAAAAGGATAAGACCAAGGATAATAAGGCAGTTCAGCCCTATGGTTTAGATAAAGGTACTAAGGACAGTTTTTATTTTACAACCCAGTTAAGTGATGAGCTCAACTTTAACTGGTCATATACTGATTTGCAATCCAACCGGCCACGGTATAATGCAGACGGTTCCAACTACATACGCTATAAATATGATGATGTACGTAATAACTTCAATCTTAGCTATGATGATAAAAACAATAATTTTAAGTCGGTTCTGTCGTTTAATAAACGGCATGCTTTTGCTGATAAATATACCTACAAAGATAAAAGTTGGGGCATCAGCGAACGGTATGATATGTATGGTATAAACTGGGACAACCAAAAGACCTGGCAGTTGCGGGATGATCGTGATACATTGATTGCCGGAGTTACCCTGGCCCAGGAGCATTATAATGGTCTTCTCAATAGTACCGCAGTTAATTATAATAATGCGCTGCGCAACAGTTTTGCTGTCTATGGGGCTTATACCTATAGCGTTACCCCTAAATTCAGTACAACCTTAGGTCTGCGGGAAAATGTTATTGACGACTATGCCACCAGAAAAAATGTCTTTCTACCGCAAATCCAGACATTGTACAAGATAAATGAGCATACTTCCTGGTATACTAATATTGGCAAGGCCTTTGAGATGCCGGCGCTGAACCAGTATTTTACAAAACAAAATACCGATTTCAATAAAATAAAGCCTCAGCAAGGTTGGACTTATGAGACAGGCATAAAAGTCATTGATAATAACCAATCGTTTAAAGCCGCTGTGTATCATATGAATATCAAGGACCAGTTTATCTGGAGAAAGAATCCCGATAATACCGATTATATGGATAATGCCGACTTCAAGAATACCGGTGTGGAACTGGAATATGAAAAAATTCTTAATGCCAACTGGAAGTACAACCTGGGATTTAGTTACTCCAACCCCAAAAACACTGAAAACGGCCCTTGGGAGCAGTGTAACAGCAGAATACAGACAACCGCCGGGATAACTTACAATCAGGCCAAATGGCTGACAAATCTTAATTTCTTGTTTTTAGGCGACCGGGAAGAAAGTTATTACAGAATTAATGGCCAAATCAGTGATGTTCCGGATCGTGTACAATTAAATGCCACGATTCGATATCAGCCGGAACGTAATCAGTCAGTCGTTTTGAATTTGTACAATATCCTTGATCGCGATAATTCTGTAAACAAATATGAAAATCTGGATCTGCCCTTTAACTGGGTATTGAGCTATAACTATACTTTCTAAAAAACAATATATTGCTGAGTAAGTGCCTTATGGGCTTACTAGGGGAGACCGGTGCAAAACCGGCGCGGTCTCCCTAATGTAAGCTCCAAGCCGTTATTACATTGACCTTTTTATCACTATAGTATTAAACGTGATTGACAGGACTTACCAAAAAGTTATATCATTAATGATGATATGACAACTAAAAACTGCTGAGTCAGGTGCCCTACGGGGCTTAATAGGGAAGTCCGGTTGAATTCCGGCGCGGTCCCGCCACTGTAACGGGGAGTAAGCTTAAGATATGCCACTGGAACAACTGTTTTGGGAAGGTTTAAGCAAGCTATGATCCGGAGCCAGGAGAACTGCCTGTCTGACAATCACCGTTTTTACTCACGAGCGATGAGGAGGGGATTATAGATGTGTGTAAATGTAATTGGGCAGTGCTGTAAACTTATTGCTGAAACTAAAAAAGCTATTGTAGTAGTGGACAATGCGGCCAGGAAGGCAGTAATAAAAAGCACCATCTTGTCAACATAGTATAAAAACCATGAAGGTAAGAGCCTGAAAAGGCTCTATATTTTCATGGTTTTTTTACCGTCCTAATAGAAAGTATAACTTTCGCTTGGAGTGCAACATCGACTTCCGCTGTCGCCAAAGGCTCGGCACAAGCCGTACCAGTAAGTCAAATGGGAGGAAAAATTGTTATGAGATTGGCAGTTGGCAGGCAAATTTTAGGCGCATGTTTGGTCATAGTAATCCTATTTGTATTGATGAGTGGCTATATTTTTACAAAGTCACAAGCGGTAGCCGAAGATTTTAATGATCTTGTCGGGGCGGGTCGGGCATAGCACTGGGTTTATGTATCTCAAAATTGCGGGTATGAAAGGAGCTCCTTACAATGAAAAAAAGAGTAATGCTATTAGTTTTATGTTGTTGCCTGCTTTCGGCCATTTCCGTACAGGCAGAAACACCATCAGCCAAATCTCCCATGGATTGGGAGATCAGCGTCCAGCCCAAACCGGACGAACAGGAGGCAGAGCGGAACCGGTGGTCGGGTGTATTTGCCAATGACATTGGTATTTATGCTTTTGATCAGAAATCGTTGCACCTGGATGAAGCGGATAAAAACATAGTTCATGTTCTGACTAAAACCATATTTACCGATCCTAAGATTATTGGTAGTTTGAATGAAAAGTATAAAGAAAAGCTGGCCGCCGAGGACGAAGTCTCCTATAGCGAGATGCAGATGGTCTTTCAGATCAAACAGAAAACTTATGCAGTCATCGGGACAAAGGTATTCAGCAGAGAGGGAAAACTATTGGAAGATCGCCAGCAAACGGGAAAATTTGCTCCCGTTCCGGTAAAGACCTTTGCCGAATCCATGTATATTATCGCCAAAAATTATCATTTAAATAATTAATGGCAAAGCTGTTCTTCCAAAAAATTGAAAAACAATCACCATTGACCTGCGAGCGATGGGGAGGGGATTTGGATACAGTTTCTGTATCTGACAAGAAGCCCCCCGCTATAGGATGTATATAGCGTGAGGCTTCTTGTTATTTTCTAAAAAACAAGTATAGTGCTAAGGATAGGTACTTTTGGGGTAGAAAAAAAAGTCTGATTAAATAAAAAAAGTTTAACAAAATACCTCATTTGAGGGATTTACGCTTGTGCCGGTATAGACTAATCTTAAATAGAGAATATGGAACTCTATGATTCACTCAAAAAAAGAATACTGTTGGGATAGGTGCCTGTCGAGAGATGCTGAACATGTCTGTATGCAACTGATTATGTTAGTGCATCGGGAGGGCTTAATAGGGAAGCCGGTGAAACGCCGGCGCGGTCCCGCCACTGTAACGGGGAGCGAATTCGCATAATGTCACTGAGGCGTAGCTTTGGGAAGACGTGGAGAAGCAAAGAACCGGAGCCAGGAGAACTGCCTGTCTAACAATCGCCGATGTACCTACGAACGATGGGGAGGAGATTATGAAAACTGTAAGTGATTTTTTTCTATTGACAGTTTAATGTATGTGCTCCTAGTGAAGTCGGGAGCTTTTTTCATTTCGGCGAAAAGATTTGTATGGGTTTTAGGTATTCTAAACCAGCTGCTGTTTCTATAAATAAAAGAATTGTCCGCATAACATTTTTTATTTCAAGACTGATCGGTAGTAAAACTAACGATAAAGACTGAGGGTAAGCGATGTACGGATCAAAATATTGGGAGGTTTTGTTTCATCAAGCTAATCAAGGTATTTGCATTCTCAACTATAAGAGTGAAATTATTTATGCAAATGCGAAAGCAAAACGGGTATTTGGAAAAGCTGCTCCTGGATTGTATCAACAACTGCGAGGGGTTTGCCGGCAGTTTATGGTTATGGTTAAAGAAAAAGAAACGCTTTTGTCTAATTACAGCGGTATGCTAAATCAGCAGCTGGATATCATTACTTTTAACTGTTTTTCGTTTTATTCAGAAGAGCAGACATTTGTTATGGTAGTGTTTGACTATCGAGCTGGTGATGAAATTAATTCTGCTAATGGGATAACATTTACCTCAAGAGAGAAAGATATTCTTCATGCAATTGCTGCCGGAAAAACGAACAAAGAAATCAGTGAGACGCTGAGTATTGGCTTTGAAACCGTGAAATCGCATGTAAGAAACCTGCTGGCCAAAACGGGGACAACTTCTCGTACTGAACTAATCGGTAAATGTTGCCATTCGGGCAATGATGCGTGGTATGCTTAATTATGAAGTTTATAAGAAATAGGTACTAAAGATGTTTTGGAGAATATTACCGATCCAGTCTTGATGTTCGAATTTTGTATGTAATTCTTTATTAGCCGCCATATAGTTTTGGTTATGTAAGTATATCTTCGACTTGCTGCCAGGTATAAAACAAAGGGAAAATAGCTTGTTTACATTTTGAGACAAAGACTCCTGATAAAAGACAGGATTCTTTTTTTTTGCCAGGATATGCTACCAGCTTGCATTTTGTTCTTAAAAGTGTAGAAAAACCTTAAAAGCTACCTCGTTTGAGGTATTTACGGATATTCTCATCTTCGCTACTATGGAAACATAATCCAGAACGCGAAAATATTGTGAAATAGTTAAAATTCCGGGAAGAGAATGATTTTTTTACTTAATGATTTAGTCAATGGAACATTAGCCGGAGTACTAAAAATCGATATAGGGTGCAGGTGCCCTTTGGGGCTTAATAGGGAAGCCGGTGTAATGCCGGCACGGTCCCGCCACTGTGATGGGGGAGCTGCTTCAAGATATGCCACTGGAACGGTAGTGTTCCGGGAAGGTTTGAAGACGCGATGATCCTAAGTCAGGAGAACTGCCTGTACGACAATCGCCATTGTACCTGCGAGTGACAGGGAGGGGATTACGGTAAGTGACCGGAAAATGCTATTGGCCGCTAGCGTAAAACATCTCCTGACAAGGGGGTTTTTTTATTGCCTATATTGCTGCAAAACGGGCAGGCAGGCAACAAGGATGAACGGATGCGGCACGCAAGATTAAAATTTGATATATGCTCCAATGCAATCATAGGCGGTGGAGTAATTTTATTTTAAAAACATGGGGGTGAGAGAAATTCGTAAGTGCATAAAATCGCAATGTACGCAATAACCGGAATCATTCTGATTGTTTCTTCTCAAACCTGTATTTGAAGGAGTTGATACTGATGAAAAAAAGCATGCTGAGTTTTTTGTTTTACGTAGTGTGCGTGTTTGGGCTGCTAGGGGTGGGCACAGTGCCTGCGGAGGCGAAGGATTCTTATGAGCCGGCTTATGTGAATCTGCTGGCGGTTTATGCTGCTCATCCTGATGTAAACGAAGCAGGAAAAATCATTCTGGAAGAACAGAAAAAAGCACAGCAGGAATATGATGTAAAGGCTCCCAGCTTGGACGCTAAGGGCAAAGCCGACTTGGAAAAAGAATTAAACCAGCGTTTGGCAAGAAAAGAAACGGAAATCATGCAGCCGATTCGTGAGAGTGTAGTACAGGCCATTGCCAAAGTTGCAAAGGACAAAGGTATTGGTTATGTCGTCAAAGCCGAAGAGATGCTGTATGGCGGCACAGACCTGACAAAAGACGTGATTACAAGTTTAAAACAAAAATAATCCGGAGAGGGCATAGTGGTGATGAAAAAACAGGGGAAAATTTCCGCAAGAAGGAAACGGTTGCTTCAACAGACGATTGCACTGGCTTTTGCGGGTTGTCTGCTGAATCCGCCGGGAGTTTTGGCCGCCGATTACACGACTCCGATTACCGGCGACAGTAGTAAAGATACCGCTTATGCGGCAGCGACAAAGGATTATTCGACGTACAATTTTGATAGCGATACATCGATTACGGTTGATAAGAACAATGACAAAGTGGATGTTTATGTTTTTATAGAAAACGAGGCGAAAGGCGTTGCCGCCCTTTTTGCTGATAATAAGATGCTGACCATTAATGCGCCGGGGAAAATACTGACACTCAAAGCGACGGATTACAGCGACAATGATGGTGATGATGATGATCAGTCAGTAGCTGGTTTTGGTCTTTACGCCGGGGAAAACGGTAATATCAAAGTTACGGCGGATAAAGTTGTTGTTGCGGTGCCGGCCAATTGCAACAAAAGCGCCGGTATTGAAGCACACGGGGGCAGTATCACGATAAACGGGCTATTGAACCTGGACGTCAGCGGGGGCGATGCACGCATCAGGGCTTTGTATGCCGAGCAGGGCGGCAGCATTTCTGTGGGCGGCGGTACTATCAAGGGCAGAGATGCGGTATTTGCCTACGACAAAGGCAAAATCAATGTCAATGTGGTTACGACAAATACCGGGGTAGCAGCCGGCTTAGCAGACACGGTCATTGACGGCAATATTGTCGCCTCCTATGGCAGCAGCATAAATGTCGCGCTGGTAACGGATAAATCTTCTCTTAACGGCTATGCTTCTATGTCGAATTTTGGTGACACTGATACTGGCTCTACGCTAAATATGTGGCTGCAAAACGGCGCTGTTTGGACGAATCCGGGCAAAGCCAATTATAACGCCGAGGAGCTGACGGCATTCTATGGCGGCGATAGTGAGGCAACCCGCGGTGTTATTGTCCAACAGGCAAAAGACGAAGTTGCGCCGTTAACGATTGATAAATACAGCGGGAATACGCTGGTGACTTACACGCATGACCAAACGACGCCTGCGGCTTTAAAGGGCGGCGCAATTAAAATTGTTTCGGCAGACAAGACCAAGGGCACGAACGCCGCGATTACGTTGTTGACGGACAGTTCGGGCATTGATGTTGCCAACGACAAAGCTATGGTAAACGGGGTACTGAATGCCTTAGCCGAAAAATTGATCTATGTGAATTATACGACGGGCGAGAGAAACCTGGACGGCAAGGTGGAAATTGCCGAAGGAATGACTTCTTCCTCGGCGGCTTTGAGGACCGGCAGCGTTACGTTTAACAATATAACCGGCCAGGGAAACTACCTGACAGTCATTAACGAGTCGTTAGGCGGTGCCAATGCCGCGAATGATTATGTCAATCGTGTAACAGGCAGTGACGGGACTGACACGTATGGTATTCCCATACCTGTAATGGTTACGGTAAATGATCAGAATTATGCCGGTCAGAATGCCTACAGCAATCCCGGAATTTTTGCCGATGTCAATAAAAAAATGATTATTAACAGTAATTATCCGCTGACAATTAGCTCTACTAGTGTGTATGCCAACCGGTATGCCGACGGCATTACCGGCTTGGATGGCAGCAGCCTGACGATTAATGGGGATGTAAATATTACTGCTCACGGTCTCGGAGGGGCCTATGGCATACGCTACACACCGTCCGGCACCAGTGAGGGAGCGCAGGCAAAGCTGCTGATTAACGGCAAGCTTACCATGCGTAATGCTACCGACGCGAATAATCCCTGGGGAGTCTATTCCGACGGCTACAGCTATAACAATAATCCCCGCTGGCAGACAACCGGCATTTTCAACAATCAGTCTGACGGCAGTGTGATAATGGTAACCGGTGCGGTGGATTTGGCGGTCAAGGGCACCGGTGCTGCCGCCGACGACTATTATGACAACACATTTGACAAGAGTGCGGTTGTGAATTTGCTTGGCGGCGGCAGGATCATAACGCCGAATGCCACCGACAGGACCTATTTGGCGCTGGCGGCTTATAGCGGAACAGTAAATATGAATACAGGAACGGACGGAACCAAGCCAGGCACGAACCAGGTCAAACTGGAAGGCGATATTTTTACTATTCATGATGATTCATCGAAAAAAGCTGATTATAAGAATGGCAAGATTAATCTGGCGCTGACAACTTCCAACTCGTACTGGAAAGGTGCGGCTCAAAATGTTGGTCAGCCACTCGTGGGGGATTTTAATCTGTGGCTGCAAAACGGGGCGGAATGGACCAACAGTCCATGGGGTGCTGCGCTTAGCGACGGCAACGGTTTGGGCGACAGCGGCTTTGATAATGTCAGCTATGTGACGAAATTTACCGGCGGCAGCAGTAAATGGACGCGCGGCGTCATTTATCAAGCCGGGGATACCGGATTGTACTTTAATAACTACAGCGGCAATACTCTGATTAACTATGGGCACGACGCCGCTGTGCCGGCAACGATCCTTGGCGGCGATACTTTTGTTGAGTCGGCGGCAAGCGGCTCTGTCATTACGCTGCGAACGGATAATAGCGGCATTGACTTGACAAATGACTCAGCAGTGAATAACGTGCTCAATGCTTTGGCGAATAAACTCTACTACACTAATTACATGACAGGGGAAAAAAATCTTAGCGGCGAGGTAGAAATTGCCGAAGGATTGACTGCTTCAGCGGCGGTTAAGAAACTAGGCAGTATTGCTTTTGATGCAGCCAGCGGTCAGGGAAGCTTAAATACGGCAAAAGGGAGAACAAACGTATATAACAGCATTATTACCGGTGCTGCGGCTACTGATAAAGATTATGCCGCTGTTATCGGCCAAGACGGTGTCTACCGTTTTGCGGGTGATACGTTGATTACCACAAAAATTGACGGCTCCGTCGTTACCCAGGGGGTACCTGTCTTCAGTGCTATCAAGCCTTCCGCCGATGGGCAAAATATTACTATCGATATGGGAGGACATGATCTGACAATTGATACCGATGTTACCTGCGGCAGGTCGTCGGCAACGCCTAAGGCTGTCGGCATTACTGCCGATAAAGACGCGACGGTCACGATCAACAATCCCGGTGCGATCAATGTCCTGACAAGGGGCGATTACTATTATGTGGCCGGGCTGTATGCCAGTGATAAGGGAAAAGTCATTATCAACAATGATAACAGCGAAGAACACGCCGTAACGGTCAATAGCTTTTTGAAAGCTCCTGACGGACTGCCGGTGACTGATCGCAACTGGGCCATCAACAATACCGGCATTAAGGTTATGAATGGCGGCCAGCTTACCATTAACGGGCTGGCAAACGTTACAGCGGTCGACTCCTGGGGGCTTAGTGCAACAGCAAAAGCTCAGCTTAGTGTCGGTGGCGGCACTCTTGACACGACCAATTATGAAGCCATCGACAGTTACGCCGGCGGTGTGGTGAATTTCAATGTTAGGACCAATCCGGACGGAACGCTTTCCGCCGGAACTAACCGCGGAAACATTACAGGCGACATTAAAACACAGGGAGCCTGGGTCGGCGTGGGGCAGGGAGGCACCATTAATGTTGCTTTGACTACCAATAAATCCACGTGGACAGGTATGGCTGATAATCCTGCATTATATAATGGCAAAGTCCCGTTAAACGGTGTCTTTAATCTATGGCTGCAAAACGGTGCGACCTGGACAAACCAATTAGTGCATACTCTCAATATATCTGGGCGCCCGCTTGATCTTGCCGCCAGCAGGGTGAATAGTTTCTACGGCGGCAGCAGCGAAGACACACGAGGCCTAATTAATCAGACGGCAAAGAATATCCAAATTGATAACTACAGCGGCCACACGGTCGTTGATTATGCGCACGATGCAGCCACGCCGACTACGATTACCGGCGGCGCCATCACGATTGCTTCGGCGTCTAAAACTAATGGCAGCAATGCGGTGATTACTCTGCGGACGGCAGGTACGGGCATTACGGATGCAACGACAGTAGACGCTGTACTCAATGCTTTGGCCAACAAGCTGACCTATACAAATTACATCAGCGGCGAGCGCAATCTTGACGGCAAAGTAGAGATAATGGAAGGCTTAACGACCTCTTCGGCATCCAAAAAATTGGCAGACATAACGTTTAGTGAATTTACCGGACAAGGCGGCTACTATAAAGCCGGGGCGCCAACCGAACAAACCACTACTACTACTCTTAGCGGTAATAATATTAGCCAGCAGGTCTTTACCAAAGGCACAACGGTTGCCGTCAATGATGCTGCTGCCCAAGGCGGTATAGTTGCCGCCGTCTATGCGTCTGCGAAACCACTCACGATAGACGCGAGCGGTCAAGTTCTCGGATTAACCGCAACTACCACAGGTACTGACAGGAGCACTTATGGCCTATATGCGGCAGGAACAGGTGCAAAAACAGCTGTAACCGCAAAAGAACTTGGTATAAAAGCGGAAGGCGGGAAAAATGCGGGCCTTTACGTCGGCAACGGGGCAGAAGTCGGCCTTAAAGCTGATAATGGCACAGGCATCGTTGCGGAGAATGGCGTCGGCATTCTTTCCGAAGGCGGTACCTTGGTTATTGACGGCAAAGTAACGATTACAGCCGCCAATGGTACAGGCATTAAAATGACCGGACCAAAAACTACCGCTAAAGCTCAGTTGCTTACGGCGAGCGACACTGTAACAAATGACGGCGTTATTAATGGTGATCTTGATATAACGGCGGCTGCCGGTATTGATATGAGCGGCGGTAAAGTGCTTAGCGTTACCGGTAATACCAAGATCACAGCCAGCGGTGATGATGCCGTCAAGGCCGACAATGGCACGGCAAATCTTAACGGCGGCGCGAATATTATTGTCACCGCAGGCAAAAACGCTCTTCATACTTTAAACGGCGGTATGATCAAAATTGCCGGTGACAAAGCTGTGAATATCAGCGGGAATGTAGTTAATGACAGCGGCACCATCGATATCGGCTTGAGTAAAAACGGATCTTTACTGAACGGCAGCATCACTACCGCCGAAGGAGCCACAACGAAACTGACCTTAGCCAATGGCGGTGCGTGGGGCGTAACCGGCGACGTGGCAAGCAGCATTACTGAGCTTGCAGGCGGCAGCAGTAAGAGTGCTAAAGGCTTTATCAAACAAGCTTCGGCGAAAGAGATCACAATTGACAAATATAGCGGCCAGGTCACTGCTATCTATGAACACGACGCAACTGCGCCTACGAACATCAAGGGCGGCGGCATAACCATCAAATCCGCAGATACCGGTTCTGTATTTACACTGAGTACTGATAATAGCGGTATCAATACCAAAGATAGTAGGGAAGTTTTAAAAGTACTCAATGCTTTGTCTAACAAACTGACCTATAAGGGCGCGGAAGAAACTAAAAACCTCAGCGGGAAAGTGGAAATAGCCGAAGGCTTATTGACCTCCAGTGCCGGGATTAAGGTGGGCGATATTACTTTCGGCACCGACGGTAATGGCAGTTGCACAACGGTTGCGGATATCGAAAATGGACAACCGGCAAATAACACACCGGAAATCTTCTACGGCTCCGAGCAAACTGCCATGATGCGTGGCGCAAAATCCGCCATGGTTTCAGCGGCTATGGCTTGGCGGGCGGAAAACAACGACCTCCTGAAACGCATGGGTGATTTACGCTTGGGAGCCGGGAAAGAAGACGGAATATGGGCGCGGATGTATGCCGGCAAATCCAAATACGATAAAGAGCAGACCTATTATGATAACTCATACCGGACAATCCAACTGGGTTATGACAAAGCCATTGGCATAAGCGGCTGGCGCCTGGGCGCCGCCGTAAGCTATAACGACGGCAAAAGTAATTACGAGCGCGGCGACGGCGATAATTCATCAACCAGTCTGGCCCTGTATGGAACCTGGCTGGGTGAAAAAGGACATTATCTGGATTTAATTATGAAAGAAAGCCGCGTCAAGAGTGATTATAAGGTATTTAATGACTATGGCTACAAACTGAATGGCGACTATAAGGCATGGGGAACTTCGGTCAGTGCCGAATACGGGCGCCGCATCCGGCAAAATAACGGCTTTTACTATGAACCGCAAGTGGAGTTGACGTATGCACGGCTAGGCGGCGACAGCTACAATGCGCACAGCGATTATCTGGGAGGTACCACCCTGCGGGTAGATCAGGACGGCATGAATAGTCTCATTGGCCGTTTGGGTATCGGTATCGGACACGAAACAGCAAAAAGCAGCGTTTATGCCAAAGTATCTCTGCTGCATGAATTCTGCGGCAACTTCAGTACCTCTTACTCTGCTGCCAATGAACCTACCAAAGAAACTAAGCTGGACTTTGGCGATTCCTGGTGGGTATTCCAGCTTGGCGGGACTACCAAATTAAATAATCATACATCTGCTTACGCAAATGTTGAAAAAACAGCCGGAGCGGATATTAAAACCGACTGGCGCGTTGACGCCGGCGTGCGTTGGACTTTTTAGTATTAATGTAATAAAAACACCCTGTGACCGTGTTACGGTCTGCGGGCACAGGGTGTTTTTAAAAAACCGGAAATTCCCGCTTGCGGGCAGTGCCGGACAAAATAAATTAGGAGTTGATTGTGATGTTGTCAGAAATGCAAAATCAAGAAATCGCTACAGAACAAGCGGGAAAGCAAATGAATGCGAAAGCCGAAAAATTTCAAAAATCTTTGGAGGACAACAATATAAATTTATTTAGTACCGAGTTAATAGAAGATACTTTGAAAAGCTCAGTTTTTCGTTCACGGATTGAAGTAAAAGGTCAACAATTGCCGGCAGTGATTATTATTGACGAGAGCATATTTACCATTATCCGCACACAGATTGTTACAGGTATTGATGCCGATAAACGAGCTGACTTATTGCATTGTGTCAATGAGATGAACGAAAAGTTTAAGATTTTCAAATATTATTTGGCAGAAGACGGCACTTTACTTATGGATGTTTGCATTCCGTTTGTGGACGAAACGTTTGACAGCAATATGATTCATTTGATGGTAGACGTATTAGTCCGGCATCTTGATGAAACATATCCTCGACTGATGCAAAAAGTCTGGGGAGTATAACAATTGGTTTACAGTCCCGATCTGCCAGGGAATTTCTGTCGAATTCCAGTACTGTTTCGTCAAAAATTTGCTGAATTATATGGAAAATGATTAGCAAATGCAGTAAAAAATCACTCGTTTGAGGTATTTACGAATATTCTTACCTTACGCTACCATGGGGATATAATCCATATCTGAAAATATTTTGAAACAATATAAATATGGGTGCAGGTGCCCTTCGGGGCTTAATAGGGAAGCCGGTGTAATGCCGGCACGGTCCCGCCACTGTAATGGGGAGCCGCTTCAAGATATGCCACTGGAACCTAGCGTTCCGGGAAGGTTTGGAGACGCGATGATCCTAAGTCAGGAGAACTGCCTGCATGACAATCGCCATTATACCTGCGAGCGACGGGGAGGAGATTACGGTAAGTGGCCGGGTAAAGCCCGGCTGCTGGCGTAATGAGCATAACTCCCGGTAAGGGGGTTTTTTTATTGAAAGTTTTTCATTGTCTGCCGGGTTTTTAACACTTGGGTATGCAATTCGTTACAAGGGTTGACTTGATTATTTAAATCTATGGCTGGAGAGATTGTATGAAAAACAAAAAAAAGGCACTGGCAACTAATCGTTTGCTTACGGGATCACGGACAGGCCTGGCTTTGGTGTTGGCGGCATCAATCTCCGCGGGTATTGGTTTTCAAACGGTACACGCCGAAGGAAATGCGAATGCGGATACTCAGGATTTCACCCTGGAAGGGGTTACCGTGGAAGCGAAACGGCCTGATTGGGAAAGTAAATTGTCGCCGGGGTCGGTTACGGTTATCCGACCGGACGATTATAAAGGCGAACAAAAAACCCTGCCCGATTTATTGAAAAACGTTCCTGGCGTTCATGTTCGCGAGGTGAACGGCAAAGGACAATATACCACAGTCAGCATCCGGGGATCAACCGCGGCGCAGGTCGGTGTATTTATCGACGGTGTACTTACCAATCTAGGCGGTGATGCCGCTGTGGACATTTCCACAATACCGGTCAAAAATGTCGAGCGTATCGAAGTGTACCGCGGTTATATTCCCAGCCGGTTTGGCGGTACCTATATGGGCGGTGTCATCAATATTGTGACCAAACGGCCGGACAAGGCCAATGTGTCTGCGGAGATAGGACGGGCTGGTTACGGTGGTAGAAGCTACTCCCTGCAGGTAGATACCCCTTTAGGTAACGGCAGTTTAATGGTGGGGCTGAACCGTGAGCAAAGCGACGGCGATTTTAAATACAAAAACTATGCGGCGGAACGTAATCTTCCCTATGCCATGAAAATGCGCGACGGTTATCAGACCGAGATTGAGAATTTTAACACCGATATGATCGAGAATGCAAAGCAGCGCTATAATGTCAGTCTCACTGAACCGGAAAAAGCAGCCTTCAAAGGAAATACAGAAGAGTGGTTGCGCTTTGTCCGGGACAATACGACAGGCACAGATAATTTTTACAACCGGGCGTATGCGGGAAATTATACGACTGCCCCGGGGGAAAGCGCGAATATACTGTGGGGCGCAATCAAAGACACAGAGAAATGGACAGGAAAGTTCTCCAAACCGGCCGAGTTTAGAAATTTCTTTGAAAACGCCGATGTGGCAACCAAGGATGCGATTTATAAGGATTATGCCCGGGCCGAGGCAGAATATGCAGTTCGTAAAGCCGACCCGGATACCAACCCCGACATGGCCGGAAAAAGTCAAAAGCTAGCCGAATGGAAAGAGAAAATGAAATTGCTGGAAAACGATGAGCGGCGTCGCCAGTACAACGATTTTAAGAATACCGATGCGCTGATCAAATGGCAGGATGATAACTGGATGATCAAAGGCAGCTGGAAGAAAATTGACCGGCATTTGCCGGATGGCCTTTGGGGAAATGACAGCGCCAGCACCGCGGTAAGTTCCGGCAGTTATGTGGATGCCAAAGATATCTACTACGCCGAAAGCCGCAGGCAGAAAGTCGATGCCAGGGAATTTTTGGTGCAGCGCCGCGACACGGTAGGAAAACTGGAATGGGGCTGGATGATTGACTACCTGCATCAAGATAAAAGATACAATACGGAAAAGCCTTATGAATATGATAAAGCGCCGCCCTGGCAAACACCGATGCGATTATGGAGCAATTATAAATCAAACAAGTACAATCTTCAGATCGACGGCAGCTACAAATTATCAGACTCCCAACTGCTTGAGGTTCAGACAAATTTTTCAAGTGAAAAAATGCGCGTACACGGTTCCAGAATGGATGACTATTCCAAAGATGAGGCCATCGGGGATGTAGGCACCGCGATGGCAAGTTACCGCAATTATTACAAACAGGAGCTGTTCAATGTTCAAATCCAAGATACCTTTACAATGGACCGAAAGGAAACAGTATGGCTGACGGCAAGCGGGCGCTATAATCAATCCAAAATTTTCGGGAGCAGTACCCGGATGCAAAAAGAAGATGCACACAAATGGTTTAAAAAGGAGGATGAGCAAACCGACGGCAAGGCTACCTGGCAATTGGCTCTGAAGAAGAAGTTTGACGATAATTTTACCATGCGTATGACCGGCGGCACCTATTACCGGTTATTGAACCTGTATGAAATAGCCGGCGACGGAGCCGGCATCCTGCCGCCGCCACGGGGCGCGGCTGCGAACGGAACCGCTTTCCCGCTGCCGGAGGAGGGGAAACAATTTGATATCAGCGCGCTGCTGAACGGCAAAATGCTAAACGCCGATGCCAACCTGACAGTTACTTATTTTTGGCGGGATTCCGATAATATGCTGCAACTAGCGCGTCGCGGAGTGGATTATTGGTCTTACTTTAATGACAATCACGGCAAGGCCCATGGGGTGGAGATACAGACCGGGTTGAACTGGAGCAAGGTTTCCCTGGACCTGCAGGCTACTTATACCAAACTACGAATGGAACGGCGTAACAGTACTTTTGCTGATTACGGTCAGACTGAACCCTGGCGGGAGGTTTGGCAAACGTATGCGCCGGAATGGGAAGGCTCCGCCCGGCTGACCTATCATCCCACCGCGCAACTGGCGGTGTTCGGTGAAGTCAAGTATGTCGATGAGTATTTCACCGACAGTACGAAGGACAAACGCGGCGGCCAAGATTCCTATCTGTCCGGCAGACCGGTGGGCGCGTTAACTACAGTAGGCGCCGGGCTTAAATGGAAACCGCAAAAAAGCCTGCAAGTAACCTTAGGTTGTAATGATATCTTCGATAAAGGTCCAAAAATGAGAATTTACAGTCCGAAGCTGTCGCCGGTTGACGGGTATGTCAATCCGGAATTTCCTATTCAGGGCAGGACTTATTATGCAACGATACGTTATGAATTTTAATCTAAGTCTACTTTATCAATAAGGATGATTTGAAAGGAGTGGCAAGATCTAATGTTGTGTCATCAAAAAAAGCGTTATAGCAGGAGGAAAAATCTCGCAGCAGCTGTTTTGTTAGGCTGCTTATTGAGCAGTAACCAGGTATTGGGGGCGGATCTGGCAGCCGTAGTGCCGTCAAACTTTGATAAGAGTCAAGTCGGGACATTAAGCGGTTCCAGAGTCACTGCTTATATTGATCCTGCTTCGGCTGCGATGAAAATCGATGAACTCAACCGGGATCCTTCCGTATTTACGATCAATCACAATGGGAAAATTCAAGTGCTTTTGCGGCAGTATACGTATAGTACAACTAATTTGGCGGCAGTGAATATTATTAACCCTGCCAACAAGAAGTGGAGTGATTATGCAATTTCCGGTGAGTTACCGAGTGTACCTAATATTCATGCCGCGGCAACTCAGGGGGATTATCTTTATACTACAGACTATGATTTTGGCAATATTGCCGTTGCCAATTTAAACAAAGCGATCTTGGCTGAGAGTGAACATCATAGCTTAAAGGAAGACGCCTCAACGGTAACCGGCAGCAAGTTTTCTGATAAAACCACGTTTCATGGAGAAGGTCTGGTAGTTAAGGACAAATATCTTTATGCTATCACCAGTGTAAATCTTAACGGTGGTTATGATAATTATGATGACGGTTATTTAATGCAATATGAAATAAAAAAAGATGGCAGCCTGGTGGCCATAGATGCGCAGCGTATCGGCAAAAATACTTTTAATGTTCATTCCTTCAACGATACGCTATTTACCTGCTCTACCGGCGGTTATCAGCAATTGGGTTACCCCAACGCAGAGACTGCCATTCATGCGGTAAATGTTAACAGGGGCAACCTGAATTCCTCCCGTAAAATTTCTATCCCTGAAGGTGTAAAAGGCGAGTTCCGGGATATGGCCATTACCAATGATGGTACGGCGTATGTTTTTGGCGGCTATTATGATGGGAGTTATGGCGGCATTATCGGCAATGTGTATAAAACAACGATAACCAATCTGCTGGCCGATAAACCTGCTGCCTGGGAAAAAGTGATTGAAATTAATGACTGGCCCGGGTTCAACTGGGATATCGAAGTGGAATCCAATCCGCGCCGTCTGTGGTTTTTGGCCGGAAATAAACTGCAAATCTATCAGGACGGCAGTACAAAGCCGTTAGAATTTGACGCTTCCAAATTTGCGACCAAAGAAGGGCTCAATCAATTTAATTCCTGGGGCTTTGCCTTTATTACTCCTGACACCGTAGCCGGCGGTAATACCCAAACCTTGCAGCTAGAGGTTGGTGAAGGCTTGACTTCCCCGGGGGCAACAATTTCCAAAACCATCATTTTGCCTGCGCTGGATGGTTCCGCCAATGGGACTAACGCCATCAGCGGTACACCAGATTATACGACCCGTATTATGGGGACGCAGCAATATAATAACGGTACCGGTGTTGAATACACCGATACGGAATACCAAACGAAAGGCGTTACCACGGATTTCAAGAACTACAAGTTTGACCAGGATACCGTTCTCGGCTTAAAGGCCAGTGCCGCAGGCGATTACAAAACCAATATCCTGGCGGCGGTCTTTGCCCGTTATGGTCAGGATATCACTGTTGATGCAGGCAGCCATGCTTTGACGCTGAATGTCGAGAACAATGCCGGCAATCCTACCGGCGTTTATGCCGGCAACGGCAAGAATGTCACAATCAATGCGGGACAGCTAAATATTAATACCGCCACTTACGCTAACGGCGAAATGGTGACGAATGCGATTTGGAATGACGCCGCTAAAGATGCGGCCAGCAATATTACCGTCAATGCCCCGGTACATATTACTATGGCTGGCGGCCAGGGCGGCAACGGTATTGCTGTTACTAAAAAAGACCGCTGGGGAGAAGCCGGCGCGGAAGCTACTGCCAAATCGAAGATCACCATCAACGGCGATGTAACAATTGCCGGCACTGACGGCAGCTGGGGCGTACCCTTAAATTCCCAGAATGTGTATTCCCGTTTTAACTCGGCCGGGTTGTATACTTCCGTTAATAACAGTGAAATTGATGTGAATGGCAAAGTAGACCTTACTGTTTACGGCAACGGTATTGCCACTGTTGCCAAGGACAGTAAAATAACGGTTGACGGCGGGCATATCGCCGTGCCGACCGGCAAAAATTACGGGTATTACGCGCTGGCCTCCTATCTGGGAACGATTAATATGAATACAGGTGACGCCGGCAACCTTCCGGGTACAGCAGATGTGCGCCTGGATGGGGATATTTTTGCGCTCAAAACCGGAACAATCAATGTTGGCCTGACTACCGCAAGCTCTTATCTGAAAGGCATAGTGGACAACGGCGGCACTGTCAATATATGGCTGCAAAACGGCGCGACCTGGACAGATAAGGCCCAAAACACCCGCTATGCGGATGATAACGAGGATATCGGTTCTAACGGTGCCAGTCATATTACTAACTTGTACGGCGGCAATAGCAGTGCCGGCAGCGGCGTTATTTTCCCGGAAAATGACAAAGGCATCACCATTGACAAGTATACCGGCAATATAATGGCGATTTATGAACATGACCAAGCCGATCCGACAAAAATCAAAGGCGGCAGCCTGACGATAACTTCGGCTGAAAAGACCAACGGCCAAAATGCGGTTATGACGCTGCGGACAGATAGTGCCGGCATCAATACGGCCGATACCGGTACGGTAAACAATGTCCTGAATGCCCTGGCCGGTAAGCTGACCTATACCAATTATAAAAACGGGGAACGTAACCTTGACGGTTTTGTCCAGATTGCCGAAGGTTTGACGGCTCAGTCGGCGGCGAAATATACGGGCGCAATTGTTTTTGACCCGGCAAGCGGCCAGGGAACCTCCGGTGGAGGAAAGCCTCCTGAAGGGCAGACCACAACTGAATTTACCACGACATTGACCGGTGTGAAAGACCAGGATACGGAATATGCACAGGGCGGCGTACTGAAGGACGGTGCTTATGTATTCACCAAGGACAGTACCATTGCCGCAGATGATGGTGATACCACTACCGGCAATATTGGATATTACAAAGCGGTTGCCGGTATCCTTGGCAGCGGCAATGACGTAACCGTCAATGCCGCCGGTAAAACACTGGGAATTACAGATGTCAATACGGCGGCTTCCAATCAGGCTATCGGTATCTATACGAACAAGAACCTGAAGCTGACGGCCAAGGATCTAAGCATAGCCAGTACGTCTGCCGGCCAGGCGGCCAATGGGATTTTGCTCCAGGATGGCGGTCAGGCCGATATTACCGGCAATGTCTCTATCCAGGCCCGTCATACCGGTGATGGGTCGGCAACCGGAATTTATCTGTACAATAACGGTTCCAAACTGACGATTCACGGCGACCTGACGATGAAAGGAAACGGTACCGGGGACGATGCATACGGCGTCATCTCGGCAAGTAAGGGCGGATACGGCACGCCGACCTGGCAGGCCAAGGGGATCAGCATTTATGACAATACCGGGGCCGAACTGCTCGTTACCGGCAAGGCCGATATTGCCGTCAAGGGAACCGGCGTAGATATGCGCGGCAGCAAAAACAACAAGGTCACCCTGAGCGGCGGCAGCATCATCACCCCGGAAAACGCGAAAGAGGATTTCAAAGCATTAAGTATTGCCGCAGGCACCTTCAATATGGGCATGAATGACGGCGGTACGGATGTGAACGGGAAAGACGTGACCGTAACGGGTGAGATCTTTGTCCTGGAAAACGGTACGGTAAATCTGGGCGTAGGCAGCGCCGGTTCTTCGTTTACCGGTGTTGTGGACAACAAGAGCGGCGGTGCGGTCAATCTGTACCTGCGGGATGGCGGAACCTGGAACAATAAGGCAACCTCACAAATGCCTGCTTTTGACGGCAGCCATATTAACCGGCTGGCCGGCGGCCTCGGCGATTCCCGGCCGGGGTATATCTACCAGAATGACAACAAGGATATCACCATTGATCAATACAGCGGTTACTCCAATGTTTGGTACGATCATGAGGCGGCAAATCCGACCAACATCAAGGGCGGCAATATCCGGATTACCAGTGCGGCGGCCGGGTCAAATATCACGCTGCGGACAGATAACGGCGGGCTGAACACAGGTTCGACGGCAGCGGCGGATAAAAACAAGGTCAGCGAAACGCTCAATGCCCTGGCAAATAAACTTTACTACACCGGATACAAAACCGAGGGCCAGCTCAAAGGTAAGGTGGAAATTGCCGAAGGGCTTACGGCTCAGTCGGCCAGCCGGACAGAAACCATCACCTACAAAGACGGCGGGCAGGGACAGTATGAGTTTACTCCGGTTGTCGAACCGGAAAAAGGAGCTATAGCCAAGAGTACCGTGCTGACGGCAGACCGCCTGGCCGAAGCGACAGCAAAAAACGTACAGGGTCCCTCCAGCGGCATGCTTGTCAGTGCCTTGTTCAGTGAAGAAAATACTTCCCGAACCAATCCCATGCTGGTAGATTTAAACGGTTACAACCTGACTTTGAATGCTGCGGGCGACGAGGCGATCCTGGCCGGACTTTACACCGGAACAAACCAGTACATGGAGATCAAAAACAGCCATGCAGATAAAAAGCTGGTCATTCATGCTGCGCATAGCACGGATACCCGCGGGGCTAACGGAATCTATCTCAGCGGCAATTCGCATCTGACCATTGCCGGACCTGTTGAGATTGACGGTATATATACCAAGGGCGACAGTGTTGCCGGGATTAATATTCAGGGTGCCGGCAGTGCCGGCGGCGGTTCGGGCAGCGAAGTGACGATCAACGGACCGCTGACAATCAAAAATGTTACGGCAGAGCGGGGGCGCGGAAATGGCATCAATGCCGCCGGGATCAGAGTAACGGCAGACGGAGGCAAAGTAACTGTCAATGATGTGGTGGATATTACCGGCATTAAAGGCAGCGGTTTGTATACTATCGGTGCCGATACGAATATTTCCGTTGGCGGCGGCATCATTACGGCAGCGGCGGATGCGGACCATAGCAAGCAGTACTATGCGGCTCGTGCCGATAAGGGGACTATCAATATCAATATGGACGGGGACAAGGCCGGTACGAAGACCACCAAATTGACCGGTGATCTCTATGTTACCCGTGAATACGGTCAGAAGGTGGTAGAATACAGCGGCGGGCAACTGGTAGACTTCGATAATAAGGGCGTCCTTACTGTGGCCCTTACGGACAAGGATTCCTTCTGGGCCGGCGCCGCCACCTATGTAGCCGACCGGAATGATTACGGCACAGGCGGATTTACGGCCCATGACACGGGGACTTTCAATCTGTATCTGCAGAATGGCGCCGTATGGACGAATGAAGTGCAGTCCGGAACCTCGGATCAGTTGAAAACTTTCCAGGGAAGCCATCTGGCGTACCTGGCCGGCGGTTCTTCAGCCGGCGGGCAGGGGTATATCTATCAGAAAGACAGCCGTGATATCGCCATCGATAAGTACAGCGGCTATACCAGCGTCTGGTATGATCATGAAGCGGCAAATCCGACTAATATCAAGGGCGGCAATATCCGGATTGCCAGTGCGGCGGCCGGATCAAATATTACGCTGCGGACAGATAACGGCGGCCTCAATACAGGTTCGGCGGCAGCGGCGGATAAGAACAAGGTCAGCGAAACGCTGAATGCCCTGGCGAACAAACTTTACTATACCGGACACCAAACAGAAGGGCAGCTGACAGGAAAGGTGGAGATTGCCGAAGGGCTCACGGCTCAGTCGGCCAGCCGGACGGAGACTATCACTTACAAAGACGACGGTCAGGGGCAGTATACGTTTACTCCGGCTATAGATATTCCTGATCAGCAAAACAAAACGGAATTCACCTCTGCGATTACCGGCGATCTGTCGGCAGATACAGAGTATATCAATGGCGGCGTCCTCAGAGACGGACGATATGCCTTTACGAAGGGCAGCACGACCATCACAGCGGGCAAACAGCTGATTGCCGGCGGCCCGTGGCTGGGGCAGATCAGTGCGGCTATATCCGGTGGTAGTAATCCTGTTCACATAGATCTTAACGGTCATGCCCTGACAGTCAAGACTACAACAGATACTTCCACAACCGGGATCAGCGCCATCGGCCAAAACGGCCGGGTGGAACTTAATGATGCCGGAGCGGTTACCGTCCGGGTCGAAAGCACCCAGGGCGGACAGTCGGCAGCGCTCTTTGTCAACGGCGGCGGAGAGATTGCCATCCATAATGGCGGGGACAACGCCGATAAGAAAGTGCTTACCCTGCGAGCGGATACGACCGCAAAGGCCGGTGGGGCAGTTATCAAATCCATGAACGGTGCCGCCGGCGTGGAATCGAAGATCACCATTGACGGGCTGGTAGATGTACTGGCCGATGGAGATATGAGCGATGGCAAGGGGGCCAATGAAGCGGTGAGCGCTGTGGCCTCGACAATTCGTATCGGCGGCGGCACGATCCGCGCGATCAACGACGCAGCGTGGGCCATCCGCGCCTACGGGGAATTTGTCAGCCAGAACACGGGAACCGTGGAGGTGAACGTGGTCAAGGACAGCAGCGGGAATATAACAGGAGCCGGGACCAATAAGACGGTCATTGAAGGCAACTTCAGTACGGCCGGCGGCATGGGTACGAAGGGGCTTATCAATGTAGGCCTTGGTATGGCCGATTCGTCGTGGACAGGGAACTACACGACCAACGGCGGTCAGGTTAATGTGTACATGAAGGACGGCGCGTCTTGGACCGGATATAATACAGGGACGAACTTCGCGCTGGACATGCAAAACGGGGCGAGCTGGAAGAATACGGGCGAAAGTACGCTTAGCCGTTTATCGGGCAGTACCGGGGGCAAGAACGGCATCATTGATATGACAGATACGTCGGCCGGTGATGTTACTATCGGCAAATACAGCGGCAATACCCTGGTGATCTACCGGCACGACGCGGGTAATCCTGCCAGCATCAGTGGCGGCGGCATTACCGTTACGGCGGCGGATAAAATAAACGGCGCCAATGCCGTTATGACATTGCGGACAGATAATACAGGGATTAATACGGCGGACGAAGACGCAGTAGTGGCTGTTTTGAACGCACTGGCCGGCAAACTGACCTATACGAATTATACGCTTGGAGAACGCAATTTGGACGGCTACGTGCAGATTGCCGAAGGTTTAACGGCACAATCGGCGGCAAAACAGACCGGCGATATTGCCTTCAATGAACAGAACGGCAAAGGCAGTTTAAAGGAAGATTCACTGAAGCCAGGCTATCAATATCCGGACACGCAGTCTAAAGAAACTTTTACCACTGCAATTACCGGTGACGCCAAAGCAGATAAAGAGTATAAACGAAACGGCGTACTGCAAAATGACGGTACTTATAAGTTTACTAAACAGCAAACCTCAATTAGCCTGGAATCTGCCGGAGAAGCGTCCATATTGGCGAAAGATCATGCTATTACTATTGATATGGGCAAAAACAAACTGGCTATTAACAACAAATTTGCAGCGGCAGATACGGATGTTGCCGGTATAAGCGCAGCCGGAGGACAACGGATTGCTGTCAATAATGCCGGCGCAATCACAGTAAATGCACAGAACATCGATGGTACAGCAGTCGGCTTGTATGCAAACGGTGCCAATAGCAGTATTGCCATAAATAACGATAATGCGGTAGCCAACGCACTTGTTATTACAGGCAGCGCCAAGAACAACCAATATACCGGCATCAAAGCATCTGCCGGCGGCAGCGTTACAGTAGCCGGACTGGTAGATATCACCGCTAATGAAGCGATCAAGGCAGAATCCGGTTCTGTTTCCATCGGCGGCGGTACGCTATCATCTGCCCAAGGTACTGCCATCCGTGTAACCGGCAGCGGTTCGGTCAACATCAATATAACCGGCACCGGGGAAGGCATGAAGACGGCAGGCAACAAAGTGGTTATCAAAGGTGATATTTCGCTGCAGAGTAAAGCGCTGCTCAGAGCTGCGGCTGCTGCCGGCACCGGCACCGATACCGGTACGGTTAATCTGGGATTGTCCGGACAGAGTTCATCCTGGACGGGCGCGGCTGATCAACAGAGCGGCAGCATCAACCTCTTGCTTGACAAAGGAGCAACCTGGACCAACCAGGCTGTAAACGGCGCTTTGACCGGCAGTAGAATCAATAAACTGGTTGGCGGTGACAGCAACAGCAACCGGGGCGTTATTATTCAGAAAGATAATCATGCGCTCACGATTGACAAATACAGTGGGCATACACTTGCCATATATGGGCATGATGCCGGCGATCCCACTAAGATCATTGGCGGCGATATTTCCATTGGCTCTGCTGAGCGGACAAATGGCAATGAGGCCAGCCTGACCTTGCGTGTTGACAATACCGGCATTGATACCACCGATAGTAAAAAGGTTGAAAGTGTACTGGCGGCTTTGGCCCACAAGCTGAACTATACAAACTATACGGAACAAAGACTGGCCGGTTCCGTAGAAATTGCCGAGGGGTTAACTTCGGCATCGGCTGCCAAACTCGGCACAGTCATCTTTGACGGCGGCAGCAACGGCAGCTTGAAAGACGGTTCAATTATTACTCCGACACAACCTTCCTCACCGGAAATTATTTATGGATCCAAGGAAACGGCGATGATGCGCGGTGCCAAAGCCGCCATGACTTCTTCAATACTGGCCTGGCGTGCTGAAAATAGTGATTTGGGCGAACGCCTCGGCGATTTACGCAAAACGGCGGATGCTGATGGAGCCTGGGCCCGGATCTATGGCGGCGAAACCAAATACGACAAGGATAACACCAATTACCGTAACAACTTCAAAACCATGCAGGTCGGTTATGACCGGCCGGTTGGCAATAATGGCTGGCATATCGGCGGTGCGTTCAGTTACATGGAAGGTGACAGCAAATATGAACTGGGCGGCAGCGGCGACAATAAAAACTACAGTCTGGCGCTGTACGGAACCTGGCTGGGCGACGGCGGACAGTATCTCGACTTAGTCCTGAAAGAGAGCAAGCTTAAGAATGAGTACACCGTTTATAACGATATGCGGCATAAACTAACAGGCGATTATGATAATTGGGGCACCTCACTCAGTGTGGAATACGGCAAAAAAATCAACCGCACTAATGGCTTCTATATCGAACCGCGGGCTCAGCTGACTTATGCGCGCCTGAATTCCGCCAGTTACAATGCGCACAGCGATTTTGGCGGCGGTAAGGACATGCGCGTCGAGCAAGGCGGCATGAACAGCCTGATCGGGCGTCTGGGTATCGGTATTGGAAAAAACAGCGACCGGGGCGGACTGCACGCGAAAGTATCATTGGCCCATGAATTCTGCGGCGATATGACAACGACTTTTTCGGCAATGAATGAACCGACGAGCAGCATATCCCAGGACTTTGGTGATACCTGGTGGGAATTTAATATCGGCGGCAGCCGGGTGCTCAGTAAAAATACATACTTGTATGCCGATCTTACGAAAACAGTTGGCGGTGACATTGATGTCAAATGGAAAGCAAATGCCGGTCTACGCTGGACGTTCTAACGCGGCGGCACAAAAACTCTCTGACTCTATTCAGCGGGATAGAGTCGGAGATGCCCTTCAGGGGCAATAAGGGGAAGGTGGTAAACAGGTGAAAAGAAAAAGATTTACACGCAAAACACGTAATCTGGCCTTAGGGGTGGCGCTAGCGCTTGGTTGCAGTGTTTCACCCTGGGGCCTGGCCTTGGCTGCCGAACAAGCGGATACGGCTGAACAGTTTGCAATTTCCATCAGCGGTGCCAAAGAGCAGGCCGACACTACACTGCCGTATTTTCAAAACCGGAACTTTTTAGCGACGGTTATGGAGGTTAGCAGCAATCCGGGATTTGTTACTATGGACAAGGATTCTGCCAACATCACTATCGATAAATATACAGGTGATTCCGGTGTGTATGTGTACACGCACGATACCGCCAATCCTACCACGATTTATGGCGGCAACATTACCGTTGTTTCGGCAGACAAAGATGTCAACGGTAAAAACGCTTTTGTCCGGCTGCGCACCGACAGCAGCGGTATTGACCTGACCAAGGATGAGAATGCTGTTTTAGGAGTTTTGAATGCGTTAGCGCAAAAACTGACTTACAGTAATCATGCCAGTGAATCTAATCTGAGCGGTTATGCAGAAATCGCCGAAGGTCTGACACAGGGATCTTTTGTCAAGAAACAGGGGGATATCTTTTTTGATTATGATACCGGGCAAGGAACAGTCTACAATTTTAATTCTTTTAATAAAGTTGGCAGTGTCCTTACCGGTGACGAAGAAAAAGATACGGATTACAAAGATTATATTCAGAAAGATCCGTCTAATTCCGAGCCTTTCAAGAAGGTTGTATATAATTTCAAAGGCAGTACGACCATCGCTCCTGTTGTGAACAGTACGGTTTCCGGTGGTAATTTTGCTGCCATTATGCCGGCTGCCGGCAAAGAGTTTTTTGTTACCAGCGGCGGTGCTTCCAATCAATCGCTCACCTTAGATTTGACCGGTATTAAAACCAACGGCGGCAAAGTTTACGGCATCTACAATGATCAGGCTGCCGCCGTAAAGGTACAGGGCAATGGTGGTTTAACTATCATTGGTACTACGGACGGTACCTATGCGGGCGGAGTTTTTGCGGGGAATGCCCATGGTACGGGTACCAGCACTGTTGAAATTGATGAAGTATATGGCGATAATTCGCTGAAAATAACAGGCACAGGCCAGGATTTTGCCGGCATTAAAGCGGTTAAGAACGGAGTAATTAACAGCAGAGCCTGGGTAAATATCACCACCGACGGCGGCTATGGCGTTGTTGCCGAAAACGGTGGAGTTGTCAATTTTAACAAAACGGATCTACAAAGTGTCATAAATGCTAACGGGAAAGTTGCTTTGTATGCGAAAGACGGCGGTAAAATCAATTTCCTTGGCGCTAAAACAATCAATGGGGATGCTGTGGCGGAAGGGGCAGGCAGCAGCATTGACCTTGCTGTAGGCAGTGGCAGCTGGATCGGTAACGCTGTCGGTCATGTTAATGTCAATCTCAATAATATGTCGGAAGGCTGGAAAGGCAATTTTGACAGCGATGGCACCCTGTCCATTACGGCTGCCAAGTGGGAAGGAAATGCTGCCAGAGACGGAGCGAAGGTATTATTGTTGGACAAAGCAAATTGGACAGGGGTGATGGAAAAGGCCGGCAATCTTACCTTACTGGGCCGTTCCAACTGGGTTAATACCGGTAATAAGGCAACAGCCCTCCAAACCTTTACCGGCGCGAACATCGACGGCTTAAAAGGCAGCATTACCAGCGCCGCCGATCTTACCATCGATAAATACAGCGGTCAGGCGGCCGTATATTTTACCCATGATGCCGCCAATCCCACTACCATTCAGGGCGGTAAAGTAACTATCAAATCGGCCGATAAAGAAGCTGCCATTACCTTGAGGACAGATAATTCCGGCATCGATCTTGCCAATGATACGGCCGTGAAAAACGTGCTGAACAGTATGGCGCAGAAGCTTACCTACAGCGCGTATGTAACCGGTGAAAACAATCTGGCCGGTTATGCGGAAATCGCCGAAGGGCTGACGGCAGGGTCCCTGGCTCAGAAAATCAGCACCATTCGCTTTGACAAAACCACCGGTGCAGGCAGCGTGGCGGGTGCCGGGCTTACACCGTTTAATGCCGTCATTACCGGTGACAGTACAAAAGATAAAGCCTTCGCCGATCGCGGCGTTCTTACCGTGGACGGCAATACCTCCACCTACCGCTTTACACAGGATACTATTATTAATAATACCATCAATGTGGAAGGGGCCACTCCCAACCCGGACAATATGAAATATGCCGTTGCAATCAATCCCGATGCCAATAAAGATATTGTTCTGAATATGAATGGTCATGATCTGATTGTTAAAAACAATATCGGCCAGGGCCAAATGGCGCAATCGACCTCGGCCATTATCTATGCGCTTAACAGCGGTACTTCGATAACGATCAACGACCCGGGAGCCATTGATCTGAGCACATTTTCACAAGCCTTTTACGCCGGCGGGGTTTGCGCCGGCAGCAGATTTGCCACAGATGCGAAAGTCTGCAAAGTAATTATCAACAATGACAACAACTGGGCGCATGCCGTAAAAATCAGAGGCGTCATGGGCATGGGCGGAGTCGGCTCCGACAGTATTTTTAATGTCAACTGGACGGGGATGAAAGTATTTGATCATGGTCATATCGACATTAAAGGACTGGTGGATATCGAATCCTACGGCGCCTGGGGCCTGAGTGCGATTGGCAGCGACGGCAATATTCATGTTGGCGGCGGACGGATTGTGTCCAAGGATTATTCTTCTCTTGACGCTTATAATAACGGTACCGTTAATGTCAATGTCAGCGGCAGCGGCAATAGTTTACAAGCCGGCGACCATGATGTCATGATCGAAGGCAACCTGAGAGCAACCGGCCAGTGGGTGGGCGCCGGCAGCGGCGGCAATATCAATGTGGCACTTGTTAATAAAGATTCCTATCTAAAAGGTTTGGCGGACAATCCGGCCGGCGGCACGATCAATCTGTTCCTTAAAAACGGGGCCACCTGGACCAACAAGGACGGCGGCTTCCGCTATGGCAACAATTCTGTTTTCGATGATAATGCCAAGAGTCTGGTCACCCATTTCTACGGCGGTGACAGCGAAGCCAATCGTGGTATCATCATCCAGAAACAAACCGGTAAAATCACATTGGCTAACTACCAGGGACATGCATTAGCCTATTATGAACATGATGCCGCCGATCCGACGAAAATTCTTGGCGGTGATCTGGAAATTACGTCAGCTGTGAAAAACGGCAATGACAATGCGGTCATTACCCTGCGTACCGATAATAGTGGCGTCAATGTAAATGACAAAGACCTGGTAACCAAAGTCTTAGATAATTTGGCAACGAAACTCAGCTACACCAATTACTTGACAGGAGAACGTAATCTGACCGGTTATGCGGAAATCGCCGAAGGTCTGACTTCGTCGAAAATAGTCCGGCAGGAAAAAATCATTTTTGACGAAAACAGCGGCGCTGGCCGGATATCGGCAGATCCCCTGGGACAGACTACCACGAAATTTACAACCTCCATCACCGGTGACGTTGCGGCAGATGAGCAATACCGCAAAGCCGGCACCATCATTGACGGCAAATATGTGCTTGCCAAAGCCACAGTCATTGCCTTAGGCGAAAGCTCGGTCATCGGTGGTAATAATTATAATGCTACCGGTATTCAAGCCTATACGCCCTGGCCTGCGTACGGTCAGGAACCAAGTTCTTATAAGAAAATGACGATTGTGGCTAAAAACGGCCTAAAGATTGATGGTATGAATGCCAATAAGAGTAATGCCGGCATCTACAGCGGCAACGGCAGCGAACTTACCATTGACGGGAATGTTGACATGGAGCTGATTAGTAAACCTAGTTACGGGACAACCGTTGGTATCATTCAGGATTTTCAAAACGGGCAAGCCGGTGCGAAAGCAAGCCTTACCATTAATGGCGATGTTACTATGGATATCAAGCACCAACCTACTGATGACACTAGTGTGGCTCAGACATTCAGCCCGCGGAGCGAATCTGTTGTGGGCATCTTGAATAAAGAGTCCAACGGCAGCGTCATCAATATCAATGGCCTGCTGGATCTCAAGATCAATGGTAACGGCGTGGTGGCCGACAGCCCCACCGATGCTGCCGGTGTGATCAACTTAAAAGGCGGGCGGATTACTACGAATGAAAATCAAGATGTCAATAATCATGCGCTGACAGCCTACAGCGGGACCATCAGCTTGAATATGATTCCGGCGCCGACTACGGCCGCTAAGACTATGGCAGCGGCAACTCTGGCTCCCGGCAGCACCAAAGTTGAAGTCGAGGGCAATATTCTGACTATGAAAAATACCGCTACATCGGCTGCCGGCAACAATCTGCTCGACGGCACGATTAATATGGCTTTGACTACAGGTCAATCCTACTGGAAAGGTGTTGCCGACAATGCCGGAGCCGATAAACTGGGCACCTTCAATCTGTATGTACAAAGCGGTGCTTTATGGATCCATGATTCGCAGGGGAAAACATATGATACTTCTGCAAATCAGTGGGTTACGGAAGAACTTAAAGGTAAATTTGACGGTGTCAGCCATGTAACCAGCTTCCACGGCGGCGACAGCGATGCCAAACGCGGGATCATTCAGCAAAAGAGCAATACCGGCATTGCCATAGACAACTATAGCGGCAACACCATGGTCATCTACGGCCATAACAGCCAAAAACCGGCAGAAATTACTGGCGGTGACATCAGTATCAAAAAGGCGGCAGCAGGCTCGGCCATAACCTTGATGACCGACAGCAGCGGCATCAATGTCGAAGCAAAAGAAACCGTCAACGAAGTACTGAACGCCCTGGCCGGCAAACTGACCTACAACAATTATGCGACAGCAAACGGTGGGGAACGTAATCTGACAGGCAAAGTAGCCATTGGCGAAGGACTGACCGCGCCCGGTATCCTATGGAAAGTCGGCGATATCAAGTTTAACAACAACGGCACCGGCAGTCTGGCGGAAGGCTCGGTGATAACACCGGATAACCCCATTGAATATGGCCAATACGAAACCATGATCATGAGTGGGACTAAATCCGCGATGGTATCCTCAGCCATGCTGTGGCGGGCGGAAAACAACGATATGCAAAAACGGCTGGGAGAACTGCGTCTGTCGCCGCCGTCGGCCGGGATCTGGGCGAACATCTACGGTGGAAAATCCAAATACGATCAGGATAACACCCGTTACAGCACCAGCTATAAAGCCGTCCAGATTGGTTATGACAAAGAAGTAAATAGCGGCTGGCACCTTGGTGTGGCCGTAAGCCATAACGACGGTGACAGCGACTACATCCTGGGCGGCAGCGGCGACAATACGGCCACCAGTTTGTCCCTATATGGCAGCTGGCAGGGAGATAAAGGGCATTACACCGATATCGTCCTAAAAGGCGGGCAGATAAAAAATGATTTCACCGTTTACAACGAAATGGGCCATAAAGTAGCAGGCGACTACAAAACCAACGGCCTGTCGGTGAGCGCGGAATACGGCCGGCGGATCGAATACCGGAACGGACTGTACGTAGAACCGCAAGTGCAGCTGAGCTGGGGCCGGCTGCAGGGCAAAGACTATACGGCCACCAGTGATGTCAAAGACGCAGCCGGCAATTACCGGACGATGAATATCAGCCAGGATGGCTTTACCAGCCTGGTAGGCCGCATCGGTGTGGGCGTAGGCCGGATGACGGATAAGAGCAGCATCTATGCAAAAGCCTTCTTGGCCCATGAATTCCGCGGCGACTTCAGCAGCCGGTTCATCGCCGAAGAAGCCAAAAGCAGCCAGATTAGCCTTGGCGGCAGTTGGGGTATCTTCCAGCTCGGCGGCAGTACTAAGGTCGGCAAAAATTCCTATGCGTATGCCAACCTGGAAAAAAGTGTAGGCGGGGATGTGGATACCGACTGGCGAGTTGACGCGGGTATGCGCTGGAGTTTCTGATGAATGTACAGGGAGGATTCCGCAAGGTATTATAACCTGCAGATTTATGCAATAACACCACAAATATGATAAAGAAGAGGATGAAAATGTATGACCGAAAACCTGGAAACCGTAAAAGAAAATGTAAAAGTGGCCGCTTTTGAGCAGTATCTTGTTGATAACAAAGTCGAAGGATTTACTACCAGGGTGGTAAACGATCAATTAAACAGCGTAGTCTTCCACAGCAATCTGGCTGTGAAGGGGCAAAATCTGCCGGTAGCCGTCATCATCGACGACAGTGTTTATACCATGATTCAGGTACAGGTAATAGGCGATGCAGGCAGCCAAAAATCTATGCAGGAACTGGCCGTATATGCCAATGAACTGAATCAGACTTACCGGATGCTGAAATATTTGGTGACAGCGGAAGGAAATCTAGATGTAAGCTGTTGTGTGGCGTCCGATCATGACAAGTTTGAGCCTAAGCTGGTTATCGGAATTTTGGATCAGATATTGCAGCATTTGAATCAGGAATATCCTAATTTTATGCGTAAGATTTGGGTGGAGTAACGTCTGGTCTTAGTCGCTCGCCTGGTCCGTAGTGGCTTTAAAATATGTCATTTAATAAGGAGAGAAACTTTATGATAAGAAAATTATTTACTTCCCTATTCTTCGTACTAATATTATTTGGCGTGTGTGGTATGGCCGCGCCCAACGAAGTTCTGGCTGCCGAACAGATCGGTTATGTTAATGTGCAAAAAGTATTTAATAATTATCCTGATGTAAAGTCGGCTATTTCGGCAATTGATTTGGAACGACAAAATGCACAAAAACAATTTAATGAGCAGAGTACATCTCTGGACGACAACGGCAAAGCCGATTTGAACAAAAAGCTGGCAGAACAGGTTAACAACAAGGAAAAAGAAATGCTGGGACCCATTCAGAAAAAAATCAGCGAAGCAATTGTTAAAGTTGCCAAAGCACAAGGTGTTGGAACCGTTTTAGACAGCAGCACGATAATATTTGGCGGCAAAGACCTGACTGAAGCAGTAATTACTGAAGTAGCAAAATAAAGAGTAAAAAATACAATCACCGTTATTCAACCTGCGACAGACAGGGAGGGGATGTGTAGTTTACACAGGCAGTTTTGCCATAGGAACGCAGAAGTCTCTCTGGGGATCATCACAGAGAGACTTCTTTTGTTTGGCGTAAGATAAATTTTAAAAGTTACATTCCCCTGCTTTATTCAGCAGGGAAGAGTCAGAGATGCCTTAGGGCACTATGGAAAGGTGGTAAACAGGTGAAAAGAAAGAAGAGTACCCGCAAAACACGTAATCTGGCCTTACTGGTGGCCGTCACGCTGGGGTGCAGTGTTGCGCCCTGGGGCCCGGCCCTGGCGGCCGAGCAGGTGGAGACGGCTGAACAGTTTACAATTTCCGTCAATGGCGACAAAGAACAGGCCGGCGCTATGCTGCCGTATTTCCAGAACAAAAACCATTTGGCGACCGTCGCGGCAGAACGCAGTATCAGCCCCGGATTTGTTGTCATGGATAAAAATTCGACGGATATCACTATTGATAAATATACCGGCGACTCTGGTGTGTATGTTTACACGCATGACACCGCCAATCCAACCACGATTTATGGCGGTAATCTAACCATTGTTTCGGCGGGCAAAGATGCAGCCGGCCAGAAGGCTGCTGTTACGCTGCGCACCGACAGCAGTGGGATTGCCGTGACCGACAGCGATGTTGTCCTAGGCGTTTTGAATGCACTGGCGCAAAAACTGACGTATAAAAACTATGTGAAGGCAAACGGCAATGAACGCAATCTGACCGGTTATGCAGAAATTGCCGAAGGACTGACACAGGGGTCTTTTACAATGAGGAAGGGAACTATTTCTTTTGTCGCTGCAACCGGTCAGGGAAAAACAGGCTCTTTTAATTCTTCTAACCGGTTTACTACTGTTCTTACCGGTGACCAGGCAACAGATACAGAATACAAAGATTACATTCAGAATGATCCTGCTAATGCCGAACCTTTGAAAAAGACTATCTATAGCTTACGAGACAGCACTATCATCAACCCGGATGTGACCAGCACGGCGGCAGGAAAAAATTTGGCCGCTATTATGCCGGCAGCCGGTAAAGCTTTTTATATTGATACTATAACATGTACCTTGGATCTGACGGGTATCAAGAACAATGGCGGCAAAGTTTACGGGATTTACAATGATCAGGCTGCCGGCGTTAGGGTAAGTGCACCTGGCGGTATGAGTAACTCGGTCCTGCGGACGGTACCTATGTGGGTGGCATCTTTGCCGGCAACGCCAACGGAGAAGGAACCAGCACTGTGCAGATTGATAATGTGAATTATGATAATTACCTGAATATCACCGGCACAGGCAAAGAGTTTGCGGGCATCAAAGCAGTCAAGAACGGGATAATCAACAGCACCGTCGGGATCAATATCGTTACCGACGGCGGCTATGGTGTGGTTGCGGAAAACGGTGGGATTGTCAATATTGGCAACCGGACAGAGACGGATGTGAAAGGCATCATCAATACGAATGGGAAAGTGGCACTGTATGCTAAAAACGGCGGAAAAATCACGTTTGCCGGCGCTAAAGAAATTAATGGGGATGCCGTGGCGGAAGGAGAAGGCAGCAGCATTGACCTTACGCTGGGTGACGGAGTGTTTGGCGGGACCTGGACCGGCAACGCTGTCGGCCATGTGAATGTAAATTTGGCCAAACTGGCGAAAGTCTGGCAAGGACGGTTTGACAGCGATGGCACTTTATCGATCAGTAAAGGCGGTTGGGAAGGCAATGTTCTAAGAGAAGGGGTAAATATTGTGTTGCAGTCCACCGCCAATTGGACCGGGACGATGGAAAAGGCAGGAAACCTTACGTTACTGGGTCGTTCCAACTGGGTTAATAGCGCTGATAAAGCAACAACGGTCAAAACCTTTACCGGTCCGAACGTCGACGGCCTAAAAGGCAGCATTACCAGCGCTGCCGATCTTGCTATCGAAAAGTACAGTGGCATGGCCGCCGTGTATTATACCCATGACGCTGCCAATCCCGCCAGCATCCAGGGCGGCAAGATAACCATCAAGTCAGCGGATAAAGAGGCCGCCATTACCTTGCGGACAGACAGCTCCGGGATTGATCTTGCCAATGACGCGGTCGTAAAAAGCGTCATGAACAGCCTGGCGCAAAAGCTGACCTACAGCGCGTATGTAACCGGCGAAAATAATCTGACCGGTTATGCGGAAATCGCTGAAGGCCTGACGGCCGGCGCTCTTTCCTACAAAGTCAGTAATATTACCTTCAGCAAAACCACCGGCGCCGGCAGTGTAACGGATGCCGGAATTACACCGTTTAATGCCGTTATTACCGGCGACAGTACCAAGGATAAAGCCTTTGCCGACCGCGGTGTTTTAACCGAGGCCGGCAATACCTCCACCTACAGCTTTACGCAGGATACCATTATCAATAATTCTATCAATATTGAAGGCGCCACGCCTGATCCCACCAATATGCAATATGCCGTTGCCATTTATCCGGATGCCAAAAAGGATATCGTTTTGAATATGAACGGCCATGACCTTGTTATTCGCAACAATATCGGCCTGGGCGAAATGGCTCAGTCGACATCGGCCGTCATTTATGCTCTAAACAGCGATACCTCAGTAACTGTCAACAATCCGGGAGCCATTGATCTGAGTACATTTTCCAGCGCCTACTACGCCGGCGGGATTGCCGCCGGTGACCGGTACACCAAGGATACTCTGTCCTGCGAAGTGACGATCAACAATGACAACAGCTGGGACCATGCCGTGAAAATCAGAGGTGTTATGGGCATGGGCGGCGTAGGGTCCGGCAGCATTTTTAATATCAACTGGACGGGGATGAAAGTATTCAATCATGGCCATATCGACATTAAAGGACTGGTGGATATCGAATCCTACGGTGCCTGGTGCGCGAGCGCTATTGGCAGCGACGGTTATATCAACATCGGCGGCGGCCGGATCGTGTCCCAGGATTATCCTTCGCTCGATGCCTACGACAACGGTACTGTCAATGTAAATGCCAGCGGCAGCGGCGACGCACTGACAGCCGGCAGCAACGATGTCATGATTGAAGGTAACCTGAAAGCAACCGGCCAGTGGGCAGGTGCCGGCAGCGGCGGCCATATCAATGTGGCTCTGGTCAATAGCAAATCCTATCTGGCGGGCCTGGCGGACAACCCGGCCGGCGGCACGATCAACCTGTTCCTGCAAAACGGAGCCATCTGGACCAACCGTGACGGTGGCTTCCGCTATGGCTCCGATTCCAGCTTCCGCGATGACGCTGTAAGCCGTGTCACCCATTTCTACGGCGGCGGCAGCGAAGCCAGCCGCGGCATTATTGTTCAAAAACAGACCGGCGATATTATTCTAGATAATTATACGGGTTATACTTTAGCTTATTTCGCAAGAGACAAAGAGAATGCTACAGAAATCTCCGGCGGAGATATCATTATTAAACATGCCGCTAAAACCGGAGATAAAAATGCACATATCACTATGCGCACCGACAGCAGCGGCCTGGATTTGAAAAATGAAGCGACTGTTTCTTCGGTTCTAAATACCTTAGCAGGCAAGCTGTTCTATTACGGATATGTTGATGGAGAACGCAACCTGAGCGGTACGGCAGAAATCGCGGAAGGACTGACCGCTTCCGCCTTTCAAAAGCAGGCAGATATCCTGTTTGATGAAAACAGCGGTGCCGGTCGCGTAACGAAAGCCCCCTTGGGTCAGACAGCAACCCTGTTTAATCAGGTGTTGACAGGGGATGCAAATACTGATTTCGAATACAAGAAAGCCGGTGTTCTTCAGAAAGGTAATTATGTCTTTGATAAGACTACTGCCATAAAAACCTCAACATGGATTTCCAATGATTATTCCGTGCAAAAAGCTGCAATTATCGCTGCGCTTCCTCATGGTAGCACCGATGTTAAGAATGTTGTCATTAATGCGGACCGCGGGCTTAAATTGGACGGCTCGGAAGGCGGAATTGGCATTTTTAACGGATATGGATCAACCCTTACCATAAACGGTGATATGGAAATTAATGTAGCAGACGGCACCGGCATTTATCAGGGAGAAACACTTTATAGGGACAAGGAAAAGAAAGCATCTTTGACCATAAACGGTGATGTGAAAATCAGGATGACAACAACAAGCGGGACAGTATTGGATAATCCTTTAGACGTAAGTAATGCCGCCATTCTAAGTGACGAGGGAGACGGTAGCAGCATTCATATTAATGGCCTGGTAGATATTGAAACGGCCGGCACGGGCATAGCTGTCAGATGCAATCAATACACTGATTCACCGGCAGTTACAGTAAAAGGCGGCCGCATCGTAGCACAAAGTAATCCGACAATGAATAACCATGCGCTTACTGCTTATAGAGGTACCATTAATGTAGGCATGGAACAGGGCGAAAACAGCATCTTAACATCCGGTACGGCGAAAACAGAGATAGAGGGGAATATCTTTACCACAAAAGATTGGATTTTTAATCCGGATGCGCCTCATGTGTTGTTCCCGAAGTTGTTCGACGGCACCATCAACCTGGCCCTGACCACCGGCGAGTCCTACTGGAAGGGCGTTGCCGACAATGCCGGCGCCGACAAGCTGGGCACCTTCAACCTGTATCTAAAGAACGGCGCGCTGTGGATTCATGATTCCCAGGGACAAACGTATAATCAGACCAATACAGGAGTGTTGCCGGGCGCCTTTGACGGTGTCAGCCATGTAAGCAGCTTCCATGGCGGCGACAGCGACGCCGGCCGGGGCATTATCCAGCAAAAGAGCAATACCGGCATCGCCATAGACAACTACAGCGGCAAAACCATGGTCATCTATGGCCATAACAGCCAAAACCCGGCGGAAATCATGGGAGGCGGCATCAGTATCAAAAAGGCGGCGGCCGGCTCGGCCATAACATTGATGACCGACAGCAGCGGCATCAATATCGAAGCAAAAGAAACCGTCAACAAAGTACTGAACGCCCTGGCCGGCAAACTGACCTACAGCAATTATGCAGCAGCCAATGGAGCCGAACGTAATCTGACAGGTAAAGTAGCCATTGGCGAAGGACTGACCGCTCCCGGCATATTGTGGAGAGTCGGCACAATCAAATTTGCTGAAAATGGAGGAACAGGCAATTTGCAGGAAGGTTCTGTGGTAACGCCGGAAACTCCGAAACCGCCCATAGAGCTTGGCCAATACGAAACCATGATCATGAGCGGCACCAAATCGGCCATGGTGTCCTCCGCCATGCTGTGGCGGGCAGAAAATAACGATATGCAAAAACGGCTGGGAGAACTGCGGCTGTCGCCGTTGTCGGCCGGGATCTGGGCGAACATTTACGGTGGAAAATCCAAATACGATCAGGACAACACCCGTTACAGTACCAGCTATAAAGCCGTCCAGATCGGTTATGACAAAGAAGTAAATAGCGGCAGGCGCCTTGGTGTGGCCGTAAGCCATAACGACGGCGACAGCGACTACATCCTTGGCGGCAGCGGCGACAATACGGCCACCAGTTTGTCTCTGTACGGCAGCTGGCAGGGAGACAAAGGGCATTACACCGACATCGTCCTAAAAGGCGGGCAGATAAAAAATGATTTCACCGTCTACAACGAAATGGGCCATAAAGTAGCAGGTGACTACAAAACCAACGGCCTGTCGGTGAGCGCGGAATATGGCCGGCGGATTGAATACAGGAACGGGCTGTACGTAGAGCCGCAGATAGAGCTGAGCTGGGGCCGGCTGCAGGGCAAAGACTATACGGCCACCAGCGATGTCAAAGATGCCGCCGGCAACTACCGGACCATGAACATCAGCCAGGATGGCTTTACCAGCCTGGTAGGCCGCATCGGTGTGGGCGTAGGCCGGATAACGGACAAGAGCAGCATCTATGCAAAAGCCTTCTTGGCTCATGAATTCCGCGGCGACTTCAGCAGCCGGTTTATAGCCGAGGAAGCCAAAAGCAGCCAGATTAGCCTTGGCGGCAGCTGGGGCGTCTTCCAACTCGGCGGCAGCACCAAGGTCGGCCAAAACTCCTATGCCTATGCCAATCTGGAAAAGAGCGTAGGCGGCGACATAGAAACTGACTGGCGAGTTGACGCGGGTATGCGCTGGAGTTTCTGATAGAAAGCGTAGGGCGGGTTATGTAACGTCCGATCATGACAAGTTTGAACCGAAGCAAAAAGACCTGACCGAAGCAGTAATTACTGAAGTAGCAAAGGTGATTGGATTGAGCAATCACCTTTGAAGAAAAACAACACGCATAGAGAGAAGACCTAACAGCTAATGTAATCCGAGCTGTTAGGTTTTTTTATCCTGGATGTTCTGCAAATTTTGTCGAAATTTTCATGACAAAAACCTTCGACAAAATTAACCATATGTAGTAATATTTAAATATAAAGTAAAATATAGCAAAAATTTAATAATATTGGTACAGGTGCCCTACAGGGCTTAATAGGGAAGACCGGTTGAAAGCCGGCGCGGTCCCGCCACTGTAATGAGGAGCAACTCCATGTTATGCCACTGAGAAGAAAGTCTTGGGAAGGTTTGGAGAAGCGATGATTCAGAGCCAGGAGAACTGCCTGTATAACAATCACCGTTGACCTGCGAGCGATAGGGAGGGGATTAGTAAGACAATCTTGATTATTTATTCTTAGAATTTTATCGGGATAAATCAAGAAGCCTCTCTGCATGTGTCATCCAATCACATCGCAGGAGGCTTCTTTTTATTATTATCAAAACATATAACTTGCGAAAGCCGGTGAATATAGTGACCTGTTGCCGCTGGCATTGTGCTTTCTTTCTAGCATTGGTTTTACTGCTGTTTTCATTGCCCTGGCTGGCTTTAGCTGCACCGGCCGGCGTCGAACCTTCCGGGACAAGTCCGGAAAATCCACCGCCTGCTGCAACTAGCGCGTCCCCTCAGGTGCCGGTGTCAGACAGTCAGCCCGAATTCTTAGACGCAGGTCCCCTGGTTATCAGGCTGAACTATTTAAAGGTCGAGCAGGCGAAGCCGTTGCTTAGTGCTTTGGTGCCTGAGGACAAGCTCAAAGCAGATCCGGTGCGGAATATCCTGGTGATCATGAGCAGCCCTGATGTCTATGAACAGGTTAAGTATTTACTGGCCCAGATTGATACCCCGCCGCAACAGGTGATGTTCGAAGTGCAGGTCGTCGAACTTAACCGTGATGATTTGTCAAATCTTGGCATTGACTGGGGCGCATCGACCAAGCTGCCGCAAGCCATTCCTAACGACGAACTGCAGTTTAGGATCGGTATCGGGAATAATTATGGCGTAAATCTTCAAGGCGTTATTAACCGCTTAGTTGAAAACAAGAAAGGCCGTTTGCTGGCAAGTCCGCGGATCGCGACCTTAGACGGGGTAACGGCAAAAATTCTAATCGGGGACAAGCTGGCTGTGGAAACTTCCCAGCCTACCACCGGCAGTGTACCCATCATCTCCGTAATATATGTCGATGTTGGCATTAAACTAGAGGTAACCCCTACGGTAAACAAAGATGGCTATATAACCACCCACATTCAGCCGGAAGTTAGTAATCAAACCAATACTACGAAAAATGGCAATCCGAATATCCGGACCCGCCAGGCTGATGCCACCCTGCGGGTTAAGAGTGGCTCGACCATTGTTTTAGGCGGCTTGATTCAGCGTCAGGAAACCAAAGATACCTTCAAAGTTCCCTTGCTTGGAAACCTGCCGCTAGTGGGAGGCATGTTTCACTCAACCCTTAAGCAAGTAACTGAGACCGAGCTGGTTATTATGCTGACTCCAAAGATAATAGATTAGATACTATTTAGGAGGAATAAATATCATGAGTAGAACATTACGGGTAATCGGTCTGGCCATGTTAGTATTATTTTTAAACACCCCTTTACTGCAGATCGGTTTTGCTGCAACGACGATTCCACCTGTTTCCGGCGTTATATTAATGCCGCCGCTGGTTCAGTTATATGGTCACGTCGCATTAATCAATTGTTATGCGAATTCCAATAGCTGCTATGCGGTAATTGAACTCCGTGACACCCCCGGAAAATCGATTGTGGTCCGAACGTCGGAACAAAGACTGCAAAGCCTGTTGGAAACTGGGTTGGCAACAGGAAATCTTATTTCCTTTGTCGGACAGGGAGTAATTATTCAGTCACCTCCCCGGGGTGGTACGTGGAATATGGAGGTCTACTCTATTGACGAAGTAACAGTATATAACAAAAAGTAGATAGTGATGAATAACATAGGTGATTTCGTTATTTATCCGGGGTGATAGCATGAAAAAAAGCATATGTCTTATAACTTTCCTACTTATAGGGCTATTGTGCGTACAGCCAATTTCGGCGGCAGATGATTTGCTGGTTGCTGAGCAGTGGGCGCCGGTTATCCGCAAAATGGATAATAAAGATAGCCTGACCGCCCAGACCAATATGTTTACAGCAGTCGATTATGATCACGACTGGCGGCTGAATAATAACTGGTACAATTTGATGTTTTATCCGCCGAAACCAGCCGTGTATTATTCGGTGGTGGAAAGTGACACCCATTATTTTCTTGGCTACTATCAATATTATCCCAGACATATGGGGAGGAGCCAACATGAACATGATCTGACCGGAGTGTTGCTTGCTGTAGGCAAAACGCCAGACGGCGCCGGGCGGCTGGAGATGCTGTTAACCTACAGTAATCACAACTGGCAGAAGCAAAATGGTGCTAAGGTTCGCTTGGAAGGCGGGCGGCCAGTACTCAAAATCAGCGCCGGAACGCATGAGATTGCGGTTGTGGGCAAACGCAAACGGTTTTTGCCGGGGGAAGCCCATATCGGCTATAGTCTGATTCCCTTAACCCAGTTATGGGAGCAGCGCCGTGAAATCGGTCAAGGACGGGTCTTTGCCGGCTGGGGGTATTTTGACAGCTATAATGCCGTCAAAGTGACTGCGCCATGGCTTTGGGATTATCATCACATCAACTGGCTGACTAATCCGGGCGAATTATTTCAGTATTTATCCGGAACCCCCATACGAGAATGCAACTATCTTATCAATCCTTACATAAAGTAGACTGAAAAAAATATAGCGGTACAGGTGCCCTACGGGGCTTAATAGGGAAGTCCGGTGAAAGACCGGCGCGGTCCCGCCACTGTAATGAGGAGCAACTCCAGGTGATGCCACTGGGATGGAAAGTCTTGGGAAGGTTTGGAGAAGCAATGATTCAGAGCCAGGAGAACTGCCTGTATAACAATCACCATTGACCTGCGAGTGATGGGTAGGGGATTATTTGAGCAGTCTGTTCGATCAGCTTTTATAGCTATGATAAATGGATTTCTCATATAGTCAACACCTGGCAACGAGGATGGTTGAATATATGGGAAATCCATTTTTTGTTTCGGTACAGGTGCCCTGTAGAGGGCTTAATAGGGAAGTCCGGTGAAAAACCGGCACGGTCCCGCCACTGTAACACGGAGTCAGTCCTGAGATGTCACTGGATAAGTAGTGTCAACTTATCTGGGAAGGCTGGGCTGATGATGAACTGGAGTCAGGAGAACTGCCTGTACGGACAATCTTCGCTTAACCTGCGAGCGACAGGGAGAAGATTCGGAATTTACTTATGAGAGGAGGGCAATAGAACACTCTGACTGAAACAGTCAGCCTATTTCAGTAATTCGGAGTTTCTAAGAAGCAAAGGGGAGAGAGCAAGCATTGAAACAACGTAAACTAACAAAGAATGCCTTGGCAATGAGTATCGCCTGTTCTTTGGCATTCAGCCTGACGCCTGATTTCGGCGGCGTTGCCTATGCCGCCGAGCCTGACAGCAAGCAGTCACAGGAAACAACGGAAACTGTGAAAGCAGACAGCAAACCGGCGCAGGAATATACTCTGGAGTCCGTAACCGTCGAAGCCAAGCGCCCGGACTGGGAATCCAAGCTGTCACCAGGCACCGTAACCATTATCCGGCCTGATGATTACAAAGGTGAGCAGAAAACGCTGCCGGAACTCCTGAAAGATGTGCCTGGCGTCCATGTCCGTTATGTATCCGGCAAGGGCCAGTATACCACCGTCAGCGTCCGGGGCAGTACGGCGGCCCAGGTGGGCGTATTCGTGGATGGCGTGCTCTCCAACCTGGGTGGCGATGCGGCTGTCGATATCTCGACAATCCCCATCCACAATGTCGAACGGATCGAAGTCTACCGAGGTTATATTCCGGCCCGCTTTGGCGGCACCTATATGGGTGGGGTTATAAACATCGTTACCAAGAAGCCGGACAAAGCCAACATCTCGGCCCAGGTCGGCAAAAGCTCCTGGGGCGGCACCATCGCCGGCCTGGAGATCACCCAGCCTTTAGGGAGCGGCAGCCTGATGATCGGCATTAACCGCGATGAGAGTGATGGGGATTTTCGATATGAGAATCCTTACTCTAAAGAAGTCTATGCAAGAGATATGCCGGGGTTGCAGGCGAATATGAATTTTTTTATTCGTACCGTCAATGATAATTTGGATCTTTATACGGGAATTAATCCCGGTTATTCTACGTTGGAGGAAGTTGATGCGGCATTCAATAACCCGGCTGTCTACAATCAGTATTTGTCCGCTATACGGGGCAACTGGTATTGGCTTAATTGGCATTCTAGCAAGCAGGAGATGCTTGACGATTATATCTTAAATAACCGGGCTTCGACACTGGCTGAAGCGGAACAGCTATATAACCAGGAGGCCAAAGCCCAACTGGATGATGTAAGAACTAGTTTACACAATCAGAGCGCAGGAACTCGAAAACTAATGTCCGAGCTTTCTAACGACAACACCCGCTGGCGGAAGAATAACGACTACAAAAACACTGACGCCATTATCAAATGGCAGGACGACCACTGGCTGGTCAAGGGCAGCTGGAAGAAAATTGACCGGGGAATGCCCCGAAGAGTAGATGGGGATCCAACATTAAGCACAATAGTGGATCTGCCAGACAAATTCGAGCGGAAGCGGCAGGAACTGACTACCAAGGAACTGATGGTAGGCCGGCGGGATATGAGCGGCAATCTGGAATGGGGCTGGCAGCTTAACTATCTTGACCAGGATAAGCGCTACCGCAATCCGGACTATCAGAAGTTTGGCAAAATTCCTGCAGTATTTGAAGAATGGAGCGCTTTCGACTCCCGGCGGCTGGGCGGAGCCATTGATGGCACCTATAAGGCCGGTGACAACCATCTGCTTGAGTTCCTGGCAAACTGGTCGAAAGAGAAAATGGATGTTAACGGCAGCCGGATGGACAAATATGACTTTGAACCCAGTCTTACCAATCGCGAGCGGTTTCGGACATATTATGAACATACGCTGTTCAATCTCCAATTGCAGGATACCATTACCCTCAACCAGGCGGCTGATCTCTGGCTGACTCCCAGTATTCGCTACAATTATTCCAAGGTCATGGGCAGGGCGCTGGGAAAATCCGACTTAAATAAATGGGTCGATCAGGAGGATTCCCAGGTCAATGACAAGGTCACCTGGCAAGTGGCACTGAAAAAGCAGGTGGACGAGCATCTGACCCTGCGCTCTACCTACGGCACCTACTACCGGCTGCTCAACCTGTACGAGATTGCCGGCGACGGCGCCGGCATTCTGCCCCGGCCTAATGCTTATAACGATCCCAAGTATGCCGGTCAAAGCATATTCCCGGTACCCGAGGAAGGGACCCAATGGGACTTGGCAGCCATCTGGGACGGCAGACTGCTGGGCGCCAATTCCTCCAAGGTCCAATTGACCTACTTTGGCCGCGATTCCAAGAATATGCTCCACCTCTACCGATTCGGCTATAATTTTTGGTCTTACACCAATGCGCGCAAGGGGCAGGCCAACGGTGTGGAATTACAGGCTGATTTCAACTGGGACAAATGGGATATGAGCCTGGCAGGCACCTATCTGCATACCAAGCAGCAGACCAAGTATAATGCGCCTAGCTCCTCAACCGGCGAGATTTATTTCAGCTATCCGCAGTTGTATACGCCGGAATGGGAAGGCTCGGCCCGGCTGACCTACCGCCCGGACAACCGGCTGGCTGTTTTCGGCGAAGTAAAATATATTGATGAGATGGTTACCGGTATAGGTGCATATGATAAGCCCTATGGGCAAACCTCCCTGACAACCGTCGGCCTGGGGGCCAAGTATAAAATCGACAAAGATTGCCAAATCATCGCTGGCGTCAACGACCTCTTTGACAAAGGGCCGGAGATGACTTTTAACAGTGGTAATAATTACTCCGGAAGTTGGCAGGCCCAAAACATGCTGCTCGAATATCCCCTGCAAGGCCGTACCTATTATGTAACACTGCAGTACAAGTATTAAAAGCAACCTGCGGCGGTAAAGGAGGTGATGCCCACACGGAAAGAGGCCAGTATGGCGGAAAGGAAGTGATGGCAGGCAATAGGCAGTTAATATCCCCGGATTTTTCAGGCCGGAAAAAAATTTAAAAAAGCGAGGTTATGAGTCATGAAGATGAAATTCGGTTTTCTCAAACGGGTCATCGCAACAACTCTGACATTGTCCGTGCTTGGCAGTACCGTTGTAATGGCGGCCCCGGAGAATTTATTCGGCTATACCGTTGTTAATTCCGCTTATTCAGAAGGTCTGGCTGGCGCTATTAGCGGTGAACGGACAGGTAACCCGACCGACTTTACATCCAGCACCAAGGTAACCCCTTTAAATAGCGACCCAGCGCTGTTCAACTTCTTCCAGGGCAATGAAAGCCGACTGGTGCTGCGCCAGTATAATGTGAGCAGTCCTGCAGATTTAAAATTTAATAAAATCATTGATCCGTTTGCTTCTTCCTGGACACCTTCTCTTGCTGAACAGAAATGGGACGGAGTACGCAACTTGCACGCGGTAGCCACCAAAGGCAATTTCCTGTATGCCACCGGCTATGATTTGGGAAAAATTTCAGTGGTGAATATGAGCAGTGGCTATACGCAAACAACCAGCTATCAGTTTCCGACCGCCTGGCCGAGCATTCCCACATCAGTCGTACCTGCTGGTGCTTCGGTCCATGGTGAAGGTTTAACGGTAGTCGGCAACAATTTGTATGCGCTGTTTACCGTTAATCCAAGTGGAGGCTATTCAGTGTACTCTGACAGCGTTGTCGTAAAATTCAATATACTAGCCAATGGAACTCTGTCTTATGTAAACTATATGACCGTCGGCAAGAACGCTTTTACCCTCGACCATTATAACAACAAGCTGTACATCTGCGCCCTGGGCGGCATGCAGAACGCCGGCAGCTCCAATGCCGATACCCTCCTGAATATCATTGACCTATCTAACTTCACCAAGGCTACCGTTACCAAGACGGCTTCCATGGGCGGCGATTTCCGCGACATTACCATCGTTGACGCCAACACTGCCTATGTATTCCTGGGCAACTATGATACAAATTTTGCCAATATGGTCGGCGGCGTGTACCGCACTAGCGTAGCCAACCTTACTTCCCCGTCGCTTTGGACTAAGGTTAGCGATGTGAATTCGGCCGGTTATCTTTGGGGCATCTATGCCGACAGCAACCGGTTCTGGTTTGTCAAGGGCAATCAGATTGACATCTATTCCGGTCTGCCTGCCAGCACCTCTGATAAAGCTACCAAAACTTTCACTCCGACCCAACTGGGCTACACCGGCGGCAACCTGAACTCGGCGATTATTCTTGCCCCTGATAAGACTTCAACCTTCAGCGCCCAACTCAGCTCAGGCATGGCCAAGTCCTTTGCCTCGCACTCTGTTCTTGCCCAACAAGCCCGCAAAATTGCCGAAGAACGCAAGAGTGGCCTAAAAACGGTAAATGGACAGAGAGTCCTTACCTTTAATAAATAGGAAATAGAATTTTTCGGCGATAAGAATCACCCCGCCCTTCAGACACTCCTCACAGAGGGGAATTGGGGTTTAACAATTAACAAGCACTATTTGCCTGTTACAGGACAAATAGTGCTTGTTAATTCCTGTCGCCAGCGTTTACTTTTCAGTGGCAGACAGAATCGGCAGAATTTAATAGGGAAGACCGACTTCTTCAGTCGCCAATGGTTCGACGCAAGCCGATACCGGAGTTGCATTATTGCTATGCTGAACGGAATGCGGCTGGTGAACAAGAGTAACTCTCTAACTCTAACCATAAGGAGACCAAACCACATGAACCAACACTTACTTTCGCAGCTCAGAAAAACCTGTGCACTCACCCTAACCATCCTGCTTACCAGCACCAACCTAACCTGGGCGTCTCCACCACCGACCAGGACCGAAATCGAAGACCAAAACCGCAAAGCCCGGCAAGAACAAGAAGCCCGTCAACAGCGCGAACAAACCCCGGACGTCTTTTTGCAAAAAGGCAAACAAAGCACCGACGACCTCAAACTGCCAGAAGAGACCCCCAGCTTCCTGATCACCACCATCAAAATTGCCGGCGATGATCAGGGAAACTTCCCCTGGCTGCAAGAACGGGCCAGCCTCTACCAAGGCCAAAACATTGGCTGGCAAGGCATAAATGCCATTGTTAAGAACCTCACCAACGTCTGCATTGACCGGGGCTATGTCACTACCAGAGTCCTCATCCCTCAACAAGACATCTCCACCGGAATCCTCACCCTTCAACTCGTGCCCGGTACCATTCAGGACATCCGGATCGCTGATCCCACCATCCGGGCCGATTGGAAAAGCGCCTTTCCCACCCGACCCAGACACATCCTCAACCTGCGCGATCTCGAACAAGGTTTAGAACAAATGAAACGAGTTCCCTCCCAGGACGCCAGCATGCAGCTCCTGCCAGGAGACAAGCCTGGCGAATCCATCGTCGAAATCACTGTCAAACAGACCAAACCCTGGAAACTCGTAACCTCCCTCGACGACTCCGGCAGCAAAGCCACCGGCAAACTCCAGGCGTCAGAAACCTTCGCTCTCGACAACCTCTTTGGCGTCAACGACCTATTTAACATCTCCTTCAACAAAGACGCCGAAAAAAACGACAACCAATACGGTACCAAAGGCAACAGCTTCAGCTACTCCGTTCCTAACGGCTACTGGACCTACTCCCTCTCAAGTTCAGTCTACAAATACCACCAGACAATCCCAAACCTCGGAAACAACTTAGCTTTCTCCGGCCGCACCAGAAACATTGAATTAAAAGCCGAAAAACTCATTCATCGTGACCAAACCCAGAAAACCCATCTGGCCCTTAGCGTCATAAAGTCCAAAAGCAAATCCTTTATCGAAGACGCTGAACTAGAAATGCAGCGGCGCAACACTACCGCCGCCAAACTCTCCCTCAGCCACAAACAATACAACGGCCAAACCGTCGTTGACTACAACCTAGCCTACAAACGCGGCGTACCCTGGCTCGGCGCCACACAAAACCCCGGCGATAACCAACCAGGTCAGCCGACGACCAAATACAACCTCTGGACCTTCGACACCAGCATCACCACCCCCGTTACCCTCGGTAAAACCAAAGCCCAATACAACCTAACCCTGCACGGCCAATACACCAAAGACATGCTCTATGCCTACGAATTCCTCAGCATCGGCAACCGCTACACCGTGCGCGGCTTCGACGGCGAACAAACCCTGTCCGCCGAAAACGGCTTCTACCTTAGAAACGAACTAAGCATACCACTTAGCCAATCAGGCCCCGAAGTATACATAGGCTTAGACCTAGGCAGAATCAGCGGACCATCCGCGAACCCCGACACCGGCAAAAGCCTGGCCGGTTCCACCCTGGGACTTCGCGGCAGCGTCAGTGGTGCCCAGTATGACCTATTTATCGGCACACCCCTGAAACGCCCGGCCGGAATCCAAGTCCCGTCCCACGTATATGGCTTCCAGCTGGTTTACCAAATATAGCTAGCTAGCAATAGCTTTAGAATAGATAGGAAATCACAGCCCAAGGAGGGGAAAACATGTCCGGATTTTCTCTAAAAAAGAAAGCCCAAAAACTAACTGCGTGGATCACCCTAGTACTATTTAGCTTGCAGCCAATCTTTGTTGCCGCCCAAACTGTAGCCGATCCCAACGCAGCCAAACAAAACCGACCGACCGTCGAAAGTGCCCAAAACGGCACCCCGGTCGTACAAATCGCAGCGCCCACCGCTGGTGGCGTATCTCACAACCTCTACCAACAATTCAATATCGACCCCAAAGGACTTATATTAAATAATTCATTCGGCTTTTCCAAAACCCAACTCGCCGGATACATACAAGGCAACCCTAACCTCGCCGGCGGTTCCGCCCGGGTCATTTTAAACGAAGTTACCAGCAACAACATCAGCCATCTCCGTGGCTACCTCGAAGTCGCCGGCCAACGAGCCGACGTCATCATTGCCAACCGCAATGGCATCATCGGCAACGGCTTTGGTTTCATCAACACCAATAGGGGCGTACTCACCACCGGTACCCCTGTCTTTGGCGGCAACGGCAGCCTCGAAGCCTTCCGCGTCACCGGCGGTCAAATCGCCGTCCAGGGCGACGGTATCAACGCCACCGGCGCCGACCGCGTCGACCTCATCAGCCGAGCCGTCACCGTCAACGCCGGCATCTGGGCCAAAGAACTAAACGTAGTAACCGGCCCGAATGCCGTAGACTACAACACCCTAACCACCCAAACCGTAGCCGGCGACAGCGTCGAACCCCAGCCCCAAGTGGCGATTGACGTCAGTGCCTTAGGCGGCATGTATGCCAACAAAATAAAACTAGTCGGCACCGAACAAGGCGTCGGTGTCAACAGCCAAGGCACCCTATCCGCCGATAGCGGCAACCTCATCCTGACCAACAACGGCCAAATCACCCTCGCCGGCAAAACCAGCGCCAGCGGTAGTATCAATATAAGCGCTACCGATGACATAAATGCCCAAGGCACAATCTTTGCCAAGCAAAACACCAACATCAACAGTAATGGTACATTAACCAACACCGGTACCATTGCCGCAGGTAACAATACAGACCTTACGGCCAAAACCGTAGCCTCTGCCGGAACCATTGCTGCCGGCATAAAAACCGACGGTACCGTCGGTACCGCAGGCAACCTAACCGTCAACGCCACGGGAACCATAACATCCACAGGTAAAAACATTGCCGGAAGCAACCTTAACCTGACCGGAACAACTATCGACGTAAGTGGTGCTACCACCTATGCCGGCAATTCAGCCAACATCACTGCAACCAATGGTGACATTGACCACAATGGGGCAACAACCCAAGTCAACGGCCAACTAACCTTGAACGCGACAGGTGCAGTCAAAAACCTGAATAATACAAACAACCAAACGGGACAAATCACCGCTGGACAAATCGCCATTACAGCGAAAGACATACAAAACCAGGATGGAACCATCCAACAAACGGGTTCTGGCGATACAACCCTGACTGCCACCGGTACCATCGATAACACCGGTGGAACCATCGCCACCAATGGCACAAACCTTACCGTAAAATCCAATACAATCAACAACAGCCAGGGAAAACTCCAGCACGCGGGAACAGGAACACTGGGAATACAAACAACCGATGGAATACAAAACACTACCGGCACGATTGCTACTAATGGACAAGCCACACTCAACGCTCAAAATCTTCACAATACCCAAGGCACTATTAACGCCGGAAAAGACCTGAAAATATCCCTAAACGGTAACTTAGCCAACAACCAGAATGGCCAGTTAAAAGCCAACCAAAATCTAACCATGAACATCGGCGGTACCGTTACGAACGCAGGAACCATTACCGCCGTTAAAGATGCTGACATAAATGCCAAAGACATGACCAACGAAACCGGTGGAACTATCATCACCGGCAACAATTTGAGCCTAGTAACAAGCGGCACCCTAACCAACCAAGGAACAATCTACGCCCAGGGCAATACCAAGCTGGAAAGTGCTGGTGCCTTAACCAACACCGGCTTGCTTGCCGCTGCCAAAGACACCACCCTATCCGCCAACACCATTTCTTCCAGCGGTGTCATCGGTTCCGGCCTTGCCAGCGACGGCAGCATAGGCAATACCGGTACCCTTACCATCAAAGCCAATACCACCGTTGCCACCACCGGACAAACACTAGCCGGCGGCGACCTCGCCATCACCGGTACCGCCATCGACCACACCGGCGGTAAAACCTCTGCCGGTGGGACTGTCAGCTTAACCGCCACCAGCGGTGATATCAACAATACCGGCGGCGAAATCCAAACACACGGCGCGCTAACCATAGCCGCGGCTGGCAACATAAACAACGATAAAGACAGCCAAGGCAAATCCGCCCAGATAACTGCCGGCAAAGTAACCGCCGTAGCTAATAGCATCAGCAACAAGGGCGGTATCATAAAACAATCAGGCACAGAGAGTACAAACATAACAGCGACAACTGCCATCGATAATACCGATGGCACCATCGCCAGCAATGCCGAGTTCCTCACCGTGGAAACCGGCATCCTAACCAATACCAACGGAAAAATCCAACACGCGGGAGCAGGCGAGCTGACAATACAAGCGGCCAATACCATGACTAACACCAGTGGCAGCATTGCTACCAACGGCCAGCAAACTATTCAAACTCAGGCGCTAAATAACACCAAAGGTACCATTGTAGCCAAAAAGCAACTTATAGTAAAAGCGCCTTCCCTTGTAAATAGTCAGGGAACCCTTGCTGGTGATTCTATACACATTACTTCCCAAACAATCACCAACAACCAACAAGGCTTAATCCAGGCGCAAAAAGGCCTAACAGTAAAAGCCCAAAACCTGGATAACCAGACAGGCAGTCTGCTAAGCCTTGACAACAGTGGCGCTATCATCGCCGTTGGCCAAACCATCCAAAACTCAAATGGTGTAATCGGTGGCAATGGGGATGTAACCATAACCGCCGCCAACCTAACCAGCCAACAGGGACAAATCCTGGCACAAGGCGACCTTGCTGTCACCACAAGTCAGGGACTGGATAATACCAAGGGGAAAATGGTATCCCAGAAAAATATTAATCTTAACCAAAACAACACGATAGTAAATAACACCAGCGGTACAATTACCGCCGGTGGCGACCTGAACGTACAGGCAAATACAATGAACAGCACAGGTGGTACCCTGATCGCCACCAACGATGTTAACCTTACCGCTCAAAATCTGATAAATGGAACAACCACGGCAGGGCGTGACGTCAACCTCACTGTAACTGGCGACTATACCCAGGAAACCGGTCAGGTACAGGCTAATCGTGATGTTAATATTCAAGTAACTGGTATAGCGACAAACAAAGGCAGTATTAATGCCGTAGAAACTGTTAAGCTGAATGCAACAACAGTGAATAGCAACACAGGTGCTGTTATATCTGCCAATAAGCAGTTAAAAATGTCGGCAACAAACGATGTCAACAACGGTGGCAAACTTGACAGCGACTTGGTAGATGTAAAAGCACAAAACATCAACAATACCGGAACCATTATGGCCAAGAACCTAACCATGAATGCCAATACCATCAAAAACACCGGCGACGCGGCCATGTTGGCCACGACTACCGAAATGAACCTTAATGCCAAAACAACCCTGGAAAACAAAGACGGCGCTACTATCTATAGCATTGGCAATATTACCATAGCTGGCAGTGACAAACGGGATGAACAAGGGCAACCGATAGATAGAAGTGGTTCGGTGCTTAATCAGTCGGCTAAGATTGAGGCTGATGGTAATATTGCTATTTATGCTAAGGACATTACGAATAAAAGAAGAGTGTTTGTTACGGGGCAAAGGGTAGTTTCAACTGATTATCCTAAGGCAATTTTGGTACGCTCAGATAGAACTGACGAAGGTGAAGATATTGATATATATCTAGTGAGACAAACTGTGACAGAAGTTGGTGTACTTGAAACTTCCTCAGAGGGAAAAATTGCAGCCAATGGGAACATGTTTTTACGTGCAAATGTCATAAATAATGATAACAGTAGAATCATGGCAAGAAATACACTTGATGCGACAGGTGTAATTAATAACGTTTCACAAACTCAGATGAGAGTCACTACCCAGAGATTAGTGTCTCAGAGTGATTTGTCGCTTCCTTGCTGGTGGAATGAAACAATTTATGAGGAACTTCCAAGCACCACAGCCATTTTTGGAGGTGGACAATCAGTAACAATACAAGCTCCCACTATAACTAACATCACCAAGAATCCCGCAAGCATTAACGGGGTAACCTTTTCTGCCTTTAAATCAATACAACAATCCAATGTATCCGAAATCCAAACTGTTCTAGGAAACACCAATACAACACCGATAGGACAGCCAGGAACAACTGGCAGTATATCTAATATAGTCAACAAAAACAGCATGAACATAACCCTGCCCTCAAATGGCCTTTATAACATTCACACCGAACCGGGCAGCCGTTACTTAGTAGAAACAGACCCAAGGTTTGCCAACTACCAAACCTTTATTTCCAGTGACTATATGTTGCAAAACCTTGGCTTAGACCCGGCGAAAACCATGAAGCTGGTCGGCGATGCTTTCTACCAACAAAAACTGATTCGTGACCAGGTTGGCCAGTTAACCGGCAAGCAATTCCTTGGAAACTATTCTTCCAACAATGAGGAATATAAAGAGCTCATGGATAACGGAACAACTTTTGCGAAACAGTTCAACCTGCAGGTGGGTATTTCCCTAACCCCTGAGCAAATGTCACAACTCACTTCAGACATAGTGTGGATGGTAGAGCAAGAGGTGCAGGGCATGAAAGTACTCGTACCGGTAGTATACCTTGCTCCCAGACATACTAGTAGTCTGAATTCTAAAGGGTCCATTATTGCTGCCAAAGATGTTCAGATTACGGCTGATCAGGAGATACTCAACCAGAACAGCAAAATAATTGGTGAGAATATAAGCTTGATAGCTGGCCGGGACATTAAAAGCGAAACTACCACTTATGTAGCCGAGACCGAAAATCACTTATATAATATAAGGACAATAGCTGGGCAAACCGCAGAAATTAGTGCGACCGGTAATTTAAACCTTAATGCAGGACAGGATGTACAACTCATAGGTGGAAAGTTATTGGCAGGAAAAAATCTAACCATTGATGCTGGTCGTAACTTAGAAATAGGTGCAATAACTACAAAGGATAAAACTACTGCTCGAAATGAAACAACGACCAACCTAACCAGCGGCATAAAAGCCGGCGGTAATATAAGCATGATAAGCCAACAGAATATTAATTTAAATGGTGCTCAGATGGAAGCAAGCAATGATTTCATTCTTAAATCCTCTTCTGGCAACATTAATATTGGTGTAGTTAAGAACGAAGAGATACATGATATAGAAGTAGGAACACCAAAAAATTGGAAACGTATCTATAACGATGATGAAACTGTGATCGGCAGCAACCTGCAGGCCGGCGGAAGCGTCACTATTACTGCTAAACCAGATAATAGCACTAATAATGCTAATGGTGGCAACGTCACCATTAGCGGTAGCACCATTTATAGCGAAAACGGTAAAATTGCCATCAACGCCGATAAAGATGTAACAATTCAAGAGGTAAAAGAAAAACACGAATCACAATTGCAGACCCATAGGAAAAAAAGAGGGACCTTATCTTCAAAAACCACAGACACCCTCGACTATTCCCTCACTAACCAAGTTAAAGGCAGCAACATTTCCGGTGACAAAGTAGACATTAATTCAGGCAACAACCTAACAGTAAAAGCCGGTACAATTGTCGCCACAAACGATGTTACTCTTCAAGCCGGCAACGATGTAACCCTTACCTCGGCCCAAGAAACCGGTAATGAAGAACACTACAAACGCGTCAAAAAATCCGGTTTGTTGAGTGGTGGCGGCTTAGGTTTCAGCATTGGTAAAGAAAGCACAACAACAACCTTAAATGAGCAAGTAAAAGCCGAAATCGGCAGCACCGTAGGTTCTGTTAGTGGCAATGTCACTGTCACCGCCGGCAACAAAGTAAAGAGCGAAGGTACAACCTTTGTCAGCGGCAAAGACACCAACATCACCGGTAAAGAAGTAACCATTGACAACACAATCAACACCTATGACAGCCAGTACAAATTCGAATACAAAAAAAGCGGACTTACTGTATCCTTGGGTGGTGCCGCTGTCGATGCCGGACTTAGTCTGGCCAATGATTCAGAGCGAATGGGTCAGGTAAAAGATGAACGCCTCCAAGCCCTCTATGGATACAAGGCTGCAAAAGACTTAAAAACTCTCGGCAGAGAACTTAAAGGCAATCCGAAAGACGGCTTATCTGTCAACATCAGTCTTGGTTCAACTAAGATGACTACGGAGCAGAACACCCACGTAAAAACAATAAATCCGACAAACATAACTGCAGGCGCAAACGTTACCATTAAAGCAATTGATGGTGATGTCAACCTTAAGGCTACAAACATCAATGCTGCCAATATCACAATCGACGCCGTAAAAGATCTCAACATCGAGTCCGCCCAAAACAAAATGGAGTCCAGCACCAAAACGAGCTCATCCTCCGCATCCATCGGCGCATCCTTCGGTTTGGGTACAGGAGCATTCAATGGATTCACAGGCAGCTTTAATTCCAGTAAAGGCAAAGAAAACGAGTCATCTACTACCAACACCGAAAGCGTAGTCAACGCAAGCGGCACAGCGACTCTTAAATCAGGCAACGACACCAACATCATCGGCTCCCAAGTCAAAGGTAACAAAGTAGAAGTCAATGTTGGTGACAACCTTAACCTAGTCAGCCAGCAGGACAGCGACACCTATACAGCGAAAAATCAGAGTGCGGGAATCGGTTTTGGCACTGGAAATATTAGCGGTACCCACGGTTCAATTGGTGCAGGCAAAACAAAATCCAATTACGACAGCGTCACTGAGCAGGCAGGTATATTTGCCGGCAAAGATGGCTTTGCTATCAAAGTTGGCAAAAACACCGACCTAAAAGGTGCGGTTATTGCCAGCGATGCTACACCGGATAAGAATAAGATTTCTACAGACACCCTGACTTACTCGGATATTCAAAACCACGCCGAGTATAGTTCCAGCAGCGTTGGAGTTGGCTACAATGCCGGAAAAGATGCTAATGGTAAGGATGTAGCTAAAAAAGATCAAGGATTAATGCCCAATCTTGGCGTAACAGCCCAAGGCGACGCAGATAGTACCACTAAGTCTGCCATTTCACCAGGAACAATTGAAGTGCGTAGTAATCCAAATCAAGACCTTTCCAACCTAAGCCGCGATACCGCAGGTGCAGTAAATGCTTTAGGTAAAATATTTGATAAAGCTAAAGTACAAGAACAGCAAGAACTGGCCAGGGTGTTTGGTGAAGAAGCATTTAAAGCCATTGGTGATCTTAACCTAAAAGAAGGTAGCCCAGAAAAAGCTGCTTTAGATGCTTTTGCCGGTGGACTAATGGCCAAACTGGGCGGAGGAAACTTTGCTTCAGGTGCTGCCGGTGCAGGATTTAATCAACTGCTAATGAACGAGTTGAAAAATATCAAAGACCCTGCTGTTATGCAATGGGCTAGTGCGATTGTAGGGGCTGCTGCTGCAAAATTAGTTGGCGGTAATGCTCAAACAGGAGCTAGTGTAGCTGCTAGTGAGACGAAGAATAATTTCTTATCTCATGAACAATATGCTAAATATCAGAAACAACTGAAAGAATTGAAAGAAAAACTAGAAGATGGGAGTATTAGCCCAGAAGAGTATAATGAAGCTGTAAACAAGGTAGTGACCAATTGGGCGGCTAAAGATAAGGAGCAAACTAAACAGTGGCTAGCAGAGCACCATATTGACGCAGTATTAATAGAGGATGAATCTGGACGGATAGCGCTTGAAAAACAACAATACCAGCAAATGGTTATCGAGTTAAGCAATAGCAAAAGTGATGAAGAAACTGCCGCTATAAAGGCAAAATGGCATAAAGTGTCCGATGAACAAATTGATAAATGGAATGAGATGGGGGATAATCTAGGAGTTAATATGGATGGAACCAACTACTCTTCATTCCCTAAATTATCAACAGAAGTAGTGAATCTCAAGGATAAATATTCATACGGTCAGGGAATAGACTTTGCATTAGGATTCGGAAAAGGCTTAAAATATAAAGTTGATGAAATACCTGAATTTATGCTGAAGAGTGATCCTAAGCAAATTGATGACTTAATTGAAAGTATCCCTGGTCAACTTCAATCCGCATGGAACGATGGTCTAGAAAACACCACCGTCAAAGTCGCTGGAAAAGTGTACAAGATTACCATAGAAGATTGGAAGAAGCAATACAATGCAATACAAACTATATCCAACCCAGAGGAACGAGGTAAAAAAACTGCTGAATTATTGGTTGATATCGGAACTACTTTTGCGGCGGTACGGTCTGTAGGCAAAGCAGCTAAATCATTTAATGAGTTTGGAATAATTGATGAAGCTAAAGCTGCATTAAATAATGAGAATGGTTCTGTAAGGATTGGGGGGGCGGGTAAAGCTTTTAATAATGGCGGAGTACTTGACAATGCGAATTTTGCACAAAAGAAGTTTAATGCAGCTGGTAAATTTAGTGATGGTGGTATAGAGTACTGGGAAAAGACTTTAGGAAGACGTGTTGAAACAATGGAGGAGTTAAAATCTTTAATAAAAAGTGGAGAAGTTAAAGTATCACAAGTACCCATTGATTATATTGTTAGAGATGGAAACACATTGATATTAAATACGAGGTCATCCCAGGTGTTAACTGAATTGGGAATACCAAGAAGTCAGTGGAACGCTGTAAATAGGACTGGTCAGGATTTATATGAAACAAATTTAACAAACCAATTGGCTAGGAATAAGTTAACATCTGAAGGCGTTCCGAATGTTGTGCAAAGTGGAAAATAATAAACTAATGGATGTGAGTAGTAATGAATATTAAGGAACTTTGGGTTTTTCCTGTACCTTCAACATGTATTAATAAAAGGGTATCGTTATACTTTCCTGGAGGAAAAGCAATACTAAAATTTGATTATTTTGATGAAGAAAATGATGACAAGATTTTTAACAGTGGTATTGTTTTTGATGCGGCGGTAGCACATCGGCATTCTTCAGAAAAATTTACTAAGTTTATCAGTCAGGCATATGATAAGCTGATAGAAATCGAAGATTCTGAGTGGGTTAAGGAACTTTCAAGCATTAGTTCAGAGTGGGCTGAATTTTGGAAAATTAAGCATTATGCAATATACCTAGATAGTTATGGTTTATATGAATTCATAGCTTCTGGATATAGTCTGACTGAAACTAAAGAGGGTGCTCTTAATGAGGAATAGTAAGATAGACTTCATGAAACTAAGTAAGGAAGTATCCTATGCTTTGAGACATGCTCCTTGGGAATATGAATTGGAATTAGGTGAGGAAGGCTGGGTTGAAATTGACCAATTGCTTTACTCTATGAATGAATGTAGAGAATGGTATGATTTAAGTGAGCAGGATTTACATTTGATGATAGAAAAGTCTGATAAGAAACGCCATGAGATATCTGATGGAAAAATAAGGGCATTATATGGTCATTCTTTACCGCAAAGGATAGTAAAAGAGGAAAAGGAACCACCTAAAATTCTATACCATGGAACAGCGAGAAGGTTTTTAGCATCAATAAAAGTGGATGGATTATTACCAAAAGGAAGGCAATATGTTCATCTATCAATTGATGTTGATACAGCATCTCAAGTGGGGAAACGTCGTGATAACGAACCAACTATTTTTGAAATTAATGCAAGAAAAGCTTGGGGTGAAGGAATAAAGTTCTATCAGGGAAACGATAAGGTATGGCTAGCTGATTTTATTCCAAGTAAATATGTTAATGAAATTGATTCTAAGAAAATGTAATCTAGCTACAAAATACTGTCTAAGCTAACTGCAAAATAAAGTATGAGACGCTAAAAAATGATACTTCAAATAAAATCATTAATAAGAGACATGAATTGTAGCAAAATATTAACTGCATAATCATAATTCTGCAGTCAGTCACCCAGAAGGCTCCCAGCATAGCGGCAATACCGTCGGTAGTATCAATGACGCAACTGTCCCTACTGACGTTTTGCGGAGGAGAAACTGAACAGAAAAATAAGGTCAGTGGACGTGAAAATCCGCTGACCTCTCTTTTTTTCTCAGGTGTCGTCTGGTGATCAAACAACAACTGGATAATATAACCTATTAATAATTCTTTAAAATCAAATCTGGTGAATCAGAAGGACTTAGACTCATTACTGCCACAAAACGGACAATTACCACCATAGCCATTACCAGAGCAGTTATCACAATACGTACTACCACAATCTGTAGTAGGGACAAGGGGACAGGTTGAAACCACTGAAAAAGTCAATAAATATCAAGAATTACCCGATTTTGGTATAATGGAGATATAGAATATATCAAAAAAGTGGTGATTAGGCATGCTTAAACCTAAATCAAAACAATTAAGTTTATATTCCATCTTATATGATAAAATACCCGATGATCATATACTTAAAAACATAGATAAAGCGGTAGATTTTAGTTTTATAAACAAGTTGTTAGAGGGCTCATACAGTGAGCATTTTGGCCGTCCAGCTAAGGAACCTGAAATGATGGCAAAGCTTCTGATATTGCAATACCTATATAATCTATCTGATACAAAAGTAATAGAGGAAACCTCGTTAAATCTCGCTTACATGTGGTTTGTTGGCATAAACCCAGATGAGGATTTACCGGATGCAAGCTTGCTTGCCAAATTCAGAACACAACGACTTAAGGATAGTAGTGTCGACGATATCATTAAGGAAGTAGTTCGCCAATGTGTGGAAAAAAACATTATTAAGGGAACCGGACTTAGTATTGACGCTACTCATACAGAAGCCAATACAGCAAAATTAGTTCCCGAGCGAATCATGAAACGTTTAGCAAAAAGAATATTAAAAAATGTGGAGAAGGAATCCGGAGAGATGCCGTCCGGAATAAATACAGACATACCTGATTATAAGGTAATTGAAGACTCTAAAGAGGCTAAGCATGTCATGAAAAATTACTTAGAAAGCATGATGAAAGAAGTCGAAAATAAAGTTGATATCTCAATTATGCCAGAAACGGAAAAAGCGATAGCTGAAGCTAAAGAAATATTAAGTGACAAAAAATTCATCATACAAAAGGGCATACGATCACTTGTAGATAAAGACGCTCGTGTAGGGTATAAATCAAAAACTGATAGTTTTTATGGTTACAAAATAGAATTTACAATGATACCAGAAGAACGTATTATTACAGCTATAGAAACGTGCGATGGTGCTTACGTAGATGGGAGTAAGTTTGACGAATTGTATAACCGCAGTAAAGAATGTGGAAATAACATAAAAGAAGTCTATGGCGACAAGGCCTATTTCCGTAAGCCAATACTTGACACTTTAAAGCTGGACAAAGTGGAGGCTATTATACCAGTAAGTGCCTCCGTATACAAAATTGATGAAAGTAGATTCAGTTATAACAAAGATAGCGATCAGTGGTTTTGCAGAATGGGAAATCATACAGTACATAAAAAACAAGGAAAAAGCAGTTGGGGGCAACAAATTCTAAAGTATACATTTGATAAGACCCTATGCAAAGAGTGCCCCAATAAAGTAGAATGCGCTGGAAAGACATCATCTGTAAAGCGCTTAGATATTGGCATTAATACGGCTGACTATTATGAGCATAGTCAGCGAGCAAATACGCAAGAGTTTAAAGAAAAATATAAAAAGCGTGCAAGCCATGAATGGAAAAACGGCGAGTTGAAGCGCTTTCATGGATTAGACCGTGCCCGAGGGTATGGTCTAAAAAGCATTAGTATGCAAGCCAAGCTAACAGCTTTGGCAGTTAACTTAAAAAGGATAGCCGCGCTGGTATCCTTTTATCGTACATATTTTAAGCGGATATTATTTAAAACGAACTTTGTATTAAGGATTAGCATGAAGCAGGTCAGGTGTGTTGGTTGAAAAAACAGGGATTTTTCAGTGGTTTCGGACAGGTTCGTTGTCCCGGGAAGTAAAAGAGTGTTATACTAGTCTTGAGGTGATAAAATGCCAAGACAAGCTAGAGAGAAAAGTGGAAGTGGAATATATCATCTAATGGTAAGGGGAATAAATAAGCAGAATATATTTGAAGACGAAGAAGATAGAAAAAGATTTTTGGAAACGCTCGAATATTACCACAGGAAGAGCGGCTATTTGTTAATTGGTAAGCAGGCAGGAAAGTGAGGGCACCAAATAATATTGACAAAACCTGCCAAGAAGCTATATATTAATGATAATATAACTTCTTGTAAAAACTTCATACTGCTTGAGCCAGGTGCCCTACGGGGCTTAATAGGGAAGTCCGGTTGAAATCCGGCGCGGTCCCGCCACTGTAATGGGGAGTTAACCCAAGGTATGCCACTGAGACTACTGTGTCTTGGGAAGGTTTGGGTGAGCTACGATCCAGAGCCAGGAGAACTGCCTGTCTGTCAATCACCGTTTTTACTTACGAGCGATGAGGAGGGGATTTTGCAAGAGCTGGCTTTTTCTGCTAATAGTTGGAGAAGACAAACTAACTCGTGTAATTTATAACCCTCCCGGTATACCGGGAGGGTTAATTTTTTGTGAAGGAAACATGCAAGTACCAACAGCGGGAGGATTTTAATAAATGAAAAAAGCAAGCAGGAAAAATCGGACTTTAGTATGTGCACTGTTCAGCAGTTCGTTGCTGCTGACGATGGCGGGGATGGCTCAGGCGGAGGAATTTACGCTCGATCAAGTGGTAGTTACGGCGACAAAAACGCCGGTGAAAAAATCGGAAGTCAATGCTAACATCACGGTAATCACCAAGGAGAAAATTGAGCAGCAGCATTACACGGATCTGTCGCAGGCGCTGCGGGATGTACCGGGAGTTACGGTGTACAATTTTGGTTCTCCGGGGTATGATCAAACTAACGGGCTGCGCATCAACGGCTCAGACAAAATTGTAGTGCTGATTGATGGTATCCGGGCCAATCAGGCGGATCTTAAATTTCCCGCATCTATGTATAACAATCTGGATAATGTTGAACGCATTGAGGTGCTTAAAGGCTCGGCGTCCGCTTTGTACGGCGCGGATGCCCAGGGCGGGGTCATTAATATCATTACCCGCAAAGTGGACAAGGACAGGACCGCGGTCTCAGTCAGCGGCGGCAGTTTTGGCAAAGAACGCTATTCCATCACGCAGGAGGGTGTCGAAGGCGATATGAGCTATCGCCTGTATGCCGCCAAGGATTTATTGGGAACAATGGAGGATGGCAACGGCAGGAAGATGCCGCAATCGCTGGACAACAAAACCATCGGCTTTCAAATTACGCAGAAGTTAAAGGCTAATTCGGATATAACCTTTAGCTATGACCGGGAAATGTCTGATTATATGTATTTGTCCCAATATAATTATGACTGGAGTGGCTGGCCACCGGCCAGAACCCCTGATTATCTGGCGTTTGGTTCGTTAGAAACCAATAAGACGAAATTGATCTACAATACTCAAATCAACGATAAAACCCGGAATCAGTTTTCGGTGATGCATAGCGTGTATGACTCGGTAGATGGTTCTTACGGTCCTAAAAAAGTAAAAACGTTGGTTATTCAGGACCAATTTACCAAACAACTGAACGAACAGCATACGCTGACTGCGGGGATCGATTATTCGAAGGATAAACTGGTCAAGGGATACAACAGCAGTTGGAATACGCAAACTCCCGACGGAATGAGTATCACCAACAAGGCAGTATATATCCAGGACGAGTGGAAAATGGACCGGCAGTGGAACTTGACCACCGGCATCCGCTATGATGACAACTCAGGATACAAAAGTGAAATTACACCACATGTTACATTAGGGTTCAAGCAAAATGACAAGACCAATTATTATGTTTCATACGGGGAGTTTTTCAATACCCCTACCACCTATCAATTGTGGGATGGTAAACACGGAAACTCTTCTTTGAAACCTGAATCCGGGGATAACGCGGAATTCGGGGTCACGCACCAAATCAGTGACACCGCGACGGTATCGGCCCATATTTTCAAACGTACCGTCGATCAGAAAATTAGCTATAATAACATAACAAAACATTACTATAATCTGGACGCCAATGAAGAATCAACAGGCTGGGATGTTCAGTTTAATAAAAAATTCTCCGATAAGTTCCGTGGTTCGTTAGGGTACACGCATACCCATGTTGACGCCGTGGGTTCTACATCCGAAAATGTGAACGGCTATATTCCCAAACAAGCCTGGAATGTGGGGGTTGATTATACCCAGGGACGGCTTGATATAGGACTTATGGGAAGAGGAATTATTGACAAGGTTGGCAATACCGGATATTCAGCGGTATTTCCTTCGTCCACCTACTGGGTATGGGATATAGGTATCAATTACCAGGTTGACAAAAATGCCAAGGCATTTCTGAAAGTCAATAATATATTTGACAAGTTTTATGCGGAACAATCCAATGTTGCCTGGGGCGCAGCCGGTGAATGGTGGGCAATGCCGGGCCGCAATGTGGTTGCCGGTATAAATTACAGTTTCTAACCTTATAGGATTTGTTGTTTATAAAGGAGGAAATACATTGATACAAGAGCGAGATCAGGCAACAAAGAAAGCCATCTTAGTCGTTAGCTTTGGTACTACCTATCCGGAAACCTTAAAGCTGAATATTGAAAGTAACGAGAATCTAATCCGTAAAGCGTTTCCTGAGTATGAGGTGCGCCGGGCATTTACTTCCCGCATGGTTATCAAACGCTTAGCGGAACGTGACGGCCTTCAGATTGAAAATGAACGCCAAGCCTTAGAACGTCTGCGGGCGGAAGGCTATCAGGAAGTATTCGTTCAACCGTTGCACATCGTGGCCGGAGCCGAGTATGACAAGATCAAGGGAATTGTCAACCATTATGCCCATGCCCAGGACAAGCCGTTTGCCAAAATCCGCTTAGGTCGTCCGCTACTCTATGCAATGGGGCAGGACAACCATCCTGATGACTATGAAATTGCCATAAAAGCCTTGGTAACCCAGTTGCCGGAAACTGATCCGGCAAGTGCCGTTATACTCATGGGGCACGGCGGCATGCATCCGTCCAATGCTGCCTACGGCGTACTCCAACTTAAGCTGGAAGATGCCGGACTGGATAATGTCTTTATTTACACCGTAGAAGGCTATCCGTCTTTACACCGGATAATTGATAAACTACAGCAAAAACAAGTGAAAAGAGTTACCTTGATGCCGTTTATGCTGGTAGCCGGTGATCATGCTGTCAACGACATGGCGGGCGAGGAGGAAGACTCCGCTAAGTCGCAGCTATTAGCGGCCGGCTTTGAGGTTGATGTATATCTTCGCGGCCTGGGTGAAAACAAGGCAATCCAGGATATCTACGTAGCTCATCTTCGGTCGGCGATTACTCACCCGCCGCATGGACATGCTGGCCACTGATAGGGAGAGGAGAACTATGAAAAAATCATATTTGCGACTAGGACTGTTACTAGCCGCTATTTTCTATTACAGCTTAGCTCAGTGTATGGCTAACGAGCGAGTGGATCTATACACATTATCAACCGGTGATACTGTTTACCGGCAAGATACCAGTGTAGTGGTCGCCTTTAAAAAACCTAGGGCTGTGCTAAGTACATCTGTGTTTAATGGCGGCTACCGGGACGATCTGCAAGCAGTATTTAACCATGATATGAAGAAGGCTACCGGCGTAACGGCCGAAAACTACCCGGATTACCTCGGAAATGTTGCGAAAAATTTGGGACTTAATCCTAAACGGGTAACCGGTATGGGTACGGCGGCATCTATGGACAATGTTGCTATCAAGTCGGAAAGCTACCAGACGCTCACAGTGACAGCCATTGTTACTGGCGGCGTGGAAGGCAACGGCGGCCGGGCCGGTGATCCGACGGAATATTTTCTGCCCGGAAAAAAGAGAACCTTATATAAGCCGGGGACCATTAACATCATGTTGATGCTTGATGCCGATATTCCCCCGGCGATAATGGCCCGGGCGCTGGTGACCTGCACGGAAGCCAAAACCGCCGCCTTGCAGGAACTGATGGCCGGCAGCCGGTTTTCAAGTGGGCTGGCAACCGGTTCAGGAACAGATCAGACGATGATCATTACTAATCCGGGTTCATCGCTGTACTTGGAAGACGCAGGCAAACATTCGAAATTAGGAGAGCTGATCGGCCGCACTGTCAAACAAGCGGTCAAGGAGGCTCTGCTGCGCCAGACCGGTTTATCTCCGCAAAAGCAGCACAGTGTGCTGCGGCGCATGAATCGTTACGGTGTTACCGAGGAAACGCTGTACCAGCAATATTTGCAGGAATATGGCATGATTGACAAACAGCGGTTTTCAAAATCCCTGCGGCAGCTCGACAAGGAGCCGGCATTGGTAACCGGTTCGTCCCTGTATGTTCACTTACTGGATCAATTTCAATGGGAATTGCTTACAGGCGACGAATTGACCCAGGCCGGCAATGAACTGCTTGTGTTGACGGCAGGTAAATATCATGTTTCCCCACCGGCAATAGCTTCCGCCGAAGTGATGCCTGCTGTTCAGACCTGGTCTTCCCTGGTAGTGAAGATTCTAGCGGACAGGATACATACGGAATCGCAAGGATAGCAATAGCAGGCAATCAGCAAGCCATGCTTCAAAACTAATTTAAACAGATTTTCTCAATAACCGCCGGACAATCAACAGGCGGTTATTGGCATATCTTGATATTCTGCAAGGAGAGCGCGTTATAGGACAAGCTGCTTGGAGTGAACATATTGACAAAAAAGGTAAATAATGATAGCTTTAAAGATAGATAAGTCATAACTTCATAGAAGTAGGACAGGTGCCCGTATGGGCTTAATAGGGAAGACCGGTGTAACACCGGCGCGGTCCCGCCACTGTAATGGGGAGTGAACCAAGAATATGCCACTGAGACGAGCGTCTTGGGAAGGTTTGGGGAAGCTATGATCCAGAGCCAGGAGAACTGCCTGTTTAAAAATCGCCGTTTTACCCACGAGTGATGGGGAGGAGATTACAGCTGCATCGCTTATTGTGAGTTTTTCAGATAAGTTGTGCTATTTTGCTGAATTTACTCCTGGTCATTGACCAGGAGTTTTTATTTGGTTACACTGAAGAAAAACTCCCGATTGCCATTGCGGCCGGGAGCTTTTTTATCCTGTAGGAAAGTATAACTTTCCGCCTGGATAAGGGCAACATCGGTTTCCACTTTCGCCAAAGGCTCGGCGCAAGCCGTGTTTTCTTTATTAGTTCTCATTTTTTAAACCTCCTTCTGATTGCGACTCTCATAAACCCCCGCCGGAAGCAAGGCCAATTTTATCTAATGACTAAGTTAGTGAAGAGGTGTTTGTGTTGAAAAAAACAATTATATTGGTTCTTTTTGCTTTTATTATGACAAGTATGTCCATAGGGCTAGCCGCAGACAAGAAGACAGATGTTGAGGCAAACCGTAAAGTAATAGCCGCCTGCACCAAAGCGATTACGGCAAATCCTAATAATGCCGGAGCTTATGTAGACAGAGGAAAAGCTTATCAAAACATCAATCAGCTTGAATTAGCGCTGGCCGATTATACATGGGCGATCAAACTTGAACCCAAGAATGCAGGAGCCTATTCAGCTCGGGCGCAGATTTATTATGATACCAAGCGGTATGGTGAAGCGCTGACTGATTATAGCAGTACTATCGAACTGGTTCCCCAGGATATGGAAGCGCATTTTCGGCGGGGTGTATGTTATTACTATACAGACCAGTATGAGCTTGGTATCGGCGATTTAGAGCAGGTTACGGTATTGCAGCCGCAGCATGCGGGCGCCTATTTGGTCAAGGGGGTATGTTACCAGAAGCTGGACCGCAAAGAAGAAGCGATTAAAGCCTATCAAGGGTTACTGGCTAATGTACCGGCGAACAAACAAACTCAAGAAGCCATTGATGCGGCAAAAAAGATGCTTAAAGCGCTGGGCGTGGAGTCCTGACGGCAGTGGCCGGTTATGCGGCATTTTTTGATAATGTAAGGGAGAGGGATTAATTTAATGCAAAAAAAAATTGCCTTTTACGGTAAAGGTGGTATAGGAAAATCTACAACTGCCGCCAATGTGTCGGCGGCTTTAACGGAATTTGGGCATCAGGTTTGCCAAATTGGCTGTGATCCCAAAAATGATTCAACCCGCCTGCTGCTAGGCAGAGTTTGTTCCCAGACTGTCCTGGACATGGTTAAGCAATATGGAGATGCGCTACAGGCCGAACAAATTGTGCATACTGGCTTTGGCGGTGTGCACTGTGTTGAGGCCGGCGGCCCTGAGCCCGGGGTGGGCTGTGCCGGACGCGGCATTATCGTGGCGCTGGAGAAGTTGACAGCTCTGCAGGCTTTGCCTGAAGAGGCTGTTATTCTTTATGACGTACTGGGAGATGTGGTATGCGGCGGGTTTGCCGTGCCTATCCGGGAAGGCTATGCGACGGATATCTATATTGTCTCATCCGGAGAACTTATGTCTCTGTATGCCGCCAATAATATTGCCAAGGGGATAGCAAGGTATGCTGCCAGGGGACCGGTACGGCTTGGCGGTATTATTGGCAACAGCCGGGGCATTGCCAATGAACACGACTTACTTCAGGCCTTTGCCAAAAGGTTAAATACCAGCCTGGTAGCATACATACCGCGGGACCGTATTGTTAATAAGGCCGAGATACATCGTAAAACAGTAATAGAATTTGCGGCAGATTCCGGGCAGGCGGCTATTTATCGTAAGTTGGCCAATTTTATTTGTGAAAATGCGGCGCTTACGGTGCCGACCCCCATGACATTTGCCGAATTAGAGGAAATGGTGCTTACTTATGGTGATGAATAAACGGGCGACAAAAGTCCGCCAACGAAGTTACAGCTGTACTATGCCGGGAGTTTGGCGCGCGGTTTCGCACAATGAGGGGGCTGTGGTTATTTATCATAGTCCGGAAGCATGCGGACATATTAGCAGGGAAATGGATCTGGGGATGCATTTTCGCTCGCTGGCCTTACATCAATTTAATCCGGAACAGTATTCTGCACCGCTGGTCATCAGCGGTTTGCAGGAAGAGCATTCTATTTTCGGCGGAGCCGGACTGCTTAGAGACTGTATTGACAAAGTTGTCCAAAAATACCAGCCCGAGTATATCATGATTGCCAATTCCTGTGTCGCCGGCGTGATTGGTGACGATACGGCGGCTGTGGCCAGCGAAGCGGAAGAGGCTTTGGGGATACCCATTATGGCAGTGCCTTGTTACGGTTATCTGGACGGCGATTATTACACTGGTTTTTACCAGGCGGGTAAGTTACTGGCAGAGCGGTTTATGGTTTCGCAGCCCAAGCTTATCAACACAGTAACTTTGTTAGGTGACCGTGGGGGGCCTAATGGGGTTGATGCCCAGGAAATTAAACGGTTGCTTGCCTATTTTGGTTTAAAGGTATATTGTCATTTCCCGGCTTTTGCGTCATTGGAGGATATTAGACGAGTACCCTTTACGGCTTTGTCTGTGCCGCTCAGTGGTACAAAGTTGTCCTATCCCTGGATTCGCAAGCTGGGACTGGAACTGGATGATACACTAGGGGTGCCCTTCTTTGATGGTGATTATCCGTCAGGCTGGCAGTCGACAACCCGCTGGCTGAAGGATCTTGGCCGGTTTATACAACAAGAGGATACAGCCGAATTGGCTATTAAAATGGAAAAACAGCGCTTAGACAGTCATGTTGCCGAATGCAGCACTGTTTTAAAAGATAAAAAAATTGTCCTGTGTGTTGGCCGGCCGCTGCTGTATTTTGATCCTGCCTGGGTGTTAGAGTTGCTTCAATTATATAGAATAAATGTCACAGGCATTGTTGTGTTGAATGAAATGTTCACGACGGAGCAAGAGCAAACTGTACGGCAGGAATTAGATAAACAAAAAGAGATTGCTGTTTTTTCTGAAGCAGAGGGTCAGGCAGTGTTAGAGGCAGCAGACATTGTAATTACCACCCATGAATTAGCTGATATCCGGAAAAAGCAGCTTTATCTTCCCCTGTTACCGCTGGCTGGAGTTGGCGGCATTATAACGCTGATGACCAAGCTGGTACATTTAGTTAAACGGCATAACCGGCGGGGAGGGATTATGTATGTGTAACACTAAATGGAAAGATATGCGTACCCAGGTAGAGGCCTGTGCTCTTACCGGTGCGGCAGCTTTCTTCGCCGGTATTCCTGATGCGGTATTAGTGGCTAATGGGCCGCTGTGGTGTTATTTTTATGCGCTGCGCCAGCTGGAAAAACAGTGGCCGGCAATCAGTTCGCAATATTATTGTACGCAGGTTGATAATCATGCCGTTGTTTATGGAACCGAAGAATTTTTACTGGAAACGTTACATACAATACGTCGGCAGACCCGTCCGTCTGTTGTTCTGATTGAGAATAGCTGTTCAGTCAGTTTGATTGGCGATGATATTGCGGGGATGGCTAAACAGGCTGATTTGAACTGCCCGGTGGTTTTTGTGGATGGCGGTGGCCTTAGCGGCAGTTTTGGCGCCGGCTACCGCGCTGCTGCCAAAGGCTATTTGAAGCAGGTGCCGTTCAATAGGAAAAGTGCCGTTCAGCCGGGTGCTGTCAATCTGCTGGGCTGCACAATCGGTTATTACAATGGCGCGAATGATGTAGTGGAATTAAAACGTATGCTGCATATGGCAGGTTATCAAGTGCTGGCTTGTCCGGGAGCGGGCAGCCGTATCGACGAAATAGCCAATATGACCAATGCCGCGCTTAATATTGTTGTACATGATGAATTGGGACAAGAAATGGCTAAAATACTCTATGAACAGCATGGTATGCCGTATGTATCGCTGCCGCCGCCTTATGGTGTGCAGGGTTCACTTGCCTGGCTGGAAACTATACATCAGCATATGCCCGTGGCCGGCAGCCAAATGACTGTTGTCCGCAAGGAGGTTAACGCCCTGGAACAGAAACTGCAGTCGTTAACACTGGATATGCAGCGTACTTGGGGTGATCTGTGGTTTGAAAAAACTCTTATTGCCGCGCCTGCCTCTGTTGCATTATCGATGGCTGAGGCTGTCCGTACTGAGTGGCTGGATACAGGTTTGCTGACGGTAGTAGCTTATGACCGGCTGCCGTCTTATCCTGCAGCAAGCAGTATTGATACGTTGTTGGCGGCGGATGGTGACAGCCAACTGTTGGAAAAAGAGTTGGCGGCTTTGGAGGGCGGATTATTATTGGGCAGCAGTAATGAGAAAGCCATACTTCACCAGTGCTCGGTGCCGGATGTAGTTTGTCAGAATATCGCGTTGCCGGTATATGATGAAGTCATTCTTAGTGATCTGCCGTTTATGGGTTTGCGCGGTTCCTGTCATATGGTAGAACGCCTCTGGAACCAATATGTTGCGCGGTGTCAGCGGCACAGGAATTTTACTTCCTGCAGATGTTAACAGAAGATGAAAAGGGCGGAAAAGGTTATGACAGGCAGGATCAAACATAAAGCTTGGTTTTTTTTCGGTATGAGTGCGTTATTATGTCTAGTTGTTCTGTTATCTCTTATTTGGGGGCAGATCAGTGTACCTGCCCCTACTGCGCTGGCTGTTATTGGCAAGCAATTGCACTTGCCCGGTATAGACGGGGCTGGTATTACTCCGGAGCAGACTTCAGTTATTTGGCATATCCGCATGCCCAGGACGCTGGTGGGTGTTTTGGTAGGAGCGGCGCTGGCCGTATCTGGAGCCGTTATGCAAGGGGTGTTTGGCAATCCGCTGGCAGAACCGGGAATTATCGGTGTGTCAAGCGGCGCGGCTTTTGGTGCGGTTATTGCCATCGCGTTAGGAGTAACAGCCAACGGAATTTTTTACATGCCTGTTTTTGCTTTGGCCGGTGCGTTATTGTCGGTTGGGTTGACAGTTGCCTTAGCGATGAGGGGTGGGAAAATTCCGGTGACGATCCTGCTGTTAGCCGGTATTGCCATTAGCATGCTGATGGGGGCGCTAACCTCAGGGATATTGACGTTTATGAATGAATACCGGTTGCGGGAATTTTTGTTTTGGATGGTAGGCGGGTTGGATTACCGCCGTTGGGAGCATGTTTATCTGGCTGTCGGCCCGGTGCTAACCGGTATTATTGTTTTAATTTTATTGGCCAGACATCTCAATATCCTCTCTCTTGGCGAGCAGGAAGCGCGTTCGGTAGGAGTTCCGGTCGCGGTTTTACGGCTGTTATTATTGTTTGTCTCCACCGTAACGACGGCGACTGCCGTATGTGTCAGCGGCACAATTGGCTTTGTAGGTCTCATTGTTCCCCATATTATGCGCCTCTTGCTGGGGCCTGAGCACCGTACTTTGTTACCGGCCTGCGCTTTGGCTGGCGGGTTATTTTTGGTAGCCTGTGATACATTGGGACGTCTTATAATTCCGCCGTCCGAAATTCGGGTTGGTATTATGACCGCTTTACTGGGTGCGCCTTACTTTTTGCATTTGCTCCATAAAACGCAGAAGGGAGGCGGCCTTTCGTGAATACAGCCAATCAGCCAGCTTTAACTGTCGCTAATGTGGGTGTTACTATTGGTGACAAAGTCATTTTGCGGGATGTTTCTTTTACCGCTAATCCAGGGGAGTTTATCGGCATTATCGGGCCCAATGGCGCGGGAAAAAGTACGCTCCTCCGGGGATTGCGCGGTATGGGAGCCATTACTTCCGGCGATATTAAGGTCTTTGGGCAATCTGTACGTGCCATTGGCGACAAAGAACTGGCGCGGATAATTGCTTATATGCAGCAGGAAGTTAATGTCGGTTTTGGCTTTACCGCGCTGGAAGTTGTGTTATCGGGGCGCTATCCTTATCTGAAATGGTGGCAGAACGAGCAGGATAAAGACTATGAGATTGCCAAACAATATATGGCTTTTACCGGCGTCGATGCTTTGGCTGAGAAATCAGTGCAGCAAGTGTCAGGCGGAGAGCGCCAGCGTATTTTGCTGGCAAAAGTATTAGCGCAGGAAACACCGCTTATCTTTCTGGATGAACCGACTGCCAGTTTAGATTTGGTGTATCAGGAAGAAATATTCCGGTATTGTCAGATCATGTGCCAAAAGGGAAAGACGGTGCTGATTATTGCACATGATATCAAATTGGCAGCCAAGTTTTGTTCACGGCTTATTCTGCTGGCTGGCGGGACGATACTTGCCGATGGCAGTCCGTCAGAGGTTATTACCGCACAGCACCTGCAAAAGGCTTATGGCTTGCATTCTGACGTTTTTATTAATAAGGTAACAGGAAATCTGGATATTCACACCTATGAGGCTGCCGGTACGGTTACCGGGAAGCTGCTTGTCCATGTTATTGGCGGCGGCGGTTCCGCCGGATATATTCTGCGGTTGCTGCATGAAAAGTCCTATAATTTGAGCGGCGGCGTATTTCAACAAGGCGATACCGACGCGGATGTCGCGTTGGCCTTCGGTGTACAGGCAATAGTTGGCCGGCCATTTTGTATTATTGATAAAACAAAAGGAAGCGAAAACAGGGAAAAAATTCTTGCTGCCGATGTTACGGTATTGAGCAATCTGTATTACGGACAGCAAAATTTAGATAATCTGGAAGCGGCCTTTGCTGCCAAAAAACTTATTGTTATTGAAGATACAGCGATTGAAGAACGTGATTTTACCGGCGGTAGAGCAACTGCATTATACCGTGGCTTACTAAAACAGCCGCAGGTAGTTGTGCTGAATTCGGTTCAATTTGCAGAACAGATAGCTAGAGAAGGATTTTAGGCGAAGTTTGTACAATATCAGCAGGAGGGTAAGCAATATGTGCCAAAACAACAAACGTCAATATGTTCCTAAAAATTGGCCGGTGGATGGCTTTAATCATTCCCAACAAACAGAGAAACCTAATAATCGATTTCGATCGGCTAAGGTTGTTTTTAAGGTAACAGCTTCATAGTTTCTGGAGGGTGTTTTAAAGCACGGCAGCTGGTGCATTTAGCAAAAAAAATGCTGGATATGAGTGGAACTGCTGCGGAAAGGATGGTTTATATGTCGGAAAGCAAGGGTCTTATTATTGTAAATACCGGAAATGGCAAAGGAAAAACGACCGCCGCTTTAGGTTTAGGTTTAAGAGCCTGGGGACAGGGACTCAGGGTGCTGGTTTTGCAATTCATTAAGGGAAATTGGAAGTATGGCGAATTACAGTCTGCCGCGAGAATGGGAGAGAATTTTGTAATACGCCAGCTGGGCGAAGGGTTTGTGAGAAATGTCAAAGAGGATGCCATAGCCGAGCACCAGGATGCGGCCGAGTCGGCACTTGCTGATGCGAAACAGGAAATGATGTCCGGTAATTGGGATATGATCATCCTTGATGAAATTAATTATGCGATAAAATTTGGTTTGCTTGCTACGGACAAAGTGGTCGAACTATTGGAAACTAAACCGCAGTCTTTGCATTTGGTACTTACCGGGCGTGAGGCGCGTCAGGAAATTATTGACAGAGCGGATTTGGTAACAGAAATGAAAGAAATAAAACATCCTCTTAAACAAGGAATAAAAGCCCAAAAAGGCATAGAGTTTTAAGAAATCTGTTGCTGCGGCTACTTTGCCCGCTGGAGTCGAGATGGTATAGCTCGTTGGTGTGTCGGCTCGATGCAGTGCCAGCCGCCGGAGCCATTTAACTCTAGTATTATGCGATGATGTGCTTTTAGCGTATCTCTATGACCAATACTGATTATGGATGAGGTTGGTAATTTTTCGTGAAGCACTTGGTATACTTCTGCTTCCATACTAGTGTCAATACAGGAGGTTGTTTCATCCAGAAACAGCCACTTTGGCTGATGGATGATGGCTCTGGCCAGTGAAAGCCGCTGAAGCTCACCGAGCGAGAGGATTTTTGACCAGTCGGCTTCCCTGTCTAATTGTTGAAGTAGTATATTTAATTTACATATAGTTAGCGCCTCTTTTAGCGTTGTGTCAGTTATTTTGCCATGCTTGTGCGGGTAAAGAACAGCATTTCGCAAGGAGTCTATTGGCAGGTAGGGCTTTTGCGGAAGAAATAGCACGTCATCGTCGGACGGAAGGGACAGTCGCCCGTCAAAGTAGGGCCAAATTCCGGCAAGTGTTTGTAATAAAGTACTTTTTCCGCAGCCGGAAGGACCGGTAATGAGTAAACGATCACCGGCTGCGATTTCTATGGTTAACTTATCTATCAGAGCATGACCGGACGGTGAATAAACCGAGAGGTCTTTCGTCATTAGCACATTGGGTTTACCTAAGGACGGAGCTGTAGTTTTAAGCTTTTGCTGCTGTGATTTCAGCAGTTGTGTGTAAAATTGCTGCAACCTGTCTGTTACAGCCTGCCACTGGGCAATTTTTCCAAAGCTCTCAATAATATAGGACAGCGCAGAATTAACGTACCAATAAGCGCCGGATATTTCAAATAATTGGCCAAGTTGTAATTCGTCATTGAAAAATCTGGGTGACGCAATCAAAAAAGCAAAGACAGTAGACAACTGCGCATAGGCTGCGGATACCCAGGTTATATCTCTTGTTGTTTTACTCATGGCAAGGTAGGTAGCAACAATGTTTGAAAACCGCTTAAGCAGACTGCTTTTTTCCAAAAGTTCTCCTTTGTATAGCGCAATACATTCGGCATATTCTCTTAGTCTGGCTAAACTATACCGAAAATTGGCTTCATTACTTTGCTGAATATTGTTTTGCAGCATAAGCGGACGGCCTATTTTTATTGTTGTCAAAGTTCCCATAGTGGAATAAATAAGGGCAGACCACACTAAATATCCTGGGATTATAATCGTAGTGCCTATGAGAGAGACGGTTAGCTCTCCCGACAAGCGCCAGAGAACAACTGAAAACACAACAAGGGTTGCTAAATGACGTAAAAGGCCAACCGCCAATTCAAGAGAATGCGTAACGAATAGTTGAATGTCTTCTTCAATCCGTTGGTCGGGATTATCTACAACGTTGGTAATAAAATTCATGTGATAATAATTCTGATTATGGAGCCACAAGGAGATATATCTATCGGTTAACCACTGACGCCAACGGATCTGCAGCAACATCTTAAAATGAGTCTGCCAGCCGGTGGAAGCGACAAGTACGGAACAAATCATAACAAATTGCAGTAAAGAATGATAAAAACCGGAACGGCTGTGTTGCTGTAAATGGTTATAGAAATCTACTTGCCAGTTGTTGAGCTGCATGTTTAATACTACAAGCACTACGGTGCAAGCAATTAGAAAGAACGATAATAGCCACGCTATTGGCGCCGCACCTGATAACCAGTAGGAAAGGGCCATTCGTATCAATAGGAACTTCTCCTTTTCGCTACAAGATAGGAGTATGTAAAGGGCAGGTATGGCATGTATATGCTGATAGCATTAAAGATATACAAGTAACTAAGTGAGGTGCTAAGTATGTTACAACTCGTAAATTTGTCTAACTATAGTACCGACAATGAACTAATAGCCTACAGTCCGCAGCGTCTGCAGGCTTTTTTACTGCAGCATAATCTGGATGGTTTGGAAATGATGTTTTGTTCACCTTGGGATAGTAAGCTGCACAGACCGGAATGGCTGCATGGCTGCCATTTGCGCTTTTGGCCATGGTGGCTGGATTTTTGGCGTGGCGATCAACCGGCGTTAATAAAACAGTTTGGCAGCAAGGAAGAAATTGCTGGTTGCTATGGAGGCTTAACCCGGGAAGCTTGGTTGGCGATATATCGCGACAATATTAAGACAGCCAAAGCCGCGGGGGTAAAATATCTTGTATTCCATGTCAGCCATGCCCGACCGGCAGAGTTGTTCAACTGGCAGTTCAGTGCCACCAGCCAAGAGGTAATTGAAGCTGTGATTGAAGTAGTTAACGCGTTAGCTCCGGACATTCCGGAGGACATGGCGTTGCTATTTGAAAATCTATGGTGGCCGGGGTTAACACTAACCGACAAAGACCTTACTGCTATGCTTCTGGCTAATGTTACTCATCAGAATGTGGGGATTATGCTTGATACCGGGCATTTGATGAACACCAATCCGGATTTAACTACAGAATGCGAGGCCGCCGACTATATTATAAAAACCGTGGAGAATTTGGGCAGTTTCCGGCAATATGTCCGGGGAATTCATTTACATAAATCCCTGTCAGGAAAATATCTGCGTTCCAGCCAAGCTTCTACTCAGTGCAACACAGAATACAGCATGCAAGAGCTTATGGAGCATGTGCTGAAAATTGACGAGCATAAGCCGTTTACTACGTCTGCCGTAAGAACAATCGTGGATTACGTTCAGCCGGATTTTCTTGTACATGAGTTTATCTATGAGTCGATGTCTGACTGGGAGCAAAAACTGCGGAGGCAGCAGCAGGCACTGCTTCTCACCAGAATAGCCATATAAACCTAGGAATAAAAATGAGTAACAGGAATGTGATAATTCACAAATAGCAAATCTTTGGATTGACAGTTTTTTACTGGCAAAGTTATACTTATATTGTCAAAGTGTGAATACATTTGACGAAAAAATAAGAAGTCAAATGTAGAATTATGGCATAGCTGCCCGAGACTTCTTTCTTTGCATGTTCACTTTTTGTTTATTTTAACAAATTGAATGCGGTGAGGTGAGAATTTGTATTGCTTTTCCACAATGGAACAGTTTGCTAAATTGCGTGAATCAATGCGGCGGGAACTGAAGCAGTTGTTAGATACGGAAGCCGAACCAATGTTTGTAGCAATCAATGAAGCCGTTAATAATGCCATTTTTCACGGAAATGGGAGTGATAGCAGCAAAAAGGTGTGTTTGGCAATAACAAGTTTACCTGGAAAAATCAAAGTTACTATTAGAGATGACGGTCAGGGTTTTAAACTGGTTCCCCGAAGTAGTACAGTGGACAATCTAAGGGAACATGGGCGTGGCCTGGAAATTATAGGATTCTGCGTCGACGATTATTATTTCAATGAGCAGCCAAGTGAAATCGTTTTAATTAAAAAGACTGCTATTTTACCAGCGGATGCCGAAAAAAATAATTTTTAAAAAGGGGTGCTTAATAGATGCAAATCAAATCCAATCTTGTCGACAATCGGGTATTCGTCGATTTAGCCGGTGGTATGTATGTCGAAGGGGCAGAACTTCTGCGGGAAAAACTGATAAAGTACATGGAAGAAGGCCAAAAACATTTTGTAATTAAGATGGCGAATGTTGATTATATCGATAGCTCAGGTCTTGGCGTGCTTGTTTCGATACATAAGCGAACACGGCAAACTAATGGCAGTTTGGTTATTAGTGGAGCAACTGGTTTTGTTAAAGAACTATTCACACTAACCCGCCTGGATAAAGTATTTACTATGGAATAACAGTACTTTACCGCAGGCAGTGGTCATGTACGGCTATAGTGCAGGAGAAGTGCTTTTAAACCAAGACAGTATAGGGATAAAAACTGTAAAGGCACCAGGCCTGTTTTTAGGTATTATTGAAAACGAAACCTATGAGCGAGGCGTGCTACCTTTCCAATCCGGTAACGATGCTTCCTGTGTTGGCATACTTGTTCGCAAGAACTACGTCATCACCAAGATGCAAGCTCTCACAGGACAATTAAATAAAAGTTTGGGAGTGGGTATGCTTGAACAAAAGAATGAATTTAAGGATTAAATTCGCTGTCAGCTTTGGTGTGATTATATTGCTGATGATTATCATGACCGTTAATTCTTTTATCAATTTGCAAAACGCAAAGGGCGAGTTAGAAAAAATCGAAAAAGCTACTGCCAGGATGGCAATGGCCGATCAGTTTGCTATGGAGTATAAGAACACAATCTTAGCGATTCGCGGGTATGCTGCTTATGGTGATTCCGCTTATTTAGGACAGATTGAAAGCGGTTTTGATAATCTATTGAAAATGGAAAACAATATGCTGGCCGTTGCGCGGGGCGAAAAAAAGCAGTCGCTTCAGGAAATGACTAATAACACTTCAAAGTATAAAGAGACTGTCTTGAAGGAATACCTCCCGCAGGCTAAAAATTATTGGGCAGCTACAAAAAGCGGTAATTCTGTGTTAGCTAAAGAGTCTGAAAAAAACATGAATAATCTGGTTAAACAGGTTGCACCGCTGGCGCAAGCTATTTCGGAAAAAGCGGATGGTCTTGCCAAAGATAATAAGACTCTGGCTGAAACTTTAATAAATGAAAGTAAAGATCGGGCCGATCAGGTAAACAAGGTTTCCATAATAGTTAGTTTAGTTATATTAGTCCTGGGAGTAGCCACGGCAACTATCCTAACCAATATGATTAGAAAACCTATAGTAGCTCTTACCGAGGCTGCTAAGCAATATGCTGATGGTGATTTACGGAATATAGTTGAAATCAAATCCGCAGATGAAATCGGGGATTTGGGCGAATCGCTGAAGATAATGCGCAATAACTTTGTGAGGATGATTACCGATATCCGGTCAGCCTCTGGGCAGTTAGCCGACGCTTCCGAGCAAATGGCGGCATCGACTGAAGAAGTTACCTCCGCCAGTGAAGGGATTTCTGAAAATATGCAGCACTTAGCCGGCGAAGCAGATAACGGCAATAAATCCATGCTGGAGGCGTCACAGTCCCTGGTGGAATTATCAAGCCTTATTCAAATTGCTAAGAGCAAAGCCGATCATACCTGCAATAATTCACAGGAGACCTTGGCAGCTGCCGAAAGCGGTCGTTCTAAGGTTACCGAATCAGTGGCGAAGATGGGAAATATTACAGAACAAACTCAGCGTTCCAGTCAGATTATCGGTGAATTGAGTGATTATTCGCAGCAAATATCGCTCATTATCGACACCATTACCAGCATTGCGAAACAAACCAATCTGTTGGCTCTCAATGCGGCCATTGAAGCGGCAAGGGCTGGTGAACACGGACGAGGCTTTGCGGTAGTAGCGGAAGAGGTACGTAAATTGGCAGAGCAGTCAGACCATGGAGCACAAGAAATAACCACTCTGGTGCAGAAGGTTACCGAGAAGACGCAACTGGCCGTAGCCGCTATGGCGCAAAATGTATCTGAGGTAGATGCCGGGGTAGCCACCGTCAATGAAGCAGGTCTCGCGCTTGATAAAATACTGCAGGCCGTAACTATGACGACAGATGAGACCCGGGAAATCGGGAAACTAACCTCTGAACAGGTTGCCAACTCAGACCAAATCGTCCACTTAATTGACAGTCTTTCTACCGTTATCGAAACAGTGGCGGCGCATAGCGAAGAAGTCACTGCATCGGCAGAAGAACAGTCATCGGTCATGCAGACAGTAGCAGCCGGTGCGGAAGAAACCAGTGCTATGGCTAATCAATTAAAGGAATCGGTTGATAAGTTTTTAGTGTAAAAGAAAATTATTGAATTACTCCTGGCCAATGGCCAGGAGTTTCTATTGGGCAAAAACAGCTAACCGTCAGCATCAGACCGCTGTTTTGAGGAGGATTATGCTAGGAGAGAACAGCACGAAGGTGAGAGCCCGTATTGTAGAATTTTATAAAAAACGGAATTTCGGTTGACGCTTTTTGCTGGCAAAGTTATACTATTAGTATTGAGGTTTGAGATTGGACTATGTTCAGAGTAAGCATCATTTTCGTAAATAGTGGCATGAAGCTGCAAAAGAATTTCTTTTGCGTCTTCATGCTATTATTATTTCGTTTAACTGCGTAAGTGGGGGTGAAAGTATGTATTGTTTTTCCACGCTGGAACAGTTCTCTAAGTTACGTGAGTCAGTGCGGCAGGCGTTAAAGCTGCTATTGGCATCAGAAGCTGAATCAATGTTTGTGGCCATTAATGAGGCGGTTAATAATGCAATTTTCCATGGAAATAGCGGGGATAGTACCAAAAAAGTATATCTTACAATAACGAGCTCGCAGGGAGAGATTAAAGCTATAATCCGCGATGAAGGCCGGGGTTTGGATTCTGCCCAAAATAGCAGTACTTGCGAAACTCTGCAGGAAAGTGGCCGTGGTCTGGAGATTATTGGTTTTTGCGTCGACTGCTACTATTTCAATGTGCAGCCAAGCGAAATAATATTGATTAAAAAAGTAACGACTTTACCACTAGGAGTCGAAGAAAATTTATGTTTAAAAAAGGAGCGCGTAGCAGATGCATATCAATACCAATGTTGTTAATAATCGAGTTATTGTTGAACTAGCCGGCAGCATGTATGTAGAAGGGGCGGAACTTTTACGGGAAAAACTGATAAAGTGTATGGAAGAAGGCCAACAGCATTTTCTAATAAAGATGGCTAATGTCGATTATATTGACAGCTCTGGTCTTGGTGTGCTTGTTTCGATACATAAGCGAACACGGCAAGCTAATGGCAGTTTGGTTATTAGCGGAATAACCGGTTTTGTAAAAGAACTATTTGAACTGACTCGCTTGGACAAGGTATTTACTATGGAATAATCGTCAAAGAGGAAGGTGTAGTTATGGGGGCTGCGGAGAAAGTTCTTTTTCGTCAGGGAATGTGTGATTACTGTCAACGATTTGAGATGCTGGATATGATCAATGATGCCATTCTTTTGCTCGATGCCGATAGCGATGAGGTTCTGTTTATGAACCAAAAAGCATTAGCTATGTATGGCTATGACGAGGATGAAGTATCTGGACTGACTGTCTTAACATTAGGGCATGACGCTCTGGAAACCAGGCGTGGTAATAGAGAGTTAATAATGAAACGCGGCAGCAAAGGCCATATCTTTACAGAAAACCATATCAAGAAGAACGGCGATATCTTTAAGGTTGAAATCAGCGCCCGTTATCTGTTAATGCACGGTAGACCGATTATTGTTGCTTTAACAAGGGATTTGACTGTTGACGGCAAGATACGGCGTGAATTTGAAATGGCCGGCAAGATTCAGCGGCGGTTATTGCCAAGAAATATAGAAACCGCACTGTTTCGTATGCGTACAGTTTATCAGCCGCTAAACGTTATTAGCGGTGATTTTTATGACGTAAAATTTGACGAAGACAGTCAAATACTGTTTGGGATTATTATCGATGTAATGGGGCACGGTGTTGCCGCAACCGGACAAAGCGGAGTTTTACGTTACCTCTTTCGACAAGTTGTCGAAAAGACTATTGCAATAAATGACAAGCTAACCTGGCTTAATAACGAAGTAATCCCGTTTTTCAGCGATGGCGATTTTGCAGCGGCGCTAATGTTCGAGTTTGATTTTAAGTGCAAAACATTAACATATTCTTCGGCCGGGATTAATCACTTTTTGCACCTAGACACTGCCGGAGCCAAAGTAGTAAAGGTACCAGGCTTGTTTTTAGGTATAAATGAAGATGAGACCTATGAGCAATGCGTGCTGCCTTTCCAATCCGGGGATAGTTTTTTCTTTTTGACAGATGGTTTGTTTGAATTGATAACACAGCCTATTGAAGATACACATACTTTTTGGAGTTTGTATGACCTCTGTAAAAAATCGCCGCTTAGCAAAGCGGCCGGGGACGATGCTACTGGTGTTGGTATACTCGTTCGCTAGCGTGAGGATAACCAAATGACCAGGTTTGGGAGAGGATTTTCTTGAAAAATAGAATAAGATTAGGGTTCAAATTTGCTGTTAGCTTTGGCGTAATTCTACTGCTGATGATTGTTATGACGGTTAGTTCTTTTGTAAATTTAAAAAATGCTAAAGCCGAGTTAGAAAAAATTGAAGAGGCTAATGTAAGGATGGCGTTAGCTGATCAAATTGCTATGGAATATAAAAATACAATACTGGCCATTAGGGGGTATACTGCCTATGGTGATGCAGTTTATCTCGGCCAAATTGAAAATGGTTTTGACACACTATTAAAACTGGAGAATAATCTGCTAACCGTTGCACGGGGTGATAAAAAACAATCAGTGCAAGAGATGATTAACGATACTTCAAAATATAGAGACACTATTTTGAAGGAGTACATTCCACGGGCTAAAGGATATTATGCTGCGTTAGATACAGGTAACCTTGTTCTAGCAAAAGAATATGATACTAAACTAAAAGAAACTGCCCGGCAAGTTGCACCGCTTGCACAGGCAATTTCCGAAAAAGCAGACGGTATTGCGAAAGATAATAATAGTTTAGCGGATGCTTTAATTGCCGAAAGCAAAGGCCGGGCCGATTCGGTAATTAAGGGTTCTATAATAGTAAGCTTAGTAATATTAGTTCTAGGAATAGCAACGGCAACTATCTTGACCAATATGATTAGAAAACCCATAGTTGCCCTCACCGAAGTTGCTAAGCAATATGCCGAAGGCGACTTGCGTAATATTGTTGAAATCAAATCCGCAGATGAAATCGGGGATTTGGGCCAATCGCTTAAAATTATGCACAACAACTTTGTAAGAATGATTGCCAATATCCGGTCAGCTTCTGAGCAGTTAGCCGATGCTTCCGAACAAATGGCGGCATCGACTGAAGAAGTTACCTCCGCCAGTGAAGGGATTTCTGAAAATATGCAGCACTTAGCCGGCGAAGCAGATAACGGCAATAAATCCATGCTGGAAGCGTCACAGGCTCTGGTAGAATTGTCAAGCCTTATTCAAATTGCCAAGAACAAAGCCGATCATACCTGTGATAATTCACAGGAGACCTTGGCAGCTGCCGAAAGCGGTCGTTCTAAGGTTACCGAATCAGTGGCGAAGATGGGCAATATTACAGAACAAACTCAGCGTTCCAGTCAGATTATCGGTGAATTGAGTGATTACTCGCAGCAAATATCGCTCATTATCGACACCATTACCAACATTGCGAAACAAACCAATCTGTTGGCTCTCAATGCGGCCATTGAAGCGGCAAGGGCTGGTGAACACGGGCGAGGATTTGCGGTAGTAGCGGAAGAGGTTCGCAAATTGGCAGAGCAGTCAGACCACGGAGCACAAGAAATAACCACTTTGGTGCAGAAGGTTACCGAGAAGACGCAACTGGCTGTAGCTGCTATGGCGCAAAATGTATCTGAGGTAGATGCCGGGGTAGCCACCGTCAATGAAGCAGGTCTTGCGCTTGATAAAATACTGCAGGCCGTAACTATGACGACAGATGAGACCCGGGAAATCGGAAAACTAACCTCTGAACAGGTTGCCAACTCAGACCAAATCGTCCACTTAATTGACAGTCTTTCTACCGTTATCGAAACAGTGGCGGCGCATAGCGAAGAAGTCACTGCATCGGCAGAAGAACAGTCATCGGTCATGCAGACAGTAGCAGCCGGTGCGGAAGAAACCAGTGCGATGGCCAATCAATTAAAGGAATCAGTTGATAAGTTTTTAGTGTAAAACTAAGCATGGAGCATAGGCATCTATAAGGTGAATATGTTCCATGCTTCTGTTTTTATAGGTGACTTAGCTTCAATTTAAGAATAAGATAGATATCTGGGGCAAAATATAGCTTGACAGTATTTCGTCTTTAGGATAATATATAAAAGTCGCTTGTGGGCAAACAACAGTAAAAAAGTTAGCATGACATAAACGACAAAAATTACCAATAAAAGATATATTGACACAATGAAAAACAATGTGTTAATATATATAAGTCGTCAGTAAACGACACAGTGTTCCCTGAAAACTGAACAATGTAAGTAATGCATCATAGCGTACTATCGTATGAGCTTCATAATATACATGGCTGTATAGCCGTCGTGTTATGGCGCCTCAATACAATGTACGGAAAGCCAGATGTGCGGTGCTCATTGAGCACACAAAAACAATTTCTTTTTTTGAATTTTATGAGCCATCAAGGCTCCATAAATATACTTTTATGGAGAGTTTGATCCTGGCTCAGGACGAACGCTGGCGGCGTGCCTAACACATGCAAGTCGAACGGAGTATTCATTTATGGATACTTAGTGGCGAACGGGTGAGTAACGCGTAGATAACCTGCCTCTAAAATGGGGACAACACCGCGAAAGTGGTGCTAATACCGAATGTGGTATCTTTATCGCATGATAAAGATAAGAAAGATGGCCTCTACTTGTAAGCTATCGTTTAGAGATGGGTCTGCGTCTGATTAGCTAGTTGGTGAGGTAACGGCTCACCAAGGCGACGATCAGTAGCCGGTCTGAGAGGATGAACGGCCACACTGGGACTGAGACACGGCCCAGACTCCTACGGGAGGCAGCAGTGGGGAATCTTCCGCAATGGACGAAAGTCTGACGGAGCAACGCCGCGTGAGTGAAGAAGGTTTTCGGATCGTAAAACTCTGTCGTTTGGGACGAACGTGCTTTGGGTAAATAATCTAAAGTAATGACGGTACCAAAGGAGGAAGCCACGGCTAACTACGTGCCAGCAGCCGCGGTAATACGTAGGTGGCAAGCGTTGTCCGGAATTATTGGGCGTAAAGGGCGTGTAGGTGGATTCTTAAGTCGTGTGTCTAAGTGCGGGGCTCAACCCCGTATGGGCGCAGGAAACTGGGGATCTTGAGTGCAGGAGAGGAAAGTGGAATTCCCAGTGTAGCGGTGAAATGCGTAGATATTGGGAGGAACACCAGTGGCGAAGGCGACTTTCTGGACTGTGTCTGACACTGAGGCGCGAAAGCTAGGGGAGCGAACGGGATTAGATACCCCGGTAGTCCTAGCCGTAAACGATGGGTACTAGGTGTAGGAGGTATCGACCCCTCCTGTGCCGGAGTTAACGCAATAAGTACCCCGCCTGGGGAGTACGGCCGCAAGGTTGAAACTCAAAGGAATTGACGGGGGCCCGCACAAGCGGTGGAGTATGTGGTTTAATTCGACGCAACGCGAAGAACCTTACCAGGGCTTGACATTGAGTGAAAAACTTAGAGATAAGTTCCTCCCTTCGGGGACACGAAAACAGGTGGTGCATGGCTGTCGTCAGCTCGTGTCGTGAGATGTTGGGTTAAGTCCCGCAACGAGCGCAACCCTTATCCTTTGTTGCCAGCACGTAATGGTGGGAACTCAAAGGAGACTGCCGCAGACAATGCGGAGGAAGGCGGGGATGACGTCAAGTCATCATGCCCCTTATGTCCTGGGCTACACACGTACTACAATGGGCTTAAACAAAGCGAAGCAAGCCTGCGAAGGTAAGCCAAACGCATAAACAAGCTCTCAGTTCGGATCGGAGGCTGCAACTCGCCTCCGTGAAGTCGGAATCGCTAGTAATCGCAGGTCAGCATACTGCGGTGAATACGTTCCCGGGCCTTGTACACACCGCCCGTCACACCACGAAAGTTGGAAACACCCGAAGCCGGTGGGGTAACCGCAAGGAGCCAGCCGTCTAAGGTGGGGCCGATGATTGGGGTGAAGTCGTAACAAGGTAGCCGTATCGGAAGGTGCGGCTGGATCACCTCCTTTCTAGGGAGAACTGTTCAAGCTAACGCTTGAACTACTTCCAGGTCGGTACATCAGGCAGATGCACAAACCTTACATTGTTTAGTTTTGAGGGAATGCAAAGTTACCATAAATTACTTGTTGAAATACATAAGTAAATGTGATAACATAATAATTCCTGAAACGTGGGGGTATAGCTCAGCTGGGAGAGCGCTTGAATGGCATTCAAGAGGTCAGCGGTTCGATCCCGCTTATCTCCACCATATATCCAGTGACGATAGCTGTGGGGTTCCACCTGTTCCCATACCGAACACAGTAGTTAAGCCCATAAACGCCGAAGGTACTTGGTTGGAAACGGCCTGGGAGATTAGGAAGTTGCTGGTTTTGATGAACACATACGTGTTCATCAATTTATAATGTTCTTTGAAAACTGCACAGAAGAAAGCAAAAGTAAAGTAATACCTCTCATATGCAAATATGTAGAAGTAACTTAACGAAGCGCAATTAGGATTTTTAGAGGCAAAACGTAAGCTATGAACATGGCGACGCGAAACTGGCTAGTGTGTATCAGATGCTAGGCGGAACGGAAGACGTTGTAGCGCCGCGTACTCGCGTACGCAAGCAAAACGTCTGAGTACCAACGACGCAGATGATGCGCAATAGACAGTTGCAGCATAGGTCAAGTTAGTAAGGGCATACGGCGGATGCCTAGGCGCCAAGAGCCGAAGAAGGACGCGGTAAGCTGCGAAAAGTCATGGGAAGCCGCAAGCAGGCATTGATCCATGAATGTCCGAATGGGGGAACCCGGCGGTGGTAATGCACCGTCACCCATGCAATTACGCATGAGGAGGGCACCCGGGGAACTGAAACATCTAAGTACCCGGAGGAAAAGTAATCAAACGAGATTCCCTAAGTAGCGGCGAGCGAACGGGGAAGAGCCCAAACCAGAGAGCTTTGCTCTTTGGGGTTGAGGACTGACAGAAGTTAGGTCAGGTCTAGTCGAACTACCTGGAAAGGTAGGCCGCAGAAGGTAAAAGCCCTGTAAGCGAAAGACAGAGCCTAATGGTCAGAATCCAGAGTACCACGGGACACGAGGAACCCTGTGGGAAGCAGGGGGGACCACCCTCCAAGGCAAAATACTCCTTGGCGACCGATAGCGCATAGTACCGTGAGGGAAAGGTGAAAAGCACCCCGGGAGGGGAGTGAAAGAGAACCTGAAACCGTATGTCTACAAGCAGTCGAAGACCCTTATGTGGTCGACGGCGTGCCTATTGAAGAATGAACCGGCGAGTTACAGTAACTAGCGAGGTTAAGTGGAAAACACGGAGCCGAAGCGAAAGCGAGTCTAAATAGGGCGAGAGTTAGTTATTGTAGACCCGAAACCGCAGTGATCTATCCATGTCCAGGTTGAAGCGCAGGTAAAAATGCGTGGAGGACCGAACCCGTGAGCGTTGAAAAGCTTTGGGATGAGATGTGGATAGGGGTGAAATGCCAATCGAACGCGGAGATAGCTGGTTCTCCCCGAAATAGCTTTAGGGCTAGCCTCAGGTAATGAGTATAGACGGTAGAGCTCTGATAGGGCTAGGGGCCATATTGGTTACTGAACCTTGTCAAACTGCGAATGGCTATACTTTAGCCTGGGAGTCAGACTGCGAGTGATAAGATCCGTAGTCAA
>NZ_CP156925.1:1315000-1897500 GCF_041428845.1 Sporomusa rhizae
TTAATTGAAGTTTTGTATAGGAGGGAGCTGAGGCAAAAACCCAACAGTATATTGTCGAGCTAGAAAGTGTCATGGGAAGGTGGTGAGAAACATTAATAAATATGGCCTAAAAAAATACTGTATGATTCTACTGGTATCGTTATTCTGGTGGATCAGTGCCGGCAGTTATGGGGCTGAAGCCCAAGATGAGAAAGTTTCTGCTGATACGCTTAATGTGATGTTTGTGCTTGATACCAGCTATTCTATGAACCAGACAGACAAAGAACGAATTAGTATAGAAATGCTGAAGCTCTTTACTGATATAAGTTACTTATCTCATACGCGAATTGGTTTTGTGGCTTTTAATGACAGTATAGAATCGTTTCAGCCGTTAACAGAGCTGACAACGAATCAAGGGAAAGAGGTCTTCAAAAAAAGTTTTGACTCCATAGCACGCGCTGGTAGAACAGATACAGGACTTGGCTTAAAAAAAGCTTGGGAACTTATTTCAAACCAAGGTTTTGCCGGACGAGCTTGTTTGGTACTATTGACTGATGGTGAAATTGATATCAACCTTGACAATAGTCAACGTTCACCAGCAGACGCAACGAAGGATATTGAATTTGTAATAAAGGAAGCCGCTGCACGTAATATACCAATTTATACTGTTGCAATGGGTCGAACTGGCGTTAATAGAGATTTGCTGGAGGATATTTCCCGTAGAACGGGCGGAGCCAGCTATATTGCTGATATTCCTCAAGATCTAATCGAAGTATTCAATAATATTTTTGCCGCGAATTTTAAGTCAAGCATTGTCCCTGTTGCCAGTGTTACCGCGACTGGTGAAATCCAGGAAATTCAGATAAAGTTACCTGATATACATGCTGCCGAAGCTAATATTATGTTTTTATCGTCATCAGCTCTGAAAGAGACTCAAGTATACTACGGTTCGAACAATATTGGTTTTCAAAATACACAGCATTATTCGTCCGTAAAAATAACGAATCCCAAGCAGCAAGATGTAAAAATATTGTTTAAAGGTATCCCGCAAGATGTTATAAAAGTGAACATGCTTGTGCATTACGATTTAAAAGGTCAAATTCAGGTAGAAGGTCAGCCGCAGAAAGGACAAGGAACTGTATTTAAAGCCTGGCTAATAGAGAGCAAAACCGGCCAGCCAATTGCTGATAAGAACCTCTATGATACTTTTTCTGCTATGTTTATCTTAAAAAACCTGGATACCGGGGAAACGATTAAATTGCCTGCACAAGCCGGCGAGAATGGGTGGCAGGGACAGTATGAGTTTCAGAAGACAGGCAAATATTCAGTCAGTGTACAAGCTGATAACAGGTTTTTCAGCACAGGGTCTACTGCTCTCGAGTTTAGTGTGAGTGATGGAACTGTTATGGAAAAAGTAGCAATTTGTTTGTTGATAGTGTCAATAGTTGCTATGATTTTTTACCGGGAAAAACGGGCTAAGCCTCGCTTTGTTGGTAAAATAAACGGCTATTACCTCAGGTTACATGATCCGGAAGAGGAAGTACCGCCATTTTCGGTTTTATTGAGTGACTTTAGAACCAAAAAGAAGACTAGTTTATTTGAGATGTTGAAGAAAGTACATGCCGATCAAGGACTTGTAGAGGCAGAGGATATCTGGTTTATGCCTGGAGTCGATAAGACCTTGATTTTATCGCATAATTCGGTTTGTACAATACTGATTGGACAAAATGTTCTTTGCAAGAACCAGAATTACGTTTTGCATTATGGCGATAAAATCTATGTGACTTTTCCTGAGTATGGTGAAGAGATTGAATTACATTACAAAAATGCCAAGCCGTCCCAGAAACCAGATGATTAGGCAAGATCTTTATGCAGAAAGTCAGTTTTAAAAAAACTGGCAGATATTATAAATGAGAGTGAGGATAAGAAAAAATGGACACAATTGAGCAAACAAACCGAACAATCCTGTTTGAAGAAATCAATCCGGAAAAACTGGATCTTATTACCTTAGTTGGTGATACGAAAGGTTTGGAAAGTTTAAGTGACGAGAAAATTAAAGAAATTAACGAGAAACTGCTGGTTAGGAGTTTCGATGAATTCTTAGATAAATTTTCACCAGTCATATATTCCTTTTACAATGCTGCAAACCAAAAAGTATTGTATACGCTAAAAAAACCGGAGAATATTCCCGAAAACTGCATTACCGAAATTCCTATCACCAAACAAAATGATTTCTTAAAAATGCTAATGACCTTGATTGACGCGAAAAGTGCGCAGGGAACACCGAATGTTGACTTTAAGTTTGAAAATCTACTGGACATGATTTCTCCTAAAAAAGTAATGGATGACATCCGGCAATCCAGAAAAGAGATCCATTATCTGTTTAATCAATATGAAACATTGGATGAAGGGGATCCCAAAAAGCTGGATGTTGGTGACAAACTAAACTATATGTTTGAAGAAGCCAGCCAAAATTACAATAATGTAATGGCCATGCTGCCGCTAGCTATAGAAGATATTAAGACACGGTTGCTCTTAGGAGTTGGCGAAGGCAAAGACAATAATGAACCGTTGCAAATTGGTGTTCTTAGTATGGGGGAAACCGGTGAGTTAAAAATCATTGAAGCGCCAAAAAGCGAAAGCACAGCTTTGGCTGTGTTAGATGATAAAGTAAATACCGGTCTGATTTCAGCCTTTGAAGAAGACTATGAGGCAATTACCGAAGGACCTTCGAGTTATGTTAGAAGTCTTGTTGTCAGAACTTTTTGCCCTTTGCCGTCTACAATGCAAAGTGAAGTAGATGTGACAACAGAAGTACAAAATTACAATACCTACCTAGAATTCTATAAGAATGCTAAAGATGATTTTATTAAAACAGTAAAACCGCTTGTGGAAAAAATTATCGGCGTAAAAATGTTCTTTGACCAGTATGCTGTGAAAAATAAGGGAATGGCTCCCAGCTTGCTTGTAACCAACGCCAAACTAGACATGATTGTGAAAAGTAATAACCTTCCCCGATTGGATACCTTCCTTAATACCATAAATGCCAAGAACGATTTTACAAATACAATTTGGTTTGGGATTGTTCCTTCAGTCAGTATGGAGGCTGCAGCAAAAAACAAACTTAGCCGGCAGCGGTTTAAAGGAAATGAGAATGACAATGACCGGGAAGACGTCAATTCCATGGAAGCGTTGGTAACACTCCTAAACGCAATTAAAGACTACAAAATCCAGACTTTCTTCAGTTTTGAGTGCAAAGAAGAAACAACATTTAATTATATAGCTACGGCCGGGATTGAGCGGTTTATAGATAAATGCTCAATGTTAATTCGTAAAGACTATAGTGAATTTGCTATTCCGTGTATACCAAATTTTACCATTATACCTAAAAATAAATCCGGCGTTATTCTTGACAACAAAATGACCATCAACGAACTGGGAGCAGCCGAGTTATCAAAAGAAAAAGAGAATATCATGAAACTTTGGATTGATGGCGTGTATATTGGCAGCTCATATGTTGCTGCAGGCGTTATGGCAGCCTGTCAGTGCCCTGAATTTTTACGTTCAGCTTTTAAAGATGTCAACAAACTCTTCCCAGGCGTACGCTTCGACCTGGAAGCTGCCGACAACTCCTTACGGGTAACTACTACACTTGCTAAAGAAATATCAGGTTTTACGAATAACATCAAAAATGCCATTAATAAGCGGAATTTCGGTTTTGTATTTTCTTCAGAAAACGCACAGGTTCAAGGCAAAGATATTAAAAAAATTACGGTATACAAAGCTAGAAGCCTTGCCACAGACGGCGATGATTTTGAGGCAATTTACAAAACAACAGTCAGTACCTACATTGAAAGAATTTTACGCTTTACTAGTAATGATTTCAAACAGGATAATATTGTTTATTTCTTTAGCAAAAACCCTACAAGCCAGAAAAGTGCGTGGCTGGATTCCCGCGGCTATGTTAATTCCATCATTCAAGAGGGCGATGACATCAACTATACAATTGATGAAAAAAATGGAGTCTGCAATATTGATTTAACTTTCAACGGCAATATCAAAAACCTCGAAGTAGAAATTACCAAGAAAGTAGTAGGCAAATAGTAAGAATACCCTAATTGAGGTATCCGGCCTCAATCAAACAACCGCCATTGAGGCCGTAAAATAATACCTAATCTAAAATAAGGAGGCATATTTATGGGATTTAAACTCAAAATCGAAGGACTGGAGACAATTGACTTAGGCGTTAAAAGCATCGAAACAGTAAAGTTCATAACCGATACGCCTAAAGATTCTAACGCCCGGTCAACTGACTTGGGGACATCGGTTATTGTGACAGGCAAGGTATTGGCAGCCGTAAACGGGGAAGAAGCCGACGGGACGATGAAAATTGCAACCTGGTCTTTGGTTCCGGCTGAAAAGGCAGATTGCTACCGTCGATTAACGATTGAGACAATTGCTGCCGACCAGATAGTAAGAAAAGTAACTTTCCCCAATGCATTCGTAGTAGACTATACAGAAACTTTTGGTGATGTAGAAGGTGTAGGTACTTTTTATTTACACATGAAACAAAAGAAAGACAAAATGCCGGATGTCAAAGTTGAAGGCGGTTATGAAGCCAACTATTAAAAATTTAGGTAGAAAGGATGGAGTGTAGTGGGATTTAACGTAAAAATCATTGGTAATGAAACAATTGATTTACCAAAGGCGATTATCAAAACCGTTCAGTTTAAAACTGATACTCCTGATGATTCAAATGCCAGATCTACTGACTTAGGGGTAACAATCACCATCAAAGGGAAAATATTGGCTGCCGTTGATGGCGGCATCGCTGATGATACGATGAAGCTGACAAAATGGTCATTAGTTCCGGCTGAAAAAGCTGATTGCTACCGCCAATTGTACGTAGAGGTAATTGCCGCAGATCAGATAGTTAGAAAATACAGTTTCCCTAACGCATTTGTCGTCGATTATGTAGAGGATTATGCTGATCTGGAAGGTACCGGCGTATTTGAATTGATGCTAAAACAGAAAAAAGACAAATTGCCGGCTGTAAAAATTGAAGGCGGATACAACGTATAGTTATTATCGGAAGGGGGATACCCCCTTCCCTATATCATCTACTATTAAAAAAGGGTTTTAAACATGAAAAATTACTATGACATTCTGGCTGTAGCACGAGATGCAAGTCAGGAGGAAATAAAGAAAAATTACCGCAGATTATCTAAGCAGTATCATCCGGATTTACATCCTGGCAATAAAGAAACTGAATCTAAATTTAAAGAGATCACAGAAGCCTATTCGGTATTATCAAATCCAGAGGAGCGGGCTAATTACGATGGAAAACTACGTGAACCCGGTAAAAATGAGAATTTCCAAAAGCGGGAAACTACAGAGCAGCCCCAATATTCCCCGGGAGAATTCAATATTAACAATGTCAACATCCAGTTTGAAAAATTTTTCGGCTTTGATCCCCAAACCGGTGAGAAAAGGAAAACCAGTACTGGTGCTAATCAAGGCAAGAAGGGCCCGTTAGATGTTTCAGGAATTTTTGAAGATTTTTTCAAGCCGAAAAAGAATTAATGGGGTTGGTTTTTTGAAAAATCACAGTGAAATCAAGGAATTTGATTTTCCGGCAACACAAGTCTCTTCACAGCGAGAGTACCTGCAGTATTTAGACGGGAGTATTGCCTTTCTGGCAGTGGTTCTGTGTATTTTTGCTTACCAGTATTTAAATAACGAAGATATCATACAAAAATTTATTATAATAAGCGTTTTTGGGATTATCGCTATATATTATTCGACAAAATTGTGGCGAATAAGCAATCAGCCCTTGGCCGAAGACAATAATATTAGCGCTGTTCTTATGCTCAACGATAGTGGAAAAGTAATAAGACAATGGGATATTCACGGAAAAGTGTCCTTACTTATTGGTAAAAACAAAAAAAATAAAGACGTAGATATCGATTTAAGTGCAAGCATGTATGATGCGTTAATTTATTCTGAACATGCCGTTCTTAATTATGCTAGGAATAATTGGTATTTAGAAGGTTTGCATGTACCAAGCAATGTTAGTATCAGAAAAGCAGGCGACCAGGTTCGTTATCGACTAACCGGATCCAAACCATGTAAATTGGCGTCAGGTGACATTATATATATTGCGAATACACGGTTAATGATCAAATAGAAATAGGGAGTGAAGATATATTGAGCCTCATTCGGTGCCAAAACGGGCATATGTTCAGTTCCAGACGATATGGAACTGTTTGCCCTTACTGTAATATTGAAACAGCTACCAAGGCTAGACAGAATCTGAAAATTAAAGATGCAGAAGTCGAAGAAGATTTATATTACGAAGAAATTGAACCTGTTTGTGGCTGGTTAGTATGTATTGAAGGTGCGCAGCGGGGAATGGACTATAAGATTCATACAGGTAAAAACTTCATTGGCCGCGGCGATGATATGGATATTCAATTATTGGGTGATAACACAATTTCCCGGCGGAATCATGCTATCTTAGTCTATGATCCCAAAAAGCGTAACTCAGTTTTATTGCCGGGAGAATCCTCGGGTATCGCCTATTTGAACGGTAGTGCGGTATATATACCGCAGGAACTGGTAGCCTACGACATCATTGAATTAGGAAAAAGCAAATTCTTATTCATTCCATTTTGCGGGGAGCATTTTGAATGGAAAGATAATGATAAGGAGTAAACGGCAGAAAAATGGAATGGATAGGGCTGTCTGGTCAAAATTTGTGGGCTACCCTTTTAATTGGCATAGTGATCCTATTGCTAAGTTGCCAGCGATATTGGGAAAAAAAAATTACTAGTAACTCTACCCTGGAGATTGCCGAAGAATGTTCTATGGGCAGCAAAGAAACTCAGGAAGATGCTGCCGGGGCGGTAGAAACCGCATGGGGTACACTAGCTGTTTTAGCCGATGGTATGGGGAAAGGGCGCTCCGGTAAGATGGCATCACAAGTAACTGTTAAGTCGTGTATAGAACTTTTTACTGGTAGTGATATTACTGGCAATCTTCAGTATTATTTTACCCAGGCGTTTAATCTGAGCAATAAGAAAATAGTGGAGTATTTGCAGGGCAACAAAGGGGGCGCGGTAGCTGCAGCTGTTCTTGTAACTAAAGGTTACCTTTATTATGCTGCAGTAGGGGATGTCAAAATTGCGTTACTCAGATCCAGGGAACTTATTCCGGTAAATGACGGGCAAACAATGCAGACAGCAGCGGCCAAAGGATTTGCGCAAGGACTGTTAGACAGGGAACAAGCGCTGGCAATCAGCCAGAAAAAATGCCGAAGCAATTACATCGGCCGGGACGGTTTCAAAAACATTGAGATGGATATACAGGGCATCAAACTAGTGGGCAACGATGTCATTATAGTAATGACCCGCGGGCTGTACCAGTGCCTTTCCTGGGTTGAATTAGAAAATTATTTGTCAGATTCCTGTTCTTGCGAAAAGATGGCCGAACAAATTATAGAGCGATTTAATAAAACAACAAGTCAAGACAAAGGAAATGGCAGCTTATTTGTCATGCGGTATACCGGAAGATAAAGTGCGGAGGAACCATTCATGAAAAAGAACAATGCGTCATTTAGGACCGCCTTCATATCCGAAGGAGGCAGTTTCCTACAAAATAAAGATTATTTTGCGTTTGTAGAATTAGACGATTTTGCGTGCTATGTTATCGCTGATGGTATAGATGATGAGCTGGAAAAAGAGAGCGCAAACCTTGCGGTTACTAGTATCATCAGGCAATTTACGAATGCGCCTTCCATGAAAAAAAGCGATATAAAGAATTGGCTGAAGGTAGCCAACCAGGAACTTTTGGAGCACAGCCATGCCATGCGCCTCAAGGCTTCCGTTTTAGTTTTAGTTACCGACTATGCCAGTATGATATATGGTTTGGCAGGTAATACCAGGATCAACCTTTTCCAGGAAGGCGCGCTAATTCATAAGAGCATGGATCAATCTTTAAGTAAGGAACTTACAGAACAAGGCAACCTTCCGTTGGATAAAATGTCCACTCATTTAGAACGGCATAATTTATATTGTTATTTGGGTCAGCCGGATGAATTCAATCCGGAAATATCTTCGCGAATCAAGTTGACGGATGGCGATACCATTACCCTTTTTACCCGCGGCATCTGGGAAAACGTCGACGAAGGGGAAATGGCGGATGCCATTAAGGATACCAAGGAACCACAAGAGGCGCTTGATAATGTAGAAGACTTACTCATGGCGCGGCAGCCGGAAGTCTTAGAAAACTATACATTAGTAACTATTTTTGTCGATAAGGTCTATATTGACCCCGGCAAGCGCAAAGCATTGCTAAAAAAAATATTTTTTGCTTCTATCCCGATACTGATAATTCTTATCGGATTATTACTATATTTCCATTTCAGCGAGGCCAATAGGAAAGAGCGTTTGGCCAGTATGGAGTCACATCTTCGGCAGGCGCAAATGCTGTCCGAAGAGGGCAATTATCCCAGATCCACAGAGGAATACAAAGCGGCTCTGGCTCTTGCTCAACAATTGAAATTGAAAAGTCAGGAAGAAAATATAGAAAGATGGTATAAGACAGCCAGTTTAATTATGTCGGCTGATATGGCATTGCAACAAAAAGAGTTTGCTAAAGCCGCTGATCTGTATCGAGCGGCGCTGGAATCATCCTATGTATCCGATTTGCTCGGTCAAGGCTATATAATTAAACAACAGCGATTGACCGGAGATTACATGAGCATTATTGAATGGCTGCAAATTGGCGATCAGAAACTGGAACGTAAAGATTATCCTGGAGCCCAAAAATCCTATCTGGAAGCAAAAGTTATCTCTGCGCGAATTTTTTATAATGATGGGCGCAAAGAGGCGGCGGAAAAACTGGCTAAAATAGATGCCCAACTGATAGAAGAGGGGAAAAAGTCTATAGCAGACGGGCAAAAAGCTATGGCGTTGGAAGCCGCTACCTATGAGCAGCAGGGGGACAGGCTTGCACAACGTGGAGAATATCAGGATGCGATTAGCATGCTAAGCATTGCCGAAGGCATGTATGATCAAAGTGGTAAATCGGACAAAGTACCTGGAATACAAAAGAAAATTAGTGCTATTGAAGATCGTATGACGGCGGCGGAAAAGAATGAATTGTTTACTAAACTGCTGAGCGAAGCCAGCAAATATGAAAAACAAGGCGACCAATTGGCAGACGAGCAGGGCGACTTGGCCGGAGCCATGGAAATGTATGGTCTGGCCATGGGGTTGTATAACGAAAGCGATAAAAAAGAGAAAGCCGCGTTATTGCAAAAGAAAATCGATAATATTAACCAACGCAAACAGAACATCGAAAAAACGGACTTACAAAGGCGCGCCGCGGAAGCGGAACGGGAAGGCGACAGGCAAGCCGCCGGATTACAAATGGAAGAGGCCAAATACAACTACACCTGTGCCCAACAGCTTTACGGGATGGCTGGAGTATCTACCGAAGTTGCCCGTATTCAGAAAAAGATAGATTTACTTGCTGTGCAAGTTACCGGATTTGAACGTCAAAAAAGTAAGGCTGATTCCTATGTAGCCGAAGCTGACAGTAAAGTCCAAACCGGTGAGTATGTTCAGGCTAAATACCTGCTTATTTTAGCCAGTGATATTTACCGCCAATTAGGCTTAACCTCGGAAGAAAATAAAGTAAAAGAAAAAATTAAAGTAATAAGCAAACTGTCTAACGGTAAAGTATAGCCAGCTGAGAGGAGAACTGCCGTGAAAGATCAAATCGCTGCCAAACTAAACAATATAACTAGTCTTGAAGACAGATTAATATTAAAAGATATTTTGAATGATGTATTTCTTAATCTCTATGATCACAGTGAGAGCATGTACCAGCAGTTGGAGAACAGGGTTTTTGTTGAGACGGCCGGCGTATCTGACAGTTATGATGTGTACATCACTGCAGCTCCACGGCAGCACGTTGATCCAGTGCATTATTTTCTGCGGCCGATGCGGGCGGAGGATTTGGAAGAAAAACAATTTAGTCTGGACGAACTCGCTATGGCAGGTGCAAGAAATGAGCCTTTACTGCAAGTGTTTTTCAGTTGTGATTACCGGATATTTGCTTACTTAATGAAGGAAGATAGGACTTTTCACGGCACGATTACTACTAACGAAGGCAGCATCGAAGCCGATTTTGTGTTGCGGGAAGACATAAGGTATCAAGAGCAAATAAAGAATCTGTACGAAACCTTTATAAACAACAATATTCCCTGGAAAACCGTAAACAATCCCTATGCTTTCCGTTTCGCGGAAGTAATGTTAGAAAGCTGTCAGCGGTCACTTAATGATGGTGAAACCGTCACAGAAATCAAGGTGGATTTTGCTGAGTACGGGCAATATGTACACTATGACATAGTACCCTTGTGGAATATAGAAATGCTAAAACTTAAAAGTACAGGGTTTCCGTTACCCTGTGAGGACAAAATTAACTTTGAGCATACCGTTGCATTGGACGCACTGGGAGTGGAACACGGTTACTTGGCGGCCTTTCAAAATAAAAATATTAGCTATGTCCGGCGAACCAAGCAGTCGCTGGTTATTGTAGCTCCATCCGAATTAAAAGATGTGTGGGAGATCATGCGCATCATTTATCCTGCCAGTAAAAAAACGGACAAGTACATATATCCCTTGGTGTCTAATGCTAAGCGTCAGGCTTTTAGTGACATATTGGCGCAAAAAAGCTTGCGGGTCATTCGCACCGAAGCCGAACTCAAACGGCTAATAAGTTCATTTGCTGCGGCAAATGAACTTAGCCTTTCCCATATAGCGATTATGCCCTGCAGTCAGGAAAATACAGAGCCGGCAGCAAGTTACGCTATGAATTTTTTTATACAGGATGAAATCCGCCGGGCGGATTGTCAGTACCGGCTGGCTTTGTACTTTACTGTTGCCGATAAAGACAGTTTTCTTGCCTGCGACCGTATAAGCTTTGTAGTTTCCGAAATACAGCTGCACTATCCCGACTTCAGGTGCGAGGGATTTATAGTATGAATTACATTTGGGACATGGCAATAAAAGCTCTTCGTCAGGATATAACACCGGAAGCCATTACCTTTGTACACAGTAAAAAGTGCAGTCCATATATGGAACTGGCTTTTGAAGACATAAATACTGCTTTATTAGAACCGGATACAGTAGTAGAAGTTAATCCTTATTATCGCTTTTGTGATATTTTTAAAAACTTTCTTGACGTCAATTTTAGAGAGCATGAAGAGATTCAAACAGTATTCTTCGATATTATTACCCATTATTTACTTTTCATAGACCGCCATCAAGGTCTTTGCAAACGAGAGTATTACGGAAAATTTATCCTTAATGATATAAAAAATGGTGTTTTTGGTCAGTCGGTTCAACAGAATGTAGAGGTCTTTACCCTGGATGAACGCCACATCTTTCTGAGCGGGCTGATTTCATTGAACTATACCGGGGCATCAGTGCATCTGCTTAAGCTGGTTATACGTCAAATCTTCGTAAACAGTATTATTTACTATCGCAGTGAAGATACGTCGGAGGTACTCATATACCTGGGTACCGCTGAGACGGCCGCAACCCGCCGGAAAATCGATACCATACTAACCTTCTTTTTGCCACTCGGCTTTGCTTATCGCCTATACTGGGAAAAACATTTCGGTATTATTGGCATGGATCAGACTATGGGCATCAACAACATTGTGATCTACTAACGAAGGGTGAGATAACTATGGCAAGCTATACCTACAAACTGTATATAAACGACCAGAAAGATATCCCGCCGGCCAGACAATATGTCCGCAAAGAACTTGAACTTATGACCACCCATCAGCTGCGGGAAATTTGCATTAAAGAAAAATTAGTAAAAAGCATGCTCGGAAGTCTGGAACGGTATGAATTAGTCGAACTCATTATGCGCTATCGGGGTTTGACGGAAAACTTGCTGATAAACGAATATGTTCCCGGCGGGCAAGAGCGGTTGGAAAAACTGGCCAGCCGGATTGACAAATACCTGGACGATAACAAGACGATAAAAAATCCTTCACGCATCGTCATTTATGACGGCTTGGATACCGATAAATATGACCGCTATGTGGTAACAGCTCCCGGACTCTTAGAAGAGTCCAATGTACTACTGGTCAGCGGCGCTAAGGAGCTATGTGCCGTTTTTAACCTGATTGCCGACCCCAATAATCCCGGTCGCTTTTATCTTACCCGCAAAGGAAGTCTACCGGCCAGAGAGTCAAAGCATAAACATTACAGCTTATTATACTTTGGCAAAATGGAATCAGAGCTTCTGTATCACGTTTATCAAGAGGAAGATGTGCCTTTGCCTAAAAACCTGAAATGTTATAAACTGCCGCTTCTTAACTTCAACATCCGCCAGCCGATGGAGACAGCCCAGACCCTGGCGATTGACTTTGGCACAGCCAATACCACAGCAGGAATATATCTTGATCGCGAACTCTATAACAGCATTGACAAAAGCGGGGCAGAAGAGAACCTGCTAAAACCGGAAGAGATCAACCTTGTCGAGGTTTTTAACCAGACAGAGGCAGGGGAGGTACTTACCCCGCTCATTCCTACCGTTGCAGGAATATGGAACATCTCCGACGGCGACGAAGATAATGTCGAATATATATTTGGCCATGAGGCCGTAAAACTGGCCCATACCAACTATATTCATGAAGGTTTCTGTGTTTTCTTTGATATCAAAAGATGGATTAGAGACTATGAACGACAGGAAGAACTGATTGACCTAACAGGTCGGCGAATTTATAAAAAACGCAAAGAGATTATCAAGGCGTTTCTTGAACATGTTATTTCGATTGCCGAGCAGCGCTTTAAATGCCGCTTCAAAACCCTGCATTTATCCTCACCGGTAAAAGAGAAACAACGGTTCTTAGCGCTGTTTGGCGAGATACTTTCCCAGTGGCAGCTGGAAACGGAAAACATGCTGGATGAAGGCGCAGCCGTACTCTTTAATACCATTGACACCTTTATTGAGAAAAATCCGGGGCGGTATATGGACAAAGAAGAACATCTGGCATTGGTGGTTGACTGTGGCGGCGGTACTACCGACTTGTCTTCTTGCTTGTTTAGCATAGAAAGTCACCGAGTGTCTTACAAAATCGATATCGAAACCACCTATGAAAACGGTGATACCGATTTCGGCGGCAATAACTTGACGTTTCGCATCATGCAGCTTATCAAAATAGCCATTGCCGAAAACCTGTTAAATCAAGGAATTAATAAGGTTCAGGCAATTTTAGACGGACTGGATAGTGACTTGTATCGACGGGTGGATCAAGAGGGTGTTGCCAAAGTCTATGCGGCGCTCGATACAGCCTATGAAGAAGCGGAGAGGCTTATCCCCACCCGCTTTAAGCACTATGAAAGCGGCAGCCCCAAGGAATATTTTAAAGTAAAAAATAACTTTTATTTTCTATTTCAACTGGCGGAGCAAATCAAAACCGCGATGTTTGCCGGCCAGCGTTTTCAGAGAGTAGTTCTCGACAGTCAGGATCTAAGCGTCCATCACAAATACGACAAGGTCATGCAAATCGGCCGTTGGCGTATGTCCATCCAGGACGGTGCCGTGCTGAAAACCGTGCGGGATATTCCTCTTATCTGCTTTACAGCCAGCGATATTGACCTAATTCTAAAAGCAGATATCTATGAAATTGTCAGTAAGTTTGTTGAAGAGCCTTATAACCGGGGTTTGCTTATGGACTACAGCGTCATAAAACTGACAGGACAGTCCTGTAAAATAGGCCTATTCAAAGACTCTCTAAAAGAATTTATTCCTGGGCGAATTATTGAGTTCGGTGGACAAGAAGGCACCTATGGACAGGAACTCAAGTTGTCCTGTCTTCGCGGTGCTATCAAATATCTCAAAGCCAAAAAAGGTGGCTACGCCGAAGTGACCATGCGGAATCAGCCTGCCGCACTGCCTTATACCATCACTGCCGCCACCCATCTCGGCGACGAAAAAACGCTTATAGCCAGACATGGCGATCAAAATACCGGCGGGCATATCTCGCGGTTTGTCGAAGGGGTGGCCTTGAAACTACATCTCAAAGATCTGACAGGAAACGAACGCTTTACCTATGTGTATGAAAACCAGCATAGTGATTTCCGGCAGATGACCTATGAACAAATTGCAGAAAAGTACGGTGACAACATTATTCAGGATGAAACAGACAATATCATCGAAAATGAAGTCAAGTTTTTCGTCTGGCCCAGGGAAAGTTACTGGGGATTTGTCGTTGTACCCGTACTAAGGCAAAACGGCAACCTTTACCTGGGGCGGGAAGAGCTGTTTGCCTTCGAAAATGACCAATGGGAGACTAATTTCTTTGACGGATTGAAATAAATGATCGAGGAGTATATAAACCATGTTTCTAGACAAATTTCCTACATTCACTGCCGGACGGGTATTAAAATACGATATGCTTAATGCTCTGCGGGATTATCCCCGGGACTACGTTACTATCATGTACAGCCACTATAGCGAGGGTGTTCTGGCTGGCTGCAACCTCGAAGTAACCAGTGAAGCCATTCAGATAGCGCCCGGCCTGGTTCGGCATAAGGGGAAACTCTATACCCTGAGCCAACCGGTTCTAGTGCCCTATTCTGCCACAGGGCAGGATACCATAGTCAAAATCCATTTTAGCAAAGAAAAGAAAAGCGGCGACTATATTCTATCCAGCGGCGATATAATCAGCGTTCCAGGGATAAAAGTCGCAGAAAACGAGTTGGAATTATGCCGCTTTAAACTAAAAACCGGCGCCAGACTACGGGCCGAATATCTCGATTTTGCCGATTATTCTACTGCCTATGATACAGTCAACATCGTCAGCGCACCCTATGCTGCTCCCTATGAGAGCACTTTGTCCCCAATCCTGACCCGGCGTTTTGCTGAAGAAGCCTGGGCAGGCCGTCCATCGCACGCCTTTGATTACGTCTTCATCAGTCTGTGCGCCCAAGGCGAACCGGTAGCCCGTAACGTAATAGTCGCTTATACTTCAGCCCGTCTGGGGATTGTCGCCAAAGGCGCCGCCAACCAGGATTTGCACCGTCATCTTGCAAAAATCCTCGATGACATCCGCCTCGGCAAAGAAATGGCAACAAGAAGCGGACGGGGCGGCGCTCGCCGGATACTGGTGGACTGATACCATACACCACACATGTTGTAGGGAAAAGGAGGTAACCCATGGGAAAAAGTTATTTAGACGAAAGAATCCGTAGCGTAATAAACCAGGCGGAAGAACAAGAGAGAATCAACAGTCAGAGTATTTATGAAGGCATTACTATAAACGGCAGGTACTATGAGTTCCAGGAAATGGCCTTTTTTGACGATCAGTTTAAAATACAGATGCCTACCGCCTTTTTTGATATGCCGCTAAACTTAGCGCGGATCAAATATCCGTCCGGAGACCGCCCGCAGATTATCAGAACCGAGGACACCGGCAGCATTAATATTACCTTAAACAGGATTACTAATAACGTTTGTGAAGATCAAATTCCCGAAGTAAAAGACGGGCTAAAAACTATTCTAAAGCGGTTAAATCCCTCTTATCTCTTTTTTGAAGAGGGAGTAGAAACAGTTAACGAAAAACAAGTGGGCTTCTTCGAGTTCAAGAGTCCTACCCTTGATAAACCCTTGTTTAACCTGATGTTTGTAGTCACCCTTGACCGTGATGTAATCTTAGGGGTTTTCAACTGTCCCTATGAAGATTACCGGGAGTGGCGGCCGATTGCCAGACAGATTATGGAATCGATTCAAGTCATTCCTCAACAGGGTAATGCCGCTGAATGCCTAGGAACAGGAGGTGAAGGGGTATGAGCTTTTTAAACACCAAAGGGATGAATGACATTCGCAATATAACCTCTTTTACTAATTCATCCGTTAACCTTGGCCTCTTAGACGAAACCGGGCAGGATACGAAAAAACTTGAGACAGTGCTCCGGACTGCTGCCGGTGCCGGAGTCTTGGCGCCAGGCAAAACCGACATGCAAGCTGTCGACGAAATCGTCAATACCTTGTGCTCCAACGGAACGTTAGCGCAAAATCTCAAAGACCCTTCCCAAGTGCTTACCCTATTGCATTCGGCGAAAAATCTCGGCATCAACAATACCAACATTCCGGAAAAAGTGGTGACGGCAGTAAAAATAGCCAGAGAAGCAGGATTTTTATCATCACACAAAAAGCCTGCCGGTAACGAAACTCAGCAAGGAAAAGAAAGTCAGCCGGCCGATGCAGGCAAAGCCATAACCTGGCACAAACTAACCTTCTCGCCATATTCCTTTAAAGATATTCTTGAGTTCAAAATCACGCAAGAAATCAACCAGCATGCCCGCCTGCATATTCGGGGAACACTTACCGATCCGCCAGAGGGCCAGCCCCCCGACTATATCCAACAAACCGGACAATACACACCCGTCTCATTGCAATACACCGACCAGCAAGGAGCCCAACAGTACCTGTTCCAAGGTGTGGTCACAAGCATCAGTCAGCAAACTACCGCCGAACTGAAATGCCTTGAAATCGAAGCCTATAGCTTCAGCTATCTTCTGGACGTAAAAAAATTGAGCCGCTCCTTCCAGCGGCACCAGGAACCATACAGCTATATATTTGAACGGATTAACAATTCAGCCCGTGAATATGTACCGGAACTTACCGGTGATGCTCTGTCAGCCCAGGATACGGAAGCCAATAAAATAACGGAAAAACTCATCATTCAGTATAGGGAAACCGACTGGACCTTCTTAAAACGGATGGCCTCTCATTTCAACATCGGCTTATTTCCCGACGTCACCCTTGACAGTCCCAAAATCTATTTCGGCTTGCCACCAGAACCACAGCAACCAGAACAACCAAGAAACCAGAGCGAAAGCGGCCAAGACGGCCAAACAGAAGAAGCCAAAGGCCCGGAACTCTGCGTATCCAATTACCGAATTCGCCGGGAGACAGCAACCTATGCAGTTTCCACCGGCAACCGGCGAAGCAACAGCCAACAGACCTTTAGTGAAAACGACTTTACTTACTGTGAAGCACGCTCCCTGGATATCCTGCACCTGGGGCAAAAAGTATCTTTCCTCGATCTTACTTGGTATATCAGAGCAATTCAAACCATAATGGTTGACGGAGTAATCCATAACATCTATACCCTTACCACTCAGCCAGGTCTAATGCAGGACGATCTCTATAACACCCAAATGCCGGGAGTATCACTCAGTGGCACAGTAAAAGAAGTCGTCAAAGACCAGGTTCGGGTACATATCTGCCAAATTGACCAGGAATGGGATGACGGGGCTACCTGGTTTTTCCCCTATACTACCATCTACTCCTCACCCGACGGCAGCGGCTGGTACTGCATGCCCGAAATCGGCGACAGCGTACGTATCTACTTCCCTAACCGCAAAGAAGCCGAAACCGTAGCTGTTAGTTCCGTCAACCTTACCCCGTCCAAACGGGGCGAAAGATCAGATCCGGACACTAAAATTATCAGTACCGTGCACGGCAAACAAATAATCCTGACCCCGGGCGGTATTCAGATTATTGCCAACGGCAATTTGTTAATGACCCTGACAGATGACGGTGGTTTGACCATTAATAGTGATAAGAAGATTATCCTGGATGCCGTAGGAGATATTTCGATTAGCAGTCAAAGCCGGGTAGAAGTAAAAGGTAAGAATGAAATTAGCCTTAGCCAGGGGGGCGGTAACATCGTCATTAAAGACAATATCGAAGTAAGCGGACACGAAGTGAAGATACAGCCATGATGCAAGAACAGCACATACAGGAGTTTATCCTAAACCAAACAACAGATTGGCTGCAAGAAGATTTGAAAATAATTGAGCAAGAATTTCCTCTTCACAGAGAACAAATAACCGCCAGCCTTGCTGGCGTGTTAACCCGGATTTGTCAACAGGGTTATGAATTACAGCAAACAACAAACAAAGGTCCGGCAGCGTATTTGTGCATTTCGTTTCTCAGAACAAACCTCCTTGACGATAACTGGCAATACCGGCTAGACCTTTATGATGAAAGATTCTACCTAGATCCCATCGAATGTACGGAATCTTGGGAATTCGACTTTATCTGGCAACTATTACAACGGCGCATGAATCAGCTTATGGAGACAATCCGGCATAGCCTGTACGCCAACAAAATCCGTTCCTATCACATTAACCAAATCAGGCAAACAATGGCGGAGCAATATCAACAAGCGGCTATACTGCTAACCGGGACGATTATTCCCGAAGCCGTCCAACAACTGGATACTGCTGGCATAAATCTGGCAGCCGTCATGACTCTGTTGATGGGCGAGTACCAAGACTACAGTGTGGCGCTATATGAATGGCAATGCGATGCTAAACAAAAGGATGAGGCCTTATGCAATATTTCCGGCTAACACAAGATCCTGATTTTCTCGAAGCCCCAGTATTTTCAGATGCTATCCAAAAAATCGACCGGCGCTATACCGTACCGAATGAGGCTCATCGAATTAACGAACATACAGTCTTTCGTTTATCTGGAAAGGAAACGCCGGATTTTATCGACCTATTGTCCAGACAGTTGTTCTTAGTTACCGAATTACTAAAACAAACCTTCGTTCTCTACTTGCCCAAGCTGCAATTTAAAATGGTCTTCCTAACCCACCAAGATAAAAAAATGCAACAAACCTATTACTTGCCAATCTTTGAGCATGTAGAATGCCTTTCCGAACAAAGCATAATGACTCCTGATAAGAGTATAGTCAGGCAGTTAGTGCTTCAAAAAGCGTTGATACCCAAGAAAGGGCTCTTTCGGGTAAAGCATAGCCAGGAAACCATAATTGTCGCCCGGCTGGATGCTGCCGAAAGCATACTTAGAAGAAACTTTCGCGGGGTCAAACTCGAACGAATCCAAATCGAATAAAGATAAGGAGGAATTAACATGGGTATTCGCTATGTAGTGCGAGGCGCGACCCTCAGCTGCAGCTCAGGAAGCTCGTCAAGCCGGCTAAACATGCCGCGAAGTCATGGTAAGTATGTTAACGGCAAACCCATTGTCAATGATAGCGACACAGCAGCCGGAGCCAATATAAAGCCCTTTGGGAAATGCAGCGTTCTCGATGGCCCCTGTTCACCTGCCCCAGCCGGTACTTGGAAAGGAACCCAAATAGATACCCTTGTCAGCGGCTGTCCGGCGGTAATCGCCGACTCCACCTTAAGCTGTAATGTCGGCGGATGTATAACAGTCGAAAACGATGGCCAGCAAGGCTAAGCGGAGGACGGGATATGTTCAAAAAAACAAGTGTCATACTGCTGCTAGCTGTATATATGCTTAACTCTGTGCCTGTTGTCTGCGAGTCTGCGCCAACAGATAACGAGAAAAAAATACAGGATAATGCCAAGGAAAAGGAGGCGAAGGCCGTGCTTACCTTTGATAAAGAAATTGTAAGAAAGATGCTTCTTGAAGATGGTTACGAAGAAAATGAGATAGAGATAGAGCTCAATAGATTCAGTAAAATCAATAAAAAATTACAAATGGTATTGGATGCTTATCTAATTGATAGAACAATATCCTCGGATTTTAACGTGGAAGGTCTAACAATGAAAATTATCATGGAAAAGTATAGCTGTAACTTTTGGAACGCATTAAGTTTTATGGATTCCTATATCGATGATCCGGAGAGAGCAAAGCGTTTAATTGATGCACCACCTTTTCCCTATAGGTCGAGGCAAAGATAATGGATATGAATGTATTTGGTAAAGACAATTGGAATCAGTCCTCTCTCGGCGATAAGAAACAGGCACTTCAAAATCTTGAAAACCATTACGCAGCACAACAGGGGAGAAATCCAATAATTCTCCAATTTACCAAATTAGACGATGCTGGTTCGTTTAATCCGATTAGTAATACACTAAAAATAAATAATGAAATATTAGTTAGTGGTGACTCGGGTAAACGATATCAGGTTATAGATACAGTTATTCATGAAGGAAGACATGCTTACCAGAGCTATGCAATCGAGCATCCAGGGAAACATCCCAATAAGATTGAAGAAGAAAAGTGGAGAGAAAATGACCTTGGATATATTAAGGCAGATCCTCAAAATTTGTACAAATATAGGTTTCAAGCTCTCGAAAGAGATGCATATGATTATACAACAAGTGAAATGGGAAACATTTTTAAAGCAATGCCTGGCGAGGAAGGTATATATATTCAATATGAGCAGATAATGGAGGACTATACTAAGGGATTTCAGTTAGCAGCTGAATCAGCCTTAGGAAAAGACTATTTACAAAAAATTGATGCTGAAGTGGCTGAAAAGGCACGGATGCTAAGAGAACTACAGAATAAAGACAAGAACGTAGCAAGAATTATAAATACACCACACCCGTCCTCAACTAAAGAAGAAGTTGCAACAAATGCAATCACCTATGACAAACTAAAAATAGAAAGCCCCTGGGAAATACAGTCGATCTACGACCTGACAATAACCAAAACACTAAACCAGCATGCTAAACTAGAAATTACAGCGCTTCTTACAGAAGAAGGCGGAAAAAAAGCCGGACAACAAGAAACGCCAGACGATATAGTAAAACTCTATACAGAAGAAACAAGCGACGGAAAAACCGAGAAAAAATACCTCTTCAAAGGGCGGCTAAACCAAGTCGGCATCCACCAGGACGGCGGACTCTATGTCTTAAGTGCAACCTTCCTCTCCCATTCCTCGGTGCTCGACAGCCAGGAAAAAAGCCGTTCCTTTCAAGATACCAGCCTTACCTATAACGACATCGTTTCTAAAATAATGGCAGACTACTCCGGAAAAAGCATTGAACTTACTGCCGACAAAACGCAGATTAACGGCCCATTAATTCAATATCAAGAAACCGACTGGCAGTTCATCAAACGCATAGCTTCGTATCAAGAAGCCGTCATAGTACCAGATGTAACCCTAGATGAAATAGTTTTCTCCTTTGGCTACCCGGCAGGCGGGGTCAAAACCCTGCCGGAAAATATCAACTACAAAAGCGGCAAAGACATTGCCGCCTACAATAGAGACTGGACCTATAACCCAGACCTCATCGCCAACGAATACACCTACTTCGAAGTGGAAAGCTATCAGGAACTCACCATCGGCGATAAAGTGACTTTTCAAGGGTATGAATTATATGTAAGTGCTGTTACCATCAGACTAAAAAACAGCATATTAACTTTTCATGCCAAACTCGTTCGCCAAATGACCATCCGGCAAAATCCCATTTATAATGAAAAAATCCAGGGAGTCAGCCTGGAAGGAAAAGTCTTAGCTTTACAGAATCAAGAAATAAAGCTTCATCTTCAAATTGACCAAGAACAAGATGAGGGAACCGCCTACTGGTATCCCTTCGTACCACCAACCACCGATATGATGTACCTCATGCCGCAGCTAAACACAAATGCCAGCCTATACATACCCGGACTAAAAGAACAAAACGCTATTATAAAAGGTAATCTTCGCTCAAACGGTGGCACATGTGAAAGAACAGGCGACCCCAATACCCGCTATCTAGGTACAGAATATGGACAAGAACTAAAAATAGCTCCCGGCGGCGTATATATAACTGCAGGACTGAGTAACTTAGTTGCAAACTTTGATGATAACGAGGGAGTTAAATTATCCAGTCATAAAGAGATGAAACTGGAAGCCGAGCAAGAAATCATAATAAAATCCCAAAACACAGTATCTCTAAACGGAGCAAGTCAAGTACTCATAGCGACCCCTACCGCTGCTATATCCTTAGAGAATGAGACACATTTCCGAGCGGCGCAGACTCATATCGACTGTACTGATGAAGCTCCCTTACCCGAGGTTGAGCAGCCGGAGCAAAAAGAGGAAAAGGCAGCAGAGCAAAAACAGGAGAATAAGCAAGAGAGTAGCGTAAACTGGGCAGCTTTGGCAGTGGGTGTAGCTGCTGGTATAGCAGTATGCATAGTTGCGGCGCCATATATTGCTGCAGGTGTTGCGATGGCAGGTCTAACAACAGGATTTGCTGCAGCAGCTACGGGAGCAGCTTTTGGTGCCATTAGCGCTGCGGTAGGTACAATAGCCGGCATGAGTACGGTAGCACTGCAGGAAGGGAAAACTGCGGATTTAGGTGAAATGGTAGAAGCGGCGGTTAAAGCCGCGATAGTTGGGGCGATTACCGGCGCAATATTCGGCCCCTTATTGGCAGTAGCTTCGAAGTGGACACCTACGTGGCCATATGTAGGCTTATCTGGTTTGGGAGGGGCTTTCTCTTCTGGGCTGAATGATGTGCTATTTAATGATGGCAATATAGATTACAAAAATATGGGATTGGCAACGGCTCTGGGCCTTTTCGGTGGAGGAATTACTAAGCCTGGACGAGCAGGAGCTGCGGCGAAAAATGTGGGGTCGGGTAAGGCTAGGTATGGAGAGAGAAAAATTTCAGATAAAGAATATAATGAATTAAGACAAAAAACACCGACTAAAGAACTTCAAGATAAGGTCAATGAAGGTGTTCAACTGCCAATGGATGATCCAGCTCTTCCTGGCAAAACGATTACAAATAGGTTAGAACCGGATCACATTGTATCATATGAAAAAATAACTCGGATGGATGGTTTTGAAAAATTGACACCAGAGCAAAGACTTAAAGTTATAAATAATCAGGATAATATCGAAGGATTAAGTAGATCGGCAAATGGTTCAAAACAAGATAAATCTTATGAAGAGTGGACACACTATAAGAAAGGCAAGCCAGACGAAATTGAAGTTGATCCTGCCTTCAGAAAAAGAATGATGGAAAAGGAAAAGGACTTGGAAGGAAAATTACAAAATCAAATTGATGATTTTAATAAACAGAATGAATAACATTGATAGAGAGGATTAATTATATGCTTCAAAAGCTTGAATATTTAAAAAAGTATACTATGAGAAAAAATGGTTATGTACGTCTTATTCCGTTTGATGAAATTCCCAAAATTAATTCATTGCCTAATACTTGGTATGAAATTTTTAAAGAAAAAGATAAAAAAAAGAAAATTAATACACTTTTTGAGATTTGGAATAAGTATCTGTCTACCGAACTCAGCAATACCATATCTTATCTCAGGCAGTATACAATAGATGTTGAGTTAATGGAAATAAACGACAGATTTTCGATTTTGTATACTATTAAAAATTCTAAAGGTGAAGTATTTTATTATGAAGGCAGAAGGCCTCACGAAAATTTTAATAATGAAAAATTAGAAGAATCATGGAAAAAAATTCCCGCTTCGATTCAGGCATTTTATGAGAATATTCATAATGGATTTTATTATTATGCAAGTGGGGCTATGGGTTTAGTACCTTTAGAAAATGTAACTTATTTGGGTGAGGATGATTTTGATTGGAATATCATTGACGATTTAGAAGAGCCAATGCAGATTGATTTAAATACATCTTTTGGTTTTTTTAGTAATGGAATGGGCACTTATGTGGCTATTGATTATAACAATTGCGATAACAATAATGCTACTTTATGGTCAGCGAAAACTCAGCCAAAATACAATATTAATTTTTGGGATTTTGTAGATGAATGGATTGTAATTGGTTTTGATACGTAAGGCGGTAGGAAAAAGGAAGTAGTGTCAGAGAAAAGAAGAGACCAAAGCTAATTAAACCTGTAAAGCATTGTCAAGAGGAAGTTGCTAAAATAAGGTAAAAAAGGCATAATAAAAAAGCCGTCCTGAAAGATAGTGAAATTCGGTATGATGAACACCTAATCTGGGACGATCTTGAGGGTCAGGCTTGAGTTATGCTTGCTTTTGACTTATTGCATTGATTAGGAATGGGACAGCGGGACAGGTACATTGTCCCGCTTTAGCTTTAGTTTTGCGGATGTATAACAGTAGAAAACGATGGCCAGTAAGGCTAAGCGGAGGACGGGATATGCTCAAAAAAACGGGTGTCATATTGCTGCTAGCTGTATATCTGCTTAACTCTGTGCCTGTTGTCTGCGAGTCCGCGCCAACAGATAACGAGAAAAAAATACAGGATAATGCCAAGGCAAAGGAGGCGAAGGCCGTGCTTACCTTTGATAAAGAAGTCGTAAGAAAGATGCTGTTGGAAGACGGCTACAAAGAAAATGAGATCAAGATTGAGCTCAATAGATTCAGTAAAATCAACCAAAAATTACAACTGGTATTGAATGCTTATCTAATTGATAGAACAATATCCTCGGATTTTAACGTGGAAGGTCTAACAATGAAGATTATCATGGAAAAGTATAGCTGTAACTTTTGGAACGCATTAAGTTTTATGGATTCCTATATCGATGATCCGGAGAGAGCAAAGCGTTTAATTGATGCACCACCTTTTCCCTATAGGTCGAGGCAAAGATAATGGATATGAATGTATTTGGTAAAGACAATTGGAATCAGTCCTCTCTCAGTAGTATGGAGAATAACACATATGACTTAAAATATGTAGTAGACAATGGCGTTAATTTTGAACATTTATGGTATTCATCCTTTAGTGACGAGGTTCTAGACAATGCAGAAGATGAAGGAGGGAAACCATTTACAGGGTTGACTTATGAGTTATATGATAATGGAAATTTGGCATATTATTGTTTTTATAAATATGGATTTGAAGATGGAGATTATATAGAGTTTTATAAGAATAGTAAGATAAAAAGTAAACAAACTATGAAGTATGGAAGAATTAGAGGTAAGGAACAGATATGGTATGAAAGTGGAAAAATTAAGTCCTTAGCAGAGTATGAATTTGGAGTTTGCTTAAATTATAAGGAATGGGATGAAGACGGAAAGCTAATTAATGAAAAGATAGAACCTACTGAGAATGAAAAAAAACGATTATTACGTGGAAAAGAGCGGAATAAAAGTTAGGAAGAGATTGATTAATGAAAACGGAGAATGTTCATATCTTTAACTTAAATGGAGAGGACGAATTCGTACAAATACAAAATAAATTAAAATCAAAGATTGATCTATGTAATATTGACGAAAGTAAAATAAGGATTTGTGCAGGCGTAGATATAGCTTATTGGGAAGATGCTGGTGAAACCTTTGGCGCATGTAGTATTGTTGTTTTAGACTATAACACAACAGAGGTATTAGAAAAGGTTTTTAGTTCTGGGAAAATAGAAGTGCCATATGTTGCAGGGTTTTTGGCGTTTAGAGAATTACCGTTAATTATCGAAGCAGCAGAGAAACTCAGCTTGGAACCAGATGTATTTTTATTTGATGGTAATGGATATCTTCACTATAATCATATGGGGATTGCTACCCATTCTTCCTTTTTTCTAAATAAGCCAACGATAGGAATTGCAAAAAGCTACTTGAAAATCAATCGAGTAGAATTTAAAATGCCAGCTAATGAAGTTGGAGCTTATACTGATATAGTAATTGATGGAGAAATTTATGGTAGAGCGTTACGAACACAAAAAAATGTTAAACCAATATTTTTATCTTGTGGAAATTATATTGATTTAGAATCTAGTTACAGAATCGCAATGAATTTAATAAATAATAAAAGTAAACTTCCGATACCTGTAAGATTAGCAGATTTGGAAACTCATATACTAAGGGAACGATTTAAAGAAGAAACAGCGGCTCAATAAAAATTGTGTAAAAACTAGTAGGCATCCAATGGGAAAGCGGGACAGGTATATTGTCTCGCTTTAGTTTTGGCTTTTTTGGGGCTATCAATATAAATTGTCTCATTTTTATTAGGCGCAGGATAAGTGCATTTTTTTTATACAAAAGAAGATATAATCTTCCAAGGAAATTAATGTATATAGAAGAAATATATAGTAAAAATGCTAATTAACCCAAAAAATATATTGGTTCCGTTATATAACGACTATACTTATCTTACTGGAGACGGTGGTTGTGTTTACCGTGAGGGGAGGAACATAAATGGATATGCAGATTGCTAAGGAAATTCTTACAGCTGTTGAGGCAGGAGATCTCGAAAAAGTCGATAAACTAATCGGTTCAGATAAAGAACGCTTGAATTTTACTACCAGTGTATTTGGTACATGGTTGCATATTGCGGCAAAAAGAGGAAAGCTCAACATTGTGAAGTACCTTATAAAGTCAGGAATGGACGTAAATAGACGTGGTGGTATTTCTGATAGTTATGCCATAAATCAAGCTATTACATATGGACACATCGAAATTGTAAAGTATTTGTTGTCCTGTGGTGCAGAGATGGATGTAAGTGATCCCGTAAGAAATCCCTTGTTTGATGCTATTACTGACGGACATGTAGACATTGTAAAACTCTTGATAGACACTGGAATCGATATTTATGTGAAATACGATAATGGTAGAGACGCACTTGCTTATGCAATTGAAAGAGGACAAAACGAGATCGCTGACCTACTACGGATTGCTATGGGGCAAAGATCAATAGCAAAACAACAGAATGTTGATATCGAAGATGATAACCAGGGGCAACATGATGAGATTTTAAAATACATATCAAAAAACTGCGGTAAAATTAGTCAGACGATCAGCGAAATTGTACCAGGTAGTAGAGTGACAGTTAATCTCCACATTATTCCAGCGTCGAAAGAGCGCAACTACATAACACTCGTTACAACTGGCATGAGCGATTACCCTATGGATGAGGCGGAAGAAGCAGGCGAAACCGCATATGCCGAGTTATTAATTAAGTTACCCGCAGATTGGCCGATGGAACAAAAAAAAATGAAAGATGAGAAAAACTACTGGCCATTAGGGTGGTTACGACAAACAGCCCATATCCCTCACCTCTATGATGGGGTATTGGAAGCAGAGATTATTCTACCGAACGGCGAGCCTCCAATGCCCTTCGCTTCGAATACAAAGCTTTCTTGCATTATGGTATGTAAGCCTAAAGAAGCGGAGATGAAGAGGTTTGTAACGCCTAAAGGTAAAATAATCAATTTCTATTCGCTTATACCAATCTATGAAGAAGAAAGGAATATTGTCCTAAGTAGGGGTGATTTTGCTATCATAAAACTTGACCACTAACGAGCAAAACGCTAGAGAAAAAGTTGACCACCTTGATCATTAAACCTGCTAAGCTAGAGTTGACTAGACAAAGCAAAGCAGGTAAAAAAGGATGATCAAAGTGGACACCTATAAGTATATCAAAGACCTTCACGTAAAGGAACGCAAATCTATTCGGCAAATATCGCGTGAAGTGGGACTTTCCAGGCAAACCATACGAAAAATACTCTACGGTTCTGTGGAAGAAACAACAAGTTACAAGCGTAAGTCAGAGCCTCAGGCTCCACTACGAAACCAGTTTGAGCCGATTATTAAACAATGGCTACTCGATGATCAATCAAGTCCCCGCAAGCAGCGGCACAATAGCCAGCGGATTTTTGAACGCTTGCAAGATGAATATGATTTTATCGGTGGCAGCTCTACAGTTAGAGGCTGGGTTCGTGACCTCAGACGCGCGCTCGACTTAGAAAGTATCGATGCATTTATGCCGTTAGAGCATGACCCGCTAGGATATGCTCAGTGTGATTGGACGCCAGCAATGGCTCGGATTGACGGTCAAGATGTTCATGGGGAGCTTTTTCTCCTTCGTTTCAGCCATAGCAAAGTTTTCTTCGTTCGGTTTTATCCCCATCAGCGCCAGGAAGCATTTTTTGACGCACACGAACATGCCTTCTCCTTTTTTAATGGTATCCCTGAGCAGATTCTTTACGACAATTTGAAAACGGCTGTTAAGAAGGTTCTAGTCGGTCGAAAGCGAGAAGAACAGGCTTCATTCCTCAAATTTCGAGCGCATCACGGCTTTGACAGCCAATTCTGTAATCCCGCTAAAGGGAATGAAAAAGGAATCATCGAGGGTCTCGCCCGCTACATCAAAGCCCATGCCTTTACCCCGGTACCCGAGTTTTCCTCCATTGAGGCTTTGAATGAATGGCTAATCGTTCGCTGCCAGACTCTCAACGCTCGACCAAGAGGAAAACATAAGATTAGCTTCCAGGAGCGATTCGAAGAGGAACGAGCAAAACTACTGCCGTTGTCTAAACACACGTTTGACTGTTGCTCCCGCAAAGAGGCTAAGGTTAACCACTACAGTCTCATTGCTTTTGACAAAAACCAGTACTCCGTACCTGTTACTTACCCTGGCCGTATTCTTACTGTAAAAGGATATATAGGCGAAATTCGCATTTATGATAAGGAAACGCTAGTAGCTATAAATGATACAAGGGGGACGGTTCCGACTGTTTCCTTCACCAACAAAAACGGGAGATCATCGCTAGCAGAAAACAAAAACCATCTAATTAAAGAGCTTTAAATTGCGGGACAGATTTCTTGCCCCGTTTTAGTTTTGGCTTTTTATTTTTTATTAAGAGCAGGATAAGTGACAACTATTTTTTTATGCAAGAGAAGATATTATCTTCAAAGGGAATTAATGTATGAAAAAGAAATATGTAGTAAAAATGCGTAATTAGCCCAAAAAATATATTGCTTCCATTATATAACGACTATACTTATCTTACTGGGGACGGTGGTTGTGTTTATTGAAAAGAGTTGACAGTTCCACCGTCCCCTAGGAAGAAGACAAGGGGACGGTGGAAGTGTCTTGCACTAAAGGAAATAAGCTGATAAGATTACCTTGAGGTGTTAAGAAGAAGACAAGGGGACGGTGGAAGTGTCTTGCACTAAAGGAAATAAGCTGATAAGATTACCTTGAGGTGTTAAGAAGAAGACAAGGGGACGGTGGAAGTGTCTTGCACTAAAGGAAATAAGCTGATAAGATTACCTTGAGGTGTTAAAAGTGGCAAGAGCGGCGCGGATAAAAGGTGAGAGCGGTATATACCATGTAATGATTAGAGGAATAAATAAGCAGTTAATTTTAGAAGATGAAGAAGATAATCAAAAGCTAAAAACAGTATTACAAGAATGTAGAGAACTATGTGGATATGAAATATATGCGTATTGTTTTTTAGGAAATCATATTCATCTATTAATCAAAGAAGGCAAAGAAAGTTTAGAGCAAATATTCAAGAGAATAGGCGCTAGGTATGTGTATTATTTTAATCAGAAATATAAGAGAGTAGGGCACTTATTTCAGGATAGATTTAAAAGTGAACCAATTAAAGATGAAAGCTATTTATTAACAGTATTAAGTTACATTCATAATAACCCAGTCCAAGCAGGAATGAGTAAAAAAGCATCAGAATATCGATGGAGTAGTTATGAAGAATATATGGAGCCAAGTAGTTTAGTCAATGTTGAATTTGTATTAGGAATGATAACAAAAGAACAATTTGTAGAATTACATAAAAGGGTAATTAAGGATAACATTTTGGATATTAGCGAAGATAATTTCAGAATAACAGATAATGAAGCGGTACGAATGATAAAAGAAACATATAGCGTAAGTAGTAGTGAAATTGCTGGTATGGAAATAAACAAGAGGAATCAGTATATTAAAAAGTTGAGGGAAAAGGGGTTATCAATACGGCAAATTTCCAGAGTAACGGGTGTTAGCAAGGGAAGTATTGAAAAAATAAAATAAGACATTACCACCGTCCCCTTGTCTCCTGCAAGCTGGACAAGAAATGGTTATAACTGACGCAAAAGTTCAGAATGGTGTATTAAATATCGGTGTTAGATTAAAAAAATAGGAGTGAGAGATACGTGGGGCAGAAAGGACGACAACTGACGTTAGGTGAGAAATGGAAATATGATATAGAGTCCTATAAAAAAGGAGGGAGCTTGACATCCGCTCCCATGTGTGAAATTTGCAAAAATTTCATTAAAGGAAATGTATTTCACTGTGAGAAGTATAAAGGTATTAATGAAAAACCTGAGTATGTTATTTTTCCTAAAAAAGAATGCCCCGAATTTGAACATTTAAATCCAATATCCTTCAAATTTGATTTAAAGGAAAATGAAATAGTCTATGCAGGAATATTGGGTTTTATAGTTGGCGATGCTATGGGAGTTCCAGTAGAATTTTGTACGAGAGAAGAAAGAAAAATTGATTTTGTTAATGAAATGAGAGCGTATGGAACGTATCATCAACCGTATGGAACGTGGTCAGATGATACATCATTAACATTATGTTTGTTGGAGAATATTACGGAAGGATATTCTTTAGATCGATTAGCTGAAAAATTTATACGGTATTATATGAATGGATATTTAACACCATTTGGAGAAGTGTTTGACATTGGAAATGCTACTAGAGTAGCAATAGAAAAAATGATACAAGGAGAAACTCCTGAAAAATGCGGCGGCAATACAGAAATGGATAATGGAAATGGTTCGTTAATGCGAGTATTACCGTTAGCATTTTACTTAAAAAAGATGCCGCCAATGAAAAAGAAAAAAATAATTGAAGAGGTTTCTTCATTAACTCATGCACATAGTCGTGCGAAATTGGCTTGTATAATATATGTCGAATATGCTATAAACTTAATTAACGGGAATAATAAAAGTGATGCTTATGGGCAAACAATAAACTTTGTAGAAAAATATTGTCATGAAGACTATAAAGAAGAACTATACAATTTCAGAAGAATATTAAAAGGAAATATCGCTTCATTAAGGGAAGGGGATATAAATTCTACAGGATATGTAGTGGATACCTTGGAAGCTTCATTATGGGCGTTTATGACAACTAATGACTATAAGGAAGCGATATTAAAAGGAATTAATCTAGGCGGAGACACAGACACAATCGCAGCAATAATTGGAGGCGTGTCAGGTATTTTTTATGGGATTAGTTCTATTCCTAATACGTGGTTGCAATGTCTTGCACGCAATAGAGATATATATGAAATGGTAGAAAAATTTATTGGACGACTAAATGGAGAAAATTAAAATAATTATTTTTTTAGGCACGGGGGTCAGGGAACGGCAGACCGTGTGAAAACCCCATTGGGTTGAAAGTAAAAGGGAGAGACTATCTCAAAAACTGTGTAAACCTCCAAGATAGTGTAAAGCATCTTGGAGGTTTTACTATGGCAAAAAGAAAAAATTACCCCGGAGCGCCGAGAACAAAGACATTATTAAAACTGCTGCAGGGAGACAAAGATTATCTTGACAGTTCTCGAGTGGGACAGCGGGACAGGTAGAAACCACTGAAAAAACGAGACTATCCCAAAAACTGTGTAAACCTCCAAGTTGGTGTAAAATAGAAGCATCAACTTGGAGGTTTTAATTATGGCACGAAGAAAAATTACCCCCGAACGAAGAGAACAACGTAAAAAACTGCTGGAATTGCTGCAGGGAGCCGGAATTAATGATGTTGCTGGAGTGCAGGAACTATTCAAGGAAATGGTAGGTACTGTTCTAGAAAATGGCCTAGAAGGCGAATTAGAAGACGAGCTAGGCTATAGCAAATACGATTATAGGAATAAGGACACCGATAATAGCCGTAACGGATATAGCGAAAAAACGCTAAAGACTAGCCTTGGCGACATAGAAGTTGCTGTTCCAAGAGATCGCAAAGGGGATTTCGAGCCGCAAATCGTAAAGAAAAACCAAACCACGCTAAGTGGCGATATCGAAGAAAAGATTTTATCCATGTATGCGAAAGGTATGACCACTAGTGATATTGAAGGTCATATTCGAGATATTTACGGTATTGAGGTATCTGACAGTACCATCAGTCGTGTCACCGATAAAATTCTTCCCGTAGTAAGGGAATGGCAAATACGGCCTTTAGAGAGCATCTATGCTGTTGTATTCATGGACGCTATCCACTTTCATGTCCGAAGCGAAGGACAAATTGTAAAAAAAGCTGTCTATATTGCCATTGGCGTTCAGATGGACGGTATTCGCGATGTTCTAGGTATGTGGGTCGGAGAAAACGAAAGTGCTAAGTTCTGGCTTGGAATTTTAAACAGCCTGAAAAACCGAGGCGTAAATGATATTTTAATTGCTTGCGTAGATGGCCTTACCGGTTTTGCCAATGCCATTGAGGCTGTTTTTCCTAAGACCGAAATCCAACAATGCGTAATTCATCAGATTCGCAACTCAACCAAATACGTTTCATACAAGGATATTAAAGCACTAATGGCTGATCTTAAAATGGTATACGCTGCTGCGGATGAACAGACAGCCCTATATGATGAAAAGTGGAGGGGAAAATATCCGAAGATTGCTCTTTCCTGGAGGGCAAATTGGACCAATTTATCTAGCTATTTCAAGTACCCGCAGGAAGTGCGGACACTGGTTTATACCACAAATGCAATAGAAAACTTCAACCGTCAACTGCGTAAAGTTACTAAGGCTAAATCTGTTTTTCCAACTGACGATAGTCTATTAAAGATGTTGTACTTAGCTATGATAGATATTACGAAAAAATGGACAGGTCGCCGCAAGGATTGGGGACTAATTCATTCTCAGTTGGAAATATTCTTTGCTGACCGACTGGATTAAGTTGACAGCTAGTGCTTTTTTAGTATAATGCAAGCAAAGGGGCAACCAGCCTAATTGACTGTTTTGCCCCCTAAACTAATTTGCTCTTTTTACACCAATTGGAGTTTACACAAAATCAGGGATACACCCGAAAAACCGTTTTTAAAAAGCGTATACCGGCAGTTTAATTTTCCAATATGGTACTTTTGATGAAATTCGCCCCCAAATCCTAAGATATAAGGATACCAGGGCGGCTATCCTCTTTAAATTAACTGCTAAAGCAGTTAATTTAGCTTGCATACTCATGCTTCTTAGACCATACCCTCGGGCACGGTCTAATCCATGGAAACGCTTCATTTCGCCGTTTTTCCATTCGTGGCTTGCACGCTTTTTATACTTTTCTTTGAATTCCTGGGTTTGCGCTCGTTGACTATGTTCATAATAGTCTGCTGTATTAATTCCAACATCTAATCGTTTTGCTGATGCAGCTTTTCCGGCACATTCCATTTTGTGCGGACATCCCATACATATTGCTTTATCAAATATATATCTTAAATTATCTGGAGCCCAACTACCTTTCCCGCACTTTTTATGTTTTTTATCAATTGTGTAGTTTCCCATCCTACAAAACCATTGGTCGCTATCTTTATTGTAGCTAAAAGTACTTTCGTCAATTTTATATACAGATGCACTTATTGGTATTATTGCTTCAACTTTGTCAGTTCTTAAAATATCAAGTATAGGTTTACGAAAATAAGCCTTGTCACCATAAACTTCTTTTATTGTGACGCCGCATTCTTTACTGCGGTTATACAACTTGTCAAACTTATTTCCATCTACATAAGCGCCATCACATGTTTCAATGGCCGTAATAATTCGTTCTTCCGGCATCATTGCAAATTCGATCTTATAACCATAAAAGCTATCGGTTTTTGATTTATAACCCACACGTGCATCTTTATCTACAAGGGAGCGTATTCCTTTTTGTATTATAAATTTTTCGTCACCTAATATTTCTCTTGCTTCCGTTATTGCTTGTTCTGTCTCTAGCATATTAGAAGTGTTGACGGTATTTTCGAGTTGCGCCATCATACCTTCTAAATAGTCTTTCATAACTCGTTTAGCCTCTTTAGTATCTTCAATTACTTTATAATCAGGTATGTTCGAATTTATTCCAGATGGAATTTCTCCGGACTCTTTCACTACATTTTTCAATATCGTCTTTGCCAAGCGTGCCATAATTCGTTCAGGAACTAATTTTGTTGTATTAGCTGCCGCATGAGTAGCATCTATGCTAACTCCTGTACCTTTAATAATATTTTGTTCAATACATTGACGTACTACTTCTTTGATAATATCATCAACACTATTATCTTTAAGTCTTTGTGTTCTAAATTTGGCAAGCAAGCTTGGATCTGGTAAATCCTCATCTGGATTTATACCGATGAACCACATGTAAGCTAGATTCAATGAGGCTTCTTCTATTATTTTTACATCGGATAAATTATACAGATATTGCAATATTAGAAGTTTCGCCATCGTTTCTGGTTCCTTAGCTGGACGACCAAAGCGTTTGCTATAAGATTTCTCTAACAGCTTATTTATAAAACTAAAATCTACTGCTTTTTCTATATTTCTAAGTATATGGTTATCGGGTATTTTGTCATAAAGAATAGAATATAAGGTTAGTTGTTTTGATTTAGATTTAAGCACACCCAACCACCACTTTCTTAATAAATTTCTCTCCTTAATTATACAATATGGTGGATGTAGTTTGACTTTTTCAGTGGTTTCAACCTGTCCCTAATGTCTCATTTGATAGGATGAAAAAAAGCAGATAGGCTTGAGTCATCTGCGTCATTCTGAGTATAGGTAAGCCCGTAAGGTGTCCTAATGTCCTAAGTTAGCAGCGAAATAATTAGGTTTAATCGCCAGTTTAAGCTGGAGAGAAAGGTGTCTTACTTTATGGAGGCAAAAAGTTATATGGTAATAGTAAACCGCTTACTAACAGTCCTGCTTATAGTGTTTTTAGGATTGACATGCTATTTGCCGATTTACGCGAAGTATATGGGCAAAACTTTGAATGCAGATTGGATGAGCCGATATCCCTATCGCCGCCGGGATATGTGGAAAGCGTTGTCCATATTGGTATGAAAGCGCCCTATGAGTTCAGGCTTATATTTCTTGATGATAAGGACGAAGCTACAAAATTACGAAAGTCACAATTATCTATCCCTATCCACTTAGAGATGTATTCCATGCCAGATCATAAGCCTGTAGTACTTAAAGAAAACGTGACAGGAACTCAGGGAAGAAATTTGTTTGAATACTACGAGAGAATTATCGCTTCTTCAGAACAGTTTATAGAAGAGGGAGATTATAAAGTTATTGCTTATGTTTTGCAAGATGTGCCGGAAGCGGCGAAAATTCCAGTACATCTACAAATGTCTATGGAAAGCGAGCATGAAAAAAAGTATTTTGGAATAGATATTGCCCTTGGTGGGATATTTTGGATACTTATTTTTATTGATATGATCTTAGTAATACTATTTGTGGCAATAAAAATTATTCAATGGACATACAAACCATAAACACATGAGAAAATTTTGCAAGCAGAATCAAATTCTGTTAATAGCTTCTAATCAATGAGTTTAGCTTGATTATCTGGATGTAGCTTGATAATCGACACGCGAATGAAAGCTAATATCCATATTATGGGGTTTAAGAACTAAATTGAGATGAAGTTGAACGAAATGAACCGCCTGACGAAAATCACCAACCCCGAGGACCAGGTAGAAAAAGCCTACGTTTATAACCTGACAGGCAACATCATCAAAGAAATCGACGCCGAAGGCTACAGCCAGGACAAACCAACCAAACAAGACCCGGCATATTGTACCAATACAACTGCTTGGGCTGGCTGACCGAAAAAAGAATACCGGTCAGAAAAGAAGACGGTCAAATCCGCTATCAGATGGGACAGCGGGACAGGTACATTGTTCCGCTTTAGCTTTTATTTTATCGTTTGGCTATCAGTTGGCGAAATTAAGTAAGAAAACCCTGCCGGAAAATATCAACTACAAAAGCGGCAAAGACATTGCCTCCTACAATCGAGACTGGACATACAACCCAGACCTCATCGCTAACGAATACACCAACTTCGAAGTGGAAAGCTATCAAGAACTCACCATCGGCGAGGGGAGAGCTTGGGGGTCAGGCTTGAGTTATGCGAAAAAAGACAGGGGACGATGGAAGTGTCTTACATTAGAGGAAATAACAGACGGTGCAAGATCTTTCCCGGAGGTATTGAAGTATGGGAAATAATGTACATAAAAAAGAATATGTAATAGCTAATGGCGTTGATTTTGAAGATTTGTGGTTTTCATCCAAGAGCGATGAGGTTTTAGATAATGCGGAAGATGATGAGGGAAAACCATTTACAGGTCTGTCGTATGAACTGTATGATAATGGGATGTTGACACATTATTGCTATTTTGTGGATGGATTTAAACATGGTGATTATATTGAGTTTTACAAAAATGGTAATATAAAAAGCAGACAATATATGAAATATGGGACAATTAGAGGCAAGGAAGAGACCTGGTATGAAAGTGGAGAAATTAAATCTGTAGCAGAGTATGAATTCGGAATTTGTTTAAGTTGTAAAGAATGGGATAAAAAAGGGGATCTCATTTTTGAAAAGCTAGAACCAACAGAATCAGATAATGCTATTCTGTTAAAAGAAAGAGCGTGGAATAAAAAGTTAGGAAGAGATTGATTAATGAAAACGGAGAATGTTTATTGCTTTAACTGCAAAAGACAAACACCAGCTAATTAAAGAGCTTTAAAGTGAACGGGACAGATTTTCTGTCTCGTTTTAGTTTTGGCTTTTTTGGGGCTATCAATATAAATTGTCTCATTTTTATTAGGAGCAGGATAAGTGGGACACATTTTTTTATACAAAAGAAGATATAATCTTCCAAGGGAATTAATGTATATAAAAGAAATATATAGTAAAAATGCTAATTAACCCAAAAAATATATTGGTTCCGTTATATAACGACTACGCTTATCTTACTAGACCAGCTAATTAAAGAGCTTTAAATTGAGCGGGACAACCAGAAGACAAGGGACGGAGGTAGTGTCTTATAGAATAATATAGGATGGTACTCCTAGTCCGGTGATTGCACTGGTTTATATGATGATTATTATCATACATATAAAATTGGTAAATAGAATACGTATGATAGGAAATAAGTAAAGCATAGAAATATATTATTATAGGAGGCTTATAATGGGAGAATTTTTCTATAGAGATCCTAATTTTGAACCAAATGAAGATGGAAACAGAGAAATTATAAGTAAATGTTGTGTAGGGCCAATAGAAGTAATTATTTATGGCATAACAAAGGAAAATGAATATTATCTTGATTGGACATTTCCTGTAAATTATCCAGGTGATGAAGAACTCGAAAGAAATTATAAAATAATAAGCAAAGACGAAATGCTTGGAGCATTAGATTTTGAAATTGAGATATGTAAAAAAGATGGAAATATTGAAATGGCAGATAAATATATTCAAGCAAAAAAAATAATTGAAAATTATAGACCTTGAAAAAGTAAGGATATATATACATAGCCGTCATCGTCCTAGGCTATGTTATGAGTTATTGGTAATTTTAGATGTAGTATCCAAGTTACTACAAAAGTTGATGCGACTCACTGCATTATAAAGCGGCAAATTATCTCTATCCGCGTAATCCAATATGGTTCACTGTCCCTGAGTCCCACCTGATGAGTGGGACTTTTTTGTGCGAAATTATAGGAAAAAAGAAGATAAAATTTTCAAAGGGAATTAATGTATATAAAAGAAATATATAGTAAAGATGTGTAAATACTCCAAAAGAGTGTATGCTTGTGTGGATTAAATTATCAAAAATAGTAGGAGGAAACAGTTGGAGTGCTTACAAAATGGTATTTTGTAAGCGAGATCAAAATACTTGAGAGTTAGATCTTCGGTTTATGTTTTTTTATAATGCAGAATTACAATTAGCAGTATATTTAAGAACTGTTTTAGTATAATTTCTTAATCTGCCGCGCTTTAGAAATAGTACGCTAAAGGAGGAGTATAATGGGGAGAGAATTAAGATTGAATAAGGGAATTTTGACATTTAATGATGAAGATGGAAAGAGTTATTATTATAATGCGACAACAGGAAGAGTGGGAAATACAGATCCTAAGCATAACAATAGTGGACCAATTCCATCGGGTAAATATACTTTATATCCTAAGGAAGTCTCTGTTGGAATATATGGGAGAAGCATAATATGGAGTTATTTTGGGGATTGGGGTAAATATAGGGTGCCATTACATCCCAATCCAGGTACTGATGTTAGTGGCTACGACGGCCCACGACAAGATTTCTTTTTACATGGGGGTTCAAGCTTCGGCTCAGCAGGCTGCATAGATGTTGGAGACAATGATGTAGAACTTTTTCCCTTAATCATGAAAAGTAATGATTCCATTTTAGTAACAGTAACAAAATACCCTAATACATGGTCAAACTCTGATAGTGATAATATATGCTAAATAAAAAGATGTGGATGATAAGTCTAGGCAGGATAACTCTATTTACTATAGTGGGTACCTTTCTGATAGTTATACTCAAAGTGGAATTTTCGACTGGTTCAATTATTATGCGTGATCCATCCATAGATACGCGAATTTATGTTTTTCTAATATGCCATATTATTTTATGTGTTATTGCAACTCTGCGTTTATCTCTTATAGAACGGCTAATACTCTTTTTCAATTTAACTGTTTTCTCAGGAATTAATGTTGCTATTTGGCCTATAATCTATGACATGGTAGAGTATGCCCGTATTCCAATAACAGAGAGTATACCTTTTTTTCTTAAAGCTTTAGAGATTTATAAAATGTCTAGTGGATTTGCACCTAGGGACATTGCATTACTGATAATACCTTTTCTTTATTGCATTGCTATAATGTTTATAACTTTGGGGGCTAAGAAAGGTTATATTAAGATGCGAATGTATTTTGATAGGTTAAAATAATGTGATAGTTTAGACAAGCGGCTAAGGATACAATTTAAAGGGAGGTTTTTCTAATGGGATTTAAATTAATTGTTAAAGGACAAGATTCTTTAAGTTATGGTAAAGAAGTTATTACCCATGTGCATGTGGATGTAAGCACGCCAAGCGATTCGAAGGCTAAGTCCACTGATGTTGCTGCTACCATGTGGGTAACAGGAAAACTTTTGTCACCAGGGTCTGGTAGTAGTGATACCTTGGGTTTGTTTAACTGGGCGTTAGTTCCAGCGCAAAGTGCAGATGCGTATCGTGATGTGACTGTAGAGGTAGAAACTAGTGGTGCAATCTTTAGGAAAATAGATTTCCCTAATGCTTTTGTTGTTGATTATAATGAAAGATATACTGATACTGCAGGTGTTGGTGAATTTGCTTTGGTTTTAAGGCAGAAAGCAGACAGAGTACCTCAGGTAAAAGCTGATAAAGGTTCTAGTATGGGGGAATTAGGAGGAATAGGTGGCGGGCCAGGAATTTCAAGTGTAATAGATAAGTACGGGACAAATGATTTATAAAACTTAATTCTTGATGCTATATTGTTTATATAAATGATAACAAATGCCATGGAGTAAAATTAAATCTTTACGGAAATACAAAAAACAGTGGTATTGCATGGTTTAAAGACATACAACGCCACTGCTTTTTTGTTAACTCAAGTGTTCTAAATAAATAACATAGAAAAACGACTAAACGGAGGAGTAGATATGTTCAAAAATACAGGTATCATACTGCTGCTGGCTGTATATATGCTTAACTCCGTACCTGTTGTCTGCGAGTCCGCGCCAACAGATAACGAGCAAAAAATACAGGATAATGCCAAGGAAAAAGAAACGAAGGCCGTGCTTACCTTTGATAAAGAAGTTGTAAGAAAGATGCTTCTTGAAGATGGTTACGAAGAAGATGATATAACAATAAAACTCAATAGGTTCAATAAAATTAGTAAAAAATTGCAACCCGTATTGGATGTTTATCTAGTTGATCGTACAATATCGTCTAACTTTAACGTGGAAGGTCTAACAATGAAAATTATCATGGAAAAGTATAGCTGTAACTTTTGGAGCGCATTAGGTTTTATGGATTCTTATATTGATGATCCTGAAGGGGCAAAGTTATTAATTATTGCGCCGCCATTCCGCTATTGCCATAGACACAAATAATCTTTCAATTCAAGACTGACAATCTCATTAACAAGCTAAAGGAAATCACCGATCCCATAGGAGAAAAAGATACTGTCCTCTACGACACCGAGGGCCGGCTGAAACTCTACACCGACCGCAACGGCAACCAGGTCGAGTACAGCTATAATATCTATGACGCACTGACCTCATAGCGGTATGAAGGGATGAACTGATTGATTGGAACAAATAAGTCTCTTTTTTTTGTATATATTGCTGTAATAGTGGTGATATCGTTCTTGATTAGTATAGTAAATAATTTTACTACAGCTATGACATTTGATTGGTATTACACATATTTGTTAAATATTTCTATATATGTGTGCAGTGTGTTATTCAATGAGAATAAGCCTAGTGAAATATTTAAGAAAAATATGATAACGGGATTAACCGTTGGTGCTATTGCTTGCATAATGTACCACTATTTTGAGAAGACATGTTGGTTCTTTAGCTTTGAACAAGGACAGAGTCTATGGACTGGATTATTGGGTGTATCATTTATCGTAATACTGACAGTACTAGCATCGTTAATTGGAATAGTATTATGGTACTTAAAGAGTAACATAATAAAAGTGATGAAGTTAAAAGGATCTACTGCCAAAATCATTTTTACCACGCTATTATGTTCATTCTTAATCATAGAAGGCTTGATATGGCATTCCGATGACCTTAAAGAAAATTACCGAGTAAAATGTATTATTGTTTTAGGTTCAGGGTTACAAGGGGATCAAGTGTCTCCAACTTTGCGAAACCGTTTGGATACATGTCTTAAGTATCTTAAAACATACCCTGATACGAATATTATTGTATCAGGCGGCCAAGGCCGCGATGAATCCATATCAGAGGCTGAGGCCATGAAGCGTTACTTAGTCTCTAACGGCGTTGATGTGAACCAAATCATTATTGAGGACAAGTCTACTAATACATATGAAAATATGTTATTTTCAAAAAAAATCTTAGAACGTAAAGTGGATTTAGATCAAGATAACATTCTCATTATAACAAGCGACTTTCATATGTTTAGAGCCAAATTATTGGCTTGGCGGGCGGGAATTCCTTTTACTATTGGGATTTGCGCACCAAGTACAATCGACTGGAAGATATATTACTATTTTCGTGAATACTTTGTGGTAATAAAGTCACTTATTTGGGATATGCTTTGACTCACTCAAAGCCAGCTAGTGTTAATCTTGGATTATTAAATTTATATGATGGCGGGACAGATTTCTTGTCCCGTTTTAGTTTTGGCTTTTTTGGGGCTATCAATATAAATTGTCTCATTTTTATTAGGAGCAGGATAAGTGGGAAGCATTTTTTATGCAAAAGAAGATATTATTTTCAAAGGGAATTAATGTATATAAAAGAAATATGTAGTAAAAATGTCTAATTAACTCAAAAAATGTATTGGTTCCATTATAGAACGACTCTATCTTACAGGGGACGATGGTTGCAACGAAGCCGCCCTGGAGGCGGAAAATCTGCCTAAGGTATGATGAACTCCTTAACCATATGATGTCTTTAGTTGTGTGTCGATAACTTTCGGGAGGACAGCAAGTGTTTACTAACTTCAATTATACAGTTGTTATTTGTTGGTTTTTAGTTGGTTTAATAGTATCGAAAATTATCTTCGGTTATTTTGAAATTGCAGTTGGGATCGGGTATATCTTTTATCCTTTTATGGCCTTGTTTTTATTTGCAGTGTCAACTGACTCTGGAAACAAAGAATTTATGGATAGTGCGATCCTATGCCTTGGTACGCTTGGGATTATTTATATAGCAATTCCACTGGTAGTCTCCATTATTTTTAATAGGATGAAAAAGTTAAGGAGATAGGCGGCGGATTTTGTCCAAGGTCTGGCCTATTCCCGGTTACCGGAGGCGTATTCACCGGCTGCAATATCCAGCACATCCCGATCAGGCTGGATCAGAGCGCGCTCGTATTGGCACCGCCATTTGGATTCCGGTTCGATGCCGCCAATGGTATGCCCGGATTCAATGGGTGCATCGTTTTCAAACTGATACAACGCTGTATTGTAGGCATGCAGTACTACTTCATTGGGGTCGAGACCGTGGAAGTGGTACTGTACATCCGGTAGACCAAGGGCGTACATGCCCAGGCTGTCCACCAGCATGTCAGTGGTACCCTGAATATTGAAAAACCGTACATTGACTCCGCCGTGAAAAAAACGTAACGGTCCGGAATAGGGATTTTCACGGACACTCTCGGTAGTCAGCAGCTTTCCGCTGGGGGCAAAATAGACCGCCACACAATGGGGATAGAGTTCAAGGACGATTTCCAGCCAGTCGGCCAGGATGTCCGCCCGCTCCAGTGGCGGAAGCCCTCTCGCCAAAAAGTCGGAGGCCATTACCTGCCAGTGGCAGGAATCCAGCAGTTCTACGCCGTTGGGGCAGTCCCAGAACTGGGTGCGGGCAATTGTGTCACCCAAAGGCTCCTTCACAGGAGTACACTCGGTCAGCATCACTTGGGAGGGCACCTGTTGACCGTCCGCATAGGTGACTGGGTGGTTGGTCAGGGCAAAGGAGGCAATGCCGCCTTTGCCGGAGACTACGTCTACGGCACCGAAGCGGGTCTGAAGCTTCTCCAAAAGGGTAGCGGCAGACGGCATGGGAACCTTTTCCCGGAATAGCAGCCACATCATGTATACGCCGGAATGGCTGGCTTTTTCACTAAGATCCTGACGGAGAATGCTTTCCGTCGAATCGGTGTTTTGCACAGTTTCTTCTTTAGGCGAGGATTGTTTCTTGCAGAACATTGCGTATCCCCCATTTCCGATAAACACTGATATCATTATACTGTAACTCATATGAAAAACGGCCAGAACTTGTGCCAGTAAGCGGCCCCAGATTCTCTCGCGACTTGTCGTTAACTCTTTGTCGCAAAGTATCACTTCAGCTAGAAGAATTGTCTACATAATATATCGTATAATTTCGATACTTTTTAAGTTAGGCAATTGAAGACGTAAAGTTTGCCAGGAGAGCTGGGCAATTATGATTTTTGGGTGAGTTAGTTATATATCTTACAAAGGGTTACAGGGGACAGAATAGGACAACATCTCTTTCTAAATAACAGAGGTCAACGGACAAAAATCCGTTGACTTCTGTTATTCTAAGGACAGTCTTAACTGCATAGAAGAACAGAAGAACTGGAATTTAGTTAAATATTAGTAAGGGATTGTCAGCCGAAAGCTGGACTAGCACAATCAGGTTAATAAGAATTGCAAATATTTACAAAAAAGGAACAATTATTACATAAATCCATTTTAAAGGGAATTTTATAAAACCAAAGAAATAATCAGTGGAAAAAGTTTACGATGGAAAACATGGTTCTCACCCAAGAACAACAAAATTTTGGCGGCAGCAATCTTACAGCAGCAGCTGAATTACCTGGAGCAATTTTACTTTTAACAGATAGGAGTTGTTTACAATGATGAAAAATACATCTTCCACAGATGAACCCATGCGCCGCCCTGAGCAGCCTATTCCACCCACGAATCTGTATGCGGATAACAGCAAAAACACGGCGATTGCGCAAGGTTTTTTCCGGCAGGTTTACAGCTGGATGACCTTCGGTCTTTTAGTAACAGGCATTATTGCCTATTATACCGCCCATTCGCCGTCTCTGCTCAAATTGATTTTTGGCGATAAAATGGTTTTCTACGGCTTGCTATTGACCAATTTGGGGCTCGTATTTGCTATCAGCCATTGGATCGAGTCTCTTAGCGCGACAGCAGCCAGCTTCCTCTTTTTTCTCTACTCGGCGTTGAACGGGTTGACGCTGGCGTCCATCTTGATGGTGTACACGCATGAATCGATTGCTGCTGTCTTTTTTATCACCGCCGGCACATTTGGCGCAACAGCCGCCTACGGCTATCTGACCAAAGCCGACTTAAGCAAGTGGGGCAATATTCTCTTTATGGCTTTAATCGGTCTTATCCTAGCTTCCCTGGTTAATATGTTTCTGAAAAGTGCTGCCATGATGTGGGTGCTGACGTATGCCGGTGTGTTGATCTTTGTCGGGCTAACCGCTTATGATATGCAGCAGCTTAAGAAAATGGCCTATAGCCTGGAGGATGATGAAGAGACAGTTGGCAAGTTTGCCGTATTTGGTGCGCTTGACCTCTATCTGGACTTCATCAATCTCTTTCTTTATCTCCTGCGCATTTTCGGTAAACGGCGTTAAGAACGCAGAAAATTTGAGCTTTATGCAGCGAGACGGCAGCCTGTTTCGGTGGACTATAACAACTGTCCACCCTGATCGCCTGCGAACCAAAGTCAATGTACATGAGGGTGTCATAGAGTCACCCGTGGGGAGGAAATAAGGATGGAAAAGAGACTATATTTGCTGCTTATAGAGCAAGAACTGGAGCCTGTTATCGGGGCGTTCTGCGAAGTCTTTGGCCTGGAAAATAGAGGAGGCGGGAATTCCATTCGGGCGGGCAACGGCAAATTGGATGTATCGGTCACAGTTACTACCAAAGAAATGGCGGAAGCGCAGGACTTTTTTCAGCAGCAGCTTCAATCTGTCTGGGAGCATTTTTATGGTGTGCAGACGGATCTTACCGACCATAAGCTGAATGTGCTGTATCAGATTCATGCAAGCGGTGCCTTGGTGATCGTGGACCATGTCTATGCGGATGATGACGTAACCCAAGAGAAGGTTATGTTGAACCGGATGGCGGACATATTGCGACGTCTGGATGGCCTGCTGCTCACCGGCGATGGAACGCACCTATTGGATAAGGATTTACGGCTGGTCCTTTCTGATAAGGGCGATAGCGAGGTGGAAAGGTTCTTTCCGGCGGAGCGGAAGCTTCCCCAGGATTTCTTTGAGGGCGCACCGCTAGAGCGGGTCGAGCGCCGCAACTGCAGCGTGAGCTTTCTACGCCAACAGGGTATCTATGTGACCGGATGGCTGCCACTTATTGAAGGCGAGGCGGAAGCAAATTTCCGCAGTGTGGAAGAAGTGGCGCTGCGTGCCGCCGCTTTACTGGCAGTGTCCTTGCACGCCGAGGTGCTCATGACCCAAAACATGGATGTCCTGGAGGCACGCTCCTACAGTGATAGCGTGATCGAAACCTACGGCTGCGGGGAAGCCTTTTCACCCCAAGAGAAGGCTTTTCTGGAAAACAATGCACCGGAGCAAAAGGAGGGCATCCACTTCTCCTGGCAGTATGAATGCCTGTATGTCATGTTGTGGGCGCTGGGGCATATTGACAAGCTCTCCTTCCCCGACCAAATCTGCGATGTGGGAGCTGCTGTGCGGATTATTAGGCAATATGACTCAATGGATAAGCTGGTGGGAGCCTCTATCCTTCGTACCCATGAAGAACTGCTGGACGAAGCCGATCTGATCTACCGGATGGATTGGGGCTGTGTGGACGCTCGAATTAAGGGCCTCCCCATGCCGCGGAATCTAGAGGGCGGCGTGGTAATGGAGCGGCATAAATGCCTTAACTGGCTCATCGGCAGTGGGAATGACGATTGGGATGATGTGGATGTATCAACCTGACTCGACAGCTATTGAACAAATAACAAGGTTATGGGGGCACATATGACTTTAGACGAATATAAAAAGCGTGCGTCAGAAGAGGAAGATTGGGCACCGGGATGGGATGCAATTGACGAGGAGTTTGAGAAAATATATCCTGATCAGGAACCTGCACATTTCGGTGCTGTATTGACAAGCCGTGCCATATTCGGCGGAGATGAATATGTTGATGGCTATAGCATTTATCAATCATCAAATGGCTACATGCATGTATTGACTTATGGAATGACAGAACTTTACGTAGACGAAGAAGCGTTTGGTGGTGAGTGGAGCCGATGGGGTTATGAAATGACTATAAAACTGAATGAGGATTCGGTGGAGAATTGTAAATGGGCGATAGATATGCTATCTAATCTTGCTCGATATACCTATACCAAGGAAAAGTTCTTTGAACCAATGCAATTTATTGCTGGTAACGGCACATCGATTCATATTGGTATTGAATCTGCCATTACAGCACTTTTTGTTGTAAAGGATACTGAATGCAATGGAATTGATACTGTTCACGGCAGAGTAGAGTTTATGCAATTTGTTGGAATTACACAAAGGGAACTGGAAGTACTGAAAGAGGACCATACACAAGCAAGTGTACTTTATGAAAACATGAAAAAAGATAACCCGTACTTGGTTACAGATATGAAGCGTATAAAGTCTTATTTGTAAGCAAAATGTAGTAACTAAGTAAGACAGTACCACCGTACCTAGTCCTGCAAGAAGTAATGCAAATTTCAAGTTACGTCTTTGATTTATAGACCACAACGATATGGAGGCTAAGTTTATGAACGAAGGCAAGGACATACCCGTAATTCTAAAAGAGCACGAAGAGTTTTTGTTATCAACTTATAAACCCTGCAATGAAATTATTTTCAAAGCGCAAAGTACGAAGCCTTGGGAAAGCAAACTGGGCGGTTGCCCCTATTTAGAAGATTTGAAGGACTATCCGCTTGATGAAAAGGGCAGGCCGATGATGTTCTTGGCACAAATTAATTTCGAAGAAATGCCGCATCTTCCTGACTTTCCGTCAAAAGGACTTTTGCAGTTCTATATTGTCGATGATGATTGTTATGGAAGCGACGGAGGATGCTATGTGCGCTATCTTCAGCAGTATCATAGGGACGAGTATGGATTTATTACGGAAAATCCTTATCAAAAGAACTACCAGGGATATGAACCTTTTGAACGTAGCGGCAAAATGCAGTTTTCTAATCGTGAAATGCCAGTAGGTACCGAGTGTGGAAAGTTTATAGAACATTTTCCCTATAATATCGTACCAGAAGAACAATGGAACGCACTCTATGATCTTTGCTATGCTTCTGGCAGCAGAATTGGAGGGTATCCACATTTCACGCAAATTGCTCCGGCTTATTACGATGATGGGGTTTGTGACGTAATGCTTCTGCAATTGGATATAGAGGATGAATGTGGAATTATGTTTGGAGATACTGGCAACTGCACGTTTCTAATTGCAAAAGAAGAACTGCGAAATCTGGATTTTTCTAAAGTTGAATATAACTGGCAATGTTGCTGATATGAAGATGTGGTGATGGTGGTCGGTGTTCCCAAGTCCCATCCTAAGAAAAAAGGTTCTCTGTTCATTGTTTTTGCGACATTTGGACAAGCAAAGAAAAATGAGATTAGTTAAAAGACAAGGGGTTGATGGTGCTATCTTGATTTGAGTCAACAAGACAGTACCACTTCCCCTAGTCCTAAAAGGAGATTGTTTAAGTGGATTATCCGATAGATATTCAGAATTTTCAAGATGCTATATATAATATAGTCGGCATTTCTAATGTTGAAAGTGGAATTTGTGATTTGTCAGATGTAGATTCTCAACTCCTTTCAACGGTGGAGTATGCACACTTACCAATTGCTGCTCTTTTAAGAACAGAAGGTGGAAAGCCAACTGAACTAATGGCTCAGTTTAGATTTGTAATAGATAAATCTACAGATGGATTAAAAGCATTAGAGTTTATAGCGTGGTTTATACGTGACTGTGCGAGGGGAGGTAAAAAAATTCAATTAACACCTTTTGCTCTTCCACCTGAAACCCCCTATGGAAAACAATTGGGGAATACTTTAAGATTTCATATTGATTTATTCTGTGAAGGGATTAGCGAAAACCTTGATCCTGTTTTTGATATTATTAGACAATTAAATCAATCGTTAACATTGGCAATAAATTTATATAACATTAAGGTAAAGGGAAATATAGTAAATTTAGGCCAATAATTATAATCCGTACAAATCCAGGAGAAAGATTTAAATGATAAATTTATTACGGCATATGTCTATTCGAAAAAAACAGGCATATGCAGCATTATGTTTGGCTAGTTTTTGTGCCAAAAAGCAAATATTTCATCAGGGAATTAAAGAACTGATAGAACATCTTCTTTCAATTTTAATTAAAGAAAACCTGGTAAAGTGGGAAAATGAGGGGTGTAGTTTAGAAATACCGGGAAGGGGAGATCCGCTTCCTGATAGTATAAAGGCTATTTTATCAGAAGATATCTATGATGTTTTTTATCTTCTTATTGAATGTGCTATTGAAGTTGGCATTGTTGATATGTATGGTGCTTTATCAGATGAGCCTTTGAGCTTTTTGTTAGAATGTATTAAAATAGTTCAATCTAGTGGTGTCGAAATTCCGGACATTAATGATGTTTTTAACAAGAAGGATATAGAAAATGCAAGTGATAGTGGTTGGGGTGAAACTATGAGTAATGAGGAATATGAGAAAGTAATTTGTATTTATAATCAAATTATGGGTTTTTCCAATGCCTTAGAGGGATCATGTCAGGGGAGGGCAGAACAATGATTTATATCAAAAGCTTGATAGCGAGTATTGGTAATCCAATTGCATTTTTCACATTGTTATTTGGGCATGGGCCAGGAACTTTTAATAATTTAGGTGATAATATTCATCAGATTTCGTTATTTGGATTAATTGTCTTAGTTATTTTTGGATATCTATATCTTGGGGTATGTGTTATGTTTAGAATGCTTATCAAAAGAAAAGAAAATATAATGGACTGCTTTGGAGAAATAAGTAGGAGTTTGTTTCCATTATCAGTTGGCGGAGTCATATTACCCGTCTTATTACTTAACGGAATGGAAGGTAATGTTTTTGGCTTTTTTATATGTTTACCAGCAGTTATTTTTACTTTAATATGGATGGTAGTTTCGCTGTATGCGATATGTAAAAGCAAAAGAAGTATTAGTAGTAATGTCGACTAGTAGGATACAAGGGCATAGTTCTTCTGTATCATTTGTTAGTGCGCTGCCATTCCGCTATTGCTATAGACATAAATAATCTTTCAATTCAAGACTGACAATCTCATTAACAAGCTAAAGGAAATCACCGATCCCACAGGAGAAAAAAGATACGGCAACCAGGTTGAGTACAGCTATAATATTTATGACGCACTGCCTAAGGTATGATGAAAATGAGAGAAATAATAAAAATTGTACTGTTTATTGCCGTTGGGTTCTTCCTCATCGTTTTACATAGAGTAGATGTTTGGAATGATGTGATTGTATTTTCTGATCCGGCAAAGCAAAGTAGATTCCAAATTTTTATGCTTGTAATAACCATCTGGGGGGCAATGGTAACAGTAAGCTTTCCCTTAAAAAGGCGTTTATTGCTGTTTTTTTTCGCAAGCTGTCTTTTTCATATTGTTTATGGAATTTGGTTCTCAATTGGGGCAGTTGTAGATTACAAAGAGAATATTCCAATCAGTCAGGGACTGGCTGCGTATTATGAAGGAAAAGCCATGAAGAGCTTTGCTATGCTACCATCTTTTTGGAGCATTATCATGAAAGGCATTATGTACTTCGCTACATTTGTATTTTTTGGTGTTGTGATGGGAGGGACACTGGCGATAAAAAAATATGTAAAAAAGTGAGTGTCCTACCCTATCGCCGATCGTTTTTCAACGTAACTCCTTACCCCATCCGCGTCACTCTGAGCATAGTATGCGCGAAAGCAGCCGGTTGGGGATTAACTCCGCCTAACGGCTGCTTTTATAGCTTGTAAGAGATATAGAAGTGTCCTGATAACAAATTAATATTTTTTGCCTTATCTACTTGCAATTGATGTAAGAAGATACTATTATTAGGAATAGGTGGAAATTAAAAAGTAAAGTCGCCGTGTCCTATAGGTGCTGACACACCTATAGGCACGAGCAGGTGACCGAGCACCTACACGCAACAGCGAGCTGTCCACGACGACAATCTTATTATACCTGCTTGCTATCTTGATTACAAGTTTTGGCAAATAGGATATAAAGATTGGCGTATAGAGCAGGGGCTGAGCGACTGCATGCACTACTCGCTTGAATATATCTTGATACCGGTCTGGCGGGACGCGTTTACGGGTTCTGCTAGTGTGTTTCCTGTATCTTGATTCTGTAGCAATAAACGATGGATCGCATGTGTAGGGTGAATAATCCTGCGTATGTGATCCTTTTTAATTTCCTCCTGTAAAAACCCATTCATGGTTTTTTGCAGGAGGGGCATAGAGCCTCCGTAGGGTAAAAAGGGAGGGGTATTCATTATGGTGACGCTGCATATCGCGGATAAAGAAATTGAATGTGCCGAAGTTAGGCCAATCAAATTAACAATGCTCATTACGGAAAATGGGGAAGAGTATTTACTCATAAACGATTGGGGCCAGCAATATTTGTATGCTGTAACGCGTGAGGGCGGGGCGCAGCCGCAATTTACCTATATTGATCAGGTGGTGCGGGTGGAAGAAGAGCCACGGTATGGAAGAATAGCTCAGTAGGTTTTCATAGTATTGGTAACTGCAACAATATCGTGTCTTTTGGTTCTTTAATACCGGAAATAGTATGTGCAAAAGTAAGAAGCAGCCGGTGGGGGATTAATCCTCTAACCGGCTGCCTCTTTAGTTTGTAAACCGATGCTAGAAGTGTTCTTGATAGCAAATCAATATTTACCATAAGTACTTGCAATTCATGTAAAAAGATACTATTATTAGGAATAGATGGAATTTTTAAAAAAATAAAGTCGCCGAGTCACATAGGTGGTGGAACACCTATAGGCACGAGCAGGTGAACAGGCACCTACACGTAACAGCGAACTGTCCACGACGACAATTTTATTATACCTATTTGTTATCTTGAGTACAAGTTTACAATTCGGGTATAAGGATTGGCGTATAAGGCAGGGGCTGAGCGACTGCATGCATTATTCGCTTGAGTATATCTTGATATGGTTTAGCGGGACACGCTGACGTGTTCTTCTAGGGTGTTTTCCTGTATCTTGATAGTGTACAACGAACGATTGGATCGCATGTGTAGGGTGAATAACTCCTGCATATGTGATCCTTTTAATTTCCTCCTGTAAAAATCCATTCATGGGTATTTGCAGGAGGGCATAGAGAGCCTCCGGATGGTAAAAAGGCGGTATTTTGATATGAAAAACGGTCGTGCGGCAAGGAAAATATAAATGATGGCTGGGAGAGAATTATATGAATAAGTGCGATATCGAAGAATTTTTGCGCCAAAGTTCTATTACTGATGTAAGAACCGGCCGGGAATTACCGGTTGGGGATTTTCAACATGCTTGGCAAGAGTTTATATTCAGTCGTCAGGAAAATTTAGAGACGAAATTAGTCATGCAGGGCTTATCGAGTGAGTATCGAAAGCAGGATTTTAAATTAGGCGTTTTGCTTGATAAACTTACCGATCAAATGCTAGCTGATGATATTAGAGAGGCTGCAGAAACATTACAACTAACTATCAGCTATCTGAATTATACTAAGGGTTTTTATGAAGGCCTAAAGTTTGCCATGATGGCCGGGCAATTATGACATTGAGGTAAGTCAATTCTCTGTCCCTTGTTCATTTCGACCCGAATATGCCTATGACAACCTGAACCGTCTGGCCCAAGACCAGTGCCCGGACTACGGCAAGACAACATCTCCGTCTAAATAAAAGGAGTCAACGGACAAAAATCCGTTGGCTTCTTTTCTTCTATGGGGGCCTGAATGCATCAAAGAAACAGAAAGACTGGAAGGTTTGTTTTTTAAAGTGGTCTCCTCAGAAAATTGAAAATAATTACAAAAAAGGAATAAGTATTACATGACTGCATTTTAAAGGGAATTTTGTAAAACCAAAGAAATAATTAGTGAAAAAATTTTACGATGCGGTCCGTTCGAGAATGTGGGTGAGAGCACATATTATAAGGGGTGTTTGTGTTGGGCAGATATTTTTCCGATAAGACGGAACGGGGCATTGATTTTGTGTGGATGCAACATGACAGAGAAAAAATGCTTGAGGGACGGCAGCTTTTGACAGAGGCTGCCAAAGAGGGCGACGCCGATGCGCTTTGTTTTTTGGCGCGTACGTATATGGGTGCTCAATACGTATGGCAATACAGCGGTTTGGACGAGGATGATGACCGGGCGGAGAAGCTGCTGCGCGAGAGCATTCAAAGGGGCAGCGCGTGCGGCGTATTGATTGCGATGCGCTGCGGTGTACTCACACTGTATGAGCGTCGATCGATGCCGTTCGCGTCGCTTAAGGAAGCCTGGGATATTGTATATAAAAAAGCCGAAGCAGGGCATCCGTTCTGCCAGTATATCATCGGTAATACCTATTTTTGGTGGGATATTTTTGAGATCGAAGGAACGAAGGCGGTCCAAAAGTATCAGACGATGGAAAACGCGGAACTCGCGATGGCTCAGTTAGCGGAACCGTGGTTCGAACGAGCGGCCGCAGGCGGTCTTGAGAGTGCGGTAAACAATTGGTATGCGCTTTATGACGGCACAAATGGTTATCCAGAGAACAAGTCGCAGCAGCTTGAAATTGCGAGGCGCGGCGCCGAGGCGGGATTCCCGGTATGGATGTACAATTACGGCTGGGATTTGGATCATAACGGATGCTACGCGGAATCCCATAAATATTTGCAGCGCGCCGCCGGCATGGGGCAAGCGAGCGCATGGATTATATTGGGAAACCAATATTTGAATGGAAACGGCGTTCCGGAGGATCGCGCGGCGGCGTTGCGCTGCTATGAAAACGGCGCAAGGTCGGGTCTCACTGACGCTCAATATATGACGGCGCTGCTCTATTATCAGGGCAAGGGGGTCCAAAAGGACTCCGCTAAAGTGTTTTATTGGGCGCAGCGTGCGGTCGTGGAAGGGGATGACAAGGAGGCGTACGTATTGCTCGGCCACGTTTTGCTGCGCGGCGAGGGAACGCAGAAAGACGAAAAGAAGGGGCTTGATTTGTTACTCACCGCGCAAAAACACGACGCGCAGGAATATGAGAAAAAGGGGCGGTATCTCTTCTCACAAGAGATACGCGGTATTTTATGCGGTGACCTCGGCGACGTCTACGCCGATGGTATTGTCGTGAATCAGGACTACGAGAAAGCGATCGCGTATTACGACGTCGTCGCAGACTGGGACAGCTACGCCCAAGCGCAGCGGGCCAGGTTCAAAAAAAGTTTCTTTTCTCGCAAGTGGACGCGTCGATAGGAAAGGAGTATAAATGGAGCAAACGATAAAAGCATATATACGAAAAGAACGGCTGCGTTACTTCGGCCGCGGCGTCGCCTGGCTAATGCTGGCGCTGATAGGCTTTTTTGGCAGCTTAGGCACTCTGTATGAAGTCCTGGACGGCAAGATACGTTTTTCAGCAATGGACATTGGAATTACCACTCTGCTGGTACTGATGTGTATCGGGGGTGGTTGGCGTGCCGCATTGTCGTTTTACCGCGCTTTTTTCAGTGAGAGCGGCAAACTGACGCAATCGGTGCTTTCACAGCGAACCGACCGCAAACAAAAGGCCGAAGAACTTTTCGCCGAAATCGACGCCGATCTCGCGCAAAACGTTGTGGCGTTCGGTAAACTGCGCGTTGGAAGCGTATGGGTCATGGGCGATGAGGCGATGCGTCTTGACCGCGTATGCGGGATTTTTAGGGAGACGATTTTTTTAGTCGGTTCTTCACCGCGTAGCATCTATCATTTGTATCTTATGGATCAAGACAACAATTTGCAGTGCAATCTAATGACATATGAGTCTGATCTCGACGATGCGGCTGATTATCTCTCCGGGCGGCTGCCGAACGCATTTGTCGGCGACATAACGGATCTCCCATTGCTCGTATCAAAGAACGAGCAAGAGTTGCTCGCGTGCCTTTCTGAGGTACAGCCGCCGACACGTGCTATGGCCGCCGCTTCCGCACAACCTTTCAATTTCATCAGCGTGGACGGCGTGCCGACGTCGAATTTTACCTGGGATGACGTGCAGAAGGCACTTTACGCTTTGCGTGAGGGCGAATCGGCAGGGCTGGAATTCCTTTCGCCGATCGAAATCCCGGAGGGGAAGGCCAAGTTGCTTCTCTGCCGCGCGGAAGAACGAAGCCGGATGAAGCTGCTGTTGCTTTGTACGAAGCAGGACGGTTCTCAACATTGGTGCGCGCGCGCAAATGTCGAGCATAAGGAGGCCGCGGCGCTCTTGAAAGCCTGTTTCTCCTACGGGGAATTATCATTTGATGGTTTTACAGAAGAAAGGGGACGCTAATTTTGCTTCCTGATACAAAAAACGATAAGGGGATCATAGGGGCAGGCTGTACACCAAATGAAGGGTGCATCATAGAAACACAGGGGACAGGGATAGTGTTTCGTGGCGGGAGAAGCAACGGCATGTACCGACTAAAGCTTGAATCCTTGCTATGTTGCGGCATAGTATAATGGGAGGGGTGTACTATGTTTTCACTCTTTTTAGAGCATCCAATTATTACGGGGATAGCGATTGTATTGGCGTTGATAATTGTTGTGACAGTAGGTAATGTTGATCCTCAACTTGGAGAAATTCTCGGAATGAACATGGTATTCCCATTCTTAGTAATTGGCTTTATGATGATTTTATGGGCTATACTTGCCAGCATTAAAGCATTCCAAACAGGAAATTTTAAAAAGAACAAGAGCTGAGTAAAACGCAAGGCTGCTTTTACCGGCAAGTAATTTTAATAAAAAAGAGGTCATTCTTTGTTAGTTTTTATAACAAAGATGACCTCTTTTTTCGCCATAATTGGTGGGAGTGCCGACCCGTAGTACTAAGCCGGTGTGCCTAAGTGTTGCTGGAAGAATAGATATACCTGCCTTAGGTTGACTTAAGGCAGGTATCTTTTATCCTGATAGAAAGTATAACTTTCGCCTGGATAAGGGCAACATCGACTTCCACTTTCGCCAAAGGCTCGGTGTAAGCCGTGTTTTCTTTATTGAGGGGTTATTAATTTAATATTATTTTTGTCAAAGAAGTCAACGTATTCATCGTCTGGCTTAGCATTCGTTACAAATACATTGATATCTTTTAAGTCGCAATACGTTGTTAACGAAACCCGGCCGATCTTGGTCTCGTCGGCTAACAGAACAACCATGTCGCAATTATCCACCATATATTTTTTGATATCATACTCAAATGAGGATGAGTTGGTAATTCCCTTAGAAATAGAGATACCGGTGGACGCCATAAAAGCTTTGGCGATGTTATATTTCTTTAGAAAGTTAATGGCATCCATATCGACAAAGGAGTTGGTTGTTCGGAATAGAGTCCCGCCTGTACATAACACATTGAGATGCAAATAAGGCAACGAACTAAGGATGACATTAAGATTATTGGTAATGATCGTAAGATTTCTCAGCTCTGCCAGATGCGGTAACATATGCATGGTCGTGGTACCGGAATCTATATAAATGATGTCACCGTCCTGGACAAAATCACAGGCTAGTTTAGCTATGACCTGTTTGGCGCTGGTGTTTTTTTCTTCTCTGGACTCAAAAGGTTCGGTTGTTTTTTTGTCGTTCAGGACAATACCGCCATAGACCTTCTTTATCGTTCCTTGCTTTTCCAGCTCATTAATATCGCGGCGCATGGTGTTTTTTGAAACAGTAAATACATTACATAATTCTTCTATGGATGCTCGCTCGTTGGAGAGTATATAGTTCTTTAATTTTTGAATTCTATCTTCTTTCAAATTTTCACCTACTATATATTTTTTGGTTAGCAATACATGTTATTTTTAAGTTATCCAGGCTATGAATAGTTATATTATATAATAAATACAAGTAAATAACAAATCAAATAATCAAAAAAATATAATATGTATCTAAAAAATAAGTAACATGTGCCAAGACATACAAGTAATATGACCAAAACGCAATAAAATGTATATAAAATTATTGCGATTTTGAAAAAAACAATATTGAAATTATCAGAAAAGCGTAATATAATAAAAATGTAAGCAAAACATAATCAAAAAATCTCCAAAATGTAACCATGATATGAAAGATATGGTTATATCGTAAACTATAAATTAGGGAGGATGTGTTGTTTTTGGCAAATTTATTTCTGACTCCTCAGAAAATCATCACGGGAATCAATTCACTGGATAAATCAGGCAGTTACATAAGAGAACTTGGTAAGAAAGCTTTAATTGTAACAGATGCTGTGATGGTAGGCACCGGAAATGTAAAAAAGTTAACTGACGTATTAGACAAACACGAAGTTAACTATGAATTATTTTCTGAAATAAATAATGAACCTACCGACGAAATGGTTTATCAGGGAGTAATACTTTACACCCAAGCTAATTGTGACTTTTTGATCGCTTTGGGCGGAGGCAGTCCCATTGATGCTATGAAAGCAATCGGAGCTATGACAACAAATCAGGGACAGCTTAATGAATACATGGGAAAAGAAATAAAGAATCCTCTCCCTGGCATGGTAGCAATTCCGACAACGGCAGGTACCGGTTCGGAAGCTACCCAATTTACCATAATTTCGGACACGAAACAAAATGTAAAAATGTTGTTAAAGGGCGCAGTATTGCTGCCGGCTTTGGCTGTAGTCGACCCGGAGCTCACAGTATCCGCTCCGCCGAAAGTAACTGCGGCCACAGGTATTGATGCGTTGACCCACGCTATTGAAGCGTATACTTCCAAAAAAGCGCAGCCCCTGTCAGATACTTTTGCTCTTTCCGCTTGCAAGCGAATCTTTGCTAATTTGCAGAAAGCTTATTCTGACGGCAGTGACTTGGAGGCCAGACAGCAAATGTCAATCGCATCATTAGAAGCAGGAATTGCCTTCAATAATTCGTCGGTAACTATCATTCATGGCATGAGCCGGCCAATAGGAGCATTGTTTCATGTACCGCACGGGGTTTCGAATGCAATGCTTATGGGAGAGTGCTTACAGTTTGCAGCGCCCGGTGCACCGGAAAGATTTGCGGTTATTGCGAAAGAGGTTGGCCTTTGTCAGGAGGGCACGAGTGAAATGGCGGCTGCTGAAACTTTGGTAGCCCAAGTGGTTAAGTTGTGTGCTGATATTCATATACCCACCTTAGCTGAGTTCGGAGTTGACCGCGCAGCGTTTTTTGAGAATATAGACAAAATGGCTAACGACGCTCTGGTCAGTGGCAGTCCGGCGAATACCCAGAGAGATGTAAGTAAAGAAGATATTATTGAGATTTATAAAAAACTTTGGAAATAGAAGCTTTTTAAAGGGGTGTAGGTCCGGTGGCATTGGTTACGTTAAAACAAATTTTGCAAGAAGCAGACCAGTCAGGTTATGGGGTAGGATCTTTTAATGTTGTTAATATGGAAACGATAATCGGAACAATCAAGGCGGCTGAAGAAACCAGATCCCCTATAATTATGCAAGCGGCACAAGTACGATTAAAGCATTCGCCGCTGCATCTGCTTGGTCCCATGATGCTGGAAGCGGCCAAACGGGCGCTGGTACCGGTAGCTGTTCATCTTGATCACGGTACAGATTTGGCAGTCATAAAACAAGCGTTAGATCTTGGCTTTACTTCAGTCATGTTTGACGGTTCACACCTGCCACTGGAGAAAAATATCGCGGAGACGCTAAAAGTGGTCAAACTAGCCAGAAATTACGGTGCTTCGGTAGAAGCTGAGATTGGTAGAGTTGGCGGCAGTGAAGATAACTCCGAAGATATTGAAATGGTGACAACCCAAGTGTGTGATGCGCAACAATTCTACGAGGGCACCGGGGTAGACGCGCTGGCCATTGCCATCGGCAATGTTCATGGTATATACAAAAGCAAACCACGGTTGCAATTTCAAAGAATAAGGGAAATTGATGGTGTAGTAGCAGCGCCCTTGGTATTGCATGGAGGATCGGGAATAACAGTTGATGACTTTCGACAATGCATACAATGCGGCATAAAAAAGATAAATGTGCAAACGGCCACTTTAACTAACATAGTCGAACAGGTAAAACAACTTTTACAGCTAAATAAACAAGTAGACTATTTTACATATCATCATTCCATAATAGATGCAGCCTATGTAAGTGTAAAACATCATATTGAAGCATTTCAGAGCAATAATCACGCGTAAAGGAAGTGACTTTAGTGGCGGTCATTGAGTTTGATAATACGAGAAGGTTGGATATCATCCCTCTTGGCAGGGTTGCCATTGATTTTAATCCGGTAGATTTGAATAAACCGCTGGAAGAGAGTACTACTTTTAAAAAATATCTGGGAGGATCACCGGCTAATATTGCGGTCGGCATGGCCAGACTTGGTAAACGGGTAGGGTTTATTGGCAAAGTGTCTGATGACCAGTTTGGAAGATTTGTTACTAACTATTTTAAAAAAGAAGGCATAGATACTTCCAATATTGCCGTTGCCCAAAACGGGGAATCATTGGGGCTGACGTTTACAGAAATCCTCAGTCCAAGCGAGAGCAGCATTCTTATGTATAGAAATGGTGTAGCCGATCTGGCGCTTGCGACGGAAGATATTCAGGAAGAGTATATAAAAAATGCTAAGGCTATTATCATTTCAGGCACGGCCTTAGCTGCCAGCCCATCACGCGAAGCGGCGCTGCTCGCTTTGGAATATGCCAAACGTCATAAAACGGTAGTAATTTTTGATATCGATTATCGCAGCTATACCTGGAAGGCCACAGAAGAACTGCTTGTTTATTATTCTATGGTGGCTCGTTCCAGTGATATCATCCTGGGATCACGGGAAGAATTTGATTTTATGGAAAGTAATCCAGGCAGCACAGATCAGCAAACGGCTGACAGATGGCTGGCCTGTGGCAATAAGATTATTGTAATCAAACATGGTAAGGCCGGTTCAACTGCCTATTCTCATGATGGCGGTGTATACAAAATTAAGCCTTTCCCTGTACAGTCATTAAAATCTTTTGGCGGCGGCGATGCCTATGCTTCGGCCTTTCTCTACGGATTAATGGCCGGATGGCCGATTGTTGACTGCCTGGAATTTGGCAGCGGCGCAGCTTCGATGCTAGTATCCAGTCACAGTTGCTCGGATGCCATGCCCAGGGTGGAGGAAATACAGGAATTCATCCGGCAGAAAAAAGCCGAATTCGGGGAAATGGTAGCCAGAGCTTAGCGGGTCTGGCAAGAAAAGAAAAGGTAAGTGGTTTGGAGGGCGGCAAATGTTAAGAATCAGGCAAGAGCAAGAATTCAAATATGGTTATAATCCAATCACTACGATGGATGAAACCCAGGCAAATACAATGATGGATTTTGGGATATTACGTATGGCACAAGGACAGGTCGAAACTCTCTTTGAGGCCGAAAAAGAAAGCGCCATATTGCTGCTGCAGGGCGAAGTTACGCTGGGCTGGAACGGGCAGGAAAAAACGATTGCCAGAAGCTCCTGTTTTGACGCTGATCCTTGGGTGCTGCATGTGCCGAAAAATGTAACGGTTACGATCACTGGCGTAGCCCCTGATTCAGAATTGAATATTACCAAAACAACTAATGCAAATACGTTTACAGCTAAACTCTATACGCCGGAAGAATGCCGGTCCGAGGAACGCGGCAAAGGAACGCTTAAGGAATGCTCTACCCGGATTGTCCGTACGGTATTTGATTACAGCAATGCACCTTATTCCAATCTGGTAGTTGGTGAAGTCGTTGATTTTCCGGGAAAATGGTCGAGTTATCCGCCGCATTATCACCCTCAGCCCGAAATTTATTTCTATAAATTTAATCCGGAAAACGGCTACGGTTTCTGTGAATTGGGTGAGGATGTAGTAAAAGTCAAGCATAACGATACTACCAAAATATTGGATAATGCTACACACCCGCAAACAACCGCACCTGGTTATGCCATGTACTACATTTGGGTCATCCGCCATCTTGACGGCAATCCCTATAAAAATCCGGAATACCCCGTGTTTGTACCGGAACATCTGTGGGTTACCGATAAAAATGCGAAAATGTGGCCAGATAAATAACCCGGCAAGGAGGATCGCGTGATGAAAACAGTTCGGCTTACCATGGGGCAAGCACTACTAAGGTTTCTTGATAATCAATATGTGGAATTTGACGGGGTAGTCAACAAGTTTGTAAAAGGCGTGTTTACTATTTTTGGTCATGGCATTGTCGTGGGGTTTGGTGAGGCACTGGAACAGTACCAGGGCGACATGGTGATTTACCAGGGCAAAAATGAACAGGGTATGGCTCATGCAGCGACTGGTTTTGCTAAGCAAAAGAATCGCCGGGAAATCATCGCCTGCTCTTCTTCGATTGGGCCTGGTGCTCTAAATATGGTTACTGCCGCCGGTACCGCAACTGTAAACCGTATTCCGCTGTTGTTATTGCCAGGCGATACGTTTGCCTGCAGACAACCGGATCCCGTATTGCAGCAGCTGGAGAATCCGGCCAGCCTGTCTATTACCGCTAATGATGCGTTTAAGCCGGTATCCCGTTATTGGGACAGAGTTTCCCGGCCGGAGCAATTGATGACGGCCATGCTGAACGCGATGAGGGTGCTGACAGATCCGGCCGAAACGGGGGCTGTAACTATTTGCCTGCCCCAGGATGTAGAGGGCGAAGCCTACGATTATCCGGTTGAATTCTTTGCCAAACGGATTCACTATATAGAGCGCCGTCTGCCCTCACGGGGCGAAATTGAACGGGCCGCTGCCAAGCTTACCCGCAAGAAAAAGCCTATTATCATCTGCGGCGGCGGTGTTGTATATTCGGAAGCCGGCAACGAACTTATCCAATTTGCCGAAAAGTTTAACATACCTATTTGTGAAACCCAAGCCGGTAAGGGCGCTGTTCCCTGGAATCACCGTTTAAACCTCGGCGGAGTGGGGGTTACCGGCGGCTTAGCTGCCAACAAACTTGCGGCCGAGGCTGATCTAATTATCGCGGTTGGTACAAGACTATCCGACTTTACCACATCATCCAAATGGTTGTTCCAAAACCAGGAGGCCGAGTTACTGGCGATTAACGTCAATTCTTTTGACGCATATAAGATGAATGCCGCAACAGTTATTGCCGACGCAAAAGTAACGTTCCAAGCCCTTGGTGCGCAACTGGAGAAAACCGGTTATAAGTCGGGCTATGCCGGAGAAGCAGCGGCTGCTAAGGCTGAATGGGACAAAGAAGTTGACCGTTTGTTCTGCCTTGAGGCGGAGGGACTATCTCAGACACGGGCCTTGGGGGAAATCGCCAAAAGGATTGGTGACGATGCTGTGGTAGTGGGTGCCTCAGGCAGTCTGCCTGGTGATTTGCAGCGGCTCTGGCGCCCGGTGAAGCCCAAGACTTATCATATGGAATACGGTTTCTCCTGCATGGGTTACGAGGTTAACGCCGCGTTAGGGGTCAAGATGGCTGAACCGTCACGGGAAGTCTACTCCATGGTGGGGGACGGCAGTTTCCAAATGCTGCACTCCGAATTAGTAACCAGTATTCAGGAAGGTCATAAAATTAACATTCTTTTATTTGATAACTGCGGTTTCGGTTGTATCGAAAACCTGCAGAACTCACAAGGCATTCCTTCTTTTTGCACCCAAACTAAGTTCCGGGATGCTGCCACCGGACGGCTGACAGGACCGGATGTACCAGTAGATTATGCGGCTTTGGCCAAAGGGTATGGTGCCAAAGGCTATACGGCGAGAACAGCAGCTGAATTGGCTGAGGCGCTGGAAAATGCGAAAAAAGATACGGTATCTACCATTATTGACATTAAGGTACTGCCTAAAACCATGACCGGAGGCTACGAAGCGTGGTGGCGGGTTGGAGTGCCGGAAGTTTCGGAGAACCTGGCTGTGGTAAAAGCCCATGCTGAATTAGTGCAAGAAATTGCTAAGACCAGAAAATTTTAGTCAGGAGGACAAGTAGATGTTTGATAAAGCCGAAGTACATTTAGGTATTGCCCCGATTGCCTGGACCAATGATGATTTGCCCGAACTTGGAGGAGAAAACACCTTTGAACAATGCGTAAGCGAGATGGCACTCGCCGGATTTACCGGCAGCGAGGTTGGCAACAAGTATCCCAAAGACACTGCTGTATTGAAAAAAGCGTTAGAATTACGCGGGATTCGCATTGCCAGCGCTTGGTTCAGCTCCTTCCTGACTACTAGGCCCTTTGAAGAGACCGCAGCCGCCTTTATTCAGCACCGTGATTTCCTCAATGCTATGGGGGCAAAAGTTATTGTAGTTGCGGAACAAGGCCACAGCATTCAGGGCATGATGGATACTCCGGTGTTCGACGCTAAGCCGGTCTTTACGGAAGAAGAATGGAAGAAGCTGGCCGAAGGCTTGGAAAAGCTGGGGAAACTGGCGCAAGAAAAAGGAATGAACATTGTTTACCATCATCATATGGGTACCGGGGTGCAAACGACCGCTGAAATTGATAAGCTGATGGAATTAACCAACCCTACTCTTGTGTATCTGTTATTTGATACCGGCCACTTAACTTTTTCCGGCGAAAATCCGGAGACTGTGCTTAAAAAATACGCTGCACGCATTAAACATGTTCATTTAAAAGATATCCGCCAAGCAGTGTTAGCCAAAGTAAAAACGGAGAAAATGAGCTTCCTGCAAGCGGTAAAAGCCGGTGTCTTTACAGTACCGGGGGATGGCATGATTGATTTTGCCCCGCTATTTGCCGAACTTGGTAAACACAATTATAAAGGCTGGTTTATCGTAGAAGCAGAGCAGGATCCGGCTGTTGCCAATCCGCTTGAATATGCGATCAAAGCAAGACAATATATCAAAGAAAAAACAAGTCTATAAGGAGGCCGGAATATGAAGAAAAAAATTCAGGTAGGTGTGATTGGAGCCGGTAGAATCGGTAAAATTCACGCAAGCAACATTGTTAAGAACTTCCCGGATGTCGAGGTCAAAGCCGTTGCGGATATTTATGCCGAGCAGGTCAAAGACTGGGCGGCCGGCTTAGGAATTCAGCATGTGTACAGCGATTATAAAAAGATTATTGAGGATAAAGAGATTGATGCTGTAATTATTTGTTCTTCCACCGACACCCATTCTCAAATTACGATCGAAGCCGCTCAGGCCGGCAAGCATATATTCTGCGAAAAGCCGATCGACTACGATGTTGACCGCATCCATCAAGCCCTTGACGCAGTTAAGAAAGCCGGGGTTAAGTTCCAGGTCGGCTTTAACCGGCGGTTTGACCATAACTTCAAAAAAGTTAGAGAACTTATTCAGAACGGTTCCATTGGTGAACTGCAAATTGTCAAAGTGATCTCCCGCGATCCGGCTCCGCCCCCTGCTGAATATGTCAAAGTTTCGGGCGGTATGTTCCTCGATATGACCATCCATGACTTTGATATGGTCAGATATCTGACTGGCAGCGAAGTTACCGAAGTGTATACCAATGCTGCCGTACTTGTTGACAAAGCCATTGGAGAAGCCGGTGACGTGGACACGGCCCTGATCAGCCTTAAATTCAAGAATGGGGCGATTGGTGTAATTGATAATTGCCGGCAAGCGGTATATGGCTATGACCAACGCGTAGAAATACTGGGAACTAAAGGCGGTATCTCCGTATCCAATGATGCCCCCACTACTGTTGTGTTGAGCACAGAAACTGCGGTAACTGCCGACAAACCTAAGTATTTCTTCCTGGAAAGATATATGGAGTCTTTTGAAACTGAAATGAAAGAATTCTTTAATAGTGTGGTTAACGACAAAGATACCGTGGTTTCCGGTATTGACGGTTTAAAACCGGTACTTATCGGCCTTGCTGCCAAGAAGTCATATGAAGAAGGCAGACCCGTTACATTACAAGAATAGCCTGCGCATAATTAAGCTAACTGTGGCGGTACCATCCGGACGCTGCGTCCGGATGGTACTCCCAATAAAAGATTGTCTATACTGGCTATGGTTTAAGAGAAATTTTCGGAAAAGACTGACTGACAGGGAATTCAGCACAATGAGTATTTTTGGAAAATTCTGTGAACAACATACAATAAATACTTATTGGGCCGAAAATATATCTCAAGAGGAGAGTACGGTATGAACATTTTCAAGTGGTTTTTAACTGGCGAAGCCAAACCGCGCATTGAAGATCCCGAAACAATTAAACAGATGTTTACCAAGGCGCGATGGCAGGCAATGACGGCCATGATTATCGGTTATGGCATGTATTATGTAGTGAAAATGACCTTAGGTGTTGCTAAGAAACCAATGATTCAAGCAGGTTTTACTGCCACGGAGCTCGGTCAAATCGGTGCCGGACTACTTATTGCTTATGCTTTTGGTAAGTTTTTTCATGGATTTATTGGTGACCGTTGTAATGTTAAAAAGTTAGTGCCGGTTGGTCTGTTAGGCTGTGCGATAGTGAATGTTATCCTTGGGTTTACCCCTTATTTCTATGCATTTTTAGTTCTGTGGTTTGTTAATGGTTGGTTTCAGTCGATGGGTTCGGCGCCGTGTATTGTTTCCATAACCCAATGGTTTTCTAAGAAAGAAGTAGCAACGCAATACGGGGTATTTAGTATTGCCCACTATATTGGCGAAGGAGCAACCTTTATCTTTTCCGCCATGCTAATCGTTCACTTTGGTTGGCAATCGGCCTTCTTGTATCCTGGACTAGCTTGCATATTCCTTTCTTACCTCATGTATAAATTCATGTGGGACCGCCCTGAGGCCTATGGTTTGCCTACCGCTAATGAGTTCAAGGGTGAAGTTGCAGAGGTAAAGAAAGAAAAAGTTAAGACTACAAGAGATGCGCAGCTCGAAGTAATCAAAAATCCGTATATTTGGTTAATTGCATTGAGCGCTGCCTTTATGGGTGTTGCCCGTTACTCGATTAACAGCTGGGGCGTAATCTTCCTGCAAGAGTGTAAGGGTTATGACTTAGTGGCCGCAGGCAGTGTATTGGCTGTAACACCACTGATGGGTGGCTTGGGATCCTTTGCCTCCGGTTTTATCTCTGACAAGATTTTCAAATCATACCATGCGTTAACAACCATATTCTTCGGCTTTGTTATGCTGGCCGGCATTGTCGGCTTCTGTTTAACTCCTCCCGGGAACCACTTGCTGGATACCGTTTGGGTTGCGACCTTCGGGTTTGGGTTAGGTGTTATCCTCTGCTTTGTTGGCGGTATGCTGGCCGTTGACCTTTGCTCACAAAAAGCAGCCGGGGCAGCTATGGGGACAGTAGGTTTACTGGCTTATGCCGGAGCAGCAATCCAGGACATTGCTAACGGCTGGCTGATGGACGCCAGCAAAACGATAGTAAATGGCAAGGCAGTATATAATTTTGATAACATTATGATGTTCTGGATGGGCTCGGTTGCTATTATGATTGTTTTACTTATCCCCACCTTATGGGCGAAGAAAAAAGAAAAAACTGCTGAGCAGTCTGTTAGCTGCGGACACTAATTTGGAGTGAGGTATATGGGTTTTGTTGCTGATTTGCATACACATACTTTGAGTTGTGGACATGGATTTAGCACAGTTACCGAGGTAATCCGGGCTGCCGCTGATAGTAAGCTGCAGGCAGTAGCTTTAACAGAACACGGACCTGGCTATCCCGGCAGTGTGAAAGACGCTTATTTTAATACCTACCGCGATATTCCCTCTGAGATGTTTGGGATAACAGTGTTAAAGGGTGCGGAGGCTAATATCATGAACTTTCGTGGTGAGCTGGATATGGAGCAAAGCCGGCTGGCTCAGCTGGATGTGGTCATTGCCAGCTGCCACAAAGAATGCACACCGGTAGGCACTATTGATCAAAATACGGCAATGTATATCGGAGCCATTATTAATCCGCATGTGGATATCATTGGGCATCCGGATGCGCCGCTGTATCCCATCGATGTGGAAGAGGTTGTGAGAGCCGCAGCCGAATATAGAGTTGCTTTGGAGATTAACAACAGTTCACCGGCGGCCCGCCCGGGCAGCCGCGAAATTTGTGCTGAAATTATCCACTATGCCAAGCGCTGGGGGGCTAAGCTGGCTGTAGGTTCAGATGCGCACTATCATATGGTGGTAGGACGGTTTGATTATGCCTGCGAGATGTTGGCAGAATGCGGGTATCCGCTAGAAAACGTAATTAACAGTTCAATGGAAAAGATTATGGCCCATTTGAACCGGAATTCCTAGACTAAATTATAGCTTCCATACTGCGAATAACCATTCGCTGTATGGAAGCTGTAAGCATGCGTAGCAATAACCGGTAATGAGCCGCTTTAAGGGGGAAGAGAATTATGCGAAGAGTGTCATTCAAAACCTTGCTTTGTACCTTGTTTTTGACAGGTATTTTACTTTGTCAGGTTTCGTTAGCAGCGATGGCCAACGAAATGTCGAAAGCTCCTGTTTTAAAAGTTGACCGCGAAGATATTTTACAGTTACCAAGAAACTTTAGAACATCCGCTGATCCTTTTAAAGTCACGACGAAAGAGACTAAACTGCCTTCCCAGGAAGGCTTAGCCGACTTACATATCTCCGGCAGCAGTATATTTTCCGAATTGGAATTAACACAACTGTTAGCGAAGATCCCCAGTAAAAAAGTGATCGTAGTCGATTTGCGGCAAGAATCTCACGGCTATTTAGATGGGATGGCAGTAAGTTGGTTTGCCGATAACAACTGGGGAAATGACGGCAAAACGCTGGAACAGGTCATACCCATTGAGCGGGCTTTATTACAGGAGGCCCTGGCTAATTCGCCGGTATCTATTTACAAATATAATGATTCCACTGATAAATTGGGAGAACCCTTTCAACTGACTGTGAACAGCGTCCGTACAGAAGAAGAAGTGGTCAGAGCGCATGGGGCAGGTTATTACCGCCTGGCATTAGCGGATCATTTTCGTCCGGACGATGCGGAAGTAGATAAGTTTTTGCAGTTTTATAAACAATTACCTAAAGATACGTGGCTGCATTTCCACTGCTATGCCGGCATGGGCCGTACCACTATTTTTATGGCTATGGCTGATATATTGAAAAATGCCAAAAAAGTCAGTTTTGACGATATTATGAAGCGGCAGGCACTGATTGGTATTGTCGATTTGCGTGAAGTTTCGCCAACTAAAAAGAATTGGAAACGCAAAGCGTATATTGAACGTGCCCAATTTATCAAGCATTTTTATGATTACGTAAGACAAAGCCCGGACAATTTACCTATGAGCTGGTCAGATTGGGCTAAAAAACATGACTATTAAAACTCATTAATGCCATTAAGTATGAGTTTATCTTGCTTTTTTTAAATGGAGGAGTAGCAGTGAATAGCTTATCCGCAATAGTGAACGGGCCCTATTTATTAGCACCTACTGCCACGGGTTTAACCATAACCTGGGAAACCAATATACCTGTTAGAGCCAAACTATTATACGGGGTACAGGAAAGTTTTAGTAATGAGATGACCGTGCCGTGTCAGCAAGGGGCTCACTGGAAAGACAGTCCTGCCGGAATAGCCATGTACCGGGCAACTCTTACCAATTTACTGCCGGCTACATCCTATTCCTATAAAATCGAATTAGAGTCGGGAGAAAGCCGGATAGGAAGTTTTAAAACATTACAGGAAAATCCGGGCGAAATACGGATAGTTACCTTGAGCGATTCGCATTTGTTCACTACCTGTGAGGATTTCACCAGGGCCGCTATAGAGTATCAGCCGGATTTTATCGTCCATTCGGGTGACATTTCCATGGGTACTGGTTTTCAAAAAGAACAATATAACAACAATTGGTTTCAAAAAGGCGCCAACTTTTTAAAGCACATACCTGTTGTATATATTTACGGAAATCATGATGAAGGGCCTTATTTTGATGACATGCTGCTAAAGCCCCAAAAAGACACCTACCATACCGATAGAACAGGGCGCAATTTTTCCTTCACGTATGGTAATACCCATATTACGATGCTTAACAGTAATCCGTGGGGCTTTTATGAAATGAATGCAATTGGTTCCAACTATCCGGTGGGTGAAGTGACGCAGAGTATTATTGACGACACCATTACTTGGTTGCACGAGGATTTACAGTCCGTGGATGCGCAAAATTCAACCTGGCGGATTGTTGTTCTGCATCACCCTTATACAGACGAGTTCACTAACAAACGGATTGTCAGCGTGGTGGAAGAGCATAATGTCGATTTAGTTGTGGCCGGTCATCTCCATTATTATATAAAAAATATATCTGTTAATCCGGACGTTGGTGCAAAAACTGTCTATATTACGCAGGGAAGCCCGCACGATCCCGGGTGTACGATTGACTACGGTACCGCGGGTGAACGGATATTGCCCGATTTCCCCGAAATAGTAGCTACCGGAACCACCAACTACGGCAGTATTTGCATTTCGGGAGAAAAACTTGTATTTAAAACGTACGGTTTTACTGCTACGCATGAAAGTAAACTTGTTGATGAGGTTATACTTGTCAAACAAGAGCCGCAAGTGGTGTTTACAGATATTGCGATCCGAAATTCGGCTGATGAACAAAGTAATACTGTCCTGATTGAGGGAACAGCAAGCAACCAAGGACAGGGATTGGCTGCCGTTACGCTTGCGATTAGGGATAATGATAAGGTTACCGTCCAGAATCTGTTTGGGGTTAGCGGTAAAGAACGTGTTGTTGTTCTAAATCCCGGGGAAGAAAAAAGGGTGCAAACCGGGTATAACTTTACCGGCGCCGGGAAGCATACAATCTCTGTTGGCGGCGTAACGAAAACCATCGAGGTTAAGCGTCTGGAACCATTTTTCTTAGAAAATTGCAAGGTCAAAGTCGGTCAGGGGCCGCATAGTGATTGTGTGTTTGTCTCGGCAGTTGTGACAAATAACCATAATACGGTAACGATGGCGGAAATCGATCTTTATATTGATGATAACAGGGCCGATTGTAAAAAGTTAGAATTACTACCCTATGAAAAACGGGTTATACAGTTTGTTTACCAGTTTTGCCGGGGTGGCGTTTATCAACTGCGAGTTGCACATTTAGAACCACGGGAAGTAAAAATACAGGGTACGTTAAAAGGATGCCCGGTCATTCGGGACAAATCAGGCAGAGGCAACCATGCCTGGTTACGCGGAGCACCGCGAATAGCCAGCGGTAAGGATGGAGTAACCGTAACCTTGGCTGACTACGGTGATTATATTGAGATTCCGGACAGTGAAAACCTGCGGGTAACTGACGGTTACACCGGGGTGGTCTGGGCTAATATTACCCGGCTGGCAACCGAAGAGGAGATGGGGCATAACCCTCTTTTGTTAAAAGGTGCTTCCATCGGCTGGGGGGCAACGTATCTTTTGCGGATGGCTGTGGAAAGAAGTGGCGGCTTGAAATGGGGTACTTGCCATGGCAGTAATGAATATACTTGGCAAGGGGGAAAAATCAAACAGGGAGATTGGGCCCAATATACGTCAGTCTTTGATAAACAGACCGGCGGTGCATCCTACGTCGACTGTCAACAGGTAGCCCAAATTGCCGGGATAGCAGAAAATGAAGTGCTGCGTAATTGGGAAGGGTTTCCGCTGTTTGTCGGCTATTCGTATATTGGACATGTTATTCCGGAAATCGGCAGGCCGAAATATTTTACCCATCTGCCGGCGCAAATTGGACAGGTACGCTTTTACAAAGCAAAACTCAGTCAGGAAGAACTCGCGTATATTTATGAACACCCGGAGGCAAAGGGTTCGCACGAGCAAGATCTACTGGTCTGGCTTGATTTCAGGGATATTGAAACGCGGGGCATCCATAAGACCGAATGGCGGCGGCCTGTCGATTTTAAACCTGCCTATAAAGCGGAAAAACGGCGTTGGAGTTTTAACGTGTTAACGGCCAAAGCTACTATTCCTGGTTCGGCTTCCATACAAGCTATGGTAGAGGTTTCCGATGACGGTGAAACTATAAAGGGTATTAAGCGAGTTCGCTTGCAAAATGGAACCCAGTCGATTGACATCACCGGTTTGCCGCAAGCGCAATATATCCGTATCGTAAGCGAATTTGCTGCTGCTATTACACCAGACGCAACCGATATACCGGAATTGCACGAATATAGCATTAAGGCGACTGCTGAGTATGCTATGGCCGAGTTTGGCTGGGCAACCCGCGTTGACTGGGAACGCGGACATTATGAGGGAGCTGTCGGCTTTGAGCCGTTAGACAGGTTAACTATTTTTGACGAATTTAGTGATGTGATTCATGGTTAGTCAAGTATAAAAAATAGTAGTTGGATGGGTGAGGTAAATGGGGAAGAACAGTTTATTTGAAAAGGAATTTGACCGCAGAGATTTTTTACGCATGTCTGCAGGGGCTGCGGCTACGTTGACGGTAAGCCCCCTGCTGCCGGCTACCGCCGCAGCGAAAGCGGCGTCTGACGGTGCAAACAAAATCTCACTGAATGAATGTATAAAACTTACTCCGGCCGCTATGGCCGAAAAGTCCGCGATGGTCAAAAAAGGGTACAATTACCTTTTAAAATGTGCAAACCAGATTTCTAACAGCAGTTATCGCAGTTTTGCTTATGAAAGTGTAAAAAATCCTGTACCCAGGCTTATGGAACTGTATCCTTCCAATGCTGAAAAGGAGATTGCCAGACAGAGACTGGTAGATGCCGGTTATTTGAAGGCCGACGCTGCCTATGACCAGTTCTTGCCTCCCTGCATCAGCCCTAACAAAAATGTCCAGCCTTTTTGGTCGGCTCCCGGCAGCGGTTGGTCGAGCCACCATGCCTATCCTGGCGGACTGGTAACGCATGTTGCTGTTGATATGCAGACCGCCTTGGGGATTTACGATTCCTATTACGATATTTATGGATACCATATGGATAAAGATTTACTTATGGCAGCGATACTCATTCATGATACTCATAAGCCGTGGGTATTCCAGTGGAAGGAAGATGGGACCTGTTTGCCGGAAGTAGGTGTTGCCGGTACGGGGGTACATCATACGTTAGCTATTGCTGAAAGTATTTACCGGGAGATGCCGCCTGAATTAATTGTTGCTATTGCCTGCTCCCACAATCATCCCGGTTTTGCCGCCGATGAGGCCCAGGTGATCGGCTGGATTAAAGCGGCTTGTATCCTGGCCGATAATAAGGATCCCGTCAAACTCGGCTTATTGGCCGCAGATGGCAAAACCTTGCCGTTGCCGCGGCGACAAGAAGGATTTATTGTCCATTTGGGTGACCATGACTATGTACTTACCGCCCCGGCTGCCCAATGGATGGCAGCCAAACTCGGCGAGATTGCCAAACAAGAGTATAAAATGTCTGAAGCTGATCTTAAAAGTAAGCCGTTTAACGCCTTCCGTAATTATTTGTTTTCACAAGTAAGCGTAAAACGTCTGCATCAAGAATGGGTAGTGAACGGAGAGCATTCTTTGCTACAAACCGTTAAAGAAATTATTACTGTCTAAATCAGCTGCTATAAGGAAGCGTTCTAGGGAGTTATGTTTAGAGTGCGGGGGAGGTACTATGTGGAAATCATTACAGCTGCGGACGAAAATGCTGATCATGCTTATAATCCCAATGCTGATTATTCTTGCCGGCACCAATTTGTATTCATATTACAGATCGCACAATATGCTTAATGATCAGATACTGGAAACAGCAAGTTACATAGTAGAAAGCAAAAGCAATACCATTTACTCTTCGCTAAAGGAAAAGGAAGTATTAGTAGCTGTGGTTGCTGAAGTTCTGGGAGCCAAAGAGATAGCACAACCGGAAGAAGTCGAATTTCTTAAACAGATAAAGGCTTCCACGCCGGGGGTCAAGTCGGCTTTTACCGGACATGAAAACTTGACTTGTGCCGACTCGCAGGGAGTTACCGAAAAGGAGAAAGCCAAAGGGTATGATCCGCGCAGCCGCGGCTGGTACAAGACCGGTGTTGCCTCCGATGGGGTTGGTTATACCGAAGTGTATGAAGCTTCTCTGACGAAAGAATTATCTGTCAGTGTGACTAAGAAAATCATGCATAGTGGCAAACTTACCGGGGTAGCCGGGATTGATATGGATATAAAACCCATACAGCAGCTAGCGCAAGAATTTAAAATTGGTAAGAGCGGTTTTGCGGTTATACTGGATGAGAAGGGGAACTTTTTGTCTCATCCCAGCTACGGTTTAAAAGATAATATCTCCCAAGTCGAAAATGGCATGTTCGCAGAATATGTAAAAGGCATCCGGGAAAGCAGGACTCTTGTGCAAACAGGGATGGTAGGCGGGGTTGAAACCCTGATAGCGTCAACTCCAATTGGTAAGAGTGGCTGGACGTTCCTTGTTTTCGTGCCCAAAGCCGAACTGTTTGAACAAGTAAATATACTGGGAAGAAACTCGCTTATTTCCGGTATAACCGGTTTAGTAATATTAGGGCTTATTATTCTGTTAAGCACGCTTGCCATCGTTAAACGAATCAGGGAATTGGACGACATGGCCGGAAGAATTGCCAATGGTGACTTGACGGTAGCCGCCGGTGGTAATATAAAGGCCGGCGTCGGCGATGAAATTGGCAGTTTGCAGCAAAAATTCCGGGATATGACGAATAATTTGTGTAATCTGATTTCGCATGTGCAGCGTTCTGCCAAACAAGTGGCTGATTCAGCGGAACAGTTTAGCGAAAACTCTCAGCAATCGGCGCAAACGGCTTGCAGTGTAGCCGCGTCTATCTCTACAGTAACGCAGGGGGCAGAAGCACAGGTTACTGCGCTGAAACAAGTTTCCGCCGTAGTCGAAAAAATGTCGGCAAATATTGAAGAACTTGTAGCAACTGCCAATAATATGGCTAACGTTACGGAAAGTGCCACCGCCGCAACAGCGAGTGGACGAGACGCCGTCCACAAAGCGGTAACACAAATGGATAATATGGTCGATGCTGCCAATAAGGCTAAGGAAACTTCCGGTGAAATGGAAAGAGGGTCTAAGCAGATTGGCGAAATCGTAGAACTTATTTCGAACATTGCCGGACAGACAAATCTTTTGGCGCTCAATGCAGCGATTGAGGCGGCCAGAGCGGGAGAACAGGGACGCGGGTTTGCAGTAGTGGCCGAAGAAGTAAGAAGGCTGGCAGAGCAGTCAGACCAGGCGGCACAACAAATTACTGAATTAATTCGTCAAAATAATCAAGGCATAAATAATGTAGTTTCCTCTATAGAGACTGCTATCACGAATGTTAATGACGGTGTTGCCGTGGTAAATTCCGCTGATGCAGAGTTTTCCCAAATAACAGGTTTTGTCTCTGAAGTTGCCAGATATGTTGAAGTTATTTCCCAAACCTTAGAGCAGTTGGCAGCAGGCAGCCAGCAAATTGTCCTGTCGGTCAATGCGGTGGAAACAACGTGTCAGGAGACAACCGGTGAGTTGCAGAATGTATCCGCGGCCGTACAAGAACAATCGGCTTCGGTACAAGAAATTGCGTCTTCTTGCCTGGCGTTATCTAACCTTGCCGAACAGTTAACTACTCAAGTAAATAGGTTTAAAATACGGTAATGATTACAGAAAGCAGGGATTGGAAGTTGCCAGTTCCTGCTTTTTAGTTCAATACTGCTGGTTCATGAACGGTGCAGGCAAGTCATAACAATCTAGAAATGAAAAATGCGCGACATTTGCCGCGCATTTTTCCATTTCACTGACACCTGCTGCTATTATAAACTGATAAGCACCAACCCGAGGGTTATAAAAAAGGCGCCAAGAATCTGATAGCTTGTGACAATTTCGTTAAAAATAAAATAACTTAAAATTACCGTTATTAATGGCGCACATGACATGATAAGGGAAACTTCATTAATGTTGCCGTCTTTTAACGCACAAAAGTAGGCTAAGTCTCCGAGTAAGGCTGCCAATACAGCTTCAATGGTGATGATGATCCATAGCGTAGGGGATATTGTTAGAAATTCGTCATAGCCTCGGGAGCTAAGAAACCAGGTCCCCATAATAAGGGCTGCAATCATTGTACGTAATACAAAGGCGGTAATAGGATTTACACTGTTTAAAACTGCTTTTCCAAATAGGGGAGCCAATCCTAAACAGAAAACACCGGCCAAAGCATAAATCAAGAACATGATTCCATTCCCCATTTCTACGAACCCTGCTGTAGATAAATATGCAAAAATGAGTTAAAAAAAGAACCGCAGGCAAAAGCAAAAAGCGCCGCGGCAAATGGAGTTGTGGGATCATTATAATGGGAAGTGATGTAAATATTGAAGTCATAGTGCCTAACGAATACGCTTCTGCATATCCTGTAGCAAACCTGAGGATAGGGGGAAGTGGCATGGGAGTAGAGCTTATTGCGTTGCACTACGTATACTTATTATTTATTTTCTTGATTTTAGGAGTAATGTTGCTGCGGCGGGATACCTCGCTTGTATGCATTATCGGCATTTTTGTTATTGGTCTTATGGTTAAGGGCTCAATATATCAGGCTATCAGCAGTATTTTTAACAGCTTTATTTTTGCGATTACGGAATTACTTGGAACTATTTTGATTATCTCGATTATTGTTGCTATGAGCCGGGTTCTTTTGGTTACCGGTATTAATGAAGCCATGGTTTCACCGGTAGCCAAACTTATACGTACACCATCGCAGGCCTATTGGATTACAGGCCTATTAATGATGGTTATTTCTTGGTTTTTTTGGCCTTCCCCCGCGGTTGCTTTGATTGGCGCCGTACTTGTACCGGTAGCCATCAGAGCAGGATTACCAGCCATTGGTGTGGCAGTGGCTATGAATCTATTTGGACATGGGATTGCGCTGTCCGGAGATTTTGTTATTCAGGGAGCGCCGAAACTCACGGCAGCTGCAGCCGGGATTCCCGTGCATGATGTTGTTAGCGCCAGCATGCCGCTGGTATTTGTTATGGGGCTTGTTGCTACAGTAACAGCTTATTGGCTGTTACTACGGGAGCTAAATGCAAAAACGGGTAATACTAACTTGGAAGCCGCGATTGTCAGTGATACCGTTTCGCTGTATGATCAGGCAAGCTGTGAGCAAATAGAGAATATACTGCCGGATACTATGAAGAAGTTTATGGCGATAGCAGTGCCATGCTTATTCCTGGCGGATGTGGGAGTTATGTATGCTGCCGGCTTGCAAGGCGGTGACGCAACTGCCTTAGTCGGAGGAACTGCTGTACTTATATTGGCTTTGATTGCTTTATTGGCCCATAAAACCCAAGGGCTGGAAAAGATTACTTCGTACTCAATAGAAGGCTTTAAGTTTGGTTTCACTGTCTTCGGACCGGTTATTCCTATTGCCGCTTTCTTTTATTTAGGCGATGTAGGCATTAATCAAATTATGGGTAATGTTTTGCCTCAAGGCTCTCAGGGGCTGGTTAACGACATTGGCTTGGCTATTGCCGGAGTAGTACCGCTTAATGCCGGAGTCAGTGCGGCAACACTAGCAATTGTTGGCGCGGTAACAGGGCTGGATGGATCAGGATTCTCGGGAATATCTTTGGCCGGATCGATTGCTCGTTTGTTTGCTGCGGCTCTTGGATCTGGAATTGCTACTTTAACGGCATTAGGACAAATAGCGGCTATTTGGGTTGGCGGCGGAACGCTTGTGCCTTGGGCGCTTATTCCGGCTGCCGCGATTTGCGGGGTAAGTCCGTTTGAACTTGCCCGCCGTAATTTGATTCCGGTATTATCGGGACTTGTGGTAACTACCCTTGTTGCGATGTTTTTAATATAAAGTAGACTGGCTTCAGGTGGAATTCTAGTAAATATCCAGTATATAATTTTCCAAAATAGTTAGCAGGCAATTAGAATTATTTGCCGAAATAGTACAAAATTCCTAACTTGATATATATACTTTTGCGTAGAGAGGCAGGGGTAGTGTGAAAAAGATTGCGGTTATTACCAGCGGTGGCGATTCTCCCGGGATGAATGCTGCTATCCGGGCGGCGGTACGTGTCGCTTTAGCCCAGGGGGTTGAAGTTTGGGGAATTAGAAATGGTTATGCCGGCATGATTGCCGACGACATGATAAGGTTGGATTCGCGTTCAGTCGGGGATATTATTCAAAAAGGCGGCACTTTTTTAGGGACGGCCCGCAGTGAAGAGTTTAAGACCTTAACCGGAAGGCAGAAAGCTGCCGAAAATTTGCACTCCCGTGGCATTGAAGGTCTGATTGTTACCGGTGGTGACGGCTCTCTTACGGGTGCCAAGCTGTTAAGCGAATTAGGTATTAAATTTGTGGGTTTACCAGGAACGATTGATAATGACATTTGGGGTACTGATTTCACAATCGGTTTTGATACAGCAGTTAATACTGCACTTGATGCCATCAATAAGCTAAGGGATACGGCATCTTCCCATGGGCGTGTCATTCTAGTGGAAGTCATGGGCAGGCATTGCGGCTGGATTGCTCTTACAGCCGGACTGGCCGGCGGCGCGGAGATTATTCTTGTCCCCGAAGAACCTTTTAATCAGGAAGATATCAGCAAAAAACTGTTGGAATCAAGGGCGAAGGGGAAGCAATACAGTATTATTGTGGTCGCCGAAGGTGCAGGCAGTGCTTTGGAGCTGGGCCAGTATATTCGGGCCAATTCCGGGTTGGAAACACGGGTTTCCGTTCTTGGTCATATCCAACGGGGGGGAGCACCGACAGCTTTTGACCGGCTACTCGCAAGCCGCCTGGCAGAGACCGCTGTTAGAGCTCTTATGGCGGGAAAAACAGATATTATGATCGGGTTCCGTAATAACCAGTGTGTCGAGGTTCCTATTGCCGATGCGGTTGGCAAGAAAAAAGAAATTGATCCTGAACTATACCGGTTGGCTGACGTATTATCTAAGTAACATCAGCCGTCTTGCAAGCGTGTTGAAAGAAATCCCGCATTATTTCCAGGGAAATAATGCGGGATTTTGTCTAATCATCGGATTTTATACAGAAAATACATTTTAAGGTTACATAACAAGTATAAGCAGCATTTTGAAATTTTCTACGGCGTCAAGTGCATGCGACACATCGGCAGGCATGACAACCACTTGTCCGGTGGTTGCAGTAATCGTTTCGTTGCCAATGGTAATTTCTGCTTTGCCATCCAGGATATACACCATTGCATCACCGGGAGCAGAGTGACTGCTGATAGCTTCGCCTTTGGCAAAAGCAAACAGGGTCATACTTAAAGTTTTATTTTGAGATAAAGTCAGACTTACCACTTTTCCCGGTTGATAATCTACTAAATTAACCAAATCCAGAGCTTTACTGAACTCAATATTCTTTATAAATTGTTTTTCCATGAGTAACCCTCCCTTTTTAGTATAAGTTTACCAAGTAACTACACATTACGCTGTGACAGAGGTCACAGTTTTTTATCCTGATAAAAAACAGGCCTGAGCGGCCTGATTTAGCGTACATCATCATTCAAGTCCAAGGTACCCTCATCAGATACCCGGGCATTTAGACTGACTTTTTCTTCGTGTCCCCACAACATTCTGGCAACCAAGCTATTGGTTGCATGCTTATTGCCAGCTTTAAGGTCACTTCTGCGGAGGGTATCTTGCGTAGCGTCAAGACCGCTTTCCTGATATAAGGCACCCGCATTATCAATATCGGTACCTTCTTGATAGTCGGCGGGGGTAGTTGTTTCCGCATTTTTTGTCATGATGCTTCCCGAACTTTGTTTGTTTTCGTCCATATAAATTCCTCCCTGCTTAAATCGGGTGTGCTTGAATTTAGCGTATCCTTTGCTCCCGTGTACCATACATATTTTATTGCTTTGCTCTATTGCGATTATTTTCCAAGGGGGATAGTTACAATCAACTTTTTATAGTCAACCAATAGATAAACGAGCTCGAATATTGTAGCTCGTTTATCTATTGGTTTTATTTTTTCAGATAATACTGATGATTTTTAATTTCGTATTCAATTTCCGCAGGTTCGTCAGTCAATTCCTGCGTTTGGTCGTAAAGTGCATGTGTAACCCCACAGAGAGAAGTTAGTATAGCGGTATAAATAGTAAATGGAGGAGGGCGTGACGTGAGTCAATCGGTATTGCCTCAGTCCATCAAGGAATTGCAGCATTTGCTTTGGACGGCAGCGGATTCTGATTACCCGGTGTATGTATACCGCGAGGGTCCACAGGATGGAGTAATTATTGATTTGTCGAAGCTCAATGAAATTATCGAAATCGATCCAGCTAACCTGGTTGCGACAGTGGAACCCGGAGTAAAACTTGGGGCACTTGCTAAGAAATTAGCGGAACAGGGACTTAGGTTTATTCCGGCTGATACGTTGTTTTATCAGGATAAGACCGTAGGCGAACTGTTTTATGAGGGCTGTTCTACCATTTCCAGTTTAAAGTACGGGTGTACCAAGCATTTTCTTATGGGTTCGGAAGTTGTGTTACCTTCCGGCGAAATCCTCAAAACAGGTGGTAAAACGGTTAAAAATGTGACCGGCTACGATTTTACCCGCTTCTTTAATGCCCCGTACACGGATTTTGGTATTACCGCGAAGTATTTGCTTAAGCTGCTGCCGGTGCCTGAAACTCGGAAATCAGTTAGCGTTTCGTTCAAAGGCATAGCAGAATTGCTGGCGTTTATCAAAGATTTGAAAGCCAGTCATATTGTTCCTGCGTATTTATTATGGGTTGATCTAGGTGAGCAAAGTGTTTTTCGCACAGACTCTTCCGGTCAGCTGGTCATGATGGAGTTTGACGGCTTAAGTGAAGAAGTTTCTGAGCAATGGAAAAATACCGAGATCTTCATCAAGAAGTACAAAGGAGCTATTTACGAGGTTAGTGACGGATGCAGTGAGATGGCAAGTAAGTGGAGCTGTTTATACCGGACTACCGATAAGTATGTGCTTACCGAGGAAATCAAAATGCCGTTTACCGCGCAAGGAGAGTTTTACAAGATATTTTACGAAAAAGCCAAAGCTAGCCGGGTTAAGGCCAGTCTATTCGGCCAACTGGCCGAGGGTAAGTTAAATATAGTTTTTGCCGAGAACTATCCGCAGGATACGTTTATAGAGAATATTATCGAAGCTGTGGAACAGGCTGGGGGAGTCAGTTCCGGAAAGTATGGACGGCTTACAGGTAAGCGGCCGGCCGGGATACTGGCAGAATTGGAACACCGTGCTAAAATCGCGCTTGATCCTAAAATGATACTAAACCGCTGACCAAGGGAGGTGAAGTAAAGTGGAAAAATCATATGCCGAATGGCAAAAGCAATTGGTAAAGTGTATTCGCTGTGGTACTTGCCGCTCTGTCTGCCCGGTATTTCAAGCGGCCGATAACGAAAATACCACCGCCAGGGGCAAGGTGAAATTGCTGGAGTCGGTGACCGAAGGCAAATTGGCGCTAACCCCTGAACTTCAGACCAGAATGTCAAAATGCTTGCTGTGCAAAGCGTGTGTGCCAGGCTGTCCTTCCGGTGTGAGGACCGATGAATTGTTTTTAAGTGCAAGGCGTGAATTAGCGGCTAAGAACGGTTTACCGCTAGCTAAGAAATTGGCTTTTACCGGATTAACCTATCGCCGGTTGTTTGATTTGGGATTAAAAATGGGGGCAACCTTCCAGGGCATGGTATTTAAGGACGCCCCAAACGGCAGAGGCAAGCTGGCTCGTTTTCCCTTGCCTGGTGCCGGACTCAGTCAAAGAAGAATCATACCGCCATTGGCGTCATCTCCGCTCAGAAGTAGGCTGCCGGAGAGAAACCAGGTGGCTTCGCCAAAGGGCAGAGTGGCCTTTTATACAGGCTGTATGCTGAATTATATTTACCCGGAAGCCGGTGAAGCCATTGTAAAAATTCTTAAAGCGCATGACATCGAAGTAATTATACCTTCACGGCAGAGCTGCTGTGGTACACCGGCTTTTACTTCCGGTGATTATCAGGTAGGGCGGTACTTAGCCGAAGAGAACGTCAGGGTGCTGGCAGCGGGAAATTATGACGCCATCATAACCGGATGTGCTTCCTGCGGCGCTGCCCTGCAGCACGAATATGGGACAATCATCGAAGACGATAAGGTGAAGAAAATGTGGGAAGAGTTGTCCGGAAAAGTAAAGGATATCACCCAGTTCCTGGTTGGTTTAGGCCTGAAAGATAATTTACGGGAAGTAAAGGCAACGCTTACGTATCACGATCCTTGCCACATGGTCCGCGGCATGGGGATTACGAAAGAACCCAGACAAATATTGAAAGCTATTCCGGGATTGAAATATGTGGAAATGAAGGATGCCGCCAAATGCTGCGGCGCCGGCGGAACCTTTAGCATGGTCTACTACGACATCTCCCGGACCATTAACGATTGGAAGCTGGATAATGCCGAAAAAACCGGAGCCGACATACTGGCAACAGGCTGCTCTGCCTGCCGGATGCATATTACCGATGGGTTGGGACAAAAAGGCAGTTCTATGAAGGTATTGCATACTGCGGAAGTAATAGCCAAGGCTTATGGCCTGGATTAGGGGGTGAGACAAATGAAGCAGCAAATGGTAGCAGAGTTGAGACAGATCGTGGGTTCCTCTTATGTTATGGATGGATTGGAAGATCGGATATGTTATTCCTTTGACGCAACCTTCCGGGACTTTCCGCCTGATGTGGTTGTCAAACCCGGCAGTGTCGGGGAAGTGGCAGCTATCGTTAAGCTGGCCAATCGTTACCAGGTTCCGGTAACCGCCCGGGGGGCGGCAACCGGCTTATCCGGCGGCGCAGTTCCGGTAAAGGGGGGAATCAGCCTGGTGTTAACCCGCCTGAACAAGATCATTGAAATAGATACGGCCAACCGGCTGGCTATTGTCGAGACCGGGGTAATTACCGAAGATCTTGTTACTGCCGTAAATCAGGCCGGGCTGTTTTTTCCTCCTGACCCGGCGAGTGCCAAAACTTCCACAATTGGCGGCAATGTAGCCGAATGTGCCGGCGGACCCAGGGGTGTAAAGTATGGTATTACCCGTGACTATGTGCTGGGCATGGAAGTAGTTTTGCCAGACGGCAGCGTAGTGGAACTGGGGAATAAGTTTGACAGCGAGATGGCCGGCCCGGACTGGGGAATGCTGCTGGTCGGATCGGAAGGAACGCTGGGAATCGTCACCAAAGTCTATCTGAAACTCATTGATAAACCGAACGCTAAACAAACCTTGCTTGCCATTTTTAGCAGCTTGGATGATGCCGCGCAAACAGTCAGTGATATGATAGCTTCCGGCACAATTCCCACTACGCTTGAGATTATGGATAATCTCACTATCCGGGCAGTAGAAGAATTCCTCAAAGTCGGGCTGCCTGTTACAGCAGAGGCAATTCTCTTGATTGAAGTTGACGGAAGTATGGCTTCGATCGGCAAACAGGCCGAGCATGTTATGCGGGTATGCAAAAAGTGTGGAGCAACCGCAATCCAGGCTGCTTCCACACCGGAAGACATTGATAAATTGTGGCGGGCCCGCAAGGCTATTTCGCCGGCTTGCGGCAAGATCAATCCGACGAAAATTTCGGAAGACGCCACGGTTCCCCGCAGCCAGATTCCCGCTATGGTTCGCCGCCTGCGGGAAATTGCCAAAAAGTATGATTTAAAGATGGTTATTTTTGGACATGCCGGTGACGGAAACCTTCATCCTAACATTTTAAGCAATAAGCATAACCAGGAAGAAATGGCCCGGGTAGAGCAAGCGGTAGAAGAACTTTTCCAAGCTGCTCTGGATCTTGGTGGAACATTGTCCGGCGAACATGGTATCGGGTATATGAAAGCCCCTTTTCTAAAATGGGAGACAGGTGAAATAGGTTTCGCCGTTGGGAAAAAATTGAAAGATACAGTGGATCAACAAGGGATACTAAACCCAGGAAAAATGTTTGATTTATAGAGAGGGAGTGAATGCTGTGGCAAACCCAAACGTAGCTGTCAATTCTAAGGCGAATACAAGCATGATTGAAGAATGGGGAAGAAAATACGGTTTACTTTTGGCGATTCTTACCGGTATAGTCATCTGGGCAATGCCCACCCCCGAAACTATGACAGTAACGCAACACAAGCTTTTGGCCATCTTTGGTGGCGCCGTGATCGCGTGGATAACAATTGGGATTAATTTCGCTGTAAGCACCTTCTTTGTAGTAACACTCTTATATTTCTGGGTAGGGAATCCTGACGGCAAGGTAGATCAATTTGGGCAGTTAATCCGCAGCGCCGATTTTGCTGTAGGTGGTTTTTCCTCGGCTTCATTGTGGTTATTGGTTACCGGTTTCGTCTTATCGATTGCTATGACTAAATCCGGGGTAGCCAAACGGCTGGCCTTGCAAATGATGAAAATACTCGGGCGGACACCCTCAGGGGCTATATACGCTTCCATGTTAGCCAATTTTATCATTGCTCCCCTGACACCTTCGAACACAGCCCGGACGGCAGCTATGCTGCCCATTGTGGAAGGTATTGCCGAAGCGTATAAGGCTAAGCCGGGGCAGAGTAACTTCGGAAAAGCGCTTATGCTGGCCAGTACCTTTACTTCAAATATCACAGGTTCGGCTTTTTTAACCGGAACTATTCCTAATCCCGTTTCTATCGGTATGATTGCCGCTGCAGCCGGACTTTCGGTTTATACGACCTGGAGTTACTGGGCTTTGGCAGCACTTCCGACCAACGTGATCATTCTCGCCATAACCGGTTGGCTGCTGCTAAAGCTATATCCTTCTGAGGTTAAGGCCTTACCGGGCGGAGTTGAGTATATCAAACAGGAACTCTTGGCAATGGGGCCGATGTCAGACCGCGAAAAAAAGGCTATTCTGTACTTTGTGTTAGCTCTTGTTCTTTGGTCAACAGATGCGCTGCATAAATTCAATTCTACAATGGTTGCCTTCTTTGTTTCCCTATTGATATTTATGCCCCGTATCGGTGTTATGGACTGGAAAGAGACCGAAAAATCACTGCCCTGGGAACTGTTTGTGTACTTTGGCGGAGTGCTGACATTAAGTGATGCTTTAATGAAAACAAAAGCTTTTGAATGGATTATTAAGGCGCTGCTTGGCGTACTCGGGTTGAAAAGCGTAGCATTGCTGCCTTTGCTGATTATTTTGATGGGCTTTAGTATATTCAGTCATGTCATTTGGTCAACAACCACCGCTATGACCGGAGTAATGATTCCAATCTATATCGGGTTAGCCAAAACTCTCGGTTTCGATATTGTTGCATTTGTTATGCCGCTGGCGATTATGATGGCCTACGCACTGTTTCTGCCTTTCAATACCATGGGAAATATCATTATGTTTGGAACAGGCTATTATACGGTAACTGAGCAGTTGAAGTCGTCCATTATCCTGGGGCTGATTATCTGGGGATTGTGGATTATCACAGCCTTAACCTGGTGGAAGTGGATCGGTTTACTCTAAATCAGTTAGCATTAGCTTGAATATAAGGGGGATGTGGTATGGCTTTTCCCAAACTGGTAAGAATTAAGCAAACTTTTTCCCGGCCGCTTGTCAGTGATGTAGAGGGCTCGGTCCTGGCTGAACTGGAAAAGTTGAATTTATCGGGACAAGTAGCCGGTAAACGTATCGGGATTACTGCCGGAAGCCGGGGTATTCAAAATATCGTAACAATACTTCGGCAAGTAGTGCAATATGTTAGACAGCATGGTGGAGAGCCCTTTTTGTTGGCGGCCATGGGCAGTCATGGCGGCGGGACGGCGGACGGGCAAAAAGAAGTGCTGGACAGTTTAGGCCTTACCGAAGAGCAGGTAGGTGCTCCGGTTATAACCTGTGCCGAAAGTGAGGTTATCGGGAAAACCCGGGAAGGTATTCCGGCCTATATTGTAAAGTCAGCATTGACGCTAGACGGCATTCTGGTGGTTAACCGAGTCAAGACTCATACTTCTTTTAAAGGCAAGGTGGAAAGCGGCTTGGTTAAAAAGCTGGTTGTAGGCCTGGGCGGGCCGCAGGGAGCCCAGCAGTTTCACGGTTTTGGCAGTGAAGAATTGCCCCGCCTGCTTGTTGAGATTGGTGAGGTAATTTTATCAAAGCTGCCTATCCTGGGTGGCCTGGCCATCATCGAAAATGCTTATGAAGAAACTGCACTTATTAAAGGGGTAACCAAAAATGATTTTATTCAGGAGGAAAGCGAGCTGTTAGTGTACTCTAAATCACTGATGCCCTCGCTGCCGATTGATAATATCGATATCCTTATCATTGGCCAGATGGGAAAGAATTTCAGCGGTACGGGGATTGATACCAATATTATCGGAAGGATACGCATTCAAGGGGTGCCGGAACCTTCCCGGCCGGCAGTAAAACGAATTGCTGTGCTGGATTTATCGGAAGAATCCCATGGCAATGCTACCGGAATCGGACTGGCGGACTTTGTCACCCAACGACTGGTTGATAAGATGGACCGGCAGGCCACGTATCTTAACTGTTTGACAAGCACCTTTGTTATGCGAGCGGCTACGCCGATTTATTATGAGGATGACCGCAAACTTTTTGAAGCCATACAGTACAGCCTAAGCAGCATCCCGCCGGAAGAACTAAGGGTAGTAGTAATTCCCAATACTTTATTTTTGACAGAATGCATGGTATCGGAAGCTGTGGCTAAGGAACTGACCTCCCGGGAGGAAATCAGTATTGTCGGAGAGCCTGAGCCAATGGAATTTGATTCCGAAAACCGGTTCCGGTTACCGCTGCACTAAGGCCAAAGTTTCTGTTATTACATTGGAGGAGGAAAAAAGATGCTAAAAACCAGTCCTAAGCTTTGTAAAGAACTTTGTAAGGGTTGTGGAATTTGTATAGAGTTTTGTCCTAAAAAGGTACTCGAGCTGGATGACCTTGGCAAGGTTCAGATTGCCGACGCCGAAGCCTGTGTGGCCTGTGGGCTGTGTGAATTGCGCTGTCCAGACTATGCTATCTTTGTGACTGCAGATTAGGAAGTTAATGAACGGAGGAATGTATCATGGCAAAAGCAGTACTAATGCAGGGAAATCATGCTTGCGCGGAAGGCGCGCTTGCTGCCGGAGCCCGGTTTTTTGCCGGTTATCCGATAACTCCGTCTACCGAGGTTGCGGAGCTGTTAGCCAAACGCTTACCGCAAGTTGGTGGAACCTTTATCCAGATGGAAGATGAAATCGCCGGCATGGCGGCAACGATTGGCGCGGCCCTGACAGGTGTTAAATCTCTGACAGCCACAAGCGGACCCGGTTTTTCTCTAAAACAAGAACTTATTGGCTATGCTTCCATGGCCGAGGTACCTTGCGTAATCGTAAACGTGCAGCGGGTAGGTCCCAGTACCGGCCAACCCACTTCGCCGGCCCAGGCAGACATCATGCAGGCCCGCTGGGGTTCTCACGGTGACCGGGGAGTGATTGCCCTGAGTCCGTCTAGTGTACCGGAGTGCTTCAGTCTTACGGTAGAAGCCTTTAATCTTGCCGAGAAGTACCGTACACCAGTAGTACTCTTGCTTGATGAAATCATTGGTCATATGCGGGAAAAAATTGAAGTTCCTGACACTGAAAGTTTAACTATAGTTAATCGTAAGAAACCTGCATTACCACCGGGAGAATTTCTTCCTTATAAACCAGATGCCGATGGTGTGCCGCCTATGCCTGCTTATGGGGACGGTTACCGGTTCCATGTTACCGGCCTGGCGCATGATTATACCGGTTTCCCCAGCGGCGCAAACAGTACCTCGCATGAACTAATTGCCAGGCTTCATACCAAGATTACCGATCACCTGGCAGAGATTATTTACTTTGAAGAACAGTGTCTGGAAGACGCTGAAGTCGCCGTAATTGCCTTTGGCGGGACAGCCCGTACGGCGTATGCCGCTGTTGAAATGGCCCGCGGGCAAGGGATCAAAGCCGGTCTGTTCCGGCCCATCACCATTTGGCCGTCACCCGAAGAACAAATAAAGGCCTTGGCCAAGAAAGTCAAAACCATTATTGTTGCAGAGCTTAATTATGGGCAGTATGTCGATGAAATCGAACGCATTGTTGCCGGCCAGGCACAAGTAGTTTCCTTAGCCAAATGGAACAATGATCCCATTACACCCCAGGAAATGCTTGCAGCTATTACCGAGGCAAGCCGTTAGACAGGAGGAGGGAATATCATGGAAAAATTAATTGAGAAATATTTTCGGCCTAAACTGCCGCACATCTGGTGTCCTGGCTGCGGCAACGGCATTGTCACAGCCGCAATAGTCAGAGCCATTGATAAACTTGGACTTGATCAAGACAAGACAACCATTGTTTCCGGCATTGGCTGTTCGTCCCGGGCTCCTGGTTATCTTAATTTTGATACACTCCACACAGCTCATGGACGGGCTTTGCCGTTTGCCACCGGGATTAAGCTTAGTAAACCCGAACACAAAGTACTGGTAATCACAGGTGACGGGGATGCCACGGCAATCGGCGGCAACCACTTTATTCATGCTGCCAGACGCAATATTGACCTTACGGTTATTGTATTTAATAACAATATCTACGGCATGACCGGCGGTCAGTATTCGCCCCTGACGCCGCATATGGCCAAAGCTACTACCGCTCCGTACGGTAATATTGACCGGGCGTTTGATTTGGCCGAGTTAGCTAAAGGCGCCGGCGCCACTTTTGTAGCCAGATCGACCACCTATCATGCTAAGCAGCTCGCTGATCTTGTGGCCAAAGCCATAGCCCATTCGGGGTTTTCGGTAGTAGAGGCGATTACCGGTTGCCCGATTTCTTACGGCCGGCAAAATAAGTTAGGAAAACCGGCGGCCCTCTTAGCTTGGCAGCGGGACAACACCGTGCCGGTTGAGGCTGTCGCTAAGCTGACCCCCGAGCAGTTGGCCGGTAAACTTGTAACAGGTGTCTTATATCAGCAAGTCGCACCTGAATATACTGTCGAATATGGTAAGGTAATCAAACAAGCGATGGAAGGAGGGCGCTAATATGATGCAAGTCAGATTAAGCGGCTCAGGGGGACAAGGGTTAATCCTTGCCGGTATAATCCTCGCCGAAGCCGCCATTGGAGATGGACGGGAAGCCGTACAATCCCAGTCTTATGGTCCTGAGGCGCGCGGTGGCTCCAGTAAGTCGGAAGTAATTATCAGCGACGGACGTATTCACTATCCTAAAGTAACAGCCCCGGACCTTTTGCTGGCAATGACCCAGGAAGCGCTCAATAAGTACGGGGCCGATTTAAAGCCGGAGGGGGTTGTCATTACCGATACGGCTTTTGTCCGGGACGTGCCGCCGAGCTTTAAAAGAGTGTACGCGGTTCCGATAACCCAGCTGGCCAAGGAAAAGTGCGGACGGGAATTATTCGCTAATATTGTGGCTCTCGGTGCAATAACCAGGCTTACGGGTGCTGTCACTTTTGAAGCCTTGGAAAAGGCTGTGCTTGCCCGAGTGCCTAAGGGTACGGAAGAGATGAATAAATTAGCTTTGCAGGTAGGTTATCAAGCCGTTAGCAAATAAGAAAAATAGCAGCCTCTGGCGTTCGTATACGTCAGGGGTTGTTGTTATATTCAAAAATAGACAATTTTATAGAGGTGGGGAGAAAGTAAATATGAAAATCCGGGCAAAATTGACAACTATAATTTGTGGACTCTTGGTCTTGGCCCTAGGAATTTTAGGATCTGTAAACTACTTACAGGTTCACCGTCTAATTACGCAAGACGCCGAAGAAGAACTTACGTTAACGGCAGTGGGAGCGGCCAATGAAGTAGGTTTATGGTTTGAGGCCCGTCGTGCCGAAATAATTATGTTAGCCAATTCGCCCCTTTTACAAGGAGAGCGGGACAGGGCTATCAGCTACCTGATGGAAGAGAGCAGTAAAAACAAAATATATTCTCGTTTTTTTCTGGTGGATGATAAAGGCAACGCTATTTACACAAACCATACACAGGCCAATGTAAGTGACCGGGACTTTTACCAAAAGGTTATGGCAACGGGAGAAACTTTTGTTGCCAATCCGGTTATTTCTAAGGTCGACGGAAAAATGGTAGTGGTAGTCGCTGCTCCGTTAAAAAACAACGGCAAGACGATTGGTATGCTGGGGGGGACGGTAAGTATTGATGAACTTATCGACAGGATATTGACGTTAAAGGCCGGCATGACCGGTCATGCCTATGTTATTCAAGACAATGGGCTTGTCATTATACATCCTGAGAAAGAGCTGGTCATGAAAGCTAACTTTTTGAATGATACTAATGTCGATCCACGGCTGCGGCTACTTACAGAAAAAATGGCGAAAGGAGAGCGTGGTACGGGGGATTATCTATTCCAGGGAACACCCAAATACTTAGCGTACGCACCTGTTAGCGGAACTTCCTGGAGTTTGGCGGTAAATATTCCCGCGGCCGAAGTTTTGGCAAAGCTTAGTTCTTTTAAAACTGTCTTTTTTATAACCTTGTTTATTGTATTAGGAATTGGCGGAATAATAAGTTTTTTATTTGCCCGCACGTTGGCAAAACCGCTGCAAAAATTAAGCTTAATGGCAGATCGGTTTTCACAAGGGGATTTGTCTGTACCCGAAGTCAGAATTAATTCCAAGGACGAACTGGGGGTGTTAGCTGTCGCTTTTACTACAATGACTGCAAATACCAGAGCCATAATCCGCAAGGTAATTCAGTCGGCAGAGCAGGTAGCCGCTGCCTCGGAAGAACTGACAGCCAGTGCTGAGCAGTCAGCGGCTGCGGCCGGTCGTGTTGCCAACGATGCTAGTAAAATAACGCTGACAACGGAAAAGCAGCATAAGGGATTGCGGGAATCTACCGGGGGTGTCGAAAAGCTTTCTGCACGGATTCAGGAAATTAGCAGCGGGGCTTCTGCAGCCTCACGGTTAGCCGATCAAACATCAGGAAAAATTGTATCCGGCAGCGAGGCGGTTGGGCAATCCGTAGAGCAGATGAATAAAATTGCTGAGGCTACGCATAGTGTACAGCAAGCGATAGAGAGGCTGGCTAGCAGCTCCACGCAAATTAATGAAATTGTAAACGTAATTGCCGATATCGCAGGGCAAACCAATTTATTGGCTTTAAACGCAGCTATCGAAGCGGCCCGTGCCGGTGAACAAGGACGGGGTTTTGCCGTTGTCGCTGACGAGGTAAGAAAACTTGCTGAGCAAACCCAGGAAGCAGCCAAACAGATTACCGGATTAATCGGGGAAAATCAATCAAACATAATAAATGCCGTGTCATTAATGCATACTGGAAGCGGCGATGTTAAACAAGGCATTATAATGGTTAATCAAGCAGGGAGTTCTTTTGGTGAGATAACCCAGCTTGTCGGGCAGGTTTCGGAGCGGATTACCGAAATATCTGCTTCAATTGCTGAAATGGCCGAAGGCAGTGAACAAGTGGTCAATAAGGTGCGGGACATTGAACAAGCCGGCATAGAGGTAAACCAATTGGTGCACGGTGTATCTGTCAAGACAACAGAACAGTCAGGTTCCATGCAGGAAATATCCGCTGCAAGCCATAGTCTGGCTCTGTTGGCGGAAGAGCTTCAAAATTCGGTGCACTTATTTAAACTATAATATGGATATACTACTGTTAATTTCCTTAAAAGGAATATTTATGCAGTATATATCGATTTTTATGAGTTCAAATATGTTTTATGATACAATTAAAGTAGGAAGTTTTCATGGACACGGAGGTGATATTGTGGATATAAGCTTGATGGAAATTGTTATTAAAAATATTGCTGTATTAGGGGTAGCCGCTTATTTAACCACTCAAGTACCACCGTTCCGCAGGGCTTTGAATCAGCTGCATTACCGTTGGCAGGATAAAGCTATTTTAATTTTGATTTTTGGCTTTTTTTCGGCAGTAGGCAATTATTTAGGGATACCTGTATTAGGTTCGCTAGCCAATACCAGAATTGTTGGCGCTGTCGTCGGCGGTTTGCTGGGAGGACCGGCCGTAGGGTTGGGAGCAGGGCTTATTGGGGCTGTACCGCGGTATTTTATGGGTGGGTTTACTATGATTCCCGCCGCTAGTGCAAATATATTGGTAGGATATCTCAGTGGATTGGTATACGCTCACTATGGCGCCCGTAAGATTGGAATTGGCAAAGCGTTCCTTGTCGGTCTTGGCGCTGAGTTTTTGCTGAAATTTATGGTGCTTACTCTTTCCGCGTCTTTTGAGGCTGCTTGGGAGCTTGAACGAGTCATTGCCGTTCCTACCATAGTGGCTAATAGCCTTGGAGTTATGCTGTTTGTGTATATTGTTCGGGATGTATACCAAGAGCAGGACAAAGCGCAGGCGAAATCCGCCCAACAGGCCATGCGGGTTATTCAAAAAACCAACAATATGTTACGGCAAGGACTAACTCAGGAATCAGCCCAGCGAATTGCAGCCACGATATATACCGAAGTGGATGCCGATGCCGTTGCCGTGACCGATAACGATAAAGTTCTCGCCTTTATCGGCAAAGGGGACGATCATCATATTGTTGGACAACCGTTTATAACGGAGGCGACAAAACGGGCCTATCAAACCCGGCAAAGCCTTATTGCCAATACCAAGAAAGAAATTGGCTGCCCGCATGAGGATTGTCCGTTAAGTGCGGTTATTGATGCACCCATGATTGTTAATAATCGCTTTCAGGGGAGCATTAAAGTCTACAAGACAGGAAACGGTGTCATTTTGCCGTACGAAGCAGAACTGGTGCAAGGTATTGCTGATTTCCTCAGCTTACAGTTGCTCCACTCAGAACTGGAAGTACAAACGGTACTCTTGTCGCAAGCCGAATATAATTCACTACGGGCCCAGATTCACCCGCACTTTATCTTTAATATTTTGGGAACTATACGGGCCACTATCCGGTCCGAACCGGAAAAAGCCCGGGTTTTGATCAAACATCTCTCAGATATGATCAGGCGGCATATTAAACCAGGCAAAGAAGTTAATACTTTACAAGAAGAACTTGATTTTATTGATAACTATATTTATCTGGAACAAGCCCGGTTCGGAGATCGCATCCAAGTGATTAAAGTAATCGACCCGGTGAGCTATAATCAAATTGTACCGGTATTCGCCGTACAAGTTCTTGTGGAGAATGCCATTAAACACGGGTTGACACCAAAAAAAGACGGCGGTATTGTGGAGATTCGTGTTTGGCGGGAAAAGGATCAGGTTCATATTCAGGTGCGGGATAATGGCGTGGGTATTCCCGAAGAGCGGCTGACGGACTTCATAGAAATGCCCACTGTTTCACAAATGTCGGGAGGCATAGGTATTGGGCTCAGTAATGTGCATGCCCGTATCCAGCGATTATTCGGGAAGCAATATGGCTTATCGATAGAGAGTAAGCTCGGCGAAGGTACGTGTGTATCCATATGTTTACCTGTACAGGAAGGGGGCGCAGGTGATGACAAGATTTAAGGGTGTAAAAGTCATTATTGCCGATGACGAAAGGTTGATGGCGGAAGAATTGCAGACCCTATTACATGAAAGCTACCCCGATCTTAAGATTATAGGCGTAGCCTCGGATGGGGAAGCCGCGTTCTCGCTAATAAAACAGCATAAGCCGGATATCGCTTTTCTGGATATTCAGATGCCCGGGCTGACGGGGCTGGAAGTGGCTAAAAAACTGATTGGCTGCGAAGAGCCGCCGGCCATTGTGTTTGCTACTGCCTATGATGAATACGCGCTAAAAGCATTTTCAGTAAACGCGATGGATTATATTTTGAAGCCTTACGATGAAGCCGATATTCAGCGGGTCATGGGAAAATTCGAAAAAATGCTGGATGGGGCCGCCGTCCACCCGCGCACTTCCTTACGTAAAGAAGGCGCAAAATCTCCTAGTGTCCGAAAGTTTTCTGTGGAAAAGGGCGATCGGATGGAGGTTATTGACAGCGATAAAATTGAGCTGGTATATGCGAAAGATCGGCTTGTTTACCTTAAAACGCTGGACGGGGAAATCTATCGAACCAAATTGACATTACATGACTTCGAAGCTAAACTGCCGGACGATAAATTTTTTCGCTGCCATAGAAACTATATAGTAAATGTTAATCAAATCAAAGAGATTGCCACATGGTTTAATAAAGGGTATATTTTAATTCTGCAGAAAAACAAAGCCGGAAAGAACTCGGAAGTCCCGGTAGGAAGGGCCTATGCTGCCAGGTTGAAAGAGTATATAGAATTATAACCTTCGGGGCTGCCTCCCATAAGTTTAACACCTACGAGAGGCAGTCCCGCACAATTACAGCGGCCCATTGATTGTCCAGGATTACTATTGACAATGAGACGAAAAAATACTATGATAAACATACCGACCGGAAGGTCGGTGGAATCCAGCGGAGAGCAGATGATAGTATGACCAAGGAAAACATTATTACCGCCGCTTTGCGCTTATTTTTAACGCGCGGGTATAAGTCAGTCTCTCTTATTGATGTTGCAACTGAAGTTGGTGTTACCAAGGGCGGGATTTACCATTATTTTTCAAGTAAGGATGAGCTATTGCAAGTCGCCTTCAATTTCCTTATTGAGCATATTGAGACCAAGTATAAAAAACTGCTCAACAGCTCTACCAGTTTGCGGGATGTGCTCCAGGCTATTTTAGTCGAAGATGCATTAGCAACCTACGTAATGGAGCTGCTAGGTGGAAATAGTGCGGATTGCACATATCATGTTCACTTTACCATTGAAGTTATGCAGCTTTTTCCTGAGATAAGCAAAAGGATTCGGGAAAACCAAGAATTGTTGTGTGAGGCCATTGCAGTAAAGATACAACAGGCAGTTGAAAAAGAAGAGATCCGGGAGGACACGGATGTTGATGCTTTCGCCGCTATTATAATCGCTTTGCTGAACGGGCAAGGTTATCAGTCTGTAAGCATGAAACAACGGATGGTGGACAGCATCTGGAGCTTAATTCGGGTCTAGCGCGAGAGCGCATTTTCTTTTGATATTTACATACCTACCGGTAGGTATGTGTTGATTAACAAATTGGGGGTTATTCAATGAAGAAGCAAAAGTGGAAATACCTAGCTATCCCTATACTACTTCTAGTTGGTTTGACGATGGTATTTCGCTCTGGTATATCGGCCGAGGATAACACGCAGGCTACAGCTGGAACTGCAATCAGTGTAAAGGTTGCGCCAGTACAATATACTGACTCGACACCTAGTTTATCGTTTAACGGCTCCTTAGAAGGCCAGACATCGGCAGCGATAAGTGCTAAAATTTCAGGCCGCATCGCCGAAGTGCTGGTGCAGGAAGGTCAGCAGGTCAGGGCAGGGGATTCGCTAATTCGCCTGGAGACTGTTGAATTATCGAACTCGGCTCGCCAGGCCAGTGAAGCGGTACGGAAAGCTCAGATCACTTATGACATAGCAAAGAATAATTATGATCGTTATCACTCTTTGTATCAAAAAGGAGCTATATCAGCACAGCAGTTAGAAGATGCACTTGGTAAATTCCAAATTGCTGAGGCCGATTTGTCCAGTGCTGCCGCAAGCCAGGGCAATGCGGAACAGCAACTAGCTAATACTGTGATTACTGCCCCTGTGGATGGCATAGTCGCAAACAAAACGGCCACCATCGGTCAGGTAGTATCGCCTGGATCATCGCTGCTAACGGTTCAAAATATAAGTCAAATGTATGCCGTTATCAATGTGGAACAAAAGAACTTAGGGGTTGTGAAGGAAGGACAGAAAGCACAGGTAACTATCGATGCTTATCCAGATAAGATATTTGAAGGAACCGTGGAAGTGATGAACCCGGAAGCCGAATCAAGCAGCCGTATGTTCCGTACTAAAATTAAATTGGATAACACTACTCACGAATTAAAGCCAGGTATGTTTGCTAATATAGCCTTGCTCACCGGAGAGAGCGTAAAAGTCTTGACAGTACCGCAGTCGGCAGTTGTTCAAAAGCAAGGACAATATTACGTTTTCCAAGTTCAAGATGGCAAAGCAGTTCGCAAGCAAATTGAAGTTGGGCAAGTAACAGGCAGTATAATTGAAGTAAAAGCTGGATTAGAAACCGGAGCACAGGTCATTGCAACTAGTGTGAACCGGTTAAATGATGGCGTTGCTGTTAAGGTAGTGCCTGAGTTTGGAGGATAAAGCATGAAGCTTACGGAAATTAGTATCAAACGTCCGGTTTTTGCGACGGTCATTATTTTGGCCTTAGTAGTCCTGGGCTTCGTGAGTTACACAAAGCTTAATGTAGACCAATACCCAAGTGTGGAAATACCTGTTGTAGCTGTAACTGTCATATATCCGGGAGCATCTCCTGACCAGGTAGAATCTAAAGTTACGCAAAAGGTGGAAGATGCCGTAAGTGTTGTATCTGGTGTAGAACACGTTACCTCCACCGTTAGTGAAGGTGTGTCTTCCACTGTAATTCAATTCACTGCGGAGACCAACTCCGACACTGCCGCTCAGGAAGTACGTGACAAGTTAGGCGGTCTCCAGGCAACGCTGCCAGAAGACGCAAAATCACCTGTAATTTCCCGTTTTGACCCGTCTGATACACCCATAATGTCCGTTGCGCTAACCGGGAATATGAGCCAGCGTGACTTAACTGTACTAGCAGAAGACGTGCTTGTTAAGCGTCTTAAGGCCGTGAATGGAGTAGCTGCGGCAGATATTAAAGGTGGATTGGATCGGGAAATTCAAATTTTACTGGATAGTCGGCAAATGTCCGCCTACAGTTTGACGATACCAGAAGTACTAAATAGTCTCCGTAATGAAAACATTGACGCACCAGGGGGCAAAGTGACGGATGGTCAGCGGGATACTAACTTAAGGACTGCTGCTAGTGTGCCTACAGTAAACCAGTTTCTGAATATTCCCGTTGGCCAACGTGATGGCGTTCAGCTATACGTGAAAAATATTGCTGCGGTTAAAGATACGACTCAAGAAGTAAGCACCATCACGAAAGTAAATGGTCAAGCAGCTCTTGGTGTGGATATCATGAAGCAATCGGGCAGCAATACTGTTAAAGTAGCGGAAGACATTAAGCGCCAGATGGAATCTATTAAGAAAGACTTGCCTTCCGGCGTTGACTTGGTAGTGGTCCGCGATAACTCGAAAAACATCCAAGAATCTGTAGATGATGTTGAATTTAACCTCATTGTTGGTGGCGTGCTGGCAATTGCCGTCATATTCCTATTCTTAGGTAACTGGCGCAGCACTGTCATCGCCGGTATCGCCATCCCTGTTTCTGTTATTACTGCATTTGCAGCAATGAAGTTGCTAAACTTCAGCCTCAATACCCTGTCCTTGCTGGCGTTGTCCCTCGCTGTAGGTCTATTAATTGACGATGCCATCGTGGTTATTGAGAATATCGTTCGCCATCTGGAAATGGGAAAAGATAAGGTTACCGCGGCGTTAGAAGGCACGTCGGAAATTGGTTTGGCAGTTATGGCTACGACCTTTACTTTAGTTGCCGTTTTCGTACCAGTAGGCATGATGAATGGTATGGTTGGACAATTTTTCAAGGAATTTGGCCTAACAGTAGCAGCCAGTGTGCTTGTTTCCTTATTCGTTGCTCTTACGTTGACGCCGATGATGTCAGCAAAGTATCTGGGGCATGAAGAAGTGAAAAGTGACAGTAAATTCGGCAAAGCCTGGAACACGTTTAATGCCAAGTTTGATGAATGGACGTTGCGATATGGTAATTTTCTGCGTATCGCCTTGGCAAAGCGCCGTACAGTAGTTTTGGTAGCTGTCCTATTATTCGTCGGCAGCTTAGGGCTTCTGCCTCTCCTTGGTTCAACCTTTGTCCCTGACGCGGATAATGGGGAATTTACTGTATCAGCCATTGTGGACCCTGGTATGAATGTAGCCGCAGTAGATAGCCTCGCAGATGAGATGGAACAAATTATCCATAGCATCCCGAACGTTACTATGACTTACAGTGTTGCAGATGCCAAGAATATTACAATCTTTACTAAACTGACACCTAAAAATCAACGTACTATAAGTGATACTGCGATCGTTGAGCAAGTGCGTCAAAAACTGAGTGATATTCCGGGGGCTGCTATTAGTGTTTCTAAAGAATCAGGTCTTTCAGGCAATAAGCCAGTCTCACTAGTAATTCAAGGTCCATCGCTGGAAGCCTTGAGTGACATTGCCGAGCAAGTCCATTCAGCAGTAGCTAGCGTTCCCGGAGCGATAGAAGTTAGTTCCAGTTATGAAGCAGGTAACCCGGACGCTCAAATTATTGTAAATCGTGATCGGGCTGCCGACCTTGGCATTTCTGCCGCCAGCATTGCCGATACACTTCAAACGATGTTTAACGGAAAACTCGTTACGCAATACAAGGAAGGTAACGACTCCTATGATGTACGAGTCATCCAGGATCCCAATGACCGTCGTGCTTTGAGCGATGTAAGCAATGTGTATTTGGCAAGTACTGCTCGCAGTAAGACTGGGCAAGCCGTAATGATTCCTCTGTCGCAGATAACAGATACGGTATATGCTACCAGTCCGGCTCAGATTAAGCGCTATGACGGTCAGCAGCAAATCACGGTTTCGGCAAACTTAAAAGGTATTACGATTGGTGAGTTTAACAAAGAGTTTAATAAAAAAGCAGCAGAAATAAAAATGCCTGATGGCTATAAATTTATAGCTACCGGTCAAGCTAAGTCTATGAACGAGGCTTTCAGTAGTATGATCCTTGCATTAGGCATGGCGGTACTGTTTGTATTCTTCGTTCTCGCTGCTCAGTTTGAAAGCTACTTGGAACCTTTTGCGATTATGATTGCCTTGCCCTTGGCTGTTATTGGCGCCATCGGTGGCCTGCTGCTGATGGGCAGTGATTTGAGCATAATGTCGTTGATTGGGATCATCATGTTGATGGGTCTGGTAACGAAGAACGCGATCTTGCTGATCGACTTTACCAAGCAGCGGCGCGCCGAAGGACTGGAACGCACAGAAGCGCTTGTTCAGGCAGCCATTCAGCGGATGCGTCCTATTATTATGACAACAGTAGCGATGATTGCGGGTATGATTCCGCTGGCTTTGGGGATTGGACCCGGCGCTGAAGCTCGCGCTCCCATGGCACATGCCATTATTGGCGGACTGATCACCTCGACCGTTTTGACACTGGTTGTGGTACCTGTTGTCTATACAATCTTTGATGATCTTCAAAACGGCAAAATCAAGCTTTTTAAAACAGGCAAAAAAGCAAAAGAGACTGGAAAAGCGCTAACACAGTAGAAGAAATTACAAGAAGAGGGCTTCGTTTTGGAAGCTCAGGTTGAACTAGATGACTAAAATAAGCAGTCCTGCAGATACTTAGAAGTAATTGCAGGACTGTTTTATTTGCATTGGGAGGAGTTTAGTACTTATGCCGAAAGCCTTCGCTTCTTTACCAAAACAGGTTGTTCGTACCTTTTTTCGAAACTCTTTTAATCGTGATGTCGTGATACTCTTGATAGTTAGCATTGCTATCGGAGGGGCAATGGCTGGAGCTCTGGCCATGACGGCGAATACCTATTTTTCGGAAACCATAACTTCCCTTGTGGGTAAATACGGAGAATTTGATCTTCTGATTAATGTGAGGGAGGAGGTAAAAGAAGACGGACGGGCACAGATTGAAAACATCATTAATCAGGTGTTTCCCGGGGCCCGGCTAAAGGAAGGCCCAACCTTAACGGGACTGACAAGTTTTTTGGTTGGCATACCTGCTGAATACAAAACAAAACAAACTTATGAGACCCTTGATCAAATTTTTGGCAGCGTTCCCGGGCGGGCAGGGATTAGTATTATGACTGAACCACGGATAACCCTAAAAGCTGTACCCGATGGAGCCAAAGACTTGGTCATTGATCAGGTCATGCAAATAAATGGGGTTCTATTTGCTTTCCGGGACGGGGGTTCGGTCACTGTCTTGGTACAGTCGTTGGAACAAGCATCTACCGTAAATGCTGATATAGGGCGTCTTCTAGCCCAATATCAGTTAATTGATATAGCCTTTCCTGTAGGCAGTGAACCAGACAATCCCATCCGTTTAGGGGAACAGCTTGCTGATACACTTCGGGGCGATAGGGCAGTTGGTTTTGCCCAAAGTGTGTCCGCGGATACCAAACGCAATGATACGGCTTATTTTGTAAGTACTATGATTGAACTAAAAAAGTTTCTGACTGCTTATGCAACAAAAACTGTAATTCGATTAGCTGCAGGGGTGACCTTGCATACTGGTGATGTAATTGCATTTCAGGGAACTGCACCAAGTGGTGTCGTCCCTGGGGCAGCAGTTGATCCGGCTAATGTTTTGGTGCAAGTAACGGCTGTAAAGGGCGATGGAACAGCAGAAGGCATGGTCGTTCAGGGCGACACAAGACAGTCGTCCGGAAGCCAGGGATTTTTGGTTAGCAACTCTGCTATTGGAGCACTTGTTGGAACCGCCAGTTTTCGTAATCCCCGGAGTGATCTCGGCAATGCGTTAGGAGAGACATCCAAGCTAGTCGCTCAAATACCGGGATTTGCACAAGATGCGAAAAGTATGATTGGAATCGCCAATACATCGCTTGATAACTATAACACCAGTTTGGGAGCAGTTGAACAGACTTTAACCAGTTTAGACAATGCCGGAGCTACTATCCAGGCAGCGACCAGCGGTTTAGCGGGTTTAGATACCAGTGCAATACAATTGCAGGTAGGCACTTCAGCCCAGGCTATGGGGAGTCTGGTGAAAACGTTGCAAGTGGTTCGACTGGTAAGTCCTGATGTAGCGTCTTCTATTAATGAATTGAGTACTATGCAGCAAAATCTTACTAATCTTCAAACACGGCTGCGTGCGCTGGATAGTGTCGCTGCTGATGCCCGGCGGGCTCGGACTGCCATAGACAGTATCGTGGCTAACGGTAATAGTACAGTTGCAAGCTTACGTAATTTTGATACCGCAGGGGCGCGGCAGACCCTAAATACAACTGGGGGGCGTCTGGGGCAATTGCAACAGTTTAATACACCGCTTGTGGAGGCGCAGCTACAGTATCTTGGTGCTGCCGTACCTAATTTAAGTGATGAAGAGATTAGCCGGTCTATCCAGCTTATGGATCGGTTCATTGCCGGACAGGTTATACCCAGTCAGCGCCTGCAAATACTAACCAAGAGTAATGTCACCACCGAATTGGCAGCACCAATAATCTATCGAGTAATTGGACATACGAACGCATCGTTGTATACATCACCACTGGGGATCATAGAACCTGATCCCCGTGCCGAAGTTATGATGATTTTGACTCAGGTAAAAGCCGTTCTAGCCGCGTTGGTCTCGTTGGTTGCAACAGTTGCTTTCTTAACCTTAGACCACACTGCTGTCGCAACTGTTATTCGGAGGCAGCGCACAGTAATTCGAAAGCAGCCAGTCAAAGGCTGGAAAAGACTAATGCATGGTATTAAAAATGTTTTTGCAGCCCCGGAATGCCTATACGGTATGGGCATTGGTGCATTGCTTCTCACGGCAATGTTTGCTTTATCGGGTGGAGGTATTCCGTATGTGCCATGGATAGGAGTACCTATGCTGGGAGCAGCACTGGGTTTATTTATCGCGAATAATGCAGAAAAAATTAACCCCATTGCCAGTGAAGAAGTTAGTGCGGGTGAAGCATTAGGATTATCTTTTGATGAAATTATGCGTGAAATTGTAATTCCTAACGCCCGTCCCGGCCTACTGCAAAAGCTAAACCGCCGAAAACTCAAGTTTAAATAAGCAGGTGCTAACATGCTTGTCATACAAGACTTACATAAACAATTCGGTAATTTAAGAGCTATTGATGGGTTAAGTTTGTCAGTTAACACCGGGGAAATTCTTGTTTTGATGGGGCCGTCAGGCTGCGGCAAATCTACAACGATTCGAACGATAAATCGGCTGATAGAACCAGATCAGGGTACAATTCTGTTTCATGACACGAATATTCTTTCAATGGAACCGGATGAGCTGCAAAAACTGCGAAAGCGTATCGGCTTTGTTTTTCAGCATTTTAATTTGATTAGTCGATTAACTGCTTTGGAAAACGTAATGTTTGGTTTGGTAATGAGCGGAATGGATCGTGAAACTGCTCAAAATAAAGCGAACGATGCGCTAGCTAAGGTTGGCATGGAAGGACATTTAGACCATAAGCCAGCTCAGTTGTCAGGCGGTCAACAGCAGCGTGTGGGCATTGCCAGAGCATTGGCTTATGAACCGGAATTAATGATGTGGGACGAACCGACAGCATCGCTAGACCCGATTTTGGTTCGGGAAGTATTGGTCGTTATGGAAGAACTGGCACGGTATCGGGCCAGCACTATGATAGTGGTAACTCATGAGCTATCTTTTGCATTACGGGTTGCAGATAGAATTGTGCTTATGGATAAAGGGAAGATCGTAGAGGAAGGGAAGCCTTCACAGGTATTTGTCAACCCAATATCGGATATTGGGCAGAAATATAAGGAATTAATTGAATATCAAATGAACGCAAGCGCGCAGAGTTTATCGGGCAAAATTTAAGAACAAAAAGTAAGGTTACGCTTAAGCTAAGAGGCGCTAAGCGGCTATAATGAAATCTTTAGTAGATTAAAACAAAATTAGGAACTCATTAAAACAGCCAGCGGCACGTACTATATGAACCTGGCACCACTGTCATATAATAGATCTATAGAAAAAAATGACCCCGAAATATCACTTGATATTTTCGGGGGTCATGTTTATTTAGCGTGTTGATGAGCCTCTCCATTCATTGTCGTGTCGTTGGCTATTGCCTGTTCTCCACGTTTGATCGCCTCTCTGACCATGGAACCAACTTCGCCCGTGGTTACATCGGACCAATCACCGTCTTCGACCTTGTCGCCGAAGCCAAGATCGTGAGCTAATTTATTTTTCGTTTCTTCTGACATAACCTTACCCATATATTAGCCACCTCCAGCAATTGTTTTTTTAAGAGCATGTGTATAGTATGTGCCATCATTACACAAGCTATTCGTTTACATTAAAAGGTTATATATTAACATTTCACCAATGGCTATCTTCAGCTTTTTCGATATTTATGTACATGATTCGACAGGTTTATTAATGAAATATGGTAAGTTTCTCTTGTTAATTGTAATGATAAAAGGGAAAAAGTACTTATTCGACGAATATATTAAGTAAGAATTAATTAATTTATTTGCGGAGTGTAATATGTGGGCGAACTTTAAAAATAAAATGACTGAGTTCACAGGACAAGTCAAGCAAGTAAAGTTGTCAGCGGTTCCTAAACCGGATTTGGCAAAAGTATCTTTAGATACAAAAGATGTGTTAGGACGGTTTGTCAAGCACATTGAAGCGAAACATTTAATATATTTCGCGTTAATTCTTTTACCTGCTATCGTAGGTTTAGGCGTTTTTTGCGGAATAGCGGACAGTAAAGCAAAATTGGAGGCTGTCAATCTTCCGGAAAACCAATTGATCCGTATGGGTGTGAACTTTAATGCCGACGATTTTGTCAAATATGCAGGGCGGGGAGAAAAAGAAATTACGGCGCTATTTATGGAAGCCGGTATGTCTCCTGATTCTTACCGGCAAAATGACGGGTTTACGCCACTTCATGCCGCCGCCGCTTATGGTAAGGCATCTGTGGTGCGGCAGCTTTTAGATAAAGGTGCCGATATTAATGCCCGTGATAAAGACGGACAAACAGCTTTGATGAAAGCTGTTTGGAATAATCATGCGGATGTCGTTTCGACCCTGCTGCAACGAGGTGCAACCTTTACCGTTAGTGATATCAAGGGCAATAATGTTATAAGTATGGCCAAGACCAAAAATGACAAGCGAGTACTTGATGCCTTAGTAAAAGCCGGAATTAATGAGCTTAAAGAAGCCTTGGATAAAGCACTTTCTGCTCCCGGTAAGACAGCTAAGGCCCCCAATGCAAACGATGCCAAGGTGCAAGCTTCTAAATCAGTTTCGGCACCTGCTGCAACTTCAGGTAATTTTAGGACTTCATCGCCAGCGGTTCAACCGGCTGGCGAGTTTACTCTAGCGACCGGATATGCAGGTGCAATCGGAGTGGGGAAGCCAATTAATAGTCTGTACCAGCGTTTTGGTAATCAGTCCGTTGCGGATGGAGAAGAATTTTTTGCCGGACGGACATATCCGGTTGTAAGGGCATACGAAAAAGGAAATGGTTTGCCCTCACTTACTGTTTTTTTTGCGAACAGCAAACAGGGACAGGATAAAGTTATATCTGCCATCCGGGTGTATGATTCCCGGTATAAAACGGCCAGTGGAATTGGGGTTGGCGCTACTTTAGGGGAGTTAAAAAACTCGGAAAAAATAAGCTCAATTCAATATACTGATTCACTATATGCAATTGTTCGTGATACTAAGATGCGTTATGAATTAGATATTAGTTCCGATGCGATGCCTCTGGATTGGTTGAGTGGTGGCGATACTAGTACACTGCCTGATAATATGAAAATCAGGAGCATCTTTATATTTTAGAGATATTTAAAGAAATATAATATAATGGTTTTTCAGCGGTCGACAAGTACCAACTGGTATTTGCCGGCTGTTTTTTATATATTCCCCAAATCTAGTTTTCATAAGTTGCAGTGTATTTACGTTAAATTGCAGGAAAATTAAAATTTGCATGGAAATAAAAGGTAATGGGAACAATTGATACAAAGGAGGGTTTTCTACGGATAATCAAATACAAGCAATGTTAGTTCCTTTTATCTGCGAAAAGTGTGGAAAACTATTGGCATGGACGTTGCCTGATGCAGTCGTCTATTGCAAACACTGTGGTAAATGGATCAAAAATTCAGAAGTAAAACTAGAAGAAAAAGCAATTACGGCCTAAAAAATTTGACAAATCTTTAATTGATATATATAATAATTATTGTATCCAAAGATTTTGTCTATTAGATTGGGGCGTCGCCAAGCTGGTAAGGCACGGGACTCTGACTCCCGCATTCCTAGGTTCGAGTCCTAGCGCCCCAGCCATATAAGCATAAGCAGATAAGCAGAGAGCCAAGTTTTTAGGAGCTATAGCGACGCGGAAACTTGTGCGAATCGCTTAGTTCCAAGCGACAGCGCGGAACTTCCTATATGTCGACCCACTAGCTCAACTGGCAGAGCAATTGACTCTTAATCAATAGGTTCACAGTTCGATTCTGTGGTGGGTCACCATAGTAAACTTAAGGCTTCCAGAGTACTGGAAGCCTTTTAAATTTTTATATTCAATTACCATATGACTACTTTCAATTTTTTTCTTGATTATCTTTTTTTACTGTGTCTTTGAAGATAAATATATTTTTTCAACTATCAGTCTTATTAGGATAGGCATAAGGACGTAGACGGGTAAGCTATAGAAGTGTGTCCATCGAACGGGGATATATAGCCCTAATGCTTCAAAAATAGGTTCAAAACAGAAAGCAAATACAAAACCAGTTACAAGCGATACCTTAATAAAGTCCTTCCATTTTGGGAAATACTGATATTCTAGCATATATATAATTGGCAGCGGACTAACATCAATATAAGCAATCAGAGGACCAAACGGCAGTATTTTAAAAGGATAGTACCAAAGTCCATCTTCAAAACCTAAGATCAATAGTGATTGTTAATAGCATAATAAGGGTACCCTATAATAACAACTTGGGTAACTGTTTTCTATCTACTTTATAGTAAAAGACAACCCAGGGAATTACAAATACAGCGAGAATAAGCCACCATTGCCATGTAAACAGGTCGGTTGCCAGCCAGTTCTCAATACGCGCCTTTGTCAGTTCTTTCGTCATCTCCGCGATTTGTTCATCACTTGGAAAACCGTTCATACGTACCTCTCTCAATTTCTCCGATCTGACCACCGCCCAGCCGCCCATATCTATGTAACCGTGAAAAGTATCCTCATGAGTTCACTCCAATTTAGTATCTCCTTATGGCAGATTAATATATAAGGCAATGCCCCGGCGTAAGCAGCTTAACACCAAATTTCTAATGTTATCTTATGTCAAAAATCCCTGAATTATAAGGCTCTTGTACAGTAGTAAACAAAGACATGAGAATGATTGCTTCAATTAAAACTGGTGGTCAGGGACTACGATACATGATTATCTATCAGTGATGAGGATATAATACTATCGTGACTAAATAAGTGGAGGTAAAAAATATGACTGATACCGATAGGCTTATTAAAGAGCAGGTTTTACCATTTCGTGAGAAGATACTTGGTGTACTAAAAGAGAAACATCCATATTTTTACTCAATCGCTAATAACATGCTTACGGGTCGCAAAAACATGGCCGGGCTGCAAGTATCTGATAATGGTAAGGTTGTAGGGGAGTATACCTTTCATCTGGAAGGTATTCACGTTGAAAACGTGGATATGGGAAAACTTGATTCGGGAATCAATCACCCTTTTTTGGGCATTGTTAAGCCCTACGGTGTTATCGAAAAGAGTGTTATTGAAAAAATGATTAGCGACGAAGGTTTTAATACAGATATGTTAAATACGCTTGTTAAATACTTGCCGGATATTACAATAAAATTTTTACGATAACAAAGAATCACTCTAAAATAAACTACAGGGTTTGCAGTTAATTGCGAACCCTGTAGTTTATTTTGTGGGCGACGAAAGCCGCCGGTTTAATTTATTTACTTTCCATGTCTTTAAAAAACTCTTCAAATGCTTCCCGGTGTTTATGTTCATTAGTCATGGCTTCCGAAACAATAGAGTTATTGATATGCTCGCGGGATAACGCATTGTCACCGGCACTCATTGCATACTCATCGAGAAATTTTTTCATCTCAGTTTCTTCTTTACGCATTAAATCACCTCCTTTAGCGTAGTTTTTCCGCCGGAAGCGTAAAAATCAACTTGAATCCGATGGTTAGATTTATCCAGAAACACAGGGGATAAACAAGCCATTGGCTTCTGGTTTCAGTGTTGTGCTTTTCTTAGGAATAAATGCATATAATATAAAAGCCAAGGCAATTTTTTTTCGAAGGGTGATTGCTATGAAGGTTACTAAGGTTAGCCCGGTATACCCTGTTGCGAAAGGCTTTTTACATGAAAAGTATATTGATCCGTATTCCTTACGAAATAAGCCTGATAAGTCTTTTAAAGATAAATTAGACAAAGAGTTATGTCAGAAGTCCAAAATAGACATTAAGACTTAGCGCCCATTGCGGCGCTTTTCCTATTTAAACCATTCTGCAAAGTAAAGATAATATCGGCTAATAAGAAATACGTATCTATATTCTTTTTTGTTGACGATAGTAAAAAAACCATTTATGATGATTTCAAAGAACAACTGTTTTATTATTGGAGAGGCAGTGATATCATGACTGACAATAAGGATATTAGGGCGTTGATTGAAAAAGCCGAAGCAACACATATACTTTCTAAAGATGAAATTGTCACGCTGCTGGCAGATACCCAATACCAAGACGAGTTTTTTGCAGCCGCTGACAGGGTACGGCAGAAGTATGTGGGCGATGAAGTCCATCTGCGGGGATTAATCGAGTTCTCTAACATTTGTAAGCAAAACTGTCTGTACTGTGGTCTTAGGCGAGATAATAAAAAAGTAAACCGTTACCGGTTGGAACCCGACACTGTCTTAGATTTTGCGGTTAAGGCTAAATCTTATGGTTATCGTACCGTAGTACTGCAGTCGGGTGAGGATGAATGGTTTAGTGTAGATACCATGGTCGACATAATAAAAAAGATCAAAGAACTTGGTTTAGCAATAACTCTCAGCGTGGGCGAGAAAACCCGTGAAGTATATCAGGCCTACCGCGATGCCGGCGCCGATCGCTACTTATTAAGAATTGAGACAACTGACAAAGCGTTATATGAACAGCTCGATCCAGGCATGAGCTGGGATAATAGGGTGAGATGCTTAAAGGACTTGAAAGAGCTGGGTTTTGAATTGGGAACAGGCTGTCTTGTTGAGATACCGGGGCAATCGCTGGAGTCTTTGGCCGATGATATTCTTTTCTTTAAGAGTATTGATGCCGATATGATCGGGGTAGGTCCGTTTATTCCCAATCCGGACACCCCGCTGGCTGAGGAAGCCGGCGGCACATTTGACCTAAGTACTAAAGTTATGGCGATGACGCGGTTATTGTTGCCGGATATTAATATACCGGCGACCACAGCTATGGAAACCCTAAACCCGCAGGGCAGGATACTGGCATTGCAGCGAGGCGCTAATGTAGTAATGCCTAACGTTACTGAAGGCGACTATCGTCAGATGTATCTGATATATCCCGGGAAAATCTGTATCAATGACACCCCGGCGCACTGCCGTTCCTGTATAACCGGTAAGATTCGGGGAATTGGCCGTAAAGTAGCTGAAACGCATGGATTTCGGATTAAGCGCGCGTAGCGGCGGTGAAGGAGTTGGATAAATGGGGGCAAATATCTCAGAGCAAATACTTGCTTATATTGAACAGGCTGTACGGGATATAAGCTTTGGCTCGATAACTTTGATAGTCCAGGATTTTCGGCTAATTCAAATGGAAAAACTGGAGAAAATCAGGCTGACTGAGCTGCCTAAACCGGAGAACAAAACAGGGCCGGGTAATGGAATTAGAACGCGGATTGTACAATCAGTAAGTGGTTTGGAATATGGGAAAGTCGTTATCCAGATTCAGTCTGGTAAAATCACTCAGGTAGAAAGAACGGAAAAATACCGGGTAGGTAAGCTGACCGGACTTAACGGTGATGGTATTTAAAATAAAGAGATGAACCAATTGGTTCATCTCTTTATTTATAAGATAAGAAAGTATAAGTTTTCAGAGGCTGAGCAGGAGGAATGGTGAGGGGGTCTTACTTTTGGCATTGCCCCAAAACGATTTTTCTTATTGAGTGCGTTTAGGATACGCAACGGCGAGTGATGGGTAACTATTCTTCAGGTTTTAAGGAAGCGGCTTTTTATGTGTGAAAACAATAGAAATGTCACAATACTATGTACATATGTACCTATATAAAATACATTAAATAACATATTGACAATAAATTTGTAAAGATGTATAGTTTGATATGAACACAAAATACAAATTCCTCAGTGCAAAAAAAATTCCGGGCGGAAACTGTCATTATAATTCATGTAACACCGATGGTAGGTACTAGGGGAAACAGAAAGGATAGGAGAAAAAATGCAGAAAAAATTTATAGCGATAGCTATGAGCACATTGCTGATGGCTGGTGCGCTGGCCGGTTGTGGCGGTACTAAGCAGGCAACCAACGAAATTAAGATCGGCGGGGACTTTGAGCTGACCGGCGGTGTTGCCAACTATGGCAAACAGGCAGTTAATGGTATTCAACTAGCCATTAAACAAGCCAATGCGTCAGGTGGTGTATTGGGTAAACAAATTACTTTAGTCTTGGCTGATAATAAGTCCGAGGCTGCCGAGGCAACCAATGCTATTACCAAGCTGATAACCCAAGATAAAGTTGTAGCAGTTTTAGGACCGGCAACCAGCTCCAATACGCTGGCTGCAGTGCAAGTATCTCAGGACAACAAAGTGCCAATCATCACTCCCACAGGAACAAATGAAAAAATTACTGTTGATAATGGTAAAACCAGGCCTTATGCATTCCGGTCTTGTTTCATTGATCCGCTGCAAGGAACAATTATGGCTAACTTTGCCAGCAATACATTAAAAGCTAAAACAGCTGCCATTTTTATTGACAGCAGCTCCGATTATTCTAAAGGACTTTCTCAGTCTTTTGAAAACGTATTTACGCAAAACGGCGGTCAAGTGATAGGAAAAGAAGCTTTCCTGCAAAAAGACCAGGATTTTAAATCTACTCTTACTAAGATTAAAGCAATGAACCCCGATGTAGTATTTTTACCGGCCTATTACGAGGAAGTGGGTAAAATTCTAAAGCAGGCCCGGGAAATGGGAATGAACATGCCGTTCCTGGGAACCGACGGCTGGGATGATTCCAAGGTGGTAGAAATTGCCGGTGCTGCTCCGCTCAACAATACATACTTCAGCAGCCACTATTCCTCACAGGATACTGATCCCAATGTAGTAAAATTCATCGAAGCCTATAAAAAAGAGTACAACCAAGAGCCTAGCGTGTTTTCCGCTCTGGGTTATGACGCTGGTCTGTTGTTGATTGACGCTATCAAGCGGGCAAATAGCACTGAACCGGAGAAGATTCGCCAAGCGTTAGAACAAACTCAAAATCTGCAGCTCACAACAGGTATAATGTCTGTTGACACCAACCATAATCCAATAAAGAGTGCCGTTGTTATTGAAATGAAAGACGGCAAACAAATGTTTAAAGAAAAAATTACTCCTAAGCTATAATTATTAAGTTAAACGGTTGACAGTCAGATAAAATATATGCTACCATGATACTAACATAAATATTGTTGCTGACCGGAAAACCGGAGGCAATCGGCGGCTGGCACAGTCGCGGTTGCCTCCTTTTATTTTTCTGGCTTGACAGAATATTTACTTGTTCTGATAAGAAAAAGGATAAAGTAGACTTAGTTTCAGAAGGGGTTTTAACCTCATCTGAAGGTTAGTCGCCCTTATCCAGGGACTTAGCCGCTCTTTAACGCTTGGCGAAGAGGGCGTTTAGAGAGGGTTAGTCATCGGATAAAATACTAATAATAAAAAATGAGAGGATGATTACAATGGCAAAAATTTACGGAAGTCTGACAGAACTCATCGGAAACACACCGCTTATCGAACTTAAAAGATATTCGGGTAAAAACAATTTAGGCGGTAAGGTTATTGCCAAATTGGAATACTTTAACCCGCTGGGCAGCGTCAAAGACCGCGTTGGCTATGCTATGATAAAGGACGCCGAAGACAGAGGTATCATCAATAAAGATACGGTTATTGTTGAGCCGACTAGCGGTAATACCGGTGTTGGCTTGGCGTTTGTTGCTGCCGCCCGTGGCTACAAACTAATTTTGACCATGCCTGAGACCATGAGTGTTGAGCGCCGCAAACTGGTGAAAGCACTTGGAGTGCAGGTAGAACTTACTCCTGGTGAAAAAGGTATGAAAGGCGCAATTGAACGGGCTGAGGAACTTTTGGCAACAATGCCTAATGCCTGGATACCTCAACAGTTTACCAATCCTGCTAACTCTGCAATCCATCGCCAAACTACTGCCGAAGAAATTTGGACTGATACCGACGGACAAGTGGATATTATCGTATCCGGTGTTGGAACAGGTGGAACCATTACCGGGATTGCCGAAGTGCTTAAACAACGCAAAGGCAGCATAAAGGCAGTAGCTGTTGAACCAACCGATTCGCCGGTTCTTTCGGGCGGCAAACCCGGACCACATAAACTGCAGGGGATTGGCGCCGGCTTTGTGCCTGCGGTCCTTAATCGCGATATTATTGATGAGATTATCACTGTCAAAACAGAGGAAGCTTTTAATGCTTCGCGGGAAGTAGCTGCTACGGAAGGGCTGCTTGTGGGTATTTCGAGCGGAGCGGCGCTTCACGCTGCAACAGAACTGGCCAAACGCCCGGAAAACAAGGGTAAAAATATTATTGTTATCCTGCCGGACACCGGTGAACGGTATTTATCCACCGCTCTGTTTGGGGAAGAATAAAATTTTAAAGGCAATTAATTTAAAAGGTATTTTAACTATGGAGACATAGTTAAAATACCTTTTTTTTGCAGCAGGAATAAAAAAGGCGGCAGCGAATATAATGATAGAATATTTATACTAGAGTGATAAAATTATTCTTTAATAAACTTTTAACAGGTGAAGTATGGACGGTAAAGTTGTTGTGGGTATTGACGCTGGCTCTTCCGCGGTTAAGCTCACCTTATATGATGGAAAAAGGAATGAAAATTTTATTTGCCCTTCTGGCTGGAATCCACGGGAGCAGGCCGACGGGTTGCTTAAAACGGCGCTAAAGAGTTATGGCGCTAGCAATGCGGCCTTTATTGTAGGAACCGGTTACGGACGGTTAAATCTGCCTTGTGTTACTAAAGCCATGACGGAGATAACCTGTCATGGCCGCGGTGCGGTTTATTTAGTGCCGGAAACCAGGAGTATTATTGACATCGGCGGCCAGGATGCCAAAGCCATCCGGGTGGATGAGCAGGGAAAAGTTCAGGATTTCGTCATGAATGACAAGTGTGCTGCCGGCACAGGCCGGTTTTTGCAGGTCATGGCTAATGCGCTGGGACTTGATATAACAAGAATTGGTGATATTGAGGCAGATGCTGCTGGGGAAGAATGCACAATAAATTCTATGTGTACAGTGTTTGCCGAGTCTGAGGTAATTGGCATGGTAAACCGGGGCGTTTCCCGTCAAGCAATTATTGCGGCGTTATATCGTTCTATTGCCGGACGGGTAGCGGTAATGACATCAGGTATCCAGCCATCATCACCAGTTATGTTTACGGGCGGTTTGGCCCAGAATAAGGCTTTGCGGCGACAACTGGCTGCCAAACTGGGTTTGGAGATGGTTACACATGAGCAAGCGGTATTTGCCGGCTCTATAGGGGCCGCACTGTTTGCCTGGGATAATGTGAAATGATGATTTTAAAAGTGGGGGGAGTAAAGCTATGTCAGATGCTTTTACAATGTTGAAAGAGATTAAAGAAACAGGTAAAAAAGTAGTAGGCTTTTATTGTGTCTTTGCCCCGCAGGAGCTGGTTTTAGCAGCCGATGCACTGGGATTTGCTTTGTGTGCTACCAAAGAAGAGGCTATCCCGGCCGGTGAAAAAACGCTGCCACGGAATTTTTGTCCGCTTATCAAGTCGTCCTATGGCTTCGCTGTAACCGACAAGTGTCCGTACTTTTTGTATTCTGACCTCATCATTGGTGAGACAACTTGCGACGGTAAGAAGAAAATGTTTGAACTAATGAAGGAATTTAAACCTGTACATGTCATGAAACTGCCGCAGAGCTACCTGGACGATAATGATAAAGCCTACTGGTTAAGCGAGGTAAAAGTTTTAAAAGATGTTTTGGAAAAAGAGCTTGATGCAGAGATAACTGAAGATAAATTGCGTGAAGCAATTAAGGTTCTTAATAAGGAGCGGTTACTCATGCAGCAACTGGCCGAATACATGAAACACGACCCGGTTCCTCTAACCGGACAAGACTTTTTGAAATTAATGTGGGGGCGAAACTTCGTAACCGACCGGGCCGAGTTTGCGGAACAACTGAAGTCGGTTATCAGTGATGTAGCTGACTCCGTTGCCAAAGGCGAAGCTGCTATGCCAAAAGGCGCTAAACGGATTATAGTAACCGGTGTACCTACCGGCATAGGTTCCGAAAAAGTGATTAAGATTATTGAGGACTGCGGCGCGGCTGTTGTTTATATCGAGAACTGCTCAGGCATGAAACAGTTTGTAACGCTTGTTGATGAAAACAAACCACCGCTTGAGGCTATTGCAGAAAAGTATCTGGCAACTCCTTGTTCCTGTATGAGTCCTAATCCTACCCGCTTGCAAATCCTTGCCCAACTTGTTAAGGATTACAAGGCAGATGGAATTGTTGATATTACCTGGCAAGGCTGTCATACCTATAATGTTGAAAGCCGGGTTGTGAAGGAGTTTTTAAAACAGAACGGAGATACTCCGTTTATGCAGATAGAAACTGACTATTCGCAAGGCGACGTAGAACAAATTAAAACAAGAGTTCAAGCATTTCTTGAAATGATGGGCTAATTTGTAAAATGCAAGTAAGATATACTTGACAAATGTATTTTGTTTAGGTATCATGTATACATCTACCAAATAATTAAATACTTAACTCTTATCCAGAGAGGTCGAGGGACTGGCCCGATGACACCCGGCAACCGGCGTACAACGCAGTGGTGCTAATTCCAGCAGGATAAACATCCTGGGAGATGAGAGGGATTAGGCGTATAATAGTAGGCCCCCTCTTATTGAGGGGGCTTTTGGTTTATATTTGTTAGTTTAAAGGAGGATGCCCTATGGTAGTTACTTGTTTTCCCGGTTTTAAATGGCGACCGCAACTCAAGCTGGCGCAGGTTGCCACACCGGAAAATCCTATGGATTTAGTGCAGGGAGACAGTTTGTCAGAAATAACAGTTGCCTATGAAACTTATGGCAACATGTCGGAAGCCCGTGACAATGTAATTTTACTGGCACATGCACTTACAGGTGACAGTCATCCGGCAGCCCATGATCTGTATGATGAAAAAGGTTGGTGGGAACCGTTAATTGGGCCGGACCGGCCGCTTGATACTAATCGCTTTTACATTATTTGCGCTAACGTCCTGGGCGGCTGCCAGGGTACTACCGGACCGGCTTCCATTGACCCTGCCAGCGGTAACCCGTATGGTATGCGTTTCCCGGAGATTACTGTCAGGGACATCGTTCGTGTGCAAAAACGATTGTTAGAGGTTTTGGGTATTGACCATTTAGCGATGGTAATTGGCGGTTCCATGGGCGGCATGCAGACTTTGCAATGGGCGGTTGATTACCCGGGGTTTATCGATGCTGCTGTTGTTATTGCCGCTCCGGGCTATTCCGCACCGCAAGCCATTGCTTATAACCGGGTGGGGCGTCAGGCAGTTACCCTTGATCCTGATTGGAAAAACGGTGATTATTACGGTGGGCCTGGACCAGTCAGAGGGTTTGCGGCCGCCAGGGCATTAGGAATGATTACTTATCAAAGCGAAATGTCTATGGCTTACAAGTTTGGCCGCCGTACCCGCGAGGGGCAGTTTGAAGTAGAAAACTATCTTGATTATCAGGGAGAAAGTATTGCTAAACGGTTTGATGCCAACTCGTATTTATACTTACTGCGGGCACTGGATTTGTTTGATATTAGCGCTGGATATTCCTCGTGTGAAGAGGCCTTGGCGAGAATCGACGCCAAGGTACTGGTGGTAGGGGTCAGCTCAGACATCTTATACCCGGCCTATCAACAGCAGGAGTTGGCTAAAATTCTGAAAAGCGTAGGGGTTTGTACCGACTTTGCCATTATTGACAGTCCTCACGGCCATGACGGGTTTCTGATTGACTTTCAGCTATTGCGGCCGTTACTAACAAGATTTATCAATAAGGTGTTGCCTGCTCCTGCATCGGAGCCGTTTAGACAATGGTTCAAATTCCGCGCGTCCAGTTTAGCGTATCTGGGTGCCCGGTTAGTGCCGGATGTTTACTGCAAGGAGGCCTATTATATCTAATTTTACAGCGTTCGGCAAAAGTAAAATAATTTCTTATTAAAATTTAAGGGGGATTTGACATGACATTACCTGAAAACTTACGTTTTGATACTTTAGCTGTGCATGCCGGGCAGCAGCCTGACCCGGCAACAGGCTCACGTGCGGTTCCTTTATATATGACCACCGCTTACAATTTCCGGGATGCCGACCATGCTGCCGATTTGTTCGGCTTAAAAGAGAGTGGCAATATTTACTCCCGGATAATGAATCCGACAAGTGATGTATTTGAACAGCGTATCGCCGCCTTAGAAGGAGGCGTTGGCGCTTTGGCGTTTGCTTCCGGCCATGCTGCAATTACAGCCGCTATTATTAATATTGCCCAAGCCGGTGATGAGATAGTCAGCTCATCGACCTTGTATGGCGGTACTTATAACATGTTTGCCCATACTCTGCCGCGACTAGGGATTAAGGTCAAGTTTGTAGACCCTGTTAAACCGGAAAACTTCGCGGCTGCTATCACACCCAATACCAAAGCACTATATGCAGAAATTATCGGTAACCCCAAGATTGACGTGCTGGACATTGAAAATGTAGCCGCTGTCGCCCATCAGCATGGATTACCGCTGATTATTGACAGCACGTTTGCGTCACCATATCTTTGCCGGCCGCTGGAATTTGGCGCAGATATTGTCGTACATTCGGCCACTAAATTTATTGGCGGTCATGGAACTTCAATGGGTGGGGTAGTAATTGACGGCGGCAAGTTTGACTGGGGAAACGGCAAGTTCCCACTGCTGTCAGAACCGGATCCCAGCTACCATGACCTTCGGTATACCGAAGCGCTTGGCAAGCTTGCTTATATCATCAGGCTAAGAGTGCAGGTATTAAGAGATATGGGAGCTTGCTTAAGTCCGTTTAACAGCTTTATGTTTCTGCAAGGGTTGGAAACACTGCATTTAAGAATGGAACGTCATAGCCAGAATGCTTTGGCAGTTGCTAAGTATCTGGAAAGTCACGAATTGGTATCCTGGGTCAGTTATCCCGGTTTAGAAAGCCACAGTGATTATGCTTTGGCTAAGAAGTATCTTCCGAAAGGTGCAGGCGCTATTCTGACATTTGGCGTCAAGGGCGGCCTGGAGGCGGGCCGCAAGTTCATTAACACTCTTCGCCTATTCTCACTCCTGGCGAATGTTGGTGATGCAAAATCTTTAGTAATCCATCCGGCGAGCACAACTCACTCGCAATTAAGCAGTGAGCAAAGGACCGGAGCCGGAGTTTCCGATGATATGGTTCGTCTTTCTATTGGCATTGAAGATGCAGCCGATTTAATTGCTGATTTGGAGCAAGCGCTGGCAGCAACAAAATAATAATAAACAAACTTGCCAAAGAGAGAAATCTCTGCGGCAAGTTTATTTTTGCATAAAGCAAACTTTAACACAGGATATTTAGTATTTCTGGGCGAATCCTAAGAGTTGTTAAACAATAGTAATAGAAAAGATATTTAATGCTTAGACAAGAAGGAAAGGGCTGGAAGAGAGTTGCGATTGGAAGATATATGTACGGTTTTTTGGCGGGACTGGGTTGTATTAAACAGGAGGCTTGTTAAATTTGTTCTATCACGCATGATTAGTCCGGTTTTATATTTGGTGGCTTTTGGCTGGGGCTTGGGCCGGGGTATGGCCGTAAATGGCGGCAGCTATTTGGATTTTATTTTGCCAGGTATTATGGCGCTTAATGCTATGAATATCAGCTTTAGCGCGGTTGGTTCGCCTCTCAATATGAGCCGCTTATATCATAAAACACTGGAAGAATACCTGATTGCACCGATCAGTCCGGGTTCTTTTGTAACCGGTAAAGTGTTGGCCGGAGCACTCAGGGGTCTCATTTCCTGTGCTGTAATTTTTATACTGGCCTATTTATTTGGTGCGAAGCTGGCAGTGAGCATCGGGTTTCTCCTGACGTTAGCGCTGACGTGTCTGCTGTTTGCAGCTATGGGGCTGGTAGCCGCTATGCTGATTAATTCCCACGAAGATATGGCTAGTTTCAATACCTATGTACTTTTGCCGATGTCATTTTTATGTGCTACGTTTTTCTCGACCGACCGCTTGCCGCTGCTTTTGCGGTGGTTTATTGATTTGTTGCCGTTAACCCATGCTACCTATGCCTTGCGGGCTATCGGCAGCGGTTTGGAAACACCGTGGCTGTCGGTTGGAATTTTAGCTGTTTATACTTTTGTGCTGCTTGGTGTTGGAGTGTGGACTATGATAAAGGTTAGGGATTAACTCCGTATGTAGGAGCTCCTGGTCTTATATTGAAATAGATTGCAAAATAAAAATACGGGTAGAAGCATACGCTTCTTACCCGTTTGTTTTTTTAGTTTTGTTTATAATGTTACAACTACTTTTCCGAGGACATGGCTGACAGGGACCGGGCCGATATACCGGCTGTCACTGGAGTTATTACGGTTATCTCCCATTACATACACCTGATTAGGCGGTACTACAACTTTTTTCGGCGTGGTTGGCCGCATCGCTTCTTTAATATATGGTTCCTCAAGGAGGGTATCATTGCGATAGACTTTACCTTCTTTAATTTCAATGGTATCACCTGGTTTGCCGATAACGCGTTTAATCCAGATATGATTATCAACTTCAGCCAGTTTTAAGACACTTAAATACGTGGATACCGGATCGGCAATATCATCCTTTATGCTGCGATCCCGGAAAACCCGGCTGTCGATAATTACTACGTTATTATAGTCGGGAGTGCCGGCAAATGTATGGTTAAGCTTAGATACAATTACATAATCATTATTGTGTAAGTTAGGTTCCATGGAGCTGCCTACCACCCGGGTAGGTTGAAAGACAAACGCGTTGATTACAATGGCTAATGCTAAAGCTACCGCCAGGCTATAGGCCCAGTCGGCAATTTCTTTTATCAGTTTCATCTAGATACCTCCAAGTATCAAATTCGCCTGTTTTCTCGGCCAATCCAGAAGTTTATGGTCATGAGAAGCAACGATAACTAAGTCTTACTATAGCAGATAGCTTTACTGGGAGCAAGATTTATTACCATATCTGCTGATGGAATTCTTGGTAAGTGCGTATGCTATAACAGTAAGTTAAGTATGAGGTGAGTTCATGGATAACAGGATGCCCAGAGTTGTTATTATTGGTGCGGGCTTTGGCGGCTTATGGGTAGCGCGGGCCTTGGCAGGCGCACCGGTGGCAGTAATCCTGATTGACAAAAATAATTACCACTTGTTCCAGCCGCTGCTATATCAAGTAGCTACTGCTGCGTTGGCACCGCCTGATATTGTTTATCCAGTGCGGACGATATTGCGCGGCCAAACCAATCTTACGTTTAGAATGGCTGAAGTAACCGCCGCTGATTTGAATACCCGGCAACTGTCGACGACTGCGGGAACTATTGATTATGATTATCTAATAGTTGCTGCAGGTGGAGAAACCAATTTCTTTGGTATGAAGTCGGTGGAACGGTATGGATTTGGCTTAAAAAATATTGATGATGTATTGGCTATCCGTAATCATATCCTAAGACTGTTTGAACTTGCTGCCCAGGAAGCGAATGCAGCCGCGCGCCGGGCGATGCTTACCTTTATTATTGTTGGCGGTGGGCCGACAGGCGTTGAAAGTGCCGGAGCTTTAGCCGAACTGGTTTATCTTGTTATGCCTAAGGATTACCCTGGTATTGACTATGAGGAAGCCCGGATAATATTGCTGGAAGCATCAAACCGCTTGCTAACCGGTCTGCCTGATGATCTTGGGACGGCTACGGTGAAAATGCTGGAAAAGAAGCGGGTAGAAGTCAGATTTGGTAATCCGGTAGCGGATTTTGACGGAGAAGTGGTTACCCTAAAAGATGGCGAAGCAATTCCGGCCCGTACGCTTATTTGGGCTGCCGGTATCCGGGCAGCCGCATTGGCCGATAAGCTGGGGGTAAAACAGGCTGGACTCGGACGGTTGGTGATTAAGCCTACCTTACAACTGCCTGAGTACCCGGAGGTTATGGTTATCGGTGATGCTGCGTATTTGGAGGCAGAAGGTCAGCCGCTGCCCATGGTGGCGCCGGTAGCTACCCAGCAAGCGCAAACGGCCGTCAATAATATCCGGCGTCTGGTGCAGGGGCAGGAGCCCGAAGAGTTTATCTACAAAAATCCAGGGGTATTGGCGACTATTGGCCGAAATGCTGCCGTAGCGCATATGGGCAAATGGCAGTTCAAAGGATTTTTTGCCTGGTTGTTGTGGCTGGTTATTCATATTGTCCGGTTAATTGGTTTTCGTAATAGGATAGTGGTGCTTATCAACTGGGCCTGGGACTATTTCTTTTTTGACCGGGCGGTACGGGTTATTATGCTGAAACCTGGAAAAGTTAAAAAAGAATAATAATAAAATTTCTCGTTTGATATCACACTAACAGCAGAAATCCCAAAGGAGGTTATAACTGTATATGTCTGATACGACTCTTATCAAAAGCGCCGACACTACCAGCAAAGGTGATGTGGAATCAGTACTAAATAAAGGCGATGCCAGCGGTACTAATAATCCGGACGAGCATTTTGACGTTCATAAAAACGCAAAAAAATACTATGATATTACTAAATCGCCTGCAACTATGCCTGAAGTACATAAATGGCAGCGTGAGCATATTAAGGTCCACGACCAAAGCAAGGAAGGATTCCCATTAAACATTATTCTTGACCCGGCCATGCGGGAGATGTACCAGCATGTTCATGCGCAAGGATTGACCAATGTGTTTGACCGCTTTGAACAGCAGGAAAAGATTCGCTGCAGTTTCTGTTCTTCCGGTTTGTCCTGTCAGCTTTGTGCGAACGGTCCCTGCCGTATCAGCCCTAAAGCACCGCGTGGCAACTGTGGTGTTGATGCTCATGTAATGGTATCCAGAAACTTTGTGTACCGTCATGTTACCATTGGGGCTGCGGCTAATATTTTTCACGCCCAACAGGCGGCGCGTACCCTTAAGGCAGCCGCAGAAAAGCCTGACAGCGGGCTAAAAATCCGTGATTCGCAAAAATTGTTAAAATACGCCGAAATGGCAGGATTAAACAGCCATGAAGATGTTAATAAAGTGGCCATTAACTTTGCCAACTGGGTTCTCCAGGATATGGGCAGGCCCTATTGGGAAGAGTCGGTTATGGTACAAGCCTTTGCCCCGCCAAAACGGCAAGAGCTGTGGAGGAAATTAGGTATTTACCCGGGCGGCGGTTTCAGTGAAATTGGTTTTGCCCAAACTAAGTGCATGACTAACTTGAATGCCGATCCGACTGATTTCCTGCTTACTTCGGTTCGGCTTGGTATTATCAACGAATATCAGGGTCTATTTGCTCTTGATATACTCCAGGAAATCTTAATGGGCACCCAAAAAATCCGGACGGCTAAGCAGAACATGGGTTTACTTAAGAAAGATATGGTTAATATCATCACAAACGGTCATATGCCGCTTACTGCGCATTGCGTCATCGAATTGGCCTCCACTCCGGAATGGCAGGAAAAAGCCAAACAAGCCGGGGCCAGCGGCATGCAGGTACTGGGCCATGTTTGCGAAGGACAGCAGTTGTTGAACTATAAGGACACCGGCGAAATGAGCGCCTATGGCGGTCAGGAAGGCGAGTGGCTGAGTGAAGAATATCTCTTTGCAACTGGTGCGGTTGATCTATTCATGTTTGACTATAACTGTACTATTCCTACTCTGCCGCTGTATGCCAAGCGGTTTGGTACCAAAATGGTCAGTACTCATGAAGTAATCCGTATGCCTGGTACTGATATTGTTGAATTTAAGCCTGAGGAAATGAAAAAGCAATCCGAAAAAATCCTTGCAATGGCTATTGAAGCTTTTGCCAAACGCAAAGCGGAAAATCGCGAAGTTTACATTCCTCCCTATGTATCTGAAGGATGTATGATTGGTTTTAGTACCGAATCGGTAAAAGCAGCACTGGGCGGGTCATGGAAACCGTTAATTGATGCTATTGTCGCCGGCAAAATCCGTGGTATCGCGACCATCGTCGGCTGTACTACCGCTCGCTATGGTCAAGGCGGCAGCAACATCTTCCGTATTGCCAAAGGCTTGATTGAAAAAGATATTCTCGTGTTGTCAGGCGGTTGTACTTCATCGGTTATGCAATATGGCGGTCTAACTAACCCGCAGGCCGCCGAAGAATGCGGTCCGGGACTTAAGGAGGTTTGCAAGTCTTTAGGTATTCCGCCGGTTCTTTCTTATGGCGCCTGCGTTGATATTGGCAAAATGACCCAAACGGCTAAAGAAATTGCCGATGACCTGGATGTTGATACTAACAAACTGCCGCTGGTTATCGGTGCACCTGAATATCTTGAGCAAAAAGCGGTAGCGGATGCTTGCACCGCCATAGCTCTCGGCTGGTTAGTACACGTAGCTCCTGTACCGTCTGTTACCGGCAGTGATGTGGTTGTTAAAACTTTAACTGAGACTACCGAATCGCTGGGGTTAGGGAAACTCACTGTCGAAACAAGCGCCGATAAATCAGTGCAGATTTACGTGGAACATATTGAGAAAAAGCGTAAGGAATTAGGCTTAAGCTAAGAAGTAAAAAAACAGGATTGTCCTTTGTACTGCCCTATATTACAAGGTAGAGTTGTAATATAGGGCAGTATCAGGGCAATCCTTTTTTACGTCCATTTTTACCATCCATATATTGTGGGTTGTTTCATTGTAAAGGTCTAAGCTATAATGATTCCGACAATAGAATATCTCAATAATCAATCGGCATAAGCCATAAAGAGGAGTGACACGGTGACAAAATTTCGTACAGTTACAGCTGCCGTTTTGACAGCCTTAGTTATTGGTTCTGCTACTGTGCCAGTGGAAGCTGCTTCAACTTTGTATTATGCAAATGATCAGCAACTAAATTACTATCAGCAAATTAATCAATGGCTTATTAGCAAAGGCTATACTCCGTATAATTTGGTAAAGCAGCCATCCACTACGACCCCAACTACTAAGCCGACCACGACTACGAGCACAAAACCGACTAGTACACCAAGTACGACTACACCGGCTACAACACCGACCCCAACTACTAAACCAACTACGACTCCAACGACCCCAACGACTCCGTCCCAGAGTACAAGCGCCAGTGATGCATTGCTGACTGCACCGCTTACGGCTCAGGAGCAGCAGATGGTCAATCTTGTTAATAAGGAGCGGACGAGCATAGGACTAAATGCTCTGACCGTGGATATGCGCTTAGTTAAAATTGCTCGCATGAAAAGTCTGGATATGATTAACAACAACTATTTCGGGCATCAATCTCCCGTTTATGGTTCGCCGTTTGATCTGATGAAAGCACAGGGAGTTACCTACAAGACTGCAGGTGAGAACATCGCCGGCAACTCCAGCGTTGAAGCGGCCCACACCGGCCTAATGAACTCGCCCGGACACCGGGCCAATATACTAAATACTCAATATACTAAAATTGGTATTGGTATTATCAAAGGCGGACCGTATGGCTATATGTTTACTCAGGAGTTTATAGGATAAACATAAGCATGTAAACAAGCGATAGTTCGCTCGTTTACATGCTTTTTATTCTTCTATCTCTTCAATATTAAAATAAGAAACAGAGCCCCCGAAGACTCTTTATATTGACTGTTTCGTTCATCTATTATTTTTTTCAATAGTGACATTTAAATTAGAATTGCTATCCGGTTTTTTAACTTCGAGTTTACGATTCTTAGGCGTTTGTTCTAAACGGATGCCATTCTTGTAAGGCAATTGCGATATAGGAACTTTGTTTTCTTCTATCCTTGCTATTTGGCGACTATTTCATTATACAAATCCATATTAAGCCATCTCCCTTTGTCCGTTTTTTAATACTTCGGCAAAAGAAAGCAGCTTCCTGCAATGTTAAAATATAATAGAGCCCGAAGGCTCTATTTATTAATCTTCTCGTTTAACATTCGTTGATATTCATTTAATAACACATCCAGCATTTGACTTGCGCGAATAACTTCTGGATCAGTGAGTGCCTTACCTATGGAAACCTGATACAGTTTGTCTCGTAGTTTCTCAATCATTTCTTGAAGCTCGATGAGTTCAGCCATTGTATTATCAATCCCTCCTCTCCTTGATGGATTTATTATTCCCAGGAGTAAAGGAATATAACTTATAAAACTGCAAGCTTGAAACTAACTGTTGGCTTGAATGATATATATTCTTAAGTTGGCGAACAGTCCATATTATGGTAAAATTATAATTGGTATTTAATACTTAACGGAGGTTATATGAAAAACAAAATCAATCAATATTTGTGGGTAGCAATAGGCTGTGTAGTTTCTAGTCTGGCGATAAATGCCTTTTTGGTGCCTCACCATCTATTAAGTGGCGGAGTCTCCGGTTTGGCTATTATCTTTTACTTTCTTTTTGGTATGCCAATTGGTTTGCAGATATTTCTAATGAATATTCCGCTGCTATTTGCTGCTTACCGTCTCTTAGGCAAGGAATACACTATTGGCACAATCTTCGGTACAATTTTGTTTTCGCTGACAGTAGATGCTACTCAGTTTGTTTCTCATCTAAACCTTATCGACGATCCGATTATTTCCGCCATTACTGGCGGTGTTGTTTCGGGAATCGGCAGTGGCCTGATTTTTCGGGTAAATGGCAGTGCGGGTGGCTTGGATATCGTTGCCGCCATAATAAAAAAGTTTTATTCGCTTAACTTTGGAGCAGTTGGTTTTGCTATTAACTGTGTAATTATGCTTGTGGCGGCAGTGTTGTTCGGCCTGAAGCTGGCTATGTTAACTCTGTTTTCCATGTTTATCGCCGCTAATCTTACTGATAAAGTGGTAGAAGGTTTTAACCGCCGGAAAACAGTATTTATTGTTTCTTATAATACCGATGATATTGTTGCCGCTATCCTAAAAGAAGTGGGACGCGGCGTTACTATTTTGCATGGCCAAGGCGCGTTCACCCGCCAGACTAAACAAGTGTTGTTTGTCGTTGTCAGTCTGACGCAGATAGCTAAAATTAAACAACTTGTGCATGAAGCCGATCCGCACGCCTTTATGATTGTACAAGATGCAGCCGAGGTTATGGGACGAGGCTTTACGTTACCGGGAAGCAGACAAATGTAAACTATATAAAGTAGACTTAGCTTCAGATGGGGTTTTAACCCCACCTGAAGGTTAGTCGCCCTTATCCAGGGACTTAGCCGTTCTTACTCCCGCTTGGAAGAAGAGGGAGTCTTAGAGCGGGTTAGTCATCGGATAAAGTTGGAGTTGAAAAGTTCACTTTTTTTGGTATAATGTATATGTACGGCCAACCAACCAGAATAACTTCCTGGCGGGGCTAGAAGGACAGAGCTTTTTGGTTAAAGAAAAGCTCAATAATTCTGGAAGTCAACTACCCTAGGAAGCTCCTTCTAAACGGATGTCCGCCTCAAATAAAACGGAGGTGCATTCGTATGAACGGGCAAGAACTTTTGTTATTGGCTCTGGTGAGTATTGGTTGGGTGTTGGCACTATACCATCAATCTTGTAAGCTTTTAGGTCTTAATTCCAAAAAAGAATAGACATATGACTTATAAAATCACCAGTTGATCAACTCAACCGGTGATTTTTATTTTTCTGATAGAAAGTATAACTTTCGCCTGGATAAGGCAACATCGGCTTCCGCTTTCGCTAAGGCTCGGCGTAAGCCGTGTTTTCTTTATATTTTCGAGTGACCCTTCCGCCCGCCATAAAGCAATGCAACTTGGGAATGATAATATAAACAAGTGTTTCGCATTAATTGAGGGGGAATTATTCTGGAAGCCGAAGCACAGCGTAAGGTTTTACTGTTAGGATTATTATTAGGACTATTCTTTTCTTCGCTTGATCAGACGATTGTCGGTACCGCTATGCCGCGCATTATTGGCGAGCTGGGCGGACTTAGTATCATGACCTGGGTAACGACCGCTTATATGCTAAGTTCAACAACTATTGTGCCTATTGCCGGCAAATTGGCCGATATATATGGCCGACGGCTTGTGTATGTAACAGGCATACTTACTTTTATGCTGGGTTCTGCATTATGCGGAACTAGCAGCAACATGATGCAGCTTATTGTTTTTCGTGGTATACAAGGGATTGGCGGCGGAATTATGATGCCACTGGCAATGACTATTGTCGGGGATATTTTTCCGCCGGAGCGGCGGGGAAAGTGGCAAGGGATTATGGGGGCGATCTTTGGGCTGTCTTCTATTGTCGGACCAACAATAGGCGGTTGGCTTGTCGATTATTCTTCTTGGCAGTGGGTGTTTTATATTAATTTGCCGATAGGAATACTGGCGGCTGTTACTATTTACGTTGGACTTCAGGGAGAAAAGAGGCTAACCGATAAGGCGGTTATTGACTATTTAGGAGCAGCAACGCTGATTATAGCTACTGTAACCATGCTGCTGGGCTTAAATTTCGGGGGAATTGAATTTCCTTGGCGATCATGGCAGATTATCGGTTTGCTCGTCACGTCGGCAGCCACTTGGCTGATATTCGTCTTTGTTGAAAATCGGGCCAAAGACCCGATACTCAGTCTGGATTTATTCAAAAACCGGACTTTTACTATTACTAATATTCTCGGGTTTCTTATGGGTTTAGGCATGTTTGGCGCAATGATGTTCTTGCCGTTATTTTTGCAGGGGGTTATCGGTATTAGTGCTACAAGCTCAGGCAATACTATGCTGCCGATGATGTTTGCTATGGTGTTGACAAGTATTTTTGCCGGACGTATTGTTACCAAAGTAAGTTTCCGGACTATGTTTGCTGCCGGTATGGGGATTATGGTGTTAGGTTTTTATCTCATGAGTACGATGAATGCGGCCACTACGCAAGCGGTAGCGATTGTCTACATAGTTGTACTGGGATTGGGTATGGGGATCATTATGCCTACGGTTACGATAGCTGTGCAAAGTGCTTTTCCGCCGGAGCAGCGGGGGGTTGCCACTTCGGCTACTCAGTTTTTTCGCAGTATTGGTGGAAGCTTGGGTATGACTGTGCTGGGAGTAGTATTTAACAACCATTCCCGGGTCATTATGGAAAAGGAGTTTTTCCCCATAATACAGGGAATCCCAGGTTTGGCAGTAGAGCCGTTTGCCGGAATAGTAGCGAAAGCCCACACGGATCCGCAAAGTTTGTTTAATATACTGTTAAGCCCGGAAGCGATAAAAGCAATGCCGGGGGGGATTCAGCAGGTATTGCTGCCGACGCTCAAAACAGCATTGGCTGATTCGCTGCAATTGGTATTCTTAGTAGCTATGGCCGTGTTGGTCGCTGGCTTTATTGTTAGTTTTTTTATGGGAGATAGCAAAATAGCAGGTAAGGCCGATAAACCAGCCGCTGAGGATGCGGGTATTACTTTGTTTGCTGAAGGGTTAATCACGGAAGCAGAGCTTGCGGCCGAATTGGTACCTGATCTACTAAGTGAAACTGCGCCATTGCTTAATCGGCTGGGTAAAAAGAAATAGCTAATAATCCTGCCGGTGTTTTTTAGCTGGGCAGGATTATTTATGTGCAACCCCATAGAAAAAGGATTTTGTTAAACAAGTAAAGAAAAAATAAATACTATAACACTATTGGTTTCTTACAAGGAGATGGAGTACTTGAAATCACACTACGCCAAAATCGCCGTGTTGTGCAGTGTTGCCGGCGTATTTTTGGCCTTTCCGGCTCCTAACGGTTTAAGCGCCACCGCATGGCATTTATTTGGTGTATTTGTTGCGCTGATATTGGGGCTTATCCTGCAGCCGTATCCTGAGCCGACTCTACTAATTATTATTACTACGCTTGCCAGTATGTTTATTGTGCCCATCCAGGAAGTTTTGGCCGGTTACATGGACACCATGCTGTGGCTGACTGTTGTCGCTATGATGATTGGAATTGGGTTAAAAAAATCAGGTTTAACACGGCGGCTGGGACTTATGCTAATCAGCCGGTTCGGTAAGACAACACTCAGAATTGGCTATATCTTAAGCTTTATTGACTTGCTATTAGCGACGAGTACACCGGCATCACCAGCGCGAACAGGCGGTCTGGTATATCCGCTGTCTGAGGGGGTTATTGAGGCCGGCAGTACGCCTAACTCTCCCGGCCGGCAGCGTACAGGCGCTTATTTTACGCTATTGGCTTTTATGGCTAGTATGCAGACAGGCAGTCTGTTTATGACAGGTATGGGCCCTAACCTTATAAATGTTAAGCTGGCGCAAGATGTACTTGGTATTTCTGTCAGCTGGCCTTTGTGGTCGATAGCCGCATTGCCGGGCTTTATTGTGTTTTTACTTTCACCATATATTATTTATAAGCTGTCGCCGCCAGATACTGCTTCGATGGCCGAAGTCAGAGCCGGAGCCGGTAGTGAACTTGCTCAGATGGGGGCTGTTAGTAAAAAGGAAAGGATAGCGGCCGGAATATTTTTGGCCATTCTTATTCTTTGGGCAACAAGCACGGTAACGAAAATAGACAGCACATTAGTAGCGTTTATTGGTATATCACTTATGCTGATAAGCGAGGTGATTGTCTGGGATGATTTGGCGGAAAGCAAAGAATTATTGTCATTTGTTGTTTGGTTTGGCGCGATTTTGGGATTCTCAGCAGCCTTAACCAAGCTTGGCTTTTTCAGCTGGTTCGCGGGCATAATTAAGTTAATGCTGCCTACAGCAGGGCTGGATAGTTATACTATTTTAGTGCTGATTGCTGCATTGGCAATCGTGCCGCATTACTTTTTTGTATCTTATACAGGATATGTTGTGGCCTTTGCGCCGTTGATTTTTTCATTTGTGGCGGCAACTGATGCTCCTAGATATCCGGCCTTTTTTCTGTTGGCATATTTAATGATTATTTCTTGCTCGCTTACTCACTATGGTAATGCCTTAGGATCGCTGCTGATGGAAAAAGGATATAACGATAAGCGTACTTGGTGGGGAACGGGTGCTTTGCTTACGCTATTATATGCAGTAGTATACTTGACCGTTGGCGTTGTTTATTGGAAGCTGATTGGTTACTGGTACTGATATAATAAAAATTAAATATAGCAATCTCATAAAGTTTGTGTGTAGGTTACTCAACGGTGCATAAAATAGAGGATGGCACTTCATCCGAAACAAAAGGAGTTTTTATAATGATTACAGAATTTGAAGGTATCACCCCAACCATTGATGAGAAGACTTTTATCGCTGATGGTGCTAAGGTTATTGGTGCTGTTACGATGAAAGAGTTTAGCAGCCTATGGTTTAATGTTGTTGCCAGAGGGGATGTTAACCGGATAGAAATTGGGCGGTATAGCAATGTGCAGGACAATAGTGTTGTGCATGTGGCTGATAATTATCCGACCATTATCGGCGATTTTGTGACAGTTGGTCATAATGCCATTATCCATGGTTGTACCATTGAAGACCATTGCCTGATAGGTATGGGGGCCGTTGTCCTTAATGGTGCAGTGGTAGGAAAAGGCAGTATTATTGCCGCAGGTGCTGTTGTCAGGGAAAAACAGATCATACCGCCGCACTCCCTTGTTGTTGGTGTTCCTGGTAAAATAGTCAAATCTTTACCAGAAGAATGGGACAGCATTCATGCCCAGGCGGTAAAGTATAAAACTCTATGGACTGAACGGTATAAAATTCTGCCAAACGCCGGCGGCGAACGCTACAAAGGTGAAAAAATAGTGTAAGTAAATGGGAGGTATTGCGATGGAATTAGAATTTATTTACAAGCGGCATAGTGTGCGTAAATTTTCGGACGAACCAGTGCCTGAAACAAAAATCAGGGACATAATTAAAGCGGCTACGTACGCCCCCTCGGGGAAAAATCAACAAAACTGGCATTTTGTTGTTATAACCGATAAAGCTAAGATTGCTGAAATTGCCCGGATTGTTGAGGCCAAGAATGCGGAGCTCAGTACTTATATGAAAGACGAAGCCAAGATTAAAGCATTTAAAGGCTCTGTTGGATATCATACCGTTTTTAAGGGAGCGCCTGTCCTTGTTCTTGCCTATGCGGGTCCTTATGATACAGTTTCGGATACTCTGCTGGCCGAAGGTATTATATCGCGAGAAGAGGCTATGAAGTTTGCCAGGCCTAATCCCGGCCTTCAAAATATTGCCGCTGCGATGGAAAACTTGCTCCTGGCAGCCGCCAACTTGGGTTATGGAACCTGCTGGATGGTAGGGCCGACTTATGCCGCCACGGAAATTAGTGATTACATAGGTTTTGCAAAAGCAGGCTATTATTTGGCCGCTATGACGCCGCTGGGAGTACCGGCTGCTGCAACTACTGCGGCAACACCGCGCAAGCCGGTGGAAGAGGTTCTGACAATTATTGGCTAACACCTGGTTGTAATAATAAACCTTAGCCATTAACAGGATTAGAACTTAAATAAAAAACAGTGAGGTCGTGTTGAATAACAACGCGGTCTCACTGTTTTTTTTGTAATGGAAAAGCCTTGTTTTTTACTCTACAACAGTTACCCAAAGGTCTGTTGCATGATCGGTGTCTGTGCTGTTGGGGATTACCTTGAGTTTGCCTTTGCCTGGCTTAATAGCGCTAAAGATAGCTTGACCGCTTTCCTGCGGATCGACTTCCGATTTCATTATGTCACCCCAAAAGTTTTCGCCGGACGAGGTAAAACGAGTTGTTTTTGTAAGGCCGGGAGCAGGCGAAAGTACAATTCTTTGTCCGACTTTTAAAGTGATATTGTTGGCTGAAAGTTGCACAGGTTCGGCATCCTTATAATTGTAAGTTACCACAACATCTTTGGCCGGGGGTTGCCCGGCAGGCGGCGTAACAGCGGGCGGAGGAGACTGGGGTTCTACTGGGGTGAGATTATTGGCGCAGCCTCCTAATAGGATAGATCCTGACAGTAATAGTATGGCCGTTAGGATAAAGATATTTTTAGTTTTTTTCATAGCAACCTCCTCATAGTTCTAGTATGGGATGGTTGTCGAACAAATATGTCTTTTAACTTTTATATCCCTTATAGCCTTGTAACATCTATACCATATTCAATTTTATCAGCCACTTCCTGGGACAGAGCGGCGCCAAATAACAGCTTTAGTACGTATAATCCTAACTCGATGCCTGAGCTAACCCCGGCTGATGAAATAATCCTTCCGTCATGGACTACTTTTTGGCTAAGGACGTTAACGGAATATGCTGCTAGCTCTGCCAGGGCAGTATGGTAGGTGGTGGCTTGTTTGCCTGTAAGCAAACCGGCCTCGGCCAGTAAAAATGCGCCTGTACATACAGAGGTAGTAAATTTGGCCAACTGAGATTGCTTGGTAATAAATTCAATTAGTGCTGGATTTTTCATTGCGTCCAGCCGACCTTTTCCACCCGGGACAACGATAATATCTAGTTGTGGGCAGTTGGCCAGCGTTATATGAGGAAATACTTTCAGACCGTTGAAGGCTTCGATTGGTTCAGCAGTTTCGGCAACAAGCATAACTTTAATACTATCAGGTTTAATCTTATTGCAATAACTTAATATTTCAAACGGCCCAGCAAAATCAAGCTCTTCTACCTGCGGGAAAAGTAGAATGCCGACAGTAACCATATAAATCACTCCCCATGCTATTTTATTCAATTGTACAGGAAATAATAGGATTTGTGTACATCATAGTATTTATCCGATGACTAACCCGCACTAAGACTCCCTCTTCTGTAAGTGGGAGTATACCCCTACGGGCACAGGCGAGCGGTTAAGTCCCTGGATAAGGGCGACTAACCTTCAGGTGGGGTTAAAACCCCATCTGAAGCTAAGTCTACTTTATAATTTTTGGAGAGTTAACGAATATGGAACAAACTATATATGATTTTTTCGGGACAATGGGCGGCAATCTTTATATCGCAATTTTTTCCGCCATGCTGTTGACGGGAATGGGAGTACCTTTGCCAGGAGAATTGACATTAGGTTTTACCGGTTATCTGGTTTATACCGGGCAAGCAGATTTTGTCACCGCATTCACATTGGCAACAGCGGGAGATCTGCTAGGAGCTGCGGCTAGCTATGGTATTGGCTATTTTAGCCGATCCCCAAAAATCAGCCGCTGTTTGGGTTTTTTAATGCCTTCTCCTTCTAAGCTGGCAACGATAAACATATGGCTTAATAAGTATGGCATTTACGCTATTATGCTAGGGCGGCTTCTGCCCGTTGTCCGTGGTGCCATTCCAATACCGGCTGGTTTTGTCCGCATGGATAGTAAAAAATACATTATCAGTAATGTGATTAGTTCAAGTATCTGGTGTGCCGCTCTTATTCATGTGGGGGTGTCTCTGGGGTATAACTGGCAGCTGATTGCCGGTTTAGGCAATCAGTTTGGGTGGATTATCGGCGGAGCATTAATTGCAATATTCCTGATCTTGTATTTGGTGCGGCGAGTTTTTATTTTTTGACAATTTAACAAAAAAGAAGGATTTTTTTGAATAATATGTAACTTGTATAATTATTACTATGGAGATAAAGGAGAATTTTATGTTTCCTGGCTCTATACATAAGCGAACCTATATCATCATTACTATTGTTGTGTCGATTCCGCTGTTTCTATGGGCTTATGCGAATGCTACCAAAGCTCAAACCATTTTGCAGCAGAAAACAGAACTGGAGCTCATAGCGGCAGTAACTACGCTGGAACAGCGGTTGCCTCAGACTTTTGAACAAATTTTAACTGAAGAGAGTGTGGTTAACGGGACGGCTGAACAACAACGGGCAGTTTTAAACAAGCATCTTCAGCCGATTGTTGACGAAGTATCTAGGCAGTATCCGCATTTTGGCCTGGGATATTACTCGCCTAGTTTAAGTATAGTAGCTGTATCTCCTTTTAAACCCGAAACGCTGGGATTAAAAGCGCATAACAACTCGCTCAGAATTTATGAGACCAAGCAAAAGGAAATAGTATGCGTTGATAGTGGTATTACCCGCGACGGTAATCCTTTAATTGCTGTCAATTATCCGTTATATTCAAATGGAAATATGATTGGCCATGTGTGGGCAAATTACAAGACTCAGGACTTCCATGACCAATTTTACATTCTGTTGTCGAGAAACCTTGGTTTAATTTGTTTATTGTGGATTAGTGTTTTATTAACGATTGGCTGGGCCTTTCGCAAAATTGAAAATTCATTGACGGAATTTGCCAACCAGGTTAAAAGCGGTAGTCCGAATCCCTCAAAACTGCATGAGTTTCCGCAGCTTATTCCTGTGCTTGATACCGTAATTCAATTAACTAGTGACAAAGACAAAGTAATGGAAGAAATGGCCAAATTGGATAGAATGAATCTGGTATCGCAGATGGCAGCCGGTGTTGCCCATGAAATTAGAAACCCCTTAACAGTAATAAAGGGGTTTTTGCAATATTTCCAGATGAAAGAAGTGGCGGCGACTACTAAAGAACAATGCGGTATCGTTTTAGAGGAACTTGGCCGGGTGGAGGCTATTATTACTGACTTTTTGTCACTGGCAAAAAACCGGGTCACTGAACAAAAACATTGTAATATCAACAGTATCCTTGAGGGAGTATATCCGTTACTGACCGCCGAAGCGCTAAAGAATGGGGTCGAGCTAACACTTAATTTAGATAAGCGAATCCCGGAAACTTTGCTTAATGATAAAGAGATTATCCAACTTATTCTCAATCTTACTCGCAACTCCATGGAAGCTATCAAGGAGCATGGTTTAGTAATCATCCAGACGCGGCTTGTTGACAAGAAGTATATTGTAACTATCTCTGACAACGGCTGCGGAATACCACCAGAGATATGTAAAAATATATTTGATCCATTTTATACGACTAAAGAAAATGGCACAGGACTAGGCTTAGCTATCTGTACCAGCATTGTAAACCGTCATAACGGAACTATTGAAGTTGTTTCTGCTCTGCAATCGGGAACTACCTTTACCATTACTCTTCCAATATATTCACCGGACGCCGGCAAAGGTCAGATGGTAATGTAGTGATTTTTAAAAGTTAATAAATGAGTTGTCAACAAGAATTAAAAAAATTCCGAAAAACATACTTGAAAAAAAACAATAACTATGCTATTATCTAAATAAGCACCATCCTTATAGTTTCTAGATTCAAACCAGTGTGCAGTAGGTAGGAAACTTCCGTTTTCCGTTTGTTGCAAATCGGTTACTTGATCTGGCAGGATAGTGTTTTTTGTTTACTCAAAATCTGTATAATGTCCATCTGGTGTTAAGTCCATGTGACCCGTCCGTAAGTAAGATTGTAAAAGGCAGGTTTAGTGTATCGGTACAGTACTACTATAGGGATAGGTGCTTTGTTAAGAGGGAAGGGTAATCCTTCCCTCATTCATTTTTTAATTGCTAAATAATGCGGTTACTGCAGTCTCTGACAGGAGTTTACCGGTGCATTGGCGAAATATATAGAGAAATATTGGGAGGATGAAGGTAATTGCGGATACTTTTTTGGGATATTGACGGGACTCTTATTCGTACGTCCAAAGCAGGTTTATATGCATTGTCACAGGCAACTGAGGAAATTTGGGGTAAATCTGTAGATATGGATAAAATTCAGGCTGCAGGTATGACCGATAACTACATTGCCAGGCAAATTATTGAATCCCTACTAGGTCGGGAAGCTGCCTCAGAAGAGATAGCTATGTTATGCCGGCGGTATGAAACTATCCTGCCGGCACAGTTAGCTGCCAGAGATGGTTTGATATTACCGGAAGTTATAAACATTTTGTCACAGCTTTATGAACGCGAAGAGTACAAACTTCTGCTGCTGACAGGCAATAGTGTGCAAGGGGCACAAATAAAACTTAGACATTTTGAATTAACAAAGTACTTCGATTTTTCGTGTAGTGCGTTTGCCGCGCAATATGAACGCCGTGTTGATATTGCCCGCAGTGCATTGGAAATTGTGCGTTCTAACTGGGGTAACCCCGAGCAGCATGAAATCTTCGTGATTGGTGATACGCCCCATGATGTGGAATGCGGTAAAGCAATTGGGGCCTATACTATCGGGACAGCTACTGGCAGGTATACGGTTGACCAATTAGAATTTTGTGCTCCTTGGTGGGTAGTTGACAGCTTACCCTCACACGAAATTTTTATAGAGAAAATAGCAGCCGGCAAGTGCTAAGCTTGGCTGCTATATTTTTTTTAGCCTGATAGAAAGTAAATTTTCGCCTGGATAAGGGAAACACGGCTTCCGCTTTCGCCAAGACTCGGCAGAAGCCGTGTTTTCTTTATTTTTCCGGCGATTTTACAGAGAACAAGGTACGGATTTTCCTGATAAATCAAATGTTTTACTAATTGTGATTTGCGTAGCAATTGAGAAGATATTTACTTCTTTTCACCCACTAGACAAACTTTGCTAATGTATTGCATAATAAGCCTAAAGAAATTTTATCCGATGACTAGCTCTCTCTAGACTCCGTCTTTTCCAAATGGAAGTACGGGGACCGGCAAGAGGCTAAGTCCCCGGATAAGGGCGACTACTATCTTCAGGTGGGGCTAAAACCCCAGCTGAGAAGCTGAGTCTACTATAAGTTACCAATTGCAGACCGGGCGGAATGTATGCAAGGCGGTTTGTATGAGGTGAAAGCCGACCGCCTGGGCATTCCTGCTCAGGCGGTCTTATGTTGTAATTGTTTGAAATTTCTAAGAGGGGGATTCATACATGAAAGCATGGCAAGGATTCAAAGGTCAATCTTGGCAAAATACTATTAATGTTCGCGATTTTATCCAGCAAAACTACACTCCATACGAAGGCGACGGCCAATTCCTAGCAGGTCCCACCGAACGTACCAGTAAGCTTTGGGAAAAGTGCTCAGAGCTTTTAAGACAAGAACGTGCCAATAATGGTGTGCTTGATGTAGATTCTAGCAAGGTATCTACAGTTACCTCGCATCCTGCCGGATATATCAATAAAGAGCTGGAAGTTGTTTTTGGCCTACAAACCGATGCTCCGCTTAAGCGCGGTATCATTGTTAATGGCGGTATCCGTATGGCCGAACAGGCTTGCGAAGCATATGGGTATGAACTCGATGAGAAAATCAGCGAAACCTACCACAATCACCGTATTACCCATAATACTGGAGTATTTATGGCTTACACCGACGAAATGAAGCTGGCGCGCGGTACCGCAATTATAACAGGTCTGCCTGACGCCTATGGTCGTGGCCGCATTATCGGCGACTATCGCCGGCTGGCTCTTTACGGCATTGATAAACTATCCGAAGCAAAAATGAACGATTTGCACGAATTAGCTGTTAAGCCTATGACGGAAGATGTTATACGGCTTAGAGAAGAAGTATCCCATCAGCTTAATGCACTGAAAGATATTATTACTCTTGGTAAAATATACGGCTTTGATCTTACCCGGCCGGCTGAAAACGCTGCTGAAGCTGTCCAATGGTTATACCTGGGTTATCTGGCTGCTATTAAAGAACAAAACGGTGCGGCTATGTCTTTGGGCCGGGTATCGACATTCTTAGATATCTACATCGAACGCGACTTAGCGCAAGGTGTGCTGACCGAAGCTCAGGCTCAGGAATTAATTGACCAACTGGTAATTAAGCTCAGATTTGCTCGGCAGCTTAGAACTCCTGAGTATAATGAACTGTTTGCCGGTGACCCGTTATGGGTTACGGAAGCTATTGGCGGTGTAGGACTTGACGGACGTCCGCTTGTTAGCAAAACTTCATTCCGGACCTTACACACTCTCTATAACTTAGGGTCGGCTCCCGAACCTAATTTGACTGTACTCTGGTCAACTCAGCTTCCGGAAAACTTTAAAAAATTTAGCGCTCAGGTATCTATTGATACTAGTGCTTTACAATATGAAAACGATGATGTTATGCGCCCGACTTATGGTGACGATTACGCTATTGCCTGCTGTGTATCCGCAATGCGTCTTGGTGAACAAATGCAATTCTTCGGCGCCCGTGCTAACTTAGCAAAAGCGCTATTAATGGCTATTAACGGCGGTAAAGACGAGGTCAGCGGCAAGCAAGTAGCGCCTGTGCTGCCTATTCCCGAAGGTGAATACCTTGACTACGAAACTGTCCGAAAGAACTACTCAACCGTAATGGATTGGCTTGCCGGACTGTATGTTAATACCGTAAATGTTATCCACTTCATGCATGATAAATATGCGTATGAACGTTCGCAAATGGCGCTTCACAATACCGGGGTTGGCCGTCTGATGGCTTTTGGTATTGCCGGTTTGTCGGTTGTAGCCGACTCACTAAGCGCAATTAAATATGCCAAAGTAAAACCGATCCGTGATGAACGTGGAATCGCCACTAACTTCGAATTTGTTGGGGAAGCTCCTTGCTACGGAAATGATGACGAGCGTGTGGATCTTATCGCCAAGGAAGTAACTGCTGAATTCTCGGCTAATCTTAAAAAACATCCGACTTACCGTAATGCCGAACATACTCTCTCGGTACTAACTATTACTTCAAACGTAATGTACGGTAAGAAAACCGGCTCTACTCCGGACGGACGTAATGCCGGTCAGGCGTTTGCACCAGGCGCTAATCCCATGCATGGCCGCGATAAGCGGGGTGCTTTAGCAGCCTGCAACTCAGTAACCAAAATTAGCTACGAAGATTGTCGTGACGGTATTTCCTACACCTTCTCCATTGTGCCAGGGGCATTAGGGAAGTGTTGTGATTCCCGGGTTAATAACCTGACTGCTGTACTTGACGGTTATTCCGAGAATAACGGTCATCACATCAATGTAAACGTCCTGGATCGGGCTGTATTGGAAGACGCAATGCAGAATCCCGAGAATTATCCGCAGCTTACTATTCGGGTTTCAGGTTATGCTGTTAACTTTATCAAACTTACGCCTGCTCAACAGCGGGAAGTAATTAGTCGTACTTTTTACGAGGCTGTTTAATATAATTTTTCAAGGAGCCAAAGACTATGTCGCAGCAATATGGTTACTATCATTCTGTAGAAACATTTGGAACTGTTGATGGCCAGGGTATTCGTTATGTCCTATTTTTGGCCGGATGTTCTTTGGGCTGTAAATTTTGTCACAACCCGGATACCTGGGTGCGTGGTGATAAAACCATAAGTGTCGATGAGGTTATGGCTGATATCAAAAAATATCGCCGATATTATGAAGCATCGGGTGGCGGCTTGACTCTCTCAGGTGGAGAACCACTGTTGCAGCCGGAGTTTGCGGCCGAATTATTTAAAACCTGCCGGGATAAAGAAGTGCATACGACATTGGATACTGCCGGCAATTACCCGGTGGAAAGCTTGCATCTCGTTTTGCCTTATACTGATGCCGTCTTGTTCAGCATTAAAGCCGTAGACACTGAGAAACACCGCTGGCTGACCGGTACGGATAATGCCCGTATACTCGCTAATCTCAAGACCTTATCGGCGGTAATGCCTGTTACTATCCGCTATGTAGTTATTCCCGGTGTAACCAATGGGCTGGAAGACCTTGACGCTTTAGCGGGGTTAATTAAATCTTTACCAGGTCCGGCGGCGGTAGAATTGCTGCCGTACCATACGTTTGGCCGTAAAAAATGGGCTCACTTAGGCAGAACCTATTTGCTCGAAGGTGTGCCTGATGCTTCTTTGCAAGATGTTGCCAAGGTTCAGGCATATTTAAAAGAACGGCAAATTGAAGTTTTATATGAAACCAAAGCAGGTTAATTATAGAAGCCGGCACTGGGATTTCCCAGTTGCTGGCTTTTTTTTCGTAAATAAAAAGTCATAACTGTCCAGGAGTGGGGACGGACAAAATATTGCATAATAAACAAAGAAGGGGCATGAGTATTTTTCAAGGGTTAAGACGCACGCAATATTAGAAATAACAGAGGTGACAGAGTGTTTACTATTTTAAAAGGCGGTAATGTATTTGCTCCCCCGGATTTAGGTATAAAGGATGTTGTTATTGCAGGTCGGCAGATTAGCAATATTGCACCTGATATTTCGCCTGACTGGCAGTATGGAGAAACTCAGGTGGTAGATGTCACAGATATGTCGGTAGTGCCTGGATTTATAGACCAACATGTCCATTTGTTAGGAGGCGGTGGTGAAGACGGTTTTGCAACCCGCACACCGGAAGTGGTGTTAACAGACATTACCCAAGCGGGAACTACAACTGTTGTCGGTTGTTTGGGCACAGACGGCATTACCCGGCACATGGCAGGCTTGCTGGCTAAAGCCCGCAGTCTGGACGAGGAAGGAGTAACAACTTACCTCTATACCGGTGCGTATGAGGTGCCGCCACCGACACTTACCGGCAATGTACGCACAGATTTGGTACTTATCGATAAAATTATCGGCTGCGGGGAAGTTGCTATTAGTGATCACCGTTCTTCTCAGCCATCAAAGGAAGAATTGGCGAGATTAGCGGCGGAAGCACGGGTAGGCGGACTTTTAAGCGGTAAGGCCGGTATTCTCCATCTTCATATTGGAGCTGGACCACGACAGCTTAATGTATTATTTGAGCTTATCGCTGAAACCGAAATTCCTATAAGCCAATTTGTTCCCACCCATATAAACCGTAATTGGGAACTTATTCTGGAGGGAATCAAACTAGCCAACAAAGGGGGAGTAATAGATTTTACTGCTGCTGACCCGGCAGATCAGGGAAATGAAACCATAACAGCCGCTCAGGCCATTCTTTTTTGTCTGAAGCAAGGCGTACCAATAGAGCAGTTGACCATTAGTTCGGATGGCCATGGCAGTCTCCCGGTATTTGACGGAAACGGCGGTGTCAGTGGCATAAAAGAGTCAAAATTAACATGTCTGTATGAAGAAGTAAAACAGTTAGTACTAGCCGGTTTATCGCTAGGTGAAGCGATTAAGCCTGTAACAATTAATCCGGCCAGGGTTTTGAAGTTAACGCCAACTAAAGGGACAATAGCTATAGGTAGTGACGCTGATATTGTGGTGATTGATAAGCTTTTAAACATCCGGCACGTTTTTGCAAAAGGGCGTTGGTTAGTTAGAGATGGTCAGGCAATTGTAAAAGGCACTTTCGAATAACTACCAAAATAATTCAATTACAAGATTTAAGTAATGTACTTAAGAACAATCGTCCTAATTCGGGATGGTTGTTTTTGATTAAAGGAATATTACCGGCAGGGCACGAAATGAGAATATGTAAAAATAAGAAGAGATTTAGAATAATTAATGATGCTTATTGCCTGGGTAATAAATATATGGTATTAGATAGTATGTTGATACAAAGTTTTAGGTAAGGGGGATACTGTTACATCATGCGTTTAATCCGGGGGCGTTTTGCTCCCAGTCCGACTGGTGAGATTCATTTGGGCAATGCCTGGACAGCACTGCTGGCCTGGCTGCAAGTGAGAGCGGCTGGTGGAACAATGGTACTTAGAATCGAAGATCTTGATCCGGACAGGTCGCGGCAAGTTTATATAGATAGATTGATGGCAGATATGAAATGGCTGGGACTTGATTGGGACGAAGGACCTGATATAGGAGGGGCGTATGCACCATATTGTCAGGATGAGCGGCGGGAGCTATATCAAATGGCGTTAGAACGCTTGACGGCGGCTGGGCTGGTATACCCTTGTTATTGCACCCGGGCGGAATTGGCGGCTTCAGCTCCTCATGGTAGTGAAAACGAGCGTGTCTATTCCGGTATCTGTAGGTATCGGGAAGTAGATACCTACCGGAAAGCAACGAAACGTCCGGCATTACGCTTGGCTGTACAGCCTGGGGTAATTGAATTTGACGATCTTCATACCGGGCATGTCAGTCAGGAGCTTGCCAGGGAGGTTGGTGACTTTGTTGTGCGGCGTTCCGATGGCGTTCATGCCTATCAACTGGCAGTGGTTGTCGACGACGCCGCTATGGGTATTACTCATGTGCTACGGGGCGATGACCTGTTAAATTCAACACCGCGCCAGTTGCTGTTATACCGCTTGTTAGGACTTACAGCGCCTAAGTTTACTCATGTTCCCCTGCTGGTTGATCTAGACGGTCATCGGCTGTCAAAACGTCAACAGGCACTATCAATTGCTGTTCTCCGTGCTAACGGTGTAAAAGCTGAAGCCATTATAGGGTACTTGGCTTTTAAAGCCCGGTTAGTAGATAAATATCAGCCTGTAAAGGCGACGGAACTAATCCGCAGTTTTGATGTTACCGGATTGCCGCATGGACAGGTGATTATTGAAGATAAACTCCCGATATAAAGAGGTTTAGTTGCAGATTTTACTTTTCTGCAGCTTGGAGAATCAGTCATATCAATGTAAGGACTTAAAAATACAACAGACGGTGTTCGCATTAAACTGCGTGAGCCGTCTGTTGTATTTTTTCACTTAGTGGTTCCTGAGCTGTTTCCCGGAGAGTGCTATGTATATAGGTTGTTTGTCATAATTAAGGAATATTTTGTAAAAAATATATAATTTTAGGAAAAAAATGCAGGAAAAGTAAATTTGATATAGAAAGATTATTTGTTTATTGGTTATTGGGGGTTAAAAAAGCATGGGATTTAAGCGTAAATTATTATTGGCTTTCGGTTCTATAATTTTACTTATGGTAATGTTTTTAGGAATTGCGGTAGTGTTAACTTATCAGTTAAATGATAATATAAACGAAGCCATAAAGGATAAATATGAAAAGGGCCGTAAAACCAGTGTAATTGATCGCAGCATTTATTCTATAGACGGATCGTTGAAAAATCTTGTTATTTCCTCAAATGATGATAAGCGCCAGTCGGCACTAACGGAGATTGAGAAATCACAGGGCGAACAGAAGATTGCTCTTGAATCTTATGCAAGAGCTGTCACTAATCCCCGTATTTTAGAAATTTTACCCAAATTGAAAGCTACCCTGGACAACTATGAATATTTGACGCAGGAGATTATCCGCTTGACCAAAGCAGGCCAGCACACAGAAGCCGCTAGGTTATTAATGTCGGATGGGCAGACAATTGTTACACGAGCGATTAATTTGACCCAGGAATTACGAACGCTCCAGGAACGGATAATGGTCGATACATTAGAAGAAGCAACAACTACCTACAAGATGGCGGAATTATTCCTTGTTATCTGTAGTATAACCAGCGTTATTATCGGCGTAGGTATTACGATTAGGGTAATTGGCAGCGTTACAAGTGATTTAAGGAAAATGGCTAAAGTCATTAATAGTGTGAGGGACTCCAAGGCCAAGGTTTTGCCAAGAATTAGCATCTATTCACGCGATGAAATCGGAAGTATCGCAAAAGCTTTTAATGAAATGGTGGCAGTTCTTGAATGGCATCGAATACAAGAAAAAGAGTTTATCGCTGCCATGGAAGCGCAAAGTTGGTTAAAATCACAACTCGCCGAGATGTTTACTTTATTGCAAGGTGTTAGTGATCACGCAACACTGGGGAAAGATTTTATTAATAAACTCGCGCCAACCCTTGGAGCAAACTATGGTGTAGTTTATATTGTGGAAAACGATGGCGGAACGCAGTGGCTAAATAAGCTGGCGAGCTATGCTGATTCTGGTGACACTGTTGGTGTAAGCAGGTTACGTATGGGAGAAGGTATTATCGGGCAATGTGCGGTGCAAAACCGATCTGTTATTTTGGATCAGGTACCTGAAGGGTATATTAAGCTGACCTCCGGGCTGGGTAGTGCCAAACCCGATTATATTGTAGCTTTGCCTGTCTGCTACGAAGATAAGGTTTTAGCGGTTGTTGAATTAGCTGGGTTTGGTCAGTTAACGGAAATACATACGCAATATATACAACAAGTTATGAAAAATATAGCGGTTATACTAACAAGGGTAACCAGCCAGATGCAGGCCGCACATTTGTTGATTGAATCCCAAACCTTTGCCGAAGAGCTGCAGAGCCAGTCAGAGGAACTGCAGCAGCAGCAGGAAGAACTAAAGATTATTAATGAAAGATTGGAAGAGCAGTATCGGAATTCCGAACACAAGACAAAGGCATTAGAACAAGCAAAGGCTGAACTGGAAGAACGCACACGCCAGTTAGATCTATCGTCCCGCTATAAAACTGAGTTTTTAGCCAATATGTCGCATGAACTCAGAACTCCGCTTAACAGCCTGTTAATTTTGGCGCAAGCGCTGGAGGCGAATAGGGATAATAATTTAACAGCCAAGCAATTGGAATATGTTCGTACTATTTATTCGGCAGGTAATGATTTACTTCTCTTGATTAACGACATTCTGGATTTGTCAAAACTAGATTCCGGCAAACTCACTATTAATATGGAACTTATGCATATTGCCAATATGACAGCAGATTTAGTTAATCAGTTTAAACCGGTAGCGGAGCGGTCAGAGTTGGACTTTATTGTCGAAATAGATAAGGAGATACAGGCTGCTATTTATACAGACAAGCTCAGGCTACAGCAAATTCTGAAAAACTTACTATCAAATGCCTTTAAATTTACAGAGAAAGGCTGGGTTAAGTTATGGATAAAAAAAGCAGCCAATCCGGATTGGCTGGTATTTGAAGTGAGTGATTCAGGTATTGGGATTCCTCCTGATAAGCAGACTATGATCTTTGAAGCTTTCCGGCAAGTTGACGGGACAGCCAGCCGCAAATACGGCGGTACTGGTCTGGGATTGTCTATTAGCCGGGAACTTTCACGCTTACTGGGTGGATGTATCAGTTTGGAGAGTAAAGAGGGGTATGGCAGTACCTTTGCTTTATACCTTCCCAGCCGGGCAAGTCTGATCCGCGAACTTCCGAATCTTTCTACTACCGAAGCAGCATCTACGATAGCTGAAGATCCAGTTTTGCCCACTACGGTGGAGGCTGCAAGCAGGCAGCGAAATGACAGTAGTGAGGCTACTCTTGCCGGCAAAAAAGTTTTGATTATAGACGATGATATGTGCAATGTATATGCCCTTGTTGCTGCGATGGAGGTAGAGGGAATTGTGCCATTATTCACCAAGAATAGCAGGGATGGCTTACCGTATTTAAGAGAATACGCTGACATTGAACTAATCATTATTGACAATACGTTGCTAGAATTAGATAACTATGAAGTTATTCAGAATATCCGTAAGAGACCGGAATTTTATGAATTGCCAATTCTAGTACTTACGGCAAAAAAAATGATCCAGGACGGGAAAAGATGCAGGTGTATGGAAATGGGAGCTTCCGATTATATCAGCAAGCCGGTAAATCTTGACCAATTGTTCTCACTATTGCGAGTGTGGCTGAATCAGTAGGTGAAGCAACATATCCATGGCAAGTTTTAGGGGAGGGCCTATTACATGGAAGGAATTTTTAATATTCTTATGGTTGATGACCGGTCGGAGAACTTAATGGCCTTAGAGGCTGTTCTGGCAAATCCGGAATATAATTTGGTTGGAGTTACCTCCGGCGAAGATGCTTTGCGGTGTTTATTGCATGATGATTTCGCCATAATTTTGATGGATGTCCAAATGCCAGGCCTTAATGGTTTTGAGACAGCAAAAATCATTCGCACCAGGCAGAAGTGCCAAAACATCCCGATAATTTTTATAACAGCTATCAGTCAGAACGAAGAGAATGTATTGGAGGGCTACGCTTCGGGTGCTGTTGATTATATATTTAAACCATTTAGTCCAGCAATTTTGCGGGCTAAAGTAGATGCTTTTTTGAGAACATACAAATATCAGTGTGAGATAACTAAACAGCGAGAGTTATTGCAGGGTCAGGTTGCAGAATTAGACCGGCTCAACGATCAACTGACAAATACTACATTGGAATTATGCCGTAACGAAATACTGCTTGAAAGCATGGTAGCAGAGCGCACGCAACAGATAAGTAGCATTCTGGAGAGCATTAAAGATGGATTTTTTACTGTCGATGATAAATACGTATTTACCTATGTAAATAATGCCGCTGAAGAGATATTTGGTTTGTCACGGCGTGAAATGCTAGGTAAGACCCTATTTGAAAAAATTAGATATAATAGTGATTTTATTGAGCGCCTTGTTGCTATTAACCGCGATAATGAGCCTGCGTGTTTTGAAACAATATGTACGTTTAATGGCCGATGTTATGAAGTGAGAGTCTATCCGGCGGAAGACAGTATGTCGGTTTACTTAAATGATATTACGGAACGTAAACATATTGATAAAGAAATGGCGCGGCTTGACCGGCTTAATCTAATTGGTGAGATGGCCGCAGGTATTGCCCATGAAATACGCAATCCTATGACTACCGTACGCGGTTTTCTACAGTATGCCAAAAAAGGTAAATCAACGTTATCTCCAAGTAACCTGGATTTGATGGTCGAAGAACTTGATCGTGCCAATTCTATTATTACCGAGTTTTTGAGTTTGGCCAAAAATAAGAATACGGATAAACGGCTGCAAAGTTTAGGAGTTACTCTGGAGAACCTGCTGCCCTTAATTCAAGCCGAAGCTATTTTATGCGGAAAATCTGTGATACCTATTATTAATCCATTACCTGACTTTTATTTTGACGAAAAAGAGATTCGGCAAATGGTATTGAATTTAGCAATAAATGGTTTGGAAGCTATGCAAGCAGGCGGTATTCTCAAAATCAGTGCTTATCGGGAAGACGGTGATATTCTATTAGCCGTCGAGGATCAGGGGAGCGGAATTGACCCTAAAATTATAGATAGACTGGGAACCCCATTTTTTACTACTAAAGACAGCGGCACAGGTTTGGGTTTGGCAGTTTGCTATAGTATTGCTGCTCGCCATCGGGCTACGATAGACATAAAGAGCGGTGAGTGGGGATCCGTCATCTATGTACGGTTTAAGTTAAATGCTGAGTAATGTAGTGGGACTCGGTGTATACCAAGTTTCATCTTATATTTGTAATCATATTAGCAAATCTGCAATATTCCAGGATGGTGTTATAAGAAAACAACTGTAACAGACAGAATGCATTAAGGGTACATTCTATGCAAATGCTATATATTGCGATTGTTAAACTGGTAAACTGAAAAAGACCAGGAGTCTCTATTCAGAGTATACCTGGTCTTTTATATCCTGATATGGGGTTAGTTAAGTCCGATAGCGACTTCAATAGGAAGCTCGTCAATAATCATTTCAATGCCGATATAATTGGTATTGCATACTTGGAGTTGGGCAGTAGACTGAGTAAGTGCTGGTGGTTCCAGGGCTACTGCGACTCCTTCTTTGTTAAGAGAAGTTGCTGCATTGGAAGTTACTATATTGACCATCTCGCATAACGCACTTTGAGCCATGGCATCTAGTTTATCTACGGCAAAGCCCATCATAATGACCGAGGATAATCGCTTGGCCGTGTCTTCCGTCATAGTGAAGGCCACATTACCGGAAACGTGTTTGGTTAGTGGTACATTTATCATTACACCCTGGCTGTCAATAAATTGATTTTTAGAAAAAAGTTTTCCGCGTACTACTTTTTTAAAACCCATTTGTGGTAAGACATTTGCTAAAGCAGTAATGAATGGGTTAACGAACTTTGCATCCACTATGAATGGCCCCCTTAATTGTTTACCAAAATTGGCAAACAATAACATCTACTTTATTCTTCGATGAAAAACTGAGGGATGGCTATCCGACTTTAGGCTTAATTTTCTGGGTCAATAGTCCTGAAATACACGAAAGGAACCATTATGGCATACAAATTAATTTGTATTGACGTTGATGGGACGCTACTTACCGGCACTCATAAAATTACAAATAAGACTAAAGAAGCAATACTGCAGGCTCACCGACAGGGTAGCCATATTGTAATATGTACCGGTCGCATGTATACTGATGCGGAGTATTTTTCAAATCTTGTAGGTGTGAAATCGCCGGTAATCGCCTCAAACGGAGCCTTTATCAAAGAGAAAGACTCCGACAAGGCGATTTTTAAAGATATTTTAGGCAAAGAGCTTTCGCTTACACTGCTGGAATTATTTCGTAAGCATGGCATAAAACCATACTTTTGCACGCCGCGTACCTTTTACTATGGCGATTTTATGTTTAAGCTTTTTTATGTAGTAAACAAACTATTAGGACGAAGAAGTAACCCCATCGATAATAGATATGTGATTTCGTGGCGGCAGTGGTATAAAATCTTGGAAAAAGAACAAGACAATCTCGTTAAGGCCGAAATTATTTACCGCAATCCGGATTTAGTTGCTGAACTTAAGAAAGAGCTAAAGCAAATTGAACAGCTGGAGATTGTCGATTCGTCTAAATATAATATTGAGATCACGCGTAAGGGCGTTTCCAAAGGCAGGGCTGTTGCCAGGCTGGCGGAACTTTATCAGATCAAACAAGAAGAGATAATTGCAATCGGTGATAGTGAGAACGATTTGTCCATGATTGAATACGCTGGTTTGGGTATTGCTATGGGAAATGCACTTGATAGTGTAAAACGAAAAGCTGATTATGTGACAGATTCTAATGATGAAGATGGAGTAGCCAATGTTATTAATAAGTTTGTCCTGGCTGCCGACACGTTAACTAAATAATATTTCAAATAATAAAACAAGTATAAATTTAAGCGGCTGGAGCTATTCAGCCGCTTGTTTATACTGTTATTGCAGGGTAATATTATAGGTGTAAGAAAACGTTCTAAGCTAGGTGGATATATGGATATAAAACTATTAAAAACATTTTTGTTAGTAGCTAAGCTGCTAAATATTACTAAGGCAGCTGAACAGCTTAGTTTCACTCAACCGGCAATCAGCTCCCAAATATATAGTTTGGAAGATGAATTTCATGTTCGGTTATTTGAACGTAATGGTAAGCGTTTGGCCTTAACCGAGGCGGGAAAGAGGTTTATTGATTACGCTGAGCGGATCAGCAATCTCTATGAAGAAACACAAAATGTTATGGCCTCTTATAACCAGGGGAATGACACCGTTAGAATAGGGGTATCTACGCAACTTATTAACCATTTCTTGCCTTCTGTGCTTATGGAAACACAGGCGCAAATGCCTCATGTTTCGATCAATGTGGAAGTTTGCATGAACACACAGGAAGTACTTAAGGGTATAAACGAACAACACTTCGATTTGGGGCTCATTCACGGGGAGAATACCTATAAACAAATTCGCCAGCATGGGGTTTGGACTGAAGATGTGTTATGGGTAGCAAGCATCGAATTTCTAAAGACTCATTTTCCCATTACAGACATTAGCCAGGTTCCACTCATTAATTATACGGCGGGAAGTGTACTCAGAACTAAATTGGATGAAGTATTTCGTTATACTAACTTTAATTCATATATTCAATATAGTGATTCGGAAGCTATAAAACAAGCGGTACTAGCCGGCTTGGGAGTTTCGTATTTACCTAGGTCGTTAGTGCGGGAGGAAATACAGAGAGGTACTTTAGTAGTTTTAAAACAGGAACCACCAATGCAATTGCGAGTTTCGTTAGTCCATCGCAAGGACAAAGTATATACCCTGCCTATGTATGCCATACTACTTACGCTTGCCAATCAGCAAGATGCAGATGAATCCATTAAGGAACTTTTGTCCTGTAATTAATCCGCTTAAGATTCCCATCTTCTAAAATGGAAAAAGAGCAGATCTAAATAACTCATTTCTATTTACAAATAAATAACTGTAATTTCCCTTATCCCTGGGGTTTTGTTAATCTTAGATTAACAGGGAGAAAAATTTTGGGGGTATATTAGGATGCTTACAGTAGGTATATTAGGTGGAATGGGGCCAATGGCAACCGTAGATTTATTTGCAAAAATTATTGAATGTACGCCAGCCAGTGTTGACCAAGACCATCTTAAGATTTTAATTTATAACAATCCGCAGATACCATCCCGGGTTAAAGCGATACTAGATGGAACAGAAAGTCCCAGAGAAGAACTTATACGATCTGCCCAAGTGCTTGAAAAAGCGGGGGCCAGCCTTATTGTGATGCCTTGTAATACCGCACACTATTGGTATCAGGATATTCAGAACGCTGTTAAGATAAAAATAATTAATATGATTGAAAATACAGCCGATGCTATTAATGCTGAAGAAGTTAAAGATAAAATTATGTTATTTGCGTCTGACGCCACAGTTAAGACAAGGTTATATCAAGAGGTATTTTTGGCTAAGAATATTTGCTTACAAGTTCCAGCTTCACAAGAACAACAAATTATTGCTAAAGCAATCGATGAGACGAAAGCGGGAAAAATTGAAAACAACCCCTATCTGGATATGATTGAGGATACTATTGTCAAATACCAACAAACAGGGATAAACTCATTTATTGCCGGTTGTACGGAAATACCACTCTTGTTTAAGCATATCAAAAAAAACTGTAATAAGATTGACCCCACCTTACTATTAGCTAAGGCGGTAGTAAAACAAGCATTTATATAATTCAAAAGTAGAAACCATAATAGGGGGTTCCTATGCGATTGTTTGTTGGTATTGAATTTCCCGATAATATAATGAGGGAATTGCTTAGAATCCAGAAGCTTATCCGAAGTCAGGCAAAACACGGGCGGTTTGTTGCAGGGGATAACTTGCACCTTACATTGCAATTCTTGGGCGAAGTTCCTCCGGCAAAGATTGGGTTGATAGAAGAACGTTTGCATATAACGTCCCAACAGCATAACCCGTTTTTATTGACGTTAAACAGCACCGGCAGCTTTGGAAAAGGAAATCCTTTACGCGTGGTTTGGGTAGGACTTAACGGAGAGCTAAGCAAACTGGCATATTTACAAAACAGCATTGCTGCCTCCTTAGCGGCAGTGGGCTATCCACCAGAAGATAAACCGTATCAGCCTCATGTTACTTTGGGGCGGGAAGTAGAATTACCTGAACCGGGATTGCAAGGTTTTAACCGGGAAATAGAAAAATTACCGTTTACCGTTGAGCGTTTCTCGCTGATTAAAAGCACTGTGGAAAACGGCAAAAGGATTTATAGTCCAGTGCAATCTTTTGCATTAAGCGTAGAAGCTGTATAGCAAGTAGAAATAAGGCTAAAATTAACAAACGGGCAGAAATCGCTAAATGATGCGGTTTTGTCCGTTTGTTTGTATTTTTACGGGATGTGTAGACTTGTTGATTTGTATTAGTCAAGCTTAGCGAATATAGTAGTTCTAAAATAGTTGATATTTCAACTAAAATATGATAAAGTTAAAACAGTTGAACTTTCAACCATATCGAAAAACGGAGGGGTTTATGATTCGGCTTAAAAACCAAATACTTCGGGAAGCAGGGATGCTTGCCCGCTGTATCCAGTCCATTAGTGATATTAAGTTTCGAGAAATCAAACTGCAACGAGGGCAATTTGTTTTTTTGACGCGTATTTGCGAACGACCAGGAATTAACCTGATTGATCTTTCTAATATCCTCAAAGTGGACAAAGCAACGACGACCAAAGCAATTCAAAAGTTAATGGAAGAGGATTATGTAGTAAAGGAACGCGATCGTTCTGACAAACGGATGTGGCACTTATTTCCGTCTGCGAAAGCAAAGGAGATTTATCCATTTATCATAACCGAAGAAAACAGAAATATTGAAATCTGTTTTAAGGGATTTAGTCCAGAAGAAGAGCAAGCCGTATATTCTTTGCTAAAAAGAATGCGGGAAAACATTGAACAGGATTGGAAAGAGTTAAAGTTCTATAAAGAAAATAATGGTTGATCCAGGTAATCAGATGGGGGGCGAAGTTAATTGAACAATATTGTTATCCAAGAGTATTCCAACAAATATCAAGAACAAGTTATTGATTTAATTCTTAGTATTCAGCGCGGAGAATTTGAAGTTAATATAACCAAAGAAGATCAACCGGATTTAAGTGATATCCCCAATTTTTATCAATCAGGCGGTAACTTTTGGTTGGCTTTGCATAAGGGACAGGTTGTTGGCACAATTGCGCTGATTAACATTGGCAATCAACAAGGGGCGCTAAGAAAAATGTTTGTTAAGGCTGAATATAGAGGGAAAGCCTATGAGTTAGCCAAACTGTTACTGATAAAATTAATAACATGGGCAAAAGATCAAAACATGCGTGAGATTTATTTGGGCACTACCGAAAAATTTTTAGCGGCACATCGTTTTTATGAAAAAAATGAATTTATCACAATAGATAAAAAGCAACTGCCTGCTACGTTTCCGATTATGAAAGTAGATACAAGATTTTATAAGCTTACACTTTAAAAATGCTGTTGCATATTGTCTCCAGGTAACAATCCTATAAGAAATAAAAACGGTCAGAAACCAGTGTATGCGACGTGGTTATGGCCGTTTTTTTATGATTAGTTTATCATCGAGGATAAAACTGCCGGCAAAGTATTTGCCGGCAGTCGGAGTGATTCGTGTATTATATTTTCTTACATTTTTGACAGGGCTTGCGCGAGATCATTGATAATGTCTTCGGGATCTTCCAGTCCAACAGAAAGCCTGATGAGACCGTCCGTGATGCCTGCTCTTAGTCGTTCTTCACGGGCAATGGGGGAATGGGTCATGGAAGCAGGGTGTTGAATTAGCGTTTCCGTATCGCCAAGGCTAACGGCTAAAGAGCAAAGCTGTACACTGTTCATTACCCGGCGGCCGGCTTCAATACCGCCAACAACCTCAAACGAAATCATAGCGCCGAACCCGTTCATTTGTGATTCGGCTAAAGCTCGTTGTGGATGATTAGGCAAGCCGGGATAGTATACTGCTTCTACTTTAGGATGCTTGTGGAGATATTGGGCAACTTCAAAAGCATTTTGGCAATGGCGTTCCATACGAACGCCTAATGTTTTTAAACCGCGTAAGGTAAGCCAGGCATTGAAGGGGCTAATGCAGCCGCCTGTAATGTCTTTTACACCAACAAAGCGGACCTGATCAATAAAATCCTTTTTCCCTACTACGATACCGGCAATTACATCGCCATGACCATTAATATACTTGGTTGCGCTATGGACAACAATGTCGGCTCCCAGCTCCAATGGGCGTTGGCAATAAGGGGACATGAAAGTATTATCAACAACTAATTGAGCTTGATGCTCGTGGGCAAGTTTGGCAGTGGCGGCAATATCAATAACTGCAAGTGTTGGATTGACAGGAGTTTCGATATAGACAACTTTGGTGTTGGGGCGCATAGCTTCACGGATGCTATCGAGATCGGCAGCATCAACAAATGTTACATCAATGCCAAACTTAGGCATTGAATGAGAAAGTAAAGCGTGGGTGCAGCCATAAAGGGCATTGCCGGCGACGATGTGGTCGCCGCTTTGGCAAAGTGTCCATAGCGAAGCTGCTATTGCCGTCATTCCGGATGCGACTGCCAGGGCAGCTTCCGCTTTTTCCAGTGCTGCCATTTTTATTTCCAGAGCGTGTTGAGTTGGATTTCCGAGCCTGGTGTATATATATCCTTCTTCTTCTAAGGCAAAGCGTGCTGCACCTTGTTCGGCATTATCGAAAACAAAGGTTGATGTCTGGTAAATTGGAGTAGCCAATGCTCCGGTAACCGGATCTGGTGCTTGGCCGGCGTGAATAATGGTAGTATTGTAACCCATTTTTTGATGGTTGTTCATAGAAGACCCTCCCCACAATATTTATCACGAGCGTTTGTCTTTATAAGAAGCAAGTTTCGTGCCAGTATATATACTGGGAAAAAGGAGGGAGGGTTATTCTATTGATTTTAGGTTAGTTTGATTGATACAAATGTTCCAAACCATAAAGCCGGATTTTTTTTAACACTGTTGTGTGGGATAGTCCCAATTCTTTGGCTGCCCGTCGGGCACTGCCGCATTTTTTTAAGGCTTCCTCGAGCATAATTCGCTCGGTATAATTGATGGTTTGTTTTAAGTTCTTTTCTGCTGGGGTAAGGCTGGTAGTACAGGGGGGTTCACTGCTTAATAATAGGTTGGCAGTGTCGATAGTATTGCCAACTGTTAAATGAACTGCGCGCAGAACGACATTTTGCAGTTCACGCACATTTCCTGCCCAAGCGTATTTGGTCAAAAAGTTGATTGCCGCAGTTGAGAATTCCAACTCTTTATTTTGTTCTGCACAATATTTATTGAGAAAATATCGTAACAGCAGCGGTATATCTTCGGGGCGTTCCCGGAGACTCGGTATGCGGATGGGTATAACGTTGATCCGGTGAAACAGGTCTTCACGGAACTGTTTCACCGCCACCATTTCTTCTAAATTTCGATTTGTTGCCGCCAGAATCCGGACGTCTACGGCTATTTGGCGATTGCCGCCTACCCGCCGGACAACTCCTTCCTGGATGCTGCGTAGCAGCTTACCCTGCAGGGCTAATGGCAGTTCGCCAATTTCATCGAGAAATAGCGTGCCTTGATGCGCTGATTCAAACAGTCCGATTTTACCGCCCTTTATTGCGCCGCTGAAGGCTCCTTCTTCGTAGCCGAAAAGCTCGCTTTCCAGGAGCGCGTCAGGTAGGGCCGCGCAATTAATGGGAATGAACGGTTTATTTATTCTGTTGCTTGTGTCATGGATTGCCCGGGCAAACAATTCTTTTCCTGTGCCGCTTTCACCGCGAATGAGTATAGTGCAGTTGTTTTTAGCTACTTTTTTGGCAATGCTAACAACCTCTCCCATGAGTTGGCTTGTGTAAATTATGTCGTTAAAGCCAAAACTATGAGTCTTGGTAATAGTTCTAACCAGCTGCCGGGCTGCCTGCATGCTTTTAAGAGTAGCTACCGCGCCTGCTACGCGGTTATTCTCATCTCGTATTGGCCGTCCGGAACATAAATAATGAAGGGTGCCCCGGGGCGTCTCTACCAGCATTTCTTTATTGTCAAAGGAATCTCCCGCTAATAATCCGTTAAAAGGGACAGATGACCCCATGAACTCACTAATCTCTTTTCCGACAGTTTCTTTGGCTTCTATTCGGAGTAGTTTCGCGGCTACGGAGTTAATATACCGGATAGTGGCTTGGTTATCCAAACCGATAATGCCCTCACTTGCCGATTCCAACAAAGCTTGTAATTCTCTTTCTCGTTCTTCCTGCGGCTGTAAGGCAATAGGCATAACTTCAAGCACATCGGTTTGGCTGAGTAATTCTTGCTTAAGCAATTCCTCATGAGCGTCGTTTAGACTGAATTTAATATAAATTTTTCCGGTGGAAACTTCCATAGAACTAATGCTGATACTTTCATGAGAAAAGATTTCAACAACATCCTGAACCATACCAATGCGATCACTGGTTTTAATTAACCAACGGATAACGGCCATACTAGACCTCCCGAGTTAAATGATGAAGTAAACGATGGGGGTGTTTTCCGAAATTCAGCTATACTAATTTTACTTCGTATATCAGTTCAACAGCAAGAGGCCAATTCAATATAATGGAAACTTTTTTGCCACAAATGGAATTTATATTTCCAAAACCGGCAATAAAGATTCCGTCGGTTATTCTGAGATTTTACTAGGCGATTTCTCCGTGAACTTCCACGTGTCGTATTTCGGAAACGTGATTATTGCTGTCCAACATTACCACCGTTGGCCGGAAGGCCAGGGCTTCCGATTCTGTCACAATAGCATAAGCAATAATAATTACTTTATCGCCGGGCTGGACCAGGCGGGCTGCGGCGCCGTTAAGACAGATTACTCCCGAATTTCTTGGTCCTTTGATTACATAGGTTTCCAGGCGGCTGCCATTATTATTGTTGACAATTTGAACCTTTTCATTAGGCAGAATTTTTGCCGCCTCCAGTAAGGCTTCATCGATAGTAATACTGCCCATATAGTTTAGATTGGCTTCGGTTACGGTTGCGCAATGAATTTTGGCTTTTAATGATGTAATTAACATGTTGCCGCCTCCAGAATAGTATTGTCAATTAAGCGGGTTTTGCCAATTTTAACGGCTAGTGCCAATAAAGCTTTGTCGGTTAGCTGTTCGATAGGCTCAAGCCCGGGGAAGTGGTATATTTCTACGTAATCAATACCGGCTAATTTTTCTTTACCAATCTCGTTCACCACTAACTGGCGGATTTGGGTGAAATCGCGTTGGCCGGCTTTTACCGCTTGTTCAGCCAACTTCAAACTGCGTGATAAGACCAGAGCCGCATTCCGTTCCTCACCGCTTAAATAGGCATTGCGTGAGCTTAAGGCTAAACCATCGGCGGCGCGGACGATGGGGACGATTTCAATGGCCGTACTCATGTTTAAATCTTCCACCATACGTTTAATTACAACGACCTGTTGCGCGTCTTTTTGTCCGAAAAATGCCTTGTCAGGCTGAATAATATTAAATAATTTGCTCACAATCGTAGCCACGCCGCGAAAGTGGCCGGGGCGGGACAGACCACATAATTTATCGGTAATATTGCCATTAACGTTGACGAAAGTTGCATAGCCTTCCGGATACATTTCGGCTGCCGCGGGGTGGAAGATTATATCGATGCCGGTGCTTTTAGCTTTGGCGCAGTCATTGTCGAAATCGCGGGGATAGTGATTAAAATCCTCGGTGGGGCCAAACTGAGTGGGATTAACAAAAATGCTGGTTACAGTTACCTCGCACATTGATTTAGCACGGCGCAGCAATTCCAGATGTCCGTCATGCAGGGCCCCCATTGTGGGGACAAGGCCGATGCTTTTTCCCTGTCTTTTCACTTGTTTTATAATCTGGTGCATAGCTTCGACTGTTGTAATTATTTCCACGGTGTATTCTCCTCTCAATAGAGCTTATCAAGTTCCAGGCCGGCATCTTTAAAGCTGTACTCGGCTCCGGGAAAGCTTTTATTATGTACTTCCGTTATATATTTGCTAACGGCAGCGGCAATGTCTTGACGCAGGTTGGCATATTTTTTGACAAACTTTGGCGTGTTGCCAGGGGTTAACCCCAGCAGATCGTGAATAACCAGAACTTGGCCGTCACACTGCGAGCCGGCGCCGATACCGATGGTAGGGATGCGGATTGTTTCCGTTATCTTGGCAGCCAGAGACTCTGGCACACATTCCAGGACGATGGCAAAAGCGCCGCTTTCTTCTAACGCTTTGGCGTCAGTCAGCAGCTTGCGGGCGGCAGTTAAATCTTTTCCCTGGACAGTATAACCGCCTAACTGGTGTACATGTTGTGGGGTCAGTCCCAAGTGTCCGACTACCGGGATTCCGGCGTTAACAATAGCTTTAACGGTGTCAGCAAGCTCCTGGCCGCCTTCCAGCTTGACTGCCTGTGCGCCGGTTTCTTTGAGGAATCTGCCGGCGTTGGCTACGGCTTCTGCGACTGAAACCTGATAGGACATAAACGGCATATCGGCTACCACCAAGGTATGTTGTGCCCCCCGGCATACAGCCTTTACATGATGCAGCATATCCTCCATGCTTACGGGCAGGGTTGAATCATAGCCAAGCATCACATTGCCCAGTGAATCACCGACAAGCAGCATATCAACGCCGGTCGCATCCAATATGCGGGCAAAAGAATAATCATATGCCGTCAACATGGTAATCGGCTGGTTTGTAAGCTTGCGCTGCCGGATGGTAGTGGTGGTTAGCTTTTTTTGCATAAATTTTCTTCCTCCTATTTTTGCAGTACTTCCAAAAGTTCTTTTGCTTGGGACGCAGTTAGCGATTTTTTTTCTAAGGCCAGTGTGGTCGTGTATAAGCCGACACTTTTATACAATTGTAACTCTCGCTCACCACACTGCTCTAAAGCCGCTAAGTGGTTGGTTACTGTAGAAACATCGCCACGACTGACTGGGCCGGTTAAGGCATGGGGCGTTCCGAATTGGACAATATTGTTGAGTGTACCGGTAATGAGTGGCAGTAGCGCACTAATCGCATTACTGTCCGATATCCCCATCTGCTTGTATAAATGCGTAGCGCAGTCAACTAAAGATACCAGGTAATTGGAAACGATACAGGCGGCCGCATGATAAACTGCTCTTTGCTGTGCGGGGACCAGCAACCACTGCCCCCCAAGTTCTGTTGCTAATTTCCGGCCTAATTCAACAGCCTGCTTATCGCCGTCTAACGCAAAGAAAGTACCGGTCAAACTGGCGTTTTCTGTTTCATTGGTTGCAAAAGTCTGTAAGGGGTGAAACGAGCCGGTCAGGGCACCGCAGTTTTTGGCCGGCTCCAGCACATTGGTTGTCAAGGCACCGCAGGCATGGTATACATACTGACCAGCTTTGAAGCCTTGTGCTTTGGCAATTTGCTTAACAACGTCACCAATACTTCTGTCAGGTGTTGTAATAAAAATAATCTCAGCTTGTTTGCAAACCTCTACCGGTTTGGTTGTCCACGGTATTCCGTATTTTCGCCCGAGCAATGCCGACGATGGCTCTGTCCGGCTGGCTACACCGACTAATTGATAGTCTAGAGACTGCAGTGCCGCGGCCAAACGGCTGCCGACTTTACCAGCGCCGACGATGGCTATTTTTGCTTTTGCTATGTAAATCTCTCCTTCCGTATTTACCGCCTTTAGCTGATAGAGGAAACAAAAAAACACGGCTTGCGCTTAACCAGTGGCAAAAGCGGAAGCCGTGTTACTATTATCAGGGAAAAGGCGTACTTCTCCCCAGATATAAAAAGCCTTCTGGCGTGTCCAGAAGGCATAGTAATCCCTTGTTACCTCCCGTCTCAGTCCCTTGGATCCAAGCGGATAAATGTGTATTAAATTATGGCTTGAGATTACAGCTATGTATTTTATACGGTATGACTCCTGGTGGATGCCATCCATACAAAATCTGTAACTCATTTTGATAATACCATATCTTACGAGTTTTGCAAGGAATTAATTTTGAAATTTGGGATAAAGAAATTATTTATTTTTGCAATACTTGCAGATTTTCTTACAAAAGTATGTTGTTTTGATTTTATTTAAAATTCATAACCAAGAGAAATTTTGCAAAAATAAATTACAAGTAAGCAGGTAGTTTATAGTAATATATAGAAAATTTTCTTATCGTACTGATTAAGTTTTTTTGTATGTATTGCAATTAGACTAATAGGTTGTTTATGAGGTATTAGTATGATAAGTAAACTGAAACTGAACAAAAGAAGCAGGAGTAAGTTAAGCCAAATTTTGCTGATGACACACTCTTCGCTTTACTACAAAGTGTTTACAATACTATTTTTGGTATTTTCGGTTACCGTTTTACTTTTAACGTACCATCTGGAAAAAAACATCGAAGTCAAACATATAGACATGGTCAAGAATGAGCTGGTATCTATTGCCTCAATAGCGGCTGTCACAATTAATGGTGATGCTGTTGAAAAATTACAAAATCCTGAACAGCAGATTAGTGATGAATACAACTCTTTACAAGAGCAGTTTCGGCGTATGATTGAGGCAAATTCCAATATTCAAGATATATACATAATGCGAAAAGGTGAAAACAACAATGAGCTGTATTTTGTTGTAAATGGAAATCCTGCGGGAATTGTTGAGTTCAATGAGGCTTATAGCATAGAAAATGCCCCAGACATGTTGTCAGGCTTTACTAAACCATCTGCAGACAGAGAATTTACCACAGATAAATGGGGAGTAACTCTTTCCGGTTATGCGCCGGTTAGAAATTCTCAGGGCCAAGTTGTTGCTATAGTCGGCATAGACTTTGATGCCAACCACATAAAGTCCGGCATTTACCAACGCAGGGAGTTTATGATTACTTACTCTGTTATGAGCATGCTGATAATGCTTATAATTAGTATGGTATTGGCAAAACGCATAGTTTCCAGAATAAATAAGCTTAAAATGACTATTGAAAACACACTGGAAAAAGACTACGGTATTTACCTTGGTATTGAGAGCCATGATGAGATCCAGATACTAGCTTCGAGGGTTAATAATTTAATAAAAAGGGTCACTAAAGAACGGGAAAAACTATTTATGTCTGTCATAACGGCTTTAATCAATACTCTAGAGTTAAGAGATGCTTACACTCATGGTCATTCGGCAGAAGTTGCCGACATTGTTAAAGATATAATGATGGAATTAGATCTTGATGCCAATAACAGATTTAATATCACTTTTGCTGCTGTGTTGCATGATATTGGCAAAATTGGGATTTCGGATACCATTTTAAATAAACCCGGCAGATTAACCGAAGAAGAATTTAATTTGATCAAAGAACATCCTACACTTGGTGCAAAGATATTGGAGGCTATTCCAGCCCTGCAGCAGATTAAAGAAATAGTGAAACATCATCATGAACGCTATGATGGTGGTGGTTATCCTGATAGGATAAAAGGGCTAGATATAGAATTAGGTGCTCGGGTCATAGCGGTTGCCGACAGTTTTCAGGCTATGATTTCTGACAGGCCGTACCGCAGTGGTATGACCCAAGCGGCAGCCATGCAAGAACTGGAGAGGAATAAGGGTACTCAGTTCGATCCGGAAATAGTAGATATATTCTTGCGTATTTGTAAAAACAAGGAATATAAAAGTGCTTAAGCGACTTTGTAATAAAACCCCTGTTCAAGAGTACATTGTACTTCTTGAATAGGGGTTTTATGGATTGCTATTCGAAATGCAGTTTAGCGGTGATAAAAATGAATAGTATGATTCCGGATCCAAAAAAGAGCCAAAGAGTCTGATAACCTCCCAGTGATAACAGTAAACTGCCCAAGGCGGTACCTAAGCCACCACCGCCAAAAAGACCTAATCCAATTAATGCCGAGGGAAGACCTTTGTTTTCGGACGCAATATCAAAAGCAATTGTTGCTAATGTAGACTGAATAAAAATGTAGCCCATTCCTAGACTAATAGTAGCAAGTAAACCAGCTTGCCAATAAGGAAAAGTAGTTAATAAGAAGGCCGTGATTAAGCTGAGAAAGGCACCGAGTATAATAGTTTTTTGGCTACCTATTTTTTGTGCAAGCTTGCCAACTTGAGAACCGGCGGCAAGACAGGCAAAACCATAAAACATAACTATTAAACCGACTTGAAGGAAATCAAGGCCTGTAATTTCATGTAAGAAGGCTCCTAAATAACTGTATAAGCCAAGTAATAAAAAACCCGTAGCTAAGGCCAGCGGAAAGATCACCAAGCCTTTAGGCGACAGAGTTACGCGTTTGGTCTCAAGAAAAAAGTTGCAATGACTGGATTTGGGGGAATCTTTAGGTAGTTTACGCAAAAAACCGACAGTACAAAAAGCTAATATTGCAAAAAAAATAAAAGCCACCCGCCAGCTAATGAAGTTGGCGAAAACTCCTCCTAAGCCAACACTCAAGCCCTGTCCAAGGAAAACAATCCCCATGAATCTTCCTACGTATTTCTGGCGTTCAAGTAAAGGCACTGTATCACCTATGAGTGCCAGCGATACGGCAATTACTCCGGCTGCGAAAAAGCCTGTTATTATCCGCCAAAGGCATAACATCCATAAGGAAGCCGCGATGGAACAACCAATAGTACCCAAGGCAAGTCCGGCTACAATCCATTGCAGTATACGGGTTTTGCCCCACCTGTCACTAAGAAATCCGTAGACAGGCTGCATTATCCCATAGGGTATCATATAGGATGTTAATACAATTCCAACTTGAGCAATCGAAACCCCAAATCCAGCAGCAATTGCGGGTAAGGTAGGCGAGACAACCCAGTTATCAGCCGCGGAAATGAATCCGGCAAAACCGAGTAACCAAACTAATTTTGTATATTCAACTGCGCATTTGTTATTCACTTGTATCATCATCTCATTCTGACTATGTATTCTCTTACCTTTACACTCCAAACTGACACTGTGAAAACAGTCAAAACTGGTACTTTTGAAAGTATCACTTTGATGTTACATTAATTATATCACATAATAATTACCATTAAAGAAGAAATGGGGAGTAGGAAATTTCGCAAAAAGCAGCACCAGAAATGGAATATGACTGGAGCTGTTGATTCGAGGGGGAACGATTTTGCCTAATCAACTTGAATCTGAGCAAGTAAATAAAAATTCTGTTTCGCTTGATTCTTATGAAAAAATGGCTGAGTACTATTTTACATTCGTAGATACTAAACCCTTTAATGCTTATTATGAAAGACCGGCCACGTTGTCTTTGCTTCCGGCCGTTAAGGGAAAAAACGTTTTAGATGCAGGGTGTGCAGCAGGCTGGTATACTAACTGGCTGGTCGAGGAAGGTGCAAATGTAACGGCATTAGATTTTAGCCCCAATATGATAGAAATGACCAAAAGAAGAGTTGGCAGCAGGGCTAAGGTGCTAAGAGCAGATTTGAATGAGCCACTTGATTTCATAGCTGATAACTCTACAGATATTGTACTATCATCGTTAACACTCCATTATCTTAAGGAGTGGAATGCTGTAATGGCAGAGTTTGCCAGAATAATTAAACAAGACGGTACCCTGGTTTTTTCTGTTCATCATCCATTTATGGATTTCCACTATTTTCATCGAGATGACTATTTTCTTACCGAACTTTTGGAAGATGAATGGACAACCAATAAAGAAAAGGTGAAAGTTCAATTTTATCGCAGACCTTTGTGTAAAATAATCTCGTCTGTAATTCAAGCCGGGTTCCTAATTGAAGAGCTGGCAGAACCTATGCCAACAGAAAGGTTTAAAGAGTTGCAGCCCAAAGTGTACGAAAAGTTAACCCGTAATCCTCACTTTCTTTTTATTAGAGCACGGAAAAGTTAAAAAAGTGATAGCAATAGCATTTTAATGGAAATTTTTGAATTTTATTGATATTTCTGATATATTATAAGTAAGACAAATTAACAATAAAAGGAGAATGGATTTATGAAAATTAGCGGAAGAAATAAATTAGAAGCTACAGTAAAAGAGATTGTTAAAGGCGAAGTAATGGCTAAAGTTGTAATGGATCATAAAGGAACAGAATTGGTTGCGGCTATTACCATTGATAGCGTAGAAGACTTAAATCTTGCAATTGGCGACAAGGTTACTGCTCTTGTAAAAGCCACCGAAATGATGGTGATTAAATAGGCCAAATCTTAAGCTGCACAGAAGGTAAACGAATCAAGACAGTAGGAATAAAATAAATTGTTCGCTTGTACGGGGGAACGGCTTGTTTCCAAATATTTCAACGTATTAGATGCACTAATCAGCAGATACTATGAGTGTAAAGGGTCTGTAATGGTCGAGCCAAGAGTGGTGTCGGATACGAAAAGGTGTTCGGCATCAGTCGGCCAAAGATTGGCGTCGGATCGGAAGGTTCGGCGTTAGTCGGCGGGAAGATTGGCATGGGTCTTGAAAGGCTGTGCGGTAGCCCAACTGCTGCTGTATGGTCCCAAGGGATTTATGTCAGTCGAGCTAAGACTGCTATGGGTTGTGAACAATACGGGTCGTTTGCAGTCGGGAGATTGCAGGCGGTTCAGTAGCTATCTGTGGTAGTCGAGCAAAGGTTTGCATCGGTTGTGTAATGCTTGTGGGTAGGCGAAAGTCTGCGTATAGGTATGTAATGATCGGTGTAGGCTGTAGCGTAGATCATTGCGGGCTCTTTACCTGTATAGTAAGTAACTGTTAGCCACTCAGCCAAGAGTGGCTTTTTGCAATAAATTCTTATTTAGAATAGAAGCTGAACCGACTTAAGCAAAAAAGCCGTGCCGAAACCTTATGTTTCGACACAGCTTTTTGTTTTTAGAATTTTACTATATTCTAACGTCAATAATCGCTGATACACCAACACCTTGTACGCGGCTAAAGTGAAGGGGATTAGTACTGTTAATAGGTATTAAAGCTTTAACTCTAAACGAATTACCGTTAAAGTTACCCTCTAACTGGAGGACTGCTTTTGTTTGATCTACTAATTCCTGTGCTCCCGTTACCTGAGCAGCTCCTATGTAACCGTTATTGCCGACAGATACAATCGGCACTACTTTGGTGGCATAGTCGGTACCTGCACCATGCTGTGCGGTCAGCTTATTGATAAAGCTATTAAGCGGGGTTGAAAATTTATCGATAAGGATACCAATTCCACCCACTTTTAAAATATCTCCAAAGCCAAATGCTTGCGAAACCGGAACCGCAGTAACTGAAAGCAAGAAAAGCAGCAACGTACCAATCAAAATGTGTTTCTTCATATAAACTCCTCCCTAAGTTAATTTTAGTATTTCTACCATAAGTTGATTATTACCGATAGTGACTGAGTAGTCAAACCTTGCCAAATGTCGAAATAGCGTTTTTGCAAGAATTTTGTCCATTTTTAGCTGTTAATCAAAGCCATTCAACGAATAGGATAGGTTGTTACTGATGCACTCGGAATTAGAAAATATTATCGTCATATTTTGTAGGAATTTAAAACTTTTTCCAGAAAACAGCTATTAAGTTAAATATATATATACTTGACCAAAGATCGGAGAGAGGTGGCTTTCCAGGGCATTCGCAATTTTTCTTGAAGAAATCTCTATTGTGACTAATTATCCAGTTTTAACAATTCAAGGAGGTTAAGTTTATGGTAAAGAGTAAAGAAACTAATACAGATATGTCAGGTTTATCTTTTTTGTGGAAAAGAACGTTAGGAATTTTTAATCGTCAAAGAAAAGCAGGTGCAGCTGCGAGATGCTTATTACCTATAGTTTTTGTGGTACTATACCTTTCGGTGTTTGGAACTGAAGTGGTTTCTGCTGCTGCTCCTCAAGTGATAATTACAGATACCAAAAAGTCGGACGTTATGAGTGTCATTGTCCCGGAAATGCTATCTGCTGGCATGACGGTTAAAAACATGAATGATTATAGCGTCACGTTTTCAATGTACAAAGATAATTTTTGGGCTTCCGTGTTTAGCGGGTCAAATTCGTTTGAAATGCGGCTTACATACAATATTGTAGAAATCGGAAACGATACCATGATCACTGCCAACGGACAAGTCGTATCCTTTCCCGGCACAGCAAGGGAGGTAATCTATCCTGCAGATAGAAAAATTGAAGAACAAATACAGGACGTGTTAAATCGTTTGAAATTTGGATTTGATGGTGGCTACAAGTACGGTTTTGAATATAAGAGGAATAAATCAGAGTGGCAGATAACTTCTGTAACACCTGACTGTAGTTTTGCGAAAGCCGGGATTGTGTCTGGTGATAAACTTATTGGTTTAAATGGAAAACCATTAGGCGATATAGACAACAACGAACTAGAACGGATTTTTGCAGAACCGTCAGCTTATTTTACTATCAAACATTCTGACGGCAGAACCAAAACTTATCCTCTATCTAAAAGCTATATTGCCCCAAGATTTAAAAAATCTTTGCGTTCTACGCCCTTAGTACAGTCAACCTAAAACTATCCCTAAAAAGAATAAAACTTAGTTTACAAGATCTAATCAGAATTTGCAGTCTGAAGTTATATTTTCGATAAATGATTAAAAGGAAAATACATAATCGGAATTTAGAAAATGCCCTAATTCTAAAATAGTATGTCGGACAGAAAAAGCCGGATTGATTATTGTAACACGGAGGTAATAGCATGTGGCAAAAAGGCGACTACACGATTTCAACCGATAAATCCTTATTGGATTTTACTGTAATCCATAATTTTGTAGCAAACGAATCCTATTGGGGGCAAGGTCGAAGTCAAGAACTTATGAGGCGTGCTATAGAAAATTCTACTTTTTGTTTTGGCATATTTCAGGGGAAAAAACAAATTGGGTTTGCACGAGTTATTAGTGATTTAACTACTTTTGCTTACCTTGCTGATGTATTTGTGCTGCGAGACTATCGTGATCAAGGTTTGGGAAAATGGCTGATTCAGACTATAGTAAATCATCCTGATCTTGCAGGATTAAAGAAAATTACATTATTTACCAAAACACCATATTTCTACTATGATGCGGGTTTTAACCTTTATACTTCAGGTGATGAATCTAAATTTATGGTGCGTAAAAAGCCTTAATGTCAAGCGGCGTTTTTGATGGGGAAATTACATTATCCCGCCAAGCAATGGCTAATTTGGCCGAAACATTGCAGCAGGCTGTACAACAATTTAAAATATAGTTGTTTCAAAAAGCAATCCCAAATTTTTCAATGTATTGGATACGTTAATCAGCAGATACTATGAGTGTAAAGGGTCTGTAATGGTCGAGCCAAGAGTGGTGTCGGATATCGCATGGGTGTTCGGCATCAGTCGGCCAAAGATTGGCGTCGGATCGGAAGGTTCGGCGTTAGTCGGCGGGAAGATTGGCATGGGTCTTGAAAGGCTGTGCGGTAGCCCAACTGCTGCTGTATGGTCCCAAGGGATTTATGTCAGTCGAGCTAAGACTGCTACGGGTTGTGAACAATACGGGTCGTTTGCAGTCGGGAGATTGCAGGCGGTTCAGTAGCTATCTGTGGTAGTCGAGCAAAGGTTTGCATCGGTTGTGTAATGCTTGTGGGTAGGCGAAAGTCTGCGTATAGGTATGTAATGATCGGTGTAGGCTGTAGCGTAGATTATTGCAGGCTCTTTACTTATATAGTCATTTAAAGCCACTCACACCGTGAGTGGCTTTTCTATAGTCAAGTGTTACGAAATGAGAAAAACAAACGGCTTGCCTTTTTAACAGCAAGCCGCATCGAGCAGATATATTAGTTCTTTTTAGAGTTTACCAGCATTCCAATCGCCATAATTACGGCGAAGATGATAAGGTAGAATATAACCGCCTTGCCATGGGAGTAACAGGCAGCAACTACCATGAAGATACAGGCGCATACAGCAAGAGCCGGCATGATGATCCGTTTAAAGAAGTTTAGAGAAGCTTCTTTAACCATCATCATTACGAAAATCGGAATGTACATGGCGTAGAGAGTAACGATTGGCAGCTCTGAGCTATCAAAGCTAAATGGTCCAAACCATGGAACAGGAACTAGATTGGCGCCAAAGAAGTACAGCAGCCATGCTCCGCACAGCATCAGACCTAGAATAGAGGAGTTGGTCGGCATATCAGTGTTCTTGTCGATGACTTTGAATACTTCCGGCTCAGGTCCCATATCTCTGGCCGCCAAAGCGTAAAATCCACGGGTACAGCCCAGCATTAAACCATTTAAAGTTCCCAGACAGGAGATAACAACAAAGACAAACAGAATGGCGCCGCCGATATTTGAGAATACAGAGGAGAATGCCAGTTTGGCGCCAGCTTCGCCGCCTTTCATCATAACGCTGTTTTCGACAGCTCCGGCAAGTCCAGTATAATAAAGAATATAAATTAGAGCTACAAACATAGTTCCGAAGGTGAGTGCCAGAGGAAGATTTCGTTTTGCATTTTCTAATTCGGCGTTAATACTTGTTGCGATAATCCAGCCTTCATAAGCAAAAGCGGTAGCAACAACAGCGGTGAACAGAGGATTGCTGCCAGATACGTCGGCAATAACGCCGCTGGTAAAGTTCTGGACTAAAATACCGTTTTTCAGACCGACAATTGTTCCGATAAGTGCCATCAAAGCCAGCGGAATTAATTTGATTACGGTGGTAGATACCTGGAATTTACCCGCAAGCTTTGGTGATAGCGCATTCAAAGTATAACTTGCCAGCAGGAAGAAGCCGGAGAGCGCCATTGCTTCGCCACCTACGATGTTCCAGCCCATCAATACACAGGTGTATCTTGCAGATACCCATGCAAGTACCGAGGTAAGAGTCGGGTAATAAATGGCCGCGAGGAACCAACCGATGAAATAGCCATACTTACTACCGAGAGTTACTTCAGCGTAGTCTACAACACCACTAACTTTCTCATACATGGTGGCCATCGTTGCAAACACATAGGCGCAGACAATCATGATTAATCCGCCGATGAACCAGGCTAAGATACCCATAGGAAGATCGCCGCCGGTAGCGGTCAAAACTTTTTCAGCTTTGAAAAATACACCACTACCAATTACAATACCAACAACCATTGCGATAGCGGTCAAGAGACCATACTTTTTCCGAAGTGCGTTTTCCATATTCTCCATAGTTTTCAAATCCTTTATTTTATTTTGTTTGCCAAAAAAAATATGTCATCTTTTTGGCACATTGCTTCAAGCGTACCATAGAATCGTAAAAAAATAAATGCATTTAATGAAAAACATTGTAAAATGCTGTAAGGGAATGAACGTTATAAAGTTAAGATTATAACTATTATTTCGGCAGAGAGAGGAAAAATACTGCGCAGTAGGTTTGATACTATGCACAGTATTTTATAAAAGATAATGTAACGTTATGTTTTCCCTTTGGGGCACGGACATTTTTGAATTGACCTCCTATTCTTTTGATTTAAACGATTGTTTATGGCACATGCCACATCTGATACATCGTTGCTACAGAAAATAATAATATATTTTTGGCTTGTACAATTTAATCATATTACAAGTTTACAAATTAGTCTACATATAAAGATTGCAATTACATTGGTATTTATAAAAAACTATCCAATTTGGCGAAATTTGTGGTAAAATGTTGAAGGTTATTATTTAATTAGAAGATGTTATGTTTTAATATAAGGAGGAACAATGCGAAAAATAGTTGCAGCATTATCCATGGGTCTTATACTTACAGGTGCCACCGTTTATGCTTCCCCGGCAGCAGAATTTGAAAGAGGAGCTGTTGTATTAGAAGTTGGCGGTGCTTTTAATTCCAAGGTCAAAGGCCAGGGGTATATGAATCTTGATGCCGACGGCGATTCCGGCTACAAATATTCGGTAACTGCAGGGTTAAGCGATAAGTTTGCTTTACAATATAAACATGGTGACTTCAAATCCGTATATAAGACTGTTACAGTACCAAGCCTTGGTTCACTAACTACCTACGCCGAGGCTGAACCAACAGACATCCAATTGTTATACAAGATAAACCCCAACCTAGTGTTAACTACCGGCTATGAACATACTAAAATCTCTTATGGTCGATTTGTTGAATCTGCCACCCGCTCAGCTTTTCATATTGGCTTAACCGGTACACACAAAATAGACGATAAAACCACTTTATTTGCGACAATACTGACTGGCAAAGACGTGGATTTTAAAGAGGCGGGAGTAAGCTATAAACTGTCCCCGAGAAGCGCATTTACTGTTTCTTATGCCGAACGTAAGGTAAAGGATATGGATTTGAAGATAGCTCGTGTACCACAGACTAGTAAAGTAGATTATACAATGACAGGCATTACCTGTATGTTTGCTACCAGAATTTAAAACACAAGTCCGGCAAACCGAATTGCCGGGCTTGCTTTCTTCAGTTATCTATGCGAAAGTACTATCTTAGTAAAAATTTGAGGTGAAGTTATGAAAATTGCTATACTCGTTAGGGAAGAGACTATGCAGCGTTGTACAGGCAAAGGGTGCCTTAACGCTTTTTTTCAGAAAAAGGAATCCTTTGCTGGATATGAAGATGAGATTGAGCTTGTCACCTTTACTCATGCTGGTGGTGATATTGACCATAAAATCGAAATGATGCGTAAAAACGGAGTTGATGCGGTGCATTTGTCATCCTGTATGCGGGCGAAGGCAGCCAATTATGAAAGCCTTGCTAAGCGTCTTGCGGAATACTTCGACGTTGTTGGCTATACCCATGGAGCGGAAGAAGGTAAGGAACGAGCGGCAATAATTATAAAAAAAGAGGGGTAGTGCGGCGATTGGGGTGGCTAACCCCCGGGAAATATCATGACATTAACGGAAAGTTACAAAACAAAACTGGCAATCATCTTTCGAAGATGTGGCCGGTTTTTTAATTACCGTCTTTTATTTAATTTACATTTCTTCAATGTTGAACCACCAACTTCTCTTATAAGGATAATGTCATATATAAATGTACGCAAATTTGATGCCAAGGGCTAATGCAGTAATTCTCTGGGGCTGAGGGCGTTTTCTCAAAAGAGATGATAATTAAGTGATAAAATTGGTAAGTGGTGATAAATATAATAAATGTGGTAAAATCAAACCAGAAATGTCGTGGAAAATTTTAAAATATAATTGTTAATATGTAAAGACAGAGGATACGTACAAGTCGGAAAGCTGGGAAAGGGGATCATGCAAGTGACAAGACTTCGTTTGATTCAAGCAACAGCGCAACAAGTATCGGATGCAATTTATAGTGCCTTTGGCATTGATGCTACAGTAGTTGACGAAGACCTGTGCCGTATCGCGGGTACAGGTCAGTATAAAATGAAGGTTGGCCAGAAGATTAGCGGCGATAAAACCATGTATCGGGATGTTTTAGACAACGCTAAAGAATATATAATTCCGGATGTCAAGGAAAGCCATGAGTGCCAGAGATGCGATAAATTTTCTGTTTGTCCTACACGAGCTCAGCTCTGCTGTCCAATCCTATCAGGCAAGGAGGTGATAGGAGTACTGGCACTTATTGCCTTTTCTTCGGAGCAGCAAAGGGAGATAGTAGACAAAGGGCAGCAACTGATGAATTTTATTCGAAAAATGGCAGATCTCATGTCCTCAAAAGTGGCCGAACAGGAAAGTGTAAAGCGTCTAATTGTTTTGAAAAAGCAATTGGAGACTGTAATCAATTTCATCGCTGAAGGCGTATTGGCTGTCGATCAAACAGGTATTATTATCAGTATCAATTTTACGGCAGAGAAGATGCTGCATGTTAGAGCAAGCGATATACTTGGGTTTCATATAAATGAAGTATTGCCTGGGTCACCGGTTACAGAGGTGCTTCGTAACGGCGTGGGCTTCATTGACAGGGAAATCAGTATTTGGCATAAGGGTCGTCACCATCATTACCTATTCAGCGCCAAACCAATGACGGTAGACGGCATAGTACAAGGTGTTGTGGCTAGTTTTCGTAACGTAAATCTTATGGGTAATACTGCAGCCGTTACTTCGCGGGTTACAATGGAAGATATCCGCGGGAGCAGTAAATCCATTTCGGCAGTGAAGTTCGAGGTAAAGAAAGCCTCGGAAAGTATGGCTACGGTACTTATCATGGGAGAAAGTGGAACCGGCAAGGAAGTGTTAGCCAGAGCGATTCACTTCGAAGGTGAAAGAGCGGCTCAGCCATTCATAGCTGTCAATTGTGCCGCTATTCCTGATAATTTGATAGAAAGTGAATTGTTTGGCTATGACGAAGGTTCCTTTACCGGGGCGCGAAAAGGAGGTAAGCCTGGTAAATTTGAGATGGCCAACGGTGGAACGTTGTTTTTGGATGAAATAGGTGATATGCCTTTGGCACTGCAGGCTAAATTACTGCGGGTGCTGCAGGAAAAAGTGATTGACCGGCTGGGGTCAACCCGGTGCGTGCCGCTTGATATTCGTATTATTGCCGCTACCAATCGTGATTTGGAATACATGGTGCAGCAGGGTCAGTTTCGTGAAGACTTATACTACCGGCTCAGCGTTTTTCCTATCATACTGCCGCCGCTGCGTGACCGACGCGATGATATTACTGAACTAGTCGCTTTCTTTTGTCAAAAGCATGCAAATTTTTACGGCAAAAAGGTGAAAGATATTTCGCCAATGGCTAAAAAAATGCTGCTTACCTACAACTGGCCGGGCAATGTCCGGGAACTGGAAAATGCTATGGAACGGGCGGTTATCCGGATGACAGGCGATGTAGTTCAAGTTGAAGATTTACCAACCAAGATTGTCATTCATAAGCATTCGATGCCTGTTACCGATGAATATGCCTCAATCAAACAGGCTTTGAAAAGGTTTGAAAATACGGTGGAAGGCAAGAAGCAGGCAGCAGAAAGTTTGGGAATTGGAATTGCCACCTTGTATCGAAAAATCCGTAAATATAATTTGTAGAGAAAACTAGCCGGTCGGAAAGACCAGGATATTTTTGACTCTAATTCTCTGTCTTCTGAAATGGCACCAATCTTGCATAAGATGTAAGCAGAGTATCAGTATAACGCAACTATAGGAAGGGGATATAAGATGAAGATTAATGCAGTGTGGGAAGGGCAACACAAATTTGTAGCAACTGGAGAAACTGGCTTTAGTGTGTTGATGGACACGGGGGTGACTGACGGCGGTGAGGGCAAGGGACCTAAACCTTTAGAACTTCCGCTGATGGGTCTTGCCGGCTGCAGCGGTGTTGATGTTGTAGCAATTTTGAAAAAGATGAGGGAACCAATGAAGTCGCTCAAAATTGAAATCGATTCTGAGCGTAATCCCATTGAACCGAAAAGGTTTACATCGATACGGCTGCTATTCCAGGTCGAGGGGGAAGTAAAACCGACCAGTTTGGAAAAAGCTATCCGCCTTAGCCTGGAAAAGTATTGCTCGGTCTCAAACAGTCTCAATGCTAAGATTACTTATGCCTATGAAGTCAACGGTCAGCGCTATCCGCAAGAAGGATACCTTGACTAGAAACAAAACCGATACTCGCCAAATTAAAAGCTTTGAATGTAAAAACTACTCTGTCAGCAACAGGGTAGTTTTTACACTGTATGTCCTTGTAGAAGATACATAAGTAATATTCTTAATTTGTATAAAATTTTTTAAATTTTCAAACCCCCACTTACTTGCTGAAAAATAACAAATTACTGGACTTTTAAGACTTAAAATAGTTAAAAATCATCAATAGTCTTCCACTTTTAAGTAGATTTTTACGATAGTTTTAATTTTTAGTGGTTTATTGTCCGCATGACAAAAACAGCAAGCAGGAATTTGTGGTAAAATATAGAAAATTAAAATTTAAGAAGCTATTTCTTTGTGTTATTCAGTTTACTACAATACTTCCAAAGCAGTTTATACCAGGTATTGCAGTAATCGCGATGGGGGGTGAGTTTTCAAATCTGGAAAATTGTAGCCAATTCAAGATGGCAAAAAATTTATTAGAGGGGGAGTGTACATTTGAAACAGGTAGATTATATGAGTCATGACTTAAACGTGCCTGAACTTACGTTTAGGGGAATGTTGCTCGGAATGCTGATTACGGTCATTTTTACAGCATCAAACGTTTATTTAGGATTAAAAGTAGGTCTTACATTTTCATCGTCTATTCCTGCAGCAGTTATCTCTATGGCGGTTTTGAAAATGTTTAAGGATGCCAATATTTTGGAAAATAATATGGTACAGACGCAAGCTTCAGCAGCAGGTACTCTTTCAGCAGTTATATTTATCATTCCCGGCTTGCTAATGATCGGATATTGGCAGGGGTTTGCTTTTTGGCAGACATTAATGATTTGTGCATGTGGCGGCAGTCTCGGCGTGTTGTTTACCATTCCGCTCCGGCGTGCAATGATTGTTAATAGTGACTTGCCTTATCCTGAGGGGCTGGCAGCAGCAGAGATTTTGAAAGTAGGAAGTGGTAGTGCTGCCGGATCCGAAGAAAATGGTGTAAAAGATATTTTAGCTGGCGGTTTTGTTTCGGCTATTATCAGTTTTTGCACCAGTGGATTCCAAATTATTTCCTCGGAAGTTCACTATTGGTTCTCCTTTGGTAAAATGACTTCACAGCTGCCCATTGGTTTTTCTACTGCTTTACTGGGAGCTGGCTATTTGATAGGTATCGCCAGTGGTATGGCAATCCTAGTGGGTGTCATTTTGGCGTGGGTTGTATTTGTTCCTTATCTTACCTCTGTGCTGACACCGGCAGCCGGTCAGAGCGTTAATGCATTTGCACAAAGTGTATGGGCGCAAAAAGTACGGCTTATTGGTGCTGGGACAATCGGTATTGCTGCAATCTGGACACTGATTACGTTAGTTAAGCCAATCCTTGAAGGTATGCGCATTTCCATTGAAGCTATGAGTAAGTCGGAGACAGGAAAAAATCTGCATCGTATGGATACAGATATGTCGCCTAAAACAACTGGCATGGTTTTAGCCGTTATTATCGTTGGCCTGCTGGGAACCTTTTACTCCTTTATTGCCGATGCACACTTGGCAGCAAGTACTACTTGGATTTTTGTTGTCGTAGGTGTTGCTGTTGCTATCTGCATGGGATTCTTTGTAGCTGCGGCATGTGGCTATATGGCCGGCTTAATAGGTACATCGGCCAGCCCGATTTCCGGTATTGGCATTTTGGGTATTATTATTTCCTCCCTTGTCGTATTGGGAATCGGTTCAACAGTTAGCCTTTTCGATACTGCAATGGGCACTAAATTCGCCATCGCTTTAGCGATTTTTATGACCAGTGTTATTGTCAGCATTGCTGCTATTTCCAACGACAATCTGCAAGACTTGAAGACTGGTTATCTTGTTGGCGCTACCCCGTGGAAACAGCAGGTGGCTTTATTACTGGGCTGTATTATCGGAGCTTTTGCGATTGCACCTGTGCTGAATCTACTCTATGAAGCCTATGGTTTTGTCGGAGCTATGCCGCGTGCCGGAATGGACGAAAGCCAAGTGTTGTCCGCACCTCAGGCAACGTTGATGGCCACGATAGCAAAAGGTATTTTTAGCCATAATCTCGACTGGAATTACATTCTTTTTGGTGTAGGTGTCGGGGTTGCTATCATTATTGTAGATTTACTTTTGAAAAAGAGCACGGCAAAATACTGCCTGCCTCCGTTAGCTGTAGGCATGGGAATTTATTTGCCGCCTACGTTGGAAACGCCGCTAATTTTAGGTGCCGTTATGAGCTATTTTGTAACTCGGTATCTGCGTGACCGGGCGCGTGAGCGGAGTCCGCAAAATGTCGAAGAAGATGTGGAAAAGTGCAACCGTCATGGTGTGCTATTTGCGTCGGGACTTATTGTCGGCGAAAGCTTAATGGGGGTTATCATCGCCATTATCATTGTATTCTCAGTAACAAGTGGTGGCAGTGATTCACCGTTGGCCCTTGTAGGCAAAGATTTTGCCTCCACAGCTGATTTATTAGGCTTGCTTGTATTTATCGCCATGATTGTCATGTTTATTCGTCGTGTTGTTAATGTAAAATTCGAGGCGAATAAATAGTCGGCAATAATACATGCAATAAAAAATGATAAAAAAATAATTTAGTGGGGGCTGCTGCATAGCGGCTCCCACTAAATCATTTTCCATTCCTGTCAGAAATAATATAAAAATTCTAAGGTGGCTATCTTGTCCTTTTATATATAATAATAAATTATTATATCGCTTACCTGCTTATACTATGATAAAATGCTGAAACTTATCTAAAACTAGGAAACAAGGGGCGGGCTTTTATTGAATAGCGGGCGCTATTGACATACATTGCTAGCAACCCTATAATAAGAGTGTATATACACTTAAAAGAAAGGCACATAAGATGAAACAGATAATCGAAATATATCCCAAGCCTCCGAGTCCTTGCAATTGTATGAACATTCGCCGGGCATCTCGTGCTGTTACCCAGTTTTATGATGATATGCTGAAACCTAGCGGACTTACCACTGCTCAACTAGGGGTGCTTCGGCATATCGAAGTGGTAGAACAGATAACTATCAGTGAGTTAGCTACCATGATACGTATTGATCGAACCACGCTAAACCGTAATATGAAGCCGTTAGTTGATGGTGGGCTGATAAGTATTAAGCAGGGGAAAGATTTACGCACAAAGCAGGTAATGTTAACAGATACTGGGAAAGCCGCGGTGGCTAAGGCATGGGAACGATGGGGTGAAGCTCAGGTATTGCTTAGGGAATACCTCGGTAGGGAGGACTTGGGTAAGCTTACACAACTTTTATCAAAGCTAGAGGCGCTTGTGCCTTAATAATGTTGTTTTACCTGAAGAAAAGAAATTTTTAAACATATATGTGTATATACACCGATAAATGTAGGCATTTTTGAAAGATGAAGGGAGTTTAATTACATGACAACCAAGGAAAATAATTATACATCGCTGGAAGTTGGGACCTTTGAAAGTCTTTTGAGTCGAAATTATAAAGGTATCGAGGGAAAGTTTTTTATAGGTAATGAGCTTGGACTTAGTGGCTGTGAAGTATCCCTGAATCGCTTACCGGCCGGCAAGGCAGTTCCATTTGTTCATGCTCACAAGAAGAACGAGGAACTATATATTATTACTGGCGGTAATGGTACTTTCTTCGTTGATGGGGTTGAATTTAATGTTCAGGAAGGCAGCTTGGTGCGAGTGGCCCCGGCAGGAGCACGTGCGTACAAAGCCGGTGATAAGGATCTATATTTTATTTGTATCCAAGCGCAGGCAGGAAGTTTAACCCAGGCTACGCACGAAGACGGTATAATACTTAATACCAAGGCTTCATGGATGAATGGTAAAAAGTAAGAGAGCAGCCATACGAGTATATAAGACTGGTTACTGTTTCATTGTTACTTAAAGGCAGCATTGAAAGCACTGGTGCTACATAAAGCCCAGTGCTTTTGCTTTTGCCTCGGCCAGTATATCGCGGTGAAACAAGATACACCAAATACATTTCTTGTCCTGCTAATAAAAGAGTGTTATACTTATGTTGGAAATAATACCAGTAAATGTTATGAAAAGTATAGTGTATGGGACGGTAGACAAATGAGTTTCAACTTTATTAGAGGCCAACGACTTGACATAAATCTATTAAACGAAATATCGCGAAGACCGGAACTGTTTGCAAAAGGAACGGACAGCCTGTGGGATGATCCCCACATTTCCAGGCATATGTTATCGGCACATCTTGACCCCGGCAGTGACGCCGCCAGCAGAAAAATTTCGATTATAAATCATACGGTTACTTGGTTAGCAAAGCAATTCAGCAAGAGTAAGGCGGATATTCTAGACCTTGGCTGTGGACCAGGCTTATATGCAAAAGAACTGGCGGCATTGGGGCATAATGTTGTGGGTATGGATTTTTCCAAACGCTCTATTGAATTTGCAACAGCAGATGCTGCAAAAGAAAATCTAAAGATAGAATATATTTATAAGAATTACCTTACGATGGATTTTGACGCCAGGTTTGATGTCATTCTGCTCATTTATTGTGATTTTGGTGTACTTAGCAATAGCGAAAGAGATGAATTATTAAAAAGAGTGCATAAAGCTTTGCGGCCGGGCGGAATGTTTATCTTTGATGTGTTTAATGAAAAATGCCCTTGCAGTAAAATCATTCAAAAGGGATTATCAATTGAAAAGGACGGTTTTTGGGCGGAGGGACAATATCTGAACTTATTTGAAACTTTCCTTTACCCCGATGACCGGGCTTTTGTTGATCAATATGTCGTTATTGGAGAAACCGGTGATATAAAAGTGTATCGAGCCTGGAACCATTATTATTCAAAGGATGAAATCGGGGAAGTGCTGGGTAGTTTTAATTTTTCCAAGCATAGATATTATGACAATATTATAGAAAGCAGCAACTTTACTTCTACGGACGTAACTTTTATCGTGACCTGTAAGGCTTGAAAACCGAGATTAGGAATTTCCGGAACTCCTGTTCAATTGTATTAATTTGGCAGGAGTTTATCATTTTGGGAGCCAATATTCCCAAATAGGAAGTAGCGTTAAGAGGGTTGTGGGAAATATGGAAAAAAGCATTGAGCGAGAGCGCTGCTATTATGTTGATTGGTTAAGAATAATAGGAATAATTTGTGTGTTCCTTTTTCACAATACTAGATTTTTTGACCTTATAGACTGGGAATTGAAGAATCAACAGACATTTATAGAGCCGACTATCTTAGTTATGTTCGTTAATTTTTGGATAATGCCACTGTTTTTTTTGCTTGCTGGTGCGGGGACTAATCTGGCATTAAAGGCCAAATCAACATTTCAGTTCATCCGTGACAGGTATTGGCGACTGGTTATTCCATATATATTTGGGATATTAATTCTCATACCGCCGCAGAGATATGTTGAATGTTTGAGTAAGGGTAAGTTTTCTGGGAATTTTCTGGATTTTTTGCCGTGGTATTCGGAACATAAGCTGTTTATCGGAAAATTTGGCTTTAGTCCGGTGTGGTTTGGGGAACCGGGGACTCATTTATGGTTTTTGGCCTTTTTATTTATTTTTTCGGTAATTGCTTTGCCAATTATTCATTATCTGGAAGGCGAGAGTGGCGAAAGACTCATAAAACTAATTGGGGTAGCTTGTAGAAAAATTGGTGGTATATATCTTTGTGTAGTGCCGCTTGCCATTGTTAAGATATTATTACAGCCTATCTATCCGAAGTATTTATCATGGGCAGATTTTACATATTGGTTTCTAATCTTTATTTTTGGCTACATATTATTCTATGACCCGGAGTTTGTCGAGAGTGCAGAACGACATAAATTCATTTCATTAGGTCTTGGTATATTCTTTCTAGTAATATTGCTGGTGATTTTTACATCTTTTCTGGACTGTTTAAAGAACTGGTGGGACCGTCCGGACTATTCTTTGGGTTGTATACTTTTTCATATAATGTGGGCTTTTACGACGTGGTCATGGCTGATGTTTTTCCTGGGAGCAGGTAAAGCATTCCTTAATTTCCGAACTACATGGTTGAAAGCAATCAATGAGGCAGTGATGCCGTTTTATATGCTGCATCAGACAATTATTTTGTTGATAGGTTTCCATATCATCCAATGGCATAGTAATGCATGGTTGAAGTATCTCGTTATTAGTTCTTCCTCCTTTATCGCTATTATTGCAATATATTATTTTCTTATATTGAGATTTAACTGGTTACGCATATTATTTGGCATGAAACCTCTTATCAGTAATGTAATTTTGCATAGCGATATAAAGAGAATAAACTAAGCCTAATGTACATCGAAACCGGCAATCACGTTAGATAGTGATTGCCGGTTTTTCATTGTTTTGTCAATAATATAGCTAGAAATTTAATAAAAATAAAAAATTTAATTAATTTCGACAAAATAGATTTTTTAAGAAGGAATCCTGCCAAAAAGAGAGAATGTAATAAAAACAATCAAAAATACAACAAAAATGAAACGTTTGTTACATGAAGCTAAGGAGTGTGTGTTAAACATGCAAGAAAATATTTTTACGATTATTGGAAAAAAATATCCTAATTTTTCACGTACTTTTAAATTAATATCTGATTTCATAACTGTGAACTATTCGGTTGTGTCGTTTCTATCTGTTCAGGAACTAAGTGAAAGGGTTGGCGTAAGTACCGCAAGCATTGTGCGGTTTTGCCAAGAAATTGGCTATTCCGGCTATCAGGCGCTGCAGCGCGATATACAAGTTATGGTGCAGGGAGAAGCAGCACCTATGCAGGAACTGCGCACCTCTTTATCTGATTTTGATGAAGACCCGCTGCAACAAATGTTTAAGTTAAATATTGAAACCCTTGAAAGTGCTTACACAGAAAGCTTGGCAACTGAATTCAGGAATGCAGTTGAGAGTATGAGTGCGGCTCAAAAAGTCTATATCATTGGCCTAAGATCCAGTTATACGGTTGCCTATTATGCAAGTTTTCTGCTTTCGCAGTTCATGGAAAATGTAGTGTTGCTCTCGGCGGGAACAAATGACTTGTTTGATCGTTTGGCTAGTGTCAAACCAGGCGATGTCGTGTTGGCCATCAGCTTTCCCAAATACACTCACCTTACCCTGCAGGTAGTTGAGTTTATGAAAAATCGCGGGGTATCTGTGATAGCGTTAACTGATCGCCCTTCCGCTCCCATAGCACTTCATGCCGATATCACTTTAATGTCCAAGAATAGCAGTAAAACTTATTCCTTCGTTTCCGCTATGACCATAATTAATGCGTTAGTTATTGCCCTGGGGCGGAAAGATACCGAGCGGACAATGCGCAGCTTAAAAGAAAAAGAAGAAATTGCTAAACAAGCGGGGATTTACATCCAAGTCAAAGAGTAGAAGGAGGATGCATAAGATATGTTTCAACATAGCGGCGACGGCCAGAAAGGGGATGATAACTTTCATTAGCAATTAACATCTGATTTCACTACATTACATGCGATTGGTATGTGATCAGTCGAGAAAGGAAGGATGTATATGTCTTTTAAAGTGGCTGCAATTCAAATGGATATTGCTTATAAGGAGCCTGAGCGCAATCACCGGCATGCCGGTGAATTAGTTGAGAAGGCAATGCAGCACAAACCCAATGTAATTGTGCTGCCTGAGACCTGGACTACCGGCTATTCCGAAAGTGTTTTTCATGAGATAACCCGCTATGCCGAGATGGAATCAGGTCCTACGATGTCGGTGCTGCGCAGTTGGGCCGCAAAGTATGGTGTCTGGTTCGTCTCCGGTTCATTTCCGGAAGTTGATGGTGCCAACATCTATAATACCGTTTTTCTTATAGATCCAGAGGGTAACATTACCGGTAAATACCGAAAGATGCATTTGTACTCGGCCATGGATGAGCATATTGCTTTTACCAATGGCCACGAGATGCCGGTGTGGCCGACGGAATTAGGGACTGTGGGCATGATGACCTGCTATGATATTCGCTTTGTTGAATTGTCACGTACTTATGCAGTACGCGGAGCGGAAGTCATTTTTGTGGTATCTAATTTCCCTAATCCCAAGGTGAATCACTGGCGAACCCTGCTGCAAGCGCGGGCAATTGAAAATCAGTGTTACATTGTAGCCTGCAACAGGGTTGGGGCAGCTGAGAACAGTACCTATTTCGGGCATTCATTGGTTATCGATCCTTGGGGAGAAATCGTAGCCGAAGGCGATGACAGCGAAAATGTTGTCACCGGTATTATTGATTTATCCCGGGTAGCCGATGTGAGAAAGAAAATACCCATGTATTCGGACCGGCAGCCCCAAAGTTATCCCCGGGATATACTCTTATATCGCAGGTAGTCAGGCTATTAAGTGAAAGGGGGTGATATAGTGATTAGAAAAGCGATAACCGAAGAATTGGATAAGCTTAGCGGTTCATGCGGATTGGCAATTCACGATCTTGAAACAGGCGAGGCTGTTTTGGAAAACGAAACTGAGGTATTTCCGGCCGCCAGTATAATCAAGCTGTTTATTCTCTGGGAACTGTTTCGTCGTGTTGATACAGGTGAGATAAATCTGTGTCAGGAGCTTATGTTACAGGAAACGGATAAGGTTGGCGGTTTTGGTATCTTAAAAGAGTTGCATACCGGTCTAAAGGTAACCTACCGGGATCTGGCGCTGCTGATGATTGTACTGAGTGACAATGTTGCAACCAATATCTTAATTGATACGCTGGGAATGGCAAATATCAATGCAACTATTCGGCAGCAAGGTTTTTTGCATACCTCGCTGCAACGAAAGATGATGGATGGAAAAGCCAAAGAGCAAGGGCTGGATAATTATACTACAGCTTATGATGTGAAGATGCTTTTGATGGGCTTAGAACAGCAAACAGCAACTTTGTCGTCTGCCAGCCGGCAGCAGTTTATCGATATTCTCAAACAGCAGCAGTGCAATAATAAGCTGCCAACGCTGTTGCCAACGGGGACTATCCTGGCCCACAAAACCGGTGATTTGCCGCAGGTGGAACATGATGCCGGGATTATGTATGTTAAGGATAAGCCTGTCGTTGTGGTTGTAATGACCAAAGACCTGGTAAATAACTTGGAAGGCGTTAAGTTCCATAACGTAATAGGTAAAATTGTATATGACTACTTTAGCAGCAGGAGGGTTCGCAGTGACGAAAAGTGATGTTATTCGTGATATCGAAGTAAAGGTGATTGAATTACCACTCAAAAAACAATGGAAAATTGCTTTATATGCAGCGAAGACGAGGCCGCATGCCGTTGTTCGTATTCGTACAGAAAACGGGGTTGTTGGTTACGGTGAAGTTTCTCCATCGCCGGCCTTTATGGGAGAAACCGGTTATACGGCCGAACTGGCTATTAATAAGTATCTAGCTCAGGCAATACGTGGGGCCGATATTTATGATTTGGAAACCATTCATGCAAAAATGAATTCCGCAATATACGGTAATTATGCCGCAAAATCAGCGGTTGATATCGCGATACATGATTGTATCGGCAAAACGTTAGGAGTACCTGTTTATAAACTGTTAGGCGGGGCGGCCCGCAAAAGTGCGGAGTTAAGCTGGGTTGTTGGTATGCAGGATGTCGAAGGATCAATCGCAGAAGCCAAGCACTATGTTGGATTAGGGTACAAGGTTATCAAAATTAAAGTTGGTATTAGTCCGGAGCAGGATTATCGTGTGGTTAAGGGCATTCGGGAAGCATTAGGCGATGCGGTGGCACTGCGACTGGACGCCAATCAGGGTTATGATTTCCGTACAGCCGTCGAAGTATTTTCACGCATTGAACAATTCAATTTGGAAAGTATTGAACAACCGGTAAGACGCTGGGATATTGAAGGTATGAAATATGTACGCAGCCGCTTAAAAACCCCAATTATGGCTGATGAATCAGTATCTTCTCTGCATGAGGTTATGACTGTTATCCGTGAACAAGCGGCTGATCTGGTAAACCTCAAGGTAGGCAAAGTGGGTGGCCTGCACATTGCCAAGAAAATTGCCGCTGCCTTAGAAATTGCCGGCATGACAGCTACCGCCGGCAGCAATCTGGAAGTTGGTATTGGTTCGGCGGCTAGTGTTCACTTTGTACTAAGCGCTGACAATCTATCGGTGCCGCATGACATGATGATTGGCGGACCATTGCATGAGTATGACCTAATTACTTCTGGATTGACGGTAACTAATGGAATGGTTAGCTGCTCAGAAGCGCCGGGCTTGGGCGTTGAAGTGGATGATACTGCTATCTTTGACAAGGCAGGCCGATAAGAGGATGCCCAATATGCAGTCTAATCACATTCGAGACGAATGGTCAGCAGTAAAATCGGCGGTACATGAGTTGCGGTGGGCACTACATCAGCGGCCGGAGCTAGGTTATCAGGAACATCGCACCACGCAGGTGATACAGGAATTTCTGTTGAAACACGGGGTTGAGTGTAAGCTGTTTCCGGAAACTACCGGAGTAGTAGCATTTATTGATAATAAGGCTGCAGTAACGGTAGGACTGCGTGTAGATATTGATGCGTTACCGCTAGAGGAGAATACCGGGCATCCGCAATCTTCTCAGAACCCGGGAATTATGCACGCCTGTGGTCATGATATGCATGCAAGCATCGGGGCCGGTGTGGCAATATTGGCTTCGCGCCTCCGGCAATATATGCCTGTTAATGTAAAGGTAATTTTTCAACCGGCTGAAGAATGCAGTCCTAATGGTGGTGCAAAAAAAATGATTGCGCTACATGTGCTTGAACAACCACCTGTGGACTATATGTTAGGTCTCCATGTCTGGCCGGATTATAAGGTAGGAGAGATTGGAATTAGGCCTGGAGCGATTATGGCAGCATCCGACAAATTCAGGATTATAGTAACAGGTGTGAGTGCTCATGCGGCACAGCCGCACAAGGGAACTGATTCCATCTTAATCGCTTCAGAAATAGTAAATGCCATATATAAAGGCATACCCCGAAAAGTTGACCCGTTTGACCCCTATGTTCTTACTATTGGTGAAATATCTTCCCGTGGTCGTTACAACGTAATTTGTGATCATGTAGAAATGAGTGGAACGATTAGAACTTTTACCGCAGCGACCAGGACAAGTATTCATAAATGGCTGGCTGACATGGTGAGTCAAGTTGCCGCTTTGCATCAGGGAAAAGCGGAAGTGATCCTTGAGCGAGGGTACGATGTTGTTAGTAACGATATGACCTTAACAGCTCAATTTACGGCTCATGCCCAGGAAGTATTAGGTACGGCAGCTGTCAAAACAGGCAACCAGCCATCACTGATCGCGGAAGATTTTAGTGCCTATAGTCAGATGGTTCCGTCAGTTTACTTTCATTTGGGCTGTGATTGCCAGTATCCGCTGCATAGCGATCACTTTCTCGCCAACGAAGAAGCTTTGGATGTTGGCGTAGAGTTGCTAACGACTTTTCTGCTAGCAACGCAGGCAGCTAATGGCCGGAATGTCAGTGAAAAGCCAGCTACCTAAAAAAATGCATGCATACGGGGGTTAACAACATGGTGTTTAATTGTATGCCGGCAAAAGCCAAACTAAGTATAGCAAGCGTTGTCTGTTTGTCTAAAAATATACAAAAAAAACGGTTGCGCGTAAACCAAATTGGTTGCGCGCGAACCGTGATGATATGATGCACCCTTCCTCCCCAGAAAGATTGTGCAACTATCCTACAGTACTATGCCTGTTCCTCGGACTTGAAAAAGCCAAGTACACTGTGAGAGAACAAGAATAGCTCATTAAATACTCATTTTAGTTTATAAGAGAGTTCTTGTCAATACATCCTACTGCCAGTGGTTAGCGGCGGTAATAGATAAAAAAGATGTACTGACGCGGACGTATATAAGTATATGCATACGGTTGAAATATACTGAATTTTTGTACGGAATGAAATCAAGGAGGAATAAGTATGATTTTTGGCTTACACCCAATTCTGGGATTTTTACCCTTGGTTATCTATATAATTCTGTCCTTTATGGGATGGGATGTAACGTTGGTTCTACTGTTAAGTGTTATTTTGGGCGCTGTATTGACAGGTACCGGTTTATTCGCCTTCGGACAGGCAATTACGTCAGGACTAGGCTCATTCTTGGGAATGATCGGTTTTATTATCTTGCTTGGTGCCGGTGTTGGTGAAGTATTAACAGCAACAAAAGTGGCCCAGTACATTGTTTGGCTGGTTATGAAAAAACTGGGTGTTAACAGTTTGAAACGAGCTATCCTTGCCGTAATGGCATCGTCGTTGATTATTGTTGCTTTACTTGGCTCGCAGGCTGGCGGCAATGCCATACTGGCTCCGATCGTCATTCCTATTGTGGCGGCGCTCGGGATGACGCCCAGTACGCTTGCCGTGCTGTTGCATGGCGCGGGTGCAACCGGTTTGTTCCTCGGGCCATTTGTGCCGCCGGTTGTAACCACGTTGGCTTTAACCCATATTTCCTATTTTGATTATTTACTATATACAGGTATTCCGGTATCTGTTTTAATTTGGATTGTTACCTATTTTATCGCTATCAGAGTACAAAAAAATACACAGGGAAAGTATGCATATACTGCCGAAGATATTGGTGTTAACGAGCAGGATATTGTTGGTAGTGACGGTCAGCCTAGTTTCGTTAATGACCAAACAAAGCGGGCCTTTTCCGCGTTTTGGATTTCCATGCTGGCACTAGTTATTTTTGGCATTATGACAAAAGCCGGAGCTGCTTATGTAGTAACGGTAATGACAGTCATTGCTTTTTTGACAGGGGCGGTAGGCGGCCTCTCCCTGGAACAGTCGCTTAAGGCACTGGTACGGGGCGGGACAAGAATGTACTGGATCTTTTTCATGTTTATTCTTTACGAGCCATTTTTGCAGTTTATCACTAAATCAGGGGCATTTACCTGGATGACAGAATGGTTGACACCATATCTGCAAGGGGCAGGCAAAGGGTTATTCTTGTTTATTTCTACTACCGTTGGTCTTGTGGGTATTCCGGGTGCCGCAGTCGCCCATGAAAAGATTATTCACGAGCTCTTTGGTGCGATGGCAGCTGGGGTTGGAATTCCCATGTATATTTGGTCGGTCGCTTTACTGGTGGGATCACAGCTTAACTTTTTCATGTTCCCGACCGGGGATATTATCGGACAAATGGGACTGGCTCGTTCCAAAGACCTGCCGTCCATGATAAAGCATGGTTTGTCAGTAACTGCAGTAATTATGTTGTATTTAGTTTTGATTTCAGTTTTAGTGCATTTCGGTATCTTAAATTAGTGGATATTGGTGTTGGGTGATGGCGAGGGGCGGTAGTGCCCCTCGCTTTTGTTTTGTCTGTTTAGAATGGATTAAAGATGACTCCGTAAGATAGAATTAGGTTTAATATAATACAATACGAATAATTAGTTGAGTACTGTGACAAAAAAAGAAATCATGGGAGAAACTAGACTAGTAGTTAAATTTCAGAAAGTTAGGCTAGAGCTGTTCTGCAAATTTTCGGAAAGACGAGGATGAGTTTATTGACTACTTTCATTGGATTATTAAGAGGAATCAACGTGGGTGGACACAGGCGCATAAAGATGGCCGATTTAAAACGACTCCTGGAAAACCTTGGGTTACATGAGGTGCAGACCTACATCCAAAGTGGTAATGTTTTGTTTGAATCGGAGCATGATGTAAGCCTTCTGGGGCAGCAAATTCAACAAGAAATACAGGCGGTGTTTGGCTTCGATGTACCTGTAATTCTAAGAACTGCAGCGGAACTGGATCGGTTAATAGAGAACAGCCCCTTTGCTGTAATGCCGGGACTAAATGTCGCTTTTCTCGCCGCGAAGCCTACACAAGAAGCTGTGCATGAACTAGTTTCCTATGATGCTGGCGATGATAAGTTTTCTATCAGTGATATGGACATTTATGTGCTGTATCAAGGGGACGTCCGTAAATCACTGCTTACAACCAATTTCTTTGAGAAAAAACTCAAAGTTTCGCTAACAGTACGGAACTGGAATACTATCATTACGTTAGCGACGTTGAGCAAAAAAAATAAGGATATTTAATCAGACAGTATATACCTAAAGAGATAATTGCCACGTTACCCCGTAAGTATCTGCCACCCAGCCGAACTTCCTGCTAAAAGGGTAGGTGTCTAAAGGCATCAGGACTGATCCGTCTTTGGCCAGCTGCGTAAAAATGCGATCAAGCTCGTTTTCGGTTTCGCATTTTACATATAAGGATATGGCAGGAGTAAACGTAAATTCGTGTTCGATATAGCTATCTGTACACATAAATATTTGACCTTTTAGTGAAAATGTGGCCTGTAACACGGAACCCACTTTGCCGGCATCGTTTTCGCCATAGCGGGTAATGGTTATGATTTCCGAGTCATCGAATAAATGGGTGTAATAATTAATGGCTTCTTCCGCTTGGCCGGAGAACATTAAAAACGTATAAATTTTTTGACTGGATTTTTCCACTTAATAACACCACCTATTGAAAATACAGGGTAATAAGAAATCATAGTAAATCTATTATCTATGTTAGTTTTGTCATTTATGTACCTCAGTGTCACATCATGCTATTCTTTCTAAGTAAATTAAGGGGAAGATGAAAACTTTTATACAGGTGAACAAGATGATATAAAATCCTGCTAGTTCATGGTGTAACTAGCAGGATTTTAACGTAAGCAGAAGTGTGTAGATTGACAAATATGCATTTTTTTGCTATATATTAATTAGATATGTATCAAAAAGATATATGGGAGATGAACATTTTGGCGAGGGAGAACAAATCGCGATATGTTATTTTAGGCTTATTGGCACATGAACCAATGACCGGATATTCTATAAAGAAAAAAATTGAAAGTAGTATCAGTAATTTCTATGATATAAGTTATGGACAGATATATCCTGAGCTAGCAAGACTCGAGGAACAAGGTTTAGTTGTTATGAAAGAAGATACCAATGAGAACGGCATAGTGCGTAAAGTGTATTCGATCACGGTGGACGGCCATGGTCAGTTGCAGGATTGGATTGCCAAGCCGGTGGAAGAAGAGAAGATACACTATGATATTCTGCTCAAATTGTTTTTTGGGGGACAGATATCTGTAGGAGAGAATATAGAACATATTAAAGCGTTTCGCGACAGGGCGGCGACGAAACTTGAAATGTTTGAAGAGTTTGAAGCTACTTTAAGGATATTGTTAGGGGAAAGTGTGGATCATGCGTATTATTTATTGACTGTTATGTTTGGGAAGAAAGCGTATAAGGCCTATTTAGAATGGGCTGATTATGCTATTGATTATTTGTCTGAACATAAAAATAAAAGAGGTGGTTGTTGTGAATAGGCAACAATTTAGAAAGTTATTTATATTAATTTCGTTTTTGCTATTTCCTATAACGATGTATTATTTTTCGCCGGTAATTATTATTTTTGGTGCGGCACGGGGAATTATTGCTGGCAGTTTTATTATGTTTGTGTTTATGTTTTTAGCAGCTTTATTTTTCGGTAGGATTTTTTGCAGTTGGTTATGCCCAGCAGCCGGATTGCAGGAAATGTGCATGGGGGTTACTGATAAGACGGCGGGGAGTAAATACGATTTGGTAAAGTATTTTTTATGGGTTCCATGGATAGGTACGATAATTGCATTGTTTATTTTCGCAGGCGGAGTACATAGTATTGACCCGCTTATGGATACAATATCAGGAATCTCAATAGCAAGACCTGATAACTATATCATATTTTACTTTTTTATTTCTTTGATTCTCATTACAGCACTTACTGCCGGGCGCCGAGGGTTTTGCCACTATGTTTGCTGGATGGCTCCGTTTATGATTATCGGTGATAAATTAGGCAATTTAATACGAACAAATGTAATTAGGCTAAAAGTTGATAAAGAAAAATGCATTAATTGTAAGATATGTACTCGTAATTGTATTATGAGCTTGCCGGTAGAAGAAATGGTGAAGAGCAACGCTATGGATCATACTGAATGTATTCTATGCGGTATGTGTGTTGATACTTGTCCGAGAAAAGCCATTTATTTTGAGGTTGGTTGGAAGTTAATAGCGGGCAATAAAACTATTAATAAGGGGCAATAACATATGGGAGATATTGCAATATATTGGAGCAGTATGATTATTTCTATAATGGTGCTTGTTCCAAATTTACTGTGGTTGATTTTTCCATCGAGCAATACACTATCGACTGGAGAAGGGAAGAAATCTTTTTATCTAACCATTATGGAAAGGACAGGACAGTTTGGCGTGATAATGATTCCCCTATTTTACCCAATTGTATTGAATGATGCGATGAGTGGTGCTTATTTAATTATCATGTCGCTATTACTGCTGATTTATTATGGAAGATGGCTTCGGTTTTTCCGAGGGGGCCGGAATCATATGCTCTTATTCCTGCCTTTGTGGCGAATTCCAATTCCCCAGGCAATTGGCCCTGTTCTATATTTTTTCTTTTCAGCAGGGCTACTTAAATCTTTTCCCATGTTACTGGCAGCTTCAGTGTTTGCAATCGGACATTTGCCAGTTAGTTATAGAGAATATTTGCGCATATTTGGACTATAAGTCTAGGGGGAACATGAGTTGCCCTACAGAATTCAATATGGGGGCGGATTTTATACCTGTCTTGGTTATTATAGAAAAAGGTTATCTGGCAATATCTCACTGGCGCGACGATAGTTCTATTTGATTAGTACTAATATAATATTTGCTTAAAATAGTTACAAATAGTTAAAATAATCTTAGATATGTTACAATTATATATAATAAATGGAGTGCTATTTCTCTCAAATTGCAAACGAGATAGTTAATAGGGATATACCCGGAGTAGTCAAAGCGGAGTGCTATCGTTTGAGTGGGAATAGTGTTTTATCATTAATCAAAAGGATTCCAACATAAATTGGACATTAATTTTGATTGCTTTAACATAATAGAGTATGGAGAGGAAGAGCAACATAAATATGAATGAGCTAGCTCACCGGGTAAAGGATGCTTCTCTAAGACTGGCTGGAGTTGGAACAGATCGAAAAAATGAAGCTCTGGCCCAAATAGCGGAAGCATTAAAAAACAGTAAGGAAAAAATCATAAAAGCAAATAGAGAGGATCTTTTGCGAAGTAAACAGGAAAATCTCCCTGAGCCGTTACTAAAACGATTGAATTTTGATGAGGCGAAAATTGAAGTTGTAATTGATGGGATATTCAGCCTCATCCATCTTGATGACCCCGTAGGTAAAACATTACTTTCCACTAAATTGGATGATGGACTGGAATTATATAAGGTAACTTGCCCATTAGGGGTAATCGGTATTATTTTTGAGTCTAGGCCTGATGCCATGGTGCAAATTGCAACCCTCTGTTTGAAAAGCGGAAATGGCGCATTGCTTAAAGGTGGAGTCGAAGCACGGGAGACAAATCGTGTACTTGCCGAAATAATTATTAAGGCAACGGAGAAAGCAGGTATCCCATCAAATTGGTTTGCTCTATTGGAAACGCGTTCAGAAGTTAGTGAAATGCTTAAGATGAATCAGTACATTGATCTTATTATACCGCGCGGTTCTAATGAATTTGTCCGATATATTAAGGAAAATTCAAAAATTCCGGTCATGGGACATTCGGATGGTATCTGCCACTGTTATGTAGCTGAAGATGCCGATGTTAATATGGCGATAAAAATTGTGTCGGACGCAAAAACAGAACATGTTGCTGCATGTAATGCCCTTGAGACACTGCTAGTCCATAAAAAGATAGCTCCGGAGTTTTTACCGGTCTTGAAGGAGAGTTTAGATAATAAAAATGTAGAATTAATAGGCTGCTCTGAAACCTGTGGATTGATTTCGGTAACTGCGGCGCCGGAAGAGGACTGGAAAACAGAATATCTTGATTACAAACTTTCTGTAAAAATTGTCACCGGATTTGATGAAGCAATTGAACATATTAATACATATGGTTCGGGACATACAGACATTATCATAACTCCGGATAAGGAAAAAGCAATGCAATTTATGGAATACGTTGATTCGGGAAATACTTTTTGGAACTGTTCGACACGTTTTAGCGATGGCTTTCGTTATGGATTTGGAGCCGAGGTAGGGATAAGCACCAATAAGCTCCACGCTCGAGGACCGGTTGGTCTGGAAGGATTGGTCATTTATAAATATAAACTTTTAGGAAGTGGGCAGATTGTAGGTGATTATACCACTCGCTCAAGGACTTTCAAACATGAAAAAATGAAAAAGGAATTCCCGTTAGTATAGTAGTAAAAAGCAATAAAAACGTTATGCTTAGCATGCAAATACTTTTTTGCATATAAAAAGGTTATATAATTAAAAACGCCTCGAAGTTTATTTAGTAGACTTCGGGGCATTTTTGTGTGTGACATAACTTTGAATAATACGTCGGGAAGCCTGGAACAGTTAGAAGTGTTTAGAAAAATAGTTGCTTTGGTTGTGTATTAAATTTGTTGATAAAATATAGGACGAATTATTGATAACTTTACTTTATAATAAATACAAAAGAATGCTAAGGAGAGAGATTATTTTTATGCAAATCTATGCTCCGGGCTGTGCACTGATGATCTATAAACCGTTGCTTGCAAATAAGGTGAATCATTTTTTAAGCCAGGAAATAGGTGATATGCTGCAGCTTTTGACTTGTTGCCGGCACGCCCCAAATGTAGAGCATGGTACGCAAATAATAAATACCTGCGCCGGCTGTGACAAGCGATACCGGGAACTGTATAATGGGATTACGACGATATCGCTTTGGGAGATACTAGCGGATAGTAAACTATTTCCTTTTCCTGACTATAAAGGAAACGAAATGGCTATCCATGACGCTTGCCCAACCCGTTCCGAAGAAAGAGTCCATCATGCTGTCCGGAAGCTGCTTGCAAGAATGAATATTAATGTGATTGAGCCTAGTGCAACCCGAACTCAATCTGTTTGTTGCGGAGACAGCTTTTATGGAACAATGCCGGCCGAACAGGTGAAGGAGCAGATGAAAAAACGTTCCGGGCAGATGCCCTGTGATGATGTTGTGGTTTATTGTATTTCCTGCATCAAAGCGATGCATATTGGTGGTAAAAAACCACGCTATCTTATTGACTTGTTGTTTGCGGAAGATACGATTATTGGTACTTTTGAACCGAAACAATGGCATGATGAATTGCAAGAATTTATTGACAGGCATTAAAGAGGTAATTATGAAAGAACCAATGCTGGTAAGCGATGATGAAAAATGGAAAGCTGTAATTAGCAATGACCAAGCCTATGATGGCTTATTTTTCTACGCAGTAAAAACAACAGGTGTTTTTTGCCGGCCATCTTGTAAAGCCAAACGGCCGGCAAGAGAAAATGTTGTATTTTTTACTACGGCGAATAGCGCTGCAAACTCTGGTTTTCGTCCCTGTAAATTATGCCGCCCGGATATGGTGAGCTATGCTCCTAACGCTCAGCTAGTGGAGAAAGCGAAGGAAATGCTGCAGCAAGTCTATAATAAACCCTTTGATTTTAGTGCTATGGCCTGCCAAATGGGTGTTAGCTCAAGCCATCTTTCAAGACTGTTCAAACAGCATACCGGTGTTACGCCTAGGCAATATATTCTGCGGATAAGAATAGACAAGGCTTGTGCATTGTTGCGTCAGACGAACGCCGGAATTTTGGAAATCGCATACCATACTGGTTTTCAGAGTTTATCAAATTTCCACAGGTATTTTAAAGAGCAAACAGGAATTTCGCCTAAGAAATATCGCAAGTTGGGAGAAGATGAATCATGAATATTTGTTTTTACGAAACTTCTTTGGGGAAAATCGGGATTGCAGAACATGACGGAAGTATTACCAATTTATATTTTGAGAATGATCCTTTGCCACAGCATGCAACGAACCAAGAAACCCCCTTGCTGGCAGAGGCATCACGGCAATTGAGCCGCTATCTCGCCGGTGAGTTGAAGGAATTTACGCTGCCGCTCTGCCCTAAAGGCACGCCTTTTATGCAACAGGTCTGGAAGGTGCTGTGTGAAATTCCCTATGGAAAAACCAGCACATATAAGCAGGTTGCCATCAAGGTGGGCAATGAGAAAGCTGTACGAGCAGTTGGAATGGCTAATAATCGTAATCCTATCCCTATTTTTATTCCTTGTCACCGTGTTATTGGGTCAAATGGTGCGTTAATAGGTTTCCGGGGCGGGCTTGCGGTTAAACAAAATTTACTCAGTATGGAAGGAACAGGCGGGTAATGCATTTTTTTGAATATGGGCAACCGGAAATGGAATATCTCAAACGAAGAGATAAGAAGCTGGGTAGTGTTATCGATGACATGGGGATTATACGGCGAAGGGTTAAGCCGGATCTTTTTTCTGCGCTTATCGAAAGTGTCATAAGCCAGCAAATATCAACCAAGGCAGCGCAAACAGTGTCCGAAAGGATGAATAGCCTGCTAAATAATGCTATTTCGGCCCAAAATATAACTAATGCCGGTTTGGAAGCCATACAGAGCTGTGGTATGAGCCAGCGGAAGGCAGGCTATATATTGGGGATTGCCGAGGCGTCATTGACAGGGGCTATTGATTTTAACACCCTGCATACTTACCGTGATGAGGAAATAATAAGAAAGCTGACTGTGCTCAATGGCGTAGGGGTTTGGACAGCGGAAATGTTATTGATTTTTTCGCTGTGCAGACCTAACGTTGTAAGCTACGGGGATTTAGCTATACGCCGAGGCATGATGAACTTATATGGGTTAAAGGAACTTTCCAGGGAAAAATTCGAGAGGTATAAAAAACGGTATTCCCCATACGGGTCTGTGGCCTCGCTTTACCTATGGGCTTTATCGGTATTATAATACGTGGCCGTGGCACGAAATCTAAAAGTTAATAAAGCGTTCAAAACGGAAGAAGAGCCAGATAAAGTCTATTTGCTTTAGCTGGCTTTTACTGTTTTGCTAACAATCTTCTAAGTAAATTGCACGTATAAGCTATATTACCAAGAACTTTAACGTGTAGTTTTGGATAAATATACATAGCTGATTTGTTGGTAATATGGAGTGTTTAGCCTGGAAAAACGTGCTAATAGCAAAGACTGAAATATATACCAGTGTTATGTAAACAGGAATTTTTAATTTTTTACCGAATATTTATTACAGAACCGGAATAAAAAAACGAAAGGTTGTGCTACGTGATGTTTACTATTAAGACGAAGTTCGTCTCTGGCATAGTTGCCTTTTCTCTATTTGCCTCATCATTTGGCGGTGTGTTTTCTACCACCGCGTTAGCTAGTTCGCCAGATCAAGTTGCTAATCAGGATACAGTTACTAGCGAAAAGGCTGATCCAGGTATACTGGCCGGTCTTGTCGCTGTGGGTTTAATTGCGTCAATGTCAAACCATGGTTCCTCTTCCAAGGCTTCTTCTCCTAGCAAAAGTACCGATGGCGGCACTCAGACGCCGACTACCTCTACCTCTGCTGCTGACGAACAACAAGCATTGTCGCTATTGAATCAGGATCGTGCTAAAAATGGGCTTCCCGCGTTAAAAGCAAACACTCAGTTAACTGCCTTAGCGCGTAACTATGCGCAAGACATGATAAAGCGAGGTTATTTTTCCCACAACAATCCTGAAGGACAATCTCCGTTTGATCGTCTGAACAAAGCCGGTATAAGCTATAAAAGTGCCGGTGAAAACCTGGGAATCGACACAAGCGTTCCTGGAGCAGAAACTGCATTTATGAATAGTTCAGGCCATCGAGCCAATATTCTTAACTCCGGCTATACGGAAGCCGGTGTAGGTGTTGTTCGTACGTCCAATGGACAGGTTTATGTCGTTCAAGAATTTATAGGTAAGTAAAGTTTCTTAAACGTGCTGTCGTGAAAAATCTACAATCTTCGTAACTTAGCTTCAAAAACAAAAAAAGACCACAATTTCCGCCTTTTGGCGGAGATGCTCCCCTTTAGTAGACAGATTAAAAAATCTGTTTACTGGAAAGGGGAGTATTTTCATACCAAGAAGTTCAGTTTAGCGTAGTAGAAAACTATCTTTTTTGCAAGAATTTAAATGCGGTATAATTTTAATCATAGCTATTGCAATCAAGTTAAATTGCACACAAAATATCTCATTACATACGTTTTTAAATTTTCCGTAATTTTATTTAAAAAAAGAGGTTGAAATTTTCTGTATTGAGTAGTATTATTTGAAATGTAGGATATATGTTTAATACGGATATTTTGCATACAAAATAAATTTAACGAGTATTATTTTAAAAGATATGACGATTTCTTGGTGATACCAGGAATTTTTTTAAAAAATATTATTTTGCATACAAAATTGTTTAATGCAAAATAATTAATACCAATGATAATAGCATTCGGAGCAAGAACAACAGTCTTTTATCGGCTAATTTATACTTTAAGTCATGCGGCAGAAGCAGTACGATAGCGGACGATATAGTGGACGGATTCTGTTAGCCGGTGAGGTTCATTTCTGCAAGAAAGGAGGATTTTGGTTCAAGTTTTTTGCAATGTAGTTTAAGGGGGTTGATTTTGTATTTTGCCGTAACAACTTAAAAATTCGAGGAGGTAGTGTTGCATGGAAGTATTCGGTATTGCTCTTAGCTTATTTTTACTGATATTTTTTGCTTATCGAGGATATTCCGTAATTCTATTCGCGCCTGTGTGGGCATTGATGGCGGCGGTAGCCCAAGGGCTGCCTATTATGCCAACATACACCGAATTATTTATGGCTAAAGCTGTAACGTATATTAAGTCTTTTTTTCCGGTATTCATGCTAGGCGCGGTATTCGGAAAGCTCATGGAAGACACTGGGATGGCTAAATCAATTGCTCACGCTATTATCGAAAAGCTCGGCCCCCGACATGCTATTCTTTCAACGGTAATCTCCTGCGCTATATTGACTTATGGCGGCGTCAGTTTATTTGTGGTAGTTTTTGCCGTGTATCCTTTTGCAGCAGCTTTATTTAAAGAAGCCGGTATGCCCAAGCGCTTTATACCCGGATGCATTATTCTTGGTGCCTTTACCTTTACCATGGACTGTCTTCCGGGAACGCCGCAAATTCAGAATATTATTCCCACCAACTTCTTGGGTACTAGTGTATATGCGGCCCCTGTATTAGGAACCGTCAGCGGCGCCATCATTTTTGTCATTGGTATGACGTGGCTAAATTACCGGGTTAAATCTGCAATGGCTCGCGGTGAAGGCTATGGCGATCACAAGGTGAACGAGCCGGATATAAAGGATGATATGAATTATCCGTCATGGCAGTTATCGGTATTGCCGTTACTTACGGTATTAATCGTTAACTATATTGGAAATACGATTGCCTGGAACCCTAACCTGCTGCAACCTTTTGCAGCCATGAAGATACCTTTGATTGTGCCGGCAGTAAAGAATGTAGTCAGTATCTGGGCACTCATTATCGGTCTTGTATGTGGTATTGTACTGTCGGTAGTCATTGGTGTAAAACGAATGCCTCAAGGAGGCTTGGCCAAGGCTTTAAATGTTGGAACTATCGGCTCTTTGCTCGCTATTATGAACACGGCTTCCGAGGTTGGTTACGGCAATGTCATTGCTTCCTTACCGGGTTTCAAGACGATTGCTAACGCTATGCTTGGTATTCATATTGGTAACAGTCCGCTTGTTTCGGAAGCAGTTACGGTAACGTCTATTGCCGGTATTACCGGTTCGGCATCCGGCGGTATGGCTATTGCGCTGGATCTTATGGCCAAAAACTGGCTGGAGTGGGCAAATGCCATCAATATGAGTCCGGAAGTTCTACATAGGATCGCCTCGATGGCCTCAGGCGGGTTGGATACATTGCCGCATAACGGTGCGGTAATAACACTGCTGGCGGTTTGTGGTCTGACACACAGAGAGGCGTATCCTGATATTTTTGCAATGACGGTTATTAAGACGATTATGGCTTTTGTGGCTATAGCACTTCATATGGTATTTGGCTTTATCTAGCAGTCTATCGTCATACGGAATTATACTTTTTTAGAAGGCTGGGATAAATATGGCAAAGATAATTACTGCGGTAGAAGCGGCAAGTCTTGTAAAAGACAATGCCACTGTTGCGACTAGTGGTTTTGTTGGATGTGCGAATCCTGAAGCATTAACGGTCGCATTGGAAGAAAGGTTTGCTAGTGAAGGTGCCCCGCGCAATTTAACCCTCGTATACTGTGCCGGTCAGGGAGATGGGAAAGACGCCGGTGTGAATCATTTTGGTCATGAGCACATGGTGAAAAGAGTGATCGGCGGTCATTGGAATTTGGCTCCCAAATTGAGCAAGCTGGCAATAGACGAAAAGATTGAGGCTTATAATCTGCCGCAGGGGACGCTGGCGCATTGGTTTCGCAACATTGCCGGTAAAAAGCCGGGGGTTATTACCAAGGTGGGTATGAACACCTTTGTTGACCCGAGGGTGGAAGGTGGCAAGCTTAATAAGCGGACTACCGAGGAGCTTGTGGAGGTCATTCAGCTGGGCGGCGAAGAGTGGCTTTGGTATAAACCGTTTCCGGTAGATATTGCCTTGATTCGTGGTACATCCGCAGATGAGAAGGGTAATATCTCTATCGAACGCGAGGCTGTTTCGATGGAGATATTACCCATAGCACAGGCGGTCAAAAGCTGCGGCGGTATTGTCATCGCCCAGGTGGAACGTATTGTTCAGGCGGGTAGTCTTAATCCGCTTTTGGTAAAGGTTCCGGGGATAGTTGTTGATTATATTGTCGTTGCAGAGCCGGATCAACATAAGCAAACGCTTACTGAGTCCTATAATCCGGCCTACACGGGAGAAGTCCGGGTACCGTTGACAGCTTTGCAGCCTATGTCCCTGGATGCACGTAAGGTAATAGCCCGCCGCGCGGCAATGGAACTCATTCCAAATGCTAAAGTCAATTTGGGCATCGGAATTCCGGAAGGGGTAGCCATGGTTGCCAATGAGGAAGGGATTGGCGATAGCATGACCTTAACTGTGGAGGCCGGTCCTGTCGGCGGTGTTCCAGCCGGCGGGTTGAGTTTCGGGGCGTCCTGCAATGTCGAAGTAATTCTAGACCAACCGAGTCAGTTTGATTTTTACGATGGGGGCGGTCTGGATCTTGCCTATCTCGGTCTGGCAGAGACCGACGTACAGGGGAACATTAATGTAAGTAAATTTAAAGGACGGGTTGCTGGCTGCGGCGGATTTATTAACATCACTCAGAATGCCAAACAGGTTGTTTTTTGTGGAACCTTTACAGCCGGAGGCCTTGAGCTGGAAATCGGCAATGGCCAACTACGCATTATCAAGGAAGGTAAAAACAAAAAGTTCCTTAACCAGGTAGAACAGATTACCTTTAGTGGTGAGTATGCACAAAAGGTCAGACAGCCAGTCATGTATATCACGGAGCGTGCAGTTTTTCATTTGACTGCAGAAGGTATGGTGCTCACGGAGATTGCGCCGGGAATTGACCTGCACAAAGATGTATTGGCACTAATGGATTTTACGCCAATAATCGCGAATGATCTTAAAGCGATGGATGCGCGTATTTTCCGGGATGAAAAAATGGGACTTGACGCAAAAGGCAGGGATAAAGACTGAACTATAGCTAAGAGTTAGTGAATTTGATAAGGGCTCGGCAGTATCCACCTCGCGAAATGATGTACATTACGTTGTAACAGAATATGGAGTTGCTATCTTCACTGCAGGAGTATTCGGGAATATGGTGCACAAGCGTTGATCACCCCATTATAATCCTGGGATTTCGAGGTATTGCGCCGGTGACGGCGACTAAAAAGGCGCTGTCTAGGGCAGGTCTTACCGTCAAGGATATTGACCTGATTGAAGCCAACGAAGCCTTTGCCGCTCAATTTTTAGCTGTAGGCAAAGAATTACATTTTGCCAAAGAAAAAGTAAATGTCAACGGCGGCGCCATTGCCTTAGGTCATCCTATCGGTGCCAGCGGGGCCCGCATTTTAGTAACTCTGTTACATGCATTAATGGCCCGGGGCGCTAAACGTGGTTTGGCCACGTTATGTATTGGCGGTGGGCAGGCTGTTACGACCATTGTCGAGACATTATAAATGCTGTGCCGTACGTATTATACGTACCACATATATATTTTTCTAATTAAGAATAAATGGGGAGGAATTAGACATGGATTTTGTATTAACACAGGAACAACAAGACATTCGTAAAATGGTGCGGGATTTCGCTGAAAAATCGGTGGCACCTACAGCTGCTGAACGGGATGAAAAAGAGCTCTTTCCCCGGGATATTTTTGACAAAATGGGTGAATTGGGCATCCTGGGATTGCCATATCCGGAAGAGTACGGTGGAGCAGGCAGTGATTTTGTAAGCTACTCTATCGCTGTGGAAGAGATTTCCCGGGTGTGCGGTTCTACCGGTATTGGACTATCGGTACATGTATCGCTGTGCGCATGGCCGATTTTTAAATATGGTACTGAAGAACAAAAACAAAAATTCCTGCGTCCTTTGGCCGCAGGTAAAAAACTCGGCGCATTCGGTTTAACGGAGCCTAATGCCGGTACCGATGCCGGGGGAAGTTCAACGACTGCGGTGAAAGACGGCGACAGTTATATAATCAACGGTACTAAAGTGTTTAATACCAATGGTGGTGAAGCCGAAATCGAAGTTGTTTTTGCTCTGACTGACAAAGAAAAAGGCATCAAAGGCATGAGTGCTTTTATAGTGGAAAAAGGAACTCCCGGATTTAAGTTTGGTAAAAAAGAAGTCAAGATGGGAATTCGCTCCTCCGTACAACGAGAACTCATTTTTGAAAACTGCCGTGTTCCTGCCGCTAACTTGCTCGGCAAAGAAGGCGAAGGCTTTAAAATTGCCATGAGTACTTTGGACGGCGGACGGATTGGCGTTGCCTCTCAATCAGTCGGTCTTGCCCAAGGCGCCCTGGAAGAGGCCATTAAATATTCCAAACAACGGGTACAGTTCGGCAAACCGATTGCCAGCTTCCAAGGTGTGAACTTTATGCTTGCCGATATGGCAACAAGGGTTGAGGCCGCCAGACTGCTAACTTACCGTGCCGCATTTAACAAATCGCACCACCTGCCGTATTCTAAAGAAGCCGCTATGGCGAAATTATTTGCTTCCGATACCGCAATGTCAGTTACTACTGATGCTGTGCAAGTATTTGGCGGTTATGGCTTTAGCCGCGAATATCCTGTTGAGCGTATGATGCGTGATGCCAAAATTACTCAAATATACGAAGGTACCAACCAGGCACAGCGGATGGTAATTGCAGGAAACATCTTAAAATAATTGAGGCAGGAGGCTACAAGCATGGATATTGTTGTTTGTGTCAAGCAAGTGCCTGACACCACCGAAGTAAAAATCGATCCAGCGACTAACACACTTATCCGCCAGGGTGTGCCTAGCATTGTCAATCCATTTGACAAAAATGCAGTGGAAGCCGCTCTGCAGTTAAAAGAGAAGCATGGCGGCAAAGTTACCGTTATCTCTATGGGACCGCCGCAGGCAAAAGAGGCCTTAAAGGAATGTTTGGCAATGGGGGCCGATACAGCCATCCTTATCAGTGATCGGAAGTTTGGCGGTGCCGACACTTTGGCTACCAGTTATACGTTAGCGGCGGCCATTCGTAAACTTGGCACATACGACATTATTTTCTGCGGTAAGCAAGCCATTGATGGTGATACTGCCCAAGTTGGCCCGGAGACTGCCGAACATCTGGGGATTGCTCAGGCAACTTATGTTGCCAAAATTGATGTGAATGGCGATACGGTCCGCTTTGAACGGGAACAGGAAGAAGGCTACGAAGTTCTCGAAGCCAAAATGCCGCTGCTTGTATCGGTGGTAAAATCCATCAACGAACCGCGCTACCCTTCCATTAAAGGAACAATGCGAGCCAATCGCGCCGAGATTACCGTTTGGACGGCCGATGATCTTGTAGTTGAGGAGCAGAAGCTGGGTTTAAAGGGATCACCCACCCAGGTTCGTAGAATTTTTACACCGGCACAACGCACCCAAGGGGTAATTATCCAAAAGGATACGGCGCGGGAGTGTGTTGCGGAACTTATTCAAAATCTGTCTGAAGCAAAAATTGTGTAACGAGGGGGTAACAGAACAATGGCAGTAAAAATAACCAAAGAACAATGTATTACATGCGGCGCCTGCGTGCCTGTCTGCCCGTTCGGAGCCATCGAAATGCGAGAGGACACAGCCTATATTACGGAGGCTTGTACTGCCTGCGGTGCTTGCATTGAGGTCTGTCCAGCCGAAGCCATAGCGAGGGAAGCTGAACAGAAAGAAGTTGCCATGGATAAAACTCAGTATAAGGATATTTGGGTATATATCGAGGTGGCCGAGGGTAACCCGCGCAACGTAGGCCTGGAACTTTTGGGAGAAGGCCGTAAACTGGCTGATGCTATGGGGCAAAAGCTGGCAGGAGTACTTATCGGCCAGGATATCGCGGGATTGGCAAAAGAGGCATTTGCTGCAGGCGCTGACCGTGTCTACCTAGTCGAGGATGCTGAGCTGGCTCACTATAATACGGATGGCTTTACAGCGACGATGGTTGACCTGATTCAAACCTATAAACCTTCGGTTGTTCTGATGGGGGCAACTAACGACGGGCGCGACCTTGGTCCACGGGTTGCTTGCCGTGTAGGTACTGGCTTAACTGCCGATTGCACCGGTTTAGGTATTGATGAAACCACCGGATTAGTTGCATGGACGCGGCCGGCATTTGGCGGCAACATTATGGCGACTATCCTTTGTCCCGAACATCGGCCTCAGATGGGAACCGTCCGTCCGTCGGTATTTAAGCGGCCGGTGCCTGATTACAGCAAAACAGGGGAAATCATTCGTGTTGCCAGTAAAGTGAAGGCCGCGGATATCCGAACTAAACTGATTGAAGTTATCCGTGTTTGTACTGCCTCTTGCAATTTAGAAGAGGCCGAGATCATCGTATCCGGTGGCAGAGGGTTGTGCAAGCCGGAAAACTTCTCGCTTATAGAGGCGTTGGCTGATGTATTGGGTGGAGCTGTTGGCGCTTCCCGTGCGGCGGTAGATGCTGGCTGGAAGCCGGCTATGCATCAGGTAGGGCAAACCGGAAAAACAGTCGGGCCCAAAATCTATATAGCCTGCGGGATTTCAGGAGCCATTCAACACTTGGCAGGGATGTCGTCTTCGGATATTGTCATCGCAATCAATAAGGACCCGGATGCACCTATTTTTAAAGTAGCCGATTTTGGGATTGTTGGCGATGTTATGGAGGTACTTCCCCTTCTTACCGAAGAGTTTAGAAAAATAAAAGCAGGCTAATGTACGTCAGGCTGTGCCCTTACTCAAGAAATGGTTCAGGCCGGGTACCTGGGCCGTAAAACAGGCAAAGGCTTCCATGACTACGCTAAATAAATAAGGAAGAGGTGTTTTGTATGAGTGCATATGAAAACTTACTGTTTGAATCTGAGAATGGTATTGGTATTGTGACGATTAACCGGCCCAAAGCATTAAATGCACTAAATGCTGCGACAATCTACGAGCTGGACCGAATGTTCGATGAATTGGCAAAGGATGATACCGTAAAAGCGGTTATTCTCACCGGCAGTGGCCAAAAATCTTTCGTTGCCGGTGCCGATATTACGGAAATGCAAGCTATGTCTGCCATCAAAGGACGGAACTGGGGGAAACTTGCTCAGGCTGTTTTCAACAAGATTGAAAATCTTCCTAAACCCGTTATCGCCGCCGTAAACGGATATGCGTTGGGTGGCGGTTGTGAAATCTCTATGGCATGTGACATCCGGATTGCAGCAGAAAATGCAAAATTTGGCCAACCTGAAGTATCGCTCGGTATTCCTCCCGGATTTGGCGGTACTCAGCGCCTGCCTCGCTTGGTGGGGAAAGGACGGGCCAAAGAACTGTTGTTTACCGGCGAAATGATTGATGCCGAAGAAGCTTATCGTATCGGCTTAGTCAATAAGGTAGTCGCTTCAGAGGAATTAATGGAAACCGCAAAAGCCATGGCGCAAAAAATAATGTCCAGAGCGCCGATTGCTGTACAGGTTTGCAAAGCCGCTGTTAACGAGGGAATGGACACCGATCTGGAGTCGGGTGTTGCCTATGAAGCGGAAGTTTTTGGATTGTGTTTTGCCACAGATGACCAAAAAGAAGGAATGGCAGCCTTTGTGGAAAAACGCAAAGCTGTTTTTACCGGAAAATAATATTCATTTCCTTGGTTTAACCAATAGAGTAGAGAGGAAGAGGTGATAGGGTTAAGTAGCCACTATCACCTTTTCCTCAAGAAATATCTTATGATATGATAATTGGACTATTGAAGAAAAGTGACTAAATGTCTGGATTATACGGGATAAAGAAAAAATATACGTATTTATGCGGCGGGTTCCTCGTAAATTTATTGACAATACGGGTAAATAGTATAATAATTACTTTGTATGCACAATTTCGATATAGCATAATTATTAATTTATGAGGTGGATAAACTTGCTGGCAATATTCGATAGTATCTGCATTCTGTTAGCTAAAGCAGAACAAAAGCATTTTTTGTATACAAAAAAACTATTAGATGAAGCGGGACTGGAAATATCACCAGGCCAACTCGTGGTACTATATTCGTTACTTAATAAGGACAATATCTCTATATCTGAGCTGAGTAAAAATGTGCATCTTGATAATTCAACTTTGACCGGTCTTATTGACCGGCTAGAGCGTGTAGACCTTGTTCGCCGGGTAGATGCTCCCCATGATCGGCGTTCGTATCAAATTACCTTGACTGATAAGTCACGGAATCTGGAACCAGAGATTAAGAAAGTAATGAAACAGGTTGAAAATAAAATGCTTGAAAACTGTAATGAGGCCGAAGTCGTAATGCTTCGCAGTATCTTAACCCGTATCTTCGCAAACTTTAACATTTAAGTGGAGGTAAACAGGGCTTGTCTGTACGACCGGTCTAATAGTTAGCTATGAAGAATCTAACGCGTGAGAAACTCATCCAAGCCGGTGCGAGGGCTATGCTCTCGAAAAGCTATCATAGTGTAGGAATTCAGGAAGTTTTATCAGAAGTCGATGTTCCTAAGGGATCGTTCTATCACTATTTTGCCTCCAAGGAAGATTTTGGGGTGGCTATAATTAAATATTACGGTGAACAATTGGCAAGAACAATTAAAGAGCGGCTAACTTCTGATAAGCTATCGCCCCGGCAGCGGCTGAAAGAATATTTTTTGGCGGTACGTGAGTATTACAGGAAACTGGGCTATGGCCAAGGATGTCTAGTGGCAAAGCTTGCTACAGAGGTGGCCCGTTCCAGTCCGGACATGCGGATTGCCTTGAAGGGTGAATTTGACAAGTGGTCGAATTTGTTTGCCGACTGTATACGCGAAGCGCAACAAGCCGGTGAAATATCAAAGAAATATAATCCCGGCGAGTTAGCAGAGTTTATTTACACTTCGTGGGAAGGCGCCTTAATTCGTATGCAGGTAAATCATGATATTAGTTCACTGGATAATTTTATAGACTACGTATTTTCTTACATCTTGCCGGAAGAAGGTAGCAATAGTTAAATAGTTCCACGGGCATAAGTTTAGCCTTTTTTATAAGCAAACCTGGTTTGCTTATAATTTTACAGCAATCGAGACGACCGGTCTAATAGTCGGCGTTTAGAATATGACCATGCAGCAATCTAAGAGCAGAGAATGTAAGGATAAAGAATTGTTTACTCTAATATATTATGAATATTTGGGAGGTAAAGAGAATGGAAAAAGTAAAACTAAATGGAATATGGCAAAAAATTAAACAAATGATAGCAATGGAAACAGGGGATCGATATGAAAAAACTTACGGGGATATGCAACAAGGAATCGAATGTATGAAATTTACCGTTGGAGATCCAATACTATTGTCAGGAGATCAACTTCTATATACGAAAGCAGCTGATAAATCGCAGACGAAACGATACCCGACCGGGGTTATTGGCGGTATAGGCTATTTGTAGGGTGATCGGCGGTGTTGTTAATAAGGAAAAACGAGTAGCTGATATGATTATTAACAATGGTCCTGTGAGAGACCATGGCATGAATCCGGAAATGAATAAGGTACTCGAGCAGGAAGAGCCAGGTAAGTCTAATAACTTTATCTGGCTTTTTCTGTTTTGATGTACAGTTCTCGAAAAACGAACTATACTTAGAAGCTCTACTATCCTTGTTGGGGGTAGAATGGAAGAAAATAAAATGGTTGCAATGACGTCGAGCGTTTATCCTGTGGCGTAGCCTCTGCAAAAAAAGAGCAATAAATTTTGGTAAAATTAATATATAATTAGGAAATATAATATAGGAACATAGAAGAGTACATTTAATCGCGGAGGCGTACCGGCATGTCTACCTGGGGATTTATGCACAAATATAAGAATAAGTATTGGAAAAAATTTTTGGCTGCCGCACTATTTGTAACTATCGAAGCTGTATGCGATCTATTGCAGCCAACCATCATGGCTAAAATAATTGATATTGGCGTGGCTAACAAGCAACTTGATTATGTATTACATCTGGGAGGAGCCATGGTATTGGTAACAGCCGTTGGAGCGTTAGCAGCGTCGACGCGCAATATCATTGCCAGCAGGGTATCTCAGCGATTTGGGACAGAGCTTCGCGCAGATTTATATGAAAAAATTCAAAAGTTGTCATTTGCCGATATTGATACTCTGAACCGGGCATCTTTGGTAACCCGAATAACAAACGATGTAACACAGGTGCAGCAATTGGTAAACGGGCTCATGCGAATTTCATTGAAAGCACCATTATTATGTATAGGTAGTTTAATAATGGCCGTAAATCTCAATCCTCATTTAGCCGTTGTGTTGGCTATCGTTGTTCCTACCATAGCAATACTAATTATCATTAATATGAAGATAGGATTTCCCCGGTTTATTCAGGTTCAGAATGCACTAGACCGGGTAAATTCTGTAATGCGGGAATATTTAGCCGGCGTCAGAGTGGTAAAAGCCTTTAACCGCTTTGAGTACGAGCAGGAGAAGTTTACAGATGCCAATAAGAATTTACAGGCTAAATCGCTAGGCGCCATTCGCCTGATGACTGGATTTAGTCCTGGTATTGCGCTTACTGTTAATCTGGGTATTGCCCTGGTACTGTGGTTAGGAGGATTGGGGGTTAATACGGGACAAATACAGGTTGGGCACATTATTGCGTTTATCAATTATATGACCCAAATTTTATTTTCGTTGATGATCATATTTTTAGTGTTTAATACCTTTATCAGGGCGAAAGCTTCGGCTAGGCGGATTGGAGATGTATTTGAACACCAAAATGATGCCAAATGGATAGCTGGCTATACTGATAACGAAACAAATATGTGCGGCTGTATTGATTTTGAAAATGTCAGTTTTAGTTATACGGGAAATCAGAATCAACTCGTACTAAAAGATATCAATCTGACTTGTCTTTCAGGGCAAACAGTTGGTATTATTGGCTCAACTGGTGCCGGGAAAACCACTTTGGTAAATTTAATTCCCCGTTTTTATGAAATAACCTCAGGTACTATTAAAATAGACGGGCGTGATATTACTGCGATTAATCCTGAACGGCTCCGCGATAAAATTGCTCTTGTGCCGCAGCAGGCCCTGCTTTTTACGGGATCTATTATGGATAATATTCGCTGGGGTAAGGAAAATGCTACCCCGGAAGAAGTTGAAAGCGCTGCCAAGCTGGCAGCGGCGCATGATTTCATTGTTTCTTTACCGGAAGGTTATAACACTAAACTGGGGCAGGGAGGCGTCAATCTTTCCGGCGGGCAAAAGCAACGCCTGGCCATTGCCCGGGCGCTAATTAAAAAACCATCTATTTTAATCCTTGATGATAGTACAAGTGCTGTTGATGTAGTCACCGAAGAAAAAATAAAGGCGGCCTTAAAGCAGTATGCTAAGCAGCTTACGTGTTTAATTATTGCGCAGCGAATCAGCTCAGTCATCGATGCCAATAAAATTGCCGTTATGGATGATGGTCGTATTGCCGGCTGGGGGACTCATACCGAGCTAATGCAATCGAACAGTATTTACCGGGAAATTGTTCAGTCGCAGCTTGGAAGGGGTTGATTTTATGTCTGAAGGGCGTGAGCAAAAGCCGGATAAAGACAGACGTTTTGGCCCCGGTAATGTAGCCTTGCGTGGACCTGGGTTAGGACGGAGCTTTAGGGGTCGGCGTTCCGGAGAAGTTGTCAAACCTAGAAATTTTACTAAGACTTTGTACCGATTATGGCAGTATGTCTGGCAGGAGCAAAATACGCTCATGGTTATTTTTGCTCTGATTCTAGTGGATTCGGTATTGCTGTTACTGGGGCCATATGTAATCGGGATGGCTATTGATACAATGATTGGCAGAAGTACCCTGGCTAGAGCGGATATGTTAGAGATATTATTACTAATTCTAGTGTTGACTTATATTATTGACGGGGTGTTAAGCTGGGGACAGGGATGGCTGATGGCAGGGGTTTCGCAACGGGTAGTTACGGAATTAAGGGCGGCATTATATTCCAAGTTGCAAAAATTACCGCTCGCTTACTTTGACACCCATGCCCATGGCGAACTCATGAGCCGTCTGTCTAATGATATAGATAACGTAAGCAGCGCACTATCTCAATCAACCTCACAATTCATGGCTGCTACAATTGCTATTCTCGGTTCGTTTGTTATGATGCTGGTATTGAGTCCGGCTCTTACCCTCGCGGCCTTGATCACCATACCTTTGGTAATTCTCTTAACCCGTATCATTTCGTATAAAACGAGTGTCCTGTTTAAAGAACAGCAGGTTGAGCTGGGAAAGCTTAACGCTCATGTCGAAGAAACAATTTCTGGCATTCAAATCATAAAAGCCTTTAATCATGAACAAAAGGCCATCGACGACTTCAAGGCGATTAATCTTAAGCTATGCGACGTAGGCTCGGCGGCCCAAATTTGGTCTGGCTTTTTGATGCCAATAATGAATGTAATTACTAATATTGGCTTTGCAGCCATTGCCATTGTCGGCGGCATATTGGCGGTAAATGACCTGGTAACGGTTGGTACTATCGCTAGCTTTATCAGTTATTCCAGGCAATTTGTCCGGCCAATCAACGATTTGGCCAATATTTTCAATACCTTACAATCAGGTGTTGCAGGTGCCGAACGGGTATTTGAGGTTTTGGATGAAAAAGAAGAACCGGAAGACCTACCGGATGCTGTGGAGTTAAAAGCGCCTAAAGGCTATGTAGAGTTTCAAAATGTCAGTTTCGGCTACAGGCCTGATGTGACAGTGTTGGAAAATATTAGTTTTGAATCTGAGGCAGGCAACAGTACGGCATTGGTAGGTTCTACAGGTGCCGGTAAGACGACGATTGTCAATTTGCTGGCGAGATTTTATGACGTTACTGAGGGACAGGTTTTGCTTGATGGCCGGGACATTCGGGATTACAAACGTGATAGTCTTCGTAAATGTTTTGGTATTGTGCTTCAGGATACTTATCTGTTTTCCGGTACGATAAATGATAATATCAAATATGGCCGGCCGGAAGCTACCGACGATCAAGTCAAAAGCGCGGCCAAAATGGCAAATGCTGATATTTTTATCCAGAGAATGCCGGAACAATACAACACCGAACTCTCAGAGAATGGTGGGAATTTAAGTCAAGGACAGCGGCAGCTTATCGCCATAGCCCGGACCATTTTGGCCGAACCGTCAATACTTATTCTTGATGAAGCTACCAGTAGCATCGATACAAGAACAGAGCTATTTATTCAAGAAGCGTTACGGAGAATTATGAATGGCCGTACTACGTTTATTATTGCGCATCGGCTCAATACTGTCCGGGAGGCGGAAACAATCTTGGTGCTAAAAAATGGCCGGATTGCCGAGCAAGGCAACCACACTGCTCTACTGGCCAAAAAGGGGATTTACGCCGGAATGTTTTCTAATCAGTTGGAAAACTGGGAAGAGTTGTGATGAAGGTATCAAGTAGTAAGCGATATAACATAGCTATCTAACAAGGCGTAACTCATATAAACAGTAAAGTCTCACCCGCTGAAGATCAGCGGGTGAGACTCTTTGCGGGTTAAAAATTTAAGCCACTCTCACCGAGTGGCTTTTACTTATCCATTGTCATCTATATATTAAGAGTTACGGTTTAAGAAATATGGGGGACGGTTGATATTTTCATTAACCGAGCGTTTGACAGCAGTTTTTGTAAGCAGCCAACCGGCCAGTGTAGCGGTAAACGGAGCGACGAGTACCACACCAAGGCTGCCCACCAGTGTATGTAAAACTTCTGCTGCAATATAAGTTAAATTTAAAATGTTTAAGACAGGAGTTCCTTGTGCCAAAAATACCATCATTAACGCGGTAAATGATCCAGAATAAGCTAACAACAAGGTTGTTGTCATAGTTCCCACCACTGCCCGGCCTACATTCATTCCCGATGCAATGGCTTCTTTGCAGGTAATGTCCGGTTTTTTTTCCACTAACTCTGCAACCGATACTGCAATGTCCATTGCTACATCCATCATTGCACCTGAGGATGCCAGGAAGATTCCCGCTAAAAATACCTTTGTCAAATCGATGTGGCTAAAGCCGACATGGAGCAGCGTTTCCGCATAGGGTACTACCGCACCATGTACCTTAAATAATGACCCGAATATGACCGCCATAATACAAGCTGCAATTGCACCGCTCATTGTTCCGAGGAAAGCGGCAAGTCCGATCCTAGTAATTCCGGCTACGAGAAAGGTAACACAGGCAACAATTGCACATACGGCCAGAAGAGAAAGGATGATTGGGTCCCAGCCTTTTAGAAATAATGGCCAAAGTACTTTCCACAGTACTAAAATCGTAAATACAAATGACAATAATGATTTCACGCCCGTCCACCTGGCATACCAAAATAAGAACAGCGCAAATACTGCAAACAGAACTGCTTCGATATCAAGACGGTAATGGTCGATAAGATTGGCAACCTCAATGCGGCCTTCTTGACCTTTTATCACCACTAAGGCAGTATCGCCAGCCTGGAATAACTTATCAAGCTCCAGTTTGCCAAGGAGAGAATTAGTGGTTTCTATTTGTTGGCCTTGAAACGGTTCGTTAATTACTTCCAGCTTAACTGCTTGTACCCCTGTTTTAACTACACCACGCTGATGCACATTTGCATTATCTACGGCGAGAATAGTTGCTTTACTGCGGACATAGCCATCCTCTTGTTCCGGAAAGCCGGTGGGGAGAAAGTACAGAAAAATAGAGAGGATTGCAACCACTATAACAAAGGTTTTATCGCGCAAAGGTTGTTGTAACATAGGAATATTCCTTTCTGCTTATAACGGCTAGAGTAGGAGAAGTCTCCCACTCTAGCTTAACAACAGCAAATCTGTTCTTTGGTTACTGGAATTTTACACCCATGATACCCATTATTTTTTTCGCAACATCGGTGTTATCGTAGTATCCTTGGAACTTTTCACCGCCAACCCCTTGGGCAAATACGGGGACAGCCACGCCGGTATGAGCATAAGTCGTCCAGCCAATGCCGGCTTTTTGGTTAAGAATATGGGTTACAGTCATGGAAAACGGCTCATAGCCGCCATATAGGAGATAGGTTTGTTCATCTTTGGCACGTTTTTTCGAATCTAGCATGCTTTGGGCAAGAGCATCGGATAACCGTTGTTTATCATAAGCTGTCAAATCGACTAGACCAAACTCAGACGCGAGAATGGGCAGCCAATCTTGCAGGTTTGCGTTGGTCTCACCTACCGTTGCGCGATACGCTTTAATTTTTTTGTCAAATTCCTCAAAAGACATGGTTTGTTTGTTGATTTTACTAGCGAAGGTTTCATACTTAGTTCCGGAAAAACCTATCGACATACCGCCGGTTTCATGGTCACCGGTTACAACGATGAGCGTTTCGGTAGGATGCTTGGCATAAAACTTGAGTGCTTCGGCAATGGCATTATCAAAGGCCATTACATCACGAACGGTGGTTGCTGCGTCATTAGCATGGCAAGCCCAGTCGATTTTACCACCTTCAACCATCATAAAAAAACCATTAGGATTATCAAGTAATTCAATACCTTTGCGGGTAAAGTCGGCAAGTGACAATTGGTTTGTACGGTCGATTTCGTATTGCATAGCCTCTTCTGCTGCGAGATCAGGCTGAATGGCAATTACTTTTCCGTCGTTTTTGGCGAGGCGCATTATTTCTTCTTGGCTGTTAACTACTTTATAGCCTTTTTGCTTAGCAATATCCAAAGCATTGGGCAGGTCTTTCTTCTTTCCGGTAGGTGACAGCAAGCCACCGCCGGCAAAATAATCAAAACCGCTGTTCCCCATTGCTAAGGCAATCTCATAGAAGTTATTGCGACTAGGCTCATGAGCGTAAAATACGGCCGGAGTTGCATGGTCTATCGACACGCTGGAGACAATCCCAACTTTCAACCCTTTTTCTTTGGCCATTTCTGCCATAGTTTTGAATTTAATTGTATTTGTTGGATCGACACCTACAACATCGTTAGCTGTTTTGTGTCCTGTGGCCAGAGCGGTGCCGGCAGCTGCAGAATCTGTGATAAAACTGCTGGTCGAGTGGGTTGTCTGCATACCTTGGTAAGGAAATACTGTAAAATTGAGTTTTTCTTTGTACATGGGGTCGCTGCTGTTAAGTGTTCCTTTGAAGATTTCCGTAGAATTAATTTGCGGCATTGCCATGCCATCACCAATGAAATAAAATACATACTTTGCTTTCTTTCCATAATAGCCATTCTCTTCTCCGGCAATAGCGACCGGCTGCTTCGGCACGGCAGCAGCCAGCAGTGCAATAAGAAATGCACTCATAACCACCGCCGTACAAATCCAGTTTTTCTTACTGATCATTTGTAATGCCTCCCTTTACAAATAGAGTTTGTACAATACTATTATGAAAGATAAAGCGACAGTAATTGTTAATTCAGTGTTAATATTGGGTTAATTTCCCAAAGAAATAAGCTCCCAGGCCTTTGATAGATCTGGAAGCTTAGCGGTGTTATATTATTTAATTATGTCTACGATCTTTTGTTCAGCTACTTTTATTAACCCTTTATCCGTAATTTTAAGTTCCTGGCTGACCGGCAAAGAAAGTGTACTAAAGGACATAATGGGATTGTGATGATGATATCCCAGGTTTTGCATGGCCTGTTTTACGAGTGCAACTTGCCGGCCGATTTCGTCTATGGAAGCTTCGGACAGAATTCCTGCTACCGGCAGGTCTACTTTAGCGACGACTTTTCCATTATCCACTACGCAATAGCCACCCTGACTGGAAATGACAGTATTTGCGGCTAAGACCATGTCTTGCTTGTTTTTTCCCATAACCAGCAGGTTGTGATGATCATGTGCATAGGTAGTTGCCACTGCGCCGCGTTCAATTACAGCACCGGCTATCAAGCCTAAGCCAACATTCTTGTTTTTGCCGTGCCTTTCGAAAACGGCAGCTAGACAGTAAGGCGAGTTTTCCCAATCTAGTAAGCCGTTCCTCACTGGTATATCGGCGACTAACTCTTGCGTAAAGGTTGTGCCGTCGGACACCTTAATAATCCGGCAGGATGCGGAAGCACGAGTTGTATCTGCTTTGATCCGGAAGCTATCTTCCCTGACTGGCGCCAGATGAACCGTTTGATAAAAATGCTTAGGGAATGAATCTGGAAGTGCGGTGAAGTCAGAATACGTCGGTTGCTGGAAGACTTCTTGACCATTCTTATAGGTACTGAATATAACTAAGTTCTCCAGGCTGTCCAGAAGCAAAAAATCAGCTATCTTGCCGGGGGCTATACTTCCCCGGTCTTTTAACCCCATTCTTTGCGACGGAGTAAATGTGGCGGCATATATGGCGTGTTCCGGTCGCATTCCTAACTGAATTGCCTTTTTTACAATTCGGTTTAAGTGGCCTTCCTGTGCTAAGCAGTCGGCCATGACATCATCGGTGACAAAGGCGAAGTGTTCATACATTTGGTTGTTTATTAAGCAGTCAATAATTTCAGGTGTAAGCGACTTTTCCTGAATTTCTATGAACATGCCATTTAAAAAACGCTCTTGTAGTCCTAGCGGCATTTGCTGGGTGTGGTCCGAATCAACCCCGGCGTAAATAAACTTGGCTAAATCAAGTCCGATGAGCTTAGGACAGTGACCCTCAATCGCCAGATGAGGGCTTTTTTGTTTGATATAAGTTATAAATTGATTGGTTTTAGCATGGGGGTTATTGATAACATCCACATAGTTCATAACTTCGCCCAGACAAATGACATGATCATTTTGCAGGAGCTTTTCCAGTTCGGGAAGATTTATCTCGCATCCCGATGTTTCCAGTTCCGGCGAGGTAGATGGGACAGAACTGGGAATACCCCAAAAAATGTCTACCGTACAGTTTTGGGCTGCTTGCTGGAAGGCTTGAATTCCTTCTAATCCTAACACGTTGGCAATTTCGTGTGGCTCGGCAACAATCGTTGTTATGCCGTTTTTAATGAGTTCATGTGAAAATGCTTGTGGGGTTGCCATAGAACTTTCGATATGCATATGGATATCAATAAGTCCGGGGATTAAGTATTTACCCTTTCCGTCTATGACTTTTTGGGGATGCAGTTGGCCTATAGCTTGTTTGCCGATATAGAGGAATTTGCCGTCCAGGATAGCAACATCAGCGGGAATAAATTTTTTGCAATAAGCATTAAAGACAACAACATTTTGAATAAGCAAATCAATATCCACAAAAATACCTCTTTTTTGTATAGCGTTTATTATGCGTGTGCTAAAGCGTAGAAATAATACACAAGAACAAGGCACAATGGATAGTGCCCGATGTGCAGTTCTTTGCCCCGGCCACTGGCAACTTTAAGGATTACAAAAGTAATTAGTGCGGCCGAAATACCATTGCCGACATTAAAGGTAAAAATGGTAAGGGCAATACATAAGAATGCGGGCAAATATTCGCTAATATCTGTATAGTCGATATTGCGCATACCCATCAGCATACTCATTCCTACCAGAATTAGTACGGGTGCTGTGGCGGCAGCGGGAATCATTAATGCGATAGGAGTAATAAACAATGTTAATAAGAAGAGCAGGGCGGTAGTTACTGCAGTAAGGCCGGTCCGTCCGCCTGCCTCAACACCGGAGGCTGATTCTAAATAAGTTAGTATGATGGGAATGGAGAAAAACGAACCCAGCGTTGCGGCAACAGAGTCAACATGGAAAACCTTATCAATTTCGGGTAAGTTGCCTTTCTCGTCTAAGAAGCCTGCTTTTCCGCCAACTCCTAAAGCTGTTCCCAGACTGGAGAAAAAGTCTGGAATAAAAAATGCAAAAAAATAAGGAAGATACTTAATGTCTAAGGCATCCAATATTCGCAGTTTAAACGATATTTCCGAAATGCCGGCAGGAAAACTAAACATGGTAGCCGGCAGTTTGGTGATGCCTAACGGGATACCAATCAAGGTAGTGAGTAATATGGCAATTAACGCTCCACCCCGCACTTTTCTTGCTTCTAATATCAGGAGGATGACAAAGCCGATAACCGCAAGAATTACAACCGGGTTGGTTAAATTACCGAAATCAAGCGAGTTTTTATTGGCATTAGCCACAATGATTTTAGCATTACGGAAGCCAAGCAGGCAGATGAACAAACCGACGCCGGCGCTAATTGATATTTTTATACTTTTAGGGATGATTTTGACAATCAAATCCCGGACTCCTAATATCGTAACGATAATAAATGCCATACCGCTGATAAATACGATGCCAGCAGCCACTTCCCAAGGAATTTGCTGGCCTTTTACAAGGGTAATAGAAAAAATTGCGACACTGCCTAACCCTGGTGCTAAGGCAAAGGGCCGGTTAGTGTAAATCCCCATAGCCGCTGATGACAGGAAGATCATCAGTATCATAGCAGTTAGAACTGGGCCGGTAGGTAATCCGGCTTCTTGCATTATTTTTGGGATAACAGCTAAGGTATAGGCCATTGTTGCGAATGTAGTCAGGCCTGCGATGATTTCTGTTTTAACATCAGTACTATTTTGTTGTAAGCGGAATCTTCTGTCCAAGTGATAGGCTAGGCCTGTTGAAGTATTATTCATCGTGTAGTCCTCCTTTTTTGAGTATAAGTTGATAATTAGCAAGTTTCGTGCCAGTTAGCCAGCACTATAGAAGCCTATAAAACCAGGGATTTTGTTGCACGAAAGTTAGTATTAATGGGATAAAAATAGAATTAATCCATTTTTTATCCCATTAATTGATGCGCGTATGCTAAAATACTAGTAAAGGGAGGGGAACTGTGAAAAAGAAAATTACATTATTGGCATTAAATGAAGAAATTGCTCCAATGTTTAAAGAAGAAATGATAGAAATATTTGCTGATCTGCTTGAAATTGACTATGTTTACCCTTCTGATAAACCAATACAGCCAATCTATGATACAGATCTTATCTTATGCCATGATCCCGAAATTTTAGTCAAGATGATGCCGTATATAAAATGTGATGCGCCGACATTAATGATGAAAAGAACGATTTCGCAGGAAGCCTTAGACAGACTGCGGCAGCTTAAAACCGGCAAAAAAGCATTGGTTGTTAGTGTTAACGATTACGCAACAGTGGAAACGCTAACGACTATTTATCAATTAGGTGTCACTCAACTACTTTTGTATCCTTTTTATCAGGGAATGGAAAATTATCCGAAGGTAGACTATATTATTGCTCCCCGCGATTACGATTTTATCCCCAACAGGCAGGCCGAATTAATCATCATCGGTAAACGAGTATTTGACATTTCTACAATTCTGGATATTATAGCTTTTTTAGAAGTTAATACCAGTAATGCTGAAAGAATTATTGCCAGGTATTTGGCAAAGGTACCCACCTATTGGCAGGGCATCAAGCATATGCTGCAAGATAAGCGCGTGTTACATGCTACTTGGAAAACCCTGCTGAATGAGTCAGGCCAAGCGATCATTATTGCTAATCAAAATAATGAAGTTATTTTCGCGAATAATAAAGTTTCTGATCTATTACAACTGCCACGGCAGATTATTGCCGGTGACAAATTGGATCATATTGTAGCGAGCTATCAGCAGTTAGAGATTTTATTGTCGGAGGAAAGTCATGATCATGAGCTAATTCACTATAAAGGCGTACAATTGGTGGTAACCATTAAAAAGAATGAATTTGATTGTATGGTCCACGGCAAAATTATCATGATTAGTTTATATAATGACATGCTTAAAATTCAGCAGGAGATTCACAATAAAATTGTGGGGAAAGGGTACTATTCAAAATATACTTTCTCAAACCTGATCGGTCGTCATCCCCAGCTGCTGGATGCTATCAAGATATGCAAAAATATAGCCCAGTCCAGTTCTACGGTTTTGTTATCCGGTGAGAGCGGTACTGGCAAAGAAGTGTTTGCCGGCGCAATACATAATTATTCGATGCGGGCTAATAAACCTTTTGTGGCCATAAATTGCGCGACGTTACCGGAAAATTTGCTGGAGTCGGAGTTATTTGGGTATGAGGAAGGCGCATTTACCGGAGCGAAGAAAGGCGGAAAGATAGGCTTATTTGAAATGGCTAACCAGGGAACGCTATTTTTGGATGAAATCGGGGAAATGCCGTTAAGTATCCAAGCTCGTTTTCTCAGAGTTTTGCAGGAAAAAGAAATTATTCGGGTTGGTGGCGATTCTATAATAAAAGTAGACGTTAGGATCATTGCAGCAACCAATCAGGATTTATGGCAGATGGTGAATGAGGGCAATTTCCGTAAAGATTTGTTTTTCCGGCTTAATGTTTTTCAAATATCTGTTCCAGCCTTACGGGAAAGGCTTTCTGACATTCCTTTGCTGGTTGAACACTTTTTACAAAGCTTTCATAGTACCTTTAAAGTTGCCCAAGATTTTAGGCTGTTTTGGCAAAAGTATGATTGGCCGGGAAATATACGTGAATTACAAAATGTTTTGGAATATATGGTGACGACTGCTCCGGGAGAAATATCATTTGCGAATCTCCCCCAGTATCTAAAACGAAAAGAGTTAGTAGGGGGATTCAAGGGGGCCAATGAGTCTGTTTCCCGGGAAATACTATTGCTAAAACTGTTAAAACGGGAGCAGGAGAGTGGGCGCAGTACCGGTCGGCGCAGCCTCTGCCAAGCTTTTAACAAAGTATATTTTGCGGCTTCTGAAGCTAATATTCGCGACAGTCTCACTCGGATGCAACAAAACGGTTACATTGAGATACATAAGGGACGGTGTGGCTGTCGGATTACGGCAGCCGGTGAAAAGATGATTGAGCGCTGAAAGAAAAAGTGTAAAGGTACGGAGTTGGTGACAGGATTTGAAGAGAGGCACAAGGACAGGTATCGGAAGTTGACTGAGTAAATATTTAGCAATTGACGAGATGTGGTTATTAGAATACAATATGAACATGGTTCATAAAAGGAATGATGACATGCCTAAGATAATTGAAAATGTTAAACAAAAAATAATAAATGAAGCCCAGAAAGTACTTCTAAGTGGAGGTGGCTATAGACAATTAAATATAAGAGATATTGCAAAAAGGTGTGGTATTGGTATTGGTACCTTTTATAATTATTTTTCGAATAAAGAAGAGCTTGCTGTCGAGATTTTCAAACAGGATTGGATAAATACTTTGATACTTATCGAAAAGTTGGAGTATACAGATGATTCCCTTAAAGAAAAGCTGAGACAAATATATGTATCACTAGAAGGTTTTATCGATAGATATATGGATATTTTCCATGAGATTGTGAAAGAAGAGGGATACGGCAAAAAGCAGTCTTGTAATTATGATGACCTTTATATAAAGTTACAAGATTTTATCGAAGTACAAAAACAAAAAGGTTTTATTGTCTCTGAGTTAGATTCACGAAAACTATGCTATTTTATAGTTTCCAATTTTATGTATCTTAGCAAGACTAAGTATATGTCTTATGATGAATTATTTGAGAATATGAAGATATAAATTTTTTTAACCTTTAATGAACATCGTTCATTAAAGGTTATGATAGTAGATTTTTTAAAAAATAGATAATAAAATTTAAAAATTTAGAGAGGAGTAATCTTTATGTTGCTATATGCAATTATTTTTATAAATATGGCTTTTGTGTTATATACAATTGGAGTTTGGAGTGAAAAAATTCAAGGTAAATTAAAACCATGGCATCTAGCTATATTTTGGGCTGGACTTGTCAATGATACTATCGGTACATTGTCGATGGAAGCCATTGCAAACCATGAAACTAGTATTATTAACTATTTGTCTCCACAACTTAATTTTCATAGCATTAGTGGTACACTTGCACTTATATTAATGTTGTGCCACGCATTATGGGCTACGATAGTTCTAATTAAGAAAGATGTAACAATGGCAACTAATTTTCACCAGTTTAGTTTGTTGGTTTGGGTAGTATGGCTAGTACCATTTGTAACTGGCGTTATGTCTCATATATTTTAAATAATTGCTTAGTCCAAAAAGATTAAAAATATAGAGTTCGTAGGCAGGGACATCGGGGCAGGTGAATTATGGCATGTGATTTCTGTTATTTCTTAGCCAAACTATGGTCGTTAATAGGGAAACTAGGCTTAATAGACCGGCTCCGGTGGCCATAACGGTAGACACGCCAAAATTTTGTTTAAGGTAACTTGACAGCAGGAAGGACATAATACCGCCCGCCGAGCCGGCGGCCAGAAAGAAAGATGTCATTCGTGGCGAAGGCCGGGGTGTCTGAAAAGTTCCGAACGACACAAGAGTGGGGTAGAGTCCCGAGTAACTCAGTCCCATCAAGGCGATCAGCGCCATGGCCTGATAAGTCGTTCTTGCCCATTGCAGGGCGGCAAAAGCGCCACAGGCGATTAAGGAACTGATGATTATATAATGAGCTAGCTGAACTTTCGCCAGGATGAATCTACCGGCTAACCGTCCTGCAGTTACGCAGCCCCAGAAAATAGAGAGGCAGGTGCTTGCCAGGACGACACTCATCGTTAGTCGCTCCATTAGGTATTGAACAATCCAATAGTTTAGGATAAACTCCGAAATCATGTAGCAGAGCACGGCCAAGCCGGCTACGTAAACATTAATGCTCCAGGTGACAGCGGTTTCAGCGCCGTATAACTTCTTCGGTTCAAAAATAGCAAAGGACTGGGCAAAGGTGCCCAGGATTATTACCAGTAACATGGCTACAATACCTAGGTAAACTCCTTGCCAATTAATGCCCCAGTCTATCGCCAAACCGGCCAAGAGGGGGCCAATAATTGAACCAATGGAAAAGAAAAAAGTAATAGTTATTGCTCTTCCTGCTCGGGCTTTTTCGTCATAAAGGAGCATAGTCAGGTGGAAGGAGGTAGGCAGTAAAACCCCCATACCAAACCCAAAAAGGAAGAGAAATACCGAAAAAACAGAAAGTGTCGGCGCATTGATAGCACAGAGCATTGCTATGGCTGCCAAGCCGCAGTTAGCCCGCAATAGCCGGCGGACCCCCACTTTTTCCAACAGCCAGCCGTTGCCGAGAACAGCGCTGCTGTAAGCAACAGAGAACAATGTAAAGCAATAGCCGACAACATAAGTTTCAACGGCAAAGGTGGTTGCAATAAATTTATTGACCAGTCCGGCAATGCTGAATGTTACGCCTATGGTTAGTATCATAAAATAAATGAATACATTCAGAAACATGATGTTGCTTTGAGGCATAGAATCACTCCTAATATTGTTCCTAGATAGGAAATGTAGGTCCGTTTCTTTTTTTTGCAAAGAATTTATATTGAGTTGATTGAGATATAATTAAAAGTATATAGGGATAGAGTCAATTACAGTATATACCAATTGATGTCGATAAAACGTCTATGTCTTGCGGTTTGCTTGAGGCTAGACTCTGGTATAATCGAGTAATAATACATACCTTTGGAAACTTTGATATCGCTCTCTGTACATTTGTGTCTTATATTGAATTGACTCTTACTCAAGTGGGATATACGCAATTAGATCATCAATGTTAGAAGTAGACAATAAAAAGGAACTTTAGTCATTTTTTGACGAAGGTTCCTTTTGTGTTCTTATCGATATCATCTTCTTACGTTTTTTAAGCGGTGTTACTAACAACTTGGCAAACGCCTGCTAGTCGTCTATAAAGGATAGCAACAGTGATAGCAGTTTATGAATCAACTTTGGTAAAAACGACTGGAAGATAATTCTTGGTAACGAAAAATATTTCCTCACTTGACTAACTTACAACTTTGATGTTATTATTGAGTTGCAAGTAAGTCTAGGAGGTGCCTATGAAGATTGCTTTAATTGGTTTGGGAACAACGGGTAAAATTGTAGCGGAGTTTCTTGTAAAAGAGCAGGCTCTTTCTGTAGTATTGTGCCGGAAAAATAGTCCGGATGCAGGAAAAGATTTAAGTGAAATATTACATAGGCCATATATGGCTGTTCCCGTTGAAACTATAGATAACCTTGAAGAAACACTAGTAAAATACAAGCCTGATGTATTAATCGACTTTTCTTCGCCTTCATTTTTACGAGAAAATCTAACAACTTTAGCCCGATGCAACGTGAATGTGGTAACTGCGGTTACTGGCTATACCCAAATGGATATCAAGAGAGCAAAGGTATTGGCTAGAAAACAGAAATTTGGAGTAGTCTTTGCTCCTAACATCACACGTGGGGTTAATGTAATGTTGTTAATGGCGCAGATAGCGGCCATTTTGCAGCCTGATTATGATTTCCAAGTTATAGATGAAAATCATAGGAATAAAAAAGACAGTCCCTCAGGAACAGCCGAGAAGATTGCTACAGCTATTATGAAGGGACTTGGAAAACGATCGGACGAAGATGAGCTGGTACCGATCCATTCTATCCGGGCTGGCGACATTACCGGAAGACATAAAGTATTAGCTTGTGGGTTGTATGATCAAATTGAAATTACGCATACAGCTTTTTCAAGAAAGGCGTATGCGGAAGGAGCATATAAAGCGGCTTGCTTTATTTTGGGAAAAACGGGTCTTTATGAAATGAAAGACGTATATGGTTTGGGTAATTATACTTGTGCGAAAGAAAGATTTGGCGATGCAACAGAACTTCCACTTTCTAATGCTTATGCTTAGTTTAATATAATCAAGGAGCCGCCCTAGATTTAATCTTGGGGCGGCTCAGTTTTTGCCGGGGTGTTAATAAATTTTGTAGTTTTCGTATAAATATCACTGCCCCCCACAACTACAATGCGGTCACGGGGGGTAATTAGTGCTTGGGGCCCGGGCGAGATAATGATGGAAGTTCCCCGCCTTATAGCAACCACAGTAGCCCCTGTATGTTGCCATAGCCTAATTTCCGCAATACTGTGTCCGACAATATGCGATGTTTCTGGTACTTCAACTTCAACTGGATTATAGGGAGTAAGGTTACGTAGTTTATCCGAGTAATTGATGATGTCTGAAAGGAGCGCTTCCAGCTTTGCATCAATCTCACGTTTTTGGTGTAACAAGAGTTCTACATCCTGATGTAAGGAGTAGACAGATTCAGCACTTTTATATTGATCAATAAAATTATAGGCGTTTTCAATGGATATAACAGTTACTTCTTTTCCTTGGGAAACGCTTACGACACTTTTGGCTTTCAGCAGGGCAATGCCCTTCCGTATTGTTTCAGGTGATACATTGTAGTTACTCGCTAGAATAGATCTGCCCGAGATCTTTTCGCTGACTTTAAATTCTCCGTTTATTATTCTTTGTGCTAGATCTAAAGCAATAGATCGGTACATGGCTGTTGAAGACTTCATTTGTTCACTCCGCCTATCTTATTCTAACCCTATTATAGCTTTTATTGTGGCTGTCAACAAGTTTTGGTTGTCCAACTACTCTGTGAAAGCTGAAAGAACTGGATTGATATCTTATTCATGCTATAGCACATTAACTATCCACCAATAAGAGGCTCAACAGCAAGATTATTGACTTTCTATATTCAGTGAAATACAATCTACCTAACAAATGGTCGTTTTGGAGGAAAAATGGTGAGCGGTAAAACTAGAGATAAAATAATAAAGGTTGCTCTTACTCTATTTGCTAACGATGGCTATGATGCAACGAGTATGGAGAAAATTGCGACTGGAGTAGGTATTAAGAAATCATCGCTTTACACGTTTATTGCTAGCAAAGAAGCACTGTTTTGGGAAATATATGAGGACGTTGAGAAATCGTATCATAGCTATATGGCGCAGTTACTAGCAGATTCAGCAAGCATGTTACCACAGGACAGACTGTATTATCTATTCAAAAATTACTTACTTTACAATCAGAGTACTTCTACAGAAGATGATGTTGCAGAAAGAAATTTTTGGATTCGCATTATGTTTTTCCCCCCAACAATGATAAAGGATAGGCTGTTAAATAGAGCATTACAACATGAGATGGAGCTCGGTGAGAAGTACCAAGAAATAATCAGAGAGGGTATTCAGCAAGGATTATTTCGGGAAGCACCGCCGGAGGAAATTTTACTTTCTTACTATAGCTTAAGGCAGGGGTTATATGCTCTTATGAGTGTATATATGTCTAATATGTCGCAATCTCAAAAGATTGGCCAGATTGATACGGTTTGGGATAATTTTTGGAATGGAATAAGATTTAGATAGTAGAGCATTCATATAAGGCAAAATAGTACTAAGGATTCGGTGATCACTGGGTCCTTAATTTTGTTCCACATAGTAAAAAATTGTGCAGTGGATCCGTTTTTTTGAGTTTTAAATAACAAGTGATTCTTATTGACTTTTATTTTTGTATCAATTAAAATTTAACTAACGAACGGTCGTTAAAACGTACTTTTCTAAAAGCAAAAGGAGACAATTATGAGTAAACCATTTAAATTAAAAGTATCAACAACTGCACAAGGAACTAGTCTTATGCGGGCTATTTCTTACTATGAGAAGAATCCATTTTACAAGGGTGAAGATTTTATTGCTTCAGCAATTTTACCATCATTCCTTGCAAAAATGGCTAAATATAATTTTTCGCGAACTACCTTAAAGAAAGCTCTATTTAAGGTTCCTGGTATTTATGAGTATGTCATCTCAAGGACCCACTTTATTGATGAAATCTTTAAGAGTGATTTAAGTGGCATAGAGCAAATATTGATATTCGGAGCTGGATTTGATTCGCGGGCAATACGATTTGAAAAAGAATTGAAGTATATAAAGATATTTGAAATTGATGCACCGCCAACCCAGCAAGCAAAAATAAGCCGGTTCGCTGAAAAAAACATTGACTTTCCGGCGAATATAGAGTTTGTTTCATTTGATCTAACCCAAGAAGGGCTTGGGGAAAAATTAGAAGAGGCCGGATTTCGAAAACATCGTAGATGTCTCATATTACTAGAAGGGCTAACATATTATCTTCCTCAAGAAACTATTTTTAGTATCTTTGATTTTATATGCAACTGCACGGCTGAAGAGAGTCAAGTAATTTTTGATTATGCATTTGGTTTAGCCGATAATCGTATTCCTGGTAATGAAAAAAATTATCAATCTCTTGTCAATGCAGGTGAAAGCCCCGGTTTTGTACTTGAAGGAGAAATACAGGATTTTTTGAAAACGTATAACTTTGAAATAATTGAAGAATTAGATTCGGTTAAGCTGGCAAAAAGATATTTTAATATTGAGGATTTTGAACAGGCAGCACAAAAGTTTAGGCTTGTAAACGCAGTTAAAAAAAATTGAGTTCGGGGACGAAAGATTCTGGATGTAAACCATATTAATAATTGAATGATGTCAGTAAATGAGAAATTCCTGTAGAATTTGATAAATTCACAGGAATTTTGTCTTTATGGTAAATATTTCAAAGAAATAAGATTATGGGAGCAGGATTCCGGAACTTGGTTTTGAATTTACAATAAAGATATATGATCGATTGAAGACTAGTTGCGGATAAAGGATAAACCTCACTAATGCAGGCTCACTTTTATTGCGGTGCCGGAGGGATTGGAACCATGACAGGGGATTTCAATGGAATAAACGTTTTATCTGAACAATGGAGTTTAGTGCTGGCAGCGTTGCCTTACGGAATTGGCATTATAGATGAAACTGGAGATATTGTCTATGTAAATCCGGCTTGTTTGGACATTATGAGTCAATCGGTTAGCCGAATGATCGGGCAAAAAATCGATAATTTTTTACCATGTGGCGTAATTTTCAAGGAGCTACTCCCCAGCAGGAAGTCATTTAGCTATAGTAACTCCAGCCCAAATGGCGGTATGATGACAATTGAAATTTTGCCTGTGGGTGCGGAACCGGAAGTACGCGGTGCTGTTTTACTTGCGCGAGACGATAGAGATTTGAAAACTGTAAAGGAACAATTGCAGTGGGCAATGGACAAAGTCAAGTACCTGGAACAAAAGCTAAAAGAGGAGAAAGAGTCTGGCTGGAATTCAGGGCGAATGAAGAGCGAATCGTTGGAACAAAAGATAATTCGGTCAATAAAGCCTGGTAAAACTTTTGAAAAGTTTATCGGCATGAGCCAAAAAGTTTTGGACTTGCTGGCGGTAGCCGCTAAAGCCGCTAAAGTCCAATCAACTGTGCTAATATGTGGCAAAAGTGGTACTGGTAAGGAACTTGTCGCCGAAGGTATTCACCAGGCCAGTTCCCGGGCCCAGGAGGCATTCGTCAGAATAAATTGTGCTGCGATTCCGGAAGCCTTGATAGAAAGTGAAATGTTTGGACATGAAAAGGGGGCTTTCACTGGGGCGGTAAAACGTAAGATCGGGAAGTTTGAGCAGGCACACCAAGGAACGATTTTTTTGGACGAAATCGCTGAGATGGAACCAAGTATGCAAACAAAACTTTTAAGAGTACTACAAAACGGCTGTTTTGAGCGGGTGGGCGGCGAGGAAACTATTCGGGTTGATGTAAGGATTATTGCTGCTACCAACCGCGAGATGGAGCAAATGGTGAAAACAGGACAGTTTAGAGAGGACCTATACTACCGGTTGAATGTAATTCCAATACAATTGCCGTCACTTAATGAAAGAAAAGAAGATATTCCCCTTTTAGTAGACCATTTTCTGAAAAAATTTTGTCACGAATTTGGTAAGCAAAGTATCGGAATAAAAAAAGCTGCCATGGATGTTCTTGTAAGCTATGATTGGCCAGGAAATGTACGGGAACTGCAAAATATTATGGAAAGAATGGTGGCGCTGACGGATAGCTCCTATATTGAGATGGAGGACATACCAGATTGTTGTTATTGCAAGGAAAAGCTAGAAATTAGTGCTGATGCCGGCAATATTTATGGGGCAATCATGCAAGGCGAATTATTTTCGCTAGCCGAGTATGAAAAACATATCATCAAAGCTGCTCTTGAAAAACATGGCAGTTATACCGCTGCCGGCAAAGCCTTGGGAATTACCCATAAAACAGTGGCGGCTAAAGCGCAAAAATATGGAATAGATAAATGAGACTTGATTCAGATGGGGGGGTAATCCCAGCTGAATCTTAGTCGAATTATCCTAACGTCTAGCCGTTCTCTATTCCCGCCTGAAGAGGAAGGGAGTATTAGAACGGGTTAGTCATCAGATAAATAAAAAGTAGTATCCAACAAATGAGAATATGGGTATATGAGAAGGGAGAGCTTACTACTATGCCTGGATATTTTGGCGAATTTTTTGGCACGACGGTGATGATTATACTGGGTAATGGCTGCGTAGCTAATGTCATTTTGCGCCGAACAAAAGCGGAAGGCGGTGGGTGGATGGTGATTACTGCCGGTTGGGCTTTTGCGGTAACTATTGGAATATTTTGCGCGAACGCTGCCGGCTCTTCCCAACCGGATCTTAATCCCGCATTAACTCTAGCAAAACTACTGATAGGTATTTATCAGCCGACTCAAGCTATTTATATTATGTTTTGCCAGGTTGCTGGAGCCTTTGCCGGGGCATGTTTGCTTTGGCTTCATTTTTGGCCTCATTGGGCAGAAACGGAGGATAGCGGTTTGATCTTAGCGGTATTTTCTACTGGTCCGGCTATTCGCCACAATGCTGCCAACCTGCTTTCTGAAGTTATGGGTACAGTGATGTTGATTGTACCTGTGTTTGCCATATTTTCAAGCGGCGTTGGGAGTATTCCGCCGGGAATGAGGGCCTATTTAGTCGGAATTTTAATATGGTCGATTGGATTAAGCTTGGGCGGTACTACCGGATATGCTATTAATCCTGCCCGCGATTTGGGGCCGCGATTGGCGCATGCAATTCTTCCTATCCCGGGAAAAGGCAACTCGGATTGGAACTATGCGTGGATTCCTGTAGTCGGTCCATTCATAGGTGCTATAATCGCCTACGTAATTGCTCAGGCTGTTGGCATCATTTAGATTCTCAACTAATATTCGTGCTTTAAGACTTGTGCTCCAGAATTTGAGTTGGTTTTTTTCTGCTTATATGTGTAACTCTTCCGATAATATGTTCTGATACCAAGTAACATAAGACCACAGCTAAAGCGGACACTGAAATAAATTTAATCCACACCGGAGCTTCTATCTTCTGTACCAGGTAGGCGATCGGTAGAAGAATAAAGTGATGTATATAGTAGATAGTATACGAATTAGCAGATAACCTGCGCCATAGATATGCGTCGCTGTTAAAGAAATCCCGGAATAGTACTATAAAGCCAAACGTAGCAGCGAGGTTGAAAAAGGAATGCACTAAAGCGTGACCTGCTTTAAGCAACAATGGTGTAGTATCGTTAAATACAACTCTGTAGGCAATAAAAATGGCGAGCATAACTACAGACGCAAAAAACCAACGGCTAAACTGAGGATTGTACCCAGCTTTAGTAAACCATAAGTTGCGCCATGCATGTACTCCTAAACAAAAGTAACATAAATACAGCACAATACGTGTCGGTTGAATATGGGCTAAATAGGTTACACTTACCCATTCGTCTGCATGAAAATAAAGATTGGCAACAAAGAAAGCGATTGCAGGTATTATGCTAATGAGTATAAATTCTATTATGGATGGCGAGGAAGGGGAAGTTTTCCTTTGACAAGATAACGGCGCTAAATTATATACAGCCGTAAGCAGAACAAAAAACCATGCTAAAATACCTAAAAACCAATAGTGTGCATGATTAAAAAAGGGAGGTTGAAAAAAATTTGCCCAAAAAGAAATATAGTTTGGCGGTGCAGCCATGCGGCTAAAAGGAATCGAGTAGGTAATCAGCGGTGCAAAAAGTAATACTCCGATTACCCACGGAACAACAATCCGAAAAAATTTACTGCGCCAAAATCCTGCTGTTCCCTTTTTTATTAGTACAGGCAATGCAAAATATCCGGCAATGAAAAACATAATTGGCATAATAAATACGTCGGTAACCATTACAAAAAGATCGAGTAGTAGATTGTTTTTTATATCAATTACATACCACCATTCCGGCGGTTTAGTCATATACCCGATGGCAGTGTGCATAATAACAACCATCACAATAATAAATCCCCGAAGATTATCAAAGTAAAACATTCTGTCAGTATTACCGGGCTTTAGTTGGGGGAGTTTCCCTGGAAGAACATTGCTCATCAAAACACCTCTTTCTATTGTTGTATAAAACCATTATTAGCAATATTTATGCCAAGGTACAATGGGATGCACCGTGCTGCCGTCGTTCCCTCAATTATAAGCATATGCGGACCATTTTAAGGCTCAACTTCTATTGGGGTACTTAAACGGTAATCAAAAAGCTGGTAATAAATAACCTCTGTCGGGAATTTTTACCCGCTAACGCTACATTAGTACAGTGGAAATATAAGCGATCTGGACATTTGTTACAAACAGATATAAAATTACAGGCCCTGTTCCGGAGGACAGGGCCTGACTGTTTCTTTTCTCGACTGTTCATTGCACAAATAGCATCGAGTTAACTTGCTATATAAGAGTGTAATCTGTTTGTGAAAAAAGGTTTTGGGTAAACGGATTCGCTAATCTTATTCCTTATCGGTATCCTCTTTGTCAAAAGGCTTCATAGCAGGTTGTGCTAGCAAATGAGATAAGGAAGCCCTTGAAGCCATGTTTCCCCGTGTCGCTTCCTGCTTTAATAGAATGATTAAAATGCCACGGGCAATAATCCCGTCCAGTAGAAACAAGAAGAAGTCAAGATACTTGGAAATGGGAGTTATGTAGTGAAAAATACTCAGGATAGAATATAAGTAATTAAATACCACAAAAACAAATAACCCTGCCCATACTATAAGCCCTAGTAAAAATGTTCCCCAGGAAGACGTGTATTGATACACGAGCATAGCGTATAAAGGGATAAGGGTCAGGTCACCAAGAAAAAAGTTGGGTGAGAAGGGGAGTATCAACTTGAGATATTCCCACTGTCCCAGCTGCTCGCCAATTGAATCATACACAGAAAACGAGACGGCTACTAACGAACCAAAAAGCAGTATTTGGACTATGCGTTTTTTGTCTACAAGATAAAAAAATACACCGTAAGAAAAAAGAACAAATAGTACTTGGAAAAACCATGTGGGCGTAAGAAAATGTTCCGTAATCCATTGAGTATAGATTAAGTTATACCAGTGTTCAGCCGCTTGGCGGACTTGATCATCCGTAATCATAAATTAGCCTCCCGATTAAAAGATAGTTAAATTTTCCCCGGAATAAACACTCCTATTCAAAGTTATTAAGCAAGTCTCCGGTTTAGCCAGCAGGCAAGACCGGAAGTTTTTTACTTTTACAGGGTAAAAACGGATATTTTGAAAAAAATTCTGCCTTTGATAAGTTAAGCGCAGGAATACAGGAAAAATTTTAAAAATTGAGTTTTTGGCAATTTTACGTTATTCTATCAAGAGATAGCAGTCGTTTTATGCAATTAATTCTAAGATAGTCTACGAAGATGAATTTTTATGGAGGAATCTTGTGGATTTTTTGAAGTTTGATATCGTTTTGAACTTATTGGGAGATATGGCATTAATTGCGCTTGTTGCTTATCTGCTCGGACGAAGCAGATTTATTGCCGGTTGTGTAAACCATCCCATGAATATGCGGCATTGGTTTATTTTAACTGTAATTTTTTCGACATTATCCATTCTGGGAACCTATAACGGAATTCCGATTGAGGGCGCTTTAGCCAATACACGGCTAATAGGTACTCTAATGAGTGGTATTATGGGAGGTCCGATAGTTGGTTTCAGCGTTGGGGCGATAAGTGGTTTACACCGGTATTTAGTAGGAGGATTTACTGCGGAAACCTGCGGCATAGCCAGCGTTTTGGGAGGTTTGTTTGCCGGCATAATGCGCCAGAAAATCGGACTTAACAATATGAATTGGAAAACGGCTGGAGCTATTGCCTTGACAGCGGAATTTGTCCAAAAAGTAATGGTGCTGGTATTTGCCAAACCTTTTGAAACCGCCTGGGCCATGGAGAAGATTATTGCTATACCTACAACCCTTGTCTCAGTGGCCGGAACAGTTGCTTTTATGTTTATTATTAAAGATATTCAGAGCCAGCAGGAGGCTCATAGCGCGAAAGCCGCCGAGCTGGCATTAAGAATTGCCAGCAAAACCCTCCCTTTTCTCAGGCAAGGTCTAACTATCCGGTCGGCCACTGAAACGGCCAATATCATCTATGAATTAACCAAAGCTGACGCAGTTTCCATTACGGATAGGGAAAAGGTTTTGGCTTTTGTCGGCAAGGGGTCGGATCATCACCGGATGGGTGAACCTATTCTGACTGAGTCAACCAAGCGGTCAATTGCCGAAGGCACTTTGGCTATCATTCATTCTCACGAGGAACGAGGCTGTCCGGTTCCGGAATGTCCCTTGCGTTCCGGGGTTGGAGCTCCGCTGATCGCCTCTGGGGTTGTAGTTGGCACGATAAAACTATCGCGGATGCAGCCAGGTGAAGTTAACGAAATGGATATTCAGCTTGCCCGTGGTATTGCCGAGCTGTTGTCGGTTCAAATTGAACTGGCAGAGATTGATGCTCAGAAAAAAATGCGGGAAAAAGCCGAATTGAAAGCGCTGCGCGCCCAGATTAATCCGCACTTTTTGTTTAATACCCTAAGCATTATCATGTCGCTTTGCCGAACCAGCCCGGACACAGCCCGGGATTTGCTGGAACATCTGTCGATAATCCTAAAATATAGTTTTGCCAAACGTGGTGATTTTGTAACCATTGAGGAAGAATTGGAAAAGGTAAGCTCTTATCTGGAGATTGCCAAATCGCGTTTCGGAGCACGTTTAACGGTAGACATGGAAATAGAAGAAGCTGTTTTGAAAACCCGTATTCCCGTTTTATCTGTACAAGCTCTGGTGGAGAATGCGATTCAGCACGGCCTTTTTCCCAAATTGACAGAAGGGAAACTTATCATTAAAGCATTCCGGGAAGATGATGATGTTTGGATTTCGGTTATTGACAACGGGGTTGGCATTGAACCGGCTAAATTACAGCAGCTATTTTCCGCCGATACCGAAGGGATAGGTGTACAAAACGTTCATCAACGGCTAAAAGGAATATATGGAGACCAATACGGTCTGATCCTTGAAAGTCAGCCTGATAGCGGTACTAAGGCAACCGTACGGATACCTTGTACAAGAGAGGTGGAAAGCTATGAAAATGAAAGCCATAATTGTTGACGATGAAGAGCTTATTTGTGATGAAATAGAATACCTCTTGAAACGGGAAGCTGATATCGAGGTTACCGCCAAATTTTCAAATGCCTTTGATGCGCTGGCTCATATCAGCCAGACTGTATGTGATTTGGTTTTTTTGGATATTCAGATGCCTGGGATATCCGGGCTGGAATTGGCTCAGAAATTATCCCAACTGCACCGGCCGCCATTAGTGGTTTTTATCACGGCATTCCCGGAACATGCGCTTGAGGCGTTTGATACGTCTGCGGTAGGATATATTACAAAACCGGTTACCCAGAGAAGCTTGGTTAAAGCGCTGGAAAAAATTCGTGCCATAGTTCAGCGGACAAGCCTGCTAGAAAAGGCCAGTATTACCAAAATTTGCATCTTGAAAAATGGCAGAATTATTCCGATTAATAAACAAGAAATTGTTTTTATATATGTCTGTCAAAAAGATGTTTTTGTCCGCACAAAAACCGGCGAATATGTTGCCACTCTGACTATGCAGGAGATAGAGAGAATATTAACCGAACCTAATTTTTACAGGGTTCACCGACAATATTTAGTAAACTTGGACAAGGTGCTGGAGATCATCCCCTGGTTTCACGGTTCATATCAGCTTCGCATGGATGATTCTAAAAATGAGGAAATTCCGGTGAGCAGAAATAAAGTAAAAGATCTAAAAATGTTAATGGGATTAAAATGAAAAAAAACTGCCTGTACGACTATACAGGCAGTTTTTTTTATAGATTAAACGGGCTATGTTTAGTTAAACCAAACCGATCCATTTCCAGTAGGTTGCGCCCAGTAAAATGATTAACAAATAGGCAATAATGGTTAACGGGATACCTGTTTTGATAAAGTCTTTTACTTCGAATGTTTCAGTCCCATAGGCTATCATATTCTGAGGTGCATTAACCGGTAAAATAAAGCCGAAGCTGACAACATACTGAAGAATCATAGTTAATCCGACAATGTTAATACCGGGAGTTTTAACGCTTTGCAGAATGGAGATAACGATAGGAATCATTGCTGCGGCCAGAGCGGTAGCGCTGGCAAAACCAAGGTGGATGATAATCAGGAAGGTTGTCAGAACGGCCAGAATGAGTAAGGCCGGCATTGTCTGGATACCAAAAGCGCTCACAATGATTTTAGCTAACCAGGCGGCTGCTTTGGTGGAGAGCAGGGCAGATCCAAGGCTGATGCCGACGCCAAATAAGACGATTGTACCCCAGTTGATCTTGGGTTGGGCATCTTTCCAACTCATAACGCCAATACCCGGCAGCAGCAGGAGGGCGATGGCTACGATGGTAGTTGTTGAGGTATCATAGGAATGAAGAACTTGCTCTGTAGCCCACAGGAATAACAAAGTGGTAGATATGCAAAGTAATTTTTTTTCGGCGATCGACATGGGGCCCATTTCCTTAAGGAGGCGTTTTACTGTTTCACTGCCGCCGGGAATTTCATTGGTTTCAGGCGGCATAAGTTTAATAAGAACATAATACAGTATTACCGACATAATTGCTGAAAACGGTGCTGCAGCAGTAAACCAGTCAATCCAGGAAATATCCACTCCTAACTGGGATTTGATAAAACCGACAGCAATCATGTTTTGGGCTGCTGCCGTCTTGATACCCACATTCCAAAGACTGTCGGCTTGTGCTGTTGCAATCATCATTACGGCAGCAAAGCTGCTTTTTTTGTTAACACCAAAAGCGGTTATGATACCCATAACAATTGGAACCATGCAAGAAACCCGGGCAGTAGTGCTGGGAACGAAAAAGCTAAGAATAAAACCGACCGTAATAACTCCCATCAATACGCGATTGGTTTTTGCACCGATCTTGGACAATACAAATAAAGCGATCCGTTTATCAAGTCCGGTTTGTGTCATAGCGGCTGCCAGGAATAAGGCCCCGGCTACCAGGGCAAATGCTGTGTTGCTAAAACCGTTTAAGGCCATCGTTAGTGCTTTGCTGGTTCCGGCAATAACCTTGGGATTGGCTACGTCCGGGACTGTGCCCAGCAACACGGCTATTAATCCTACAATAACAGCTGCGCTTACCGGATAGGAAATTGAGTCAGTCATCCAGACAATAACGGAAAACACCAAAATTGCAAGCATTCTGTGACCGGCAGTTGGTAATCCTTCCGGTGTGGGTATGGCCATAATTCCTAGCAGACAGATGAGGCCAAGCACTAAGCCATAGCGTTTGAAAAATGATTCGCTTTGCATTTTCCCATCCCCTTTTTATTTTACTACCTGCTTTGGCCGTTACCAAAACAGGTCTAGTCCCCGCCTCTGACTTGTGGAAATCTTTTAGCAAGTGTTTCTGCTACTTCTGTCGAAGGAGTAATAGGATATATTTATATTTTGTCACGAAAATAGCGTAGTCCGGACAGCGCAGTTACACTGACCGCCGGCGATACAGTTGCACAAATACTACAGCCTTTGCAACATTTAATGTTGGTTACAAGGGGCATCTCCTGTCACCTCCTTAGTCATCATCATAAATTTGATACTAATAACTAGCGACGCAATTTGACCCAAATGCGAAAATCTGGGTGTTAAATGCAGTATATTTTACTGAGTTGCAGAAAAATGCAAACTAAATACTGAAAATTCGATCCCAAGAGTACTATAATAGTTTTAAGGTGGATAAATTCCCAGACAAGAAGAGCAAAAAATGACAGAGGCAGTAAGATTAAAAATTACGGTTATATAGGAGAGGAGAAATACGGATGAACCTTAAGACTGTGATTACGACAGACGCAAATGAGCGGGAAAAAGCGTATGCAATTCGGTGTAGAGTATTTGTTGAAGAGCAAAATGTTCCATTAGAAATGGAAATAGATGAATATGATTGTCATGTAGATACAAAAATTTAAGGGAAAATTAGCTAAAAGGATGATGGCAGGGATGATAGATGTAAAGTTAGAAACCTTTATAAAGGTTGCCAGCGTAAAAAATTATTCCCGGGCTGCAAATCTTTTAAATATGACACAGCCGGCGATTTCAAATCAAATTAAGATGCTGGAAGAGTATTATAATGTAAAGTTAATAGAAAAGAATAATAATGTTATGGAACTTACGGCAGCAGGCAGTATTCTTTATAAATATGCTATAGAAATGGTCAGACTAAGTAAGTTGGCTAAAGCACATGTTAATAACGAGGCAAATATAGTTAAAAGATACAGTGTAGGAGCAACTTTGACCATAGGCGGATATGTACTTCCGTCAATCATCGGCAGTTACAAAATATGTAACAAGAACATTGAGATTATATTACAGGTTGAAAATACAGAAATTATCATTGAAAAGATGTATCGCGGCGAAATTGATATAGGGGTTATTGAGGGACCTTTTGACAAAAAAAGTATAGCTATCGCTGAAAAGTTTAAAGATGATGAGCTTGTTCTTGTCGTCTCACCCCAGCATGAGTTTGCCACAAAAAATTCAGTAACCATTGAGGAAATGCTAAGTGAAAAGCTAATATGTCGAGAAAGAGGTTCAGGTACACGAAAAATTTTTGAAAATTATTTGGTACAGCAGGGTTACAATCCGCAAAGTTTAGTGCCCTACATGGAAATTGGAGATATAACGGCCATCATTTCCCTCGTTCAGTCAGGAATTGGTATAACCGTAGTTTCTAGGGAAGCCGTAAAAAATTTATTGATAAATCACTGTCTGAAGGAAGTACCGCTTACCGAAGGAAAGATTTTAAGGGAATTTAATTTCATTTACTTGAAAAATGCAAATGTAGAATTTATTGAAAAGTTCATGGGATTTTGCGGAAAATACGAATTTAATGCTTAAATGCTGAATGGAGAGAACATCTCCATTCAGCATTTTTTTGTTATATAAAAAATTCTTATAGTGCTATTATCATTCTTGATTTCAATTAAATTTGTGATAGCTCTATAATATTGATAATAGTATAAATATTTCCTAATTTCTCTAAATATAGAAATTTACATAAATAAAGATGATTCGTTTAGAAAGCAAAAATAAGAAGGAGATTAAGTAATGCAAAAAATTCTTATTATTGGTGGAGTGGCAGCCGGTTTGAAGGCTGCAGCCAAGGCTAGACGATGCGACCCAAACGCGATTATTACAGTAGTGGAGAAAGGCGATATGATTTCATACGGTGCCTGCGGCATGCCTTATTACATAGCAGGTGACGTGGATAGTATCACAGATCTCATGAAAACATCGGCAGGTGCTATCAGAAATCGAGATTTTTTTAAAAATGTAAAAAACATCGAAGTATTGGCCAATACTTTAGCTACTAACATTGATAGAAAAGGAAAGAAAGTTACCGTCAAGAATCTTGAAGACGGTAAAGAATCTTTCTTACTCTACGACAAACTTGTTATTGCTACTGGCGCTTTTCCTATAAAACCAGATTTGCCGGGAATTGAACTTGCTAATATCTATCAACTCTGGCATCCCAATGATGCGAAAGCAATAAGACAAGGCCTGGAGGGCCAGCGATTCAACAAGGCTGTCATTATTGGTGCCGGGCTTGTGGGCATGGAAATGGCAGAAGCCCTTAAGCAATGGGAATTGGACGTTACCATTATTGAGATGAAAGATCAAATTTTTCCGGCGTTCCTTGATCAGGAATTTGCAAGGCTCGCGGCAAAGCATGTTCAGGAAAGCGGCATAACCATATTAACTGGAGAGAAAGTGAAAGGATTTTCCGGAGAGCCCATGGTTACGGCTGTGGAAACGGAGCAGCGCAGCATCCCCGCAGATCTTGTGATTTTGGCGATGGGCGCACGCCCCAATGTTGAACTTGCGCGCTCCGCCGGTTTGGCTATCGGCACCACTGGTGGAATTTTGGTGGATGAATACCTTAGGACTAATGACCCGGATATATATGCCGGTGGTGATTGCGTAGAGAATGTGAACATGCTGACCCGAGAAAAGGTTTTTGCACCCATGGGTTCCACGGCCAATAAGCATGGAAGAATTATCGGGGAGAACCTATGCGGGGGAGCAGCCAAGTTTCGCGGTGTTTTAAACACGGTGGTCGTCAAAGTATTAGATATTAATGTTGGTAAAACGGGTATTAATGAAACCGATGCGAAACGCTTAGGGTATGAGTATATTACCGTTGTAACTGCCGGATATGATAAACCACATTATATGCCTGACGCAAAGCTGATGAGTGTAAAGCTTATTGTGGACGCCAAAACACGTAAGGTGCTAGGGATGCAAGCCGTAGGGGAAGGCGATGTATCGAAACGGGTTGATGCTGTAGCGACGGCTTTGGTATTTGGCGGTACTATTGATGATTTATTTGACATTGATTTATCTTATGCCCCTCCGTACAATTCCCCGATTGATAATGTAGCAGTGGCAGCCAGTGCAGTTATGAATAAGTTAGCAGGGCGTTTTAAAGGAATTTCCAGTATTGAGGCTGCTGAGAAGATGGAAAATGGTAACACCGTTTTTCTCGATGTGCGCACTCCTGAGGAGTGTAAAAAGATAAGATTGCCAGGACAGGAAGATATGAAGTTTATTCCCTTAGCGGAACTGCGCAAGCGAATGAGTGAACTTAATAAGGACGATGAAATAGTAGCGTTTTGCAAAATAAGTTTGCGCGGGTATGAAGCAGCGGGTATTTTGGAAGGAGTAGGGTTCAAAGACGTTAAGGTCTTGGAAGGTGGTATTTTTTCCTGGCCTTATGTTTGTGAAGAATAAATGACAACCAACCGGCTTTTAAAAGGTCTCAATTAATACAAACCAAACCAAATGGGGATACGATGCTACCGAAAGAGTGAGATTATGACGTTGAGACATTTGATGATCTTTTTATGTGTTTGTGATGAAGGCAATATGACGGCAGCCGCGAAAAAACTTCACATTGCGCAGCCATCGGTTAGTCAAGCCATTGGAGAACTTGAAAAGTATTATAATATTAGATTATTTGAAAGACTGGGGCGAAAATTATTTATTACCCTGGCCGGTGAAAAATTACTTACTTATGCCAGGTATATTGTGAATTTAAATAAAGAGGCCGAAGCGGCAATGCGAGAAATTCATCATAATAGTACCATCCAAATTGGAGCTAGCGTTACTGTTGGCACCTGCATGTTACCTGGAATCATTCTCGCATTTAACACAGGCAAGCCGAAAGTGAAAGTTATTTCATTGGTTAGTAACACAAAGATAATTGAAGAAATGCTGCTAGTAGACCAGTTAGATATAGGGATAATTGAAGGAAAGATTCATTCGCCGGAAATAGTGTGTGTACCATTTATGAGTGACGAGCTCGTATTAGTGAGTGATACTTCCCATCCTTTGGCAAAGAAGGGCACGGTTGAGCTGTCTGAACTTAACAATATGCCGTTTATTGTGCGGGAGGAAGGGAGCGGAACCCGTGAATTGTTTGAGTCAGTCATGGCTAGCCATGGAATTAATTGGGAAGTTGCCGGAGTTTATAATAATGCAGAGGCCATCAAGCACACTGTCGCCGCTGGTTTGGGAATTTCCGTCATGTCAAGGTTGACTGTTCAAAAAGAAGTTAATAGGAATGAATTGGCTATTGTTGAGATTGAAGGGATGTACTTCAAGCGACAGTTTCATATTGTCTATCACAAGCAGAAATATATTACGCCGGTATTGAACGAATTTATCCAACTATGCAATGATATAAAATTTGGAGTAATTCAGTAACTAACTATAGTGATGCCTACGGACTTTAAAAAATTGCTTAATTCTGAATAGGAGGGCTAGAGGACGGGTGGTGTTTTATGTTAGATACGCAATTAAAAATCTTTAAAACAGTCGTAGAAAAAGGGGGATTCTCCTTAGCAGCACAAGAACTACACATGACTCAATCGTCGGTTAGTCAACAAATTCAGTGTTTGGAAAGCCATTATGGCATGAAGCTCTTCGACCGGATGTATCACAAAATAAAAGTAACACAGGCAGGGTCTGCTCTTTATCCGTATGCCCTTGAATTGGAGCGGCTTTATCAGAAGACCAATAAGACTATGCAAGCTCTAAAAGCAGATATCACGGGGCAACTGCAAATTGGCTGCAGTATGACAGTTGGCGAGTATTATATGCCGGAGATTTTAGGCTCATTTTCCCGGATGCATCCGCTGGTGTTAATCTCTATGGAGGTTGCCAATACAGAACAAATAACTTCTATGGTAATCGGGGGAAGCGTTAGCTTAGGTTTCATTGAAGGGCATTATGAGCAAATGGATATGCTGGTCGACAGGCAATTTGCCGGCGATCAATTAGTGGTTATTGCACCCATAGATTCTAAGATGGCAATAAAACCTATGTCCTTGGCGGAGTTAATGAATGCACGCTGGATTATGCGGGAAAAAGATTCAGGGACAAGGCGGATTTTTGAAGAATTTCTTATTTCCAGGGGACTAGACCCGAAAAAGTTAAATATTTGTGCAGAAATGGGGAGTACGCAGGCAGTAATGGAAGCGGTTAAGCGGGAGATGGGCATTGCGGCAATTTCCCGGTTAGCTATACAAAATGCTATTAAACACTGTGAATTGAGTGTTATTCCCTTAGAAGAGGGGGGAATTGAGAGAACATTTACCATGATTTATTGTAAAGATAGATTTCAAACCTGCGCAGTAGAAAAGTTTATTTCCTATTTTATAGAAAAAGCAACAAATTAATAATCTTTGCTACCCTCTAGGCAGATTGGTTTTTAAGAGCATGAAATATGCTCTTTTTATTTTTAGAAAGTAAGTAGTATTAAAAATTACGATGCTAATAATTAGAAGTATTAATTGTACAGAAGCAAAAGAGAAGGCTTATACTAATGTTAAAGTTTGAACTTATATGCTGCTAACGCTGTAACCTATGGGCGATTCCGGCCAAGGGTGACTGGTGCCCAAGGTGCTTAAAAAAATGATGAGGATGGAGGGGACGTATGTTTATTGTAACCGTAGACCAAGACGCTTGCGTAGGTTGTACAGAATGCACAGCAGCCTGTCCTGCCAAAATTTTGGAAATGAACGACAATAAAGCCTACGTAGTCGGCGACGAATGCCTTGGTTGTCAAAGCTGTGAGATGATTTGCCCGACAAGTGCGATTAAAGTTCAAGAGTTATAAAAATACGGAGGTGAACATTATGGACGAAAAAAAGACTCCACTTCTTGAGGGATTAGAAGCAGGGGCGTGGCCCAGTTTTGTAACAGAGATTAAAAAGGCGGCAAAAACCAATCCGGGAGCGGCTGCTTTGCTGCAGATGTTAGAAAAGTCGTATGAAGAAAAGCGTGGTCATTGGAAACATGGCGGGATTGTTGGGGTAAAAGGGTATGGCGGCGGTGTTGTTGGCCGTTACTGCGATATACCGGAAGAATTTCCAGATGTTAAAGAGTTTCATACTATTCGGGTTAATCAACCTGCGGGATTTTTCTATACTGCAGATAAGCTGCGTGAATTTGCTGACGTTTGGGATAAATATGGTAGCGGCTTATATAATATGCATGGTTCGACTGGCGATGCTATTTTGCTGGGTACAACGACAGAGAATCTTCAGCCTTGTGTAGATGAACTAAGTGAAATTGGCTTTGATTTAGGTGGTTCCGGTGGAGCAATGCGTACCCTGAGCAGCTGCGTTGGTCAAGCTCGTTGTGAGAAAGCTTGTATTGATAGTACGGGTATCATGCACGATCTTACTATGTACTACCAAAACGAAATGCATCGTCCATCATGGCCTTATAAGTTTAAAATAAAAATTTCAGCTTGTGCAAATGACTGTTGTGCTGCTTCTGCTCGTTCCGATTTAGCGGTAATTGGTACCTGGCGTGATACCTTAAAAATTGACAATGCAGCAGTAAGGGAATATATAGCTAATGGCTTTAACATTGAAAAGTTAATTAGAAAATGTCCGACAGAAGCATTGGAATGGGATCAAGAAAAACAAGAACTTAATGTTTGCGGAGAAGAGTGTACCCGTTGTATGCACTGTATCAATGTGATGCCGAAGGCTATCAGCATTGGTTCAGAAAGAGGAGCAACCTTACTAGTTGGTGGTAAAGCACCTGTGGTAAAAGGTGCGATGATTGGCTGGGTACTAGTTCCATTCATTAAAATGGAAGCACCATATACTGAATTCAAAGATCTTGTTGATAAAATCATTGATTGGTGGGCCGATCATGCAAAAAACCGCGAACGGATCAGCGAATTGATAGAGCGGATGGGACTAGCAAATTTCTTAGCAGCGGTTGGCCTCAAACCATTGCCGCAAATGGTAAATGCACCACGCAGTAATCCTTACATATCTTGGAGTGCCGAGGAGGTTGGAAAAAATGGCTAGAACAGATTTTGGACCGCCCGATTTTCGTGAACTAATTCCGCCAATTATCAAAGAAAATTATGGAAACTGGAAATACCATACTGTTCCTCGCCCTGGCGTGCTAAAACATGTCAGCCATACTGGTGCTGTACTGCATTCTGTGCGTGTCGCTTCCCCGCGCTTGGTCAGCAGTGAATTTATTCGCGAAATCAGTGATATTGCGGAGAAGTTCTGCGGAGGGTTCCTGCGTTTTACAACCCGTAACAATGTGGAATTTTTAGTATCAGATGAGAGTCAGCTGCAGCCTTTGATTGATCATCTGGATGCGAAAGACTATTTAATTGGTGGGGTTGGTCTTTCCGTTAGTAATGTGGTTCATACCCAGGGCTGGATTCATTGTAAGAGTGCTGTTACTGATGCATCAGGGATTACTAAAAGCATCATGGATGAAATGGCAGATTATTTTACCGGAAAAATACAGGTGCCAGCAAAGCTACGCATTGCGGTGGCCTGCTGTGTAAATATGTGCGGTGCTTGCCACTGCTCAGATATTAGTATTGTTGGTATCCATCGTTCTGTTCCTGTTGTTAATGATGAATTAGCTAGTAAAATTTGTGAGATCCCTAACACGGTAGCTTCTTGCCCAACTGGTGCTATACGTCCGAATCCTAAAACAAAAAGCGTCACGATTAATCCTGACAAATGTATGATGTGCGGTAACTGTACCGTAGTTTGCCCGGCCATTAAGATCATGGATCCAGTTAATGATGGCGTATCTATCTGGGTAGGCGGCAAGGTTGCTAATGCGCGCACTGGCCCAATGTTCTCCCGTTTAGCCATTCCGTTTATTTCGAATAATCCGCCGCGGTGGCCGGAAGTTACTGACGCCGTTAAACATCTGGTAGAAGTTTGGGCTGGCAATGCTAGAGATGGTGAACGAATGGGTGAATGGATTGGCCGGATTGGTTGGGAGAAGTTCTTCAAACTGACTGATTTGCCATTTACAGACAAACATATTGATGACTTTGCTCATGCGAAAAATACCTTTAGATCCACTACACAATTCAAATTCTAAAAATACTAGGCGAGGGTGATTTTTTATAGAATATCATCCTCGTCTGTATAAAAACCGGCGGGAGGTTTGATTATGCTGTTTTTTATTGGGCAGGTATTCCCGTATATTGCAGCCGGCATTTTTATATTAGGTATGATTTGGCGAGTTGGGACATGGCTTAAAGCGCCGCTTCCCTTTCCCTTAACGCTGCTTCCTGCACCGATAACTTCAAGTGATCGTGTTCGACGGATATGTGGGGAACTGTTACTATTTCCAAGCATTTGGCGCAGCGATCGAGGATTATGGCTGTGGGCTTGGCTTATGCACGTAACCTTGGCGATGGTGCTTGGCGGCCATATTGTGGGGATTTCTTCTGTTGGCCTACAGTTTACGGAGTTAGGCTTTACAGCCGAACAAAGTCTGGCACTCTCCGCTTTGATGGGCACTAGTTCTGGTGTGATACTGCTTGCAGCGCTTATTGTATTGCTGTACAGACGCACAGCCATTCCCGAAGTCAAGAGGCTGAGCGATCCGGCAGATTATTTTGATTTGTTGCTGATTCTCGCCATTGTAGTCAGCGGGCTGCATATGCGAATGACTTCTTTAGATGTGGACTTATTGGCAATACGGGCATATCTGGGTGGAATTCTCTCCTTTCATCCCATACCTATACCTCACCAGTGGATTTTTGTTAGCCATTTCTTTTTGGTAAATGTACTATTGATGTATTTCCCGTTTTCTAAGTTAGTACATTTTGTTGGGTCAATGGTTAATCAAAGCATACTTGCAGCGCCACCGCCTGTGTATCCTACACCCCATAAGGCTAATAATCCAAATTTGTTGCCAAGCGCACGCTTATGGAAAGGGGGGAACGCCCAGTGAAACCTCCTATGCATATTGCAAAAGAAAAAGATATAGCAGATCTCGGCTTTACGCAAGTGGCAGAAGAGGAGCGCCAAGCCGCTGTTTTAAGTAAAATGGCAGAGCTGCAAGCTTCCCTGCGTTCGCTGTCGACGATGCTGGAAAACTGTACGAAGTGCGGCAATTGTGCAAAGCAATGTCATAGCTATCTAGGAACTAACGATTATTACAACGTTCCCGCAGCCCGTGCCGAACTCATGCGGCGGATTTATAAACGTTACTTTACTTGGGCCGGCCGCCTCTTCGGCAGATTTGCCGGCGCCGAGGATTTTGATGCAGAGACATTGAGTAAATGGTTGACCTATTTTTATCAGTGCAATGAGTGCCGGCGGTGTGCGCGATTTTGTCCGGTTGGCATTGATACTGCTGAGGTTACTATTGCCGCACGGCACATTTTATCTGAGATCGGTATTATGCCTAAATTTATGCAAGGTATTGCCGGAAATATGGCCAAGACCGGTAATAACATGGGGATTCCTAACCCGGCCATCGTAGATTGCGCTGAGTTCATGGAAGAGGAAATGCAGCAAGAAACCGGGCTGGATATTAAGATACCTATCGACAAGCCAAATTCAGATATATTATATATCCCATCATCTGCAGATTTCTTTACCAATATTGACACCATGATCGGTGCAGCGAAATTGTTTTATCAGTTGGGTGTCAATTGGACTATTTCAACAGAGATATTGGAAGCGGCAAACTTTGGCTTATTATTTAATCTAAATGTCATGCGCGAACATAATGAGCGGTTGAAAGCAGCTGCTGCCGCGGTGGGAGCGAAACTGGTTATTCAAGGCGAATGTGGTCATGGCTGGCGAGCGGCAAAAATGTATACAGAAGGCAGCAGCGGCCCGGTTTCTTTTGAGATACGGCATATTTTAGATTATTGCGCTGAGCATTTAGATAAATTACCATTGCAAAAGCTGCCCATGCGGGTTACACTCCATGATCCATGCAATTATGCCCGGGCTGGCGGTATTATAGAACAACCACGGGCTATTTTACGGGCTTGCGTAACAGAATTTGTAGAAATGACTCCGAACAAGGAAGATAACTTTTGTTGTGGCGGCGGCTCGGGAATTTTGATGGATGAAATGATGGAAATTCGCATGCAGCTCGGCAAAAAGAAAGCAGAACAGATTGCTGCGTTAGGAAATTTAGACTATCTGGCTATGCCTTGTTCTATCTGCAAAGCACAAATTCCGCCAGTAATGAAACACTATGGCATTGATAATTTATCCATGGGCGGGGTAATGGATTTGGTGGGAAAAGCCTTGAGATTAGCTGAAAAATAATTAGATAGGAGAATGATAGGCATGAATATTAACGGCAAAGAGGTTGAACTCGACGAGGACGGATTTTTAGTGGATCCGGCAGACTGGGCTGAAGATTTAGTAGCATATTTTGCTCAGCAGGAAGATGTTAGCGAATTGACAGAACAACACTGGAAAGTGATCAACTATTTGCGGGATTATTTTAAACAGTACGGCATTGCGCCTATGGTGCGGAAACTTTGTAAAGAAACAGGATTTTCCTTGAAGGAAATTTACGAACTGTTTCCCACCGGTCCGGCGAAAGGTGCTTGTAAATTGGCCGGACTGCCTAAACCAACTGGTTGTGTGTGATCAATACTAAGGGTAGCGCGGGAGCTTTAAAACCCTCCTGCGCATATCTTTATGCTTAATTCACTGTATATTTGGAGTATTAAAACAACATTTTAAAATTTAACCTTTTATGTGTTATTTCTAGAATGGTGGGGGGATTTACGATGAATACAGTACCACAGCATAGTGTGCCTAAAGCTCCAAAAGCACAAGCAAGTCTACCCTTTATGAAAAGGGAAGATACTTGGGCCATGATTATCGCCCTGTTACTTACGGTTACTATCACGCTTACCTATTTGTATGGTGGTTTCGATTTCTTCAAAACACTGTCGGTTAATATTCCAGGATGGTCGACTGATTTTGGTAAAGTAACAAGTGCAATGAGCAAGAATCCTGCAGGTATCTTTGTACTATTCGGCTTCTTTCTGGTTGCATTTACAATTTCAGCTAACATTATGGGTTATAAAGTGAAGAAGTTTATGGCGAGCTTTACGGTTCTATACATATTATCAATTATCGTTACTATTTTTGGGTCTAACTCCTTCATGAAGGCTCTTCAGCTGGAAACGCCCTTGTTAGCATTGGTTATAGGTATGGTCGTTGGTAATCTGATTAATCTGCCGGAATGGTTTCGCGAGGGGTTACGCACTGAGTTTTATGTAAAAACCGGTATTGTATTAATGGGTGCTACTTTGCCATTTACTATTATTTTAAAAGCCGGTCCTATGGCTATGCTGCAGGCGACGATTGTGGCTTCAGTGACTTTTTTCTCGATTTATTTTGCAGCTACCAGATTGTTTAAACTAGATCCCCGCTTTGCTGCTACTTTAGGGGCAGGCGGTTCGGTCTGCGGCGTATCAGGTTCAATTGCGGTAGGTGGGGCTTGCCGGGCAGAGAAAGAGCATGTTTCTATGGCCATTTCCTTGGTAGTTGTCTGGGCGGTTATTATGATAGCAACATTGCCGATTGTTGCCAAGCATATCGGAATGGAGGCCGGACCAGCAGGTGCCTGGATTGGAACTTCAGAATTTGCAGATGCGGCCGGATTTGCTGCAGCCGAGCAATATAATGCCCTGGCTAATTTACCGGCCGGTGATGATCGGGCGGTAAAAACATTCACACTTATGAAAGTGGTTGGGCGTGATATGTTTGTCGGTCTGTGGGCACTGTTGGCTGCTATTTTATCAGTTACCTTATGGGAAAAGAAAACTATCAATCAATCGGAACGGATTGACTACGGCGAGGTTTGGCGGCGTTTCCCAAAATTCGTAATCGGATTTTTTGTAGCCTCTATTTTTACAACACTAGTTATTACGGCGTTAGACGCTAAAACGGGTGCAGGTTATTCCAAAGATGCGTTAGCCATCATTAAGAATCTGCGTGGCTGGACTTTTACCTGGACTTTCTTAAGTATTGGATTTACTACAAGATTCCGCGATTTAGCGGCTGCCGGCTGGAAACCGCTAGCGGCATTTACCATAGGAGTTCTTATCAATGTTCCTCTGGGATATTGGCTCTCTAATGTAATATTTGTTGATTACTGGCTGGGAGTAAAATAGAGCTGCCGGTAATACCGTAAAAAAGATCATTGGTGCGGCCGGAAATAAAAATTCCGGCCTGTATCATATCTAAGCTGTCAACAGAGGGTGAAGCTATGTGTCGTAAAGAGGAAGAAACTCCTATTGTAACCTATGTAACGCGGGTTAGCCTTTCGTTAGAGATTGATCCTGATGAGTTTGCTGCATTGCGTACCGATGTCGACATTACACCGGATAGTATACGGTTATTAGGATGCAAAATGGCACAGCGGGCTGAGCGTGTGGCCGCCCTAATGGAATTCTTAGCGAATAAAGGATTCCTGCTGTGCCGAGAAAAAAAGGCGGTATATGCCTATTCCAATGATGTAGAAGCACAGGAAATTAAACGCTGTATGTTGGCGGCCGGCTTTAAAGACCGGGAGTTTCAGGTGCTGTTGGAGTATACCAGGGGTTGGGGTATGCTGTAACAGGTAGGATGCAAATCTGGGAGGTGTGGGTTAACTTGCTAAATTACTTTTTTACTAATGCATTTATTTATATCGCTATGGCCGTATTTTTCGTGGGTACTATCTATAAAGTACGAAGCTATCAACAGATGCCGCGGCATCTGCGCTGGGATCTATATCCTATACCTCATCTGGGGGGCGGAGGATCAAAATATCAATATCTTGATTTTCATAACAAAGTTCCGGTTTTTTGCAAAGTGGAGGAAGGAAAATACCTGGGCCAGGAAATGTTGTTTATCAAAAAGGCTTTTGTTAATAACCGTAGATTGTGGTGGGGGTCTTGGCCGCTTCATGTCGGAATTTATCTAGGGGCCTTCTGGCTGGCACTGCTAGTCGTTGGCGCTGGCATGGAACTTAGCGGCATAGCAGTTGGTACAGCTACGGCTGGACTCGGCTGGCTTATTAGACAGATGACAATTATCGTAGGTGTAATAGGCTTTTGTGGAGGTTTTTTAGGAACAGTAATTCTTATTTGGCTGCGCTATACGGATGACGAGTTGCGTTATATAGCGGATTTCGTGACTTTTATTAATCTTTATTTAATGCTGTTGGTGTTTGGATCTGGTCTTTTTGCCTGGGTTACCATAGATCCTTATTTTGAAGTGATTCGACTGCAGACTAAGGCCTTGCTAACCTTTAGTGGGGCTGGTGTGAGCTCCTGGCCAATTGTTTTGGAGATGGCGGTCTTTGGCATATTTCTTTGTTATTTGCCCTTTAGCAGAATGATGCATTTTGCCGCTAAATATTTCTTTTACCATACTATTATGTGGGATGATGAAGCCATGAAGCCTGGGAGTCAATTAGAACAAGGTGTTAACTCCTATTTGCAATATCAGCTACACTGGGCGGCTAATCATATTTCGTCCGGTAGTTCTTGGGTTGACCAAGCTGTCGGCAACAAGGCGGCAGAAGGAGGGAATCAGGATGAAAAAAAGAATTCGCATTAAGGATTTAGGACTGGATGATGCCGTGTTATGCCCTCTTACTGCAGAAGATTTGCAACCGCTACCAGGATGTGATAGTGAAAACTATAGACCGATTAAAGCGGAAACCAAGGAGAAATATGACTTTTCCCTGGATGGGTTCTCCGCACTCAGTTTGCCTATCCCTAAAACCCCGGAAGAAGAGGCGAACATTGTTAACTCTTTCTTAAAAGGGTTAGAAAAGCTATTTACGAAAGAAAACAATTGGGGATTTTTACAGCCTACGACTTTAAGTACAGAATACTGCATGCAGTGTAATACCTGTAATGATGCGTGTCCCATTTATACGGAAACAGGCCGTCAGGATATTTATCGGCCCAATTACCGCCCGGAGGCTTTACGGAGGATTTATCACCGTTATTTTACGCCGGCCGGCAAGCTGTTGGGAAAATGGTCAGGCGCTGATTTGGAACTTAACTGGCGGGTAGTTTATCATTTAGCGGAACTGGCCTATCGTTGTACGATTTGCCGGCGTTGTGCCTCTGTTTGCCCAATCGGGGTGGATAACGCTCTGCTTACCCGGGAACTGCGCAAACTGTTCAGTCAAGAGATGGGGATTGCCCCGGAGGGTGTACATAAATCAGGGTCGGTAAAACATTTGCAAACAGGCTCTTCCACAGGTATGACACCGGCTGCATTTCGCGATAATATTGAATTCATTGAGGATATAATTGAAGAGAAGACTGGCAGAAGGATTACCATTCCCATTGATAAACCTGGGGCTGATATATTACTGATTCATAATGCCGGTGAGTATATGGCCTGGCCGGAAAATCCGGCTGCCTTTGCGATATTATTTGAAGCAGCGGGGCTGAATTGGACATTGTCCAGTGAAGCTATGGGCTATGAAGGGGTAAATTATGGCGTATGGTATGATGATATACAATTTGCCAGGATTGCGATAGCCCAGATACAGGCAGCCAAACGCTTAGGCGTGAAGAAGATTGTTGTAGGAGAATGCGGCCATGCCACAAAAGCCTTGGTAACCATTGCTGACCGGCTATGTGTCGGCGACTTGGCTATTCCTCGTGAATCTTGTTTGCCGTTGTTGGAATCCTTCGTCACGCAGGGGATTATAAAATTTGATCCCGCTAAGAATAATTTTCCGGTTACTTTGCATGATCCCTGTAACCTTGTTCGGCTCATGGGGATTGTATCACCGCAGCGCAATATTCTGCGGCATATTGTAGCCCCCGGACAATTCAGAGAGATGCCTAACGCTGGCGTGGATAATTACTGCTGTGGCGGTGGTAGTGGCTTTGCGATTACCAACACCCATAATTTTCCTGAATGGCGGAATAGTGTTGCCTGCCGAATAAAAGCCAGGCAGGTATTGGCGGCTTTCCATGATTGCCTTGATCCTTCGATCCCTAAGTATTATTGCGCTCCTTGTTCCAATTGCAAAGGTGCGGCTCGGGACGGACTCATGGAGCATTATGGCTTTAAGGAGAAATATAATATTACTTACAGTGGGTTAGTGGAACTCATGGTCAATGCTATGGTAGATATGCCTAATCCCTTTATTAGTTGGGAAGAGGAGTTTTAAGCTTGCTTGACTAGGGATTTATTGCTGAAGTGAGGCTATTTTTACGGGAAAAATAGCCTCACTTTACTGTATGGGGAAAAATCAAATAGTAACCGCTCCACGACACCCTCGGCAAAGTAGCAGAGACTCAGAATTCAATAAATCCACGAACTGACTTATCGGTGTCACCAGACGTATGTAGAAAAGCTTGTTTTTGAAAGGGTTTATATAATCGGGGAAAGTGTAGTCGGTATATAGAATATTGTTAGAATTGCTGCGGATAATTTATCTGGAGGGGAACATGAAAATTAAAAGTAAGCTGCTATTGGCGATGGCTGGATTGACAGCTGTCACATTGTTGGCAGGTGGGTACTTATTCCTCAGTTCTACTATAAAAAACCTGGAAGACGAGATGATTGTAGCTCACAGGCAGCAAACAGAAGTTATCGCCCGTGGAATAAAGGACAGGCTAGAAGATGAAAAACGAATACTAGAGCAAGTAGCCAATACCGAAATTGTTAGGATGATGAACCCAACCCAGGCCGACAAATATTTGGCGGACATTGTAAAGACCTCAACCAAACAGGATGCTCCAGTATATTCGCATATTCTTATTACGGATATAAATGGTGCTGAGATAGTGCACTCTATGGGGGTACATTCCGTGCCACCAGCTAGTTTGAAAGGCCGGGACTATTACGAAGGGGCTAAGAATGGTAAGTCTTTGATTTGTATGCCTAATATTTCGAAATCGACAGGCCGCAAAGTATTTCCCATGGCTGTGCCGGTTATGGAGGCCGGCCAATATAAAGGCACTCTTGCCGGATTCCTAACAATGGAGTACGTATCAAGTATTTTAGCCGAAAGTAAAATCGGACAAAACGGCTATATTATTATTATGGGCAAAGGGGCCGATGGACAGGAAGGTCGGATTATAGCTTCGCCCGTAAAAGAAGATTTATGGAATAGAATTCTGGTTAAAGATGAAAACCCGCAGTTACGGAGACTGGGTGAACTGATGCAGACCGGCAAGCGAGATAATGTGGAGGTCAAAGTAAATGAGACCAATTACCGTGTATCCATTGTTCCTGTTGGTCTCTATGACTGGTCTATAGCGGTATTCACACCAACATATGAGTTAATTAACCAAGCGAAGCTAAACCATATCCGGTATCTTTTTTATGGTGGGATACTTGTAACCATTTCGATTTTAGTAATCGTTTCCTTACTGATGGCCAATCGAATTGTTCGGCCAATTAATAAATTAACTAATGAATTGCGAGAGCTGTCGGAAAAAGGGGGAGATTTGTCCCGGAAAATTAGGGTTGATAGTTCTGACGAGATCGGTGAGCTTGGAAATTATGTTAATCAATTCTTGGGGAATATTCGTGAAATAGTAAAACGGGTTACAAATACCAGTGAGCAGCTGGCTGCATCTTCCGAAGAACTTACCGCAAGTGCTGAGCAGTCGACCCAAGCCGTAAATCAGGTAGCAAATTCTATCAGTAACGTGGCGGAAGGTACTGAAAAGCAGTTGAAGGCTGTGAATGATACAACAACGGTAGTTGGCCAGATGGCAGCAGGTATTCAGCAAATTGTAGCCAGCATGAACACTGTCGCCGGAACTTCGACTGAGTCAGCTGAAGCTGCGCAGCAAGGCAACAAAATGTTAGAAAAAGCGATCAAACAGATGAAGCATATCGAGAATACGGTAAACCGATCTTCGGAAGTGGTAATTAAGCTAGGTGATCGCTCCAAAGAAATCGGCCAGATTGTTGATGCCATTGACGGAATTGCCGGTCAGACGAATTTACTTGCATTAAATGCCGCTATCGAAGCCGCACGCGCTGGGGAAGCGGGCAGAGGATTCGCGGTAGTAGCCGAGGAAGTGCGCAAATTGGCCGAGCAGTCTCAGGAAGCGGCAAAACAAATAGGTGCTCTTATTAATGAAATACAGCAGAATACAGATAAAGCCGTAGTAGCTATGAAAGAAGGGACAGGGGAAGTAAGGGGTGGAACTGAAGCCGTAATTGGAGCCGGAAAAACCTTTATTGAAGTTTTCGAGGCATTTCATGAAGTTTCGAAGCAGATCAGGGGAATTTCTGCAGCTGCCAAGGATATGCTTAGCGGAAGCGATCAAATTGTAGGCTCAATCCATGAAATTGATAGTATCACTAAAGACACAGCCGGCCAAGCGCAGAATGTTTCAGCCGCTACCCAAGAGCAGTTCGCGCAAATGGAGGAAGTTACCGAATCTAGCAGGGAATTAGCTAAACTAGCTGGAGAATTACAAATGATTGTTGCTAGGTTTAAGTTGTAAAGGGTATTGTAGGAGCAAGACAAAGTAAATCTATTAAAAAGACGGCATCATCGTAAAGGTGGTGCCGTCTTTAACTATTGTTCGCAGAGGAAGTTCGTAAACTGGCTGAGCAGTTACAAGAGGCTGCTAAACATATTGCCAGTCTGATTTCGGAAATTCAGACGGAAACGGATAGCGCTGTCATTATAACTTTATTAATGGAAATAACTTTATTAATTGACGAAATTTGTCATATGGTATAAAATAAAGTAATAAATGGATATTTGGCAAACCATCTGAAAAGTTGGGGCGCAAAGCTATGGGTCTAAGGACAATTGGTCTATGATTGCCAGGTTGCTAGTCAATTGTAAATAGTAGCACCTTGCTTAGGCGGGTGCTCTTTTTATTTTTTGATAGGGTTTGAATAGACATGCTTAGCTTGAAAAACTGAACACGATAACAAGCACAGAACGGAGGAATTAATGCATGAATTTGTCTAAGTGGATTGGAAAAAGTATTCAGGTAAAAGTTACTGCTGTTTTAGTGGTTGGATTATTAATTACGTTAAGCATTTTAGGGCTCTGTAACTTTTATAATGCAAAAGGAATTCTGGTGTCAGATGCCGAGGAGGATATTACCCATCGAGCAGATGCCTATGCAAGGGAAGTTGGCATGTGGATAGCAACTCGCGAAGCTGAGGTTTCGATATTGGCCACTAATCAAAGTGTTGTTAGCGGCAATACCGAAGCGACTCTCGCTTATTTAAGAGAAGAAGTCAAACGTAATCCTATCTATTCACGTTTTTGGATTGTGGATGCCAAAGGGCAAGCTATCCATACAACAGGTGATAGAACGAACATTGCTGACCGCGAATACTTTAAACAGGTTATTTCTACTGGTGAGGTAACAACCACAGATCCTGTTATTTCAAAAGTAGATGGTAATATGGTAGTATCTGTAGTTGCACCAATCCGAAAAAATAACCAGATTGTGGGTGTATTAGGCGGAACGGTTACGGTTGACACACTGACTAAGCGAATAAATGAAATTAAGGTTGCACAAAGTGGTTACGCTTATGTAATCCAGGAAAAAGGATTAACAATCATTCATCCGGATAAGGAACAAGTAATGCAGACAAATGTCCTAACAGATCCGAATGCAAATAATGAGTTGAAAAATATAACGAATAAAATGATAAACGCGGAAAATGGAATTAGTAATTATGAGGAAAGCGGCATTAAGAGATATGTTGCCTATGCTCCTATACCTGGAAATCACTGGAGTTTAGGAATTAATGTGCCGGAAGATGAAATTTTAGTAAAACTAACGCCGTTTACTAGGTCCTCACTTATTACAATAGGATTAATTCTTATTGCCACTTGTGGGTTTGGTATTCTGGTTTCAAAACGTTTGACGAAACCAATTATAAGACTGAATGAAGCTATTAAGAAGATAGCTGAGGGTGACTTAACTTCCAAGGTGGTTGCTACGGGTACGGTCAAGACACGTGGTAGCGAAGACAAAGATGAGTTAGAGACGATGGCGCTGCATTTCGATATTATGGCGGAAAAACTGCGGGGCATGGTTCGACAAATCTCTACTTCGGCAGAGCAAGTTGCAGCATCTTCGGAGGAACTTACGGCAAGTGCGGAACAATCGTCGCTAGCTGTCAATCAGGTAGCCGAATCTATAACGGAAGTGGCCGCAGGAAGTTCTTCTCAGCTTCAAGCAGTAGATGTTACCACTGTTGCTGTTGAAAAAATGTCTGCTAGTATACAACAGGTAGCCTCGCATTCCGGCAATGTTGCTGCAACTGCGGAAAAGACTGCTCTTGCTGCCGAAAGTGGTGGTAAGGCAATAGAAGATACTACCCAACAAATGGCGAATATTGAAAAAACAGTAGTAAGTTCGGCCGAGGTAGTTGCTAAACTCGGCGATCGTTCCAAAGAGATCGGTCAGATTGTTGATACAATCGCCGGCATTGCCGGCCAAACAAATCTCCTGGCGTTAAATGCCGCTATTGAGGCAGCCCGTGCCGGTGAACAGGGGAGAGGGTTTGCGGTAGTAGCCGAAGAAGTTCGTAAGCTTGCCGAGCAGTCTCAGGAAGCGGCAAAACACATCGCATTACTTATTGGTGAAATACAAAATGATACTGAACAGGCAGTTGCGGTGATGTCTGAAGGTACGACAGAAGTTAAGCGCGGTACAGAAGTAGTTCATAAAGCAGGCAAGGCTTTTGGGGAAATATTGAACTTGATTGAACAGGTATCTGAGCAAGTGAATGACATCTCTGCTGCGATTCAGCAGGTGGCAGGCGGCAGTGAGCAAATTGTTTCTTCAATAAAGGAAATCGATAGAATAAGCAGAGAAACAGCAGGATTTACGCAGACGGTTTCGGCCTCCACTGAAGAACAGTCTGCATCGATGGAAGAGATAGCCGCCTCTAGTGAAGCTTTGGCTAAAATGTCTGAAGAGCTCAGATCAGTAATAGCCCAATTCAAAGTATAAGGTTTATGGGTGGTAAAACCTGCTTTTGTTAACACAAATTTGGAAATTGGTTTCAAGATAATAAGTAAAAGGAAGACGATACAGGCAAGCCCTGTTCCTTGGGAACAGGGCTTGCTTTTGTTTTCTCCCCAATAGTTATTATGTAACAAATAACAGTGAGATAACATAATATATCAGAGAGAAAGATGTTTATGAAAAAAGTCTAAAAACAGAGCTCAACTGGAACATATAACGAATTAACATAATTTATTAAATTAAAAAGAGAGGTGAGCGGAATGGAACTTTCTTTTTATAAGATACTGTTAGATTATCTTTATGATGGTGTGTATTTTGTCAATAAGGATAGAAAAATAATCTATTGGAATACAAGCGCCGAAAGTTTAACGGGATATTCCAGTAAAGACGTTGTAGGTTGCTATTGTTATAACAATATACTCAAACATACTAATTGCGAGGGATGCTTACTTTGTCGTGGAGAATTGTGTCCGTTAGCTAAGACGCTAAAAGACGGTTTCCCAAGAGAAGAAGAATTGTATCTTCTGCATAAGAATGGACATCGGATTCCTATTTTAGTTCGAATTTCGCCGGTTCGTAATGAACAGAATGAAATAATTGGAGCTGTGGAGGTATTTAGCGATAATTCTAGAAAGTCACATTTACTAGAACAATTAGCTCAATTTAAGGAACTTTCTTTGATTGATTCTTTGACAGGGTTGGGAAACAAGCGTTGTGTTGACATTGAATTATCAGCTAAAATGAATGAAATGAATAAAGTGGGTAGGCCGTTCTTTGGTGTGCTATTTGCTGATATTGACCATTTTAAGCGTGTTAATGACCAATATGGTCATGACACCGGCGATAAGATTCTTGAGATGGTGGCCAAAACGATTCAAAACAGTGTCGGTAATAGGGGAATTGCTTTTCGTTGGGGAGGGGAGGAGTTTTTTGTAATTGTAAATACTCATGTAAAAGAAGAACTTGTTAAAGTTGCAGAGCGAGTTCGCGCAATGACTGAGCAGTCAGTATTTCACCTGGGACTTGAAGACATTAGAGTTACCATATCGGTTGGGGCTACGCTGGCTGAACTAAACGATACGGATGAAACACTGGTTAAAAGAGCAGATGAACTGTTGTATGTAAGTAAGCGGAACGGTAGGAATAAGGTAACGACATCTTTCTCGAACGAGTAATTTGGCCCGTTTTTGATAAAAAAGAAGTGGCTTAGTGGCATAAAAGAAAGGCCTTTCTTTGGAAGCCATACCTCAAAAAGTAGCAAAACCCGTTTTCATGCCGATAGGCAGGAAGCGGGTTTTGCTACTCTCTGGTAAGAGAAATAAAGGAATAATTAGCTTATTGCTGGATCAAATTCTTATAATAGGATTACATATTTATTGAAAAATGGTAAAATAGTAGAACTAACCTTTATTATAATTGCAATAAGGAGGAATATGGTATGCAAGTTTTGCGCTCTGTTTGTCCGTTCGATTGTCCTGACACATGCGGTTTACTTGTTCATATAGATGATGGCAAAGCTGTTAAAGTCCAGGGGGATACTGAGCATCCGTTTACCAGAGGGACGCTTTGCCCGAAAATGGCTCATTATGAGAGATCTGTTCATTCACCCCAGCGAATCATAACACCATTACTAAGAACAGGTGATAAAGGAAGCGGTAAGTTTACGCCGATTTCCTGGCAGGAAGCCATTGAGTGCATAAAAACAAAATGGAATAAAATTATTGCTGAATATGGTGCAGAAGCAATACTGCCTTACTCGTATGCCGGCACGATGGGGCTTGTTCAGCGCAATGCCGGACACCCTTTTTTCTACAGCTTGGGTGCCTCGCAACTGGACCGTACTATTTGCTCGCCGGCTAAAGGGTATGGCTGGAATGCAGTAATGGGGAAAACAATGGCTCCCCATACTAACGAAATTCATCACAGTGATTTAGTTGTTTTATGGGGCATTCATGCCTTGGCAACCAATATTCATATTATGCATGATATAAATATAGCCAAGAAGCAAGGGGCTAAGGTGTGGCTCATTGATACTTACGAGACGACAACAGCGCAAATTGCTGATCAGCTTATTGTGGTTCGACCGGGTACAGATGGCGCCCTAGCGTTGGGAATGATGCACGTTATAGCACGGGAAAACCTTATTGATGCGGAGTTTATCGAGAAACATGTGCAAGGTTATGAAGAACTGAAGAGCACTATTCTGCCGGAATATTCGCCAGAAAGAGTAAGCGAAATAACTGGTATTTCTTCCAGGGTAATAGAGGATATGGCCAGGCAGTATGCTAATGCCAAAGCACCGTTTATTAGGCTGGGCAGTGGCTTATCCCGTTATAGTAACGGAGCAATGACGGTTCGCACAATTACCTGTTTGCCTGCGCTGGTTGGAGTATGGGGTAAGCCGGGTGGCGGATTGCTCGCCGGCACATCCACAGAAAGTGCCCTGGATACACGTCGGATAACCCGTGAAGACTTCCAAGAGAATACAACACGGATTATCAATATGAACCAATTGGGAGAGGCACTAAATGAACTGAAAGATCCACCTGTAATGAGTTTGTATGTGTATGCTTCCAATCCGGCGGCAGTAGCGCCTGACCAAAATAGGGTGCTGCAAGGCCTGGCAAGAGAAGATATTTTCACCGTTGTTCATGAACGCTATATGAACGATACGGCGAAATATGCCGATGTTATTCTGCCGGCTACTACCTCTCTGGAGCATAGTGATATCTATCGCGCGTATGGTCACTACGGTGTGCAGCGGGCTTACCCGGTAATTCCACCGGTGGGGCAGGCAAAAGCCAACTGGGAGGTATTCTGTCTGCTGGCAAAAGCGATGGGCATAAATAACCCTTTCTTTAACCAGTCGGCTGATGATTTAATTGATAGTATTTTGGCCGAGCCATCAGCTTGGCTGGCAAGCACTCAGCATAAAGTGCTGTTTGACGGGAAGCAGGTGGAATTACCGTTACCCGGCGACTACAAGACCAGGTTCAAAACTTCGTCAGGTAAAATCGAGATTCTTAACCCTACAGAAGATAAACCATTGCCCCAATATAGTAAGCCTCACGGAGATGACGCAGCTTTTTGGCTGGTTAATTCGCCTGATGCGCGGTTATTAAACTCGTCTTTTAACGAAAGAGCCGATCTAACGAAAATAAATAAAATGCTCTTGCAAATGAATCCGAATGACGCTGCAAGAATAGGGTTAGCTGACGGACAGCTTGTTCTTGCCGCCAACGAGCGCGGTGAAGTAACCTTTACATTAAAAGTTACAGCCAAAGTTCCGGAAGGCGTGGTGGTTGCGGAAGGCCTGTGGTGGATTGAACATGCTCCCGGTAATCGCTCGGTTAATGCGCTGACCTCGCAGCGACTTACTGATAAGGGTAAGGGCAGTACTTTTTATGATGTTAAAGTAAATGTAAAAGCTGTGGATTAAATAGCAGAATTAGAGTGAAAGTTAATTAATTAGTGTAATGCAAAAGGCCTACTCCTAAGACCATAAATAGCATTCCAAACCACCCAAGCGACGTCAGCTTTTGTCCAAATAAAAAATAATCGCAGAGCACAGTCAAACAAAGACCAATCGCTCCCCAAAAGGCGTAGGCTACACTTAATTCTATGATCTGAAGTGCCTGGGCTAAACAAGCAAAGGCGGCCATAATGCATAACAGTGAAAAAATACCATGTGGTTTTCGACGGAATCCGTCTGACAATTTTAAAACGATGTTAGCAACTACATCCAATAATATTGCCATAAGCAAGAATATCCAACTCATAATTATTCTCCCTTTTGAGAAGCATTTATCCGTCCGTTGTTGAGCATCACGATGCCAATGATAATTAGGCAGCAAGCTAAAAGCTTCTCATTATATATCCGTTCATTAAAAAATAGATAACCGGATAGTAGCATCATTATTAGCCCCAATCCTTCCCAGATGGCATAGGCTAGACCGAGAGGTATACCTTGAATTGCCTTGGAAAGAAAATAATATGATGATGCTACTAAAGAAAATAACAGTAAATATTCAATCGGTCCAGCATCATCTCCAGCAAATTTAATGCTGATGGTGCCTATGACTTCGGCAGTAATAGAGATGACCAACATAAACCAATAAAACATATCTTCACCTTCTTTGCTACAACACAAATTTTGGTAAATATACCAATGAAAGCTATATTTTTATTGTAGCATGTGGATAAGTATAACCACAAAACTGCCTATTCGTTCTATTCGTGCTTTAAATGTAATAGCCTGATATGCCGCTTAAGTTCCCTTGACTTCCGCTGAGTTCCTCTAACTTCCGCTGATTTCCTGCAGTACTTTAGAAAATTGCGGATTTTACCAAATTATTGAAGAATTTAAAGGAACACTCAGCCTATCAGAATATAATGGGAAACAAAGGGAAACGCTCTTCTCGTATTCACGGAGTTTAAGCAAAAGAGGTGCAGCTATTGAGTAGATTAACGATACTAAAGATAAGTTTCCGATCTGCCGGTGTTGAAAATGTTATTTACCCGGTTATTATATCTGATGGAAACGAATTCATTTTGATCGATTGCGGATATCCTGCATGTTTGCCAATACTTCAGCAAGCTGCGACAGATAATGGTATTGATCTTAGTCAGTTAACTAAGGTAATCATTACTCACCATGATTTTGACCATATGGGAGCATTAGCAGGGCTTAAAAGAACCTATCCCAATAGTAAGGTATTAGCGTCCGCCCAAGAAGAAAGATATATCAGCGGTAAACAAAAATCGTTAAGACTTGAGCAAGCTGAGGCTATATACGATACTCTCCCAGAAGACAGGAAACAGGCGGCAAAGCAATTTCAGCGGGTTTTAGAAGAAGTAGAAACTGCTGAAGTAGATCAAACATTAAACGATGGAGACATTTTCCCTTGGTGCGGCGGAATCGAAATAATTGCAACCCCAGGGCATATGCCGGGCCATATCTCGATCTATCATATCGAAAGTAAAACCTTAATAGCTGGGGATGCGTTGGTGGCGGAGAATGGCGAATTAGCTATAGCAAACCCACAGTATACAATAGATATGATGGGTGCGAAGAAATCTATAAAGAAACTTTTAGATTACGAAATAGATACTCTAATATGTTATCACGGTGGTATAGTAACAAGAGAGATCAAAGCAGCATTACAAAAGATTAGCACAGATTAGCAAGTGGGACGACTTATCATTACGCTGGAAGCGTTTTTCGGTATATGGATAGCCATGGCCAAAAAAAAGGCGGGAACTTAGAGTTCCCGCCTTTTGACATAAAGCTTTTATTAACTTGGGTTGATTGTATAGTTGTTTAAAATTGTACCATTTTCATTTACAAATGTAACATTAATTGGAACGGAGAAGTTTAAAGTTGAACGATCAATTTGTACTAGATCATCTGCTTTTGTTGGGCCCGAAGCAATGTTAGGCTGAGGACTGATGGCTCTTACCGTTACAGTAAGGTCATTACCGGTTTGCTCAACCCTTGAAATACCAATGGCATGGCCTGGGGATACTTTTGTGCCAAGGTGGGCATAAATGATAAATTGGTTTCCGAAATTAACCTTATTAACGGTATTGAGTACATTTTTCGGTATAGGAGTAGATATACCGGTTTGCAGGGGATTCTGCAGGAAAACGCCGAAGGCCATGTCTTGCGGGTAGGTAGCTTCATTCCATGACCACGTATCATAGTTAGAGGTTTGGAAAAGCACTTGTTGGCTGGCGGCAAGAGTTTGTGGTGCAACAGGTTGTGGTGCTACAGGTTGATTATTAAGTGCCGTTGTAACAGTTAAATAATTTTTGTAATTTAAGTTTCTATCGCGATAATTGCGGTCATGATGATCTTTATCTCGATCTCGATCTCGATGCTCCCGATGCGCGGAAAGATCTGTTGGAGTTGGCGTTGGAGTTGGCGTTGGAGTTGGATCCCCGGTTATTGTTGGATTTGCAGTAGTAGTGGTTGTAGTTGAAGTCGGAACGGCAGTTGTGTTGGGATCAGGTGATGCATGGGCAACGGCAGGCGAAATTGCTGGTAACATTGCTGAAGACATTATCGCGGCTCCAGCAACTGCTGCTGCAAGACGCTTATATTTTCTTTTGATCTTACGCCGAGATTTATGCATCATTAACTTCCCTCCTTTTTATAATAATAGTTTTCCTTTTATTAATTTTCAGATGCTAAGTATATTTTGGCACCACAAGACAAAGAAAATATAAAAAGGCTTGACTTAAATTGGTGGGTCCCTTTCCCGTTAGTTTATTTTTTCTTTTCCTGGCAATAATAAAGTGAGACTTGATTATGATGGAGTGTAACTCCATCTGAAAATTTGAAAGGGGTATGGATATGAAAAAAGTTGCTGTTGAAGATAACCTGTCTGAGATTGCAGGTGCTCTAAAAGAACATGGATATACTATTGTAAGCCCTAAAAGTAAGGAAAGTGTTGTAGCCACCATTGTAACGGGAATGGACAACAATCTCATGAATATACAAAACACTACTACTAAATCCCCGGTAATTGATGTGACAGGGATGACTCCTAAACAAGTTCTCTCGCGTATTGAAGCACTTTCGTAGGTGAAGTGTAAGGGAATATTTTATTGCAAATTAATCGAATAAGAATTAAAACCGAGACTCCTGCCTGATTTGTATGAATCTGGCAGGAGTCTCGGTTTTGCTGGCAAATATTTTAAATAGGAATAGGAATAGGATTTACCATTGTCTTGGCTGTTCCTTATAGTGCATTCTTTAAAAGAACGAGTTATAATGACAGATGAATGGGAGGTTAGTCAGATTAAGAAGCTGCAAACACACATGAAGATTGTATCACCAGATATTCCACAAGAATTAGCCGAACTTACATTTCCTGATAGAATGATCTGTAATGAAGACTATTTCAAATTGGGAATTGTCAATAATTGCATAATTGAAAATCAAACGGCGGATCATGTATTTTTTGACAAGGTCATATTTAAGAATGTAATTTTCAAAGAAATTGATTTCAGCAGAATAGAATTGACCAATGTGGTTTTTCAGAATTGTGATTTGTCAAATGTAAACTTTGATGAAGGCATTGTGCATCAAGTTGAACTGAATAACTGTAAAATTTTAGGCATAAATTTATTGGGGGCAACATTGCGCAATGTGTTATTTGATAATTGCTGTGGGGATTATGCTACTTTTCGTAATGTAAATTGCAAACAGGTGAAATTTCATTACAGTTCGTTAGCTAAGGCCGATTTTTACAAATCAACACTACGCGATGTGTATTTTTCTCATTCAAGTTTAGATCAAATGCAGCTATCTGGTACTAAACTGACAGGCATTGATTTAAGTAGCTGTGAGTTTAGTCAGCTTGGTGTTAACATAGAAGATGTAAAGGGGTGTATCGTTTCACCACAGCAAGCAGTTGGTTTTTCAAAACTATTTGGCCTGATTGTCAATGAATAACCGGTAAGACCACCCAAAAAATATTGTTACTATTTGATAATTTAGAAGGGAAAATATTTGAGGATATAGAATAGTTACCCTGTTTTGCTAAAAGAAGAAAACTTTGTTATTTTTGTATAGTGACAACTGCAAGGTTAATAATATCGAGAAAATTATTCGAGGAAGTGTTGTGTTGTGCGTAGATTATTTTGGTTAGTAATTATAATCAATTTTTTGCTGATTGTCATGCCGGGGAATTCATACTGCTATGCAGCCGATTCTAAGCTCGAAATGGAATGGGATTACCTAACTCCACACAAAAAAAATCGTGATATTGATACGGTATCGCTACATATACTTAATAAAATTTCTGAGACAAAAAATAAGACTATATATAGAGGTATTACAATCACCCGGTCACACGGAGAGATAGACTATGAACACCGGATTCTGGACAGTGAAGGAGTCGGTGTTGGACCTATTTATATGATTCGCAATGAAAGAGCCCGCTCTGGCAAGCTGTCAACGGCATTAGAGATGAGCGGCGGATTTATCGTATATGACAAAGTATTTCCAGCCGGAGGCCGGCGTTATAATTTTATGTGGCGGGTTGGGCCTCGATTCACTTATAAATTCAACGAAAACACTTCAGTTAATGTCGGATATATGCTAATGCATGTTTCCAATGGCTTTAGTAGTCATAATCCCGGATATGATGCCCGTGGAGTTTCCTTAGGCTTTGTGACAAAATTTTAAATCGAAGAAGTTGTAAGTAAATGATTCTGTCAGCACCATAGTTATGAGATAACCGAATCTCGAGGGAATTTCGTTGCCAATAAAAAAATAAAGTAATAAAAACAGAAAAAACCGCTAATTGTCATCAATTAACGGTTTTTTTACACTTATGAATGGATGATTACGATTAAAAAAATTATAAACTATGCTCCTTGATATAATCTGATACTTTGCGTCCAATAATTTTCTTCCCTGATATATCTAAATGTAGGCCGTCCTGCGCGTATTTCACAGGCAAAAGTCCTTGTTTATCAACCAGCGATGGGTATATATCGATATAATCAGGTTGCTTTTTTATGTACGCATTTACGATAGCCAATTCAGTCTTCCAATTAGGAGCCGTTGCTTGGCTAAAAACGCGTTGAATTCGTTCAGGGTTTACTGGCGGAAGGGTCAAAAAAATGGGCCTGATATTATTATTCCGGCACTTTCGACTAATAGCGGATAATGATTTTATAACATCTTTTGCACTTGTTCCGCCCCGAATGCTGTTACTGCCTCCCATAATAAGCAGGTATTTAGGTTTAAACGGCAGTACTTCTTGGTCAAAGCGTTTTTCTAATGCTTCCGCGGTATCGCCGCTTTTTCCTAGATTTTTTACTTCGTATGGCAAATAGGTTGAGTAGTCAAAACGAGCATCTGAAGGAGGATTGGAAATTGCCCCTCCGCCATGGGTAATACTGTCGCCGAAGGTCGCCCAGTCATAACCGTCAGTTCTGACTTGCAATAAAACAGGTTCTGAATACAGTCCGATTGGTCGATTGTCTTTATCATAGGCAAGAACGCGCCAATAGTAAATTCCCTCATTGATTAGAGGTTCCGGATCATAAAAATCAAATCCCTGCCCGGTGGAATAGGAGCGTATTCTATAGTTTGAAGGTTGTATTCCATTTGGCGATTCCGGCCAGTGGTTAGTGACCTTAATTTCATATCTGGCAGCGCCTTCTACCGGAATCCAAGAGTATACAGGGTATAAGGGTACCGGGCGGTTATTATAGAGGGCCGTAGGTATTGGTTTAATCGGATTTAGGTTCATCTCACTGAGAACGGTTGCCTTGGAAAAAGGGCCTAACGGATTTTTATCTAAATCTAACGGCCGGACCCGGAAATAGAGCTGTTTGAGATCTTGTCCCGCAAATAAAGAAAGCGGTAATTGTACACCAGGCGTATAAATGCTGGTGGTTGTGTACACTACTTGTTCTTGCGTTGCCTTGACATCCTTATTTATTGCGACTGTAGCAATTTCTAACTCATACATTACCGCATCTTCCGCATTGGGCCATAAACATTCAATTTTCTCCGTCTGTGCCTGGGCAAAAACCGTTAGAGCGATTAAAATAGCCGCAATAACAGTTATTTTTTTAAAATGCAAATAGTTCGCCTCCAAAATATATGTGCAAATCGTTTTCAAAATAAATTCTATGAAGCAGCTTCATTTTCCTGTCCAACCCAGTCTCCTGTTTTCTCCTGAATTTAATTGGCTCAGCGGAATTGTTTCCCGTGAGTTACTTTCAAAGTTTTGGTGCATATCTCTGTTTTGCTACCTAACCGGCAGGTTTTTATTGAAAGATGTCGAAACCATACTTATCTATTAAAAAGGCAAATAAGTTGTATGTAAATAATTTAAAATTATTCAATTTAAAAATTGAGAGGAGGGTAATTCTGTGTTTGTTACTATAACAAGCATAGAGGAAGCAAAATGAAGTATAGTTATTATCCGGGATGTACTTTGAAGACAAAAGCACAGCAACTAGAAAAATTTGCACTGGATTCTGCAAAAGTACTGGGAATTGAACTTCAGGAGCAAAATGAATGGCAGTGTTGTGGGGCAGTGTATCCACTCGCCACCGATGAGATAGCCACTAAATTGCCTGCTGTAAGAAGTTTGGCTGCCGCACATGCCAAAGGAGAAAAACTTGTTACTCTATGTTCAGCATGTCATCATGTCCTCAAAAGGGTAAATGATGATATGAAGACAAATGAGAATGTTAGAAAAAAAGTCAATAACTATTTGGAGCTGCCTTTTTTTTATAGCGGAGAAAGTGAAGTACTTAACTTTCTAGAAGTACTCCGAGATGAAATTGGCTTTGACAAGTTGGCTGAAAAAGTAAAAAATCCGCTTACTGGACGCAAAATTGGAGCTTATTATGGCTGTTTGCTGCTTCGTCCCAGCACAGTAATGAATTTTGATGATCCAGAAAACCCTTCAATTATTGAAGATTTTATCAAAGCTCTTGGCGGTACTCCGGTAAAATATCCCTATCGGACAGAGTGCTGCGGTGGGTATCTTGCTGTAGATAAAAAAGAGATTGCACAGGAAATGACTGCAAATATTATTCAATCAGCTGCAAAATATGAGGTGGAAGAATTGGTTACAGCCTGCCCGCTTTGTAAATATAATTTAGAGGAAAACGGGCGCGGGGTTAAAAAACTATCAGTAACTTACTTTACTGAGCTATTGGCAGAAGCTTTGGGCATTAAGTAGGAGAGGAGGAGCGCTTACTATGATAAGAGAAAAAATGGTTCCCGATACTAAAAAGAGCGAGTTAGAGCAAATTGCTGAAATCAGTTCTCAGTATGTCAAAGATTGTATACAATGTACAAAATGCACAGCGGGATGTCCGGCCAGTGCCAGTATGGATATCTTGCCGCATCAAGTTATACGCTTTCTGCAACTAGGGCAATTGGACAAGGTTCTGGAGAGTAAAACCATCTGGAATTGTGCCTCCTGTTTTACCTGCGCTGCTCGCTGTCCTAAGAATGTGGATCTGGCAAAACTCATTGAGGCGGTAAGGCTTACCATAATAAGACGTGCCGGCAACAACAGGTTAAAAACGGACGACGTGCCAGGCAAAATAGATGATAATATGCCGCAACAGGCAATTGTCAGTGCCTTCCGTAAATACAATAAATAATTTATACGCTTACGTGCTTAAGCCAACAAAGCGTTGAAGGAGGAATAGGCTTGCGGAGAATTGGAGTTTTTGTTTGCTGGTGTGGAAGCAATATCGCAGGCACCGTAAATGTAGATCAAGTCGTAGCAGCAGCGGCAGAAATGCCTGGGGTTGTATATGCTAAAGACAATCAATATATGTGCTCGGAACTTGGCCAGAATCTGGTAAAAAATGCAATAAAAGAACAAAATCTTGATCGAGTGGTAATCGCGTCCTGTTCGCCGAGGATGCATGAGGCCACCTTCCGTAAAGCTGCCAAAGCAGCCGGACTAAACCCCTATCTAGTTGAGATCGCTAATATTAGGGAACATTGCTCCTGGGTACATAAAAACAAAGAGGAAGGAACCCCAAAAGCCATTGCGCTTGTCAGAGCCGCTATCGCCAAAGCAACCTTAAATACTGAGCTTATACCTGGTGAAATCGGCGTTGAGTCAAGAGCGTTGGTTATTGGCGGCGGCATTGCCGGGATTCAGACAGCGATTGATATTGCCGATGCCGGATATCAAGTGGATATTATCGAGAAAACCCCGAGTATTGGCGGCAAAATGGCGCAAATAGACAAAACTTTTCCTACGTTGGACTGTTCTGCGTGCATTTTGACGCCAAAGATGGTAGACGCTTCTTCGCATCCCAATATTAATCTTTATACGTACAGTGAAGTTGAAAAAGTTAGCGGCTATGTTGGTAACTTTGAAGTTACTATTAAACAAAAAGCCCGCAGTGTGAATATGGACAAATGCAGTGGCTGTGGAATCTGCGCTGAAAAATGTCCTTCCCGTAAAACCAAAAGCGAATTTGACGAAGGGCTTAGAAACAGAGGCGCTATTTATACACCATTTCCGCAGGCAGTTCCCAATGTGCCGGTTATTGACCGGGACGAGTGTATTAAGTTTAAAACCGGTAAATGCGGAGTATGTGAAAAACTCTGTTCGGCCGGAGCAATAGAGTTTGATCAGCAGGATGCCAACATAACTAAGAAATACGGAGCCATTGTTGTAGCCACTGGTTTTGATATTATCAGTTTAGATCAATTTGGCGAGTATCAATATACTGACCATCCGGATGTCATTACTTCGATGGAATTTGAGCGTTTAACCAATGCTGCAGGTCCTACCGCCGGTAAGTTTGTCCGTCCGTCAGATCACAAAAAGCCGAAAAAGGTAGTATTTGTTCAGTGTGTTGGTTCACGGGACAAATCAAACCGCGGTAAAACCTACTGCTCAAAAATCTGCTGTATGTATACGGCAAAACATGCCATGCTGATCCGGGATAAGTATCCTGATATCGAAACCTATGTATTTTATATCGATGTTCGTACTCCGGGTAAGAACTTTGATGAGTTCTACCGCAGAGCGGTAGAGGAATACGGAGTAAATTATATTAGAGGCATGGTTGGCAAAATATTCCCCGACGGTGACAAGCTCATAGTACATGGCGCCGATTCCCTGTCGGGAGAATTAATTAAAATTGACGCCGACTTGGTTGTACTGGCTGCGGCCACTAAGGCCAAGGATGATGCCGAAACCCTGGGCAGAAAACTAAGCGTTAGCACTGATACTAATAATTTCTTCACCGAAGCTCACCCCAAACTGCGCCCAGTGGAAACTCATTCGGCCGGTATTTATCTGGCCGGTGCTTGCCAGGGTCCCAAAGATATACCGGAAACAGTTGCGCAGGCCAGTGCGGCAGCGGCCAAAGTCATTGGTCTGTTAAGCAAGAGCAAACTGGTTAACAATCCCTGCGTCTCCGGCGTAAATGAAGCAGTCTGCAGCGGTTGTTTGGAATGTACAAAAATGTGCCCGTATGAGGCCATTTCCGCCAAAACTATCGAAATTAATGATCACGGAAAAGTTAGCAAGAGAGTAGTTGCCAGTGTAAATGAAGCCCTTTGTCAGGGCTGTGGGGGATGTACAGTTACTTGCCGCCCGGGTGCTATTGACCTCAAAGGATTTACAAACAGACAGATACTAGCGGAGGTAGATGCCATATGTCAATAGAAGCTAAAGGCGCTGCAGTGAATGATACCAATGCGTTTGAGCCTTTAATTGTTGCCTTTTGCTGTAACTGGTGCAGCTATGCAGGCGCAGATCTGGCTGGGACAAGCAGATTAAATTATCCTGCTAATGTTCGTATCATCAAGGTACCCTGCTCCTGCCGCGTTAATCCAAACTTTGTTTTGCGTGCTTTTCAACGAGGCGCTGACGGGGTCGTTATCGCCGGTTGTCATCCTGGTGACTGTCATTATTCAACCGGTAACTATTACACCAGACGCCGTTTTACTATATTTACAAACTTGCTTGACTATATGGGAATCGAAAAAGACCGGTTTAAGGTTGATTGGATTTCTGCGGCTGAAGGAAATAAATTTGCAAGTGTTATGAATGATGTGTTAGCAAAGGTCCATAAGCTTGGTCCAAACAGAAAGCTGAGGGATGCAAGATGGAAAAGATAACTGAGAAAATACGGGAAACCGCGAAGCGGGCCTTGGCCAATAAAGAGGTCGATGTAATTCTTGGCTGGGAAAAGGGCGAGTTCTGGTATGATGCCTATCCTGTATTTATTACCGGCGAACAAGAGGCTGAAGCTTTAGTCTGGAATACTTTTTGCGTACACAATCTGAGTAAATATTTGATAACGGAGCTTAAGAAGCCACAAAAAATCGGTGTGTTTTTAAAAGGCTGTGATGCGCTTGCTTTCAACCAGCTAATTAAAGATAACAGGATAGAAGCCGACCGGGTTGTAGTGTATGGCGTACCCTGTGCGGGCATGATTGATCCCGAAAAAGTAAAAAAAGCCGGCTTATATAAAGGGCTTTTAGAAATAAAACGCAGTGGCGATGAAATTACCTTTGTAACCAAAAATGGCGAGCAGAAAGTGACAGGCAGACAATTCGATTATGATAAATGTCTGCAGTGTAATTATCCTACTCCTGTAGTTTATCAGGAACTGATGGGAGAGGCCGTTGCAAGAGCAGTAAATGCAGCTGACAGATTCAAAGAAGTTGCCGAGATGGAAGCAATGTCGCCGGATGAGCGGTACGATTATTGGGCTGACCAATTTTCAAAATGTTTACGGTGTAATGCCTGCCGTAATATCTGTCCGGCCTGCAGCTGTGAGAAATGTGTTTTTGATAATCAAGCCTTAGGTGTAGCCGGTAAAGCCAAGGTAGACAGCGAAGACCAGTTTTTCCATATCGTAAGAGCCTATCATGTAGCTGGACGGTGCGTGGATTGCGGTGAGTGCAGTAGAGTGTGTCCAGCCGGTATTCCTATTCATAAAATCAACCGCAAAATCATTAAAGACATTAACGAATTATATGGTGACTATGATGCCGGGGCAGATAATTCACAAGCAACCCCTCTGATTAGCTATAAGCTAGAAGATGTTGATCCTTTTGAAACCAGTAAAAAGGGGGGTAAATAATGAAAAAAATAGCCAAAAGTAATTTTGGACAGCTGTGGCGGCTTATTGACCAAAACTATGAATTATTTGCACCTATTGAAAAAGAAGGCAAGGTTGACTTTGGTTTATGGCAGGACGGAGAGCAAGTTAATTTAGAGCTCACTAAAACTAAGGTTTCGCCGAAAGGATTTATTTTTCCGCAAAGTGAAACCTACCTGAAGTTTAAGACTCAAGGCAAGAAGTTGAGTATGGAAGTGGTAAGCGGCAAAACAGATGAGTATGTATTATTCGGTGTAAGACCTTGTGATGCAGTAAGCTTTACTCTTTTAGATAATGTTTTTCTGAAAGAGCCTGTGGACAAATTCTATCAAGAGCGCAGAAATAAAGGCATTATTGTTTCACTGGCTTGTAATAATCCGGAAGAAACCTGTTTTTGCAGTTCATTCGGCATAGAAACTCATGTACCGCAAAAAGGCGCAGACATTGCTGCCTGGGATATGGGAGAGACAATACTTTGGCAGCCCCAAACCGAAAAAGGACAGATGCTTACAGACAAACTTGCCGATATTCTTGAAATTGCTACTGAGCAGGATCAAGCAGGACTTAAGAAATTGCAAGAAAGCATTCAAGACAAAGTAAAAGAACTGCCATTAGCTTCGGTTGATCCTAAAAAAATGGCCGGAGATCTTAAAGAGCTATTTGACGCGGAAAGCTGGGAAGAACTTAGCAAACGTTGTCTCGGCTGCGGCTCCTGTACTTATGTATGCCCTACTTGCCATTGCTACGATATTCAGGATTTTGACGGCGGAAAGTGCGGAGAAAGGTTCCGTTGCTGGGATTCCTGTATGTTTTCGGACTTTACCCTTATGGCGCATGGCAACCCCAGAACTACCCAAAAAGAAAGATTCCGTCAGAGATTTATGCACAAGCTTGTCTACTATCCGAATAACAATGAGGGTGCTTTTGCCTGTGTAGGCTGTGGAAGATGTATCGAAAGATGTCCGGTCAATATGGATATCGTCAAAGTGATTAATAGAATAGGTGGTAAACGATAATGAGCTGCAATTGTCATAATCATGTAGATCCATTAATACCACAGATTGGCGTAATAGACGATATTAGGGTTGATACCCATGATGTTACTACGTTTAGAGTTATTGCACCTGGCGGGGGAAAACACTTCGAGTCTATGCCGGGCCAGTGTGCCATGCTTTCGGTTCCGCCAATCGGCGAGGCACTTTTTTCCATCACTTCTTCACCGACTGAAAAAAACTTTATGGAATTTAGTATCAAACGCTGCGGCAAAGTAACTGAGTATTTGCATGGCCTGGAAGTGGGCACCGAAATTGGTATCAGAGGACCATACGGAAATTATTTTCCTGTAGAAACAGAACTTAAAGGCAAAGACCTTCTCTTCATTGCCGGTGGTATTGGTCTGGCGCCGCTCCGTTCAGTTATCAACTATGTAATGGATAACCGTGATAACTATGGAAAAGTTGATATTGTATATGGCGCACGTACTCCCGGTGATCTTGTACACACCAAAGAGCTTTTCGAAAATTGGCCGGCATGTGCTAATACCACTGTCCATTTGACGGTAGACAGGGAAGCCGAAGGCTGGGATGGGCATGTAGGGTTTGTTCCTAATTATGTAAAAGAACTTAATTTTAATACCAATAAAGTGGCATTAGTATGCGGGCCGCCCATCATGATTAAATTCGTACTGCAAGGCTTAGAAGAACTGGGCTTCAAAAAGGAGCAGGTCTATACTACGCTCGAATTAAAGATGAAATGCGGCGTAGGCAAATGCGGCCGCTGCAATATCGGTGATAAATATGTATGTAAGGATGGCCCGGTATTTAGATGTGATGAAATTCAGCAGCTGCCTGATGAATATTAATTTGCGCTGGTCGCGTACGAAAGATAAAGGGAGGTCATGAAATGTCTGATAAAGAAATGGTTGATATATATATATTGGGTAAAAAGTACACGGTTCCCGCAAGCTTGACAATAATGGACTCAATGGAATACGCAGGCTATCAATTGGTTAGGGGCTGTGGCTGCCGGTCGGGTTTTTGTGGTGCCTGCGCAACAATATATAGAATTAAAGGCCAGAAAGAACTGAAAGTCTGTTTAGCCTGCCAAACTAAAGTTCAAGATGGCATGTATCTTACTCAACTGCCGTTCTTCCCTGGCGATAAGAAAAACTATGAACTGAACGAATTAGCGCCTACGGCTGATACATTAGCGCAGCTTTACCCGGAAATATACAGCTGCATCGGCTGTAACTCCTGTACCAAAGGCTGCCCGCAAGAACTTAATGTTATGCAGTATATTGGTTATGCGCAAAGAGGCCAGCTAGAAAAGTGTGCGCATGAATCGTTTGACTGCGTTATGTGCGGAATTTGTGCTTCAAGATGTCCGGCAAATATTACCCATTACCAAGTGGGCATGATTGCCCGCCGTCTTACCGGTAAATACCTTGCACCAGAAACCGAACACTTAAAAACAAGAGTGGAGGAAATTCAAGCAGGCAAGCATGACCGCTCCATTGAAGAACTTCAGGGCAAGAGTGTTGACGAATTAAAAGAGCTTTACAACACAAGAGATATTGAACAGTAAGAATACGGTGCAGTGAGGAGGTATTTTAATGTATACAGCAGAGATGAGAGAGCTAATAAAAAAAGTAGAGGCTACACGCTCTAAACGGTTGGGTGTTCATTTTGCGCGTATGACTCCGGAAGAAAAGGAAAATGTTTTACAGGAGAATCATCCTGACTATAAAGAGCAATGTTTCAGAAAGTTGGCAGTAGGAGCAAATAAGGGCTCTAAAGTTCCCGTAGAACTGGCCGATCTTATTGAAGCCAAAAGCCGCCTGGAAAATGTGAAACTTGATTTAAATAGAGTACATTATGATATAGACGTCCTCATCATTGGCGGTGGCGGTGCCGGAGCATCAGCTGCTCTCGAAGCGCATAACCAGGGGGCTAAGGTATTGATTGCCACCAAATTGCGTATGGGCGATGCCAATACCATGATGGCGGAAGGCGGCATTCAGGCTGCCGATAAGCCGGAAGATTCCCCCGCCCAACACTATATCGATGTAATGGGGGGCGGACACTTTACCAACAAAAAAGAACTGGTAAGCACCTTGGTTAAAGATGCTCCCGGTGTAATCAAATGGTTAAATGACCTTGGTGTCATGTTTGACAAAGAACATGACGGTACAATGGTTACCACCCACGGGGGCGGAACATCAAGAAAAAGAATGCATGCTGCTGCCGACTATACCGGCGCGGAAATCATGCGGGTTCTTAGGGATGAGGTGGTTAACCGGGGTATTGAAGTTGCGGAATTCTCGCCTGCGGTTGAAATCTTACTGGATAAGAACGGCAAAGCCGCCGGCGCTGTCCTATATAACCTGGAAACAGAAGAATACTTAATTGCCAGAGCTAAAACAATTATTATAACTACAGGTGGTGCGGGCCGGCTTCACTACCAAGGCTTCCCGACATCCAACCACTATGGTGCTACTGCCGACGGACTTGTTCTTGCCTATCGCATAGGGGCAGAGCTGGCGTTTGCTGACGCCATACAGTACCATCCGACCGGCGTTGCTTATCCGCCGCAAATCTTTGGCGCACTGGTTACTGAAAAAGTTCGTAGTTTAGGTGCTACTCCGCTTAACTGTGATGGCGAGCAATTTGTTTACCATCTTGAAACAAGAGATGTATCCTCTGCTGCTATCATCAGAGAATGCAACATAAAAAATAAAGGCATAGATACACCTACCGGTGTTAAAGGAGTTTGGCTTGATACTCCGTTAATAGAGATGATTCATGGCGAAGGTACAATTCAAAAGCGATTGCCGGCCATGCTGAGAATGTATAAGAAATTCGATATTGATATGAGAAAAGAGCCTATCCTGGTATATCCTACCCTGCACTACCAAAATGGCGGTCTATTGATTGACGAAAATGGACAAACCAGGGTAGAGAATCTATATGTGGCTGGCGAAGCGGCAGGCGGGATTCACGGCAGAAACCGTCTGATGGGTAATTCCCTCTTAGATATCCTTGTATTCGGACGCCGGGCCGGTGCACATGCCGGTGCAAAAAGCCGGGAGGTCGAAGTTAACGAACTTAGCCTTGAACATGTACAAGAATACCATAACAGCCTTGAAGCAAATGGTGTTAAAACAGACCGAGTTTCCCCCATGCTGCTGCCGCACTATACTCATGGCAGAGAAGATTGTGAATAGGTAACAAAACAAGCTGGCTTCCCGCTAGAATCTAGGGGAGGTCAGCTTGTTTGCTGGAGAGAGAAGGGGCAGGCTCGCGGTCATTACGAGTATGTCATTCTGGAGTCATAGATTGCTTTCACTCAAGTTTTTTAGCTTTTTACGTTACATGTTTCAGTTTCAGATTCAATCGTTTCAAAAGCAACAGGTTCCGGGATTTCTCCACGATTGATTGCTGGAATAAAACGATCCCAAAAATCATTAAAGAGCCGAAAAATCTCTCTTTTTTTACCGTAAATCAATGTTAGTGTAATAAGCACATAAATAGCACTAAGCAGGTCGGTTGCCGCCCATAATAAGTCAGCCTGCATATTGGAGAAGAAAAGGATGGGCAGAATATAATACACCATATAGGTATAAGTAACAATTCTAGTTGACTTGGAATCACCAAAGAAATAATTTACTGCTTTTTCACAAGAATAGTACATTCCAACGGTTGTCGCCCAGGCAAACAGGGTAATAGCCACTGCCAGAAATGCCGATCCTGGCTCACCAAACACCGTACGGTATGCCACAGTTACCAATTGACCGCTTGTGATATCCGGAAAATCAATATATACGTTGGTAACCAGTATGGTCAGCGCAGTCAATGTGCAGATGACCGAAGTCAGAAACACTTCGCCAAATCCCCACGAGGATTGGCGGATAGGATGGTCGGTCATAGCTCCGGCATGTGCTACCATGCCATAGCCAGTACCAGCGTCATTGGAATAGATTCCACGGGCAATACCGAAACGAATAGCTTGCATAACCGTGGCTCCGGCAAAACCGCCAACTCCGGACATTGGCGTGAAAGCGTGCTCAAAGATTAACGCAAATGTCGCAGGTACTTTTTCAATATTGAGAGCTACAAGGACAATGGCACCTAAAATATAGGCCATGGCATACGCAGGAACTACTTTGGAAAGAATCTTCGACATGCTGCGCAAACCACCAACAATCGTTATCCCCACTGTCACACTCATGACGAGTAAAGATACGGTTGGATTGATATGAAAGGCTTCTTTCAACGAACTGGTAAGAGCTTCTGCTTGAACAAGGCAAGTCCACGGTCCAAGCGTAAAACAGCAGAGGGCAAGAATAAGTCCGCCGGTTTTCCAGCCCATCGCATTTTTCATAACAAATGAGCGGTCACATACATATTCATCCCGGCAGTTTTTATATTTAACACGATAACGCTGGCCCAAAATAATTTCTGCAGCTTTCGTGGAAATACCAAAAAATGCGGAGAACCAAAGCCAGAAAATGGCTCCTGGTCCTCCCATGGTAATTGCCGTAGCAACTCCACCGATACTTCCAACGCCAACGGTATTAGCCATAGCGGTACAAGCTGCCGCAAAACTGGATACTGTCCCTTCGCCACCTTTTTGGTTCTTTTTTATAATCGTACCGTAGGTGTTTTGCAGCATAAATTTCGTTTTAAGCTGATAGAAAAATCTAAAGCTCATGGAAAGGTAAATACCGGTGCCCACCAAAAGGATGGGCATAGGATAGTTCCACATAAAGTCAGCAAGTGACTGTATGATGAGCAAAGCAGATTCCATTTATTTCCCTCCAACCGTATTATGATTTAAAAAACATTCAGTGCCTGTGTGAAGTCGGCAATTAAATCATCGATATCCTCTATTCCTACCGAGATTCGCATCAGCCCTTCATGAATGCCCATCTTCAGGCGCACTTCTTCGGGGACGCCCATATGGGAAGAAGAGACTGGGTGGGAGAGCGTAGTACGGTAACCGCCCAGTGTGGGTAAGTATTTTACCAACCGCAGTGCATGCATGAATTCATTTAGTTTTTGGCGGTCATCGGCAACGGAGAAGCTCATGATTGCGCCGTAGCCGTTAGTTAAAATATTTTTTGCTAACTCATGCTGAGGGTGGCCAGGCAGACTAGGATGGTTCACCCGTAAGACCCTGGGATGGGCTTGCAAAGCGGCGGCCAGTTTTTCAGCATTACTCATTTGTTGCTTTACCCGCATGCTCATTGTACGGACACTGCGAAGACATAGCCAGGCAGCAAATGGGTCTGAGCAGCAGCCAAAAAGGACCTGGATATTATAAACTTTCTCCAGAAGTTCCTTTGTTGCCGTTGTTATAGATCCTGCAGTGACATCGCTATGTCCGCCAAAATACTTGGTCAGGCTATGAATCACAACATCGGCACCCTGTACGATTGGCTTAATCAGAAAAGGAGTAGTAAAGGTGCTGTCTACCAGTACTAAAGCCGATGCCTGATGGGCAATATCGGAAAGTTCTTTAATATTAACAACTGTTGTTAATGGATTGGCGATAACCTCTGTATAGAAAAGCACAGTATTCGGGCGGACAGCCTTTCGGACTGCTTCCAAATCGGTAAAATCGACATATGTGGTTTGGATGCCGTAACGAGAAATAACATTATCCAGTAAATCAATACTTTCGCCATATAGCGAAAGACTTGCCAGGATATGATCTCCCTGTTTTGCATAAGTCAGCAAAGCCAAAGAAATGGCAGCCATACCGGAAGAACAAATAATAGTCCCTTGTCCATTTTCCAAAGATGTAATTACGTCTGCCAGGCAATCCCGATTAGGGTTGCTGGTACGGTTGTAGCTATATCCGCCACTACTGTTAGTTTCGTGCAATTCGTCCAGATCTTTCATAATGTAAGCTGTCGACATATAGAGGGGAGGAGTCTCAGGGTGCATTGTTTCACCGCGTACTTGCCCTCCTTGATATAAAATTTCAGTATCAGGGCTAACAGTTACTTTTTCCAAAATTAGCTCATCCTTTCTTAAACTTTCAAGAAAACATTAAGTTTCTCACTTACTCTTTTGTCGCGATCAAAAGAAGAGAGATAGCTATCGAACAGAATATAAACCTTGTTGTAACAATAAAGTCAATGTTTATTTTAAAATTTCAAAAGATTAAAAAAGACCGGCTGCAAAAAAATGCAGCCGGTCTTTTAGTGATGATAAAAGCTCCGGTTGAGGTACACTTACTTCTGATTGCGCGGAATATGAATCTGAATTTCATATTGAGTTCCCAGATATTCCTTCAGATTCTCCTCAAACTCATTTGCGATCACTACTTGGGGAACAGCAGTATCTTTAAAAAATTTAGCAAGCGGGGGAACATCCCAGTCATTGGTAAGAATCCGGGCACGGAAACACAAGTATTCTCCTGCGGGCAGTTCGCAGAGATATTCGGTTGGAAAATCCGGTTTTTCTTTAAGATAGATCAAATACTGGGTAGCCCAGAATTTTTTCTCCATCAGTTTATTGAAATCAATAAGATAGGCATATTGACGTAAATAGTTAAGATCTTTTAATTCACTTCTGGCTTTGGCCGCAGCCAAACGGACTTCCATATTGTGAAGATATTCCTCAGGATACCCTGGCACGCAAATCGCATAGCGCCGTTCAAGCCATACTTTATACAGGTTGTCACAGTGCTGATTACGGTTAAGAAAAGTAAAATAATCAATATACCAATCAATATTTTCAATGGTGTCCATGATTTTTTTTAATTCTTTTTGATAACTTTTTTTCTGTTGCTGAAGGAAGGGCAATAGCTTGTCTACACTGCCTGTAGTGATAATTTCTCTAATTGACTCCAGCGAAAGACCAAAACGCTGCAAATACTTAATGCGATCAATGTAATGGAATTGATCAAATGCATAGTAGCGGTAACCGGTTCCAGAGTCAATATGCCGGGGTTTTAATAAACCCATTTTGTCATAATGCCGCAAGGTCTGCGTCGTTACTCCTAATAACGCCGCCGTTTCACCAATAGAATACCGTTCTTTCATTTTGCACGCTCCCTATTCTATGGCATATTTGTTAGTAGTTTTATTCTATATCATCTCATCGTTTATTGAAATAACAGTTTTTGCTACTATTCTACATACTTTTACAAAATCATCTTTATTCTTTTCTTTAATTATAAGTATTCTAAATTATCATTATTATCATTTGCTTGCTATTGACTTTACGGTTAGGACAATGTTTATACTTCCCTTTAGCCGACAATTTTCAAATCGCATGGGAAATCGCAATTGTTATTGAAATGGAGTGTGACCTATGAACGCAAAAAGAAAAATGAAGACAATGGATGGCAATGGAGCCGCGGCTTATATCTCTTATGCTTTTACTGACGTTGCCGCCATATTCCCTATTACTCCGTCATCCAACATGGCGGAAAGCGCTGACGAGTGGGCAGCACAAGGTAAGAAAAATATTTTTGGTCAGACAGTAGAAATTCTTGAAATGCAGTCGGAAGCCGGTGCAGCCGGTGCAGTTCATGGCTCATTACAGGCAGGCGCTTTAACTACTACTTATACTGCTTCGCAAGGCTTGTTACTCATGATTCCCAACATGTATAAGATTGCCGGTGAACTGCTGCCTGGCGTATTCCATGTAAGTGCCCGGGTGGTTGGCGCTAATGCAATCAGTATTTTTGGTGATCATTCCGACGTTATGGCTACCCGGCAGACTGGGTTTGCCTTATTGGCAGAAAGCAGTGTCCAGCAAGTAATGGACCTGGCAGCCGTGGCACACTTATCAGCAATCAAAGGTAAAGTCCCTTTTTTGAATTTTTTTGACGGCTTTAGAACCTCGCATGAGCTACAAAAAATTGAAGTGCTGGAATATGATGAATTAGCTAAATTGCTAGACAGAGAAGCTTTGGATGAGTTTCGCCGGAGCTCTCTCAATCCTGACCATCCGATTTTACGCGGTACAGTACAAAATTCCGATATTCACTTTCAACAAAGGGAAGTGTCTAACCGCTATTATCAAGCATTGCCGGAAATCGTGGAAGATTATATGGCGGAAATTACAAAACTAACAGGCCGGGAGTATCATCTGTTCAATTATTACGGCGCTCCGGATGCGGACAGGCTGATTATAGCCATGGGGTCCATGTGCGAAACAATCGAAGAGGTGGTGGATCACCTTAATGATAAGGGAGAAAAGGTTGGTTTATTGACGGTTCATTTGTATCGGCCCTTCTCCATTGAACATTTCTTTAAATATATTCCTAAAACTGTAAAAATGATTGCTGTTTTAGACCGGACCAAAGAAATGGGCGCCTTCGCTGAACCCCTCTATCTTGATGTAAAAGCCGCCTTTTACGGAAAGGACTGGCAACCGGAAATTGTCGGCGGGCGTTGCGGTGTTGGTGGCAAAGATGTAATACCTAGCCATATCGAAGGTGTTTTTGCCAATTTGAAATCAGATCAGCCCGAAGATAATTTCACCGTTGGTATCATTGATGATGTAAACCACTCTTCTCTGCTTTTCGGGCAGGATATTGATACTACGGCACCTGGCACAAAGGCATGCAAATTCTGGGGGCTTGGTTCTGACGGTACCGTTGGTGCTAATAAGAGTGCCATTAAAATTATCGGCGATCACACCGACATGTATGCTCAGGCGTATTTTGCCTATGATTCAAAAAAATCCGGTGGAGTGACTATTTCTTATTTGCGGTTTGGCAAGCAGCCTATTAAATCACCGTATCTCATTAATAAAGCAGATTTTATTGCCTGTCACAATCAGTCCTATGTATTTAACTACAATGTACTTGACGGGCTCAAAAAGGGCGGTAGCTTCCTCTTGAATTGCCGGTGGAATGCCGCGGAAATCGCCAGCAATCTGCCGTCAGTTATGAAGCGTTATATTGCGGAAAATGATATCAATTTTTATATAATTGACGCAGTCGGCATTGCGCAGGAGATAGGCCTTGGCGGTAGGATCAATATGATTATGCAATCAGCCTTCTTTAAGATTGCCGATATTATTCCCCTGGCTGATGCCGTTACATATCTTAAGGAAGCAGTAGTGAAATCCTATGGGAACAAAGGGGAAAAAATAGTGGCGATGAATCACGCTGCGATTGACAGAGGGGCAGACGCCATTATCCAGATTGCTGTTCCTGCTGACTGGCGAAATGCGCAGGATGTCAAGTCTGGAACTAGAGAGATTCCTGCGTTTATTGAAAAAATATTGCTGCCCATGAATCGTCAGGAAGGAGATAACTTACCGGTAAGTGCCTTCTTAGGAATGGAAAGCGGCAGTTTTCCGTTGGGTACTTCGGCTTATGAAAAACGCGGCATCGCTATTGATGTTCCTGTATGGGCGATGGATAAATGTATTCAATGTAACCAATGTGCCTTTGTGTGCCCTCATGCTGCCATTAGACCTGTGTTGGTGAATAGCGAGGAATTGGCCGCAGCCCCGGAAGGATTTAGTGTTAAAGCCGCTATTGGTGCGAAAGACCTAAGCTTTAGTTTAGCGGTTTCCCCTTATGACTGTACTGGCTGCGGCAATTGCGTCCAGGTTTGCCCTGCCCAGGAAAAAGCTCTGGAAATGAAACCTCTATCCACACAGCTAGAGAAAGCTCCTTTGTGGGACTATGCGATGACTCTATCAGCTAAGCCGAATCCGCTAAATGCCTTTACTGTTAAAGGCAGCCAATTTGAACAGCCGCTTCTGGAATTTTCAGGTGCTTGCGCCGGTTGTATGGAAACTTCTTATGCTAAGCTGGTAACTCAGTTGTTTGGCGATAGAATGATGGTGGCCAATGCTACCGGCTGCTCTTCCGTGTGGGCTGGCAGTGCGCCTTCTATTCCTTATACCAAAAATTATCGCGGGCATGGTCCGGCGTGGGCAAACTCCTTATTTGAGGATAATGCTGAATTTGGTTTAGGTATGCATATGGCAGTAAAACAACTGCGTAGACAAGTGGCTCTTGTTGTTGAAAAGGCTGCTACGCTGGCGATAAGCGACGAATTGACGCAAGCTTGCGAAGATTGGTTAGCAAATAAAGACAATGGTGAAGGAACAAGAGTCCGGGCGGATAAGCTCATTTCTGCTTTAGCAGCAGTAAAAGGCAATGATCCCCTGCTAAATACCATATATAATAACCGGGACTTTCTAGTTAAAAGATCTCAATGGATTTTCGGCGGCGACGGTTGGGCATATGACATTGGGTTTGGTGGATTGGATCATGTGTTGGCGTCGGGTGAAGATGTCAATATTTTGGTGTTTGATACTGAGGTGTATTCTAATACCGGCGGACAGTCTTCCAAAGCTACACCGACAGCGGCTATTGCCAAATTTGCCGCTAGCGGCAAAAAGACCAAGAAGAAGGATCTCGGTATGATCGCTATGAGTTATGGTTATGTATATGTAGCGCAGATTGCCATGGGAGCAGATAAAAACCAAACTTTAAAAGCTATTGCGGAAGCCGAGGCCTACCCTGGGCCGTCCATTATCATTGCTTATGCACCTTGTATCAATCATGGGTTGAAAATGGGCATGAGTTGCAGTCAGCTGGAAGCTAAGCGAGCAGTGGACTGCGGTTACTGGGCAATGTACCGTTACAATCCACTGCTAAAAGAATCAGGTAAAAATCCCTTTAGTCTTGATTCGAAAGAACCCACCATGAATTTTAACGAATTCCTAATGGGAGAAGTACGTTTTGCCTCTCTCATGAAGAAGTTCCCTGAACAGGCAGAAGCTTTGTTTGCAAAGACAGAACAGGAGGCTAAAGAACGACTGGAGAAATATAGGCAATTAGCAAACCTCGCACTGTAGTTTAAAAAAGGGTACAGAAAATTTTGTGATAATAGGCTTGAGACATCTTCCCTATTGACAAGAATAGTTAAGTCAGAAGGGAAGATGTTTTTTTTATGACTATGATACTGAAATATGGTAGGCTAACTTTAAAAATTACACCAACAGAATAAATCTGGTGAATTATCTTGAGAAGAACAGGAAAAATAATTCATTATAACGAAAAGATCCATAATCTGGATCTTTTTTGACTTGGGAGGGAAAATAGTGAAACCAGCATTATTGGTTATTGACATGCAACAACATTATGCTTTTGCCAACGAGGAAAAAACTCGACTGACTCTAAGAGCGGTAGAATTTATTAATACTGCCATTGATCTGTTTCGCAAAAAAGGATTACCGGTTATTTGTATACAGCATAGGGATGAAGCAGAGGGCGTTGTTCCTGAAGCAGACGGATTTAAAAATATTGACCAGCTTGCTATTAATCCTGATGACATCCATATTATAAAGACCTATGGTAATGCATTTAATAAAACAAGCCTTGAGGAAACACTAAGGAAACTTAGTGTTGATACGGTAATTCTAACTGGTTATTGTGCCGAATATTGTGTGCTCTCAACTTGTCGCGGCGCGTTAGATATCGATCTGGTTCCCCTTATTCTTCGCAATGCTATTTCTAGTGGTATACCGGAAAATATCAGGTTTGTTGAAAATGTAAATGAAGTGATATCACTAGGAGCTCTCGAAGCGGTATTACCATAAGGTTCGTTAGCAACTATCTGGCATTGCAGGGTTAAGGCTATATGGAAATTCTGGCTATCTGATTGGTGGAGGTACTATTCAATGACGTTAGTAACATTGACAGGGGAAAACTTAGAACAAGAGCATATATGCTGTGCTATTGCCGACAAGAAAACCGCGCCGGGAGTAGCGCTGAAAAAAGAGTGGCTGAAAAATCGTTTTCAGGATGGATTGATTTTCAGAAAAGCAGACGTCCGGGGGAAAGTGTTCATTGAGTATTTACCTGCCGAAAACGCATGGTGCCCCATTGTGGCGGAGGGGTATATGTTCATTAATTGTTTTTGGGTTGCCGGACGCTACCAAAAACAGGGATATGGCACTGAATTATTGCACTCATGCTTGCATGACTCGGCAGGAAAAAAGGGGATTGTCATAGTTTCGAGCGCTAAAAAGAAGCCATATCTATCTGACAAAGCCTATCTGTTAAAAAAGGGGTTTGAAGTCGCCGATACGGCACAACCCTATTTTGAGTTACTGGTAAAAAGGCTTAAGGATGACGCCGTAATGCCTAAGTTTAAAGAAACTGTAAAAACGCCCTCTATTACTTATCGCCGGGGATTAACCGTGCTGTATACCGACCAATGTCCCTTCGTCGATTATCATGTACACAATGAATTGGATATCATCGGTCAGGAATTCAATATTCCTATACAACGCATCAAGTTGGAAAGCAAAGAACAAGCGCAGCAATCGCCTGCTGTATTTACAACCTATAGTGCTTTTTATAATGGCGATTTTTTAACTCACGAAATTCTTACCAAAACAAAGTTCGGTAAGCTGTGGGAAAAAATGAAGAACATTTAAGGCTACCTGTCGGTTTAATTACAGTTAAAGAGGCTTCTTTATTAGTATCTGAACAAAGCAAAATGTAATATAGCCGATCCATAAAGTGGGCTAAAAAGCGAAGCACCGCTGTGTCCTATAGTAAAACTATGTAATGGGGATGGTGCTGCTGCGTTCAATGACGTTGGAAGCAGCCCAAACTCCCAGATTAAAAGCACCAAAGCCGCCAAGTACAGCTTCGAATTTTTCGGTCGTAAGATACTCTGGCTTACTAGTAACTGCACGAAATTGTATATATTTAAATAGCAGCAAAGTCTTTATTGAATTCCTCCTAAATTATGGTTTTTTCCTTTTAAAAAAGATGTTCATACCCATTAGATGGACAGTCGAAACAGATGTAAGCGGTACAGCAAGAGGCGTGTTAACTATAGAATCAAGCTTTTTAATCCGATTCTCCTGAGTGATTTCCATAGGGGAGTCGATTGGTACATGTACCTATTTATTTGAAGTTTACATTTTAGAGGATAAAAATGGGAAGTATAGAAGTTATTTGATAATGTAAAATTAATTCAAAATCATAGCAGGGTGATAGCGTGAATAATAGAGTTGAAGGCAAAGTATCCATAACTGCACAGGGAACGTGCCTGGGCCGGACAGTATCTTATTATGAGAAAGATATAAATTACAAAAGCAATGACTATATTGCTCCTATTCTCGTACCATCTTATCTTGGTTTATTAGCTAAATATGGATTTTCCCGAAAAATACTGAAAAAGCAATTTTTGAAAGCTCCGGGGAATTACGAATATCTTATTGCCAGGACAAAATTTATTGATAGTATTTTTGAAAATATTGATGACAGTATTGAACAGGTATTGATATTTGGAGCTGGCTTTGATTCCCGTGCTATTCGCTTTAAAAGTAAGTTAGCGAAGGCAACAGTATTTGAACTTGATGCTCCGGGAACACAACAAATTAAAATAGATAGATTCAGGGGCCAACACATTGAGTTTCCGGAAAATCTAAAATTTATTTCAATTGATTTCAATCACGAATCGTTATCTAAAAAGTTAGAAGAAACCGGCTTTGAAAAAAATAAAAAATGTCTTTTCTTACTAGAAGGATTAACGATGTATCTAAATCAAGAATCTATCGATAATACATTTAATCTAGTAGATAACTATTCGGGAGAAAATAGCCTAATTGTTTTTGATTATGTTTCTGCTTCGATGGTTAGTCGAGAGAAAACCTACAATGATCCCAAGATTAGACAGTACTATGAATTTCTTGCTAAAGTTGGTGAAAAACCCCGTTTTGCGATAGACGGACAGATTCAGGATTTTCTGGCAAACTATAATTTGCTTTTGCTAGATGAATTAGATTCGACTAGATTAGCAAAAAAATATTTCAATAAAGATGACTTTGGCCTAATAGCCCAAAAGTTTAGAATCGTAATGGCCAAGAAGTAACTGGGGTGGCTTTCAAAGTGGTGGTAGGGTGGTTAATTTTGATTGGGTAGATTGATTTTTTAATTGGATTTTGATAATAAAATCAAAGGTGGGAGCTTCTATGAAGGTATTAGGTTTAGTGGCGTCACCCAGAAAACTGGGGAATTCCGAGATATTAGCGAAAGAAATGTTGGCCTCCTTGCCGGATGAAGTGGAAAAAATGATGATCCGGCTCACTGATCTTGATATAAAACAGTGCAGCGCTTGTTACGCCTGCCTGCCGGAGGACAAGGACTGCGTCATTAAAGACGATCTGGGTTTCCTGCTGGAACAGATAAAGGCGGTTGATGCTGTTATCATTGCCACACCTTGTTACTTTTTAGGTACTCATACCACACTGAAACTTATCAGCGACAGGCTGATTTCCGTTTTGCAGCAAGCGAAAGAATTTGCCGGTAAGAAATGTGTCGTCGCGGTATCTTACGGAATTACAGGATGGGAAGGGTATGCCCGTGAGGCCGCAGTCAATCTTGCTCGCTTTTTTCATTTGGATGTAGTGGGGACAATGCTGGTCCATGCAGCAAGTCCGGGAGAAGTTGTAAAAACGGAAGTGCTCGATCAGGCGCGCCGTTTGGCGTCAGCGCTCGTAACCGGTGAACAGGAGGCAACCCGTTTGCCGGTTCATGCTTGCCAGTTGTGCGGTAACACACTGCTTAAGCTAATGCCTACCGGGGAAGTAAAATGTCCGATGTGCGGGGCAGATGGCAAAATCGAGGTAAATGAAAGAGAATTTACGGTTCAGTTTGCAATCCCCAGGCATAACCGATTTTCTCCTGAAGGTATGACTGAACATGGTAAAACTCTGGAGGCTATAAAAAATCAATACATAGCGGAACGCCATGAATTGAACAAACTAAGAAAACCTTACCAGCATTATAACTGGTGGATTAAGCCGGAATCAAATGAAAAAAACTGAAGCTCATTAGCAGCTTCAGTTTTTTTTACATAGTGTATGAAAGGGACTCACAGAGTTTTTCTGTTTCTTGAGTTGCTAGATCCTTGGCCGCAATGCCTCGGCCGTAAAGTGGGTTTCATAAGTAAGTATTCCGCTTAATAACAGCAGTGCCAAATAGGCAAATCCTATTTTCAGACGAAATGAAGAATCGGTTGCATAATATTCGTCATGGCGATGTTTCCAGAAGTCCCATGCCCGATGAATAGCTCCGAATAAGATCAGAATGAGAATGGGGCTGAAGCTGAACCACAAAAGTAACCCAATCAGAGGAATGCCAATGAGCCAGATGTAGGGAGATACCGCTCCGGCAATCCGACCGCCATCTAATGGCGACGCTGGGATAAGATTAAACAGTGTGAGAAAATAACCGGTAAAAGCTAAAGAAAATAGCAAGGGAGAATGTAACAGGTAGGCAGCCAGATGAAAGGCCACTGTGGCTAACAGGCCAAATAAGGGTCCGCCATAGGCAATGATGCTTTCAGTTGCCGCATCATTAGGCTGTTCCTTAATACCAATGAGTGCTCCCAAAAAAGGAATAAAAACAGGGGCCGTTACCGGAATGTTCTGTTGCCGGGCTGCAACCATATGTCCATACTCGTGAATCGCAATGAGCAAAACAAAACCAATTGCCCACCATAGCCCGTAAAACCAAGCATAAACACCAATAGTTGCCAGCATGGAGAGGGTGGTTATACCAAACTTACTAAACTTTAGAAGGAACACTAATCCTTTGAGAAATCCCAAAACAGTTTTCCATTTCATTAACACCAGTAGCGCGGCAAATACTCCGCCCAGCCCAAATCGCTTATACCAAGGTGGTCGCACTGGCGGTGGCGTGTTATCCAATTGTTCGTTCATTTCGTCTTCTCTATTCAAGGCAATACCTCAACTTAACATTATTAATTATTGACCATATCCTCAAAGCAACAGATGCATTCACCAATCCCCGCCGGAGCCACTTCTCAGCCTTTTGGGGAGTGATTTATAGACTAAGTCATAAGAATGATCGATTAATCCTCTTATTTCTTGTTCGGGAATACTTCCATCAAGTATCACTGTATTCCAATGGCGTTTATTCAAATGGTATCCCGGGGTAATGCTGGGATATTGTTTTCGCAGTATTTCTGAATAGTTTGGGTCGCATTTCAAGGCAAGATTGTCCTGACCGTCCCGGCGAGACAGTAGAGCGAACATTTTAGACGCAACTTTGATAACAATTACGTCGGGACCAAAAGGGTAATCTTCGACGGCGCCCGGTTTGGCTAAGCAATAAGAATATAAAGCTTTAGAATGCAAGGTTATGCTCCTTTCACAAAAAAACTTATAAGAAGTATTCTATCAGAATAAAAATATACCTTTATTTTGAAACAAGTTGACTAATTGCATACTATTTCTCATTAGATTATAATGATAGTAACACAGGAGGTGTTTGCATGTCCAAGAAAAAAGTAATCATTAAATGTGGAACCATTAACCCGAATACCCTTAAAGTTGCCGGTAAACCTAACCGGGCAATGACTCCAGAGGTTAAGTTGGCCCCCGTTTGGATCGACCGAAAAAATGACTATAGGCGTCATAAAGAAAAGCAAAAAATCCGCCGTTATTCCGATGAATATGGAAACGGCGGATTTTATTTATCTATAAATCCAAATTCTGATATTACTCATCAAAAACGGATTGATGAGTTTATCGCTTTGTGAATGGAAAATGGGTTCGAAAGCTGGAGAGCGTAGTACTTTCGTTTTACAAATGACTTTTTACGACATTTTTTTTATTTTTTGATGATAAAATATTAGTAGTAATTGAATACTTTGAGGCAAACCATCCGAAAGGATGGGACGCAAAGCCGTGGGTCTACAGATTCGTTAGTCTAAGATTGCCAGGTTGCATCATTTAAATCAATGATGAACCGAGCAATCTTTTTCATTTTAAAATGGAGAATAACGATAGAAATTGATTTTTTGTCAACTAATATTCTGCGTTAGTTGATAATAATTAGTTGTATGTATGAAAGGAAAGGAACGAAAAGTATGAATTCAGCAAAGCAAACTATCCTTATTGTTGATGATATACAATTTAATCGTCAATTTTTAAAAAATGTTCTTCAAGATGAATATAATGTAATTTGTGCAGACTCGGGGAAGATGGCTATAGAAATTGTTATGTCGCAACCAATTGATCTGGTTTTACTGGATATAATTATGCCTACTATGGATGGCTATGAAATTTGCCGGTGGATCAAGACAAATCCAGGCACCAAAGATATTCCAGTCATCTTTGTTTCTATAAAAGACGATCCTGAAGACCAAACTACTGGGTTTTCATTGGGAGCAATCGACTATATTACTAAGAATACTGATGCATCTATAATTAAAGCGCGTGTAAAAAATCACCTTGAGTTAAAGAAACAGCGGGACATGTTAATTCAAGAATCTATTAACGATTTTTTGACAGGTATACCTAATCGCAGGTATTTTGATGAAATTCTGGCAACAAAATGGCGACAGGCACTGCGTGATAATGAATATTTGTCCATTCAGTTAATTGATATAGACTTTTTTAAAAATTATAATGATTTTTATGGCCATATAGAAGGTGATCGGTGCCTTAAGTTAGTGGCCGATGCGTTAAAAAAATCGTTGCTACGACCACTTGATATAGTCGCTAGATATGGAGGAGAGGAATTTATAGTACTGCTGCCGCTAACGCCGCGCGACGGTGCGATAAAAGTCGCAAAGAGAATTCAGGAAAACATAAGTGCGTTAAACATTACCCATCAGCTCTCTTCAGTTAATGATTTTGTTACAGTCAGTATTGGCATAGCAACGATAAAGCCTGAAGAAAACCTTGATGCAACGATACTTATTAAACGAGCCGACTATGGGCTCTACAAGGCCAAAAACGAAGGTAGAAATCGATTTATTGCCATTGAATAATTACTATTATTTCCTTGTACTTGAGAAAGTCACCGCTTTAGCCAGCAGGCAAGAGCGATGGCTTTTTTTTCAAGGCATGGCGACGGAGTAATTCACTCGACAGTTTAAAAAGAGAGTGGTAAAATACTATTGAAACGTAACAAATACGTTTTGCTGCATATCAAACATCTCTTTATCGAACTACGACTTATTTATAATAATAAGGAATATAATAACGAAGATAAGTGAAAAAATTCACTCAATTTACGAGGGGTATAATTATGCTGAAATTGTCCATTTGTTTTGGGAGTGCCTGCCATTTACAAGGCGCTTATAGTGTTCTCAATGCGTTTAAAGCATTAATCGACAAATATGAAATTCAAAGTGAAATCGATCTTGAGGGAAACTTTTGTCAGGGACAGTGCACCGAAGGCGTGATTATTAAAATAAACGATGAAATTATTAAGAACGTATCCAAGGAAAAGGTATTTGAAATATTTAAGGACAAGGTGCTGGGAGGTGGACAATATTAACACTATCATAACTCGCAAGGTAAATTGTCAGGATTGTTTTCGTTGTGTGCGTGCATGTCCTGTTAAAGCAATTGGAATAGTTAAAGGGCAAGCCAGTGTTATTCCGGAAAGATGTATTCTTTGTGGCCGTTGTGTAGTGGAGTGTCCGCAGCAGGCGAAAGAAATTGATAGGCAAATAGAAAAACTGACGGCAGCTGTTGCAACCGGTAAACAAGTAATTATAAGCTTAGCCCCCTCGTATATAGCGGCTTTTCCTGAATACTCATTGGAAGACTTGACACACCGATTGATAAATGCAGGGGTTAGTGCGGTTGTAGAAACAGCTACGGCAGCTGACCAGGTTTCGAAGGCGTATGCTCGACATATTAAAGCCGATAATCCTGTCAATCATACTGTTATTTCCTCCTGTTGCCCGGTTATTGTAGATATTGTTGAAAGATATTATCCTAAATTAATCAACAATCTAGCGCCGGTTTTATCGCCAATGCTTACTCATGCCAAGCTTATTCGAAGGGAGTTTGGAGAAGACTGCTTTGTCATATTTGCCGGACCATGCATAGCGAAAATTGCTGAAGGCCGCTCGCTGTATTCTGAAGTGGACGCGGTTATCACTTTTGATCAGCTTAGAGAATGGCTAAATGAGCGTAACGATATGGTTTCGATAATAAATCCCCTAAAGCTTCAGGAATTACCGGAATCAACTTATGCAGGACGCTGTTTCCCTGTAGCTGGCGGGGTGCTTATGCCTTTTGGTTCGCAAGTTTCGGACGAGGATGTTATAGCAGTCGATGGAATAGAAAATTGTCTGGAAGTATTTGAAGGGTTAAGCAAGCTGGAGTTTTCTCCAAAATTCGTTGAGGCCATGGCTTGTGCTGGCGGGTGTATCAATGGTCCTGCTATGGGGACGCATCAATTAATGCAAACCAAAAGGAACAAGATAATGAACTACGCCAAGAATGCTTTGCCTAATACATGTCCCCAGGAAGATGACTTGGCGGCAAGTAATCTGGACTTATCACGAAATTATGCAGCAAAACCGATAAACGCCGTTATACCTGCGGAAGCTGAAATAAAAGAAATTCTCAAACAGATAGGAAAATTTTCTCCCAAGGACGAAAAAAATTGCGGCGCTTGCGGATACAATACTTGTCGCGATAAGGCAATTGCTGTTTTTCAGGGTATTGCCGAAATTAACATGTGCTTACCTTATATGCGTTCTAAAGCAGAATCATTTGCCAATATTATTGTAGAGAATTCATTAAATGCGATAATTGCTGTCAATGAAAAAATGATTATCAAAGAATTCAATCCGGCAGTTAAACGAATGTTTGGTATAGTACAAGAAATTTATAAGGGTATGAGTCTAACGGAATTGTTTGATTGCTCAGATTTTATGGTTGCCACGAAATTGGGGCATAAGATTGTTGGTAAACGGGTTGAGTACCCTGAATATGGTATTATTACCGAACAAATGATTATTCCAGTACCTAAGCATAGTTTGGTAATTGCTATCATTACTGATGTGACTGCTTTTGAAAAGAAACAGCAGGAACTGCGGCAGATGAAACTGGATACAATAGAAAAATCCACGGAAATCATTAATAAACAGATGCATGTGGCTCAAGAAATTGCCGGTTTATTAGGAGAGACTACTGCGGAAACAAAATCAGCCCTATTAGAACTAATTATGCTGATAAAAGGTAAGGAGGAATCGTAATGCAACGTCTTCATGCCGAAGTTGGTTTAGCGCAGTTGTCTAAAGTTGGTGAAGAATTGTGCGGAGACAATGTTGATATTGCCAGAACACCAGAAGCAACGATCATTGTAATGTCCGATGGGCTGGGCAGTGGTGTTAAAGCTAATATATTAGCGACTTTGACGACTAAAATTGCCACCGTAATGCTTAAACGCGGTATACCGCTGGAAGACGTCGTCAATACCATTGCCGAAACCTTACCGGTTTGTCGCCAGCGAAAGATTGCGTATTCGACATTGCATATTATTATGATTGCCCCTGATGGACAAACGACTATTGTTGAATTTGACTGCCCGGCTACTTTCCTGGTGCGTAATAACAAAGTAGTTGAGTTTCCTGCCCATGAAAAAGTAATCGGTAATAAAATTATTCGTGTAGGGGAACTTTGGCTTCAAAAAGATGATATATTAGTGGCTGTTACTGATGGTGTGATTCATGCCGGTATTGGCGGCTTGCTGAAACTGGGGTGGGGCTGGGACTCAGTGGCAAAACAAATTAAAGAAGAGACTAATGAGAATAGTGATGCGGAACTTATCGGGCAAAGTTTGATTAATTTTTGTGAATGTTACTATCTTGGGAGCCCTGGCGATGATTCAACCGCCTTAGTTGTTAAGATGCGTGATCCTCAACAACTAACATTAATGACCGGGCCACCCGCTAATCCGGATGACGACGAAAAATATGTCGGCCGGTTTTTTGCCGAGTCTGGGAAAAAGGTGGTTTCAGGAGGAACTACAGCGCAAATAGTCGGTCGGCTTACTGGTAGCCGGCTTAAAGTGGAATTAACCTGCCATGATCCGCAAATACCTCCGATTGCCTATCTTGACGGAGTCGATTTGGTCACGGAAGGGATATTAACTTTGAATGCCACGGTTGAGCGGTTAATGGATACAAATAAACTTCGTAAATCCAATAAACAGGATGGAGCTACTTTGCTGGCTAAACTGATGAATACCGCGGACACCATTAAGATTTTTGCCGGACTGGCCGTTAACCCTGCCCACCATAATCCAGGTTTTCCCATGCAGATGAACATTAAAGTACAGGTACTAAATAAATTAAAAACTGTATTAGAGTCTAAAGGAAAAGAAGTCATTATTGAGTGGATTTGACTGGGTGATACACCGAACGATATCTAGGAAATAAATCTTTCGGTGTCAGGAAAATTTCAAATCGTAAAAACCAGCATTATGGCACATGCTGGTTTTTGCTGTTATTGGCCCAATTTTTTTATGATAAAAATCAATAGTAAGAAGTAAACCAATGAAAACCGCTGAAAGTAACAATTTAAATGCTTGACGGCGCCTGGTAGGAAGCATTATAATTAAAACAATATATGTGTATATACACGTTGTCGATTGGAAGAGCAGGAATGAATTGGTCGAGGAACTTATCCGTTATGTCTTAGCGTCTTGAGCTCAGATGCTTGCATGAACGTTCGTTGGATTCTTATGGTGTGCCCCGGTTTTTAATATGGTTTATAATTGCAAAAGTTTATGTGTATATACACTTAAACGCAATGATACTATAATGCTATGTGAGTCACCCGGATTAACAAAGAATAGGTTTTTTCAGAAAGTGTTTTAGTTGTAAATTAACGATATGTATAAGGAGAGGGTAAGATGGAGAATGCAATTCGAGAATTTGTATTAAATTTAGGTGTAGATGATGTTGGATTTGCAAGTGCTGATACGTATAATAGCCCTAAGTCATATGAAATCACGAATTTTCTTCCTGATGCGAAATCCATCATTGTTTTGGCGTACAAAGTCTTATCGAGCTGTGAAAGTCCAAGCTTAAGTGTTGCCTTAAACGGTTATTTAGATTTGGGTGCCTTTGCTAGATCGTCTAGCTTTCGTGTGGCGCGATATCTTGAGAGCAAGTATGGGGCAAAAGTTGCCAATATACCATTGTCTACTCCGTTCGAGATTCATAACGATAGGAGGGCTGTGGCTGATTTTTCCCAACGACATGCGGCTGTCGCAGCTGGTTTGGGGACCTTTGGCCGTAACAACCTGGTTATCCATCCCCAGTTTGGTACCAGGGTAAACTTTGTCAGTATTGTTACCAATCTTGAACTAGAGCCATCACCAAGGGTTAACGAAGATGTTTGCATTCACTGTAACCTTTGTGTTGAAAACTGCCCTGGCAGAGCGCTAGACGAAGCGGGAAAAACAGATGTGATGAGCTGTATGAAAAATTCGCTGCCGTATGGTATTGGAAATGATATCGCCTTTTGGTCCCAACTTCTTAATAGTAGTTCGGCAGAAGAGCGGAAAAAACTGCTTACCAGCGAACGTTATGCATACCTCAGACAGGCTGCATATTTAGGTAATCAGTATATGTGCTTCAATTGCATGAAATCATGTCCGGTAGGTGTCTCTAGTTAAGGTGCCAGTTAAGGGAAGGGTATAAATAAATCATGGTGATAGACCTTAGGTAACAATTTGCTTGAGGTCTATTTTGTTTTTTCTATTTGCGTAGCATAGTGGGAATCTTTTCCACCCAGCCAGGTTCTCTAATTCTTTCGCTTATTAGTGTTGAACCCAGAATTAAAATTGCGCCCAGGATTTCTGCGAATCCCATTTTTTCATTCAAAATTAGCGTAGATAATAATATTGCCGTAACAGGATCTATATAGCTGAATGCTGCAACAGTCTGCGCTTTTAAATCTTGTATGGAGGAAAAGTATAACCAAAATCCCAAACCTGTATGTATAACCCCAAGAATGCTAAGTAACAGAATATCTTTTATCCCAATCGTTATATCGATAAAGTCTTTAGTCAAAAAGACATATAGCAGAAGAACCACAGAGGCCACCCCGAGTTGAGCAAGCGTTGCTTCTGTAGCGGTTGTTTCTCTTGTAAATTTATTTAAAAGTGTAAGGCTTGCATAGGATACAGCAGCAGCTATTCCGTAGCCAATTCCGATAAAATCTTCGATACCTTGGAATGGTTTTGTTAATGCACCAGAAACAAACATCATACCAATCAGTGAAGTAATAATGCAAATAAATTTTGCTGCCGTTAGCTTTTCTTTCAAAACAAGTGGAGACAAGGCAGTGACAAATACGGGAGCAAGGTAATAACTAAGGGTTGCCGTTGCAATGGTTGTATGCTTATATGCCTCAAACAAGAAAATCCAATTTGCACTGAGTGTAATGCCCAATATGGTTAATAATAAACCATTCTTTACAATTGCCTTTTTTGAAAACTGTTCTTTCAAAGATAAACTTACTATTGCCAGAAAAACTACTCCTATCATGCCTCTAACCAGAGCAATTGTACCCGATGGAAGATCAATGTTTCTTACCAATAGCCCCATACTGCCGAATATTATCATAGCTGTAGTAATTTTTAATTTCGCATTCATTAGATACCATTCTTTCTTTTTGGGTCGGGTCTTACTATTCCGAGCCAAAACCAGATTCTTGCATTTTCCTTTAAAAAGTATATGATAAATGTAATAATTAAGAAAACGCATCTTTTTCATGTTTAAAATTAAAAATTGTCATGGGGGCAACATGAATATTCAAAAGTATATGGCTTTTATCAAAACGGTGGAATATGGCAGTTTTACCAAGGCAGCGCAATTTCTTGATTACACTCAATCCGGTATCAGCCATATGATAAATGATTTAGAAGCTGAATGGGGAGTTGCCCTGCTTGAACGCGACCGTTCGGGTGTTCGTATCACTTCTGATGGGCTAAAACTACTGCCATATGCCAAGCGTGTATGTGAAGCAAATAATCAACTGCTCGCCATGATAGATGAATTACACGGGTTGAAATCCGGTCTAATTAGAATAGGGACATTCTCTAGTGTAGCAACTCATTGGCTCCCTAACATGATCAGAACTTTTCAAACCGAGTACCCCAATATTGAATTTGAGCTTTTACTTGGTGACTATACCGAAATCGAAAACTGGGTTATTGAAGGGCGGGTAGATTTTGGCTTTCTCCGGCTTCCGGCTAAATCCGATCTGGAAACTATTTTTTTGGAACAAGACAGATTATTAGCAATAATACCCGAAAATCATCCGTTAGCTGATTGCGACCATTTTCCAATAAAGGGTTTATTACAAGCTCCTTTTATGCTCTTAGAAAAAGGGGCAAAAAACGAGATATCGGAGATTTTTGAAAAACATAATATTACGCCAGATATACGTTTTACCACCTGGGACGATTATTCAATTATGGCAATGGTGGAAAAGGGACTTGGTATTAGCATACTACCTGAATTAATACTGCAACGTGTACCATATAAAATACTGGCAAAAGAATTGGAAGTACCCGCTTATCGAAAAATCGGTATCGTTATGAAAGATGCAAAGACAGTTTCCCTTGCAGTTAACCGATTCCTGGACTATATACAATATAGAAATAAGATATAAATATAGATGAGCCCTTATCGCATGTTAATTGCTAATTGTTGACAATTTGATTTGGCGGTATTAAACTAAAACTATCAGATTGAGGTAAGGCAAGCTTTCGGGACAATGCAGAAAATTCCTGTTATGTACACCTTCGGGTGGAACGGGAGTTTTCTGTCTTTTTTTTCAGTGTACCGAGGCTTGCTTATGATCAAGGATGCAGGCTGAAAGCTGCAATATCAAGAAGGGCTGTGATGTTTATGCGTTTGATAAGGCCGGTAGTTAAGTTGTTTTGCTCGATGATTTCTGTGTGTGTACTGGCGATGGCTTTACCCGGAACCATTCAGGCTATTCAACTTGATTCCCAGGAGTACAAGCTATTGCTGAAAGCAGACAATTTTGCAGACAAAGAGCAGGGGTACAGAGCCTATTGGGAGAAAGTCAGGCAGACAGCCGGTGAAAGTGGTATCGGCGTAGTCGAAAACGCCAACCCTTTTGCTGAAGATGCCAAGCAGGTTATGTACCTGGACACGAAGAATATGGAACTAACAAAACAAAATTATATCCTCCGCCTTAGAACAAAATATGTTGACGGACAGCCTGCGGCAGATTCTGAGCTTACTCTAAAATACCGGGTGCCGGAATTACAAGGGATTACTGAACTGTCGGTGCAAACAGCCCGGGGGTATAAATCGGTCAGTAAGCTGCAGGAAGACTGTGTTGGCTATTATCGCGGCCAAGCCGGCGTTAATGGCGGCGAATTCGGACTCAGCCGGGCGTTGAAAAAAATTCCTAGAAGTCTGCGAACCACGTTGGGGGATTATGCTGTTTTCTTTCCCACACTTAATGAACTTGGTATTGCAGCTACGGAGCCAGTGTCCATAATTAATAATTTGATGGTACGAGAAGTTAAAGTTTCTCCCGGTGAGCTTGATTTTGGGGATGGGTTAAAAGGTGAAGTCACTATTTCCCTATGGTATGATGAAAATAGCTCTAAGTTGATAGCTGCGGAGTTTTCCTATGAGGTGGATTTAATAAATGCCTCCGGCAAAAGTCTGGAGAAATGCCGGGATTTCTTTAACCAACTGCAAAACAATACCCAGTCAACGTTATATCCGGGGCAAACGAAAGTTCAATTTGTCTACGATTATAAATAGTGACAGGTTTTTTGATACGCCAGATAATATTTCGGTAAAGGAGGGGAGCAAATGCCTAAAACGATTGTATCGCGATGGGAATGGCGAATATTTGGCAAAGATTTTGCGTCAGCCGAGTCCGCGATAAAAAAGTACCCTTTGGGCAACATCAAAAAGAGTGAAGAGTTCTATATTCTTTCCCGGCTGAAAAATGACAATATTAAAATCCGGGAGGATGTAGTAGAGGTTAAAGTATTACAGGCAATCAATGAACATGGCTTGGAACAGTGGAGTCCTGCCGCCAGACAACGCTTGCCCATTTCGGCTGCCTCTCTGCCCGAATTATTTAAACATATTGGTTCTATACCTATTAACTTGCGGCAAAATCATTATACCCGCAACCAGTTGTTGCAGGAATTGACTCAGTATAGTAAACTGCTAAAAGTGGTAAAAGTGAAGAAACATCGCAATATTTATGTCATTAACCAATGCATTGTTGAGATTGCTGAAGTGGGTTTTGCCGGTATTCCGTTCAAATCCATATGTGTGGAGTTTACCGATCCGGAGATTGTTTTACGTACAGTGAGAGAACTGGGCCTGGAACAGCAGCGGAATGTCAATTATGTTAAAGCGTTGAAAACACTGTTTGAACCCGTACGGTCTACTCTGTATGCCGCCATCGTGTCCCAGTAAAAGATAAGGGACTAAAATGAAAAAAGTTCATAAAGCTATTGCCATATTTTTGGTGAATAGTTATAATAATAGTAATATTACGATAATTTAATGGTTCTTTGACAAAGCAGAATAATTGGCTTCACAAATGTTTCCTAAAGGGAGAATTGTGTGGTTATTCTGCTTTTGCTCAACATAAAAATAAATAGTCATATTCTTTGTGTTGCAAAGGCAAAAAAGTCTTAACTTTTTTGCCTTTTATTATTGAGAACAAGAAAAGAGAGGGGGAGTGGTACAACCTTTAGGAACAGCGTGTGACAGCCGTTTTTAGAGGTAAAGTATATATTTTGGGAGGTTTTATTTATGGCAACAATTATACCCCGTTGGGAATGGAGAACTTTTAACAACGACTTAGCTGAATTTGCTGAAACAATTACTAACTATGGGCGGCCGAACATCAGGAAGAGTGAAGAAGTTTATATACTTTCCAAAGTGAGAGATGACAATACTAAAATCAGGGAAGATCTTATTGATATTAAATCACTCCAGGCAGTTGATGAAAATAAGCTCGAACAATGGAATCCCACCCTTAAGGCAGGATTTCCGATCGGTAAAGACAATCTGACAGAGTTGTTCAAGGTTTTTGGTGTAGTAGCTCCGGAATTTGCCCGGGAGGAATATACTTATGAGCAGTTTCTGTCTGAAGTGATTACACCCAATGAAGCCCTAAAGGTAGTGAATGTAAAGAAAGTCAGATATATCTACAGTGTGAATGATTGTATCGTGGAATTTGCCGAAACCGAGTTTAACGGCGTTCCCTGGAAAACAGCCTGTGTCGAGCATGTTGATCCGGCCAACGTTATAAAGACTGTGCAGGAACTGGGCTTGGTCGGGTTAGAAAATATCAATTACATTAAAGCGATGAAAAAGACCGTAGGTCTGGTGTAGAGGAGGAGTTGCAATGGGGAAAGAAATTGAACGAAAATTTCTGGTAAAAGAGGGTGCGTGGCAACCTAAAGATAAGGGTACGACAATTCGGCAAGGATATCTTTCGTCAGTTAAGGAGCGGGTAGTCCGGGTACGGACCAAAGGAGAAAAAGCCTTTATCACAATTAAAGGAATCACCAAGGGAATCTCCCGCTCCGAATTTGAATATCAAATTCCGGTAGAGGACGCCGATCCTCTGCTCACCAATCTGTGTGAACAACCGCTTATCGAGAAGACGAGATATAAAGAGGTTTGCGGTAACCATACCTGGGAGATTGATGTATTTTTTGGCAGTAACCTGGGGCTGATTGTTGCCGAGGTCGAGCTTAAGGACGAGACTGAGCTTTTAGAATTACCCAACTGGGTAGGTGAGGAAGTTTCTTCCGATCCCCGTTACTTTAACTCCAATTTGATCCAAAATCCTTATGAAAAATGGGGGCGTGGATAGTGTCACAAGCATCTGCCGCCATGAATACGGGCAGCTTAGAGCGGGTTCAGGAACTTCTGAACATGGAGAAGATGAGTCTATCTTCAGATTCGCGGGCAGCCCGGACCAATACTGAGCGCTGGATGAAGTATCTCGGTTTCCCTGGTGGCATTTTGGTGTTCTTACTTATTTATTATATGCCTACCGGGGCCGGTCTTACTGCTTCTGCCCAATCAGCAGCCGCATGCTTTCTCATGGCGCTTGTGTGGTGGGTCACTGAACCAGTACCCACTTATGTGACATCCTTCCTGTTAATGATTCTGCTGGCCTTGACTAGGACCTGGGAGCTAAAGCCTATCCTTGATGTTCTTGGTATGGATGTTATCTGGCTGAACATCATGTCCTTTATTTTGAGCTCTATTCTGGTTAAGACCCGTTTGGCTAAACGCTTGGCCTTGAGCCTGATATTGAAGTTTGGCAAAAATGCCAGTTGGGCCTTGTTTGCCTTCGTCATAATCCAACTGGCCTTAGCCCCTTTTATTCCGTCCACCACCGCCAGATGCGTCATAACTTTGCCGCTGATGATTGTGGTAGCAGCCATTTATGGTTCCACCGGGGACACGCCGAATAACTTTGGCCGCAATCTGCTGCTGTTAAACTTGGCCAGTATCAGTATTCTGTCTTCGACTACCATGACCGGTAGTCCGGCCGATATGCAGGCCGTTGGCTTCATTCAGAAGATGGCCGACTACCGGGTTTATTACAATCAGTGGCTGCTGGCCGCTGCTCCGATTACCATCGGGACTATAGCCGCAGTCTGGTATCTTGGACCCAAGTTCATTTTCCCGGTACAGCAGGAAGCAAAGTATCCCCAATTGCAAGGCGGCATGGATTTGGTCAAAGCCCAGAAAGACAGTATGGGACCGCTGAGTATCGCCGAGAAAAAAGGTATTGGTGTTTTCCTGCTGGTAATCTTCCTCTGGGCGACCGATACCTGGCACCAGCAGTGGTTTGGCCTGGATATTGCCGCGCCGGTAGCGGCCATGATTGGCGTAGTAATCACCCTGATGCCGCGCTGGGGCATTCTGAGCTGGAATGAAGCCGAAATTCCCTGGCACTTGCTGCTATTTAGCGCCGGAGCCTATGCCGGTGGCCTGGCGCTAGATGATACCGGGGCAGCAGAATGGGCCGTACGGCAGTTATTCGGCAACATGAATTTCCAAGGTGTGCCGTTTGGAGTGGTATATGCCATCATTATGGCCATAATGATTTATTCGCATCTGTTACTGACATCCAAAACAGTGCGGGCCACCATCATGATTCCCCTCATAATCACGTTGGCAAGACAAATCGGCTGGAACCCGGTAAGCTTGGCATTGCCCGCAGCCTTTGCCATTGACTGGGTCGTGGGATTACCGATCAGCGGTAAGCCTAATGTAGTGCTGTTCGCTACCGGCCAATATTCGGTTATGGATAACTTAAAATACGGGCTGGCAGCTTGTACTATCGGTTATATATTATTGCTCATCGGCGGAGCGACCTGGTTTCATTGGATGGGAATCACTCCGGCGTTCACAGCACGTCTATGAAAATACGTAATATGTTGCTTGTGGTTTGCCTGCTTGCCGCCAGCCTGGTGTTAATGGGAGCTGCGCCCAGTATTAAAGTTTACAATGAAAAATTGAATGTAATACCAAACGGTTCGGGAAAAGTCACAACCCAGCTGGAAATGACGGACATCCTGCCGGGATCGGTTGACATACCTCTTTCCACCTGGAACGGAATTCAGGATTTACGGTGGGAAGGGGGACCAGCCGGCCTGCAGATTCAACCGGTATTAAAAGGTGACAATCCATACCTCAAAGTCGTGGTTCCGGCGGGAGCACCTGCCAGTTTTACATTGCGTTTGGAGTTCGATGTGTTGGCGCCTAAAGCGGCCGCTGTCGCAAAAGTGTCAGGGAATGAACGGGCTGTAAGCTACCGATTTCTGAATACAGGACAGCTGCCTGTTGCCCAATACAGATTAACAACCATTTTACCGGAAGGCGAAACCGTTCACTCGGTTCAGGAGGCCTTGCCTAAGGGGAAGGCAGGCAGTGGGGCGCAAGTAAAGATTATTAACGCGGAAAGCCGGCAGGGATTTACGTTAGAAGCCCAAAATCTTAAATTTGGCGATGCATCAAGCATCAGCTTGAAGATCGTGCCTGAGAAGAAATCACCGGTGATGCTGGTTGTGGGTATATTCTTTGCAATTGCTTATCTTTATGCGTTCCGGGATATTGTAAGAAACTCAACCGACGATAACCGGCCTGCTGCCAAAAAAACTGTCAGGCAGGATTTGGGATAAAAGCGATTGATAAGCCTGAGATGAGACTCGTTCATAATTCCCTGATTCTTTGGGACGGTTTTTGATGAAATATGGATAGCTGCCTTATCATGGCTGTTGGCGGTCCTAACAGCAAGGCAGCTATCTTTTTTCTATTGGTAAAGAGTAGACAGGGAAAGGAAGGGTATTGCCATGCATGAGGATAATTGGCTTCAGAATGCAGTATTGGAAATGGGGCGTAAAACGCTGGCGGCAGTGGATAACTCGATTATAGCAATGTTAATGAATGACACCGCAATTGCAGTAAAGGTAAGAGAAACTGAGAAGCAGGTAGACTCAATGTATCATTCCATTAACGAGTATTGTCTGGATTTGCTTGCCAATAATTTTTATCCCCGTACCAAAATAAATTTTCTTGTCAACAGTCTAAAGATTGCTATGGAACTGGAAAGAATTTGCGACTACGCCAATCAAATAGCCAAAATAGAACAGAAAAAATTATCGAAACAGAATACGGAAGTAATAGCTTCATTAAAAATATCTGTTGCCAAAATGCAAGAACAATCGGTGGATATGGTGCGGTTGTCGCTTGTATGTTACGAAAAGTTAGATAGTGAGCTGGTAAATACAATCCTGGATATGGATGATGAGGTCGACAAAAGAAACCGGGAGCTGTTTCGCGATATGCTCTGCCTTAGTTCGATTAATCCCTGGAGTCAGGAAGTTGTAATGGATTATCAGACTGCTGTAAGGTATATTGAACGGGTTGGCGACCGGGCAACAAACATTGCGGAGTTAGTTTACTATATTATTCATGGCCAGTCACTTAAATAAAGGAGCGATGCGGCGTGATGATTGATGATGTCACGATGGTAATCAGGCTGGCTTTGGCAGTAATTCTCGGCGGAATTATCGGTTTTGAACGTCAGCATCGTGGCAAAATGGCAGGACTTAGAACTCATATTCTTGTTTCATTAGGGTCCTGTCTGGTTGCCATTCTGTCGGTTAATCTCTATGTAGGCGTTCAGGGATTAACCAACGCCGACCCGGCCCGCTTAGCCGCCCAAGTAGTTAGCGGCATCGGTTTTCTGGGTGCCGGGGCCATCATGAAAGAGGGCCCCACCATCAAAGGCCTGACAACTGCCGCCAGTTTATGGGTAGTAGCCAGTGTTGGTCTGGCGACAGGAGTAGGAGCAATTAGCGGGGCGGTTGCAACTACGGTTCTGGTCGTTTTGGTGCTGGAGGTCCTGCCTAAGATTGACAAGAGCTATAATGTCGATACTTCCATTACCGAACAATTAACCATAAAATCATTAGACAAACCCGGCCAAATCGGCCAAGTCGGCTGCTGCCTCGGTCAACTGGGAGTAAAGATACTGCAAATCAACATTGAAGACGGTGAGCCTGGGATTATTTTCATTCCTTTGGCCATACATCTGTTGGATAAACATCAGCTGGATCATATTGTTGTCCAACTGGGCAAGATTGATGGCGTGTTAGCCGTGAAGCGGACTGTGCATTAACTAACCATGACAAGAGCAAGTGGTGCATCGGAAATAACATTAATAAACTGCATAGCAAAATAGGAAAAACAAAGATGCGGCCAACTGTTACACGAGAAAAAGATAGCGTGACATTAAAAGGCACAGCAAAAATTAGGGAAATGTCCCCTAACTTTGCTGTGTCTTTTTTATCTCTAAACCCGGCTTGGTTATCTCTGATTTACTTCATCCTAAACTTAGTGTTCAAGCATAGATTAGAATAGTCTTATCATGACGATTGGTTATTTAGTGTAGTAATAGCAAAATTTTCGTTGTAAACTAAAAACATTACCATAAGTATAAAGACTTTATAACAAGAGATAAAAGGCTACGGATACTGACCGTAGCCTTTTGGTATGTCATTATGCTTTGATAGCAGGGGGGATTAGGCTGATCAAAGTGTCAACAAACGATTTCTCTAGATAGTTATACTCCTGCATTCGCTTCGATACCAGGATAAACTGTCTAGAAATTTTATTAAGATTAAGTAACGGGATATTCACCAATTGACCGGTTGCAATTTCATGTGCAATACAAACTGTACTTATAAGGGCAATGCCAAGTCCTTGCTCTACTGCCCTTTTGATTGTTTCGTGGTTTCCCATCTCTAATATCGACTCAGGGGTGACATTCTCCTGCTTCAAATAATCTTCAACCATTGACCTCATAGCAGAACCAGGGCGGGAATGGATAAATGTATGCGGTCCAACAAGTTCCTGAGGATAAACTATTTCTCGTTCAGCTAAGGGATGTCCCCGAGAAACGATTAAAGATAGTTTATCAATTGCAATTGGTTGAAATTTTACATTGGGTTCATTAACCCAGTTTAAGTTTTTGCCGACTAGAGCTAAATTTGCAGTTCCATTTCGTACCCGATCGACCATTTCGTTACCGTATCCGGTATGAACTGATAATTCCACTTTGGGATAGATTTCTTTATACTTTTTGAGGATCGGCGGGAGGATATAGTTTCCGGCAAGGGTAGATGCACCAAGGACTAGCTTTCCTTCCGATTGTTTATGTAATTCCTTAATTTTATCTGGAACCATATCAACTAAGGATAGAATTTCTTTCGCCCATTTGTAAAGGAAAAGACCTTCCGGCGTAATGGAAAAAGACCGACCGTTACGGATGAAGAGGATAACCGAATAATATTTTTCTAAAGCAGCTATTTGCTGGCTTACGGAAGCCTGCGCCATATACAAACGTTCGGCTGCTCTGTGAAAAGATTTTTCTTCTACGACAGAACAAAAGGTCCTGAGCTGCTGTATAGTCATCTTGCTGTCTCCTTTGATAATATTTACCTTATCAGTATGGTTAGTTATTATGCATGGCTTGGATATATTCCTTCCGCTAAAATTAAATTAACAAATTACAGGGAGGGAAAAGGAAGTAGGGATGTGCTGCGAGCTAAGGCAGGAGGGAAAATAATATTGAGACGCAAAGCGATAATAGTCAGTATTGATGGATTAGGAGATAGACCTTTACACGAATTAGGGGGACTTACCCCATTAGAAGCTGCGACAACACACACATTTGACATTCTGGCCGGTGAGGGGATGGTCGGCCTGGTTGATCCGTATGCTCCAGGTGTACCATGTGGGACTGATGTAGGGCATTTATGCATGCTTGGGTATGATACGAAAGAAGTGTATTCAGGTCGTGGACCGATCGAGGCACTGGGGGCTGGGTTTGAAATATTTCCTGGTGATGTCGCTTTTAGATGTAATTTTGCGACCATAGACCATAATGGCATCGTTCGGGATAGACGGGCAGGAAGAATAAGGGAGGGAGTAGCTGAATTAGCGGCTATTCTGAACAATATTACCCTTAACAACAATGTAATTGCAAATTTTGCACCTGCTACAGAACACAGAGCCGTATTAGTTTTGAGAGGGGCAGGGCTATCGCCACTTGTTTCGGATTCGGATCCCGGGGGCAAAAATGAAGGTATGCCCATTCAGCCAATACGTCCACTTGATGAATCCGAAGCGGCGCTAAAGACTGCAGAAGCATTGCAACAATTTCTTGCGATTGCAAGAGGATTGCTTAACCAGCATCCTATTAATTTGAAACGTATAATGTCAGGACAGTTACCAGCAAACGCTATACTAACCCGCAGTGGTGGTATTGCTACTAAATGTATTCCGCTACAGGAGCGATTTAATGGCATACGTTGCGCAGCGGTATCAGGCGAAGCCACCGTGCAGGCAATAGCAAAAATGGCTGGAATGCAAATCGTTACTCATCCGGGCATTACAGGGTCATATGATTTTAACGGCCAGCTTAAAGCCAGTTTTGCCATTGAACTGTTGAACGATAATGACTTAGTGCTCGTACACGTGAAAGCTACAGATTTAGCTGGCCACGATGGGAAGTGGGATAGTAAAAAGTCAATTATTGAACAGATAGACAATATGGTAGCAGTTATTAAGGCGAAGATTCCTCCTGATACTCTCATTGCAATAACTGCAGATCATTCTACTCCTTGTGAAGTAGGGGAGCATAGTGGGGACCCCGTTCCGGTAGTAATTTGGGGCAAGGGAGTTCGGGCAGATAAACAATTGGCATATGGTGAAACTTCTTGTTCTGCCGGTGGTCTCGGAAGAATTACAGGGAAAGATTTTTTTCATATCTTAATAGATCTTATGGGTTTTTCACAAAAACTAGGTGCTTAGTTTTCAAGGTGGGTAGAATACAAAAAAGTAAGGAGATTATGCAATGAGTCAACCAGTAATAGGCAAAGTTTCTGGTGATTCGCCAGAAAAAAAGAAAGGAAAGTATGAAGCACTAATGAAAAAATGGGGGATTCCTGTTGCCCTTGCAGTGTTCCTGATTTTGTTTCTGATGCCTACACCGCAAGGTCTAGGGGTGCAGGCACAACGCTCATTAGCTGTGTTTGCATCTGCTCTTGTCCTTTGGATCACGACACCTATTCCCATTTACCTGACTTCGATTATGGCGATTTTGCTGCTGCCGCTGGTCGGCGCAGTTAAGAAGCAGTCAGAGGCTTTCGCAACATTGGGGTTTGATGTTATCTGGCTTATGGTGTCCGCATTTGTTCTTACATCTGCTATTATCAAGTCCAATCTGGGAAGAAGATTTGCGTTATGGATGGTAACGAAATTTGGAAAGACACCTAAGATGACGCTCTTTACACTGATTGTCATTAATTTTGCGCTCGCCTTTTTCGTTCCGTCCACAACGGCCCGCGCCACATTAATGGTTCCTATTTGTCTAATATTGTTAGATGTATATAAGGCCATTCCCGGCGAAAGTAACTTTGGCAGGGTTATGATGCTGCAGGGCCTGCAGGCAGATGCTTTGGCCACCTCTGGTATTATGACGGCTACAGCCGGAAACATTATTGCTGTTGGATTTATTAACTCGCAGGCAGGGGGACATATCGGCTATATGCAGTGGTTATTAGCTTCCATGCCAGCGGCGATTATTACAATGGTCATCGTTTTTTTCCTTGGACTCAAAATCTTTTCGATTAAGGATGAGTTTAATTTCAAAAACGCTATCGGTACATTGGAGGAAGAACTGAGAAAGCTCGGAGCCTTCTCCCCTCAGGAGAAGAAGGCCATGGTTATTTTCTTTTTGACAGTCGTGTTATGGGCAACGGGAGATTATCATAAGCAATGGTTCGGTTTTGCAATCAGTACAGAGCAGACTGCTGTTCTTGCCGCGCTTCTCTGTCTTCTGCCAAAAATAGGGCTGCTTACGTGGAAGGAAGCAAACATTAAGTGGGATCTGATGATTTTTGCCGCCGGTGCTTACGCCGTTGGCGGCGCGCTGGACAAATCCAAGGGCGCCGAATGGATAATCAAGCAGCTGGTTGCCGGGTTGGGACTTCAGAATATGAGCCATTTCTGGGTATATGTCCTTGTGGTATTTCTCAGCATGTACAGCCATCTTATTTTTACTAGCAAAACTGTACGAGTAACCATTCTAATCCCTGCTTTCATCGCTCTTGCCAAAACTTTGGGCATGAACCCGGTAGCACTTGGTCTGGCCTCAGCGATGACGATGACGTTTACGATTACGCTGCCGCCTCACTCCAAAGTAAATACCCTGTATTTCGCATCCGGCTATTTCTCCGTGCTGGATCAGGTAAAATATGCAATTGTAACCTGCTTCGTGGGTGCGGTTGTCATCAGTGCGGCGATATTTACCTGGTTTAAAATTATCGGCATTTCATAATCCGAGCACATCAACTGGATGTGTTAAGAGATTGAAATCTGGCTCTTTTTCAAAACCAGTTTACATGTTGTAATAAAGGTATCACGTGCACGGATGAAAAAGATTGCCGGGAGGCTGCTATGGAACAAATGAAAAAAGTAGGGATTTTCTTATTTGACGGGGTAGAATTAATGGATTTCGCAGGGCCGTATGAAGTGTTCACCATTGTGAATTTAGAAGCACCACAGCAGTATTTTGAAGTGTTTTCAGTAAGTGAAAGCAAAGGGGAGATATGTACCAGCAATGGTTTGACGGTGAATACCCATTACGGTTTTGACGATTGCCCGCAGGTAGATATATTGGTGATTCCGGGAGGTAATGTCCGTCCGGAGATTGTGGCTAACGAGAATATCAGCAAGTGGATTGCAAGAATGTCTGAAAAAACCGAAATCACCCTTTCGGTCTGCAATGGGGCGATGTTCCTTGCCAAAGCAGGTTTACTTCAAGGCCTGCCTGCCACTACCCATGGACATTTTCTAAACAAACTGGCCGAGCTGGATGCCACGGTAGACGTTAAGGAGAATGTACGCTTTGTGGATACCGGGAAAATCATCACTGCTGCCGGAATTTCCGCGGGAATTGATGTGTCGTTACATGTTGTATCACGTTTATTTGGCGAGTCTGCTGTTTCTCATGCGATAAAAATTATGGAGTATGAGAGTAAGGCTTACCAACAGGGTATGATTATGTAAGAAGTCTATTATGAAAAATGTACCACCAGACGGGTTGAAACAATAGTTTCTAGCCTGCCTGGTGGTACTTTTTATACTGCTTATTCCTAATCAAGGAAGCCACGCTTTTCGCAACAACCGGACAGCGGTAGGAATGTCATCCAGTGCGATGCCGCCAAATCCTAGAAGAATGGAAGCTGCATTAGGTTCCGATTGAACCCAGAGTTTATCTGCGGGAAGTATCTTGATACCAGCCTGATAGGCTCGGGAGACTAATTCTGCGGTAGTCATGGGCCATTTGATTTGCAGCAGCAGGTGCAGGCCTGCGTTTTTGCCGGATATGGATAGGGTATCACCAAATTCTTGTTGTAGTGCCCGGAGGAGGGCGTCATGGTTTTTCTTAAAAAACCGGGTGGTTTTCCGTAGGTGACTATCCCAATGGCCTTGCTGGAAAAACAGTTCAAGCGGTTTTTGCATGAGGAAAGGGACAGGTGAGGGGACACTTTGGTATAGTGTATGAATTTCCTGTGCCAAGCTCTCCGGCAGCACCATATAGGCTATGCGAATGGCAGGAGAGAGTATTTTGGAAAAACTGCTGATATAGATGACTCGATCTGGAGCTAGTGCTTGCAGGGGTTGGATAGGTTTCACATCATAGCGGAGATAGGAGCTGTAATCGTCTTCGATGATATAAGCATCCTGTTTATTGGCCCATTCTATAAGGCGGATTCGTCTTGTGATGGACATAATACACCCAGTGGGGAATTGATGAGAGGGGGTTACATAGACTGCTTTCGCGGCAGAATGGTTCAAGGTTTTTACTTTCAGACCATGGTGATCTAAGGGGATGGGGTGGATACGAAAGTCCTGATTGGTAAAGGCAGCATAGGCTCCGCTAAAACCGGGGTCTTCGATGGCTATCGTGGAAGTTTGGGGTTTCAGAAGCTGGCCTGCTAAGAGCAGGCAATGCTGGGTTCCTGGAGCAATGATCAGCTGATCTAGGGTACATTGGATATTTCTATATTCCCGCAGGTAATGTAAGATTTGTCTTCGTAGTCCCGCTTCTCCCGGAAAATGGCTATAATTTAGCATTTGGTTCTGATAGCAGCGCAGACATTCGTTCGTTACTTGTTGCCATTTAGCAAAGGGGAAGGATTTTGGACTCAGCTTTCCATAGGTAAAGTCATATTGGATATCTTTTGTTTCTGTTTCTGGCTCCGGGGGTTCATTGAGATGCAGCGAAGTGTTTTTCAGTCCGGCCAAACCTAAATCCTCTACATAAAAACCGCTTCGAGCCTTACAGGCAAGAAAGCCTTCGGAATACAACTGGTCATAGGCCATTCCCACGGTATTTCGGCTTACACATAAATCCTGGGACAGTTTACGGCTGGAGGGCATTTTGGTTCCAGGGGGAAGGCTGCCCTCAAGAATTTTAGAGCGAACTTGTTGATAGAGTTGAGTATATAAAGGGAGGGAGCTTCTATGATCTAACATATACATGATAATACATCCTCCGGCTAAACTGGTGGCAGTGTTCCATAGCCATTTCTTCTTTGCGACAGGGAACTGCCTCGTACATGATCATTATAGATTTGATTGGACATATCGTAAATACTTCTAGAGTAATAAATAACTCTTGCGGAATAGGCAAGAGTTTCTTTTGCAATCCCAAAAGAAAAGTAGTAACATATACTTAACCTAGTTAAATATTTACACGGTAATGTATTTTACTTTAGGATAATAGCTTTTGGGAAAGGTGATTTTATGGATACGAAAAATGTTAAAGAATATATCCAGGTAATTGGCGCGAGAGAAAAAAACCTTAAAAATATTAATGTAAAGATCCCCAAGAAGAGAATTACGGTTTTTACCGGTGTTTCGGGTTCAGGTAAATCTTCGTTAGTATTTGATACAATAGCAGCAGAATCACAAAGACAGTTAAATGAAACGTATTCTAGTTTTATTCGTCACCGGCTGCCGCATTATGGACAGCCACATGTAGATGGTATTGAAAACTTACCTGTTGCAATTATTATCGATCAAAAGCGAATAGGGGGAAATGCGAGGTCAACCGTTGGAACGATTACAGATATATATTCGTTGCTAAGATTATTATTCTCACGCGTAGGGAATCCCTTTATTGGCTACTCTAATGCTTTTTCATTTAATAATCCGTTGGGGATGTGTTCTGAATGTGAAGGATTGGGAAAAGTTGATACGGTAAACATTGAACGCTTGCTGGATAAAGATAAATCCCTTAACGAAGGTGCTATTTTATTTCCAACTTTCGAACCGGGAGGTTGGAGATTAAAAAGATATATTCACTCGGGATTTTTTGATAACGATAAAAGAATACGTGATTATACTAAGGAAGAATTAGAATTGCTTTTGTTTAAATCAGATATTAAAGTAACTACTACTGATCCTGAATGGCCGAAAACCTCCCTCTATGAGGGGCTTATACCAAGAATTGAAAGAAGCTTCCTGAAAAAAGAGGAGGGAGAAGCGGCCAAATATAAAGACGCGGTAACTAAGATTGTTGCTAAAGGAGTATGTCCTGGTTGCGGTGGCACCCGGTTACATCCTGCTGCTTTAGAGTGCAAAATAAACAATAAAAATATAGCCGAATGCGTTGAAATGCAAATTGCTGATTTGCTGGATTTCATCCGGACCATTACCGTTCCTCGCGCAGCAACTGTGGTCATGGCGATAAGCAATCGGCTCGAACATTTAAATTCAATTGGTTTAGGTTATTTGAGCCTAAACCGTGAAACTTCAACTCTTTCGGGCGGAGAATCACAGCGAATAAAAATGGTTCGACAGTTAGGCAGCAGCTTAACAGATATTACCTATATATTTGATGAGCCGAGCATTGGGTTACATCCTCACGATGTAAATAAAATTAATGATTTGTTGAAAATGTTACGTGACAGGGGGAATACCGTACTCATTGTTGAGCACGATCCGGACATTATAAAAATTGCTGACTATATTATTGATATGGGGCCTAAAGCGGGAGTAAACGGCGGAAAAATTTCGTATCAAGGCAGTTTTGCTGGTTTGGCACAATCAAATACACTAACCGGCAAATATTTACGCAGCCAGACAAGATTAAAAGAAAACGTGAGAAAATCAGGTACCTGGTTATCACTGAAAAATGCGCAATTGCATAACCTTAAAAATATTAGTGTGAATATTCCCCAGGGGGTTATGACAGTAGTAACGGGAGTTGCCGGTTCAGGAAAAAGTTCCTTAGTCAATCAGGTGTTGCCTAAATTTTACCCTAATACGATTCTTATCGATCAGAAGCCGGTTCAGGTTTCAAAGCGGTCCAATATTGCTACCTTTACAGGGATATTTGATAAAATAAGAGAACTATTTTCAGGAGAGAACCATGTAAAACCCGCTTTATTTAGTTTTAACTCACAAGGGGCTTGCCCAAATTGTAAGGGGACAGGAGTAATATATACGGATTTGGCATTCATGGATACGGTGGTAACTATGTGTGAGGTTTGTCAAGGCAACCGGTTTATGAAGGAAGTATTACATTACAAACTACGCGGCAAAAACATAAACGAAGTGCTAAACATGACGGTTGATGAAGCCTTAACTTTTTTCCGTGAAGAAGAAATAGCAGCAACCTTAAAAAGGCTGGAAGATACAGGCTTGACTTATATTACACTTGGCCAATCGTTAAATACTTTATCTGGCGGTGAATTGCAAAGAGTGAAACTTGCTGCTGAGCTGGAAAGCCGGGGGAATGTTTATGTGTTGGACGAACCGACTACCGGACTTCACATGTCGGACATATCTTTGCTTCTAAAAATTTTAGACCGCCTTGTTGAACAAGAAAGTACCGTAATTGTGGTAGAACATAATTTAGATGTTATTAGTCAGGCCGATTGGGTTATTGATCTCGGACCTTCTGCCGGAGAAAATGGCGGTAATGTAATGTTCGCAGGCTTACCAAAGGAGTTAATAAACTGTAATTCTTCTATTACAGGACAATATTTAAAAGAATATATTACGAGGTAGGGAGAATATTTATGGCAAAAAAAGAGTTGGAAGAATATTATATCCCTTTTCAATGTATGATTATCAGCAATATTAACCGCTTTAATATTCAGGGAGTGACAACAGCACAATATATGGTATTGGATATCTTGGATAAACAAGGTTCTAAAACTACTAAAGAGTTGGCCGAGATTCGTGGAATCACCCAAGCGGGAATGTCCAAGCTAACCAAACGACTGTTAGAGAAAAACTATATCATACAACAACGGCAGGAGATTGACCGGAGAGCCTATGACATCCTCATTACTCCCGCGGGCAAGGATTTTCTTGTAAGATCAGAGCAGTTCAGAAATGAAATCATGAATTTAATTGAGAATACATTAACGGAAACAGAGTTGAATTGTTTTATCCAGTTATGCAAAAAGATTACCAATGCATATGTGGAAGAATCGTAATTCCTTTAAAGTATAATTTTTAATTTTGCAGCAAAGTACCCTCGCCAGTTTATGGCGAGGGTACTACTATTATCGCGATATCAGTTTCGAGTTTAATGTGGGAACCCCGATTTTGTAACTTTACTCCTCTATAAATTTGGTTAGTTCTTTGTTGAATTCATCGCGTTCGTCGTAGAACACTCCGTGACCGCTAAATTTGAACGGCACAAGTATGGAATTTCTAATTCCGTCATGTTGGGCCAGCGCTAATGGAAACAAACAAACTTTATCATGAATGCCATGGAGAATTAGAGTAGGCACATGTATTTTTTCGAGATCCTCAAATAACTTTTCTTCATCTAGCCAAGTATTTGCAATTGCCGCAGTGGACCAACCTGCCGCCTGTAGGCCCATTTGGAAAAACCAATCGGAAAAAGCCTGAGTTACATGCTGAAAGAAAAATGTATCCCCAAACTCCCTCAGCATTTCCGGACGATCGGTATTTGTTCCTTGAATGATTTTAATTACATCTTCTCTTTTTAGGCCGTAAGGAAAATATGGACGCTGAATAAGACTAGGTGCTGCAGCGGCAAAAAGGGCCAGTTTGGATACACCGTATCCTTGATGGCGAGCCATGTAACGAATGGCAATTGCGCCCCCGGTGGAATGACCGCCGAGTGTGAAATCATGTAAATCGAGAGCATCAACCACACAGCGAATGTCATCCGATAATGTATCATAGTCATATCCCGTCCAAGGCTTATCGGATTTTCCGAAGCCTCTTTGGTCAATTCCTACACAGCGATAGCCCATATTAGGCAATTGATTAAACTGATACTCAAACATCGTATGGTCTGCAGGCCAACCATGGAGAAATAGAATCGTCTTGCAGCCACTGGGATTAAGATCCTCTACATAAATTTTTACGTCTGATTCTACTTTAATATAAAATCCCATATCGAGTCCTCCCTTACAATCTGACTTTCCATAATATGTTATGTACTTAATACTAATAGTGTGATGTCCGCCAAGGGCGCGTTTTGGGCGAAAAATTGCTAAACCTTTGCATAATGAGGAGTTGAGGTTGCTTTTCGTAATTTATCGTTTTGAGTAACGCGATCTAGCGTTACTTTTTTGCTGGTATAGCGTTAAATAATATGTAGATGTTAATTGCGTGGGAATAAAATAGAACCCCAGAAATAAAGAATGGTAAGCATTTAACCACTACATAAAAACAGGAGGTAAAATAATGAAAAAGCTTTTATCAGCAATAGTAGCAATTGCAGTGATTCTAAATATGTCAATAGTGTTTGCCCAGGAGATAAGTGCTATATCTGCAATGCCAATAATCGAGAGACCTGTATACAATGTAATATCTACAAACGGAAAAATTATAGAAATCAACAAAAATCAAGTAAGAGTTTTAGGCGAAGGTGCATATAACGAAATTGTTTTACATGTACAAGACAGTGCCTATATTCTTAATGCAGAGGATGGTACACAAATCCCATTTAAAGACTTGAAAAGTGGCGATACAGTAACCGCTTACTATGGTCCTAAAGTTACAAAAAGTATTCCGCCGCAAGGCAATGCGATCGCTTTAATTGTGGGTACACCCAATAAAGGTAGTGCAGGAATGTACATGAAGGTTGCCAATTTAGAACACAATCAAGACGGAAGTATAAAGGTACTTTGCACAAATTCTGATAGACTTGTGACAATTAGACCGGAGATATTTGCACACACTTCCGATATCAAAGAGGGCTCTGAATTAGTTGTGTGGTATGACATCATGACTATGAGCATGCCCGGACAGGCCACAGCAACCAAGGTGGTACTACTTCCTGTCAAAGCTGATATAAAAGTTCATATCGGGGCAGGCACTATTATTTTGAACGGAAGAGAATTAGCGTTAAGTGAAAATGATATTCTTAAAACCAATGGCGATACGGTAATGCTTCCTTTGGGCGTTATAGCAGAAAACCTGGGCTATGATGTAGTTTGGAACAGTGATACCAGAACCGTCGATCTACAAAATGGGTCACGCACAATGGCCACCGTGACAATAGGTAGTAAAGATTATGGCAAGTTAAAAATGGCTATTCGATTAGACTATGCACCTGAAATCGTTAATGGCAAAACACTGGTTCCGGTAGAATTTTTTACCGACGTACTGAATTTAAAAGTAGATATTAACAACAGTCATATATAAAAGGAAATAATCAAGAAATGAGAGAAACTCCTGCCTAATTGGTATTATTTTAGGCAGGAGTTTTAGGGTTTGATTGCAAATATTTCAATTAAGGGAAGCGCCGAAATCACTGGAAAAGTACTTAAGATAATGTGATTTTGGAATAGTAAAGCTGCTCAGGAAAGGGAGTGTATAGTCGTGAGAATTGGTATTTTAACTTGCTCTGCAGCAACACAGGAGTCTGGCTGCTCGTCAGTCAGCTGTCTTCATGATTTAAGAAAGAGAAAGGGAGAATTCAGCAGGTATGCTAACGATGAGAGTCTGGACCTAATCGGTATCATCAATTGTGCAGGTTGTCCAACGTTAGCCGGCCCGGAAAAACTATTGAATCGAATTCGTTCATTAGTAGAATTTAGGGTAGATGCTATCCACTTTTCTTACTGTATGGATGCGTTATGCCCTTATAAAACAAAATATCGCGCATTAATCAATGAGCACTTTCCTAATATTGATGTTATAATTGGAACCCATGACGCCCATGTAACACATGAGCAATTTAGAGAAAGTGTTAAAGAATTGCTCTGTCAGCCGAGACGAACGATGGTTGAGGTTATCAAAGGCAAGTAGTTGGCTGATTATTTTGTTTGTACTTGGCTTTTACCTAAATAAATGGAGGCGATCATTATGAACCTGATTACGGTTGGAGACTATGCACCTGATTTTGTTTTAAAGGACAATCGCGGCGATGAGATTCGTCTATCAGACTATAAAGGCCAGAAAGTGCTGTTATCGTGGCATCCCCTGGCCTGGACCAGAGTTTGTGCCCAACAGATGAAAGCATTGGAAGACAATTTAGCAGAGTTTGAAAAATATAATGTTGTGCCGCTTGGACTGAGTATTGACTCCTATCCGTGCAAAAATGCCTGGGCGAAAGAACTGGGTATTGCCCGGGTAAAACTGCTGGCAGACTTTTGGCCGCACGGTGAAATCGCTGGTAAATACGGCCTGTTTCGTGAGCAGGAAGGCTTTTCGGAACGCGCCAATGTGTTGATTGACGAGAATGGTAAAGTGCTGTGGGTCAACCTTTATTCTATTCCTGAATTACCGGATATTACAGAGGTGTTCAACCAAATCAAGAGTCTTTAATACTATAGCGAAACGTATGTATCAATAACCATTTACCGTTATGTTTGCGGACAAGCAGGCTATGGAATCGTGAGCGCAAACACTGAATTGTTCTCCTTACCACCGTCTCCTAGTCCCGAGCATAGAAGAACCCCTGCTAAATTTGTATTAATTTAGCAGGGGTTTAGGTTTGTGCAGCAAATATTTCAAAATAGGGAATAGAGTAGTGTATTTGAATCGATGGAATCCGCCCAAACCGCTGAAAAAATACTTAGTTAAAAAGCGATTTTGGGTAAGGTGCGACCATCGATTACATGAGCCAAGCCCTCCCGACTAGGGCAAGTCCGGATCAGTGAGGTGCGCTTCAACTCGACAATGTATCTTTTGAGTGAGGTTGAAATTTGGTGGAGGTATAGATATGACAAATGAACTAGAAAACAAAATAATTAAATATGTCGAAGAACAATTATCTTGTTCTGCTCACGACCTTGAGCATGTATTTCGCGTATACAACTTGGCTTTAAAAATATCTGAAAATGATAATGTTGACTTAGATGTGTTAAGGGCTGCTGTTTTGTTGCATGATATTGCCCGTATCAAAGAGGATGCTGATAATACAGGTAATACTAATCATGCGGACTTAGGAGCAGTAATGGCAGGGAAGTTCCTGGGAACAACAGAATTTCCTATAGATAAAATTCGTAGTGTAGAAAAATGTATCCGTGTACATAGGTTTAGAACTAATATGAAACCAGAATCAATTGAAGAGAAAATCCTTTTTGATGCAGATAAACTGGATTCAGTAGGTGCGATTGGTATAGCTCGTACTTTTGGATGGGTCGGAAAACATGGCTGTAGAATATTTTATAGACCTGATGATTTAGAGGCATATATTATGGCCAACATGAGCGGAAAATGGAATGGAAAAATACAAGACAAGCATTTACATAGTGCCCAAATTGAATTTGATATTAAACTAAAGCATATGTCTGATTTGTTATATACTGAAAAGGCAAAGAAAATAGCTGAAGAAAGAATAGCTTATTTTCAATCATTTATGGAAAGATTGGAAGAAGAGATACAAGGGAATTTTTAAAAGTCCTCACGTGTCTTTCAAGGGAGAGAATACATGCAACTTATCACGCTTATTCATAAAAATAAGACTTTAACAGTTCGAATCATTAACGTTATTCTGCCAACTGGCGAAGTAGAAAAGCTAGTCACCAATTAAGCCTTGTTTGAGAATAATACAAACAGATTATTTTTATTTTATGAGGGAGGTGTGTCCTTGATCAAGTATTCAAAATTAACGATAGAAACAAATAGACTTGTAATAAGACCTCTTTTTAGTGACGATTATAAGGTATGGCTAGAAGGGTATTGTGGTCAAGAGCCTTCAAAATCTCGTTTTGATGAAGGCTGGCTTGAGACAAAATTCTTAACAGAAACTTGGTTCTTGCAGGAGTTAAAAGTACGAGAAAATTTAAGTACACAGGATATTTGTTATATGTTCAATATCTTTTGTAGCAGCGATGGAAAATCTATAGGCAATTGTGATATAACCACACATATGCGTGACGACTTCCAATATGCGCGCGTTGGCTATACCATACATAATCAGTATTGGGGGAACGGATACGCTACTGAAGCATTAAAGGGTCTTATAAGGATTGGATTTGAACAATTAAACTTTCATCGTCTTGAAGCGCACATAAATTTGGACAATCCCGCGTCAAAGCGAGTGTCGATTAAGGCGGGAATGCTGTATGAATGCATACGTAAAGCATTCATCCTGGAAGACGGTGAATGGACTGACAATGAGATATATTTCATCAATAATCAGAGCTGGAGCGTATGAGCATAATCTTTAGAAGCTTATTCCATCTTTCCTTTTATCTGGTTCACAAAAAATATCCTGCCCCCCAATAAGGCAGACAGGTATATTACGCCTGTTTTTCTGGAAAATAAGCAGATAACGATCATTGTATTGGAGTGAAGCAGGATGACACTAACATGAATACGCAACGCCTAATGGAAGCTTTGCAAGCATCATTAAATCCCCAGCTAGCTTTATTCCTGCTGCTAACAGCCGGTTATTCACTTGTTTTTTGTATAAAGGATGCCCGCGTTAAAAATCATCAAAAAGCCGAAAAAGCCGCCCGCGTCGGCGGGTGGCTTTATATAGTGCTAGCAGCTGCTATCCTGACTATGAATTTATTCTAACGGATCATGCCGGTACCTCTAATTTTTACCTTGATGGTAACATCAGCCTCAGTAGTAGGAAATACCTCATCATCCCACCGGTCTTTTATTTGTTCCCAATACTGCGGATTTTTCCGGCGGATAATATCGCCTAATTCCGCCCCCTCGGCCCGCACATCCTTCATTCTCTGAAAAGCGGCATAGGCATGCCTGGTAAGCTCCTCGGTCACTGCTTGGGCGGTCATTTGCAGAAATTTATCATTAAGTGCCTCTTCGCCCATCGGTAAACATTCACCAATATTGCCATCAAATTCGCCCTCAAGAATAAAGCGAATGGTGTCGCCCTGAAAATCAGGCTTTACTCTAACCTTTGACTCAAGTAATTCGAACACTACAAGACCGTCCGGCTTCTCCGGATTAGGCACCACGATTTGCCCTTGCTTTATTGTTCTGCGCCACATCTTGCCGCCGATTGCCTCAGACTCACCAGCTACCCCCATCATCTGCCCTTTGCCGTTAAAGATTGCCGTGCCGGCTGCTTTAAATACATCTCCTTCCAGATAAATAACAGGGACTACAAATCCCCGTTTACTATGAAGGGCCTCCGAGACATAACCAAATTCGCTGGCCGTGGTAAAGGTTTGAACTTTCTTGTCATTCAGTTTAGCCAAGGAAAGACTTCTAATTTCACCGTTTTTGGAGTTAGTTCGTAAAAAATCCTCGGCCCGCCCTTTAGTAACATAGATTTTTGCCCGGCGGCGCATTTCAGGATTACGGGCAAAGAAGTCAAATACTTCCCTAACCCCTTGGCTCGCTACCTCTTCGTTTACCAGCAGGACCTGCATACCTTCCAGGAACATGCCAAAATCAGCCTCAGCCCACATAGCCCGGGTAGCCGCAAACATGGAGTCCCCCTCTGCGGAATACACAATGCTTTCCTCCTTGCTGCCGCCAGCTTTCTCACCTCCACCCGTCCTGAACTTTCGCAAGCTATAACTCAGGCGGTACCGGCGCGTTCCTGTGTCTTGAAAAGCCTTCTCAAGATCATAGCGGCCCTTGGCTTCCGGCAAAACAGCATCAATCGCCCCTCCCAGTACATATCCCCTGTTTTCCATCTCTGTTCTATCCCAGCAGCCGCCTGTGAATAAAACAATAATAACCAGAGATACGGCCAGCACTAAGCGTTTATGCACAACCACCTTACTTAATCCCCCCTAGCCGAAATCCAGCAAATAAAACTCTATGATTTGCTGCCGTAGAGATTACGCAGCTTAGCAATCAGCAACAAACCGGGCAAAATCAGCACTCCCCACGTAAGCGCCAGATAATTGCCCAGGCGGTAAAAGTGGTTAATTTGTTCCGCATTTTGGGGCAACGTCACAACAAAAAAGAAAACCGGTATTAATAAGACGACAAAGGGTCTGCTATATTCACCTTGCAGCAGCCGCGAACAGCCAAACGCCGAAAAATACAGTAAATTAGCCAGCGATAAAAAGTAAAATATTATCTGAACTATTAGCAGGTAGCCATCCATCCGTTCAATAAAAGTGCCGGGAATATCTACCTCCCGATAAGCGGTAATTGTCGGAAAGGTCGTGACATTGATTTCATCTGGCCCCAGCGCGCCCTGGACAATAACAGTAATCACCGTGTATAGTACTGCCAGCATAGCCGTACTATACAACCCGGTCTTAAAAACTTGCTTTTTGCGAGTGACAAAAGGAAAAAGCAAGCCGGTTACAAGTTCCGGCCCGGTGTAGGCAAATGCACCCGGCACTACCCCTTTAAGCACCGGTATAATTCCGCTTGCCAAAAAGGGCTGAAGATGAGTGGAATCCATCCGCAGAAACCCGGATAAAACAAGAGTTATATAAAAAGGGCCAACATAAAATACCATAAACTGCTGCATGCGAATAAGCGGCGCAATACCATACTGGCCGGCATAAGCAGCAGTAACCAAAAGACCAACCACCAAAATATAAGGTGGTGTTAAATCGAATAGAAATAGTTTTACAGCAGATGTAAACATATGCAGTGCTGCTGCGCCTAAAATAACCAGTATCAGCACGTAACATATATTAAGCAGTTGCCCTCCTAGCGGTCCCAACAGCAAACGGTGATATTCTATCAAAGTGACTTCCGGAAACCGCTCACTTAAGGTTATGGCACACCATAGGGAAAATCCCATAACCAGACTGGCTAAAAACACTGACAGCCACATATCCTCTTTGGCCACAGTGCCAACCGCGCGGGGTAAAGACAAGATACCAGCGCCAAACGCAGTACTAATATAAATTATAAACAACTGCAGCAGGGAAATGCCTGCCCTCTGATTCATACTATCACGCCCTATTACTTGTCTTCCAGTTTTTCGCTGTCCACTTGCTCCAGGTAGGCCGGCCTGCTTTTCATAGCTAGCGGTGGCGCAACAATAACAGTATCTTTTAGATCACTCAGTCGCGCACTATTTTTGGGGGTCAGCGGCGCAAGATAGGGCTCGCCAAAGCATTCCAACGTACTAAGATGGATGATAATGGCAATTACGCCCATTATTACCCCGAACATACCCAGAGCAGCCCCGGCAATCATTAGCGCCACTCTAAACAGGCGCAGCGGCATTGATATCCGGTAACTGCCCAAGGCAAACGAAACAATAGCGGTAAAAGAAATAATCACTACCATTGGGGCACTAACTAAACCGGCCCGTACGGCAGAATCGCCTAAAACCAGCCCGCCAACAATCGATATTGCCGGTCCGATTGTTTTGGGCAACCTTACGCCTGCCTCCTGCAGAATCTCCAGTAACACTTCCATCAGCAGTCCTTCAAGGAAGGCCGGAAAGGGTATACCAATTCGGGCGGTTGCAATTGTTAACATCAACGGTATGGGAATTAAGGCCGGGTGGAAAGTTGTCACCGCAACATATAATGCCGGCGTAGTCATGGCAAATACCGCAGCCAAGCAGCGGGTCAGTCTAAGCAGCGAACCCACCAGCCAGTTTTCATAATAATCATCGCCTGCCTGCATATAGTCAATTAAAGTTGCTGGAGCCAACAGCACAAAGGGTGTCCCGTCTACCAGGATCGCGATTTTCCCGGCCATCATACCGGCAACTATTTTATCCGGGCGCTCAGTGGCATAAATGGTGGGAAAAGGTGAAAATGGATGATCATTAATCAGGTTCTCAACCATCCCGCTACTGCTTACCATATCCACCTTTAACCCTTTTAACCGCTGCTCTGCCTGGTAAACCAAACTTGGATTGGTAATACCCCGGAAATAGACCAAGGCAACATCAACCTCACAGCGCATGCCAATAGCCATTTTTTTTACAATAAAATTCGGATTAACCAACCTTCGGCGCAATAAGGTGATATTCACTTGTAAATTCTCAGTAAAGCTATCCCGCGGCCCCCGGACAGTAGATTCATTCATCGGCTCAGAAATAGCCCGTAATTCAAACTTACGGGTGGCAATAATCACAGCGGCGGCATTGTTATCCACAAACAATGCCGTATCGCCTGATAACATGCTTTTGACAATTGCCTCCATTTTGGTCTCAATTTTAACTGCCGCGGAAGTAAGCGAAGTATGAATACATTCAAATAATTGCCTGGTATCTGTGCAGGTTTCGCCCAGCTTGGGTGATAGCAATTGGTGGATAACAGTCTGACTGATTATTTCTTTGTCAACCATGCCCTCAATATAAGCGATGGCTGCTTTTAATCCCAGGGCGGTAATCGTAAACTCTCTGATGTAGATATCATCATTTTGATTAAATATATCCCGGATACTGCCGAGGTTGATTGTGATATCTTTGTCCAACAGATAACTTCCGGGAAGTTTATAGGTATCCCGCAGGCTATTGACAATCATTTGTCCATCGGCCTCGGCCTCCTGGGCATGATTAATCAGTGACTGCAGGTTTCGCAGCTTATATTTAATGCCGTCAAGCAAACTTTCATTGTTTTGGCAATCTTGCTTCATATGTTTCGGGATCTCCGTTCCTGTTAACAGCTATTATCGTATCCTTTACTATACCCAAATTATCTTTTCAGGATACTTTTTATAGTTAACGCTTTAACCAACTAGTATACATACTGATAAAACTTTCCGGAAAGACGTGAGGGCGGTGGTACTGTCTGATCAAGATGCAACCATCGTCCCCACGTCTGTTTTTTTTTACATCAGCACCACCCGTTGGACGGGTGGTGCTGATGTACTTAACCCATATATAAATTAAATTGGCTCAAAAAAGGAAATGAGATATTCATTTTAAGTTGAATCTATTCAACTTATTGTTAAATGCCTGCCTTGACATATGGAGTTTTTTTGCAGCTTCTGCTTTGTTTCTAGAGGTAGCCAGTGCGTGCGTAAGTAGACTTTTTTCGTAAGATGCTACTAGAGAGGCATAATCGCCTTTTTTTGTGTTTGTAAGCGATGTATCCTCTATCAGGGAGGAGGACTCCGAAGCGTGATTTTCAATACTGAGTGTATCTTTTAAATAATCAGGGATATCCTTTAGTGTGATATATTTTCCTTCTACAAGATTAAAGGCCCCTTCAATGACATTTCGCAGCTCGCGTATATTTCCGGGCCAAATATGTCTCAAAAAGATATCTTCTACATCAGAGTGCAATCCTAAGATATTTTTTTTCATAATTCGATTAAAATAAGAGATGTAGTAGCTGGTGAGCAGTGATACATCGTTTTTTCTATCCTTTAAGGTGGAAAGCTTTAGCCAAACTACATTAAGGCGATAAAATAAATCTTCACGTAGTCGGTTTCCGTTGACGGCAACAAAGGGGTCTTCATTTATTGCTGCTATTATGCGGATATCTATATTTATATTTTCATGGCCTCCTAACCTCCTAATGTATCTATCTTCAATAGCTTTTAATAGTTTACTTTGAAGTGAAATATCCATAGAGTTAATTTCATCTAAAAATACAGAACCTCCATTTGCTAATTCAAAAAGGCCTTTGCTTGTAGTGGCGCCGGTAAAGCTACCCTTTTCTGTACCGAAAAGAGTGCTTTCTAACAAATTTGTTGGAATTGCAGAGCAATTCTGTGAAATGAAGGGCTTACTGGCCCTATTGCTGGCGAAATGCAAGGATTGAGCTACAATTTCCTTTCCAGTACCGGTCTTTCCTTGTATTAATACATAAGAATTACTTTTTGCTACCTTCTGTATCTTATTTTTGACATCTAGCATGTAAGGGTCGGCAGTAATAATATCATCAAGTGTATAATTATCAGTACCACGACTTCTAATACCGCTATTATTATCAAATAATTGAATAAATTCACTTTGAAAGCCAAAATCTATAAACTTTAAAGCAACGGCAGCACCTATTTGTTTTTTGTTCCTGAAAATTGGATATATGCTACTATATCCTTTGATGATATCTCCTTTGTATGTGATGCAATTTTCCTGAAAGAAGCTTATCGGTTTCCCTGTCTTTAATACTTGATAGATCTCACTATTTTCTTCGTTTGAAGAAGTAAATATTTCAAAAATGTGCTTTCCTATAACTTCATCAGATGTAAAACTATATACATTAGGTACGAAAATCATACAATATTGTATAATACCATTCATGTCAATTATGGCGATTTCATCGAAAAAGTTTTGTATAGCAAATATGGAAGAAGCAATTTGGCTGTACATTTTTACTATCATTCCTTCCGCTGTGCTCAGGCACGAAACTTAAGTTCTTATTTAAGCTAACACGCAGGCTATGATGTAATGTCCCCTAAAATGAGACAGATTTAAGTTGCAAACTTCCAGAATAGCTGCCTAAATTCTATATAAGATCTACACCTCAACGCGGAGTGGATACGCTCCGCGTTGTAAAATTTTATCTACATAGTAATCGTTTTTTCGGCCTGAAAGAACCCCATTTGTCTTGCCGCAGCATATTTTTGTTAAATCAATCGCCAAGAGACGGTCAGACTCATTAACATGCACTGTGCCACGCTGGACTGTACATCGTTTGGAGGGCACATCTTCCGGAGTTGTCACAAAGATCTCCTCCTCTTGACTAATTTTTACCGGGCAAGTGGCCGGAAGTCATTGACTCACTCTTGGGGAACGGGATAACGGAATATAAAATTTGCTTATTTACTTAGGATATTATTACTATTTTGAAAAAAAGTAAAATTCTATTTACAAAATTGTAAATAGAATTTTACTTCTTGTAAATAGAATTTGAACAAAAATATCCAAATATTTAGAAAAAATACTTATTTTATTGCTTTTTTTAGTTGGCATTATATTTGCTTATATATGAGATAGCTGCAGCTAAAAAAAATGGTAATAAGCTTTGAAGGGGAGAGTTAAATGAAGTGGAGAGATGAAACTTTGAGGGAATATTACAGCAAATATGAAAAGGTAAACATAGAAAATCATCAAGGATGGTTTGATGTTTACCGGCTGCCGGGAGATGTATTTGCAATCTCTGAGCCGCAACATTTTCAAGAAGTTAACGCTTACTTAATCATAGGACAGGATCGGAGCCTGCTATTTGATACTGGTATGGGAATCTGTGACATTAGGGCAGTTGTCAGGGAACTTTATCAGGGGGAGGTTGAGGTGGTGAATAGTCATTTTCACTTTGACCATATCGGGGATAATTATAAATTCGATGAAGTGCATATTTTTGATGATCCTTATGCAAAGGCAATAGCTGAAACTGGACTAGGAAAAGAAGGCTTAGGAAATCAATTGGATCAGGATATGTTTTTGTACGATTATCCAAAGGGCTTTGAGCCTAATAAATTTAAAATTCTACCTTATAAAACAAAGTTGATTACTGGTGGGCACAGATTTGACTTAGGAAATAGGAGCCTGGAGGTTATTCATACGCCGGGACACACCAATGACAGCATTATGCTATTTGATGGCAGAAATAAAATCCTTTTTACAGGAGATACCTTTTATTTAGGAGCTTTATACGCTCATTTCGACTGTAAAGAGTTTGGAAAATCAAATATAGAGGAATTTTATAAAACAATGAATGGTCTCTTGGAAAGATGCCCTGATGTTAAAGCCCTTTATTGCTCACACAATGATTTTATCGTAGATCCGATTAAAATTTATGAAACGGCAGTGGCTTTGAAAAATATAATGAGTAACTATGCAGATACCGCAGCTGAGACAAAAGCGGCTCATACCTATCTTGAGGATGGAACTAAATTGAGGGAATACGGATTTAATGGATTCTCGATAATTGTAAAGAGTTAGTTTTGGTCCGACGATATTAAAACAGCTTGGATAAAATGAAGGAGGATAGTAAATGGAAAGACTCTTTAAGTTGTCAGTTTTTGTTCCCGTTCTCGTAGTGTCCCTTATTACAACCGCATTCGCCGGCGGCACGGCGGGATCCGCTCCAGCGACTACCGGTTCTTATAACGTAGACCAATCAAATGTAAAAAAAATGATGGATAGATATGTAAACAAAGCTTATACGCGCGGATTTTTCAACGGATGCATTCTTTTGGCCCAGGGCGATAAGATTTTGTATGAAAACGCAATGGGCGTGGCAGACATGGAGACAGGAAGAAAGCTCGATATCGGCACTGTTTGTGAACTCGCATCTGTCAGCAAACAGTTCACGGCAGAGGCAATTATGATGTTACACGACCGGGGCCAGCTATCGCTTTCGGATAAGCTGGAAAAATATTTTCCGGGAACTCCCTATAAGGGGATAACGATTCAAAATCTTTTAAATCATACCAGCGGGCTTCCCGACTATTCGGACTGGGTAGTGCAAAAGGCCAGTGAGCGCGGCGGTATTCCCAATAATACGATTATGGATGAATTCGTCGTGAAGTCAGGAACACCGGCGCTTTTTGCCCCTAATGCAGAATGGAGCTATTGCAATACGGGATATGCACTGCTTGCGCGCATCGTGGAAAAAGTAACGGGGAGATCTTATGGAGAATTTCTAGAAAAAAAGATATTCGAACCTGCCGGGATGGATAAAACATGCGTATACCACAGACATCTTGACGGAGATAAGATTCAAAACTACGCATATGGCTATGTCTTGGACAACGGGCAGTACATATTGCCTGATAATTCTAAAAACAACAATTTTGTTATCGTCGTGGACGGGATTGAAGGGGACGGCTGCGTTAATTCCAATGTTTATGACCTGCTCAAATGGAGCCTGGCATTACAACAGTACAAATTCTTAAGTCAAAAAAGCCAGGAAGAGATGTATAAGCCCACACGATACGGCCACGGAGAAGAATGCAGTTATGGTTATGGATGGGTTATCGGTAATGACGTGCAAATGGGACGAATTCTTACTCATTCGGGCGGATGGCCGGGATATTCTACGAGAATCTTCCGCTATACGGACAAAGACCTGACTTTGATTTATCTGATGAACAAAGATCCTTTAGATGCGTGGGGTAGGGCTACCTTCGAAGAGGGGCTTCAGGATATTGTAAAAGGACAGACGCCGAGGCCAATCAAAACATTTGATGAACTTGTGGATCATAATGATCTTGATACCTCAAAATACCCAGCTTTTTGCGGAAAGTACGAGAATGACAACGAGATAATTCTGAAGGACGGTAAACTGTATGTCGCCGGGAGGGAATTCGGTGAAACAGAGGAGCTTTTTCCTTCAATTGAGGGAGGCTTCATTACGGAAGAGGGCTGCAGTATCACCCTGGATGGCCAAAAGATGATCGTAAGTTGGAGAAGTTTGACACCATCGATATATAACAAGCTTGATTAAATAGGAAACATGTTGCCGGCCGTTAAAAGGAAGGTGGCCCACCACCAAATGCGGCCGTGGACGAACTCCTGGAGCGCATTACCAGAATCTGCAAGTTATTTTGCCATATGTTTGGCCGGACTAAAAAGGCAATATTGTCTTTAATCGTTAACGCCTGTTCAATTCCGGCAAGGAGCTTTATACTTATAAAAACCTCGGTATAAATATATCTTTATATTCGGCGTGGCTACAGCGTAGGGTCTGCGCTATACGAAACGACTGTTCTGGCATAAAGGCCTTCAATAAGGAAGCCCGTATAGACATGCCTCTTCAGGTACGGCCGGTAATATGCACTTAAAGGGCCTCACCAAACCACGCCTTACAGAATATGGGGAGAGGGTAAAGAAATGTTTGAGACTGTAATCAATAATGGACACGTAATTGACCCTGCTAGTAAAATCAGTGCTAAACTTAATATCGGGATAGCGGGAGGGAAAATCGTACATATCTCTGATGAACTTTTAGCTGGCATCAATGAAATTGACGCTAAAGGGAGGATTGTTTCTCCCGGATTTATTGATATCCATATACATGAAGATGAATATAACGAATCCAAAGATGAATGCACATTAGAAAACTCAAATGCTTTGCTGAAAATGGGTGTCACGACTGCCATTGCAGGAAATTGCGGAATTCCGACAGGCTGTGACGATCCTGTCAAATATCTGGAAGTAGTTGACAGGATAAGATTTCCAATAAATCTGGCAATGCTTTCTCCTCAGTACTCCTTAAGAAAAGCAGTTGGGATAGTTGATGAATATCAAACTGCCAGTAAAGAAGAAATTAGTACGATGGCTAACGTTTTGGAAGACCATTTAAAGCATGGCTGCTATGGAGTTTCGATGGGGATTGAATATATGCCAGGGACTAGTTCCGAAGAAATTGAAGCGATGATGAAGGTTGCATCCCGCTTTGGATGCGTAACGGCGATTCATATGAGAGACGGTGCGAAGAAGTCAATTTCATCTCTTTATGAGATGATTAAGGCTGCAGAATTGGAAAATGCAACACTGCAAATTTCTCATATTGGTAGTATGTGTGGTTATGGACAAATGGAAAGAGCTCTTGCAATAATTGACGCAAGCAGAGCAAAGGGACTAAATATATCATTTGATTGCTATCCTTACGCTGCATATTGCACTGATATAGGCTCTGCTGCCTTTGATGATGGTTTTATGGAAGGCTATGAACTTTCAGATGATGGCTATTTTAGGCTTGAAGTCGCTATCGGAAAATATGCCGGAACTCGATGCACCAAAGAACTTTTTATGAAACTGAGAGAATCTGAGCCGAACACCTTATTAATAGGCCATCTGATGAATGAGAATGAAGTAGACATGGCACTATCCCATCCGGCCTGTATTATCGGAAGTGACGTGGATTTTATTAACGGACAGGGTCATCCGAGGGGGATTGGAACTTTCCCTAGATTTATTAGTGAGCATGTAAAAAATAAAAAGTTATTAAGCATTGAACAAGCGCTTGAAAAAATGACATTCCTTCCGGCTCAAAGATACGGTCTTCCTAAGGGAACTCTGAAAGTTGGATCAGACGCCGATATTACAATATTTGATTTGAATAAAATTAAAGATCAAGCCACCTACCAAAACCCGCTAAGAGAACCAGAAGGGATAGACCTTGTATTGATGGGGGGCAAAGTAGCCCTAAGACAGTCTGCGATAGTTAATGGAAAACTAGGGAAAACCATTAGAAAATAAGACGCACAAATTGTGCGGTGAGCCGGCGCTAGAGCGTCGATTGGCGACGACTGCAGCCATGCTGGGATATGACCAGCCAGGGGGAATTTTGCGGGTGAGTATGACGGGCTAGGGCTCAACCTACGCCAAGGCTTTTCCGGCGACCAATTAAGCTGGGTATCCCTGGATTGGGCATACCTCTTATAAAAAAAGAAGGAATGATGAAATTGAAGAAAAGCAAGATAGTTCTCAGTTTCGATAAAATGCTAATCGCCTCCATTGTGGGATTCGCGCAGTGCGCCATCTTTATGTTTCCATATGTAACCTTTGGTTTTTATAAACCGCTGCAGGATTCGTTGCAGTGCACCAATGAACAGCTTGGTTTTCTCATGTCTTTAATGGGTATCATGGCAGTATTATGCTTTTTACCAGGCGGTTGGGTCGCCGATAGAGTCAATCCTAAAAAACTGATAATATCCGGCTTGGTGATAACCGGCATTTGTGTCTTCGTTTGCACTATTTTTGTCAACTATACCGTATATTGCGCCATGTGGATAATCATGAGCATCGCCGGCGCTTTGCTGTACTGGTCGGCGGGAATGAAAATCGTAAGAGTGAATACTGATCCTGATGAGCAGGGCAAGGCATACGGTTATTTTTATTGCGTCAACAATTTGTGCACGGCCGGCGCCAATGCCGTCGGTTCGGCTCTGTTGGTAGCCTTCAGTGCAAGCGTGTTGCTTGGCTTCAAGTATTACATAATTTTCCTCGGTGCACTTAACTTCGTTGCCGCTATCATCGTCTGGAAATGGGTGCCCCTGCATCAAATCTCAAAAGTAAAAACGGACGCGGACGAAAATGACGATGGAAAAATATGCTTGAAAGATCTGAAATATGTTTTGACGCGCAAAGAAACCTGGCTGTTCGCATTCGTTATGTTTTGTCTGTATGGAATGACAAACATTGTAACTTACTTTACCCCTTATTTTAGTGATGTGATGAATCTCAGCGTCGCGTCGGCGGCAATTATTTTTACGGTAACCGGGCCGCTCGGCGCTTTTTGCGGACCGATCATGGGTACGATTGCCGACTGGTTCGGCTCAACGCTCAAAGCTATTGTCTGGGTGACGCTGCTGACGCTGGTGCTATTGCTCGTCATGGTCTTCGTCGATACTCTGACCCTAACCGAAGCCATCGCCATTGATGCTGCAGTATCAGCCATCAGCGTAGGCATCTATTCCATTGGTTTCGCGGCGATAGAAGAAATCGGAATGGAAAGGCGGGTTGCCGGCACTTGCATCGGTGTGGCCTCAGTCATCGGTTATTGCCCGGACGTTTTCATGTTCGCCATGTACGGCAAGTGGCTTGATATTTATGAAAATGCCGGTTACAAATATATCTTTATATTCGGCGTGACTACGGCGGCCGTTGCTGTGGTCTGCGCCAGCTGGTTGTTCCTCATCGCGAAGAAGAAGAAATTATCGGTGTTGAAACAAACGAACGTCCTACATAAAGACGTTCCCGCCTAGAATGCGCCTTCTTTTCACCGCAGTATCCGTCTTCTGCAGGCAGTGGCTAATTATCAGTAATAGTGTGCCTTAAGGAGGAGTTATATGGCTAAAAAATATAAATATCCGATACTTCAGATTAATTTAGATTATATCTACGATAATTCAAAAAAGCTTGTTGATTTGTGTAATCAAAATGGAATTTGTATATCAGGAGTTGTAAAAGGTTTTAATGGTGATCCTAAAATAGCAGAAGAACTTGTAAAAGCAGGCTGTGAACATATAGCCAGTGCTCGGCTGGAACAGCTAATTAAACTCAAAAAGCATGGTATAGCCAAGCAAACAATGCTTGTTAGGATTCCAATGCTCAGTGAACTTGAAGATATGGTAGGCAATGTAGATATTAGTCTTAATTCGGAGTGGGAAACCGTAGAAAACATTGAAATAATATGCAAAAAGAAAAAGGTGATCCATAAGGTAGTTTTAATGTGTGATGTTGGAGACTTACGTGAAGGATTTTTTAATACTGAAGAGCTTATTAATCTTGCACTATATATTGAGAATAGTCTTCAATATGTAAAACTTTATGGAATAGGTACAAATATAGGTTGCTACGGGTCAATTAACCCAAGCGTAGAAAACCTTAGTCAACTTTGTCTTGTAGCTGAGGAAATAGAGAAAAAAATAGGCAGAAACCTGGAACTTGTTTCAGGCGGAGCTACTACCTCGCTAACTTTACTATTGGAAGGAAAAATGCCTACAAAAATCAATAATTTAAGGATCGGAGAAGCTATACTTGTGAATCGGGATTTACAGGATTTAAGGAAGTTCAATATTGAAGGCTTACATCAGGATAATTTTATTTTGAATGCGCAAATAGTTGAAGTAAAGGATAAGCCCAGTTATCCTATAGGTGAAATATTTTTCGATGCTTTTGGAAACAAGCCTGTATATACTGATCGTGGTATAAGAAAAAGGGCGATCCTAGCTGTAGGAAAGCAGGATATAGGAGATCATGATAAGCTAATACCGATGCTTAATGGTATTCAGATAATAGGAAGCAGCAGTGACCATATGATAGTAGATATACAAGATTGTAAGCAAAACATCAAAGTAGGAGATGTTTTGGAATTTATGATGCAGTATCCGCCAATGCTTTATTTGACTGCATCAAAAAATGTAAAAAAAATCTATAAAAAAAACAAAAGGTAAATAATAAGAAAACACATTAGATGGACCTGATTTTGATTATTTATAGTTCCAATTCTGTTAAAGAAATTGGATGGAGGAAAAGAAATGTTAAATAGAGATAAATTTGCTAAAAATAGCGGAGCATGGTGTAATTTAAACAAGCCAGAAATAAATGAAAAGGATGCAGATATCGTTATTTTTGGGATTCCTTTTGGCGAAGGAGTTAGTTACCGTTCTGAAACCACTGAAAAAGTCAATAAATAAGCAATCTTCCCTCCATTATGGTAAAATATAACTGTAGATGTTTGCCGGAATGGAGGGATTTGCTTTGCTTAGACATGTGCCTCAACAATTAAGTATATATAGCGTGCTCTATGACAAAATTCCCAACGACCATATTCTGAAGACTATCGCAGCCAATGTTGATTTTAGTTTCATTAACGATTTACTGAAGGATTCATATTGTAAGCACCTGGGGCGGCCTGCTAAAGAGCCGGAAATGCTAGCAAAGTTACTTATCTTGCAATATCTATATAACTTATCCGATGTCAAAGTCATTGAAGAAGCTAGACTAAACTTAGCTTATATGTGGTTTTTGGGACTAAATCCCGAAGATGATTTGCCAGAAGCCAGTCTACTTACCAAGTTTAGGAGACATAGATTAAAAGAAACAAGTGTCGATGATATTATTCAGGAAGTAGTCCGCCAGTGTATAGAAAAAGGTATTATTAATGGGACCGGCCTGAGCATTGACGCCACTCATGCCAATGCAAATACAATAAAAAAAGTGCCAGAAAGAATCATGAAGCATCTAGCCAGAAGAATCATAAAAGCTATTGAGGAAGAAAACGGAGAAATCCCATCTGAGCTAATTGGCGAAGTTCCTAACTACAAGCTCAGATAGCAGCACTACTATCCTTTTGTGGCCATGTGTTTGGGAAACAGATGGCCAATTTTATAGCATATTGCAGATTGACTCCGCTATTTATGCAGATAAGCTAAAAAAACATGGATATATCAGTGGTTTCGAACGTCCCCTGACTTATTTCTTAGATAATATGGAGGATACATATGAATGATTTTTCGATAGTTTCCAAATGGCTGGATAAAATATTATCTCAAGAACTCCCCAAGGGAATAATAGCATTTAATTTTAATATATATGAAGGCTCGAATGGAACTTACGATGTACAATTAACTGGTTCAGATGAATTCGAGAAAATGATGAGGATTGGGCTTGTTCTGATTATTATACATCAGGAGAAGATATTTGTTATATCAAAAGAACTAAGGAAATTGAGCAGTGGGAACAGGGCTTAAGCTTTATCACAAAGTTAGTTGAACAATATCTCATAGAGGGAAGAAATGCTGACATCCTCAGAAGTGCATGTGCAATAGGCATTGGTTTTGTGGATGGGGATATCGATATAATCTATAGTGCCAAATAATGTATCATTCAATAGCAAGATCAGGGTGGATTTGTCGAGGCGCGGATCGCCCCTTCTCCCAGAATGTAAATCAAAGAATATAGATGAGTCACGGAACATCCCTGTAATATGTAGGGGACTGTTCCGTGACTCATGCAGGTTCTAAGTTCTCTAGGGGAATCCATCCCTCATCAGAATTCAGTGTTCTTATACACCAGATCCAACCATTAATTTGTTTGATACCAATTACAGTTTCGTTTAGATCAACATTTAATTCTTTAGCAGTATAGTCATCTAGTGCTAACCCCAATCCTGTTTCGTTTTTCAAGCCGGTAAGTTGCTTCGGAACCCATCCTTGCTTGTTATCTAAAGATGTGCAAAGATACCAATTATCCCAGTTTTCGGGTCCATTGTATTTTTCGCCAATGCTGATTTGTTGTCCCTTGGTCAATGTAATCGGATCAGGATATTCCGTCCTGTGAGCTTTAATTACTCGATATATTATATGAAAACCTCCTCGTGAGTGTCCCTCTTCGTCATTTGAGTGTTTCCCCTGTTTTTTCCGTGAAGCTCTGAATTCATCGTGTACAGGTCGGACATTCGGTATAATACCATGAGAGCCGCCGACCACAGGAACATGTCCATTGTTGTCGTTGAATTTCAAGCCATTGTTCCTCGCCCACTTTTTGTAACAATAAAAGATTGTCTATCACTGTACTATGATGCGGCACTCCGTCATTGTTAAGTTGCTTCACTTTGGGGCAAGGAAATTCGTTACAAAGCCCACAATGGTTTATTTGGTTTTTCTGTGCACAATCGCGAATATTGCATTGACCACATATGTTTTCCAACTTACACCCAGGGCAAGATAAATCAAACGACTTATTTTTATACTGATCATATCCTGTCGGCATTTTCAGTACATGGTCAAAATCAGCATCATCAACCGCCAACTTGAAGCTGCACGCCCCGCAATATAGTCCGCAGTAGGCGACTAACTCTCTCTTCAATAGTATACCTCCTCATATAATAGTATTAAATCCACTGGATAGCATAATTTCCAGTAGGGAAGCCCGTCCAGGGAACCGGCCGACGCCGTTATCGCGGATAGATAAAACTAAGTTTTACTATATCCATTATATAACAAATATAAATAGTAACACATAAAAAGTAAGATATTCATAAATATAGCTAAGTGCATTCTCAGCCTTGATTTCTTTTTTACTGGCTTATATGCCTCCGGCTCATTTAAGAGAAGAAATTATTCAGAATTTTAAATTATATTTCTTAGAACTTGAAAACTTACTAAATAAATTATTTTTAAATACAAAGGCTTTTTCAGCAAAGGCCGAAAGAGCTACCCTTTCTTATATGACCTTGCTCGATGGACTATTTGCGGGCATTATATATGGCGGCATTGACTCCTGGGAAATATATTGGAATGGTTTATTGAATGACTAAATTCTAAAAAATTGGATTTAACATTCGATAGGGGGAATTATGTGTGAAAGAAAATAAAGTTTCTGAAAAAAATACTTATATTATTTTAATTTCTGCACTTATTTCAATTATTGGATGTGTTACACTAAAAATATTTTTATTTTACGGTTTTCTTATAAGTATAATTATTGCTTTTGGCCTGCTTATAAAAAGTGGATTTTCCCTAATTGAACTTTTACATATGATCAAAAGTGGGCTCTATGAATGCAAAGCTCTGTTTATTTTAATAGCATTAATTGGTGCTATGATTTCTATATGGATGGCTTCAGGAGTTATACCAACAATGCTATACTATGGACTGAAATATATGCAGAACACGAATTTTTTATTTGCGGCTTTTGTTCTTATATCAATAGTTTCAATATTTATGGGTACAGCACTTGGAACTATAAGCAGTGTTGGAATTGCATTATTAGGCTTAGCAAATATATTTGGAATACCTAATTATATCCTTTTAGGGGCTATAGTTTCAGGAGCCTTTATAGCAGATAAAAGTTCTCCGTTATCAGGTCTTTTTAATCTTGCACTTGAAACTGTAAAAATAAGTTATAAAGAAGCTTTAATATCCATACTAAAGACATTACTGCCAGCATTTTTTATATCAGGATTACTATATTATTTTATCGGGGAACAATATAATTTGGTTCTTTCAAATGATAATATATTTAATTTTGTATCGGCTATTGATAGTAACTTTGTTATTTCACCATTATTATTACTTTTGCCCTTAAGCATTATAATTATGTCCTTTTTAGGAATGAAAATGGTAGAAGCAGTAGCTTTAGCATTAGTTGCTGGAATAATTGTTTCTATTAGTTTGCAGAACGCGAACTTTAATGATATTATTCTTGCCATGTTTACTGGTTTTAGTGTAACTACTAATTCTATTGAATTAAATAAAATATTAGTTAGTGGCGGTATTGTGTCCATGATATCGATATTGCTTATAATAGCAGGTGCAATCAGCCTAAGCAGCATATTTCAAGAAACCGGTCTTATAATACCTATAATTAGAAGAATAACGCAAAAAATTAAATTACGTGAAGACCTAATTTTAAAGACAGGATTAATAAGTGGTGTATTGACAACAATAAGTGACCAAAGTGTTGGTATAATACTACCAGGGAAACTTTTAAGTGATAAGTATAGAGAATTAGGAATTGAAAATACTACTTTGACTAGAACTATAGCAGATACAGGAACAATTATCGCACCACTTATTCCATGGAATGCTAATTCCTTATTTATTTTTACAATAACGGGAATTTCAACTATGGAATATGCGCCATATACGGTGTTATGCTATCTTTCACCCATGATCACATTTATTTTTGCCTATCTGTATAGTTTTAAAAGTGGAAAAAGACCAAGAAGGCATGAAATATAATAGATAGGGGACAGGGGAGAGGTCGTTTGTCCCGAAAAATACGGAAAATGGTGAGTCAAGGAACCGTCCCCTGACTCACCTGACTCACGTTAATTAGAGGTTGATGGGATTGACTCAAGCGGCAATACGGATAAGGTAAAGATTTATCAAGCAGACTTTTTATCAGTAGTAAGATGACTGTTCATAAGCTGCCAATATTGGCTTTGGACATGAAGTTTCTTAAGACAGAGTATGGTGTGCCAATTGAAGGCCTTATAGGATATAATTTCCTCAAATATTTCGCAGTAACCCTTGATTATAAAAAAAACCAAGTGGTATTATCATATTGGAGAAGGCATATTTATTATCCTTTTCCTGCACCGAATGGGATTATTAAAATAAAAGGAGCCATATTCCAATCCCCGGACTTTTTGAAGTCCGGGGATTATTTTTATACAAAAAAGGAACCGCCGTACTAATTTTTTTAGTGCGATAGCTCCTTTAAATGTAAGCAAACTACGAATTAACAGACATTGTTATTAATACGCCTATTCTTTCGGGAAAAGTTCCAGGTAAATTTCTAAAACACGATAAAATGTATCTAAATCTTCAACAGTACATTTTTTTAACAAAGCATCAGTAGTACTGCTAATATCAGCAATATCATAAAGTTTATGGGCTCTTGATAAAGCTTTACCTTGTTCAGTAGGATACAATAGCAATTCTTTATTGTTTTTTTCTCGTTTTGCTTTGTAAATATACCCAGCTTTTTCTAGAGATTTTACTGTCTGAGATATAGCAGACCGGGTGCGGTTACGTTTTTTTGAAAGTTGAGAAATAGTGACTCCAGGTTCGTGTTCAATCGAAGTCAGGATATGAACTTCTGGCATACTGATAAAAATACCAGTGCCATAATCCTTAGCTTCCTGCATGTATTTGTTATAGTAGTATACAAAATCATATAATTTTTCAGCACGCACGTTTAAAGTTTTATATAAAAAATCTAAGGATTCTAAGTCTTTCTGTATTGATTGACGCTCCATATTGTACAACCTCCCTATATCATCAAGCAGTATAGCATGGTTAATGAAAACTAGACAAGAATTTATTTTATGAAGTTGTTTTATAAAGAAAATAAAATAAATTATTTTTAGTTAAGCAACTTAACAAAAAATGTTGAAAAAATTAAAAAACATAGCGTTTTTTTGTTGAAAATGATAATTTTATGTGATATAAATATAAATATAGTTAAGCTGCTTAACAATAAAAAGGAGGCTGTTTATAAAAATGAATGAATTTGTGAAAAAGTATGCGGTTGATCGTTACAAAACAAATTCCTTAAAATGGGATGCCTTGGATGTACGTTTCGGTGATCCAGATTTGCTTTCTATGTGGGTAGCAGATATGGAATTCCAAACTAGTGAAAAAGTCATTGAGGCTATGGTAGAACGCTGCAGACACGGGGTATTTGGATATTCCTATATTCCGGATGATTATTTTAAAGCATTCTCACATTGGATGGAAAAAAGACATGGATTTCCCATCGAGAAAGAATGGGTCAGATTTTCCACAGGTGTAGTAACTACATTGTACTGGATGATAAATGCTTTTACGAAGCCGGGAGATGCCTGCATGATTCTTACTCCAGTATACTATCCATTTCATAATGCGGTAAAAGACACCAAAAGAAAACTGATTACTGTAGATTTGGTAAATAATAATGGCTATTTCACAATTGACTTTGCCGCAGTTGAAAAAGCAATTATAGAAAATGAAGTGAAGTTGTTTATTCAGTGTTCGCCACATAACCCTGCGGGAAGAGTATGGACAGAAGAAGAACTGGATAAAATCATGGGTATTTGTAAAAAGCATAATGTACTTGTTGTTAGTGATGAAATTCATCAGGACATTATCATTGGAGATAAAAAGTTTATTCCGGCGGGAATTGTAGGTAACGGGAAGTACCGGAATAATCTTGTAACTGTTTCTTCGGCGTCTAAGACATTTAATCTGGCTGGATTGCTTCATAACCATATCGTAATATGCGATGAAAAAATAAGAGAAAGATATGATGAATATGCAAAAACGGTAAATCAGTCAGAAGTGAATGTCATGGGCGCTACAGCTACTCAGGCTGCTTATACTTATGGCGAAGAATGGTTGGAACGTGTATTAGAGATAGTTAAAGGCAATTACCAGTATTTAAAAGAAGAACTAGGTAAAAAAGCTCCTGAAATTGTGGTAACTACCTTGGAGGGGACGTATCTGGTTCTGTTGGATTTACGTAAATATATTAATCCGGAAGATACTAAAATCTTTATCCAGGACAAATGCCGTCTAGCAGTCGATTTTGGAGAATGGTTTGGAGCGAATTATCAAGGATTCGTAAGATTAAATCTGGCAACAGACCCTAAATATGTAAAAAAAGCAGTTGCCAATATTATAGATGAAATCAAAAGACTGTAATTAAAAGATTAATTTACAGAGAGGAATTATATAAGATGACATTTTTAAAAAACAATAAATCATCGTTTTTCTTATTGGGAAGTATGGTTATAGGTGCTGTGATAGGTGCTGTCTGGGGACCAGGTGCTGCGCTATTGCAGCCTCTAGCCGACTTGTTTTTGAATTTGTTGTACTGCGTTGTGGTTCCTATGATTTTTATCAGCTTAGTTTCATCTATTGCTAACATGAAAAGTTTGCAGAAGCTAGGCAAAGTGTTAAGCATAATGATGATTTTATTCATCATTACCCAGGTGTTTGCTTCGGTGTACATGGTTGGCGTATGTGCTGTCTTTGAGCCGGGTAAAGGTGCTGTGATCAATATGACTGAGGAAGTAAAGGATATGAGCAGCAGTACCAATATTCTTGCTATGTTTACAGTAAATGATTTTTCACTTCTCTGGTCACGTAAGAATCTAATGGCACTGATTGTATTTAGTATGATGGTTGGTATTGCACTTCTGGCACTGGGCGAAAAAGGTAAGAATCTGGTTGCTTTGTTTGACGAAGGTACACAGTTGATTATGAAAGTGGTCGGATATGTAATGAAGATCGCTCCGCTAGGTCTGGGCGCACTTTTTGCTACATTAGTAGGGCAGTATGGTAGTGAATTTACCGGTTCTCTGGCTAAAACCTTGATTGTATATTTTGCAGCAGCAGTTGCTTATTATTTTATATCCAATACTCTGTTTGCGTATATCGGAGGCGGAACAGAAGGTGTAAGAAGATATTACAGATATTGTATACCTCCCACATTGACATCATTAGGGACGTGTTCATCAGCAGCTTCTATTCCGGTCAATTTAACAGCAGCTACTAAATGTGGTATTTCTAACGATGTAAGGGATTTGGTAATTCCGTTAGGAGCAAACTTGCATAAAGATGGCGCATGTTTGATTACTATACTCAAAATTTCCTTTATGTGCAGTGTGTTAGGTATTAACTTCATGGATCCAGCGCTTATATTTAAAGCAGTTGTTTGTGCTACGCTTGCTTCTATGGTTATGGGGGCAATTCCTGCTGGTGGGTATGTCGGAGAATTGTTCATCATTTCAATGTTCGGCTTTCCAGCTGTATCCATTCCAGTCATGGTCTTAATCGGTACAATTACTGATGCACCTGCTACCGCAATTAATGTTACTGGCGATTTAAGTGGTGCAATGATTATAGAACGATATACAAATGGTGAGGATTGGCTAAAAGAAGTACCTGCATCTTCAGAAGTTTGATTTTACTGAGCTATGCTGCGTAACACCCGATAGATTAATCGTTGTCTTCGAGAGATAAAGACTAGTAGAAGAAAATAACCTCTGTTTTGGATAACAACAGAGGTTATTTTCTACGGTCTGAAGCAAACTGCAAAGGTAGTTTGCTTATTTTTTTTATTTTAATTCTTTGTTAAAGAGCGTAAATTGATGAACTATAAAGGGATATGCTTTTAAGCATTAGTATAAGCCCCGTCTTCTTCTAGTTTTAATGAACCTTTAGCTGGCGTTTTAAACGTTGGTATTCCAAATATTATCGCCACTACTGAGGCAACGCCTAGCAGATATGGATAACAAAGATATTTCATTATTAAAAATGGTGAAATGGCTGCAAGACTGGAAGCAACCAAAAGTTGGGCACCATAAGGTATACATCCTTGTATAAAGCAAGCAAAAGTATCTAAAAGGCTGGCAGTTTTTCTTCTATCTACACCATAGTTTTCAGATAAATCTTTAGCTAGTGAACCAACTATAATTATAGAAACAGTGTTATTAGCAGTACATAAATCTACTAAACTAACTAATACACCAATACCAAATTCAGCCCCTTTCTTGGAGCGAATTCTTTTTCGTATTGCATTTAATATAAAGTCTATACCACCATTGAATTTTATTAATTCACCTATACCACCTATTAGTATGGATATGATAGATATGTCCTCCATATTGGCAATACCTTTTAAACAAAGTTGAAATACTGTAAATATATCAAAGGAACCATAAATAATACCTATGATAGATGCTAATACGATACCGCCAACTAAGACTAAGACTACGTTTAAGCCTGTTAAAGCTACTGCAAGTACAGCAATGTAAGGTAATATTTTAATAAATTGAAAGTCATAAGTTCCTGTGGAATTGACTTCCATACCTAAAGTTAGAAATGCATATATAAATAATGTTATGATAGCTGCAGGCGATACTATCTTTAAATTAGCTTTAAATTTATCTACCATTTCGCAATCTTGGGTTTTAGTAGCAGCTACAGTAGAATTTGATATCATGGATAGACCATCACCAAACATAGCGCCACTAACTACAGCAGCAATTAAAAATCCTATAGGCAAACCTGTTTTTTCTGCTATTCCAACTGCAATAGGTGCTAGCGTTACTATTGTGCCAACAGAAGTTCCCAGTGACATGGATAAAAAAGAACCAATTACAAATATACCGGCTACTATAAAGCTATGTGGAAAAATAGTCAGTCCTAAATTTACAGTAGAATCTACAGCTCCCATAGCTTTGCTGACTTCAGCAAAAGCACCTGCCAAAATAAAAATTAAACACATAAGTATGATACTAGAATCTCCAGCACCTTTGCAAAATCTTTCGACTTTTAGATCGATAGGTATTTTTTTGTTTTGCAGTATGGCTATGGTGGATGCAATGATTAGCGCTACAACCACGGGCATTTTATAAAAGTCCTTCATTACAAGTGAAACACCAAGAAATAGTACCATGAATACCACTAACGGTAGTAAGGCTATAGCATTGCCCTTTTTTTCATTCATTAATCTGAAAACCTCCTCAAGTAATTTATATAAATTTCAAAATATTGAATATGCACGTATTATGCCAAAAGATTTAAAAGTTGAAATAGCTTGAATTTTAGAAAAAAACAGACGGAGAATGTAAATCTTTTGAACCGCTTTACCAATTAAAGCGTAAAAATATATTTACAACTGTAAAAATATATTTACAAAATCTGTTATGACAATACACAATCTGGCAATTTGTTACTTAATTTTAGCATTATTGTGTTTTTGACTGCAGATTATGTCATTCAAAAAGCCGTTACCATGACACATGTCAATCGGTAACGGCTTTAACTTACCAATCAATATCAATGTAGAGTAGATAAAAAAATTTTACTTGAAACGATTGCAGTTAATGCTATTATAAAAAGTGTACTCTAAAAAGACAATTTTTTCGCAAAGTATTTATTTTTCAATTAATTCACTACTGTATTCAAAAGGAAAGTGATATTTATGAAAACTTACTTAAGACTTGAAATACTCTCACATGATCGCATGGGAATCGTGTTAGATATTTTAAAAAAGGTTTATGAAAACAACATAAGTATTCATTCTCTTGAAGTTTTCCCCAACAAAGTATATATCAAGGTAGAAACTTTAGAAGAAGCAGAGAAAAAATTAAATATTGTTAAAAATCTACTTAGTATAAATGGAGTTTTGAAAGTTCGTGATATTGAATTGCTTTCCTGTGAAAAAAATGAAAGAAGACTTCGAGCGATTATAGATGCTGTACAAGATGGTATCCTAGCTATAAACCAAAAGGGGGAAGTGGAGCTTTTTAATAATTACTGCGAAACAATATTCCATACCAAAAGAGAAAATATAGTTGGGAAAAATATAAAAGAACTTCTAGGCTTCGATGGTCCGATTATTAACCTTCTAAAAACGGGGGAAAACTATAATAACATAGAAGTTTTTAAAAGAAATAACGATAACAATAATAGTTTTCACTATATTACTTCAGGACGTTCTGTAAAAGATGATAAAGGAAAAACTATCGCTGCTGTTGCTTCACTCAAAGACATCAATGAAGCCATAGAAATGTCAAATGCAATTACTTCAAAAGAGGAATTTGTATTCAAAGATATTATAGGTAATAGTTCCTCTATTGTAAAGACTAAGAACATATGTAGCTCTGTGGCCAAAAGCAACTCAACCATACTGCTGCGCGGCGAAAGCGGCACGGGTAAGGAATTATTTGCAAGGGCTATACATAAATTAAGCTCAAGAGCAGATAGAAATTTTATAGCGATAAACTGTGCTGCTCTTCCAGATAATCTTATAGAAAGTGAACTCTTTGGATATGTAGAAGGAAGTTTTACTGGTGCAACAAAAAATGGTAAAGATGGTTTATTTAAAGCAGCAGATAATGGCACTTTATTTTTAGATGAAATAGGAGAACTATCTCTTCCTCTTCAGGCAAAGCTTTTAAGAATTTTACAGGAAGGCACTATAAGAAAGATAGGTAGTACTGTAGAGGAAAAAGTAGATGTAAGAATCATTGCAGCAACTAATAGAAATTTAGAAGATATGATTAAAAAAAATACGTTTAGAGAAGATTTATATTATAGACTAAATGTAATACCTATATATATTCCGAGTCTTAGAGAAAGAATTGAAGATATATCAATGTTAGTTAACTTTTTTATAAAAATACTGAATAAACAAATGGGTAAAAATATAAAAGGCACAGAAATGGAATTTATAGAAGAACTTGTAAAATTAAGTTGGCCTGGCAATATACGTGAATTAAAAAATGTTGTCGAAAGAGCTATGAATTTGTGTCATGGATATTTTCTTACAAAAGAAAATTTGCTTATGGATTTTCAAAAGGCTGCAAACCATGAAATAGATTCAGAAAACCACGGCTTTAATTTTAAATTAAAAGATGTAGTAGAAGCTGCTGAAAAGAAAATGCTTATTTCTGCTATGCAAAACTATAAAAGCTATAGAAAAGCTGCAAAAGCTCTTGGTGTATCTCATACTACTATAGTAAATAAATTGAACAAGTATGGAATAAATTTTCACTAATTTATAATAAGCTCTTTTGCCAGCTTTCAGAAAAAAATGTAAAGTTTTATTTACGGTGTAAATAAAACTTTACATTTTTCTTTTTAAAAACGGTTGAAAACATTTACACATTATGGCGAAAGCTGGATGTTAGACAATTGGCATAAAATTTGCAATATACTCCTGGTGTAAATAAAAAAACTTTTTAGGGAGGCTAACTTTTATGAAAAATAATAAAAAAATGGGTTTTGACACGTTAGCAATACACGGAGGTCATGTTGGTGATAAACAATTTGGTTCTTTAGCAACTCCAATCTATCAAACATCAACTTTCATATTTGACTCAGCGGAACAAGGTGGAAAAAGATTTGCTGGTGAAGAAAATGGATATATATACTCTAGACTGGGAAATCCAACTTGTTCAGAAGCTGAAGAAAAATTGGCTTTGCTGGACGGTGGCGAAGCTGCTGTAGCTACTGCATCCGGTATGGGAGCAATTTCTGCTGCATTTTGGACTGCACTTAAAGCGGGCGACCATGTAGTTGCATCAGATACTTTATATGGATGCACTTTCGCTCTTTTAAATCATGGTCTTACAAGATTTGGTATTGAGGTAACCTTTGTTGATGCAACAAACATGGAATGTGTAAAAAAAGCTTTAAAACCAAACACAAAGGTTGTCTATCTTGAAACTCCGGCAAACCCGACATTAAAAGTGAATGATATTAAAAAAATATCAACTGTAGCTCATGAAAACAATAAGGATTGTCTTGTATTTGTAGACAATACCTTCTGTACTCCTTATATTCAAAAACCGCTGGAATTAGGTGCTGATGTAGTTGTTTACTCGGCAACTAAATACTTAAATGGACATGGCGATGTTATTGCCGGATTTGCTGTTGGTAAAAAAGAATTTATAGATCAAGTTAAATTTTTTGGACTGAAAGATATGACTGGTGCAGTACTGAGTCCTTTTAATGCCTACCTTATTATAAGAGGAATGAAAACCTTACCGATAAGAATGGAAAAACATTGTGAAAATGCTATGAAAGTTGCTGAATTTTTAGAAGCACATCCTGCTGTTTCCAAAGTATATTATCCTGGTCTTAAAAGTTCCGAATATCATGACCTTGCTAAAGCGCAAATGAAACTTCCAGGGGCTATGATTTCTTTTGAATTAAAAGGCGGGGTAGCTGAAGGCGCATTAGTTATGAACACTTTAAAATTAGCAACACTGGCAGTAAGCTTAGGCGATGCCGAAACACTTATTGAGCATCCTGCCTCTATGACTCACTCACCCTATACACCGGAAGAAAGACAGGCTGCTAACATAAGTGATGGCCTGGTAAGGTTATCTGTTGGTCTGGAGAATGCAGAAGATATAATAGATGATTTAAAAGAGGCTCTTGATTTAATAGTAAAATAAATTCGAATGAGCGCCTTGTATTTCTTGTTAAATAATTGTGATAAGGGAAGAAGGGAATTTATATGAACAACACCAAGAGAAAAATGAAGACAATGGACGGAAACACGGCCGCCGCACACATTTCGTATGCCTTCACCGATGTAGCGGCAATCTTCCCGATCACACCATCATCGAACATGGCGGAAAGCGTCGATGAATGGGTAGCCCAGGGAAGAAAGAACATCTTCGGGCAGACAGTAGAAGTAGTAGAAATGCAGTCCGAAGGCGGTGCCGCCGGCGCAGTACACGGCTCCTTACAGGCCGGTGCGCTGACCACTACCTACACCGCATCCCAGGGCTTACTACTGATGATTCCCAACATGTATAAAATTGCCGGTGAACTCTTGCCGGGTGTCTTTCACGTAAGTGCCCGCGTGGTCGGGGCCAATGCCATCAGCATCTTCGGTGACCATTCCGATGTTATGGCCACAAGACAAACCGGCTTTGCCCTACTCGCCGAAAGCAGCGTGCAACAAGTGATGGATCTGGCGGCCGTCGCCCATCTGTCGGCCATCAAAGGCAGAGTGCCCTTCCTTAACTTCTTTGATGGTTTCCGGACCTCGCACGAAATCCAAAAAATTGAGCTCCTAGAATATGAGGAACTGGCCAACCTAATAGACTGGGAGGCACTGAACCAATTTAGACGGCGGGGTTTGAACCCTGATCACCCCGTATTACGGGGAACCGTTCAGAACTCCGACATCCACTTCCAGCAACGCGAAGTAACCAACCGCTACTATCAGGCCCTGCCCGATATCGTCGAAGAATACATGGGCCAAATCAGCAAACTCACCGGCCGGGAATATCATCTCTTCAACTACCATGGTGCGGCCGACGCCGACAGAATCATTATTGCCATGGGTTCCATGTGCGGGGCCATCGAAGAAGTAGTTGATCATCTCAACTCGCAGGGCGAAAAAGTGGGCCTATTGACCGTTCATCTCTACCGGCCCTTCTCCATAAAACACTTCTTTAAATACATACCCAAAACAGTCAAAAAAATCGCCGTCTTAGACAGAACCAAAGAAATGGGTTCCTTAGCCGAACCCTTATACCTTGACGTAAAAACAGCCTTCTATAACACCGACTGGCGTCCCGTTATTGTCGGCGGACGCTGTGGTGTTGGCGGCAAAGACGTCATGCCAAGACATATACAGGCCGTATATCAAAGCCTCAAGCAGGAGCAACCCCAAGACAACTTTACCGTGGGCATCATAGATGACGTCACCAATACCTCATTGCCATTCGGTAAAGACATTGACACCACGCCGGCAGGAACCAAAGCCTGCAAATTCTGGGGACTTGGTTCTGACGGAACCGTAGGCGCCAACAAAAGTGCCATCAAAATCATCGGTGACCATACCGACATGTACGCACAAGCCTACTTTGCCTACGACTCCAAAAAATCCGGCGGTGTCACCATCTCCCACCTACGATTTGGCAAACAGCCGATAAAAGCCCCGTACCTCATTAACAGCGCTGATTTCATCGCCTGCCACAACCAGTCCTATGTAGACAAATACGACCTAGTAGAAGGCCTAAAGCCGGGCGGCAGCTTCCTCCTCAACTGCACCTGGAACCAAGAAGAACTGGGCAAAAATCTGCCGGCGGCGCTGAAACACTATATTTTCGAAAACAAAATCAACCTCTATACCATCGATGCGGTTGGTATTGCGCAGAAAATAGGTCTTGGCGGCCGGATCAACATGATTATGCAAGCGGCCTTCTTCAAAATCGCCGCTATCATTCCGCTAGAAGAAGCTACCCACTACCTCAAACAAGCCGTTGTCCAATCCTACGGCAAAAAAGGCGAAAAAGTGGTCGCCATGAACCATGCCGCCATCGATGCCGGCGTAGCCGCCAGCGTCAAAATAACTGTACCTGCTGCCTGGGCCAATACCCAGACAGAACCGGATACGGCCAAAAACGTCCCGGCCTTTATCAACAACATACTTGCGCCTATGAACCGCCAAGAAGGCGACAAACTGCCCGTAAGCGCCTTCCTCAGTGTCGAAGACGGTACCTATCCCTTAGGCACGGCTGCCTATGAAAAACGGGGTATTGCCATTAACGTACCAGAATGGCAAGCCGAGGCCTGCATTCAGTGTAACCAGTGCGCCTATGTGTGCCCGCACGCCGCCATTCGGCCCGTACTTGCCGATCAAGACGAAATCAAACAAGCACCGGCAGGTTTTACCACGAAACAAGCTACCGGGGCCAAACAACTAAACTTCCGCATCGCCATATCCCCGCTGGACTGCACCGGCTGTGGCAACTGTGCCCAGATCTGTCCGGCCAAACAACCAGCGCTCATAATGAAACCCCTCGATACCCAGCTTGCCCAGGATAAACTATGGGAGTATGCCCTGACGCTCAGCCCCAAAGCCAATCCGGCAAGCAAAACCACCGTCAAAGGCAGCCAATTCGAACAACCGCTGTTAGAATTCTCCGGCGCCTGTGCCGGTTGCGGTGAAACTCCGTATGCCAAACTAGTCACCCAACTATATGGTGACAGAATGATGATCGCCAATGCTACCGGCTGCTCCTCCGTGTGGGCCGGCAGCACACCCTCCGTACCTTATACCACCAACCACCGCGGCCATGGCCCGGCCTGGGCCAACTCCCTATTCGAAGACAACGCCGAATTCGGTTTGGGCATGCTTTTAGCTGTCAAACAAGTACGGAAAAAATTAGCCATGGATATAGAAAAAGCAGCCAAACTTAACTTAGGACAAGAATGGCAACTGGCCTGTCAAGAGTGGTTAGCGCATCAGGATACCGGCGAAGGATCACGGGAGCGAGCCGATCGTCTGATAGCCGCGCTAGAACCAATAAAAGACCAGGATGACCTACTCAAAGAAATCTATCAAAACCGGGATTTCCTGGTCAAACGGTCTCAATGGATATTTGGCGGCGACGGCTGGGCCTACGACATTGGCTTTGGCGGGTTAGACCATGTCTTAGCCTCCGGCGAAAATGTCAATGTACTGGTATTTGATACCGAAGTCTATTCCAATACCGGCGGTCAGTCCTCCAAAGCTACGCCGACCGCAGCCATTGCCAAATTTGCGGCCAGTGGCAAACGGGTTAAGAAAAAAGACCTGGGCATGATTGCTATGAGTTATGGGTATGTCTATGTCGCGCAAATTGCCATGGGGGCTGACAAAAATCAAACCTTGAAGGCGATTGCCGAAGCCGAGGCCTATCCGGGGCCATCCCTGATCATTGCCTACGCGCCGTGCATTAATCATGGTCTGAAAGCCGGGATGGGCGCAAGCCAACAAGAGGCGAAACGTGCTGTGGACAGTGGTTACTGGGCTCTATACCGGTATAATCCAGAGGCCAAAGAGGCAGGCAAAAATGCCTTCACCCTGGATTCCAAAGAACCAACTGCCGACTTCAAAGAATTCCTGATGGGCGAAGTTCGCTACTCGGCTCTGAAAAAGCAATTCCCCGAAACGGCCGATCAGTTATTTGATAAAACCGAGCAAGATGCTAAAGAACGGCTGGCCACCTATCGGCAGCTGGCAGGCAAGAAGTGAGTCGGGGGACGGTTCCTTGACTCATGTAAGTTCTAAGTTCTCCAGGGGAATCCTGGTGGTGACAACCCCGTCACCGTGACACCATGCAGAGTGAAGATGTTATATTGGACACAAAAAATCCGCCGTTTTCGTATTTTAGGGATAACGGCGGATTTTCTTGTAGACTGGTATCCCTGAGGTGAAGAAGCTTTTGCGAAGGCAGTTCATAAATACTCCTTAAATTAATATAAATCATAATAGGATTTATGATTTAGGAGGAGACGGATTATGGCGAAACGCTATCTTACCAGCAACCAGGGAGCTCCTGTTATCGATGATCAAAATTCATTAAGTGTAGGTGAAAGGGGACCAATATTACTTGAGGACATAGTTTTTCTCGAAAAGATTTCACATTTTGATAGGGAGAGAATTCCTGAAAGAGTAGTACATGCTAAAGGAGCCGGAGCTTTTGGTTTTTTTATACCCTATCAATCAATGGCTTCATTGACCAAGGCAAATTTTCTAGAAGATCCCGAGAAGAAAACACCTGTTTTTGTTAGATTTTCGATAGCAGGCAGCTCCGTGGGCAGTGCGGACACCGTGCGGGATATTAGAGGATTTGCTGTGAAATTTTATACAGATGAAGGTAACTACGATCTTGTTGGCAACCATATTCCAGTGTTTCCGCTTAGAGATCCGCTTCAGTTTCCGGATTTGTTTCATGCCTTGAAACCGGACCCGGTTACTAATGCCCGAGGGGGGCCGGTAGCAGCTAGTCGTTTCTGGGATTTCATGTCTTTAAGACCGGAGTCTATGAATTTTCTTACCTATCTGTTTGCAGATAATGGGACTGTCAAAAGCTATAGAACAATTCAAGGCTTTGGAGTTAACACATATAAGTGGGTTAATTTCTGCGGAGAAGAGGTATATGTCAGGTATCATTGGGAACCCTGTGCAGGTATTGAATACATAGATAGCAAGACAGCCGCTCAACTTGCAGGTATGGACCCTGACATAGCATCTAGAGATTTGTTTGATACCATTGCTGCAGGGCATACTGTTGAATATGAGATGTTCGTACAAATCATGAACGTTGAAGATGAATGTGAGCAGCCATTTGATCCCTTGGACCCCACTAAAATTTGGCCGGAAGAGTTATTTCCATTAATGCCGGTAGGCAGAATGGTATTAAATGAAAATCCTGAGAATTTTTTTGTTGAAGTTGAGCAGTCTGCATTTTCTCCTGCGGCTATTGTACCAGGTATAGATTTTTCAAATGATAGAATACTGCAAGGCCGTATCTTTCCCTATGGAGATACGCAAAGATATCGTATAGGAGTCAATTATTTAGAACTTCCTACCAATATGCCTAAGAAACGGGTTGATAATAATATGCAGGACGGAGCTATGCGAACCATGTATAGCGAAGGTAGTGTTAATTATTACCCCAATACATTAGGTGGGGGGATGCCCGCGCCGGCACCTGAAAAAGGGAGACCTGCTGAGAACTTTGTTTCAGGTAGTGTAGCTCGGAAAGAAATAGAAGGCGACAATTATTATCAAGCCAGGTGTAGATATCGAACTATGTCTGTGCTGGAAAAGAAACATTTGATTTCCAATATCGTAGAAAGTTTAAGTCAAGCTTATGAGCCTATTCAAAGGAGAATGATTGAACATTTTTTGAGGACAGATAGTGAATTTGGCAGCAGAATAGCACAGGGAATAAATTTGATCATATAGGTAAGGCGGCATGCTTTGTGAATATAGGTGCCAATACCGGCGTTATCAGTTAGAGATTAGATATTCTACAGAAGAATTTGTGTCCACAGGTGATAAGCCAGTGTTTTTTAGTAGCGGTTAGGTGGAATAAAGGGACAGGTACCTTGCCCCAGTAGATAGAGTGTAGGTGCCTGTGGGCGAGGAACCTGTCCCTTGAAAGAGTGAGATAAGACAAAACCATCGTCCCCTAGTCTTTCAGTGAATATGCAAAAATAGAGGTTGTCCATAAGTGCTCAAACCTATGGACAACCTCTATTTCAATATTTTGGTAAATAACCTTGATCTTTCAGCCAAAGAGATTACTCCCAAGAAAGGATTTGGCTTATTTGGTTCGTGCGCGGGCATTGCGAATATCGCGTTTTACCCTTTTATCGTTTTGGGGAGTATTTGCCGGGCCGCGTTTTAAGGCTATCAGGCGGGATAACTTACTGCCGCTAAAAACTGTTTCTTCCAAATTAACTCACCTCCCATGTTATTATTTCCGTGGTGAGTAAAAATAGGCAGGTAAAATCTGAAATTGTAGAGCGGGCTTGAGGATCTTTAACTGAAGAATTATTCATTCTGTGTAAAATGAGGAGGTATGAAAATGTGCTGTGATATTGACGGTAACGGTCATTCTCAATGCCCAAATTTTTTCGTACACTTGGTCATTTTGCAAATTGCCGTTCTTCCGTTCACCGGTGTATCGCAAGCTTGCATTGGCTAATAGACGCAATCAAGACAAGCTTCCTGTGGTTGAAGCATTTATCGAAAAGACAAAATCCTGGGTAAGTATTTCCCAAGCAAAGCATATCTTGGCGGTTGAGTTCAAAAATCTACTTGATTGACGACACTATTATTAGGCGTCGTCAATTTTTTACAATGCAAAGTAGTTTTGATTTGTTACCATTTAATAAATATGAAAGGAGGCTTTTTATAATGCTAAAAGGGTATACACTTCCCCGAACACCTCGTGGTACATCAAGTCTTGCGCCGAACCCGCCGTGGCATTATGTCGGTAATGCTCTTGCTGTTGAATATGAGGTGGATCCAGCAGCGGCAGCCGCTTTTTTGCCTGATGGCCTAGAGTTAGCTTCAAATCAATGCGCTGCATATTTTATTGAATGGCAGTATTCCAGTGAGAACGCCGAAGAGTACTTAGACCCGGTTCGCAGTCAATATCACGAAACCATTATCCTATTGTCGGCGAAATTTGAAGAACAACCTGTGGCTTATTGCCCATTTATTTGGGTTGACCAAGATGTTTCCCTGATGCGAGGTCTTGTGCAGGGGTGGCCTAAACAATTTGGATCAACGTGGATTACCCGAGCGTATGATTTGCCATCAAAGGCTAGTCCGGTTGTAGGACCGGGTGGAAAGTTTGGGGCGACTTTAGCCGTCAGAGACCATCGTTTAGTCGAAGCACAAATTACTCTTAGTGAAATAAGCGACTCATTACCATCTCCTAATTTTGCAAAAGCCGTCAATGTTAGATATTTCCCGGAGCTTGCTTTAGGAAAGCATGATAAACCTGCTGTGCATGAAATTGTTCAGCTTAAATCGCGTGATGTTAAGGTATCTCCTATTTGGAAAGGGGATGCAGCAATTAAAATATTTGATCACCCATATATTGAACTTCCGGATTTGCGCCCGACAGAAGTTATCGCTGGATATCAGTTTTCATTTGCCCTTACCGTTGATGACTTAATTCATCTTCGCGATTTACGGACAGACGCTTAGCTTGGTCGCGATTGACTATTAATTTTTTATTGCAGTAGAACCGTTCCTTTTGGGACAGAGGGGACAGGTTTCTTGTCCCGGAATAAGGGAAAATACCGTAAAGGAGTGGCCTTCTAGAAGGTCACTCCTTTACATAGTTTAAAAGCTGGTAAGTCTTTTTTTGTTCTGTTAGACGGCTTTATCGAGTATCTGCTCTTTTCGTAGCTGAGCATTTTTTCTGATCTTAATAGTACCGATAACAATCTCCGGAAGCAAAACAAAGAATAAGCCGATATAGCCGACAGAACCATATCCCTTAACAACAATATTCGTTAGCCCGAATACTGAAATGCTTGTGCATACTATGATAGTAGCGAGAGAAATGGCAATTCTGCGGGTTTTCAGGCTCTTAAAGATATTTTTTTTAATCAGCACAGGCTCAAAACGTGCAACTGTAGAAAAGATCAATGATATCGCTGTGCCTAACAATGCCACAAATAGGATGACACTGTATAAGATCTTTAACCAAGGCAGGGCAAGCTTGGTAGTGACAAAATATACCGGCAGCGTTTCGTTAAGAACTTCCGGGGAAAAACCTAACAGCATGATACAGATGATTGCCAGAAAAGCGCCGTTGAGAAGCGTGCCAAACAGCATAAAACGATTGCAGTCCTTAGTGGTCTTAATATTTTGTGAGACGGAGATGATAGGCAGTACCGTAAAGGCTTGAAAACCAATATAGATCAGCATATACCAAATCGCATCTGACAAACCGGTGCCAAAGGTTTCTTGCGTAGCCAGCACACGTTGAAAATTAAAAGCTCCCATTTGAATGCCTAATACGCAGAGGATGAGGAGGGTAATGATTATAAAATAAGTTTTGAGATTTAAAACCTTAACAATTAGCTCACTGCCAAATATGGTTAGCAGCAGCAGAGCTGTTCCGACAACTACAATGCCCATTCCATACGGAATTCCCAGGGAACTTTTTAATAGGGCTCCCGAACCTGCTATGGATGTGCTTACGCCACAGATAATCAGCATGATAAAGCCCAATTCAAAGACAAGGGAGAAATATTTTTCATAAGGATGAAAAAGAGCATCGCCGAAGCTTTTATAATCGTAGGTCTTATAATCTTTAGCCAGGACAAGTGCATTCCGATGGCCCCAGCCTAAGAGCAGCATAGCAACTAATGGGAGGAAAACGGAGTACCAGCCGTACTTTACAAAATAATTAACTTCCTGGTTGCCGGTAGCAAAGCCTCCGCCGCTATGTGTTGCAAACCATACGGCGGCCATAGCAAACGATATACTTAGCGGACTGGATTTCTGAGTTTCCATAAGGATTGTCCTCCCTTTATTATTTTCAATTTTGTGAACGGAAAAATGATATTCGCCAAAGGATATTTGGATATAGAAAAGCCCCTATTGACACATGTCAATAGGGGCGACAATATCGCGGTACCACCCTACATTAGGCTCGTAATTCAGCCATACTAAATAGAATGGCTGGTATCCTTTAACGTGGACACACGCTTTTGCCTAAAGAATTCCTTTCGTTCAGCAAAAGAATTCATGGGTGAGTTTTGCAAACCATATCTGTACCGGTTTTCACCTGCCACCGGATCTCTGAAACAGAACAATAGTTGCTTTTTCCCAATCATTATTTTTAAATCAAATTAAATTTTTTGTAAACACTACACGCCTGCAGGACGAAGTAATTATTATATTATTACATTAATAAAGGATTTGTCAACAAAATAATAAATATTTACAAGATTGATATTTTAAAAGCGTAATTTTGTCTCCTGGATAAGGATAAATAAGGTGACCCAAGAATTGGGTTGGGAATCGCTTGTGTGGGCCTGTCCCCTTGACCCTTTCCGGAAAAACCAAGAACTAGCCTTGGCTTAAAGGCTAGTTCTTGGTTTTCCTATGTTAAAATGTTATTTCATTAAGGATACAGCATATTTGGCGATGGAAAGGCAAGCGGTAACACCTGGTGATTCGATTCCCACTAAATTGATAAGTCCAGGGAGTCCTTTAGCTAATTCATTGCAAATAATAAAATCGGCCCACGGAGCGCCGGGGGCTTGGTTTTTAGCCCTGATACCGGCCATATCGGGTTGCAGGTCTTCGCGTTCAATAAAGGGCAGAAAACTGTGTGCTGCCTGATAGAATTCCTCCAAATGATCCGGCTCAACATCATAATCGTCTTTGCGATCAACATAGAAGGCGCTGGGCCCTAACTTAGCCATGCCGTCCAGACTTTTCGTTGTATGAGTGCCCAGGCCTTTTAAATCTTTAAGCGGCGGTGGATAGATGAGGTGTGATGTAAGTTTGGATTTGCCGCCACAAACGGAGAAATATTCTCCTTTTACCGGATAAATCCGGTATCCTTCCTGATCTACCGCAATGCCAAGCTGTTCGGGAATGAAGTCACTGTACAGACCGGCACAGTTAAAAATATAGGTGGTTTCTAAGGCATCGTCTTCGCCGCTCGAATTGGTAAAATATACGGCATAGCCATCGGCACTTTTCTCTGCTTTTTTGACCTCGTGTTTATAAGCAAACATGACGCCGTTTTCCTTGGCCAGGCTTTCAAGTTTGGCCATAAGGGTATGCGTGTCGATAATACCGGTTGTTTCGGAATAGAGGGCGCCGGTAGCCAAAACATGCGGTTCCATTTCGTTTACTTCGGCTTGCGTCAAATAGCGCAGGCCGGGTACATTATTTTTCGTACCCTGCTCATAAATATCCTTGACGGCAGCTTCTTCGTCGGCGTTTCTGGTAATAATGATTTTGCCAATCCGTTGATGGGGGACCTTGTTTTCATTACAGAAATCATAAAGCAGTTTATTTCCTTCAACACACAATCTTGCTTTTAACGAGCCGGTTGGATAGTACATGCCGGCATGGATTACTTCACTGTTACGACTGGAGGTTTCCTGCCCGAATTTTTCATGTTTTTCCAATAAAATAATATCTTTATCCGGATAGGTACGGCTGACCGCCTCGGCGACGGCGAGACCAATAACACCTGCGCCAACAATAATGATATCAACTTTATCCATAGACAATTCACCCTTTTCTACTGAATAACTAAAACAAGTCATTTTAATATAAAAATAGCGTATACTAGTTATATTTCTTTTTGCAAATTTTGATTCCTGCATGCCCAGGCAATTATTTTAAATACTTTTCATCCCTGTAAAGGCAGGCAACTTTTTCAATATGTAAAAACATAGTATAATTAACTATTAAGCTAAATTTAATGATGCTCTCCGCGTTACTATTTATCCGATGACTAACCCGCTCTAAGACTCCCTCTTCTCCAAGCGGGAGTTTTAGAGCGGATTCCCTGGAAGTTGGGCGACTAACCTTCAGGTGGGGTTAAAGCCCCATCTGAAGCTAAGTCTACTTTATAAGACTTAAATAAGGAGCTTCTATGGATATACTCGAACAAATCAGCAAAAACATATCAAATCTAAGCAAGAAGCAAAAAGTTGTTGCCAAGTATATTTTAGAAAACTGGAAGAATATACCTCACCAGTCATCTGTTGAAATTGCCAAAAATCTAGAAATTAGTCAGTCTAGTGTTATCCGTACTACTAAAACGTTGGGATTCAATAGTTTCCCGGAATTACAGAATGCTTTACACTTGATCATACAGCGCCAATTATCTTTCGTAGATCGATTAGAACAAACAGAAGTTGTAAACCCTAATATTGAAACGACACTACTGAAGATTCGTCACTTGCAAGAAATGAATTTGCGACAAACGATCAATGCTTCTAACCCTAAGCACATCCGGCAGACCATTGAATACATCGTCAACGCCAGAAAAGTTTACGTTGTCGGTATGCGTTCGTCAGCAACCCTTGTTCATTACCTTGGCTTTAATCTTAATATGATGACGAAAAAGATCAAGCAAATCACGAACGATTACTCGCTGTTAGAAGATATTCGGTCTTTGGACAAACAGGACTTACTAATCGCCATCAGTTTTCCCCGCTATACGCAGCTGACGAAAACGGCCGTATACCTAGCCAAAGAACAGCAATGTCCGATTGTCGCCATTACCGATTGTTTGTCATCTCCCATTGCCAAACCAGCCGATATAGTGTTACTGGCAGCTTCCAAATCCTTATACTTTAATCAGTCGCTTAGCGCAGCCATGGCATTATGCGATATTCTGTTAACGCAACTTACCACTGACTATCATCAACTTTACCGGCAAGGCATGGAAGAACTGGAAAAAGATTATGAACGGCTGAATATCTTTTAAGAAAACGCCAGCCAGTGACAACCTCTGAGCGCCGCTATCAGGTTTCTGCGCTCAGAGGTTTTTTTATTGGTAATCAGGCCCAATACAAGAAGTGTAGCCGCGCCGACTAACAGCATATAGAAATCCCCAAAACAATTACTGCAATCTGCAATGTACCTAAACAAGTCCGGCGACAACAGGCGGTAAAAATTGCATTATAAAAGCCGGAGCTGACGGGGTATCGGCATGTCCGGGGACAGGTTTCTTGTTCCGGAGTAAGGAAAAATACCGGAATCCGCCCAAAACCATGAATCTCTAACGTGCCTATCGTCCCCGCGATTCGTTTAGGGGGTATTCTCCATGTCCATCAAATCTGGGTAAAGTCAAGATAGGGAATAGCGGTGTAGTAGACTTGATGAGACTCGGTAAGACCGCTGGAAAAAGTTTTTAATTATAAAAGCGATTTTTTTACACCAAAAGCTGGGTTCTTCGGAACCTAGCTTTTGCATTTTAGGCAAAAAAGAGGGTCACTTATTTTGAGACAGCTCTTTCATGTAACCAAGCCTAATGATTATGAATAATAATCTCTACTATCCTGCTCGGCCTGCCGGCCCCAGTCATTACCCTCTTTCCTACTTCAAAACAAAAGCCGTGCCTTTCCAGTTTTGTCAGTAGCCTGTTCATGGTTCTCACAGATACTCCAGCCAAGTTAGCCAACTCGGCAGTGGTGAAACGTGTTTTTCCTTGTTGCTCTAAAATGCTATATAAATTAAATACGGTATTGATGCTGATGCCAGCTTTTTCAGAGATAATAAGGAATTTTTTGTCTATCTTTTGATCCAAATTTACTTGCCTTTTACTATCGGCCGCATGGATTGGGCCAATTATTTTATTATGGTCATATACAATAAACGCTGAGTTACCGCCCAATCTACTTGCTTTTTCCATGCCGAGGATGGCGCTATACTTTGCCCCTTGAGCAGTTGAGCCGTAACCGATTCCAATGCTTACTGTACTTGAAGTATTTTTTTTCACCGCCAAAAGTAAATCAATGTTTTCAAAATTTGCGGTTGCATTTTCCAATATTTTTTTCGTTGAGAAAAGAAGAAATTCTTGCTTCCCCAATTCGATAACAGCGGCTTGTATCCGTTTTGCAAACCAATATATTTGTTTGGCAACATTCGTCGTATCTATGATGTACTGATACTCATCATCAGTAAAGACTGAGTATTCACTAGGGGAGTCTATTTTGATTGAAATGGCGACAATTTGGCTTCCTTGAGAGACTTGCATAAGATGATATAGCTGCATCTTATTTAGTGTTTGGCGAATAACGTTGGATGTAGGATCGACTCTAAAACACGGGATGTTTTTAGATGTCAGTTTTTCATATACATTGTGTAACGCCGTAATACAACAAGTTACGCGGTTATTTAGATAATTGTATTCATGAAAATAACATACATGATTTATAAAGTCGTCGTCGAACGGCCGTTTATTAACTGTGTATATTTGATACTGATCTTCTTTAATACCAATTTCCCTATAGGTTTCCAATAATGTGCTTTCGTCGTATAAGTCAGAACTGATTCGATAAATGCTATGTTGCGAAAGAGCGATCTTTAGCAATACCTGAAGAAGGGAGCTTCCGCTTCGAGGAATGAACTCCCAAGGTATTATCGGTTTGCTGTGCTTTTCAGTATAGGAAAGAAGGGTTTCACCAGCAAACAGGATAGCATCAAGGAACGGCTGTTCATCACAAAGCAATTTAGGTATTTCTGGAACTGAAGTGTAACTATATATTTTGGGTTTGATTTGATGAAATTCACTTTTAATGATCTGGTTAATTTTTTCGACGATTTCTAGTGGCCCGACAACACCTAATTTCATAACTTAACCTCACTATTCAAAAGGTATTTTGGACATATTTTAGTCGATTTTTAGTCAAGAGATTTAATTATATAATAACATTAGTTAAAATAATTGCAATTATTGAAATACCGCGGTGGTCGCCTTCGCGCCCAAGTTGGGAATACCGAAATGGAGCCTGATGGCTATCGGTATTTTTAAGTACCGGGCATTGGCTTTGAGTCGCTTCCCAAACTGAGCGCAGTCCTCGCTTACGAGAAGAAAAGTAATATCAGATAGCGGCTAATGCCGACTAAGGATGGTGTAAAAGATGAAAATTGACCGCATCGACATTATCCGGGTGAAAGTTCCCTTTGTACATCCCTTTGAAACAAGCTTCACCCGCTTTGAGGAGCGAGATGCTCTGATCGTCAAGGTCTATTCTGAAGGATTGATTGGTTATGGAGAATGCAAAGCCTTTTACGGGCCACTGTACAATCCCGAGGATAACGGAACATGTTTTCATATCATCAAAAACATAATTGCGCCAGTTATACTGCACAAGGATATAGAGGGACCGGAAGAATTTATGCGGCTGGTGTCCTTCATCCGCGGCAACCGACTGGCCATAGCCAGTGTGGAAAATGCTCTATGGGAAATCAAATCCCAGCGAGATGGAAAGTCACTTAAAACCTTGATCGGCGGAACGCAGGACGAAGTCAAGGTGGGCGTCAGTCTAGGAATCGAGCCTAATATTCAGGTACTGCTGGGCAAAATCGAAAAATACTTGGCTGAAGGATATCACCGGACCAAAGTTAAGATCAAGCCCGGTTGGGATATCGATGTTCTAAGGGAAATCCGCCGGCATTATCCCGATATTGTATTGACGGTGGACGCCAATTCTGATTATACCCTGGCGGATATTGAACTGTTTCGGGCGATGGACGATCTAAACCTGCAATATATTGAACAACCGTTGGCGGAAGATGATATTGTCGATCACGCGGTACTGCAGAAAGCGATAAAAACCCCCATTTGCTTGGATGAAAGCATTGTTTCTGTTGACACTGCCCGTCATGCCATTGAACTCGGTAGTTGTAAAATTATTAATATCAAATCCAGCCGGTGCGGCGGGTTATGTGAATCAATCAGGATTCATAATCTTTGCATGAAACATAATATTCCCATTTGGGTTGGAGGTATGACCGAGCTAGGTATTGGCCGGGTACAGAACATATCTTTTGCCAGTTTACCGAATTTTGCCCTTCTTGCCCACGACATTGCCGCAAGCAACCGGTATTTTGCTGAAGATATTACGATCCCTGTCGTTAATATTACTTCCAGATGTACGCTCATCGTTCCGGACGATACCAACGGTATTCATTATGAGGTAGATGAAAAAGCTATTGACCGCTTGATGGTCAGTAGGGAAGTTATTAAATAAAAGGTAAATGAAATGGCTTCTCCGGGTATCACGATAGATAAGGTATTAAAAACCGGACAGGAGCTAAGCATTTAGCACAGGTGAGATAGTAAATAATGGAGGGATTGCAGTGAAAGTAGAAAAAATAGTTTTACGCAAAATGAAGATTACTTTTAAAACCCCTTTTGAAACCAGCTTTGGGGCGATGGCGGAAAAGCATTTCATTCTGGCCGCGCTCCATACCAAGGATCATGTCGGCTATGCTGACTGTCCCGCTTTTGGTAGCCCGTGGTACAGCGAAGAGACGATCACCACTGGCTGGCACATGCTCAATGATTTTCTCATTCCCATACTTTTTGACCTAGGTGATATTAGCCATCCGTCGGAACTTACCGAGCCTTTTTCCCAAATCCGGCGGAACAATATGGCCAAGTCTGCTTTGGACTGTGCGCTGTGGGATTTGTACGCCAAGGAAAGAAATATCACTCTGTCCCAGGCTTTGGGCGGGATGCGGGATAAGGTTGAAACTGGAATAAGCATTGGAATCCAAAAAAGCCCCGATGACCTGCTGCGGGTTGTGGAGCAGTTTATGGCCGAAGGCTATCGCCGGGTCAAAGTAAAAATAAAACCTGGAAAGGACATTAAATACCTGGAAGCCGTCCGCAAGCGCTTCGGCGACATCATGCTCATGGCCGACGCCAATTCCGCCTATACACTGAAGGATATAGACGTGTTCAAGGAAATGGACGACTTGGGCATGATCATGATTGAACAGCCATTGTCCCATGACGATATTGTCGATCACGCCAAGCTGCAGGCGGTCATGAAGACCAGAATTTGCCTGGATGAGAGCATTCATTCGGTGGATGATGCTCGCCACGCGATCGAGCTGGGCAGCACCAAGACCATCAATATTAAAGTCGGGCGGGTCGGCGGACTGACTCAGGCCAAGAGAATCCATGACCTGTGCGAGGCCCATAATATTCCGGTATGGTGCGGCGGGATGCTGGACACTGGGCTTGCCCGGGCGCATAATATAGCCATAGCTTCTTTGCCGAACTACAAATTCCCCGGTGATTTGCCCGCTTCGACCCGCTACTGGCATCAAGACATTATTACGCCTCCGATCACTATCGATAAGAACGCCATGGTTGAAGTCCCGGCCAGGCCGGGTATCGGATTTGACCTTATTCCGGAGATGGTGGATAAGTTTACTTATGAGAAGAAAGAACTTCTGCGGTGATTTGATCGCCGGGGTGTAATTAAATGACCACGATTACCCAATGAATCGAGGTGATGTTGAAGATGCAGAAAGAAAAGGTATTTTCCTATATTGACGCCCATCGGAATGAGATGCTGGCTTTGTGGCGCGATTTGGTCAATCGGGACAGCGGCCCGGCCGACAAGGCCGGGGTCGATGAACTCCAGGTTGTGGTCAAAGGTGTCCTGGAAGCCGAGGGAGCAACTGTCCGGATGGTTAAGTATGAACAGGCGGGGAATATGCTTATCACCGAGATCGGCGGCGAGCGGGCGAAACCGCCGGTGATTTTTCTGGGCCACGTTGATACGGTGTTCAAGACCGGCGCCGCGCGGGAGCGGCCGTTCACTATCAAGGGCGATAAGGCCTACGGGCCGGGTGTGCTGGATATGAAGGGCGGCGTGGTAGCTTTTCTCTACGCCATCAAAGCTTTAAACGCCGCAGGCTTCGCGGAGCGGCCTATTAAAGTACTACTTGCTGGCGACGAGGAGGTCGCTCACGCTAAATCGAACGCGGCCGAAATTATTGTCGACGAAGCTACTGGTGCCGTCGCGGCGTTCAACTGTGAGACCGGGTTTGTTGACGATGCAATTATTGTCGGCCGCAAGGGAGTCTCCCAGTTTGAGCTGACGGTGCGGGGAGTTGCCGCCCATGTGGGCAACGACCCGGAAAATGGGCGTAGCGCCATAGTGGAGATTGCTCACAAACTGCTGGAGATCGATAAACTCACCGATTGGCAGGAAGGCACCACATTTAATGTCGGTGTTATAGAAGGTGGCACTGTGCCAAACGCCACGCCTGACTACGCCAAGATCAAGATTGACGTCCGGTTCGTGGCTGAGAGCGCCAGAGCCAAATTTACCAAAGATATTGAAGCTATTGCCGCCAAGACATATGTGCCTGGCACAACGACCACGCTGACATGCGGTGCCAATCTCGAGGCGATGCGGACTACCGAGGGGGTAAAGCGGCTGTTTGCCCTAGTCAAGGAGACTTGCGCCGAAAATGGTTTCGGCGAGCCATATGAAAAATTGGTGGGCGGAGGGTCGGACTCGGCCTATACGGTTGTCGCTGGGGTGCCCACCGTCTGCGCGATGGGGGTAAAAGGCGGCCGCAATCATAGCCCGGAAGAGTTCGCTATTGTGGAGACATTGTTCGAGCGTGCCAAACTACTTGCCGCCTGTGTTCTTAATCTTTCCAAGATGTAAGAAGTTTTATTGAAAAAATAAAACAACCTAGTCTTGAAAGAGAAACTCCTGCTAAATTTGTATGAATTTGGCAGGAGTTTTGCGGTTTTTAGGAAATGTATATTTATAGAGTAAAAGAATCGAACTTGCTGGAAAGATGTCAATAACCTCGGACAGACATCTTTGATAACTTAGGAAATGGGGGGATTTATTATTCCGCAACCTGCAACTCATTATCTGGTAACTAGGCGTGCAATACCAAAAGAACATTGGGTTAATTGGTGGGACAAGTACAAGCCTTACTTTGGGCTAGGGTCGTCTGCCCCTGATCTATTTTATTTTCCGCTCCTTCCAAAAGTAGCAGTAAAAGGTTATCGTTGCCGTTGTATCGTTTAATCGGATATATGAAATAGTGGGGTGATGATTTTGCTTAGTACTACCTGGCTTTACTTAATGGCCGTTATGATTGTTGGTAGCATTGTCAAAGGATTCGTATTTGGCCAAATTATTTGGGTATCGATTGACCTTGCGGTGCTTGCTGTGTGCTATCTGATTCTTCGCCGCAGATATTGGGTTGATATGAGGCAGTCCATGATATTTTTAAGTGTCATCACAGTCATCAGCATACTAGCTGATATTGGTCTTATCAGCGGGATGTTTGCTAATGTCTTGTCGTTGGCTTTTATCGGTTGGCTTATTTATAAAGACGGCGGTGGGAGAGGAACGTTTCACAACAAGAAGCCTAAACTTCGCCACAAATGGCATAAATAGAAATTTTAACCAAGATACTTGAGAAACTTATTCCGGCACAGTTTGATGGTGTGGATTACTTCAGCGAAGGACTGGCTGCCGTAAAGATAAACGGCAAGTATGGCTATAGGAAGTGGCGGCTAACTAGTGGCAGCAGTAGCAACTAACAGCTTAAACCGCCTTGTACTGTGGCATGCTCCCCAGGTATTGCATTTTGGGGTAGCATTAGGTTTGACATGTAGTCTTTTTAGACTTATACTAAAATCAATTTAGATATTAATGTATTTATCAAGAAAGTTAATATAGTAACTTGAAAAGTAATGACGGAAATGTTTGCATGTAGTATGCTTCAGAGAGTCGGTGGGTGGTGTGAACCGGTACAGAACGATGCAAGTGTCATTCCTGAACTGCAAAGCTGAACGATTTAGTAGGCTGCGCCGGTAACGACTTCTTGTGAGTGCACCGTTATATGCAAAGTTGTTAGATGATGAGATGTATCTATGCAATATTATTTTTTATTAATTGCTAGGTACAACAAGGGTGGTACCGCGAGATTAACCTCTTGCCCCTTTACGTAGGGGCAAGAGGTTTTATTTGTAAAAAATACTTCTACATACAATTGAAGGGAGTCATTCTTATGGAAAAGAAACAATTGGATTGGGAAAATCTTGGCTTTGGATACATTTCTACAGATAAGAGATATGTATCCAATTTCAAGAATGGTGCATGGGATGCGGGCACGCTTACTTCAGATGCAAATATTGTACTAAATGAATGTGCGTGCGTTTTCCAATATGCACAGACATGTTTTGAAGGTCTGAAGGCTTATACTACTATGGATGGTCATATCGTAATTTTCCGTCCTGATTTAAATGGAAAGCGGATGGAGGAATCTGCCAGAGCATTGGAAATGCCAATATTTCCAGTGGAACGTTTCGTAGACGCTGTTGTAAAAACTGTCGAAGCGAACGCGGCATATGTACCGCCTTACGGCTCGGGGGCTACGTTATATATTCGCCCCTATATGATGGGAACAAATCCTGTAATCGGTGTAAAACCAGCCAATGAGTACCAGTTTAGAATTTTCACGACTCCAGTTGGTCCATACTTCAAAGGAGGTGTAAGGCCGCTTACTCTTCGCATAACTAATTTTGACCGGGCCGCTCCGCATGGTACAGGTCATGTTAAAGCCGGATTAAACTATGCTATGAGCCTTCATGCTTCCGTCACAGCCCATGCAGAAGGGTATGACGAAAATATGTTTCTGGATCCGGCAACAAGAACAAAAGTCGAAGAGACGGGCGGTGCAAATTTTGTTTTTGTAACAAAGGATAACAAGGTTGTAACACCTAAATCAGAAAGTATCCTGCCTTCTATTACCAGACGTTCTTTGCTATATGTTGCAAAGGAATATCTTGGAATGGAAGTAGAAGAAAGAGAAGTACTTGTGGATGAACTGAAAGACTTTGCTGAATGCGGCTTATGCGGTACGGCAGCAGTTATCTCACCCGTCGGAAAGATTGTGAATCATGGAGAAGAAATTTGCTTCCCAAGCGGTATGAACGAAATGGGTACTGTAACCAAAAAGCTCTATGAAACTTTGACAGGCATCCAAATGGGACGAATTACAGCACCAGAAGGATGGATTAAAGTAATTCGCTAGAGCCTTTGCGCTAATAAAAGTTCAAGCCTACACCAAGGAACATAGCGTTCGCCTCCACCAGAGCTTCATAAGCAACCCTGTATTTGGCTATCCTAAATAAAGATTGATCTGTATTTCCATTAGGGTTATATGTGTGTTTGGCAGGAAAGGGGCAGGCCATGCGTTAGCACTGTGACTCATCCCTAGTGTGGTGATCCCAGCACAAAAATTCAAAAACGGGGAGTAGCAAAATGAAAGACAATCAAGTTTTACAGACAATACGCGCGCGGTAGTCGTGTCGGAGTTTTGGCGAAAAGCAGGTATCCGATGACGATTTGAGGCTGATTGCCGAAGCGTCCCTTGCAGCCCCGAGCGGCAGAAACCGACAGCCGTATAGGGTTATAGTCATAAAGGACAGGACGCTCATTCAGGAAATGAACGATGCCGGAATGGAAGTCCTCTCGGGTTTCCCGGACAAATCATTTTGCGAGCATATCAAGTCACTTGGTGGGATTTTCTATCGTGCACCCGCCTTATTGGTCGTGGCTGTCACAAAAGTAGAACCGGCCGGCGCTGAGATTTTTGACTGCGCCATCCTTGCCCAGACTGCTGCGCTTGCCGCTACTTCAATAGGCGTAGATAACCTGATATGCGGCCTCGCGGCTTTGCCGTTTGCCGGCGCAAAGGGCGTAGAGTTTAAGCGCAGACTTGGTTTCCCAGAAGGATATGAAATCGGGATAGGCGTATTGCTGGGGCACGCGAATGAAGCAGGGACGCCTCACGAGCCGGACTTATCAAAAATCAGCTTTATCGGATAGTAATAATAATTGCTTTATTTTTAACGATTGAGAGTTTCATATTTCCAAACCGCTTTTCAAACGCGCCTATAGTCCCCGATATTTTGATTGCAATTAATCGAATAGATATAATAAAAGAGAAACTCCTGCTAAATTTGTATTAATTTGGCAGGAGTTTGGGTTTGTCTAGCAAATATTTCAAATAGGGAATAGAGTTGTGTATTGGACTCGATGAGATCCGGTAGAACGCTGGAATAGTAATTGGATTATTAAAATGATTTTGAGTAAGACGCGATTGTCGGCCAGGTGATTTGTTATGTGTGGGACAATGAACCTGTCCCCTTGTTCCTTCATTCCTAGCTTTCGCAAGACATTAATTAGATGATTTTCAAGAGCAAAGTGGGGAATGAAAAATAGGCAAGTTAGTTTTCAAACAGTCTGCCGTCCCCGTTGTCCTCTTTGAATTTGAAAATTCTAGATTTATATTATGGAAGGTGTAGATATGCCTAGATTTTTATCAACTGAATTAGGGTTGCAAAATGAAATTGATGATATTGGAGCCTTTGATCTTTTACTAGATATTGATAGTAATTATTTTATAAATATAAAACGTTTAAAAGAAACGAATATACCAGAATTCGTTAACTCGTACAATGAAATTAATGAGTATTTTAGGCAAATAGGTATTTTACTTCTAGCATCAAAGAGTGAAACAGATAGAGCTTATAAAACAGCGCTACAAAAATTTAATTTTCCGGAAGTAAATGGAATAGGACTGGGTTTCTCTAAAGGAAAACATGGATCAGGTTTTGGGGATGAGCTGAAGAGGATCATAATACATGATGCAAAGGAAATTATTACAATAGCATCTAATCAGCCGGAAATTTTCCATTTAATAGGTTTGTTTGAGAATAATGTAGGGCCTGACAGATTAAGTGATATGATAGCCCGTATTATTTATCCCAACATTTTTGAATATACAATTAGAATTAATAAAGCATTAAATATAATCCCTTCACAGTACCCATATTTGAAATTCGATAATGAAGGTATAATATATAATCCTTATAAAAAATGTAAGATATTACTTTTACCAAAAGATGTTTTGCATGAACTGCCGATTGCTAGGGATTGGGATGACATTGATAGAGTTTGTCGTGAAAACGCAGTAATAAGAGCTGAAATAAATGAAATGGTTGGCGAACAATGGGGAAAACTTGCAACGCATGTAAAAAAAGAATATATAAAAAAATATATATTTAAAAGGTCTGACACTTTAAATCGCTTTTTAGAAGATTATAGAAAGACTAAAGTGGAGGCATATGATTTTAATAAAGATAGCGGTGGTGATTATTTAGTAGCAAAGAGAGCTAGAAAATTACCTGCAGAATATCCTTTAGAAATTGCAAGTATACCAAAAAATTCTAAAGAAATTTCAATGTTGATAGTTAATAAATTTAAAGATTTGGTTGAAAATAATAAAGTTTATGAACTGTTATATTCTGACGAAAAACCCCGTGGAGAAAAAATTGTTCAACGAGCTTTTTTATGCGTGGCAGAGAGTTATTGTGAAGCCAATAATCTAGATGTAAGCCCTGAATCTGATGCTGGGAGGGGACCAGTAGATTTTAAAATGAGCAATGGTTTAGATAAAACCATTGTAGAAATAAAACTAACATCTAACCCTAATGTTGTGCATGGATTTAAGGTTCAGATTGAAGAATATGCAAAAGCCGAAAAGACGGAAAATAAGATATTTTTGATAATTGATAATGGTGGTCCTAAAACTAGAATTGAAGAAGTTATAAAAATATATGAATTGAAGAAAGAAAACAAAGAAAACGTTCCGGAAGTAATAATTATAGATGCTAAGCCTAAAGAATCTGCGAGCAAATATAATAAATAAAATTCCTTCATTTAGTTAATATATGTTTGAAGGGAGGAGGCCTATTTGCAACAAGCGAAAGAGGTCGATCCTTATTTAATAGACAGAATCCCTATTGCTAAAAATATGGATCATGCATATTTATTGGAAGTAGAGGGGCTATGTCCGCTATGTGGAAAAAATTTATTGGCTACTAAAGGAAGAAACAAGAGTAAACTTTACCAAATAGCTCATATTTATCCCAATAGCCCTTCTTCAAAGCAAGTAAAAGAATTATATGGACTAGAGCGACTAGGAACGAATTGTGAAGATTTTGAAAATAAAATTGCATTATGTAAAGATTGTCATGGTCTGTATGATGATGATGTAACTAAAGATGAATATCTGAATTTGGTGAAAATAAAAAGAGAACTATTGAGTATAGCTAATGCAAAAGAAGTTATTTCGCATCAACCTTTAGAGGATGAAATTATCTTAGTAATAAATTCTCTTAGTACAGTAGATATGAATACATTAAAAGAAGTAAATTTGAAATATAATGGTGTAAAAATAGCAGATAAATTTGAAAGCAACTATACAATATTGAAAAGTAAAATTGAATCATATGTTTGTAGTTATTATTTTTTCATAAGAGAAATTTTTCAACAATTAGAGCAAAATGATCAAATTAATTTTAATATTATTGCAAATGAAATAAAGACAAGTTTTTTAAAGTGTGAAAACGAAAAGATCGATAAAAGTGACATATTTAATACGTTAGTAAATTGGTTGCGATCAAAAATAAAGGCAAGAGTTTCTTTAGAATCTTGTGAAATTGTCGTTTGTTTTTTTGTACAAAATTGCGAGGTGTTTCATGAAATTACCTAATAAATTATTTTCATATAATCAAAGTATTATTAGTAAATTTCCTATGGTTTTAGGAGTAATAAGTAAAAAAAAGGACATCACAATTTATCAATTATATATATGTGTAATCGATCAATTTGATGATATTACTGAATTTTTTTATACGTTAGATTGTCTTTATTCATTAGGAAAGATTGATTATGACTATAAATTGAGGAGACTAAGATATGCTGTATGAAATTATATGTGATGAATTTAAACAAAAACGTGTAGAATTTCATGCAGGACTCAATACTGTTTTGGGTGATAATTTTGGTAGCAATTCGATTGGCAAATCAACTTTTTTAATGATTATTGATTTTGTATTTGGTGGAAAAGATTATGTTATGTTATCATCAGATGTGCAGAAAAATATTGGAAATCATTTAATAAAATATTGTTTTATTTTTAATGGAGTCAAGTATTTTTTTTCAAGAAGTACTGATGATTTTGAGAATGTCAATAATTGTGATGAAAAATATAGAGTTAAAATGGTTACTTCGCGGGACAGCTATTGTGCATTTTTAAAAAATATGTATAAAATTTCGTTGGAGAATATTAGTTTTCGTGATATTGTTGGACGTTATTCAAGAGTATATGGAAAAGAAAACTTAGATGAGAAGCACCCATTGCATAGAGTTCATAATGAAAAAGCAGGTGATCCAACTAACGCATTACTAAAATTATTTGATTTATATAGATTTATTGAAGAGTTAGATAAGCTCTTAAAAAGAAAAGAATCGGAACTTGATACATATAAAAAAGCACAAAGATATCAATATGTATCTTCTATTGGTAAAAGAAAATACATACAAAATATAAAAGAATTGGAATTATTATTTAATGGGAAAGAGCAGTTAGCAAAAGACTTAGACGAAAATTTGTTGGATTTAGATTCTATAAAAACTGATGAATTATTAAAGCTGAAAAACGAAATATCAATTGCAAAGAGACATCGTAGCAGACTTTATTCTCAATTACGAATGATTAGTTTAAATATTGATGAAAATATGAATTTAAAATCAGAGAAATTTGATGATTTACAGATATTCTTTCCTAATGTATCCATTAAAAGAATATCTGAAATTGAACAGTTTCATAAAGAAATTGGGTTAGTCTTAAAGTCTGAATTAAAACAGAAAAAATCTGAATTGGAGCGATTAATATCAATTGCACAAAGCCATATAGATAATTTAGAAGAATCGGTCAAGGCAGTTTCACAATCTTCAAATTTATCTAAGGTGGTATTGATGAAATATTCAAACATTCAAAAACAAATTGAAACCTTAGAAAATGAGAATAAATCTTTTGAAAAGTTAGGATCATTAACTGAAGCAAAAATTGATGCGAAGCAGCGCAGGGATAATATGAAATTAGAACAATTACAAAATCTCCAGACTTTAATTAATGCGAAGATGTTAGAAATTAATGATCTAATATATTCTGAAACGAAAAAGCCTCCTACTATAATATTTAATAACAATCAATACATATTTTTTACTGCGGATGATACTGGAACGGGAACTTCGTATAAAAGTATGATTGTATATGATTTAAGTATCTTAGAATTAACTCAGTTACCAATTTTGATACATGATTCTATAGTATTAAAACAAATCTCTGACATAGCTATTGAAAAAATCTTTTTAATTTATAATTCTGTTGATAAACAGATATTTATTTCTTTTGATAAAATATCTGCGTATACTTTGCAAAGTCAAGAAATATTGAAGGCAACTAAAGTTTTAGAACTATCAGTTGGAAATGAACTTTTTGGTCGCTCATGGAACGATAAAAAACTTTCATAGACAGGCGAGCCAAGTTGTTTTATTCCGATATGAATAAAACTCTTTCTCCACTAAAACAGCATGGTACTTTGACGCTCACTTCAGTACCCCAATTAGCGTTGTTTGATGAACTAATGGTAATTTGCAATATTTTGGTAGGAAGAGAGTGCGTATCACCTTGTCGAACACGAATAATATGGAAAAGTAATATTATATGAGCACAAGTCAATTGTATAAAGTTAAAGAATCGGAAAAAAAGTTGAAGTGATACATGAAACAGAATTTAGTATCGAAGGCTTTAAGGAACGTTATGATATTCAGGAATGGATTGCTGATAACCCCAATATACTGGGCGAGGAGCTTTTCATTATTGCCAAAGAGTTCAATGAGTTTGATAAGACTAGGGAAAGAACCGATCTTTTAGCCCTCGACCGTGAAGGGAATTTGGTAGTCATTGAGCTAAAAAGAGATGATACGGGTGAATATTCTTGTGCGATGAAATCGCAGTTCCGGAAACAAGGAAATCATGAGTCCGGAACTGGAAATCATACTTTGGTAGTCCAATGCCTTAATTTATTCGCTTAGTCGTTTATCTAATCCATAAACCTCTCTCATCGATAAATCTTTCGTTGGATCAATGCTTTCGATATTTATCTTGTACGAATCATGAACGATTCGATCAAGAATGGCATCAGCCAGAGGTGAAGCATCACCGCCAAGTTGATCATACCAACCTTCATGCCTGTATTGAGAACAAAAGATTGTAGATGAACGTTTTCTTCGTCGATGAAGGAGTTCGAAAATGTCCTTTGCTTCATTTTGAGTAGGTTTCAAAAGTAGCCATTCATCAATTATCAGAAGAACGGGATTAGAGTATTTCATCATTACTTTTTTATAAGTGCCTTCATCCCTTGCATGTTCGAGATCTAGAAGTAGATCCGGCAGACGAACATACTGTGTTTTGTAGTAATGCTTACAGGCTTCCATGCCAAAGGCATTGGCAAGATATGTTTTACCACAGCCTGTTGCACCAGTGATGAAAATATTTCTGAATTCTGCGATGTACTCGCAAGTCGCAAGGCGTTTGATCAAATCTTTGTTGATTTTTCGTCCTGATGAATAGTTGATTCCCATAATACTGGCATCCGGTTGCTCAAACTCAGCATTTTTAATGAGGCGATTCAAGCGATTGTTTTTTCTTCTGGTATATTCAATATCAACCACCATGCCCATACGGTCTTCGAAGTCAATCTCCTTCATCTTAGGATCAGAGACTTGTTGCAGATAAGCTTCGGCCATTGCAGTTAAACGCATTTCTATAAGTTTATCAATTGTTGGATTATTTATCATTGCCTTTACCTCCATAGTAATTTGCACCGCGTGTTACGCCATAATTGTTTTTCGGGGGATTCTCTGTGCCTGGTTTTAAGCTCTCTTTAATTCCTGTGGTAAGAATATTTTTGATACTCTTATAACTTGGACTTGCTGTGTAGCTCAAAACTTTCTCACAAGCCGATTCAAGACGTGATTCTGAATGTCTTTCGGCTAACTTGAGTAATCCCATGCAACTTTTATAGGTTTGTTGTTCCACGCGGCTGGAGGATAGGATGGCAATAATGACTTTATGAGTATTAGTCCCAATTTTTTTGGCCCAATGCTTAAAGCGATCTCCATTCCATTCTAGATACTTCTGATGATCCGGCGGCATATGTTCCAGAATAGTATTGTATTGCCCCTTGCGGCCGTAAAGGCGTTTATGAGATGCAATACGATTGTGATTGTAAAAGATTTCTAAGACTCTATCAGTTACCCTCACATCGACTTTGAGTTTGATGTATTCATATGGAACAGAATATAGCATTCCTTCGAGTGATATGTGATAATTAAACTGAACGGTGGCTTGTTTCCAGTCCGCCAGTTCGTAAAAGGTAGCTGGTAGGGGGCTTAGGAAAGGCAACTCTTCGTGGTGGAAGAGGCTCCATCTGCTACCTTCTTTCTTTTGAAAAGTTCTTAAGTTAAATGCTTCGAGTTTTTCTCGGATTGCAGCATTAAGTTCATCCAAAGAGAAGAATTGTTCATTTCTAAGCGCAGCGGTTATCCATGTGGAAATGTTGCCAACAGTACCTTCAACATTTGCTTTATCTTTAGGTTTTCTAATCCTAGCTGGAATAATGGCAGTGCCATAATGTTCAGCCATTTCATGATAAGTTACATTAAGTTTAGGTGTATACCAATCTTTTGTATGAACTACAGCAGTTTTGCAGTTATCTGGAACAAGAATTTTTGCAACACCGCCGAAGTAGTTGTACATATGGACATGAGCCGTAATCCAAGCACGCTGCTTTTCATTGATAAAAGCCTCCACATAGGCGTACTGGCTATATGTCATAACACCGACAAAAAGATAAGCTTCAGTAACCTCACCAGTATCAGGATCAATAATCTTTGCTGGATCTCCAGCCCAATCTACTTCGACCTGTTCAGCTGGTTTGCGGCTAATATGCATCGTAGCACGACGTTTTTGCTCATCTTGCAAAAGGTAATGGCAGAACTGCGAGTACATAAGCGGTTCATCGCCGTTTAGTCGGCAGTCTTCTAAATATTCAGTCCATAATAATTTTTTACTTACACCATTTTTAAGCAATTCCTTACGAGTGTGGACTAAATCGGGGAGTCGTTTATTCCCAAAGTTTTTCTGTTCTTTTGGAAACATCAAGTTTTCCAAAGATTTGTCGGTCATTGATTCGTCTAAAGGCCATGATATTCCTAGCTCTTTAGCACGGCGTTGAATCTTTACGACAGTTTTCTGAGCAACACCACAACTTTGCATGATATTACGTTGTGAGAATCCTAGGCTTGTCAGCCTAAGGATTTCTCTGTACTTGGTCATAAATTTGACCCTCCTAATAATGAATTTACATCATTCGATGTATAAATTCATTATAGGACAAGCAATTATTGATTTCTGTTTGCCGGTATGTTGATTTCCATTTAGTCGGTATACTGATTTCCAATCACCGGTCAGGTGATGACTTTGAGACCGGAATACTCAATACGGGTGAATATTCTTGTGCGGTGAAACCGCAGTTCCGGAAAGGCGGAAACCGAGTGTCCGGAACTGGGAAACCGCTTTGTGCGAGTTTATTCGCTTTGTGACTTATCTAGTCCATATACCTCACGCATGGATACATCCTTTGCAGGATCAATGCTTTCAATGTTGATTCTGTAGGCATCATGCGCAATACGATCCAGAATGGCATCAGCCAGAGGGCTGGCATCACCACCAAGCTGCTCATACCATCCATCAGGACGGTACTGGGAGCAGAAGATTGTAGAGGATTTCCTGCGTCTTCTATGAAGCAATTCAAAGATATCCTTTTGCTCATTTTCCGATGGTTTCAGCAGAAGCCATTCATCAATAATAAGTAGAACCGGGTTCGCATACTTTGCCATGACCTTTTTGTAGGTACCCTCATCTCTGGCCATCTCAAGATCAATGAGCAAATCTGGGAGACGTACATACTTGGTATTAAGATACTGCTTGCAGGCTTCCATTCCAAAGGCACAAGCCATGTAGCTCTTCCCACTGCCTGTTGCGCCGGTAATGAATAAATTCCGGTGTTCCGAGATATATTCGCAAGTTGACAATCTCTGAATCAGCGATCTGTTCAGCTTGCGGCCTGAAGTATAGTTGATATCCATCATGCTTGCTTCAGGCTGGTCGAATTCAGCAAGCTTAATCAGTCTTTTAAGGCGGTTGCTCTTGCGGCTGCTGTATTCGATGTCCACTAGCATTCCTACACGATCATCGAAAGGAACTTCCTTCATCTTAGGATCATTAATCTGGTTGCGGAATGCATCTGCCATTGAGGTCAGACGCATTTCAATTAGCTTATCCATCGTACTCTGGTTTGTCATATGCGCTTACCTCCTGTAATAGCTGGCACCACGGGTGATGCCATGCTGATTGCTGTTTGTGGATTCGGATTTTTTATCTTCCGACTCAGACTTGTAGCTACCGGTTGTGAGTATGTTTTTGATACTTTTGTAGCTGGGCGAGGCTGTATAGCTTAAAGCTTTTGCACAAGACGCCTCCAATGCTTCTACAGAATACTTGTCCATAAGCTTTAGAAGTCCCATACAACTCCGGTAAGTCTGCTGTTCCACAGGTTTCGAGGTAAGGATTGCATCGACAGCCTTGTACGTATTGCTGCCAATCCGTTCTGCCCACTGGCGGAAACGATTGCCGTTCCACTCCAGATATTTTTGGTGGTCTTCCGGCATATGCTCCACAATCGTATCATACTGCCCCTTACGTCCGTGAAGACGTGGATGGGAAGCGATACGAGTATGGTTGTAAAAGATTTCTATTGTTTTGTCTGTTACCCTGACGTCGACTTTGCGTTTTATGTACTCAAATGGAACAGAGTACAGCATTGCATCGACAGATATGTGATAATTGAACTGAACGGTGGCTTGTTTCCATTCCGCCAGTTCATATCGGGTAGCAGGCAACGGTGCCAACAAGGGCATTTCTTCCCCAAGAAATACGCTGAGCCGGCTGCCCTCTTTCTTTTGAAAGGGGCGTGCATTAAACGCTTTCAGTTTTTCCTTGATTGCTATGTTCAGTTCGGCAAGGGAGAAAAACTGCTCATTTCTGAGTGCAGCGGTAATCCAGGTGGAGATATTCCCAACCGTTCCCTCTGCATTAGGCTTATCCTTGGGAGTCCTGACACGGGCAGGGATAATAGCGGTTCCATAGTGTTCTGCCATCTCATGGTAAACAGCATTGACCTGCTGATTGTACCAGCTACTGTTATGCATTACGGCAGTTTTACAGTTGTCCGGTACCAGAATCTTAGCCACACCGCCGAAAAATTCATACATGTGAACATGGGCTGTAATCCATGCCCGCTGCTTCTCATTAATAAATGCTGCGACAAAGGCATACTGGCTGTAAGTCATTACACCGACAAAGAGGTAGGCATTAATGATCTCGCCGGTATCCGGATCAGTGATTTGTGCCGGGTCGCCAGCCCAGTCGACCTCAATCTGCTCTCCAGGCTTACGGTTGATATGCATGGTAGCACGGCGTTTCTGCTCATCTTGTTGGATATAATAGCAGAATTGTGAATACATAAGGGGATCTTCGCCTGACTGGCGACAGTCTTCCATGTATTCCGTCCACAGAAGTTTTTTGCTTACACCATTGCGGAGAAGCTCCTTGCGAATGTAGGCGAAGTCGGGCATCCGCTTTCTGGATGTGTCTGAATGTTTGCCTTTTGCCGGAAACAGAATCCCGGCAAGCACTTCATCTGTTTGGCCATCATCAAGTGGCCAAGAGATATTATTTTCTTTTGCCTTTTTCAGGACGATGTTCACCGTCTTCTTAGAGACACTGCAACTGTATGCAATGTTCTGCTGACTGAATCCTAAGCTATGTAGCCTAAGAATTTCACGATACTTGGTCATATATCATGACCTCCTTATAATGTATTTACACCATCTGGTGCATGGTTACATTATAAGGAAGATATATTTAAACGGTTTCCAACACCGGAGGGTTGGTTTCTTTTAAACCGGAATGACGGTTTCCAGTGACCGGACAGGCAGGGTAATCAGCTCCGGATTATTCAATACGGGCGCAGGCGTGCATTGGCAAGTAATTAAATATGCAAGTTATTTTCGCAAAGTAAAACCCGATCAAATTGTCAAGATAAATGCTAAAGACAGCAGGGGAAACAAAGGGACGGTTCTTGTGTTTCCTTAAAAAATGTTATAATATGGGTAAAGTGTTAAAGAGGTGAGCAAAATGCCACGAACTGCCCGGAAGAAAAGTAAAAACGGAATATATCATATAATGCTAAGAGGAATAAACAGACAAACTATATTTGAAGACGATGAGGATAGAATTAAATTTATTGATACTTTAACGCATTATAAGCAAAAATGTGGATTTAACATTTTTGCTTATTGCCTTATGGATAATCACGTCCATCTAATTTTAAAAGAAAATAATGAGCCAATAGAGAAGCTAATGAAGCGAATAGGAGTAAGCTATGTTTATTGGTATAATCTGAAATACAAACGAATTGGCCATTTATTTCAGGATAGATATAAAAGTCAAGTTATTGAAGACGATAGCTATTTATTGTCGGTAATACGATATATACACCAAAATCCTATTAAAGCAAATATCACAACTGCCATGGGAGAGTACCCATGGAGCAGCTATGTCGAATATGTAGGGCATTCCAGCATAACAGATATAAACTTTGTGCTTGAGATATTCTCCCCCAGCCCTGAGAAAGCAAGAGAACTATTTGTGGAGTATATGGATGAGAATGGAGAAGAAGTTCATGAATTGAAAGGCAAAGACAGATTAAGCGATGATGAGGCAAACAGTAAGGCAATTGTTGGGTAATTTAGCAGCTAATCAACTACTAACTATGGAAAAAGAAAAAAGAGACGGTTATCTAAGGCAGCTTAAAGAGAAATGGACGGATACCAATTAGACAAATAGCAAGAATAACCGGTCTTACTTTTAATGTTGTAGCTAAAGCGTGAGGAAACAGTAGAACCGTCCCGTTGTATCCCACCGTTGCATCCCATCCCCGTGACACCCTTTTGGTTCGACGGAACCGTTCCCGCGATTTGAAGGCTATGGAGTTAGTTGGCATGAAGAAGGTAACATTCTATAAGCGCGTGAAGGAATGTGAAAGAATGGCAGCAGAGGAGTAATCCTCTGGTTTTTCTTGTATACGGGCTACATTTGTTATATACAAGGGAATAGGAAACATTTAGGGAAATATTGTATATGAGTTGTATACTAATTGGAGGGACTATATGAAAAAAAATAATATGATACTATTGCTGTTTTCCGTATTATTATTTTTTAGTTTTCCTGTTTACGCAAATCCTAGCGAACTGAGTAATAACGAAAAAGCAGAAATCTTTAACGAAGTAATGGCTATACCGATCTGGCATGAAACAACAGTAAACCTAACGGGTAGAACTCTAGACAAGGCCAGAGACATTGCCATATTGTCTTCTAAGATAATGGTTAGGCAAATGTTTAGAGATAGGATAGTTAAAACTGAAGAACTTAAACTTACTAAGGATATGATTGATTTCACTGATTTGGCTAAAGTTACAGAAGAGGATACATCGGGAAACTATGGAAGACCATATGAAGTTGAAAAAGATAATATAAATATTTTAAATGTGACTTTTAGATTTAAGTTTGAATGTGACAAACAAAAAATCCGAGATGTAAATCCATTTATAGAGAAAAATCATAACAACAAAAACAGCTTTATTAGAGAGTTTAAGGAAAACAATTATTATTGGGAAATAATTGCGGTAGGATATGGTTTTTATGAAAGTTTTGAAGATATAGATTCTAAAATTAGAATTAGTAGCAAATTAGGAGTAGAGAATGCCTGTCAAGAGATAATTAAGAAAGTTGCGGAGTTAGGTATAACTGATCAAGATGTACAAGGAAAAATAATAAATGCGATAAAAGCAAAAAAGAACTACGGTGGTGTTTACCGAGTTCTTGGGTGTGGCGTTGAAGTTGAAAAGCCTATACCTATTAGAATTAATAAGAAGGATTTTACGGTATCATTTATTTATAACTAATTTATTTATTCAATACAAGTAAAGGGGATTTAAATGAAAAAAATAATAGTTAATTTTATACTAATTACTCTTATGACAATTGGAACAGCATTAGCAGCAGAACCTTCAATGGAAATGAATCGAATTGGAGTTATTGATATGAACACTGTAATGATGCAAAGTCCGCTAGGAAAGGAATTTCAGAGGCAACTAAAAGAAAAAGGTAAAGAGTTAGGTGATCAATTGCAAGTTGATAAAGCTAATCTCTCAACGGATGAATATCAAAAAAAGAATGATGAGGCTTATGGAACTTTTTTGAAGTTAAAGCGTGATGTAGAAGAACAATTAGAAGTAAAAGTAAAAGAAGCAATGGTTAAGGTTACTAGAGAAAAGAATCTAATAATAATACTTTATAAAGGTTCTGTTGCCTTTGGTGGAATTGATGTAACTCAGGATGTTATAAATAGTATGGAATAGAGAAAACAAAAAAAGGATACAAGGTGACGGTTCTTCTGCATCCTTTTAAAAAGGCGGATTTGCAAGGTCGTGGATCGCCGCCCTGTCCAAACCGCTTTAAGGGACAGAGGGGACAGCTTTCTTGTCCCGGAGTAAGGGAAAATACCGGAATCTGCCTCAAGCCATGAATTTCTAACGTGCCTATAGTCCCTGATATTTTGCAATAAATCGAATAGAAGTAACGAAAGAGAAACTCCTGCTAAATTTGTATTAATTTGGCAGGAGTTTGGATTTGTGTAGCAAATATTCAAAATAGGGAATAGGGTTGTTTATTGGTTCGACGGAACCGTCCCCGCGATTCGTTAAGACTATCCCAGATGGGGTGTCACGGCAGGAATTAATAGAGGAATTGTTCTGGAAACATGAGGTGTGTGTCAGAAACCACGTCCCCGTGACATGACAATACAACCCATTGGAGAGGGGCCTATATGAACAGTAAAGTTTTTTTGAGCTATTCTTACCAGGACAAACAATTTGCCGATTGGTTGTCACATAAATTAGCTATTAGTGGAATTAATGTTTGGTATGACCAGAATGAAATATACGCTGGAGAGTCTATTACTGAAAAAATAAATGAAGGATTAGAAACTAGTAGTATTTTTTTAATTATCATAAGTAAAAATTCGTTAAAATCGGTATGGGTTAATTATGAGTTAAATTCAGCATTAATTAGAGCTGCAAGTAACCATGGTGTCAGAATAGTGCCGATAAAAATTGATGAAGCTGAGTTACCTCTATTTTTAAACTCTATCAAGTATGCAGATTTTAGGGATAATAAAGATTATTCATTGAAGAAATTAATATCTGAAATCATGAGAATTCAAAAGATTAATTATCCTGTACCTAATTGGAATACTATAAATCGCGAGGACTTTGAAAATCTAGTTTATGAATTACTTCTATTAGAAGGATTTGTGGCAACAAAAGTTGGAAGAAAAAAACATGAACTGGATTTCGTAGCAAGAAAAAAAGAAGAACAAGATAATACAATAATTGAGAAAAAATGGATAATTGAAGCAAAATTTTATAGAGAGTCTAAAATATCGTTAGGCCAAATAACTGAATTGTATGGTTATACAAAAATTGCTGAAGCGGATTATTTATTACTTATTACTAATTCAAGTTTATCTAAATTAGCTAAGGAATTTATTTCTGATAAGATAACTGATATTAAAATTCATGTTTGGGATGAAGCTTATTTAGTTGAGTTATTATATAAACACTCTAAATTATTTAAAAAGTATTTTAATATTACGCCAATCCCAGATAATGCGTGTGTACATATAATAGACTCTAAGTTGGAAGAAATACAGAACTTTATAAAAAAGTTAGAAAAGTGCCCTGCAGGCTTTGAGGGTTGGAAGAATTATGAGGATATTTGTATTGAGATTTTCAATTATTTATTTGTACCACCGTTAAGTTTACCTAAGATCCAATCGAGAAGAGAGTCGGGGATTGATATTCGGGATGCTTTGTATCCTAATAGGTGTGAAAATGAAAATTGGAAATTTATCAGAAACGATTATGATGCAAAATATATTCTATTTGAGTTTAAAAACTTTTCTTTGGATGGAAATGAAGTTGATAAAGAAGTAGTGAACCAGATTAGGGATTATCTAAAGAAAACTATAGGCAAGTTCGGGATAATATGTAGTAGAAAAGAACCAGTGCGAAGCGCTCTTGAAAAGCGAAAAGATTCTTTCATTGAAGATGGAAAAATGATCATTTTTATAACTAGCGATCATATTAAAGAAATGCTAATGAAAAAATATCGTGATGAGGATCCTGCAGACGTAATTATGGATTTAATTGATGAATTTAATTTGAGTTTCTAAGTACTAAAGACGCAGGGCCGGTGGTTATGTCTTGAGGAAAGGATTTATTGAAAAAATAAAGTAAGACAGTACCACCGTCCCCTAGTCCTGGTAAAAGTATTCAAGGCTTCAAGGAATATCCTAATGGCTTCCACGTTTCCAAATATAAACTCAACCAAAAATGGTGGACTGAAGGGTTTATAAAGGTTTGAAACGAGCGAGCTTGAATAATTAACAGAGGTTAGGAGATGAATGAGGTTCTTTGATTAGACGCTATTGTATGATTTTTGGGTTGTAGCTTGAGGAAACAGTAGAACCGTCCCGTTGTATTCTCTTTTCAGGATAAGTTCTCTAATTGATAAGTTTTATTGTACCACACTCGGGGCGTTCCAGAGGGTCATGAAGCAAGGGGGCGCAAAATCTGCTTCATAACATGATTTAATGCTTTCTGGAGGGGGACGGGTTCTGGCACGACAGAAGCAAAATGTACGTCCGAAACCACTGAAAAAGTCAATAAATAAACAACCATCCCTCTATTATGGTAAAATATAACTGTAGATGTTTGCCGGAATGGAGGGATTTGCTTTGCTTAGACATGTGCCTCACCAATTAAGTATATATAGCGTGCTATATGACAGAATTCCCAACGACCATATTCTGAAGACTATCGCAGCCAATGTTGATTTTAGTTTCATTAACGATTTACTGAAGGATTCATATTGTAAGCACCTGGGGCGGCCTGCTAAAGAGCCGGAAATGCTAGCAAAGTTACTTATCTTGCAATATCTATATAACTTATCCGATGTCAAAGTCATTGAAGAAGCTAGACTAAACTTAGCTTATATGTGGTTTTTGGGACTAAATCCCGAAGATGATTTGCCAGAAGCCAGTCTACTTACCAAGTTTAGGAGACATAGATTAAAAGAAACAAGTGTCGATGATATTATTCAGGAAGTAGTCCGCCAGTGTATAGAAAAAGGTATTATTAATGGGACCGGCCTGAGCATTGACGCCACTCATGCCAATGAAAATACAATAAAAAAAGTGCCAGAAAGAATCATGAAGCATCTAGCCAGAAGAATCATAAAAGCTATTGAGGAAGAAAACGGAGAAATCCCATCTGAGCTAATTGGCGAAGTTCCTAACTACAAGCTCATAGAGGACCACAACGAAGCGAAGCAGATTATGAAGACATATTTAGAAACCATAATCAGTAAAGCTGAAAACCATGTAGATCTCTCCATTCTGCCTAGCAGCCAAAAAGCTGTTGACGAAGCAAAGGAAGTATTACAAGATCCTAAATTTATCGCACAAAAAGGAATTCGGTCACTTGTAGATAAAGATGCCCGTGTGGGGTACAAATCTCAAACAGACAGCTTTTACGGATATAAAGTAGAATTTGCAATGATCCCAGAAACGAGGATTATTACCGCAGTGACAGTTGATAACGGTGCCTATGTAGATGGTAGCAAATTTGATGAGCTCTATCAGCGAAGTAAAGCATGCGGATTGACCATACAAGAGGTGTATGGAGATAAAGCTTATTTTCGAAAACCAATTTTAGATACCCTACAAACAGACTCAGTGGAAGCTATCATTCCAGTAAATTCTTGCGTCTACAAAATAGACGAAAGCAGATTTACTTACAATAAAGACAGTGATCAATGGTTTTGTGAAATGGGTAATATATTATGAACATAGTCAATTTGCTAAGACTAATCAGTTTAAACTCAAGTACAAAAAACGCGCCAGTCATGAGTGGAAAAACGGGGAAATGAAGCGTTTTCACGGATTAGATCGTGCCCGAGGGTACGGTCTAAAAAGCATGTCAATGCAAGCCAAGCTAACGGCTTTAGCCGTAAATCTTAAAAGGATAGCAGCACTACTATCCTTTTGTGGCCATGTGTTTGGGAAACAGATGGCCAATTTTATAGCATATTGCAGATTGACTCCGCTATTTATGCAGATAAGCTAAAAAAACATGGATATATCATTGGTTTCAGAACGTCCCTTTGCTTCCAGGGCGGTGGTTTCGTCTAAGGAAGGATTTATTGAAAAGATAAAGCAAGACAGTACCACCGTCCCCTAGTCCTATCTACACCAAAATCCTATTAAAGCAAATATCACAACTGCCATGGGAGAGTACCCATGGAGCAGCTATGTCGAATATGTAGGGCATTCCAGCATAACAGATATAAACTTTGTGCTTGAGATATTCTCCCCCAGCCCTGAGAAAGCAAGAGAACTATTTGTGGAGTATATGGATGAGAATGGAGAAGAAGTTCATGAATTGAAAAGCAAAGACAGATTAAGCGATGATGAGGCAAAACAAACAGTAAGGCAATTGTTGGGTAATTTAGCAGCTAATCAACTACTAACTATGGAAAAAGAAAAAAGAGACGGTTATCTAAGGCAGCTTAAAGAAAAATGGACGGATACCAATTAGACAAATAGCAAGAATAACCGGTCTTACTTTTAATGTTGTAGCTAAAGCGTGAGGAAACAGTAGAACCGTCCCGTTGTATCCTTCAAAGTTTTTCTCAGACAGCGTGAAGAAATGGAGAAACGTATTCAAAGCGAAGAAGGAATCGTATTGCGCGTGAACCGTTCAATTCAAGTTGAGGGAGCTTTTGGCGTCCTTAAAGAGGACATGGGCTTCCGTAGATTTTTGTTGCGGGGGCAAATAAAAGTGCAAACCGAATTCCTACTACTGTGCATGGGATACAACCTAAATAAATTCCACAACAAAATCCAAAGCGGTCGCTGTGGAAACTATTTGCATATGCCAAAAGCATCCTGATAACCGCATGCAGATTTTTTTTAGGGGAAGGTACTTCCTCTGTTTTGTTATGCTCGTAATTCGGCTACAGCTTGCCTTTTAAATTCGATTTAATCGCGTTTTCCTTTTTTATTGTTCAAAAAAACGTGTCGCAAAACAATTATTGAAAAATTGTTTTGCGACACGCCCTTAATTTTTTTTGCCAGAAGCATCGGGACTGTTAAACGTAAGCGTCAATCAGTCCCCACATAGTGCTGACGCACTACCCTGAGATAATAATCTCGGGAGGGATTGAAGGATGAAAACGAATAAACGTTTTTATCAGCTGCCTTGCCGCTATAATTTCCAAATTTCTTGCTCGGTATCAGATTCCAGTTGTATCCTTTCTTGGTTTTTCAAGTATGTGTCGTGTATAATAAATACACAGCTACTAAAATCAGCAAGCCTCCGGTAAGCACATTAAAAGTTCTGATGCCGTTTTTTATTTCATTTAGAAATTGCAGTTTAGATCCAAGTAGAGCCCAGGCGACGAGTGAAAGATAGCAGATCGGAAAATATATGCTTACAAATACCAACAGCATCGTGTAGGAATCCTGCAGATTGAAGGCGACGACGCCTGAGAGGCATGCAATCCATGCTTTGGGGTTAAGCCATTGCATTAGAAATCCATGATGGAAACGCGGTAAGTTTTTATCTTGTACCTCAATTTCGGTATTGGAAGACATGATCTGATAGCCCATGTATCCGATATACCCTGCTCCGACATACTCCAATACCACTTGAAACGCACTGATATGTGAGATCATATTCGCTAATCCTAGTCCAACGGCAACCAGCAGAATTGTAAAGCCGATTGTTGCGCCGGATACGAAAGGAAATGTTTTTTGAAACCCGTAATTTACGCCCGAAGAAAGCGACGTCATATTGACTGGTCCAGGAGAAATCGACATAGATAGCGAAAATAGAAACATGGCAAATGCAACAGACATATTGTAACCCTCCGTGAGTTATTATTCTTTACTTTGTTAAATTTAGTATAAAATAGCAAGATAAATCAGTCCAATTGCATGTTTGGATTAAGTTCATCCATAAAACTGATTACAGTGAAATGGATCGGAATAATACTGTAACAAGGATGGTGACTCTCTTGGAAATCCGTCAATTAAAAGCGTTTATCGAAATTGCCCGAACCGGAAACCTTACAGAAGCCGCTGCGCAGCTTAATGCCAGTCAGCCTGCCATAAGCGCTCAAATAAAAGCATTAGAAGAAGAAGTGGGGTTTGCCCTTTTTCATAGAAATGCAAAAGGCATGTCAATGACCGAGAAAGGATCGAAACTGTTGATAAATGCGGTGCGTATATTGGATTCCATTGACGAATTTCATTACACGGCCGATGCGTTGCATGAAAACTCGATCGATACCATTCAAATCGGCTTGAATACGGACAACGAAGTGCTCCGCATCAAACAAATGGTTAGTCGAATTACAGATTCCATGCCGCAGCTTGAATTGCACTTCATAGATCTTAAAAGCGAAGATTTTACCCAGGCGCTGGAGCATTCGAAAATTGATGCCGGGTTTTTTTACGGAAAAATCGTGCATCCTTCTGTCAGCGCGGTAAAACTGCATTCATTTAAAATGGTTGTCGTTTATCCTCAAAGCTGGGATGTGAATGATGACGAACTGTCGCTTGAGTTTTTTGCAAAACATCCATGGATCTGGTCGACAAAAGGCTGCCCATTTTACAAGCAATCGATTGATTTTTTTAGAAAAAAGGGTATTGATCTGCAAAAGATCATGTATGTTGATGACGAATCGCTGATAGGGAAACTGGTTCAGGAGGAAGTTGGCTGCTCGCTGTTAGCCGAGCCTATCGCGGAGCAATTTGCCGAGAAGAGCATGCTGAAAATATGGCGGGGCGTTGATTTAAGCATTGATCTGTGTTTTGGGTGCCCCAAGGAAAAAAAGAACGATCCGGCATTGCTTAAGATTTGCGCGATATTGAATGAAATTTGGGAAACGTTTAACCCCGCCGAGGTGGACCTGGAAGCGGGACAGAGGGGACAGGTTGCTTGTCCCAGAAGAAAGGGACAATTTCTGAGAAGGAATCCGCCCAAAACTATGAATTTCTAACATGCTTATAGTCCACGATATTTTGTTCCAATAGATGGAATAGAAGTAAACTAAAGAGAAACCCCTGCCAATTTTGTATTAATTTGGCAGGGGTTTTGTATTTTGTGGCAAATATTTAAAGCAAGGAATAAAGCTGATGTTGCTGAATCGCATGAACTGTCCCCGCGACAACCCAAAGAAACAAAGGGACGGTTCTAGAAACAAAGGGACGGTTCTTATGTTTCCTCAATAACATGTTATAATATGGGTAAAGTGTTAAAGAAGGTGACAAAATGCCAAGAACTGCCCGGAAGAAAAGTAATAGCGGAATATATCATATAATGCTAAGAGGAATAAACAGACAAACTATATTTGAAGATGATGAGGATAGAATTAAATTTATCGAGACCTTAAGGAATTATAAGCAAAAATGTGGATTTAGCATTTTTGCTTATTGTCTTATGGATAATCATGTCCACCTTATGATAAAAGAAAATAATGAGCCATTAGAGAACATAATGAAGCGAATAGGAGTAAGCTACGTATATTGGTATAATTTGAAATACAAGCGAATTGGCCATTTATTTCAAGATAGATATAAAAGTCAAGTTATTGAAGATGATAGCTATTTATTGTCGGTAATACGATACATACACCAAAATCCTATTAAAGCAAATATCACAACTGCCATGGGAGAATATCAATGGAGCAGTTATGCCGAATATATAGGGCAAAGCGGTATAGCAGATACAACTGTTGTTCTTGAGATATTTTCGCCCAACGCTGAAAAAGCAAGAAAATTATTTATGGAGTATATGGATGAAAGCGGGGACAATGTTTTTGAATTGAAAACCAAATACAGGCTAACCGATGAAGAAGCAAAACAAATAATGAAGCAAATATTGGGTAATTTAGAGTGGAATGAACTACTAACTATGGAAAAAGAAAAGAGAGATGGTTATTTAAGGAAACTTAAAGAAAATGAGGGAATATCAATTAGACAAGTAGCGAGAATAACTGGTCTCACGTTTAATGTTGTTGCTAAAGCTTAGGAAACAGCGGAACCGTCCCGGTGTATCGTCTTAAAGGCAAGTCAAATTTATCTGTGCGTCAAAGAGCAGAGATATTTGTCGTTAGTAGAATATAGTTCAAAGAAGACACGTGAGTCGCGAAAAAGTACCTGTTTTTTTAAATCATAATTTTTCTGGGGTAATAAAATGTATAACGAAGCAAAACGATCGTTATATGCCGTTTTATGACTCAAAAGCCTTTGCTTTGTTTATAAATTTTTGAAGACTGACTTTTTCAGTGGTTTCGAACCGTCCTCTGACTCCAGATAAAAAAGCTAGTGCTTTTTGCCCTAATCCTTATTTCCATATTCTGGTAATACTCAAAGTCCTTCGAGGTGGTACTTCGTTTTGTCTATATGCTACTGTCCTGAAGTCCCTCGTAAAGTGTTACTTCGACAGAGTCAATGCATATTGCAAAAGAATAGAGGCTATAGGACTGGATAGCCACGAGTGCTTTTCCAAAAACGGACTAATTGCCGCTAAACCGCCCTTTTCAATAGGCTTCTGACATTCTATCATATTTTTTAAAACATTAATTGCATCCATCAAAGTTTCTTTTTCTGTAACATTTTGCAGGTTCTGTTTTATAAGTTTTTCAATATCAGTAAAGTTCATCCCAACTGAAACTGTAAAATTGGAAGCCGTTGTAGTAGCTACACCAATATCACAGTTATTAAACTGTAATGTTGTAGGTAAGGCACTTCCTTCGGCTGTAAGAGGATCATTTTTCTTAGCTACTTTCATTCCTTCATTAGTGAGGCAGATGGATAAACTACTATCATTTTGCGTAAGTACGCCAAGGCCACGTAGCTGGAGCTGCCAATACGGTTTAAGGATCATAAAGTAAAAGTCTGTTTCATTATTGCCAATGTCGATTGAGACAAAGTTATGTCCTAATGTTTGGAATCTATAAATATCTTGAAGCTGTTGGAGTAATGCTGGTTCAGGGTATGGTGTATTTAGATTTGCAAGCTCGTTAAACGCTTGACTAGTTAGATTTATAAACATTATGTCATTTTGTTGGCTTATCTTGACTAGGTCATGGGTTTGTAATAGTTCAAGTTGAATCTTAATTTCAGATATTGTGCTAAAAAGATCAAGGTCAAATAGCGTTAGATTAGTAAATTGCAAGATATCTGAATACGTTGTAATCTTTTTTCTAAGAGAGATTAAATACTCTAAAGCTTTTAAGTTAAGCATGAATACCCCCTAGATTAATACGATAGAAGTATTACCTCAATATAATGGCTATTTATAGAACTAAAAAATTATCCTTTGGCAAGCGTAGATAGATATTGAAGCACTAGTGAGGCTACCCCTGAACTAAGCCATGAGCAGCTTTCAAATTTATCATTGATTTTAGACAGAAATCCCTTCTCAAGTGGCTGATTAGATGTCATTTTATCTTGTAAACTTTTAATGACATCTAAAATTTCATTTCTCACAAACTGATCAGGGAAATTTTGTTCAATCAGCGACTTCAATTCATCGAAAGAAATTCCAATATTGATTATGTTATCGTGTGCGTTATCTCCAACAATACTGTTATTTGCCACACCAATATTGTAATTGGTGTGCTGAATAACTTGATTTTGAACAATATCTTCTGCGACTTTAATTCCTTGTGAAGTTAAAGTATAGCTAACAGGAAGCCCGGAACAAATGGTAAAAGGAACTATCCATCCTTCTTCCCGCATGAACTTAATGTTTCTTTCTAGCTCTGTGCGAACATTATTATCTAATGCCATAAAAGTGTCACGACTAATGTTATAAGATCTCAAATTATTCTTACAAATAATTGAATGCATTTGCTTTAATAGATTTACCGCTTCATCATAAGCTGACATATCTGTCACTTCCTCTCAAAGGTAATATTCGACAAAATCCAATATATTCCTGTATAAAAACTAACAGTAGGACAGGGATTATAATTCAGACTTTCCTGGAGTACGTCCCTTGTGTCTGAATCCTGCCCCCCTGTCCCTTTTTTGCAACAAATCGAATAGAAGTAACGAAAAGAGAAACTCCTGCTAAATTTGTATTAATTTGGCAGGAGTTTAGGTTTGTGTGGCAAATATTTCAAAATAGGGAATTCGGTCAGGTGATTTGTTCTGCATGGGACAATGAACCTGTCCCACCTTGTCCCATAATATTCTCTTGAGAAATAGTATGGTAATAATTGCGAGATCATTTATCACAGGGGAGGAGGATATTAAATGGCTAATTTAAATTTTAAAAACTTTATAGTCTTATTAATATTAAGCCAATTTATTTTTTTATATTCTATAATTCCTGTAGAGGCTGCGGTAATAAAAACATACGATGGAATGATAAAGTTACACCCCGTTGGTTGGTCAGCTGGATATATTTTATTTAGGGGAAATAGACCTGTTACTTTTAATGAGAGAAATGAAGTGATTTCAGGTACACTTGAAGGTTTTACAGCATTACGTCCTGTTGGTGAAGCTATATTCTATGGGACAAGTGATGGATTTGTACTTTTTAAGGGCGGTAGCGAGGTTTCCTTTGATGAAAAGGGTAAAGTAACTGTGGGAACTTTAGCAAATGATACTGAATTCTTACTGGTTGATGGTAAAGAGGGAACGGTAAAGTATAAGTCCAATACAGTAGTAACATTTAAAGATGGTGGGTCATTAGGTACGTTGGTCAACAATTCAGATTTTCGCCCTGTAGGATATTCAATTAACAACGCTATTAATGATCAAGCTGGCTATATCTCTTTTAAAGGTAATACATATATTAGATTTAACATGAAAGGTGAAGTAATTGAAGGTACATTACTAAATGACACTAATCTATGTTCTATCGACGGAAGCGTTAAAACCTATAGAGCCGGAGCGTCAGTTCATTTTAATGATAAAGGTGAAGCTTATTGAGTAATGTCATAAGGGTTTGTTCTGCGTAGGAAACAGTAGAACCGTCCCGTTGTATCGTTTTTGGGGAAGTCATTGTATATTTTGTTTGGCTTGTTTTCACTGGTGTCCTCAACGAGCGGTGGAAATGGATGAACATACAATCGGAAAAACTCGGTATCATCATCCGGAGATAACAATAGATGAGATTGCGGTCTTTTAGGAGGGACAGAGGGGACAGGTTGCTTGTCCCGGGAGTAAGGGAAAATATCTGAGGAGGAATTCTCCCAAAACCAAGAATTTCAAACGTTTCTATCGTCCCTGATATTTTGGTTGCAATTAATCGAATAGAAGTAATTAAAGAGAAACTCCTGCTAAATTTGTATTAATTTGGCAGGAGTTTGGGCTTGTGTAGCAAATATTTCAAAATATGGAATAGGGTTGTTTGTTTGGTTCGATGGAACCGTCCCCGCGATTCGCGCGATTCGTTCACTGCAGTTGGAGTTTTTATTGGTATAGTGACTGATGTACAATATCTAGATCCTGGTACTTATGACCCCAGTTCTTGCGGTGATTGGGAGAGCGGAGCGTGCTAATTATTTCTACTGAAAAACAATTAAATAAGTTGATTATAAACAACCTTTAAGGGTAAACCAAAAATAAACAGCTTCCGAAGTTTTCGAGCACGTTAATTCGAAAAAAATTTAATAGCGATAAATGTTGTGAAAGAATTGGTGTGAAATTATGAGTAAAAGAATGTTCACAAAAACTTTAATACAAGCTGTTGTTGTATCTATCATATCAATAAATGTTGAGGATTGTATTCAAATTGACTATGCAGTGATCAGTTTTAACAGGAGCGTAATTCATTTTGTGATATGGTCTATATTGTGGATTTTTATTGGATATTTGATTGATATGATTCTTATGCGAAAAAAATAATTGATATAAGCACGTTGGGAAACAACGATGCTTATAAAATAGGAGATATCATACTTTTTTAAAATCTAGATAATTATAGCTTGTGTAGATACTATAATAGGGTTGTTTGTTTGGTTCGATGGAACCGTCCCCGCGATTCGTTGAAGTAACGAAAGAGAAGCTCCTGCTAAATTTGTATTAATTTGGCAGGAGTTTGGGTTTGTGTAGCAAATATTTCAAAATAAGGAATAGGGTTGTGTATTTGGTTCGACGGAACCGTCCCCGCGATTCGTTCTATTCAATACAAGAAAAGGAGATTTAAATGAAAAAAATAATAGTAAGCTTTATAGTAGTTACCCTCATGGCTATTGGAACAGCATTAGCAGCAGAACCTTCAATGGAAATGAATCGAATTGGAGTTATTGATATAAATACTGTAATGATGCAAAGTCCGCTAGGAAGGGAATGTCAGAGGCAACTAAAAGAAAAAGGTAAAGAGTTAGGTGATCAATTGGAAGCTGATAAAGCTAATCTCTCAAAGGATGAATATCAAAAAAAGCATGATGAGGCCTATGGAACTTTTTTGAAGTTAAAGCGTGATTTAGAAGAACAATTAGAAGTAAAAGTAAAAGAAGCAATGTTTAAGGTTACTAGAGAAAAGAATCTAATAATAATACTTTATAAAGGTTCTGTTGCCTTTGGTGGAATTGATGTAACTCAGGATGTCATAAATAGTATGGAATAGAGAAAACAAAAAGAGCTAAACTAACACCAGTTAATAGTGTTTCTTTATATTCAAAGAAGATAATCAAGATGGTTGCTGAAAAGTAGCTCTTTTTCCATTTATTAAATGGATAGAGGGGACAGGTTCATTTTCCCAGAGTAAAGGAAAAACTCCTGCTTGAATTGTATTAATAAGATATATACCGAAAATTAGAAAACAAATAAGGATTTAGTTGAGAGGTTAGACATTGTTGAATTTACGTGCAGTATGCCATAAGTGTAATAACAAACTTGTAGGAAACTTTGGTCGAATAGAAATTATATACAAGCATTGCCCCCATTGCGGAACGGATAATCGCCCGAACATGAGAACTGAAACACATGGCTTTATATATAAATGGTCCTTGGAGTTGTTGTATTTTACATGGGCCTTACTTGTGACAGCTGTTATGGGCAAGACTTCATTTTTCATCGTATGTTTTATGGCGATCCTGGCATGTTTGCTTACACGGTTACTGTATAAATCTTGCTCGCGTTGTTTGACAATCACATGCAAAAGGTCGCATCAATTTTGTCATAACTGTGGTAAGGAATTTAACTAAAACATAACTGTTTCGCCTTAGTTGCCGCTATTATCTGGCGGTGGTTGCTGGGTAAAAGGTGTTTAGGAACAGCACAGGGACAGTGGTTGTGTCTTGTGGAGTACCACCATCCCGAGTACTAGAAGGCGTAGGAAACAGTAGAACTGTTCCTTTTGGATCTTGTAAGAATCGAGATTTAAAATTGCAGTCGTACACGATAAGAGATGGCATGTCTTGAGGAAAGGGTTTATTGAAAAAATAAATTAAGACAGCACCACCGTCCCCTAGTCCGATTCTTTTTTATAAATTCACATTGACTCACCACAATATTCCAATTAAAACAAAACAATATTTAAATAATGATTGCTATCCGTTATTCGACGTATGTAAACCATGCTGGAAAAGTACTTATTATAAAAGCGATGGATGGTCAGGTGATTTGTTTTGGGAGGGACAATGAACCTGTCCCCTTGTCCCTCTTTCAAAACCAAGAAATTTGAAACGTGTCTATCGTCCCCGATATTTTGATTGCAATTAATCGAATAGAAGTAATTAACCCCAAACTCCTGCTAAATTTGTATTAATTTGGCAGGAGTTTGGGTTTGTGTAGCAAATATTTTACAATAGGGAATAGAGTTGTGTATTGGACTCGATAAGATCCAACGGCAAGACCGCTGGAAAAGTTTTTTAATTATCGAAGCAATTTTGGGTAAGAAACTAGGAGGGGTTTGTGATGGCAAAAAGAGTTTTTTTCAGTTTCCATTATCAAGATGTTATTGATTTTAGGGCAAACGTTGTTAGGAATCACAAAATGACAAAGTATGAAGGTGCAGGATATTTTGATGCCTCTATTTGGGAAGATGCAAAGAAAGAAAGCGATCTTGCGTTGAAGCGACTAATAAACAGTGAGTTGAAAAATACTTCTGTTACGGCAGTGCTTATTGGAAGTGAAACTTATGCAAGAAGATGGGTTAGATATGAAATTATGAAAAGTTTAGAAAAAGGAAATTATTTATTAGGTATTCATGTGAATTCGATAAAATGTAAAGATAAAAAAACAAAAGATAATGGGGCTAACCCATTTGACTATTTAGGTGTAAGTTTTAGTGATGATGGTAAGAGAGTGAGTCTTATTGAATACAAAAATAATAAATGGGTTAATTATAGTGATTTAGATGGATGGAATATTTCCAATGTTGATAAGAAGGACTGGGGAAAATCTTATAAGTTATCGAAATATTACAAGGTATATGATTGGGTAAATGACAATGGATATGATAATTTTGAAAAATGGATTACTAACTAGACAATATTAAACACTTTTAAAACCTTGAGATCGTCTAAATGAGTATTGCTTTAAGTAGTTAGATAAACTGTAAAAAAAGATTACATTTTTTTACAGTGTTCCGAGCGGTTTTCCTCTTAAATCGTTTGTTTTTTCATTAGTTTTTAAAACTTAATAAGAGATAGATATAATTCTTATTGATTTTGCGGTTTTCATGTTAAACGTTGAATTTTAAAGTCAATTTAGTGAGGAATAATTATGGATAAAGACAACCTCGAGAGGGTTATGATTGAAGAGATAAAATTAGTTCAGGATATTACGAAAAGAATGAGTGGGAATTCATTTCTGATTAAAGGTTGGACATTGACATTAGTTGTAGCAGCATTATTATTTAAGGTTGATCATAAAGTCGTAAATCAGGTTCCTCTCGCCTGCATTCCACTTGTTATGTTTTGGTTTCTTGATACTTATTATTTACGCCAAGAAAAATTGTTTCGTAGATTGCATTGTTGGATTATTAAACACCGTTTAAACACGAGTGAATATTTGTTTGATTTTTCGACCAGTCGCTTTGAAAATGAAGTGCCGAATTTCTGGAAGGTGGCTGTTTCAAAAACTCTTCTGCCTTTTTATGGACTAATAGCTTTGTTAATTTATATTTATTGGGCGTTTATGAGGTAAAATACTACCGCTAAATTGACTAATGTAAGCGAAGAATTAACAAGAGTATTAATAGTTGAAGGGGAGATAAATTATGTCAAAAAGACAAGTTTTTTTCAGTTTTGAGTATAATAAGGACAACTGGCGAGCAGGACAAGTACGAAATATGGGAAAGGTAGATAGTAGCTCCACTTTTTCTGATAATGATTGGGAAGAAGTAAAAGAAAAAAGTGATAGTAAAATTAAAGAATGGATTGATTCGCAGCTGAAAATGCGATCTTGTTTAGTTGTTTTGATAGGTGCAACAACAAGTGGAAGAAAGTGGATTAATTATGAGATAGAAAAAGCGTATGAATTAAATAAAGGTATTGTTGGGATATATATACATAAGCTGGAAAATAGTGAAGGAAAACAAACTACAAAAGGTAGTAATCCTTTCTACAATATTTTTATTGGTAAAGATAGAGAACGATTATCAAAATATGTAACTTGTTTCGATTCTTCGTATAATTCTAGTAAGTATGTATATGATGATATAAAAGAAAACCTTGAGCAGCTAATTGAGGACGCTATTACGAATAAAAATTCATATTAAAATATATATGAATAGTCAACTACCCATAACATTTAGAAATTATGTTATGGGTAGTTGACTAAAAATACTAAGTAAAAGCGTGATGGTATCATAAACGCTCTTGGAGTCGACGCACTTTTATATAGGGGAAACTAGCGGTTATCCAAATTTAGCTGATACTCTATTGAAAATATAAAAAAAGAAGCTAAAGGATATGTTTAGGGAAACTTCTGTAAATCATAGTCATTATCTCACCTCATATGAGCGAAAACACTTCGAAGAAGTATATAGACAATGGCTTTGAAAAAAGTCGAAAATTTAATGATATGAAACAATAAAAGTTAGATAGAGTGTCATGCTTCTATTAACGATATGTGTGGAGATGAATTTTGTGAAAGCGTATATAGTAGATCCAAATATAATACTTGGAAATGATGTAGTTGCTTCAAAATTTTATAATGCGTGTCGAACTGAACTCGAGCAACATGTTGAAATGACGTCCATTATAAATCGAATAGTTATGGAAACTACTAATCCAACAGATCAGGATGTTCTGATATTTTTTAATCGTACGGATCAAACTTATCCAGACTACTTTATTTCTTTTTTACAGGATGTCTTGCGGAAAGGATGCGGTGTTTATCCAATCGCAATATCGGAGAATCATCGGTATCCTCCGGAGAGTGTTTCCTCGTCCCAAAGTTACGATGTTGCCGAACAACTTCAACAACGTAAACTTACTAGTTTGCAGATTGAAACAGTAGCCGTTGCATTGGCAAGAACAGTTATCTCTTATCTGCAGCCATCATTGACAAAGGATAATTTGCAACTTTTTTTGAGCTATCGTCGTTCTGACGGGGAAAAAATTGCCGGAGCTTTTCATGATCAGTTACAAATTAGGATGCAGAATGCATTTCGTGATATTAATGCGGTGCTAGTTGGACAAGAAGCACAAGAGATAATCGAGCGTAATCTTCGCAAAAGTGATGCGGTTATTTTTTTTGATACCCCTAGCTGTGGAGCATCAAAATGGGTGGAACTTGAATTGAGGACTGCACTTACACTTCATATACCAATAATATGGATCAAAATAGGTCCTGATGATAAACGTGAAAAGTTGGCGATTCTTCCAGTTGGTGAACCTCACTTCAATCAACCGGATATTGACATGAGAACCCGCAATGTGGAATCTTTGTTTGTTGATAATGTTATTCAAAAAGCATTTGAAATTTCAAGGGAGTACGCCAAAAGTGTGTTTGGACATTTACGACAGCTTCGAGCTCTGGCTAACGAAGGTTGTATTGAATTGAGAGAGTTAAATAATAACTATTTGACATATCAAATCCAGATTCCAAGGCGGAAGTTCCGATATTTTCAGAGGCCTATGACACATGTGGTCGGTTTTTATGGTCGTGCTCCCAAGGATGAGGACCAGCGAGTCTTTTTAAATAATTTGGAGCAACTTGGATGTAAGCCACACCCAGTTTGGGGGTACTTTTATGATACTGCTCTGATGCTAGCACCAGTATCATTACAGAATGATCAACATTTGGTGCGGGAACCGCATTTAGTAGATTCTTGTGCTGAATATGTGAGTAGCTTAGAAAACTATCTGCGCTCATTATCCCAGCAGTCAACTACTTCTAAGCGGGGAATTATTATTTCAGGTGCATTCCCTGATTGTGAACCGGAACACCAACAGCATTTAACAGATGCTGTTTATTCCTTTACACAGGCGATTATGGATCGGGAGGGAATTGTTATTTTCGGGGCTCATCCAACATTTCAACATCTTATTTTTGATATGGCTAAACAAAGAAGGCCGGATGACTTTGTACAGTCTGTTCACTTATATGCTTCAAAGTATTTTGTTACCGATGCTGCTGTTGATGAGTTCAGAGCGCATGCTTTAACAATCGCGACCGAGGCAGAAAAGGATCGAGCGAAAAGTTTAACGTTAATGAGAAAAGCTATGATTCAAGATACGGAAGCTATATGTATGATTGTTATGGGAGGGAAGTCAGCACGGCCAGGAATTTCTCCAGGTGTAGATGAAGAAATTGAATTGGCGAAAGCCATAGGTTTACCTGTTTTTCTCATAGGATCCGTAGGAGGACGATCTGCAGAACTTGCTTCAGAATTAGATGCTAGAAACTGGGAAATAAAGCCGAATCATCTACCTCCAGCATTTAATCATGAACTTATGTTGAGCTTAGATTATAGCTTGATGGCTAAAAAAATTCTCGACAACCTAGGATTCTAAGAACGAAATAGTTGAGGTTACTGATAAAGCCATGAATTTCTAACGTGCCTATAGTCCCCGATATTTTGCAATAAATCGAATAGAAGTAACTAAAGAGAAACTCCTGTTAAATTTGTATTAATTTGGCACGAGTTTGGGTTTGTGGAACAAATATTTCAAAATAGGGAATAGAGTAGTGTATTGGACTCGATGAGATCCGGCAAGACCGCTGGAAAAGTTTTTAATTATCAAAGCGATTTTGGGTTAGGTGATTTGTTTTGTGTGGGACAATGAACCTGCGGAGCAGCCGTCAAGGCTGGGAATCTTATGGAGTGGAAGTCTCCTGTCGTCAATTGACCGATTCGGACGACTAGTATATCCAGAACGTGAGGAGGTGACGAATCACGGTGTGCCTGGATGTAAACGCCACAGCGGCCAGTGTTACACAGAGAACATTCGGTCGGAACAGTCTGGGTAGCAAGCAAACCTAGAGGTCAGAAGGAATTAACGAATACTGCAGTCCCAAAATCTTTGTCCCTTCTGAAACTGTTGAAGGGGTAGAAGCGAAGCGCCGACCTATTGGATTCCTCTCTTTGCTAGCGAAGGAGATTCTAATCAGAAGAGGAATGCGATTAAAAGAAGTCTTTATTTAAGTGTAGTTTTTAATGAAGTTCTTAGAAGTTTAACGGAAAATATTGTGATTTATGGATGGAGCATAGCAAAACAAGATGAATATATTCTAGAGCATATTTGTAAAATGAATAAATGTCTCAAAACAATTGCAATTTCAATCTTTAGTTCGAATGAGATAGATTCAAAATCGACGCAATTGGAATTTATTAAGAAAATAGAAAAGTATAACAAACATAATAAAAGATCAATTGAGATTTTGTTTTTTGATGCTTGCAGCCCAGAATGCTGGGATAAATGATTTTCGATATGCATAAATGCCTATAGAGGATGAGGTACTTATACTATGGCGAAAGTAGTAATTATAAAAGCCGATTCATACGATACAATCGTAGAACAAGCGATGCAGGAATACTTAACCATTTAGGCGGCATGTCGCAGGTTATACAGCCTGGTGATAGAGTATTAGTGAAGCCCAACATGCTGGAAGGGTGGACAAAGGATAAATGTGTAACTTCGTTCTCAAATTTTAGCTATTCTATCCGAGAATTAAGTCGTACACAAGTGACTAAATTATCGATTAATTGTTCGTTGCGCCGAAAATATGGTTTTGTGGGTTTCAGAGGAATTTGTAAAGATATTGTAGTTGTGGACAAGAATGGAATAAAATGTTTTGAACTTTGGCTAAGGTTCATTATGGAGGTTGATTATACATGTCCTTTACAAAATCGGATATTGGCGCACAATCGGCTTGGAAGGGATATTCATCTCAGACCTTATATATTGCTTCAAGGATAATGGGTGCAACTGCAACCGATGAGTACTATCCAGAACACTTGGAAGATTTGTTGATTAAGCGCGCTGGACAAGTTATTGAAGTTGTACAAGTGAAGGATTTATCAGATACACTTACTATATCGGACCTAGCCTCAACCAAAGCATCAAGAAGTGAAGAGGGTTTCTTCAAGAGAACATGCAGTTTGCGTAATTCCGAACCCATGCTTCAAACACTGCGCATTGTGTATTTTGGGGAATTGGGGCAGGAGTTACAAGAACTTTCATCTGGGAATATTTTTGTCCAAAATAAAATCAAAGATAAGCTCATAAAAGACCATGGACTATCAAACGATGAGGCATTATGGATTTTAACCAGAATCGATTTTCAAAAGGTTGACACCCAATTGCTGGAAGAAAAAATATTAAAACAGTTACAATTATATATCCCTACAATGGCTGCACCTGAGTTGGCACGAACTCTTTTGGTTCAATATATTTCTGAACTGTCTAAAACTAAAGGTCATACCTCATTAGCCCTCTGGCAGGAAAAAATATATAAAATTGGTACAGATATTGCTGCTATGGACGGCTATTATAAAGAATATCAAAAATCGCTCATTCGGTTGTGTGACATGACTTCAGATAAGTCGATAGATATACTCCGACAAGAATTTTCTCAGGGGGTTTCTACTCATCCTGCACATATCCGCAATAATTTGGACTTTGTTCGTAATGAATGGTTTGAAAAAATCGGTGTGGCACTGAACAATCATAAAGCCGTAATCATCGTGGGCGTGTCCGGTCAAGGGAAAACTGCCTTATGTCACAGATTTCTTTTGGATAATTATCCTGAGCAACTTGTGTTTTGCGTTCGGCATGTACAATCCACCCAGCAGGCTGAAAACCTAGTAAGTGCCTTGCAAGGGATTGTCAAGCATACCCGGGATATCATTTTATATATTGATGTTAATTCAGGAGAAGGCAATTGGACCCTACTGCTCCAAGAACTGCAGGCGAGAGGGGTTTCAGTCCCTATTTTAGTATCTATTCGAGAAGAAGATTTCAAATTATCGAAAGTAGATCGAAGCGCAATATCTATAGATGTAATTGAATTATATTTTTCTCAAATGGAAGCAGAAAATATTTATAAGGCGTTGACATTGGAAAATCCGCATCCAAATTTTCGGAGTTTTGAGGAAGCATGGCAGCGGTTTGGAGAAGGAGGCCCCTTTCTAGAATTTGTTTATCTTCTCAATCATAACCAGACCCTACGTCAACGACTGCTTGTACAGCTAGAACGATTAATCAGTGAGAAAAATCCTGATTCCTGGTTTATGCTCTTAAACCTGGTTTGTTATGCCGGTAAAATAGGGTGTCCCGTTCTATATGAGGATGCTAAACGGGAATGTAGTTGCGATACAGCGATTGCTGCTTTGGATAGAATGAGTAAGGAGTATTTATTAAGAAATTCTGATGATGGTCGCTATATTGAAGCACTGCATCCTTTGAGGGCAGCGATTATTTATAATATTCTTCAAGAAAAAATTGTTTACAATCCTAACGATTTACTAATAATGGTTATAAGATGTGTTGAAAATCGCTATCCACAGTTAATCTTATTGGATTATTTTACGCACTACTCATTTGATCCATTAGTAATAAGTAAACTTGCTTCTGTTTTTTGCCGTAATTGGACAATGTATGCCTGTATGCTAAACACAATGCTTTGGCTTGACGTGAAATTGTATGCGGAACGTAATCACGAGGTTTATGACGAACTTATTACAAAGAAAGGCAATGGATGGCTGACTTTTTCACCTCTTGATATTTCTGGTGAGTTAAGACCAAATGAATTTATTTTTGAAACCCTTAAAGAAAAATTTCCTAAAATGGCGGAAGCAATACGAAAAGATATTAACTGGATGAGAAATTCACTAACCAGTGCGGTTATTACCTATGAAGCTACGGACTTGTGGGTGAAAAATTCTGATATTCCGCGCAATGTGCCAAAATCGGATACAGAATGGTCTGATCTTGGATACTCATTATTTTGGTTAGCCAAAAGAAAACGAATAATTCAGTTGTCATTTCTACTCGAGACAATACGGGAAGCAACTGAAATTGGTGACATACAGACTAAGGCTGATTTGGCAGCAGGCCTTTATTTTCAGGATTTCGATTGTTATGTTATGTGCGAGGCGGTTTTAAGGGAACGTATTATACAGCATTACCGTGTAATTAAAATGACAGTGACAGAAACTGAAGTAACCTGTGCATTTGTATCACCATATTTTGTTGATAATAAGAATAGCCCTATGCCGGAAAATTTCAATCATTTTTGGGTTATGAATATGGTAGATATTTTGAGCAAGCTATATCCAGATAAACAATATATTGGAGCCGAACTAATTGGGGTTGATTTATTAAGCGATTTGGGAATATCGGCAATGGATTATCGTAAGAGAATTAATCGATCCTATTTGCCATATGCATGGATAATTGAAGTGAATTCTTGGTTATCGTCTCGTTTAGTTTATAGGAAAAGACCTGAAGACTGGAAAGAGTATGTTCAACGAGTAGACGCCATACGCCAGAATGCATTGGATTTAGTTTATATTATCATTAGGACAATAGATTATTTATATAAAAAAAGCTTTATTGATCAAGAACGAATTGGGAAATTACAAAAAGCAATTTCCTCGTTCAAAGGGTTGATGCACGATGAACTCCTTCTTCCGAAAAATGTAGTTGATCCTTATTGTCTTTATAGAGAAAATATGGTCTCAAACAATAACGATCTTAACAAGTTAATGAATACGAAGCTACCTACTATATCGGGGGTTGCTCTACACTTATATGAGGATTTCAGAAAGAACTTTAATGATACATACCGCTATTTTGATGATTTTTTGAATGAATTTCAAGATATCTTGGCTTCGCGAATTAAAAGAGAGGAAATTAATCAATCGAAAAATCCAAGACAGACGCTTATTAATTTGTGCGATGCTTCCCGAGCTCTTTTTCAAATGCAACAGGAATATAACCGGTTATTTCTGTCCTATGCTACAAACGACTATCTTTCATTTGAACAAAATGAGCAAGAAAAGATGCTTACGCTTCTAAACTTATGGCATCATGTATTAAGCAACCCACCCCGCGGAGATGCAGTCTCCTATAATGCTAAGCAATATTATCGGAAAACAGCTAATCTTGTTAGAGAAGGCTTTGATAAAGGTGTTTCCACAATGGGAAGGGCTGTTATTGTGGATAAATCTGCTGTTAAAGATAGCAAAGCAGTATACTTGTTGCAAGATTATGATCCGTTTCAGCAAATTCCAATTGAAAATGTGATTAAGAATGTATGTTTAAAATTCCGAGAGCAATGGAAAGATGCTACAGGATTTCAAAGTATGAGATGGTATCTGGAGACTCAATGGCCAAAGATGGTTTTCGTACCTTTGTATAAAGGGTTACCTATGTCCGTCGGGTTTCAGATGCCTTTGTATAAAATTCTGGATGTTGACGAAGATCAGATTGTTACAGCTTGGCTTCCAACAGAAATCCCGGTAGAAATTTATCATCAGTTGGATATAGATTTTTCTAAGATAGAGCTATGGCTCAAGGCTGTCAGCCATATGGGAAAATTAAGATTATTGCTCATTCAGTATAACGATGTGGTAAAGCATATATCTGACGAGTCTGACACTAGTGAGCAAGGTTTTGTGATTTATTTGCAAGAATTTCTAAAGGATATTATTGATACGATTACAAGTATTTCAAAATTTATGGAGCCGGGTATAGGTATTCTATCAAATACGGAAGAAGTTGATGTAGCAGAACTCTTTGATCTCGTGATTGCTTCTTTGAAAAAAGCTGAAGTTATTGAAGACATCATAAAGTCACAACAACCCTTTGAGGAATTACCGGAACAATTGAAGACCGCAATATTTAGCATGGTACTTTTATTACCTTGGATTACCATGAATTCTTAACTGATGTAAAAAGATAAGCTGGTGGATTGAAACGCACAGAAATTAAGGTAGAAAGTGTCAAGCTAATATCCTAGTCTTACGGAAACAAACGTAAGATTTAAAGATATATAGATTTTAGTTCTAAGACATGTAGTGGAACAAAATTCTTGCATGTAATGGAGCAAGCGGTATCCGTCTAATGGAGAATGGCTTGATCTGTGGTGTTTTATATATTTATATTAACCATACTGTTTTGGTGCTTCTAGGCGTTCAGTGTGATTCTAATTATTGCATCTTATAGCTGCTTGTTACAACAGAGCACTTTTGAAAAAACATTGTCTAATGTTTTAAATTGGATACTGTCGATAATTTCGGAAGGAGGAATAAAATCATGGATACAAGTTCGGCTTTTATGGCATTTTATACATGGGTTAAAGATCCTAATCTTATATTTGATATTGGAAAAACAATTGTCGAGGGAGCGACATACGATATTTTCAAAAAATTAGGAACGTCATTTGTTTCTCAAATTCGACCCTTTTTTAGCAATGAGGATGAAGCACAGAAGTACTTTGAACAAATTTGTGTATCATCATCTATAAATACCAAGGAACCTCATCAAGATATAATAAAATTATTTGAGAATTTAACTACTAATAAAATAGATGAACGAATTAGGCAACAATTTGTTAGGGAATTAAAGAAGTGGTTTGCTGATCATAGTCATGAAATTAATAGACTTATAGAAGAATCAAGGTCAATTAATGAATTTGATATAATGATTAATAATTTTATTAATATTTATAAAATTCATGGAATATCAAAAACCAAAATTATAAAGGTGATTCCCTCTGAATTTGGGTTAAAAATGAAAAATTTTAGTGATAATGAATCGATAATGGATGTTATTAGTCCAGAATTGTTAAAATGGACTAGCTCTTTTTTTAACGTACAAATAGATTGGTTAGATGGAACTTCCAAATCCATTTATCGGTGTAAAAATTATCTCAGCCTACAAGAATTATTTAATCTGGTGATAGAAATAAAATTTATAAAAGACAAGAATGTGGAAGCCTATTTCCTTAAGTCGACAGAGCTTGACTGTAATTCAGAAAGAACCCAACGGTTGACTTTATTTTTACGGTATCAAATTGCAACAGTTGACAAACATCCAATTTATAGATATATCCCCATTGGACGTGAATGGAATTGGGGATGGGAGAAATCAAGATATGAATTTAAGCATATTATTTATTTTTTTGAAAAAGTAGGAGTTGCTAACCTGGGTTACGATGTGGATTCTAATGTTCTTTCTAATCTGATTTTTGGTGCTATGTTTCCAGGGGAAATTATAGATAATCAGAAAAAAAAGGTGTGGTATCCAGAAGATTATATTGACTTACTAACAGAAAATGTATGTGCAAAAGAAATTCGAGAAACTAAAAAATGTAGATCGGATTTTTATGAAAAAGGGTATGAAAAAAATATTAGTTTTGAGATAGATAGAATAATTTCTAATGAAGGTTATAGAAAATATGTTAAAGAGTTTCTTCTTTCTAAATTTAAAGAGGATTGGGAGGCTATAATCTTATGACAAGAGTAGTAGTCGTAAAAGCGGATTCATACGATACACAGGTAGTAGAGCAAGCCAAGGCAGATTACTTGACTATTTAGGCGGCATGTCGCAGTTTATATAGCTTGGCGATAGAGTATTAGTGAAGCCCAACATGCTGGAAGGGATGGACAAAGGTAAATGTGTAACCACCCATCCGTAGGTAGTTACTGATTAGCGCTAATCCTGTTAAAACGATGGCGCTATATATTGGATTTTGTTATCAGCATTATGTGATGCTGATTTTTCTTTTTTCTTGACTTCCCACACCAATTACAATAAAATTAATCCTAATAAATAACAATTATCTATTATCCAACATATGTAAAACCTCAACCAAGCGAATCCTAAAAGGTAGCAAACAAACGAGGTGAAGCGAAGGTCTGAGAAGCACGTTAACCACCTGGCGAATGAGAAGAATTCGTATTTATGAGTATTCCGGTCTCAAAGTCATCACCTGACCGGTGATTGGAAATCAGTATACCGACTAAATGGAAATCAACATACCGGCAAACAGAAATCAATAATTGCTTGTCCTATAATGAATTTATACATCGAATGATGTAAATTCATTATTAGGAGGGTCAAATTTATGACCAAGTACAGAGAAATCCTTAGGCTGACAAGCCTAGGATTCTCACAACGTAATATCATGCAAAGTTGTGGTGTTGCTCAGAAAACTGTCGTAAAGATTCAACGCCGTGCTAAAGAGCTAGGAATATCATGGCCTTTAGACGAATCAATGACCGACAAATCTTTGGAAAACTTGATGTTTCCAAAAGAACAGAAAAACTTTGGGAATAAACGACTCCCCGATTTAGTCCACACTCGTAAGGAATTGCTTAAAAATGGTGTAAGTAAAAAATTATTATGGACTGAATATTTAGAAGACTGCCGACTAAACGGCGATGAACCGCTTATGTACTCGCAGTTCTGCCATTACCTTTTGCAAGATGAGCAAAAACGTCGTGCTACGATGCATATTAGCCGCAAACCAGCTGAACAGGTCGAAGTAGATTGGGCTGGAGATCCAGCAAAGATTATTGATCCTGATACTGGTGAGGTTACTGAAGCTTATCTTTTTGTCGGTGTTATGACATATAGCCAGTACGCCTATGTGGAGGCTTTTATCAATGAAAAGCAGCGTGCTTGGATTACGGCTCATGTCCATATGTACAACTACTTCGGCGGTGTTGCAAAAATTCTTGTTCCAGATAACTGCAAAACTGCTGTAGTTCATACAAAAGATTGGTATACACCTAAACTTAATGTAACTTATCATGAAATGGCTGAACATTATGGCACTGCCATTATTCCAGCTAGGATTAGAAAACCTAAAGATAAAGCAAATGTTGAAGGTACTGTTGGCAACATTTCCACATGGATAACCGCTGCGCTTAGAAATGAACAATTCTTCTCTTTGGATGAACTTAATGCTGCAATCCGAGAAAAACTCGAAGCATTTAACTTAAGAACTTTTCAAAAGAAAGAAGGTAGCAGATGGAGCCTCTTCCACCACGAAGAGTTGCCTTTCCTAAGCCCCCTACCAGCTACCTTTTACGAACTGGCGGACTGGAAACAAGCCACCGTTCAGTTTAATTATCACATATCACTCGAAGGAATGCTATATTCTGTTCCATATGAATACATCAAACTCAAAGTCGATGTGAGGGTAACTGATAGAGTCTTAGAAATCTTTTACAATCACAATCGTATTGCATCTCATAAACGCCTTTACGGCCGCAAGGGGCAATACAATACTATTCTGGAACATATGCCGCCGGATCATCAGAAGTATCTAGAATGGAATGGAGATCGCTTTAAGCATTGGGCCAAAAAAATTGGGACTAATACTCATAAAGTCATTATTGCCATCCTATCCTCCAGCCGCGTGGAACAACAAACCTATAAAAGTTGCATGGGATTACTCAAGTTAGCCGAAAGACATTCAGAATCACGTCTTGAATCGGCTTGTGAGAAAGTTTTGAGCTACACAGCAAGTCCAAGTTATAAGAGTATCAAAAATATTCTTACCACAGGAATTAAAGAGAGCTTAAAACCAGGCACAGAGAATCCCCCGAAAAACAATTATGGCGTAACACGCGGTGCAAATTACTATGGAGGTAAAGGCAATGATAAATAATCCAACAATTGATAAACTTATAGAAATGCGTTTAACTGCAATGGCCGAAGCTTATCTGCAACAAGTCTCTGATCCTAAGATGAAGGAGATTGACTTCGAAGACCGTATGGGCATGGTGGTTGATATTGAATATACCAGAAGAAAAAACAATCGCTTGAATCGCCTCATTAAAAATGCTGAGTTTGAGCAACCGGATGCCAGTATTATGGGAATCAACTATTCATCAGGACGAAAAATCAACAAAGATTTGATCAAACGCCTTGCGACTTGCGAGTACATCGCAGAATTCAGAAATATTTTCATCACTGGTGCAACAGGCTGTGGTAAAACATATCTTGCCAATGCCTTTGGCATGGAAGCCTGTAAGCATTACTACAAAACACAGTATGTTCGTCTGCCGGATCTACTTCTAGATCTCGAACATGCAAGGGATGAAGGCACTTATAAAAAAGTAATGATGAAATACTCTAATCCCGTTCTTCTGATAATTGATGAATGGCTACTTTTGAAACCTACTCAAAATGAAGCAAAGGACATTTTCGAACTCCTTCATCGACGAAGAAAACGTTCATCTACAATCTTTTGTTCTCAATACAGGCATGAAGGTTGGTATGATCAACTTGGCGGTGATGCTTCACCTCTGGCTGATGCCATTCTTGATCGAATCGTTCATGATTCGTACAAGATAAATATCGAAAGCATTGATCCAACGAAAGATTTATCGATGAGAGAGGTTTATGGATTAGATAAACGACTAAGCGAATAAATTAAGGCATTGGACTACCAAAGTATGATTTCCAGTTCCGGACTCATGATTTCCTTGTTTCCGGAACTGCGATTTCATCGCACAAGAATATTCAATTTATTGCAGCATGTACATAATCCGATAGATTGGTATCCGTGGGGCGAAGAAGCGTTTGCCAAGGCGCGGGAAGAGAACAAACCCATATTTTTTAGTTGCGGCTATAGTACGTGTCACTGTTTCCACGTTGTGAAAATGAGAAAACTTCATATTTATATTATAAAAGCGAAGAATTCCTTAATGCTGGAATTCTTCGCTTATTTTGACTCAAATTTATTTTAATGCCTCTAAAAACTCAGTAATTAAGTCACGCTGTTTTTGAGTTAAGTTCTTACTAGCATCAAGTAATCGTTGCATCTCTGGACTTATTTCAGATGTATCTTCTTTAAAAAAATCGGCAAGTGAAACGTTGAGAGCAGTACATATTGCGTCTAAAGTTTCTAAAGAGCATTTTTTGGTTCCGTTTTCTATTGATGATATAAAACTTTGGGCTACTCCAATTTGGTTGGCAAGCGAACTAGCAGTTATATTTTTTGATTTTCGTAATTCCCTAATTCTTTCACCAATGTTTATCATCTTACTATATCCTCCCAAAAATTAAAGGTTTTAATAAAATGTGTTATGAAACAACAAAAAAATATTACCTATAAGATATAAAAATACTTGATAATATTACCTAAAGGTGATATTATTAAAGATAATTAAAACCTATAGGTGATACTTTGTTTTTATTAAAACACTTTAGACTTAAAATCACATTATTAAGAAAGGAGTTACCCCCTAATAGTTTGGCCTTCAAAACTAAAAAAGAGAGGTGAACCATCTACCCAAAAAAGCAGCATTGCAAGTCGCCGAGCACACATACTGCTGGTTTCGTGCGCCAAAAATGCGGTGTGGCATTACAGAGCAAAAGAAGAATTTTACACCTATTTATTATAGCTTATCCACTTTAAAACGTAAATCCAACTGCAAAAACGAACGACTTGTCATGGATTTTTTATTCATTCAGCTTTATTTGATCTTCCTACTAGATAATCAAGAGATACGTTAAAGTAATCAGCAAGTGCAATGAGAACGTCAAAACTTGGTTTTGCTTCGTTTTTCTCATACATAAATATAATTCGGCGTTTTACGCCAACTATTTCGGCTAAGTCTTCAGCTTTTAAGTTTTTTGTTTTTCTTAAGTAGTTTAAGCGTTCACCAAAAGAAGGCATAGAATCACACCAATTCATAAAAAATCATTGACAGTGCAATTTTACTGCACTATAATAAACAATGTGGGTGCAATATTATTGCACTAAAACTGAAAGCTTCTTGAGTATTCCCTAATAAAGTTTTTTGAAATTTAAGATGCCCAGATATTTATTAATCTGGGAACAAGAAAGAAAGGTGATACAAATTAACTTGTCCTTCAAAACCAAATAAAAAGCGAGGTGAGACACCCAACCCCCAATAGCAGCATCACAAGCCTACCAAGCAACATGCTGCCGATTTCGTGCGCCCAAAATGCGGTAAAGCATTACAGCGCACAAGAAAAATTTTACACCTATTATATTATAGCCTATCCACTTCAAACCGTAAATACAACTGCCTAAATCAATGCAACCATATCATGATTCCCATAAAAAACAGGAGGGTTAACCATGGATCAAAGAGTCCGCGAGTTAGCGAAAAATCTGATTAGGTATTCAGTGCGCCTGCAACCACAGGAAAAAATCCTCATCGAAGTATTTGATGAGGGCTTGCCGCTGGCGCAGGCCTTGGTGAAAGAAGCCTACCGGGTCGGCGGGATGCCGTTTGTTACCGTTAAAAATGACAGAATTCTTCGTCAACTATTACGAGAGGCAACCATTGAGCAACTGACAATGATCGCTGAGTGGGAAGCGCGGCGGATGGAGAGTATGGATGCCTATATTGGCGTGCGCGCCGCTCCGAATATCTGCGAGCTGTCCGATGTACCCGGCGAGCAGATGCAATGGTACAAGCAATACTGGACTAAGGCGGTGCATACCGACATCCGCGTGCCGAAAACCAAGTGGTGCGTGCTGCGTTATCCCAATAGCTCGATGGCGCAGATTGCGAATACCAGCCAGGAAGCGTTTGAGAATTTCTATTTCAACGTGTGCAATCTCGATTATGGCAGGATGGACCAGGCCATGGAGCCGTTAATCCATTTGCTGGCGCTAACCGATAAGGTTCATATTGTCGGCCCGGGGACCGATTTGTATTTCTCGATCAAGGGCATTCCGGCGGTGAAATGCGCTGGCCGGATGAATATTCCCGACGGGGAAGTGTATACGGCACCGGTAAAGGATTCCGTCAACGGGTATCTCACCTATAATACGCCGTCCCTGCAGGGTGGGTTTACTTATGAACAAGTCCGCTTCGAGTTCGTCAATGGCAAAATTGTACAAGCCACGGCGAATGATACGGAAAAATTGAATAAAGTACTGGATACCGACGAGGGCGCCCGCTATATTGGCGAATTTGCGCTGGGCGTCAATCCCTATATCACCACCCCCATGAAAGATACGCTGTTTGATGAAAAGATCCGGGGCAGCTTCCATTTCACCGCGGGAAGTTGTTATCAGGACGCCTATAACGGCAACCGTTCCGCCATCCACTGGGATCTGATCTGTATCCAGACACCGGAGTTCGGCGGCGGGGAAATCTGGTTTGACGACCGGCTCATCCGTAAAGACGGCCTGTTTGTCATCCCGGAACTAGCGGGGTTAAATCCGGAAAATCTGTTGTAATGTTGCCGTACTTGGCAGGGAGCGTCAAAGGCTCAGGCCGCCGTTTCCTAACGTGTTGTGCCTGAAAGCCGCGAAAGGAATGTTTATAAACATGAAAAGAGGAAAGTTGAGTATTGCACTGGCAGCCATGCTGGCGCTGGTGGTAGCCATGACCGGATGCGGCGGCAGCCAAACCACCAAAACGGTGCAGCAAAAAGGTGATTTATCAAGTAAGCTCACCGAGGTGATGCAGGCGGAACAGCCGGAAAAGAATCCCGACCTGGCGAAAAGCCGCAAGGATACGTTAATTATCGGGGTAAATACACCGGATGGGGTACTAAACCCCTTATATGCAGACTCGGATTATGATAACCGGATCAATACCGTTATCTTTGATTATCTTCTGGGCAAGGACCCGCAGGGGCAGCCGGTGCCTGGCGTGGCCGAAAAGTGGGAGGTTTCCGCCGACGGGTTGGAATATACCTTTCATCTGCGCAAAAATGCCGCCTTTCACGATGGAAGTCCGGTGACGGCGGAGGATGTTGCCTTCAGTTATTACATATTGTCTGACAGCAGTTATGACGGACCCGCGGATGTGTTTTCTTATTTCATCAAGGGATGTAAGGCCTATCATGACGGCAAGGCCACGACGATTGAAGGAATCCAAATTATTGATCCGTATACCATTAAGTTTGTTTTGGAGAAACCGAATGCTTCTGTTATATACAGCTTCACGGAGTACTTTTCCCCAATATTATCCAAAGCCTATTATGGCAAGGATTACAAACAAGGCAATACCGAGGGGATAAAAAAATTGCACCGCGCACCCATGGGCAGCGGACCGTATAAGTTTGTTCAATATAAGGAAGGCATCGAAACGATTCTGACTGCGAATGAGAGTTATTGGCGAGGCAAACCCAAAATAAAGAATGTTATTTACAAAGCGACCAATGAAAATACCAGAATTCAGATGCTGAGCAGCGGTGAAATCGATCTGGACGAGGTCACGGTAAATGCCAGAAATGTTGCGCAGTTAAAATCAGCCGGTTTTCTTACCATTCAGATGCATCCGACCAATGGGTACGGCTACATTGCCATGAACATAGCCAATCCCATGTTCAGTGACCGCAAGGTACGGCAGGCGTTAGCGTATGGCCTTAACCGCAAACAGGTGGTGGATGCCGTGTACGAAGGCTATGCCGATGTGTCCAACGAGCCGGAGTCCAAGGTTGGCTGGGCGTTTAATCCTGATGTCAATCCCTATGAATATAATCTGGAAAAAGCGGCCCGGATGCTGGACGAAGCGGGCTGGATAAAAGGGGCAGACGGTATCCGGGAAAAGGATGGCAGGAAATTTATCATTCATTTCACTGCTTCCAGTCCCAATCCGGTAAATGATGCGCTGATTCCTGTTGCCAAGCAGAATTATGAACAGTTGGGGATTCAGTTTGTGCCGGAACAGATGGAATTCAACGGAGTAGTAAGGAAACAAAAATCCGGTGAGGCGGAAATGTTCTTTATGGCCTGGGGTCTGAATACCGACCCGGATAGCACGACGATATTCAAAACCAGGGGCACACAGAATTATTTGCATTATAGCAATGCCAAGGTGGATGCCTTGCTGGAAAAAGGTTTAGCCACCACCAATCTGGCAGAGCGCAAGCAAGTGTACCAGGAACTGTATAAGGAGCTGAATGAAGACCTTCCGTACATTTTTATGTACCAGCGCCGGGATATGTATCCGATTAATGCCAGGGTGAAGGGGATCAGCATATCACCATACCGGAACTTTACTTATGACTTATGGCAGGCTGAATTATTATAAGCCGGTAAGTCTGGTTTTGGGTATACGTGTAAGGAAAGGTGGGAGGACGTGCGGCAGTACATAATACGCAGGGTGCTGCAGATGATCCCTGTACTGTTTGGTGTGTCGATCATTCTGTATACTCTGTTTACGATGGCTCCAGGCGATGTGGTTACCAATATGGTGCAAAGCAATCCGAAGATGTCGATAGAAAAACAGGAGCAGCTACGGCATTTATACCATTTGGACGAGCCTCAGATCGTGCAATACGGCTATTGGGCCCTGGGGGCAATTCAGGGCGATTTCGGTGATTCTTATAAATATAAGCAGCCTGTCGGCAAAGTGATGAACAGCTATATTTGGAATTCTTTCTATCTGGGACTGGCGTCGCTGGTAGCGGCGGTGCTATGTGCGATTCCGATTGGTGTGTTGTCAGCGACCAGGCAGTATTCCGGTTTTGATTACTTTTTTACGGTAGTGGCCATGGTCGGGATATCCATCCCTTCCTTTTTCATGACCATGCTGCTGATCAAATGGCTGGCGATTGATCTGCCGATTTTTCCGGTCGGCGGCATGATTACCACCGGCAGCAGCGCGACCGGGTTTGCCAAATTTATCGATGTTATCTATCATATGGCGCTGCCCTTCTTTGTCCTGACGTTTATGGAGGTCGCCATGTTCATGCGTTACACCCGGACAAGCATGCTGGAAGTTATCCGGCAGGACTATATCCGGACGGCAAGGGCCAAAGGACTTGGGGAAAAGGTTGTTATCTATAAGCATGCGATGAAAAATGCCTTGATTCCCATCATTACCCTGTTGGGGATTTCGTTGCCGGTGTTGTTCGCGGGGGCGATCATCACCGAAACCATCTTTTCCTGGCCCGGCATCGGACCGGTCACGTTATTGGCAGTGAATAACCGGGATTACCCCTTGCTGATGGGCATTAACATGCTATTGGCGGTGTTGACCCTGGTAGGGAACCTGCTGGCAGATGTTGCTTATGCCCTGGCAGATCCAAGAATTAGGCTTAAGTAAGGGGAGAGAAGGATGGAGGCAAAGGTAGAAGTTAGAGTACAGTCCAACCCGGCTTGTAAGCAGGAACAGGCGGTAAGTCCCGGCAGGCTTGTCTGGAACCGTCTTAGGAAAAATAAATTAGCGGTCAGCGGCCTGGTTATTTTACTGGCTATCGCTGTCGTATCTGTGGCTGGGCCCTGGTGTTCGCCCTATACCATGGAATCCATGGATTTTTCCAGCAGGCTTACAGGACCCAGCGGCGCGCATCTACTGGGCACCGACCACCTGGGACGGGATGTATTTACCCGGCTGATGTATGCCGGGAGAATCTCCTTAACGATTGGCATTGTCGCTGTGCTCATCGAAGTGATCATTGGCGGCGGCCTGGGGGCTGTCGCCGGTTTTTATGGCGGGAAAGTTGATGGGCTGATTATGCGTGTTGTTGATATATTCTTATGTCTGCCGTTTTTACCGCTGCTCATTGTATTAGGCGCCATACTTTCCGATTTCAAGGTTTCGCCCCAGTACCGGATCTATATGGTCATGTTAATTTTGGGGCTAGTTGCCTGGCCGGTCATCTGCCGTGTTGTCCGCGGGCAGATTTTATCGCTGCGGGAACAGGAATTTATGCAGGCAACGGAGGCGGTGGGCTTAAAGGACAGGCGAAAAATTTTTCATCATTTGCTGCCCAACACCTTTCCGGCGATTATTGTTGCCGCTACGTTAGGGATCGGTTCAGCCATTCTCACCGAATCCGCGTTAAGCTTTCTGGGTTTGGGAGTTATGCCGCCGACCGCATCCTGGGGCAATATGATCCAGGTGGTGAATGACCTGTATTCGATTCAGCATTATTCCTGGCTATGGATACCGCCGGGAGTCTGTATCTTATTGACGGTAATGGCCATTAATCTGTTCGGTGACGGGTTAAGAGACGCTCTTGATCCTAAGTTGAAGAAGTAGGGGGAAGGGCAATGGCTGAAAATTTAGTGGAGTTTAAAAATGTAAAGACCTATTTTTTTACGGAAGAGGGCACCGTCAAAGCCGTAGATGATGTTAGTTTTACGATACAAAAAGGACAAACCCTGGGCGTAGTTGGTGAATCGGGCTGTGGCAAAAGTGTCGCCGCTATGTCGCTGTTGCGGCTGATTCCCAACCCTCCCGGCCAGATTATTGACGGACAAATCGTATTTGAGGGAAAAAATGTGCTGGACCTAAGTGAGGAGGAAATGCGTTCAATTCGCGGCAATGACATTTCGGTGATATTTCAGGAACCCATGACCTCGCTCAATCCCGTATTTACGATTGGCGAGCAGATTGGCGAAGTGTTGATTCTGCATCAAAACATGAGTCCTGCGGCAGCTACCCAGAAGGCCGTGGAAATACTGAAGCTTGTTGGGATACCCCGGGCGGAGGAAATCGTGAATTGCTATCCTCACGAACTCAGCGGCGGCATGCGGCAGCGGGCGATGATTGCCATGGCGGTAGCCTGTAATCCGAAGCTGTTAATTGCCGATGAACCCACTACCGCGCTGGATGTAACGATTCAGGCCCAGATACTCGATTTGATGCGCGGCTTAAAAGAACAATTGAATTCCGCGATTATGCTGATAACTCATGATTTGGGGGTTATTGCCGAAATGGCGGACTATGTGGTGGTCATGTACTGCGGCAAGGTGGTCGAAGCGGCTCCGGTCAGGGAACTTTTCGCCCAGCCGCTGCACCCCTATACTACCGGGCTGCTAGAGTCCAAACCGGCCATTCATCAGGATACCGAGAGGCTGTATTCGATTCCCGGACAGGTTCCCAATCCGCTCAATCTTCCCGCAGATTGCCACTTCTCGCCCCGGTGCGGGAAAGCTTGTGCAAAATGCCAAGAACAGGAACCGCCGCTGATAACGGTCAGTGAAAACCACCGGGTAGCCTGCTGGCTGTATGGGGAGGGGAACATATCATGAGGGAACCGTTAGTGGAAGTCGAAAATCTGAAAAAATATTTCCCCATAGTGAAAGGCGTATTTTCTAAAACAGTAGGCTATGTCAAGGCGGTGGATGACGTTTCGTTTACCATCAGGAAGGGGGAAACCTTAGGCCTTGTGGGTGAATCAGGCTGTGGGAAGTCAACCTTAGGCAGAACCATCCTGAGATTATTGGATAAGACCGCGGGCAAGGTATTTTTTCAGGGTCAGGATTTATACAGCTACAAAAAAGAGCAGCTGCGCAAGCTGCGTCCCAAGCTGCAAATTATTTTTCAGGACCCCTATAGTTCCTTAAATCCCCGCATGACGGTGGAAAACATTATCGGCGAGGCGTTACTCGATCATGGCCTTGTGCCTAAGAATGAGGTGCGGGACAAAGTGCTTGAGGCCATTCAAGCTTGCGGGCTGGCTTCGTATCATAGTAAGCGGTATCCCCATGAGTTTTCCGGCGGGCAGCGGCAGCGGATCGGGATTGCCCGCGCCTTGATATTGAATCCGGAATTTATTGTTGCCGATGAACCGGTATCCGCGCTGGATGTTTCCATCCAGTCGCAAATTATTAACATGCTGGGGGATTTGCAGCAGCAGCACGGTTTTTCCTATTTATTTATTTCTCATGACTTAAGCGTGGTAAAACATATCAGTCACCGGGTCGGGGTGATGTATGTGGGCTCGCTGGTAGAGATGGCGACGAAAGAAGAATTATACAGTCATCCGGCTCATCCGTATACCAAAGCCCTGCTGTCGGCGGTGCCGATCCCCGACCCTGCGGTGAAGCGGCAGAGAATTCTATTGCACGGCGATACGCCGAACCCGTCCAACCCGCCGCCGGGCTGCAAATTTCATACCCGCTGCGCCTATGTTACGCCCCGGTGCAAGGAAGAAGTTCCTGCCTACCGGGAAATCGCCAAAGACCATTTCGTTGCCTGTCATGTTATTTAGGAAAAGAAAGTTGCCGGCAGAGGTGGAAGCGGTGCAGGATAGTGACGAAGGCGGAACCCGGATTGGCGGAAAAGATCTTGTGGCGGTTATGATTGCCCAGGTAATGATAGTACTACCGGTCATTCTATTATTTGGTTTTGGTATTGGCGTGGTTATCTGGGGCATTTTGAGTTTTTGGAGTTGGTGAGTCCCAAGAAAGCTCACAGGCAATGGGTTCGTGCCATTTTGTGCCTTGAGCAAAACGAAAGGAATGGTTATTAGTATGAGAAAAAAAGTTGTCCTGGCTCTTGCGGCTGTTTATATGATGAGCGTTGCCGGTACTGCTCTGGCTGCTCCTGTTAATCACTTCAATGACGTTCCTGCCAGTCATTGGTCCTATGAGGCTGTGACCAAGTTAAATCAGGCCGGGATCGTGAGTGGTTATGCTGATGGAACTTTCCGCGGGGAAAGAACCTTGACCCGCTATGAAATGGCGCAGATTGTGGCCAATGCCTTGACCAAGCTGGAAAAAGCTACTGATGAGCAAAAAGCTGTTATTGAAAGGCTTTCTGCGGAATATTCCTCCGAATTGGAAAACCTCGGTGTCCGCATGGCGGCTGTGGAGGCAAAGACGGATAAGGTAAAATTCAATGGCGAATACCGGATTAGGTACCTCGGGACGCATGCCACTGACGAAGATGGTGTAAAAACGAAAGATAATGTGGTAGATGGCCGTCTCCGCCTCTGGCTCACCGGCAAAATCGACGACAGATGGCAATTCAAGACCCGGTTGCAACAGATCAGTGACTTAAAAACCAGTGACGGTCACTACGGGAGTAGTTATCTAAAAGCTTTCGACGGTGATAACCGTGCCACCTATGGCAATGAAGGAATTGACGGCACGATAAGACTGAACCGTGTTTATGTTCATGGCGATCTTAACTGGGGTACCATCGAGGCCGGAAAAATTCCGCTGTATACCGGTAATGGAATGCATTACAGCGGCCCGATTGACGGGGTGACGGTGGGTTTTGGTAAAGAACTTAAAGTAACCGGCTTCTTTGGCCGATCCCTGAATGCCAATCAGATTTCCAAAGGCAGTTATCAAATTAAGAACGGCAAGATCATCACCACGGCACCGGAGTATGGTGACAACAATTTGACTGGCGTAAACTTAGATTATAATTTTACTAAAAACCTGAACTTTAAAGGTGCCTATATGAGTGCAAACCCGGTTGGCTCCGGGGATAAATTCCAAAAGCAAAAATATTGGGAAAGCGCGTTAAACTATAATCTTACTCCCGATCTTGTCTTAACCGGTATCTATGGCGGCTCAGACAAGGATGAGGATAACAGAGGTTATTTCGGAGTTCTTAGTTATAAGAACTGTGATACGTCCAAGCCGGGCTCCTATGGTATGTATCTTGAATATGCCCACCTGGAGGAGAATGCTCTGATGGACTCTGGTTTGACGGATTGGGACCTGGATAAAAACCAAAAGGGTTTCTATTATGAGTTTAATTATTGTCCGGCTAAAAATGTAAAGGTTAATGTCAACTATACGGACTGGAAAGCGGTTAAAGGTTCCGATAAAGCCAAAAGCTATGGCGGTTTTGTCAACTATTACTTCTAAGGGACAAGCTGGTGTTTACCGCAAGGTATGCATGCGAAAGCCAGTGTGCATACCTTGCTTTATCCGATGACTAACCCGCTCTAAGACTCCCTCTTCTCCAAGAATTCTCTCTCTACGCCTTGGCGGCGGTGGAAGGGACGGACGGAATCACTCTTTAGATGAATGGTTTGATCCAGCCAACTCCTATTTAGGCATTTAATGAGGCCGCAACAAAAATTAGGCGGTTTAAAGGTTTTTACTTCTCTACAGCGATTGTCTGTTCTTTGTTAGCCATTAAAAGCACCGGCAGGACAGCGCATATCGCAATAAAAGCCATAATATCATAAATCCAATGTACACCAAAGGAAGAAGCGATAAAGCCAAAGAGCAGCGGCGTAATCATATTGGTAGTTCCGCGACAAAAGCCGTTAATTGCAAAAATGTCGTCATAGTTGTGTTTTTCTCTAACCGGCTCTGTAATAATCGTTTGGACAACTGGAACAGTCCCTTTTGTTACAATGCCCAGCAAGAGAGAGGTTCCGACAATGATAAAAAGTTGCTGGCCTATAACTAGAAGCACAAGAAGTATTGCCATTATAACCTCTGAGATAACAAATACTCTGCGTGTGCCGAAGGCATCAACCATTCTGCCGCAAGCTGCTTTTCCGAGAAAGCAGCCCAAGGTAAAGGCCAGTGCGAAAGTGCCGATGACTTCGGGGTCAATCCCTTTTGCAAAAAGAAGAAAAGGCAAAAAAGTAAAAATTTTATCGCTTGCAAATGCATCAAGTACGCTTGCGCTGATCGGCAACGCATATTGGGGATTGCGTAGCAGGGAAAAGGAAGGAAAACGGCTTGTTGTTTTTGCTGCTGTATTTTGCTTGATAGTTTCTTCTTTGTGGCAGGAGGAAACCAATATATAGCCTGAAAATAGCAAAACGCCCAGGCCATAGGTTAAACAGATAATTCTCCATCCTGGAAATCCGAACAAAGAAACCGCGCCAATAAAGCCGGCGAGTGAGGCAAAAGGAATTCTGCCAATATCGCCAATCGCTGTAAAATCACCCATAGCTTTTCCCAGTGACTGTCTTTCAGAAGTTAATGTAAGATAGGAAAACGCTACGTTGTGAAACAAACTAAACCCTGTATTTGCCAGGATAAAACAAAATCCTGCAAGATAAATATTGGTTGCAAACGCATTTGCGAGAAATCCCAGGCCATATAGTGCCGTTATAATGAGGAAGGTGCGCAGCGATCCTATGGTTTGGGAAAAGAATTTGGTAGATAACCCGGTAAGAGTGCTTACCATAATCGCAAGCGAGATAATGATACCGGCGGCTTTCTCATTAGACCCAAACGCAAGGATCATGAAAGATAGAAGTAGCGGCGCACTGTCAAATAGGCCGTCAATGATTATATGAAACGTATTAAGCAGGTATTGTTGTTGTTTAAGCATATTCTGTACCTCTATAATGTATTAGTTTCGTAGCTAAATCCATTATAGCCCTAGAAAATCATGGTAACAATTGTGATATACTTATACTGTACCGATACAGTTGGGGGTTGAATGTGTGAGGAAGGCCTACGAGCAGATTGTCGATGATATGGAAACATTCATTCAGGAAGGCAGATTCAGGCAGGATCACAGATTACCATCGATCCGGGATTTATGTACTACATATGGGTGCAGCAAAAGTACCGCAGTGAAAGCATATGATATTTTAAAGAGCAAGCACTTAATCTATTCTGTTCCCCAGAGTGGCTGTTACGTGGTGGAGAGTCGTCCGAAGATAGAACAGACTAATACTGCAATCATTGATTTTTCTAGAGGAAACCCGCTGTTCAATAATATCTATATTCCCGACCTGAAGCACTGTCTCGACCGGGCAGTTGACATATGCAGTACCAATAGCTTTGGCGGGGATAAGCTCTACGGTATTCCGTCGTTAAGAAACCTATTGCCCAAATACCTGGCTGATTTTCAAGTATTCACAACTACCGATAATATCTTCGTCAATCTGGGTGTTCAGCAAGCTCTCAACATGTTAAACCAAATGCCCTTTCCTAATAAGAAAGACACCATCTTGATTGAACAACCTACCTTCAGGTATTATACTAACTTTTTAAAAAGTAACGGTGCCAAAATTCTGGGCATACCACGAGATAAAGACGGAGTTGATATAGACTTTCTGGAGGCACTTTTTAAGAAAGAAAAGATTAAATTTTTTTACACGGTGCCCAGTAGTCACAATCCGTTAGGTACTTGTTATAATAAGGAACAACGCAAAGCGATCGCACGCTTGGCGGAAAAATACGATGTATATATAGTAGAAGATGATTATTTTGGCGATATCCTAGTTGGCAACTATGGAGATCCCATATATTCTTACGGTGATCATATCCATCATATCTACCTGAAGAGCTTCATCAAAATAATACCCTGGATTAGAATTGGCATAACCGTTGTTCCGTCGCAACTATTACCTATCTTTACTGAATATGTAAAGTATTCCTATTACCATTCCTACTTTTCGCCATCTCTGGTATCCCAGTCTACTTTAGAAATCTATATACGCAGCAATTTGTTAAAGAAACATGTCTCTTCCATCAAAAATGAATTATCTGTAAGGCTGGACTGCCTTAAGATACATTTCGCAGAGGCAGGCAAGTCCGGGCTGGAATGGATAGGAGGAGAGAACGGTTTTTATAGCTATCTGAAACTGCCTGACCATATTAACGAGGGCCAATTTGTGGAGAATTTAAAAAGACGACGGGGCATTTTAGTTACGCCTGGAAGTGAGTGTTTCGTTAACAGTCATTATTATAAAAAAGGTATACGGCTAAGTGTGGCACGCACAACTGTGGACGATATTAATAAAGGACTTCCTGAAATTCACAATGAGATTATGAGGATGCCTTTGCGATAAAAATAGTCCATTACAGCAACAGATGTCTATACTGGATTACAGGAAAATGCTTACTCATAACAAAAGATCCAATAATTTACTTTTTAATTATTGGATCTTTGGAATTTATACGGCTGTTGCGAACCATTTATGGTTCTGGAAAATATGATTGTTGTGCCGCCAATGCCCCACGTACAATAGCCTCCTCCAGTGCCACCACGGCGGCTGTGCCCACCAGCGTAACGAGTTCGTCGCTCGTCAGGTTACTGGTGTATGAGCCCAGGGCGAGGCAGAAAATCGTATCACCGTCGGCTTGCGTATCGGGGGAGATGGCCCGAGCCATGCCATTCTCGGCAAGTGCCGCCACCCGGTTGGCCTGTGCCTTGGTAAGCTGCGCATTGGTAGCCACTACGGCGATCGTGGTATTCCGGGTCTGGGTGGTTGGCGCCGGTACACCGGACAGCATAGCCCGGGTCTGATTGACAAAAGTTCCATTAGGACGTAGTGCTCCGACAACGATACGTTCTCCATACCACACGTCTCCGACAGGATTAACCACGGCCAGGGCCGCCACCACAGGGCCGCCGGGAATACAAACAGAGGCAGTGCCCAGTCCGGACTTCATAGGTCTTCCGTAGATTTTCCCTGCCGTTGCTCCCGCCCCGGCCCCCACATTTCCTTCCGTCACGGGGCCCGCATTTGCAGTCTGGCAGGCTTCGTAGGCCAGGGCCGCATCAGGCGGGGGTGCTCCATTGGCGTAGACGAGGTCATTGATGACCGCCGCAGGTACGAGCGGCACAGCGGCGATTTCTTGCTCAACCAGCCAGCGCATTACTCCGCCCGTCGCCGGCAGCCCAAAGAAACTGCCTCCTGTGAGGAGCAACCCAAATACAGGATACTCCGAGGTGCCGGGTCGGAGGATATCAGTATTCTGGGTACCGGGACTACCGCCACTTACAGATACACCGGGGACTGCCCCGTCCGGACAGAGAATTACCGTACAGCCTGTACGGCAGCTTTTGTCCTCGGCATTTCCCACCAGGATGCCGGGAACATCGGTAAGTCCTCCTGTAGCGGCTACTTTCAATTTTTTGCATTTTTCCTTACTCATTTATCTCACCCTTACCGTTAAAATTTAAGACAAAAGAACTTCTTACTAAGTCGCAGCACGCGATGGATATCGTATAGTTCTTGCATGACGGGGAGTATTGAGGGGGTTAGGTAAAATATATGATTTAACAACATAATATGTAAAGAAAGATAAAAATGTGAGTGGGCAAGCGGAGTGGATCCAAGGAGCGTCTTGACATTTAAAGTAGAATAGCCTATCATAAAGTTGTCAATGACAATTATATGGAGAAAAAAATGACTTATATTTTAACAGATGCGATTAGTTTTTTACTTAGCAGGACATATTCGAGAATGAAAAACATATTTCTTAAAAAATTAAAGAAATATGGCATTACACCTGAGCAATGGGTTTTACTCGCTAAAATTTCGGAGGAAGAAGGAATTTCACCAACTGATTTGTCGTTGGTGTCACTTAGAGATAAACCCTATACTACACGGCTTATTGAAAAACTTGAAGAAAACGGTTTGATTTTTAAGGAAGAAAGTAAAAGTGACAGACGTTCGGCATTGATTTATCTGACAAAACGGGGGGCGAAAGTAAAAAAAGAAATTATCCCAATTGCTGATGAAATTAATGAATGGTTAGTTGAAAATATGGAGGAAAACGAAGTAAAGGTACTAAAAAATTTATTGCATAAAATGTATGCTAATATTCAATCTCACAGTTGATAAATAGAATTTTTTTCAAAAATTTTGCTGGAAAATTTCAGCTTAATTTTTTACGATATAGTTGTCAATGACAATTATATCGTAATATACTATTGTATTATATTGAGAGAAGGAAAATCTAATTGAGGAGAGGGAAAAGATGATGGATTTCTTAAGAAAGTATTGGCAAGACATCGGTGGTATAGTAGGCTTAGTGGTGTGTATGGGGTTAGTTCTTTTCCATCAGCAAATGCAAGAAATCAGTGTGATTTTATGGCTGAGCTTTGTTGCAATTCTGTTTCACCAATTCGAAGAATACCGTTGGCCAGGGTATTTTCCCGGTATATTTAATGTTGTTATGTTCAAAAGTATAAATCCGGATAAGTATCCTTTAAATCGTCACTCAGCGATGATTATTAATCTTTTAATTGCTTATGGGTTTTATTTGCTTCCCCTGTTTTTTGTAGATCAGATATGGCTGGGCTTAGCGCCGGTGCTTATGGGCTTTTTTCAATTGATATGGCATGGTATTGTCGCTAATGTAAAAATCAAAGGTATTTATAATCCGGGGCTGCTTGCTGTCGTTTTTCTGCATATTCCCATCGGTGTTTGGTATATCAATTATATTACAGTACACAATTTAGCGACTGTTTATGATTGGATATTGGGAATTGTATATTTTGTTATGGCTACCTATATATTAATTATAAAAGGCAACCTGTGGCTGAAAAATGAAAAAACAACATTTAACTTTGATCAAAAGCAATTGGGGCCTTATCGCTCAAATAAAATGCGTTAATGTATAAGGATTAGGAAGGCAACAAGTCATAAACGCTGTATTAATAAGGGCATACAAGTGAATATTGACATATCGAGAAAAATAGATATAATAAAAATATGGAACCTATACTAATATTTAAAGTCTTGTCAAATGAAACTCGTCGCCAAATTTTAGAATGGTTGAAAAATCCGGATGAAAATTTTGGTTCACAAACCTGCTTACCTACTGATGCCGATTTTAAGGGAGGAATTTGTGTAGGTAGTATTCAAGCTAAAGCCGGACTGACGCAATCTGTTGTTTCAAGTTATTTATTGATGATGCAAAAAGCCGGTCTGTTAGAGTCCAGGCGCTTTGGACAATGGACTTATTATCGGCGTAATGAGAAGACCATTCAGGAGTTTTCCGATTACATTAGAAATGAATTGTAAAACTAAACTTACAAGTTTGTTTCTCTTTTTTTTCGACAAATATCTATATTTTTAGATATTTAAATTTAATGATGTACAAAATTCCACTATAGTAGCCCCAAAAAACATAAAAAGGAGGCCTTGGTTAATGAAGTTTTTAGATTTGGTACAAAAAAGAAAGTCCGTGAGGCAGTACAAAGAGCAAATGGTTGAAGACGATGCGTTAAGAGTCATCCTGGAAGCAGGAAGACTGGCACCTTCGGCGGCAAATGCTCAGCCCTGGTATTTTATTGTGGTTAAGGATGCAGGGCAAAAAGAGAAAATCGCCGAGGCGTATTCGCCATTTAATCTGACCCATTACAAAAGTGCGCCTGTTTTTATTGTCATCTGCGGAGACCACCAAAAATCCTGGCATCGCAGCGATGACGGCAAGGACCACTGTGATGTTGATATTGCTATCGCGGTCGATCACATGACCTTGGCGGCAGCGGATCTTGGCTTGGGAACCTGTTGGGTATGTGGTTTTGATCCTAAAAAGTTGAGTGAAGCACTACATCTGCCCCAGCACGTTGAACCAACAGCAGTATTGCATGTCGGTTATCCGGCTACTGAGCTTACTCAAGGCGCCCCCAAAAATAGGAGACCTTTGGAAGAAGTTGTCTTCTGGGACGGATTCCAAAATAATTTATAAGAGAAAAGGGGAATTAGTATGGAAAAGAAAACCGTCATCGCTATCAATGGAAGTCCAAGGAAAGGCTGGAATACAGCAACTTTGTTGACAAAGGCGCTGGAAGGGGCCGCATCGCAGGGAGCTGAAACGGAATTAATACACCTTTATGATCTCAATTTCAAAGGTTGTACCAGTTGTTTCGCCTGCAAAAGAAAAGGTGGCACAAGTTATGGAAAATGTGCAATGAAGGATGATTTGACCCCGGTCCTTGAGAAAATTGAGTCGGCTGATGCGATCATTCTGGGTTCGCCTATTTATATAGGGGCGGTTTCCGGAGAAATGCGATCATTTATGGAACGGCTTGTGTTCCCCTACATCGTCTATGATGAAAATTACTCTTCGCTTTTCAAGCGGAATATACCGGTAGGTCTTATTTATACCATGAACGTCCCGGAAAGCCGAATGGAGGAAATGGGCTATGTCCGGCAGTTCGAGTTGGCTGAAATGGTACTAAAGAGAACTTTCGGCGTAGTGGAATCACTTTATGTTACCGATACATACCAGTTTGATGATTACTCAAACTATGTCGTCACTTCCTTCGATCCGGAAAAGAAAGCCGCAAGACGCAAGGAAGTATTCCCTCAGGATTGTGAAAAAGCATATAACATGGGTAGGCGATTTACAGAAGCTAGCCACCCAAATACAATCGATCAGTAAGGAGGAAGCCAACTATGTCAAAAAATATCCTTGTTATGACAGGCAGCCCCAGAAAAGGCGGCAATAGCGAAAAACTCGCAGATGCATTTATTGCCGGCGCGCGGCAGGCCGGCCACACGACCGTAAAATATACAGCTGCAGATAAACATATTAAGGGGTGTATAGACTGTAAGACTTGCTTCAGTAAGGGTGTCGCTTGTTCTGTTCCGGACGATTTTAATGACCTGGCGCCGCTGTTAGAGCAGGCGGACATGGTTGTGTTTGCAACTCCCTTATATTGGTTTTCTTTTCCCCAACAGCTAAAAGCTGCTATTGATAAGTTCTATTCCTTTTTGATTGGGAAACAGACATGGAAGATAAAAGAATGCGCACTTCTAGTATGTGGCGGCGATAAGGAGGAATACAGGTACGAGGGGATTATTACCTCCTATAAGCTTATTGCTGATTACCTGAATTGGAAGGATTGCGGCATAATCCTGGTACCGGGCCTTCATGTTAAAGACGATATTCTGAAGACCGACGGACTACAGAGAGCCGAAGCATTAGGGAACAGCATACAGTAAAGGCGAAACCGTCATTACACTTGATATAACATGTGAAGTGTAATGACGGTTTGTTTAGTATACTAACCCGAAAAATGTTTGGACGTAAATTTATTTAACGCGGGCTAGTTTTTTCTTTGTACTGATAATGTTTTTGACGATCTTGTGGGCAATATCCGGGTGGGAATGATAAAATTTTTGAAAAGCGATACCGGATAATGCTAATATTTCGGTAGAGCTGATTGCAGCTATGTCTTCTGTATGTGTATTCTGCTCAGTTAATCCATTGGCCCCAAAATGTTGACCGGGCGTGACGTATTCCTTAGCTGGGCTCAGGAAGGTTAATGACTTTAATCTGCCGGAAAGTAATATATTATAGGTATAACTAACATATCCTTGAAATGTGATTATATCGTCCGGATTGCATTGTACTAAAATCCCGCAACTATGAAGGAATTTTTTCGCTTCTGTTTGAGACAAATCATGCAATAAGGTTATTCCTTCCGTTGGTAGACAACGAAAACGTTTACACAAAAGGCTCCATAATTCTTCCTCCGTAATCATTTGACTATTAATAAAGGATGAGTTATTAGCGAAAACAGTATCAAACCATTCAACTACGCTGGTATTTACTGCTTGTCTTTTCCGTGCTATGCGAAAAAGTGGAGAACGTAATTTATGAAGATGCTCAACGTCATCTATGAGCATAACAAGAGGGACTAATAGGCCATAGCCAGGGTAAAGAAAGTTTTTATAATACCTGCGGAAGCCTAGTTTCTCATAGAGAGGAAGCAAATGAATGTTGCAGGCGCCTAAGAGAAACTGGGCCTGTTCATAACAACAAATTTCATAGCATTTTGTCATAAGCAGATATAGCGCTGGTGAGCTTCGGTAAGCGGGAGTGACCATTACTTTTGTCGCATAGGCAAATTTAAGACTGTCATGTTCAGTAACACAATTGTTAAGTCTATTCAGCGCTAAAAACTCTATTACTCCTTGGGGAAATTCTACCATGGTGCCTATATTGATTCTATAAGTGGCAATTATCTTTGTACCAACTTTGGCGTATAACAATATAGCCCATTCATCTAGTTCATCATATAGAAGTTTATTATCGTAGTCTGCTTCTGCAAGATGTTTAGACATTTCTTCCACATAGATTTGATAACGAAAAAGATATATTTCCCTTTTCTCTTCCGTGGTTTTAGCTACGCAAATTTTAATTGAATCTTCAGGATTTACTATTGAGTTGGTATTTGTTTTTGTTTCATTGTTTATCATGTTCTTCTCTCCTCGTAATAGTTTTTGGATGCAGAAAATTTTTATAAAAATTATGTCTTCATAACTATCACCCCCGTAATTAAGGGTTACGGAGAAACTAGTACATTTTCCTGTGATTAATGTAAAAGAATGGAGAAAAATGTAGGAATATGGGTTTTATGGGAATATAAAAAGCCCTTTTTCAGAAATTCATTCACTGAAAAAGGGCTGAGGCAATTTTAAGTTTTTACGGAGTTGGCAGACTAAAATACACGAAAAACGTAGTTCCTGTATTGCTGGTATCAATCTTAATACTGGCATTATGCCGGTGGGTTATTTGGTAACAAATTGCAAGGCCTAACCCAGTACCTGTAGGTTTAGTAGTAAAAAACGGTGTACCCAAGTGATCCAGTATATGCGGCGGTATTCCCGCTCCTTGGTCACTGATGGATAAAACGGCTTTGTTGTCGGCAAGGAAAGTACGAATAACCAGGTTTCCGCCTGATGGCATGGCTTCAATACCATTACGTACTAAATTCAGTAACAATTGACGAATTTCATTTTCGTCCAGCAGTAATTCGGGAATGTCGCTAAGGTTGAGAGCGGTATATACTTTGGAAGAATTGGCGTCCGCCTGGATCAAAGGGAACAAGGCTTCAATGATGTTATTTAAAGAACATTTCTTTAAATTAGCAAACTTTTCGTGGGACAAAGAGAGGTATTCCCGTATAATGTTATTGGCTCTGTCTATTTCCTCAATCATTAATTCAAATTTATCTTGATCGGTTTGATATTCTTCCTTTCGTTCCAGTACTTGCAGGTAGCCGCGCACGGTGGTTAGGGGATTTCTAATTTCATGAGCGACAGTTGCCGCCATACTACCTACCATATTCATCCTGTCAAATGCTGCGGTCATTTGTTCCAGTTTTTTTCGTTGCGTGATATCGCGGATAATACCCTCTAATGCCACGAGCTGCTTTTGTTCGTCATAGATAGGGACACATTTTTGTTCAACCCAGATGGGGGTTTTATCTTTTCTCAACACACGTATTGTCAGTGGCCTTTCAACCGAACCCGGTAGATTATTGATGAAATCATCCAGCTGGGAGCAATCGTCAGGATGTATCAATTGGAAGATTAATTTATTATCAGCATAATATTCTTCAGGGGCATAACCGGTGACTGTCAAAACCGAGGGGCTTATATATTCGATTGCGGCTTCAGGCATGCGATAATAATAGATTACGTCAATAGCGTTTTCGGCTAATAGTTGGTATTGGATTTCTTTATTTATTAAATCGGTTCTGGTTTTCTCGAAAAATAACATCAAAGTTCCGACAGCAATGAGTAACCGCAATGTTCCGCCAAAAACATAGCACCAAGGACCATACCATGAGCCATCAACAATAAAGGGAAAGCTAAGATTGAGAAGACCCATGAGAATATAAGCCCAGCCGATAACTAAGCGACCAAACTTTGGTATCTTAGGATGGCGTATAAAAGTTAAACCGACCCATATAATTGCAAAACAGCCGGCATAGATAGGCAGTACTAATTTATAAAGTAAGGGGGAAGGTAGAACATTCAAGGCGCTACTGGCGACGAAAATGCTGACAGTACCATATATCCACCATTTGTTCAGCGGCTTGTTTACAAAACTATAAGTGCTCCAAACGATCATCAGAACAAAGATAAAAGTCATCGCTTGATATAGTGATAACCCGAAGGCAGACAATTTCCAGGGAAATAATCCAGAATCCAAAATAACGTACCGTAAGAGCAAAACAAGCCAGCCTACGGCCCATATACCCATATAGCGCACGCGGTATAACACATACAAATATATACAAATTAGAATTGTTGCTAGAGTCCCAAACACTGACCCCATGACAGATAAATAAATAATATCCATAAAATCCCTCTGTTAGAAGTTAATAAATTACATTTTTTATTCTCTACAAGAATGCAGAGTTCCTCCTTTTATGGATAGTTTTGGCATTTATGAAAAGGAAAAAGGGAATAATTCGTCCACGTTCTATAATCGAGTTAGATTCTGAAGCAACCGGAGTGCGAAGAAATATTTTATTGCAACCTAATAGAATAGAAAACAAAAAAAGAAGATCGGAAATTTCTGACAAAAATGGTTTATTTTGCAGGAATTTTTCTTTTTTTATGGAAAATATCTCAAGGGTATCGTTCAATTCCTGTCTTCTTGACACAAACATTTTTGCAAAATAAGTATATAAAGGTATATTATGGGTTGACCATTAGGTATTTAAAAAGCTATAATTTAGTTGTGATGACAACTAAATTAAGGGATGAGTGAGCTGTTAATGAAAGATTTCAAAATAGATGATTCCCTAGGCTTTATTTTATATAAAGTAAATGCGAAGCTAAAGAACGAAGCTTTTCAGAAATTAAAAGAATATGACATTACAACAGAGCAATGGGCTGTACTTAATTTCCTATGGGAGGGGGATGGTGTCACTCCTAAAGAGTTGGCAGACCTTACTTTTAAGGATAAGCCTAATACCAATCGAATTCTTGATAATTTACAAAAAAAAGGGTTGATTACACGGAGTCCTCACCCAACTGACAGAAGAGCATTCCGGATATTTCTGACCGACGCAGGCAAGGATTTGAGAGTGAGATTAGTACCGAGAGCTGTCTCATTATTGGAAAAGGCAACAAGATCAATTGATGAAGAAAAAATAAAGGAAATGAAAATAGTATTGAATCAAATTTACAATAATTTGACGTAATTTTTTTCGATAAGTAGTTGTTGTGACAACTAAATTGATGGGAGGAATATAAACATGAGAAAGCTAGCTGCTAAAAAAACATGGATATAGCAGTAGTTTTATCCTATGCGATTAAGATAAGATATGACGTCTGTCACGCGTTTTGTTATGAATAGGGTGTGGCAAACCTTGGGAAGGGTGCGAAGATGGCTAAATTGCTAACACAGTTAAAAATAGTAAACCGAGTTCATGTTTTTCGGGCAGAATTCAGAATGACGCAGGAACAGCTTGCCAAAGAAATTGGAGTAACGCGAGCTACCATTGTTGCCATTGAGGGAGAGCGATATAATCCGTCTTTGGAACTGGCTTTTCGTATTGCAAGGTATTTTGCAACAGATATTAATACTCTTTTTTGGGTTGAGGGGGAAACAGAATGAAAAAATTGATCCCGTCCCCCGTAAGAGCAATCGTGAACATATACGTAAAAAGGTGATAAAACGGGAGCGTCTGCTAGTTAACCGGATTAGAAGATTACGGCGATATCTCATAATTTTATTGAGATATCGCTTTTATTTATTTTCTATATTTGGCATTAAAGACTGAACCACAAAAAAACGCCGAATTTGTATTATTTTGGGAGGGTCTGGATTTTGTGGTGGAGTTAATAAATTTATTCAATCAATAGAATATCGGTTATACTAGGTGTGTCGGTAAATTAAAGAGATGACTTCGAGCTAGCTAAGCCTTGCTAAAAAGAAAGTAACTCATCAGGAGTGTGAAAAATATGAGTAAATTCAATCCGGTAATTTGGTTCGAGATTCCTGTCGGCGATATGGAAAGAGGCAAAGCATTCTATGAGGCAGTATTTGATGAAAAATTAGCGATTATTGACATGGGGCCAAGACAAATGGCTATGTTTCCCATGGAAATGGCAAAACAGGGAGCCAGCGGGGCTCTGGTAAAAGAGGAACACTTTGTGCCGTCTTATGATGGTACGCTGGTGTATTTTTCCGTGGCAGATATTACTGATACATTGAAAAAGGTAGTTGCAAATAAAGGTAAGGAACTGATTCCTAAGGCGAGTATTGGCGAATACGGTTTCTGTGCGTATTTCGAAGACAGTGAAGGCAATCGGATTGGGTTACACTCTATGAATGGCTGAAACAACAAACACTTGCTTATTTATGTTGAAATCGACTAAGAGTAGCTCTGGCTTTAGGAGGAGAAGAAATGATATACGAAACTTCAAGGTTGCTGGCGGATCTATCTTATCAACATTGGATATCCAGTGAGCTTTTTTCCTTCGGTTGGTTCGTTACAGTTGGAGTACTTATCGTTACTTATGGTATTTGGTTTAAATTAGTTGATAAACGCAGGATAAAAGACTTACTGTTATTAGGATCATTATGTGCGGTAGCCTTTGCCGTAGTAGACACTGTCTGTGTAGGTTATCTGGGATTGTGGGGATTTACAATCAGACTTTTCCCTTTTCAGCCTCCCTTATTTATAGTCGGACTTACTATGGGACCAATCATGTATATGTTAGTATTTCAGTATACTTCTACGTGGAAAAATTTCTTGCTATGGAATGGTATCGGTTGTGCAATCATAGTGCTTGGTGTATTGCCTCTATATTCGGTACTAGGAATTTTCCAGCTTTATAAATGGAACTGGTTCTTCCATTATTTACTTTTCTTCGCAGCTGGAACCGTGGCAAGAGGACTCCTCTTTTGGTTTACCAGCATAGAACAAAGTCAGTCTCAGTCGAGTCATGGTTCTTCTCGGTTTCCCGGACTACAGCCAGCGGCTACAAAACCGTTAGATAAGGAAGAAAAAGGTACAATTGAAAATGATGACTAACGTTTACCGTGTGAGAGGCAGGCGCTGTCGTATCTTCTGCAAATGCTTATTCGAATGGTAATTAAGTCAAGCTGCTTATACATAAAGGACAGGAACAGCTGTAAAAAAGGTCTGCAAATGAATTGATCCATCTGCAGACCTTTAATTTTTTACTTACTTACAATATCATAACAAATGTTCCTGCGGTAATTAAAATTCCTCCGACAATGACTTTTGTTGTGACGGTTTCCTTTAAGATAATAAAGGCCAAAATCATGGTAATAACCACGCTGAATTTATCCACCGGAACAACCTTTGATGCTTCCCCGATTTGCAATGCCTTATAATAACACAGCCAGGACAGGCCGGTTGCAATACCGGATAGTATTAGAAAGGTCCAGCTTTTGGTACTTATGTCGGCAACTTCATTTTGCGTCCCGGTAATGAACACCATGCCCCAAGCCATTACAAGCACGACAACCGTGCGGATGGCGGTTGCCAAATTCGAATTAATTCCTTCGATACCGATCTTAGCTAAAATTGAGGTCGCAGCGGCAAAAACGGCGGACAGTAGTGCAAATACGAACCACATATATTTTCCTACCAAAATTTCGTTTATCAACGTTGATTTCATCTCCTTTTTATTCATTTAGCAAAACGCTTATGGTGATAACAGCACAAGAAACACTGTTATCACCATAATAAGTAACCAGCGGGTTACTGGTTAAACAGCAAGGCTTAATCGCAATCCTAAAAAAAACAGAGCCAGCGATAATAAGGTCAAAATCAGTTGCGACTTGGCTTTTACCGATAAGTAGGCTCCGAATTGTGCGCCTGCTACGGCTCCCCCACCTATCAGTAACGCTTCCTTAAGCAGAACATTATGAAGAGCCAGGTGGGATACGACACCGAAAAAGCTGGATATTGCCAAAACGAAATGAGAGGTTGCTGTTGCAATATGGGTTGGAAAAGCTAAGAGAAAGATCATGGCCGGCACATGAATAATTCCGCCTCCAATCCCCAGAATACTGGATATAAAGCCTACAAACGCGCTAAGAATGACGCCAAGGGTACGATTATACGTAAAGGTATTTTTATTAAAATCCTCGTCAGGTTCGTTTTTCTTCGCAGGGCGAAAATACATTAAGAGTGCCATAACCATAAGTAAAATACCAAAAGCAATACGAAAAGTGTAACCCGTAAAATACATTGCCAAATAGCTTCCGGCAACTGCTCCAGGCAAGGTTGCCAGACTAAACCGGATGGCTGCGTCGTAATACACTTTTTTTTGTTTTATATAAGCAACAGATCCCGATAACGCGTTAAGAAAAACAATCGTTAACGATGTGCCAATGGCATACTGAGGCGTCCAGTGCATAATCAATAAGAAGATAGGAACTAAAATAACGCCCCCGCCAATGCCAACTAACGTGCCGAAAGTTCCGACAGCAAAACCTAAAATTACATAAGAAATTGATAACAACTGCATCTCCTCCAACATATAAACTCTATTACTTACTGCATTTAAAACATAAATAGTTGACGAGAACATGGCATCTGCTATCATTATAATGTATTTAAGTATAAACATAAATTATCAAATATTTATATGCCGATAGTTTAAATTAAATTAGGAGTACACATACATGCAGCTAAGGCAACTGGAATATTTTCAAATGGTCAGTAAAATGAAGAGTATGAAAAAGACGGCGGCTTTTTTGAATGTATCGCAACCTTCTATCAGTGTCGCCATAAAGAAGCTGGAAGAAGAGCTGGGAGTTAGTTTAATTAATCGTAATTCTAAGAAGTTTCAATTAACGAAAGAAGGCAGTGTTTTTTTAAAGCGTGCTAATGAAATTTTAGATCATGTCCAATACTCTATGGAGGAAATGAATGATTATCGATTAGATCATATAGCAACTGTCAAGATTGGGATTACTCCGATCGTTGGCGCTATTATATTTCCGGAAATCTTCGAGAAGTTTCATACCAAATACCCTCATTTTAAAGCTACTTTTATAGAAGAAGGCTCTTTAGTAATTCAAGAGTTACTGGAAAAAGGTGATATTGACCTGGGAATGTTGATACTCCCCAGTAATTTGGTAGGTTTAGAGAAAGTAACCATTACCATCGAACCTATTCATGTATGTTTTTCAAATCACCATCCGTTGAGCCGTTGTTCGACAGTTTCTTTTGATCAACTTAAAAACTATCCTTTTATTTTATTCAAAGAAGATACCTATAGTCGGCAGATGGTACTTGCTGAATGTGAAAAGTATCAAATCATTCCCGAAGTTGTTTTTTCATCCAGACAGGTGGAAACAATTATTGGTCTGGTAGAAGCAGGTGCTGGAATCTCTTTGCTTCCTGAACGAATTGTAAGAAAGCATTCGAATATCAGTAGCTGCCGATTGGCTAATCCAATATCTATTGAAATCGGATTAGCCTGGAACAAGAATAGATATCTATCAAAAGCAGGTAAAGCTTTCGTAGATTTTGTGTTGCAAAATTTCCATACTACTTAAGCTGACAATGTCTGTGGATATGCTTAAGGTAAAATATCCTAACGCAATCCACCGCAATTGTAAGTATTATCAATGCCGGAATGTGGGATACGGGACAGACTCACTGTCCCACTAACTAAATAAAAAGCTGTTACGCCCGCGGAACTTTTTCGCGGGTTTTTTGTTTTTTTGCATGTAATTTCCGATTCTTCTGTACGAAATTCGCCGGCTAAATTTTCAGCATTTGTTGATTCTCTATATGTCCCCTTCCTTTAGGGGGCGGTTATTGTAATTTCCATAAAACTATCACGCATCAAATGTTAGCTGAATACCCTACTAGTAAATAGAAACTTTTATTCTTCAAGCGGATGGTGAAATATGGCTAGAATTGGTTTGGTAGGCTGTGGTGCCTGGGGATTTAATTATATCAACACTTTATGTTCTATACAGGAAGTAAAGCTTCAATATGTATGTGATATAAAAGAAGAGTCGCTCAAAAAGGTCCGAGAAACTTACCCCAATATAAGAACAACCACCGACTACCGTGAAATTTTGAATGATGGCCTCTTGGACGGTGTCATTATTGCAACACCACCTCATAGTCACTTTTCCATTGCAGCAGAATTTTTGTCGCAAAACAAGGCGGTGCTGGTGGAAAAACCGTGTACTCTTTCCTACCATGAGGCTGATACCTTAAGTAAGTTGGCGGAAAAGAATAATACCATTTTAATGGTGGGGCATTTAATGGAGTACCACCCGGTAGTTTTTAAAATGCAAGACTATATTAGTCAGGGGCGGCTGGGTCAGTTGAGATATATTTTACTGGAACGTACCAGCCGTGGAAAAATTTACAATGATGTTAGTGTGCAATGGGATCTTACTGTACATGATCTTTCTATAGTCAGATACCTGGTTAACAGAAATCCGCGATGGGTATCTGCACATGGCGTAAGCTATCAACAACAAAACATTTATGATCTGGTTAGCATTAGTATGGAATTTCCGGGTGATTTATTTGTGGAAATTCACGCAAACTGGATCAGTCCAATTAAAAAACGACAGGCAGTAATTTTAGGAGATCAGATGACCTTGGCCTTTGATGATGTCAAAGCTACCGATAAGTTACAGCTAATATCTTATAACAGTGAGATTACTGTGCCCAAGTATGAAACAAGCTTGCCCCTAACCAACCAGTGCATGCATTTTGTTGACTGTATAAAATCTAAATCACAACCAAGGACTGGATCCGCAGATATTCTCTGGGTAATAAAGGCGACAGAGCTAGTGGAACAATCACTTTTAAACAATGGAACAAAACTTTGTTGGGATGGGAACGGTGAAACAAATGTTAAAGATAGAGACGTATAACCAATCTTATCAACAAGACTGGGATAATTTTGTCGGAGCTTCCCGGAACGGTACATTTATGCAGCAGCGAACTTTTCTAAACTATCATCCGCCGGGCCGGTTTGTTGATTGTTCCTTGATGGTTTATAACGCTCACGGAAAATTAATTGCTGTAATACCGGCAGCGCAAAAAATGGTAGATCAAAAAAAGGTGTTCTCTTCTTATCCCGGTGCTTCACACGGCGGAATCATTGTAGACCAAAACTTTGGCACTTCCGAAGCAATGGTTCTGGTACCCTTATTAACCGAATACTGTAAGTCGAATCACTTTAGCGCTATCGAAATTAAAATGATTCCTCGCATTTATCATTTTTGGCCTAGTGATGAAATAGACTTTTCCTTACGATATTACGGCTTTTCCATAGCCAGATCCGAATTAGCCACAGCATTGCCTTTAAAAGAACTTGCTGAACCTTCCGATCACCTGATCGAGAGTACCCAAAGGAATATTCGTAAAGCGCAAAGGCTCGGAGTTACTATCGAAGAAAGTAATGATTTGGCAACCTATTGGCGTATTCTTACCAATAACCTTAAACAAAGGCATAATGCAGAGCCCACCCATACTTTAGCGGAAATCCTTGATTTGACAAATAGGTATCCCCAGTCCATTAAGCTCTTCGCCGCTTTTTTGCAAGGTGAAATGGTTAGCGGCGTAGTTGTATTTCTGCTTAACAGCCGGGTTATTAACTGTTTCTACATTGCCAGTGACAATCAATACCAGAACCTGCGCTCTGTGGAACTATTATTTTATAAATTAATTAGCTGGGGTATGGAAAAGGACTATTCTTACTTGGATTGGGGAATTTCCACTGAAGACAAGGGGTCAAGGATAAATCAGGGGCTCTTCGAATTTAAAGAAAAGTTCGGCGGGCGGGGCGTATTAAGGGAAATGTATTATTTGGATTTATAGCAGAGGTGATTTTTTATGAAGATACTTTTTATTGATGTGGATTACCAGTATTTACTGGGCTTACCTCCCGGTTTTGAAAACCACGGATGTGAAGTAAAGATATTAAAAGATATCATAAGAGAAGAACTGGAGCAAGTATTGGCGGGATATCATCCAGATCTTGTGGTAACTGCCGGATGGACGAAAATACACACTGATTCAAGGCTGAAAATATTAGGAGAGATGGTGGAGAAATACCACTTAACGCATGCCTACTGGGCAACGGAGGATCCCCGCTGGACGGATGAATGGTCATTACCCTATATTAAAGCAACTAAGCCGGAATATATTTTTACAATTGACCGGGAATCAGTAGCCTTTTACAACCGGCTCGGCTTTAAGGCTTACTATTTGCCCTGGGCTTGTAATCCGGAGTTTCACCGGCCTGCCGGACCTGTAGAAAAGTACAAATGCGATATCGCATTGGTGGCCACCGCTGGAGTAACCTGGAGTTCCTATCGCCGGGACAGCGCCCGGATATTATTAAAACCACTGGTAGAAAGGGGCTACGATGTAGCCATTTGGGGTAAACGCTGGGAAAAGCTGGATCCGGGTATTGTCGGATTTAATGTAGATTCCCGGCATCTCAAGGGGAAATTATCGTATCTGGAAACAAATCATGTTTACAGTTCAGCAAAAATAATCCTCGGGTTTCAAAACGTAGTCACAGAGCTAACCTCACGCACCTACGAGATTATGGGCGCCCGGGGATTCCTCCTGGCACCGGCTACTACAGCCGTTTTAGAAAAGTTTGAACCAGGAAAACATTTGGTCGTTACCCGTTCGGAAGAGGAAACCCTGCGTATGGTAGATTTTTACCTGGAGCAGGATGCAAAGAGAAAGGAAATTGCGTTAGCTGGTCAGCGTGAAGTATATTCTTACCACAATACGTACAATGACAGGGCTGCACAAATCCTTGAATTTACTGGTTTAAGGCAGGTTAAGCCATGCAGAAAACCATAAAACAAACAGCTAGTTGTACTGGCATTGGCATTACCGGTCAGACCGATAGCACTGTAATATTTCACCCAGCCCCACCCGATACCGGAATTGTCTTTATCCGGGAAGATTTGCCGGGGAAGCCGGAAGTTCCATGCCGGCCGGACTATGCACGGGTAGAGGCGCGCTGGACTTCACTGGTTAACAATGATATACGCATTGAACACACGGAACACCTGCTGGCGGCCATTGCCGGACTGGGCCTGGATAATTTGAAGGTTAGCGTAAGCAGCCCGTTTATCCCGGTAGTAAGCAGCTTTAGCAGCCGTGGTTTTGTGCAAACTCTTTTACAAGCAGGACTTGTCTTACAGGATAGGCCCAAAAGATGTTTTCATGTCAAAGAACCGGTTTGCATCATAAACCCATTTTTTCATCAAGAGAAGCGTTATGATCGGTTCCTGCTGGCATTACCGGCACCTGAGCTTACCCTCACATACCTGCTTGACTACCCGGGTAAAGAGATTCCCACCCAGTTAGCCCAGTTTTCATTCGACAACTCGTTCGATTTTGCTTCCGAGTTGGCAACGGCAAGATCATATATCACGGAAAGTGAATATGAAACAGTCTTTAAATTAATTGGAAAAAGTATTGAAGATTGTCTGATCCTGGCAAAAGGGCCTGTCGATTTGCAATGGGACAATGAACCGGCAAGGCATAAGGTACTAGATTTGCTGGGCGACATTCATACCATGGGGCGGCCCGTAAAGGGTCACTTTATTGGCATCAGAACAGGGCACAAAGACAATAATCAACTATGTCAGAAATTACAGATGCAAATTAAGGAGGTGTTGTAACCATGATTCCTCACGTGAAGGTCCAGTTAGGCAAGGAAGAGGAAGATCGGGTAATAGAAGTGTTGCGCAGCGGTATGTTGGCAGCAGGCAGCTATGTTCAGGAGTTTGAAGATGAGTTTAAGCGCTGTCATGATTCTCAGTATGGTATTGCTACTTCCTCCGCTACAACCGCCCTGCATGTTATCGTAGAGGCTATGGGTATTGGTGCTGGCGATAAGGTCATAACTACTCCTTATTCCTTTATCGCTACGTCTAATGCCATTTTACACGCAGGAGCCACCCCGGTTTTTGCTGATATCGATCCGGTAACGTATAATCTTTCGCCCACCGCACTGGAGAGGGCGGTTAAGGACCACCCGGAAGCCAAAGCGGTGATCGTAGTTCATCTGTTTGGGTTACCGGCAGATATGGATGAAATTTTAGAGATTGCAAACAAGAATAATCTCCTCGTTCTGGAAGATTGTGCCCAGGCCCACGGAGCTATGTATCGCGGCAAAAAAGTCGGTACTTTGGGCAGAGCCTCGGCCTTTAGTTTTTACCCCAGCAAAAATATAACCTGCGGCGAAGGCGGTATGGTATTAACCGATGACCCAGTGATCGAAGAAAAGATAAGAATATTAGTTAATCAGGGGCAACGCCGGCGCTACTATCATGAAATGGTGGGATATAACTACCGAATGACCAATATTCACGCAGCGATTGGGCTGGAGCAGCTAAAGAAATTAGATCTATATAACCAGAAAAGAATAGAGAACGCAAAATTCTACGATGATCACATTGTAAATCCATGTATCCAAAAACCGGTGTCACCATCTGACAGAAAGCATGTTTATCATCAATATACCTTAAAAGTAACAAATAGAGACGCTTTAACAGCTTACCTGGATGCTAACGGTATCGGCTACGGCATTCACTACCCGTTAATAATGCCGGCTCAGCCGGCATATAAAGATATAGCGACCTGTTCAGGTACCTGGCCGGTGGCAGAAGACCTGGCGAACTGCTGTGTTTCAATACCTGTTCATCCGGCTCTTTCACAGAGTGATGTAACAACCATTGTAGAAGTACTGAATCATTACCGTTGAGGAGGCTTGCGCGTGATTATTAGTGGCCATCAACCGAATTACCTGCCATGGCTGGGATACTTTCACAAAATGATGTCCTGTGATTTATTTGTCATTCTGGATGATGTGCTTCTTGCGCGAAGGGAAGTTACCAAAAAAAACAAAATAAAGGGGCCGGAGGGAGAGCGATTATTAAGTGTACAGGTAAGTAGAAAAAAGAGTTTGATTAAAGATGCGGCTCTTCAAAACGATTTCCCGTGGTACTTAAACCACTGGGGCTCATTACAAACCTGCTATGCCCGCTCTCCCTATTGGGAGAAATACAAAAACTTATTTCTCCCCATTTATGAAAACCCAGGGGAACTGCTGGCTGACCTGAACCTGCGGCTGATCCATGTTATTCGGGAAATTTTAGAAATTAAGACGCCAATGATCCGATCTTCCGAAATCCCGGGAATTGAAGGGAACAAAGGTGACCGTATCATTAGCCTATGTAAACAGTGCAAAGCAGATATCTACCTTTCCGGTAACGGCGCCCGAACCTATAATGACGAGGCAGCCTTTGCAAGAAACAACATTCGGCTGGTTTACCAGGAATTTGAACATCCTGTTTACCCACAGCTGTGGGGAGACTTCATGCCCAATTTGTCGGCCGTGGATTTGATATTTAACTGTGGTCCTGATAGCAAGGATTATCTTACCAAGCAGGTGATCATGTGAAAAAAGTAAATGTATTGATATCAGGCTCCGGGTCCCTTTATGGAGTAGCCATCATTCAGTCTTTGTTGCAATCAGATTTATCCCTAAACCTGGTAGCCTGTGATACCAGCGTCCGCACCTTAGGTTTATACTTGGCTCATCAGGCCTATATCGTACCACCCGCCCAGCAAGAGGAGCAATATTTAACTAGCTTGTTAGATATTATTGCCAAGGAAAATATACATGCTATTTTTGTTGCTTCCTCCCATGAGCTTGCTTTTTATAGCCATAATAAACTTGAAATTGAAAAAAAGACCGGAGTCAAAGTGTTTACTAATTTGCCCGAAACCATGAATATATGTAATGATAAATGGCGTACAGTAAACTTTCTTAAAGAGCATGGTTTTTATTTTCCTATTACCATTCGCTATCCGGAAGATAAGGACAAAATCGATGAATTTATAAAAGAAGTACAATTTCCCGTCATAATTAAACCGAGACAGGGGGCGGGATCACAGGGGTTGTACATCGTTAATCAATATGAAGAGCTGCAGCCTCTGCTCGAAAACAAACAAGACATTCTTCTTCAGCAATATTTACCAGATGACTGTGGGGAATTTACGACCGGTATTTGTACTGGGACTAACGGCAGGGTTCTTTCCGGGATAACCCTAAAAAGATACTTGCAAGAAGGCATGACTATGTCGGCGGACGCAGATGATTTCATGGAGATTACAGATTACTGCAAAGAAGTAGCCCGGGTTCTAAAACCGTACGGTCCGTGCAATTTTCAATTGCGCCTTCTCAATGGCAACCCCTATATTTTCGAAATAAATCCTCGCTTCAGCAGTTCCACGGGAATGCGCTGTTTATTAGGCGTTAATGAGGCGGAAATTTTAATAAGAGCGGAAGTACTGGGCGAAGCAATTGATCAAACTAAAATTTTGAAATGCAGTGTAATCAGACAGTATACTGATTATCTTGTGCCAACTGAGAAAATTATTAGGTTGCAAAAGGAATTTAATATAGAGCAAAAAAACTAACTTGCTTCTCCAAGAAAACCTAATTGCATTCGAGTTCTCCCTGCGTATCATAAGCAAATAATGGGCTGCCTCAATAAGAAAATTGAGGCAGCCCATTATTTGTTTCAATTATTATGGGAATTTGACGTACTATTTTCCCTTATGAATTCCCTAAATTGCAGAACAGGATATCTAATCTATGGTTAGCATGGACGAATGCTCTGTTCGAAGTGGAATATATTCTCCGGGTCATACTTGTGTTTGATTCGCATAAGTTCTTGGTAATTGATACCATAATAGGCACAGGGCCAGTCTTTAATAAAGATGTCAGGCCAATTAACATAAGTTCCGTCCACATATTTTAGCATGGATTGCCTAAGCGTTTCTACCCAGCAGATGTTTGGAGATTCTGCAGTGTCAGCTTCCCATTGGGTTATATATTGCATAATATAGCCTGCTTCACGATGGAAATAGGCCGTTCCTGTCGGAGGTACCTTGCTGACAGCTCCTCCCAAGCTCTGAAACTGAATTGAATTATCTTTGTTGGGGGAAATCTCCATATAATAAAGCAAGGTGCTAATTGCTTCATCCGGTAAACAGTGATACACAAAAGCCCCCGTATTTTTGAAGTTATGAGGACCAGAACCACCGTCAAATTTTAATACTGCTTCAATATATGGTATTGTCTGAACGTTAATTTGAATAGGTTTTCCGGCAGTAATTAATGGTCTTAGCAGGTATTGCAGCTGGCCTTCCGGGCCTAAAAATTCACCGGAGGAAGAAATACGGCCATCCTTTTTGGTAGATAGCTCTAGGATTGACGTTAATCGTTCGTCAACAAACGGCGCCCAATCTTGCCATACTTTGATTACTTCTTTGGCATCTGACCAATCCCAGGTGATCGTATAAACAGCAACATTGGCAATGGGATGAACTTTATAAACAAATGATGTTACAATTCCAAAGTTGCCGCCCCCACCGCCACGGGAAGCCCATAAAAGATCGGAATTAACACACTGGTCAGCATAGACTATTTTCCCTTCCGCATCGACCATTTGGATTGCCAGCAAGTTGTCACAAAGCAAACCCAGCTTTCGTGTAAGCATGCCAAAGCCTCCCCCCAGGGTAAGGCCGGAAATGCCAACAGTCGGGCATGTTCCTCCTGGAATAGTAACCCCCTTATGCCATAGAACCTTGTAAAGGGGAAGAAGGGTAGCTCCGGCCTGGATGCTTGCTATACCCTTGCTTTTCTCAAGTAAAACTTTATTCATTTCGCTTACATCGATGACTATTCCCTTATTTACTATTGAAAAAGCTTCATAACTATGTCTTCCACAGCGTACACGTATCGGGGTATGGGTTTCTCTTGCCCATTTTACCGCATTGATTACATCTAATACCCTTTGGCAAAAAACAATAACGCGGGGATACTTTGAGAATCGCGTATTATAATCCATACGAGCGTCCTCATAACTTGGGTCATCCGGAAAAACAATTCGTCCGGTAAGTCCCATATTCGAATTCGCCACTTCGTTACTTCACCTCCACTACAACCTCTTACAATATTATATAAATCTTAGGCCTGGAAGGTATTTGGTAACAATTGGAATAAGTAAGATCATGCAGTCTGTAAAGCGAAGCCGGATTCCAGTGTACGAGTGCAGGAAGGAAATATGAGATACAAACACTTTGGGGAGTATTGGATTGGAAAATTGATGCATTATAGAGGAAAGATTGGACTTGTGTACTCGTAATTACGTTATATAATTATAGTAGGAACTATAACACATATTTTGGAAGGAGACGGTATCTATGAAAGAAACAATACAAGATTTAAAAGCAAGAAGAAGCTGCAGAAAATATCAGGCGAAACAGATTAAAGAGGAAGAACTTAATGCAATCCTGGAAGCTGGTACATACGCTCCGACAGGTAAAGGGGCACAGTCACCGGTTATCGTAGCCGTTCAGGATAAGGAAACGATTGCAAAACTCTCAAAAATGAATGCAGCCGTGATGGGAAGTAAAGATGATCCATTCTATGGTGCGCCAACCGTCCTAGTTGTTCTTGCTGATAAAAATAGAGTAACCCATCTAGAGGATGGTACGCTTGTTATGGGGAATCTATTAAACGCTGCTCATGCTATGGGTGTTGATTCCTGCTTCATCTATAGAGCAAAAGAAGTATTCGAAACAGAAGAAGGCAAAGCGTTATTAAAACAATGGGGAATTGAAGGAGATTATGTAGGAATCGGTAACTGTATATTAGGTTATAGCGCTGAAGGCGGAGTTGCTCCTGCTGCTCCAAGAAAATCTAATTATATTGTAAGAGTATAAAATTATACTATACTGATTTAATACCTCCAAGCGTAAGAGGCTGTCTTAACCTTCTTGTTGAGACAGCCTCTTTGTGTGTTTTAGTTTATTTGTATAACTGGATTGCCAACAAGTTTCATACGTGCATTCACATAGTTTTAATGGTTTAACGCCAAGAGCAGCTCAGTGCAAAAAAAATAGCACTGGTGCAAATTTCTTTGGCGTGTGGGAACATATCGCTTGCAGGCCACAAATAATCAATATCTTCTAAACGAAAGAATGGGTGGTTAATGCAAAATTCCTGGGGGAACCGCAAAAAAATGATTAAAATTCTAGACAAGATTACTGGAAATTGGCGATAGTTTCTTTTGGCATAATTATTGCAACAATATCAAATATAATAGTGAGAAATATTTCTCCACTAAAAATTATCATAATATTGTACCGATTATATGAAGACGAACAACAATTAAAGGAACATCCGTGAGCAAATCCAAAGAAATGAAAGATTCAGAACAATAACGTTAAAAGAAATAATCCAATTGATATATGGAAAAATAATGAAATATTCAACAAAATTAGAACAGAAAAACCTATAAAATGTTCTGAATGTAATAACTGGTATTCAAATACTAAATACTCATGTAATAACGGGTGTTGGGCTGTTTTTTATTAATAGTCTTACTATATCGGCTTTTCCTTAAAGTTTCTTTCATTAAAAAGGAACGTATTTTTGGACTAGGGAAAAGAGCCGTCTATTAAAATAGCGAGGGGGAAGAACAATTAAAGAGAAGGAGATACAAGCAAATATTCTTCTGTTAATAACTGCAGGAATATGGGGGTTTGGTTTTATCGCCCAAAGAGTAGGCGCTATGGTTTTAGAGCCATTTACCTTTAATGCATGTAGATTTGGATTGGGAAGTATTTCGCTAATTCCACTGTTATTGTATTTCAATAGAAGAAGTGGAAATAAAATACCGGATACTGCTACTAAAAAGCTGGTTGTATTTTCTGGAGTAATAGCAGGTACCATTATTTTTTTAGCAGCATGGCTTCAGCAAGCAGGCTTATCAGATACAAGTGCTGGAAAAGCAGCTTTTTTGACAGGTCTCTATATTGTAATTGTACCTATATTTGGTATATTCCTAAACCATAAAATTAAAGTAAGTACTTGGATTGCTGTAGCGTTTGCAATTACAGGTTTATATCTTTTAAGTGTTACAGAAAGTTTCACAATTGCAAAGGGAGATTTATATGAAATTGCTGGCGCAGTTTTATGGGCGGTCCATATACTGGTAATTGATTATTTTACTAAAAAAGTGGATGCATTAAAATTATCATTTGTGCAGTTTTTAACCAGCGCAGTGCTTAGCCTTATAGTTGCATTATTATTTGAAAGTAATACACTGAGTCAATTACAACAGGGAATTATACCAATCTTGTATGGTGGGATTGGTTCTGTAGGTATAGCATACACTTTACAGGTATTTGCACAAAAACATGCAAAGCCATCTCATGCTGCAATTATTCTTAGTACAGAAACGGTTTTCGCCAGTTTAGGCGGTATAGTAATTTTAAATGAACAATTAGGTACTAGAGGATATATTGGTTGTGCTATGATGCTGGCAGGAATGCTTTTATCGCAAGCACCGAGTTTTGCTAAAAATGATACTTCTAAAAACATATCTATTGAATAAAAGGGGTACAGAAAATGCTCCCCTTCGGTCGCAGGTTTTTTTTGGTTTAACCTGTCTACTAAGAGGAGCATCTCAATTTCTTATTGAGACAGACGAGCATGATGTAAACTTCACTACGGGGAGTTTCGAGGAGCCTCTTCTTATTCAATTATTTGTATTGATTCTTTAAACGTGTCATGGCTGTGGAAGAAAATTCATACTTGGGTTAGCCGGGAACCATCGATTTTCTTTTATTAATGCGATGCAGCGGGAGATTCTTTCTTGTGCGGTCTGTTAGTTGGCATAAATAAGGCTCCGATCCCTAAAATAACCAATAAGACAGCAACAAAGTTGTAAGCATCCCGGTAAGCAAGAATACTAGCCTGATGAAGAAGCTCTTGGTAGATTTTCCCCATAGCCTGCATGGAAACCAGAGAGGAGGGGACTCCCATATTCGTCATGGCCTGTGTATAGGTTTCAAGTGCGTAGCGGTAGCCGGCATCTGCCATTGTTAAATGCTGCACCAGATAGGATTGCTGAATCTGTTGGCTGTGTATCAGTTTATTGGTTACCAACGCAATGCCGATACTTCCCCCCAGATTACGTGTAAGAGAAATAATTGCCGACGCATTGCTGCTATTTTCCGGGGAGATTTTTGAGAAGGCGAGTGTACTGGCCGGCACAAACAAGAAAGGTAACCCCAACGTTTGCAGGATGCGTACAAAAACAAATGTACTGTAATCCGCCTGCGGAGTGATAAAACCGGTAGCCCACATGCCAAAAGCATTAATCAGCATACCTATCGAGATTAAGTACTTTGCCGGAACTACATTAACGAGTCGACCGACGATTGGCATCATTAAGAGAACTACTATCCCTGCCGGCGAAAGAAGCAGGCCGGACAACGTAGCGTCATAGCCAAAGTTGGTCTGCACCATCATCGGTAACAGTGTGGTACTGCCATACAAAGCAAAGCCGACAAAGAACATCATTAAACAGGGCATACCAAAGCTGGGTATAGCAAAGAGTTTCAGTTCGACTACAGGCCGTTTTTGCTGCAATAACCAATAAATCGCCAACACGAGGCTGACGGCGGATATAATGGCAAAGAACATAATAAACGAACTGTCAAACCAATCTTCCTGCTGGCCTTTATCGAGAACAACCTGCAGTGTTCCGAGGCCGAGAGCGATCAGGCCAAGACCAATATAATCAATGGAACCGACGTTCTGTTTTTGCGCACTGGGCGGGTCTTGTACAAGTACCTTGACCAGAAAGGCCGCCAACAATCCGACAGGCACATTCATGAAAAAAATCCAGCGCCAATTATAATTATCGGTGATATAGCCGCCCAGCGTCGGCCCCAGTATTGGCGCTAACACCGTTGTTATGCCTGTGATCGCAAAGGCCATCCCCAATTTTTCAGGCGGGAAACTATCTTTAATAATGGCTTGTTGGGCCGGTTGCAGCCCGCCGCCTGCCAGGCCTTGCAATAGTCGAAATACAATCAGCATGGGAAGTGAAGTCGAAACACCGCACATAAAAGAGGTAAAGGTAAAACCGATGATGCAAGCGATGAAGAAGTTTTTTCGCCCCATAAGACCGGACAACCAGCCGGACAGCGGTAAAACAATGCCGTTGGACACAAGATAAGAAGTTAGAACCCAGGTGCTTTCCTCTGAGCCTGCTCCGAGTGAACCGGCAATATGCGAAAGTGCAACATTGGCAATGGTTGTGTCCAGTACTTCCATAAAGGCGGCAAGACTGACAGCCATGGATACCAGAAGGGGGCTTACTGTCCTGGGAGCTGTTTCGCTCATATTTTTGCTCCCGCGCTTTTCATCGTATACACAGTCGGTATGACAGACATCCCCGGACCAAGAGGAAGAGCAGCATCAGGCGGAGTATCAAAAACAATTTTTACCGGAACACGTTGTACGGTTTTGACAAAATTTCCGGTAGCATTTTCCGCCGGAAAGAGAGAAAAATGAGCTCCGGTTCCTGCTTGAAAGCTATCTACTCTGCCATGCAATTTGACACTGGGGAAAGCGTCAATACTGATATCGACAGCTTGACCGGGACGCATGTGATCAAGCTGCGTTTCTTTGAAATTGGCCACAACCCATAATTCTGTTCCGACCAGCGTAGCCAATTGTTGGCCTTCCTGAACATAATTGCCGGTCTCTACGCTGCGTTTGGTAATTCGGCCATCCATAGGAGCAATTACTTTGGTATTGGCCAGATCCGCTTCGGCTTGCGCTAATTCCGCTTCGGCCTGCTGCACCTGAGCCAAAAGTTGGTCACCAGTGTCTTTCGCTGTCGCAATTACACTGGGGGCTGATTTGGACGAGCGAAGATCGGCCTCTAATTTATCCAAAGCAGAACGATCCGCTTTTTCTGTTGCAATCGCCTGGTCTAACTGTTGGCGGGAACAGGCGCCCGCATTGAACAGACTTTCCATTCGCTCTCTATCGGCGAGCGATTTTTCCCAGGTTGCTTGCGCGGAAGCCACCTGCGCTGCAGAGGCATCAATTTTGGACGATGCGGAAACTGTGGTTGTTTCCAGTGTATTGTGAGAAGCGCTGGCTGCCGCTTTGGCCGCTGCTAATTGAGCTTTGGCCCGAGCGCAGCGGATAATATAGTCAGTCGGGTCGACTTCCATAAGGATGTCACCGGCTTTAACCACTTGATTGTCTTGTATGTTCAAAGTTTTTACGTAACCATGTACCTTTGGACTTAAAACAACTGTGCGGCCTTCAATAGCGGCATTATCTGTTGAAACCTCACCGCGGTGAAGAAAATAATAGCCCCCGGAGCCGGCAATGACTACTAATAGAACAGTAATAAGTTTCATGAACTTTGGTGGAATTTTCATATAATCTCCCTTTCCGTAAAAACTTCTGTTAAATCCACGTCGACTGTAGTAAGAACAGCCGTTGTTCGTACTTTTTATCAGAAGGGGGGAACCTTGCTGATAACATAAAAACAAACGTTTGTTTGAAATATCTTAAACGACAACGCTCTTATAATTGAGCATTGAGTTTTGACTAGGGACTAGATGGTTTCCAGGGGCGGCGACGAATTTATTACACCATGCAAATAAACACGAAAGGCATGAGCAACATACTCGGCTTCACTTTCCCCCTGTTCCGGTAAAGGGAAAAGTTTAGAAACCAGTTGTTTGGCAATGAAATAAAAGTTTAGTATACCAACTAACGAAACTGCTGCATATGTAACATTCAAATCTTTTCTAAAGTAACCTTCGGCGATGCCTTCCCGTAAGGCAGTAAAGATAAACTGATACACCTGCGAGATATGTTTCTCAATAATGGGTCCGCCATATTCTGTAGGATTCGTCGCTTCACTGAACATAAAACGGTGTAAAAAAGGACGCTGCGCATGTACATCTGCAATCTGGCCGGCATAAAGAGTGAGCCTCTCGACAGGTGAGGAAGAATTATGTTTTTGTACTTCCCTGATTGCCTGCAGAATAGGAGAAAGTTGCTCCAGCAATACGGCCTCGTAAAGGCCTTCCTTACCATTGAAATAATAAGAAATTGCAGATACATTGACTTGAGCCGCCTCTGTCAGTTCGCGGACAGAGACAGCGGCAAATCCCTTAATCGCAAATAGTTCTGTTGCAACTTCTATTAATTTTGATTTAGTACTAGTTTCCATAATAACATCCTCGTGGTAAAATATATTTCTAATTCAAACAATCGTTTGTTTGATTTGAGCATAGCACCATTGTTATAATCTGTCAATTTTTTTTAACGATCTAAATAGCCTCCGGAAAAAGAAAAAAAGTTGTCTAAGGTACGGAATTGTGCGACAATGTATGCTAGTACAAACTGGATTAAAATTTTCGGACTTAGCGGGGGGAAATAGTAAATGCAGGAAGTTAATACTATCCGTTGTGCTTGGGCAAGCCGGAGTGAGCTTGAAAAAGTATATCATGATCAAGAATGGGGACGTCCCCAGTTTGATGACCGAAAACTGTTTGAAATGCTTATTTTGGAGGGAATGCAGGCGGGGCTGAGCTGGTCTACCATATTGGCCAAACGGGAAACCATGCGGCAGGCGTTTGATGACTTTGATCCCGCGATTATCATACACTATGATGAACGTAAGATTGAATCTTTGTTGGAAAATGCAGGAATTATAAGGAATCGGTTAAAAATAAAAGCCGTAATTGCAAATGCCAGGGCCTACTATAAGGTACTGGACCAGTATGAGAGCTTCAGCAACTTCTTTTGGCAATATGTGAATCATAAACCGATTCAAAATCACTGGTCTGAGATTTCTCAAGTGCCGGCACGCATAGAACTCTCTGATCGCATCAGCAAAGATTTAAAGAAGCTGGGCTTCAAATTTGTTGGTACGACGATTGTCTATGCTTTTATGCAGGCTACCGGCATGGTTAATGACCATCTAACTTCCTGTTTTCTGCATGATTCTTATAAGAACGATGAAAATAGATGAAGCACAGATATCCTGAGGATATAAACGGGATTGTTTCTAATGTTACTAAATAGCGATGGAAAAGAAGGATAGGTTTGTCCGGGGAGTGGACAAACCTATCCTTAAAAATTATATTCCTCGCTGTCACTATGTTTTGTATTGATACCCTCCAGAACAAAGTGGCAGGCATTTTTCTTTTCAAAACTTGGAACAGAAAAACAGCTATGTATTGGGTGGCCGTGGACCCCAGCGGATATTGTGTGTGCGGTAGGACCGTCTGTTCCGCCAATGATGCCAATGCCTGAAGCAAAGGTGGGGCCGAATTTGCCTGGTGGCTCTGTGTATTGAGTACTGCAGCCAAATTGCAAAGTTTCACCTTCTGGCAAGAAAGGCTCTATTTCATAACATGCTTCTACAACGTAAAAATTACGAGTTCCACCTGGTTCAGTGGCAACTTCCATCATTTTGGAATTTTGAAAATTTAGTGTGTGTTTTATTCCTGTTACGGGATGAAAAAAATAAAGATTCTTTTGCTTTTCATCACCTGACATAGCAAACTGTATATTCAAGGGGAAAAACCATTGCCTGGGAACGGTAATTAGCTTTAGACTGTCCACGCTGCCCAACCCTAAATAGCTTCGTAATATTTGAAATTCAGAGTTGATCTTGGGATATGGTACACAATAGCGTTGGCAGGCAAAACAAGACGTGTTTTTTAGGATAGACGAATACGCCTTCTGCACAAGAGTCAGTGCCTCATCCTGCCGTTGCCACGGTACGCTTATGGCATCACTGAATGAGTATCCATTTTCTGTTTGTCTTTCGTTTATCCAGACTTCTTTTATTGGTACGGTCTGATAGGGATGTTCTTGTTCTAGACAGCGCTGCTGTAATGGTGTCAGCGTGTCCTCGATGATTTTATACTTCTCTAAAAATTGACTGATTTTTATTTCGTCCAAAATAGTGACAATATCAAAAACAATCTCCTGTGAAAAACGATATACAACAGGAATATAGCGTTTCGTTCCCGCGTATTCGAACTGCCAGTTCGTTTCTTGTGGTAAACCGCAGCTTCCTTGTTTCTCCATGTTCCATAAGCTAGAATTATAATATATATCCATTTACTTACCTCTTCTTTATATAATAATTCCCTTTATCAAAACCAGATTCAATCGGCAAAACACCCTGCTAACATTTATTTTGGAGCAACCACTTGGAAAAAAATTCCTAGTAACTAAGTTACTAGGTATAGGGTGGTATTTATTGTATATAGGAATGTATATAAACAGGAAGTTAATGCTCCCTGCAGATTTCCGCCTGTCTGCATAGTTAGGATTATATATGCCTAATTTTAGAATATTATTAGAAAAGTGCTTAAAGTGGAATAAGGTACCTAAATTACCATACTAATAGACCATTAAAAGTACAATCCTGAGGTCTGGCTCTTTACTTCACCGCGAAAATATGGGATACTAATAGAAATTGTCTGATTTTTTTATTAAGCACCGTGCGACTATCTATGCATAGCAGGATAGTCGTTCTGTTTATATAACTGATAACCGAATTTGGAAGAAAGGGTGGATAGGAGTGTCGAGAAGTATTTTTATAACCAGCAAAGATCAGGAGAGACTGGAAAAATTAATCCAGTTGGAAGAAGAATTTGCGACAGATAGTAAGGCGCCTCTGGAGGAATTGAAGGATGAACTGAAACGAGCTGTCGTTACAGAGCCGCAGAATATTCCTCATGATGTGATTACCATGCGGTCGCAAGTCTTGCTGAAAGATCTTAGTTGCGGGGAGGAAATGATCTACACGCTGGTTTACCCGGACGAAGCCAATATATTGGAAGGTAAAATCTCGGTATTGGCGCCGATCGGCATGGCCATTTTGGGATACCGGGAAAAAGATAGGGTGGACTGGAAAATTCCGGAGGGGGTCGCCCAGTTAAAAGTGGAAAAAATTCTTTTTCAGCCTGAAGCCAGCGGCAATTTTGACCTATAAAGGATATCTGAATAGGAAGCAGCTAGAGCTGTAGAATGGGGAGGAAGGATGAGAAGAATGAGGTAGTGCCTAGAATTCATGTATTACGCTTGCGTGTCAATTCTCTAACAGCAAAAAACGTGAAGTAGCTACACAAAAATAAATTCGATAAATACACGATAGCAAAAGCAACGGACAACCTCTGTCAAATTGACAGAGGTTGTCCGTTATTGTAAAAAACCACCAGCTATAGCAGACCGTTGTTTTTTTCTTGTCCAGTACTTTAAAGATCTGCTCAAAATAAGTCAGCAGGATTTTTATTTAACTAATAGAAGCTGTATATAATTCTAAATTGTTGTTGACACAGGGACCGGAATTCTATACTCCAACATATAGCATCAAATGATAAACAGAGACTAGGAGTCTACTTCAATGATCACCTTTGGCGAAAAGATAAAAACATTGTTTTCTTATAATACAATTTTTGGTTTTACTAGATTGCTTTTATTGATATCTGTCAGTGTTTTTATCCTGTCCTTTTACCTTTTTGCTTTGCAAGAAATTGAGACAACCCGTGGATACATCTTGAAAAACTTTGAACAAACTATTAATATTCAGCGAAGTATGGTCGAGAACTGGTTTATTGAGTATGCTGGGAGGATAAAGACCTTCTCAGAGCTAAAGTCGACGCGAGATGGTGATATGGAAGTAATAAAGACAAATATCGAAGTATTTTCTCGTAATAATTCCGACTTTTCATGGTTAGCTTTCATTGATATAAACGGAAGGACTCATGATGGGTATAACGTTTCAGACCGAGAGTACTTTAAGCAGTGCTTGCTTGGAAGATCGTATATATCCGATGTGCTTTATGGACGAGTTACAAACATGCCGTTTATATCCTTTTCATCTCCTGTTTTTGATCATAACGGTAATGTTATCGGAGTAGTTGTTGGAGCGGTGAAACTAACGACAGTTAGCAAAATTATGGAGCAATTTCAATTTGGGGTAACAGGTGAAACATATCTCGTTGACCGAAACGGAATGATGATTACTCCAACGCGGCTGGCTAGTGACGCGGCATCCCAGGGAATGCCCAATACTGATGGGCATTTTAACATAAAAGGTACATACGGATTTGAACAGGTGGTACAGGGTAAATCAGGATCTGAAGTATACATGGATTTTCGCGGGCAACGTGTGTTCGGTGCGTTTTCACCAATTGGAGATCACGATTGGGTAATAATTGCCGAAGTTGATGAAAATGAGGTTTTGACTCCTCTTTATAAAAAACTTGGTAAGTTATGTTTGGTATACTTTGTTTTATTAGCTATATTAATATATTTAGTTACCGCTTTTGTAAGAAGGATTAACTCTCCGGTTTTCGCTTTAATGGAAAAGGCTAATCGAGTAGAACGTGGAGATTATAGTGCAGTATCCCAAGAAGGCTCTTTTTTAAAAGCTCCTCAGGAATTGCAGTACCTGAACAAGGCTTTTGTTTCCATGGCGCAACAGTTGATTGCTACAATTGGTGAATTGAACCGAGTAAATAATCTGCTTGTAGAGGCAGAAGATAAATTTCGAAGTCTCGTGGAGAATTCTCTTGTTGGCATTTCTATTTTACAGGATGGAAAGATAGTATATTTAAACCCAAAAATGGAAGAACTGATTGGTTATACTACGAAAGAAGCAAAACAGTTGAGTAGTTATCTTGAATACGTTCATCCTGATGATAGAGAATTAGTTTTGGATAAAGCGCGAAGGCGAAAGGCGGGAGAGGCGGGTCACTTTAATTACGAAATTCGTATTCTGCGCAAAAATGGTACTATTATTGATGTTTATATACTTACTTCTACCTGTATAATTAATGGCAAGAAAGCTATTTTAGGAAGCATGATTGACATTAGTGATCGTAAAAGATGGGAAAGTACACTGGAATATATTAGCTACCACGACACTGGAACAGGTCTATATAATCGTGCCTACTTCGAACTGCAAATAAAGCAAATGTCCAAATCTGACCATGATATTGGAATTATTATGTGTGATGTGGATGGATTGAAAATAATTAATGATTCGCTAGGGCATCATGCTGGCGATGCATTATTAAAGGCAGCAGCACAAACGATTTTATTTGATGATAAGCGAATTATTTCGGCGCGAATTGGCGGTGATGAATTTGCGCTTCTAGTATGGGATGCTACTGAAGATAATTTAAATGCAATGATTAAAAAAATTACCACCAAAGTCGAAGCTTATAGAGGCAGCAAAGAGGCGCTACCACTATATATTTCTCTTGGTTATTGTTTAGGAAAAGGGTATAGTATAGCTGATGTTTTACGTCAAGCTGATGATGCCATGTATCAAGATAAGAATACCAATCGAATGGAAGTTAAAGAAAAGATTACAAGGAATTTGGGTGAGCTGATTCACGCTAAAACAGGGGACAAGAATTATGCCGAAACGGATTTGGATTAGATAATATTGATCAAAAATGTGTCAGACCATAACATGAATGAAAATATAGCGTATTGAAAAGAAGGATAGGTTTACCCGAGAAGCGAGCAAACCTATCCTTTTTACTTTTGAACATATCGAATTGTAGTTGTCACATATTGAATTAGTCGCTGTAGGAAGAAGCAGTTTTACATCGATTTGCTGCAGTTTCTTATTGGATTCTACTTATATTTATTAATGAGTTTAGCTATATCAATTATTAACTGGCGTTGTTCGAGTGAAAAGTCTTGAAGGAACTGGGCTATATCTGATTTAAGGTAATCTTTCGATGAGTAGGAAACACCCGTAATAAAGTAGCCTGGATCAGTGTTTAGCAGGCTTGCTATGCGTATTAGCATTTCAAGATTGAGTTTCGTTTTACCGTTTTCAACTTGGCTGATATAAACAGTAGAAACTTCTAGGCTTTCTGCAAGTTTTTCTTGTGTGAGATTTTTTTGTTTACGAATTTTTTTTATTCGTTGCCCAATGGCACTGTAATCAATGTACATGCACATCACCTGACCTTAACTATATCAATGGAAGAAAAATGTTTACATATACCTATTGCTTAATATTAAGTAATGAATTAAAATTAATTAGTGGATTAATATTAAGCATAAAAAAGTTGATTAGCGAACTTCTAGTACTTGAGGGTTAGTAGAGGAGGGCAAGTCTAAGTGTTTTACAATCACGCTCGTTTCATACTCGCTATACTTGGAATAGTAATAGGTTTAATTGGATATTTATTGGGCACAGTTTATCCAATCGGCTATGAAAGATTTTTTTGGCTAGCGGCTGCTTTAATTTTTTCCATCGAAGGATTTGTAATTGGCGGTTTAATCCAAAGGTTAAGTATCAGTTCCCACACGGATTATTTAACAGGTTTATGGAACCGGAGATATTTCTATTCAAAGCTGGACGAAAAACGATTACCTACGGTAAAACAACAGATGTGTGTTGCCATGATTGATGTGGACGACTTTAAAAGTATTAACGATATATATGGTCATGCTATCGGTGATTTACTATTGTCCGGTATCGCAACTATATTAAAAAAAGATACTCGCAACAAGGATGTTGTTATTCGTTGGGGCGGTGATGAATTTGTAATCATTTTTAACGAGATCTCCCTGAAAACTGCTCTCGAAGTTATGGAGCGCATTCGCGATAAAATAGAAGGTACTTTTTCACCATATCATGTAACTGTAAGCAGCGGGATAATCTCGCTGGAACAAGAGCAGGATGTAAAAGACATCTTAATAAAAGCCGATCAAGCTTTGTATAAAGCCAAAGAACAAAAAAATGCGATTGTTACGGTAGCTAACTTATGAATGCCAGGTATCCGGATTTTAAGAAACAAGAAACTGAGCTATATGATAAAATCCGGGGATTATCTGAAAAATTTGATCGGCTAAATAAAGCGGGAAAAGATACAACGAATACTTATCAGAGACTGGGGGCCGTACTGGAAGAATTTTTGTTGTTCCGGAGAAAGGGAGCGAAAACAAAGCTCCGGGGTGAGTAAAACCTTATAGCAAGTTAAACAAACAAGTAGGATGGTTTGACATTTCACAATTGAAGAAGTATAATTTCAATAACATTTTGATATAGTTCTATAAAAGCTGTGAACAGGAAGAATATTACGGGAATAGAACCGTACAGAGAGCGGGGAGTGCTGAGAACCTGCAGGGAGTTGCCGGAAGAAAATCACCTGAGAGCTGATGACTGAATGCTTAGTAGGTTAATCCGTATTCCTGCGTTAAAGGATAAGGTATGCAGTACCTGAGAATATTAAGGTGGTATAACGAAGTAAAAACTTCGTCCTGATTAGGGGACGAAGTTTTTTTGTTCTTATAGATATTCTCTGGCATACAAGACGTTAAAGCGAATGAAAAGGAAGGGGCAGAACATGTATAAGAAAGTAAGTTCTAAGAATAATTTTGTGGAAATGGAAAAATCAATACTGGCCTTGTGGGAAGAAAAAGAGGTCATTGCTAAAAGTTTTAGTATGAACGAGGATAAGGAGTATTTTACGTTTTATGATGGCCCGCCGACTGCGAACGGCACTCCCCACATCGGTCACGTTGTTACCCGGGTTATAAAAGATTTAATTCCGCGGTATAAAGTCATGAAGGGATACAGAGTCTTGAGAAAGGCCGGTTGGGATACGCATGGACTGCCGGTTGAACTTGAAGTAGAGAAAAAGCTGGGTATTTCCGGCAAGCCGGAAATTGAAAAGTATGGGGTTGAGGAGTTCATAAAGAAATGCAAAGATAGCGTATTTACCTATGCTACACAATGGAAGGAAATGTCGGAGCGGGTGGCGTTTTGGATTGACATGGAAAATCCATATGTCACCTACCATAATGAGTATATTGAATCGGTTTGGTGGTCGTTAAAGCAGCTTTGGAATAAAGAGCTATTATATAAAGGACACAAAATCGTTCCCTACTGTCCGCGCTGTGGTACTGCCTTATCTTCTCATGAAGTGGCGCAAGGTTATAAAGATGTAAAAGACAATTCGGCCTATGTCAAGTTCAGACTTAAAGGGAAAAATGCGGCTATTCTTGTCTGGACGACTACCCCATGGACGTTGCCCAGCAATGTGGCATTGGCTATTAACCGGACCTACGATTATGTTGAAGTCATCAATAAAGATGAGCATTTAATTTTGGCGAAGGATCTATTGACTTGCCTTGAGGGTGAATACGAGCTGGTACGCGAATTCAAAGGGGAGGAGCTGTTAGGTCAGGAATATGAACCTATGTTCCGTTTCGTTAAACCGGAGAAAAAAGCCTATTTTGTTGTACATGGCGATTTTGTTACCCTAAATGATGGTACTGGCATCGTGCATATTGCCCCGGCCTATGGTGAAGATGATAACCGGGTTGGGCAAACATATGATTTACCGCTCATAAATCTGGTGGATGCGCAAGGTAACTTTGTGGAAGAAGTGACTCCCTGGCAGGGACTGTTTGTCAAAAAAGCGGAGGAAAAAATACTGGCCTTCTTAAAAGAAAACGGCATTCTATATAAAGCGGAAAAGTATCTTCATTCCTATCCATTTTGCTGGCGCTGTGACACTTCGCTTTTATATTATCCCCGTGTATCCTGGTTTGTCAGGATGTCATCGCTCCGGGATAAACTCTTGGAAAATAACGATAAAATTAATTGGTATCCGGATAACATCAAAAAAGGCCGTTTCGGCAATTTCCTGGAAAACGTAATCGACTGGGGGCTTAGTCGTGAACGGTACTGGGGCACGCCCTTACCAATCTGGGAATGCGAATGCGGACATCGAGAATGTATTGGCAGTATAGCGGAACTAAAGGAAAAAGGGCTGGATGTGCCTGATGATATCGACCTACACAAGCCGTATATTGACAAAGTGCAGATGAGTTGCCCGGATTGTGGTAAAAAGATGCAAAGAGTCAGCGAAGTCATTGACTGCTGGTATGATTCCGGCTCAATGCCGTTTGCCCAGCATCACTATCCGTTTGAAAACCGGGAACTATTTGAACAAAACTTCCCGGCGCAGTTTATCTCCGAGGCGGTTGACCAAACACGCGGCTGGTTCTATACACTCTTGGCTATTTCCACTGCCGTTTTTGGTAAGAGTTCGTTTGAGAACTGTGTTGTACTGGGGCATGTGCTTGATAAGCACGGTCTTAAAATGTCTAAACATAAAGGCAATGTCCTCAGTCCGTTTACCGTATTGGACAATCAAGGTGCCGATGCCCTGCGCTGGTACTTCTATACTGCCAGTGCTCCCTGGCTGCCTTCCCGTTTCTATGAAGAAGCCGTAATTGAGGCGCAGCGCAAATTTATCAATACGCTGTGGAATGTTTACTCCTTCTATGTGCTGTATGCGGAAATTGACCAGTTTGACCCGCAGAAATACCAGGGCAGACAGAGCCGTCACGTCATGGACAAATGGATTATCTCCAAGCTGAATACCCTGATTTATAAAGTCGATGAATACCTGAACGATTATAAAATCACCGGTGCTGCGCAGTTGATCGAAGAATTTACCGATGAACTTTCCAACTGGTATGTGCGGCGTAACAGAACGAGATACTGGTCGATGGAAATGACCGAAGACAAAATTGATGCCTATTTTACTCTGCATACCGTACTGAAAAAGCTGGTAATTGTCGCTGCTCCCTTTGTACCGTTCATTACCGAAGAAATTTATCAAAACCTGGTATTCGGTATCAACTCCCAGGCGTCGGAAAGCGTACATTTATGCTTGTGGCCGGACTATGATGAAACACAGGTTGATGAGAAGTTGGAAAAGGAGATGGAACTGGCTTACAGGATTTGTGTATTGGGTCGCAGCGCACGTAATCTTGCCAATATCAAAAACCGGCAGCCGCTGTCCAAGATGCTTGTCAGCACAAATGAATTGCCGGACTACTATGCTGACATCATTAAAGAAGAGCTGAACATCAAAGAAATAGTGGTTAATGCCAATATGTCCGATTATGTAAGTTACACAGTCAAACCTAATTTGCCGGTGCTGGGCAAGACGTACGGCAAATTGTTGACAGGTATCAAAACAGCAATCACCGAAGCCAACCAGATGGAACTGGCACTTAAAGTATCTTCCGGACAAAGCATTACGATTAATGTAGAAGGAACTTCGATTGCACTTAGCAGTGACAATCTCCTGGTAACGATGAACGGTCTGGAAGGGTTTACTTTTGCCGGCGAGGGTGAAGTGGGTGTAGTTTTAGACACTCATATTTCGGAAGAACTTAAAAACGAAGGTTATGTGAGAGAGATTATCAGCAAGCTGCAAAACATGAGAAAAGACAGCTCATTTGAAGTTGTTGACAAAATTATAGTCTATATGGCTGGTAATGGTTTGCTTGAAACAATTGTACAGCAATATAAAGAGTACATTATGAGTGAGACACTTGCTGTAAATATCGTATTTAATGCGGAACATAGCTATACTGAAGTAAACATTAACGGCGAAAAATTACAGCTGGCCGTGGAACGGCAGTAGGGGCGAAGGCTGCTAGATAAGGTTCTTTTCAAAGTTGTGGGTGCGAGTTCGAAACTTGGTTCGCTTCAAATAAAAGTCCTCCGATGATCGTCGGAGGACTTGTTTTTATTTGATAACGGTTAGTTTGATGGACTTTGATGATATTAAGAAAATTTATCCATTGATATCGTTTCTGTTTTACTAGTATAATATAAGCTAAGCCTCAATATATCCTTTGAAGGAGTGATAGGATGAGACTAAAATTGACTATTGGCACGATTATAATAGCTCTAATGCTTGGCGTCGGCATTAGCTACAAAACGACCATTGATCAAAAACAAGCAGCTGAAGTTCGAATAGCGCAAATAACGTCCGAGGCTCAAGTGAACAAGCAAAAAGTTGAGGATATGCAAAAAGATATAGCAATTTTAAGGCGTGAGCTGGCGGCTCAGCGTGAAGTCTACCCAACTAGTCGCGGTGGGCGGTTGGTGGCTCGCTACATAGACGGCGCACAAGTAACTTGGTACAACGACAAAGGTAAAACAGCTTCAGGCACAATAGCTACCTCGGGCAGGACTGTAGCCGTTGACCCAGACGTTGTTCCACTCGGTTCGGAAGTTGAGATTGTAATGCCTGACGGCAGAGCATTCCGGCGTATAGCAGAAGATACTGGAGGGGCGGTTAAAGGTAAAGTGTTTGACGTTCATATAGACGCTTCAGACGATGAACTATATGAGCTAGGGCGAACCCATGGGGTGAGAGTATTTGTTCTTGACCGGTAGAGATAGAGGAATAAAAAAGAGACACTCCTGCCTGATTTGTGATTATCTTGGCAGGAGTTTTGGCTTTGCTGCAAAAGCTGGATTGAGTTAGCGAACCATCACCTGACCCAATTAGGAAAAACGTTGTTTGGCTGGGCTTGTACAAGAAGCGGAGATAAAGATTATTTTTACTGCGTTAAAAATAGAGGGCAATACACTGGAAGGAAAAAAGAAAGTAGCTGAGCAACTAGGAATTTCGTTAGCAACCCTATATAACAAGTTAAAAGGGCAGCGCGGAAAAGTGTAATTGTTCTAATATATTAGAATAGGGCTTGGTCGATTTCTAATTATTTAGAAGTTGGCTTGAGTCTTTTTTTATTCATGGTTTAAGCCACTCCGGGAAAAGGACAATCCTTTTTTTATTCTAATAAATTAGAATGTTTTTATGAGAAAAGGGCATTTAGTCCGGGAAAAATGAGAAATTTAACTTTGGCATAGTTCTTGCGTTATTACTAAGTGAGCGAAAATATTAGGAAAGGAGTACAATAATAGAAATTTTGCTTGCAGCTTAATAATAAGGAGGAGGGTAAGTTGGCACTTCTTGGCTTAGTTACGTTGATTGTACTTTTAGGGGTAATTATTACAAAGAAAATGTCTCCGTTAATTGCTCTTATTTTTGTTCCGGTAGCAGCGTCGCTTGTCGGGGGTTTCGGTCTAGAAACCAGTAAATTTATCATTAAAGGTATTCAAAATATAGCCCCGGTTGCAACGATGTTCGTTTTTGCTATTTTGTTTTTCGGGGTGATGAGCGATGCAGGGCTGTTTGATCCAATTATTGACCGAATACTGAAAACAGTGGGAGCGAAGCCTACAAGAATCTTAATGGGAACAGCTCTCTTGGCCTTGCTTATTCATCTGGATGGATCGGGAGCTGTTTGCTTCCTAATTACGATACCGGCCATGCTCCCAATCTTTGAACGTCTCAAAATGGATAAAAGACTGTTATGCCTAATGGTTTCTTTAGCGGCCGGAGTTAACTATCTTCCCTGGACAGGACCTACGTTGCGCTCATCGGCCGCGCTGCACATTCCCGTTGCGGATATTTTTACACCTCTTATTATTCCTCAGGTAGTCGGAATAATCTATATGTTTGCTTTGGCTTTCTTTTTGGGAAAAAGAGAAGAGTCACGTCTTGGATTAACAGATGGAAAAGTAGAAGGTGTCGAACTTAAACGTGAAGTTAAAGAAGAAGAAAAGGCTTTGCGTCGTCCGAACAGATTTTGGATCAATGCGGTTCTTACATTGGTTGTGATGGGAACCATGATTAGCGGAAAAATTGATCCAGCTCCCATGTTCATGATCGGGACAGTACTGGCTTTAATTATCAATTATCCGAATGTCAGTGACCAGAAAGCTAGGATTGATGCTCATGCCAAAGCCGCGTTAATGATGGCCAGTATCCTATTAGCAGCAGGTGCATTTACCGGCATCATGAATGGTACAGGAATGATCACTGCGATGGCTAAGGTAGCAGTAGCGTTTGTCCCGCCTAGCTTAGCACAACATATTCCTTTTGGGATAGGTTTGATATCTATGCCTTTAAGTTTAATATTTGATCCAGACTCCTTCTATCTTGGCGTAATGCCAGTAGTCGCAGAACTTGGAAAAATGTTAGGAGTCCAACCTGTTGCCGTATTTCAGGCAGCACTAATGGGGCAAATGACAACCGGTTTTCCTGTCAGCCCGCTCACTCCCGCCACCTTTTTGATTGTTGGATTAACGGGGGTTGAGTTAGGAGAACACCAAAAGTTTTCTATTCCGTTCCTTTGGGCTGCTTCGGTAATCATGACAATTACCTGCGTTATTGTTGGGGTATTTCCATTATAGAACTTTGATAGTAGAGGTGAAATATTGTGAAGAAAATTAGAATTGGTTCTGGGGCCGGATATTCCGGCGATCGAATTGAGCCTGCCGTAGAGCTTGCCGTGAAAGGAAATATTCAGTATTTATGTTTTGAGTGTTTGGCTGAAAGAACTATTGCCATTGCCCAGCAGGCGAAGTTAAAGGATCCCAATGTTGGCTATGATCCTCTTTTAGAGGCACGCATGGAGGCGGTGCTAAACGTCTGTAAGAAAAATAACGTAAAAATCATCACAAATATGGGGGCCGCAAACCCTGTCGCCGGAGCGCAAAAAATTAAAGAAGTTGCTCAAAGACTGGGAATTAAAGATCTTAAGATAGCCGCTGTTTCCGGTGATGATGTACTAAGCACCATTAAAGATATGGATCTAAAGATCGAGGAGACCGGCGAAAAACTGGTCAGTATAAAAGATAAACTGGTGTCTGCGAACGCCTATGTTGGTGCAGAGCCCATTGTTGAGGCATTGAAAAATGGTGCTGACATAGTAATTACAGGGCGTGTAGCTGATCCCGCTCTCTTTGCCGCACCTATAATATACGAATTTGGATGGTCACCGGACAATTGGGATCTTATGGGGAAAGCTACCGTGCTTGGGCATTTGCTGGAATGCGCTGGTCAAATTACCGGCGGGTATTATTCAGATCCGGGTTACAAAGACGTTCCCGGAGTTGCTCATCTTGGTTTTCCGATCGCCGAAGTCCAGGAAAACGGAGAATTTTTTATTACAAAAGTGCCGGAAGCTGGAGGAATGGTTACACTCGACACGTGCAAAGAGCAGATGTTATACGAAATTCATAATCCTGCTGCCTATATTACTCCCGATGTTGCAGCGAATTTTACCGGCGTAGAGTTTAATCAAATTGGTAAAGACATGGTGCAAGTAACCGGGGCAACTGGTGCACCAAAAACAGACAGCCTCAAAGTTTCCATTGGCTATGTTGACAGCTATATTGGTGAAGGCCAGATTAGCTATGCTGGTCCTGGAGCGGTTGCCCGAGGTCAATTGGCGCTTGATATCGTTGCTGAACGACTGAAGTTAATGGGTGTTAAGTATCAGGAAATTCGGTTTGATTTAGTCGGGGTAAATTCGCTGCATGGCGATAAGTTATCCTCCGGACATGAACCGTATGAAGTTCGTGCCAGAGTTACGGGGCGTACTCAGAATATGAAAGAAGCGGTGCGTATCGGTAATGAGGTGGAAACCTTGTATACTAATGGTCCTGCCGGTGGAGCGGGCGCCTGGAAAGTAGCTCGCGAGGTAATAGCAATGGTTTCAGCATTAATTCCCCGTTCACTAGTTCAATCTAATGTTCATTACGAGGTGATATAACATGAAACTACGTGAAATAGCACATTCTCGCACCGGTGACAAAGGAAATACGTCAAATATTTCCGTGATTGCATATGATCCTATCAATTATGAATTCCTAAAGAAATATGTAACCGCTGTGAAAGTTAAAGAATTTTTCTCGGATATTGTTGAGGGGGACGTAGTACGCTATGAACTTCCTAAAGTAGGCGCATTGAACTTTGTTATGTATAATGCCCTTGGCGGTGGTGTAACACGGACACTGGCGCTTGATATTCATGGCAAATCCTTAAGCTCGGCCTTAATGAACCTTGAAATTCCTGATTTAGAATAATCTTTAGACTAAAGATACAAAAGGAATCCCGGTAATGGGATTCCTTTTGTATGTGCATTGAGCAAAATAAAGAAACAACTTTTTATAATAATTTGAGTCGGTCAGAGCGAGGCAGACTGATAAGCAATTGCTTAAGAGTCAGTAGCCAACCAGTCTTGCGCAAAAAAACGAGGGAGCCATAATAGGCCCCCCAGGAGGGATTTGGACATTAATTTTGTTTTTTATCTGTACCTTCATCAGTGGTGGTCCTATCTAAGGACCTTCTATTGGCGTACTCTTTCAAAATTTGTTGTTGCTTTTGCCACTCACCAGTACGATCAGTTAGTTTTTTGCCCATAAAATCACCTCCACCAAATAGTATTTCCTTGACAGGAAAAAATACGGCCGGTAAAATTTAAAAATTGACTTGGGGTGCAAGCGGTAAGCGTGATCGATAAATTTTAGTGAGGCTCCCCATCTTTATAAAACCATTTATGGAACGAATACCAGACATACCAACTGATTAACCACAAAATGTACGAATAATACCAATTATAGTTATTGTGATAAGTAATCATATCAGTATACCTTACAGCCAAATATTCAATTCCTGTTAAAATGGTTGTCCAAAGAAAAGTCCACTTGATTCTTGACATGGGAGAATATCTAGCCCAAAACATAGCCAGGACTGGTACAATAACGACATTTACTGTAAAAGAAACGTCTTTTACACCGGGTAAAACCTTTACCGGAAACTCCCACCAATTAAAGTAATTGGCAACATAGCAAAAAAGATTCGCATAAAAACTAGCAAACAATCCAACTGGAATAAAGCGTTTCAATTCTTTGCGAGCAATAATCACCGCAATTATAGCAATAGCAATAGCTATGTATTGTATTAACAATTCGATATTCATACCATCATCCTTTCTAAAGATATATTTAGATTGTGTAGTTTAAGTTAATTAAATCCAAATAAAACAGTCCGGTTGGCGATAAGACAAGGAGATTTATAAAATAACAAAACTCAAGTCGGCCCGGGGAGCGTGGGCCGACTTTTTTGGCGGATCTGGAAGTACACTGATGGCTGCTGAACAAAAGGAACGTATATGCAACATCTCTGCGATTGATCCAATATATTTTGTTGATGTAATTGTGGAAATATGGGAAAAATTTAATAATTATTGTTGTCGTACTAATTTATACCGGAGCAATGGTTTACTGACTGCATAAATAGTCCCAATCTGAATTGGGAGTAGGACTAAACTTTTGAGTACTCGTCCAAATAAAAACAAATTGCCAGCTTTCTGGTATAAGATGGATAGCCATAACGTGTTTAAACTAAGATCTACTAATAAGAGTACAATTACGCTTGCTAAGCTGATTCTTTGCAAAGTTATTTTTTTATTGTGTAAAAAGTAACCGTAGATCATTCCGGACACAAATGAACTTAGGGTAAATCCTGGGAAAAACAACCCGGGAGAAAAGAACATGCATCCTAGAACATCGGCAATAGCAGCAACAATACCACCTAATAATGGACCTAATAGTATAGAACACATTACAATTGGTAAAAAGCTAAGGCTGATTCGAATGAAGGGGGTCTGGATCGCGAAAACATTAGTAAACATGATGATCAGGGATATGAAGATTGCTGAAAAAACTAATGTATTAGTGCATATAACCGGTTGAAATGGTTGGCGTTTCGTATAAAAAAGCATGGAAGCACCTCCTGAAAAATGTAGATCAAATTGCTACAAATTGCTACATATTTTGGATTTTCTTCTATGCAGCAGCGGGATGCAGTGTTTGTATCGCAAACTAATGAAGTAGTTTTTCGTTCAGTGACAACTCCCCGTTTACATGACACTTAACGCACAAACACTTACTCTGCAAATTATTGGAGATAATTATAGAGCAGATGTAGGAAATCCTGCTTTAATTTAGAAATTTTATTAAAATAAATTTAAAGGGCAGATGCGCTTATCTAACTCTAAGTTCTTTCTAGCTTACTAATTCGCCGTTCAAAATCATCCAGTCTTGCGATCAAAGCTTTTTCTGCTTTTTCACTCTCAGCTTTTTCCTGCTGCTCACAACACTGAGACACTAACTCAGCAATTAAGGCAATTAGATCTACCGCAACGCTTAGAATTAGAGTTAAAAGTACCAGTCTATCAACATCGTCACATTTCATAATTGCAACTCCTACAAACTTTTATGATACATTTTATGTTTTAGGAAATGCGTTAGTTCAAGAGGAGGGCAAATCATGAATATTGATTCAGCAATCCAACTAATTAATTTATGGCTGGAAAGCTAGATCATACCGCAGAGGGGTTCATTGGGTAGTAAGCACTTCCTGTTACGTCAGACTAATTCAGATTATTTTCCGTAATATTCTTGACTTACTACAATATTCCATTTAAAATATAAATAATACTAATGAATAATTATTGTTGAAATTGGTGTATGTAAACCACTATCAAAGCAAATGCTAAGCATTTGCAAACAAACGAGGTGATTCAAGTGTCTACCGAGCACATTGACCACCTAAGGAGTAAGAAGAGTTCGTATTTATTACATATGCGCATAATCCGATAGTTGGTACCCAGGATTACCTACTTCTGATTGACGCAAACACAAAAGATGCAATGGAGAACGAGGAGGAAATGTAATGGAAATGTCATTTATGGACGCCGTAAGAGGCAGAAGAACGTATTACGCAATAGGCAAAGAGCAAGTGGTTGATATTGACCGCATTCAGAACATTATTAATGAGGCAGTAAAGCATGTACCGTCAGCATTCAATTCTCAGAGTGCTCGTGTGGTGGTTCTTTTTGATGAACAACATAATCGTTTGTGGGATATTGTTAAAGCGGAGTTAAAAAAGATAGTACCTGCCGATAAGTTTCAGGCGACTGAGGAAAAGATTAATGGTGCATTCCGCAGCGGCTATGGATCGATTCTTTATTTTGAGGATATGAACGTAGTCGCAGGGTTGCAGCAGCAATTTCCTGCATATAAAGAAAACTTCCCAGTCTGGTCTAATCAGTCATCAGGCATGCTACAGTTTACTATTTGGACAGCTCTTGAAATGGAAGGGCTAGGTGTATCGTTGCAGCATTATAATCCAGTTATTGATGATGCGGTTAAAGCAGAGTGGGATATTCCGGATAATTGGAAGTTGATTGCCCAGATGCCTTTTGGCAAGCCACTCTCGCAGCCTGATCAAAAAGACTATCTACCTACCGAAGAACGTACAAAAATCTACAAATAGCCGATAGATCAGATTGAGAATATTTAGAGTGTTATCAAGAAAAACTCCTGCTAGCAAAAACTAGGCAGGAGTTTTAATTTTGATGGCAAATATTTCAAAAAAAGCAATAGGTTTGTTTTTTGTTGCCGCGCGGCACGATGTAATCATTACTTTTACGACAGGTTCGGATGGAACTGAGCTCGTGGTTTGATTTAACGGCGAATGAAATTCTTGAAGTCCTAACAATCATTATTGACCGATGGCTTCTTATGCTGGAAGAATAAATTAAGGATTGGGGTGTGGACGTATGAGTGAATTTTTTCAAACGCTAATTATCGTGACGTCGTTGGGGCTAATCTATATAACGATATTGGGTGCAACAGCCAGCATGTTTCATATTGTTCCTAGCACCGAGCAAAGTGAAACAGGGGGTGCTAACGATACTGAGGAGGCAGCCGAAACGGTAATTCTGAGACCGGTGTCAAGCGTTTATATAAAATCTGCTAGAGATGTTTTTCGTCATATTTACAAATGGATTGGTAATGAACCCACAGAGTATCTTATCTTACTGTTGGTTACCGCAGACAACCGTTTGGTGGCTGAAATTCAGTGCACGGATAAGCAGGGGGGATATGTGAATTCTCCCAACATAGCGGTAATTATACAGCATTGCATCCAGAATGAAGCAAATGTTATCTTTATTGCCCATAATCACCCGAATGGAACAATCTATCCCTCAATGGAAGATGTATATTACACCTCCATGCTAATACCTAAACTACAAAAGGCCGGTATTAGGCTAAAAGATCATATCATCGTAACTCAAAGCAGATATTATTCGATTAAAGATAATGATAAATTCGGCGTAGTATTTGATTAATGCTGCTGAAAAGAGATTGGGGACGAGGTTATTGAGGTTATAATAAGCTGAAAAGTAGTATGAAAATTCCTTAGAAGGTATAAATATGTATATCAGAAAAGCCTTAGAGGACGATGCTCAGGCGGTTACCAGAATTCCTTTTGCGGCAAAAAGATATTGGAAGTATCCAGACATAGAGGCTGATCTAATGATTTAGATCAGCCTCTTTTTATTGTTATGCCGCCCGGTCTATAGGATGAAAGTTCCAAAAGGGGGCGAACGCCTACCATTAGCTAAGAACAAGGGCTTCCGCGATGGAACTCTGGAGTAAGTTGACGGTTCCCTGTTAAACTGTATAGCCTAAGAAGGACAACTATGCATAAGCGTATATAATTGTTTACTCCCTCTAATTAAATTTTTCTTTTATCAATCACGTATGAAGTATTTCGCGAGCAGTGTTTAACAACGTGCTAATTAAAAATTGCGTGCTGTTTAATTCTTTTTGTAAGGAAAAACGCTTTTATTTTGCCGGTATTGAAAACTTTACCGTGAAGGTTGTCCCTTCTGGGCTGGTTTCAGCCTCAATGGAGGCATTGTGCCTGGAAGCGACTCTATAGCATATTGGTAGGCCTAAACCAGTCCCTGTATCTTTGGTAGTGAAGAACGGCGTCCCCAATTTTCTCATTATTTTTGGCGAAATGCCTGAACCCTGGTCACTTATGGCCAAAACAACTTTATTCTGCTTGAAAAATGTGCGAATGACAATTTTGCCACCTGCCGGCATGGCGTCTAGACCGTTATTTACCAGGTTAAATAGCAAATGACGAATTTCGTTTTCATCCAAATATAACTCCGGTATGTCTTCTAGAAGGAGTGTTACAGATGAGTTGCCGGCGGTTGCGTTCGTTTGTAATAATGGATGCAAAGCCTTTATTACACTATTTAAACAGCGACTTTTCCGGTGAGATACTTTTTCCTTAGCTAGCAACAGGTATTTACTGATAACTAAGTTTGTCCTGTCTAATTCTTCAAGCATTATATGGCAGCGTTCCTTGCCGATATAGTAATCGTTTTTCATTTGCATCCTTTGCAAGTAGCCCCGGACCGAAGTTAGCGGATTACGTATTTCATGAGCGACGTTTGCAGCCATTTGTCCAACCATATTAAGCCTGTCTATTCGCAATGTCTCTTCTTTCATGCGGGTTTTAATTATGTTTTTAGTTATGAATACAAGCATTGTTGCGCCAACCGTGTGGCTAATGGTCATTGGTATACCGACCGTCTTTACTGTGGAAATTACTATTTCGTTTTGGTATTCCATTGCTACAGTCAACGCCATATGAAATGCTTCAAAGACAATGGCGAAGATTGCTGTGGTCCACAACCCCGGCAGTTGACCTTTTCGCCACCTGTAAACCAGGCCACCTGCCAGTCCTGCCAGAACTGTCGCCAATAAAGCTGAGTGGGCCATTTCTGTGGCTCCGGCGTATCTTAAATCTAAAAAGCGGTAAATACCGCCGAAGAAACTAGCTCCTATACCAACTAATGGGCCACCTATTAATCCCCCAAGCATTGGTCCCAGAACTCTGACGTTGGCTACACCGCCTGCCGCCGCAGCATAGAGTGAAAATAGCCCAAATATTATTGTCAAAAATGACTTATTTTTAAGATTGCGTTTCTCATCAAGCCATTCCAAATAGTATTTAGAATGGCTTACTGTATAAGCCATAACCGTAATTACACAGACATTATCAATTAGTGATACTATAGAGCCAGTTAGAACACTATTCAAAGAAGCACCTCCTTTCAATTTATGTTTTTACATAATATTACATTATTGGATGTGCACTAGCCATTTCCTTCAATATATTTTAAAAATTTCAAGATAATAATACTTAGAATATCTGTAAGGAGAAGATTCACGATATAGAAATCAGGTTTAGTAAGAAGTTTCGCTTAAGCAATAACGCTAAAAATTTAACCGACTTGGATGAGGTGAAATGTTATGAAGCATTATATACTCTTTTTTGACCAAATTAACCGTGCAAGTCTTGCTTTAGTGGGTGGGAAGGGTGCAAATTTAGGAGAAATGACACAGGCTGGTTTTCCTGTTCCGGGTGGTTTTTGCGTTACGACACTTGCCTATCAAGACTTTATCGCAACTAGTCCGGAAATGGCTGGGTTTTTTGAGGAATTGAAATCTATTGATTTATCCAATTTAAGTCAGCTAAGGCAATTAGGGCTGCGTATTCGGGATCATTTGCAACAACTACCAATACCTGAAGAAATTAGCAATGAAATTCTTCACGCATGGGTCAAGGTTGGGACGGAAAATTTTTATGCCGTTCGCTCCAGTGCGACTGCCGAAGACTTGCCTAATGCATCTTTTGCGGGTCAGCAAGATACTTACCTGAATATAAAAGGACAAGAGGAATTGCTCCGTCATATTCGTAAATCGTGGGCGTCGTTATTTACTGACCGAGCCATTGTATATCGAGCTAAAAATGGATTTAACCATAGCGAGGTTTTTCTATCCATCGTTATTCAAAAGATGGTCATTTCCGATCTGTCCGGGATTATGTTTACTGCCGACCCCGTGAACGGTAATCGTACCGTTGTTTCAATCGATGCGAGTTTTGGGTTAGGCGAAGCGTTGGTATCCGGTTTAGTTTCTGCAGATTTATATAAAGTAAAAAATCACGCCATCCTTAGCAAGAAAATATCGCAGAAGAAACTGGCGATTTATTCTATGCCGGAGGGCGGTACAGTCACGAAAGAACTCCTGCCCGCGCAGCAGGAGCAGCAAGTCCTAACAGACCGTCAAATCATTGATTTAGCAGAGCTAGGCAAAAAAATTGAAGAGCACTATGGCAATCCGCAAGATATAGAATTTTGTGTTGCTAACAATGAATTTTTTATCGTTCAAAGCCGACCGATTACTACACTGTATCCTTTGCCTAATTTTCCACAACAGCCAGTACGGCTGCTCTTGTCCTTCGGTCATGTCCAAGTGATGACAGATGCTATTAAGCCACTAGGATTATCTGTACTACAGACCGTTTTTCCTCCGCGGATATTTACGGAAGCGGGGGGAAGAATTTTTCTTGATATGTCGGATGTTCTTCATAATAAGCTGGCGCGCATGATGGTGCCTAAATTTCTGGGCAACGTGGATGAAGCCATGAGCCGTGCTGTTGAGACTATTGTTAAACGTCCCGAGTTTCTTGAAGGACATCAGTCAAAAGATGCAATGACCTTTTCCGCACTTAGAAAAATGCTGATGCCGGTTATTGGGAAGGTTTGGGCTATTATTCGTACAGATGACCCTCAAAAGGGTAAGGGCTATGTAGAAAAAATTATGCAGGAGCGTATTATCAAAACTCGTCAGGCGTTACGGGGAGTGCATGGCGCTGAACGGATAAAAACAGTAAAAGAACAATTGGATACACTTTTTGTGGAGATTGTTCATACTATCATACCGTATGCTGCAGCAGGCATTATAGCAAATGCTTTACTCAAAAAAATAAGTATCCGCATGTTTGGAGACGAAATGGAGGTGCATAGATTAAACAAATCCCTTCCCGGTAATGTCACGAGTGAGATGGGGTTGGAACTTGGGGATTTGGCGGATAAAGCACGTGAATTGCCAGAGGTGCAAGAGTATCTTAAAACGGCGGATGATCAGCACTTTTATAGCGGACTGGAGCAAGTACCAGGTGGAAGGCAGTTCAAAGCGGATTTTAAAGCGTTTATTGATAGATATGGCATGAGATGTCCTGGCGAAATTGATATTACTACGCCGCGATGGTATGAAACGCCAACACGATTGGTATCGGCCATTCTCAGTAATATACGAAGCCTGAAGCCCGGTGAGCATAGACAACGATTTGCCGAAGGGGAAAGAGAAGCTGAAGCTGCGTCCAGGCGTATGTTAAAAGCAGTAGAAGGAAAGCATTTTAAAGCAAAACTTACTTCTCGCTTAATTGATGTATATCGTAATTTAGGCGGGCTTCGGGAACATCACAAGTTTTTTATTATTACCATAATGGGCGATTGCAAGAAAGCTATTATGGAGGAAGCCAACGAACTGGTAAAGGCAGGTATCTTAGAGCAGGCTGAAGATAGCTATTACTTGACATTGGACGAATTGTATCAACTTTTACAAGATAGCTTTGATAAGAATGTTAGTGAATTACTCGCTGAACGCAAGGAACAATATCAATGGTATCAAAGTTTGAAGCCACCGCGCGTTATGACGAGTGAGGGCGAAATTGTTATCGTGCCGCCGAAAAGAGATAGTGTTCCTGAGGGAACATTATTAGGAACTCCGGTTTCCGCAGGAGTTGCTGAAGGGAAGGCTCGCGTTATTCTTAGACCGGAAGCTGCCGTGCTAAATGAAGGGGAGATTTTAGTCGCACCTCATACCGATCCCGGCTGGACTCCTTTATTTCAATCAGCCCTTGCTATCGTCACTGAAGTTGGCGGTTTAATGACCCATGGAGCCGTGATTGCGCGTGAATATGGCATTCCGGCAGTAGTCGGGGTAGATGATGCAACAAGGCTCATTAAAGACGGCGATAGAATACGCGTGGATGGAGTGCAGGGGTTTGTAGAAATTTTAGAGCCAACATTCATTGGCGGGTGAGGTTTATGGTCTTGCCTTAACCCAGTCAGGCACGTTATCAGGTTCAAACATCGTAATTAGCTTTTCAATGATTTCCGGTGCTGAACGTAGCATTAAATAAAGTGTCTCTGACTCGTATACGGTTTCAAGATCCTTGCTGCTAAAGTGAATAATTCGGTTACGCAGCTTAACCAATTCTAGGTACTGGTTGATAATCTCATCATCAATTTCCTGCAAGCTTAGCACCTGCGGTAATGTTTTGCGCAATTTAGTTGGGATGTTAAGCTTTATGACAGGATTATGCGGTTCGTAAAAATCTTCATTAAGTAAGAAATTTAAAAGATCATGTTCGAAACGAGGTAATACCTGTACTTTTTGCTTTTCCTGTAACTTTTTTGTAAGAGTGCTATTAACCCAAGACTCTAAGGCGCAACAAAAATAAATGATTGAAGCTCGGACATAACGCCAACGAATAAAGCACTCGGTTGAAGGAATGAGGGTAGCTTTTTCTCTAAAGAAAAGGGCGTCTCTAAACATTTCTGAAGATAAATCTACATCAAGGCGGCTAATATCACAGTGTGGGCTTATTTGGATTGGAGCTATCTTATTTTCATTCAACGATAAGACATACTCTGTCTCCAAGCGTTTATTCAATTGCAGGCTGATTTCTTGCGTAGCTTCAGCTAAGTCGGCAATTTTCGATCGTAAGCGAATGAAGTAAGACAAGGCAAGAATAGCAATACAACATAAAATTATTGATAAATAGTTGCTAATCGCTATTAGTTTTTCTTCATAGTAAACTGATAGGCAAAGGACAACAGCAAAAAGAAATATCAATAAAAAATTTGAAAATCTGATGCGAGTCGCTAGTTGTTCATTTACTGTTCTGCTAAGCTCATCAATTTGTTTTAGTAATGATTTAAAAAAAAGTTTATCATTATCTTTAATGAGTGATAAATTGTTCGGTGTGTTAGAGTTTTTATGCAATATTAACTACTCCTTTAACGTCCTCTGCATGCATATATTCGATAGTGTATAAGGAAAAATCCTGTAAATACTATGGAGAGAACTAATGGTGCCCTGCCGTTTATCCATATTATAAAATTCCCTCTCTGATTTTCAGTATATCATGTGTTTTAACTGTCCATTAAAGAAGGGATGGATACTCCGTGATAACTCTACTTTACCTGCTTCTATATTTCCCGGTTTTATACACCATAAGGGGGCGTTAAACATAATATGTAATAGGTTACACAACCTTTGAAAGGAGGTTCGATATGCCGAAGCGTTCCTGGGACCATGAATATCCCGAAATAGAATCGTATGAATTTGATACGGATGACCTATATGAAGAAGAAATGAGGCAGACCGCCACCTTTAGTTGTATCCCTCGCTTATGTGTCCCTCGCCTATGTTTCCCTCACTTATGTAGCCCTTTCACATGTAACCCTAGCCCATGTATCCCTCGCCTATGCAACCCTCGCACATGTGTCCCTCGCCCATGTAGCCCACAGCAATGTGCTCCGCCGCAATGCGCTCCACAGCAATGCGCTCCACAGCAATGCGCTCCACAGCAATGTGCTCCGCAGCAATGTGCTCCGCAGCAATGTGCTCCACAGCAATGTGCTCCACGGCCATGTGTTCCACAGCAATGTGCTCCACGGCCATGTGTTCCACAGCAATGTGTTCCATTTGTCTGCTTCCCAAGACCGTGTTTCCCCCGCTAGTGCACTCCTAGATATAATTAAGCGTAATAAGGTTTAATCCCCGCGGGTTCTACTTTCATTTGGTCTTTCGGCGACTTCTTCAAAAGTCTGGTTATTGGCAATTAATGTAGAATTCTTTCTGGGTTGATTCAAGTCGCTGGTAAATAGCGGCTTTTTTCAACACGCGATAATCCAATTGCCACTGATGGCAATCTGATAAAAAACGCTAACCCCAAACCCAGTAATTATCTAGGCTTGGGGTTCATTTATAAATTTCTTAACTAATTCACTGTTCTTAGAATGCGTCAATAATTTATGGGGCAGGGGGACAGGTTCCTTGTCACGTTATAAAAAAACTGACCTGTCCCTGCATCCCCTCTTATCTTTTCTTCACACCTGTAATATCTTCAATTTTAATTCTAATTACGGCACATTTATCTTTAAAAGCATCAAGTACTTTCATCCCCTTGTCCTGAAACTCCGGGCTATATTTTTTCACCAATTCTGTTAGCATTTTGATTTTTTCAGGCTCACTGGCCAATATAGCTTTACCAAAAACAACAACACTTTCATAGTTGGCGGTAAATGAGCTGGGTACTATTTCTGAATATCCAACCACAGTAAAGCATACCTGGCTATTCTGGGAAATATTATCTAACTTATGACCTGCGAGGGCACAATGCAGGTAGATCGCCTCATCTAAAACTATATAGTTTAGAGGGACGCCATAAGGCTGCCCATCTTTGTCCACCGTAGATAACACCCCGTATTCGGCAGCTTTTAGAATACTCATAGCTTCATCGCGCGTTACTTGTTTTTCTGTATCACGGACACGTCTCATAAATATCTCCTTTTGAAGAAGTTTTGCCTAAGGAACACTTAGAAAATTTTAACCTGCAGAACTACTAGATTACCTGAACTGGTATTGAAAAAGCCATGCCCTTCTCCCCTTGGAGATAAGATTATATCTTTTTCTTTAAGGGGAAATTCTTTTCCGTCGATAGTTAATTTTCCTTCACCCTCAGCAACATAAAACACTTCGTCCATATCTTTATGAGTATGTTCCGGCGTACTCTGACCTGGTGCATATAGCAGTAATCCAACATCAAGCTTACTGCCTTCATGACTAAGTGCTTTACGCACCGATTTTTCCAGTGAAAAATCCAATAGAGAATTAGTATTGATTTTTTTCATATTTTGGTTCCCCCTTAATTGTTTAAATAAACTATTACATATTGCCTGTAGCCACTTTCATTAATATAATAAGAAAACAAGTTACTTTTCGCAAGAAGGCACTATTTTGTTTGATACAAACCAAATAGTAACTATTGCTGATTTTATTGGAGGTTTTGAATGGTGAATACTAAGATTTGCCCCATTGAAGCGGCACTGAATTTAATAGGGCATAAATGGAAGGTTCTTATTTTACGAAACTTATTGAACAGAAATAACCAGCGTTTTAGTGAGTTGCTAAAAGGTATAAACGGAATAAGTCAAAAAATGTTAACCCAACAACTTCGGCAAATGGAGCAGAATGGTCTTATTTCGCGCAAGGTTTATGCAGAGGTTCCACCCAAGGTTGAATACTCTCTAACAGAACTTGGCTTGAGTCTTCAACCCATTCTTGAATCAATAAGCACTTGGGGTAAAGGTTATTTAGAGCATCAAGGTAAGCAACAAGAAGATTTCATTAATGATTAAGAAAAGGCAAGAGATGGTTCCCGGTTTGTTGTTTTTTAACACTGTCCAAGAGAAAGGATGCAGGGTCTGTATAGCTTGTCACTTCACCGCAAAATTATACTTTTATTGCATCATAATAAATTAGGTTTGAAGCACCACTAAACAGTGATATTCACAAAAGACATTTTGCAAATTTACTGCGAAACATCTAGTCTATGAGGGATATTGCGGTACTGAATATAAAAGGTTATATACAAACATCACAGTGGTGCCATGTTCGTTAAAGTAACACTCTTTAGTTAAACAATAATAATTATGGAATGATCTTAATTAGCAAAGAAAATTTAAAGTTTAGACTAATGGTCTTGCCAATCTACTCTGCATATGTTATTATCTAATTAAGCACCATCCTTATAGTGACCTAGAGATCAACCAAAGTATTTCAGAGTCGAAGTTTTCTGAAGTGTTCGAGTGGTTAGTATTCTGGATCAGGATAGTGTTTTTTGTTTACCATTAATCGGTTTTAGCCCTCTCACCAATAGTATTGATGTCGTGGAATTAGGGACTGTTTGAAACAAGTTTTTCAGTGATCCATCTGGCGTCTGTTCAGGCGAGTCAAATTCATTAAGATTGGAATAAGTTGTTTGAGATTGTCGTGTATCGAATACTATAGGGATGGTGCGAAATAGGTAGGAGGTTTAACCTTCCTATCTATTTTTATTTTTTGTGACAGAGCATGGTTAGCGAATTAGTTTCTTTCTGGGTTGATTCAAGTCGAGGGTAAATAGCGGCTTTTTTTACTTTAAACACCTTGACTTGCCACAGGATTTTAATTAAAATATAAATAATATTAATAGATAATTAATATCTATTATAAGATGTATGTAAAATCATCCACAGGCAAATCCTAAACAGTAGCTATGAAAACGAGGTGAAGCGAATGTCTGAGAAGCACGTTAACCACCTGGCGAATGAAAAGAGTCCATACTTACTGCAACACGCACACAATCCCATAGACTGGTACCCCTGGGGCGAAGAAGCGTTTGCCAAGGCTAAGGAAGAGGATAAGCCGATATTTTTTAGTTGTGGCTATAGTACGTGCCACTGGTGTCAATTTCACAAATGCAAGTAGACGTCTGCTAGTAAAAAGGACGTCTATTTTTTTTCCAGAAAAGGGGGAAATAATTGTGGAACAAAGCACGGGTATGATTATAATTTGCTTCATGAACCTCAAGGGAGGCGTGGGAAAAACGACACTTTCTACGCACGTTGCTTGCGCCTTGGCAAAGCTAGGAGTCAAAGTACTTTTCATTGACAATGACAAACAAGGAAATGCCAGTCGCTTTTTTCAAGCGCAGACAGAAAATACTTTATCCGAAGTTTTAGACGGCAGTATATCGGCAGCACAGGCAATTCAAAAAACCGCATATGAAAACATTGATATTATTTCGGCGGATATGGGACTAGCCGCAGTGAATTTTGACATTATGCTTTCTGATAAATATAAAAATCGTAATCAAAAGTTTTTACTAAAAGAGGCATTAGAGCCAGTTCGTACACAGTATCAGTTTTGCATTATAGATAATCCGCCAGACATCAATACCAGCGTCTACAATGCATTGATGGTCGCCAATGAAGTTATTTTCGTAACGACACCGGATTGCTATGCCTGCGATGGCATGGACTTAATGTACGAGCAACTGCAAGCGGCAAAGAATGATCGCATCGCGATGGACCAGGGATATAGTGAATTTTTGCCGGACCGGCGCCTTCGTTTCCGGGGGTGTGTGCTAAACAAATATACGCCAGATTCTGCCCCAATATTAGAAAGTATCCAGAAGAAAATGCCCACTTTTTCAATTACCATTCGTTTAACCAAAACAGGAGCGAAACGGTTGAGTGAATCAGCCGAGCGTGGAATTTCCATTCAAACACTTTCGCCAAGCTGCGGATTCTCAAGAGATTTTAAGCATTTTATGGAAGAGTTGTTCTACACGCAAGAAAGTGGGGAACGATGATGGCAAAAAAACTAGATATGAACGCATATTTCAATCGGGCTTCACAAAGCCCGAAGATGCTGCCGGAATTGACACACCTGCTTGATATGTCCGCACTTGTTGAGAACAAACAAAACTTTTACAGTATCGCAGATATAGAGGTTTTGGCGGCGGACATTTCACGCAACGGGATTCGTCAGCCGCTTGAAGCTGTGATGCAGCAGGATGGAGTCACCTATCGTCTGATTTCAGGACACCGGCGCCTTGCCGCTTTAAAGTATCTAAAAGCCCAGGGAGAATTCGTTCCGGAGAAAGTCCCATGCATCATACGCCGTTATGAATCAGAGGAAGACGAAATAGAAGCAATCATTTCGGCCAACTGCCAACGCGATAAAACCATAGAGGATGAGCTTAATGAGCTGAAATATTTGCAGCCGATTTTCCGTAGACGGTTTGAGGAAGAGAAGCCAGGCGGGAAGTTCCGCGCATATTTTGCCCGCCAACTGGGATTGTCCGAGTCAACGCTGAAAAGAAAGCTGGAGCTATTGAAGCTTTCACCGGCACTCTTGAACCGTCTAAAAGAAGGAAAACTGCCGTTGTCGGCAGCGTATGAATTAACCGGCTTATCGCCGGAAGAGCAGGAAGAGGCGGAACATGCCCTGCCGGAAGGTGGGAGTGTGCAGGCGGCAATTGAGGTGAAAGAGGAAATCCGGGCGCAGAAGGCTTCGACGGCACCCCCGGAAGAAGCTGCTGGTGAGGAGGCGCTTGATGGAGAAGGGGAAACGGCAGGTATTCCTGACAGCAAGAAAAGCAGAAAAAAACCTTCACCAAAGGCAGATTCTTTCCAAGAGGAACCTGGTGGCGTATCGCCTATACATGCGAATCAACCCCTACCGAACGATCTTCATGAACAATTTGCAGCGGCCGTTTCCGAAGAAGATGAAGTAGATGGTATAGCAAAGGAACAAATAGAAACAGTGGATTTTTACAGCCTGTCCGTACAGATTCAAAAAAAGAGCATCCTTTGGGTGGCGGATTTTTGCCGCAATCAGATGCGGCAGACAGCCGAGCGTTTGGTAGAAGAAAAAGATACCTCAAAACGGACCGTGGGCAGAATCGCTGTATGGAAGGAGTTACTTTCACACCTGGATAATCTGGAAAAGAACATAGTGGGATAAGGGATAAAGTGCTATTTACTGGCGGCAGAGATTCTGCCGCTTTTTTTATGCTGCTGAAGGAGGGATTTCTATGGGGAAAACAAGCCAGGAAGAATTAGAAATTGTAATTGCCGCGCTGCAAGAGAAGATTATGGTCTTGGAAACGGAGTTAACCGAGCGCGGCGTATTGACTGTCGAGCAAATTATTGAGCCGAAGGATTATCAGGGAATAAAAGCCCATGCCGGGAAGCTGGAGCAAGAGGTTGAGGCTCTGCGATATATCTTGTCCTTTTCCGGTGTTCAGTCGCTGGACATGCTAGCCGCAGATTTCCTTGCGATTTTACAGACGCGGCTAAAACAAATCGCTGTGGAATTTGAGAACTTTCCAGTGGGTTTGGAAGAACGGAATATATTGAAAAAAATAATTCATAGCCTGCACAGCGGCGCTCGCCAACTTGATGAGTTGCTCAAGTAGGAGGTGCTTGGCATGACATTGGCAGAGAAAATTCGCAGTTTGCGAGAAAAAAACGGCTACAGCATTTCCAAGCTTTCCCGGCACGTCGGCGTCGATCGGACAAGCATTTATCGGTGGGAGGAAGGAATAACGACGCCAACCCTGGCCAGCCTTACGTTGCTTGCGCAATTTTATGGGATCGACGTGCGAAGTCTTTTAGAAGATGATGAGCTTATTGATTTGCGTCTGCTGGTTAAAAATCTCGAAGCACGTGTAGAAAAACTTGAGCGGAAAGGGGAGGGGCTATGAGCATCATCCGGGTAGAAAAGCAACGCAAATATACCTGTGTAAGCAATGTTCCCTTGCAGGATGTCCGCCTGTCCCTAAAGGCGCGCGGTCTCATTACCTACTGTTTGAGCCTGCCGGATAACTGGACGTACAGCGTCAGCGGGCTAGTGAAAGTGATTGGCAGCGAAGGAAAAAGCTCGATTCAGTCGGCGCTGCACGAATTAGAAGCTTGCGGTTATCTTGTGCGCAGGCGTTTGCACGATAATAACGGCAAATTTACCGGTACGGAATATGTCCTATACGAGGAGCCGCAAATACAGGCAGAACAACCATTTGCCGAAAATCGGTCAATGGCTGTTTACGAGGAAAAGGAACCATTTACCGATTTCCCGTCAACGGTAAACCCGCCAACGGAAAAACCGTCGACGGAAAATCAGCCACTACAAAATACGTATTCTACTAAACAAGAAAAAAAGAAAATAAACACACAACAAAGCGATGCCGGTGTGTTTTCTGGTGAAGGAAACAATGGCCAAGAGGGAAAAGATGCGAGTACAGCTGTTCCGCTAGAGCAGCTTGTGAAAATCGCGAACCGGTGCCGCGTTCCAGGAGAAAGCATTGAAAAACTTCTCAAGCGCTATCCGGAAGATAAGATCCGCGTTCAGCTTCTTTATCTGGAATCCCAAAAAAGCAAGGTACATAACCCTGTTGCCTGGCTGTTTCAGGCATTAAAACAGGATTATGATACTCCGCTTCCGAAGCCGAAGCCCGCAATCGTTCAGCCGCCGCCACTACCTCCGCCGCCAGAGGAGAGCGAGGGACAACCTCTTTCACCAGAATTTCAGGCCATACTGGATAGAATACATAAGCAAATGGCGGATAAAGAGAAAAAGGAGGAAGACGGATGAACTTATTTCTGGTCAAGGAACGATTAGTACGAATGATTGCTGATTATTACGCATTGGAAAAAATACATGCCTTGGAGAGAACTTTGCAGTATATGCAAGGCAAGCTTAATCAGCCGCGCCTGGTTTTTAAGCTGCGCCAGGAAATTGTTCAACGTAAAGCCGATGCTGCTTTAGTTGCTGTCATGATTACTCTGCTGCCTAAAGAAAAACAAGAATTTTTCCGCCTGCGCTATCAAAAAAAGATGCCGCTTGTTTTTGTTGCGCCTAAACTCTATATTTCGCCTAAAGTCGCCGGCGTATGGAATGCGGAAATTCTGGAACGTCTTTATGCTCTAAGGGAAGGGATAGTAGGGGATTTTATCCTGTCCCCGCAGGCACTCTGCGCAGTTGAAAGCTATCTCAATACAATTTTAGATTTTTTTCTGGCGGAGGGAATGAAATATGCAGATCCCGCCTATATCAGAAAACTGGAAACCAGAAAGGATTCTCTTTTTCAGTTGCGGCTATATATGGAGCAGTATTTGGAAAAAGTGAATGCGCAAGAACGCCAGCTTTTGCTTAGCTGGTGCAATGATCCATGTCTCACCTATGTAGAACTTGCCGGGCGGTTTTATGTGTCGGAATCGACAGCGGGAAGATATGTACTGCGTTTTAAGGGAGCGATGTTTATTTTTTGGGAAGCATTGGGTAAAAAAATGAAGGGAAAGAGCGAGATGGATTTTGCTGAATTTTACTAAGCTGAAAGTGAATACTCCTCCATGTACATGGGTCTGTCCGTAAAAGTGCGAGAAGAAAACATGTTCAAAGCTCCTCGACCGGGTGCAATTTCTAATAATCCGACATACTTTGATAGGGGTTCTCGTCAGACTTTGGATGAGAGATTTTTGTTGTGGGGGATCAATGCTGGAACTAAAGCCAAGCCCCATGAGAAGCGATTCTTAGATAGGGAAAAAACATCTTATAAGAGTTTTTTGTCTTAATTTGTGGTATGATTTCCCATAAGGGGTGTCATGCTTAGCAAGGGGGTTATGAAAAATGGATAAGTCAGTATCTCCATATGACTTTTTAAAATCAAGAAGACCAAGTCAATTTTCGGATTCTGTTAAAATACAGAAAGCGCAATTAGATAGGGCTTTTTTTGACTATTACCTTGAAAGTTTAACGAGCCGGAATGAAGAGAAAAAGTTTGAGTTGTTTTGCAAACGTTTAGCTGAGTTAGAAATATGTCCTAATTTAATCTCTCAGACAGGTCCAACCGGTGGTGGTGACAGCAAAGTAGATTCTGAGACTTATCCTGTGTCAGATGATACGGCATTAACTTGGTATACTGGAATTGGGAGACAAGCTGCTTCTGAAAGATGGGGATTCGCATTTAGTGCTAAGAAAGATTGGAAATCAAAAATTGTGGCTGATGTCAAAAATATTTTATCTACTAATAGAAATTACACAACGATTTTTTTTATGAGCAATCAATATATCCCCGATAAGAAAAGAGCTGCTACAGAAGATGAGTTAACACAAAAATATATTGTACAAGTTAAAATTCTGGATAGATCATGGCTGCTGGACAAAATATTTAATAATCATAATGAACAAGTTGCTGCAGAAATATTTGGATTGTCCGAATCTTTTAAGACGGCAATAAATATTGGACCTTTAGATTACGAACGTAAGCAAAAATTAGATGCTTTAGAAGTTGAGATAAAAAATTTAACTGCTGATGGGGTTCAAAATGGATCTATAGTCCAAATGGCCATTGACGCCGCAGAACTAAGCAGGGAATTAGAGCTGTCACTTACAGAAACGATGGGAAGATTTAATAGAGCTATAGCTCTAGCTAGTAAATATGGTACAATTATTCAACAAAAAGAATGCTTCTATGTATTAGCATGGACTCTTTATTATTGGTATGAAGAATTTGACGAATTCTATAATAAATATTGTGACTATGAAAAACTCGTTGTTGGTGGAATCAATGTTTATGATATAGAACGTTTGACTAATCTTTGGATGAATTTATTTATAATTTCAAAAGGAGATCCAAATGAAAGAAATTTAGGAATACATACAGAGAAACTAATTTCCGAATACGAAAGGCTAATTAATGATAAAAATCGCCCTAATTCAGCTTTAGAAGCAAGGGCAAACTATATTTTTGTAAAATTATTACTTGGCCAGGACTCTAATAAGCTGTTAGAGGAACTCGCTTCTATTATCACCGAAAGTCACGGTGTTCTTGATTTTAGTCTTGACACAATCTCAAGAATCATTATGGAAATCGCCCCAAGAATGGAAGAATCACCTGGTTTTGATAAGCTGTTCGAAACTATCGTAGCGATGACAAATAATAGAAAACAGGAAATTGTATCTGCTAAGCTTTTATTAACTCGTGGGAAGCAACTAGTTAATAAAAAACCTTTTAGTACGGTCCGTTATATTGGTAAAGCATTGTTTAGTTTGTATAAAGAAGAAAGCAAAGAAGACTTTTTGTTAGCTCTTTTCTTAATGGGTCATGCTTGTGAAAAATTAGATCTATTATGGGCCTCCAGAGGATTTTACTTCAATGCATTTTATATTAGTTTTATAGATTATATGAAGTATGGTCACTTAAGTCCAGTATTGGTTGCTTCTTCTACTAGTATGAAAATGGTGGAATTAATGCTTGGACGGATTCCTCAATTGCTTGCATGGCATAAGATGGATGACATTTCTTGCCAGTTACTCTCTGCAGTTGGTTACGATACAAACAAAATAAATAAAACCGAAAATAATTTGGATTTATTTGATACAATTCTAGGAATGTTATTTTTGCGAGTACCATTTGATCAGTTGCCGAGATTATCATTGCTCCCTGATTCACTGGATAAATATCAATTATACATGGCATCTAGTGCTTTAAAATATGCGTTAGGCTATATTGATAAAGATATTTTTGCAGAGCATGATAACGATGAAATTAATCAGTTTATGAAAGATTGGTATAATCAACCTGCAAAAGATCAAATAGCCAACGTGCCAATAATTGGATTGAACAATATTGAATTGTTACAGTCAAAGATTTTAGGATGCAATATTATTATTGAAGCTGATCGGAAATTTCCATGTATCGAACTATCAGAAAGTATTTTGGCCGCACTCGAAAGCTTTTTTGCAACAGCACCTATTGATAAAATTATTAGTGTTACTCCAAAAGTGAATATAGTTGTTAAATATGCTGCTTCCGAAAAATTTAAAATATCTTATAACAAAGTCGATGGCCAAAAGTATGACATAATTTGCTCTGATTTTAATAAAGAGGAATTTTATCATGCACAAAATATTACTAAAAAATTTATATTAGGTTTTATCGCGAACTTGATAGCCCACATTTTAATATTTAAAGATGTTAAAACGCAGCTGGAAGAAATGGTCGAGAATGATAATATATTTGATAGATCATTAGATTTTACAGGCAGTGTTTTTTTGACTGAAGATTTATTTGGTAAAGATTCTATGACTCTAATGGATTTTGCGTCCGTGGATGACACCGATTATACACTTAAAAGAAATACTCCATTACAACTTGAAGATAATACGCATTCAAACGACGTTGATAAAGTAAAATTTCATAAAATGACCCGGCAAGCGCCTCCACCAGGTGTTTTTGATCCTGAAAATATTAGACACAAAAATATGGAAGTGGTTTCGATAATTAATCTTTCTCTGTGGGATAAAGCAAAATGGAAGGGTATTATTTTTGCCATGAGTCCGAGGCATTATGAAGAGCCACCTATTTTATCTCCATTGTTTACAGATAAAGATGCAGGAATTTCGATTTTTAAAGAATGGATTTCTATGTTTGGTAAAGTTGATGAAAAAAACATCATAACAGTCGGGCTAATAAAGGGTATAAATAAAAATAATCTTTCTCATTACACAGTAGCTTTCGGGGCGAATCTTGATGTTCTGATGCCTGCGAGCAGTAAATATATAACTACTGCTAATAGATTTCATAAAATGACTCCTAATAATGATATCAATTTTAAAAACTTCGAGGACATAATTCTAAGAAGAGGTAAGCAATATTATCTTATGCCGTCTTATATGAATACAAAATCTAACCGGCCAGAGTTGGCATTTGATTATGCAATATTAAAAAATGATATTGAAATAAGAAACGCGTGGGAGGTCGATATCGAGAGTTGGCTGTCGCTTGCCATTACTCCTGATGATGATCCATTCATTCCACCCAATGTTACAAAGGCTCCAATTACTGAAGTTATTAATCTAAAAAATAGATAGAAATTTTGGAGAGACGCTATGGATACCAATTTTGCCCCCAAAGAATATTTGAAAAATATAGGATTTGAATGGGAAGAACGGTTTAATTACCATATTGCTAATTCTGGCACAACGCCAGAAGAATATTTGTTATTGAAAAAGTATGATTTCCTTACTTCAATACCTAAAAATGCAATAAAAATATATATTGATCTGAATGTTTGGATAAATTTTAGAGACGTACACATGGGAAAAAACACGATTGCCAAAACATGGAGCGACGTATATCAAAAAGCAATTACACTAAATGAATTCTATAACGTATATTTTGTGGCTAGTCCTCATATATTTTTAGAATTACAAAAACAGAAAAAAATTGACGAGTATAAAGTGCTTTTGGACATAATTGGAAAACTTAGCAAGGAATTGACCATTGAAAATCCTATACAACTTGTTTTTGATGAAACAGTATTTTGTTTAAGTGATTTATTGAAAACGGACCTACCTTTTTTTAATCGCGAAAACTATGCATGGGACAAGGCGGCGGCAATTTTGGGAGTGCCGCTACCTCAGATTGATCAAAATAATGAGGGATTAGCAGCTCTAAGTAAAGTGTTAATTGATGCTGTTTACCGGATTCCCTTTAGAGATTTTGGCCTGTTTGGGCAAAATGATGAATCTGAAGACACAATGCAGATTTTATCTAATAAACTGAATTTTGATTTAACTCACAAGCCAGGAGTTCGAGGGAAAAACTTAGAAGAATTATTTACTGAAGAGTTTCAGGGGTCTATTGAAGCGAGTTCTAAGATAATAAATCAAGCAATTACTCAGTTCATTGGCTGGAAATATAATATGAATTCAGTTGAGTTAGCCAAGGTCGAAGAGAAGGAAATCATTAACGCATTTCCTAATATGTTTAGATTCAAAAAAATAAAGCGATATTTCCCTTCGCTTCAAGTTTTCTCCGGCCTTCATGCATCTGTGAGACATGATAAAGCTAAGAAGTTTTCTCAGAATGACTTATATGATTTTCATCATGCTTCAAGTGCGTTACCTTATTGCCAGTATTTTATTACCGACAATCCATTGGCCCAGAGACTTAACACAAAACCATTAGAATTCGGTAAAAAGTTTGGTACTACGATCTTACCGGCAAAACCAGATGTGATTTTACAGGCTTTTGCCGAGATCAGCCAAGCTTGTCCACTCCCTTATGTATCTAAAAACTGATTTTTCTACGGTTCTAGAGTACAGAACGAGTTTTGTTACATGACTAAGAGAGTCCTCTGATGCTTGCGAGAATAAGCGTCGGAGGACTTTGTTGCGTTTATAAAAGGTTTGGGGATAAAACGGCTAAGCAGCTGGATAATGGGTTTTCCCGCGAAAAAAATTTAACAACTTCCACCTTAACGGTTTAAAGGCAGGAATCCGAATTTTGTGGATTTCCTGCCTTTAAGCGTTGTTGGCAAAGGGATCTTTACATGTTGTACCATTATGGACAGTTTATGTGTCAGAATTGACGACGGGAAGAAAGGTGCTGTGTTTTAAAAGCGCGAGGGTTACTTTTGGGGGAAGCAGTGAGTAAAGAAATGCGGGAAAAGGGTGCGTTGACCTCCTTTGCTTTCTATTAAGCTGAAGCGGAAAGGAGGGTGCGCATGAAAAGAATATCCTGCCGAAAATGTATTTCGACAGTTCTCTTCTGGCTGGTGTTGGCGTCACCGTTTTTATTTCGACAGCAAATGCCGGGGCTGTTTATTCGCAATGATACGGAGTCTATGCCATTAGGTTTTTACGTTATTTTACCGGATCGTCCCGCGAAAAACGGAGACATCGTTGCCTTTACGCCGCCGCAGGAACTTTGGCAAATGGCAAAGGAGCGCGGCTGGACAAAGGGAGAACGTTATTGGCTCAAGGAAGTGGCAGCGGTCGAAGGCGACACCTACACCATCACCGATACCGGTATTTACGTTAATGACCACTATGTTGGAACTATTGCCGACACAGATAGACAAGGGAAGCCTTTACCGCAACTGCGTGGGACTTTCCAGGTAAAACCAGGCTATTTCCTTCCGTTGGCAACGTACCGGCCCAGTTCCTTTGACGGCCGCTACTTCGGAGAATTGCCGCTTACCGCAGTCCATAAGCGTGTGTATCCTCTTTTCACAATGAAACTTTTGGAGGTGTTTTATTGATGAACAAGAGGGAAAGAGCATGCCGGGTGCAGGAGGGGGCAGTTCATGAAAATTAAGGAGTTTTTTTTCGAACCGAAACAGTATTCTAACAGCTCAACGCCCAAAACCCCGTTTGATCAGGCCAAAGAGGAATGGGACAGGCGGGAAGGACACATTATTGTCCAAAACTATAACCTGCGCCGTCTCTTGTTTTTATCGTGGCTGGTCCTTTTGGTCATTTCAGCCGGTTTGGTTGTTCAGTCGTTAAAATCCAGCGTGGTTCCGTATGTTGTTGAAGTGGACAGTACAACAGGTGTAGTGAAGAATGCCGGACTTGCCGAAGCGAAGGAGTATTCGCCGCAGGCAGCGGAAATGAAGTACTTTCTTTCGCAGTTTATTCGAAATGTCCGGTCGCTCCCGCTTGATCCGGTCGTTTATAAGAAAAACATTGAATCGGCATACGGCTTTTTGACTAAGCAGGCGGCAAACAAAATGAACGTGCAGCTGCAAAACGAAAATCCACTGGAGCATTTCGGGAAGGAAACCGTGCAAATCAAAATCGGAAGTATGCTGGAAATGACCGATGGCAGCTCATCCTATCAGATCCGCTGGACGGAAGACCATTATGATATTGCTTCCGGGAAAAAGACAAGCATCCCGATGAGCGGTATTTTCACCATTCGTTTGCAGCCGCCGAAACAGCAAAAGGAGCTGGAAATTAATCCTCTGGGCATTTTTATTGCCGACTTTAACTGGACCAAAGAAAGCGTGAAAGGAGAATAAGGATGAAGCATAAAATCAGCCGACTTGTCTTGGTTTTTAGCTTGGTATTGTCCTTGCAAAGTGCAATATCGTATGTTCAAGCGGCGGCAATAGAAATTCCCCCGGCGCCTCCCATGTTTTCGTATGGAGAGTTTTACGATGCCGCCGATACAAAGGATAAAACCAAGAAGATATTTTCCTATAATCCGGAAAGCGTCTACACCGTCTATTGTCGTCCCGGTTATCTGACGGATATTGATATTCACATCGGTGACAAGTTGATATACATTGCCGCAGGGGATACGGCGCAGTGGATGGTGGATTCTAATGCGGCTCAAGACTCGCCGCATATCTATGTTAAGCCGCTCGCAGCGGAGGCCAGGACCAATTTGATTGTCAATACGGATCGGCACCGGTATCATCTGCTGCTGGTGGCGGCCGACTGGTATAACCCCATCATCACCTGGGAGTACCGCACAGAAGAAGAAATTGCCCGTTATGAAGCCGATAACCGTGCGCAAAAGAGACAACCGGTCATTCGAAATTTTAAATCGCACTATACGGTGCGAGCAGAAGATAAAGCGACGCCCGCATGGCTGCCGCGTGAAGTATGGGATGATGGCAAAAACACGTACATTCGTCTCGGCGATACCCGCAAAGGGCTTCCCATTCTGTTTGCAGTCAAAGAAAAAGGCCGGACCGCTCCGGTGCAGTATAAGCACGAAGATGATTATTTTATTGTGAGCGGTATTTTAGATCATGCGCGCCTTCAAAGCGCCCAAGGCGAAAAAGTGGAGATTGTACGGCAGAAAAACCAGGAAGGCGGTGCATCCTGATATGCTGGAACAACTACAGGAAGGAATAAAGCAATTGCAGGCGCGACTAAAACGGAAAACAACGCCTGGGGCAGCTGCAAAAGAGGTGGAGGTAACTATAAAAGCGGAAACCGCTCAAAGCCGTACCGTTAATAAAAAGAAAGTGTACCTTCTCTGCATTTTGCTGCTGGTTTCGTTTATAGGCTCTTTCTTTATTTTCTCCAAAGATTCTGCAAAACCCAAGAAGAAGACGATTGAAACCGCGGACGCAAAGCTTGCCGTAACGCAATTGTCCGATGATTACGGTGATCTTTCGCGCTTGGCGCAAAAAGATACAAAACCAAAAGCAATCACCGGCAAAGAGGCTATCGTTTCCAATCGGCAGCAGCTGTCACCGGGCATAGAAAGGGAAGCGCCGGCGCGGACGGTATATCAGACTTATAATCCGGGAATTAAGCCGACTTTACCGGAGGAGGTGCATTCGGCACGTGAAACGGAAAATCGGAATGCAGCGGAAAGAGCACAGGCTCTACAGGAAAAAATATGGAGTTCGGCGATTGCCTTTATTATCAAGAAAGATGGCCAGGATAGCAGTGCAGGAGCACAGAGTACGAATTCCTATCAAGCTGCACGGGAGAATACGCTTTCACCGGGAACGATGCTGCCGGCTATGCTGATTAGCGGCATTAATTCCGAAAATGGCGGACAGGTCACGGCGCAGCTCACCGCCGATGTCTATGATTCCCTTTATGGCGATACGTTACTCATTCCTATGGGAACACGGCTTGTCGGCACCTATGAAGGGGGAGCGAAGCTCGGCGAGTCCCGCGTGAATATCAAGTGGAGTCGTATCCTGTTTCCGAACGGTGATTCGTACCAAATGGGTGAAACCCTCGTAACTACTGGGATGGACGGCTATCCTGGAATTTTAGGGAAAGTGGATACGCATGGAGATCAGGTTGTTTCAGCCGGGTTGGTCACAACAGCACTTGGTGCTCTTGGTTCGATTGCCGCCGGTAATACATCGAGCGGGGATAGTTACAGTGCTTCGAATATGGCTGCGCAAGGAGCTGCCACCAATTTGCTCAATACGGCAGGTAAACTGATGGATCAAAAAATGAGCCGTATGCCAACGATTACTGTTGAACCGGGAACTACTTTTTTCTTGCGCGCCGCCGATATCTTGCCGCTTCGTCCGTACGAAGGCTAAAGCATGGAAGAGCAAAAGAAACGGCGTATCCTGGTTCTGCTGGGTACGGTCGGATTCGTTATGCTGATTGTTTGCTGGCTGACCACACAGTGGCTTGCCAGGCGCTGCGACTATGATCCGCTGTTAGGCTGGGGAATTCTCCTTACCGATGGGACAAAGCTTTATTTCCCTTGGGATATTTTTATCTGGCGCTGGAAGTTTTCAGCCGTGGTGCCGCATTTATCGGCACTGGCCGGTAAATATCTGCTGCTTGGCCTGTTAGGCGGAATCGCCCTTAGTTTTTATATCGAAACAAAGCTCAGGCCGATCGATTCACATGGCAGTGCGGACTGGGCAGGCCGCGGCGCTATCAAAAAAAGCGGCCTGTGTGTAAAAGAAGGCGTTGTGTTAGGCCGCAACCCCTTTACAAAAAAATTCTTGTTTCACGACGGACCGGAGCATATTCTGCTGCTCGCGCCGACACGCAGCGGCAAGGGCGTCGGGGTTATTATCCCGACGTGCCTTGTTTGGAAGCGTTCGATGCTGGTAACGGACGTTAAGGCGGAAAACTGGAATTTTTCTGCGCCCTATCGCCGGCAAGTGCTAAAAAACAGGGTGATTAAATTTGAGCCTGGCTGCATCGACGGTACGGGCGCCAGATGGAACCCGCTCGTGGAGATCCGCTACCGGACGGTACGGGAATTTGGCGATGTGCAGATCATCGCCGATATGTTGGCCAATCCCGACGGCAAGGATATCAGCGGCGACGGAGCGCACTGGGTCATTACGGCCTCTTCCCTCATGCGCACCGTCATTATGCACCTTATGTACAAAAAGCACCAGGAAGGGAAACTACCGCCAACGATGATGGAAGTTGCTACGTTTCTTTCCTTGCCGCACAAAGCCATCATTGCGGAAATGAAAGTCTATCCGCATATTACGCCGGAAGAATTTCTTGGCGAAACGAATATCCTTGATCAAATTTACAGCCTTCCGGATACACCGTATGTTGACCTTGGCAACTGGAAAAAAGACGTGGTGGACAGCTTAAAGGAACCTGAGGAAAAACGCGTCGTCGAGGCGTTGAAAACACTGCCGGATGTGCAGGTTTACATGAAAGAACGCTATCGCGAAAATCCGGAGATTTTCACGCAACTGCCTTACGCAGAGCTGTTAGTCCATCCGAAGGTGCTGGAGGGCGCGCGGGAAATGGGGAACCGTGAGGAAAAGGAAGAATCCAGCGTGTTATCTTCGGCGGTCAAAGCCTTTCTGCTGTACCGGAATCCCGTTATCGCCAAAAATACCGGCGCCAGTGATTTTAAAATTGCCGATTTGATCCGGCCGGATTATCCGGTATCGGTTTATCTTGTCACGGCGCCGGGCGATCTAGATACGATCAAACCGCTGTTCCGCTTATTTATGAACTTTGTCATTAAACGCAATGTAGAAAAAATGGATTTTGGCAGCAAGCAGAAACAGCGTTGCCTGCTCCTATTTGACGAATTTCCTCAGTTCGGGCGCATGGATTCGGTGGAGCTTGGGCTGGCGGTTATGGCCGGGTACGGCTTGAAAGCACTGCTCATTGCCCAGGATATCCACCAACTGGATAAAACCTATACGAAAGATAATTCCATTATCGCGAATTGCCATGTACGGATTTTTTATACTCCCAATGAAGATGGAACGGCGGAAATGCTCAGTAAGTCCCTGGGGAAAAAGACAATTCGCGTGGATAGTAAAAATAGCGGACAGGGAATTGGCACGGCATCGTATACAACCTCAGAGACCGGGCGTGATTTGATGACCCCTGATGAAGTGAAGCGCCTGCCTAAAGAGCAGGAACTGGTCTTTGTCGCGCAAACCCGGCCGATTTTAGCCGATAAGCTCTTTTACTTCAAAGAGAAGTTCTTTATGAAAAAAATTGAAAGCTGCGGGCAGGCACAGGCGCTGAACCTGCATTCGGACACGGCAAGCGTGGTTCGTTCTTATGAAGACCTGTTGCCGCCGGGAATGGGTGTGCCAACTGCCGATTATGCCCTGGCAAGGCAAGAGGAGATAGCCGAACTGGAGGGCAAACAGCATCAGCTTGCCGAATGGATCGATTTCTCCTACGAAGCCATGAAAATGACGGATGAGCTGGACGATACACCAAGCGTCACCATAGAAAAAGCGGAGCCGATAGTTGAACGGGAAGCATTTCGGTTTATTGAATAAATAAGGGGGGAGGAAAGCCTATTGGGAAAACAAAGCCGTACGGAAGAAACGCTGTATTATTTGCTGGGCGAAGATATTCGCGCCTACTTAATTGACGATAACATCACAGAAATTTATCTCAATTCCAACTCGGATGTAATCTGGATTGATACCAAAGACAAGGGCCGAGTGGCGACAGGAAAAACGATGGATGCGCAAACGGCGGCAAACGTCATTTACACGATTGCCGATCTGACCGGAAAAGTCTGTAATGATACCAACGAAACGCTGGCCGCCGAATTTCAGGGTATTCGTTTTCAGGGACTTTTGCCGCGCGTTGTAGAAAAACCCGCCTTTAATATGCGAAAACATTGTGCCGGATTGCTGACTTTAGACGATTATGTGAAAAGCGGGATTATGACAAAAAGGCAGCGGGAGTTTTTGCTGGAGGCTATTTATTCGCATAAAAACATCCTGGCTGCCGGTGGCACCAAGTCAGGGAAAACCACGTTCCTGAATGCCATTTTAGCAGAGATCGCCAAAACCGGGGACCGCGTTGTTCTTCTGGAAGATACTAAAGAACTGCAATGTGTAGCAAAAGACATGGACAGGCTGCTTACGACGGAAAATAAAACGCTGGAAGATTTGCTGCGCGATACACTGCGCCTCACGCCGGAGCGGATTATCGTTGGGGAGGTGCGTGGCGCGGAAGCGCTTATTTTGCTGGATGCATGGAGCACCGGCCATAAAGGCGGGGCGTCAACTGTCCATGCTAACAGCGCGCGGCAGACACTGCGCCGCCTGGAAGAATTGGCAGCGAGGGCCGAGGCAAGGGCACACCAGTACATGATTGGGGAAGCCATTGACATTATCGTGTATCTGCGCTACAGCGGACTGCAACGGAGAGTGGAGCAGATTCTCGCCGTTGACGGCTGGGATGCAGCTAAAGAAGAATATTTGGTCAGAGATTTGTGTGCTTAAAGGAGGTGGTCAATTTGACCACCTTTCACTAAAATTTAGAATGGAGGTTTTCATATGGAACAAAAAATCAGTGATAGAATCAAAGAATCATATGATCAAGCGCAAATCCTAGTTATTGACGATTCTATATTTTCACGGACCTTGATTACACGAGAATTGCTTACTATCGGATTTAACGAAGAACAAGTACAGCAGGCCGGCAGCGGGAGAGCAGCGCTGGAAAAAATAAAAGAAAAGACCTTTGATCTTTTCATCATAGATATCATTATGGACGATGTGGACGGTATCGCGGTGCTGAAAGAAGTGAAGCGAACGCAGCCTGCGGCCAAAATTATCATGTGCAGCAGCCGAAATGCAGAAGACACCGTTCAGGAAAGTGTTTGTATAGGCATTGACGCCTTTATCGTAAAGCCTCACACATCGGAAATTTTTCAAAAAGTTTTGTATCGTATTTTATTAAGCGGCGATGAGGCAGGTAGCGCCCAGGACGATGCGATGATATGGCACGCAAAATGTCATGTCTGCGGTCAGAAAATGGTGGAAGTCAATGCTATGGATATGGTTAGTTTTTACTGCCCGCAAAATTGTATGAAGCTTGGCCCCTGGTCAATAGTGCTGGTGAACCAAAGCGAACTGGATCGCGCCTATGGGGAGGCAAAACGTTTAGAAGCCTTGGAGAATGAAACTGTTAAGTAAAACTGATTTATGGATAAGCGTTGTTACAGGATTTTAGGTTAGATATTTGTACTTAAATGAAAACATAGAATAAGGTTCGTAACATATTAGTACAGGACATAAACATACTCGAAGCTGATTCATCAGCTTCGTTTTTTGTGTATAAACAAAATGCGGAAAAAGGGTGGCACGCAGCTGCCCTTTTTTTATTATTCTCAAATCGGAGCCATTAATGGATTTCGAGGAGGCGAATTTAGTGAATGTAATGGAAAAGCGAAAGACAAGAACAGGGCAAGACATCCGGTATGTATTCTTTGCAGTGGTACTACTGACCGGTATTTTTCTTTTGCACGGTACGGGCATGGCAACCGATGCAAGCAGTATGAAACTGCCCTACAAGACGGCCCTGTCAACGATGTATACGGAACTGACGGGCACGGTTCCGCTGATCGGCGGGACAATTGCCATCGCAGTCGGCGGGGCCATGTACATGCTGGGGGAAGGGCAAATGACGCGCACAGCTATGCGGATTTGTATCGGTACGGGTATTGCCCTGTTAGCTCCGCAGGTAATCCAGGTATTTGCGCCTGATGTATCGGCGGGAGTGTTATTTTGATGGTACAGAAAACGGAAGGAGAAACGCTTGCCGTTCAGCCGCTGTTCCGCGCTCTCACCGGGCAATTGTTGGTTGCCGGTGCACCGCGCGGTATGATTGTCCTCAATATTTGTCTTGCGTCCATCTTTCTTATGGCGCTGCACATTCCCTGGATTGTGCCGGTCAATCTGCTGATTCACTTATCAGCGGTGTATCTGACCAAGAAAGATGAACAATTCTTTGATATTTTAAGGCGTTATTTACACAAAAAAACGTATTACGATGTATGAGGAGGAACGAATGAATATATTTCAAGAATACCAAAAGGACCTAACGAAAGTAGCCGAATGGCTGCCCTGGGCTTCCATGCCTATGGCGGGAGTCGTGGAAAATAAGGACCATTCTTTTCTTGGGGCATTTTTTTATTCCCGCGAAGTGAAGTTTGATGGTGGTTACTTGGCTCAACAAATCAGGGAGTGGGGTTCCGGGTGGGCGATATGGTGCGAGAACCGTCAAGACAGATGCTACGTAGCGTTTTCCTGGTTGCCGAAAGCTATTCATGAAGATCCTGCCGGACAATTTGACCAAACGTTGAATGCGTTAACAGAAACCCTGCCCTTGCAGCGTTTATACACAGGAGAACTGTTACAGTATCTTTTTGAGAGCATTGCCATTCAAAAACAAATTACATTTCCTGATATACCGATGTATTTAGATGCGTTGCTTTCTATTGATCAGACATATAAGTTAAATCCGAAAGAAATCTATGTAGATGAATTTCAAATAGCGGTACTAGTTTTGAATGGTTTTATGGAAGAGGGAGTTGGTCGGCTATATGCCTTTTTGAGAAGCAATGGCATTCCGTTTCGTTCTGTGCGGCGCTTTCTGTTCCTTACCGCAGACGAGGCAATGGAAGAAGCAAATCGTTATATGGCAGGGTGGTGCCACAATCACCGGACGATTGCACCGCTACTTGCCTATGAAGACAATCCCCAGAAGATGTGCGGGTTTTACGCCCATCTTTTAGTGCACTGGAATAGGGAAACAGAAGCCCTTGCCCGGCAAAGCCAGCAGATAAAGGCGTTCCTTATTTCTGAAGGCCAGCTTGCCCATGCCGAACACGCGCAGCCAGAACTATGGTTTGCTGCTGTTCCGGGAAATTTTCGCGCTTACCTGCTTGCGCCCATGTTTCAACTTGACGATATAGGCATGCTGTTTCTGGGGGAAGAAGGGGCTCCGGTATGATTCATCTGAAGAAGTACCGGGAAAAGCGTGTGCTTTTACAAAATGTCATGCCCTTTGGGCGCATCCTGTATCTAGAGAATGGCGCAGGGCTTTGCGTCTTGAAAGATGGTGCCTTTCTTTCAACTCTACGTTATCGCGGTCCAGATTTAGACAGCGCCATTGAAGAAACGCTTGCTTGGATGACTGGGCAGATGAACAGCCTGCTTTTAACATTGGGAACCGGCTGGGTGCTGTATGCAGAGGCACAGCGCGCTCCTTCGGTTAGCTATGATGCGGATGTGTGTTTTCCGGATGTAGTGACACGGGCCATAGACGAGGAACGGCGAAAGAATTTTCAGAGCGGACAGCATTTTGAAAACAGTTATTATCTCTCGCTGTACTGGATGCCGCCGGCTGATACCATTAGTCAGCTCAAAAACTTCTTCGTCGAGGGTGCGGAACAATCGGAAACGCCCACCAACGCCTCAGAATATATTGAGGATTACACAAAGCAACTGGCGCTGTTATTTGCATCCTGCTCCACTATTGGTATGCCGGAGACCGAGTGGCTGGGGCCGGATGACCTTCTTTCCTATCTCTATTCGACGATCTCTTTAACGCAGGTTTCATTGAAGTTGCCGAAAAACCCTATACTTCTGGATGGATTGTTCTATGACACTCCGCTTTACGGCGGGATGGAACCCCGCCTTGGTGATAATTATTTAGCGGCCGTATCGCCTGTAAAGTATCCGGATCACAGTATGTTTGGCATGATGAATGTTTTAAATACGCTGCCGTTTTCCTACCGGTTTATCACGCGCTATTATTTCTTGGATAAGCAGGATGCCCTTTCTGAAATAAAAACTTTTGCGCGTGGCTGGCGGTCGAAGGTAAAGCCGTTTACGGCAACGCTGAAAGAGCTGCTTACGGGATTCGCTGGTAATGAAGTGAACGAAAATGCAGTGGAAAAAGTCGAGGAAATCCGGGCCATGGAACAGCTCGTTGAGTCCGATGCGGTAGGCTGTGGCTATTACTCTTCAACGTTACTGCTTATGGATCAGGATAAAATCCGTTTGCAAAAGCATGCGGAAGAAATTGTGCAACTGTTTACGAATATGGAGCAAGGTTCTATCAACGCAAAGGTAGAGGGAATGCATACCCTGGAAGCCTATTTCGGCAGTATTCCCGGCAATGTGTATTACGGTATCCGCCGTCCCATGTTATCAACGGGAAATTTAATTCATCTGCTGCCGATTACGGACATTTGGGCAGGGAAAAAACGCAATGACCATTTAAAAGCGCCAGTGCTGTTGTACACAAAAACCGGTGAAAATACGTCCTTTCGCTTAAATCTTCACGTTGGCGATGTCGGGCACACCATGCTTGTCGGGCCGACTGGCGCAGGGAAATCCGTACACCTGAATCTCATTGCCGCGCAGTTCCGAAAGTATAAGGACGCCAGGGTGTTTATTTTTGATAAAGGCGGTTCAAGCCGTATTCTAACTGAGGCTGTCGGTGGCAACTATTTTGATCTTGGCAATGAAACAGAGCTGTCTTTTCAGCCCTTGCGGTGGATTGATGACGAGAAAGAACGAATGTGGGCGGCGGAGTGGATTTACGATTTTTTGCGGCAAGAAAACGTGACAATTACGCCGGAAATTAAGAAGTATATCTGGACAGCCTTATCGTCCATGGCCGTACTCCCGGAGTGCTACCGCACCATTTCTACGTTAAAAACGACAGTGCAGGATAAAAGGCTGAAAGACGCCTTGGTGCCATTAACGATTGAAGGTGCCTACGGAAAAATGTTCGATTCGGCGGAAGAACGGCTTTCCTTCTCAAGCTGGCAGAGCTTTGAAATGGAAACCCTAATGAATACACCGGCAATTTTATCGCCGGCGCTGATGTATATTTTCCATCGTATTGAGCAGACCCTGGATGGAAAACCAACCTTGATTGATTTGGATGAATGCTGGATATTCTTTGACAACCCAACCTTCGCAGCTAAAATCCGGGAATGGCTTAAGGTTCTTCGCAAAAGCAACGCAGCCGTTATTTTTGCAACGCAGTCCTTAGCGGACATAGCGGATTCACCAATCTTTCCTACCATTCTTGAATCTTGTCCGTCGCGGATCTTCCTGCCGAATAAAAATGCATTTGAGGAACGTTCTAAAAAAATGTACCGTGCTTTTGGGTTAAACGACCGGCAACTGCAAATTCTTACGCAGGCAACGCCGAAAAAAGAATACTATTATGTATCAGAGCTTGGCTGCCGGCTTTACGATCTGGATTTGGGACAAGAAGCTTTGGCGTATTGCGCAGTTAATAAGCAGGATCTAATTGCCTGCAAACGAATTCTAACTGAATATGGCAAAGCTAAGTTTGTCCAAAAGTGGCGGGAATATAAAGAATTGGCATGAAGTAATCATATCTTCATGCTAGAAATGTTGAGAGTGGGGCATAATTGTGGTATAATAAAGCCACGAAGGGAGTTGGTAGTATGCCCCAGATCATTCCAATTCGGGATTTGAAAAACACGAGCGAGATTTCTCAAATGTGTCATGCATCCAAAGAGCCTATTTTTGTTACAAAAAATGGATATGGTGACATGGTGATTATGAGTATGAAGATGTATGAAGAGAAACTGTTTATGCTTGACGTTTACAGTAAACTGATCGCTGCCGAAGAGCAATTGGCGGAGGGAAAAGTACTTGACGGCGACACTTCGTTAAAAAGCATAAGAGAAAAGTATAATGTATAAACTACTTGTTACCGAATTGGCGCACCAGGATTTAGATAATATTGTTTCCTATATTGCCATACAGTTATCTAATCCAAAGGCAGCCGGAGACTTTCTGGATGAAGTGACTACCTGCTATAGCTTTTTAAAAAATAATCCGATGATGTATGAACAGTGTCAAGATAGGCGGTTAGGAAAAGAGGGCTACCGCAAAGCGGTAATTAAAAATTACGTGCTTGTGTACAAAGTCAATGAAAATTCCCGAACCGTTAGTATTATGCGTTTTTTCTATAGTGCGCAGGATTATTCGAAATTAATATAAGCCGGTAGAGGCTTTCAAGCATCTGTTCATGGCAGATGCTTTTTTGTTCCTTTTTCAGGTAGATCAAAGATAGTTTATCGAGACCGCCAAAATAGCATTAGAAAAAATCTATTGTTTTGAAAAAGAGGCATTAAGTTATATTGGACTGTGCTGTGAAAAACTGTAAAAATCTCCATTCTCACCAATAATAATTTGGTCAAGAATCTGGATATCCAGCATTTCACCGGCCGCTTTCAACTTTTTTAAGATAAGAATATCTTCATGGCTTGGCTGCGAATTGCCGCTTGGGTGATTGTGACCTATAATGACAGCCGCCGCATTGTGAAACAATGCTTTTTTAAAGAGTTCACGGGGATGGACCAACGAGGCATTGAGAGTACCATGCGATACTTCGGCGGCACCGATGATTTTGTGCTTTGTATTTAAGAATAAAGCGCAGAAAATTTCTTCTGCAGCTTTTTCGAGTTCAAATATGGTTTGAAAGGCCTGGGCCGCATCGTTTGGCGATTGAATGAAGGGTGCCAGGGAATACCGTTTTCTTTCTTCTTTTACAATAGCAAGTTTTTGAAAAGTTATGAGCATAACGAATGGCCTCCTTTAGTATGTATCCCTGATAGGGGGGGATTGTCAATAAATGGGTTGGAAATTTATAAGTTTTGACGCTCAAGAAAATGAAAAGGGACTGGAAAGGAAAATAATCCTTTACCAGTCCTTCTTGTTGCGGTTGTCATGCATGAATAGAAACTTTATTTAGCTATGCAATGTGTTTTTCGAGTTGGTCTGCTGCTTCAGGGGATGAATTGTCCTGCGATTCTGTACTTAATAATGCATTGAGTTCTATCAGCCGGGCCTCTTTTTCTCTTAGTTCCTGTTCTTCCGCAAACGGTTTTTCGAGTTCTTTCTGCGCAGCGGCAATTTGTGTATGGATGCTTTGTAATTTATCCTGGGTTTCAGATAGTTTTTTAGAGATGTCCATTAATAAATTATCCATGCGGGTAAAATTGCCGGTTGCGCTGGAGCCCATCGTGCATTCGTGCGTACGGTTTCCTTTTAATTGAATGATAAAAGCACTGTCAAAAGTGTCATAACGCACGGCAAAAAGAAAACCCCTATATTTTCCAATAATGGTTGGTTCGCAATCGGTTTTTTCCCGGCAAATATCAATCAGCTTTTCACCGGCCGTATTTTTGTCCGTATAGAATTTGTCCAATATTTCTATGCCGATAAACGTATCTTTTACAATCGGGTGCTGCTTTTCCGTCTGTAGATCTTCTTGTAAGGCAGCAATAGTATCCTCCGTGTTTTTAAGCTGCGCCGGATAGCTTTTTATAAGTTTATCTTCCAGCCGATAGCGTTTAGACCGGTCATCTGCCGCTAAAAGCCGCAGACGAGCCACTTCAATATCCAGATTCATCTTTTCTTTAATCAACGGATTGCCTGCGCATAGCGCCTTGATTTCCGCATAGGAAAGCACTTCATCATCCACATCCTCACAAGACCGGACAGGCGCTTTGCTGGTCATGATTTGTGAAATGAATTTTTGCTTGTTTTCAATCGTCTGATATAAATAACTGTCAAAGGTAGCTTCTGTCACATAGCGGAAAATATAGACCGTCTTATTGTTATTTCCCTGCCGTACAATGCGTCCGGCGCGCTGCTCCAAATCCCCGGGCCTCCACGGGCAATCCAGATCATGTATGGCAATTAACCGGTCCTGCACGTTCGTGCCGGCGCCCATCTTCTGCGTGCTGCCAAACAGAATGCGTACTTTGCCTGCCCGGACTTTCGCGAAAAGGTCTTTTTTCTTTTGGTCTGTTTCCGCTTCGTGGATAAAGGCAATTTGTTCGCGGGGAATACCCAGGCAAATGAGTTTTTCTCGCATATCGCCGTAGATATTAAAACTGCCGTCTGCTTTCGGAGTCGATAGGTCGCAGAACACTAACTGCGTTAATCTTTGCGGTTTGCCGTCATTCCAGAATTTCAGGATGTTCTGTACGCATTGATTGACTTTGCTATCGGCATCATCAGGCAGAACAGGATTAATAAGCCTCTGGTCAAGCCCCAGTTTTCTGCCGTCACCAGTGATTTTAAGCATATTGTCTTCATTGGGTTTGACCATTTTTTTATGAACCCGTTCGGCGCGTTTGGATAAAGATTCTACCATGTCTTTTTGATAGTCTGTCGGTTTGGCGACAATGGTTTCATAAACGCTTTCCGGCACAGGCAATTTCAGCATATCAGCGGTCTGGATATCGGCTGCCTCCCGAAATACATTCATTAATTCCGGCAAATTAAAGAAGCGGGCAAACCGGGTCCGGGCGCGATAGCCTTTTCCTTCCGGAGCCAATTCAATAGCTGTAACTGTTTCGCCAAAGGTTGCCGCCCAGGAATCAAAATGGCTTAAGCCCAGTTCTTCCAGGCGTTTATATAAAAGATAGCGCTTCATGGTATACAGCTCGGTCATGGAGTTGGATACCGGTGTGCCTGTTGCAAATACAATGCCTTTGTTATGGGTGATTTCATCAATATACTGGCATTTAGCGAACATGTCCGAAGATTTTTGCGCGTCAGTCGTGGAAAGGCCGGCTACATTGCGCATTTTTGTATAGATGAAAAGATTCTTGTACGAATGCGCCTCATCGACAAATAACCGGTCTACGCCCAACTGTTCAAAGGTTACGATATCATCCTTGCGTTCGGTTTTGAGTAATGTTTCCAAACGGAATTCCAGTTGCTTTCGAGTTTTTTCCATCTGTTTAATGGTAAAGGATTCGCCATATTCTCTTTTTAAGTCTTCCAAACTCTCGGTAATATCGTCGATTTGTTTTTCAATCATCGCTTCCCGGCGTTCCTGGGAAATTGGAATTTTTTCAAATTGCGAGTGTCCGATGATAATCGCATCATAGGTGCCGGTAGCAATTTTAGAACAAAACCGTTTTCGATGGGATTTTTCAAAGTCTTTTTTACGTGTAACCAGTAAGTTAGCAGCTGGATACAGCCGTAAAAATTCGATGGCCCATTGTTCTACCAAATGGTTAGGGACAACGATAATCGATTTTGTGCAAAGCCCTAACCGTTTGGATTCCATCGCCGCTGCCGCCATCGTAAAGGTTTTACCGGCACCGACTTTGTGTGCCAGCAGGACATTATTGCCATATAAGATATGGGCTATTGCATCTTTTTGATGCTTGCGGAGCGAAATGGATGGATTCATTCCCGGAAAATTCAGGTGGCTGCCGTCATAAACGCGCGGTCGTGTTGAATTAAACCGTTCATTATACAAGGAAACCAGTGTCTGGCGCCGTTCGACATCGGCAAAAATCCAGTCCCGGAAAGCGCGTTTGATGGCTTCCTGTTTTTGTGTTGCCAGTGTGGTTTCCTGCTGATTAAAAACCCGTTGCTCCTGGCGATGCTCGATAACCGTGTCGTAGATCCGGATGTCTCTTAAATTTAAGGACTCTTCCAAGAGCTGATAGGCATTTATGCGTTTCGTGCCATAAGTGGTATAGGCGGCGACGTCATCGCTAGATACTTGCAGCTTGGCGGAGATATTCCACACGGAAGTATAGGCGGAATATTCTACTTGCATGTGTTGCCGGAGATTGTTTGGGGTTTGAAAAACTTCAAACATAAATTCTTGAATATACTTTGTATCAATCCATACTGCGCCCAGGCGGACGTCGATTTCTGCGGCCGTGAGCAGTTTTGGCTGTACGTGTTTTAAGGCTTCCACGTGGATTTCATAGGACGGGTCCTTTTTTGCCAGTTGTTCGGCAAAGAAAAGCTTTGTACGGACATTTCCGGAAAGGTACTCATCTGCCGTCTGCCAGGTTTCCCGCTCAGGGTCGAAAAAAAGTGTTTCCTTTAAGGTATCGGTAATTGCTTTATAACTTTCTTCATTTGGCTCTTTGCCAAGCAGGGCTGCCATGAAAGGAAGATCGGCTCTGCCTTTTTCATTCATGGATACAGTGAGGGCTTCACCGGCAGTTTCAACTTGTGTCACAGGTTGATGCGGAGCGATTGTCCGTTTGGTAAAAATATCTGCCTTTCGTTCCAAGTTGCCGTCTTCATCCAGAATTTCAAGAGAGCAGAGCAAATAATACGAAGAATCTTCTGCAAAGGCATGTTTATTGGCGCGGCTGTTAATTAAGCCGTAGGTGTGGACAAACGCGTCATAGCGCTGGGTTAATATCGCTTGTTTGGATTGAATCAAAGCCGTATCCAGTGAATGCATTTGCGCAAATAAAAGATCGTACACAACATCCCGCAAGGTAATGAGCGCAGCAATCCGTCGATAGGTTCCGTCAGAGACTTCCAGTAGAATAAGCTCCTGATTTTCACAGTAATACAGGTGTTTATCCTTTAGCACATAGGAGAAATTCCGAATTTCATCCGGTGCTTTCAGCGTTTTAAGGTCAGTTTCTTCTTCATAATTAAATAAGTCGGCAGGAGTGGCTGCTTTGTGCAGCGCTGGAGATACAGCCATTTCTTTTTTGGGGGAAGGCATATTGATATCTGGTGCAGCTGCATCTGTTTCGTCCGGCGTTTCCGGCTCACTGGGGGCTGCTGCAAAGTTAAATTCAAATAAGGAAGGGATCTGAGGCTCAAGAGTAACGCCAGATGGTTTGTCATGTAGTATGGAGGAAGGTTGATTCAAATTTTGGTTGCTTTCACTTCGGGGAGAATCGGTTGGCCAGCTTTCCATGATACCGGACAAAAGCGAAGTCAGTTTTTCTTTATTTGGCACGCAGGTGCTGCCGCCTGAAAAACGGTTGCCGCTCTTGGTGAGTGTGCCTAGAATATGGTCAGGATGTTCAAGAAAATAGCGGTTTATCACAATACTGTCCGCAGTTTCACCAAGTTCCAGCCAATTCGGCACAGGAGGGATCGCTGTTTTTCTAAAAAATAAAATATCCATTGCCACATTTGTGCCAGCTTGCAGAAAAGCAGTATCCGGTAGCCGGAGAGCGGCTATCAAATGTGCACGCTTCGCTAAATATTCACGGAATGCAGAGTCTTGTTTATCCAGTAAGAATTTACTGGTGATGAGTGCCAGTAGCGCACCCTCTTTTAGTACATCCAGGGATTTTGCAAAAAAGTATTCATGAATGGACAGCTTTTTCTTGTAATTCTGGTCATAAACAGTAAAATTCCCGAAGGGGACATTTCCGATCACCAAGTCGAAAGTGTCACTCGGGAATTTTGTTTTTTCAAAGCCAATGCTTTGAAGTGTTGCGTGGGGATATAATTGCTTTGCAATACGTGCCGTGAGATCATCAATTTCCATACCGTAAAAGGAACAACTTTTTGCTAAGGCTTCCGGCAGCGCACCGATAAAATTGCCAATTCCGCACGACGGCTCCAGAATGTTACCGCCTTGAAAGCCCAAACGGCCAACCCCTTCGTACATCGCCTGGATAATCGGCAATGGCGTGTAAAACGCGGTTAAGGTTGAGGCGCGTGCTGAACGGTATTCTTTTTCGGTCAATAGCTCATGCACTTCCTGATATTCTTTTTGCCAGGTCAGATTGTTTGGCGCGAAAACCTGAGAAAGTCCGCCCCAGCCGGCATACCCGGCTAGAATTTCTTGTTCCGGCGCTGTTGCCTGACCATTCGCTGCTTCCAGCTGCTTTAAAAGCGTTAAGGCATTGAATGTGCGCTGATATCGGGCTTTTGCGCCCGCGGGATAGCTTTTTACTGTTAAATGATAATTTCTTCCGGCATCGGATGGCGGGAGAAGTGGTGTTACCAATGCCTCTTCTTCCAGCGGCAATGGCTGAGGGGGATCAATTTGATCGTTTGGCGCTTGCGAAGTTGTTTTCGTTTCAGCAGGCAGCGTTTCTTTTTTTGTCACAACATGAAGTTTTGCAGGTTGTGATAAAACCGGCTGCAACGGTTGCGGTGTTTTAATGGCATTCTCGATAGAGCGTAACAGATTCGCTGTACAACGACTGACATACTCTGCGATACAAAAGATGCTTTCCATAGTTGAAAAAACGGGCAGCAGTGTTTCATATTCGTCCAGTGATACGGCTAGTTCTTTGTGGCAGCGGGAGAGTATGGCATAGCAGGTACTATCAACGATAAATCTCCGCAGAGTGCTTTCCAGTTTGTTTTTATTGCCTGGTGTAATAAAACTGGTCGGCAGGCTGGCGAGTATATTATTTTTGTCAGCTGCGTTAGCAACCAGTCGTGTGATGATATCTGAAATCAGCGGCAAAAAGTCCGTTTCAGCACTTTTATATAAGTTTTTCAGCGCCTGACAAACCAAATGTTCTCCAGTTTCCTCCAGGGTCCAGAGCAGGACCGGCGGAGCTGCGGCATCTTTCTGGTAGGTATCGTTAAGTTCAAAAACATACTTGATTTTTTGCCAGCGTCCGTTTTGGCAGAATAAAGCAATTCCTTTTGCACCGCGTTTAATTCGTCGTTGAAAGCAGCGGTTCCAGAGTTCCAATTCAGCGCAAGCCTGGGCCTCTGGGCGCTGTGCATGGATCATGAGTTGGTCAGTATATGGGTATTTATACATTCTTCCGACTGTCGCCAAAAAGGCTTTCCAAGCTGCTATATCTGATGTAATTTGTTTTAATACCAAAGTTTCCAATTCTTGATGCGTTTTCGCCAATTGAGCCATTTCTTTATCCATCCTTTCTATATTCGTGTGGTGGTTTATGCGTGAAAAAAACCATTCGTCATAGCCCAAAGCAAGGGCGTGAGGCGTAAGCGTACCCTTGCTTTGGGCTATGACGAATGGTAAAGTGAGCGCTAAACCAACACCGCGAATGATGGTGACAATTCTGTCTATGCCTTCTAAACCGACGCTCATTACACGATATATAATTTGGTACTAACGCTAACACATAGTTTATAATCAAGATATATTTGATTATAAAATGATTTTATATTGATTTTATATTGATTATCTGGGTATAATATAGAGAGAAATCTCATGTAAAGAGGTGCAAAGAATATGAAAGCTATAATTCGTCCAATGACAGATTTGGCAAAAAAAATGGACGAAATTGAACATTTTTGTATTACAGAAAGCTTGCCTGTATATATCACGAAAAAAGGCACTGGCAGGCTGGTTGTCCTTGGTCACGAACACTATGAAACCCTAATGTCCGAAATTGAAAAGTTTAAAGAAGAAAATCAATTGTATAAATCTCTTATTCAAGCGGCAAGCGAGAGCCGTAGAGGTGAAAGTCAGGATGTTAATGATGTCCTGGACGAATTAGACGCTGAATTAAGGGAGAGGGAAAATGACGACAGGCAAACAGAACGAAAAGTATCAGGTTAAAATCGTACCTACGGCTAAGAAAGACCTTCGGGATGCAGCTATGTATATAGCTCAAGATAGTCCTGCTAATGCCAGAAAATTTGTCGCAGACGTAAGGACTAGAATAACTGATGTTTTAGTGAACAGTCCCAATATATGTTTACCGCCTAGAGCGTATCCTTTTTTAGCTGAACAAGGATACTTCCGATTTTCCGTACACACCAACTATTCAGCTCTATGGGTCTGGAATGGGTCAGTGATCGAGATACATCGTATTTTACACAACAAGAGAAATTGGACGCTTATTATGGGTGGCTCTGAAGGTATAGAAGAAGCAGACCCCTCCGAGTGAATTCGGAAGGGTCTGCTTCTTCTAGAATTTCTGCTTCACCAGTTTTTTATCCATGCTACTATACTGATGGAGAGCAGGGCTCAATTTGACATGGGGTTAAACAATGAATGTCAATTTTTTTTGCTTGTTATGCCGGTTTACTGGCATATTTCATCCCTGTTTTTTCCTTGCGCCTGCGGACAGCCATCGCGTATTTATGGTTTTCCAGAATGTGTTGGTCGATTTCTTCCCGGGAATATTCAAGCAGTGAGCCATAGTAGCGAATTAATTGACGGTGTTTTTGTGTTAAATACCGATTTCGTGCATAAATGGAAGCGCGATATAAGAGCGTATGAAAAGCAAAGTCGATTTCCGACGTTTCTTTTTTCAAGGTAAAACCCTCCTTTAGACAGCGCGTTTTTGCCGCTTTTTCGTGAAGCAGAAATGCTTAAACTCATCTAAAAAAGCATAGATTTCATCTGTGGGAACACAATTTTTAAATCCCCGGCATTGCAGGATTCTGCCGTTTTGGATTTCCATCGTGTAGTAAGCAACAGACGGTTCTGCCGTTTTCCGTAAAAAGACAATATCTGTTAACCCGTTGGCATAACGGTCGATATAACCACCGACGCAGTGACGCAGGTGGTAACCTTCGCCAATAAGATCACTCGATGTTCTGGGAATAACGATACAAAAGTCAGCAGAGGCATATTGATATTTCTCCACCAGTTTGGGATACCGTTCGGTGAGTTTTTTATCAAGCTGCCGGTTCGCTTTTTGCTTGATTCGCAGTTGATTTTGCAGATGGTTTTCCGCCAGCTTGTTTGGATATAAGATGTCTTTGCGGGACAAATCATAGCCAAGCTGCTTGCATTCCCGTAGATAGTCGGGATAATCGCGAAAAAAATACGCGGTTAATTCACCGCGTTTTTCCAGACGTTTTTGGTAAGTAAGAAGTTTATCAAAGGAAACCGTTTCACGTAACTTATTGAGGGCATCGACTTCTGTGAGCCAGCCATAGCCATGCAGGTCCGGCAAAAGAATCGGGCAGCCGCTTTTTCTAAGTGCAATCCAGTTGGCCAGTGTTACTCCAGATAAATTCTTTTTATCGATATACTGAAACTCTTGTTTCGATGGCTGAAAGCCTAGCACTTTTCGTAAGGATTTTCCCCGCCAATTTAGCAGTCCTTTGGTAACCGGGTATCTTTCCAGATAGGACTGTATAAATGCGCTGAGGCCGCATTTGCTGAGATATTCCACCTGCGGGTATTTAGCAAACTGCTTAATATAAAGCAAAATTTTTTCATCCATCTCGGTGTATTTTTCCCAGGCGCTGTACTGAAACGGCGTCTGGCGTATTGCACGCGCGAGGCTGTCCAAGTTGGCGGAAATTTTGCCACGCCAGTGCTGATAAAAATCACCGGCAGGATTTTTAATATATATGCTCTTGGTTAAGTTGTGACTTCCGGTGTAGGGGTAAACATACATCATTTTGCCGCCTTCACCGGAGAAAACATAATAGCAGGAGGGGGAATATTCCATTGTTTCCGGTTTGCCGTCTAAGAAACGATAGACATAGAACGTCTGGCAAGTAACCATCTGTTTGTTTTTGACAGACCGTGCGAAATGGTACACATAGGCAACGTCAGCAATACCTTTTATGCCGCGCCAGACATGTTTTACCGTGACTTCATGCCGGCAGCGCGGGCAGGTCGTTTCCGTATTGTGGGACATTGACGAACGGTCATTGAGGGGGATGTCTTTTTGGCAGAACGAACAATACCCTGTTGCATCGCTTTTCTCGCGGATAAATAGATATTGGTGCTCAAATGAATTTTTTCTTACGAATTCCTGCAAGTTTTTCGTAACAGGGTCTTTGCGAAAATGAGCTAGTATTTGGTCGGTAGTCTGCGGCAGCATGGCTTATACCTCCCCAAACAGGCTGATTTGGTCAGTAGGCTTGCTTGCCGCTGGCAGAGGCATCAGCTTGTCTTTCTTAGTAGCGGGAATTAACCGTTGTTTGGCTGCCGCAGGAATTGTTTGTTTGATTTTTTCATCCGGATCAAAATCAAAGGGATCTCCCCAAAAGCCGTAAAATCTGCCGATAATATCCTGGGCTTCATCAGGCGCGATGCATACGCACGAAGCACTTCCGCGATTTTTTTGTGCAATATGCCGCATGGTTTTATATGCGTGCTCCAGCGTATGTTTCTCTTCCAATACCTTTTCCGCATAGCTTTCATCTTCGTTAAATAACATGCGGACAATCTGATTAATCGCGCCAAGGTAGCCGCGGTCCTCAGTTGCCTTATCCAGCTCCGTGTCCAATTTATGAATGGCCTGTTCCATTATGTCCATATCCTTACCTCCCGATATTTTTTCAATAGAATAACTACCGATAGGACAAACCGGTAGTTTTACGTTTCACAAGAAAAAACAGCACTTGACGTCATTTTTGCGTCAAGTGCTGTTGTGCGTATAGCGCTCAAATTGGGATTTCTTTCGTAGCCAGCGGAGTGTTCCGGGTGAATGCCTGATTTCCTTCTACATTAACCAAATCACTTTCACGGTAAAATTGTCTGTTTCGTAACTGTCTCCAACGCTTGCAACTTCTGACCAGCTAGACACTTCGATTGCTACTCTTTCATCATTCATGATTTTATATATCAAATCAAACACCATACTGCTGGTGGATACCGTGGTAGTTATATTCGTTTCTTCTTGCCTTATTTTAAAGCCAATCATTCCAATTCTCCCTTAGGTAAACCGGGTGTTGTCCCGCTTGCATTAGCGGTTCGGCATCCATATTCACGTTCAAATGCGGCATGGGCTGCGATATGAGCCTGCCTGAGTTCGTTGATAGCTACAGCCAACCATACGGCGCGTGGAATTTTGCTTCCATCTTTAACTTTTTGGTCCGCAATGGCTTGAGCTTGTTTAATGATTCTATACTCGTCAAAGTCGGCATGCATTTCTTCTTCCGTGTCATAATTGCCATAAGTGGCCATATCAAAACTGCCATAATGTGTGGCAATAATGAAATGCCCATTGGTTTCAACGATATAATGGTCATCTTCATGGTCTAGGTGGTATTGGTGACAGGGGATGTGAGCCAGGCTTGCACTGATTTCGTGGCTTTGTACAGCATGGTCAATGTATTTCTCAATGTCATTTTCTCCCACCATACCGGACAATTTAGTAATTCCCTTGCTCTTTAAAGTTTCTAACGCTTCTATGAGTGTCATTGTTTATCACTCGCTTTCTTTAGCTTGAAAAAGTACGAACTTCGGTCATTCTCTCGGACAACAGCTTTCAACCTTCCAGTTGCATGAATATCGGCCGGTTCTGGCTGATTTGCACTGGTCAGGGATTTTACCTAGCAAAGCTGAATTTCAAATACCAGATGGCCCCGGTCATCCAGACGGGCGCAATTGACCCACCTTGCCATCCTGCCGTTATGCATGTCCGCCATGATATCTTTTTTTCTGCGGCCCTTATACCGGTATTGCCGTGTTTGACCGTCCGGGAAATACAGTTCCAACAACACGCCGAAGCCTTGCGTTCTGCCTTTGTTGTCGATCACTTTTTGCACCTCGCCAATGACTTTGAATGCAATTGCCATCGTAATAACCTCCTTTATTTACGCCAGAATAGATATTTTAATAGAATCACTACCGGCAAGATAGCCGGTATTTTTACGTTTTTAATAAAAAGCATCGCTTGACGTCAGTTTTTGCGTCAAGCGATGCTAGGCGAAGTATTTTCAAAATGGAATTTCTTCCGAAATGGGGGTAGAGTGGCTGGAAGTCTGTGGCTTCGCGCCAAAGGTAAAGGTCGGTACGATAACCTGCGTATAATAACGCGTTTGACCTTCCCGTGTTGTGTACTTGCCGGTGTCAATGCGACCGGTAACGCCAATTTGCTGGCCTTTCGTTACATAGTTTCCAATGGTTTCGGCAGTTTTTCCGAACGATACGCATTGAATGAAATCCGCTTCTTTTTTGTTCATTTTGGGAACGGCAAGACGATATTTGGCAACTGCCTTTCCTTCCTTGCTGTAGAATATTTCCGGCTCCTGTGCGAGTCTTCCCACTAAACTTACTTGATTCATTTTTCATTTCCCCTTCACATTATAATTTTCCCCAAAACACTGTCGTGTGCTTTTTGCGCGAATAAAAGGCCCACCGGTGCTGTGACTGACAAGGGCGCGGCAGCGTGCACTTCACCCTTGTCAGGCGCAGTGCCGGTGGGCAATATGAGTAGCGAAAAAGCACACGGCAGGTTGCCGGAAACGGGTATGATTCCTCTGCCATATCTTTGTTACAGTTAATTTGTAAATCAATCGACAGGAGGGATGATCATGCATGTAGTGGAGTTGAACCAAATTGCAAGGGATATTTTCTTTCAGATGTATGCGGCTTGTTTTCATATTGATTTCGATTCGGAAATGGAGCCATACATCCTTAATTCTGAGGAAACAAGAGCGCTTATTGACTTTGAGGAGTTACGTGCGTATGAAGGTGAGGCAAAAATCAGGAGGATGAAAGAAAAGGCAGCAGCCTGGAGAAAAGAGGAGCGGGCGCGGTATGCATATGAACTCTATGCCAACGCCTGCAACGATATCGAACTAGCCTTTGCCGCCAAAGAATATGGAATCTTAGTGCCGGAAGAATACCTGCGCGGCCTTTTTGAATTGGCCGAAGCCGAACGCCTGGAAGAACAAGCCGGTGCAGTTGGTTGCTCTTTGGAGAATTTTACAGAACTATGGACTGCTTTTGGCAAAACAAAGGATTTTACCGCTGCGGAAAAACAGCAATTGTCGGATGCGCAGGAAAAGAAAATACCTCTGGCTGCACTGGTTATGCAACAAGAGGCGGAGCGGGATTTTGTTATTGGCACACAGGCGGCAGAGGCTTCTTACGGTAAAGGGTATCTGGTTTACCGGGAGGGGGTATTAAACAGTGCGGCAGAACAGGCGACTATAAAAAGCGATGCTTACTATTTAAAAGTATTCGAAACCTTGCATGGCAAGTTAAGTCAGGAAGAACAGGAAGAAGACAAGAACGCGGCAGTTGATCTGACGTTGCCGCTGCACCGGGACATCTATATTGATCTCATGCAGCAGGAACTGCAGGATGAAGAGCGTGTTTTGACCACGCTGGCTAAAAAGTACGAAAAACCTTCGGAAGCCTACTTTGCTGCCATCGGTAGATATGCAAAGGAAAAGGAGCGGGTTGCGTAATGGAAAAAGGAGCATTGCGGGTCGCCAAGGTACAGGGGATTTATTTTATTTATCCACCGCATCTGAGTTTAAATCAAGAGGAGTTCCTGGCAGTGGTACTGGTGAAGGCAAGGGGCTACCGAACCGGCCTATTGTGTAGAAAAAAATGGGGATTCGTTTTCCTTTATACCGGAAAATGCCGCTGAAACGCCGGAGTGGTGGTCAAATTGACCACCATTTTTATAAATGAGAGGGAGGGATGTTCGATGAAAAGGTCCATACAGCACGTACTGGTTATTGGCGCGGTTTTGGTGGGAACCGGTGCGGCCGCACTGGTGGCAAGTCTTCCGGCCAATGCCGCGGTCGCGGTCGTCGACTTAAAAAATATTGCCATCAATACGAAAACCGCAGTGAATACCGAGTTGACGTCGCTGAACTTGATTAAGCAACTGGCGCTTGATTTGCTTAATATCAAAGGGCTTGACAGCGGTGCTTTAGGTCAATACAGCGATGAAATTGCCAGCCGGCAAAAGAGTCTGGAAGAAAAAATGAAGGTTTTTCAGGGAATTATGGGGCAGGAGTTAGAGGGAATTTGGGATGAAAAAGGTGGGCGCATCGAGGATATTTTAGGACAATCCTTTGATGTCGCCACCTATCTGAACGTATCCGGCTCCTCGTATAAGGCGCTAGAAAATACATTTCGCGATACGCTTCAGTTAGCGAAAACCGCGCAAAAAATCAACAGCGATACGACTGTACTGCAGAAAGCCCTGAAAAATTCAGCCGAAGCCGAAGGGCAGAAACAGGCGCAGCAGGCGGGAACGGAGGTAGCAGCCGTGAATGCCGCCTCGCAGATGCAGGAAACGCAGCTGATTGCCCAACAGACCGGGATGATAGCCGAAAACTATCTAAAGGAAAACCAGGAAAAAGCGGCAGCCAAGGCTATCTTGGAATTGTCGGCTGCGAATACGCACCGGACGGTACAAAATGCCATTGTCAAACAACCAAAAAATCCGCAGGAGGTTTTCAATAAAATTTATCCGGACTGGCTGGCACAGGAGTACGAATGAGGACGAGGGCGATTTTTTTGGCAAAGCCCTTTGTTATTCTCGCAGCCTTGCTCTTCTTGCTGCTTCCCAGTATGAGTACCGTTTCTGCGGCAGCGTCTTCGCTTCCATGGGATACTGTGTTGACGCACCTTATCGGCGAAGTCAGCGTGTCCGGAGGGACTTTTTCTATTGACACCAGCAACGCCGAATTGACCGGCAGTGTGGCCCGTATCATTTGTACCGTGGCCATTGCCACAACCGGGCTGTTGCTGATGTTCGGGGAAGTCGGCGGCATGGCGCGGACCACCTTAAACACGATACTGGGAACGAGTATGGTCCTGTTGGTTGGCAGTTGGCTAAACAGTGCTTTTTTTCAAGTCACTGATCCGGCAATTGTCTCCGGCGGGGTTAGCCCTCCGGTTATTGAAACACACCGCACGGCAGGAGAGGGAACCGATTTTCTAAGCTCAATGATGCGCTATTACATTTCTGTTTGCCACAGCGGAGCCGCAGCTTTGTTTCCGGCAGCTTTTAAATTGTTGATTTTCCTGGCTGTGCTCGATTTTTCCTGGACGCCCATGTTTCGCTTAAATGAAGTCGGACCGAAATATCTGCTGTCCAAAGCGATAAAGTACGGAATTTTCATGTGGATATTAAGCAATTGGACCGAGGGCATGGCTCTGGCGACAAAAATATTTACCTCCTTTGAGCGGGCAGGACAGCTGGTATCAGGCAGTTCCCTGCCGCTCCAGCCGGATTCGATCTGGAGTAATGGCCTGGAAATCCTGGACGCTTCCTGGCAGGGAATCAAAACGCTAAGTTGGTCAAATATCGGCGGTGTTTTAGCCAGTCTTGTTATTTTGATCGTCACACTGGCTGCGGTCATTTTTACCGCCATTGCCCTGTTTATGTGCCGGGTGGAATTTTGGACGATTGTAACGCTTGCTACGGTATTAATTCCGTTCGGTGTCTGGGATAAGTCCAAATTTCTTTTTGAGAAAGCAACTGGCGCGGTCTTTAATTTAGGGATCAAAATGGCCGCCATTTCCTTTGTGGCGACGGTCATTCAACCGACATTACTGTCGCTGGCCGAACCGTTAAAGGATGGCAATACGACCGGGGGCTTGGGTGATTTGGCAGCGGCAGCAGAAGTGATGTTCGGCGGCATTGTGCTTGCTTGTATGGTGATGCAGCTGCCCAAGGTAATTGCCGGGCTGATGAACGGACAGCCATCCCTTGGTTCTGGGGATATTTTCGAACCGGTGAAAACGGCGGTCGCAGCAGCCGTAGCCGCAAAAACGATGGGCATGTCGCAGGTGGCGAAAATGGAGATCGCCCGACAAATGGCAGGCGGCAGCGGCGCGTCCTGGGGTCAGATACTCAGGCAGAGAGCGCAGAATGCCTGGAAGACGACGGGACCGTTTGCCGCGGCAAGGCGGCAGTACCGGGCCGTAAAAAACGACAAAGCGGATCGTATGCATCGCTCCGGGCTGACCTGGGGCAGCGGACGCTATGCACAGCCTTATGATTATGAACGTCCGCCGCTTGCTGTGGATACCCATGATTAAAGGTGCCTTTGCCAGGAAGCTTTTACGCAGTTTCCTTTTGCTGGCATTCCTTTTTGCAGTCCCGTGCTTTGCTTATGCCAATCTATCGATGCAGTACCCAGTGGCGGCACCGAAAACGAGTGATTTCGGCTGGCGTCTGCATCCGGTTTACGGGACACCGCGCCTGCATGCCGGTGTCGATTTGGGAACGACGGAAGGCTCGGCAGTTCATGCGGCTGCCGCCGGCACCGTCGAATATAGCGGTTGGATCTCCGGCTACGGCTACTATATCTTGATCAATCACGGCCAGGACGACAGCGGCAGAACTCTCCGTACCGGCTATGCCCATTTGAGCAGCCTTGCCGGGAGCTTTGCCGGAAAACAAGTGGAACAAGGTGAATTGATTGCCTATTCTGGCTCTACGGGAACGGTATCGGGGGATTGCCTGCATTTTGAGGTGCGGGTAGGAAATAGTACCGGCTACGGCGGACTGACCGGTGAGGTTGTCAACCCGGAGGATTATTTGGGCGGTTTGCCAGCGTCCGGCGGTTCCGAGGGCGATGCGGAAGAACTGTTTGTTCCGGTTGACTTCTCCATTTTTTATGATTTCGCGCTGCCGCTAAGGGATATGGTCGAAAAAATGGCGGCTGCCTGCATACAGGGACTGAAACTGTTGCAGCAAGAAATGCTGACGCTGTTTATTTGCCTTATTACGATGGATTTAGCGTTGGCCTTTCTCTGGAGTATGTTCCGGCAGGAAAGCGCGCAGGGCATGTTCGAGTTCTTGCTGCATAAATCGGTATTCTATGGGATGTTGCTCTTCTTTTTGCAGAACTGGGGCACCCTTGTCGATTTGGTAAAGCAATATTTTGTCAGCTCTGCAGCGCTGATGTTCCAAAAAGATATGGAAACGGCGCTGGAGGCTGTTTCCGATCCAACGGCGGTGATTCAACAGGGGATGCAATTGACGGCGCCTTACTTTAATTACATTGAAAGCTTTCACAGTCCGATTGCGATTTTTTTCAATAAGGGCCTCATTGCGATCGTGTTTCTATTAGGCATTCTGACGGTGGCGATCTTTCTGTTTATGGGCATCCAAATTATGCTGGCCTATATGGAATTTTATCTCATGGGCGTATGCAGCGTAGTTAGTGTCACACTCGCCGGTTTCCGGTATACGTCAGACCTGCCGCTTGCCAATTTCGGTATTAACGGGCTTTTTGCGTCAGCCATCAAGCTCATGTGGATGACCTTCTTTGCGATGTTCCTGTCGCTCATGGTGCAGATTATTCCACAGGACGGGCTAATAACCAATCATACCGGGACACAGGATATGACGCTTGACCGGTTTATGGAAGTCATTGGTGATATTGAATCTGGCGGCGATTACGCAGAGCCGGCGAATGCCTACGGCGCGAGAGGGAAATATCAAATTTTAGAGTCGAACTGGGATGCGTGGTGTGAAGAGGCCGGACTGCCGGCAGGTTCTGACTGGACGCCAGCCAATCAGGACCGTGTTGCCCGCTATAAGATGCTTGCGTATTATGAGAGCTATGGAGACTGGCGGGAAGTCGCCATCGCCTGGAACGCAGGTGCAGCCTGGGTTGGAAGTTCGGTACTGCCCGAAGAAACGGTCAATTACCTGGAAAAACTGGAAGAAAAGGGCGGCGGAAGCAGTGCGACTTTTGACATTGTGCTGGCGGTTGAACGCTTCTTCTTCGTATTGCTTACGGCCATCATTGGCAGCCGTGTAAGCGGAGTCATTCTGCGTACCTTTTCCGGCGAGGGATTTCGCTGGCGCAGTACGTAAACAGAGGAGGAATAGAATGAAAGTACATGTACGGATTCGACAAATCGGGGTACTGGGCATACTTGCCGGTAGTTTAGCCCTGCTCTCTACTAACGCTTTGGCCTGGAGCATACCGGGTGTAACCCGTCCGTATGATCCACCGGCCTATTATAGCCCAACCGATATTTCCTGGCGGGATTCCAAACCTTCCATCTTTACCATGCTGGACCTGGCACGGCAGGGGGGCATGGTGCATGACTATACAGAAGAGAAACAGGATACTCATAAGGAACTCAAAACGACGATTGAGCAGTTAAGACGACTTGACGAGCTTTGGAAAGAAATAAAAAACCTGACGCCCGCGGTGTGGGACGGCTTTTGGCAGTTCCTAGCCGAGACGCAGGTATCCCAAAAAGACCAAGCCGTTTTTGCCCGGGCGGAGGATGAAACTGCCCTGCTTTTCATTACCGATAGTAACGGCAGCGACCTAAATAAGTCGGAAGAGAATAAACTGCGTTATCTCGATTCGATGTATCGCAGCATCCTTGCCTACAACCAAGAGAGCAGCCAGAGCTATACGGCGCGCACAGACATGTTAGCAAAGAGTTTGGCTATTTCGGCCTCCGCCGAAGGTCAATTGGCAGCACTCCAGGCGCAGGCAGGCTTGGAAGGGAGGCAGGCGACGGAAAATTTGCAACGCAATCGTTTGATTGGCTTGCAAAATGCATTACTTGCTGTCCGGGAACAGTCCAAAATTGATGAAACAATGCGGGTTCAAGCCCAAAACCGCCGTAATCTTCACATGCAGTTTGCCTCACCGTATGGGCAAAGTGCAAGCGATAAAGCGGTATTTACGAAACCGAAAGCGCCGGGTATGCCGGATTTTTCAGAATAACGCCTTAGGGTACCCTTTTTTGCAGGAAAAGGGTGTGCCAGGCGGAGTGATTCATGGTAGCGTAAAACTAAACGGATGATAATCACCGAAAGGAGCGGGTAAAATGGCAGATATGGAAATTCGTGCGTTTGAAGCGTATGATACGAGGGAAAAGGGAAAACCCTGGGCGGCCAAGGTGCTTGACAGCGGAAAACTGGATTTTAATATTCCTTTTACTTATAGCGGAAATACGGAAAATGGCGATGCAGGCGTACTGTATATTAAAGAAGCGGAACCGGGCAGAATCTATGCAACCGGGCAGAAAAACTATCAGACGCGGGAAAGTAATATCGAATATATGAATTATAACGGGCAAAATTTTGACGCGGTGGAAAAAGACATGATTGTGGAAATGAAGGACCGCTATTATGCGGCTTTGCCCACGGAACGGGCAAGTAAGGTGCAGGACAATATAGAGCAGCAGATGGAACGGTATAAAAAATATAATGAAATCGTTGTGGTAAAGGAATTTGGCGCCTATTCAACGGAAAAGTTGGGAAAACCATGGGTTTGTGAATTTACGAAGGATGGCATTGAACTGAATGCGGCTGGCAACCCGGAAGCAAAAGTCGTTGGACGTGTGGTTGGCCAGGCAGGAGAGTTTCAGCAGGCTTTTGTTGTGAATCCCGGCCCTGAGCAGGTGTTTGTCGTTGGGCAAAAGGATTTGCAGATGAATAAACATCATTTGCATTTTTACCGCGTGGAAAATGGTAAAGCCGTTGAGATGAGTAGGCAGGAGGCTGAAAATAGCGTTGGCTATGAGCGTAAATTCCGTCCCTTTGAAGTGGAGGATAAAGGGAAAGTCGTTTTGGATATGCCAAAGGGCTATGATCCCGAACGGTATCAAATGTGGGTTGCAAAAGAGATTGTGGAAAATGGCAAACGTACCTGCAAAAGCGGTGAACAGGAGGGCCATTTTTACGGCAGTTATTCTGGTGGCCGTGAGGGGAAGCCGGGGCAGTTTTATATCAACCAGCCGGAAGAAAACGGAATTTATGTGATATGGAAAAAGGATATAGCGGAAAATCAAACGGAAATGGCAGCGCGCATGAAATACACAAACGGCCAAATGCACGAACAGCCTATTTTGCAGCTTGCCAGGGAGAAAGTCGTATTAAAGGAGATGCCGGGGTTTGATGAAGAGCGGCTGGCCAATCCGTCGGTAGCTCTTGTGCGCCAGGATGGTAGTTTTTCTTTTATGAACGGCACGAATGCCTATGGACACCTGCAACGGGTGGGCGGTTATACCGGACGCAACGGTTTAGGAGAACCGGGTTCTTTGTTTGTTTATGAACCGAAGGAGGATATGGTATTCGCAGTTGTGCAGGAGAACTATCAGACGCTTAAAACCCAGGTTTCTTATTATCAGTATCAAAAAGGCAATTTCATTGAAGTTGACCGCGAAACAGCGAAAGAGCTTGCAACCGCGCAGCCGCAAGTGGAAAGCACTGTGAAGCAGCCGGAAAAGGAACTGGAAGAAATCGTGGAAAAGATAAAAAATGGCCAGATTGCCTCGGACGAAAAGGCACAGATTAAAGAACGCCTTAAAGAGATTCAGGCGGAAATGAAAAAGGAGGAAAAAGAAATCGACAGGAGCCTGGCCGGCGCAAGGGGAAAAGGTAAAACGTTCGTTATTGCCTCCATCGCGGCGTATGACACAAAAGAATTTAAACTTCCCTATATCATGCTGCAAAATGAAAAGGACCGCATGAGCTTTGTTCAAGATAAAAAGATTGCCGAATTCAAAGGTTCGGCAAAGGAAGGCGGGCAGATTATTTTGCATGATGCAAAAGACGGAACCGTAGTTGCTTATGGGCAGGCCCGTACCGATGGAACGAAAACACAGAGCCGGTATGCCTTGGTCTTAGACGGTAAGGTTCAAGAAATTTCGCAGGCGCAGTATCGGGCGTATAAGAAAGATCCTACAAGCCTTATAAAACCTAAAGAACAGGAATACACATCCCTTCTGCAGGCGGCAGAAAGCCTGCAGGCAAAGGGAATTGCGGGCGCGATGCTGGAGAAAAACCTAGCTGTGTTGGATTTTCCGGAATTTAAGGGGAAAAGTGTGATTGAAAAGGCGAAGGCCATTCAAGAAGCCGTACAGGTACGTGAAAGAACAAAAGAACCGCATAGTTTGGCAAGATAAGGTGAGCCTTGGGATAGACGAAATGGAGCAAAGAAAGAGAATATTGCTCCCGGCCTGTAAAACGTACCGGAGGCATCTAGTTTGCCGAAGCTATTATACTTCCGCCTTTTCTGCAATCTTCAAATTTTCCAATAGAAAATCATACAACTTTCTTCGGATGATCTAAGCACGTTGAGTGCACAGTTCTGCTGAAAAGAAAACACATCCCTTCAAGCCAGGCGCTGACTGGTTTCAAGGGATGTGGGGAAATGTGGTATATGTTTCCTTAGATGTAATACACCATATTTTTCTTGATAAATGTCAAGATAACGCATCAATGATGCCTCCCAAGTGAGCCCCTCCGTGATAATAACGGTCTTCGGAGTTATGACATTGCGATTACGAGAAAAACATATGAGAAATATCTAGCGATTAAGGGTGCTGACGTTATTCGGAGGCAATGCATTTTGCATTGATATAGCCTCTCGTGGTGGTACAGATATGGTTATTGAATGGCTCCTTAGCAGAATGAAAATGGAAAAGAGTAAATTGGCATGGTTGCTTAAACAGACTCTGCAAACGATATTCTTAAATATATTGATTGAAAGTCACAAGATGTCACACCATGTGTAATTTTGACTTTACTTTTACTGTTTAATCAACTAAAATTTAATAAAAATAATTGAATTATGTAAAAGCTATGAAAGGAAGAAATAGGCCAGATTTACCTCATTTAGAGAGCAGCCGGTTGGTGCAAGGCCGCAGAGGTACTGATGCGAATACATCCTGGAGCCGCTTCCTGAATGGAGTAGGGTTCGACGGGTTATGCCCGATATAGCGTATGAGTGCGCTTGCACTCGTTGTGGGGATTTCTGTGAGGAATTTACGGAGTCAGAGGTGGTACCGCAATTTTGCCTTCTGCTCCAATGGGAGCAGAAGGCATTAGATTGTAGAGTGTCATTTAGGGGAGCCTAAATTAATAAAGCCTGCGAGGTGCATTTATGGAAAAACGTCAAAGTGGTATGACCAATAATAAAATCAAGAGATTGAAAAAGCAGAACGCGAGTCTGGTGCAAAATTCGATAATTTAAAGAATTTTTTTGACTTAAACTATCTTTCTTGTTTTTTAATGATATAATTATTTTATTTCCCATGCATTATAAACTACTTAAGGAGAAATAACAATGAATTCAAAAAATAATACGGTGAATTCTGTAGATAAAGCATTAGCTGTTTTGGAAGCTTTGGGTCGTTTCGGTGAAATTGGAATTTCTGATTTACATAGAGAGCTTGGTTTTGGAAAAGGAACGATTCACCGGTTAATCACTACATTGCGGGTCAATGGATATGTTGAACAGACGGAAACAGAAAAATATAGAATGAGTTTAAAGCTCTTTGAGATGGGCAGCAAAGTCGTTAACAGGCTAGGCATTCGTGAGGTTGCAAAGCCTTATATGGAGCAGTTAGCTATGGCTACTAAAGAAACGATTAATCTAGGTATAGTGGACTGCGAAGAGGTAATGTATTTAGATCGTATAGAAAGTCCCGAACCATTGCGCATGGGGCTAGAGGTAGGAACTCGTGTACCGATTTATTGCTCTGGGTTGGGTCTGGCTATTATTTCCAATTATACTCCGGCTGAAATTAATAACTTACTAACCTCGATAGTGAATAAAGGGCGAATGACTCAGTGTACGGAAAATACAGTGACTGATCCGGAAATTTTAAAGAAACGGCTTCAGGTATTTAAGGAACAAGGATACTCTTTTGAGGATGAAGAAATTGTGATTGGGCTGCGATGTGTAGCAGCTCCTGTATTCAACTTTACTGGTAAAGTAGTGGCTGCAGTGAGTATTGCCAGTCCTAAGGTTCGATTGACTGATAAGGCGCTTCCTGAATTCGTTACATTACTAAAAGAAGTAACTAAAGATATCTCTAGCCGACTTGGTTATAATAAGTAAGTTATATAAACATAATACAGATTTTTTCAATCTCCAAATGATTTCTTTGTGTGGAGAGATTGAGGACAGCTTTTTCAAGAGGATTTGTTTATATTATAAAAAATATTTAAAAAAATAAAATCTAGCAGGATTTTTTCTAAGAGGGGTCGAACACTGCTTAATAAAATTAATGTGTTTTTTAAAATGAAATTGAAACGGTCGTTCTCTATTGTGGAACAACTGATATATATCCGATTTTTAGCTTTTATGACAAGGAGAGGTTCTAACCAATTAAGTCAATATACTATCTGCGGCGACTTACAACCAGACTGTTACTAAGTCGGGAAGATAGACCAAAGTTAACTTAGTTAATTTGCCAGGGCGGATTCAATTTTTTTGCAAAATAATCGAAACGATCGTTCCTTATAATAGAACGGTATATATTTTACTTAATTTCTGGATTTTGTGACAAGGAGATATCCTAGTCGATTATACTTCAGCTTCTTTCTAGGGCAAATAGATGGATGGTTATTTTTTTAAGATTACATCTCTCTGGCGTTTATTATTCTGGCCAGTTAAGTTAGGATTGCCCCATTGCTATTGCTGGGGTGGCTTAATTTTGCGAATTTTCCATTATTATGATTTTTGCAGCCTATCTTTATGGGTTTAAGGGCAAACGCCTTAATCTATAATTTCTTGGATTTTGAGAGGTACTCTTACGAAGGAGGTATACGTTATGAAACAATCTCTGGAAACAAGTTAGAATTAGCCTGCTATGGCAAGATAGGCCGGGATGCTAAAGAGAGATTGGAAATCTATAAACAATTGGCGAAGCAAAATTAATTATTAATTCAATAAGTAAAAGGAGTGGACATTATGTATCAGTACAACAAAGTAACAGGAGAATTGATACAAGAGTTAATTTTAGTTTTAGGAGACCGCTTTGTCACCACTGATCCGGAAAAGCTAGAAGTTTATAAAACGGATGAGGAATCCAATCCCAAATATCATCATTTGCCAGAAGTAGTTGTTTTTCCGGAAAACACCGAACAGGTCGCAGCAGTTGTAAAATTGGCCAACAAATACACTGTGCCAATTACGCCGCGGTGCGCGGGTACAAGTCTTGCAGGAGGTGCAATTCCGGTGCATGGTGGGATTGTATTGGTGTTGGAACGCATGAACAAAATAGTAGAGTTCAATGAGGAAGGAATGTATGCAGTTGTCCAAGCTGGAGTCCGTACAGCTGAAGTACAAGCAAAGGCAAAACGTCACGGATTGTTGTATGCGGGAGATCCATGCAGCAGTGATAGCTGTCAAATCGGCGGCAATATGGCAACCAATGCTGGAGGTAACAAAGCTGTTAAGTATGGAACAACACGGGATCAAGTCTATGCTCTTGAAATGGTTACTCCTACAGGAGAAATTGTGAATGTTGGTGCGAGGCTCCAAAAAAGAAGCACAGGATATGCCTTAGAAAAATTGATTGTCGGATCTGAAGGGACACTTGGTATCGTTACTCAAGCTACCCTGAAGCTCAGACCTTTAGCTCCGTACCATATCGACATACTTGCAATTTTTACGGACAACGAAAAAGCGCTGAGCTTACCGAATAGAATTCTTAAAGCTGGTGTGGATCCAACAAGTATTGAATATATGGACAATCAGGCTATTAACTGCTGTGGAAAATATATTAAAGTTGATTTGCCTTGGGCAGATAAAGACGGTATTTATGTCATTATTACGATAGAAGCTTTCGATGAAGACGACATTGATAAAAAATCAGAAATTCTTGATGAGTTGTGTGCAAACGTAGGTGCCGTGGAAATGTTGATCGCAGATGAGGAGCGTATCTGGAAAGCCAGAAGAAATTACGGAGAAGCTGCCAGAGATGCTAGTTTAGTCTATTATGCGGAAGACTTTGTAGTTCCACTGGACAAAATCTATGAAGCAGTGAATTGTTTGCCTGAATTAGAAAAGAAATATGGCATTGCAACCATGACTGTTGCCCACATTGGTGATGGAAATATTCACACTGATTTGATGAAATTTAACATACCAGACGAAGAATGGGATGAAAAGGTGAAGGCCTTCCATAATGATTTATTCCCAGTCATTTATGGATTGGGAGGTAGATTATCTGGAGAACATGGCATTGGTTCAAAAAGAGTCAAAGATATGAAAAAATATGCAGATCCCGTGGAACTTCAGATCATGATCAGCATAAAAAAAGCATTAGATCCTAAAGGTATTTTAAATCCTGGAAAAATGTTCGATCTAGTGAAACAGTAAGAATCTTATATGCGGGATATGATGCTAAGAGGGGGATTGAACACATAATGGTATCATTATGTCTACTGTCCTACTAAACTTTTCGTTGCAATGGCATATGGTGTTGAAGACGTAATAATATTAGGGGATCAAAGGGAGGAAGAAAAAAATGAAAACAATTGTAAGAATTGGGGATTTTATTACGAAGTTTTTCACCCTGTGGTTAGTACTTCTTGCAATTATAGCCTTTTTGAATCCTGAACCATTTAAGCCTGCTGGAAAATATGTCACTTATTTATTAGGAATCATCATGCTTAGCATGGGACTGACCATGAAACTGAATGATTTTAAATTAGTCCTTTCCCGCCCCAAAGATGTGTTGTATGGTGTGGCTTTACGATATATGATTATGCCGTTCGTGGGTTTTAGTGTTGCAAAACTTTTTGGATTACCGCCAGCACTTGCTGCTGGGTTGATACTTGTTGGATGCTGCCCGAGTGGCACATCTTCCAATGTCATGACTTTTATTGCTAAAGGAGATACGGCGCTTTCGGTGACAGTATCTAGTATTAATACGGTAATTGCACCCATTGCAACACCCTTTTTATTCATGGCTCTGGCTGGTGCACTTGTACCGATAAACGCCCAAGCTATGCTCCTTGACATCCTAGTGGTAGTAATCATTCCTGTTGCGATAGGTATTTCATTAAATACATTCATGCCTAACTATGTTGTCAATATTCAAAAAATTTTGCCAATGATATCGGTCATTGCCATCCTTATAATTAATACCGCAGTTGTTGCTCTCAGTGCAAGTAAATTAGCGACGGTTGCACTTATCATTTTTGCAGCTGTGGCGATGCATAATTTGACAGGGTTTACCCTTGGTTATTGGATGCCTAGATTGTTAGGTATGCCCCCAAAAAAGGCAAGAGCCATCTCCTTTGAGATAGGAATGGAAAATGCCGGTTTAGCGGTTGCACTGGCTATGGCTCATTTAGAACCTTTAGCCGCTATACCCGCTGCAGTATTCAGTATGTGGCATCTTACGTCAGGTTCAACGCTGGCTAATATGTGGAGTCGTAAGGTGGGTACGGTTAAAGATGGTACTGAAGATATACAAACAGGAGATAAAGCGCTATGAAACAAGTACAAGAATATCGTGCCTACTATAATAAATAGCGCCCGATCTAAAATTCGACGGAATTGGGGGGACAGAAAGAATGTTTAATCTACTAAACACGTCATAAAGTATCTATGTCATTCATTGGTGTAAAAAAGGCATAAGAAAGTTCCAAATCATGAGTATGAGAAAGGGGCAATAAAGAAAATGGCTGAAAGACACGATTCTATGCATGAAAACCTAAACCGTGACTTAAAGGAAAGACATATACAACTTATCGCAATTGGCGGTGCCATTGGTGTTGGCTTGTTCTTAGGGTCAGCATCCGCTATAAAGGCTGCTGGACCGTCAATAATACTTGCTTATGCACTTGGTGGTGTATTTGTATATTTCATAATGCGTGCACTCGGGGAAATGACGGTTGAAAATCCTGTGTCAGGTTCTTTTAGTGCTTATGCACATGAATATATTGGACCTTTGGCGGGCTACTTAACGGGTTGGTCATACTGGCTTTTTTGGGGTCTTGTCTGTATGATTGACCCGACAGCAATTGGTGTCTATATCAACTACTGGTGGCCAGAGATACCACAGTGGGTGTCCGCATTAGTGACCGTAGTTTTATTAACAGGCGTTAATTTAACTGCTGTTAAAGCATTTGGAGAATTTGAATTCTGGTTTGCCTTAATAAAGGTTATTACAATCGTTGCTATGATAATCTTTGGATTAGCTATGATAATTTTCGGTCTTGGTAACGGCGGTGTTCCAGTTGGCATTTCTAATCTTTGGACTCATGGTGGGTTCTTCCCTCACGGAATGGAGGGAACTATCATTGCATTGGTTATGGTTGCATTTGCCTTCTTCGGAATGGAACTAATCGGTGTTACAGCTGGCGAAGCTGCAAACCCTGAAAAGACAATCCCGTCAGCCATCAATAAGGTTTTTTGGCGAGTTTTAATATTCTATGTTGGCGCATTGTTTGTTATCTTATCTATCTATCCATGGGAACAAATGGGCACAATAGGAAGTCCTTTTGTTATAATTTTTGCTAAGCTTGGTATTCCTGCCGCTGCAGGTATAATTAATTTCGTTGTTATAACTGCATCAGCATCAGCATGTAATAGTGGTATATACGTAGCTGGGCGTATGCTTTATAATCTTTCTTTACAAGGAAAAGCACCCAAATGTTTATCGGAATTAAGTAAATCAGGTGTTCCTCGTAAAGGCATATTAGCATCGGTAGTCATGATGCTTATTAGTGTTGTCTTAAATTACTTAATACCTGCCGAAGTGTTTAATTACTTAGTAAACATTATAACGTTCGTAGGAGTTTTTGCTTGGTTTATGATAATGTGGGCTCAACTGAATTTCAGAAAGAGACTTACACCTGAACAAGTTGCAAAATTGAAATTCCCCATGAGAGGGTTCCCTTATTGCAATTGGTTAACTATGGCGTTCCTTGTATTCGTTATAGGTGCAATGGCTCTGGATCCTAACGATAGGATATCCCTTATTGTTGGACCAATATGGTTAATAATTGCAACAGTTGCTTATTATGCCGCTGGGTATAACAAAATAGATGACCCAAAACGAACGGGAACAGTCGAGAATAAGTAAAGCTACTTGCAATTTCAATAATATAGTTTATGTTAAGGAGGGAGGGGCTGTCGCACTGGTGGTGGAAATATGTTCCAGGCGGCAGCCTTTACTATACTCCAACTGAAATTAATACATTGTTAACCTCGACAGTGAATAAAAGCCGAATGACTTAGCGTACGTAAAATACAGTGAAAAAATTAAAATCTAGCAGGATTTTTCTGAAAGATGTCAAATGTAACTCAATAATGTAAGAGGCATTTTTTAAAGAACAAAATTGGAACGATCGTTCTTTATATTGGAACAAACGAGCTATACATTTATCTTCAGCTTTTATAACGGGGGATGATTGTCAAATTTTTTACCAAACAACTGAAACGACTGTTCTTTATAACGGAACGGACTATGTGTTTTTTGTAGCCTAACTTCAAAGGACTAAGGCCAAACGCCTTAATCTATAAATTCCTAGGTTTTGAGAGATTACCCTTGCGAAGGAGGAAATAAATTGTGAAACAAACCATGAAAACAAGTTAGAATTAACCGGCTATTTGAAGGAGACTGCAAATAACTATTGTTTACGAGTTGAATTACATGTTAGAGAAAAATTATAGAGAATGAAAGGGGATAAATAATCTATGACAAGAAGAATGAAAACCATGGACGGGAATACTGCGGCAGCCTATGTATCTTATGCTTTTACCGATGTGGCGGCTATTTTCCCTATAACTCCGGCCTCAGATATGGCTGAACATGTGGATGATTGGGCTGCTAAGGGGAAGAAGAATATCTTTGGACAGACAGTAGAAGTTGTGGAAATGCAATCTGAAGGCGGAGCGGCTGGCGCCGTACACGGATCCCTCCAATCTGGTGCCCTTACCACTACCTATACCGCCTCTCAGGGTTTGATGCTCATGATCCCCAATATGTATAAAATTGCAGGGGAATTGTTGCCTGGCGTATTTCATGTCGCGACACGGGTTGTTGGGACCAATGCCATCAGTATTTTTGGTGATCATACTGATGTTATGGCTACACGTCAGACCGGATTTGCCATGCTTGCCGAAAGCAGTGTTCAACAGGTCATGGATCTAGGAGCGGTGGCTCACCTCTCAGCGATTAAGGGGAGTGTGCCCTTCGTGAATTTCTTTGATGGGTTTCGTACGTCTCATGAAATTCAGAAAATCGAAGTTCTTGAATATGACGAACTGGCCAAGCTACTTGACCAAGATGCCGTTAACAGCTTTCGCCGAAATGCGCTCAATCCTGATCACCCAGTTTTCCGGGGGACTGTACAAAATTCTGATATTCACTTCCAACAACGGGAAGTAGCCAATCGTTACTGGCAACAACTGCCAGATATTGTGGAAGGTTATATGGCCGAAATAAATAAACTCACCGGCCAAGACTACCATCTATTTAATTACTACGGTGTCCCCGACGCTGCTCGCCTAATTATCGCCATGGGTTCCATGTGCCAAACTATCGAAGAAGTGGTAGATTACATGAATGCCCGGGGTGAAAAAGTCGGGCTCCTTAACGTGCATCTCTATCGTCCCTTTTCCATCGAACATTTCTTCAAGTATATTCCCAAAACAGTACAAAAAATTGCTGTTCTTGACCGAACCAAAGAAATGGGCGCTTTAGCTGAGCCTCTTTATCTCGACGTTAAGACCGCCTTTTACGGCAAAGAATGGCAGCCAGTCATCGTAGGTGGTCGCTGTGGAGTGGGCGGTAAAGACGTTATTCCGAGCCACATTCACGGAGTGTTCGAAAATCTCAAGGCAGATCAGCCCAAAGACCACTTCACTGTCGGCATTGTCGATGACGTAACCTATATTTCTTTACCTTTTGGCGAGGATATCGACACTACCGTCGCCGGCACGACAGCCTGTAAGTTCTGGGGTCTTGGAGCCGACGGCACAGTAGGGGCTAACAAGAATGCCATCAAGATCATCGGCGACAATACTGACATGTATGCTCAAGCATACTTTGCCTATGACTCTAAAAAATCTGGCGGAATTACCATATCGCACCTTCGATTCGGCGACCAAGCTATCAAGTCTCCTTACCTCATCAACAAAGCCGATTTCATCAGTTGTTCCCAGCAGTCCTATGTAGATAAGTACGACATCCTCTATGGTTTGAAACCTGGCGGAATATTCCTCCTTAACACAAGTTGGGCGGCGGAAGAGTTAGACAAAAACCTTCCGGCAACAATGAAAGAGTACATTGCCAAGAACAACATTCAATTCTATACCATAAATGCCGTGAAGATCGCTGGAGACCTTGGCCTCGGCGGGCGTTACAATATGATTATGCAGTCCGCCTTCTTCAAACTGGCAAACATTATTCCTGAAGATAAAGCCATTCAATACCTCAAAGACTCGGTTGTCAAGTCTTATGGCAACAAAGGTGAAAAGATTATCAGCATGAACAATGCCGCCATCGACCAAGGCGTTACGGCACTGGTTAAAGTTCATGTGCCAGATTCATGGAAGCAGGCTACGGAGGCAGAGTCTGTCTGTGTTTGCAGTGCTGAAAAACAAAAATCAGTACCTGAGTTCATCAGCAAACTCCTTGTACCCATGAATCGCCAAGAAGGTGATAAGTTGCCTGTGAGTGCTTTTTTAGGCATGGAAGATGGTACTCATCCTCTTGGTACATCGGCTTATGAAAAACGTGGCATTGCCATCAATGTACCACAGTGGCTACCGGACAATTGTATACAATGTAACCAGTGTTCCTATGTTTGTCCTCATGCTACGATTAGGCCCATCTTGGCCACTGCCGAGGAAGTAGCTGTGGCTCCTGTCGGCTATACAACAAAACCTGCGATCGGAGCAAATGGATTAGAATTTCGTATGGCTATTTCTCCCAAGGACTGCACTGGTTGCGGCAATTGTGTTAATGTGTGTCCAGCGAAAGAGAAAGCCTTGGTAATGCAGCCTTTGAGTAGTCAAATCGAACAAGACGCTTTATGGAATTACGCGATCAGTCTCTCACCGAAGAAGAATCCTATGAGCCCATTAACCGTAAAAGGAAGCCAGTTCGAACAGCCTCTTCTCGAATTCAACGGCGCCTGCGCTGGTTGCTTGCAGACAGCTTATGCCAAACTCGTGACCCAACTTTTTGGCGATAGGATGATGATTGCCAACGCTCATGGATGTTCCACTGTCTGGGCAAATAGTACACCGTCTATCCCTTATACCAAAAATCACCGCGGGCATGGCCCGGCCTGGAACAGCTCACTGTTCGAAGATAATGCCGAATTTGGCCTGGGGATGAAGCTCGGAGTAAAGCAGATTCGCAACCAGCTTGCCATGCTTATTTCAGAAGCGAACCAACGGAATCTGGGAGAAGAATTTAATGCTGCCTGCAGCGAGTGGTTAGTCCAAAAAGAGGTTAGCGATGGAACAAGAGAACGGGCTGATCGCTTGATCGCCGCATTGGAACAGGTTAAAAAAGACGATGCCCTACTTAATTATATATACGAAAATAGAGACTTCCTAGTGAAGCGGTCCCAGTGGCTGTTCGGTGGTGATGGCTGGGCCTATGATATTGGCTTTGGTGGCCTGGATCATGTTCTGGCCTCTGGGGAAGACGTGAATGTTTTCGTTTTCGATACTGAAGTGTACTCAAATACCGGCGGACAGTCCTCCAAAGCCACTCCAGCTGCTGCCATAGCTAAGTTTGCCGCAAGCGGTAAGAAGACCAAGAAAAAAGATTTAGGGCAGATTGCGATGACTTACGGCTACATCTATGTGGCTCAGATTGCCATGGGGGCTGATCGAAATCAGACCATCAAAGCTATCGCTGAGGCTGAAGCTTATCCTGGTCCATCACTTATCATCGCATATTGTCCGTGCATTAATCATGGATTAAAAGCTGGTATGAGCAGCAGTCAGGAAGAAGCAAAAAAAGCAGTGGACTGCGGATACTGGTCTTTGTATCGTTACAATCCAACATTAAAAGACGCAGGAAAAAATCCCTTTATTCTCGATTCGAAAGAACCTACGAAGAACTTTAGGGAATTCCTGATGGGAGAGGTTCGTTACTCCTCGATGAAAAAAGAGTACCCCGAATTGGCAGACGATTTGTATGACAAGACAGAGAGGGACGCTAAAGAGAGATTGGAAATCTACAAACGATTGGCGAGGCAAAACTAATCCAATTCAATAAGTAAGAGGGGACATCACGTATCCCGATCCCCAATGTCACCATTTTGCTGGTCACTGGCTATGTCTTATTTAGAACCTTTAGCCGCACCCGATGCAGTATTCAGTATGTGGTATCTTACGTCAGTTCAATGCTGGATAGTCTTTGAAGTTGTAAGGTGGGTGCGGCTAAAGATGGTATTGAAAATCTACAGAAAGGAAGTAAAGCGCTATGAAACATGTGCAAGAGTACCGTAGTAAGCTTGTTTCTGCCGAACAAGCAGTTAAAGCTGTGCAGTCTGGTAACTGGGTGGATTACAATTTCGGGCAAGCTCAACCGGTGGTGCTGGATAAAGCGTTAGCGGCGCGCAAGGTTGATCTGCATAATGTGAAGGTGCGAGGCGGATTAATGTTTCGTCCGTTGACCATTGTTGAGGAAGATCCGTCAAGAGAACATTTTTGTTATAGCAGCTGGCATCTCAGTGGCTATGAACGGCAATTGAGCGATCGTGGTCTATGTAATTATATCCCGATGATTTATCGCAATATGCCGTTATTTTATCGCAAGAGCTTAGAAGTTGACGTTGCGATGTTCAGTGTTGCGCCAATGGATGAAAATGGTTTTTTTAACTTTTCCCTTGTCAACTCGGCATCAAAAGCTATAACAGAACGAGCTAAAATTGTTATTCTCGAAGTTAATGAAAACCTTCCTGTTATAGCTCACGGTAAAGAAAATGCTATTCATATCAGCGATGTAGATTATGTCGTTGAAGGAGATAATCCAGAACTGCCGGTTATCAACCCAGCGCAAAGCTCAGAGACAGACAACGCGATTGCCAGGCTAATCTTAGGGGAAATCTCCGATGGTGCGACAATTCAGTTGGGAATCGGGGCTTTACCTAACGCTGTAGGTACAATGATTGCAGAATCTGATCTGAAAAATCTGGGGATGCACACAGAGATGCTTGTCGATGCATATATGGTGATGGATCGCGTGGGAAAATTAACTAATACAGCAAAGAAAATTGATAAAGGATATGGTGTATTTTCTTTTTGTGCCGGAAGTAAAAGTTTGTACGACTGGGTAAGAGATAATGACACCTTGGCTTCGGTTCCGATTGACTACTCCAATGCTCCGCATATAATGGCTCAAAATGATAATCTGGTTACAATTAATAATTGTATAGAGGTTGACTTGTTCGGACAGGTCACATCAGAGACATCAGGGAGCCGCCAAATTAGCGGCACCGGAGGACAACTTGATTTTTTAACGGGAGGGTACTTGTCCCATGGCGGAAAAAGTTTTATTTGTTTTAGTTCAACGTTTACAGATAAACGAAGTGGACAGTTACGCTCGAGAATCTTGACAGGCTTGCCCGAATACTCTGTAGTAACCAATCCCCGTACACAGGCTCATTACCTGGTAACAGAATGGGGAATTGCTGATCTGGCAGGGCGGTCAACATGGGAAAGAGCGGAGCGGATTATTAATATTGCCCATCCTAAGTTTCGAGATAAGCTTATTCAGGGAGCGGAACGATTGGGAATTTGGCGAAAAACCAATAAGAAATTGTAAAGGGACGATGATAAAAACAAGGAGTGGTTATGGATGGCCATATTAAATGAGGAACAATTAGCAATCCAAAAATTGGTGCGTGAATTTGCAGAGAAAGAAATCGCACCGAAAGCAGCACATTATGATCATACAGAAGAGTTTCCATGGGATAATATTCGTCAACTAGCGGATATGGGTCTTATGGGAGTACCTATAGATGAAAAATACGAAGGTACTGGCCTTGATGCAATGTCCTACATGATAACCATTGAAGAGATTTCAAAGGCTTGTGCTGCGACAGGTGCGATTGTAGCCATACACACATCGGCGGGGTCGGTGCCTTTAGAATTGTTTGGTACAGAGGAACAAAAAGAAAAGTATTTGCCAGATTTGGCGTCGGGCAGGAAGATCGGTGCTTTCGCACTTACGGAACCTAATGCAGGCTCCGATGCCGCTAAAGTATCCACTACTGCTATTTTGGACGGAAATGAGTACATTCTTAATGGGGCAAAATGCTTTATTTCCAACGGCGGTGCGGCGGATACCTATCTGGTTTTTGCCACAGTAGACAAATCAAAAGGGTTAAAAGGTATCACTGGTTTCATTGTGGAGAAAGGGACTCCTGGTTTTAGCATCGGCAAGAAGGAAGAGAAAATGGGGATTCGCGCTTCGGCAACGGCAGAACTGATTTTTAATAATTGCCGAATTCCAAAAGAAAATTTACTCGGTAAAGAAGGCGAAGGGTTCAAGATTGCGATGATTACCTTGGATGGCGCTCGGATTGGAATTGGCGCCCAGGCCGTAGGCATTGCTCAAGGAGCATATCAGGAAGCATTGCGATATTCAAAGGTCCGGGAGCAATTTGGAAAACCAATTGCCGCTAACCAGGCTATTGCCTTCAAGTTGGCTGATATGGCCATCCAGATTGAAGCGGCTCGGCAACTAGTATATCATGCAGCCGGTTTAAAAGATGCTGGGCAATCATATGGCAAAGAAGCAGCAATGGCTAAGACCTTTGCCTCAGATATGGCGGTGAAAGTAGCTCTCGAAGCTGTGCAGATTATGGGCGGTTATGGTTACTCACGAGAATATCCAGTAGAACGGATGCTGCGCGATTCAAAAATCACCCAAATCTATGAAGGAACTAACGAGATACAGCGAATTGTCATTGCCGGACATATTTTGCGGAAATAAAGAATAACTCACACTATGTTCCTCACAACTTTGCAAATTGGAGGTTGAAAATATGGAAATTGTTGTATGTATTAAGCAGGTGCCAGACACTACTGAAGTTAAAATTGACCCCGTCACCAATACATTAATCCGTCAAGGGGTACCCAGCATTGTTAACCCCTTCGATAAAAATGCCGTTGAAGCGGCTTTGCAACTCAAAGAAAAACACGGCGGCAAAGTAACTGTCATCTCCATGGGGCCGCCTCAGGCTAAAGACGCACTGAAAGAGTGTCTGGCCATGGGGGCTGATGCTGCCGTCCTCATAAGCGACCGCGCTTTCGGGGGAGCCGATACCCTGGCAACTAGCTACGCCCTGGCCGCCGCCATTCGCAAACTGGGCAAAGTGGACATCATCTTCTGCGGTAAACAGGCCATCGACGGCGATACTGGCCAGGTAGGTTCGGAAACCGCTGAACACCTCGGTATCGCCCAGGTTACCTACGTGTCCAAGATGGATGTTGACAGCGATACCGCTAAAGTAGAACGGGAACATGAAGAAGGTTATGAGATCATCGAAGTCAAACTGCCTGTCTTGGTGTCTGTCATCAAGTCAGCGGAATACGAGCCACGTTTCCCGTCAGTAAGGGGCACCATGAAGGCCAACCGTGCCGAGATTCCTGTGTGGACGGCAGCAGATGTGCAGGCTGACGAGGAGAAAATCGGCCTCAAGGGTTCACCTACCAAGGTTAGCAAAATTTTCAGCCCACCCCGCCGGACTCAAGGCGTGGTTATCCAAAAAGACAGTGCCCAGGATAGCGTAGTCGAGTTGCTGCAAAAATTGAGAGAAGCGAAAATCGTATAAGGAGAGGAAAGAAAAATGGCTGTAAAAGTACTACTGGAAAAATGTATTGGTTGCGGCGCATGTATAGATGCTTGCCCTTTTGGTGCACTTGTACTTTTGGACGGAAAAGTCGACATCAATGAAGCTTGTAGCCAATGTGGTGCTTGTGTCGACGTTTGTCCGGAGAATGCCATCATTCGGGAAGAAGTGGCTAAAGAAGCAGCAATGGACAAGAGTCAGTATAAAGATGTATGGGTATATGTAGAAATCGCCGAAGGAGTTCCCCGGAATGTCAGTCTGGAGCTTTTGGGAGAAGGACGGAAGCTGGCGGACGCCACCGGCGAGAGGTTAGGGGCCATACTCATTGGACAGGGAGTAGAAGGCGTGGCAGCCACCTTGTTTGCCAACGGAGCCGACAAAGTATACCTGGTGGAGGCGCCGGAGTTAGCTCACTACAATACCGACGGCTACACCACAGTGGTTACCGACCTGATTAAAGAGTTTAAACCGTCTGTTATTTTGTTGGGTGCTACCAACGACGGTCGTGACCTGGGGGCACGAGTAGCCTGCCGTGTTGGCACCGGCCTTACCGCTGACTGCACTGACCTGGGGATCGACAGTGAAACCGGCTTGGTAGCCTGGACTCGTCCCGCTTTTGGCGGCAACATCATGGCCACTATTCTGTGCCCGGAGCATCGGCCACAGATGGGTACTGTCCGTCCGTCGGTATTTAAGAAACCCATACCGGATGCGACCAGGATAGGTGAAATTATTCGAGTTAGCAGTATGGTCAAGGCCGAGGATATTCGAACCAAGCTGCTCAATGCCATCAAGGTAAGTGCTGGTTCCTGCAACCTGGATGAGGCAGAGTTTATCGTATCTGGGGGGCGTGGTATGGGGAGCCCTGCAAACTTCCGCTTTATCGAAGATTTGGCGAACGTGCTGGGTGGCAGCGTAGGTGCTTCCCGTGCGGTCGTTGATGCCGGCTGGAAGCCGCACATGCATCAGGTCGGCCAGACTGGTAAAACCGTAGGACCAAAGATATACATTGCCTGCGGTATTTCCGGTGCCATCCAGCATGTGGCCGGTATGTCGTCGTCGGACATCATCATTGCCATTAATAAGGACCCTGATGCGCCGATCTTCAATATCTCCGACTATGGGATTGTCGGTGATGCTTTGGAAGTATTACCGATCTTGACAGAAAAATTCAGGGAAATTAAAGGAAGTTAAGGATCATTTATTATAAAAAGCGTTCTTGGGGGATGCACATGTATAAGAATATTTTGCTTGAAAAGTCTGAAGGGATCGGCTATATAACTATAAATCGTCCCAAGGTCCTTAATGCTCTTAACAAAGAAACAATGATAGAGTTAAGGGATGTAGTTCACGAAATCGGAACTGATAAGGACATTAAAGTGGTGATAGTAACAGGCAGCGGAACCAAAGCATTTGCAGCGGGCGCTGACATTTCCGAGATGCATGGTATGACAGCTCTCGAAGGTCGGGAGTGGGGGAAGTTTAGTCAGAAAGTATTTAGTGATATCGAAAACTTGTCTCAACCGGTAATCGCAGCAGTAAATGGCTATGCATTAGGCGGTGGCTGTGAGCTTGCGATGAGTTGCGACATTAGAATTGCTTCTGAAAATGCAAAGTTTGGACAGCCAGAAGTGCTACTTGGGGTGATTCCGGGCTTTGCAGGAACTCAGCGACTTCCGCGCCTGGTTGGCAAGGGAAAAGCAAAAGAGCTTCTTTTTACTGGCGAGCAAATAGATGCTCATGAAGCTTATCGGATTAGTCTTGTGAATAAGGTTGTACCTCATGAGGAGCTGTTATCGGTGGCTAAGGCTATGGCGCAAAAAATCCAGTCCTGCGCTCCGATAGCGGTACAGCTGTGCAAGGTAGCAGTCAACGAGGGATTGGATACTGATCTTGATACAGGCGTCGCGTATGAAGCCGAGGTATTCGGTTTGTGCTTTGCTACTAATGATCAAAAAGAAGGCATGTCGGCGTTTGTCGAAAAACGCAAAGCACAGTTTGTGGGAAAATAGAAATCTGGCACAAGGTTTTCGAATATGACACTGTTAGCATTGCCAAACCCTCAGTGAGAGTCACAGAGTCAGTACGTTCGGAATTAGTAATCCTTACTGTTTGGTAAGGGAATATTAAATGTTTTAGCTCGGGCAATTGAAAAGCAATATGAATGAATGGAAGAGGTACTATCATGACACAAAAGAAAACTATCTTAGATCTCTATAAGATGAAGGAAAATGGGGGAAAAGCGGCATGGACGACGGCATACGATTGTTGCTTCGCAGCTTATGCCGAAAAGGCCGGTATGGACATGATCCTGGTAGGTGATTCCATGGGGATGGTCGTCTACGGGTATCAAGGAACTATTCCGGTAACCATGGATATGTGCATCAATGCTTGCCAAGCGGTACGAAGAGGCGCGCCGAATACATACGTGATTGGAGACATGCCGTTTGGCTCTTACCATGAGAGCGTAACTTCCGCAGTACACAATGCTGTCCGGTTTATAAAAGAAGGCGATGTGGATGCGGTCAAATTGGAAGGTGGCGTGGCTGTTACAGAAGTTATTAAAGCAATTGTTAGGGCAGGCATCGTTGTTTTTGGTCACGTTGGTTTAACCCCGCAAAGTTCTACGGCTATGGGTGGTTTTCGAGCACAAGGCCGTACCGTTGAAAGTGCTCGCGCCGTGATTCAAGATGCTATCGCAGTGTATGAAGCAGGTTCACGTTGCATTCTGTTGGAAGGGATTCCTGAAGCAGTCGGTGCCTTTATTCACAGGATTCTCCCCATTCCCGTTTATGGCATTGGTGCAGGTTCTGATACAGACGGCCAGGTTTTGGTTGTCGGCGATTCGTTAGGGATGTTTGAAGCATTTAAACCAAAATTTGCTAAGAAATATGCGGATATTGCTGGTGTCGCAACCCAAGGATTTGCTCAATTTATTAAAGAGGTAAAAGAAGGATCCTTTCCCGCATCTGAACATAAATACAGCATTTCCGGAGATATTGTCGAGTTCGAGAAATTATTTATAGAAATGGAATCTAATTTAAGAAAGTAAAAAATCAACCTTATAAATACGATTTTAAGAAAGGGGTGCATACTAAGTTAGAATTAACCCACTATAGCGAAGGGAAAAAAGGGAATGGGGAGTAAAATCATGATTCAGTATCATAGGGACAATTGTTTTTTTCGGATCGCAATGGAATGAAATCGGTTTTGTGGTATTAGACTGCAAATAACTATTGGTTACGAGTTGGATTTGCAAGGTGGTAGTTAACAGGGGATGGATACAATCTTTATACCAGCATTTCGTATGAAGCTGAAGTATTCGGCTTTTACTACTGTTGATCAAAAAGAAGGTATGGCTGCATTTATCGAACGTAGAGCGCAGTTTCTGGGGAACTGGTATCCTCAATGGAGGCTCATAAATATGCTCTCACTTTGGGCAGGGAAGGAAAAATACAATATATAGTTAAATTTTCCCTTAAGGGCATGCCCCAAGGTGGGAGCATGATTGACGTTTCGTCTTGAGAAAGGGCAGAACGAAGGAATTAGGCACGAATTATGCTGTAAGATGAGGTAGGTTTGCTGCCTGGAACTGTGTAGAATTCCAATGACTCAAATATCGCTTAAAATCGTAAAAGTGAAATGGTGTGAACGATAAAGGAAAACAGAGAATACAAAATTATTAAGGAGGATTATATTATGAAATATTATGTTGTTGATGCGTTTGCCGAAAAGGTATTTGAAGGAAATCCGGCTGGTGTCTGCATCATGGATAAATGGTTATCGGATGATATTATGCAGCAGATTGCCAGAGAAAATAATCTTTCTGAAACGGCTTTTGCCGTTAAAGAAGGGGATAGTTATCGGCTTAGATGGTTTTCTCCCGGAAATGAAGTTGACCTATGCGGGCATGCTACCTTGGCTACGGCCTATGTAATTGCTAATTATTATGAACCTAATGCGGACAGAATTAGGTTTCAGACTATGAGTGGTGAACTTCTTGTTGTTAAAAAAGGAGAGCTTCTTGAAATGGATTTTCCCAGTAGAATGCCAGAGGCTTTTCCGTTGACGCAACAAATGGTGGAGGCGCTTGGGGTAAAGCCTGTAGAAACTTATTTGAGCAGAGATTTGATGTTTGTTTTGGAAAAGGAAGAAGATGTTCAGAACGCAGACCCTGATTTTTCGAAGCTGGAAAAATTACCGGATGGTATGGGGGTATTACTTACAGCCAAAGGCGAAAAGTATGATTTTGTTTCCAGATGCTTTTTCCCAAAAATTAAAATAAATGAGGATCCTGTGTGCGGTTCGGCGCATTGTAATTTCATTCCCTATTGGGCGCAGCGCCTGGGTAAAAATGAAATGAAGGCAAAGCAGGTTTCCAAGCGTGGAGGAATATTACACTGCAAATACTGCGGGGATAGAGTGACGATTAGTGGTTCGGCGGTAACATATTCTATTGCTGATATTCGGATAGACTAATTCGAATGCGTGTTAATAGCCTGACCCGAAGCGGGAATGTAGCTTGAAGTTTTGTTTTAGATTAGAATCGTAAGTGAGATGATGTGAAAGATAAGAAAAACGAAAAATACGGGAATTTATTAAGGAGGATTATATTATGAAATATTATGTTGTTGATGCGTTTGCCGAAAAGGTATTCGAAGGAAATCCGGCTGGTGTCTGCATCATGGATAAATGGTTATCGGATGAAATTATGCAGCAGATTGCCAGAGAAAATAATCTTTCTGAAACGGCTTTTGCCGTCAAAGAAGGGGATAGTTATCGGCTTAGATGGTTTTCTCCCGGAAATGAAGTTGACCTATGCGGGCATGCTACCTTGGCTACGGCCTATGTAATTGTTAATTATTATGAACCTAATGCGGACAGAATTAGGTTTCAGACTATGAGCGGTGAGCTTATTGTTGTTAAAAAAGGAGAGCTTCTTGAAATGGATTTTCCCAGTAGAATGCCAGAGGCTTTTCCGTTGACGCAACAAATGGTGGAGGCGCTTGGGGTAAAGCCTGTAGAAACTTATTTGAGCAGAGATTTGATGTTTGTCTTGGAAAAGGAAGAAGATGTTCAGAACGCAGACCCTGATTTTTCGAAGCTGGAAAAATTACCGGATGGTATGGGTGTATTAATTACAGCCAAAGGCGAAAAGTATGATTTTGTCTCTAGATGCTTTTTCCCAAAAATTAAAATAAACGAGGATCCCGTGACTGGCGCAGCGCAGTGTAACTTTATTCCCTATTGGGCGCAACGTCTGGGTAAAAATGAAATGAAGGCAAAGCAGGTTTCCAAGCGTGGAGGAATATTACACTGCAAATACTGCGGGGATAGAGTGACGATTAGTGGTTCGGCGGTAACATATTCTATTGCTGATATTCGGATAGATTAAGAAAGTTTTAGTAGCTTAATCAGAATGTATTAAATTTTTGTCCCAATATTTTAATAATACCAGTATTTGCTGGGGAAAACAAAAGTTGACCAAAGCCAGAAGGCTTGATCAATATATGGTCTCGGGTTTCCGAGAGAATATTGTATATAAAAGAGGGGGAAAACAAATTGAAAATCGAAGAAAAAATCAAACAATTAGGAATTGAATTGCCGGAAAGTGCTAAGCCAGCTGCTATGTATATACCGGTGAAACAATTGGGAAAAGCACTGTATGTATCCGGGCAGATTCCCTTTGTAAATGGTCAGTTGGTTTGTACAGGAAAGGTTGGCAAAGAAAGAACGTTGCAAGAGGCGGAAGAAGCTGCAAGAATCTGCGCCATCAATATTATTGCAGCAGTTAAGGATTATATAGGTGACCTAGATAAAGTTGCGAATGTGGTTAAAATACAGGCATTTGTCAGCAGTGAAGTAGGGTTTATGCAGCAGCATATTGTGGTAAATGCAGCCTCCCAACTATTTTATGACATATTTGGCGAAGCGGGGCGGCACGCGCGGACTGCAGTGGGCATCAACCAGCTTCCTATGGATGCAACTGTTGAGGTTGAGGCTATCCTCGAAATTATTTAAGGGGAAAATGGCATAAATAAAACCCCCGTTAGTGAACTGCACCTCTTATGTTAGACACGATGATATAATGTCTAACTGGTATGAACCCCTCTTGGTAGACTGGAAGTATGATTAAAACGTACAACTGATTATCAGGGGGGTTATGTCCAGAAAGAGATTTAACCGGGAATTTAAAGTTCAAGTTGTCAAACAAGTGATTGAGGAATAAGCAGCGCATTGGTTATCACCGTATCACACTTGAACTAAAAAATAGAGGAATCACCATCAACCACGAGACCGTACGGCGACTCATGAAACAGCTTGGCCTATTCTGCCGGGTACGGATGAAGAAATACAAATCATACCTTGGAGAAGTAGGGAAAACTGCACCGAACCTATTAAAGCGCAACTTTAAGTGTTGCCTCTCATCTAACTTGACGCCGTTAATATCAGTGTCATTGACGGTACAATTCAATCGACAACATGCCAACAGTTTGAGAAATGTACCGCAAACCATTTGTTGGGTTGGTCCTGCCTGTGCCGAGTAGATCACTACCCAACTGAACAATCAAGGATTCGCTACGCCGGCAAAGCCGTCCTTGATTGTTCAATTGGGTAGTGATGGATCATAATCAAAGCTGTGCCATATCAGACAGAATGACGGTAAAAATCAATGATTCAACTGCCACTCATGCTACTTCCTCAATGTCAGCGCCAGTGAGAAAAGAGTACCATTCCTACCGACATCAGATGTGAGTAGCAATATTTAAGACCAACAAGCCAAATCAAAAATAGGTTACGGATATCGCAGAGTTTTCTCTGTTCGGACAGAAACTCTATTTGTCTCCCATCCTGGATTTGTATAGTCGAGATATTGTCAGCTATAGTTTGTGAAAACTAACGAAATAATCCGCATGAATGCTGAATAAAGGGAGTTGTGATTCATGGAAGCAGCAATTTAGAGCGGAAAAAGGGTCTTTAAAATTCACCGTGTTCCCAGATAGTCTTATGTTGCTTTTCTTCACGCTCGGTTACCGTTTTTGCAGCAGAATCAAGCAGGCAATTATCCTCTTCGATTATTCTGGCGACGGCCGCGCAGGAGACGGATTTTGTAGTGAATGAGCGGGCGATTAGGGAAATTGCATCAGTGGATGCCAGGGTTCCTTTTGCAAAGTAACGGATGTTTTGACGCTGATCCGCAAGTACTTGCTTTTCTGTTGCTGCGAGAAGATAACCCAGCTCTTTCTCTTGATTGCTCAGTTCAGTCTGACGATTTGTCAGGCGCTGCATTTCTTCTCCTATGGATTGGTTTTTCTTTAAAATACCGGCTGTGATGGTGGACAGCCTTTCTTTAGCTTGTGGCGTCGCAGTCAGTTGTTCAATTTCTTTTTCCAGACAGGAGATGCGTTCCTTTAAGGCAGTATGCGTTTGGGCTGCGGCAAGGGTTTGCATCTTTTGTGTTTCAATGGCGATTTGAGCGTCCTGGTATTGGTGTTGTGCTTGGGTACTTAGCATTTTGTTATACCATTTCGGTTTTTCTAGCATGGTCAATGCGTATTCACGGGAAAGAAGAGAATCTTCTGCGCTGCGTTTTTCACGTTCTGATCTGGACAACTCTTTTTTCAGCTTTTGCAGAGCTTGCATTTTTCCTTCGCTCAGGCGATAGAGCGCAATCGTTTGGGCGCGCTTTTCGGAAATGCAGAGTGGACGCAGCGTTTCTATCTCTTGGAGAGTTCGCTTTTGTTCAGCGCGTAAGGAATATAAGGCGGTACGCAAAATGCCTTGAACTTCCCGCGCGGTATAGCGCTGTTCTTGCGGCGTTTCTTTGGTTGGCAGCTGCGAGAATTGGTTTTTGACCAGGGCTGTTTCCTTCATCAGTTTTAAGCGAAGAAGCGAGAGCTGGCGGATACGGTCTGACGTTTCGCTTAGCTTATTTTGCATTATACGGTAGGCGTCTTGTTGCGGTTTTTGTGCAAGCAGAAGCGCATTTGCTTTGCGGGTGACATAGGATTTTGCTTTTAGTGTGTTAAGGTTTTGGCGGAGTTCCCGCAGTGTGCTGCGTTGCTTTTGGCGCTCCGCCGCATTGGATTGGGCTATGTTTCCCAGACGTTTTTGCTCGGCGAGAAGTGCGGCAGTCTCTTTGGGCGAAGAAGCCGTTTTGAGACGGATTTCTATATCTTTCTGAGCGCGCTTTAGGAAAAAAAGATTTTCAGAGAGCTGAGTGTCTTTCTGCCATGCGGACAAAAAATCCGAATTATTGAGTGTTTTGATGTAGTCTTTCTGGGCTTTGCGAATTGCCTGCGGATAGGTAAGATGATCCTTTTCCATATCTGTTAAAACTGCGGCCAGCTTTTTAAGTTCTTCTTTTTGCAAAGGAATCTCTATAAGGGCAGCCTGCTCAAATGTTTCAAGCCGTGATGCCTGTTGCATATAGGTAAGACAAGCTCTGCGCAGTCGATCTTTTTTATTCGTGAGCGGGGAAATGAAACGAAGCGCTTTGGCGGTTTGGCGTGCTTTTTCCGTACAGTCTTCGAGGGCCTGGTGGAGAAGTGTTTCTTCTTCATTAAACTGCAAGATGGCAAGTGCTGATTCGCAGTAGGCAATTTGTTGGGACAGAGTTTTATTCTCCTGCTTTTGTAAGTCGATTAGATGTTTTTTTTCTTCACTGCATTTTTCGTGTACTGCTTCGAGGATAATGGATAAAGACCGCCTGTCGCGGTGTGCTTCTTTTATCGTGGAAAAAATCGCTTTTTCCTGTTGGCTCATTTCAGAAAAATGTTCGCCAGCCAGGCATTCACCAAAATGCCGGATGCTTTGGCAGGCAAAGTCCGTTGCTTTTCGCGCAGCGGTGAGATCAAGGAGAGGAGAGAGCGGGGCTTCATCAGATGTGTTGTGTAGTTGACCATCCGCTTGCTCGGTTCGTCTTTTTGATTTTCGCTCATTTTTATAATTTTGTAATTTCAGCAGGCGGTCTGCAGATTCAATTAATTGCGACAGCTCTTTCCGGAGAGCACGGCGTTCCTTTATGGCAATCACCAATGGGTGATCGGCGATGTTCGCAACCGTTGGGCCAATATGTTTTTCCGGTTCCAGGGAAAAGAGCCTCTCCATCAAGACATTCCCCTGCTGGGCGGCTTCCTGCCTGCGGGCACGATTGGAGCGATGGTCGACACGATCCACATGCCCGTATTTTTCTAACGCGGCATTCGTCATTTTGGAAAAATCCTCGCGCAGATATAACAGGTGGTTTCGGCCTTCCACTTGCTTATTCCAGACGGGAGCAACGGCACAGCCGCCTTCGCGGCGCCGGTCTACGATACTTCCGTCTTTACGCGTATAGAGGCGGCGCGCTTTTTGAAAAAAACAGCGTGGCTGGCGTTCGCTTTCTTTTTCCAAGGCATCCAGTTTCCGCGGTGAAAACATGAGATGGCAGTGCAAGTTTTCCTCGCCATCGCCCATGGCTGCCAGTTTGTTGTGAATGGCATAGGAGTAATAGTAGTTTGTCCCTAAATGTTTGTCGATAAATTCCTTTGCGAGTGCAAGATTTTGTTCCATCGTCAGTTCGCTTTGCAGGGCAATTTCAATTTCCTTATAGGTATGAACAGAGGTTTCATAAGCGTCTGCTGCCTGAAAGAAAGTTTTTGGTGAATTGTCCGCCCAGGCCGGCAGATGGTGTCCGCTACAAATAAAACCTTCTTTTTGGCTGTATTTTTCCTGCCGCGCAATATAGTCAAGATGATCCGCAGCCGCGATATGTCCGGCACGCTTTTGATCAAGGTTTGCATACTTTCCCTCGCGGTGATTGTATTCGGCGTGATCGCTGGCCAGGATGATGCGTCCGCCCGGTGTTTTGTTGTCTTTGATCGTAAAATGATAAAGCGCCATGCTCCGTGTACCTCCCTGAGAGAAAATTGGCCAACCGCAGGTTCAGCGCCGCCGAAGGCAAGCGGCAGATGGGTTTGGCACGACTTGACGAAATCGTCAAGTCCTAAGTGCGCCTGTCTCTGTTTCGGTCTGCTGTTTCATTTTCATTGTAGCATGGCTGCGAAAAAATCATGTTGCACGCTGTTGTAGGAGTTGCGCACACCGTCTATTCCTAGTTATACGAGCTTCGTATAATGAAAAAAAGGCGGTGGGAAAACATGGATAGGTTAGCGGCAGTCGAGAAAAAAATCGAGCAGAGGAAGCTTGCTTTAAAGCGGTTGGATAAGGCCAGCCGGTCGTTGATGCATAAATATCACGTCCATATTTTCCGTGATGCGTTGCAACAGGCCGGCTGGCAGAGTAAAGAGGAATGGAGCGGGGAGGAGTTTTCTTTATTAGTTGGATTTCTGTGCGCCTTGAAATGCCGTGCTATTTCTGAAACTGATCGCCGCCTTTATCTGCACTTTGCAGCAGGCAAAGTAGCAAAGAAAGAGGGGGAAGATTGATGACAATGGCAAAACCGAAAACGATTGTCGAGATGGAGGAACGGCTTGACATTCTTTACCAGCGCAAGCAGAAAGCAGAGCAGCGGCTTAAGAAGTCAACTGCGGAAATGAAAACCTTGCAAAGGAAAATCAGGGATATGGAAGAGGAAAAGTTTACCCGCGAGTGCAAAGAATTTGGTTTACGTTTGGCAAAGGAAAATCTTTCCGTTTCACAGGTGGATGTGGAAAAAGTCGCTCAGCTGGTTGCGACAAATCGAGGAGAATATGCCCGATCGGCAGATTCCGTAGCGCTGGAAAATCCGCTTAGCCAGGAAGAGCAGCCAAGCGCAGACGGGAGGGAATCTGAATGAGAGTTTGGATTGCCGAAAAACCGAGTGTTGGACGCGAACTGGCAAAATATTTGGGGAAGGGGGTACAAAAGAATGGCTATATTGAAATTGCCGGGACAGGCGATGTGGTGACCTGGCTGTTTGGACATATTTTGCAGCAGAAGACGCCGCAGATGTACGATCCACAGTATGCTTCGTGGTCGCCGGCACTGTTGCCGATTGTTCCGCAAAAATGGGAGCTGTTCGTTAAACCGGAGGCTAAAGAGCAGTATCAAACGATTAAGGAACTACTAAAGCAGGCGGACGAAATCGTGCATGTCGGCGATCCGGATCGCGAAGGCCAGTTGCTGGTGGACGAGCTGCTGGAGTATTTGAAAAATAAAAAGCCGGTGAAGCGGCTTTTACTGAATGCTCTGGATGAAATCTCTATTAAACGGGCTTTGAAGGATTTAAGAAATAATGCCGATTTTCAACCTCTTAAGGAATCGGCGCTGGCCCGCGGACGTGCGGATTGGCTGATTGGCATGAATTTAACACGCGCCTATACGGCAATGGCCAGGCAAGCGGGTTATGATGAGGTCATGCGGATTGGCCGGGTCAAGACGCCGACCATGGCGCTTGTCGTCAGGCGCGAACGGGAAATCCGGGCATTTCGGCCGACCAAGCATTACGGGCTTAAAGCGAATCTTGAACAAACAGGAAAATGCTTTTCGGCAGTGTGGCTGATACCGGAAGAGTTTCCCGGCTGCGACAGCGAAGGGCGGATCTTACAACGAGAACGCGTAGAGAACGTGATTCAGGAAATTCTACAGTCCGTAAAAAATGGCGAAGCCTTTCGGGCTGAAGATGTGGCAAAAAAGGAATCCGCAGAGGTGCCGCTTCTGCCGCTCAGCCTATCCGCATTGCAGATTCAAGCAGGCAAGCTCGGGTATACGCCGCAGCAGGTTTTGGATATAGCGCAGAAATTATATGAAATGAAGCTGACGACCTATCCGCGTTCCGACTGTGAGTATTTGCCGACAACTCAGTTCAAGGATGCCAAAGTCATTTTGGAAAATTTGGCATGGTCTGGCTGGCAGGAAGAAGTGGCAGGCGTGGATGTGAACAGAAAAAGCCGGGCCTGGGCTGATGAAAAGGTTTCGGCGCATCATGCGATTATCCCGACAACGCTCCTATGCGATAAGGCAAGACTTAGTAAAGAGCAGCAGGATATTTACACCTTAATTGCCTGCGCGTATCTTGCACAATTTTATCCGCCGCATCGCTTTTCGAAGACTGCTCTTCGTATTCGTATCGGTAACCATACTTTTCAAGGAACCGGAAAAGTGGTCCTGGAAGAAGGCTGGAGGACATTATATAAGGCAGAACCAGATAATGAAAAGCCAGAGGAGGAAGCCTTTTTACCTGATATTCAAAATGGGGATGAAGTAAGCTTACGGGAAATGAATGTACAAGAGAAAATAACAAAGCCGCCGAAACGGTTCAATTTATCCAGCATTATTGAAGCTATGAAAAATATCCACCATTTTGTTCGGGAAGAGACATTAAAGGCGCAGATGAAAGAATGTTCCGGTATCGGAACAGAGGCAACGCGGGCAGGAATTTTAGATGAACTCGTACAGGGAAAATTCCTGCGTGTCGAAAAAAACATGCTTTATGCAACGGATATTGCAGAAAAGCTGTTTGACGCATTGCCGGAATCACTGGCTTATCCCGATATAACGGCAATTTGGGAGGACAAACTTGCACGCATCGCTAAAAACAACTTTTCTTCAGAAGCTTTTCTTGATTCGACCACGGATTTTGTCAAAACACTCCTTGGAGAAGCTAAGGGAAAAACCATTTCGGTAATTGAGGGACAAATCCTATGCCCGGTTTGCAAAAAGGGAATTTTGAAGCGGCTCAGCGGCAAGAAACAAGGAACATTCTTCTGGGGATGTTCGTGTTATCCTGATTGCCAGACCAGATATTCTGATAAGCGGGGAAAACCTGATATCGGGTAAATCTAAAAACTGCCTTATCTTCCGAAAAGTGAAGACTAAGGCAGTTTTTTATTTGACAAATTTTTCTGGGAACTTTGCCCAAATACTTTTTTCAATTGTTTTAGTTATATGAAAGGAAAATGCAGAGAGTGTCTCTGTGGACACCAATAAATAAGAAATGCGCGTTCGCATAGATCTCTCTTTGCTAGGAAGGGAGGTGGTATGTTGGAATGCCAGGAGCGTTTTGATAGTTTTTGTAAAAGCGTCTTACGAAACCATGCTCGCAACTACGATCAAATGGTACGTCGTCGCAGAAAAAGAGAATGTTTCTCGGAAGATATTTGCGAAGACACAAGATTTCAGCGTTTCTTTTCTGTTGTTCCTTGTCAAGATACTTATGTATTTCGTGTATTGGATATGGATGTGAGCGTGGAAGATCTATTTCTCGGCGCAGCTTTACAAGCATTATCCGAGGACCGAAGGGCAATTGTTTTATTGTCGTACTTTTTGGATATGACGGACAGCGAGATTGGTGCATGCCTGCATCTTATCCGTCGAACCGTATCATATCGCAGAGACACTACACTAAAGCAACTAAAAAAGTATTTGGAGGATTTGGCGGATGAAGAAAAAAGAGAACGCTAAATTAAAAAAATCGAAACGAAAACGCTCATTACTTTCGCATTCTGTTATTCTAGCAGCTGTACGGGGAGAAGAACCTGCGATAGGGCAGGTGTTAACGTACTATGAAGGCTATATAACGCGACTGGCATCCAAAGAATTATATGACCGGCATGGAATTTTATATCTTTATGTGGATTACGAGTTGAAAACGGAACTACAGAATAAGCTGATTGCTGGAATTTTGAAATTCCGTGCCGTGTAAAGGAAGATGATCTTTGAAAAAGAAAGTGCAAAAGCGCAGTATAGACTTTGCGGATACAAGATAATGAAACTCCCGTATAGCTATAGTCCGAGCAGAGAGAAACTGTCGCAGGCAAAGGTACGGCTGCATGAGGTGCAGGGGTGGAATTCCCGTGGGTACAGATACCGTCCGCAAAGTTTTTCTTTTATTCCAGTGAGGGGGAGGGTTTTATGGATAATAAGGCATTAAAAATAAAAGTCATGGCCAATACTCCGTCTGAACAAGCACTACGGAGTTTTCGAACAAAATTATTTGAAATGCAGAGTAAGAAAAATACGCGTTCTTGTCCTGGGGTTAAGAAGACATGAGCGTCAATCCTTACTCACTTTGGTATCAGTTTGCATTTTTTGTTTTTGGACGACTTCCAGGCCTAAACGAATCAGTTCGGTAGTTGCTTCCGAGCGTGTTGGATAGCGCTTTTCAAAACGAAAATCTTCTATTTCCTGAAACATATCTTCATCTACGGAAACCATGAATCGTGGTTTTGTTGTTGCCATTTATATCACCTCAACTTATCTATATTATAGCAAGATTGATACACTGATGTAAAGAAACACTCTTGACAGGTGTATCACTGATGCTCTATACTAACCATAGATACACTGATTCAGTGATACACCGCAATTGGTGATTAAAGGTGGTGAAAATCCGATGGACTTAGAAAACAGAACATATGATATTCGATATGTTGCAAACTATCTTAGAAAGTCTCGTGCTGAAAGCATGGAAGACCTAGAAAAACATCGGATGGTACTCACCGAATTGTGTATCAAAAACAGTTTTAAGTTTGTTGAATATATGGAAGTTGGGACATCCGATAGTATTGATATGCGCCCAGAGATTACCAAGCTTTTAAAAGAGATTGAAGATGGGGTATATGACGCTGTTTGTGTTGTTGAATACGATAGGCTGGGACGTGGCGACCTCGGAGAACAAGACAGGCTTAAAAAGGCATTTCAAAAGTCAGAAACGCTTATTATTACGCCGGATAAGATTTATGACCTTAATAACGATATAGATGATACATATGCCGACCTAAAAGGTTTTTTTGCCAGGCAAGAATATAAGATGATTACTAAGCGTTTACGACAAGGGAAGATCATAGGCGCTAGGCGTGGACAATGGACAAATGGTATACCTCCATTCCCTTATGTATATCAGCGTTATCGTGATAAATATAATGAAAAAGGCCTTGTTGTTAATGATGAAAGAATGCCAATATATCGTGAAATGATCGAAAAAGCATTATCAGGAATTCCATCACAGAAAGTAGCTCAAAGCCTGAATCAAAGGGGGGTTTTTACTCCAAAGGGTAATTATTGGAGTGCTATTACTGTACAGAGGCTTTTGCTTGATGAAACACATCTAGGGCGGATTATTAGCAATAAGACAAGAGGTAGTGGACATAAAAATAAACGTCCTAATGCTAAAAACTATGAAGCGATACCTAAAAGTGAATGGACTGTTGTTGAGAATTGCCATGAAGCAGTGAAGACTAAAGAAGAACATGATCGTATTGTTGCTATCCTAAGCAGTAGGAAAAGGATTCCCACAAAAAGCCGGAAGCAATCACATGTACTGACGGGACTTGTCAAGTGCGCTAAATGTGGACATGCTCATACTATTCATCTAGTTGACTGTAAAGCATTTGTTAGGCCATGTGCGTACATAGACCCTCTAGGCAATAAATGCCGTAATAAAGGCATTTTGTCAGATACTTTGGAAGAAATTATTTTGAAAGAAATATCAAAGTATCAGAGCGAAATTATAAATAGCAGTGAAACTGTAGACTGCCAACAGTCCGATAATATTAGAGCAGAAATCAGTGAATTTGAAAACTTGCTTCAAAAGTATAAAAAAGCATTGGAAACAGTAAATGATGCTTATGAACTTGGAGATTATAACCGTGAGGAATGGCAAACAAGAAAAAGAAAATGGCAAAAACTCGTAGGTCAAACCGAAGACGAAATATACGAAATGAAGAAAATTTACCAATCCAATCAAAACATAAGCGACGAGGAACGTAAGCAAAACCTTATAAATTTTCTTGGTAATATCAGAACAATGACCGATAACGTACAGCGTAACGATTTGTATAGAACAGTCATTGAAAGCATTGTTTACTTGCGTGAGGGAAATACTATCGACGTAAAAATTAATTTCAAGTAAGGAGGTGGTCGCGCATGTTATCAGAAAAGAAAATACCCAATAGATTGGTAAACGAGAAATCGCCTTATCTGCTGCAACACGCTTATAATCCTGTGGATTGGTACCCGTGGGGCTCAGACGCCTTTGCAAAAGCAAAGGCCGAAGATAAGCCGATATTCCTCTCTATTGGGTATAGCTGACGACTTGCATTGATGAACTTGCCATTGGTGCCATGTTATGGAGCGGGAATCTTTTGAGGATGAAGAAGTAGCTGCGTTGTTGAATAGTTATTTTGTGTCTGTTAAGGTTGACCGGGAGGAACGTCCGGATGTTGACCATATTTATATGGCTGTTTGTCAGGCGGTAACCGGGCGGGGCGGGTGGCCGCTGACGATTGTTATGACACCGGATAAAAAACCGTTTTTTGCCGGAACGTATTTGCCGAAACATGCTATGTGGGGCAGGCCGGGTTTGCTGGAAGTGCTGTCGCTATTGAAGGAGCAGTGGGATCAGAACCGGGACAAGATTGAGCAGATTGGCGACAAACTGGCTGTGTCACTTAGGGGGCCTTCTGGTAGCCGGGAGAAGGGGCAACTGTCTCAAGCCACGTTAGAACAGGCATTTTCTCAATTGCTTAATGATTTTGATCCGACTTATGGCGGGTTTGGGGCTGCGCCCAAATTCCCGACGCCACACAACTTATTGTTTCTGATGCGGTATTGGCGCCGATCTGGTGACAAAAAGGCGATTGCGATGGTGATTAAGACGTTGAATGCCATGAGCCGGGGCGGGATTTACGATCATTTAGGCTATGGTTTTGCCCGGTATTCGACAGATAATAAGTGGCTGGCACCGCATTTTGAAAAAATGCTGTATGACAATGCGTTGTTATGTTATGCCTATGTGGAAGCATATCAGTGTACCGAAGATCCGGATTTTGCCCGTATTGCCGAGGAAATAATTACATATATGATGAGAGATATGGCAAGTCCGGGCGGTGCGTTTTACTCTGCAGAAGATGCAGATTCCGAAGGGGTGGAGGGCAAGTTCTATGTTTGGTCGCGGCAGGAAGTATTGGCACTGCTGGGACCGGAGCTAGGTGAACTGTTTGTAGATGTATATAATGTGACGCAACATGGAAATTTTGAAGACAGTACCAATATCCTGAATTTAATTCAGCACGATATGTATGATTATGCGGCCAGGAATAACCTTGATATTAACGAGCTTGAAGACAAAATGGCAGCAGCGAGGGAAAGGTTGTATCAAGCCCGTGAACAACGGGTGCATCCATTTAAAGACGATAAAATTTTGACGGCCTGGAACGGGTTGATGGTTGCGGCCCTTGCCAAAGCGGCCCGGGTTTTGCAACGTAAGGATTACGCGCAAGCGGCTGAACGGGCAGTTGAATTTGTTTTTTCTAAGCTGACTGCTGAAGATGGCAAGCGGCTACTGGCACGCTACCGGGATGGCGAAGCTGCCTATTTGGGATATGTCGATGATTATGCGTTTATGCTATGGGGGCTGCTTGAAGTTTATGAAACTACTTTTAACCCCAAATATCTACGGCAGGCTCTGGCGATAAGCCGGGATATGAAAGAGTTGTTCTGGGACAAGATAAATGGCGGTTTCTATTTTACTGGCAATGACAGTGAAGAACTGCTGATGCGTCCCAAAGAAATATATGATGGTGCCGTGCCTTCGGGAAATTCGGTAGCGGCGTTGGCTTTCCTCAAGTTGGCGCGGTTAATCGAAGATAATGAATATATCGCCATGGTGGAAACCATGTTTAGTTTCTTTAGCCAGGAGATTTCCCACCATCCGCGGGCCTATACCTACTTTTTACTGGCAGTTGACTATTATTTGTCAGCCCCCAGCCATATTGTTATCGTCGGGGATAGGGCGGACTCCGGCGTTCAGGCGATGTTGGCGCTGGCGGGACGAGCTTTTATGCCGGAAACTACCATCATTTATAATGATCCGGAATTTAAAACCGATAATAGGGAATTAATTCCTGTAGCGGCTAATCAAATAAGTATCGATGGGCAGCCGACTGCTTATGTTTGTGAGAATTTTACCTGCCAGCGACCGATTCATACAATCGAAGAATTAGACGATAGTGTCAAGCGCAAACAGATAACAAAGATTAATTAATATTTATTTCAAATATTTACTTCAAACTCTTGCTTAGATGTTTTTATATTGGTAAAATATAGTTAAGATAGCCTTAACAATAACTGAAAGTTTGAAAAGGGGTTATGTAGATGATTAAGGAAAAAATGCAACAAGCAATTAACGAGCAGATCCAGGCAGAAATGTTTTCGGCCAATTTATATTTAGCTATGTCAGGGTACTGCATGTCAAAAGGGTTAAAAGGCTTTGCCAACTGGCTGCGGATTCAGTATCAGGAAGAAACGATGCATGCGCTGAAATTACTTGACTATTTGCTGGAGCGCGGCGGTCAGCTTGAGATTAAGGAAATAGAAGCTCCTCCCCAGGAGTTTGGTAAACCTGTAGAGGTGTTTGAAAAGATATTAGCACACGAGAATCATGTTACCAGTTTAATTAATAAGCTGTATGATGTGGCTGTTGAAGAAAAAGATGTAGCTGCCCAAATCTTTTTGCAGTGGTTTGTAACCGAACAGGTGGAAGAGGAAGCTTCTGTTAGCGAAGTTCTTGAGCAATTACGGATGATTGGCGATCAAAACTCCGAATTGTTTTATCTTGATAAGGAGCTTGCAACCAGAGTATTTCAGCCTCCGACAGCTAATCAGTAATTTAATAAAGACCCCTTTTTCATGGGGTCTTTTATTTAAAAACATTAACCCCCTCCCCGGGGGAAGGAGGAAAAAGAAATGAAAAAGGTAGTAGTTATTGGCGGCGTGGCGGCAGGGTTAAAGTCTGCTGCTAAAGTCCGCAGGGAAGATCCCACTGCTCAGATTACCGTGTTGGAACGAGGATCGCTTATTTCGTATGGCGCTTGCGGTATGCCGTATTATGTAGGCGGCTTGATCGCAGAGGTTGACGAATTTGTCAAAACACCGGCAGGATCGATACGTAATCCGGGTTTTTTCAAGAATGTAAAAGATATTGATGTTCGTACAAAGACACTGGTTACAGAAATTAATCGTGAGGCCAAAACAGTAGCGGCCAAAAATTTAGAAACGGGCGAGGAAATGCAGCTGCCGTATGATAATTTGGTTATTGCCACAGGTGCCAGTCCTGTCCGGCCGCCGTTGCCAGGCATTGAATTAAAAGGTATTCACCAGTTCTGGCATCCGGATGATGCGGTTGCTGTGCGTTCGGGAATTGACAAGGGGCAAATTAAAAACGCGGTAGTTATTGGAGCGGGTCTTGTAGGTATGGAGATGGCTGAAGCTTTCAAGACCCGTGGTGTGAATGTAACTGTCGTTGAAATGCAAGACCAAATGTTCCCGGCTTTCTTGGATACTGAAATAGCTGCTTCGGTGACCAAATTCACTACAGAAAACAGTATCAATGTTTTACTTGGGGAAAAAGTGGAGCGGTTTACTGGTGACGATCGTGTTAAAGAAGTAGTTACCGACAAACGCGTTATTCCGGCCGACATTGTAATCTTGTCTATTGGTGTGCGTCCCAATGTTGAGCTGGCTAAGGCGGCCGGTTTGGCTATTGGTAAGACCGGTGCTATTGCGGTTAATGAATATATGCAGACAAGTGATCCTGATATTTATGCCGGTGGGGACTGTGTGGAAAACACAAATATTATTTCCGGGAAAAAGGTATTTGCGCCAATGGGGTCAACAGCGAATAAGCATGGCCGGATTATTGGTGAAAATATTGTCGGCAAGCGTACTGAATTCCGCGGTGTTTTAAATACTGTAGTAGTTAAGGTGCTGCACCTTAATGTTGGTAAAACCGGAATTACTGAACGGGAGGCGCAGGTGCTCGGCCTTCCGTACGTTACAGCAATGGTTGCCGGCCCGGATAAGCCACATTATATGCCTGGCTCCAAACCGATTACCATTAAGCTGATTGTTGATCCGGAAAGCCGCAAGTTACTGGGGGCGCAGGCTTTTGGCGAAGGCGAGGTTGCCAAACGTATTGATGTACTGGCCGCAGCGCTGACAATGGGAGCCACTATTGATGATTTGTTTGATATGGATTTGGCTTATGCGCCGCCATACAGCAGTCCCATAGATAATGTTGCGGTGGCTGCCAATGCGGTTATGAATAAGCTTTCCGGCAAGTTCAAAGGAATCTCTGCTTTGTCGGCAAAAGAGAAAATGGAGCAGGGACAAGCGGTATTCCTTGATGTACGTTCACCGGAAGAATATAATCAGATTCGGATTGCTGATTGCCGGGGAACGCAAAATATCCCGCTGGGACAGCTCAGAAACCGGTTAGATGAATTTAACAAAGAGGATGAAATCGTTGCCTTCTGCAAAATTAGTTTGCGCGGGTATGAGGCGGCATGTATTTTAGAAGGCGCTGGGTTTAAAGATGTCAAGGTTATTGAAGGCGGGATTGTTTCCTGGCCGTTTGCCTGCGAAAAATAGTAAAAGTGTAGCGTAAAAGTCATGACGGCAGTTAACACTAATTGTGAGGTGAACTGCCGTCATGAATACGTTTGTACCCAAACGAGCCTTTTTTGAGCCCAAGGCGCTGGAATATCCGCTGGGAAAAGAAATATACGAGAGGCTGCAGGCAATGAATGTGCCGATAAAATTTACCGGGTCGCATAACCGGGTAACAGGTATCCCGGGAACAACACCGCAGGAAGCGTTTCGGGAAGCCAAACGCACAATGGTAGTCGGAGTGAGGAAAAGCACTGAATTTGCAACTTGCAAGCCGTCTGCTCATTATCAGTTGCCGCTCAACACCAGCTGCCCAAGCATGTGCGAATACTGCTATTTGGCAACTACCCTGGGGAAAAAACCGTATCTGAGAGTGTATGTCAACACGGAAAATATTTTTGCGCAGGCGCAAAGGTATATAGACGAACGTGCTCCGGAGATTACTTGGTTTGAGGGGGCTGCCACCTCAGACCCTATTCCTACCGAGTATCTGACAGGAATTTTATATAAGACAATCGAATTTTTTGGCAGACAGGAGTTCGGCCGGTTTCGCTTTGTTACTAAACATGATCAGGTTGATACATTGTTGAGTGCCAAGCATAACGGACATACCCGCTTCCGTTTCAGTCTCAATGCCGCCGCGATAATTGCTAAATATGAACATATTACGCCATCGATGCAGGATAGGGTAATTGCTGCCGGCAAGGTGGCTAGCGCCGGTTATCCACTCGGATTTATTATTGCTCCGGTTTTTTATTTTCCCGGCTGGCAAGATGAGTACGAGAATTTATTTGCAACGTTACAGGAAAGGTTGCCTGTCGAAGCAAGGAAAAATTTGACATTTGAGCTTATTTCTCATCGTTTTACCAAAAGAGCCAAAAATAATATTTTAGATTTGTTTCCAGAAACAACTTTACCAATGGAAGAAAGTGAGCGAAAATTTAAATATGGTCAATTTGGTTATGGTAAATATATCTATCAGCCCGAGGTCATGAAAGAAATTAAAGAAACCTTGGAAATCAAGCTTTCGCGTACTTTTCCCGAAGCTAAAATTGAATATTTTGTATAAGGTAAAGTTAACTTTTTTGTAATAATTTGTTGAACAGTCCTCCATTTTAGGGAAGGACTTTTTTTTATGTTCAGAGAATCTATTAATAACAAGAAATATTCTGCGATATATAATATAGCGACACTTTGTTTAGATGTTATAGGGAGGGCTTTCATTGGAGAAGTCGACAGTTATTGGTATTATAATGGGGATAATGGCCGTTATTGTCGGAATGGCGCTAAAAGGTGCTAGTCCGTCTGCGCTAATAAATCCTGCTGCCTTTATGATTATTTTCGTTGGTACTGCAGCGGCCTTGTTTAATGCGTTTCCTTTGGAGCAGCTTAGAAATTTTCCGGTACTCATTAAAAAATTGTTTAAGCAACAGGAACTTATTCCTAAACCTGAGCTTCTTAAGTTATTTGTTGAGCTATCGCAAATTGCGCGCCGCGAAGGTATACTGGCGTTAGAAAGCCGGTTGGAAGAGATCAAAGATCCGTTTTTGCGAAACGGTATGAGTATGGTTATTGACGGTATGGACGTTGATTTTGTCCGGGATGTATTGGATGCGGATATCGAAGCGATGGAAGAACGCCATCGTGCCGGCGCTCTTATCTTTTCCCAGGCCGGTATGTATGCGCCGACATTGGGCGTTTTGGGTGCGGTAGTTGGTCTGATTGCCGCATTAGGAAACCTTGCTGATATTGAAGTATTAGGTCATTCCATTGCAGCTGCATTCGTGGCTACCTTGCTGGGTATTTTCACCGGTTATGTAATGTGGCATCCATTTTCAAATAAGTTAAAGCAGATTTCTAAAGAAGAAGTTGAAATCAAACGGATGATGGTGGAAGGCATCCTTTCTCTGCAAGCCGGTGATTCGCCTATGGCGATTGAGTCTAAACTGCTGGTATTTATCCCACAAAGAGTCCGGGAGTTATTGAAGCCAAAACCGGAGGATAAATAATGAGAAAAAAAAGGAAAGAACATCATGAAGAACACGCCGATGAAACGTGGCTGATACCTTATTCAGACCTTTTGACTTTGCTGCTGGCTTTGTTCATTGTACTATTCGCCTCGGCGCAGGTAGACCAAAAGAAGTTTGAACAAATGAAGGCCTCATTTAATGTAGCGTTCAGCGGCAGTCCGGCATTACTGGATACTCCCAGACCAACTCAGCCGGATAGTGGCAATCAGTCTCGTACAGTGCCGCAGTTATCGGAAGTTATGGACAATTTGAGCAGTCCTAATGAAAGAGCCTACATGCAGGAAACAGCTCAGCTTATTGAGTTAAAGAAGACTATGGATAAGTACATAGCGGATAATGGTTTGGGTGGGGACTTAACTACCTCCCTGACTGATGACGGTCTAATGATACGGATTAAAGATACAGCCTTGTTTCCTTCAGGCAGCGCTGAACTTAGACCGGAATCGCGTCGCTTTGCAGTTGAGATAGCCAAGCTAATCACCCCGCTTACACAAAAAGTAACCGTTTCCGGACACACTGACAATATGCCAATTAATACAAGAGATTTTCCGACTAACTGGGAACTCAGTTCCCGCCGGGCTGTTAATTTTATGAAGTTTTTGTTGGCCCAGGAAACAAAACTGGCACCGGAACGGTTTAGTGCTACCGGCTATGGCGAATATCGTCCTGTTGCCGGTAATAATACTAACGAAGGCAGAGCTGCCAACAGGCGGGTTGAGGTATTTATCCAGCGTAATTATCGTCTGTAGTCTGACGGATAATATGCCAAAACCGGTTTATCGCCGGACTGAATTACAGGAAACTATTGCATTTACTATACAATTGGTTTATGCTAAAATGAGGCAATTAATTGGCCTCATTTTTTGTTTGTAAAAAAAGGATTTTGCTGTATTTGCTTGCTTATATGAAAAATCAGCATTATAATGACTTATATTTGCCTTTGATTATAATAGAACTAGATGAAAGTAACTTTCTTACCAACACTCGCCTTTATAAGGTAGTTAAGCTTCAAGGGCGATAACCGACAGATGGTGTAAAAAAGCACCTGAAGCTAAAGTTTATTTGTACAACCGATAAAGGAGAACCAAGAAAATGCTCTTAAAAATGTTTGTAAAATTTTCTATGATTGGCTTGTCGGGTGTGGGCGTTAATATGGCCGTCTATGTTCCGTTGATGGCCATGGGTGTTAACTATATGACAGCAGCGGTCATATCATTTTTAGCTGCTGTTACTAATAATTTTGTCTGGAATTTGCTATGGACATTTAAGGGGCGGGCTCTTGATAAGAGCCTCAAACGCAAGTATATTACGTTCGTAGCGTGCAGTACCGTTAATTTGGTGGCTAATCTTATGATTTTGAGGCTCTTGGTCGAACAGCTGGGTATGAATGCGACGTTTGCACAACTCATTGCTATTGGCGCCACTGGGGCTCTTAATTTTGCCCTTAACTATGCAATTACTTTTAGTGACAGACGCAGTAGGCGCGAGGAGGCGGCAACTACGCATGAAGCTTGTAATTATTCCAACATATAATGAAAAGGATAATATAGAGCAGCTATTGAGTTTGGTATATAGCTATGTACCCGATATTCATGTTTTGGTTGTTGATGACGGTTCACCAGACGGGACCGGGGACCTGATTGAAAGTTTGATGGCCGGTGAGCATAAGGGGCGGCTATTTGTTTTAAAACGGGCAGGAAAACTCGGATTAGGAACAGCCTATATTGCAGGCTTTAAGTGGGCTTTAGACCGGGAGTACCAATTTATTTTCGAAATGGATGCCGATTTTTCGCATAATCCCAAATACCTGCCGAAGTTTTTGGATGCCATCCAAAATTGTGACGTTGTGTTAGGCAGCCGTTATGTGGCTGGCGGCGGTGTAACCAATTGGAGTCTTATCCGCCGGTTTATCAGTTTGGGAGGCAGCCTGTACTCGCGGATTATTCTTAATATGCCGTTTCATGACTTGACCGGCGGCTTCAAATGTTTTCGCCGAGCGGTATTGGAAACGATTAACCTTGACGATGTCAAGTCAAACGGGTATTCTTTTCAGATAGAGATGACTTATAGGGCTTTCTTATTAGCCTTTACCATTAAAGAAGTTCCTATTGTTTTCGAAGAACGAGCTGAGGGGCAATCCAAGATGTCTTCCTCCATTTTCCGGGAGGCAGTGTTAATGGTATGGAAACTCAGAGCGGCTAAGGATAATCTCAAGATTGCTAAAGCGAAAACTAATAAGCGATAAAAGGAGCTTCCCTATGCCAGTTATCCTTTCGCCGGTTAGTGCAACTTGGGTGATTATTATAGGCGGTTCAATCCTCAGGCTTGCTTTAGGAGCTAGTATCGGCCTGGGTGTTGATGAGACCTATGTTACGGCAGTTGCCAGGCAATTTAGTTTGAGTTATTTTGATCATCCGCCACTGCATTTGTGGCTTATTTGGCTGACAGCGCATGTAACAGGCAGTGAAAATTCTGTAGTGTTGCGCCTGCCGTTTATCTTGTTATTTGCGGGTACGACTTGGCTAATGTATCGGCTTACTGCCAGATTGTTTGGTGAGTGGGCAGGAGTATGGGCGGCACTTTTGTTAAATGTGTCTGCTGTATTTGGACTTACCGGTGGTGGATGGCTGCTGCCGGACGGACCGTTAATGTTTTGCATGATGGCAGTTGTAAACCTGCTCAGCGAACAGTTCTTTTCTCGTGACAAGGGGCAGCCGCTGTTTTTATGGCTGGCCGCCGGTGTATTTCTCGGACTAGGTCTTTTAAGCAAATACCACGCCGCTTTGCTGGCGTTTGGCTTGTTTATTTATTTGATTACCAGTAAAGACAGGCGCAAAGTATTAGTAACGGCAGGCCCCTATTTGGCAGTGCTTGTCGCGTTTATCGTGTTTTCACCTGTCTTACTCTGGAATGCGCAGCATGGCTGGGTATCCTTTGTGTTTCAAGGCAGTCGTGGGGCAGTTAGTGGGTTTTATCCCGGAAAAATGCTTGGCAATATTGCCGGACAGGCTGTCTGGGTTTTGCCTTGGATCTGGCTGCCGCTGGCGTGGCAGTTTGCTAAGGGAATTAGCCGTGGTCCTGCCAGCTCTAGATTTGATAGGTTACAGGATAAACGCTGGTTTTTATGCTGTTTGGGAGCAGGGCCGATTGTATTGTTTACTCTTGCAACACTATGGGGCGCACAGGGCTTGTTTCATTGGCAGGCTCCGGGTTATTTGCTGATTTTCCCACTTTTGGGTTATGCAGTCACAGAATGGCTGCGTATTGGGCGGCGATCAGTTCATGTGTGGCTTACGTTTTCCGTTGCTGCTTTTCTGACTATCGCTACTCTGCTCGGCAGTCATACGGCTACGGGCTGGATTAAGAATGTCAAACCTGTTTGGTTTACGCAAGGAGATCCGTCCTGGGAGGCGCTCAACTGGAGCAGCTTGCCGGGGACTCTGGCAGAACATGGTTTATTAGACAGCTCGCTTAAGGTAGATTTTTTGATTTCACAGAATTGGATTGATGCGGGTAAGATTGATTATATAATGGGTGGCAGACTGCCATTGCTATGTTTGACTAATGAGCCGCATCACTTTGCTTTTATGCATAATCCTGCTGATTTTCGCGGCAAAAATGCTTTGATTATGGAGCGGAGGAGTGTGGATGAAGTTCAAAAAGGACTAGCTCCTTATTTTGAAACCGTCGAGTTTAAAGGCATTATTCCAATTTACCGCAGGGGACAGCCTGAGTTTGAAGTAACGGTGTATTACGGACAAAACTTTAAAGGGTACTATCCTTTACCATATGGCTTTAGCGGCAGGTTCGAATAATGGAGGTACTTATCATGCGAGAGAAGGACATGGTTTCCGGCCGCAATAGCTTCTTGTTTCAAAATATGCGGTTTGCAGCCATTGTTGGCATGGTTATGATCATAATTGCTCTCACAGTCAGCCAAAGCGGTATGAATGAAATATTAATTGTTGGCAACTTATTTAGCGGTGTTGGCAATGATGTGTTTTTAGTTGTTAGTAATGGTATTCTATTTTGGGTGGCCTATAAAAAAAATTGTAGAAGTCTTTTTTATCTGGTGCTAAAAGTAGATGCTGCAGTTTGGATAATTGTTCATGCACTCAAATTTGTAGATCTTGGTTCATTGAGTTTACGGCCTGATGGCATTTTGACAGATGGTTTTCCCAGTGGACATACGACACATGCTTTCACCATGGCATTTATGCTATCTGTGTTTTATCCACGTATGTCGTGGTTATGGTATGGCGGTGCAGTAGCTATTTCCTGGTCCCGGATTGAAACAAGTGCACATACCGGCGTCCAGGTAACCGCGGGAGTTATTCTTGGTATAAGTTTGGCTTGGTTTGCAGTAAACAATTGGCTTAAACAGAACGATTCACTTTTGCTGCCAGAAAGGAAAGCGCCATGAGAATATTAGATAAATATATTATTACAGAACTAATGTGGCCGTTTATATTTGGTGTGTGCGCGTTTTCGAGCATGTTTATTGGCGGTGGCACCATGTTTCGAATTGCCCAATACATTAGCAAATTCGGCGCATCATTTGCTGTAGTTGCCAAGCTGTTTGTCTACAGCTTGCCTGAGGTCATAGTGATGACTTTTCCTATGTCTATGCTGCTGGCAACACTATTGTGTTATGGCAAACTGTCATCTTCCTCTGAGATAATTGCCATGCGGGCAGCAGGGATAAGTTTTTACCGTCTGGCAGCACCTGTGCTGATTACGGCATTTTTTATTAGTGGTATCGCTGTTGTCTTTAACGAAGCGGTCGTGCCTGCGTCTAGAGAGGCATACAATGCAACTGTCGATTTTGAGATCAAAGGCAATACTAAGCCGAAAAGTCAAGATCATTTGGTGTTGCTGGAAAAGTCTAATGATGGTATTGGCCGTTTGACGTATGCGCGAAGATATGATGGAACAAGTGCGGTTATGCAGCAAGTGACTGTGCAGGAATTCGAGAAAAATCGTCCCGTGCGTATTGAGACTGCTGACAAAGCAGTTCGCAGCAATGGCGGGATGTCTCTGGAAAACGGCGCTATCCAAGATATTGTGTCACCTGACAGCACCCGGACAATGTATTTTACCCAGCAGTATCTGCCGACGGAAGAGAAAAAACCTGTGCCGGAGCAAAAACGCAGTGAAGAGATGACAATCCGTGAATTAAAGCAGGTTATTGCCGCAATGCCTGATGGCGATCGCCAAAAATATGCTTATTCGGTAGAATTGCATAAACGGGTTTCTATTCCGGCTGCTTGTTTGTTATTTGCCTTAGTTGGTGCGCCATTGGCAATCAGTTCGCCACGAGCTAGTTCGGCTAGTGGTTTGGGGTATAGTATTATTATCATTTTCCTGTATTATATCGTTATGTCCGTAGGTACAACTATGGGACAAAACGGCGTTATACCGGCAATGCTGGCCGCGTGGCTGCCTAATCTTGCAACATTGGTGCCGGGAGTATATCTGTTGCGACGTGCTGCAAGGTAGCACAATCTCTATCTTGAATTACAACAGGCTGGTTCCGAAGGTGGACTGCTACGCTATGTGTGTAGCAGGCTCACCTTTTTCTATTTGGTTTTTTCGAAAAATAGTATATACTTATAGATGTAAAATTGTGGCAGGTGATGACGTGGTTATCGGTGTTGGTATTGATATTATTGAGATAAAACGAATTAAGGCGGCTATTGCCCGTGAAGCATTCGTAGAGCGAGTATTTACGTCGGGTGAAGCGGCCTATTGCCGCAGCCGGGGTGTTCAGCAGGCAGCGTCATTTGCAGCGCGGTTTGCTGCAAAAGAAGCGGTGGCCAAAGCGCTTGGCAGTGGATTTGCCGGTGGGAATATCCGGGATATTGAAGTTGTTGCCGGAGAAGGCGGGAAGCCTATAGTGGTGCTGCATGACAAGTTTGCCTGTTTAGCAGCCAGACTTGGTGTTACCGCCATACATATTTCTCTGACTCATGCCCAAGAATATGCAGCCGCACAGGCGGTTTTAGAGGGAGGCGATAAGTAATGCGAGCAGCAACAGCAGCAGAAATGCGGGAGATTGACCGTATTGCTATTAACGACTATGGTATTCCAGGCGTAGTTTTAATGGAAAATGCCGGAGTATCCGTTGTGCGCATGTTAGAGTCAAAATGGGAACTGCTAGCTGAACGGAAATTTTGTATTTTGGCAGGTAAAGGCAATAACGGCGGCGACGGGTATGTAATTGCCAGACACCTTAGTAATCAGGGCGCAAAAGTAAAGGTTTTTTTGCTGGGGGAAAAGGCCGCTGTAAGCGGGGACGCCCAAATAAATCTTGATATAATTGATAAAATGGGAATAGATACTATTGAAATTAGCAATGAACGGGACTGGGACAAGGTCAGGGTGGCGGTTACATTTTCTGATTGTTTAATTGACGCTTTGTTAGGGACAGGTTTTCGCGGTGAAGTTAGCGGGGATATGGCGCGGCTTATTGATATTATTAATGCGGCGGGTAAACCGGTCGTTGCGGTGGACATTCCTTCCGGTGTGGGGGCCGATACCGGAAGGGTTTGCAGCAAAGCGGTGCAGGCTTCCTATACAGTTACGTTTGGATTGCCTAAACCTGGGCTATTCTTATATCCTGGTGCGGAATATACTGGAGAACTTACGGTAGCCGATATTGGCATACCGACGGCCGTAATTGCTGGCCAGGATATCAAACAAAATATTATAATGGCCGATGCAGTACGTGCGGTAATACCGAGACGCAGCCCTGCGGCCCATAAAGGCATGAGTGGCCGGGTGCTGGTTGTCGCCGGATCGCGTGGTCTTAGCGGTGCGGCCGCCATGGCAGCCGAAGGCGCTCTCAGAGCCGGAGCCGGGCTGGTTACCCTGGCTGCCCCGGGCAGCTTGCAGGATGTTTTAGCAATGAAACTTACCGAAGTTATGACGAAACCGCTGGCAGAAATTGAAGCTGGTTCCATAAACAGAGAAGCCGTTGCGGATATTATCAGGCTTTCAGCGGGAAACGACGTGCTGGCTATTGGACCGGGTGTTGGCCGGGAAGAGGAAACGGCGGCGGCGGTACGGGAAACAATAACAACGGCAGAGTGCCCAATCGTCATTGATGCCGATGCTTTAAATGCGTTGGCAGGCAATACAAAACTTCTAAATGAGTGTGCAGCTTTGCCTGTATTGACCCCTCATCCGGGTGAAATGGCGCGGTTAACAGGCCTCTCAACTGAGTCGGTAAATGCTGATCGTATTGCAATAGCTCGGCAGGCAGCTGCAGAATGGGGCAGCATTGTGGTAGTAAAAGGGGCAAGCACTGTTGTAGCTTTTCCTGATGGTGAAGTATATATTAATACTACAGGGAATGCTGGTATGGCTACCGGCGGCACTGGTGATGTACTCACAGGTATTATTGCCGGATTGATTGCTCAAGGCCTGTCAAGCCATGATGCGGCGGTAGCAGGTGTGTATATTCATGGTTTGGCCGGTGATGTTGCTGCTCAGGCCGGTCGGATCGGTATGGTTGCCACTGATTTGCTAAAGGCAGTGCCAGCAGCAATGTACGGCATAAGCAGCTATTAAAGTATATAAAAAAAGTTGACATTGATATATAACTTCTTATATAATAATAGTATCTTTGAATATGCTCCATACTGGCGGGGGTGATGGTGTGGCCGAGTTACGGCGAATAATGATTAGTATTCCTAATGCATTGTTACAAGAGGTTGACGGCATAATAGCTATGGATAAGTTAAGCCGGAGCCAATTTGTTAGAGAAGCCATGCGTCTTTATATTGAAGAACGCAAGCGGAAGGCAGTACGTGACATGATGAAAAAAGGGTATCAAGAAATGGCAGTTATTAACCTTACTCTAGCTGAGGAAGGATTAATGGCTGATATAGACACATTTGAATTGATGCCGGGCTTGTTGGCGGAGCGTGAATAGAGATGATTGTTAAACGCGGGGATATATATTATGCCAACCTTAGTCCTGTTGTCGGTTCAGAACAAGGTGGCCACAGGCCGGTGCTGGTAATTCAAAATGATGTCGGCAACAAGTATAGTCCGACAATTATTGTTGCGGCTATCACTTCACAGATATCTAAGGCCAAACTGCCCACCCACGTTGAAGTTAGCGCCAGTCAGTATAATCTGGAGAAGGATTCGGTTATTCTGCTTGAACAGCTGCGGACGATTGATAAGCGACGGCTAAGGGATAAAGTAACACATTTGAGCGAAGAGATAATGAATAAGGTAGACGAAGCCATCCGGATAAGTATTGGCTTGATTCAGTTGTAAGGCTAGGTGTAGGCGGGAAACTGCCTATTTTTAGTTTAGGGCTGGCTAAGTGCCCGGACACGGTTGGGCGTAACCAGTCTTTGCGGGGTATAGGATACATAGGGAGAGGGTACGAATGAATAAATTACATAAATGGTCATGGCTGTTTATTGCTGTGACAATATTTGCACTTGTCATCGCGACTGGCTGCGGCAATACTAACAAAACAGCGCAGTCTGATAATAAACCGCCGTCTGCTGCCGGGGGAGCGCCGCTAACCATTAAGGTGCTTGATATCGGGCAAGGTGATGCTATTCTTATCCGCACTAAGGATCAGGTAGTACTAGTTGACACCGGGGATGTTCCGACAAAGGAAAAATTGGTTAGTATGCTAAAAAGCCAAGGGATAAACAGCATTGATAAACTTATTATTACCCACCCACATGCCGACCATCTTGGTGGGGCCGAGGCTATTTTTGATAATTTTACCGTTAAACAGATATACGATAGTGGCCAAAAAACTACATCAAATGTATATAAACAATATTTGACCCAAATAAAAAAGAAAAATATTCCGTTTACTGTGGTTACTGCAGGTATGACTATTGACCTCGGCAACGAGACGGTGCTAAAGGTACTGGCACCTGATAAACAGCTTTTTACCGGTACGGAATCTGATTTAAACAATAATTCGATTGTTACCAAGCTGGTTTACGGCGAATTTTCTATGCTGCTGACCGGCGACGCTGAAAAAGAATCGGAAGAACGGATGCTGCATAATGATGCCGCTGGTTTGAAAAGTACTTTGTTAAAGAGCGGGCACCATGGCAGTAAATCATCTTCGTCTGTAGCGTTTTTACAAGCGGTAAAACCGGAAGCTGCACTTATCTCATTGGGAGCCAACAATGATTATCATCACCCGCATCCGTCAACGTTAAAGAAATATAACGAAAATAAGATAAAAGTATATCGCACAGATACTGATGGTACTCTGACTGTTACGACAGATGGAAAAACCTATACTATTACTAAGGAGCGATAGTACATGGAGATTAAAGCTGTAGTTGATAGATGGGAAGAAGACAAAGCCGTACTGTTAGTCGGCGAGTCGGAAACCAGAGTAATATGGCCGAGGAAATTATTGCCAAAAGCAACGGAAGGGGATATTTTGGCAATACACATTGACGTTGACACTGTTGCAACCCAGCAGGCCAGGGCCGAAGCCGATGAGTTGTTTGAACAGATTCTCCGACAAAATAACGGAGAAACCGAAAATAATAAGGAATAATTTGCAAATTTTAGGCATATATTTTCTTTTTTGAGCATTTATGACTCAAGTCTTGCAGGAATTTTGACACAAAGCACGAATTTATAAAGGACACTTTCGCGGTTTGGAGGTGCCTTTATTGCGAAAAATAGTTTTGTTTCTTGTATTGGTTATCCTGATGACATCCTGGACAAGCGCATTTGCCGCTTCCCCGAGTGTGGCAGGAGCCAAGCCGGCTATTGCTTTACCCAAACTTACTTCTTATCAGCAAACAGGGGTGTCTGGTGTCAACCGTGCTCAAGAATTGAGCAAAGTGAGATGGGCAAACCATACGGATGCTGTCACAGGGGCTGCTTCACTGAGATTGGTTATGGATGTATCCGGGCCTGCAGAGGCCAGTGGGGTAGTAACTTCAGCACCCACGCCGCGTCTTGTAGTGACAGTCAAGGGGACGGTGCCGGGAAAAGAAGTAGATGATTTGGATTTCGATGGGAAGATTGTAGACAAAGTTGCTTTTAACGTTAGTGGCAAGGATACCAGAGTGGTATTAGATTTGCCGCAGGCGCTCGAAGATTCCGATTATCGGATATTTACTTTGCCTAGTGATGCGAAAAATAACAAGCCGTTCCGGGTAGTTATCGACATTAACAAACCTTTGCCGCTGCCTGATTTTTCTTTTACTGCAGGGCTGCAAAATAAGGTGATTGCGATTGATCCCGGTCATGGCGGTAGTGATCCAGGAGCCATTGGTCCCGGCCGGGTACAAGAAAAAACGGTAACCTTGGCGGTGGCACAGAATGTTAAATCTCTGCTGGAAAAAGCAGGTGCTAGGGTTGTTATGACTCGCCAAAATGACCAGGATGTTTTTGGTCCGAATGCTTCTGCTGTTGATGAACTTAAGGCAAGGTCAACTATTGCTAATGTACGTAATGCAGACGTATTTGTAAGTATTCATGCCGATTCCTTCACCGACCGCAGCGTAGGTGGTACTTCGACGTACTATTATCAGAAAACCAAGTATGATGCCATGTTGGCAAAAGCTTTACAGGCAAATCTGATGGATGCCGGTAACCTTCAGGACCGCCGGGCCAATCCCGCTAACTTTTATGTAATTAAGCGAACTCGAATGCCAGCGGCACTTGTAGAACTGGCTTTCATTTCTAACCCGAATGAAGAGAAACTGCTTAGCTCACCTGATTTTCAGCAAAAAATGGCTCAAGGAATAGTGCGGGGGCTTGAACGCTTTTTTAGCCAAGCCGCCAAGCCAAACTAGAAGAGGTGGGTATTATGCGAAATCAAGTCAAATTTTTGTTGTTGGCTTTAACCATAGCCTTAACCGTGGTGATTTCCGGTTGTGATCAAGCAGCTCCGGCGGTTGGTCAGCCGACACCTGATACACCGTCAAAAACAGTAGAGCAAACTCAGCCAGGCAATGCGACCCAAAAGCCGGAACAAACGATGCAGATTGTTGTTTACCATGCTACTAGAGATGCTATGCATCTTGTTGGGGAACTGCATAAAGTGCCGCTTAACAGTCATCCGGCGCGTACTGCTGTCGAATTGTTGATTGCCGGGACCCAGAATCCCCAACTTGTAAGTGTTATGCCGACAGGAGTTAAGCTCAAGAATGTAACAGTAAAAGACCATGTGGCATATGTTGATTTTGATGATAAATTGATCAAAAATAATGTAGGCGGTTCAACGGGTGAAACCTTGCTGGTGGGGTCTATAGTCAATACGCTCACAGAGTTTCCCGACATTCACAAAGTACAGATTTTGGTTAATGGTAAAAAAATTGAAACAATTGCCGGTCACACTGATGTCAGTGAACCTTTGAGCCGGTCAGAACAAATAATTAAGAAATAATAAAAGCAGCAGTTCTTCGCTGAAGAACTGCTGCTTTTTATGTGCGCCCGGCATGGGCGCAATCTAACGGGTGAAAGTCCCGAGCGCGGGTAGATAGTGCCAAGCGCATAGCTCAAGACAAGGGTGTCCACCGCGAGGTGGAATCTGAAGGAAGTCGGCGGCAAATCTCTGGTCTGACGAACAGAAATCACATATAAGGCAGTGTAAACTGGGTAAGGTTGCATAACAAACCGAAGCCCGAAACTATCCGAAAGTTTGCGCTGTAAATGTGGCAGATAGATGGAGAGAAAGATTGCGTTCTTACCCGGGGAGATCTCACAGACATGTGAAGATAACTCAATCGAAGCATGGTTGAAATAAGATTTACTGTGAGAAGTCAGCAGAGGTCATAGTACCGAAGTTTTTTTCGAGAAGGACTGAACAATAATCGAGTTCTTGAGCAAAGGAAGGTGAAGTCATGTTAAGAGAGCAGAAAACCAGTAAAATGGGCTGCCCTTGCCAGGGTATGCTGGAAGCAGAGAGTAACAAGGGAGCGCGGAGCATGACGACACTGGAAGATGCAAAAGAGAACCGCGTAAATCTGTTAGAAGAAATACTAGACCGAAACAATCTCAATGCAGCATATGCCCAGGTACTGCGCAAGAAAGGTGCAGGCGGAGTGGATGGCATGCAGGTTGGAGATATGAAGCAGTGGCTGAAAGACAATAAAGAAGAGTTTCTTGAATCCCTGCGAACCGGAAGATACACCCCTCAACCCGTGAGAAGGGTAGAAATACCTAAGCCGGACGGAGGAACCCGAAAGCTAGGAATACCGACCGTACTAGACAGGTTAATACAACAAGCCATAACCCAAGTGTTAACGCCCATCTTTGAAAAGAAATTTTCAGAAAGAAGTTATGGTTTTCGAGTAGGCAGAAATGCGCATCAGGCGATAAAGCAAGCCGAAGCATACTATAGGGCAGGATACACGAAAGTAGTAGACATTGACCTGGCGCAGTACTTCGATACGGTAAATCATGACATGCTTATCAACATGCTCCGTGAAGAAATCAAGGATGAACGAGTCATCGTCTTAATCCGGAAATACCTGAAAAGTGGAGTCATGGAAGGCGGTATAGTCAGCCCCAGTACATCGGGAACCCCGCAGGGAGGAAACCTGTCACCACTGCTATCCAATATCTACCTGACGAAATTTGATCAACTGCTGGAGAAGCGCGGACATAAGTTCGTAAGATATGCAGATGACTGCAATATCTATGTCAGGACGGAACGTGCAGCCAAGCGGGTCATGGCGAGTTGTGTGAAATTCCTTGAGGGAACTTTGAAGTTACAAGTAAATCAGCGGAAAAGCCAAATCGGCAGTCCGCTGAGGGTGAAGTTTCTGGGATTTGCATTGCATAAGGTAGCGGGACAAATCGGAATACGTCCGCATGGGAAAGTCTTGAAACGTTTCAAAGAGAAGATCAAGGAAATAACCAACCGAAGTCGTGGGTGGGCAATCCAAGACACACTGCAAGAACTGAGGAAATATACAACAGGCTGGTTGAACTACTTTTCCATTGCAAACATGAGCAATAACATGAAAGAAATGAACAAATGGATACGGCGCAGGCTGCGAATGTATCTATGGAAGCAATGGAAGAAAGTTCAGACTAAGTTTGTGAATCTACAAAAGCTGGGACTGGATAGGAATAGAGCTTGGCAGTATGCCAATACACGGTTAGGGTATTGGCGTGTTGCGGGAAGTGCTATTTTACAAAGGACACTAACAGACAAATACCTCGAATCTCTAGGCTATATGAACATAGCGAAGAAATACGAGGCATTTCATTTACGTTAAAATTATTGAACCGCCGTATACCGAACGGTACGTACGGTGGTGTGAGAGGTCGCTAAATAAATTAATTATTTAGCTCCTACTCGATTTATTAGGATTCGCTTTGTAGATACGGTTTAGGACTAAGCCATGTTTACGCAGCTTTTTTAATATAGCAGTATGCGATAGTCCTAAGGAAGCGCCTAATTGGCGCGAGGTTGTATGCCTAGCCAGAGCTTTAACAAGCACGTCACGTTCTACTTCGCTCATTATTTCATCAAGTGTACGATTATAGGCAGGGATAGTGGCAGCGGAAGCAGGCGTGTAGTCCTGGTCAAAAATAATATTTTCAGCAAAAATTGTATTGCCAAGAGTAATATTTACAGCTCTTTCAATAACGTTTTCCAGCTCGCGAATATTGCCGGGCCATGGATAGCCAGCAAGTTTTTCTTGAGCGGTTTGGCTAATTTCTGTAGTTTCTTTATGCAGGCGCGCTGCACAGCGTTTGAGGAAAAATTCGGCTAAGAGGGGAATATCTTCGCGGCGCTCGCGCAGCGGCGGGAGAAATAACGGAATTACGTTAAGCCGGTAATAGAGGTCTTCGCGAAAGCCTCCTTTACTAATCATACTTTCCAGATTGCGGTTGGTGGCAGCCAGAATGCGCACATTGACAGGAATTTCCCGCGTACTGCCGATGCGGCGAACTTTTCCTTCCTGCAAAACACGTAAGAGCTTGGCTTGCAGGTGAGAGGGGATCTCTCCGATTTCATCCAGAAAAATAGTACCGCTATTGGCAAATTCGAATAAGCTATGTTTGCCGCCTTTTGCAGCACCTGTAAACGCACCATCTTCATAGCCAAATAGTTCACTTTCCAGCAAAGTGTCGGGAATGGCGGCGCAGTTTAAAGGGACAAAGATTTTAGTGCTTCTGGTAGAGGCTGCGTGTAAAGCCCTGGCGATGAGTTCCTTACCCGTACCTGTTTCGCCTCTGATAAGGACGGTTGACTCGCCTTTGGCAATTGATTTAGCCAGGTTGACAACCCGGCGCATGGCCTGACTGGTGAAGAGTATTTCGTCAAAAGTGATCTGCAATTGGCCGGTCACAGTGTAAACCAGTTCTCGGACGGCACTAATATCTTTGATGATAGTTACTGCACCAATAATACGGCCTGTTTTATCAATAATAGGGCGGCCGCTTGATAGATAATGGCTTTTCGTTTTTTCGAGAACAATTTCTCGATTGTTATATAGTGTTCCATAATGCAACGTGTCTAATAGGGGGCCGTCTGCGGGAAAGATATTTTCAAATGGTTGGCCGATAACATCTTTGGCAGATATGCCGACGATTTTTTCGGCGGCTGGGTTATATTGGGTAATTCGGTGTTCGAGATCAATACCAATGATTCCATCACTTACTGATGTCAGCACGGCATTTAGCTGTTCAGCACGTTCTTGATGCGGCATGAGGTTTATTTCATTTACGGCAGTTATTTGCGGGATGGTTCGCAATTCATCAATAAGACGGGCTTTATCTACAGACGTAAGGGCTTTGATTTCCATGTAAACATTATTCAGTTCCATTTCTATGGAGATAATATTTATTTGCCTGGCTGCGAGCACCTGAGATATGTCAAACACTAACCCGACTCTGTCAATATTGGAGATTTTTAATCGCAGATTTTCCATCCTACCCCTCCTGGCATTTAAAGCCTAATGTGGAATAAATTTGATGTCGTTATCGAAATTCCTTTGTTTCATACAACTTTTTTTCATGCTGTGGTATACTAACTTTGCAGGAAATGTTTGCATAAAAGAGAATTTATCCTGTGACTAACCCTCTCTAAGACTCCCATCTTTTACAAGTGGGAGTTAAGAGTGGCTAAGTCCCTGGATAAGGGCGACTAACCTTCCGATGGGCTTAAAACCCCATCGGAAGCTAAGTCTACTTTATTAGAAACATTATGCAGCCTTAGAGGGTGGTATTTTAATGAATGAGCTTAGTGAGTTGGGAGAGTTCGGTCTAATAGATTTAATTAAACAAGATACTATTAATAATCATGGCAATGTGATTGTTGGTATTGGTGACGATGCTGCCGTGCTTTTGCCCGCCCCCCGACAATTGCAATTATTGACGACAGATATGTTAGTGGAATCAGTACATTTTGATTTGACAACGACAACTCCTTGGCAGCTTGGGTACAAAGCCATTGCCGTTAATGTAAGTGATATAGCCGCTATGGGTGGGGCTCCCCGTCATGCGGTAGTGTCTCTGGCTTTACCCAAATCCACGCCGGCGGAATTTGTCGTAAATTTATATCAGGGTATGAAAGAAATTTGCCACGAATTTGGTGTTAATATTGTTGGCGGAGATACTGTTTCTAATCCACACGGCATTGTTATCAATGTGACTGTTGCTGGTGAGGTTGAGCCTGCTAATTTGGTTCGCCGTTCAGGCGCAAAGCCGGGAGATATTGTTGCAGTGACTGGCTTTCTTGGTGATTCAGCAGCTGGTCTGGCTTTGCTTGGCGCAGGAGAATGGGAAGACTATGATTTTGCGTGGCCGTTAGTTACGGCTCATTTAACACCCAGGCCGCAGGTTAGCGCAGGCCAACTATTGGGTAGTAATGGTGCCACCAGTATGGATGATATTAGCGACGGGCTGGCGAGTGAGGTACATGAGATTGCCAAAGCCAGTAATGTGGGTATACGATTGTACGCTGAAGAGATTCCTATGAGAAATGAATTAAAAGAGGCGGCTAAGGTGATGGACAAGCCGGCGCTGGATTATGCTTTGTATGGCGGAGAGGATTTTCAACTGGTATTCACTATGGAGCCGCACCAGTTTGAGATTCTGACAGCCTCACAAGAGAATTTTTCTTGGTTCAAGGTGGGGGAAGTAGTTACTGCAGACCAAGGGGTAACGCTTGTTGATGAAGAAGGAAATGTTCAAAGACTGGAAGCGCGGGGTTACAACCATTTTCACCAGGAGGAATAACAGGTATGTTAGTATTCAAAACGTCATCTGAAGAAGAAACATATGCATTTGGACAAAATCTAGCTAAGTTACTGAAAGCCGGGGATGTTTTATGCTTGTCCGGCAATCTTGGCACAGGTAAGACTCTGTTAAGCCAGGGAATAGCAAATGGACTCAAGGTAGTTGAAGCGGCTACCAGTCCTACTTTTACTGTACTCAATGTTTATGAGGGAATGACCGAGAAGGGTCAGGAACTTTCTATATATCATTTTGATTTATACCGTCTGGAACACCCGTCTGAACTTGCGGATATTGGTTTTGACCATTACGTGGAAGCCAATGGAGTAGCGATTATAGAGTGGCCGGAGAAGTTTGCCGAGTTTTTGCCCGAGAATCGCCTATGGATTACCATCAAATATGGCGAGACTGCAAATGAACGGGTTATTCATGCTAAGGCTGATGGTTCGCGGTATACAGAGTTTTGTGAGGAGTTGAAACAGATTGCCCATTCTTGCTATCGATACAGCCACCCTTGTGTCTAGCGTGGCCATTGCCACTAGCGATACGCTGGTGGCTGAACTTACTATTCAGACCCGGAAAACCCATTCTGAAAAGCTTATGCCGCACATAGCCAGCCTTTTATCAATGGCTGAAATGTCACAGAGCAGCCTTAAGGCGGTTGCCGTAAGTATTGGTCCGGGTTCTTTCACCGGTCTTAGAATTGGCTTGGCTACTGCCAAAGCTTTATCTTATGCACTTCAGATTCCAATAATTGGTGTACCCACTTTGGCAGCTTTGGCCTTTGCCTGCCCGGCGCCGGGCGTGCTTCTGGCGCCTATGCTCGATGCCCAAAAGGGAAATGTTTATCTGGGCTTATATGAATGGCAAGACGGTACAGTTACAGAAATTGAACCGCCGCGAGTAGTGGGGTTTGATGAGGCTCAGAACGAACTTAGCCGGCAGCAACGGCCTGTTTTAATGCTGGGAGAAGCTGCAGTTATGTATAAAGAAACTATTATGTATCCGGCACCGCCACACGCAGTTATGCCGCGTGCCGGCAGCGTAGCTGTTTTGGCAGAACAGATGTATGCACAAGGGGTGCGGCATGACGTAGCTACTCTGGAACCGTTATATATTAGACGTTCAGAGGCCGAAGAGTTGTGGGAACGGCGGCAATCCCGGGAGTGCCGGTAATGAATGCGATAAGTATCAGGCGCATGCAATCTACGGACATTGATGCTGTGCTGGTAGTGGAAAATAAAGCATTTTCTACGCCTTGGTCGCGTGCTGCCTTTGAAGAAGAGGTCGGCAACAATGATCTAGCGCATTACCTGGTGCTTGTCGATGGCGATAAGGTTGTAGGATACGCCGGCTTTTGGCGCGTAATTGATGAAGCTCATGTCACTAACATTGCCCTTGATCCCGAGTACCATGGCAAGGGTTTGGGTACGCTCTTATTGGAGCACATGATTGTTAATGCAAAACTATTAGGGGCAGCCAGTATGACGCTGGAAGTTCGCCCCTCAAACACCGCCGCAAGAAAGCTATATTCAAAACGCGGCTTCGTTGAGCGAGGCATCCGCCCCAACTACTACGCCGAACTAGGTGAAGACGCCATAATAATGTGGTTAGATAATTTATAAAAAATAAATTTTTTATAATCTCTCTTTAAAAAAAGCTCTGGAAAAGCCTCCCAGCCCGAAACTCGTTAGAAATGTCCAGCTACGATGCGCGATGAGGACGATCCCGTAGATGTACTGGGAAGTACTTCGGAGGGAACGCCCGCAAGAGCAAAGAAGTAGATGGGCGTTTATAACGAGTTTCGGAGAAAAAAAGGAGCCGCGTGAAAAATTCGCAGCTCCAAAGGGTGATTGTGTTAAAATACAATATGCGGCAGTTCGCAAAAGGGTGACAAAAGCAGAGGGGCGGCTTAGAGCCGCCCCATGCTTTACAATTTATTGGAGAGTAGATTCATACTGCTCGATCATTTTACGAACCATATGACCACCTACACGACCGCAGTCGGCAGAAGTCATAGTAGCCCAACCTTGGCTACGAACGCGCTCGGAAATTCCTAATTCGTTAGCTACTTCCATTTTCATACGGTCAAGTGCGTTTTCAGATCCAGGATTAACAGGTTTATTCGAGCGTGCCATATTTCGCACCTCCTTTCCCGGACTGTGTGTTGCTGTCCTTGATTTTAATTTGGCTTACTTTCATGATTAAAATACATTTTTCGAGCATGTAATAATTAGCAGATATTTGATGGAGGTCTATAGGTATGTCTCAAAGTTTGACCTTGGCTTTAGAAACAAGTTGTGATGAAACTTCGGCTGCCGTTGTTGCTAACGGACGTACAATCTTAGCCAATATTATTTCTTCGCAAGTTCCAACCCACCAAAAATTTGGTGGTGTTGTACCGGAAATTGCATCCCGGAAGCATATTGAAAATGTTATTCCGGTAATTGATCAAGCCTTAAGAGAGGCTGGCACTACGCTGAACGATGTTGATGCTATTGGTGTTACCTATGGCCCGGGATTAGTTGGAGCATTGCTTGTGGGTGTTGCTACAGCTAAAACACTGGCTTTTGCACTTAACAAACCGCTGATTGGCGTAAATCATTTGGAAGGCCACATTTTTGCCAATTTCCTCGCGCATCGTGAGCTTAAGCCACCTTTTGTAGCTTTGGTAGTTTCGGGGGGGCATACATCGCTCATTCATGTCAAAGATTACAACGAACTTGTATTATTAGGACAAACCCGGGATGACGCCGCCGGTGAAGCCTTTGATAAAATTGCCCGGGTTATGAATTTTCCTTACCCTGGCGGGCCGCATATTGATAATGCCGCCAAACAAGGTAATCCGGAGGCAATTGCATTTCCGCGGGCTTTTGCCAGCCCAAATGGGGAAAATAAGTTTGCGTTTAGCTTCAGCGGACTTAAATCGGCAGTGTTAAATTATTTAAACAGTGCTTCTCAACGTGGCGAGATAGTAAATATAGCAGATGTTGCTGCTAGTTTTCAGGCAGCTGTTGTTGATGTATTGGTTAAAAAAGCTATAGCTGCTGCTGAATTTGTCGGCGTTAATAAAATTGTTCTGGCCGGCGGAGTGGCAGCTAATTCGTCACTACAGGCTGAATTGGCAAGTGCGGCCGAAAAGCAGGATTTTGCCCTTTTCTATCCGCCGCCGGTGCTATGTACTGACAATGCAGCAATGATAGCCTGCCGTGCTTATTATCAATATTTAATTGGTGATTTTGCCGACCTTAACCTTAATGCAGTACCGTCGCTCAAATTAGGTATCAGATAGTTGTGGACAAAAATAAAACGACAATTGTGGATAATGTGGGTAAGTTGCAATTATGTTGCGAGAATCGCTAATAAATCGACAGCGTAACTGTGAATAACTCTGTGGATATTGTGGATAACGTGGGGGATAACTTGTTATATGGATGTGGGTAAAGTTACATATCAGTAACTTTATTAAATTGAGACCAGATAACAAGGAATTTTTCGGGTTACAGTTGAATACATAAAGATTAGCAGCTTGGCTTGTTTCTTTGGGACAGGAGGTACTATTTAATGGGTGTGGCTGCAGATATTTGCCGGAAAATCACAGCATTGACCTCGAATCAAACGCAGATAATTGATAATGTAACAAATGTATTAGGATTGGCTGCTGATCTTGCTCATGCCCAGGTGACATTATATGCTCCTGCCCGTAACGAGAATTTCCTGGTTCTTGTGGCTCAAGTTAAGCCTAATACCAGTTACATTGAAGTTAAACCCAATATTTTGGGAACTACTGTCCAGGCCAGCGAAGAACCACTGGTGTGGCGGACCTTGGTTTCAGGTGTAACCATTGCCGGGCAACGTGAGTGGGCGCTTGGCATGGAAGCGCTTGAAATGCAGGTTTTTCCTATCAGAGATGTATCTGGTGTTATCATCGCTGCAGCTAGTTTTGAGACAAACAGCCAAGAAGCAAGTGCTGATGGTCACAGCATGTTGATTGCCACGGCTTATATGCTCTTGACAATGGCTGCTGCCAGCAGCGAGCCTATGAGCCGATCAGTTTACCGGCCGCTAGGTACTCGTGATGGCATTGTTGTAATTGACGAACGTGGTCATATCGCCTTTGCCAATCCGTCAGCCGTTGGCATTTATAAATTGCTAGGTGCTAACCGGATTATTGGCAGGAGGGTATCTGATCGTCAAGTCAATATGAAACTTGCGCAGCACGCTTATTCTACCGGACAGCCACAGGAAAGAGAAATGGAAGCAGGCAATTTGATTCTGGTGCAAAGGGCTATCCCGGTTTTTTCCAATGGTTCGGTGATACGCACCATATTTATTATTGGCGATGTTACAGAGATTAGAAAAAAAGAAAAAGAGTTGTTGGTAAAATCAGCAGTTATTCAAGAAATTCACCACCGGGTAAAAAATAATCTGCAGACGATTGCCAGCCTGCTGCGGCTGCAAGCAAGACGTACCAAAACGCCAGATGTAAAAGCGGCACTTAGAGAAAGTGTAAACCGGATTTTAAGTATATCTGTAGTGCATGAATTTTTATCCCAGCAAGACAGAGAATTTATCGATGTGGCGGAAGTTACCAAAAATATTCTTGATTTAGTTATCCAGAATATGCTTGAGCCTGATTTTAATATTGAAACAGTACTTAATGGACAGACGGTAATATTACCCTCTGAGCAGGCCAGCAGTTTGGCTTTGGTTATCAACGAGCTAATTCAAAACTCTATTGAACACGGTTTTGTTGGACGCAAAGAAGGTCTTATTGGCGTAGACATCACAACAACACCGGAAAGTTATCAGATAGATATCTATGATAACGGTATCGGCCTTCCTGAAGATTTTAGTCTCCCAAATACCAGTAGTCTGGGCTTGCAGATTGTCCGGACATTGATAGAGAACGATCTTGGGGGGGAGTTCCGCCTGTTTTCCCGTGCCGGAACCCATGCTTTTGTTACAATTCCCCGGCAGTTGGAAGGCTCTAAAGAGGCGAAGGAGGAATAGCATGGACGCTTTGCGGATAGTGATAGCCGATAATGAATCAATTATCAGAATGGATCTGAAGGAACTTTTAGAAGAAGCCGGTCATACCGTAGTAGGAGAAGCTGCGGATGGTGTTAAAGCCGTTGAATTAGCCCGTAAATTTCATCCTGACCTTGTTATAATGGATATCAAGATGCCTGAAATGGATGGAATTACGGCTGCGAAAATCATTTCTAATGAGAAGTTGGCACCAGTATTGTTATTGACTGCTTTCAGCCAGAAAGAAATTGTGGAAAAGGCCAAAGATTCAGGGGTATTGGCTTATTTAGTCAAACCAGTTAAAGAGGCTAATCTATTTCCAGCAATGGAGATTGCTTTATCCAGGTTTCAGGAGTTTGCCGAGTTAGAACGGGAACTGGAAGAGGTTAAAAATTCGCTTGAAACCAGAAAGATTCTTGACAGGGCTAAAGGTATTTTGATGGATGCGTATAGCTTGACTGAGAATGAAGCATACCGGCGTATTCAGCAGTATAGTATGAGTAAGCGGAAATCAATCCGGGAAGTGGCTGCAGCAATTGTTGAATCAGCCACCCGTAAACGATAATAAAGGTATTTTCTGTCGGGGCAGAGGCCAGTAAGGTCTCTGCCTTGATTTTTCTAACAGCTTTTAAAAAAAATTTCTGGTTTTTGCTTAAATACACTTGATTTTTTTGAGTAAATTTTATATTATAAATTATGGAATTAGCACTCAACTCTAGTGAGTGCTAACAAAAAAGTTAACTATATAACACACTATAAAGGGAGGTTCTTTTCATGATTAAGCCATTAGGCGACAGAGTAGTTATTGAAGCTTTGGCAAAGGAGGAAGTTACCAAAAGCGGTATTGTTCTTCCGGACACTGTTAAGGAGAAGCCGCAAGAAGGTAAGGTTGTGGCTGTAGGTACAGGCAGAACTCTGGAAAATGGCCAAAAGGTTGCTTTAGACGTTAAGGTTGGCGACAAAATTATTTTCTCCAAGTACGCTGGCACTGAAGTTAAAGTTGAAGGCAAAGAGTACCTCATCATTAATGAAAGAGACATCCTGGCTATAATTGAATAATTAGCCTAATTATATTATAAAGCGAAAGGTAGGTAATACATAAATGGCTAAACAAATTTTGTTTGACGAAGATGCACGCCGCGCGCTCGAAAAAGGCGTAAATGCGCTTGCTAACGCTGTTAAAGTTACTTTAGGACCTAAAGGCCGGAACGTTGTTCTTGATAAGAAATTTGGCGCTCCAGCTATCACTAACGACGGTGTAACCATCGCTCGTGATATTGAGTTAGAAGATCCGTTTGAAAATATGGGTGCTCAGCTTGTTAAAGAAGTTGCTACCAAAACCAACGATGTTGCTGGTGACGGTACTACCACCGCTACTTTACTTGCTCAAGCTATGATTCGCGAAGGCATGAAAAACGTAGCTGCCGGCGCTAACCCGATGATCATCAAAAAAGGTATTCAACAAGCTGTAAACGTACTTGTTGACGAAATTAAGAAAAGCTCCAAGAAAGTTGAAACCAAGGACGCTATTGCTCAGGTTGCTTCTATCTCGGCTGCTGATGAAGAAATTGGCTCTTTAATCGCTGAAGCTATGGAAAAAGTGGGCAAAGACGGTGTTATCACTGTGGAAGAGTCCAAAACCATGGGTACTGATTTGGATGTTGTAGAAGGTATGCAATTTGACCGTGGCTACATCTCCCCTTACATGATTACTGATGCCGACAAAATGGAAGCTGTTTTAAACGATCCTTACATTCTTATTACCGACCGTAAGATTGGCGCCATTGCCGACTTACTGCCTGTATTAGAAAAAGTAGTTCAACAAGGCAAAGAACTCTTAATCATTGCTGAAGACGTAGAAGGCGAAGCACTTGCTACTCTCGTTGTAAACAAACTTCGCGGCACATTCCGCGCTGTTGCTGTTAAATCTCCTGGTTTTGGCGATCGCAGAAAAGCTATGCTGGAAGACATCGCTATCATTACTGGCGGCGCTGTTATCACCGAGGAACTCGGTCGCAAGCTTGACAGTGTAACCATGGAAGATCTTGGTCGTGCCCGTCAAGTTCGTGTATCGAAAGAAGAAACCACTATTGTTGACGGCAGTGGTGTAGTGGAAGAAATCAAAAAGCGTGTTAACCAAATCCGCGCACAAATTGAAGAAACCACTTCTGATTTTGATAAAGAAAAGCTTCAAGAGCGTCTGGCTAAACTTGCTGGCGGCGTAGCCGTTATTCAAGTAGGCGCTGCTACCGAAGTTGAACTTAAAGAGAAGAAACTGCGCATTGAAGATGCTCTTAACGCAACCCGCGCTGCTGTTGAAGAAGGCATCGTCGCTGGCGGCGGCACCACCTTCATTGACATTCAAGCAAGCCTTGACAGCATTAAACTTACCGGCGACGAGCAAACTGGCGTTGAGATTGTAAAACGTGCTATCGAAGAACCAGTTCGTCAAATCGCTAACAACGCTGGTCTCGAAGGTTCCGTTGTTGTTGAAAACGTTAAGAAAGCCGGCAAAGGTAAAGGCTTCAACGCTCTGAGCGAAGAATATGTTGACATGATTGCCGCTGGTATTGTTGACCCGGCTAAAGTTACTCGTTCAGCGCTACAAAACGCTGCTAGCATCGCAGCTATGGTTCTTACCACTGAAACCCTTGTTGCTGACAAGCCTGAAAAGGACGCTGGCGCTGCTGCAGCTGCTATGGGCGGCATGGGCGGTATGGGTGGCATGGGCGGTATGGGCATGATGTAAGGCTACATACTGAAACCCACTGATTTGACAGGGTTTTAGGTGTGCTTAATCTGCTAATGCTACCAATTTGTTACCGAAAATCATGAATTGCAACTCAGAACCCCTCTTCGTAAACGGAAGAGGGGTTCTTTTTGTTCACGTGCGCCCGGCATGGGCGCAGTCTAATAGGTGGAAGTCCTGAGCGCGGGTTAATAGTGCCAAGCGCATAGCCAAGAGCAAGGGTGTCCATCGTGAGGTGGAATCTGAAGGAAGCTGGCGGCAAATCTCTGGTCTGACGAACAGAAATCACATAGAAGGCAGGAAGAGGCTGGGTGAGGTTGCGTGACAAACTAAAGCCCAAAACTATTCGAGGCCAATCCTGTAAATGTGGCAGATAGGTGGAGAGAAAGACTGCGTCCTTACCCGGGGAGGTCTCACGGACATGCAGAGATAACTTTTTTTTGAAGCATGGTTGAAATAAGATTTATCGTGAGAAATCAGCAGAGGCCATAGTACTGGAAGACTTTTTTTTTTCAGGAAGGGCCGAACAATAACAAAGTTCTTGAACAGAGGAAGGTGAAGTCATGTTAAGAGAGCAGAAAACCAATAAAATGGGCTGCCCTTGCGAGGGTATGTTGGAAACAGAGAGTAACAAGGGAGCGCGGAGCATGGCGGCATTGGAGCCTGTAACAAAGAATTGCGTAAATCTGTTAGAACAAATCCTAAGTCCCGCTAATCTCAATGCAGCCTATTTTCGCGTAAAGAGCAAGAAAGGAGCTGCCGGAATAGACGACATGGAAGTAGGCGAGATGCTGGAGTGGCTAAAGGAAAACAAGAAAAGATTCATCGAAACGCTGAAAAACGGAACATATAAGCCCCAGCCGGTAAGACGGGTAGAAATCCCCAAGCCAGATGGCGGCAAAAGAAAGCTTGGCATACCCACGATATTAGACAGGTTAGTCCAGCAAGCGATAGCGCAGATATTAGAGCCAATCTTTGAAAAGACATTCTCCGAAAACAGCTATGGATTCCGCCCCGGTAGAAATGCGCACCAAGCCATAAAGAAGGCGAAAAGCTATTATGAAGCAGGCTACAGTAAAATAGTAGACCTCGATTTGGCGCAGTATTTTGATACGGTGAACCACGACATACTCATAAATATGTTACGCGAAGAAATAAAAGATGAACGAGTAATTAAGCTCATTCGAAAATATTTAAAAAGTGGAGTCATGGAAGGCGGCTTAGTAAGTCCAACTGTGTCGGGAACACCGCAGGGAGGCAACCTGTCGCCACTGCTATCGAATATCTATCTGACGAAATTTGACAAACTGCTAGAGAGCAAAGGGCATAAGTTCGTCAGATATGCGGATGACTGTAACATCTATGTGAAAACGCCAAGAGCGTCCAAGCGAGTAATGGAAAGCAGTATCCGGTATCTGGAAGGGAAACTGAAACTAACAGTGAACCGTAAGAAAAGCCGGGCAGGCAGTCCACTGCGCGAGAAATTCCTAGGCTTCTCCCTGCATAAAGTAGTAGGCAAAGTGGGGATACGTCCCCATGGAAAGGTCATTGAAAGATTCAAGCAAAAAGTAAAGAAAATAACTGTTCGTAGTCGCGGTCGGTCAATTAAGGACATATTGCGAGAATTGAAAGAGTATACGAATGGATGGCTGAACTATTACGCCATAGGAGATATGCGCAGTAAAATGCAGGAGCTAAATCAATGGATACGCCGCAGGCTGAGGATGTACCTATGGAAACAGTGGAAGACAATCTCAGCGAAATTCGAAAATTTGAAACGCCTGGGGCTTGATAAAGGCAAAGCGTGGGAGTATGCCAATACAAGATTGGGATATTGGCGCATTGCCGGGAGTGCCATTCTACACAGGACACTAACAGACAAATACCTCGAATCCCTAGGCTATATGGATATAGCGAAGAAATACGAGGTATTTCATTTACGTTAAGTTATTGAACCGCCGTATACCGAACGGTACGTACGGTGGTGGGAGAGGTCGGCTATTCAATTAATGGGTAGCTTCCTACTCGATGGTAGCATAAACCTTTTACCTGATGCATACATACTACTGTAACTGCGGAGGGAGGGGGATATATGGTTATTAGCTTGCGCCGCCTGTTATCTCACCGGAACGTTTTTTTCAGTATTATTGGTCTGTTTGCCATAACGGCCATGTATGTACAGGTGGCGGATGTCGTTTCAGGTGGTCCGATGGCGATTGCCGGGACCCGTACAGACCAAAAGGTAGTAGCACTTACCTTTGACCATTCCTGGGGCAATAAATTTACGCCATCCATCTTAGATACATTACAAAAAAACAATATTAAATGTACTTTTTTCATTATGGGGCCATGGTCTACAAAGTTTCCGGAAGTAGCGCAACGTATAGCGAAAGATGGTCACGAAATTGCCAGCCATGGCTACCGGCATGAGAACTACGGTGATATGAGTCCTGAATGGGTCAAAGAGGATATTACTAAGGCCCATGCGCAAATTAAAGAGGTAACCGGGGTTGAACCTCGTCTGCTGCGCCCGCCTAATGGTCATTATAGCCAAAAATCATTAAAGGCTACTGACGAATTAGGTTATAAAACTATTATTTGGAATGTTGATTCACTGGACTGGAAAAACCCCGGACGCGACGTAATTGTTGATAGGGTTATGAAGCGTCTCAAGCCGGGAGCCATTATTTTGATGCACGCTTCAGATACCCCTGTACAGACAGCAGAGGCTCTGCCTATTCTAATTGAAAAAATGAAAGCGGAAGGATATTCCTTCGTTACTGTAAGCGAGCTATTGGAGAAGTATAGTGACAAAGGAATACAACGTCACTAACAAAATGGGATTGCTGCACGGTTATCCTAAGGGGTGCAGCAGTCCTTTTTTATTTCAATACCTTAGATATGGGCTGCATCGGTTTCCTCTTTCGTCAAAGACTTGGTGGAAACCGTGTATTCTTTACAATAAAATTCTATAGATGGCAGGAATTTTTCAAAGCATGGCGAAACTGATATGATTGCATAAAGTGGCAAACTTATGTTGAACATTAATTTAGCTGAAGGTTTATCTTAAGCTAAAGCTATTTTATCTGGAGTGAGACAGCATGAATGCGATTGCTCATACTGCATCAGACAAAATCAGAAACGGTGAGCGAATTGAGTTTACTGAAGCTTTGGCGCTTTACCAGCAAAACGATCTGTTATTGTTGGCCGAGCTGGCAAATCGCGTAAAACATACTAAGTCGGGGCAAAATGTATATTTCAACGTTAATCGCCATATCAACCTGACAAATATCTGTCATGCGCGCTGTCCATTATGTGCATTTGGATGCGATGCCACGGCGGAACACGCTTTTGTTCTTGACCGCAGCAAAGTGGAAAAAATGGTCCGGCAAGCCGCAGAGACTTGTCCGGAAATTACTGAAATACACATTGTGAGTGCTCTTCACCCGGACAAGCCGTTTAGCTACTTTTTAGATATAATACAAGCTGTCAAGGCGCAATTACCGGCTGTAAGCATTAAGGCCTTTACACCGGTGGAAATCATTCATTTTGCCAAAACGGCGGGGCTTACCATCGAAACCGTACTGGCTGAGCTTAAAGCGGCGGGTCTTGGTTCATTGCCTGGTGGCGGGGCTGAGATTCTCGATGATAGCATCCGGCGGGAAATTTGCCCTAATAAGGCGACAACTGCTGAATGGATAACCGTCATTAAGACTGCACACCGTTTAGGGTTGCCAACAAACGCTACTATGCTCTACGGTCATATTGAGACCTTGGAGCAGCGGCTTAAACATTTATTTACTATCAGGGAGATTCAGGATGAAACCGGAGGGTTTCAGGCCTATGTAGGATTTCCTTTTCATCCGGAAAACACAGAGTTGGCGAAAAAGTATAATATTCGCCGGGTTTCTGCATGGGAAGGTCTCAAGATGATTGCGATGGCCAGGCTGATTCTTGATAATATTGACCATATAAAAGCGTTTTGGATGATGTTAACTCTTCCCGTAACGCAACTATCCTTAGCTTTTGGCGTAGATGACCTTGACGGTACAGTTGTCGAAGAAAAAATTATTCATGCTGCTGGCGCCGTCACGAAGAAGGGAATCACCAAGCAGGAACTTGCTGCGCTTATTGCTGAAACAGGTTTGAGGCCGGTAGAACGGGACACCTTCTATCAGCCGATTACAATAAATCAGGGAGTAGGTCAATGACATCTATCGGAGAAGTGCGATTAGGACATATAGAATTCATAAATTGTTTGCCGCTGGCGTATGGTCTTTCTCATGGATTTGGAGAGGGTCTCGATATTGTGACAGGTCCGCCTGCTATGTTGAATAAGATGGTAATAGAGGGACAGTTGGATATTAGTCCGGTATCATCGATTGTTTTTGCCAAACACAGTGAGAAGTTTTTAGTTTTACCTGATGTATCAATAAGCGCTAACGGTTACTTACAAAGTATTTTGCTTGTGTCAAAGCGGCCAATTGCCAAGCTTGACGATGCTCGCGTAGCTCTTACATCCAAATCGGCTACCTCGCATGTTCTGCTCAAAATTATCATGAATAAGGCCTATCAAGTTACACCTGAATATTATACAAGTACTGCTACTACACAGAGTGAAGCTTTGGCCCAGTCTGACGCCGCTTTATTTATTGGTGACGATGCCTTGTACGCCTATCATAATCGATTTTTGGGCTATTACTATTATGATATTGGCCGGGAATGGCAGAAACTTACCGGACAAGGTATGGTATATGCTGTATGGGTAGCTAACCGGGAATTTGCTTTAAAATACCCGGATTTACTGCACATGGTGTATAAAAAGATTACCGGTGGATTTAAGTATGGACTGGGAAGGCTTGAGGCGGCTGCGGATACTGTAACAGCAAAAGTACCATTTACGTCAGAACAGATCACAGACTATCTTAAACTGCTAAAGTATGAGCTGGAGCCTGACTTTCAGGCGGCTTTGCTTACGTATTACAAACTTGCCAGCGAATTGAAGTTAATTGCCGATATTCCGGATTTAGCGTTTGCTGAGGTGAGATAATGAGGTCATTAAGCATAGCTCAGGGGACACAATTATTGACGATCGGGGATGTAATCGAACTGGGACAGGCGGCTGACGCTATGCGGCGCAAGCTGCATCCTGGCAATGTTGTTACGTTTATTATTGACCGCAATATTAACTATACTAATGTTTGCCGGAGCGAGTGCCGGTTCTGTGCTTTTTATCGGAAAGCCGGGCATAAAGATGCTTATGTGCTCCCGGAAACGGTTATATTAAATAAAATACAGGAAACAGTGGCGGCAGGCGGCACGCAAATAATGCTGCAAGGCGGTCTTAATCCTGCTTTAGATATCAATTATTACACAAGCTTACTTACGACAATTAAGAAAAATTTTACGATAACCATTCATTCTTTTTCACCGGCGGAAGTTTTATTTATTGCCAAACAGACTGGGATTTCGGTGTCCGAAACGCTAAGGCGCCTTCAGGCAGCCGGACTTGATTCGTTGCCCGGCGGTGGCGCTGAAATTTTGGTTGACCGTGTGCGGCAGCATGTTAGCCCTAAGAAGATTAGTGCCGGGGACTGGCTTACCGTGATGGAAGAAGCCCATAGAATTGGACTTAAGACTACCGCGACTATGGTTATTGGTATGGGTGAGACCTATGCCGAACGGCTGGAACATATGGACAAAGTTCGCCGTCTGCAAGAGAAAACCGGTGGATTTCGGGCCTTTATCATATGGTCATATCAGCCGGGCAATACAGAACTTGGCGGCGAGAAGACCTCTACTTGGGATTATTTAAAAACATTGGCTGTGGCAAGATTATATCTTGACAACATAGAGCATATGCAGGGCTCCTGGGTTACGCAGGGGCAAAACACCGGACAACTGACACTGGCTTTTGGTGCGAATGACTTGGGCAGCATTATGCTGGAGGAAAACGTGGTGCGAGCGGCGGGAACAGCCTATGACATGTCAGTGAACAAGATGGTTGAAATAATCCGCGGCGCCGGTAAAATACCGGCACAGCGCGATACTAACTATACTATATTGAAAGTGTTTGGTGCTGATAATGAATTTACTAAAAGTTGATTTTGCCGTAATTGGCGGTTCAGGAACATTGTCCAGCAACTTTCCGTTTGGAGTGGAGGATCCCGGTGTTAAGCTCGTACTTGATGATTTGGAGTTTGAAACTCCCTATGGTATGAGTCCGCCGTTTCGTCTATTTACCGTTGATGATAGACAGGTGTTAACAGTAAAGATGCATGGCTGGCGCAGCGGAGTAAGCCGGGCTGAAGCTTCCCGTCAGATTTTTTGGGTAATGCGGGAAACCGGTGTTAAACGGATTATTGCCGAAGGCGGTGTAGGAACGATAAATCATTTGTTAGATCCCCGCGATTTTATTGTTCCTCATGATTATATCGACATGTCGGTAAGAAAAGATGTCGGCCTTGAAGGCAAGTATCTGTTAGTAATGCGGGATGCCGTTTGTCCTGAACTTAGACAAGTTTTAATTAATACTGTTAAGGAACATTATCAGGGACGCTTATTTACCAGAGGCGTATATGCCGTTACTGATGGCCGCCATTTTGAAAGTCCGGCCGAAATCGCTATGCTCAAGGGACATGCTGACATTGTTGGGCAAAGTATGTGTCCTGAAGTATATTTAGCGAGAGAAATTGGCGCTTGCTATGCCGGCCTGTACTTTGTGGTAAACTATGGCGAAGGCGTAGTAAAAGATTGGTCACATCAACAATTGCAAGAAATTTTTTTTGACGACGCTCCGCTTATCAGCAAAATTATTATTAATACTATCCGTAAGCTTAACGCCAAAAGCGGCTGTGAATGTGCGAGTTTGCGCAAAGAAACACTGCTGAAGGAAGTATATTCCGGGGACTAATCCGTGCTCAGACTCAACCGTATGGGAAATAGAGTTTTTGGAGGATTAGCGGGCAATTTGAAGACTAATCTTTGGATGCCCTGAAGCTTTACCGGAAGCTAAGTTTGTTATACAATTAGCCTTATTCCAAAGAGCAACAATAAAAGGGAGGATATCTACATATGTCGTCAGGCAAACAAGAAATGATTTTAGTTATGGATTTTGGTGGCCAATACAGCCAGCTTATTGCCAGAAGAATCCGCGAATGCGGAGTTTATTGCGAAATAGTACCTTTTAGTATTAGTATTGAAAAAATCCGCCAAATGGCTCCCAAAGGTATAATATTTTCCGGCGGGCCGTCCAGTGTGTACGGAGAAAAGGCACCTAAGTGCGATCCGCAAGTATTTGAAATTAACCTCCCTGTCCTGGGGATTTGCTATGGTATGCAGCTTACAGCCCATACTTTGGGTGGCAAGGTAACCCATGCCGACTCCCGTGAATATGGCAACACCAAATTAGTGGTAGACCAAAAGACCGGTGTTTTTGCCGAAATTTCCGGTGAAACTCAGGTGTGGATGAGCCATGGCGATTACATTGCTGAGGCTCCGGCTGGATTTACGATAACCGCTCATACTAACAGTACTCCGGTTGCCGCTATGGAAAATACTGCCCGGGGCATTTTCGGTGTTCAATTCCATCCGGAAGTTGTACATACCCCGGAAGGTATGAAGATGTTGAAAAACTTCCTGTTTGATATCTGCGGTTGCAAAGGCGAATGGAATATGGGTTCCTTTGTCGATCAAGCAGTAGCTAAAATCAAAGCTCAAGTAGGTGATAAGCGTGTGTTGTGTGCTTTGAGCGGCGGTGTTGATTCCTCTGTTGCTGCCGTGCTGGTGCACCGCGCTGTTGGCGACCAACTGACCTGCGTTTTTGTTAATCATGGTTTCTTGCGTAAAGGGGAAGCCGAGCAAGTAGTTAAAACCTTCCGTGACGGTTTCAAAATGAATTTAGTCTATGCTGATGCTGTCGACCGGTTTATGAACCGGCTAAACGGCATAACTGAGCCTGAACAAAAACGTAAACTTATTGGTGAAGAGTTTATTCGCGTATTTGAAGCCGAGTCGGCTAAACTGGGGCAAATTGATTACTTGGTCCAGGGCACTCTCTATCCGGATGTTATTGAAAGCGGAACTGAGACTGCTGCTGTTATCAAAAGCCACCACAATGTAGGCGGTTTGCCCGAAGATATGAAATTTGAACTTGTAGAACCACTTAGAGACCTGTTTAAAGATGAAGTGCGTGCTTTAGGAAAGGAACTTGGTTTAAGCGATGATATTGTTTACCGTCAGCCATTCCCCGGCCCGGGCTTAGCCATTCGCATTATTGGTGAGATTACGGAAGAGCGCCTGGAGATTCTTCGTGAAGCTGATTCCATCGTGTATCAGGAAATTAAAAAGGCTGGTTTGTACCGTAAAATATGGCAGTCATTTGCCGTGTTGCCGGCAATGAAGAGTGTTGGTGTCATGGGTGATGAACGAACCTATGCATACACTGTCGGTCTCCGCATTGTTGAAAGTGAAGATGGTATGACCGCCGACTGGGTACGCTTGCCGTACGAAGTACTTGATTCAATTTCAAGGCGAATTGTTAACGAAGTTAAAGGCGTAAACCGAATTGTTTATGACATTACTTCTAAACCGCCTTCCACAATTGAATGGGAATAAGTTAAATTTCAAAAACTATGGAACGCTATATGCTTTCCATAGTTTTTTTTATTTTGCAGAAGGAAAATGATAATTTATGTTGAATAAATGTTATAAATAGGCTACGCTATATGACGTAATAACGACATATAGAATATCATATTAATAATAAAGGAGGGCAATTTGTTGTTATTTTAGTTTGTCATAGCTAACCATGTAGCTTTGGGTTTGTGTAAGTTTGAATGATTATAGTTAAACAATGACTAATTTATATACAGCAAATTCGCTGAACCACTATTGAAAGGGGTAATAGAAGATGGACAAATTTGTTTATTTGTTTAGAGAGGGTAAAGCTGACATGAAGGCTCTGTTAGGGGGCAAAGGTGCTAACTTGGCGGAGATGACCAATATCGGTTTGCCGGTACCTCCTGGCATGACCATTACTACTAAGGCTTGCAATGAATATTACCGTTTAGGCCGGAAACTGCCGGAAGGATTAATGGATGAGGTAAAGCGCAATTTAGCTGTTGTGGAAGAACAAGCTGGTAAAAAGTTTGGGGATGTACAAAATCCTCTGCTGGTTTCCGTTCGTTCTGGCGCTATGTTTTCTATGCCAGGCATGATGGATACCATCTTAAACTTGGGTCTTAATGAAGAAACAGTCCAGTCAGTTGCAAGAAATACCGACAATCTCAGATTTGCCTACGATGCCTACCGTCGTTTTATCCAAATGTTCGGTGACGTTGTATTAGAAATTCCTAAGTATGAATTTGAGGATCTACTGCACAGACAAAAAGATGTTCAGGGCGTAAGATTCGATCAGGAGCTTACTTCCGAATCTCTGCGCAAAATTATTGACAATTATAAAGAACTGGTAAAAAGTAAAACAGGAAATCCTTTCCCCGAAAATCCGCTCGATCAATTAGATATGGCTATTGAAGCCGTATTCCGTTCTTGGAATAACGATAGAGCTATTGTATACCGGAACTTAAATAAAATAGACCATGATTTGGGGACTGCAGTTAATATTCAATCCATGGTTTTCGGTAATATGGGCAATGACTCCGGTACCGGAGTGGCATTTACCCGTAATCCTTCTACAGGTGAAAATGTACTGTATGGCGAGTTTTTAACAAATGCGCAAGGCGAAGACGTAGTTGCCGGTATCCGTACTCCCCGGCCGATCGCTCAGCTTAAAGACGAGATGCCAGTGCTTTATGAAGAGTTTGTCCGGATTGCCCGACTGCTTGAAACTCATTACAAAAATATGCAAGATATCGAATTTACTATTGAACGCAACCGTCTGTACATTCTACAGACACGTAACGGTAAACGGACGGCGCAAGCCAGTGTGCGGGTTGCTTATGAGTTAGCCCAAGAAGGGTTAATTAGCAAACAGCAAGCACTGTTATTGGTTGAGCCTGGCCAGCTCGATCAACTGCTGCACCGGCAGATTGATACCAGTGCAACCTTGAATGTTATTGCCAAAGGTTTGCCGGCATCACCGGGAGCCGCTTCCGGTCAAGTGGTGTTTGATGCCGACGAAGCCGAGCGCCTTGGCAAGACAGGCAAAAAGGTATTATTGGTACGCACGGAAACAACTCCTGATGATATTCATGGTATTGTTGTGGCGCAGGGAATTCTAACCAGCAGAGGCGGTATGACCAGCCATGCTGCTGTAGTTGCCCGGGGAATGGGTAAGCCTTGTGTATGTGGCTGTGAAGTTGTCCACATTGATTATGCAAAAGAAGAGTTCAGTATCGGCGACACTATAATCAAAAAAGGTGAGTTGCTGTCTATTGATGGTGGAACAGGACGCGTCGTTTTAGGTGAAGTGCCGATGAAAGATCCCGAAATCTCAAAAGAATATAAAGCGCTGTTAGAATGGGCTGATGAGGCTAAACGGTTAATTGTCAGGGCTAATGCAGATACTCCGGAAGACGCACTGAAAGCTCGTGAATTTGGCGCAAAGGGTATTGGTTTGACCAGAACCGAGCATATGTTTATGGCCCAAGAGCGCTTACCTTATGTACAGCAGATGATTTTGGCTGAAACGCTAGAAGCACGCAAGCAAGCTCTTGCTCATCTTTTGCCTATGCAGCAAGGTGATTTTTATGGCATTCTAAAAGCTATGGAAGGCTATCCAGTTTGCATTCGTCTATTAGATCCTCCTTTGCACGAATTTTTACCTAGTCAGGAGGAACTGGTTGTAGAAACAACAACACTAAAAATAACCGGAGAAAATCCTGCCCGCCTTGAGGAAAAGCTTCAGCTATTGAAAAAAGTTCGCGCATTGCATGAATTTAACCCCATGCTGGGACATCGGGGCTGCCGCTTAGGTGTTTCCTTCCCTGAAGTATATGAAATGCAAATTAGGGCTATTTTTAACGCCTCAGCACAATTGACCAAGGAAGGTTATAAGGTATTACCTGAAGTAGAAATTCCACTTACAATAGATGTAAATGAAATGAAAATCTTCAGACCTAAAATCGATGCAATTGCTGAAGAGGTTATGGCTGCTGCCGGCGTCAAATTCCATTATTCTGCAGGTACTATGATTGAGCTGCCCCGAGCGGCCATGATGGCAGACGAACTTGCTGAATACATTGATTACTTTACTTTCGGAACCAACGATTTGACACAAACTACGTTCGGCTTTAGTCGAGATGATGCCGAAGGTAAGTTCCTTGCCGATTATCTTGACAACAAAATTCTTAAGGATAATCCGTTCGTTGTGCTGGATCGCAAAGGCGTTGGCAAGCTGATGCGTATGGCGGTCCAAGGTGGACGCCAAACCAAACCGGGAATGGAAATCGGAATTTGTGGTGAGCATGGTGGCGAGCCTAATTCGATTGCCTTCTGCCACGAAATTGGTTTAGACTTTGTAAGCTGCTCACCATACCGGGTGCCGCTTGCAAGATTAGCCGCTGCCCAAGCTGCCATTAGTGACAGTGAAATTATTGGAACCCGCTAGTTAAATAAGGGGAATTTAGTTGTTATGCCTCCAGGCATATGCATATGCTCTGGAGGCATAAATTTTCCTCATTTTACAAAGAATAAGCTTATTGACATACGATGAAATTGTATGCTACTATATAAAAGTCGCTGCGAGACACGACAAAATATACCAAAAGAACTACCAAAAATTATATTACAAGATTATGTTGACACGATGAAACAAACGTGATAACATAAATAACTGTCGCCGCTGAAAACGCGGTAACAACAAAAGTGTTCCCTGAAAACTGAACAATGTAAGTAATGCATCATAAAAAGCCAGATGTGCGGTGCTCATTGAGCACACAAAAACAATTTCTTTTTTGATTTTATGAGCCATCAAGGCTCCATAAATATACTTTTATGGAGAGTTTGATCCTGGCTCAGGACGAACGCTGGCGGCGTGCCTAACACATGCAAGTCGAACGGAGTATTCATTTATGGATACTTAGTGGCGAACGGGTGAGTAACGCGTAGATAACCTGCCTCTAAGATGGGGACAACACCGCGAAAGTGGTGCTAATACCGAATGTGGTATCTTTATCGCATGATAAAGATAAGAAAGATGGCCTCTACATGTAAGCTATCGTTTAGAGATGGGTCTGCGTCTGATTAGCTAGTTGGTGAGGTAAAGGCTCACCAAGGCGACGATCAGTAGCCGGTCTGAGAGGATGAACGGCCACACTGGGACTGAGACACGGCCCAGACTCCTACGGGAGGCAGCAGTGGGGAATCTTCCGCAATGGACGAAAGTCTGACGGAGCAACGCCGCGTGAGTGAAGAAGGTTTTCGGATCGTAAAACTCTGTCGTTTGGGACGAACGTGCTTTGGGTAAATAATCTAAAGTAATGACGGTACCAAAGGAGGAAGCCACGGCTAACTACGTGCCAGCAGCCGCGGTAATACGTAGGTGGCAAGCGTTGTCCGGAATTATTGGGCGTAAAGGGCGTGTAGGTGGATTCTTAAGTCGTGTGTCTAAGTGCGGGGCTCAACCCCGTATAGGCGCAGGAAACTGGGGATCTTGAGTGCAGGAGAGGAAAGTGGAATTCCCAGTGTAGCGGTGAAATGCGTAGATATTGGGAGGAACACCAGTGGCGAAGGCGACTTTCTGGACTGTGTCTGACACTGAGGCGCGAAAGCTAGGGGAGCGAACGGGATTAGATACCCCGGTAGTCCTAGCCGTAAACGATGGGTACTAGGTGTAGGAGGTATCGACCCCTCCTGTGCCGGAGTTAACGCAATAAGTACCCCGCCTGGGGAGTACGGCCGCAAGGTTGAAACTCAAAGGAATTGACGGGGGCCCGCACAAGCGGTGGAGTATGTGGTTTAATTCGACGCAACGCGAAGAACCTTACCAGGGCTTGACATTGAGTGAAAAACTTAGAGATAAGTTCCTCCCTACGGGGACACGAAAACAGGTGGTGCATGGCTGTCGTCAGCTCGTGTCGTGAGATGTTGGGTTAAGTCCCGCAACGAGCGCAACCCTTATCCTTTGTTGCCAGCACGTAAAGGTGGGAACTCAAAGGAGACTGCCGCAGACAATGCGGAGGAAGGCGGGGATGACGTCAAGTCATCATGCCCCTTATGTCCTGGGCTACACACGTACTACAATGGGCTTAAACAAAGCGAAGCAAGCCTGCGAAGGTAAGCCAAACGCATAAACAAGCTCTCAGTTCGGATCGGAGGCTGCAACTCGCCTCCGTGAAGTCGGAATCGCTAGTAATCGCAGGTCAGCATACTGCGGTGAATACGTTCCCGGGCCTTGTACACACCGCCCGTCACACCACGAAAGTTGGAAACACCCGAAGCCGGTGGGGTAACCGTAAGGAGCCAGCCGTCTAAGGTGGGGCCGATGATTGGGGTGAAGTCGTAACAAGGTAGCCGTATCGGAAGGTGCGGCTGGATCACCTCCTTTCTAGGGAGAACCGTTCAAGCTAGCGCTTGAACTACTTCCAGGTCGGTACATCAGGCAGATGCACAATCCTTACATTGTTTAGTTTTGAGGGAATGCAAATTTCTTCAAACCAAAATATCCAGTGACGATAGCTGTGGGGCTCCACCTGTTCCCATACCGAACACAGTAGTTAAGCCCATAAACGCCGAAGGTACTTGGCTGGAAACGGCCTGGGAGATTAGGAAGTTGCTGGTTCAGGAACGAAAATTACCAGAACTTACTTGTTGAAATACACGAGTAAATCTGATAACATAGATGTTCCGATGTTCCTTGAAAACTGCACAGAAGAAAGCAAAAGTAAAGTAATGCCTCATATATAAATATGAGAAGTTCTTTACGCGCAATTAGGATATACTGAAGGCAAAACGTAAGCTATGTAACGGCTTAGGCTGTTTAGTGTGCGTTAGCTGCTAGGCGGACCGGAGAAGTGAGCCGCGCGCGTACTGGTAAGTACGTAAGCAAACACTTCGAGGACCAACGACGCAGATGACGTGCAATAAACTGCCGTAACTAAGTCAAGTTATTAAGGGCATACGGTGGATGCCTAGGCGCCAAGAGCCGAAGAAGGACGCGGTAAGCTGCGAAAAGTCATGGGAAGCCGCAAGCAGGCATTGATCCATGAATGTCCGAATGGGGGAACCCGGCGGTGGTAATGCACCGTCACCTAGCTAATGCTAGGAGGGCACCCGGGGAACTGAAACATCTAAGTACCCGGAGGAAAAGTAATCAAACGAGATTCCCTAAGTAGCGGCGAGCGAACGGGGAAGAGCCCAAACCAGAGAGCTTTGCTCTTTGGGGTTGAGGACTGACAAAAGTTAGGTCAGGTCTAGTCGAACTACCTGGAAAGGTAGGCCGCAGAAGGTAAAAGCCCTGTAAGCGAAAGACAGAGCCTAATGGTCAGAATCCAGAGTACCACGGGACACGAGGAACCCTGTGGGAAGCAGGGGGGACCACCCTCCAAGGCAAAATACTCCTTGGCGACCGATAGCGCATAGTACCGTGAGGGAAAGGTGAAAAGCACCCCGGGAGGGGAGTGAAAGAGAACCTGAAACCGTATGTCTACAAGCAGTCGAAGACCCTTATGTGGTCGACGGCGTGCCTATTGAAGAATGAACCGGCGAGTTACAGTAACTAGCGAGGTTAAGTGGAAAACACGGAGCCGAAGCGAAAGCGAGTCTAAATAGGGCGAGAGTTAGTTATTGTAGACCCGAAACCGCAGTGATCTATCCATGTCCAGGTTGAAGCGCAGGTAAAAATGCGTGGAGGACCGAACCCGTGAGCGTTGAA
>NZ_CP156925.1:1900000-2027500 GCF_041428845.1 Sporomusa rhizae
CCCGTTGGTCAAGCGGTTAAGACACCGCCCTTTCACGGCGGTATCAAGGGTTCGATTCCCTTACGGGTCACCAACCCGGGCGATTAGCTCAGCTGGGAGAGCGCCTGCCTTACAAGCAGGATGTCGGCAGTTCGATCCTGTCATCGCCCACCAATCTCGATACTCGACGCTAGACGTTCGACATTCGATAAATATCGGACATCGAAGATCTAAAGTCGAAAATCGAATATTGCGGCCCTGTGGTGTAGCGGTCTAACATGCCGCCCTGTCACGGCGGAGATCGACGGTTCAAATCCGTTCAGGGTCGCCATTTACCTTAGCCAGCGGGTGGCTAGAAATGTCCAGATGCTAGGCGCGACGAGAACCGTAGCGGAGGCGTACATGTGGGTACGTTGAGCAACGGATCGCAGGAGCAACAACGCAGATGGGCGTTTATAGACAGCTGCATATGCCTCGGTAGCTCAGTCGGTAGAGCAGAGGACTGAAAATCCTCGTGTCGACAGTTCGATTCTGTCCTGAGGCACCATTTAAGCGGAAGTAGCTCAGCGGTAGAGCATCGCCTTGCCAAGGCGAGGGTCGCGAGTTCGAATCTCGTTTTCCGCTCCATTTTTGTAATTTAAAGGCGACATAGCCAAGTGGTAAGGCAGAGGTCTGCAAAACCTCTATTCCCCAGTTCAAATCTGGGTGTCGCCTCCAATTTGCTAATATGCCGGGGTGGCGGAACTGGCAGACGCAACGGACTTAAAATCCGTCGGAAAGAAATTTCCGTACCGGTTCGATTCCGGTCCTCGGCACCAATATTTCTAAAGCTTCGCAGCTATTGCGAAGCTTTTCATTATCTACTCTCGCAATTTCGAACAATACAATGATCTAACATTAAATTGGGGATGGCTATGTAAGCCGTCCTTTTTTTGTTGTTTGCCCGGAATTTTTCTATAGAGATCTGTTATTTTTATTCTAAGAGTTCTTTATATAATAACTTGTTAAAAAATAAGAATATATTTATTCAATCAAATTTCAAACTTTTAGTTTACTTTATTTACTAAAATAGAAAATAATTTCCTGGGGCTATATAATAATGATAACAAAGATAAAGGAGGATATAGGTAATGACAAAGTTAGAAAAGGGAATGATGGTCGTAGAATCGGTTAAAGCTCCAACCGGTTCTCTGGCAAATATCACTTATGAAGGCCAGGGACGGGGAACTCAATATGGAACAACCTTATTTCATGTATTTATGGATGGTATGTCATATGGTATTTTTTCTTTGCGTGGCAATATTACTACTCTTGAAGAGGCCCTTGCCAGATTCAATGCTCCCAAACAAGTTGATGCTAATGAAACTTTAGCCGAATATGCGGTCTATTACCAGTGGATGAATATGGATGTCAATGAATTTTATGATTCGGGCTCATAAAGTAAAAAGACTTCGCAGATCTTTGAAGTCTTTTTGAAGGGTTATTTTTCTTTTATGACTGTGGTAATGCAGTTCGCCAATGCATTACTAAATGCAACACGGTTGTCGGCAGCGCCCAATAGCGAGTTGTAGCCAAGATCCTTAGCCGCTTTATCACAGCTAAGATCCCAGATTTCGTTAAGGAATGCGGGGCCGTTCCAGTCTTTGGTGTCAAGTAACTGCAGCGACGATGTTGAGTTTGCCAGTTTGATAATGGTTTGGCCGATTTCCTCCCAAGACAAAAAAAGACTGGCAATGTTGTAGATATTACCGGCAGCTTCCTGCCTGGTGGCTGCCAGCTCAATAGCCCTTCCTAAATCATTCATATTGACAAAGGCTCCGCCTGCTCCTTTCACCATTTGTAAAGCCTGCCCTGTTATCGCTAATTTTATTAATTCACGTAGGTGCTTTCCGCCGATAGTGTTACCAAAAGCCCACCAAAAACGAAATACAGTTACAGGCAAATTATGCTGATGACCTAAGGACAGACATAACTGCTCGGAACAATGTTTGGCAATAGCATATAACGGCTTGCGTGCACGTTCCGGCCGACAAACATATTCTTCATCGATCGGTTCGGTGGGGGGAATGCGATTCTCATAATCTGACCTCCTATTGCAAATTGTGTGTTTTATATAACTTTATCACCATAAGTCTAATTAGTGGACTATATTATATATTTTGTAAGTAAAAATAATTAAGATCAAAGCAGGTATTAACTACGGAACACTAAGAAAACATTTTAAAATCGTGATTATCGACAGTATCGAAAATTACATTTCCTGTAGGAAGATCCTTGATTGCACCAATAATGTGCAGACCTTTATTGGTAATGGCTTTTTGCAGTAGCGGACTGGATATTTTTAATCTCCACACGGTAAACTCAACATTGCTGCTAATCGCGTTAGTTAATAGCTCGCCGGCCTGTGTATTTGCTTTTTTCAGAGCAGGTTGGATAGCTTGTCTGATAGTTTCAATATGACCCTGGCATAAGCTTCCGTTTACAGCAGCCTTGACCGCACCGCAGTCTCCATGCCCTAAAACTACTACTAGCCGGATATCAAGATGTTCTACAGCATATTCAATACTTCCTAGCACTACATCATCGACCACCTGACCTGCGGTGCGTACCACAAACAAATCACCGAGCCCTTGGTCAAAAATTATTTCCGGGGGAATACGGGAGTCAGAGCAGCCTAGTATTACTGCAAAAGGGTCTTGCATGTTTATCAATTGGGATCTTCTTTGTACTCCTACGTTATTTTTTGCATAGCGCTCTGTGACATATCTTTTATTCCCTTGGATGAGTTTTTCTAGTGCATGATAGGCATCCATAAGTATCCTCTCCTTACCTAGTTATTGTTTTTTGATGAAGATAGTGAATTGCCGATCGCTTATATAAAAAATGACGTTGCAAGTATTTGTAAAAATAAAATCAAAATACTTGCAACGGCCAGTGTGAATTTTAGTATAGTTTATTTTACAAGGCTGATTGAAGTTGGTTTTTTTCTATATGTATCAAGGAGAAATCCGGCTGTCTGGTTCTTGGCAGGCAAATAAATAGCCTAAGTCCTTCAAAATTAGGAAGAGCAGCTCAGCATTGATAAATTCGACAGGCTTCTCATAGCTAAGGGTAAAAGAGTGACCGCGGTATGTGGCTAAGCTGACTTTGCCGGCTTCATCGGAATAGAATTGTTGATGTCGAAGCCGTGAGCGCATAGAAGCTAATAATTCGACTGTGCGCGTATACTCGGGAGGAAACTGCCAACTGCTCATGTGCTGCCGCAAAAGGTCAAGTGATTTATCGATGCATTCTAAAATGGCAGGAAAGAAGACAAAGGTTATATACCAAGGGAAATAATTACTATTCTTTGTTTGAGAAAATTGGCGCTCAAAATGGAAATACTGCCGGCATCCAATCATGATATCCAACATGTTTTTAATATATTTCAACCTGAAGTCGTCAGGGGTGTACTTTTCACATATAGTTGCCAACAAGGAACGGTAATCTTTAATCAAGTCATTAAATTGATAAAATGTAGTCATTGCAGCACCTTAGTCCGCAAGAACTAACTGTTCCCCGTTTAATATTTTTTTCATATTTTTCATGGGACACATCTTTCCGCACATAGTGCAGGTGTCTTCACATTCTGGGATAGATTCCTCCCTGTATTTACGGGCTTTTTCCGGATCGATTGCTAAGTCAATCATTCTTTTAAAATCAACATCGGCGCGGGCTGTGCTCATTTGATTATCCCAGTCGCGCGCTCCGGGGATGCCTTTGGCAATGTCTGCTGCATGGGCGGCAAGGCGTGAGGCGATGATTCCCTCTTTCATATCGTCAAGGTTAGGCAGACGCAAATGTTCAGCCGGTGTCACATAACATAGAAAGTCAGCACCGTTAGCGGCTGCAATCGCCCCGCCAATTGCACTTGTAATATGATCATAACCTGGGGCAATATCGGTTACTAATGGACCAAGAACATAAAAAGGAGCACCATGGCATAATTTTTTCTCTAAAAGTATATTGGCGGCAATCTCGTTAAGCGCTATATGTCCAGGCCCTTCTATTATGACCTGAACATTTTGCTGCCAGGCATGTCTGGTGAGCTCGCCCAATGTAATCAACTCTTCCATTTGGGCGGCGTCTGTTGAATCATGAATTGAACCCGGGCGGCAAGCATCACCCAAGCTTAAAGTAATATCATATTTTTCACAGATAGCAAGCAGCCGGTCATAATACTCATAAAACGGATTTTCCTGGTTGTTTAGCTCCATCCAGGCAAATAAGATCGAGCCGCCGCGGGAAACAATGTTGGTGAGACGTTTGTTTCTTTTAACCCGCGCAGCTGTTGCCCGGTTCATGCCGCAGTGAATTGTCATGAAATCCACACCGTCTTCGGCATGCCTCTCGATAACTGAAAAAAATTCGTCAACCGTGATATCTTTTAAATCTTTGTCAAGCATACCTACTACGTCATACATAGGGACAGTACCGATCATGACGGGGGATATATCGAGAAGTTTACGGCGGAATTCCCGAGTTTTGCCATAACAGCTAAGATCCATAATGGCATCTGTTTTTAGGGCGATGGCCTTTTTGGCCTTGTCTAACTCTAATTCGATGTTATAGCAGTCTTTGGAAACGCCTAGATTGACATTGACCTTGGTACGGAGTTTTTCGCCGACACCAATAGGCATAAGATTGGTGTGGTTGCGGTTCGCCGGAATAACAACCTTGCCACTTGCCACCAGGTCACGCAAATTTACAGGGCTAATGTTTTCCTTGCCGGCAACAATGCGCATTTCTTTGGTGATTATGCCTTTTTTGGCAGCATCCATTTGGGTAGTGAAACTCATATTTTCCCAGCCTCCTTTTTTATATTAGTCATAGAAGAGATGGGACCAGCTTTTGATATAAGAAAAAAGCTTCCCTACGGTGGTATTAACCACATCAGGTTTAGAGGGTTGGAGTTTACTCCTCTCAGCCGTGGGCACCCCTAGCTATGAACTAATTAATACTAGAGCTCAACTTTTTTTGCGTATTCAATAAAACTCTGAAGTAATGTTTTTAACTCTTTGATGATTTTTTGTCCTATTGATGGAGGGGAATGGCTGTCAGCAGAGTCAGCCTGGCCAGTGGCAGGCAATTTTTTATTAGCAGGAGAATGCTGTGTAGCAGGCTTGTTTTGCAACATTATAATCCTCCTATAAAAAAAATATATGGAAAAAATTGTATTTAAAATATATAATAAATAATGTCGAGTTATCAGTCAATCAAACAACAAAAAAAATTAATAAGTAAAGTAAAGTAAATGCAAGGTGATTTTTATGAACTCTCTCCCACTTGTACTTGAAAGTCTCAAACATGAAATTAATGTAGGCACTTTAAGCGAGCTGGAGGCCGAAGGAGAGCCTTTATCGTATATTAACCTTCCGCCTAAACGGCTTGCTCAGGATATTGCCAAATTAACTGCTGCTATTATTAACTCCTTAAAAGATGACACATTTGCACCGCTTAAAGTGCATGTTAGTTGGATAAGCAAAGTCAGACTTGAACAAGGGTTCAGATTACCGGAGATTATGGCCTTTCTTGAGCACTATGAAAAAGCTGTTAAGGATGCCATGTCACTATATTTAAAGAATGAGCTGCCTATTCTCAATATATTCCGGCGGGATTTTGATTCTTTACTTGATAGGGTAAGAGTCCATTTGACCGAATACTTTTTTATTCTTTATGAGGATACTGTTTTCAGGCAGTTTGAACAGCTCAGGACTATTAATGAGATAACTACCCGTATGACCTCTTCCATGAATATTAATGACGTATTAGATTTTATTGTATCAAGTGCAATGCGGTTGTTTAAGGCTGATTGCGGCAGCATTCTCTTAACAGGTCAGGCTAACGAATGGAAAACGCCTATTGCCACAGCATGGTATCAGCCTGATTCGCCGGTTTTTATCTCCGAAACGGTACTAGATACTGTAACCCAGAAAGTTATAGAAATAAAATCTGGCGAAGCGCTGTCGGAACGCCTGATTAATGTTCTGCAAAACGAGCAGCTTTGCAGCGTAAAAGCTATTAGATTGTGCTTTCAGGATTTTTTAATTGGCATATTGGCAATAGGATTTCGTTCTGCCTGCAAATCTACTCCGATTGAGCAAACATTGTTTGCGACTTTTGCCAACCATGCATCTATTGCTGTGTATAACGCTCAGCTGTATGGCGATGCTGACAGCAAATTAAAGCAACAAGTCCATGCAGTAACAGTGCTCTTAGAACAAAAACGCGCTATTATGCAATGTATGCGGGAAGGAGTTGTTGCGATAAATACTGATGGATACATCAATATAGTAAATAGTGAAGCCGAACGATTGCTAAATATACCCACCGATCTTATTGGCAAATACATTTTAGACGTTCTGCCTAATTCGAGGCTGCCTATTGTGGTTAAGACCAGACAGGCAGAGTATGACCAGGAACAAGAGGTTGGGGATAAGGTTATTATCACCAACAGGGTGCCGATTATAGTCGATGGTGAAGTCATAGGGGCTTTGGCTACTTTTCGCGATAAAGAAGATGTTAAAGTGTTGGCAGAAGAAATAATTGGACTACAAAGCCTGCTGGATTCGATGCGGGCCCAATCACATGAATTTGCCAACAAGCTGCATGCCATATCAGGGCTTATACAAATGAAACAATACGATAAAGTGGTAGAACTCATTACTCTAATGTATAAAAGTCAACAGGAGTTTGTTAGTTTCATCGTTAAACGAATTAAAGACCAGGCTACAGCTGGCTTAATTATCGGAAAAATCAGTCAATCAACTGAACAGGGAATTTCTTTGCGGCTGAATTCCCGCAGCAAGCTTGAATCTCTGCCGCCGGTATTTGGCAGTCTGGCCATGGTAACTGTGTTAGGTAACCTGATTAGCAATGCTATTGATGCAGTGCAGGGCCTGCCAAGTGAACGTAAAGTTATTAATGTTTATATTTATCAAGGAAAAAAGTATTTAACTATAAAAGTAAGCGATTTTGGGCCAGGCATTCCTGAAGTTTACAAAAACAAAATATATCAGCGAGGATTTTCTACTAAACGGGGAAGCCGCGGGGTTGGTTTATATCTTGTAAAGAAAGAAGTAGCTATAAGTGGCGGAAAAATAACTGTTCAGTCCCAAGAAAGCCAAGGGAGCATCTTTAGTGTAAAGATACCAATTCGGGGCATCTGAAGCCTTAAGTTAAAGGGAGGTAGAATCATGGCCATCGATGTTGTTATCCTGGAAGACGACCCAATGGTGCTAGAACTTCACCGGCAGTATATAACCCAGATGAAGGGATTTAGGTTAGTAGGTCAGGCGAGTGACGGGGAGACCGGCTTTGAGCTTATTGCCCAGATAAAACCACAGATAGTAATCTTGGACGTCTATATGCCTGGGCTGAACGGAATAGAGTTATTGCGGCGCATCAGGGCGACCGGGATTAATACCGACGTTATTTTAGTGACGGCCGCTCATAACTCAGAGACTATTCAACAGGGAATACAGTATGGTGCGGTTGATTACATCATAAAACCCTTTACATTCCAACGTTTTAAAAAAGCTTTAAAGAACTACCAGAAATATGTCTTTAAAATTAAGAATATTCAGCGAATGTCACAAAAAGATATTGACGTCTTAAAGGGAGATACATTTAGTGAAAATATTGCGAGTTGCCTTGAAGATTTGAAGGACAACATTCCTAAAGGCTTGGACAAGGCTACTCTGGATTCGGTGTTAGGGATAGTGGAAAGGCAGTCTGGCTATTTCAGCGTTGCCGATATTGCCAAACTTGTTGGTATATCAAGAGTTACAGTGCGTCGTTACTTAAACTATCTATGTGATAACGGTTGGCTGAAGGGAATTTTATCGTACGGGCCTGTAGGCAGGCCGCTTCACAAGTACATGAAAGATGATGCATTTTCCGGTAAGATTAGTTAAAAAAGCTAGTGTAGCAGTAAAAAGGCCGCTACACTAGCTTTTTTATCGGAATCCTGTATCGGTAAACAATGAATTTTAATTACAAAAATATCCTTATTTACCATATAGTAGTCAAAATATAAGCATGTCATTATAATAAAAATTGTAATAAGCTTCCACTGAGATCATCTAGAGGAGGATAATCAAACATGGCAATTACCCTATCCTTTAGAGTAGCAGATGCGATGCCGGAAGATGTCGGTCAGGGTTATGTCCGCATCGATAATGCCGAAATGGATAAGCTTGAAGTCATCATTGGTGATATTGTAGAGATTCAGGGCAGGAAGACGACAGTAGCAAAAGTAGTCCCCTGCTTCACCCAGTTTAGAGATAAAAACCTGGCGCAGCTGGAATCTATTATTCGGGAAAATGCCGGGGTGGGAATTGATGAGCGGGTCACTTTGAAAAAGGCAGTGCGCCAACCGGCTCAGAGTCTAGTTTTAAGTCCGCTTGATGTTACCGTAGATTTTAGTGATGCTCAGGATATTCAGCATCTGGAACGCATGCTGAGTGGATTGCCGGTGATTATCGGTGACAAAGTGAAAGTGCGTTTAGCTGGGGCACAAAATCAATTCTTTACAGTTCTTGGTACAGCCCCCCAAGGTCCGGTAATTATAAATTCCGGCACAAAGATTAAGGTTACACAGGCGGATGCATCTGAAGACAGGAAGTTCCGGGCGTCATACGAAGATGTAGGCGGTTTGGATAAAGAACTGCAGCGCGTGCGAGAGATGATAGAACTGCCGCTTAAATATCCGGAAATATTTCGCCATCTTGGTGTAGAGGCTCCTAAAGGAGTACTGCTTTACGGCCCGCCAGGTACAGGTAAGACATTGATGGCCCGGGCAGTAGCCAGTGAAACTAATGCCGCATTTCTACATGTAAATGGCCCGGAGATTATTAATAAGTTTTACGGGGAAAGTGAAGCGCGCCTGAGAGAAATTTTTGAAACAGCACAGCGTCGGGCACCGGCAATTATTTTTATCGATGAGATTGATGCAATTGCCCCAAAACGTACAGAGGTAATCGGTGATGTGGAAAAACGGGTAGTAGCTCAGCTCTTAGCGCTAATGGATGGTTTGAAAAACCGGGGGCAGGTTATCGTAATTGCCGCAACCAACGTCCCGGATATGGTTGATCCGGCACTCAGGCGGCCAGGGCGCTTTGACCGTGAACTGTCAATAAATCCGCCTGACAGGCATGGAAGATTACGAATATTAAAAATACATACACGGGATATGATGGTCGATTCCGGTATTGATTTAGAAAAACTGGCCCAGATAACTCATGGCTTTGTAGGTGCTGATTTAGCCATTTTGTGTAAAGAAGCCGGGATGAATGCGGTACGGCGCCTGCTACCTAAAATAGACTTTATGGCAGGTGTAACCGAACAAGATTTAGCCAGTCTAACGGTTACCATGGATGACTTCTATAACGCATTCCGGGAAGTCGAACCAACTGCCACCAGAGAATTTTTCTCTGAACGGCCTAATACCAAATGGGACCATGTAGGTGGTCTTGAAGATATTAAAGATAAATTACGGACATTGGTGGAAATGCCTATTCAACACCCGGAATTGTTTAAAGAAGCGCGGTACACCATGCTAAAAGGCATATTGCTGACCGGTAAGCCGGGAACAGGCAAGACACTCTTAGTAAAAGCGCTGGCCGGCTCAAGTGAGGCACACTTCATAGCGGTAGATGCCGCCACCCTCAATTCCAGGTGGTTTGGAGAAGCCGAAAAGGGACTCAGACTAATCTTTAAACGGGCCAAGCAAATAGCCCCTTGCCTACTCTTCTTCGACGAAATTGATGCCTTAGCTCCTGTAAGGGCTGCATCAGACAGAAGTGGTGCTGACCGGCTGGTAAGTCAACTATTGTTAGAACTAGACAGCCTGATGGACAATTCCAATGTTATTGTAATCGCAGCTACAAACCGGCCTGATAGGGTAGATCCTGCGCTCATGCGGCCAGGCAGATTCGATTTTATAGTTGAATTACAGCTGCCAGACAAACAGGAGCGCTACGAAATATTTAAGATTCATACCTGCAAGTTGCCATTGGCTGATGATGTTGATTTAATCGCTCTGGCGGACAGAGCAGAGGGAGCTGCAGGTTCCGATATTGAGGCCGTTTGTAAACACGCTTCGATGCTTGCGCTTAAACGATCTGTTAGTAAACTGCAGAACCAAACCAATCTATCCGGCACTTTCCTGGTAATGGGTCAGGATTTTGGCAATGGTCTGCGACAAATATTAAATAAATAACGGCATTTTTGCCTGCGGGGGTGATGATCAAAAAACGGTATCGGTGGTTCTGACGGTCACCTGTAGTTAATCTCAAATAGTAAAAGGGGGAGAGACAATGACACTGGCGGTTGCTGTTGACGCCAAGATGCAGGAAGTTACTGTATGGACAAGGGGGGTAACCTTGGCCAAGGAAGCTCGTGACACTGCTACTTTGCTCGCTAAAGCAGGTAGCCTCGAAGGTAAGTATAACCAGTTCTTTGATAACTATGTTGACCTGCCTGACCGGATTGGTGTTCCGGTTAAGAGCTATGCTCGCCTTAGCCCTGAGCCTATTGAGACCTATTATGAGTATGAGAACTATCATCCCGATGTTGTTGTTGTTGCCGAAGAAACATTGGTTAAAGGCAACGATGTTTTAAAAGGCTGTAAAGATGGCTGTGTTGTTGTAATTAATACCAAGCGTGACATTAATAAATTAATTAAGTGGCTATCTCCCAAAGAAAATGTTGGCAAGGTAAAAGCTGTTGCCGCCATCGACGCTGATGCCTTGGGTGCCGGCGTATTTCATACCTTCGACGGCACTGAAGGTTGTATTGACGATACAAAAATTGGTGCCGGTGTTGGTGCTGCTATGGCAGCAGCTGCTGCAAGAGCCAGTGGTATTGTTACATTAGAAACCCTGCTTAAAATTGCTGAAAACAAAAAGGCTGTTCAGCAAGGCTGGGACGCTGTTCAAGTAGTTGCCTTGTAAAACTGGTAAATTTTAAGGAGGTGTAAACATGGCAAAAGTATATAAACAAGTGCCGTTTGCGGCTATTGTTCCTTCTCCTCAGACTGAAAACGAGGGTATGGTAACCGGTAACTGGCGGTTTCTCCGGCCAGTAGTGGATAAAGGTCAATGTACCGAATGCAAAACTTGCTATATTTACTGTCCGGATGCCTGCGTTAACTTCACCGAGAGTGACGGAGTCAGCTTTAATCTCAAGTATTGCAAAGGCTGCGGTATTTGCAGCAATGTTTGTCCGGTAGGGGCTATTAGCCGAGTGCCTGAACTTGATTTTGATGAATAAGGAGTGAATAAGATGCCAATTAAGAAAAGAGGTACAGGTTTAACTGCCGTTGCAGATGCTTGGCAGCTTGCTGACATAGATGTTTCAGCATCCTATCCTATCCGCCCGTATACAGCTGTTATGGCCGAATTGGCAAAACGTATTGCTGCTGGTACCATGCAGTGCGAAATGGTTCATGGCGAAGGCGAACACGCCCAGTTCAGTATTGCTCATGGCGCTTCTATGGCCGGTGCGCGTGCTACTACCGGTACTTCCGGGGTAGGTGTTACCTATGCCTTTGAAACCTATTCACCAATTGCCGGCAGCCGTTGCCCGATTCAGGCTCTTATCGGTGACCGTACATTGGATCCCCCCGGTGACTTTGGTTCCGAGCATACGGATTGCTTAACCCTCCGTGATAACGGCTGGATTTATGGCTGGGCACAAGACGCTCAGGAATCCTTAGATAATAGCTTAATGTATTTCCGGATTGGTGAAGATCCTGACATCATGCTGCCGCAAATTGTTGCGATGGATGGTTACTTTGTAACTCATATTGCTCAGGATTATGAAATGCCTGATCAAGAACAAGTGGATAAGTTCCTGCCTAAATTTAATCCTAAATTCCGACTCGATGTTAAGAACCCTGTAATTATGGGACCGCAAATTGAGCCGGAAATGGGACCACCGCTGGAGTGGGACCGCCATGTTGTTATGACCAGAGTGAAAGAGAAAATCGTGGAAGTAACCGAAGAATTCGCAAAAGTATTTGGTCGTAACTATGCTCCGTTTGTTGAAGAATATATGACTGCAGATGCTGACATGGTATTTGTGCTGCAAGGCGCTCATGCCGTAACCTGTCGCAGTGCCATCAAATATCTCCGTGAAGCCGGTTATAAAGTTGGCTTGTGTAGAATTCGCTGGTTCCGTCCGTTCCCAGACACGGCTCTTGCTCAAATTCTGACCAAGTTCAAGGTTGCCGGTGTAGTTGATACCGGTACTTCCTATGGCGCCCCCTGTGCCGGCGGTGTTCTCTCAACTGAAGTTAAGGCTGCTATGTCCGAAGTTGCTGGCAAACCGCTTATTCAAAGCTTTACCTCCGGTTTGGGCGGCGAGACCATTACCCACGAAGAGTTCTTTGCTATGGCTGAAATGATGAAGCAGACCCTCGAAGCCGGCAAAGTTGTTCAAGGCGGTACTTGGGTTAACTTCAATGATTATCATGAAGGCGCTTCCCAGATTAATGCTGCTAAAACTGAAGCTGCCCCCAGTAAATAATAAGGAGGAGTAAACGATGGCAGTTGCTGAATTAATAAAGTCAATTGCACATACTACTGATCTAGTGGACACGTATGTCCCTGGTCACCGTACTTGTGCAGGCTGCGGCCCGGCGCTAGGTTATCGTCTGGTAGCTAAAGCTGCCGGAAAAAATACAATTTTCATTGGCCCAACTGGGTGTATGTATGTTGCCAACACCAGTTATGCCTGCGGTCCTTGGGCTGTGCCCTGGACGCATGCACAAATCACCAACGGTGGTGCAGTTGCCTCCGGTATTGCCGAAGCTTTTCGCATGATGATTAAGAAAGGTAAAATACAAGACGAATTTCCCAATATCATCGTAATGGCCGGCGACGGCGGTTGTTCCGACATTGGTCTTCAAGCTATGTCAGCTATGTTCTATCGCGGACATAAAGTTCTCTGCGTAATGTATGACAACGAGTCCTATGCCAACACCGGTATTCAGGTTTCGCCGTCCACTCCGTACGGTGCTACTACCATGTTCACTCCGGCCGGTCCGGCTATTCCTGAAGCTAAGAAGCATCATCTGAAAGACCCGATGCCGATATTCTGTGCCGGTGGCCATCCGTACCTCAAGTATGGTGCAACCGCTTCCATTGGCTATCCGGTTGACCTCATAAACAAGGTGCGCAAAGGTCTTGCCCAAGATGGGCCGGCGTTTATCCATTTGCATGTTCCATGCCCTAAAGGCTGGAGCTTCCCGGCTGAACGTACTATCGAAATAGCCAAATTAGCTGTTGAGACTGGTATGTGGAACCTTTATGAAGTTGAAAATGGTGATTGGGCCAACAAGAAATTCAATACGGTGCCTAAGAAACTTAAGCCGGTTGATGAGTATCTCCAAACGCAAAAGCGTTTCGCACATCTGCAGCCTGAGCATGTGGCCAAAATTCAAAACTTCGTTAATAACCGGGCAAAAATGCTTGGTATGGAAGTTCCGCTCCCGCCTGCTAAGTAAGATAACTTAAAATTGATGGCATGATATGCTAGTCCCTGGTCCCTTTATGAACAAAAGGAACCAGGGACTAAGTAATGTGTGCCGGCTTTGCTCATAAACAGATTGAGCAAAGTATATTTGGAAGGAGGCTTGGTTGTATGGATAAGGGTGTTGCCTTAACCTTTACGAACTGGATACTGGCTTTCCTACCGATCTTAGTCTTACTCTCTACGATTCTTCTATTTAACTGGGGTGCGCCGAAATCAGGAGCCGTATCCTGGTTCACGGCAGTTGCTATTGGTTTATTAGCCTTTGGCGGTGACGCACGGCTATTGGCTTTAGCTAACAGTAAAGGGATGGCAATGTCTCTGTATGTATTGCTCATCATCTGGGGGGCAGTTTTTCTCTATAACTTTGTTGAAAAGAATGGTGCTATCAAAGTAATTGGTGACACTATGGTAAAAGTGACTGAGGAAAAACTATTACAATGTTTGCTGATGTCATGGTGCTTTGCCAGTTTTATGCAAGGTATTGCCGGCTTCGGCGTGCCTGTAGCGGTTGTCGCGCCTATCATGCTGGTTATGGGGTTTTCGCCGGCGGTTGCTGCTGCCACATGTCTGGTGGGTCACTCCTGGTCTATTAGCTTTGGATCTATGGGATCATCTTATTATACTATCCAATTGGTTACCAAAATCCCGGGAGAAGTTATTGGACCATGGATGGCGGTCTTGTTTGCCGTTCCGATTTATGCGACAGGTATCGCTGTATGTCATATTTTTGGTGGTTTTACCGCTGTTAAAAAAGGTTTGCCTGCAGTACTTATAACAGGCACAGTAATGGCTTTTATGTGCTGGCTCATGAACAAATTGGGGGCAGCGCAACTGGCTACTTTAATTCCGGCGCTGTTTGGCTGCGGGACTATGGTAATTTTGGCTAGGACTATCTACCGGCATGAGGCTGACGGAAGCACGAAGTGGGGCGAGAAGCCCTATATGAACTTTAATATGGCGTTTTCGCCCTATTATATTCTCATCGCTTTGTGTATTATGACTCAGATAAAGTCAATTGCCAATTTCTTTGCACCCTATACCTGGGGACTTAGTTATCCGGCCATGACAACTGCTGCAGGTTTTGCGGTGAAAGCCGAAAAAATGTACTCGAAAATTAATATTTTCTCACATCCGGCACCACTGCTGCTTACTGCAGCACTCTGTGGTTATATCATCTTTAAGATGTTTGGCAAGTGGAAAGACGGGGCAGCCGGCGAGGCGCTAAAGGCAACTTTTAGCCAGTGTGTCCCCACCAGTATTGGTATAACCACTATGGTTATGATGGCCTTAATTATGAACGATACTGGCATGACAAGTCTGTTAGCGCAAGGCATAGCCGAAGCGACCGGTGTTTTATTTCCGATATTCTCGCCGTTTATTGGTGTACTGGGGGCATTTCTAACCGGCAGTAACACCAACTCTAATGTAATGTTTGGGGCGTTACAGTTTGAGACGGCTAAAGTTTTGGGAATTAGTACTGTAGTCATGTGTGCTGTGCAGTCTGTCGGCGGTTCAGTAGGCTGTTCAATTGCTCCGTCCAAAGTATTGATCGGTTCGGCCACTGTCGGCCTTGAAGGTCGTGAAAGCGAGATAATGAACCGGACAATACCTTACTGTATAATTATTTCGCTGCTTGTGGGCATCAATGCGTGGATTTTTGCCTACATGTTATTTAAAGACCTGCCATAGGTCAAAAAATGCGAAATATCAAGGGGGGATTGTAATGAGTACAAATCCTGTGCCTAATGCCAACACCAATACTACGTTTAAACCTGTGCCGTGGGGTAAGAAATATCGTACTCCGTTAATGAATACGGCATTCTGGTGCTTTTGGATAGGATTTTTTCTGGCGCATCAGGGCGGCGTTAGTAACATCGACTTCATGATTAGTTTGTCGTATGTAGTATTTACGCTAGCCTGTCTGGTTCCCTTGGTTACAAAGAAATAGGTATCAGGGAAATGCCGTTTTTACGGCATTTCCCATTTTCAACCTAAAGGAGGCGTTCAAATGCCAAATAACCTGCCGGAAAAAGAAAGCGGTGTAAGAACGGCGACATACTGTGAGCACCTGGTTACATCTTATGATGCATATTTGCAAAAAATACGCTCAACGGGTAAATGTGGTGTTCCTATGCCCGCTATGTCAGAATGTTTTTGGGCGCTGACCGGATCTTTTGTTGGTATTGGAATTGTCACCTATCTTACTTTCCTAAAAGAAATTCCCGTGTTAGTTGCATCACTAGGAGCGTCTGCATGTCTTATTTTCGGAGCTCCGGCGGCTCCGTTTTCACAGCCGCGCAATGCTATTGCCGGACAGTTGCTTTCGGCTATTGTCGGGGTTGCCGTATACCAACTGGCAGGTTGCTATTGGTATACGGCAGCTCTTAGCGTCGGAATTGCGGTAGCTGTGATGATAAGAACAAGGAGCGTCCATCCCCCGGCCGGAGCTACGGCTTTAATTGCAGTAATTACCAAGCAGGACTGGTTATTCCCGCTAATGCCTGTAAGCATAGGTATATGCATTCTGGTAATTGTCGGGATAATAGTGAATAATTTGGCTGCCAAGCGGCAATATCCGCATTATTGGTGGTAGGAACGAGATAGTCGTGTGTGTAAAACAAAGTGGTAGTGTATGCTTAGCGGACATACACTACCACTTTGTTTTGTTTGTAGACTAAATGGGGATTTAGAGAATACTTAAATCGTCGCCGTTAAGAACCTTTTTAATATTCTTCATTGGGCACATTTTGCCGCACATGGTACAAGTATCTTCACACTCTGGTTTGGATTCTTCTCTGTATCTGCGGGCTTTTTCCGGATCAATGGCTAATTCGATCATTTTAGGGAAATCTACTTCAGCGCGGGCCGCGCTCATTTGATTATCCCAATCGCGTGCACCGGGGATTCCCTTGGCGATATCGGCAGCATGGGCAGCTATACGGCTGGCGATAATGCCTTCTTTCATATCCTCAAGATTCGGCAGCCGGAGGTGTTCAGCCGGTGTTACATAGCAGAGAAAATCGGCACCATTTGAAGCGGCTATGGCACCACCAATGGCGCTGGTGATATGGTCATAGCCTGGCGCAATGTCAGTAACCAGTGGTCCCAATACATAGAAAGGTGCGCCATGGCACAGACGCTTTTCGAGCTGCATATTTGCCACAATTTCGTTAAGTGCCACATGGCCTGGACCTTCAATCATTATTTGAACATTTCGTGCCCAGGCGCGTTTGGTTAATTCGCCGAGAGTTATCAATTCTTCAATTTGCGCCGCATCGGTGGAGTCATGAATTGAACCAGGGCGACAGGCATCACCTAAGCTTATGGTTACATCATACTTTTCGCAGATATCTAAAAGACGGTCATAGTACTCGTAGAAGGGGTTTTCCTTTTTATTAAGTTCCATCCAGGCAAACAGGAGGGAGCCACCGCGGGAAACAATATTGGTAAGGCGTTTGTTATTTTTAATTCGTTCGGCAGTTTTGAGGTTCATGCCGCAGTGGATGGTCATGAAGTCAACACCGTCTTCGGCATGGCGTTCGACAACCGAGAAAAACTCATCTACGGTGATATCTTTCAGATCTTTGTCAAGCATTCCAACAGCATCGTACATAGGAACAGTACCAATCATTATCGGTGACATATCGATCAGTTTGCGGCGGAAATCACGGGTTTTACCATAGCAGCTTAGGTCCATGATTGCGTCAGCTTTCAATTCAATGGATTTTTTTACTTTTTCTAATTCCAGATCAATGTCGTAGCAATCTTTGGATACTCCTAAGTTGACATTTACTTTGGTGCGAAGTTTTTCGCCGACTCCCATAGGATGGAGGCTGGTATGATGTTTGTTGGCGGGAATGGCAATCCGGCCGCTGGCGACTAATTCGCGTAGTAATTCAGGGTCTATTTTTTCCTCCTGAGCTACGATACGCATTTGTTCAGTCATAATACCTTTTTTTGCGGCATCCATTTGAGTAGTATACATAATTAAAAACCCCTTTCTCTGTAGGCTTTTAGCTATAGACAAAGGGGTTAGTTGAAAGCGTTAAGAAAGCTTTCCTACGGTGGTACTAACCACATCAGGTTATAAGGGTTGGAATAATTCCTCTCAGCCAACAAGGCACCCCCAGCTATAACTATGCTTGCCATATTTAATTAGGTTTGGATATCTTCACGAGTTCCAGCAGTAAGTCACCGGTTTCAACAGCATCCTGAGGCTTCACATAGATTTCTTCCACAATGCCATCAAAGGGAGCCTGAATGGTTGTTTCCATTTTCATAGCTTCGGTAACGAGTAAGTATTCGCCCTTCTTAACGTGAACTCCTCCTTCTACCATGATTTTTACAATTTTTCCTGTCATGGTCGCGCCAAGATGGCCAGGATTATCTTTATCTGCTTTTTTCCTTGCACTACTGGTAGTCTTAATGCTCTTATCTTTAACGACAATTTCACGTGGCAGACCGTTAAGCTCAAAGTTGACAATTCTTGTTCCATCAGGAAGTGGTTCTTCAACAGAGATTAATTTGATTACTAGCATTTTTCCTTCTTCAATATCTACTCTAATTTCTTCCTTAGAATTTAAGCCATAAAAGAAGGTTGGCGTATCTAAAATGGATACATCACCGTAAGTGGCAAAGAAGTCAACCCAGTCTAAAAATACTTTGGGGTACAATGTATAGGCAAGCACATCACATTGTGTTACCGGACGGGGTAGGTTATTAGCAAGAGTTTCCTGAATTTCGTCAAAGTTAGCCGCTTCCAGGAGTTCACCCGGGCGTGTTGTCAGCGGTTGTCTTCCCTTCAGGATTATACGCTGGAGTTCTTGCGGAAATCCTTGGTATGGCTGACCGATTTGTCCGGAGAAAAATTCAACTACCGAATTTGGAAAATCTAAGCTGGTTCCGAGACGGTAAATATCTTCTTCTTCGAGGTTGTTTTCTACCATGAACAAAGCCATGTCGCCAACGACTTTTGAGGAAGGGGTTACTTTTATAATATCACCAAACATGTCATTGACTTTTCTGTACATGTCTGATACTCGATCCCATTGACTTTCCAGCCCTAACGATTTCGCTTGCTGCTTAAGGTTGCTGTATTGACCGCCAGGCATTTCATGTTGGTATATTTCCGGATTGGGGTAAGCCAGGCTGCCTTCAAAGTCTTTATAATAGGCACGAATATCTTCCCAGTAGTGTGATAGTTCGTTCATACTACGAATATCTAGCTTTGGCTGCCGGGGATGCCCTTGTAAAGCATAGTAAAGACTATTGCTGCTAGGTTGGGACGACGCGCCGGCCAAGGAGGAGATTGCGGTATCAACAATATCTACACCGGCTTCAATAGCGCGGGCACAAGCATAAATTCCGTTGCCGCTGGTATCATGCATATGCAGATGGATAGGCAGATCTACCGCTTCCTTTAAGGAAGATACAAGCCGGTAGGCTGCTTCCGGTTTGAGCAGTCCAGCCATGTCTTTAATCGCCAAAATGTGGGCGCCTGCTTTTTCGATTTCTTTTGCTAAATTAATATAATATTTTAAATCATACTTGGATCGGGAAGAATCTAAGATATCCCCGGAATAGCATAAGGAGACTTCGGCAATTTTACCGGAGTTACGAACTGCATCAATAGAAACAGTCATTCCTGACAGCCAGTTTAAGCTGTCAAAAATACGAAAAACGTCAATGCCGCTTGCTGCGGCTTGCTCAACAAAGGCACGGATTACATTATCCGGATAGCTTGTGTAGCCAACAGCATTAGCGCCGCGCAAAAGCATTTGAAATAAAATATTCGGAGCTTGTGCCCTAAGGGCTTCTAAGCGTCTCCAAGGGTCTTCTTTTAAAAACCGGTAGGCAACGTCAAAAGTAGCACCGCCCCACATTTCAAGAGAAAACAAATTAGGCAGTTTGTGGGCAGTAGGGGAGATAACGTTAATCATATCCTGGGTTCGCATCCTTGTTGCCAATAGCGACTGATGCGCATCACGTAAAGTGGTGTCTGTTAAGAGCACTTCTCTTTGCTGTTTTATCCAGCCTACTAAGCCATCCGGTCCTTGACTGTCAAGAATCTGCTTGGTGCCGCTTGGCAGCAGGGGCGATTCCGGCATGCTTGGAAAACGGACAGGTGGGAAGCTGGGTTTTAGTCGCTTTGTAAAGTCTTCATACCCGTTAACCGTAGTATCAGCTATATATTTTAACAATTTAGTACCACGGTCTTGGGGGGGAGTAAATATAAATAGTTCCGGTGTTGTATCAATAAATGTTGTGAAGTAGTTACCGCTTAAGAAATCAGGATGGTTGACTACATTATTGAGAAAAAGAATATTTGATTTAATACCCCGGATACGGAATTCGTTTAGACAACGCTTCATTTTGGCGATAGCGCTTTTATGGGTTAGTCCCCAGGTCGAAACTTTTACCAGCAGTGAATCGTAGTAAGGAGTAATAACAGAGTTTGTATAGGCATTGCCGGCATCAAGCCGTACGCCAAACCCGCCGCCGCTGCGATACGCCGTTATTTTGCCGGTATCGGGTGTAAATTGGTTGGCAGGGTCTTCCGTGGTTACCCGGCACTGAATGGCGTGACCGTTGCAACGAATAGAATCTTGTGAAGGAATGCCGATACTCTCATCAGAGAGCGGCGTCCCGTCGGCTATATGCAGCTGGGCTTGCACAATGTCAATGCCTGTAATCATTTCGGTGATGGTGTGTTCTACTTGGATACGGGGGTTAACCTCAATAAAATAAAATTGTTGATCAGGCGTTACCAAAAACTCTACTGTACCGGCGCTGACAAATTTAATGGCTTTCATTAGCCGAACGGCGGCGCTCGAGATCTCATGCCGCAGTTTTTCCGATAAGGAGATACTGGGGGCAATTTCAATCACTTTTTGGTGCCTGCGTTGTATCGAACAATCCCGTTCATAAAGGTGAATAACATTACCATGCTGGTCGCCTAATATTTGCACTTCGATATGCTTCGGGTATTCTATGAGACGTTCCAGATATATTTGGTCATCACCAAAAGATGCTTTGGCTTCGGATTTCGCCCTAAAATAGGAATCCTCAAGATCGGCCGGGGTTTGGACAATGCGCATACCCCGGCCGCCTCCGCCCAGGATTGCTTTAATTATAAAGGGATAGCCATAGCGATTCGCAAAAGCTTTGACCTCTTCTAAGCTGTGCACTGGACCGTCGCTTCCCGGTATGACAGGCAGGCCGGCGGCTACAGCCTGAGCCCTGGCGTTAATTTTATCGCCGAACATCGTCAAGTGCTCAATCTCAGGACCTATAAAAATAATGTTCTCTTCCTTGCAACGTTTGGCCAGGACTGTGTTTTCGGATAAAAAACCATAGCCGGGATGAATAGCATCTACACCACGGTTTTTGGCGATACGAATAATGGATTCGATGTCTAAATAGGCATCCACCGGACTTTTATCTTCACCCACCAGATAAGCCTCATCGGCACGATAACGGTGTAAAGAAAATACATCTTCTTTAGAATAAATGGCAATTGTGCGTATTCCTAGTTCATAACAAGCCCGCATAACCCGAATGGCAATTTCGCCACGATTGGCAACTAATACAGTTTGAATTTTATTCATTATTATTCCCTCCCAAAGCAAAACAGCAGTTTTTGAGAAAAAAACAACTGTAATTCGTAATTTAACACTGATTTACAAAAAGCACAATATATTTTAAGAAAATATACTGTATATATTAATTTAAGAAAACTATTATTAGTTTATAGACATAAAGAAAAAGGCATACCAGCAGGATGTTTGAGCAAGAATGACGAAAAAATGTTAATATACTAAGAAAACATTGCAGCTTATGGAGGAAGTTTATGTATGAACCGGGGGAATTTGGTGAAAGCCTGCGGCGCTTACGCGAAAGGCGACCGCTAATTCATCAAATTAGCAATTATGTTACCATCAATGATTGTGCGAATATAACATTAGCAATTGGTGCATCGCCAGTAATGGCAGAAGACGTTAGTGAAGTAGAGGAAATGGTTTCTTTGGCGGCGGCCTTGGTTCTGAATATGGGGATGCCAAATTCGCGAAAGATTGAAGCCATGTTAGCCGCCGGCAGGCAGGCCATGAAACAGGGGATACCAATTATTTTTGATCCTGTAGGCGCCGGTGCTACCAAACTGAGAATTGATGCGGCTGATAGAATTCTTACAGAACTTAAAATTACGGCAATTCGTGGCAATCTGTCTGAGATTAAAACCCTGTTAGGAATAGGATCAGGAACCAGGGGCGTTGATTGTATTGAACCTCAGGAGGATAATCAGGCTTTAGCCAAAAGACTGTCTGCAAAGCTGGGCAGCATAGTAGCGATTACCGGTTCAACAGATGTTATTGCTTACAATAATGAAGTTTGCTATATTCATAATGGAACTGAACTTTTAGCAGGGGTGACCGGCACAGGTTGTATGACAACTGCGCTGATAGCCTGTTTCTGCAGCGTGGCAAACAATGCCTTTGCCGGTACAATTGCGGGTGTTGCTGCTATGGGGATAGCCGGTGAGCTTGCAAAACAAGAACTCGCGAAAAACGAAGGACTGGGAACCTTTCACATGCGCTTGTTTGATGCTGTGTCGAACCTGACTCCCGAGACTTTGTCACATAGGATGAAAGTTGAATTTTGTTCCGAAAACTAACTTCCTGTGCGAAGCGGAATTTACCGATGATGTAATAATTTTTGAAGGAGCCCGTGAATATGAATATCAGGAAACTGTCTTATACCGCAATTTTTATGGCAATAGGCGTTCTGTCCGCCCATTTAATCTATATCCCCATTGGTGTTGCCAAGTGTTTCCCGCTACAGCATGTTATCAATATATTATTGGCGGTGCTTTTAGGTACCCGTTATTCAGTTAGTGCTGCATTTGGGATTTCATTGCTTCGCAATATCTTAGGAACAGGCTCGTTGCTGGCTTTTCCCGGAAGTATGGTCGGAGCTTTATTGTCTGGTATTCTTTATAAGAAAACCAACAGTATTTGGGGAGCTATTATCGGTGAGGTAATCGGAACAGGGATTTTTGGGGCGTTACTTGCTTATCCTGTTGCGAAGTACTTCATTGGATCGCAGGCAGGGGCGTTTTTCCTCATCGTTCCCTTTATGGTTAGTACGGTAGGCGGCAGTATTATTGCTTATGTATTATATAGGACGACAATTCCTACACTTCTTTATGAAAAATTCGACGTGAATGGTAAAAGGTGAACTTAATTTCAAACTTTTGGAAAGTAATTTCGGGAATGCAGGAGTTTATTTTTTAATCACGAATACTTCAATCATATAGAAACGAATTTTAGTAACTCCGAATCTGGCAGTCTAATGGAAACTACGATGGTCAGGTCGATGGGTTTACCGGGAAACCGGTGAGTCTCCCGCCGCGGAAAGGAGTCAGTGCTAACTATTGAGACAGGCGCTCATTCTTTTTCGTGCGCTGTCTTTTTTTTGTCCTGATAAAAGTATAACTTTCGCCTGAATAAGGGCAACATCGGCTTCCGCTTTCGCCAAGGCTCGGCGTAAGCCGTGTTTGCTTTATTTGTTGAAGGGTTTCTTGTGTGGTTAATAAAAACAGAGGCGGGTGACTTTATGGCTGTGAATGCCGGAAACATCCTTGATGCTACTCTAGCCGAATGGCGAAAATTTACCGAAAACCGGAAAAGTTCAGACAATATACAAAGCTTTTCTATAAGACCTATAATTATGGAGTCGTGGGAGCGGTGCCGCCAAGCCCGGGTTAATGCCCATAGTGACTCTATTCACCATCAGCTTGACAATGCCAGCCTGCAGGTTGTGTTAAAGCAAAATCAGGGCCTTATTACTATTGCCAAGCCATTTATGGACAATTTGTACCAAATAGTCTCCGGTTCCGGATTTGTCGTGGCGCTGACAGATATTCGGGGTTACATCATGGAAATACTTGGCGATAGTGATACATTACTTAATCCAATCACCGTAAGCTTTTTTCAGGGAGCTAACTGGAGTGAAGAGGAAGCAGGTACTAATGCAATTGGCACAACTTTGGTGACAAGGAACCCGATTCAGGTTTCCGGGTCTGAACATTATTGCCGCAAGCACCACTGTTTAACCTGTTCGGCCGCTCCGATACTTGACGATAAGGGAAACCTTCTAGGGATTTTGGACGTTTCCGGAAAATCAACGGCTGCGCATCTTCATACACTCGGTATGGTCGTGGCGGCGGCTGAGGCGATTATGGCCCAACTTAGTATTAGGAAAAAAAATTATGAGTTAAGAGTAATTAATAATCGTTTAACTAATATTTTCAATACTATGTCTGATGGCGTAATCATGGTTGATAATAATGGTGTTATTAGTGAGATTAACCCTGTTGTCAAAAAGATCCTTGGCTTAGGCCTAAATAAATTTGAAGCCGAACCAGGAGTACAAGTGGCAAATATTTTAGGTGCAAAACATACGTTAATTAAAAAGATGCTAATTTTCAAGGAATCTTTTGCTGATGTTGAAATCATGCTGGAGACCAGCAGTGGTTTAAGTCATTATCTGGCTTCAGGTGAGCCTGTAACTGATGAACGCGGCGTAGTAACCGGCGGGGTTATTATGTTACGGCCAATTAAGCAGATTCAAAACTTAGTAAACAGGTTTAGCGGACACTATGGAACATTGCAGTTCAGTGATATTATCGGTGAGAGCAAAGCCATTCTGGAAGCCATCCGAATTGCTTCTCTGGCCGCTACTTCCATATCCAGTGTCTTGCTCCAGGGAGAAAGCGGTACAGGCAAAGAAATATTTGCTCAGGCCATCCACAACCGGAGTAATCGGTCCGGTGGTCCTTTCATTGCGGTTAATTGCGGGGCAATACCACGGGAACTTATTGGCAGCGAGTTATTCGGTTACGAGGAAGGCGCTTTTACTGGCGCAAAACGTGGGGGAAAGCCGGGAAAATTTGAACTGGCTTGGGGCGGAACCTTATTTTTGGATGAAATCGGTGATATGCCGTTAGAACAACAGGTTGCTCTATTACGGGTATTGCAGGAGAGAAAAGTAAACCGCATCGGCTCTGACAAGGTAATTCCGGTTGATGTCCGGGTAATTTGTGCCACTAATAAAAACTTATTAAAAGAGGTGGAAAAGGGGACTTTCCGCAAAGATTTATACTATAGACTGAATGTTATATCTATCACCATACCGCCTCTGCGGGAACGCTTGGAGGATATTGTACCACTGTTTAATTATTTCCTTGAAAAAATAGATAAAAATTATAGGAATTTTTTGGTGAGTCGTGAAGTGATTGATCGGATTGTACGCTACGATTGGCCTGGAAATGTACGTGAGCTCCAAAATGTAGTGGAGAGGATAGTAAGTCTGACCGAAGATAGATCGGTAACTTTAAGAAATTTGCCGAAAGAAATAGCTGATTACCAGCTTGCTACTGATAAGGAAAAAGATACAAACCTAAAGCCGCAGAAGGATAAGGCTTTTTATGGAAGAGAGGGACGGCGTTTCGTATTAGAGGAATACGAGCGTCAGGAGATTCTTGAATTATTGTCCAACCACAGGGGCAACGTGAGTTTAACTGCGCGAACTATGGGAATTTCAAGAAATACACTGTACAGAAAGATGAAGCAATATTCCATATACAGTTGATGATTAAAAGTGTTACATTTATGTGACACTTTGTGTAACATAAATGAACAGATTTAGGTACATGTTACATGACCTTAAAGCAACCAGTGACTCTAAGTCAGCTGGTTGCTTTGTTTTTTTATAGTTGGTATAGAACTTGCAATATAAATTTACTAAATAGTCTGATACTAAAGATGGCTGCATACGTAGATTGCCATCATCTAAGGAGGATGGTCAATGAAGGTGGTTCCCGTATACCAGGCGGAAGGTATGGTGCTTTGCCATGATGTTACCGAAATTATTCCAGGAAAACGTAAAGGAAGAGCATTTAAGAAAGGCCACGTAATTCGTAAAGAAGACATTCCCAGACTACTGACAATTGGTAAGGAAAACATTTATGTTTGGGAAGTGAATGAAAAAAACATTCACGAGAATGAAGCAGCTGTCAGATTTGCAAAAGCGATATCAGGTTCTGGGCTAACCCTGGCTGAAGCTGCCGAGGGAAAGGTTGAGATAAACGCTGCTATTTTTGGTTTATTAAAGATAAATACCGAAGCGCTGGATAGGATTAATGATATTGATCAAGTAGCGGCAGCTACTTTGCACTCAAACCAGGTGGTGGAGGCTGGAAGAAAAATTGCAGGCTGCAAAATTATTCCATTGGTGATTGGAGCTGAGAAAATCGAAAAAATTGAACAGACATGTGCCGATTACTGTCCGGTAATCGAGGTTATGCCGCTGAAGGCAGCCAAGGTGGGTGTAGTTACTACCGGCAGTGAAGTGTATCACGGACGGATAAAAGACTGTTTTGGACCCGTATTAACCAATAAATTTGAGCGGTTAGGCAGTTCTGTTTTACGCCAAATATTCGTACCTGACGACATTTCTATGATCGTAGAGGCCATTCGCAGTCTGCTTGCTGACGGTGCTGACATGGTTGTTACAACCGGAGGCATGTCCGTCGATCCCGATGATGTAACCCCTTCCGGCATTAGGGCGGCAGGAGGAGATATTGTCACTTACGGGGCGCCTACTTTGCCGGGGGCCATGTTTATGCTGGCGTATTTTGGCGATGTACCGGCTTTGGGACTACCAGGCTGTGTCATGTATCACAAAAGTACAATATTCGATCTGGTTGTGCCGCGTTTACTGGCAGGTGAAAGATTATCGCGCAGAGATATTACAAGGCTGGGGCATGGCGGGTTATGTTTTGTTTGTGAAGAATGCCGTTATCCGGAATGCGGATTTGGTAAAGGCAGTTAACTCGTGCCAAATTGGTCATGTTATTTCAGGGAGCAGATTCCCTAGAAATATAAAATATTATGAAAAGGGAGAGGGTATGAATGCAAAAAAAAGTGCTGATTATCAACAGTCTGCCCAGAACGCTTATTGTTGATCCTGAAGCTAGTCTGGCAAGTGTTCTTAGAGAACAGCTACTGTTGACGGGTTGTAAAGTTGGCTGTAATCAAGGTCAATGCGGGACTTGTTCGATCATAATGGATGGTAGAGTGGTACGTTCTTGTGTCATGAAAATGAAGAGGGTGCCAGACGAAGCTAAAATTACCACAATAGAAGGTCTTGCAACGCCCAATAATCTTCATCCATTGCAAGTTGCCTGGATGGCCTACGGCTGTGCCCAGTGCGGTTTTTGCAGTCCCGGTTTTATTTTATCGGCTAAGGTATTACTTGACGAAAACCCTAACCCTACCAGGAAAGAGGTTCGTGAGTGGTTTCATAAACATCGGAATGCGTGCCGCTGCACGGGTTATAAGCCGCTAGTTGACGCCGTTATGGCATCTGCTAAGGTTATTCGCGGCGAAATGCGTAAAGAAGACCTTATGTTTAAACCTGTTGGCAATAAAATTTACGGCACAACCTATCACCGCCCGTCCGCCTTGCAGAAAGTTACCGGCACATGGGATTTTGGCGCTGATGTTGCTTTGCAAATGCCTGCCGGAACTTTGCGGTTAGCGCTTGTGCAAGCAGAAGTATCCCATGCAAATATTAAAGGTATTGATACCTCGGCAGCCGAGAAAATGCCTGGTGTATATAAAGTAATCACCCATAAAGATGTTAAAGGCAAAAACCGGATAACCGGCCTGATTACTTTCCCGACAAATAAAGGTGACGGCTGGGATCGCCCGATTCTTTGCGATGAGAAAGTATTTCAGTATGGCGATGCCATTGCCGTTGTAGCCGCAGATACCGAAGAACATGCCAAGGCAGCAGCCAAAGCCGTCAAGGTTGATCTTGAGATATTGCCGGCCTACATGAGCGCTCCGGCTGCCATGGCGCCTGATGCGATTGAAATTCATCCAGGTACCCCCAACGTGTATTACGAACAGGGGGTAGTAAAAGGTGAAGACATCAAACTGATTATGGAAGCCCCCGATATTGTTACCGCAGAAGTGGAAACTTATTGCAGCCGTCAGCCACATTTGCCGCTTGAGCCTGATTGTGGATCTGCCTATATTGATGAAGAAGGCCGTCTGACGATTCATTCCAAGAGTATCGCATTACACCTGCATCATGCCATGATTGTTGCCGGTATCGGCATTGAGCCTGAAAAATGCCGTCTTGTCGCCAACCCGACAGGTGCTACTTTTGGCTATAAGTTTAGTCCTACCAATGAAGCTCTATTAGGTGTTGCCTGTCTCGCGTGCCATGGTAAGCCTGTTTCCCTCAACTTCAGCATGTACCAGCAAATTACCTACACAGGAAAACGTTCGCCGGCTCTGGTAAAAACTAAGCTTGCTGCCGATAAGACCGGTAAACTGCTGGCAATGGAAACCGACTGGTGGCTTGATCATGGTCCGTACAGTGAATTCGGTGACCTGAACTGTATGCGTCAAGGCCAGTTTACGGGTGCCGGTTACGACATTCCTAATATCCGCGGTAAAGGCAAATGTGTGTGCACCAACCATGCCTGGGGCTCAGCATTCCGCGCCTATGGTTCACCTAAAGCCTTCCTGTCCTCAGAAATCTGCATAGACGTGTTAGCCGAAAAACTGGGTATGGATCCATTGGAATTCCGCTATAAAAATGTTTACCGTCCCGGTGCAACCACGCCGACCGGTCAGGTCCCGGAAGTATTCTGCCTGCCGGAAATGCTGGACAAAATTCGTCCATACTGGGAAGAAGCTAAGAAACGCTGTAAAGAGCATTCAACTCCTGAAAAGAAACGCGGCGTAGGGCTCGCAATCGGCATGTATGGCTGTGGTTTGGATGGTCCGGACAGTTCACACGCTTGGGTTGAATTGACTAAAGAGGGGGTAACTGTGGGCAATTCGTGGCAGGATCATGGCCAAGGTGCTGATCTTGCTACTTTGACAATGGCTCATGAAACTCTCCGGCAGATAGGGATTATACCTGAACAGATTAAACTCGTGATGAATGACATGGCCTTCACACCGGCTAGCGGTCCGTCCGGCGGCAGTCGTCAAAACGTTATGACAGGAAATGCTACCAGGGTTGCCTGTGAAATGCTGGTAAACGCTATGCGAAAGCCTGATGGCACTTTCCGGACATATGATGAAATGGTAGCGGAAAACATTCCGCTTCATTATGACGGATCATGGACGGCCTCCATGTGTACTGACTGCAGTCCTGATACCTGCCAGGGCAACCCCTTCCCGATTTACATGTATGCCGTCTTTATGCCGGAAGTTGAAGTTGATATGAAGACGGGTAAGGCTACCGTAGTTCGATTTGTCACAGTCCAAGATATTGGGACAATCACCAATAAAGCAACCTGCGACGGTCAAGTCTACGGTGGTTTGGCTCAAGGTATCGGTCTTGCTCTTACCGAAGATTTTGAGGACCTCAAAAAGCATACTACGCTTGTCGGCTGCGGTCTTCCATTTATTAAGGATATCCCTGATGATATTGAAATTATCTACAACATTACCCCGCGTGAAAATGGGCCATATGGTGCCGCCGGGGTAGGCGAAGGGCCGCTAACGGCGCCACATCCCGCTATTCTTAACGCCATTTATAATGCTTGTGGTGTTCGTATTTATTCCGTACCCGCACTACCGGAAAAAATTAAGGCAGGATTGGAGGCTCTGGCTGCTAAAGAGCAGGCTGCCGGCGGCAAATAATCTAATAAAGTAAGACCAAGATTTTGTACGAAAGGTAGCACCCAGCATTCGGATTCGCTAGATTTTGCATGTTGACAGGGAAATTCCCCCCGTTTCTCCGAGGATGCAGACCTTTTCTCTAGTCAATATGCACTGTACCTTAAAGACGAAGGCTTCACAGAAAGCCAGCTTTCTAAATTGACTGACCTTGCCTTCACAACTCCCAGCTTGTCTTCGTTACTAAGCGTTGCGCCAATAGAAGCTGATAGAAAGACTGTAGAAAATATCTTTAGAAATTCACTATAGTTACGTTTAGGGCCAAAACCAATCCGAGTCAGATGGATTTTGAGTACTGACTGGAAATGCCTGCTCGTCTCAGGGGGCATCTGCTTTAACTGCCCGGTTGAGTCTTTGTTTGGGACAAATCAGACTAAGCTTCAGTTAGCTTGTCCTAACTGAAGCTTAGTCAAATTCATCATCTAGACCAATTTTATGGTTGCCCACGGCTTGGATCTTGGGCTTTTACAGGGGAGGAGGTTTGCTATGGATCAAAAACTCTTGCGCCAACGGGAAGCAAAATGTGTTCAGGATAATCCGCCAGGCTGCACGACCAACTGTCCGGTTCATGTTGATGCTCGGGGTGTAATTGCTTCTGTCCGTAAGGAAGATTATGCGGCAGGTTATGCCTTGTTTCATAAAATGGTTCCCTTTCCCGGGATCATCAGCAGAATCTGCGACCAGCCCTGCCAGCAGGGGTGTAAACGCCACGAAATTGATGAGTCAATTTTTGTTAGATTTCTGGAAAAAATTTGCGTGGATCATAACAATACTGAATCTAAATTTACGGTTTTGCCGGCAAAAAAGCAAAGAGTAGCTATTGTGGGAGCCGGTTTGAGCGGTTTGACAGCGGCTTTTGAACTGGGACGCAAAGGCTATAAAATTGATATTTTTGAAGCAACAGATCGTTTAGGAGGAAGTATCTGGAATATTCCGGAAAGCCAGCTGCCGCGTCAGGTAATTCGCAAAGATTTTGCCATTTTTGAGAAAGTTTCTTTAGAGGTTCACTATAATTCGCCGATGGCATCATTGGACAATCTTTATGAAGAATTTGATGCTATCTATTTGGGAATAGGACTTTGCAAGGCTAAAGAATTAAATCTGGGACTTGTATTGACTGATGGAAAGATAGAACTTGATAAATTATCTTTAGTAACGAGTAATAGTAAGGTTTTTGCGGGAGGAAGCCTCCGCTGCCAGGATGGGAAACGGTCAGCAATTACTTCAATTGCAGACGGCAAAATTGCCGCGACTTCGATTGACCGTTGTTTACAGAATGCATCGCTCACTGCTAATCGGGAAAATGAAAGAGCTTATGCGTCTTCTCTTTACACCAACATTTCAGGGATAAAAGCAGAGCCTAGGGTAACTGCTGCTGATTCCGGGAGTGGTTATACGAAGGCGGAAGCACTCAGTGAAGCTAACCGCTGTTTACTATGTGAGTGTCTGGAGTGCGTTAAGGTTTGTGAATATCTCGCACATTATAAAGGGTATCCCAAACGGTATGTGCGTGAAGTATATAATAATTTATCCATTGTCATGGGTATTCATCGTGCCAATAATATGATTAACTCCTGCAGCCTGTGTGGTCTTTGCGAGCAGGTTTGTCCGGGTAAGCTGAGCATGGGGGAAATTTGCCGGCAAGCCCGGCAGGTGATGGTAGAAACGAGGAAAATGCCCCCATCAACGCATGATTTTGCCTTGAGGGATATGCAGTTTAGCACTGGTGAAAAATTTACGCTGAGCAGGCATCAGCCCGGGCATACGTCAAGTGAGTCAGTGTTTTATCCCGGATGCCAGTTAGCTGCCTCATCACCGGACTATGTTGAGCAGATTTACCGCTTTTTAGGTGAAAAACTCACCGGTGGTGTTGGCTTAATGCTTGGCTGCTGCGGGGCACCGGCCAGTTGGGCGGGACAAGAGGTTTTGTTTCAGGTAACCATGCAAAGTTTTGAAAAAGACTGGAGCAGCATGGGAAGTCCCAAGATCATAACCGCCTGCCCTACTTGTTATAGTTTGTTTAAACAACATTTGCCTGAAATGCCTGTGGAAACATTGTGGACGCTGCTCGAACGTATTGGTTTACCTGACGGCCGCCGATTGACCGGGGCTATACAAAAACTGGCCATTCATGACAGCTGTACCACAAGATGTGACACTAGAATTCAAACAAGTGTACGAAATCTTTTGGGCAAGTTGGGCTATCAATTGGAAGAACTGCCTTTAAGCCGTGAACATACGGTTTGTTGCGGCTATGGAGGCTTGATGCTTTATGCCAATAAAGAGGTTGCGCATAAAGTGATAAATAGGCGAATACAGGAAAGTGAGTTAGACTACCTTACTTACTGCGCTATGTGCCGGGATAATTTTGCCGGTCAGGGGAAACGCAGTTACCATCTGCTGGATTTGATTTTTTGTCCGGAAGGAAAAAATCCGGCTGAGGCCGGTCCTGGCCTTTCAGAGCGGCAAGTGAACAGGGCAAGATTAAAACAAACATTACTTGAGAAAGTATGGGGTGAAAGGGTGGAGGAAGCACCGGTTAACATTAAGGTGAATATCGCCACGGAGGTAATAGCGATTATGGAGGAACGGCAAATCCTCATTTCGGATGTTGCTAAAGTAATTGAGTATGCGGAAAGCACCGGCAATAAACTGAAAGAGGCAGCGAGCGGCTATTATGTAGCGTATTATAAGCCGGCCAGTGTGACTTATTGGGTCGAGTACAGGCCGCAAGGGGATGAATTTGTTGTTCGCAATGCTTATTGTCACCGTATAGAAATTACGGAGTAATGGAGGAACTATGAACAAGCAGACGGCTGGGACGGAGCCTGCTCTTATTTGTGAAAAATGCGGCATTAAACTAACGTTGGGAAAAGTAACGCTAGCCTATTTAGGCAGCACGTTTCCCGTTGAACTTTATAAATGCTCTACGTGCGGGCTGGTATACATTCCGGAAGAATTAGCCAATGGTAAAATGAAACAAGTAGAAGCAGCCTTGGAGGATAAATAATGCTTCACCAGCATCCGGGCGGTATTGCGTTAACTAAGCGGGTTATTGATTACTGTGCCTTTTTTCCGGGGGCGAAGGTGATTGATGTTGGCTGCGGTACAGGAGTGACGGTGGAGTATCTATGTGATACTGCCGGTTTACAGGCAGTGGGGGTTGATTTATCCAGAGCGCGGCTGGAAGAAGGCAAAAAACGTTCGCCCGGGCTGCCTGTATTACAGGCAGCGGGAGAAGATTTACCGTTTGCGGATGCCTGCTTTGAGGGCGGTATAGCCGAGTGCAGTCTGTCGGTTATGCAGGACCCTGCGAAAGTGCTGGCGGAGTTTAGCCGGGTGCTTGTACTTGGAGGAAAACTGGCGATAACTGATATTTATGTACCTGATTCAGAGAATACTTCCGGTTTTTTTTATCGCCGCCAACTGCAAAAAATGCTGGCGGAAGCCGGTTTCACGGTTATTACTTGGGAAGATCAATCCGCTTGCCTGAGGGAATTTGTTGCCAGCTATATTATGGCGGATGGAGACAGGCAAGAGCTTTGGCAATGTGTATCTGCCGGAACAAAGGCAGGATATTTTTTACTTGTGGCTGAAAAATTGCAAAGGGAAGGATGAACTATTTTGGAGGAAAAAAAATGTCCTCGCTGCAATACAGAAATAACCAATAATGCTCCCTTGTATCAATGTTGCCGTTGCTTTACCGTTTATTGCAAAAATTGCGAAGATACCAATGAAGGGCGGAACTGTCCAAAATGTAAAATGGGGCCGCGATTAATACTTTCATCAGGAAAGTAAAAAGCAGGGGGGGAATAGAGTATGAAAGAAGAAACAGATTTTTTGGATATTATTGAGGCGGACTGGGTAATTGTCGAAGTGGCTGATAAAAATACCGGAAAAAAGTTTAGGAGAAATCTGCCGGTGAGATATTTAGAAACTGATAACGGTGTAACATTATTTGGCGAAACCCTTGATGGCGAACCGTCCGAAATTAGCTTCTTATCAGACGCTGCGTTGGCCAAAATTAATGACTTGATGGGAAAAGGCCCTGATCACAGCCGTTGTGAATCAAAGGGATCAGATGGTGTTCCATAAGCTGTTGTCCATTCGTGAGTATTAGCGAAATATCGGGCTGGAGGCGCAAGGTAGGGAAAATCCTGAGCTAATACGGGTTATGGCCGGATTAAATGGGGGACAGGGCTTTGCGGTAAGACCTGCGATGCTTGACCGGCGGGGCTTGCCTGATTGGCCGAGCCGAAGCAATTCTGTCGGCTAACGGATTTTCTTTTACCGGTAAGCCGGGTGAATAACCTGCAGCAGCATTGGCAAAAAAATTGGGAGGATGTGTATGAAACAGATCTATCAAAGTGTGGTTCAACTGCTTGCGACCGGTGAGAGCATTGTGCTGGCTACTATTTTTCATAGTTCGGGCTCGGCGCCGCGCGCGGCAGGAGCAAAGATGATTGTTCGTGCCGATGGTTCGATTATTGGCACAATTGGCGGTGGACGGTTGGAAGCCGAAACTATTGAACTTGCCCGGAGCGTTCAGATAAGCCGTCAATCATTGATCCAGCCTTTTGATTTGACAGGCACAGATGCTGCCGGAGCAGGAATGATCTGCGGCGGTGAAGGTGAAATCCTGCTTGGTTATCTTGATGCATCCAATGCCGGCAACCGGCAGGTTTATGAGGGTATTGTCGCTGCAATAGATAGCGCGCAGAAAGCATGGCTTATCACAGAGCTAACCTATAGGCAGGAGAACAGGCAGCAAAGGCAGCAATGTCTTGTTACCAAAGACGGCACTGTTGTTGGCAATTTTCAATGTGAACCGGCGTTTATGGAAAAAATGAAAACAGGACCGGCTAAAATTTCTATTCATGCTGATGCTGCAGAAGGCTGGAAATTTATTGTTGAGCCTATCCGGATAATTGGCGTTGTGTATTTATTTGGGGCAGGTCATGTTTCACAGCAGATTGCCAAGTTAACAGATATGGTAGGGTTTGTAACAGTAGTAATTGACGACCGCCCGGTTTTTGCCAATAAGGAGCGGTTTCCGCAGTCCGAAGTAATGGTTGTGGATAATTATCAGTGTGTGCCAAAACTTCCTATTAACCAAGATAGTTATCTGGTCATTGTGACCAGAGGCCATTTACATGACGGGATCGTACTGGAGCAAGCGCTCAAAACGGAGGCTTGTTACATTGGGATGATTGGCAGCAGAACCAAGCGGGATTACTTATATAAGGAGCTACAAGCCAAAGGAGTCAGTGCGCAAAGCTTACAGCGGGTCAATTCGCCGATAGGTATTAATATTGATGCCGAGACTCCGGAGGAAATAGCGGTTAGTATTGTTGCCGAATTAATAAAAGTAAGGGCGGAGCGAGAACGATGTCTAGCGCAAGGATAGTAGGGCTAATTGTAGCCGCAGGCTACTCTTCCCGCATGGGGACATTCAAACCGTTATTGCCGCTAGGAGGAAAAACAGTAATTGAAGTGGCAGTAGACAGTCTGCGAATGGCAGGGGTAGCAGATATCCGGATTGTAGTGGGGTATCGGTCGGCTGAGTTATATCCTGTATTAGACCAATTGCAAGTTGATATTATTGAGAACCCCAAATACTCACAAGGGATGTTTTCTTCTGTGGTTGCCGGACTAAAAACCTTTGCCGGCGATGCGGAGGCATTCTTTTTACTACCAGGAGATACTCCGGTGATAAGAAGACATAGCATTAAAGACGTAGTGCGTGAGTACCGCAAGACTAATGCTGCCGTGGTCTATCCGGTTTTTAACGGAGAACGCGGCCATCCGCCGCTTATTAACGCCACGTGTTTTGACCGAATCCTAAGTGGCGACGGAGCTGACGGACTTCGCGGTATTCTTAATGAGTATGAAGCTGACAGCGTAGATGTGCCAGTGGCAGATCAAGGAATATTGCTTGATATGGATACTATGGAGGATTTTAATCAGCTTACTTGTTTTTATCTGCGGCGCCACATACCGACGTATGACGAATGTCTTGCCATATTGAATAAGCACCAGGATGACGATAGGGTATTGCAGCACGGGCACATGGTTGCTGAGATCGGCAAAAGTTTAGCCAGTCATCTTAACTGTGCGGGGCTAAGTCTCAGTACGGAATTGGTATATACTGGCGGTCTTTTGCATGATTTGGGCAAGGGAAAGCCTAATCACCCTAAGCGTGGGGAACGCTTGCTAAGGTGCAAGGGATTTTCCGAATTGTCCAGTATCGTTGCTTCCCATATGGATATGGAACTAAAGCCGGAGTGTGCCATTGACGAGGCAGCATTAGTGTTTTTAGCCGATAAATTAGTTCAGGGTACCAGGCGCGTGTCGTTGTCGGAACGTTTTACTCCGGCATTGGATCGATTTGCTGGTAATCGCGAGATCATTGATGCCATTTCCCGAAGAAAGAGGACTGCGGAAGTTATTTGGAATCAGGCAGCAAGCATTTTGGGGATGCATTTAGATGAGATAGTATTCTCAGCAAATAATCCGTAGGGAAGGATTTTACTATATTTCTAGAATAGATGTTTATTCAGCAAACTGCTTACAGGGAGAGGTAGCGATGCAATGGATAGGGCTATAGAGCAGAAGGAAATAGCGCTTTCGACAACCCAAAGTGTATGTCCCGAGTGTTTGAAGCGGATTCCGGCAGTGAGGGTGTTAAAGGGTAATAATGTCTATTTGAGAAAAAACTGCCCGGAGCATGGCGAGGTTCAAGTCTGTGTGTGGGAAGGAGAGCCTGGGTATCTTGATTGGGTTAACCCGCAGATCCCATCGTCACCAGTGGCATGTGCAACCCAAGTCGACAAAGGCTGCCCGTTTGACTGCGGTCTATGTCCGGAGCACCGTCAGCAAACCTGCTGTGTGTTGTTGGAAGTAACAAATCTATGCAACCTGCACTGTCCGGTTTGTTTTGCCTCTGCTTCAGAGAGCTGCAAGGAGGAGCCTGACTTCAAGGTTATTGAGGGCTGGTACCGAATGCTAATGAATAGTGGCGGCCCGTTTAACATTCAGCTATCAGGTGGCGAACCAACTATGCGTGATGATTTGCCGGAGATTATAGCTTTGGGCAAAACGCTAGGTCTGGTTTTTTTCCAGGTTAATACCAATGGTTTACGTTTGGCGGCAGATGAACAATATGTAGAGAGATTAAAAGCCGCCGGTCTCAACTGTGTCTTTTTGCAGTTTGATGGGATAAGCGACGATGTCTACCTAAAACTGCGAGGGCGGGCACTATTTGACCTCAAAAAAAAGGCAATAGAGGTTTGTGCGGCACATGACCTTGGGGTGGTACTTGTACCGACTCTGGTTCCTGGTGTAAACGACAGTCAGTTGGGTGATATTTTGAAATTTGCCATAAGAAACATGCCGATAGTCAGGGGTGTCCACTTCCAACCTGTAAGCTATTTTGGGAGATATCCCGAAGAGCCTGACGACAGTGGCCGTATTACGCTTCCTAGGGTGCTTCGTGAAATTGAAAAACAGACAAACGGGCAAATGAAAGCAAGTGATTTCCGTCCGCCAGGTGGCGAACATGCCCATTGTTCTTTTCACGCTAACTTTATTTTAATGCCGGACGGGCAAATAAAACCGCTTAAACAAGATTCGGCGAGCGGTTGTTGCTGTCAGGGTAAGCCGGCAACAGAGGGGGCAAAACGCGCCAGGCAGTTTGTTGCCAGGCAATGGTCAGCTCCGAAAATTGGTACTAAGTGCAAGGATCAATTAACTCAGGCGGGTGTTGGAAATACAGCCAGTCTTGATGCATTTCTAGAACAGGTGAATACCTATACGCTTGCCGTTTCGGGGATGGCATTTCAAGATGTATGGAACTTGGATTTGGATCGATTAAAACAATGTTTTATTCATGTAGTCGGGCCAGATAACCGGCTGATTCCGTTTTGCGCCTATAATCTCACTAACCGTCAGGGCGCACCGCTGTATCGGAAGAAACTAGGAAAAGACAGTATAATATAAAAACCAAAAGATGTTATGTTGACACGGAATGATAAACATGATAATATATATAACTGTCGTCGGTAATACAATTTACGCCTCGGTAGCTCAGTCGGTAGAGCAGAGGACTGAAAATCCTCGTGTCGACAGTTCGATTCTGTCCTGAGGCACCATTTAAGCGGAAGTAGCTCAGCGGTAGAGCATCGCCTTGCCAAGGCGAGGGTCGCGAGTTCGAATCTCGTTTTCCGCTCCATTTTTTTTATGGCGACATAGCCAAGTGGTAAGGCACAGGTCCGCAAGACCTTTATCCCCTTGTTCAAATCAGGGTGTCGCCTCCAAATAATGCCGGGGTGGCGGAACTGGCAGACGCAACGGACTTAAAATCCGTCGGAAAGAAATTTCCGTACCGGTTCGATTCCGGTCCTCGGCACCAATATTAAAATAAGTTAGGAGCTGTCTAAAGGCAGCTCATTTTTATTTTTTTGTAAAAAATATGCAAACATGTTGAAAGGTAACTACAGTTCAGTAAGGGTTAATGTTTTGTACCGGGTTCTTTATTAATTGGTTTTGGCTTGGTTGATATATTGACATTTTCTAGATGTTCGTGATAAAATTTATTCAATTTAAAAGAGCTCTTATCAAGAGTGGTCGAGGGACTGGCCCGATGACACCCGGCAACCGGCAGTTTACTGCAGTGGTGCTAAATCCAGCAGGAGTAATCCTGGCAGATAAGAGGAAGGTGTAGACACAGGCCCCTTTCCTCGGAAAGGGGCTTTTTATATTTTCCTCTTGAGCAAGTAAGAACGACTAAGGTTTGTGCCCTTGTTCTAAAGAATTGGCGCAAACAAAGTCTTTTCTTAGATTTACGAAAAGAGTATGGCCATTTGGAGGTGCTGTTTACAATGAGTACTGTTACCCTGACGCGCGAATTAGCGCAAAAAAATGTTCCGGAGAAAAAACATAAGCAACTGCGAATGTGCCAGATCAAACGAATGTCGCCGATGGCAGCCATGTCTAATGTTAAATCGATACTAATAGATGATTCTGGAACAAACAAGGAATTTCAGGTTTCTTATGACAGGAAGATTGCGCTTGTTTCCTTTTTCAATTCTACGCCAGATAACGGTGCTGGAAAGATAGCGAGTGTTTTAGAGTCTGTTGCCGGCTATGGAGCTGTCCTGGATATGGTGTCTATTCAGCCGCACCAAGTGAGTTTTGTAGTCCAGGGAGCTTTTTTAACAAAAGTTTGTGAAGGGCTGGAAAAGCTACAGTATAAGCCTGAGGTTATTGACGATTGTGTTAAAGTTGCGGTACAAACCAAAAACGGACATTCGCTGTTAAATGCAGTAACGGTGGTAGCGGCAGGCTTAGCGCAAGCCCATATTCCCATATTGCGTTTAACTGAATCGTATGGGCTGATTGAAGTTCTAATCAAAAGCAGCCATATTCAGCAAGCCCAGCAGGTTTTAACAGAAAGAAGTGGTTTCTTTGGACACTAAGGAGCAGGAAGAAATGAGAGGAGATCATTCGATGACGGATAGAGGTAAAGGATACAACGAACATAATGAAGTCGGCAGCTTGGCCCCAAGAGAAGAGGCGGGGAATGAAGTTGTTATTATTATTCGTGATGGCAAAGTAGTAACATTTATTCAGAAAGATAGAAATGTGCCGCTCGAAGGCATGTATGGCGACGGAATTTAAATTTCAGAGAGCATCTGTTTAAAGGGACAACAGATGCTTTTTTTTATTAGGATAAAGACTTATGGCATAGCAAATTCGTTTAAAGACAGCTTAAATTCTTTGCAAGAAATGCTGCAAAAAAATATTTCCACGCTAAAAACACAAGGAATTTTCCAAATTGTGTAGAATAACAATATTTAAAATTAAAATTCAGAACGATGTTCGGTATAACCGAACGTAGGCTAGTGAGGAAGAAATAAATTGAGCCAGAATATATCAAGTAATACTGAAAAAAGCAAATACTTAGTTGCATCCGTTGACCGGGCTATCGAATTGCTTTTTATCCTCGAGGGTTCATCGCGCGAAATGGGCGTTACCGAATTAAGCCGGGAGCTCGGAGTGCAAAAAAGCACTGTACACAATTTATTGCAAACCTTATTGGCAAGAGATTTTGTCCGGCAGACCGATACCGGACACTATACCTTGGGTTTTCGACTGATGCCGTTAGGCTTAGCCTGTACAGAACGGCTAAATATCCGCAAGATCGCCTCCCCATACCTTAAAGCTTTGGTGGAAGAAGTTGATGAAGCTGTCTTACTGGCCGTATTATCAGCCGGGCGCCTGACCATTGTGGATAAATTTGAACCAACTCGGCCTGTTTTCATCATTCCGTGTTTTGATTATTGTAATACATTCCATAGTACGGCTTTAGGCAAGGTTTTCCTTGCCTATAATACTGATGAGTTTATTGAAAAAGTGCTTTGCCAGGCATTACCGCAATACACCGCTTGCACCATTAATGACAGACAGGCGCTTACTGAGGAAATTGTTAAAATAAAAGAGCAAGGCTATTCTGTGGCGAGCAATGAGACCATGGAGGGTGTTACTTGTATTGGAGCGCCAATCCTTAATGCCAACGGCAAAATTGAGGCAGCGATTACTGTTTCGGGAACTACGGCTTGTTTCGACAAAGAAAAGTATGAGGCAGTTGCGCAAGTCATGAAAGAAAAGGCAAGATTAATTTCCCAAGAGTTAGGGTATCGTGGTTATTTATAGCCAAGACATACTAGTTTAGACGGAGGGGAATAATGGATATTCAGCGAGAATATCGAGCAAAACTTACGGTTGCCGAGCAAGCAGTCAAAATGGTAAAATCAGGACATTGGGTAGATTACAGTTTTGCGACTGCCCAGCCTATTTTGCTGGACAAAGCATTAGCGGCGCGCACAGGGGAGCTTTGGGATGTCAAGATACGTGGCGGCTTAATTTTAAATCCCTTGGCGGTGGTTGAGGGCGATCCATCAAGAAAACATTTTTGTTATAATAGTTGGCATTTTAGTGGCTATGAACGCAATTTAAGTGATCAGGGGTTATGTGATTATATCCCCATGATTTACCGCAACAAGCCACTATTATATCGTAAGAGCTTGGATGTCGATGTAGCCATGATGTCGGTGGCTCCAATGGATAAAGACGGATTCTTCAGCTTTTCTTTGACCAATTCGGCATCAAAAGCTATTAGCGAGAAGGCCAAAACAGTTATTGTTGAAGTTAATAAAAACTTGCCGGTGGCTTGCGGCGGACAAGAAAACTGTATTCATATCAGTGAAGTAGATATTATCGTTGAAGGCAATAATCCGGTATTACCTGTTATCAATCCGGCACCCATTACGGAAACCGATAAAAAAATCGCCAAGTATATTATGGAACAAGTGAAAGACCGATCCACGATACAACTGGGAATTGGCGCACTACCTAATGCTGTGGGAACAATGCTGGCCGAATCCGATATCAAAGATCTTGGAGTACATACGGAATTGCTGGTAGATGCTTATATGATACTGACCAAAGCTGGCCGGATAACAAATAAATATAAGAATATTGATAAAGGTAAGGCAGTATGGTCCTTATGTGTCGGCAGTCAGGAACTTTACGATTGGGTTAATAATAATGCCGGTTTGGCATCCTATCCAATAAACTATACAAACGCGCCACAGGTTATGGCCGCTATTGATAATCTAATCACTATCAATAATTGTGTGGAAGTTGACATTCTTGGGCAAGTTACATCAGAGACGTCTGGCAGCCGTCAAATAAGCGGAACAGGTGGACAACTTGATTTCTTAACAGGCGGATATATGTCTGAAGGCGGGAAGAGCTTCATTTGTTTCCATTCTACATTTACTGAAAAAAAGACGGGCGAAATGAAATCCCGTGTGCTGATGAGTTTGCCTCAGAGTTCTGTTGTGACCAATCCACGCTCGCAAGCCCATTACCTCGTTACAGAATGGGGAATGGCTGATTTAGCCGGGCGGTCTGTATGGGAAAGGGCAGAACGCATTATTGGTATTGCCCACCCGCAATTTCGCGATGAATTGATAAAAGGTGCCGAAAAATTAGGAATATGGCGAAGGACAAACAAAATTCTATAATTGAATTTTGCATATATAAGGTCAATTAAAATTAAGGAGAGGTGCTTATGCCAAAACCCGTATTTTATCAAGAGAGGTGCAAGGGCTGTGAGTTATGCACAGTTGCCTGTCCCAAGAAGCTTCTCAGTATGTCGACCACATTTAATGGCAAAGGCTACAACTATGCCACTTGCCCGGATGATTCCGAATGTGTGGGTTGCTGCTTGTGTGCCAAGTCCTGTCCGGACACCGTAATTGAGATTCATAAATAATAGGAGTGGTGAAAGTGTCAGAAAAAGTGCTCATGAAAGGCAATGAGGCTATTGCTGAGGCCGCGGTTGCTGCCGGATGCCGGCATTATTTTGGCTATCCGATTACACCGCAAACCGAGATTACCGAGTATATGGCCAGACGTATGCCTCAAATTGACGGCGTTTTTTTACAAGCCGAAAGTGAAATTTCAGCAATTAACATGGTTTATGGGGCAGCCGGTGCAGGCGCCAGAGTTATGACTTCTTCATCGAGCCCTGGAGTTAGCTTAAAGCAAGAAGGTATTTCCTATATTGCCGGAGCTGAACTGCCTTGTCTCATCGTAAACATTATGCGTGGCGGCCCTGGTCTTGGCGGTATCCAACCAGCACAAGGTGATTACTTCCAAGCTACAAAAGGCGGCGGCCATGGTGATTACCACAATATAGTTCTTGCACCTAATTCGGTACAAGAAATGGTAGACCTTACTGTATTAGGCTTTGATCTAGCCGATAAGTACCGCAATCCGGTAATGCTGTTAGGTGATGGGGCGCTTGGTCAAATGATGGAGCCTGTAGAGATTAAAACAGGTGAAATTAATAAAGTTGAAAAGCCCTGGGCCGCTGCCGGTCTGCGCGGGCGCACTACTCCCAATATAATTAACTCCCTGTTCTTAAAACCAGAAGAACTGGAAAAGCATAATAACCGCCTGCAGAAAAAGTATGCGGAAATTCAGGAACAAGAAATGCGCTGGGAAGAAATTAATACTGAAGATGCCGAGTTGATATTGGTAGCCTATGGCATTACTTCCCGTATCGCCCATTCTGCTATGGATAAAGCACGGGAAGCCGGCATGAAGGTTGGTATGTTGCGGCCGATTACTTTGTGGCCGTTCCCGGAACCGCCTTTTGCCAAGCTGGCTAAAACTGCTAGCGCCTTCTTAACCTTAGAGCTCAGTGCTGGTCAAATGATTGAAGACGTACGCTTAGCCACCCATGGCGCCAAACCTGTCCATTTCTATGGCCGTACCGGCGGTATGATGCCGAGCCCTGTGGCCATTTATGAAGAAATTGCTAAGATTATGAGCGGCAAGGGGGGCAAATAAGATGGCAGAAGTATTATTTTCCAGACCTAAAGCATTGGCGGATGTATCTACTCACTATTGCCCTGGTTGCCATCATGGGATTATTCACCGGCTGATCGCCGAAGTTATCGATGAACTTGGCATTCAGGACAAAGCAATCGGTGTAGCGCCTGTTGGCTGTGCCGTACTTGCCTATGATTATTTTAACTGTGATATGCTGGAAGCTGCCCATGGCCGTGCACCAGCTGTTGCTACCGGTGTAAAACGGGTATGCAAGGACGCCGCTGTCTTTACCTATCAGGGTGATGGCGATTTGGCGGCCATTGGTTGTGCTGAAATCGTTCATGCTGCTGCACGCGGTGAAAAAATAACCACCATCTTTGTTAATAATGCGATCTATGGTATGACTGGCGGCCAAATGGCTCCTACTACGCTCCCTGGCCAAGTTACAAGCACCTCTCCGTATGGCCGTAAGACTGAAGTAGCCGGTATGCCTATCCGCGTATCGGAAATGCTCGCCACGCTAGATGGCCCGGCGTTTATTGCCCGGGTTGCTGTTAATACCCCAGCCAACATGAATAAGGCCAAAGCTGCTATCAAAAAAGCATTTGAAATGCAGCTTAGCGGTAAAGGGTTTACCTTGGTAGAAGTACTGTCCATCTGTCCTACTAACTGGGGTAAAACACCAATTGAGTCCGTAAAATGGATGGAAGAAAATATGTTGCCGCAGTATCCGCTCGGCATTTATAAAGATGTGCAGGGGTGATAACATGAAACATGAAATAGTTATGTCCGGCTTCGGCGGGCAGGGTGTTTTGCTAATGGGTCAGATTCTAACCTATGCAGGAATGCTTGAAAATAAAAATGTTTCCTGGATTCCTTCCTATGGTCCGGAAATGCGCGGTGGTACGGCCAACTGTTCAGTAATTATTACAGATGGCCCTACAGGATCGCCAATGGTTGATCAGCCATCGGCTGCTGTTGTTCTTAATCTGCCGTCTTTGGATAAGTTTGAGCCGACAGTTCAGCCTGGCGGTGTTTTGATCGTCAACAGTTCGTTGATTGATAAACCTGTTAAGCGTACCGATATTAAAGTTTTCCGGGTACCTGTTAACGATATTGCGACAGAACTGGGCAATGTAAAAATGGCCAACATGGTTGCCTTAGGAGCTCTTATCGGTGCTACCGGTGCTGTTGAAATGGATATTCTTTTTGAAGCTTTTGCGAAAAAGTTCGCCTCGAAACCAAAGGTTATTGAAGCCAACAAGATAGCAATTAAAAAAGGATATGACTGTGTAAAACAGGCTTAACTTATACTGAAAAAACCGATATTAGCAAGAGAAAAAAAGACTATAAGATTTCCTTTTGGAAGTTTTTAGTCTTTTTTTTTATTGCAAATAGTATATAATAAATCGAGAAACAGGATAACATTATTGTTAAGCTGCTGGCGTGAGCATGTTTATAATACAGGTACAGGGGACAGAGCACCGAAAGCTATGCTTTGGGTGCTCGTTTTGTGTTAATTATCGAATTGTATCGGTATACTACATATAGACAAATTGACGACATGTCAGGATACAATTGCGTTTGGAGTTGATTCCCAGCTCTACATAAGAAAGGGGTGTAATTTTAATTGTTCGTTCATGATCTTGTTCTGCAAGGAAAGCCAGACAGTGTAGCTTTTCATGGCAAAGATCCAGTTACCTATACTGCTTTTTGCGAACAGATACGGAAATATCGCAATTATTTTTATATGTCCGGTATTCGGCAAGGAGAGAATGTCGGGTTATTTTCCAGAAACTCGGCCGAATTCGTATATTGTTATATGGCCATAGTCAGTTTGGGAGCGGTTGTTGTACCCATTAATTTTCAGCTGACGGCCCGCGAAGTTGCTTATATTGTTAGGGATGCTAAAATGAAGCGGCTTGTTACCATGGAACCGCTTTCTCTCGAGTCTGAGCTTATTCAGCAGGAATATGTTCAAAAAGTTAAGCAGCTTGTCATTCCTGAAATCAAGGAAACCTTAGTACAGACAGCATTGTCTGACGCACCGGCGTTACCTAGTGACTTTGATGAAAATCAGCCGTGTGCAGTTATTTATACCTCCGGGACAACAGGGACGCCCAAAGGGGCTGTGCTGACCCATAAAAATCTTGTCAGCGATGCTGAAGCATTCCAAAATATGCTGCCGGTTCATTCTGGTGATAATGTACTCTGCGTGCTGCCTATGTATCATTGTTTTGCCTGGACTTGTGCCATATTAAATTCGCTCTTAGCCGGAGCGGCAATTACTATTTTGGAAGCTTTTGCACCGAAAGAGACAATTGTTGCAATTAAAGAGTTTGGTGTAACTGTTGTTTATGGAGTACCGCCTATGTATAACTTTTTAACTCGGGTGGGAGAACGGGAAGATTTGGCGAGCGTCAGATATTTTATATCCGGTGGAGCTTCGCTGCCTGAAAAAGTGGCACAGCAGTTTGATACTAAATATGGCAAAAAAATTGTTGAAGGCTATGGGCTTTCTGAAGCTTCGCCGGTAGTGACATTAAACCCCATCCAAAAACCAAAATACTGCTCGATCGGTAAGGCTCTCCCGGGGGTGGCGGTTAAGGTTGTTGACCCTGATGGAAATGATGTTGCTCCCGGCCGGGTGGGTGAAATTGTCGTACGGGGATCCAATGTTATGAGGGGATATTTTAACTTGCCGGAAGAGAGTGCTAAGGTATTGAAAAACGGTTGGCTTCATACCGGCGATTTAGCCTACGAAGATGAGGAAGGCTACTTTTTTATCGTTGACCGATTGAAAGATTTAATTATAGCCAATGGTGAAAATATTTATCCGCGGGAAATTGAAGAATTGCTGTATGCTTACCCTGGTATTATTGAAGCAAGTGTAATCGGAGTTCCTGACGAACTACGCGGTCAGGTTGCCCGGGCTTATATTGTAATGAGCGAAGGAAAAAACTTTAATAAGAAGGCAATACGGGAGTACCTCCAGAATAACATTGCTGCTTATAAAATACCCCGGGACTTTATTGTTATTGATACCTTGCCCAAGAACCAAACAGGCAAAATATTAAAACGTATACTTAGAGAACAAGCCAGTCAGAATGATAAGTTAGTAGTAAACGCTTGCAGTTAATTACGGCTGTTTTCGTAGCGTTTTTATTATTGATAAATAGAGCCAAAGCCTGTATAAAGGGGCTTGGCTTTTATTTATTTCCACAAAGTAAGGTTACTGTTTTACCATAATTATGGTATATTTAAACTGGAAAAACTGCTAATAAGGACGTGAGGCTATGCAAAAACGGAAACTGGGGAAAACAGGCATTGAGGTCACCGAATTGTGTTTTGGTGCTTTGCCCATGGGGCCAATACAGAAAAATGTGCCTGTGGCCGATTGCGCAGATGTTGTGGAAAAAGCTTTACAAAGCGGGATAAATTTTATTGATACGGCGCAAGCCTACAAAACCTACGAGCCTATAAAAATGGCTATGGATAGAACGGGGATTAGACCGGTAATTGCGTCTAAGTCCAGTCAAAAAACATATGAAGGCATGGCGATGGCTGTAGAGGAAGCGCTTGGCGCACTTGGTATTGACTACATAGACATCTTCCACCTTCATGCCGCACGCGAAGGGGAAAACGCGTTTGAGGTATACAAGGATTCGCTCCAATGCCTTGTGGATATGAAGAAAAAAGGCAAAGTCAAGGCTGTCGGGATTTCTACCCATCATACAGCGGTAACAAGACTGGCAGCAGATGTTGATGTCATTGATGTGGTATTCCCCATTATTAATAATAAAGGCCGTGGCATTATGGGTGGAACTACAGAAGATATGCTGCAGTCCATGGAGAAAGTAGCTAAGGCGGGTAAAGGGCTTTACCTGATGAAGGTGTTAGGCGGTGGTTCACTAATTAATGAATATGATGAAGCACTCAAATTTGCCAGAAATATTGAAGGATATGCTTCTATTGCAATTGGCATGGTATCTATCCCGGAAGTTGAGTTTAATGTGAAGTACTTTAACGGAGAGCTTGCTAATGCTGTAATCTCGCTGGACAAAGCCGAAAAGAAAGCAGTAGTGGTGGCTCGTAATTGTAAAAGCTGCGGCCAATGCATAGCGGCTTGTCCGGCTGATGCTATCAGTTTTGACGATGACAATAAAGCCAGAATTGACTCGGCTAAATGCTTGACTTGCGGTTATTGTACGCCTGTTTGCCCTGAGTTTGCCATTCGTGTAATCTAATAGTCATTTTAAAACCAAAGTTTTGTTACAATTGCGAACAGAACTTTGGTTTTTTTGCCTGCTCGAAAGATGAATTAAAAATCGGATAAGAGCAATTAACTTGCAGTGGTTTGGTGCAAGCTGCATTTTCTTTACTTGAAACAAAGGATATTTCCATTTATAGTATACTGGTAAGCAATTATCCTGTGACTGATCTTCAAATAGGGTTAATATCTATCTGGAAGCTAAGTCTGTTTTTACGGGATTTTTTATAAAAGGGTTGGCTTAGCACGGGAGGTGAGCCGCTACGATAAGGTTATTAACAAATGACGATGAATCTGAGGTTAAACGCTATCTTGACAGAAACTATATGGAGACTACGATTATTAGCGGCAATCTCGAAAAATCCAGGATTTATAATGACCGGTTAACTCGTTACTGCGGGGATTATTACGGTTATTTTGATGAAGGCAGCCTGAAAGGTGTTGCAGCATTTTATAATGTGGGTATTGTTATTCCCCATTTTGAATCACCCGCAGCAGCACCTGGATTTATCGAGATTATGAGAAGACGTAATTTTGAAGTGGTTGCCGGCATGAAACGGGTAGTAGAACCGCTGCACAGGGTATTGGCGCAGTATAAAAAAGTGTCATCCTATGAAGATAGTTGGTGTTTGATTAATAAAGGTTTTACACCGCATATTCTAAAAAGTTCCATTACTATTGTTGAGGCCAGGTTGTTTGATCAATCTGCAGCCGTTAGCTTCATTGTTGAAGCTTACCGGCAAGGTTTTAATCGCCGATTCAATTCAGAGTTAGCAGTAAAGATGCTGGCTGATTGTGGCCCGGAAGAAGATTTTATTTTTCTTTTGGATAACGGTGTTCCCAAAGCGCAGGCCATTATACAAGTAGCTACCCGCCGGATTTGCCAAATTGGCGGCGTATATACGACAGAAGAATGCAGAAGTAAAGGCTATTGCAAAGCTTTGGTTTCGGAATTATGCCACCGGATTTATGCTTATGGAAAAACGCCAGCCTTAATGGTGCGGAAGGACAACATACCAGCCGTAAAAGCCTATCAGTCAATTGGTTTTACTTATCTTGACGACTATTTGGTCGTGAAATTCAAAATCTGAACGGAGGAATTACTGTGCGCATAGCGGTTGGCGTAACCGGTGCCAGTGGAGCTATATATGGCTATACCTTGATTAAGGCTTTGACTGAGTTGGGGATTGAAGTACATGCAGTATATACGGAAATGGGACGTAAAGTGCTCGAATATGAATGTAGCGTAACATTGCAGGATATCGAACGTTATGCTGTGATATACGATAATGCTGATCTGTTTGCTCCGCTAGCTAGCGGCTCGTTTAAAACTGGTGGTATGGTAGTGGTTCCCTGCTCTATGCATACCTTGGGGGCATTGGCTACTGCCAGCGGTCGTGATTTATTAACACGGGCGGCAGATGTTACGTTGAAAGAACAGAGAAAATTGGTTGTAGTCCCGCGGGAAACACCAATGACGGCCATTCATGTAAAGAACATGCTGACATTGGCGCAAGCCGGAGCTGTTATTATGCCGGCATCTCCTCCTTTTTATCCTAAGCCTGACACCTTAGACCAACTAGTTGACGGTTTAATAAGACAAATCCTGAGTGCTTTGCAGCTTGTGCCTTCCTAAGCGGTTGACGATTAGGGTAAAGGGAGAAAATGCAAAAAAATAGAGGAATTTCCAGAATTTTGCCGAATATGACAAGCTAAATAACTGGACAGAGGTGAATCTAATGCGGCCAACGATAAAGTTTTCCGCCGTATACCTTGTTGTTTTTATGCTTGTCTTGGCAGTAATTCCTGCTTTTGCTGCACCCCCTAAAAAAACAGTTAATCAAGGAAAGGATACGATTGTCAAAACTGCGGAAAAGTATCTGAAGACACCTTACCGTTTTGGCGGCGATACTCCAAGAGGTTTTGATTGTTCAGGTTTTGTGAAATACGTCTACGAACAGCATGGCATAAAGTTGCCGCGCACAGCCGATGTTCAGTACCAACGCGGTAAAAAAGTCGAGCGTACCAATCTTAAAGCCGGCGATTTGGTCTTTTTTACTACCTATGCACCAGGCGCATCTCATGTGGGTATTTACTATGGCAATGGTAAGTTCATTCATGCCGCTACCAGTCGCGGTGTAATGATTAGCCGGTTGGACGAAGACTACTGGAAGCCTAGATATCTTGGGGCCAGAAGAATATAATAGCATGTACCGGAGGCGTAATTATGATTTTTGGACATATTTCGACTTGGAAGCAGGACGCAGCACTCCTTCCCCAAGCACTTGTGAAAGGGCTTACATATCTTGCTAAAACTGAAATAGCCAGCTTGCCTGTTGGTAAGCATGAAATAGAGGGCAAAGATATCTATGTGTCTGTTAATGAATATGAAACTGAGCCACGCAGTGCCAGGCGGGCAGAGGCTCATGCAGAGTATCTGGATATTCAATTTATGATTTCCGGTCAGGAGCAGATAGCCTATAGCATACTATCTCCGGCCAATAAAGTTTTGGCTGACGAACTTGCTGACAATGATGTTATCTTTTATAAAAATGTTGAGCGTGAAACCGAGCTGATAATGACGGAGGGGACTTATGCTATTTTCTTTCCATGGGATGTCCACCGTCCTAACTGCGTTTTGGATCAGCCCTGTAAAGTGAAAAAGGCCGTTGTCAAAATTAAGATGTCACTCTTAAATCAATAGAAATAGCGATTCCGAACAATAATAAAAAAAACATAAATAAAGTTCGATTTTTTATTGACAGGTTTTATCTAATGCTGGTACAATACAAGTAAATAAATACTGCTCGTATATATTTGAGAATATGGCTCAAACGTTTCTACCAGGCGACCGTAAATCGCCCGACTACGAGTGAAAGTGCGTCTAGGGTTCCGCGTAGCACTCATGTGTTACGGTTTGTGACCAAGTGACGCAGGTGTTAGCTGCTAACACTACACCGATGGGATAAAAACCCTGGCGGGGAAGTTTCGCTCTTTAGTTTTATGCGAAATTTCCCTGTCAGGGTTTTTTGGCATTTGATTAAAGGTGTAGGGTTCTCGGCACACTATTATTACTCGGAAAAGGGAGAGAATGAAAATGTTGGAGAGAATGTTTGAACTCACCGCCCGCAAAACAGATGTAAAGACAGAGGTAATCGCGGGTATTACCACCTTCATGACTATGGCCTACATACTTTTTGTTAACCCCAGTATTCTGGGTGCTGCCGGTATGGACAAAAACTCCGTGCTGCTGGCGACAGCGATTGGTGCCGGCCTGGTTTCTATTATGATGGGCGTATTTGTCAACTACCCGATTGCTTTAGCTCCTGGCATGGGCCTTAACGCTTTTTATGCTTTTACAGTAGTAATTGGTATGGGTGTTACTTGGCAGGTTGCACTTGGTGCAGTATTTATTTCCGGTCTTATTTTTCTTCTGCTTACCGTAACCCAAGTCCGACAACTGCTGGTCGAAGGTATGCCGACTTCTCTAAAACATGCAATTACCGTAGGTATTGGCTTGTTTATTACTATAATTGGTTTGAAACTCTCTGGCATTATGAGTATCCGCTTATCGTTGATTCCGCCAACTCTTGAAAAAATTGTCGCCGCTAAAGGTAATGGAACTCCCCTGTCTTTTGAAACAATTATAGAAATGGGTAAATTTAATCATCCAGAAATATTGCTTGCAGTGTTTGGGTTAGTGTTTATGGCCATTTTGATGGCACGCAATGTAAAAGGCTCAATGCTTATTGGGATTTTTACCACAACTATTCTTGGTGTCATTATGGGTATTGTTAAAATTCCTGCTGGTTTCAGCCCGATAGCTATTCCGGATTTAAGTAAAAATGCATTCCTGGCTCTTGATATTATGGGCGCTCTCAATATGGGCCTTACCGCTATTGTTTTTACCTTCACATTTGTTGAGTTGTTTGATACGATGGGTACTCTTGTTGGTACTGCATCGAAAGCCGGTCTTATGGACAAACAAGGCAAGTTTCCGGGCATTGGCAAAGCTATGCTTGTTGACGCCACAGGTGTAAGCTTGGGCGCTATGCTTGGCACAAGCACAATTACCGCCTATGTAGAAAGTGCTGCCGGCGTTGGTGCTGGCGGGCGTACTGGCTTAACCGCTGTTGTTTGTGGTGGATTATTCTTATTAGCACTGTTCTTTACGCCGCTTGCCGGTCTTATCCCTGATGCTGCTACTGCCCCGGCTCTTATCATAGTTGGTGCTTTGATGATTGAATCTATTCGTCATATTGATTTTGGTGATCTCACAGAAGGCTTACCGGCATTTCTGACAATCGTTATGATGCCGTTTACCTACAGCATTGCAAACGGCATTTCAGCCGGTCTTGTAATGTATCCGCTGTTAAAGCTGGTAACCGGTCGTGGCCGCGAAGTACATTGGATTGTATACATCCTTGCTGTGCTCGTTATTGCTCGATTCGTATTCCTGGCGGAATAACGGGAAAATAACCCAGATATTTGTAAAAGAATATCTGGGTTTTATTACAACATTATTGGCTTCGTATAGTATCCAATAAAGATTTACAGGCATGTTGTCCCAAACCTGCAGGAAAGCATATAACAACATGCCTCTTAGAAAATGTTTATTGGATTCAACTGCTGTTTACTCTTTTAAGATGCTATTAGAGCCTTTTGGCTTATAGATACAGCGAAAGGATGATGATATGAAAGTAGCAATTATAATGGGAAGCGATTCAGATTGGCCGGTGTTGGAGCCGGCGGTTACGCAACTGACTGAATTTGGTATTGAAACAGAAGTATTGGTAGCATCTGCCCATCGCACTCCTGATAAAGTACACCGGTTTGTTGCCGAAGCGAAAGACCGTGGTGTTAAAGTCATTATTGCTGCAGCCGGAGCGGCCGCTCATCTGCCAGGAGTTGTAGCCAGCTTTACAACCCTTCCGGTAATCGGTATACCTATCAACGCTACTCCGCTTGGAGGCATGGATGCTCTCTTAAGTATAGTTCAAATGCCTGCAGGTATTCCGGTAGCCACAATGGCAATCAACGGAGCTAAAAATGCGGCTCTATTTGCTGCACAAATACTTGCCGTTCATGACGTTAGGTTGGCTGAAAAACTGACAGCCCATCGTCAGGCTATGGCAGAAGAAGTAGAGAAAAAAGATGCCCGTCTTGCTGAAAAGCTGGCGGCTCAAAAATAGTTTTTAATATAAGGGAGGAAATTATTATGACACAAAAACCTATGTATGAAGGAAAAGCTAAGCAGGTATTCGCAACTGATAATCCGGACGAACTAATGGTATATTTTAAAGATGACGCAACTGCTTTTAATGGTGAAAAACGCGGTACTATTGGCAATAAAGGGGTACTCAACAACAAGATATCCACATTTTTCTTTAATCTTTTAGGGGAAAAAGGGATACCACATCATCTTGTCAAAGTAGTTAGCGATAGGGAAATGCTGGTTAAAAAACTGGCCATTATCCCGGTAGAAGTAGTTGTCCGTAATATTGCAGCCGGAAGCTTGGCTAAGCGCATTGGCTGGGAAGAAGGCCGCAAATTGCCGTCAACCGTTGTTGAACTCTACTATAAAGATGATGCTCTGAATGATCCTTTAATTAATGATTACCATATAAAAGCTATGGGGTTGGCTACTCCTGAACAAGTTGAGACAATGGAAAAATACGCGCTCAAAATTAATGAAATCTTATCGGCTTTCTTGAAAGACAAAAAATTGGAATTAATTGACTTTAAGCTAGAGTTTGGCATACACAAAGGTGAAGTGCTGCTTGGTGATGAAATCTCGCCGGATACTTGCCGCTTCTGGGACAGTGAAACAGGCCAAAAATTGGACAAAGACCGTTTCCGCCGCGACCTTGGCAATGTAGAAGAAGCCTATCAGGAAGTATTAAGAAGAATAACTGGCCAAGCGTAGCCGGTTCCCCATACTGTTTCAGAGGTAGAAAGGAGAAACCAATTGCTTTACGATATACACAGCGACAAATGGCGGGAAGAGTGCGGGATATTTGGTATCTTCGCACGTCAGGAAAATGTGGCGTTATCTACCTACTGGGGCTTGTATGCCCTGCAGCATCGTGGACAGGAAAGTGCCGGCATTGCGGTAACCGACGGCAATGTTATGGATGTGCAACGGGGCATGGGTTTGGTCAATGAGGTATTCCGTCAAGGTCTGCCTGAATTGCCTTCTCATATTGCGATAGGCCATGTACGTTACTCAACAACGGGATCAAGTTTATTGCGCAACACCCAGCCTATGCTGGTTAACTTCTCTGGCGGTCAGCTTAGTTTAGCCCATAACGGCAACCTGACCAACGCTCACGAGATACGTGCCGAGCTTGAGCAAAAGGGTTGTGTATTCCAGACATCGATTGATAGTGAAGTTATTGTAAATATAATTGCCCGTTCGTCTAGGCCTACTATTGAGGAAAAAGTAATCGACAGTCTGCAAGATGTTGAGGGAGCCTATAGTTTGGTCATAATGACCGAACAAAAACTTATTGGTGTTCGTGACCCGCATGGTTTCCGTCCGCTGTGTTTAGGGCGGTTAGGGGATGGCTGGGTGTTGGCCTCCGAAACGTGTGCTTTAGACACGGTAGGCGCTGAGTTTGTGCGCGACATTGAACCTGGTGAGATGGTAATCATTGATGACAGCGGTGTGGTTTCACGGCGGTTTGCTGAAACCGACAGACGGGCAGGCTGTGTCTTTGAATATATTTACTTTGCCCGTCCCGACAGTGTTATTGATGGTCAGAGTGTCTACCAAGCCAGATTTAACATGGGGCGTACGCTGGCTAGAGAAAGTAAGTTTAAAGCCGATATTGTTATTTCTGTACCTGACTCGGGTACGACTGCCGCTCTTGGCTATAGCCATGAATCAGGCATACCTTTTGCCGAAGGGCTTATGAAAAACCGTTACATTGGCCGTACGTTTATCCAGCCTGACCAGAAAAAGCGGGATATGGGTGTACGGATTAAATTAAATGCCGTAACATCGGTAGTCAAAGGTAAGTCTGTTATTATGGTCGATGACTCTATTGTTCGCGGTACTACCAGCGGTAAAATTGTCCGTATGCTAAAAGATGCCGGCGCTACTGCTGTGCATATGTGTGTAAGCTCACCGCCTATTGGTTTCCCTTGTTACTATGGGATTGACACTTCGGCGCGCAAGGAGCTGATTGCCGCTTCCAAACAGGTTGAGGAAATCAGACAATTTATTGGCGCCGACTCACTTCACTATTTATCACTTAAAGGCTTGCATGCGTCAATTGATCATATTCATGAAAAGACGCTGTGCAACGCTTGTTTTAACTGTGATTACCCGGCGCATACGCCTGGTGAAGGCGATTGTTCCAATAATAAATTTTTGTTTGAGCCAAGCAAAGAGTAAGGCTCAAACAAAATCAAGAATATTGCAGGAGGTCAAAGATGGCCGACAACCAAAAAAATAATTCAGAAACTACAAAGACAAATGTTCAATTAACTTATCGCGACGCAGGTGTTGATATTGATGCCGGTAATAAAGCTGTTGAACTGATGAAACGTCATGTTCGCGCTACCTACCGCCAGGAAGTGCTTGGTGATATTGGGGGGTTTGGCGGCTTATTTGCCCTTAATGCCGGTAAGTATCGCCAGCCGGTACTTGTAAGTGGTACTGATGGTGTAGGCACTAAGCTAAAGATTGCTTTTATGGCAGACAAGCACGACACCATTGGTCAAGATGGTGTAGCGATGTGTGTTAATGATATTTTGGTGCAAGGCGCTGAACCGTTATTTTTCCTTGACTATTTGGCTGTCGGTAAACTGGAGCCGGAAAAAGTAGCTTCCATCGTCAGTGGCGTAGCGATGGCCTGTCGTGAATCAGGCTGTGCGCTTATTGGCGGGGAGACTGCTGAAATGGCTGGTTTTTATCCTGACGGGGAATATGATATTGCCGGATTTGCCGTAGGTGTTGTTGATAGAGATAAAATTATAACCGGGGAGAAGGTTAAACCCGGCGATGTTATCATTGGTTTGCCCTCTAGCGGGGTTCATTCCAATGGCTACTCATTGGTCCGAAAAATCTGTTTTGATGTTAAAAAGTTTAGTATAGATACTTATATTCCGGAATTTGGCCGGACCTTAGGTGAAGAATTGTTAGAGCCGACCAGGCTATACCCCAAAGCCTGCCTGCCGCTGTTTGAGAAGTTTGATATTCATGGTATGGTTCATATTACCGGCGGCGGTTTTTATGATAATATCCCCCGTGTACTTCCTGAAAATTGCGGCGTTGAAGTCGATACTACCGCTTGGCCGGAACTGCCTGTTTTTAAACTATTGCAAGAATGGGGCGGGGTTGCTAAAGCTGAAATGTACCGGACGTTTAATATGGGAATAGGTATGATTCTGATTATTCCGGCCAAGCAGGCAGCTGCCGTGCAGGCAGATCTTGCCGCTAGGAACGAAAAATCGTATCTTATTGGCAAGGTTATTGCCGGGGAACATCAGGTGGAACTTAAGTAAGGGGGCTGTTTCATGAACAAAACGGTAATCGGCGTATTGGCATCCGGGCGCGGCAGTAACTTACAGGCGATTGTTGATGCCATAAATGCTGGACGGCTTGATGCTAAAATTGGCGTGGTTATCGGCGATAACCCGGAAGCCAATGTATTAAAACGCATGGCCGGGTCGGACATTCCGACAGTTTGTATTGACCGGAGGCAGTTTGCCACCAAGCAGGAGTTTGAGGCTGCTATAGCCGAAGAGTTAAATCTTCACCATGTAGAATTGGTGGTATTGGCCGGCTTTATGCGGATTCTAAGCCGTTATTTTATTGACCGGTTTGCCGGAAAAATCATGAACATACATCCCTCGTTGCTCCCGGCTTTCCCTGGGGAAGATGCCCAGAAGCAAGCCTTGCAGTATGGGGCTAAAATCTCCGGTTGCACGGTTCACTTTATCGATGAGGGTATGGATACCGGTCCGATTATTTTACAGGAAGCAGTACCTGTTTTGGAAGACGATACAACAGAAACTTTAGCAGATAGGATTCTGCATGTTGAACATATTCTATATCCCCGGGCAATTGCCTTATACTGCGAGCGGCGGTTAACTATAGAAGGACGACGGCGTGTACGTATCCTAAATGAAGAACGAGAAAGCTGAGTAGAAAGGAAGAACCATGAAAATAAAACGTGCCCTTTTAAGTGTGTCAGATAAAACTGGCATTGTGGAGTTTGCCAGAAAACTTCACCTCCTGGGAGTTGAACTTGTTTCAACAGGCGGTACAATGAAGGCCATTAAAGCCGCTGGTATCCCCGTAACCTATGTAAGCGAAATTACTGGTTTTCCGGAAATTATGGACGGCAGGGTTAAAACGCTTAATCCTTATATTCATGGTGGAATTTTGGCCATTCGGGATAATCCCAGTCATCAAGCGGCTATGGTCGAACATAAAATTACAGGAATCGATTTGGTGGCTGTCAACCTATACCCTTTCCGCCAGACGGTAGCCAAGCCGGGTGTCACCTTGCACGATGCCGTAGAGAACATTGATATCGGCGGACCAGCTATGATCCGGGCTGCTGCTAAAAATTTTCACTATGTGGCAGTTGTGGTAAATCCAGCGCGCTATGAAGAAGTTATTAACCAACTGACTGCTGAAGGTGAAGTTGCTTTGAAAAACCGGATGGCGCTTGCACAGGAAGCTTTTAGCCATACTGCCAGTTATGATGCTTATATTTCCCGCTATTTGAGTGAGCAACTGGGACAAGGTCTTTTCCCGGAGACGCTGCATTTGGTCTATGAGAAAGCGCAAGACTTGCGCTATGGAGAGAATCCGCACCAATCAGCTGCCTTCTACCGGGAACAATACTATTCCGGTCCTGGTGTAGCCAATGTTAAGCAGCTTCATGGCAAGGAACTGTCCTTTAACAATATTGTTGATGTGGAAGCTGCCTATGTGTTAGCTGCGGAATTTGAGCAGCCGGCAGCGGCTATTATTAAGCATACCAATCCTTGTGGCACCGGTATCGGCGCCACACTGGCCGAAGCTTATAAAAAAGCTTATCAGGCCGATCCTGTGTCTGCGTTCGGCGGTATTGTTGGTTTAAACCGTGAAGTAGACAAAGAAACTGCGCAGCAAATCAGCGAGATATTTATCGAAGCAGTTATTGCTCCGGCATTCAGCGAAGAAGCGATTGCTGTTCTGACCGCTAAGAAAAATATTCGTCTGCTGGCAACAGGATTGCCGCAGGCTGATAATGCCAGCTTTGACATTAAATCAGTAACAGGTGGAGTCTTACTCCAACAAGCTGACAGGACAACTGCGCCGAAAAGTGACATGAAGGTAGTTACCAAACGTCAGCCGACAGCAGCCGAATGGGAACAACTTTTATTTGCCTGGAAAGTCGTTAAGCACGTAAAGTCCAATGCAATTGTCATTGTAAACGATAATAAAACTCTGGGGGTTGGCGCTGGCCAAATGAACCGTGTTGGCGCTGCCGGCATTGCATTGGCACAGGCTGGCGAGCAGGCTAAAGGGGCTGTTTTAGCTTCAGATGCTTTCTTCCCATTTGCAGACACAGTTGCCGCCGCCGCTGAAGCTGGCATTAGTGCGGTTATTCAGCCGGGTGGTTCAGTAAATGATGAAGATTCAATAAAAGCCGCCGATGAAAAAGGCATTGCCATGGTGTTTACCGGCATGCGGCATTTCAAACACTAAAAGGATATAAAATAGCCAAAGTCCGTATCACATGTCAGTGATACGGACTTTTTTCAAGGATAAGTTTACTATTCTAATTCGACTACTACCTGTACATTGGCTGTTAATGTGATTAACCCGGCAGAGATAGGTGTTGACTGCCCAGCATCCAATGCACTTAGTTTATAACGAGTGCCAATCTCGGGTGACTGGAGATGAACACTATTTTCGTTTACTGTTTTTATTCTAACTACTTGTTTGTTTAAAGCAGCGGCAATAGCATCGGCCTTGCGCAGTGCATCACGGACGGCTTGAGCCAAAGCTGCATTCTTGATCTCACTATCGGTGTTCTTGCCAAACCGCACATTATTCACTTGGTTAGCGCCGGCATTTAGGGCGGTGTCAATCACTTCACCAGCCTTGTCGGGAACAGTAGTTACGATGATGCTGTTGGTAACCTGGTAACCTTTAATGCTTGGCAGGCGGCGGCCGTTGTCATCATTTTTGTAGAGTGGTGTTACATCGTAGTTTGCGGTTTTTATGTATTCAGATTTGATACCCGCGATTTCTAACTTGTTACGTAGTTTGGCTGAGATATCGGCATTTTTGGCTTGGGCTTCGCCGAGGGTTTCGGCTTCGGTCACGGTACCTAAATTAATATAGGCAGTATCGGGGGCTATTTCTTCTTGATAGTTGCCGCTTACCTGAACTTCGGTAGCGTTGGGGTTTTTCTCGGCGGCCAGCGCTGCCGGCAGGGCTAACACGGTGATTAGCAGGGCTAACACTAATGTTTTAATTGTTTTGTACATAATAATCATCTCCTTCGCTTATATAAACGTGACAATATATAAAAAGTAACGGATAAGAAAAAATAAATTTAAAAATTTTCCGGGAGGCCAGGATGTTAAAGAATTTAGCGGATCGCTGGCATAGTTTTATCGGACTGTTAACAGCGAGTTCTGAGGCAGCTAATGTATATAGCCTCATTGCCGATAGTTACGGCCAGTATTTTAGATATTATCATACTTTGAACCATCTTGATGATTGCTTTAAACAATTTGAGGCAATCAAACCGGAACTGAATCATCCCGCGCTGCTTGAGTATGCTTTATGGTTTCATGATATCGTTTGTATCCCGAATTCTCGGAGTAATGAAACGTTGAGTGCGGCGGCTGCTGCCTATATGGCAAGTATCCTGGATTTGCCTGTTGATTTTGGCAACAAGGCCGCGGATTTAATCATACTTACAAGCCATAACGGGTTGACTGGCTGTCAGGACGGGGCTTATTTACTGGATATTGATTTAGCAGTACTTGGACGTGAATGGGAAGGTTTCCTTGAATACGAAGGGCAAATACGCTCAGAATACAGTCATATTAATCAAGTGCAGTACGTGCAGGGCAGAAAAAAGGTACTCGGACAGTTTCTTAGCCGTTCGGCTATCTACCAGACAGATTATTTCCGGGAAAAGTATGAACGGACGGCCAGGGGAAATTTAACAAGATTGAATGAATTATTACAGGCATGATAGTTTATCCGATGGCAGTCATTAGATGAGGGGAAGGATTGCTGGGCGCTCTGCGGTGCTAAGTGGGGTAGCGGTTTGCAGAACCTGTAAGGCTTTGCTTAACCGTTTGATACCTTCGAGCAAACGCTCTTCGGGCTGGGTTACAAAACAAAGTCTGAATTCGTGGGCGCCCGAGGCATCCGCATAAAAAGCTTCACCGGGAACAAAGGAAACGCCCGTTTTCGAGGCTTCATGCAAGAGTTGTCTGGTCAAAATATCTTGTGTGAGTGAACACCAGAAATAGAAACCGCCTGCAGGTATACTGAAAGTAAGGTGGGGGCTGCAATACCGTTTAAGGGCGCCGGCGACAAAATCGCGGCGTTTTTTGTATTCAGTCCGGACTAAGGCAAGATGATTATCTAGCAGACCTTGATGTAAATAATCGTAAAGCAAGCGTTGAGATAGATTGCTGCTATGCAGATCTATATATTGTTTCTCAAGGGCAAAACGATTAATAACCGGTTCGGGTGCGACTACCCAGCCGGTTCGCAGTCCGGGAAACAGCATTTTTGAAAAAGTTCCGAGAGCAATAACGCCGCCATACGAATCGAGAGCTTTGAGGGGGAGGGGCGGCTTTTCTTCGTAAAATAATTCACCGTAGGGGTCATCTTCGACAATCACTAAACGGTGTTTGGCGGCTAAGCGTAAAAGCTCACGGCGTTCTTCCAGTGGCATGACCCGGCCATTAGGATTTTGGAAGGTTGGCATTACATAAAAAAGCTTGGGACGATAACGAATAAGATAATCTTCTAAAAGATCAAATGGTAAGGGACCGGAGGAGGGAAGGCTGAGAATCCGGGCACTTGAATTGCTGAACAGCTGAATAGCGCCAAGATAGGTGGGAGACTCAACAATAACATAGTCTCCGGGTTGTAAGAAGACTTTGGCTATTAAATATAAGCCTTGCTGAGAACCGCTTACTATCATAGTGTTTTCTGGTGTTATGCCATAGCCTTTTTCAGTTAGCATCGTCGATAAAATATTGCGTATTGGTGTATATCCTTCAGTAGGAGTGTGTCCTAAATCGGCCCCATCGAGAAAACTCGATTGTGAAGTAAAGAACTGCGCGAAATCATTGAGCGGATATAGAGACGGATCAGGCATGCCGGCAGCCAGAGAAATACTATCTTTGGCTGCCGCTGAATAAATCAATTCGCGCAATATCGATGGTAACTGGATATTGACGCTAGGGGCGAATAACTGAGACCAGGGAACTGCAGGGGGTGTTTTGGTAATTGGACCCAAATCAGCTACATATGTTCCGCTGCCAACGCGGGTACAAATAAGGCCCTGCTCTTCAAGCTGCCGGTAAGCGTTGATAGTTGTAGTGCGGCTAACACCCAGAAGAGCAGACAACTCTCGTTCGGGTGGTAGTTTAGTACCTGGGGGCAAAATAGCGTTTTTGATATTTTCTGTTAATATACCGGCAATCTGCTTATATAGTGGAATTGTTGATTTTGGATTCAGGGATACCAATTCACTAAATTTGGATATATCCATTTGTTGATAATCTCCTTTAAATATCCAATTTGTTGATTTAAATTTACAATTGGATATTTACAATGTTTTTCCTGCCAAGTAATATAGAATAAATTGAAAAGGTGGTGATTGTATGAAAGAATACATACAAGGAGTGCGTGACAGTATCCCTATTATGATGGGAGTTGTGCCTTTTGGTATTACTTGTGGGATTATGGGATTGACAGCCGGACTGACGCCTGTCGAAACAGTGCTTATGTCGGTACTGGTGTTTGCCGGGGCAGCACAATTTATTAGTATCAGTATGTTAGGCGCCGGAATTACAGGGTGGGGACTTATTGTATTTACTACACTGCTTATTAACCTCAGGCATTTATTTATGGGCGCATCCTTGGCGCCGCATCTTTTGAAATTGCCACTTGTCCGCCAGCTATTATTAACTTTTGCCCTAACGGATGAAGCCTATGCGATTACCGTTAACCGGATTGCAAAAGCAGGCTATAACGCTGATTATCAAATGGGAAGCAGTTGGGGATTGTATTTTGTCTGGATGCTTTCTACCGTCCTCGGAGTACTCGTGGGGAGTTATATTCCCGATCCGCTTGCTTGGGGGCTGGACTTTGCTATGCCGGCAACATTTTTGGCAATGTTAATTCCAAGATTGACTGACTCTGTAAGTGTAGCAGTTTCTTTAGTGTCTGCCGTAACTGCTGTTATCGGAGCAGCGTATTTGCCAGGAAAATGGTATATAATAGCCGCCTGTTTGGCTGCATGCCTAACAGGCGGCTTATTGGAAAAGGAGGATAATCATGCGTCTTGAAATATTTCTTATCGTCTTAGGAATGTCTGTGGCAACTTTCTTGACCCGGTTTGGCTCAGTAGCCTTATTAAGTAAGATTGGGTTGCCCAGTTGGTTTGAACGCTGGTTAAAACATGTTCCTACCGCTATTTTAACAGCGCTCATTATTCCTTCTCTGCTGCTGCCGCAAGGGTATGTTGATATTTCTTTCAATAATCATTATCTTTTGGCAGGAGTACTGGCTGCGGTTGTAGCCTATACTTGCCGGAATGCAATGCTTACTATGGGTTTGGGCTTAACTGCTATGTTGTCGCTTAGGTGGCTTGGAATATAACGACTTTGTTGCGGCCGGAGTTTTTTGCTTGCCTTAGAGCATGTTCGGCCTGGACGAAAATCTGCTGAGGCGTTAAAGAAACGCTGCCGTCGTACATGGTGCCTCCAATACTAACGGTAAGCTTGCCACTCGGTAAAAACTCCGCTTCGGGGAATCTATGCTTTGCGATGCTGGAGCGCAATCTGTCGGCAGTAGAAATAGCCTGGTTATAATCGACGTCTGGTAAAATTACGATGAATTTATCACCACAGAAACGTCCGATTAAATCATTTGTGCGAATTAGTTTTTTTATTAGCAGGGCGATTGTGGATATTGCTTCGTCGCCTCCCTTATGCCCGGAATGGTCATTATATTGTCTAAAATGATCAATGTCCAGTATTAGTACAGCTAAGGAGCCTCCGTAAAGTGAAATTTTAGCTATTTCTTCTTCTAGTCGCTTGGTGGATTGGCAGGCATTATATAAACCTGTTTTGCAATCAATAATGGTCGTTTGTTCAAGCTGATGCTTGGTTTTGGTAAGCTCTTCGGTCGTTGTTTTTAATTTGTTAATCAGGACGGTCATTTTTTTTTCATTTTCATCAACGATACTGACGGGTAAACGATAAAGTAACGTGTTTATTAACAGACCTAGCCCAAGAAAAATGCCTGTTAAAATAACAGTAGATACCATTATGCCGGTGGTGCTCGTTGTTACCTCTATATATCCTTGGGTTGTACCGCGGCAGAAGATATCTACCCGCTGAATAATATCAAAGAATGAAGGCGAGAAGGGGGTGTCTAAAGTTTCGCTGGTAAAACGATTCGCTGCTATCTTTACGTGCTTAATATCCGGTCGTTGTTGGTAGAAGGAAGCCAAGTTATTAAGCTGGAGTAGGGTATGTTGTTTTGCGTCCGGATTGCTGATGATAATTGCCTGTGTTTCACGGGCTATTTGTTGGGCTAACGCAATTGTTTCGGCTTGTTTAGCTTTCCAGGCAAAGCACAGATAGGTAAGAGGTGTTCCTAGAGAGATTAATAGACTAGTCATTAGGGCTAGTGCCAACATGCGAGTAGTAAAGGCTTTGACGGTTTCTTTTGGTTTTGACAAGAAATCACCTCCACAAAACGTTAGCTGTCAGTATACTATATGCACATGTTATGTTTAGTGACACAATTGAGGGCGGCAGCATATAAGTTCAGTAGCAAATAGTAATTTCGTGGCATAGGATAAGGTGCGAAAACTTTTTGGAGGTGCGACCTGAACTATGCCGATTAATGAAGAAGACCGTAAACCTCACCATCACCACCATCATCACCATCAACCCAATCATGAAACTATGCCACATGTTCATACTTATTTAACCGAGGCTGACGTGGCAGATTGTCATCAGCATATTATACTGGGTGTTAGCGGCCCGGCACGAGAAAGCGGAAGAAACCATTGTCACCGGATTCATGGCAGGACTTCTTTTATTAGTGAAGAAGACGAGGGCGGTCACTGGCATACTTATGATGTCATGACAGGGCCTGCTATTGAAATGCCTGACGGAAATCATGTTCATTACTTTGCCGGCGTGACCAGTAAAGATGACGGCCATTGTCACAGTTTCTCCGGTGCTACTGGTCTTGGCCCATCTATGCCTTGCGTAGATGAGGAAGAGGACGAAGACGAGTGCGAGGAAGATTACGAGGACGAATGCGAAGAAGAAGAAGATGTATGTGAAGAAGAAGAAGAAGAAGAATGTGAGATGCCAGTAAAAATGCCGAAATACAAATATAAATATGGTAAGCGTCCGGAAGAAAAATAAAATATTATGTGGACAGAGCCGTCAGAGTCTACTGACGGCTCTGTTCGTTATATAGCTTTTTTTTGAGAAATTGTTAAATAAATAGGTATTTAATGCAATTTTTTTAGATTTATCTTTCAATGTGGCAAATTTTGTGATAAAATTTGTGCCTGAACAAATTATATAAGGTAGAATAGTTATAGAGGACAAAATCTATAAGGAGGATTTACATAATGGAGTTGTGGTATACTGAATATCAAACTAAAAATTTAGGGCTTACGGCTCGAATAAAAGAAACGCTTTTTGCCGGTGAGTCGGAGTTCCAGGAAATTGCTGTAGTTGATACACATGAATTTGGACGGATGCTGGTGCTTGATGGCGTTTTCCAAACATCAATAGTAGAAGAGTTTATCTATCATGAAATGATTGCTCATGTACCTTTGTTTATGCATCCAAATCCTAAGACTGTGCTTGTTATCGGCGGCGGTGACGGCGGCGCCATTCGCGAAGTTGTCAAACACCAATCGGTAGAAGTGGCTGAGATGGTAGAGATTGATGGTTTAGTAGTTGAAGTAAGTAAAAAATATCTACCGGAAATCAGTGTAGCATTGAATGAAAATCACCCTAAGCTGCGTCTTAAGATCGGTGACGGCATTAAGCACATGCGGGAAGTAGAAAGCAAATATGATGTTATTATTGTAGACTGCTCTGATCCAATTGGACCGGGTGAAGGATTGTTCACCCATGCTTTTTACCAGGATGTTTATAAAGCGTTAAAACCAGATGGTCTGTTTGTACAACAGACCGAGTCACCTTTTTTCCATCAGGAACTTATTAAGCGCCTGAACAAGGACATTTCTTCTTTGTTCCCAATCACCAGCTTGTATTTGGCAAACATTCCAATCTACCCAAGCGGTCTACATTGCTTTACACTTGGTTCTAAAAAGTACGATCCGGCTACTGCCGATATTTCCCGTATTCCACAAAATTTGAGTACTCGCTACTACAACAAGGAAATTCAGAAAAGTTGTTTTGCTTTGCCTAATTTTATTCAGGACCTGCTTAAATAGCATAAATGAAAAAGGCGGGATTGCTGCGCAATCCCGCCTTTTTTCATTTAGAGTTACATCAAGTTTTCTGGATTTAAGCCTTCAAGCTCGGGAATGACAAAACGGCCGTCTTTGCGGATAAGCTTGTCATCAAAACGGATTTCGCCACCGCCGTATTCGGGATTTTGGATGCAGACAAGATCCCAATGTATAGCTGACTTGTTGCCATTAAAGGCAACATCATAGGCATTGCCGGGAGTGAAGTGGAAGCTGCCTTTAATTTTCTCATCAAATAAGGTATCCTTCATCGGGGTATCGATATAAGGATTGACACCAAGCGCAAATTCACCAATATAACGGGATCCTTCATCGGTATCAAAAATCTTATTAATCTTTTCGGTATCGTTGGCAATGGCTTTAACAATTTTGCCATTCTGGAATTCAAGCCGGATGTTTTCATAAGTGAAACCTTGATATACGGCCGGAGTGTTATAGGAAAGAACCCCGTTTATCGAGTCTTTAACCGGAGCGGTGTATATTTCGCCGTCGGGTATATTTCTAAGTCCCGAACATTTTATGGCCGGAATTCCTTTTATTGAAAAAGTAAGATCGGTGCCAGGTCCGGTAATCTTAACTTTATCGGTTTTTTCCATGAGATCAACTAAAGGATCCATCGCTTTAGCCATCTTAGCATAATCTAAATTACAAACATTAAAATAGAAATCCTCAAAGGCGTCTGTGCTGGTATTAGCTAATTGTGCCATTGATGCATTAGGCCAACGTAGAACACACCATCTGGTTTTTGGTACGCGTATATCTAGGTGCACAGGTTTAACCCAGTTTTGTTGGTAGCTTTGCAGTTGGGATGAAGGTACATCGGCCATTTCGGTGATATTATAGCTGGCTCTCACGGATATATAGGCATTCATCTCCTTCATTCTGGCTTGCTCCCATGATGCTGTAAGCTTCAGTTGCTCAGCGGATGCCTTCATAAGCAAAGAACGCTGCAGTTGGCTGTTTTTTATTTCAAGAAAAGGTACTCCACCAACAGCATATATTTCATCAACAAGCGCTTTAGCCAAGGGTAAGGCATCATCGTATATCTCGATTAGTATTTTTTCGCCTTGCTTGAGACTGGTTGAATAGCCAGTCAAATTTTTGGCAAGAGTTCTTATTCTGGGATCCAAAGACAGGCCTCCTTAAAGTGTTAATGCTTGCATTGTTATACTATCAGTATTTGATGCTTTAACAAAAATATCCTTTGAAATAGGGGGCTCCATACTTGCAATTTTTTTTTTGTTATTATATAATTCATTATGTCATTAAAATTCCTCGATAGCTCAGTCGGTAGAGCAATCGGCTGTTAACCGATTTGTCGTAGGTTCGAGTCCTACTCGAGGAGCCATGGCCCGTTGGTCAAGCGGTTAAGACACCGCCCTTTCACGGCGGTATCAGGGGTTCGAATCCCCTACGGGTCACCATATGGGCGATTAGCTCAGCTGGGAGAGCGCCTGCCTTACAAGCAGGATGTCGGCAGTTCGATCCTGTCATCGCCCACCATAGTTAAAGCTTTCAGTTTATAATCTGAAAGCTTTTTTGTTTTATGTGATAAGAAGTTTGTGTGAAAGATAGACTAAGCTTGCCAAATACAGCAGGAAAAGTTTGAAATTTAGCGAAGTGTGTCAAAAAAAGGTGGTGATTCGGCCGTGCTCTCCACAACTAAAAATGCAGTGTTTAGGATATTAGTTGGTGTAGGATTGTTGGCAATAATGGCTGCTGCCATGGTACACTATATTAATTGCCAGTATCGGAATATAGTGGCAAAGGAACAGGACCGCCTTGCAGTAACGGCTAATTGCCTTGATATGTATTTTAATACTAAACTGGTTGGGCTTAAATTATTAGCTGGTTACCCTGGTATCAGGAGTCTGGAAGACGGACGGGTACGGCGAAGTTTAGTGGAAGCCGCCCGAACTCTAGAGGTTGCTAATGTCGCTCTATACGATAAAAATGGTATTTTAATTAGTGATAGCTTGTCTTACCCTGGGAATGTCAATACACCTTTTACAGTTCCCAATAGTAAAACTTTTTTCCTAAAAAGTTTGGCAGGCAAGCCGAATGTTTCGGAAAGAATTGCTTATGAAAATCTGGAAGATGCATATATTACTGTGCAGGTTCCGGTAGTGGAGGAGGACAAGGTAATTGCCGTGATAGCTGCGTTTGTACCTATCCGCGATATATCAGCAGCTGTACTACATAAGCAAATACCGGAGGAGCAACATATTTTCGTGACGGATAACAAAGGTCAGCTTATCCATCACCCTCACTTAGCTGAAATTTATCCGGAATCGCCTGCGGTAAACGATCAAATTGTTAGTTTGGTGTATAGTCAAAAAACAGGAATTAAGAAGATTAAGTCCTTCCTGGATAATCAAGAAAAGCTGCTTATTTATACCGATTTGTCAAATGCCGATTGGCGGGTGGCAAAGACAATCCCTCTAACTGCTTTATATACCAGAGTTCTGAGCAAATCGCTTGACGATATTGGAATTTTTTTCTTGCTAGTGGTTTGCTGTGTACTCTTGTATGGTGTCTGGCGTCAGGCAAAATATCACGAGCGTGAACGCGAACAACTAAAAATGGAGCGCATGACGTGTGTTAACCAATTGGCCGCAGGACTTGCACATGAAATTCGCAATCCATTGACTTCGATAAAGGGATTTATTCAACTTATGGCTCGTCGGACCGATAAACCCGTTACGCCGGAGCATGTAAAAATAATCTTAGCAGAGATTGGCCGGATTGACAGCTTAATCAGTGAGTTTCAAATGTTAGCACGTCCGTTAAAGGAGCCGGTATTTGAAGAAATCAATGTTTGTAATTTGCTAGAATGTGTATCGTTGCTTATGGAAGGACAATGCCATAATAAGAACATCAGCTTACAACTAGAAGTACCGCATCCTAATTGTCATGTTTTTGGCGATATATCACAACTTAAACAAGTATTCATCAACCTATTAAAAAATGCTATAGAGGCCGCGCCAATCAACGGCAATGTCGTTGTGACCGTTAAAGAGCAACAGGACAAGGTGTTAATAGCGGTGGAGGATAACGGCACCGGCATTCCTTCAGCGGTTATTGAAAAACTAGGAACCCCATTTTTTACTACCAAAGAGAATGGCACCGGCTTAGGGTTATCGGTTTGTTATAGCATTGTACAGAATCATAGCGGACAGATACTAGTCTCCTCGCAGCCGGGTAAGAAAACAGTATTTACTGTACTATTGCAAGCAGCTAACTAGTGTTGTGTTGATGCTAACATATCGGTTGTAGTGTATAATAGATGTATTTATTAAGTAAGCTGCGAGCCGAAAAATGGCAGGAGTTTTTCGTATAAAGAGCAAATAACATAATGTAGGCAGTATGATTATTGCTGCTTGCTTTGGTAATCCTAAGGGGTGAGCGGCTTGCCTGATCGACGCATTAAAGTTACTATCGGTGCATTTTTTGCTATCCAGATAATCGGAATTATTGGATATATGGTAATAGAAAATCTTTCGTTTATCGATGCATTCTACCTTACTGTTGTTACAATTACAACCGTCGGGTATGGCGATATTATACCGAAAACGGTTGCCGGACGGTTATTTACCATGGGTCTAATAGTCAGTGGTGTCGGAATGGCCTATTATACGTTTTCGCTGCTAATTGGTGGGGTTATTGAAGGCCAACTTAAGAATGTATGGGGGAGAAGAGCTATGAACCGGCGAATTGCAGCGATGAATAATCATATTATTGTATGTGGAGCCGGCCGGGTCGGCAGTAATGCCAGTGAACGATTGTTGCACGAAAAAGAAGAGTATGTTGTTATCGACTGTGATCAGCAGGTAATAGATTGTTTGCTTGAACAGCGAACACCGGCTATTTGCGGTGATGCTACGTTTGATGAAATACTACTGCAGGCAGGTGTCAGTCGGGCTAAAGGGATAATCACGGCATTGTCTCATGATGCCGATAACGTCTATGTTGCTTTAACGGCTAAGAGCATGAATCCTGAGATAAATATTGTAGCACGAGCCGAACGTCCGGAGGCAGCAGAAAAACTTAAAAGAGCAGGCGCGAATACCGTTATTTTTCCATCGGTTATGGGAGGCCGTCAACTGGCCGCCGCAATGACGAAGCCCGCTATTACGGATTTAATGGAAAACGTGTTTTATAATAATGACATACATATTGATATCGCCCAAATAACTGTTAATCCCGCGTCAACTCTGGTTGGTCAGACGTTAGCGCAAAGTGCTATCCAAGATGAATATGAGTCAATCGTTGTGGCAATAAAGCGGGAGGAAAATTTGCTGAGCAACCCGCGGGCCGATGAAAGCATTCAGGCCGGCGATATTATGATTTTACTGGGAAAACGGGAATACTTAAGTGAAATTAACAAACTGGCTTCAGTTAGATGAAGCAGGAGCGTGATTAAGTATGGAAGCAAAAGAGCGGCGAGAAAAAATTGCCGCCATGCTAAAGTATAGTAAACTACCAATTACTGGCATGGCATTGTCCAAAGAACTAGGAGTAAGTCGGCAGGTGATTGTTGGTGATGTCGCTATTTTGCGGGCGGCCGGCATGGATATTATTGCTACCCCTCAGGGCTATGTTATTTTGCAGGCAGCTGAGCCGGCAACTATTCGAGCGAAACTTGCTTGCCGCCATAATGTTGACCAGATAGAAGAAGAGCTTTTAGTTATTATTGATAATGGGGGCAGGGTGTTGGATGTCAGTGTTGAACATCCTGTATATGGTGAAATTAAGGCGAATTTAATGCTAGCTTCCCGGCGGGATTTAGCTGACTTTTTACATAAATTAGCTGAAAGTGGGGCAGCACCGTTATCCCTTGTTACCAGTGGTGCGCATCTCCATACTGTTGAAGCGCCTTCGACCGAGATTTTAAGCAAAATTTCTTCTGAACTTAAGATGCTGGGAATATTGTTAGACTAATTCTGTTTGCGAATTGTAACAAAGTCCGTACACGTAAATGTGGTACGGACTTTTCTAATATAGGTTACTACCTGCCGGCAATAGGACATTACTGATGAGTAGCAGGGGTATACCGGATCGTCTGCACGGTTATTAATATAGTATAAAAAATAAGTTGCCATCTTACTGAGTGGCAGTTATAATTATTACTAGTGACAAGACAGTTGTAAAGACTCAAAGGAGGGTGCAATGATGGAGGTTATCAGCCGTTTGGAAAGTGTGCCGGTTAGCCGCTTTCATTATAAACTGTTGGTTTTGACCGGGCTAGGTTGGCTATTTGACGCTATGGATACAGGCGTCATTGCTTTTGTTCTGCCTGTATTAGCGAGTGAGTGGGGATTATCAACCGCTCAGATGGGGTACATCGGCAGCATCGGCCTGCTAGGTATGGCTGTTGGTGCGGTACTTGCAGGTTCGGCTGCGGACAAATTTGGGCGTAAGGCTGTTTTTTCTTTTACTCTAATCATTTACAGTGTAGCTACCGGGTTGTGCGGACTTGCCTGGAATTATGAATCATTACTGGTATTCAGGTTTTTAGTAGGCTTTGGCCTTGGCGGCGAATTACCAGTAGCGGCTACACTTATGACTGAATATTCACCACCGGGAAAGCGCGGACGCTTTGTTGTACTGTTAGAGAGCTTTTGGGGAGCAGGTTGGTTGGTGGCGGCACTCATTTCCTATCTGATAATTCCCCGTTATGGCTGGCAGATGGCTTTTTTTATCGGTGCTCTGCCGGCACTGTATGTATTTTTTATCAGACTGGCGGTGCCTGAATCTATACGCTATCTTATGGATAAAGGTCGTCAAGCAGAGGCTTTGGAAATTGTCGCTAAGATTGAAAAAGAGGCTGGAGTTATATCGACAGTACAACCTGCTGCTACAACTGCGACCAAATTAACCAAAACGTCCGAACCTAAACTAGCTTTTAAAGAATTATGGACTGCACAATTTGCCAAACGGACAATTATCTTGTGGATCATTTGGTTCGGTATTGTTTATTCTTATTACGGTATTTTTACCTGGTTGCCTTCGCTGATGGTAAAGCAAGGCCATACTGTAATCAAAACCTTTGAATATGTGTTACTTATGACATTGGCCCAGCTGCCAGGGTACTTCAGTGCCGCCTATTTTATTGACCGCATTGGCCGGAAAGCAACTCTTTCTATCTACTTGGCTATGAGTGCTGTAAGCGCTTATTTCTTTGGTTTGGGAGGCAGTGCCGGGGTGGTACTTTTCTGGGGCAGTTTGATGTCCTTCTTTAACCTTGGCGCCTGGGGGGTTGTCTATACTTATACTCCGGAATTATATCCTACCCGCATCCGAGCCTTCGGCTCCGGCTGGGCAGCGGCAGTAGGACGGTTTGGCGGGATTTTGGCACCAACTATTGTTGGCTACATGATTACCGGGCCGGAAGGTCTGCCAAAAGTGTTTACAATGTTTACAGGTGTTATGATGGTTGTCGCCCTTGCTGTTTGGTTGTTTGGCGAGGAAACTAAAGGCAAGACTTTAGATGAAATAAGTAAGTAAACCAAGGAGGCACCACTGTAATTTAGTGACGTCCCTAGCACCGTTAAAAAGGCCAGCAGATGTTCCGGTGAGTCATCGTTTGAGGTTAGTGCCGGGCAACAAGTATAAATATGGCTCAATTGTAAAGCCAGTAGCCTAGTTAAGCCGAAGACTTCAATCCCGGGAAAGATAGGGATTGAGGTCTTTGTTTTTCAAAAGTGCTAATGTAAAATTTGTTGAGGCTTAGTTTTGCCAGCTTGTCCAGGGCATGGTATAATTGTACATATTCTTTATATTAAGGGGAAATGTGCTTTTATGATGACTTTTAGTTACCTGATTGCTGCTATCGCTGCTTACTGGGTATTTAATGATGCCCGCGGACACGGTCATAACATGAGTACTGCTCTGTTATGGGCAGTTGGTACAGTGGCGGCAATTGTTATATTTTTACCCCTTTACTTGTTGTTTGGACGTAAGCGACCGATAAATCCTCACCGGGATGATAATATCATTGATGTTGAAGCCATACCGGTAGAAGAGACTATAAAATGCCCTATGTGTGCCAGTAAAGTTAAAGAAGATTTTAAAGCCTGCCCTCATTGTGGGTTTACTCTAAAACCCAGCTGCACTTCCTGTGGCAAAGAGCTTAACCGTGAATGGCGTGTGTGCCCTTATTGCGAGACACCAACTGACGCAAAATAACTGTAAAAAGGTTACAATAAAAAAATATGATGAATTTGTTGGACATGAATACACTGATGTGTTATAATCTTATTCGTGGCTAAGGACAACATCATAATGCGCCCGTAGCTCAGGGGATAGAGCACCGGCCTCCGGAGCCGGGAGCGCAGGTTCGATTCCTGCCGGGCGCACCATAGAAGAAAAAGCCTTCTAGCAAATTTGCTAGAAGGCTTTTTTTATGAAAAACTGCTTATTATAAACCATTAAAAATACAATTATCTTATCAACCAGCGGGAATACGTATTGGGCTTGTCGAATTGTGTATAAAGTAGTTTTACCGTCTTATAGTGGTGAGATCAAACTAAAACATATAAGTGCTCTGGAGGTGGCTTGCTTGGGAAAACAGCTGGGCTTTTTGCTTGACTTGAATAAATGTGTTGGCTGCAAAGGTTGTGAGATAGCCTGTTTAAACGAACACCACTTCGATCAAGTGCATTACCGGCGAGTTATTGATATAGTCAAGGATAAACGGGGTTTGAAGTTTTTATCGTTAGCCTGCAATCACTGCGTAAATCCCGAATGTATCCGGGTTTGCCAAAAGCAATGCTTTTATAAACGACGGGATGGGATAGTATTGCATCGGCCGCAACACTGTAATGGCTGCCAAAGTTGTGTTGCAGCATGTCCTTTTCAGGTACCTAAGGTAAACAAACGAACCCACAAGGTAAGCAAATGTAACTTTTGTGTCGAACGGATTCATAAGGGACTTGCTCCGGCTTGTGTGGACGCATGTGTTGTCGGTGCGCTCCAGGCAGTGGATTTGAGCGAACAAATGGAGTTAACCGGGCAGATGACGCTGGCGTGTTTGCCGATTATTAAATTTACCCGACCATCACTTAGGGTTATATTGCCTAAAGAACCCCGGTGTTTTTGGAGGAAAGGGCGATAAAAATATGCAGCAATTTTGTACGGTACAGGAATTAGTAACCATGAATCCGTTTGCTCAGGCCAAGGTAGTTGCCGGTTGGGCAGGCCGGAATAACAAGGTTCATAAAATTGTTACGGCTTGCCCAAGCGTAGCCGCACATGCGCTGGATGGGGTGCTTGTTTTGGTTAACATGGGAGACGGTCAAGGCGATCTGACGAGGGCCTTGGCAGCCTATCTTAATTCAGCTGCTGCCGGAATTATAGTCAATGGATATGGAACTGCGCTTTCACAGGGGCTTATAGCTGCAGCCGAGAAAAGCCGTATGCCGTTGTTGGTTTTCCCCAAAGTCATCGCGGAGCAGGAATTAGATGGTTCCCTGACGTTAGTGCTGGAATTGATAAAAAACAGAAAAATAATGAGTTTTGCCGAGGGGTATCGTCTGCGCCAATTGACAAATCTAAGCCAGGAACTACCGATTTTGCTTAATCAACTTGCCGAGTATCTCCAAAACCCGGCGGTCTTGGTTGACCCTGTATTTCAGCTGCTGGCCGAAGGGATGACCGGACATTTTTTGCCTGCAGAGGAAATGGGGAGGCTGGTGAAAACAGTTCGGCCACCCATACTGGAACGCAAACAAAGTGTTCCAATAGCTGCTGAGCCATATCAACAACTGATAACAGGCTTCCATGATCAAGCTATGAATTGCTTTGTTACACCGTTGGTCTTGGCTGGTCAGCTGTTTGGTTATTTGTTAGTTTTTGAAGCCGCAGGCCCATTAAATGCCTTGGATGCAGGCCGGATCGGCGAGGTGGGGCTTGCTTGCCTGCAGCTTCTTGTTAACCGCAAAAGCACGGAGGAAATTGAGAAAAAGTATAAACAACAATTCCTTTATGATCTTTTGTATAATAATTTCGAATCAACAGATGAGCTTATTAAGCGCGGGCGCTATTGGAACTGGGAGCTTAATAAACCGCAACATCTTTTTGTTGTCGAACCTGATGACTTTAAACAATTACGAAATAAAGATCAAGTCCTGGCAGGGTTGCAACTTTTCATTGAAGCATTTTTAAAACCTCATTTTTTGCAAACCATTATAACTGAAATGCAGGATCAGATTATTGTAATTATCCCAGCTACCGAAGAAAAAGGCAGAAGTGCCAAGCAATACATAAAAAATCTTGCGAATTTACTGCAAGCTAACCTACAGGAAGCTGCTTTTGAAGCTACGGTTTCCTTCGGGATAGGCAAGCTTCATTCATCTGCCGCCGAGCTTTGCCAAAGTTTCCAAGAGGCTAAACATGCCTTGGATTTAGGCCGGTTTATTCGCGAAAAAGGACATGTTACTTATTTCGAAGATTTGGGTGTTATTCGGCTCTTATCCCACGTTAGCTTAGATCAACTGGACGAGTACTACCAAGAGCAATTGGCCGTGATCATTGAGTATGACGAAAAAAACAACATGAATTTTCTTGAGATACTGCAAATGTATTTTCAGCAAAACGGGGATCTGAATATTACCGCTGAAAAACTATTTATGCATCCCAACACCTTGCGGTATCGTCTAAAAAAGATTGAGGAATTACTAGATGTTGATTTGCAGAAATTAGAGATTCGAATTAATCTTTCTGTTGCCTGCAAAATAGCGAAAATGCGTGAAACCAACCTGTGAGGTTGGTTTTGTATTTTTCTACAATAATCGAAGAATTGTCTGGAGGATATTACAAAAATGGTGCTTTTAAAATTATATATAATTAGCTTAAGAGGGGTAATTTGATGTTATTAGAGCTAAATGAAAAAAATCTAAAAGAGATTAGAAATCCAGAGTTTAAAGAATATGCGCAGATTTATACCAGGATATACGGACGTTTTTTGGAACAGGTGAAATCTCATGGTTTGGAGTTTGCTGCTTGTCGCCCGGACAATGGACAAGCGGGTAAGCTGAGCCTGCAGGGCAAGAACATGTACTTTCGCAACAATGACCACAGTATCCATAACAATTGGCTGTCACCTGCCTGTAAAGCGTGTAACACAGGGGAGAACAGTGCCACCTTCTATTTGTCATTAGCCTGCCATCGCCAGTGTTACTACTGCTTTAATCCCAACCAAGAGGATTATGAAGAGCATACGCTGCAGCGGCGGGACAGTATCAGAGAATTGAAGCAAATCAAGCAGACCGGCGGCAAGTTGTCTTATATAGCCTTAACCGGCGGTGAGCCACTCTTACACAAACAGGAGACGATTCGGTTTTTCCAAGAGGCCAAGCGGCTGTTTCCTCAAGCGCACACCCGGCTGTACACCTCAGGCGACTTGCTGGATAAAGATGTACTGGCTGAGCTTGCGCGCGTCCGGTTGGATGAAATCCGGTTCAGTATTAAATTGGAAGACTCCCCGGCGGTGCGGGCGGCGGTCATGGAACGCATTGGCTGGGCGAAAGACAGTATCCCCAGCGTAGTGATCGAAATGCCGGTCATTCCCGGTACATTGCCGGAGATGAAGGCATTACTGCAGGAATTAGACGCGATAGGTATCGCCGGAATTAATTTGCTGGAATTTTGTTTTCCTTATCACAATCAGCAAGAATTTCAGCGGCGCATGTTTAAATTGAAAAATCCCCCTTACAAAGTATTGTATGATTACTGGTATGCAGGGGGACTGCCTGTTGACCAAAGTGAAGAGGAGTGCCTGGCTTTGCTAACGTTTGCGGCAGAGCAAAACCTGACGCTGGGAGTGCATTATTGCTCGCTGGCGAACAAATTCTCCGGGCAAATCTTTCAGCAGAATCAGTTGGCCGAGAAGTCAGGCTTAATCTATCTTTCGCCCAAAGACTATTTTATTAAGACGGCCAAGGTTTTTGGCAAGGATGTTCAGGCTGCCATGAAGGTGTTTCGCAAGCAGCACATGACCGACTATGAGCTGAATGAGGATTACCAGTACCTGGAGTTCCCTGTCAGTAAGATTTTTCTGCTAAAAGATATGACCGTGGAAGTTGGCATATCGACAAGTATTATGGAAAAACGTTGCGGCGAAATCTATCGCCGCGAATTAAAGATTGAACGCGTTTTCTCCCAAGACTTCCAGATAGATATGGTATAAAAGGAGGCATTGTATGGTAGCGCATCCACAGACTAGGGCTGGTAACGATACCGGAGAGCCAGTGTCAATGCTGCCTCTCTTAGAGGCGAGAGTGTTCGCTTATGATTTGCTGCGCCGCATCTTTCTCCAAGAACCGGCGCAAGATTTTCTAGTCAAGCTTAGCCAGAACGAACTGGTCTTGGCGTTTCCGTTTCAAGAGGAGAATGAAGATATTGTGCAAGGGGTACAAAAGCTAGCCGCCTATCTTAAAGCGTGTAGTGCCGAGGGGCTGGCGCAAGCCGAATATGAAAAGCTGCACTGGGAATATACCCGGCTATTTATCGGTCCGTATGAGGTAGCGGCTCCGCCATGGGAGTCGGTCTATCTCAATAAGGATAAGCTGCTGTTCCAACAAGAGACGCGGCTTGTGCGCCTAGCCTACTTGAAGTATGCGTTCTTGCCGCTTCTTTATCAGCAAGAGGCAGATGACCATATCGGCTTAGAATGTGATTTCATGTATCAGCTTGCCAATTTAGCCTATGAAAAAGCTGAGGCTAATGACAGTGCGGCATTGCAGGAAGTTATCCAAGACCAAGCCGATTTCCTCACAGAGCATCTTCTGCTATGGGTTCCGGCTTTTGCTGAAAAAGTCACAGCTCATGCGGATACTGTCTTCTATCAAGGCGCGGTACAGGTACTCAGCGGCTTTTTAGTGGCTGATGCCCTGATTTTACAGGAGCTATCAGCAAGTAACTAATAGCAGGGGGAGGATATTGATGATAAAATTCATCGAAAAAATCCAAAATCATCTGATTAGCCGTCGCTCGTTCCTTGGCATGTCAGCAGGGGCGATTGCCGCTGTCGGTTTGACAGGCTGCGGTCTTACTAAAGTTACCACCAAGCAAGCCGAAGAGATGAGCAAAGCCGAAGGCGAGTGGATTGCGGCTGCTTGCTGGCATAACTGCGGAGGGCGTTGTCTGAATAAGGCTTATGTTGTTGATGGGATTGTCGTCAAACAAAAAACAGATGATACTCACCTTGATTCAGCTGATTATCCTCAACAAAGAGGTTGTCAACGCGGGCGTTCTCAAAGACACCATGTATTCGGTGCTGATCGGATTAAATATCCAATGAAGCGCAAGCACTGGGAACCCGGCGGCGGCAACAAAGAATTGCGGGGAAAAGACGAATGGGTGCGCATTTCCTGGGATGAGGCGCTGGATCTTGTGGCCGGAGAATTGAAGCGAATTAAAGAGGGATATGGCAATAAATCCATTCTTGGTTCAAGCAGACTTCTTAATTTTTATGGCGGCGGTCTTGTAAGATGGGGTTCATCTTCATCAGGTGCCTGGGGCATTCCCCAGGAATGTATGACCGGTTTCTTTTCGTGGAAAGCGAACGACAGACTGGATTGGCGAAATGCCAAACTCATTGTTTTATGGGGTGCCAATCCTGCTCGTTCAAACTTAGGGAATCCGACATACAACCTAATGCAGGCGAAAAAAGCAGGAACCAAGTTTATCATCGTCGATCCTTTTGTGACACCATCGGTAAAGACGCTGGCAGACAAACATATTCCTTGCCGGCCAGGAACGGATACGGCACTGCTGTTAGGCATGGCTTACCACATGATTGCTAACAATCTGCAGGATCAGGACTTTCTTGACCGGTGTACTGTAGGATTTGATAAAGCCCATATGCCGGCGGGGGCGGATACTAAAGAAAACTTTAAGGACTATGTTCTTGGCACTTATGACGGGATTGCTAAAACACCAGAATGGGCTTCGGAGATTTGCGGAACGCCGCCACAACTGATTAAGGAGTTTGCCGCAGAAATAGCCACAACCAAGCCGATGATTTTTTGTTCTTCTTTTGCACCGGCACGTACTTACAAAGGGCAACAATTTTGCCAGGCTTTTCTTACCGTCGGCTGGATGACTGGCAATGTAGGAAAATCAGGTGCCGGAGTTTGGACAATGAACTATGCGGCAAATCAAAGTTATGGTGGAAAAACCCTTGTGAAAGGCGGCAGTACAGGCCTGCCCACCGCTAAGAATCCTTTATTTCCGGATGTCACATACGGCCCTTATGATGGATACAGATGGGCAAACCCCAAAAACCCGGCAGCCAATGGGATGGCCTATTGTGAAACATATGACGCCATCTTAAATGGACACTACACCGGAACCAACGGGCGGGGTAAAGTCCCCTGTGATATTCGTTTGATTTGGTTGGTCAGGGACGGATATGGCTATAACTACCTAAATCAATCCTCTGACACCAATAAGGGAATTAAAGCATTCCGTAAAGTAGACTTTGTCGTAACCAATGATATTGTTCTTTCCAGTATTTCAAAATACGCGGATATTGTTTTACCAGCCACAACCGAGTGGGAAAAAGACGGGAAAATTCTACAAGGCAATCCGGAAGCAATCTTTATTACTCCCCAAGTAGTAAAGCCCCTTTTTGAAGCAAAAACGGAAGAGTGGATGGACAGGGAACTTGGCAAACGCCTCGGGCTGAATCCAGATGAGATTTATCCGATTAATGGCAAGCAACAATTTTTCAACAGCATTGCCGGAGCGCAAGTAATCAAAGATGACGGAGAAAATTATGAAACGCTGGTCACGATTACGGAAAAAGATATTCGGGAGTGGGGTGTTAAAGGTAAAACGCAAAACGGCAGGATAGGCTTAAATGAGCTGGTTAAACAAGGGGTTTATCAGGTACCCAGATCTCCCGGAGATAAATTAGGCTTAATCCAAGGTGCAGATTTTGCAAAAGATCCGGCAGCAAACCCTCTAAAAACACAAAGCGGTAAACTGGAGATTCACTGTCAAGCCCTCTCAGATAAAATTGCTGCTTACGGCTTGACGACGATTCCGCCAATTGCAAAGTATGAACCGCCCCTGGACGGTTATGAAGCTACGTTCAAAGAATGGTCAAGCAAAGAGAAGGGGCAATATCCCTTTCAACTTGTTACCATTCACCACGGAAGACGCTCCCACTCTACGTATGACAATATTCCCCAGCTACGAGAAGCCTATCCTCAGGATTTCGTGATGAACAAAAGAGACGGGCAAGCTCTTGGACTTAAAAACGGGGATACGGTTTTAATTGAAAGCGCCTATGGCAAATGCGTCCGGCCTCTTACGCTCACAGAAGCGATGATGCCAGGGGTAGTAGCACTTGGCGAAGGAGCTTGGGTAGAGTTTGACGAAGCTACAGGGATCGATAAAGCTGGTGCAACCAATACTCTTTGCGGAGCACGGTTGAGCGGTCAGGGGGAGGAGCCCTGGAATACCACGATTGTTCGTGTGGAGAAATATCGCGGTGAACCGTTAGAACCAGACACTGAATGGAGGCAAAGAATCATACTTTAGGGGTGACAATTTGTGGGACAAAAAGGGTTTTATTATGATGCAACATTTTGTACAGGCTGTAAAGCTTGTCAAATTGCCTGTAAAGATAAAAATGACTTGTATGTAGGGGAATTTTTTCGCCAGGTATTCGATTTTGAAGGCGGAATATATCCCGATGTATGGGGCTACTCTCTTTCAGTAGGGTGCAATCACTGTGATAAGCCGAAATGTGCGGAGAATTGTCCAACCGGTGCTATCTACAAACGGCAAAGCGATGGGCTGGTGGTTCAGGATCGGAAAAAATGCATCGGGTGTAAAATGTGTATCTGGTCGTGTCCTTATGGACGTCCGCAATACCTTGCGAAGCAGGGTAAAAGCGGAAAATGCGACGGATGCGCCGACTTGGTAGATCAGGGTCTGAATCCTGTCTGTGTTGATACCTGTCCGCTGCGGGCTATTGAGTTTGGGGATATTGAAGAGCTGCGTAAAAAATATGGCACTAATGCTGATATGAAAGGTCTGCCAACTTCGGCAACAACAAAACCCAATATGGTAATTAAGGCAAAGAAGCTTTAACTTTTCTTCCCTGGCAGCTTCATCTGTTAAACGCAGCCTGTTTTGTTCTTTTGCAGGAGTTGTCAGCAAGTAAATAATAAAAGGGGAGGATATTGATGATAAAATTCATTGAAAAAATCCAAAATCATGTGATAAGCCGCCGGTCGTTTCTTGGAATGTCAGCCGGGGCCATTGCTGCTGTCAGTTTGACAGGCTGCGGTCTTACCAAAGTCGCCACCAAACAAGCCGAAGAAATAGCCAAAGCCGAAGGTCAGTGGCTTACCGCAGCCTGCTGGCATAATTGCGGCGGGCGTTGCTTGAACAAAGCCTATGTGGTTGATGGGGTAGTTGTCCGCCAAAAAACCGACGATACTCACCCGGACACACCGGATTATATCCAGCAGCGCGGTTGCGCTCGCGGCCGTTCTCAGCGTCACCAGGTATTCGGTGTTGACCGCATCAAGTATCCTATGAAACGCAAGCATTGGGAGCCGGGCGGCGGCAAGAAGGAGCTGCGCGGTAAGGATGAATGGGTGCGCATCTCCTGGGATGAAGCTCTGGATACCGTTGCCGGTGAGATTAAACGCATCCGTGAGAAATATGGCAGCAACTCTATTTTAGTTACCGGCGGCAGTGAAATGCCGCGCACACTGGGACTCTATGGCGGCCATTCTACCCATTGGGGAACCACCTCCTGGGGAACCTGGCGTTGGGGTCCAAACAAGTTTGGCATGGAAGACGGATATACTGAACACAGCATTAATGACCGCCTTGATTTAAGAAATTCCGAACTGGTTGTTATCTGGGGCGGCAATCCGGCATGGAGTGCAGGCGGCAGTCCGATGTACCATTATCTCCAGGCCAAAAAAGCAGGCGCAAAATTTATTATCATCGACCCTATCTACACTGACACGTCTGAGACGCTGGAGGCCCAGTGGGTTCCCATTTATCCGGGTACAGACCATGCCATGGCATTGGGTATGGCCTATACGCTGGTGACTGAGGATAACCCGGCCTTAAATCCGCTGATTGACTGGGATTTCCTCAACCGCTGCACGGTTGGTTTTGATGCCGCGCATGTGCCGCCAGGTGCTGATCCTAAGGAAAATCTCAAGGACTATATTCTGGGTACCTTTGACGGTGTGCCTAAGACCCCGGAATGGGCGGCAGAAATCTGCGGCGTAGACCCTGAGGCTATCCGGGATATCGCGCGTAAGATTGGTAAAACCAAGCGGGTGGCATTATTCACCGCCTGGGCGGCGGCACGGACGAACAACTCTGATTCCTGGCCGCAAATGTTCATGAGCTTGGGTGCCATGACCGGGCATATGGGTCAGCCTGGCCGGATGACTGGCGTAAGCTGTCACTTCGCCACAGGTAATGGCGGCCCCTATCTCGTAAAACCGGGAGGCAATGGTCTGCCTGTCATCAAGAATCCGGTTACTGACAGAATCAATGATAATGAAATGTGGGAAACCATTCTTACTGGCAAATACACCGCAGGCTACAATAAGAAGAAGGATATTAATATCCAGCTCATCTATCATGGCTATAACGCTGTCCTGCAGACCCGTTCGGCTATGAACAAAGGAATTGAGGCGCACCGCAAGGTGGAGTTTGTTGTCTCCCATTCCCACTTCCTGACAACCAACTCGAAGTACGCTGACATTATTCTGCCAGCCACAACCGAATGGGAACGCGAAGGCGGCTTCAGCAACGGCAACCGCGAAATGTTAATTCACTATACCCGCATTACCCAGCCGCTCTTTGAAGCTAAGCATGACCAATGGATGGCCATTGAGATCGGCAAACGGTTGGGCTTAAAAGCAGAGGACATTTACCCGCTCTCGGAAAAACAGCAGATTTTTAACCAGTTAGCCGGGGCAACAGTCATTAAAGAAGACGGTTCAGGCATGGAGAAGCTGGTGACAATTACCGCCGGAGATATTGCCGCCATGGGCGTAGCAGGCAAACCGCAGCAAGGACGGATTACCCTGCAGGAGTTCAGAGAAAAGGGAATCTATCAAGTTGAACGCAAGCCTGGCGACAAGTATGGGCATATCGCCTACGAAAAATTCCGCCAGAACCCGGAAGCCAATAAACTGAAAACCGAATCAGGCAAACTGGAGATTCACAGCAAAGGCTTAGCCGACCTTATTAAAAACTACGGCTTTACCGAAATCAGACCTATTCCGACCTATAACCGTGCCATTGAAGGCTATGAGGATACATTCAAAGATTGGGACAACAAAATCAAAGGCGAGTATCCGCTGCAGATCATTAACCCGCACTACTTCCGCCGCTCCCACAGTATTTTTGACAATATCCCTCAACTGCGGGAAGTCTATCCCAACCCGGTATTTTTAAGTGCCAAGGATGCCAAAAAACGGGGCATTAAGAACGGTGATACCGTGCTGGTGAAGAGCCGCCACGGCAAAGTGCTGCGCACAGCCAGTGTCACAGAACGCCTGATGCCAGGGGTTGTCGGCCTGCCGCATGGTGCCTGGGCAGAAATTGATGAAAAAACCGGTATTGATAAAGCCGGTGCTGACAATATTCTCACAGGGCCGATTGCCACAGGGCAAGGTACTGCCGGTTGGAACACTTGTATTGGCGAGGTAGAGAAATACAACGGTGAGGCACTGATACCTGATGTCAAGTGGCCGCAGCGGATTATATAATTAGGAAGGAGCAGAGCTATGTCGCAACTGGGCTTTCATTTTAATATGGCAACCTGCATTGGCTGCAGGGCTTGTCAAATCGCCTGCAAGGATAGAAACAACTCAAAAGTCGGTGTGCTGTACCGTAAGGTGTATGATATGGAAAGCGGCACATACCCCAACCCGCGCATTGATCATTTCTCATTAGGCTGCAATCATTGCGCGCAGCCCAAATGTGTGGCAAACTGTCCTGCTAATGCGCTCTACAAACGAGCCGAAGATGGGATAGTCATGCATGACAAGGCCAAATGCATTGGCTGCAAGATGTGTCTGTGGTCTTGCCCGTACGGTGTTCCGCAATACAAAGAGGATGAGGGCAAAGCAGGCAAATGTGACCTGTGTGCCGACCTTATGGCCAAAGGTGAAGAACCGGCCTGTGTGAGTGCTTGTGTTATGCGGGCACTCAATGCCGGAGAGATAGAAGCACTGCGCAAGCAGTACGGCAATACGGCTGATGTCAAAGGGTTGCCAAGTTCGAGTACAACCCATCCGTCACTATGTATTACCACCAAGAAAAGGTAAAAATGAGGAGGGTATAGTATGCATACCGAAGATTTACCATTATTAGTATTTACGCTCCTGTCCCAGTGGGCAGTGGGAACATTCCTTGTCGCGGTAGTCATCAGACTGTGTACCGATAAGGAAACCGCCCTAAAGGTAACCCGGCTGGGCATTATGGCAGCAGGGCCGGTAGCCGCGCTGTCCTCCCTTATCGCTGCCCTGCATTTAGGCAGTCCGATGGCTGCTCCCAACGCCATGAACAACCTAGCCACCTCATGGCTGAGCCGTGAAGGTCTGTTCACCAGCATGTTCATTGCCGTATGGTTTGTTGTATTCATGCTGCACCGGCAAGGCAAGATAAACCTGTTGCTGGACTTGGCAGCAGCCGTACTGGGTTTGGCAGCCATCTACAGTACCTCAGGCATCTACGCAACCTCTGTCAAACCGGCCTGGGCAAGCATCAATACCTATATCACTTTCTTTGGCACAACCGTGTTGCTCGGCATTACCGGGGTTGCTGCTGCTAACGTGCTGGGTGCCAAAGAAGTGGCAGACCAAGCAGTGATTAAAATATTCCGGGCAGCAGGTATTGCCGCACTGGTTTGCCTGATACTACAGATGGCCTATCTGCCTGTATACTTTGCCGTCTTGGCTGCCGGTGATGCGGCGGCACAGGCCACAGTAACGCTCTTAGGCGGCAGCTTTGCCCTGGCTGTTGCCCTGAAATGGATATTGGCGTTGGGTGGCAGTGCTGTATTCCTATACTCTCTTTATAATCCGGAGAAGATTACTGCCGGAATGCCCAAGGGGGCAGTTTTACTGGCAGCCGTACTGGTGCTGGCTGGTGAGATTATTGGCCGGTATGTATTTTACGCTACTGCAATCACCACTGCGGTCGGTTTGTAAAAAAACACTACCGCAGCCTTTAATTCCCCTCCCCAGGAGGGGAATTAGGATATTTACTTATAAGAAAAAGGTGTAAGAATTGGCGTACACACAGGACGGTTATCAAATTACCCGGCATGTCTGCCCCCGCAATTGTTATGATGTCTGCGGCATGTTAGCTTATGTGCGGAACGGTGTTTTGGAAAAGGTGACAGGCGATCCGGCGCACGGTTATACGAACGGAAAATTGTGCGCCAAAGGCCAGACCTACGTCCGGCGGGTGTACAGCCCGGAGCGGCTGCGCTATCCGATGCGCCAAATCGGGCGTGGATCAGGGCGTTGGGAAAGGTTGACCTGGGAGCAGGCCATGGCCATTATTTGTGAAAAAATCCTGAATATAAAAGATAGATATCATTCTACCTTACCGCTTTGTCTTAACAAATATTCCGGCAATATGGGAATTCTGCACAATGCTGTAGAAGGAATGTTCAATAGTCTAGGCCCGACTACCCAGGCCAAAGGATCATCATGCTGGTCAGCAGGCATAGATGCGCAGCTTTACGATTTAGGCAGGAATGTTAGTTCAGACCCTAAGGAAATGGAAAAGGCCAGGCTGATAATTCTTTGGGGTGTAAATCCGGCTTGGACAGCCATTCACTCATTGCCTTATATTTACCAGGCGCAAGCTAATGGGGCAAAGGTTGTTGTCATTGATCCTATTTACACTCAGACGGCGCGCAAGGCAGATTACTTTGTGCAGATTAGTCCGGGGGAAGATGGAGCTTTAGCGCTGGCGTTGGCAAAAGAACTATACGAAAGCGGTAAGATTGACCAGAATTTTATTGACCATTATACACTGGGCTGGCCAGAGTTTCGGGAATACCTCTCAGCTTTAGATATTGATTACCTTGCAGGTCAATGTGGTCAGCACAAGGAAGGCATAAAAGAGCTGGCAGGCATGATAGCCAGCTTTAGTCCTGTCTTTATCTGGGTTGGATTTGGTCTGCAACGCCATGTCAACGGCGGCCAAAGCTTGCGGGTAATTGACGCGTTGGCTGCCATGACTGGCAACATTGGCATTGTTGGTGGCGGAGTTCAATATGCGCACAGAATGACACAGTGTTTTAATTATCATTTTCTCAATAGCCCTGCCGGCACCAGGCACATCAATATGAATGAGTTCGCCCGGGAACTAGGAAGTATCAATGATCCGCCGGTTAAGCTGCTCTGGGTGGCTTGCCGTAACTTGGTGACGCAAGATGTGGCAAGCAGTATGTTGACCAAAGAGCTGGATAAGCTGGAATTGATTGTTACAGTGGAACAATTTCTTACGCCTACTACCTACCATTCTGATATTGTTTTGCCGACAACCACCCACTTTGAAGAGCTGGATGTGGTTTCCAGCTATTGGCATCATTGGATTGGTTTAAATGAGCAAGCCATCCCTCCATTTTTCGATTCCAAGAGCGACCTTGAAATTGCCCGGCTTTTGGCCGGAACGTTAAATCAGTACCGGGAAGGCAGCAGCTCTTTTCCTGTTAACAAATTACCGGCTGATTTCTTGGATAGCGAATTTAATGAGAAAGTGTATACCCTTCTTGGGATTAGTCACTGGTCGGAATTGGCCACCGGGCCAAGACGGGCAGATATTGCTCGAACGGCTTGGCAGGATAAATGTTTTGCAACCGACTCAGGCAAATTTGAATTTTTTTCGACTAAGGCGCGGGATAACGGCTTGACGGCATTGCCTGAATATACACAAGGAGCTGTACCCAATGATAAGTATCCGTATTGGTTCATAACATCACACGCGCAGCAGGGGCTTAACTCTCAATTTCAGAATATCGCAGTCTTGCCTAACGACTCGGAACAAACGGTATTCATCAATTCCGAGACGGCGGCGCGGAAAGGTTTAATGAACGGAGAACAGATAAGAGTATACAACAGCATGGGGGCAATAACTCTCAAAGCCTGTATTTCCCAAGATATACCGCCAGATGTACTAGTTTGCCACCAAGGCTGGCGACCGGGAGAAGATATTAGCCTTAACGCCTTAAACGTCGGTTTGCCGACAGATATGGGGGATATAGGTACAGGCTATAAGGGCCTCGCTTTCTATGATGTTTTTGTGGATTTCGAGCCGGTATAGTTTTTAGAAGAGAGGCACTATTCAAGATGAAGGTTGTAATTGATACTCAAAGGTGTGTAAATAAACGTTTTGCCAGGGTAAAGTGTACTGCTTGTATAGATGTTTGTCCGGCTAGATGCATTAGTGAGACATTGGAAATAGGAAAACATTGTACCAATTGCGGTCTCTGTCTTGCCTTTTGTTCGGTTGAGGCGATTGGCGGAGTTAGTTATCCCTTAGAAGCTGTACAGCAACTACTCACTGAGCAAGAAGCCATAAGAATAATCTGTCAAAGATGTCAGCCTGATAGTTTGTGGCCTTGCTTGGGCTTTTTAGATCCGACCTTGCTCTTGGCACTTGTGTTTTCGGGTAAGGATACCAGGCGGGAAGTGATAATCTACCAGGAGGACTGTAGGCGATGCTGCCATGATGTTGCCGAGCATCTTGTAAGGACGGTAGCGGAGTCTAACCGGCTTCTGGGTTCTGGTAAGCAAATGATTGTGAACTCAAAGCAGAAGTTTGGCAGCTCGTTGGCACCACAGACGGTTTCCCGCCGGGAGTTTTTCACTAGACTCTGGGAAGCTTCTGTATTGACAGTTCGGGAGATTGCCTTTCCGGCTTCCGAAGAAGTGCGGGCAATTCCGCGCCGGGATTTATTTATCAAGTATGGTATTGCCCATTTGCGTCAAAACGAACTATACAATCAGACAACATTCAAAAAGCTTGCTATCGAGAAAACATGCAATGCCTGCGGGATGTGTGCAAAAGTGTGTAGTTCGGGTGCGATTGTTACTACTTCTAAAGAAGACATATTCAAAATTAGGCATAACCCGGTCATATGCAAAAATTGCGGTGTTTGTGCTGCGCTTTGTCCTCAGGGCGCAATCTCGCTATTGCCGGCAAGCTCGTTATCCGAGGCTGCCGTGGGGCTGTTTAAAATGCCGATCTGCCAAGATTGCGGAAAGGCATATCAACCGGTAGGCAATACGAGTGTCTGCAACGACTGTATGCACAAGTCCAGAATTTTTTCTTCCTAACTCAACTTTCGCAGATAGAAATCAGTAAATAGCGTAATATAGACCCGGCATTTCTTCCCGTCCAGATAATTTGCAATCTGGCGGAAATCTCTCTGCTGATTTCTTGACGATCACATTAGTCTGAACCCTTGAATTGGGACACCAAAGAAAAACGCCTCTTATGTCGTATGGGAAAACTATACTACATTCATGAATGATTTCATTGATAGTTTGATAGAAATTAGTGAATAGTAAAAACTCATGCGAAATGCCGGAAGTCTTGTAAAAAACTGCTTATGCACTGCTTGTTTTAACAATAATGATAGAAAAAGATGAAAAATAACAGTAAAAACATAACTTGAGGAAGGAAAATAGTATTTTATAATTTTTGTTAAATGCAATATACTTTTAATATATAAGGAATCCAAGGCAAGAAGCTGAATTTGGAATTTTTAGTAAATCGGCAAGCACCGGCCTCCGGAGCCGGGAGCGCAGGTTCGATTCCTGCCGGGCGCACCATATTAGATCAAGTAAAATTAGGCCTTCAGAGGTTATAACCTTTGAAGGCTTTTTACTTTTTCTGGGAGGGGGGGGCAAAAAGGGGGGCAATACATAAAAGAAACAATGATTTTATACATACTATATAACAATTAGTGGAATAGATGGACAATTAATTTTGTGGCTGAATTTGCGTGATGGAAACGGCCATTTCCTTCATGGGTTTGGCTGGCGTACTATTGATTCACACTTTTATCTCGTAACTCATGGAAAAAAGTCCTGTAAAGTAGATACTTTGCAGGACTTTCTTCTTATATCTGTTTATATTCGTCTAGCCTTCGGTGTAGGCTCTTTGTTTGTATTCGGGTTAAGAAATTTACTGTTGATTTCATAAAGAAAATGAATCAAAGACTTAGTAACTCATGGTTCTACAAGGTTGAATGAGCGGCGATATTCCCGAGGGTTAGTGCCGACTTTTTTACGGAATTGAGAACGGAAATTTGCTATTGATCCAAAACCAGTTGCTACGGAAATCCATTCGATTGAGTGCCTCGTTGTTTCAAGTAGATGCTGGGCTCGACGAATACGAGAATGAAGTATCCAACTCGCGGGTGTAGTTCCGAGTCGTTCGACAAACCGTCGCTGAAGTGAGCGAACGCTCATTGATACCTGATCTGCTATCATTTTAACGTTGAGATTTTGATCAAGGTTTTCCTCAATCCAAGACAATAAAGGTTGTAGGGAGTCGTTGTCATTTGGCGGTTGCTTATATTGGATAAATTGCGCTTGCCCTCCCTCACGGACGAGTGGCATAACCGCCGACCTTGCTGCATCCGCTGCTACAGTGGCTCCGTAATCACGTCGAATGATATGTAAGCATAGGTCAAGACCTGCAGAGGCTCCAGCTGAAGTGAGTAGGTTGCCATTATCGACGTATAGTACGTTAGGGTCTACAGCTATTGTAGGGTAACGTCGTGCAAGTTCTGGAGCAGCTAGCCAATGGGTGGTCGCATTTAAGCCATTCAAAAGCCCTGTAGCTGCGAGAATAAATGCACCTGTACAGATAGATGCAATCCTAGTACCGTGTACAAACGCTCGACGTATAGCGCGAATTAAATCCTCTGGTATCGCTTGATCCAAATCTGATATTCCTGGCAAGATTATGGTGTCTGCGTCCTGTAATGACGAAAGTGTAAATGGAGCTCGTAGGCTAAATAGGTCAGTTTCTATCTGCCGTTTAGCACCACATACTTTGATATCATAGGCGAGTTGTCCACTTGCAAGTTTGACATACTTGAATATGTCGCATGGAGTAGAGAAATCGGAGGGGACGACACCATCAAAAACCACAACGGCAACAGTATGGGGTTGGTGAATGTTTGGCGGATTATTAGCGTTAATTGTCATTTGTGCCACTCTTATTATTTACCTCCACATGGTACTATGTATACAATAAAACCGTTCCGAGGAAAGGAGAAACTATTGATGGTGAAGGTTCTGCAGTTTTGAATAAGCAACATCTCTGTATCTGGATTATAAGATTAGGGCTTTTATTCGACACATCTTGTAATTTCCCTTCACTATTAATACGTAAGGGCAAACCTTTGTAGGACTGTATTGTTATAGAGGTATCAGCGGTAAGTGTAAATAGTCTATTCTATTCTGAGGGGGAAATTGTAGATGGAAACTAATGAGGACTATATTTGTAACCTATGTAATAAGGAAAAGCAAGGTAGTGCTTATGAATTCACAGAGGGAGAACGCATTTGTGGCGACTGCATACAAACTGGTTACTTGGTTTATTTACAACAGAAAGGATCACAGGAGTGGTGGGTACTGGCCATATTTAAAACCATGAAAGAAGCGCAAGCTGCGGTAAAAGATGTAATGAATTATCCATTCTTAGCTGACTATAAAATAGAGGAAGCTATTTATGGAGAAAAATCGATTCAGAGAATTAATAAAAGCAATAAAGTTCAAGATATTAGCGCAAAGGAATTAAGGATAAAGATACAATCAGGAGATACTTCTTTTGAAATTATCGACATACGAGAAAGCCATGAGCTAGCTAAGGAAAGCAGTATCCCTGGTGCTATTCATATTGAAATAAAACAATTGCCAAATAAAATAAAGACGTTGCCAAAGGATAGAGAATATATCATTGTATGTTCTCATGGAATGCGTGCTCGCTATATCTGTGACTTTTTTGAGGAGAATGGATATAAGGCGAAGAGATTGACTAGCGGCATGATGGGCTGGAAGGGATTGGGTTTTGTTGTTACAGCTATGGACATGGTTACTGCAGGAATCAAGAAGTTTAAGAGTAGTGGAGGCAAAATATGATTTATTTTGATAATAGTGCTACTACTTTACCAGATAAAGATCTAGTAACAGCTTATCAAGAAATAGCAACCGAATATTTCGGCAACCCTTCTTCAGCACACCGGTTAGGTGTCAAAGCTGCATTAAAATTGGAGGAGGCAAGGAATGTTTGTGCTGATTGTTTGGGAGCGGATACGGATGAGATGATTTTTACCTCCAGTGGTTCAGAGAGTAATAATACAGCAATAAAGGGATTGATGTTAAGGAAGGATCTAAGAGATAAGCATATTATTACTACAAACGTTGAACATGCATCTGTTTATGAAACATGTAAACAGCTAGAAAGTTTGGGGTGCTCTGTTACGTATCTACCGACTAACGGAGAAGGTTGTATTAACTTAGAGGATGTAAGAATGGCTCTTCGCAAAAATACGGTTCTTGTTTCTGTGATGTATGTAAATAGCGAATTGGGTTCGATACAACCGATAGCCGATATTGGTCATTTGTTATCAGAATTTCCTGCTATTCATTTTCATGTTGATGCAGTTCAAGCCTATGGAAAACTTCCGCTGCGTCCTAAGGAATGGAAAATTGACTCCCTCTCTTTATCTGCACATAAATTTCATGGATTGCGAGGTACAGGACTCCTATATCTAGGGAAAGGTACGCAATTGTTTTCGCTAATTAACGGAGGAGGACAAGAAAGCGGCTATCGGGCTGGCACGGAAAATTTAGCTGGTATAGTTGCTATGAGCAGGGCCATGCAGAAGCATCAATCGGAACAAGAAGAAAATTACGAGCATTTAGCCAGCCTTAAAAAGTACTTAATAGATGGTCTCATGCAAATACCTGGTTGCGTTGTTAACGGCCCTAAGGGAAATTCTAACGGAGCACCTCACATCATCAATTTTTCTCTGAGGAGGTTTAAATCGCAAGAAATTTTATTGCTTCTTGATAGTCATGATATTTATGTTTCTAAAAGCTCTGCCTGTTCATCAAAGAGTGATAAGCCATCGCGTGTTTTATTAGCAGCAGGCATAAATGAGGAAGTAGCTAATAGTGCTATCCGTATAAGTTTTTCTGTTTATAACACTATTGAAGAAGTGGATAAGTTCCTAATAGCGTTACAGATGATTATTGTAAAACAAAAGATAAGTCAGAAGAACCAGGCAATAGACCAGTATAATGGATAGTCTTTAATTTTAGTTAGAAAGGTGATGTTAGATGTCTTCAAATGACATGTGCGAAGTAGCAGGAAAGTCCAGGGCGAGTCAATTTGTGCCAAACACAGAAATTGAGAGAGAAATCAATACAGCTATTTCTAAAACTGTTACAGAAGCCATTAATCGGGCGACCGTACCACTAATTGAAAAATTAGAAAAACAAGTCAAAGAAATCCATGATTTAAAAACCATTAATACTGAATTGTTAGAGAGAGTAAATGACATAAATAACAAAACCAGCTATGTACGGTCTAAAAGAATATCTTATGTCGTATTTGGTGCAATCATCGCAAAATTGTTATTGGTAGGATTTTTCATAATGAATGGTAAAATCGCAAAGCTATTTAAATATTTTGGTTGATTGCAAGGGTTCTGGGTGACTCTGATTCACGTCTGAGTATCAATCTGAACGGAAGGTAAAAAAAGGCTAACCATTTTCAATTTGTTCACTAAAGTTAGCCATTTGAGAAGCGGCATAGTTTATTGAAACGATAGTATATCACAAAACACTTAATAGTTATGCAAATGAATGTGGTTATCGTTAATGGATAACCACATTCATTTGCTCATAGATGAGGATGAGAAGGCCCAGGGGACGGAGAGTCTGTCCCTTGGACCTTCCCTAGATATATCTTTTGGTTAGACCGTGTTAGTTCCTTTTTTGCATATCACCTCATAAATAGATGGTGCACCAAAAAAGAACCAGATAGCTACAACTGCGTCGGTGATCGCACACCCGAAAGAGGAAGTGGGTGCAAAAGTAATAATTGGGTTCCCATAAAGGTGGTGCATAATATCCCAAAATGTATGAAGAAGCCAAGCTATGCCGATGTACCGATACGAACTAAGCCCCTTGTATGCGGCTGCAGTGGCAACCGTCGTAAATGCGAACTCCCAGATGCCCAGCCCGCCGCTTAGATATGCGGCACCCGCACCGGCAACTAAGATGGCGTTGAACCTTTGGCGAGAAGGTTCTGGCATAAGAGACACGATAAAAATAGAAATAAATGCGATGACTATAGGCATTATGAAGTTTAGCGTTTCTAATTCAGGAACAATATGTACGCCCATCGTTTTCCTCCTTTTTTTTGATTAATAATTTTTGCTACATTCAGAATATCACGTGGAGGTGTATAACCCAAGTGGCACAAATGACAGATGTCGCAGAGAATCTGCCAAAATTTAATCGCCCACATATTGTTGCAGTTGTGGTCTTTGATGGTAGCATACCATCTGATTTCTCTACTCCCTGTGATGTATTTAGACACGTCAGACTTGAAAACGGGCAAATGGCTTATGATATAAAGGTGTGCGGGGTTAAGCGACAGATTGATACCGGGCTGTTCAGAATGAGGCCTCCCTTTACCCTATCGTCATTACGGCACGCTGATACCATCATCGTGCCAGGAATGTCAGACTTGAATCAGGTTATACCAAAGACTCTGATTAGGGCACTCCGCCGTGCATTTAGGCAAGGTACTAGAATTGCTTCCATCTGCACTGGTGCCTTTATTCTAGCCGCCACAGGTCTTCTAGATGGCGCAAGGGCAACCACCCACTGGCTAGCTGGTCCAGAACTTGCACGACGTTACCCTACAATAGATGTAGACCCTAACGTACTATACGTCGATAATGGCAACTTGCTCACTTCGGCCGGAGCGGCGGCGGGAATTGACCTTTGCTTACACATAGTGCGCCGCGACTACGGAGCCGCCACCGCGGCGGATGCGGCAAGGTTGACGGTTATGCCACTTGCGCGCGAGGGAGGCCAAGTACAGTTTATCCAGTATAAGCAACCGTCAATTGCTAATGAATCACTACAACCTTTGCTGCAGTGGATTGAGAAAAATCTTGATCAAGACCTCTGTCTTGGAGTACTGGCTAACCAGGCGGCAATGAGCGTACGGACGCTCCATCGGAGGTTTCTCGAGCAAATTGGAATTACACCGGCGAATTGGATTCTGAACTCTCGCATTCGTCGAGCTCAGTTTATGCTTGAAACAACGTGTCAATCAGTCGAAAGGGTTTCTGAAGCGACTGGTTTTGGGTCGGCAGCAAGTTTTCGTGAACAGTTCCGCAAAAAAATCGGTACGAGCCCGAGTGCATATCGTTGTTTGTTCAGAATTATAAAGTAGTTTTTCAATCTATCCATGCGGGAGACGGTACGGTCCTGGTGCGTAATGGAAACCGCCATTTCCTTCATGGGCTTGGCAGCAATATTTCTTAGAAGAGATCCTCTTTGCTATTTTGCCAGAAAATCACGCCCTGGCGGTTAGTGGATCGTTTTTTCCTATATCGGCATTGTCAGAATATCCATATATTAAACTAGATGAAGGCGTTGATGTGAGATTTCAGAGATCTTTAAAGTTCATCGACTAACCCCTGATGTTCAATTTGCTGAAAAGGATGATTATGCAATCATAGCCATGGTTGAAAATGGGTTAGGAATTAGTATTTTGCCGGAATTGGTATTGAAAGACACATCACGGAAAATTATAAGTAAGGAATTAGAAATCCCTGCATACAGAGATTTAGGGATTGCAGTTAAGGACAAAAGTATGCTTTCCGCTTCAACCTAAAAGTTTTTAACTTATGTACAGTTGTGGATATCTGAAGAGTATGGTTTACCATTTTAGAATTAACTTAACGGTTCAAAAATGGAAAGTCTTATTCACTTCGTATTTAGCAGAAAAAGTGGAGATTTTGATTGAAAAAATCTATAGGTATCTTTCATGCAGAAGATTTTAGTCATAATTATATTAAAGAAGATTTCGTAATTTACTGACCGGGTCTCTGCCACGAAATCTGATGTTTATCGCTCTGGGTTTCCAAGGTGGCGGAAAATTCACCAGGAGCCTGTGCCTATGTTGCTATCGGCGTACAAAATGGAGGGCATTTGGGACGTGCTTGGCCTATGGGTGGGAGAAAACGAAAGCGCTAAGTTCTGGTTCTAGCATCTTAAATGCACTGAAAACCTGGGAAAGGATATAGCTCTCTAAAGGCAAATAAACAAGGTGGTCTTGAAGACCACCTTGCGTTTATTTGTGCGTAAATTCAGCCATCAGCCTATCGCTCAAATCAGATAACGACTTTATCGTGCCGAGGTTGCTGTACTCAAAGTTTTAAGTCAAGCTATCTCACTGCATCTTTAAGTGCATAAAATCAATTGATAAATGAAGAGAGAAAAGCCGAATAAATACAATTGTGTTTAAAATAATCGTAGTTGTTAAGTAATCAGGAAGAGAATCTTTGGATGTTGTATAGTTTTCCCATACAATATAAGAGGCGTTTTTTTGTGTGTCTCGATTCAAGGGTGCTGACTAAGTAGCACGCTTCGGTTCTTCCTTATAAAAATGTAGTTAATTCGGACAATCTATCCTTTGCTTACTATTTCTTTAGTACACAACTTACGCCAACACTTGCGCCAACTTTGTCAACTTTAAGGCAGCCGTTGCAGGAAATACATTTTGCCGGTTCCTGGTTTCCGGATTGCCATCGGTTAATTAAGTCGCTTTCACATATCAGCGGTCGGGAAAGAGCGAAATAATCAATATCGTTTTCATTTAAATATTTCGTCGTTGCCGATATGTCGCGATAGCCGCCTACGGCAATGACGGGAATGTGAATGAGTTGTTTCATTTCTGCAGTACGCTGCAGAAAGTAGGGGGGCTGGCCTTTGGCTATCGTCCTTGAAGGGCCTTCATTCTCGCGGGATGAGAAACTGCCGCCGCTGATTTCCACAGCGGTTATTCCTAATTCTGCTAGCTTTTGGCAGACGTATTTACAATCTGCAAAAGTCAATCCTCGATCCCTAAAATCTTCACAATTGATTTTAATTAAGACAGGATATTCAAGACCAACCTTTGCCCGTATTTTCTGATAGGTCTCTATAATCATTTTGCTGCGGTTTTCTATGCTTCCGCCATATTCATCGGTGCGTCGATTACAGTAAGGAGTTAGAAATTGGCTTAGCAGTGTTTCGTGTCCCGCATGAATTTGTACGCCGTCAAAGCCTGATGCTTTTGCCCGGGAAGCCGCTTCAGCGAACGCTTCCTGCAGTACTATAATATCTTCCTGTGTCATTGCCCTGGCGGCAACATTGTTATGCTCCGCTTCTTCCAGCACACTAGGCACCCAGAAGACTTTACCGGGCACAGCGGATAAAAATTTATGAAATCCTAGACTGGCGAGCTGAACGATTATGTTTGCTTGATATTGATGGACCATAGCAGTCAGTTTTTTGTATTCACCGAGGAAAGAATCATTAAAAATTCCCATTTGCTTGGGCACTAGGTGTTCCGATTCGCAAACGGCTGCCATACCGGTAATAATCGTACCGACGCCACCTTTTGCCAAATCTTCGTACACTCGAAACAGCGCTTCTGTCATATGACCGTGTTCGTCAGCAGTACCATAATATGTAGCGGACCGGATAAAGCGGTTTTTTAGTGTAAGACCGCTAAGCTCTGTTTGATCAAACAATGATTTCATGGTATCACTCCTAATTTCAAATTATGCACATGCATGTTTGTACACGTTGCAACTATTTATTATAATAATAATTGAAAGAGTACTTAGCAATCGACAAAACCATGGGAATGTCGGTTAACCAACAGAAATGAATAAATGTTGGTTTACGTTAAATATCGTATAGGAAAAGGTGAAAGCTATGGCAGTGCGTCCCAAAGAGAATGATCCGAGGGTTATCCGGACACGTCAGTTAATCCAGGATGCATTCTATTCACTGAGCAAGGAGAAAAAATTTAATGATATTACCATTCGTGATATTACGGAACGGGCTGCAATCAACAGGGGAACGTTCTATGCTCATTTTGCTGATAAGTATGCTTTAATGGAATTGATGGTTGAGGATACATTCATGACGACTGTATACCAACAACTTCAGTCGCAGGAAGAGCTGACACCGGAGGTACTGCGAAATCTAATAATTGCCGTGTGCAAGTATCATGAACAATTAAACACAAGCTGCAAGCGTACAGCGCAAGCCGTTTTTCCGCTTATCGAAATGAAAGTAAAAAGCCAGTTAGAACAAATGGTGTTCAACTGGCTGATTAAACGGGCAGCCAAACCGGAAGCGGAGGAATGGGTGGCGGTCATGGTCAGCCAGTCAATCTATAGTACGGCGTATCTATGGAATGCCAGGGGGCGAAAACCATCAACTGCTGTATTTGCCGATGAGATTCTGCGGTTTTTATTGCCAGGATTAGAGGCAGTTATAGGACGAAAGGTATGATGTAAGGGCCTATTTGGTTGAATAGAATTGCATATCGCTGGTTAGTGGTATAATACCACCGCTTCCAAAGTAGTGCAGGAGAAAAAAATATGAGGGATACAAGGGGACGGTTTGTACTGCATCATTAGCTCTAAAATGAGTGGATTTGCAGGGGCACGGCTCGCCTCCACCACTCATATGTACAAAAAGAACGAGGAATACCTCGACGTATTCCTCATAAACAACCACTTTTTCAACATAGGTCTGGATGATCTTTTTAAGGTCATCCGGCTTTTTGTTTTTCAGTGCGGCTATATCCTTTTCAAGATAGGCAACAACCATTGATTTGTCTAATGATACAGATTTTAGCGTAGTTTGTATTCAGTGATTATAATAAGAATGTCGGCTTTTTCTTGTTCAAGTTTGTCCATAGTTGCTTTCATGCTGGGATTATAGAGGCCATCGGCAATGGCACTGATAAAATTATCAAGCTTTTTCTGGGTATCGGCGAGCCGCTGTTCAAAAACCTGAATGTCTTTTTTCTTGTCAGCCTGAGTGCTATGGTAGTGTTCAATTAACTTATCGGCAAGTAATAGTGCTGACATTGAATATTTTATGCTGTAAATTCGCAATGGCAATATCCTCAATTAAGCTCTTGTTAATTGCTTTTTGGGGGCAGTTTTAGTCCGATATCTTGTGCCACAGGAATATGTAGAGTATTTGGACTTATTCCGGTCGGAATAGGAAGTATGCCCAATCATAGCCGCCCCGCATCTACCACAGACGATTTTGCTGCTTAACAGGTAATTTTCTTTAGCCTTGTTTTGCGCATTCATCTTGTTGTTCTTCATCTTAACTTGAATCGCTTCGAACAATTCTTCACTTACAATAGCGGGCATTCCACCAGGAATTTTAATGATGTCTGGCTCATCTTTTGACCGATGATTATTTCTTTTGCCGCCAACTTTTGAGCTGGCTCGATTGAAAATGTATACACCGGTATATTTCTCATTACGCAAGATGTCATGAAACTGGCTTGGGTAAAATCGCGGCCAAGTTTGGTTTTATGGCCCTTTTCCTTTAGGGCAGCGATTATGGGCTTATATCCATATCCGGCAGAATACTGGTAAATATGAATTTTATCGCTTCAGCCTCGGTTTGGTTAATCACATATTGTCTATCTGGTCCAACATCATAGCCAAGAGGCGGGTGCCGCCTGTATGTTTGCATTGCAGGGCGGTTTCCCGCATTCCTTTCATCACTTCCCGCGCCAGATTTTTGGAGTAATATTCCGCCATGCCTTCCAGCACACTTTCCAATATGATTGATTCCCTAAGAAAGAGCGGATATATAATTGGCTTCGATTGATTGCCCAAACAGGTTCGTTTGCGGAAAGCAGTGAGCGCTTCTTACATGGGGCCTACCTGAATGATGAACCTCAAACATGGGTACAGGGTAGAAGAAGAACGCTTGCTGATTATATCGAAAGCTGCAGAAATGAAGGGATAAATCTAATAACCATTCCAGAAGGCTATGGCATTGATAGTCTACCTAATTCTATGAGGGAATAAGATCGCTGTTACTTAATGCATACCGCAGGCGTGCTGATATCAAGCCCGAAGGGCTAAACGTGATTCCATGTTTAGATTTGGAGGTTTATCTGGTGTTGCGATACTTATTAATATGCCAATTCCCTGTAATAGTAGTAGCATTAACGAAACACAAATTTTACGTCTAATGTGGTTTTCTGCGCAGAACATGCCAGTATCCATTTATAAACAGTAAAATTGTCATTACACTGGCCAAAAGGTCTGTTATAGGCTGTGCAAACCAAAGACCATCCTGCCCGATCGCTTTTGGTAGAAGAAATATCGTTGTTGCTAATATAACAGACTGCCTCAACACATTTACCAATACCGCTGTTTTAGGTTTTCCCGTCAGCATCATGAATCCTGAACCAAAAGTAGGAATGGTGGCGAGAGGAAGAAGTACCATGTATTTACCTATACCACTTACAGATATATTTACAAGCTCCGATTCGTGTGTGAAAAGACCAACTACAGAGACGGGGAATATCAGTGTAATCACAGTGCCTGCGGTTAGAATTATAGCGCTATATATAGTCGCAAGTGCAAGCGTTTTCATCGCCCTGTCATATTGCAGTTTTGCATAATTAAAACCGATAATCGGCTGAAATCCTTGTGCTATTCCGTAAACGGGCATCAGGAATACCGACGCAATGGAGTTGATTACAGTCATTGCACCAATCGCCATCTCCCCGCCGTATAGGTTTAATGAGTAGTTACTGACGATTTGTGCAATGCTGATAGATAATTGATTTGAACAGGGGACTAATCCAATTAAAGCTATAGCCTTTACCATTGATGGACATAAAACGAGGTTGTTTTTTGCGAGATTTAGGGTGGATTTTCCTGTTAGAAAATAGGAAAATCCAAGGATAACCGTAATAAACTGTGCAATAACGGTAGCCATGCCGGCTCCGACTATTCCCATATTAAACACATTAATGAAGAGTGCATCCAATCCTATATTCAAAATGCATCCCGTAATATTAATTCCGGCTGAAATTGATGGATTGCCATCAGCGCGTACGAGAAAAGGAAAGGCAAAGCTCAACATATTAAACACGGTACCAAACATAATAATTGTAATAAAACCCTTGGTATACAGCAGTGTTTGACCATGTAGACCAAGCCAGTCTAATATCTGATTCTGAAAGATAAGGTATAGGATGGTTATTGTGATACCTATGAAAACACATAACGTTATTGCGTTTCCGGTTGCAATTTCAGCTTCTCCTTTTTTCCCTTCGCCCAACTTTATAGAAATGTTGGAACTGGCACCCATTGATATAAGGGCAGACAGTGCGACAATTACCGTGATAATCGGCATAGTAAGGCCAATTCCTGTCAACCCAAATGCGCCAACCTCGGGTATATTTCCTATAAAAATCCGGTCGACAAAAATATATAGTGAATTGACGAGGAGACTGAGCATCGCCGGAAGCGAGTATTGTACAATTAGTTTCCCAATGGGCTTGTGTTCAAGTTCTTGTATTTTGTTCATTTGTATTTCCCCTGATAAGTACATTAAAGATGTTTAATGTCTATAATTGAAATGTAAATAATATTCCTCTATACAGTTATGATCGGTAAATATATATATATTTACTAATACCGCATGTTATGGATTTTGTGCTACTTCGATAAGTTTTTTATCCTGCAAGTACTTCTCCATCACGTTTTCTGCTTCCGTCATTACTTTATGAATTAAACATTTGCTTTCCTTTTCTATATTACAATCAAACAATGCTCCAGTTCCTTCGGTTGCCTTGATGACATCCAAAAAGGAAATATCTTCAGCTTTTTTGCGCAAGGCGTAACCGCCGTTCACACCTGAAGTTGACTCAATTAAATCTGCTTTGACCAGTTGGGTTAATATCTTTGACAGATAGGTAACTGAGACATTGAAGTGATTTGCCAGTGTGTGTACGCTGATTTTTTCACTTTGAGCATTATGTTCAATCATATATACAATCGTATGCAGCGCGTAGTTTGTTGCTTTCGTATATTTCAAGTAAAGACCTCCTTGGCAGATATTATAGACTTTATTTATCTATAATCATAGGGATGATAGTTAATTTTGTCAAGGAAATATATTAGATTCATCAATATATTTCCTTGATGGTTAGACATTGTGACGGTATGATTTAATTGAAGTTGTACATATGATTCGGTAAGGTTCAGCGAGTCGAACCCCTGTCCGATGAGTATAATTGAGATCTTAGGAATATTGTTAGCGATTAATTAGGCCATGTTCCCGTTAGCAAAACGGAGCAGAATTACTCTTCTATAATCACTGCTATTATTTTCGTTTTTTGCTGATAAAACAATCATAATTGGTGCTCCATATATTGGAGTATACACTATTGTGGATGCTTTTTTTTATATTTATATTTTTTCTAGGAATCATCCAATTAGATTTTCCCCATCCTTAAATGCTCTTAAAGATAACTCATCAGACATTGCAAAACTAGGATCACTAGTTCCACAGCAATGAATACTATCCTCTAAATCCCAACCATAAAGTGCAAAAACATTATTAATAAATTTAATGCCCTCTGCACCTATTTTAGGATCTGAGGCCCCTTGAGCAAATATCGTTATTAACTTTTTACCTGGATGTCTTGGTACAAAATCTCCAAGCCCTCCAATCATTGGGAATGTACGATCTAACCAAACTTTTGCTTGACCTGTAATTTGGTGATAATAGATTGGAGAACCAAATACAACAGCATCTGCTGCATTAATAGCTTCATACATTGGCTGTAGATAATCTTTAATAGCACAACCGTCATTTGTACGGCAATAATAACATCCTTGGCAACCGCGAATTCCAGAATCATTCAAATCAAATTCAATAACCTCGGCACCTTTAGATTTGGCTCCTTTTGCCACTTGTTCTAACAATTTTGCAGTATACCCATTTTTTCTTGGACTACCATTGAAAATAACAACCTTTGACATCTCATATCTCTCCTTTTAAATACAAAGTTTTCTTAAATCAAGTCAAGTATCTATTGATTAACTTAATAATATTATTCAGTAGCATATCTACTAACAAGTATGCAATAAATATTTAGTTACTTATTGCGCATTGCCATGTTTTCCTACATACTTCGTAGGCTTAGAAAATACGGATGACAAGCACGTGTCGTAGGAGTGTCGCCGAGTTACCATTGGGGTGGGGACTGCCTAAAACACCTAAAACTTTCATAGCAATATCCCCCTTCGTTGTTTTCTGTTTGATAGTTATTCTTTATACTGGGAAGTCTTTGAGTACCCGGCTGGGGTCCCAATATTCTCGGTACAAGACAATCTTTCCATCCTCATTAACCTTTACTACACTAATATAATCCTGACTGTAGTCGTTTCCCGTTGATGGAATTCTAAAAATCATTGAGGTTTCAAATACCGCTAGCAATGGATCTGAGGACGGATAGAATACCAGAGGCTTTTCTTCGCATAGTTCCATTGCGCCAGATACATTTTTATAGTGTTCACAAATCGCGTTTTTCCCTTTTACTTGTTTGGGATAAGGGGGTGGGGCATAAGGGAACTCGACTATTGCATCTTCGTCCCAAATTTCCATCCAACTGTTTATAGATGCGCCTTTTACAATCGACAGATAATTTTGTGCAGCCTCCATAGCTAGATATTGATTATTGTTGACCACGAAAATCACTCCTTTTGATATTTTTAGTTCAGAGGTTGTTTGCATTGATTATAATACGAATGTTGTTATAATTGAAGTACGCACTTTGTTGTTAGATACTAAACAAAAGGGGAGTGATTCTATGAAAGGTGGACCTATTGATCCTTTGGTCTGTCCTATGTCATATACAGTATCTATTGTCGGCGGTAAATGGCAATGGGTAATACTATGGCTGTTATATAACGAAAAAGTACAAAGATATGGAGAACTAAAGAAAAGGCTGTCGACTATTTCTCATAAAATGTTAAGTCAACAACTAAATTCACTTGAATTTGAGCAATTAATCCATCGTGAAGAATATCCGCAAATACCTCCTAGAGTGGAATATTCTTTAACTGAGAAAGGAGAGACATTAATCCCTATATTGAAGCTTATGGCGATGTGGGGAGGACAGAACGGTTCACAAGCACATATTGAGTAAATTGTAGATTTCTATTAATCATACAATTTCAGGTGCATCTAGAAAATTATAGTAATTATAGACGTAATTTTCATTCAGGTAATGGAAACGGGGCCGCCGCACTAAGAAATTAGTGCGGCGGCCCCGTTTCCATATAAAAAACAATCCCCGGACTTCGAAAAGTCCGGGGAAAGGTGTAAAATTTATTTATGCAACTAAACAATTTAACACACAAAAATTATACAGCGTTCGGAAACGTTTATCAATTAAAACTTCCGCTCAATATCGAATATATCATTCCAAATAACGACTCTGTTAGGTTGTTGGGACAAATTATTGAGGAGATGGATTTAACAGAATTTTACCAGTCCTATTCCCGTTCCAGGAATAATCAAGCAACCCCAAAACAGATGCTTAAGATCCTTCTTTATGCTTATATGAACCGTTTCTATTCTTCAAGAAAAATTGAAACTGCCTGCAAACGGGATATCAATTTTATGTATCTTCTTGAAGGCACTCATGCCCCAGACCATGCCACTATCGCAAGATTTAGAAGCCTGCATTTTGCTCCTGCGACGAAAAATATAATGGCACAAATGACGCATACTCTAGCTGACAATGCAGAGGTATCCTTTAAAAATATATTTATTGACGGCACTAAGCTCGAAGCGGCTGCCAATAAATATACCTTTGTTTGGAAGAAAGCTGTTAGCAAAAATCAGAAGAAACTCATGGACAAGATCCCTGCGTTATTCAATGAAGTCGAAGAGTTTTTTGTTTTGAAGATATGTATGTATTTTAAAAATACATATTCTTTTTGTGCATTAAATCTATCATTATTTCGTCATTATAATTAGAGTAGAGCATAATAGACTTTGAGAGAAACTAGGGAGGGGGAGAGTAGCAATGTTATGCCCAACCAAGAAAAGGAACTAGTCAAGATTATAGTTGACGAGCAGGATAATTTTTTGCGGTTTGTACGTTGCAGAATAAGAAGCATATCAGAAATGGATGCAGAGGATATCGTAGCTGATGTGATCTTTAATGTGTTTAACAAAATAGAATTTCAACATCATTGCGAAAATGTACTTTCATATATATACCAATCTATTCGTAATAAAATCATTGATCATCTGCGAAAACCTGCAAAAACAATCTCTCTCGATACCATGGATGCCTCTACTGGATTATCCTTGTAAAACAAAAGATAAGTCCGAAGGACAAGGCAACAGCCAGCATGATGGATAGTTATTATTTTTAGTAAGAAAGGTGATTTTGTGTGGATTACTCAGCAAAGGAATTAGAGGGAAATCCTAATGATTTGCACACTCTTTTTGAATCAAAACCATCGATTCAATTTGTGCCAAGTACAGAAATTGAGGGTAAAATCAACACAGTCATTTCTAAAACTGTTGCAGAAAGCTATCAATCGGGCGAATGTACCATTAATTGATAAACTGGAAGAACAAGTTAAAGAAATTAACGATTTAAAGGCTATTAACTCTGAATTGTTAAAGAAATTTGAGGACATAAATAGCAAAACAAGATATGGAAGATTTAAGGGAATATATAATATTGTACTTATCGCGATAATTGGAAAATTGTTGTTCCTGGGATTTCTTATGATTTGGTACGTAAAATGATTCGAAAATTCTGCGGTGCAAAAAAGGGCTCCGCTTGCGGTCAATCTCGGAAAATTCGACCTGGGGCATTAGAAGTCGTTTTGAGCAAGGCAAGCTGCATATCAACCGCACAAAGTTTTTAAGCTAATTTCAGGTGTTTACAGGGGTTCAGGGTGATTCTGAATATTGCTCAGAACTTGTCAGTATTTAGTTTCACACCATTATTTGAGGCGTAAGCAACCCTTATGAGTCAGTTTCAGAAGCGTTTCCTTGCAACCGCAACGATACGCTTTTTTCATTGACTGTCCTGCAATCAGCCTTGTGTGCAGAATATTAATTTTGCTGCTGAATGGCGAGATAGTATTTTTTGCCATAAGGTTCCAAAGTAAATTTGTTGCGGAGATTAATCAGGTTGGGACCGAACTTCGCTTCTAGTTCATTCCTGAAAACGTTCATGATTTCCATGATATAGATATCATGAATGATGACTTCGGTTATCGGCATAACTAACCCCGGATGAGCCGTCCAGGCAGCGCGGCTTTCCTTGCCAAGAGAAACTATGCCGGCGACGATTTCCCTGTCGTCAACGCTAGATACAATCCAGCGACCACCGTATTCGTCAGTAATCTCCTCAGGCATGTAATGTTGATAAACGGTTGCAAATTCGAAATTAAGTTCGCCGTAGGATATGATAAAAACTTTTACGTCTCTTCGAGCCGCTTGTTCAAGTTCTTCTCGGAGTTCCATCACATCATCACTCCACACTTCCAGCAGCACGCGATGTTTGGCTTCCTTTATTTCTTCTTTTACGCGGGCTAGGATAGCTTCATGCCCTGAGATGTTCCATATATTCTCCCGGTTTTGTGACGTTACAGTATACTGCTTCAATTTCTTTTGCGCGGTTAGATAAGTTTTTTCCGCGTCGCGTTTTCTCTGCGCAATGAGTTCTTCGGGGGACAGCGGAATATATAGCGGTGTACTTTCCTGACTCACCAGGACATCCCCCCGCGCAACCATTCCGTTAAGCACTTCATAAATTTTGGATCGTGGAACTCCAGAATTAAGTGAAATCGCGTATCCCGTCAAGGGTGATTTCTCCAACAGAGCTAAATACGCTTTTGCCTCATATTCAGTAAAATTCAGTTCCTGCAAAATCGATATAACATCAGCTTTCATCCAGTTTCGTTTCCTCCTTGAAAATTTTATTTCTGATTGAACTAGCCTTGACAGAAAAGGATATCCTATCTATAATTTACAATAGTAGCTACCGTAGTAGCTATTATTGTAAATCGATATGGAGTATTTTGCAATTATGAGGAATATCAAAAAATACTATGCTGCATCAACATTGGCTTTACTTATATGGAGTACGTCCTTTATTGGGACGAAAATTGCATATTCTACTTTTCCTCCTCTGACTCTGGGAGCTTTAAGATTTGTAATTGCTTCTATCTTTTTGGGTATTGCATTGATTATTAAACGAGAGTTCGCGAAGCCAACATTTAAAGACCTTGGCGTCATGTCGCTCAGCGGGGCACTAGGGATTACCTTGTACTTCGCGATGCAAAACATCGGAGTAAGCCTGACGACGGCTTCCAGTGCAGCTCTGATCGTAGCTTCTTATCCGGCCGTGACTACCTTGTTAGAATTAATTATATATAATGTTAAGCCATCTGCCACTAAGGTTGTTGGAATTTTTATCGCCATGGCGGGAGTTTTTATTTTATCTTTTTCAGAAACAGACGCAGGTGACGGCGACGGGAAGGATCAGTTTATCGGGAATTTGATATTGATTGCAACGGGTTTTGTATGGACATTTTATAATTTCGTGACCCAAAAGGTCGTTAATAAATATCCTGCTATTACTGTTTCATTTTACCAGACAATCGCCGGAACGATTCTTTTTTTGCCACTTATTTTAGTGGAAAGACATGAATGGGTATCACCAACCCTGATATCATTCTCAGCATTGATCTATCTTGGGGTGCTTTGTTCTGTGGTAGCTTTCATGTTTTACAACTTCGGTCTGCGAAAGATTCCACCCAGTACGTCAGTAACATTGATGAACCTTGTGCCAATATTCGGTGTCATATTCTCTGTGTTAATCCTGCATGAAACGATAACTCTTCAACAATTGGCAGGTGGCGTTATTACAATAGCTGGCGTTCTATTGAGTGTAAAATAGACGTCTTCCAGAGTAGTTTAAATTAAAGAAAGGAGGTTCGACAAGTGGCAGCACCCATTTTAACAGAAACACCAGATCGCTGTGTAGTCATTATGGATAAAGAACTACATGGGGGAATTCTGGCTAATGCTATCGCTGTTATTGCCTTAACTGTCGGTCAACGGCATCCGGTACTCGTCGGCGAATCGTTGGTCGATGCCTCGGATTTCGCCCATCCGGGACTTATTCCGACTGGAATCCCTATGTTACGCGCACCTCAGGCGGAACTGGTTAGGATTCGTCATGAGGCTCTGAACAATGGTTGTGATGTAGTGGATTTTCCAGTTGAAGGACAGCAAACAAAAAATTATGAAGAATTTAAAAAAATGGTGGCACAACTTCCAACCGAGAACATTAAGTATACAGGTCTAGCATTGGTCGGTCAAAAGAAGACCATCAGCAAGATTGTGAAAAAACTCGAATTGATGAATTGATTGACCCGCCCCGGAACTAGATGCCAGAATTTAAGTTATACCGACCTCTTTCTTGAATAAAAGAACCACCTTGGTTTCTGGAGCCGGCGGTAGATAATTCAGCGAACTGTGGGGCCGGATCGTATTATATTCCCTGCGTCACATTTCGATCATGATTTGAGCTTCTTTCAAAGTGTCAAATATTTCTCTGTCTAAAAGTTCATCTCGCATCTTGCCGTTAAAAGATTCAATATAGCCGTTCTCCCATGGACGCCAGGTTCAATGAACATTGTCGCTACACCCAGGTTCGACAGCCACTCTGATCCTCTTGGAAGTAAATTCAGACCCATTGTTGGAAGAAATATATTCCGGTACGCCCTTTTGGCAAAATAGCTCTGCTAAATGTTCTTCTACATCTTCTGCTTTCATATTTCGAGCTGCTTGTAAGCAAGCTTTCCCTAGTATATTCGTCGATGATATTGAGAATACGAAAAGCTCGGCCATTACTTGTGCGATCCACCACGAAGTCATAGCTCCATCTATGATTCGGTTTTTCCGGGCGTAGTTGAACAGACGACCCGTCGTTCAGCCACAGGCGTCTTTTCTTGGGTTGTTTCTGTGGTACTTTAAGTCCTTGTTCTGGATAATAAGCCAGTGCACCCGGCGCTGAAGATGAAAACAATGCTGGGAAAGGCCAATGTAAAGTTGAGGTTTCCTGAAAAATGACCCTACTGCACAAGATTACTGAGGAGGCAATTTGATGATTGAGATTCCACAAAACTCTTTTCGTTTATATTTTCGGGATGTGTGCGGCGCGTTCAAATGGCAAAAGTTGTTTCTTAATATATTCTATGAAAACTGTACTTCCTATAAATTCAATACCCCGACCGAAGATCAAATTTCGTATGCCATAAAGAATGCAACCAAAGATACAATTTAGGAGATAGGTAAGGCAGGGGTTCCATTTCAGGTATTCTTTCGCCCGGTCGGTGAGAATAAGTGGATTTGGATGCCTGCATACAATTCGATTGTATGCGATCTCGCCCATATCACAGAACTTACGTTATACGGGATCATGAAAGGCTTGCTAAGCAATTTGGATCGATTTGATATTTACTATAAGAACAGCAAAGAATTGGCCGAAAAAGTAGATGTTGATGCGTTAGTTGCAGCAATTCAAAAAGAAGCAGGAAAAAGTTAATCTTTTTCCTGATTCTTTTTTTCATTTTTTTTCCATGAATTTATTGCCTCTAACATACCCAGGGGAAAGCCCAGCTTTTCGGCCCGTTCCCCTAGCACGATATAGGGAGTTTTTTCGGTTGGAGAAGCGGGCTTTGACGAAGGCGTTTGATCAGAGAGAATACGGCATTTTCCAGATAGAAATAGCATAGGTCAACCTTGAAGGCATCAGCGATACCAATACGAGAAACTGGAGTGCCCTTACCATTTAGGTCTTAGTATACTTTTTGAACTCAACAGTTATTATCGTTACTTAATTATTCATCTCTTACTCGGCATTTAATTATATATATCGCTTTTATTTTATAGATTTGTAGCAACATCTAATAGGATATCTGTAAGTTCCTTAGGATGTGACAAAAATGGTGAATGACTGCTGTTTGGAATGGAATAAACTTTTTCAACAGGTGTTGCTTGAATCATTTTATCCTGGACATCTGGGGGTACTGCACGATCCTGGCCGCATTTGACAAAAATTTTAGGAATACTTTCAAAATGTGAAGTTAAGTGCAAAATACCATAGTGCGCTGCAAGCGCTTCTGGACTTAACTGTGCTATAACTTTATTAGCCACAGCAGAAGGAACATCGTGTAAAAATGCTTCTTTGGCAAAATCCGGTGTAGCAGTTGTAGTCTTTCTGTCTGGTGATAAAACCACTGCACCCGTATCAGCTATTTTAAACCAGTCTTTTGGGTTGAGGCCAGTGACTCCATCTACGCTCTGACCATCTTTAAGCAAAAATGCCGTAACATATACTAATTTTTTTACCTTTTCTGGCCTGTATTCAGCTGCTTGACTCATTACAGCTCCACCCATACTATGTCCCACTAAAATAACAGGTTTTTTTTGTTGATCAAGAACTTTAACAACAGCCTGGGCATAAGTTTCCAAGTTTTGTTCATTTACCGGGGCTTTATCCTGACCGTGTCCTGGTAAATCGATTGCGATTACCTTATGTCCTTCGGCTCTTAGGTTGTTGGCAATTTGATCCCAACACCAAGCACCGTGCCAAGCACCATGAACCAATACGTAAGTTTGGGAATTGGCGCTTTTTGCTTGTACATACTCTGTACAAATTCCGGTCATAGTGAAAGCAAGCATTAGCAGGGTTAATAATAGGCAGATTGTTCTTCTCATCTTATTACCTCCTAAATTTATTTAAGTACAGGAATTTAACTAAAAATCTGTGCTTTTGTTTTTAATAACAAAAAGTTCATCGTATATCACTCCCTCCATTAACTTTAACAAAATACTATCAGCATATAATACTTATTGCAAGTACGCACATTTTTATTATATACTAATAAAAATGATAGTATTGAGAGTAATAGATTGAATTTGAAAAAATTGGACAGACAAACTTTGATGGGCTATATTTTCTGTTTAACGGTAGTAATCAATAAAAAATTATAAATTTTGCATACGTTCTAGACGTAGAAGGCACACCTTCGGGGTGTGCCCCAGGCTGTCGACAAAGTCGGCAGCCTTTTTATATTTGAGAACCTCTTCTAATCCGGTGTGAAATATAGTAAAATAGAGATAATAAGAGATAATAAGAGATAATAAGAGATAATAAGAGATTGGGAGAGATAATCGTGCTTAAGAAGAAAAACAGAGTGATAACCGACCAAGTCGAATTTGTTTGTCTAAGCGAGCTAGTTCCACAAGATCATTTACTGCGCTTAGTTGATGCAAGCATAAATTTCGATTTTATATATGATGAAGTTAAAGATTTATACAGTGATACTACTGGCAGACCCAGTATCGATCCGGTCGTTCTGATAAAATTGCTAGTACTGCAGATTTTGTACGGTATTACATCTATGCGTCAAACAATTAGCGATGCTCAAGTCAATCTTGCTTACCGCTGGTTCTTAGGCTACGGCTTTCAGGAGAAGATACCGCATTTTTCTACCTTCGGGAAGAATTATGAAAGACGGTTTAAAGAAAGTGACCTCTTTGAAAAAATCTTTGAAAGAGTGTTATTTGAGGCCATAGAATGTGGTTTTATCAAAGCAGATGCTGTATTTTTTGATGCTAGTCATATTAAGGCCAACGCCAATAAAAACAAGTATGTTAAAAAGATGGCCCAGCATCGAGTACATAAATATAAGCGTGAATTGATGATTGAAATTAACGCTGACCGTGAATCACATGGCAAGAAACCTTTTACCGATGACAACGACAATGATTCTGACGGAACAATGATTGAAGAAAAGGAAGTCAAAGAAAGTACAACTGACCCAGAAAGTGGTATGTTCCATAAAGGTGAAAAAGAGCGTTGCTTTGCTTACACCGCCACAGTGGCCTGTGAGCGCAACAATTTTATTCTTGGTGTTAAAACAGCCCCAGGTAATGTTCATGATAGTCAGGTGTTTACCGATGTATTTCAAGATGTCATTGAAAAATTTAATGACATAAAAGCAGTAGTTGCCGATTCTGGTTACAAAACGCCGGGAGTATGTCGTGAAATTATGCAAGCAAATAAAATACCGGTTATGCCCTACAAACGCCCCATGACTAAAGAAGGATACTTTAAGAAATACGAGTATGTTTATGACGAATACTATGACTGCTATATCTGCCCCAATAACCAAGTGCTAAAATATTCCACTACAAATAGAGAAGGCTATCGGGAATACAAAAGCAATCCCAAGATATGTGTCCAATGCTCACTGCGTATACAATGTACCCAAAGCCAAAACTTTACAAAAGTCGTAAACCGGCATATCTGGGAATCTTACGTTGAATATGCAGAGGATGTCCGTCATACTCACCAAGGCCAAGACCTATATCGCCGCCGAAGCCAAACCATTGAACGTGTCTTCGCAGATGCGAAAGAAAGACATGGAATGCGCTATACTCGCTATCGTGGCTTGAGGAAAGTACAACACTACCTCACGCTTCTTTTTGCGTGTATGAATTTAAAGAAGTTAGCAATGTGGAAAAAAAAGCGCGGTATGTTACCGCCTTTTTCAAGAACTTTTCCGTCTATGTTATCAAAATTTATGAAACTCGTAACTATTAACAAATCCCGCTTGTTGGCCTTCCGGCCTGAAGCGGGATTTGTCTACACTCTGAGGCACACCTTCGGGGTGTGCCCTTTGCATGTTACGAATATGAAGAAAGGAGGAATGGCAGTAGTAAAAAGTACGCAGAACAGCACGGTTGCCATTAAGCAGCAAAAGTACGTGACAGTTAGCGGCAGTCTGGCATATGTGACCCGTAATTACTCCTGCAAAGCATCGGCGAAGAACCAGGATTTGTTCTCCTGGTAAATAGTAAGTCTAGATGGTTTTTAACTAAGTATTTGAAGTCTGTGCTGGGAGAGACACCTATTTTAAATAAACTCATAAACCGGAATTATAATAGAACATGATTAATCATTAAAACACCCTCACACACTGTGGACTGAATCCTGAAAAACAGACATTGTAAAAAAGTACCTCCTCCTGTAGAATTTCAGCAATGAAATATACAAGAGGAGGTACTTTTATGTCAAAAGAAAAAAAGCGGGAATACACCCATATAAAAGCAGTTGAACAAGAAGTGTTACTAATGCTAGCAAGCGGTAAAACCCAACGAGAAGTAGCTGAGCACTTTGGTTTCAAGGACAAGTATGTAGTTAAGTTTTTTGTTCTAAGGCACAGGAGAAATCAACGACTCTATGAGGCTGGTATTGTCCCCCGTAAGAGGGGGAGGCCCCCCAAAGGCTATATATCTGGTGAAAGTGAAAAGGATAATGAAATTAAACTGTTGAGAATGGAAAACCAATTGCTACGTTCTTTTCTTCAACTCGCTGGAAGGAGGTGAAGGCGAATATTAAGTATGCTGCAATCTATCGCCACAAAGAACAGTTTAGTATTACCGCGATGTGTAATTTTTTCGAAGTTTCCCGCAGTGGGTATTATGAATTCGTTAAACGCATGAATCGCACCGGTAAGGATCAGATTATTGCAGGACTTATTAGCGAATGCCAAAAGAGAACACATGGAATATATGGATATCGCCGAGTGAAAATATGGCTATCGCGGGAAGCTGGCCTAAAAGTGAACCATAATGCAATATTACGTATTATGAACAAATACGGGATCTTGTCGCAGATCAGGAGACGAAAAAAGTATAAGAAGTATGGGCAGCAACTCCATAAATACGAAAACATATTAAACAGGCAGTTTAAAGCGGAAAAACCGAATCAAAAATGGGTTACTGATATTTCATATATTCATACATCACAAGGAGTGCTTTACCTTTCCATGATTAAAGACTTATTTGATGACAGTATTATTTCCTATCAAACTGGTACTGAGCAAACGGTTAGGCTTGTTACAGAAACGATTAAGAGAGCCATGATAAAGGAAGAGGTCGCTGATGGGTTGCAGCTCCATAGCGACCAAGGGTTTCAATATACCTCCACAGCATATTTTAACCTAACAAAAGAATATGGTATTACTCCCTCTATGTCAAGGAGAGGAAACTGTTTAGATAATGCCTGTGCCGAAAATTTCTTTGGTATTCTTAAATCAGAATGTATCCATAGAGTAAGGCCAAAGACATTCGAAGAAGCACGTGAATTAATTGATGAATATATACATTTTTATAACCATGAACGAATTCAATTAAAAACAAGACTGACACCATTTGAAAAACGATGCCAGTCAGCGTAATTATAAGAGATTCTGCGGTAGGTCGCTTTATTATTGTCCGGTCAACCGGGAGCAGTCCACACTTTATGTTTGCGAGGGTGTATTTTTATGTGGCAGTAAAAAAACACTTATTATCCTTCCCTGTTACTTATCCCCCATTGTGACATCAGGTCAAGAATGGGAATCAAACTTTTACCCCTGTCGGTTAACGAATATTCCACTTTGGGCGGCACCTGATTGTATTGCTTTCTATGAATAATATTGCTTTTTTCTAACTCCTTTAACTGATGACTTAAAGTCCTATGCGCTATTTTTGGTAAATTTTCTTTCACTTGTCCATATCGGATTATTTTATCCTGAGCTATGAGTGATAAAATTGCCCATTTCCATTTTCCACCTACAATTGATAACGTATACTCAATAGGACAACCGTTGAAGGGACATTCTTCTTCGGTTGCTTTTTTAAGCTCTTTCACATTGATCACTCCTTACTTACATTTTGTTTAGTATATAACAAAAAGATGCGTACTTCATATTTATTATAATAGGTGGTACACTTAAATTCAACCAATTAAGGGGGTGATTATAATGCGAATTTTTAGCTTGAATAAGAGAAGACATTCTATATCCAAGATGCAGTTTTCAGGCAGTACTAAAGAAGATGCTATGGATATCGATGCGGCTTACTTAGCCATAAAATAAGAAAGTGAGATGAAAACAATATGTCAGAATATCAGTTAGACTTAGACAACCAGTACATAATATGGGGAACACGCATTGATATTGATTCGCTAGCGGTTAAGTCGTCAATGGATTCTATAACACAACATTCTAATGGTTATGCGGATTGGAATCTTCCTAGTGGTGTGTATCATGCAAAAGACATAATCCGAGAGCTTGACACACTTCTCGAAGCAATACTTATTCAGCTCGGCACGGCAGCGGATGCTGATGCCCTGTTGAATAGTATCCGTTCCAGCATGTCACTTAGCGGGAGAGAATCTGTTTTGCCGCTTGAATCGCTCTCACTCGAACATGCTGCAGGAGCAGAGATTACAAAGCAGGCAAAGCTTATCGGTGAAACTTTATCCCAATGGGCACGTGAATTTAACTCACAACGTTGGGCCTTCAAAAAATGCGGACAGGAAAAGCTTGCTAGATTACGCTTTAGAAGCCATTGTAACGGTCATCTATGGACGGTGCCGGTTTTTGAACTTCTTGCCGGACCCACAGGAAGCCCTGTAGTTATGCAATTGTTCAATGAATATATGCATCAACTTGTACTCTTGAGAGAGGCACTTATTCCTTTCGATAATTGGGATGAAGTTCCGATTGAAGTCATAGAAAAAACAGACGAGAAAGGTTTAAGATTTCTGGAAGAAGCCCATACGAAATTTCTATCTGAACTTCTGGGGAAGAGGCTCACACATAAGGCAATCGTTGGCTTTGCTCAGAGCTTATTAAGTCCGGAGTTATCTGCGGTCGGGTATGGATTTCAATACCGCTTTGGAACAATACTTCCTGCAAGTTTGGGGGAATCACCCACTAGAGCTTCAAAATATCTTCTTCATTGGCATCCTGTATGGACGGTAGTTACCGATACTCATAAGCCGTTGTCTGTCGCTTTTGATTATGTCTCCAGTGATTATTACTCGATACCGCGCAGCCAGATAGGAACTGGACAGCCGCTTCAACTTGATTTACAAAGTCAGGAGATTGAAGATATCCATGAGGCACAACTCATCCCGGTCCGCAGTGGATCGAATCGATTCAACCTTCAATATCGGTTAAGAATTAACTCTACTTATTATGAGATAGATCTCGGTCAGGCATTTCGAGGACATCGATTTATGTATCGTCCCAATCAATGTCCTAAGTCAGATTCGGGATTGCCTGTGACAGTAAAATCGGATATAAAGGAACACCGTGCAGGGGATGTGCTCGCCTTAACAGGATTGGTAACAGACGATTCAGGTATCCATTTTATTTCCACCGGTGGAAATCATTTTGTGCAGTGGGCGTTACTGGGAAAGCTTTATCCTGAGAATGTAGTGGTGCTTGACAAAGCTGATGAAAAAGAATTTAAGTCAGCACAAAATTCGGGAAAAGGGTTTGGTACAAAATTTTTAATACATTAAGCCTATATTAGGTTTGGTATATAACGAGCACTCTCAGGGAAACCTTTTGATTTTCGGCAATTGTATACACATTTCCACGTATGCCTCACATCTGACAACAAATCTCACAAATCAGCGTACAAAGAGTTCCTGAGAGTACTCATTAAAAAAGGAGAGATTCAATGGAATTTTTTACTTTAGTTAAAAGCAGGCGCTCTGTTCGGAAATACAAAACCGAGCCGGTCAGTAAAGAGAATATCTTAAAGTTATTGGATTGTGCTAATTGGGCACCATCGGCATCGAACCGGCAGCCATGGGAATTTCTCGTCGTGAGCGGAGCATGGATTAAACGCCTCAGTGAAAGCTATCGGGACATCGTAGAGAAGTTTACAAGTAATGTTAAGATCAAAAACATCGGCAACATTGCCTCAAACAAAGCTTTTCTACGATTTGCGTCTGATTATGGTAGTGCACCGGTGGTTGTAGTGGTACTTGTCAAAAAGCACAGCGATCCAAAGGAAGCAAAAGCCGATCTTGAAAGCGCAAGTGCCGCTATGGAAAACTTCGTGCTGGCAGCAGCGAATTTAGGGCTCGGTACCTGCTGGATGACCGGTCCGCTTTATGATGAAAATGGTTTACATGACATTTTAAGTATCCAGGATGATAAAGAGATAGTAGCTGTAACACCTCTGGGCTACCCGGAGGACACGCCAAAGCCAGTTCCGCGTAAAGACCCAAATTTAGAGAAAAAAATCATATGGCTCGAATAAAAGAAAGAATGTGTGATATAAAAGTGAAATAAGCCTGGAGGAATTAGATCATGTGTAGATATCTTGATGGCTTTGAACAAATGATGGTCGATACTGGTGATTCTTTGATCAAAGTTGCGCGTGCAGGACATGGCGAACCAATGCTTATGTTGCATGGATTTCCTGAAACACATTTAATGTGGCATAAAATTGCACCTGCACTTACAGAAAAGTATACTGTGGTTTTGACCGATTTGCGCGGTTACGGAGAAAGTTCACATCCACAGGGATTACCGGATCATTCAAATTATTCAAAAAAAACCATGTCAACTGACCAAGCAAGGGTAATGGAGAAACTGGGATATAGCTCCTATTATTTAGTGGGTCATGACCGTGGAGCACGTGTTGCCTATCGCATGTTGCTTGACTATCAGGAAAACATAAAAAAATGTATGCTTTTAGACATTATCCCAGGTTATGATATGTATAACCGGACAGATAAAGATTTTGCTATTGCCTATTATCATTGGTTTTTCCTGGCTCAACAGAAGGGACTTCCAGAACGTATTTTAGCTGTAAATCGGGAGATATTTATACGTCTTTTTTGGGTCAGTATAATGACGCTGAGAAAAGTGAACAAATTTTTCCGGAAGCAGTCAAAGCCAAATTTGTAAGCTATTTAGCTACACCGGAAGGAATACATTCTATCTGTGAAGATTATCGGGCCAGTGCAACCATTGATTTGGAGCATGAAAAGCAAGACAGGGAAAAAATTATCAATGTACCGATTATGGTATTATGGGGGAATGATGGAAAGCTTAATAGATTTTTTGATGTTCTTTCAGCATGGCGTGAACGCGCTGCGAATGTAACAGGATTTGGTGTTCCTCATTGCGGACACTATATCCCGGAGGAAGCCCCTGAAGTTATATTAAATTCAATTAAGGAGTTTATGTATCCATAAGATTTCTGTAACGAGCCAAGCAACTGTGAAAATCAGTCTCAAGAATACTCTATATTTTAAACAAGGGTAATCAGGAAAAAATCGAATGGAGGTAATGAAATTGACAACAACGGAAGCTATTAGAGCGCGTAGAAGTATACGAAAATTTAAACCCGAGGCTCAAATTCCCCAGGAGCAGATTGATATGTTGATGGAAGCTGCCATGATGGCCCCATCCGCAATTAACACTCGCCCTTGGGAATTTGTAGTAGTAAAAAATAAAGATAAGTTCAATGAAATTATTCAAGTACATCCTTATTCAAGAATGTTACTTACGGCATCGTTGTGTATCGTTGTCTGTGGATTACCTGATGAACAATCTGGACTCTCTGCGGGCTTTTACCCGCAGGACTGTGCTGCGGCGACACAAAACATACTATTACAGGCGACCGACCTCGGATTGGGCACCTGTTGGTGTGGAGTCTATCCAATAAAAGAAAGAGTCGAAGGACTGCGTAAGGTGCTTAAGGTTACAAGCGTACCGTTTAATCTCATCGCTGTAGGAGTTCCTGATGAGGTATGCAGACCTCGCGGTTTCTTTGACCCCGGCAAGGTGAAGTATCTCTAAAAATTGCAGTATGATATTAAATGGCTCTTTGGACATTAAACAAAATCAATAATCAATAACATTACAATTATCAAAATTCTCTATTCCAACAATATTATATTTAATTATGGACATATCTGCTTACCATGATAAATACGAACAGAGTCAAAGATTAAAACAAACGGACAGGAGAGTCAGAATAGAAAATTCCTTAATGCAGGTAGTCGCGCCCCCCTAAAATCAGGGGGCGAACCTTTTCGCAAAACTCCAAATACGCGAATCAGTATCTTTTGTCTATCAAATGGCATGTCGAGTGTGTAGTTTTACTGCAAAGAAAACACGACTGACGAAGTCAGTCGTGGCGTGGGATTAGGGATATTTGTAAGGACTTGTATATGTTCCTCCGAACGTGGGGAGAAAACATTTGTGCCGTAATTATGTGGAAGAAAGCCTTCTAGCCATCAATGATAAAGAAATGTGAGGCTGTACAGCTTGAGATAGAACGCAGAAGAATATACGCTGGAGCATGGCATTCAGAAACTTGAGTACGCGACAACTAGCAACCCTTTGCCGACAGAGTTATCTGTAGTTCTTGCTGTCAATAACTTTTGAAAATGTCACCCTAAAAGGGAGTTAACTATCGTGTGAAAATGTCACTCTAGGATTAGGCATATTTCTTGAGGAAGATACTTTCGAGCATCATTAAGATGTCGCTGTTGCTATCCTCAAAAGTGACTTTTTTCATAAGGTTATGTCCGTACTTGTAATAATGACTGTCAGGTGGTTGCCAATGTTTTTTGTCCAAACTGTTTGCCGCAGTCTTAGGTTCAGTAATTCTCTTTGCTTTAATATAAGGAAGAACGTCAAAAAGCGTATTTTTGAATTGAACCTTGATGCCAAGTGAAGGACTTACTAAAACAGTAATTTTCGCCTTGGGAGGCAGCAGCGGAAGTCCTGGTTCTGTAATGACTTTAAAGTGCCTGTTATAGAAAGAAAATACACCTCCAGCATCTACTGAACGCCTAAGCTTCACACATAAGACGGTATCAGGATTTAGGTTCGGTGATAATGGCCTAAACGCAGATTCCGCGTTATCAGGTTCAACAGAAAATGAGGCATTGAATAAAGGTATATAGCGAGTTAAGAACTCATTTGCCTCGTCGATAGTAGAAATACCGGCTATCTTAAATTCTACCGGCAGGCGGCTTTGAAGGGTTTCCCAGAGACGTTCTACGCGGCCTTTAGCCTGAGGAGAACGAGCAGGAATGAGGGTAATGCCTAGTTCATTCATGGCTCTACCGAACTGAGTATCATTGACTACTCTGCCAGCGAGTTGATCCTCAACAGTAAGCTTTGAAGCATTAGTCGAGAGGAAGATAGCGTGTCTATCGGTGTATAAACTAACAGGAATACCATGGTTAAATAAAACTTGACGAGTGACTTCCCAATAACCGTGAAGGCATTCGTTCTTGGTCATATAAAGGCCGACAATATTGCCGGTAGCATCATCGATAGCGCCATGCAGAGCAAATTTGTTAAAGTCTCCGAACCATTCAAAGGGAGTCGCGTCCATTTGAACGAGAAGACCAGCTTGAGACTTGCGCTTACGGCGACGATGTGGTTTAAATCGACGACGCTTTTTGGGACTTTTGATACCAGCCTGAGTGAGGGTAGAATGAAGAGCCGAATAGTTAATTTTAATACTTTCTTGGCGTTCCAGCAGTTCTTGAAAGTGTACGAAGTTGGCTGAATTATAAAGATCGGACTGCTTCAGAGAAATAACTTTCTCAACAAGTTCATTATCTAAAGCGTGTTTAGGTTTGCGGTTAGTATTTTTATGAATTAAGAACGCAGCTCCTTCGAGAATGACTCCTTTCTTTAGACGCAGAATTTGGCGTTCACTAATCCCCAGACTTACAGACGCGTCAGCAATAGTTAAATGACCATCAATGACTTTTGAAATAACACTAAATCTATTCAGTTGTGATTCAGACAATAGATAACGCACCTCGTTGTTCATAGTGACATTTTATCGCGATAGTCTACAAGGTGACATTATCACAAGTTAAACACAATGTAGCGGCAGTATCAATTGATAACTTGCCTTTTCTAAGGTATAATCTGTATGTGTTAAATTTTTCATGTTCAGTTAAATTTTACACCAAAAGCTGGGTTCTTCGGAACCCAGCTTTTGTATTTTAGGCATAGAAAGGAGGTGCCTCATTTTGAGACCCCCTCTTTTTATTTGTGGGGCATAGGCCTAAGTTCTACGCGTAATTCAATGTCATTTAGGATAAAACAAAAAGAGACTAAATATCTCTTATTTTTTATATCGAGGATTTCTATTCATCGCTGTCGTCTTGTTTATCTAAAGGTTTGAACGCCGGATGCATCAGCGTAGTAGTCAATGGACTAGTTTTTTCTTCAAGAGCTGCATTTTGAACTTGTACAACTAAGTGAAAAGCGGCGCGCGAGAGAATTGCCGTCACATACGAAGCAACAAAAGCGTATAAGTAGTTCCATTGCATTAACTGTAAGATGTCGAGCGCAGAGAATATTGGTGCAATAATAAATGAAAGGAAGAACGTTCCTGCCGTGTTCCATATAAAGAATTGTCGCCAAGTAGAACTATATTGTTGTACTAGCATATAAGTGAGGGGGATTAAAGTCCAATCCCGAAGCAAAACACTTGTTGTGAATGGCAGTATTGGAACCTTGTAGTACCAGAGTCCTGAAGTTGTTCCCAAAAGATCAACAAGACTCTGCATTACCGTGATTAGAGAGCCGTAAAATAGCAGGTTTAGCAGTCGTGTCTTGTCCGTAAGCCGATACCAAACAATATAAGCTATTATTATTATTGATATAGCGCCCCAATACTTCGGAGTAGTTATGTTAGTTTGCCATTGGGTGAGTAATGCATTCCACAAGTCTGCCCTAATTTGATAAAGTACATAGTTTATATCCATGATATATAGCCTCCAGCGAAGTCTCAATATAGGTTAAGCATATTTAATGAATTAAATACAGTAGATGCCATTTGTTGCTTACTTCTTAGTGGAGATGCTTCAATATTGATAAAAGCTTATGCCTGTGGGCGTGGTTGGGGCTGCTTCGGGAGAAGGTCAGACGGCGAGACTTATAAAGTATCAGGTGTATTTGTTGCAATTTATCCGGTGACACCTATGGCGAGGAAAGTGGTTAATCCGGTTGCTAAAATTGCAGTATTCTAGCCGGTAGTTAGGCTGTATTTTTAGTAGTAAGGTAGAAGGGGGCTACACATGTAATTTATGTAACTTAATGGTGATATTGGCAGGGGTTTAAGGATAATAGTAAGAATTAATAACTTTACAATAGAAAGTAAAGGTGGAGTTACATGAAAAAAATAATAGTTAGCTTTATAGTAATTACCCTTTTGACAATTGGAACGGCATTAGCAGCAGAACCATCAACGGAAATGAATCGAATTGGAGTTATTGACGTAAGTATTGTAATGCAGCAAAGTCCGCAAGTAAGGGAATTTCAAAGACAACTAAATGAAAAAGGTAAAGAGTTAACTAATCAATTACAAGTTGAAAAACCTAATCTTTCAGCGGAAGAATTTAAGAAAAAGCAAGAAGCGGCGTATGCAGACTTTTTGAGGGTAAAAGTCGATTTGGAAAAACAAATAGACGAAAAAGTAAAACAAGCAATAGTAAAGGTTGCCAAGGAAAAGAACCTAATAATGGTACTTTATAAAAATTCTATTATCTTTGGTGGAACTAATGTAATTCAGGTTGATATAACTCAGGATGTTATTAACAATATCGAATAGAGAAAAATAAAAAGACTAAAACTATCGGCTGGCCTCGTGGTCAGCTTTTTATTTTGATGTTATCCCAATATGCCGCCGGGTTGTTAAGCAATATATCTTGATTTCATAGGAAGTTTGGCCGATTCTATGACGAAAAGGCACAGATATAACCGGTAACGCATATATTGGAGAGCGCAGGAGATTGGTTTAGTGGGGGGGAGGTCTTGGAAGAGTTTAGAGAAATCCCAGGGGAATCCATATTATTCGAATTATCCCCCGAGGAACTCACAGTGTTTTTCTTTGCATTGGGCCTTACAATTGCACAATCACTAACCATCGATGAGCTTAATGTTTTGGGAAATGGATTTTTTTTAGTGGCACAAGCTTTGTTTACTATTTCTTCCCAGCGAACACTACTTAATGACTTCATAAAAGCGCAACAAGAAAAAGAATTAGCCGAAAAAGAAAAAGAATTACCGAAAAAAGACAAGAAGACAATTGAAAAAGAAAAAAAGTCAGATGAAGAAGATTTTTCTGAACCTCCTAATAGAGAAAAAAGTAATAAGTCAATCAGAAATCTAGAGTCTAAGTTGAAAAAATTGCAAGACCAAATTGAAATCATACAAAAGCAAATTGAAGAGTTGAAAAACTAATCAAGGAACTTCCCCTGCAACTCTCTTCTGAGGACTATATTTATTTCTCAACAATGCTAGGCTTATATCTGTAGCCTCTAGCCATTTTTTATCATTTGTTCTTCTATGTAAAGAACTCAAACTGCTGGGGGTAATATCCCCAATAGACAACTTTTATAATAACAGGGTTAATACCTAAGTGGTAGTATAAATTCTACTTGAAAGTTAAATTGCAGGAAGCATTAAGTCTATAAATTAGATTAATGCGTATAAGATGAAAGCCCACCCTTAGCGCATAGCTAGGGGATGGGCTTTTCGGTTAGCTCGTTTTTAATGTTGACATCATCATCTAGGCCAGTACATTATAATCATTACTCCAATTAGCGATATGACACCACCAATAATATCAAACTTATCAGGAATAACTTTATCTACGCCCCATCCCCAAAGAATAGATAAGGCTATAAAAACACCACCATATGCTGCATAAACTCGACCAAAATTCGTAGGCTGTAATGTTGGTATTACTCCATATAAGACAAGGATTATTGCTCCAGCTAATGCATAGCTAAGACCTTTGCCCTCACGTAGCCATAACCAGATCAAATACCCTCCCCCAATTTCAAATAAGCCGGCAAGAACAAAGTATCCCATCGATTTGAAAAATTCCATAGTTACCTCCGATTAAATGATAATTATTCTCAATACATTTTAGCAAATTTTGCTTGGTTAGTAAACAAATTTAAATTAAATTGCTATTTTAGATTGCTTCGGCTGCCGATACATTACTTTAAATATCTTTTGGTTCGTAAGTCAATACTATAGTGAATGAATTTAACTGAAACTATAATTAGGAATACTGGTCGGAGGGGCAGTCTAATGTTTAAACGCATTGATCATGTAGCCTTTATCGTTAAGGATAGGGAAAAATCTATACATTTTTACGAAGGCAATTTTGGTTTTAAAAAGTATTATGAACAAAATGTGCCTGTGCCTACCATAGAAAAGATAGTTTATCTTAAATTGGGCGACACCGTTTTAGAGTTAATACATATGCCGGAAGGACAAACAAACCAAGGATTTCACTTCTGCCTTGAGAGTGATAACTTTGACGAAGATTATGCCCGGCTAAAGAAGGCCGGCATCCCTATTGATACCGAAGCTCATCCGGCAGGAACCCGCGAGCCCAGTGAAGAAGGTTGGCGCAGAGTAGTATTTGTCGGCCCTGATGGGGAACTAATAGAATTTAGAGGATAATAACGAAACAAGTAACCATCAACTAAGCAGTCTTAAATAGAAGCGAATTTGGCATTTTTTTTTGTTCTGATAGCGTACTATGTCAAATAATTTTTTATGAAATCTGAGCATAGCAAATACGCCTGTTGCCTTAATCGATTAACAGAAATTACCATTAAACATACAGTAACTGACGAAGAACAGAATAAAAGAGCTTTTCCCCTCTCGGACTTGAACCGGGAAAATACCTCGTTTCAATCACTGTAGGGATGCAATCTAGCAAAAGTACAAGTTCATATTAACGTACAATTCGCATTTACAGGACGAGGTGGATAATGCTATCAGACGAGGTCATAGCCTCAAGAAAGTATTCGATCTCCGCTCTGTCCCAGAGCGAAAAAGCTCTATGTTGTCGTGCTTACGCAGATAATAGTTCGAGGGATTTTTGGTGCCTTAGCTTTTTTAACACTTCATTTTTGATAATCGTTTTTGCTGTTTTTGAGTGAAAAGGCTGTTTTTTTGTTAGCATGGCAAATACGATCTTGAGCAGTTTGTTACCCATGGCAATGAAAATTACTTTGGAATGCTTACCTTTTTGTTTCAAACGGTCAAAGAACGGTTTCAAATCAATATTATGACGACATATGTTGCGACCTGCCTGGTAAAGTACGTAACGCAAATGCTTGTTACCTTGCTTTGTAATACGCCCATAGTAACCTTTTTGGCCGCCGGATTGTCTTACCATTGGATTGGTTCCCGCCTTTTTAATGAGTTGACTTGCTGAATCAAAATTAGAGATATCGCCAATTTCACTAAATAATTCGGCTGCAGTAACAGCACCAATTCCCGGAATTGTTAATAGCAAATACCCATCTGTCTGAAGAAGGAGTATCTCCATTTCCTTTTCAAGTCGGTCAATATTATCATCTAATCGCGTTAAATCACTTAGTTTAAGTTGCAGCAAAAGAAGTTCTGGTTCTAATTCTGCTTTTGAGAGTGAATAAGCGCATTGTGCCGCTTGTAAAAGTTTCTGAATAGTTGTTTGACGCAGTTTTAAATTGTGCTCTTTAGAAATGCGCCGCAAGCCTGGTTCACCAAGTCGGAGGATATCTGATGAATGGGGGGCGTTCTTCAAGAACCAAAGTGATGATTTTCCAAAAAAATCGCTAAAGATACGGACCTTTTTGGGACGGTTATGATGCAAGGACACTAAACCTTGAAAGGGACGGAAGATTTTGTCCATCAAATTTCTGATTTCAATGCGAATTACGGAACGCTTTCTAATTTCTTGTCTTCTAGCTCTGGTTAAGGCGAGTAATTGTCGGTAATGTCCCGTAGGGAGCTGTGATTGGGTAGCCTTATTATTCTTTAAGGAATAAGCGATAGCAACTAAATCACGATCATCTGTTTTACACCAATTGAGAGCACTGGAACGTTCTTCATGGGTAGTAGCAGCATTAATAATAGCTACGGTATACCCATGGGAAGTAAAGAAGCGAACTATATCTTCATAATAATGCCCGGTGGCTTCGATACCGATAAATACTCTCTCAATGTTAAATGTCGCCTTAGCCTTCTCCAATTTAGCGAGACATAGATTCAAGCCAGGTTTGTCGACAGAGAAAAAGAACGAGTGATCAATAATGTCACCAAAGTAATTACAAATAAGTGCTTTAGGTAGAAACTTAGCCGCATCAATTGCTACTAACAAAACCTGCTCAAAATTTACTCCACGAAGGAGTTGAGAGAATTGACAACCTTTCTTACCTTGAATATTATTTGATGTAGAACCCATTGACTTCAACCTCCTAGGGGTAGTAGGTAGTAAGAATGAAGTTCTTCGTCAGATACTTTCATCTTACACGAAGTCAATGGGTTTTTCCTGTTATATTCACTATATCACACACTAGAAAGTATAACTTTCGCCTGGATAAGGGCAACATCGACTTCCGCTTTCGCCAAAGGCTCGGCGCAAGCCGTGTTTTCTTTATCTTCAGGTAGCGATTGATCCCCAAAGTTTTTTTTACTGTACGTGCAATCAATTACTAAAAACGATTAATTATATTAAAATCAATCATTTTTAGTAATTGATATATGGTGATATACTTGAATTAAAGATAAGTTAGAGAGGGGTTGCAAAAATGGAAATGTATTCGTTGGCTATAATTTTATTTATTTATATTTCACTCCGATTATTTGTTTGGAGCCAAGCGCTAACAAAGTCAAAGCCGGCTTTTTGGACAAGAGAGTTGATTCAAATCGGTAATACGGAAGCTAAACCAGCTAGGCACGATAAATCATCCTATAGAAAAAGAAGTTTAATTGGAACTCTTAAATAGAACTAATTGAGTTGTGAAATTTCAGATGTTGGCCGATATGTAATGAGAGTTCAGGAGATTAGTAATGGTACATACCGATTTTTATTGTCCCAAATTACAATCCGCTTTGAAACCACTAGATGAAGACGGGCGAGAATAAGGGTTTAAAAAAATCTTGAATTTATGTTGACAATAATCGATTCAACTGGTATAGTTATAATCCGAGGACGCGGGAGTGGCGGAATTGGCAGACGCACCAGACTTAGGATCTGGCGGGTGACCGTGGGGGTTCAAGTCCCTTCTCCCGCACCATATGCCGGAGTGACGTAATTGGCAGACGTAGCAGACTCAAAATCTGCCGGGGGTAACTCCGTGTCGGTTCGAGTCCGACCTCCGGCACCATTTATTATAACTAAACATTATAACTTCGGGGCGTGGCTCAGTTTGGTAGAGCACCTGGCTTGGGACCAGGGGGTCGCAGGTTCAAATCCTGCCGCTCCGACCAGAAATATTCTAGATCAGAGGAATTGGTCTATTTTTTTTGCAAAACGATCAGTTGACATAACTGATGAAATTTGCTATAGTAATAAATCTGAAATGACGGCGATATGGCCAAGTGGTTAAGGCTAAGGTTAGCAAGACCTTGATCCCCTAGTTCGAATCTGGGTGTCGCCTCCAAAAAAATGCCTGGAATGCATGTTATCTTAGATATGTCCAACCTACTTTGATATATAGGGAATTCAATGATATATGGCTGTCGAGCCGCCTTTAGAGTGGAGGACAAAAGTATATCTCAGGATGCCCACCTGCTAGGTGCAGGTTTGGACATATAAAGAGACGACATTTTGGGCTAGTAATAAAACTAATAAATAACAATTGACTTAATATAAACAACATGGTATTCTATATAAGTCGCTGTAACGACGGAATTAATTGGCACAAAAAAAGTGTTGATATAACGAAGAATGAATGTTATAATATTAATCCGTTGCTAACAGGGTAATGTGTTCTCTGAAAACTGAACAATGTAAGTAATGCATCATAGCGTACTATCGTATGAGCCTCATAACATGCATGGCTGTATAGGCCTTCGTATTATGGCGTCTCAATACAATGTACGGAAAGCCAGATGTGCAAGTGGTTAATAAAACCACGTCAAAACTTTAACGGTGCGGAAATAGCTCAGCGGTAGAGCATCGCCTTGCCAAGGCGAGGGTCGCGAGTTCGAATCTCGTTTTCCGCTCCAAGAAATAATAGAGCCATCAAGGCTCCATAAATATACTTTTATGGAGAGTTTGATCCTGGCTCAGGACGAACGCTGGCGGCGTGCCTAACACATGCAAGTCGAACGGGGAGTTACTTGTAACTCCTAGTGGCGAACGGGTGAGTAACGCGTAGATAACCTGCCTCTAAAATGGGGACAACACCGCGAAAGTGGTGCTAATACCGAATGTGGTATCTTTATCGCATGATAAAGATAAGAAAGATGGCCTCTATATATAAGCTATCGTTTAGAGATGGGTCTGCGTCTGATTAGCTAGTTGGTGAGGTAAAGGCTCACCAAGGCGACGATCAGTAGCCGGTCTGAGAGGATGAACGGCCACACTGGGACTGAGACACGGCCCAGACTCCTACGGGAGGCAGCAGTGGGGAATCTTCCGCAATGGACGAAAGTCTGACGGAGCAACGCCGCGTGAGTGAAGAAGGTTTTCGGATCGTAAAACTCTGTCGTTTGGGACGAACGTGCTTTGGGTAAATAATCTAAAGTAATGACGGTACCAAAGGAGGAAGCCACGGCTAACTACGTGCCAGCAGCCGCGGTAATACGTAGGTGGCAAGCGTTGTCCGGAATTATTGGGCGTAAAGGGCGTGTAGGTGGATTCTTAAGTCGTGTGTCTAAGTGCGGGGCTCAACCCCGTATAGGCGCAGGAAACTGGGGATCTTGAGTGCAGGAGAGGAAAGTGGAATTCCCAGTGTAGCGGTGAAATGCGTAGATATTGGGAGGAACACCAGTGGCGAAGGCGACTTTCTGGACTGTGTCTGACACTGAGGCGCGAAAGCTAGGGGAGCGAACGGGATTAGATACCCCGGTAGTCCTAGCCGTAAACGATGGGTACTAGGTGTAGGAGGTATCGACCCCTCCTGTGCCGGAGTTAACGCAATAAGTACCCCGCCTGGGGAGTACGGCCGCAAGGTTGAAACTCAAAGGAATTGACGGGGGCCCGCACAAGCGGTGGAGTATGTGGTTTAATTCGACGCAACGCGAAGAACCTTACCAGGGCTTGACATTGAGTGAAAAACTTAGAGATAAGTTCCTCCCTTCGGGGACACGAAAACAGGTGGTGCATGGCTGTCGTCAGCTCGTGTCGTGAGATGTTGGGTTAAGTCCCGCAACGAGCGCAACCCTTATCCTTTGTTGCCAGCGCGTAATGGTGGGAACTCAAAGGAGACTGCCGCAGACAATGCGGAGGAAGGCGGGGATGACGTCAAGTCATCATGCCCCTTATGTCCTGGGCTACACACGTACTACAATGGGCTTAAACAAAGCGAAGCAAGCCTGCGAAGGTAAGCCAAACGCATAAACAAGCTCTCAGTTCGGATCGGAGGCTGCAACTCGCCTCCGTGAAGTCGGAATCGCTAGTAATCGCAGGTCAGCATACTGCGGTGAATACGTTCCCGGGCCTTGTACACACCGCCCGTCACACCACGAAAGTTGGAAACACCCGAAGCCGGTGGGGTAACCGCAAGGAGCCAGCCGTCTAAGGTGGGGCCGATGATTGGGGTGAAGTCGTAACAAGGTAGCCGTATCGGAAGGTGCGGCTGGATCACCTCCTTTCTAGGGAGAACCGTTCGGTGTAACAACTGAACTACTTCCAGGTCGGTACATTTGGCAGATGCACAAACTTTACATTGTTTAGTTTTG
>NZ_CP156925.1:2032500-3137500 GCF_041428845.1 Sporomusa rhizae
TTTGTAAATTGTTGACATAATATTACTCCTCATCTTTGTTTGGTCTTAAGGGGGCGGTTTGATCGTTTTTGTCATGATCACTGGAGTGGTTGGTCGTATTTTTTTTGTTGCCAAAAGTTACTTTTCTAGACGCAGCACCGTTATTAATACTTTGTTTGATAATGGTCATTATATTCACCTCCGGTATTAGTTTGTCCAAACTCGAAGTTAATCTGGCATTGACAAAATTGTCCATGGAAGAGTACAATAAACATGTAATTTCTTCTACCAGCATGCTGATAGCGTGCTTTTTTTCTTATGCCTAAGGGCAGGGGTTTAGCTGTCGTTGTGTTGGCTAAGCCTAAATTGTATTCCAGTAATGAAAAGGATAGGAAGTAAGCTATGATTACGGTACGAGAAAAGGTAAGGTTTGTTGAAACAGATATGATGGGAGTGGTTCACCACTCCAATTATTTTCGCTGGTTTGAAATGGCTAGGGTGGAGTATTTGCGCGAGATTGGTATTTTGCTCAACGACATGATGGACGACAATATAGTTTTTCCGATAACCGATGTTGATTGTAAGTATCGGGCATCAGCGAAGTTTGACGATTATATTCTTATTGAAGCTGTTTTGGCTGAGGTGTCAAAAGTAAAAATGGTCTTTACCTACAGGGTGCTCAGAGAACAAGATAATATGCTTTTGGCTACCGGGCGTACTCAGAACGCATTTACTGACAAACAAGGCAAGGTTATTCGTTTGCCGGATAAGTACTTTGAGAAATTGAATAACCCTTTTAAAACAATTTAGACTGCTTCGTAGATTCCTTGTCAACAGTAGCGGCTGCTGCATATTATATATGGCGCCAAGAAAGACTAACTAGATAGGAGGTGGCGTCATGGGAGACAATGCGCCAATCGGAATTTTTGATTCCGGACTGGGTGGGCTTACTGTCGTTAAAGAAGTTTTAAATTTATTACCTGGGGAAGATATTATATACTTTGGCGATACTGCTCGCATTCCTTATGGCTCGAGGCCGCCAGCTGAAATTTTACAGTTTATGAACGAAATTTTAACTTTCTTTTTAGCACAAAAAGTTAAGATGACAATAGTTGCATGTAATACGATGACAACTCTTGGTTTGGAACAGGCAAGAAAGGCAATGCCTTTTTTATCAATCGGAGTAAATAATGGTGCCAAGGCGGCACTTCAGGCCAGTCGTAATAACCATATTTCTGTCATTGCTACTGAAGCTACAATTAATAGTGGGAAGCATGAAAAAGCAATTAAAGCCGAGAACCCTGATGTGGTTGTTTTTCCTCAGGCTTGCCCCAAGTTTGTTCCGCTTATTGAGCAGGAAAAGTTGTCCGGGCCCGAGATTGAAGCGGCTGCCAGGGAATATCTGATACCACTAAAACAAGCCGGAGTGGATACTCTAATACTAGGATGTACACATTACCCCTTTATCAGTTCTGTAATTCAAGAGGTTATGGGGCCTGATGTAGTACTTATCGATCCGGCTAGAGAGACAGCAGCTGAGGCACGTACCGAATTGGCTCAGCACGACAAGCTGGCTACCCGCGCTCAAGGTAAAGTCCGGTTATGTTTTTCCGCTGATTTACCACGGGCTGAGAGGTTTACCGCTTGTGCTATCGAGTCCTCGCGGTCTCAGGAGTTTTTACCTACGTTTGAAATGGTTAAATTACAGGATTATTGTGTAAAAGTTTAATTTTAAGGGTTTCTTGCCGATACCCGGATACGGAGGCAGTAGTGTGGAATTTTTAACTGTTTTGATTATTCTTGTGCTAGTAGCAGTTGTTGGCATATGGTTGTTTATTGCCAATCAAGGGGATGCTCATTTTAAGTTTATTGTTGATCAACGTACTGAATTTAGTCTTAAAGAGAAGACACAGGATGCAGCAACGTTTACAACAACAATACCTTTTGTCAACGACGGTACCCAAGACGGTACTCTTATGGATGTATTTTCGCGCCACTTTTTGCCCTATGAGCAATTTGACGCAGTTGATACAGATACACGGTTGACGCTGGATAGCGTTAACCGTAACGACGGCTATTGGGAAGCGTATATTGTTCCTAAGACTACCGGGGGTTCTATAATCTTGACAGTGAAATTTACAGCAAAGGCGGGCGACATCAAAGCGGCGCTGGCCGATATGGTGGACATGCCAATAGACATTGTCTTTCAGGTAGTTGCCCGCAGTCCTTGGTATATTGATAAAGCACGGTTGGTTATGACAGCTGCCGAAATACAGAAGGCTCTTGCCGCCAGTGAGGCTGCAGCCAGATAGGGGGATATACATATGACAGAGCAGGCGTTGGAGCTGAAACCAGTACCTACCCGGATACTTACAAATAAAGATGATATTGTTGATATTATTGAAAAATATGCAAAAGACGACATTGGTCCCAATGATGTAGTTTCAGTGGCTGAAAGCGTTGTTGCTATTACTCAGGGGCGATTTGTCCGCCCGGAAGATATGAAACTGTCACTGATGGCGAGAGTGCTATGCCGGTTTGTGCCCCAAAAGGGCAGCTTATCTAGCTCATATGGCATGCAAAGCGCTATGGATGCGGAAGGCACTTGGCGGGTAGCTTGGGCTATGTTTTTAGGAATGTTGGCGAAATTAGTAGGAAAAAATGGCGTGTTTTATGAGTTAGCTGGTGAACAGGCAGCATTAATTGATGATGTTACCGGCACGATGCCGCCCTTTGATAAGTGTTTGGTATATGGACCGGCTGATCCTAACGGGGTGGCAGAAGCTATAAAGAAACGGCTGGGCTGTTACGGCGCCGCCGTGGCTGATGTTAATGACCTTAAACGGGCGGCTGTACTAGGAGTGACACAGGGGCTTAATCCTAAGGAATTAGCACGGATACTGATTGACAATCCTTTTGGTAATGCCAGTCAAAAAACCCCTATTGTTATTATAAAAAACTACGGAATAGCTGCACAAAAAGCTAGCGCACAATAAGAATTTTGCACAAGACAGAGGGTAGGGCACTATCCTCTGTCTTATATATCTAGGAGGCGAAAAGGTATGGCCCGCATCGGCATTACAACTACTGTGCCGGTCGAGATTATTCTGGCGGCAGGACATATTCCTGTCGATCTTAACAATATATTTATAACTAGTCCGGAAGCAGGGCGTATGGTGGAAACAGCCGAGGAAGCCGGATACCCCAGAAATATTTGTGGTTGGATAAAGGGCTTGTATTCTGTTGTGGTAAATAAGGAGCTTAATGACAGCTTTGGCGGGATCGATAAGGTTATAGCCGTTACTCAAGGCGATTGCAGTAATACGCATGCTCTAATGGAAACGTATGAATTGGCAGGAATTGAAACAATCCCGTTTGCGTATCCTTTTGACAAAGATTATGACTTGTTAAAACTACAAATGGAAAAGCTTATGTCAGTATTAGGGACTAATTGGGAAGCTGTAACAACTGTAAAACGGAAATTGGACAAGCTACGGCTTAAGGTGGCTGAAATTGACAGATTGACTTGGGAGGAAAACGTTGTCAGCGGTTTCCATAATCATTTGTACCAGGTAAGCTGCAGTGATTTTAACAGCGATGTACCGGCCTTTGAGAAAGATGTTGATCGTTTTTTGACCCAGGCTACCAATGCTTCCGAGTATGCTGACGACCTCAGATTGGGTTATATCGGTGTGCCGCCGATTTTTACGGATCTGTATCCTTATTTGGAAATGATGGGCGCTAGGATTGTGTACAACGAAGTGCAACGGCAGTTTGCCATGCCTTTTGCAACCGATGATATTATAGAACAATACCGCCAGTATACTTATCCTTATGGTGTATTTGGCCGGATTAAGGATATTCAAGCCGAGATTGAGCGGCGAAATTTGGATGGAATTATTCACTATGTACAGGGTTTTTGTTTCCGCCAGATTGAGGATATCATTTTGCGGCAGAAGCTCGATGTGCCTATTATAACGATTGAAGGCGATAAGCCGGGTAAGATCGATGCCAGAACCCGCCTTAGAATTGACAGTTTTCTTGAGATGCTTCGCTAGAGGGGATGAAAAATGCGCTGTGGAATAGATTTAGGCAGCCGTAGTGTTAAGTTAGTTATTATGGATGATGCTGCTAAGGAGCTTAAGGCGACGAATATATATGAGACTGCCAAGTTTTATCGGGATTACGGACAACGGACAGAAAAAGGTTTGGCAGTAAATTTTGAAGCTTTGGGGTTCTCTGAAGTCACAGCCCTGACAGCCACCGGCTACGGACGTAATACTATAAATATTGTTGGTGCAACAGTCATTCCTGAGCTTAAAGCACATATGCTTGGAGTAATACATCAAACAAGCCTGACTGATTTTACATTGCTTGATTTAGGTGGTCAGGACAGCAAAGTAATTAAGGTACGCAAAGGGCGGATGGTTGATTTTCAGACCAACGATAAATGTGCTGCAAGCACTGGCCGCTATCTGGAAAACATGGCTGCCGTATTAGATATTAGTCTTGATGAACTGGCTAATTACTGCGAAAATCCGGTTGAGCTCAGCGCGACCTGTGCAATTTTTGGAGAATCAGAGCTTATTGGCCGGATTGTTGAAGGGTATAGTACGGCGGAATTAGCTGCCGGTGTCAACTATACGATTTATAAGCGGATAAAACCGATGCTTAGTGCTTTGAAAAGCGATACAATAGTTTTCACCGGCGGAGTGGCTTTGGGGACAGCTATTAAGGAATTTATTACCCGGGAAATGGGTGTGGAAGTGATAGTGCCTAAATATCCCCAACTGAATGGGGCAATTGGCTGTGCTGTATGTAAGCAGTCGGCCTAGCTTGATTTGGAGGCGGAAAAGATGTTGCTGGGAATAGATGTTGGCGGGACATTTACGGATGCGGTGGTGGTTGCCAATGGGCAGGTGCTAAAAACGGCCAAAACCCCAACTACGCATCATGAACTGCTGAGTGGAATTGTTACAGCCATTGATAAGGTGCTTGTTGGCGTGGATGTAAAAGCAATCCGCCGGGTGGCATTGTCCACAACTATTGTGACAAATGCTTTGATTGAGGAAAAAACCGATAAAGTGGCGCTATTCCTTCTTGCAGGTCCCGGACTAAACGTGGCAGACCTGACGCCAGGAAAGCCATATTTTCTTACTGGCTATACTGACCATCGCGGCCGGGAAAAGGCAAGAACGGTGAAAGAAGAAATTGTTGCAATTTGCCGGGAGTTAAAGGAGTATACGGTTGCTGCCGTGGCTGGTAAATTTGCCGTTCGCAACCCGGCTCAGGAGCAAATAACAGCCGACTGTGTAAATGAGTATTTGCACCCTGAATATATAACGCTGGGGGCTCAGGTATCCGGTTCGCTGAATTACCCCAGGCGGATTAATTCGGCCTATTATAATTCTGCTGTATGGCGTACTTTTAGTAAGTTTGCCACTGCCATCGAGGCGGCGCTTGCCGAGCGGAGCATTGCTGCACCGGTATATGTATTAAAAGCTGATGGTGGGACTTTGCCATTGGCAGCAGCTAAGTTTGTGCCGGTAGAGGCAATTTTTACCGGGCCGGCGGCAAGTGTTCTCGGTATTATGGCCTTGGCCACTACGACAGAATCGGCAATATCTTTAGATATTGGCGGTACTACGACAGATATTGCTTTATGGGAAAACGGTGTGCCGTTGTTTGCCGTAGGCGGGGCAAGGGTAAATCAATACCCTACGGCAGTCAGATCTTTTTGGCTACGCTCGGTAGGTATTGGCGGTGACAGCTATGTACGACGCGAGAATGGAGAATTGGCTGTAGGCCCTATGCGCCTTGGTCCGGCGATGGCTAAGGGCGGCTCTGAACCAACAGTGACCGATGCTCTTAGGGTGGCCGGCTTAATTGAATATGGAGATTTGGCACTGGCGCAGCAAGCTATGGCACTAGTTGCCACAACAGATCAGACTCCGGAAGACGCTGCGTGGGAAACTTTGCATTTGGCCGTAAATACTATATGTCAATCGATAAAAGGTATGCTGGCTGAACAGGCGGCCAGACCGGTGTACAAAGTGGAAGATATTGTTCACGGTCAGACTTTTACCCCCGAACTGATTATTGGTGCTGGGGGCGCCGCTGGCGGGCTTGTGCCGCTGGTAGCCGAACGACTGGAACTGCCATGGCAGATACCGCCAGGACATATGGTAGCCAACGCCATCGGTGCCGCTTCGGCCAGACCAACAACAGAAATCACGCTTAGGGCCGATACGGCGCAGGGATTCTATACAGTTCCGGAATTAGGTATTAAACGGGAACTGAATAAACACCGGTTTACACTAGACGATGCATGGCAGGCTGCTGATACTCATCTTGCAGAACGTGCTGAGGCTGGGGGAATGCTTGAAGTTGCTGCACATAGTGAACACCTGTATGAGGAGCAGTTTAACGTAATACGCGGCTTTAATACAGTTGGTAAAATTATGACCTGTAGACTGCAGTTGAAACCGGGAGTTCTTATGCCGGTGCAGATGCGGAGGCTGGACAATGAGTGATAAATCATTAGGGTTGGTCTTTTTTCCGGCGTTTGACTGGGCAATAACACCTTCTCACCCAGAACGGGAAGAACGTTTACTATATACGCGAGATCAAATTGTCGAGGAAGGGCTTTTGGATTTACCGGCTATTAAGGAGTATCGGCCACAGCTTGCCAGCCTGACAGACGCTGAACGCGTGCATATCGGTGTTCCGGATCTTGCGTCACTGATTACCGATGCTCACTTGGCTTCGGCCGGCGGAGCTATTGCGGCGGCCGAAGCGGTTATGCGTAAAGAAGTAACAAATGCTTTTGCACTGGTGCGGCCGCCAGGGCATCATGCTATGCGGGTGGTGCATGGCACCAGAGGTTTTTGTACAATTAATATTGAAGCTGTTTTGATTGAATATCTGCGGCGCCATTATGGTATAAACCGAGTGGCTGTTGTTGATACCGATGTACATCACGGCGATGGAACCCAAGATATTTTTTATAATGATCCGGATACCTTGTTTATATCTTTTCACCAAGATGGCCGCACTCTATATCCGGGAACAGGAGCAATGGCTGAGTTAGGCAGTCCGGGGGCTTTATGCTCAACGGTGAATATTCCGCTGCCGCCGGGAACTACTGATATGGGGCTGCATTATGTATTGGACAATTTGGTGCTGCCAATACTTGCAGATTTTAAACCAGACATTATAATTAACTCTGCCGGGCAGGATAATCATTATAGCGATCCGCTCGCCAATATGGCAGTTACGGCACAAGGCTATGCGCGTTTAGCAGAAAAACTGCAAGCCGATATTGCAGTGCTTGAGGGTGGTTATTCCATTGAAGATGCCCTGCCTTATATTAATACTGGTATTATTCTGGCGATGGCCGGCCTAGATTATAGCCGGGTAGTTGAACCGGATATCGTTCGCTGTCCACGTCAATCAGATACAAATACCAAGTATGTTGATAAATTGGTTTCCGAATGGCAGGATATCTGGAAAAGACGTAATATACTCCGTAATGAAGCGATAGCCAAGTCGGGAGACTATTGGCAGCGCCGGCGGAATATTTACTATGACGATAGCGGCATTCAGGAAAGACAAATAGAGGCAGTACGGCTTTGTCCACATTGCCATGGCTATAATACCATTTCTACTCAGGCTGAGGGATATCCCTTTGGTTTAAAAACCGCCTTTGCCGCTGTTATCCCCCGCAATGCTTGCAGCGTCTGTCGTAATCAGGCGCAGGATGCGGTGTGTAAGGCGAAAAAAGAAGGTCAACATGAGTATTACTTTATTCAGGATAAGCAGAAAGATTTATTAGAACAAATATAAGCAACAGATCAAATTATTTAAGGAGGTCAATATGACCAGAGCAGATGGGCGTGCCGCCAACGAAATGAGAAAAGTAAAAATTACCCGTAATTATTTAAAATATGCTGAAGGGTCAGTGCTTGTTGAATTCGGGGATACCAAAGTTATTTGTGCCGCTACTATCGAAGAGAAAGTGCCGCCCTTTTTAAAAGGTTCAGGAGAAGGTTGGGTAAGCGCCGAGTATTCATTACTGCCCCGTTCCACCCAAAGCCGGAATGTCAGAGAAGCTGCCAGAGGAAAATTGACTGGGCGTACTCATGAGATTCAGCGACTAATTGGCCGGGCATTACGTAGTGTAATCGATCTAAAGGCACTTGGTGAAAAAACAATTTGGCTGGATTGTGACGTGGTGCAAGCTGATGGTGGAACCCGGACGGCTGCTATTACCGGTTCGTTTGTGGCACTTGTTGATGCCGTAAACAGTATGTGGGGTCAGAATTCGAAACCATTTCCGGTGAAGGACTTTTTGGCAGCTGTTAGTGTAGGGGTTCTACAGGACGGCGTTTATCTGGATCTGTGCTATAGTGAAGATTCGACAGCTATTGTAGATATGAATTTAGTTATGACAGGCAGTGGACAATTTGTTGAGGTGCAGGGAACCGGTGAAAAAGGAACCTTTGACCAAGATAAGCTTAATGAGATGCTGACAGTAGGTGGTCAGGGAATTAACATGCTTCTGGATATTCAGAAAGAGACTTTGGGAGCTTTATCGTGGAAAGTAGGCCGGGAGGGATAATTTGTGCGCAAGGATATAAAAGAAATTGTTGTCGCCACTAAAAATCTTGGCAAAGTAACAGAATTTAAAGCAGCCTTAAGCGGGCTGCCATATACAGTGATGTCGTTGACGGATTTAGGAATTTATCCCGAAGCTCCGGAAAACGGTGTGACTTTTGAGGAAAATGCCCGTTCTAAAGCAGAATTTTATGCGCGTCTTACCGGTAAGCTATGTCTGGCTGACGACTCTGGTTTGGAGGTTGATTACCTGAAGGGGGAACCTGGGGTTTACTCCGCCCGGTACGCCGGTGAACATGCCAGTGATGAAGATAGTAATAAGAAACTGCTTGATAATTTGACAGGTATACCGGCGGAGAAACGTACCGCCAGATTTCGGTGTGTGTTAGCGCTTGCTGACACGGAGAAAACGCTACTTACCGCTAATGGTACGGTCGAAGGTATTGTGCTGACTGAACCACGTGGTAATAATGGTTTTGGCTATGACCCCTTGTTCTTTGTACCGGAACTTGACAAAACTATGGCGGAAATGTTGCCTGTAGAAAAGAACGGCATTAGTCATCGGGGGCGGGCCATAAAGATGCTGGTCGAACAACTGGCACAGATGAACGAATGAAAATTGGCGTTATCAGTGACACACATGGCGATGTACAGTCACTCAAGCAAGTAGTTGCCGCTGCCGGTGAGGTGGATTATTGGCTTCATGCCGGAGATCATTGTAAGGACGGCTATTTACTGGGTGAACTTACGAATCTGCCGGTAACGGTAGTAGCCGGTAATTGTGACAGGACTTTGTCTGTGCTGCCTGATGAGTACGTTGAAATCGCCGGGAAAACCATTTGGGTAACCCATGGTCATCGTCATAATGTCAAGTACGGGGTGCAGGAACTAGTCTGGTGGGGAAAACAATATGGCGCTGATATAGTCGTTTTCGGTCATACCCATATGCCCTATAATGCTTGGCATGAGGGTTTGTTGTTGCTTAATCCGGGAAGTCCTCGATTGCCGCGAGGAGGATCGTTTCCAAGTTGTGGAATTATACATATACTAGAAGATGGTATTATCGAAGCTAATATAATAGAACTATAGACTCGCCTTCTGGCGAGTTTTCTTTTTGCACTTATGTGAATATGAACGCATATATTACTACGTCAGGGTAATATCCGATAAAGGGAGGTGAAATATATGAATATACCTGATGAGACTAATGTTTCTATTATAGGAGCAGGGGTTGGTATTCGCGCTCTGTCTACTATTATAGATGGAATTATTCTCGGGATTGTCGGGGTAGTAGCAGCGGCAGTGATAGGATCTAGCGGGTCATACTATCTTTTTTCGCTGATTTTTGGCTTTTGCTACTATACCTACTTTGAAAGTAGTAAAGGTGCTACACCGGGTAAAACCCTGTGTGGCCTTAAGGTTGTAAAGACTGATGGTACTCCCTGTGATTTTGAGGCGGCAGCACTGAGAACTATTTGCCGGATCATTGACGGTTTATTTGTTTATTTAGTGGCTGCTATTTTAGTTTGGATTTCCGTGCAGAACCAACGACTGGGGGATAAAATAGCTAAAACGCTGGTTATTAGAGTTAACTGATTATGTATAACCTATTTCGGCCTTTAGGCGGTGATAGGTTATTTTTTCGTCATGGAAAACCATGTAGAATTTTCTTGCTTTTTCGTAAATACTATGAGATAATAATTATAGAAAAGAAATTGGATTAATCCATTAATCCAATTACAGGGATGATAACTGTGATTGTACAAAAGCTTGGTGTCCCAATTTATTTGCAAGTGAAAAGCTACATTTTGGACAAAATAAAATCAGGCCAATTTAAAAAGGGCGACAAGCTACCTACGGAACGGCAACTTTCGGAAGAATTGGGAATTAGCCGCAATACTGTCAGTGCAGCGTATAAAGAATTGCTATTAGAAGGCATTCTTGAAGCGAGGCAGGGACGAGGTACTTTTGTTCGTGAGCAGAACGCCGATATAACGGCGGCTGGAGCAGATGTGGCAGGCAGTCGGCTTGAACGGGCTCTCAAGGTCATTGATGCAGCTATGGTACAAGTAGTTGAATTCGGTTTTACGGTTGAACAATTTGCGGCTATAGCGACCATCCGGGCTAAAGAGCGGGAAATGGCCACTCGCCAACTAAGAGTAGCTGTTGTTGACTGTACCTTGGAGTATGTTGAACACTTTACCGCTCAACTTGGCCAAATGGCACAAGTCCGGATTGAACCGGTTGTGTTGGCTGATTTATTAACCGGCGCTGTAAAAGCAGAATTTTTAGCCGCCTGCGATTTGGTGATCACAACCATTGAACACCAATCCGCTGTAGCAGAATTTATTGACAATAGCGCTAAACTAATATCAGTAGCCACCGCGCCGAATCTGGAAGCAGTTATAAAGTTGGCTCGTCTCCAAACTGGTACTGAAGTAGCTGTTGTTGCTAAGACCCAAGAGTTCGTGGATGCGTTAAGCCGGCTCCTAAACAAAATTGGCTGTAATGGAATTATCTTAAAGCCTTGTGTTGGGACAGACCGGGAAGCAATTCGAAAGTGCATTGCCAAGTACCAGGTAGTTGTTATTGCCGAAGCTATGCAAAATACTGTACGCCAAGTAGCAGTAGAAACGCAGGGTATCATTACCTTCTATTATGAAATCGACCAGGGCTCGCTCCAACAGGTTGTTAGCCGGTTGGTTGCAAAAACTGATAAAGCAAAGGAGTAGTGAAAATGACAAACAAGGTAAAGGTTATTTTAGGTGTAATTGGCGCTGACTGTCACGCAGTTGGTAACAAAATCCTTAACCATGCTCTTACCGCTGCCGGTTATGAAGTTGTTAACCTAGGCGTACTGGTTCCTCAAGAAGAATTCGTTAATGCGGCAATTGAAACTGACGCTAAAGCAATTTTGGTTGCTTCCCTCTACGGCCATGGAGAAATCGACTGCCGTGGTTTGAGAGATCGCTGCCGCGAAGCCGGTATTGAAGACATTCTGCTCTATGTTGGCGGCAACCTGGTTGTCGGTAAAACTGACTTTAAAGAAGTTGAGACGAAGTTCCTTGCAATGGGTTATGACAAAGTTTACGAGCCAGGCACTCTGCCTGACAAAGTACTTGCTGACCTTAAAGCGGACTTGAAATAAAAGGGGTCTTAGTTTTGAATAATGTATTGCTAATAGACTTCGGCAGTACTTATACCAAAATTACGGCAGTAGACGTTGAACAAGAAAAAGTATTAGGTACAGCCAGAGGTATTACTACTGTTGAAACCGACATAATGGACGGCCTCAATGAGGCGCTAGCTGCTCTGTTTGCCAAAACCGGCAAACTGGAGTTTACGAAGGTGCTTGGATGTTCAAGCGCTGCCGGCGGTTTAAAAATGGTAGCTCTCGGTTTAGTGCCCGAAATGACTGCTGAAGCTGCCAAACGGGCCGCTTTAGGTGCCGGCGCCAAAGTTCTTAAGGTATTTACTCATGAACTTAGCGAATACGAAGTGGAAGAGATTTCAGAATTAAAGCCTGATATCATTCTCCTCGCCGGCGGTACCGATGGCGGCAACCAAAAAGTTATATTGCATAATGCCAGGATGTTGGCCGAACTGGGTATGGACATACCTGTTGTGGTCGCAGGCAATAAATCAGTTACTCCTACAATTGTTAAAATTTTGTCCGAAAAGAATATTGAAGCTCGTCCAACGGAAAATGTTATGCCGAAATTGGACGAACTCAATATTGAGCCAGCCCGAGCTGCTATCCGCGACATTTTCCTGCGCCGGATTACGGAGGCTAAAGGGTTAAACCGGGCTAACAAGATGGTTGATCGCTTAGTAATGCCGACACCGGCAGCCGTTCTTCGTGCCGCAGAGCTGTTAAGCCAAGGCAGTGGCAAAGAACGGGGACTAGGTGACTTAATGGTTGTAGATATTGGTGGGGCAACTACGGATGTTTACTCTATCGCCAAAGGTGATCCTACTGTTGCCGGGGTAGTGCTCAAAGGTTTGCAAGAACCATTTGGTAAACGAACTGTAGAAGGCGACTTGGGTATGAGGTACAGTGCCGGAGCTTTACTAAAGGCAGCCGGAGCGGAATTGATTGCCGAGTATGCCGGAGTAACTCCCCAAGAGGCGGAAGCCTACGCGTTAAAAGTAGAAGCAGATATTGACCATCTGCCGCAGAATGATGTCGAAGCCGGGATTGAAATCGCAATGGGAAAAGCCTGTGTTTGCCTGGGTGCCGACCGCCATGCAGGAAATCTTACTCACTACTTTACGCCGATGGGCAGCACCTTTTTACAAACTGGTAAAGACCTAACTAAAGTAACTACTGTAATTGGCACAGGCGGAGTTATTGTCAACAATCCAAAGCCGGATGAGATCTTAAAAGGCATATTGTTTGATGAAAGCAATCCGCAGGTGTTGAAACCAAAGCAGAGCGACTTCCTAATTGATAAAGAATATATCATGTCTGCGATGGGGCTGCTCGGAGAAGAACATCCCGATGTAGCAGTGCGCATGATGAAAAACTACATCCGAAAAAAATAGATTATTAGAGGAGGCTTTTGCCACATGGAACTTAAGAATAAAAAGTGGACTCATGACGAGTTTAATGCCATCCGCAAGGAAGTTCTTACCCACTGGCCAACAGGCAGCGAAGTAAATTTTGAAGAAGCTGTAAAATACCATGAAAACATCCCTGCTAAGCGTCATTTCGCTAAGCGTCTTGTTAAAGCAAAAAATAATGGTGAAACCTTAACTCAGCCTCGTGCGGGTGTTGCCCTTATTGATGAGCACATCAATCTCTTAAACTTCCTTAAAAACGAAGGCGAAGCTGATTTGCTGCCAAGCACCATCGACAGCTATACTCGTCAAAATCAATACAAAGAAGCACAAAACGGTATTGAGGAAAGCCTCAAAGCTGGCCGTTCATTGTTAAACGGCTTCCCGGCGGTAAACCATGGTGTAAAAGGCGTACGCCGTGTAGTTGAAAGCGTTGACGCTCCTCTTCAAGTACGTCATGGCACCCCTGATGCTCGTTTACTTGGTGAAATCACGATTGCTGCTGGTTACACCTCCTACGAGGGCGGCGGTATTTCCTACAACATTCCTTATGCTAAAAGCGTTTCTCTTGAAAGAACCATCTATGACTGGCAATATTGCGACCGCATGATTGGTCTCTATGCCGAGCATGGCGTTGAGATCAACCGCGAACCGTTCGGACCGCTTACCGGTACTCTGGTTCCCCCCAGTGTTTCTCATGCAGTAGCAGTTATCGAAGGTATCCTGGCTGCTGAGCAAGGTGTAAAAAATATCACTTTAGGTTATGGCCAATGCGGTAACTTAGTACAAGATATCGCAGCTATCAAAGCGTTGGAACAACTTGCTGACGAATACATGGCTAAACACGGTTACAATGACACTGTATTAACAACTGTATTCCATCAATGGATGGGTGGCTTCCCGCAAGACGAAGCTAAAGCATTCGGCGTTATTTCCTGGGGCGCAGCTGCAGCAGCACTTGCTAAAGCTACTAAAGTTATTGTTAAGACTCCGCACGAAGCTCTTGGTATCCCGACTAAAGAAGCTAATGCCCAAGGTCTCCGCACAACCAAGCAAATGATCAACATGCTTAAAGACCAAAGCTTCCCGATGACTAAAGAACTTGAAATAGAAATCAACATGATTAAAGCAGAAACCCGTTGCATCCTTGACAAAGTATTTGAACTCGGTAACGGTGACTATGCTGTCGGTACTGTTCGTGCATTCGAAGCTGGCGTACTTGACGTACCATTTGCTCCTAGCAAATTCAGCTTGAACAAAATCCTGCCTGCACGTGACAACAATGGTGCTGTACGTCTGTTCGACGTCGGTAACCTGCCGTTCACTCCTGATATTGTTGCTTTCCATAAAGACAAAATGAACGAGCGTGCTAAAGCGGAAGGCCGCGAAGCTAGCTTCCAAATGGTAATTGACGATATCTATGCTATTTCCAAAGGTAATTTAGTAGGACGCCCGCGCTAATCACGCGGGTTTCCTCCATATAATTTAATGTAAAGGGGATATTTACAATGAAAATAGTTGACGTAGTTTGTTCAAAAGGTCGTACTGGTTTTTACTTTGACGATCAGCGGGCTATTAAAGCAGGCGCTGGCCATGACGGTTTTACTTATATCGGAACACCTGTAACTGAAGGTTTCAGTGCTGTTCGCCAAGCTGGCGAAGCAGTATCTGTTATGATCATCCTTGAAGACGGTCAAATCGCTTATGGCGATTGCGCTGCTGTTCAATATAGCGGTGCTGGCGGACGTGACCCCTTATTCTTAGCCGATGACTTCATTCCTGTTATCGAAAAAATGATTAAGCCTCGCCTTGTTGGCCGCGAGCTGAATTCCTTCAAGCAAATTGCTGAAGAAATCGACAGCTTAAATGATCAAAACGGCAAACGCATCCATACTGCACTTCGTTATGGTGTAACGCAAGCAATCCTTGACGCTGTAGCTAAAGCTAAAAAACAACTCATGTGCGAAGTTATTGCCGACGAATACAATACCCAAGTTAGCGACAAAGAAATTGCTATCTTCACTCAATCTGGCGACGACCGTTACAACAACGTTGACAAAATGATCATTAAGCATGCGGAAGTACTTCCTCATGGTCTGATTAACAATGTTAAAGAAAAATTGGGCGAAAACGGCGAACTGCTTATCGAATATGTTGGCTGGTTAAGAGACCGTGTAGCTAAACTGAAAACTACTGCTGACTATGCTCCTGTACTTCACATTGACGTATATGGCACAATCGGCCTTGCTTTCAAAAATGACGTTGCCAAAATCGTAGAATACTTAGGCAAACTTGAAAAAGCTGCAGCACCTCTCAAACTTCGCATCGAAGGTCCTGTTGACGTAGAAGAACGTGAAAAGCAAATCGAAGTACTTGCTCAAATCACTTCCCGTCTCCATGAAGCAAAAATTAATGTAGAAATCGTTGCTGACGAATGGTGCAATACTTTTGAAGACATTAAAGACTTCGCTGACAAAGGCGCTGGCGATATGCTTCAAATCAAAACTCCTGACCTTGGCGGTATCAATAATATTATTGAATCCGTACTATATTGCAAGAAAAAAGGCGTTGGCGCTTATCAAGGCGGTACTTGCAACGAAACTAACCGTTCAGCAGAAGTATGCGTTCACGTGGCTATGGCTACCCAACCTGTTCAAATGCTGGCTAAACCTGGCATGGGTGTAGACGAAGGCTACATGATTGTATATAATGAAATGCAACGGATTCTCGCAGTTCGCAAAGCGAGAAAGTAAAAGTTAAAATTGGGGGTACCCGTGCATGAAATCCACCGTAACGCTTGGGCTTGGTGACCAACTCATGTATTCGAGTTATTTTGCGCCTCGCGGCCGCAACCGTATGTATACAGTGGGGCAGCAGCTTAGCGAACGCTATTTGTCGCCCCTTGATAGACTTATCGGAATTATTGGCGATGCAGGTGCAGGTAAATCATCTCTGGTTAAAGGCATGTTTCCCGGATTAGAGCTGACGAATGATGACGACGGGGTCAACATCAGACCGTTGCCACTTTTGAAGAACATCGATAGAGGCTTTTTTTCCAGCCATACCTATCATGTGGATATCCGGTTTGAATTAGCGTTTACCCAGATGCATGTGCTGGCTGAAGCAGTCCAGCAAGCGCTGGCTCATGATAAGCGGGTTATCGTCGAACACTTTGATCTTTTGTATCCATTACTCAAAACCAATGCCGATGTTCTCATCGGCGTTGGTGGCGAGGTTATTGTAGTTAGGCCGACAGTTTTTGGCCCTGTGCCGCAGGAAATACGAGATGTTGTTGTTCAGACCTTGCAATTCCGTAAAATGGCACATACAGCAGAAGACCTTACTAACCAAATTTTAGTTAACGACTATGATGCGATACTGGAATTTAGACATCGCGATGTGCATCATGGCTTTGTACTGGAATATCCATTAGAACTTGCAGCTGATCTAAAAGAAGTGGAAGCTAAGGTAAAAAAGCTGATTAATGAAGGAATTAATATTAGCTATTGTGATGAAGGTCACATCAAAATTGGCGATTTGACTTGGTCTTGTTCAGGGCCGAGAACACATGTCCGCAATACTGAAGAAATTGAGAATTTCAGGCTCTTGCCGGAATACAAATATGACCCCAAAACCCGTACGTATCTTATTATCGGTCTTGTTGGCCCAATGTCTGATACGCTTGATGGCTTTACGCTTTTAAACACCATCAAAAGATAGAGGCTTTTTAGGAGGTTAGTATGAACGAACTTAAACCGGCGCATGCCGGCACTCTTGAATCTAACGACATTATGATAACGGTAGCTCCCGGCGCTAAAGGCAGCGGAATTGAAATCGAGCTGGAAAGCATTGTGTTGGCTCAATATGGCCAAGCAATAAAACAGGTAATTACCTCTACCTTAGCCGAGCAAAACGTTATTGATATATACATTAAAGCGGTTGACAGGGGAGCACTTGATTGCACAATTCAGGCTCGTACCCTGACGGCTCTGGCTCGGGCCGGTGTTATTCTCCAGAAGGAGCTGATATAATGGACTTGCGCCGGACTATGTTATTTATGCCTGGCAATAATCCGGGCATGCTGCAAAACGGCGGAGTATTTGGTGCCGATGCAATTATTCTTGACCTCGAAGACGCTGTAGCACCTTTAGAAAAAGATGCAGCGCGTCTATTAGTTTCTAAAGCTTTAAAAACAGTGGACTATGCCAACAGCGAAAAAGTTGTGCGCATTAACCCGCTTGATACTTTTGGCCGTCAAGATATTCCTGCTATCGTACCGTGCCGTCCTGACGCCATATTGGTTCCCAAAGTGGAAAAAGCAGAAGATATTCACGAAGTAGTTCGTATGGTAGCTGCTGCCGAACAACCGGGTCAAACACCGGTTAAGTTGATTGCGCTTTTGGAAACTCCTAGTGGCATTGCTGAATCCTATCAAATTGCTAAAGCGGATGAAAGAGTAGTAGCTTTGGCTTTTGGTGCTGAAGACTATACTGCTTCTTTGGGGGCAAAACGTACCAAAGAAGGAACTGAAATTTTCAGCGCACGGACAACTGTAGTAAACAGCGCCGCTGCTGCCGGTATTCAGTCGATTGACACTCCCTTTACTGATGTAAACGATCGGGAAGGTTTGATTGCTGACACTGATTTGGCAAAACGGCTTGGCTTCAAAGGAAAACTAGCTATTAACCCGCGGCAGGTTGATGACATACATAGCGTATTTAATCCTACCGAACGTGACATTGATTGGGCACAGCGGGTGCTGAGAGCTATTCGCAAAGCCGAAGCCGAAGGTTCCGGCGTGGCTTCGCTTGACGGCAAGATGGTTGATGCACCAATTGTTGCAAGAGCTGAGCGCATACTGTTCCTGGCCCGTTTGTTGGGCTTGGCAGAGGAGGCTTAATATGAATCAGATAAAAAATGCCATCGGACGTAGTCTGCCCGAATATGTTGAAGGCTATGGCAAGGTAAAACCGTTTGCCGGTGCTTTTGCTACTGAACCCGACATGACGCGCCAAGCGCCGAAAGTTAAACGTATTTTACCTGGTGAGCAAAAGCTTGTTGAAGACTTAGAAACAGTATTTAAACGTATTCCCGTTACTAATGGTATGACATTGTCTTTCCATCATCATCTCCGTAATGGCGATGGTGTTGTTAATATGGTACTGGAAGTTGCCGCTAAATTAGGCATTAAAGATTTAACACTGGCAATGAGCTCAGTTTTTCCAGTGCATGCGCCGATTATTGAACACGTGAAGTCTGGTGTTGTTACAAGACTGGACACCAACTATATGTCAGGTCCGGTAGCACAGGCAGTATCGCGCGGTCTGTTCCCGCATCCTGTTGTTCTTAGAACACATGGCGGCCGGGGCAGAGCCATTGAATGCGGCCAGTTAAAAATTGATGTTGCCTTTATTGCAGCTCCTACGGCTGATGATTATGGAGACTTAAACGGCGTACAGGGTCAGGCGGCTTGCGGCTCGCTGGGATATGCATTCCCGGATGCACAATACGCAGACAATGTAGTTGCCATTACCGATAACTTGGTTCCTTATCCGCTTTCTCCGATCTCTATTCCACAAACAAGAGTAGACTATGTTGTTAAAGTAGATTGCATTGGCGATCCTAAAGGCATAGTGTCCGGTACAACTAAAATAACCCGCGATCCTGTAGGTCTGAGAATTGCTGAAACTACAGCTAAAGTAATTAAAGCTGCCGACCTTATAAAAGACGGTTTCTCCTTCCAGACTGGTGCTGGCGGCGCCTCGTTAGCGGCCGCTTACTATGTCCGTCAAATGATGGAAGAATCCGGCGTTACTGGTAGTTTTGCTTTAGGCGGCATAACCGGCTATATGGTAGAAATGCTGGAAAAAGGATTATTTAGAAATCTTATTGATGTACAGGGCTTTGACTTGGATGCAGTTCGCTCTTTAGCCAATAACCCTAACCATCTTGAGTGTGGTGCTGACTTCTACGCCAGCCCGTTCAACATGGGCGCCGCTGTTAACAAACTCGATGCAGTGGTTTTGGGCGCTACCGAGATAGATACCAATTTCAATGTTAACGTGGTAACCGGTTCCGACGGTGTAATCATGGGCGGCTCCGGCGGTCATAGTGATGCTGCTGCCGGCGCCAAAATTACAATTGTTGTTGCCAATCTATTGCGCGGACGCTTACCCATCATCATGGATAAAGTATTGACCGCGACCACCCCTGGTGAAACTGTTGACGTGTTAGTTACGGAACGTGGTGTAGCTGTAAACCCACGCCGCACAGATCTTCAGGAGCAATTCAAAGCTGCAGGACTGCCGCTTAAGAGTGCTGAAGAGTTAAAGCAACTGGCAGAGCAAATTGCCGGTGTTCCCGAAAGCATCAAAACACTTGATAAAGTAGTTGCTATTGTGGAATATCGTGACGGCACAGTAATTGACGTTGTTAGACAGGTTGGATAATTAATAATGATATGAGATTGCTCATTGGTTCGCGGTATTAGAACATAACTGTTTGTTCTAAACTGCGAATTGTGTGGCAATCTCATTACTTTATCCTGTGACTAACCTTTATAAAACCTGGTGTGGTGCAGAGGGGGAACTTGGTATGTGGGCTAATTACGAAATAAGAGAAATAAACCTGGATAATAGCAGAGAAGTAGAAGCAGTCCGCACTTTCCTGGCAGACTTTGAACTGAGTTTTGACGGAGTTGTCGATTATACGGTAGCTTTTTATCAAAATGACCAAATCATTGCAACAGGTTCTTTAGCGGGTGAGATTCTAAGAAACATAGCTGTTTCTCCCAAACTTCAAGGCGAAGGCTTAACAGCCAATGTTGTTAGTCATCTCATTCAGCAGGCCGGACAGCGTGGTATTTATCACTATTTCATTTTTACCAAACCGTCTGCCGCTGCGATGTTTTTGGCACTCGGCTTTAAAGAAATAGCGAGAGCTGAGCCTCATGTTGTATTGCTGGAATCAGGAATGGGTTCCATTGAAAGTTATTGCCGGGAAATAGCTAAAAAAGCTGAGGTATTGCCGGCTGGACCGCGGGCGGCGCTTGTTGTCAACTGCAATCCTTTCACCCTGGGGCATAAGGCGGTAATTACCCGTGCTGCAGAAGAAAACCAAGCAGTTATAGTTTTTGTTGTTAGTGAAGATAAATCGCTGTTCCCGTTTTCTGTCCGTCTGCGTTTAGTAGAAGAAGGACTTGCCGATCTAAAAAATGTTTTGGTTGTACCTGCTGGTAAGTATCTTGTTTCTTCCGCTACATTTCCTGGCTATTTTACTAAAGGGGCAGCCACTGTTGCTGCGCAAACCCGGCTTGATGCCACCGTTTTTGCCCGCCATATTGCACCAGCCTTGAATATTACCAAACGTTATGTAGGCGATGAGCCGTACTGTGCTACAACCAACTGCTATAACGAGGCTTTGGCCGAGATTCTGCCTGAGTTCGGTATAAGTTTAGCTGTTATGCCGCGGATTACCAGTAGCGGACAAGCTATTAGCGCGTCAAGAGTCAGAGAACTTATCCGACAGGAGCAGTGGGATAGTCTTAAAGAATTGGTTCCTGAGACAACCTACCAGTACATAATCTCACCTGAGGCCAAGCCCATTATAGATAAAATTAAATCAAGCTTCTCCAGGCATTAGGTCGACAGCAGCAAGTTTCTGCAAAAAAAATGTATTTTTCCCGAACGAGAGAATATTGTATACAAAATACAGAGTACATGTTATAATTATTTTGATAATTCAGTTCAAAATGATTGTTTCAGTGTGTGCAATTGTTATTGAACAATAAAATCTTTCGTTGGGGAGGCTTACTAATGCGTATTGAACATGATTTTCTTGGAGAAATTGAATTACCTAGTGAAGTATATTATGGTGTACAAACCAAACGGGCGGTAGAAAACTTCCCGATTACCGGACACAAACTGGATAAAGAATTTATTGTTGCTTTAGCTATTGTAAAAAAAGCGGCAGCCAAGGCTAATATGACAACAGGCCGGATGCCGACTAATATCGGGGCCGCTATTGTTCAAGCCTGCGCCGAAATTATTTCTGGTAAATGGCATGATCAGTTTGTTGTTGATGCCATCCAGGGTGGTGCCGGAACATCCATGAATATGAACGCCAATGAGGTAATTGCCAATCGCGCCCTGGAAATCTTGGGCCACAATAAAGGCGAATACAACATAGTTTCTCCGAACAACCATGTAAATATGGCTCAGTCAACCAATGATGTCATTCCTACATCTATTCGTATTGCCACTATAAAAAAAGCCAATCGTTTAATTCAGGAATTGACAATGCTGTCTGACAGTTTAACCCGCAAATCCGAAGAATTCAGTGATATTCTTAAAATGGGCCGCACTCACTTGCAGGATGCTGTGCCTATTACCTTAGGGCAAGAATTTGCGGCATACTCGGCAGGGGTTAAGCGGGCAGCTAAACGTGTACAACGCGCTATGCAGAACTTGTCAGCCATCAATATGGGGGCTACAGCTGTTGGTACTGGCCTAAATGCCGAACCAGAGTATATTGAGGAAGTGGTTCGTCAAATCAGCTGGTTGACAGATGAGACCTTTATCTCAGCTACTAACCTTGTTGACGCAACCCAAAACACCGATGAATTAGCCGAGTTTTCCAGTGCGCTGAAAGTTAGTGCTCTGAGTCTGTCCAAGATGGCAAATGATTTAAGACTAATGGCTTCCGGCCCGAAATGTGGTTTCAACGAGATCATTTTACCGGCAATGCAGCCAGGTTCTTCCATTATGCCAGGCAAGGTTAACCCTGTAATTCCTGAAATGGTTAACCAAGTTGCCTTCCAAGTTATTGGTAACGACCAAGCTATCAGCTTAGCAGTAGAAGCCGGTCAATTTGAACTCAATGTTATGGAACCGGTTATAGCATATAATCTGTTTAATTCGCTTACTATATTAACGAATGCCGTGAATATACTTAACCACCGCTGCGTTATGAATATTGGCGCAAACGATATCCGTTGCCAGCAGCTGGTAAATGACAGCATTGGAATTGTTACAGCTCTTCTGCCGCATATTGGCTATGAGGAAGCCTCTCTTATTGCGAAAGAGGCTATAAATACCTCACGCCCGGTAAAAGAAATTGTTAAAGCCAAAGGCCTTATTCCTGCCGAGCAGTTGGAAGTTATCCTTTCACCAGGTGAAATGACCAAGCCAGGAATTGCTGGAAAAAAGTACTTAAATAATGATAAACTAGATATAGCTTAATTGTTATTTAAGCTGAACCGTGCAAATTAATATAGTAGGGGGTTAACCACATGAATGTACGTGAAGCCGCATTAAAACTTCATCGCGAAAATCAAGGTAAACTGGCAGTAGCCTCAAAGGTGCCTCTATCCTCCCGCCATGACCTCAGTCTGGCCTATACTCCCGGAGTTGCTGAACCTTGCAAAGATATTAAAGAAAACAAAGACCTATCCTTTGAACTTACCTGCCGTGGCAATATGATTGCCGTTGTGTCGGACGGTACCCGTGTTTTGGGTCTTGGTGACATTGGACCTGAAGCAGCTATGCCGGTAATGGAAGGCAAAGCAGTGCTGTTCAAAATGTTTGGAGATGTTGACGCAGTACCTATCTGCCTTGATACTAAAGACCCTGATGAAATCATTAGAACAGTTAAACTTCTGCAACCTACTTTTGCCGGTATAAATTTAGAAGATTTTTCTTCACCTAAGTGCTATGACATTGAAGATGCTCTAAAAGAGCAAATGGACATTCCGGTGTTCCATGATGATCAACATGGTACAGCTATTGCCGGTGTGTCAGCACTTATTGGTGCACTGCGTTTTGTCAAAAAAGACTTAGCTAACGCAAAAATCGTAGTAAACGGTGCTGGGGCTGCTGGTACGGCTATCGGCCGCCTGTTAGTCAATGCTGGAGCTAAGAATGTAATCATGGTTGATGTTCATGGCGCCCTGTATAAAGGTATGCCTGGACTCAACCGGGTGCAAACTGAGTTGGCTAAAGTTACAAATTTGACTAAATTCGAAGGCAATCTGGCCGAAGTAGCTAAAAACGCCGATGCTATTATTGGCGTGTCAGCTCCTGGTGCATTCACCAAAGAGATTATCCAAAGTATGAATACTGATGCTATCGTTATTGCTATGGCTAACCCTGTTCCCGAAATCAGCTACGAGGAAGCGAAAGCTGCCGGAGCCAGAATTGCGGGAACTGGCCGCTCGGATGCTCCTAACCAAGTTAATAATGTAACTGTATTCCCGGGAGTATTCCGGGGAGCGATGGATGTAAGAGCCCGCCAAATTAACGAAGCTATGAAAATTGCGGCTGTTTACGCAATTTCAGAATTAATTCCGGAAAATGAACTCAGAGAAGATTATATTGTACCTGACGCTTTTGACCCACGGGTTGCTCCTGCCGTTGCTGCCGCTGTTGCGAAAGCAGCTATGGACACCGGTGTGGCTCGCATAAAAGTAGATCCGGAAGAAATTCGCAAGAAAACAGCCGAACGCGTTGCACGTAATCGTTAAGTAAGGAGGACAAAATGCGTACAATTGATGTTTCTCAGATCACAGCAGCTATTGCTAAAATGGCAGTTGATGCTAACTACTACTTATCAGATGATATTCGCGAGGCCTTAGAAGCCGGCCAAGAGCGTGAAGAATCTCCATTAGGAAAAGCTATTCTTGGCCAACTGGTGGAAAATGCTTGTATTGCTCGCGACGAAGAAGTACCTATTTGCCAGGATACCGGTATGGCTGTTATATTCATGGAAATTGGACAAGATGTACATATTACCGGCGGTGACTTGTTTGAGGCTGTTAACGCTGGCGTAGCCAAAGGATATACCGAAGGTTACCTGCGTAAGTCTGTTGTTACCGAGCCTTTGTTTAACCGTAAAAACACCGGTGACAACACTCCGGCAGTGTTGCACACTACCATTGTACCTGGAGATAAAGTAAAAATTACTTTGGCTCCTAAGGGGTTTGGCAGCGAAAACATGAGCGCACTTAGAATGTTTAAACCGGCTGAGGGCTTGCCTGCCATTAGAAAGTTCCTTACCGAAACTATTTTTAATGCCGGTTCCAATCCTTGCCCGCCAATCGTAGTTGGTATGGGCATTGGCGGTACTATGGAGAAAGCTGCGCTTTTAGCGAAAAAAGCTTTACTGCGTCCAATTAACAAACGTAGCACCCATCCTGAATACGCCAAATTGGAACAAGAATTTTTAGATTTAGTTAATAAGACCGGTGTTGGTCCCCAGGGTCTTGGTGGCCGGGTTACCGCATTGGCTGTTAATATCGAATACTATCCAACACATATTGCCGGACTGCCTGTGGCTATCAATATCAACTGTCATGCCACTCGCCACGCCGAAGTTGAACTATAGGGGGGCTTGCTTCAATGAATGACGTTATCAAAATTGTCACCCCGCTGACTCAAGACAAAGCCAAAGCGCTTAAAGCGGGCGACTTTGTCCTTATCACCGGAACTATTTATACATCTCGCGATGCAGCACATAAACGTATGGTAGAAGCCTTAGACCGAGGCGAACAACTGCCTGTTGATTTCCAAGATCAAATTGTCTATTACGTTGGACCTACTCCTGCTAAGCCCGGTAAAGCCATTGGCTCTGCCGGTCCTACCACCAGCGGCCGTATGGATGCCTATACCCCGCGCATGCTTGAACAAGGCTTACGCGGCATGATTGGTAAAGGCTACCGTACTCCGGAAGTTGTAGAAGCCATGAAAAAACATGATGCAGTATACTTTGCTGCTACCGGCGGTGCAGCAGCCCTCATCGCCAAAACCATTAAGAAGTATGAAGTTGTGGCTTATGAAGATCTGGGTCCTGAAGCTCTGGCCCGTTTAACAGTAGAAGACTTCCCGGCAATCGTTGTTATTGACAGCGAAGGCCGTAACTTCTATACAGAAGGTCAAGCTAAATACCGCGATCTGTAAAAAATGAAGCGGCTGCCAACCCCAAAAAAATGGTGGTTGGCAGCCGCTAAAAATTACTAGAACTAGTTGCTTGACAAACAAATAAAATATCAGTATAATATGTTTTGTGACTACGGGGCGTGGCTCAGTTTGGTAGAGCACCTGGCTTGGGACCAGGGGGTCGCAGGTTCAAATCCTGCCGCTCCGACCACTTTATAAAAAGACCTTGTTGCGGGTGTAGCTCAATGGTAGAGCACTAGCCTTCCAAGCTAGCTACGAGGGTTCGATTCCCTTCACCCGCTCCATTTTATTTAAAAGGATAATGCGCCTGTAGCTCAGAGGATAGAGCAACCGCCTTCTAAGCGGTTGGCCGTAGGTTCGATTCCTACCAGGCGTGCCAGGGAAATCAAGGCTTCCGAGTATTCGGAAGTCTTTTGTTGTGTAAACGATGGTATTTGTTTAGTGTTTATTCTTTATAAGCACAGCTAATATTAAAAAAGTATGCTATAATAATTACTAAGAGGTGATAGGGTGGAAGAGTTACTAAGGCAATTAGTAGAAGGTCAAAAACGATTAATAGCAGAGGTTCAGGAACTTAAGGATGGTCAGGGACGTATAGAAGCCACAATGCAAGCGGAATTTAAAAGCCTTAAAGAGTCTGATTCTGCTATATTAGGTATACTTGAAAAGACTTACAGAAAAGTTGAAGAAGTGGAAAAGAATCAAGATAGAATGAGTGAAAGTATTAGATATTTAACACGGCAAAGTGTACAGCATGACGAGGATATAAACAGAATAAGAAAAGCATTATAGCCGGGAGTGTAAAATTAAGTGCAGAAGTTCTTTCGAACTTACACACTTAATTTTACACTCCCGATTTATATTTTTACAGAAGTCAGAGTGCTTAATTCTTATTTTTGCCTGATATTCATAGTGAAAAAAGATAAAGTAATAGATGAAAAACATAACTTAAGCCTGACCTTGTCAAACTACACAGGCTACTTTTGGCTATAAAGGTTTTTGTGGTTCTAGGAAGAAAATAGAAATAACAAAGGAAGTAAGTTTGCGAAATCGGGGGATGTGAGAATGATGTTTAAATTCGGTTGCCACAGCAATAACGAATCCCAGGAATATAAATACTCTAATTTATATAATGTTGAGCAAAACAGTAACTATCAAAGAATAGTAATGGGACTCGCAGAGAGCCATATTGACATTATATTAGATTTAATGGCTGCTCTTAATGGGCCGTTTTACCTGTTATATATTTTACATACTCCACGTAATGGTGAAGAACCAGGCAGATATCAGAGTAAGGAGTTTGCTTACGACGAAATTAGTGTGATTCTCAACCAATTTAGAGACTTCTTTGAGAAAGACGCACGCCATGATATTTGGTTTTATTCACCTGAAACAAATACAACTATCGTATATGACCGACATAATCTAATATATTTATATGGTTTTACAGGTGGCCACCTACATATTATTGACAAAATCGGTTTGAAGAAGGAGTCAGTAAACATTCCAAGCCCACATGTGCATTACTATCACTCAGAGTATGATGATCTTGAGTCAATACTTCTCAAAGAGTACCCTTGGAGAAGAACGCCGCTGCACGAATCGGATAGGCAGTAATCAAATGTATAACTGGTGAAAACTTCTAAAAAGGAAGAATGGAATCATGTTTGTGGTAGAAGGTATCTTTAAACCTACTGTAACTTATGATATTGAGAAGGTACAAGAAGTGATTGATCTTTTATTAGGTGCCTTACGGATGAATGGACAGATTTTGGGTCGAGAATATCCCGTAGTAAGCGTTGGAGAAGGATATCAGACCTTTCTTTTTGTACCCGAAGAGAATTCTTTAGTTAAGTGTATAGCAAACACCTATGTCCTTAAATGGCTTGATAAAATGGATGAGTTAGGTGTTGAATATTCATGGAGAGTGTTGGGATCAGAGCTATATAGTAACCATATATGCAAATGTGTTAAACCGAAGTCTTATATTTTATATACGACATATGTATCACTTGAATCACCTATCCAATGCGGAGATTGTTTTGGGAGCATACCTCTGTATCGATTGCCTGTGACTAAGGATGGCGAATACGTAGATGTCCTTACTTGGGAAAGTGATTACAAAGCTTGTGATACGCTTCAGATGAACTGTAGCACAGGGGAGCGCTTTGGCCTTGCGCAGCTATCGAAATACGATAGTAGTCTAACAGAGAGAGGGAGAGACATTTGTAACCGAATAACTATTGCTACTGGAATACCTACATACTACTATCTGCCAAAATCAAGCGGTAAGGGATTGAAGGCAGAACAAGCAAGGAAATGTCCATCTTGTAACGGTGAATGGTTACTTCGTGAGCCACTTCATGGATTATTTGATTTTAGATGTAAAAAATGCAGGCTGTTATCAAATGTTGCTTGGTCAGTTCGACCAAGCCCTGAGTAATAAGAGACCCTCTTTTTGTATTAACATATTTATAGAATGATGAAACAAGACTGAGTTAATTATTTTACTGGAAAATTATATAGTAAAGCATCCAACACCTATTTCGCACTAAGTATTTCTGAAGAAATGAGATTGAGATGAGAAAGTTAATTAAACTTATTACATATATGATTGTATCTTTGTTTATATTTGTAATGTCACTTTTTATCTTTATTCCGTTACTCAATGATTATAGATTGTTCGCTTTTGCGCAGCAGCTAAAAACTTTACCGCAGAATATTACACTGGTTGAATCAAAAACTATTTGTGGAAAACTGAATGGTAATGGTAACGGTATGGATTTTTTAGCATGTATATTAGTTAAATCTGATTTGTCACTAGAGGAAATACAGCAATATTATGATGGAATAGTTTTTCAAACTGCGAAGAATGACGTAAACCATAAAGTTGAAAAACAGGTTTTACCTGTTAAAGGTAATAAACTAGAAACCGAGTATCTTGAACATGGTAGCATTTCGTTTGACACACTTAAACCTTCTCCGGATTATTCTAAATATTATATAATGCTAATATATGACGGAGGATATTCAGCAGATTTAGATATTAGAGGGCACTAATTGTCTGCCTACTAACCTATTACTACAGCAGTTAAACATCCAAGAATTAATTGTAGGAATAACCACTAGATTCATTAACTCATGAAGATAATAATAGCGAAAGAATTTGTATAAAAATGGGTGACATCTACTAAGCTAGATGTGCAATAGAGTAAGAAAAAGTCACCTGCCGAGTTCGTCTTGGCGGGCGACTTTTTTATTGGCAGAATAACAATAAACATGTAAAATAATAACTAAATATAAAGGTAACATATTTCCCAGATTGTGCTATAATAATGCCGTTGTGGCAAGGCAAGGCGCGGCGAAGTTTACATCTTATTATTTTTTTAGGGAATTTAGTAAAGGAGACAAATAAATGGCAAAAATCACTAAATGTATGAGTTGTGGAACAGTATTTGATGCAGAGAAAGCAGTATTGAAACCAATAGGCGACGGTGGATATTTAGAATGTTGTCCTAAATGCGGTAGTACTAATGTTTATTTTTCGGATTACCTACCCAGTGAAGACGACTATTAAGTAGGAAAACTAAGCCTCTGGCGCGTGCCGGGGGTGTTTTACTGTCTATCTATAACCAGCTTATAATACTGTCGGCAAGATCTCTTCTATCGGAAGTGATGGAATCTATAGCTGAGTATCCAACGGTTATAACCGCCATTAATTCTAAATCGTCCGAAGCGCCTAATAGTTTTTTTACCTTGTCTTCATTTTTTAATATCTCACCAATCCAGCAAGTACCTAATCCAATTTCCTGGGCAACAAGTAACATATTCTGTATTGCAGCTCCGATGGCTAGTACATGTTTTAAATAAATGCCTTGTATTTGATTATCTATTGTTTTAGTATCTAAAAAGACTGCTATTAAACAGGGAGAACTTTCTAGACAATTCTGGAAAATTGTTAAAGAGGAAAGTTCTTTAATTAGGTTTTCATCATTCATTACCACTGAGAATTTCCATGGCTGCAAGTTATTCCCGGAGGGTGCCCAACTAGCGGCTGTTAGTATCTTTTTTATATCCTCGGGTTCTACTTTTTGTGATGTGTAGGACCTAATACTTCTACGGTTTAATATACATCCCATTAAGGAACTCATTTTTATAACCATTCCTTTCATTTTTGCTCAATAGTATCCCAGACTAATCAAGGCTACGGAAAGTAGTAAATTGAATGGGTCTCGCCAGTAAAATACGCAAAACGTATGCTAAGAGAAATTTCATAGTCATAAGTAGGAAAATAGTTAGCTTACGGAATACGCATTTAGCTGGTGAGACGCCTTAATGAAACAGCCGATTTGGGATTTGTTTTTTCCAAAGTCGGCGTTGTTTTATAAATGCCACGGGTGGTAGGTAGACCTAACACTACCGAGGCTGTCACTAAAAAAAGTAAAGCAAACAAAAAAAATATCCCCTGTGTGTGGACTTTGCATTGCTTTGTTTTTTTTATAAATTTGGAAATTACTTAGAAACTATAGTAGCGGTTGACTCGAGTACTGAATAACTAACCGCATTGCCTTTTTTAGGAACGAGAAATGTTCGTTCACAAATCATGACAACTGTCCCATCTTGTTTTATTCCAGTTGTTTTTATCTTAACAATTCCTTGTGTTGGACGTGATTTTGATTCCCTGACTTCCAATATTTCACTTTCAGCATACAGTGTATCACCAACAAAGACAGGATTTGTTAGTCGGACTTTATCCCAACCCAAATTTGCTATCACTTTAGCACTCATTGTAGTGACTGTCATCCCATTTATAATACAAAAAGTAACCAAACTTGATACTAATGGTTTTTTAAATTCTGTTCTTTGTGAATAATTATCATCAATATGCAACGGACATTGATTCATATTGATCAATGATTGCCATACATTATCTATTTCTGTCACTGTTCTTCCTGGTCTATGTTCAAAAATATCGCCAACAACAAAATCTTCAAAATATAAACCGTTTGTTTCTCTATAACGGTTTTTTTCAATTTGAATATGGGCACTAACTAATTCTTTCATCAAATCTGCTCCCATCTTTATCAATTAAGCAATACCTAATATTTGTTTAGCCATTTTTACAAATGGTGGTCCAATCATTGTATCGGAAACACGAGATATCCCACCTTGGGAACGATTATATTCGGCGATTATATTTTTGGCAAAATTAATTTGGTCTTCGGAAGGAGAAAAATTCAAATTTATAGTTTGGACTTGGGAGGGATGAATGGCCGCTTTTCCCGTAAACCCAAGTTTTTTTACATTACAGCATTCTTTCTCCAACTCCAGGCTATCTGTTAAATTAAAACAGGCAGTATCAATAGCAGGAATTTCGTTACTTGCAGCAGCTGCTGCTAATAAACTTCGCGCCAATAAAGATCCTTCCCACGTAATATTAATTCCCATACAGGCTGAAAAATCAGCTGAGCCAAATATAAGCCCATCACTTACCTTAGCAATTTCATTTATACACGATAATGCTTTAGGAGTTTCCAGCGTGGAATATAACTTAATTAGCGGTTTTTTCGATAATAAATTCCTAACAATTTTAATTTCATCAGCGGACTCAACCATGGGAGCAATAATTAAGTTTGGAACATTCTTCATATGAAGTAGCAATAATATATCTTTAATTCCTTCTTCAGATTCTAATTTATTTATTCTTAGACCTGTGGCAAAACTGGGTTGGATCTGAAAAAAGTTAAATACATTTCGTCTAGCTTCTGCTTTTCGCTCTTTAGGAACTCCATCCTCTAAATCAAGGATACCAATATCGGCATTCACTTCTCTTGCTTTTTCTAAAGACTTAATCTTAATCGCTGGTGTAAATAAAAAACTTCTAAATTTTTTATTTTGCATTTTCCCCACCTCTTTTTTTATTTACAAACTTAGCACTATTTTAATTTTATTTAATTAACCACCCCGGTGTTAATATATGGGTAACTTAGGAATTTATTACATTCTAAAATCGTGTTATTCTTCCAATAAACCTCAAAATAAACCGGATTGACCGTGTATGGAAATATATGGTAACATGATGTGGGGTTACTTTAAGCATCTTCACTATTAGGGTAAAGGGGAATGATTATGGGAAAATATGGTAATGTACAAAAAATGATTGAATTTGGCAACGAAAGCTGGAATAGCTTAAAGGATTGCGGTTTAAGCGATATTCGAGTTCGATACACAGATACTAATCGTGTAATTACATCTGACAATCACAGATTTATTAATATGTGTTCCTGTTCCTATCTTGGTCTTGACAGGCACCCAAAGATAGTTCAGGGTGCCATACAAGGATTGGAAAGAGCAAATACAGTAACTCTACCAACATCGAGACTTCGAATTGGTTTGTCACTTATAGATGAAGCTGAAGCAATTCTTTCACAAGTGTTTGACTGCAAAGCACGTGTTACTCTCTCTTGCGGAGCAGCATCGTCAGGCATGTTGCCTTTGCTTGCCTCAGGATATCTTACCGAGAAAGAACGCCCCTTGATGATTTTCGATAAGTTTGTACATTTTTCAATGGCACATATGAAATCATCGTGTGGAGACGAGACTGATATATTGACATGCCCGCACAACGATCTTGCTTTTATTGAAGATGTTTGTTTGAAAAATCCAACGAGAAAGATTGTATATATTGCAGATGGTGCATATAGCATGGGAGGTTATGCGCCAGTGGAGGAACTTGAAAAACTACAAGATAAATATGGACTATATTTGTACTTTGACGATTCTCATTCGTTGTCTGCATATGGAAAAAATGGTGTCGGGTATGTTCGTTCGAAATTGAAATCGTTTAATGATAGAACGTTTATAGTCGCATCATTAGGCAAAGCTTTTGGTGTGTGTGGTGGAGTTATCTTGACTGCTTACAATGCGCCATACGAGGACTTCATCAATACGTCCTCAGGACCACAAGCATGGTCTCAGCCTTTGAATGCAGCTGGGCTTGGCGGTGTTATTGCATCGGCGCAAATTCATCTTAGCGATGAGCTTGAAACTCTTCAACATAGACTGCAAGATAATTTGTACACATTCGATAAATTATGCCCAACGTCCAACAAAGATAATGGCTTGCCTATACGTATTATCGAATTGAGTAACTCGAATAACGCGATAGAATTTTCAAAAAGGCTCTTTGAGGAGGGGTACTATTCGTCTGCCGTGTTTTTCCCGATTGTAGCCAAGGGGCGTGCAGGGCTTAGAATCATGATGCGAGCTGATATGGATACGGAGGATATTACTGGTTTCTTAGAGGCAGTTAATAAAATTGCTTTAGACTATAAGAATTTTGGTTCTTGATGTAACTGACTTAGTTTTCACAAATAGATATAAGTAAATAAACCTTGGAATATAAAAATGTTGCCAACAAAACGTTTATTTTTAATGTGTCATAAATCAACAAATACGCGACGGAGCAGATATAAAAACTTGTTGTTTGTTTCGCAAAAGAAGAGACTTCCGAGTAATCGGGAGTCTCTTGTTATGTTAAAGGAGCCTTTTCACATTAAGCAGTGTGTTGAATATGATATAGCAGATTATTGTTTGATAAGGAGGCATGTAACTTTGTCTCACTTTGCTGTTATCAACGCTGGTAAGGCAGGATTTCAAATTGTGCCGACAACGCCTTTAGGTAATGCCTACATAGCCCGGTGTAGAGGCATGATGACGTATTCCAAATTGAACATCGCCCTATCAGCGGTTAAACGGATGGAAACGACATTAAATAAGCGTATCAAAAGAAAATAGCCGGTGAATCCGGCTATCATAAAACTGGACAAGCATTGCCTAAAAAATATAGGCGAAGCAAAACAGCAACATGATTTAATCAAGCTCCGTCAATCTCTAGAGTGAAATAACTAAGGAATACCAATAAGAAGGAGTTATACAGAATGTATAGAAATGGAAGTAAATAGCTCTGGCGTACTTCAGGAGGGAGCAACTACTGGCTTTTTTATTCTTAATGTAAGTAGGTTTTGCTATACAGTTTATAGTCCAGTGGGAGGTGAATGAAATATGATAAGCATTGTTGCCTCCGTTTTAACAGGTATTGTTTTGACAATACAAGGGGCAATTAACGCGAATATAGGAAAACTATCAGGTCAATTCGTTATGATAGTTGGAGTTTCATTAGTGCAAATTGTATTGGGGCTCATTTTGCTTTTTTATACACAGCAAAAAATGGAAGGTATAGTCTCGCCATGGATATTGATATCGGGAATATTAGGCATATTTGCTATGTATGGGTTTGCTTTTTCGATAGGGAATATAGGAACTCTGAATGTATTTGCACTAGTTTTAGTTGGTCAAGTTATTACCGCAAGTGTTGTTGATCATTTTGGTTTGCTTGGAGTCGAGCCAATTCCATTTAATCTACAACGCTTTGCCAGTTGTTTACTAATAATTGCCGGTGTTTATTGGTTAACTAAAACTTCTTAAAAGCCTAAATCTTGTTTTTTAGCAATAATTCTTCGCCACTAAAAAGGAGGTTTTAATATTTCCGGCTTGTTGGATAGTAACTCATTTGAAATAAAAGGCTGTTTACTAGCGACAGTCTTTTTTTGTCCTGATTTTTAATTAACTTGATTGCCGTATGTTGCGCAATAATTTAGTAATCGCAAAATTATATTTATGCATATGGTTGCATAAATAGGAGTAATATGCAATAATTTGTTTAGTACATTATTGTTTTAACTAGATAAAGGAGGAAATAACTAAGATGAATAAGAAAATGGTGTATTTTGTATTAGCGGCTTTTTTACTGTCATTAGTGTTGCTTGCCGGATGTGGCCAACAACAAAAACAAGCGGCGTCGACTAATACTGGTAAAAAAGTTGTTAAGATCGGATCAGAAACTACTTTTCCCCCCTTTGAATTCCAAGATGAAAAAACCAAAGATTATGTTGGCTTTGATATTGACTTGGCCAAGGCGGTATTTACTAAAGCCGGCTATGAACCAGAGATTGTAAGCACACAGTTTGATGGTTTGATTCCGGCGTTGGATGCAGGAGTTATTGATGCCATTGTTTCCGGAATGCAAATTACCGAAGAACGCTCCAAAAAAGTGTTATTTTCGAATCCGTATTATGAATCAGGACAAAATATTTTAGTAAGAGCTGACAATACTGCCATCAAAAATTGGAATGACTTAGAGGGCAAAAAGATTGGTGTACAAATTGGCACCACAGGTGCTGCCGAAGCTAAAAAAGTGCCTAATGCCGATATTCGGGAATTTAACAACACCTCAGAAGCTAATTTGGAGTTAAAGGCCGGCGGCGTGGATGCAGTAGTTAACAGCGTACCCGTAAATGCATATTATCTGAAAAACGGCGGTGGTGCAAAAGACGCCAAAATAGTAGGCGATATTCATAGGGCGCTATATTGCGGTATTGCTGTTAAGAAAGGCAATACGGAAATGGTTGAAAAAATCAATAAAGCCCTTGAAGAAATAAAACAAAGTGGCGAGTACGATAAAATATGTGAGAAATGGTTTGGCAAAAAGCAATAGGAATATATATCATTTAGGCTGATTAGACAGACTAAAGGCCGAAGAATTACCTATTCAGGGTGTTTCTTCGGCTTTTCTTTTTTGCAAAAAGGTATAATGCTTTTCCTAAGTGGTTGATAGGGGGCGATTCCTGTCATACTAAAGTGAAGTTTGTCTAGAGTGGTAAAAAATAGAAAGGATTTGTTACAAGACTGCGGAAATATAGTATTAATTAAATATATTTTGTAAACAGCGGAAGGGGAGCAAGTTTATGAGGATTACAATTAGTACCAGAATTTCGATCGCACTTTTTGTTATCGTAGTAATGTTGGTAATATTAGGGACAAATGCATTTATGAATTCACGCAGTTTTATGCAGGATATTAAAGGTATTGAGGCGGGATACAATAGGTCTGTTACAGCATCTCAAATTGAAAACCAGCTAACCTCTGCTGCACTCGATATGCGGCGTTATATTGTTGAAAGAAACGATCAATATAAAACCAGCTTTGAACAACGCATGACAAAAACAATTGAAATGGAAAATCAACTGCTTCAATATACAACAGATGAGAATAAAGCGGAAGTTGAAAAGCTTATTGATGGTACAACAAAATACAAAGATGGAATACTAAACGTAATCATCCCTTTGCTAAAAGCGCAATCACAGGCTGATTCTCAAGCAAAAGAAGAAATCAATAGAAAACTTGCTGATAACATTAAATCTTTAACCGAATTAACCCAATCCAACCAGAAGATAATAAGTGATACCGTTGGGCGCGAGTCAAAATTGGTGAAAGAGCAAGTCGGGCAGGCAGAAAATTCATCCAATAGAGCTTCCATAATTTCTTTAGTACTAATGGTATCGGCTGTTTTACTAGGAGTTATTCTTAGTATCATATTAAGGCGCGTTATCACAAAGCCCGTGAATGCTCTTCTTCTTGAACTTAATGAAATTGCATCAGGGAATCTGATTGATAAAGTTAATGTATCTTTGCAGCGATCTGATGAATTTGGCGATATCTATAATGGGTTGCAAAAATCCAAGGCACAGATAAGAAATCTGCTCAATTCCGTACAATCACAGGCGGAACAACTTTTGGCAGCTTCAGAGCAGCTTAATGCAAACTCTGAGCAATCGGCTCAGGCCGTTACCCAGGTAGCCGTCTCTACTGCCGAGATTGCAAGCGGAGCTGAACAACAAGTCCAGGCAGTAAACTCTACACACGTAATCGTAGAAAGAATATCGGATGAGGCTCAGAATATTACTATACAAGCCAATAATGCAGCAGAGAAATCTAATAATGCTGCCCAAACTGCAAATAATGGTAAAAGATCGATTGAATCCGCAATTAACCAGATGAGAAACATAGATGGATCAGTAACAGAATCATCAGTGGTGGTAACTAAATTAGGTGAACGGTCTAAAGAAATAGGCCAGATTATTGATACCATCGCAGGTATCGCTGGGCAGACAAATCTATTGGCACTGAATGCGGCAATTGAAGCAGCTAGAGCGGGTGAACAAGGACGAGGATTTGCCGTTGTAGCCGAGGAAGTACGAAAATTAGCGGAACAATCTCAGGATGCTGCAAAGCAAATTGGAAGTTTAATCGGTGAAATTCAGGCAGATACAAATCAAGCAGTTATTGCTATGGAAAAAGGAATTCGGGATGTTAAAGTTGGTGCAGAAACTATCGATGCGGCGGGAAAAGATTTTGAAGGTATAGTTCAAATAGTGGAAGAAGTTTCTATTGAGGTGCAAGGGATTTCGGGGGGAATTAATGAACTTGCAAATTCTAATCAGCAAATTGTTAATTCCGTCGAACAAATTGAAGTATTAAGTAAGGAAGCCGCTAGCCAGGCCCAGACTGTTTCGGCTGCTACTGAGGAAACGTCCGCATCTATGGAAGAAATCGCAGCGTCGAGTCAAGCATTAACTAAAATGGCGCAAGAAATGAAAAAAGAGGTAAGCAAATTTAAGATATAATTCAACTAGTATTATGTACAAAAACAAGCAGCAGCTAATGCCTGCTTGTTTTTATTTAGTGTAATCGAAGCTAAAAAGTTAAAAACTCGGGGTCTACCAGGCTAATTTACTGTGGTAGATCGAGAAGACAACTCTTGTTACAGCATGAAGCTTTTAGGCAGGGCTCGACCAGGGTAAGTGATTGAAATAACAATCGACAGTAATTAATAATTATTATTGACAAAGTGCTATGATAGAGGTAGAATTTAAGTAAAAAAAACCAACCTTCCTCAAACTATGTTTCAACTGTAGGTTAACTATTTCATGAGGTGTATCGGAATTAGTGGAAAGGGAAGGTGTGATTAATCATGCTGGAGGATATTTTAGTAAGGCTTGAAAATCTACGCCGGCTTTTGCATGAAGTTGCTCTTGAAAAAGGTATATCTCATCCCGAAGTATTATTGATTAGTCAAAAATTAGACAGTGTCATTAATGAATACCTACGCTGTATTGCTAAAGTGCAATCTAACTCAGCACCGATGCTTAAATAAAATCAGATACTATACATAGTAGTTAGCTTTAGCAGGCAATACGAAAAGACTTCCGAGATTACTCGGAAGTCTTTTTCATCATGATAGAAGTATACTTTCGCCTGGATAAGGGCAACATCGGCTTACGCTTTGGAATTTCAGGAGATTTTTTAACAACTGTTAATTGTTATAAAGGAATATAGGTGAAATATGTAGAATTTGGAATTTGAATAATTCTATTCTTACACATTGCGTTATTGATGAGTTTCGTGGCAAGAATAGAAAAAATAATACTAATGAGGATTATATGGATAAGGTTGAAATTTATACGGATGGTGCCTGCAGCGGGAATCCCGGGCCTGGCGGCTGGGGGGCAATACTCATTTATAAAGGGGTAGAGAAAGAATTATCCGGTTATGAGTCGCATACTACAAATAACCGGATGGAGCTGATGGGACCGATAAAGGCGTTAGAAGCATTAAAGCGGTCATGTGAGATTGTTTTCTACACGGATAGTGCTTATGTATGCAAAGCGTTTACTGATAACTGGGTGAAGAAATGGCAAATGAATAATTGGCAGACTAGTAAAAAATTGCCGGTCGAAAATCAAGACTTATGGATGGCACTAATTGACCTGCTTAAAAGTCATAACGCCACCTGGGTAAAAGTAAAAGGGCACAGTGATAACGCTAAGAATAACCGGTGCGATTTATTGGCAAGAACGGCGATAAAGAATAGGATGTAAGGTGTTAAGCTAAACGTAAAATCAAGGCTTCCGAGTAATCGGAAGCCTTTCTATATTTTAGATGAAGTAAAAATGCTGCTTTTAAACATAATAAAGGTAAAGAAAGGAGTGACGCTATGAAACAACATCGTGAATCGAAAGGTGTTTACCAAGACTATGCTTATCCTGATTTATTGGATATACCTGCGGGTAAGGCTGTAGCCTTAGAAGAGTTAGATGAGAATGAACGTCTAAGCATTGCAATGTCAAGTTACTACCTATTATACCGCTAGGTTGATGGTACAATTTTATTGAAAACATGATATTGCCCGGGCTTTATACAATTATTGACTGGACAAGGCCTACTGTTGCTCAGACAGCTGAGAGCAGCGAGTAGGCCTTATTATTTGTCCTTGAAAATATTTACATTAAGCTGACAGGAGAATAACCAATGATCGCTAATATTTTTACTAGAATATTTAAATAGCATGGAGGCGAGGTTATGCAGAGTCAAATCGCACAACGTCTAAAACTCAGGTATTTTCCGGTTGCTATTTTATTTACTAACGAAAAACCGCAAGGCGCTTTGGAATTTGCCGAAGGACGCTGGGGGTGTGTAGCAGCGTTAATGACTGCGGCAGCTAAGGGGCGTCAGGTTGTGTTTAGCCGCAGTACGTTTGGCTGTTTAGGGGGTGGCGTAGGCCTTGGACTAGGAAATATGTATCCGCAGTTTCCCGGTGGCTTTGAATACTTTTTATCCACAGGGAAAGAAGGTTTCCGGGAAGGGGAAGCGTACAAAAAAACTCCTGAACTGGCAAGCACTTTTGTTGATGCTCTGCCTATTACAGATATTCCGGAGCAGTATGTCGTTTTTAAACCGTTGGCCGATGTCGATAGCAGCAAAGAAGAACCAAGGGTAGTGGTCTTTTACGCTAATCCGGATCAGTTGTCTGCGCTAGTGGTTTTGGCGAATTATGGGCGTACCGGTAATGATAATGTTGTCATTCCTTTTGGTGCGGGCTGCCAGTCGGTATGTTTGATTCCGTGGGGAGAAACAGCCAAAGAACGTCCCCGGGCAGTGGTTGGGATGACAGATATCACTGCGCGGCCGGTTATTGATGCGGATTTGCTGTCGTTCAGTGTACCGTTCGGCATGTTTAAAGAAATGGAAGACAATGTGCCAGGCAGTTTTCTGGATAAGCATGACTGGCACAAAGTAGCAGAGCGTATTCCGGATAGATTGTAACACTTACAGATAAAAAAACTAGTAAGTATATTGAATAATTTTTTAAAATAGCTAATAATGAGAGTTAGATTCATTTTATACGTTTAAAAATACTTTTAACGGTTTAGTTTGAGCGGCGTCCAGAAAGGGAGAAACATATGGCTGAAAAATATAGTATTGCTCGATATCAGGTTAACCAACTGCATCCAGGATTAGAACTAGGAGAAACAGTATTTTCGGCTGATGGCGGAATATTGCTTTACGCTGGAACCATACTTACCCAAAAACATATTGAGAGGATACTCACTTACGGGGTTGAAGCTGTCCGAATTCGCCGGACGATCGAAAGTGGCGATGTTGTAGAAGGCTGTCCGGAAACAGACGAAGAGTCAGAAGAAGATGTCCCTGTTGCGTATTGCGAACCTGATATTCCAGAGGGCGCTCAAGAACAAGAGAATGATTTTTTACATATATATAACACTGCTTTGAAAAACTTAAAACGGTGTTTTACGTTGGTTAAGCTTGAAAAGCATTTGGATTGTGACCTGCTAAATGAAATTGTTGATTCTCTGCTGCAGCTGTCTATGCGCGGTATTAGTGCTACTGCTTTACTGCATACGACAAATCGTTCGGAAGATTATTTGTTTCATCATTCGGTCAATGTCGGGATTTTGGCCAATATCATTGGTACTCTAAGTGGAGCGATTCAGCCAAGCCAACAGCGGAACTTAGTTATGGCGGGAGTTTTGCACGATATTGGCAAACTAGAAATCCCGATGCAAGTTCTTTATAAAACTGAACAGCTCACAGAAGAGGAATTTAATTTGGTGCGTCAGCATCCTGCTTTTGCTTTTAAGTTTTTCCGGAATTTCAAGGAGATTCCGGATAGCGTCCGTTATGGCGTGCTTCAGCATCATGAGCGTGACGACGGCTCAGGCTATCCACTCAAGACAAATGGTTCGAAAAACCATTTATTCGCGAAGATTATTGGCATAGCAGATGTTTATGATGCCATGACATCGAAAAAGGTATATGGACAGGAAGTATCACCGTTTGCTGCTATAGAAACCATTCAAAGTGACAGCTTTTCGGGTAAGTTTTCGCCTCAGCATACTACACCGTTTCTGCAGGAGTTATGCGAAACGCTTATTGGCCGGTTTGTAACATTGAACGACGGGCGCACCGGGCAGTTGGTGTTTTGGAACCGCACCGGTAAGGAAAGCTGCCTAATTCGCTTTTCTGACGGTAAGATTTTGGATATTGGCGGACATCGAAAGATAAAAATAACCAAATTAGTTTGTTAGGAGCTTGAGGACGTTGTTGAATAAGAAAACTGCATTACTAGTAGGTGCGACCGGGTTAATTGGTTCTCAGCTTTTGCCGCTATTGCTTGCAGATTCAAGATATCAGGAAATACGTGTATTAACGAGACGGTCACTACAGATAAAACACGCCAAGCTCAGAGAGGTTGTTACGGATTTTGCCAAGCTTGCCGAGTTTGAGGGGGAGTTTTACGCAGTTGATGATGTGTTTTGCTGTCTTGGCACAACTATGAAACAGGCGGGAAGCAAGGCCGCTTTTGAGAAAGTGGACAAAGATTATCCTTTACTTATTGCAGATAGGGCTAAACAGGCCGGCGCTAAGCAATTTCTTTTGGTCTCGGCCCTTGGCGCGAACGCCAAATCCCCGTTCTTTTATAATAAGGTTAAAGGGGAAGTGGAGGCTGCGCTGGCAAAAAAAGATTTTGCCGCCCTGCAGATATTCCGCCCCTCGCTGCTATTAGGAGATCGCCGGGAATTCCGGGTGGGTGAGAAAGTAGCCACAATCGCCAGCCGCATACTTGCACCATTTTTTATAGGATTTTTTCGCCGGGTCAAGCCTATCAAAGGACAAACGGTGGCGATGGCCATGCAGCTTGTGGCTGCTAGGCAACAAGAAGGAATTCATATTTATGAGTCCCGGGATATTAACCAGATGATAAAATGACAGCCAGGATGCTTTGCTGGAGAAAGATTAGCAGAGCATCTTGGCTGTTTTTATTATAACTCAATGATAAATATGGCAGGATTTGGATTGGAAATCAAGAAATTATAAATTTAAGCATGGTCTTATGGTTGATTCTAGACGCGAAGGAGACTCGAACAAGTGGATGATTTGCAAGATTCACACTATAAGCTTAAAATTCAGCAGCAGAAACATGAACGGATATTGGAATCCTTTTTTAAGTATAATCTTGAAGGAGTAGCCATTCTTGACCGGAAGTTCAATTTTTGCAAGGTAAATGAAACTTATGCACGAGATAATTACCGAAAGCCAGAAGACTTTATCGGAAAAAACCATTTTGACTTATATCCGTCTAATGAAGCGAAGCAGTTGTTTCAACAGGCAGTCGATACGAAACAGCCTGTTAGGGCTTATGCACGACCATTTCTCTTTCCTGACAATCCAACAGCAGGACCCACATACTGGGATTGGGTTGTTTTTCCGCTGCTTGATGAACAAGGTGAAGTTGAATTTGTTATCCTCTGTTTGCGGAATGTTACAGAGCAAAAACGAATGGAAAGCCAGATTGCCAAACTGGATAGGTTAAATCTAGTAGGAGAAATGGCGGCAAGTATAAGTCATGAAGTGCGCAATCCCATGACTACTGTCCGCGGTTATCTGCAACATTTAGAGAAAAAGCCGGAATTTAATCAACAAAAGAAAACACTAAAAGTAATGATTGAGGAAATTGACAGGGCAAACGCCATTATCAGTGAGTTTCTTTCCCTCGCCAAAAATAAGCAAATTGAAAAACAGCGCAAGAGCCTTAATGAAATTATCGAAATCTTATTGCCATTAATGGAGGCCGACGCGAATCTCCAAGGCCACAGACTGCATTTTACCAAAGAAGATAATCTGCCGGAGGTTTATATTGATGAAAAAGAAATCCGGCAACTAATTTTGAATCTTGCAAGGAACGGTTTGGAAGCAATGCAAAAACCAGGACTATTATCAATAAAGACAGCATGTACGCCGAGTGCGATTAGTTTATCAATTGCGGACCAAGGGGATGGAATACCTGAATCTGTTCAGAGACAAATTGGTACCCCGTTCATTACTACTAAGAGTAATGGTACTGGATTAGGGTTATCTGTATGCTATGCTATTGCTCAGCGTCATAATGCGAGATTGGAGTACGAAACGAGTGCGAACGGAACAATCTTTACGTTTGAGATGCCGCGTTGAAATCATGGAGAAACGTAATAACAAAAGATATTGCACAATCAAAAGCGGCTTACCAGTTAGGTAAGTCGCCTTACTTTTACTTAATCGGGCAATTTTGTTGTATTTGGGTCGATAAGAAGGCGTAATGAAACCAGGTAATGCCGCCTTCGAGGGTCATTTTAGTGCCAGGAACAACCGTCTTGCTAGCGAGAACTTTAATTTCTCTGTCAATATTGGTTAACCTTCTAAATAATTTTGGTTTACAGAGGGACAGATTCATAGTATAATTTTCAGTGTTAACCAGTAAAATTTTAACGGTTAACGTATGCAAATATGGTTAACTTAAATATTTTAAATAGGTTTACAATGGACGGAGGTAGTAAAATGTCAAAAATTGATTTAATCCTGGAGCTTGGTAACAAAGTATTGAACGGTGGTGAAATAGTCCGGGAAGAAGCGTTGGCTTTAGCCACTGTGGAAGATCAGGAATTACCGTTTCTTTTGGCTATGGCCGACAGAATAAGACAGCAGTTTGTGGGGGACAAAGTAGACTTGTGTGCCATTGTCAACGGCCGATCTGGCATGTGTTCTGAAAACTGCGCATTTTGTGCGCAATCGGCACATCATAAGGCGGATATTTCCGTGTATCCCTTGCTAAGCGCAGACGAACTCGTGGCTGCTGCCAAACAGGCCCAAGATGGTGGTGCATTGCGTTTTAGCATAGTTACCAGCGGCAGAGGTGTGGACGGCGATAATGATTTTCCTCAAATTATCGCTGCGCTGGAACGGATTAAAAAGGAAACAAAATTAATGGTATGTGCTTCACTTGGAACACTCACACTGGAGAGAGCCAAAGCGCTAAAGGCGGCGGGAGTTGGCCGCTATCATCACAATATCGAGAGCAGCCGCAGCTTCTATCCTAACGTGTGCACAACCCATACATATGATGATAAGGCAGTTACTATCAGTACTGCCCATGAAGCCGGTTTAGAGGTATGTTCCGGTGGAATTATCGGTTTAGGTGAATCCATGGAAGACAGGATTGACATGGCTTTTGAACTTAAGGCCTTCGGGGTTCACTCCGTACCCCTTAATATCCTCAATCCGATAAAAGGTACAGTTCTGGCTGGGCAGCCACCTGTGCCGCCGCGGGAGATTTTGAAGACTTTTGCGCTTTTCCGGTTCATTATGCCTGAGAAGGGGATTCGGACAGCCGGCGGGCGCGAAGTAAATCTAAGGGACTTACAGGCTATCGGCTTAATGGGTGGTATCAACGGTATGTTAATTGGCGGTTATCTGACAACAGGCGGACGCAGGTACGATATGGATTTGGCTATGGTTAAGGATTTAGGCTTACAGCCGCTGTCGGCAAGCGATACTCTGAGGGACTAACAAATGAACAGCAGAGTGGGTTGGATAACAGAAGTTAGTCTGTTGGCCGCTTTTATAACGATAACGGGAACCTTTAAGCTGCCCGGGATATTTCCGGGGACAGAATTTCAACTGTCGGCGCCGCTGGCCGTAGCAATCTGTGCAGTGTTTGGCTTTACCAAGTATATGACAGCAGGCATAGTATCAAGCGCCGCCGGCTTGATACTGGGAACGCAATCCCTGCTCAATGTTGGAATTGCCATGATATTTCGTTTAACCGTTGGCCTGATAATTGTAGCGTTTGGCCGTTCCTGGCCGGTAGTGGCACTGGTGGGGCCTGTAGGCTCTGCGGTGGCGCGGCTGGCATTAGGCGGTATTATTGGTAAGGCGGCAATACCGTTAGTGATGGCAGCTATTCCCGGAATGTGCTATACGGCTTTGCTGGCGTGGCCGCTTACCGTCGTGCTCAAGCGGGTAAAAATCCGGAAAGGCAAGGTGACCGGGGATGCTGTATAGCGTTCGGATGCGGGCGGCTCAGGGTGGGGCGCATGAACAAGGCGGTACTCATATTTCGGGAGCCGAACGGCTGGTGGGTGAAGCAGAGTGGAAGCAGGTTGCGGCGGAAATGCTGGAGCGGGCAGTATCGCACAGTAAAGGAAGCGCCGACTTTATCAATCTGATTGTCGAAACCGTTTCACGGAACAATGTGCAGGAAATTACCTGCTTACCTATTCAATCAGTAGCCGGGTCAGATGTTCCGGCAGGCCGTAAGGCTGCGCAGGCTGAGCTGATTAAAGCCGGGGTAGCTCCGGCCGCAGCTAGCGCCGGGGTAGCGGCTGTGGCCGGCTTGCAAGGCAGTATGCGTGGAGCGATGGTATTGTGTGCGAAAACAGGCAAGCGGCTGGATGACAGCGGTGAACGGGGAATTCGCGTTTCACGGATGGATATTGCCGATAATCAGGCCTATTTGAATTGGCTGCGACGGCAGGGATATGGCAACATGCATATTCGGGAGGCATTGGTTTTAGCATCTAAAGTGCTGTCAGCCCCAGGGGTTGTTGCCGAGTTATGCTGGTCAGATGATCCGGAATATACAACAGGATATATTGCTTCGGCAACGGTTTACACCCGGTTTACGAATTTAAAACCATATGGCTGCTCGATTGGCGGTAGAGTTTTTTTCGTTAAGGAGAATACCGACCTGGCGCAATTGACCGACTATTTACAATACCGGCCGGTGATGGTTAAAGTGCCGGCAGAGGAGACTAACGATGCAGTTTCTAGGTGACTATTTAGAGAAGGTAAAGGCTAAAAAACTTTATCGCCAAACCATTGTTTACAACCCTGTCAGTGCGACGCATGTGCAGGAAAACGGTCAAGTTTACCTGCTCTTAGCTTCTAATAATTACTTGGGGTTGACCCATGATCCGGTAGTGCAGCAGGCAGCAATTGAAGCGGTACGGCTGTATGGAACGGGTTCGGGCGGGGCGAGGCTGACTACCGGGACACATCCGCTGTTCGACGAGTTGGAACAGGAGTTAGCAAATTTCAAAGATACCCAGGCCGCTATTGTGTTTAATACCGGGTATATGGCTAATGTCGGCGTTATCAGTGCTTTGGCTGGAGCGGAAGATGTTATTTTCAGTGATGAGCTTAATCATGCCAGCATTATTGACGGTTGCCGGTTATCGAGGGCACGGGTGGTTGTATATCGCCACAGTGACATGGAACAATTGCAAGAGCTTCTAAAAGCTACATCTTGCCGGGGCAAGCGGCTTATCGTAACTGATGGAGTTTTTAGTATGGATGGTGATATTGCGCCATTGGATAAAATCGTTGCCTTGGCCGAACAGTATGAAGCCATTGTCATGGTTGACGATGCTCATGCCACCGGTGTCATCGGGCCGGGCGGACATGGTACGGCTGCCTATTTCGGCGTTCAGGATAAGGTCCAGGTACAGTTGGGGACACTCAGTAAGGCTTTAGGGGCGGAAGGCGGCTTTGTGGCCGGTTCGCAGGAACTTATCGAGTACATAAGGAACAAGGCGCGCAGTTTTATTTTTTCCACAGCCTTAGCGCCTGCGACGATCGCGGCTGGTTTAGCTGCCCTGCGCCAATTAAGAGCTCAGCCTGCGCTCGTTACCCGGTTACAGGAAAATGCCCAGCTTGTAAGGCAACTACTGGAATATGCCCAAATGCCGGTGGTACTTGACGGCGTGGCGCCGATTATCCCCGTCATCGTGGGGGATGCCGACAAGGCAGTGAAGCTGACGGCTGAACTAAAACAGCAGGGGATTATTATTTCGGCTATCAGGCCGCCGACTGTGCCCGTAGGCACAAGCCGGCTCCGGCTTACGGTAACGGCTTCTCATGACCGGAAAGAGTTGGCTGCGGCTGTTAATACGATTGTTGCAACAGTTAAGCAGTCGGAAATGATTGTGAGGTAATGGGATGAGTAAAGGATTGTTTGTTACGGCAACAGATACTGAGGTAGGCAAGACCTTTATCAGCGGCGCTATTACCGCTGCTTTACGGGAACGCGGGATAAAAATCGGTGTTGTTAAACCGGTAGCCTCAGGTTGTGTAACAGGGATAAATGGACAGCTAGTATCCGAAGATGCCAATTTTTTGATGGCGGCCGCCGGAATGGGGGAAGAACGGCGGCACGAGGTTAATCCGGTTTGTTTGGAACCGGCCCTGACACCGGCCGTAGCCGCCGAGGCGTGTGGCATAACTATTGATGTAGCCAAGCTTAACGGCGCTTGCCGGCACATGCTGGAGAACTCTGAAGTTACAGTGGTTGAAGGCGTTGGCGGTATTACTGCTCCTATCTGGCAGGATTATCTTGTTGCCGATATGATTGAGGAGCTGGGCTTACCGGCGGTGCTTGTTGTTAGACCCAATCTGGGAACGATTAATCACACGGTACTGACGGCAGCGTATGCTAAACAGCGGGGTATTAAGCTGGCCGGCATTATCGTTAACCGCTGGGATGAAGATAAAGTTACCCTATTAGAAACAAGTAATGTGGCATACATAGAACGTTTGACAGGATTACCGGTACTGGGGAAGTTTCCTTCGGTTCCGGTAGTGCAAGAGGACCAAGTGTCAATGCGTGAACTGGCTGGATTGGCAGAACAGCATTTAGCCATTGACCAGTTGCTACAAGGCATGAGAGGTGAGAAGTGATGCAGGATATAGAAGCGAAAGATAAACAGTATGTTTGGCACCCCTTTACTCAGATGCAGGAATGGGAGGCAAAACCGCAAAAAACGATTGCTGCTGCCAACGGGATCAAACTTATTGACACCGAAGGCAATGAATTCTATGACGGAGTGTCTTCCTTGTGGGTTAACATTCATGGCCATCGTAAGGCAGCAATTGATGAAGCCATTATTGAACAGCTTGGCAAGGTAGCGCACACTACCATGCTGGGATTAGCCAATATCCCGGCGACCGAACTGGCCGAACAGTTAGTTGAGATAACTCCGGCAGGATTAAATAAGGTATTTTACTCAGATGACGGTTCAACAGCCGTTGAAGTGGCGTTAAAAATGGCCTTTCAATACTGGCAGCATAAAGGAAAACCGGGCAAGCAGAAGTTTATTTCGCTAGAACAGGCTTATCATGGCGATACAGTCGGCACAGTGAGTGTTGGTGGTATCGATTTATTTCACCGCATATTTAAGCCACTGTTATTTACTCCGGTACAAATTCCGGCTCCGTCGTGCTATCATTGCCGGTTAGCATCAGACCCGGCAAGCTGCGGTATGCTATGCGTCAATAAATTGGAACAGGTATTGGCTGCGCATCATGAGGAAATTGCCGGTCTGGTTATTGAACCGTTAGTGCAGGCCGCGGCTGGAATGCTGATGTCCCCACCCGGATATTTGGCAAAAGTACGGGAGCTTACCCGCAAATATGATGTGCTTATGCTTGTCGATGAAGTGGCCACAGGCTTTGGCCGTACCGGCGAAATGTTTGCCTGTGAGCACGAAAACGTTACTCCAGATATGATGATGCTGTCCAAGGGTATAACCGGCGGCTATCTAGCGCTTGCAGCCACATTGACAACCGATGAAATCTATCAAGCCTTTTTAGGCGGTTATGCAGAGAAGAAGACTCTTTACCATGGTCATTCCTATACCGGCAATCCGCTGGCATGTGCGGCGGCGCTGGCCAATCTTAAGATATTCCGTGAAGAACAAGTAATTGCCGGGCTTGCCCCCAAAATAGCTGTTGTCGCCCAAAAGCTTGCTGAAATAAGGGAGCTTACGCATGTGGGCGAAGTACGGCAGCGTGGCTTGATTATCGGTATTGAATTAATGCTGGACAGAATAAAGAAAATTCCCTATCCGTGGGAACAGGCCGCCGGCGCCGGTGTGTGTCTGCAGGCCCGTAAATTAGGGCTGATTATCCGCCCTATCGGTGATGTTGTTGTCTTTATGCCGCCATTGGCCAGTACCGTGGGTGAGCTTGGAGAAATGATGGACATTATTGCCCGGGCAATTAAAGAGATTACGGAAGGCGGGCATGTTGATAACGACCTGCAGCCAACAGATTTATAAAGTAGACTGGCTTCAGGTGGAAGCTGTCAGGTTAGAGCGGGTTAGTTACAGGATAGTTAGTAGGCATTGACAAAACAGGAATGGTTTACTATACTATAACAAAAGAACCTTTAAGACGGTCCAGAGAGGCCGGCAAGGTACGCAATGATAGTCTCTTTACGCGACTTTGCAGCCTCTCGCTTATGCGGGAGGCTTTTATATTGTGTACCGGGGTAATCAAAGGAGGATTTCTCGATGTCCAGACGTATTATCCAGGTTGAAGACAAGCTTCCCTTGTACCAATCTATTCCGCTTAGCTTACAGCACTTATTTGCCATGTTTGGCGCAACGGTACTTGTTCCGTTCTTATTTAAAGTTAATCCGGCAACTTGCTTATTAATGAATGGTATCGGCACTCTTATCTATCTGTTTATTTGCAAAGGCCGAATCCCAGCCTATCTTGGTTCCAGTTTTGCCTTTATCTCGCCTGTCTTTCTCATTATGTCGCAATATGGTTATGCGGCAGCACAAAGCGGTTTTATTCTGTTCGGCCTGTGCTTCATCCTCATGTCACTTATCGTGAAAAAAGTAGGTGTCAAGTGGATTGACGTAGTATTTCCGCCTGCTGCCATGGGAGCTATTGTTGCGACCATCGGTCTGGAGTTAGCCCCGGCTGCAGTCAGCATGGCAGGCTTGTCCGGTGATATGATGCAGCAGCTAAACATCCCGGCGGACAAGGCAGTAATGGTATCAGTCTTCACGCTGGCAGTAACCATCGCGGGTTCCGTATTGTTTCGCGGTTTCTTCGCAGTCATCCCGGTGCTCATTGGTGTAGTTGCCGGTTATGTCATGTCCCTTTTCCTCGGAATTGTCGACCTAAACAGTGTAGCAAATGCTCCTTGGTTTCAAGTTCCTACAATATATGCTCCTGAATTTAACGTAAGTGCCATGGTGATCATCTTACCGGCAATGCTGGTAGTGCTGGCTGAACACATCAGCCACTTGGTTGTTACCGGAAATATTGTTGATCGCGACTTGATCAGAGAGCCTGGACTTCACCGCTCACTGTTTGCCGACGGTATCTCAAATGTCTTGTCAGGCTTTGTCGGCGCCACCCCCAATACCACATATGGCGAAAACATTGGTGTAATGGCAATTACCAAAGTATATAGTGTCTGGGTAATCGGCGGTGCGGCAACCTTCGCGATCGTTCTCTCCTTTGTAGGCAAGCTGGCCGCACTTATTCGCAGCATCCCGGTACCGGTTATGGGCGGGGTCTGTATCCTGCTGTTCGGGGTCATAGCGGCAGCCGGTATTCGCATGCTGGTTGAGAAAAAAGTAGATTACACGCAAGCTAAAAATCTGATCTTAACCTCTACAGTACTGATTCTTGGAATCAGCGGTGCAGCCGTCAAGCTGGGGGCCGTTGAGCTAAAAGGCATGGCATTGGGTACGGTAGTAGCGGTAGTTATCAGCCTGAGCTTTGAGATCTTCGGCAAAATGGGACTCTTAGCAGAGCAAGCGGCAGAGGTCGATGAATCATCTGTTAAGGCAAATGCCTAAACAGATATAGAAAAATAGCAGCGCCGCAAACGCGGCGCTGCTATTTTTCCAGTTCAGCATCCAGATATAGTTTGCCTGCTATTTTTATAGTAGCTTTAGCAGCGGTGCAATCGGCGATTAACTCACGCAATTGTTCTTCTTCGCCTTTGCGGACTAAGGCGGCAATTTTAACTACATCGGTAAATTCTTTATTTTCGATAGGATAATTATGAAGACGTAATTGATTCTCCATCGTTCCGAGCAAAGAATAATCAAGGGAGATGATCATCCTGGTGTGCAGTTGTTTTTCGATAATTACGGCCGCCTCCAGGCCGTCAGCGGCGGCTTTGGTATAGGCGCGAATTAGGCCGCCGGCGCCAAGCTTGATGCCGCCAAAGTAGCGGGTGACTACAATGACGGCATTCTTAACGCCGGATTTAAGTAGAACTTCTAAGATTGGTTTGCCGGCCGTGCCGCTGGGCTCACCATTGTCGTCAGCTTTTTGATATTGACCATGCTGGCCGATGACATAAGCCGAACAGTTATGATTGGCTTCCTTATGGCGTTTTTTTATTTCTTCAATAAACTGAGCAGCCGTTTCTTCGGTATCGGCAGGGGTTACATAGGCGATAAACAAAGATTTGTTAATCTCTAATCTAGCCTCACTTGGCTGTTTGACGGTACGATAAGCTGGTAGCATAAATACACCTCATGTTTTACTATACACTTGTTGCTGCCGAAGAGGTAGATGTTTTTTCATAATAAGACATAAGCCGTTCAAAATCAGCAGGGAGTGGAGCCGTTACGGTAACAGGCTGATTGGTCTCTAAGTGTTCAAAACTAACTGACACGGCATGCAGAGCTTGTCTGGATATAAGGGGCGAACGGCTGCCATACATACGGTCACCAAGCACGGGGTAGCCCAAATCAGCCAAATGCACGCGAATTTGATGGGTACGGCCGGTGTCCAAGGTTAGCTCTAAAAGTGTCGCATCGGGAAATTTACGGATTGTCCGATAATGGGTAACGGCTTGTTCTCCTTTCGAAGTAACGGCGCGCCGATTGGCTAAAGTAGGGTGAGCCCCAATGGGAGCATCGATAGTTCCAGAAGGTGCCTCAACTGTGCCTTTAACTAGGGCCCAATAAGTACGTTTGAGTCTCCTTGCTTGTAATTGCTGTTCCAGCAGGGATTGGCTATGAGCGTCTTTTGCGAAGATTACGCAGCCGGAGGTATCTCTGTCTAACCGATGGACAGGCCGAATGGTACTTATGATGCTACGTTCGGCGAAATGGTGTGCCAGAAAATTCGCTAATGTACCCCCGGTAGTTTGTCCAGTAGGATGGACAAGTTGAAAGGGTGGCTTACTTAAGACCAGCAGGTGGTTATCTTCGTATAGGATTTCAATTGCTCCCGGTTCAGGCTGTACGCCGTAGGAGCAATCCTCAAAAACTAACACCCGCAAACTGTCATTTACTCTAAGCTGTCTTTGTAGAAAGGCCGGCTTGCCATTTATAAAAAGACCTTTTTGCCGGGTCAGCTTTTGTATTTTTCGTCCGGAATAATGAAGAATCTGTTTGAGATAATTTTCTATAGTAAGGCCGGAATATTCTTGTGAGATTTTGTGCGTTTGAAATGATTTCAACACAAAGCCTTCTTTCCTTATTGTTATATAAATGTTATGATAATACAAAAGCATCTTTAAAGCAAAGTAAGATAGGAAAAAAGGTATTTTTCTGGTGATTTATGGATAGAGTAAAAATAACTCGTTTTAGGAGTTGTTTTTTTTCTGGCCAAATTTGCTGACGCAAATATAAATAGATCACGAGATACTTTATAAGGAGGACAGTTAGTGAGTGAAATATCTGTAGGAATTTTAGGATTAGGCTCCTATGTTCCTGAAAAAGTTATTACGAATTATGATTTGGAAAAAGTGATGGACACATCGCATCAATGGATTGTAGAACGAACCGGTATCCACGAGCGGCGTAATGTAACAGAGGGGCAGGCAACTTCAGATTTAGCAGCTAAAGCTGCTGAAAAAGCGCTTGCGGATGCAGGAATCGGCCCTGAAGAAATTGATTTAATCATAGTTGGAACAGTTACTCCTGATATGTTTTTTCCATCAGTGGCCTGTCTTGTTCAAGATAGGATAAAAGCCTACAATGCGGCGGCTTTTGATCTTACCGCCGTTTGCTCAGGGTTTATTTATGGACTTGTTACTGCAAGTGCCTTTATAAAGAATGGGACATACCGCAAAATATTGGTCATCGGCGCAGAAACGTTGTCTACCATCACCGACAAAGAGGATAGGAATACAGCCATTTTGTTTGGTGACGGAGCCGGTGCAGTTGTGCTAGGTGAGACTGAACCGGGCTATGGTATTCTTGGCTTTGATTTGGGGGCGGAAGGTACCGGCGGCGATCTTCTGAAGGTGCCTGCGGGAGGAACACGCCAACCTGTTACCGCTGAGACTATTGCCAATAAACTTCACTTTATCCAGATGAACGGTAATGAAGTTTTTAAATTTGCCATAAAGGTAATGGGGGAAACGGTTAAGAAAGCACTAGCCGCCGCGCAGCTTACTCCCCAGGATATAACCTGTCTTGTTCCACATCAGGCCAATTTGCGAATTATCCAGTCGGCAGCAAATCGTCTGGGGCTTCCCATGGACAAGGTTGTGGTTAATGTTGATAAATACGGCAATACCTCAGCGGCATCAGTTCCCATTGCACTGGATGAAGGCGTTAAAAACGGCCGGATAAAAAAAGATGATGTAATTGCGCTGGCCGGTTTTGGCGGGGGACTGACCTGGGGCGCAGCTATTATTAGGTGGTTTTAGCCAAGCTGTAGATAGAAATATTTTAAATGCAAAGGTCTGGTTCCTGTGTTTCGCAGGAGCCGGACTTTTTTTTATCCTGATGGAAAGTATAACTTTCGCCTGGATAAGGGCAACATCGACTTCCGCTTTCGCCAAAGGCTCGGCGCAAGCCAACTCCATATCATAACAAAGAAAAAAGCTGGTTTCTTAGACCAGAGCGGGCCAAGAAATCAGCTGAACACATTTAATATTGAATTTGTTAGGGGAGACGGAGCTATTGGAAGTGGTGTTAATAACTCCGTCTCTTTGTACTTGTCGAGAACAATAATTCTATCCGGCAAGAGTATTGATTTTTTGATATGCTTTAAGTTCGGTGTAAAGGTCGCCAAGATAAGGATTTTTTCCTGTCTTAGCTGCTTTGTAAATCATATAGACAAATACGAATATATTTGAAAGCAACGCCGCGAAACTCCAGGCAAACAAAGGAGCAGGATCGTAACTGGATGCAACAGCGAAAGCTCCTTTATCAATAAACGCAGGGAATGTTTGTGCAAACATGCACCATAACGCCAGCGTATGTGCACGATGCTGCAACCAGGCTCCTTTGCCAACAGTAAATGCACAGATTGTTGGAGCTAAGAGCAATGCAAAGCCGCAGTACCAGGCATGACCCGGTAAACAGTTATAGGTATAGGCAAAATTCCAAAGGTCGTAGGCTATTATCCAGAACCATAACATGTCAGGCCATAACATGTCCATACTTCCATCTTCTTTGGTCTTTTTCCGTATACAGATTCCCATCCATCCAGTGATGGTTATGATATTTAAAATACCGGCAATGCCATTCATGAAATTCCATGAGCCGCCAAGAACATACATGGCTTCATCTGCTAACATTCCACCGCCGGCATATTGAAGACCAACCTCAAAATCTCGGGCTACTGCTTCTGCGATATTGATAGCAAGAATTAAAGGCGGAAAACATAGCGCCCACTTTTTCTCTGACAATTTCCATTCTTTACCGGTTGATTTGTTTTTCCCCGTAATGTGCCTGATACACCAAAAACCAAGACAACCAGCCGTAGAAGAATACACTTTAGCTAAATGGAACCAATCTGTATATGTTGTATCTTTTAATGCGGTAAACCACAATATTGAAAGCAGTATTGGCAAAATAGCAAAACAGAAAAAACCAATATACTTCGATCTCCGGGTTATTTCATTTAAGCCAAAGAGTGCAACAAAAACGAGTGTCCAGACACCCCATACACTTAGTAATGATGCACCTTGGGCATAGTTGAAAGTAAACATCCACAAACCTCCTTAATATGAAAAATTTAGCTTCTGGTATGTTCATTATAAGTCTTGTGGAATATTCTTCAATAGACAGATAACGCAATATGTCAGAATCGCGCATTAGTTCTAAAAATTATATTTTTTGTTTTTTGCAAAGCCAGCCACTGAGCGAGGAATGCTTCCCGATATCATTACCAGAAGTTTACTAAGAATAATTTGTGGATCTTCTTTCATTCCTGCAATTACCCAATCTATAATTAGCCCATTAAAAACACGTCTGTAAAAATTAACGATGAAGATTTGATCTTCATCCGATATTTTTACTTCCATTCTTTCAATACATTCTGTAACCACATTGTGAAGCAGTTTATTCGAAAGATTAGTAAAATAGGTATTGGCTTCAGACCGGTACGAAGAATGGTAAATGTGTAAAATCATTCTCGAATTTTTCTTCAAATAATTCATAGTAGCCAGAAACCCGCCTTTCCAGGTTTCGAAGGTTCTATTTTGGGCAATTTCTGCAGATAATTCTTCTGATACTATGAATTTGAAGATATCCATAATATCTGTAAAGTGATAGTAAAAGGTCTGTCTGTTTACATCGCAATACTCACAAATTTCTTTTATGGTAATTTTGTCTAAAGGGCGCTTATTCAATAATTCCTTAAATGAATTAATTATTGCAGTTTTAGCAGAATGCTTCATAGGTATTTCCTCCTTTAAAGATGGGTACGCTCTCGGTTTCCTGTAAGCATTTATAGATTAAGACTTTACATATTAGACTTATGTAATGCAAAAACGGTGCCAGTATATAAAAAAATAGATAATTCTTTAGTAAATTATCTATTTTCACTCCGCCATAATCATTTTTTATAGCATTAGCAACCCATATTTTTTCAATCTCCGATAAAATGTACGAAGTGGCATACCAAGATAGTCAGCCGCTTTAGTCCTATTATTATGGCAAATCTTTAGCGCCCTCACAATATCTCTACGTTCGTCATAGATGCACTCATCCTGGCTTTCTATATTTTGCAAGAAGTGTGAGATCTGAGCTGAGTGATCGCTAGATTCCGCTTCAGCGGCAAAATCGCCTAAATAGCGGCGAAGCTCTTGTTCGCTAATCTCCAGATCGTCGCTGGTGCTAATAATTCCTTCTAGCATATTCCTTAATTCCCTCACATTTCCCGGCCAGGGATAGTTTTTGAAAAAGGCGGCAGCACTATTTGACAAGTTCACGACGGGTTTGCCTAGTCGGGCACAGATTTGGGTAATGAAGTGTTTTGCAAGTATCATAATATCGTTTTCGCGGCTACGCAGTGGGGGGATATAAATTCGTATGATGCCCAAACGGTAGAACAAATCCTCCCGAAACAGGCCATTTGCGATTTTTTTTATCAAATTTTTATTAGTAGCGGCGATAATGCGTACATTTACATCGACAACCACGTTGCCTCCTACCTTGCGAAAACTTTTTTCCTCAAGTACCCGCAGTAAGACAGCCTGCAGATCTAATGGCATATCGCCGATTTCATCCAGAAAAAGCGTACCGTTGTCAGCAAGCTCAAATTTACCTAAGGCCCCTTCTTTTTTTGCACCGGTAAACGCGCCGTTTTCATAACCAAATAGTTCACACGCAATAAGATCTTTAGAAAAGGATGCGCAGTTAATTGCAATAAAAGGTTTTTTAGATCGGTCGCTGTTGTTATGAATTGCCTGGGCAATAACATCTTTACCAACACCACTTTCACCAAGAAGCAGAATATTGCTATCAGTGAGTGCGGCGGTTTTGCAGCGCCGGATAATTGTCTGCATGGCTTCACTTTGGCCAATAATATTTTCAAAACCATAGCGTGCGATGTTGCTGGAATACTGAGAAATCAATTTATTAATGCGTTTGATAGAAGTGATATAAAGAAGCGTAGCATGCATATGAAATTTTGTTTGCCTGATGGGGGCGGCGCTAACGTTGATATCGACAGATTTTCCGTTCACGTTCAAATGGATGTTTTTATCGGCAATTTTTGAGTCCGTATTAATAATATTCCAAAAAGACTTGTTGGTGGGCGTATTAGGGATAATGTTATCAAGTTTTTCATAATAATAATCCCTCGAAGGCAGCCCAAATATTTTAATAACTTCGTCGCTCATGATCAAAATATGAACTTGTCCGTTGAAGCGGTCCACACTTAACATACCGCAGTTATCCGACATGTTACCGAATAAACTTGCTGCTCCGAACCAGAATAGCTGCAGTTCGATTGCCCGCGCTAGTGTAATTGTCCAAGCCAGCATATTGTCGCTTGAACTATCTTTGGGTATAGCCAATGCAATTCCGCCATAAAGATCACCATTTTCAAGTCTAATCGGTGCAAAAAAGTAGGCTCCATTTATTAAAAAGCGGGAAAAGTTTTTTTCGCCGATCAACGATGCCGCGATCTCATGCTGGATACCCAACGAGAATGGGTTAGTTCCTATGGTCTTTTCCGACCAGCGGGTTGCAATTTTGATATGATTATCGGCTGCCCATGTTTGAAATCGTTCTTTGCCATAAAGTCGTAACAAGCAGCCTGATTGATCGAACAATATCAAACCGTACCCATTATTGATATAACGTTGCTCCAGTGGTTCTAGAACATTGTTGGCGCAGACACACAGCCTCTGTCTTTCTATTTGGATTCGTTTGAATTCCTGCGATGAAATTTCTTTAGGCAGTGCGTTCGTATAATCTAAGTTGTAGGAAATACTCCTTTCCCAGCTTTGCCGAGTAAGGTCGTCCAGTTCCTGCCGCGCGTTAGAATCAATGTGCATGCGCATCCATTTATCCATAGAATTATTTTGGGTTTTCACGGAATATTCTCCTCCCAACAGTGTTCATTTACTATGGTTTTAGTAAGTTTGTCTAGAAATCAGTTGTAGAACCGGGCTAAAATTAGCCGCGGATTGAAACGATTGTTGTCTTTTTGTTGCTAATATCCACCTATACTATCAATTTATGGAATATATTCATTTTGAGATTACTATAAAATGGTTAATAATTCAAGGTAGTTTTGATTATTCAGATTACAATAGTAAATGCAATTAACTCCCGACATGGATTCGTTTGGCATGATGTGGCACGGTATGGCGCATAGTAAGCCATAAGTGGCATAGTATGGCAAGCTCTTGGCTTGTGGCAATAGAATAAAGGCAAAAATAAAAAAACTATTTTTGCAGGTTACGAAAGTTCTGTAACTGCGAAAATAGTTTTTTTGTTTAGTTTGAAAAAATATAATTCTCACCGGATTGAAAGGCAATACCCCGAAAGGGATAAAGTAGGCTGCTGACAGTGCGATTCATTAAACATCTTATCGCCATCTAAAATGGCATGAATTTTGCAGTAGCTAAAGTTGCTTCTGGTAAATATTAGAAAGGAGGGCGCTATTGAAAAAAATATGATGTATCCAATTATCGATGCAAGGGCAATTACAAGCTTTACGCATTAACTGATTTTAGGAAGGTTAATATGGTTTTATGTATGAACGACATTAAAAAGTTAATCATTGATCACGCAAAATATAGGTTTGACCGGTTCGGCTACAAGAAAACGACAATGGATGAAATAAGCAGAGACTGCCGTATTTCCAAAAAAACAATTTATTCCTATTTCAAAGACAAGGAACATTTGTTTTACTGTCTGTTATTGTACGAAAGCCGGACAGCAAAGAATCATATTTTGGCTAAAATCAGAGAATTTGATGACCCGGTCGAACAACTGAAAATTTTAATTAAAACCACGGTGGAATATTTTAACCAAAATCGGTTTCTCGTTAGGTTTTTAAATGATGATCATGCTTTATTTCCTAGCGTTTTGCAAAAAAAATATCGTCAAGAAGTGGAAGAATCCCTAATTCCATTAATCGCAGAAATCCTTATTCAGGGAAAGAAGAACGGGAAAATCCGCGATGTTGATACCGTTAGTATAGCCTGTGTTATTTTGAAGATGTTTCTATACTGCATGCAGACACGCGATTTAGAAGAAGACAAAGAGCCCCTGGGATATTCTGTCAAGGTTTTAATTGATTTGCTTACGCAAGGGCTGCTTCAAAACGAAAGTATATCAACATAAAGTATTGGTGGCGGAGGTTGGAATATGTTGACTGAAAATCACTTTTTTTTGCTCAAACGTCAAGTGGTGTATATTTTAGTGGTGACAATGCTCGGTATCATTTTGGGAGGATGCTCCACTGCCACGACAGCAAAAGAAGTCTGGGGTCGGGCGGAAGCCAAAGAAGTGGATGTGAACTCAAAGATACCGGGGCGGGTTTTAAACCTGATGGTAAAAGAAGGCGACCATGTGACAAAGGGCCAAGTCCTTGCCCGTATTGACAATCGCGATATTACTGCCAAGGCCAATGAGGCTCAGGCAGCAATTAAAGCGGTAGCGGCTCAAGTGTCACAAGCTTCTACGGCGACATCCCTGCAAAGTCAGACTGCTCAGGCAACTGTCGATGCAGCGCAGGCACAATTAAATAAGGCGGCATCTGATTTAGCACTGGCGGAAACGGACTACAAACGGTTCAAAAAGCTCGTAGAGTCCGGATCGGTTTCCCGCCAGTTGTATGATACCTATAATGCCCGCTACGAAGCGGCACAAGCAGGGTATGCTCTGGCTGAATCCAATGTAGCCAAGGCGCAGGCGGGATTGTTACAAGTATCTATGAGTAAAGATACGGAAGAAACGGCACTCAGAAAAATGCAACAAACCCAAGCTGCCTTGCAGTTTGTAGAGGTTGCGCTCGATGAAACCGAGATTAAGGCTCCTTTTGACGGACTAATCACAGCCAAATATGTGGAAGAAGGGGCAATGGTCTCAACGGGAATGCCGATTGTAGCTGTTCAGGATTCGGGGGACAATTGGATTAATGTCAAAGTCAAGGAAACAGAACTAAATAAATATAAGGTCGGCCAAACCATTCAGCTGCAGGGGCGGGACAGTGCCGTAAAAGTGCAGGGGACGATCGTAGACATTAGTAAAAAAGCAGAATTTGCCACCTACCGCTCCACAAATGAGCGCGATGACAATGATATCATTACCTTTAATGTTAAAATCCAGGTCAATTCTGATAGTCTCCGTCCAGGGATGAGATTTAAAATTATCAATGAGGGATCGTGAGATGTGGGAGTTTATAATTCAGGAAATTAAGACCTGGAAAAACCGGCATGCGTCAATTGCCATTCTCTTTGGTGTGCCATTTATATTTACTTTGTTATTTGGGTATCTTTATAGCTCCAATGTCATCAAGAATATCCCAATGGTGATTTATGATCAGGATCAGAGCCAGGTTAGCCGGGCTCTGATACAAGCCTTTTCCGATTCGGAGCGGTATGAAATTGTTGGTCAAGTGGACAGTCAGGAAGAACTGGATGAGTATATAAAAGAAAAAAAGGCAATAGCAGCTCTTACCATCCCCTACCATCTATCCCGTGATATTAAGCAAAGTAAAATAGTGAATCTTTCCATGGAAATCAACGCTGCTAATATAATGTATGCTAATTCCGTTCTTTCTACTTATCCGGAAATCACCGGCTTAGCTAGCGTTGGTGTTGCTGTAAAGCAACTGGAAGCGATGTTTCAACCGCCGGCTCAGGCAGTAAGAACAGCGGCCCCGGCAAGAATTAATGTTCGCGTTGTCGACAATCCAACAGCCGCTTATTCCAATTTCGTTTTGCCTGGCTTTACTATAAATGGTTGGATGATTGCTATGTACCTTGTGACCAGCACGCTCTTAACGGCAGACTATTTTGATTTGGCACGGCGAAATCTGCCAACCTGGGCAATTATCACCGGCAAGCTGCTGCCTTGTTGGTTATTAGCAATGACATCCTTTGCGCTGTCGTTTACGTTGCTTATTGGTTATTTCCACGTTCCATTACGCGGCAGTATACTTCATTTATTATCTGTTGCCGGGGCATTTTCATTTGCTGTGAGCGCGTTTGGCTTGTTCGTTTCTTCGATTACGCCAAACATTATACTGGTTATCGTGAATTTTGCTGTGTACATTATGTCTGCCTTTCTTTGTTGTGGATACAGCTGGCCATCGATTGCTTTTAATGAATTTGGCAGTATTTATTCTGCTATGCTGCCGATTACTTACTGCGCCGTCACTATTCGGGAAGTTATGTTGTCCGCTGCTTCTCCGGACATGTTGAAAAACATTCTGATTCTGCTTGCCTTTGGCATTGGTTGCTGTTTGCTGGCAACAACGATATTGTCGCTGCGCTACAAAAAAATTAATGCACATGCGCAACCGGAGGAGGGCGTTACATGCAGTGGTGGATGATCATTAAACGGGAAATTCGCCAAATATTTCTTAAAGATCCACGGTTAGCCGTGATCATATTCGGCGCTTCGCTCATTTATTTGGTAATATTCTCTTTGCTATACGGAACACATGTCGTAAACAATGTGCCACTGGCAATTTATGATGAAGATCAGAGCCATATCAGCCGTGCCCTTGTCCAAGCTTTTGCTGATTCAGAGAAATTCCATATCGTTGTACAGCCTAACACCGAGGAGGAGATGCAGCAATTACTTAAAAGTCATACGGTTTATGCTGCAGTCCATATTCAGCGAGGTTTTGCCAAGGAAATTGTTAGTGGCCGGTCATCGCCTGTGTTTTTTGTTACCAGTGGTATCAATTTGGCGATAACGAATACTTCAACATCTGCTGCCGCGGAGATTGTTGGAGCGTTTGGTCATAGTATCAGTACCAAGCTGGCAGAAAAGATTGGTGTAAAGCCAAGTATGGCAGATAGCAAGACTGCCCCGGTACGGGTTTCGCTCCGTATTCATGGAAATCCGACACTCAGTTATCTGTATTTTTTTGCCATTGGACTGTCGATGGCAGCTTTTCAGCAAGCAGTATTTTTGCCTGTTGCTGCAAGCATGATTCGCGAGTACACGAGGCTGGATGAATTGAGAGATAAATCAGCTTTGAAAGTTGTTGGCCTTAAAATGTTGCCATACTATCTGCTGGATACAATTTCATTCTTTCTGACACTGCTGCTAGCGGTAAAGGTGTTCGCAATCCCGTGCCGAGCAGACTTTGTCAGCATACTTATGTTAGCGACTGCCTTTATTTTTTGCGCAATGGGACTAAGTGCATTAGTTTCATCGCTATGTGACAGTGAAGTTACTTTTAGTAAGTTATCTCTTATTTATGCAGTTCCGGCGTTCACACTGTCAGGCTATATGTGGCCTTTCCAGTCCATGGACATTTTTAGCCAACTTTTATCCTATATTATTCCCCTGACGTATTTTGCCGACTCCTTGCGAGACTTGCTGCTAAGTGGATATACGCCGCTATTAATCCGAAATGTGCTGATATTATATTCAGCGGGAATTGTGTTGATTAGTTTGTCCATCGGGGTTTTTGCGTACAGGCGAAAGCGAATGCTAACAGGCAATCAATCTGAGTTAGCAGGGTAACTATAAACTGTTACGTACTTTCATATAGGAGGTATTCAGATGAACTGCAGGAATTATCGCAGGATTTTATTATTGGTTATGATACTGGTATTCGTTATGCTTTTTACATCGGTTCAAGCCGCTGAACCTGAGCCGGAGAAGCTGACATTGGCCGATAGTATTTCTTTAGCCCTGGAAAATAATCCATCCATGAAAATTGCCGAATCTGCTAAGGAACAGGCGCTTTGGAGAATAAATCAGGCTCGTTCTCATCAAGGCATAACGCTAAAATATGATTATCTCAGAGGCCGGACCAATGAAGCACCGTCCTGGTACAATAACACTACGATTCCATATCCTGTGTCCGTTATACCTGTACAGGTGCCTAAAACACCAACTAATCCTATCGGCCTTGGTTTTCATCAAATTGAATATCCTGCCTGGGACACCACGTATGGTGTTTATCGACACCAGTTACAACTGGTGTATCCACTTTATACCGGCGGTAAAGTGGAAAACTCAATTAAAATGGCAGAACATGGTGAAGAGGTCGCTGATTTAACAGTTGATTTAACTAAACAGCAATTGACGGCCGAGGCAACCACTGCATATTTCCGCGTACTACAGGCACGGAATCTTGCCGATGTTGCCAATCAGGCGGTAGAAGATTTGAGTGCTCATTTAAAGATTGTGCAAAACCACTATGATGCCGGCACAGTTGCGCTGTCTGATGTGCTGCAAACCGAGGTCCGGCTGGCTAATGCCCGTAATAACTTGATTAAAGCTCAGAACGCCTTTAAATTAACCCGTTACAATCTTAATAAGGTTATTGGCCTGCCCTTGCATAATGAGGCGATATTGACTGAAGAGTTCCAACATGAAATCTTCAAACCCACAGTGGATGAATGTATTGCTGCAGCCCTGGACAAGAGGCCGGAATTGGCCCAGGTTAAACTCCGGGTCGAGGTAGCTTATGACCACCGTAAAATCGCCAAAAGCGGCAATTTGCCGACAGTTGCTTTGCTCGCCAATAAAACCTGGCAGGATACGTATCCAAGTACCATGAAGGAAAAATCTTACTGGCAGGCAGGCGCTTTTGTCTCGTTCAATGTATTTGATAATGGCTTGACAAAGTCGGAAATTAAGCAAGCCGAAAATGAAATAACCGGAGCAGAACAACAAGTAGAACAAGTAAAAGATAAAATTACACTAGATGTGTGCCAAGCGTATTTAAATGTACAGGAAGCCAGTGGAAGGTTTGAAAACAATAAAGTCGCAGTCAATCAATCGGAAACCGATTACAAGATAATGCAGGAGCGCTATGAAAATGGGGTTGGCACAAACCTTGACGTTATGGACGCAGAACTGCATATGACGCAAGCCAAGATTAACTATATTCAGGCGTTATATGATTATCATATAGGCCGGGCCCAGCTTGAAAGAGCCATGGGTGTTGTTAAGAGGTAAATCTAAATGATGAATACGTTTAAGGTTATTGAAATTAAACAAGGTGTTTTTGAAGATAACAATCGTCAAGCAGATTTACTCAGGGAAGAATTAAAAAAAGAGAAAATTTTTTTGTTAAACCTGATGTCATCACCCGGTTCAGGTAAAACAACTGTTTTGATGCGTACCATCGGTATGCTGAAAGATGAAATGTGTATTGGCGTTATGGAAGCAGATATTGACTCGGTTGTTGATGCTGAAAAGATTGCAACTACCGGTGTGAAGGCTATTCAGCTTCACACCGGTGGGATGTGTCATCTGGATGCAGCTATGACCCGGCAGGGGATAAGGGAATTGGGGACTGCGGATCTGGATTTTGTTGTGCTGGAGAATATAGGTAATTTGGTATGCCCGGCAGAATTTGATACAGGTTCAGTGAAAAGTGCCATGATTTTGTCTGTTCCTGAAGGCGATGACAAACCCCTGAAGTACCCGCTGATGTTTTCTGTTTGTGATGTAGTTCTTATCAATAAAATCGATACCCTGAGTGTATTCGATTTTGATATGGAAGCAGCGAAAAGCCGGATTAAAAAGTTGAATCCGGAAGCGCAAATCTTCCCCGTTTCCGCAAAGACAGGCAAAGGCTTTGCAGTGTGGGCTGATTGGATTCGTGCTGAAGTTGGAAAGTGGAAGAAAGCGTAAGAGACGTTTGGCAGAATGTAAACCTGACGATTGATATTGTTACTAACTTATGATGAGAACTTAATCTTAAAAGTGCCGTTACTTTTACGAATGTTAATCAGTAACGGCATAAGTTTTGCTATGCCTTCGCACTGGCTGCGGCATTTCGAAAGCAAACAGCTCAGAGAGAAACTATATTTTTTGGGGGAATAGATATGGTTAAAGAAAGAATATTGGATCTTGCTAATCATATAAACAGATCAAAACGCGGTTCAAAATTTGCAATTAAACCGGAAGACCCGGAATATAAGATTTTGGAGCCCGTTGTTTCGGATGAGATGGCAGAAGTAGGACTTTGTCTGGAGTTACGTAGACCCAAGAGTGCGGCAGAAGTGGCAGATCTGTGTGGTAAATCTGTAAAGGAAACAGCAAGCCTTCTCTGGGAATTGGCAGTCGCCGGTGTTTGTTTTGTTAATAAAATTGACGGCGTTGACAAATACTGGCTTGACACTTGGGTTCCGGGTGTTATGGAAATGATGGTTAACAACAAGGAGAATGTTAAAAAGTATCCGCAAATTGCCGAGGCTTTCGAAGCCTATGGAAGAATAAGAGGGCCGAAGACGGCAGGTAATTTCCCGGTAGGTATAGGCTTAATGCGTGTCATTCCTATTGAACGCGCCATTCAAGGTGAAACCAGAAGAGCCTCTTATGAGGAAGTTTCCAAATATCTCAATGAAAATGAAATCTTTTCCGTTTCGGATTGTTCTTGCCGTACAGCAAGAGAAGTCATGGGAGAAGGCTGCGGTCACTTGAAGGAAGATATTTGTATTCAGATGGGGCATGCTGCCGAATACTATATACGTACAGGCAGAGGGCGGCAGATTACGCGTGAAGAAGCTTTTGAAATAATTAAAAGAGCCGAAGCAGATGGTTTGGTGCATCAGATACCGAATACAGATGGTCCTGGAAAAACTCACGCGATTTGTAACTGCTGCGGCTGTTCCTGCTTGTCTTTAAGAACGGCAGAAATGTTCTTAAACACTGATATGGTACGGTCAAACTATGTTGCACGAGTTGATAAAGATAAATGTGTCGCTTGTGGAGAATGTGTTGAAAACTGTCAAGTTAACGCATTAAGATTAGGTCAAAAAATTTGCACCAAAACGCCCATAGCCGAGAAAAAACGTCCTCTTCCCTATGATACAGAGTGGGGGCCGGACAAATGGAACCCCGAGTATCGTACTAACAGGCAAGTGGTTGTCGCTACCGGCACAAGTCCTTGCAAAGCAGGATGTCCTGCGCATATTGGTATTCAGGGTTATATCAAGCTGGCTTCGCAAGGGAGATATGCGGAAGCACTGGAACTTATCAAGCATGAAAATCCGTTCCCCGCAGTATGCGGCCGTATTTGCCCGAGAAAATGTGAATCTGCTTGTACCAGAGGCGATATTGATGAGCCTATTGCCATCGACGATATCAAGAAATTCATCGCGGAACAAGATTTGAATCAAGATAAGCGCTATGTACCTGAAGTAAAACATCAATACGGGAATAAAATCGCAGTTATCGGTGCAGGTCCTTCCGGGCTTTCTTGCGCTTTCTACTTAGCTCTTGATGGCTATAAAGTAACAGTGTTCGAAAAACAAAAAGCGCTTGGCGGTATGTTGACCCTCGGAATTCCCGCTTTCCGGCTTGGAAAGGATGTAGTAAATGCGGAAATCGATGTTTTGAAAGAATTGGGTATTGAGTTTAAAACCGGTGTTGAAGTGGGTAAAGACGTAAGCCTTAGTGACTTAAGAAGTCAAGGATTCGAAGCCTTCTATCTGGCAATTGGTGCGCAAATAGGTAGAAAACTCGGGATAGAAGGGGAAGAGGCCGCTGGCGTAATTACCGGTGTGGATTTTTTACGCAAGGTGAATTTCAATGAAGAGATTAAAATGGAAGGACCGACGATTGTAATCGGCGGCGGCAACGTGGCGATTGACGTAGCCCGAACTGCCAGGCGAGTCGGCGCAGTGCAAGTGGATTTATACTGTCTGGAGAGCAGGGCGGAAATGCCGGCACTGGAAGAGGAAATTGAAGAGACCTTAGCGGAAGCGATTGTCATTAACAATTCCTGGGGGCCTGTACGGATTATTACGGAAAATGGACGTGCTACGGGTGTGGAATTCAAAAAATGTATTTCTGTATTCGATGAAAGTGGAAAATTTAATCCTAAATTTGATGAAAATACAAGGTCGATAGTCAAGGCAAACAATATCCTGATTGCGGTAGGGCAAGGAATAGATTGGGGTAACTTGCTTTTTGGCAGCAAGATCGAATTGAATCCCAACAAGACAATTAAGGCAGATCCTGATACTTACCAAACCGGTGAGAAGGATGTATTCGCCGGCGGTGATGCCTTAACCGGACCAAAGTTTGCCATCGATGCCATCGCTGTGGGGAAACAAGGCGCAATTTCAATCCATCGTTTTGTTCATCCGGGACAAAGTTTAACTATCGGTCGTACCAAGAGAGATTACCGGGCACTTGATACAGCGAACCTTGAAATTAACGGATACGATCGTCTGCCACGACAAAGAGCAAGCCATGGTGACGAACATAAATGCAAAGAAACGTTCATGGACTCACGCGGTACATTTACAGAAGAACAAGTTAAGAAGGAAACAGAACGTTGCCTAGGCTGCGGTGCTACGGTTGTGGATGAATATTTATGCGTAGGCTGCGGTGTATGCACAACTAAATGCAAGTTCGATGCGATTTCTCTTGTCAGAAAATATGATGCCGAGGGCGTAGAACTCCGAGAAATAAAACCAGCCGTTGTTAAACATGCAATAAAACGCAAGGTGAGAATTGTTGTAAAAAAACCATTAAAATTTTTTGAATCTATTTTATCCGGTGAAAAAGGCAATTAAGGAAATTTAGACGAGGAAGAGGGGTCCTATGCATGAACTGGGAGTTGTGATTGAAGTTGTAAAAATTATTGAAAATTTTGCCCAAAAAAACGCATTAACCAAAATCGATACAGTGGTTATCCAAATTGGTGAGCTCTCATCGATAATTCCGAGATATATTGAGGCATGTTACCCCGCTGCAGTGGATGGTACATTATTGCAAGAGACTAATTTAAAAATTGAGAGACTACCTGGCAATGCTATTTGTAAAAAGTGTAATAAAGTTTTTAACCCCGTTGCGAATAATCGATGTCCAGCCTGCGGAAGTAAAGAACGGGAGTTATTATGCGGAAAAGAGTTTATAATTAAAGAAATCATTGCTTGCTAAATTTGACAAGAGCAAATTTTTACCGGTATAAAGATAGCTAATTAAAGGCAAAGGTCTGGTTCCTATATTCATTATAGGGGCCAGACCTTTTTTTATAATCTTCTGTCTATTTTGCAAATGTTTACAAAAAAGGAAAATTAAAGGGAAAAACATGGTAAACAAAGAATTAATATTTGAGGTAAAATTTGTATCTTACCCATAAATTTTCCAAAAGAGGTGAATTAATGCAGTATTTTACAAAGTTAATTGTTCTTGTCGTTATTTTTTTTATTTCATCTCATAACGCATTGGCAAAACCAAGTGATGAAGATATCAAAAATCAAGAAAAGTTTATACAACAACAAGAGCAAAGAATTACCGCCAAAGAGGCCGACGAAGATAGCCAAAGGCGAAGTAAAGATCAACTGGTAAGATTAAAAAAAGACAGCCAAACATTGTCTAAAATTGAATTGCCACAAGAGACCCCAAGTTTTTATATTACAGAGATTCAATTACAGGGCTTATATAAAGAAAAGCTTATTTGGGCTGAAAAATACTTAAAGCAATACGAAAATCAAAAAATCGGTTTACAGGGAATCAACTTACTTGTAAAAAATATCAACGAAGCCCTTGTCAATAAAGGATATATTACAAGTCGTGTGTATGTAAAAGAACAAGACTTATCTACAGGCGTACTAGTCTTGCATCTTGCGGCGGGAACCATTGGCGAAATCCGTTTTGCAGATGAAAAAACCTGGGGTACGTGGAAAAATGCTTTTCCTGTCCATTCAGGCGATCTTTTAAATATCCGTGACATTGAACAAGGGCTGGAACAAATGAAACGTGTGCCTTCGCAGGAAGTTGATATCAAAATACAACCGGCAAAGGAAGAGGGACAAAGCGATCTCCTTTTGGCAGTAAAGCGGAGTAAATCCTGGAAAGTCGTAACAACAATTGACGATTCGGGGACAAAAAGCACGGGAAAACTGCAATCCACGGCGGCTTTAGGAATCGATAATCTATTTTCGATCAACGATATTTTCAATATATCCTTTAATAAAGATGCGGAAAGGGAAGGAGAAAAACGTGGTACAAGAGCAAATAGTTTTTATTACTCCATTCCTTTAGGCAGAGATACGCTATCTTTTAGTAAATCCAGTTATTCTTATCATCAGACAGTAAATACTGCAGTACTTCCTTCTATATACTCCGGGAAAACAGAAAATTATCAATTTACATTAACACATCTTTTACATCGTGATCAGACCCAAAAAACGAATTTTGAATTTGGCATCATTAATAAAAAACGTCACAGTTTTATTGACGATACCGAGATCACAGTACAACATCAAGACACTACGGCAATGCGGTTAGGGCTGTTACATAAGCAGTATTTCGGAAATACCGTGCTGGATGTAGCCTTACGCTATCAAAAGGGAGTACCCTGGTTAGGCGCGGAACCTGGTATAACAGATAACCTGCCAGGGCAGCCAACTACTAAATATGAGATGTACTTACTGGATTTGAATCTGGATATCCCATTAAAAATCGGCAAGCTGCAAAGCGCCTATAGTTTAAATATCAGGGGCCAGCAAACCAATGACTTTATCTACGGCTCGGAATTCTTTAGTATCGGAGGCCAGTACACCGTTAGAGGTTTTGACGGTGAACAAACATTATCTGCGGAAAATGGCTTTATTATCCGAAATGAGATTAAGTTGCCAGTTAATCGACACAGTCAAATATATGCTGCTTTAGATTACGGACGAGTGCAGGGAGCGTCCACCGAATATTTGCTAGGTACAGAACTTTTAGGCAGTGCCGTGGGTGTTAGAGGGAAAATGAAAGACATTCAATATGATGTTTTTGTTGGTTGGCCGTTAAAAAAACCGGATGGATTTAAAACTGCGAACCAAGCATATGGTTTTCAAATTACAATGCAAATATAATGAGGGTTAAATAACATGAAGAAAAAAGTTAAAATACAACAAAAAATAATATCCCTTCTTGTACTTATAACCTTTACCTTACAATCATTTGTGGGTTTTGCCAGCACAACGGCAGATTCCAGTGCTGATGCCGCGCATAAACCTACTGTTAAAGAAGTAAACAATGTAACAGTAGTAGATATTGCCGCACCGAATAGCAAGGGATTATCACACAATCTCTACACCGATTTTAATGTAAATAACAATGGTCTTATTCTAAATAATGCACTGCAAATGACAGACACCGTGCTTGCCGGTAAACTGCAAGCAAACGGGAATTTGAGCGGCGCACCTGCACGGCTGATACTAAATGAGGTTACTGGAACTGGCCGTACTAACTTAAATGGTGTACTCGAGGTTGCGGGTAGTAAGGCCTCCGTGATTATTGCAAATCCCAATGGGATAACAGGCGATAATTTTGGGTTCATCAATGCTGACAGGATAAGCCTTGTAACCGGCAGGCCCAACATAGATGCAAATGGGAATTTAGATTCTTTCCATGTAAATAGCGGTGAAGTTGTTGTTGAGGGAAAAGGCATCAGGGAAGAAAATCCTGCTACCAAACTAGATATAATGACCAGGGCTGCAAAAGTAAATGCGGCAATTTGGGCAGATGAACTTAATGTAATAACCGGGAATAACAAGATAGATTATCAGACACTAAAGACCGAAGCTGTTGCCGAAGATCCAACGAAAAAACCTGCCGTTGCGCTGGATGTAGGGGCAGTAGGCGGTATGTATGCAGGAAAAATAATGCTTGTCGGAACGGAAAAGGGATTAGGCGTTTCCCTGAACGGGGAAATTTCTGCTAAAAATAGCTTAACGTTAAGTAATGACGGAAAAATCACCATCAATGGCAATATCCATGCCAAAGAAGATGTAAAAATAACTGCCAGTGACACTATTCATAATAATGGTCAGATTACATCAAACCAAAATGTCGATATTAGCGCAAAAAATATGGTAAGCAGTGGTTTTATCACCGCAGGCGAAGAAGAAGACGATGATGATGATGGTAATGGTAATGCGACCAAGGAGCCTGTTTTAGCGAATCTTACTGTTAATGCCACAGAGAATATTACTATTAGTGGCAATCTTAGTGCAAGTAAGGATGTTATCTTATCCGGGAAAAAAGTGCATTATGAGGCCAGTAAAGTCGCTGCACAGAAAATAACGGCAAACCAGTCCGAACCGGATACTCCTTCTGTTGACCCAGGAAAACCGGACAATCCTGGTAAAGAAGACCCGAAAGATCCAACTCCGAAAGATCCTGTAAATATTGTAGTTAATCCTAAGGCCCCAGAGCTTCCCCAATTGCCGGATATCTCATCTATGCCGGTCGCAACAACTAAAGCGGTTGAAAAGGAACAAAACTTACCAGTTACGGCCGATCAATCAACCCAAGGTCAATATAAACCGATCGTTGACAAAACCGCAAGCGGAGTCGACTTAATTCAAATAGCGACACCATCGGCAAGTGGTATTTCGAGAAATCTTTATACTGATTTCAACGTCAATACCCGGGGGCTTATATTAAACAACGCGACAAAGTACGCAAGTACCAAACTAGGTGGCTATATTGATTATAATTATCGTCTAGGCGGCATTAGTGCCAGAACTATTTTAAATGAAGTAACAAGCGCCAATCCTAGTAAATTAAATGGCTTTATCGAAGTTGCCGGACAAAAGGCGAACGTGATTATTGCCAATCCTAACGGCATCAATGTCAACGGCTTTGGGTACATCAATGCCGGTAATGCGACGCTGTCTACCGGTACGATAAGTAATTGGCAAAATGGCAGCGTAGAATTTTATCCAACTATACACAGCAATGTTTTAATTCAAGGGGACGGCTTAAATGCTGCATCTACCAATAGTTTGAAAATTATTACCAATAACTTTTCCAATACTGCTTCCGAATTATGGGCGAACCAGCTAATTTTATCGGCAAACGGCAATATAACCAATACCGGTAAAATCGTTATGACAGACAGCACTAACATCACAGGCAAAAGTCTGAGTAATTCAGACGGTGCTGTCATCTACAGTACAGGGAATCTTGACATAAATGTGACCGGCGATATCGCAAATCAAGCCTCACGAATTTCAACAGAAGGCAGAGGAAACATTGCTGGCAGAAAGGTTATTAACGATGATCATGCGGCAATTACAACAGGTAAAGATTTTACCTTAACTGCGACTGATGAAATAAGCAATAGAACATCTGCGATAAAAAGCGACGGTAACACAACGATTACAGGTAAGAGTTTTGATAATAAAGAAACTGCATTGCTGTATAGCGGTGGAAATCTAGACCTTTCAGTAAATGGCGATATAGATAATCAAACATCGACAATTTCAGCAAACGGGAAGACAGCGTTTACTGGAAATGCCGTGAAGAATACGGATAATGCCTTTATTCATAGCGGCAACGATCTAAGGATAGCAGTCGCCAATGAAGTAAATAACCAAAAATCTACAATAAAAAGTGATGGAAGAACGGCTATAAGCAGTAAAACCTTGGTAAACCAAGACAGTGCGTATTTATCAAGTAAAAAAAGCCTTACTGTCAACGCCGAGGACAGCATCGTAAACCAAGGATCAGCTCTAAAAAGTTCAGCAGATACGCATATTACCACTCAAAAGCTGGAGAACCAAGAAGGCTCAGTTCTCTATAGTGAAAACGCTTTAACTGTAAATGCTGAAAATAATATGAAAAATCAAGCGTCAGCAATAAAAACAAATGCTGATCTCACAGTAAAAACAAAAGACATCACGAATCAGGAAACAGCGCTGATAAGTAGTGGTGGCAATACCGAGCTAGAAGTAGAAAAGGATATCACTAATCAAAAATCCGCAATAAAAAGTAAAGGCAATACCAAAATTACCAGCAAGAACTTTGTCAATGACCAAGCCTCCTTTTCTAGTACAGGTAATCTTGCTCTTAAGGTAGCCGATACAATCCAGAATATAAACTCAGACATTATAGTAGACGGTAACACTGATTTAAGCGCCAAAAATGTAAAAAATGAAAAAAACTCTGCAATATTTGTAAAAGGTAACTTAAGTTTAGCGATTGCAGATAAATTTACCAATCAAAAATCAGTACTTGCTGCCAATGGGACTGCCCAGCTTTCTGCTGTAGATATCAATAATCTTGACGATTCTATGATTTATAGTACAGGAGACATGGCAGTAACAGCACAAAATAATATCTTAAACCAGTCTTCTAGTATCGAAAGTCAAGGCAATATTAATATTAAAGCGAATAAATTGACTAATGAAAAAACCATCTTTGAAACCTATTGGGACATAAAAAACCAAAATATATCTTATGGTATCTCACCAATAGACGGGCACTATCAGGCAACGAGAAACTTTGCCCGGGAAATAAAAACAGGCACAATAAAACAAGAGACTGCCACCGCGCAAATTTTAGCCGACAAAGATATTAGCATTGAAGCAGATGTGGTTAATCACTATAGCACTATTGCGGCTGGGCACGACCTGACAATTAAAGCGCCGTCATTAGAAAACTTCGGTTATCAAAGTACAATCATTACTACCGATGTTGGAAATGACTATCATTCATGGAAATATAAAAAACACAGAAGATTCCATAGGCATTGTCATATGGTTTACGGAACGACCGTCATTCCGTACTATAACCAGACTATAGTTGATGATGAAACTGCAAGACCGGGAATTTTAAGTGCTGTCAATAAAGTAACGGTAAATGCGGGGACTATTGACAATAAGACCTTTGATGCCGGGAAAAATATTATTCAGACAAAAGACCGGCCGGCAGTAACGGCGAATGTACTAAATCAACTGACTGAAAAAAACAAAGGGACAAGTCAAGTAAATACGCAAATCAATACAGCTTCAGACTCAGGCTTCAAACTAGGCAGTTTAAACATAAACACAAAAATCTATACAGTTAATACCAATCCAACGGCGAAATATTTAGTCGAGACAAACCCTAAATTTGCTGACTATCATAACTTCCTATCGAGCGACTACTTGTTGGAACGGATCAAGAGCGATCCGGAAAAAGTAATGAAACGATTAGGCGATGGTTACTACGAGCAAAAATTAGTAACCGAACAAATTACTAACCTTACCGGTAGGAGATTTCTCAGCAACTATACCTCTGAATTAGAGCAATATAAAGCCCTAATGGAAAATGCAGCGACCTTTGCGCAAAAATATAACCTGACAGTCGGTGTAGCCTTAACCAAAGAGCAAATGGCCTTGCTAACTAGTGATATTGTATGGTTAGTAAAAAAAGAAATAAACGGTGAAACCGTCCTTGTTCCCGAAGTATACGTAGCTATGCTTAAAAGCGGAGATTTAACCAATAGTGGAGCAATCATCAGCGGAACAGATGTCGAACTAATCGCCAGTGACGACCTAAGAAATGTCGGGACAATCAAAGGTGACAAAAAAGTAACGATTAATGCCCAAAATATTACCAATGAAAATGGTAGAATTGCCGGCGAAGACATTAACCTAACCGCCAAAGAAACAGTAGCGAATAATAGTGCAACAATCACAGGTAACAATATCACAATAACCGCTGACAATATCATCAACAAAACGAATACCCAAACAGAAAACTATCGTGAACTGCAACAAACAAAAGCCCTGGATACGGCAAGCATAGAAGCAAAAAATAACCTGACACTTACTGCCGAAAACTCAATCAAGAATCAGGGTGCAAATCTAAGTGCCGGCAGAGAGCTTGTATTAACAGCCAAAAAAGATATCGACATTGAGAGCATATCAAAAGAAAGGCATGTTGCGGTAAGCCATGCTAAATCAAGTGCTTCACAAGACAGCAAGGCCAACATCGGCAGCAACATTGCCGGACAAAATATAACAATTAACAGCGGCGACAACGTAACAGTCAAAGGATCAACCGTTGCAGCCGACGACAACGTAAAAATTACAGCACAAAATAACGTAAGCATAATCGCTGAAAAAGATAGTACTCAATCTGACGTATCCGTGGGTAATCGTGGCGGGTACTACTTCAACCGGCAAAAGGACAGCGATGAAACCGTTGTCGGCAGCAAAATCGCAGCCGGTAAAGCCCTGGATATCCAAAGCGGTAAAGATATCACCATTAAGGGCTCCAGCGTAAATAGTGAAAAAGGCAAAGTAACCCTTGCTGCAAAAGAAAATGTAAACATCAATGCGGAAAGCGAACACCATGAAAGCCTGCATGAGGAAGAACGACAGAAAACAGGCTTCCTATCTACAACCAAAACGAAAATCTATGATCATCAGTCAGTAGATGCTGTGTATGGCAGCAATCTGAGTGGTAGTGAAATCGTAGTTAACTCCGGTAAGAACGCTACCGTTAAAGGATCAACAGTCATTGCTGATAAAGATGTAAACATAACGGCAACTGAAAATATCAACATTGAATCAGATCAGCAAAAAAGCCAAAGCCAGTACGAAAAAACAGTTAAAAAATCCGGGTTATTCTCTGGCGGCGGCCTAGGAATAACAATAGGAACTCAAAAACAAAGAGATCAACTGGCAAATCAGAATACCGAACAAATTGGCTCAACTGTGGGCAGTCTGCAAGGAAAAGTAGATGTAAAAGCTGGAAAAGACGTAGATATTAAAGCCAGTGATATTGTCGCAAAAGACGATATAAATATCACCGGCGAAAATGTCAAAATCGAAAGTGCGGACAACACCTATAATTCTGAGGAAAAACACGAATTCAAACAAAGCGGCTTAACCGTAGCTCTCAAAAGTCAAACCATAGACACTGTAAACAAGGTATACGAACCGCTAAAAAGAGCAAGTGAAGTTTCTGATGACCGCCTAAAAGCGTTATATGCCTATAAGGCAGGAAAAGAAGTACATGATGCTACAAAGGCAAAAGAACCTAATAAATCAACTACAGAGCAAACGTCTAAACAAAATGGAGTAGGAAAAGATCAAACTACTACACCTAATACGACTGCTTCTGATCCCAAGGCATCTAATACACAAGGCACAGGCAAAGAAACGCCTAAAGCTAAAGAAAGCCAATTTAGCCTAAGTGTAAGTCTAGGGACAACTAAATCAGAAAGCCAATCTAACAGCCAAACTACAGTTGCTCAGGGAAGCAGTATAAAATCTGATGGTAACATCAACATTAAAGCAACAGAACACGATATAGAAGTCAAAGGCTCTGAGGTTGAAGGCAAGAACGTTGAATTAAAAGCCAAGGAAAATATAGAAATAACTGCAGGCAAAAACGAAAATAAAATAAATAGTCAAAGCAAAAATAGCTCCGCCAGTATCGGAGTAAATATCAATTTAGGTACAGGTAACGTAGGTGGCTTTAATGTAGGTGGCAGTAAGCAAACCGGCGAAATAAAAGAAAATGGCACCACCTATAACAAAAGTACTATTACCGCAAAAGAAAAATTAACAACAGAATCAGGTAAAGATACAAATATTATAGGATCAAAAGTAACAGGTGAAACCGTAAAAGTTAACGTTGGAGAAAATCTAAACATAGAAAGCCTCCAAGATAAAGAAAGCTATGATGAGAAGAACAAATCTGCCGGAGTAACTATCGGAGTAGGAAGCATCAGCGCTTCGGCCAGCAAAGGAAAAATCAATTCCAACTACGAAAGTGTAACAGAACAAGCCGGTATCTACGCAGGAAAAGGCGGCTTCGACGTCCAAGTTGGTAAGAACACCGATCTGAAGGGTGCGGTCATTGCCAGTGACGCTACACCGGATAAGAATAAGATTAGTACCGATACGCTGACTTACTCGGACATTGAGAATAAGGCAGAGTATAAGGCGAGCAGTTCAGGTGTTAGTATCGATACTTCCAAAGATGCAAAATACAATGAAAAGGGTGTTACTCCTAATATTGGTGTAACAGCCAAAGGCGATTCAGATAGTACCACTAAGTCTGCTGTTTCTGAAGGAACGATTGAAGTACGGAGTAACCCACATCAAGATCTCAGTGGATTAAGTCGTGATACTACTAATTCATTAAATGCACTAGGAAAAATATTTGATAAGAAGACGGTTCAAGAAAAACAAGAGTTAGCCGCGCTATTTGGCGAAATAGCTTTTGAAGAAGTCCATAAAATTAGTGAGAAAAATGGATGGAAAGATGGAAGTCCAGAAAAGGTAGCTCTCCATGCGGTAGTTGGTGGTATTATGTCTCAACTTACCGGCAGCGGATTCAAATCAGGAGCTATGGGTGCCGGTGTTAATGAATTAGTACAGAAAGAATTAAAGAAACAATTTAAAGATCAACCGGATGTATGGCAATGGGCCAGTTATGTTATTGGTGCAGCTGCGGCTAAAGCTGCTGGTGGAGATGCACAAGCAGGAGGGTCTGCTTCTGCCAGTGGAACAAAAAATAATTCCCAGGGATATGGTTATCCAACGGAATTCCTGGGATATGGTTATCCAAAGATTGATCCTTCTACCGCTATCTCAACAATTATGGTTGCTGGAGTAGCCTATAATATAAAGAAAGCAATGGACGGAACCGTTTATTTGTTTAATGAAGCTGGAAAAGCCGTAGCTACTTTAGCAGATGACGGGAAAACGTGGATAACAAATGTATTTAACCCTAGTATTCCTAATAGCTATTCACCAACATATCAAGTTAATCCTGAATATCTTACTAAATTTGGATTAGGAAACTATGATTTCCCTTATACTACAAATTCTCAAGCAGGACCCGAAATTGTTATTGATAGTGGTTGGAAAGCACCAGTGTTCGAGTACACACCTATACCTTTCGAATATAAATGGTCACCACTATTTAACAAAGATAACCAGATTAGGCTTGAACCGAGTTATAATCAAACAGGAAATGTAGTTACAAATTCATCTAATATTAGTTTTGAAATTGGTAAGAGTACAGGTGGACAAATTTCAGAAACAGCGGTTAATATTCCAGATAAAACGATACCGGGTACTGACGCTAAAGAGCAAGGTAATAGCTCTACTGCATTACCTAATAGCGCTCCAATCAATAATACTGGTACTACAATGGTACCTGGAAATCAAAATGGTTCGAATCCTATTCCAGGTATTCCATTAACGGATGATAATAATAAACCAAAGGTATATGATAATCCAGCGAATAATCCTACTACTGGTACTGGTGTTATTACTGCGTCTACTGAAGGGTCGAATAAAGCTATTTATAAACCAAGCCCTAAACACGATCCTAAGTCAGGATGGGGAAGTCCAAATCCAATTCCAAATGAAAAAATAGGACAAGAACTATTAGACAATGCATATACATCATCTAAAAATAAGCAGAAGTATAATATTTATGAGGATAAACTTATAAAGTTTCAGCCGGATGGTGATGGTTGGCACCCTTATGAGGTTAAAAATCCAGCCAAAGAAGTTCCAGCAGATGTACTAAGGCAGATGCTTGATAATGGATTAATTACCAAGGTGCAATATAAAAAATTTATTACAAATAAGTAAGGATGATTGCTTATGGAATATTTCGGTAGTAAGGAAGTTTTTGCAGTTGCATATGAATTAAAACAAAGCCCATTTAGCGAATCTGGAAAGAATGAGCCTACATGGGGAGTTTTTCAGATGTGGGTTGATAACAAATCAGTTTGTACATTTTCAATGGATGATAAAATACGTGAATATGAGTGGGATTTAATTTGTATTGTTGAGTGGCTTTGTAAGAACAAAAATAATATTTTTAATGAAACACAATTTCCATTACCTATTGAAGGAAATAATTCATTAGAATTTTACAAGAATAGTGGAGATTTTGACTCAGATGATGATGACGAATTTGATTTGTGGTTTGAAAAAAGACAAGATTGGTACTTTAGACACTCATGGTATTCAGATAATGGAGGGTCATTTTTAGCAGATGTAATTTTTAGAAGAGTAGAGAACACAATAGAAATAGCGTGGGATAATTTGGATTTATATAATGAAATAAAGTTTACCAATCCTAAAGGAATATACTATGTGCCATTTGAGCTGTTTCAGGAAGTAATTAATAATTTTATTGAAAATTTTATGTTAAAAGTATCTGAAAAGACAGAAGGAAGAAACTTGATAGAAAGATTAAAGGAAACATATTAAAAGTGCATTATGGTATTGCTAAAAATTAAAGGTATGAATTGCGCAAGGTGAAGGAAGCAATATTTAAAGATATCAATCATTGTCCGTTATCTTGGATGTATTAAAGAAAATATCGGGTAAGTAAACTAAAAGAGAGGTCAACGGACGTAAAAAATCCACTGACCTCTTCTTCTATCTCAGGTGTCGTCTCGTGAACAAACAACAACTGGATAATATTACCGATAATCCGCGAAAATCAAATCTCGTGAATCAGAATGACTTAGACTCATTACTACCACAAAATGGACAGCTACCCCCATAACCATTTCCAGAACAATTATTACAATAAACTCCACCACAATGAGTATTCCGGTCTCAAAGTCATCACCTGACCGGTGATTGGAAATCAGTATACCGACTAAATGGAAATCAACATACCGGCAAACAGAAATCAATAATTGCTTGTCCTATAATGAATTTATACATCGAATGATGTAAATTCATTATTAGGAGGGTCAAATTTATGACCAAGTACAGAGAAATCCTTAGGCTGACAAGCCTAGGATTCTCACAACGTAATATCATGCAAAGTTGTGGTGTTGCTCAGAAAACTGTCGTAAAGATTCAACGCCGTGCTAAAGAGCTAGGAATATCATGGCCTTTAGACGAATCAATGACCGACAAATCTTTGGAAAATTTGATGTTTCCAAAAGAACAGAAAAACTTTGGGAATAAACGACTCCCCGATTTAGTCCACACTCGTAAGGAATTGCTTAAAAATGGTGTAAGTAAAAAATTATTATGGACTGAATATTTAGAAGACTGCCGACTAAACGGCGATGAACCGCTTATGTACTCGCAGTTCTGCCATTACCTTTTGCAAGATGAGCAAAAACGTCGTGCTACGATGCATATTAGCCGCAAACCAGCTGAACAGGTCGAAGTAGATTGGGCTGGAGATCCAGCAAAGATTATTGATCCTGATACTGGTGAGGTTACTGAAGCTTATCTTTTTGTCGGTGTTATGACATATAGCCAGTACGCCTATGTGGAGGCTTTTATCAATGAAAAGCAGCGTGCTTGGATTACGGCTCATGTCCATATGTACAACTACTTCGGCGGTGTTGCAAAAATTCTTGTTCCAGATAACTGCAAAACTGCTGTAGTTCATACAAAAGATTGGTATACACCTAAACTTAATGTAACTTATCATGAAATGGCTGAACATTATGGCACTGCCATTATTCCAGCTAGGATTAGAAAACCTAAAGATAAAGCAAATGTTGAAGGTACTGTTGGCAACATTTCCACATGGATAACCGCTGCGCTTAGAAATGAACAATTCTTCTCTTTGGATGAACTTAATGCTGCAATCCGAGAAAAACTCGAAGCATTTAACTTAAGAACTTTTCAAAAGAAAGAAGGTAGCAGATGGAGCCTCTTCCACCACGAAGAGTTGCCTTTCCTAAGCCCCCTACCAGCTACCTTTTACGAACTGGCGGACTGGAAACAAGCCACCGTTCAGTTTAATTATCACATATCACTCGAAGGAATGCTATATTCTGTTCCATATGAATACATCAAACTCAAAGTCGATGTGAGGGTAACTGATAGAGTCTTAGAAATCTTTTACAATCACAATCGTATTGCATCTCATAAACGCCTTTACGGCCGCAAGGGGCAATACAATACTATTCTGGAACATATGCCGCCGGATCATCAGAAGTATCTAGAATGGAATGGAGATCGCTTTAAGCATTGGGCCAAAAAAATTGGGACTAATACTCATAAAGTCATTATTGCCATCCTATCCTCCAGCCGCGTGGAACAACAAACCTATAAAAGTTGCATGGGATTACTCAAGTTAGCCGAAAGACATTCAGAATCACGTCTTGAATCGGCTTGTGAGAAAGTTTTGAGCTACACAGCAAGTCCAAGTTATAAGAGTATCAAAAATATTCTTACCACAGGAATTAAAGAGAGCTTAAAACCAGGCACAGAGAATCCCCCGAAAAACAATTATGGCGTAACACGCGGTGCAAATTACTATGGAGGTAAAGGCAATGATAAATAATCCAACAATTGATAAACTTATAGAAATGCGTTTAACTGCAATGGCCGAAGCTTATCTGCAACAAGTCTCTGATCCTAAGATGAAGGAGATTGACTTCGAAGACCGTATGGGCATGGTGGTTGATATTGAATATACCAGAAGAAAAAACAATCGCTTGAATCGCCTCATTAAAAATGCTGAGTTTGAGCAACCGGATGCCAGTATTATGGGAATCAACTATTCATCAGGACGAAAAATCAACAAAGATTTGATCAAACGCCTTGCGACTTGCGAGTACATCGCAGAATTCAGAAATATTTTCATCACTGGTGCAACAGGCTGTGGTAAAACATATCTTGCCAATGCCTTTGGCATGGAAGCCTGTAAGCATTACTACAAAACACAGTATGTTCGTCTGCCGGATCTACTTCTAGATCTCGAACATGCAAGGGATGAAGGCACTTATAAAAAAGTAATGATGAAATACTCTAATCCCGTTCTTCTGATAATTGATGAATGGCTACTTTTGAAACCTACTCAAAATGAAGCAAAGGACATTTTCGAACTCCTTCATCGACGAAGAAAACGTTCATCTACAATCTTTTGTTCTCAATACAGGCATGAAGGTTGGTATGATCAACTTGGCGGTGATGCTTCACCTCTGGCTGATGCCATTCTTGATCGAATCGTTCATGATTCGTACAAGATAAATATCGAAAGCATTGATCCAACGAAAGATTTATCGATGAGAGAGGTTTATGGATTAGATAAACGACTAAGCGAATAAATTAAGGCATTGGACTACCAAAGTATGATTTCCAGTTCCGGACTCATGATTTCCTTGTTTCCGGAACTGCGATTTCATCGCACAAGAATATTCACCACAATCCTTGCATTCTTGTTGGAGGGACAGCGGGACAGGTTGAAACCACTGAAAAAGTACCTGTTTTTAAAATCATAATTTTTCTGGGGTACTAAAATGTATAACTAAGCAAAAAACGATCGTTATATGCCTTTTAAATGACTCAAAAGTCTTTGCTTTGTTTATAAATTTTTGGGACTGACTTTTTCAGTTGTTTCGGACGGTTCTGTTGCTTCTCTTTAAAAATTACGGTGCATTTAGGAAAAAAGAAAAAGGGTGAGAGTTAGATGCCACGGCAGGCAAGGAAGCGGGAGTAAAAGCGGCATATACCATATAATGTTAAGGGGATCAAACAGGCAAGAGATATTCCATGACGAAGAAGATTGTAAAATATTTTTAGAGATCCTGGATAAATGCGAAAAAAAAAAGCGAACTAAAAATTTATGGTTGGTGCATAATGGGTAATCAGGTGCATTTATTGATAGAAGAGGGCAATGAATTTAGGTACAGTAGGGTTAAATGAAGCCCGATTATATGAAAAATGGAAGGATTATTTAGATGTTCAAAGAAAGAGGTTCTCAGATACCAATTTTTAATTAAGGGAAGGAAGACGCTGAAAAAGCTGCTGGAGGGTCTTTAGACAAATACACAGAACTCAAGCCAGGCTGCTGGGTAAGCAAAGATGGACAGAAAAAATTGAGTGGGAGCCAGCTGGGCACAGAAATACTAATGAAGGGCCTCATGTGACGATTAGAGAACTGACCCCTGAGGGAAGATGGAGAGTTGTTGATAAAATATTTATCGAAGGAAAGGAATTTTTTAAATGACAAACAAGTTATACGATATACTTACATGGGAACATGTAAGAAATTTGATAAAGCAACAGTTTGGTGTAAATTTCATAAAAGTAGATGATTTCTTTCGTGAAGATACAGAGTGGTTTCCACTAGATGACTGGGAAAATGCTAATAGCTTAGAGATAATTAGCCTATTTAATAATTTAAAAACTCTTGAAGGAAAACTTATTATTATCACAGACGCTTCATATAAAAAAGAGTTAGGGCCATTTCATGTAGATGCTTTTGATTTGAATGAATTTGTAATAAAACATAAACAGAGTTTTGGAGAAACTTTTTTGGATACCGATATTTTGATTTTAAGTGTAGACTTAAAGAAAATTTGGATGTTTCATCATGAGGGAGTATATGCATTGATAGATTTTAATTAAAGATGTGATTGTCTACAGTGACGCAACTGTAACAACAAGCGAGGAACGGACGTGGAAAATCCGCTGACCTCTTTCTTCATCTCAGTTGATACATCTTGAGGAGGAAGCAAAGGGACGGCAGACCGTGTGAAAACCCTCTTGGTATTTCATTGTAAATATAAAAGAGATCAATGCATGGTTAGCTAATGGAGCAAAAGGCAATCTGCCATTATCTTATAAAGGTACATAAGTAATTGGTAGAGGAGTTTCAAGAGGATCATTGAAGATATGACAAATGCAAAAGTAGTCCTTAAAGGGAAAGGAAAAGGGGATATGATATTTTGACACCATATCCTACAAAATAGGGAGGAGTATAGTGGATACTAAATGGAAAATATTAAGAAACTTTCTTGGAGGAACATTCCACCAAGATGTTGATTCTCCAGAGGAAGCTCTATTAGAGTATATAAGATCAGTTGACCATGACTGGATTCGGACACTAATAAGTAATATAATTAGTTTTCTGGAAAGTGAATTATCAGTAGAGGAAAAAAATAATTTTATTAGGGACAATGCAGATATATATTTCCCTGCAATGAAAATGAGTCCAACTGAATGGTTAAAACATGTGGTTATAGAACTTAAACGCAGTTTAAATGAAGTAAAAGAGAAGAGAGATGGCAATAAGGAATATAAAAGGGGATTAGTCAATGACTAAAGATGAGATTCTTAAATATATTCAGATAGGAAGTACAAGGACGGTTTGTATTGATAGATGTTTATTAGATCAATATCCTGGGTATGTTAGAGAAGTAATAATTATGCAGGATATGATCTTAGAAGTTGAATTTAATCAATATGGATATGATGAAGGGGGACTATCAATAAAAGCCTATTATGATGAATTTGACAAATTAATAAATGCCGCACAAAATTATATTGGTGCTGATATTGAGAGATGGGAAAATATTAATAGAACTGACTGGTATCCACATTTTGAAAAAAAGGTTGATTATAATGAATCTGGATTAAAATTAAAACATGACCTAAAAAACAAGACACTTTCGCTACCGGAAAATGGAATTAAATATCAAATACCTGATGGATATTGGAAGAAAATAGTCGATGGCATAATTGACTTTTAAAGTAGAATTTCATTAAAAGACAGGTTAACAGACAAAAATGAACCGCCCGATTAAGTAGACAGTAGAAAAAATTTATGTATCGCCAATCATGTTTTCGTGATTGTCGATATTTTTTTGTCACGGATTTTGCGAGAAACGTTCTGTATTTAATGGGTTCATACATCCAGAGTTTTTGTCGTTGTTGTAATACTCTAGGAGGGGATAGGTTCCTTGTCTCTTCAATCGTCCCAGAAAGTTGCCAGATCAAGTCAATAATATCATTTAAAGGAATTGTTTGAGCAAAAAAGAAACTATGTAAAGGTTAAGTAGTATGATTTGAAGGCATTAGATATATGTGATGATTTCATTGCAGTAGGCCAATGATTCAATAGAGGGGGGCAACTCATAGGCGATTGCATAATAAATTAGGGGGCAAATATGTATAAAGCTTTAGATAGAAGAAGATACGAAATGCGTGAACCATTTAATGAAAACGAATTACTCGAAATGATAGACAATAAAGACATTAAAGTATTGCAAACATCAGAACCTTTGAAGATAAATTCATGGAAATTATTGAATGATATTGTATTTTCAATAAGGAAAGATATTGAACTGAGAGTTTATGGATTTTATTCGCAGGAATGTAATTTGAAGTTTGTTAGAGAATTAGTGAATGTTGAGAGGTTCTCAGCAGACTGTCTTATGAATGCAACCGAAGTAGAAAGCATACCCCAGATGAGTAACCTCAAGCACCTATCTGTTGACATATACAATCTTGAAACATTTGATTTTCTTGATTTTATTAATGAAAACTTGGAAGGTCTGTCACTAGGGAGAACTTCTTCGAAAAAACCGAATTTAAAGCCTTTAAAAAGGTTTAGATATTTAAAGGAATTATATATTGAAGGGCAAAGCAAGAATATTGATGTGTTATTAGAGTTAGAGAACATAGAGGACATTACTCTTAGGTCTATTTCTACACCTGATGTGAGTTACCTAACTAACTTAAAAAAACTATGGTCACTTGATGTAAAGCTCGGGGGTATAAAAGACTTTTCTTCAATAAAAGGAATGGATCACATAAAATATCTTGAATTATGGCAGATTAGAGATTTGAAAGACTTAAGTTTTATGTCTGAACTTGAGGGATTGCAATATTTGTTTTTACAAAGTTTACCTCAAGTGCAGGAATTACCATCATTTAAAAACTTAAAAAACCTTAGAAGAATTCTCTTACAAAATATGAAGGGATTAAAGGATTTTAGTAAACTTAAGGAAGCTGAAAATCTTGAAGAATTCATCCTATCCGAAGCCCCAAGTACAGACCCTGATGAATTAAGAGTATTATTATCGCTTCTAAATTTAAAAAGAGTGGCTTGTGGCTTTGGTAGCAATAAGAAAAACAATGATTTCAAAAATATGTTAAAATCCAAAAATATATCTGATAAAATTGATTTCTTCAACTTCGAATTTAGGTAGAGAAACAATATGAGTCTGGGGACAGAAGAGTCAATAGAGTCCAGCTAACTAAAAATATACTTCTCAAATGAGGTATATCAAATAGGCCTTTCAAAATTTTGAATATTTTGAAAGGCCTATTTGATATAGTTCGGAATATAAGCTACTGCCTTTAAGGTTATTTTCATACCGTTCTTCTTGCCTTTCGGTGAAATTATTTAAACTGCTGGAAAACGATCAACCGGTGGGGCTGAGTGAGGTCACATACTCGTTGAGAACGTTCCTGTCAATAGACCTAAAGAGAAGTTTTAAAAATAGCTTTATTAAATGCTTAGACTATACAAAAAAAATAGCTGTATTGGATAAAGAAGTAATAGAATATTTAAATGAAAAAGATATTGTAAGCATTAGTCAATTACAACAACTAAATAAAGAACAGCGTGAAGAAGCAATACACAAGATGAAAAAATAGAAGAGATAACGATAAGGCAAATAGCTAGGAAGACTGGAATACCTAAAAGTGTAATAGATGGATCTAAGAACAATCAGTAAGGAGATTTTAATGTGAAGTATGAAATAATACAGGAGATTCAATTACTAACAGAAACTATAAAAGATAACGATAAACTGTTGGCTCATAAACTAGCAAAATCTTTTTCAAAATTAGATGTAAGTGAGCAATTAAGCTTGCATAGTGAATTGCCACTACAAGTTCTAGACACTTTAGTTAGACTTAGGAATAAGATTGATGTGGTTAATAATGTTAAAGAACATTTAGTTTGGCATTATTACTATCATTTGCTATTCGATAATAATGTTGTTGATGATTTAGTATTAGAGGAGTTAATTACATGCTATCAGGAAGAAAAGTACATTGTTTTAGAAAGCATAATAATAAACTTATTAAAAAAGCATAAGCTAGAAGGTTATCAAATAGAAAATATAAAAACAGCCGTCGAAAGTAGAGAAATTGCGAAATATGTGGTAGATTTTGAGATTAGGAACGGTAAGATAGTAGATAAAGAGACTATCAAAAAGTTGTATGAGTTAAGAGCTTATGAAACGTTAAACTATATTCTAGAAAACAATTCTTTGGAGTTGGATACTCTGAATGAGTTTAGAAATCCAGAACAAACTGAGATGGATAGAAAGACTAAAATGAAACTATACCAAAAGGCTCAAATAATCATTCAAAACTTAAAATCGCGAAGTTAAATGAATCTAGAACTCAGGCTTGAATAATTAGTCAACAAGGAACGGCAGATTGTATTCCGGAGTATATTAATCATCCGTGAATATATGTATGAAAAGGAAAACCTAATATGTTTAGTATAGAGTTGAAAAGCATAATACCGCTGAATGATATTAGCTCTCTAGTATATGATATTAGTGAGTATGATAATGAACTAGATGATGGAAGATCTGTAATATCGGATATATGCAAAATTTTTGCAGATACGGAAAAAATAATATTTTTTGTATCTGGCTTTGGAGATGAAAACTGGTCTGTCGATTGCCGTGTTGACCTTCCAGTTATAATTGAACAGTTACCGGAAATAATTAGTAAATTTAATAATAAAGATTCTAGCTTCAACTTGGATTTTTATGAACAGGGAATTGAAAGAAAAATAAATTTTATTGTTGATAAGGAGATAGTAAGTTTAGAATGCATTAGCAGAAATGATTGGGTGCCTGAACCTAGTAAAATATGAGAAAAGAAAATGTATCTACAATGTTTGAGAAATTTTACCGAGATTTTCTATTGTATAATGAAGTTTTGTGCAATGGTCTAGCCAATCATCATTTGCTTAAGGAATGGATGGAGATGAGGTAACTGTTATAATGAATCTGGTACAATGATAGAATCTAGAGAAGGAATAGACTGAGCAATTCAAATGATAAAATAATGAAAGTTCGAGAATGAAATGATAGCAAAGTTAAGAAAAGTGGTTAAAGATAATGATATTGAAGATATATATTTAACAGGATTTGTTGATGTTGAAGATGGCATTGCAGAGTTTTATCCTGATTTACGGTTCATGTATTTTAAAATTAATTCGAAATTTATAGAATTTGAATCGGTTAATCAATTTTCTAAACTTAGGATTAAAATAGTTAGTTCAGTAAATCATAATTTTGCGATTGATGAAGATATGATACGAGGAAAATCATCTATAAGTGCAATTGTTTTAACACAGGATGGCGCAATTGACAATTGTATAGACAGCATCAAGTTATATAATCCAGAAGAAAAAGAAGAAGAGCTAATCTGTGATGCTATCGAATTAATTCTAAAAAATAAACAAGTTTTATTTTTAGATCCATCCTTTTATTTTGGAATCAATATAGGTGGAGTTGAACAGAAAAAAGTTTGGAGAGATAATCTTAACAGGTATCTAGCTGGTTTAACGAGACAAGGTCAGTGGATGTAAAAAACCACTGACCTCTCTTTTTCTTTCAGGTGATGTCGAGTCGGGGGAGACGGTAAACCGAGTGAAAACCCTCTTGGTACTTGTCCCTCAAGAAAGCAAGCCATGAAACTGTTCGGCGGACGAAATGAAAAATGCCGCCCTTAGTGGAAAGGCGGCGCGGTGACTCTGATTAAAGCTGATATTTTTCCTCTTCGTTCTGGCAGAATATGTTATAATAAGCGCAAGGTTGTCAAGGGAGCGGTTGGCCACACCCTTTTTGAAAGGGGGTGGTATGATGACAATATTTGAAGCAATGTATCTGATGATAGCATTTGCAACACTTGTTGTTTTAATCATAAAAAGGAAATAACCGCCCCTAGCCAAGGAATGCGGTTATTCCAAAATAATCAAAAACCGAGGCTAACCGTTTCCGGTTAGACAACCTATGGGGCTGGCGTGTATCGAGCACGTCAGTCCTTTTCTTATATTATACCCATTGGAATAAAAATATGCAATCGGTCAGGAAAAAATCCCGTCTGCGAGGCTTAGTTTACTTGCAATTCGTTTAAAATGAGCTATAATTAGAAATAGGTGGAAATTAAAAAGTCGCCGTGACCCGGAAGTGTAGCGAGCACTCCCGAGCACGCGCAGGTGGAGTAAGCACCTACACGTAACAGTCAAGCTGTCCACGACGACATTTTTATTATACAACGCCGCCCGCTTGAATACAAGCGAGGCGCAGTGTGTAATGAAGATGCCGGCAGGGCGGGAGCAGACTGTGCGACTTCATGCAGCAAATGATGAGCCTATCCTTAATAAACCATCAACGGAAAGGCAAGCGTACGCTTACCTATTTTCTGATCGCTTTTCTGTTGAGGGCCGGGTCGTGACCTGGCTTGTTGGTATTGGGATTTAGCAGACGACGAAGCAAAGCGCATGTGTAGGGGTAAAAGCCTCGCATGCGCTTTTTAATTTCCCCTATAAAAAAGCTGACGGCAGCGCTAACGTGCAGGCCGCAGCCTAAGTATAGGGGGCTTTGTTATGTTAAATAGTATTTTAAACCAAGCGTTTGAGCAGTACGTCTTTGACAGAATGGATAATATCCTCAGTATAGCCGGTGTTGTTGATGCAAAATACAAGCAAGCAGTGAAAGAGGCCGACTCCGTACTAACACAGCTTATGAAAATTGCCTGCGAACTGGAAGCACAGCACCCGGAACTGCTTCGGCTGGTTATGGAATATGAGGCCGCCACTAACCATGAATCCGTATTAGCGGCTGAAATTGTTTATCGGGAAGGTATTCTTGATAGCTGCGGCGTACGTCAAGAATTCGCCACTTTTATGCAGAAGAAAATGCAAGGGTATCATTATCCCTCCACTTACTAGCCGCAAACCCAACTGCCAATTAAAATCAATCAAATATAAAAAACCAAGAATTAGTTTGTTTAGTCAAGGCTAGTTCTTGGTTTTTTATATGCATAGGAGTCAGACCTTTTTTGCCCAACCACTGCTTTCACAAAAGGCGGTCGCTTCACGAGGTAGGAGAATTCATTTTGGACGCGAATTGGTATAGTTAGGGAGGATGCGAACCATGTCAAAAAATATTATCAAAGCTCTTTATAATCGCAATTATCAGATCTTCTTTGCCGGACAGGGGTTGTCCATCATAGGGACCTGGATGCAGAATATTGCCTTAAGCTGGTTGATTTACCGGCTTACTGATTCGGCGTTTATGTTGGGATTGGTGGCTTTTGTGGGGCAGATTCCCAATTTTGTACTTTCGCCTTTTGCCGGTGTATGGGTAGACCGGTGGGGTAAGCGCAGTGTGCTTGTTGCTACACAAGTACTCAGTTTAGTTCAAGCGTCCCTGTTAGCAGGGCTTACATTAACAGATCGCATAGATGTTAACTATATTTTATATTTAAGCCTGTTTCTTGGCTGTATAAGCGCCTTCGATTTACCGGCGCGCAATGCTATTACAGTAGAGATGATGGATAGCCAGGAAGAACGGCAAAACGCGATTGCCTTGAATTCGGTTACGTATAATTTGGCAAGATTGCTTGGTCCATCGACCGCCGGCATTCTTATTCCGATTATTGGTGAAGGGTATTGTTTTCTATTAAATGTAGCCAGCTATTTTATTTCTATAATTTCGCTTATTGCGTTACGGTTACAGCCAATCGTTGCAGAACAGCGGACTGCTAATATGCTTGAACATTTCCAGGAAGGGTATGCGTATACCTTTAAGCAATTGCCACTGCGAAATATTTTACTGTTACTTGGCATCATTAGTTTGACGGCTATGCCTTATACCGTACTGCTACCGGTGTTTGTGTCCCAGCATTTAGGGGCTAGTGCCGGGACCCTGGGCTTTTTAATGGCTGTTTCGGGTTGTGGCTCACTACTTGGCGCCATTGGGATTGCAGCCAGGTCTGAATTTCAAGGACTGGAAAAGTTACTGGTTGTTGCGGCTTCCCTGATCGGGGGAGGGCTTATCAGTTTCTTACTGCCTGGCGGGGTATGGTTTGCCGCAGTAGTGATGTTTGTTTTAGGCGTCGGTTTTTTGATTCAAGTTGTAGGAAGTAACACGTTATTGCAATGCATGGTCGATGATTCCATGCGCGGCAGGGTCATGAGTTTTTATACCATGATTTTGATGGGAATTGGTCCTTTCGGCAGCTTATTGGCAGGTTTTTTGGCAAGTCAGATTGGCGTTATTTATACCTTAGTATTGGGCGGCGTGTGTTCCTTGGCCGGCGCTGCCTATTTTGCCCGGCATTTATCGGTATTCCGGGTACAGGCTTGCCCGATTTATGTTCAGTCCGGCAGCCTTTCTTCCCGGGACCAATGTCGTTTTTGATTACCTGCCACCCAGCAGCACATAACCCATAAGCAAAAAGCCTATGACAATCACTAAATCCATAGGCTTAAAAGAATAAGGTGTTCTTTTACGTTGAGCCTCAATACGTTCCCGGGCTTTGATTCGTTCAAGTTCTTCCTCATAGATTCTTCGTTTTTCTTTTCGCGTGAGAGCCATGACTTTTCACCTCTACGGAAAATATCTTAGGGATGACTTTATCGTGCGAAGATAGTATAAGCAACCAACGCCAATAGCAGAACCATACAGGCAATAATAATAGCCTGTTTCGGCGAAAGTAGTTCTTTTTTATCGGTTTCCCGAAGAAGTTCTTGTGCTAAATCGTCATAATTAGGTGTATCGTCCACAGGAAGTCTAAAAATCGGTTTACCGCATTTCGGGCATAGTTGCGCACTATCCGGACATTCATGGCAACAATAAGCGCATGTAATCATAGGAGCTCCTTTCTTGCGTGAAAAAATTACAGGTAAAATTTTCCTGTAATTCAATATTCGCCATACCGGTGGCGAATCCTGCACTGGATAGGGAGATAGGTTTGCGTCGCTATTATTATATGTCCGGAGATGTAGGGCGCAGGGTAGCCTGTAAGCAGCTTATCAGTCGATAGGCTGTTTTTTTATTTCTTTTTAGTAGATTGAGATTTTATAAGCAACAAGTTGATTGGGTGTGATTTTACAGGAAGCAAGCAAAAAAAACTGATTTCCAGATATTGGCAGAGAACGCCGTTTACCCTATTGTGATAGTATACAACCCCTTAATATATGAGAAAGAGGTGGTATCTTGTTTAGTAAAGGCAGAGGTAAGACCGTGTTAGCTATGGTACTTAGTGTAATGATGGTAGCTTCCTTAATGGCCGGTTGCGGTGGGGAGAAGGCGGCAGGTAAAGTCAAGGATACGGTGACTGTTGGCACCGGCTATGATGCCAAGACCCTCGACCCGATTGCTACCAATGACGTAGCTTCTTCCAACGTAATGAATCAAATTTATGGCACGTTAGTCCAAGTAAACGACAAGGGTGAAGTTGTTCCTATGCTGGCCGAATCCTATACCAAGCTGGATGATAAAACATATGAGTTCAAACTGAGAAAGGGTGTTACCTTTCATAACGGCGAAGAGATGAAAGCCAGTGATGTAAAATTCACTCTGGAACGGGCGGCCTCTCCGCTCGGTGCAGCTGTGGCTCATTTATTCGAACCACTCGATGTGAGTGCGCTCAAAGTGGTGGACGACTATACGATTCAAATTAAGCTGAAATATGTTTTTCCTCCGTTTATCAGCACTTCGCTAACCCATACAGGCGGCAGCATTTTAAATGAAAAAGCCGTGAAAGCCGCCGGTAAAGACTACGGGCAGAATCCGGTCGGAACCGGGCCGTTCAAATTTGAAAAGTGGGTTAAAGGGGACCGGATCGAGTTGTCCCGCTTTGACGGGTATTATGGCAATAAGCCTGCCTTTAAGACACTGGTTATCCGTCCCATTCCCGAAGTAACGAACCGGGTAATTGAATTGGAGAGCGGGGGAATTGACGTTTGTTATGAGGTCTCGGCCAATGACTTGCCGCGACTTCAGGACAATAAGGAAGTAAAAGTAGTACGGGTTCTTGATAATGGAACTGCCTTCATGGGGATGAACACTACGAAGAAGCCTTTTGACGATGTCCGGGTGCGGCAGGCTATCAGCTACGCCATTGATACTCCGACTGTGGTCAATACGGTATGGAGAGGTATCGGCAAGCCGGCGGTCAGCCCGGTTCCTCCTAACATAAAGTATCATAATCCGGCGCTGAAAACCCATGAATATAATATAGAAAAAGCCAAGCAGCTTCTGGCCGAAGCCGGTTATCCGAACGGCTTCAAAACTTCCATTTGGACCAATGACCGGAAAGAACGGATCGATATGGCTACCATTATGCAAAACCAATTAAGTCAGGTTGGTATTTCCGCCGAAATCAAGGTAGTGGAGTGGGGCGCCTATCTGGAAGGCACTGCCAGAGGTGATCAGGATATGTATATTATCGGCTGGACGGCGTCAGGAAACGATCCGGATGTCTCGCTGTTTGCTATGTTCCATTCCAGTAAGCATGGGGCTGGCGGTAACCGGGCGTTCTATAGTAATCCGAAGGTTGATGCCTTATTGGAGCAGGGCCGTCAGATGGAAGACTCGGACGCCCGCCAGAAGCTCTATTATGATGTGCAGGATATGATTATTGCTGACGCACCCTGGGTATTTCTCAACAATAGTGAGCAGGTGGTGGCTGTACGCAAAAATATAACCGGATTCCAGCCAAGTCCGGTAGGGTATCACACACTGTATAACATTAAGTTTGAAGGTCAATAACCGGTAGAAGGCTTCTTTGACTGTTCGCATGCAGGGGGCAGCTATGCCCCCTGCGCAAGTTTTTAACCGCGAGGGGGCGTTGCCTTGATTAGATATGTGTTACGCAGGATTTTTTTCCTGATTCCGGTATTGTTCGGCGTTACCTTTATTGTTTTTACCTTGTTGTATATTACACCCGGCGATCCGGCCAAGCTCATCCTTGGTGAACAGGCGCCGCCGGAGGCCGTCCAAGCCATGCGGGAGGAAATGGGTCTGGATCAGCCTTATCTTATCCAGTATTACAATTATGTAAAAAAGGCTGTATTGCAGCAGGATATTGGACGGTCTTATGTGACTAACCGGCCTGTTATGCAGGAAATACTCGGAGCTTTTCCCGCTACCTTTACATTGGCAACTTCGGCCATGCTGGTGGCTATTCTTATCGGAATTCCCATCGGCATTATTTCGGCGATAAAACAGTATTCCGTATTTGATACGGTATCTATGATCATTGCCCTGCTGGGGGTATCCATGCCGGTCTTTTGGTTGGGGTTACTTCTTATTTTGCTATTTACCGTCTATCTTGGGTGGCTGCCGGCTTCGGGATTTAACAGTATCAAGCATATGATTATGCCGGCGTTAGCGCTGGGAGCTATGACCGCAGCCATTGTCACCCGGATGACCCGCTCCAGTATGCTTGAGGTCATCCGTCAGGATTATATCCGCACGGCCCAGGCCAAAGGACAAAAACAATCCGTTGTTGTTTTAAAGCATGCTTTGGGCAATGCTCTTATTCCCATTATTGCCGTTATCGGGTTGCAGTTCGGACAGCTATTAGGCGGGGCGGTGCTGACAGAGTCGATTTTCTCCATACCGGGAGTCGGCCGACTGATGGTGGATTCGATAAAGATGCGTGACTTTCCTGTTGTCCAGGGCGGGGTACTGTTTATTGCCCTTTCCTTCAGTGTGATTAATTTGTTAGTCGATCTCTTATATGCCTACGTTGATCCCAGGATTCGTTCTCAATATAAATAAGCGGGAAAGGAGGGCCCCCGAGAATGGAACGTCACGAATTACCGGAAGAAGTCATTCCGCCGAAGAAAAACAGGAGTTATCTGGCTGAAATCTGGCGCAGGATTAAACGCAGCAGACTGGCTGTCGCCGGCTTGCTGATTATCCTTGCGCTGCTATTTACTGCCTTGTTTGCGGATATCCTCGCGCCCTATCCCTATGACAAACAAAATCTGCAGGAGAACTTTCAGTCGCCGGGTTGGCAGCATCCGTTCGGTACCGATGAATTTGGCCGAGATATCTTTAGTCGTGTAATCTACGGTTCGCGTATTTCTTTGCAGGTAGGCTTTATTGCTGTGGGAATATCATTGGTAGCGGGAGGAATGCTTGGCGCACTTGCCGGTTATTATGGCGGCAAAGTTGACCAAGTGATTATGCGGACCATGGATATTTTACTCTCTATTCCCGGGATTCTGTTGGCTATTTCTATTGTAGCGGCTTTGGGACCCGGTTTGGTAAATCTGATGATTGCTGTCGGTATATCTTCCATTCCTCAATATGCGCGGATCGTACAGGCTTCGGTTATGGCCATCCGGGGGCAGGAATTTGTGGAAGCGGCCAAAGCCGTTGGGTCCAGTGACCTGCGTATTATCTTAAAACACATTATTCCCAACGTATTGGCCCCGCTTATTGTGCAGTCAACGCTGGGGATTGCTACCGCCATACTGACAGCGGCCGGGTTGAGTTTTATCGGTCTTGGCATACAACCGCCCACACCCGAGTGGGGCGCTATGTTATCCGGCGGGAGAGGATATATCCGCAACTACTGGTTTATGACTATGTTTCCGGGGTTGGCGATTATGATAACGATATTTGGATTAAATCTGTTGGGCGATGGCTTGCGGGATGCCCTTGATCCGCGCCTGAAAAATTGACGGAGGAGGTAATCCATGAAGCAAACGCCACTGTTAGAGATTAAGGATTTGACCATTCATTATGTAACCTACGAAGGGACTGTGCGGGCTGTCGAAAACCTGAACCTCCGCCTCGGACAGGGAGAAACATTAGGTTTTGTAGGGGAAACAGGAGCAGGCAAAACCACAACAGCTCTGGGCATAATGCGTCTTATTCCCAATCCGCCCGGACGGTTCATCCAGGGGCAGATCTTATTAAGCGGGGAAGACTTGTTAAGAAAAAGCGATAAAGAAATGCGGGAAATCCGCGGTAATAAAATTGCCATGATTTTTCAGGACCCGATGACTTCCCTAAATCCGGTCCAGCCGGTAGGGGAACAAATTGCCGAGATGATTCGCCTGCATACTAATCTGAGTAAGGACGAAGCTATGAAGAAAGCGGGGGAAATGCTGGAGACAGTAGGTATCCAGGCCAGCCGCTCGCCGGATTTTCCCCATCAGTTTAGCGGTGGTATGAAGCAAAGAGTAGTGATTGCTATCGCGCTGGCGTGCAATCCGGCCTTGTTGATTGCCGATGAACCTACGACGGCGCTTGATGTCACCATTCAGGCTCAGGTATTGGCACTCATGAAAGAGCTAAAGGACAAATACCAAACTTCCCTGATTATGATTACGCATGACCTGGGAATTGTGGCGGAGATTTGTGACAAAGTGGCCATCATGTACGCCGGTACTATTGTGGAGTATGCCGACAAACGCCCGTTATTCCTAAAGCCGCTGCATCCGTATACAGTAGGGTTGTTTAATTCGGTGCCGGATATTGATACCGACGAGACCGAGCTAAAGGTGATAAAAGGACTAATGCCTGATCCCACCGATCTTCCCTCAGGCTGTACATTCCATCCGCGATGCCCTCAGGCGCAGGCGGCTTGCGTGGAAAAACGGCCGGCTATGGTCGAAGCCGAGCCGGGGCATTTTGTTGCCTGCCTCATGTATCAGGCAACTTCAGGGGGGGGGAGGTACCGGGAATGGCTGAAAAATTGCTGGACATTCAGAATCTGACCAAGTACTTTTCGACAAAGAAGGGATTGCTGCACGCGGTAGACAATATATCTTTCCATATAGATAAAGGCGAAACATTAGGTTTGGTTGGGGAATCCGGGTGCGGCAAATCTACCACAGGGCGTCTGCTGATTCGCCTCTTAGAAGCCGATCGCGGGCAGATACTCTATAACGGTGACGACGTGCTGAAATATACGTCGCGCCAGATAAAAGAAGCGCGCCGCGAGATGCAGATTGTCTTTCAGGACCCCTATTCCTCGCTCAATCCCCGGTTAACGGTCTTTGAGCTCATTGCCGAACCGCTCTATGTCAACCGTGTGTATAAGACGAAAAGTGAGAAGGAAGCACGGATTAAGGAACTCATGGATACTGTGGGGCTGGCACAACGCCTGATAACCACTTACCCCCACGAACTGGACGGCGGCCGGCGCCAGCGGATTGGCGTAGCGCGGGCGTTGGCCTTGAAGCCCGAGTTCATTGTACTTGACGAACCGGTATCGGCGCTGGATGTCTGTATTCAGGCACAAATCCTTAATTTGCTCAAAAATTTACAACGTGAGCTAGGTTTGACCTATCTCTTTATCTCGCATAACCTGAGTGTTGTCAAACATGTCAGTGACCGGATTGCCGTTATGTACCTGGGCAAAATTGTAGAGGTAGCTGATTATAAGTCCATATTCGTAAATCCCGTTCACCCGTATTCCCAGGCGCTGCTTCCGCGATACCGCTGGCCAAGCTGGATGGTAAGCGGGAGCGGATTATTCTGGAAGGGGATATCCCTAGTCCGGTCAATCCGCCACCGGGTTGCCGCTTTTACGGACGATGCTTTTACCGGCAGGAAATCTGTTCTGAGCAGACGCCGGAGTTGCTGCCGGTTGGCCAAGACCGCTATGCGGCCTGCCACTTTAGCCATAAATGAGACTTGATTCAGATGGGGTTTTAACCCCACCTGAATCTTAGTCGAATTATCCAGGGACTTAGCCGTTCTTTACTCCCGCCTACAGAGGACGGGAGTATTAGAACGGGTTAGTCATCGGATAAATTAGTCAGACGCAGTGAGTAATGAGTGTCCATGTACCGCATAGTTTGGTAAAAGAGGAGGATGTCTATGATTGCATTAATTGGGGCAAAAGTTTTTACCATGAATGGCGATCCTATGGAGGACGCCACGATACTGGTTAAGGAAGGTAAAGTTCTGGCGGTAGGCTGCCATATTGGCGTGCCTGACGGTTTTCGGTGTATTGACGTGGCCGATAAAATCATAACACCAGGCATAATCGACGCTCACACCCATTTGGGCGTGTACGGGGAAGGCATGGCTTGGGCCGGCGAAGATGTAAATGAAAAAAGCGATCCGGTTACTCCGGGGATGCATACGCTGGATGCCATTAATCCTGCCGATATTGGTATCAACGAAGCCTACAGGGGCGGGATCACTACCGTTATGATTGCTCCTGGGAGCGCCAATCCTGTTGGCGGCCAATGTGTCATCGCCAAAACCAAACCGAAGCCCACTGCCGATGAAATGGTTATCTGTAAGCAGGCTGGCCTTAAAGTCGCTTTCGGCGAAAATCCGCGGCGTTGTCACGGTATTGACCAGAAGCGGGCTCCTGTTACCCGGATGGCGACGGCTAATCTGATTCGGGAGACTTTTTATAAGGCCAAGCAGTATAGTAAAAAGCAGGGCAAGGAAGATTGGCAATTCGATTTAGGGATGGAAGCGGTTGCCCGTGTCCTGCGCCGGGAAATGCCACTCCGGGCCCATGCCCACCGGGCAGACGATATTATTACGGCTATTCGGATTGCCAAAGAGTTTGATCTGGACATTATTATCGAACATGCTACCGAAAGTTATCTGGTTGCCGAAGTACTTGCCAAAGAAAATGTTCCTGTCATACTTGGGCCTACTCTGACAACGCGCGCTAAATTAGAATTAAAAGACAAAAGCATGGCGGCGCCGGCTGCTCTCTACCAAAATGGCGTCAGCTTTGCCATGATGAGCGATCATCCAGTTATCCCCAGTTGCTTCCTACCTGTCTACGCAGGGTTAGCTACTCGTTTCGGTTTGCCGGAAGAGATAGGTTTGCAAATGATTACGGCCGAAGCAGCCAAAATATTAGGTTACGCGGAGCGGCTTGGCCGTATCGCGCCAGGCTATGACGCCGACCTTGTCGTGTGGAGCGGTCATCCGTTCCACCTGTCCAGTCGTCCGGAGCTGGTAATGGTCGATGGAGCTTTGGAGAGTGTGACAACAGAAGCATAGGAGGGCAGTTGCCACTACAGAGTTATCGCAAAAAAGCAGTCCGTACCTATTCGGGTACGGACTGCTTTTTTGTAAGATAAGTACGAGACTCCAGGCTGTCAGGCGAAGCAAGGCAAGGCGAAAGTTATGCCCGTAGTGTACTTTTGTCTTGACACAAAAGTACCAAAAAGTCAAGACCTGTACGGAAATGGCCTTGGAAGCAGACCTCCCTTGCGGAAAGGGCAAAACTCGCTGCGCTCAAACAGTTGCCCTTTTAATCCCGCAAGGAAGGCCTGCTTCCACCCTGCGGGACGGTCATTTCCGTAATGGTCGAAAGGACGAAAACAAGGAACGTAAGGAATGGAAAGCACCGTCTTGTTCGTTCCTTCGGTCCTCGTTCTTCCGGCATTTCTGGAAAAAAGGTGCTCCGCAGGATTTATAAGTTTTGAGGTGCTGAAAGACCTTATAAATCAAGGTCATCTGTGAATTAGGTGATGACAACTGTAGCTCCCGTAACCCCTGGCTTTTCAGGTCCGCGCATTGAAATGGAGACTGTAAGAAGTATAAATTTATGAGACCCAGGCTGTTAGGCGAAGCAAGGTAAGGAGAAAGTTATGCCCGTAGTGTACTTTTGTCTTGATACAAAAGTACCAAAAAATCAAGACCTGTACGGAAATGGCCTTGGAAACAGACCTTCCTTGCGGAAAGGGCAAAACTCGCTGCGCTCAAACAGTTGCCCTTTTAATCCCGCAAGGAAGGCCTGCTTCCACCCTGCGGGACGGTCATTTCCGTAATGGTCGGAAGGACGAAAACAAGGAATGTAAGGAATGGAAAGCACCGTCTTGTTCGTTCCTTCGGGCCTCGTTCTTCCGGTCATTTCTGGAAAAAAGGGTGCCAGGAACAAAGCCCGGCATAGGCGACCATTATACAACGCTGCGCCGCTGGCGCTTAACCTCCGCTTATGCATAACGGCCGCCTGCGCCTCAGTAAGTTTACGCCCCGGTTGAGCCAGGAGACGGTGACCCCGGCAGCTCCCGTACCCCTCCGGCCTTTCAGCTTTTGGAGGCTTTGGGCCTAGACCTTTTGTTTACTTGGCAATGACAAAAGTAAAACCCTGACCCTTGCATTCCAGAATCAACTGGCGTGTGCAAAGCCAAAGGAACGCGTTAACGGTTTTTCTTATCTTCTCTGGGGTAAATTTCTCTCGCCGTGTGTCAATCGAGCACAAACACGGTAAGCATGCGCCGGCCAAATTTTAGCGCTTCTTTACGGTTCTCATAAGCCAGATCAATCTTAGCGCCTTTGATGGCACTGCCGATGTCGTCGGCTACCGCATAACCGTAGCCTTCCACGTAGAGGCGGGTGCCTAGGGGAATGACCCGGGGATCAACCGCCACAAGTCCTTTGCGCAGGCGGTGCTCCCGTTTGGTCAGATTTCCACTGCCGGGATCCTGTGACGTATAGGCAGTTGCCTGCATGGTCATTTTTTTGCGGTATTTACTGGGTTTATTGCGCGCTTCCCGTGTCAGTAATTCAACTAACTTTTGATCATATTTACCGGTTTGCGCCAGCTTACATGCCTTTTGTCCCCGGATAATGGCATCCTTGGTAGTGCTGTCTAATACGCCGGTCATTTGGCCGGGATAAAAGCCGGTATCTGCCAGCAGTTGCTGTAACTGTTTTACTTTTACATCACTTTTATTAATGTTAGGCGATGGTTTTTTTTCGCGTGATCCCTGGGAGGCAGGCGGTTTAACCGGGGACTTCTTAGGAGGAGCAGCTTCCGTTGCTGCAGTGGTCATGAGCAGAGTAGCAAAAAGTAGTAGGAGGCTCATACCTAAGATACGCCAGTTCTTTTGCATTAGTCCATTCCTCCGCTTTTTATTAGTATACTTTGTTGGACAAGCAATTTTTAACAGTATTGTACCATATTAATCCAGTTCGCGAAAATAAGATATGCAAAAAAACATGCATGTCAGGGGAAGTGGTAATTTTCAAAAAGTGATAGATTTACAAGAAAGTGTGGGATATGCAATAATAGAAGGACTAAATGACAGGAGGGTGAAAATGCCTTTTTCTAAACTTGTTGATATGGTCAGGGCAGTACCCCGGGGTGTGCCCTTGGTTGGATTGGGACATTTGGTTACGGATTTATCTCAGGGAGCCCTCTTGGTAGCACTGCCGTATTTTAAGACAAAATTCGGACTAAGTTATGCAGAAGTTAGTGCCATTGCCCTAATGCAAAATTTAACATCATCGGTTATTCAGCCTGTATTTGGCTATTGGAGCGACCGGAATCCCCGACCATGGCTTATGGCTGCGGGCTGCGCATTGTCGGGGATGTCCATGTTAGCCTCTTTCTTGGTCAATAGCTATTGGTTGTTATTAGTCTGTACGGCCTTAACCGGTCTGGGGATTGCTGCTTTTCATCCGGAAGGAGCCAAGACGGTCAACCGGTTAAGCGGGGCGGCGAAAGGAAAAGCCGTTAGTATGTTTGTAGTGGGGGGGAACGCCGGTTTTGCATTAGGTTCATTGTTCATGGGATTCCTGTTGGCGGAATCGCTCATGAATTATGTCGGTGTATACGTAATCCCCTGTATAATTACAGGTTTCCTGCTGTATCGGCTTGTGGCGACGTTGCCGCCGCCGGAAGTTAAAAAAGCAGCAAGCCTTGGCAGTCTAAAAGGAATGGTAACTGTATCGCTGGCGGCTTTATTGGGTGTAGTTCTCATGCGGGCTACTGTCAGCTCAGGCATCAGCACGTTTATACCTCTTTATTATGTATCCTATCTTCAGGGTGACGCTATGTATGCCGGTTCACTGTTAACCGTATTTTTGGCAGCCGGCGCTGCCGGAACATTGGCAGGAGGATTATTGAGCGACAAATACGGCAGTAAAAAAGTGATGTTGTGGTCCATTGTGCCTGTTAGCGTTCTGCTAACGGTATTTAACATGGTTCCCGGTGCGGGCGTGTTTGTCATTCTTGGTATTACCAGTGCCTGTCTTTCGGCTGCTTTTGCCAGCAGCTTGGTGTTAACCCAAAGAATGATGCCGGGGAATGTGGGGATGGCTTCCGGTTTAACGCTTGGTTTTAGTGTAGGATTAGGTGCTATGGGGGTGCTGCTGTTGGGACGGATTGCAGACATTTGGTCATTACCGGTCGTGTTTGACATACTTGCGTGTTTGCCTATCATTGCATTCGGGTTAACTCTGCTTATTAGTGATGACATGGCGGGGCTGAAATTGGCGGTTGCAGAAGATAGCAGTGGAACTTAAGTGGCCTAAGTCGGAAGGACTTTTCTGTTGAAACAGAAGAGTCCTTTATTTTTTTTGTATGTGTAAAGATGGATTCCTTTACGTCATAAGACAGACCTATGTGAATGTATCCGACTGGAGAACGAATAGACAGGCAATTTTAGACAGATGTTCAGACCTTTGGCGAATATGGCCAAGGTTTTTTTTTATCTACAATGAAGGCAAGCGCTCTAACTTGCAAGGATTTTGCCGCCATTGTGAGGTGATAACTTAGCGGGGTAGACAAGGCGGTATTTGACAGTAAGGCAGTTTCAAATCAAATCGGGGAGGATTGTTTATGGCGCAGAAATTGGTTGACATCCTAGCGGAAAAAGGAATATCCATGAACCTGCAGTATGGCGGGGAAGCTCCTGTCGAGATGGTGGAACGGGAAGTGAAAAAAGAACCCTTCCCCCGGACTAAAAAGCTAAGAGACCAATATTTCAGAACCTTGTCCTCAGTTTCCATGGAGTTTCCGTATTGGTATACCCGGAAGTATCAGGAACTTGAACACGAAATTCCGGTTGTTCGCCGGGCGGCAGCATTGAAGCATGCTTTTTCCCATATTACTCCGGTTATTTGGCCGGGTGAACAACTGATCGGCAGCAAAGCTGCGTATTATCGCGGTTCATTCCCTATGCCGTGGTTGTCAGAAGGCTTTTTCATGGCGAAAGAAGATGAGCTGTATCAGGCCGCGCTGGCCAAAGGTGGCGCCAGTGCTGACGAAGTTAGTAAGTTTGGTTCCGGCGGCGGCAATGTAACCAAGAGCTTTGGCAATGTTGTATCTATTGCCGGTAAATTTGGCATCAGAGCTGAAGAAGTCCCGGCATTGCTGAAACTGGCGAAAGCTTGGGTGGGTAAGTCGGTAGATGATTTAGGCCATAAATACGAGCAAATGGTTCCGGAGTATGAGATAAAAGAAAACGTTATGAAAGCCGTTATCTGCATGTTCGACTCTGGTTATACGCTGCCTCAGGGCCGTGAAGTTATCAACTATTACTTCCCCTTGCAATATGGCTATGATGGTTTGCTTGCGATGGCCAAAGCCGGTAAGAACAAAGTTGCCGGCCGGGCCGACGGTGATGGTGTCAGCGGTATGGACCGCCTGTACTTCTATGAAGCCGCCATCTTGACATTGGAAGGTATCCAGGCTTGGCATTTGAACTACGCCAAGGAAGCTAAGCGGTTGGCGGGTCGGACCGATGATCCGGTGCAAAAGGGTGAGTATCAGGCAATTGCCGATTGTATGGAATGGATCGCTCATAATCAACCGCGGAATTTCCGTGAAGCCTTACAAATGTTGTACCTCATTCACATTGGGGTTATCAATGAAGACGCTATTTCCGGCATGTCACCGGGACGTGTTGGGCAAGTGTTATATCCCTGGTTTGAGCAAGACATGGAAGCCGGCCGCATAACCGAAGATCAGGTGGTAGAGTTGTTGGAAGAACACCGGATAAAAATGACCTGTATTGATTGCTTTGCCTCGATGGGTGTTGTCGGTGGCGTACTTTCGGGAAATACCTTCAATAACCTTAGCCTTGGCGGGCTAACTCATGATGGTCAGTCAGCGGCCAATCGCCTGGAAATGTTGATACTGGAAGCTGGTATTAAGTGCGAATGCCCACAACCTACCTTGTCTGTTTTATATGACGAAAAATTACCCGAAGAATTCGTCTTGAAAGCGATTGAATGTGATAAAACAGGTACCGGCTATCCCGCCTGGATGAACAATCGCGGCGCCATTGACTTCATGCTTCGTCAATATTCGGCCGAGGGTATGACTATGGAAGATGCCAGAGCGGTAGCCATCGGCGGCTGTCTGGAAACCTCCCCTTGCGTCTGGAAAGAACTCACGCTAAACGGTAAAAAATATTGGATTCCCGGCGGCGCCGGTCAGCCAACCAGTGTTGGTGTTCACTTTATCGCTAACCCCAAAATTCTGGAATTAGTACTATTCAATGGCTATGACTACCGGATTAAGTTTCAGGTATTGCCGGAGCACAACAAACCTCTTGAAAGTTATGAGGCCATTTGGGAGCAGTACAAAGAGTACTACGAACTGGTTGTGGATTGTTTGGCAACAACCAACAACATTCAGCATGATATCTGGCGTAAACAGAATATGGCCGTATTTAACTCCCTGCTGAAACCTGATTGTCTGGAAAAAGGCCAACATATTGGCAATATGGGCTACCGCTTCAATGCCACCTTTAACGTGGAAAGCTGTGGTCAGATTACGATGGTCAACTCCTTGGCCGCTCTTAAAAAACTGGTGTATGACGAAAAGAAATATACCCTCGAACAAATCAAAGAAGCTTTACGGGAAAACTTCGGCTTCAAAAATGCAGCTGAGATTGGCAGTTTCTCGCTGGCAGCCCAGGAAAAACGGGAAGAGGCTTCCGATAAATTTGACGTTATCCACAGTGATTGCCTGCGGGCCCCGAAATATGGCAATGATGACAGCTATGCCGATGCCATTCTGAAAGAATATGAAGAGTGGTTCTGTGAAATGTGCCGTGGGGCTGAATCCCTATATGGCAAACCGATGTATTCTTGTCAGATTTCCGTTTCCACACATGGACCGCAAGGGGCGGCAACACTGGCTTCGATGGATGGCCGGCTTGCCGGTACTACCTACTCCGACGGTTCGATGTCGGCTTATCCCGGAACCGACCGCAATGGTCCTTACGCTTTATTCACTTCAGCTACCTGCTGGGATCATTCTCAATCGCAGAATTCCCAGATGAACCTGAAAATCCATCCAAGTGCGGTACAAGGAAACGCCGGTTCCAGAAAGCTGTTAGAGCTTACCCGCGCGTATATGAGACGTGGCGGCTTCCATATCCAATACAATGTTGTTGACTCCAAAGTGCTGAAAGATGCTCAGGAAAAACCGGATGATTATCGGGAATTGCTTGTCCGTGTAGCCGGATTCACCCAATATTGGGTAGAAATCGGCAAGCCGATTCAAGATGAAGTTATCGCCAGAACTGAGTACGAAGGGGTGTAATGTGATGAGTAAATGTCAATGTAATCATAGCGATTGCTGTTCGTTTATTCCCATCGACGTCGCCAAAGGATTTTGTCTTACCAATAATACCGAGGTGCTGATTGACGGCGAACCTTGTCCGAAGTTTGCGGCGGTAGCCAAGTGCAAAAACTGCACTAACTTCGTTAATCCCGACGAAAAAGGCATTGGAACCTGTAAAGGGTTTGGCGATAATTATTGGACGATGGCCGACCTCAAAACAGTAACCTGTGAAAAGTACAGTCAAGCGTAGCTAAATAAACCAAAACTGGGAGGGTGCAAATCATGCATCCTCCCGGTTGCAATACGAGGTTATTCAACTTAGATTATGGGAGGGGAAAGTATGCAAGAGGACAATGCTAAAAGGATGTCCTATATGGTTATTGGGGCTGCCTGGCTTGCCGTTTTTTGTCTATTCGGATATAGAGCGACTTTTTCCGTATTATTGGGGCCGATGGCCAAAGGCATGGGCTGGTCGGTTGCGGAGACATCACTGGGGTATTCACTCATGATGACGATTTATGCCGTGACGGCGTTCTTCAGCGGCATGATTATTGATAAGTGGGGGACAAAACCGGTCTATTTTATTGCTGCCGTCTTTGGTATGCTGGGCTTTTACCTGACAAGTTTAGTAGAGAGTCTCTACGCTTACTATGCTGCCTATGCAATCTTTGCCGGCATCGGTACCGGTATGCTGTGGGTATCTTCTACCGTATCGGTTCGTAAATGGTTTGTCGGCAAGTCCTACGCTAAGATGTGGGGTCTCGCGTTTATGGGCGCGCCGATGGCGCAGGTGGTATTGAGTCTTGGCGTAAAAAAGGTATTACAGACTATGGATTGGCGTACTGCCATGTTTTATCTGGCTTTTGTAACGTTGGGGGCCTTATTGGTAGCCTCGGCTTTAGCTAAGAAAAATCCGGAACAATACGGGCTGCAACCATTCGGATTGCCGCCGGCCGGAACCCAGGCCGCTCCCAAGCCCGAGTATGTATGGGGAGTCGGGGAAGCCTTCAGCAAACTGGCTGTGTGGGGAGCTATTTTCGCCTTTGTTACCAGTATGGTAGCCGAGTTCCTAATCTGGACACAAGTCGTCATGTACTGGACGAAGGACCTCAAGATGTCGCTCAATGAGGCTACCAATCTCTATGTTGCCATTGGTATTGTCGGGATCTTTAGTATGCCGATAATGGGGATTGTGGCCGATAAGGTAGTTGGTATATTAAAAAATGAAGTTAAAGGCCGAAAAGTTATGCTGGTGTTTGCCCCGATTGTGGGTGCGGTGGCTTGCATAAGCTTACTCATGACCGGTGTTTCGGTCGGATATGGGTTATTGGCCTGCGTGCTGTTTGCCGTTTACTGGGCGATTGAACCAGGCGGAGTGGTAGGCTATACCGGCGCTGTCTATGGCCGGGTCAGTCTGGGAAAAATATGGGGTTTGGCTACGTTAATTGTTATGGGAATCGGGCCGGCCTTGGGCAGTTATCTGGGAGGTTACCTGTTTGATATTTCCGGTAACTATTCTAACTCCATAAATTTCGCTATGGGATCATTTATACTTTCGGCGATCGTGGCCGCACTGCTGCCTTTATCGGCAACACCATCGGTTCCGGCCGGCGATACGTTTTCTAAGACTGGAAAAATGTAAGGAAACCCGGACTAGCTAGCGCAGCAAAAGGAGGGGGAGAATTGCAAGAAACTAAGGGCTTAGTTTTTGATGTTCAAAGCTATTCTGTTCATGATGGCCCCGGTTGCCGGACGGTCTTTTTCCTGATGGGTTGTCCGCTCAGATGCCAATGGTGTGCCAACCCGGAGGGGTGGGAAAATCGCCAGCGGACCATGTACCGGGTGTCAAAATGTGTTTGTGGCAAACAGGGGTGTAGCCGGTGTCAAGGTGCGTGCCCGCAGGAGGCCATTACGGCAGATACCAGTCAAGACACGGTGACTATTGACTGGAACAAATGTAAGAACTGCACCGGCATGAAATGTGTCGATGCCTGCTTGCAGGAAGCACTGGCGCCCTGCGGTAAATGGTATACCGTACCTGATGTTTTTAAGGTAGTGAATCGCGACAGACAGTACTGGGGCCGGGAAGGCGGTGTGACTTTTAGTGGCGGTGATCCGCTGACCCAACACAGTTTTCTTACCGCGGTCCTAAAACGGTGCCAGGAAGCCTACATCCACACAACGGTTGAAACCAGCGGCTGTTTTTCTGAGGACATCTTCATGGAGGTAATGAAATATGTGGATTTTGCTTTTGTTGATATAAAGCATATGGATGAAAATAAGCACCGGGAGCAAACCGGGGTAGGGAACCAGACCATTTTAAGAAATATCGGACTGCTGGCATCCAAGCGATGGAACGGCAGACTGGTCATACGCATACCCATTATACCGGGGTATAATGACGATGACGCCAACATAACGGCTACAGCGGCGTATGTTAACAGCTTAGGTTTAGAGGAAATCAATATTCTGCCGTTTCACCGGTTAGGTGATTCAAAATGGCGGCAGTGCGGTATGGTTTATCCCTATAGTGAAACCGAGCCTGTTCCGGAAGAAAAGCTGAGACATATTCAGCAAATGATTCAACGCCGGGGAATTATTTGTTATGTCGGCCACGAAACCCCGTTTTAGAACAAAATAGCGAGCGGGAGGCGGTTTGGGAACAGCCGTCTCCTTGCTTTGGCTGGTTGCAGAAGATGCCTGTCTCCGAAAAAGGTTTTTTTGTCTAATTAGCGAAATGTAAATAAAAGGAAAATGATTAGTCCTTTTGTAGTTCAATGCGTAGTTTCGGAGGCGAAGTGCATGGTAAATCCGGTGAACGTGTTCCAACGCTGGATTAAGGTGACCGGCAAGGAAAAATTGCAATCATTTCAGGACGCTTTTGCCCGGGCATTTGAAATCAGTCTTTGTATTTGGTCCGTAAAAGGAAAACCACTCACTATTTGGTCGAACTCCTCGCTGCACTGTCATTTTATTAAAGAACACTATGAGGCAAGATGTGAGCAGGAACATGACAATGCCGTTACCTACATTTTGAAGACGCGCAGACCGAAACTATTTACCTGCTACACAGGAATATCCTATTTTTTATGTCCCATTTGTTATCAAAATGAAGTTGTCTGCCTGGTTTACGGCAGTGGTTTTACGCTTAGTTCCAACAAAATGCTTAGCAGTAACATTCCGGTTATTACAGAAAGAAAAATAAGAGATATTATTGAGCTAATAACCGGGGTTTTTGATATCGTTACTTTTGACCAGAGCGATAGTACCGGCAATCTGTTGGATGACAATAATGTATTTGTCCGGGATGAATTAAAGTGTATACAAGATAAGTTAAGCAACCGGGAGTTAGAAGTGGCCTGGGGTATTCTCACCGGGCTTAGCAATAAAGCCATTGCCGATCAGTTATATATAAGTGAAAAAACCGTTAAGACCCATATTAGTAATATTTTAAGCAAAATGGGTCTCAAAGATCGAACTCAGTTAATCATCTATTGCCGGGAAAATTATCGAAGTTAGGGTATTGGTGACAATATGTCAATTCGCCGAAAACTTATGATTTTTGCCACAGCCTCTGTAGTAGTGCCTATGATAATTCTGTACGTTGCATCAACACATATATTGAACAAACAGTTGCAGGATGAAGAACAGCGTTATCTGGAAAACTCCATAAAAATTGCCCGCAACCAAATGTTGGCACGGGGTGACGAAATGTTGAAAGGTGGCCGGATGTTAAGTCAGGACACCGAGTTTGTTGAGGCCGTTACCACGAGAAATCAGCGGCAGTTAGAAGAAGAATTCGCGCGACTCAGGTTAACCTATGATTATTTGGACTTTATTATTGTTTTGGATAAGAATAAAAAGACCATTGCGTCCTTTCCGGGAAATGTAAGCAGCCATCTTCCCCAAGAACTTACTGGTTTAGTCGAAAATGTTCAGCATAATAAGTCCCCATTAGTGTCAGAGGAAGTTTTTGAGCTGGAAGATGTATTTCCTAACCATTCACCCGAATTCAATAAATACAGGATTAAACAAGTCGATGCCACCAACCTGAGTCAGGATAAATTTTTTACTAAATGCCAAGCCGGGCTGGTGGTAACCCCCATTTTTTCCGTCAACAGCCAGTCCGACATGGCCGGATTTCTGATAGTAGGCAATATTGCTAATAATAGCGGTTACTTTCCCACCGCGTATAGCCAGAGTGTAAAGGATTCTTTTCTGGCGATTTCGGTCGAAGGGGTTCGTGTTACCTCGAATATCCGCACGCCCAAGCAAGAGAATTATATTGGCAGCCGGATTCCAATTGCGTCAAATAGCCGGGAAGGAGAGCAGTACTACTATTTCGGGCGGGTGAATATTGACGGCGAAGTGCATGTGTTTTTGGATCAGCCCATTTACAATAATCAAGGCAAGCCAATCGGGATGCTAGGTGTCGGAATCCCTGAGTACAAGTTTTCCGATATGCTGGCGACCAATCATAACCTGATTCTGATTATTACGGCCATAAGCCTGTTTGTGATGATCCTCTTTGGCCGGTACTTCGCGACCAGAATAACCCATCCTATCATTCTTGCTACCCGTTTTTCCAACTTGCTTAGCAAAGGGGAAAGGGACATCACCTTACCTGATTGGGTTTATGACAGCAGAACAGAAACGTCTGTTTTACTCAGGACCTTTCATAAGATGGCTCAAGATTTAAAGCGAAGTGAAGAGCAGCAGCGAATTTTTATGGATGAGCTGGAACAAGAAAAACGGCAGCAGCAGAACTTGGCCTGGCAGTTACAAACTATGAACGATGAACTCGAAATTAAAGTGGCTGCCCGGACCGGCGCTTTGCAACAAGTCATTACTGCGCTAAAAAACGCCGATGCGGTTAAATCGCAGTTTTTGGCTAATATGAGTCATGAGCTGCGTACCCCGCTCAATGCTATTATCAGCAGTGCGGAAGCGCTGCAAGATGGATTATTTGGTTTTTTGAACGAGAAACAAACCAAATACATACAAAGTATTGCCAACAGCGGTAATCATTTGTTGCAACTTATCAATGATATTCTTGATATTTCTAAAATTGAGGCCGGAAAAATGAAGTTGTCATTGTCTACATTTTCGGTAGCGGAAGTGATAGAAAATAGTTATCTCTTGGTCAAGAGTTTAGCCTATCGCAAGAACATCCAAGTAAGTTTTACTATTTCACCGGCTGATTTATTAATTAAGGCAGATGGTAAGAAAGTTAAGCAAATTTTGTATAATCTATTATCCAATGCTGTGAAATTTACGCCCGAGCAAGGTCATGTTGAAGTTGCCGTTATTGGGCGGGACGAGGTAATGCAGGTAAGTATCAAAGATAACGGCATTGGCATCCGGGAAGAAGACCAGGAACGGATTTTTTGCGAGTTTGAACAGGTAGACAGCTCTTATGGACGGCAGTATGAGGGAACCGGACTAGGGCTGCCTTTATCCAAAAAACTGGTTGAGATGCATGGCGGGCATATTTATTTATCCAGCAAACCGGGAAAAGGAACCGAAGTCATCTTCACATTGCCGCTGGATGTGGAACAGTATTTGGACCGTTCTGTTTCTATAGCGGCCGGGGAGGAAGTATAGTGGGGAAAGTTTTGGTTGTTGATGACAATATACAGAATTGCGAACTGATTGAAGATATACTGACGACATGGGGGTATCGTGTCGTGAAAGCCTACCAGGGCGTAGACGCTATTCAATCGGCAGAAACACAACTGCCGGATATCATTTTACTAGATGTCATGCTGCCCGGAATGAACGGTTTTGAAGTATGCCATGAACTAAAACGTAATGAGACAACACAAAACATACCCATTATTATGCTTACTGTATTAAATGATTTAGAAGACCGGCTGCGGGGGCTAAAGGTAGGAGCGGATACCTTCTTATCGAAACCCATTAATTATAATGAACTGAAATACCTGATTTCAACGTTTATCAACCGGAAAATGACAATTGACAGTATGGAAAACTATAAGCAATTAGTCGACGTCTTTTTAACCATGATTCAAAATTTCGATGCTTTACTATATACGCGGGCTTGTACTACACATAAATACTGTGACAGAGTAGCCGGTCTGCTTTTCTTAGACGAACAGCAGCGAACAAGACTTTCGGTCGGCGCCTTTTTGCAAGACATCGGTTATATCGCAGGTCCTCCCGCCATAGATCATCAAACCGCAGGTGCGCAGATTTTCCGGCCGTTAAAGATGAGTAAATGGTTAAACATTTTAGTTCAGCACCATCATGAACAGGCAGACAGCCCTCATTTTCCCCGGGAATTAGCTCTGGAAAGAAATGTTCTGCCTGAACTAGAGATATTAACAACAGTTAATCGGTTTATTGATTTATGTGTTGTACAACCAGACCGTGAAATGGCTGCAGATTTGCTGCAGGAAGAAGCACAGCAAGGGTACTGGAATACTGTCGTGGTTGAAGCACTGCATCAATTTATTAAAGATGAAAAGATTATGGAAAAACTGGCGATCGCCAATTAAATTCTTTATAGGTCATTTATTTCGTAAGATACTGGATTATTGAAAAAGGCCGTCTCAATAAGAAAATTGAGACGGCCTTTTGATTTATAGTTACTTAGTAAAAAATATAACTTTTTTATCAATAAAAATATATTTGCACGCAATTACGAAAATAAAGTCTTCTCTCAATGTACATATTGCAGATATTCTTAATTAACATTACTTAATAAATATAATATTTCTTTATAAAATACAGTGTTTTTACAATTGGTATAAATAAAAAGAATATCAAAAAAAGTCAAAGATTAGTACACTCTAGAAAAACATGGAATTATTTGCTAAAATAATTTCGTAGTATTCAAAAAATTAAAGGAGGATGTCAAAATGTTGGGAATAATTATTGCATCAGTCATTGTAGTCATCGTTGCCCGGTATGTGCTGAAAAAGTATCCACCTCAACCGGTACTGTTCGTGGGAGGACTTGCAATGATGTTCATTGCGGTTGCTCTTAACATGGGGAGTATTTTACCGGCCAAACAAAGCACGGGCTTAATCTGGTTAGATACGTTTGAGTTCATCAAACAAACCTTTAGCAGCCGGGCTGCCAACCTTGGATTAATTATTATGTTAGTAGGGGGTTTTTCCAAATACATGGACGCTATTGGTGCCAGTACAGCCCTGGTAAAAATAGCTGTCAAGCCATTGCAGAAACTTGGATTACCCTATGTAGTTTTGGCTTTAACCTCTGTGTTAGAAAATTTTCTTGCCATGTTTATTGGCAGTGCATCAGGTTTCGGTCTTTTGCTTATGGTCACTATGTTTCCTGTATTGGTAAACCTCGGAGTTAGCCGTTTAACAGCCGCTGCAGTAATCGCTACAGCATCCGCTCCGGGCTGGGGACCAGCAGCGTCAGATAATATCTTTGCGGCCGAGCTAGCAGGTATGGATATTATACCTTACTTTTTTAACTACCAGGTTCCGGTAGGTTTATGTACAGTCGCGGCTATCGCTATTGGTCATTTTTTTGTGCAGCAATGGTTTGATAAACGAGAAGGTCACGGTTTAGAGAGTGCCAATGTGAATATTGATCCAACTAAGACGCAAGAGGAAATACATGTTCCAGGCTTTTATGCGTTACTGCCAACAATTCCTTTGTGCTTAATTCTGTTTTTTGGAACCGTTGTTAAATCCGTAAAAATGGACATTGCCTTGGCCACTTTTCTTGGCGTAGCATTTACTATGCTTATTGAATTCATTCGCAACAGAAACGGACTGAAAATATTTAATGATTTAAAAAGCTTTTGGGATGGTATGGGCTTGCAGATGGCAGCGGTAGTCACATTAGTGGTAGCCGGTGAAACTTTTGCTAAAGGCTTAATGTCTCTGGGTGCTATTGATACTATGATTAATGCTGCGCAAGGTGCCGGTTTTGGCGGCATCGGGATGATGTTCGTAGTTGTAGGAATTATTATCGCTTCTACTCTTGTTATGGGATCGGGAAATGCTCCGTTCTTTGCCTTTGCTCCTTTAGCTCCGAAGGTAGCGGAACTTTCAGGAATTCACCCTGTATTGTTGTTGCTGCCCATGAACTTTGTGTCTAACTTGGCTCGCTCTTTATCTCCTATCGCAGCCGTTATGATGGTAGTCAGCGGCGCTGCCGGTGTATCACCTGTATCTTTGGCAAAGCGTACTTGTATACCGATAGCCTTAGGTATCGTAGTTAATATTGCTGTAACAATGATACTTTTCTATAAGTAAGTAAATGCGAATAACTATGTGCCTATCATGAAAATATATCATCAGGAAGGGGACTAATTACATGGAAATAAATAAGGAGAAACTAGTAGAACGATTTATACGATATACTTCATTTGATACGCAATCAGATAGCAAGAACAGCCAGTGTCCTAGTACTCAAGGGCAAATGGTTTTAGCGATGCATATTGCGGAGGAACTGAAAAGTATCGGATTGGAAGAGGTACAGGTAGATAAACATGGCTATGTAACCGCTACTTTACCGTCTAACTGCGGTCAGCAATTACCCGTACTGGGATTTATTTCCCATCTGGATACAAGCCCGGATATGGCGGGTACTCCTGTTAAACCTCGTCTAGTTAAGGCTTACGATGGCAAGGATATTGTATTGAATGCTGAAACAGGCATTGTGTTATCGCCTCATGATTTTCCGGAACTAGAAGCTTATGTGGGGCAAGAACTAGTAGTTACTGATGGTTTAACTCTGCTGGGCGCTGATGATAAGGCGGGGATAACCGCAATTATTAGTGCTATGGAATACTTGATAAAAGATACAGAAATTCCACATGGCAAGGTACGGATTGCTTTTACCCCGGATGAAGAGATTGGTCGAAGTGCGCAACTTTTTGATGTAAAAGCGTTTGGCGCAGATTTTGGCTATACCGTGGATGGGGGAGAAATTGGGGCAATCGAGTATGAAAATTTTAATGCCGCTAATGTCAATGTGAAAATTCAAGGACGAATTGTCCATCCTGGAACAGCTAAAGGCAAGATGGTGAATGCGCTCAGCATTGCTGCTGACTGGCAAAACCTGTTGCCGGCGGGTCAGCGCCCCGAATATACAGAAGGTTATGAAGGCTTTTTCCATGTGAATAAATTGAGCGGCAATGTAGAATCTGCAATAATGAGCATCCTGGTGCGGGATCATGACCGTCAGTCTTTCGAAAAGCGCAAAGCTTTACTGGAGTCAATGGCCCAAACTTTTAATCTAAAGTACGGTTCAGGGACAATTGAACTGGAAATCCATGATTTATATTACAATATGCGGGAAAAAATCCAGCCGGTAATGCATATTATTGATTTAGCTTGTGAAGCTATGGCGGCTGTTGGGGTAGAACCTAAGATAAAGCCGATTCGTGGCGGCACAGATGGTGCTCGTCTATCCTTCATGGGTTTACCTTGTCCTAATTTGTTTACTGGTGGACATAACTTTCATGGCAAATTCGAGTTTTTGCCAATACCTTCATTAATAAAGTCAGCTCAAACTGTAGTCGAAATTATTCGTCGTGCAAAAACAAAATAAATAAGACATAAAGAGATTGCTGTTTTCGGTTATTACTCAATGAAGATATTGGGCTTCGTAGAAGGTTACTTACTTTCCGCGAAGCCCTTTTTTATTTTTATAACCGCCTCACTGAAGCTCCCAGTTGTTCAAAAGTATAATATAAGCAGGGTTTTTTAGGATTTTCCTCTAAAGGTAACGAGAGTAAATAAAGCGAACTAGCCATAGACATTTCTAAAGTGAGGTATATCCTAATGAATACAAATGAGCTGGAAGAACGGTTATTAATCTATAACTTATTTAGTGTTTCATTGGCCATCCCGAATAGGAAAATTAAGATAACTTTTGCATACGATTCTTAAGATTTGGAAGAATAGTAGCGGAGGTGATAGAATGAGTAATGCTTTACAAGGAGTAAAATGCAGTGTAAAGAACTGCAAGTATAATGATGCGGGCAGTCTCTGTACCGCTTCTGCTATCGAGGTAAATGTTGACGGCGGCGGAAGTTCTGCAAGACAAAGTCAGGAGACTAATTGCAAAACCTTCCAGACTTCAATGTAAAGGCTTTACAATAAACGAGCTGTGTGAGAACACAGCTCGTTTATTTTTGCGGTTTTTTAGTTAATCTGTGGGGCTAACAGGAAAGGCAAAATAATTTAATAATCTAACTCCAAAAAAAGAGCACTCTCACCCACTTGGCTAAGAGTACCCTTGGTTTTTTAACTATTTTCTAGCTGCGCTTTCCTGCGTCAAAGCTTCTGAATCTTTTTTAGTTTTTGTGCTTTTTTTAGGGCCGCGACCAGGTTTTTTATCCCCCACACCCGTCACCTCCAACTGCATTTAGCAGGTAGTATTCCCAAAGGGGTGGATTAGTATACGTGTGAACGAAAAAAATCTACTCAACCCCGGTTAACTGATGTGATATACTGTTACTATAAAAATTATTTCCGATGTTTTACATAACTTGTAGTGCCACAAAAAAAGACTGCGAAAGAGGCTCTAAAAATATGAAAAAAACCTCAAGAACAAAATTATTCTGAGGTTTATTTATGTGTAATTCGAAAAAATCAGAATTTATTATATCATACATAAATTTTGAATTCAAGGCCGAAAATGGGCAAAAAGTGAAGAAATGCAAAAAAAAATGCCATTTTTTCATGTTAGCAGCAGGATTCTGAGTTTTTTACAAGAATGTATAAAAAATACAACGTTTAATTTATTAGCATTTGTTAGTTCAAACAAATCTAACAATGCTAGGCCTTAATTTAAATATATATGAGAAGGAAGGGATCCCCTATGGCAAAAATGAAGACCATGGATGGAAACACAGCAGCAGCTCACGTCTCTTATGCATTTACTGAAGTCGCCGCAATTTACCCAATTACTCCGTCATCACCAATGGCTGAGCACGTTGATGAGTGGGTAGCCCAAGGAAGAAAGAATATTTTTGGTCAACCTGTAAAAGTTGTAGAAATGCAATCTGAAGCTGGTGCAGCCGGCGCAGTTCATGGATCGTTGCAGGCTGGAGCATTGACTTCTACATATACTGCATCCCAAGGCTTACTGCTCATGATCCCCAATATGTATAAAATTGCCGGTGAACTTTTACCGAGCGTATTCCATGTTAGCGCTCGAGCTCTTGCCGCTAACTCCCTAAACATTTTTGGTGACCACCAAGACGTTATGGCTGCTAGACAGACAGGCTTTGCTATGCTGGCTGAAAGCAGTGTTCAACAAGTTATGGACCTGGGTGCTGTAGCTCATTTAGCAACACTTAAGAGCCGTATACCGTTTATTAACTTCTTTGATGGTTTCCGTACTTCCCACGAAATACAAAAAATCGAAGTTCTCGACTATGATGATTTAGCTAAACTTGTTGATATGGATGCTGTTAATGCTTTCCGCCGGAGTGCTTTGAACCCTGATCATCCTGTAGTTCGTGGTACTGCTCAAAACCCTGATATCTACTTCCAAGAGCGTGAAGTATCCAACTCCTTCTACGATGCCGTTCCTGCTATTGTAGAAGAATACATGGCTGAAATCAGCAAACTGACCGGACGCGAGTATCATCTCTTCAATTACTATGGTGCAGAAGATGCTGACCGCCTGATTATTGCTATGGGTTCAGCTTGCGATGCTATTGAAGAAACTGTTGACTACTTAAATGCAAAAGGCGAAAAAGTTGGTCTGTTAACAGTTCATCTATATCGTCCATTCTCCCTTGAGCATTTCTTCAAATATATCCCTAAGACTGTTAAGAAAATTGCTGTACTTGACCGTACAAAAGAGCCTGGTTCCCTTGCTGAACCTTTATATCTTGATGTTAAGGCCGCTTTCTACGGTAAAGAATGGCAGCCTGTTATTGTCGGCGGCCGCTACGGCTTAGGCTTAAAAGATATCGTACCTGCTCATGTTGTACCTGTATTTGAAAACCTCAAGCTTGACCAGCCTAAAGACGGTTTCACTGTAAGCATTGTCGACGATGTTACCCATAAATCATTGCCGCTTTTAGCTGAAGATATTGATACTACTCCTGCCGGAACCACATCCTGTAAGTTCTGGGGTTTAGGTTCTGACGGTACGGTAGGTGCTAATAAGAGCGCAATCAAAATTATCGGTGACCATACCGATATGTATGCGCAAGGTTACTTCTCCTATGATTCCAAGAAGTCTGGCGGTATTACCGTTTCTCACCTCCGTTTCGGCAAAAAGCCGATCAAATCCCCTTATCTCATTAATAAGGCAAATTTTGTTGCCTGCCATAACCAGTCCTATGTTTACAAGTACAACGTTCTTGAAGGTTTAAAACCAGGCGGCGTATTCTTGTTAAACTGCATCTGGAATGAACAAGAATTGGATGAGAAACTGCCTGCAGAAATGAAGCGGTTCATTGCCAAAAACAACATCCAGTTCTACACCCTTGATGCTGTAGGCATTGCTCAAGAAATTGGCCTTGGCGGACGTATCAACATGATCATGCAGTCTGCTTTCTTCAAACTGGCTAACATTATTCCGTTGGAAGATGCTATTAAGTACCTCAAACAAGCTGTTGTTAGCTCTTATGGCAACAAAGGTCAAAAAATTATTGACATGAACAATGCTGCTATTGATAAAGGCGTTGGCGCTCTTGTTAAAATTAATGTTCCGGCAGCTTGGGCAGGAGCTCAAGACGAAGCTGCTGCTGCCAACGATGCTCCGGAATTCATTAAGAAAATCCTTGTACCGATGAACCGCCAAGAAGGCGACAGCCTGCCTGTAAGCGCGTTTATTGGCATGGAAGACGGTACTTTCCCGACAGGAACTGCTGCTTATGAAAAACGCGGTATTGCTATTGACGTTCCTCAATGGAATGTGGAAAAATGTATCCAATGTAACCAGTGCGCTTATGTTTGTCCGCACGCAGCTATCCGTCCGGTCCTTGTAAATGATGCAGAATTGAAAGCTGCACCTGCTGACTTCAAAGCAAAACCTGCTACTGGCATTAAAGACCTCAGCTTCAGCATCGCCGTTTCTCCGCTTGATTGCGCCGGATGCGGCAACTGTGCACAAGTATGCCCAGCTAAAGAAAAAGCATTAGAAATGAAGCCTCAGGAAACTCAACATAATCAAATTCCAGTTTGGGATTATGCACTTAACGTATCTCCTAAGGCTAACCCAATGAACAAGCTGACTGTAAAAGGCAGCCAATTTGAACAACCGCTATTAGAATACTCCGGTGCTTGCGCGGGCTGCGGCGAAACTCCGTATGCTAAGCTTGTTACCCAACTCTTCGGCGATCGTATGATGATTGCTAATGCTACTGGTTGTTCCTCCATCTGGGGCGCTAGCGCACCTGCCATGCCATACTGCAAAAACCATCGCGGTCATGGTCCTGCCTGGGCTAACTCCCTGTTTGAAGATAACGCCGAATTCGGTTTAGGTATGTATGTTGGCGTGAAACAAGTTCGCAATACTTTGGCTGCTAAGATGGAAGAAGCTGCTAAACTCAGCGTAAGCGCCGACCTTAAAGCCGCTCTGGAAGATTGGGTTGCTAACAAAGACAACGGCAACGGCACCCGCGAACGTGCGGATAAACTGATTACTCTCTTAGAAGCAGAAAAAGGCAATAATGCCCTTCTGAACGAGATTTACAGCGACAAAGATTTCTTTGTTAAACGTTCACAATGGATCTTAGGCGGCGACGGCTGGTCTTATGACATCGGCTTCGGCGGTCTTGACCATGTTCTTGCCAGCAATGAAGATGTTAACGTTTTGGTATTTGACACCGAGGTATATTCCAACACTGGTGGTCAGTCCTCCAAAGCTACTCCGACTGCAGCTATTGCGAAGTTTGCTGCCAGCGGTAAAACTACTAAGAAAAAAGACCTTGGCATGATTGCTATGAGCTATGGCTATGTATATGTTGCACAAATCTCTATGGGTGCAGACAAAGCACAAACTCTCAAAGCCATTGCTGAAGCTGAGGCTTATCCAGGACCATCCCTCATTATTGCTTATGCTCCTTGTATCAATCATGGTATCAAGATTGGTATGGGCAACAGCCAGCTTGAAGCTAAGAAAGCTGTTGACTCCGGCTACTGGTCAATGTACCGTTTCAACCCTGCGCTTAAAGAGGCAGGCAAAAATCCGTTCACGTTGGACTCCAAAGAGCCTACCGCCGACTTCAAAGAGTTCCTCATGGGCGAAGTTCGCTACTCTTCACTGAAGCAGCAGTTCCCAGAGCTTGCTGACGATCTCTTTGAGAAAACTGCTAAAGACGCTGCTGAAAGACGTGCTACTTACAAACGTTTAGCCGCAGAATAAAAGCAATTAAAAAACTGATTTAACTATAAAGCGCTAGCTGCCAATAGGCAGCTAGCGCTTTAATAATGAATAAGTATAAGACTTTGCGGGTTATCTATAAGGTAACCCTTTTAATATTTTATGTCGGCTTTGACAACATGAGCAGAACTGCCGCCACTATTTGTCAGCGTCAGGGAGAGGTCCTCGGTACCGCCAGTGCCTGATAAAAGCAGTAAATCGCCTGTTTGTAAATCATAGCTGCTTTTATCACCTATAAGGACGTTTAACGTTCCCTCGACGCAATAAAGGGCGGAAGTGATTTTATGAGAGCCGGGCTTGGTAACAGTGACTGTAGTGGAGCCTTTATCTTCAAGCTCAAAAGGAGTTAGCTGGCCGGTGCAGCCTGCAGCCATCATTAGGTTGAAATCACGTACTTTACCAAAGCTTTTGGTAGTCCAGTCCCCGCTAAAGCTGTCTTGGTCAAATGGCTTTAATAATACGGTATGATGGCCTTCGTGTTCTAGTCTCATTTCGCCGTCAAGAACCATAATCAGTCGATGTATTCCCGGCAGGGAAGTAAACACGGACTCTTCCAGTTCAACGACAGCGGAACTGAGCCGCCACTTAAAATTGCGTTCGCTGTAGACGGCATCTTTGGGATAGATGGCAATTTGGGTTGTTGTGCCGCCGGACCAATTGCTGCTAGCTTGTTGTTGTTTTCGTACTAACTCAACTGCATATGACATTCAATTTCTCCTCCAATCGAACTAAGACTATATTCATTTTAATTATACACTAATATTAAACTAAACATAGTATTAGTTTCCAAGATACAGGATTTGATAGATTGTTGTCGAATTTTTGGAGATAAAAGCTTAATTCTACGCAAAGTAGGGCAGATTTTAGCAAAAAAAGGGAAGAAACACCGACAAACGAGGTGCAGGATATGTATAAACTTATGATTGTAGAGGACGAGCCGGCTATTTGTTCTTCACTACAGTTTGCCTTAGAGGACGATTACGAGGTATATACTGCTTATAACGAGACAGATGCGATAGACATCATTGCGAACGGCGAAATTGATCTGGTACTGCTTGATCTAAGGCTTGGTGACAGTGACGGAATTGAAGTTCTTAAAAAAATTAAGCAGTTAAATGATCGTATGGCCGTAATTATCATGACAGCGTATGGCAGTATTCAGTCTTCGGTTGATGCCATTAAGGCCGGTGCCTTTTATTATATTACAAAGCCGATTAATATTGACGAACTGCGCATGCTTCTGACAAATGCGGCAGAGTATCTCAATTTGAAAACAAAAGTCAATTACCTTAATGATAAAATAACCAAATTGTATGAAATACCAGGGATCATTGGTGTTTCTTCAGCAATGCGCAGCGTTTTTCAGCAAATAGATAAAATTAAAAATATAGACTCTACTGTCCTTATTACCGGGGAAAGCGGCACAGGAAAAGAGCTTGTCGCCAAGGCTATCCATTATAGCGGTGGTCGCAAAGATGAGCCTTTTGAAGTAATTAATTGTGCCGCAATACCTGGCGAATTATTGGAAAGTGAATTATTCGGTTATGAAAAGGGTGCTTTTACCGGGGCAACGCATCGAAAAAAAGGCATATTTGAACTTGCGCATAAAGGAACGTTGTTTTTAGATGAAATCGGAGAAATGGATCTGCGCTTACAATCCAAATTATTGCGGGTGGTACAAGAGCGGGAGATTACTCCTGTGGGCGCAGGTACGAGGAAAAAGGTTGATGTCAGGATAATTTGCGCTACTAACCGCGATTTACGTCAAGCGGTCGCTTCCGGACATTTTCGCGAAGATTTGTTTTTTCGGTTGAACGTTATTATTATTAATATGCCACCGCTAAGGGCACGTATTGAGGATATTCCGGTTTTAGTTCAATATTTTATTGACAAGTATAATCAGAAAATGGGGCGTAATATTACGGGAATTGGGACAGAGGCACTTAACTGCCTGTGTGGGTATGAATGCAAGGGCAATGTACGGGAACTTGAGAATATCATCGAACGGGCGATAGTTTTTGCTGAGGGGCCGCAAATATTAGTAAACGATCTCCCGGAAGAGGTTGTGCGCTCTCCACGCAATGCTGCTTGTAATAAAAAGGGAATGCTTATTCCGATTTATATTGGTGAAAATCTCAAAGATATTGAGAAGAAGGTTATTCTTAAGACTTTAAAATATCTGAATGATGATAAGCAGGAAACGGCCAAGGTATTAAAAATTAGTGAGCGGAAACTATGGTATAAAATAAAAGAATACGAACAGGACAAAAATTGATGGAAGCATCTGCGGTATTTGCCGCAGATGCTTCTTGCATTACTGCACAATTTGCAGCAATGCAAAATGTGCAGTAAATTCAAACTTGATTGAATAGAAAAAATATAGTGTTTGCTAGAGGAAATGGGTTGGCCTAATACTTGCATAGTACTTAAAGCAAATAAGTAAAGGAGGTTTTGCCATGAGTTTCGAAACTGTAAACAATGTACTTATGCTCAAGTTTGACTTCTTGGCAACAGTTACTGTTGCAACCGTACTTTTAATTTTGGGCAACTGGGCACGCCGTACTTTTCCTGCATTAGAGAAATACTGTATTCCGGCAGCCGTTATTGGCGGTGTGGCTTTTTCCATGCTGGCATGGGGCCTTAAAGAAGCCAATATAGTAACTTTTAAGGTTGATAGTATGCTGCAAACGCCGGCGCAGCTTGTTTTCTTTACTGCCATTGGTCTTGGCGGCAGTCTGGGAATGTTGATGCGGGGCGGCAAATTGTTTGTACTTTATTTGGTGGTTGCCTGTTGGTTAATTGCAATTTTGCAAAACGTAATTGGTGTTGCTACCGCCATGGCAACAGGAATTCACCCAGTCTTAGGAGTTATGGCCGGTGCCGTGTCTTTGGAAGGTGGTCCGGGTAATGCAGCGGCCTTTGGTCCTATGGCAGAAAAATTAGGGGTTCAGGGAGCTACTGTAGTAGGAATTGCTTCAGCAACCTATGGTATTATTGTATCTGGTTTTATCGGTGGCCCACTGGCAAAATGGCTGATTGATCGTAATAAAGTAGCTATTACAACTGACGAAGATAAAGAATTGACAGCCTTACAGGCTTCTCTTGACGCCGAAAAGCGTGAAGACACTATAACCAGTGGAAAAGTAATGGGAATGTTTTCTTTAATACTTGTAATGATGACATTAGGGGCAATAGTAGCCGCCAAAATAAAGGCGCTTACTGGTTTCGATCTTCCAAGCTATGTTGGCGGTATGTTTATGGCTATAATTTTCCGTAATCTTAATGATGTGAAACCAATGATTAAATTGAGTCAAAAATCAATTGACTTAATTAGCGATATCAGCTTGGGTGTTTTCTTAACGATGGCGATGATGTCCTTAAGAATTTGGGAATTGTATAACCTGGCGTTACCGTTGATAATAATTCTAGTTATACAGACCATTTTTGTTATTGCCTTCTGTATCTTCCCGCTGTTTAGAATACTAGGACGCAATTATGATGCTGCTGTTATGTGTGCCGGTATGATTGGCCATAATCTAGGGGTTGCTGCCAATGCCGTAGCGAATATGGATGCCGTGTGCCGCCGCTATGGGGTAGTTTCTCCGAAAGCGTTAATCATCGTGCCGCTGTGCGGCGCAGTGCTTGTCGATATTATCGGTATTCCGAATATCGTATGGTTCATTAACCATTTTGCCAAGTAATTAGTCTGGTAAGGCTCCAAACATTGGAGCTATTGACTGATATGCTAAAATAAAACTTGGCATAATTTACAATAAATAATGAGGAGTGTATCAAATGGGAAAACTTGTTGAATGTGTACCTAATTTTAGTGAAGGACGTCGCCCGGAAGTTATCGCGGCCATTGCTGGAGAGGTTGAAAAAGTAGAAGGTGTTACGCTGCTCAATGTTAATTCCGATGCCAGCCATAACCGTACGGTAGTTACTTTTGTCGGTGAACCGCAAGCAGCGAAACTTGCTGCCTTGAACGCTTGCGCCAAAGCTGCTGAACTTATTAATATGGAACAGCATCATGGTGAACATCCCCGGATCGGCGCTACTGACGTAATTCCGTTCATTCCAGTTAGCGAAATTACCATGGAGGAATGCGTACAGCTGGCAAATGAACTTGGCCAGGAAATTGCCGGAAAACTTAACATTCCCGTGTACATGTATGAAGCAGCGGCCAAAACTCCGGCCCGGGTTAAACTGCCTGATGTCCGTAAAGGCGAATATGAAGGTTTAAAAACTGCTATCGCCGCTCCGGAACGTCATCCTGACTATGGTCCTGCCAAGATGCATCCGACTGCAGGTGCTACCGTTGTTGGCGCCCGTCAATTCTTGATTGCATACAACATCAACTTAAGCACAAGTGATGTCAATATTGCTAAAAAGATAGCAAGTACTATTCGCGAAGCGAAAGGCGGCTTTAAATATTGCCGGGCAATGGGTGTAATGATTGAAGACAGAAATATGGCGCAAGTTACCATTAATATGGTAGACTATACTGGTACACCGCTTCACCGGGTATTTGAAACTGTTAAGTCTGAAGCAGCCCGCTATGGTGTTAATGTAATCGGCAGTGAAATTGTTGGCATGGTACCACTACAAGCACTTATTGACACAGCTGATTTCTACCTGCGGTTTGAAGGGTTTGACCGTAAACAGGTATTGGAAGAAAATATCTAATAGGGTATAAACCGGCCACAGAGGGTTTTCAAATTCTCTGTGGCTCGATTCGACTAAGCAGAAGTTTGGGTGTTCAAATTATTTGAGGCGGTTAACTATCGGAGAGAAAGGGTCGAAAGCAATGTTGATTCAAATGAAAGTTAACGATTTTCTTGAAGAACTGGCGTCAAACTCACCAGCACCGGGAGGCGGCAGTATTTCCGCTTTGGCAGGTTCGCTGGGCGGAGCCCTGGCGGCAATGGTATGCCGTCTGACGATTGGCAATAGTAAGTATGCGGAAGTTCAGAGCGAAGTTGAGGCTATTTTAACCGAAGCTGATCAGCTCAGAGGCGAATTGGCAAGATGTGTAGACGCAGATACCGAGGCTTTTAATAAGGTTATGGATGCCTATAAATTGCCTAAGGCAACTGATGAGGAGAAAGCCGCGAGAAGCAAAGCCATCCAACAAGCAATGCAGCATGCCGCTAATTTGCCGCTAGGTGTGGCCGAATCTTCTTTAAAGGTGCTTAAACTGGCCGGACGGGTACTCTCTATTGGTAACTCTAATGCTGCCAGTGATGCTGCAGTAGCCGGACTTATGGCGCATGCCGGTTTACATGGCGCACTATATAACGTAAAAATCAACTTAGGCAGTATTAAAGATGAAGCATACATAACTGCCACTCAAGCTAAGGTAAAAGAGATCATTGAGCAAGATAACAAACTGCATGCAGAGCTTTTAGCAACTGCTGCAAAAGTTATTGGCTAATAACGAAATCCTCCGGTCATCGACCGGAGTTTTTTTTATTTGAAGGACAATAAACCATAACGTAGAATTTACTATTTAGGTTAATTTTGTAGAACTTGTTAATAATTTTGTTATGTTAACGAAGTTGGTGACTTTTGGTGTGGGACAAAAGTGTGCGGAGGTGAGTTCGATGGCCAAGGTTAGCGTATTTAGTGAAAAGTGCAAGAGTTGTGGTTTGTGTATTGCGGTATGTCCGCAAAAAGTATTAGCTATTGGTGATAAAGCTAATTCCAGGGGATATTACACAATCGTTGCCGCAGAGGAAGAAAACTGCGTGGGGTGTTCCTTGTGTGCCCTCATGTGTCCTGACGTTGCACTGGAAATTTATAAGGAATCATAAGGAAAGGAGCGACTTCTATGGATAAAAAACTGATTAAAGGTAATGAAGCTATTGCTGAAGCAGCTATACAGGCTGGCTGTAAGTTGTTTTTTGGTTATCCTATCACTCCATCAACCGAGATTGTCGAATATCTGTCCAAGCATTTGCCTAAAGCCGGAGGAACGGTGCTGCAAGGTGAAGATGAAATTGCTTCCATTAATATGTGCTATGGAGCCGCCTGTACCGGTACAAGAGTAATGACCGCTTCCTCAAGTCCCGGATACAGTCTTAAGCAGGAAGGCTTGTCATACATCGCGGCAGCTGAACTGCCTGTTGTTGTAGTAAATATTAATCGATCAGGCCCCGGTCTCGGCGGTCTGGGACCAACGCAATCCGATTATTTTCAATGTACTAAAGGCGGCGGACATGGGGACTACCGTCTAATTGTGCTTGCACCATCTAAAGGACAGGAAATGTATGACTACACCATGAAGGCGTTTGATCTTGCCGATAAATATAGAAACCCGGTGCTTATTCTTGCTGACGGTTTTTTGGGGCAAATGATGGAACCGGTGGAATTGAAAGGCACGCCGGCTGCTATATTGCCGGAAAAAGACTGGATAACTGACGGCTGTCGAGGCAGGGCAAAACGTAAGATTGCCAGCTATTCACTGACAAATGAAATCGGCGAACTCAATAATCTTTATTGGGAAGAAAAATATAAAAGTATTAGAGAAGCAGAACAACAATGGGAAGAATTCCATACTGAGGATGCTGAATACCTCATTGCCGCCTATGGCACTTGCGCACGGATTGCTAAAACTGTTGTGAACAAAGCTCGCAAGCAAGGAATAAAGCTTGGGCTTATTCGCCCCATTACACTATGGCCGTTCCCGGAAAAAGCTTTTTTACCCTATAGAAATAGTGTTAAGGGTGTGCTGACTGTCGAGCTAAATACCGGACAAATGATTGAAGATGTTAAACTTGCGCTGGCATGCAGTGTACCTGTAAAACTTCACCGGCGTTTAGGCGGCATGCTGCCGCATGAGGATGAAATATTAGCGGATCTTATCAAACAATTTGATATTCCCGCTGTTCGGGAGGTGTAGCTGTGAAAAAGATTTTTAGTAAGACCACAGGGTTGACAGATATCCCCTTTCACTATTGTCCTGGCTGTACCCATGGTATTATTCACCGCTTGATTGGCGAAGCCATGGAAGAACTTGAAATTATTGATAAAACAATTGGAGTAGCCCCGGTAGGCTGTGCCGGTTTTTCCCTGGATTTTTTTAGCTGTGATTTCGTTGGCGCTGCTCACGGACGGGCGCAGGCCGTAGCAACCGGCATCAAGCGGGCATTGCCGGATAGGCTTGTTTTTACCTACCAGGGCGATGGCGATATTGCCGCCATTGGTACGGCACATGCTATTCATGTGGCGGCTAGGGGTGAAAAGATTACTTCTATCATGGTAAACAACGCAGTGTTTGGGATGACGGGCGGACAAATGGCGCCAACTACCCTGGCGGGCCAAGTAACTACAACCAGCCCTTACGGTCGTGATGCCATGCTGGTTGGTGCGCCCATTGACTTGCCGAAGACGATTGCCACCTTGAACGGTGCAGTATATGTAGCCGCCGTATCAGTAGACTCTCCTAAAAATATTATGCAGGCTAAAAAAGCCATTAAGCGGGCTTTCCAGGTACAGCAAATGGGATTAGGCTTTGCTTTTGTCAGCGTTTTATCCACTTGTCCGACTAACTGGGGATTATCACCGGTGGATAGCCTCAAGTGGCTGCAGGACAACATGCTGCCTGTCTACGAAATGGGTGAACTAAAAGTTCCGGAGGAGGTGAAAGCCCTATGATGGATAAAATTCTTTTAGCCGGCTTTGGCGGTCAGGGAGTCATGTTTATCGGCAAGGTGCTGGCCTATTCCGGCATGCTCGGTGAGCGGGAGGTATGCTGGATTCCGTCCTATGGCCCGGAAATGCGGGGTGGAACAGCAAACTGTTCAGTAATTATTTCCGATGAGGAAATTAATTCTCCGGTTATTAATCAAGCCGACGCCGGAATTGTGCTTAATCAGCCGTCGTATGATAAGTTTTTAGACAGGATTAAACCCGGTGGAACACTGGTAGTTAATAGTTCTATTATCAATTTGACTAAGAAGCGGGATGATATTAAGATTGTGGCTGTTTCGGCCACTGAACTGGCAAATGAAATCGGTAACTCCAGTTTGGCCAATATGGTTTGCCTGGGAGCCTTGCTGCCGGCACTATCGCTTATTAACATGGAAAGTATTACAAAGGCTATGGATGAGGTAGTCGGCAAGAAAAAGCCTGAACTGTACGAACTGAATGTTGCAGCAATTAAAAAGGGACTAGAACGATAATAATCTTGTGCGTGTGCACATAGTCTATTGGGTTTTATCTAAAAATCAATAGGTAAGGTGTCAGCTAACAAGGGACTGAACTCAGTAAGAGTTTCAGTCTCTTTCCTATCCTGATAGAAAGTGTAACTTTCGCCTGGATAAGGGCAACATCGGCTTCCGCTTTCATTACTAATTTTAATGTAAAGTAAAATTTTTTTTATTTGAGAAAAATATGTTTTGGTGTTATGCTGTAATGAAAGCCTCGACTTTCACAGCAATGTGTCAGTAGTAGGAGAGGGTGCCAATGGTAAAGCGTATCTTTTTTTTATTTTGGGGAGTATTCCTGTTTGCGTTAGGTATTGTTTTGACAGTGCAAAGTAATCTTGGAACAGCTCCCTGGGATGTCATGCATTTAGGAGTTACCAACTATCTGCCGTTTACTATGGGGCAAATATCTCAGATAACAGGCGTTCTCGTTATAGCGATAAGCTGGTTGTTAGGGGTAAAACCGGGTTGGGGCAGTCTGGCTAACATGTACTTCATAGGCTTATTTATTGATATTATCATGGCTGGCGGCTGGGTTCCGGTGTTTGATAACTGGATGGCGAGGCTGGGGCTGCTGCTTGCGGGGATTTGGATAATAGGCTGGGCCAGTTACTTTTACTTATCGGCCGCTTTTGGTGCCGGGCCGCGTGACAGTTTAATGGTTGGAGTCATAAAAAAAACAGATTGGCCGGTATGGAAAATACGAACGATTATTGAAACTCTAGTAGCTGTAATTGGTTATTTTCTCGGCGGTCCGATTGGGATTGGAACAATTATTATTGCTTTTACATTAGGGCCGTCCATACAATGGGCATTTAGCATTATGGGTAAACGAGCGCAAGATATTGAGCATGATCCGTTGTTTTACTGGCGAAAACCGGTTACAGAAAGTGATACTGATTAAAAGTACATGAATCAAGATACAAACAAAGGCGGGGTAGTCTTGGGAGAGCAAACTGAACAAGCCAAAGAACGGCTGCAAGGCATAATATCAGCCGTGGGGGCTTATCTTTTATGGGGAATACTGCCGATATACTGGAAACAGATATCGTATGTTCCGGCTTATGAAATTTTAGCGCATCGCGTCATTTGGTCTTTTCTCTTTACGTTCGGAATTATTTTAGTGACACGCACGTTACGCCAGTTTATTGCAGAAACGATGGCCATTGTCCATAACCGGAAAAAATTTATTGGCTTAGTTATTGCCTCTTTGCTTATAAGTGTCAACTGGCTGACCTATATTTGGGCAGTAAACGAAAGCCGAATTGTGGAAACAAGTCTTGGTTATTATATCAATCCGCTTGTCAGCGTTGTATTAGGCATGCTTGTTTTAAAAGAAAAACTGTCGTTTTGGCAGAGTGTATCCTTTGTGCTGGCCGCCATTGGTGTGCTTAATATGACAGTTAATTTCGGCTCTATCCCCTGGATATCGTTAGCATTGGCAGTTTCTTTTGCTTTCTACGGCATGTGCAAAAAGATTCTCAATATTGGTGCGATTACTTCGACGACACTGGAGACGCTTATTGTAATGCCGATAGCGGCGGGGTATATCCTGTACTTATCTTATCAGGGTGTTTCCGCTTTTAGTATCAGTGCTCCGGTGACAGCTGCTTTTCTGTGGGGAGCCGGTGCGGTAACAGCTACGCCGCTCTTGTTATTTGCGGGAGGGGCGAATAGGCTGCCCCTAAGCTTATTGGGCTTTATTCAATATTTGTCGCCCACAATTTCTTTGATGGTAGGGCTATTAGTTTATCATGAAGCTTTTACAAACACGCACCTTGTTTCCTTTAGCTTTATCTGGCTGGCCCTAACGGTGTTTTCCTTAGCTAGAACTAAACCGTTTATCGGAGCTGAGGAATGGATAGCTGGTTTGCTGAAAAAAGAGCAAAGCCAGCAAGATGCCTCCTGATAAGCAGAGAAATACGATATTTCTATCAACATTCAGCTAGACTGCCGGTGAAAGTGTTTTCCGGCAGTTTTCCTTTTACTTTAACATCTAGAAAATAACGGGTATAATAGTAACTAAATTTATTTTTTTGTGAGGTTACCATGAGTAAAACAATAGTGTTAGCAGAAAAGCCCTCGGTTGGGCGGGATTTAGCAAGGGTGTTGAATTGCAACACCAAAGGCAACGGGTATTTGGAAGGATCAAAATATATTGTTACCTGGGCGTTGGGGCACTTAGTAACTTTAGCTGACCCTGAAGCCTATGATGATAAATATAAGGCGTGGCGCTTGGAAGACTTGCCGATGCTGCCCAAGGATCTTAAACTTGTAGTGATTAAACAAACAGGCAAACAATTTAACGCCGTAAAGGAACAACTCAACCGCAAGGATGTAAATGAAATTGTAATTGCCACCGATGCGGGGCGGGAAGGCGAGCTTGTAGCCCGCTGGATATTAGAGAAAGCACATGTTAATAAACCTATTAAACGACTATGGATTTCCTCGGTTACCGACAAGGCAATCCGTGACGGCTTTGCCAACCTTAAACCAGGCAAGAGCTATGAAAACTTATATGCCTCGGCCGTGGCCCGGGCCGAGGCCGATTGGGTGGTAGGCATTAATGCCACCCGGGCGTTAACGACAAAATACAATGCTCAGTTATCCTGCGGACGCGTACAAACTCCGACGTTAGCCATCATTGCTGCCAGGGAGGCTGAGATAAAGAATTTTCAGCCCCGGACGTATTATGGAATCACAGCAGCTGCCGACCGCCTGAAGCTGAGTTGGCAAGACAGCAAAACGAAAGACTATAAGACGTTTGATAAAGAGATCTGTGACAAGATTATTAAGAATATTTCCGGAAAAAGGGCAGAAGTAATTGACGTACATAAAGTCAATAAAAAGAGCTTTTCGCCGGCTCTATATGATTTAACCGAATTGCAGCGGGACGCTAACAAAATATTTGGGTTTTCCGCCAAAGAAACGTTAGCTGTCATGCAAAAACTTTATGAAACCCATAAAGCTTTGACTTATCCGCGTACTGATTCCCGGTATATTTCTACAGATATTGTTGAAACATTAAAAGACAGGGTGAAGGCGTGTGATACAGGTCTTTATTCTAAACAGATTCTAAAGATACTAAGAGGTACGATAAAAGCAGGCAGTCATTTTGTTGATAACAGCAAAGTTTCAGACCACCATGCCATTATTCCTACTGAGCAGCCTGTAGCAGTAAGCACGTTGACTGACAAGGAAAAGAAAATCTATGATTTAGTTGTCAAGCGCTTCTTGGCAGTGCTTTGTCCGCCGTTTGAATACGCCGAGACAACGGTTAGAGCGCAAATTGGCAATGAAATCTTTATCGCAAAAGGCAAAACAATACTCTCCCTTGGCTGGAAGGAGTTATACAGTAATAATCATGATGAGGAGGAGGCGGTTGACGGCATAGTTGAGCAAGTGATTCCTGGCTTAAGAAAAGGAGATATTTTGCCTATTGCTGATGTTAGGCTGACCAAAGGCGAAACTAAACCCCCGGCTCCTTTTAATGAAGCAAGTTTACTGTCGGCTATGGAGAATCCGGCAAAATATATGGCGGGTGAAAGTAAGGCGCTTAAGCAAATTATTGGCGAAACAGGCGGGCTTGGTACTGTTGCTACCCGGGCCGATATGATCGAAAAGTTATTTAGCAGTTTCGTTATTGAAAAAAAAGGTAAAGATATTTTTATAACTTCCAAAGGCAAACAACTCTTAGAACTGGTGCCTGATGAACTGAAATCGCCGGCGTTAACCGCCTCCTGGGAACAGAAACTCAGCACTATTGCCAAAGGCCAATTGCAAAAGCAGGCATTTATTACCGAGATAAAAGACTATACCAAGTCAATTATTATTGAAATAAAAAATAGTCAGGAAAACTTCAAACACGATAACCTTACCCGTACCCGGTGTCCGGAATGTGGTAAGTATTTGCTTGAGGTTAACGGTAAACGCGGTAAAGCGCTTGTGTGTCAGGACCGGGAGTGCGGTTACCGGAAAAATGTAGCCCAAATAACTAATGCCCGCTGCCCTAACTGCCATAAAAAGCTTGAACTCAGGGGCGAAGGAGAAGCCCGTACTTTTGCCTGTGCTTGCGGTTACCGGGAGAAACTTTCCGCATTTAATGAGCGGAAAAAACAAGAAGGTACTACCAAGGTTTCCAAAAAAGAAGTTTCGAAATATCTAAAACAACAGACCTCAGATTCCCAGCCGTTTAATAATGCGCTGGCGGACGCGTTAGCTAAGCTTAAACTGAAGTAAATCAGCTGGTTAAGATTGGTAAAGGCGGTAATTTATGAGTAGGGACATATTAATTATCAGATTAAGTTCAATTGGTGATGTTATCCACTGTACTCCGGTAGCGGAAGCGCTTAAAACCGCGTGGCCCGACTGTAAAATTACATGGCTTGTTGGTGAAGTTTGTGCCGACCTGATAAAATATAACCCCCATGTGGATGAAATAATAATTTGGTCCCGGGAACGATTTGATAAATACGTGAAGGATTGTCAATTTTCCCAAGCCTTTGCCGTATGGAAAGAGTTGAAGAGAGCGTTGGCCAACAGGCCTTTTTATGCTGTACTTGATATACATGGTTTGTTTTTGACGGCGATGATTGCAAAGCAGGTAAAGACTAACCGGCGGATTGGCATGAGTCAGTCGGGGGAGTGCAATCCCTGGTTTATGACGGAAACGGCAGCTCCTAGTGGTCACCATATTATTGACCGGTATTTGAGTGTACTTACTAACCTGGGTATTACTCCTTCTTCCCGGGAAATGACATTGGTGGTGCCGGAAACAGCCAAAAAGTTTGCCAGGGATTACTTACAGGCAGCTAATGTCTGTTCGCTGGATAAACTGGCAGTTTTGGTTCCCGGTACAACCTGGCCAACTAAGAATTGGCCGCCTGAATTATTTACAGCAACAGCACTACAGCTCGCTAAAGACTTCAAAATATTGTTGTGCGGCGGCAAAAGTGAATTGCCTTTGGGGCAGGAAATTGCTGCAAAAGCCGGAGATATGCCGATAATTAATGCAATTGGCCATACCAGCCTGTTAGAGATGGCGGCTCTCTTAGAAAAAGCGACAGTAGTTATTGCCGGCGATACCGGGCCGCTTTATATGGCGGCAGCTCTGGGTACACCTACCGTAGCCATATTTGGGCCTACCAATCCGGAAACATATACTCCGCCAGGCAATAGTAATACCGCGGTATTTAACCAACAACCATGTGCCTATTGTCATAAGACCAAGTGTCCGAAGGGCAAGGCCATTTGCACGAATAGTGTGACGCCTGATCAGGTAGTTAAGCAAGTATACTATGTATTAAAAAAGTTGCGGTAACAACAATACTGATAATCTTCCTGTGAAAAAATACAGGAAGATTATTCTTTTTATGGGGAAATGGATTTTCATGGTAGACAAGCGAGAGGAAAAATCTTATAATTAAATGTGCGTTTAAAATTTTGATTTAAGGTATTGTCTTGCCTATGGGGGGGATATGTTGAGATTTGAGGTTGATGCCGAGAAGCCTACAGTAAATAAAATTATTGAAGCAGCAATACCTTTATTTGCTGCTAAAGGATTAGCTGCTGTTTCTGTAAAAGAATTAGCCGACGCTGCCGGTGTAAATGTCGCCTTGATTTCTTATTATTTCGGTGGAAAGGATAATTTGTATGCTTTTGTACTGAAAAAACAGCTGGCAATACTAGGCGATGCTATGAATAGTATTAGCGACGAAAAAATTTCGCCTGTTATGAAGCTGAGACGTTTTTGCGATATGCTGCTTGATGCAAATAAGAAGATTCCACATTTGGATCGTCTTTTTTTTCTTGAAATTATTAGCCCAACCAAGTATTTCAATACTATTGTGAAAGCTTCTGTTTTCCGGCTGCAGCTGTTTTTGCAGGGGTGCATTAAGGAGGCCATCGCTAGCGGGGAATTTAGGTCAGATATTCAACCGGAATTTGCCGCATTATCTATGATGAAAATATTAAATTTGTCATTTACCGCTCAGAATTTTTTTAGTGAACTGCTACCCGAAGCAGAGAATTTTACCGAACAGTACATGGCACATGCACTGCAAATTTATTTATATGGGGTAACTGGTAAAAGCTTAGATGAATCAAAAATGGGAGGAGAAAACGGAAAGTGAATCAAAAAAGTATTATTTGCTTAACTATACTACTTTTGTTAGTAGTAACAGGCTGCGGTAAACAACAAGCTTCTCGTCCGCCGCAAGAAGTTGCAGTTAAAGCAATGCAGGTTATGCAGCAAACCACACCTGTTACATATGAGTTTGTCGGCGAAATTGTCGCAAAAGATGAAGTACCAATAAAGGCACAGGTATCTGGGAGTATTGCCAGGAAATTAGTAAAGGGTGGCGATACTGTCCGGGCGGGACAGCCATTGTTTGAAATTGATCAGCGTAAATATTTAGCTACCGTAGCCGATGCTCAGGCCCAGGTAGCACAAGCGCAAGCTTCCCTTAGCAATGTTAGCCGCGATGTACGGCGTTATCAAAAGCTGGCAGACCAAGGCGCTATTGCTAACCAAATGCTTGATACTTCTGAGTCGCAAGCTGAACAAATACAAGCCCAGGTGAATGCTTATCAGGCTAAACTTGATCAGGCTAGGAATGATTTAAATGATACACTGGTTGTGTCGCCGGTAGATGGCAAAATCGGCGTGAATGAGTTAAGTGCCGGTCAATATGTCCAGGCTGGCAGCACTGTGATCGCGACTGTTTCAACAGTTGACCCTGTTCAGGTTCGGTTCAGCATGAGTGAAAACGAATATTTAAAGTTTGCGCGAATGGGCAATTCACCTGATGATTGGGGAAAAAATCTGAAGCTTATTCTTAGTGATGGCAGCGAATATCCGGTTGCCGGTCATTTGGATCAGATAGACCGTGGTTTGGCTAATCAGACGGGTACTCTGGCCATGAAAGCGTCTTTCGATAATCCAAATCAACTGTTGGTACCTGGTATGTTTTCCAGAGTAGTGGCTGTTGGTGAAACAAGACAGGATGCCCTGCTTGTTCCGCAACGGGCTGTTCAAGAAATGCTGGGTAAAACCTTTGTCACAGTTGTTGGATCTAATAGCGAAGCTGTAAGCAAGCCGGTAAAATTAGGACCCAAAATAGGTAATTTGCAGATTGTAGAAGAAGGGCTTACAATTCAGGATGTGGTGGTTGTCGAAGGGTTTGCCAAAGCACAACCGGGAAGCCCGCTGAAAGTTACCATGATCGGCCTAAATGATTTAGCTATTCCGGTCGCGAAGTAGGGGGATGGTTCTATGGCAAAATTTTTTATAAACCGACCCATCTTTGCAATAGTCATATCTATCATAATTACATTAGCGGGAAGTATTGCCGCATTTAATCTGCCTGTTGCTCAATATCCGCAGATAACGCCGCCACAAGTCAGTATCAGTACTTCCTATACCGGCGCTAACGCCGATGTCGTTGAAAAAACGGTAGCCCAAGTTATCGAACAGCAGGTTAACGGGGTAGAAGGTGCGGTTGCAATGTCTTCAACCAGCGCCGACTCGGGCCGGTATTCACTCAATGTTAAGTTTGAATTGGGACAAAACCCCGATATGGTAACAATGTATACCCAAAACCGGGTTGCTCAGGCTAATTCCGGACTGCCTCAGGATGTACAGCTGACAGGTGTTACTACGCGTAAGGTTTCACCGGATACGGCATTGTATTTCAGCTTAATTTCTCCTGATAACACCTATGATAGTGTATTTCTCAAGAACTATGGCAGTATCAACGTTATTGATGATATCCGCCGTGTCAAAGGTGTAGGCGATGTTTCTGAATATGGTACTGATTTTAGTATGCGTATTTGGCTCAAGCCGGATAAACTTGCCCAGCTTGGGATAACTGCCGCCGACATTTCGAATGCGATTAAAGAACAAAACATTCAGGCACCGGCTGGTACTATCGGTCAGCTTCCTTCCCCGGCAAAACAGGAATTTCAATACACGGCCAGTGTTCAAGGCCGTCTTGTGACTGAGGATGATTTCAGAAAAGTAATTATCCGTTCGCAGCCGGATGGTTCGGCGATTCATTTAGGTGATATTGCTACCGTTGAATTAAGTGCCAAAGATAATACATTTAAAAGCAGCTTTAATGGAAATGATTCAGTAGTCTTTGCTGTTCAATTGACAACAGAAGCCAATGCGTTAGAGACTATTGCCGGTGTTCATCAAGTTATTGAAGATGCGGCTAAACGTTTTCCTCCAGGCATGGAATATCGTATTCTTACTGATAATACCAAATACATCAGAGAATCTTTGGAGAAGGTTATTCACACTTTTTTTGAAGCTCTGGCTCTGGTACTGGTAATTGTGTATCTATTCCTGCAAAATTGGCGCGCGACTATGATTCCGATGCTGGCGGTGCCGGTTTCTCTCGTCGGAACCTTCGGTGCCTTTGTTTTGCTGGGCTTTTCCATCAACACTCTGACAATGTTTGCCATGGTATTGGCAATTGGTCTGGTTGTAGACGATGCCATTGTTGTTGTTGAAGCAGTTGAGCATCATATGCGTCATTCAAAACTCAATCCGAAAGAGGCAACTATCCGGGCCATGGAAGAGGTATCCGGACCAGTTATCGCGATAGCCTTCGTGCTGGCATCCGTGTTTATTCCGGTAGCTTTTTTCGGAGGTACAACAGGCGTTTTGTATAAGCAGTTTGCGCTTACAATTGCTGTTTCGATGGCCCTGTCAGCAATAGTCGCTTTGTCGCTGACACCGGCGCTCTGCAGTCTTTTACTGCAGCCTTATACGGATGAAAAACCCTCCGGTGTTTTGGGAAGATTTTTTGACCGGTTCAATATGTGGTTTGAACGGATAACCGAAAACTACTCTAATGGTGTAGCGCGCTCTATTCGTAAAGCACGTTTATGGGGCGTAGGGTTGTTAGTAATCTTAGTTTTGTGTGTTGGATTGCTGCGCATGATTCCCTCCACCTTTGTACCGAACGAAGATCAGGGTTTTATGCTATCAGTTGTTAGTTTGCCGGAAGCGGCCAACATGAACCGTACCCGCGCGATTGCTACGCAGGTAGGTGATATTTACCGCTCCCTGCCCGGAGTAGAAAACACCATGGAAGTCGCCGGTTTTGATATTTTGGCCGGTGGTCAAAAGCCAAATGGCGCGATGGTTATTGCCGGTCTGAAACCGTGGTCTGAGCGCACAACGCCGGAATCACAACTGAACGCAGTTATCGGGCAAGCCATGGGTAAAGTAAGTGGTATGCCTGAAGCTACTGTTTTCGCCTTTAACCCGCCTGCCTTGCCGGGTATCGGCAGTGTTGGCGGTTTGACTTTTATGATTCAAGATCGCGGCGGTTCTTCTATGGAAGAAATAAATAATGTCTCACAACAGTTTACTGCAGCCGCCCGGAAACGGCCGGAAATCAGTATGGTTCAGTCAAGTTTTCGCGCCAATACCCCTTCCTATAAATATGAGGTGGATAGGGAAAAAGCAAAAGCACTGGGCGTTCCGGTTCAGGATATATTCACAGCGTTGCAAACTTTCCTGGGTGGGGTTCAGGTCAACGATTTTAATAGATTCGGCCGTACCTATAAAGTTATGTTGCAGGCTGAACCAGAGTTCCGTTCTGATGTCGATGCAACCCGTTTCTTCTATGTACGTAGTTCTGCTGGTACTATGGTACCGCTTAATACCCTTGTTACCCCTGTTTCATCAAGCGGCCAGACTTTGATTAAGCGGTTTAACGGGTATCCCGCCATGCAAATTAATGCCACTACGGCTCCAGGTTATAGTTCCGGCCAAGCTATGACCGCACTTGAAGAAGTAGCGGCTGAAGTATTACCTAAAACCTTTACCTACGAATGGGCTGATTTGAGTCGGGAAGAAAAGCTCTCCAGCGGACATACGCCGGTTATCTTCGGGCTGGCACTGTTGTTCGTATTCTTGTGCCTGGCGGCTTTGTATGAAAGCTGGAATATACCGTTTGCTGTATTATTATCGGTGCCTACAGGCATTTTGGGCTCAGCTCTCTTCATATATGCCCGGGGACTGGAAAATAGCATTTACATGCAAATCGGTCTGGTTATGCTTATCGGTTTGGCAGCTAAAAACGCTATTTTGATTGTAGAATATGCCAAGGTGCGTACTGACAACGGCATGGAACCGGTGCAGGCAGCTATTGAGGCTTCCAAACTGAGGCTGCGCCCGATTCTGATGACATCATTTGCCTTTATCTTAGGTTGTATTCCGCTAGCGATATCAACAGGCGCCGGTGCTGCCGCGCGTACAGCGTTAGGCACAACTGTTGTCGGTGGTATGTTGGTTGCTACAGGCCTTGGAATCTTCCTGGTACCTGTACTATTCGTTGTTATTGAATATAGCCGGGCTAAAATAAAATCATTTAAAATAAGCCGTGCCGGTTGATATGTTAGGTAAAGCTGTTTGGAAAATATGATAATCGAGTAGGAGCTAAATAATTAATTTATTTAGCGACCTCTCACACCACCGTACGTACCGTTCGGTATACGGCGGTTCAATAATTTTAACGTAAATGAAATGCCTCGTATTTCTTCGCTATGTTCATATAGCCTAGAGATTCGAGGTATTTGTCTGTTAGTGTCCTTTGTAAAATAGCACTTCCCGCAACACGCCAATACCCTAACCGTGTATTGGCATACTGCCAAGCTCTATTCCTATCCAGTCCCAGCTTTTGTAGATTCACAAACTTAGTCTGAACTTTCTTCCATTGCTTCCATAGATACATTCGCAGCCTGCGCCGTATCCATTTGTTCATTTCTTTCATGTTATTGCTCATGTTTGCAATGGAAAAGTAGTTCAACCAGCCTGTTGTATATTTCCTCAGTTCTTGCAGTGTGTCTTGGATTGCCCACCCACGACTTCGGTTGGTTATTTCCTTGATCTTCTCTTTGAAACGTTTCAAGACTTTCCCATGCGGACGTATTCCGATTTGTCCCGCTACCTTATGCAATGCAAATCCCAGAAACTTCACCCTCAGCGGACTGCCGATTTGGCTTTTCCGCTGATTTACTTGTAACTTCAAAGTTCCCTCAAGAAATTTCACACAACTCGCCATGACCCGCTTGGCTGCACGTTCCGTCCTGACATAGATATTGCAGTCATCTGCATATCTTACGAACTTATGTCCGCGCTTCTCCAGCAGTTGGTCAAATTTCGTCAGGTAGATATTGGATAGCAGTGGTGACAGGTTTCCTCCCTGCGGGGTTCCCGATGTACTGGGGCTGACTATACCGCCTTCCATGACTCCACTTTTCAGGTATTTCCGGATTAAGACGATGACTCGTTCATCCTTGATTTCTTCACGGAGCATGTTGATAAGCATGTCATGATTTACCGTATCGAAGTACTGCGCCAGGTCAATGTCTACTACTTTCGTGTATCCTGCCCTATAGTATGCTTCGGCTTGCTTTATCGCCTGATGCGCATTTCTGCCTACTCGAAAACCATAACTTCTTTCTGAAAATTTCTTTTCAAAGATGGGCGTTAACACTTGGGTTATGGCTTGTTGTATTAACCTGTCTAGTACGGTCGGTATTCCTAGCTTTCGGGTTCCTCCGTCCGGCTTAGGTATTTCTACCCTTCTCACGGGTTGAGGGGTGTATCTTCCGGTTCGCAGGGATTCAAGAAACTCTTCTTTATTGTCTTTCAGCCACTGCTTCATATCTCCAACCTGCATGCCATCCACTCCGCCTGCACCTTTCTTGCGCAGTACCTGGGCATATGCTGCATTGAGATTGTTTCGGTCTAGTATTTCTTCTAACAGATTTACGCGGTTCTCTTTTGCATCTTCCAGTGTCGTCATGCTCCGCGCTCCCTTGTTACTCTCTGCTTCCAGCATACCCTGGCAAGGGCAGCCCATTTTACTGGTTTTCTGCTCTCTTAACATGACTTCACCTTCCTTTGCTCAAGAACTCGATTATTGTTCAGTCCTTCTCGAAAAACTTCGGTACTATGACCTCTGCTGACTTCTCACAGTAAATCTTATTTCAACCATGCTTCGATTGAGTTATCTTCACATGTCTGTGAGATCTCCCCGGGTAAGAACGCAATCTTTCTCTCCATCTATCTGCCACATTTACAGCGCAAACTTTCGGATAGTTTCGGGCTTCGGTTTGTTATGCAACCTTACCCAGTTTACACTGCCTTATATGTGATTTCTGTTCGTCAGACCAGAGATTTGCCGCCGACTTCCTTCAGATTCCACCTCGCGGTGGACACCCTTGTCTTGAGCTATGCGCTTGGCACTATCTACCCGCGCTCGGGACTTTCACCCGTTAGATTGCGCCCATGCCGGGCGCACATAAAAAAAGGGGTGCACTTAAGTGCATCCCTTTTTTATAAGATAAGAAAGTATAAGTTTTCAGAGGCTGAGGCAGTAGGAATGGCGCGGGTTGCGGAAATAGAGCCGTATGAAAAAAACATACATCGCCAGTATAAAACAGAAGAAAGGGGTCTTACTTTTGGCATTTCCCCAAAAGCCTGCTAAGCAATGTCAAGAGTAAAATGAAAAAGTTTGATGGCTCATCCCTTTTCTTAAGGGCATAGCAAACAAACCATAGCCTAAAGTAGTTATGGCAATCGAGATTTTTTCTAACTTACCTAAACAGCATCATATATTTCTTTCACACGTGCATAGTAAATTCTAAGAAATTTATTCAAACCTGCAATCATGGCCACCTTTTTCGCCTTGCCTTCAGTCACCTTTTTTACTATAAACAAATAGACTGCATTGTCTTCCCTGGGTTTGTGCATGATAAGTGATTTCATGACTTCAAAGCCTGTTTTGCGGAGAAACGGTGATCCTCTCTTGGATATACTTCTTTTCGTACCTATAAAATTTCCTGATTCATAAGGTGGAGAATCGAGACCTGCAAACGCAACTAATGATTTGCCTGAATGAAATCGCCGAACATCGCCTATCTCGGCGATCAAGCGTACTGCTAAGATATTTCCAACACCATGCATCGCACAAACCACGTTGTATTCGGGCAGCTCTTTCGCAAGTTCTTTCATTTGTGCTAAAATGGATTGTAAAGTCTCGCATAGCTGGCGTAAGACTTTTATCGCCTCCAAAAGCAAGGCCGTGGTGGGTGTGCTCTTGGAGGAAGAAGTGGGGATACTGGCCTTGGCTAAAGCATAGATTGAGCATGCTTTGCTTTCATCAGGCCGGTATCCTTTCTTTTTTGCCCACCGACAATAATCCAGTACAAACTGTCTCTCGGATTTGGCCGTAATCCGATCATAATGCTGATAGTGCTCTATAAAGTCCAGCAGCTTGTTCTTAGTCAAATTATCATTACCAGCAGTCCGTACAAGTTCTGTAATTCCTGGCATTGCCCTGTCTAGAAGCATAGTAAGGTGTTGCTTTTGCATCACTTTCAATTTTACATAGTAGGCATAGTTACGGCCCAGGTCTTTTAGTTCGGTATAGGTAGTATCCGATACGGAATAACCAATCAATTTATGCCAGTTTGCCAGACCATAATCAGCAATTTTAACGGCATCGAGTTGATCGGTTTTTCCCTTGCGAAGTGAAAGAGCTGCATATTTCTTTAAAACCAAAGGATTAATTACGGCCACAAAAATACCAGCACGGATTAGCGATTGTACAAGCGGAAGATGATAAATTCCTGTGGCTTCCAGTATAACCTTTGCTTCTTCTTCGAAAGATAGGAGCAAATCGATAAGCTTTTTCATGCTCAATTGAGAGTGTTCTACAAAGAACTGTTGCATAACACGACCATTCTTATTGACGCAAACACGACTACTTCCTTTTGAAACGTCAATCCCAACGCTAATCATCCAGATATCCTCCCTTGATAAAGTCGGTAATTGTTCCATCAACACTTATTGCCACTCAACTTGGTTCGTTACACGAAAGCCTAAAACGGTTTCAACCTGCTAAATCGAATGGATACAACAAGAGGATGGCTGACAGCTTTTGTGGCGGTTGTAGAAAACCTGTAAACAAAATGCCAGGCCAATTACCCTCTTACTGTAAAAGAATAAGTGTAATTGATCAACCATTTTCATGGTTAACAATTACACTTAAATAGTACCAAGTAACAAAAAGTCTAGGCCCGAAGCCTACAAAAGCTGAAAAGCCAGGCGGTACTCCTAAAATCCGTAAACACGCTCAAACAGTACGGATTTCTTAACGGAATACCGCCCGGCTTTTCTCCTTCGGAACGCTTTCTCCGACAAAGGGCCAGGGGTTACGGGAGTTGCCGGGGTTAATGGATTTGAGTACCGAATTTCGGATGTACTCAATACCAAAGGACCTCGTTAGTGGTTTTTCTTATTAACGCCGTTCTCTATTATTTCTGTTTTTAAATTTATCCCACAAATAGCGTCCTGCCATGAATATACCGGCTAGTATTATCACATTGAACAACATGCCCATGAGCGTAGCGAACATGCCGGAGTTACCGAAACCGAACATGCCGCCAAGCATGCTGCCTAAGAGCATACCGCCACCGAACAGACCCGCATTTCGCAGGAAACCACCGGTGTTCGATTGCGGTTGTTGTGCGGTATTCGGCTTGGCAGCAGCAGGTGCTTTTGCATCATAACTTTGGGCCGGAGCCGAAGGTTTATAGCTATTTGTAGTATCTTTAGAAGGAGTTGATTGGGTTGTTGGGGGCTTGGTGGACGGTGAGGAGGTTCTGGACTTGGAACCGCTGACAGCGGCAAAGCTGACTGTGCTAAGTGCGAACATAAATACAAAAGTAAACAATAAAACTTTTTTCATCTGTTTATTCCTCCTTATGCGTTTTTACATCTTCCGGGAATGGATATATTTCCGCTAGTGCAGGTAGTTCTCCTGATAAGTAACGGTCAATATCATGGACATCGATATAAAACGTGCAGGCTACCTCTAGGTAACCTTGCTCTTTTCCATGACTGAGGTCGCGTATGGCCATCAGGCGCTCACGAAGTGCTAAACAATCTTGATGGGATGCCGTTACATTTAGAGTTGCGAGCGGAATTCCATACTCCCGTAAAACGTCTTGCAAGGTCATTCTTTCCGACATTAATAATCACCACTTTGTAAATTTTGCCCTAAAAGCGAGGGTTCGACACCACTAATGTAATATGAAAGTAAAAAAAAGTCAAGGTTAAGAGTTAAAAGGGTGACTGTCGCTCATAACCTTGCTATAATAGTAAAAACAAGAGCTAATTTGACTGGTAAGTGAGGATAATATTTGTGCGTAATCATTTTAAAACCACTGAGAGTATAGTTACACCGCTTGAACCGCGCCGGGTTGAGATTTTGGGTGATGAATGTCTGATTCAGGTGCGGTTTGTGGAGAGTCACAGCCACGCTGCCGGCTGGTCATATGAATATGAATTAGTCGGAGAAATTGGTAAAGTTGAGAAGTTCCTCGTTAGATTAAAGGATATTGAAAAAAAGAGTTAAGCGTGTTTGAGTTGTTGTCTATGAATTAACCATCTGGTAACAGGAACACAAACTAGTAAAATAAACAACAGACGGAATAACTGGTAGGCAACAACAGTTGGCAGATCTGCATTTGCCGACATCGCAGTAAGCGCCATCTCTGACATGCCGCCAGGAGCCATACTGATAAAAGCTGTGACAAATGACATCGGAAATATGTGAGAAAAGGTATAGGCGGCGCCGAGTATGAAAAAAATAACGGACAAAACAGTAAGGAGATTAACTAAAGCGATCGTTTTCCAATTGCCTAAGCTGCCAAAATCAACATCACTGCCCATTTTTATTCCGACAACGATTTGAGCCAAGGAAATAACCGGAGCCGGTAAAGCCGGAGCATCTAAGCCGGTCAAAACCAAAGCCGCTGTGCCTAGTACCGGAATTAAAATATATATATTGGACAAATGTATCCGTTTGGCTATCTTTATTAGTACAATAAGGATTATTGCGATTAACACCAGTAGCTGAAGCTGGTGCATTTCCAAAGGTTTGACCACACGGGCAGCCGGAGTTGCGTGATCAGCAAGTCCATGCAGTGCCAGTAAGGGCACCATGAATACAACAGTAATAACCCGCACGGTTTGCATAAGCGTAACCACCGAAATGTTGGTTCCTTTGATTTCCTCGCAGATAACCGACATCTGAGACAGGCCGCCGGGGATGCTGCCGATCAAACTGTTGGAGAGGCCTACACCGGTATAGCGGCCGGATATATAACCTGTGACTAAGCAGATGGTTATTAATGTCAAGGTCATTGTCAGCATGATTGGCAACTGTTGCAGGACTTGGCTAGCAACCGAGGGCGTAAAAGGACTTCCCATCATGTATCCTAACACTACCATACCCATATTTCGTATTTTTTTTGGCCAAAATACAGGCTTTTTCAAAACTGTTTTCCAAAGAATAGCCATAACTAAAGGGCCTAACGTCCAGGGCAACGGTAGGTGCAGTAGACTGAATAACAGGCCGTTAGCTGCGGCGAGCAAAAAGATAGCTAAATATTGTTTATGCATTTATGTCACCTTCATTAATGTAATGACTATATCTTACCACTTATAAACGAATGTGAAAATACGACAGGCCTAAAACGCAGGCTCTGTCGTATTTTTGTTTTACAACTATAGCAGTTTTCCTAGAATGGAATAATTCCAATTGCCAGTGAAAGTGCCAGCATAACAAGTGATGTTCCAATAGCCCACAGCAGGGTATATTTTTGGAAGTCACCGAATTCAACTCCGCATAAACCGACCAAAAGATAGGTAGAAGCGACAAGTGGGCTTAAAAGGTGAGCGCCTTGGCCGATCAATGAAGCGCGAGCAATTTCCGCAGGGGTTATACCATAGGTTGCGGCAGTTTTAACAAGAATAGGCACAACTCCAAAGTAGAAAGCATCATTTGTCAGGAAGAAGGTGAACGGCAGGCTGGCAAAAGCTGTGATTAGGGCTAGATGCGGCCCCATGGAAGGTGGAATAACAGATACCAGGGAATTAGCCATAGCGTCAACCATCTTAGTGCCGGACATGATACCCATGAATATACCGGCGGCAAATACCATTACAATAACCGGCAGTGCATTGGCGGCATGGGTTGCAATCCGGGCCTGCTGATCTTTTAGTTTCGGATAGTTAATGATTAAAGCCAATGATGTTCCGAGCATAAACAGGACGTTAAGAGGCAGTATCTCTTTGACTAAAGCAGCCATCAGTAAAACAGTCATGCCTAAGTTAACCCAGAATAAGTGCGGACGTTTGAGTTTTTCCGCTTCATCGTCAGCTAACGTAGCGGTAGTGTCTGTGATAGCGTCCTGAATGTGTAGTGTGCCTAGACGGGCGCGTTCTTTTAGACCGATACGGTATGCTACAAACATTACCCAGATCGTACCGGCGATCATTGCCGGAATCAAAGGAACAAACACTTCCGAAGCTTCTAAACTTAGGGCACTCATAACCCTGCCGGTAGGTCCGCCCCATGGCAGGATATTCATAACACCATTTTGCATGATAGCCATAGCAGGCAGGATTAGCGGATGAATACCGATACGTCTATGAACAGCCAGCAAAGCTGAGCAAGTAATCATATATGTGGTTGATCCATCGCCATCAAGTGAGACGATACCGGCTAGTACCGCGGTACCGACAACAACCTTCATCGGGTCGCCTTTGACGGCTTTTAAAATCCGGTTAATTAACGGGTCAAACAGACCAGCATCAATCATAACCCCGAAGTAGAGTATGGCAAAACAAATCATAATACCGGTAGGGGCGACCTTTTTAATACCATCTAGGGACATGGCGCCAAGCTTGGGGCCAAATCCAAGAGCAATACCGAAAGCAAGCGGCACCAACATTAAGGCGGTCATTGCCGAAAGCCGCTTGGACATAATAAGATACATAAAGACAATAACCATTAAGAATCCTGCTACTGCGAGCATGTAAATAATCTCCTCCCTGACTAAAAATTACGACAACTCGCGTCGTTTACGATTTTGAGTATAGAGTATGTCTGTATATAAGTAAAATTCAAACTAGTTATGGCTGGTTATCAAAGAAACTTATAAGAATTTTGAAAACTAAAGAACACCGACACCCTATTGTTAAAGAAAGTATGCCCACGTACCCGAAGGGCACATGAGCATACTTTCTTACTGTCAGTATTTATTTTCGGGAAAAAATGACATTAGGAAAATCCATTTCTCGGACAAATCGAACAAACGCACTGACTACGTTCATCTCAAGCATATCTTCGTGATAAAGCATCCAGGTACGGCGGAGTAATGGCCGCCCTTCTTTATCTGTGAGGATGGTCTTATGGATATTTTCATTGTTTTTTACAATCATAGAGGGCATAATGCCATAGCCTAGTCCATTTACTACCATTTCTTTGCAAGTGGAAAGTTTATCCACTTCCATACTGATGGTAGGCGGTTCACTGAAGTTTTCCCGCCACCACTTATCTACGAGTGCTTTTATTAATGCGTCACTCTGGTAATTAATCCGGGGCAACCGGGGAAGCTGATCTAGATCGATCGCATCAGTAGATGCAATACAGATGGGTTCCTCAAATAGCATATGCTGCGCTCCCTGCCAACCATAATCCGAACTGACAAACCCAACATGAATGTCCTGGTTATGCACCAAATTAAATATATCACGGCTCCAGGTGGTCGTTACTTTGTACTCAACATGCGGATATTCCTTTTTGAAAAACGTTAACAGCCGGGGCAGCATGTACATGGTAAAATAGCTTGACGCCCCCAACCGCAGAGTACCGGCAACAGTGCTATTCATATCTGTTACCTTTTCTCTTATGTTGCGCAAGTTAAGCAGCATTTCAGACGCCGCTTTGGCGACGTACTCTCCTTGGGGTGTAAAGTGTACGCCTTTACTTGTACGGTAGACAATTTTTACGCCGAAGTACTCTTCAATATATCTAAGTCGCGCAGTTAATGCCGGTTGGGAGATAAAAAGCGCCTGAGCCGTTTTCGTAATGTTTTTTTGTTCGTAAAGCACCTGTAGTATTCGCCAGTCTCTGTCTTCCATCGGCAAGCCTCCCACAGTAGTCGATATGTTATATTTACGCCGCCAATACCTTGTTTCCTTCTTTATACGAGAAAGTGGTGGAACTCGTGATATACAAATATGTTATGGCTTGCAATCGCGTATATGTATTTTTGCTCTTTCTGAATATTAGTTATAATATGCCGTAGTTAGACTGTTTTTTATCCGATGACTAACCCGTTCTAATACTCCCGTCCTCTGTAGGCGGGAGTAAAGAACGGCTAAGTCCCTGGATAATTCGACTAAGATTCAGGTGGGGTTAAAACCCCATCTGAATCAAGTCTCATTTATAACGGGGGAGGATTATATCGTGACAAAATTGCTGAAAGCGGCACAAGCCGGCAGCGTAGAATCAAGTGATATCCTTATCATGTTGGCTCCAGCCGAACCTGGAGATGGTATAAAGGTCGAATTGGTCAGTCCTACCATGCAGCAATATGGTGAGCAAATTAAAAATGTGATTGTACAAAGCCTTATGTCTTTTGGCATTCAGGATGCTGTTGTACATGCAAATGATAAAGGTGCTTTAGATTTTACCATCGAAGCCCGGGTAAGAACAGCCGTCGACCGGGCCCGCAGTTAGGGAGGGAAATACTATGGAAAAGAAATTACGCCGCGCCATGATGTTTATGCCCGGAAACAATCCGGCTATGTTGCAAAACGCCGGTATTTACGGTGCCGATACAATCATCTTTGATCTGGAAGATGCTGTTGCTATTAGTGAAAAAGATGCTGCGCGTCACCTAGTGCATAATGCCATAAAAACTATTAAATATCCTTGCGAAGTAGCTGTACGGATTAATCACATTCAGACCCCTTACGGTGTGGATGATTTACATGTCGTTCTTGCTGCGAAACCAGATTTGATTCGCTTGCCTAAGGCTGAATTTCCTAGCGATATTCAAGAAATTGATACGATTATTAGCGAAGCAGAACAGAAACATGGTTTTGTGCCGGGGTCAATTAATATGATGGCGGCTATTGAAACAGCCAAAGGTCTTCGTAATGCGTATGAGATTGCCACTGCCAGCCCAAGGATGGTAGCACTTGCTATTGGCGGCGAAGACTTCATTGCTGATTTGAAAACTACCCGCAGCAAAGACGGCAAAGAATTATTTGTTGCCCGTCAGCAATTGCTGCTAGCGGCGCGTGCTGCCGGTATTGATGCAATTGATACCGTATTTTCTGATATAAATGACGAAGAGACCTTTATTGCCGAAGTAAACATGATAAAGCAATTAGGTTTTGATGGTAAATCGGTAATTAATCCCCGGCAGGTTCGGATTGTTCACCAGATTTTTATACCGACAGAAAAAGAAGTAGCCCATGCGGAACGAGTTATTTCTGCCTATAATGCGGCAATTGAACGCAACTCCGGGGTAATTAACCTGGATGGCAAGATGATTGACACGCCGATGGTGCTTAGAGCCGAAAGAGTACTGGCCTATGCGAAATCGGTAAAAAAGTAACAGGGAGGTTTACGTCATGATAAATGCTGCTGGAAGAACAATTCCGGATCAAATACCAGGGCTTGCGGCAGTTCGCCCTTATGCCGGCCCTTTTGCCACTATTCCTCAGGGAAGGATGGCCGGTCCTAAAATCAGGGTAAATATGCCCAAGTCTGAAAAACTTGTAAATTCCTTAGAACACGCGATTGATGCCGCTGGTTTGGAAAATGGTATGACAATTTCTTTCCACCATCATTTCCGGAACGGTGACTATATTTTAAACCAGGTAGTTTCAGCCATTGCCAAAAAAGGAATAAAGGGTTTGACGCTTGCACCAAGCTCACTTAATGATATAAATGAAGCTATTATCCCTTTCATTGAGCAAGGCATAATTACCGCTATTGAGACAAGCGGTGCCCGCGGTAAACTTGGAAAACTTATGACTTCCGGCTGTTTGGCCAACCCGGCAATTATTCGCTCCCACGGCGGCAGAGCCCGCGCTATTGAAGCCGGTGAACTAAAAATTGATGTAGCTTTTATTGGGGCTCCCTGCTGTGACAGGAATGGCAATATTAATGGAATTAACGGTCCCTCGGCCTGTGGTTCCATGGGTTATGCTATGGTTGATGCCGCTTACGCTGATAAAGTAGTGGCTATTACCGATAATCTTGTGACGCATCCGGTATTTCCTATTAGCATACCGCAGACACAGGTGGATTTTATTGTAGTGCTTGACAGCATTGGTGACCCTAAAGGTATTGCTTCCGGTGCGCTTAGAATCAGCCGGGATCCACGCGAATTATTAATGGCCGAATATGCTACCGGTGTAATTGAATACTCAGGCTATTTTAAAGACGGTTGGTCTTTGCAATTAGGTAGTGGAGGGGCTTCGCTGGCCGCTGCCAAATTTATCAAGGAAAAAATGCTCGCTCAAGGTATCTCTGCCAGTTTCGGTGTTGGTGGTATAACCGCACCGTTCGTGGAAATGCTTGAGCAGGGATTAATAAAAACTATTTTTGATGTCCAGGATTTTGATATTCCCTCTATCGACTCGCTGAAAAACAACCCGAATCACCTGGAAATGTCGGCTTCTTTTTATGCTAATCCTCATAATGGCGGTCCGATAGTAAATAACCTTGATGTAGTTATTCTTAGTGCCACCGAAGTTGATGTTGATTTTAACGTCAATGTTATTACTGATTCCAATGGGGTTATTATGGGTGCCTCCGGCGGTCATTCGGATACTGCCGCCGGCGCAAACCTGGCAATAGTGGTTGCGCCGCTCTTGCGGGGCAGATTGCCGATGGTTCTTGACAGGGTAAATACTATAGTAACTCCGGGAGAAACCGTTGATGTTATAGTTACGGAACGGGGGATTGCGATTAACCCGCGCCGTACAGATCTAATTGATAATTTAAAGGGTTCTGGATTGCCGGTTATGAGTATCCAAGACTTGCAGAAAATTGCCTATGATATGGCGGGAAAACCTGAGCCGATCAAGGTAAGTGATGAAGTTGTGGCTGTCGTCGAATATCGTGACGGTACTATCATCGATGTAATTCGCAAACCGTTATAAAGTAGACTTGGCTGCGGGTGGAATTCTATATCCGCTAGAAATAGCGGATAAAACGGCATAAAGAATTTCTATATGTGGGATTTGGCGACGGAAATTCTGATGCATAGTAACGCTTATAATGGAAGCGATAATGCGACAGAGTCTATAGTTAAGGCTCTGTCGTATTTTGTAAATTAGTATCAACCGGTAATGCTGGAAATAGCTGGGCAGATGTGATAATGTATACATATAAACAAAACTCATACATAATTACTATTTAGGGTAAAGTATGTTAAAATTAAATGAAAATTAGCAAGGGGGATAGGGCGTTGCAGGAAATAACCCTAGAAGCCGTTTTGGAGGCTAAAGAACGGCTTGCTTCCCTTCAGGCTGAATTGCGTCGTGCTCACCGGTTACCTGTAGTCAGCTTTACCGTGAACATTCCTGGAGCAGTAAAAGACAGCCCTGACATACAGCAGTTATTACGGGGCGCGGTAGATAGATTTAGAGCTTTGGCGTTGGATGCCGGTTTTTCTATTCTGGAAGAACGGTTTATGTATATGTCTACCGGGCCAGCGGCCATCTTGGCTGCTGCTGGTGAGGCAGATACTCTCAAACAGAGTGCTATTGCTATTGAAGAGTCAGGATTATACGCTAGGTTGTTTGATATCGATGTGTTTGATGCTGAGGGAAGGCAAATTTCTCGTAGTAAAATGGGATATACGGATCGTACCTGTTTTTTGTGCGCTGAACCTGCTGTATTATGCCGCCGTTCCAGCAAACATACCAGTCAAGAACTCAAACAGAACGTTGACGAACGCCTGACATCTTTTAAAGCAGCAGCTACAGGCCATTGGCCGGAGACTGTTTGGAATTTAGGTTCATGGGCCGTTGAGGCTATGCTCATGGAAGCGGCCTGTACACCATCACCGGGACTTGTTGACCGTGATAACTCCGGTGCGCATAATGATATGGATTTTTTTACTTTTCTTATGAGCAGCAGTGCGCTTGCCGGCAGTATGTTTCGTTGTGCCGATGCCGGGTACAAGCATAGCGGTTCACCGCAGGAATTACTGCCTGTTTTACGTTATATCGGCAAAGACGGTGAAAAACAAATGCTGCAGGCAACAGGAGGTGTCAATACCCAAAAAGGATTGATGTTTTTGCTGGGTATTTTAACCGCTGCCGCTGCGTTTGCCTTAAAGCAATCAGGAACGGCTGATGCCAACAAAGTTTTAGACGTAACAGCAGCAATGACTCAGGGAATAGTAGCAAGGGAACTTACTCCTCTGCACCAGAAACTACCAACAGAATTGACAGCAGGGGAAAAACTATATATAAAATATGGTGTAACAGGTATTCGGGGAGAGGTTGAGGCCGGTATACCCAGTATTAGAAACCAAGGGTTGCCCATATTTAAGAAAGCTCTTGAACGCGGCTTATCCTTAAATGACACATTAGTGCATACTCTTATGAGTTTAATGACAGTTGTTGAAGATACTACAATTCTTAATCGCCATGATATGCAGGTTTTGCTAGATGTAAAAAGCCAAGCTAAGCGGGTAATGGATTCAGGTGGTATGCTTACAGAAACCGGCCGCGTGCAAATAAGTGCTCTTGATGATGAGTTTATTAAGCGCAATATTAGCCCTGGCGGTGTTGCTGATTTACTAGCCGCTACCTATTTTTTATACTTAGTCGAAAATTATAATAAATAAATTGATCTGGGAAGGAGCCGATTTTAAATGACTACTAACCACCGGGTTAAAATTATGGAGACTGTGCTGAGAGATGGCCACCAATCACTTGCGGCCACACGTATGCGAATTTCTGATATGCTTCCGATGCTGGAGCAGCTTGACGAAATTGGTTTTCATGCGCTTGAGGCTTGGGGCGGAGCTACCTTTGACAGTTGCCTGCGTTTTCTGGACGAGGATCCATGGGAACGTCTGCGTACCCTGAAGAAACATCTTAAAAAGACACCTATTCAAATGCTGTTACGCGGCCAGAATGTTTTAGGCTATAATCATTATGCCGACGATGTTGTCACAGAATTTGTCAACCGGGCTGTCGATAATGGTGTAGGCATTATTAGAATATTTGATGCGCTAAATGATGTTCGTAACCTGGAAGTGGCGATGCGGGCAGCAAAAAAGGCCGGTGCTCATGTCCAAGGCGCTTTTGTATATACTATCAGCCCCTACCACAATCAAGAAAGCTTCTTAAAAGTAGCCAAAGATTTAGTTGAACTTGGCGCAGATTCTATCTGCATAAAAGACATGTCCGGTTTGCTGGCGCCTTATACAGCCTATGAACTGGTAAAAACGCTAAAAGCGGATATTGCTGTGCCGATTCAATTACACACCCACTATACCAGCGGCATGGCTTCCATGACTTATCTTAAAGCCATTGAGGCCGGTGTTGATATTATTGACTGTGCTTTATCGCCGTTTGCCCTTGGCACTTCCCAGCCCGCGACGGAAGCCATTGTGGCTGCGTTGGAAGGTACTGAGCGTGATACCGGTATTAAGAAAGAACAATTATATCCTATTGCAGATCACTTCCGTAGTGTAAAAAAATCGCTAGCACAAGACTTTAATCTTAATACTGCCATTGATATTGATACCAAGGTATTATCCTTCCAGATTCCTGGCGGTATGCTGTCGAACCTGCTTAATCAAATGAAGGAGCAAGGAATGGCCGATAAATATCCGGATCTTTTGGAAGAAATGCCGCGTGTCCGGGCAGAACTTGGTTATCCGCCGCTGGTTACTCCGACTAGCCAGATTACCGGTTCAATGGCTGCTTTCAACGTTATGTTAGGGCGTTACAAAGTTATCCCACGGGAAATTAAAGATCTTGTTCGTGGCAAATATGGCCGTACTCCCGCCCCCATCGATCCTGAATTCAGAAAAATGATTGTTGGTGATGAACCGGTTATTACTCATCGTCCGGCGGATGATATTGCTCCACAAATGGATTTTCTCCGGCAGGAACTTGCCGAAAAGGGCTATCCGAACGCTTCAACGGAAGACGTATTGTCTTATGCGGTATTCCCAGATGTAGCCTTAAACTTTTTTAGCAAACACCGGTAGAATAGTAACAAGCAGCACTGTCTCTAGACAGTGCTGCTTTTATGTTTACGGAAAACTTTATTTTTTTTGGAAAATATGTTAAAATTAAAATTCCGAGCAATAAAAAGAAAGATGGGTATAATTCATGATTAGCACAAATAATCTAACACTACAATTTGGTAAGCGAATTCTTTTCAAAGATGTCAATATTAAATTTACGCCAGGCAATTGTTATGGTCTTATTGGCGCGAATGGAACCGGAAAATCCACCTTCCTAAAAGTACTATCAAGTGAAGTTGAGCCAACATCCGGCGAAATTGCTATCACTCCAGGCGAACGTTTGGCCGTGCTTAAACAAAATCATTACGAATTTGATGAATTTGAAGTTTTAAAAACAGTCATAATGGGTCATGTCCGTTTATATGCTATCATGGAAGAAAAGGACGAATTGTACGCTAAACCGGATTTTTCCGATGAAGACGGCATTCGTGTATCTGAATTGGAATGTGAGTTTGCTGAACTTAACGGCTGGGATGCCGAGACTGAGGCAGCTAAATTGTTAAACGGCCTGGGTATTAAAGATGAACTTCATCAGGCAAAAATGAGTGAACTCAGCGGCAACGAAAAAGTAAGGGTTCTTTTGGCTCAAGCTTTATTTGGTAGTCCCGATATTCTTCTTTTGGACGAACCAACCAACCACTTGGATATAGATTCGATCTCCTGGCTGGAAAATTTCCTGGCAGACTTCCCCAACACCGTTATTGTTGTTTCTCACGATAGGCATTTTTTAAACCAAGTATGTACGCATATTGCTGATATCGATTTTCAGAATATCCAGTTGTATGTAGGCAACTATGATTTTTGGCTGGAGTCAAGTCAGCTTGCCTTGCAGTTAGCCAAGGAAGCCAATAAGAAAAAAGAAGAGAAGATTAAGGATCTGCAAAGCTTCATCCAACGTTTCAGTGCTAATGCTTCAAAATCCAAGCAAGCTACTTCCCGGAAAAAGCTTCTTGAAAAAATTACTTTGGACGACATTAAACCTTCGTCGCGTAAATATCCGTATATTGCGTTTAAACCTGACCGTGAAGCAGGAGCACAACTATTGACGGTTGAGAATATAAGTAAAAAAGTCGAAGAGGAACAGGTACTTAACGATATAAGCTTTACTGTAACCAAAGGCGATAAAATTGCCTTCGTTGGCCCTGAGGGAATTGCCAAAACTATATTATTTAAAATCTTGATGGATGAGATTGAAGCAGATAGTGGTTCTTTCAAGTGGGGCGTGACTACGAGCCAAGCCTATTTCCCGAAAGATAATTCGGAGTTTTTCGATGGGGTAGAACTGAATTTGGTAGACTGGCTGCGGCAGTTTTCTCGCGATCAGGAAGAGTCCTTTATTCGAGGATTTTTAGGACGTATGCTATTTTCAGGAGAAGAAAGCTTAAAAGCTGCTAATGTGTTATCAGGCGGTGAAAAGGTACGCTGCATGTTGGCGAGGATGATGTTGAGCGGTGCTAACGTGCTGCTGCTGGATGAACCCACAAACCATTTGGATTTAGAATCAATTACTTCCCTTAATAATGGTTTAATTAATTACGACGGTACACTTCTGTTTGTGTCGCACGACCACCAGTTTATCCAAACGATTGCCAACCGTATTATTGAGATCACGCCAAACGGCATTGTTGACCGGCGGATGAGTTATGATGAATATTTGGATAATGCCGATGTTAAGAACCTGTTAGCGGAGTTATATCGTAAGTAGATATAGTCTGAATAAAGGGGGCATGTTATGCCACACACGAGGAATCCAGTAATGTTTACTATTAAGAAGTATTGTATTTTATTTATTGGATCAATCCTTGCTGCCATAGGTCTGGAAATTTTTCTTGTTCCTAACCAGATTATTGATGGTGGTGTTGTTGGTATTGCAATTATGGCAAGTTCTCTTACCGGTCTGGATATTAGCGTATTTTTGATTTTGCTAAATTTACCGTTTCTCTATATAGGTTATAACCATATTGGTAAGACGTTTGCTTTGTCAACCTTGTTTTCAATTATATCTTTGTCCTGCTGGGTATATGTATTTCACCCCGTGCCGGAATTAACTAACGATTTGTTTTTGGCGGCTATATTTGGCGGGATCATTTTAGGCGTAGGGGTAGGTTTAATTATCAGAAACGGCGGCTCGCTTGACGGAACTGAGATTATGGCAATACTGTTAGATAAACGGACAGGTTTTTCTGTCGGCGAGATTATCATGTTTTTTAACCTGTTCATTTTGAGCAGCGCCGGATTGGTATTCAGTTGGGAAAAAGCTATGTATTCTCTGGTAGCTTACTTTGTTGCTTTTAAAGTTATTGATATTACCATTGAGGGCTTGGATGAGTCGAAGGGGATTATGATTGTTACTGATTACCCCGATGAAATCGCTGAGGCACTCATGGCCCGTCTAGGCCGGGGCGTTACTGTACTGCATGGTGCCGGGGGGTTTACCGGAGAGCCTAAACGGGTATTGTATTCGGTAGTAACTCGGTTGGAGATCGCCAAATTAAAGTCGATTATTTATGAAAAAGACGAAGATGCTTTTGTTACTATTAATGAGGTGCATGAGGTATTCGGCGGCCGGTTTAAGAAAAAAGCCATACACTAAAATAAAAAAAAGATTGCCATAGCATGGCAATCTTTTTTAGACCTTATTGGTAATCGCTACTGATTGGCATTCTTAGCGATTACCAATATTCATTTCACCGGGTCCGCCTTCAGTCCATATAGTAACAAAAACCTGACCATTTTCCCGGAAGGCGCGAAGTAGTTCGCAATGACGTAAAATGGCAAAGTTTTTATCAAGTTGCTGACGCGAAATCTTAAGCTTTTGCATGACTTGATCATGGGTAACCGGGCCTTCCGCTTTTACAAAATTATAAATGGCTTTTTGCAAGTCGGTCAGGCCATCGGTGCCTTGGTGACCGGCGGCTCTGCGGGCAGACTTTGCGCTGTATACAGCAGCTACGTCGCAACTGCGAGGTGGCTCAAGTACTTCAATATAACAGTCCTCGCAGAGTAACTGTCCCCGGTGTTTTACTTCTTCGCCTGCGGGGATTTCAGAGTTGCATTTTTGACAAATCATCTATAATCAAACCTCCATCGGCACGGTTTAGTAGTAACCAATCAAATTAATTATAACAAAAGCAGTTAGGACAAACAATCCGGCAGTTTAGTGTATTCCAAGTCTAGGGTGTAAAAAAAGCGCTTATAACCGATAATAGTCAATAAAGTAGACTAACTTTCAATAGGGCAGCTACCTAAAGATTAATTGCCTATCACACAATGAGTTTAACTTCATGATTTTCTCGTGTAGGATTAAACTGCTAGCAGAGGTGCACCTATGTCGGAAAAACCATTGGAAAATGTAACAATTGAAAGAGTTCGGCGGACAGACTTTGACCAACTGGAAAAGTTATTTGCCAGTGCTTTTCATGGAGAAGTAGAAATAGAGCAATTGAAACGACGCATTCGCCGCGCACACCAGTTTTATTATCTTTTGCAGCCACTAAGCCGGTTTTCCATGTGGATAAAAAATCATTTCAATATCTATGTTGTAAAATTCGGTGCCAAGGTAGTTGGTTTTATCCAGATTTCTTTTTTAAACCCTGTGCAAATGCATATAGATTATCTTGCGTTCAGTAAACAATGCCGGGGGCAGGGATTAGGACGGTGGGTTTTATCTAAGCTGCTGGCTAATGTTGCCGATGTGAATGATTATGATGTTGTTCTTGAAGTCAGGGTTGATAATCCTGCCTACCGTTTTTATCAGCGGCTAGGATTTAGAAATGCAGCGGAAATACTACATTATGAACTGCACTTAGGGTCAGATAAGGCTAAGATAAAACATCCGGCGATAAAATTAGAGGGATTCAGACCGCTTGCCGAAGAGGATCGAGCCAAGCTTTACTATCTATATCAAGAATCTGTGTCGGCTGCCATGAGGCAGGTAGTCAAACGGATGCATCGAGAGTTTAATCCCAGTATGATGGTCAGACATCTGGACAGTATTAAGAGCTATTTAATGCGCAAACGAAAGCAGGAGTATGTCATAGAGCGGGAGGGGAAAATCGTTGCGTGGCTTACGGTCGTTAGTTACCTGAAGGTAAAAAGCCACGTGATCAGCCTTATTCTTCATCCCGACTTTGAGCGGCTAAGATTAGGTCTGCTTACAGAAGCTGTTAGCATTATTGCGGAAAAGTACAGCCAGGGTGTAATAACCACTACTATATATAATGATGATTTGTCCAAAAAAGCGGCACTTGAAAATTTGGGTTTTAATAATGATTTGGCCTATTACTTGATGTATCGACCTTCAGTAACTAAGCGGCGGGAAGCTGTAAGAAAAATAATGAGAACGAAGCCTGTTACCGGCAAGCATTTTAAAAACACTATTAAGAAAGAGGGGTACTAGAAAGTGCCGGAAATTCCTGAGATTGAGACAGTAAGATATCATCTTGAACAAAAGCTTCAGGGCCAGGTAATAAGCGCAGTAACCGTTAATCGGGAGAAAGCGCTTAATGTATCGACAGGGGATTTTAGTAGCGCAATAGTAAACCAGCAAGTAAGCACCATCGGGAGACGGGCCAAACAGATAATTATTAGTTTGGCAAACGGATACTCGCTTGTGGTGCATTTTATGCTGGAGGGATATGTGCGCTTGTTTTATAATCATGAAGAAATACAAGCTACCCCTTCTGTTTCTCTTGTGTTAGCCTCGGGAGAAAAATTAGCTTTTTATAAACTTAATCTTGGCTATCTTCATCTTGTGCCTGGTAGTGACTTTGCTAGTATGCCAGAACTGGCTGGGCTCGGACCGGAGCCGCTTTCGGCAGAATTTTCGCTAGCGTTTTTTTTAAACCTGTTAGCAAAACGGAAGGGGATGATAAAACCGTTGCTTATGGATCAAGAATTTCTTGCCGGTATTGGCAATGTCTATTCTAATGAGACTTTGTTTTGCAGCAGGATCAGACCTGAGCGAAAAACATCGCAGCTGACAGCAGAGGAACGGACTAATTTATATTATTGTATTCGTGATATTTTAACCCGCGCAATTAAGTTAGGCGGAGTCTATGAAGAAAAGTTTACCTCAGACGATACACTTACCGGTGGCTTTGAGCCGCATTTGCAAGTTGCCTATCGTACCGGCAAGCCCTGTTATATATGTGGAACTCTTATTGAAACTAAGCGCGTAGGTGGCAGAAATGCTTTCTATTGTCCTGTGTGTCAGCGTTAAGTATTTACCTTTTCCTGAGATTTTGGTATAGTATACCAAAATAACCAGAGAAGGTGATAAAATGTTTAAGACCATGCGAAGGCAGGACAGGCAAGTAAGTGGGGCGGAAGTTGCTGTAATTTTAGAAAAATGTGAGTACGGTGTACTGTCAACTGTAAATCAGAATGGCTATGCCTACGGTGTGCCGGTAAGTTATGTGTACAGGGACGACAGTATTTATTTTCATTGCGCCAACGAAGGAGTCAAGCTGGATAACATTAAAACGAATAATAAGGTTTCTTTTTGTGTTATCGGAGACAAACAGTCGATACCGGAAAAATTTACGACAGCTTACGAAAGTGTTATTGTATTTGGCCAAGCAACTATAATTCAGGGGCAGGAAAAGAACGATGCATTGGTGGCATTGATAGAAAAATATGCACCTGATTATATGGAAAAAGGGAAAGAATACATCCAAAAGAGTAATGAGAAAACAACCGTGGTCAAAATTGTTATTGAACATATAACAGGTAAAGTAAGACCGCAGTAGGAGATAGAAAAATGACGGAGAACCAACTTAAACTAGATATATGTCAGATCGGTAAGCGGATGTACGACAGCGGGTTTGTTGCCGCTAATGATGGAAATATCAGTGTACGGCTTAACACTGACGAGGTTATTACCACTCCTACCGGAGTAAGTAAAGGGTTTATGACTCCGGAGATGCTGATTACAGTGGATATGGAAGGTAGAGTAGTTAGCGCCGAAGGCGATTGGCGTCCCTCTTCCGAACTTAAAATGCATCTTCGAGTATATCGGGAGCGGCCGGATGTTAAGGCCGTTGTTCATGCCCATCCGCCCTATGCAACTACCTTTGCCATTAGTCATACTTCGCTCAATAGACCGCTTATTGCCGAAGCTGTTGTCATGCTTGGCTGTGTGCCGGTTGCCGATTATGGAACGCCATCGACAAATGAAGTACCTGACGCGGTTGCCCCGTTCCTGGAACACTTCGATGCGGTTTTATTAGCTAATCACGGTGCATTAGCATGGAGCGACAGTTTGCTCACCGCATATCATAAATTAGAGTCGGTGGAGTTTTACGCTAAGCTAACCTTCTTATCAAATCAGCTAGGGAATGCGCAAGAGCTATCAAACAAACAAGTCCAGGATTTATATCAAATTAGAAGAAGAATGGGTATAGCGGGAAGACATCCTGGCGGCATATGTGGAGTAAGTTGTGGTTTACAATGTTATCGAAATTCAACAGAAAAATGATAAAAACTGTAAAGATCGCTATTGACATTTCGTTTTGATTTTGGGATAATATAAATAACGTTACAACATTACAGTGTTGTTTGATGTGTGTAATCTCAATTGAATAATCTACTCGTAAAAGTGATGACTGGGAGCGGAATAATCATAAACCCGTTGCAGAGAACCGGTGGATGGTGTGAACCGGTACGGTGTGTTTATTCTAAATCACCCACGAACTTCCTGCCCAAAGTGCTAAGCTCCAATGAGTTAGCGCCGTAAGCTGGGGCGTAGGCTCTACGTTAGCAGAGCAGCCGGTGATGGCCGGTGGATGAGTAAAATACAGGGTGGTACCGCGGAATTTTTCGCCCCTGTTGCATAGTCGTATCTATGCAACAGGGGCGTTTTAATTTTATTGAAAAGGGGTGTAAACCATGAAACAAGGGATTTCAATCATACTTAAGCGTCAGGGAGATGCGCTTGTGCGGCTGACCGGACTCTTATATAGGCGCGGCTATATTATAGAGAGTCTTTCGGTAGAGCCTGATTCTTGTCAGGAGCATGTACAAGTTACAGCAGTAGTCACCAATAATCAGGCTGCGCCCCGTCAGCTTTACAGCCATGTAGCAAAGCTTATTGATGTGGTTAAGGTCGAGGATTGTTACGTGGGGGGCTAAGTAATGAAAAAAACTGGAAGCAATATTATTATAGAATCACTGCTTGCTTTGGGTGTCGATACAGTATTTGGCTATCCTGGCGGGCAAATTATGCCCCTTTATGATGCCTTATATGACGCGCCGCTCAAACATGTTTTGACAGTGCATGAACAGGGGGCGGCCCATGCTGCGGATGGCTATGCCAGAGCAACGGGCCGGGTGGGAGTATGTATTGCTACATCGGGTCCGGGGGCCACTAATCTCGTCACCGGTTTGGCGACAGCGTTTATGGACTCCTCGCCGGTTGTTGCTATCACCGGCCAGGTGCCGACGACGCTTTTGGGACGGGATTCTTTTCAGGAGATTGATATAACTGGCGTTACTATGGCGGTTACCAAGCATAACTTCTTGGTGCGCGATATTACCATGTTAGCAGATACAATTAGGCAGGCATTTGCGATTGCCGGCAGCGGCCGGCCGGGACCCGTACTTATTGATGTTCCCAAAGACATTTTAACAGGTCTTGCTGATTATTGCCCGGAAATGCCGCAGATACTACATCAATCCCAGCGGGCAACTGCACATCTGTCTGATCAAAGCGTTCGATCTGCGGCAGCGGCTTTGACAGCAGCAAAACGTCCGGTGATGGTTATTGGCGGTGGGGTAAAGGCTGGGAAAGCTGAAGTGTCTGTAAGGAAGCTGGTTGAGGCTAGCGGTATACCTGTTGTCAGTACTTTAATGGGGCTAGGAGCTTTTGCCGCTTCACACTCACAGTTTTTAGGCTTGACTGGAATGCATGGACATAAAGCAGCTAATTTAGCGGTTACAAAAGCTGATGTTATCGTAGCGGTAGGGACCCGGTTTAGCGACAGAGTTACAGGTGATCCCAAACAGTACTCAACAGGTAAAACAGTCATTCACCTCGATGTGGATGTAGCGGAATTTGATAAAAACATTACTGCGGACATTATGATTGCGGGCGATTTATGTACCATTCTCTCGCAAATAACAGGCTATCTGCCCGAAAACAATAAGAATAGGAGAGGTGCCTGGTGGGAAGAAATCGCCAAGTGGCGGCAGGAATATGCGGTTGCTTACGAGAGTGAGCACTTGACACCTCCCTGGATTATGCGGTATATGTCAGAAAAAACGGCGAATATACCCGTTACTTGGGTTACCGATGTCGGGCAGCACCAAATGTGGGCAGCACAGCATCTAGCTATTGACGGCTCACGCAGTTGGCTTACCTCAGGTGGCTTAGGGACAATGGGGTTTGGCGTACCGGCTGCCCTGGGAGCTCAGGCCGGATGTCCTGAGCGACGAGTTGTCTTGATTGCCGGGGATGGCGGTTTTAAAATGACCGGCATGGAGTTATATACCATTGTTAACCATGATCTTCCGATAGTATGTGTTGTGATGAATAACAGGTCTTTAGGAATGGTACGTCAATGGCAGAAGCTTTTTTTTGAAGAGCGATACTCTTCGACAAGTTTACCGGAGTTCAATTTTGCCGGATTTGTTGAGGCTTGCGGAGCATTAGCCTTGCAAGCGGCAACCCCACGTGAGTTTGAAGCAGCGTTTACTCAGGCGCTTACAGCCAATAAACCGGCTGTTGTTGTGGCCAATATTGATCCGGATCTTGTAGTTACTCCGATGACAGCTCCAGGTAAACCTATCGACCAGTTTATCGAATAGTGTCTCGCAAATTTTCCATAGGAGGTTTATCGTGGCGAAAATTTATCAGGAACTTAACAAATTATTGGTTTTTCGTACCTTGTTAAAGGATAATGTTATAAAGGGGTTGCTAACACTCGGAGACAAAGGCAATAGTCACGAATATGAACTTGCTGGCAGTTTGATTGAGTGGGCAGAGGAGAACGGAGCAACGGGTAGTATTCCCGATAATTACTTTTTGGGTCTTTTGGGGCGGGATGAGAATATCATCAGTCTTACGGCGCAAAGAACCAATATAGTGATAGATAGTGGTTTGATAAAGGCGGTTGTCCACGATATCGGGATTATACAAAGTCTATTGCAACCCACGCTAAGTGGGTTGTTTTCTCAAGAAATACGTGCGATTATAGAAGACTATAAGCCGGCGAGTTCGAAAGATGCTATGAAGTCAAACCGTCTTCGGTACTTAGCAGATTTTAAGCAGTTATTCCTTTCTAATAATCCAAGGCCCAGCAAGGAAGAAATAGCCAAGGCACTTATTCAACATTATCATCGTTATGGCTGCGGTCGACTGGCCGGCTTTAGTGCATTTCGCTGGAATGCGGAACGGCGGGAACTTGTCGGAGTGGAACATTCCGATACTGTCCAATTGCAGGATATTATTGGCTATGAATATCAGAAAGCCGAACTTGTCCGTAATTCCGAGGCCTTTGTGCAAGGCAGACCTGCTAATAATGTCCTGCTGGTAGGGGCTAGAGGAACGGGTAAGTCATCCTCTGTTAAAGCAGTGGCTAATCGATATAGTGATAAGGGGCTTAGACTCGTTGAGATAAGTAAATCCGATTTTAAGTACTTACCGGAAATTATGTCGGTATTGCGCCAATGGGATAAAAAGTTCATTATTTTTATTGATGATTTATCTTTTGAGGAGTATGAAGCAGAATATAAGATTTTAAAATCACTGATTGATGGCGGAGTAGAAGTTCGTCCGGATAATGTTTTAATTTATGCTACCTCCAACCGGCGAAACTTGGTAAAGGAAACTTGGGAAGAACGCGGCGGCAATGAATTACATCGTCAGGATACCATAAACGAGAAGATCTCGTTAGCCGACCGCTTTGGTATAACTTTGTTTTATACCTTACCTAATCAAGAGGAATATTTCAAAATTGTCGAGGAAATTGCCCGGAAAAGCCGTATTCATCTGACCGGCGCTGAACTTCGTTCTGAAGCTTTACGATGGGAGATGTCGCATTCAGGCCGGTCAGGACGGATTGCTAAACAACTTATCGACTATCTCGCCGGAGAAGTTGCTAATTAACTTAGACAGACTTAGCGTATGCTAAGTCTTATTTATTTTGAGAAAACTTCCAAAAGAAGGAGGATTTTACTATTTTTTAAGGAATTATCTAAATAATGACTTAATAAAGTATTTAATAAAGTATTTGCTTTTGTTTGGAGGCGTACTATGGCAGAACTAAGGTGGAATCCGTTATTATCAACATGGACAATGGTTGCAGCAAACAGACAGGCCAGACCACATCTGCCAACAGATTGGTGCCCATTTTGCCCTGGGTCAGGAAAGGTACCCGAAAATTATGATGTTTATAAATATGATAATGATTTTCCGGCATTGACCTTAAGTCCGGAGACGCCGGACCCGATGGGCAGTGCGCCATATAAAGTGTCACCGAATTATGGCAAATGTGAAGTTATCTTATATTCGCCCGAGCATTATGCAACCTTATCGAATTTGCCTGTCAGCCATATAGCGAAGCTGATTAATTTACTTGCAGAGAGATACACAGAATTGTCGAGTGACTCTAAAATAAAATATGTGTTTCAATTTGAAAACAGGGGAGAAGAAGTCGGCGTTACTATGCCTCATCCCCATGGGCAGATCTATGCCTATCCATTTGTGCCGCAGAAAATTCAACTTGAGCTTAATAACTGCCGGCAGTATTTTCGTCAGGAAGGACGCTGCCTGGTTTGTGATATGAATAAGGAAGAGTCTTCCGTCCGGCAGCGGATTATTGCTGAAAATAAGAACTTTATTGCTTATTTACCTTTTTTTACTGATTATCCTTATGGGGTATTTATTGTCAGCAAACTTCATAAAGGCAATATAACTCAATTCGACAAGCAGGAAAGACGTGATTTAGCGGCTATGCTTAAAAATATCGCCGGCGCGTTTGATAATCTCTTCAATAAACTATTTCCTTATATGATGTGTATTCACCAAACTCCTGTAAATACAGAGGAATATCGCGATTCGGATGAATATTACCATTTTCATATTGAGTTCTATCCTCCTCTAAGGGAGGCTAATAAAATAAAATTCTATGCTTCATCGGAAATGGGGGCATGGGCGGCTTGCAATCCTATGTCAGTAGAGCAAACAGCAGTAGCGCTGCGAGAAGCTTATGAACGGTTTGTGGCGGAGGAGGAACAGGATGCTTGATGTTCATGCTGTGAGAACCGCCTTTGAACAGGTGTATGGTGCCAATGGTCAGCCGGTGCAGTATTATTTTTCGCCGGGCCGGATTAATCTGATTGGCGAACATATTGATTATAATGGCGGCCAGGTTTTTCCCGCAGCCATATCTTTAGGAATATACGGAGCCATTAGGCGGCGGCAGGATACTTCTATTGTCTTAACATCTACTAATGCAGTTCCGGCAGTGAAACTGGACATAACCAAGCTTTTGGAAAACTGCCCGGAAGACGGTTGGGCAAATTATCCCAAAGGCGTTATCAAACATATGTTAGAAGCGGGTTATGCTCTTGGTGGGTATGATATTCTTTTTGCCGGAAATCTGCCCGATGGTACCGGCTTGTCTTCTTCGGCAGCTTTACTGGTACTTACCGCCTATATGCTTAGAAGCATGGAGCCAATTAGCATTATTAATCGTTCAGAGCTGGCTAGTTTTTGTAAGAACGTTGAAAATCGTTTTATCGGGGTTAACTGTGGCATCATGGATCAGTTTGCTGTTGCCATGGGCAGGCAGGACTATGCTATTCTGCTTGACTGCCAGACTTTGCAGTATAACTATATACCTTTTGTGCTAAAGGAACATAGTATGGTGATAATGAATACCAACAAAAAACGCGAATTGGCCGAATCTAAATATAATGAACGGCACAGCGAATGCGAGCAGGCATTGGCAATACTTAAACGCCATAGGGATTTAGAGAATCTTTGTCAAGCTACTCTTCCTGAGGTTGAAACTTATCTCCCGGACGGTATTTTACGTCAACGGGCCCGGCATGTTGTGTCTGAAAACAATAGGGTGCAAATGGCGGTAAGTCTTTTGGATAAAGGGGAAATCGAAGGATTTGGTAAGTTAATGTTAGAGTCGCATTTATCACTTAAATGCGATTATGAAGTTACCGGTTTTGAACTCGATGTTATTGTTGAAAATGCACTACAGGCACCGGGGTGTATTGGCGCGCGAATGACAGGGGCTGGATTTGGCGGGTGTGCTATCGCCTTAGTCGAAACTGAGTTTTTGCCTGGATTTATGACAATAGTCGGTGCAAGGTATAATTCGGAAGTTGGCCGTAATGCAGAATTTTATGTTGTCGGAATTGCTGATGGGGTAAAGCGGCTTGAAGGGTAAGTGGATAGATGCAGATTTATTTTGTAAACTTCAAGGGGCTTAATGCGGTAGTTATGGAAAACAAGTGGCTTAAACTTGTTGTTTTACCAGAACTAGGTGCCAAAATTGCTTCATTAATATATAAGCCGCAAAATTTTGAAGTCTTCTTTCAACCCACCGATGGCTGTTTTCGCTTAAGTGCATATGGCGCTGCATTTGCGGATTTCGACACGGCTGGTGCCGATGAAATGTATCCGACCATTGACGCTTGTAAATATCCCTGTGGTTATTATGAGGGGCTACAACTGCCAGATCATGGCGAGCTATGGAGTGTTCCCTGGCGGATGAAAGCAACAGGTAACCGCTTATGTTTTAAAACACGCGGGCGAGTTTTGCCTTATGAATTTAAGCGTGCCATGTATTTACACGATGGTTGTGTCCAAATGGAATATCAAATCATAAATACAGGAGATAAACCATTATATGGAGTTTGGGCATTTCACGGGCTAGTGGCTTGTGATGAAAGTACGCAAATTATTTTGCCGGAAATAACCACTGTGGTCAATGTGCACGAAAGTGCAAAGTTAGGATCAGCAGGTACCTTGTATAACTTCCCTGAGACGGTAGATAAGAGCGGCGCTACCTTCAGACTTGATGGCATTAAGCCTAGAACGGCCAATGATACCGAAAAGCTCTATGTGAATGGTAAAGTAAAAACCGGGCAGGCAGCGTTAACTTTGAATAATAACCGGCTGCTGTATCAGTTGATGTTTCCTGAAAACAAAGTCCCTTATTTAGGGATATGGATAAATCAAGGCGGTTTCAAAGGAGAATACAATTGTGCATTAGAACCGGCATCCGGCTTTTATGACTCACCAGAAATTGCTTATAAACTTGGTTCTATTGAACCACTGGCACCTGGAACTGTGCTACAATGGTATTTAAATATTAACTTGGAGGAACTACCATGAATATTTTAGTAACAGGCGGCGCTGGTTATATCGGCTCCCATACCGTACGGCTTTTAGAAAAAACAGGCGGTAAGGTTGTTGTATATGATAACTTGGTAACAGGTCATAAAGAGGCAATAAAGAACAGCTTGTTCGTGGAAGGCGATATATTTGACAGTGAAAAGTTAACGGACACTCTAAAGCGGTTTGATATAAGTTCTGTAGTTCATTTTGCGGCGTACAGCTTAGTGGGAGTATCAATGGTTAATCCCCGTGAGTACTATCATAACAATGTAGTTGGAACTCTCAATCTTCTGGATGTTATGCTGGCGAACGGCGTTAATAAACTGGTATTCTCCTCAACGGCTGCTGTGTATGGCGAGCCTGAAACCTCACTAATAACAGAAGAGATTGCCAAAAATCCTACTAATGTTTATGGGCGCACTAAACTGATCATGGAAAATGTTATGGCTGATTACTCGCGTACCTATGGACTTAATTATATAGCGCTGCGCTATTTTAATGCCTGTGGTGCGGATGTTGCCGGTGATATTGGTGAAGATCATCAACCGGAGACACATCTGATACCACTCGTTCTTAAGGCTTGTTTAGGGAAAACCGATAAGCTCAAAATTTTTGGGGAGGATTATCCGACCACAGACGGCACTTGTGTACGGGATTATATTCATGTCAATGATTTGGGCCAAGCCCATGTTTTAGCACTTAAAGCCTTGTATAACGGTCATGGGTCTGCCGTATATAATCTTGGCAATGGCAATGGATTCACGGTAAAGGAAGTAATTGAAGCCGCCGAAGCGGTCACTGGTCTTACTGTACCAAAAGAAATAGCACCCCGTCGTGCTGGAGATCCCGCGATTTTGGTTGCAGGCTCACAGAAAATCCGTCAGGAATTGGGGTGGCAGCCTGAATATACCGATATTAACAAAATAATCGAAACAGCATGGCATTGGCATCAACAAAATCCTGATGGTTTTGCTGGTTGAGGGGTAATATGTCTGTACTGAGCCCAAATGACGGGCAAATTTTTAATATAATCAGGCGCCACGGGCCGGTTTCAAGAGCTGATATAGCACGATTTTCAGGTCTGACTCCGCCCACAGTAACCAATATTACTAATAAATTATTGGATGCAGGGATTATTATTGACTACATGATAGGTGCGTCAAGCGGTGGACGCCGGCCATTGCTCTTAAAGGTTAATCCGGATTCCGGACAGGTAATTATTATCCATATCCGATCATTTAAAATGATTGGGTATGTAGTAGATACTGCTCTTCAGGTACATTTTGAGCAGACAGTCAGTATCAGAGGTATGGAACATTCAACAATCCTGGAACTAATACAAGAAGTAATTGACAATTGCCGTAAAGCGGCGGCAAAGCAGCCTTTGGCTATTGGAGTTGTCATACGCGGTCCGGTCAGGACGCAGGAAGGAATTTCCGTCTTTGCTCCTAATATCGGTTGGAAAAATGTCCCTCTGAAATACATTATTGAAGAGAAGAACCGTATTCCAACCTTTATTGAAAATGATAGTCATGTTCTTGCCTATGGCGAGTACTTCTTTGGTGTTGCACAAGATGCTGTTAACATGATTTTGCTGAAAGTTGGCTTCGGAATTGGCAGCGGAATTATGTTTAATGGTTCTCTGTACCGGGGAATAAACGGCAGCGCCGGGGAAGTCGGCCATACCGTCATCGATGTGGCCGGGCCGTTATGTAGTTGCGGTAATACCGGCTGCATGGAAGCAGTGGCGTCCGAAACTGCTCTGGTTAATTTAGTGGCAGCAGGTATACGGGCGGGGCAAATTTCGCGGGTTACAGATATTGTCAAAGGGGATTTATTAAACATTGCTCCGGAAGATATTTACCAGGCCGCGGATGCCGGCGATGCTTTATCTATAAGAATGCTAGGGCAGGTTGCCGGTTATCTGGGAATTGGTATTGCCAACTTAGTAAATATCTTTAATCCCGAGCTTGTGGTCATTGGTGGTGGGTTAGCCAAAGCCAGTAAATATATTGAAAAGACGGTTTGGGACACGGTGGCCTTCCGCTCGTTTGAAAGCTGCAGCAGTGTACTTAATATCAAATATTCAACTGAGACCAATGAAAATACCATGAAAGGCGCTGCCGATATGGTATTTTCGGAATTAGCCGGTAAAATCGTTGATATTAATTGATATCATTACTTTGTGGGCGATGCTTATACTATTATGCTTTTTGATTACATATAAATTTGGTATAAAACAAAAACTAATCATTTTGGGGATTATGGAGTAGAGATAATCGGCCGATATCGCTACTTTATAATAGAATTTTGCTAAAAACAAATAAGGGGGTTATTAAGTGAAACGGTACATGAAGGGACTTATTGCGTCCACGCTGCTTGCTAGTTTAGTAGTAGCTGGTTGCGGCGGCTCTCAACAGTCTGCCTCTGTTGCGGACAAGGCTAAAGCGGTTATAGGTGTTGCTATTTACAAATTTGACGACACGTTTATGACCGGTGTTCGGAATGCCATTTCTAAAGCTGCGGAAGGTAAAGTACAAGTTGATATCGTGGACAGCCAAAACTCTCAACCTACCCAAAATGATAAAGTAGACTTGTTTATTACCAAGAAAGTAAATGCACTTGCGATCAACCCTGTTGACCGCACCGCCGCCAGTGTGATTATTGATAAAGCTAAAAAGGCTAATATTCCTGTAGTATTTTTAAACCGTGAACCACTACCCGAGGACATGAAAAAATGGGATAAAGTCTATTATGTTGGTGCCAGAGCAGAAGAGTCCGGTACTATCTCCGGTCAGCTTATTGTTGATTATTGGAAAGCCCACCCTGAAATGGACAAAAACAAGGATGGTGTGCTGCAGTATGTAATGCTCAAAGGTGAGCCGGGCCACCAAGATGCCGAGCTTCGTACCAAGTTTTCGGTAAAAGCCGTAGAAGATGCGGGAATTAAGGTAGAAAAGCTGGCTGAAGACACAGGTATGTGGGATCGGGTCAAAGGTCAGGAAAAAATGGCTGCTTTTCTGGCCGCTAATGGAGATAAGATCGAAGCTGTGTTTGCCAATAACGATGATATGGCTTTAGGTGCTATTGAAGCTCTTAAGGCGAAAGGCTACTTCAAAGATGGCAAATATATTCCGGTAGTTGGCGTTGATGCTACTGCTCCGGCTCTTAAAGCCCTCGAAGATGGTACTTTATTGGGCACCGTTCTAAATGATGCCAATAACCAAGGGAAAGCTACCTTAAATATTGCTAATGCTTTAGCCCAAGGCCTTACCCCGAACAAAGAGAACACCGGTTTCGACATAGTTGATGGTAAGTATGTTTGGATTTCTTACAAAAAAATTACCAAAGAAAATATGAACGACGCAAAATAAGATTTTTTGAAAAAGTAGACTTAGCCGCTCGACTGTACCCGTAGGAGTATAACTCCTGTTTGAAGAAGAGGGAGCCTTACAGCGGATTAGTCGTCGGATAAAGTAGTATAGGGGCAGGGGTGACTCTTGCCCCTTGATTTTAAAATGTAAATGTAAGCCGTGGCGGAAGAGAGGCGCTAAAATGACCGAACCCCCAATTCTACTTGAAATGAATAACATATCAAAAGAGTTTCCTGGTGTAAAAGCGCTTAACGATGTTACTTTAAGGATAAGTGCTGGCAAGGTACATGCCTTGGTAGGGGAAAACGGTGCAGGCAAATCAACGTTGATGAAATGCCTCTTCGGGATATACAAACCGGACTCTGGCGAGATATTTCTAAATGGGGAAAAAGTAGATATTAATAGCTCTAAAGACGCGCTTAACAATGGTATTTCAATGATTCATCAAGAATTACATCCGGTTCCGCACCGAAATGTAATGGACAATATTTGGCTTGGACGCTTTCCGGTAAAAAGTTTTGGTCTGTTTAAATTTATTGATGAAACAAAAATGCTTCAAGATACCCAAGCTCTGTTTAAAGAACTTGAAATGGATATCAAGCCGACGGCAACCGTCGGTGGTATGTCAGTATCAAAGATTCAGTCTATTGAAATTGCAAAAGCCGTCTCCTTCAGCTCTAAAGTCATTGTTATGGATGAGCCTACTTCATCGCTTACTGGTAATGAGGTAGAACAGTTGTTTAAAATCATTTGTGACTTAAAGAAAAGAGGAGTAGCGATTATCTATATATCGCACAAGATGGAAGAAATTCTGGAAATTTCGGATGAAGTGACTGTTATGCGTGATGGCCGGAAAATCGGTACATGGCCAGCGGCAGAACTGACCACCGACATAATTATTTCTAAAATGGTCGGTCGTGACCTTACTAATCGATTTCCGGAACGCAATTGTATTCCGGGAGAGGTAGTACTGAAAGCAGTCGATCTTACTTCTCCAAGATCGAAGTCTTTTAAAAACGTCAGCTTTGAACTTAGAAAAGGCGAAGTATTGGGGATAGGTGGTCTGGTTGGTGCCCAGCGCACCGAGCTTATTGAAGCATTGTTCGGACTGCGTGCGCTGACTGCCGGTGAGCTATATGTAAAAGGTAAAAAAGTGAAAATCAACTCGCCTAGTGATGCCAAAAAGCATAAGATGGCCTTGTTGACGGAAGAACGGCGGGTAACGGGGATATTCCCGGTATTATCCATCCTGGAAAACACAGCTGTTGCTAAACAAGCCAACTATGAAACGCGTTTTTTTCTCCTTAACGACGCGCTTAGAAAAGAGGAGACTGTTCAGAGCATCCAAAAGCTGCGGGTCAAAACGCCGTCAATCAAAACCGCAATAAAAAATTTATCAGGTGGAAATCAGCAAAAAGTGTTATTGGCCAGATGGCTGTTAACTGAGCCGGAAATCCTCCTGTTAGATGAGCCTACTCGGGGCATTGATGTTGGGGCAAAGTTTGAAATATATACCATTATTACAGAGTTAGTTAAGCAAGGCAAAAGCATTATTATGATAACATCGGAAATGCCTGAACTTTTAGGAATGTCTGACCGTATTATGGTTATGTGTGAAGGACAGGTTACCGGTGTAGTTGAAGGAAAAGCTGCGACAGAAGAAGAAATCATGCGCCTTGCAACGCTGCGTATGGTATAACAGGAAGGGTGGAAAGCAGTGAGTTTTGATGCAAAGAAAATCCAGGACTTTTTTATGCAGCATGCTATATATATTGTGCTTGTTGTGCTAACGGCAGCTATTGCAATCTATGACCCCCGATTTTTATCAATAACAACCATTCGCGATATTTTGCTCCAGTCATCAACAAGGGCAATTATTGCTTTAGGTGCAGCCTTTATCTTAATTACCGGCGGTGTGGATTTATCTACCGGGCGGGTTGTTGGTTTGACAGCCGTATTATCGGCTTCCATGCTGCAAGTTGCTGATTATTCCCGTAAGTTTTATCCGAACATGCCTGATTTGCCGTTGTGGATGCCTATTTTATTGGCTGTATTGGCTGGTCTCCTAGTGGGGATTATCAATGGATTTATTGTTGCTAGATTAAGTGTTCCGCCGTTTATTGCCACGCTAGGTACAATGGTTATTGTTTATGGTGTTAATTCCATCTATTTTGACTTGAAACCTAACGAGTCCCAGCCAATTGGCGGACTGCGTCCCGACTTTACCGAGTTAGGGTCAGGAGCGTTTGGAACAGGAGATTATCCTATTCCTTATATAATTTTATTTGCAATTATAATAGCATTCATTGTATGGGTTATTTTTAATAAAACCAGATTGGGCAAAAACATGTATGCCATTGGTGGCAACGTGAATGCTGCTGTTGTGTCAGGCATTAACGTCGGCCTTAACCTACTTATTCTATATTCGATTGCCGGTGCTCTCTACGGTTTAGCCGGTGTCTTAGAAGCGGCCAGAACTGGCGGGGCGACTAACAACTATGGTAATATGTACGAGCTTGATGCAATTGCAGCTTGTGTTGTTGGCGGGGTTTCAACGGCCGGCGGTATTGGTACCGTACCGGGAGTTCTGGCTGGTGTACTGATTTTTGGCGTAATTAACTATGGTCTTACCTTTATTGGGATGAATCCGTATTGGCAGCTCATTATTAAAGGCTTAATTATCGTTGCTGCCGTCGCCTTCGACATACGCAAATATTTGACAAAGAAATAAAGTCACCCTTATCCAGGGACTTAACTGCTCGCCTGTGCCCGTAGTGGTATACCCCTTTAGAGAAAAGGGCATCTTAGAGCGGGTTAGTCATCGGATAAAGCGTACTATGATGGCTGCTATTCAATTTTGAAAGCAGCCGTTATATTTTTTTCACCCTATTCGGTTATTTACATAAAATATAGTAAAGATATTATGTAAAAACAAAATAGGGGGATTTTATGATTAATCGGGATTTTTGTAACAGCGAGTTCTTACTGGAAGTATTAGAACGGCTAGATAATAACGCACTTATTTTACTTGATGACGGCTCGCTGGCTTTTGGGTGGATAGGTGAAGCTGACGACTGCGTTTTGAAAGTATTTCCGCCAATAAATACCGCAGAGATAACACAGGCAGTATACCGGCCTGCACCGGCATCACCTAATGCTAAGGAAATTTTAGCTAATAAAGTATTATTAGAATGTGAAGACATCGCTCAAGTTATTTTTGGGCCATTCCCGGCGCTGCCATTTGCCCTGAGTGATGCGCCAGTTACACGGAATGTTTATCCAGCCAGGAGCAAGGACTTCTCAACGGAGAGCAGTAATGATTTGGAAGAGCTTGCTGAAGCTGTTGAGGTGCTTGAAGGCAGAAATATCGGTATTGAAACATTGGGAAGTTGGCGAACAGGCGGACGGTTACTGGAGATTCATGATTGCAGCATTTTGTTGACAGTTGGTTCAGAGACAATAGCCCCATTAATTGTATCTGGGACGATTACTGTTTTTGGGTTGGCGCTTCCTGCTAAAGGAATTGTACTTTCAGGAGAATATCACAATGTAATCAATATCGGCGCTCTTACCGGGGTAGTTAACCCGTGAAGTAATGTTAGCTTTGCTGTATAATATTGATACAGTAATTTTTGCAGTTTTGAGGTGCCAAATGAAATTTTTGCCTATAGATAACGTAATGCCTGAAGTAAAAGCGGCGCTTAGCTCGCAGGGGAATGCTGTAGTGGTGGCGCCGCCCGGTTCGGGCAAAACAACTCGAATTCCCTTAGCGCTTTTTTCTGAGCCTTGGCTAAAAGGGCAACGCATTTTGATGCTGGAACCACGGCGTCTGGCAGCGCGGGCAGCGGCGAGGTATATGGCTGGCTCTTTAGGAGAAGAGGTTGGCCAAACAGTAGGCTATCGTATTAGGCTTGATACTTGTGTTGGGGCTGATACTAGGATAGAAGTAATTACTGAAGGCGTCCTTACGCGCATGCTCCAAACCGACCAAGCTCTGGAAGGTGTAGGTTTGATAATTTTTGATGAGTTTCATGAACGGAGTTTACACGCAGATATTGGATTGACACTAGCGCTAGAAGTGCAGGCCATACTCAGAGAGGAGCTACGTTTACTAGTCATGTCAGCAACGTTAGAGGCTGAACCAGTAGCTTCTATTCTTGGTCATTGCCCGGTAATCTGCGGGAGCGGACAAAGTTTTTCTGTCGAAACTCACTATCTGGACCGGAAGTTGACAGTCTCTGCCGAAACTGCCGTCGCCCAAACGGTGTTTCGGGCTTTGAACTATACTGATGGTGATGTTTTGGTTTTTTTGCCCGGAGCTGCTGAAATACGGGGTGTACATGCAGAACTGCTGGCAGGCGGTATTGAAAAATATGCGCAAGTTGCACTGCTCTTTGGTAATTTACCTCCCTCAGCTCAGGATGCCGCTCTTTTGCCGAGTTTACTAGGAAAGCGCAAGGTGGTTTTGGCTACAGCTATTGCGGAAACAAGCCTTACAGTTGAAGGAGTCACCACTGTTATTGACAGCGGCCTGATGCGGGTACCAGCCTATTCGTCGCGTACAGGTTTAACCCGGCTGGAGACGGTACGGGTTACACGGGCTGCTGCAGACCAGCGGCGAGGTCGCGCCGGCCGGATTAGACCTGGTGTATGCTATCGTCTATGGACTAGGCAGGAGGATGCGTATCTAGTGCCTAATAATACGCCGGAAATTCTAGCGGCTGACTTAACGCCATTGGCTCTTGAATTAGCCGCTTGGGGCGTAATCAATCCGAGCGAGTTGCTTTGGCTTGATTCTCCGCCGGCAGCGGCATTTACTCAAGCCAGATCACTGCTTGTCAAAATCGGGGCATTGGAGTCTGACGGAGCTATTACAGTTCACGGACGTCAAATGGCTGAAACAGGTCTCAATCCGCGTTTGGCGCATATGGTGCTTAAGGCGACAGAGATTGGCTTTGGCGCTTTGAGTTGTGAGTTGGCTGCTATTCTAAGTGAACGGGATTTCTTCAGGGGTAGTGCTGCTGCCCTAGATGTTGACTTGCGTTTTAGGGTTGAGACTATTCGCAATTTTAAAAACCATATTGGTGTAACTGATGCGGCAGGTCGCCGTATCAAAACAGAAAGTAACCGTTTAAAACAGAATTTTAATATTAATGCAGCACCGCAAGATGATATCGAAGCCTGTGGTTTGGTGTTGGCTTTCGCCTATCCTGACAGGATTGGGCAGCTACGTGGCTGTGGTAAGTTTCTGTTAGAGAGCGGACGAGGTGCAATGATAGCGGAGTCACAAGCGTTAGCACAAAGCCAATATATTGTGACTGCCGATCTTGACGATCAGGGTACAGATAGCAGGATCTTTCTAGCTGCTCCGGTACAACTTGAACAGATAAAACAATATTTTGATCTGCAGATAGTCAATAAAACACAGGTTGCATGGGATACTTCCTGCCAGGCTGTGCGTGCCCGGACGTATGAATGCCTCGGGGCTTTGGTTCTAAAGGAGACTCCCTGCAATAATCCTAATGAGTCTGATATTGCTGAAGCTTTATTAAAAGGAATCGCTTTGGAGGGATTGGAAATTCTGCCTTGGAGCAAAGCTGCGCGACAGTTTCAGCAGCGATTACTGTTTGCCTATTTTCAAGAAAACAAATGGCCCGACGTTTCAGATGAAAATTTGCTTGCTGCGCTTAATGATTGGCTTGGCCCTCATATTTATGGGATAACAAGCCGGGTGGAACTGGGAAAAATCAATCTGCTTACTGCCCTGGAAGGCCTGCTTACTTGGTCTGAGCGACAGGAACTAGACCGATATGCTCCACCTTATATTATGGTGCCGAGTGGTCAGCGTATTACTATAGATTATAGTACACCGGAGAGCCCGATTTTGGCGGTTAGGCTGCAGGAAGTGTTCGGATTAAAAGAAACCCCCTGTATTGCTTTGGGGAAAGTCCCTTTAACTTTGCATCTATTGTCGCCGGCACACCGGACGGTGCAAGTAACTCGTGATTTATCCAGCTTCTGGGATAATACATATTTTGAAGTAAAGAAGGATTTAAAAGGACGATACCCCAAGCATTATTGGCCGGACGACCCCACGACTGCTGTGCCGACAAATCGTACTCGGCCCAAACCATAATGGTATTTTTGATCCTAAAGATTGCTGTGAAACACCAGATGCTTATGCTATATTAATAAATATTTAAGTGAAAAATCCTTCAGATAAAGGTAGTTTTTTACATTGGAATAGATGCTTGACATAATTGATGGCAGTATGATAAAATGAATTCTGTCGTTAACGACAAGTACTAATGGTGGCTGTGGTGAAGCGGTTAACACGCCGGATTGTGGCTCCGGTATTCGAGGGTTCGAGACCCTCCAGTCACCCCAAAAAATAATAGGGGCGTAGCCAAGTCGGTAAGGCAACGGACTTTGACTCCGTCATGCGTTGGTTCGAGTCCAGCCGCCCCTGCCATAAGCAGAGAACCAGTTTCTCGCGAGTCGATAGACGAAACGAGAAACTGTGTGAATCGCTTAGTTCCAAGCGTAGCGCGGAACATCATATGCTGGCTCTTGGTAAATTTATACTGTTCTGACCCACTAGCTCAGTCGGTAGAGCACCTGACTTTTAATCAGGGTGTCCCGCGTTCGAGTCGCGGGTGGGTCACCAACTTTTTTTTTGCGATGGAGTAAACGAGGAGAAAGCTACGGCGTAGCTTTGAACATTTATCTATTGCGACTATGTTCAGTAGAAGTATTCCTTAATATAGCTTAACGTGGTATAATAGCTTATCTTATTTATACGAAGAGGTAGCTACTATCGTAGCTTTGAATTTTCTCCTGTTGCGTCTATATACAATGGGAGTATTCCTCAATGTAGTAAGGTTGCAGTATAGAATTAATCAATATTTATACGAGTAGGTAGCTACTGTGTAGCTTTGAATATTCATCTATTGCGACTATGTCCAGTAGGAGTATTCCTCAAAATAGTTTAACGTAGTATAACAGCTTATCTTATTTATACGATGACCCACTAGCTCAGTCGGTAGAGCACCTGACTTTTAATCAGGGTGTCGATGGTTCGAGTCCATCGTGGGTCACCATTTTACTTCCGAGCAATTGCGCGGAATATCCAAAAATTAGATATTGACATAGTAATTTTGCTATGATAATATATCACTTGCAATACTCATATGCGGGAGTGGCGGAATTGGCAGACGCACCAGACTTAGGATCTGGCGGGTGACCGTGGGGGTTCAAGTCCCTTCTCCCGCACCAATTCAAACAAGACTTTTAGGATTATTTCCTGAAAGTCTTGTTTTTGTTTATTCAAACGATTATATTGGGCATGCCTTGACAATAATAAGACGCATGGAGGGGGAGTTATTTTGACTAATTACGGAAAAATAACTTTGGTATTTACTGGCGTATTTCTTGCTGTTTTATTAGTCTTAGTGTTTATCCTGGCAGACCAAGGCCGCCATACGTACGCGCAAAATATTGCTATAAAAGCGTGTTTATGGGTTATTTATACATCTTTGGAAATGAAATATGGATTTGGAATAAATCATTACATACGGGTGTTCGTTATGTTGGTGATTATCAATGATAGTTTAATTGGCCTCTATTTTGACCTCTACACGACGTCCACGGTGTTTGATAAAATCCAACATGTTTTAGGAAGTTATGCTTTTTCGTTATTTGCCTACACGCTACTTTGCAAGCTGACTCAACCTGTATTAAGCCGTATTTGCAGTTTCGTGTTAGTAGTTTCGCTAGGGCTGGGTATTGGAGTTTTTTACGAAATTGGGGAATTCATCGGTGATCTGGTAACAAAGCCGAGTATTCCTAGTCAACCAAGTTTGACTGATACCAATTTGGATTTAATTGCGGATGTAATAGGGTCGCTGCTGGGAGCTGTTCATGCGACGGTTGTAACGTCGTTTAGCTGTGGTAGTGTTAAAAAATAGATAGACTGCAAGGTGCCGGGCACTTTGCAGTCCTGGAATTTATAGTGGATTGCAGGGACGATGGCTGTACGGGAAACACGTGCGAGGATTACAATAACAACGCGGTTTGCACTGACGGGGGCGGCATTGGCGTGGCCAGCAATAGCGCGGATAACATTGACGTGGGTAACAATACCGAGGATAGCATGGGGTTGATGTTGGCAAGCAGCCTACATTCTGAGTTGGCCAGCAAGGGCTCCAAGAAGGCTGGCAACCTACATTGTTAACACGATCGTCTGATTCGTCTTCTTCTAGCTCATCTTCCCAATCTTCCATTTCCGGAGTTTCCCATTTTGGATTTTTATATTTATCATTAGGCATTCGATTCGTCCTCCCAGTTTCCGGTATAAGGATTATATGAACAGTCGACAGGGGCGGCATACCAGCATTTTTGAGCGTCTTGGCTTTGTGATAACGGGCGGCAATCGGGACAAGCGTAGCGGTATTCGCAATCTTTACATTTGGTTATACAATCCTTAGTTGTTTGCCAGCAGGTAGTTAACTCCTGGTCCTTAAGTATCGTAGAAAGAGAGGTTGTTACTATGTTCCCGCAAATCTGATCGCGGGCAAAAATACACGGTATAACATCACCTGTAGCCGTTACTGCTAATCGTCCTGCCAAACAACTATGGAATTGTTTGGCTTTACTAAATGATTCAGGGTCAGTAAAAAACGGTGGTTTGATCGGCTGTTTGCTGTAATTCTGCGGCAACAGGTCAAGGTCGTCACCACGGCCTGTAGGACGGACAACATCCGGCGGGGTAGGTTCAACTCCGAGTTGCGCACAGAGATTCATGATATTTTCGGCTTCGTGTTCATTTGCTTTCATAATGATTGAGGCAACACGAAGAGGAATGCCCTTAGCGACTATTCTTTTTATGGCTGAAATAGTTTTATCAAAGCTGCCGGGATGGAGGGTAACTTTATCATGAATTTCTGCATTATTGGCGTAAATGGTAGTAGCGATGCTTACATCATACTTCTTAAAGAATTCAATACAGTCGTCATCAACGAGTGTAGCATTGGTAAATATTTCGATTAGCTCATAATTTTCTTCACGGGCTCTAATTACTAAATCGCGCCACTTCGGGTAAAGTAATGGCTCACCGCCGATAAGTTGAATGCCATTTGCTCCTTCATGTCGAGCCTCACTAATTAATTCAAGCCAGCGTTGATGTGACACACAGCCTGCAGCAATATCCGGACTGCTGGCTGAATAGCAATGCAAGCAGCGGTTGTTGCAAGTGGATGTGAGTTCCAACCAAATAAATTCCAGTTTGGACTCATAAGTAGGGAGCTTTTTCTTTACTATTGGAGAGGGGGGATCATTATAGGCTACAACAAGCCCTTTGCCTGTCAGGTTGTCGAGGAATGACAAGAACGGTTTACTTTCGGTAGCTGTAGCATCCAGGATATTCTCTAACGCTTCCGTTTTACATGCTTTTAAAAGTTCAACTGCACCTCGATTGATAGAGTACACCCGTCCTGAGATTAGATCGTAAATGGCGCCTCGTTTTTTACCTTCAACAAGAATACATTCGTCTTTTAAATAGTAATACAACTGGTCGGCCTCCTTTAAAGCATCTTTTTTCTATTTAACACAAGGAGCTATGGGAAAACAGAATAGGATAACAGTGGTTTTGGCCAGGGTTTGGCGCAAACCGTGTTATTATATGTTTATTCCATAATATGCAGGGGGGGGCTGGAGGTGATAGTTGTACGTGATTTTGTTTGGATTCTTGTTGACAAACACATTTTTATGGTATATAATTAATTTCGTTCTTAAGGAAATTGCGGAAGTAGCTCAGCGGTAGAGCATCGCCTTGCCAAGGCGAGGGTCGCGAGTTCGAATCTCGTTTTCCGCTCCATATCGAAATTTAAACCCAGCAATATCTGCTGGGTTTTTTGCTCATATCTTGTCTTTAATAGCTAATTGTGGTATGATATTATGCATGACATTGCTGCAAAAAATGGAAACTGGTTGAGGTTTTTTATGGATATACCAGGAAAACCATAAAAATTATGTCAATAATGGGAATACTACTATAGGGACTATGTTGACAGTCGATAAGCTGTGTCAGCAGTTTAATTTAATAAGGAGGAAATACATAAATGAAGGTAACAGCGGAAAGAATAGACAATCATAAAACAGTGCTTAACCTGGAAATCCCACAAGAAGAGGTGGCTAAAGCCCTGGACAAGGCTTACCATAAGCTGGCCAATCAAGTCAACATCCCTGGTTTTCGTAAAGGCAAAGCACCACGCAAGGTAGTTGAAACGCGTGTTGGTAAAGAGGCTCTGCTTGACGAAGCTTTTGAAATATTGGCTCCTGCGGCTTACAATAAGGCGCTGGCTGAACAAGCCATTGACCCTGTTGGCCGTCCGGAGATAGAAGTTGTTACTTTAGCTGAAGATCAACCGCTGGTGTTTAAAGCCACTGTGGTTAAAAAACCAGAAGTTACTCTAGGTCAATATAAAGAGCTTGCTGTAGAAAAAACTGTTGCACCAGTTACTGATGCTGATGTAGATAGCGAGCTTGAAAAGAGACGTAACCGGAATGCAAAAATGGTTGTCGTTGAAGATGCCGAGCTTCAGCAGAGCGACTTAGCTGTTATCGATTTCAAAGGTTTTATTGACGGTATTCCATTTGAAGGCGGCGAAGGCAAGAGCTATCCGCTGGAAATTGGTTCCGGCAGCTTTATTCCTGGTTTTGAAGACCAACTGATCGGTGCTAAGACCGGTGAAGAGCGTCAAGTAAATGTGTCTTTTCCAGAAGAATATTTTGTTGCTGAATTAGCTGGTAAAGCGGCTGCTTTTACCGTTAATATTCATGACATTAAGCGCAAGGAAATGCCTGAACTTGATGATGAATTTGCTAAAGAAACCGGCGATTTTGAAACCTTAGCGGAATTAAAAGCCGACATTAAGAATAAGTTAGAACAGGCTGCGGAGATGAAAGCGGAACGTGAGTTCCGTACAGCGGGTATCAAAGCAGCGGTAGATAATGCAACTCTTGATATTCCTGAAGTAATGGTTGAAAATCAAATTGATAACATGATTCAGGATTTTGATATTAACCTGCAGCAACGCGGTATGAAACTTGATAAATATCTTGAATATACTAAAATGGATATAGCAGCTCTTCGCGACAACTACCGTGAGTCTGCACTCTATAATGTTAAAACCGACTTAGTATTGGAAGCTATTGTAAAAGCTGAAGAGCTTACTGCAACTCCTGAAGAAATGCAGCAGGAAGTTCAGTCAATGGCGATGAATTATCAAACTACTGTGGAAGAAATTATGAAAGTTATTCGCGAAACAGGCCGCTTCCAGGCACTGCAAGATTCTGTTTTGCGGAAAAAGGCTGCTCAACTCATTATTGATAGTGTAGCAGCAAAATAATTTTAGTTTGAGGTGATTTCTCATGTCTTATGTGCCAATTGTAGTAGAGCAGTCTAACCGTGGTGAGCGGGCATATGATATTTACTCACGGTTATTAAAAGATCGTATTGTATTTATCGGTGGACCAATTGACGACAATGTGGCTAACTTGGTAATCGCTCAGCTGTTGTTTTTAGAATCAGAAGATCCTGATAAGGATATTCACGTTTACATTAACAGCCCGGGGGGAGTGGTGACTGCCGCCCTGGCTATGTATGATACCATGCAATATGTTAAACCAGATGTTTCTACTATTTGCATAGGTCAGGCAGCTAGTGCCGGCGCTTTATTACTCGCCGCCGGTGCTAAAGGCAAACGTTATGCGTTGCCTAATTCAAGGATTATGATTCACCAACCGCTGGGAGGCGCGCAAGGGCAAGCCACCGATATTGAAATTCACGCCAGGGAAATCCTTCGCATGCGTGAACACCTCAATAGTATTCTTGTTCACCATACCGGTCAGCCTATGGAAAAAATTCAAAATGATACCGAACGGGATTTCTTTATGTCCAGTGAACAGGCAAAAGAATATGGTCTCATTGATGCAGTCGTGGTGCGGGGTGACAGACACAAGGAGACTCCCAAGTAGAGAGGTGGTAATATGTTGAAATTTGGTGATGACAGGGGTCAACTAAAGTGTTCCTTTTGCGGCAAACTACAGGAACAAGTAAAGAAACTTGTTGCCGGGCCAGGAGTATATATCTGTGATGAATGCATAGAACTGTGCAATGAAATCATTGAAGAAGAGCTAAGTGAAGACATTGATGTTGAACTTCGCGATGTTCCTAAGCCTAAGGAAATAAATAATATTCTTGATCAATATGTTATCGGCCAGGAAGAAGCTAAAAAATCACTGGCAGTAGCTGTATATAATCATTATAAGCGTATTAATTTAGGCGCAAAAATGGACGATGTTGAGTTGCAGAAGTCCAACATTATTATGCTTGGCCCAACTGGCAGTGGAAAAACGCTTTTAGCACAAACGTTGGCTAAAATTCTTAATGTTCCCTTTGCCGTTGCAGATGCAACCTCGTTAACCGAAGCGGGTTATGTAGGTGAGGATGTAGAAAATATTCTATTAAAACTCATCCAAGCTGCGGACTATGACGTGGAAAAGGCAGAAAAGGGAATTGTCTATATCGATGAAATCGATAAAATTGCCCGCAAGTCGGAAAACCCCTCAATCACCCGTGATGTATCTGGTGAAGGAGTGCAGCAAGCGCTTCTAAAAATTCTTGAAGGTACGGTTGCCAGTGTACCGCCGCAAGGTGGTCGCAAGCATCCGCATCAAGAATTTATCCAAATTGATACTACTAACATTCTCTTCATATGTGGCGGGGCTTTTGATGGAATTGATAAAATTATCGGTTCTAGAATAGGCAAAAAATCTATGGGTTTTGGTGCTGAAGTACGCAGCAAAGAAAAGAAACAATTAGGTGAAATGCTTAAAAGCATTCTACCGGAAGATCTTCTTAAATTTGGACTTATTCCCGAATTTGTTGGTCGACTGCCGGTAATTGTTACATTGGATGCACTTGACGAAGATGCTCTTGTGCGTATTCTGATTGAGCCCAAGAATGCTCTTGTTAAACAGTATCAAAAATTCTTGGAAATAGATAATGTTCAGCTTGAGTTTAAAGAAGATGCTTTACGGGCTATTGCTGCCGAAGCTTTAAAGCGAAATACCGGCGCTAGAGGACTCAGAGCAATTATTGAAGGTATCATGCGTAATGTTATGTATGATATCCCTTCACGTACTGATATTGCGAAATGCATTGTCACTAAAGAAGTTATCGTCAATAAAGAAGAACCGATGCTGGTAGCTGCCGAACGCAAAAGTAAGAAAAAAGAAGAATCTGCTTAAAATAAAGGAGCATTGCGCTCCTTTATTTTTTTGCTCATTAATCGTTTTAAACTTGTATTTTGTGCAATCAGCTTGCCGGGTTTTGCCAGGATAAAATAATTGGCATTGCCTATACTAGACTCATGATAAAAAAAAAGCACCCAAAATCTTTGCCCGGGAAGGGAGGTTCATGGAATTTTGGATTATGCTGTCAATATTATCAGTGTGATTCAGCTGTTTTTTGCCGTGGTTATAGGGCTTTATTTTTGGAATCTGCTCAAATCGCAGCAAGGAAATAAAGTAGCGGTAGAGCGTGAATCCAAAAAAGAAATGGACAAGCTGCAAAAGATGCGGGAAATATCTTTGACTGAACCATTGGCAGAAAAAACTCGTCCATCCGACTTTTCCGAAATCGTCGGTCAAGAAGAAGGCTTGAAAGCGCTTCGTGCAGCATTATGCGGCGCTAATCCTCAGCACGTTTTAATTTATGGCCCTCCAGGGGTAGGCAAGACGGCAGCAGCCCGTTTAGTTTTAAACGAAGCAAGGCGAAATGGGTACTCACCATTCAACATGACTGCTAAATTTATCGAACTTGATGCCACAACAGCCAGGTTTGATGAGCGAGGAATTGCCGATCCGCTTATTGGAACCGTGCATGATCCTATTTACCAAGGCGCCGGTCAGTTAGGCATGGCAGGTATTCCCCAGCCAAAACCCGGAGCTGTAACCAAAGCGCATGGGGGAGTATTGTTTATTGACGAAATTGGCGAACTCCATCATATCCAAATGAATAAACTATTAAAGGTGCTAGAAGACAGGAAGGTATTTCTCGACAGTTCGTATTATAACAGCGAGGATACCAATATACCGCAGCATATACATGATATATTTCAAAATGGGTTGCCTGCAGACTTCAGATTAATTGGTGCTACTACCCGGATGCCGCAAGATATTCCGCCAGCTATTCGTTCCCGCTGTGTAGAAATATTTTTCCGGCCCTTGCTGCCTGATGAGATTAGCACCATCGCGCTGAATGCCGCAAAAAAGATTAATTATGTACTAGATGAGGGTGCGTTGGAAGTTATCAAGCGTTTTGCAACAAATGGCAGGGAAGCTGTTAATATCATTCAGATTGCAGCAGGTATTGTGCAGAGCAGCGGTAAAGCCGAACGCACGATTACCCAGGCTGATGCGGAATGGGTTATCAATTTTGGACAGTACAGTCCGCGTCCGGAAAAAAAGATTCCGCTGAAACCGCAAGTTGGCGTAGTAAACGGTTTAGCTGTATATGGCTCAAATATAGGAATGCTTATGGAGTTGGAGGTAACTGCAGTACCTAATCCTTATGGTACTGGTAATTTGACTATCACAGGAATAGTGGATGAAGAAGAAATTGGTTCCCCGGGGCGTACCATGCGACGCAAAAGCATGGCAAAAGGGTCGCTGGATAATGTACTTACAGTATTAGCCAAAGAGTTTGGTATTGAATATCATAAATATAACATACATGTTAATTTTCCTGGAGGAACTCCTGTTGATGGGCCTTCAGCCGGAGTAACGGTAGCTGCGGCGGTCTATTCTGCGGTAAACAATATTCCTATTGACAATACCGTGGCTATGACTGGTGAAATTTCTATTCGCGGTTTTGTTAAGCCGGTCGGTGGGGTAAGTGCAAAAATAGTGGCTGCAAAACAAGCCGGAGCGCGACGGGTAATAATTCCAAGTGAAAACTGGCAAGAGTTGTATAAAAATATGGATATAGAAGTCATTCCCGTTGAAACCTTTCAGGAAGTACTGAAACATGCCATGATCAAAACTGGCGAAGTGCTTAGACAGGATGTACCGGCAGTTAGACCAGAAGTCTTAGCCGCTGCTGGTGTTGATAAAGTTTAACTTTTAGCCGGGTAGTTTAGCCCGGCTGTTATTATTGGCAAATAAAAGGATTTTTTAATAGGCACTCAGAATATTTTAGATAGTGGTGTTGAAACTACTACTAATTGCATTACAATACCGCATGGTTAGCGAAGGGAGGAAGCAATTTTGGCGGAAAAACGGCGTACAATACCACTTTTGCCGCTGAGGGGAATACTAGTATTCCCATATATGATTATTCATCTGGATGTTGGTCGCGAAAAGTCCATTAGTGCTTTGGAAGAAGCCATGGTACAAGATCGATTGATTATGCTGGCCTCACAGAAGGATGCTCAAAACGATACGCCTCAGCCTGAAGATATTTTTTCAGTCGGCACTGTTGCTGAAATTAAACAGTTATTAAAATTGCCCGGCGGTACTATCCGGGTATTGGTAGAAGGTCTTCATCGAGGCGAAATTGAAGAATTTATTAACTTTGATCCTTACTATCAAGTCCAAATTCGTGAATTTACCGAAAATGAACCTAAAACACCGGAAATCGAGGCGCTTACCCGTACTGCCATCAATCAATTTGAGCAATGGGTTAAATTAAGTAAGAAGATCCCTCCGGAGACGTTGGTGTCGGTTGTTGTGGTAGAAGAACCCGGCCGCTTAACGGACCTTATTGCCAGTCATTTATCACTTAAAATTGAAGATAAGCAAACTTTATTAGATGCAGTAGAAATTAATGAGCGGTTAGAGCGGTTATGTGAAATACTCGGACGTGAAATGGAAATTCTCGAACTAGAAAAGAAAATACATGTCCGTGTTCGCAAACAAATGGAAAAGACGCAAAAAGAGTACTATTTGCGTGAGCAGCTCAAAGCCATACAAAAAGAGCTAGGGGAAAAAGATGAACGTACTGCCGAGGTCGAAGAATACCGGCAGCGGGTTAAAGAAAAAGATTTACCTAAAGATGTAACGGAAAAGATTAATAAAGAAATTGACCGTCTGGAAAAAATGCCGCCGATGGTGGCTGAAAGCGGAGTTATACGTACATATCTGGACTGGCTGTTAGCTCTGCCTTGGAATGTGGAGACCGAAGACCGGTTGGATATTACTGTCGCTGAAGAAATTCTTGACGAAGACCATTATGGCTTGGAAAAAGTAAAAGAACGTATCTTAGAGTATTTGTCGATTCGTAAATTGACGGAAAAAATGAAAGGACCAATTTTATGCCTTGTCGGACCACCTGGCGTTGGTAAAACCTCGTTGGCGCGTTCTATAGCTCGTGCCATGGAACGTAAGTTTGTTCGTGTTTCTTTGGGTGGTATTCGTGATGAAGCTGAAATCAGAGGTCATCGCCGGACCTATGTAGGCGCTTTACCTGGACGGATTATTCAGGGAATGCGGACAGTAGGATCTAAAAACCCAGTGTTTCTTTTAGACGAAATTGACAAAATGAGTGCCGATTTCCGTGGTGATCCTTCGGCAGCGTTACTTGAGGTATTGGATCCGGAACAAAATAATACCTTTAGTGATCATTATGTTGAGCTGCCCTATGATTTATCCCGAGTACTCTGGGTAGTGACAGCCAATGTAATGCATAATATTCCGCGGGCGTTGTTAGACCGTATGGAAGTTATTACTATTGCTGGCTATACGGAAGAGGAAAAGGTAGAGATTGCTAAACGGTATCTTGTACCCAAGCAAACTGCCGACCATGGCTTGACAGCTAAGCAAATCTCGTTTTCTGAAGGTACAATTCAAAAAGTTATCCGTGATTATACCCGGGAAGCCGGTGTGAGGAACCTAGAGCGTAACATCGCTAATCTTTGCCGTAAGGCTGCCCGGAGAATTGTTCAAGATAAAGGGCCTGTTATAAAAATAACAGCGCAAAATCTGCACACTTTCTTAGGTGCACCCAAATTCCGCCATGCTCAAGCGGAAAAAAACAGTCAGGTAGGTGTAGCTACCGGGCTGGCCTGGACTGAAGTTGGCGGTGATGTACTTGCTGTTGAAATTTCTACGATGAAGGGTAAGGGAAAACTGACCTTAACAGGCCAGCTTGGTGACGTAATGCAGGAATCTGCTCAGGCGGGTTTTAGCTATATTCGTTCACGGGCCACAGACTTAGGAATAGAAGAAGATTTCCATGAAAAATTAGATATTCATATTCATCTGCCGGAAGGCGCTATACCCAAGGATGGCCCATCAGCCGGAATTACCATGGCAACGGCAGTTGCTTCAGCATTGACCGGTAAACCTATTAGAAGTGATCTTGCAATGACAGGGGAAATTACACTCCGTGGACGGGTGTTGCCTGTTGGCGGTGTTAAAGAAAAAGTTTTGGCCGCGCATCGTGCAGGAATAAAAAAAGTAATCCTGCCGAAAGAGAACAAGCGTGATATTGACGAAATTCCGCCTAATGTAAAACGCAGTCTTGAATTTGTGCTGGTCGAACATATGGATGAAGTACTCAAAACCGCTATGGTGACAGAATAATGACTGAGACGGCTTCCTTTACTATCATAAATGCCAGTTATGCAGCTACCGCTGTCAATGCCAGCCAATATCCGGAAGGTGAGTTGGCCGAAATTGCATTTATCGGTCGCTCTAATGTAGGCAAATCCTCACTTATTAATTCCCTTTGCCGGCATAACGGTTTAGCCCGTACCAGCGGTACACCCGGTAAAACCCAAACTATTAATTATTTTAAAATTACCGGCAAGCTTTCCGATCAATCGCGATTAGAGTTTATGCTTGTGGACCTTCCTGGTTATGGTTACGCGAAAAGAGCCCAGACCGCCAGGGCAACCTGGTCAAAATTTATTGAAGAATACTGGCTGAATTCTGAGCGGCTTAAACTAGTGTGTCAGCTTATCGATGTGCGTCATCCGCCAATGGAAAGTGACATTAATGTATATCGATGGCTAATTGAGCATGGGCTTAACGTTCAAGTAGTGGCTACGAAAGCCGACAAAATTACCAGGGGCCGGGTGGCGCAGCATGTGCAGATAATTAAAAAGGATATTAAAATGCCTGCACTTAATCCTGATTCCCAAATTATTGCTTACTCGGCGGTAAATGGGACTGGCCGGGACGAACTTCTTGACGTTATCAGGAACATTTTGTTAAAATAATAATGCTATACGGAGGGACAGTCAGCCGGCTGTCCCTTAATTTTCGTCAAAACCTGGAGGGGTATATGCTGACTGATTTTGATAAAGAATTGCTTAATGTAATTCAAACAAAGCTCCCTCTTGAGCCTTGTCCGTTTGCAAAAGTAGCAGAGTGGCTGAATGTTGATGAAGCCACTGTTTTGGAACGATTATCTTGGCTTAAGGAAAATGGCTACATCAGGCGTATGGGAGCTTTTTTTGATTCCGCATGTTTGGGTTATGTAAGCACATTGGCAGCGGCTAGAGTACGACCGGAACATGTAAGCTCAGTTGCGCAAGCTATTAATTCCTACCAGGGTGTAACACATAACTATGAGCGCGAAGGGCAATATAACCTCTGGTTTACTCTACTCACTCCTGAACAGACCGAACAGGAGCGAACGCTCACGGCTATACGCAATCTGCCGGGGGTTGATGCATTAATCAGTCTTCCGGCAGTTGAAAAATTCAAGGTAAGCGTAGAGTTCAATTTATAAGAAAAATCAGACTGTTTAAAATACTATCAAGTGGTCGGTGAGGTGCCTTATGCTAGATAACCTGGACAAGAAGATTATTGCAGTTATGCAAGAAGATTTTCCGTTAGTTGCTGAACCATATAAGGAATTAGCGGCTAAGATTGGGATTAATGAGCAAGAACTTCTGACACGATTGGAGAAATACCGTCAATCTGGGCAACTTAGGAAAATGGGTGCGGTGCTTAAGCATCGGGAAGTGGGTTTTGCCGCCAATGCTCTTTGTGCTTGGAAAGTTCCGCAATCACGTCTCGGTGAAGTTGGACGACTTATGTCAGGTTATCGCACGGTTACCCATTGTTACTCCCGCATGGAACAACCGGAGTGGCCTTATAATTTTTATACAATGCTGCATGCACATACGCGGGCGGAATGTCAGATGTTAGCCGCTGAATTAGCTCAGGCGGCAGGCCTTGAAGGTTATATTTTATTATTCAGTACCCGGGAATGGAAAAAAACCAGTATGAGTTATTTTCCCGCCTATCTGAAAAAGGAGTGATAGAATATGGCCGGGCTGCCGTTGCGGTAGTTAACCCTGATATGCAGGCTACTCTAGATGCCGCCGCGCTTGCCAAGATGGCAGATCACGGTCAGATTAAGGGTGCTTTGATTGATGGTCCTTTAGCGCTTGATAATGCTATCAATTTCGAGGCGGCAAAGCATAAAGGTATTAGCAGTCCTGTTGCCGGCATGGCCGATATTTTGATTACACCCGACATTGAAGCAGGCAATATGCTTGGCAAATCATTGGTTTATATAGCTAACGGCAAAATAGCCGGTCTAATCTTAGGCGCTGCCAAACCTGTAGTGGTGACCTCGCGGGCAGATAGTTATGAAGCTAAAATCATGTCTATTGCTTTAGGAGCCCTGTTTGCTTAACATAGCAATGTCTAGATTATTATATGGATGAATTTTTTTAGTAATAAAATTTTATAGATTTAACTTAGTATATAGAAACGGTATGTACTGGGTATGATATGAAGGTGGGGAAAATATACCCACCTTCATATTATTTTACTTCGCGCACTCCCTAGCTTTACTACTGTCCATAAAGCCATTTGTGGGCGGCAGTCAGGCTATGGTCTGAGTAGTTTCAGTCAAAATCTGAAACTACACAAGGTTACATATTTCAGGAGGTGCTCTTATGGCCGAAGTTTCACTGAAAGGTGAACAAAGAGTTTTTATGACAGGCAATGAGGTGTGTGCCTGGGCTGCGGTGGCAGCTAAAGCCGATATTATGTATGGCTATCCAATCACCCCGCAAAATGAGATTATGCATTATTGGACAAGACTTGCTCCCAAGCACGGCAAACGCTTCCTCCAGACAGAAGATGAAATCTCTGCCGGTTTTACCACTCTTGGTGGCGTTATGACAGGCAGAAAGGCCTTTACGGCTACTGCAGGTCCTGGAAATGTACTTATGCAGGAATCGGCTGGTATGGCCGAAATGATGCGTTTGCCAATCGTGTACATAATTCAGCAGCGGGGCGGTCCCTCGACAGCCACTGTAATTTATGCACAGCAAGAAACAACCCTAACCACTTTCGGCGGTAATGGCGAAGGGCATCGTATTGTTTATTCAACCGCTACCCATCAAGAATTATTTGATTACACGATAAAAGCATTTAATTCCGCCTGGAAATACCGTTTTCCTACCTTTGTATTGGGTGACGGTTATCAGGCAAAAATGCGCGAACCGTTAACCATATATGATCCGGAAGAAAAGGGAATGTCTTTGGTTAAACCGGAAGCCATCCTTGGCGATACTGAAAAGCCGGGGCGTGAAATTAAGCATCTTCGTAATACGTACAATACCGAAGATGAATTATACGAAGTGGTAATGAAGAACCAGCATGAATGGGATAAAATGGCTGGAGAAGTCGTTGAATGGGATGCCAAGGGGTGTGAAGATGCGGAGGTAATACTCATTACTCATGGTATCGTATCCCGCGCAGCCCTAACCGCCTATAATCAATTGCGGTCTCAGGGCAAAAAAGTCGGATATTTCCGTCCGATTACTGTGCGTCCTTTCCCAGGTAAAGAGCTAAAAGAAGCTATTAAAGGTGCTAAGAAGCTGCTTGTCGCGGAATCAGCCTACGGGCAGCTTTTGAAGCTTGTTCAACAAGAAATTTTCGGCAGTACTATCGAGCTTGTCCCCATGCTTCGACCGGGTGTTGGTATTACCACTGAAGAAATCCTTGAAGAATATAACAAACTGTAGAAACAGGAGGGAGGACTACCATGCAAGAGTTAAATGAAAAAGGCATTCTCCAGCCGGCCATTCCGACAAGCTGGAATGAAGATACAAAACCCCATAAGTTCTGTCCGGGCTGTGGCCATGGTATTATCTTGAAATGTCTTGGTGAGGCCATTGATGAACTGGGGATAAAAGACAAAATGGTATTTGGCTGTGATATTGGTTGTTCACTTTTGGCCTGGGATTTTTTTAATGTGGATACTGTTCAAACCCATCACGGGCGGACTACTCCGGTAATTACCGGTATGAAACGAGCCAATGAGGATATTGTCGGTGTTGCCTATATGGGAGACGGCGGCGGCTACGCAATTGGTTCTCAGCATTTATTTAATGCGGCTGTCCGCGGAGAAAAAATTACTGTAATTTTGTGCAACAACTGTAACTATGGTATGACCGGCGGACAGATGGCACCAACAACGTTGCCTGGTATGAAAACAGAAACTACTCCCTATGGCCGTGATGTTGAGCAAACCGGACATCCGACCAAAGGACCGGAAATGGTTGCGGCAGTAGCCCCTGAAGGTGCGTATGTTGCTCGGGGTACCATTGCTAATGCCCGCCAACTCAAGGGGTTCATTAAAAAAGCGTTACAAAATCAAATTGACGGTAATGGTTTTTCTTTTGTAGAATGCCTGTCCTCCTGTCCCACTAACTGGCGTACTAATGCTAAACAAACATGGGAATTTGTTGAAAAAGATATGGCTCAATACTTTAAAGTCGGCGAACTGCGTACGCCGCAAGTAAAGGAGGGCTAAACAATGGCAAAAGTTATAAAAGTTGCAATAGCCGGCGAAGGTGGACAAGGGGTTCAGTCAATTGCTGAAATACTGGCTGAAGCGGCAAATGAAGAAGGGAAAAACGCCTTATATATTCCTAACTTCGGAGTGGAGCAGCGCGGTGGTGTTTCTATTGCTTTTGTGCAGGTAAGTGATGGCGAAATTGGTGCACCTAAGTTTCAGAAGGCAGATATTCTTATTCCTGTAAGTCCACGTGCTGTAGAGCGTACCAAAACATATGCAGGCAAAGATACCGTGTATATTTACGATAATTCTTTGATCCAAGAAGGCGAAGTAAATGACAACATTATTGGTCTTCAATATTTTGACGTAACCCCGCCTTGTCCTACGGCAGAACATCCTAACGCCGATTTGCCGCAAGACTTGATCGCGGGGGAACCAAAAACCTGTTCATTTACTAAGCCGGGGCCGGGGGTAGATCCTGATGATATTCCTGAAGTTAAGAAAGTTGTAGCCATCCCAGCCAATGATATTGCTAAAAATGAAATGCATCCACGCGTTTTCAACGTAATTATCCTGGGCGCTGTAATTGCAGCAACTGAAGTGCTGCCGATGGATAGCATCAAGCGAGCACTTGAAACTAAACTTGGTGACAAATTTAATAAAAATCCCGAACTTCGTGAGATGAACTTCAAGGCTCTTGAACGCGGTTATCAACTCATTAAAAGTGCGATGTAAGGAGGGGAAAAAATGGCTAAAGTTAACTGGAAATCAGCAAAATATGACAGTGAAAAAGGCCTCTGGGCAAATTTCCCTAACCTATGCAAAGGATGTGGCTTATGCATAGAGAAATGTCCTGTTAAGTGTATAAGTTGGTCGGAGGATTTGGGTGTCTACGGCACGCCGCGCGTAGAGGCAGATATGAAAAAGTGTATTGTCTGCGGCATTTGTCAAATGGTTTGCCCGGATTGCGCAATTCGTGTGGAAAAAAATAAATAAAACGTATTATTATGGTAGACGATTGCCAGCATAATGGTGTATTATAGAAACAGATTTTGTCTTGTAGGTGATTATCTAGTGAGCAAATTCCCAAACAACATATTTGATATAGTTCAAGATGACCTCGTGGCAGTGGAGCAGGAACTGTATTCTATAATACAATCTCCGGTAGACTTAGTTAACGACATTAGTGTGCATTTGGTGCAGGCGGGCGGTAAACGCTTACGACCCGCCTTGTTTCTGTTATGTGCCCGTGGCGGCTGTCCTGATCACAACAAATTGCTGCCGTTGGCAGTTGCTATTGAACTCATTCATATGGCAACTTTAGTCCATGATGATGTTATTGATGATGCTTCAACCCGCCGGGGGCGTCCGACGGCTAATGCCCGGTGGGGTAATTATAGCTCTGTGTTAACAGGTGATTATCTGTTTGCCAAAGCATTTTCAGCCGTCGCTGTTGGCGCTGACAAAGAGATGCTGAAGGTTTTGACAGATGTAATTTCTGTTATGTGTGAAGGCGAAATTGATCAAATGAAAGAATCCTTTAATCCGGATCAGGATGAGGCTGATTACCGGCTTAGGGTTGCACAAAAAACGGCAGATTTTATCGCTGCTAGTTGTGAGCTGGGCGCTATGGCTGCCGGACTCGATGAAAGAGAAGTTGTTCAGGTGAAGGAGTATGGGAATGCAATAGGTATGGCCTTCCAAATTACTGATGATATTTTAGATATCACAGCTTCCGCCGAACAACTGGGTAAACCGGTTGGCAACGACCTGCGGCAGGGGATAGTAACATTGCCTGTTATTTATGCTCTGAAGAATAGTCCTGATCGAGATGAATTGAGAAACATTATTATAAAGCAGAACATGACCGATAATGATGTTAAACGAGGACTGGAAATTATCCACCAAACGGAAGCGATAGAATACAGTTATGCTCAAGTAAATAAATATTTGCAGCATGCACGTAATATTTTGCCGCCGACATTGAGCAGCGAAGTAAAAGAAGCATTAGTAGCGGTCGCTGATTTTGTGGGACTGCGCAAATATTAACTTGGATAGAAATATAAATTTCCTAACAGCGAATTGCGGCTCTCCTTTATACCGTCCAGCATTAGGACAGGCAAGGCGGCCGTTTTTTCCTGTTATTTTGCCACATTGTGTTTTTGGGGACTGGCAGGTATAATATGTGTGTAAGTATGAACAAAGGGGATGGTAATAATGTTTAGTTTCAGCATGCCAGAATTAGTTTTAATATTAGTAATTGCCTTAATTGTATTTGGTCCTGGCAAACTACCCGAAGTTGGTAAGGCTATTGGCAAGGGTATTCAAGAATTTCGTCGGGCCAGCACTGATATTACTAATCCAAAAGAGGAACCGATTAAAGTTGAGGCTAAACCTGACGTTAAGCAACCTGACGAGAAAAAGTGAGGGTGTTTGATGCCAGAATACACGCGTGATGAAAATACGCCGGTACAGGCGGAACCGGAAACTGATGTTCTAATTTATAGTGATAAGGTTATTCGGGAAAACGACTCACCGGCTGAATCCTTTGCTGAAGAAGAGTCCATAGAAGAAGAGCAGCCCCAAAATTCAATGTCTCTAATTGGACACCTGGAAGAACTACGCCGCCGTATAATTATTATGATAGCGGCAATTGCGATTGGTAGTATTGGCTGCTATTTTTATGCTGCTGAGATTACGGGATTGATAACGGCTCCGGCAGGAAAACTCTATTATATGAATCCGGCAGAAGCTTTTTTTACTTATCTTAAAGTTTCTTTCTTTGCCGGATTTCTAATTGCGCTTCCGGTGGTTATGTATCAACTATGGTCTTTTATTGTGCCGGCTATGACTAATAATGAACGCACTGCCGGTATTTTTTTGGTGCCTGCTTCCATTATTTTGTTTTTTGTCGGTTTAGTATTTTCTTACTACTTAGTTTTGCCGGCCGGAATTAAGTTTTTTATGGGGTTTGCCACAGAGAATCTTCAACCGATGTTTTCAATCGGGCAATATCTATCGTTTGTCGTTTCCTTTTTGATTCCGTTCGGATTCATTTTTGAATTGCCCTTATTTATATTGGTTATGGCGCGAATGGGGATTATCAGTTCGACTTTTCTTGCAGCTAAACGCAAATTGGTGCTTGTAATGTCGTTTGTCGTTGGGGCAGTAATTTCACCGACGCCTGATGTCTTTTCCCAAACCATGATTGCAGTTCCAATGATTCTACTCTATGAAGTTAGTTTACTAATCGTAAAATACATATTGAAGAAATAATTATCTCGTAGTTTGAAAGGAGTATTTCAATTTGGCCTATAATGACCTACGGGAATTTATTACTGAACTAGAGTCGAGAGGCTGGCTTAAACGTATTACTCAGCCTGTCGACTGCGAACTGGAAATTACTGAAATTACCGACCGGATCTCAAAGATGAAAGGAGATAAAAACGTTGCCTTGCTGTTCGAAAACGTGAAAGGCTATGATATGCCTGTATTAATGAATGCTTTTGGCAGTATGGAACGTATGGCTTTAGCACTTGGGGTCGAGAAGATTGACGATATTGCCCAGGAAATAAGGCAGATATTGAAACTCCCCTATATTTCGCTTCAAAATAAGATGGATTTGATAAAAATTATCCCAGCGGCAAAAAGGGCAATCAACTTCCCCAAGTATGTGAAACACGCTCCGTGTAAAGAGGTTATCATTAAGGATAAACCGTCTTTGGCCAGGTTTCCGATTCTCAAATGTTGGCCGGGAGATGCAGGGCGGTTTATAACACTGCCGTTAGTATTTACTAAAAATCCGCTTACTGGCAAACGCAATGTTGGCATGTATCGTTTGCAGGTATTTGATGAGAATACTACGGGGATGCATTGGCATATTCATAAAAACGGTGCCGAAAACTATCGTGCCCATCAGGAATTGGGTAAAGATAAGATTGAGGTAGCCGTTGCCATTGGTGGCGATCCTGTGATAACCTATTCGGCTACAGCTCCTTTGCCGCGGGATATTGATGAAATGGTATTTGCCGGTTTCTTAAGGAAAAAATCAGTTGAGATGGTTAAATGTGAGACCGTTGATATTGAAGTGCCGGCAGGCTCGGAAATTATCCTCGAAGGCTATGTCAATATGGATGAATTAAGAGTAGAGGGGCCGTTTGGCGACCATACGGGCTACTATTCTCTTGCTGATGAGTACCCTGTTTTTCATATTACCTGCATAACCCACCGGAAGAATCCTATTTATCCGGCAACAATCGTAGGTAAGCCGCCAATGGAAGACTGTTTTTTGGCTAAAGCGACAGAACGCATTTTTTTACCTCTACTGCAGACGCAACTTCCCGAAATTATTGATATTAATCTGCCATTAGAAGGTGTATTCCATAATTGTGCGGTAGTATCAATTAAAAAGAGCTATCCCCAGCATGCTAAAAAGGTAATGCATGCCATGTGGGGGATGGGACAAATGATGTTTACGAAAATGATTATTGTTGTTGATGCTCATGTCAACGTGCAAGATATGAACGAGGTTTGGTGGAGGGTGTTTAACAATATTGATGCCAGGCGCGATATTGTTATGGTTGATGGACCGCTGGATGTTCTTGATCATTCCTCACCAATGCCTAACTGGGGGACAAAAGTAGGGATAGATGCGACCAAGACTTGGGCGCAAGAGGGGCAAACCCGGGAATGGCCTGATGAAATTACCATGTCGGACGAAATAAAAAAAGTAGTTGACAGTAAGTGGAAGGATTTGGGCCTTGAGTAAGCTAAAGGCCCACTTGGAAAATATTGCGTTGTCCCACTCTGTTTTTGCATTGCCTTTTGCTTATATGGGCGGCTTTTTAGCAGCCGGCGGCTTGCCAACAATACATGATCTCCTTTGGATTACGTTAGCCATGATTGGGGCGCGTAGTGCCGCTTTAGCCCTTAATAATTTGATAGACTTAAAGTATGACCGTTTGCATCCGCGCTTCACCCAGCGTCCCATGGTTACTGGCAAAGTTAAACAATGGGAGGCAGTGGGACTAATTGTAGGTAGTTTATTGCTGTTTCTGTTGGCCGCAGCGCAGCTTCAACCATTATGTCTAAAACTGTGGCCATTGGCGTTGGTGCCATTAGTGATCTATCCGTACATGAAACGTTTTTCATGGACATGCCACCTGGTGTTAGGATTGGCTCTGGCAGTAGCGCCGGTGGGTTCCTGGGTAGCTGTTAGGGGAGATATATCCCTTGTTGCTGTTACCTTGGGATTGTCGGTTGGAATATGGATTGCGGCATTTGATGTAATATACGGCTGTCAGGATGTTGCCTTTGACAAAGCTCATGGATTAAATTCAATGCCTGTTCGGTTTGGTGTTGACGGAGCTTTAAGAATAGCAAGAGTTATGCATACCTTTAGCATTCTTGGTTTTATCCTTGTGGGTGTGATTGTCGGTTTGCCAACGATTTATTATTTGGGTGTTATTATCGCGGCGACTGTTCTAATTTATCAACATCTGATTGTCAGTCCGACTGATTTAAGTCAGGTTACACAACGGTACTTTATGCGTAATGGATTGGTTGGAGTTGTATTGTTTTTTACTACAGTTATAGCTTTAATGAAAAGCAATTATTAATTTTTTTATTTGTGTCTTCCTGAATTCTGACAGGAAGGCACATTTTATTTTATGCTCAAAGTCGACAATGTTTGACAATAATATTTTTTTGCGACAATTAAAAATTAGCAGGATTTTTAGAATATAAAGCGAATTTTTTCCATTGGAATGTATGTGAAATAACAAACTAATTAATTTTGAAACTTTTTTGCAGTTGTTATTTCAAAAAAGAACGGAAGGATTGGGAGGAAAAAATCATGAGTATGTTAGACAAATCTTGCTCCGATTTTCTTGAAGTGCTGGCCTCAAAGGCTCCGGTACCTGGCGGCGGCGGTGCTGCAGCTCTTGGCGGTGCTATCGGGATGGCTCTTTCCAACATGGTCGGCAATTTAACTGTAGGCAAAAAGAAATACGCCGAAGTAGAAGATGAAGTCAAAGAGTTAATCATTAAAGGCGAAAAAGTAATTGCTGATTTAAAACATTTAGTGGATGAGGACGCTGCGGTGTTTGAGCCTCTTTCCAAAGCTTATGGATTGCCAAAAGATACTCCGGAGCAAATCGCTTATAAAGAACAGGTTATGGAGAAATGTTCTAAAGATGCCTGCGAAGGGCCTATGGAAATTATGCGTAAATGCTTCGAAGGTATCAAAATCCATGAACGTATGGGGCAAATTGGTACTAACTTGGCAATTTCCGATGTAGGCTGCGGTGTTGTTTTCTTAAAATCGGCTCTTATCAGCGGTATGCTTAATGTTGTTATTAATCTTAACACCATTAAGGATCAGGAATATGTTAATAAAAATCGGGCGGAAATGGAAAAATTGCTGGCTGAAGGCTCTAAGATCGCTGATGCCACCCTGGAATTAGTGCTTAACAAAATAAAGAAATAGAAATAGGAGGAATCTGGAATGGCCGAAAGATTAGCCGGTAAAGCGGTCGCCGATGCCATGAAAACGGAACTTGCACAGAAGGTAGAAGCGATCAAGGCAAAAGGGATTACTCCCAAGTTAGGCATTATCCGGGTTGGTGCTCGTCCTGACGACCTTTTCTATGAAGGCGGAGCAAAAAAGACCTGTGATTCTATAGGAATGGCTTATCAAGTTTTCGAGTATCCCGCAGACATTGAGCAAGCCGCCTTTGAAAAAGCGGTGATGGAAGTGGGTGCTGACAAAGAAATTAATGGTATTTTGATGTTTGCACCGCTGCCCAAGCAATTAGATGAGAAGAAAATTCGCAGTTTGATTCCGGTGGAAAAAGATGTTGACTGTATGACTATCGGCAGTGCAGCTAAGGTTTACACCGATGATCCTACCGGCTTCCCTCCTTGCACACCTACTGCTTGTATGGATATACTCAAATTCTATAATATTTCTTTAAAAGGAAAAAAAGCTGTTGTACTGGGGCGTTCTCAAGTAGTTGGTAAACCTGTTGCTATGCTGCTTCTTCGGGAACATGCAACTGTAACAATTTGCCACTCCCGTACCGATAATTTACCGGCAGTTTGTGCGGATGCCGATATTCTTATTGCTGCTGTCGGTCGTGCCAAGATGGTTAAAGCTAACTTTGTTAGACCTGGTCAAGTAGTAATTGACGTAGGTATTAACGAAGATCCGGATAATCCTGGCAAGTATTGTGGAGACGTGGATTATGCCGAGGTAGAGCCGATAGTTGAAAAAATCACTCCGGTTCCCGGCGGCGTTGGCTCAGTAACCACTGTCGTGCTTTGTAAACAAACGATCCAGGCTTGCGAAATGCAAAATGGCTTAGTTTAAGTAAAGATAACAACCTTCGATAATTCTCTTAATTGTACTAGGAGGCACGTTTGATGCAAACAGATAACAGCACTCCCCAGCATCTGCAAAATGGCTATCAACTGGCTTATGAAAAAGCTTGCGCTGGTCTCGCCGCGAATAACCCTGAAGCAATGGCTACAAACAGTGGCGCTGAATTTGATAGTAATAAGAGTCTTTTTACTATTAAATATCTAAAGGACGTATATACCGTAAGTTATCCTGAAGGCGAGGTAAACTTTGCTGGACGTCAGGATTTTGTGCCGGTGGCTGCTAAAGTTGTATTGCTGCATTATTTGCTCACTGCAGGCGGACAGCCCTTATCTGGACAGCTAGTTTCTTTTAAAGAAATTCCAGGTGGTATGATTTATTTACAGCCCTTTAATGGTCGGGTATTGGGCTTCTTTAAAGCGGTTTTTGGCAAGAAAGCCAATCTTCTAACCCAAGCAGGTGAAAAGCTTGGCGGACAAATTGCGCGCTTTGGCGATGCTGCTGTCACCCTGAATGTTTTGCCTCAGCTTCCAATTACCTATGTTATCTGGGAAGGTGACGAAGAGTTTCCGGCTAATGCGACGGCATTATTTGACTTCACGGCTCAGTACTATCTGCCAACCGAAGATTTAGTAGTGGCGGCTGCGGCTGGCGCCAGTTTGTTAAGCAAGACGGCCAAAACTCTGAGCTAAACAAATTGGCACAATGTCTAATTAACTTGCCAAATATTTCCACAAATAAAGGTAATACGAAATTTTCCGCGAATATCTATCCTTAGATAGAAACACGTAGCGGAGGAGGTGAAGATTTGAAAATCGCAGTCTCCGGCAAAGGCGGCGTCGGTAAAACGTCTGTCTCTGCCAGTTTAGCTAAATTATTTGCCTGTGCGGGTCGCAGGGTTTATGCAGTAGACGCCGATCCTGATGCAAGCTTAGGTCTTGCGCTAGGTATTCCTGATGATATCTTGGCTAAAGTAATTCCGCTAATTGACATGGAGGAAGTGATTAAGGAGAAAAGCGCCGGTGGTGGATTGCTCTACAGCCTTAATCCCGACGTCGATGACATATTAGATGAGTATTCCATTAGCGTGGGTAACATCAAGTTTTTAAGGATGGGCGCTGTTAAACCGGGCGGGTCGGCATGTTATTGCCGTGAAAATGCTTTTTTATTCTCAGTTGTTGACTCCCTGATTTTGGATAAAGAGGATGTAGTTATCCTTGATATGGGGGCAGGAATTGAACATCTTACCCGGGGCACATCAAAAGGCATGGATCTTATGATTGTGGTTACTGAAGCAAGCAAGACCAGTGTTCAGACAGCTAGGGTGGTAATGCAGTTAGCTAAAGATTTGGGCATTGAAGCAATAAAGGTAGTTGCTAATAAAATTCGTTCTCCCAAAGAAGAAAAATTCATCCAGGAACAGTTTACGGCTCAAGAACTGTTAGGCGTCATTCGTTTTGATGACGAGCTGCTGGATGTTGCTCTCGGAAACGAAGCAGACATACTTACCGGAGCCTTTAAAGCGAGTATGGAAGAAATTTATTCACGCGTCATTACAGACTGCCAAGACAAAAAGTAATGCAGTAAGACAAGAACCAACGCAGTCTGAAATAATTAAAAAAAGGGGGATTTAGATTTATGGCTTGGGATCCTACGGTATTGAAAGACTGGCAAATTGCCGAAGCAGCAGAGGCAGAAGGAAGAATTCCTACTACTGAAAAGTACATGGAAATAATGGGGCTGCAAAAAGATGAAATTATTCCTTACGGCAAAACTCCAAAAGTTGACTTTTTGAAGGTTATTGACCGTCTGAAAGATAAACCAGATGGCAAATACATTGAGGTAACCGCCATTACTCCTACCCCACTTGGTGAAGGTAAATCAACTACTTCTATTGGAATTATGGAAGGTCTTGGAAAACGCGGCGTAAACGTTGGTGGCGCATTGCGGCAGCCTTCCGGTGGCCCTACCATGAACGTAAAAGGTACTGCTGCCGGCGGCGGTAACGCACTTCTAATTCCTATGACCGAATTCTCGCTTGGTCTAACCGGTGATATCAACGATATTATGAACGCCCATAACTTAGCTATGGTTGCTATGAACGCTAGAATGCAACACGAAGCTAACTATACCGATGCTGAACTCGCTAAGAGAAATCTTAAGCGCCTCGACATCGACCCCAAAAATATTGAAATGGGCTGGGTTATCGACTTTGCTGCTCAAGGTCTCCGTAACATTATCATGGGTCTTGGCGGCAAAAAAGATGGCTTCATGATGCATTCCAAATTCGGTATTGCTGTTGGTTCCGAATTAATGGCTATTCTGGCTGTTGCTAAAGATTTGGCTGATATGCGTGAACGCTTCAAGCACATCGTTGTTGGCTATAACAGAGCAGGTGAGCCTGTAACTACTGGTGACCTCGAAGTTGACGGCGCTATGACTGCTTGGATGCGTAATACCGTTAATCCTACCCTGTGTGCTACCGTTGAAGGTCAGCCTTGCTTTGTTCATGCTGGTCCGTTCGCTAACATTGCTATTGGTCAGTCCTCCATTATTGCAGACCGCATTGGTCTGAAATGCTTCGACTATCATGTTACTGAGTCCGGTTTTGCTGCTGATATCGGCTTCGAGAAATTCTGGAACGTTAAGTGCCGCCTGAGCGGACTGAAACCTAATGTTTCGATTCTTGTTGCTACTGTCTGCGCTCTCAAAATGCATGGTGGTGGACCTACCGTTGTACCGGGTCGTCCGTTGCCTGATGAATATACCAAAGAAAACCTTGGTTTCTTAGAAAAAGGCTGCGAAAATATGGTACATTTGATCAACATGATCAAAAAATCCGGTATTAAGCCGGTTGTTTGTATCAATGCCTTCTATACTGATACTCCTGCTGAACATGCTTTGGTTAAACGCATTGCTGAACAGGCAGGTGCTCGTGCAGCTGTTTCTGAGCATTGGCTCAAAGGCGGCGACGGTGCTCTTGATCTGGCTGATGCCGTTATGGATGCTTGTAAAGAAGAAGTTAACTTCCAATACCTGTATCCGCTGGAAATGCCGCTCCGTCAACGTGTTGAAAGAATTGCAAAAGAAGTTTATGGAGCTGACGGTGTTGACTGGGCTCCGCTTGCTGAAGAAAAAGCTAAGAGATTTGAGTCTGATCCCAAGTATGCCGATTACTGCACAATGATGGTTAAGAGCCACCTGTCCTTGTCGCATGAGCCGGCTTGGAAAGGTGTACCTAAAGGATGGAGACTGCCGATCCGCGACGTCCTCGTTTATGGCGGCGCCAAGTTCCTCTGCCCGATGGCCGGCGCTATCAGCTTAATGCCGGGAACCAGTTCCGATCCTGCGTATCGTCGGATTGATGTTGACGTTCAAACTGGTAAGGTTAGCGGCTTATTCTAAGCTGACACTGAAAATTTATAAACAAGTCAAATTTTTTCAAAAACTTGCAGGTATTCGCTCACCATAGAGCGAATACCTGTATACAGAGTATGTGAAAAAATCCTCATATTACAGATGACCCTGAGTAGCTAAGCTCCTTGTAAGTGGACTCACCTGAAAAACAACTATGATGAACATAGGGAGGAAGAAGAAGAATGTCCGAACATAAAACAATCGACGTGGCAGCCACTCAAATGCTGGATAGAGCCAAAGAAATCGGCTTTTTAACAACATTTGACCGCGCCAAAGCTCAAGAGCCTCGCTGTACTTTCGGTAACACCGGTATCTGCTGCCGTATTTGCCTGCAAGGCCCTTGCCGTATTCTGCCCAAGAAGCCAGGCGGTAATAAAGGTATTTGTGGTGCCGCTGATTACACCATCGTTGCTAGAAATACCGTTCGTTACATTGCTGGCGGTGCAGCTGCTCACTCCGATCATGGCCGTCACATTGCTGAAACCCTTCTGCATGTTGCTGAAGGCAAGCTCCATGACTATAAAGTTACCGATCCCGATAAACTTGTACGTGTTGCAAAACGTATCGGTGTTGAAACTGAAGGCCGCGATGTAATGGCAATTACTAAAGACGTTGCTAGCGCTGCTCTGGCTGAGTTTGGTCGTGTTGACGAAACTCAGGAACTTACCTGGATTAACGCTTATACTGATGAGAAGAGACTTGACCTGTGGCGTAAAACTACCATTATGCCTAGCGGTATCAACTTAAGTCTTGCTCAATTATTACACCAAACCCACGTTGGTACTGACTCTGATCCTGTTAATATTATCTTCGGCGGCTTGAAGGCTGCTCTGTGTGATATTGACGGTCAGCATCTTGCTACCGACTTATCTGATATTCTCTTTGGTACCGGTGTACCTGTAGTAACTGAAGCTAACCTTGGCGCTATCAAAGCTGACAAAGTTAACATTGCTCTTCATGGCCATAATCCTCTCTTAAGCCAAATGGTTGTTAATGCCGCTAAAGAAATGCAAGACGAAGCTAAAGCTGCTGGTGCTACCGGCATTAACCTTGTTGGTATCTGCTGTACCGGTAACGAGGTTCTCATGCGTGAAGGCGTTGCCATAGCTACCAACTTTGCTACCCAGGAATTGGCAGTTATGACCGGCGCAATGGATGCTATGGTTGTTGACGTTCAGTGTATCATGCCAAGCTTACGCTCTGCAGCTGAGTGCTTCCACACTAAAATTGTAACCACAATGCCTATTATGAAGATTCCTGGATCCTATCACTTTGCATTTGACGAGCATAATGCTATCAACAGTGCAAAAGAAATCATCCGTTTGGCTATTGAAGCTTACAAAAACCGTGATGCATCAAAAGTTAGTATTCCTGAAATTAAGAATACTGTCGTTGCCGGTTTCAGCTTAGAATCCATACTCAATATCTTTGGTAAAATTAATCCGGAAAACCCAATTCGCGTACTGGTTGATGCAATTGAAGCTGGCGAAATTAAGGGTATAGCTTCACTTATCGGTTGTAATAACCTTAAAGGTACTCATGACCAAAACCACACTGCCATTGCTATCGAATTAGCTAAAAATGACGTCTTCCTGTTAGCAGGTGGCTGCTCGGCGCAAGCTCATGCTTTAGCAGGCATGATGAATGGCGAAGCTGTTAAGAAGTATGCCGGCGAAGGCTTGAAAAAGTTTTTTGCCCGTCTGAACGCAGCTGCAGGCTTAACTACTGAGTTACCGCTGATGTTCCATACCGGTTCTTGTGTTGACTATAGCCGGCAGCAAGATCTTGTTAACATGCTCGCTAAGGAAATGGGTGTAGAAAACCACGAAGTTCCTTATGTTGTCAGCGCTCCGGAAGCTATGTCTGAGAAAGCTGTAGCTATCGGTTCCTGGAACGTAGCTTATGGTAATCCTACCCATGTTGGCGTAATTGCTCCGACTGTTGGCAGTCAGCTTGTTAACGATGTTGTTACAAAAATTGCTGAAGATGTATTCGGTGGTTTCTTCTTCTGGGAGCCTGATGCACTGAAAGCATCTGAACGGCTGGTAGAAATCATTGAAGAACGTAACTGGAAGAATGCTATGCGTAAAAAAGCCCGTGATGCCAAAGCGGCTGCCGAATAGATAAGAGTTAGGACGTAATCGTGTACTACCCCAATAGATAATGAGAATTGACTCTATGAAGGAGGACGAAAAACAATATGTCTATGGAGCTTTTTAAAGGCGCCTACGAAGGTGCCGTCACAGCTACCAGCTATGCGGAAATTCTTCTGGCTAAAGCTATAAAGGAACATGGTGCTGACTGTCCGGTTAAATATCCTAATACTGCTTACAGATTGCCTGTAATTACTTCACTGAGCGGTGAGGAAGTAAACACAATTGGTGATCTTGCTCCGATTCTAAACCGGATTCGGACTACCAATATTAGAGAAGAATTAAACCTCGAAAACGCTAAACTTAACGGCGAAGCAACTTTGTATGCTGCTGAAGTTATAGAGGCTCTTCGTTATTTGAATGGTGCTCAGCCTGATCAATATCCTTATACCGGCTTCATTGCCGACCCGGTAATTCGTAAATTCGGTGTTCCTTTGGTTGACGGTACTATTCCTGGCGTTGCTGTTATCGTCGGTAAAGGTAAAGACAGCAAATCTACTGCCAAGCTAGTAAAAGGCCTTCAGGCAAAAGGCATTATGCTCTTCTTGGTCAATGAAGTAATTGAACAATGTATTGAAGAAAACGTTAAAATCGGCGCTGACTTCATTACCTTCCCGCTTGGTAATTTCACCCAAGTTATTCATGCCGTTAACTTTGCTTTCCGTGCCGGTCTTGCTTTCGGCGGTATTCCTGCCGGTGCTCGTGAGCGCGCTATCGAATATCAAGCAAAACGCGTTCTGGCCTTTGTTATTCAGCTTGGACCTAATGATGTTGTTAAATATGCTGCTGAGTTCGGTGCTATGTTCATGGGCTTCCCGACAGTTACCGACCAACCGGTAGCCGAAGAAATTCCTGACTGGTATCAATCCGAACCAGATTATGAAAAGATTGGCAAGCTCGGTCTTGAAATGCGCGGCATCAAAATTAAGATCGTTGATATCCCTGTACCTATCACCATCGGACCTGCTTTCGAAGGTGAAACAATCCGTAAGAAAGACGCCTATGTTGAGTTCGGCGGCGGTCGTTCTACCAGCTTCGAGCTTGTTCGGATGTGCGAAGCTGACGAGGTTGAAGACGGCAAAATCCAAGTTATCGGACCTGAAATTGATGAAATGCCGGAAGGCAGCGTATTCCCGCTCGGTATTATGGTTGACGTCTATGGTCGTAAGATGCAGGAAGACTTCGAGGGCGTACTTGAGCGCCGGGTTCACTATTTCATCAACTACGGTGAAGGTTTGTGGCACGTTGCCCAACGTAATATGATGTGGATACGTATTGGTAAGAATGCGCATGCAGCTGGATTCAAAATTAAAGATCTTGGCGAAATTCTTATTGCAAAATACAAATCCGATTATCCGGCTATTATTGACCGGGTACAAGTTACTATCATTACTGATCAAAGCGTTGTTGAAGAAAAAATCAAGCTTGCTATTGAAAAATACGCAGCTCGTGACGCTCGTCTTAAGGGGCTTACTGACGAGTCGGTTGACACCTACTATTCTTGCACCCTTTGCCAATCCTTTGCGCCGAATCACGTTTGCGTTGTTTCCCCTGAGCGCGTAGGCTTGTGCGGTGCGGTTAGCTGGCTTGACGCTAAAGCTTCTAACGAAATTACCCCGACTGGCCCGAACCAGCCGATTGATAAAGGCGAGTGCACTGACACCGTAAAAGGCAGCTGGAAGAACCTAAATGAGTTCATCTATGCTAACTCCAACCGCACTGTAGAAAATGTAAACTTCTACACTATGATGGAAGACCCAATGACCTCCTGCGGATGCTTTGAGGCTATCATGGCGATATTACCGATGTGTAACGGCATTATGATAACTACTCGTGAGCATAGTGGCGATACTCCTTCCGGTATGACCTTCTCTGCTCTGGCCGGTACTTGCGGCGGTGGCGTGCAAACCCCTGGCTTCATGGGCATAGGCCGTCGTTATCTTACAAGCTCTAAGTTTATTCCTGCTGACGGCGGCATGGCACGTATTGTCTGGATGCCGAAAGAACTTAAAGAATACCTCGGTCAGGATCTAATTGATGCTGCTGAGCGTGAAGGGTTAGGCGCAGACTTCGTTAACAAGATTGCTGACGAAACTGTAGGTATCACTGAAGAAGAAATTCTGCCGTTCCTTGAAGAAAAACAACATCCGGCTCTTAAAATGGATCCGATGATGTAGTTCTAACTACTTAATAGTAAGAATTCGGGGCACATCCCGGGGCCGCATAATAGAGAGCATCCAGATGTGTCCCGGTTCTCATATTTATCAAAATAAGTTCTTATATTCGAAAGGAGAAGAGAAAATGGCATTAACAGGTTTGGATATTTTCAAACAACTACCCAAAACTAACTGTAAAGACTGCGGTTCACCTACCTGCCTGGCTTTTGCAATGGCAATGGCTAATGGTAAAGCATCCCTTGACATGTGTCCACATGCAACCGAGGCTGCTAAAGAAACTTTGGGCGCAGCAACTGCACCTCCCGTACGTACTGTAAAAGTTGGTGTAGGCGAAAATGAAATCGTGATGGGTGACGAAACTGTCCTCTTCCGTCATGACAAAACTTTCTATCATCCTACCGCTCTAGCTATCCAAATTTCCGATAAATTGTCCGGCGCTGAGCTTGATGCTAAAATCGCTAAAGTTAACGCTTTAGTTATGGATCGCGTTGGTCAAAAAATTGCCATTCAAATGGTTGCTGTTACTAACTGCTCCGGCGACGCTGCTACCTTTAAAGCTGCTGTTGAAACCATAGCTGCTAAAACTGAATTTGCTCTTATGTTAGTTGCGGACGCAGCCGGTTTAGAAGCCGCTGTCCCTGCCGTTGCTGCTAAAAAACCGCTCCTTCATGCCGCTACTGCTGAAAACTGGGAGAAAGTTGTAGCTCTTGCAAAAGCTAATAACTGCCCTGTAGTGGTAAAAGGCAACGGTCTTGATGACACCGCTGCTTTAGTTGAAAAAGTGGCTTTGCAATATAAAGAACTTGTTTTAGACTTCGGTAGCCAAGTTCAATCCAAAACTTTGGCTGAAATGGTTAATGCCCGTCGTTTGGCTATCAAGAAAAAATTCCGTCCTTTCGGCTATCCGATGATTGCATTCACCTTAGCAACTGAAAGTAAAGAAGAGATCGTTGAAGCTGCTACTTATGTTGCTAAATATGCTAGCATCGTTTGCATGAAAGCTGACGAACAATCCCAGCTTCTGCCGTTAATGGCATGGCGCATGAATATTTACACTGATCCACAAAAACCAATGGCTGTTGAAGCTAAAGTTTATGAAATTGGTGATGTTACACCTGATTGTCCTGTATATGTTTGCACCAACTTTGCTCTTACCTACTTTGCAGTTGAAGGCGAAGTTGTTGGCAGCAAGATTCCAGGCTATATTGTGGCTGTTGACACTGATGGCTCTTCCGTTCTTACTGCCTGGGCTGCTGGTAAATTTGTTGCCGAGCCTATCGCTGAATTCGTTGAGAAGACAGGCATTATGAGCAAAGTAAACCACAAAAACATCGTTATCCCAGGGTATGTTGCCATTATCAGTGGTAAACTAAAAGAAAAATCTGGGTTAGATGTAATCGTAGGACCTCAGGAAGCTGCTGGCATTCCGGCTTTTGCTAAAGCACGTTACCCGCAGCTCGTGAAGTAATCACCCCCTAAACACGCTATAAAATGATATCAACAGCCTTGCTAACGAATTAGGAGGGTAATTTAGGATGAACAAAAAGTTCGTAACATTTCTTCCCGCTGGAGTCAAAGTCGAGGTAGAGTCAGGAACGGACTTACTTACAGCTGCAAGCAAAGCTAACATTGAGATTAAGGCGCCTTGTGGTGGTGACGGTACGTGTGGTAAATGTGCGGTTAAGCTCACGAGTGGAACCGCAAAAGCTCGCAGAGACAGTCACTTAGCTGCAAGGATGGCAGAGAAGGGCTATAATCTGGCTTGTCAGACTATAGTTCAAGACGAGGATTTAGTTGTAGAAATACCTAAAACTTCGGCAATGAGTAAGCATCAGGTACTAGTTGACAGCAGTACGGCAGGTCAAGGTATGTCTGAGGCTTTGAGCGATTATTTATTGCATGTTTGGCAGCTAAAGGAGCTTTTTCAACAAAAGCAGGAGTGTGCGCTCAACGGGTATCCCCTTAATCCATTATGTCGCCGGATTAAGCTGACCTTGCCGCCTGCGAATTTACAAGATAATCGCGATGACCTTAACCGACTGACAATGGCTCTTAAGAAAGAAACCAAATGTACGGACATTAATGTTCCCCTCTCGATCATTCGTAATTTGGGAGAAATTATCAGGGCTGATAATTTTAGAGTACGAGTACTCTTGTCTGAGGTTAATGGTAAAGCGGAAGTTCTTGCTATTGTGCCAGGACATGAGTCTAAGCCGTTATACGGTGTTGCCGTAGATATCGGTACCACTACTGTGGTTGCTTACCTACTTGACTTGGATAAAGGCAGAATTCTAGAAACGGCAGGTACACATAATCGTCAAGCACGGTTTGGTGATGATGTTATTAGCCGCATTGTATATGCTGTCGATGAGGAAGATGGAATGAAAAACATTCATCAGTCTATAATCGACACTATAAATACACTGATAATGGACTTATTGGTAAAGCAAAGACATATTAAAGAGAACGATATCCGTGTAATGATGACAGCTGGCAATACAACAATGGCACACTTATTCCTGGGGATTAATCCCAAGTTCATACGCCTTGAGCCTTATATTCCCACAGCTAATTTTTACCCGGTTGTTAAGGCACAGGAATTAGGAATTAGAATAAATGCAGATGCCTTGGTATTTAGCTATCCGTCAGTAGCCAGTTACGTTGGCGGAGATATTGTTTCAGGAACTTTGTTTACCGGTATGGGCAATGAAGATGCACCAATATCCTTATTAATTGACATCGGTACCAACGGTGAAATGGTATTAGGCGCCGGAGACTGGCTGGTAACTTGTTCCTGTTCTGCTGGCCCGGCCTTTGAGGGATCGGGGATAACTTTTGGGATGAGGGCTATGTATGGTGCCATCGAGCGCATGGAAATAGATCCTCAAACTTATGAAGTGTCCTATACCACCGTTAGTAATGGCAAGCCAATGGGAATCTGTGGATCAGGTCTTATAGACTGTCTGGCCAAGCTTCGTCAAACTGGTATCATCGACAGGGCTGGCAAGTTTCAAACCAGCCTGCCTACTGAACGGATGCGCATTGGTGAGGCAGGTCCTGAGTTTGTTCTGGTATGGCAAGAGGAGACAGACCTTGACCGGGATATCATCATTAGTGAAGCTGATGTCAAAAATCTGCTCAGAGCGAAAGGAGCGGTATTTGCCGGAATCCGTACGCTTTTAAATGTAGTCGGCTTTGAATTAGAAAGTATCGAACACATTTATGTTGCTGGCGGTTTCGGTAATTATCTCAATATTCCTGATGCCATTGCTATAGGATTATTGCCTGATATCCCTTTAGAGAAGTACAAGTATGTAGGTAATACCTCGGCAAAAGGAGCCTGTATGGCACTCTTATCACAGGAGGCCTGGGCTGAAGCCAACAATTTGGCAAGCAAACTGACTTATATTGAATTGTCGGCAGGCAATTTATTTATGGATGAATTTGTCTCATCATTATTTATCCCTCATACTGATTTAACTTTATTCCCCAATGTCAGGCTTTGATAGAAGCGGCAATGGGTGTATTGAAAGGAGTTTTAAGACATGGCAAAACAAATAGCAGTGGCAGGTAAAGGGGGTACCGGTAAAACTACGTTTACCGCACTACTCATTCGATATCTGGTTAGAAATAACAAAGGCTCCATTCTGGCAGTGGACGCAGATCCGAATGCCAATCTGAACGAAGCCTTAGGTATGGATGTAGAACAAACTATATCCGAATTAATAACCAGTACGAAGAACCCGAGAAATATACCAGCTGGTATGACTCAAGAAACGTATATTGAATATAAACTCCAATCGTCATTAGTTGAATCAGATCATGTTGATATGCTAGTGATGGGGGGACCCGAGGGACCTGGATGCTATTGTTTCCCAAACAATCTGCTCAAAGGTTTCATGGATAAGCTTGGTAAAAACTATGGCTATGTAATCATGGATAATGAAGCCGGGCTGGAACATATTAGCCGCCGGGTGACTCAAGACATTGATTATATGTTTGTAGTCAGTGATGCGTCCGCACGGAGTATTCGTTCGGCAGGTCGCGTACGCCAGCTTGTAGATACCCTGAAAGCGGATGTTAAAAATATATACCTAATTGTTACTAAAACCCAAAACGACGAGGATATGGCTGCATTACAAGGCGAGATCGATAAAACCGGTCTTACGCTAATCGGCGTAATCCCTTATGATGCACAGGTAGCCAAGTATGACCTATTAAGCCAACCGTTGTTTGATTTACCTGAGAACTCGGTGGCTGTTCAGGCAGTTAACGCCATTTGTAAAGAAGCAAAAATCTAAAAGTTTGGAAGGAGCGTAACTATGGCAACTAATATGTTGAAAGAAAAATATACCGGTAAAATCAATACCGTTACCCTCGGTGCAACCAAAGAACAGGGTGGCACCCGTACCAGCACAGTAACAGTTGGCGGCGACGCCACAATGCCGTTCCTCCATTTCGAAGGCGATATGCCTTTAAAGCCGGTAGTTGCAATGGAAATTCAGGATATTAAAGCTGACTGGCATCCTGTTTTAAATAAGGTATTTGCCGATGTTATGGATTGCCCGGTTGCTTGGGCAAAAAAATGCGTAGAGTTCGGCGCAGACATGATCTATCTTAAACTTGCGGGTGCTCATCCGGATACTGGCAATAAGAGCCCGGAAGAGTGTGCTAAAGTTGTAAAAGATGTCCTTGGCGCTGTTGGCGTACCTCTAATCGTAATTGGCTGTGGCGATGACGAAAAGGACAACGCTGTTCTGCCTGTTGTTGCAGAAGCTGCCTCTGGCGAAAATATGCTCATCGGTTTGGCAAAACAAGACAACTATAAGTCTGTTGCCGCTGCAGCTATGGTTCATAAACACAAAGTACTGGCGCAAAGCCCACTTGATATCAATATTTGTAAACAGCTGAACATTCTTATTTCCGAGCTTGGCTTATCAGCTGACAATGTTATTATTGACCCTGCTACTGCTGCTCTGGGTTATGGTATCGAGTATACCTACTCCATCCTTGAGCGCGGCCGTCTGGGCGCTCTTGCCGGCGACAAAATGCTGTCCCAACCAGTAATTTGCCAAGTTGGTTATGAAGCATGGCGCGCTAAAGAAGCTGTTGCTCCTGAAGAAGATTTCCCCAACTGGGGCAACCAAGAAGAACGTGCTATCCTTTGGGAAGCAATGACTGCAACTGGTCTTCTTCAAGGCGGTGCGCATATTATGGTACTTCGTCATCCGGAAGCAGTTCGTCTTGTCAAGAAAAATGCTGAAGCTTTAATGGTTAAACCTGAAATTTAAGCTCAAAAATAACAATAATCTCATTTGGATATCTGATACCTTTATTTAATTTGCGTTTTTTAAATTTTAATATATGAGGAGGATTTACTTAATGTTAATTATTGGCGAAAGAATTAATGGTATGTTTAAAGACATTGGTCAGGCTATCCGTGAACACGATCCGAAACCCCTGCAAGAGTGGGCTGCTAAGCAAAAAGCTGGTGGCGCTCACTACCTTGACGTTAACACCGGACCTAACTCCGAAGACCAAACAGTAGATCTTCCTTGGATGGTTAATGTTTTGAAAGAGTGCACCGATCTGCCGCTGGCTATCGACACTACTAACTATGATGCTATGGAAGCTGCTCTTGAAGCTTATGGCAAACCAGGTGCATTAATTAACTCCATTGGCTGCGAGCAAGAAAAAATTGACCGCGTTTTCCCAATGGCTGCTAAATATCAAGCTGATGTTGTTTGTCTCTGCATTAACAAAGTAGGTATTCCTAAGAGCGCTGAAGACCGTGTTGCTATGGCTATGGAATTTGTCGCCAATGCGGAAGCTTATGGTCTGCAACCTGACAATCTTTTCATTGACCCGATCATTCTGCCTGTAAACGTTGCACAAGAGCATGGCATTGAAGCATTAGAAACAATTCGCCAAATTAAGATGATTTCCAATCCTCCTCCCAAAACTACAGTTGGTCTTTCCAACATTTCACAGAAGAGCCCGCACCGTCCGATTATCAACCGCACTTTTGCTGTAATGGCTATGACTGCCGGCCTTGATTCAGCTATTTGCGATGCAAATGACGAAGCTTTGGTAGATGCCATTGCTACTGCACGCTTAATCCTTAACCAAGATATTTACTGCGACTCCTACGCTAAGGTGTTCAGACAGCGGTAATTTTCCGCTGGGGGTGTACGCCCGGAAAGGAGGTCAATGATGTCAACGGTGAATCAACCTGTTAAAGGTAAAGCTTCTTTCTGCCGCGAAATTGAGGAAAAATCTCACCAGCCGATATCTTCGTGTTATCATTGTATGAAGTGTGCGGGTGGATGTCCGATTAACTTTGTCATGGAACATAATAACTACGAAATATTGCGTATGATTCAGCTGGGGGAGAAGGACAAAGTATTTGCAAGTAATACTCCGTGGTTATGTGTTGGCTGTAAGACTTGCGCAGTACGGTGTCCGAACGGAATTGACACGTCGAAAGTTATGGATACCATTAAAATGGAAACCATTGCGGAAGACAAGATTCCAGCGAGTCATTACAATATCAAGTTGTTCTATGAATTGTTCCTTGACTCTATGAAAGGGTTCCCGATCATCGGCGGTGAAGGCCGCGGTTATGAACTTGGACTCATGGGACTTTACAAAATGTGTACAGGAACGTATTTGGCAGACATGGATCTCGGCAAAGAAATGACAAAGCGCGGTAAGATGCCATTCTTACCGCATAATGCACTGAAAAAGCGCAAAGGCGAAATCAAGAAAATATTCCAGAGAGCAAAGGAGAAAAAGGCACGATGAAACTAGGTTATTATCCGGGATGTTCACTACACTCCACAGCAGCCGAGTATAATATGGCTACCGAGGCTGTATTTGATGCCTTGGACCTAGAACTGGCTGAGCTTCCGGAGTGGAATTGCTGTGGGGCGACCGCCGGACACTCCACCGATCGTTTTCTCGCGCTTGCCTTGCCCCTTAGAAACCTTGTTATCGCTGAAGCCGAACAGCAAAAAGAGTTAATGCTGCCCTGTGCTGCCTGTTATAATCTCGTAAAAGCCGCTGACCATTACGTGCGGGAGGGGACTCCGGAAGCCAAAGAGGCTAACGAAGAACTCAAAAGCATAATGGGGTCGTCGTACAGCGGCAACGTTCATGTTACACATCCTTTAGAAGTTATCATGAGAAAAGAGTATCTTAGTCAAGTAGGCGAAAAGGTTAAACGGCCTCTTAAAGGCCTCAAGCTTGTTCCATATTATGGATGCTTGTTGACCAGACCAACCTACGTTGCTTTTGACGATATAGAGCAGCCACAGGCAATGGATAAGCTTATGAAGCTTGCCGGAGCTGACGTTAAAAAGTGGTCGTATAAAACCGACTGCTGTGGTGGCAGCTTGACAGTACCACGTACTGACGTTGTTTATGAGATAACTAAGAATTTGGTAACTGCGGCCCAGCGAGCAGGCGCAGATGCCATCGTAACTGCCTGCCCGCTGTGCCAGATGACTCTGGAAACCCGGCAGAAAGAAATAGAAAAACCAATACCTGTATTTTTCTTCACCGAATTGCTAGGGATTAGTTTCGGACATCCTGATGCGAAAAAATGGCTGAAGAAACATATAATTGATCCCGTACCGCTCTTGACATCATTGCAATTGTTGTAACCAATTTGGAGAAACCGGCAGAACTATTATTAGGTATGTCCGGTTTCTCTCTGGTTATACAGCTTTATGTAATGGTGGCAAAGTAAAGATATTTTTATTCGAAAGGCAGTGAGAGCCATGCAAAAGGATGTGCTCGTTATTGGCGGTGGCATTGCCGGTCTGCAGGCGGCTCTGGAATTAGCTGGGGCAGGATATCCCGTTCATTTGGTAACAGATGAAACAAATCTGGGCGGAAAACTGGTGGATTCGGCAAAAACAAGCAGCCAGGCATGTGTCTGGAGCGACCAGGTTAACATTTCTGCTTTGTATTTGGGTGGTAATCTCCATGCATCCAGTACGGTATTGGGTTCACTCATTACCCGGGCCTACAACAATCCTCTTCTTAGCATTTATACCGGCAGCAAACTGGATGAATTGCAAGGAGATGTAGGACATTTCCAGGCTACCATAAGCGATGTCGCAACAGGCAAGCGCACCCAAGAACTCGTCGTCGGAGCGGTTATTCTGGCAGCCGGTTTCAGTATGTATGACGTCTCCCAAAAAGGCGAATACGGATATGGGTATCACAAAAATGTTGTTACCAGTTTAGAATTCGAACACCTCTTATCCGAAAGCCGCTATCGCTCAGACTGTATCAGACGCCCTTCGGACGGAAAATGCGCTGAAAAAATTGCTTTTATACAGTGTGTTGGCTCCCGGGATGTAGTTTCCAAAGGCGAATACTGTTCGGCAATTTGCTGCATGTTTACCGCTAAAGAAGCGATACTTGCCAAAGAATTTGCTCCTAAGACCGATGTCACCGTATATTACCTTGATCTTCGGGCTTGTGGCAAAAACTTTGATACATTTTTATCGCGAGCTCAGGAACTTGGTGCTAACTATGTACGCACCATGATTTCAGAGGTTAAAGAAGATCCTGTTACAGAAAAATTGTCAATTAATTACGCGGCAGCCAGTAAACCGGTTAAGGAAGAGTTTGACCTTGTAGTTCTGGCTGCAGGCATTCGTCCTTCTACCCGTTTACAAGAAACTGCCGGAATTTTACAAATTCCGCTTAACGAATTTGGTTTTGTTCAAGTAGACGAGCTCAACCCTGTTGTTACCAAACGGCAAGGCGTTTTTTCAATCGGTGGCAGCCAAGGGCCGCTTGATGTTCCGGAAACCATGGCTTTAGCTAGTGCAGCAGCTGCTGCTACTGCCAGAGTGCTTGGTAAAGCAGAAGGACGGCCTGGCCGTAAGCCGGTTCCCGAGCGTGACGTTACCAAGGAACCGACACGTGTTGGTGTATTCCTTTGTAAAGCCGGCTTAGAGGCGATGGGAGCTGCTGCTGATGCTGTACTTCAAGCCGCTAAGGGGCAAGGCGAAGTCTCAGTAGTAGAGAGTGAGCAATCCCTCTGTCAACCGGAGTCCATAGCCAAAATTCAGAATCTAATTGCCACACAAGGTCTCAACCGTATAGTTGTAGCTCCTTGTGTGCTGAAGCATAATCTGAATCTGTTCCAAGAAGCTGCTCAAAATGCCGGACTTAACCGGATGCTTGTTGAAATGCCTTCTGTGCCAGTTAAAGATTGGGGCAATAATGCCGATAAGGCTACAAGTGCCGCTGTCGCTCTGGCCGTCCGTGCTGTAGCTGATGTTAAGGACTACAAGCCGTTAAGATGGCATGCTGAACCCGTTGTTTCCCGTGCACTTATTGTTGGCGGTGGTATCAGCGGTATGGCTACTGCGCTGGCTTTAGCCGATCGTGGCTTTAGCTCCACACTAGTAGAAAAATCCGCTGAACTTGGCGGCTATGTTCGTAATCTCACCGGCAGCCTGGAAGCGGATAACCTTGATAGAACTCTGGAAGACTTACAAAAACAAGTAAGCAAGAGTGATAAGATTGAGGTATTAACTAGCTCTGAAGTTGTTGGTTTTACAGGTCGTCAAGGCCACTTTATTACAACTGTGACAACCAGGCAGGGTCAACCCCAAAAGGTTGAGCATGGTGTTGTTATCCTGGCAACAGGGACGACTACCTATGTTCCCACCGAGTATATGTATGGACAGGATCCACGGATTATTACTGGTGTTGAGGCTATGTATCGTTTGGCAGATGCCCGTATACCGGCAAAAGGTGATCCTACGTACGTCTTTGTACAATGCGTTGGTTCCCGCAACGAAGAGCATAAATACTGCAGCCGCACTTGTTGTGGTGAAACGGTTTATGCTGCTACGAAGATCAAAGAGCAAAATCCTGATGCCAAGGTGTTCGTATTGTCTCGTGATATGCGTACTCCTGGCTATCTTGAACTTAAATACCGTGAAGCACGCAAAGCTGGGGTAGTATTTGTTCATTACGAAGAAGCTGCTAAACCTGTTTTAGTAAAAGATAGTGCCGGTGACCTTGTTATGACGGTTATTGATCCGCAATCCGGCATTACTTTGAACTTAAAGCCTGACCAAGTAATTTTGGCAGTTGCGCAGACAGCGTCTCCCGAAGCAAAACAGCTTGCTGATCTATTTAAAATTCAAGTCAATTCAGATGGTTTCCTTTCTGAAACTCACTCCAATTTCGGCACAATTGCCTTCCCAGGCGGTGGTATCTTTATCGCCGGTGCAGCCCATGGCCCAAAATCGGTCGTTGACTGCTTGACCCAAGCTAAAGGGGTAGCAGGAAGAGCAGCCCGTATTTTGGCACAGCCCGCACTCATGATGGGTGGCATGGTGGCCGAAGTAGAATGGGAAAAATGTGCTGCTTGCTTGACTTGTGTGCGGACTTGCCCGTATACTATTCCACAAATTACCCGGGAGAAGAAGGCAATGGGTGCTGCCTATATTCCACCTGCTGACTGCCGTGGTTGTGGCATGTGTGCATCGGAGTGTCCGAACAAGGCTATATTCGTACATCATTACCAGGACGATGAGGTACTCGCCCGGGTTAAGACCGCGTTGACGGAGGTGGGCTAATAATGAGTGATGTGAAAGTAGTTGGCTTTGTATGCCGTATGTGTGCGCTAATTACCTCTGACCTTGGCCCTCCAGCCGACGTTAACGTAAGAATCGAAACCGTCGAATTGCCTTGCGCTGGTAAAGTTGACGGCAGACTGCTGTTAGAAGCGTTTGAAAAAGGCGCAGACGCCGTATTTGTCGCTGGCTGCCCAGAAGACGAGTGTATGAACGTCAAAGGCAGTTCCCGTGCCCGGAAACGTTTGGAGCATGTTAGAGAAATTTTGGATCAAGTAGGGGTAGGCGGAGAGCGTTTAGTTATGTACAACGTATCCGGTACCCATGGTCCGCGTTTCGCCCATATCGCCCGGGATATGGCCGGCCTCTTAGAGAAATTGGGTCCGAGTCCGCTTAAGGCCCGGAAGGCCTAGAAAGGAGACGAGTCAAGCGATATGATAGTTGCAGAAATCAAGCCTATAGAAGAAATTGCCGAGACTATAAAAGGCGCAAAAAAGGTATTGGTTGCCGGTTGCGGCGGCTGCGTAACTGTATGTTTGTCTGGCGGTCAGAAGGAAACGGACATGCTGGCCAGCGCTCTTCGTATGAAGATGGAAGTTGACGGCCACCCGATGCAAATCGAAACTGCTACCTATGAGCGTCAATGTGATCCCGAGTATGCTGCAAGATTTAAAGAGCATCTCAAAGATGTTGACGTTGTTGTGTCCATGGCTTGCGGCGTTGGCGTCCAATTCATGGCCGAGAACTATCCTGACATTATCTTTGTTCCTGGTCAAAATACCAAATTTGCCGGTGCCGCTATTGAGCACGGTGTATGGGAAGAACGCTGTATGCTGTGCGGTGAGTGTGTACTTGCCAAAACAGGCGGCGTATGTCCTATTATCCGTTGTTCCAAGAGCCTCTTGAACGGTCCTTGCGGTGGTTCGCAGAACGGTGTTTGCGAAATTAGCAAAGACACTCCTTGCGGTTGGCAGCTTATCTATGATCGCCTCAAAGGTCAAAACCGCTTAGATCTTATGACAGAAGTTCTGCCGGCTAAAAACTGGTCGAAGAACAGAGACGGCGGCCCCCGCAAAATTGTGAGGGAGGATGTGCGGTTATGAGCGAAGTAGCGATTGATAAACAAGCTGTACTAAAAACAGACAGCAAACTAGAGAAACTGTACTCCTTAGGCCATTTTGTGGTAACTGGTGAGCTTGGGCCGCCCCAGCATGCCAATGGTCATGAATTAGAGCATCACGCGGGTGAGCTCAAAGACATAGTTGACGGCTTCAACCTTACCGATAATCAAACAGCGATTGTCCGGTTATCCAGTATCGCTGCCGGTATACATGTCTTAAAGGGCGGCGGAGTACCTATCATTCAGATGACTTGCCGGGACCGTAATCGTATTGCTATGCAAAGTGATTTGCTTGGTGCTTATAGCCTGGGAATTCGCGACGTTTTATGCTTGAGCGGTGACCACCAATCTTTTGGTAACCACCCAACAAGTAAAAATGTATATGATGTTGACTCTGTTCAATTGATTTCCATGGTTAAGAAAATGCGGGACGAAAAGAAATTTTTGTCTGACGCTCCTATAAAAACCGATGAAGCGCGCTTCTTTATCGGCGCCGTTGAAAATCCGTTCGGTGATCCATTTGAATTCCGGGCGATTCGTCTGGAAAAGAAAGTGAATGCTGGTGCTGACTTCATCCAAACTCAGGCAATTTTTGATATCGAGAAATTTGCCCGCTTCATGGAAATGGTAGTAGCCCGTGGTATTCATGAAAGAACAAAAATTACGGCTGGCATCTTGCCTGTACGCTCAGTAAAGGCGCTGCAGTACATGAAGAAAGATGTTGCCGGTATGGAAATTCCTGACAGCCTGATTGAACGGATGAAAAAAGCCGAAGATCCTAAGGCCGAGGGTATCAAAATCTCAATTGAATTATGTAACCAACTCAAAAAGATTCCGGGTGTAGCCGGTATTCATATTATGCCTGTTGGCTGGGAAGCAGCGTTGCCTGAAATTGTTAAAGGAGCCGGTTTCCTGCCACGCCCCAAAGTTTAATTTAGTGACCATTCCATCATCTGGCTAAGCATTGGTTAAAAGGATAAGTCCAGACAGAATGGTAGGGTCAGCCTCAGAAATAGTTGGCTGACCCTATCTTCTATATGTCGCATATCTACTATACATATCTGGAATTGTGCCAATTTTCACAATTGATTTATTTTGTTATATATACTACTCATCATTGTTATTTACCTCTAGATGCTGGCTTATCCTGGTGTTGCGAGACGTCAAAAGAAAGGGTGAGATAACAAGAATGTGTTGTTCAAAAGTGACAAAAGACCGAGCATTAGAAATCGTTAGAAGATACGATCAAGTCTTAGCAATCATTAATCGGTATGGCAAGGCTAAGGAGCAACTGTTATCTATTTTGCTGGATATCCAAGCTACCTCTGGCGAAAACTACGTGGCCGAGGAATGGGCCGAAATAGTCGCCAGCCAATTGGGATTGCCGATTAGCAAGGTACATGATGTATTGACATTTTACGCCATGTTCAATATTTCACAAAAAGGAAAATACGTCATTGAAATCTGCAAAAGTACACCCTGCCATGTAACGAAAGCAGACGCAGTAGTGGCTATGTTTGAGGAAGCTCTGGGAATTAAACTTGGCGAGACCACGCCCGACAATCTGTTTACATTGATGCACACGAGCTGTGTTGGCGCCTGTGATATTGGGCCGGTTGCCAAGATTGGCGATGAAGTCTATGGTAACCTGACAGCAGCCAAGGTAGCCGAGATTGTTACTAGTTACCGGGGGGTGTCGTCATGTCAAAAATAAATAAGCTCATCTCTAACAATTGCGGCGTCATTCGCCCTGACAGTGTTGAAGACTATGTAAAAGCCGGTGGTTATGAAGGTCTGAAAAAGGCTTTTACCATGAAACCCGAAGAGATTATTGATGAAGTTAAAAAAGCTAAACTATTAGGACGCGGCGGTGCAGCATACCCTGCCGGTTCAAAATGGGAACAGCTTCTGGAAATTCCTGAGTTTCCTAAATATATTGTTATTAATGCCGACGAAGGTGAACCCGGCACTTTTAAAGATAAAATATTGTTAGCCCAAGATCCTTTACGGGTAATTGAAGGGATGACCATTGCCGGCCATGTATTTAATTCCCACGACGGCTATATTTATATTCGCGGTGAATATCGTGCTATTCAAAGAGTATTTCAAAGTGCAATTGACAATGCTGTAAAAGCCGGTTATCTTGGCAAAAACGTTATGGGTACCGGCTTTGAATTTAATATTCATATTATGACAGGTGCCGGTGCTTATGTATGCGGCGAAAACTCCGCCTTATTAAATTCTATTGAAGGCAAAGCCGGCCGTCCGCGTATTAAGCCGCCACATTTGGCTGAAGTTGGCTTATTCTTACTGCCGACACTTGTTAACAATGTTGAGTCCATTGCGAACATTCCGACGATCGTTCTTGAGGGCGGCGACAAGTATCTTAGCTATGGTACAAAAGACAGTGGCGGTACCAAGTTAATTTGCTTATCTGGTAATGTTGCTAACCGGGGCGTGTACGAAATTCCATTTGGTATTAGTTTACGGGATGCCATTTATGACCCTGAATTGGGCGGTGGCATTCCTAACGGTAAGAAACTGAAATTTTACCATTTAGGTGGTCAGTCCGGTCCTATCGGCGGTGAAGCTCAACTTGACACTACATACTGTTATAAAGCGCTTCGTAATGCCGGTTTGAGTGTAGGTTCAGGTGCAATCGTAGTAATGGACGAGGATGTTTGTGTTATTGACTACCTTAAGGGTGTTACTGAATTTTTCATTCACGAGTCTTGTGGTAAATGCACTCCTTGTCGGGAAGGCAATAAGCAGATTTACGCAATCCTTTGTAGACTTTCCGAGGGCGAAGCTTCCCAAGATGATATGGTAATACTCCGGCGCTTGATTGATACCATGACCAATGCATCCTTCTGCGGTTTGGGGCAAGCGGCAGCAGTAGCTTTAAATACTTGCTGGAAACACTTCAAATCTGAATTTGAAGATCACCTAAACAAGAAATGTCCGGCACAAGTTTGTTTTACTGAACAGGGAAGAGGTGAATAGTAATGGGTCATCATGCGTCAGATCCTAACAAAATAGTAAATATTACAATTGACGGCATTCCTGTATCGTGTCCTGAAACTACAATGATTCTGGACGCTGCCAAAATGGCTGGCATCGAAATTCCTGTGCTGTGTCATCATCCAGACCTTAAAGTACGGGCTACCTGCCGTATTTGTATAGTAGAACTGAAGGGGCAGAGAAAATTTAAGACGGCTTGCAGTAATGAAGTTTGGGACGGTGCTGAGTTTATTTCCAACAGCCCGGCAATCCGCCAAGCCAGAAAAGATATTCTTGAGCTTATTTTGGCGGAGCATCCGCAGGATTGTTTGAAATGTGTACGTAATACCAACTGTGAACTGCAAAAGTTAGCTAATGACTTTGGTCTTAGTAACCCGATTTTCAAAAATGAGCCGAAACAAATTCCAGTTGAAGATTCTAATGGCGTTATTGTCCGTGATATGGCTAAATGTGTAAAATGCGGACGCTGTGTGGAAATGTGCCAAGAAGTACAAACCGTAGGTGCAATTAACACGGCTCACCGTTCGGGAGAATATGAAGTTACTACTGCGTTTGACCGGCCGCTTCAAGATACCACTTGTGTATACTGCGGACAATGTATCTCGGTTTGTCCGGTAGGCGCTTTATATGAAAAAGATGAAACTGAAAAAGTTTGGCAGGCTATCGCTGCTACTGATAAGCATGTTGTCGTTCAGGTAGCTCCGGCTGTACGGGTAGCGCTTGGCGAAGAATTCGGAATGGCTCCTGGCAGCGTTGCAACCGGTAAAATGGTAGCCGCTTTACGACGGTTAGGCTTTGATAAGGTGTTTGATACCGACTTCTCTGCTGACGTGACCATCATGGAAGAAGGGCATGAATTGTTGGAGCGCATGGGACATGGCGGTGCACTGCCTCTGATTACCTCCTGCAGCCCAGGCTGGATTAACTTTGTTGAGACTTTCTATCCTGAGTTATTGCCAAATGTATCTAGCTGTAAATCGCCACAACAAATGTTTGGTGCATTGGTAAAATCCTACTACCCGCAAAAAGCAGGCATCGACCCCAGTAAGATTTTTTCAGTATCCATCATGCCATGTACTGCTAAAAAGTACGAAAGTGCTCGTCCGGAAATGAGCGGCAGTGGCTATCGGGATGTTGATGTTGTTCTTACTACGCGGGAATTAGCCCGGATGATTAAACAGGCTGGTTTTGACTTCAATACACTTGCTGATGAAAAATTTGATGATCCGATGGGCTTATCAACTGGTGCAGCCGTTATCTTCGGCACTTCCGGCGGTGTTATGGAAGCAGCGCTTCGTACTGTATACGAAGTTGTTACAGGCAAAGACCTTACCAATGTTGATTTTGAAGGAGTTCGCGGTTTGACTGGCGTAAAAGAAGCCGAAGTTGACTTAGAAGGTAAAAAAGTCAAGGTGGCTATTGCGAATGGCTTGAAAAATGCTCGCGTAATTCTTGATAAAATCAAGGCCGGCGAATGTGATTATCAATTTGTTGAGATTATGTGCTGTCCCGGCGGTTGTATCGGTGGCGGCGGTCAGCCTTGGGGAACAACTAAGGCTACTAAAGAAGCGCGTATGGCTGGTCTTTATCAAGCTGACCGCGATTTACCAATCAGACAGTCACATAAAAACCCGGCTGTTAAGGTATTATACGATGAGTTCCTGGGTAAACCGCTTGGCCATAAGTCTCATGAACTTCTCCACACTCATTACCATCCCCGTCATAAGTAACCAACCTAATGAGGGCGGCTTCAAAATAGCCGTCCTCATTTATTAGATAATATTGTGATAGCCTTTGTAGAGTGGAGAAGGCTATGATAAAATAGTGCTGAGGAGGAATGGAAAATGATACTAATGATCGACAACTATGATTCCTTTGTATATAACCTAGTCCAATACCTTGGCGAAATGGGAGAAGATATACGGGTTTTCCGCAACGATAGAATAACAATTCCTCAAATTGAAGATATGCGTCCAGATCACATTATTATTTCCCCGGGACCTTGCACACCCAATGAAGCAGGTATCAGCCTAGAACTAATTCAGCACTTTAAAGGAAAAATTCCAATGTTGGGAGTTTGTCTTGGCGAACAGAGTATAGGGCAGGCTTTTGGTGGTGATGTAGTGCGCGCTCCCCGTCTTATGCATGGCAAAACTTCAGTAGTTTATCATGACGGAAAAGGTGTTTTTGCCGGTATCAAAAATCCCCTTATTGCTACGCGCTATCATTCTCTTATTGTAAAGAAAGAAACCTTACCTGATTGCCTCGAAATTAGCGCTTGGACCGATACTGACGAAATTATGGGGATTCGTCACAAAGAATACGCGATTGAAGGTCTTCAATTTCACCCGGAATCCATTTTGACTGAAGAAGGACATGCTATGCTGCAAAACTTCCTCGCATTAAATCCTAACTGGACAAGCAAATGGAAAGGGGCCAGCCGGTAATGCATCCGACACCAATTATTCGTGAGGTATCCGTAACACTGACACCTGCTGAAATTTTTGCGGTGTTTTCCGAAGAAACTTACAGCGTATACTTAGACAGTGGTAAAGACTTTGATGGTATGGGGCGGTACTCTTTTATTGCTCGTGATCCTTTCTTGGTATTTTCCAGCAAAGGCCGGACCGTCTACATAAAAGATAAGCAAAAAATTAGAACTTTTGAAAGCGATCCTTTTTACGAACTGCAACAGCTATTAAGAATTTATAAAACCCCAAAAATGCCGGATTTACCTCCGTTAACTGGCGGTATTATTGGCTATTTTGGTTATGACATGGGATATTTGCTGGAAACAATTCCGGCTGTAAGTATAGATGACTTAGAGAATCCGGATTGCGTTTTCGGATTTTATGATACGGTACTAATTTTTGATCACTACACCAATAAGATTTACATTTCCTCAAATGGTTTTCCTGAAAAAGATTTTATCTCCCAACAGAGACGGGCGGAAGCTCGTATTGACGAACTTACTTCCCTGATAACTAAGGCCCAACCTCTTTCTGAACCTAAACCACAGATACCAGATGGAGAGTACCAGTCTAATTTTACCCATAAAGGACATTGTGATATGGTCCAAAAAGGTATTGATTATATTGCTGCCGGTGATATTTTCCAGGTTAATCTGACCCAACGGTTTAATGCCAAAGTAACAGTACCTCCTTATGAACTTTATCGTTACTTGCGGCATATCAATCCCGCGCCCTTTGCGGCCTTTTTGAATTTTGGAGAAGTCATTGTTGCCAGTGCTTCACCGGAACGCTATCTTTTGGTGACCGATGAAATGGTAGAAACCAGGCCTATTAAAGGGACAAGGCCGCGGGGTAAAGATCCGGAATCTGATCGTAAGCTTAGAGAAGACCTGATTACCAGCGAGAAAGACCGGGCTGAGCTTGTTATGATTATTGATTTAGAGCGAAATGATTTAGGAAGGGTTTGTGAGTTCGGCAGTGTACGGGTACCGGACTTAATCCGCCTGGAAGAATATGCGACAGTATTTCATTTGGTTTCCACTGTTGTTGGCAAACTACGTGAAGGCAAAGATGTTATAGATTTGGTAACGGCTTCTTTCCCGGGAGGTTCCATTACTGGTGCACCTAAAGTAAGGGCGATGGAAATTATTGACGAACTTGAAAAAGTTCGCCGCAGTATCTATACCGGATCTATCGGCTATATAGATTTTAATGGTGATGCTGACCTAAATATTGTTATACGCACGTTCGTTATTAAGGGAGACCGGGCGTATTACCAGGTAGGCGGTGGAATTGTAGCTGACTCAGTACCTGAACTAGAGTATGAGGAGAGTCTGGATAAGGCTCGGGCGCTTATGAGAGCTTTAGGTTATCAGGTCTAAATTAAGGCTGGTGATATAAATGTTTATTTATTTTAATGGAAAGATTGTTTCTTCTGAAGAATGTGTTGTATCGCCGCTCGATCATGGTTTTCTGTATGGTCATGGCTTATTTGAGACAATGCGCTCTTATAAAGGTAGAGTTTTTCGATTGGTAGACCATATGAAACGGATGGAGACTAGTGCAGGGTATCTTGGCTGGCCGGTATTGCCTGACAGAGAAGTGTTTGCCGAGGCAGTAAACAGTGTTTTAGTAACAAATAACCTTCCAGATGCTTCGGTACGGTTAACTGTATCTCGCGGTATTGGCGCTGCAAGACCGGATGCTGCCAGTTGCGGTCAACCAACGATTGCTGTGTATGCTTCACCTTTGCCAAAACCACTGCCAGCTGCAGGCTGGAGTTTAACAACAGTAAGTTTACGCCGCAACTTGTCATCACCGCTTGTTAAAATAAAATCTGCGAATTACCTTGATAATATGTTGGCACGAGCTGAAGCTAAGAAACGGGGCGCTCACGAAGCCATTATGCTGAATACGGACGGCCTTGTTGCGGAAGGCTCGATGAGTAACATTTTCATTGTCTCAAATGGCCGATTAATTACGCCTGATGGCGAGAGTGGCATTTTGCTGGGTATTACCCGAAATGCAGTTATCTTACTTGCGCAAGCCGCGGGGATAACTGTCGAAGAACGGAAAGTTAATCCGGAAGAACTTGCTGAAGCCGATGAGATATTTCTAACGAGCTCAATCATGGAAGTTATTCCTGTTACTGTTCTTGACGGCCGGCCGGTAGGTCATGCACCTGTTCCAGGTGAGACAACCTTAATGCTTGCCCAGTCATATAGGAAACTTGCCGAAAGTGAGTGAGGCTATGAACGCGTGCAAGGGTACAACCAACTATCAAATTGTAAAAATTAACGGTCAGAGTATTGAAAGCATGAATGAACCTGTTATTGAGGAAATACCACTTACTATTTTTTTGAATGGCAAGGAACTTGTTACTATGCTGGCTGCCGCCGGAGAAGAAAAATATCTTGTTATCGGTTTTTTGGCGACCGAAGGTATTATACAAAATATAAATGAGATAAAGACCCTTGATATTGATGTAATGCAGGGGGTCATCCATGTTACAACAGTATCGGGCGAAACAGCAGCTGAGAAGATGTTCTTAAAACGTTATCTTACTGCTTGCTGCGGCAAAGGACGTAGCGCTTTTTACTTTGTCAATGATGTATTGACAGCAAAGACTGTAAGTACGGAACTTACTATATCGATCAAAGAAGTTATGCAATACTCCGAATTGCTGGAAGCGGTGTCTGAAACATTTCGACTGACAGGCGGCGTACATGGAGGAGCTTTGGCTAAAAATGGCGAATTAGTGTGCTGGAGTCAGGATATTGGGCGGCACAATGTATTTGACAAACTTTACGGACGTTGTTTAACGGAAGGAATTAGTACTTATGATAAGATACTGGTGTTTTCAGGACGGGTATCTTCAGAAATTCTACTTAAAGTGAGTAAAATGAATATATCTGTTATTATTGCTCGTTCGGCTCCTACAAGTCTAGCGATTGATATGGCGGAAGAGCTTGGTGTTACCGTTATCGGTTTTGCCAGAGGGCAACGTTGCAATATATATAGCCATAAGGAACGGGTTTTAGGACTCTAACCGGTAAATCTTTTGTTGGCTTGTTCGGAGGTAAAGGAGAGGTAAGTTAATGTCAGTTAAATTGGAAATTGCGCAGGATATTTTGTTAAATTTAGTAACGGTAATGCTTACGGAAAGAGTGGCGTTATCTGAGTGCTGGCGACGTATCTTAGGGGAAACAGTAAGATCAGACATGGATTTTCCGCCTTTCGACAGATCGCCGCTTGATGGTTACGCACTTATTGCTGAAGAAGTAGTCAATGCAACCCCGGAAAATCCCGTATGTCTCAAACAAATTGATTATATTCCGGCCGGAGGCACTCCCAATACTTCCGTTAGTTTTGGTACTGCCTGCCGTATCATGACTGGAGCGCCCTTACCGCCGGTAGCTACAGGTGTAGTAAGGCTGGAAGATACAATTGTAAACGGAGACAATGTGACAATCTTAGATGGTAGAGGTGCCGATAAAAATATATGTTTCCGGGGGGAAGAACTCTTTACCGGCGAAGAGATAGTCTCAGAGGGGACTATTATTAATGCGGGTGTAATGGGGATGTTGGCAGTACTCGGTAAGAGTCGCCCCTATGTTTTTCGCAAGCCCCGCGTAGCTCTTGTTGCTACAGGCAGCGAGATTATTCCGGTTGATTTTCCGCTAGTACCAGGGAAAATCCGTAACTCGAATAGTTATATGTTAAGCGCGCAAGTTGCTGAGGCTGGGGCCCAGACTATTTTGTTAGGAAATGCATCAGATAATGTTGACGAAATATCGCATTTGTTAGAATCAGCTTCGGATTGTGATGTTTTCATAACAACAGGTGGAGCCTCGGTAGGAGATTATGATCTTATTGGTGAAGTTTATAAAAAAATGGGTATTACGTTATTATTTGATAGAGTAAGCATTAAACCGGGAATGCCTGTTTTAGCGGGTATCCGCGATGGTAAAATCTATCTTGGACTTTCAGGTAACCCAGCTGCTGCTGCTATTTCTTTTGAACAGTTGGTACGGCCTGTTCTAATGAAAATGAGTGGACGCAAAACGTGGTGGCGGCCAAGAATCAAGGCTGTCCTCGCTGCCCCTTTTAAGAAAAAGACAGGTGCTAAGCGCTTCGTTTGGGCTCGGTGTTGGCAAACAGGTACTGATATTTTAGTTGAACCATCAGGTGCTCAAGGTAATGGTATGCTAAAATCGGCTATGGGGGCAAACGCGTTGATTGTTATTCCAGAGAATTCACCTCCATTACCAATTGGTACCGAAGTAGAGGTAATTTTATTGGCAGATGCCTAAAACTGTATAAATTGCAAAAAAAAGGCTGATTAAATCAGCTTTTTTTTTGTATTATTTTCAGTTAATATATATAGGTAAAAAGCCGTCAGATGTAGCGATAAGGACTTTGTGAAAAAAATTTCAAAAGATAGCAGGAGTTTTTTGAAAAAGATGGAATAAATTCAGAATATAACGATTACGAGTCCTAGACGCAATAATTTAATGCTGAAATGCCAAAAATGCTTACTCAAATGTCGAAAAATTTTGATGGGAGGGAACAATTTGGAGAAAGTTCTAACAGTATGCCCGTATTGTGGGGCTGGCTGTCAAATGTATCTGTTAGTTGAAGACAACAGAGTAATTGGCGCTGAACCGGCAAACGGGCACATCAACGAGGGAGAACTTTGTTTAAAAGGTCACTACGGCTGGGATTTTCTAAATGACACCAAAATTTTAAGCAAACGTTTGACAAAGCCCTTACTCAGACACACCAGAAGCGAAGAGTTTCATGAAGTTGAATGGGATGAGGCTTTGGACTTTGTAGCTGGTAAGCTCAAGGCTATTAAGGAAAAATATGGTCCCGATGCCATAATGGGGACAGGATCAGCCCGTGGTATGGGCAATGAGCCTAACTACCTGATGCAGAAATTTATGCGCGCGGTGATCGGCACCAATAACGTCGACCATTGCGCCCGTGTTTGACACGCTCCCTCTGTAGCCGGTCTGGCTACTACATTTGGCAGTGGAGCTATGACAAACTCCATTCCGGAAATAGAAGATGCTACCTGCTTATTTATCTTTGGATATAACGGAGCAGATTCTCACCCGTTGGTTGCTCGGCGAATTGTGAAGGCCAAAGAAAAAGGAGCCAAAATTATTGTTGTTGATCCTCGTAAAACGGAATCAGCACGGATTGCAGACATTTGGCTACCGATAAAGAATGGTTCAAACATGGCCGCCGTTAATAGTTTTGCTAACCTTATTTTATCCAAAGGCTGGGAAAACAAAGAATATATCGAAAAGTACACGGAAGGTTTCGAAGAATATAGAAAAGTTCTTGCTAAATACACGCCTGAGTATGCGCAAAAGATCACAGGTCTTGATCCTAAACTTGTGGAACAGGCGATGGAAATTTACGCTAAATCGGAAAGATCCTTTATTCTTTATGGCATGGGCGTATGCCAATACAATCAGGCAGTAGACGTAGTAAAAGGTCTTGGTGGCTTATGCCTGTTAACAGGCCAAATTGCAAAGCCCAGCTCGGGAATTGGACCTGTACGCGGACAAAACAATGTACAGGGTGCTTGCGATATGGGTGCGCTTCCTAACGTATTCCCTGGCTATCAACCTGTTACTGATCCTGCCAATCGTGAAAAATTTGCGAAAGCGTGGGGCGTGGAAAGCCTGCCGGAAAAAGTTGGCTATATGCTGACAGATGTTCCCCACTGCGTTGAAGAAGGTAAATTGAAAGCCTTCTATATTATTGGTGAAGATCCGGTTCAAAGTGACCCCGACGCCGCTGGCGTAAGAAAGGCACTGGATGAACTGGAACTGGTTGTTCTTCAGGATATTTTTATGAATAAAACGGCACTGCATGCCGACGTCATATTACCAGCCACCTCCTGGGGCGAGCATGGCGGCGTGTTCAGTGGCGCCGACCGTCGGTTCCAGCGCTTCCGTAAAGCAGTAGATGCTAGAGGAGATGTTAAGGACGACTGGGTAATTATTAGTGAGTTAGCGAAACGTTTCGGCTATGAAATGAACTATAAAGATACGGAAGAAATCTGGAGCGAAATGATTAGCCTGACGCCGAGCTTTGCAGGAGCAACTTACGAGAAGATTGAGCAGTTGGGCAGTATTCAGTGGCCTTGCCGTACTGTAGGAGAAACCGGTACTCCATACTTGTTCAAGGGTAATGTGTTCCAAACTCCAAGCAAAAAAGGCAATTTCTTTGCTGCTGAGTGGCGTCCGCCTGTTGAACAGCCTGATGCTGAGTATCCGATGGTATTGTCTACTGTACGTGAAGTGGGACATTATTCATCTCGTACCATGACAGGCAATTGCTGGGGTCTTGCAAAATTGGCCGACGAACCTGGGTATCTCCAGATTAATCCTAAAGATGCTGAAAAACTTGGTATAATTGATGAGGAGCTTGTACGTGTATCTACGCGGCGGGGCTCTGTTATAACCCGGGCCCTTGTAACTGATCGGGTGGGCGTAGGGGTTGTATATATGACCTATCAATGGTGGGTTGGAGCTTGTAATGAACTCACCATTCACGTAGTTGACCCTATTTCTAAAACACCTGAATATAAGTACTGTGCAGTTAAAGTAGAAGCTATCAAAGATCAGAATAAGGCAGAGGAAGAGCTTGTTGCGGCATACAATGATCTTAAACGTAAACTGGGTGCTGTTGTTTCCTAGATTATTTTGCAATAGATAATCTGTTTAGAAGAGCCTTGCAGAATAGGAATAAGTAAGCGTTTACGTAAGATTAGTGCTGCTTTACTAGAACTTTAAGCCTTAGCGGAGTAAATTCAGCAATTAAAAAAATTATATGCTGATTGTTTTGCTTACTTCACTAAATAATTCCCCCGGCGTTTTATTATAGATTGGATTTTCTTAATAAAGGGGGATATTTAGTTGGAAAAAGTACTAACAGTATGTCCATACTGTGGGTCAGGCTGTCAAATGTATCTTTTGGTTGAGAACAACAAGGTTGTTGGCGCTGAACCTGCAAATGGAGCAATCAATGAAGGCGAATTATGTTTGAAAGGCCACTATGGCTGGGATTTTTTAAACGACACTAAAATCTTGAGTAAACGTCTTACTAAACCTATGCTTCGATATAACCGCGACGAACCTTTGCACGAAGTTGAATGGGATGAAGCTTTGGACTATGTCGCCGACAGGCTTAAGGCCATTAAAGAAAAATATGGCCCTGATGCGATTATGGGTACTGGATCGGCTCGTGGTACAGGTAATGAAACTAACTATGTTATGCAGAAGTTCATGCGAGCAGTTATTGGGACCAATAATGTCGACCATTGTGCCCGGGTATGCCATGGACCTTCTGTTGCCGGTCTGTCATTAATTTTTGGTAGCGGAGCTATGTCAAATTCAATACCTGAGATTGAAAACGCTGATTGTTTATTGATTCTTGGCTATAACGCTGCTGAGGCTCATCCTTTGGTAGCCAAGCGGATTATACGGGCTAAACAAAAAGGAGCAAAAATCATTGTTGTAGATCCGCGCAGAACTGAGGCTGCCCGTATTTCGGATTTGTGGTTGCAGCTTAATAACGGCTCTAATATGGCGTTAGTCAATAGTTTTGCTAATGTTATTTTAGCTAATAACTGGCAAAATGATAAGTTTATTGGCAGTTTTACCGAGGGTTTCGACGAATATCGTAAAACGGTGGAGCGCTATACGCCGGAATATGCTCAGACCATTACCGGGATTGCACCAAGTTTAGTGGAAGAGGCAATGAAGCTCTACACTCATTCTAAGAACTCCTTCATTTTGTGGGGGATGGGTGTAACTCAATTCGGTCAGGCTGTTGATGTGGTAAGAGGGCTTGGTTCGCTTTGCCTCTTGACAGGGCAAATTGGCAAGCCGAGCTCCGGGGTGGGGCCTGTACGTGGGCAAAATAATGTGCAGGGAGCCTGTGATATGGGAGCATTACCTAATGTCTATCCTGGGTATCAGGCAGTTACTGATGCAGCTAACCGCAACAAGTTTGCCAAGGCATGGGGTGTAGAGAAGCTGCCGGATAAAGTTGGTTTTACCATAACGGAGGTTCCACATGCGGTTGCCGCAGGCAAACTGAAAGCCTTTTATATTATTGGCGAAGATCCGGCACAAAGTGATCCTGATTCTGCTGGGTTGCGCAAAGCGCTTACGGAGTTAGAATTTGTTGTATTCCAGGATATTTTTATGAACAAAACAGCACACTTTGCTGATGTTATCCTGCCGGCCACAGCCTGGGGTGAGCATGGCGGGGTATTCAGCGGGGCTGACCGCCGCTTCCAACGTTTTAGAAAGGCTGTCGATGCTAAAGGTGATGTTAAGGACGACTGGATTATTATTGGCGAATTGGCCAAACGGTTCGACTATGATTTGACTTATAAAGATACAGAAGAAATCTGGAATGAATTAATTAGTTTGTGTCCGAGCTATGCAGGTGCAACCTATGAAAAAATCGAGCGCCAGGGTAGTGTGCTGTGGCCTTGCCGCACACCTGAAGACCCTGGTACGGACTATTTATTCAAAGGGAATATATTTCAAACGCCCAGCAAGAAAGGAATCTTTTTTGCTACTGAATGGCGGTCACCGGCAGAAATGCCTGATGAAGATTATCCGACAGTACTCTGTACAGTGCGCGAAGTCGGTCATTACTCATCAAGGACAATGACGGGTAACTGCTGGGGTCTAGCCAAACTGGCTGACGAACCTGGCTATGTTCAGATTAGCGAGGAAGATGCAGCGCGGCTGGGTATTGAAGATGAACAGCTTATGCGTGTTACTTCGCGGCGTGGCTCTGTAATGGCGCGTGCAAAGATTAGTGATAGAGTAAAAACGGGAGCCGTATATATGACTTATCAATGGTGGATTGGCGCTTGCAATGAACTCACAATTGATAACCTTGATCCGATTTCAAAAACACCGGAGTACAAATATTGCTCCGTAAAACTGGAGTCAATTCAGGATCAGGCACAAGCTGAGCAACAGCTTATCACTATCTACAACAATCTGAAACGCAAAATGGGTGCTATAGTGTCTTAGATAAAGTAAACCGAGAAGTTTAACTTCTGAAAGGGAGGTAAATATGGAAAAGTTGAGCCCGTTTGTTGTTGGAGACGGGGAGAAATGTATAGGCTGTAAAGCCTGTGAAGTCGCTTGCCATGTATCCCATAATGTACAGGGGATTACCGCAGGCAACATTGATACCCCGGTGTTCCCTAAGTTATTTGTTACTCGTGTGGAAAGAGTGACTATGCCGGTGCAGTGCCATCATTGCGAAGATGCTCCGTGTGCCAAGGCATGCTTGGAGAAGGCTATCTACTTCGAAGATGATAAAGTACTGATTAACACTGAAAAGTGTAAAGGCTGTAAAGATTGTTTGGTCGCTTGTCCATTCGGTGCCGTAGAACTTGTACCGCATTTTGTTAATGGCAAAGAGGTTATCCAGGAAAATTTAGGAAAGCCTCTACTGTATGGCAATAAATGCGATTTATGTAATGCCCGGGAAAATGGACCGATTTGTGTTGAAGTATGTCCGGAAAAAGCATTGCGCTTGGTGGAGCCTCATAAAGAAAAAAAAGAGAAAAATAAAAAAGCTGTTGCCACAATTGTTGGCATGTTTAAAAAATAGGAGGTGAGTCATATGCAATATACAATTGAAATTGATCAGGAATTGTGTACCGGATGTAAGAGGTGCACCAATGTGTGCCCTGTTGGTGCAATTGATGGTCCGGAAGGCATGCCGGTTACTATCGATTACAATAAGTGCTGTTTCTGCGGTCAGTGTGTACAGGTTTGCAGCGCTTACCAAGAATACAAATCGGAGACAAGTGCACCGCGCGAAACCAAGATGAAGGATCGCGGCTTATTGGATAGCGTGAAGGAACCTTTATTTGCCGCTCATAATATGGGGCATGCGCAAAAAGTGTGGGAAGCAATCAATAATCCTGATGTAATTACCATGGTTCAATGTGCTCCGGCCGTGCGGGTTGGTCTAGCCGAAGATTTTGGCATGGAATCAGGCGAACTGGTTGACGGCAAGATGATTGCCGCACTAAGAAAACTTGGCTTTGACCGGGTATATGATACTAACTTTACTGCCGATTTGACAATTATGGAGGAAGGCAGTGAACTAATCAAGCGGATACAAGAAAACGGTGTGTTGCCTATGTTTACTTCCTGTTGTCCAGCTTGGGTTAAATATGTAGAGCAAGAGCAGTTTGAACTTCATGAAAATCTGTCTACCTGTAAATCACCGCAACAGATGGCAGGTGCTCTGTTCAAGACATATGGCGCACAAGTAGACAAAATAGATTCTAAGAAAATAATGAGTATATCTGTTATGCCTTGTACTGCCAAAAAATTTGAAGCTTCCCGGCCGGAGTTGGATTCAAGCGGCAGTCAGGACGTCGATCTTGTTTTGACAACTAGAGAATTAGCTAACTTAATTAAGCACGCTGGTGTTGATTTCAAAAATCTTGAGCCGAGTAAGCCTGATTCTGTGCTGGGAGCCTATACTGGTGCAGGTCATATATTTGGAGTTACCGGCGGCGTTATGGAAGCTGCTTTGCGTACCGGTTACGAATTGATCACTGGCAAAGCCCTTGAAGATATAAATATTCTGGATGTGCGTTACAGTCAAGGTATTAAGCGGGCTACCATCCAGGTTGGTGATTTAGCGGTTAAAGTTGTCGTGGTAGCTGGATTAGCTAACGTAGCACCTATTATTGAAGAAATCAAAAATGGCACTGCGGATTTCCACTTTGTAGAGGTTATGGCTTGTCCGCAAGGCTGTATCAGTGGCGGTGGCCAGCCGAAGGTTTTAATAGAAACCGAACGGAAAGGCGTTTATGCCAAACGAATGGACTCTATGTATAAGCATGATAAGGAATTGCCGCTGAGAAAGTCTCACGACAATCCTGAAGTTACCAAATTATATAAAGAATTTTTGGGTAAGCCGCTGGGACACAAATCTCACGAATTACTGCATACTCATTACGTAAAGAGGGGGTAGGCTAATGATTAATACAGCCTTTGTTATTGGAAACCCTGACTTATGTATTGGCTGCCGTACTTGTGAGCTTGCCTGCGTCTTAGCTCACACCGATAAGAAATTAGGTACCGAAGAAATTAAGAATGTGCCATTTTCGCCCCGGCTGTCTGTTGTGAAAACAGAAGACATTAGCGTTCCTGTACAGTGTCGTCAATGCGAAGATGCACCCTGTGCCGAAGCTTGCCCGGAAAAAGCAATAGTGCAACGTGATCATACCATCTATGTCTTAGCTGATAAATGTGTTGGCTGTAAAAATTGTATGATGGCTTGTCCTATCGGCGCTGTATATTTAACGCGAGTAGAAGAAGATCCTTGCAAAAAATCGGCATATAAGTGCGATCTTTGCATTGATGTGCCGGAAGGACCGCAATGTGTAAAAAAATGTCCGACAAAAGCATTGTCAGTAGTGCTTCCCGAGACCATCAAAGAAAGTGTTAAAGAGAAGCGCGCCAATACTGTTCGTAACGTTTAGATTGTTGCTTACGTAATCATTAAAAATTACAGAAAGCTGTGGCATTTGTGCTACAGCTTTCTTCTTTAGGCTCTTACTGATTTGCCGCATTTTTTTGGTTTTGATGGTACAGATTTAACATTTTAGAGAGGCTTAGGCAGGATTTTAAATATGGTGGAACAATTCACTAATGAGGTGTTTAGTAAATTGATTTCCCAGATGGTAGAGGAAAGATAGCCGGTAGAACTGGCATAATCTTGACGCTATTTCTACAATTTAGTATAATTATGCCAAATGTCTATGTATGGATGGAGCGCTGGTTTTGTTAAGTAAATTCAAGGAAGGTCCCGGGTGGAGGAATAATATCACTCCGTTCATATTGGCTGGAGGCAAAAGCCGGCGAATGGGGACAAATAAATCGTTTGTAAAATTAGGTGGTAAGCCTCTAATCGAGATTATTGTAAAAAAGGTCACTGAAATTTTTGCCAATAAACCGCTCATTATTACCAACCGTTTTGCAGATTATGCGTATCTGGATTGTAATATGGTCAGTGATATTGTAAAAGACAAAGGGCCGTTGGGTGGTATACATGCTGGATTAACCAGTGCGTCAACGCCTTACATATTTGTTTTTGCCTGCGATATGCCATTCATTGAAAAAGATTTCGTTGACTATATGATTAGCCGTCTGCGCGACGAAGATATTCTTATTCCCAAAAATGGAGAGCGTGTGGAACCATTGCACGCCATATATTCTAAAAGGTGCTTGCCTGCCGTAGAGAGACATCTTAATGAGGATCACCGCCGGGTGCAAGATTTTTTCGGGGATGTAAATATTGCTTATGTTGAGCAATCTGAAATGAACAGGCTGAATTTACCGGAGGGTTACTTTATCAATGTAAATACTGTTGCAGATTTGTCCAAGGCTGAGAATTGCCTTAAGGGTACTAAACCCCCAAATCTTGACATTGTTTACTCGGATAGGTATAATCAAACTAACTAAACACAATAATGGCGAGGAATGGAAAAAGTATGCTGGTGCGCCTGCTCAGAGAGGGAACCCTAGGCTGGAAGGTTTCTCTGTGCGCAAGCTGAACGTCATCCAGGAGCCGCTGCATTGAACTATTAGTAGGTGCAGCCGGATTTTGCCCCGTTATGGCATGCAGGAGTGTCCGGTCTATTTAAGCCGGGAATTAAAGGTGGTACCGCGGAAGCTGAGTCTTTTCGTCCTTATGGATGAAAGGGCTTTTTCTATTTTTAGAACTAATACAAAGGAGGACAATATGGAGCAAGAGCAGACAAACAACATTTCTACTGTATATGATCCGCAGGCGGTTGAAGCCAAATGGTATAAATTCTGGGAGGATAGCAAGCTGTTTCATGCTGAAGTCGATAAAGACAAACAGCCATTCAGTATTGTTATTCCACCTCCGAATGTTACCGGCCAACTCCATATGGGTCATGCGCTAGACAATACCTTGCAAGATATTTTGATTCGCTTTAAACGGATGCAAGGCAATAACACGCTGTGGATGCCTGGCACGGACCATGCCGGTATTGCAACGCAAATAAAGGTTGAAGAAGTCCTGGCTCAGGATGGAAAAACCCGTTATGACCTGGGGCGAGAGGCTTTCATCGACAGGGTGTGGGATTGGAAAGCCCAATATGGCAGCCGCATAATCAATCAGCTTAAACGGCTTGGCGCTTCCTGTGATTGGGATCGGGAACGTTTTACCATGGATGAAGGCTGTTCTGAAGCGGTTCGTGAAGTTTTTGTCAGTCTGTATGAAGAAGGTCTTATCTATCAAGGGCACAGAATTACTAACTGGTGTCCGCGTTGTAATACTGCGTTAAGTGATATTGAAGTTGAACATGAAGAAAAACCGGGTAATCTCTATCATGTTCGTTATTTGGTAGAAGGTACTGACAATGAGTATGTAACGGTTGCAACTACACGTCCGGAAACTATTTTGGGAGATAGCGGTGTGGCCGTTCATCCGGATGATGCCCGTTACAAGCATCTGATTGGCAAAGGCCTCATTCTGCCGCTGGTAGGCCGGCGTCTTCCTATTGTGGCAGACGAATACGTTGATCCGTCTTTTGGTACTGGTGCCGTAAAGGTTACGCCGGCTCATGATCCGAATGACTTTGAAATGGGCTTACGGCATCAACTTGCTCAGATTGTTGTTATGAACCCTGACGGAACTATGGCTGCCGATACTGGTAAATATGCCGGGATGGACCGCTATGAATGCCGTAAGGCGTTGGTCAATGATCTTAAAGACCAAGGCTATCTTGTAAAAATTGACGAACATAGCCATGCTGTTGGCCATTGTCAGCGTTGTGCAACTGTTGTAGAACCGCTTGTATCAAAACAATGGTTCGTTAAGATAGGGCCGCTGGCAAAGCCAGCCATCGAAGCAGTGACTTCAGGTAAAATTCAATTTGTGCCTGAACGTTTTACCAAGATCTATACCAACTGGATGGACAATATCCGTGATTGGTGTATCTCCCGCCAACTTTGGTGGGGCCATCGCATTCCCGCCTGGTATTGCGAATGTGGAGAAGTTACGGTATCCAGAGAAGATATTACGGTTTGTCCCAAATGCGGTGGAAAGGTCGAGCAAGATCCTGATGTGCTTGATACTTGGTTTAGTTCTGCATTATGGCCATTTTCCACCATGGGCTGGCCGCAGGATACGGCCGAATTAAAGCAATTTTATCCTACCAGCGTCCTGGTAACAGGTTATGACATTATTTTCTTCTGGGTAGCCAGAATGATTATGATGGGACTTAAGTTTAAAAAAGAAATTCCGTTCCGCCATGTGTTTATTCATGGTTTAGTTCGTGACAGCCAGGGGCGTAAGATGAGTAAGTCCCTTGGCAATGGTATTGACCCGCTGGAAGTCTGTGATAAGTACGGAGCCGATACCCTCCGGTTCATGCTGGTAACAGGAAATACACCCGGCAATGACATGCGCTTTTACTGGGAAAGGGTTGAATCCAGCAGGAACTTCGCCAATAAAATCTGGAATGCTTCCCGCTTTGTTCTTATGAATCTGGAAGGTTTTGATTCCACCTTTACGCCCGGTGCAAACATGTTTACATTAGCAGACCGGTGGATTTTGAGCCGCTATAACCAAACAGTAGCTGATGTCACTCGTAACCTCGAACGGTTTGAGCTGGGAGAAGCTGCCCGGATGGTCTATGAATTTATTTGGGATGAGTTTTGTGATTGGTATATTGAGCTGGCCAAAGGCCGTCTTTATAATAAAGAAGATGCAGAAAGCCGCAAAGTAGCTCAATATGTGCTTAATTATGTTTTAAAGAGTACCTTAGTACTGCTTCATCCGTTCATGCCTTTTATTACTGAGGCAATTTGGCAAAATCTTCCCCATCAGGGCCTTAGCATTATGACGACGAACTGGCCTGAGGAAGATGCAACCCTTGCTAAACCTCAAGATGAGCAGCTTATGGCCGTTATCATGGAAGTAATTAAAGCTGTCCGGAATATGCGGGCTGAGGTTAATGTACCACCTGGTAAAAAGAGCCAAGTTTTGCTGAAGTTTGCTTCCGATGAACTTAAAACTAAAATAGAAGCAAATCTTGGATATATCAAGATTTTGGCTGCGGCTGACCCGGTCGAAGTTCTTGCAGCTAACGCAGCTACACCGGAAAACGCCATGACGGCTATAGTAAGCGGGGTAGAAATCTACCTGCCGCTCAAGGGGCTAATTGATGTCGAGAAGGAAAATGCCCGCTTAAACAAAGAGCTCGATAACTTAGATAAGGAATTGGCACGGATAGCAGGAAAACTGAACAATCCCGGGTTTACTGCCAAAGCTCCTGCCGACGTTATCGAAAAGGAAAAGGCAAAACAAGCCGAATATTTGGAGAAGCAAGCTGCTATTAAAGAGCGCTTGGTTTATCTGGCTAGTTTGTCCGATGACTAACTCGCGCTCTAAGATTCCTGCCTCTGTAGGCGGACTAAGTCCCTGGATAAATCCGACTAAGGTTCAGATGGGGTTAAAAACCTCATCTGAACCAAGTCTCCATTTATAGTGGTCAGTTGCCCAATAAAATTGGAGGTGTAGCATATGAATTATGAACAAACGATGAAATACCTCGAAAACCTTAGTAAGTTCGGTATTAACCTGGGAATGGCCCGCATCAAGCGGCTTCTTGAACTTATGCAGCATCCGGAACGTCGTTTCAAAACCATCCATGTTACCGGAACTAATGGTAAGGGCTCTACAACAGCTATGCTGGCATCTATTTTGACAGCCAGCGGAATAAAAAACGGCATGTATACTTCCCCTCACTTAACTGATTATCCGGAACGGATGGTAGTTAATGGCAAGGAGATGAGCAAAGAAGAATTTGCCCAGGCGATTACGTATACCAGTCAATTTGTTGAACAAATGTTGTCAGATGGCTTTGAACAACCGACCGAGTTTGAAGTGATTACGGCAGCTGCATTTTACTATTTTGCGGCCATCGGTGTTGAATATGCCGTAATTGAAGTTGGACTGGGAGGTCTTCTGGATTCGACGAATGTCATTATTCCTGAGGTGTCAGTCATTACCAATGTTACACTCGAGCACACGGATCGTTGCGGCTCTACTATTGCCGATGTCGCCCGTCATAAAGCCGGTATTATAAAAGACGGTGTACCGGTAGTTACTGCGGCCAAGGGTGAGGCGCTTGACATTATCAAGCGGACAGCGGCGGAAAAAGGTTCCCGGTTATACGCCAAAGAAGAGCATTTTTATAGTCGGTTTGTGGGATTTGAGAATGGTAAGCAACGGGTAGCAATTGACGCTGGTGCATTTGGCCGAGTTGAAACTGAGCTTAATCTTATTGGCTGTCACCAAGTAGAGAACAGTGCTGTGGCTGCTACTGCGGCGCTGGTTTTAGCTGCGGGTGAACATCGTATCACTATAAAAGCGATAAAGTCTGCGCTTGCGATTGTACGCTGGCCGGGACGTTTTGAAATTTTCCCCGGGGCTCCGGTTATTATTATTGACGGAGCACATAATCCGGACGGTGCCCGGGTACTTAGACAGAACCTGGATCAGGTATTCCCAGGCAGGAAGATTACTTTTGCTCTAGGAATTTTGCGCGACAAGGATGTATCGGGCATTATTCGTGAACTGATCCGGCCTGAAGATGCTGTAGTTACTGTTCAGCCGCTTTCCTACCGGGCGGCAACGCCTGAAGAGATAGCCCGGGAAATAGAGGCAAGTCATGTGGAGGCAGCTGCCTCAATTGACGGAGGTATTGACAGAGCTGAAGAGTTAGCGGGTGCTGAAGGCGTGGTATGTGTAGCTGGTTCGCTGTATTTAATTGGTGAAGCCCGCCAAATTATCTTAAGAAGTAGACAAATGTAACGTAATTGTATATAATAAAAACTGGCGCTTGGATGTAATTTTTCAAGCGCCAGTTTTTTGGTTTACCTTAGCATACATAACATTAAATTGCGATTATTAAATAAACTATTATATGAATTATTAGTAAAATTTGAAACCGTAGGTGGAAACTGTGTATATTGCATACTCGTACAGCAGCCGGACCCAATATCGTTTGGATTATTTTATTGAACAATGTATTTTGGCGGTAGCCTTTTTCTTGCCAATGTCCTTGGATGTTGCCACTTTGTTTTTAGGTGCAGGTACTGCTTTATGGATCGGCAAAATGGTACTTATAAAAAAAGTGCTTTTAAAGCGAACACCGTTTGATGTAGTTGTTGCGCTTTTAGTCCTTTTATCTGCAGCTTCGGTAATTGTTTCGCCAGATAAAGGGTTTAGCTTTTACAACTACTATCACTTAATGGGTCGCTACATAATAGTTTACTATTTGGTTATTAATAATCTGACTTCACTACAGCAAGTGCAGCGTTTAGTGGGGGCAGTATTAGTCTCGGCTCTGCTAGTTGCCTTTTACGGATTTTATCAGTACATACATGGTGTGGACATATCCGCTTTTCAATGGGTGGATGGTGAACAGTTTCCAGATCTCAAAGTAAGAGTTTTTTCCACCTTGCAGAACCCCAATCTTTTGGCAGGTTTTTTAGTGGTAGTTATGTCTCTTGCAGTTGGTTTAGGACTTCACATGGAATCTATGCAAGGAAAACTGCTCTTGTTTGCTCTTGTTTTTCTGTTAGGAATTTGTTTAGTGCTTACATACTCTCGGGGCGCATGGCTAAGTTTAGTTGCAGTCACTGCTGTTTGCGGGCGTTTATATAATCGAAAAGTATTATGGGTGTTTTTATTAATTCCAGTAGTTGCTCTGGTTTGCCATGATGCAGTTATAGAACGCTTAGTCTCTATTTTTAATCCAACCGATACTTCTTCCACTTTACGCTTAGCGCTATGGGAAAGTACTATTGCTATGATTTTAGATAATCCGCTATTTGGTATTGGCTGGGGCTCTTACTGGATGGTTTACCCAGACTATGACTTTTTTTTGAATAATCCGGCGGCACGGATAGTGCATGCCCATAACATGTATTTACATATTGCTGCCGAGATTGGAATTCCGGGACTTCTGGTTTTTTTGGGAATTATTTATTGTCATACTAAAAAAGCTATAGATATATTGGGCCAAACAAGAAATCAGCAGGTAGCCGGACTTATGCTTGGCGTAATTGCGGCAGTGGTTGGTTTAGCAGTAAATGGGTTTACTGATTACATTATGTTTAATATTCAAATGTCAATGTTGTTTTGGCTCTTAAATGCTGTTATTATTTCTGTAGGGCAAAGTAAATGCCGATAGTTTAAGCAGTATAGAATACGTTTTGAGGTGTGTGCACAAACCTGTATTTCTATGCAATTTATTTTATAAATGCCAGCAGGATTTATAACAAGTAACGCGAATAAAACAGAATTGATAGGGTTATTATGTGGACATATAGGGGATCCGTACCCCTCTAATTTTTTATTTGTAGTTTTGTGAAATTTCACACAAGTATTGATAATCTTGGCTCATGGAGGTGCCGTGGTGAAGCTAATCCAAATAAGAAAGGCGTTGGATGCTGAGGTACTCTGCGGAATGGAATCGCTGGAACGGGAAGTAAGGAGCGCTTGCGGCTCAGACCTTATGAGCGATGTCTTGGCTTTTACAAAAGAGAACGCACTCTTATTAACAGGATTAACCAACATTCAAGTGATTCGTACCGCTGAAATGAGTGATTTGGCTGGTATCTTGTTTGTACGCGGAAAAAGGCCGCCGCCAGAAGTAATTGAAATGGCTGAAAAGATGGGAATACCTTTACTTTTAACCCAGCGCCAAATGTATGAAGCCTGCGGTGTGCTATATAAAGACGGCCTGGCCGGGTGCTCGCCAAAGGAGGAAGCACATTGCTGCCAGAACAAGGAATAGTACTAAAATTTGAATTACAAGGCGCAGACTTTAATAGCGCCGGCGAAGCATCAAGCAAAATTAAACGAACTCTTCAGCAACTAGGGGTGCGCCCCGATATTATTCGCCGGATTGCAATCAGTGCATACGAAGCAGAAATGAATGTTATTATTCACGCGTATCACGGGAATATCTTAGCTCAAATTTTTCCTGACCGAACCGAATTAAAGGTCGAGGACGAAGGGCCGGGAATTCCCGATATTAACCTTGCAATGAAAGAAGGGTATTCTACTGCTCCGGATCACATACGTGAAATGGGGTTTGGTGCTGGAATGGGGTTGCCTAATATAGTGCGGTGCACCGACAAATTTGATATAAAAACAGTGACAGGAACGGGAACAAAACTTAGTATGATCATCTATCACTAATAAAGAGATAGAATAAGATTGAGTGGTGAAAGTGATGGAAGAACGTTATCATTCAGTGCGAATAACGTCTGAAAAATGCCAGGGTTGTGTAAACTGTACGAAACGTTGTCCGACTGAAGCTATCCGAATCCGTGGCGGGAAAGCTCATATCACATCTTCCCGATGTATTGACTGTGGTGAGTGTATCCGTCATTGTCCAGGTCACGCCAAGACCGCCGTTACTGATGAATTGGCCGATTTAAAGAAATATAAGCACAATATTGCTTTGCCGGCACCATCTCTTTATGGCCAATTTAACGCAGATATCCCAGTTAGAGCTATTTTGTCCGGACTCTTGAAACTGGGGTTTGACGAAGTGTTTGAAGTTGCTCATGGAGCAGAAATTGTCTCGCTCGCAATTCGGGACTACCTCAAACGTTCTGATATTAATCGTCCGGCTATTTCCTCAGCCTGTTCTGCAGTTGTCCGGCTTATTCAAGTCAAATTCCCTGAACTTATTGACCATTTGGTTCCTTTCGATGCTCCTGTGGAGGTAGCTGCCCGGTTAGCCAGAGCCGAGGCGGAGAACTTGCCTGATCTTGCACCGGAAGATATCGGGATTTGGTTTATTACTCCTTGTCCTGCAAAAATGACAGCGGTAAACCAGCCGCTAGGAACGGAAAAATCAAGTATTACTGGGGCAATTGCTATTAATAAAATATATTCGGACTTAGTTAAAGTGGTACATGCCGATAGTCAGGATGCCCGCCGTCAAGCTTCCTGGGTTGGCGTCGGATGGGCGGTACCAGGGGGAGAAACATCGGCTGTAGGTGTAGAAAATGTCTTAATTGTGCATGATATTCACCATGTTATTAATGTGTTAGAACAAGTTGCATTAGGTAAGCTTAAAGATGTGGATTATATTGAGGTATTGGCTTGTGCCGGCGGCTGCATTGGCGGGGCTTTAACTGTTGAGAACCGATATGTTGCGGAACATCGAATGAAACAGAGGATTGAAAAAAAGAAAATATTGGATCCACAATTTGGGAGAACCCCACGAGCTGACTATTCGGAATTTGAACTTGGCATAGCTGGACGCAAGGCGATTGAACCTAAGCCGGCAATGCGGCTGGATGCTGATATTACCAAAGCAATGTCCAAAATCGAAATGATGGATGCAACATTGAAGAATTTACCTGGTCTTGATTGTGGTTCATGCGGGTCGCCTAACTGTAAAGCGTTAGCTGAAGATATAGTTCAAGGGCGGGCAAGTATGACTGATTGCCTGTTTCTCTTAAGGAAAAAGGTGCGGGATTTAGCCTATGAAATGGTTAATTTGGCTGATAAGTTGCCCCCGCCGCTTGATAAAGAACAAGAACAAGAACAAGATAAATAGTCAGTTTATTAAATTGGTGTTGGGAGGAGTATTTGTGACTGTTCAAGAATTGACTACAACTTTACCGTTACAAGTAGTATCTGGTCATTCTAACCTCGGTAAGGAAATAAGTGGTGGATATGCTTCCGATTTACTGAGTAATGTCATGGGGCAAGCACGTGCCGGCAATGTGTGGGTAACTATGCAGGGACACCAGAATATTGTAGCGGTGGCATCCCTTGCTAACCTAACTGCTGTTATAATTGCCGGGGGAGTAGAGCCTGATCAAGACGCTATTCGCAAGGCTCAGGCCGAGGAAATTGTCATCCTGACAACGTCACTTTCCACATTCGAAGTAGTTGGTCGCTTATACAAACTGGGTATTATGGGACAATAAATGCGCAAGTTTGTGGCAGACCTCCATGTTCACTCACTGCTTTCGCCTTGTGCTGCTGTAGAGATGACACCGCGTAACATTGTTTGGCATGCGGTACAACATGAAGTTGATATAATTGCCATTACAGATCATAATGCTTGCGATAATGTGGTTGCTGCTTTGGAAGCTGCAAAAGGCACTGAAGTTACGGTACTGCTTGGAATGGAAGTGGAAAGCAAAGAAGAAGTTCATCTCATTGTCTTATTTGAAAAAATGCGACAGCTTAAAGCCTGGGAGCAATTTATTAAGAGTCATTTGTCAGGTAGGCTTAACGATGCTGAACGGTTTGGTGCTCAGTTTATAGTTGATGCTGAAGATAATTTTATTGCCGAGAAGACTGAGCTATTGCTGACTTCGTTAACTGTAGGCATCAGTGAAATTACTAGCCAAGTAAAAAATCTCGGTGGTATATGTATTGCCAGTCATGTAGATAGGCCAACCTATAGTATAATTTCGCAATTAGGTTTTATTCCGCCTGATGTTGATTTGGCAGCTGTTGAGGTATCAAGAAATATGAGTATAGCGCATGCGGCTGAGCGTATTCCTGCGATTGGTCGTCTGCCTGTAATAACAGCCTCGGATGCACATGTAATGGACGATTTTGTGAACGGACCAAAAACAACTTTCTATCTGGAACAGCCGACGATAGAGGAAATCCGTCAGGCATTATTAGCTCAAAACTCACGAAAGGTGGTGGTTTAGCCACTATTATAGCGTCATCATACGTAACTGCGATTTTTTCATAAGGAGGAGTTATCATGAACAGCGACAAGGAAACTAAATGCTGCTGCGGTGGCGGCGAAGCAGGCAAGCTAGCTCTGGATCAACTAGACGCAATTCTAGAAAAATACCAGGGTGTAAAAGGTGCTCTTATCCCAGTACTACAGGAAGCACAGAATGCTTATGGTTATTTGCCTAGAGAAGTTATCAAGCATATCGCAGAAAAAATGTCCATACCAGTTAGCCAAATTTACGGAGTAGTAACGTTTTATGCTCAGTTTCATCTTAATCCCCGTGGGAAAAACATTGTCCGTGTGTGCCAAGGGACCGCTTGCCACGTACGTGGCGCGAAAGGCATTCTTAAAGCCCTGGAAGATAGCCTGCAAGTTAAAGCCGGAGGCACAACTCCTGATCTTAAATTTACATTGGAAACAGTGGCCTGTATTGGTGCCTGTGGTTTGGCTCCGGTACTGATGGTCAATGACGATACCCACGGCCGCCTGACTCCCGAAGTAATTCCTGAGTTATTGGCTAAATACGCCTAGACTGACTAATGCGTGAAATATCTCTTCATATACTTGACCTAGTTCAGAATTCGATTGAGGCCGGGGCGACATCAGTAAAGTTAGATATTATTGAAGATATGACTAAAGATATCATGGTTATCAGGGTCTCTGACAATGGCCGGGGTATGGACGAAAAAATGCGTCAATTAGTTATAGATCCCTTCATTACCACTAGGACTACCCGAAGGATAGGGCTGGGGTTACCGCTAATGGACATGTCTACGAAACGCTGTGGAGGATATCTTAATCTTACTTCAACGCCTGGAAAAGGTACGGTAGTTGAGGCTAAATATCAGCACAGCCATTTGGATAGGCCACCTATGGGAAATTTAATAGAAACAATTAAGACTATACTTGTTGCTAATCCCACATTGCATTTTTTATATTATCATACCGTTAATGGCAGGAGTATTTCGGTTTCTTCCCAGGAGTTAGCTAATACTTTGGAGGGTATCCCATTAACTCAACCAGATGTATTAGTTTGGTTGCACGGATATTTGTCAGATCATATAACCAATTTGTACGGAGGTGCTAAAGATGAAAACAATTGAGGATTTGAAACGTCTGCGTGAACAGCTTAAAACCCAAAATAACTTACGCCACGAAGGCGGCGTTCAAGTCATTATTGGTATGGGAACTTGCGGAATTGCTGCTGGCGCTCGCCAAGTTATGACTGCCGTTTTAGAAGAAATTGCCAAGCGGAAGCTTGAAGATGTTAAAGTTAGCCAGACAGGCTGTATTGGAATGTGTGAGAAAGAAGTTCTGCTTGATGTTGTAAGACCTGGTGAGCCACGGATAACTTACGGCAGAGTTACACCGGCAGATGTCCCCAAAATTATTGCCGAACATGTAGTTAACGGGCGGATTGTAGCAGAGCTTGCTGTCGGTAAAATAACTGAATAATTTTGGTAGAGTAACAGGAGGGGATATTATGGAACATATCAGAGCGCATGTGCTTATTTGCGCCGGTACCGGCTGTGTGTCTTCAGGCTCGAAAAAAGTTGAAGCCGCATTCCGGGAAGAACTGGCCAAAAAAGGTCTAGATAAAGAAGTAAAAATTATTGAAACCGGCTGTCACGGCTTTTGTGAAATGGGGCCGCTGGTAATTATTTATCCAGAAGGCACTTTCTATGTTCGTGTTCAGGAAACCGACGTTCCTGAGTTAGTTGAAACCCATTTATACAAAGGGCGTATCGTCGAGCGTTTGTTATATACAGAACCTCTTACCCACGAAAAAATTCCTAGCTATAATGAGATTGATTTCTACAAAAAGCAAATGCGACTTGTACTGCATAATTGTGGACATATTAATCCTGAAGATATTAAGGAATATATCGCCGAGGGTGGCTATGAAGCTTTAGGTAAAGCTTTATCAGAAATGAAGCCTGAGGAAGTAGTAGAAGAAGTTAAGAAAGCCGGCCTGAGGGGTCGTGGAGGCGGCGGCTTCCCAACTGGTATGAAGTGGGGCTTTACCCGCAATGCTCCCGGCGACAAAAAGTATGTTGTTTGTAATGCTGACGAAGGTGACCCTGGTGCATTTATGGACCGCAGCGTACTTGAAGGAGATCCCCATCGCATTATTGAAGGTATGGCAATTTGCGGTTATGCGATTGGCGCCGACGAAGGTTATGTGTATGTCCGCGCAGAATATCCGCTAGCTATAAAGCGTTTAAGAATTGCTATTCAGCAAGCCGAAGAACTGGGCCTCTTAGGAGAAAATATTTTAAATTCCGGTTTTAACTTTAAACTTAAGATAAAAGAAGGTGCCGGCGCTTTCGTATGCGGCGAAGAGACAGCTCTCTTAGCTTCTATTGAAGGCAAACGCGGTATGCCGCGGCCGCGTCCGCCATTCCCGGCTATTTCCGGTCTGTGGGGCAAACCTACCAATATTAATAATGTTGAGACTTTTGCCAATGTTCCGCAAATTATTTCCAAAGGTTCCGAGTGGTATGCTTCCATAGGCACCGAACGCAGTAAAGGCACTAAAGTATTTGCTCTTACCGGTCGTATTAATAATACTGGCCTGGCGGAAGTTCCAATGGGTATTACCATGCGCGAAATCATATATGATATCGGCGGCGGTATCCAAGGCGGCAAAAAATTCAAGGCAGTTCAAATCGGTGGTCCATCTGGCGGCTGTCTGCCTGAAAACTTACTTGACTTGTCTATCGATTATGACTCCTTAATTCAAGCCGGCGCTATGATGGGTTCAGGCGGCTTGGTTGTAATGGACGAGACCACTTGTATGGTCGACGTTGCTAAGTTCTTCCTGAATTTCACGCAATCAGAGTCTTGTGGTAAGTGTACTCCATGCCGCGAGGGGACTAAGCGTATGCTGGAAATTCTCACCCGGATTACTGAAGGACAAGGTCGGGAAGGCGATATCGAATTGCTGGAATCTATGGCCAAAAACATTAAGACCACCGCTCTTTGCGGCTTAGGTCAAACTGCTCCCAATCCTGTATTGTCAACGCTGCATTATTTCCGTGATGAATACGAAGCCCATATCAAAGAAAAACGCTGCCCGGCTGGTGCTTGCAACAATCTGCTGAAGTACAGCATTACCGAAGCATGTAAGGGCTGCGGTCTTTGCAAAAAGGCTTGTCCGGTTGGAGCCATCAGTGGCGAGCTCAAAGTCAAACATGAGATTGACCAAGATAAATGTATTAAATGCGGCGCTTGCTTCGAAAAATGTAAGCTAAAATCAATCCTTAAAGCCTAAGAATTGATGAATCTCCAGGACGCAAAATGACTGGGAGAAGAGAGGGTGACATGACGATGGAAATGGTTAATATAACAATCGATGGGCAAAAGGTAAGTGTACCCAAGACATCGACTGTTCTTGAAGCAGCGACTTCGCTTGGAATAAAAGTTCCGACTTTATGCTATCATCCTGAGCTGCGCGTAGAAGGAGCCTGCCGGGTCTGCATGGTTGAGGTTGAAGGCGCTCGCAGCTTAGTTGCATCTTGCGTTTATCCCGTAAATGAAGGCATGGTTGTTCGGACCAATACTGCTGCTGTACGCGAAGCGCGTAAGACAGTTGTTGAACTCTTGCTGGCTAACCACCCTAGTGACTGCTTATCCTGTCAGCGTAATTTAAATTGCGAACTGCAAAGTATTGCTGCTGACCTTGGGGTGAGAGAAATTCGTTTTGACGGTGAAAAGAAAAATTATCCATTAGATAATGGTAATCCATCGATAGTCCGTGACCAAAATAAATGTATTTTATGTGGCCGTTGCATTCGTGCTTGTAGCGAACGCCAGGGTGTTCATGTTTATAGCTTTGCCAACAGGGGCTTTGACACAACTGTCGTTCCGGCCTTTAACTTAGGATTAGATGAAGTGGCTTGTACATTCTGCGGGCAATGTGCGGCTGTATGTCCAACAGGCGCTATTGTTGAAAAAGATGATACCCAAGCAGTTTGGAATGCTATCAGCGATCCTACTAAACATGTAATTGTGCAAACAGCACCGGCAGTACGCGTTGCTTTGGGTGAAGCTCTCGGTTTACCGCATGGTTCCATTGTTACTGGTAAAATGGTAGCTGCGTTAAAGCGTTTAGGCTTTGACAAAGTATTTGATACAGACTTTTCAGCCGATCTGACCATTTGGGAAGAAGGATCAGAGTTTATTGAACGGTTAACTACAGGTGGCACGCTGCCGATGATTACTTCTTGCAGCCCAGGCTGGGTTAATTTCATTGAACTGAAATATCCGGATCTTTTAGATCACCTCTCAACAGCCAAATCGCCGCAGCAAATGTTCGGTGCGCTGGCCAAAACCTATTATGCGGAGAAAGCGGGCATTGATCCGAAAGACATTGTTTCGGTATCTATTATGCCATGTACCGCTAAAAAGGCAGAAGCAGTTCGTCCGGAAATGAAATCCAGCGGCTATCAGGATGTTGACTATGTTCTGACCACCCGTGAACTCAGCCGGATGATTCGTGAGGCGGGTATTAGTTTTGCCAAGTTAGAAGAGGCTCAGTTTGATGCTCCTCTGGGTATCGGATCTGGTGCCGGTGTAATCTTTGGTGCCACCGGCGGCGTAATGGAAGCTGCCCTTCGTAGTGTTGTTAAGATGGTAACTGGTAAAGAACTTGATAATATCGAATTCCATAATGTTCGCGGCATGACTGGTATCAAAGAAGCTGAAGTAACTGTCAAAGAAGGCTTAACAGTTAAAATTGCAGTAGCTCATACTTTGGCAAATGCGAGTGTAATTTTAGATAAAATCCGGGCCGGTGAAGCCGACTATCATTTCATCGAAATTATGGCTTGCCCGGGTGGTTGCTCTGGTGGTGGTGGACAGCCAATAATTACTTCTGCTGAGCACCGTCAAAAGCGTATTGATGCTATTTATGAGTGTGATAAATGCTCAGAACTCCGGAAATCACATGAAAATCCGGCAATAAAAGAACTTTATGATACTTGGTTAGGAAAACCGCTGGGTGAGAAATCACATCACCTCTTACACACCCATTATCATCATCAAAAGAAATGCTAGAACAAAAGGGATGTCCAATGGACATCCCTCAGGCTGTCGACAAAGTCGGCAGCCTTTTTATATTTGAGAACCTCTTCTAATCCGGTGTGAAATATAGTAAAATAGAGATAATAAGAGATTGGGAGAGATAATCGTGCTTAAGAAGAAAAACAGAGTGATAATCGACCAAGTCGAATTTGTTTGTCTAAGCGAGCTAGTTCCACAAGATCATTTACTGCGCTTAGTTGATGCAAGCATAAAATTCGATTTTATATATGATGAAGTTAAAGATTTATACAGTGATACTACTGGCAGACCCAGTATCGATCCGGTCGTTCTGATAAAATTGCTAGTACTGCAGATTTTGTACGGTATTACATCTATGCGTCAAACAATTAGCGATGCTCAAGTCAATCTTGCTTACCGCTGGTTCTTAGGCTACGGCTTTCAGGAGAAGATACCGCATTTTTCTACCTTCGGGAAGAATTATGAAAGACGGTTTAAAGAAAGTGACCTCTTTGAAAAAATCTTTGAAAGAGTGTTATTTGAGGCCATAGAATGTGGTTTTATCAAAGCAGATGCTGTATTTTTTGATGCTAGTCATGTTAAGGCCAACGCCAATAAAAACAAGTATGTTAAAAAGATGGCCCAGCATCGAGTACATAAATATAAGCGTGAATTGATGATTGAAATTAACGCTGACCGTGAATCACATGGCAAGAAACCTTTTACCGATGACAACGACAATGATTCTGACGGAACAATGATTGAAGAAAAGGAAGTCAAAGAAAGTACAACTGACCCAGAAAGTGGTATGTTCCATAAAGGTGAAAAAGAGCGTTGCTTTGCTTACACCGCCACAGTGGCCTGTGAGCGCAACAATTTTATTCTTGGTGTTAAAACAGCCCCAGGTAATGTTCATGATAGTCAGGTGTTTACCGATGTATTTCAAGATGTCATTGAAAAATTTAATGACATAAAAGCAGTAGTTGCCGATTCTGGTTACAAAACGCCGGGAGTATGTCGTGAAATTATGCAAGCAAATAAAATACCGGTTATGCCCTACAAACGCCCTATGACTAAAGAAGGATACTTTAAGAAATACGAGTATGTTTATGACGAATACTATGACTGCTATATCTGCCCCAATAACCAAGTGCTAAAATATTCCACTACAAATAGAGAAGGCTATCGGGAATACAAAAGCAATCCCAAGATATGTGTCCAATGCTCACTGCGTATGCAATGTACCCAAAGCCAAAACTTTACAAAAGTCGTAAACCGGCATATCTGGGAATCTTGCGTTGAATATGCAGAGGATGTCCGTCATACTCACCAAGGCCAAGACCTATATCGCCGCCGAAGCCAAACCATTGAACGTGTCTTCGCAGATGCGAAAGAAAGACATGGAATGCGCTATACTCGCTATCGTGGCTTGAGGAAAGTACAACACTACCTCACGCTTCTTTTTGCGTGTATGAATTTAAAGAAGTTAGCAATGTGGAAAAAAAAGCGCGGTATGTTACCGCCTTTTTCAAGAACTTTTCCGTCTATGTTATCAAAATTTATGAAACTCGTAACTATTAACAAAATCCCGCTTGTTGGCCTTCCGGCCTGAAGCGGGATTTGTCTACACTCTGAGGGATGTCCAATGGACATCCCTTTTTTGATGGAACAAGTAACTTTTATCTGATTATGTGCCGCTTAAAGTTTTTGCTGTTACAAAGTTTTGCGTAAGTTAAGTTTTATTTACTAAGTCAGAATGATACCTTCCGCTGATTATGATTGAGTGAGGTCGCTTTAGGACGATCGTTTGTAAGGACTTGACACAAGATTAGTCATTTTTCACGTATTTTTTGCATATTTGCTGGTTATTTTTGGTATGATATACAAATATAAATAGGCTTTTTTTAGTGTGCTAAGAAGGAATTTACCAAATGAGTGAGAATAGTAACATGTATGCAAAACCAGAAGCTGCTTATTAAGAGCGCTGACTATTGTAGGGAGAGTTGGTTGGGTCATGAAAGAAAGTAAAGGAAATGCTGTAATTTCTAAAGCAACAATTGACCGGTTGCCACTGTATTACCGTACCCTTAAGCTAAGTCAAGAAGAAGGCATAGAAATAATATCATCAGACGAATTAGGTAGAAAAATAGGAGTTACTCCTGAACAAATTCGCAAGGATTTGTCAGCCTTTGGCGAGTTCGGGAAAAAAGGTGTAGGCTACTATGTGCGGGAACTTATGCGTAATATCGGTGAGATACTTGGCCTCAACCGTAAATGGAACATTGCCATTGCCGGTGTCGGTCATTTGGGCTGGGCGTTAGCCAATTATGCTAATTTTTCACCGCAGGGTTTTCAACTTCAGGCTATTTTTGACGTTGATTCGGATAAAATTGGCCGTTATATTAACGAAGTAGAAATTTTCCACATCGATAGAATGAAAGAAATAGTAGCTGCGCGTGACATACAGATCGGTATTATAACCGTTCCGGCTGAGCATGCACAAAGCACCGCCATGCGCTTTGTGGAGGCCGGAATCAAAGGAATATGGAACTTTGCGCCTATTAAGTTAGATGTGCCCGCCAATATTCAGGTAATTAGTGAAGATCTTTCCGTGGGTCTTAGCAGTATGTCATATTATCTTTCGCGTCAAAATTGACGCTATTTTTTTCAATAATATCTCAATTTAAGAAGGATTTTGTCTTATTGCGTAGAATACGTATAGTATAGAACAATATTAGTATAACAAATATTTATAATATATACGGATGGGTGGTAATTATGGCTACCTGGAAGTATAGAACGCAAACTTCGCTCTTATGGTCTGGCGCCTAACCGGTGTTGGATAACTAGTAAGTGCGCACCTAGGTTTGTTTTGTTAATGTGCAAAATAAACTTGTAGGTGCTTTTTTATTATTCGGCTGACAGCGTTCGAATATTTTTGGCTGATTTCCTAACAATAACAATGATTATACCTAAATTTAGTATAAAAAATATTTGAAAGGGAGAGTGCGCAATGATTGACATTAAAGATCGTGTTAGAAACAAAGCTTTACATGCTAAAATTGTCAGCGCAGAAGAGGCAGCAGCTAGTATTAAACCGGGAATGAATATTGGTGCCAGTGGTTTTACTCCTGCTGGTTATCCAAAAGCAGTTCCGCTTGCATTAGCTGAGAGAATTAAGAAGGAAAATTTCAAAGTAAACCTTTGGACAGGTGCTTCCGTTGGTAAAGAACTTGATGGTGCTTTGGCAGAAGTTAAGGGGATTGCCAAACGTCTTCCATATCAAACTAACGACGCAATTAGAAAATCAATTAATAGCGGAGAAATTCAGTACACTGATTTACACTTAAGTCATGTCGCACAGATGTCTCGCTATGGCTTTTTAGGCGGGAAAGTTGATGTAGCTATTATTGAGGCTTGTGCCATTACCGAAGAAGGTCATATTGTACCAACTACTTCACTTGGTAACTCGGCTTCTTTTGTGCAAAGTGCAGATTTCGTTATTGTTGAATTAAACACCAGCCAGCCGTTAGAACTGGAAGGAATGCATGATGTTTATATTCCTCTCGATCCCCCGCATCGTCAACCAATTCCGTTGGTAAACCCTGATGACCGTATCGGTACTCCGTATATTCCTTGCGGACCTGATAAAATTGCTTACATAGTTCCTTGCGATATTCCGGATGCTGTTCGTCCGTTAGCAGCTATCGATGATGATGCCCGGGCTATGACTGGACATCTTATTGATTTCCTTAAACACGAAATAAAAGCAGGTCGTATGCCGAAAAACCTGCTGCCTTTGCAGTCGGGTGTAGGTTCGGTGGCTAATGCTGTTGTTGCGGGTTTAGCCAATTCTGATTTCGAAAATCTCTCTGTTTACACAGAAGTTATCCAAGATGGAATGTTGGATTTGATTGATGCTGGCAAATTGACTATAGCTTCAGGTACATCCATTACTCCATCTCCGGATGGATTGAAGCGCCTTTATGCTAATATTGGCGAGTATCGTAAGAAGATTATGCTGCGGCCGCAAGAAATTGCTAATAGCCCTGAGATTGCCCGTCGTATTGGTGTAATTGCAATGAATACTGCCATTGAATTTGATATATATGGTCATGTTAACTCTACTCATATTATGGGAACAAAGATGATGAATGGTATCGGCGGTTCCGGGGACTTTGCCCGTAATGCGTATTTGACCTTCTTCTTCTCCAACTCGATTGCTAAAAAAGGTGATATTTCTTCCATTGTTCCTATGTGTTCGCATTTTGACCACACCGAACATGACGTTGATGTATTTATTACCGAGCGTGGCGTTGCCGATATCCGCGGCTTAAGCCCTAAAGAAAGAGCCCGTGTTATTATTAAAAATTGTGCGCATCCTGACTATCAGCCAATGCTTATGGATTATCTGGAACGGGCTGAAAAGGCTACTGGTAATGCGCATACTCCACATATAATTAACGAAGCACTATCGTGGCATACTCGCTTCCTGGAAACAGGCAGTATGAAAATAAAGTAGGCTAGCTTTTGGGTAGGGGGTACCCTGGACTAAAGTTAGTCGCTCTTATCCGAAATTAACCGCTCATAACTCCCAATTAAATTTGGGAGTTTTCGAGCGGATTATCAATGGGTAAGATAGGAAGACTAGAATATATATTTAAAGGAGGACTTAGAATATGTGCACAGCTAACATGGACAATTTAAAGCAAAAAATGGCTGAGTACACCGGTAAGGTGGACAAAGCACTAGCCAAATTCCCGGAACGTAAAAACCTGTCTCATAACAGGCTTTACACTCCGCTTGACATCGAAGGTCTTGATTATGAAAAAGATCTCGGTTTTCCTGGTCAATATCCCTTTACTCGCGGTGTACAACCCACTATGTATCGGGGACGTTTCTGGACCATGCGTATGTACGCAGGTTTCTCTACCGCTGAGGAATCCAATAAACGCTATCGTTATCTCTTAGAGTCCGGTGGTACCGGCTTATCTTGCGCCTTTGACTTGCCGACCCAGATCGGTTATGACTCTGATGATCCTATTTCTGAAGGTGAAGTTGGTAAAGTAGGCGTTGCCATTGACTCGCTGGCTGACATGGAAATTCTGTTCGATAGCATAGATCTTGGTAAAGTATCTACTTCAATGACTATCAATGCTCCGGCATCTGTACTGCTTGCTATGTATATTGCCGTTGCTGAAAAACAAGGTGTAAGCCCTGATAAATTGAACGGAACTATTCAGAATGACATTTTGAAAGAATACGCTGCCCGTGGTACTTATATCTTCCCGCCTAAACCTTCCATGCGTCTTATCACTAACATTTTTGAATATTGCTCTAAAAACGTTCCTAACTGGAATACCATCTCTATTTCGGGTTACCATATCCGTGAAGCCGGTTCCACCGCTTCACAAGAAATCGCGTTCACAATCGCTGACGGGATCGCCTATGTTGACGCCGCTATTAAGGCCGGCTTGAACGTAGATGATTTTGCCGGACGTCTGTCCTTCTTCTGGAACGCTCATAACAACGTGCTTGAAGAAGTAGCTAAATTCCGCGCTTCCCGCCGCGTATGGGCCAAAGTAATGAAAGAGCGTTTTGGCGCTACTAATCCGAAATCTTGGATGCTTCGTGTACACACCCAAACTGCCGGCTCCATGCTTACAGCGCAGCAGCCTGACAACAACATCGTCCGTGTTGCTCTTCAGACAGCTGCCGCAGTACTTGGTGGTACTCAATCTCTCCATACGAACTCCAAAGATGAGGCATTGGCTCTGCCTACAGAAGATTCTGTACGTATTGCACTTCGTACCCAGCAAATCGTTGCTTATGAAAGCGGTTTAGCTGATGTTGTTGACCCACTTGCCGGTTCTTACTACATTGAAGCTCTCACTAATCAAATTGAAAAAGAAGCTTGGGAATACATTAGTAAGATTGATGACATCGGCGGCGCTGTTGTGGCTATTGAACAAGGCTACATTCAGCGTGAAATTCAAGAGAGCGCTTACAAATGGCAAATGGAAGTTGAAAACAAACAACGTGTTATCGTTGGTGTTAACCAATTCCAAGTTGAAGAAAAACCAGTTGAAGGTCTGCTGCGCGTAGATGCTTCCGTTGGCGAACTGCAGAAGAAAAAGTTGGCTGACCTTCGCGCCCGTCGTGACAATGCCGCTGTTCAAGCAGCGCTTACCAAACTGGAAGCAGGCTGCAAAGATGAGAACACCAATCTTATGCCGCTTATTGTTGATGCGGTTAAAACCTATGCAACTCTTGGTGAAATCTGTGGCGTAATGCGTAAAGTATTCGGCGAATACGAAGCGCATGTAAGCCTATAAGCTGAGTAGGAGGGACAACGATGGAAAAACGTATTAGAGTATTGGTAGCAAAGCCTGGTCTGGATGGTCATGACCGCGGCGCCAAAGTCGTAGCCCGCGCTCTCCGCGATGCCGGCTTTGAAGTAATCTACACTGGCCTCAGGCAGACTCCGGAACAAATTGTTGAGGCGTCACTGCAAGAAGACGTAAACGTTGTAGCTTTAAGCCTTTTATCAGGCGCCCATAACCACCTTTTCCCGCGCATTGTTGAATTGTGCAAACAAAAAGGCATGAGCGATGTGCTCATTGTCGGCGGCGGTGTTATTCCTGATGCCGATATCCCTGGTCTTAAAGCCGCTGGTGTAGCAGAAGTATTTACTCCTGGTACTCCGACCAGCAGCATTGTTGAGTTTATTAAAGCTAACGTAAAATAAATGGCTTGCCACTTATGTAACGAAGCAGGTGATTTATAGATGAATATAGTTGAAGAGGTGCTGGCAGGGTCCAAACGGGCCCTGGCCCGCGCCATCACCGCTGTGGAAAACGAATATGATGAAGCAGCCGCAATTATGCAGCAACTCTATCCTCATACCGGCAGAGCGCAGGTAATAGGCATTACCGGCCCCCCGGGGGCAGGCAAAAGCACACTTACTGATAAATTGGCTAAAGAATACCGCAGGCAGGGTAAAACGGTGGGAATTATTGCTGTTGACCCAACTAGTCCTTTTTCCGGCGGTGCTATTTTAGGTGACCGCATTCGGATGAACGAACTAACGATGGATGAGGGCGTTTTTATCAGAAGCATGGGAACAAGGGGTAGTTTAGGCGGCTTATCGCGAAAAACAGCCGATGCTGTTAAAATTATGGATGCTTCTGGTAAGGACATCATCTTTATTGAAACAGTTGGCGTTGGTCAATCAGAAGTAGATGTTATTAAGGCTGCGGATACCACCTTGGTAGTCTTGGTGCCTGGACTTGGTGATGATATTCAGGCAATTAAAGCCGGTATTTTAGAAATTGCGGATGTATTTGCGATTAACAAAGCAGATAGGGATGGAGTCGATCGTTTAAATACCGAAATAGAAATGATGCTTGATCTAAACCAAACAATGGTCGACTGGCGGCCGCCGGTAAAACGGACAGTAGCCAGCAAAGGCGAAGGCATTGCTGAGCTCATCGGTACCATCGAAGACCATATTACCCATTTGCAACAGTCCGGACAGTTAGCTGTCAGACGTACGGAACGTACGAGAAATGAGTTGCTTACATTGCTGGATGAGCAAATTGGCAGGTATATACTTAAGCACATTGCTACAGGCGGAAACTTCGACTCTTTAGTCGCATCTGTCGAAAAGCGAGAGCAAGATCCTTATACAGTGGTTTCTGATCTTTTGCGACAAGTTTTGCGGTAAGAGAAAATGAAAGTATTTGGTAGGAAAATATAGTACCAGATATTAAAATATGGTATTATATATATGGATTGGATTAATCAATCTAATATAAATAGGAGGTAGTGGCATGTCTGTAAATGCTCGTAATTTTAAAGTTCTTAGAGTTGACCATATCGGTATTGCAGTAAAAGATATGGAACAAGCTAAAAAGTTTTACACAGATGTACTTGGTATGACAGCTATGGGTGAAGAAGTCGTTGAACAGCAAAAAGTAAAAGTATGCTTTATTCCTTGCGGCGACAGCGAAGTTGAACTTTTAGAGTCTACTTCTCCCGATGGCCCTGTAGCAAAATTCATCGAAAAGAACGGCGAAGGCATCCAACATGTTGCGCTTCGTGTTGACAACATTGAAGCTGCACTTGCTGATCTGAAAGAGCAAGGCATTCGCTTGATCGATGAGACACCACGCTATGGTGCCGGCGGCGCCAGTATTGCGTTCGTACATCCGAAAGCTACCGGTGGTATCTTATTAGAACTGTCCGAGCGCAAGTAATCCCCAAGTAATGGAGGTGTTTTTCTAGAATGGCTACAATCCAAGAAAAAATTGAGGACCTGAAAAAACGCCAGGAAAAAGTTAAACTAGGCGGCGGTCAAAAACGTATTGATAAACAGCATGCCAACGGCAAACTTACCGCGCGTGAGCGTATTGAAAAGCTGTTAGACCCTGGTACTTTTGTTGAACTTGATCAATTTGTTCGTCATCGCTGCACTAACTTCGGTATGGAGAAAGAAGAAGCTCCAGGCGAAGGCGTAGTAACTGGTTATGGTACAGTTGACGGACGTTTAGTTTATGTATTCGCTCAAGACTTTACCGTAATCGGTGGCTCTTTGGGTGAAATGCATGCAGCTAAGATCGTAAAAGTACAAAAACTGGCTCTTAAAATGGGCGCACCATTAATCGGTATTAACGATTCCGGCGGCGCACGCATTCAAGAAGCTGTTGACGCATTATCCGGCTATGGCAAAATTTTCTTAGAAAATACCCTGGCTTCTGGTGTAATTCCGCAAATTTCGGTAATCATGGGACCATGTGCCGGTGGCGCTGTATACTCCCCTGCTCTGACTGACTTTATCTACATGGTTAAAAACACCAGCCAAATGTTTATTACTGGTCCGCAGGTTATTAAATCAGTTACCGCTGAAGAAGTAACTGCAGAGCAACTGGGCGGTGCTATGACCCACAATGCTACTTCAGGTGTGGCTCATTTCGCAACTGAAAACGATGACGACTGCATGCAGCAAGTTCGCTATCTGTTAAGCTTCCTCCCAAGCAACAACTTGGACGAGTCTCCTATTGTTGATACTGGCGATGATGCTAACCGTATGGATGAGAGTCTTAACACACTGCTGCCGGACAACCCCAATCAGCCTTACAACATGAAAGACGTTATAAAGTCTATTGTTGACAATGGCGAATTCTATGAAGTTTGTGCACATTTTGCACAAAACATCATTACATGCTTCGCTCGCTTTGATGGTCAGGCAGTAGGCATTATTGCTAACCAGCCTAATGTTATGGCCGGTTGCCTGGATGTCAACGCTTCAGACAAATCTGCACGCTTTATCCGGTTCTGTGACGCCTTTAATCTGCCACTTGTTAACCTTGTTGACGTTCCTGGCTTCCTGCCTGGTACTGACCAAGAGTACGGCGGTATTATTCGTCACGGCGCAAAAATGCTTTATGCATATTGTGAAGCTACTGTACCTAAAGTTACCGTTATTACCCGTAAGGCATATGGTGGTTCCTACTTAGCTATGTGCTCTCAAGACCTTGGTGCTGACCAAGTATTAGCTTGGCCAAGTGCAGAAATCGCGGTTATGGGTCCTGCTGGTGCTGCTAACATTATCTTCCGTGGCGACCCGGAAGCAGCAGAAAAAACAGCTAAGTATGTCGAAGACTTCGCAACCCCGTACAAAGCAGCAGAACGTGGCTTTGTTGACCAAGTAATTGAACCGAAAGAAACCCGGCCGCGAGTTATTACCGCGCTCAGCATGCTGGCAACTAAACGCGAACAGCGTCCAGCTAAGAAGCACGGCAATATTCCGCTGTAATTCTCTCGCTTAAGCTTCTAGAGCGGAAAGAAAGGGGATAGATAACGTGGGCTTTTTTGACTCCTTATTCGGCACACCCGAGCCGCCTAAGCCTAAGAAAAAGAAGAAAAAACCAGTCGAGGCAACTCAGGCTGAATCTTCGATGGCGGTAGAGGCAGAGGGTATTAGCCCTGAAGTCGTTGCTGTTATTACTGCCAGCATCTACGCGATGATGGGAACAGGCAATCTTGCCGTTAGGATTACCCGTACTGGTAACCAGTGGGCTAATGTTGGACGACAAAAGGTTATGGATAGCCGTCAGTTCGCCTAAACATATAGAACACCATCAATGAATGGAGGTCCTTTAGAATGAAAAAATTTAATGTAACAGTTAATGGCAATACGTATGAGGTAGAGGTAGAAGAAGTAGGCGGTGCTGTTTCAGCTCAGCCTCGTCCGGTTGCTGCTGCACCTGCGGCAGCCCCTGCACCTGCTGCCGCTCCTGCTCCTAAAGCTGCAGCTTCCGCTGCTGCACCTGCACAAGTTGGTGCCGGCGATACCCCAATAACTGCACCAATGCCTGGTAAAGTCAGCAAAGTTGTTGCTAAAGCCGGTCAAAGCGTGAAAAAAGGTGAGGTAATCCTCATTCTTGAAGCCATGAAAATGCAAAACGAGATTGGCGCTCCTGCTGATGGTACTATTAAGTCTATCAATGTAAACGCTGGTCAAAACGTAAAACCTGGTGAGGTTATGGCCGTTCTGGGCTAAGATGCACTATAAAAGGAAATAGTGCGGATCTCTACTCCGCACTATTTCCTAACAATCCTATATCGACTAAAAAATAGATAATTTACTTAATATTCAGGTCTTTCATCAACATATATTAGGAGGTAAACAATACACATGGAAGCATTGATTCACCAGTATCCCTGGCTTGACGAACTTCTCATGGGCTTCCTGGGTCTTTCCTGGAAGCATGTGGTTATGTGGGGTATCGGCGCATTGCTGATTTATCTAGCCGTAAAACATGACTACGAACCGTCACTTCTTTTACCTATCGGTTTTGGCGCAGTTCTGGCCAATATTCCTCACTCTTCTGCTGTATCAACCGTTCCTGGTGAAGAAGGATTTTTAATTGTACTCTATAATGCTGGTATTGCAAATGAGTTGTTCCCTGTACTTATCTTTGTTGCAATTGGTGCGATGTGTGATTTTGCGCCGCTCATTCGCCGTCCGTCGGTTATGTTATTTGCGGCTGCCGCCCAATTCGGTATATTTGCAACTGCTATCGGTGCAACTTTGGTAGGTTTCTCCTTTGAACATGCCGCTTCAATCGGTATCATTGGTGCTGCCGACGGTCCGACAACTATTTATGTTGCTAGCCGTTTTGCTCAAGAACTGTTAGGACCTCTGTCGGTTGCTGCCTATTGCTACATGTCGCTGGTTCCGGTAATTCAACCGCCTGTTATTAAAGCAATCACTACTGAGAGTGAACGTAAGATTAAAATGGGATTTGAAGGGGAAGAGCCTGTTTCCCAGACCACGAAGTTCCTTTTCCCAATTATGATTGTGGTTATTGCTGGTATCGTAGCTCCGATCTCAGTTGCTCTTATTGGCAGCTTGATGTTCGGAAACCTCTTGAAGGAGAGCGGTGTTGTTGAGAATCTTTCCAGCGCTGCTGAGAACGAGCTTGCTAACCTTGTAACTTTGCTTCTTGGTATCACTGTTGGTGGCACTATGACCGCTGAACGCTTCCTGACTTTTGACGTTCTCTTGATCATGGCTCTAGGCGCTGTAGCCTTCGTATTTGATACTGTTGGCGGCGTACTCTTTGCCAAGCTTTTAAATATATTTAGCAAAACTAAGATTAATCCTATGATTGGTGCTTGCGGAATTTCGGCCTTCCCAATGTCTGGCCGTGTAATCGCTAAGATGGCTCTTAAAGAAGATCCCACTAACTTCATTATCCAGCATGCTATTGGGGTAAACGTTGCCGGACAGGTAGCTTCTGTTGTGGCCGGCGGCTTAGTACTTGCCCTGATTCCGGCACTGGCGAAATAGGGGAGGTAAATAGATGGAAAGCGCATTTTCAAAAGCAGTTACGTTAATGGCAGTAGCACTGCCGACAATGTTTGCCGTTATCGCCGTTTTTATTGCAGCTACTAAAGCGCTGCATGCCGCGTTTCCTGCGCCGGTAGAAGACGATGATGATGAATATGAAGACGACGAAGACTAAAAATTTATATTAAATAACCAGCAAGCATGCCTATATGCATTTGAATTCGTTTATAATTCTCTTGCGGAAGAAAATGTAGTTTAGCTGGAATAGTACATGCAATAGGGAGAGGGAAAATTTATGGAGATCAGTACCGCTGCGTTGGCGTCAATTATAGCGTTAGCTATTGTCGTTCTCATTTCCTGCTTTAAGGAAATGAATGTTGGTATTCTTGGTATTGCTTCCGCGTTACTTGTAGGCATAATGTTCTCAGGAATGAAAGTTGCCGCCATTTTCAAAGGCTGGCCGGTTGGTCTGTTTATGATCTTAATCGGTGTAACTTTCATGTTTGCTTGTGCTCAAGTAAACGGTACTATGGAAAAATTTAGTGCCTATGCAGTGCGCTTAGCTAAAGGTAACACTGCCTTAATTCCTATAATTTTGTTTGTTCTCATTACCGTTGTTACAACAATCGGCCCTGGTAATATTGCTGCAACAGCACTTATGGCCCCGGTAGCCATGGCTATTGCCGGCCGCATCGGTGTTCCTGCTTTTGCAATGACTCTATTGGTAGTTGGTGCTGCAAACGGCGCTGCTTTCTCACCGTTTGCACCAACAGGTATCATTTCAAACGGTATCATCGCCAAGATGGCTCCAGGACTTGGTATTCCAGCCGATCAACTTAATAGCTTAGCATGGAAAGTACATTTCAATTCAGAAGTTGTACAAGGCATCGTAAACTTCGGCGGCTTTTTCTTACTTGGCGGCTGGGCTTGGATGCGCAAACAACGTGGTTCAGCAGCACTTAATATTGATGAAATTGCACCTAAACCAGAACCATTTGACTCTAAGCAGGTAGCTACTTTAGTTGGTATTGCTGCATTAGTGCTTTCAGTAATCATCCTTAAATGGGATGTTGGTGCAGTTGCCTTTGGTATTGGTTCTATATTTATGTTGTTTGGGATAGCTGATGATGCAAAAGCAGTTAAGGCAATGCCTTGGGGAGTAATCCTCATGGTTTGCGGTATGTCGGTTCTGATTGATATTATGGATCAGGCCGGTGGCTTAAACGCGCTTGTTCAAATGATTGCCGTAGTATCTAACCCAACGACGGTAAACGGTGTATTAGGTTTCATTACCGGTCTTATCTCAGCCTATTCAAGTTCGTCAGGTGTGGTTATGCCTATGTTCCTGCCAATGGTTCCTGGCCTTATCCAGCAGGTTGGCGGCGGGAATCCGGTAGCAATGATTTCCTCCATTAACATTGGCTCACATATTGTTGACACTTCACCGTTATCTACTCTTGGCGCTTTATGTATTGCCTGCGCGGCTGAGCATGAAGATAAAGCTAAGTTATTTAGAAATCTAATGTTGTGGGGTTTGTCAATGGCAGTCGTAGGTGCAGTAGTGTGCTATGTAGCCTTTGGTATCCTCGGTTTATAAAACAGAATAAAAGGCGGGGGAGTGATTTTTCTCCCTCTTCCGTCTTTTTATTGTACTCACTTTTTCGGCAAAAACCGTCGAAATGTGTCGAAACGAGAAAAATTATATCTTTAGTCTTTCTAGAGAAAGTTGAGATATGATTTTTTTTGCTCCAGATTTTTCAGATTAGTATGTTTTATCTAAAAATAAGAAAATAGTGTAAAGGGGGTATTGGACGGAACAAAGCGTGGAATATTATAAAAAGCTAGCAGTCATCTAGGGTTTATTACAACAAAGCTATAATGTGGGGAGGAAATGTAAATGGAAATTTCAATGGCAGCGATAATGTCAATAGTTGCATTAGTGATTGTTGTAATTATCAGCTGTGTAAATGAAGATCTCAACGTAGGTTTCCTTAGTATTGGTTTTGCCATTATTGTAGGTGGCATCTGGGGCGGCTTAACTGGCGCTAAAGTAATGGAATCGTTCCCTCTTAGCTTATTCATGATCTTAGTTGGTGTAACCTTTATGTTCGGTATGGCTCAGACCAACGGAACAATGGAGAAATTAACCTCATATTCCGTTCGACTCTGTAAAGGAAACACAGCCCTTATTCCCCTGATTGTATACGCTTTGACTACTTTTGTAACAACAATCGGCCCTGGCAATATTGCTGGTTGCGCTCTTATGGCACCTGTTGCGATGGCTATAGCCGCAAGGGTAGGAATGCCTGCATTTTTAATGACACTAATAGTTGTAGGCGCGGCTAATGGTGCGGCGTTCTCTCCTTTCGCTCCAACTGGTATTATTTCCAATGGAATCATTGCTAAAATGGCTCCTGGCTTAGGTATTCCGGCTGAGCAACTGAACAGCTTAGCCTGGAAAATTCACTTCAACTCAGAGCTCGCGCAAGGTTTTGTTAATATTGGCGGATTCTTCGTTCTCGGTGGTTGGGCATGGATTCAGAAGCAGCGTGGGGCCAGTTTGAATATTGATGAGTTAGCTCCGAAACCGGAACCTTTTAACAAACATCAATGGCTGACTCTGGCTATGGTTTTTGTTCTGATTATAATGGTAGTGCTTCCCGGTCTTCCAGCCTTCAAACCATTCTTTAAAGCCAATGTATGGCTGGCCAATATGCTTTCTAATGTTGGTACCGTAGCATTCATTCTCTCCGGAGTATTAATGCTTGCCGGTTCCGGCGACAGCAAAGCCTCTGTTAAAGTAATGCCTTGGGGCGTTATCATGATGGTATGCGGTGTATCGGTACTTATCGATGTTATGGACAAAGCCGGTGGCTTAAATGCAATGGTAAAAATGATTGGAGCCATTTCCAATTCTACGACTATTAACTTCTTCCTGGGACTTATCCCTGGTATTATTTCCGCATACTCCAGCTCTTCAGGCGTAGTAATGCCCATGTTCCTGCCAATGGTGCCTGGTCTTATTAAGGAAATCGGCGGTGGTAACCCGATCGCCATGATTTCTTCTATTAACATCGGCGCTCACCTTGTGGATACTTCACCATTGTCTACTCTTGGCGCATTGTGTATTGCCTGTGCTGGTGAGCACGAAGATAAAGCCAAACTGTTCCGTAACCTTCTTATTTGGGGCTTGGCTATGTCCGTAGTCGGTGCTGTCGTGTGCTATGTTTTCTTTGGACTGCTTGGTTTCTAAAAGAAATGCAGTGTGAAATAGGCCGGGCTAATAACCCGGTCTATTATTTTTAAGAAATGTCATAAGAATATAGACGAATTTGCCAAAATCTTTTAGGATAACTACCCAGGATTTTATTGGATTTAACGAGAAGTATATTGGTAAAACAGTTTTATGGAGGATTTATTATATTGAAAAATTTAGTAGTACAATCGGAAGCCAGTAGAAAAAATGTTATTGTTATGACTATAGCAGTTTCGATCTTTGCAGCTCTTGTTATTTTTTCACTATACAAATGGTTTGCTCTAAAAATATTTCATCCATTAGAACTAATGGCCGAGGCTATGGTTTTATTTGTACTTATCGAACGGATGTCAGCTAAGTATACCTACGAAATGGAAAAGAAGGTTTTGAAACTTACTAAGCGCGGTCTTTTAGGCAGTGTCAGTCATGAAGTACCTTACCGCGATATTTTTGGTATATATCAGTATAAACCGCAACTCATCGGCGTTATAAAATTTCGCCGGACATACCGTTTTAACTCGGCCCTTGATGCACGTAATGTATGGACGCTAGCATATACCGTACCTGGGTATAAAGGGAAAATGGAAAATCGGCGGTTTTATTTTAAGCCAAACAGTGAATTATTAGCAGCGTTAAAGACAAAGTTACCAGATAAAGTCATGGTTCCGGAAGAAGAAGTAATTAAAGAAGTACTAAGTCAAGAGAAAGAGTGAATTTTAATACTTTTAGAAAAATAATAATATATATGAATATTAAATATAATTGTGAATTTTAATAAAACATACATTTGCAATCTAAAAAGCTCTCCGGACATTACAAATAATGCCGCGGAAAGCTTTTTTAAAATTAAGTATGTAAAAAATAAAAGATTTTGTACAAAATTTCACAAAAGAGTATAGCAATTTTTCAGAAAATCTGGTATTGTAAGTACAGTTAGAATTTTTCAAATATACCGAAAGTGATTAACTGGAAATGTGAAAAAAGTAATTTGTGATAAAATGAAGGTATATAATTTTTTGACGCGAATATAATAACCCGTTTTCACCAGAAAGGATTCAAGTCTAATCCTGCCAAAGGAGGAATTACACTGGAAAAGCAGCAGGAAGGAATAGTTGTAGAAGTTCTTGGTGATATGGCCAAAGTAAAAGCCAGTCGTCACAGTGATTGCGAAAATTGCGGAAATTGCCCGGGAAGTAGTGCAATCGTGGTGGAAGCGCTAAATCCAGTAGGAGCGCAACGTGGCCAGCGCGTAGCCATTGAAATTAAAGAAGTAAACATGCTTAAAGCCGCTTTTATTGTCTACATGCTACCGCTGATTGCCGCTGTTGCGGGAGCATTTGCTGGCAACTATATTGCAAATCTTCAACATGCAGTTGATCCATTGTGGTATCAACTTGGCGGCGGGTTTGTGGCTTTTGGTTTATCTATTATCTACATTAAGTTTTTTGATCGCAATGCCAGAACCGATGACAAAATGAAACCGGTAATTGTCCGTATTTTGTCGTAGGCAGGTTAACATAGGCGATTAAATTAATTGTACCAAACAGAAGGAGTGAAATCATGGCAAAAAGCTTTCGCGGGGGGGTTCATCCCGACGACCGCAAACGGTATACAGCTGCTAAAGCGATAGAAGTGGCATCAATACCGCAAAAAGTCATCATTCCTACCAGGCAGCATCTGGGAGCGCCCTGCGCACCCATAGTCAAGGTGGGCGATCTGGTCAAGAAAGGACAGGTTGTTGCAGAGGCTCAAGCCTTTGTAGCTAGTCCTATTCATGCTTCAACTTCTGGTAAAGTAGTAGAAATTGCTGAATATCCTCATCCTGTTTTTGGCACTTGCCAAGCCGTTGTTATTGAAAGTGACGGTCAGGATGAGTGGCTACCCGGTTTACCGTTAAGTCGTGACTGGCAGTCACTTGACGTTAAAGAACTCAAAGACATTGTTCGGCTTGCCGGCATTGTAGGTATGGGTGGGGCAACATTCCCGACTCATGTTAAAATGTCACCGCCGCCGGAAAAACCTATTGACTCCTTCATTTTAAACGGAGCAGAATGTGAACCATATCTGACTGCCGACCACCGGGTAATGCTGGAACAAACAGAACGTATTGTTACCGGTATGAAAATCGCTATGAAAATTCTTGGCGTTAATAGAGGTTATGTCGGTATTGAAGAAAATAAGCCGGACGCAATCGAAGTTATGCGTAAAGCTTGCGCTGGTTCCAGCATTGAAGTAGTTCCTCTTAAAACCAAATACCCACAGGGGGCAGAAAAAACTTTAATTAAGGTTATTCTGGACAGAGAGGTACCGTCAGGCGGATTACCAATGGATGTAGGTGCTGTAGTACAGAACGTTGGAACTCTGGTAGCTATAGCAGATGCTGTTGAAAAAGGCATTCCACTGATTGAGCGTGTTGCCACTGTTACCGGCGGCGCTATCGCTGAGCCTAAGAACATTCTGCTTAGAGTAGGGGCAACCTTTGCTCAGGCAGTGGCTATGTGTGGCGGTTTTAAAGAACAACCAGTCAAAGTTATCATGGGCGGTCCTATGATGGGTATGGCTCAAAGAACACTTGACGCGCCGGTTATAAAGGGAACATCCGGTATCTTAGCGCTGAGTGCAGCTGACGTTAATGTTGGGCCTGAGCGTCCGTGTATTCGCTGTGGTCGTTGCGTCGATGCTTGTCCGATGGGACTTGTGCCTAGTATGCTGAGTATTCTTGGCGAGCGAAGTGCGTTCTCCACTGCTAAGGAAGAATATGACCTCTTAGACTGCGTAGAGTGTGGTTCATGTGTATATGTGTGCCCGGCAAAACGCAATATTGTTCACTATATCAAGTTATCCAAAGCTCAAAACGCAGCAGCTGCGGCTGCACAAAAGAAATAGGAGGTGGGCGGTATGAGCGCAGAAGTAAAACTTGACACTGGTACTTTAACGGTTTCAGCATCACCGCACATCAGGTGCGACGAATCTATTGCTAAGATTATGTGGGCGGTCAACCTGGCATTAGCGCCGGCAGCGCTATTTTCCGTCTATCGTTTTGGTATGCCTGCCTTAACAAATATGCTGATATGTATTGTTGTGGCTGTGGCTACTGAGTATTTTATTCAAAAATGGCAGAACAAGCCAATTAGCGTTAATGATGGTAGTGCTTTTTTAACAGGCCTTTTACTTGCTATGAATATTCCGGCAACTTTGCCTTGGTATATGCCTGTATTTGGTACTGTGGCGGCTATTGCTATAGCTAAGCACACCATGGGCGGCCTTGGCTACAATATCTTTAACCCTGCACTCGTTGGCCGTGCAATAATGCTGGCTTCTTGGCCGGTAGCGATGACCACTTGGCCGGAAATGGCGAGCAAGTTGGATGGCGTTACCTCTGCAACTCCGCTTGGTATTTTAAAACTGCAAGGCTATGAAAAGCTTGTAGCCATCTTTGGCGATAAAGTAGAAATGTATAAGGCGCTCTTTATCGGTTCCCGCAGTGGCAGTATGGGTGAAACCTCTGCATTGTTGTTGATTCTTGGTGGCATATTCCTAATCTATCGTGGATATATCAACTGGCAGATTCCAGTATGTATGATTGGTACTGTTGGTGTGTTAACAGCCGCCTTCGGACATGACCCTGTCATGCATATGATGTCAGGTGGACTAATTTTGGGTGCATTCTACATGGCCACCGACATGGTTACTATTCCTATTACCGTAAAAGGTCAAATTATCTTTGCCGTAGGAGCGGGTGCGCTTACTGTATTAATCCGTTTATTAGGCGGGTATCCTGAGGGCGTTTGTTATGCAATCTTGCTAATGAACTGTGTGACACCACTTATTGACCTTTGGATTAAGCCTGCAAAATTTGGGGCAAGGAGGTAACGACCATGGCACATGATGCACACGCACATGACGATAAGAATAATAGCATTTTTAAAATTGCTATGAACTTAACCATAACCTGTTTTATATCAGGGGTCATCATTGCGGGAACGTATGCTATTACCGAACCGACTGCGGCCGAGCAACGTGTTAAGGCTAAGAATGACGCTATGAAAGAACTTGTTAAAGATGCCGAGGCCTTTAAAGCCATTGATGGCAAAGAAGGCTGGTATGCTGGCATAAAAGGCGGTAAAGTTATTGCCTATGTTGTACCTGCTAGCAGCAAAGGCTATGGTGGCAGCATTGATATGCTTGCCGCTGTGACTCCTGAAGGTAAGGCTATGGATTTCAAAGTTTTAAAACATAATGAGACTCCTGGTCTTGGCGATAAGATGGTGGAGCCTAAATTCCGTAAACAGTTTACCAATAAAGCTGCATCTGATATGGAAGTCGTCAAAGTTCCTACGGATAAAAATATTCAGGCGCTGACTGGTGCAACCATTACTTCCCGAGCCGTCACTAAGGGCGTAAGAGAAGCTGTAGAAGCGGTTGCCACGTATTCGGCCAGCCAGAAGAAGTGAGGTGTGGAATATGAATTATTGGCAAATATTTAAAAAAGGTATTTTTGAAATGAACCCCATATTCCGCCTTGCGTTAAGTCTTTGTCCGGCGCTGGCGGTTACTTCCACTGTATTTAATGCATTAGGCATGGGGCTTTGCGTTATGGCAGTTATTACTGCCAACAACATTACAGTTTCCATTGTAAAAAACTTTGTTAATCCCAAAGTCCGTGTACCGGTGTTTATCACTATTATTGCTACAATAGTTACCTTGATTATCTTAACTCTGGAAGCCTACTTCCCGGCAGTATACAGAGAATTAGGGCTTTACCTAGAACTAATCGTTGTATTCGCCATTATCTTGGCGCGTGCTGAAGTGTTTGCTATGAAGAATGGCGTAATACCATCGGCAATAGATGGATTAGGCATGGGAGCTGGTTTTACTTTAGCCATGCTATTTATCGGAGCTGTTCGTGAACTGTTTGGAACAGGTATGCTTTTAGGCGGAACTTCTATGGCTATGCAAGTGTTTCCTACTTCCTATGATGGCCCGATGATTATGATTCTGGCGCCTGGGGCGTTTTTAGTAATTGGTCTGATGATCGGTATGTTTAACGTTATCGGTGAATATCAGGACAGACAAGCCGAAGCCAAAGCCAGCCAAAATGCAGTGCAAAGGAGTGAGGCTGTATAATGGAATACTTTACTCTATTTATGGGCGCAGTAATTGTTAACAACTTCGTTTTAACACGTTTCTTAGGTTTATGTATTTTCTTCGGTGTTTCCAAGAGTCTGAGTGCTTCTGTTGGTATGGGCATGGCGGTTGCATCCATCCTTACAGTATCATCCGCACTAGCATGGCTTGTATATAATTTGGTGTTGGTACCTTACGATCTGGTATTCTTGAAAATTGTAGTATTTGTTGTGTTAATTGCCTGTTTCGTACAGTTCTTAGAAATTGCAATTAAAAGATATGCGCCTGCACTTTATGAGATGTGGGGAATTTACCTGGTGCTGATTGCTACGAACTGTGTAGTTTTAGGTGTACCTCTTATTAATGCTTCAGCTAATTATGACTTTATCAAGAGCGTTATTAACGCTTTCGGTTCTGGCGCAGGTTTTGCCCTCGCAATTATCCTTATGGCCAGCCTGCGGGAAAAACTGCAATATGCTGATGTTCCTAAATCTCTGCAGGGTCTTGGAATTGCCTTTATATTGGCAGGCATGTTAGCCTTGTCTTTCTTAGGTTTTTCTGGAATGATTCCGCTATAAGCTGAATAGAAAGGAGCGTGAGAAGTAAATGGAACATGGAGTTGTCCAACATTCACTTGTAATACTTGCTATTATGACAAGTCTGGGCATAATATTTGGCTTAGTATTGGCATATGCCAATAAGAAAATGGCCATAGAAGTTAATCCGTTAATCCATCTTGTAGAAGATGTACTTCCTAAAGGACAGTGTGGTGCTTGCGGCTATGCTGGTTGTATGAACTATGCCGAAGCAGTTGTAACAAATCCTGATGTACCGCCAAATCTCTGTACCCCTGGTAAAGAGCCTGTAGCTAAATTAGTAGCAGAATTGACTGGTAAGGCTGCTGCTGCCATCGAACCGCGTATTGCGCAAGTAAGATGTGCAGGTTCTCATGCTAGAGCAGTTAAAGCTAGTGAGTACCATGGTGTACAGGATTGCGTGGCTGCAAATTTATTGTTTGGCGGTCCTAAGAGCTGCAAATATGGCTGTTTAGGACTTGGCACTTGTGTCAAGGCTTGCCCGTTTGGTGCAATGACGATGACAGAAGATGGCTTGCCGCTCATTAATCCTGAAAAATGTACCGGTTGTGGCAAATGCGAAACAGTATGCCCCAAAAAAGTCATCAATATGATGCCGCTTGGTGCTCATGTCCGGGTTAACTGCAATTCCCATGATAAAGGTGCTGTTGCTAAGAAAGCATGTAGTGCAGCTTGTATTGGTTGTACCTTGTGTCTGAAAGAGTGTCCGCATGGTGCCATTACTATGGATAACAGTTTGGCAATTGTAGATGCAAAAGTATGTAAGGAAAAATGCGATAATCCTACTTGCCTGGTTAAATGCCCGACCAAAGCTATAAAAAAAGCTGTACTTGGTGTAATTCCTGGCAATGAAGATCCTGTAGCTTAATTAAAACAAAAGTACACGAAAGAGGAGGGAATTCCCTCCTCTTTTTCTTTTTGAAACAGAAATACTGATAATAGATTAAAACGTTCAATATTTTCTTCGTTATTCATCAAATTTTTACTTTGTGTTTATTTGCATAACGCGGTGTTTTAATGTAAAATATAATAGAATATGAGCAAGGTGGCAAATTAATGCTGACAAAAGCTGATAAATACTTAGTTGCAGTATTATTGTTATTTGCGCTAACAGGAATTGGATTAAATATGTACCATCTTACAGGAAGTAGCGATCAAGAACGAAACGTAGTTATTACTGTAAATGGGCAGACGGTAAAAACAATTCCGTTACGACAAGGTTATGTAGGAGAATTTAGACTGGGCGGAGATCATGGGTTTAACCTTATTGAATACGAAAATGGACGCGTGCGGATAAAAGATGCAGATTGTCCGGATCAGATTTGTGTTCGTTCAGGTTGGATAAGCATTCCTCCTCAGCAGATTGTCTGTTTGCCATACCGCGTTGTTGTCAAAGTAGTGGCCGCAAGTCCCATAGACGTCGATGATATTGTGAGGTAGTCATGAGTAGAACAAAACGTCTGGTTCTTTTGGCTTTACTAGTAGCGATGGCTTCCGCAGTTCATGTACTGGAAAGCCGTTTTCCGCTTCCTGTTCCCGTTCCTGGCGTTAAGCTGGGGTTGGCAAATATAGTTTCGCTTTTGGCAATTGTTATTCTCAGTTGGCAGGATGCAGTCTATATTGCTGTAACTCGTGTTACTATAGGTTCATTATTTGGCGGTTCACTACTTGGACCGGCATTTGTCATGAGTTTGGGCGGAGCGCTTGTCAGCATTTTTATAATGGCTTATATTCGTCATAGTTACCAGAAAGTATTTTCGTTAGTAGGAGTAAGTCTGTTTGGTGCAGCCGCTCACAATTTGGCGCAAGTAGTTTTGGCAGCTGCCCTTGTAAATAGTTCGGGGCTTTTGTGGTATTTACCTTATCTACTGCTCTTTGCTGTACCTACAGGTTTATGTACTGGTTTAGCAGCTAACTACTTTTTAGTTGGCTCAGGCAAATTATGGTTTCAGAATTAGGAATACTGATTGGGTAAATAAATAATGTCCTTGTGAAAAATGCAAGGATTATTTTATTTTTAACATCCTAGGGGGGTATTAGGATGAAAACCGCCAGTAGGAAAGGTGGTTCAGCCGGGAGAAGTATGGGGATGATGGTATTGTTTCTTGTCACCGGGGCAGTTGTTGGTGGCATTTTAGGCGAAATTGCCGCTAGTTCCAGCTTGCTTTCAGGAGTTGCTCCATATTTAATTAAGCCGTTTCCTGTGTTTGATGTACCACCGGTTTCCATTAATTTATACGTAATCAAGTTGGTAATAGGATTTGCACTATATCCTAACTTGATGAGCGTGGTAGGGATTATTGCGGCAATACTGCTTTTTCGACGTTTTTAGGAGGAATAGGGCATGGAAATTATTTTAGCTTCATCATCACCCAGGCGTCAGCAATTGTTGTCACTGACTGGCTTAAGATTCAAAGTTATTGTCAGCCAGGTTGAAGAAGATAATGCTAAAGACATGCCACCTCAGGAATTGGCAATTGCGCATGCGTGTGAAAAAGCTTTTGACGTCAGTAAACATGTTTGTGGCGATGATATAATTATTGGTGCTGATACTATTGTAGTCTTGGATGGAAAGGTATTTGGCAAACCAACAGACAAAAATGATGCTGCCGCGATGTTAACAGCACTTGCCGGCAGAGAACATATTGTTATCTCAGGGGTCGCGGTGGTCAAAGGTCAGCAGGTTTTTACCGGATACAGTTCCACCAGCGTTAAGTTTAGGCAGTTAACATCGAAGCAAATAGAAAACTATATTGCTACAGGTGAGCCTATGGATAAGGCGGGAGCTTATGCCATTCAGGGGCGGGGAGCGCTGTTAGTAGAAAAGATTGATGGCTGCTATAACAATGTGGTTGGATTGCCGCTTGTTACACTAGCAGAACTGTTAAGCATGGCTGGGGTAGAATTGCTATGAACAGGGACAAGCAGTTGATGATGAAAGAATTGCCTGAGACTGAGCGTCCCAGAGAAAAAATGCTGGAAAAAGGCGTAAAATCTCTAAGTAATGCTGAATTATTGGCAATATTGCTCCGTACAGGAACGAAAAATTTACCTGTTAACCGCTTAGCGGAGCAACTGCTAGTTAAATATGAATTAGCCGCCCTTGGCAATATATCCCCGCAAGAGTTGAGTAAAACATCTGGGATTGGATTAGTCAAAGCTGTTACTGTACTGGCAGGCATTGAGCTGGGCTTTAGATTAAGTCGAAAAGAACCTGAGGAGCGTCCTGTAATTAAAAGTCCAAGCGATGCGGCTTGTCTAATGATGGCGGAACTAAGGTATCAGACAAAAGAGCATTTTATAGCATTATTGCTATCTACCAAGAACCACGTTATTGCTCGGGCAATGGTTTCTGTCGGTAGCTTAAATGCTTCTATTGTCCATCCCCGGGAATTATTTCGCGAAGCTATATGCTACAGTGCAGCTGCTGTAATATTAGTTCATAATCATCCGAGTGGTGATCCAACACCCAGTCAAGAGGATATAAGCCTTACCAAACAATTAGTAGAGGCAGGAAACATACTAAACATTTCAGTACTTGATCATGTAATAATTGGCGACGGTAAGTATGTTAGTTTTAAAGAAAAGGGAATAATATAATAGGTTTTCTTAAAAGAAAGGGGCTAAAGTCTATGTTGAATTTATTTGGTTCACTATCACGTGACATGGGTATAGATCTTGGTACTGCCAATACGTTGGTGCACGTCAAAGGCAGGGGGATCGTCCTCAGAGAACCCTCGGTTGTAGCTATTCAGCGTGATACTGGAGAAGTACTGGCTGTTGGTGAGGAAGCAAAACAAATGATTGGACGTACGCCGGGCAATATTGTGGCTATTCGACCGCTTAAGGATGGCGTCATTGCCGACTTTGATGTAACGCAAGCCATGCTTAAGTATTTTATTAGAAAAGCTATGGATTCTAAATCTTTTATCAGGCCGCGCGTTATAGTTGGCGTACCTTCCGGTGTAACTGAAGTCGAAAAAAGGGCAGTAATTGACGCTACAATTCAGGCCGGGGCACGGGAAGCCTATCTAATAGAAGAGCCAATGGCTGCAGCTATAGGTGCAGGGTTACCCGTCCATGAACCAACAGGAAATATGGTTGTAGATATTGGGGGCGGAACCACAGAAGTTGCTGTTATTTCATTAGGTGGCATAGTTACCAGCCGATCTATCCGTATTGGCGGTGACGAAATGGATGAAGCCATTGTCCAATATATAAAACGCACTTATAACTTAATGATTGGTGAACGTACAGCTGAAGAAGTAAAAATTAAAATTGGCTCGGCAATTTTGCTGAAAGCAGATGAGCAAATTGATGTGCGGGGACGTGACCTGGTAACTGGCTTGCCTAAAACACTTGTTATTAAAGCCAGTGAAGTTCAATTAGCACTCAGTGAACCAGTTGCCGGCATTATTGAGGCGGTTAAAGTTACTTTGGAAAAGACTCCGCCGGAGTTAGCTTCGGACATAATGGATAGGGGAATAGTTATGACCGGCGGTGGCTCGCTCTTAAGAGGCCTTGATCGGTTACTTAACAAAGAAACCGGTATGCCGGTTCATATTTCGGAAGATGCTTTGTCCTGTGTTGCAGCCGGTACGGGTGGAGCGTTAGAAAGCATTGATTTATTGAAAAGAGTTTTAATGACTACCAAGAAGTTAAGCTAACCAGCAAATCGTGTTAGGAAGGGGCCCAGAAAGTGCATTTCATTCACAAAAAGGCGGTTATACTCATAGTGGCGGTACTTACCGTCTTTTTGCTGGCCAGTGCAGTAGCCCAGGGAAAATATAAATTTAATTTTGTTGAACGGGCTGTAGTTACAGTGTTAGCACCGATAGAATATGTATTAGCCCGACTTGGTTATGGTTTTCGCCAAACAAGCTCATTTACTGGTCAAATTATGACAGTATACCGTGATAACCAAGTGCTAAAAGCCGAAAATGCCGAGCTTCGCCAAAACAATGTTAATGTTACCGAAATTTTGGCCGAAAATGCGCGGCTTCGGGCAATACTCGACTACAAAAAAGCGTCGCCGCAGTTTGATTTTGTTACGGCACAAGTAATTGCCCGTGACCCGGGAACATGGACCAGCATAATTGTTATTAATCGTGGTACTGCCGACGGAATAGCCAAGGACATGGCTGTAGTAACGCCGCAAGGTCTTGTCGGTACCGTCGTAAATGTTTATAATAATACTGCTAAAGTGCAGCTTATATTAGACCCGCGAAGTGCAGTCGGCTGCTTAGTTCAGCGCCCTGAATCGCGGGTAGCTGGCATTGTAGAAGGCAGTGGTTCCAGCCCCTTATCACCCCATATGATTAACATCGCACGGGATGCTGATATAATCAAAAGTGATAAAATTATTACTTCTGGCTTTGGCGGCATCTATCCAAAAGGTTTGTTGGTCGGGGAAGTTGTCGATATCATTAATGATGAAGGTGGATTATTAAAATATGCCGTCTTGAAGCCATCCGTAGATTTTGATAGACTAGAAGAAGTACTAATTATTGTACATTCACGTGAACCTGTGCCTGTACCTCAACAACCTGCACAACCTACACCCGGGCAGTCTACTCAATCTACTCAATCTACTCAATCTACTCAACCAACGCCGCCGAAAGGGGCGGCGGGGCGATGAAAAATCTATTCGTCTGGGCTGGGTTGCTAATTATTACTATTGCCGTTCAGGCTGTATTGCTCCCAATTATTTTTAACCAAGGTGTAAAACCTGATTTAATTCTAATTATGGTAGTAGTTTGCGGTTTATTGGCTGGACGGGAGCAGGCCGTAGGGGTTGGCTTTTTTGCAGGCTTACTGCAGGATTTTGCTTCAGGCAACATATTTGGATTAAATGTCTTATCAAAAATGATTATAGGATATGTTGCGGGGTTGGCTGAGAGAAAAGTATTCAAAGAAAGTGTTTTGTTGCCGGTTCTGGCAATTGTTATAGCTACTTTCTTCAACAGCGCGGTATTGCAAGCGCTGCTTTTTCTGTTAGGCTATAAAGTCGAGTTTTTAGCCATGCTGAAAAATCAAGTTTTACCTTCTTTAGGATACAACGTTTTGTTCTGTATCCCGGTTCATCGTTTGATTTACCGAATTACGTTTGGAAATCGCAGTCAGTTTTGATTTTGTGCATTTTTTAGAAAAGGAGGTTGTCGGATGCTTGCTAAGCGATTAAATGGCAGACTGGAGATTTTAAGTATTATCATAGTTTTCATATTTGTTGCTTTGGTAAGTCGCCTGGGCTATTTGCAAATGGCGCAAGGACAGTATTATGGGCGGCTGGCTGACGGCAACCGGATAAGATTAATTCCCATAATGGCCCCACGGGGTGTTTTTTATGATCGTAACGGTGTGATGCTGGTATCTAACCGTCCTGGTTTTACAGTATCCTTACTGCCAATAAGCGGACCCGTGCCGGCAGAAGTAATTAACAAATTGGCTGGAATTCTTGGTATGAATACTGAAGAAATTCAGTCAAAGTTGTCACAACATAGTGGTTCCTTTGAACCCATCCGGGTCAAGACAGACGTTGGCCCGGATATTGTTACCAAGATTGAGGAACGTAGATCAGAGTTGCCCGGTGTTGTTATTGAAGTTCAACCACTCAGAAATTATATTAACAATGAACTGGGTGCTCATATTTTTGGTTATGTTAGCGAGATAAACGATGTTGAATTGGAAAAACGCAAAACCGATGGTTATAAAGCCGGAGATATCGTTGGTAAATTCGGTTTAGAAAATGTTTATGATAAAGAGATTCGAGGCGTAGATGGCGGCAATCAAGTGGAGGTTGACGTCAGTGGCCGTCCCGTACAAGTTCTTGGTAAGAAAGAGCCGGTACTTGGACACAATTTAGTATTAACGATTGACTATCGAATCCAAAAGGCGGCAGAAGCTGCCATTGATGAACAACTTACTTATCTTCAAACTAAGACAGAATTTATCAAAGCAAAAGCTGCGGCAGCTGTTGTTCTAAACCCTAAGACGGGGGAAGTTTTGGCAATGGTAAGCCGTCCGACTTTTAACCCTAATTTGTTTAATGGTGGTATTTCAGCGAAAGATTGGAAAATGTTGAATGATAATCCCCATCATCCTATGGATAATAAAGCGATTTCCGGCGAATATCCACCAGGCTCAACTTTTAAGATTGTAACAGGGGCCGCTGCGTTGGAACTTGGCAAGGTTACGCCTGAAGAAAAAATTCTTGATTCAGGAGCCCACTGGATTATCCCGAAAGGAAATGCAGGGGGTGAAGCTCTTGGCTGGATTAACTTCCGGGAGGCGTTATCGAAGTCTGATAACGTATATTTTTATGAAATGGGCAACCGCTTAGGTATTGATAACTTAGAAAAATATGCCCGGATGTTTGGCTTAGGGGCGTTTACAGGGATAAATTTACCTGGAGAATCAGACGGGCTAGTAGCAAACCGTCGTTATAAGGAAAAGGCCTATGGCGAAGATTGGTATCTGTCAGAGACTTTCGACGCTGAGATTGGTCAGGGCTTTCAACTAGCAACACCGCTGCAAATGGCTATGCTTATTAGTGAAGTTGCCAATGGCGGCCACCGTTATAAACCTAATGTTGTAAGTAAGATTACCGGCGCTAACGGCGAAGTAATTAAAACTTTTACTCCCGAGGAAGTTGGTCAAATTACTATTTCTGAGCCTACTCTAACTCTTATTCGTGAGTCTTTAAGAGAGGTAGCTCAGGAAGGTGGTACTGCTGCTGCTGCCTTTGGCGATTTCCCTGTTGCTATAGCCGGTAAAACGGGTACAGCTGAAAATTCGCATGGTTCTGACCACGGTTGGTTTGTGGGTTACGGCCCTTACGAGGATCCACGGATTGCAGTTGCTGTAATTGTTGAGCAAGGTGGTTTCGGTTCGTCTTCTGCCGTACCTATTGCAAGAAAAATAATGGAAGCTGCTTTTAACATTAATCAAGCTCCAGCCGAAGCGGCCAGAATATACCGTCCTCAAACAGCTCTATAAAATAACGAATGAGACCAAACCATCGTGCTTGGTCTCATTCGTTATTCTATCTATAGAAATTCTCGTTTGGAAGTTATTCTAATAGAACAAATATCAAGTTTGAACATGCGTAATTCGGGTGTTTTTAGAAGAACATAATGACGCCCAAAAGACTAAAAAGCAATATAGTTAAGTGTTGTTATTAGCTTTGCGGAAAAAGTGAGGTATGATTGCTGCAAATGGTTGCTGAAACAACATAAACATAGTAATTGGAATGGCAACTGGCGGAGGAAAGAATCCTAGCGCGAGCACCATGCCAAAACTGATATTACGCAGTCCAACACAATAAATCATGGCCAACGCCGTTTCTCTTGTGGGTTTTTTGAGTATATAGGAGCCTAGATAGCCGGTAAAATATCCTCCGGCAACCAGAAGCATTGTAACGGAAACTATTTTTAGCGTTGATAAATCCCAATTTATATCGGGGCCTACTATGGCCGCATTAATAAATATTACGACAAAGAAGGCAATTTTTGAAACAAAATTAGCAACCGTTTTAATCGAGGGAGTCACCAATTGCGTGCTATAATCATGCAGAACCATTCCGACTACACTTGGTATTGTTATCATAGCCAACAATTCTATCATCATTTGCGCATAATCGATATGTAATGCCTGACCAATGGCAACTTTAAAGAAAAAAGGCAACAGTATCGGAACAATGAGAGTATCAAGTGTAACGGCCACCAAAGCTACCGAAACATTACCGTGGGTTAACGCTGTCCAAATAACAGAAGTTACGCCAATAGGGGTTGATGCGCCTACCAAGTAGCCCAACTGAGTATAATGAGCATCAGGAAAGATAAGCAGTCCGGCGGCCCAGGCAATAAGCGGTGAGACGATATGGATCAGAAATAGTATCCAAAGGGGAACGACTGGTTTTGTAAGTACTCGCAGAAACTCTTTTAGACTTGTGCCTAAAGCAGTTACAAATGTCATATAGGCAAAAGAACCAATTACTATTACACGCAGAGCCGGAGAGTCAGAAATAGGAGTTACAAAACCGATAAATAAAGCGGATAATACGATCAGAAACATATGTTGTCCCAGCCAGTCTGAGATTTTTGCTAAAGTATTTATCATATAGAGACCTCCATAACATAACTATAATATTCCTCACTACATTCCCAATACCTGCATTTTATCCAATTTTACTGTGAGGCTGCATTATTTCTGCAGGAAATTTTGCAAAAAAGGCGAATTTTAGTTGACATATAGATAATAACTCATGGTAAAATTTAGGAGAAGATAATGCGGGAGGATGTAGTATTTAAGGGAGGCAAAGCTGGCCTCGAATTGGTGATAAATCAGTCTGCCGATTTTTCTGCAATATTAGAGCAACTAAAAGATAAGCTGGAATCGGCTGCACATTTTTTTACCGGTAATACCGGTGTACGCATATCGTCGGATAACGACGTGTTAACAGGCGATGAGCGGCGGAAGCTGATTAATCTGCTAGCTGACTACGGGTTAAATTTACAGGAACGGCTTGAACCTGAGCTGCTGCCACCCGCAGAAGAGACAGACCTTACCGAAGTTCAAGTCGGGGATGTTCCCGTGGAGTACCGACAAGAGGCTGAGGGTGGACAAACTTTAATCATATCAAGAATGCTGCGCGGCGGGCAGCGGGTAGTGTTCAAGGGTTCTGTTATTGTGATGGGTGATGTCAACCCTGGAGCCGAGGTAATTGCCGGCGGCAATATTGTTATCCAGGGAACTTGTCGGGGCTTGGCTCATGCCGGGGTTAACGGTGATCAAACTGCTACAATTACGGCTGACAGACTGATTGCAGGACAACTCCGTATTGCCGGAATTATTGCCCGGGCTCCGGATACCCAGGACGAGCCTGCCTACCGGGAGACGGCACGTATTGCTGGCGATGTTGTAATTATTGAACCGGCGGATAAGCTGACCGATTAATAGGAGGTACATAGATGGGGGAAGTAATCGTTATTACATCAGGTAAGGGTGGTGTTGGTAAAACAACAACAACCGCTAACCTGGGGACTGGTTTTGCTTTGCAAGGGAAAAAAGTTGTTCTTGTAGATGCCGATATCGGATTGCGGAATCTTGATGTTGTTATGGGTTTAGAAAATCGAATTGTATATGATTTGGTGGATGTTACCGAAGGCAACTGCCGTTTAAAGCAAGCACTTATTCGGGACAAGCGTTACGAAACATTGTATCTTTTACCGGCGGCTCAAACCAGAGATAAAAATGCGGTTACGCCTGATCAAATGCAGCAATTGTGCAAGGATTTGGCACAAGAATTTGATTATGTAATTATTGATTGTCCGGCTGGGATTGAACAAGGTTTTAAAAACGCTATTGCAGGCGCCGACAGGGCTATTATTGTTACTACTCCGGAAGTATCGGCCGTGCGGGATGCTGATAGAATTATTGGACTATTAGAATCGGAAGGCAAGCATAATCCTAAACTCATTGTAAACCGCATTAGACCGCTTATGGTAAAAAAAGGTGATATGATGGATATTGATGATATCATCGAAATTTTGGCAGTTGATTTGCTGGGGATAATTCCCGAGGATGAATACATCGTAATTTCAACTAACCGGGGTGAACCGGCAGTTACCAACGCAACAGCCTTGGCAAGCACCGCTTACCGGAATATTGTACGCCGGCTAATGGGTGAAAATGTTCCGCTTATGACGATGGAAACAAATGAAAGTTTTTGGGGCAGATTCAAGAAAGTGTTGGGATTTTAGTTAGCAGCTTAGGGGGGGAGCAAGGTGTTCGAGCTGATTCAAAAATTGTTTGGTAAAGAACCGCAAGGTTCTAAGAATATTGCTAAAGAGCGGCTTAGGTTTGTATTGGTACATGATCGCGTTAATGTTTCGCCGCAATTTATGGAAGTAATTAAAGATGATATGATTAAAGTGATTTCAAATTACATGGATATCAACGAAACTGAAATGGAAATTAGCTTAACCAAGACCAATACGCAAGTAGCTTTGGTAGCTAATATTCCTGTCAATCGTATGAAACGCAGTGTTTCACCAGGAGAATAAATCACCGAAAGCAGAGTAAAGATTTTTTGCTCTGCTTTTTTCTTTACTCACTATACTGGACGTAGGCGGGAAATACTATTATAATATATAAGACATTGTTAGAGAGAAGGTAAGTGGGTATGCTTAACCAGCGCCTTTTGCGCAATTTGGATTTTATACTTATTGGTGTTACTGTTCTGATTATACTTATAAGTCTCGTTATCATTGGCAGTGCTACTCATATAAATAATCCCAGCGAGGACCGATATTGGTATGTACAGCGCCAAGGACTGTTTGCCCTGGCTAATATGATTCTTATTTTTATTATGTTAAATTTTGACTACAAATCCCTTGAAAAGTTTTCGGGCTTTTTATATGCTTTTAACCTAATCATGCTGCTTGCTGTTATGTTTGTCGGCCAATCGGCATTGGGGGCCCAGCGATGGATTCAGATTGGACCGATAAGTTTACAGCCATCGGAGTTTTCTAAGATTATAATGATTATCTCTTTGGCTCAAATACTTGACAAACGTTCAGGCAGACTTAATTCATTTAAAGAAATAATACCGGTGTTTATCTATGTTGGCATTCCTTTTCTCCTGGTACTGAAACAGCCTGACCTTGGCACTTCGCTTGTATTTCTGGCCATATTGTTTGGTATGATTTTTGTAGCTGGTATTAGCACGCGTCATTTAATGATGATATTTGGTGCGGGTCTTGCGATTCTACCAGTTTTTTGGCACTTTTTAAAAGATTATCAGAAAAAAAGGCTGACGGTATTTATTGATCCTAATGTTGATCCTTTGGGGTCAGGGTATCATATCATTCAGTCTAAGATCGCTATCGGATCCGGTATGCTGTTCGGGAAGGGCCTGTTTAACGGCACACAGAGTCAATTGAATTTTTTGCCTGAGAACCATACTGATTTTATATTTGCTGTTATAGGGGAAGAATTAGGATTTGTTGGCGCTACACTGATTTTGCTATTATACCTGATTTTACTTTACCGGGGTGTTAAAATAGCCGGAGCGGCACGCGATAATTTCGGTACATTGCTGGCAACAGGTATTACCTCCATGCTAGCCTTCCATTTGTTGGTTAACGTCGGGATGACAGCAGGTATTATGCCGGTTACAGGCATTCCATTACCACTCATGAGTTATGGAGTAAGCGCGTTAACCACAAACTTATTTAGTATTGGTATACTATTAAATATCTATATGCGAAGGCAAAAGATACTGTTTTGAACATAGGCCGGGTTACTTTTCACAAAGTGATCTGGCCGTTTCTTATTTTTATTTTTTTGTCAATTAAACATGCTAGTTTTCATAGTTATAATTCTGAGTTTTTTTCATATATATTCCATAAGAATAGTTTGAGCCGGTTTTATGGAGGGCTTGGAATGACAAAATTATGGAACCGTATGAAAAACAGCTGGCAGTTTACTGGCCGTAATAATGAGAAAAATTGGCAGTCGTATTATGATGATGAACCTGATTATACTTGGCTTAAAAAAACGGTTGCAGCCCTAGCGCTATTCGCCGTGGTTTATAGCGCTCATGTATCGAATACCAGGATTGGACAGGAAGTAACCGGGGCTGTACGTCAAATGTTAGCCACTCAAACTGATTTTATGTATTATACGGCTAGGACTATAGAATATGTTAATACCTATTGGCCGAATGCCGCTAATATATCGGGAATACCAGTACTAAAACAAGTGCAGACAACTATATCAAGGCCGGCAGATCCCTTGCTGTATATGACGAAGCCTGCTGAAGGGCAGATAGTGAATCAATTTGGCTGGCAGCAAGCTAATCCGTCGGTTAAGCCGGAAACAATGCGGGAAGGTATTGATATTGCTGCGCCGGCGGGCTCTGGTGTAAGAGCGGCAGCTACCGGAAAAGTTAAAATTGTTACTGATAGTACCCATTTTGGTAAAATGCTTATTATAGAGCATGGCCAGGGTATTGAGACCATTTATGGATATTTGGCGGATATTGTAGTAAAAGAAGGCGATGATGTAAGTCAAGGACAAATAGTGGCGAGGGTTGCCAAAACAGGCTCTGATCAGCCTGTTCTCTATTTCGAGTTACGGGAAAATGGTAAAGCTCTTGATCCGGTATCAAGGTTCAAGGGAGAAAAAGCAAATTAAGGAAGTGAAATATGCGGACCGGTAAAATAGCAGGTGTTGAGATCGTAGTAAATAATTGGTTCTTAGTTTTGATTGTATTGTTTAGCATTGCCGGTCTTGCCAGCAAAGTACTGCTGATATTTAGTGCTGTCTTATGGCATGAACTGGCACATGCACTAATGGCGGGCGGCTTAGGCTACAAGGTGAGACAAGTGGAATTGCTACCGTTTGGAGCCGTAGCGCGCATTGACCGTTTAGCGGATGCCGGAGCGGCCAGTGAAATCATGATAGCAGCCGCCGGACCGCTGGCAAGCATAGGTCTGGCGGTTTTATGTTATACTGGTATGGCTGGAGCAGGCCCAGGGCGGGAACTGCTTACTTTTTATGGGGAAGTTAATATCATGCTGGCAGGTTTTAACTTGCTGCCGGCGTTGCCGCTTGATGGGGGTAGAATTTTACGGGCTATTTTAACAGGCAGGCGCGATTACCGTGACGCCACAGCTATTGTTGTGACACTTAGTTATGTAATTAGCTGCATGTTGCTCCTCTGGGCAGGTGTGAGCTATTGGTTGTATAGTACTTTGAATTTAACTTTGCTTGTTGCAGCGGGATTTTTACTTCTTACTGCCCGAACGGAAAACAATTTAGCCGGATTTAGAGCATTGCGTATTTTGGCTAATAAAAAAGCAGAACTTACCAGTAGCGGAGTTATGCCTACAAATCATCTTACCGCTATGGAAAGTACAATAATCAAAGATGTTATCCGCCTATTTGGTCCAGAACAATATAATATCGTCCATATTATTAATCGTAATTTTGAACTATGCGGGGCATTAACTGAGACCCAAGTGTGGGAAGGGTTACTTAAAAGGGGGATAAAAGCAAGAATAAAAGAGTTTCTATAAGCAGCTGTTTTCTATACGAGGTTTCAAATATAATCAAGATGGAAAAAATAAGTCTTGATATTTCCATTAGAAAAATACATAATAATTTTTATAGCTATATTTTGGAGGTACATATGCATTCCTTAGAACCTGTAAGCCCTGCTGTTTTGAGCCGGGTGATGAAACCAGCCCGTTATACTGGCCATGAGTGGAACAGTGTAATAAAAGAAGTTGATACTTACATAGTGAATTTTGTGTTAGCGATGCCGGATGTGTATGAAGTGGGCATGTCTAACCTTGGTCTTAAAATATTATATCAAGTATTGAATAACCGCCAGGATACTTTTGCGGAGCGTGTATATGCTCCTTGGACAGACATGGAAGCTGAAATGAGAGCGGAGGGAGTTAAGCTATACACGCTTGAAACAAAAAGGCCGGTAGACATGGCCGATATCGTCGGCTTTTCTTTACAGTATGAATTGAGTTACAGTAATGTGCTTAATATGCTTGACCTAGCCGGTATACCGCTTTTAGCTGCTGAACGCGATGAAAGTCAGCCGCTGGTAGTTTGCGGCGGTCCTTGTGCCTTTAATGCCGAACCTATGGCTGACTTTGTGGATTTTTTTATTCTAGGTGAAGCAGAAGAAGTTATTGGGGAAGTAGCTGCCGCTATTGCCCGATGGAAACAGCAGGACAAGCTGGGAGGCAAGCCGGCAATTCTTAAAAAACTTGCCACACTCCAGGGGATATATGTTCCTAGTTTTTATCGTGAAGAATATGACAGCTGTGGAAAGACGCAAGCCTTACAGCCAGTAGTGCCGGAAACAAATCCTGTTATCGTTAAACGGGTAATTCAAGATTTGGATAACGTAACTTTTGCAACAAAACCCGTCGTTCCGTTTATCGAAATTGTTCATGACCGCATAATGCTGGAATTATTCAGGGGATGTACACGTGGCTGTCGGTTTTGCCAGGCCGGTGTACTTTATCGTCCTGTCCGGGAACGTAAGATGGAAACACTCATAAACTACGTCCAGGAACTTATAGATAATACCGGTTATAACGAAATATCACTGGTGTCATTAAGTTCAGCGGACTATTCCTGTCTTAGCCCGTTAATTACTCAGTTGATTGAGCGGTTCAAACAGCAGGGCGTAAGTGTATCACTACCGTCCCTTCGGATTGATAGTTTTTCCATAGATCTGGCGAAACAGGTACAACAGGTGAGGAAAAGCGGCTTGACCTTTGCACCTGAGGCCGGAACTCAGCGGTTAAGAGATGTGATTAATAAAGGTGTTACCGAAGAAAATCTTACTGAAGCCGTAAGCGCCGCCTTTAAATCAGGTTGGTCAACAATTAAGCTTTATTTTATGATTGGCCTGCCAACTGAAACAGATGAAGACATTGAAGGCATTGCTGCATTGGCTCAGCGAGTTGCCGATCTCTATAAACAAATAAAAGGGCGTAAAGGCGCAAAAGTAACTGTCAGTGTGTCTTCGTTTGTGCCTAAACCCCATACCGCATTCCAGTGGTTTGGCCAAAATTCAATTGAAGAAATTGAACGTAAGCAAAGACTATTACGATCACTTATTAAAGACCGCAGTATTTCGTTACATTGGCATGATGCACCCACTAGCTTTCTTGAAGGCGTATTTTCCCGCGGCGACCGCCGGTTGGGTAAGGTACTGTTAAGAGCGTGGCAAAACGGGGTTAAATTCGACGGGTGGTCTGAGCATTTTAAATTTGATGCGTGGATGGACGCGTTTACGGCTGAAAAGATTGACCCGGCTGATTACGCCAGTCGCGAACGGGAGCTGGATGAATATTTACCATGGGAACATCTTTCTTCCGGAGTGGACAAGGCCTTTCTGACAAGAGAGTGGCAAGCTGCGCAAAAAGCAGCCTTTACGCCGGACTGCCGTCGTGAACTGTGCGGTGCCTGTGGCGTCTGCCAGGATCTTAGTGTTAAAGTAGTAGATTGGGGGCAGGCATAATGGCTAAGTTGCGGCTTAAAATAACCAAAGGCGGCGAAATTCGTTATGTTTCTCATTTGGATTTTGCCGGAACAATTGAACGTGCCGCTCGTCGCGCTAAACTACCGGTAGCTTACTCTGAAGGGTTTAACCCACATATGAAACTTGCGTTTGCGTCAGCATTGGCTGTAGGGGTAACGAGTGAGGCAGAATATCTTGATTTAGAATTGAATGAAGAAATGGCAATTGCCGATGTGTCTGCTCGTCTTACACCACAGTTGCCTGCCGGTATTGAATTAAAATCTGCCCAATATATGGGACTGCGCAGCCAAGCCCTCATGGCTATAGTTAATCTGGCCACATATGAAATTAGTGTGCCGTTGTTACCGGATGGGGTGCTGGATGCTGCCTTAAGAAGTATAGAGCAATTCAATAATGAAGTTGAAGTAATCTATGTTAAACAATCGCCCAAAGGAAGGCGTGAAATTGATATTAAGGAATATCTCGCCGCCCCCGCTGTTGCAAAATTGGCGGCAGATAACCGACAGGCGTTAGTAATTAACCTTTCGATTCGGATAACTCCCGGAGGAAGTGTCAAACCCGCGGAAGTAATTGCTTCGCTTACTGATAATTTTGGCTTGCCAGTTGATAAAAACGCTGCATTAATTAATCGGACAGGACTGTTTGTAACAGACGGCAAGGTGAGAAGGACGCCTGTTGAATTGTAGGGCACTTGAACGCATTTAAAACAACAATAGAAGGTACGGAGTATGAAGAAAACTATAATTGCTAACGTTGTACCGGAAGAAACCAGGGTAGCATTGCTTGAAGATAATGAACTTATGGAGATATCGGTAGAACGCAGCGAAAGCGGGCATCTGGTAGGTAATATCTATAAAGGCAGAGTTAAGAATGTTCTTCCCGGGATGCAGGCAGCTTTCGTTGATATCGGAAGAGATAAAAACGCTTTTTTATATATGGGAGACGCCGGGCGCCAGGCGGCATGCCAGCATTTGACTATCGGCCAGGATGTACTAGTGCAGATAGCAAAAGATGCTATGGGCGATAAAGGACCACGGGCTACTATTAGCCTGACATTACCTGGGCGGTATATTGTACTTATGCCAACAGTCGATTATATTGGAATCTCGCGGCGCATTGAAGAGGAAAGCGAGCGGGATCGGCTGCGCCAGATTGCAGAAAGCATTCGTCCGGCCGGTATGGGAGTTATAGTTAGAACTATAGCTGAAGGTAAAAGCCAGGACGAGTTAATGAAAGATATGGCGTACTTGACAAATATGTGGTCAAGCTTAAGCAACCGGGCAAAACGAATTAACGCACCAGCGCTTATTTACCGTGATGCAGACCTAGTTGTCAGGATTGTTCGCGACTATCTGACAAGTGATGTTTCAGAGTTTGTTATTGACAGCCAGGAGGCCTATAACCGGGTTGTTGACTTGCTAAAATACATATCACCAGAATTGGTTGATTGTGTTACGCTTTATGATCCAACAGGGCAAAATGACGATATATTTTGCCGTTTTAACCTTAATGTTCAACTGGAAAGCCTGCGTGACCGCCGGGTAGAGCTGACTTGTGGTGGCTATCTGGTTATTGATCACACCGAAGCATTAACTGTTATTGATGTCAATACCGGCAAGTTTGTTGGCAATATCAGCTTATCGGAAACTGTGTTTCAAACTAACTTAGAGGCAGCGGTGCAAATCGCCAGGCAGCTTAGGTTAAGAGACATCGGTGGCATTATTATCATTGATTTTATCGATATGGATAAACCCGAACAGCGTGCTGCGGTGCTTAATGCACTTGAGCTTGCACTAAAGAAAGACCGCACAAAGTCGAATGTTTTAGGTATTACTAATTTGGGTTTAGTTGAAATGACCAGAAAAAAAGCAAGGCAGAATATTAATGGCATGCTTTACAGCCCATGCCCGTGTTGTTTGGGTAAAGGCCGGATCAAATCACCGGAAACTGTAGTCATAGATATCAAACGGGAAATTAGAAAGCTCAACAAACGTTCCCGCTCAGGCGGAAGGTTGTTAATCCAAGTTCATCCGCAGGTTGCCGACTTTCTGACAAAGCAGGGAGAACTCAAACGTCTTGAGCAGGAAACGGCCAGATCTTTGCTAGTCGAGACAACTGAAAATATGAATCCGGAGATGTTCTCTTTGCTCTGGAAACCTGATTGACAAAGTATTACCAATATGCTAAAATTTGATGATGTAGGCATTGTCTACACCACCGCACAGAGAGGTTCCCTAAATCTTGTATGCTTGGCATATAAGTACCGAATTTGGCGAGTCCTAACGCAGGGGAGGTGCAAAAATTAATGTACGCTATTATTGAAACAGGCGGTAAACAATACCGCGTAACTGAAGGCGATGTGCTCACTATTGAAAAAATCGAAGCAGCTGAAGGTCAGACTTTTGAATTTGATCGTGTTTTGACTGTAGTAAAAGAGGGTGAGGTAGTTATCGGCAAACCGCTGGTAGCTAACGCCAAAGTTACTGCTGAAGTAGTGGCTCATGGCAAAGGCAAAAAGATTTTGGTTTTCAAATACAAAGCTAAAGCTAACTATCGCCGCCGCCAAGGTCATCGTCAACCGTTTACCAAAGTTCGCATTGAAAAGATTCATGCATAGACAATGATTACGGTTGAATTAACTTTAGATAACAATCAGGCAATTTCCGGATTTTATATCCAAGGGCATGCGCAAGCCGGGCCACATGGCCAGGATATTGTATGTGCCGGAGTGTCTTCCCTTGTTCAAGCGTCCATTATGGGGATTGAGCGTCATCTTGGGAGAGATATTAATCTTACCCAGAATGCGAAAGGTCTCAAAATGAGCTTAATCGGGGAGTCTGACAATCTTACAAATGCAATTCTTGAAACAATGCTGCTTGGTTTAACCGAGATTGCCAAAAGATATCCTAAAAGTGTTCGCATTATTGGACACAGGAGGTGAAAGCAAGATGGAAAAATTTAAACTGAATTCTTTTGACTTACAGTTATTTGCTCATAAAAAAGGTGTGGGCAGCTCCCGTAACGGTCGCGACAGTGAGGCTAAACGTCTTGGTGTTAAGCGTCACGCCGGTGAAGTTGTAACCGCAGGCAGCATTCTGGTGCGTCAGCGTGGTACCCATTTCCATCCCGGTAACAACGTAGGCATCGGCAAAGATGATACCTTATTTGCCATGGTTCCCGGCAAGGTCGCTTTCGAGCGTAAAGGCCGTTATGACCGGCAAATTAGTGTATATCCTGCAGCTGAAGAAGCTATGTAAAAAGAACACGGCTTGTGATAAGCTTTTGATAAAGCGAAAGCCGATGTTGCACTTATCCTGATGGGTAAGAAAAACCTGCGGTCTTGGAACCGCAGGTTTTTTTATAAAATTTTACGAAAACTGCCGAACATCAACAGGTATTTTTGTTGGTGGGAGCGAAGGGTATATCATTCTGCTGCAATTTGGAAGGATGATAGTATGTCAAATACAGCTTGTTCTGAAGTAGCATCATGTTCGGATGTGATAAAATTGCTCCGGATTCAGCGTCATGATTTTTTGAATCATCTCCAGGTTATTCATGCTCTAATTCAACTGGGGCGGGATGAACGGGCGTTGCAATATATTGAAAAGTTAGCACATGACCCAGATATGATATCGAATGTTCTGTTATCCTATCAAAATGAAATATCTGACTAATTATAACTCTGGTGACGTGAAAAACTGACTATTATTGATAAAATGCAGCTTGAACGCGCATATTACATATAAAAAACGCAAGGGGATTTCTAATGTTTATCGACAGAGCCAAGATAACTGTTAAAGCCGGTAGCGGCGGTAATGGTATGTCTAGTTTTCGCAGGGAAAAATATGTTCCCAAGGGTGGCCCCAGCGGCGGCGACGGCGGCCGCGGTGCCAATGTAGTGTTAATTGGAGACGAAAACCTTAATACACTTGTTGATTTTCGCTATAAACGTATATTTAAAGCCGATAACGGTGCTAATGGCCAGTCCAGCAACATGCACGGCCGTGGCGCTGAAGATTTACTGATTAAAGTACCGCCAGGAACTATTATTAAAGAAGAAGCCACTGGCCGGATACTAGGTGACATTACCGAGCCGGGACAAAAAGTAGTTATAGCTAAAGGCGGCCGGGGAGGGCGGGGTAACGCCCGTTTTGTTAACAGCGTACACAGAGCGCCAACCTTTGCTGAGCTCGGGGAACCGGGCGAGGAACAAACTCTTTTACTTGAACTTAAACTGTTGGCCGATGTTGGTTTGCTTGGCTATCCCAGTGTGGGAAAATCAAGTATTTTATCCATGGTATCGGCGGCTAAGCCAGAAATTGCCGCTTATCACTTTACTACTCTATCCCCTGTTTTGGGTGTTGTTAGTATTGCCGAAGGCCAAAACTTTGTCCTTGCCGATATTCCTGGATTAATTGAGGGAGCCCATGAAGGGGTGGGCTTAGGCCATGACTTCTTACGGCATATTGAGCGTACCAAGGTATTGATTCATGTGCTGGATGTTTCAGGTATCGAGGGTCGTGACCCGATTGAAGATTTCCACAAAATCAATAATGAGCTCAAATTATACAATGAGAGATTGTTTAAACGTCCGCAGCTTGTTGCCGCGAATAAAATGGATCTGCCGGAAGCGCAGGAAAATTACCAGCGAGTGGCCGATTATATGGCTGAATTAGGACATGAGATTTATCCAATTTCAGCAGCTACCGGGGAAGGCCTTCAGGCTCTGATGCAGCGGGCGGCTCAGCTGTTGGCTGAATATGTTGAAGAACCTGAAGAAATTGAAGATGCCAAGGTATATGAGGCTAAGCCTGAAGACGAATTCTCGATTACACGGGATGATGACGGAGCCTTTGTGGTAAACGGTGAGGGTATCGAAAAACTTGTTGCCATGACCCGGTTTAACGATGATGAAGGCGTACAACGGTTCCAGGCTATTTGGCGCAGACTGAAGATTGATGAGGCACTGCGGGAACGTGGCATTCAAGAAGGGGACACTGTTCGCATTCTTGATATGGAATTTGAGTTTAGACCATAGGAGGCTATATTTTTGCAAGCAAATGAAACAACACTGACAGGCAAGCAAAAGCGTTTTTTGCGCGCAATGGGCAGTACGCTTGATCCTGTTGTACAAATCGGTAAAAGTGGTGTTATTGATACCGTTATCGAGAGTGCTGAACAGGTTCTCGTGGCCAGAGAGCTTATAAAAGTAAGGGTATTGCAAAACAGTCCGGAAGAACCCAAGGAGGCGATTGCCAGCCTGGCAAGAGCAACCGAGGCGGAACTTGTACAAGTAATAGGACGGAATGGCCTATTATATAAAAGGAACGAGGAAAAACCAAAAATAGAATTGCCGTAATTAATGGGGAGTGTCGCTATTATGCTTACCAGGGAAAATTTATGCAATGCCAAGCGCATTGTTGTTAAGGTTGGCACCAGTACTTTAACTCATGCGACAGGCAAACTAAATCTTTTACGCATTGAAAAACTTGCCCGGGAATTATCAGATCTTGCGAACCAAGGAAAACAAATTATCTTGGTTACTTCCGGTGCTGTTGGTGCCGGTATGGATCGATTGGGGCTAAAAGAAAAGCCTAAGACCATACCGGAAAAGCAAGCGGCCGCTGCTGTCGGGCAAGGAATTTTGCTTCATATTTATGAAAAAATGTTTGGTGAATATGGCCAAATTGTCGGTCAGGTTTTATTGACTCGTGCCGATTCCGTTAACCGTAAGCGTTACACTAATTCCCGCAATACTTTAATGGCGCTCTTAAACCAGGGCGTCATTCCCATTATCAATGAAAATGACGCTGTTTCCATTGATGAGCTTAAGATCGGTGACAATGATACACTGTCAGCTATGGTTGCCAGCATTATCGACGCGGATTTGCTCATCATTTTGTCAGATGTAGAAGGTGTTTATACCGCTAATCCTCAGACAGATCCAAAGGCGGTGCTCTTAAGTGAAATTACCGATATTACCCCAGGCATCGAAGAACTGGCCGGGGGGCCAGGCACTATGCGCGGGACAGGCGGCATGCATACCAAGATTCAAGCTGCCAAAATTGCGGTTAATTCCGGTGTAGCGATGGTAATTGCTACAGGCGGCCGAGAGGGTATAGTTCGTGAGGTATTAGAAGGGAATAATATAGGTACAATCTTTATTTCCAAGGAGAACCGTCTGCAAATCAGGAAACGGTGGCTGGCTTTTGGTGTCAGTGTAAGCGGACGCGTAACAGTAGATACAGGCTGTGAACGAGCGCTTTTAGAAGGCGGATCCAGTCTACTGGCCGCTGGAGTTACTGATGTTAACGGTGACTTTGAACAAGGAAACACAATTAGTATAGTCAATGAAGGTGGCCGGGAATTGGCACGCGGAATAACCAATTATTGTGCGGAAGACGTAAAAAAGATTATGGGTGCACATACTCATGATATAACTCAGTTACTTGGTTCAAAACCATATGATGAAATTATTCACCGGGACAATTTGGTACTCTTGGTGTAGAGGGAGAGGATAGGTGTGGACTATATAACCGAGCTTGAAGACCAGGGCAGAGTTGCCAAACAAGCAGCCCGCAAATTAGCAACTTTGTCAACGGTGGTAAAAAATCAGGCACTTTTAGCTATGGCTAAGGCGTTGGAGGAAAATCACAGCCAAATTGTTATTGCGAATGCAAAAGACATTGCAAATGCAGAAAATAGCGGTATGCCTAAGCCGCTTATTGATCGGCTGTTGCTTAACGAAGCAAGAATAAAAGCTATGGCAGATGGGCTGCGCCAGATTGCCGCTTTACCTGACCCTATCGGTGAGACTTTAACTGGCTGGCAGAACCAGAACGGCCTCGCTATTAGCAAAGTGCGTGTACCGTTGGGCGTTATCGGCATTATCTACGAAGCTCGTCCGAATGTTACCGTAGATGCTGCCGGACTGTGTTTAAAAGCCGGGAATGCTGTTATTTTGCGTGGTGGGTCTGAAGCCATAAACTCTAATACCGCCGTTACCGCAGTTATTGCGCAAGCGGCTTATGATACCGGCATACCTCAAGGAGCTATCGCGCTTGTTTCCACAACTGATCGTCAGGCGGTAACTGCCATGCTCAAACTTAACAAGTATCTTGATGTTATTATTCCCCGCGGCGGTGCCGGACTTATAAGAACAGTTGTTGAAAATAGTACCGTGCCCGTTATCGAAACAGGTACAGGTGTTTGTCACACTTTTGTTGATGAATCCGCCGATCTAGATATGGCTCAGGAAATTGCCTTTAATGCCAAGGTCTCTCGCCCCGGTGTATGTAACGCCATGGAAACCTTGCTGGTTCATGCTGATGTGGCAGCAGAATTTTTACCGGATATGCTTGAACGTTACCATCAGGCCGGTGTTGAGCTTAGAGGCTGCTATGAAACCATGAAGTATCACCAAGCCGTTAAACGAGCTACTGAGTCCGATTGGGCAGCGGAATTTCTTGATTTAATCTTAGCCGTACGGGTGGTTGACAGCTTAGATATGGCGTTGGAGCATATTGCCGCATATAGTACACGGCATTCGGAAGCTATAATTACTAAGGACTATAACAATGCCAGAAGATTTCAGCAGGAAGTGGATGCTGCTGCTGTTTATGTTAATGCATCAACCCGCTTTACCGATGGCTTTGAATTTGGTTTTGGCGCCGAAATTGGGATAAGCACTCAGAAACTTCATGCTAGGGGGCCGATGGGACTGCCTGAACTTACCAGTATCAAGTATGTCATAAATGGAAATGGTCAGATAAGATAGTCATGCGGTGATAACAGATGGGATTGTTATGGGGCTGTGTTAGTTACACAGCTTCTGACGATCTTGTTTTCTTTTTTTGACATTCGCCATGCGACCGGAGGAAATGCTTTTCGATTGCTGAATAATAATATGGTTTGTTAATGGGTTATAAATTAGGATCTGTCCGTTAAAAAACGCTATAGGTAGAAGCTTATGAATAAGATAAAACAGCTAACAGGTTACTATTATGCTGTACGAAACTATATGCAAACGCCTAAGGGGCGCCATGATTTTGTCGACTATGCTCGGGCTGTGCTTGTAATTACCGGAGTTATTGCAGCTGCCGGGATAGCAATAAAATGGTTGAGTAATTGACAGTGCCCTTTTCATAATGACAAGCATTTGTTATAATGTAAATAAATTTGAATTTTTTGGATATTTCCGAAAGGCAGATATATATGTCGCACGCAAAAGCTAAAGTAGGTATTATGGGCGGAACATTTGACCCGATTCATGTAGGTCATTTAGTAACGGCTGAAGCTGTCCGCATTGAATATAATCTGGACAAGGTTCTATTTATTCCTGCCAGTAATCCGCCACATAAGCAAGAGTCCCTAGTTACACCTGCAATTCATCGGTATATTATGACCGTGATGGCTACATACTCTAATCCGCACTTCTTTGTCTCCGGCATCGAACTTGAACGTTCTGGACCCTCGTATACGGTAGATACTGTCAGAGCTTTAATTGATTGCTATGGTGCCAGTACTCAGTTTTATTTTATTACCGGTGCAGATGCTGTTAAGGATTTGCCTACATGGCGGGAAATTGATCAACTATTAGACTTATGTTACTTTGTAGCTGCTACTCGTCCTGGCTGTATCAGTTACATTGATCAAGTTATAAAGCAGTTTGGTGCTAAAGGGCGGCGCAGTATTCAGCGCTTAGCGACGCCAGAACTCGAAATATCTTCAACTGATATTCGGGAACGAGTAAAAAAGGGTCGTTCGATAAAGTATATAGTTCCTGAAAGTGTTGAAGCCTATATTTATAAAGAAGGTTTATATCGTTAAAAAAGACTTTCGTGCCAAATATAGGCAACATCAGATAGGCATAAATCTTTTATTATTGCAGATAATGTTAACGTAAAACTTATTTTGGTTTTTCAAGTATCTGATGTAACGGAGGTGATTTCCTTTGGCAAAAACACTCTATGTCGGCAATCTACCTTGGAATACTACAGACACAGCTCTTGCCGAAGCCTTTAGTCCGCATGGCTCTGTAATTTCCAGCCGGATTATTACTGACAAAGAAACTGGGCGTTCCCGCGGATTTGGTTTTGTAGAAGTAGAGGATGATGATGCTGACAAAATGATTGAGGCTATGAATGGCTCTCAAGTTGGAGGTCGGCAAATAGTTGTTAACGAAGCTAAGCCTAGACAAGGTTAAAAAAGGCAATGAGCTTTAGTGAATAAAATGATAGCATGTATTCACCTCCTAGTTATAGGAGGTTTTTTATTATTGAAAAAGGATATCTGCATAAACTGACGAATTTTAGTAATATAGAACAGGTGGTGTAATATTTTGAAATATAATCAGGCAGCAGACAAGCTGTCAAAAGCGTTGGCACCTAAACGCTTTACCCATTCTTTGGGAGTAAGTAAGGCAGCAGCTGAATTAGCGGAAACGTTTGGGGAAGATATAGAGAAGTCGAAAATGGCCGGACTGCTTCATGACTGCGCCCGCGGCATATCCAGTAATAACCTATTGCAAATGGCTGAAGGCTTTGGTATAGTGGTGGATGATGTCGAACTTTCTCAGCCGATATTAGTACACGCGCCGCTTGGTGCGTATTTAGCTAAAGCAGATTATGGGATTGATGATCCTGAAATACTAAAAGCCATTACGCTCCATACAACTGGTGCGGCTAATATGTCGAAACTCGAAAAAATTATTTATTTGGCTGATTGTATTGAACCAAGCCGGGACTATCCTGGTGTGGACAAGCTTCGAATGTTAGCCATGAGAGATTTGGATGCTGCTGTACTTGCGGCTTTTGATCAGTCACTTCAATTTGTTATTGAACGGGGTTTGCTCATACATCCGGCTACCGTTGAAGGCCGCAATTACTTATTACAAAGACAAAACATTTAATTCATATGTAAAGGTGTTGTCTTTTGGAGAGGAGATGATACCGTGAGTGACTTAGAACGTAGAGTGCAACGAAAACGAAAAATTCGCTGGGATAGAATTTTTATTCTTTTACTATTATTTTTGGCGGCAGTGGTTGCTTTAGCAGGTGCTACTGTTTACGCTTATCTAAGTATAGTTGGTAATCCGTCCTCTGTTTCGGTTGCTAAGTCGGTAACGGAACGCCCCCCGGAAACATTAAAGAATAGAGTAAATATTCTTCTCCTGGGGGTCGATGATAAAGACCGTGAGAATCCTTATGATACAGCCAGACGGTCAGATACTATGATGGTTGCAAGTATTGCTCCCGAAGATGGAACTGTTAAGTTATTATCTTTACCGCGAGACACAAAAGTAACAATCCCTGGACGTAAAGGCTACGATAAGCTCAATCATGCCTATGCTTACGGTGGAGCAGAGCTGGCTCGCAGCACAGTTGAGCAATTTTTACAAATTCCGATTAATTATTATATAGTTATTGACTGGCAGGCTTTTATTAAGGTCATTGATGTTTTGGGCGGGGTAGATCTTTATGTTGAACATAATATGAACTACCAAGACCCCTATGCCGACCTCGATATTCATATCGAAAAAGGTTATCAGCACTTGGATGGAGAAAAGGCTGGCCAATATGTGCGTTTTCGCAGCGATGAGCTTGGGGATATTGGCCGTGTTCAGCGTCAACAACGGTTTTTAAAGGCTTTGGCTAAGCAGACATTGCAGGTTGGTACAATTTTAAAAGTACCTGCGTTAGTGAATACTATTAACCAATATGTTGATACCGATATGTCGGTAATGACTATGGTAAAAGTAGGTAATAGCCTTAAGTCTTTTAATGCTGGCAATCTTACGGCTGAGATGTTGCCAGGTGATTTTGCCACAATTGATGGACTCAGTTATTGGATACCAGATAAGGAACAGATGAAACAGCTTGTTGAAACTATGTTTATGTCTGTAGCTAAGGCCAGCAGTACAGCCAAAGATGCCTCGGCTGCTACAAGAAAGAACTAAGACTTGGAGGGAAAGCTGTGTTTTAGGCGGCTTTCCTTTTTTTTTGCAGGAAACTTGCCTACTCAGTCCGAATAAAATAAATTTAGAAAGAAAAAGCTATAATCAAGAGTTTTCAGGAGGTATTTTGTAACCAATGATTCATACTGACAGCAATTTAGCCGAATTAGTAGCCAAAGCAGCTAGTGACAAAAAGGCGCATGATATTATTATTATGGATTTGACAGGAATTTCACCGGTGACGGATAACTTTGTTATTTGCAGTGCCAATTCGAGTACTCAAGTGCAGGCAATAGCTGATAATATTGAAGAGCAGCTTGGTGAACATGGAGTTAGGTTGCTGCATAGAGAGGGATACAGGGAAGCACACTGGGTGCTTCTGGACTATGGCAACTGTGTGGCGCATATTTTCGTCGAAGAGGATCGCCGTTTTTATAATCTTGAACGGCTATGGGGCGATGCCAAACAAGTCTCTTATCAAGGTTAGGTGAATATGAATAACACCAGACATAACTACAAACCCGGTGATGTAGTAGAATTAACTGTTGTCCGTAAGAGTGACTTGGGTGCGTTTTTAGACGTGGGCACTGGAAACACCAGTGACGACATTTTGCTGCATAAGGCGCAACAATCAGAAGAAGTTGAAATAGGACAAAGTGTAAAAGTATATCTTTATAAAGACCCTAAAGGTCGGCTTACTGCAAGTATGCGATTACCGCAAATGCGGGAAGGCCAGGTTGCCAGGGTTGAAGTTATTAACACGACAAAAGACGGTACTTTTGTAAACATAGGCGCGGAGCGTGGTGTGTTTATGCCGCATGCCGGCAGACGCGGGCTCCCACGGCGAGGCGAAAAGGTATGGGTCAAGCTGTACCGTGATAAATCAGATCGTTTAGCGGTTACTATGGAAGTTGAAGACGAACTGAGAAAGGCTGCTAAACCGGCGGAAGGAGTCAAGGTTGGCGATATCGTCACCGGCTCGGTATATAACTATAATGAGCAAGGGGCCTTTATTTTCACTAAAGACAGGTTTATTGCTTTTTTGCATAATGACGAAATGACAGAGCGGCCCAGGGTTGGCGCTGAACTTGATACCAGAATTACATATATCCGGGAAGACGGGCGGCTTAATGTATCAATGCGTCCTGTTAAGGAAAATGCTATGGATGCTGATGCGGAAAAAATACTGCAAGTGCTCCGAACAAGAGGAGGGCAGATGCCCTACAGCGATGATACCCCGCCGGAAATAATCAAGGAGAAATTTAATATTAGTAAAGCGGCTTTTAAAAGAGCACTCGGCCGTTTACTAAAGGATAACCGGATTGAGCAGAAGGAAGGCTGGACATATTTAAAAGATAATGAGGATGGCAAGTAAGCCATCCTCATTCTATATCATTTTCTCCTGGATATGGATAAGGAAACTTGGCTTCCGCTTTCGCTAAAGGCTCGGCGCAAACCATGTTTCTTTATCATGTGGGGAGTGAATTTTTGCATGGTCCGTGTTTCTTTTGATTAGAGTTAGTGTCGTTGCTTCTGGTATTATTCATATCGGCTGCTGGTTTGCTGTTTTTGGCATTGCCGGAGTCTAATAAATCTTTTGCGGCCATGAAATCCCCTCCTTTTTTAGTGCAACGCGGTAAACTACCGCTATCTTCCGGGAGTTCAGCCCCCTTCTTTAGTAAACTCCTCAGAATATTCGACTGAAGGCTGAAGATCGGCTGCAGAGACCGTGTCATTGCTTACCTGGTATTTAGATTGAGTAGAGCTTGTACGAGGCTCTTCACTAATCAGATCTTTAGCCCCTACATGTGATTGGCCGACAATATTTTTGCCGTTCCAAAAACTCGTTTTTTGCGTTGCCAAAATTATCACCTCCCGTGCTGATATTAGTTTTCCCGCAGAAATAGGTAAGCATGAGCGACAATGATTGCTAGTTTTGTTAACAGCGTCGTTGTCATTTACATGTTTTTTGCTTTGGCGGAAAGACTAATTTTAATACAATAAGGGAGGTTCTTTGCCATGGATCAGCAGTTACATATGATATCACTGCAAGTAAAAGCACTTAGACAACAACTTAGCGATCTTATGCAAAACTCTAATTCGGCTGATGCTGAAATAATAACAGCCAGCAGTACTTTGGCGGCTCAGTTAGAGGATTATGCTCACACTATTAATGAGAAACGCTATCCATCAATGCGTACTTTTTAGTATTTAGAAACGAGTAGTTACCGTGAATGAATAAGTTAACCCCTACGAATTTCGCAGGGGTTAACTTTATTTAGCATTGATCCATTTTATCGCTATTTAAACTGAGGGTAATAAGTACTTTATCAACTCGTGCCTTATCCATATCCACAATTTCAAAATTATATCCATTCCAATTAAAATTATCTGCAGTGTTGGGGATACGTCCCAGGTAGGAAACAACAAACCCGCCAAGTGTTTGGAAGTAGCCTCTTTCTTCACCCGGTAAATGATCAACATTCAGCAAGTCTTTAAGTTCTTCAGCTGGTAACATACCATCTACCAGCCACGATCCGTCTTGCCGGGCAATAACATCTGGTTCTTCAATTTCGCCGAGACGCGGTATATCTCCCACAATATGCTCAGCAATATCATAAAGGCTGATTAATCCGGAAATGCCGCCATATTCATCAACTATCAGTGCTAAGTATATTCCGGTTTCTTTAAACTTTTCCAGAGCTTTTAATGCAGGGGTATTTTTGGGAATATAGAGAGGCTGGCGGGCGGCCGACTCGAGATGTAATGGCCTACCGGGATGATAATTTGCTAAAATTTCATTAGAATAAACAACGCCCACAATATCGTCTAAATTACCCCGGGCGATAGGGAAAAACAGATGGTTGGTATTCCGGATAATGCGCAAATTGTATTGGTCATTATCTTCCAAATCCAACCACTTGATTTGCGTGCGTGGTGTCATGAGTGCGCCTACGCGCATATCTCCAAGTATAAAGATTTTTTCTAACATATCGTGTTCAGATTTTTCAAAAACACCATGCTGTGCTCCCTGACCAATTAGAACTCTAACCTCTTCTTCTGTTACGGGTGGTTCCTCCGGTGGTTTGGCTCTGAGAAGTTTCATCACCATAGTAGTTGAAATACTCAGCAGATGAACCAGCGGGCGATTAAGTCTGACAAAAGCGGATATTGGTCTGGCAACAAATGCTGCGATGGGTTCAGGGTTATTCAATGCTAACTTTTTAGGAACTAATTCACCCACAATAAGTGACAAATAGGTAATTATTCCAACGACAATGGTGAAACTGATCGGAGCGCTGTAACTGCGCAGCAAGGGAATTGTATTTAGAATCGACGCAAGGTAGTTCGAAATCTTTGCACCGCCAAATGCACCAGTAAGAATTCCTATTAGTGTTATGCCTATTTGTACTGCAGATAAGAGCGGTGTAGGCTCTTCCACCAATTTCAAGGCGGCGGAAGCACCTTTGTTGCCGGTTGATGCCATATTTTCCAGGCGGGTTTTACGCGAGGATACAATAGACATTTCTGTTAAAGCAAAAAGGCCGTTAGCCAAAATTAGAATAAGGATAATTATTACCTCGGTACTGATAGAAGCAGTGTCCAAAGTTTCAATAGCACTCTCCCTTTTCAAAAAATAAATTACTATTATACAATTATAGCATTCCCTGTGTAAGTAATATCAAATGCGTTACAATTTCGTCAGGTTTATCCAATCGATTGGCTGCTTTGTCAACTTGGCAAACCATAAATTGAGATAGTTGGCAAAAAGTGATACTGATAAAAAACTACCCGCTAGCTCAATAGCAGCGGGTGTTTCATTTATTACAGTTTATCTAGCGCGGTATTTTCCTTTTTGCTTTTTTTCAGAGCATAAGCAACTAAGGCAACCGCTGCAATTACGATAAGCGAGATGATCAGCATATCATCTTTATGTTGTGTAAACATTTCCACGGCTTGAGCACCAAAGTAGTAAATGAGAATACCTTCCAGGAAAAAACGTTTGCCGCGTCCAAGAAACGAGATAATTAAAAACATCGGCATGTTGATTTTAAGCGCTCCGGCTGTAATGCTGATAAATTTGTACGGAATGGGAGATAACGCCGCCAAAAATATTGCCAAAACTGCATTGTCTTGTACCGTATCATGAATTTTATCTATATATTTGTTAGGTATAAATTTTCGGGCAGCTGGCAGACCGATTTTTAGACCGATCAAGTAGCCAATTAAACCACCGACGATAGACGCAAATGTAGCAGCTAAGCCGTAATATACAGCATTGTGTGGATTGGCTAGAGCTAATGGGATAAGAAGCAGGTCAGGCAGTACAGGGGATATAAATGATTCCGTGAAAGCAGCAATTAAGAGACCGGTAAGACCCCATTCTAATAGTATTACTACTAATGCTTCCATTGACACGCTCCCCTATTTTTTTTAATCCTGATAGAAAGTATAACTTTCGCCTGGATAAGGGCAACATCGGCTTCCGCTTTCGCCAAAGGCTCGGCGCAAGCCGTGTTTTCTTTATCAAAAAACAATAAAAAACGAGACACTTTTGGTATAATTTATATCAATACCAGTGCCCAGTTGCATTTATCTAACTTTTGCAAGTATAGTAATAGTTTAACTTACTTATTCGTTTCAGTCAAGTTAGCATAATCATGGGGGAAAAGTAATTCCTTGGTTGTACCACTAGATAAAAACAATAAAAAACCGAAAGAACTAATCTCTTTCGGTTTTGGTGGAGATAAGCGGGATCGAACCGCTGGCCTCTTGAATGCCATTCAAGCGCTCTCCCAGCTGAGCTATACCCCCATGTTGTTGTATTTATATAGAATTATAATGAAGCACTTGGATAATGTCAAGAATTCACCAGAAAAATAATTGAATTGGCAGGTACTTAAGCACATAATGACGAATTATTCTGACACGAAATGTTATTTTATTCACGCAAACAAGTTGGAGTGATGTAACTAAGGAAAGAAGGAACCCAAAAATGACGTTATTCAAAATTGGTTTGCTTATTGATGGAACAAAGGACAAACCTCGTGAGGCTTGTTATCTTGCAGTTGAGAACGACAAATTTACTGGAATAGGCTGTGCTCAGGACTTCGCCTCAGAGCAGCTAACGGCAGCTGTCGATTATTCGCAATATACTGTGATGCCCGGATTGATAGATCCGCATGTACATTTATTTCTAGAAGGAATATCCGATATGAAACAACGTGCGCAGCGGTGGAAGGAAGATAAAGATACTACTTTGCTGCGGGCGGTTACTAACTTAACTAGAACGATCCGGCAGGGGGTAACTACTGTCCGCGACTTGGGCGGTCCCTTTGGAATAAATGTATTTTTGAAAAAGGCTGTTAATCAGGGCAATGCCCTGGGACCACGTGTGCTAACTGCCCGGCAGGCTATTTCGATTACTGGTGGCCACTTTCACTATGCCGGGGGGCGGGAAGCCGACGGGGCTGAAGAGATGACCAAGGCGGTGCGTGAACAGGCAAGGGGTTCTGCCGATTGTATAAAACTGATGATGACAGGCAGCGTTAATTTTGTTCGTCAGGACGCTGGTATTGTTGAATTGTCATTAGTGGAAGCCAAGGCCGCAATAAATGAGGCTCGGCGGCTGAAGAAGCCGGTTGCGGTTCATGCCAACGGAGTTGATGGTGTGCGTCAAGCCTTGGATACCGGTATTACCACGTTAGAACATGGTGCGCTCATTGATGAGGCTACTCAAGAATATATTACTGCTAGTGGTGTTTATTGGATACCAACACTGGTGCCTTTTGAGCGAATGTTGGATTATGGCCGCAATCACCAGACAAAGACTTTACCGGCGGAAGGCGTAGAGCGAGTATATGTGCGGCATCAAGCTATGGTTGCCCGGGCATATCAGGCCGGAACCAAAATCGTTGCAGGTACCGATGCCGGGGCATTAGGTGTTAAACATGGCGATATGTGGCGGGAGATACAGCTCTTAACCGAGTGTGGTATGCCAACGATTGCGGCCTTACATGCTGCTACCGGTGTAGCTGCAGAAGCAATAGGCATGGCAAATGAGATTGGAACAATTGAAATAGGTAAGCGTGCTGACTTAGTAGTGCTGGACGGTAACCCTCTAATGGACTTGACGAACATTAGAAAAATAGTCAAAGTTTATAAAGCGGGAAAGGAAGTATTTCATGCTTGAAGCGATTAATGACCTTAAAAATGGATTGGCTGAGCATGGTTATTTGACTGATGATAATTTAGCTGCTGCAGTGTATTTAGCGGAGAAACTAGAAAAGCCATTGCTGTTGGAGGGCCCTGCCGGTGTTGGCAAAACCGAATTGGCAAAGGCCTGGTCGCGGCTTCGCAATTGTCAGCTTATTCGGCTGCAATGTTATGAAGGGCTTGACGAGAGCAAGGCTTTATATGAGTGGAATTATCAAAAACAGCTATTATACATCCAGATTGAGGCTTTGGCTGAAAGCGGCTGGGAAACCGGCCGGCAGCAGATTTTTGACCAAGAATTTTTACTTAAGCGCCCGTTATTAACGGCACTCACCAGCCAGCGGCCGATAGTGCTGCTGATTGATGAGATTGATAAAAGCGACCAGGAGTTTGAAAGCTTTTTATTAGAGGCATTATCCGACTGGCAGGTTACTATTCCTGAATTGGGCACCATATGCGCCGTTACCCGGCCGTATGTTGCACTGACTTCTAATAGCACCAGAGAATTAGGTGATGCTCTGCGCCGGCGCTGTTTGCACTTTCATATTGACTACCCTGATTTTGAACGGGAATTAGCGATAGTGGAACTTAATGCCCCGGGGGTTGAACGTAAATTTTTAAGCCAGCTGGTAGAGTTTGTGCAAAACATTCGTAAACAGCCGCTCAAGAAGCCGCCAAGTGTAACTGAAAGTATTGATTGGGTACTGTCTATGGAGATGTTAGGCGCCGAATTGACTGTGGATACCGTTCGTGCTACTCTCACCGCCTTACTTAAATATACTAAAGACCGTGATTTTATTACTGACAAGCTTCCTTATTTGTTAAAGCCATGAAACAGGTAATCGTTGACTTTGTAAGACTGCTAAGAGAGGCCGGTCTCACAGTAACAACAATGGAAGCGAGTGATGCATTGAAGTCGGCTGAACTAACTGGATTTAATCCGGCGCTGCTAAGAGGGGTGTTAGAAGCCACCCTTGTCAAAAGTACCTGGGAACAGCCAATTTTCACTACTTTATTTGATTTATACTTCGATTTAGTGTCAGAGACTCCAACTAAATATATTCATGCTGGTGCCCAGACATTAACTATAAAAGGTGCAACCGCTGACGGCGGCGGACGTAGCGCGTCCGGGGCTGGTGGTGATGCCGATGGCCTGTTAGATCTGATTTCTAATCAGCCAACCGCTGTATTGGAGGAATTGGCCAGACAGTTTATTACTGATACAAACCTTGATAGTGCCCAGCCTGAAGAAATTTCGAAAAAAGTGCGAGAAGTCCAGGTAAAATTAAGATGGTTTGAGGCAGTGAACAAAATTGATCGGCAATATGGTAACAGGCAGATTAAAGAGGGTATATTTCAAAAATGGCAAAAGACTTTTTTCCAGTTAGAAGTCTTGCTACGGCGTGAACTGGAACGAAAGGCAGTGCGGCAGTTTGGCCGCCAGCATATTGCCAAGCTAGTTGAATACGCTAATCTTCGTCGGCGGGAATTTGATTGCTTAGCAGCGGCAGAACTTGTTACTGTTGAGCAGGAGATTGCCAAACTAGCCAAAAAGCTGGCCGAACGGCCAGGAATTCGGATGCGTAGGGCAAAAAGCGGTAAAGTGGATATTCGCCGGACATTTCAGGAGGCGGTAAGAACAGGCGGTTGTCCGCTGTCGTTAAAATATCGGGACAAAATAAAAAGTAAAATCGACTTGTGGTTGCTCTGCGATGTTTCTAATTCAGTAGAACGATTTAGCCGGTTTATGCTGCAGTTGGTGCAGGCAGCACATAGGCGTTATGCTAACATTCGCTCATTTGTTTTTGTAGATGAAGCAGTCGAAGTTACAGAATGGTTTAAGACGCAAGATGTTAATGCATTTTTGCAAGCCAGGCATCTTAGAGATCGTTTTAACCGCCGGGTAGGTTTGTCGCGTTATGATTTGGTCTTTGAACAGATGGCCCGGTATGAACTTTCAGCCATCGGCGGTCATACTAAGTTAATTATTTTAGGAGACGGACGGAATAATTGGCATCCCGGCGGAGCCGATGAGCTAGCTAAAATTGCTGAACGGGCCCAGGCTATATACTGGCTCAATCCCCTGCCTGAGAGCAATTGGCTGGAGGGTGACTGTTTGATGAGAGAATACCAGGGTTATTGCCGGCAAGTATTTGAATGTCGAAATTTAGAACAATTGACAGAAGTTGCCAATCGGATATTATAGTCCGGTTGGCTATTTTTGTCAGGTACTATTTGCTTTTAAGGCGGCAATACTAACAATGTTAAATTTGTTTGTACATTTTTATGCTGGAGGTGAATATCGTGGAGTGGGCAGTAGCTCTCCTAAGTATTATTACTGTAAATTTGCTTTTAAGTGGGGACAATGCTCTGGTCATTGCTTTAGCCAGCCGCAAGCTGCCGCCTGACCAACAAAAGAAAGCCGTATTTTGGGGGGGAGCCGGAGCTATTGCGCTAAGAGTAGTATTGACGCTTGTGGCTATAGTATTGCTTAAGATTCCCTATTTACAACTGCTTGGTGGCTTGGCTTTACTATTGATTGCTATTAAACTTTTGGCAGGTGATGACAGCCAGGAGGAACTCGAGGCAAAAAATAGTTTAGGTGAGGCTATAAAAACCATTATTGTTGCCGATATGGTCATGAGTATTGATAATGTTATAGCTATTGCCGCGGTTGCAAAAGGAAATTTTCTTTTGTTGATTATAGGACTATCCATCAGCATTCCAATCATTATTTGGGGCAGTAAAGCTATTCGTTTACTTATGGAGAGATGGCCGATAGTTGTAACAATTGGTGCAGCCTTTCTCGGATGGACGGCAGGTGAGATGGCGATAGCCGATAAAAAAATTATGCCGGTTTTAGAGCAATATTTCTGGTCGCACTGGGCGATCCCTTTGTCATTTGCCATTATTGTCGTTATTGTTGGTTTTACGCTCAACAATCGTAAACGACTGAATAACGAGCAAAAAGACAACCGATAGCTCGTTAATGCTAAGGTTGTCTTTTTGTTTTCTGCTGGTTGAAGATCTCATAAAAGCAACTTTAAAACTTAAATTCGCCGCCCATATACCAGCCATACTGTTCCTGGGTAGCTTTTGTCCAAGTTATATCAGAGCTTGTATTTTCAGTACCAGTGTATAAGCTATTTCTTTGATATCGGTAACCTACCGTAAGCGAATTATCCTGCCGGCCTGCAACCAAATACTTTAGCCCGATCTTCCCATCAAGCATTTGTCCCGTCCCAGTATGTTTGAAGTCCAGTTCGCGCAAATTCCACCAACCATGCCCTTCGACTACCGTTAAGGGAGCGTAAGCGATGCTACCGACAAGTGCTAGCTTAGGGGTAAGCTGTTTTGTTTCTGTAACCCCGATATGTGGGCCATGGTAAACAATTGAATAAGTCGAATCTAAGTTAGGTAAGGATGTAGATACTGCATTATAATTCATAACAGAATAATAGCCTTGTTTCATAGTGTACAAGCTGTTGGAGTAGCCGTAGCCATAAAATAATTCGGTACCGGGGTTAATGGCGTGTTTAAAATTAAGGTTTAATAAGGTGCTGCTGCCACTTGTCCGAAACATACCATAATACCATAAATCTGGGGAGTGTGAGTAATCCCAATCAGAATCGTTGCCGGTTCCTTGCTGTAAAGAACCTAATATGCCTACTTCCAATTGTACCTTATGGACAGGAGAGAGAGACTCTTCATAATTAACAGTAGCATAATTGCCTGAATGGGGATAATAAAGTTCAGAAGCACCGCTATTGGCATTTTGAATGGACGGACCACTGCTGTTACCGGGAAAGGTAATATGCCACTGTTGTGAGCCACTAGTCTGCCAATTACTAATCGAGAAGGTGGATGCTGCTGCTCCGATTGGTTGCGTGAGCATAAGCGTTAACGTTACTACGAATATACCCAGAGAATTAGGCATTTTGCCACTCCTTGTTTACATAAACTATTAACTGTTCGTTAATTCGCTGGACAGTATGAAATCCCCTCTTTGCAGTAAAGTGGTAGTTTTTTGTATTAATGGTTACTTTTCAAATACTAAGCTTTTCTTAGGACAGGCCGCAACACATTTTTCGCATTTCAGACAATCACTATGTGTAAAACCTGATTCTTTTCCTTTGCCTTCCTGGGGGGAAAGGGCAAACGGACAGGCTTTACTGCAAAGCTTACAATTAACACAACTGTTATCAACGTGAAGTGGCTTGGTGTTCTTATGGCTGAACCAGCTAGCCATGGTTCCCATTGGGCAGAAAGAGCACCAGGTTCGATGATTATAAAGAAGACCTAATACTATTCCAACAACAGTCGTTATAAAAATAATGCGTAGAAATACTAAGCCCATTTCGTCTAGGTTACCCCAGGCATAATACATCTGGATACTAAACACGGACAGGATAAAGATTACCATAAAGCTTCGGAATACTTTTGTGCGAAAGAAGGATGGAATAGATTTCTTAGGTGAAAACTTAGACAAAAAAGTATCATACAGACTGCCACGGGGACAGTAATTTCCGCACCAATAACGTCCTTTAACTGGTGCTATCAATACAGGTGCCAGCATACAAATCAGGGCAACAATACCAGCAGCCGGGAAAAAGTAGCCAACAATTAAATAAATAAAAAAGAACCAATACATGATAATGCCCTCCTTTAACGTCATAACCACTCCCTTGGGGGGGGGGTGGTATAATTATATAGAATAATACCGGAGTTTGCAAGAAAAAAATAAAAGAGATTGTCTTATACTCACAATGAATTTAATCAACATCATTGTGATAGTAAAACAATCTCGTTTGCTAGCAGGGGATTCTTATTGTTCTTCCTTCGGTTTTAATATAGGAATCGCAGGGCTGTTCATCATTGCCAAAAACAATGGTAGCGCTGTGTAGAAAACTCTTATTGAGAAAGTAACGTAAATCATAAATATGCACAAGTTTTGCCTTCTGCTTATTATCGTGATGTTCTGTAACATAGCTAAAGGGAGTAAAGGATGAGAAAAACTCTCCCAAAATAGTTTTTTGTGCTCCTTGAGCAGCTGGAGATAGGGATTGTTTAGCTAGTTCGGAGTGGATGATTATGTTTAGATTAAGAATGCCTAATTGGCCAACATAGTATTGTGTGTTCGTTTCCACAACAAAATCCCAGGATAGTATACTTTTAAGTGAAGGTAAAACAAGAATTCGGATAATAGTAGTGTCCGCAAAATATTGTTTTAGCCAACTTGAGGCCCGTAATTTCAGCGCATATCGTATAACTATATATAAGCCAGTGGATGAAAAAAATAGAAGCGAGGTTTCCTTGGCAGGCAACCCTTGGAGGAAGACGGTAAGCATTATACTTAACAATACCGGATCAAAAACATTTAATAAACTAAAACTTTTGCGTTCACGACTAATCGGCCATAAAATGGCCGCTCCGTGGGCGTTAAAGAAATCTATAATAATATGGGATAAGCCACCTAAAAAGGACCAAATAAAAACCTTATCAAGCGGAGCTTCCGCGAAAAAACAAAAAAATCCAGCGGTAATTAAGCTTGACCACATAACAAGTCCGGGAATGGAATGGGAAAAGGCCCGGTGCTGTCTGAGTAAAGCAAAGTTGCCGCGGACTTTTGCGATAATATCAAAATCAGGTGCTTGAGCACCGATAATTGCCGCTAAGTAAATGGGGTTATGAAAGCTTAATGGATCACCGGATAAGCCCGCAACGGCAATACCCAACAGAGCATGGGATAATGAATCCATAGCAAAGCCTCCTCCATTCTAGGTAACATAATAATGGGACTTGATAATTATATCACACCTAGTGGGGAGGAGGTCTATTGGTAATTAGTGTATATTAAATGGTTACAGAATTGCTGTTTCACTTTTTTCCAAGAAATGAACGATTGTATATTGGCAATTTGCTTTCTTTATCAACATAAGCTAGCAAAGTTATATAAATTTCTTGTTTTTTTGTTACACGTAACCACAATATTGTGCTACAATAGTAACATTGATGTTTTCAACCAATTTACCCGACTGGAGGCGGTACTTATGATTGCGGAGTTTTTGTTTTATTTGTCGCTGGCTTTTCTTATAACAGGTGTACTGTCACCATTTATCACCAGGAATACCAAAATAGTAAATTGTCTTGCACACGGAATGGCAGCGCTGGGATGTATAGCAGCCGTACTGTGTGCAATTTTTATTTTTACTAGTGGCAAAGTTACCTTTGTTACACCATGGTTTTTAATAGGTGAACAAGTACAGGTTCGACTGGACTATTTGGCGGCGTTTTTTTTGCTGACGATTGGGTTAGCGGGTAGCGCAGCCAGCGTTTACGCTATGGGGTATACTCGTGAATATTATGGAGACGGCCGACGGTACCAAGTTATGGTGGCGCTGTATAGCGCCTTTATTTTATCTATGATTTTGGTAGTATGTGTGAGTCATGTGATCGCATTTATTGTTGTGTGGGAATTGATGGCAGTTACTTCATTTTTTCTGGTCAATTACGAACATGAAAAACCTGAAACCGGGCGGGCTTCCTTTGTTTATATTGTTATGACACATGTAGGGACAGCCTTTGTTGTCACCGCCTTTTTTCTATTGGCTCTTAAAGCCGGCAGTTTTGGTTTTGATAAGTTCTCCCAGGTGGGAGCGAGTCTCGATATGTGGACGAAAAATGCAATCTTTTTATGTGCAATCATTGGTTTTGGTACAAAGGCTGGCATTATTCCTTTGCATATCTGGCTGCCACGGGCACATCCGGCAGCTCCCAGCCATGTCTCGGCCCTGATGTCAGGGGTAATGATAAAGACAGCTGTTTACGGGTTATGCCGCTTTTATCTTGAGTTTTTAGGGGTTGGCCCTGTCTGGTGGGGTGCGCTTGTTTTAGTCCTTGCTATTGCTTCTGCCGTGTTAGGAGTACTATATGCACTGATGGAGCGGGATTTAAAACGCTTGTTGGCTTATTCTAGCGCCGAGAATATCGGTATTATTTTGTTAGGACTTGGTGCAGGGATGATCTTTGCCACAAAAGGGCATGGGATCTTGGCAGCATTAGCGTGGGTTGCAGCACTATATCATGTACTAAACCATGCAATATTCAAGTCATTGTTATTTATGGGGGCGGGGGCCATTCTTAAATCCTCGCATACTAAAGATATGGAAAAGCTAGGCGGTCTGATAAAGAAGATGCCTTACACCGCAGGATGTTTTTTGATTGGTGCGGTAGCCATTTCCGCATTGCCTCCGTTCAACGGTTTTATCAGCGAATGGCTTACGTTCCAGGCATTGTTTTGTTTGCCGCAAGCTTGGACAGGTGCTTTTGGTAAAATGTTTGGCGCAATATTGTTAGCCTTGCTTGGCCTCACCGGAGCATTGGCAGGTGCTTGCTTTGTTAAAGCTTTTGGTATTACCTTTTTGGCCAAGCCGCGCAGCATTCATGCCGAACGGGCAGCAGAAACAGACAAGCCTGCTCTTGCTGCAATGACTCTGCTTTCTGGATTATGTTTAATTCTGGGGCTATGGCCTGAACTTATTATCACTGTTATTAAGCAAGTGCTTCTTGATACAGCTGGCGTAGACGTTTCACAAGCATTTGCCGGCACTATGTGGTATTCCGCAGGAATTCAAGCTGCCAGCGGAAGTTCCAGTTTGAGCATGCCTATCGTGATAATAAGCATACTTTTAGGCGCGGCAATGGCATTGATCATATATAGAATATATGGTACTCCACAAGTTAACACAGACGTAACCTGGACTTGCGGTATTGTGCCAAATGCCAGAATGGAATATACGGCTACAGGCTTCTCTAAACCTATCCGATTAGCGTTCCGCTCTATTTTACGTCCACAACGGGAAACGGTTGCAGATCTGAGCCCTAATCGCTATTTTGGCCGGAGGCTGAGTTATCATGTAGGAATTACGGATATTTTCAGCGCAATTTACCGTCCTCTTAACACCGGAATCATTAACGCTGCTCAATTTATGAAAGCAATTCAAGCCGGCAGTGTTCAGATTTATATTGGATATATTACAGCAGTTACAGTATTAGCATTAATTATAACTAGCGGGTGGTGATAGATTTGGAACAAGCGACTAAAGTATTAATTAGTTTACTGTGTGCTTTGTTTATTATGGTGGCAGCGCCGCTGGTTGCAGGTGTAATTAAGTCAGCTAAGGCCTGTATGCAGAATCGCCGAGGGCCTAAACTGCTGCAGGTATATTATGATTTGTTTAAATTACTGCAAAAGGATAGTGTCGTATCGCCTACAACTTCCTGGATATTTAGAGTTGCTCCATATATTTATTTTGCCAGTGCGTTTGGTGCGGCTGCATTATTGTACTCAGGGGATTTATTTGCCTTGTTGTATCTCTTGGTTGCCGGGCGCTTTTTCCTCGTACTGGCTTCGCTGGATGCCGGCAGCACTTTTGGCGGGATGGGCGGCTCCCGGGAGATGTATATTAGTGTGCTGGTAGAACCTGTTCTGTTGTTATCGTTATTAACTGTGGCCGTGAGAGCTGGTTCGACAGGGCTGACAACCATGGCTGGTGCGGCGGCAGCCGCTCCGTTCTCGTTACCTTATATATTCGCTGCAATTGCTTTTTTTATTATATTAATAACCGAAACTGGACGTATTCCGGTCGATAATCCTGATACTCACTTGGAATTGACTATGATTCATGAAGGTATGGTGCTTGAGTATTCGGGACGTTGGCTTGGTTTAATCTTGTGGGCATCTGCCATTAAGCAATTGGTGTTTATCCTCTTGTTTACCGTATTATTTTTCCCATGGCAGCCAGGCGGGGTATCGCCACTTGCGGCTGTTATACTGACAATTGCCAAAGTAGTCATTACTGCACTTATTTTAGCTGCGGTGGAAACCAGTACTAATAAAATGCGGCTATTTAAAGTGCCGGGCTTTATGAGTGTTGCCGGCATGCTGGCATTGTTGGCCTTAGTGGCTCAGTAGAAAGGGGCATATCTTTGTGAATTTCCTAATAATAGTTCTTTTATTTTTGGCGCTTCTTTTGAGTCGGGTAGCCAGTCTTAAGACCGCCGTTAGCATTCTACTTATCCAGTCGGCTTTAGTCGCGTTATCGTGTACAATTATCGCCGTGGAAACCGGAGAGATGCATACTTACGTTGCAGCTGCCCTTACACTGGTGATTAAAGCCGGGCTTATTCCCTATGCGCTATTCCGGATTGTCCGGATGCTAAAAAACGAAAGAGAAGTTAACCCAATCTTAAGTCCAAATTATTCAGTTATGGCCGCAGGTGTAATGATTGTGCTTGCTTATGGCCTTATCGACAAGGCTTTGCCCGGGATTGTCAGCCGGGATGCGCTGGCTGCCGCTGTAGCGATGATGCTAATTGGCCTTACTATGATTATGACGAAACGGCAGGCTGTCTTGCAGATTGTCGGCTTGATCACTATGGAAAATGGTTTGTATTTAGTAGGCCTTTCCGTAACTCAAGGCTTGCCCTTAATTATTGAACTTGGTGTATTCTTAGATGTACTGGTAGCCGTAGTGGTGCTGGTTATTTTGACATATCGGCTTAAACGTTCATTTTTGTCCACTGATACCAGTGTGCTAAAAAAGTTAAAGGGATGATCAATACGATGGAGCATTTGATACTTTTAGCGCTGGTACTACCGCTTGTAACAGGCGCTTTTATAATGACGCAATCAGGTCTCAAGAGTATTCGACTGATCAATTTGGCCGGCAGCAGCTTGTTGAGTCTGGTTTTGGGGGTTCTCGTTTTTCAGGTAGCTACAACCGGGGTTATTCACTATGGGCAACTTTATGGGAAAATTTATATAGATCAACTGAGTGCAGTTATGTTATTAGTTGTGGCGGTTCTTAATTTTACAGCAGCATTGTTTTCTTTGTCTTATATGGAACAGGAACTAGAAGAGGGACATGCCTCCTTAAAGATGTTAAAACGCTACTACGGCTTGTTTAACCTATTTGTTTTTACTATGGTGTGCGTTACAGTAGCGGAGAATATGGGAATGTTATGGGTGGCTGTGGAAGCTACTACTCTTAGTTCTGCTTTACTTGTTGCTTTTTATTTTGATCGAGCCGCATTGGAAGCAGCATGGAAATACGTAATGGTCTGTACTGTCGGTATCTGTTTAGCGCTTTTGGGTACTATACTTATGTATTATGCGCAAGTAAACGTCGGTGTGACCGATGGTCAGGCATTAAGCTGGCTGGCTCTTAAAGCTGTTAGTGATAAGCTTGATCCAGGCATGATAAAATTGGCATTTGTATTTATTCTGATTGGCTATGGTACTAAGGTTGGATTGGCGCCTATGCATACTTGGCTGCCTGACGCTCACAGCCAAGCGCCTTCACCGGTAAGCGGGCTGCTGTCAGGTGCGCTATTAAGCTGTGCTTTGTATGCCATTATTCGTACAGTGATCATTGTCAAAGGCGCTGTCGGCGCTGACTTTCCTGAGCACTTCTTAACAGGCTTTGGCCTACTTTCCATTATTATTGCTGTGCCTTTTATTCTGGTACAGCATGACCTTAAACGACTATTGGCATATTCCAGCATTGAACATATGGGCCTTATTACACTGGGAGTTGGCATCGGTACTCCACTAGCTACGTATGGTGCATTGCTGCATATTATTAACCATGCTATTACTAAATCAGCACTATTTTATCTGGCCGGAGCAATTATTCAATTCTATGGAACCAAGCATATCATGAGGATAAAAGGTCTGGTGAGTGCCGCACCGGCGATGGGAGCCATGTTTATCGCAGTTGTATTGGCAATTGCCGGTTTACCGCCTTTTAGTATTTTCTATAGCAAATTTACCATTGTGTGGGCAGCTTTTCAGATGGGAAATCCTTGGTTGGGAGCTGGTATACTGCTTTTAATGGCCGCGATTTTTGCCGGCATGATTTACTACACTTTGAGCATGGGATTCGGTTCGGTACCGCATCGTTTAGCCGGAGAACACCGGTTAGGTAGAACATCGCTGACAGCGGTGTCAGCCTCGTTAATGATTATGCTTGCTACCGGAATCTACTTGCCTGCTTGGCTTGATACGCTTCTTACCCAAGCTGTGGCTATTGTGATAGGAGGGGGACAATGACAGGCTCATGTAAGATAATACCGGCAGCAACCCTCCGGGCAGCTGCAACAGTTGTCAGCCGTGGCGGTCAGTATCGACTAACCGCGATGTTTGCCAATGACGAACGCCCGATAAATGGATATTTCGCGATCTATGCAATTTTCACTGATAAAGAAGATGGAACTTTTAAAACACTGAAAGCAACAATTAATCAAGATGAGCCGCTTGCGTTTCCGTCACTTACGCCAATCATGGCGGCAGCCGCGTGGTATGAACGGGAAATTCATGATTTATTTGGGCTGGTGCCTGAAGGACATCCTGACTTGAGACCACTCGTACTGCATGAAAACTGGCCGACCGGCCTATACCCAATGCGAAAAGACTTTACGATAAACACTCCTATACCTGACGAGCGGAGTCAATACCCTGTGCCGCCGGTGCAAGGGGAAGGAGTATTTGAAGTGCCGGTAGGTCCTATCCATGCCGGTATAATTGAACCGGGACATTTTCGTTTTAGCCAAGCCGGTGAAAACATTATAAATCTGGAAGCTAAGTTGTTCTTTACTCATCGCGGTATTGAAAAAGCGGTAGAAGGTTTGCCATTTGATAAGGTTATATACAGAACTGAACGTATTTGCGGGGCTTGTTCGGTCGCCAATACGTTAGCCTATGTTCAGGCTGTGGAAGAAATGTCGGGTACTATTGTTCCCGCTAGAGCAGAGTATCTTAGGGTTTTAGCCGCAGAGCTGGAACGGCTGTATAATCATGTTGGTGATTCCGGCAATTTGTGTGCCGGTTTAGGTTTTGCTCCAGGTACAAGTCATGGAGCGCGGTTAAAGGAACACTTAATGCGGCTAAACGAGCGTTTAACCGGCAACCGCTTCTTACGCGGCTGGATTACCTTGGGCGGTGTGCGCTTTGATATTACCGAAGATATGATACGGGATATAAAACAAACGCTTACCATGGTTATGAACGAGTATTCTGAGATTATGAACCTTTTACGGAATAATGAAGCTTTTCTTGACAGGGTTAACACTACCGGTATTTTACCCGAAAAGGCTGCCTTAGATTTGGGCGTTGTTGGCGTAGCCGCCAGAGCCTCAGGTATTGATGCTGATGTACGCCGGGATTTTCCTTATGCTGCGTACAAACACATCAATTTCCACGTCCCGGTGTATACAAGCGGCGACGTTGCCGCCAGATTATGGGTACGTGCCGATGAGGCCTTTGAATCAGCTAAAATTGTTAACCAAGTGCTAGACGGTTTGCCCAGCGGCAAGAGCATAACTGAGCTGCAGCCTGTTAAGCCTTATGCAACCGCCTTTAGTCTAACGGAATCACCGCGCGGCTCCGATCTCCACTGGCTTATGGCTGACAATAGAGGTAATGTTTACCGCTATTTTATTCGTTCGGCGTCCTATCCTAACTGGCCGGCGCTTACAGTAGCTGCTCCGGGAAATATCATTCCGGATTTTCCACTAATTAATAAGAGTTTCGAACTATGCTATGCTTGCCTTGACCGCTAAGGGGGGGACAATTGTGATTGGGTTGCTTAAACAAATAATAAAAACAGGACGGGTAACGGAACAATACGATAGCGGCACTATGCCAAGCCGGTTTCGCGGGCAGCTTGTGCACGAAGAAAGTCTCTGTCTTAAATGCCAAGTTTGTCGTGATGCCTGCCCGACCGGAGCTTTAGAATTTAATAATAATCAATTAGTTGTAGATAATAATGCTTGTATATTTTGTGGACGTTGCGTTGAAGTGTGCGAACATAAGGCTCTTAGTCATACGACGGAATATCGCTTGGCAACTTTGACAAGCCAACTTTCGGCCAAAATCCGTGCTACTTTGCAGCGATCGTTACATATTCGTCATGTTGATGCCGGTTCATGTAATGCTTGTGACTGGGAAATGACGGCATTAAATAACCCAATATATGATTTACAACAATATGGCATTGATTTCGTGGCATCGCCCCGGCATGCTGATATGCTAATGGTGACAGGCGTAGTTACCCGTAATTTAGAGCAAGCGCTTAAGATGACTTATGACGCCGTACCAGCACCAAAATTGGTTATGGCAGTAGGCTCTTGTGCTGCAAGTGGAAAAATTTATGGAGAAAGCTATGCAATTCGTGGTTCTGCTGGTAAAATTATTCCTGTCGATATCTATGTGCCAGGGTGTCCGCCGCGTCCGGCAGCACTTATTTACGGTCTCTTGCTAGCACTTGATAGACTAGGAGGTAACAGCAAGTAAAATGAATATTTTTGATATTATTGGTCCAATCATGGTAGGACCGTCTAGTTCACATACGGCTGGGGCGGTGAGGTTAGGAAATGCTGCAAGGTCAATTTTGGGTCAGCAGGTAGCCAAAGCCGTAATTGGGCTGCACGGCTCGTTTGCTCAAACCGGGCGTGGGCATGGTACAGACTTGGCACTTGTTGCCGGACTTATGGGCTGGCCAACCGATGACTTAAGAATTCCGCAGGCTTTTGATTATGCGAAAAAAGCCGGGTTTGAGTACTCCTTTAAAAATATTAATGCAGGCGATGCAGCGCATCCAAACTTTGTGAGGTTTTGGCTAACGGGTATTGATGGAACCGAAAGCCAAGTGGCTGGAATGTCTATTGGTGGCGGGAGAGTGGTAATCAGCGAGGTAGATGGATTTCCTCTAGAATTTACCGGGGATTTCCCCACCATTTTAACTTTGCACGAAGATCGTCCCGGCGCAGTAGCAGAAGTGACTGGTATTCTGTCAAGGCGCGGTGTTAATATTGCCCAAATGCGGTTATTTAGAAGAAACAAAGGCGGATTAGCCAGCATGGTACTGGAAACAGACCAGCCGGTTGAACAAGCTGATATTGCTGCCGTACTTAGTCTTCCGATGATTAAAACTGTACGTTGTATTAATGCTATAAGCTGATAGGAGTGTAAAAAATGCCTATAGATAAACTATCGCTCGAAGATTGGATTAATGAGGCCCAGGCTAAGTCTTTGGCGTTTACTGATTTTTGCACAGACTTTCAGGCCAAACAGATGGAGCTTCCTGTTGAAGAAGTTCTTGTACGGATGGAGGATATACTTACGGTAATGGAAGCATCTATTGCCGCCGGACTTAAAGGCCCGCGTTCCAAGGGGGGCTTAGTAGGTGGTGATGCCCGTAAGCTTAAGCAATATGCTCAGAATACTTCTAAATCGCTAATGGGGAGTTTTATCAGTAAAGCGGTAACTTATTCCTTGGCAGTTGGTGAAGCCAATGCTGCTATGGGAAGAATTGTTGCTGCGCCGACGGCAGGCTCAAGCGGTGTATTACCTGCTATACTTTTTTCACTTAAAGAAGAATACGGATTTGCCCTAAGGGAATTAGCAAAAGGACTTGTTGTTGCCGGCGCGATAGGGATGATTATTGCGTCAAGAGCTTCTCTTTCCGGTGCCGCAGGCGGCTGTCAGGCCGAGTGTGGTTCGGCTGGAGCGATGGCTGCTGGCGCGATCGTAGCCCTCAAGGGAGGAACTCCTGAACAGGTCGGGCAGGCAGTTGCTATTACCATAAAAAACATGCTGGGATTGGTGTGTGATCCGGTAGCCGGCTTAGTGGAAGTACCTTGTGTAAAACGTAATGCCGGTGCTGCAGCTCAAGCTATTATTGCTGCAGAAATGGCATTGGCAGGAATCGAGAGCGTAATTCCCGTTGACGAGGTTATTGATGCCATGGACTCTGTTGGGCAATCTATGCACTGCTCCCTCAAAGAGACCGCACAGGGTGGTTTAGCAGTTACTCCGACCGGCCTGGCTCTAACAAAAAAAATTTTTGGAAATGCTTAGGTAGTTCTGACTACTAAATTTGCTACTAGTGCCGGAGTTAATTTACCAAGATATATCAATAGTGATTCGAAAGATTGGTTGCAAAAGTAAAAGCCGAACCTAATTTGGTTCGGCTTTTTGATAACATTATTTGCTGTTTTTACTGCCAAGACCAATGCGTTCGGCGTAATAGCTTTGGCGGATAAACAGTATAATGCCAATAAGGATAACGGCTAGGCTTGTGAGTTGGGCTGATTTTAGGCCAAATAACAGTGTTCCGTAGTCTCCGCGAAGGAATTCAAGGAAGAAGCGGGCTGCAGAATACAAAATAGCATAAAGTATAAATACCTGCCCTTTGGCGTGATTAGTGGTTCTAAAGATTAGTAACAGCACGAAAATAATTACATCAAGCTGACCTTCCCAGATCTCGGCAGGCCATAGCGGTTTAGTACCATATACTTGATGGGCCAGCGTTGTAGAAGGGTAAACTATACCGAAATTTTCACCCGTAGGATGCCCAAAAGCGTCGCCATTCATTAAATTGGCCATTCTACCTATAGCCTGACCAATAATAACGGCAGGGGCGGCTACTATATCGGCAAATGCCCAGGTATCAATTTTGTGTATTTTTGTATAAATGATGCCGGCAATGGCTCCCAGCAGAACGCCGCCTTGAATAGCCATTCCGCCCTGCCAGACAAAAGGAATTTCTAACAGGTGGTGCTGGTAATAATCCCAATCGAAAAAGAAAACATCCCACAACCGGGCACCGACTATACCGGCTAGACCGCAGTAAATGCCTATGTCAGGCACATGTTGATGCCATCGGCCATCTTGTTTGGCAAAGAAATAGGCGACGCCGGTAGCTAAAATAATGCTCATACTTAAAATAAGCCCATAAGCTCTAATAGGGAAATCTCCGATAAAGAACAGATATTGATGCATGGAATGGCCTCCGTTATTAATATTGGTTAGCAGTAAAACATATATTTGCTATAAAGTAGACTAATCTTCAGGTGGGGTTTTGAAGATTAGTCGCCCTTATCCAGGGACTTATCCGCGCGCCTGTGCCCGTAGGGGTATAAATCCCTTTTTTAGAAGCTGGGAGTTTTAGAGCGGGTTAGTCTCAGGATAAATTACAGGGAGAGAGGACTAATATGACGAAACGATTCATAATTTTAGCAATAGCAATAACAGCTATAATTGTCGTTATTGGATTTGTTGCCTTACAGTTCAGTAGTATGTCCGGAGATGACTCGGCTAATAAACCAAAGGTAGACACCGGAATTACGGTGGGAAAAACCTTGCCCCAATTTGTACTGACAGCGTTGGATGGTAATACAGTGAAAATAGGCGATTCGGGGCAAATTATTGTGCTGAATTTCTGGGCAACGTGGTGCCCGCCCTGTCGCCAGGAGATGCCGGAACTCAATAATTTTGCTCAAAAATATGGCAGTAAGGTTATGTTCTACACCGTCAATGTTCAGGAGTCGAATGATAAAGTAGCTGGATTTATAAGCCAGAATAAATACAACCTGAATGTATTATTAGACAAAGACGGTGAGGTATCGAAAACTTTTCGCATTAATGCTATTCCAACAACGATAATAGCTGACAGGCAAGGTATCATTAAGTACCGCAAATCAGGCCCGGTAACGTTGGCCGAACTGGAAGGGGTGCTAAATGGATTATAATATTACTTTTGTAACAGTTTTTGGGGCAGGTGTTGTTTCCTTTTTATCGCCATGCGTTTTACCGATGCTGCCGACTTACACCGCACTTTTGGCGGGGACTGGCAGACAAGATGTAAAAGCTGGACGCTGGGTATTTATGATGAATGCTCTCAGCTTTCTTAGTGGGTTTACACTATTTTTCGTAGCTATGGGAGCAACTGCATCCTACGTTGGAGAAATATTCTTAAATTACCAAGATATTATAAGGAAAATCGGAGCCATTTTTATGGTTATCATGGGTTTGCAGATTCTTGGTCTGCTAAAAATTCCGGGTCTTGAGCGCGAGTACCGGCCATTTCTGAATGGTACTTTCGCAGGCCCCCTGGGTTCTTTCTTATTAGGTTTAGCATGTACTGCCGGCTGGACACCATGTACCGGCCCCATTTTAGCCACTGTGCTTATCTATGCCGGCACAACGTCTACAGTCGGTCAGGGAGCTTTTCTTCTATTTATTTACGCGATGGGCTTTTGTTTACCGTTTTTACTATTAGCTATGCTACTTAATAGCTATATGAATAAAATTAAAGGTATATACAAGTGGCTGCCAATTGTTCAGAAAGCAGCAGGAATTATACTTATTGTTGCGGGAATTGTCATTTACTTTGAATGGATGCACAAAGGGCTGGGATTACTCTTGGATATTTTAGGTTAACTATAACGAGTTACTTTAAAAAAGAAATCATTTGCTTGACGATCTGCTCAACTTTTTGTTTATCCTCAGGATTGTGGGCTACATCGCCAAGGCATTCAATGGCGTTATTTTCTAAAATGTAAATGCCGATTTTTTCAATAGAAGCTCTAATTGCCGAAAGCTGGATAAGAACATTGCCGCATTGCTGGCCTTCTTCAACCATACGTTCAATACCGGCAATATGGCCTTTGACGTTCTTCAGGCGGCTTAAGACTTCGGCTTGTACATGACTGTCAACCATTTTGTACCTCATTTCTTACTCCAACAAGGAGCGGTAGTTTAAATAATTTGTTTGAGTTCGAAACCCAGAGCATCACAGGATACGAGATGATAAGCGGCACCGTTAATTATACCGGTTGCCGCATTTTTTATTGATTCACCGTGCAAATGCCCATAAACGCAAATAACAACATTATATTTGGCAATAAGGCCGGTAAAGCCGGTTTCTGTATACGGATTGTAAAAAGGCGGGAAATGCAGCATGAGAATTTTGTTGCTAAAGCCTGCTGTTTGGGCAGCGAGCAAAGAAGCTTCTACCCGCAACAGCTCACGATCAAAGATAGGACGATCCGAGGCTTTAAACAACGGATCCTCCGGGCATGTCCAGCCCCGGCTGCCACAAATGGCCCAATCACCTACTACCGCGAAATTGTTATTAAGAAATTCGACTTTACCTTCTATGGCTTTATTCATTTTGTTTAAAGTTTGCCACCAATAGTCATGATTACCCCGTATTACAATTTTTCTACCAGGCAAATCGGTAATGGCATTTAGATCAACTAACGCATCAGAGAGTTTCATCGCCCAAGAAATGTCCCCGGCTATCAGCACAACATCCTGCTCAGAAACTCGCTCCTGCCAACTTTTTTTTATCTTTTCCCAATGGCCATCCCAGTGACTGCCAAAAATGCTCATTGGTTTTGCTGGTGGTTGGCCGGATAAGTGGGTATCTGCTATTGCAAATATTTTCATAAAACCAATATCCTTAATTAATATTATTGTGGTAATGCCTGGAATATATTTTAACTAATATTAGGGTGAATAGCAATGAATAAACAAGAATCTACGCAAAATCTGCAAATCTAATCCCTTTTGGTTGCCTAATTGCATAAAATATATTAACGGCGTCTTTTAAGATTAATCCGGTGACTAACCCGTCCTAAGACTCCTCTTCTCTAAGCTGGAGTTAAAAGGGCTAAGTCCCTGGATAAGGGCGACTAAACCTTCAGATAGGGTGAACCCATTTGAAGCTAAGTCTACTTTATCCGATGACTAACCCGCTCTAAGATTCCCACTTTTCTAAGCGTGAATTAAGAGCGGCTAAGTCCCTGGATAAGGGCGACTAACCTTCAGATAGAGTGCCCATCTGAAGCTAAGTCTACTTTATCCGATGACTAACCCGCTCTAAGATTCCCCACTTTTCTAAGTGTGAATTAAGAGCGGCTAAGTCCCTGGATAAGGGCGACTAACCTTCAGATAGAGTGCCCATCTGAAGCTAAGTCTACTTTATCCGATGACTAACCCGCTCTAAGATTCCCCACTTTTCTAAGTGTGAATTAAGAGCGGCTAAGTCCCTGGATAAGGGCGACTAACCTTCAGATAGAGTGCCCATCTGAAGCTAAGTCTACTTTATAAAAAGCGGGGTTGTAATATGATTTATCGGAATTCGGGCAATTACTTCCGACCCTTAGTAGCTGGGGCAGAAACTAAAGTGCCTTTGGCAAATGGTAAGTTTGTTACAGCAATCAATTTTGACAATGCAGCTACCACACCGCCGCTGCACGCTGTGTTACAGGAAATATCCCACTTTGCTCCGTGGTATGCTTCCGTTCACCGCGGTCGAGGTTATAAATCTATTCTCACTTCTGAACTTTATGAACGAGCTCGTGAGGTTGTTAAGGGGTATGTGAAGGCAGACAAAAGTGACGTTGTCATTTTTACTAAAAACACTACCGAGTCAATCAATATGTTAGCATACGCGCTCTCTCCAGGCGGCAAAGAGCAGGTTGTATTATCGACAGATATGGAGCACTTAGCTAATGATTTGCCATGGCGAGACAAATTTACTGTAGACTATGTATCGCTGACTAGGTCTGGAAGGCTGTCAGTAAAGGACCTGGAAGCAAAGCTTAAGGCTTATGGAGGAAAAGTAATTCTTGTAACCGTTACTGGCGCTTCTAATGTTACGGGTTATATCAATCCTATTGCTAAAGTTGCCCGGCTGGCGCATAAATACGGTGCTAAAATTTTGGTGGATGGGGCTCAATGGGTACCACATACGTCTGTTGATATGAAACCTTGCAGTTCACCAGAACATATAGATTATCTAACCTTTTCCGCGCACAAAATGTATGCGCCGTTTGGTGCGGGAGTACTTATCGGGCCACAAGCAACATTTGCCAGCAATATTCCGGTGTATCAAGGCGGTGGAGCCGTTGGCTTAGTTTCACATGAATATATTGAATGGGATGACCCACCGGCAAAATGTGAAGCCGGAACTCCCAATATGATAGGAGTATTGGCACTGATTACTGCCATTGAAACATTGTCTAAACTAAATATTAACGATATCCATACCTACGAGCGAGGGCTAATTGATTATGCAATTGATGGTTTGCGTAGTATTCCAGGCATAAATTTGTATAGTAGCAGGGATGGTAGTGAGGCACGCGTAAGTCTCATATCTTTTACTATGGAAGGTTTACATCATAGCCAAATTGCTGAGATTTTATCACAGGAAGCCGGCATCGCAGTCCGCAACGGTTTGTTTTGTGCTCACCCCTATGTAGAAAAGTTACTTAAACTAACTAAGAAAGAAATAAAATATTATCAAACCTACGACGACAAAACGATACCTGGTCTGGTAAGGATGAGTTTTGGGATATACAATACCTATCAGGAAATTGATATCTTTTACAAATTATTATGCCATGTTGCTAGAAACCGAAACTATTATGCGCGAAAATATGCATATGTATTGGAACCTGACCGCTGCGGCGGCAAAGAGCAGAGTGAATATCTGTATTGCTAAATAAGGCTAAAACCACCTAGACTCCGGATCTACGGCTTCTGGGTGGTTTTGATTTTGTGGCTGCCTCTGTTTCCATTTAATTATTAGAGTTGGCTGATTTAATCCATTCCTCTAACTTGTCTAATACTTCCGTGCGAGCGGTGTCCACCTCTACGCCTCGCCATTCCTGGCCCGTTTCGCTGTCAAACCATAATTCTTTTTGAGAAAAAGTACCGGTAGGATAGAGTTTTTCTTTGGCAGCATCGAGAAGGCCATCCAACATGCTTTGTTTTATGGTCTTCCGGATCATACGGCAGCCAGCTTTCTCGGTAGTAGAGACCTCTATCCCGTCCGGACCGTCGCTAAGCTCGACGTGGGAAAGCAGCTTGCCCTGCTGACCGGCTGTAGAAATAGCCTGCTTGGCATAAGCGGCGGCCTGCTCCCGCTTAATACTGTCATCATTCACGGTAACTCTGACATTGCCGATAATAAGCTTATACATGACGCACCTCCTTATGAACTATTCTATGACTGTCTGCTCGATATAGAACAGTTTTTACCAGTCAAGGTGTAAGTTGACTTTTATAATTTGTTGCTATATAATGGAACAAATAAATCCGAAGAAGCAGAATAGTAAGCTGTACGATGTAGTTCAGAAAGTTGGCGGTTGCTGCGAGCCAATCTGCGTGACAGTTGAACTCGCTGCCAAGGAGCGGTTGTGAACTCATTGTAGCAACTGACGCGAACCTGCGTTATTGGTAAGAGTGGGTGACAGTTGTCATCAAGCAGGGTGGTACCGCGAGAAATCTCGTCCCTGGCGTCAGCCACGGGACTTTTTTAATTTTGTCCGAGGGGGATTGAACTACTAGATGAATGAAAAATATATGCCGCATGAGATTGAAGCCAAGTGGCAAAAACTCTGGGCTGAGAATGATGCTTTCTCTAATACTATTAACCGGCAGCGTCCGGAATACTATGTCTTAGAAATGTTTCCTTATCCGTCTGGCAATTTGCACATGGGGCATGTACGCAATTACTCTATCGGTGATGTTATTGCCAGATTTAAAGTCATGCAAGGCTATAATGTACTGCACCCGATGGGGTGGGACGCTTTTGGCATGCCTGCTGAGAATGCCGCCATTAAGAATGGTATTCATCCATCATCTTGGACTTGGGATAATATTGCTAATATGCGCAATCAGCAGCAAGAATTGGGATTATCCTATGATTGGGACCGTGAAGTTGCAACCTGCCATCCCCATTATTATCATTGGACACAGTGGCTGTTCTTACTCTTTTTTGAACGTGGATTAGCTTATAAAAAGAAGGCCGCAGTAAACTGGTGCAATGACTGTAATACGGTATTAGCCAACGAACAAGTTGTTGATGGTCGCTGCTGGCGCTGTGACTCTGTAGTTGTTAAAAAGGATCTCGAACAGTGGTTCCTGAAAATAACAGATTATGCGGATCGTCTTTTAGCTGATTTGAGTGAACTTAAAGGTTGGCCAGACCGTGTAAAAACCATGCAAGAGAACTGGATTGGACGCAGCGAAGGGGCCGAGTTTAGCTTTGCAGTTCCTGAAATAAACGATAAGATTCCCGTATATACTACCCGCCATGATACTGTGTTTGGCGTGAGCTACATCGTGCTGGCTCCTGAGCACGTACTGGTGGACAAGCTTATTGCCGGCAAACCGGAAGAACAAGCTGTCAGGACATTTATCGAGCGCGTTAGAAATCAAAGTGAAATTGCCCGGACTTCTACCGAAACAGAGAAGGAAGGAATTTTTACGGGTGCCTATGCTGTTCATCCGTTTACTGGCGAACCAGTGCCTATTTGGATTGCCAACTATGTACTAGTCGAATATGGTACTGGTGCGGTTATGGGTGTACCTGCTCATGATCAGCGTGACTGGGACTTCGCTAATAAGTATGGTTTACCCAAGAAGATTGTAGTTCAGCCTGTTGGTAAGGAACTAAGTCTTAGTGATATGACCGAAGCTTATGGCGGACAAGGAACTATGGCTAATTCCGGTGAGTTCAGCGGCTTAGATAATGAAGCAGGCAAGGTGAGGATTGCTCAATGGTTTGAAGAACAAGGCATTGGCAAACGGCGTGTTAATTATCGTCTAAGGGACTGGCTGATATCCCGCCAGCGATACTGGGGGGCACCTATTCCAATTATTTATTGTCCGGAATGTGGTACGGTACCTGTACCTAAAGACCAATTGCCGGTTTTGCTGCCTGAAAATGTTGATTTTACCAGTGGCTCAGTGTCGCCATTGGCTAAAGCTGAAGACTTCATAAACTGTACTTGCCCAAAATGTGGTGGTAAAGCACGGCGCGAAACAGATACCATGGATACCTTCATCTGCTCTTCCTGGTACTATTTCCGCTATACAAGTCCACATACCACAGATCAACCGTTTGAGCCGGATAAAGCAAACTATTGGATGCCTGTTGACCAATACATCGGTGGTATTGAGCACGCTATATTGCACCTGTTATACTCCCGCTTTTTTACCAAAGTATTAAAGGATGCCGGTTTGGTAAATGTAAATGAGCCGTTTAAAAACCTGCTAACTCAAGGTATGGTTATCAAAGACGGGGCAAAGATGTCTAAATCTAAAGGCAATGTTGTTGCTCCGGGAGAAATTATCAGCAAATATGGTGCAGATACTGCGCGCATGTTTATCCTGTTTGCTGCGCCGCCTGAACGTGATTTAGAGTGGAGCGATCAAGGCGTAGAGGGCGCATACCGGTTCTTGAATCGTTTATGGCGGATAGTCGATCACTATACTACTTTAATCGGTACCGAAGCATCTGAATACGACCCTAAGCAACTAAGTAAACCCGAGAAAGAACTACGTCGCATTCTACATGTAACTATTAAGCGGGTAACGGAAGATATTGGTCAACGCTTCAATTTCAATACAGCAATCAGTGCAATTATGGAATTGGTTAATGCCATGTATGCAATAAAAGATCAAGGCGTAACTATAAACTCCGGGTTAGCGCGTGAAGTTGTGGGAAGCTTGCTGAAAATGCTTGCACCATTTGCTCCGCATATTACCGAGGAGCTTTGGCAGGAAACTATCGCTGAAGGCAGTGTGCACAAACAATTCTGGCCAACATTTGACGCTGCCGCTATGGAAGTGGAAGAAGTTGAAGTTGTACTGCAAATCAATGGTAAAGTCCGGGATAAAGTTGTGGTTTCGGCCGGCCTAACTCCTAAAGAACTGGAAAAGACAGCGCTTGAGCAGGAAAAAGTTCGGGAACTTATCGCCGGTAAAGAGGTTGTTAAAGTGATCTCTGTACCGCAAAAGCTGGTTAATATTGTTGTAAAATAGGGATAATAATAGTATTAATTTTAGGAGGCGAGAAGATGAGCGTGCTTAACATTACCAGTACGGATGAATTTAATGACGCTGTATTAAAAGCAGACAAACCTGTTCTGGTTGATTTTTGGGCCTCGTGGTGCGGCCCCTGTAAAATGGTAGCGCCCGAAGTTGAGACTGTAGCCAAGAATTTTGAGGGGAGAGCTGTTGTCGCAAAAGTTAATGTTGATGAGCAGCAGGGATTGGCTACTCAATACAATGTCATGAGCATTCCTACCTTGGTGGTTTTTAAAAACGGCAGTGAGGTCGGAAGAATTACTGGTTATCGACCACATAAGGATATAAGTGCTACATTAGAAAAAGTTTTTTAGCTTAAAAAAACTCCCGGAGCTGGTCCGGGAGTTTTTATTATCCAGCTAGAAAGCGTAATCTCGACCTGACAAGATCAGAATTAACTTTGGCTTGCGTCATAGGCTTGCGCAAGTGGTGCTTTCTTTAGCTTGTATTTGCTTCTAGTTTTTGTCATAATTAGAACTAACTGAGAAAGGAGGCAGGAATGAAGACAAATAGTAAAAAAGTAGGTTTATTCATCCCCTTGCTTTGTATTTGTTTGCTATTATTTTTACCCTTAGCCCTTGCCGCCGAAGAACCAAAAGATACTAAAACGATTACCATTCTTACGGTAAATGACTTTCATGGTACAATGATTGAAGCCGGGAAAAATCCTGGAGCAGCCAAACTTGTGGGATATTTAAAGGCAGAGACTGCTAAGAATCCTTCAGGGACAATCCTTCTTAGTGCAGGAGACATGTTTCAGGGAAGCCCAGACTCAAATATGTTGTACGGCAAACCAGTCGTAGCGGTTATGAATGAGGCGGGTTTTGCTGCGATGGCTCTAGGTAACCATGAGTTTGACTGGGGAATTCAAGTTTTAACAGAACGTATTAACCAAGCCGATTTTCCGTTTGTTGCCGCTAATGTTGTGGATAGAACAACAGGCAACCCCGTCAGTTTTGCTAAGCCGTATACATTTCTTGAAAAGAATGGGCTAAAAATCGCAATAATAGGTTTAACAACTCCTGAGACAGCTTACAAAACTAACCCAGCCTATAGTAAAAATTTCATTTTTTGTGATCCGGCAAAAACAGTAAAAGAGCTTGTACCGCTTTTAAAACAGCAGGGAACTGATATTATAGTAGTCTTATCACATATGGGCAGCGAAGTGGATGCAGCTAATGAGGTTAAAGGTGAGGCGGCTGATCTGGCGTGGAATACCGATGGTGTCGACGCTATTGTTTCTGGTCATACGCATGTAAGGGTTGCCGGGATAGTAAATTCGGTGCCTATTGTTCAGGCTGCTTATAATGGACGGGCAGTAGGCAAGATTGTGTTGAATTTTTCAGAGAGTGCCAATAAAGTAATAGCAGCCGAGGCTTCTGTTGTTGATTTAGCGGCGAAGGATTTGGTTGCTGATGCTACGGTTCAAGACATTACCCTAAAAGCACAAGCAGAGGTAGCACCGATAAAAAATATTATGATTGGCCATACCAGTCATGAGTTAAGTCATAATAAGGCGTCTGTTTCTGTACTGGGACAATGGGTAACCGATGTAATGAGGCGCAGTATGAACACTGACATAGCTTTTCAAAATGGTGGCGGTCTTCGGACAAGCATTCCGGCCGGTAATATTACTATTGGAAATCTATATGAGGTAGTGCCCTTTGATAATACGTTAGTAACTTTAGATTTGACGGGCAAACAAATAAAGGAAATCTTAGAATACGGTATATATAACAACCAGATTGGTATGTTGCAGTTTTCAGGCCTATCGGTGCAATATGATAAATCACAACCGGCAGGGGCAAGAATTGTCAAGGTAAGTTTACAGGATGGACGCAAGCTTGATTTTAACAAAACATACAAGGTGGTGACGAATGACTTTTTAGCTCAAGGTGGCGACGGCTTTACTATGTTAACCCAAGGCAAACACATAAATGACAGGCAGATTCTCTTGCGTAACTTACTGATAGATGCAATTAAAGCAGCCGGGAAAATTAATATTGTAACTGATAAGCGATTTATGGAAATTAAACCGGCGGGTAATATGGAAAAACCTGCGGCGTAACTCTGTTCCAAAGACTGGCAGAAAGTTTAAACTACCAGCAGGGAACGTCCCAGCATATGTCGAATTTGTCACAAAACAGAATTTTTGAAGGAGATAGAAAACAGAATGATAGGTTGCACTAAATTGCTATGCGGAACAGCTACTGTATCGGATATAGTGAAGTATGGCCGCAGTTCTCAAAACTTGCCGCCCCAAATGCTGCAGTTTTCCTCTGATACAACACCTATAGTTGTTTGGAATTCCACTAATCGTTGTAATCTTAACTGTCAGCACTGCTATATTTGTGCTGAGGACCGGGAATATGAAGGAGAATTTACTACTGCAGAGGCTAAAGCTTTTATTGATGACTTAGCGATTATGAAGGTGCCTGTGCTGCTGTTTTCCGGTGGCGAACCACTAGTTCGCAAGGATTTGTTTGAACTAGGCGCGTATACCATTGAGAAAGGAATTCGACCGGTTATTTCCACAAATGGTACCCTGATTACGCCGGAAATGGCCAAGCGTATTAAAGAAACCGGATTCCAATATGTCGGTGTTAGTGTAGACGGCAATGAAGAGGTTCATGATTACTTCCGGGGTAAGAAAGGGGCATTCCGGGAGACTCTTGCCGGTATTCGCAATTCTATTGCTGCAGGTAATAAGACCGGTATTCGTTTTACCGTAAATAAACTTAACTATCATACTTTACCGGATATTTTGGATATCGTGGAACGTGAGAAAATTCCTCGCTTCTGCATGTATCACCTGGTATACGCTGGCCGTGGCCGGGAAATGGCTGAGCTTGATACTACTCCTGAACAAAAGCGTCAAACGATCGAGCTTCTAATTGAGCGGACAATTGATTTTAACAAACGGGGTATTGAAGTTGAAATACTGACAACTGACAATCATGCCGATGGTATATATATACTTCAACATATGGAACGGACTCAGCCTGAACGGGTACCTGAGATTAAAGAACTTCTGTCAATGCATGGAGGGTGCTCGGCTGGTCAGAAAATGGCTAATGTCGATCCGCAAGGTAATGTTCATGCTTGTCAGTTTTGGGGCCATAAGTCATTAGGCAATGTCCGAAAACAGCCCCTCAGCCAAATCTGGAAAAATAACCAAGATGAATTTTTGTGTAAGCTGCGTGACAAAGAGAGTCATGTTACCGGGCGTTGTGGTGAATGCCGGTATAAAAGCTTTTGCGGTGGCTGCCGGATAAGGGCCGAAGCAGTAACTGGCGATATATGGAGTGAAGATCCGGCCTGCTATCTTACAGATTATAAGGAGTAGCTGATGATAATTTCATGGAACACCACTCAGCAGTGTAATATTAATTGTGTGCATTGTTACCGGGATGCCGGTGCTAAGAGAAGGGATGAATTAAGTACCAGTGAAGGTAAAAAACTGCTTGGTGAAATAGCCAAAGCCGGTTTTAAGATTATGATCTTAAGCGGCGGCGAGCCGATGCTACGCACTGATATCTATGAACTTATTACTCATGCTGCGACTGTTGGTCTTAGGCCGGTTTTAGGGACAAATGGTATATTGCTTACAGGGGATGTTCCTGCAAGGCTTAAGTCTGCCGGTTTAATGTGTGCAGGAATTAGTGTCGACAGTCGAAACCCTGAGTCTCATGATACTTTCCGGGGTGTTCCCGGCGGTTGGGACCAGACAATGGCAGGCATTAAAGCATGCCGTGAAGCCGGTTTACCCTTCCAAATTCACACGACGGTAACTACGTCGAACGAAAGCGAAATCACCGAGATTACCGATCTAGCTGTTGAACTGGGCGCTGTTGCCCATCACATCTTTTTCCTGGTGCCAGCCGGCAGAGGCAAGGACATTGAAGAGACAACACTTAAAACGGCTCAGTATGAGGCTCTCTTGACACGAATTCTGGATAAGCAGGCAACAACTTCTATTGAACTAAAGCCGACATGTGCTCCCCAGTTTATGCGTATCGCCAAAGAGCGTGGTGTACCTATGCGTTATACTCGGGGATGTCTCGCAGGTACTTCTTATTGTGTCATATTGCCTAACGGTGATGTTCAACCTTGCCCGTACTTACCGCTAAAGGTAGGAAATGTCAGGGAGACGTCCTTTGATACTTTATGGCAAGAGAGTACAGTATTTAAAAAGCTGCGGCATGAACCACTCAAAGGTGGTTGTGGTTCGTGTGGATTTGATTCTGTGTGTGGTGGTTGCCGGGCTAGAGCGTACTATTATTCTGATGGAGATTACTTAGCTGAAGAACCCTGGTGTGACCGGGGTTGTAGATAGTAGATTTAAACGAGTGCTGCGTCTAGGCTCCCAATAAATTATGTGAATAAAAACGCAATGATCTTTTTCTATTCAGCCACTTCTTTTTACCGGTATAATAGCTCTTGCTATTTATACATGAATGCTTTCTAGAATGGAAATCTAATAAAGCAAAAACAGGTGCGAAAATTATGTTTAAGGAGGGTGACTATGAAAAAACGGGATACCCTATGGGATTTATTTCAGAAAAAGAAAATTGGTAGACGGGATTTCCTTAAAGCCTGTGTTGCCTTAACAAGCATGATGGGGTTGTCGACAGAACTTATTCCTCAGGTCATTGAAGCAGCCGAGAAAAAACCGCTTGTCCCGGTCATCTGGCTGCATGGCCATGAATGCACCGGTTGTGACGAAGCATTTATTAGGTCCCAAAGTCCACTGGCATCCGATATGATTCTAAATATGATTTCTCTGGAAGATATGGAAGTGCTGGGCGCTGCTGCTGGTGAACAGTTAGAGCACCATGCTGAAGAAACCCGAAAAAAATATCAGGGTCAGTATATTTTGATGTTTGAAGGAGCCGTTCCCGTTGCTGAAGACGGTATTTACTGCATGGTCGGCGGAAAACCAATTATTCAGACGCTAAAAGAGTTTGCCAAAGATGCTGCCTTTATTATTGAAGTCGGTTCATGCGCTGCCTGGGGAGGCATTCAAGCTGCCAGACCAAATCCGACGAAATCTGTTGCTGTTAGCGAAGTTATCAGCGGGAAGCCAATTGTGAAAGTTCCTGGTTGTCCGCCTATTCCAGAAGTATTAACAGGAACTATTATGCATTATGTTTTGTTCGGGCAGTTGCCGCCTGTGGATAACCAAGGGCGCCCCAAACAGTTTTTTGGCAACAGGATACATGATACTTGCTACCGGCGACCTTTTTTTGATTCAGGTATGTTTGTGGAAAAATTTGATGATATCGGTAGTAAGGCGGGCTGGTGCCTGTATAAAGTTGGCTGTCGGGGGCCGGAAGCCTATAATTCCTGCGGGAATATGCGTTGGTGGAATGGCATGAGTTATCCGATTCAGTCAGGTGCACCTTGTGTGGCTTGTGCTGCAAATAATTTCTGGGATAATGATCCTTTCTATGAACGTTTGCCTAATATACCTGTGCCTAATACTATTGCTAATGCGGACAAAATCGGCGCTGTTTTAGCTGGCGTGACTACCGCCGGAGTAGTGGCTCATGGCGTGGCTTCGATTGTCCAGCATAAAATTCATGAATCTAAGAAACTGAAATCGCGGGAAGGAAATGCGGAAGTAGAGCCAGATCGCGGGCAGGACGGCGAATAGAGATGAGGAGGCAGCCCTAAATGAAACGTATTGTAGTTGACCCGATAAATCGGATAGAAGGCCACCTACGGGTTGAAATAAAGGTTAACGAGGCTACCGGCAAAGTTGAAGACGCATTATCAAGCGGCACAGCCTGGCGGGGTATTGAACTAGTGCTAAAAGGACGTGACCCACGGGATGCCTGGCTGTTTGCCCAAAGAATTTGCGGCGTTTGCACAACTGTGCATGCTCTGGCCTGTTTGCGGGCGGTAGAAGATGCTCTCGGTATCCAAATTCCTAAAAATGCTAATTATATGCGTAATATAATTGCTGCTTCGCAGATGATTCACGACCATATCGTGCATTTTTACCACTTGCATGCACTAGACTGGGTTAGTCCGGTCGCAGCGCTTAAGGCTGATCCGGCAGCTACAGCAGCACTGCAAAATACAGTATTAGAAAAATATAGCCTCAAGTTTGAGGGGCCAATTGCTTTTGATACAAATGCCTATGCCAAAGATTTTCCGAAGGCTACAACTGCTTATTTTAGAGAAATTCAAAACAAAATAAAAAATATCGTTGAAAGCGGACAGTTAGGTATTTTTGCTGCTCAGTACTGGGATCATCCCGATTACAGCATTTTACCGCCAGAAGCTCATCTTATGGCGGTAGCTCATTACTTAAATATGCTTGATCGCCAGCGGGATCTGGTAACCTCACATCTTGTTTTTGGCGGCAAAAATCCGCACCCTCATTACATTGTCGGCGGGATGCCTTGTTCTATCTCGATGAATGACATGAATGCCTCTGTTAATACTGAGCGCTTGGCTCTTGTTGGTACATCAGTGGATTTGGCTATAGATTTAGTAAATAGCTTTTATATTCCTGACGTACTTGTTATTGGCGACTTATTTATCAAAGCAGGTCATGTGGATGGCGGTGGTTTAGCCGGAAAACGTGTGCTATCTTTTGGTGATTTCCCTGAGGAACGTTACAGTGGTATTTCCAATGGAGATTATTTCAATAATTTACTTGTACGGTCAAATGGTGTTGTAGAAAACTTCGGAGAAGGGGTTGACAGGGCTGCTTTTTATCCGTTAGAGGGTAAAGACTTAAGTGACCCTGCTGTATTAGCTGAAGGTGTAGAACACGCTTGGTATAATTACCCTGAAGCCAGTAAAGACTTGCATCCTTGGAGCGGTATTACCAGTCCTCAGTATACAGGCCCTAAGGAAGGAACCAAGACAGCTTGGAAATATCTTGATGAGGCTGGCAAATATTCTTGGATTAAGACGCCTAAATGGAATGGCAAGATGGTTGAAGTTGGGCCATTAGCTAAATATATTATTGTTTACACCAAAGTTAAGAAAGGCTTTCTCCAACAGCCAACATGGGCGGAAAAATTTATGGTTGACCAGATTGAGGCTGTATCTAAATTACTCAATATGCCTCCGGAAAAATGGATGCCTACAACCGTTGGACGGACAGCAGTACGCGGCTTAGATGCGCAGTTGAATGCTTATATTAATAAATATTTTCTGGATAAGCTAATAAATAACATTAAAGCTGGGGATACGACAGTAGCCAATACAAATACCTGGGATCAAGCAAACTGGCCAAAAGAAGCCAGAGGGGTCGGTCTGCATGAGGCTCCACGGGGCGGTCTTAGCCACTGGGTAACAATAAAGAATGGCAAAATCGACAACTATCAAGCGATAGTTCCGTCTACGTGGAATGCTTGTCCTCGTGATACCAATGCCGGTTATGGTGCCTATGAATCCAGCATGATTGAAACTAAAGTAAAAATTGCTGAAAAGCCTCTGGAAATCCTACGGGTGGTACACTCTTTTGATCCGTGTTTGGCTTGTGCAACTCACCTGTATGACGGTCAGGGTAAGGAGTTGTCTGTTGTTCGTACAGATCCGTATTTGTAACCTGCAAAAGGAGGATGACTGGTATGCGTCAGGGAGCCATGAAATCATATTATCTTTTTAGCCCATGGTTGCGTATTTTCCATTGGATTATGGTAATATGCACGTTTATCCTGTTTTTTACCGGGCTATATATTGGCAATCCATTTTTTCTGGGAACCCAAGGTATTGATCCTACTTTTGCTGTCAATAACGTAATGTCAATGGAAGTGATAAGATATATTCATTTTATAGCCGGATATGTGCTTGTTGCTTCTTTTATTCCCCGAATATATGGTTTTATCATCAATCCTGGTGACAGGTTATTGCCCAGGCCCTGGACAAAACTGTACTGGACAGGAATAATGGATACGCAAATGCATTATATGTTTATGCGCGGAGCGCATCGACCATATTTGAGAAACTCGTTGGCTAGGTCGGGGTATTTGTCTGTTTATTTAATGTTTATCATTATGATAATAACCGGGTTTGCTATGTATTACATGATTGAGCCAAATCGTTTTTTGGCCAAGGTCTTTGGGCCGTTCAACAACTGGTTGGTAAATGAATATGTTGTACATATCATCCATCACTTTGTTGCTTGGTTTATTATGCTATTTGTCATTGTGCATGTTTATATGGCAATCAGAGCTGACTTTGTAGAAAAAGGCGGCGAAATTTCTTCTATGTTCTCTGGAGTCAAATATATGGAGGAAGAACCCGAAGATTTGGGGGACATAGTGAGTCCTAAAAGTACGGCAAAACAGGAGCTGCGATAGTGGATAAAGTTGTTGTCTTAGGTGTCGGTAATATCTTAATGCAAGATGAAGGTTTTGGCGTCCGGGTGGTAGAAGAGCTCGCCCGACGCTATACGTTCCCGGACAACGTTGAAATTTTGGATGGCGGCACGCTGGGAATGGAATTGCTTCGATTTATTACAGGAGCAACCCGGCTGCTTATCATTGATGCTGTAAACGGCGGCGGCAGTGCGGGAGATTTTTATCATTTTGCTAATGAAGAAGTTAAAACTTATTTTAAACATAAGGTATCAATGCATGAAATAGGTATACAGGATGTTTTAACTGCAATTGAACTAGTGGGGCAGCCGATACAGGAGGTTGTCGTCTTAGGTGTCCAACCTGCTGTCATTGATGTTGGACTTGAGCTTAGTGAAGCAGTAAAACCATGTACTTTTAAAGTTGTGAACAAGACTCTTGAAGTTTTACGTTCATGGGGGTATAAACCGCTTGCCGCAGACATAGGTATTACGAAGTAGACTTAACTTTGGAGGGAAGTCGGAGTTAGCCAATCTGAAGTTTAGTCAACGGGTAAATGCGGAGGTGGGGCTGTGAAGTACAGTGTCCTGTATGTTATTCTGACCCTAAAAGATGAACCGGAGGTATTTCCTGCCGAAGATCATCGTTATAACCCCGAAAAAAAATGTCAGGAATTATTAATTACTGTCTTTGACCAAAAGCTATGGGTAGATACTAGGGCTGTTAAATTAAAGAAAGTAGCGGGATCAATTTTCTGTTGGAAAGAGTATGAACAAGGGCAATATGTTGAACTTAATCAGTCGAATAGTGTATGTCCTGAGTGTGGTTGGTGGAAATGCCACATATGTAATTCCTGCCGTTGCAACAAACCATAAAAGCATATTGAAATAACCAACTAAATAATTATAGGAAATTCGCGGTTTTTCGCGTATAATGTTTACCAGAAGCTTTTGCTAATACTTTCTAGGAGTGGTCATTAGATGTTGCGTGGTGTTCGTGGCGCGACAACCGTTACAGCCAATAACCGTGAAGAAATATTTGAACGCGTGGCCGAGCTTCTTACGGCAATGACGAGTGAGAACACAATAGATATCGAAGATATTGGTGCGGTGATATTTAGTTCGACACCTGACCTAAATGCCACTTTTCCCGCTGCCGGTGCAAGAAGGTTAGGGTGGGTCCAGGTACCCTTATTCGGGACACAAGAAATAGAATGCCCAGAAGCACTTCCCTTGTGTGTTCGGGTATTGATTCTCTGGAATACTGATGTTAGGCAGCAAGAGATTAAACATGTTTATTTGCATGATGCTGTTATTTTGCGGCAGGATATTAGGTAATAAAACAAGTTAAACGTACTAAAGCCTGCATTGTTCATTGACAATGCAGGCTTTAGTTATTAATAAATACTACTCATAAATGTTAATAATATTATATAGTGAATCGCGCTCAACAGGTATACGTCCGGCCTGACGAATTAAGGTCAAGATTGTTTCGGTACTTAAGAGCTGGCTGGTTTTAGCTCCGGCTGCGTGGCTGATTTTTTCTTCGCTGACAGTGCCGTCGATGTCGTTAGCACCAAAACCAAGGGCAAGTTGAGCAATCTGAGGGTTTAACATAACCCAATATGCTTTGATATTATTAAAATTATCCAGCATTAATCTAGCGATTGCTACCATTTTTAGATCTTCCCAAGCCGGAACCCGGCTAATTGATTCAGACAATCTGGTGTTAGCAGGATGAAAGGGAAGTCCGATAAAGGTTTGGAAGCCTTTTGTTTCGTCTTGCAGAGTGCGAAGAGCGAGTAGATGATCAATTCTTTCCTCTGGTGTTTCAATATGGCCGTACAGTATACTAGCGTTCGTGCGGATGTCTAGCTTATGTGCAACGCGAGCCGCATCAAGCCATTCAGCGGCACTAGCTTTATTGGGACATACTTCCCGGCGTACTCTATCACTAAGAATTTCGGCACCGCCGCCAGGCATAGAACCTAAGCCAGCCGCCTTAAGCCTCTGGAGTACACCGGTTATGCTTTGACCGGAAATCTTAGCGAAATAGCATATCTCAACACAAGTAAATGCCTTAAGATGAATATGCGGTAAAGCAGTATGCAGGGCGCTAATTATATCCACATAGTATTCAAAAGGCCAGTCAGGGTGCAAGCCGCTAACTATGTGAAGTTCGGCAAGACGTTTGTCTTCAGCTGCCTTTGCCGCTACAGTTAACACCTGTTCTTTGGTCATGGCATAAGCATGAGCACTGTCGCTATCACAACCAAATGCACAAAACTTACATTTGGCAGTGCAAACATTAGTCAAATTTATATGGCGGTTAACATTAAAATAGACATAATTGCCACTGATACGCTGTCTTGCTATATCGGCGAGATATCCAAGCCAACCTATGTCATTAGAAGCAAGTAAAGTTAAGCCGTCGTTACGGGTAAGCCGGATACCGGCGCGGATTTTAGCTTCTAGTTTATCCAAGGCAGACACTCCTTTCCTAAAATAATTTCGCGGTTTATAGGAGATATCCTGCTAACTGGCCAAGGACGGTTTGGGTGCTAAATGTATTAAATCTTGGCTAAAGATTTAATTGCAATTATGGGCAGGTGATGTAATAATATATTGGTGACAAGGAGGGGGAGCGGTATGCCGTTACCTAAAAAACTAATTTCTATTGTTGTACCAGTATTTAATGAACAAGATAATATCGACAACTTTTATCAGGAAGTTATTAAACATATGGAGCAGCAGCCTTATTATTTTGAGCTTATCTTCATCGATGACGGATCGAGTGATGCTACTCCTCTTATCCTTGAACGGTTAGTAAATTCTGATAACCGGGTGAGGGCCTTGATTTTAGCTCGAAACTTCGGTCATCAAGTGGCTTTGTCCTGTGGCTTAGACCATGCCGATGGGGATGCAGTAATTACTATGGATGGCGATATGCAGCATCCGCCCGAAATGTTACCGCAATTACTTGCCCAATGGAATAATGGCTTTCAGGTAGTCCAAACAATACGGGTTAATACAGAAGGGGTATCTTGGTTTAAGAGCTTTACCTCAGGTATGTTCTATAAACTAATGAATGCGGTGTCAAATATACGGGTTACTGAGGGCGGTTCTGACTTTAGACTGCTTGATAAACAGGTGGTGAAAAGCTTCCGGCGGTTCCGGGAACGTGCAAGGTTTATTAGGGGCATGATTAGTGCAATCGGGTATCGCCAAACGTATATCGAATTTGTTGCTCCCAAGCGATTTGCCGGAAAATCTAAATTTTCCTTACGAAAGATGCTGCACTTTGCTTTAGATGGTATTACGGCCTATTCAAAAACGCCGCTTAGATTTGCGTTTTACATAGGTATAGCGTTAGGACTCGGCAGTATCGTTCTGACATTGCATGTAATATATATTAGATTGTTTACCGACGAAGCTGTTCCTGGCTGGGCAACAATAACTGCCAGTATTTCGCTTTTAGGCGGACTGCAATTAGCAGGAATCGGCATTATTGGCGAATATGTCGGAAGAATATTTGAAGAAGTAAAACAACGTCCTTTATATTGGCTGCGCGCTGAACTTGGTCAGCAGACAGAAAAACATAATCAATGAAAATTCTTTGCTAATAAAAACAATTACCCTAATAAATGTAAAAAAAACACGATTTTGGGCAGGAATTTTTAGTTTTTAGACGAATATAAGAATAAAGAGCATTGTAGAAAGCCGAATCCAGCTCAGGAACGGGGGAACCATTTTATGGGGTGAAACGTAAGAAGTGTTATGCTTCTTACGTAGGGTGCCTGCAACCCTAACCCGTCAGCTAACCTCGGAGGCCAGCGAGAGGAGAAATGTATTGGGAAAGTTTTTCGGGTTTGTTGTCGCTTTTTGTCTCTTTTTTGGGACCGCTACTTTTGCCCATGCTTCCGGTACATATGAGGTCGGTGACCAGGGAGCCGATGTAGTCGCCATTCAAGCCCAGCTAAATAGTCTAGGCTTTAACGCAGGATCAGCTGATGGTGATTTTGGCGAATTAACAGCTAGTGCTGTTAAGGCTTTTCAGGCGGCTCGTGGTCTAGACGCTGATGGTGTAGTAGGGGCGCAAACTTATCGTGCTCTAATGGGAAGGGATATTCCGGTCAGCCGTGATTCTTCAACGGCTTCGATACGGCGTGTTGTTCAGACTTCCATGCGCTACACTGGTGTACCTTATGTATTCGGTGGGACGAGTCCCGGTGGTTTTGACTGTTCCGGCTTTACCCGTTATGTATTTGCTCAGAGTGGTATTTACCTGCCGCGTATGGCTGATGAGCAGTTTGAAGTCGGACGATATGTATCTTACAATCGTCTCCAGCCTGGAGATTTAGTGTTTTTTAGCACTTATGCTTCAGGAGCATCTCACAGCGGTATCTACCTTGGTGATGGTAGATTTATCAGTGCTACGTCCAGCCGCGGTGTAGCTATTGACAGTATGAACAGTAGCTATTGGGGTCCGCGTTACGTTGGCGCCCGTCGTGTGATGTAAAGGAACAAAAGGGAAGGCGTTGTCAGCCTTCCCATTTTTATTTTTTTGATTAGGGGTATGTTTGGCAGGATTTTTTAAAAAATGCTGGTATTTAAATAAAGTAATTGGTACATACTATGTAAGTTAAGTGTTATTATGGTGGAGAATTTATTATGTTTACTTTTTACTGGCGCAAATTTATAATGCCCTACTGGCTGCAGGCCACGACGGCGATAGTGTGTTTTATCATTGCAAGTATAGCTGGCTTAGCAGCGCCGTTAGTCGTAAAGCTGCTAATTGATGATGCGCTGTCTGGCGGCAACATCACATTTTTGCATATTATTATTGCCGGGATAGTAATATTGTATCTAATCCGCGGCTTATTTTCCTATTTCTACGGTTACCGTATGGCTAAGGCTGGTAACCAGATGTTGGCTAAGCTACGGGAAGACATGTTCACCAAATTACAGTCACTCGACTATGCTTATTTTATGAAAATGCCCTCCGGTGATTTGATTTCATTGTTTACTAATGACTTGTTGTTGATTCAACAGGCGGTAACTGTGGGTATACCGGATATCATTGTCGAGTCGCTAAACCTACTGGCCATCATGGCAATTATGATTTATTTTGATTGGAAATTGGCCATGGTAACATTCGCAACCTTGCCTTTTATTATTGTCGCTATCAGCTTTTTTAATAGTAAAATTGGCAGGATGGGGGCGCTTGTTGAACATACTTTGGCTAAGGTAACGTCAATTATTCAACAATCTTTGGTATCGGTAATGATTGTGCAAAGTTATGTTCGTGAAGATTATGAGTATCGAAAATTTAGTGACAAAATTCAACAGGCTGCGGGGGATTTGCTGAAAGCCCAGCGTTTGAGCGCGATACTTGTTCCCTTGGTAGAATTCCTTGCTGCTATTGGTTTGACGATAATTGTTTGGTATGGCGGGCGGGAAGTTATTAATGGCGATTTGAGTATCGGCGGGATGTTTGCTTTTTTAGTTTATATTATCAATGTCCCTATGCCTGTTCGTAAGATCAGTCAGGCGATGACATTTTTAAAGTTTGGAATAGTAGCTTGGAATCGTATTAACAATTTGCTTAATGAACAAACTCCATCTGTTGCCGATGGTTATCTGGATATGTCTAAAGCACAGGGGGTTGTCGAATTTAAAGATGTGTCGTTTGCTTACCGAACAGGTAAGCCTGTATTGGAAGCAATCAGCATTTCGGCTAAACCTGGGGAGATTATTGCAATTGTAGGGCCAAGTGGTGCTGGTAAATCTTCATTTGCAAATCTGCTTTTACGATTTTATGATCCCACTCAGGGAGCTATTTATTTAGATGGCGTAAATATTAAAGACATAAAAATTAAGGATTTGCGGCAACATATAGGCTTTATTCAGCAAGAGCCTGTCTTATTTAATACAACTATTTTGGAAAACATCCGCTTTGGCAACCTTGCTGCTACTTCAAGCCAAATTGAACAGGCGGCTCGCAAGGCCAATGCTCATGCGTTCATTATGGAGCTACCACAAGGCTATAATACTGTTGTCGGTGAATTAGGCGGAAATTTGTCAGGTGGCCAGCGGCAACGGATTGCGATCGCCCGCGCGATCATTGCGGAACCATCTATTTTACTGCTAGATGAACCGACAGCTGCTTTGGACGCTCATACGGAGAAGCAGGTTATGGCAGCTATTCGGCAAGCCAGTATGGGACGAACAACTTTTATAATTACCCATAGGATGTCAACAATCATGGCTTCCGATCAGGTAATATATTTAGCTGGTGGCAGAATTGTTGAGACAGGTACTCACCAGGAATTACTTAGTAAAGGTGGGTTATATGCTCGGGTCGTCAAATATAGTGAAGCTGATTTTGGTATAAATGAGTAAAATAGTGGCAATAATTTTAGCGGCAATATTTTTGCCGCTAATTATTTTACTTTTATTAAGAATAATCCTATTAACTTCGTGGGATTTATTGACAAAAAAACAAACAACTGCTACCATTTAATAAGAATATTCCTATTAATAAAATGAGAGGTGTATGATGAGAGTAAAAGTATTTTTAACTGTACTGCTTATTGCCGGGCTTACCTTGATTGCAGGCTGCGGTCAAAAAACTGTTGCACCGGGCGATAATTCTCCACAGCAACCTAAAATTAAAGTCTTGGCTAGTGTTTATCCGGTATATGAATTTGTCCGGCAGGTAGGCGGCGATAAAGTTGAAGTAACTATGTTGGTACCAGCCGGGGCAGAACCGCATGAATGGGAACCATCGGCTAAAGACTTAGTTCAGGTTAAAAATTCTAAATTGTTTTTTTATCATGGGGCTAATTTAGAACATTGGCTAAGTAAAGTAACGGCTAAAGATGTACTTGGCAATACAACAGCAGTAGAAGTAAGTAAAGATATTGAACTAAGAGAGGGTACAGCTCATACGCACGATCATGACCCGGCGGAAGAGCACAAGCATAATGCTAATGAAAAACAGGAACCTGAAAAGCATCAGGAAGTAGATCCGCATGTTTGGCTTGATCCTGTACTTGCGCAGAAGGAAGTAAATACCATTGCCGAAGCGCTTGCGGCGGCAGACCCTGCTAACGCAGTATACTATCGAGATAATGCGACTAAATATAATGAACAGTTACAGAAGCTTCATAGCGAATATCAAGATGGCCTAAAAACAGTTCAAAAGAGGATTATTGTTACTAGTCATGCAGCATTTGGTTACCTTGGCTCCCGCTATAATTTGGAGCAGGTTGCAATTATGGGCATATCACCAGATGCTGAACCAACACCGGAGAAGATGGCCGATATTGTGCGGATGTGCCGAGAACGGCAAGTTACATACCTATTTGCCGAATCCATTGTTAGTCCTAAAGTAGCTGAAACATTAGCTAAAGAAGCCGGTGCCAAAGTACTTTTATTACATCCTATTGATTCTTTGACTCCTGATGAAATTAAACAAGGTAAAGACTATCTAACGTTAATGCGGGAAAATTTGGCCAATCTTAAATTAGCTCTAAGTAGTAACTAGAGAATAGGGGAGCGAAAATGACTGCAATCAATGCAGCGGGTACCATTATAGTGGTAAACCGTCTAAAAGAAAAAGGTTATCGCATAACAGGTCAGAGGCAAGCTTTAGTTGAGCAACTGGTTGAGTCAGAAGAACCTCTATCAGCCTTTGAAATTTGGGAGAGACTTCGGATACAGTATAAGGATGTAAGTTTAGATACTGTTTATCGAAACCTTCATGTGCTAGTTGATTTAGGAGCATTAATTCCCATAAATGCTATGGGGAAAGAAGGGGTTAGGTATGAACTAGTGTATACGAGTCATCACCATCATATTGTCTGTGTAAAATGCGGACAGACGCAATGCATTGATTATTGCCCCGTTGATCCCCATCTAATTTCTGTATTGAAAACGCACGGATATGAGCTAGTGCGACACAATCTGCAATTATTCGGCGTGTGCCGCCATTGTAATTGTTAAGGAGTAATGTTATGGCTGAAGTTAAATTACAAGATATTTCTTTTCGTTATAACACTGAATTGGTATTAAGCAATATAACATTTTCAGTGAATCAAGGTGAGTTTGTAGTAGCAGTAGGTCCTAACGGTGCGGGTAAAAGCACAATGCTTAAGATAATAGCCGGACTTATTGAGCCGATTTCCGGTCAGGTGCTAATAGATCACAAAGATGTACGACAGGCAGCTAAACAGGGAATTATCGGTTATGTACCACAGCATTATGCACAGAATACGGCAGCATTTCCGGCTACGGTGGAAGAGATAGTTGCGTTAGGGCTTGTCAATGTACAGGGGGCAGTAAAGAATAAAGGAGCTAAACATATAGTCACCCATATGCTGGAGCTAGTGGGAGCCCAAGAATTGCATGGCCGCCGTATCGGGGAATTATCCGGCGGTCAGCAGCAGCGGGTTATGGTTGCAAGGGCTTTGGCGGGAAACCCGCAGTTGTTATTATTGGACGAACCGACAAGTGGTGTCGATTATGCTGCTAGTGCCAAAATTTATGAATTGCTATCGCAGCTTAATAATACCTTGGGCATTACTATCGTAATGGTATCACACGATATTGAAAATGCCACCCGCTTTGCGTCTAAGGTGGCGTGCATCAACCATAGTTTATGTTTTTTTGGCAGCAGTGAACAGTTTCGTACCAATCATGCAACTATGCAGCATTTATGGTATTATTCAACATACACCGGATAAGGAATAAGGAGATTCATATGCCGATTTTTGAAATGTTTCAATATGATTTTATGCAAAGAGCCCTTATCGCCGGACTAATAACGGCAGTTATCTGTCCGCTGTTAGGCATGTTTGTGGTAGTTCGGCGGCAGTCGCTTATTGGTGATGGATTAGGACATATTGCTTTTGCCGGAGTGACCGGGGGGTATTTGCTTGGTATTTATCCGGCAGTAGGCGCTTTCGCCATAACCATCGCAGGGGCGGCGGGTATTGAAGTAGTGCGCCGGCAACGAACGCAAATGGCCGATACTGCACTGGCAATTTTCTTCTATGCAGGGATAGCGTTAGCTATTATTTTTAGTACAATTACTCGTATTCCTAGCGCTGGTTTACTGGGATTCCTGTTTGGCAGCATACTGACCGTTTCTTGGCAAGATGTATTAGTCATAAGTGGCTGTGGCGCTATTGTTATAGCCTTTGTTTGCAGTAATTTTAACAGACTTTTGCTAGTTTCCTTTGATGAAGAACTGGCTAAAGTCGCCGGTATTGCTACAAGCACTGTCAGCATGGCCTTAAGTATAGTTACTGCTATTTCCGTAGTCAGTGGTATGATGGTAGTTGGGATTCTTATGGTTAGTGCGCTTATGATTGTGCCAGTAGCAGCTGCCGAGCAGTTAGGAAAAGGTTTTAAGGCAACGTTAGGCTGGGCGTTAGTCTTGGCCATTCTGTCGGTTGTCAGTGGTCTGACAACGGCCTTTTACTTGGATATTGCTCCTGGCGGATCTATAATTATTACAGCAATTCTATTATATATAGTGATGAACATTGTACATCGACTTACATTTATCTACAAACGGACGATACCGACGCAGATGTACAGTAAATAGTAACTTTTACATGGTATAATAGATTTTGACAATATACATAACAAGGAGGTCTATCATGAATTATAACAGAGATCAAGCTTGGAAAGTTTTGCTTCAGCATGTAAAAAGCGAAGTATTGTTAAAGCATTGCCTAGCGGTTGAAATTGCAATGCGGGCTTATGCCGCGAAATTTGGTGAAGAGGTTGAGTATTGGGGTGCGGTAGGATTACTTCATGATGTTGATTTTGAAAAATATCCGGATGATCATCCTAATCATGCGAGGGAAATTCTTACTGCCGCCGGTTATGATAGTCAGTTTGCCACAGATGTTGAAGCTCATGCCCGGGATTGGCAGCAGGAACGTACGCGATTACAGGGAACCTTACTAGCTGTCGACGAACTTACCGGTTTTATCATTGCTTGCGCTTTGGTTCGTCCAGATAAGAGTCTGGATAATCTGGAAGTCAAATCTGTAATGAAAAAATTCAAAGACAAAGCCTTTGCCCGTGCTGTTAACCGTGAAACGATATCAACCAGTGCAGAAGCTTTGCAGGTTGATCTGAAAGAACATATTGAATTTGTTACACAAGCCTTGGCGGCAGCGGTAAAAATGCCCCAGTATCAGGAGTTGCCGTTAGTTGGCTAGCTAATATTAAACATAAACTGGACAGGAGGTGCATACAGATTAATGAGGAAGCTAAGAGGAGAGAGATAATGGCAAAACATGTACTGAACAAGCTTACCGTTAATCTGCATGACACCAACATTCATAAACAGCTCTATGAACATCTAATGATGCTTTTAAAGCATCAGGAAGGTTTACACCTAAGACCGTTAATAGCACTATGTATTGGTTCTGACCGTTATACCGGTGATGCCTTGGGGCCGCTTATTGGAACTCATCTTGAGGAACACACCGAATGCTATGTTTATGGTACGCTGGAACATCCTGTTCATGCCGGGAATTTTATTGAAACGTTAAATATTATTAATAACCGGCATCATCATCCGGTTATAATTGCCATTGATGCTTGCTTGGGTAAAAGTTATGAAATCGGCAACGTTGAAGTTTGGCAGGGGGGGCTGGCCGCTGGTATTGCTGTTGGCAATAGGCTGCCTACGGTTGGTGATATTTCTGTAATTGGTGTGGTTAATGCGCAGAGCCAGATTGGTTACCTTGATCTCCAAAGTACACCGTTATCCAAGGTGATGAAACTAAGTAATGCGATTGGCGAAGCGATTGCCGAGGCTATCAACATGATAATAGTAGAGAATATACCGGCATGTACACAGTCAGTTGGTAAATAAAAAAAGGCGAAATTGCAGTTGACGTTGGCAAAGATTAGGTCACTAATCTTTAGAACAGCTCAAAAGCAATTTCGCCTATTTGTTTTTCATTCTTCTGGGAATAATCTGTCCCATATCATATACAGTACTACCAGAGTACCAGCAAAAAATATGCCAATATCGGCAATGTAACGATCCACGCAAATCACGCTCCTGACGGATTAGCATCTCTTTCCTACTTGGATTATATGCCACTTGTGCTACTTGTGCAAGGTTAAGGAAATAAATATTTTTTTCTGCCAGGCACATTCAGTTTGTCTGCCCCATAGAATTTACCGACAGATTTTTCGGGGGTGGATGACTGAATGACTCTTTCGTTTATTACGGTGTTGGCAGCTTCAGTAATTAAAGGCATCACCCTGCTTGTTTCCTATATAGCGAATAATACATTTCCTCTGCCGCTGTCAGAAAAGGATGAACATGTTTATTTACAGCGGTTAAAGAATGGGGATGAAGACGCACGCAACGTATTAATCGAACGGAATCTGAGATTGGTAGCGCATATTGTAAAAAAGTTTGATAATACCGGTGAGGATGTTGATGACCTAATTTCCATTGGCACAATCGGTCTTATCAAAGCCATTAACACATTTGATCCAGCCAAAAAAATTAGATTGGCTACGTATGCGGCTAGATGTATTGAAAACGAAATCCTTATGCATCTGAGAAGTACCCGTCGCATTCGGACAGAGGTGAGTCTGTATGACCCGATTGGAGTTGATAAAGAAGGAAATGAAATTACTTTGATCGATGTACTTGGTACAGCTCCTGATGTTGTTGGTGAAGCCGTGGAAAGCTTATGCGAACAGGAGCGCCTCACCCGCGAAATTCATCGTCTGACTGCGCGTGAAAAATGGGTTCTTGAAATGCGGTTTGGTATTCCTGATGGCAGTCGCAAAACTCAGCGCGATATTGCCAAAATACTGGGGATTTCACGGAGTTACGTTAGTAGAATTGAGAAACATGCTATTAACAAGTTAGGAAAAACCTTGTCGGTGGATAGCAATCCGCCTAAATAGAGGAAAACAGGAGATTGTTATGTTTGTGCATGGCAATCTCTTTTGTTTTTTCGTTTACCATGTTATAATTTCTGGTAAACTATATATATAGTATTGGTTACGGAGGGGAAAATTGCTAAAACTATTAGCACCTAATTTGTCTGTCAATACTTTGTATGACCTTAATCTATTACAACTCAAGCAACAGGGGATTATGGGCATAGTCTTTGATCTGGACAATACCATCATTCCTTGGGACAGTCCGGATTTGTGCCCAGAGGTATTAGTGTGGATTAAAAATCTGGCCAGTCAAGGGTTCAAGTTGTGTTTGGTATCGAATAATGGAAAAGGCCGGGTAAGGCAGATTGCTGGACAGTGTGGTATTCCTTTTGTCGCTAGGGCACTAAAACCATCACGGAATGGTTTTAGGAAGGCTGCAACAGCAATGAAATTAACTCCTGACAGAGTCGCTGTAGTTGGTGACCAATTGTTTACCGATATTTTAGGCGGTAATCGCTTGGGTATGTATACGATTTGGGTTAAACCCATGGCAACTAAAGAGTTTATTGGTACAAAAATTACTCGCCAATTTGAAAAACTAGCGATACACTTACTAAAAGCGACAGGACGGTTATAGACACATGAAAATTGCAATGGTGCAAATGAAGGTAACAGCTGGCGATGTTGCAGGAAATAAAGAACGAGGCCTTACACTGATTAACGAAGCGGCACTAAACGCCGATACTATTGTGCTACCGGAGATTTGGACAATTGGTTATGCCCTAAAAAGTGTGGCAGAAGCTGCTGAAACAATGGATGGCCAGTTACTTACAACTTTGGCGGGAATTGCCACTAACCAAAAGGCTAATATTATCGCTGGTTCCATACCGGTCAAATCAAATGATAACATTTATAATTGTGCTATAGTATTAGATAGATATGGTAACGTTGTCGCCAGTTATCAGAAAGTACATTTATTTAGTATGTACGGTGAAGAAAGATTTTTTGCGGCAGGAAATAAGCTCTGCCAGTTTGTGCTCGATGAAGCGACTGTTGGTTTGGGGATTTGTTACGATTTGCGCTTTCCTGAGCTATTTCGTTCTTTGGCTTTGGGAGGATCTCAGATTGTTTTTGTACCTGCGGAATGGCCGGCAGCTCGAGGGAGTCATTGGCGGACCTTGGTTCAAGCCCGCGCAATAGAAAACCACATGTACGTTTGTGCTGTTAACTGTGTTGGCGAACATAAAGGCAGTCCCTTCTACGGACATTCATTACTGGTTAGCCCTGATGGAGAAGTAGTTGCTGAGGGTGGAGAATCCGAAGCTATTATTTACGGCGATGTTGATCTTCAAAAAGTGGCTGAATCCCGCCAAGTCATGCCCTCCTTCAATGATCGCAGGCCAGACTTGTATGTAGGAGTTTGATTATGAATATAACAGCCAAAACGCAAAAGGTCGGTTTGCTCGGCTGGCCTCTTGGGCATTCGCTGTCGCCGGTTATGCAGAACGCTGCTTTTGCTGCCAGCGATTTAAATTATGTATATTTACCTTTGCCTGTACAACCTGAATTATTGTTACAAGCGGTTGAGGGAATAAAAGCACTGGGATTTGTTGGTGCAAATGTTACTATACCCCACAAAGTGACAATAATGAGTTATTTGGATGAAATCGATACCAGTGCCAGGTTGGTTGGTGCGGTCAACACCATAGTCATTAAAGAAGGCCGTTTAATAGGGTATAACACCGATGCCGCGGGATATATGAGTGCACTACATTTGGCTGGTGTTGAGATAACAGGCAGAAAGGCCGTTATTCTTGGGGCAGGTGGTGCGGCTAGGGCAGTAGTGGCAGGCCTTATAACCGCACAAATTGGCGAGGTAACTATAGGTGCGCGGCAAAACGCTCAAGCAGGCGATGCTGCTAATTTGTTTAAAGTAAGTAACGTACTGGTTAGGGGTATTGCCTGGGATGCTCCTGAATTCATAGATACCTTGTCCCAAGCTGATATTATCGTTAATACTACACCTTTAGGTATGTATCCCAATATATCACAACAGCCACCAATAACGTGGGATTTGCTAAAGCCGTCAGCAGTTATTTCGGATTTGATTTATAATCCCCTTACAACAAAATTTATGGTGGAAGCGGCAAGGCGGGGACATATTGCAGTAGGCGGCAAGGATATGCTCATTGAACAAGGGGCGCTGGCGTTTTCGCTGTGGACAGGCTGTAATGCTCCCCGGGCAGTTATGAAACAAGCGTTCTATAGGGGCCTTAAGACATTAATAACCAAAAATTAGCAAAAAATTAGTAAAATCCTGTTTTTTTAGCAGGATTTTTTCGTTTTCACGCAGAATATTTTTTATAATAATTCTACCGCTCTAATTAGCACGAAATGCAACCGATCATCTGGCAAAATATGTTATATTTTGCTATTGCCGGTTGCTTTTTTATTAACAAATGGAGATAAAAGCAATGCTACATGATTATAAAAAGTTAGGAGATTTACTTATTCAAGCTAAGCTTCTTACTCCAGACCAGCTTAAAAAAGCATTAATTATTCAAAAACAGAATGGTGAGCGCCTAGATAAGGTCTTAATTAGTCTTGGTCTCATTACCGAAAGCAATATAGTTCAGATAATGGAATTTCAGCTTGGCATACCTCATATTGATTTGATTAATTTCAGTATTGACAAAGACATGGCGGCTGTTATTCCGGCATCTTTGGCTGAACGTTATCAGTTAATTCCTGTACAAAAAACAGATCAAAAACTTACTTTAGCAATGGCTGATCCAATGAACTTCTTTGCTATTGATGATGCACGGATGGTATCAGGCTGCGAAATTGAACCGGTTATTGCAGCTGAATCAGAAATAATGCGGGCCATAAGCCACTTGTATGGAGTTAACGAACTTGTTGAAAAAGCAGTCAACAAACTTAAGCCGGAGGAAGTAAATGCGATTTCACCGGTTCAAACAACGGATGATGCGCCAATAATTGGTATAGTCAACTCTCTTATTAGCCAAGCGGTTCGTGAATGGGCAAGCGATATACATGTTGAACCACAGGATAAAATGTTACGGGTCCGGTTTCGGATAGACGGTGTACTTCGGGAGGTAGCTTCTTTTACGCGGGATGTTCATGCGGCCATAGTATCGCGTATCAAGATTATGGGGGATATGGATATTTCCGAAAAGCGGCTGCCACAAGAAGGACGAATTAATGTTGTTGAACAAGGTCGCCAAATTGATATTCGAGTTTCCACGCTGCCGACAATATTAGGGGAAAAAGTAGTCCTGAGAATTCTCGATAAAAAGGCTGTTATCTTAGATATCAACAAACTGGGTTTTGGCGAAACCAACCTTACACGTTACCGCCATTTGTATTCACAAGCCTACGGTATGATCTTAATTAGCGGTCCAACAGGCTCCGGCAAAACAACAACTCTTTATTCAACATTATCAAATGTTAATACCATTGAAAAAAACACCATCACGATTGAAGACCCGGTGGAATATCGCCTGGAGGGTATTAATCAAGTGCAGGTTAATCCCAAAGCCGGTTTGACTTTTGCTTCAGGGCTACGGTCTATTCTTCGACAAGATCCTAATATTGTAATGATAGGCGAAATTCGTGACGGTGAAACTGCTGATATTGCTATAAGAGCAGCTATGACCGGACACCTGGTATTAAGTACCCTGCATACTAACGATGCAGCTGGGGCTATAACCAGATTAGTAGATATGGGAATTGAGTCGTTTTTAGTGGCATCTTCCGTGTTAGGCGTCATTGCCCAACGGCTTGTTCGGGTTATTTGTCCTGAATGTAAAAAGGCCTGTACGCCATCAGAGACTTCGCTAGAGCGGCTGTTTTTAGGTGTTACTACCGATCAGCCAATCAAAGTGTATAAAGGAACTGGGTGTGCCAATTGTGCTTTTACCGGCTACCGAGGCAGGATAGGTATTCATGAAGTTATGCCTATCAGTCTCCCAATCCGCCGCTTAATAAATGAACGGGCATCTGCCGGTGAAATAGCAGTTGCTGCGACCAGGGAAGGAATGGTATCAATGCGGGAAGACGGAATAAAAAAAGTATTGAACGGCATTACAACAATCGATGAAGTTATGCGGGTGTCTTATACCAGCTTATAATAGTCTAGTGAGGAAATATTATGATTAAAACTCTATTGCAGCAAGCTATAGCTCAAAAAGCTTCGGATGTGCATCTTATCGCGGGTGTGTCGCCAGTATTTAGACTGAATGGCAGTCTAGTCCGAATAGACGGTTTATCCCTTACCGGACAAGATATGCTGGCTCTGTTTCGGGCGATAACTTCGAACGACCAGCAACAGAGTTTTCATAATAATGGTGAACTGGATTTTCCCTTTGAAATTGCCGGAATCGGCCGGTTCCGGATAAATGCCTATTATCAACGAGGTTCAATAGCTATTGCTATTAGGGTGGTAAATAACCGCATTCCCAATCTTGATGAGTTGGGTATGCCTGAGGTAATAAAATCTTTGGCTCGTATGCCTCGCGGCCTGGTACTTGTTACTGGTCCGACCGGCAGCGGAAAATCTACAACACTAGCAGCCATGGTTGATTTAATCAATAGTGAGCGTGCAGCTCACGTGCTGACACTAGAAGAGCCTATTGAATACCTGCATAGCCACCGTACTTGTATTGTCAGCCAACGGGAAATACCGACAGACAGCAAATCCTTTGCCAGCGCTCTACGAGCGGCACTGCGCGAAGATCCAGATGTTATTATGGTCGGCGAAATGAGAGACGCGGAGACAATTGGCGTTGCAGTAACAGCCGCAGAAACTGGACACTTGGTATTCGCTACTCTACATACCTGCGACGCTGCTCAAACGATTGACCGGATCATTGACGTATTTCCATCCCGCCAGCAGCAGCAAATTCGGGTGCAGTTGTCCTTAACGCTGCAGGGAATTATTTCCCAGCAGTTGCTACCACGCCGTGTTGGCGGGGGAAGGGTAGTTGCCTTAGAAACGCTTGTTGCAACACCGGCAATACGTAATTTAATCCGAGAAGGTAAAACCCATCAGATCGCTTCTGTCATCCAGACCGGGAGTAAATTGGGAATGCAGTCTATGGAATTTTCCTTACGCGACCTTTATCGGCAAGGTATTATATCCTATGAAACAGCACTAGAACATTCCGTTAATCCGGAGATCTTCAGTCACCTAGTCAATGGTTGACATTGGGAGAAAGAAATGGCAAATACTTATTTTTATAAAGCAAAAGACCGGGCGGGACAGCTGTTGACAGGAAGCATCTTGGCTGACAACGAAACCGCAGTAGCGTTGCACATTCGGGGAAAAGGCTGTTTTGTCTTACAAATAAAAGAACAGAGTAGTGCTGACGGTTTACTCGGGAGCCTGAGGTACAGCTTACATCCCGTCAATAGTAAAGACTTGGCTGTAATCTGCCGCCTTTTTGTAACCATGATTAGTGCAGGTGTGCCTTTAATTGCCGCCCTAAACGTATTGATTGAACAGACCAGTAACTCCCGTCTTAAAGCCGCTATACTAAGCGTATACAAAAAGGTAAATGAGGGAGAAACATTTTCGCAGGCTCTTGCTGAACACCCACGAGTATTTCCTGCTATTATGGTTAATATGATTGAAGCAGGGGAAGTAGGTGGTGTGCTAGATGATGTTCTGGATAGGCTTGCTATTCACTTTGAAAAGGAACATAAGCTGAACGAAAAAGTTAAATCCGCCATGACTTACCCGATAATCGTTATTTGTATGGCGATATTAGCAGTAGGTTTCATTATTTCTTTTGTAATGCCCACTTTTATGGATTTGTTTGCAGCAATGAATGTAGAAGTTCCTTGGACAACAAAAATGCTGCTGGCCCTTAGCGGTTTTTTATCAGCATATTGGTCAATCGTAATGATTGCTGTTGGCGTGCTGTTAATCGTGGTGAGAGTAGCGCTTACTAAACCTAGCATTCGGCTGGTTGTTGACCAAACCATTCTTGTTTTGCCTCTTATTGGCTCATTGGCTAGAAAAGTGGCAATTGCCAGATTCAGTCGTACTTTTAGTACTCTAATCCACGGCGGTGTGCCTATAATAACTGCCCTTGAGGTTGTCAAAAAGACAATAGGAAATCTTAGCCTGATGGATGCACTGACGAAGTCCCAGGCAAGTGTAAAAGAAGGGATAGGCTTAGCTGCTACGTTAGGTGCGGGTAAAATATTTTCACCAATGCTTGTTCAGATGGTGGCTATCGGTGAAGAATGTGGAACTATGGATATGATGTTAGAAAAAGTGGCTGATTTTTATGAGAGTGATGTTGATGATATGGTAAATAGGCTAGGCAGTGTAATTGAGCCTCTTATTGTAGGCTTATTAGGAGTAGTAATTGGGTTTATCGTAATTTCGGTCGTATCCCCACTCTTTGATGTGATAACAGGCGTGGGTAATACAACGAGATAGAGAGGTAATTAGCATGCTTGTAAAAATGCACGAATCCTTTAAAAACCAACGAGGGTTTACTTTGGTGGAACTACTCGCTGTTGTTGCTATTCTTAGTATACTAGCAGCCATTGCCGTTCCCAAAATGACAGCTTCGACAGCTTTAGCAAAGCAAGCAGCGATGGACGCGGATACACGTACAATTGAAAGCGCGATTAATATTTATTTTGCAGAAAAGGGAGAGTACCCTGCGAGCCTTAAGGTTTTATGGGATAATAATTATCTTAATAAGGATTTCACTGCCGCTGTAAACCAGAAAAATTACAAAATCGAGTATACATTGGCCGCAGACAAAAAAAATTACACACTTACGGCAACCTTAAAGTAGTAGAATTGCATTAAGAATGTATCGGAATATTTTACGCGCATATTTATCCGAAACTAAGCCGCTGTAAGACTCCCAGATTCTTCAAAGTGTGAGTTATACCCCTAAAAGTACAGGCGAGCGGTTAAGTCCCCGGATTAAAACTCCACCTGAATCAAGTCTCACTTTATCTAAGTTGGGAGAGAACTAAAAATCTTGTTAGAGTTTATGATATTTGTATTAGGGCTAACAATAGGAAGCTTCTTGAATGTGTGCATATTTCGTTTGCCACATAATCAGTCTATACTTTTTCCACGCTCCCAATGCAATTCATGCAAGATGAGTTTACCTATGTATGACTTAGTTCCCGTGTTTAGTTATTTGTTTTTAAAAGGACGCTGCCGTAATTGCGCCAACCATATATCATCCCGGTATATTTTTGTTGAATTGTTGACAGGATGTTTATTTCTATATTGTTTTTTTGCTTTAGGAATTTCGGCCCTGTTTCTGAAAATAGTAATATTCACGCCTTTTCTTATTGTTATAACTTTTATCGACTATGATCACCAGCTCATTTTGGATAAAATGCTTATTTGGTTTGCGGGAGCTGGTGTTGTTATAAATCTATTGCTAAATTTTGTATCCGTATTAGATATGATTATTGCCGCAGTTAGTGGCGGCGGGCTGTTGTTATTGATTGCTATCTTAACTCGTGGCGGCATGGGAGGCGGAGATATTAAGTTCTGTGCTGCTATTGGTTTATGGCTAGGCCTAAAACTTACCCTGCTAACGATATTTCTAGCCTTTATTATTGGCGGGTTCGTTAGCTTGTTACTATTGATCTTAAGAATAAAAAAGCGCAAAGAATTTATACCCTTCGGACCATTTATAGCCATAGGTGCATTCACTGCTTTTCTCTATGGTACACAGATCATTGATTGGTATCTAAGAATTTTTTTAAATAGATAGATGTTAGCACTAGTTTTTATCTTGCTATTATTTACTTGAGGTGAATCATGCAGAAAGGATCCACTTTAGTCGAAATTATTATTGTAATTGCTGTTATCGGTATTCTGGTTTCAACAGCTATACCGCGACTAGCAAATGCATTAGCTAATCAAGAGCTGGATACGTTTGCGGTGAACCTAGCTGCCGATATCAGAAGTATTCAACAAACGTCCATGAATTTGGCCGGGGAAGATGCCCCGTTGTATCGAATTTATTTTAATAATGCCTCAGGCGATCCATATTATTTTATTCATAATGGATATAAAGCAATTAAAGTGGTTTATCTACCAAAGCACATTGAGATGACAGGTGATCCTGGATATATTATGTTTTCTCACAAAGGAGCACCGCTTAGGGGGCAAACCATAGAACTTAAATGCAAGGGAACCAGAAAATATCTGCATGTTTATATAGCCGGAGCGACAGGCAGGGTGAGAATCTCGCCGAGCGGAAACTTGGCAGATTAGAAGAAGGGATTAAGGTGCTGTCAAGCAAATTAAAGAAGCAGCAAGGATATCTTTATATAGATGCTGTTGTAGCGGTATTTATTGTGGGAGTTTCCCTTGTTGCCATTGCAGGAATTTTTATGCAGTCGAGCCAAGCAAGTGCCCGTGCTGTAAGGTATACTGCGGCAACCAATATTGCTCAGCAACAAATGGAACTGTTAAAACAACGAAGTACAGAATTTTGGCGTAATCCCCAACTGCCAAATTCACTGCCTTGGTTAGGAAAAGAACGTGAATTAATTGTTAATCACACGAATTTTTTTGTTTTAACTACAATCGATCAGATAGATGCTATTGATACGACATTGGTCAAAGTTACGGTAAGGGTATCTTGGCAGGAAAAAGGAAGCACTAAATACATTCAGTTACTTACCTATTTCTCAAAGATATAGTAAGTATTATTGTCAAGCCATCCGGAGGGACTATGAAATCATTTAGAAATATAATAGTCAATAGGTCTGGAATAACACTGGTAGAACTGTTGGCTGGTATGGCAATAATGACTTTGTTAATGTCTGTGACTTTAACTACACTAACTACTTCGATAACTATTTGGCAGACAGGAAAAGTAAGAAGTGAAATAGAACATGCTGCAAGATATGCATTAGACATAATAGTTCGCGAAATTCGCTATGCGAGCAGACTGGAACTAAAGTCTAAATCAGCGTTAATGATAATAAGACCTAATGGCGAGAAGATAACTTTCCAGTACGGAAACAGTCAATCTAAAATTATTTATAAAGTAACAGATAACTCAGCAACAGGCGGTGGGATAGCAACAAATCCACTAACCCCTGCCGTTATTGATAGTTTGTCCTTCGAAATAGATTCTAATGAAGTTAAAATAATAATTAAGGCAATCAGCTACAGGGGAGAAAAATTGGAGTATAGCACTAGGGTAAGATCCTTAAATATTGATACTTAGTTAGAATGGGTAGTGACCTCTTATGTATTTCAGTCAGCGCGGTGCAGCCGCTATGTTAGCTATAATTGTTATAGCCTTTTTAACTATTATTGGCAGTGGTTTTGCATTTCTAAGTTCAACAGACGTAAGAACTGCTGCTTCCTACCGGGATGGGGTTATGGCACAATATCTGGCCGAGGCCGGCGCTAAGCGGGCGGTTAGCGAGATGAGAAAGTCTGCAACTGGCGAATGGGCAGGGGAAACAAGAGAATTTGATATTGGCAGATATCGAGTTGAAGCAGTAATTGCGCGTGGAGTAGACAGGGAAATTATTTCGACAGGTATTGTGAATAATGCCGCCAGAAAAGTAAAGCTAACGGTGAGTTCCGATTCTCCCTATAATTATGTGGCATATTCAGGTGAAAAATTGAATTTAGCTGGAATTATTATTAAGGGGAATGTTGGTAGTAATGCGGATGTTCATATATCAGGCGGACTCATTCTAGATCAACAAAATGGAGCACACAGTCATATTGATGCTGTAGGAGATATCCGCACTGACTCAGTCTACGCGCCGTATAAGAATGAACATGCTGCGCCGAAGGCGTTGCTTCTTTTTGATAGTGCACTTAGACAGAAATTTCAGGGCGCAGGCAATATTCCCACAATAATTAAGCATAACTCGGGTTCGGTCAAATGGAGTACTTGGAGTAGTCCTGGCTGGTTAGTCAATAAAGTATACTATATAAATCCGGAACCTGATTACCCTTTTTATATTCGAAGTGATATTGAAGGACCGGGAGTAATCTACTCTACCCAGGCTATTACTATTGACGACGGAGCAAGATTAACCAATAATATAATAATAATATCCGAGAAATCCATAAATATAGGCTTAAGTAAGATAAATAACTGCGTCTTAGCTGCGGGTAGAGATATTAGTAATTCTGATTCAGCAGTTTTTCAGGGTACAGCTGTGGCTAATGGGAGTATTTCAATTACGCTGGATATGAAAAGCCAGTCAACATTAGAAGCGCAAAATAAAACACTGCTTAATCCGTTTTTGCCGACAGCTTGGAATTCAGGATCAGTGAAAATAAAATCATGGGTCTCGTCAGAATGAATTTGGGGGTATTAAACATGGAATTAAAGAACTATATGGAAGACTATGTTTGGCAAATGTTAGATGAAGTTCTTGAATCAAATCCCAGTATCTGCGGATGTGAGCAGTGTCGATTTGATATTGCTGCTTTGGCACTCAATTGTTTGCCACCACGGTATGTTGTTACAGCTAGAGGGGAAACCTTTGCCCGTATCAAGTCGTCTGAACATCAATTCAGTATCGACGTAGTAACCGCCATTACTAATGCAATAAAAATAGTGAGCAAACAGCCACATCACTATGAAGGTAAAGACTAGCAAGTTTGTTCAGATAGCAAAAAGACTTATGCAGGCACGCCCCGCGACAACAATAGGTATCGATATTGGCTCTGGCGCGATAAAAGTTGCGGAAATACATTGGGATCATGGCAACCCGGAGCTTAAAACTGTAGGAATAGCGGAATTGCCTGTCAATATAGTTAGAGATGGTTATATAGTAAATAAAACAGTATTGGCGGAAACGATGCAACGACTACTGGCGGTTTGCGGCGTAGTCGGTAGACATGTGGTATTGTCAGTAAGTGGACAGTCTGTGCTGGTGCGTGAACTAAGGTTTCCCGCTATGAGTACAGTAGAGCTTCGTCAAGCTATCAAATGGGAATTAGATAAATATATTCCTCCTGCGGAAGTTGACAACTACTATTTTGATTTTGCTGTTGTGAGTCCAGCCTGCCAAGAACAAGAAATGAAAGTGCTCTTGGTTGCGGCCCCCTTGGAAAGGATAATCACATTAACAGATCTTACTAAAGCACTTGGTTTTAAGCCCGTAGCTATCGAAATTGAACCATTAGCTCTTTACCGGACAATGGATAAGGCTGATAACTCAATAGTTGTTGATTTAGGGGCTTACTTGTGTCAATTGCATATTTTTCAGCAGGGAGTACCGCTTGTTTCAAGGTTTATTCCGCTTGGTGGAGTTCGTTATACAGAGGTTATCATGCAGACCATGAACCTTGACTTTCATGAGGCCGAACGAATGAAGCTGCGCCAGAAATTGCTTTTAGATTGTCCTGATATGTCGGGTGAAAATAGCAGTGTTACTAACTGTTTGAAACTTTTAGTAGCGGAACTGTCGCGCGAAATCTGCCGTATGATGGATTATTACAAAATGCAAAATAGATCCGCTATCATTGATCGTATTATATTAACAGGCGGCAGTGCTCAGCTTCTTAATTTGGCTGGAAAGCTTGCCGAACAGTTAGAAGATACTAACGTGGTGGTACATACTCCGCTGACAGAAATACAGTTAGCCCCTTCTCTAGATACGGAATGGCTTACTAGTAAAGCGCCGCAATTAGCGGTAGCCATTGGTTTGGCATTACGCGGGGGGGAAAGTGATTAGCATGGCTATTAAGATTAACTTGCTGCTCCCGACGGAACGTCAGCCACTTTGGTCAACAAATAGAGTTATGGTTTTTATTGCAGTGCTATCAGTTGCTATTGTTGGGGCTATTATTAGCTTTAACATATATTCTATCTGGAAGCTCGAAAAGAAAATTGGCATAACTGAATATCAATTCGAGATGCTGCGTCCTGCACAGGATAAAATGGTATTAGCTGATAGTCAAAGCCACCTAATAAACACTAAAAATAATTTATTAACAAAACTGACTAACGAACGCAGACCTTGGGCGGCAATCATTGCAAAATTAAGTGTCATTACACCGCAGCAGGTTTGGCTGACTGAACTGGCAGTTGCCGAACAAAACTGCTTGCGAGTAAAGGGTAATGCAGTTACCTATGAAGACTTGGCCAACTTTTTAAAACAACTCGAACAAGACGAACTTTTGACTAAGCCGCTGCTCGTTAAGGCTGAACGCGATCCTGTACGTAGGTTGACCAGATTTGAGTTAACTGTCAAGATTAAGGAGACATGTCCATGAACCCCGGTCGGGCTAAGTTGTCGGTATACCATAAAGTTTTACTCTTTTTTGCAGGAATATTACTCTCTATGCAATTGTGTTATATCTATATAATTATTCCGCAAAACCAACGTATAGCAGAACTACAAGCAATTTATCAAACAGCGATTAGAAAAAATGCGCTTATCCAGGAGTTTGCCAAGAAAAATCCAAATATAGCACAGTATCTGGCTGAAGTAAGTAAGAAGGCCGTTCAGGCCGATACTATGCTACCAAACGAACTGGATATTAGCGAATTTATTATACAATTGGAAAGAACAATTAACACAAGTAAACTGCAATTAATAGAAGTAAAAGCGGCGCAGGTTATAGATAAGACTGAATACCGGGAAATACCTGTAGAAATAATTGTACAAGGATCATTTTCTCAAATGATTGATTTTCTGCAGAAACTTGAAAATATGCCGCGATTTACTATTGTTAATCAAATAAATATACAATCCCAGCAGGGAATACTGAACAGTAAGTTGAACCTGAGCATCTTTACCTATGGTGTGCATCCTGCTAGCCAAGGGCAATAACCTAAATAACTTCTAAATTGAGGTGGATACATGCTAAGATTTATAACTGCCGGAGAATCCCATGGTCCGGCGCTTACTGCGATTATTGAGGGCTTGCCGGCTGGAGTTTCAATTGACAGCGAAATAATTAACAGCGAATTAGTCCGCCGTCAGCAGGGGTTTGGCCGAGGCGGACGGATGCTGATAGAGAAGGATAAAGCAGAAATTGTTTCAGGAGTTCGTTTTGGACAAACTCTAGGCAGTCCCTTAACGCTAATGATTACTAATCGTGACTGGGTTAATTGGCAAGAACGAATGTCCCAGTTTGGCAGTCCCACAGGACAGCCGGTTACTGCACCTCGCCCAGGTCATGCTGATTTACCCGGTGCGTTAAAGTATAGACGCCAAGATATCCGTGATATTTTAGAACGAGCCAGTGCTCGCGAAACTGCGGCTAGAGTTGCAGGTGGGGCAGTTTGCAAACAATTATTAGCAGCAGTGGGCATCCGGGTTGCCTCACATATAGTCAATATTGGTGGTGTTACCGCTGAGGTTGTACCAAAAGGTTATGAAGATATCATAGCTAACAAAGTTAATTCAGAATTAGGTTGTATTGACGCCAAGGCCGAGCGGAAAATGAAAGAGGCAATTTTCGAGGCCAAAGAGCAAGGAGATTCGCTAGGCGGGATCTTTGAAGTAGTAGCCTATGGAGTAATGCCGGGGTTGGGAAGTCATGTTCAATGGGATCGCCGGCTAGATACCCGGCTTGCCGGAGCAATGATGTCAATCCAGGCTATTAAAGGCGTGGAATTTGGTACTGGTTTTGACTGTGCTAATCGGCTTGGGAGTCTGGTGCACGATGAAATATACTATGACAGCCAAAAGGGCTATTATCGAGAGACCAACAATGCAGGGGGAATAGAAGGCGGCATTGCGAATGGGGAAGCCATTGTTATCAGAGCTGCTATGAAACCTATTCCAACACTCATGAAACCACTTTTGTCGGTGGATATTGTTTCAAAAACGCCCATTAAAGCAAATACCGAGCGCAGTGATGTTTGTGCTGTAACGGCTGCTGCGGTAGTGGGAGAATCCATGACCGCTTATATTTTGGCAGAAGCCCTGCTGGATAAGTTTGGCGGAGATACTATGGTTGAAGTAAAGAGTAGAATAGCACAGTATCGGGAGTACATTCAAAAGGGGTCCTAGTGTCTATGGCTGAAGTCATTGCTAAAATAACCGAACAATTTAAGAACTTACCGCCCGAAAAGAGACGGCTTATGGTAATCTGTTTTGTTGGTGCAATACTTGTAGCGATTATGCTAAGACCTCAATCGACGGAACAAGTGACTGCAAGCACTTTACCGCCCAAAGAGGTTAAGACTAAAGTAGGTTCACTGTCTGTTCAACCCGTACAGAAAGAAATAATATCGTTGCCGGCCGCTACCCGTGATCCATTTGCTGCTCCCTCTGGTTTTGAGGTTGACGCTAAACCTGAAAAGTCTCCTGCAAGCCTGCAGCCTGGTTCAACGCTTGCGACATCAGCGGCAGCGCCTGTACCTGCGGCGAATATGGGTAACGACACTGTGCCAAAAGATGCAATGCCTATACTCGTTGGCACTATTAATGATAATACCACTCATATTGCGATTATCAGCTATCGAGGCACTAAGCGTTCGTATCATATCGGCCAAATGGTAGGTTCATACAAGCTAATAAGCATTAGTGACAGATCTGCAGTTATCCAAGGACTGCAAGGACAACAGGTTCTAACCTTAGGACGGTGATACACATGCGAGTGCCCTTGGCGCTAATTTTACTGTCTATATTAGTAGTGAATAATTGCTCGGTTGCTTTTGCTGATAGTCAAATAGTTAATATGAATATTGTTAATTGTGAAGTACGTGAGGTGCTGACTGCCCTTGCAGACATTAGTAATGTTAATATGGTAGTAGATGATTCAGTAGAAGGCAAAATAAGTATTCAACTCAAGAATACTAGCTTTGAGAATGCCCTGGAGTTAATAACAAAAACAAAAGGTCTTGTTTATCAAAAAGTAAACGATGTAATAATTATTGCCAGTCCGCGCGAGATGGGTAAGGGTTTTGGTGTTGTTCACTATTTTAAGTTATCCTACGCAAATCCTAATGATATTATCGATATAGTAGGTGTTATGTTTCCAGATTTAGATGAGGAGAAATACGAAAATATTGAAGATGGTTCGCAGATTAAAGCTGAATTAGCTACAGAGCGGCAATCGAACGGAAAGAAAGCTAGCAAATTCGTTACTACAGATGAAAAGGCAGCTAAATCAAAGGAAAATAAGCAAAGTGACAAAAAGCAAAAAACAGAGATTAAGTACAATCGAATCAAAATAGATGAGGCAACTAATACAATAATTTTTCATGGCACTACAGCCGAAGCGGCGAAAATCCAAAAACTTTTAACTGAATTGGATATTCCCTATCAGCAAATAGCACTTGAAGCGGAAGTTGTTGCAATAAACAAGGAGAGTACCAAGGATGTTGGTATTGAGTGGAGTTGGGAACTAACGCCTCAATGGCCTGATGTACAGCCGGAAAAAGCTACTTTTGTTTCCGATGGAAAAGGAAGCGTTCAACCACAGGTAGAACCTAGAAAAGTAACCCGTGAGTCCCGAAAAGGTATTATCCAATTCGGACGTACTCCGGAAGGATATCCTTATGAGTTTTATTATCAAGCCAAGATAAACGCATTAGTTAGTAATGGTAACGCTAAGATACTGGCAAAACCTAAGATTACAACGATTAATGGCAAAAAGGCGCAAATTTTAATTGGGGATCGCATACCTGTTTTAATAGACGAAGTAGAGAACGGTAAGACTAAGACAACTATTGATTATGTTGAATCGGGTATTAAGCTTATCTATACGCCACGGATCAATAAAGATGGGCAAATCACAGCAAACGTTCGTACAGAGGTCAGTAGTCCGGCGCTTGTACCAGAAATGAAAGCATACCGGATTACGACCCGGGAAGCCGAAACTACCGTGCGGCTTAAAGACGGTGAAACCATGGTCATTGGCGGTTTAATGGGATCTATAGATAACGAGACTAAGAGAGCCGTGCCATTTTTGAGTGATTTGCCGGTGCTGGGTGCTTTGTTCAAAAACTCTAGTAAAACAAAAACAGATACTGAAGTTGTAATATTCCTCACCTCACGTGTTGTAAAATAGTCTATGCTTTAGTGGTTTTGGAGGCTTTATGAAGAATATCGTTTTAATAGGCTTTATGGGTACCGGAAAGACCAGTACAGGACGGTTATTGGCGGGACGGCTTAACCGTCCTTTTATTGATGTTGATAAGAAGATTGAGCAAGAGACAGGGCTTGCTATCAGTGATATTTTTCAGCACTATGGTGAAAGTCACTTTCGCCAGTTAGAACGGGATGTTATTTCTCGGGTAGCGAGATACACTAACACAGTTATTGCTACCGGCGGTGGAGTGGTTCTTAAACAGGAAAACATGGTCAGACTTAAAAACAGTGGCATTATTATTGCACTAACTGCTTCGCTGGAAACTATTTTAGACCGGACATCGCGGCGGGGGGTTCGACCCCTACTGGATTGTGAAGATAGAGCAGAGCGGGTAGCTCGGCTTTTGCAAGACCGAGCCAATCTATATATGAAGGCTGATTGTACAATTGATACTAGCTGCATGTCACCGCATCAAGTGGCCGAACGGGTCATCGTTTTTTTGCGAGCGGGGGGGTATTTGCGTGGCCGAAGTTAGAGTTGAGCTAGAAACACATAGTTATACCATTCATATAACAGCTGGTGGTATCAGTCGGGTTGGAGCGTTAATGCGAGACTTATTCTCAGGAGATAAAGCGCTTATAGTAACCGATGAAAACGTTTATCCATTGTACGCAGAACGTCTGGTAACCAGCCTAACTGCGGCGGGTTTTACGCCTGCTGTTATAACTGTGCCGGCGGGCGAAAGCTCAAAATCGCTTGTTACTTCAGATTTTGTATATACTAAGGCAATTACGATGGGGCTTGACCGTAAATCACCGTTGATCGCTTTGGGCGGCGGGGTTGTCGGTGATTTGGCAGGCTTTGTGGCAGCTACCTATTTGCGTGGTGTGCCATTCATTCAAGTACCGACAACCTTACTGGCGCAGGTGGATTCTAGTGTTGGCGGGAAAACCGCTGTTAACCACGCCTTAGGGAAAAATTTAATTGGGACATTTTACCAGCCTGGTTTAGTAGTTATTGACACTGAAGCATTACAGACGTTGCCTGCACGGGAATTGAAGGCCGGTTTGGCCGAGGTAGTTAAATATGGTGTTATTACCGACTATGATTTCTTGAGTTATTTAAAGAAAAATACCGACGCTTTACTAATACCTGATCTAAACGTATTGACAACCGTTATCGCTAAGTGCTGTCAGATTAAGGCCGGGGTGGTTGCCCAGGATGAACGGGAAGATTCGTTACGCATGATGTTGAATTTCGGGCATACCGTTGGTCATGCTGTCGAGGCGGTAGGCGGATATTCAGAATATAATCACGGGGAAGCTGTTGCAGTAGGTATGCATGCTGCCGCGCTTATCAGCCAACGGATAGGATTATGCCGACAAAGCCACGTCGATTTTTTAAGAAATCTGCTTTCTTCTCTAGGATTGCCATTACAAGCATCCGGTTACCTTCCCAAAGACCTCTTAAGCTATTTAGCTAGGGATAAAAAAGTAGTTAACGGCAAAATAAACTGGGTACTGATGTCTGAACTAGGACAGGTAACTATAACCCGCGAAGTTAGTCAGGCAATCATTATGGAAATACTTTCGGAAATAACGATATAATTAAATTTATGAATAAATAGACAAGATTGTTTTAGTCCAACCGAGAGACGAAAAAATTATGAGTTTTTTCGTTATCGAATAGGTTCAAGCAATCTTGTTTTTTATTTGTAATTTTTGTATTCATAACTAGCATTTAATGCTAAAAACATCTCCAAATAGGGCAGGAGAGTGTAGTAGATTGTCGAATAGGAATTGGGTGTCGAAAAATTCTATGGAGGAATGAATAGGTGGCAAGCAGAAAGACAAAGGCAATTATTCTTGTATCCGTTATTGTTCTGATCATATCAGGAATTATTGGCTACCGAATCTATAGTAAAACGCAGGCTGACAAAGAACGAGCCGGCCGGGTATCACAAGGTCAGGCAGTTGCTGTAGAGGTAGCGACTGTTGGCAGAAAAGATATTACACCTGTTTTAGCCTTTTCTTCAAATTTTGAACCGGTATGGAGTGCCGATATTTCCGGAAAAGTTGACGGACGTATTGAACGATTGAATGTGGATGAGGGAGATGCCGTCTCTGCCGGTATGACTATAGCCGTGCTTGATATGGGGGAACTATCCGCTCAAGTTATTCAAGCGGAGGGAAGTCTATTTCAGGCCAAAGCTAATCTTGAACAAGCGGAACTGGATTTAAAACGGATGGAATCATTGGCTACATCAGGTGCCATATCGGTTCAATCTCTTGACTCGGCGAGAACTAAACGCGATTTAGCAGCTGGTCAGGTTCGATCCGCGGAAGGTGCCTTAGCTCTTTATGATAATAAGCTAACAGGTGCTACTATAACTTCACCTCGAGACGGTGTTGTAGTCAAACGTTATTTACAAACAGGTTTTTATGCCAAAGCTGGGTCACCCATTATTAGTGTTGCTGATATAAGTACACTCTTGGCAAAGGCCACGGTTGGTGAAGCTGAAATTGCGCAACTACAATTGGGAGCAACTGTAAAAATCAAAGTTGATGCACTTGGCGGACAGGAATTTACCGGAACAGTGACTCGCCTGTCACCTGTTGCCACTGTGCCTTCACGAACCTTTATCGCCGAAGTGTCAATTCCAAACCAGCAAAATATTCTAAAAGCTGGCATGTTCGCTAAAGCAGAGGTGCCTGTTAAGCCGCACTTGCAGGCTATTGTAGTGCCAGAGACGGCGTTAGTTATGCGGGAAGATGTTAAGACAGTATACGTGCTGACAGCCAATAATAAGGTACAGCAGCGGGTGCTTAAACTGGGGTATGTTGGTAACGGTTGGGCAGAAGTTCTTGAGGGGCTGAATGAAGGTGACCAAATTGTAGTTGCCGGCCAAAATAAACTGAGAGACGGTTCAACGGTTCGAATGGGAGCGCCTGGGGAGGCTGGCAAGTAGATGATTGATGTTTTTATAAAGAGGCCGGTATTTACTACTATGCTGGTTATGCTCTTAGTGGTATTCGGTCTTAGTTCATACCCGAGTCTTGGTATTGATTTAAATCCTGATGTCGAGTTTCCTTTAGTTATGGTGAACGTTACTTACACTGGCGCATCTCCGGAAGAGATGGAGAGTCTCATTACAAAACCCATTGAAGATGCCGTTAGTTCGGTTGCCGGTATTAAGACATTGTCATCTGTCTCGCGGGAAGGCGTATCTCAGACGACCGTCGAGTTTGAGTTAGGTACAAACCCCAAGCTGGCAGCTAATGATATTCGGGAAAAGGTAGCCGGGGTGCGAAAACGCCTGCCGGATCAAATTGATGAACCAGTAGTACAGCGGTACGATATTACAGCGCAATCGATACTTACCTTTAGTTTGGCGTCAGAGAATAGATCACGTGGTGAAATCCGAAAAATTGCCGAAGACATAGTCAAAGATCAACTTCAGCAGTTGGATGGGGTAGCAGAGGTAAGCGTCTATGGTGCTGCGCAAAGAGAAATTCAAATTCTCGCTGATCCGCGAAAACTCGAAGCTTATGGACTTTCGATGCAGCAACTGCTCGATGGTGTAAGTAACAATAATGTAAATACACCGGGCGGGCGGGTTACCGAAAAAGGAATTGAACTTACAGTAAGATCAATTAGCAAATATCAAACTGTTGATGATATCAAAAAAATTGTAGTTCTTAATCAGCAAGGTCGGTTAGTACGGTTGCAAGATGTTGCAGATGTAGTGGATACTTGGGGTGAGGAACGCACCTATGCTGCAACGAACGGCGTACCTAGCGTAATTGTTAGTATTCAAAAGCAGTCCGGTACGAATACAGTTGGTGTCGCTGAAAAAGTCAAGCAGTCTATGGAACACTTAAAGCAAAATGTGTTGCCGCCTGATATTGAAGTTACTGTAGTAAGGGACAATTCCATTTATATTAGAGATAGTGTAGAAGATGTAATGGTTTCGATGATATTTGGCGGTTTGTTGGCCGTAGCCATTACCTTCTTATTTTTGCGGAATACCCGTGCAACAATAATCGGTGCTATTGCTATTCCTACTTCTGTCATATCCACTTTCTTTTTGCTCAAAGTAATGAACTTTACTCTTAACAATATGTCGTTAATGGGACTTAGTTTGGCAGTAGGTATTCTGATTGATGACGCTATTGTTATTGTTGAAAATATTTTCCGCCATATGGAGCAAGGGAAAAGCCCTATGGATGCAGCGCGTGATGGAACAAAGGAAATATCTTTAGCGGTTTTGGCAACAACATTTTCGCTTCTTGCCGTATTTGTGCCTGTAGGCAATATGGGGGAAATTATCGGTCAGTTTTTCAAACAGTTTGGTTTGACGGTAGCCTTTGCAGTTGCTTTTTCCTTATTTGTTGCATTTACGCTGACCCCGATGCTATCGGCTTACTGGCTTAAAGCTAACCATGGAGAAGGGCGGCGGCTGGGCTGGTTGGAAGCTATGCTTGATAAATGGGAAAATGCTTTTGAAGCACTCCGCAATATCTATTGCAAAATTTTGAGCTGGGCGCTTCAACGGCCTAAAAAACTAGTAGTTTTAGCCGTATTATCATTATTCCTCAATGCATTGCTATTGCCGTTCTTAGGTTCAGAGTTTCAGCCTACATATGATTCAGGCGAATTTATTATAAACATGGTAGCGCCAGCAGGAACTTCTATTGAACGTAACAAAGAATTGGCAGCTCAGGTTGAAAAAGAGGTTTTGGCTATTCCGGAACTGAAGTCTGCATATATGGTTGTCGGCTCAAACAGGCAGGTTTATCGTTCGATGATTGGGGTACGGTTGGTTGACTCCGGCGAGAGATCTCGCTCCATGATGCAAATAATGGATACGCTTCGGGTAAAATTCCGTAACGTAAAAGGACTGAAGGTGTCTGTAGTAACCGGGCAAAGCCAAGGAAAAGGTGATTCGCGACCGGTGCAAGTAGCTTTGCGTGGGCCGGACCTAGACACATTGAACATGTATGCCAGCTCCCTGGCGGAAAAAATTAAACAAATTCCTGGTACAACCGACGTTGATATATCTAGTGAGCAGTCCGAACCCGAAGTTCAGGTTAAATTTGATCCGGCTCGCCTGGGGGATGTTGGCTTGGATGCAACTACTGCAGGCAAGGCTGTGCAAATTGCATTTTTGGGCTTAACAGCTAAAAACCAATACAATGTTGCTGATAGTGACTATGACATTATGGTAAGGCTTAAACTGGAAAACCGTTTAAGTCTTGAGGATGTAGCAAACCTTCGCATTAGCGGCAAAAACGGTTTTGTTCGGCTGGGAGACATTTCGGAAGTAAAATTATCTTCCGGTCCTACTCAGATTGACCGTGAAGATCGTCAGCGTCAAGTAATTGTGTACGCTAATGTTGTCGGTTCTACTCCTGGTGAAGTATTGACTAAGATAAAAGAGCTAATGCCAGACCTTACTATGCCTATGGGGTACACCTATAAACTTGTAGGTCAGGCGCAAATGATGCAGAACTCATTTAAAGAGATTGCCAAGGCTTTAGTATTAGCGGTTATTCTAATTTACATGGTGTTGGCTGCCGAGTTTGAAAGCTTTATTCATCCACTGACAATTATGTTATCACTTCCATTTTCACTTGTTGGAGCAATACTTGGTTTGCTGCTTTTAGGCAATACGATCAATATTATGTCGCTGATTGGGTTTATCATGCTGATGGGCCTGGTAACGAAAAACGCTATTTTGCTTGTTGACTATACGAATCAGCTAAGAAATCAAGGGATGCCGATCAAAGATGCATTAGTTGAAGCTGGTTCAGTACGACTTAGGCCAATTCTTATGACAACGCTTGCTATGATTTTTGGTATGATGCCAATTGCTTTGGGTATTGGTGCCGGTGCCGAACTTCGTTCATCTATGGGCGTTGCGATTATTGGTGGATTAATAACATCGACGTTTTTAACCTTGATTATTATTCCATTGGTATACCTGCTTATTGACAAGGCAAAGAATTACTTTAAGTTAAAAAAGAATGATATAGTGCAAAGAAGTCCCGGCGTTTAACGCCAGGACTTCTTTATTCTTAATAGAAAGTTAAACCTTATCTGAACAAGAATAAGGCGGTATTCGCTTCCAATTTGGCAAAGAATTGGCAAGCTGTGCCTTGCTTCTTTATGCTAAATGCCAGCCCTCTATTCCTAATTTCTTAAAACAGAAAAAGTGACTTAGGGTAATAGTCAGTGGTATCTCCGGAAGGTCATGCGGAATATAAACAATAATCCCTTGGATCTTTTCAAGGGTATAGTTTTCTGGATCGTGTGGTTGACCTAAGCGTACAGATGGGCTTTCCCTTAAATCAATACAGCAGGTAATTACCTGGAAAAGTTCGAGATATATCGGCTTATTATGTGTTTTGATATATTCCAGGGCATCATTACTTATTGTAAGCATTGACATAAAGATACCTCCTTGCGTTCATCTGCCAATTATTCGGGATTAGAGGCAAAATATCCTGCCGGAGGTATCTACCAGAATTAAAGGGAAGTATATTATAATCTTAGTTTAAAGCCGGGCTGGTATAACACTGAACTTGATCAGTGCATGGGGCTGGAAATATATGTTGCAGGAATAAATTTTTAAATAAGCTGACTTCTAAACCTTCCAGTAGAGGTATGATTTCGCCACGAAACATATAGTCAGCACTAAGTAAGTAGCCAGTATGAAGCCTGCCGCGTTTCTGAATAACACAAAGCCGCTTAGTACGTAATTGACAAATTTACGCATAAATTAATTTAACTAAATTGATAAGTTGTAAAACCGCCACAGATCTGCTTTGTTCAGCAGGTCTGTGGCGGTTGTTGTTTTGATAGTGACATAATATAAGGAAACTGAATAGTATACATTGTAATGTTTTAGACACGCCGCCTTGGGGGTGATGCCTTTGTTTAACCAGACTGATGAAATTAACAATCTTTTAACATTAATGCGGCTACAAAACAGTTATATTAGTGAGATAAATAAATTAATTTATGCAGTTATTTCTGACATGACATTGGCTAATAATCACGAATTTTGTAAATTTGTAAACCATTTTCTTGAGTTCTCTCATTACCATTACAATAGTGAAGGTTATAGTCAAGCTGCGCAACTTGTACAAACATACCACTATGTCCTATTAGAACGGCTATTTGATAGTCAAGTTTTGGCCGCGGCGGAACAAATGGAACTGGCAATTGGGCATCTGGAGATGGCTGCCCGTGATACAAGAATAAGACTTAATCCGCAGATACTATTACTAAATCAGGGAATTTTGCTCATGGAAGAAACACAATTAAAGATTATTGAAACACTAGAAGCGCTTTTGCAAAGCTCAAATCCTGCTCCACAATTTCAGAACTAAAGAAGATATCTAAACAGGATTTCGAATGTTCATATTGAATTCTTATAAAGACATAATGCCATAACGGTCATTATGTCTTTTATGTTGTAAGCTAATATTGGGAGAAAGAGAAGGCGGATATAATGCAAAAAAAGAATAAGCATTTAGTATGGAAAAGGTTCTGAACTCAATACTCTTGATTTTGTTGCCAATACGCTGCAGAGGTGTTATTATTGCAAACAGGAACGGTTTACAGCGTTAACAGCACATGCTGATGAGCAAGACTATAATTGGGTAATTGAAGGCTCGATTATTGACGATTTAGACGATTGTTGTCCGGGTATAAAGGTGCGTCACCATGATGCATGGCATGAATAGAAGTGCAGCCTGACGCTATTGCGATGTTTTTTGTAAAACCCGGATATTGTGACCAGCATAGTGACAGGTATAAAGAACGTTGGGTTTACATATGTTACGCTTGAACTGGTGTGAAGTTGCGCGGCAGGTGTAGCTGTTGTAAATATTGATAACGGTTTCGGCGCAGGCCGGATGGCAAGTATAATTAATCATATGAGGTGATGTAACATAATGAATACTAACTATAATGCGATTTATCTTGATTGTTTTGCTGGAATCAGCGGTAATATGCTGCTTGGTGCTTTATTAGATGCCGGTGCGCCTGAAGAACTGTTAAAGGCTGAACTTGCCAAACTGCCGCTAGTCGGGTATGAGCTTTCTATTTCTCGGGTAGATAAAGGTGGTATAAACGCAGTTTATCTTGACGTTCAAGTAGATGAAGCATTGCAGGAGCATCGGAGTTTAGCGGATATAATATTTATGATTGACAATTCAACGCTTGATGGTGTGGTTAAGGAAGCGGCGAAACAAATTTTTAATCGACTGGCGCAGGCTGAGGCCAAAGTTCATGGCGTACCAGTTAACGATATTCATTTTCATGAGATTGGTGCTGTTGATTCTATTATAGATATTGTTGGTATTGCCTGGGCGCTTGCCTATCTAAATATTGAACATATATATGCATCTCGGCTTCATGTTGGTAGCGGTTTTGTCCAATGCTGTCATGGCCTTATGCCGGTTCCGGCACCAGCTACCGCAGAGCTTTTGCATGGCATTCCTTATTATCAGGGCGATATTGCTAAAGAACTGGTAACGCCTACCGGCGCTGCAGTACTGGCTGCTTTAGGGAAGAGTTATGGTTCTATGCCGGAAAGTTTTGTAAGTAATAAAATTGGTTATGGTGCCGGTACTTGGGAACTTGCTATCCCAAATGTTTTACGGCTGTATTATGGAGTTGTAAGCGCTGTCGTACCGGAAGCACAAGCCGATAAGCAGGAAAACGATAAATGCTTGGTTGTAGAAACTAATATTGATGATCAAAGCCCGGAACTTTACGGTTATGTAATGGATAAATTGTTTGCTGCCGGGGCACTCGATGTCTGGATGACACCGATTATTATGAAAAAGAATCGGCCTGCTGCAAAATTATCAGTATTAATTACCGAGGATTGCCGGGAAAAAGTAATAGAAATTATCTTACATGAGACTACTTCTATTGGTATGCGAATGTATCCGGTAACCCGTGCAATGGCCAGTCGGGAATTTATTATTGTAGGACTTCCGTGGGGCGATGTTCGGGTAAAAATCAGTTCCGATCAAGGAAAGATATGTAATGTTGCACCAGAATTTGAAGATTGCCGCAAAATTGCCGAAGAGTCAGGTGTACCGCTTAAGGTAGTTCAGCATATCGCGTTAAAAGAAGCCATGTCATTTTGCTAGAGGTATCGTATGGATATATTAAACGCACGACTGTCGAATTTATCCGAGCAGTTTACACAGGCCGGATTCGCAATAACCGCCGAAAAGCCGATCAATTATGGTAGGCAGCTGAAAGTTACCGATGGACAAGTTACGGTAACTGTTAACGTGTATAACGGAAAAAAAGGGATTAGTATAGTAATTGGAGGTTCTCAGTCACCGCTAAAAACGGCTATCGAAGCCATTAGTCAAGGACGCGCGCCTGCAGTGGGAATGAAACAAGATGATAAGCCGAAAAGCAATGAGGAGCGACCGCCAGGTTTTGAAAATGTGGCTGATTTTGATAATAAATGGATCGGCCTTGATGAATCAGGGAAAGGTGATTTCTTTGGGCCGCTCGTAATTGCCTCTGTACTTGTTGATGAACAAACTGCTACCAGGTTGTCTGCGGCCGGGGTTAAAGATTGTAAGGCATTATCTGATGCGAAAACCCGGTTGCTGGCTGAGCGTATTAGGGAAGAATGTCCCAATAGATATACCGAATTAGCTTGGATGCCTGCTGAATACAATGAAATGTATAATAAGCTTAATAGTGCCGGCAGAAATCTTAATCATTTGCTGGCATTTTCGCATGCCAAGGTTCTTGAGAGTTTACTTACCCAAGAACCTGCTAAATTTGCGATAGCCGATCAGTTTGCGCATGAACGTTTTATTCAGGCCGAACTAATGGAGAAAGGTAAAACGATTACCTTAGTGCAAATGCATCGCGCTGAACGTAATATTGCGGTAGCTGCTGCTTCTATACTGGCCAGAGACAGATTTCTAGGCAGTATGAATCGACTTTCCGATCAATATGACATGGATTTTCCTAAAGGAGCTGTCCAGGTAGTTGAAGTTGCGCGTGAATTTGTCCGTAACTATGGAAAAGCCGCCTTAAAGCAAGTTTGTAAGCTTCATTTCAAGACTTTTGAACAGATATAAATAATTTGACAATTCATTAGCAGGAAAAATGGAAAATATGTAAAATTATATTGTTAATATTGTAACTTTCATAAAATAGCAAAAAATAATAGCTGAATGTAGGGGCGTGAGAGAGCTTGGCTGCAAAGTTTCGCGTTACACCGTATGCTATTAATGACGTTAAACCTGGGATGGAAGTTGGTCGGATGGTACTGACTCAGGATGACAAGGTTATCTTAAGTGACGGTACACTTCTTTCGGAAAGTATGATTGAGGGCTTAAAATTTTGGAAGATTAATACCGTATTTATTAAAGAACAAATATTTACGGAAGAGCCCGAAATTGACTTTTCCATTCCTGAGACTGCTCTCCAGAAAAAGTTTTATGCTGATTATGACAATACGGTGAATATTTTAAAAGATTCTTTCTCTAATACCCGTTTCTTCAAAGAAGTACCACTTGTTACCCTCCGGGAATTGGCCAACAATTCGATTGAGCCACTCATTAATTCTAACGGAGTGATAAATCATATTCATATGGTGCGCCGGCAAGATGACTATACGTTTCATCATTCAGTGAATGTTGCCGTTATTTGCGGGGTACTGGGAAAATGGCTTGGTTATAGTGGAACTGAATTAAAGGAACTGATATTGGCCGGATTACTTCACGATGTTGGCAAAACGCAGATTCCTTTAGAGATACTCAATAAGCCAGGTAAACTAAAACCTGAGGAAATGGAAATTATGCGTCTACATACAACGAGGGGCTATCAGTTGGTTCGTGACGCATCAAATATCCCTAGCGGCGTATTATATGGAATTCTTCAGCATCATGAACGTGCCGATGGCACAGGTTACCCTCTTGGTGTTACTAGTGATCAAATTCATAAATATGCAAAAATAATTGCCATTGCTGATATATATGATGCCATGACATCAGATCGTGTTTACCATCGTAAAGCAACGCCTTTTGCTGTAGTGGAAATGATTGTTGAGGAAATGTTTAATAAGCTTGATCCAGAGATTGGTTCAGTATTCCTAAACAATGTGCGGGACTATTTCGTCGGTAATATTGTGGAATTGAGTGATGGGCGACAAGCTGAGGTAATTTATTTAGGACAATTTATGGCTTCCCGGCCAATTGTAGTTACAGAGGATAGAGAATATATTGATTTGGAACGCAATAAAGACCTGAGTATTGTTTCACTTGTCAGGGCTTAATTCAAAATACATGATGAGATAAGGGGACTCTTATGAAAAGAAAGGCAGTTGTATTGTTGTCAGGTGGACTAGACTCTACAGTTTGTATGGCGGTCGCTAACAATGCGGGCTATGAAATGCTGCCAATCAGCTTTAACTATCATCAAAGGCATAACAGAGAACTGGCAGCAGCAGCCAGTGTAGCTGCGCATTATAAAGTTGATCGTCATCTTGTAATTGAGACAAATATGGAGGCCATCGGTGGCAGTGCACTGACTGATCTTAATCTTGCCGTACCGGAGGGGGATACGAAAGCTGCAGAGGTACCAATAACTTATGTTCCTGCCCGAAATTTGATTTTTTTAAGTTATGCTCTTGGCTATGCTGAGGTAACTGGAGCTGATAAAGTATACATTGGTGTCAATGCTCTTGACTACTCAGGGTATCCTGATTGTCGACCGGAGTTTATTGCTTTGTTTCAGCAATTGGCTAATTATTCGACGAAAGCAACTGCTGAGGATGGACGAAAAATTGTCATTGAAACCCCGTTGATTAACTTATCTAAAAAGGATATCGTATTACTGGGAAATAAGTTAGAGGCACCGCTTCACTTGACAACAAGTTGCTATCAAGGGCAAGATGCGGCTTGTGGACAATGCGACAGCTGTCTTTTGCGTCTTAAAGGATTTGCTGAGGCAGGACTGACTGACCCTATTTTGTATCAAACTAGGAGTGAATAAAATGACGCACATGACTCAAGGACGCAACAGTATTAAAGATGTTCAAAACAGCTGCGATGAGCGTGGCATTGCCATTCAAAAAGTCGGGGTCAGTGATGTTCACTTGCCTTTCTTAATAAAAACCAAAAGTGGTTCGTTCCAGACAGTTTTGGCCAAAATTAAGCTTACGGTTGATTTACCGGAAGAATTTAAAGGAACCCATATGAGCCGGTTTATTGAAATACTGAGCGACTGGAGCCAAAAACCAGTATTATACCGTGACATGGAATATATGCTTACAGATACTATTGATCGTTTACAAGCTAAACGGGCTCACATTGATATTAATTTTAAATACTTTATTGAAAAAACCGCTCCAGTAAGCGGTCTGAAAAGTATGTTGGATTATGATTGTGTTTTCTCTGGCGAGCTGGCGCGAGGCGAGCACCTTGATTTTACATTTGGCATAACCGTACCATTTACGTCGCTTTGTCCATGCAGTAAAGAAATATCTCAATACGGTGCGCATAATCAACGCGGCATTATGCGGGCCAAGATTAAGCAACAGCTGGGCAAATTTGTTTGGATCGAAGATTTGGCAGAGATGATGGAGCAGCAAGGCAGTTGTCAGGTGTATCCACTGTTAAAACGGGAAGACGAAAAATACGTTACGGAAAAGGCCTATGAGAATCCTAAATTTGTCGAAGATGTCCTTCGGGATTTGGTATTAATGCTGCGGAAAGTTGATGGGATTCAGTGGTTTGAAGTAGAATGTGAGAACTATGAGTCAATTCATAATCATAGCGCTTATGCTGCGCATGTCGAGAGCGTGGACAAGTAGTAGATCGGCGCCGAACTCATGTGAGTCCGGCGCCGACTTGATTTTTTGTTTTATTCAGCGCTGTAGTCGCCGTTGACATCATATTTGGCTGTTAAGGTTTGATTTGCTTTCGCTTGTTTTGAGTTATTTGCAGAACCAGTGGTGCTGGTGCTGCTAGTAGTTTGTGATTGTTGAGCTAATTTGCTTAGTTCGCTCATATTAGCCGAAGTAGACGAGGTAGCTGAGGTTCCCGAAGTGCTGCTCGAATAGTCGTTGTTAGCATCCATTTTAGCCGTTAAGGTGCCATATTCGCTTTTGCTTTGTTCGAGCTTGCTTTGTTTGGATTGTGTCATAGTTATATACCTCCCTGATTTTATTATTTGGCCATGTGGCCAATAATAGTATCAGAAATCAGATATCAAGTCATACCAGGGATTTTTTGCCCAAGAAAAATTTTCGAGGTGTCAATGAAACAGTTAATTGTAAATGCCGATGATTTTGGTTTGCATGAAAACATTAATCTTGGAATTGTCGAAGGCCATGTTAACGGGTGTATCACGAGTACCTCCCTAATGGCGGGGGCGCCTGCCTTTGAACATGCAGTCAGTTTGGCGGCTAAGCAGCCAAAGTTAGGAATAGGGGTTCATCTTACCTTAGTTGGCGGACGTCCGGTGTGCGACCCGGGAAAAATTGCATCACTGATTGACAATAAGGGAATGTTCCCCCAAAGTTATCCTGTATTCCTGAAAAAAGCGTGCTCAGGCGGTATTTCCCTTAGTGATGTGCGTCGTGAATTAACCGCGCAAGTACAAAAGGTTGTGGCGGCGGGAATTAATGTTACGCATCTTGACAGTCACCAGCATATGCACATAGTCCCGGGGATAGTTGATGTAGTAATAGATATTGCGACTACATTTGGTATTCGATCAATGCGGATCCCCGCTGAACCATTGATGTTTTTTGGTGGGTTTAAACCCAGCGTAGGTAGGATTCTTGGCCGATCAGGCCTTAGTGTATTGGCAAAGGCGGCCGGCTTTAAGGCTAAACGTGCAGGGATAATAATACCCGACCATTTTTTTGGAATGTTAGCCGGTGGGAATATGGAAGAACAGCTCTTCGTTGAAATCATTGATAACCTGCCTGAAGGAATATCTGAAATTATGATTCATCCCGGTTTGGAGGAGGAATCTTTGAACAAATTATTTGATTGGGGCTATCATTGGCAGCAGGAACTGGCTGCTGTTACTAGTCAAAGGACTACGGAATGTTTAGTTCAGAGGCGGGTTAAACTGGTATCGTTTGAAGATATAACTAATCAATAAAGGATGAGTGTGGATGAAAGTTTTAGTTACTGGCGGTGCTGGCTTTATTGGTTCACATACGGTTGAAAGAATATTAGCCCGAGGTTGGGAGGCAGTAGTACTTGATAATCTGAGTACTGGGCTGCGTACTAATGTTGCCGACGGAGTCAGAATGATAGAAATGGATATTTTGGACGACCGGCTTTTGGATTTGTTTACTAGGGAAAATTTTGATTGTGTTGTGCACTTAGCTGCGCAGACAGCAGTCCCGTATTCTATTGATCATCCTGATACTGACTGCCAGATTAATTTACTTGGTTTGGTAAATATCTTGGAGGCTTGCCGCAAAACAGGGGTGAATCGGGTAGTATTTGCCTCAAGCGCTGCTGTGTATGGTAATGCTGCTAATTTACCGATTATTGAAGAAACAACCCTTTATCCGGGGTCGTTTTATGGGCTTACCAAGTGTACAGGAGAGAAGTACCTCAAGCTATACAGTCAGATTCATAATGTAGAATATGTTGCGTTACGGTATGCCAATGTATATGGCGAACGCCAGGGAGATGGCGGTGAGGGTGGGGTAGTAAGCATTTTCACCCGTAAGTTATATCAGAATCAATCTCTTTCTATCTTCGGTGACGGTGGTCAGACACGAGATTTCATTTATGTTGGCGATGTCGCGGCAGCCAACTGCCAAGCGCTGATTGCTCCAAAGGTAGCGGCCAATAGAGTATATAATATTAGCACCCAGACTCAAACCAGTGTAAATGAATTGGCTCACCTTTTATCTCAGGCGGCTGAAAAGCCTGTTCACAAAAATTATATGCCGGCGAGAGACGGCGATATCTATCATTCCATGCTTTCTAATCAGGCAGCTGTTGCCAGCCTTGGTTGGAACCCTGTAATGCCTCTGGCTGAAGGACTAAACAGGACATATCATTCCTTAAAGAAATCTCTCTAATTTAATAATAAATTAGACAGTCCGCACACAATTTTGTGTGCGGACTATTTTTGTGTCTTTAAGTATACTATAGTATCTTTGATCGACCGGGTCATAAATCGGTAGAGCAGTAAAAGAGAGGATACGATTCAAACGATATAGCTTGTGTTATCTGGAATTCTGTTGCCTTATTAGTTCAGTATATTTGTAATAAGTCATCAAATAATATTAATTATTAAAGAAGGAAATTTTATGTTTGTTAACGTATGTATACAGGACAAGATGGTTGAATAACGTATTAGTATAGCTTATAATAGTATAGTAATATACTATGATCCGCACTAGATAGACATGGTGGTAAAGAGGAGTGAAAAAATATTATGGCACTAGATGTAAACCCTAAGCTTTGTAAAGGCTGCGGTATTTGCGTACACTTTTGCCCCAAAGAGGTCCTGGAATTAGATGACCTGGGCAAAATTTATGTAAAAGATTTGGATAAGTGCATTGAATGTGGTCAGTGCGAGTTGCGTTGTCCTGACTATGCTGTCAAAGTAACAAAAACAGAAAAAGATGGGAGGGCTAGCAAATGACTAAAGCGCGATTGATGCAGGGAAATCAAGCTTGTGCAGAAGGGGCATTAGCTGCGGGAGTAAGGTTCTTTGCCGGCTATCCTATTACTCCGAGTACAGAGGTTGCCGAGATACTTGCTGAAAAATTACCCGAATTAGGCGGCAAATTTATTCAAATGGAAGATGAAATTGCCAGTATGGGAGCTGTTTGTGGTGCCGCTTTAACCGGAGTTAAGGCGTTGACGGCTACTAGCGGCCCAGGATTTTCTTTGAAACAAGAACTAATCGGTTATGCTTCGATTGCAGAAATTCCGGTTGTAATTGTTAATGTGCAGCGTATGGGGCCAAGTACAGGCTTACCTACATCTCCTGCGCAAGGTGATGTTATGCAAGCACGCTGGGGCAGCCATGGTGACCGCGGAGTTATTGCTTTGTCGCCGGCCTCTGTACGGGAATGCTACGATGTTGCAGTCAAAGCCGTAAACTTTTCTGAGAAGTTTCGGACACCTGTAATATTGCTTCTTGATGAAGTTATTGGTCATATGCGTGAGCGAGTGGAGTTACCTGAACAGGAATCCATTGAAATTATAAATCGCAAACAGCCTTCTGGATCTCCAAGCGAATACCAAGCTTACAAACCGGATGCTGACGGTGTTCCGCAAATGGCTTCGTTTGGTTCCGGTTATTATTATCATGTAACAGGGCTAGTACATAATTATCAAGGTCAGCCTACTCAGTCTAATGTTCTTACAGCAGAACTGGTTGAACGACTGCACACAAAAATTGATAATGCAAAAGACGAAATAACTCTTTATACCGAGCATTATCTTGATGATGCTGAAGTATTGGTTATTTCTTACGGTGGTTCGGCCAGAGCGGCAATTGCTGCGGTTAAGGCGGCCAGAGCGCAAGGCATTAAAGCTGGTTTATTGAAGTTGATAACAATTTGGCCATTTCCGGGTCATGTTGTGCAACGTGCGGCAGCAAAGGCTAAAAAAGTCATAGTACCGGAAATGAACTACGGACAATTAGTTGGCGAGATTGAACGCTATGTCGAACGTGATAAAGTAGTATCTGTTACCCGGGTCGATGGTGAGCTGTTTAAGCCTGAAGAAATTTTGGAACCAATTGTTACAGCGGCTGGAGGTGCTAGATAATGGCAAACATCGAAAAGTATTTGCGTCCATCAGCCTTTCCACATATCTGGTGTCCAGGCTGCGGCAATGGTATTATTTTAGCGTCTATTATTCGCGCTATTGACAAGTTAAATCTTAAACAAGATAAAACTGTAATTGTTTCAGGCATTGGCTGTTCCTCACGGGCATCGGGATATATGAATTTTAATACCGTGCATACCGCGCATGGCCGGGCCCTTACTTTTGCTACGGGTATAAAACTGGCAAATCCTGAGTTAAATGTGTTGGTTATTACTGGTGATGGAGATGCTACCGCGATTGGGGGTAACCACTTTATCCATGCCGCTCGACGGAATATCGATTTAACTACGATTATTTTTAATAATAATATATATGGTATGACCGGAGGTCAGTCATCACCGCTTACTCCTTTAGCAAGCCGCTCAACTACGGCGCCTTATGGACACATTGAACGAGCCTTTGATATTGGAGCTTTGGCAATTGCGTCTGGTGCTACCTATGTGGCCAGAGCTACAGCGTATCATGCCAATATGTTAACTGATCTTGTTGTTAAGGGTATTGAAAATAAAGGCTTTTCCGTTATTGATGCTATAACTCAATGTCCTGTTTCGTATGGACGCAAAAATAAGATGGGATCGGCCGCTAAAATGCTGGAATGGCAAAAGGAACATGCTATGCCTGTACAGGCTGCTGCCAAACTATCACCGGAACAGCTTAAGGATAAATTCTTAATTGGAGAACTTCACCGGTCAGAAGCCCCTGAATTTACAGCCGAATATGACAAGCTTATTGCCCATGTTCAGGCTAAAAGGGGGAATAAATAATGTGGCAGATTAGTTTAAGTGGTACCGGCGGTCAAGGCCTTATTCTCGCAGGCATTATTTTGGCAGAGGCTGCAATTGTTGACGGAAAACAGACCATTCAGACCCAATCTTATGGCCCGGAAGCCCGCGGCGGCGCCAGTAAATCTGAAGTTATTATAAGTGACGGCGAAATTGATTATCCTAAAGCAACAGCGGCAGATATTCTATTGGCTATGAGTCAGGAGGCATGCAATAAATATATTAGTCTTCTAAAAGAGGGCGGCAAGCTGATTATCGATACCACACTAGTTAAGACTGCTCCTGAAGTAAATGCTAAAATATTAGCTTTGCCAATCACTCATATTGCCCGCAATGAATTGGGAAATGTAATGGTTGCTAATATTGTTGCTCTTGGCGCTTTGGCCGGATTTACCGGTATAGTAGAGCTGGATTGCCTAACAAAGGCCGTGTTAGCCAGAGTTCCAAAAGGTACTGAGGAACTAAATAAGAAGGCGCTTGAGACTGGCTTTGCTTTGGGTAAAGCTGAAAAATAAACCAAAAGTAAAGGAGATCCCACGCAGGATCTCCTTTATGTTTTGAATCTCTTTATCCTAAAAACTTTGGATAACCAAGTCTTCTGATGACATTTATTTGAATTTTATAGGTGAAAGTTGTCTAAAATATTTATACGTAAGAAAAAGTTGATAATTCTTGGCTAGCTTGCAGGAAAATGTAATATGCGCATGGAATTATGTAAGCTATCATAATTGGATAAGTGTAAGGGAATGGGTGCTTTCATGCTTAAAAAGGGAAGTCCGGTGTAAAACCGGCGCGGTCCCGCCACTGTAATGGGGATGCTACCTTAGATGCCACTGGGAAACTGGGAAGGTTAGGTATGTGATGAGCCAAAGTCAGGAGACCTGCCTGTTCTAACACATGCCGCTAGGACCTACGGAAGATAGGCAGGTATGGGTACAATAATCAGGCAAATAAATTATTTTGTTGTTTGGTGTTATACCCCCTGCACAAGGGGGTTTTTCTATTGGATGATAAAGATAAACCAATGCGTAAAGGAATAACTACTGGAACTTGTGCTGCAGCAGCTGCTAAGGCAGCAATTTTGGCTTGGCAAGGTCAGCATATAAGTATTGTCGAGGTAATTTCGCCGCAGGGCGTTACGCTGACAGTGCCTATTGTTGAAACCAAAATAATTACTGGTGGTGGCTGTGGTACAGTAATAAAAGATTCTGGGGATGATCCCGATATTACCAATGGCGTCAGGATCGAATCGAAGGTAGTCCTTACCGATAAGCCGGAAATTATTATCAAAGCTGGCCAGGGTGTAGGGACAGTAACCAAACCAGGGTTGGCTGTCGCTGTTGGTGAACCGGCAATAAATCCGGGACCGAGAGCTATGATTACGCGGGCAGTCGCCGAATGTTTACCCGAAGGTAAAGGTGCTGTCGTTACTGTTTCTATTCCCGAAGGTGAAAAATTGGCCGCTCGAACCCTAAACCCCATATTGGGTATTGTTGGTGGCCTGTCAATTATTGGTACAACCGGCATTGTTGAGCCAATGTCGGAAGAGGCTTTTAAAGATTCACTTGTACCACAAATTAGTGTTGTCCAGGCATTAGGATATAATGATATCGTATTTGCGCCTGGCAAGATTGGTCAGGATATTGCGATCAATCGCTATGGAATACCGGCTGCTGCCGTTGTGCAGACAAGTAATTTCATTGGGCATATGCTGGAAAATGCTGTGAAGTATGGCATGCGCCGGGTGCTGCTGTTCGGCCATCTCGGCAAGATAGTCAAAGTATCGTCAGGTATATTTCATACTCATAATCGCATGGCGGACGCCCGCTTAGAAACGATAGCGGCCTATTTAGCGGCGAACGGAGCCCCGCAGGAGGCTGTTAAGGAGGTTCTGGCGGTAACTACTACCGAAGCTGCCATGCCAATTATTGACCGTTATAACATGACGGGTGTATATCAAATATTGGCCGAACGAGCCAGCGCGCGTGCTATGCGTTATGTTTTTGGTGATTTGACTGTGGGAACAGTCATTGTGACTTTAAAAGGTGACATACTGGGGCTTGACCAGACCGCCCGGGAAATTGGAGGCCATTTAGGATGGAAGCTAGACATAAAATAGTAGTTGTTGGTATTGGACCGGGATCGCCTGACTATGTGTTGCCAATAGCTAGCAGAACAATTGCGGCTGCTAAGGTTGTTGTTGGCAGCAAGCGGGCGCTCGATACTTTTTCTAACCCAGGCCAGGTTACGAAAGTCATTGACAAAGATATTATGGGCGTACTAGATTTTGTTGAAGGACAGCTTATTAGCCAGGATGTTGTAGTTATGGTGTCGGGAGATCCTGGATTTTACAGTATGTTGGCGGCAATCAGAAATAAATTTGCAGCTAAACAAATTAGTGTTATTCCGGGTATTAGTTCGGCGCAGCTGGCGTTTGCCCGGTTAGCTGATGTTTGGCAAGATGCGAATCTAATTAGCATGCATGGAAGGAAAGCGGATGATAAGATGCTTAACTTCCAGCCACCCCATCATAAGTTGGGAATCTTAACCGATACACAGCATAATCCGGCAACTATTGCTCGTATTTTACTAACGCATAGTTGGCCTGAAAATGCTATTGTCTGGTTGTGCACAAACTTATCCTATGATAATGAGCTTGTTGCTGAAATGACCTTAGTTGAAGCGACTGAAACTCCTGGTTTTGAGCATTGCGTAATGGTGGTGAAGGTATGAGTTATGGATTAGGTATTCCGGACAGTGAGTTTATCAGAGGCGACATACCTATGACCAAACAGGAGATTAGGATACTAACTTTGGCAAAGGCTAGAATTACTCCACACGATACAGTCATTGATATTGGGGCAGGAACCGGTTCCTTGTCGATAGAGGCTGCGTTATTAGCCCGGCAAGGTAAAATAATTGCAATTGAGCGTGAACCTGAGGGTGTTGAGTTAATCAAGGCAAATGCTGCTAAATTTAGCGTTCCTAATGTTGAGGCGATACTGGGACCTGCACCGGAAATGATGACTGGATTACCAGCGGCCGACGTTGTTTTGATTGGGGGAAGCGGTGGCAGGCTACCTGATATTCTTGCCAGTGCAGATCAATTGCTTAAACCAGGTGGTCGGCTTATTATAACGGCTGTTACGGTAGAGACTCTATCAATTGCACTTGCGCTTATGCGTCGGAAAGCCGACTATAGTGTTGATGCATGCTGTGTACAGGTTACACGGGTTCAGCCGGTAGGCTCCTCTAATATGTTCAAGGCGCTAAATCCGATTTATATTATCGAGTGTAATAAAGTAGACTTAGCTTCAGGTGGGGGAACTCAATCTGAAGGTTAGCCGCCCTTATCCAGGGACGTAGTCGCTCTTAGCTCCCACTTATAAAAGCCGGGAGCCTTAGAGCGGGTTAGTTACGGGATAAAAAAAAGTTAGATTGGTTTTAAAGTACTACCGAAAAGAAGGGAGAAATAACAATGAATGTATTCTTCGTAGGAGCCGGCCCCGGCGATCCCGAACTAATAACCGTGAAAGGCCAACGTCTTTTAGGTCAGGCTGATATTATTATCTATGCTGGTTCCTTGGTAAATCCCGCACTATTATCGCTGGCTAAAAATGGCGCTGCTATTTATAATAGTGCCTCGATGACGCTCGATGAAGTTATTAGCGTTATGGTCAGTGGAGTTCAGGATAATAAGCTTGTAGTTAGGCTGCACACAGGCGATCCCAGTATTTATGGCGCTATTCAAGAACAAATGGATGCACTGGCTCTAAAAGAGATTAACTTTGAAGTTATTCCTGGGGTTAGCTCCTTCTTGGCTACAGCTGCAGCTCTAAAGCAAGAGTACACCTTGCCGGATGTGTCCCAAACTGTAATCATTACTCGTCTGGAAGGACGCACACCCGTCCCAGAAAAAGAAAAGTTGGTTAAGTTAGCAAGCCATGAGGCAACGATGTGCATTTTCTTAAGCGTTCACATGCTTGACAATGTTGTTAAAGAATTGGCGGATGGGGGATATTCCTATGATACGCCTGTTGCTATTGTCCAAAAAGCATCCTGGCCTGATGAAAAAATCTTCCGTGCTACCTTGGCCACAATTGCTAAAATTGCCAGGGAAAACAATATTGACCGGACAGCTATGATCGTTGTAGGTAAAGTCTTACATACCGATTATGCTTTGTCACGTTTATATGCTCCGGAATTTGGACATATGTTCAGACAGGCTCAGGAGGATAAGTAAGTTGTGAATTTAGCACTTATTTCTGTTACTCGAAAAGGGGCCGAACTGGCTGAACAGATAAAGCCGCTATTGGGACCAAATGTAGATGTTTATGCAAAAATTGAGCGTAACCCTTTTACTTCTCATCAGGTATTTGACTCTTTGCGAGATTTAATAAAGAAAATTTTCCCGGAATATGATGGATTTATTTTTATTATGGCTACGGGGATTGTAGTCAGGGTTATTGCTCCCTATATCAGGGATAAGCGATTGGATCCGGCAGTTGTGGCTATGGATGATGGTGGTAATTTTGCCATTAGTCTGTTGGCCGGTCATATTGGCGGTGCCAATGATTTAACCAAGCTTGTAGGAAAGGCCGCTGGTGCTGTTCCTGTTATTACTACAGCTACCGACGTCGCTCAATTGCCTGCTGCGGACGTTTTGGCCGTCCGGCTAAACTTAGCCATAGAGCCATTTAGCTCACTAAAAACAGTAAATTCAGCTATTGTTAATGGCGATAGAGTGTTATTCTTTGTCGATACAGAACTGGCTGAACATGAACACTATAGCGATTTAGCAGCCAAACAAAATATCAGATTAATTGATGCTTGTAAACTTACTGATACAGATAAGTATGATGCTGCGGTGGTAATCTCTGACAAGGAACTTCCTATTTCCAAACCGCATCTATATTTACGGCCAGGAAGTTTGGCTATTGGCCTAGGGTGCCGCCGTGGTACTACCAGCGCGGAAATTCTTTCCGCAATTAGTGAGGCCTGCTCACAGATTGGAAGAAGTTTTAAAAGTGTAGCCGTAATCGGTAGTACTGTTCTAAAAGAAGACGAAATAGGGTTACTAGCTGCGGCCCAGCAATTAGATGTACCTATTGAATTTTTTAGTAATGAACAGCTCAAAAAATGTATCGACCAGCAAAAATTATCATTATCGGATTTTGTAAATGAAAAGATAGGAGTGGGGAATGTATGCGAACCAGCAGCAATTTTAGCGGGGCAGAACAGCCAACTGATGTTGCCCAAAACCAAGTATCCCAAGGTGACTGTAGCTATCACGCCGGTAAAATATCGGTGGTGGGAATAGGACCGGGAAGTGTAAATGACATGACGCCGCGGGCTCGGCAGGCAATTGAGAGTGCCGAGATAATTGTTGGCTATGATACCTATTTGGATTTGATACAAGACTTACTGGCAGGCAAAGTCACTATTGGGACCGGCATGATGCAAGAAGTTGATCGATGCCAAGCTGCCGTAGAGCAGGCTATGACTGGAAAACAGGTTGCTGTTATTTCCAGCGGCGATCCTGGTGTATATGGCATGGCCGGTTTAGTGCTTGAACTTGTTGGTAAGTATCCGGCAGCTGTTCAGCCTGAAGTTTGTGTTATTCCAGGAATCAGCGCTGTAGGTGCGGCCGCTTCTATCTTAGGCGCTCCACTGATGCATGATTTTGCCGTTATTAGTTTAAGCGACTTACTGACCCCTTGGGAAGTAATCGAAAAGAGAGTTGAAATGGCTGCTGCGGGCGATTTTGTTATAGCTATCTATAATCCTAAAAGCACTAGGCGGACGAGCCAGATTGAAACGGTACGCGAAATTACATTGAGACACCGCAGTTCGGATACTCCTGTCGGTATCGTCCATCATGCTACCCGGAGTAAAGAAAATATGACCTTATCAACTTTGGATAGATTTACTAAAGAACATATTGATATGTTCTCACTAGTTATTATCGGCAACAGTCAGACCTATATTGCCGACGGAAAAATGGTAACACCGCGAGGCTACAGGCTATGATTTTAGTGCTGGCCGGGACGCTCGATGGCCGGGAATTAGCTGTGAGGTTAGCTAAAACCGGTTTTCAGGTTATGGTATCAGTAATTAGCGAGTACGGGAGAAGTTTAGCTGAGGTACCAGGTATTAGCGTTCACATCGGACAGCTTGCAGCCGAGGGAATGAAGGAACTAATAACAGCAAACGGGATTAAAACTGTGGTAGATGCTAGTCATCCTTATGCTGTTAATGTATCGGCGAATGCTATGGCAGCTTGTGAGAATAGTGGCATTCCGTATATCCGCTATGAACGGGCGGAAGTGGGATTGCCTGATTATGAGCAGTTATATATGGTTAGTGACGCCAGTGAAGCGGCCCGGCTTGCTGCCCGCATGGGGAAGGTCGTTTTTTTGACAACAGGAAGCCGCACGCTTAAGATATTTAAAAATGAACCACAATTAGCCGATTGCCGGTTAGTTGCCCGCGTATTGCCGCAGGCTGATGTTATAACAGAATGTATCGGTCTGGGTTTTAATCCTGGTGATATTGTGGCCATTAAAGGACCGTTCTCCCACGAACTTAATGTGGCGTTATTTAAGGAATACGGTACTCAGGTTGTTATAACCAAAAACAGTGGCACAGTCGGTGGAGCTGATACTAAAATATCGGCGGCTATGGAATTAGGGCTGCCGCTTATTGTAATTGGCAGACCAGCTATGAATTATAAAAATTTGTGTAAGACACCCGAAGAGGTAATTTGTAAGGTGTTTGACGTAAGATAAGCGAACTTCAGGGAGGCAATACAATGGAGTACATAAAAGATCCCATGGCCATTGAGACGCGCAGCATGGAGATTATTGCGCCGTATTTGGCTGGTTTTAATTTAGATGAACAAGCCGTCAAGGTTTATTCGCGGATTATCCATGCTGCCGGTGATCCGGACTATGCCAATATTATTAGAATTCATCCTGATGCCATTGCCTCAGGCCTTGCCGCACTTAAAGCTGGTTGCAATATTTTTTGTGATGTCGAGATGGTTCGTACCGGCATTAATAAACGCCGTTTGGCTGAACTTGGCGGTCAAGCTTATTGTTTGGTAGCAGATGAGACGGTGGCAAAAGAAGCTAAAGCGGCGGGAATAACCCGCTCAATGGCAGCTATGCGCAAGTTTGGCACTAAACTTAATGGTTCCATTGTAGCGATAGGTAATGCTCCTACCGCTTTATTTGAAGTGCTAAAAATGATTAAAGAAGACGGTATCAAACCCGCGCTTATAGTTGGTGTACCGGTAGGCTTTGTTGGCGCAGCAGAATCCAAAGAACTGCTCAATACTACTTCGCCTGTTCCTTTTATTACCGTACTGGGGAACAAGGGCGGCAGCCCAATTGCTGCAGCTTCAGTTAATGCAGTCATGTATATGCTTGGCCGCTAACCAGGACTCACTGATTTAACAACACGGCCGCGCAAGTAATTATCAGGCTTTTATGGCTAACGCGAGACCGATACTAGGAGGATAGCTATGGGGCAGTCGAATATTCCACGGATTGTCATTGCAGGGGTACATAGCGGTGTTGGCAAAACAACCATCGTAACAGGTATACTGTCAGCATTAACTGCACGTGGCTTAAATGTTCAATCCTATAAAGTTGGTCCTGATTATATTGACCCAGGCTTTCACCGGTTAGCCAGTGGCAAAAACGCTCATAACCTTGATACCTGGCTGGTGCCGCCTGAAACAATTACCGAAATATTTACCAGTACGGCGGCCGGGAATGATATCGCCATTATTGAAGGCGTTATGGGCCTATATGATGGCGGGCGTTCGGGCGTCAGCAGTACGGCTGCAGTGGCCAAGATGCTTAAAGCTCCGGTTGTGCTGATTATTGACGCAAAATCTATGGGCGAAAGTGCTGCGGCTATTGCTTTAGGCTTCAAAATGTACGATCCGGATGTTAATCTAGCTGGCGTCATTATTAACCGGCTTGGCTCGGAAAGTCATAAATTAATGGTGTGTGAGGCTCTTGCAAAAGTAGGTATTCCGGTTATTGGGGCAGTTTTTCGTAATAACGGGCTTATGATGCCTGAACGGCATTTAGGTTTGACGCCCGTCACCGAGCACGATGCGGCAAATACTGTCATTGAAATGGGACGCCAAATGGCTGAACAGGTAGCCTTGGATAATTTGCTGGATTTAGCTAAAACAGCAGGTTCGTTGCCTGGCCGGAGTTTGGCAGCTCAGGATAGGGTCAATCCGGCAACCATTCGCATTGGCGTAGCCCAGGATGACGTGTTTACTTTTTATTATCCCTCAAGTCTTGAGGTGTTGACTGAGTTTGGTGCAGAGTTTGTACCATTTAGTCCGCTTAACGATAAACAGTTACCGGATATCGATGGTATTATCTTGGGTGGTGGCTTTCCCGAGATGTTTGTCAAAGAATTATCAGGAAATGTTTCTATGCGCAATAGTATACTCAGTGCAGCTAAAGCGGGTATACCGATTTATGCTGAGTGCGGCGGTCTGATGTATTTAACGCGGCAGATAGTAGACTTTAACGGGCAGGCGCATGACATGGCCGGTATAATTCCAGCAGTATCCAAGATGGAAGCTAAACTTGAAACTGTGGGTTATGTGGAAGCAACAGCTTTGACCGATAACGTCTTATGCAGCAATGGTGATGTTTTGCGCGGGCACGAATTTCATTTTTCCCGGATGACACCGGATATAGAGCCTGAGAAGTTTCCTTGGGCGTTTGAATTTAAAAAAATGCGGACAGGGGCTAAATACCAGGGCGGTTATGCTTCAGATGAGATTCTGGCTTCTTACCTGCATATGCATTTTGCAGGTAATCGGCAAGCCGCCAAGCGGTTTGTTGAGCGGTGTGCTCGGTATAGGAGCTTGGCTAGCAGGAGGTAAAATAGATGTCAGGGAAGATTGTTTTGGTTACCGGCGGGGCACGCAGTGGCAAAAGTATGTTTGCCGAACGATATGTCGCACAAGGCGGGCGAAAAGTTGCCTATATCGCAACTGCCCAAGTTTATGATGAAGAAATGAAAGAACGGGTACAGCTTCACAAAAGCCGCCGGCCGGCTAATTGGGTTACGTTTGAAGCACCATACCATGCTGACGTGGCGATGGCGCAGGCAGTGCAAAGTGCTGAGGCGGTTTTATTTGATTGTTTGACACTATATACCAGCAATCTTTTATTAGCTGAAGATGCCCCAACTGACCGGGAAGGTCGTTACCAGACCATCGTGGCAGCAATTGATAAATTGTTGACCAGCGCTAAGCAAGGCGACGCCGATGTAGTTTTCGTAAGTAATGAAGTTGGCACAGGTATTGTGCCTGATAATGCCCTGGCCAGGGAATACCGCGATGTGGCAGGCCTTGTTAATCAAAAGATAGCAAAATGTGCAGACGAAGTATATTTAGTTGTAAGCGGCTTGGCTGTTGAACTAAAAAAAATAGCCATTAGTCTGGAGGAGGGTGAGCTTAATGGCTAAAGCAATTATGCTGCAGGGAACAAGCTCCCATGTTGGCAAAAGCATCTTAACAACGGCGTTATGCCGGATTTTTAAACAGGATGGACTAAAGGTAACGCCGTTTAAAGCCCAAAACATGGCTCTTAATTCCTATGTTACAAAAACAGGCGGAGAAATGGGACGGGCGCAAGTGGCTCAGGCTGAGGCTGCCGGCCTGGATCCTGCTGTTGAAATGAATCCCGTATTATTGAAACCTACAGGAAATTCCTGTTCGCAAGTAATTGTAATGGGTAAGCCGGTAGGAAACATGTCTGCTAAAGAATATCATTCCGGCTATAGTCTTACCGCCCTTGGCGTAGTTACTGAATGTCTTGAAAAATTACATAAGGATTTTGATTCTATCGTAATTGAGGGAGCCGGTAGTCCGGCTGAGGTTAATCTTAAAGCTAATGATATTGTTAATATGCGGATCGCCAAGCTTGCTGGCGCTCCTGTACTTCTAATCGCCGATATTGATAGAGGTGGAGCCTTGGCGTCGGTAGTGGGGACGCTGGAATTGCTTGACCCCGATGAGCGCGATCTGGTCAAAGGCATAATCATAAACAAATTCCGGGGTGATATTAATTTATTAAAACCGGCGCTGGAGTTTCTTGAAACTAAAACAGGCAAGCCCGTAGTAGGGGTTGTTCCGCATCTTGATCGGCTTGGAATTGATGACGAGGATTCGGTATCGTTGGAAGATAAGCAGCAAACAGCTAAAACCGGCGATCTGGATATTGCCGTTCTGCGTCTACCTAAAATATCTAATTTTACTGATTTTGATGCCTTAGCAAATGAGAGCGATGTTACGGTCCGCTATGTAAGGCAAGGCGAGGCGTTGGGCAAACCCGACCTGATTATTATACCTGGCAGCAAGAATACTACCGAAGATTTGCTGTACCTTCGCAATAACGGTTATGAGCGGGAAATTATCAAATTAGTAAAAAATGGTACGCCGATAATTGGTATCTGCGGTGGTTACCAAATGCTTGGACGAGAAGTGCAAGATCCTGAACACACCGAGTCAGACTTGGATAAGGTTATGGGGTTGGGGCTTATTGATAGCATTACCATATTTGAGCCCGAGAAAGTAACCCATCAGGTCGAAGCAACTGCTATTAATCATAGTTTTTTAGGAATTAATTATAGTGGCACTCACTTGAAAGGCTACGAAATTCATATGGGTCGTACTCAATTTCTGAGCCCGGTAGATGTTGCTTTTACCATTAATACCCGTTCGGGAGCGAAAGTAACTATGTCTGATGGTGTTGTCTCTTTAGATGGGCTGGTTATGGGGACTTATATGCATGGGATTTTTGATAATGACTCCTATCGCCGGACAGTACTTGATGCGCTGAGAGTGCGTAAAGGGCTGGCTCCGCTGGGGGTTATCAGGGATACACAGGCGCTAAAAGATGCAGCTTATAATCGGCTGGCCGATGTTGTCCGGAAGAATATGGATATGGATTTAGTTTATCGTATTATGAACGAGTCCAATGGTAGATAGAAATGGAACACTACTTAGCAATAGGCGCGGTTATTATTGATCGCCTAATTGGTGATCCACGTACATCACTTCATCCCGTAGTCGTTATTGGTAACTTTATTGCTTGGCTGGAACGGCAGCTGTTAAACCCAAATAACTCGGCCGGGCGGAAGAAGTTTGCCGGTGCAGTATTAGTGATTATTGTATTGATTACGGTGTATGCGGCAGTATGGCTAACCCTGGCAGCGTTAACTACCGTTCACCCTTGGGCCGGTTATATTGGAGGGGTAATGTTTCTCTCATTTACTATATCTCCTAGTAGTTTGGCCGAAGCTGGGCGGGAAATAGCCGGATATCTTCGTGACGGAAATATGGAACAAGCAAGGGTTAAGGTTGGTTGGATAGTAGGACGGGACACAGCTGAGCTTGATATACCTGAGGTTACCCGGGCGACTGTGGAAACTGTTGCCGAAAATATTGTTGACGGTATTATATCACCGTTGTTTTATGCTATAATCGGTGGTGTACCCTTGGCTTGTTTGTACCGCGCAGTAAACACTATGGACTCTATGGTTGGCTATAAAAATGAAAAATACCGGGATTTTGGTATGGTTGCCGCCCGGATAGATGACGTTTTCAACTATATTCCGGCACGAATTACCGGATTACTGATTATTATTACCGCTAAAATTCTTGGGTTGGATGCGGCCGGTGCGTGGCAATCCCTCAAGCGTGATGCTGCCAAGCATCCTAGTCCTAATAGCGGCTTTTCTGAAGCCGGAGTAGCCGGCGCTTTAGGAGTCCGGCTGGGGGGATTAAACTATTATGGCGGAATTGCCTCCCATCGCGCCCACATGGGAGAGGCTAAAGTAGAGCTTGGGCCCATACATATCGAAAAAACTATTCAAATTATGTATGTAGTTACCACCTTGTTTATTGCAGCGGCATTTGCTTTAAAATGGCTGCTTTCGTAGCCAAGGCGCAATTCAAGGAGGGATATATTTGCAGGATTTTTTTACCGGGTTACAGTTTCTTACCCGCATCCGCATTGTTGAGCAAACAGACTGGTCACTTGAGCGATTTGGCAGCAGTGTAAAGTATTTTACTTTAATTGGTGCTATTATCGGGCTTATTCTGGCTGGGTTAAATTATATACTAAGCCAATTTTTGCCCCAGCATGTGTTAGCTGCTGTTATTGTTATGTCAGAAATTATAATTACCGGCGGCTTACACTGTGACGGCTTTATGGATACCGCCGACGGCATATTTTCGGGACGTTCACGGGAACGAATGCTGGAAATCATGAAAGACAGCCGGGTGGGAGCCAATGGGGTAGTGGCTTTTGGCTTACTTTTATTATTGAAATACTCGGTGATTTTTGATATGACGCCGACCATGCTTACTACTGCACTTGTTATCATGCCTATCGTAGGACGTTTGACAATGGTTATAAGTATAACTTCATTTCCCTATGCCCGGCCTGATGGTATGGGAAAAGCATTTGCCGAGTATGCTGGTCGCAATGCGCTCTTTGTTGCGGCCATTACAGCTTTGGTAATCATTATCCCGCTTGGTCTTCAGGCAATGATTAGCGCCGGGGTCGCTATTATGTTTGGACTTGCAGCAGCTCGATATTTTGCCAAAGTACTAGGCGGTCTTACCGGTGATACCTACGGTGCGGTTACAGAACTGACTGAATTAATAACATTACTTGTGTTTGTCATTTAGCCCTAAAAAGATTCAATCATTGAAAGGCTGGCTTCTATGATCATAAAAGTTAAAGCACCTGGCACATGCGGCGAATTGGTGCAGGGAACAATAAATGGGGTTAACTTTTTGATTACTTGTCCGGTGGATTGGTATTCAGAAGTATCAGTTATTCCTGACGGCTCGAGGGCAAGCGCTGAGCCTAAGACAACAGCGGCTATGGTCAAAACACTTAATTATCTTAAGACTTCAGGAAATTTCGGATTACGAGTAACATCCGATTTGCCGGTGGGAAAAGGTATGGCTTCCAGCAGCGCTGATATCAGTGCTGCTTGTCAGGCTACTGCGTTAGCCGCTGCCGGCAAGAAACTGTCTTGTGATGAAATTGCCGATATTGCCTTACAAATTGAACCTACTGATGGTATTTTCTACCCGGGAATTGTTATGTTTGATCATGTCCAGGGAAAAATTCGACGGCAACTAGGGTATCCACCACCTATGTATATTGCTGTTTTTGATGTTGGCGGTGAAGTGGATACGCTGGCCTTTAATGATCGTGAGGATTTAGCAAGTTTAAACCGAGCCAATGAACAACAGATTGCTGCCGCCGTTGAATTGGTGACAAAGGGTCTCGAAACGGGTGATGCCCGGCTTATTGGCCAAGGTGCCACCTTGAGCGCGTTGGTTAATCAGACGATATTGTTTAAACCCTGTATTGAGCAGGTAATATCTATGAGCCGCGATTTTGGTGCTGTTGGTGTTTGTGCGGCTCATAGTGGCACAGTAATAGGAATTATGTTCAGTGCAACAACTATGGATGGGCATGAGAATTGTATTGATGAAGTAACCCGTGCTTGTCCTGAAGTTACTTATTTGAGGACTGTCCGGCTGATAGGCGGCGGACTTATTGTAACAGGAGATGATGGCAGTGAACGCTGAAGGTAAACCAGTCAGTTTTGTTCACGGGGGTAATGTACACGCTTGGGCAAGAGAACGTGGGGAAAAGATAGCAAGTGTACTTGATTACAGTGCAAATATTAATCCCTTAGGATTGTCTGAGCGTGTACGGCAAGCATTAATTAATTCTATTGAACAGGTTATTCATTACCCAGACGTTGAAGCGTCTGCACTAAAAGAATGTATAAGTAACCATTATCAGGTTGATACTTCATATATTACAGCAGGTAATGGAGCAGTCGAATTATTGTATGTTCTGGCTCATACCCTGCGTCCTAAGCGAGTACTTATTCCAGCCCCTGCGTTTTGCGAGTATGAGCGTGCTGCGAGAGCTGCCGGGGCTGCTATTGAATATATGTATTTATCCGCAGCAAATGATTTTGTTCTTGATATGGATCTACTATGCAGCCGGTTAAATGGGATAGATATTGTTTTTATTGGTAACCCCAATAACCCTACGGGTACGCTTTTGCAAGTCGGCCGGCTTGAAAAGTTGCTATCAGCGGCCAAAAAAGCCGGAACAATGGTAGTGGTTGACGAATCATTTATGGATTTTATTTCTGATGATCAGGTGTATACAGGCCGCCCGCTGCTTTCACATTATGATAACCTAGTAATACTGCATTCACTAACAAAGTTTTATGCTATACCTGGTCTTAGACTCGGTTTTTGCCTGTCTAATTCTAAACTTACCACCAAACTGCATGCGGCCAAAGATCCATGGAACGTTAATTCTTTAGCCCAAGCGGCCGGAGTTGCTGCGTTAGCGGATAAAATATATCAAAGCAAAAGCCGTGAGGTAATAGAATACCAAAAAAATGCTTTATACACAAAACTGAAGGCTTTAGCAGGTGTAAGGCCATTTATGCCTGCTGTTAACTATATATTGTTGGATATAAGTCAATCAGGCTATACTGCTGCCGAAGTAGGCCGGGCGTTATCCGTATACGGTGTTTTAATCCGTAATTGTGGCAACTATCCCGGTTTGTCTCCCTATTACATGCGGGTAGCTGTAAAGCTAGCTGAGCAAAATGAAATTTTGCTCGGACATTTGGAACAAGTGTTAAGGAGAAACTCATGACTAGATTAATAATAGTGCGGCATGGACAAACGTTGTGGAATTTAGCTAAAAAATATCAAGGCCATAGTGATATTGCTTTGACAGATAAAGGGCTCCAACAGGCGCAAGCTGTAGCTGAAAGGTTAGTAGCCGAGAAGATCGACGCTGTTTATGCCAGTGATTTATCCCGGGCTTTTAAAACAGCAGAATGCATTGCCGATAAACATAATTTACAGGTAACCAGTGTTCCTGCGTTAAGAGAAATAAAGTTTGGCGAATGGGAAGGGCTTACTTACGAAGAAATTTCGGAAAAATGGCCGGGAATGTTAGGCAAGCTGTGGACAACGCCGGATGAACTAGAAATTCCCGGAGGCGAAACCTTCTATCAACTCAAAGAGCGTGCTTACGCTGCTATAAAAAAAATTGTTAAAGATCACCCGGAACAAACAGTAGTTATCGTGGCGCATGGCGGTACTATTGGTACAATTATGTGTGCCATACTTGATATTCATTTAAATCATGTGTGGAGTATAAGACAGGATAATACTGCTGTAAATATAGTCGAATATCATGACGACAGACCGACAATCATCCTGTTAAATTGTATCAGACATTTATTGTGATAAGTAATAAACCCCGGCTTTGTGTGGACGACAAAGCCGAGGTTATTATCTGAGACTTTTTATCGAATAAAAGTAATTAGATTACGTATAGGCAAGTGATAAAGATAACATGGATTGTTATAATGATTAGAAATTTGAGTGGATAGCAAAGTTAATAGCAAAATATCCGTAAAGTCAAATAACTTACGCCTACGTATAATCAAGATATAACGGTATTTTTAAGAGTAACTTAGTATATTAATCGAAAAACTCAGCTTTTTGCGTTGTTTTCATTCTTGAGCTAGTGTGAAGGTCATGATAAGATATATATGTCGAACGGAAAATGCCTGAAGTGCTCGTTAATCTTTTATATGTTCAACCGACTCATTTACATGGGGAGTTTGATGTTATGCAGCTGCCGGGCCTCCTGAGAGTGGAAGGCAAAACCATAACTACAAAGCGCCCACCTGCTAGCGGGCAGGTTTTGAACATATTGAGTGACGACATTTTGGGTTACATAAATAATTATAATACTCTTTCTATGCAGAAGGAGTATTTTTATTTGTGATTTTCCAGTTTTGCCAAGTTATAACTAACTATGTTATAATAAAATAATTCTATTTAAGAGAGGGATACAATTTGAAAAAAGCGATTATCGAAATGGATAAAGGAAATGTAGTTATTGAGCTGTTTGAGGATGATGCCCCTAAAACAGTAGCAAATTTTGAAAAGCTGATTAAAGAAGGCTTCTATGATGGATTAATGTTTCACCGCGTAATTAAAGGGTTTGTTGCGCAAGGTGGCTGCCCTCAGGGTAACGGTACCGGCGGCCCGGGGTATACCATTCCTTGTGAGACCAAAGGTAATCCGAATAAACACGAACGGGGATCCTTATCTATGGCACACCGCGGTCCAAATACCGGTGGTAGCCAGTTCTTTATTGTATACGAACCACAACCTCATCTGGATGGCGTACATACTGTATTCGGAAAAGTTATTGAAGGTATGGATGTAGTCGATCAAATCAATCAAGGCGATGTAATGAATAAAGTAACAGTCGTTGAGGAATGATTTAAGGGTTGATGCCGTAAAATAACGGTAAGGAGGATGCTCTGTGAGTCATGTTGAGTCAATGCTGAAACTGAAACATTGGGCGGTTGTAGGAGCTACTGATAACACAGAAAAATATGGTTGTAAGATTTATAAAGTGTTGAAGGCAGCAGGCTACAATGTGTATCCAGTAAACCCGGGCATAAACGAAATACTTGGTGATAGATGCTATCCGGCGCTTAGTGATTTGCCGATTACGCCTGAGGTTGTGAATATTGTAGTTCCGGCGAAGATTAGTGAACAGATAATAAATAATTGCGCGGAATTAGGAATTAAGAATGTTTGGCTGCAGCCTGGTTCCAACGCTGCCAATGTAGTAGCCTTGGCTAAAGAACTTGGTCTTAATGTGGTTGATAAAAATTGTGTATTAGCTGAACTTCGCAACCACAAACAGGATATATAAGAAATTAGTTAAAGGGGGACTGTCTGATGGCGACTGTAGTCAATGCCAACGAAAATAATTTTCAAGAGGAAGTCTTAGACTCGGTTATTCCCGTGATTGTTGACTTCTGGGCACCGTGGTGTGGTTATTGTACTAGGTTGGCACCGGTTCTGGATGAGCTGGCACAAGAAATGGATAGCCGAATCAAGGTTGCCAAAGTCAATGTGGACGAAAGCCGGTCACTGGTACAAAGGTATGGTGTCATGAGTTTGCCAACAATGATTGTCTTCAAAAGTGGTGACGAAGTAGAAAAAATAATGGGTTATATGCCCAAAGCCAATATTGCTGCTAAACTAGAAAAGATAGTTTAACTTTATCCCGGTCTACATGACCGGGATTTTTATTTTGCCTGACAAACGCATATACCCGCATTCTTAAGCATAGGAAGTATCAATAATATTTTCTTCAAACAAGCGGGGGATTTCAGCAATGAACGATACAGCAGCAAAGGTGGTATTAGTCGGTTCGCCTAATGTCGGTAAAAGTGCAATATTTAACTATTTAACAGGCAGCTATGTAGCTGTATCTAATTATCCGGGAACTACGGTTGATATCTCTATAGGCCGTTTAAAATGTGGAAAAAAACATTTTGAAGTTATTGATACACCGGGTATGTATTCGTTAATCCCGATAACTGATGAAGAAAAAGTAACCAGGATGTTATTAACTACCCAAGTGCCAGAGGTAGTTGTCCATGTTATTGATGCTAAAAATATACGACGCATGCTTATTATGACGTTGCAGCTTATAGCTGCCGGCTTACCTGTTATACTTGATCTAAACATTATGGATGAAGCCCAAGATAGGGGGATGTTAATTGACATAAAACTATTAGGAGAAGTGCTGGGGATTCCAGTTATCGCTACTTGTGCTGCTAAAAAGATAGGGCTCGATAATCTTAAACAAGCAATTGCTAACCACAAGAGAGCTATTCCTAAAGTTTTTACTTTACAGGAAGAAATTGAGCAAGCCGTTGTTAAGATTAGCCGACGGTTAACACGTCACTATGGATTGGGTAAACGAGTCAGCGCTTTATTGTTGCTGCAAGGTGACCAAATGACACTTGATATGGCGCAGACGGAAGAGGAATGGCTAGAAATTGATGCTGTAATTAAAGAATTATCAGTAAAATACAAGGTTGGCCTTCAGGCTATGATTGCAGCGGAATTACAGGTTGTTACCGATGAAATAGTACTTAAAGTTGTGAAGTATGCAAAACTGAGGAGGCAGCCTGCCAGGACTCTAGCAGGTTGGCTTGGTAAGGTAACCAGGCGTCCGGTGACAGGAATTCCGATTCTATGTTTTGTTTTATATTTTGGCTTATATCAGTTTGTGGGTAAATTTGGTGCAGGTTATCTCGTAGATTATATAAATAACAGCGTATTTGTACCCTTAATTAATCCGTTTGTAGAACGACTAGCCCGAACGTTTATTCCTTGGGACTGGGTAAACTCATTGTTGGTAGGGGAATTTGGTATTTTTACTATGGGATTTCGCTACGCGACAGCTATTATTCTACCCATTGTCGGAACTTTTTTTCTTGTCTTTGCGATACTTGAAGATACAGGCTATCTACCTCGGCTGGCTATGCTCGTTGATGCAGCCTTTCGTTATTTTGGACTTAATGGGCGAGCCATAATTCCGCTAACGTTAGGGCTAGGCTGCGGCACAATGGCTGTTATGGTTACGCGTACATTAGAAAGCAGGCGTGAACGGCTATTAGCCACTTTTTTACTATCGTTAACGATACCCTGTTCGGCGCAATTGGGTGTGGTGCTTGCCCTGTTATCGCATAATACTGCCGCAGTTGCCATTTGGAGTATGTATATGCTGGTGGTTTTTATTTCTATAGGTTGGATCAGTGCTAAGCTGGTACCAGGTAAACGAAGCGCTTTTTATATGGAAATACCACCACTTAGGCTGCCGTTATTATCTAATGTCGTGAAGAAAGCTTATAGCAGAATGTCCTGGTATTTTATGGAGATATTACCTGTATTTATTATCACAAGTGTAGTGCTGTGGGTAGGAGATTATAGCGGTATTTTGAATGAATTAATCCAATGTTTTGAGCCTGCGATGTTATTTATTGGTTTACCGCCGGAAGCTGCTCAAACATTTCTTCTAGGTTTTTTCCGCCGTGATTATGGTGCGGCCGGATTGTATGACTTGACGATTGCAGGAAAATTGACCGATACTCAATTAGTAATTGCTGCAATTGCTATTACCTTGTTTGTTCCTTGTATTGCACAGTTTGCTGTTATGGCTAAAGAACGGGGTATGGTTACTGCTGTTACTATGGTAATATTGATTGTTTTGATAGCTTTTGGTTCGGCGGCTTTCGTACATAGAGTACTTAGTTTATTTGCATTCTAAAGGTGAGGGGATAAGATGATAGAACAATCTGTCACTACACTTAAAGCTGGTGAAAAAGGCAAAATTGTGGGGATAGCTGCCCGCGATGCTGCAAGTTTGAGAAAGCTTACTGTATTTGGCTTATTGCCAGGGATGGAACTTGAGATGATACAAACATTTCCTGCTTTTGTTCTGGAAATCGGGAATACCCAATTGGCTCTCGATTATGAAGCGGCGTCGGGAATTGTTGTGGTAAAATGTATGTAGCACAAAAAAAAAACGGGCATTAGCCCGTTTTTTACAATTATTCACTTACTGCTTTGTTTAAGTCGGCAACTAAAGCAGCTATATCAATACCATGGGCAGCGGCACCTTGTTCGATGTTTTCGAAACGGGCAGCAGCGCAGCCCAGACAGCCCATGCCAAAATTGCGAAATACTTGAACTGTTTGAGGATATTTTTGTACAACTTCGACAATGCTCATTTCTTTAGTAATAGTCATTCTCTAGCCTCCTTGAATTGTTATGGAATTTGTTGGTAAGACAATTAATTATATCATACTTGACTAATGGTTGTCATGACTTTATTATGAATTTAGGGAATGTCGTACGATGCTTTTATTATCGCCTGCATTTTAGTTTTTATGTACTTTATATGCAAATCTGACGGCATTAGGAGTGTACATGGGAAAAATTGCTTGTTCGATTGGAATGCTTAACTTTAGTTGGTTTGGTTTGATTTTATCAGTTGCCATAATAATTGCGTATTTAATTAATTTGTATCATATCCGTTTGCATAAAGAAAATACGGATAAATTGCTTGAGTTGACACTTTACTGCATACCTATGGGAATAATTGCCGCCAGGCTTTATTATGTAATGGTAAATTGGCCATTGTATGCAGATGCACCGAATGAAATTTTCCAAATTTGGCATGGAGGGTTAGCGATTCACGGTGCCTTAATTGGAGTTACGCTCACTATTTTGCTATATTCCAAAGTGAATAAAATTTCTTTTTGGCGTTGGGCTGACCTAGTTGTGCCTGGTCTTATTTTAGGATATGCGATTGGACAATGGGGAAATTTCATTAATCAGGATGCATTTGGGTATCCTACTGATGTTGTCTGGGGAATTTATATTGATTATGTTTATCGACCGATTGGCTATGAGCAGTTCGATTTTTTTCATCCCACTTTTTTATATGAGTCCCTTTGGAATTTATTAATATTTATTTTACTATTCGCGATGAGTTGGATAGCGGCCAAAAAACCGAACAAAATAGCGTCAGGCAGTCTATTTTTATTATATATAATTTTTTATTCTGCAGGTCGTGTGGTTACTGAGGAATTTCGGCTTGATAGCGAGATGCTAAACGGGTGGCGTTTAGCGCAAATCATAAGTGCAATTTCTATTGTTTTGGGCGGAGTCCTTTTGTTTTGGCGTAATAAATTAACCCGGAATAATGGCCGGGGATTTTAGGAGGAGATGTGGTGTCCCGCTTTAGCCGGCGCCAGGGATGTCTTATTATTCTTGGTCTAATTTTTTTATTAATTTTAGCATCGTCTACCGTTAGCACTACTGCGGTGGTCGCTGGACGCAATGTTAATCGTTTCGAAAGTACAGCTCTTGCTGATGTTCCTATCTTGAATTATCATAAGATCGATACATTTTATCATGCTCTATCTATACCTCCTCAGGAATTTGAAGAGCAAATAGCGTATTTGTCACTAAACGGCTATACTACCATTACGCCAGATGACCTTATGGCCTATTTTAATCATGATAAAGAATTACCGGAGAAGCCAATATTAATTACGTTTGATGACGGATATCTTGATAACTATACTAATGCGTATCCTATTTTGAAAAAGTATGGTTTTACTGCAACGATATTTATTGTTACTGATTTGGTCGGGCACGATGAGCGGTTTATGACTTGGGATCAAATACGGCAGATGCAACAGGATGGCTTTGTCTTTGGGTCGCATACAGTATCTCATATTGCGCTTACTAATCTTCCCCGAAATCAGGCTATGGACGAATTGGTAAACTCACGTAAAGAAATTGAAAGACAATTGGGAACTAAAGTGAGATACTTTGCTTATCCTACTGGGGCCTATAATCAACAAGTGGAAGAAATGGTAAAACAGGCGGGTTATAGGGCGGCATTTACCATCAGGTATGGGCAGGCTGGTATTGACAGTAATCCTTACGCACTGGAGCGTATTCCTATATTTAGAGGTCAGCAGACTTTTCGGAGTTTTTTTATCAGACTTAATGGTGCGCCGGTATTGGAACGATTTGGTTTGATAAGAAATTGATGAGTTGGCTATAGGACTTAAGTCTCCATTTATTGTTTTTTTAAATTCCTGCAAATTTTAGGCAGGAATTTTTTTTTTTGCCCAGAATAGACTAAAAAGTGGTGTATAGTGGTGAAAAGTGGATGAGTTATCTTTGTGGTGGTGATGACAGCCGTGTTTATGGGTGAATACTTACATACTGTTGACAACAAAGGACGGCTGATTCTCCCTGCTAAATTTCGTGAAGAACTGGGAGAAATATTTATTGCTACCAAAGGACTTGATAACTGTTTATTTGTATATACCCAAAGCGAGTGGGCTATCCTAGAAGAAAAATTAAAAAAACTACCATTAGCCAAACCAGAAGCAAGAGCTTTTGTACGCTTTTTCTTTTCGGGGGCAGCTGAATTGGAATGTGATAAACAAGGCAGGGTGTTATTGCCGACTAATTTGCGTGAACATGCGAATCTGGAAAAAGATGTTGTGGTTATTGGCGTATCTACCCGAATTGAAATTTGGGATAAAGGTGCTTGGGACAAGTATAACCAGCAAATTAGTCCCACAGTGGCCGAAATAGCCGAGAACCTTGCCGATTTAGGGATTTAATTATAATTGAAACGAGTGGTCTAAGTGCAAGAATTTAATTTTGAACATACCAGTGTGTTGCTGGAGGAAAGCGTTTCAGGTATCTTTTCCGACCCGCAGGGTATCTATGTGGATTGTACGTTGGGGGGGGCTGGACATTCAATGCGTTTGGCCTCACGCTTAGCAGCAACAGGATGGTTGATTGGTATTGATCAAGATCCGGCAGCAGTCAATACCGGTAAGCAGCGGTTGGCAGAGTCGGCATGCAAAATAAGTATTGTTCAGAATAATTTTCAAAATTTAGGTTTGGTTCTTGATGAATTAGATACAGGTTTAGTTGACGGCATATTGTTTGACTTAGGGGTCTCTTCCCATCAGCTTGATGTTGCCGAACGGGGATTTTCCTATATGCAGGATGCGCCGCTTGATATGCGCATGAATCCCAATGCCAATTTTTCAGCCTATGATGTCGTAAATTCTTATACAGAGCAACAATTGGCTGAAATAATTACTGAGTATGGCGAAGAACGATGGGCGAAACGGATAGCTAAATTTATCGTTGAAGATAGAATGAAAGGCAGTATTGAGACAACCGGGCAACTGGTAGATATTATAAAAAAAGCTATACCTGCCGGGGCGCGTCGCGATGGTCCACATCCTGCAAAACGAACATTTCAAGCTATCAGAATTGAAGTAAATAATGAATTGGGAATTCTACGTGATACATTTATTACGGCGGTTGAAAGATTAAAACCCGGTGGACGTATCGGTATAATAACTTTTCACTCGCTAGAGGATAGAATCGCTAAACAAACTTTGCAGGAGTTAGCCAAAACGTGTATTTGTCCGCCACAGTTGCCGATATGTGTTTGCAATACCAAGGCTAAAGTCAAGGTATTAGGCAAACCAATTCCACCATCGGCCGACGAACTAGAAAACAATCCAAGGGCTCGCAGTGCTAAACTTAGGCTAGCACAAAAGTTATAATCTGGGAATTGTTCTAAATAGTGGGGAGGAACAATAAAAATGTTAGTACATAAAAAGCAAGAAATGTATGTATATGAACAAGAAGCCGCTTCGCCTGCGCCCAAGGTTGTAAAAAAAGCCGACAAACGGCTGCGTGCTAAGTGCTTGATATTAGTAGTTATTGCGACTGTAATGGCTGTGGTTACAACCATGCAGAGTGCTGCTATTGTTCAAGCCGGTTATGATTTGGTAAAAGTTAAAAGCCAAGTTGCAAAAGTCGAAAAGGAAAATGAACTTTTGCGGCTGGATATTGCCAAACTTAAGTCGCCGCAGCGTATCGAAGAAATCGCGACAAAAGAGTTGGGATTAGTTATGCCTAAGAACGCTTATTACGCATCGGCAACTGCTCCTGCAGCCAGTCAGCCTCAGCCTGTCGCTGCTAAGACTGAAGGGGTAGCTGATAAGATGTTAAGTGCGTTTAAAGTCAACAAAGCGGAGGCGAGTAAAGGGCGGTAATTTAGATGATGGGGGAGATACATAAGTGGCATCTGTTTCGCATGTTACCATCAGGAAAAGGGTGGCATTCCTTTTTCTTTTGATATCGGTAATTATGATGGGGTTGATTGGTCGCTTACTATATCTCCAGTTCTATAAGAGTAGTTGGCTAGCGGAGAATGCTGTGGATCAGCGCATACGTGAAATTCCAGTTGAGGCCAAACGTGGCATTATTTATGATAGGAATGGCCGTGAACTTGCAGTCAGTGTCAGCACGGAATCTGTATATGCGATACCAGCCGAAATACGTAATCCTGAAGAGACAGCAGCCAAACTGGCTGCTATTTTGGCATTAGATGAAAACAATCTTAAAAACAAATTAAAACGGCGTCAGGCCTTTACTTGGATAAAACGCAAAATTAACACCGAAACAGCTCGTCAAATACAGATGCTTAGTCTTCCAGGAATTGGCCTTACTCAAGAAAGTCAGCGTCAGTATCCTTACGATAATTTAGCAGCTCATGTTTTAGGGTTTAATGGGATTGACAGTCAAGGACTTGACGGTGTGGAAATGACGTTTGACAGTTACTTAAAAGGCCGTTCAGGGAGTATTGTTGTTGAATATGATGCACGAGGAAGAGAGATTCCTCATGCTTCCCATCGGTTTGTTCCGCCAGTAGAGGGACACAATGTTTATCTAACAATTGACGTAGTTATTCAACAAATTGTTGAGCGTGAGCTTGAAAAGGTAATGAAGGAAACCCAGGCCAAGGCGGCTACTATTATCGCTATTGATCCTCGTGATGGTTCGATTTTGGCATTAGCTAACAGGCCAGATTATAATCCTAATAAGTTCAGTGAATTCTCACCGAAATTGTGGCGGAATATTGCTGTATCGAATGTTTATGAGCCTGGTTCAACGTTCAAAATTATTACGACATCGGCAGTTATGTCTGAGCATATTGTTAAACCTGAAGAAAGATTTTTTGATCCGGGTGAAGTCGAAGTTCAGGGACGAAATATTCACTGTTGGAAACATGGCGGCCATGGCAGCCAGAGTTTTACTGAAGTAGTTCAAAACTCCTGCAACGTTGGATTTGTGAATGTAGGATTACGCTTAGGACGTGACCCATTCTACCGCTATATTGAATCTTTTGGTTTTGGTCAGCACACTAATATTGACTTACCGGGAGAAGCCAAAGGCATTATGATTGACCGTGCCAAGGCTACACCCATAAATATTGCTACTATGTCTATTGGTCAAAGTATTGCTGTAACGCCTGTACAACTGGTAACGGCGGTAGCCGCAGTAGCAAATGACGGTAAATTGCTAAGGCCTCAAATTGTCAAAGAAGTTAAAGATAAATCCGGCCAAGTTATCAGAGGTTTTCAGCCTGACGTTGTCCGGCAAGTACTTGATACTTCAATAACAAAGCAAGTTAAGGATATATTAGAATCGGTAGTTTCACAAGGATCAGGTAAAAATGCCTATATTGAAGGCTTTAAGATTGCCGGTAAAACCGGTACAGCGCAAAAAGTTGGAGCAGGCGGCTATCTTCCTGATAAATATGTTGCATCATTTGTTGGGTTTGCGCCTGCCGATAATCCACAAGTAGCGATGTTGGTTATTATTGATGAGCCTGTTGGATTGTATTACGGCGGGCAAATCGCTGCTCCGGTATTTAGCGCTGTAATGAAAGATGTATTACAATATTTAAAGGTAAATCCGCAGGTTACAGAATCGACGAAAACTGGTAACGCTGATGCACATGTATTAGTTCCCAGTGTAATTAATCTGAGTGTACCTGAAGCAATTAAGGAGCTGCAAAAGGCTGGTTTAAACCCCAGGGTTGAGGAGTCGGGTGATAGGGTTGCAGACCAGATTCCTAAACCAGGAAGCCGCATCCCCGCGGGCGGTGGAGTACTTTTGTATACCCTGACGTCAAGATATTCGTCGGGCGAGGTTACGGTACCCGATTTAACAGGGCGGACCCAGCGCGAAGCATCGGATGTCTTGGCGGAACTGGGGCTTGTTATCAATCCGGTAGGCGCAAGTGGGAAAGTTATAAAACAAGACCCTCTGCCTGGCAGCAAAGTATCAGCAGGAACAAGTATTAGTACCTATTTTGAGTAAAAGCGTTAAAAGCAATAATATTGGTAAAAATAAAATAAGAGATTGCTAAACTAAGTAAATTTTTCTATATTTGGGCAGGAGGAAATCAAATGGTCAAGAATTTAGAACAACTACTGAAATTATTGATGCAGCCTGAGGTTAAGGGCCGAATCGATAGAACTATTGAGACAGTAACTCACGATTCACGTAAAGTAATTCCGGGGACACTGTTCTTTTGTTTGCCTGGTGCTCATGTTGACGGACATGATTTTGCAGCAGAAGCCGCTAGGCGGGGCGCTGTAGCTGTAGTTATTGAAAAAGATGTTCCCGAGTTATCAGCCAATGATATAACTATAGTTAAAGTTAGTGACAGCCGGGCTGCCATGCAGGCCATCGTACCTTACTTTTTTGATTATCCCGGTCATAAGCTAAGAATGATTGGTGTAACAGGCACTAATGGTAAAACGACGACGACTTATTTGATTCGTACTATTTTACGGGAAGCCGGTCACAAGGTGGGGCTTATTGGAACTATTCAAACGTTGATCGATGATAAAGTACTGCCGGTAAAGAACACTACGCCGGATGTTATTGAATTACAGCAAACATTGGCGGAAATGGTAGCTGCCGGAGTAGAATATGCGATAATGGAAGTGTCTTCACATGCTCTAGTGCTTAACCGAGTAGCCGGATGCGAGTTTGACGTAGGTATTTTTACTAACATGACCCAAGATCATTTGGATTTCCATCAAACTGTCGAGAAATATACCGAAGCTAAAGCAGAGCTGTTTCGCCGGCTAAGCCAATCCAACAGTACCAAGAAAGGTAAAACCGCGGTAATAAATTTTGACGATAATGCCGGTGCTATTATGGCCAAATACTCAACTTGCCCGGTTATTAGTTATGCGATTAACAAGGATGCAGCTTTAACTGCTACTAACGTTGATGTTAAGGCAACAGGGGCTAGTTTCGATATCAAAGGATCCTTTGGCATAATGAAGCTTAATCTGGCCATAACAGGTATGTTTAATGTTTATAATGTGTTAGCAGCTGTCGGAGCCGCATTGGCGGAAGGCGTTAAACCGGAAACTGTGAAAAAGGCTCTTGAGAAGTTTACCAGCGTTCCGGGACGTTTTGAACTTGTTCAGGCCGGTCAATCATTTTCCGTTATTGTTGATTATGCACATACGCCTGACGGTTTAGAAAATGTGCTTACAACCGCAAAGCAGCTTGCCAAAGGTAAGATTATTGTGGTATTTGGCTGTGGTGGCGACCGTGACCGCACAAAGCGGCCTATTATGGGTGGTCTTGCCATTAAATACGGTGATATAGTGATAGCCACATCAGATAACCCGCGGAGTGAAGAGCCAGAAAAAATATTAGCGGATATTGAAGTAGGCATTAAAGAAACATTAGTTAAAGATGGTACCAGCAAAATGTATGAAGTTATTCCTGACCGTCGCCAAGCAATTACCAAAGCAATAAAGCTGGCCGAGTTGCAGGATATTGTACTTATTGCCGGTAAAGGCCATGAAACCTATCAAATATTAAAAGAAAGAACTATTGATTTTGATGACAGGCAGGTAGCACGAGAGGTCATCAAGGAGATGAATGTAAATGGCTGATTTTAGTTTAACTGAAATATTAAAAGCAACCGGGGGGCGGCTGATAAACGCTAAAGGCAATAAAATGTTTAAGGGCGTATCTACTGATACTAGGAATATTCAACCTGGAAATTTATTTGTTGCCTTGGTAGGTGAGCGGTTTGACGGGAATGAATTCGCCGGTCAGGCTGCAGAAAGAGGAGCTACTGGGGTAATTGCCAGTAAATCTGTTACTGTTCCTGAGGATGTTACCGTAATCGAGGTCGAAAATACGCTTATCGCGTTGCAGCAATTAGCAAGATTTCATAGGGAGCGTTTTACTATTCCCGTAATTGCCGTTACTGGGTCTAATGGGAAAACTACTACCAAAGACATGTTAGCTGCCGTGTTAGGCAGTAGGTTTAAAGTTCTTAAAACAGAAGCTAACTTTAATAATGAAATAGGTTTGCCGCTAACGTTATTAAAGCTTGAACAAAGTCATGAAGCCGCTGTAGTAGAAATGGGTATGCGGGCTCGGGGGGAAATTCAGGAGTTGGCAGAAATTGCGCTGCCTACGGTAGGAGTAGTAACCAACGTAGGGGAAACGCATATGGAAATACTAGGTTCGCTTGATAATATTGCTGCAGCTAAAGCCGAGCTTGTGGAAGCTATAGGTCATGATAATTTAGTAATACTTAATGCGGATAATCCCTATGTATTGGCCATGCAAAATAAAACCCGGGGGAAGGTAGTACTTTATGGATTAAATCCCGGCGCCTCTGTTCGTGCAGAAAACATTGTCAGTGGAGAAAATGGTCAATTAGTTACACGCTTTGATTGTTTAAGTGCGCGCGGTTCTGTTTCAATTGTTTTACATGCTGTTGGCATACACAATGTTTACAATGCATTAGCCGCTATCGCAGTTGGGTGGGAGCTAGGCCTCAAACTTAGCGAGTTACAAGCCGGAATCGCTAGTTTCGTACCTGGCGCAATGCGGCTTGAAGTACAGAAATATGGCGAATATACGGTCGTTAATGATGTATACAACGCCAGTCCATTATCTATGACGGCTGCGCTTGATACTCTGGCTAGCATTAGTCAAGGCCGCAGAATAGCGGTTCTTGGTGATATGTTAGAATTAGGTGAAGCCGCTATCGAGGCTCACCACAAAATTGGCAAAATAGCCGCGGAAAAAGGAATTGAAGTTCTTCTAACTGTGGGCAAACTCGCAAAACATATTGCCGATGCCGCCCGTGAGCATGGAATAAAAGAGGTTCAGGCTTTTGCCGGACATAAGGAAGCTATTGAAGCTTTACGGAGTATTATAAAGCCTGGAGATTATATTTTATTTAAAGGTTCTCGCGGTATGAAGATGGAAACTATGCTGGAGACATTTAAGGATATATCGCTGTAATCGCAACGATCCAATACAGGAGGTTATCATGCAGGAATTGTTGTATGCTGCCGCTATGGCATTTGGTATTGCTATAGTAGCCGGACCGATGCTTATTCCTATGTTAAGAAAGCTTAAATTTGGGCAAAGCATCAGAGAAGAAGGTCCTGAACGCCATTATGCCAAAGCTGGCACACCTACTATGGGTGGGGTGCTGATTTTAGTGGCACTCGTTATTCCCAGTCTCATATTTGCAGGAAATAATGCGGAAGTATTGTTGGCTTTATTTGTTACATTAGGCCATGGGGTAATCGGGTTTCTCGATGATTTTATTAAAGTAGTGCTTAAGCGTTCGTTAGGCCTAAAGGCCCGGCAAAAGCTTTTAGGGCAAATTATTATGGCGCTAGCGCTTTCGTATATTGCTAGTATTTATTTCGGACGTGGTACTGACTTATGGATACCTGTACTTGGTATTAATGTTGATTTTGGGGCTTTATATTATTTGCTGATTTTTCTTGTGCTTGTAGGTACTACCAATGCCGTTAACTTGACCGACGGACTTGACGGTTTGGCCGCGGGTACAACGACTGTTGCGGCATTGGCTTATTCTGTAATCGCACTTTACTTTAACAAGCCTCACCTTGCTATATTTTGTGTAGCGTTAGCGGGGGCTTGTCTTGGATTTTTAAGATATAATGCTCATCCTGCTAAAGTGTTTATGGGAGACACTGGTTCGTTAGCTTTAGGAGGGGCGCTGGCAGCAGTTGCAGTGATGACTAAAACCGAATTTTTACTGGTGATTGTTGGCGGGGTGTTTGTGATTGAGGCATTATCAGTTATTATTCAGGTAGCTTCGTTTAAATCAACCGGTAAACGTGTTTTCAAAATGAGTCCTATTCACCACCATTTTGAGTTATCCGGCTGGACAGAAACAAAAGTAGTAACGGTATTTTGGCTGACAGGCGTGTTATTTGCAGTTGTAGCCCTAAGCATATTAGCAATCAGCCGGGCAGGAGGGATATAAGTGGCTAGAAGGACAGAATTTGCGGATAAAAAAGTTTTGGTTTTAGGTGCTGGTATAAGTGGTATTTCGGTAGCGTGCATTTTGCAGCAATTAGGCGCTCGCGTAACTTTAAGCGACGCTAAAACCGAAGAAAAAATTGATAAAGATCTCTCAGCGCTAAAAGCATCGGGTGTTATGCTGGAACTAGGAAATCAGAATGAAGATCTCTTGGATGGTATAGACTATTTGGTATTATCGCCAGGCATCTCCATTTACATCCCATTGGTTGCTGCAGCTCAAAACAGGGGAATTACTGTTGTTAGTGAAGTCGAGGTGGCTTACCGTCTAAGCTCTGCACTAATGGTAGCTATAACCGGAACCAACGGTAAAACTACAACCACAACTCTTGTTGGGGAAATTCTTAAAACTACTGGTTGTCCAGTAGTTGTGGGCGGTAATATTGGCGCGGCACTTTCCGAACAGACTCTGGAATCGGCTGAAAAAGGTTTTGTTGTAGCTGAAATATCAAGCTTCCAATTGGAAGGTGTTATAAAATTCAGGCCGCACATTGCCGCTATTTTAAATCTGACACCTGATCATCTAGACAGACACCGTAGTATGGCTGTGTATAAGGAAATGAAGGAAAGGGTATTTGTCAATCAGCTAGCTGATGACTTTATAATTTTAAACTATGATGATGTTGCTGTACGGGGAATGGCCGAACGGGCACCAAGTAAAGTGGTCTATTTTAGTCGTCAGCAGGAGCTTGATTCCGGTATTTTTGTCAAGGATGGTACTATTAGACTCAGATGGGACGGTAAAACAATAGATATTTGCTCGGTTGATGCGATAAAAATAAAAGGCGGGCATAATGTAGAAAACGCATTAGCAGCTTGTGCAATAGGTTATTTTGCCGGAGCTCAGCCGGAAGCTATGGCAGAGATTCTTAAAACCTTCCCCGGTGTCGAACATCGAATTGAACCTGTGACGGAAATTGCCGGTGTACCTTATTATAATGATTCCAAGGCGACCAACCCCGAGTCTTCTATAAAAGCCTTAGAAGCCTTTGATGGGCATATTATTTTACTTGCCGGGGGACGGGATAAAAATACAGATTTAACTGAATTTATGCAGTTAGCAAAGGCAAAGGTAGATCACCTAATATTGTTAGGTGAAGCACAAGAGCGCTTTGCTGAGGCGGCAGCAAGTAATGATGTTAAAAATATTCATAACGCGGCATCATTTGACGAGGCGGTGTCTCTGGCACATAAGTTGGCTAAGCCGCCGCAAGTAGTTCTATTATCTCCGGCTTGTGCTAGTTATGATATGTTTAACAATTACGAGGAACGGGGGACGGTTTTCAAGGAGTTAGTGCGCCGTTTAGGCTAAGGGGGGGAGCGAGATTGGTAGGCAGACCTAAGTCGCCCGATTACGTCATCTTTTTTGCCATTATTGGTTTGTTGGGGTTTGGTATAGTAATGGTTTATAGTTCGAGTGCTGTTTCAGCATATGTAAACTATAATGACAGCTACTATTTTTTGAAGCGCCAGATGATATGGGCTACATTGGGAATACTGGCCATGTTGCTTACAATGAATATTGATTATCATGCATGGCGTAAACTGGCTAAGCCTATCATGATAGTTACCTTGGTCCTATTAGTCCTTGTTCTTGTTCCCGGTTTGGGCAAAGTAGTTAATGGTGCTAGACGCTGGCTGGGGTTTGGGTCTCTTTATTTACAGCCATCCGAGATTGCCAAGTTGAGTATGGTTTTGTTTACCGCCAATAGCCTAGCAAGGTCCCAAGATAAGATTGGAAATTTTGTAAAAGGTGTCGTTCCGCAACTGTTGATGCTGCTATTAGTGTTTGGTTTAATTTTAAAAGAGCCTGATTTGGGGACTGCACTTGTTGTCAGCGGTACCGTATTTATCCTCTTATTTGCGGCGGGGGCTAAGTTGTCACATTTAGGTTCCCTCGGTGCTGTAGGTGTTGCGGGCATAGTTGCGGCGATTATAGCAGAGCCTTATCGTTTAAAACGATTGCTGGCTTTCAGCGACCCATGGGCAGATCCGTTAAATAGCGGCTACCATATTATTCAGTCTTTGTATGCTATAGGTTCCGGCGGTTTGTTTGGCGTAGGGCTTGGACGCAGCCGGGAAAAGTTTTTATATTTGCCTGAACCGCATACGGATTTTATATTTGCGATTTTAGCTGAAGAACTTGGTTTTATAGGTACAGCTACTGTTGTAATACTTTTTTTCTTGTTTGCTTGGCGTGGCTTTAAAATAGCAATTTCGGCGCCAGATATTTATGGGAGTTTGCTTGCTGGAGGTATAACTAGTATGATAGTACTGCAAGCACTTATGAATATTGCAGTAGTGACTGCCTCAATGCCGGTGACGGGAATACCACTTCCTTTTCTTAGTTTTGGTGGATCATCTTTGCTCTTTACGTTATCCGGAGTGGGTATTCTTCTCAATATATCCCGGTTTGTCAGCTTGAAATGAATTAGGAGGCAATACATATGCGAATAATTATTTCTGGCGGGGGAACAGGTGGTCACATCTACCCCGCCATTACTATCGCAAAAGAAGTAGCCAAGTTAGTTAATAATTGCGAAATTTTATTTGTGGGAACAAAACATGGTCTTGAAGCCGATATAGTTCCTAAGGAAGGCTTTAATTTTACGACAATTGAAGTTCGAGGCCTGGAACGAAAAATTTCCTGGCAGAATGTTCTAACACTGTTTACGACAGCAGGCAGCGTTTGGCGGTCAGTTCAAATAATAAGAAAGTTTAAACCTGATGTAGTTATTGGTACTGGCGGATATGTGTGCGGTCCAGTTTTACTAGCAGCCAGTTTGCTTAAAATACCTACCCTAATTCAAGAGCAAAATGTTATACCGGGCATAACTAATAAGATTTTGGCTCGGTTTGTTGATAAAATCGCTGTGGGTTACGCCGAGGCGGAACGATACTTTAAGAAGTACAAGCCTGATCAGATAGTCTTTACAGGCAATCCAATCAGGCCAGAAGTGATGTCGGCTACGCGTGAAGAGGGGCAAAAAGTTTTGGGGATTAAACCCGATAGACTTACACTGCTGGTGGTAGGCGGAAGTCGTGGTGCACGTAGTATAAATACCGCGATGTTAGGGATTTGCAAACATTTTAATGGTAATGAAAGCATTCAAATATTGCATGTGACAGGTCAAAGCGAGTATAATAGCATAGTTGGCAATATTAAACAATCTGGTATAGAGCTTTCCGGTGATGGTAATATTATCATCAAACCTTATTTGTATAATATGCCTTTAGCTTTGGCGGCTGCCGATGTGGCTGTTTTTCGGGCCGGTGCGGTAGGGTTGGCTGAGCTAACGGCCAGAGGCATACCTGCGATTCTTATTCCATATCCTTATGCCGCAGAAAACCATCAAGAATTTAACGCTAGGGTTCTTGAAAACCATGGAGCAGCTATGGTTATTGCCGATAAAGAGTTAACAGATGTTAAACTGATACATTCAATCGAAACACTGCTCAATAATCCGCAGACGGTAGCTAATATGGCTAATAAGAGCAGAGAGTTAGGACGACCCCAAGCTGCTGAGACGATCGCCAAATTGGCGTTAAGTTTGAAAAAACCTTAATATTAATTGTTGGTAGCAACGCTTACTGGTAACGCATACAATGTTGTATGCCAAGGTGGCAACCGGGTCGTGCCAGAGTTAAGCTTCTTCTGCTAATGCGGTCACTGGAGACAGGGGCGCAAGAAAGGGGAGAAATCTATTGTTAAGTAGCATAAAAAAATTTCATTTCATTGGTATCGGTGGCTCGGGTATGAGTTCCATTGCAAAAGTTTTGCTTGATATGGGGTACACTGTTTCCGGGTCTGATGCCCAAAAATCAGCTGTTACCACTAAGCTTGAACAAGCTGGAGCAACAGTTCATATTGGCCACAATTATGAAAATATCGGCGATCCGCAAGCTGTAGTTGTTTCGACTGCTATTCCCGACAATAATCCTGAGGTTAACGCTGCGCGTGACCATAAAATCCCCATTTATCACCGAGCTGATATGTTGGCATTTTTGATGTCTAAACAGCAAGGAATTGCGGTAGCTGGTGCTCATGGCAAGACAACAACTACTTCGATGATTGCACTTATGCTGGAGAAATCAGGAGTGGATCCGACAGTAATCATTGGTGGTGAATTGGAGTCTATTGGTGGTAGCGCGAAAATTGGTAAAGGCCGCTATCTGGTTGCGGAAGCAGATGAAAGCGATGGCTCCTTCTTAAAACTTTCGCCTCAGATTGCCGTTGTAACAAACATTGAAAATGACCACATGGACTATTACAAGACTATGGACAATATATTGCGTACCTTTGATCAATTTTTACATAAGCTTGATCCAAAAGAAGGGGTGGCTGTTTTATGCTTTGACAATGCTTATGTAAGAGATATTGCCTCTAACATTGGGAGACGCTATGTATCCTATGCATTGGAGCATGAGGCAGACTATACTGCGCGCAATATAAAATCCGATGGTCCGGTTACCACCTTTGATGTATATCATGGAGGTGAGCCGTTAGGTACTGCCAAAATCTGTGTGCCAGGTTTGCACAATGTAACAAATGCTCTGGCTGCCGTGGCCGTAGGTATGGAAGTCGGGTTGAATTTTTCCCAAATTGCAGAAGGATTGAGTATGTTCCAAGGTGCTAAACGCCGTTTTCAGTCCAAAGGCAGAGTTAACGGTATTTGGGTAGTTGATGATTATGCTCATCATCCTACGGAAATTGCAACCACTTTAAAAGGAGCACGTCAGACAGAACCTAAACGTTTGATTTGTGTTTTTCAGCCTCATAGGTATACACGTACGAAATTTTTATGTAAAGAGTTCGGCGGGGCGTTTACTCCGGCGGATATGTTGATTCTTACCGACATTTATTCGGCCGGTGAGCAGCCGATTCCAGGAATTAGCGGAGAAACAATTAAGGATGAAGTTGAACGGCAAACTAGCCAGCGGGTTACTTATATTCCGGACAAAGACAAAATTGCCCGTTATCTGGCGGAAATAGCCGAACCCGGGGATTTGATCATGACGATGGGAGCTGGCAATATTTATCAGGCTGGCGAGGAGTTAGTTGAAAAGCTCACCCAGCAACAGTAAGATTTAGAAATAGAGATTAGATATATAAATAAGGGTGATTGTACTTTTCTGGGAGGGAAGACGATGGAGAAATTTATCGTCAAAGGAGAAGTACAAATAAGTGGCACCGTCCGTATTAGCGGAGCGAAAAATGCTACTTTACCAATTATGGCGGCGACGCTTTTGTGTTCTGGTATCAGCGTTATTCACGATGTGCCGTATTTGCGTGATATTCAAGCTATGCAGGATATATTGACAGTTCTGGGGGCTAAGATAACCAGGCAAGGTCATACAATGCTAATCGATACCACTAATGTTTATAAGGCTGAAATACCTGAGCATCTTATGCGAGAGATGAGGGCTTCTGTTTTTTTAATGGGCCCACTGCTAGGTAGATTCCGCAAAGTAAGAGTATCTTATCCAGGCGGCTGTGCTATTGGTCCTAGACCTATTAATTTACATATCAAAGCCTTAGAACGAATCGGTGCAAAAGTAGATGAAAGTTTTGGATATATAGATGCTGAGGCAGAAGAGCTGAGCGGCGGGGAAGTAAATTTTGATTTTCCTAGTGTTGGTGCTACCGAAAATGCTATTATGGCTGCTGTGTTGGCAAAAGGCACTACTATTATTCGTAATGCAGCACGTGAGCCTGAAATTGTTGATTTGCAGGCTTTGCTTAATAAAATGGGTGCTAAAGTTAGTGGCGCAGGTACGGATACAATTAGAATTGATGGCGTGAATAAATTAATGCCTGCCGAACATACCGTAATGTTCGACAGGATTGAAGCCGGCACTTTTTTAATGGCAGGTGTTATGACACGTGGCGATATTTTAGTTGAGAATATCATTCCTGAATATCTATTTTCTGTTACTGATAAGCTTCAGGATATTGGTGCTCAGATAATAACTGGTAAGAATTCGATTAGAATACGGGCAAGAGAACTTCGTGGCGTGGATATTAAAACTTTGCCGTATCCGGGTTTTCCGACAGATCTGCAGGCACCAATGCTATCTTTGGTAACAATCGCCAAAGGAACAAGTATAATTACAGAAACTATTTTTGAAAATCGTTTTAAGCATGTTGACGAGCTTACCCGAATGGGTGCTAAAATTAAAGTAGAGGGCCGGACTGCTGTTATTCGCGGTGTACCTAAACTGACGGGGGCCATTGTTGCGGCACCCGATTTGAGAGCTGGTAGCGCTTTAGTGCTGGCGGCACTTACAGCAGAAGGTACATCAGAAATTGAGCAAGTATACCATATTGAACGCGGCTATGAAAGTATTGAAAAAAAATTGCAGGCCTTGGGGGCTCAAATCGTAAAGGCACAGGGTAACTAGAGGGGGATTTTCTATGAAAAATAAAAAGATTGCAGTTGTCATGGGTGGACCATCTGCTGAAAGAGAAGTATCATTGAATACAGGGAAGGCTATTCTGGCAGCGTTGCAAGAAAAAGGGTATAATGCCGTCGGCATGGACCTCAACCCCCGTAGTTTTGTGGAGCAATTACAAAAGCAGCAGATTGATATAGTATTTAATGCTATTCATGGTCTTTACGGTGAAGATGGTTTAATGCAGGGTACACTTGAAATGTTAAACATACCTTATACAGGCTCAGGAGTCCTGGCAAGTGCAATGGCAATGGATAAGGGAGTAACAAAGCGTCAATTTATAGCTGCAGGGATTTCAACACCGCGTTCTCGCTTGTACAGCAAGCTGGATGTAGAACAAAAGAAGTTGGCGGACGAAATTTTAGCTGAGTTTGGTGTTCCCGTGGTGGTTAAGGCTGCTGCTCAGGGCTCAAGTATCGGTGTTGTAATCGTGGAAAAAGCGGCAGACATAGAATTTGCCGTATCTGAAGCTTCTAAGTATAGCAGTCATATTATTGTTGAGGAATTTATTAAAGGAAAAGAGTTAACAGTTTCAATACTTGGTACTGACCGGCCCAAAGCACTGCCAATAATTGAAATAGTGCCACAATCAGGAAAATATGATTATAAATCAAAATATACCAAGGGTGCTACCGAGTATATAGTTCCCGCCAGATTAGAAGATGATGTCACTGAGAAGGTACAGCAGATTGCACTCGAGGCTTATAAACTGTTAGGATGCCGGGGGATTGGCCGGGTTGATGTAATGCTTGACCAGAAAAATCAGCCTTATGTTTTGGAAATTAACACAATTCCCGGCATGACGGCCACTAGCTTAGTACCTAAGGCTGCAGCATCCATAGGCATATCTTTTGCTGATTTGTGCGAACGCATTCTTTTAATGGTGGAAGAATAATGATAATATGGGCAGTATTAACTGCTCATTTTTTTATTTATTTAGTGGACAATCCGGTGTATAATTACTGCAGAAGACGTCTACAGGAGTGATTGTATGCAGACGGCAGAACGCTTGAAAGTGGCCAGGCAGAGACGAGCGTCCATCTTGGCACTTTGGCTGGCGGCTTTGGCCTTGCTGATAGCATTTTTTTTGTTTGTTAATTCCCCATATTTTACTGTTGGTACAGTGTTAGTCGAAGGCAATAAGTATGTAACCGTTGAAGAAGTATTGCGGGTAGCCGGAGTTCCCGAGCGGATAAATATTTTTAGACTAAAAACCACTGAATTGTCGGAGCGGCTGATAAGTGATCTCCGGGTAGCAGAAGTTCATGTCGAAAGAAAATTTCCAGCTACTATTATCATTAACATTAAGGAACGTCAGCCATTAGCTTTCGTCGCCAGTCAATACGGGTTTGTAGAGATCGATCGCGAGGGCGTAGTAATGGCGGCATTTAAAAATTTGAAACAGGTAAAAGTACCTATTATTACAGGTGTTCGTTTGGGAAATGTATATGTTGGGGATCAAGTAAACAACGCTGGTCTGTTAAATGTCTTAACATATTTAGCGGCATTAGATGAGGATGTATTAAATCAATTATCAGAAGTTAATATAAAATCGACAGATGAGCTTGTTGCCTACACTACTAATTCTGTTTATATTAGAGTTGGCGATAGTCAGCGTCTTAATGAAAAAGCAAAATTAACAGGGGAAATCTTGCAGGAAATTGTCGCGAAGAAGATGGTGGTTGACTATATAGACCTCAATTACACTTCCCCTATCATTAAATTGCGTAATAAGTAGGTATTTTGAAAGGAGACGATATTTTGTTACCCATCAAACAAGGGCAATTCGCGATTGCTCTAGTCTGTGTAGTATTGGGGATTATGCTTGCAGTGCAATTCCGTACTACGCAGGACATCAAATCAAGCATTCCTTACCAAAGAGTCGAAGACTTATCTCAGCGTTTAAGTCAAACTGAAAAAGAGCGGGACACGCTTATTAAACAAGTCGAAGAACTTAAACGCGCTTCAGGTGCCGAGGCAGCAACAAAAGAATTTGAACTAGTAAAAATGGGAGCGGGCGTAGTAGCTGTGGAAGGCCCTGGAATTATTGTAACTATTGACGACAGCAAACGCCAATCCAAACCGGGAGAAAATCCTAACTTATATTTAATTCATGATGACGATATTTTAAAAGTAATTAATGAGTTATGGGCGGCAGGTGGCGAAGCTATCTCGATTAATGAACAAAGGCTTATTGCTAGCTCTGAAATTCGCTGTGCAGGCCCAACATTATCTGTTAATAATTCCCGCTATTCTCCACCCTATGACATTCGCGCAATAGGTGACCCGACAACTTTAGAAAATGCCTTAAAAATGCGTGGCGGTGTAATTGAGACATTGCAGTTTTGGGGAATTCAGGTATCTATCAAAAGACAAGATATTGTAAACGTGCCGGCATATAAAGGCGCTTTCCGGTTTGAGTTTGCTAAACCGGTTAAGGAGGGTGGTCGTTAACTATGGCATTGCCGATTACCGGACTTATTATAGGTTTAATTATTGGTATTTCTTTTCCTATTACAGTGCCAGTCGAATATGCTAAATTTATGTCAGTTGCTTTGCTGGCGTCTTTAGATTCAGTATTTGGTGGTCTTAGGGCAGGTATTGAGGAAAAATTTGATAACACTGTGTTCATAACCGGGTTTTTTACTAATGCTTTGCTGGCGGCCGGCTTAGTGTACATTGGCGACAGGTTAGGAATTGATTTGTATTATGTTTCGCTTTTAGCGTTTGGTTTACGTATTTTCCAAAACCTGGCCATTATTAGGCGATATTTTCTAAAAAAATAAATAATAAAGCTTCAAGGCCATTTGGTAATTTTATCGGCTTTGAAGCTTTACTATTATTTTAAAAAAAAGCGTCGATTTTCCTAGTAAAAAAAAAGGGAAAATGCTACTTTTGTTGAAACTATTGGGAAGAAACATAATACTGTGCTGCGAGGGAATTATGAACAGAAAAACTATATTAGCTATTGATGTTGGCACAGGTATGGTCAAAGTGTTTGCCGGGAGACCACAAGCCGATGGCAGAGTAGAGATTATAGGTAGTGGAACTGCTCCAACGGGAGGATATACCAGAGGAGTTATTACTGATTGTAACGCTTTGGCGCATTCTATAAGACAAGCAGTAGATTGTGTTGTTATGGCTTCTGATAGCAAGAATACCGACTGTATGTATTTAGGAATAAGTGGATCAACGCTTAGCGCTCAAAATAGTATTGGCAGCATTGCGTCACCTCTTTCCGGGACGATTACTCAACTAGATATTGATCGAGCTTGCCAAGCTGCAGTTTTTGCCGTTGCTAATAATGAAAATGATGTTTTACATGTGTTTCCGGTACGGGAATCTGCTGTTCACCCAGGCGAAGCCCTTGAAGTGGAAGCTCATATTGTTTCAGCCCCTAAGGCAGTGATGCAGGATCTTACTAATGCACTGGCTGGGAACCGCGTGAACATACAGGGGATTGTAGCCAGTAATATTGTAGCTGCTGAAGCAATAAAAAAAGAGTTGCCTAACCGTCCGAACAATTTTGTTTTTATGGATATTGGTGCAGGTACTGCTGACTTTGTTATTTACGCTAACGGTAATCTCTGCTTCTCTGCTTCTTTACCCTTAGGCGGTGATTACATAACAAATGATTTAATGCAAGGATTAAGCGTTAATTGGGCTCATGCTGAAGAGATTAAGCGCTATTACTCCCGATTATCTCCCGATTTACGCAATCAAGGAGTAATTTTAGATTGCAATGACTATGGAACTACAGATAAGAATATACCTTTTGACTTCTTGTATGATATTATTGAAAGCAGAGTAGAAGAAATTGTATCTCTGCTGCATGAATATCTTATCCCGTTGTTAGATAAGCACCTACCTGAGAGTCAAGGGGCTGAATGTATTTACTTAACTGGTGGTTCGGGGATAATGCCGAGTATGGTTGCTTGCGTAGCTAGAGTTTTTCAGATACATACTGAAACTGTTAGTCCTACTAAGCTGGCTGCTGAATATGCATATCCGGCTAATACTGTGTGCTATGGCCTTATAAACCACGGTGCCCGTGTTTCGGCGCATACGCCTGTTTCCGAGCGTAGTCCCTGGAACTTGTTTATCCACAAAGCAAAAAGACTACTGAAAATTTGATAGATGTTAAGGGGGAAAACTTAGTAATGTTGGAATTTGACATGGACTTAGATCAGTTTGCTTCGATAAAAGTTATCGGCGTGGGTGGCGGTGGCAACAACGCGGTCAATCGTATGATTGGAGCCGGGCTGCAAGGTGTAGAGTTTATTACTGTAAATACTGATGCTCAGGCATTAATTGGTTCCGAGGCTACCTATCGTATTCAGATTGGTGAAAAGCTTACTAAAGGGTTAGGCGCTGGTGCCAATCCTGATATCGGTGAAAAAGCAGCCCAGGAAAGCCGTGATGATATAATAAAGGTTCTTAAGGGCGCTGACATGGTATTTATTACAGCTGGTATGGGAGGCGGTACGGGAACCGGCGCAGCTCCTGTAGTTGCTGAATGTGCTAAAGAGGTAGGCGCATTAACTGTTGGTGTTGTTACCAAGCCATTCAATTTTGAAGGTCGTAAACGTCAGCTTCAGGCTGAAAGAGGAATTGCAAAACTAAAAGAAAAAGTAGATACGCTAATTACTATTCCTAATGACCGTTTGCTGCAAGTTGTCGATAAGCGTACCCCGATTATGGATGCATTTAAAATCGTTGACGATGTGCTGCGGCAAGGTGTACAGGGTATTTCTGATCTAATCGCTGTACCCGCTTTGATTAATCTTGACTTTGCTGATGTCAAAACCATCATGAGTGAAGCTGGATCAGCACTGATGGGTATTGGTTTTGGTACAGGCGATAACCGAGCGATAGCAGCAGTGGAGGCAGCAGTTAAAAGTCCGCTGTTAGAAATGTCAATTGATGGAGCAAAAGGTGTTCTCCTTAACTTCACTGGTGGTCCTAATACTACATTATTCGAGGTTAATGAAGCGGCTGATATTATTGCCAAGGCTGCAGACCCTGAAGCAACTATCATATTTGGCGCAACTATCGATGAACGTTTTGACGACCAAGTTCGAGTAACCGTAATTGCAACTGGTTTTGATCCTAAGCCTTTTAAAACCGGTGAAGGAAAAACAGAGACTCCGGTGATAGAACCGTTTAAAGGTCGGGACCTCGATATTCCGGCTTGGATGCGCCGATAAAAAAAAGATAGTAGAATCCCTGGTTCAAATTTTGAGCCGGGGATTTTTTATATTTTAATACAAAGCGGCACCTTACGTCTGGATAAGGGCAGCATTATCTTCAGCTTTCTCGGGGCTTGATGTAAGCCGTGTTTTCTTGTCTTTTTTTGAATTAACTAATTGGCAAAAAATTACATTATTCTATTTATTTGCTTGTTATAATGGAATAGTGGTTAAATCAAGAGCATATATTGCTATGTATAAGATACTCATCATGGTATTAAATACCAAATAAGAAGGGCATGGCATTGTGTATATCTATGCTGATGTAGTGTTAGTTGTAAACTTTATAATGAACAGCATTATCCTGGCAGTTACAGCGTATGCTGCAGGGATTTCTTTCCGCTGGTATCGGTTATTTTTGGCGGCATTAGCGGGTGGTATGTATGTCTTGATTGGCATTTTCCCTGAACTGAAAATATTATACGGGACTGCGGGGAAGTTAATAGTTTCGGTAGCACTTATCTTGGCCGCCTTTGGTCGTAGACCAGTCAAAATAACTATAATGCTTGTAGGTATTTTTTTTATCGTATCTTTTGCATTAGGCGGAGCAACGTTAGGCTGGCTTTATTTTATTCAAAGCGAAAGCCCTTATTGGTCAGACAGTAATATTCAGATATCGTGGAAAACATTGGCGGTAGGAAGTGCCGTTGCAGTAACGCTTCTTGTATTTTTGGCCAGAAGAATGCTTAGCAGTATGTTTCGACGAAAGACTTTTTATCGTGCCAAAATTGAGTATGACGGGCGGTGCGAAGAGATTGTTGGAATGATGGATACCGGTAATGGCCTTTATTCATTGTTAGGACGCAAACCGGTGGTTCTTTTGGCTTGGCAATCGGCACTAAATTTGGTAGGGTCACAAGTTGCTTCCTATTTGACAGCAAACAGTTCAGAGGCATGGCTTGCTAGGCTTGATGAATGCAAGGATTCAGTCTGGCTGGCTCGGGTGGAAATTATACCTTGCCAATCAGTTGGTGGTAAGAGCATGTTGTTGGGTTTTAGACCAGATAGTATTACAGTGATGACTGAAGAGGGATTAGCCTATACGTCAGAGGTTTTAATTGGTCTCTATGACGGCGTATTTGGTAATGGCAGCGACTGTCAGGCTCTTTTGCATCCTGCGCTTATTACTAGTTTTAATACGACAAAGGAGGCGGGTGTATGCGCATTACCTGGCCGATAGTTAAACTATATATTAAGCTTAAATTAATTTCTTTTCTTCAGGCGATTGGTTGGCTCAAACCGGATGAAGTATTTTATGTGGGTAGTGCGGAAATTTTGCCACCGCCTTTATCAAGTGACGAAGAAGTCTTTTTGCTTAACCGTCTGCAAAAGGGTGATAAGTCTGTCAAAAGCGTCTTTATTGAACGTAATCTTCGTCTTGTGGTCTATATTGCTCGAAAATTTGAAAATACCGGAGTTAGTGTAGAGGACTTGGTTAGTATCGGTACCATAGGACTTATAAAAGCGGTTAATACTTTTGATCCAATCAAAAAGATCAAACTTGCTACTTATGCTTCTCGCTGTATTGAAAATGAAATATTGATGTATTTACGCCGCAATAGTAAAACCAGGGCTGAAGTGTCGTTTGATGAACCGCTTAATATCGATTGGGACGGAAACGAACTCTTACTTTCGGATGTCTTAGGAACAGACAATGATATAATCTACAAATCGGTGGAAGAAGAGGTTGATAAAACTCTGCTTTACACGGCTATGAACAAGCTCTCCGGCCGGGAACGAAGAATTATGGAACTTAGATTCGGATTAAATGATGACGGTAACGAGCGTACGCAAAAAGAAGTAGCTGATATGCTTGGAATATCACAATCCTACATATCACGTCTGGAAAAAAGGATAATAAAGAGGTTGCGCAAAGAAATAAGTCGTATGGAATGAGCCGAAAGGCTCATTTTTTTTGTCCTGTAGGAAAGTGCAACTTTCCGCCTGGATAAGGGCGACATCGGCTTCCGTTTTCGCCAAAGGCTCGGCGCAAGCCGTGTTTTCTTTACCTTTTTTTAGTCAGAAATAGCTTATCTTGCCAGAGTAAGTATAAAACCTCCAAGCCATGGCAATAATGCTTGTGTGAGTAAGTAAATTTTTAGTAGCTTAGAAAACTGGGGAGGTAACAACATGATAGTAAATAAGGTTGAGATATGTGGTGTAAATACAGCAAAGCTCCCGGTACTTTCTGCCACTAAAATGCGTGAGTTGTTTGAGGTAATGCAAGGGGGCGAAAAATCGGCACGGGAACAGCTGATTTACAGTAACTTAAGATTAGTTCTTAGCGTAATTCAGCGGTTTAATAATCGGGGTGAATATGTTGATGATTTATTTCAAGTTGGCTGTATTGGTCTGATGAAAGCAATTGACAATTTTGATTTATCACAGAATGTTAAATTTTCTACCTATGCAGTACCCATGATTATTGGAGAAATCCGGCGCTATTTGAGAGACAATAATCCGATAAGAGTAAGTCGATCCATGCGGGATATTGCTTATAAAGCGTTGCAAGTTCGAGATTCTCTTGTCAGTCGCTATTCGCGGGAACCCTCAATTAACGAAATTGCTGACGAATTAAAAGTGCCAAGAGAAGAAATTATTTTTGCTCTTGATGCTATTCAAGAACCTATCTCGTTGTTTGAACCTATTTATCACGACGGCGGCGATCCGATTTTTGTAATGGATCAAATTAGTGATGACAAAAATCTTGATTTAAGCTGGCTTGAAGGTGTGGCTATTAAGGAAGCTTTGCGTAAATTAAGTGATCGCGAGAAACATATTCTTACGTTAAGGTTTTTTGAAGGTAAAACCCAGATGGAAGTAGCTGAAGAAATTGGTATTTCACAAGCGCAAGTGTCTAGGCTGGAAAAAGCCGCTTTGGGGCATATGCGCAAATATATATAAAAACTTAATTCGTAATGGGGGAAAAAGAAAATGAGGAGAAAATCATTACCTAGAAATAAAAGTATCTTATTTGCTGCGTTAGTTTGTTTTGTTGTCAGTGGCTGGAGTCTATTATTTTACCAACAAGAACGCGGTACGGCTATTCCTAATCGAAGTGATTATGTCCGGCTGCATATTTTAGCCAACAGCGATAGTATAGAAGATCAAAAGCTTAAGCTAAAAGTGCGTGACGCGGTTGTTGCTTATGTAACTCCTTATGTAAAAGATGTTCAAGATGCTAAAGAAGCTGAGAATACTATTTCAAGTCACAAAGAAGATATTATTAGGCTGGCTAAGCATACGCTGGCTGAAAACGGCGCAAATTATGGTGTTGATGTACAATTGGGAAATTTTGAGTTTCCGGTCCGTTCCTATGGCAGCCTTATTCTGCCGGCTGGTGACTATCGTGCTGTTCGTATCCTGTTAGGAGATGCGGCAGGACAAAATTGGTGGTGCGTGTTATTTCCGCCTTTGTGCTTTATCGACGGCAGTAATGCCTCAGTGGCGCCAATGACAGCCTCTGCCGATGCGGGAAGTTCTGAAGGTACACCTGTGCCGAAGATCCGTTGGAAGGTAGCTGAGATTTTTAATAAATAAATATTTAGGCACACATATCCCTTGTCCCTCATATACTTATTGTAGAACTTGATGCTACATATTTGATAAGTGTTAGTTGAGGAGGGGGAGCGGATGTTAAAAACCAGCGATTTGAAAATGAAAGAAGTTATCAATGTAATCGATGGCAAACGAATGGGTAATATTACAGATATAGAAATTGATGTTGAAACAGGCCGGCTTACTGCCATAGTAGTGCCAGGACTAGGGAAATTTCTGGGACTATTTGGACGAAGTGAGGATATTGTCATTCCATGGGATAAGATTAATAAAATTGGCACGGACGTAATCTTGGTGGAAGCTGGTAATTCTGGTGAGCTTAAGCATGATTAAAAAAAATCTCTAACCTGATAATCAAGGTTAGAGATTTTTTTTGTAGAATTTTCCCCTGTAGGCAGGAAATACACAATATATGGCGTATATTAATAATGCAGATACAATATATAGTGTGCAATGTCTAACGAACTATAGATATTATAACATAACTATTAGACTAATCAAGGAGTGAGAGAAAATGCGCTGTCCATTTTGCGGAGTGGCTGACAGCAAAGTTATTGATTCTAGATCAGCCGACGAAGGAAATTCAATACGGCGGCGCAGAGAGTGTTCTGCTTGTTCGCGCCGTTTTACTACATATGAAGTTGTCGAAGAAATACCTTTAATGGTTATTAAAAAGGATGGTCGCCGAGAAATGTTCGACCGAAAAAAATTGCTTGGCGGAGTAGTAAGAGCATGTGAGAAGCGGCCAGTACCTGTTGACGTTATTGAAACAGCTGTTAGTAAGATTGAAAAAGAGATTCGTAATAATACTGAGCGAGAGGTGTCTACCCGTCAGATTGGCGAAGCTGTAATGGCGCGGCTGAAAGAAATTGATCAGGTAGCTTATGTACGCTTTGCTTCGGTATACCGGCAATTTGCTGACATTAATAATTTTATGCAAGAGCTTGAAATGCTTATGAAGGTTCAGCATAAAGAGTAAATGAATATGGAGGAAGGGTATGTTTGTGAAAATAAAAAAACGCGATGGTCGGGAAGCCTCTTTCGATGAGAGTAAGATAACAGAGGCTATTTATAAAGCGGCAAAAGCAGTGGGCGGTGCTGACCGGCAGCTGGCGTTAGAAATTACTTTGGATGTTTTAAAATTTTTAAAACAAAGATATAATGGTGGAATATTTAGTGTTGAGGATGTTCAGGATGCTGTTGAAAAGACGTTAATTGAGACAGGTCATGCTAAAACAGCTAAAGCATATATTTTGCACAGGGACAAGCGTACCCGTATGCGTGAAGCTAAATCAGAGCTTATGGATGCCGTTGGTGAAATTTTAGTAGAAACTAGCCGGGAAAATGCCAATGTTTCTAACTCTCCATCTGCTAAAATGCTGCAGATTGCCAGTGCAGCCAGTAAGGCATACTACTTGAACCGTCTTATTCCAGAGAAATATGCCCAAGCTCATGTAAAAGGTGACTATCATATTCATGACCTGGACTTTTATGGAAAGACACTAACATGTGTTCAAATTCCGTTGGGCAAACTATTGCAAAATGGTTTTAATAATGGACATGGTTTTATTCGCTCACCTAGGCGGCCTGCGTCAGCTACTGCTCTCGCAGCTATTATTCTGCAAAGTTCACAGAATGATATGCATGGAGGGCAGTCCTTTGCTTTTTTTGACCGGGACATGGCACCTTTTATGGAAAAGGCCAGCAATGAAGAAGTATATCAAGCTATGGAAGCATTGATCTATAATTTAAATAGCATGCATTCACGGGCAGGTGCACAAGTACCATTTTCTAGTTTAAATGTAGGTACCGATACTTCACCGGCTGGGCGGACCGTAACCAAAAACCTACTGCTAGCCTATGAAAAGGGGCTAGGTCGAGGTGAAAACCCAATTTTTCCTAACATTATTTTCCGTCTTCAAGAAGGAGTAAACTTTAACCCCGGGGATCCCAACTATGATTTGTTTAAATTAGCGATTCGTGTTGCGGCGCAACGGCTTAATCCTACTTTTAGCTTTATGGATTCATCTTTTAATAAGCCTTATGGAGATCAAGTCGGGTATATGGGATGTCGCACCAGGGTAATGTCTAACCGTTGCGGCCCGGAAGTAACCGATGGACGCGGCAATTTGAGTTTTACGACCATTAATTTGCCGCGGTTAGCTATTAAAGCAGAACGCAATTTAATGAAATTCTATCAAAGTCTGTCCGAATTTATCGATTTGACTTGCGAACAGTTATACCACCGTTTTGAAGTTCAGGCTAAATTAAGAGTTCGGGATATGCCGTTTTTAATGGGGCAGGGCTTATATATTGATTCGGACATGTTGAAAGCCAACGATTATATTGAAGATGTAATTAAAAATGGTACTCTTTCGGTGGGCTTTATTGGTTTAGCTGAAGCTTTAACTGCTTTAACCGGATATCATCATGGGGAAAACGAAGAAGCCCAGATTATGGGTGAAGAAATTGTGGCATTTATGCGGGATAAAATGGACCGGGCAGCAGAACATTATGATTTGAACTATACATTATTGGCGACCCCGGCTGAAGGCTTATCAGGACGCTTTGTTAGAATGGATCGCCGTGAATATGGTATTATCCCAGGAGTTACAGATAAAGAATATTATACGAATTCATTCCATATACCTGTTAACTATCCGATTAGTGTTTTTGATAAGATTCGGATTGAAGGTGTATATCACAAGTATGCTAATGCGGGGCATATCAGCTATGTGGAATTTGGAGCGCCGCCTGTTAATAATCTGGGGGCTTTGGAAGAGATCATTCGTTATATGCGAAAATGTGATTTTGGATATGCTGGCTTTAACTATCCTGTTGATTTTTGTGAAGGCTGTGGACATTTAGGGGTAATTGACACTGAGGAGTGTCCTTCATGTGGAACTAGCAATGTGCGTCGAGTTCGGCGGATTACTGGTTATCTTAGTACGGTTGACCGCTTTAATGACGCTAAATTGAACGAATTAAATCAAAGAGTAAGACATATCTAAGGTAGGGAAAATGTATGGAAATTAGGCTTGCTGGAATAACAGAGGAAAGCGTTGTTGATGGCCCAGGCTTACGCTTGGTAGTTTTTGCACAGGGCTGTCCACATGGGTGCTCAGGTTGCCATAATCCCGATACTCATGATAGTAATGGCGGTTACGTTGTTGATATAGAAGGGCTTTTTAACCATATTGAAAAGAAGGTTCTTCACAACCGGTTATTAAGGGGTGTAACATTCTCGGGTGGAGAACCGTTTCTGCAACCTGAACCATTAGTTCAGCTGGCAAAACGCCTAAAAACGTTGGGGCTTGATATCGTCACGTATAGTGGCTTTAGGTTTGAACAGTTAACGGCAATGGCTTTAACGAATAAAGCTGTAGGGCAACTCCTTAAACAAACCGATATACTTATAGATGGAAAATACCGTGAAGCTGAGCGTGATTTAAGCTTAGCATTTCGTGGTTCCCGTAACCAGCGCTTGATCGATGTGAAGGCAACTTTAAAAGTTATGAAGGTCGTCCTCTGGGAAGATGCTTTGCAAAAGCGCTGGGCCTAAATGCTGCTATAATTTTAATAAATGTTTGTATACTATTGTAATGGTATAGTTACTACGATAAAGGTGGATGTGATTAACATGTCATGGCAGCTTAAAGAACGCCTGCGAAAAATTGTGGCGGCAGAACAAGGAACAATGGTCTATGCTCCCGGGTCTCGCCGGCCTATGGCGCTTGTTTATCCGAATACTTATCACGTGGGGATGTCCAATCTAGGACTGCATATTATTTATGAGCAAGTAAACAGCCGGGGCGATACTGCCTGTGAACGGCTGTTTTTGCCTGATAAAAAGACCATGGATGAATATGTTCGGACAAATACGCCTTTATTAAGTTTGGAAAACCAGCTGCCCTTGTATGAATTTCCGCTGATTGCCTTTGCTGTCTCATTTGAAATGGATTATTTTAATATGATTAATATATTAGCTACAGGTAAAGTTCCAGTGTTGGCGGCCGATAGGCAAGAAGGCGATCCGCTCGTTATTATTGGCGGACCGTGTGCTACATTTAACCCCGAACCATTGGCTGACTTTGTTGATGCTTGTATTATTGGAGAAGGGGAAGAAGTAATTCATGAGTTTTTAGACACTTATTACGATGGTTTAAACAGTGGTTTGTCGAGAGAAAAACTTTTATTAAAGTTAGCTAATATAGAAGGAGTATATGTACCGAGATTTTACCGGCCGATATATGATGCTGCGGGCATAGTTAATCGATATGAGCGCTATGACGGTATCCCGGCTAACGTAAAACGCCGCTATATAAAAGATTTGAGCAGCTACCCTGGCCAAACTGTTATTGTAACTGCTGATACTGAATTCAGAGATATGTATCTAATTGAAGTTGCCAGGGGCTGTGGCAGGCATTGCCGATTCTGTATGGCAGGGTACTGTTTCCGTAACCCACGGGTACGTTCTTTAACACAAATTACCGAAGCTGTGAAAAAAGCTAAGCTGTTTCAGGCAAAAGTTGGGCTGATGGGAGCGGCGATTTCAGACTATCCTGAAATTGATAAATTGTGTCAAATAATATTGGATCAGGGTCTAACTATGTCAGTTGCATCACTTAGAGCTGATTCGCTCACGCAATCGTTGGTAGAAGCGTTAGCTTCCAGTGGTCACAAAACAATAACGTTAGCGCCGGAAGCTGGCAGTGAACGCTTGCGCAAAGTGATTAATAAACAGATTAGTGATGAACACCTGTATCAAGCAATAAAAGCTGCGGCAACAGCCGGCATTCCGCATGTTCGGTTATATATTATGGTTGGCTTACCGGGGGAGACTGATCAGGATATAGAAGCCATTGTCGGGATGGCACGTAATATCAAGGCATACATGGAGGGGTTAGGCAGTAAGGGGTTGTTGACTTTAAGTATTAATCCTTTTATCCCCAAGCCATTTACACCATTCCAATGGCTGCCTATGGCTCCCCTGGAGATAGCTTCATCCAGATTAAAATACATTCAAAGCACATTAAAAAAGGTTAAGGGAATTGAAATTTTAATTGAACATCCTAGGGAGGCCTACATTCAAAGCGTACTGGCGCGAGGAGACAGAAAATTAGGATCGGTATTACTTACGGCCATGAATAATGGTGGTACAAAAGGATGGAAACAAGCAATCAAAATTCACAAAATTGATGAAGACTTCTATTTATATCGTACTAGGGGAGAAACAGAAATTCTTCCTTGGGATAATTTAGACATGGGTTTTGATATGTCATATTTGTTGTCAGAATATCGACAAGCCCAGGCAGAAAAATACACCCAGCCATGTGTTGCTGGGTGTAAAAGGTGTGGTGTTTGCAAATAAATTAGGATTTATTAATACTAATAATTTTAAATATCTCGTCAAGCTCACCGTCAATTAAACGAGAAAACTTATTAAGCATAGTATCCATGAATCCGAATTTAGACTCAGCCTCCTTAGGCTGAGTAATTTTTTTTCCAACAAGATAGTCTCCCTTGCTAACGTCAAATGCTTTAATATCAGCTGAAATATCCAGGGGATAGAGAGTCAGGAGTAAGACATAGGATACATCGTTAATTTTTCCGAAATCTTGAAGTTTTGTAGGATTAGGGTTGCTAAAATCATCAATTCCTGCTTTTTTCAGTTCTCGTAAAACACTGCTGCCTGAGAGTATCATTCCATCCATCATTACCAGACTAGACTTATATTGAATAAACTTATTGATTCCGGCTTCCAAAAGATCAACACCTATTATATCTTTGTTGGCAGTGTCGATATGTACAGCTACGGCGACAAAGGAGCTGGTGACAATTGAACTTTGTCCCGCGAAACAGGGGGTTGTCAACATTAATAGCAGTATAAGACAAATAATAAACGAATTTTTTGCCATATTAATCCTCCATGAGTATCTTTTAGATAATTGTAAAGTTGAAGAGAATATGCAAGTAATTGAATAAAAACAAAAAAAAGCAGGCAACATGCTCTGCTTTAATTTTGGCAGGGGCGGCTGGACTCGAACCAACGCATGACGGAGTCAAAGTCCGTTGCCTTACCGACTTGGCTACGCCCCTATATAAATAAAATGGTGGAGGGAGGTGGATTCGAACCACCGAAGTCAAAGACGGCAGATTTACAGTCTGCTCCCTTTAGCCACTCGGGAATCCCTCCAATTCAAACCAGAAGCCCTATTATCAAACTGAAAATTTCTACAACGTGACATATTATATCATGTACATTTGGCAAATGCAAGATTATAGTTTACTTTTATTTTATGTTGATAATGTGGTATTTTGTTTTGTCCGAAACTTATTCGCTTCTTGGGCTTTTGTTATATATTCCGTTTGGCAGATTGATTTTAGGTACGTTTATGATTATAGATAGGTTATAAAAGCGTCAATTGCATTTACCTATAAGTGGTATTTTGCAAATCTTTGCTAATTTGGATAGTGTGCTTGCTTTTACCACGATCAAGTTGAGCTGGTCTAGCAGAGCCTGTTGAGGGAGAAACTGGAATTCCATTAAGATTAACAATGCCGTTTGCCTGGTTATCTAAATCTGCATTTTTGGATTTTTTCTGAGAGGAGCCTTCTTGGGATTGGGAATTATCGAACGACTGGGAGAGGCTGTCCCGAATTAGTGATGTCTCGATACCGCTGGTGTCAAACACTTTCTTTGGACTTGTTGGTTGTGTGTTTGGGCTACGACTGTTATTGGCCATTAAAATCACCTCCAGCAATAGTGTTACCAATGAAAGATTAATTAAACTTTTTCAGCTGGTGATGGGGTGATTCAAAAAAAAAGCCGGCATATGCCGACTTAAAAATGCTGAGTAGAAACTTTGGGTGGTTCGATAGTATGATTTTCTTTCTTTCTCGGTGGTGCCTCAGGATTTTCCTGGACGCCAACATTTCCGGTAATATACTTAGCTTCGGTATTAGGTAATTTTTTACCGAATTTTTCACCATAGTTTCCGGAGCTTTTCAAAAGAATCACCTCCAAGGTTAGTATTACCCAAACGTTAGTAAAAATCTGAACTTAATTTGGTATCATTTAAAGCAGTAAGTTCTAACTAACCCAATATGTGGAAGTGGTTTCATTTGTGCAAAAGTAGGCTGACCTCCAGGGGCATTAGAATAATTAATTACATTCTTACTGGTCTACTTGCTCTACGAACAGCTAGTAATGCTTGAGTCACCACTTGTTCAATTTGACGTTTGCCGAGTCCCAGGGGGCGAACCATATTTATAACTTCGCTTCTAAATTTTTGTTCATTGAAATCAATGATCAAATTATCACCACCTTCTAATTCAGGTTACTTTATTATACTGATTATGTTGTTAAGAGGTGATAGTTAAAAAAAATAAGTAAGAAGCCGAACTATTAGTTTCTACATAAGGAGCAGGAGACGAAAAGCTCTTCGGCAAAATGAAATATTTCCGGCATATCCCTAACGAAGTCACTCAATTCAAGGTTTTATCTCTCACAGTTCAGACAATATAACGGTTGGAGTTATGTCTATCGAAGCCGGCGGCAAGATATTTGACATCGTGGCCGCACTAAAAGCAAGCATAAACGCCATTAAAGAGCAGGAAAAACCGAAAAAGAAGCGAAAAAGCGGGTAACTTCATGGTTTTTCGCCAGACGAAGTGATTTATTGGGCGTTAGCTTAATTTAACAGCATTGACTTCAAGCATTTGTGTGCACCAATGGTTTTGTTTTTACATAACATATAATAAGGAAGGAAACTTACTAGCGCACAAAATAAAAACAACCTCTTAATACTAAAGAAGAGGTTGTAAAATACGTTTTTTTCTTAACTTTCGTCGTTCGTTAGAATAACGGCTAGGAGTTGACTACTCATTGTGCTTTTTAAAGATTTATCCACAGCTCGGGTTGCCTGGATTCACTAGATTAAACTGGTCGGGGCGACAGGATTCGAACCTGCGGCCTCTTGGTCCCGAACCAAGCGCGCTACCAAACTGCGCTACGCCCCGGCTCACATTTATTAAGTATACACATTCATAATGTCCTTGTCAACAGCGAAGCTTGAGTAAATTTTATTTAAAATTTCTCTTAGCTTCTTATGAGTCTTTTGTCCTAAAGGAATTTTTTTGCAAATGTCGAAAGGAAAGAAGAAAAGTAGAATCGATGGAGGTATGTGTTTGAAGATAGTAAAAATGGTTTTTTTAGCGTTTATCTGTGCGTTTTTTCTACTAAGTACTCCCGGTAAAATGGCTTTTGCATCAGGAGAGGAAATGCCTGTAATAAGGCAGGGAGATGCAAATGCGGCGGTTTATACTTTACAGACTGAATTAAGAAGATTTGGTTTTTATCATGATGACGTTGATGGAAACTTTGGCGAATATACTAAATATGCTGTTATAAAATTTCAACAAAATGCTGGAATCGAAGATGACGGTATCGTTGGTTCAGGTACATGGCGGGCGCTTCGCAATTACTCAGGTAATGGCGAAATAAGTCGTGGTAATACTGAGAGAAAAGGCGGGCAACAAATTGCTAATTTTGCTCGCAGCTTTTTAGGTATACCATATGTATGGGGGGGAGCGGCTCCATCTGGATTTGATTGTTCTGGTTTTGTATATTATATTTACAACTGTTATGGAGTTTTGTTGCCGCGAGTTGCCGATGAACAATACTATTTCGGACATCGTGTAGCGGCTGCTGATATTCAACCCGGAGATTTGGTTTTTTATAGTACGTATATGCCCGGTCCTTCACATGTAGGTATATATGTCGGAAATGGCCAATTTATTCATGCGAGCTCTGCCGCTGGCAAAGTAACGTTGACACCAATGTCCAAACCGTACTATCAGGAACGGTTTTTAGGTGCTTTTCGCATTAGCCGATAACTATGATCATAAAAATAGCCGGTTATCCGGTTATTTTTTGTTTGTTGGGCGTTAAGGCGGGAATAATAGATAGACAAAATATTAAATAATTTTTTTTGCAAAAAAGTGCCACAAGTAGTTAAATGTGCTAAAATGTTTATGTTAAAAAGAAATTCAGGCACAATTTGAGGTAAACATGCGGATTATAACAGGGATTGCCAAAGGAGTTAAGCTTAAAGTACCAAAAGGTCTGGATGTTCGCCCTACAGCCGACAGGGTTAAGGAGTCTATGTTTAATATTCTCACCACCATGCCGTTAACGATTACCAAAGTGGCAGTAGTTGGTGCTAAGGTGTTGGACTTGTTTGCTGGAACGGGAAACTTAGGTCTGGAAGCTTTAAGCCGTGGGGCTGAGCATGCGCTATTTATTGACCATAGTTCTGCGAGTCTTGCGGCTATTCGCGACAATATTTGTACTACCAAATTAAGTGAATTGGCTGAAGTTCAGCGTGGTGACTCCGTTAAAATGTTGGCTAAGTTAAGCCAATTGGGGCGGACATTCACGCTGGTTTTTGTGGATCCTCCTTATAATCAGGGGTTAGTGAACGAAGTGCTTCTCAAACTTGATACGATAAATCTTTTAGAAGATGGTGGAATAATTGTAGTAGAGCATTCCAAACATGAAGTGATAAATATTGAATGGAACTATTTAAAGTTGATTCGTACGGAACACTATGGCGAAACATATGTAACATTTTTGTTGCGAGAATGTGCGTGCACTATTTAGCAATAGGGAGGCATTTAACATGCGGATAGGAGTTTGTCCTGGAAGTTTTGATCCGGTAACTAACGGTCATTTAGATATCTTTTTACGGGCTAGCAAAATGTTTGACTTAGTAATCGTAGCTGTTTTTCATAATCCCAATAAGAAGCCATTGTTTACTATGGAAGAACGGGTAGAAATGCTAACTTTAGCAACTAAGGATTTACCTAATGTCAAAGTTGATAGTTTTTCAGGTCTTTTGAACGATTACGTTCGGCGCCAAAATAGCAACTTTATAATTAGAGGCTTGCGGGCATTGACTGATTTCGAATACGAGTTTCAGCGAGCACTGCTTATTAAAAAAATTGATCCGGAAATAGAAACTATTTTTATGATGACTAGCAATGAATACTCATTTATTAGTTCTAGTGGTATTAAAGAGTTAGCTAAATTTGGTGGACCGATAACCGGATTAGTCCCTGAATGTCTAGAAGAGAAAATTGTAAAGAGAATTCGAGAAAAAAGTTAGATTCGTGTACAAAGTGGGGAGGGGGAACCTTTATGAGTATTGAGAAATTATTGGATGATATGGAAAACATGTTGGTTGATGCCGCTCGCGTGCCTTTTACTAATAAAAGGGTAGTCGAAGAAGATGATTTGGCTAGATTTTTAGACGAGCTGCGCGAACAAATGCCTAAAGAAATCGATGAGGCTAAAAGAATTATTACGGATCGTCAACGCATTCTGGATGATGCACAAAGGGAAGCGCAAAACATTGTAGAACAGGCAAAGGCTTATGTAATTAGACTTACCGATGAAAATGCTATAAATAAGCAAGCGCAGGAACAAGCTAATGAATTTGTTGCACAGGCAAGAAAAACGGCAGCAGACTTGCAAACTGATGCTGTGTCTTATGCTGATGAAGTATTTAAGCATGTTACGGCTCATCTTGAAAAAACCCTTGAAGTGGTTAAACAAGGCCACCGTGATTTACAGCAAAATAAGAATAATGTAGGATAAAAATGAAAAGGAGCAAAGCTCCTTATCTTTTTATATAGCCGTATACTCCTTTAAATAGATGGAACGCAATTGATAGTACAATCATAATGCTAAGTAGCACGCCAATCTGATAAGTAGTTTGCTCAATTCTGTTTAACCATAGACTTAAACTATTGCTTTGGGCTAAACTCATAGATGCTGGAATTACTAACAGTTTAGTAATCACTTGACCTTGCCCAAGCAGTAAAATTGTCAGTATAGCTGCAATTATGGCATGCAGTAGTCTGCCTATCATATAAGGAGTCATACGAATACCTGATTCGATAACAATACTGGCTACTTGCCCATGAACAGAAAGTCCGCTCCAAGCAATAATAGCGCTAGCGATGGCGACTTTTTGAACTAATGGCGCGTCAGCCTGGCTGGCGGCCAATGTGCCTAAATCAATTTCTAATAAACCGCTTACTAATGATGGGGCCAAGTTTGTACTGTAGCCGATTAAGCTTAACATTGCGGCAAACATATCTGTTAATACTTCGGTGATACCAACAACAGTCATAATGCGAATAAATACCGAGAACACAATAATAAAGCCACCAATTAGCAATATGGTGTTCATCGAAGATTTGACAGAATCGCCAAGTAATTGTCCTGTTGAGCGTTTGTCTTCTTGGCGCGCATTATATAGAGCGCGAAACGCCCTGATTATAATGTTTCCTTTTACTGTTCTATTTTCCTGGGTATAGCTATCTCTGCTACGTCCATGGAATCTAAATGCTACGCCAACTAAAAAACTCGATATATAATGAGCCAAAGCAATTGTAGCACCTAGCTCCGGCATCCCAAACATACCTACGGCCACTGCGCCAAACATGAACAATGGATCAGCTGTATTTGTGAAAGACAGCAGTCTTTCAGCTTCGACGGCGGTACAGAGCTGATTTTTGCGAAATTTGCACGTTATTACGGCATCCATCGGATAGCCGGAAGCCAGCCCCATAGACATAGCAAACGCCCCTACACCGGGCACATTGAATATTGGTCTCATCAGGGGTTCAAGCAGAACACCAATAAAGTGGACGACCCCAAGCCCCATGAGTATTTCTGATAAAATAAAAAAAGGCAGTAGTGCGGGGAATACTACATTCCACCATAAATTTAAACCCATAATAGCCGAATCAAAGGCATCTTTGGGATAAGTTACCATGGCTATGGTTATAAATACAGTGCAAAAAGCCATAAAATATGCTAGTAACCGTGAACGATATCGTCTGCCACTGCCCCAAATCCGCATATATTAATCTCCTCCTCCAAGCCGTGCGGTTTGATAATATATATATTGACAGGGCAGAGGTAATATAACTAAAATGCGGTGCAAATACTACTCAATAGTTATACTGGGGGAGATTATAATGCGTCCTAAAATAGGTTTAGCGCTTGGATCAGGCGGGCTTCGGGGTATTGCCCATATTGGGGCTTTAAAGGTGTTGGAAAAAAATAATATACCGATAGATTACATTGCCGGATGCAGTATTGGCAGTTTGATAGGGGCTTTATACGCAGCTGGTTTAGATCCTGAAACCATGCTAAAATTAGCTAAGAGTTTAAAAAAAAGGCACTGGTTAGATTTTGTTATTCCTCAGATGGGAATGGTCTCCGGTGAAAGGGCATTGGCCACAATCCGGCTCTTAACAAAACAAAAACAATTTTCCGATCTTGAGATTCCTTTAGCTGTTGTTGCGACAGAGCTAAATAGCGGCAGGGAAATTGTTTTTACTGAAGGCGATATTGCAAAAGCGGTAAGAGCCAGTATTTCAGTACCTGGTGTTTTTATTCCGTTCGCTATTGACAATGTGTTGTTTGTCGACGGTGCAGTCGTTAATCCCACGCCAATTGATACTGCACGGGGTATGGGAGCGGATATTGTAATTGCGGTAGATTTAGCTCATGCCGGTACTGTATGCAATATCAGCAATATGTTTGATGTAATTATCCAGTCTATCGATATTATGGAAAGGGAATTATGTAAGCATCGCCAACATCACTGTGATATTATGATACAACCTGATGTTGGCAATTTTTCACCCAGCTCTTTTGATGCAATGGATAAATGCGCTTTAGCTGGTGAAGTGGCTGCCGAGGCGGCTATTCCGGAAATTAAGAAACTTTTGTTTAGTTAGGCAGGTAAAGGGGCGAAAATCGATAGTCCAGGCCACCGGATCTCCATGCACAATTAGGAAACCCTAATGTAAAAATATCGGTTGCGGTAACATCATAAGCCAGCATATTTTGTAAAGGGGTTAATTGGTTAGTATGATGTTGCTTGCTGGTAAGATGATGAGAAGTTTTGGTTATTACAGGTATTGCAGCTTTTTTGTGGATTTCTTTTAGTAACATACGTCCATTATCATTAAAGGCAAGTACTCGTGCATATAAAGGTCCCAGGCGATCAAATTCTGTAAGTTTTTGCTTGGTTGTTCCTAACAGGGCATGGATAATAATTCGTTGAAGACGAGTCATCGTATAACGTTTGCTTTTTACATTAAAGAGTAGTTCATGAGCGGTAGTCGCCTTTAGTGCGGCACTGCTAATTTTATTATGAAGGCCTTCTGTAACATCCGGTAAAAGAGCCAACTGATTCAGATCCATTGTTCTCATCTTGGCTAAGATGATATTATTAAATGAATCTAAAGTTACGGGTCCTTTGCCGGCGTGAATTAATTCATTAATTTGCTGAGCGCAATTTAGCGGAACTGTTTGCCAGGCTGCACTATTTGGAACTATTGTACCGTTTTCTATAATTGCCGTCCTTACAGCGGTGGCACTGGCAATTGAAGAAGTAATTGCAACATCATGATAATCTGCAGTTTGACGCTTTATTGATAAAGGGATAAGCTGTGGGGCATAGGCACCAATAGCCCTTATATACTCAATTGCCAACAGGTTATTTGGGGATTGAAGGAGCTGTGCGTCTATCTCGCAATTAGCCGAGAGGGCGGCTGCTATGCTAGCGGCGTATGTTTGGCCGGTTTTCATTTTTTCAAGCATTGCATTTATAGTATTTTCTTGGTTTAACGCATTGGCAACAACGGAAAGCTTTTTTATCTCGGGTGTTTCCGCGCCAAAACAAAGGTGGCTGACAATACCCAACCGGTTAAGTAATTGAACGCCACCAGTGGCAAAATATTGAGCGCTGCGTACAGCAAATACAACAGGTAATTCGATTATTAAATCAACGCCGGCCTTAACAGCAATAGCTGCTCTAGACCATTTATCTAACATTGCCGGTTCGCCGCGCTGTAGAAAGTTACCGCTCATAACACCTATGGAGAATGCTGCGCCGGATTTTTTTTTAGCTTCGTTTAAATGCCATAAATGACCGTTATGGAAGGGATTATATTCAACGATCATACCTACTGCGTGTATCATACATATCACCCTATAAACTATTGTATACTAAAATTAGCGCTTGTGAAAATTTTTATTAAATAATTTCGCCAAATGAAGGGAAACTAAGGCTCGTGTCGAAAAGATAAAAATTGTTGATAATAAGTTTTGGGCTTTGGATTAGTGGTTTGACCACGTGATACATACCCAATGAATGAGGAGGATTTTGTTGTGAAAGTTTTAGTTGTTAACTGTGGGAGTTCTTCAATTAAGTATCAGCTTGTTAATATGAACGACGAATCTGTTTTGGCTAAAGGTTTGGTTGAGCGCATTGGTTTGGACGGTTCGGTACTAACTCACCAGCCCGCAGGCAAAGACAAGGTAGTTATTAATGCTGATATCAGCAATCATAGCATTGGTATTAAGCTTGTTATTGAGGCATTAACTGATGCTCAGCATGGTGTAATTTCCAGCATGCAAGAGATTTCAGCCGTTGGACATCGCGTTGTGCACGGTGGTGAAAAGTTTGCCGATTCTGTATTGATTACTCCTGCTGTTATGAAAGCTCTTGAAGAATGCATCGAAATGGCTCCGCTTCATAACCCGCCTAACATTATGGGTATAAATGCTTGTTCCGAGATTATGCCGAATGTTCCACAAGTAGGTGTTTTTGACACTGCTTTCCATCAAACAATGCCCAAACATGCTTTCCTTTATGCGCTTCCTTATGAAGCATATGAAAAATATGGTGTTAGACGTTACGGTTTCCACGGAACATCCCATAAATATGTATCACAGCAAGCTGCCGAGCTTATGGACGAACATCTGACTAATCTCAGAGTAATTACTTGCCACTTGGGTAATGGTGCCAGCTTAGCTGCTATTAAACATGGCAAGTGCATTGATACCAGCATGGGATTTACTCCGCTTGAAGGTCTTGTAATGGGAACTCGTTCGGGTGGTGTTGACCCTGCTATTATTCCTTTCCTGATGAAAAAAGAAAATATGACAGCCGAACAAGTAGATAACTACTTGAATAAAAAATCTGGTGTTTTAGGTGTTTCTGGTGTCTCCAGCGACTTCCGTGATATTGAAGATGCAGCTAATTCGGGCAATGAGCGTTCCGAACTGGCTCTTGAGATGTTTGCTTACAGAGTACGTAAATTTATTGGCTCATATGCCGCCGCAATGGGTGGCGTTGATGCGATTGTATTTACTGCTGGTCTTGGAGAAAATTCGGTTTCCATGCGGGACAAAATTTGTAACGGTCTTGAATTCCTTGGAACCAGAATTGACCCTGTTAAAAACAATGTTCGTGGTAAGGCCCAAGAAATCAGCGTTGATGGTGCTAAAGTTAAAATTTTTGTTATTCCAACTAATGAAGAGCTTGTTATCGCCCGCGATACTAAATCAATCTGCGGCAACCTTGCATAACGTCCACATAACCTTCATATGATAGGCAGGGACACTTCGCTCCCTGCTTTTCTAATTTCTTGACAAACTTTATGGGTGTCGATATAATAGATGAAGGCTGGTGGAAAATGATGAAAATTAATATAGCCCAGTTAAAAAAAGAGATTGGGAGTACCCAAACTTTTTCTTTTCAGATTCCAGTTGCAGAACTTGGTCTTGAAAAACAGGAAGAAATTTGGACAGGCGATGTCTCAGCTGAAGGTTTTGTAAAAAACAAGGGAACCATTTATGAAGTAGCAGGGACAATTAAAGCTACAATGAATGATCTTTGCAGTAGATGTCTAGAACCTGTTGTTATCGTACTTAACATACCTTTCTGTGAAGAATATCGGGAAGTTGATTTTAAAGAACTCAGTGAAGTATCTGAGTCAGAAGTTACTTATTTCGATGGTGATGATATTGAAATCACCGACCTAGTTCGTGAGAATATATTGTTGGCGAAACCGCTTAAGCCGGTTTGCGGCGAGGAGTGCCGCGGACTGTGTCCCGAGTGTGGTGCCAACATGAACATAAGCACCTGCAACTGCAACTTGCTTAAAACCGATCCGAGGCTTGCTGTTTTACAAAAACTTCTGCCCAAGGACTGAAGTTGCGCAGGTCGGCTAATTTTGTTAAGGAGGTGGAAACAGATGGCAGTACCTAAGCGTAAAATGTCCAAAGCGCGCCGTGATAAGCGTCGTGCTAATTGGAAACTTACTATTCCTGGTTTAGTAGAATGCCCCCAATGTCACGAAAAGAAGATGCCTCACCGTGTGTGTCCTGAATGTGGTCATTATAATGGTAAAGTTGTGGTTCAAGCAGAATAAAAAAATAATCAGTGAGCAAGATAAAAGGCAATTAATTTTATCTTGCTCACTTTTTTTCTTGCAAAATTGATATTGACTAGCTATAATTATAGATATTAATAATTGGTAATATAACTTACTGATAAAACTAGGTGATGTTATGGCGCGAGTTCAAAAAAAAATACGCCAGGAACAATTAAAAGAGAAGTTGTTAACTACACCTTTTCTTACCGATGAAGAACTGGCAGCCTACTTGGGTGTTAGTGTACAGACAATTCGTCTTGACCGATTGGAACTGGGGATACCTGAGCTTCGGGAACGAACTAAGCAGATGGCTGAAGAAGCTCAAAATAAGCTAAAAACTATTGCCAGTGCGGATGTTGTTGGCGAGTTAATTGATTTGGAGTTAGGCAAAACCGGTATATCTCTAATGACGGTAACTGCCGATATGGTTTTTGAGAAAACTAAGGTAGCCCGTGGACATTATATTTTTGCTCAGGCAAACTCGTTAGCTTTAGCTATTATTGACGCTCCCATGGCTGTAACAGGGGTTGCTAACATTAAATATAAGGTTGCCGTGCGTGAAGGTGATAAGCTCGTTGCCAAGGCCGAGAACGTAAAAAAAAGAGGCAATAAATATTTTATTTGGGTTAAAACTAGGAATGATACTCAAGAAGTATTTCGTGCTAAATTTATTATGGTATCGCTAGAACCTGAAAGCCATAAATAACAAGGGCTCTATACATTTTTCCGGTGTTGTGAAGGGAGATATTGCATGAAGGTTGCCGTTGATGCTATGGGCGGAGACTATGCGCCCGACGAGATTGTTTTAGGTGCAATACAGGCCGCCCGAGAGTACATAAATGAAGGTGTTGAAATTGTTTTAGTCGGCGACCAAGTGAAAATTACTCAGGCTCTTGATCGTCAGGGCAATTGGAAAGAATTGAATATAACTGTTCATCATGCCAGTGAAGTTATTGATATGCATGAATCACCTGGTGCTGCTGTACGGAAAAAGAAAGATGCATCGGTGGTTGTTGCGACAGGGCTTGTAAAACAGGGGATTTGTGATGTTGCGATATGTGCCGGTAGCACGGGCGCTGCCGTGGCGGCGGCACTATTTGGTTTAGGTCGGATAAATGGGATTGAACGACCAGCAATAGCAACACCAATGCCCAATCTAACGGGTACAACAGTACTTTTGGATTCGGGTGCAAATGTTGACAGTAAGCCAAAACATTTAGTACAGAATGCTATAATGGGTTCTATTTATGCAGAATATGTTCTAAATATTCCAAGGCCTAGAGTAGGTCTTTTAAATATTGGTGAAGAGGAAAGTAAAGGGAATGAACAGGTTTTCTCTACTTATCCTTTGTTAAAGCAGCTTAATACTGTGAATTTTATTGGTAATGTTGAGGGCCGTGATATACCGAAAGGAACAGTGGACGTTGTGGTATGTGACGGATTTGTTGGTAACATTGTGTTAAAATTAGGTGAGGGTTTAGCGAGTGCTATCTTGCAATTAGTTAAAGACTCCATTAAAGCCAGCGGCTTTTGGACTAAAATGGCTTCCATGTTTGTATTACCGGCGTTAAAAAGTTTGAAGAAAAAACTAGATTATGCCGAGTATGGCGGTGCTCCACTTTTAGGAGTAAACGGCGGTTTTATAATTTGTCATGGTAGTTCGCGGGCGAAAGCGATAAAAAACGCTATTAGAGTAGCTAAAGAGTTTACCGAACAAGAGGTAGTTGCCCATATTCGCGAGACCATTGCCAACGAGGGGGTTTTGAATAATGAAGAATGATAGATATGTAGGCATTATTGGTATGGGTACCTATGTACCTGAAAAAATAGTGACTAATAAAGATTTGGAAAGCATAGTGGAAACTTCCGATGAATGGATTGTTTCACGTACCGGTATTAAAGAGCGCAGGATAGTTACTTCTGATTTGGCAACCTCTGATTTAGCCAGCCGCGCTGCGCAAAAGGCACTTGAAGATGCAGGTGTTGCTCCTGCAGAGATTGACCTTATTATTGTGGCTACAGCGACACCGGATATGTTTTTCCCTTCAACAGCTTGTTTAGTGCAAGCAAATATTAAAGCTACTAATGCAGCTGCTTTTGACTTAGTGGCAGGATGTTCTGGATTTGTTTACGGATTGGTTACTGGCACCCAGTTTATCAAAGCTGGGTTGTATAAAAAGGTGTTAGTTATTGGTGCTGAGACTCTTTCTAAAATACTTGATTGGACAGACCGAAACACCTGTGTTTTGTTTGGTGATGGGGCCGGTGCCGCAGTGCTGGCTGAAACTGAGACAGGTTATGGCATTTTGGGAGCTCAATTAGGTGCGGATGGATCTGGCGGGGATTTGTTAAAACTACCTGCTGGTGGTTCGCGCAAACCGACAACCGAGGAAACTGTTTCCCAAAGAATGCATTTTGTCCATATGAATGGTAACGAAGTATTTAAATTTGCTGTTAAAGTTATGGGAGAAGCTGCTATGAAGGCGTTGGAGAATGCTGGACTAAGTGCTAGTGATGTCGATTGCTTGATTCCGCATCAGGCGAATATACGAATAATCCAATCAGCTGCTAAACGCCTTAAACTGCCTATGGATAAAGTTATGGTAAATGTTGATAAATATGGTAATACATCAGCAGCCTCTATTCCAATTGCTCTTGAAGAAGCTGTACACGGGGGCAAAGTGAAACGAGGCGATAATATTGTACTTGTTGGTTTTGGTGCAGGATTAACCTGGGCATCTGTTGTTATAAAATGGGGCAAGGAGGCCGATAATATTGCTAAATAGCAAAATCTGCCAGCTTTTAAATATTAAATATCCAATATTACAAGGAGGTATGGCCTGGGTAGCTACCGCTGAGCTAGCCGCAGCAGTTTCCAACGCTGGTGGCTTAGGTCTGATTGGTGCCGGGCACATGCCGCCAGACGCACTAAAAGCTGAAATAAGAAAAGCAAAAAAGTTGACAGATAAGCCGTTTGGCGTCAATATAATGCTCATGTCGCCTTTTGTCAAAGAGGTCATGCAGGTAGTTATTGATGAACGAGTACCTGTTGTTACTACTGGGGCAGGAAATCCGGGAGAATATATTCCAGCACTAAGAGAAATTGGGGCTAAAGTGATTCCTGTTGTTGCATCAGTTGCTCTTGCAAAACGATTGGAACGTGTAGGTGTTGATGCCATAATTGCTGAAGGAATGGAAAGCGGTGGCCATGTGGGGGAAGTAACAACTATGGCTTTAGTACCCCAAGTGGTTGACGCTGTTTCAATTCCTGTTATTGCTGCAGGTGGCATCGGTGATGCTCGTGGAGTGGTAGCTGCATTGGCTTTAGGTGCGCAGGGAGTTCAAATAGGTACTTTGTTTGCGGCTTCGAGTGAATGTACGGCACATCCGAAATACAAGGAAGCCATTGTCAAAGCCAAAGAACGTTCTACTATTGTTACGGGTGCATCCACAGGGCATCCGGTCAGGACTATCGCCAATAGACTGACCCGTGATTTTACTGAGATGGAAAAGCGCGGGGCTACTGTTGAAGAGCTCGATCAGTTAGGAGCAGGTAAACTCAAAGCCGCGGTACGTGACGGTGATATAGAGTACGGCTCAGTTATGGTTGGGCAAGTGGCTGGAATGATTGGTGCTATCCGGCCGGTAGCGGAGATTATGCAGGAAATTGTCAAAAATATACCTGAAGTTATTACTGAACTTACGAAACGTATGTAAATAATTTGAAATAATATGGAAATATATAAGGAGGGAAGAAAATGGGAAAACTTGCGTTCGTTTTTCCAGGACAGGGCTCTCAGACCGTAGGTATGGGTAAGGACTTATATGACAAGTTTGAAATAGTCCGGTCTATATTTAATTCAGCCGATGAAGCTCTAGGCTTTTCAATTACCGATATGTGCTTTAACGGTCCAGAAGAAGAATTGAAGAAAACCTATAATACACAACCGGCAATTTTAACTGTAAGCGTGGCTTACTATGAAGTGCTGAAGCAGCATGGTATAACTCCCGATATTGTGGGTGGCCATAGTTTGGGAGAATATTCGGCACTGGTTGCTGCAGGAGCTGTATCCTTCAAAGATGCTGTACAGCTGGTAAGAAAGCGTGGGCAATTCATGCAGGAAGCTGTGCCGCTTGGTGAAGGCAGTATGGCTGCTATTTTGGGTCTTGAACGAGGCAAAGTTGTAGAAATTTGCCAACAGGTTGAAGTTGAAATCGGTGCAGTACAGGCAGTAAATTTCAATTGTCCCGGCCAAATTGTTATCGCCGGAAAAACTGAGGCGGTAGATAAAGCCAACGAATTAATGAAGGCAGCAGGGGCAAAACGTGCGGTTTCCTTACCGGTTAGCGCTCCTTTTCATAGCACTTTAATGCAGCCTGCCGCAGCTCGCCTGGGAGTCGAACTTGACAAAATAAATATTAGTGATGCTAATATCCCAGTTGTGGCTAACGTTAACGGAGAAATCGTAACACAGGGTTCATTAATTAAAGAATCTCTCGTCAAACAAGCGGCTAATCCGGTGCTTTGGGAAGACTGTGTGGCACAAATAGTAAGCTTTGGAGCTACTACTATGCTTGAAGTCGGACCAGGAAAAGTACTTACAGGATTCAACAAAAAAATCAATAAAGAAATTGTGCCATTGAATATTGAGGACATAGAATCTTTAGAAAAAGTCCTTGATTATTTCAAGGAGGTTCGCTAAAATGCATTTAGACGGACAAGTGGCAATAGTTACCGGGGCTTCAAGAGGAATTGGCCGGGCGATAGCGATCGCGCTAGCAAAAGCCGGGGCAAAGGTTGTAGTCAATTATGCCGGTAACACTGCTGCTGCTGAGGAAGTTCGCAAACTCATCACAGATAATGGCGGGCAGGCAATTACTGTTCAAGCTGATGTTGCCAATCAGGAAGCAGTAGACAGTTTAGTTCGGCAGACTATAGAAGCCTATGGAAAAATTGATATTTTGATAAACAATGCCGGTATAACGCGTGATAACCTTTTGATGCGAATGAAAGAAGAAGATTGGGATGCAGTAATGAATACCAATCTAAAGGGTTTATTCTATTGCACCAAGGCCGTATCAAAAAGTATGATGAAACAACGTAGCGGCAAAATCATTAATATGACATCAGTTGTCGGTATTATGGGAAATGCCGGACAAGCAAACTATGCTGCTGCCAAAGCCGGTGTTATAGGGTTCACCAAATCGATGGCAAAAGAACTTGCATCGCGAGGGATTACTGTTAATGCGATTGCTCCGGGTTTTATTGCAACCGACATGACCCACGGCTTATCTGACCAGGTTAAAGAAGATCTAGCGGCAAAAATACCGCTTAATCGCTTGGGAACACCTGAAGATGTTGCTGCAGCAGCAGTATTTTTAGCAACAGATTCTGCGAATTATATTACCGGACAGACTTTAAATATTGACGGCGGTATGGTAATGTAATATATGGTTTCAGAAATATATTCTAAGATGCCTTGGAAGGAGGTGAACACCATCATGACAACTTTTGACAAGGTTAAAGAGATTGTGGTTGAACAGCTCGGCGTTGATGAAGCTGATGTAGCAATGAATTCTACTTTCATTGACGATCTTGGCGCTGACTCACTGGATATTGTTGAACTGATTATGGCCTTTGAAGAGGAATTCAGTATCGAAATTCCGGATGAAATAGCTGAAAAAATCAAAACAGTAAAAGACGCTGTGGAGTACATAGACAAGGAAAAGCAAGCGTAACTAAGAGTTTTACTGGCGTTGTAATTGACATTACCTTATAAAAAGCGAAGAAAGTCCCGTGGAAGTTTTTTCGCGGGGCTTTCTTAAAGGTAATGCGGTATATGTTAGTTTATGGGTATGGTAAGTGATTGGAGGAGTTGTTACTTGAAACTTCCGGAGCTTAAAATCGGTCAACATGTTGCTAAGATTCCTATTATCCAAGGTGGTATGGCTATAAGACTTTCTACTGCACGGCTAGCGGCGGCAGTAGCTGAGGCCGGCGGTATTGGACTTATAGCAGCATCTGGCATGGCTTTTGAGGAGTTGCGTCATGAAATACGTCTTGCACGCAGCTTAACTAAAGGAATAATCGGTATAAACATTATGGTGGCGGCAAGAGAATTTGCACGCTATGTGGAAACTGCTATAGATGAAGGAATCGATATAGTGGTGGCAGGAGCTGGATTTTCGCGAGATGTATTCCCAATGGGTAAAAAGTCTGGTACTCCAATCGTGCCAATTGTATCAACAGCTAAAGGAGCAAAAATTTCGGAAAAACTAGGGGCTGCTGCTGTCATTGTTGAGGGAAAAGAAGCTGGTGGTCACTTAGGTACTGATCAATCTTTGAGAGATATATTACCTGATATCAAAAAAAGTGTGAGTATTCCTGTTATTGGAGCCGGTGGGATAATATCAGGCCGGGATATTGTTGAAGTAATGAAGCTTGGTGCCGATGGTGTTCAAATGGGAACTAGATTTGCTGCTAGCGTAGAGTCCAATGCTGCGCCAGCGTTAAAAGAGTTTTATTTAAAAGCTAAACATGAGGATGTAGTGCTAATTAAAAGCCCAGTTGGACTACCGGGACGTGCTATAAAAAATCCGTTTGCTGAGAAAATTCTTGAATGTACTGCCGCTGTTCCCGATAAATGTGGAGCCTGTTTGAAGCATTGTGAAAAGAATTTTTGTATAATTAATGCGTTAATTAGGGCTCAACAAGGGGATGTTGATACCGGACTAGTGTTTACCGGCGAGTATATTCATAAAATAGATGAAATATTACCTGTTAAAGAAATTTTTGCACGGCTTCTTAAAGAAGTTGAGGAAATAAATTAGTGAGGTGACTTTTTTTGAAAAAGAGAGTCGTAATTACAGGTTTAGGAGCAATCACACCTGTTGGAATTGGTACAGAGAATTTTTGGCAATCCTTGATCGCAGGAAAATCGGGTATTGATCGTATTACCCGATTTGATCCTACCGATTATTCTACTCAAATTGCTGGCGAAGTTAAGGGTTTCGAGCCGGCTCAATACATTGACAAAAAAGAAGCAAAACGCATGGATCGGTGCACTCAATTCGCCGTAGCTGCTGCTAAAATGGCATTTGAAGATGCGGGTATTGACTTCGAAAAAGAAGACCTCAGCCGCATGGGTACTTTGATTGGTACCGGTATCGGTGGCATGGATACACTGCACGATCAATTTAAGACTCTGTTTGACAAAGGACCAGGACGAATTAGTCCTTTCTTTGTTCCCATGATGATAGCCAATATGCCTGCTGGACAAACTTCCATCACCTTTGGATTGCAAGGTCCATGCAGTTGTGTGGTCACTGCATGTGCTACAGGTACAAATGCTATTGGCGACGCTTTCAAAGTTATTCAGCGTGGCGATGCTGATGTTATGGTTGCCGGTGGTACTGAGGCAGCTATTTCACCAACTGCAGTAGCGGGATTTTGTGCTATGAAGGCTATGTCTACACGTAATGACGAACCGCAAAAAGCATCTCGTCCTTTTGATAAAGACCGCGAAGGTTTTGTTATGGGCGAAGGCGCTGGCATAGTGGTTTTGGAAACTTTAGAACATGCTTTAGCCCGGGGTGCTAAGATTTACGCCGAAGTTGTTGGTTATGGCACCAATGCTGACGCTTATCATATCACTGCACCGGCTCCTGAAGGTGCACAAGCTGCTAAATGTATGGAAATGGCATTAAAAGATGCTGGTATAGAGCCTAGTGGAATCGATTATATAAATGCTCATGGAACTTCGACCCCGCTTAACGACAAGAATGAAACTATGGCGATTAAGACGCTGTTTGGCGAGCACGCCAAAAAACTTAAAGTTAGCTCCACTAAATCCATGACAGGCCATCTTTTAGGTGCAGCCGGTGGTGTTGAAGTAATTGCAACTGTGCTTACAATTATTAACGGAGTTATTCCACCGACGATTAACCTTGAAAACCAAGATCCTGAACTTGATTTGGATTATGTGCCTAATAAAGCTCAAGAGCAAGTCGTAAACGTAGCGCTTTCCAATTCATTTGGCTTCGGCGGCCATAATGCAACCATCTTGGTGAAAAAATACCAGGCGTAAGTGCTGTTTATGAAAGAAGCTAAAGGGACGCTGGATACTACTCGTTTGCAGGCATTAGCCGAATTGTGCCGCACTCTGGGAGTTACCTTCAGCGACTATAAACTGTTGCATCAAGCCTTAATCCATACTTCCTATGCCAATGAAACCAAAGGTATCAATGTTAGACATAATGAACGTTTGGAATTTTTGGGAGATGCTGTTTTGGATCTTATCATCAGTTCTTATCTCTTTAGTCAATGTCCTCATTTACCTGAAGGCGAACTTACTAAAGCAAGAGCACAGGTTGTATGTGAACAAACTCTGGCAAAACGAGCGTTAGAATTAGGAATTGGTGAATATCTTTTATTAGGCAAAGGGGAAGCATTGTCAGGTGGGCGAGAACGGATATCAATTTTGGCCGATGCATTTGAAGCCATAATTGGCGCTGTTTATCTTGATTCAGGCTTTAAGAGCGCTGCTAAGTATGTTTTAAATCAGCTAAAATCCGAAGTGATTTTAGTTGAACGTGGCGACTACTTAAAAGATTATAAAACTTGGTTACAGGAAATAGTGCAAAAAAATAATGACAGTAAGATTGCTTACGAAGTTATTAATGAACGTGGTCCTGACCATGATAAATCTTTTGAAGTAGCCGTATTGCTCAGCAATCAACGTATGGGTTCCGGATGGGGTAAAAGTAAGAAGGAAGCTGAGCAGCAGTCCGCTAAGCAAGCATTAATCAAACTTGGCGAAATAACTCAATAAATAGTTTAGGGCGGCCTAATGGCCGTCCTTTCTGTATAGGAGAAGCATGAAATATTATATTATTCCAATATTTATCCCCCACCTAGGTTGTTTACATCAATGCATTTTTTGTAATCAAAGAAAAATAACTGGCAGACAAACTCCGGTTACTGGTAAACAAGTTGCAGCAATTATTAAAGAGAGGCTAGTTACCATTAATCAAGACCGTAGGATTGAAGTCGCTTTTTATGGTGGAAGTTTTACAGCACTACCTGAAGCTATTCAGAATGAACTCTTGGAACCAGCCAGTCAAGCCCTAAAACATGGTCAAATTCATGCTATACGCTTGTCCACAAGACCGGATTGCATAAATGAGCAAATTGTGGCTAATTTACGTAGACAAGGAGTATCTATTGTCGAGCTTGGTGTTCAATCACTTGATGATAATGTACTCGCTGGAGCGGCCCGTGGGCACAACAGTCAGGCGGTAGTGGATGCTGTTAAGTTACTAAAAAATGCGGATATAACCTGTGGACTGCAGCTTATGCCTGGTTTGCCGGGAGAAGATTGGCCAAGTTTAATTAAAACTGTTCGCCACGCTATTCGTTTAAGCCCGGATTTTACTCGCATATATCCGGCGATCGTTATTGCCGACACAGTTCTTGCCGAGATGTACTCTAAAGGGATTTATCGACCTTTGACTTTAGAACAGGCTGTCGTCCGCTCCGCGTATAGTAAGCTGCTTTTTGAGCGTCAGAGTATTCAGGTTGTTCGTACAGGTTTGCAGGCATCAGAAGAACTTGATAATAGAGTAACTGTTCTTGCGGGGCCTTATCATCCCGCTTTTGGTGAATTAGTAGATTCGCATATTTTTTATTTAATGCTGGCCGGCTTTATTGAACAAAACGTTACAACTACGGAGTCAGATTTAATTATTCACCTTCATCCTCAAGATAGTTCAAAGGTGCGGGGACAACATAACCGTTGTATTACCCGGTTAGAGCAACGGTATAATTTAAAAACCATTAAGCTGTGCGAAAATATTGCAGTAAAAAAAGGTACTCTCTTACTTGATTATCAGGGGCTAAGTTATGGTTTTAACAAAAATATGATAAATTGTATTTAAAAATCATGTAAAAGAAGGAATTTTTAGGAAATAAGCAGAATACCATTTAGCATAGGCCCTGAATTCAAAGGAGGAGAGCGAAAAATGGAAGTGCTGAAAGTATCTGCACAATCAAATCCCAAATCCGTAGCAGGCGCTCTGGCGGCAGTTTTGCGGGAAAAAGGCACCGCAGAAGTGCAGGCAGTAGGCGCAGGGGCGGTTAATCAAGCAATCAAGGCTATTGCGATATCACGTGGTTTTGTCGCTCCCAATGGCATTGATCTGGTTACCATACCAGCTTTTGCGGAAATTGCTATTGATGGAGAAGAACGTACGGCTATAAGGTTTATTGTTGAGCCCCGTTAATGGACTTAAGTTTTTTAAAGTGAAAGAGCCTGTTGCATGTTATGCTACAGGCTTTTTTATATTTTGCTGGAATAACTAGAGTAAAGTACAAATATACATCCTTGTATTACTGTACACCGCATGGTAAAATTTTGAGTGACTTGAAATATAGAGTAAGGGTGGTTGCTGTGCTGTTACGCAGACTTGAGGCGTATGGGTTTAAATCATTTGCCGAAAAAACTGAGTTAGAATTCGGCCAAGGCGTTACTGCCATTGTTGGCCCAAATGGCAGCGGCAAGAGTAATATATCGGATGCTATTCGCTGGGCCCTTGGCGAACAAAGTCTCAGAACTTTGCGGGGCGCAAAAATGGAAGATGTCATATTTGCCGGCAGCGCTAATCGCAGAGCTTTAGGAGTGGCAGAAGTTTCCTTGATTTTTGATAATAGCGACGGAAAACTGCCTCTTGATTATAATGAAGTCACTATAACCCGGCGTGTATTTCGGTCTGGTGAAAGTGAATACTTTATCAACAAAACTGCTTGCCGCCTGAAAGATATTCACGACATGCTGGCGGATACCGGTTTAGGCCGTGATTCTATGACAGTCATTGGCCAAAATAAAGTAGACGAAATATTAAGCAGTAAGCCTGAAGAACGTCGCCTTTTATTTGAAGAAGCCGCCGGAATCACTAGGTATAAACATCGTAAGCGAGACGCTTTGCGCAAGATGGAGGATACGGAACAAAATTTAACCAGGGTTCAAGATATTACGGCTGAGCTTCAAGGTCAACTTGAACCACTAAAGGAGAGTGCGGCCAGAACCACTCAGTGTAATCATTTGACTATAGAGTTAAAAGCTTGCCAAGCAACTATATTATTAGAACGCTTGGAAAAAGCAGAAAAAATGGTTGAAAGTGCTCATTTGGAACAAATCCAGCTAACTGACAGAAATATTGCAGTTAATACTCGCTTGGCTTCAGCAGATAATGAAAAGGATTTATTAACTTTACAAATAGCACAAGCAGACGAGCAAATTACTGAAAATGACCAAAAGATTCAAGAAGTGACCAACGAAATAGAACATATAGACAGTCGGAATGGAGTATTGACTGAACGAATTGAACAAAGCCACAAGGCTAAAGCTCGAATTGAAGGCGAATTTACCCGAATTGTAGATGAACAGCAATCTGCGGTAAAAAAGCTTATCGGACTACAAAATTCTCTATCCGAAAAACAGCAGGAATTTGCTGCTATAAATACATTGTTAACGGAAAAAAACAGTAAAAATGAACGAATGCTTAGCCGTATCCAAGAAGTTGAGCAGCAGGTAGAACTAGGTAAGGAACAAACATTTGATCATCTGCAGCAGCTAGTAAATGAACGTAACAGCTTTCGCATGCTTGAACGTGATTTATCGACTTTAACCACCAAGGAAAGCAACCTCGCTAAAGAATATGATGAGTATTTGAATCAAAAAGATGAGTTTAATGTTAAAATAAAACAACTTAAAGAAGAATATGATAACATTATAGGCCAACGTAGTGATTTAGAAACACGTCTTAATGATGCCCGGCAAGCGAGGACAAGCCTTGAACTAAAAATGGCAAAGTTATTGGAGCAAAAACAACAGCTGTTTAATAAGCTAAATGAAACTTCTTCCCGTCTCAATGTTTTAACCAGTATGCAGCATGAGCTGGAAGGTTTTGGCCGTGCCATAAAGGGGATACTTAAAGCACAGAGTAGCTGGCGTGGTGGCATTTGTGGGGCAGTAGCGCAGTTATTAACTGTCCCGGATAAGTATGTGCACGCTATTGAAGTGGCCCTTGGTGGGGCCCAACAACACCTTGTTACTGATACAGATCAGACAGCAAAGCAAGCAATTGCTTTTTTGAAAAACCAGAATTTAGGCCGGGCAACATTTTTACCCTTAAACACAATAAGAATAGTTAAGCCAAGAGAAATAGAAGTACTGTCTGCAAGCAGCAATGGCGCATTGGGTTTTGCCACGGATGTTATTGAGGTTGCTGAGCGATACAGACCTGTAGTTAATTATTTACTTGGAAGGGTCATTATTGCACGAACAATTGATGATGCGCTTAGTATTGCGCGAAATAGCGGCTTCTCAGTCAAAATAGTCACTCTTGACGGTGAGCTTATTAACCCGGGCGGATCTTTGACCGGTGGTAGTATGGGACGAAAAGAAGCCAGTTTTATTGCTCGAAATAATGAAATTGATACCCTTAAACAATACTTAGTTAATTTAAAAGACCAGCTAGCTGATTTGGACCAGCATAGAAATACAATTGGTACTGATATTGATAACATTAATTCTCAGTTTGCTTGTCTTGAAGCCGATTACCAAGGAACAGAGCTGCGTCAGGCTGAAATAGCAATTCATTTAGATAAAGCAAGCGCGGATGTAGAGCGGTGTGATTTGGCGATTAAAACAATAAGCAACGAAATAGCGGAATGCCGTAATGATTTTTTAGCTTGTCAACAAAAAATTGAACAAAGTAAAACGGTTATTATTTCGTTAGAAAACAGGGAGAGTAGTCATAAATCAAAGGTAGCTGATTGGCAGAACGAGCTAAAAACGACGAAAGAAGAACAACAGCTGCTAAGCGATGAAGTAACTGATACCAAAATTAAAATAAGCGTTATTAGTCAGGAAATAGCCGCCAGTCATTCAGCCTGCGAACAAGTAGAACAGCTTAAAACTTCACTAAATAATCAAATTACTCGTTTACAAAGTGAGAAAAGGCAAATCGAATGTGAAAACGAACAAGCGCAAGGCGAGCTTGTCTTATTATCTGAACGCAGAAAAAGCTTGCAAGAGAATAAGGCACAATTAACAGAAATGCGTCAAGCACATTACGCGGCTAAGCTGGAATTGCTGGCTACTATGCAAAAGCTGGAAAAGGAAATGAAAGACTTACGCAGACAGAGTGCCGAGACACAGTCTAAGCTTCACGAAATAGAATTACTCATTACTAAGTATAGTTATGAGGCCGCAAACTGCAGTGAACAAATCACCGGACAATTGGCAATGAATATTGATGAGGCACGCGAATTGAAGCAATCCGGCAGTATTGACCAGATATTAAAAAGCGTAGCCGAACTTGAACGACAGATAGCAGCACTTGGTCCTATTAATCCAGCAGCTGTTGATGAGTATAACCGGGTGCAAGAAAGATACAGTTTTTTACAGGAGCAAATCGGGGATTTAACACAGGCTAGAGATTATTTAAAGTCGGTCATAAGAGATATAGACATTACAATGTCGCGCCAATTTAATACTGCTTTCAAAGCTATTAATGAATATTTTGGGGATGTGTTTGTTCGATTGTTTGGCGGCGGACGGGCAGAACTTGTACTTATTGAACCTAATAACATTCTGGAAACAGGAATAGATATTATTGTGCAGCCACCTGGAAAGAAGCTACAAAATCTTGCCCTCTTATCCGGTGGTGAGCGGTCATTTACGGTAATAGCGCTGCTATTTGCTATTCTGACCTACCGGCCGGCGCCATTCTGTGTGGTTGATGAAATTGATGCTGCATTAGATGAAGCCAATGTACAGCGGTTTAGCGAGTTTTTACGAGATTATGCACAAAATACTCAATTTATTGTTGTGACTCATCGTAAAGGGACTATGGAAGCGGCTAGCGTATTACATGGTGTTACAATGGAGGATTCAGGAATATCCCGACTAGTTTCGGTAAAGTTTATGGACAAAGCGGGATAAATGGAGACTTGCTTCCGGTGGGGATTTTACCCCATCTGAAGCTTCGTCGGAATTATCCAGGGACTTAGTCGCTCTTACTCCTGCCTAAAGAGATGGGAGTTTTAGAGCGAGTTAGTCAGCGGATAAAAAATATTTAAACTTGGTTTGGAGGAAACATAATGGGTTTTTTTGATAAACTGAAAGCTGGGTTGGAAAAGACCAGAAAGAGCTTTACAGAAAAGATTGAGCAGCTAGTAGTTGGCTACGCTTCGATTGATGATGAATTTCTCGAAGATTTAGAAGCGGTATTGTTGTCCGCCGATGTCGGTGTGGCGACTACTGTTAAGTTAATGGCGGAAATTCGCAAGGGGATTAAGGAAAAATTAATTAATACACCAGAGGATCTAAAACCGTTTTTAAGGGATAAAATCAGTGGAATGCTGATAGACCAAGACCAAGTTGCCTTGGTTCCACACGAGCCACCCATTGTCGTTCTAGTAGTTGGTGTTAATGGAGTTGGCAAAACAACGACAATTGGTAAACTGGCAAATTATTATAGTGAAAATAAGAAAAAAGTACTTGTTGCCGCCGCTGATACCTTTCGGGCAGCCGCTATTGACCAGCTTGAAATCTGGGGGCAGCGGACTGGCACCGAAGTAATCAAGCATGCGGAAGGCTCTGATCCTGCTGCCGTCGCTTTCGATGCTGTACAAGCCGCTAAAGCCCGGAAAGCTGATATAGTCATTATTGATACTGCCGGGAGGCTGCACACAAAATCGAATTTGATGGAAGAGCTCAAAAAGATCAATAGAGTAATAGGTAAAGAAATACCTGATGCGCCGCATGAAACTTTGTTAGTCCTTGATGCGACAACAGGCCAGAATGCAATTAATCAGGCAAAAATTTTCGGCGATGTTGTTAAACTTTCCGGCGTAGTGCTAACAAAATTAGACGGTACAGCTAAAGGCGGTGTAGTAATAGCTATTAAAAATGAACTTGGCTTGCCGGTTAAATGGGTAGGTGTCGGTGAAGGCGTTAATGATCTTCGACCGTTTGATGCAGGAGAATTTGCTGATGCCTTATTTACTGACAAGTAATTTTGCTTGACATGCCTTCCGATTTTAGATATAATCTGTGGTGTAAAGTAATTTTACTTGCCACATGAAACAGGTGAGCTTTATGGATAGTATGCTAAATAAAGTGTTAAGAATAGGGCAGTTGTACGACTTTTATAATGCTCTTTTAACCGAAAAACAACGTGATTGTCTCAATATGCATTATCTACAAGATCTATCACTTGCCGAAATTGCTGAAGAGTTTGGCGTATCACGTCAAGCAGTACATGATATCCTAAGGCGGGCTGAACAAACTTTGGAGGAATACGAGCAGAAGCTTGGTTTGGCTGTCCGTTATAGCGATGAGCGCAAACTGTTGGCAGAAGTCGTAACAGACTTGGAACAGCTGCCATCAGATATACGCAAGTTATCCGCGATCAATGAGGCATTAGTTAAGATAAATTCTTTGTTAGAAGACACCCGGGAGGTGTAACCTATATATGGTTTTTGAAAGTTTGGCCGATAAACTCCAGCAGACTTTTAAGAAACTGCGTGGCAGAGGCAAGCTCTCAGAAGATGATGTTGCTGACGCTCTTAAAGAGGTACGTATGGCTCTTTTGGAGGCAGATGTTAACTTTAAAGTAGTAAAAGATTTAATCGCTAAAATTAAAGAGCGGGCAGTAGGGCAAGAAGTACTGGAAAGCTTAACACCGGCCCAGCATGTAATCAAAATTGTAAATGAAGAACTTACTGCTTTGATGGGTGGAACACAAAGCCGTATTGCAATAGCTTCCCGGCCGCCGACAGTCATTATGCTAGTTGGTCTCCAAGGTGCAGGTAAAACTACTACTGCAGGTAAACTGGCACATCTTCTAAAGCGGCAAGGTAAACGGCCGCTTATGGTAGCTGCAGATATTTACCGGCCGGCTGCTATAAAACAGTTAGAAGTGCTTGGGGAAAACCTTGAGATACCGGTATTTACTATGGGCCAGGAAAACCCGGTTACTATTGCGAAAAAGGCTGTTGACCAGGCGTTAATGATGGCCCGTGATATTGTAATCATCGATACCGCCGGTCGTCTGCATATTAATGAAGAGCTTATGAATGAGCTCAAATCCATTAAGCAAACGGTCAAACCCCATGAGATCCTGCTAGTAGTCGATTCCATGACAGGTCAGGATGCAGTTAATGTTGCAGAATCATTTAACAACGACCTTGGTATTGACGGTATTATTCTAACCAAACTTGATGGCGATGCACGCGGTGGTGCCGCGCTTTCCATCAAAGCTGTAACCGGTCAGCCAATCAAGTTTGCCGGTATGGGCGAAAAACTTGATGCATTGGAGCCATTTCACCCAGACCGAATGGCTTCCCGGATTTTGGGAATGGGCGATGTACTTAGCCTTATCGAAAAGGCTGAGTCTGCTATAAATTTAGAAAAAGCACAGGAAATGCAGAAAAAGCTTCGTAAAGAAGAATTTACTCTTGATGATTTCCTGGAGCAAATTGAACAAGTACGCAAATTAGGGCCGCTTGATCAAATTTTAGGAATGCTGCCGGGCATGGGCAAGCTCAAACAATTGCAAGGTTTGGATTTTGATGATAAAGAAGTTAAGCATATCATTGCAATTATCCGGTCCATGACAGCTAAAGAGCGTCGTGATCCGTCCATTATTAACGGCAGCAGGCGGAAACGTATCGCTATTGGCAGTGGTACCCGGGTTCAGGATGTAAACAGACTGCTGAAGCAATTTGGTGAAGCTAAAAAGATGATGAAACGCATCCAGGAAATGCAAAAAAGTGGTAGGAAACCAAGTTTTAAACTTCCTTTTATGCAGTAACTCATCTTAAAAATATAGTATATATTTTGTGAAGGAGGTGACTTTATAATGGCAGTTAAAATTCGCTTAAAGCGTATGGGCGCTAAAAAACGTCCGTTTTACCGTGTAGTAGTTGCTGACTCCCGTTCGCCGCGGGACGGACGCTTTATTGAAACTCTGGGTCATTACGACTCAACTACTGAGCCGGCAGTTATCAAGATTGACGAGGAAAAAGCTATGGAATGGCTCCAAAAAGGTGCTCAACCTACTGATACTGTTAAGAATCTGCTCAGCAAAGCGGGCATTCTGAAAAAATGGGATGAAGTAAAGCGTTCCAAGTAAAGAACCGTAGAAACGAGGCGTGATAACTACATGAAGAAATTAGTCGAAGTTATCGCCAAAGCGTTAGTGAAAAACCCGGATCAAGTCAATGTTAACGAGACTACCGATAATTCGGGAACAGTCTATGAATTGCAGGTAGCCCCGGAGGATATGGGGAAGATAATTGGCAAGCAAGGACGTATCGCCAAAGCTATCCGCACTGTGGTTAAAGCTGCCGCCACCCGGGAAAATAAACGAGTCATGGTGGAAATAATATAGTTACAACTATTACGCTGAAACCAAAGGGGTGGGATTAATGGCTAGTATCGAGAACTTGACAATAAAGTGTCCGGTAACCATTAAAGCTAAAGTAACAGAAGATCTTAAAGCGCAATTGGCGGCTGAAATTCAGGAAGCTATTAAAAAAGCGGATTTGGAACTCCAGCAAATCGAGTTTCATGCTAAACGCATGATGGCTGAACAAGCTAAGCAAGACGCGCAAGGATTAGTAGGTTTGCGTCAGCAAATCGATGCCGAGCGCCAAAAAAGACTTGAGTTTAAAAATCATATGCTGGAAAAACTGAAAGAAACAGCGCAATTGGAAATCGGTGCGGAAGTAGTTCAGGGTACTATGGAAAGAATCGTTACAATCAATGTTGGCGATGATCTCCACAAGCTAATGGCAACTGAGATTTTGCTGGAAGACGGCAAAGTTGTTGCTTTCCGCAGCTAACATGTCTAAAACCGAACTGATTATTGTCGGTAAAATTGTTGCCCCGCACGGTGTGCGGGGTGACGTTCGTATAGTACCGCTTACAGAATTTCCTGACCGATTCCATGAACTTAAAACAGTTATTGTTGATGATGTTGGCCAACTTAAACTAGAAACAGCTAAACAACATAATAAGTTTATATTGCTTAAGCTTGCCGGAATTGACAATATGAACGATGCAGAGCGGCTTCGGGATAAGCTGATAAAAATTGAACGAAAAGATTTAGTCAAACTACCAGAAGGCAAATATTATATTTTTGATATTATTGGTCTCAATGTATTTAACGAAACAGGCGAATTACTCGGCGTTATCACTGAAGTATTGCAACCAGGGAGTAATGATGTGTATGTCGTACAGCAGGAAGGTAAACAGGACCTATTAATCCCTGCGATTAAGCAAGTGGTTAAAAAAATTGATATCAGTGGTAAGCAGATGGTAGTCAAACTTCAAGAAGAGATGGACTGACGAGGTCGATATGCGTATTGACATTATTTCGTTATTTCCCGATATGTTTACAGGCCCGCTGGGACATAGCATACTTAAGAGGGCCCAGGATAATAATCTAATATTTGTCCAGGTAACCAATCCGCGTGATTTTACTTATGACAAGCATCATATTGTTGATGATTATCCTTTCGGCGGCGGCTCCGGTATGGTTATGAAGCCTGAGCCGATATTCCGCGCTGTAGAAAATGTAGTAAATGCGGCTAATTCCTCTAACAGGAGGGTTGTGCTGATGTGTCCGGGTGGACAGCCTTTTAATCAGGCAAAGGCGCGGGAACTTGCAAGTTATGAACAATTAGTGTTAGTTTGCGGGCATTATGAAGGTATTGATGACCGCATCCGCCAGCAAGTTGTTGATGAAGCTGTTTCCATTGGTGATTATGTGTTAACTGGCGGCGAATTGCCCGCTATGATAATTACCGATGCAGTAGCGCGAATGATTCCTGGAGTACTTGGGGCAAATGACGGCGCCCAACATGATTCCTTTTATAATGGATTTCTTGAGTATCCGCAATATACACGACCGCGTGAGTTTAATGGCTGGGAGGTACCGGAAGTACTCCTTTCGGGTGATCATGCCAAAATTGAGACATGGCGGCGGAAAGAATCACTTCGCGCAACATTTGTCCGCAGGCCGGATTTATTAGAGGGAGTGGAGTTAAGTCCACGTGATCAAAAACTTTTGCAGGAAGTAAAGTCTGAGCAGGCTGGAGGCTGACTATGGCATTGCCTGTATATTTAGGTTTGGTGCATTATCCTATTTACAATAAAAATAATGCAATAGTTACAACGGCAATTACCAATTTTGATATTCATGATATTGCCCGTACTGCCAGGACATATGACTTGGTAAAGTACTTTATTATTCATCCGCATGACAGCCAAAAAGCGTTAGCTGAAGAAATTGTCAGCTATTGGCAGGAAGGTTATGGGGGGCAATATAATCCCGACCGCAAAGAAGCGTTAAGTATAGTAGAAATACTTCCTGATATTCAGGCTGCGGTCGATTATATTACGGCTAAAGAAGGTATAAAACCCTTGATTGTAACTACTGATGCCCGTAAGTATGATAATACTGTTTCCTATAAGAGGCTGCAGCAGGAACTGGAAGAGACTGGACGGCCATGCTTACTTTTGTTTGGCACTGGCTGGGGAATGGAAAACTCGCTAATGAAACAGTTTGATTACATATTAGAGCCGATTTATGGCCCTGGCCCGTACAACCATTTGCCTGTTCGTGCGGCAGTAGCCATTATACTTGATCGGCTATTAGGCGAGCATTGGTGGGTTGAATAAAGATTTGAACATTTTCCACAGCTCAATCGGAATCTTAGTTGAGTTGTTGGGTAATATATGATATAATACCTTTTGTGTAATACGGACGGTCCTCTGCGTATGGTAAGAACGTCTGATATAAGGAGGAAAACAAATGAATATTATTCAAATTTTAGAACAAGAACAACTGCGCCAGGACATCCCATCCTTTAAAGCAGGCGACACCGTGCGTGTGCATGTAAAAGTTGTTGAAGGCAGCCGGGAGCGTATCCAGGTTTTTGAAGGTGTAGTTATTAACCGTCAAGGCGGCGGAGTACGCGAAACTTTCACTGTAAGACGCGTGTCTTATAATGTAGGTGTAGAACGTACTTTCCCGGTACATTCTCCTCGTATTGAAAAAATTGAAGTAATGCGTCGCGGTATTGTTCGCAGAGCTAAGCTCTACTATCTCCGTAACCTTACTGGTAAAGCTGCTCGTATCAAAGAAAAACGCTAATATGACCTACTAGGGACTGATTTCAGTCCCTTTTCTTCATATCTCCGTATAGATGATGCCTAGTGCATCATATTTTGGAAGGAGGAAGGCTGTGAGTAGTGCTAACCTGGGAGAAGAAATAAAAGACTGGATAATTTCTATTCTCATAGCCATAGTATTGGCGTTTTTTATCCGGTATTTCATTGTAGAATTATACATGGTTGAGGGGCCGTCAATGCGGCCAACACTAGTAAATGGCGAACGTCTTGTTGTTAATAAATTTATTTACCGGTTTAAATCACCCGAAAGGGGTGAAGTGCTGGTATTTCGTTACCCGCGTGATCCGAGCCGGGATTTTATTAAGCGTGTTATCGGCGTTGCCGGTGATACCATTGAGATTAAGGACGGCAGAGTTTTTCTCAATGGTCAGCTATTAAATGAGCCTTATATATTAGAACGCACCCGTGGCTCTTATCCATTGGTCACAGTGCCTGAAGGGCATATCTATGTCATGGGTGACAACCGCAATAATTCGGAAGATAGTCGGTTTAAAGACGTTGGTTTTGTTCCCTTAGAGCTGATAAAAGGTAAGGCGGTCACTGTTTTTTGGCCGATTGACCACATAAAAACATTGCCGTAACTAACAATATAGTATCTGTGTTTTTGATGAAGGAGTGTGATTTATGCACATTCACTGGTTTCCTGGTCATATGGCCAAAGCTCAGCGTATGATACGTGAGCAGTTAGGTCTTATTGACGTAGTGATTGAATTACTAGATGCTCGTATACCTGCAAGCAGCGCTAATCCTGTCATTACGGAGCTAATTGGTGCTAAGCCGCGGGTGATTGCCCTTAATAAATCTGATCTAGCCGAAACTGCTCAGACAACTGAATGGCTTAACCACTTCCGTAGTATGGGATTTACCACGGTTACTTTAGATGCTTCCAGCGGTAAGGGAACCAAAGAACTAGTTAGTAAGGTAGAACAGGAGGCAAGCGAAAAGATTGCTAAGCTTACTGCGAAGGGAATAAAAGCCCGGGCAGTAAGAGCGATGATTTTGGGTATTCCGAATGTGGGGAAATCGTCGTTAATTAACCGCCTGTTAGGTACGGCAACCGCTAAGACTGGTGATAAACCCGGAGTAACACGCGGACAACAGTGGTTAAAAGTAGGTAAAAACCTGGAATTATTGGATACACCAGGCGTTCTCTGGCCTAAAATGGATGATCAGGAAGTAGCCTTCCGTTTGGCAGTTACGGGAGCTATCAAAGATGATATTTATGATATGGAAAAGGTTATTTCCAGCCTTGTAGCATTACTTAAAGAAAATTATAGTGACCGTTTGTGTGAGCGTTATAAATTGCAACAAGAGGATTTACCGGAAGATGCCGCAGAATTATTAGCCTTAATCGGAGCTAAACGAGGTTGCTTAAGAAGCGGCGGTATAGTAGATTACGAGAAAGTCAGAAGAATTATATTGACTGATTTCCGGTCAGGGAAACTTGGTAAGTTTACTCTAGATATTCCTTATAACAATCAGTAGAGAAACATGTTTACTGAGGTTTGATTTATAAAGAAAACACGGCTTGCGCCGAGCCTTTGGCGAAAGCGGAAGTCGGTGTTGCCCTTATCCAGGCGAAAGTTATACTTTCTAGTGTGTGATATAGTGAATATAACAGGAAAAACCCATTGACTTCGTGTAAGATGAAAGTATCTGACGAAGAACTTCATTCTTACTACCTACTACCCCTAGGAGGTTGAAGTCAATGGGTTCTACATCAAATAATATTCAAGGTAAGAAAGGTTGTCAATTCTCTCAACTCCTTCGTGGAGTAAATTTTGAGCAGGTTTTGTTAGTAGCAATTGATGCGGCTAAGTTTCTACCTAAAGCACTTATTTGTAATTACTTTGGTGACATTATTGATCACTCGTTCTTTTTCTCTGTCGACAAACCTGGCTTGAATCTATGTCTCGCTAAATTGGAGAAGGCTAAGGCGACATTTAACATTGAGAGAGTATTTATCGGTATCGAAGCCACCGGGCATTATTATGAAGATATAGTTCGCTTCTTTACTTCCCATGGGTATACCGTAGCTATTATTAATGCTGCTACTACCCATGAAGAACGTTCCAGTGCTCTCAATTGGTGTAAAACAGATGATCGTGATTTAGTTGCTATCGCTTATTCCTTAAAGAATAATAAGGCTACCCAATCACAGCTCCCTACGGGACATTACCGACAATTACTCGCCTTAACCAGAGCTAGAAGACAAGAAATTAGAAAGCGTTCCGTAATTCGCATTGAAATCAGAAATTTGATGGACAAAATCTTCCGTCCCTTTCAAGGTTTAGTGTCCTTGCATCATAACCGTCCCAAAAAGGTCCGTATCTTTAGCGATTTTTTTGGAAAATCATCACTTTGGTTCTTGAAGAACGCCCCCCATTCATCAGATATCCTCCGACTTGGTGAACCAGGCTTGCGGCGCATTTCTAAAGAGCACAATTTAAAACTGCGTCAAACAACTATTCAGAAACTTTTACAAGCGGCACAATGCGCTTATTCACTCTCAAAAGCAGAATTAGAACCAGAACTTCTTTTGCTGCAACTTAAACTAAGTGATTTAACGCGATTAGATGATAATATTGACCGACTTGAAAAGGAAATGGAGATACTCCTTCTTCAGACAGATGGGTATTTGCTATTAACAATTCCGGGAATTGGTGCTGTTACTGCAGCCGAATTATTTAGTGAAATTGGCGATATCTCTAATTTTGATTCAGCAAGTCAACTCATTAAAAAGGCGGGAACCAATCCAATGGTAAGACAATCCGGCGGCCAAAAAGGTTACTATGGGCGTATTACAAAGCAAGGTAACAAGCATTTGCGTTACGTACTTTACCAGGCAGGTCGCAACATATGTCGTCATAATATTGATTTGAAACCGTTCTTTGACCGTTTGAAACAAAAAGGTAAGCATTCCAAAGTAATTTTCATTGCCATGGGTAACAAACTGCTCAAGATCGTATTTGCCATGCTAACAAAAAAACAGCCTTTTCACTCAAAAACAGCAAAAACGATTATCAAAAATGAAGTGTTAAAAAAGCTAAGGCACCAAAAATCCCTCGAACTATTATCTGCGTAAGCACGACAACATAGAGCTTTTTCGCTCTGGGACAGAGCGGAGATCGAATACTTTCTTGAGGCTATGACCTCGTCTGATAGCATTATCCACCTCGTCCTGTAAATGCGAATTGTACGTTAATATGAACTTGTACTTTTGCTAGATTGCATCCCTACAGTGATTGAAACGAGGTATTTTCCCGGTTCAAGTCCGAGAGGGGAAAAGCTCTTTTATTCTGTTCTTCGTCAGTTACTGTATGTTTAATGGTAATTTCTGTTAATCGATTAAGGCAACAGGCGTATTTGCTATGCTCAGATTTCATAAAAAATTATTTGACATAGTACGCTATCAGGACAAAAAAGAACGGCTGACAATTTTGTTAGCCGTTTTTATTATTGTTATTTAGGAGGATTTGTCTCCTTTATCAAGAATAACTAAACCAATTATAGTTTGGAGGTAGCATTTTTTGGACACCACAAAAATGACAGTCGGACAGATTACGTCGTTGTTATCACAAAAAAATATTACATTAGATATAATAGAGACACTAAAAAACGACGTACGACTTTCTGTTAAGCGGCTGGTGACGAAGTGGGAAAGTAACCAGCAAAAAGTTCAACAAGAAAAGGAAAGACTACATACTTTATTTGAAAATGAACGACAGTTATGTGCCCAAGGATATACGCTGGTGGCAGGTGTTGATGAGGTTGGTAGAGGACCGCTTGCAGGCCCTGTGGTAGTAGCAGCCGTTATATTACCCCTGGACTGCTATTTGCCAGGATTAAATGATTCTAAAAAGCTTACGGCCGGGCAAAGAGAAAAGCTGTATGGGCAAATAAAAAATGCCGCTATCGCTGTTAGCAGTAGTGTTGTCAGTGTCGAGACAATTGATGACATTAACATTTATCAGGCGACCATTTTAGGAATGTATCAGGCAGTTGAAAAAGTAGCACTCGTACCGCAAGCTGTGCTTATTGATGCCGTGCCGTTACCCAAGCTTAAGATGCCTTATAAATCGATTATTGGTGGTGACCAACTAAGCGCAGCTATTGCTGCAGCCTCGATTATTGCTAAAGTTGAGCGGGATCAAATTATGAATGAACTTGACTCTAGTTATCCGATGTACGGTTTTAGCCGTAATAAGGGATATGGCACAGAGGAACATATGAACGCACTCAGCCAATACGGGGCATGTGTTTACCACCGCAAAAGCTTTGCGCCTGTGAAGGCGGCTGTCGAAGCAGTTGGCATAATAGGGTAACTGGATCTTACGAAGGAGAGATATTGTGTCAGATCAAGAACGTGACGAGATAGCTAAAGCAGTTGCACTCAAATATGATGTTGAGGGCAATAAAGCTCCTTTGGTTGTGGCTAAAGGAGCAGGCGGTGTCGCGGATAAGATTCTGAGTGCGGCCAAAGAGCATGGCGTTCCAATATATCAGAATAAGACACTTGCAAGTATGCTTATGGCTGTTGAGTTAGACAGAGAAATACCGCCTGAGCTATATCAAGCGGTGGCGGAAGTTTTGGCATATATTTACCGTTTGGATCAGCAACTGGGCAGACGACTTAAGTAACATTAATCGTGGAGGATAACATGAACCACATTGATCTTGGCGATAAGGGCGAATACGCCGCAGTAAAATATTTGGGCAGCATTGGTTACACAATTATTACCACTAAATATCGGACGAAGATTGGCGAAATAGATATTATCGCGAAAGACAAAGACTGTATAGTTTTTGTTGAAGTTAAAACCAGACGAAGCATTATATATGGGTATCCTGCTGAAGCTGTTAACAGAAAAAAACAACATAAGATAATTAATACTGCGCTATGTTTTCTTAATCAGCACGGCCTGTTAGATGCTGCCTGTAGGTTTGATATATTAGAGGTACATATATCTCAATCTCAAGATGCCGCTCGCTTAAATCATATTATTAATGCGTTTGGCAGCTAACTTGTGGGGGTAATCAGTGTTTGCGCAAACTTTTGGTTCAACAACGTTAGGTCTAAATGGTATATTAATAACAGTCGAAGTTGATATTGCAAATGGCATTCCCAGCCTTGAAATTGTTGGTTTGCCTGATACAGCCGTACGGGAATCACGGGAACGCGTACGGGCAGCTATCAAAAACAGCGGATTTGAATTTCCTGCACGGCGAATTACTGTAAATTTAGCTCCGGCAGATATTAAGAAAGACAGTTCCGGGCTTGATCTGCCGATAGCCATAGGCATACTAGCCGCAAGTGGGCAATTTAATCCGGCAAACTGCCGGACGCAAGTATTTGCCGCCGAATTATCTCTAGAAGGCAGACTACGGGCTATTTCGGGAATATTATCAATAGCAGCCAATTGCCAAGGTAACGACATTTCAGAAATGATAATAGCACCGGAAAATGCACAGGAAGCATTGTTAACCGGGCAAATGCTGGTTTATGCTCCGGAAACTTTGGCTGAAATTGTTGGCCATCTTACTGGCGAACAATTAATAACTCCGGTAACTCCAGAACTACCGCAAAGTCAAAATATAGATTCCTCGCTTGATTTTGCTGATGTTCAAGGTCAGATTGTAGCCAAGCGGGCGTTAGAAGTTGCTGCTGCGGGCTTTCATAATGTTATGTTGGTAGGGCCGCCCGGGTCAGGCAAAACTATGCTGGCTAAGCGCATTCCGTCTATATTGCCGGATATGACGCCTCAGGAGGCCTTAGAAGTAACAAAAATTTATAGTGTTGCCAGTATGCTAAAAAATAATATTGGCTTAATCACTGACAGGCCTTTTAGGAGTCCGCATCACACTGTGTCAGTTGCGGGGATGATTGGCGGCGGAACAATGCCTAGACCAGGGGAAGTTACTCTAAGTCATAATGGTGTATTGTTCTTGGACGAATTACCCGAGTTTCCCCGGACGGTGCTTGAGGTCTTGCGTCAGCCGCTTGAGGATGGGGAGGTTACCATTTCAAGGGTTAACGCCACCCTATCTTTCCCCGCGAAAATAATGCTTATTTGTGCTTTAAATCCTTGCCCTTGCGGCTTTTTTTCAGACTCGTCAAGGGAGTGCTCGTGTACACAGGCGGATATTCACCGGTACCAGAAGAAAATTTCGGGACCATTACTCGACAGGCTGGATATTACTATTCATGTACCACGACTTGAATATAACGATCTGGTTAAAGATACACCACAAGAGTCGTCGGCGGCGATTCGGCAGAGAGTAACTTCTGCCAGACTAATTCAGCAGGAGCGGCTTAAAAAGTTTGGACTGTATGCCAATGCTCAAATGAATCATAAACATATAAAAACCTTATGCCAGCTCACATCTGATGCAACTAGTCTTTTGAAACAAGCATTTACCAGAATGAGTCTAAGCGCTCGCGGCTATGATCGAATAATAAAAGTAGCCCAAACAATCGCTGACCTAGGCAATTCGCCTCAAATTACGGTTGAACATATAGCAGAAGCTATTCAGTTTAGAAATGATTTCCAATTTATTTCCAGGAAATAAATACCAAAAAATATTATATATTTAAAGTGTCTAGAATAATAAATAAAAATCTTTTCAAAAATTAGAGGAGGCTAACATGAATAAATCAATATGGATTGTTATTGCTATAGTCGGTGCACTATTGGTCAGTTCCATGTTTAGTTACAATACGCTAGTAAATATGAATGAAAATGTAAATGGTAAGTGGAGTCAAATTGAAAATCAACTGCAACGTCGAGCTGATTTGATTCCGAATCTTGTTAATACCGTAAAAGGATATGCTGCTCATGAACAGCAAGCTATTCAAGCAGTTGCTGACGCACGAGCTAAACTTGCCGGGGCACAGGGCCCGGCAAACAAGGCACAAGCCAACGGCGAACTTAATTCAGCCCTTAGTAGATTATTGGTTGTAGCGGAAAATTATCCGAATCTTAAGGCTGACGCCAATTTTAGGGCGCTTATGGATGAACTTAGCGGTACAGAAAACCGAATTGCCGTAGCCCGCAAAGATTATAATGATGCAGTGCAGGTATATAATGTGAAAATTAGATCATTGCCGACAAGCCTGTTTGCGGGTATGATGGGTTTTGGTCCAAAAGAATATTTTAAAGCAGAAGAAGGCGCAAAACAAGTTCCCCAAGTAAAATTTTAGTTTGCCAAGCGAGGGGATAACTTATGAATAAAAGAGTAGCTTGGCTAGTTTTAGGATTATACCTGCTACTAGTAACCGTAACGGTGGCCTGGGCCCAGCCTCAAATCCCTCCGGCACCAACCCAAAGCATATATGTTCAAGATCAGGTCGGTGTATTAGATAACGAGACGAAAAAGCGAATTAATAGCCTGGGAAGTAAGCTAGCCGCTAAAACTAAAGCCCAAATTGTAGTGTTGACAGTTAAATCGCTAGAAGGTTTTCCCATAGAAGAATATTCTTTAGGAGTACTTAGACAGTGGAAGATTGGAGATAAAGAATTAAATAACGGTGTTCTGATGTTGGTAGCTGTAAATGACCGGCAATCAAGAATAGAAGTAGGGTATGGCTTGGAAGGGGCACTCAATGATGCCAAAGCCGGTTCTATTCAAGATAAATATATGATACCTTACTTTGCCAATGGTGATTATAATAATGGGGTTTGGAATGGTTATCAGGCATTAGTTAGTATAGCTGCAAAAGAATATAATGCGGATATTAGTACTGATGCGAAACCTGCTAAAACACACTCGGCTGCCAGCCAATCATGGTGGGATACTCTTCCTTGGTGGGCACAACTTGCAATAACTGCCGGATTATTAGGTTTATTGATCTTTGACTGGGTATTTCTTGGTGGAAGTATCACATATTTACTTCTCTCGCTGTTAAGATTTCGCGGTGGTGGCGGAGGAGGCGGCGGTGGTTATGGCGGAGGTTCTGGAGGCGGCGGTGGTTCAAGTCGTAAATGGTAGTATATTGATAATAACAAAAGAAATCGTGTTGAAACTTTGTTTCAACACGATTTCTTTATTTGACCAAGGATAACCGTGGATTAGGACGATAATTTCGACCGACTTTGGAACAAGGTTTTCTATCTACCATAACAATATCTGCGGTAAAGTTAATATTATCATTAAATAGACTGCCGCCTACTGCATAAGTATCAACGGGAATATTAGCAGCTTCAAACTGGCGTATGCGATCTGCGTTGAACCCTCCGGATACCATTATTTTTACATGGCTGAAGCCCTCGCTATCAAGCGCTTTACGCACATTTAAAACCAGTTGAGCGCAGACGCCGGTAGGTTTAAAGGTGCCCATTTGAGGTAAGACAGATACATCTACGAGGTTGTCGGCTGTGTCCAGGCGAACTGCCCACAACGTATCTTTCATCTCTCTAGCCACAGCAAGCGCAGTGCCAACGCAGTCATTCGAGAAGTCCACAAGGGCTACGCGGTTGACTTTAGGATCAATATACGTATCAAACGCCTTAGATGCTTTAACTGTATTACCATTATATGCGGCAATTAAAGCGTGCGGTATAGTACCTAACGCTTCGGCATTCCACAGCGAGCCGTTAGCCGGAGTTGAGACGCCGTAAACGCCGCCAATATGAGCAGCATAACCATCAGATGCTTGAACGGCGTAATGATCAAAGCGAGAAGGGAAAAATAACACAGGCTTGCCGTTGGCGGCGGTAACTACTTTATGTACATTGGTGGCAATTTTAGTTTGACGGGATAATATCCCCAGATAGACAGTTTCTAAATGCGAAAAGTCAACCAAATCGCCTTCAATAGTCATTACCGTTTCCCATGGCTCAACCAAGTCGCCGTCATGTAGTGCATGGATAACTAAACTATCCGGGTTATGGGCGCACTTTTTAATAATGGCAATCGCTTCGTCAAGCCCGCACACAACAGCACTTTGACGTTGAAAAATCTGCATAACAACTTTGGGGTGATGATTATCACCGTTTAGAATTTCTTGGGTACGTAAAAAATAACTATCACTAAAAAAACCGCTTTTAATTTGTTCTACAGGAATAGAAAAAAGGTCAGGCGATAGGCGTTGTTTCATCAATAGGCCTCCTAGATATTGTAAATCCGATGATAAATTTCTAAAATTTGCATAATAATCTTTATTCTACATAATTTTATGATACAATAAAATTATATTTTTCTGCAATAGGGGAGGGCGTCTATGCAATATAATATGCGAATAATTGAGGTAAAAAATCACGAACAGGCTTGCCAAGAACTGGCAAGAATTAATTGTGATGCTCCTGGAACCGCTATTATGTCTAATAAAGTCGTCTATAAAACTATAAAAGTTGAAAAAGTGCGTAATAAAGCTGCAAATATTTTAAAGCAAACTTTTCTTTCTAAGGGAGGAGAAGCTTCCGTTACAAGAGGGACAGCCGATTTTAGCGCGGAATATACTGACATATTACTAAGTGGCAGCCTTAAGCACTATACTCAATGTATTTCTACGCTGAAAGCTCAACCGTGGGGCTTAAAAAAGCTGGCAGAGGAATTAGAAGCGATAATAACTGCTACCGAAAAGTTTCCGTATCGTACATACACCCTTGGTAAGCATAAATTATCCATTACGCCGGAAAAAACCTTGGTTATGGGGATCCTTAACTTTACACCGGACTCCTTCTCTGATGGCGGTAAGTTTAATGATTTGGATAAAGCATTAAAGCATACTGAACAAATGATTAAAGATGGTGCCGATATTATTGATATTGGTGCTGAGTCTACTAGACCCTATGGTTCTGAGAAAATTACAGATGCTGAAGAACTGGACAGGCTGATGCCAGTCTTGGAAAAAGTGCTGGCAAACTTTAGTATACCTGTTTCTATAGATACTTATAAATCAACTGTTGCTAGAGAAGCACTAAACGCAGGAGCGCATATTATCAACGATATCTGGGGTTTGCAAATAGATCCGGAGATGGCCAAAGTAGCAGCTGAATACGATGTTCCGGTTATTATGATGCACAATCAGGATGGCACTGAATATCGGCGGGATATTATGGCTCATATGCTTGAATTTTTGCGTAACAGTATAAAAATTGGGCAAGCAGCAGGAATTAACCCAGACAAATTTATTATAGATCCCGGAATTGGGTTTGGAAAAAAAACGAAGGATAACTTGGTCGTTATGTCCCGGCTGGAAGAGCTTCAATCCATGGGTTGCCCAATTCTCTTAGGGACTTCTCGCAAAAAATTTATAGGTGAAGTATTAGATGCACCACCGCAAGACAGGGTTGAAGGCACTGGCGCGACGGTAGCATTGGGGATTGCTAAGGGAGCTAATATTGTCCGAGTGCATGATGTCAAGGCTATAGCTCGTATTGCGCATATGACAGACGCTATGCTAAATGCTAGATTTCACTAATTTAGGGGGAATAGAAAATGACTCATAAAATATCTTTAAAAAACATGGTGTTTTACGGTTTTCATGGTGTATACGAATTTGAACGTGAATTAGGCCAGCGTTTTTTTCTTGATGTTGACATGACGGCCAACTTAGAGAAGGCAGGAAAAAGCGATCAATTAGAAGATACAATTGATTATGTTGCAGTATATAACCTTACAAAGAATATTGTGGAAAATAAGCGGTTTCAGTTACTAGAGGCATTATCATACCATATTGCTGACGAAGTTTTGCGGATGCATCCGTTAGTGGAAGAGACCGTAGTACGGGTACGTAAACCATCTGTTCCCATTGCGGCAGCTTTAGATTGTGTAGAAGTTGAAGCTGTACGGAGACGGAACTAATGATTGTATTGGGACTCGGTTCTAATATAGGTAGCGAAAAAAACACTCGGGAAGATAGCATTGCTTCTGCCATTAGGCATTTAGAAGCGCATCCTGAAATTAAGATTGATAAGATTTCTTCGCTGTATGAAACAGAACCGGTAGGATTGAAGGAGCAGCCTAGTTTTCTTAACGCGGTAGTTTCGATAACTACAAGCTTGACGCCGCAGGAATTACTCGCTGTTTGTCTGTCCATTGAGCGTGAAATGGGGCGGGTACGGGAATTTAGATGGGGTCCACGAAATATTGATATCGACCTTTTAATCTATCATGAGATAGAAATGAATGAAAATGCACTGGAATTGCCGCATCCCCGTATGTCTGACAGGAAATTTGTTTTAATTCCTTTACTAGAGATTGTCGGAAACGAGTCTATTTACAAGGGCAAAAAAGTACAAGAGCTATTAGATGCCACTATAGACGACAGTAAAGTTACTGTATACGGGACAATTACTGTCTAAGGCAGGGGACATTTTTGGCTAAGAAAATACTATTTATTACTGCACCTATTGGTGCCGGGCATATTAAGGCGGCACAAGCCGTAAGTCAAACAGTTACAGCGAGTCATCCTGATTTACAGACTGAAATATGCAATGTGTTTGATTTTTTTCATCCTATTATTGGTAATACTATACTTAAGACGTATTTGAAAATACTGGGTATATTTCCGCAGGCGTATGGCGCTATGTATAGTTGGGGGAATCAAAGCGAACTGGCGCTCTATGGCAGAGAAATAGTTAGCCGGTTTCTTGCCCGGCGTATGGTGAATTATATTGACTCATTTCAACCATCGGTTATTGTTTGCACCCACGCGACTCCAGCTGGATTGGTTGCTTGGAGTAAGAGAAAAGGCTTGCTTAGTGTTCCTGCGGCGGCCATAATCACCGATTTTGTTATACATAGGTTATGGGTTTATCCAGAAATGGATCGCTACTTCGTCTCTCATGAGAACATGGTTGAGTACTTAAATGGGTATGGAATTGCACGGAAATCCGTGACAATCACTGGTATACCAGTGGGCACATCATTTAGTCGGCCATGTGATAGAGTTGAGGTTTTGAAAAGTCTTACGCTTCATCAAGACAGAAAAACCATATTGATTATGGGTGGTGGAGCCGGTATTTTGCCGATGGATGAAATTCTCGAAATGTGCGATCAGCTCGATAAGCCCTTGCAGTTTATTGCTATAGCTGGGAAAAATAAGCAGCTTTATAACAAACTTAGTAAATTTGAATCAAACTCTAAACATCCTATTAAAGTTCTGGGCTATGTAGATAATGTAAATGAGATAATGAGTGCTGCCGATATTTTGATATCAAAACCAGGTGGTATGAGTACTTCAGAAGCCTTAGCGTTAGGACTGCCGCTAATTATTTACCGGCCAATACCAGGGCAGGAAGAAGCCAACACACGCTATTTATTAGATAATAAAGCGGCGTTACGGGCGGACTCATTACCGGAACTAATGGCTGTTATGCGAAACCTTTTGTTTGCAGATAATGATGAACTTGTTAATTTGCAACAACAAGCGGTGCGGATTGGGCGTCCCAATGCCGCAAACGACATAGCCGAATTCCTAGTTAAAGCCTATTTTTATTAATAAAAAACAAAAATATTATAAAAAAATATATAATTTAGGCCTTTTTACTCTTGACCAATGGAATTTAACCCAGTTATAATTGCTAGTATTACGATTTTTACCAAGTACTTACCATATGCTTTTGGCGTTTCAATGCTAGCTAAATGTGGAGGAACTGGATATGGAGCAATATTACTTGGCTGCATTACAAAGGATGTCAGGTATTGGCAGTTCACGCATTAAGGCCTTGGTTGATTATTTTGGTAGCGCCCGGCAGGCTTGGTTAGCTGACCAGGGCGATTTATTTTTATCCAAGTGTCTTGATAGCACTTCTTGTAATAATTTACTTGCTCAACGGGACAAGATAGATATACATAAACTGGCTGAATCCTTACTCAAAAAAGGAATATCTATATGTATTTTATCTGAAGATGATTATCCAGCTTTGTTACGAAACACTTATAACCCACCATACGTGTTATATTATCGTGGAACTTTGCCAGCAGATGATAAGCTTATAGCCATCGTCGGGTCGCGCAAAGCGACAGCCTATGGTAAGAATGCCGCGACTATGCTTGCGGCGACTTTGGCTGAAGCCGGTGTGGGGATTGTTAGTGGGGCAGCACGCGGAATTGATACTGCCGCCCATCAAGGGGCGGTGGGCAAGGGGTATACAGTAGCCGTACTTGGTTCAGGTGTGGATGTTGTTTATCCACCTGAAAATGCTAAGCTGTTGGCTAATATTGCCGAAAGCGGGTTAGTAATCTCTGAATATGCACCCGGCACAAATGCCCATCCAAGGCAGTTTCCCGCCCGTAATCGCATTATTAATGGTTTGGCACATGGAGTTGTTGTAGTGGAGGCCGCTGAAAAGAGCGGGGCACTAATAACTGCTGACTTTGCCTTGGAAGAAGGCCGCGATGTATTTGTAGTGCCAGGCAGTATTTTTGCTGGCAGCAGTAAAGGGGCTAACGGTCTTATCAAACAGGGGGCAAAACTTGTGGATAATGCATCAGATATATTGGATGAATATGGATGGGGGTCCATAGCGAATTCTAAACCAATGCCTAATCTCTCATCTGAAGAACAGGCAGTGTATAACTTATTGGATTATGAAGAACCTATTGGAATTGAAGAAATTGTAACAAAAGTAAAGGTACTGCCGGCACGAGCTGCATATATATTATTGCAACTTTCATTACGGGGTTTGACGGTCGAATATAGCACCCAACGCTATATTCGCGCCGCTAGGGAGGGAATTTAGTGAGCAAAGCTCTAGTTGTAGTAGAATCCCCGGCTAAAGCCAAGACAATTGAAAAATTTCTTGGAAAGAATTATACGGTTAAGGCTTCTATGGGACATTTGCGCGATTTGCCTAAAAGCCAGTTTGGTGTTGATATTGAGCATGATTTTTCACCTAAATATATCAACATTAGAGGCAAGGGCGAATTAATTAAAAGTTTAAAAGATGCAGCAAGAAACGCCGATACTGTTTATCTGGCGACAGACCCTGATCGTGAAGGGGAAGCAATTGCGTGGCATTTAGCCCATATACTTAATATCCCAGAGAATACTACTTGTCGTATTGAATTTAATGAAATTACAAAGCCTGCTATCCAGCAGGCCGTAAAAAAGCCGCGTCCAATAAATCTGCCAAGAGTTTATGCCCAACAAGCTAGAAGGATACTTGACCGAATTGTCGGTTATAAACTCAGCCCTCTTCTTTGGCGAAAAGTGAGAAAAGGGTTAAGCGCTGGCAGAGTACAGTCTGTTGCCGTTCGGTTAATCTGTGACAGGGAAAAAGAAATTCAGGACTTTATACCGGAAGAGTATTGGACGATTACAGCTAACTTAAAAGAAAAGAGTAATGCAAAAGCCTTTAGTGCAGAACTTGTTTCAAAAAACGGCGATAAATTAGATGTTGAAAACCAACTACAGGCTGATACAATAGTTAGCGAATTAAACCAAGCCAAATATATTGTAAGTGACGTAAAAAAAAGGGAGAGAAAGCGTAACCCATATCCACCATTTACTACTAGCAGCTTACAGCAGGAAGCGGCTAGGAAACTTGGGTTTACTTCCCGTAAAACAATGATGGTTGCACAACAATTGTATGAAGGTCTTGATATTGGTAAGGCCGGCCAAGTAGGCCTAATAACTTATATGCGTACTGACTCGACTCGGGTGGCAGAAATTGCCCAGCAGGAAGCTAGAAGTTATATTGAAAACAAATTCGGCTTGGACTATCTGCCTGCCAAAAGTCCAGTATACTTAAATAAAAAATCGCAGGATGCCCATGAAGCCGTTAGACCTACCACTCTGGATTTACCGCCTGACACTATTAGTGCAAACTTAACCAAAGATCAGTTAAAGCTATATACTCTTATTTGGGAAAGATTTATTGCAAGTCAGATGGCACCTGCTGTTTATGACACTCTTACCATTGAAATTATGGCCGGGTGTTATAAACTTAAGGCTACTGGTTCACAACTGAAATTTTCCGGTTTTTTGGCTGCTTTTAGCGGTGCTATCGGCAAAGGCAAAGAAGTGGAACAAAACGCGGACAGTGACTTGGATAATGAAACGACATTACCTGAGCTTAAAACAGGGCAGGTATTACAGTTAGCCAAGGTAGATGCCAAACAACATTTTACTGAACCCCCGCCCCGGTATACAGAAGCATCTTTAGTAAAAGTAATGGAAGAAAAGGGGATTGGACGCCCAAGCACATATGCACCGACTATTGAAACAATTGTTGAACGAGGGTATGTGGAGCGTATTGATAAAAAGTTTCAACCTACGGAATTGGGCTTTGTCGTTCTCGATCTCCTGAAACAATACTTTAAAAAGATCGTTGACGTTGAATTTACTGCGGGAATGGAAGATCAGCTAGATGATATAGCAGAAGGAGAAGAATCCTGGCTTGTTGTGCTGCAGAATTTTTATGATCCCTTTGCGAAAGACTTAGGTATTGCAGACGAGGCCATCGGGCATGTGGAACTGCCTGTAGAAGTATCTGATATTCCCTGTGAAAATTGTGGACGAATGATGGTCATAAAGCAAGGACGATATGGCAACTTTTTGGCATGTCCGGGATTTCCCGCCTGCCGTAATACAAAGCCGATATTAAAAGATACCGGCGTAAAATGCGCTAAATGCGGGGGCGCCATTGTTGAACGACAGACTAAGCGCAGAAAAGTCTTTTATGGCTGTGAAAACTATCCAACGTGTGATTTTAACACATGGGATGTGCCATTAAAAGAGAATTGCCAGGTGTGTGGGGCCTTTATGGTTCGGCATAAATATAAAAATGGTGGTTTTGCAACCATTTGCAGTAATGAAAAATGTTCATCCCGGCAGGTCGCTGAGAATAAAGAAAGCACAATTAAGGAAGAAAAAGAAGAGTCTACTACGACAAAGCAGAAAAAAAGTTCTGCTAACCGGAGGAAGAAAAGTGGCTAAAGTAACCGTCTTAGGCGCTGGGCTAGCCGGCAGTGAAGCTGCTTGGCAGCTGGCTGAAGCTGGTATCGATGTGGAATTGTATGAAATGCGTCCCAAAGTTATGACTCCAGCTCATCATACCCCTTTGTTTGCCGAGCTGGTATGCAGTAACTCATTAAGAGCTGCTGCGATAGAAAATGCCGTTGGTCTTTTGAAAGAAGAGATGAGAAATCTCAATTCACTAATCATGAAAGCTGCCGATAGTACATATGTACCTGCAGGTGGAGCGCTTGCTGTTGACAGGAATGATTTTAGCCGATTCATTACTGAAACTCTTACAAACCATCCGCGAGTCTCAATAATAAATGCTGAAATGCAGGAAATACCTGAAGACAGACCACTAATAATTGCTACTGGGCCATTGACTTCTCCTGGGCTATCGCAGGCTATTGGCAGACTTACCGGCAATGACTATCTGTATTTTTACGATGCAGCTGCACCTATAGTTACTGCAGAATCTTTAAATATGAACGTTATCTATCGGGCATCACGTTACGGTAAGGGTGACGACGACTATTTAAATTGTCCAATGACCAAAGAACAATACGAACTTTTTTGGCAAGAATTAACGCATGCAGAAACTGCACCTACAAAAGAATTTGAAAATATGATAGTATTTGAAGGTTGTATGCCAATAGAAACCATGGCAGCTAGGGGGATTGATACCATGCGTTTCGGCCCTATGAAGCCAGTTGGTCTAAGGCAGCCTGAGACCGGGGAAATACCCTATGCCGTTATACAGCTTCGGCAGGATAACTCCGCAGCTACTCTTTATAATATTGTCGGCTTCCAGACTCACCTCAAGTGGCCCGAACAACAACGGGTATTTAGGCTTATACCCGGGTTAGAAAATGCTGAGTTTGTCCGCTATGGGGTCATGCATCGAAATACTTTTATTAATTCTCCTAAAATATTGCTTCCGACATTACAAATGAAAAACCATTTGCAGATATTGTTTGCCGGGCAAATTACTGGTGTCGAGGGGTATGTTGAATCAGCAGCATGCGGCCTGATAGCTGGTATTAACGCCGGCAAAATAGCGCAGGGGCTTGCACCGCTTATTTTTCCTGAAGAAACGGCTCATGGCGCTTTATGCCGGTATATTACCCAAGCTGATCCGGCGAATTTTCAGCCCATGAACATTAATTTCGGGTTACTGCCACCATTGGGACAAAAGATAAGAGACAAGAAGCTTAAGAATAAAACCATTGCCGACCGGGCTGTAGCGGCGCTAAAAGAATTTTTTTGAATAATATGACAATAATGTTGCGGAATTTTCATAGGTATGTTAGTATAATAGTAATTTCCGCAAAATCCCTATAAATGCTGATTTTTGTCGAAAAGAATGATAATTATGCAGAAAAATGTCCAATTAAGTCAAACAAATATTCTTGTAGATCAATTCTTATTCTACTTAAAAATTGAAAAAAACTCCTCGCCGCACACCATACATAATTATCAACGAGATATTTTTCAATTTCTCGACTTCATGACAAGTCAAGGTGTAGCCGAGGGATCGTTGGTTCACGTCAATCCTCTGTTAATTCGTAGTTACTTAGCATCGCTAAAATCACAACAGTATGCAAAGGCGACCATTATGCGACGAATTGCAGCACTTAGGTCGTTTTTCCGGTTTTTATGCCGGGAAAGTATTTTACCTGAAAACCCGTGTAATGCAATAAGGACACCAAAACTGGATAAAAAGCTGCCCGTTTTTCTTGATACTAACGAAGTTAGCGAGTTAGTCTCGTTGCCTGATAACAGTCCCTTGGGTCTTAGAGATAAAGCCATATTAGAAATGTTGTACGCGACTGGTGTTAGAGTAAGCGAACTTGTCAATATTACATTATCTGATATTGATTTTACCGGACGGACTGTTATTGTTACTGGTAAAGGGGCTAAACAGAGAATTGTCCTAATGGGACGTATAGCTGAGGAAACAATAAAAAGGTACTTACATCATGCGCGGCCTGTATTATGCGCTAATTCCGGCAATTATGGCCAGCAATCGGGAACGGTTAATAATCATCTTTTTGTTAATAACCGGGGTGGTTCTTTAACCGACAGAAGTGTGCGTCGGATTATTGAAAAGTACGTAGAAGTAATGGCACTAAAAAAGAATGTCAGCCCACATACCATTCGCCATACTTTTGCCACTCATTTGCTGGATAATGGAGCCGATCTTAGATCAGTGCAGGAACTTTTGGGGCACGTTAATTTGTCGACAACTCAGCTTTATACTCACGTAACCACAGAGAGACTTAAAGCAAATTACAAAAAGTCTCACCCACGTGCATAAGATTCCTTGGAGGTGATATCATGTTTCATGCTACAACAATTGTTGCTGTTCGCCATCAGGGAAAGACTGCTATTGCTGGTGACGGACAAGTTACTTTTGGCCAAAATACTGTGATGAAGCACAATGCAAAAAAAGTGCGGCGTCTTTATCATGGTAAAGTTTTGGCAGGATTCGCTGGTTCGGTAGCAGATGCATTTACTTTATTTTCAAAGTTTGAAGGAAAGTTAGAAGAATTTAATGGCAACATGATGAGAGCAGCAGTAGAACTTGCCAAAGAATGGCGCTTAGACAGGGTTTTAAGAAGATTAGAAGCGCTGCTCATTGTTATTGATGCTGAACATCTTCTTATCATATCTGGAAACGGTGAAGTTATTGAACCAGATGACGGGGTAACTGCCATTGGCTCCGGTGGGCCATATGCCTTGGCAGCAGCGAGGGCTTTGGTGCAGCATTCTACATTGGATGCCGCTCATATTGCCCATACAGCACTAGAAATTGCCGCCGGTATTTGTGTTTATACCAATGATCACATTACCGTTGAAGAGTTATAAAGTTGAAGGGGGGGATGATTTTGCTGGAACTTACTCCAAGAGAAATAGTTAATGAATTAAACAAATATATAATAGGTCAGCAGCAGGCAAAAAAATCAGTAGCTGTGGCACTTAGAAACCGTTGGCGCAGCAAAAGGCTGCCTGTAGAGCTTAAGGATGAAATTATCCCTAAGAACATTTTAATGATTGGGCCTACTGGTGTGGGAAAAACAGAAATCGCCCGGCGTTTGGCAAAACTTGTCAACGCACCTTTTGTTAAAGTGGAAGCGACTAAATTTACGGAAATAGGTTATGTTGGCCGTGATGTAGAATCCATGGTTCGTGACTTGGTCGAAACATCGATTCGAATGGTTAAGCAGCAAAAAATGCTTGAGGTAAACGACAAGGCTCGTGATTTAGCTAACGAACGTATTATCGATCATTTTGTTCCACCCTCAAAAAAAGACACTACGCGCAATCCGTTTGAAATGCTTTTTTCCGGTGGGATAAATGCTACGCAAGAAAAAACTGCAGATCCGGAAGAACCTCAGGTAGCCAGTGCAGGCCGCGAATGGTGGCGTAAACGCCTTCTTACTGGAGAACTTGAGGAGGATCTGATTGAAATTACAGTAGAAGATAGCGGTCAGCCGGTTATGGGTATGTTTGCCGGTACAGGAATTGAAGAAATGGGCATGAACATTCAAGATATGCTTGGAAACTTAATGCCTAAGAAACAAAAAAAGCGTAAAGTGACAGTGGCCAATGCCAGAAAGATTTTCATTCAAGAAGAGGCACAAAAACTAATTGATATGGATGAAGTCACTACCGATGCGGTTAGTTTGGCCGAAAATTATGGTATAATATTTCTTGATGAAATCGATAAAATAGCGGGTAGGGGTCATAATTCGGGGCCTGACGTTTCGCGTGAAGGTGTGCAGCGCGACATATTACCGATTGTTGAGGGTTCCACTGTTGTTACAAAATACGGACCTGTGAAAACTGATCATGTTTTATTTATTGCCGCCGGTGCTTTTCATGTTTCGAAGCCTTCCGATTTAATACCGGAATTACAAGGGCGTTTTCCCATTCGGGTTGAACTGACAAATCTGTCTAAGGAAGATTTTCGACAAATACTTACTGAACCGGCTAATGCACTAATAAAACAGTATATTAGCTTACTGGAAACCGAGGGTATAAAAGTTGAATTTACCGAGGACGCTATTGATGAGCTTGCAGATATTGCCTGCCGGGTTAATGTTCAAACAGAAAACATTGGCGCCCGCAGGTTGCATACAATTTTAGAAAAGTTACTGGAAGACTTGGCATTTGATGCACCCGATGTCGAGGAGCAACAAGTTGTCATTAATCGCGAATATGTAAAATCAAAACTCGATCACATCGTTGTTAATCAAGATTTGAGCCATTACATTTTATAATATATTTGCTTTAAAATTTGAAAGGTGGGAATATGATGTCATCATTGTTAGAACGTACGCGCGCAATTAACAAACTGCTCCAAAAATCAGAAAAGGTTGAGTATAGCGAAGTTTCAACAGTGCTTAGTACTGTTATGGCTGCGAATGTTTATATTGTTAGTAAAGATGGTACTGTTTTAGGTTATGCTTTGCTGGATGATTTTGAATGCGATCTCATGCGTGATAAAGTACTGAGATTGGGGCAATTTCCGGAGAGATATGTTCAATGGTTAAGAAAAATTGACCAAACATCTCCTAATCTTCGGTTGGAAGGCGGGTTATGTACTTTTAGTGAAGGTACTTCTTGCTTGTTCCATGATAAATATACTACTATCGTTCCGATTCATGGTGTTGGTGAAAGAATAGGTACGCTAATCGTTGCAAAATTTAGTGCTGAATTTGTCGACGATGATCTTATTTTAGCTGAATATGGTGCAACAGTTGTAGGCATGGAAATGCTGCGTGACCGTAGCGAAAAAATTGAAGAAGAAGCCAGAAAAAAGGCTACTGTACAAGTAGCCTTAGGCACATTATCTTACTCGGAATTAGAGGCGGTTATGCATATTCTGAGTGAACTTGAAGGAAATGAAGGTCTGCTGGTTGCTAGTAAAATAGCAGATCGTGTAGGTATAACCCGTTCAGTAATTGTTAATGCGTTGCGTAAATTTGAAAGCGCAGGCGTAATCGAGTCGAAGTCTCTTGGTATGAAAGGCACATACATAAAGGTGCTTAATGAACGTTTGTTGGAAGAACTAAAAAAGCTTAAAAAGTAAAGTGAAGGTTGTAGATTATCCAGCTGCTACTACTAAGCAGCTGGATTTTTTGTTCGAGAAAACCGTATCCTTTTATGAAATAATTTTAAAGGATTTTAGTTTATTTTGTAGAACTATGCATAAGGTTAAAATGTCTTATATGACATTTGTGTAATTGCGTAACTAAAAGATTATTAGGAGGTCCAGCGAAGTGCTAAACTCACTATTAAAGTCAACTCAGGTTTCTATTTTAGAAAAAGCGTTGAGCGCAGCCTCACTTCGTCATAAAGTAATTAGCAATAACATCGCTAATGTAAACACACCTAAATTCAAAAAAAGTGAAGTTAGTTTTGAAGATCAGTTAGAATCCGCTATGAATGAAAAAGAAACACCAATCGCCAGGACTCATCCACGGCATTTACCGATAAAGTCGATTGGAAAAGATATTGATATTGAGCCTACTGTCAAGACCATTAACACTACTTCTTTCCGAAGTGATGACAATAACGTTGATATCGATATTGAAATGGCGAGTCTGGCGAAAAATTCAATTTATTATGACGCGGTTGCTCAACAAATCAATAAATATTTTTCGAATTTAAAATCATCAATTAATGGAGGGAGAAGCTGATTATGGGATTATTTCGAGCTATTGATGCTGCCGGTTCCGGTATGACAGCCGAGAGGCTTCGTATGGATGTCATATCTAATAATATAGCGAATGCAAATACCACCCGTACTGCTGACGGCGGTCCGTACAAGCGTCAAATGGTAGTGTTTGAACCACGCTCCGGCCAAGCTTCTTTTAGTCAAATGCTGTCTAAACAAATGAATGATGCGGGAGAGGGAGTTAGGGTTACCGGGATTATTAAAGATAACGCTCCTTCAAAATTGGTATACGATCCAAACCATCCTGACGCCAATCGCGATGGATATGTGGAAATGCCCAATGTTACCATTGTAAGTGAAATGGTTGATATGATAACAGCTTCTAGAGCATATGAGGCAAATGTAGCAGCTGTAAACGCAGCCAAAAATATGGCACTGAAAGCCCTAGAGATAGGAAAATAGGAGGCATAAAAAATGCGAGTTGAAGCTCTAAAATTAATGCCTGTCAAAGGTACGCTGCCTGAAACAAAGCAAGCTGACAGTATTCAGAAACCGGAAAAGTCATTTGGCGAGTTTTTAAAAGATGCGTTAAATAACGTAAATAACTTACAGAACGAATCTAAGAAAGCCTCGCTAAATCTAGCTGCAGGTAAAGTTGAAGATGTTGCGGAAGTAACAATCGCTGCGGAAAAGGCTACCATCGCGCTGCAACTTACGATGCAGGTTCGCAATAAAGTTGTGGATGCATATCAGGAAGTTATGAGAATGCAAGTGTAAGTTCTTTACTAGAAACGTTCGATGTTGCCAACTATGTGCTATTATAATTTATTTTAGGTGTATAGGATTTTCCGTAACTGAAAGGGTGGAGACATGGCTGATTTGAAAGAACAGTCTCTGCGCCTTTGGCAAAATATGAATAATAAACATAAGTACATAATTGCTGGTGTAGCTGCATTTATTTTTATTGCTATTTTATCATGGAGTTATTGGTGGGGTAGCAGGCCGGACAATGTACCTTTGTTTACTACACTCGAAGCCGAAGACGCAGGTAAAGTTACTGCAAAATTAAAAGAAATGAAGGTTGCCTATGAAGTTCAAACTGGCAGTAACGGTACTGTCATATTAGTCCCGTCTAAGGATGTACATAAACTAAGACTGGAGCTAGCCAGTCAGGGCTTGCCGAGAGGAAACAAAGGGTTTGAAATTTTTGACCAAAATAAGTTTGGGACAACGGAGTTTCAAAATAAGGTTCAACTCCTCCAGGCTATCCAGGGTGAATTAGCACGAACTATTGAACAAATGGGAGAAGTAGAAAAAGCCCGTGTTCATATAGTATTATCAGAGGATAGTCTCTATAAGAAAACAGAGAAGCCGGCAACCGCTTCCATTATGCTTAAATTGAAACCTCAAACTGAATTATCACAGCAACAAGTAAAAGGGATTGTCAACCTTGTGGCTCATAGTGTACAAGGATTGAAACCGGAAAACATTACCGTTGTAGACAGTTTCGCCAGAGTGTTAAATGATCAGTCAGAAACACCACCTATGGCAGGTTCTGTTGCACTTACTCAGTTCGAAATGACCAAAAAGGTTCAGGAAGATTTACAGAAAAATGTTCAATCTTTGCTTGATCAGACACTTGGTCCAGGCAAAGCTGCTGCTAGGGTTAATGTTGAACTTAATTTTGACCAACGAACTTTAGATCGTCAAGTTTTTGAACCTGTGGTTGATGATAAAGGCATTGTTCGCAGTTCTCAAGATACGAACGAAAGCTATCAAGGAAATTCTGCTAATGCTCCAGGGGGTGTTCCGGGAACAACATCTAATATTCCTGGATATGTTGCTAATAACAATACGCAATCGAATTACGAAAAGAAAGACTCAATCCGAAATTATGAGATAAATGAAACAAAAGAGAAAGTTATTAGTACACCGGGGTCGATTAAGCGGGTAACCGTAGCGGTACTTGTTGACGCTTCTCTTCCCAAGGCACAGCAAGCAAGTCTTACAAAAACCGTAGCATCTGCAATTGGTATTAATCCGGTACGTGGTGACACTATTGCCGTCGAAAATATTCAGTTTAATACAGATTTTGCTGATAAGCAGCGAAAAGAAGAAGAAGATAATGCTAAGCAACAGCAGCAGTTAATGATGCTCAAAGTCGGACTTGTTGTTCTTGTTATCTTGGCAATTCTTTATTACTTCTATCGGAAGCGGGCTCTTAAGCGTGAAGAAGAAGAGGCGCTGGAGGCTCTTGCTCTTGAGCCTCAGCCTCTAGAGGCTGAGGAAGAAGAGGCGGCTGCTAAAGAAGAATTAAGTGCCCAAGAAAAAGAACGTACAGAGCAGCGCAATTCAATCGAAAAATTTGCCAAGTCGCGTCCTGAAGATGTAGCACAAGTCCTTAAAGTATGGTTAGAAGAAGAATGATGGAGGTGTCGGGGCTATGTACCAGTCAAATGAATTGACAGGCAAGCAAAAAGCGGCAATTTTGTTAATTGCTTTAGGGCCTGACATCTCAGCCCAAGTATTGAAACACATGCGTGAAGATGAAATTGAAAAATTGACGCTGGAAATTGCCAATCAACGTAAACTATCTCAAGAACAAAAAGATAAAGTGTTGGCGGAATTTCATCAAATGTGCTTAGCCAAAGAGTATATCTCTAATGGTGGTTTAGACTATGCCCGTGAAGTATTAGAAAAGGCTTTGGGATCGGAAAAAGCAGTATCAATAATTAACCGTTTAACCACTAGCTTGCAAATTCGTCCTTTCGATTTTGCCCGTAAAACCGACCCAAGTCAGTTGCTTAACTTTATACAGAATGAGCATCCGCAAACAATTGCTTTAATCATGGCGTATCTTCAGCCGGAACAATCGGCCGCGATTGTTTCGTCTTTACCGCCTGAACGGCAAGTTGACGTTGCGCGAAGGATCGCAACAATGGATCGTACTTCACCTGACGTTATCAGAGATGTTGAAAGAATACTTGAACGAAAACTTTCCTCTCTGGTTACGCAAGATTTCACCGCTGCCGGTGGTGTTGATTCCATTGTTGAAATCCTTAACCGTGTTGACCGTACTACCGAACGAACCATAATTGAAAATATGGAAGTACAAAATCCTGAATTAGCGGAAGAAATTAAGAAACGCATGTTTGTCTTTGAAGATATTGTTCTTCTCGACGACAGATCGCTCCAACTTGTACTTAGAGAAATTGATAATAAAGACCTGGCTTTAGCGCTTAAAGCAACTTCCGGTGAAGTGGCCAATAAAATTTATAAAAACATTTCAAAACGTGCTGCTGAAATGCTCAAAGAAGAAATTGAGTATATGGGTCCGGTACGCATCAGGGATGTAGAAGAATCACAACAAAAAATTGTAAATAATATCCGTCGTCTCGAAGAGTCCGGCGAAATTGTTGTTTCGCGTGGTAAAGGAGACGAAATAATTGTCTAAGATTATAAAGAGTGTATTGTTTGAAAGAAATGCCGTGGTTGTTATCAAACCTAAACCTATGCCAGTACCCGAGCCAGTGCATGTGCATGAACCTGAACCGAAGGTCCAGGTTCCAGAAATAGATCTGGAGGCCATACGGGCCGAGGCAGAAACTATTATTGCCAATGCCCAGTCGGCGGCAGCGCAATGCATGACGGAAGCTGAAAAAAAATCACAAGAAATGGCGAAGCAGGCTTATGACGAGGCTTATAGCAAAGGCTGTGAGGACGGACTTAATCAAGGCTTTCAGGAAGGCTTTGAACAGGGTAACCAAACGGCGTTAGCAGAGATGCAACAAGCAATGAAACAATCGCTCGAAAAGGCAGAACGGATGATAAAGTCAGCTGAACTAGAAGCTAGTCAAATGATTAATGATGCCGAACACCAAATAGTTGAAATTGCTCTTGCCATAGTTAGCAGGGTGTTGGCCAGAGAGATTGAAGAAAATCCAACAACCATACTGCCGATCGTTAAAGAAGCGTTGGCAAAAGTCCGCGACCAGGATCAAATTGTAATAAGAGTAAATCCTGAAGATTATGAAATGGTTCTTTTAGCCAGGCGAGATCTTCAACTGATGGTTGGCCGGGAAAATGCTATTACTATAACTGCTGATCATATTATATCTGTTGGCAGCTGTGTTATCGATACCGCTTTGGGGACAGTAGATGCAAGATTGGATACAAAACTGGAGTTAGTCTATAAAGCTATTAGGGAAGTTTTGCCATGAGTAAGGTATTTGATCCTACCAACTATCTTTCCGCTATTTATAATACAGATACTATGAAGCTAAATGGCAGGATTACACAAATCATTGGCTTAGTAATTGAATCCCAGGGGCCTCATGTAAACTTAGGAGAATTGTGCTATATTCATCCACGTAACCTAGGCGAACCAATTCCCGCCGAAGTTGTAGGGTTCCGTGAAAATCGAGTTTTATTAATGCCAATCGGTGAATTGCAGGGGATTGGGCCAGGCTGTGAAGTAGTGTCGGCTCATAGGACGCTTAAGGTAAGTGTGGGACGGCAGCTTTTAGGGCGTGTATTGGACGGTCTTGGCAATCCGATTGATGGAAAAGGACCGTTGATTAGCAATACGCAATATCCGCTTACTGCAACACCGCCGCCACCATTAACACGGCGGCGAATTTCGGAAGAACTTGGTGTGGGCGTTCGTGCTATCGACAGTCTGTTAACTCTTGGACGTGGACAACGTGTAGGAATTATGGCCGGTAGCGGCGTAGGAAAAAGTACTTTGTTAGGAATGATAGCCCGAAATACTGAGGCAGATATTAGTGTGATTGCCCTTATAGGTGAACGCGGGCGTGAAGTCCGGGAATTTATTGAGCGCGATTTGGGAGAAGAAGGGCTAAAACGATCTGTTGTAGTGGTTGCAACTTCCGACCAGCCTGCGCTGGTAAGACTTAAGGGCGCTATGACGGCTACTGCTATTGCAGAGTACTTCCGCGACCAAGGCATGGATGTCATGTTCATGATGGACTCTGTTACTCGATTTGCCATGGCGCAACGCGAGATCGGGTTAACAGTTGGAGAACCTCCGGCAACCCGTGGGTATACCCCTTCGGTATTTGCCTTGTTGCCTAAATTGCTGGAACGTTCCGGGACAGGCGACCGTGGTTCGATAACGGGGATTTATACGGTACTCGTTGATGGCGATGATATGAATGAACCTATCGCTGATGCCGTCCGCAGTATATTAGATGGTCATGTTGTTTTGACGCGGAGCCTAGCTGCACAAAATCATTATCCGGCCATTGATGTTTTAGCCAGTGTAAGCCGGGTAATGACTGAAATTGCTGATAAGGAGCATATTCAATGCGCACAACGATTGCGAACCTTGCTTGCTACCTATCGTGAGGCTGAGGATTTAATTAATATTGGTGCCTATGCTCACGGCAGTAATCCTACTATTGACCAGGCAATTGCTGCTATCAGCGAGATAAAGAATTTTCTTCAGCAAGAGGTAGATGAAAATACGCCAATGACAGAAACTATTGAGCGTTTAAAAACGCTTGTTGCTTAAAGCGGTTAAAGGTGGTAGACCATGAAAAAATTTCGGTTTCGCCTTGAAACGCTGCTAAAATTTCGCAAAATGCGCGAAGAAGAAGCTCAAATTAAGTTAGCCGAAGCTAACATTAAGTTACGTAAAGAACAGGACATACTAAAGGACTTGCGAAAAAAACAGGCAGATATCTTTCTGCTTTTAAATCAAAAGCAAACAAATTCTCCAACAATAGAAACTCTTAAGACCTATAGTTATTATATCGATAAAATAAAGAGCGATATTACTGCTCAACAGGAAGAAGTGGCTAAGGCAGCGGCATACCGTCAAGAATGTCTTGTTGTAATGGAAGACGCAATGAAACAAAGAAAACTTGTTGATAATTTGCGAACAAAGCGTTTAGAGCAATATAACGATGAATTATTGCATGAAGAACAAAAAATTCTTGATGAGCTTGGAACGCAGGCCTACATGCGTGACAGGGAGAGTGTGTAAAAGTGTTACAGGGTGTTAATCAAGTTAAGCAGAGAATTGAAGAAATAGAGCGGCGTTTTGTGCCAGTCGCTCCTTCAGGACACGCCAATGATAATTTTGCAACTGCGCTTTCAGCAGCTACTAGTCAACAAACAAATGAAAAAACTACGAGTGTTTCGGGGGTTGTCCAGGGCGGCGACATTCAGAAGATGATTCACTTAGCTGCTGCTAAATATGGTGTCGATCCTAAGTTGGCCATGGCTGTGGCCGAAGTCGAGTCAGGCTTGTCTCAAGACGCTGTCTCACCGGTTGGTGCAGTCGGAGTAATGCAATTGATGCCAGAGACAGCCCGCTCGTTAGGGGTTCATAATATTAATGATGCCCGTGAAAATATTGATGGTGGTGTTCATTACCTTAAGCAAATGTTAACAACGTTTGGCGGGGATGTTACTAAAGCTGTAGCCGCTTATAACGCAGGGCCGCAAGCAGTCAAGAACTATAATGGGGTTCCCCCCTATAGCGAAACACGTAACTATGTAGCCAGGGTGCTATCACTGGCTAAGTAGAGGAGTCTATAACTAATTATGGCTGAAAAACCTAAAACTTCTACTGCCAATTCAAAACGATCACCTGTTGTACCGCCACCCGTACCGGAGGTACCGAAATCTAAGTTTGGTTTAGCGTTCAAAGTAATAGCCATAGGCTTAATATTATGTATTCTAGTTGCCATAGGTTTTGCTGCAGGCATTTATTTAAAATTAATTAACGTAGAGAAAATTGCCAATGATATGAACTTGTCGCAGAATCCGGTAGTTGGTCGGTTTATGCCTAAAACCAATTTTGAGCCGGTAGAACTAGAGGAAGATGGCAGCACTGTTCCAGAACTGCCTCTTACACAGCAGATGCCGGCACAGCAATCTCCTATACAGCAGCAACAACTAATGTCGATGCCGCAGTCAGATACCCCTACTGTGATTACTAAGGAAGATCTGGAAAAGCAGGCTAAACTCCAACAACAGCAAGAAGCTAAGCGTGTTTCTAAGCTAGCCAGGCTATATGGAGGAATGAAGCCGGAAGCGGCTGTATCGATAATGAAAGAACTTGATGATCCTACAATAATTGCTATTTTTGGCAAAATGGAGGAAGAGCAAGTTTCAAAAATTTTATCCATGTTTGAGTCTAAACGCGCAGCTCGTATAACTTCCGATATGTTGAAAGGCCGGGTTCAACAACCCAGCCTATAGCATAATAGCTTGTTGAAAGGAGGTGAAAAAATGAATTTGGCGCTTAATTTATTGTCGACGAAAAATTCGGCTTCTCCACAAACGACGCCAGCACCAAGTTACAATAAGCCGAAAAACGAACAGAAAAATAACTTTAGCGATACCTTAAGTAATGCTGTTTCGAAGCAAGCTGCTAAACAAACTATTGATGATCAGGAACAGACCAAACCTGCCTTGCCTAATATGCCTTTAGGTTACGGTAAAAACAGTATCAGTTCTGCTAACGATGTGGTTCTTCCAGTAACACCGGATAACCCTTCGCCCGAGGCTGTAAAACCTGAAGACAATAGTTTGAATCAACCAAATATGGATTTGACGGCAAATATTAACGCTGGCGCTTTGGTTCTGCAGGTGATGCCATTGCTGCAAGAAACAACAGCTAGCGAAAATATGACACCGGCAGAGCAAGCAATTTCGCCAATAGGTGCTTCAGTGGAAAAAGATTCCCAGTATAAAAGTATTTTACCTGTACTGCCAGAACAAGACAAATTGACTTCTGAATCTATGCCTAACAATGAAACTACTCCCAACCAGACTGGTCAGGAACAACCGGTACCTGCGAATTCCTTGCCGATAGTTCAAAAAAGTGATATGAAGTCGAATGAAGCGGCGGCAGCCAACGGTATTTTAACTACTGATGCCAATCAGACTCTAGTAGAAACGGTTGCGAAACCAGTTGGGAGCACGAAACAAAGTACACAATCTGTCGAAGTGCAGGGTGAGGCTGAAGGGAAAGCAGAGTCGGCAATATCCAACCAATCTGTTGTACCAGGTGCGCTTGCTAGAGAGACGAAAAAAGATTCTACTGGCGGGGGCCATAAGGAGAATTTGTTCGAAGCGGCTTTGTTAAAGGAAGCCAAGTTGCAGAAAATAGCCAGTGTCAACAATGAAGCATTTCCCGGACACATGATTCAAGGGCTCGACGTTGCACCGGTTACATCTAATAATACACCAAGTGTAGCTAATACTGCTGAAGTTCAACAACCAAACCTGCCTGCTGATGTTCATGAAGTTGCTAAGCAGATAGTCGAACAAACAAGATTAATTACTAAGCCGCAAAATACCGAAATGATTATCAAACTTAAGCCGGAGCATCTTGGTGAGCTTACTCTTAGAGTAGTTATTGAAAATGGTGCAGTAAATGCTAGTTTTCATTCTAACAATTCCGAAGTACGTAACATTATAGAGGCTTCTTTACCTCAGCTAAAACAAGATATGTCTAACAGCGGTCTTAAAGTGGATAATGTCAGTGTCTATGCTGGGTTGAGTCAGTTCTTACCTAATCATGATCAAGATAGAAGTTCTCGCCAGCAAATTATTAAGTTTACTAATAAAAAAGCAGGTAAGGATTTCGTTGAGGCAATTGATGATGAAATGAGTACAGAAAAGTTAACTGGTAATTCAGAAACGGGTGTGGATTACCGTATTTAGAAAGGGGAGGTGCATTAATGGCTGATACAACTGCAGTCAACAATAATACCCAAACTTCGTCAACAGACAATACTCAGAATAAAACCAAAACTACTACCAAAAAAAATGATACTCTTGGTAAAAATGATTTTTTAAAACTGCTTATCACTCAGCTTAGATATCAGGATCCAATGAATCCTATGGAAGATAAAGATTTTATCGCGCAAATGGCGCAATTTTCCAGTCTGGAGCAGATGCAAAATATGAACACCTCGATTCAGATGAGCCAGGCTAGCAGTATGATTGGTAAAGTTGTAAGTTGGATGCAGAAAGGGCAGCCAGCCTATGGTGTGGTATCTTCCGTACAACTGGTCGACGGAGAAGTTCAACTGAACATTGGCGACAGCGTTACTGTACCATTGAATGATATAAAAGGAGTAACAGATATTCCTGTAGATAATACTACCGGGCAGATGACTCAGGCTAGCGCGCTAATCGGCAAAACAGTAGGCTGGATGAAGGACGATAAAGAGATTTTTGGCGTAGTGAATGCCGTAAAACTAGTCGACGGGGTACCAAAACTGGTCATTGGCGATAACACTGTAGGGTTGCGTGAAGTTACAAGCGTCAAGAGTAGTTCCACGGGAGCCTAACGATGTCTGATAACCGTATTTATCCGCAATATCAGCCTTTGCCGCAGATAGCGCCAGTATCGTCAACTAAGCAGCCAGCAGGGGCAGTGACAAATCAGCCACCTGCCGGAACCAGTTTTAATCAAATTCTGGAACAGGAAATCGCAGGGGTCAAGTTTTCTCAACATGCATTGCAACGATTAACCAGCCGTAAAATCCAACTCGACAGTACTCAATTGAATAAACTTAGTCAGGCAGTGGAAAAGGCGGCGCAAAAAGGCGCTAAAGAGTCTCTCATCCTGATGAATGACAGTCTGGCCTTTGTTGTCAGTGTAAAAAATAAGACTGTTATAACGGCCATGGACGGCGCCAGTATTAAAGACAATGTATTTACTAACATTGACAGTGCGGTAATTATTTAAGGGCTGGACCTCTTGAGGAAGCCCAACAGGCTGCTGATTGACAGACGCAGCCACGATGTTACTGAACAGAAATTAGGAGGTCGTGTGTAACTATGATGCGTTCATTGTTTGCCGGAGTATCCGGTCTTAGAAACCATCAGACTCGTATGGATGTTATCGGCAATAATATTGCCAACGTTAATACCACCGGATTTAAAGCAAGTAGAGTTAACTTTCAAGATATTTTAAGTCAAACCATGCAGGGAGCCTCACAGCCACAAGGAAATCGCGGCGGTACAAATCCTATGCAAGTCGGTCTGGGTGTGGGTATTGCCAGCATTGATACTCTTTTTACTCCTGGCAGTTATCAGACTACCGGTAAACAGACAGACTTGTCCATCCAGGACGATGGGTTTTTTATCTTAGCGAATGGTAATCAACGGTTTTATACTAGAGCCGGTAATTTTGATTTTGATGTTGACGGCAACTATTTGGTTCCTGGGACTGGTTTAAAGGTAATGGGCTGGATGCCGGATGGAACGGGAGTCATTAAGACTAATGCAGATCCAACCACCATTCAGATTCCTGTTGGAAGTATGATGAAGGCGCAAAAGACAAGCTCAATAACTTTTGGTAAAAACTTATCAGCAAGTGCGACTAAAACGGGGACGGCCGCCGAAAGGACGGCAGCTGACAATGCGAAAACATTGGCAGATACTGCTAAAGCAAAAGCCGATGCTGATTTGGCAACAGCAAATACCGATTTGGCAGCGGCTAACACTGCCAAATCAAATGCCGATGTGGCAGCGGCTAATGCGGCTGCGGCGAAAAAAGCTGCTGACGATGCCAAAGCTGCTATAGATTTAGCAGTAGCTGCTATAACTGCTGCAGTGAATGCTGCTAACACACAGGTTGGAACTCCAAACCTCGCCAATGCAAATGCTCTTCAAACTGCTGCAGCTACGGCAGTAGCAAAAGCAAATGCTGCTGCTATGCTTTCCACAACTGATACTGCAACTGTTGCAAATCAACTTAAAACACTCGTGGGTGCCTTGAAAACTGCTGCTGATGCAGCAGTAGCAAATCCGACAGATGGTCCAACTGCAAATGTTGCTCAAACAGCAGCAAATACTGCTGAGGGCTACGGAATAGGTACAGCTCAAACAACAGCTCAAACAGCAGCAAATACTGCTGATGGAGCTAAGATTGCAGCGGACGCAGTAGTGACAGGAGCAATAACAACTCAACAGGGTGCAGTAGCGACCCAACAGGCGGCAGCTTTAGCTGCTGCAACTGCAAAAGATAATGCGGAAAAAGCGGCAGCAGCAGTTAAAGCAGCGTATGATGAATCATCGAATGTTCCCATGCAGGTTTCTGTGTATGATTCGCAAGGAAACCCATATAATTTGAGCGGCAATTTCATGAAGACTGCCGATAATACATGGACATTTACCCCTTCCGGGAAAATCGTTGACAAAAATGGTAATACGGTTGCTAATGTAACTGGTACCCCGTCAACAATCAAATTCGATGCAAACGGTGCATATGATTCATTAAATACGATAACTAATAGCATAACGATTGATCCGGCAGGTGGTCCGTACTCAGGTGCCGGCCCATTTACGGTTAAGCTTGATTTCGCTACGATGCAACAGTTTGGAAGCGAGTCGACCGCCAAAGCAACAGGGCAAGATGGTTGGAGTGACGGAACTCTTAATGGCGTTTCTATTAATTCGTCAGGGACTATTGTTGGCTCCTTTACTAATGGTAAAACCAAGGATTTAGCAAGGGTTGCGTTAGCAGTATTTAATAACCCCGCCGGATTAATGAAAAACGGCTCAAATATGTACTCAGCATCAAATAACTCAGGCTTGCCTGATGTTGGTGAAAGTGGTACAGGCGGACGCGGTACTTTTTCTGGTGGTACTTTGGAAATGTCCAACGTCGATTTAGCGCAAGAGTTTAGTAACATGATTATTACTCAAAGAGGTTTCCAAGCTAACTCTAAAATTATTACAACAACAGACGAAATGCTGGAGCAGTTAGCTAATCTTAAGCGGTAATTAGAGAAAGGGGCAGCGGGAGGGGCAGCCTCCCGCTTGCTATACATTTTATAACGACTTAAGGGGTGAATTAGCGTGATAAAGGTTACAAAACTTAAATCCCAAGATCGTGATTTTGTAGTTAATGCCGAATTGATCGAAACGATCGAAGAGACGCCGGATACTGTTATTACTTTAACAAGTGGTAAAAAATTAATTGTAGAAGAGTCTATGGATGAGATTGTAAGAAAAGTAATGGATTATCGCAGAGCTTTGTTTAGAAACATGAGATAATTATTAATGTCTGCGTTAGCATGCAATTAATTATAACAAAATAATTATAAGGAGGTGCACCAGTGGCTGAAGAGGAAAAACCCAAGAAAATGTCGATGATGGTAATTATCATTTTAATAGTGCTGGGCTTAATTTTAGCCGGTGGTATTTCGTACTTAATTGCTACCAGGGTTGTTTCTGATAAAACAGTTGAAAAAAGAGCTTCAACACACGAGCCAGGCCAATTCATTAAACTTGGCGATCCTAAAGATGGACTTGTCCTCAATATTGGTGGTGTAAACAGCGGTCGATATCTTAAAATTGGTTTGATTGTCGAATTAAAAAATGATAATAAAACCCAAAAAGAAGGAAAAACGATGTCACCCGAGGAAATAAAGATATTGGATACTGCAGTTTACGTTTTAAGATCGCAAAAAATTGAAGATTTTGATCCTAGCAAGCAAGATCAACTTAAGGAATTATTGAAGAACGAAATTAATAAAATTCTTGGTGAAGAACGCGTTTACGACATCTACATAACTAATTTTGTTCTTCAGTAAATTAGCGGGAAAAAATAGTATAATATGATAACTAACTTGTTATTTAAATTCTTTTGGGGTGAAAGGAGGGGGAGGATTGGCAGGGTCTGATGTTTTATCACAAACGGAAATCGACGACTTACTATCCGCTTTGTCTACTGGTGTCGTTACTGCTGAAGAGATAAAAACAGAAGAGAAACAGCGCAAGATTAAAATCTATGATTTCAAACGTCCTGACAAATTTTCAAAAGATCAAATTCGCACAATTTATATGTTGCACGAAAACTTTGCGCGCCTGATTAATACTTACCTATCGGCGCATCTTCGGACGCTTATTCATATTGATGTTGCTTCTGTTGACCAACTTACCTATGAAGAATTTATCCGGTCAATGCCAAACCCCAGTGTTATTAGTATTTTCCAAATGAAGCCACTCAAAGGGAACGCAATATTAGAGATAAATCCTAATATTGTTTTGGCAATCATTGACAGATTGTTTGGTGGGCCGGGATTACCGCCGGCTAAGGCACGATCCTTAACTGATATCGAAGAAACTATTATCCGCCGAGTAATTAATAAAGCTTTAGAGAGTATGCAAGAAGCATGGAAACAAGTAGTAGCAATTGAACCACGGATGGAGGCATTGGAAACCAATCCTCAATTTACCCAAATTGTTCCCCCAAATGATATGGTGGTACTTATTACACTTCAAGCAAAAATAGGTCAGGCTGAAGGACTAATGAATATTTGTATACCTTATTTAGTGCTTGAACCTATAATGTCTAAATTAACAACAACTTTTTGGGTGTCTTCCGCTGCAGCTAAGCAATCCTCGCCGGAAATTATGAATGTTTTGCAACGTAAACTGGAAAGAACTCTGATTCCGGCTATCGTTGAATTGGGGCGAGCCACAGTTACTGTCCATGAACTATTGGATTTGGGTGTAGGCGATGTGCTGCAACTTGAAACTAAAGCTGAAGAGGACTTAAACATACTTGTTGGTAACAGAGAAAAGTTTAAGTGTAAACCAGGTCTGGTTGGACATAGAACTGCGATACAAATTACTCAAGTAATTTCCCAAGGAGATGATAATGATGAGTGACGGATTTCTGTCCCAGGAAGAAATAGACGCTTTACTAAGAGGCGAACCAGTTGCGGCCTCCCCATCTCCAGCTGGGCAAGATTTGTCAGATATTGAAAAAGACGCTTTGGGTGAAATCGGTAATATATCAATGGGTACGGCTGCCACTACGTTATCTGTGCTTTTAGGCAGACGAGTATCAATTACTACCCCGAAGGTTTCGATATCCACTTTAAACGAAATAAAACGGCAATATCCTTTACCCTACTTGGTGATTGAAGTTGGATATACCCAGGGACTCTTAGGAACAAATATTTTAGCGATACGTGAACAAGATGCTTTAATCATTGCTGATTTGATGATGGGTGGGGATGGTACTAATCCTCCGTCTGAATTAAATGAACTGTATATGAGTGCTGTTAGTGAATCTATGAATCAGATGATGGGATCAACAGCTACATCAATATCTACAATTTTCAAGAAAAAAGTAGATATCGCGCCGCCAAAAGTAAACTTATTAGATTTTGCTGTAGATACTGATATCACCAATGTGGTTCCTGGTGATGAGCCTTTAGTACGGGTATCCTTCCGCATGGAAGTAGAAGATCTAATTGATAGTGAACTTATGCAAATACTACCCCTGAATGTTGCTAAGGAAATGGTAGAAAATTTGATGAATGCTGTTCAGCAGCAAGCTTCACAAGCACCACCTCCGCCAGTTGCATCTCCTAAATCAGCAACTTCGACATCTACTACAACTTATGCTCAACCTGCACCGAAACCGCAGTCTGCGCAGAATGTTGCTGTGCAACCTGTTCAGTTTGCACCTTTAAAGCCGGCAGGTATACCTGGTGCAGATACAAATATTGGCCTAATTATGGATGTTCCGCTACAGATAACTGTAGAATTAGGACGTACTCGCAAATTAATTCGCGATATTCTAGAGTTGACACCAGGTTCTGTTGTTGAATTGGATAAACTGGCTGGTGAACCTGTGGATATTCTAGCTAATGGTAAGCTCATCGCTAAAGGAGAGGTTGTAGTTATTGATGAAAACTTTGGTGTGAGGATTACCGATATAATTAGTCCTTTGGAACGTGCTAATAACCTACAGTAATAATTCTAAATTTTATTTGAGATAGGAGAGATAAGTTATATGGCCATTAAAGTTCTAGTTGTAGATGATGCCGCTTTTATGAGAATGATGGTTAAAGATATTTTGTCCAAAAACGGCTACGATGTAGTTGGAGAAGCTGAAAACGGTCTTAAAGCTCTGGAAAAATATCAGGAACTTAAACCGGATTTAACGACTATGGATATTACTATGCCGGAAATGGATGGAATTACTGCCGTTAAGGAGATCAAGAAAATTGATCCTAATGCTAAAATCATTATGTGTAGTGCTATGGGTCAGCAGGCTATGGTTATTGAAGCAATTCAATCAGGGGCAAGAGATTTTATTGTTAAGCCTTTCCAGCCTGACCGGGTTCTTGAAGCTGTCCGCAAAGCTGTTGGCTAGACGGGACTATCTAATAAATGTTTAATTATGTTCGCTTTAAAGGCAGTATTTTACTGATTCTGGTTTTAGTACTAGTCACAGGCCAAGGGTTGGCAGCGGCGGAAGCAGGTGAATACTTAAAATATCAAGAACCTCAACCGACGACGTCATCTTGGCTTTCAACTACTAGTTACATTATATCGCTATTAATAACCTTTGCAGTTGTTCTGGGATTGGCTTATCTTACCTCTCGATTTTTGGCAAAAAAAATGACAGGGATCAGAGAAAACCCCAACAGCAAAATATACACTACTTTGCCTTTGGGGCCTAATCGTGCTATTTATGTTGTTGAGATAGCAGGAAAGTTTCTAGTGTTGGGAGTTACCGAACAGAATATAACGTTGCTCAGCGAAATCACCTCTCTATCCGAGATTGAGCAACTTAAATCTATGAATGATGCTTCTGTATCACCTGAACCGTTTAGTAATATTTTTCAACGTCAGATTGTCTCGCTGAAGAATATGCAAAATAACTTTCCCCTTGTTTTCGGTTTAGACACTCCCGAAATACGCGAGAAGGAGTTTCAGAACGATAGTAGGAAGAGGTAAATAGAGTGTCACGATGGATGAAAAATTTAAAAACATGGCAATACCATGTTTTAATTTTAACTACGGTCATACTGTTTTTTTCGGCAACTGCTGAAGCAGCTCCGCTAATTCCTATTCCGAATGTAAATATTGGAGTAGAACAAGCAAATAACCCCAAAGATGTTGCGCTTAGCTTGCAAGTTCTGTTAACTTTAACGGTGCTTTCGCTGGCACCGTCTATTTTAATTATGATGACATCTTTTACGAGGATTATCGTAGTACTCTCATTTTTACGAAGTGCTTTAGGTACTCAACAGATGCCTCCGAATCAGATTTTAGTTGGACTTGCTTTGTTTTTAACTTTTTACACAATGTCTCCGTACATTGATCAGGTAAATGCAACTGCTTTGCAACCAATGATTGCGGGCACGATGGATCAGGAAACTGCATTATCTGCTGCAATGAAACCCCTGCGCGAGTTTATGTTTAAGCAAACCCGCGAAAACGATTTGGCTTTATTTGTGAATTTATCTGAAATGCCGCGCCCTAATTCACCGGAAGATGTTCCCACATCTGTTTTAATTCCGTCATTTATTATTAGTGAACTTAAGACCGCTTTTCAGATTGGGTTTTTGATTTATATTCCTTTTATTGTAATTGATATGGTGGTGGCCAGTACCCTTATGGCTATGGGAATGATGATGGTGCCGCCGGTAATGATTTCTTTACCATTTAAAATTCTACTATTTATACTGGTGGATGGATGGCATTTAATTGTTCGTTCATTAGTCAGCACCTTTAGTTAAGGGGGGCTTTTATGTCAGGAGATATGGCTATCCAGATTGGTCGTGATGCTTTAGCCATGGTTATGCTGGTGTCGGCCCCTATGCTGATTCTTGGTTTGATTGTTGGTATTATGGTAAGTATCTTTCAAGCGACTACGCAAATACAAGAACAGTCTCTTGCGTTTATTCCTAAAATAATTGCTGTTTTTGTTGCTATACTTGTTTTTGGTCCATGGATGTTAAGTTTAATTGTGGATTACACTAGAAATCTTTTTATGAGTTTGCCTAATATGATACGGTAACTGGAATAGCAAAGCGATTTACCCTACATATAGTATATTTTTTAGAGACAGGATACTGCAATATGACTTACGTTAGTTGATAAAGGCTCGGCGCAAGCCATGTTTTCTTTATAATAGATAGGTGGTAAGCAATTTGGATTTGTTTACTTTGCTACAAAGCCAGTTAGGATTTTTTTTGTTAATCTTTGTACGAATAAGTGGAATATTTTCTGTGGCGCCTGTATTTGGTTCCCGCAATGTTCCTTTAATAGTCAAAGCGGGGTTGTCCTTATTAATTTCTTTTATTTTGCTACCTTTACTGTTTCATAATGATATTATTATTCCAGAATCGATACTAGCGTACGGTGCCGTAGTAATTGGCGAATTTTTAATCGGTCTGATTATGGGCTACGCTTGCTCATTTATTTTTTATGGAATACAGATGGCTGGCTCATTATTAGATACACAAATTGGGTTTGGAATTGTGAATGTCTTGGATCCTCAGTTTGGCCAGCAGGTTCCGCTTGTTGGTAATTTCAAATATATTTTGGCCATGCTGGTTTTTTTTGCTAGCAATAGTCACCATCTTTTTTTATCAGCAATAGTTTATAGTTTTAAAACCATTCCTGTAACGCAGGGCATATTTAGGCCGGAAATGGCGGCCTATATTGTAGTAGATATGGTAGCTTCCATTTTTGTTATCGCTCTTAAAATTAGTTTGCCCATATTAGTGGCGTTACTTCTTACTGATGTTGCATTAGGTATTTTAGCCCGAACCATGCCGCAAATGAATATTTTTGTTGTTGGTGTGCCGGGCAAGATCATTGTCGGCATTTTTGTACTATCTTTGGCTTTGCCATTTTATATAGTTTTTCTGGAGGTAATTTTTAATGATATTTTTCATAACATGTACCGCCTCCTTGAAAGCTTTGCGCCAAAATAATGATAGTAAGTATAAGTTAAATACTTTTGATTTGCAGTTGTTTAATGGCGAAAAAACCGAGGAAGCAACTCCCAAACGCAAAGAAGAAGCCAAGAAAAAAGGCCAGGTTGCCAAAAGTACTGAAATTAGTTCGGTATTCGTGATAATGGCTTCTTTCTACTCGCTAAAATTGTTAGGTGTCAGCATATATGATGAGTTATCCCGTTATATGATAGGTATTTTTTCTAGTATATATACAACAGATTTTACTATTAATTCTGTGCAACTATTATTTTTAAACGTAATTATAGTTTTATTAAAAACTATATTGCCAATTCTCTTAGTGATTATGATAATATCAATGGCTGTAAATTATATGCAAGTAGGATTTATGTTTTCAACTGAAATTTTGATGCCGGATTTTAATAAGATTAATCCGTTGTCAGGATTTCAACGACTATTTTCTAAACGTTCACTTGTTGAACTTTTTAAGGCCCTTTTTAAGGTATCTATTATAGGCTATTTCATCTATCGATTTGCTGTTATAAAAACAGATGATATTCCTAGGTTTATTAAGATGGAGTTAATAGACTCCCTTAAGCTTGCCGGATCTTTAGTTATTGATTTGGCTTTTCAAATCATTGCCGTTATGATGGTTTTAGCTGCCTTTGATTACTTTTATCAGTGGTGGCAACATAACCAAAGTTTAAAAATGTCTAAACAAGAAGTCAAAGAAGAATTTAAACAAACTGAGGGTAATCCGCAAATTAAGAGTAAAATCAAGGAAAAACAAAGGGCGATTGCTATGAGGCGAATGATGCAAGAAATTCCTAAAGCCGATGTTGTAGTAACCAACCCTACTCACTTAGCAATTGCTTTAAAATATGAAAAAAATATGGCGGCACCTGTGGTTCTAGCTAAAGGGCAAGACCTTGTAGCTGAACGTATCAAACAAGTGGCAAGAGAAAATAGGGTGGCTGTTGTAGAAAATAAACCGCTGGCACGTGCGTTATACCCGATAGTAGAAATTGGTGACGTCGTCCCACCGGAGTTATATCAAGCGGTAGCAGAAGTATTAGCTTACGTATACCGTTTGAAAAAACGCTTGTCCTAATGAAGGAGCGATTTATAAATGGCTGCTCAACAATCTGCAGTGCTTACTAGGTTAACAAAATATAGTGACGTTATGATAGCGGTAGCGATTATTACGATTGTCGTAATGATGATTATACCGCTGCCAACAATGCTTCTTGATTTACTATTGACGCTTAATATAACATTGGCTTTAGTTATTGTAATGGTTGCTATCTATAATATTGAGCCATTAGATTTTTCGGTATTTCCATCGCTACTCTTAATAACTACGTTATTTCGTTTAGCGCTTAACGTGTCATCAACTCGGCTTATTTTGCTAGATGGTCATGCTGGCGAAGTTATTGCTGCATTTGGTAATTTTGTAGTTGGTGGTAATGCGGTAGTTGGTTTTATTGTCTTTGTTATCTTGATTATTATTCAATTTATTGTAATTACCAAAGGTGCTGAACGTGTTGCTGAAGTAGCAGCACGGTTTACTTTAGATGCAATGCCAGGCAAACAGATGAGTATTGATGCTGACCTCAATGCTGGGCTCATAACTGATAAAGAAGCTCGCGACCGCCGAAAGAACATTCAGCGCGAAGCAGATTTTTATGGCGCTATGGATGGTGCGAGTAAATTTGTTAAAGGCGATGCGATTGCTGCTATTATAATTATCGTAATTAATATCGTCGGTGGCTTTGTTATTGGGATGCTGCAGCGTAATTTAGATGTTTTACAGGCTTTACAAACCTATACACTGCTAACTGTGGGTGAGGGGTTAGTTAACCAAATACCAGCATTATTGATTTCTACCGCTACTGGTATCGTTGTAACACGCGCCGCTTCCGAGTCTAATTTAGGCACCGATTTGGCAAATCAAATCATTAATAATCCGCGTGTATTCTTTATTGCAAGCGGTGTATTAGCATTGTTGGGATTAATTCCTGGTCTACCTGGTATCCCATTCTTCTCAATGAGCTTAATTACTGGCGGCATTGGTTATGCACTGATTAGAACACAACGTTCAGAAGTGCAAATGGAAATGTCGCAGCAAGAGGAAAAAGAAAAAGAAGAAGTACGCAAGCCGGAGAACATTGTTTCTTTATTACAGGTCGATCCAATGGAACTCGAAATTGGCTATAGTCTTATTCCTCTTGTTGATGTAAGTCAAGGTGGCGATCTTTTAGACCGTGTGGTTATGATCCGCCGCCAGTGTGCGTTGGAACTTGGTCTTATCGTTCCGACAATCCGGATACGTGATAACATTCAACTAAAACCGAATATTTATGTAATAAAGCTAAAAGGTATTGAAATTGCTCGGGGAGAGCTAATGCTTGACCATTTTTTAGCAATGGATTCTGGCGCGGCATTTGAGCCGGTACCTGGAATTGAAACTGTCGAACCAGCATTTGGACTTCCTGCTCTTTGGATTCAGGAATCTTATCGCGAACAAGCCGAACTATCGGGGTATACAGTTGTTGATCCAGTATCCGTATTGGCTACACATTTAACTGAGATTATAAAATCTCATGCTGCGGAAATTTTGGGACGTCAAGAGGTTCAAACATTGGTTGAATCAGTCAAGCAAAGCAATGCTGCAGTTGTCGATGAGTTAACGCCAAATCTTCTCGGTTTAGGCGAAATTCAAAAAGTATTAGGTAATTTGTTGCGGGAGAAAATTTCTATTCGAGATTTAGTAACAATTTTTGAAACACTAGCTGATTATGCGCAATTAACAAAAGACACTGAGATTCTAACTGAATATGTCCGCCATGCATTAGCTCGACAAATATCGCGTCAATTTGTCAATAATAATAGTTTAACTTGTCTCACTGTTGATCCGGAATTAGAAAATACAATTATTAATTCTGTGCAGCGCACAGAACAAGGTTCGTATGTGGCATTAGATCCGCAAACAGTGCAGTCGGTAATTAATTGTCTCACAAATGAATTGCCGAAGCTTACCAACATGGGTTATCAGCCAATAGTGCTTACAAGTCCAGGGGCAAGATTGTATTTCCGCAAGTTAACAGAACGAGTTGCACCAAACTTGACAGTTTTGTCTTATGCCGAATTGGATTCCAAAATTGAAGTGCAAGCACTAGGGATGGTGAAGATTTAGTTTGAAAGTTAAATTGTTTAAAGCACAAAATATGGCTGAAGCTATGGCACAAGTTAAGCAAGACTTAGGGCGTGATGCTGTTATCTTGCATACCCGCCGTTTTAAAAAAGGCGGATTCCTCGGCTTTTTTGGCAAAGACATGGTAGAGGTTATGGCTGCTGTAGATTCTGCAACTGCTTCTATTTCACAAAATAAGCACCAAATTAATTCTTCCGCTATAAATACTGATGCTACTAAAATGACTGCGTTGCAGTTTGAAATGTCTAATATGCGGAAAACGATGGAACAAATATTATGTCAAATTCCCAAAAATGATGAACAGTCATCTCCTCTCATGGATTTATTAATTAAAAATGATATTGATCCAGTTATTGCAGCTAATCTTATTAAAGGACTACCTGCTGAAAAAACAATTGCCGGTAGCGATGAAAGTATAGTTCGCAAACTCTTAGCTGATCGCATAATTAATTATTTAAAAAAGGTTGATGGGATTAAAATTTCGCCGTCAAGACGCAAGACTGTTGCCTTAATTGGGCCGACTGGTGTCGGTAAAACAACAACCATTGCCAAATTGGCTGCGAACTTTGCATTAAAAGAAGGGTATAAAGTAGCTTTAATTACTGCTGATACTTACCGTATCGCAGCAGTTGAACAGCTAAGAATTTATGGGGATATAATTGGTGTGCCTATTGATATAGTATATTCTCCGGATGAACTAAAGGCGGCTCTTTATCGTCATAACGACAAGCATTTAGTTTTGATCGATACTGCAGGACGAAGTCCTAGTAATCAGGATCAACTAGCTGAACTTCAGGAACTTTTAGCAGTCGATTCTGAGATTGAGATACATCTTGTTCTAAGTACTACGACGAAATACAAGGATGCGTTGGAGATAGTAAACAAATTTATGGTTTGTTCTCCGCAAAAGTTTTTATTTACAAAAGTTGATGAAGCCAGCAATTTGGGAACAGTCTTCAACTTGTTATACCACTTTCCCACAGCGTTATCGTATATTACTACTGGACAAAGCGTTCCAGATGATATAGAGTTGGCTAGCTCTGCAAAATTAGCAAATATGATTTTGAGGGATTAACTATGTGTGATCAAGCTGAGAAATTACGTCAAATGACACTAAAATCCTCAATCCCGAAAAGTCCAATTATAAAACAAACGCCTAAAAGCCGGGTAATTACAGTTACTAGTGGAAAAGGCGGCGTAGGAAAAACTAATTTTACCGTAAATTTAGCATTGGCCTTAGCTGCTCTTGAACAAAAGGTATTAGTTATTGATGCCGACTTGGGGATGGCTAATGTGGAAGTTATTTTAGGCTGTTCCGCGCCATATAATATTCTCAATTTATTAGAAGATGGACTAAATATCTCGGATGTTGTTACTGAGGGACCACGCGGTATTAAGTTTATGGCCGGCGGTTCAGGCATCTATCAATTAGCTAACCTGAGTGATGCCAACTTGAAGCATATAATAGCACAAATATCGTTATTTGATAATTGGGCCGACTTTATTCTTATTGATACAGGGGCTGGCTTGAGTCGCAATGTATTAAATTTTGTTATGGCTGCTGATGAAGTTATTATTATTACAACACCTGAACCTACAGCCATTACTGACGCTTATGCAATGATGAAAGCTTATGCCGGGCAAAGTGGCCAGGCGCCTTTAAGGCTAGTAGTTAATCGTATTTTAGATAGAGACGAAGGACAGCTGGTTGTTGATAAATTAATGCGAGTTTCGCAACGATTTCTCGATTTATCAATCAATAGCCTAGGCTATGTTTATGAGGACAGAAAAATGGTAAAAGCCGTAAAAAATCAAATACCACTGCTGGTATCTTTTCCGGACGCAATTTCGTCCCGTTGTATTGAAAGTATTGCTCAACGGATGCTTTATGGTGAAAATATTCAGCAGCCTCGTGGTATGAGAGGATTTTTCCATAAATTTTTAGAATATATGTATTAGATTCCTCAAAATGAGGGGGGGTTAACATTAGTATTAAGCTGGAAGAAATTTTCAAAGTCAATCAGCGAATTGAAATTATAGTTCCCGGGCGAGATGGCCTTGCTGAGCAATATCGCAGTCGTATTGAAGATATTACTACCGAAAATATGACTATTGCCATGCCGATGAGCAAAGGCCTACCGGTGTTGATGCGCCGGGGTGAGATCTTTTTCGGCCGTACGGTGATAAACAGTTTGGCATTTGAATTTACCAGTGCTTTACTTGCTAAACAAATAAATCCATTACCTATTTGGATTGTTGCTGTACCCTATAATATAAAAAAGATCCAACAAAGAGCTTTTGTAAGGCTTGATGTAGCACTGCCTGTGCAAATTGCTAAGATGGAAGATGGTCAAGTCATTGATGAACCAGTAATTAATGCTGTTACCAAAGATATTAGTGGTGGCGGCATTCAAATTGCCACTACCAATGAGTGGCAGATTGGTAGTAAATTATTGGTAACCGTTGATTACCAAGATATTGGAGCAATCACTCTGAAAAGCGAAGTTGTTAGAGTGCAGCAGCCACAACCGGACCGTGTATTATTTTGGGTGGGAATTAAATTTCTTGAAATTAGTGAGAGAGACCGTGGCAATATTATTAAGTTTATATTTAAAAAGCAGCTTGAGCAACGCCGCAAAGGTCTAGAGTAACTACAGAGTGTGGTGGTGAATTTATGATAAGATTACTTGTTGTTGACGACTCTGTATTTATGCGTAAGCTTTTAAGTGACTTATTTGCTGGTGAAGCTGATTTTACTGTTATTGATACTGCCCGTAATGGCAAAGAAGCCGTTGATAAGGTAAAAAAGCTTAAACCGGATTTAGTCACAATGGACGTTGAAATGCCAATTATGGATGGCCTTAAGGCGTTAGAATTAGTTATGAAGGAATGCCCTACACCAGTTGTTATGATAAGCAGCTTAACACAAGCTGGTGCTGTAGCTACGCTTCAGGCACTGGAATTAGGAGCCGTCGATTTTATTGCCAAGACGGCAGGACCTATTTCTAGTGTTTCGGGGATAAAAAATGAAATATTAAATAAGTGCCGGGCTGCAGCTCGCGCTAATGTTCTTCAACTTACAAAAGCTCGGGCTACCAGTACGGTATCTTTACTTCAGAAAACCCATTCAACACCTATGGGACTGCAAGATGAACGCATTGTTGCTATTGGAACGTCTACAGGCGGGCCTAGAGCGTTGCAAGAAGTGATAACTAAGCTTCCGGGCAATATTCCTTGTGGAGTTCTTGTTGTACAACATATGCCGCCGGGATTTACTAAGTCGTTAGCGGACAGATTAAATTCCTTGTCCTCAGTGACGGTTAAAGAGGCAGAACAGAATGATGTTATTCGCCCTGGACTTGTCCTGATTGCGCCGGGGGATTATCATATGTTGATTGAGAGGGAAGGTGGAAAAGCTGTTGTTAAGCTTAATCAGAATCCGCCAATTGGCGGTCACAGACCAGCGGTAGATCCCATGATGGAATCGGTAGCCCGGGTCTTTGGCAGCAAAACAATAGGCGTCATTTTGACTGGTATGGGCCATGACGGGGCTAAAGGTATCCAAGCGATAAAACAGCAAAATGGTCAGACTATAGCCGAGGATCAATCAACAGCAGTTGTATACGGAATGCCTAAGTCAGCTATTGAAATGGGAGTAGTGGACAAAACTGCGCCTATTACTGGTATAGCCGCTGAAATACTTAGAGCCTTATCTAAGCAATAACCATAAGATGTATACGGGGGTGTAGAGGAATGGACATTAATCAGTACATGGGAATGTTTTTGGAAGAATCACGTGAGCATTTGCAGACTTTGAACAATTGTTTGCTCGATCTTGAAAACGACCCCGGTAGTTTGGCTGTACTTGACGAAATATTTAGAAGTGCTCATACCATAAAAGGCATGTCTGCTACTATGGGATTTACTACCATAGCCGAGCTAACGCATGAAATGGAAAATGTTCTTGATTTATTACGTAAGGGCGCACTTCTTGCCAACGACGATATTACCGATGTTTTATTTAAGTGTGTTGATACGTTAGAACAGCTGGTTGAGAGTGTAGCTTCAAATTCTGATGCAACGATTGAAATTAAACCATTAATTTCTAAGCTTTCAGCTATTGCTAAAGGTGAATTTTCTGCGGAACCTAAGGTTCAACAGGCACAACCTGAATTAGAGCAAGAAGAAGTAGTAGAATCCAATTCAGTCGAAACTATAAAATTAGATGATACTGAAGTCAATGTTGTTAAAGCTGCTAAAAAGCAGGGGATTGAATGCTATGAAATTCATGTAAGGCTTCGGAACGGATGCTTACTAAGATCCGCAAGAGCCTACATGGTAATGAATGCTTTAGAAGAACTCGGTGAAGTCATTAAAAGCATACCCGCTGTTGAGGAACTAGAGAAGGAAAACTTTGATTATAGTTTCCAAGTTGTTCTCTTAACTGCTGTCGACTCTGAAAAAATTGAAGCTACCGTTACCAATATTTCAGAAGTTGAAGAAGTGGTGGTTGTTCCGTCTGCTATTTTAGAAACTGCTCCTAAAAAGACTACAGTTTCGGTTTCTCAGCCTGAACTTGCACCTGCTAATAAAGCAGATAAAAAACCTACTGTAAATAAGGTTGAAAAATCTTCAAATGAAAACACGGCTTCGACTCCTGATAAAAAACTTAAGAGTGGTCAATCTGTAAGGGTTGATATTGATAAACTTGATAGCTTGTTAAATCTTGTAGGCGAGTTGGTTATTAATAAAACCAGACTTGAACAAATCGGATTAACACACCGGCTAACAGAACTTGTTGAGACTATCGAGCAGATGGATCGAGTAACTACTGATTTACAGGCAGTAGTTATGAAAGTTCGTATGGTACCAGTCGGACAAGTATTTAATCGTTTTCCCCGTATGGTACGCGACTTATCACGGGAATTGAATAAAGAAGTAAACCTTATTATCCAAGGTGAGGAAACTGAACTTGATCGTACCGTAATAGACGAGATTGGTGATCCTTTAGTTCATCTTTTGAGAAACTCCATTGATCATGGTGTTGAACATCCGGCAGAGCGACAAGCGAAGGGTAAAAACCCGGTCGGAGAGATTCGACTGATTGCCCGGCATGAAGGCAACAACGTCATTATTATGGTTGAAGATGACGGTAAAGGTATTAATGCTGATATCATTAAACAGAAGGCCGTGGAAAAGGGACTTATTACCCAAGCGGAAGCTGAGAAACTTGAACCTTCTGAAGCGATCAGACTTGTTTTCTTACCAGGATTTTCTACCGCAGAAACAGTTACAGATGTATCTGGGCGCGGGGTAGGAATGGATGCCGTAAAAACTAAAATTGAATCTTTGGGCGGCATGGTGGACGTCGAGACAAAAATTAATGAAGGTAGTAAATTTAAGATTCGGTTACCGCTAACCTTAGCAATTATCCAGGCGTTGTTAGTAAAAGTTTGTGAAGAGATTTACGCTATTCCGCTTGGTACCATTGATAGTACTATTAATATTACTCCGCAAGATATTAAAACTATCCAAAATCAAGAGGTAATTCTTCTTAGAGGGCAGATTATTCCTATAGTTCGTTTGGCAAATGTGCTTAATGTCCCAGAAATTACTAGCGATACTCAGGACGAGTTATTTGTCGTTATTGTACATATGGGCGAACATCGTGCCGGAATTATTGTTGATACACTTATTGGACAGCAAGAAATAGTAATAAAATCTATGGGCAAACTGTTGGCTGGTATTAAAGTTATTGCTGGTGCTACTATTTTAGGCAACGGCCAGGTAGCACTTATCCTGGATGTCGGCGCATTGAAGCAATAAGCGGGAGGGAAAATCATGTCTGAACTAACGTATTCCGGGAACGAAATTCAGTTAGTAGTTTTCAAGCTGGGTAGAGAAGAATATGGTATTAGCATTCTGCAGGTTCAGGAAATCAAACGGATAACAGAAATTACGCGTGTACCTCATTCTCCCGATTATATTAAGGGAGTTATGAACTTGCGCGGCAGTGTTTTACCTGTTATTGATTTAAAGAAAAGGCTCAATTTGCCACCACAAGATTATACCGAAGATACAAGAATAGTCATTATAAAAGTAGAAGATGTAACTGTAGGTATGATTGTCGACGCAGTCTCAGAAGTGACTACCATTGACCAGGCGAGTATTGAACCGCCACAAGACGTAGTCGGAGGAATTGCAGCTGATTATTTAAGTGGCGTGGGAAAAATGGAAAACCGACTTTTAATTTTACTTAATGCTGATGCAATTATTGGTATTGGTCAGGAAGTTAAAGCAAGCTAACTAGGTTCAGTTATCAAAGGGGGGGCGAAATTTGTCTGAAGATATATTAAAACTTTCCCCGCTGCAGCTTGATGCTTTAAGGGAAATTGGTAATGTTGGTGCTGGTAACGCAGCAACTGCACTATCTCAAATCATTAACCACAAAATTGATATGACCGTACCTGAGGTCTCTATTCTTCCATTAGGCGAAGTGCCTGAGGTAGTTGGTGGGCCTGATGCAATGGTTGCAGGTGTTTATCTTAGAGTTTTTGGTCCGGCACCTGGTAGTATCTTATTTCTCCTTCCCCGTGAAAGTGCTTTCTATTTGGTAGATATGCTAATGGGGCGTGCTCAAGGTGAGACTCAGCTTCTTAATTCAATGGATGAATCAGCCTTAATGGAGATTGGTAATATTTTAGCAGGGGCCTATTTAAATGCGTTATCTCACTTTACCAAATTAACTTTATTACCATCTATTCCGGCTTTAGCTATTGATATGGCCGGAGCTATATTAAGTGTTATTCTGATTCAATTAGGACAAATGGGTGATCATGCGTTGGTAATAGAGACTGAGTTTACAACAGATAATGATGGTGTAAAAGGACATTTTTTCCTTATTCCTGATCCCGGCTCCCTCAATACAATTTTGGCGGCAATCGGGGTGAAGGAATAATGGCGGAACTCATTAAAGTCGGAATGGCTGATTACAAGGTGGGGCGTAATCCTGCTAGTTTAATTAGTTATGGATTAGGATCTTGTGTGGGAATTGCCCTATTTGATCCGGTTGCTAAAGTAGGTGGGTTAGCGCATATTATGTTGCCTGACAGCACTCAGGCTCGGGCTAGCGATAATCCTGCCAAGTTTGCAGATACTGCGTTGCCTTTAATGCTGAATGAAATTATTAAATTAGGTGCTGTTAAATCACGTGTTACTGCCAAAATTGCCGGTGGAGCCCAAATGTTTACTTTTACTAATACCACTGATATTATGCGTGTGGGTGAACGCAACTCAGAGGCAGTGCGATTGATTCTAAAAAAGCTTGAAATACGTTTATTAGCAGAAGACACAGGCGGAAACTATGGACGAACTGTAGAACTTAAGTTAGATACTGGTATTTTTAGGGTGAAAACTATTGATAAAGGTGAAAAAGAACTGTAATTTGGAGGAGTAATTATGGCACTAAAGTTGCGAGTTAGTTTAGTTTTTGCATTTGCCACCAGTATTTTAACTATATTGGTCGGTTTTTCCAATGGTATTGCAACTACTGCCATATTATACCGGACGTTGGTTTCACTGGTTCTTTTCTCAGTTTTAGGTTATATATGTGGACAGTTTGCAGAACACTTTTTACAGCAAGAAGTAGATAAACCAGAAATGATGGGACAAAATCTCGACATTATAGCGAATGTTGACCAGGAAGCCGAATTGCCTGTTTCAGAATTTAAACCCCTGAGTCCGGATAATTTTGAAAATATAACGCTAACGCAAAAGTAAGAATGGAGGGGTAAGCGCCAATGGCAGGTAACAATGCTGATGAGAAGGCTGCCAATACACTCAAACTTTGGCGGGAGTATCATAGTAACAGAAGCTTAGAAATACGGGAGAAGCTTATTGAGAATTATCTGCCGTTAGTCAAAATAGTGGCGGGCCGTATTGCAGTCAGTCTGCCCCAGCATGTAGATAAAGATGATTTAATTAGTAATGGCTTTTTTGGTCTTATGGAAGCTATTGAGCGCTTTGATACAAACAGAGGGGTTAAGTTTGAGACATATGCAGTAGTTAGAGTTAGAGGAGCTATTCTTGATTCACTTCGGGCCCAGGATTGGATTCCTGCAGCAATTCGTCAAAAGGCTAAGCAATATGAACAAACGGTTGCAAAGTTAGAAAGTGCTCTTGGTCGTTCGGTAAAAGACGAAGAGATTGCAATGGCAATGAAAATTCCACTCAATGAACTTTATACGCTTATTAATCATCTCAATGCCAGTACTCTTATTCCATTAGAAGAGTTTGCTAGAACAGAGATAGCTTCGCAGCATACGCCCAATCCTTCCCAACACATCGAAGAACAAGAAGTAAAAGATATGTTAGCAAAAAGTATTGACAAGCTGCCAGAAAAGGAACGTTTGGTAGTTAGTCTTTACTATTATGATGGATTAACACTAAAAGAAATTAGTTTAATACTAAAACTTTCTGAAGCTCGTATTTCGCAGCTGCATACTAAAGCTATTTTTCGGTTGCGTGGTGCTTTATCAAAATTAAAATCAAGTTTTATTTAAAATGATTTGAGTTTTATGATTCTTGTAAATTGATGGGGGACAAACGTATGAGTGAAAATGAGCGTTTTTTAGAAGAAACAGAGGGTAAGATTAGTTCACTTGATGGATATTTTAACATTTCTATTGATGAAGATGGCGTTTTTTTAGTTGTTTATCCTCCACAAGGGACTGGAAATCCAGTAAAGATACCCCAACTGTTAGAGGCCTTGGAAAGCCGGGGTATTGGCAAAGTCGATAATGTATTGCTTGTAAGAGTAGTAAAGGAAGCTTTAGGTACTCCTGTTAAGGTTGCAGATAAACCCGTTCAGCCGGAGTCTGAGATTCATGTTACAGTCTCTAAAGACAGAATGGAAGCAACAATGGAAATTATTGCGCCCAAAGGCTGTAAACCAGTTACTATTGAGGATGTTAATGAAAAAATAAGTAAAGCGGGTATTGTTTATGGCCTTGATAGTGAAGCAGTACAACTATCACTTGAGAAACCTGGCATTGAAGTGGTTATTGCCAAAGGCTTACGTCCGGTTGATGGTACAAATGCTAGTATTACCTATTTAATCGATTTAGAAAGCAAGGGAAGGCCTGTAGAATTAGAGGATGGCCGAGTCGATTTTAAAAATCTTAACATGTTTACTACTGTGCAAAAAGATGAATTATTGGCTGAGAAAATACCTGCGACGTCTGGAACACCCGGAATGGATATTTTAGGCAAGGAAGTCTCGGCCAAACCGGGTAGAGATGTAGTTTTGCCTCTGGGAAAAAATGTTTACGCCGCAGAGGGATTAAAGGTACTTGCTGCTCAGGCTGGGCAACTTCTTATTGCCAACAATAAAGTAAGTGTAATACCTCTTATCGAGATTAAGGGAGACGTTGATTTATCTACAGGTAATGTTGAATTTGTCGGCAGCGTAATTGTTAAAGGATCTGTACAGACAGGTTTTACTGTTAAAGCGGAGGGAAATATTGAGATTGCCGGTAATGTTAGCGGCGGCACAGTAGAAGGAAAAAATGTTATCGTCCGCATGGGGATTCAAGGAATGCATCGGGGATACATCAAGGCAACTGAAGATGTAATCGCAAAATATATTGAAAATGCTACTGTTTATGCGGCAAAAGACGTTAAGGTCAGTGATGTTATTTTACATAGCAAAGTAAGTGCCGCGAAGCGGGTAATAGTTGAAGAGCGTCGTGGTCTTATTGTAGGCGGACACATATCTGCGGGTGAAGAAATTAGAGCAAAAGTTATAGGTACTAATTCAGCAACAAGCACAGATATAGAAGTCGGCGTGAATCCTAAGTTACGGGAAGAATACCAAGAGTCACGTAAAGAAATTAAAAAGCTTGAGCTTAATTTAGACCAAACTCAAAAAGCGCTAAATATACTCAGAGCTATGGACCAACGGACGATGTCTGCCGATAAACGGGAAACGTTGTTAAAACTAACCAAAGCACAATTTCATCTTATCGGGCAAATCGAGACTTTGCGAAATCGACTGGCCGAAATTGAATTAGCTCTGGAAGAGATGCGTTATGGACATATTAAAGTAGCAGATACCGTTCATCCCGGAGTCAAATTAGTAGTAGGAACTTTAGTTAGACCAATTAGGGATTCTGTTAAATTTGCAAACTTCTATGCTGAAGATGGTGAAATAAAAACAGGATCTTACAAGTAAAACTCCAATCAGCTAATCTTTGATTGGGTGGTGATTTATAAATGAGTATCAGATCAATCGATATGCAAGTGCTCATCCCTAAGGCGACAGAGGTGGGGAAACAACAAAATTCTCTTGCCCAACAAAGTACGATCCAACAGGAACAATTTGCTGAACAGATGCAAAAAACGGCCGAAATGCGTCAGCATCAAGTTCAGGGAATGACAAAAAGTCAAGGCAGCAAAGTCGAACGGGATGAGCAAAAAGATAAGTCCAATAGTCAGCGGCAAGATAACCCGGGGGAAACTAACAAAGCTGCGGCCCTAGAACTGTTAGATCAAGAAAACACAGAAAATTCAGTGGGTAGAGATCCTATACTTGGACATATTATTGATATAAAAACCTAGTTTCAGAGGTGATAGTTTTGCTTACGGGTGTTATTATTTTATTACTAACTGTGATGGTATTAGCTTTCTTATTTATATACAAAAAAGAAATGATAATAAAAATGTTTACTTTAAATGCGTCTACTTCGGCAAATGAATTTAATCAGCAGCTTGAATTGACTGCAGATTCTATTATTAGACGACTTGAAGCTGAAGCGGCACAGCTTGAACTATTACTAGAAGAAGCTGAAGAAAAAATTGGCATGCTTAGCCAACAGGTTGAGCATGCCAATAAGATTATAGAACAACTAACAGATTTACCAAAAGAAAAGAATAAGCTTGAGAAAAGCAACAGCCAGGATACAAACGAAATAATAGAAATTGATGACGCAGAGAACCCTGTTTCTTCTCTAAGAATGGAAGTAGCCGCGGTTAATGATGAGGTTGCGGATAAATTCGATGAAGATGATCTTGTAGATAGAGAACCTAACCTTGAGAAACATCGCCTTATTATTGGGATGTACGATCAAGGCTATAGTGTAACTGATATTGCAAAGGCAACCGGTATGGGGAAGGGCGAAGTAATGTTACTGTTACAACTGAATAAAAAATAAGTCGGTTGGCATACTAAAAAGCGAAAAATAGAATTAATAATAGAAATTTACTTGTTATCTAGGAAAAGTTATGCTATACTACTTTTCGGTGTTATCACACACGCAATTCAATTTTGCCACTGTGCCAAGTGTTGGTGTCGGCAAAAAATGCGGATTGCGGCGGTAATTAACAGGAGGTGTATATTTATGTCAGTTATTTCTATGAAACAACTTCTGGAAGCTGGTGTACATTTCGGTCATCAAACCAGAAGATGGAACCCCAAAATGGCTCCCTACATATTTACGGAGCGTAACGGTATCTACATTATTGACCTGCAAAAAACAGTTAAAAAGGTAGAAGAAGCGTATAATTTTGTACGCGACCTAGCTGCCCAGGGACAAACTATGTTGTTTGTAGGTACTAAAAAGCAGGCTCAGGAAGCTGTTAAAGAAGAAGCTATCAGATGCGACATGTTCTATGTCAACGAAAGATGGCTTGGTGGTATGTTGACCAACTTCCAAACAATTCAAAAACGCATTAACAGACTGCGTGAACTTGAAGATATGGAAGAAAAAGGCATGTTCGAAGTATTGCCTAAAAAGGAAGTTATTACTTTGCGCCATGAAATGGAACGGCTGCAAAAATTCCTTGGCGGTATTAAAAATATGCATAAACTGCCGGGGGCTCTTTTCATCATTGATCCTCGCAAAGAACGGATTGCCGTTGCTGAAGCTCGCAATTTAGGCATTCCTATCGTCGGTATTGTTGATACTAACTGCGATCCTGACGAAATTGATTATGTAATTCCAGGCAATGATGACGCTATTCGCGCCGTCAAACTGCTTACCGCAAAAGTTGCCGATGCTGTTCTGGAAGGCCGCCAAGGCGAACAGATGGCAGAGTAAACTACTATTGCAAAATAAAGGTAAGGGGCTTTAGCCCTCTTACCTTTAATAATAGGTAGGAGGATTAGAAATGATAACGGCTGAAATGGTTAAAGAACTACGGGAACGTACTGGTGCAGGCATGATGGATTGCAAAAAAGCACTGGGTGAAACCAATGGAGATATGGAAAAAGCTATTGATCTTTTGCGGGAAAAGGGATTGGCCGCTGCCGCAAAAAAAGCTAGCCGCGTAGCTTCTGAGGGTCTTGTTGAGTCTTACATACATGGTGGCGGACGCATCGGTGTGTTGCTTGAAGTGAACTGCGAAACTGACTTTGTTGCCAAAACAGATGGATTTAAAGGATTAGTTCGTGATGTAGCTATGCAAATAGCAGCAGCTAACCCAAGCTATGTTGCTCGTCAGGAAGTACCGGAAGAAATACTCAACCATGAGAGAGAAATACTTCGGGCTCAAGCACTTAACGAAGGCAAGCCGGCTCATATCGTTGAAAAAATGATTGAAGGCCGTCTGGAAAAATACTATAAAGAAAATTGTTTGTTGGAGCAGACTTTTATTAAAGATCCAGATAAAACAATCACTCAGCTAATTACTGAAAGTATAGCTAAGATTGGTGAAAATATCTCAGTTCGCCGCTTTACCAGATATCAATTAGGTGAAGGCATTGAGAAAAAGTCTAATGATTTTGCGGCTGAAGTAATGGCGGCTGTTAAAAAATAAGAGAACACTTCGTGTTCTCTTTTTTCTAAAAAAAGTTATATCCAAATAAAGGATTTGTACAGTATTTGTAGAAATACAATCAAAGGAGGCTCTCCCTGTTGGTGGCTGGAAAATATAAACGCGTTATTTTAAAACTAAGTGGCGAAGCATTAGCTGGTAATAAAGGTTATGGCATAGACCCTGTTGTTGTAGACTCTATTGCCAGAGAAGTTAAAGAAATTAAGGCAAGTAATTTAGATGTTGCTATTGTAGTTGGCGGTGGTAATATTTGGCGTGGCCTTGCTGGCAGTGCTAAGGGAATGGACCGTGCAACTGCTGATTATATGGGGATGTTGGCAACGGTTATGAATTCACTTGCTTTACAAGATGCACTAGAACATTGTGGAGTTGACTCCCGGGTTCAGAGCGCTATCAATATGCAGCAGGTTGCAGAACCATATATCCGGCGCCGGGCTATACGGCATATGGAAAAGGGACGCGTAGTTATATTTGCCGCCGGTACGGGAAATCCTTATTTCTCCACAGATACGACAGCTGCATTAAGAGCTGCTGAAATCGAAGCAGATGTAATTTTAATGGCGAAGAAGAATGCCGACGGGGTGTACGACTCTGACCCCCGTCACAATCCGGACGCTAAAAAGTTTAAAGAACTTGAATACATCGAAGTTTTGCAGCGCGGATTAGGAGTAATGGACTCCACTGCTACTTCACTCTGTATGGATAATAAAATTCCAATTGTGGTATTTAGTATCGATGAGCCTGGCAATATCTTAAAAGCCGCTTTAGGCAAAGATATAGGAACTATCGTTGGGGGAGAAAAGAAATGACCGTTAAAGAGATTTATTCTGCCCATGAAGACAAAATGAAAAAGGCTTTAGAAGTTTTGCGGAAAGAGTATGGCAGTTTGCGTGCAGGTAGAGCAACGCCTTCACTTTTGGAAAAGGTTATGGTTGATTATTACGGATCACCAACACCAGTTAACCAGGTCGCAAATGTTTCTGTGCCAGAGCCTAGAATGATTGTGATTCAGCCTTGGGAAAAAGCAATGCTGAACGCGATTGATAAAGCGATTCAAAAATCCGATTTGGGATTAATGCCTAACAATGACGGTTCGGTTATTAGGTTGACAATTCCGCAGCTTACTCAAGAACGCCGTTCAGAAATTGTAAAGGTAATACATAAAAAGGCGGAAGAATGCCGGGTCGCTATTCGTAATCTGCGGCGTGATGCAAATGACAATATAAAAAAAGGCGAAAAAGACAAATTAATTTCTGAAGATGAAGCCAAAAAAGCACAAGATGACATCCAGAAATTGACAGATAAGTATATTAAAGAAGTAGACCAAGTAATGGCTGCAAAAGAAAAAGAAATAATGGAAGTGTAGCAGTTTGGATACAGTTGCGCAACCGTTAACTCAAGTCATCGACAAGTTGGAACAGGCTAAAATTAACTATACAGTTACTGTTACAAAGCCTTCGAGAAATGTTTTCCCGCTTGAAGACGAACTTTATGTTGTCAGGCAGCAATTAGATGCTGATGGTATTTTAAATTTAATGGCTGCTGCTAAAATGGGAAAGGAGGTGTCTAAATAATGGCTTACAAAATTACAGAAGATTGTGTTGCATGTGGTTCCTGCGCCGCTACCTGCCCGGTTGGCGCTATTCAAGAAGGTGACATTTATGTTATCACTGATGAGTGTGTTGAGTGTGGCGCTTGCGCTGCAGTTTGCCCTAGTGATGCAATTAAAGCTCCGGAATAATTTAAATCCCCCTCGCAAGAGGGGGTTTAAATTTGATATTCGGTGGCTAACATTATTATGTATTGGAGATAATTTTGGTAATAACTATAGCTAAAGTTTACCGGAGGGCTTAGTGTGTGGAAGAAGTGGTTTGGTAAATCAGATACGAAACAGCATAACGATTACGAAGGTATTGACCATTCAAGAGTCCCGAAGCATGTAGCTATAATCATGGATGGCAACGGAAGGTGGGCGCAGAAAAAGGGATTGCCCCGCACCTTTGGTCATCGAGTTGGTGCGGAAACTTTGCGAGAAATTGTAAAAGCCGCTTCCAATATTGGGATACAGGTTTTAACCGCCTATGCTTTTTCTACGGAAAACTGGCGGCGGCCAGCAGATGAAGTAAGTTTACTTATGAACCTACTGGCGGATTATCTTGATAATGAAATTAATGAGTTAAATAAAAATAATGTACGGATAAAATTTATCGGAAATATTGAGGGGTTATCGAAATCCCTACAGGAGAAAATTGAAAAAGCTCAGGCGCTAACAACTCACAATACCGGCTTAGTTTTGAACCTTGCGGTAAACTATGGCGGACGGGCAGAGTTGACGCGTGCTGTTAAAATAATTAGTGAGAAAGTATTAAAACAAGAAATTAGCATAGAAGAGATTAGTGACTCAACCATTGAACAATATTTATACACTGCAAATCTTCCTGCGCCAGACTTGTTAATTCGGCCAAGCGGAGATTTTCGTATTAGTAATTTTTTGTTATGGCAAATGGCATATACTGAATTTTGGTTTACCGAAACTAATTGGCCTGATTTTAAGCCAGTAGATTTAATTCAGGCTATATGCGATTATCAGCAAAGAGAACGAAGATTTGGCGGAATTAAAAATACAAAAAAACGGTAGGTGCCTATACTGTGCTTGGTACACGAATTTTAACAGCAATCATTGGAATACCGATAGCCATATATGTCATTAATTACGGGCAGTGGTTATTTGCTATGGCTGTAACATTACTCGCGCTTGTTGCGTGGCATGAGTTCTTTAAAATGATGCAGGTAAAAAATATAAACGTCCAGTATGCTATTGGTTTTGCAGGGATTGGTTTAATTATGTGCTGTGCGTGGTTGGGGAACATGCAAGAAATGCTTGCAGTTGTATTACTGGTTATTGCAGCCTCTATGGCAAAAACAGTAGTTTCCCATGCGAGTTTTGGCATTAATGAAGCTGCTTTCACTATTTTGGGAGCACTATATATTAGTTTACCATTCTCTCATTTGATACTACTTCGTTTTACTGATCAATATGATTTTATACTTACAGCCTTTGGTGAATTGTCAATAGGCGCTGCTTATCTTTGGCTAGCTTTTATTGGCACTTGGGCCAGTGACACCTTAGCCTACTTTGTAGGCTCAATGCTAGGGCGAAACAAACTCTGTCCGGCTGTTAGCCCCGGAAAGACCTATGAAGGGGCTGCTGGTGGTTTAATTGGGAGCGTCGTTGGTGTTATGGCTATAGGTTCAATAACGCCGGTGCCATTGACGCATCTACTGGTAATCGGTTTACTTGTAGGAATAGTTGCACCATTAGGAGATCTTGTAGAGTCTGCGTTAAAAAGGTTTAGCGGGGTAAAAGACTCTGGTAATATTTTGCCTGGACATGGCGGCGTGCTTGATCGTTTTGACGCAATAATGTTTTCAGTGCCTATTGTGTATTACTACATAAACGCTTTTATTTTATGATTCCTTTCTAATGGGAAATCCATCGGAAGTTAAGTCTATTTTATCCTGTGACTAACCCGCTCTAAGACTCCTTCTTCTCCAAGCGGGAGTTATACCCCTACGGGCACAGATGAGTGGCTAAATCCCTGGATAAGGGCGACTAACCTTCAGGTGGGGTTAAAACCCCGTCTGAAGCTAAGTCTACTTATCGCCTTTAAAAAACTTGTCAGGAGATACCTTATGAAGCATGTCTCAATTTTAGGAAGTACCGGATCAATAGGTACTCAAGCGCTGGATGTTATTGCCGCTAACTCGGATAAGTATAAAGTTGCTGCTCTGGCTGCTTACCAAAACGAAAAATTATTGGCGGAGCAGATTGATTATTTTAAGCCTCCAATTGCTGTACTGGTAGATAAGCAAGCGGCAGATCGTATGGTACGCAGCTATAAAGGCCAAACAAAAATAGTAGCCGGTGAAGAAGGTCTATTGGAAGCAGCTACATGTAATCAAGCAGACACTGTTTTAACATCGCTTGTTGGCTTTGCCGGGCTGAACCCAACAATTGCTGCCATAAAAGCAAAAAAAAATATTGCTTTAGCTAATAAGGAGACCTTAGTGGCGGCAGGTCAGTTAGTTATGTCGCTAGCTAAAGAGAATAATGTTAATATTTATCCTGTTGACAGTGAGCATTGTGCAATTTTTCAATGTTTGCAAGGGGACGAAAGTAAACACATTAAACGAATTATCTTAACGGCGTCCGGTGGACCTTTTCGAGGGCGTACGGCAGTTGAATTAGAAAATGTCACTATAGAAGATTGTTTGCGCCATCCTAATTGGTCTATGGGACGCAAAATCACTATTGATTCTGCTACATTAGCTAATAAAGGGCTGGAAGTTATCGAAGCAAAATGGCTATTTGGTGTGGACTATAACATGATAGACGTTTGTGTTCATCCTCAAAGTATAATTCATTCTATGGTTGAGTTTATTGATAGTAGTGTAATAGCGCAGATGGGAATGCCTGATATGCGTCTACCGATTCAATATGCTTTATCTTATCCCGAACGTGTAGCTTCCAATTTTCCCCGTCTTGATTTTACTACTTTATCTGCACTAACTTTTGAAAATCCTGATACAGACAATTTCCCGGCGTTGAAGTTAGCATATATGGCTGGTGAAACAGGGGGTACTTTACCTTGTGTTTTTAATGCTGCCAATGAAATAGCAGTGTATGCCTTTTTAAATTCAGAAATTGCTTTTCTTGATATTGCGAAAGTAATAAGGTATACTATGGAAAACCATGTACTTATTGCTAATCCCGATTTAGAGCAAATACATGCTGCTGATAAATCGGCTCGACAATATGCGCTTTTGGTAGTGAAAGACTTAACAAAAATGTAACCAATACTGAAGGGTTGGTGGAAAATTGTCTACTATTATTGCGACAATTTTTGTTTTTGGATTATTGATCTTATTTCATGAGCTTGGCCATTTTATTACTGCTAAGAGTGTCGGTATGCGGGTAGATGAATTCGCTATAGGTTTTGGCCCCAAGCTGGTAAGCAAAAAAATCGGTGAAACAATTTATTCTATTCGCATAATTCCATTAGGTGGATTTAATAAAATTGCCGGAATGGATCCTGACGAAGAGCAAGATGAACGTTCATTTAATGCAAAACCGATTTGGGCGAGAATGTTTGTTATTGTAGCCGGTTCAGTTATGAATTTTATCTTACCTGTAATACTGCTTTTTACCGTTTTTATGAGTGCAGGTATTGAGACTGCATCCAATGAGCCAATACTGGGAAATGTTTTTACCGATAAGCCGGCAGCCATGGCAGATCTGCAGCCCGGGGACAGGGTAATAGCGGTTAACGGAACACCGATTGACTCCTGGCGGCAATTTGTTAGCGTAATTCAAGGTAGTGCGGGTACACAACTCCAGATAAACTATTCACGCGGCAGTGAAAACAATAAAACAGCTATTTTAACTCCGGAATATGATGAAAAGGGTAAACGGGGAATTATAGGTGTTACTCCGCAAATTAATAAATATCAACCGGGAGCGCTCGAGTCTGTTGGGTTAGCCACGAAACAAACCTTTTTAGTGGCACAAAGTATGCTTATTGGTATAGGCGAAATGATTACAGGCAAAGTTGCTGCGGATGTAGCCGGACCAATCGGTGTTGCTCAGATGGCAGGCGAAGTTGCGCAGCTGGGGATTATTCCGTTACTGCAATTTGCCGCTTTTTTAAGTATTAATTTAGGCTTGATTAATCTTTTACCTGTTCCTGTCTTAGATGGCGGGCATGTTGTTACATTAGCGGTTGAAGGTCTTAGAGGTAAGCCTCTTAATAAAAACCAGATGCAATTTATTCAGATGGTAGGGTTTGCCTTATTAATGCTTTTATTTGTTGTGGCAACTTTTAAAGACATTTCGCGATTAAAATTATTTTAAGCCGGTGATGAAGTATGCAGCGAAGAAAAACACGTCCAATTCAAATTGGTGAAGTTACTGTCGGCGGCAATGCTCCGATATCAGTACAATCTATGACAAACACCAGAACTGACAATGTTCAAGCTACTGTTGAGCAAATTAAACAACTACTTACTGCCGGGTGCGATATTGTTAGGGTTGCAGTACCGGATATAAACGCTGCTGAAGCAATTAGTTCAATCAAATCTCTTGTAGATGTACCACTTATTGCTGATATACATTTTGATTACCGTCTGGCTCTTACTGCCATGGAACGTGGTGTTAATGGCCTTCGGTTAAATCCGGGCAATATGGGCGACCACGAACACGTGACAGCGGTTGTCAAAGAGGCTAAAAAGCGTCAAATTCCTATTCGTATTGGCGTTAATGCCGGCTCAATAAGTAAGGAATTGCTGGCAAAGCATGGCGGCCATCCAACGCCAGAGGCTATGGTGGAAAGCGCTTTAAGTCATATTCGTATTTTGGAAAAGCACAATTTTAATGATATTAAGATTTCGCTCAAGGCTCATGACGTACCTTTGACAATTCGTGCTTACCAGCTTATGTCAGAGACAGTTGATTACCCATTGCATCTTGGTATAACGGAAGCCGGGACAATACGTTCAGGTGTCATTAAATCAGCTGTAGGTATTGGCGCGTTATTGGCACAGGGCATTGGCGATACTCTCAGAGTTTCTTTAACCGGTGACCCTGTAGAAGAGGTTCGTGTGGCCAATGAGATTCTTAAGTCTTTGGGGCTAAGACAATACGGTCCTACGTTAGTATCTTGTCCAACATGTGGGCGTTGCCAAATTAATTTGGTAGATATTGCTGAGATGGTAGATGACAAACTGAAATCCTTTAAAAATCCTATTACCGTAGCAGTAATGGGGTGCGTTGTAAACGGGCCCGGGGAAGCAAAAGAAGCCGATGTAGGAATTGCTGGCGGAAAAGGCGAAGGCCTGTTATTTAGAAAAGGGGAAATTATTCGTAAAGTACCGGAAAGTGAACTTGTAACAGCTTTATTTGCTGAAATTGATAAACTTGATAAGGAGGTTAATGAGTAATATGCGTGTTTCCCAATTATTTGCACCTACTTTAAGAGAAACTCCTGCCGAAGCCGAAGTAGTTAGCCATAAACTAATGCTCAGAGCCGGTTTGATTCGTAAAGCTGCCGGAGGTGTTTATTCCTATTTGCCGTTGGCATGGCGTGTACTAAAAAAGATTGAAACAATAGTTCGCGAAGAGATGGATGCCAAAGGTGGCCAAGAACTGTCAATGCCAATTATTCAGCCTGCCGAAATGTGGCAAGAAACCGGCCGGTGGAGCGTCTATGGTGATGAGATGTTCCGATTGAAAGACCGTCATAACCGTAATTTCTGCCTAGGTCCTACCCACGAAGAAATGATCACTACCATTGTTCGTGGTGATGTACGTTCTTACCGTCAATTACCGCTTATGCTTTATCAAATTCAAAATAAATATCGTGATGAAATTAGACCAAGATTTGGTCTCATGCGTGGTCGTGAATTTATTATGAAGGATGCTTATTCATTTGACCGTGACGAAGCCGGTCTTGATGTAAATTACAACAAAATGTATGATGCCTACACGCGGGTGTTTAACCGCTGCGGTTTGACTTTTCGTGCAGTAGAAGCCGATTCCGGTGCTATTGGTGGCAGCGGCTCACACGAATTTATGGTAATTGCTGATTCCGGTGAAGCCGGTATCGTTTATTGTGGTGACTGCGATTACGCTGCTAATGTTGAGAAAGCCGAACTTCACCCAATTAGTGCCCCCGCTGAGGAGCGTCTGCCTTTAACCGAAAAAGATACTCCGGATATGAAGTCAATCAGCGAGGTAAGCCACTATTTAGAAGTAAGTCCGGAAAAAACTATTAAAACGTTGGCCTTCCGCACAGATACCGGTGCTGTGGTACTGGCTCTCGTTCGCGGTGACCATGAAGTGAATGAAATTAAGTTATTAAATAAAGTTGGCTGCATTCAACTTGAAATGGCTAATGAGGAAGCTATTTCAAATGTAATTGGCAGTCAAGCCGGCTATATAGGGCCGGTTGGTATTGAAAGCAGTAAGGATATTATTATTGTAGCTGATACTAGTGTTATGAATATGCATAACGCTGTATGCGGTGCTAATAAAAAAGATACTCATTATATAAATGTTAATCCTTTACGTGATTTTACCCCGTCGACAGTTACTGATATCCGACTCATTCAAGCAAATGATCCTTGTCCTCGTTGCGGTGCCCCTGTTAAAACCGCTCGGGGTATTGAAGTTGGTCAGGTATTTAAACTATTTACAAAATACAGTACTTCGTTGCAAGCTACATTTATTGACGATGGCGGTAAAGAAAAGCCGATGGTTATGGGATGTTACGGGATAGGCGTTAGCCGGACAATGGCTGCAGCTATTGAACAGAATAATGATGAAAATGGAATCATTTGGCCTGTGCCTATCGCGCCTTTTCATGCAATAGTTATTCCAATTAGTAATAAAGATCAGGCGCAAATGGCTTTGGCAGAAAAAATATATAACGAGTTAAACGAAGCAGGGTTCGAAGCGCTATTTGATGATCGCAATGAACGCCCTGGTGTTAAGTTCAAAGACGCTGATCTTATTGGTTATCCTATAAAAATTACAATAGGACCCAAGGCAATAGATGAAGATCAAATAGAAGTTAAAGCTCGGCGTACCGGAGAAACATTTTATTTTAATCATGAGGAATACGTAAAAGGTATTCGAGAATTGTTAGAGAAACTATAAAATTAGAGCAACTGTTTTTTCTAAAGCGTGATACCCAGTTATCACGCTTTTTTTGTCCTGGTATACAGTTCATTTTGGCCAGGAAATGGCTATGTAGGTTTTTATAAGCTGTTTGACTGAAGTCATTCAATTTTTACTAACTTGAAGTGAGGTGATAAGATGGCTTCAATTAACGAAATCGATATAGTTTTAAGATTGGCAATTGCTTGTATTCTTGGTGGCTTGATCGGGATGGAACGGGAGAGCCTGGAGCGTCCGGCAGGTTTGCGTACCCATATCCTCGTGTGTGTAGGCTCGACTCTGATGATGATTGTATCAATTTACGGTTTCTCCGGTTATGAGGGAGTTACAAAAGATCCTGCACGAATTGCTGCTCAAGTAGTTAGCGGGATTGGTTTCTTGGGTGCGGGAACAATCCTAAGAGAAGGAGTTACTGTGACAGGACTCACTACGGCAGCAAGTTTGTGGGTAGTAGCAGGTATTGGATTGGCCATCGGGTGTGGGCAGTTCTTTGCCGCTGTGGCCGGAACTGCACTAGTATTTCTAACCTTAGTATTGTTTGGACAACTGGAGCGACGGCATTGGGCTAATAAATACTGTGATAGAATTAAAATGGTAGTGCGCGATCAACCCGGGCAACTTGGTAAAGTGGGAATGCTTTTTGGTAAAAATGGCATAGGAATCAAAAATATAACTATGCAGCATATTCAGGAGGAAAAAGTGATAAACCTCGAGTTTGTTTTAAAAATCCCGGCAAATGCCGATATGATACAAATATTTGCTGAACTAACCGAAATAGACGGCGTGCTTTCCATTGATAAATCGTGTTAAAATAGCTTGTGACCTGTTATTGATGGGGAGAGGTTAAATGTCTAGTTATTGTATTATACCTGAGAATTGTCAAAGTTTTTTTCAGTTCGTTGAACAACTCCCAATTGATGGGGGTAATCGGGAATCACTAAAAAAAGCTCGCGTTAAAAAAGTAGAAATAGATTCTTCCGCTAAGACCTGGGCAATACATGTAGCGGCTGCTAAACCTATACCAGAGCAACTATTTGGCGCTATTTCTCAGCATCTATGCCAAAAGTGTGGTTTGACAAAGGTTGTTTTTTCCCTGGAAGTCAAAGAGCTTAAGAAATATTTAACAGAGAACTGGCGTCAATTTGTTGAATATATTACCCAGGGGCATTACGGTACTAAACATTTGCTGCTTAATGCTTCTTGGTCTTATGACGAAGAAACACTTACGATAGAAACTGTAGGTGACTTATCGACTGCCATTTTAGCTGAGCGCGGTGTAGAGCGGGCGATTAAGGCTTTTGTTCTGAAAGAATTTGATTGTGTGTGCGAGGTTAACTTTACTACTTCAATTGTAGAAGAACCCCTGGAATGCGATGATGCTTTATTAACTCCTGAATATAAGGAGGCCCTAATTGAGGCAGCGGCACCACAGGATAAGCCTAAGGCTAATGAAAGCCCAATAATATTTGGACGCAATATCCGGGGAGCTGCCGATTCGGTTCAGCCAATACAAGCGATTCAAGAAGAGGCTCGTAACGTAATTCTTGCAGGCCAAATTATCAATCATGAGTTAAAAGAGCTAAAATCGGGTCGCTTTCTACTGACCTTTGACCTTGTCGATTCGACAGATGGTATTAGCGGCAAAGTATTTTTTGATAACAAAGAACAATATGAAAAGTCCGCCGGACTTATTAAAAATGGAATGTGGGTAACAGTAAAAGGTACTGTTCAATATGACCGGTTTGCTAATGAATTGACTTTGTTTGCCGATAGCATGTGCCGGGGAGAAAAAGCTGCCGAGCGCCAAGACACTGCGACTGTGCGCAGGGTCGAACTGCATGCCCATACTCGTATGAGTGCGCTTGATGCAGTGGTTTCTGCCAAAAACTTAGTAAAGACGGCGGCTAAGTGGGGTCATCCTGCGGTTGCTATTACCGATCATGGTGTAGTGCAAGCTTTTCCAGAGGCATATGAAGAAGCGTCAGGCCTTGGTATTAAAGTTATTTACGGTATGGAAGGCTATTTATTTGAAGACGATATTAATCAGGCTCGTCATATTATCATTTTGGCGCAGAATAATGTTGGACTTCGCAATTTATACCGACTAGTATCCATTTCCCACCTAAGATATTTGCATCGGACACCACGTATTCCACGCGCAATACTTGACGAGCACCGGGAAGGTTTATTATTAGGTTCAGCCTGCGAAGCCGGCGAGGTAATCCATGCTATGATTCAGGGCGCTAGTCAAGAAGAGTTAATTAAAATTGCTAGTTATTATGACTACTTGGAGATACAACCAACCGGTAATAACGAATTTCTGCTGCGAAAAGGAAAAATCGCAGATGAAGAAGGTCTGCGTGACATTAATAGAAAAGTATGTGAGATTGGCGAAACGCTGAACAAACCGGTGGTTGCTACTTGTGATGTGCATTTTTTAAACCCGGAAGATGAAGTATACCGCAGAATCCTTATGGCCGGACAGGGATTTGATGATGCTGACAAACAACCACCGCTATTTTTCCGGACAACCGACGAAATGCTGAACGAATTTACTTATCTTGGACCGGAAAAGGCGTATGAAGTCGTAGTAGAAACACCTTTAAAAATTAATGAACTTATTGAATCAATAAAGCCAATACCGGAAGAATTATATTCTCCGCAGATACCAGGTGCCGAAGAAGAAATTAAATCCATGTCTTATGAAAAAGCCGAATCACTCTATGGGACACCGCTGCCTGAAATTGTATCACAGCGCTTAGAGTATGAGCTTAATTCGATAATTAATAACGGGTTTGCCGTCCTATACTTTATTGCCCATAAACTTGTAAAAAAATCAATGGATGACGGTTATCTTGTTGGATCGAGGGGTTCAGTCGGATCGTCATTTGTTGCTACTATGACCGGAATAACTGAAGTTAATCCCTTACCACCGCATTGGCGCTGTGCGGAATGTAAACACAGTGAATTTATTACTGATGGAAGTTATGGCGGCGGTTTTGACTTGCCGGACAAACTATGCCCGCGCTGTCAGACCAAGATGATAAAAAACGGACATGATATTCCCTTTGCAGTGTTTATGGGATTCCACGGGGACAAGGTTCCTGATATTGATCTTAACTTTTCCGGTGATTATCAACCGGTAGCTCATAAATACACAGAGGAACTATTTGGTCGCGATAACGTATTTCGAGCTGGCACCATTGCTACAATCGCTGAAAAAACTGCGTATGGGTTTGTTAAAAATTACTTAAACGAAAAAGGGCAGGTTTCCCGTAATGCTCATATAAATCGTTTGCTTGGCGGATGTACCGGAGTTAAGAGAACTACAGGCCAGCATCCTGGCGGAATCATGGTTGTACCACGGGATATGGACGTGCATCATTTTACTCCTATCCAATATCCAGCGGACGACAAGAACTCATCTACCATTACCACTCATTTTGATTATCATTCTATTAGCAGCCGTTTAGTAAAACTTGATATTCTGGGTCATGACGATCCTACAGTAATCAGAATGCTGGAAGACTTGACGGGAATAGATGCGAAGACAATTCCCTTTGATGATGCGGAAACCATGAGTTTATTTTCAGTAACTACGGCTATAAATCTTACGCCCGAACAACTTAACAGTACAGTAGCTACCTTTGGCATACCGGAATTTGGTACTAAATTTGTACGGCAGATGCTGGAAGACACTAAACCGAAAACATTTAGTGAACTGGTGCGAATAAGTGGTTTTTCTCATGGTACTGATGTATGGTTAAACAACGCTCAGGATCTTATAAAAAATGGTACCGCCAAGCTATCTGAAGCCATCTCTGCCCGGGATGATATTATGGTTTATCTTATCCATAAAGGTGTTGAACCATCTGTAGCATTTAAGATTATGGAAGGTGTACGTAAAGGCAAAGGAATAAAACCGGATGATGTTGAAAAAATGCGGGCGCAAAACGTCCCTGATTGGTATATTGAGTCCTGCCAAAAGATTAAATACATGTTTCCTAAAGCACACGCCGTAGCTTACGTTATGATGGCTTTTCGTATAGCCTATTGCAAAATACATTATCCGTTAGCATTCTACGCTTCCTATTTTACCGTTAGGGCTGATGATTTTGATGCAGATCTAATAGTTAAGGGTGAAAAAGTAATCAAGGCCGAACTCACAGCTTTAGAGGAAAAAGGAAATGCTATGTCCACTAAAGAGAAAAGTATTCATACAATCCTGGAAATGGCGTATGAAATGTATTTACGCGGCTTTAGTTTTTCGAAGGTTGATTTGTATAAATCTGATGCGGCTAAGTTTCAAATAGTAGAAAATGGTCTTTTACCACCGCTTGGTTCTCTGCAAGGTGTAGGCGGCTCAGCTGCGCAAAACATTGTTGCTGCCCGTAAGAACACGACATTTTCTTCGATTGAAGATTTACGGTCGCGGAGCAGAGTTTCTAAAACAGTTATTGATATTTTGAAAAAACATGGTTGTTTAGAAGGGCTTGATGACACAAATCAAATCATGTTATTTGCTTAATCAACAAAATTGATTAAGCTGGTTGTAACATTACCATTTTAATGGTATAATAATTGCAGGAGAAAAGTATTTGACGTTTTTAAGAGTGGGGTACCGTCACCCACTCTTTCATCGTATTTTAGCACTAATAGATCTTACCATAATTAGGTATGAGGGGTAAGATATTAGGCAACAATAAAAAGTAAGAACTATCGCGGCTCTTGGGTCGTTTCAATGGAGGTGTTATAAGATGTCTAAAGAGGAAATTGAGTCAGCTGTTGAAAAAATTGTTTCGGACATAATTGCCGGTAGTAAACTAGAGTTAGTTGATGTTGAATATGTAAAAGAACATGACTGGTATCTAAGGGTGTTTCTAGATAAAGAGTCCGGGATGGAAATTGATGATTGTCAGTGGGTAAGTGAACGCCTTGAAGCTAAATTGGATGAAACTGATTTGATTAAAGATCATTATTATCTAGAAGTTTCTTCGCCAGGCTTAGATCGTCCTTTAAAGAAAGAACGAGATTTTGTACGGCATGCCGGAGATAAAGTAGAAGTAAAAACATATGAGCCAATTAACGGCCAAAAAGTATTCATAGGCAATCTGATTGGTCTGTTCGATGGTGATATCCGGATGGATATTGATGGCCAAACTGTTAACATACCGAAGGATAAAACGGCACAAATAAGATTACATATAGTGTTTTAGCAGTAAAAACTGAATAGGGGGGAATTATATGAATGCAGAATTTATGCAGGCATTTGAACAATTAGGTAAAGAAAAAGGAATTGCGCCTGAAGTACTGTTTGATGCTATCGAAGCAGCGTTGATTTCAGCTTACAAACGTAATTTTGGCTCGGCGCAGAACGTAAGAGTATCGCTGGATAGAACTACCGGCGAAATACATGTGTATGCCAGAAAGAACGTTGTAGAAAATGTTACCGATGCGCGCCTTGAACTATCGCTTGACGAAGCCAAGTCTATTGATCCGCGTTATGAGCTTGAAGATATCGTTGAATTAGAAGTTACACCTAAGAATTTTGGGAGAATTGCCGCACAGACGGCAAAGCAGGTTGTTGTTCAACGGATCAGAGAAGCTGAAAGAGGTATGATTTACGAAGAGTTTTCCAATCGTGAAAGTGATACCGTAACAGGTATTGTTCAACGGATAGAACAGAAAAATGTATTTATCGATTTAGGTAAGGCGGAAGCTATCTTAGCGCCTTCCGAACAGATTCCCAATGAAATGTATAAACATGGCGACAGATTAAAAACCTACATAGTCGAAGTTAAAAAAACAACCAAAGGACCACAAATTTTAGTATCAAGGACACATCCAGGTTTGCTAAAACGTCTATTTGAGCTGGAAGTACCCGAGATTCATGATGGTGTAGTCGAAATAAAATCAGTGGCACGAGAGCCTGGCTTAAGATCTAAAATTGCAGTTTATTCTCGAGATGAAACAGTTGATCCGGTTGGATCCTGTGTTGGCCACAAAGGAATGCGGGTCCAAACGATAGTTAACGAGCTGAAAGGCGAAAAAATAGATATTGTTAAATGGAATGCCGATCCGGCAAAATATATAGCCAACGCGTTAAGTCCGGCAAGAGTGCTTTCAGTAGATGTCCAAGAAGCAGAAAAAATGTCCAGAGTGGTTGTACCTGATTTTCAATTATCATTAGCTATTGGCAAGGAAGGACAAAATGCAAGACTGGCAGCGAAGCTTACCGGTTGGAAAATTGATATTAAGAGTGAATCACAAGCCACTCAGTTATCAAGTTCACCCGTAAGTTCAATTCAGGAGGAATTGGTGTGAAAACCAAAAAAATCCCTCTTAGAATGTGCGTTGGCTGTCAAGAAATGAAATCTAAAAAAGAACTGCTAAGAGTGGTAAGAACTCCTGAAGAAGAAATTGTATTAGATCCCACTGGCAAAAAAGCTGGAAGGGGTGCTTATATGTGCCAGAGTGAGCAGTGCTTAACAAACGCTTTTAAGGAAAAACGCTTGGAAAAAGCGCTTAAGCATCAGATTAATGAAGCTGTGTACAACGCGCTTAGAGCTGAGATTATAAAATGAATGAGTCAAAGCTGATATCGGTTCTGGGTTTAGCGCAAAAAGCGGGAAAAATAGTTTCTGGCGACTTTGCCGTACAAGGTGCAATTAAATCAGGGAAAGCCAAACTTTTAATAGTAGCTAATGATGCCTCGCCTGCTACAAAAAAAGAATATCAATATCAAGCGGAAAATCGTGATATTCCTATTTATTATGTACTAACCAAAGAACAGCTGGGTGGTGCTATTGGCAAGGTATTGCGGGCGGCTGTGGCCGTTAATGATAACGGTTTTGTCAAACCGATAGTTCGTACTATAGAAGAGTGAGTTATCCTTGGGAGAGAAAGAAAATGGGGGTGGATCAATGTCCAAATACAGAGTATATGAATTAGCTAAAGAATATAGTACAACCAGTAAGGTTATTATAGATATTTTAGGACGCCATAATATTACTGCAAAGAATCATATGAGCAGTGTGGATGAAGATGCGAAAGTGGCTATTGAGAGAACTTTTGCAAGGAAGACAGGGGACACTAATCAAACTGCTTCGCAGCAAATGACCCAGCCAATGCAAAATGTAACTAAGGCTGAACAAAGTAAAGTTGCTCAAACCAGTTCCAAAGAAGCAACTTCGAATAATCAGCAGCAGCAACAAAACAGACCGGTCCATAATAATCAGCAACAACAGCAAAACAGACCGGTTCATAATAATCAACAACAACAGCAAAACAGACCGGTTCATAATAATCAACAACAGCAGCAAAACAGACCGGTTCATAATAATCAACAACAGCAACAAAACAGACCGGTCCATAATAATCAACAACAACAGCAAAACAGACCGGTCCATAATAATCAACAACAACAGCAAAACAGACCGGTCCATAATAATCAACAACAACAGCAAAACAGACCGGGTTATAATAATCAACAGCAACAGCAAAACAGACCGGGTTATAATAATCAACAGCAACAGCAAAACAGACCGGGTTATAATAATCAACAGCAACAGCAAAACAGACCGGGTTATAATAATCAACAGCAACAGCAAAACAGACCGGGTTATAATAATCAACAGCAGCAACAAAACAGACCGGGTTATAATAATCAGCAGCAGCAACAAAATAGGCCGAACTATAATAACCAACAGCGCCCTCCGCAGAGGCCGCAAGCAGCTGGACAGCATCCGAATCAACAAGGAAACCGGCAAGTAGGAACGGAATCTAGACCGCAAAACCAACAGCAAAATAATCAATTTAACAACAATAACAGACGTTCGCAAAACAATAATCCCCGTAATAATAACGGATCCGGATATGGTAATAAAAATTCTCAACAACGTTCTAATCAACATAGACATCAACAGAATCGTAATCAACCGGCTCCGGTCAAAGCGGAAATGCCAAAACCAAAAAGTATTAAAATTGGCGAGTCACTTACTGTTAAAGATTTGGCCGGAAAGATGGGACGGGAAGTTGGCGAAGTGATCAAAAAGCTGATGATGCTGGGAACTATGGCCAGTATTAATCAGGAAGTTGACTTCGATACAGCCTGTATTCTGGGCGGTGAGTTCGGTGTAGCTGTTGAGGCTATTCCGCCGGAAGAAGATCCGACAGAAATTCCTGAAATTGAAGATGATGAAAAAGATCTAGTTCACCGTCCTCCGGTTGTAACTGTTATGGGTCATGTTGACCATGGTAAAACATCCCTTTTGGATGGTATTCGTCAAACTCATGTTACCTCGCAAGAAGCCGGCGGAATAACGCAGCATATTGGTGCCTATCAAGTCATGTGCCAAGGCAAAAAAATTGTCTTCCTAGATACACCGGGACACGAAGCTTTTACCGCTATGCGGGCTCGCGGCGCACAAGTTACCGATATTGCTATTTTAGTAGTTGCCGCTGATGATGGAGTTATGCCACAAACCATTGAGGCTATCAATCATGCTAAATCGGCGCAAGTACCTATCATTGTCGCAATTAATAAAATTGACCGTCCGGGAGCAAATCCTGACAGAGTAAAACAGCAATTAGCCGAGCACCAACTGATACCTGAAGACTGGGGCGGCGATACTATTATGGTACCTGTATCAGCCCACCAAAAGACAGGTATTAGCGATCTGCTGGAAATGATTTTATTAGTAGCTGAAATGCTCGATCTTAAGGCAAATCCCAATCGTTTAGCCTATGGAACAATTATTGAAGCTAAACTGGATAAAGGCCGTGGACCAGTATCAACTGTTTTGGTACAAAAGGGAACACTTAGAATTGGTGATACCATAATTGCTGGTACTGCCTATGGTAAAGTACGGGCAATGACAAATGACCGTGGTGAAAAGATTAAGAAAGCCGAACCGGCAACCCCGGTAGAGGTGCTTGGTTTAGCTGACGTTCCTCAGGCTGGTGATAATTTAGTAGCTGTTGATGAAAGAACAGCAAGGGCTGTAGCAGAAAAACGGTTGGCCAAAAAACGCAGTGAAGAAATTAAACAGTCCCAAAAAGTTTCTCTTGATGATTTATTTAAACAAATTCAAGAAGGCAGCATAAAGGACTTGAACATTGTAGTTAAAGCAGATGTTCAGGGGTCAATCGAGGCTCTGCGTCAATCTTTATTAAACATCAAGAATAAGGAAGTAAGGGTAAGTATTGTCCATGCGGGCGTCGGTGCAATTAATGAATCAGATGTTATGCTGGCTGCTGCATCGAATGCGCTAATTATTGGTTTTAATGTTCGTCCTGATGGTAATGCCCGTAAGGCCGCAGACACTGAAAAAATAGATATCAGAACATATCGGGTTATTTATGATGCTATTAATGATGTGGAAGCTGCAATTACCGGTATGCTGGCACCCGAATTTAAAGAAGCGGTGTTAGGACGTGCCGAAGTTCGCCAGGTAATTTCTATACCTAAAGCAGTTGTAGCTGGTTCCTATGTTGTAGAAGGAAAAATAACCAGTACTGCTCAAGTGCGTCTCTTAAGAAACGGTATTGTTGTTCATGAAGGCAAACTTGAGTCATTGCGCCGCTTTAAGGATGATGTTAAGGAAGTTGCACAAGGCTATGAGTGCGGTATAACTATTGAAAAGTTCCGCGATGTCAAAGAAGGCGATATTATTGAAGCTTTCATAATGGAAGAAGTCGCCCCGCGGGCTTAACAGTATGTTTAGATAGCGGAGGAATTATAATGGGACAACTGCGGGTAGAAAAAGTTCAAGAATTTATTAAGCAAGAAATTAGTAAGATTATCCTGACAGAGCTTAAAGATCCACGTATTGGCTTTGTGACTGTAACTAGGGTTGAAGCCACTGGTGATTTACGCAGTGCAAAAGTTTATATCAGCCTTATGGGAAGCGATGAGCAAAAAGCCGGAACATGGGCTGGTTTAACTAAAGCATTAGGTTATATTCGTTCCGAAGTCGGAAAGCGAATTCGGATGAGATTTGCTCCGGAATTATCACTGCATTTGGATGAAACATTGGAATATAGTGCACGGATTCAAGAGCTTATCTTAAAAATTAAGCAGGAAGAAGGCAATCAGTAACAGTATGGAAGTGTCTATTGAATATAGCGCCAAGCTGTTAAACGAGGCTAACGACATAGTACTTACTACTCATATTCATCCTGATGGCGATGCTTTAGGCTCACTCCTTGCTTGCTACGAATATTTGTCCGCGCAAGGTAAAAAAGTCAGAATGATAATTGATGATGAAGTGCCACGGGCTTTTAAGTTTCTTTCCGGTTCGGGAAAAATTGAGCAGCCGCCTATCACTCCCGTTACGCCTGATTTATTCGTAGTGCTTGATGCTAGTGATTTGGAGCGAGTTGGCAAAGTAAGTACTGTTGTTAAGGCACCAATACTTAATATAGATCATCATATATCTAATGTTAAATTCGCCGATTATTGGTATATAGATAGTCGAGCCGCGGCTACCGGGGAAATGATTTTTAAAATATTTAAACAAGAAAATGCGAATATCACCGGCGGTATGGCCGAAGCTTTATTTACAGCAATTGCTACTGACTGCGGCTTTTTCCGCTATGCGAATACCTCGTCGGATACCTTGCAATTTGCTTCTGAATTAGTGGCATTAGGCGCAAAGCCTAACGTTATTTCGGAACAGCTTGATACCAAGCCGCGCGTTGTTGTTGAAATGCTGCCAAGTGTGCTTAAAACCCTTGAAATAGTTGAATGTGGGCAAGCCAGGCAAATAGCTTCAATAACACTAACTAAAGAGCTTGCGTCAAAGTTAAAAGATGAAACGGAAGGTTTTATCGATTATCCCCGTAATATTGATGGCGTCGATATTGCCATTATGTTTAAGGAAGCAGATACTAATAATATTCGGGTAAGCTTGCGCTCAAAAACAGCGGATGTGAGTAAATTAGCCCTGTCTTTTGGCGGGGGTGGCCATGCCCGTGCGGCTGGCTGCACTATTGCAGAGAATCTTGACAGGGCAAAATATTTGGTTGTAGAAGCGGCAAAAGCGCAGCTGTTTGCGGGACATTAATTATGAGTAATGGGTTGATTAATGTTCTTAAACCACCAGGGATGACTTCGCATGATGTTGTTTCATTCATTCGTCGCTTATATGGTATAAAGCGTGTTGGTCATGCTGGAACTTTGGATCCAGGGGCAGCAGGCGTTTTGCCAATATTTTTAGGTAATGCAACTAGACTTATTGAATATTTAGCAGATGCTGATAAAAGCTATCGGGCTGAACTAACTTTCGGTTTTGAGACAGATACCGGTGATGACACAGGCCAGATTATAAATAGTAGTCCTTTTAGTAAGCCTGACGTAATTAAAATAAAGGAAGCATTGGCATCTTTTATTGGGGTAAATGAACAAATTCCACCTATGTATTCGGCTGTAAAAATCGGCGGTAAAAAGCTGTATGAATTTGCTCGCGCGGGAGAGACGGTAGAACGAAAGCCACGAAGTATTACCATTAGTTCTATTGCGCTTGTAGCGGAGTATGAACATGGCTTAGTGTTTGATGTTACGTGTTCTAAGGGGACATATATCCGGACCTTATGCGCAGATATTGGTCGAAGATTAAATTGCTTAGCAGTTATGAGTTTCTTAGTAAGAACGCGGGTCGGGAATTTTCATTTGGAACAGTCACGAACTTTAGAGGAAATTGCAGCGAATAAGGAGCAAGTGATACAGAAGGCAGATACGGTTCTCACACAATTTCCGGCTGTAATGCTACAGGAAAGAGATGCCGGTGCTATCAAAAACGGCCGTACTGTTATTTATCACGGGACTGTTGAAGGTTTAGTAAAGATATATGATTTTCGGAATAAATTCATAGGTATAGGCCTGGGGGAATATGGAACCGGTGATTATCCAACTATAACCCCGGTTAAAATATTAAGTCCGGATCGGTAACGTTCCGGACCATTGCCTTGCCTACAAGAAGAATATTTTAAGGCAGAATTTAGCTATTAATGCTCGGTGCAAGCCGTGTTTTCTTCACCTAAAAGACTGATTGCATCTGTTGGGAACCGTAGATTACTATAGAGAGCTTTGTTTTTCCAGAAAGTGGTAACGAGGAGAATTTCGAAACTATGGAAGTTTTTACACAGATAAAAAACATACGTCATTATCCCCGTATTTACATGGCTTTGGGCACTTTTGACGGTGTCCATGTTGGACATCAAGCGATAATTTCGAACACTGTAAAAAAAGCGAAAAATGATAATTGTTTAAGCTCTGTATTTACTTTTAGCAATCACCCTCTCAGCGTCATTAATCCGGAACGATGCCCGCCGTTAATTATCACTAATCAGGAGAAAGTCAATTTAATTGCCGAATTAGGTGTCGATATTTTATACAATATTCCCTTTACTAACGAACTTTTGCAATTATCTCCCGACCAATTTATTTCACTTATGGTTAGTAACATTAATCTTGGTCACATTATCGTTGGTGAAAATTTTACCTATGGGTATCGCGGAACAGGGACACCTGCGATGCTAACAAGTGTTGGAGTTACACAGGGGTTTGATGTGGATGTTGTAAAAATGGTCGATATTGAAGGAAGTATTATAAGCAGTACTTCTATCAGGCAGTTGATTGGTGATGGTGCAGTTAAACAAGCTGCATATTTACTTGGCCGCCTCCCCTCGATCTGCGGAAAGATTGTCAAGGGCGATCAACGAGGTACTAAATTAGGGTTTCCTACCGCTAATCTGGCAATTCCCGAGAAGCTATTAATCCCCGCAGATGGTGTCTATGCGGTAAATGCTATTGATGAAACCGGAGCAAAACTGCAAGGCGTTGCTAATATTGGGAATAATCCCACATTTACTCGACAAATTCGCCGTATTGAGGTACATATTTTAGATTTTGACCGTTTTATTTACGGGCAACAGTTAAAAGTGGAATTTATTGACCGTATACGCGGGGAAATTGCCTTTAATAATATAGAGCAATTGAAACAACAAATGAAGACTGATATTGAGTTCGCTCGAAAACATTATTTTAGTGCTGGATAGGTTTACATATGCTAATTTTTGTGTTAATATAATTTTTAGTGAGTAATTCACTAGATAACCATAGCGAGGATAGTCGAGTCTCCGGCGATATCTTTGGCTAATGGGGATAAGTAGAAAAAGGAGGTGAACCATCGTGTTGACACCTGAAAATAAGCAAAAACTTATTGAAACATATCGCGTGCATGTAAATGATACCGGATCTCCGGAAGTTCAGATTGCAATTCTGACTGAGCGTATCAATTATTTGACTGAACACTTAAGAGAACATAAAAAAGACCATCATTCTCGTCGTGGTCTGTTAAAAATGGTTGGTCAGCGTAGAGGTCTTTTGAACTATCTGCGTGAAAGCGATATTGAACGTTATCGTTCGATTCTCGAAAAACTTAACTTGCGTAAGTAATAAAAAGCGGATATATCCGCTTTTTTTATTTATTTTCCAGGTTAAAGAAAAATAAAAAAGGGAATAATAAGAAAAATGTCGAACAATTAATCTTTGTTAAAAGAAAAGAGGGTTTATCAGAGGAGGAAAACAAAATATGGACAAATTCCAAATGGAATTAGGTGGCCGAACCTTGGTCATTGAATCGGGTAAATTGGCCAAGCAAGCTAGTGGCGCTGTACTGGTACGGTATGGTGATACGGCTGTATTGGTAACTGCAACCCAGTCGGCTGAACCGAGAATGGGTATTGACTTTTTTCCGTTAACGGTTGACTATGAAGAGCGGTTGTATTCCGTAGGCAAAATTCCCGGTGGATTTATCAAGCGGGAAGGACGCCCAAGTGAAGCAGCTATTTTAGCAGGACGTCTAATTGACAGACCAATCAGGCCGTTGTTTGCTGATGGATTGCGTAATGATGTTCATGTAGTGGCTACTGTATTGTCGGTTGATCAAAATAATCCGCCTGACATCCCTGCAATGATAGGTGCATCCTGTGCATTAGGTGTTTCCGACATTGTATTTGATGGACCAATTGGCGGTGTCCGTGTAGGATTAATAAACAATCAATTTATTTTGAATCCTACCGTAGAACAACAAGAGAAAAGTGATCTTAATTTAGCAGTTGCCGGCACCAAGGATGCCATTCTAATGGTAGAAGCAGGTGCTAGCGAATTATCGGAAGAAACAATGCTTGAAGCTATTTTATTTGGTCATGCTGCTATCAAAGAAATAGTTGCTTTCCAAGAAGATATTATTGCGAAAATTGGTAAACCCAAGAAGGAAAAACCATTGTATGAAGTCCCGGCGGAAATTGGCTCTGCCATTAGGGAATTTGTAACTGATAAGCTAAAAACGGCTGTGTCTAATTCTGACAAACTGCAACGCGAGGAAAATATTAAACAGGTTAAAGATGAGGCTATAAATCACTTCTTAGAGATTTATCCTGACAATGCCAAAGAAATTAATTACATGCTCCAGAAGATTCTAAAAGAAATTGTACGGAGAATGATAACTGTAGATAAGATTCGTCCGGACGGCCGTCAAATTGAAGAAGTGCGGCCTATTACTTGCGAAGTAGGCCTTTTGGCCCGCACTCATGGCTCGGGTTTATTTACGCGTGGGCAAACGCAAGTACTTACAGTTACTACTTTGGGAGCCATCGGGGATGAGCAGATTTTAGATGGTCTTGGCGTAGAGGAATCCAAGCGTTATATGCACCACTACAACTTCCCATCCTTTAGTGTAGGCGAAACCCGGCCTTCACGCGGCCCTGGCCGCCGAGAAATTGGTCATGGTGCGTTAGCTGAAAGAGCTCTGTTGGCAGTTATTCCTTCAGAAGCTGAGTTTCCATATACAATTCGTTTAGTATCAGAGGTTTTGGAGTCTAACGGCTCGACTTCTATGGGCAGCGTTTGCGGCAGCACATTATCGCTAATGGATGCTGGTGTTCCGATTAAAGCTCCTGTATCCGGTGTAGCAATGGGTTTAGTTAAAGATGGCGATAATTATACAATCTTAACAGATATTCAGGGCATGGAAGATGCGCTTGGCGATATGGACTTTAAAGTAGCTGGAACAGCCAAGGGTGTTACTGCTATGCAAATGGACATGAAAATCTCCGGTATTACTAAGGAAATTTTCGAAGCTGCCTTGGCTCAGGCCAAGCGCGGACGGATGCATATAATGGGCAAAATGCTTGAAGCTATTAAAGAACCTCGCAAAGAACTTTCACCGTTTGCTCCGCGTATTATTACTATGGAAATTGATCCGGATAAAATTCGCGATGTTATTGGACCAGGCGGAAAGACAATTAAAAAGATTATCGAAGAGACAGGTGTAACCATTGATATTGAAGATGATGGCAAGGTATTTATTGCGGCTGTCGATGTTGAGGCCGGTCAAAAAGCAGTGCACATCATTGAAACTTTAGTACGGGATGTAGAAGTAGGCGGAATCTATACAGGGAAAGTTACCCGCCTAATGAATTTTGGTGCGTTTGTTGAGATTCTCCCAGGAAAAGAGGGGCTTGTTCATATTTCTCAACTTGCGCGTGAGCGTGTCGCCAAAGTGGAAGATGTTGTAAAACCTGGTGACGAAATTATGGTTAAAGTAACTGAAATTGATCGTCAGGGTCGTATCAATTTATCCCGTAAAGAACTGTTAAAACCTGAAACAAAAGAGAGCCGGACTGAAGGCGAATAAGTATAAAAGAAAAAGACTTGACAATATGTCAAGTCTTTTTCTTTTTTGCTCATAAATGATTATTAGCATTAATACACTGTAATACATGTGAGTTGCTGGCAGGAGTTGATGAGTATGCAGTGTAAGATGGTATTTGTAGGAAAAATCCGCCATTGGTATGTTTATTTTGCTGTAGGGGTTTTTATGACGGTAGCCATGTTGTCAGGTAATCTTCAACCGTTTTTGGCTACAACACAGCTATCCGATGCGCCAACGCCAATATTTCAGGGAAATCAGTCTCAACCAAAAGTAGCTTTTGCGTGTAACGTATTTTGGGGAGAAGAATATCTTCCCGATATGCTAAAAACATTGGATGAAAACAATGTTCATATAACTTTCTTTATCGGCGGAAGCTGGGCAAATAAATATCCTGAAGTACTGAAGGATATAGCCAATAGAGGGCATGAGCTGGGAAATCATACATATAGTCATCCTCACCCTAACAACTTAAGCAAAGAGAAAAATAAAGAACAAATCGTTAAAACAGAAGAACTGGTGGCTAATATTACCGGTATAAAAACAAACTTATATGCGCCTCCGTATGGCGAATATAACAATACCGTGCTATTGGCCGCAAAGGAATTAGAATATACTACTATAATGTGGAGTATTGATACCATTGATTGGAAAAGACCACCGCCGGAAGTTCTTAAAGAACGCGTGCTGAAAAAGCTGCATAACGGAGCTATCATTTTAATGCATCCAACTGCACCAACGGCACAGGCTCTTCCCAGTCTCATTAGTGAAATAAAAGCTCGTGGATATACAATTACGACAGTATCTGATGTATTAAAATAGCATAAATAGGCAGGCAAAAGCCTGCTTTTTTTATTGATAAAATATTGTAATTGTGATAGTATTAGTTTACATAAGTATATAACATGTCGTTATTATGCTTATCTGGTTAAAGGAGGTTGATACAATGCGCAAGCATAAGAATCTTGTATCATGCATAATCATGATGGCTTTCATGATAAGCATTATGCTGCCGGTGGCTCCGGCATATGCTTTCTCAATATCGGATTTAGTTGGACAAACTACGGGAACTACTGACGCCGGTGGTACAAAAAGTCTGAGTACAGATAAGGGATTTCTAAATATTCTGCTTGGGCTATTATTGGGGAATTTGCTGGGTAAATCAGATAGTGTTCCCGCAGGCGGATCGACTAAAGGAAATTCTGGCAGTGGATTAACTTCGTCCAAAGATTTAGTCGGTTTTTATGCTGAGTGGTGGGGGGAAGATACTTCTTCTTACAACTCCATGGTTAAAAATGCTGATGTAATAAAAACAATTGCGCCGTTTTGGGCGACTATGCAGGCTGATGGGAGTGTTACTGACAGAGGGGGCAATGACCATGCTTCTGTGGTCAAAACAGCTCATCAAAATAACATGACCGTACTGCTTTTAGTTAATAATGCTAAGCAAGATACGGGAACAACGCCAGTGCATACGGTATTGGCGGATCCAGTTCTGAGAACCAGAGCTATCGACAATTTTGAAAAGTATATCAAAAAATATAACCTTGACGGAGTCAACGTTGACTTTGAGATGGTACCGGCGGAAGATAAGGATAATTTGACGGCCTTTATGCGTGAGCTTTACGCCCGTCTTAAACCGCAGGGGTATATAGTTTCCATTGATGTTTTCCCTAAACAGGACGAAACTAATGATGTAGCCGCTGCTTATGATTATGCTGAACTGGCGAAATATGCCGATAAAATTATGATTATGACCTACGACAATCACGGGACATGGAGCGGGGCAGGTCCGATTGCCGATATTAATTGGGTGGAAAGAAATCTAAAGTATGCGCTAAAAGCTATTCCTAAAAACAAGCTTTATTTAGGTATTGCCGCTTATGGCTATGATTGGTCAGCCCAGGGAGTGCAGTCCTTAGAATATAAAGCGATTATGGATTTAGCGCAGCGTTACGGCAAAACGGTTCAGTGGGATGACGCTTCCCAATCACCGTATTTTAGTTATACTGCGACCGATGGTACAGCTCATACCATTTGGTTTGAAAATAGCCAAAGCTTAAACCAAAAGCTGGCACTTATTAATCAATATGATATTGCTGGTGCTGCTATGTGGAAGCTTGGTGAAGAAGATCCATCAGCTTGGAATGTTTTAAGGAAGCAGTTTAATAAGTAGTCTCTACAAAATGTAAATAGGAGGTTCGTTGTGTATAGCAATAAGATATTGGTACTAGCTATGCTTTTCGTTTTAGTATTTAATATAATAGCTCCTGTACAAGTGAGTTATGCCGCATCTTTAGATAATGTTATAGGCACATTGGGAGCCTCAACCGTTCAGGGATATGATGGCGGATCAAATGTTTTTGAAAAGATCTTCGATTTACTGTTTGATAAGATTCTTGGGCCGATACTAAATATTTTCGGTGGTGGAAAGGCGACCACAACTACACCAAACAGTCCGGTAAAAGTAACCCCGCTTCCGCCTAACGACGGAACAGTTTCCAATGGCGACAGTGGTGTCTTAAGGGGAAAAACTATAGTCGTTGATCCAGGACATGGCGGCAGTAATCCTGGTGCGGTAGATAACGGTACTAAAGAAGCTGATAATAATTTAGCCGTTAGTCTTAAATTAAGAGACAAACTGACAAGAGCCGGTGCAAAAGTAGTTATGACTAGAGAAACAGACCGAACAGTTGCACCTGAGGGTAGCTCACTAGGACAGGAATTAGCTAAAAGGGTAGATATTGCCGAAAATAACAATGCAGACATGTTTGTTAGTGTCCACTCAAATTCGAATCCCGATCCCTCTATTTACGGTACTATGACATTTTTCCCTAGCGGTAAGTCGTCTAAGCTGGCATTAGAGGTTCAAGACAACATTATTAGAGAAACCGGTGCAGTTGATAAAGGTACTTCTCCTGCTACTTTCTATGTACTTCGTAATACCACAATGCCAAGTATATTAGTAGAAATGGGTTTTGTTAGTAATCCTAACGAAGCTATTAAGTTACGGGACGATAGTTACCGGAATAAAATTGCGCAAGGAATCTTTAATGGGATAGTCAAGTATTTTAACAGTTAGCTTCATCCGATGACTAACCCCTCTAAGACTCTTTCTTCCCTAAGTGGAAGTTGAGAGCGGTTAAGTCTGGATAAGGCGACTAACCTTCAGATGGGGAAAAATCCCCATCTGAAGATAAGTTTACTTTATAATTATTTTGGAACAGAGATAAGCGTAAACGAATATCTCTGTTTTTTTCTTTAGTAAATTTAGGTATAATAAAGAATATATTTAACTTGGCAAATGCTATATTAAATAGAAGCAGATAGTAGTTAAAACATTTATAGCGAAATTGTAGAGCCTGATGTTGGCTTTGAAGAAGGAGAATTTATGTATCAAAAGTCAGTACTACCTAATGGAATACGCGTTGTATCTGAAACCATTCCGTATGTAAAATCAGTTACCCTGGGAGCTTGGATTGCGACGGGTTCAAGATTTGAAGAGGATCAAAATCATGGTGTGTCCCACTTTATTGAACATCTAATGTTTAAAGGAACAGCCCGTCGTTCTGCTAAAGATATTGCCGAAACTGTAGATGCCGTGGGTGGCCAGCTTAATGCATTCACCGCTAAGGAATGCACTTGCTACTACTTAAAAGTTTTGGATTCTCATGCTGATTTGGCTATGGATATTTTAAGTGACATGCTGTTAGCATCCAAATTTGCTGAAGACGATATTGATAAGGAGCGACAAGTCGTACTTGAAGAAGTTCACATGTACGAGGATTCACCGGATGAATTAGTTCACGACATTCATTTAGATACAATCTGGCCTGACCATGTGCTGGGAAGAAATATTTTGGGTACAATTAATTCAATTGAAAGGTTCAATCAGGATATAGTAAGGGCATATTACCGGGATTTTTATACTCCGGATAATGTAGTAATAGCAGCAGCTGGAAATATAACCCATGATGAATTGGTAAAGTTGACATCCCGTTATTTTAGCGATTGGAAAGGTCAACGGAGAAAGTTCGACATAAGCGCGCCAACCTTTGTGCCTTCTAATACAATTATTAATAAAGACACGGAACAAGTTCACGTATGTTTAGGGACTTTAAGCGTACCCCAGGATAATCCGGAAATTTATCCGGTGCATATTCTTAATAATATTTTAGGCGGAGGAATAAGTTCCCGACTGTTCCAAACTATTCGTGAAGAAAGAGGTCTGGCATATTCTATTTATTCTTATCAAAGCAACTATAGGGATGCGGGACTGCTTACCATATACGCCGGAACGCGGCCCAGTAACTTAAACCAGGTATTAGACTTGATTGTGGAAAATTTGAAAGAATTGAAGAAACAAGGTATAACAGAACAGGAGTTAATTAAGTCCAAAGAGCAGATAAAGGGAGGATTGCTTTTAGGCTTAGAAAGCTCGAGCAGTAGAATGTCACGTATTGGCAAGATGGAAGTTACTTTAGGAAAGTTCATATCTTTGGAAGAGGTTGTAACTAAAATTGATAAGGTAACCTTATCAGATGTCAATCGAATGATAGCTAAGATGTTTTCCAGTGGAAATTTATGTTTTACAGCCTTAGGGCCGGTTGATAATACAAGCATTACTGCAAATTTAGATATATGAGAGGCAAATAAAATGATAAGAGGTTTTGAAGTAGTAACTCAATATAAAAACTGCAATATAAGTTTACCTGTGCGTAAAACGACCCGGAGCGCCGGCTATGACATTACTGCCGCCCAGGATGTTACATTAACTCCTGGTGAAGTTACCCTGATTCTGACCGGAATAAAAGCTTATATGCAAGATGACGAATATTTAGGTATTTATATTCGGTCCGGATTAGCTGTAAAGCATAGTTTAAGCCTAATTAACGGGCAAGGAATTATTGATGCTGATTACTATAATAATTCAGAAAATGAAGGTCATATTTTTATTGGCATATTTAATCATGGTGCTGAGCCTGTATCTGTAACAAAAGGAACTAGAATAGCACAAGGTATTTTTTATAAATATTTGAAAACCGATAATGATTATGTCACAGAAATTCGTTCGGGTGGGCTAGGAAGTACCGGGCTATAACTATAAATAGGTTATTTCGGAAGTTTTTTCATAACTTATTCTAGAACGCCATATACATTGGTAGAAGCAGTTAGGGGGTGCTACCATGTATACATGGGCAATGTTGGTTCTAATATTGCTTATGGTTCTGGGATCAATTTGGTTACGGGTCTATCATTTCCGTGCATCTCTAGATTCTACTGCACCAAAATTTGAACCCAAGCCATCTCCTGTTTCTACTGCTATACAAGATTTAGTAGCTACAGCCGGAGGAGTATATCTTTCCTTGGTAATGATTGTTTCATTTTTAAAAATTGATCTGCCGGAAAGAATAACCCTTAGTATTCTTGCTTTCGATCCTCTGGCAATGACTGCTGTCGGCGTAGCGGTTATTCAGCCGGTATTTATCAAAATCTTTGGTGGTAAGTAGGTGTGAAGGTATGCGCATAAGTGAAATGGCTGGTAAAGAAGTTATTAATTTGGGAGATGGTGCTCGATTAGGTATTATTGGTGAGTGTGAACTTACTTTCGACAGTCGGACGGGTGTTATCGGGGGGGTGTTATTGCCTCAGAAAAAGGCAATTTTTAACTTTCTGGGCGATGGTCAGATAACCATGATCCCTTGGCAAGCTATTAAGCGCATTGGTGATGAAGTGGTAATTGTCGATTTGAATAATGCTTATGACCGCATTTATTCAAGGCTTAGCCGAGAATAAAAAGTTTGCTGCTGGTCAAACCTAACATTAGGTTGCATATAAGACTAATGTTAGGAGGTTTTATTGATGGTAATGACAAATAATGGTAATATGAACAATCAGACTTCAAACCAAACGATGTCTCAAACTTCGGGACAGGCAGGAAGCGCCTTGGTCAGTAGTTATACAAATGCTCAAACGCAGACAGGAAGCAATGCAAACCAACAAGCCAATACCAATGCTAATGCTAATACCAGTGCCAGCGCTAATGCATCACAACAAGGCAATCAGCAAAACGTGAAAAGCGTAATAGGAGTATTTAACTCTAAGTCTAATGCTGAACAAGCGGTTAGTGCCCTTAGAAATCAAGGATTTACAACAGAAGAAATTAATATTGTATCTAAGAATCATAATAAGAGAAATCGGCAGGATGACGAATTTTATGAAGATGACGTTACTGATGGTGCTCTAACAGGAGGAACCCTCGGTGGTATCGGGGGGCTGCTTTTAGGTGCCGGTGCTTTGGCTATCCCAGGCGTGGGACCAGTAATTGCGGCAGGCCCAATCGCAGCTGCTTTGAGTGGAGCAGTGGCTGGCGGTATTGCTGGTGGTTTAATTGACTGGGGTATTCCGGCAGAGGCAGGCAGACGGTATGAACAGGAAGTAGCTCAGGGCGGAATACTTGCGGTTATTCGTGCTGATGCAAGTAAAGCGAATCAAGCGGCTCAGCTTCTTAGACAAAACGGCGCTAAAGATGTTGAGATGCATGCAGTTAAATAGAGCCTTTTAGTAAGGTTTATTACAGTTTTTCAATATTTATTGACAATGTTGGAACCTTTAGTATAAAATGTGTATAAAATGAATAAGCAACATCCTGTACAGGATGAAGTAGAGGTGCGGGAGTCAAGAGTACTTTCAGGGAGAGTGGCATCAATGAACTGAAAGGAAAGGGGTAACCGCCGAAGTAAGAAGAGACTGCCGAGTCTTCTTACTGGTCTTACATCAAATAGGTTTAAGACTGTCACCATAACTTGGTGGAGCGCTATCTCATCTGGTCGGGGGAAGTATAGATATATTTTCCTATGGTCAGAAAAGGCTGTATTAGCAGCCAGTGAGAAATGCGCTCACTGGCTGCTTTTTATTTATTCTTCCAAGAGTTATATTCTTTTGGTATAGGTCAAACTGGATGGGAGCGGGTTGCTCCTGCCGGATTTGGTTTAGTCAAGTTATCTTTAACAGGAGGTGCATAGCGCTTGATTAGAGTGATGGTATGCGGTGCTTATGGTAAGATGGGACGGGAAGTATTACAGGCGGTTCATAAAGATCCACAGTTGAGTGTAGTTGGAGCCGTGGATATAAACTCGGACTTTGCTGATGTAGGAGACATTATTGGTGCCGGAAAAACAGGAGTAACTGTGGGCAATGACCTAATTACTGTTATTAATGAAACAAAACCCCAGGTTATGGTTGATTTTACTAACCCCGAATCAGTAATGAATAATATAACACATGCTATTAAGAATGGAGTATGCCCAGTTGTTGGCACTACTGGTCTAACAGAAGCAAATATTAATGAAATTCGTGAACTATGTACAACTTCTAAGGTAAATGCAATTATTTCGCCAAATTTTTCAATCGGTGCGATTCTGATGATGAAATTAGCGCAGGAAGCGGCAAAATATTTACCACAGGTTGAGATTATTGAAATGCATCATGACCAGAAGTTGGATGCTCCTTCGGGAACTGCGCTTAGAACTGCAGAGTTAATTGCTAATGTCCGTGGTGAGATGCGCCAAGGACATCCTAACGAAGTAGAAAAGTTAACCGGCGCCAGAGGCGGCAATTTGGCCGGGATTAGGCTGCACAGTGTTAGACTACCAGGCTATGTTGCTCATCAGGAAGTCATTTTTGGCGGGTTAGGTCAAACGCTGACAATTCGTCATGATTCAATATCCCGCGAATCATTTATGCCAGGTGTTGTACTGGCTTGTAAAAAAGTACTGACTGTTGATGGACTGATTTGTGGTCTCGAGCATATAATGGGCTAAAGTTTGGCGAAGTAGCACAAGATAATGTTAAAATTATGGGGGAGTGATTTGCATGAAAAAGTATAATGTAGCAATCTTAGGAGCAACTGGAGCTGTTGGCCAAGAGTTTTTGAAACTAATAGAGGAACGTAATTTTCCATTTAATGAATTGAAGCTGTTGGCTTCTGAACGCTCTGCCGGCAAAACAATTGAATTTATGGGTAGAAGTTACATAGTCGAGGAGGCAACACCAGATTCTTTCAAAGATGTACAAATTGCTTTATTTGCCGGCGGTTCAATAAGTAAAACGCTAGCACCCGAGGCTGCAAAGCGGGGCGCCGTTGTTATCGATAACTCCAGCGCATTCCGTATGGACCCTGATGTACCATTGATAGTACCAGAAGTTAATCCGGAAGCTATAAAAAATCATAAAGGAATTATCGCTAATCCAAACTGTTCCACTATTATTATGGTTATGGCTTTGAAGCCTATCTACGATGCTGCTAAAATTAAAAGAATTGTTGTGTCGACATATCAGGCAGTGTCCGGTGGAGGTAAAGAGGCGATAGATGAGCTGACAGATCAAGTAGAATCACTTGTAGCAGGGCGTTCTGTTGAAGCTAATATTCTGCCAAGTGCTAGTTTACCAAAACATTATCAGATAGCATTTAACCTGTTGCCCCAAATTGATGTTTTTGTGGAAGATGATTATACAAAAGAAGAAATGAAGATGGTACATGAGACTCACAAAATTTTAAATGACTATTCTATAGGAATAACCGCTACGACTGTAAGAGTGCCGGTATATCGCAGTCATTCTGAATCAATCAACATAGAGTTAGCTGATGCATTATCTCCTGAAGAAGCAAAACAACTACTCGCTAAGTTCCCTGGTGTAATTGTACAAGATAGCCCGTCTGAAATGCTGTACCCAATGCCTTTATATACTTCTGATAAGAATGAAGTATTTGTTGGCCGCATCCGCGTAGATAAGACTGTGACACATGGCCTGAATATGTGGGTAGTGGGTGATCAAATTCGGAAAGGTGCAGCGCTTAATGCTGTACAGATTGCTGAGTATATGATCGAGCATAATTTAATTTGAGGTGTAGAAAATGCGTATAATTGTCCAGAAATTCGGGGGAACGTCGGTAGCTTCACCCGAAGTGCGGGAACTTGTGCTACGTAAGATTGAAAAGGCGCGTTCCCAGGGATATAGTCCGGTAGTTGTGGTATCGGCAATGGGACGGCAAGGTGCTCCCTACGCTACTGACACGTTGATTGGTGTTGCCAAGACCGCCAATAAAAATATCGCTGCACACGAACTTGACCAAATTATGTATTGCGGTGAAATGATCTCAGCAGTTGTTATGGCTGGCACACTGCAGGCTGCGGGCATGGATGCGGTAATGCTTACAGGGGGACACGCCGGGATTATTACCGATACTAATTTTACTGATGCTCGGATTTTGAAAGTTGATCCTACCCGGATAAATAGCCTCTTAAAACAAGGAAAAGTACCTGTTGTGTGCGGGTTCCAGGGTATGACAACTGAATATGAATTTACTACCTTAGGACGTGGCGGTAGTGACACTACAGCATCTGCTCTGGGAGCTGCTCTTAATGCTGAATTAGTGGAAATATATACAGATGTTGATGGAATAATGACGGCCGACCCCCGAATAGTCGATAACCCTAAAATTCTTGAATGTATTAGTTATGGGGAAGTTTGCCAGCTCGCTCATCAAGGAGCGAAGGTCATTCATCCTCGCGCTGTCGAGATTGCAATGCAAAAGAATATTCCATTGGTAGTTAAATCGACGTTTACCGATGCAGCGGGTACCCTTATTACTAACATTGCTAAGGAGGACCCTGATGGGGCTGAGGTAATTGACCGGGTAGCAACAGGTGTAACCTATTTGACTAATATTGTTCAGATAAAAGTACATCTTGATGATTCTATGGGCGGGGACGCTAGCTTTAAAGTTTTTAAAACAATGGCTGATAATGGCATTAGTGTGGATTTGATTAATATTCATCCTGGACAAATTATGTTTACTATTAATGCGGAGCATGCGGAGCAAGCATCAATGAAACTCAGGCAGCAAGGATACGAAATTGCAGTTCTGGAGAATTGTGCCAAAGTATCTGTAGTTGGCGGCGGGATGCGAGAAGTGCCTGGAGTTATGGCAAGTTTTATTGAAGCATTATCATCGAATAGAATTGTTATCTTGCAGACTGTTGACTCGCATACTTCAATCTCCGTACTAGTTCCAAGAAGCGATGTTGGAGCTGCAGTTCAAGCTCTTCATGAAAAATTCGGTTTATCAAATTAAAGGGGAGAGTTTTATGACGAATTTCGGGCGGATCTTAACAGCAATGGTAACCCCGTTTAATAATGATTACAGTGTAAACTATACAGAAGCTGCCAATCTGGCTAAATATTTAGTCGATAATGGTTCTGATGGATTGGTTGTTGCCGGGAGTACCGGTGAGGCCGCAACTATGAGTAAAGAAGAGAAGCTAAAATTATATGCGACAGTTATGGAAGCGGTCGGTGACAAAGCTACTATTATTGCCGGAACAGGCTCAAATGACACCAAGGCTTCTATTGAATTAACAAAAGAGGCTGAAAAAATTGGTGTACACGGCGCTATGCTTGTCGGGCCTTATTACAATAAGCCACCGCAGGAGGGATTTTATCAGCATTTCAAAGCGATTGCCGAGTCCACTAATCTGCCACTGATTATCTATAATGTTCCCGGACGCACTGGTTCTAATATTTTACCTTCTACGGTTGCGCGTCTTGCCGAAATTAAAAATATTGTAGCTGTTAAAGAAGCAAGCGGCAGTTTAGATCAAATGTCCGAGATTATGCGTATAACTCCTAATGACTTTTTATTATACAGCGGTGATGATGGTCTGACACTGCCTGCAATGGCTGTTGGCGGTCACGGAGTAATCAGTGTAGCTTCGCATATTGTAGGAAAACGCATGCAAGAAATGATTGCGGCTTTTCTTGCTGGTGATATGGCAAAAGCACAAGCAATTCATCTAGAGCTTATACCTTTCTTCAAAGTTATATTTGTTACTACAAATCCGATACCTATCAAAGCGGCTGTGAACTTAATTGGTCTAAATGCGGGACCGTTAAGATTACCTTTAGTTCCGCCTACTGATGCTGAAGTAGAGCAGATAAAAAGTGTAATGAAAACAGTAGGGGCTCTATAATTAGGAAAAACATGGTATACGTGCAACCTTAACGATAGAGGAATATAAATAAAAGCAAGTTAAACCGGTAGCGGAAGCTACCGGTTTTTGCATGTATTGCCAGTAATTGCATATAATATTGTCGAGCGAGATTTGCCACTTGTTGTCACAGGAAGTTAAATGGGTTATAATTATTCACAAGTGGACTGGACGGCCGGTTTTTTTTGTTTGATGCTTAAACGAACGGGCGGTTTACAACTTATTAGAACAAAACAATTTAGATTAGCGGAGGTGTATGTTTTTTTGGCAAGACAACCAAACAAGGTCCAATTAATTCCCTTGGGCGGCATGGGGGAAATTGGCAAGAACATGACGGTTGTTCGGTACGGTGATGAAATAATAATTATTGATTCAGGTTTAATGTTCCCGGAAGACGACATGCTGGGGATTGACCTGGTTATACCGGATATTACCTATTTACTGGACAACCGCGATTTAGTAAAGGCTATTGTATTAACACATGGTCACGAAGACCATATCGGTGCTTTGCCTTATGTATTAAAACAGCTTAATGTGCCGGTATATGGTACTCGTTTGACGCTCGGAATTTTAGAGGGACGTTTAAAAGAAAGTAATGTTCCGGCAAATCATTTAATTCCGGTAAAACCAGGCGATAAAATACAGATTGGCAATTTCGAGGTTGGCTTTATTAGGGTAAGTCATAGCATTGCGGATGCGGTGGCGTTATCCATAAAGACTCCTGTTGGTGTAATTGTTCATACTGGTGATTTTAAGCTGGATCAGACTCCTGTTGACGGAAAAGTAACTGATTTCCATAGATTTGCCGAACTAGGTGATCAAGGTGTCTTGGTTTTACTTGCTGATAGTACTAATGCCGAACGGCCTGGCTATACTCAGAGCGAAAAATCAGTAGGGGTAACCTTTGATGAGACTTTTCGTAATGCGCGAGAACGGATTATCATAGCCTCATTTTCTTCTAATATTCATCGTATTCAACAGGCTATTGATACCGCATGCAAGTACCGGCGTAAGGTTGCAATTCTTGGTCGCAGTATGGTTAATGTAGTTAATATTGCTTTAGAACTTGGTTACTTAAATGTGCCGGATGGGGTTATCATTGATATCGATGAAATTAATAATTATCCGGCATCTGGTGTAGTTATTTTAACAACCGGTAGTCAAGGGGAACCTATGTCAGCTCTAACCAGAATGGCAATGTCTGATCATAAAAAGGTTGAAATAATTCCAGGTGACACTGTAATTATTTCGGCTACACCTATACCGGGTAATGAAAAACTGGTTTCCCGTACCATTGATTATCTTTTCAAGCAAGGTGCCGAGGTTGTATACGAATCGACTTCAGGTATTCATGTATCTGGGCACGCAAGCCAGGAAGAACTTAAGCTAATGCATAACCTTATACGCCCCAAATTTTTTATTCCAGTACATGGTGAATATCGACATTTGATAAAGCACTCAAAAATAGCACAGTCGCTTGGAATGCCTAAAGAAAATATTTTTGTTGCTGAAAACGGCCAAGTTTTGGAATTCACTGCGGAAAAGGGTTGTATAGCAGGAAAGGTTACTTCAGGCAATGTGCTTGTTGATGGATTGGGAGTAGGAGATGTAGGTAATATTGTTCTTCGCGATCGTCGACAACTGTCTCAGGATGGCATACTAATAGTTGTTGTTACTATGGACAAACAGTGCGGTCAAGTGGCTGCAGGACCAGATATTGTGTCGCGGGGTTTTGTATATGTTCGTGAATCTGAGCAACTAATGGAAGATGCTAAAGAACGGGTAAAACAAGCTTTGGAAAAGTGTGAGCTTAATGGTGTTACCGAATGGGCTGCAATTAAATCCAATGTTCGTGATACGTTAGGTAAATATTTATATGAACGTACCCGCCGCCGCCCAATGATTTTGCCGATAATTATGGAAGTGTAAACAAGAGCCTTGATCATATTTCGCTATTCGGCGAAGTATATCAAGGCTTTTTATATTGGTTTACTCCGTATGAAATTCTCATTAGAGCTTAATACTATATGTGATAAAGAAAACGCGGTTTGTAACTAAACTAGGGGCAAACCGATGCTAACATATCCAAGCGGAAAGCTAAACTTTGGATCAGGATAGGAAGATTGCTATGAACATGACTTTAGCAAAAGTACTAGATCTTGTTCTTATCCAGATGAAAGCTTACTTTCTATAAGGATAAGCTAATCAGTAGGGGGATACTTAAATGATAGTTAATGATAATCCGGTAATTGCACCTCCAGGGGTTAATCCCGAAGAACCGCACGTAACTCCGCCTCCAAGTGAAACTCCCAAACGAAGCAGGCAAGCTAAAAAATCAGGACCTGCTGAAAACATTCAGGAATTAGGAGCTACCGAAATACCAACTGCTAAAACTAATATTCATGTAATGACTATAATTGGGCAGATTGAAGGTCATATGGTACTTCCGCCGCAAAATAAAACGACAAAATACGAACACGTAATGCCTCAATTGGTAGCGATAGAGCAATCAAACGAGATTGACGGGTTGCTCCTTATCCTTAATACTGTAGGTGGAGATGTAGAAGCTGGACTTGCTATTGCCGAAATGATCTCAAGTATGTCTAAACCCACTGTTTCTATCGTTGTCGGCGGCGGGCATAGCATTGGTGCGCCGATTGCTGTATCAGCTACTCGTTCCTTTATAGTCGAAAGCGCAACCATGACAATTCATCCAATCAGACTTACCGGTTTGGTAATTGGTGCACCAAGTTCGTTTGATTACCTTGAAAAGATGCAGGAACGAGTCAATCGATTTGTTGTTAGCCATTCTAATATCAGTGAGAAAAAGTGGAAAGAACTATTATTTAAAACCGGTGAGTTGTCCCGGGATATCGGTACATCTGTCGGCGGTAATGATGCTGTGAGATATGGCCTCATCGATGAAATAGGCGGTGTATCTCAAGCCCTAAGTAGGTTAGAGGAGCTTATAACCGCCTACAAAGAACATAAAGACGGCAAGGGGCTGAAGCAGTAATGACTCTCTGGACAATTGTTCCGGAAGAACTGATTTTTGCTGACTCGAACAGTCAAGCTTCTGCCTATGAAGAAATCGACTACTATGGTCAAAAAGTAATGGCGGAAAGATTGTCACCTACTCAACTAAGGGTAGTTCGTTTGCTCTCCACCAATCCCGAAGACTATCTATCAGGCGACTTACAGCCCGGTACCGTTATCGCTTATAAACCGGTGATAGAAACGCTCTCATAACGAGAGCGTTTCTTTGTTATAAAAAACTGGTTTTATACTCGGCTAACCAAGTTTTTCATCTAAAATAAAGGAGTTTTTGTCGTTGTGTAGAACAGAAACTTTTAGAGGTGGTATGTTTTGCCTAAATGGTTGACCCATTTAACTCCTGAATTAAGGCATGAATTATTTGGTATTACTATGGTGACCGGTGGGCTGCTGGCATTCATTAGCATATTAGGTTTAAATGTTGGTCCATTAGGGCTATTTATTGCTAAAATGCTCAAATATACGTTCGGAATAGGTGCTTTTATCGTACCTTTAGTACTATTTATTGTCGGGCTAAAATATATTGTCGCAAAAAATTCAATTTGTTACACAATCAAATTTTGGGGCCTATTATTGCTATATGTTGTGACTTTAGCTATTTATCATCATATTAAAATTCCTGTAGGCCAGGAAATACTGCCCGATAGCTTAGTTTCCGGCGGTGGATTTACCGGGGGTATGATACTTTTTTCCTTACGTAAATTATTGGGAGTACATGGTTCAATTATTGTACTTTCTGCGTTAATGCTTTGTTCCATTATTATGACTACAAAGTGGTCATTAGCTGAAACGCTAGTAACTGCTAAAGATCGGGCAGTTGAGAGTTTAGCCTCGGCTAAGGAAGCTATAGCGGCCTCGGCGGAAAACGTTTTCTCTGATCAAGAGGAACCGCCAAGTCAGCCTAAATTCTACGATCAGCAAAGGGATAACCAGCCTGAGTTTGACCTGTGTCCCACTAAAAAAGAAAACCCTAAGCCTAAAGATGAATGCAGTATTCCTAAGGTGCAGTCTGAGCAGGTTTCATTTGCAGTTGATAAGTCTCCGGCGTCCACAAATAACGATTACGGCTTACCTCCTGTTTCAATTTTGAAAAAGCCTAATCGTCCACGCCTCAATAAAGTGCCTAAAGAGGTTACTGATAATGCACGTATATTAGAACAAACCCTGGACAGTTTTGGCGTCAGCGCCCGGGTTATAAATACTTGCCAAGGGCCTACTGTTACCCGGTATGAACTTGAGCCGGCACCTGGTGTAAAAGTAAGTAAGATAGTTAACCTAGCGGATGATTTAGCACTAAAGCTGGCCTCGTCAGGAGTCCGCATTGAAGCGCCTATTCCCGGCAAAGCCGCTATCGGAATTGAAGTGCCTAACAAAGAACTATCCGGTGTTGCGTTGCGAGAAGTGCTAGAAACAGATGAATTTCAACGATCCTCTTCCGGATTGACGGTAGGTTTAGGAAAAGATATTGCAGGTCAGCCAATTGTTGCTGATTTGGCAAAGATGCCGCACTTATTAGTTGCGGGCGCAACTGGTTCTGGTAAAAGTGTTTGTATCAATACGTTAATAACAAGTATTCTATTTAAATCTCGTCCCGACCAAGTGAAATTAGTGCTCATTGACCCTAAGATGGTAGAATTGTCGAATTACAATGGGATTCCACATCTATTAACTCCGGTTGTAACTGACTCAAAAAAGGCAGCATCAGCTCTAAACTGGTCAGTACAAGAAATGGAACGCCGTTATGAAGTTTTTGCGACTTCAGGAGTACGTGATATTGCCCGCTATAATGAACTTCACCCGGAAGGGCAGTTGCCGCTAATTTTAATAATTATTGATGAGCTTGCCGATTTGATGATGGTTGCTCCAGTTGACGTAGAGGACGCTATTTGCCGGTTAGCTCAAAAAGCAAGAGCAGCCGGATTACATTTGGTGCTTGCAACGCAACGTCCCTCCGTAGATGTTATTACCGGTACTATTAAGGCCAATGTACCTTCAAGGATTTCTTTTGCTGTTTCATCTCAGGTAGATTCGCGAACAATTCTGGATATGCCCGGAGCCGAAAAACTTTTAGGAAAAGGCGATATGCTATTTTACCCTGTAGGGGCTTCAAAACCAATAAGGATACAGGGGGCCTTTATCGGGGATAGCGAAGTGGAAGACTTGGTATCTTACATTAAGGAACAAGCAGAACCTGAATATAACGATGGCATAACCACAGTTGAAACAGGCAGTTCCAGTAAAGAGGAAACGACCCATTTTGAAGATGAGCTTCTTGAAGAAGCTGTCTCTATGGTGCTTGAAACGGGGCAAGCCTCGGTATCCATGTTGCAGCGCAAATTTCGTATCGGCTATACACGTGCCGCAAGACTCATTGATACAATGGAAGAGATGAAGATTGTGGGACCCAATCTTGGCAGTAAAGCACGAGAAATTATCATGACATCAGAACAAGTTTATTCAAGATATTTTAAGAAATAACTCTCTTTTTATGCTTATAGCATTTGGGGACAGGGTAGAATAGTAGTGGTGATTTAATTTGCATAGTATTATTAGAGTAGAAGAGGCCGTAACCCTTGACAATCCGGTCTTTATTGATGTGCGTTCCCCTGTCGAGTATGAAGTGGGGCACATTCCTAATGCTATAAATATTCCGTTATTTGAGAATAGCGAAAGAGTTGAGGTTGGCACAACTTATAAACAAGTTGGACCCGAAGAGGCAAAAGAGCTAGGATTAGCTTATGTTTCAGCAAAGTTGCCAAGTATTGTTGGGCAAATTCGCCAGTTCTATAAAAGCGGACAACAAGTTATAGTATATTGCTGGCGAGGAGGTATGCGCTCTAAATCCATAGTAAGCATACTCGAAATGATGGGGATTTCTGCATCACAACTGTTGGGTGGTTACAAAGCGTATCGTCAATACCTTTTAACTAAACTAAACGATTTTGAAGTCAAGCCGCGAGTAGTAGTTCTTTGCGGTTCAACGGGAACTGGGAAGACCGCAATTTTAAAAAGATTAGCTGATCGTGATATTCCCGTAATCGACCTGGAAAGCCTGGCTAATCACCGGGGATCAGTTTTTGGCCAGATTGGCTTAGGTAAGCCGGCGACTGCGCAAAATTTTGACGCTGCCTTACTAACAGCGCTTGAAAAGCTAAATAATAAGCCGTATATAGTTGTTGAGTGCGAAAGTAAACGTATAGGCAACGTATATCTGCCAGATTGTTTGTTTGATGCTATGAAGCAAGGTAAAAAAATATTGATATCTACTGATATAGAAGTAAGAGTAGAACGGTTAATTGAAGAATATTTGGATATATACAACGATAATTGCCAAGCAATAGCTGCTAGCATAGAATCGTTGCGCAGACGCCTTGGCAATAAAAAAACAGACCAGCTATTGACTGATTTTAACACAGGCAAAATACAAGAAATTGTAAGAACACTTCTTATAGACTACTACGATCCAATGTACGGTTACGAAAAATCAGACATAGATAATTACGATTTATGGGTTAAGGCTAATGACATGGAGCAGGCGACTGAAAAAATAGTCCAATACTTACAACAGTTGGGGAGGTAGTTGTTTTGCAAACAGTAGGGGAACTTTTACGCGCCGAACGTTTAAAAAAAGACCTATCAATTAAAGATGTTGAAAATGCTATAAGTATTAGGGCCTTGTATCTTAATGCTATCGAGGAAGGAAACTACGGGATTATCCCTGGTGAAGTGTATTTAAAGGGTTTTATCCGTAACTATGCTACTTTTTTGGGACTTGACGCGCAACAAGTAATGGATATATATCGTCAAAGTAAAGTGCAGACAACAGAAGATGCTCCACCACCAGCAATCCAGGAAGAACCTGTCGCAGCAACTTCTCAAAAGAGTGGTAACGCTTTGAAATGGCTTGGAGTTGTAGTTGTTGCAGCTGGCATAGTAGCCGGATTAGTTTGGTGGTCAAACGGAAGTGAAAAACCGGCGCCAGTACCACCTCAATCGACCGCCCAGCAGCAACCGGAACAGCCTAAGCAACCAATGCAGCAGCAGACTCCCCCGCAAACTCCAACTAATCAATCTGTGGCACCGACAAAAACAGCAAATAAAGTGGTTGTAACAGCAAAATATAATTCCCAATGTTGGACACAAATAATAGCAGATGGTAAAGAGATATATGAAGGAACTCCTAAAAGTGGCGAAGCATTGACTTGGGAAGCATCCAACAAACTGGTCGCTAAATTTGGTAATGCGGGTGCTGTTGATCTAACGTACAATAGTAGCCCAGTAGGAAAAATTGGCGGAAATGGAGACGTTGTCGTTAAAACATTTACGTTGACAGGTGTTGCACAATAGTAATAGGAATGAGGTTAATCATACCGATATGACAAATTTTTTACCAATGACTAAGGACGATATGTCCAAACGGGGCTGGGATCAACTGGACTTTTTATTTGTGAGCGGGGATGCATATGTTGATCATCCTAGTTTTGGACCAGCTATTATCTGCAGGCTATTGGAAAAATCAGGTTACAAGGTAGGAATAATTGCTCAGCCGGATTGGAGATCAACAAATGATTTCAAACGTTTAGGAAAGCCTAAACTTGGAATTTTAGTATCAGCTGGCAATCTTGATTCCATGCTTAATAAATATACAGCGGCAAAAAAATATCGCAGTACCGATAATTATTCGCCCGGTGGCCAAGCAGGACTTAGGCCAGAACGGGCGACAATTGTTTATTGCAATCGTATCCGGGAAATTTGGAAACATACTCCGCTTATTATTGGCGGAATTGAAGGCAGCTTGAGACGGTTTGCCCACTATGATTATTGGTCAGACAGTGTACGCCGGTCAATTTTAGTTGATAGCAGGGCCGATTTGTTGATCTATGGTATGGGAGAAAAACAAATTAAAGAGGTAGCCGCGCAATTATCAGCCGGCATTAGTATTGAAAATATCCGGGATATAGCAGGAACGTGCTATCGTACCGAAACGCTAGAGCATCTCTGGGATTATATCGAGATACCAAGCTATCAAGATGTTGTCAATAGTAAAAAAGATTTTGCAAATGCGTTTAAGTTTCAATATCTAGAACAGGATCCTATCCGGGGTAAAACTTTGGCTCAAGGTCATGGTGAGCAGTTTGTAGTACAGAATCAGCCCGCTATGCCGCTTACTACTCCGGAGATGGATGAAATATATGATTTGCCGTATCAAAGAACATATCATCCTTCGTACACAGCGGCTGGTGGTATTCCAGCTATACAAGAAGTTAAGTTTAGTATCGTTAGCCATCGCGGCTGTTATGGCAGTTGTTCTTTCTGCGCCCTATATGCGCATCAAGGCCGGATAATCCAGGCAAGAAGTACAGAGTCTATATTGCGTGAGGCCCAAGAAATTGTTAAAATGCCAGATTTTAAAGGATACATTCATGATGTAGGTGGTCCTACCGCTAATTTTCGCCAGCCCGCCTGTGAGCATCAGATGGATCGAGGAACCTGTCGAGGCAAACAATGCTTATTTCCTAATGCCTGCAAAAGCTTAGATACGAGTCATACTGAATATTTACAACTGCTTAGGGAAATCAGAAAAATTCCGGGAGTAAAGAAAGTTTTTGTCCGTTCAGGATTGCGGTATGACTATTTGATGGCTGCGAACGATATGGAATTTTTGCGTGAATTGTGTGAACATCATGTCAGTGGCCAGTTAAAAGTAGCTCCTGAGCATATCTCACCCAAGGTCACAAAATTAATGGGCAAAGCTGGAAAAGAAACCTATTTGAAATTTAAAAAAGCCTATGAAAAAGTTAATAAAGATTTAGGGAAAGAACAATATCTAGTTCCCTACTTTATGTCCAGTCATCCTGGTTCTGGCCTTAAAGAAGCCATTGAAATGGCTGAATTCCTTCGGGATACCGGTTATAATCCCGAGCAAGTTCAAGATTTTATTCCTACCCCTGGCAGTCTGTCAACTTGTATGTATTATACGGGTATTAATCCACTAACAGAAGAGAAGGTATATGTTGCCAAAACTCCACATGATAAGCGATTGCAAAGAGCATTATTGCAGTATCGGAACCCTAAAAATTATGAGTTAGTGCGGGAAGCTCTTGTCAAAGCTGGCCGGCAAGATTTAATCGGATATGAAGCAAAATGCTTAATCCGGCCGCCACGGAACAAGCAGAATATTGCTGTATCGCAACCTGAAAATTGGAACAAAAAACGGCGTTTGGCTCCCTCTAGAACCCAACATAGTAAAACAAAGCAGACTAGAAAAATCTAGTCTGCTTTGTTTATGTGCGCCCGGCATGGGCGCAATCTAACGGGTGAAAGTCCCGAGCGCGGGTAGATAGTGCCAAGCGCATAGCTCAAGACAAGGGTGTCCACCGCGAGGTGGAATCTGAAGGAAGTCGGCGGCAAATCTCTGGTCTGACGAACAGAAATCACATATAAGGCAGTGTAAACTGGGTAAGGTTGCATAACAAACCGAAGCCCGAAACTATCCGAAAGTTTGCGCTGTAAATGTGGCAGATAGATGGAGAGAAAGATTGCGTTCTTACCCGGGGAGATCTCACAGACATGTGAAGATAACTCAATCGAAGCATGGTTGAAATAAGATTTACTGTGAGAAGTCAGCAGAGGTCATAGTACCGAAGGTTTTTCGAGAAGGACTGAACAATAATCGAGTTCTTGAGCAAAGGAAGGTGAAGTCATGTTAAGAGAGCAGAAAACCAGTAAAATGGGCTGCCCTTGCCAGGGTATGCTGGAAGCAGAGAGTAACAAGGGAGCGCGGAGCATGACGACACTGGAAGATGCAAAAGAGAACCGCGTAAATCTGTTAGAAGAAATACTAGACCGAAACAATCTCAATGCAGCATATGCCCAGGTACTGCGCAAGAAAGGTGCAGGCGGAGTGGATGGCATGCAGGTTGGAGATATGAAGCAGTGGCTGAAAGACAATAAAGAAGAGTTTCTTGAATCCCTGCGAACCGGAAGATACACCCCTCAACCCGTGAGAAGGGTAGAAATACCTAAGCCGGATGGAGGAACCCGAAAGCTAGGAATACCGACCGTACTAGACAGGTTAATACAACAAGCCATAACCCGAGTGTTAACGCCCATCTTTGAAAAGAAATTTTCAGAAAGAAGTTATGGTTTTCGAGTAGGCAGAAATGCGCATCAGGCGATAAAGCAAGCCGAAGCATACTATAGGGCAGGATACACGAAAGTAGTAGACATTGACCTGGCGCAGTACTTCGATACGGTAAATCATGACATGCTTATCAACATGCTCCGTGAAGAAATCAAGGATGAACGAGTCATCGTCTTAATCCGGAAATACCTGAAAAGTGGAGTCATGGAAGGCGGTATAGTCAGCCCCAGTACATCGGGAACCCCGCAGGGAGGAAACCTGTCACCACTGCTATCCAATATCTACCTGACGAAATTTGACCAACTGCTGGAGAAGCGCGGACATAAGTTCGTAAGATATGCAGATGACTGCAATATCTATGTCAGGACGGAACGTGCAGCCAAGCGGGTCATGGCGAGTTGTGTGAAATTCCTTGAGGGAACTTTGAAGTTACAAGTAAATCAGCGGAAAAGCCAAATCGGCAGTCCGCTGAGGGTGAAGTTTCTGGGATTTGCATTGCATAAGGTAGCGGGACAAATCGGAATACGTCCGCATGGGAAAGTCTTGAAACGTTTCAAAGAGAAGATCAAGGAAATAACCAACCGAAGTCGTGGGTGGGCAATCCAAGACACACTGCAAGAACTGAGGAAATATACAACAGGCTGGTTGAACTACTTTTCCATTGCAAACATGAGCAATAACATGAAAGAAATGAACAAATGGATACGGCGCAGGCTGCGAATGTATCTATGGAAGCAATGGAAGAAAGTTCAGACTAAGTTTGTGAATCTACAAAAGCTGGGACTGGATAGGAATAGAGCTTGGCAGTATGCCAATACACGGTTAGGGTATTGGCGTGTTGCGGGAAGTGCTATTTTACAAAGGACACTAACAGACAAATACCTCGAATCTCTAGGCTATATGAACATAGCGAAGAAATACGAGGCATTTCATTTACGTTAAAATTATTGAACCGCCGTATACCGAACGGTACGTACGGTGGTGTGAGAGGTCGCTAAATAAATTAATTATTTAGCTCCTACTCGATTAAGCCAAATGCGCGGCGGCAATCATCAGATAAAAGATATATTGCAATTAGTCCATGCGGGACAACTGTTATAACACCCATAGTCATATTGTAACCAAACATGACTATAAATCCGATGACTACAAATATTATGGATAGGACTAATTCAAATAAACGTGCCCAACGCTTGAGTTTCAGTAAGCCCCAGGCGGGAATGGCGTACAAGAGTAGAGCGGCCAAAGAGTTGAAAGTAGCAGTTGTGTCATTATGTATAAATCCATCGTAAATGCCAAACGCATAACCAATTGCTACTAAGAGTAAAAAACCAATGATAATCAGTAATCGTAAGGTCAAATCCGGATGGAGAAAAGACCAAAAAGAAAGTTTATCTTGCAAGGTAACAACTCCTTTCATAGTATTTTAATTCTATCATACAACGACCTTTTTTAAAATCAATTACTTTTCAGGCCAGACGGAATCGGTTTTAAATAACTGCATTATGTGTAAAAGGAATTTAAGGCTTGCATAAAGAATAAATAAAGGGTATAGTATATATGTTTGCCTTATCTGTCAATTTAAGTGAACTAGGAAGCGGAGGCAATATGAGACGTTATTTACCATTACTTTGGATATCGTTTTTTTTGGTTATCCTGACAATTACTGGTACTACTTATTTAGTAGGTTATGCCGGCAAAGATAATAAAAATGCACTAACCAGTATTAATGTTTATACAACGTTGCCAGTTGAAGAAGTAGCTGTATTAGCGCAAGAATATGAGAAAAGTGCTAAAGTTAAGGTGAATATTACTCCTCTTAACGAAAAGGAGTTATTTAATCGCTTAATTGATGAGGCGGCCAGCCCTCAGGCAGACCTTATTCTTACTAATCGTAGAATGCTGAAGCAAGCTCGAAATAGTGCACTATTGATACCGTACCAATCAGAGTATACCGACATAATACCGAGCAAGTTCCAGGATACAGACGGCTATTGGGTAGGCATTTGGTATGATCCTATAGTTTTCGCGGTAAATCAAGATTATTTTAATTCAGTTACTAAAAAACCGGCAAAATGGTCCGACTTGTCGGCGGATACCAATTTGAGATTGGGTATGACTGATTTTATTGCAGCGGATGCTGCCGCAAATCTTTTATATACTTTGGTTGCTGCTAATGGTGAAGAGCAGACTTTAAACTTTCTAAAAAAAATTCATCCTCATATTGTTCAATATGCAAAATTTTTAGCGACACCAGCCCGGATGGCGAGTATGGGAGAAGTTGATATTGCTGTTGCCGTACGTAGCGAAACTATGCGCTATGAAAAAGATGGTTTTCCGGTAAAAATTATATATCCTGAGGATGGCACTGCTTATTTATTGACAGGAACGGGGCTAATTAGAGGAGCTGCTCATGCTACTGAAGCCAAGCGTTTTATAGATTGGCTTACCCAGGCTGAACCTCAGACCATAATGGCTCAGCACAAATTCTATTTTTTACCGACTAATCCGGAACTACGAACAAATCTGGATAATTCCGCAAAAAATATAAAGTTATTAGATCATCATGATATGTATACGATAGAACAGCAACGCAAATTACTTGATAAATGGGTTCAAGCCCGGCTGGGAATAAACTAGGAGGACAATAATGCTTAAAGCGGGATTTATTAGTTTGGGATGCGCCAAAAACCTGGTAGATACTGAAATAATGCTAGGAATTTTGGCCGATAATGATATTGTAATTACAGATAACCCTCAAGATGCCGATATATTAATTGTTAATACCTGTGGCTTTATCGACTCGGCAAAAGAAGAATCTATATCAACTATCATGCAGATGGCTGAGTTTAAACAGGAAGGCAAATGTCGTGGTATTATTGTTGCCGGATGTCTTGGTCAGCGTTACCAACAGGAGCTGTTAGATGAATTGCATGAAGTATCGGCAATTGTGGGTACCGGTGCATGGCATAGGATTATGGAAGCCGTTAACGCAGTTTTAGCTGGTGAACGTGTTTTACTCATTGGTGATCTAGACACTATTTATGACGAGAACATGAGCCGGATTACTACTACTCCTTCCTATAGTGCTTATGTAAAAATAGCGGAAGGATGCAGCAATTGTTGTTCCTATTGTGTAATTCCCCTAGTACGCGGAAAGTATCGGAGCCGTACAGTTGAATCGATTGTTAATGAGGTAAAACAACTTACCGAGAAGGGTGTAAAAGAAATAAACCTTATTGCGCAAGATACAACTAGTTTTGGGCGCGACCAAAATGAAAAGCCGCAACTAACTACATTACTTAAAGAGTTGGTAAAAATTGAAGGAGTTGCGTGGATCCGCCTTCTCTATTGTTATCCGAAGTATTTTAGTGATGAGCTGATCGAACTCATTGCTAAGGAACCTAGGATCTGCAAATATATTGATTTACCACTGCAGCATGCGGATGATGAGATATTGTCGGCTATGAATCGCCGTGATACGCGCGCTGATATTGAAAAATTGTTAAACAAGATCCGCTCTTCCATCCCCGGGGTAGTTATTCGTACTTCCTTTATAGTTGGCTTCCCAGGTGAGACAGATACTCATTTTGAATCATTAAAACAATTTATGATTGAACAGAAATTTGAGCGTGTTGGTGTGTTTACCTACTCGCAAGAAGAAGATACTCCCGCGGGAAAATCTGAGCAGCAAATACCTGACGATATTAAAGAAGAGCGATATCATGAATTGATGGCTTTACAGTGCCGGATATCTGAAGAATTGAATCATGCTATGGAAGGGAAAGTACTAACAATACTAATTGAAGGTCATAATAAGGAACAGCCTGAAGTAGCATTTGGCAGGTCTTATCGCGAAGCTCCTGATGTAGATGGTCGCATTTTTGTAGAAAACGCAGCAGGTCTAGTTCCGGGAGATATGGTTCGAGCAGAGATTGTACAAGGATTTACTTATGATTTATTGGCGGAGAGGAAGCTAGACTAGCTGCATAATAATATAATGCAAGCTTAAAATAGTAGAGGCTGCCAAGCTCTGCTATTTTTTGTTAAATCATAAAGGAATTGCCAATTTGTACGCGAATGCAATTAGTGTTAGGAGGGAATGAGATGATTGTTGAATTAGTAAGCACCGGAACTGAATTGCTTTTAGGCCAAATAGTAAATACTAACGCGCCTTTTTTAGCTGCCCGTTTAAATGAACTTGGTTTTAGCGTATTATATCAGACAACTGTCGGAGATAACCGGGAAAGAATGCGTAATGTTCTAACAGCAGCGTTAGAACGAGCTGATATTGTTATAACTAGTGGGGGATTGGGGCCAACCCAAGGCGATATTACTAAAGAAGTAACCGCTTCATTGCTTGAGAGGAAAATGTATTTGCATCAAGCAAGCGCAGAGAGGATAGAAAAGTATTTTGCTGAAAGACATCTTTGCATGCCGGATAATAATTTGCGGCAAGCGATGATGCCTGAAGGGGCGAAAATTGTTGACAATACTTGCGGTACAGCACCAGGCGTTATAGTTGAAGAAGAGTCAACAGGGAAAATAATTATAAATTTACCCGGACCACCTCACGAATTATCAGCTATGTTTAAGATATCGATTGTTCCTTATTTAATAGAACGTTTTGGTATTCAGGGATCTATCGTATCAAGAGTTCTTCGTACATATGGGATCGGCGAATCATCATTAGAAGAAAGAATAAAAAAATATATTTTAGCCCAATCCAATCCTACGCTAGCTTTATTAGCTAGAAATGGTGAGATTCACGTGCGAATTACTGCAAGAGCAGAGAATGAGGCGGAGGCTTTAAAACTAATTGATGCTCTTGAAAATAAAATTCGTCCCGAGCTTGACGAATATATTTTTGGAACAAATGAAGAGACTTTAGAAATGGTTGTTGGCAATTTATTATTGAATAAAAGTTTGTCAATAGCGTTGGCCGAATCTTGTACAAGTGGTCTCGTTACCAGCCTTATTACCGATGTTGCTGGTAGTTCAGGCTATTTGACAGGTTCAATCGTGTGTTATAGTAATTCTGTCAAAATAGAACAAGTGGGTGTTCCAGAAAATATAATCGCCGTAAAAGGAGCTGTAAGTCGCGAAACCGCTGAATTTATGGCACAAGGCATCAGGGAGAAATTCCAGACAGGGATTGGCCTGTCCGTTACGGGGATTGCCGGCCCGGGTGGAGCGACTGCCGATAAACCTGTTGGACTTGTTTACATTGCTATTGACGGTCCTGCCGGCCTTACGTGTTTTGAACACCATTTTAATGGAACACGTACGAATATAAAACATCGGACGGCTTTAGCGGCCCTAAATCATTTGAGACAATATTTGCTTAGTATATAGGAGGTTGTTATATTTGAAAGACGCGGTAACCTTATTTGGAAATATATCTTTGAGTAGAAAGACTGCTGCTGCGATTACGGAGATGGGTTTTGAAGAGCCATCACCTATTCAAAGTCAGACTATTCCACTGGTGTTGGCTGGCAATGACGTTCTAGGACAGGCACAGACTGGTACCGGTAAGACAGCTGCATTTGGTATACCCATTATGGAGAGAATTACTGAAGCCAGACAGATACAAGCACTTGTATTAACCCCTACGCGGGAATTGGCTATTCAGGTATCCGAAGAATTAGCTAAAATCGGTAAATTCAAGCGGATTAAAACATTGCCGATCTATGGTGGACAAGCGATAGAAAGACAAATTAGAACACTTAAATCCGGTGTCCAAGTTGTAATAGGGACCCCTGGCCGGTTACTTGATCATATTCGCCGCAATACCATTAAATTAGATAATGTAAAAATGTTGGTGCTCGATGAAGCTGATGAAATGCTGGATATGGGATTTGTCGACGACTTGGAAAGTATACTGCAGCACGTTCCCTCTGAACGTCAAACATTGTTATTTTCAGCCACCATGCCGTCTGAAATTATGGCCTTGGCCAATAAGTATATGAAGGACAGGGTAACAGTAACTATCAGTAAAGAACAGCTCACTGTTCCGCTTATTGATCAGATATACTATGAAACCCGCGATAAACTTGACGGTCTTTGCCGAGTACTCGATTCGGAAACCTTTGGGCGGGTTATTATTTTCTGCCGGACTAAGAAGGGCGTTGATGATCTAGTTGCGTCACTGTCAGCACGTGGTTATATGTCGGATGGGCTGCACGGCGATCTTAGCCAAGCTCAGCGCGATAGAGTTATGAAAAAATTCAGGGATGGCAAACTGGATATACTTATTGCTACAGATGTTGCTGCACGCGGACTGGATATCGAACAGATTACCCATGTTATTAATTATGATATTCCTCAAGATCCTGAGTCCTATGTTCACCGTATCGGGCGTACGGGTCGTGCCGGTAAAAAGGGGGTTGCAGTTACTTTTATTCAGCCCCGTGAATATAGACAACTTAAGATCATTGAAAAAGAAGTCAAAACAAGAATATTGAGGCGGCAATTACCTTCACCTGCCGATATTCTGGAACGTCAGACCGAAGTTATAAAAAATCAACTTACACAGACGATTATTAGAGGTGGCTTTGATGCGTACAGCAATATCATAGCTGATTTAGCTGCCGACTATGATCCTATTGATATTGCCGCAGCTGCTTTAAAATTATTTCAAGAAGGTTACAAAGAACAAGCTGTTATTGAAAAAAATCAGTTTGGTAATACCGGCGCCGAACCTGGGATGGTGCGCTTATTTATTAATGCTGGAAGAGCACAAAGAATTCAGCCGCAGGATATTGTGCGTACAATAGCCGAAGAAGCTGACATTGAAGGCAGTATTATCGGAGTAATAAATATTTACGATAAGTTTACTTTTGTTGAAGTGCCTGAAACGGTGGCCGAAAGAGTATTGTCAGTTATGAACAAAAATACAATAAAAGGCTATCGTATTAATATTGAACCGGCCAAGGGGCGCTAATATTAATTTTTAGATATTACCTCACTGCGCAATATTATTGACAAAACGAACAAATGTTTGTATACTGTTATTAGAGTTGTCGGGGGAGGTTTATGCATGGATAAGATAAAAGATTTTGAGAAAAATCGTGAAATGGATAAATTTAAAGCGCTTGAAATGGCTATGCGTCAAATAGAAAAAGATTTTGGTAAAGGCGCCATTATGAAGCTTGGTGAGGCCGCTGCCAAAATGAATATCGAGGTTATTCCTACCGGTTCTTTACCGCTAGATATTGCTCTCGGGGTCGGTGGAGTACCACGGGGACGGGTCATTGAAATATTTGGACCTGAGTCTTCAGGTAAGACAACAGTAGCCTTACATATTATCGCGCAGGCTCAAAAAATGGATGGAATTGCTGCTTTTATTGACGCTGAACATGCGCTTGACCCGGTTTATGCCAAAAAGCTTGGTGTTGACATTGACAATCTTTTAATTTCCCAGCCGGATAACGGTGAACAAGCTCTTGAAATTGCCGAAGCATTGGTGCGGAGTGCTGCTATTGATGTTATTGTTATTGACTCGGTAGCTGCGTTGGTGCCCAAAAATGAAATTGACGGTGATATGGGAGACTCCCATGTTGGTTTGCATGCTAGGCTTATGTCCCAAGCTTTACGTAAGCTTACAGGGATTATCAGTAAATCACGTACTACCGCCATCTTTATTAACCAAATTCGTGAAAAAGTCGGGGTTATGTTTGGTAATCCCGAGACAACTACCGGCGGACGTGCCTTGAAGTTCTATTCGTCAGTGCGTTTAGATGTTCGTAAGGCTGAAACATTGAAACAGGGTAACGATGTTGTCGGCACCCGCACAAAGGTTAAGGTTGTTAAGAATAAAGTAGCTCCTCCATTCAAACAGGCCGAATTCGATATAATGTATGGAGAAGGTATTTCCCGTGAGGGAAGCTTGGTTGATATTGGGGTTCAGCTTGATATTATTAATAAGAGTGGGGCATGGTTTTCTTATAATGGACAGCGCTTAGGGCAAGGTAGGGAGAATGTTAAGGAATTCTTTAAAGAAAATCGTAACCTTGCCGACGAAATTGATAAGAAGATCCGTGATGTTTTACTTGCTGGTGATGCTAAGCTGGATAATGCTTTAAGTAAAGATGATGCTTTTGGTGAAGATAATGATGAGGTTTTTGAAGCCTAATGAATACCAATATATCCGAAGCTGCTATTAAACTGCTAAGGTACAGACCTTACAGCAAGTGTGAACTTGAGCAAAAGCTGTTAAATCAAGGCTATAAACAAGCTGCAGTAAATCAAGCCATTGAATATGCCATTGAGCGCGGTTATCTAAATGATACCGCGCTTTGTGATATGCTTTTAACTAAATATGCCGAAGTAAACAAGTATAGCTTAAAAGAAGTCTACATAAGATTGAAACGTCGGGGATTATCTACAGAGTTAATTAGGGAAAAATTAGCTGATTGGGATGAAATGTTAGAATACCAGGCAGCTATGAATTTGGCAGCAAAAGTGCTGGCTCGGGATAGCAGTCGTGACATGCGTAAAATAATACGACACCTGTCGGGTAAAGGGTTTAAGGCAACCACTGTGACCAAAGTTTTAGAGCGTCTTAGGGACATGTCTCCTTGACACACATTTGAAAAACATTTACAATAAAATTATCCAATCGTGTAATTAAGTTGAAATCTACTTAGGTAAACTTTTAGGAGAGCTTATATGCTGTTTTAAGCATCAAAAAAGCTGCTTTTAAAAGCCAAGTTTAACTTGGCTTTACCCTTAATACAGTAAATAAAGGAGGTGGAACGTATAGTAGAAATTATTTTAACCGCAATTTTAGTCGGACTGTTGAGTGCTGGCGCAGGCTATTGGGTACGAAAGAATATTGCCGAGGCCAAAATCGCTTCTGCTGAAACTGCAGCCAGAAAAATATTGGAAGATGCAGATAAGGCCGGCGAATCCAAGAAAAAAGAAGCCTTGGTTGAAGCTAAAGAAGAAATTCATAAGCTAAGAAGCGAACTTGAGCGGGAGATAAAGGAACGTCGCACAGAACTTCAGCGTCTGGAACGGCGTTTAGTACAAAAAGAAGAAAATCTTGACCGTAAAATCGACTCTTTGGAAAAGAAAGAAGAGATACTCAGTCGCAAGGAATCTGACTTGGATAAAAGCCAAGAAAAGATCAATGAGCTTTATGCCAAGCAGCTTACTGAACTTGAAAGACTGTCAGGGTTGACCTCAGATGATGCTCGTACCTTATTGCTTGCCAATGTAGAAGAAGAGATTAAGCATGAAACGGCTATGCTTATCAAGGAACTCGAACAACAGGCTAAAGAAGAAGCGGAGAAAAAAGCCAAAGAAATTATTTCATTAGCAATTCAACGTTGTGCTGCTGACCATGTTGCAGAAACTACTGTATCTGTAGTGGCTTTGCCTAATGATGAAATGAAAGGCAGGATTATTGGCCGAGAAGGTCGCAATATCCGAACCCTTGAAACGCTTACTGGTATTGATTTGATTATTGATGATACGCCCGAGGCGGTTATTTTATCGGGATTTGATCCTGTGAGGCGGGAAGTTGCTAGAATAGCACTGGAAAAGCTTATTGTTGATGGTCGCATTCATCCAGCCCGCATTGAAGAAATGGTTGAAAAGGCTCAAAAAGAAGTTGAACAGAAAATTAAGGAAGCAGGCGAACAGGCTACTTTTGAAACTGGAGTTCATGGTCTGCATCCAGAACTGATAAAACTTCTCGGAAGATTAAAATTCCGCACTAGTTATGGTCAAAATGTACTTAAGCATTCCATTGAAGTTGCACATTTAGCTGGAGTTATGGCAACCGAACTCGGTGTAGATGTAATGTTAGCTAAACGTGCTGGTTTGCTTCATGATATCGGTAAAGCAGTTGACCATGAAGTAGAAGGACCTCACGTTACAATTGGTGCTGATTTAGCTAAAAAGTATCGTGAAGCTGCTGAAGTCATTAATGCAATTGGTGCTCACCATGGTGATGAAGAACCCAAAACTGTCCAGGCTGTACTTGTAGCGGCAGCTGATGCTGTATCCGCTGCGCGGCCGGGAGCTCGCAGAGAGACCTTGGAAAGCTATCTTAAGCGATTAACACGATTGGAAGAAATCGCTGAATCATTTGATGGCGTAGAAAAGTCATTTGCTATACAGGCAGGTCGTGAAATTCGGATTATGGTTAAGCCAGATAAGATTGATGATTTGTCAGCAGTTAGATTGGTAAGGGATATTGTCAAAAAAATCGAGAGTGAACTTGAATATCCAGGCCAAATTAAAGTAACAGTTATTCGCGAAACTCGCGCTGTTGATTATGCCAAGTAGAATTTAAATAAAGTCAGTTAAAACGGTTTTACCTTTGGGTAGAACCGTTTTTTAGCTTTTTTCCCAACAATTTAAAAGCAGGATTTAAATCTCTTCTAGAGAATAAGTTAATCAGAAACATAGCAAAGCAATTTTATTTTATTTTTTTTGGACGGTGAAAGTGTATGCCCGAATTCTTCCAGAACAATGAACAAGTTTCTGATGGAGCTAATCTTCTTATATCTATGTTAGTACGTTACCCCGAGATTGGAACCATTAATTTCAATCCAGAAACAAATTCGTTAAAATTTACATTTATGATTTCTGGTATTCCTACTGCTGGCGATTTTGAGAGTGTCAAGCAGTTGATTATTAATAGCATAGCAACCTACCACTTACTTCAAGGCATTACCGACAGCAAAATTGATGTTGAATTAAGTAAGTATGAACAGGTTGCGATGTTAACAATCATGCGAGATGTACACACCATGTCACAAGGAGAGATAGGCCTGACGGTTAAGCTTCTTCGTGAGCGTTTTGCTGATCGGTTGACTGCAGATCAAAATGACTCTATCTTGGAAGAAGATCTCCTTTTACAGGAAGAGGTAATTGAAGATTTGTTAGAGAGCATGCGTAAACAATATAATGAACGCCATAATCTGATCGGTATTCGCGAGGACGGACGTGTTTTTGTGTTTAATAAATAAAGTAGACGTAGCTTTAGGTGGGGTTTAGCCCCCTCTGAAGGGTAGTCCCTGGATAAAAACATGAATTTGTTGTAATAATTAGATTTTTTTGGATATGAAAAAAGGAATTTTTTCCCGTACACCGAATATATCTAATACATAGGGACTAATAACGTTTTTTTTAATCAAAGGAGGGCACATAAAAACATGGACGTCTTGAAAGTATCAGCAAAATCTAATCCTAATTCTGTAGCAGGAGCTTTAGCTGGAGTATTGAGAGAACGTGGTGGTGCTGAGATTCAGGCAATCGGTGCAGGAGCACTTAACCAAGCTGTAAAAGCAGTAGCAATTGCCAGGGGATTCGTAGCACCGCATGGAGTTGATTTAATCTGCATCCCTGCCTTTACAGACATACTTATTGATGGGGAAGAAAGAACAGCTATCAAGTTAATAGTAGAACCCCGTTAAATAGATAATACCTAAAACCTGTTCAGTGGTGAGCAGGTTTTATTGTTTTAAGAAGTAGTTTTATGGCATAATATATTCAGAATAACAGATTTTTGAGGGGTGAATAAATGAATATTGAAGTTATAAATGGTTCAGTAACCGATGTTTTGTGTGATACACTTATTGTTAATTTATTTAAAAATGTAACGGCCCCTGGTGGTGCAACCGGAGCTGTAGATAAAGCTTTAAACTGTCATATAAGAAAAATAATCCGGGATAATCCGGGATGTGGCAAATTTGGTGAAACCACAGTAGTACATACATTTGGTGCGATAGGTGCTAAACGGATTATTATCCTCGGACTAGGTAAAAAAGGTGAGTTATCACTGGACAAAGTACGAGCATCGACTGCTATTGCCATGCGAACTGCAAGAAAGTTGCGTTCCAAAACAGTAGCAACAATTGTACACGGGGCAGGCAGCGGTGATTTAGAAAGTCGCCAAGCCGCGCAGGCAGTTGTTGAGGGTGCAATTATGGGGTTATATAAATTTGACTACTACAAAACAACCCGTGAAGAGAATAACAAGATTGATAACTTGATAATTGTTGAAAACGATAAAACGAAACTTGCTGCAATCAAAGAAGGACTTTACTTTGGTAAAATATTCGCTGAAAGCGTAAATTATGGCAGAGATTTGATCAACCATCCGGCTATGTACATGACTCCTACAAAAATGTCGGAGCATGCCGGCGATATTGCCAATAAATACGGGCTAGAATTAAGTGTTCTTGAAAAAAAAGACATGCTGAAACACGGAATGGGGGCACTATTGGCAGTTGCTCAAGGAAGTAGTGAAGCCCCGAAACTAATTGTCTTAAAATATCAAGGGGATCCGTTACAGCAAGAAATGATTGCGTACGTCGGAAAAGGGATTACTTTTGATAGTGGCGGAATATCTCTCAAACCTAGCCAAAGTATGGATGAAATGAAACGGGATATGGCTGGCGGCGGTGCAGTTTTAGCTGCAATGCTTGCTATCTCACAAATAAAGCCAAAAGTAAATGTTATTGCTGTTGTGCCATGCACCGAAAATATGCCATCAGGAACAGCCTGTAAACCAGGAGATATTGTTACCTCAATGAGTGGTAAAACTATTGAGGTATTAAACACAGATGCCGAAGGACGGTTGATTTTAGCGGATGCTATTACCTATGCCAAAAAACTTGGGGCTACAAAACTTATTGATATAGCTACACTAACCGGGGCATGTGTTGTCGGTCTTGGTGACGTTTACTCCGGCGTTCTTACGAATGACCGTGAATGGTGCCAAACAATGCTTAATGCGGCTCAGCAAGCCGGAGAAAAGATGTGGGAATTACCGAATGACAAGGAGTATTTAGAGCAAATTAAAAGTTCCATTGCTGATTTGAAAAATAGTGGCGGAAGGCCGGCCGGAACTATTACCGCTGGTATGTTTATAGGTCAATTTGCAGATAAGACACCTTGGATACACATTGATATAGCGGGAACCTCTGATGTTGATAAAGATAAAGGTTATAATCTAAAAGGTGGAACAGGTGTCGGTGTACGGACGTTAATACAATTAGCTGTAAATTTGGGGCAGTTATGATCGCGGATCTTCACATCCATACATCTGCTTCAGACGGGCGTTTGTCACCACTGGAAGTAGTTCAGCATGCTTTGGAAGTTGGTTTAAGCTCTATTGCGATTACTGACCATGATACAGTTGATGCTCATTTTGAACTTAGAAATGAAAGCGGTGATAAAGCTTTCATTTCTAAACTATCAATTATTTCCGGAATTGAATTTAGCACCGATTTACCAAGAAACGAAGTTCATATTTTGGGGTACTTTATTGATATAGACAATACCATTCTTAAAGAACAGTTGGAAGTAATTCGTAATGATAGGATACTACGTTCAAAGAAGATGGTCGAAAAACTTAATAAATTAGGTTATGCAATTGACTACAACAGAGTATTGGAAATAACCAGCGGGTCAAAATCAGTTGGACGTCCGCATGTAGCTAAAGCGCTTGTAGAAAGAGGGTATTTTTCAACTGTATCAGAAGCCTTTGATCAAGTATTAGCCAAGAATGGACCAGCCTATGTTCCTCACTATAAACTAGCTCCAGAACAGGTAATTAAGCTGATAAAACAGGCAGGAGGAATTGCGGTATTGGCCCATCCGGGGTTAGTAGGAGATGATAATATAGTTAGTGATCTAATTCAATCAGGCATTCAAGGCTTAGAAGTTTACCACCCTGAACATAACCAGGAGATGACTGACAAGTATTTGAATATGGCTGTTGAACATAACTTAAAAATCACAGGCGGATCAGACTTTCACGCTATTCCTGGCCGGTTTCCGGAGAAACTTGGAATATTTGCTATTTCTGCCGATATGGTTGAAACTTTGTCAAGGTAACATACTTTTACTTGACAACACCTAGAAAGGTGTTTATTTTTATATTATTAGGAACTATTTTTTTTATCCTGTGACCAAGTTGCTCTAAGACTCCCGCTTCTATAAGCGGGAGTTAAGAGCAACTAAGTCCTGGGATAAGGGCGACTAACCTTCAGATGGGGTTAAAACCCCACCTGAAGCTAAGTCTACTTTATCGGCGTAAGCCGTTTCTTTATGTTAACATTACATTCTAAATCAGGAGGCTAGCCTATGGACACCATTGCGTTGGTAGGTCCAAGTGGAACAGGCAAAAGCCATCGGGCGTTGATTGTAGCACACGAACATGACGTTGATACTATTATTGACGATGGGCTGTTAATAAAAGATAGCAAAATTATTGCGGGGCATTCTGCTAAAAAAGAGCCTAGCAAAATTCAAGCTGTTAAACGTGCCATATTTATGGAACCCGATCATGCTGCTGAAGTTAAAGATGCAATTACCAGAGTTATGCCTAAACGTATTTTAGTGTTAGGTACATCAAAAAACATGGTGGAAAAAATAGTTGACGTGCTCAATTTACCACCCATAAGTAATATAATTCGTATAGAAGATATTGCAACCAAAGCTGAAATTGCCAAGGCTCGGGAAAGTAGATTAAAAGAAGGAAAGCATATTATACCGGTACCGACTATTGAACTTAAGCCGCATTTCTCAGGTTACCTCATTGATCCACTGGACATTTTCTTTAAAAAGCCCCGCTCAAAACAACGGCGTAAGTTAGGCGAAAAATCTATTGTTCGGCCAACATTCAGTTACTACGGTAAATTACTTATTTCTGATGCTGCAATAGCATCCATTGTCGAGCATGTAGCGACAAGTGATGATACTATTACAAAAACTAGTCAGATTGCCATTAAAAATTTCCATGATAGAGAAAAAGGAATATCAATTTCCCTAGATGTTACTGTTAGGTATGGACAATCATCCATTTGGAATGTTGTCCGTGATGCACAAATACGGGTTAAGCAGGTTGTTGAATATATGACAGGCATGATAGTCAGTGAAGTGAATATAGCGGTAAAGCGTTTAAGTATAGATTAATTATTATATAAGGATGGTAATATAGTGGAAAACAATCAAGGTAAACGTATTTTATTTTCGGGTTATGCTAAGTTACCTACCGGGATTACAGCCAGTGAGATTTACAAGGTTATTGGCGTTATACTGAGTATTGATGAAGATACTGGAACAATTATGGAAGCGGACTGCACTCTGGCAACGGCGGTAGCTCGTAATCATGTTTCTTCAATTCTGGTTGGTAAATCAATTACCAATCCAGATAATTTAGTCAGAATAGTTGATAAAACATATCAAGGAAGCGCTAAGAAGGCGATTATTACAGCCATTCGTATTATCTATGATAAATACAGAAGCTACCAGGAAGGGTTAGCGCCTAGTGCGATTGATTGATAAGGAGTCTTAAGGATGTCTGAGCGGCTTAAGTTTTCGGGTGCTGGATTTTTAGTAGGTATTCTTAGCGGTTTGCTGGGAGTTGGTGGAGGTATTTTTCTTGTACCAATTATGGTAATATATTTTTCTATTACTCAGCATATTGCTCAAGCTACTTCAATGGCAATCGTTATTCCAACGGCATTAGTTAGCAGTGCAATCTACGGTTTCCATGGGAATATTGACATAAGCTTGGCCTTAAACCTAGTAATTGGCAGTGTTTTTGGGGCGTCTTTTGGAGCTAGGATGATGAAAAAAGTACCTGCTGATCGATTAAAACAGTTGTTCGGAATTTTACTTATGGTTATTGGTTTGAGGATGGCGGTGGCATGAATAGTGTGCTTATTGTTATTTTAATGGGGCTCTGTACCGGCGTTTTGAGCGGTTTGCTGGGAATTGGCGGCGGCGTAGTACTGGTGCCTATGATGGTTTTTATATTAGGTATAGCACAGCATACTGCGCAAGGAATCTCAATGCTTGTTATAATCCCGACAGCTATTGTTAGTCTCTGGCATTTTTATAAAGACGGATTAATTAATTATCAAGCCGCTTTTTACATGGCCGGAGGAGCAGTTATCGGCGCTTTAATCAGTGCTAATCTGGTTCAGTATATTCCCGCTGCTGAACTTAAACGCATTTTTGGTATCTTTGTTATTTATACCGGTTTTAAGATGATTAAGGCAACTTGGAAAAAGCAATAAATAAATCCCTGGCTGGAGTGGGCCGGGGATTTTGTTTTGGCTTCAATTTGTGTAAGCCTTAAATTTAAGCTATAATTAAGCTATAATAATCAACATATACTTTTTGCAATCGGAGCTGATATATAGATGGAGTTAGACCAAAAAACCACCAAGCTTTTTCATACCATTACCTTTGGCTGTCAGATGAACCTTAACGATTCAGAACGTTTAGCAGGACAGTTGAGGACGATTGGTTATGAGGCTACAGATGATATCGAACAGGCCAATCTAATATTAATAAATACGTGTTGTGTTAGAGAAAGTGCCGAGAAAAAAATTTATGGAAAAATTGGTGAGCTTAAGAGACTAAAACTTGTTAACCCTAATCTCATAATTGGGGTTGTCGGGTGTATGGCTCAGAAGGACAAGGATAAAATTCTAAAAAAATATCCTCACGTTAATCTAGTAATGGGAACCCATAATACACATCAGCTTGTTGAACTTATTAATAAAGTAGAACAAAGCAGAGAACCTGTATTAGCCGTATGGGATCAAGCGAAACGGTTGGCACCTGATGTGCCGACTGTGAGAAAAGGGCAAATTTCTGCTTGGGTGCCCATTATGTATGGCTGTAATAATTTTTGTACATATTGTATTGTTCCCTATGTTAGAGGACGGGAAAGAAGTCGTTCGCTTGATAGCATCTTAACTGAGATGCGGCAATTGGGCAGTGAAGGTTTTAAGGAAGTGACACTGCTTGGACAGAATGTCAATTCTTATGGCAAGGATAGTGAAGAATCCATCGATTTTGCAGATTTACTACATGCCGCTGACCAAGTTGAATCTATTGCCCGCATTCGTTATATGACTTCACATCCGCGGGATATGAATGATAAAGTAATTGATACTATCAGAAAAAGTAAGAAGATATGCGAACATTTTCATCTGCCGATTCAAGCCGGAAGCGATACGATTCTTGAACGCATGAATAGAGGTTATACTACTAGTTATTATCGGGAACTTATCACTAAAATTCGTCGTGATTTCCCTAATGCTAGTGTTACCACAGATTTAATTGTTGGATTTCCCGGGGAGACTGAGGAGCAATTTCTGGAAACACTTCAGTTTCTTAAAGATATTAGATATGACGCAGCTTATACATTTTTGTATTCTCAGCGGTCTGGCACTCCGGCTGCGAAATATCCTGATCAAATACCGCTGCCAACCAAGAAGGCGCGCCTACAGCAATTAATGGCGGTACAAAATGAAATCAGTCTGGAAATAAATAAGCAGCTAGAAGGTTCGGTAGTAGAGGTTTTAGTTGAAGGACCCAGCAAAAACGATGAAACCAAATTTATGGGACGTACACGTACAAATAAAATTGTATTATGGCAGAAAACCGGACAAGAACAAGCTGGCGATTTGGTAAATATTCAAATTGACACAGCTCAGACGTGGGTCTTAAAAGGCCAGTTGATCTAATTGTGGTTGATAGAGGAGAATTTACATGTCAGTAAGCTATACTCCAATGCTGGAACAATACCGAGAGGTAAAGAGTAAACATACCAGCGAAATATTATTTTTTCGGTTAGGCGACTTTTACGAAATGTTCTTTGAAGATGCAGAAGTAGCGTCTCGGGAACTGGAAATAACTTTAACTTCGCGTGAAGGCGGTCACAATAACCGGGTTCCCATGTGTGGTATTCCTTACCATGCAGCTGATAATTATATTGCGAAATTAATTACTAAAGGATTTAAGGTAGCTATTTGTGAACAAGTAGAAGATCCAAAACAAGCGAAAGGAATTGTTCGCAGAGAAGTTGTCAAGATTATTACGCCAGGTACTATTCTGGCAGAGGCATCCTTGCCGGATAAGGCAAATAACTATTTGGCTTTGCTGTACGAAGAAGCAGATGAACTGTGTTTAGCGGCTACAGATATTTCTACTGGAGAGTGCCTGTGGGCGATATTTTCCGGCAGTTCCCGTACGAGTGCTGTTTGTGATCAGTTGTACCGCTTATTGCCGGCAGAATTGGTAATGGCGAATAAAATTGAGGGATTTTCACTAATAAATACCTTTTTATCGCAAAGGGTATCTGCCTGCGCAATCACGCCACTGACAGTACCGGATATGGCGTTAGCTTCGGAGTTGCCGCAAAAACATTTTTCCAGCGAGGAACTACCGGAATTTCCCATCGCGACAGCAGCCGTAGGTTATCTCCTATATTATTTGCATTACACGCTTAAAAGTGACCTATCTCATGTCAATAAGCTGATTCGAGTCAATACCCAGGACCATCTGACTCTTGATGCTTCGACCTTACGCAATCTTGAGATTACCCGCAACATGCGGGATGGTGGTCGCAAAGATACGTTATTATCGGTATTGGATTTTACTAAAACGGCCATGGGTGGACGGCTTCTTAAAAAATGGCTTGAGTTCCCCCTTCTAAGTCCTGTAAGTATTCAAAAACGGCAGGAGACAATTACTGAATTTATTAACAAAGCGGGAGCCCGCGAAGCGTTACAGGAGCTTTTGAATGAAATATACGATTTTGAACGTATTTTAACGAGAATTGAAGTCGGTACTGCTAATGCCCGGGATTTAGTAGCCTTGAAAACATCGTTATCAGTATTACCTGAAATAAAAACCAAACTGCAGGAATGCCAGTCGGATTTAACAGTAGATATTACATTTACATCTATCTCACCTGCACAAGCGCCCTTGTGGTATATAATGGCATTTTTTTTAAGTTTTTTTGAAAAAAAACACTTTTTTCCTATTTTTTCTTTTTTTGCCAGGTATGAAGGTGAACCTTCAGTACAAGACACTGCCGTTGATAGTGATGTAGCAAGTTGTCTTGCTGTGGACGAGAATTCACCCGGTGTATCTGCTGATAAAACGGATCAAAATGCTCAAACTGAAATGTTCTCAGGTGAGCTTAGCGATACTGAGATAATGGATGAACATAACAATCAGCTTATAGAGTCTATCCTAGCTTCTATTGAAGCAGCTAGCCCGGCCGAAAAAACCTCAACTAATAATTCTCCGGCTTTACCGGAAGACAGTGAAGTGTCAATAGAGAATTCTGATGAAATAGCAGCCGGGCTTGTTTCAGAACCATTTATTGAACAAGAAGAAGGCAGCATTGATGAATACGTTGTACAAAGTGTAAAGCCCACTGAAGAGTCAAAGGAACTGATTGGTGAAGTCGTTGAAGGATTGATAGTAGCGGATTCAGACGTTAGTGATACTGACAATAGTCAAGAAGATACTGATCTTGTTATTGACTTGGTACAGGAACAACATCCAGGTACCTCAGATGAAAAAGCAGTCGAAGCCGAAAAGGCAGAAAAACTGATTGAAGAAGTAGTTGAAGAATTTATAGTGGAAGGTATAAGTGATAGTCAGGTAAATACAAATTTCGCTGCTGAAATGTCTGAAGAAGAATATCCGGCTCTTGTGAATGAAATTACTCTAAGTAATGATTCGGCGCTTTTATCAAATATGCAGACAGGTATATCGGAGACAAATTATAGAGACTTACCGACGCCTCAAGAGTTATCTAGTGATTTAGCTGAAGTAGAAATACAGAGTAAACACGCAATTGATACTTCGGTATTACCTGAATGTGAAATGGTGACTGCAACTTCTACTGAATTGACTGACGAACTAGTTTCGTTAATTGATGAAGAAGAAGTCTTACATAATGAACGAAATGTATCAAATGAAATGCCAGATGAACCCGAAAAGTCGGAAGAATCTACAGAAGTAGTTAAAGAATTAGAACAAATGTCTGATGCGGTAGTGGATAAAGGAGAAAACCAAGAAGGTATAATGTCGATGCCAGAACAGCCATTTGTTCAGGAGGCGGATAATTCAATAATGGTTAATAGCGAACAAATGGCCGGGGTTGCATCATTTGAGACCGAAGAGCTAGATGATTTACTTGAATTTGCTTTTATTAATAAAGAAAAGCTAAACTTTAGTGCTGCGTTTAACGCTTTTAATCGGGCATTAACCTTATATCCTGATTCTGACGCTGCTCCTTTCTTGATTGTAGAAATTGGGAATATTTTAAAGAATAGAGGGGCCTATGATGACGCTATTAAAGTGTTTTCCGATGGGCGTGCTCTTTCTCAATCCAAACAGGATGAGATGATGGAGCAAGAGTTTATTAGTACTATTGCATACTTGCGTATTATCAAGAATGTATTGTTACAAAATCGCTCAGGCTGTATCCCGTTTTTGGAAATACCCTCACAAGTAATAGCCCAAATAGACGAAGAGTTTAAGGAATGGCGTAGTGTAGGTAATATCTAAACCGATTTATAGAATAGATGGAGGTTACAAAATGAAAAAAAGTGTAGAAATTGTTGGACAACCCATTGTTAGCATTACCGAGGGTATAGAATTTGGTAATGTCAAAGAGTTGCTTATTAACCACACAAATGGTACAGTTGCTGCTTTGGTTATTGATGATGGTAAATGGTATTTAGGAGCTAAGCTTTTACCCTTTGCGTCTATTGCTGGGATAGGGGAGTATGCGGTTACTGTTAATAACAGTGGAGACATTTTAACTATTGCCGATCATCCTGAATTTGAAAAACTATTTGCCGCAGGAGTAAAAATCATTGGAAACAAAGTTCTTACTAAAGGTGGACGAATTCAAGGTAAAATTAATGAGCTTATAATTGATAATACTGGTAAAATAAGTGTGTGCGAAATGGAAAAAGCTGATGGAGAGATAGTTGAGTTACCAGCGGAATCTATTGTTACTTTTGGTAAAGAAGTATTAATTATTTCTGACAGTAACGAAACCGTAACTATTCAGCCTAAAACCACTGAAGAAGTTTTAGTAAAACCTGAACCAACTATTGTTCCGGATGAAGAGATAGTTGCACCACAAATTGAAGTACCTGCAGTGACTGTTGCTGTTGAGACCAAAGAAAAGGAGCAGCCTGTAGATGATTCCGCCAAGAAATTTGATGACAAGCATCGTAAATTCTTACTTGGCAAAAAAGCCGCACGCCGTATTGAAACTGACAATGGCATGTTGATTGTTGAGCAGGGCAGCGAAATTACAGAAGAAGTTTTACAAAAAGCAAAACTTGCCGGTAAATTTGTTGAGTTATCAATGAATATTCAATAAACATCAGCCCATTAATAGTCCCCGCTAATGCAGCGGGGGCTTACTTGACCTTAATTAATGTTTGTTTCAACACTTAAGTAATGAAAGGATCAAGTGTACTCTGTGCAGACCGTCACATCTAAAAACACAAATATATTATTTTTTTTAATCATTATAATGCTGTTTAGTTCGGTCAGCATGATAGCAGCTAACACTGCCTTTATGGTAACTAATGAAATATATCGAGGTGTTAGCGTAGGGGACATTCATGTAGGCGGACTATCAGTTGACCAGGCTCAGCAAAAAATTAATACAGTTTTTAAAGAACGGACAGAAAAGGGTCCGGTAATTATAGCAAAATACAAAGAGCAGCAATGGACTATTTCTGCCCAAGATATCGACCTTGTTATTCAAGCTGATGATTTAGCGGAATGCGCTTTTAAGGTTGGGCGAACTGGTAACATTATCAATCGCTTACAGGAACGTTATTTAGCAATTCATCAGGGGTATAGTTTGCCAATAACAGTTCAATATAATAGGGACAAACTGCAGAGTATTTTAGCTACCATCGCTAAAAGTATTAACCAAGAGCCTAAGAATGCAAGACTAAAACCAATAAATCACGTTAAAATTGAAGTTGTTCCAGAGGTAATAGGTCGTAAGGTTGATTTACCTCAAACACTAGTGGAGGTTACTTCTAATCTTAACACCAAACTTGCTTTTACTTTTTTGATAGCAGTAGAAGAAATAATGCCACCAGTTATAGCTCGCGATCTAGAGCATATAGATGGATTAATTGCTTCCTATACCACGCAGTTTGATTCTTGGGATTATAATCGTACGCAAAATGTCTTATTGGCTTCGAAAAGTATTGATGGAGCTTTAGTTAGGGTCGGTGAAGTCTTTTCTTTTAATAATATTGTAGGATTAAGGTTAGCTAAATTTGGTTATAAGGAAGCTCCTGCATATATTGATGGAATGTTGGTACCAGATTGGGGAGGCGGCGTTTGCCAAGTAAGCAGTACTTTATATAACGCAGTACTGTTAGCCGACCTAAGTATTGAAGAAAGAACGCCCCATTATCGCCCTCCCGGATATGTGCCTATCGGACAGGATGCTACGGTCGCTGATAATCTGCTGGATTTTAAGTTTAAAAACACATTAGCACAGAATATTTATATTATTAGCGAAGTTTTTGGAAATCAGCTGGTTGTTAATATCTATGGTAAACGTATGGAAGATCCTCCCGAGATTTATGTTGTTTCGGCAGATCGCAGAGTATTAGAACCAACTACTTTAATTAAGCAAGATCCTAGTTTGGATATAGGCAAAGAGATTGTGGAGGTAGAAGGGCAAAAAGGTTTTATTGTTTCTACGTATCGTATAAAAAAGGTTGAAGGCAAAGTAATTAAGCAGGAATTTTTAGCATCGGACGAGTTTAGACCTATTGATAAAGTCGTGAGGATTGGAACTAAAGCTCCGCCGCAAGAACCTAAAAAATAGCAATAATTATATATAATTACTAACTAAAAAGCAGTTCCCCAATAATTAATTTTTGAAAGTACAAAATCCCCGCAAATACTGGATTTGCGGGGATTTTATTTTTCTAAGAGCATCTAAAAATTAGGGGCATTTACAGGCGGAAGGATTATATTGCACATCCGACAAGATTCAAAAACTTTGAGGTAACGGAATTTAGTAAGTAATGGTTTAGCCCTCTACCGGGTTTGTTGGTGGCGACTTTTTGTATTTGTATAGAGGTAATTTAAAGAATGTTGAATATACTTTAGTAGTATTACTATGTAGTGGAGGTTCGTTATGGTTTTTAGACATGAATGCGGTGGCAATGCTTATACTGTGGGCGTAGCAGCAATCGGATGGAATAAGTGCTTTTGTGGCAGGTGTGGAGAGATATTTTATAAATGGTTGACAGCAAAGATGCTACAGCAATAAGTTCCGCTCTACCCTTTGAGATAGGGCAAATTTTTTGATTATACTTAATATTTTTTTGTCAACTTGGATAAAAATAAACCCGCCTAATAGGCAGGTTAGGTTATTCATAGACTTATTTTCCTAGTAAGAAATTATTAATATATAACAAACCAACACTGCTACCGCAAAGCATAGTCCTAGAATAACTGGAGCGGCGCGGGACAAAAATCGCAAGGTATCGAGGGATTTTTCAATAGAATTTAGAAAAGCGGGCCTCATATCATTTCCCTCCTTTAGTATATGCTTGTACTATTATTATAACAAATAATCATTTTCATACAAGTAAATTCCATTTATCTCCGCTTTACACTATCGAACGTTTGTTCAGGACTATAGATAAACAATGGTTTATTGAGAAATAGCATACCTATTAATTAAGCCATCCGTTTTTGAAAAAACGGATGGCTTGAATGTACGTAAAAGTGAAAGCCGAAATACAGGAAACACATAGTAAAATTGAACGCTTTTATTTGTCGCAAAACTGCTCAGCTTTTCATAGATTATAGTGTATCCTTTACTTCTATGCAATGAGGAGGTTAGTTTATGGGTTTTGGTGGATTTGGAGGCTGTGGTGGCCGTAACGGCTTTAGTGGGATCATAATAATCATAATTATTCTTTTATTTTTCTGTTGCTTTGAAGATGAGTGCAGCCCAACCTGTTAAGTAATTTTAATTTAAAGACCAAACCACAACGCGATATAAGAACCACCTTATAAGGCATCACTTAACAGTAGTGATGCCTTATAACAATTTATCCCATCATTACAATACAGAACGTTTGTTCTGTATTGATGCAAACAAGTATTTATTTATTTTGTGATGACGGCAAGTGGTTCAGCGAGAAGTAGCACAGTAGAGGGGAGAATAGGTATGAAAAAATGCTAAGTATGAGCCTTAGTGAAGACGGCGGAATACACCAATAACTTTACCTAAGATAGCGACATTTCGAGAAAAAATAGGGTCCATAGAAGTGTTTTCAGGCTGCAAACGAATATAGTCTTTTTCCTTAAAGAAGCGTTTTACTGTTGCTTCTTCTTCATCAACAAGGGCGACTATAATATCGCCGTTTCGTGCAGTATTTTGGCTGCGAACTAGAATATAATCACCATCTAGAATTCCAGCGTCGATCATACTGTCGCCTTGCACGGTAAGCATAAAGACATCGTCATTACCTATAAGTTCGGTTGGTAGTGGGTAAGTTTCCTCAACGTTTTCCACTGCGAGAATAGGCTTACCGGCCGTAACTTTTCCTACTAACGGTACAGGAGTGATTTCTTTTTGTCGCCAGGGAGCTTCCTCTAAAAGATCAATGGCACGTGGTTTGGTTGGATCTCTACGTATAAATCCTAATTTTTCAAGCTTAGATAAATAACTATGTACTGTTGAACTCGAACTTAATCCAACAGCTTCACCAATTTCACGTACTGAAGGCGGATAACCTTTACTTCGGAGAGTTTCCTTAATATATTGTAGTATTTGTTTTTGCCTAGTATTTAACAACGTTTCTTTATTAATACTCAAAAAGATCACCAACCAAATAGTAAATTATACTATTATTTATTATAACATCATAACAGTAAAATGCAAACATTCGTTCGAAAAAATGGTGAATTTCTATTGACCCGAACATATGTGCGTGATATAATAACACCAAACATATGTTCTAAGGGGCGATTTTTATGAAAAAATCTCAATTTATACTAGTTGCAGTAAGCGTTATTTTTGTACTTTTTATCTGGAATAGCTTTTCTTTTGTTTCAGCTAACGGTGATGTTTATTCAAAACCGATTAATTATACTAGTATTTACGTTAAGTCAGGCGATTCTGTATGGAGCATTGCGGCAGCTTATTCTACGCCAAAAGATGATATTCGGGATGTGGTTAGTGCTATCATAAAAATCAATGGACTTAACAAGAACGTGCAGATTACTCCAGGACAAGAATTAAAAATACCTGTAAAAAGTCAAATTTAAATAATTTAGATATATTGCTCTTAAAAAAAGGTTTCTGGCCGGTGCCTTAATAATACCAATAGAAATACCTAGTAATTATAGACCAGTCTATAACATACTAGGTATTTTTGTGTTGTAAATTATGAGACATCTTAGCTACATGGGTTACGAGCGTTGACCTGAAGGTACGCACCAATAGGATGAGCGTATGTAGTATGTTTAAATTTACTATATATGTAGGCGCCTATATTTTTCACGATAATTTTATGTCCGATAATATCTATTATGTTAACAAGAGCCTGAGGGAGGCAAAAATGGTACGTTTCTGAAGGACTCAAAATAATAAAAAGCTGAGACAATATTGCAAAATAAATAAAGTGCATTATCATCTCAGTTCTTTAGCACTAATTATATTATAGTATCGAGTCCCGCTGTAGACCTCGGACAAATAGTTTAACAGTTATTGAGTCAAATTTAGTGTTACGAACATCAGTTTGCAATTAATTAATCGCGATACTGAATATAATTTATTTTATAATAAGCAAATTCAATGGCTGGTCTAGTTATTATTTATATGTGAAATAACATTATGTAAATCACGATACTACTAGCATTACTACTTAGCATTAATTGATACTGGTGTCCCTATAAAAATTAAAGTGTATGGCTATCCCTCTTGAAATCCATAGGATTAAACATATAAATCCTACAAATAGAAAAAGAGAAGAAATTGCTAATGCTAACAGCAATGTACCGGAAGCTTCTTTTCATCCATCTCTTGCTCTTTACAAGTTTCTATCAAAAGGACGTTGATTACTAAGAAACTTTGTCGGGTTTTCGATTATAGTTAAATGTTAATCATGTAAAAAGATGCCAAGGCTAAAACTAACAATTATCTATGCTCGCCCAATCGCAATAATCTGTTCTACATTAATATAAGCCTCAGTTGGGAATGTAGCAGTAATGACAGTACCATTATGTTGTAATTCTTGAACAGTTAATTTTATAAGAGTATCCTTTTCTTTTTCTTGATAAGTTTGATTACAAAAAGCAGATGTATTGTAGCAATAATTATTGGTGCTATCACAACTAAAACATATAACGGCATCTAAGGTTCCTGTAAATTTGTAATCTTCTGTTGTTAATATTACTAGTTTAGTATTTACCGGAAAAAGGTGTCCATAATTAGGGTAATGCTCATAGCAACTCATACTATATGACTCCTTAGATATCTTCTATCTTATAATACATAATATGAAAAAATTCGGTAAAGGTTCTATGTAAATAAGATAGTGGTTGCTATTGGGGTCCCCTACCCTTCTACCCACGAAAATCACGAGGAAACTTAATCATCCCCCTACCAATAGGTTCACTTCTTCCAAGTTCACTTGCAATGCAACGAGGAAGCTTTCCGTCTCTATATTTACCTTGAGAGCTTACAAAGTTTTGTTTAAAATGTTCACAGTAGGTTGGTTTATTAAACCGGCAATTAGGGCAATCAGCGGTACGAACAACTATTCCCCCCTTTGCTGTAAGTATAAATTGCCGTGCGTTTATAAGAACAGTTAAGTAGTCTTCGAAGATTCTATTTACACCTTCTGATTGGATTTGGTTTACCTTCTGCAGTTCTTTGATTATTTTATTAAGTTCGATCTCATATAGTTGCATATCAGGTATCTGATTTAAAATTACTAAATCGTCAGTATATTGTTTTAACTTTTCTTTAGCTTGTATGGGATTTGAGCCAAGGTAAATCGATGTGTTTTTTGGAAGCTTTGTTTCCGGATTATATATACTTTCTTTTAAATAAAAAGTTCCATTCTTGCGTTTTTCAATATACATATCTGCACCCCTAAAAAAAAGTGTAACTCAGAAGAATACAGTAAAACCGGTAAACCCACAATGATATTGTGATTATATTATACTACTAAACCAACATAATCACAATATATACGTGAGTTTAATCGCGGTTATTGCGATTTAGTTGCGGTATGAATCGCAACTAATTTAAACATCTATACTATCAATAAGGAATATATTACCAAAACAAATGTAATTTTTATCCTGAATAACAGGCTTCTATATCTAAGATACTATATTTGTGTCACTACATTGCAGCAAAATCATGCTAAGGCAGAATAAATCTATCAGGCAAGGTTAATGTTGCTTATATTATATGGAGGTGAATATATTGGCTTATTATGGCAGTGATTATTTCCAAAAACTAACTCAAAAAGAAAAGAATTATTTAGAAGATGCTTTGCAATTGGAAAATTTAGCGATTACGAAATATAATGTTTATGCAGATGAATGCCAGGATCATGAACTCAAAGACCTGTTTTTTGCTATTTCGCAAAATAAACGCCAGCATGCAGATCGCTTAAAACAATTAATTGGTAAATCAAACTCTAATCAATATCAATAAATATTTTATATAAAATCTTCTAGGGGTGATGATTAATGGCTCAAGGTAGACGTTATGGTAACAATTATACAACAACCAGTCGAAATAGATTGTCTGACCGCGATATGGTGGTTGATTTAATCAATACGGAAAAGCATCTCTCTCATCTGTATGAGCATGCAATAATGGAATCTAGTAATAATACCGTTCATGACGCTATGGAAGAGTTGCAGCATGATGAGCATGAAGCGGCTTATACCCTTTTTAATGTTATGCAGGAGCGTGGCTGGTACAATCCGGAGCAAGTACAAAGGAACATTTCTAAAAAGAATTTTAGTATGAGTTCAAATAAAAGAAAGCACGGAAATCAAAGAAATAAATCATACAACAATCAACCTTACCAATATTCGTGATATAGTTAAAACCAGGAGTATTCCTGGTTTTTTTGTTCTGATAGAAAGTATAACTTTCGCCTGGATAAGGGCAACATCGGCTTTCGCTTTCGTCAAGGCTCGGCGTAAACCGTGTTTTCTTTATTTAACTGAAGGTAATATTAAGTTTATCAAGCACATGCTGAATTTTATTCAACATTGTTGCTTGTTCCGAACCTGCAAATAAAAGCCCTATCGCATAATTATCATCGCTTAGAACTAATGATCCGCTATCGCCTGGTAAACTCATAGGCTCTGCTAAAATCTGATCGGTAAATATAGCATATTCTTGGTTGTTCATGTTAACCTGAAATGTAACGTTAGTTGCTAACACTTTACTATAGGTCAATCCAGTGGTCCGGCCGCTTTTCTTAATAGGCATATTGAGAGTAGCTTCTTTTATTCCAGAAATAGATCCAATTTCTAAAATTTCAGGATTAATTGCTTCAGTGTTTAAAGGAGCGGCTACGGCACAATCAACTAAATTGGCCTTTTCGCTTTCACGTAAGACCTGTATTCGATAGTTAGGTCGAAAAACATGAATTGATTTATTTAGAAGCATTTCAAAAGCTCTGGCAATCTTGCAGCGTGAGGTGGTGTGTTGACGACATAAAGGTACAAATCTACGTAGCTGAGCTATTGTGCAGTCCTCTAATTTACCGCCATCATATGTTCCCGGCTGAATAATAGCATCACCAATACTTGCGCGATCATCATTTCCATCAGTGATGTTCGCTAACACATGATTGTTTGATAATATAAGCAGTTCACCAGTAGTTTTATCTTTTACAACTGCTCCGAAAGTGCCGGCTGAAATTTTATAGTGGCCAAGGCTCATTCCCGGCTGTGCTGGGCGACAGAACTTTATTCTTTCATTTAGTAAACGAATATCTCCTACTTCTATTATATCTGTTGGTAAATTATCAATTTCATTCGGTATTAGACTTTCATGCCGTAAATTCGATTTTGAATATTTCTTTTTGACGAGTATTGTTAAGGCTGCCTTGCCAGTATTTACGCCGCGGATATATTTATTACCTTGCCCAACACCAACTATATTGTTATCATAGCTGTCCGAGTTAATTAGCTCCCGAAAAATCCCGAGGATATCGATTTTTTTCATTATCATGCCTCCTCCGCTATACCCTGCTGCTGTATCAAGAAATTGTTATTATATGATATGCATGCAAGATGACTGGGAACTATATGACGATATTTATATAAAGTCTTTAATATCTCTAATTTTTTCGAGTGTGGCCTGATAGCCGCGCTTTATGAACTCATTAGCCTGTTTAAAGTCTTTATGATTTAAATCATAAGACGTTGGTCTAATAATTAAGTCTGCATATTGTTCAGACTTCATTAACGTGACTTCTCTGCCCATAATCTCGATACATTGCATAAGGATTTCACCTACTGAATCTATTTCATAGTTAGGCTGGCCGGAATAGCCTAAATCGACAGCTATGATTTTGTCTGCGCCCATATGATGTAGAATATCGGTAGGCAGGTTATTCTTAACTGCACCATCTACTAGTGTCATTCCCCGGTATTTTTTCGGATAAAAAACGCCGGGGATTGAGATACTGGCTCTGACAGCTTCGGCGAGCACCGCATTATGATAATATCTTGCATTTAAGATAGTTCTATTTGGGGGTAACGGGGATATAAAAAAGACGGTATCCGCTGAATTTATATCGACAGCGGTTATGGCTAGAGGTATTTTTGTATCACGGACAGTACGTTGCTTCCACAAACTTACTAAAAAATTTTCAATCTTGTCACCTTTTAGTAAGCCTGTAGGTAATACGGACCAAAAGCGAAATCTACCGTTCATAAGCCACTTAAAACCATGCTTAAACAGATCCGAAGTAGTAACTTTTAGATCTATTAAATCTTGAACTCTTATATTCTTAATGATCGATTGCATTTGTTGTGGTGAATAACCGCAAGCATACATCGTTGCAACAATAGCTCCAGCACTAGTACCTGAAATATAGTCAATAGGTATTTTATAATCAATTAATGCCTTAAGTGCACCAATATGTGTGGTTCCTCTTAGTCCTCCACCGCTTAAGGCAACTCCTATTTTAGGACGGGAGTTATTACGCAGAGGATTATTGATACTGATCAGCATATTATTCACCTCGCATTCCTCTTATATTATGTTATGAGACAGAGCGAGACTGTGCTAGCAATTAGCAAACAAAAAAACAGAGACATAGTCTCTGTTTGCAATAAAGATCGTATATAATTAAATATCTTTTTTGGCAAGAATGATCATGCGAGGCGTTTCTGAACTATAAGGGCGCCCGTCAAAAGCGCCATAAGTTGATATGATCGAAAGACCGCTTGTATTGAAGATATTTGTCATCTCTGCCAGTGAATAAGCTCTTAGAACAAATTCATATTGAATTTTCGCACCGGTAACTTGGTTTATTAATTGGCGTTTCATAGTTGCAATGCCATTTTCTAACTCCACTTTATAGGAAAGAACATATTCACCACTGGGATGCCGCCAGTAACGATTTATATTATTACGTACCATCCATTCCCTATTTAGTAAATCAATTAAGAATAACCCCTTTGGTCTTAATGCTTTTACAATAAGATTGATTATATTGGCATTTTCATCGTCGGTAAAATAGCCGAAGGCGGCGAACATATTGATAACTGCGGCAAATTGTTGATCATAGTCAAGTTCCCGCATATCTTTCTGTGCAAAAGTTATGTCTATCTTAGCTTCTTGGGCATTCTGTGCGGCAATATCTAAGAAATCTTTGGTAGCGTCTACGCCTGTTACTTTATAACCGTATTTAGCCAATTCTATTGCATGCCGGCCATAACCACAATATAAGTCTAAGAGTGGTTCGCCTGGATGTAGGTTCAATACTTCTGTAATAAATCGAACTTCCCGGTCAGTACCTGCCAAAGAATACGCTTTATAGTCCCCTAATATATCATGAGTCATGATTGACACCACCAGTGCATACTATTCTGCTAGATTTTTTGCTGCAGTGAAAAATTGCTTTAGCTAATATTTGTATTATATAAGCAACTCCGGTTTCTGGTAGAACGTTTTGCTGAATATAGGGCAGTATCAGCAGCACCAATAAGTTCAGTTTCTGATTCTGCATCATCGGGATAGCCCGCGATACCAATACTGACTGTTAAAGACCCCCCAGGTTGGGTGCTGCTATTTTGAAATGGATACTCAGCAATAGCCTTTCTAATTCGTTCAGCAATTATGTGAGCTTGTGCAATAGCTGTTTCAGGAAGTAGTACTACGAACTCTTCTCCACCATATCGAAAGACAAAATCTGTATCTCTACAATTTTGGCGAACAAGGTCTGCAACAGCTTTGAGTGCATCATCGCCATATAAATGCCCATTAATATCATTATAGTGTTTGAAGTAATCAATATCAATCATTAATAGTGAAAGTGGACGGTTATATCGCGAAGCTCGCTTAAACTCCAGGTTAAGAGTATTTCGGAAGTGGCGATAATTATAAACATTTGTTAAACCGTCAGTAGACGCTTCTGTACAAGCTTTACTAACATGGTTGGCATGAGCTATAGTCATAGCAATTTGGCTGGCTAAAGAGCGAAGCAAATCAAGATCATAAGCTTTGAGTGCCTGCTCTTCTGTTGTTTCTACGTCGAGAAGGCCAATAACCTGATCATTAACAATAAGCGGTATAGCCACTTCACTTAAACCGTTTGAACTACCAGGTATATAGCGTGGTTCGAGTCTTATATCAGGCACATAGACTAGTTCGCGGTGTTGAACGGCATAGCCGGTTATACCCTGACCTAATGATATCCGAACGTGGTCGTTATAGCCCCGGTGGGCTTTATTGACCAGCTCTTGGGATTCTGGGTCAAGGAGGAATATTGCAGCATTAGCAAAACCCAGTTCACGGGTAATACCATCGACTATTTCTTCAAGTACTTCTTTTTCATCAACCGTTTTTTGAACTATTGCTGTTATACGGTATAGCGCAGATAGCTTTCTATGGGCGTGGTCTAAATCCATCAGCTGAAAATCAAGGTTAGCCATTGCGACACATAAATCTTGATTTAAAGTTTCATGTTGTTCCATAATATTGGAAAACTCGTTATGAAATAACACAGCATCAGTAGTATTTTTAAAAAGAACTACAACATGCTGCTCAGGAGCAGGTGCAAAGATACAATCATAGTATTCAGTTAGATTTCTTTTAGAAATATGTTTTAATTTATTAACCGTCTTTTGTTGCCGCAAAGAGCGGCAGTTATTAGCGGTGGCAAAAATAAGTTCAGCGTTATCAGCATTAAATACTGCTTGGATTAGCTTAAAAAAGCTTTTGCCTATATATAGCGCTAGTGAAGATTGCGGTCGATTTGGCAGATAAATATGTGAAATAACACCATCAGCGTTGATTGCTATAAGTGCTGATTGGTTTGCGTTGATTAGGGTATCTAACATTGAGGGATACATCAAATTAGTATTCAACGACAATCATCTCACTCTGATTTTTGAATATTAAGTACAAATTCGCTATTTGTGCCTAAATTCCTTCCCATTTTTTGGTTTAAATATTAATAAATAATAAACTGCCTAGTGGTTGGGAAGCACTTTATTCCAGGCAGTTCATTTATTATTACTATGTAATTACGAAATTTATACCTTTATATATCCTACTTTTTATAGAGATTCTAGGACTTCTCATGCGAGTTTTTACCATAACCTTTTTTTATTTAAAGGAAAATTACTTCCCGGCTGGATCTTTATCTTTGTGGATCTCGATCACAACGTCGGGACAGGTTTTTGCACATAATGCGCATCCTACGCATTTAGATTCATCGATACAAACGGCAGGGCGATAACCTTTACTGTTAAATCGGTTAGCAAGAACCACAATCTTGTGCGGACATGCTACCGTACATAGTTCACAGCCTTTGCATCTTTCTTCGTTAAATACTGGTCTTGGCATAAATTTCCCTCCCTTCTATGCTAAAGCAGGATATAGAGATATTGTGCCCATTACCAATATATAATAAAAGTACTCCACTTGGAATCTCAACAAGTGAAGTACTTTTGGAGGATAATTCTATTTTACGATTTCAACTGTATCGCCAGTATTAATCTTTGCGGCGTTTCCTTCATCTGTGTCAAGATGACATTCCAGCTTGAAACTATCGCTTACTCTAGCTAAAACGTTATCAAATATCAGAGCGCGTTCGCCACCAAAACGAACTTTAACAACATCTTTATCTTTTAAACCCAGCTCAGCAGCTTCGGCAGTTGTCATATGAATATGACGGCAAGCAGCGATGACGCCTTCTGTTAATTTTACTTCACCTTTTGGGCCAACTAAGGTAATTCCCGGTGAACCTTTTAAGTCTCCAGAATCACGGACGGGGAGCTTGAGGCCAAGTTTTAATGCATCTGTAAGAGCAATTTCAATTTGTGTTTGTTTACGTTCTGGTCCAAGAATACGAACTTTTTTAAACGATCCTTTTTCTGTGACCAAGTCAACTTGTTCTTCGCATGCAAACTGACCAGGTTGGGACAGATCTTTTTTCACAGTGAGTTGATATCCTTCACCAAATAGAATATCAAGATGCTCACGTGATACATGTACGTGGCGTGCGGAAATACCTACAGGAATTAATTTAGACATAAAAAAATGCACTCCTTTTGAAAAATATATTATACCTGCTATTCGATGATTTCGGAGAAATAGACTACAGTCACAATGTCACTTGAGGTTAAGGTCTTATCATAAATTGATTGCAAAAAGACCATTAAATCATCGATGCTGGTAAGATCCGAGTTTTCACCTTGTAAATCATCCATAGTGAGTTGAGAAATAGGCTTAACCAAGACTCGATCAATTGTTCCGGTAAAAATCTTTTTCTTTTGGGAAAAACGTTTACCCACAGTTACCCAGATAATATCGCCTTCAGCGTATTTGTTGGTTTTATCGCCGAGTCTGATGGTGCATGTTTTGCGCCGGCAAACCAACTGGCTATGATAATTAGACGAGTAGAAGTTCAGTGCCTTCATCCCAAAACCCTCCCAATTTCTATAATCTTATCCATTCTTTTATTCTATCTACAGCTTCTTCCAGACGGTCTTCAGGTTGAACAAGCGCTATGCGAATATATCCTTCACCACAAGCGCCAAAAGCGCTTCCTGGTATAACGGCTATACCGGTATTCTGTAGTAAAGATACTGTAAAATCAAAAGAGGATTGCTCGGTCGGAACAGGTGCCCATATGTACATCGAAGCCTTTGGGCGTTCTACTTTCCAGCCAATATCGTTAAACCCATCAACAATGATATCACGGCGTCGCTGATACCTTTCTGCTGTTTCTTTAACGCAGTCTTGAGAGCCAGTAAGAGCAGCTATAGCGGCCTGCTGTAATGGATAAAAAATTCCGTAGTCAAAGTTGGATTTTAAACGCCCTAACATGGCAATTACTTTAGCATTGCCAACGACGTAACCAACTCTGCAGCCCGCCATATTATAGGTTTTTGACAGGGAATTAAATTCTATACCAATATCTTTAGCACCAGGAATCGATAAAAAACTGTCAGGTTTGTAACCGTCAAAAACTAAGTCACTATAGGCAAAATCATAGCAGACTAGAATATTATAACGTTTAGCAAAGGCCACTACCTGTTCTAAGAAGCTGCGTGGAGCGGTAGTTGCTAGGGGATTATTCGGGTAATTTAAGATCATGATTTTCGCCCGTTGTAACACGGATGCATCGATTGCTGCTAAATCTGGTAAATAATCATTCTCTGGGGTAAGGGGCATCCGATAAAGTTCAGCGCCGGCAATTAGTGGGCCGGCACTGAAAATCGGATAGCCGGGATCAGGCACAAGAACTATGTCGCCAGGATTAACCATGCACAATGCTATATGAGCAAGCCCATCTTGCGAGCCAATCAGGGAATGTATTTCAGTTGCTGGATCTAATTTAACTGAGAATTTACTCTGATACCAATTGGCAATGGCATTTAATAATTCGGGAATACCTTTAGACAAAGTATAACCATAATTGAGACGGCAGTCTGCGGCGGCTTTTAGGGCATTAATAATATGCGGTGCAGGCGCCAAATCAGGACTACCAATACTTAAGGTAATAACATCTCTTCCAGCGGCAACTTCCGCTCTGCGCATATCATCAACCTGAGTAAAGATGGCCGATGTTAACGCTTGCATACGGTCAGCTTGTTTAAACATTATTGCCCCCCCTCCAAGTAACCACAAATATTCTTTTGGTCAAATATGAGTTAACTTTATATTCAATGCTATAAAGGGCAAATCCTGTTTGCTAAGATTAAATTAAAAAAAATTATTTAAGTTAATTTTTTACTAACCGTAGACCGCGGCGGTCAACCTCTGCTAAAAGACGCTCTTGATCAATAGTTGTAAGCTGATGGTTATCGAGCAGTACTTTACCATTAACAATTACTGTGTGTACGTCGCTTGCGTTAGCAGCATAGGTTAATAATGACAAGCGATCATGGCGTGGATGCCAATGTGGCTCTTTCATATCTAAAATTGTGATATCGGCTTTATATGACGGTTCTAATTTACCTACATGATCTAATCCCAAAGCGGCGGCACCTTTACAGGTAGCCATGTCTACCGCTTTATTTGCCGGAATCGCCAGCGGATCAAGACGATGCACTTTATGTAGCATTGCGGTTAGACGTAATTCTTCAAGCATATCGAGATTGTTGTTACTTGCTGCTCCGTCTGTTCCTAAGCCAACACAAATACCAGCCGCAAGCATATCCGGGACAGGCGCTACTCCGCTGGCAAGCTTCATATTGCTGCCAGGATTGTGAGCTACCCTTACTTTCTTTTCTTTCATAATAGCAATATCCTCAGAGGATACATGTACACAGTGCGCTGCTAATACTCCGTGGTCAAGGACGCCAAGCTCATTCATTAGAGCAATTGGGGATTTACCATACTGTTTTTGGCATTCAGCCACTTCACCGGCTGTTTCCGATAGGTGAATGTGAATTTGTGCTTTAAGCTTTTCAGCCAATGCTGTTACTTTTTTCAGGTAATCAGGAGGACAAGTATATGGAGCATGGGGGCCAAGCATGATGGTAATGCGACCATCTGCACCATTATTCCATTCTTTATAAAAGCTTTCACTTTCAGCGAGCGCTTGATTCGCTGTAGGAGCTACTCCAGCCATACCTCTAGCTAGAACGGCTCGAATGCCACTTTCAGCTACCGCTTTAGCGACTTCCGGCATGAAAAAATACATGTCTGCAAAACAGGTGGTACCTGATTTCAGCATTTCGGCAATGGCTAACTGCGTTCCCCAGTAGACATCTTCTCCTGTAAGATTTTCTTCAGCGGGCCAGATTTTTGTCTGCAGCCAGTCCATAAGCATCATATCATCGGCATAGCTGCGGAATAATGTCATGGCAGCATGAGTATGGGTATTAACAAAGCCGGGGATTAAGAGTTTATCACGACAGTCAATAATTCTGTCTGCTGTCTCATTAATGTTACCTACTTGCGCAATGATTGAACCGCTGATAGCAAGGTCAGTTTGGCGAACCTGGCCATCGGCGCATAAGACGTCGCCGCCTTTTAACACAATATTTAACATAGCGATACTCCCTTCAAACCTATGATTAGGCTTTGCTCAGATACTCCTTCTGCTCTGCCGAAAGGCTGTCGATATTAAAGCCCATAGCTTTCAGTTTTAATGAGGCGATACGGTTATCCATTTCGGAAGTAACAGTATACACCTTATTTTCAAGTTCAGCATGGTGACCTGCAATATGGAGAACGGCTAGTGTTTGTGTCGCGAAGGATAAATCCATGATTTCAGTCGGATGCCCGTCGCCTGCAGCCAGGTTAACTAACCGGCCTTCTGCTAACAGATAAAGTTTACGCCCGCCTGCCATAACGAACTCTTCGATATTTTTACGTACTACACGACGGCTTTTCGCCAGCGCAGCTAGCTCTACTTTATTAATTTCTACGTCAAAATGCCCCGCATTCGCCATGATTGCGCCTGGTTTCATTACTTTCATATGCTCACCGCGAATAACGTCCTTGCAGCCGGTCAATGTAACAAAAATATCTCCGCGAGCTGCAGCTTCCTGCATCGGCAGTACGGAAAATCCGTCAAATACTGCTTCTATTGCTTTAATAGGATCTATTTCAGTGATAATGACGTTAGCTCCCAATCCCTTGGCGCGCATGGCAACACCTTTGCCGCACCAGCCATATCCTGCAACTACTACTGTCTTTCCTGTTACAGTAAGGTTAGTGGTTCTCATTATGCCATCCCAGGTTGATTGTCCAGTACCGTAACGGTTATCAAATAAATATTTGCAGTAAGCGTCATTTGCTGCGATCATTGGGAATTTTAAACGTCCGGAGTCGGCTAAAGCTCTCAGGCGCAGTACACCTGTTGTCGTTTCTTCAGAGCCGCCTAGAATTTTTCCTGCTATTTCACTGCGTTCGCCGTGTAATAAAGAGACTAGGTCACCACCGTCATCGACGATGATATCCGGCTTGGTATCTAGCGCTTTATGTAAAAATTCATCATATTCTTCAGCAGTACAATTGTACCAGGCAAATACTTTAACGCCTTGTGAAGCCAATGCTGCAGCCACGTCGTCTTGCGTAGACAACGGATTGCTGCCAGTTACGGCCACATTGGCACCGGCATTTTTAAGCACAAGTGCCAAATAGGCAGTTTTTGCTTCGAGATGCATGGTAATAACTAAATTTTTTCCGGTTAAAGGTTTAGTTTGGGATAGTTCATCATTTAATACATTAAGTACCGGCATGAACTCTTTAACCCAGTTAATCTTATCCATACCTTGAGGAGCCAGATTAATATTACGAATAATAGATTCCATAAATAATACCACCTTTATCTTGCTTAATTTTTCTGCAAATCAAATTTGAATATACTTTTACAATTTAAACCCGCCATATTCGGACAATGCATGTTTGCAGGCACAATCTTTATCTGGCTGAAGGCGTTCGATAGCAGTCAGTATAAGTTTTTTTATATTTTCAGTATTGGCTTGCATTGTTTCTAGAACTTCATGATGAGTTAGCGGCTGCGGGGAGATACCTGCTGCAAAATTGGTAACCATGGAAATTGTGGCATAACACATTTCCGCTTCTCGGGCTAAAATAACTTCCGGAACATTGGTCATGCCAACAAGGTCACCACCCAACTTGGCAAACATTTTGATCTCAGCCGGTGTCTCAAAGCGAGGACCTTCAGTACAGACGTAGGTTCCTTGAGTATGAATGGAAATACCGATTTGCTTAGCAGCGTCCATTAATACATTGCGGATAGATGGGCAATATGGTGTTGTCACATCAAGATGGGCGACACCACGCTCCCCTCCCTCATAAAACGACGTTGTACGGTTTTTTATGAAGTCTAGAAATTGATCTATAAGTACAAAATCTCCTGGTTTCATATCAAGATTCAGTGAGCCAACTGCAGTTGTGGCGATAATATTTTGGACACCGACTTTCTTCATAGCCCAAATGTTAGCTCGATAGTTGATCAGATGGGGTGGTATGGAATGGTTACTGCCGTGGCGTGGTATAAATGCAACCTCTTGGCCTGCATACTCACCGCTTTTAAAGCGCACCACTCCATAAGGGGTGGCAATTTCGAGGTCTTTAATATTATTAAGAATTTTAGGGTCATAAACTCCTGTACCACCGATAATTGCAATTTTCATTATATCACCTTACCTTATTTTTTTTAGTTCGCAGACAGTAAGCAAATCTTCAATAGTGTTTAATATATAGTCGGGTTGTTCGGCAAGCAGCTTGTCCCAGGCAATTTGGGTCCAGCGTACTGCTGCCGTTTTAACTCCGGCTGTTCGTGCACTAGCTAAATCAAAGGGACTGTCTCCAACCATCAGACACTCTGCCGGTTCGAGGTTTAACTGAGTCAGTGCCAATCGCACCGGTTCTGGATCAGGCTTGTGTTTTTGACATTCTTCATGTCCAATGACAATAGGAAAATGCTTGTCCATGTCAAAAAGTTTAAGCCCACGAATAGCCGTACGTTTAGTTTTTGATGTTACTATTGCCATTAAAACACCTGCGTTATGGAGCTTTTGTATGGTTTCCGGCACTCCGGCAAAACCTGTTGTCAGTTGGTCATGATGAGCTAAATTAAATTCACGATAGGTTTTTATAAGATCATCGACCTTATCAGGTCCATAATACTCCATTGCAGCTTTTAACGGCTTACCAAAAAAGTCATAGATTTCTTCAGCGCTAAGATATCGCCTGTAATGAAGGTCAAACGTGTGTTGGAAGGAACGGATAATTAAATTGGAAGTATCAATAAGTGTTCCGTCGAGGTCAAATAAAATACCTTTAAATTTCAAGCCTTATCCTCCTACTTTATTATATAACCGAAAAACAGGAGCCTGTCAGCGGCTCCTGGCAGATTAAGCCCGCATTTTCATGTCAAGATAATCTAAAGAAAGTAAGGTGTGCTATTAATGAACCTTTTACAATATTCGTATCAATTGGAGGGTAATTGTAAATGTTACTATAAAAGTTCAATAAATTTCGTGAGAATCCCTGCTTATTTTATAATTCAATTATAAATTTACACCAATAAAACCACCAAGGGCTCCCGCTAAACTGCCGGCGGCGAACTTATTCCCTAACATCAACCAGGAAACCTGTTCCTGCCCCAGTTCCAGTCCAACTCCCACTGAAAAAAGGACATATATTATACCAACAGCACAGCCAATTAGAAGGCCTTTGGCCGCTATTTGTTTTGTTGCATACATACTGCCAATAAAAATACTTGTCATAGTTACTGCAACCATTATATATTCAATATAATTGTCTATGAATTTGTTTTCTGAAATTAGACTGACTAAGGAAAGACATATGGCACAAACGAGCGAGACAACTACGCTAACAGCTACTCCTTTAAAAATAGCTAGAGAAATATTTGTATTTCGTGGAGTTTTGGGACTGTTTCTTGTCCGACGGGAAACTTTGGCCATAATATTCCCTCCTGAAAAGTCTTTTACTGTAAATCTATGCAAATATCAGCCAAATATGCCGGATTAAAGATAACTTTATAATTCCCAAGTTTCTAATAGATTCATTATGCCATAATTAGTCAAATCAAAATGAATCGGCGTCACAGAAATTTTACCGTTTTTAACAGCGACAATGTCGCTATCGGGTGCATTTTCAGTTTCGGAGACCTGGCCGCTCATCCAATAATAGGTTCGTCCACGGGGGTCTTGGCGGCGTTCAAAAGTATTTTCGTAACTGCGAATTCCAAGTTTGGTTATAGCAATACCTTTGAGCTGGTTTTCCGGTAATGCTGGAACATTAACATTGAGCAGTGTGTTGGGCGGTAGCTCTTTATTCATCATAGTTTCAACAACTTTTCTGGCAGTTTTGGCTGCAGCAGTAAAGTCAAAGGACTGCCAACTATCTAAAGACATCGCCACAGATGGTAACCCATGTAGTGCCCCCTCAATCGCTGCACTTACCGTACCCGAGTACAAAACGTCTGTTCCAAGGTTTGATCCTTGGTTAATTCCCGAAACTATAATGTCAGGTTGGTCGTTTACTAAGAGAGCCTCTAAAGCTATCTTGACACAATCGGTAGGTGTGCCTCCTACTCTCCACGCACAGATATCCTGATTATCAAGGGGGTGTTTATCTACCCAGATAGGATGATGCACTGTTATTGCTTGGCTCGAAGCACTTTTTTCGCTGTCAGGCGCGACTACTGATATTCTAAAAACTTTTGATAATTCTTGCCACAAGGCTCTTATGCCCGGAGCAAGTATTCCATCATCGTTTGTCAAAAGTATATGCAAACATATAACCCCCTTACTTATAATTGTCCCATAAACTTATGAGTTTGCGGAATTACCCGGACGCTGCTTAGGACAGATAATGCCTGCTCTTGGTAAAGCAGTATATCGGCTGGTAAAACGGATTCACAGCCATTTAGGGGAGTGACTGGCTGTAGAATTACGGGGATAGATTTATTGATTGACGCTACTAATTCAAATGCCTGTTGCAGTTCATTTTTAGAGCTTTGGCCGGTAACCACTATCTTAACGAATACTTCTTTGGTGGAAGCCAAACGCAAGAATTCATGGTGCTCCTGCCAATATTCTTTACCAGCGATGCTTGGGAGTTTGATGTCCATACTGATAATATCGAGCTGGGGCAATATTTTGGCCAGTTGCTCAAATAGAATACCGTTGGTTTCAAGATATTTAGGGGCATCTAATTTAGCTGTCAGTTCGACAAGGGCATCCACCTGACACAAAGGTTCACCGCCGGTAAGGCTTATCGAATGGTGGCGCAATGTTAATAGCGAATTAATATGTTGGGCAAGACATTCGATACTAAGCGGATTTGCAATTTTAGAAAAATCCCGCCTACCAGGGGTGCATTCAATTAACGCTTCTTTGCCGAAAGTGCGCGATTCTGGTGTATCACAATAGGCACAGGCCATATTGCAACCTGCGAAACGTACGAATACTTGTCGGGTGCCAATATATAAACCTTCGCCTTGAATGGATGAAAAAATCTCAACAATATTTGCCATTGTTTACCCCTGTGGACAATATTTTACGCATGACCGGGGTGACTCCCATACCTGCACACTGCGTACTTTAACATTCTTCTGAAAAACAGGGTTACTGGCCAATGAGTCGTAAATATATTTTGCGATATTTTCGGCAGTTGGGTTGAGTGTTTTAAATTCGGGCAAATCATTAAGATAATAGTGATCTAAAGCATCAATTACCTTATTTACTTCTGCTTTGAGGTCTTTAAAATCCATTATCATTCCCAAGGAATTAAGCTCGGTTCCAGTAACGGTAACCTCAACCTTCCAGTTATGTCCATGCAAACGAGCGCATTTTCCGGGATAGTCAGGTAATTGGTGTGCTGCCTCAAACTCGGCAATAATAGTCAAATCATACATATATAAACGCCTCCTTAAACATTAGGTTTTTACTGTACCATAAGAAATATACAGGGTAACGGTTTAAAGCACTTTGTGATATAAAAAAAGATGAGCATTAACTCACCTTTTATTTAATAGCTTGCTTGCTTAAGAGATTTTCTTTCGAAAACTCATCAGAATTACTCAAGAGTATATCACGATAGCTAAGACTGCGAGTGTGCGTTGTATGGCTCCAGTTACGATCATTCCGATGCAAGAAGCCTAAGAATGTTATCGGTATCCAGCTGTAGACGAACAGCGGATAGAAAAGTGAATAAAACCAGGTTTTCCAGTTAGCACGTATTTTTGCCAAAACTATCGCAGGAAAAATATATTGACCGATCGCAATTACTGTCCAAACTTCAATAGGTAGAACCATATAGAGAATATTGGTGTAAAAAGGTACAATATGATAAACATAACTTAACAACACAAAAGTTGTGGACAAGATCAAAAAATACGGTTGTACTAGATGAAGTATACCATCTAATATTCGGATATCCCGGCGTTTTATTCCTTCAACAAGCAGCTTGGGAATATAACGGCCTGCAACATCAAAATGACCTTGCGCCCAACGTTTTCTCTGATTCCAAGATTGCTTAAAAGTTAGCGGCTTTTCGTCATATACAATAGCATCGTGTGCCCAAGTAGTACGAATACCAATTAAAAGTGTTTTCATCGTGAATTCCATATCTTCTGTAAGGCAAGTGGCTCCCCACCCAAACCTCTTCAAGATATCTGTTGAAATACACATCCCTGTTCCACCTAGTACACTCGATAATCCTATATTATATTTAGCTAGATGCCAAATATGGTTTACTACCCAGAAAGAAATGGCAAAAGTAGCCGCAATCCAGGTATCGTTTGGATTTTTAGCGTCAAGATAACCTTGAATTACTTTTTCACCTTTACAAAGGCGATTGTTCATTTCCATTAAAAAATTTGTATCTACTAGATTATCAGCATCAAATACAACTACAGCATCATATTGTTTTTTCAGGGAGAACAGTTTTTCAAACATCCATTCCATAGCGTAACCTTTGCCACGTTGTTCAAGGTTAAATCGCTCGTACACAATTGCACCAGCGTTTTTAGCAATAAGAGCTGTTTTATCTTTACAGTTGTCAGCTATGACATAAATGTCATAAAGATCCCGCGGATAATTGAGGACATGCAGGTTTTCAACCAACTGACCAATTACCTGTTCTTCATTGTGCGCCGCAACAATAACAGCAAAAGTGTTTTTTGGTGTGGTTATTTTATCTTCATGTCTTTTGCAGAGTCCGAAAAAAGCAAGAATAAAATAATATAACGTGAAAAACACGATAATTAGCTGCATGGGGATCATTATGTAATCAAAAATGTAATTCATGGGTTATTCTCCTTACAAAATCCTGCTCTCTAAAGATAATAAGGATATACAGAATTTATAACGGTTTTTTGGAAGAAATATGACAATACATCATATGCTAAGATTTCTGCACGATGCTTATTTTCCTGTTTTGTAATCTGACAAAATCCAACTGTTAAGCAGAACGATGGTCAAATAAACCGAAAATCGTATTTAGAATGCCAAATAATGCATAAACGAAAAACGGAACGAACAAAATGGATTTTAATGTCAGAAATAATATATATGCGCCTACTACCACGGTAATAATTGCTGGAATTAGACGAACAGGTTCGCCGTCCTTACCTTTAAAATCGGGATATTTAACTGTGCTTACCATTAGATAGGCAAAGATGGCTACCATTAAAGGAAAAATCCAGCCCGATGGCTTTATGTCAAGCATGACAAAAGTTGCGACTACACAGCCTGCAGCGGGTATAGGCAACCCCATAAAAAATCCTTTAACCTTGGATGTGTTAACATTGAAGCGAGCAAGGCGTAGTGCTCCACAAGTTGCAAATGCAGCAGCGATAAGATAGCCGCCGGTATAGTCTTTTAGCATATAGCTATATGCTAAAATTGCCGGTGCTACTCCGAAAGATACTAAGTCGCATAAAGAATCAAGTTCTTTTCCAAAATCACTGCTTACGCCAAAGTAGCGGGCAACTCTTCCATCTAAACCGTCTGCAACCATTGCAGCTACGACAAAAAGTGCTGCGTAAGTAAATTGCCCTTCAAAAGTAAAGATAAGGGCAAACATACCTAGTACAATATTTAAACCTGTTAATATATTAGGAATAGCGTTTTTCACTCTTCCCTTAACCTCCCTATTACTGTTTTACCTCCTTTTACTCTATCCCCCTTTTTTACCAGTATTTCTACTGTTGTTGGTACTATAAGTTCTGTGCAGGATCCAAATTTAATAAGTCCGTAGCGTTCACCTTGCTTCAGGACAGTGCCTAAAGTAACCCAGGAAACAATACGCCGGGCTAAGATTCCGGCGATTTGTGTAACTAATACACGCATCTTGCTGTTTTCTAATCCAATAGCGTGCCGCTCGTTTTCACACGCCGCAGACTCTTTATACGCAGGTTTAAATCTGCCGCAAGTATATTGTTGAAATTTAATCTCACCTTCAACAGGACTACGATTAATATGAACGTCAAATACCGATAAAAAGATAGTAACCTTTATACCTTTATCGTTAAGAAACTGGTCATCATATACTTCGGTGACTCCCATAACCTTACCATCAGCCGGCGATAAAATTAAGGTATCGTCATAAGGCACATCGCGTTTGGGATTACGGAAAAAGAAAGTAACGAAAACTGTCAAAATTCCGGGAATAAGTGCCCAATATGCACCGAGGGTCAAAGCAGTTATGGTAGTGACCAGTCCAAGTACAGCTATATATATATATCCTTCTTTAATAATCGGAGTTTTTACCATCTATCCACCTCCCCCGTAACCTTTTAGCAACATTAATCAAAAAGCAAGTTCAGTATATCAGTATAATATACTTAGTTTACTTTGTCTAACATTTTTTGCCTAACATGACTTTCATGACAAACTTCGGTAATGCCGTCATCCGGATTAGGCGTTGGGGCTGACGGATTAGTCTATAAGACCACTCTAATCCAGTACGTTGCATCCAAAGAGGTGCACGCTTAACAGCACCGGCCATTACATCAAAGGTTCCGCCTACCCCCATACAAACAGGTACTTGAAGTTTGTCGAGGTTACTAGCCAACCACTTTTCTTGTTTCGGAACGCCTAGAGCGGCCAGCAAAATGTCAGGTTTAGCAGCGTTTATGGTCGCAATAATTTCAGCTTCGTCATTTTTCGTAAAAAAACCGTGTCTTGTACCGGCAATAACAAGACCAGGAAACCGAGATAAGGCTGTATTTTCAGCTTTTTCGATAATTTCCGGTTTGGTGCCAAACATAAATACACGGTACCCTTTTTCTGCCGCTTGCGCTAGTAGATTTTGGGCTAAATCATAACCTGCGACTCGCTCAGGCATAGTATAACCCTGGTATCTTGCCGCCCATACCACACCAGCTCCATCTGGTACTACCAAGTGGCAACTGGCAAGAATGTCAGCTAACTCTTGATCTTCTTGCGCCAGCATAACCATTTCCGCATTAGCAGTAGCAACCAAATGTGGTTTTTTCTCCGCAATAAAGTTTTCAAGCCTAGCTACTGCTTCAGGCATTGTTACTGCATCAATAGAAACATTTAACACCATTACTTTTGTACCCACTGAGAAATATTTACTCCTTAAACTTTGTTTTACTATCCTAGCACATTGTACCACAAGTTTAAAATGACGGCAATCTCGACCACGGCCATTTCCAGAAAGGTTGTTGTTTTTGCTCTTGCTTTTCGGCCGGTTTTGTCTGATTCTCGTTCGTTGACGGCCACTGAGGTGCTGTTGGTTGCGTTCCTTGTATAAAAGCGCTATATTCTACCTCTTTACAGCCAAGTGTTGCCAGTTTGCCACTGGTAGCACAAATTGGTATCCCTACTACCACATTTGGTGGAATAGGAAAATCGGTTGGAGGTGTATTAGCTACTAATTTAGACACCATTTTTCCCCATAAGGCCGACATTTCGGTACCGGATACCCCAATCGGTTTTCGGTTATCATAGCCAGCGTATATACCGACTAAAAGATCAGGAGTATAGCCGATAAACCAAGCCGTTTCGTAATTATCGGTAGTACCTGTTTTTCCTGCAGCTGGGCGGCCAAGGCTAGCTGGCGTTCCCGTTCCATCTTGTAATACACCTTTTAACATGTCAGTTAAAATATAAGCAACTTCCGGTCTTAGTACAGATTGCTGAATAATTCTGTTTTCTTCTAATACCTGATCGTTCTCATCAAGTACTTTTAAAATAGCTATAGGCTTGGATACTACACCGCCATTGGCAAAAGCAGTGTATGCTGAGGTCATTTCCCACAGATTAACTCCCTGTGTTAACCCCCCTAATGCTGAAGATAAAGAATAATCTTCAGGAACAATGGTCGTTATACCCATATTCTTGGCTAAATTTAGTGCTTTATCGATACCTATTTGCTGCGCAAGCTTAACTGCAGGTATATTTACCGACCAGCGCAAGGCTTTTTTCAAGGTAACTGTTCCGCGGTATTTTTTATCATAATTTAAAGGGGAATAACCATTGATATTAATTGGTTCATCGATAATAGTGGCATTAGCGGTAAGACCTTCATTTAAAGCCGCTGCATATAAAAAAGGTTTAAAAGCTGAGCCAGGTTGACGAACTTCTGCAAACACCCGGTTAATCTGGCTTTCCTCGTAATCACGTCCCCCAACCATTGCTTTGACATATCCAGTCTTAGGATCGAGAGCCAATACAGCTCCTTGCAATTCTCCTAGCACCGCCTCAGCGGCTTGCTGCTGTTTAATATCCAAGCTTGTATATACTTTGAGACCGCCTTTATAGACTCTATTTGCACCGTAGCGCCCTACTAATTCGTTGGAAATATAATCAAGAAAATAAGAAGCCTGGACTAAGCGCTTTTTTTTACCGGCAAGATTTATTGGTTCCGCCTTAGATTTTGCGGCATCTTGTTCAGTTACATAGCCTTCTTTAACCATACCAGCCAAAACAACTGATCTTCGGTCTGTTGCTGCTTTGATATCAACATAGGGTGAATAAATATTTGGTCCCCGGGGTAGACCTGCTAATAATGCACTTTCCGCCAAAGTCAGATCTTTGGCATGTTTGCCAAAATACATTTGAGCGGCCGCTTCGATCCCGTAGGCACCTTCACCAAAGTAGACCTGGTTCAGGTAAGCCTGTAAAATTTCCTGTTTAGAAAACTTATAATCTATAATTACCGCCAGCATAGCTTCTTTGAGTTTGCGTAGTAGTGTACGTTCTTGGGTAAGAAACATATTTTTCGCTAACTGTTGAGTTAATGTACTTCCACCTTCGATCAGGCTGCCATGGCGAATATTTACGACTATTGCCCGCATAATGCCGATAGGATCAAGACCAAAATGACTATAAAACCGGGTGTCTTCATTAGCAATAATCGCTTGTTGTACATAAGGAGAAATGTTATTAATCGTTACAACTACACGGTTTTCCTCAAATAGTTTAGAGATTAGCTGGCCGTTTATATCATATACCTGAGTCGCGGAAACCAAATTGAGATTTTCAAGACTTTTAGTTTCCGGCAAACCTAAAAATGCATATCCAATATTAGTTAACATTACTAATAAAACTGTACAAGCTATAACTTTTTTCGTATTATTAGGCATTATTTACACACTCCTCTTAGAAATAGTATCTCCAAGCTGCATGATTTTTACATGCAGGAATAGGCATTCCTGTTGGAGAATATACGAATTTTAGACACAGTTTATCAAACTATTTCAAAATAGGAGCGTATAATGAATAATACGTCAAGATTTTTTCATACAGTTTGCGGACTGAGTGCAATATGTTTACTGTTATTAGTTTCGTCACCGTTAGCTTTGTTAGCATTTGCCGATTTTAATTCGTCGGCTTCAGTAATTGGTTTGCCTTTAGAGCAAGCACCTTCTCAATCAACTGCCATCAATACTTCTCCGAACCAGAATGTTGACGCTTACTATATAAATGAAAACCCCGACAATCCGCCAACAGCTGCTAAACCGGTTTACGACGTTTTTACGGTAGAAGAACGCCAAGCAAGGGGCTTAGTGTTAGAAGTTCCTAAAGTAAGCCAATATTACGGCGAAAAAGTTGTTTATCTTACGTTTGATGATGGACCAGATCCTGAAAACACACCGGTAATTCTAGACATCCTTAAAAGTAATAGTATTAAAGCTACTTTCTTCGTTGTGGGCAACGAGGCAGAAAAGTATCCAGATATTTTGCGTCGAATTTATCAAGAAGGACATGCCATCGGAAATCACTCCTATAATCATGTTTACCGTGATTTATATCAATCGGCCAACAGTTATATTGCTCAATTGCGTCATACCGATGATGTTATTAAAAAAGCAATCGGCGTTCGTCCCCGCATATCACGAGCCCCCGGAGGGTCGGCGGGTAGTTTTACCAAAGAGTACTGGGGAGCTTTAAATAAACTAGGCTATATTGAAGTAGGCTGGAATATAAGTTCCGGCGATGCTTCTAGTGCTAAAGCCAATCGTATTTTAAATAATATCGTTTCCCAAATGGAAAATAAAAACTTGTGGAGTCATGCTATTGTACTAATGCATGATGGGCGGGGTCATGCGGAAACAGTGAAGGCGCTGACGGATATTATTAAATACTATAAAGAGCGTAAATTTGAATTCCGTGTAGTCAACTTTGAGACTCCAGCACCATGGTAATTTATTGATATAAAAAATGCTTTGGACTATTGTCCAAAGCATTTTTTTATCCTGCTCTGAAAGGTTGACTTTCACGTGGATTAGGTAATAACGGCTTCCTCTTTCTTATGGGTTCAGTATAAGCCGTAAGTTTTTTATAAACTATAATTAGGAGATTCTTTTGTAATGCTGATATCGTGAGGATGGCTTTCTTTTAGGCCGGCACCGGTGATGCGGATAAACTGGGTTTTGCTAATTAATTCTTGGATATTGCGAACACCGCAGTATCCCATTCCGGCACGCAGACCACCAAGCAATTGGAATACTGTATCGGCAACGGAGCCTTTATACGGTACCCTGCCTTCAATTCCCTCGGGCACAAGTTTGTCCATGTTTTCTTGGAAGTAACGGTCTTTACTGCCTTCTGCCATGGCCCCCAGTGATCCCATGCCACGGTATACTTTATAGCTGCGGCCTTGATAAATAATGGTTTCGCCAGGACTTTCTTCAGTACCTGCGAGAAGGTTGCCTATCATTACCACTTGAGCTCCGGCCGCGATAGCTTTGGCAACGTCTCCAGAGTATTTAATACCACCGTCAGCAATAATGGGGACATTATACTCACGAGCAGCTCTGGAACAATTGTAGATTGCTGTAATTTGCGGCACACCAATGCCGGCGATAACACGGGTGGTGCATATAGAACCTGGCCCAATTCCTACTTTCACAGCATCTGCCCCTGCCTCAATTAAATCACGGGTAGCCTCAGCTGTGGCTACGTTTCCGGCAATTAGGTCAACATGCGGGAATGTATTCTTGATGGTTCTAACCGCTTCAAGTACCCCTCGTGAATGGCCGTGGGCGGTATCTACAACGAGAACATCTACTTTGGCTGCAACAATAGCTTCAACACGCTCCATCATATCAGAACCAACACCAATAGCGGCGGCTACTAATAAGCGACCTTTAGGATCTTTGGCTGAATTCGGGTACTTTTGGGCTTTTTCAATATCTTTTATTGTAATAAGTCCTTTTAAGTTTCCTTCGGAATCAAGCAAGGGCAGCTTCTCGATGCGATGCTCACGTAAAATTTCTTTGGCTTCTTCTAATGAAGTGCCAACATGGGCAGTGATTAGGTGTTCTCTGGTCATGCAATCAGAAATTTTACGGCTTAAATCGGTTTCAAAACGCAAATCCCGGTTTGTAAGAATACCGACAAGTTTGCCAGCATTAGTTACCGGAACACCGGAAATATGATATTTTTCCATAAGGTTATGGGCATCTTGCAGTGTATTACTGGGAGATAAAAATATTGGGTCAACAATAATTCCATGCTCAGAGCGTTTGACTTTATCAATTTCATTTGCTTGACGAGCAATCGGCATATTTTTATGTATTACCCCTATGCCACCTTCACGTGCCATGGCAATTGCCATACGGGCTTCCGTAACGGTATCCATGCCAGAACTGATAATAGGCATATTAAGCTTAATGTTTTTTGTCAAGTAAGTGGATACTTCTACTTCTCTCGGCAGAACTTCTGATTTTGCGGGTACAAGTAGTACATCATCAAAAGTTAAACCTTCGGGGCCAAATTTGTTGTCAAACATCAGTTGAAACTCCTTTCAGTGAACATCATCGTAATAGGTATTTCCCAATATAATAACACAAATAAACTAGCCAAATCTACCTCTTTTTATGTAATAATAAAAAAAAATAATTCAGCCTGGCAAAATAATGCCAGGCTTATCATTAACTAAGAACATATACTTTTACATTTTGAATACCGAAATCATAAGCCACTGCTACTGACTGCATGGCAATATCGATACGGTTTCCCTTGATTGCGCCTCCGGTATCTTCAGCTACTCCATACATACCTTTTCCGTCGGCAAATTCAATATATAAGCGAGAACCAAGTGGAATTACTTGTGGATCAACGGCAATTACACCTGGGCGTACCATGGTACCCATATACGTCATGTTGCCCCATTGGCCGTTATCATGCGGACCGGCGGCATAAGCAGTAGCCTTTATATCCAGAACAGCTTTATAGCGTCCTGGAGCGTTACTTCTTGATACCTCTGGCATACGACTGTCTTGCATGACTTGAACAGTTTCCTGGCCGACAACTCCGTCAGCGGCAAGGTTTTTCTTATTTTGATAGTCGATTACCGATTGCTCAGTAGTTTCGCCAAAAACCCCATCAACTGAGATGCTATCATAACCCAATTCGATAAGTCTAGACTGCAGCTCTTCTACTGTTTGACCTGTCATTCCTGATTTAAGTGCTTGATCTCCTAATGCAGCTAAGGCTAATGGTGTCCAGAATGTAGCACCTAGGAATGCCATAGCAATGGCGGAACTAATAATTTTTTTGATGTTTTTCATTAAAAACACCCCTTTCTAAAAGCCTACGAGGTTAGCTGACGGGTTCGGGACAAAGGGAAATCCCTACCGCATTATGCGGATTCACCCCAGAAATGGTTCCCCCGTTTTCCTTTTTTATTAGGAAATTCGGCTTGTCGTATATATTACACGATATATTTATAAAGGGCAAACAATATATGAAGTAGTTATTAGAAAACACTTATTATTAGACAAGCTTATTCTTTGGTATGCTCCTATATGCTACCTTATATAATATAAATTTTTATTACGCGTAAACAAAACTTAGGAATTATATGTTAAAGCATTGGTATGCGACAAAAAAGCCTTACAGAATAACCGGCCAATCTATCAGTATATCATTTGTAGACAATTAGGATACTGACAGTAAAATGGGACTACCATTCAGATAGTCCCATCTTAGTCTATTACAAGCAGTATGCAGTGCAGTCTGCCAATTTTTAATAATATTGGGTTTACCTACCCGCAAAATGGGTTTGGAGTCTCTTTTCGGGATGGCTAGTTTTTGCCCAGCATAAATGGTGCAAACCCAAGCTCGCCCCAGTAATGGTTGTCGTACACTTGGATAATGCCATTCACTCTTCTCTGTAAGATCTTTTTTACGTGGCTGAGAGAACTAAAAAATATCCGGGTTTGGGGGTGGGCATTATTGAGTGCTGCTTGATGGTAAAACTGCACTGATTTGTCTATAGCAGTGTAGACTGCCCAAAGCTTTGTTAATACCTTAATATTAGTATTTATTTTACTCGGGTTAATAGCCTCTTGCCAGGCTGTGTCCAAGCCGAGCAATTTAGTTTCATCTACATTAGGATAGTGAGCGATGTCGATGTTAGTTGCCTCTGCTGCGAATAAAAGTTGTAAAAAGCCATCTTGGAATTGCTCAAGGAGAGTAATAAACGGCAAATTTTCGGTAACGATATCTGCTAATGACGCTATTTCACTGCTTATAGCAGTTTCAATTTCAAGTGCAAATTGTATAGGGTTCATACGTTAAGCACTACCTTTCTAATAATCAGGCCATTTCGCTCTGCGAAATGGCCTGACAAATTATTTCTTGCTAGACAAAAATACACCAGCCTTAGCGACAGGAGATTCACGTACGATGATAGTTACGGCTTCAGGTGGACATTTTGCAGTTTCGACAATTACTTCAGTCACTCTTTTGACCATTTCCTGCTTTTGTTCTTGAGAACGGCCTTCGAGCAGGTCAATTTGTACAATTGGCATTTGCTACACCTCCAAAATCTATTATTAGTATTTTTCGTGCTAGATAATATATCCCCTGCTTAAATTTGGTAGCAGCAGTTAAAAATTTCATAGATTGTAAAAACAATATCAGGCCGCAATTTTATTAAAAGTAAGCGAAGTTTTTGTCAAACTTATAAAATGTTAGTCGCGTTGCAACCGTGATTGACTCTTTTTTGATTTGCCGGTTGCTAGGAACAGCATATAAATTTGCCTAATCCTGCTTTTGGTTTACGTCGTAGCCAGTACCGGTAGGTAAGAAATCTCCGCCAATACCTCTGTTAGTGCTTATTTCCTGCCACACATTGGGCCAAAATCCGGTCGTTACCTTATCACAAAGCCGGGCCTCTCATTGATGAAACTAATACGGATCCCATAAGCCGGAGATGGTTAAAAAACATATACCTTCAAAATTACAAATTGTGCATAGTTAATCTGACGTAAATATATAACTATTTGTTTTTTATAATGATGCGAAAGTAACAAATTGATTCTATTACTCATAAAGTATAGTAGTATATTGCTTATTAGATATTGAAGGAGGTCTATACTTGTGAGTATCTTCAGAGAACTCCGCAACGAATGCTTGATTAGGGAACTCGATCGCGAGTTAAACACAGATGTATTGTTATTTGGCTTCGACGGTATGACATATTTTGGTAATTTACAAAAGGTTGAGGACTGCCGTATAGCTTTTTTATCGCCAGCTATTGAGGCTCAATCGAACGTAGAAATTCTTTCTCCCGGTGGAGAAGTCGTAGAGGTAAGATTCTTACAAGTTGATTTGTGGCAAATTGTTGCCAAAGCTACTGGGATAAGAGCTAATCCATTTACATCATCAGAGGATTGTGATTCGGCTCACTCTATGAGGACTGAGGTATCGCAGCAAATAACCGAAACAAGTGAGCGCCAAGAGAGCCATGAACTGATTTGCATACTAAGACGTATGATTGGTGATAACGTAGTAGTTACGACTCTTGGTGGCTTTATATTTGAGGGTATACTTGGAAATGTCGATGATGAGCTGGCCTTTATATCGGTTAATGAGATATTCGGCCCAGGTAATTCTTCGGGAATATCTGATAATACGGTAAGTACAGCTGTAGTAAATCTTGAAGCTTTAACGTCAGTGTCCAGATCAGCTGAATGTTGCTAAAGCTGACGATTTTTGGGTACGAGTGAAAATATCAATTAAATTAATGCTAATGCCAGGGTAAAAGACTCGGTGAATTTTTTTACCGAGTCTTTTTATCAAGAGAGTTCTATTGTCACAGTAAATAATGAAAATATATTTTTTCCGGATAAAAATATATTTTATTCGGATAGAGTAACAGCGGTTTCTGCTGCTCTCGCTGATGCTGGGCACAAGCCGTATTTTTTTTGACTGCGTTAGGAGGGATTGACAGTATGCTAATGGCGGCAGCATATTTGGGGAAAGTAGGCGTCGGGGTTACTGTGCCGCAGTTTTTTCGTGCTCAAGATGAAAACGTCTATGTAGTAAAATTCCAAAACAACCGGCTTGGCTCCAGGGTTTTGGTAAGCGAATTTTTTGCAGCAAAGTTTGGTGCGATAATGGGGTTGTGTTTTCCGGCGAGTGATATCATTAGCATTGATGAAAAAATATTGAATAATAATTCATATCTTCTTGAGTTAGGTTTGGAACCAGGACTGCATTTTGCCTCGCGCTACATTGAAAATACGGAATACGTAAGAAAAGAGAAACTATATAAGGCTATTAATGTCAAAGACATGGCTGGCGTTGTGTTGTTTGACCATATGTTTCACAATGCGGATCGGGCAAAAAATCATAAAAACTTACTTCTCCGTCTTGAGAATGAGCAGTACAAAATCTATGCAATCGATAATTCGCATTTATTTAGATCCAGTCGCTGGACGATTGACTCGCTACAGAAACTGGGTACAAAAATAATAACATATTATTTTCGATACTATAGAAAATTGCTAAACAATATTCTTTTTTTTCAGGATTTTGTACCATATGTCAATATAGTAAGAAAGATTAGTAATGAGCAAATTGACGGTATCATACAGGAAATTCCTCAGAAATGGCTGCCGGGTGAGGTGGATCGCACCGCTTTATCGGAATATGCAAAAATACGCAGGGATATGGTCGATTTGATATGTGAAGAACTTTGCAGGTTGATTCCGAGAAGCAGAGGCGGGCAAAAATGATTTATTGCTATAATTCCTAAAAAACGAAATAAAAATGAAACTACCGAATACCAACTTTTTACTGATGGTAAGTAGTTTCGTTTTTTTATAAAGTGCCGTTAGTTCCCTACACAAAAATTTCAAAGTTCGGTTTTTTTATTTCTTTTTTGCCACCAGAGAACGCCATAAATAACGATAACCAGCAGGATAATAAAAATTAGCCGACCTAAATTTTCACCGGCAAAAACAATATCGTGTCCCAGTAATACCTTAACAACTACCGGCGGTAGCTTACCGATGATGGTTGCCAGAAAAAAGTCTTTGAAAGAGATACGGCTAATCGCAGCAACGGCAGTTATAATACCGGATGGTGCCAAGGGTAAGAGTCTGGCTAGCAAAAGTGCTTTAAATCCATTGGCGGCACTATAGTCATCTACTTGCTTAAGATAACGACTTTTCGCTATCCAGCCCTCGACGGCGTGACGGAAAAAATAGCGGGCGAAAACGAACATAAATAAGGCACCAATCACTTCACCGATCCAAGAGATTATTGTACCCCAAAATAGTCCAAAGACGATGCCGGCAGCACCTGATAAAATCATAAATGGAAAAACAATTGTAAAAGTCATGATAACAAATAGAACAATTGTTATCATGACGGCGCTAGGTCCGAAAGATCTTAAATATTCTGCCAAGGCGGCAATGTCGCCTCTTTCAATAATACCATAAGCGTGGTGGAAAAATTCCGGCTGCCACATATACGTTAATCCGATAAGTGCAATAATTGCGAGCCAACCTAGTAACTTATTCATCTAGTACCTTCCTATCTCTCAAAAACAGCGCTGAATCAGCGCTGTTTGTTTATTCCCATTGGGCTATTTCTCTTTGAAATATGTTGCAGGAACCATCAAACCAATGCGTGCAGTCAGTGCAGCGTCTGACATAATTTGAAGCCGATACGTTGAGTAAGGAATAACCATAGCCCATAGCGTTTATAATATGTTCAAATTCACGACATTCGCCGGCAATACTACGTAATTGCTCTTCTGAATAACTATTATTTTTCAAACTGCCCACCACCCTTACAGTTATTTATCTTTAGTGTGTACGTGACAGTAAAAAAAAATAAGAAATAAATTTAAAAAAATTTAATAAGGTACGTATAAACCCCATTCAAAATGTCAATATTAGTAATGTAAATTTTCTCCTCTCCCATAATTGGCGGCCTTCTGGCCGCTCCTTTTTTTTTATCCGATTTAGCGATGGAACACCATGCTGAATTTGTCGCCAAACCAATGCTTAAGTGTTTGCCACACCTTTTCTAAGTATTCCGGTGTACAAACCGTCTGCTGAGCAGCTTGGCGGGCCTCTAGTAATATATCAGTATCCCTGACAATGTCGGCAATCTTTAAGTCCGGCATACCATGTTGATGTGTACCGAAAAACTGCCCCGGTCCTCTTAACACCAAATCCTTCTCTGCCAAAATAAAGCCGTCGTTTACTTCGGTCATAATTTTCAAACGTTCAACTGTTTCTTCGTTGGTACTGTCTGATAACAGAATACAGTAAGACTTATATTCACCACGGCCGACACGGCCGCGCAACTGATGAAGTTGCGCCAGGCCGAAGCGGTCGGCACCCTCGATTATTATTACCGTGGCATTGGGAACATTAACTCCTACTTCGATTACCGTAGTAGCGATAAGTGCTTTTATATTACCGTTGGCAAAGGCAGCCATAACAGCTTCTTTTTCTTGTGGTTTCATTTTACCGTGCAGTAAGCCGCAAGGAATGTTTCTGAAAAAGGTGGCGGTTAGTTCATTATACATTGAAACTGCAGATTGTGCTTCAATTTTTTCCGACTCTTCAACAAGCGGACATACTATATACACTTGACGGCCAGCTTTAATTTGACCAACGGCAAAACCATAAACCTTTTCACGACGGTTGTTATTACGCGCGTAAGTGGCAATGGGCTGTCGACCGGGAGGTAGCTCCCGGATAATTGATACATCAAGGTCTCCATATACGGTAAGCGCCATAGTTCGGGGTATAGGTGTTGCCGTCATTATAAGTACATCGGGATGATTTCCTTTTGCTTCCAGCTTGGAGCGTTGGCGAACACCAAAGCGGTGTTGTTCATCTGTAACTACTAGTCCGAGGTGCTTGAACTCCACATCATCTTGGATAAGTGCATGTGTGCCAATGACGATATCAATTAGTCCTGTTTTGATATTGTCTAGTATTTCTTCTCTTATCTTACGGTTTAATTTTCCGGTGAGTACAGCAATTTTGATACCATGCGGCGCCAATAACCGGGCAAGTGTATGATAATGCTGTTCTGCCAATATTTCTGTTGGTGCCATCATCGCCCCCTGATAGCCGTTTTCGACCGTTTTGGCCAGCGATATGGCAGCGATGACTGTTTTCCCTGAACCAACATCACCTTGAACTAAGCGCTGCATCGGAGTGGTGTCTTCCATATCCGTTTTAATTTCACGAAGTGTCTGAAGCTGATCGGCGGTCAAGGCAAACGGCAGGCTTTTTTCAACAGCTACTACCAATTCGTTGTCTCGTGCATGCTTAATGCCTTTCGAACCATATTTCATTTTCTGTTTTATATAGGCTAAGCCGCATTGAAGTAAATAGAGTTCTTCAAATACCAGCCGCCGGCGAGCCTGTAATAAGGTTTCCATGCTGACAGGAAAATGAATATTAGCCAAAGCCTGCTGCCGGTTTATCAAATTGAACCGGATAATAATATCGGCAGGTAAGATTTCTGTGCTTTCACTGCCGGGTGTACTTTGAAATATTTGCAAAGCTTGCTCTATAAGGGATCTCAGTTGCCATTGCGGAATATCTTCGGTTGCGGGGTATACAGGCATAATGCGTCCGGTAGACGGGCTGTTTCTTTCTACAAGCTCAATATCCGGTTTATTAATTTCAATTATGCCATGATTACGCTGAACTTTGCCAAAGATAATAAGATCCATACCAGGACGGTATTTGTTTTTTATATAAGACTGATTAAACCATGTTAAATGAGCTATACCAGAGCTATCTCTTACAGCGATTTTAACGATTTTAAGACCACGGTAAGTCTTTAATTCGCTAATATTCATAACTACTGCGCGAAAGGTTTCAAAATGGCCATCAATTAGTTCGGCAATCAGCTTGATTTTGCTTCGGTCTTCATACCGACGCGGATAATGCTCAAGCAATTGACCTATAGAAAAAATATTTAGCTTGCTGAGTCTGGCAGCATTTGCAGGCCCTACTCCTTTGAGAAATTGTATCTTAGCAGACCATAACTTTTGAATAATAATCACCTTATGATTTGTTTGTTTTGAGGAGATCGTTTAATTCTTCCAGCAAAGCTTCTACATCAATGTCGTGCATTTTAGCACCATTTTCAATAGTTTCGGTAAGTGATCCCATACAGCCTATGCATCCCATACCATGTTTAGCAAAGATCCTTTTTGCCTCAGGATGCGACTTAAGCGCTTCGATTATTGGAGTGCTTTTATTTAACATAGATGAAGCCCCCCTACATTTTCTTATTTTTAATTTCAATATAATACGCACAATTCCTGCTAATGCACACCAAATGCTAGGTATTTATGAAAATATCACTAAAAAAACGGATTTGGCCTTGCATATCATAAGTAATTTGTGCTAAAATAGTCATGTTCAGTACATGAGGATGTTTTCTTACAGGAGGTGGAAATAGATGGCAAATGTTTGTGAGATTTGCGGTAAAGGTGAGCGTTCAGGCTTCAATGTCAGCCATTCCAACCTTAAAACCAAGCGCACCTGGAAACCTAACATACAAAGAGTTAAGGCTTTAGTTAAAGGTGACGTTAAACGTGTTAATGTGTGTACCCGTTGCCTGCGTTCTGGTAAAATTCAGCGTGCAGTCTAATAACATACGTTAATGAAAGGGCTTGATATCAAGTCCTTTTTTATTTTTTTCCTTGAAAAGTATATAAAATTCACCCACAACATTTTCTATTTTGCCACTGACTTCGGAAGCAGTTGCTAGATAAAGCCAAAAAACCAGCACAGTACTGTGCTGGTTTTTTGGCTTTATCTAGCCTGTGGTGCAGCTAGCTTTTCTAAAATATTCTTCAACTCTTGGGCGTTAAAATGATATTTTTCGCTACAAAAATGACAGCAGACCTCGGCTTGTCCTTCTGCAACCATTTCCTTGATCTCTTCTTTTCCGAGACTAATTAGCATGTTTTCAACTCGTTCGCGAGAGCATTTGCAGTTAAAATGAAGATTTATCGAGTCATACACTGTTGTTGGCAGTCCCGAAAATACAGTTTCCAGAATTCCTCTTGCATCTAAACCTTTATGTACCATTTGAGAGACAGGCTGCATTTGGCTTAAATTGGTTTCAATTTTACTTATGACATCTTCTTCTGCTCCCGGCAAAGCCTGAATAAGAAATCCTCCTGCAGCAGAAACTGTTGTGTCAGGATTAATAAGGACTCCGAGAGCCACACTGGATGGCGTCTGTTCAGACATAGTAAGGTATTGGGTAAAGTCTTCGGCTATTTCGCCTGATATCAGTTCAGAGCTGCCTGTGAAAGGCTGTTTCAGACCAACAAACCTTGTAACATGTATATGTCCCTTACCTACTGCCTGGCCAATAGCCCATTTGCCATTGTTAAGCGGTAAGTCAACAAATGGGTTTTTGACATAGCCGCGGACAGAACCATCAGGGTAAGCATCGGCTACAATTTCTCCCAGCGGCCCATCCCCGGAAATTCTAATAGTTAAGCTTTCTGCGGTCTTTAAATTCGCAGCCATTAATAATGCACCAGTCATTGTGCGGCCAAGCGCAGCGGCGGCTAACGGAAAACAGTCATGGCGCTTGCGGGCTTCTTCCGTTAGATCGGTAGTAATAGCGGCAAAGCCGCGAACTCCGGGCGCTGTTGCCCGAATAAGATGATCATACATTAACGGTAACCTCCGGTATTAGACCAAGGATTCGGAAATCATCACTTGGCCTGTTGCTATATCTAGTATTTCGACTTTGTTCTCATTTATCCAGGCAATGGTGCCCCGACCGTCAGGACGCTTCGTCATTCCCGGGGAGCCAGGATTTAAAAAGAATATATTTTCAATTTTCTCCAATGTGGCTACATGAGTATGACCGGTAATAAAGATATCAGCTTTTAGGCGTTTAGCCATCTCCTGCTTAGTTTCGTCAGTCAAGTTGTGGCCATGGGTTACAGCAATTCGTAATCCATTAAGCATTAAGTATGTGTAAGGCGATTGAATTGGTAGGTTTAATACCATTCCATCAACTTCTGCATCACAGTTACCACAGGCAGTAATTATAGGAACCGGACAACTATTCAAGACATCGGCTAATTGTTTAGGGTTGTACTCAGCAGGAATGGTGTTGCGTGGTCCGTGATACAAAACGTCGCCGGCATGGATAATTAGCTCTGTATCTACAAAGTAGCGATCAAAAACTGTTTGCCATGTTTTCAAACAACCGTGTGTATCGCTGATTATGCCTACTTTCATAGTACCTCCCAATTATAGACCTTTAATAAGGTTTGCCATCTCAATAGCTGAAACGGCAGCATCAAAGCCCTTATTACCAGCTTTGGTACCTGCCCGTTCAATGGCTTGTTCTATAGTGTCAGTAGTAAGAACGCCAAAAATGGTGGGCACTCCGCTTTCCAAACCGACATGGGCTACTCCTTTAGATACTTCAGCGCAAACATAATCATAATGGCTGGTACTGCCTCTGATTACTGTACCCAGGCAGATTACAGCATCATATTTTTTGCTCATAGCCATTTTTTTCGCTATAAGCGGAATTTCAAATGCTCCCGGAACCCAAGCAATTTCTACATTTTCCATAGAGGCGCCGTGGCGCTTTAACGCATCCAAAGCACCTTCGAGCAGTTTTGTGTTAATAAATTCATTGAATCTTGCCGTTATGATACCGATTTTTAATCCTTCTGCTACTAAATTTCCTTCCAGTATTTTAACATTGTTCATTATTTTTGAACCTCCTCATATTGTTTTAATAAATGACCAAGCTTGGATTTCTTGGCTGATAAATATCTGTTGTTAAATTTATTAGCGAGTATTTCTAAAGGAACCCTTTCAGTAATGGTTAAACCATAACCCTCAAGGGCTACTCGTTTACGTGGATTATTGGTGAGCAGCCGAATACTGGTTAATCCTAAATCGGCTAAGATTTGGGCGCCAATTCCATAATCCCTTAGGTCCGGAGCGAAGCCCAGTAGTTCGTTAGCTTCTACAGTGTCTTTTCCTGTGTCTTGTAATGCGTATGCCCGTATTTTATTAGCAAGACCAATACCCCTGCCTTCTTGCCGCATATAAAGCAGAACGCCGCTGCCTTCTTTTTCAATGCGTTTTAAGGCATGACCCAGTTGATCACCGCAGTCACAGCGCAGCGAACCAAAAACGTCACCGGTTAAGCACTCAGAATGTACCCGAACTAGTACATTTGTTTTGTTTGCTACATCACCCTTAACTAGAGCTACGTGACACTGATTATCAAGCTGGCTTTCATAGGCAACCAGTTTAAAATCGCCATATTTAGTGGGCAGATTAGTTTCGGCAGCTTTGGTTATGAACCGTTCATGTTTCTTACGATACTTAATGAGATCGGCGATAGTAATTATTTTAAGGTCATGTTTTTTAATGAACTCCATAAGCTCAGGTGTGCGGGCCATTGTGCCGTCTTCGTTCATAATTTCGCAGATAACTCCCGCAGGGTAAAGACCAGCTAAGCTAGCCATATCGACCGCAGCTTCCGTATGGCCTGCTCGTCTTAATACGCCGCCTTCAGCGTACCGTAAGGGAAAGATATGACCTGGGCGTCTGAGATCACTGGGAATTGTTTTACGGTCAAGCACGGCCTGAACAGTCAGGGCGCGTTCATGGGCAGAAATACCGGTTGTTGTTGTTTTAGCGTCAATGGATACGGTAAAAGCTGTTGAGTGATTGTCTGTATTTTCAGTTACCATTTGGCCTATTTCAAGTTCATCTAATCTACTGCCGATAATTGGCATGCAGATTAAACCACGTCCATATGTTGCCATAAAATTAATAGCTTCTGGTGTTACTTTTTCAGCGGCCATCAGCAGGTCGCCTTCATTTTCACGATCCTCATCATCGATTACTACAATAATCTTACCACTTTTATAATCTTCAATAGCCTCTTCAATAGTATTGAATTTCATGTAAAATTCCTCCATTCTTTTTTGAATTTTATCGTGTAAACCCGTGCTGTTCAAGAAACCCAAGTGTTATTTTTTCAGCGGGTTTAGCTTGGTGCTGTAAGCCCAAAAGTTTTTCTACATATTTACCGATGATATCTGCTTCTAAATTCACTGTTTCACCGGTTGCCTTAAGTCCAACAGTGGTCATAGCCGTAGTATGCGGAATAAGTGATACCGTAAACCAGTTAGTTCCGAATTCAACGACAGTAAGGCTTGTACCGTCAATAGCAATGGAACCTTTTTGTATGATATACCGCATGACTTCCGGACCGGCTCCAATTCGGACAATAACAGCGTTATCATTTTGTTCCTTGGATAAGATAGTACCTATGCCATCAATATGGCCGCTTACAATATGACCACCCAGTCTGTCGCCGACCCGTAATGTACGTTCCAAATTTACGGTGTCGCCTGGTTTGAGACCAGATAGAGCAGTCCTGTCTACTGTTTCGGGCATAACATCAGCAGTAAACCAATCACGACTAAAATCAACTACTGTCAGGCAGGTACCGTTTACGGCAATACTATCGCCAAGCTGAGTATCCTCCAAAACTTTTTTACCGTAAACAGTAAGGCGGACTGATTTTGCTCCTTTTGCAATAGCTTTAACTTTCCCCAATTCTTCCACAAGTCCTGTAAACATCTCTACCCTCCCGTCCAGCAATATAGCCAGTAATTAATACGTCAGCGTCAATAGAATGTGTTGTGATATCTTCAAGCAAAATGGCTTGATCGGCGGTTGTTGCTCCTGTGCCGCCAATTGGGCTTGGTGCTGTTTTGCCCCCAATTATTTTTGGGGCTATGAGCCAATATACTTTATCGATTAAATTTGCATCTAATAAGGAGGCATTTATGGCTGCTCCGCCTTCAACAAACACACTGGTAATACGTTTTTCTCCCAGTAACTTGAACAATTGGCGCAAGTCAACCCCGGAAGGAGTCTTTTCAAGCAGTAATACTTCTGCACCCCGGCTTCGTAATGCTTCTACTCGTTCGGCAGGTGCTGCGCAACTAGCTGCAATGATAGTTGGCGCGCGCCCGTCTGTTATTACCTTAGCTGTCAGTGGTGTTCTGGCCATGCTATCCACAATAATCCGCGTGGGATTATTACCGCCATGCGGCAAACGAGTGGTTAACTCAGGATCATCAGCTAATACTGTACCAATCCCTACTAAAATACCATCGTAAGTGTCTCTAAGCTTATGAACAAATTGGCGGGCTGGTGAGCCAGTGATCCATTTGGAATGGCCAGTATAGGCAGCAATTTTACCATCGAGGGACATCGCAGTTTTAAGCACACCAAATGGCATTCCTGTAGATATCCATTTTATAAATACTTCATTTAGTTTGGCTGCTTCTGCTGCAAGTAGACCTGTTACCACTTCAATGCCGGCTTCTTTAAGCCGGGTTAAGCCATTTCCGGCTACTAATGGATTTGGATCAGTCATGGCTACGACTACTTTTTTTACTCCAGCAGCAATTAAGGCATCGGCACAAGGGCCGGTACGGCCGTGATGGGAACATGGTTCAAGTGTTACGTAGACGGTAGCATCTTTTGCTAAATCACCGGCTTGGGCTAAAGCATGAATTTCCGCATGGGGTGTACCTGCTTTACGATGCCAGCCTTGTCCCACAATACGACCGTTTTTTACAATAACCGCGCCGACCAGTGGATTGGGGCTGGTACGACCCGAGGCGTACTGTGCAATTGTTAGCGCTTGGCGCATATAATATTCGTCCATAGAAATCCCCCAGTTGATGATAGGAAAAATAAAAAACTGTTGATTTGCTTTTGGGGCAATCAACAGTTAATAGGCTTTTAACTTAAAGTAACGCCAGTTATGGCAGTATTACGCCTTTTACCATCCAGACTATACTGTCGGCTTCGGAATTTAACCGAATCAGCCGTATAACGGCTCGCGGGCTTTACCGCCGGTCAGGAATTAAAAGATTGCTCTTTTTCACCATGCCCCAAAGGCTTACTATGTAATTTTTATCCATAATCCACTATCTGCTATCTATGTTACCATTAAGCGGCAAATTAATCAATACCTCTAATACTCTTAATTGCCTGTTTTATATCAGGTGCACCATACACTGCTGAACCGGCAACTAAAATATTAGCACCTGCGGCAATCACCTGCTGGGCAGTAGCGGCGTTTATTCCGCCATCAACTTCAATATCAACGGTTAGCTTACGTTCATCAATCATAGTTTTAAGTCTTGCAATTTTATTTATGGCATTAGGGATAAATTTTTGGCCGCCAAATCCCGGATTTACGCTCATAATAAGAATCATATCAACATCTGAAAGCACTTCTTCGATTACTGCCAGCGGTGTAGAAGGATTAAGCGATATCCCTGCTCTCTTACCACATTCTTTGATATTTTGAATCAAACGGTGCATATGTGGTGCGGTTTCAGCGTGAATGGTGATAATATCAGCGCCGGCTTTAACAAAGGGTACAATCAAATCCTGAGGATTAGTAACCATCAAATGTACATCAAATGGCAGGTTTGTTATTTTGCGAATGGCAGCAACAACCGGCGGGCCGAATGTTAGGTTTGGAACAAAATGCCCGTCCATAACGTCAATATGAACTAAGTCTGCGCCAGCCTCATCTATTTTGATTATTTCATCGGCTAGATGGGAAAAATCAGCAGATAAAATGGAAGGTGCAATTTTGATAGTATTCATTTAGTACCCTTTCTTATTCTCTTTAATTTCGGTCAATATTTCAAGATAAGATTGATATCTGTCAGGATGAATGCGGCCGTCACTAGCCGCTTGTTTAACAGCGCATTGTGGCTCTTTATAATGAAGGCAGGTATTGAATTTACAATCCGGCGCTACTTTGGCTATCTCGGGAAAGTAGTCCATTAAGTGAGCTTGTTCTATGTCAGTAAATTCGGTGAAACTAAACCCCGGAGTATCTACGACAAAACCGCCGCCTGCCAGCGGCAAAAGTTCGGCAAACCGGGTGGTGTGTTTACCACGGCCGATTTTATGACTAACTTCGCCAGTTGTAAGTTCAAGGCCTGGTTGGATGGTGTTAAGTAGAGTTGATTTTCCTGCTCCTGACGGACCGGCAAAGACGGAGATTTTACCATAGAGCAATTCTCGCAATTCATCGATTCCTATACCAGTTTTGGCCGCTGTGGTAAGTACTTTATAGCCTATTTGCTTGTAGCGGTCGACCAGGTTTGGTAATGAATCAATGTCGGTTAAATCCACTTTATTGATACAAATAATTATATCCAGTTCCGAAAACTCAGCAATTACCAAAAATCTATCTACTAGAGATGGATTAATGTCGGGATTGACAGCAGCAAATGTTAAAACAACTTGATTAACATTTGCTACCATCGGACGCTTTAGCATACTGCGGCGCGGCAATATTTCTTCGATGATGCCCTTATCTGGGCCGGTTAAGGTGTAGCTAATTTCATCGCCGACGATCAGGGAAAACCGCTCTTTTTTAAACCGGCCACGTAGTTTGCAGGTTACAATTTTGTTACCTGACTGTATATAGTAGTAACTGTTATAGGCTTTTACTACAATACCGTTCAGCACATAAGGGCCTCCTAAATTGTTTGTTCTTGAAGTAACTTATCGTTAATATAAACTTGAACGCGTATTTGGCCAATACCTTCCACTGTCTTTTCTACGCGTTCACCCGGTTTATGGGTGCCTTCGTATACAACGCGACGGCCATTAGCGTCAGTTACTACTATTTGCAAAGTCTGACGTGACGGCCCCTCTGGAACTGTTACCTGAACAGAAGCCCGCTTTACCGCTCCTGGGGCACCCTTTGCAACAGAAAAATCAATGGTAGTTCCTTCGGTTACTTCAGTAGCAGGCGGTGGGTTCTGACTAACAATAGTTCCAGCAGGATATTTATCATTAGCAACTTCTGTTACTTTTCCTTGCTTAAGCTTCAGGCTTTCCAACTGGGAAACAACGGTGGTCAGGAGTGAACCCTGAAAATCAGGTAAAACTAATTTTTTTGGACTTGCTCCTTTACTGATTACAATATCAATCGCTGTTCCTTTGGTTATTTGAGCCGGTGGCCGAGGATTTTGATTAATAACCGTATCTGGTGGCGAGTCTTCGGTAAACTGCTCGTCAACACGTCCTAATTTAAGTCCAGCATTTTTGATTTGCAATTCGGCATCTCGCCGGTTAAGTCCCCGTAAGTCTGGAACAACTGTTATTTCGCCGCCTTTGCTGACAATAATATTTATTGTTCTTTGCTCCTTAACTGTTGTTCCTGCTTCGGGCTGCTGTGAAATAACAGATCCTATCGGAACTTTATCGTTGAAAGCTTCTGAGACTGAAACCCTAAGATTTTTACTAATAAGTATGTTCCGAGCTGTATCTACCTGCTTACCTACTACGTCAGGTACAACAACTTCATTAAGACTCCAAAACTTCCCAAATCCTAAAAAGGCAGCTAATGCAGAGCCAAGCAGTAAAACTAACAGCATGCCGCCAAGCCAGGACTTAGAGATTTTTGGTTTATTTGTTTGCGGGTTATTTGTCCGCGGTGTCAGCTTAGGGCTATCTTGTTCTAGTGATGGTGTAATTGGCGGTAATATCTGGGTAGGAAAATCGTTCCTGGACAATCTGCGGGTATGGTCGTCCCTTAAGTAATTTTGAGCCATTTTAAAATCGGTAATCATTTCGCTAATATCATCAAACCGTGCTGCCGGGTCCTTATGCATGGCTTTACCTATAATGGCCTCAATCAGTGGCGGGATCTCGGGATTTAACTCCCTTGGCGGCTTAGGTTCCTCTTGTAAATGCTTAAGAGCAATGCTAATTGGCGATTCTCCCGTAAATGGTACTTGTCCTGTAAGCATTTCATAGAGAACGACACCAAGTGAATATATATCTGATTTCGCACCAACAGCGGTTCCTTTGGCTTGCTCTGGAGAAAAATAATGTACTGATCCAATAATTGTACCGGAGTTAGTCATAGTGGAAGAAGTAACGGCTCTGGCTATGCCAAAGTCGGTTACCTTGATTCGTCCTGAACGTGTTACTAGGATGTTATGAGGCTTGATATCACAGTGTATCAAATTATTTTGATGTGCATGTTCAAGAGCTTCGGCTATTTCAATAGCAATGCGAACTGCAGTTTCTACGGGGAGCGGCGCTTCACGTTCAATTTTATCTTTAAGTGTTTCGCCTGATATATATTCCATAATGATATAGTAGGCTTGCTCATCAAGACCAACATCGTAAATATTAACAATGTTAGGGTGAGATAATTTAGCGGCTGCCTGAGCTTCACGCCGGAAGCGGCTGACAAATTCTTCGTCATCAGTGAACTGCGAACGGAGCACTTTTACGGCTACGGAACGGTCTAAGAGTTTATCATGAGCGCGGTATACATCGGCCATTCCACCGCCGCCAATTCGTTCTAAAATTGTATAACGATCATCAAGTGTGCGATTAAGCATTTATTCACCCCCTTAACGTAATGCCTGTACAAATATTTGCCGGGCTATCGGTGCGGCTACCCTTCCGCCCGAACCAGCATTTTCAACAATTACGGCAATCGCAATTTGTGGATTTTCAGCTGGCGCATAGCCAATAAACCATGCGTGCGGTGCACCGTGCGGATTTTCAGCAGTGCCGGTTTTACCAGCAATTTGCACACCTCTTACTGCTGCGGCAGTACCCGTTCCTTCGTTTACTACACTAACCATCATACTGCCAACCTGTTCTGCAAGTGTAATACTTACCGGTGAAAGCCATTTTTCTGGAGAGGTTTCATTAATTATTTCTCCGTCAGGTGCCGTAATTCTTTGTACTAAATAAGGTTTCATTATGGTTCCCTTGTTAGCAAAAGTTGATGCCAACATGGCCATTCTAAGCGGCGTGACTAAGAGACTCCCCTGCCCTATACCAATCTGAGCTAAATCACCGTCACTAAGTCTGGAGAATTCAGGAAGTTTTGGAGCGCTTTCCGGAATATCACTGTTGATTGGGTTTGTAAATCCATAGCGTTCAAATTGTTTGGCCATTCTAGAACGCCCCAAATCGAGCGCTAATTGACCGAAGGTGACGTTACAGGAGACGGCAAGAGCTTGTTTAAGATCGATTTTGCCATGGGCTGTATTGTTGGCTTCTGGCAGAGTATAATCAGGAGCAATTTTCAAAGCTCCGGTACAGGTAAACTGGCGATTACTGGTGGCCACCTGTTCAGCTAATGCTGCTTCGGCAGTCAGTACTTTAATTATAGAGCCAGGCGGATACAAACCTTGAGATGCTCTGTTAAGTAATGGACTACTGCCGGACTGCGAAATTTCGCCCCAATTATTTTCTAAATTATTTGGATCAAAACTAGGGCGGCTAACCATCGCTATGATTGCACCGGTTTTTGGATTTATAGCTACAATGGCGCCACGGTTAGAGCCTAAAGCTTGATAGGCGGCTTGTTGAGTACGGGAATCGATGGTAAGCATAATAGTATTGCCTGTACCACCTTGAAATAATTGCCCAATTGCCCCTAATCGTTTTTCAGGGTTTGTTTGACCAGACAAATATCCGTCATAAGCACTTTCAATGCCTGCCTTGCCATATTTAGTGCTGTCATATCCAACAACATGGGCAAAGAGTACATCATATGGGTATTCGCGCTTGTACTCTTTTGTGGTTGCAAGTGTGCTTTGTGCCAGTACTTTACCATGAATGTCCGTTATTTTGCCGCGTTCAACTCTTTTGGAAGCTTCAACTGTGCGGCGGTTAAGAGGATTATAGGCAAGCGTATTACTTTCTATAACCTGGAGGTATGTTACATAGGCTATGAGCATCACAAGCAGGCTTAAGGAAAACAGAGCCGTTTTGCGGATACTCTTGCGAAGTGCCTTATGGTGAAAGTCATTTTTATTCATGGGGTGTCGTCGCCTCCGATACGGCAAATAACATTCCCAGCAGGATAAAACTTGAAACCATAGAACTGCCACCATAACTAATAAGTGGTAGTGTTATGCCGGTCAAGGGCAAAAATTTGGTGACACCGCCAATAATAATAAATACTTGCAGTGCGGTAAGTATACCTAAGCCACCTGCCAGTAACATAGTAAACATCGTTGAGGAAATCAGCGCCGTGCGAAAAGCACGGTATACAACGAGTATATAGGCAATGATTACTGCAACGCTGCCAGCTAGCCCAAGTTCCTCTCCGATAGCGGAAAAAATAAAATCAGTATGTACTTCGGGTATAATAGTTGGATATCCGAAAGTAAGTCCACTGCCAAGGATTCCACCTGATCCAAAAGCAAACAACGATTGAACAATCTGATATGCTCGCCCGGTAGGGTCAGTCCAAGGGTTCAACCAAATGTCAATTCGGACTTGAACATGGGGAAATAACAGATAACAAAGTGCAGAGCCTGCAAAGAATAGAATAAGTGCCAAAATAACATAACTTAGACGGCCACTCGCCATATAAGACATGGCGACTATAGTTCCAAAGTATATCAAAGCGGAACCCAAATCTCGCTGAACTATAAGTATAGCCATAGTTAGTCCCCATAAAGCCAGTAAAGGAGCAATAAAACGAGGATGTGGCAAAGTTAAAGGACCGTAATGTTTAGTTGCATAGGTTAGAAGTTGCCGCCGTTCACTCAAATAGGCAGCTAAAAAGATAATGATTAACAGTTTAGCAAATTCGGAAGGCTGAAATCGTATGGGGCCGAAAACTACCCAGTTTTTATTGCCGCCGATATCAACCCCAAACAAAATAGTGATTAGCAAAAGAGAAATGCCAGCTATACCACAGAGGTATTTATATTTGGCAACAGTTTCAGGCCTTCGAAAAATGGCGACTGTAAACATGAAGGCAATAAGCCCTAACGACATCCATATCGTTTGCGCGATAAATAAATCTGGACGCAGCCTTACAATAAGTGTTAACCCGATAGCCGCTAAAAATACGGCTAAAGGTAATAGTAGCGGATCTGCGGTAGCGGCGAATTTACGGCTAATTTGCGAAGTAATGAAAAACAAAGCAATTAAGCCAAAAAGCATGCCGAAGTGTTGATAGGTAAACTGATGGTTGGAAAGTGTAACAGCAAGGTAACCATTAATTAAAACGAGCCCGCCTATTAACAATAGCCCAAACTCAGTGATTTTTTTATGTCTCATGGATTAATCCCTATATTGGGCTAAAATACATGTAATATTATCGTAGCCGCCGGCCGCTTTTGCCTGTTCAATAAGGGTATTTACAATTGTCTGTGGTTTATCATGTTGCAAATAAATATTTAAAATAGTATCTTCGCTAAGCATATTTGTCAACCCATCTGTGCATAATAGCAAACTATCTCCGGGTTTCCATAAAAATCGTCCAGAATCTACACAAATCGTTTCGTTGGTACCCACTGCTCTTGTCAAAATGTTGCGGTGGGGATGAACTTGCGCTTCTTCATAAGTTATACTACCATTCTGTACTAATTCCCAAACTAACGAATGATCACTGGTTATTTGCTGCAATGCATTATCTCGAATTAGATAAAGACGGCTGTCCCCTACGTGACTCCAATACACTTCGTTGTTATTGGTATATATGGCAGTAACAGTCGTTCCCATACCTAAACATTCGCTCTTGGCTTGGGACATTTGAAAAATAATAGTATTTGCTTCGATGATTGCTTCTTTTAAAACTTGTTCCCAGTCTGCTGGAGTAATAAATTTTTTCATATACTCCTGGATAGTATTGGAACCAAGGTTGCTGGCAATTTCTCCGGCAACATGTCCACCCATGCCATCAGCGACCACAAATAATTGGGGCGGCGAAAAGACATAACTATCTTCATTGGTTTTTCGTACTATACCAATGTCTGACTGTGCAAATGCCAGCATGGAAGTCACCTCTCAAACTTAAGAGTAACTGCACCGATTTGTATAACATCTCCGTAATTCAAGGCAGTTTCTTCTTCAATCTGTTGGCCATTAAGAATTGTGCCATTTGTGCTGTTTAAGTCAGCCAACAGGTAATTGTGCTTAGATTTGGAAATACAAGCATGTTCGTGAGAAACAAAATTATCATTTATTATTAAATCATTATGTTGGCTGCGTCCTATTGATAAGCTATCATCAATTGTAAAAACAGTTTGTGATAAAAGAGCGTTTTTATCATCAAGGACTATCAGCCTTGGCGAATCAGCGAAATTAGAATCCTCATCGGGAGCGTATCTGACAAGTGAAGTAGCTGGTTCGTCAAAAGCAACTTTATTTAAGTCTTTTGAAGCTATCTTTACTACTCTGTATAAAAAGTAATACAACAGTATTACCAAGCTATACTGCAAGGCTATTACCAGAATACTGAGTACCTGCATTTTACCGGGCAATCTACTTCACCTCATATAAAATAACAGTATTACCTATTTTTATTCTATCGCCGCTTTTGAGTTGTTTATGGGTAATACGATGATTTGTGACGTAAGTCCCATTAAGGCTTTTGGCATCATGGATAACATGATGCCCGTCTTCATATACAACATATGCGTGTAACCGCGAAGTATTCATGTCAGTAAGCGGTAGTTCGTTGGTATTGCGGCGACCAATGTTTATTCTGTTGGTTGTACAGTCGACCTTCAAGCCAGCGTCTAAGCCATCAACTACTGTCAAGATACCAAGCAAAAGTTGTCTTGATTGTTGATGGAAGAGTGTCCCTGGTTCGAATTTATCAAATACTCTTGTATCGTTGGCTTGTATATCGCTTTTTTCAAGACCACCGGTATCTTCTTCGTAGGGGGCTTCTGTAAAACTTGACGTAACCCGGAAATCCTGCTTTGTTAATTTTTCGTCGGCAAAAAATTCGATTTGCGGACTACCAGCCATTGTGTAGGCTTTTTTCCGGCTTTCTTCAATTAAATAACCGGATAGTTCGCTGCATATGGCATTTACAAATGGTTCCAAGCGTTCGTAATCATCCCTGTTTACATAAACAGAATAATGATTGGGAACATAAACATAAGAAACTCCAACCGTACGCTCGTCTTCCATCTCACGGGCTAATTGCTTTGCAATTTCGGCAGGCTGTAAGCCGCTAGAAAATTGCTTATTAAAAAAACCTTCAATATATTTTTCAAAAAAGTTTTCAATATTGCGGACAAACTTCAATTTATAACACTCCCGCTAATTGTGTAAGAAAATACAAGCCAAGTCTTTTCTATTATACGCGATAATGGCAATCTAGTCAAAATTAACCGCCTTGTTGCATTACTTTGCGCCGTAGCTGGCCGCAGGCTGCATCGATGTCAGTTCCCATTTCTCTTCTGATTGTGACATTAATATGCTGGCCTTTTAAAATTTGGGCAAATTTATCAATTTCACTTAGCCGAGGCCGTAATAGACCGCGTTCCGGTACTGGGTTTATGGGAATTAAATTGACATTCGCCAATCGACCTCTAAGTAATGCCGCTAATTCATGCGCATGAGCCGGCTTATCATTAATTCCGGAAATTAAGGTATATTCATAAGTAACCCGCCTGCCAGTGGCAGCAATATAACGGTCGCTTGCAGCGAGTACTTGTTCAATAGGAAATCTTTTATTAATAGGCATAAGTTTCGTACGTAACTCATTATTAGGTGCATGTAAAGAAATTGATAGTGTGATTGGTAAATTTTCAGTAGCTAACCTGTCGATTTCAGGCGCAAGTCCGGAAGTTGACAAAGTTATACTGCGATAACTAAGAGTAAGGCAATAAGGTTCGTGAATGAGTCGGATGAATCTTAGTACATTATCATAGTTCGCTAAAGGCTCACCCGAACCCATGATGACGATAGAATCAACCTTTTGCCCTTCGAGCTCCAAGAGCTTATTAATGTATAAAACTTGAGCTAATATTTCGCCACCAGTGAGATTTCTTGTTAGACCATCCAGGGTTGATGCACAGAATGCGCAGCCCATGGCACAGCCAACCTGGGTGGAGATACAAACACTATTACCATACGGCTGGCGCATCAGGACAGTTTCAACGCCGGCATTATCGGGAAAAGCAAGCAAAAATTTACTTGTTCGACCATCACCTGAATGTTGGGCTGCTTTCTGAATAATTTTGGTAATAGTAAAGTCGGCGGAAAGTTTGGTGCGCTGGTCTTTAGAAAGATTTGTCATATCGTCAAATTGATAAACACCGTGTTTATACAACCATTCTGCAATTTGTTTAGCCCGGTATTGTTCTAGTCCGAATGGTTTTATTGCTGAGGCAATTTCTGTGGCAAACAATCCGAATAATTCAATTTTATCTGTTTTCATAAGTATTACCGCCTTAGTTACGCCGCTTCATACGTGCAATAAAAAAGCCGTCAACCCCATCAAGATGTGGCCAAAGTTGAAGCATCTTATCCGGGCGTCTTTGAATAGGAAGATACTCTCCGGCCGGTTCTAAATCGAAATCTGAATGTGTATTTAGAAAATTATTTACGATATTCTGATTTTCTTCCGGTTCAGTAGTGCAGGTACTGTATACAAGAGTACCACCTGGTTTGACACACTGAGCTGCGCTTGTCAGTATAGCTGATTGTAGTTTTGGCAGATCTTGCAGAATATCGGCGGTTTTGCGCCAGCGTGAATCTGGTTTACGTCTTAATACGCCAAGGCCGGAGCACGGTGCGTCTACAAGTACTTTGTCAGCTTTACCCGGGAAGAACTGATCTAAGGTTACAGCATCCAAAGCTCTTGTTTCAATATTTGTCAGACCAAGGCGCGTAGCGTTTTCTCGGGTAATTTCGAGTTTATGTTCGTAAATATCTGTAGACAATATCTGTCCGGTGTTGTCCATAAGAGCAGCAATATGTGTCGTTTTGCCTCCCGGCGCACCGCAGGCGTCAATAATGAATTCACCAGGTTTCGGGTCAAGAATATGGGCAACCAACATAGAACTTTCGTCTTGAACCTGAAATAATCCCTCCTGCAGTGATTTTAGTGTACTAAGACTGGGATGCTGATAGCATACAAGCCCCTCCGGCGTCCAAACCGACTCATGGCAGAGTACGCCTTCTTCCTCTAAGCGCTGCAGTAATTGCTTACGGTCAATCTTAATGGTATTTGTGCGTAGAGAAAGCAGTGGTGTAATATTATTTGTTTGGCATAAAGCTTCGCAGGCACTAAACCCTAAACGGTTAACCCAACGTTCCACTAACCATTCCGGATGAAAGTATTTTAGAGATAGATATTTTGCCGGTTGTTTATCTTGGTTAGGATATTCAACTTTCTCTGGGCTGCGGGCGGCATTTCTAAGAACGCCGTTTACAAATTTGACGGTACCCGCGTGTCCGTATTTTTTAGCTAATTCTACTGATTGATTGCATGCAGCTGAAACGGGTACTTTTTCAAGAAAAAATAACTGATATATTCCTAACCTTAAGATGTTTCGTATTACCGGTGCTATTTTAGTAATAGGACGGTTTAAGTAATTACCCAGTATCCAGTCCAGCGTAGCACCTGCTTTTACAGTGCCGTATACTAACTCAGTAATAAACCGCCGATCTTGGTCAGAGAGCTGGCCTTGGGATATTCGGCGGTTTATCTCGTGAGCCAGGGCAATGTTGGCATAGGCCCCCTTGCTTTCGACTTCATTGATTACTTTTAATGCAACTTCTCTGGCGTCAACCTTTTTAGTCATTGATGTCACCATCTTTAATTTTTGTTGTTGGATAAGTATCACCTACAAATCCTTTAATAGCTAGTTCAATTTTTTTCAAATCAACCTGAGTGTTGCAGCATGGGCCGAAAGGTCGTTCGTTGAGAACATCGATAACTGGGAGTGGAAAAACATCCTGAATGCCACTGGTCAAATCACGTTCGCAAGCAATGGCAAGAACGGCATGCGGGCGAATTGTTTTTATTACTTTTCTTGCCAGGGTTCCGCCTGTTACGACTGCGATATGAACTCCGTATTTGTTGGCAAGCTCTGCTAAATCACCAATTTGACACTGACCACAACGGCGGCAATTGGAAACATCGCGGGTAATCTTATGCGGGCAAGTTTCAAATTGTAGGCAGTGCGGCGTCATAATCAATAGTTTATCAGGTCGTACTGTAACATTCTTTTTCTTAATTAAATGATTGCTAACCTCGATAAAAGAGCGTTCAACCCGCTCTTTGTCAACGTCAAATAACTTGCCAATAGCGATAGCCATTGGAAACAAAACATTTATTGCCGACCATGCCGAGCTTTGAAATATTCCGGGGGTTTTAAATCCCAGAATAGCTAAAATAATACCAATAACACCGCAGACTGCGGCTAAAATTATGGCAACTAACAGTGTACCTAGTATCATCGGCAAGTAACTGCTAATATTCGTTAGTCCAGGCAGACTAACGACCCATAGCCCATAAGTGGAAATGGTTGCAATACATAAACTAAGAAGAATTAAAGCTAAAAATAAACGTTTTCGGGGTCTTTGGACTACTTCGATCATTTACAGCCACCTTCTATTCAAGCATATTACCTACGGTTAAGCAGTAGCCGCAAACACAATCACTGGCCTTCATCCTGCGTTTTGATTCCGGCTGTACTTCTTGTATTTCAACTGTGCCTTTGCCTGTTTCAACAACAAATCCATCTTTGGTCATTTGAATGATGCGTCCAGGTTCGGAGCACACAGCTGATTCGTCATATATTCTAGTTTTCCAGATTTTTAACGATTTATTTTGATATTTACAGTATGCTACCGGCCAGGGGTTCAGTCCGCGAACTAAGTTATGAACAGCTATTGCTGGCTGATGCCAGTTAATGCGCTCTGTATCGCGGCAGAGCATCCGGGCATAAGTTGCCTCTGCGCTATTTTGCGATACTCGCGGCGCATTTCCGTCCGCCAGTTGTTGTAACGTATCTGATAACACGGAGGCTCCAACATCTTTTAACTTATCATGTAAGCTGCCGGTAGTATCTGATGGTAAAATGGGTATTTCGGCTTTTAAAATCATATCACCGGTATCCATACCTACATCCATATACATTGTAGTAATACCGGTTGCTGTTTCACCGTTTATAATGGCCCAATGAATTGGCGCTGACCCACGATAGTGAGGCAATATCGAGGCGTGTACATTTATACAACCATAAGGTGGTAAGTCTAAGAGTTTCTTAGGTAAAAGCTGTCCAAAAGCAACAACAATTATAATATCCGGCTTTAAAGCGGCTATCTGCTCAAAAGTGTTATCGTTCTTGATACTGGCAGGTTGCAGTACGGGTAAATTATAAGATAATGCGGTTTCCTTAACGGGTGAATAAGCCAATTTTTGACCGCGTCCTTTTGGCCGGTCTGGCTGCGTTACTACCGCCGCTATTGGATAGCCTTCTTCAACAAGCATATCTAGGCAAGGAACAGCAAAATCTGGTGTTCCCATAAATACTGTACGTAGTTTTTTCATTGAGATTACCCCTTGTGAACGGTTTTTGCGAGTTCTATGAATAGAATACCATTTAAATGGTCTATCTCATGCTGAAGAGCTCGCGCAAGAAGACCAGAACCGTTTACTCTGAATTTTTTTCCTGAGCGATTAAGAGCTTCTACTGTTACCGAAGCATAGCGTTCCACTTCGCCATACATGCCTGGGACACTTAAGCATCCCTCAGTATCTGTTTCAGAGCCTTCTTTACTAACAATTTCTGGATTAATGAGTTCAAGTAGTCCCTCACCAATATCTATAACTACGATACGAAGGGAAACCCCTACCTGCGGAGCGGCTAATCCAACACCATCGGCAGCATACATGGTCTCCGCCATGTTGTCGAGCAGTTGTTTTATTTTACGGTCAATTTTTCCTACAGGGGCGGCAATTTCTTTAAGAACTTTATTGCCAGCCTTTTTGATATCCATTGTTGGCATTATGATATACCTCCTCTTACCTCCGGCCATTAGAAAAATTTTACCACAATTTACTCGGTCATAAAAGTATTTAAGCAACTCAAAGCACATTAATAGGATCTACATCGACAATTATGTCTTTGCGGCTGATTATATCTACATCAGTAAGTTTTAGGGTTACATTGGGCAAATCTGTTGTTTTAATTAAAATATTAACCCGAAATATATCTTTTATTTTATTTATTGATGCCGGGAAAGGTCCTACAATAGAGGAATCGACACCGGTAAGTATTTGTGCTAATTCCGACGCTAATAGATTTGCGTTACGGTGGACAATTGTTTCGTCATTGGCTTGTACCGTTATTTTCAACAAATGAGTAAAAGGCGGATAGTTTAATTGACGGCGAAATGTGATTTCGCTTTCAAAAAACTCTTGGTAGTTATGTGCCGCCCCGGCTTGAACTGCATAATGCTCAGGATTATAAGTCTGCATAACTACTCGGCCAGCTTTCGCGCCACGGCCGGCACGACCTGCCGCCTGGGTTAACAAGGCGAAAGTTTTTTCCGCCGCCCTAAAGTCTGGCAGGTTTAGAGCTGTATCGGCTGAGATTATACCAACAGCCGTTACATTAGAAATGTCATGACCTTTTGCTACCATTTGCGTTCCTAAAAGTATGTCATAGCTTCCGTTTGCAAAAGCTGACAGAATTTTATCATGGGCCATTTTACGTGAGGTAGTATCCTGATCCATGCGAATGATTTTAGCTGTTGGAAATAACAAATTGAGAGACTCTTCCACCTTCTGTGTACCAGTACCAAAGTATCGGATATATCTACTGCCACATTCCGGGCAAGTGTCAGGTATTGAGTGGCGCTCCTGGCAGTAATGGCAGCGTAAAGTATTTCCCGATGTGTGATATACGAGTGAGATGTCGCAGTGTCGGCACTTAAGTACATGACCGCATTCACGGCAGAGAACGAACGTTGAGTAGCCACGCCGGTTTAGTAAAATTACAGCTTGTTCTTTATTGGCCAATGTTTCTGCCAGCATTTCCTGTAATGGTGGTGAGATAACACTCCGACGCCTTTGGGCTAGTTCTTGACGCATGTCAACAACTGTGACTGCCGGCATCGGGACGTTATCAATCCTTTTGCGCATCGGAAGTAACGTATGTTTACCGTTAAGGGCCTGATAGTAAGTTTCGACCGCTGGTGTAGCGCTGCCTAATATAACTACCGCACCGGCAAGTTTGGCACGGATTAAAGCTACTTCGCGGGCATGATAACGTGGTGATTCTTCTTGTTTATAGGTAAATTCATGTTCTTCATCTATGATTATTATGCCCAAATTATTTACTGGCGCAAATAGGGCCGAACGAGCACCAATAACGATACCTGCTTGACCTAATTGTAAACGGCGCCATGCATCGTGCCTTTCTCCGACTGACAATTTACTATGCATAACAACAATATCGTTACCAAATGCGGCCTGGAAGCGTGCAATAATTTGGCTGGTAAGGGCTATCTCCGGTACTAGCACAATAGCTTGCCGGTTAAGCCGGCGTGCCTCGGCTACAGCGTTGATATAGACCTGTGTTTTACCACTGCCGGTAACACCATGAAGTAAAAAAGATTTATGTGCTTGTGCGCAAATCAGAGGAATGATTGCTTTAAGCGCATGTTCTTGTTCTTCAGTCAAAGTTATTTTTGTTGCTGACTTGCAGAGAGTATCATAGCTATTGCGGAATACTTGGGTAGTACGAATTGTGATTAGACCCTGGGAAGCTAGCTTCTTAATGGTGCTTGGGGTAATATTTAGATCGCGCAGTTGCGCTGTTGTAAGCTCATTATTATCGATAAGTGCATGTAACAACCGGCGTTGAGCCAGACAGGTTTTTGGTAATTGTTGCTCAGTTAGGGCCGCAACCTCCCTGCCGACAGCCAAATTTACAATAGTGGTGGTATTACTTTTTCCGCGTTTATTAACTGTATCAGAATGAACGATAAGTTTGTGTTGTAAAAAAAATTTTAGAATGGTATTTGTGTTTTCAGACAGTTTAACGAGTTCAGTGAGTGTAGCCGAACCCTGGTTATAAATATAACTAAGTACAGTACTATATTCTACTGGCTTATTTTCTAAGATAACAGCTGCCTGTTCAAAATCTGCCTCATCAGGAGCTTTGTATGCTTTTTGTGTTCTTATTCCCGACTGGCCAGGTACAAACAAACGCAGTGCTTCTCCTAGTGAACAAAGATAATACGTGCTTAGCCATTTGGCAGTTTCAATCATATTAGTATTAAACCAAGCATACGTATCAAGTACATCAAGAATGGTTTTTAAGCCTTCGGGCCTTTCGGCGGCTAAGGCAATAACAAATCCCTCTACTTTTCTATTGCCAAATGGTACAAGTACGCGCCAGCCCACATCAACACCCTGAAGATGCGGAGGAATAAGATAAGAAAAGGGCTTGTCAATGCTGCGGGTGGGAATGTTGACAATTACTTGAGCTATATTTGACATTTTTTCACCTAAGCGTTTTTCATTGTATATTGTATAAACGTAGACTTAGCCGCTCGCCTGTGCCCGTAAGGGTATAACTCCCACTTGGAGAAGCGGAAGTCTTAGAGCGGGTTAGTCATCGGATAAAGAGAAGGGGACTAATACAGTCCCCTTTTTTTAACTAAGTATATATTCGCTTTTAAACGTCAAATACCTGCTACCGGTTTTTCGGGGTAATGAGCGGCTATTTCCCAATCAAGCCCGGTGTCCATTGGCAAACGTTTGAAAAAACGTTTAATCCGGCGCTTTCGTAGCGGTGAAAAATGGAGCTTCATAAATTAGACTCCTAGCTTTGAATCGAATAACCAAGCGACTGTAATGTCTCTTCGATGTAGCCGCTAGAAGTTACAGATTCATCATGGCTGACCGCTACTTGTTTGGAAGCCAGATCTACCTTTACTGACGAAACGCCATGAAGGTGGGACAGCGTATGCTCAATACGGTCTCGGCAATGGTCGCCTTTGAGGCCCCCGACACGGTAAACCGACTGTTTAGTCTTATTTTGTATAGCCAATGGAATACCTCCTTTTTACTGATAAGTGTCCAGCAATGTTAGTATTACCAATGGCTATTAATTAATAAGTTTATATATTAGCTTCTTTGCGAAGAATTTCGGCTTTATCAGTATGTTCCCATGGTAAATCTACATCAGTACGTCCGAAATGTCCGTAAGCGGCTGTTTGGCGGTAAATAGGACGTCTCAGATCTAATGTTTTGATGATTCCGGCAGGTCTTAAGTCGAAATGTTTGTTAATCAGTTCGACAATTTTAGCTTCCTCAATTTTTGCAGTGCCAAAGGTTTCTACCATGATAGATACCGGGCGGGCAATGCCTATCGCGTAAGCCAACTGAATTTCGCATTTATCTGCTAGTCCGGCTGCAACTACGTTCTTGGCAACATAGCGGGCTGCATAAGCTGCCGAGCGGTCAACTTTTGTAGGATCTTTTCCGGAGAATGCGCCGCCGCCGTGACGAGCCATGCCGCCATAGGTGTCGACAATAATTTTACGTCCAGTCAAGCCAGCATCACCTTGGGGACCACCCACAACGAATCTGCCGGTTGGGTTAATATAATATTTGGTTTGTGCATCTAATAATTCGGCCGGGACAATTGGGACGATTACTTTAGCAATGAGGTCTTTTTCAATTGTTTCGCGATCTACTTCAGGGCTATGTTGGGTTGAAACTACAATGGTATCGATTCTTACAGGCTTACCATCTTCATATTCAACAGTAACTTGTGTTTTTCCGTCTGGCCGCAGATAAGTAAGTTCACCACTTTTGCGCACTTCTGACAAGCGTCGAGCCATTTTATGCGCTAATGCAATTGGAAGCGGCATGTACTCAGGGGTTTCATTAGTGGCATAGCCGAACATCATACCCTGGTCACCAGCGCCGATGGCTTCAATGGTGTCCATATCGCCTTGTTTAGCTTCGAGTGCTTTGTCTACACCCATTGCGATATCGGCAGATTGCTCGTCGATAGAAGTTAATACACCGCAAGTTTCGCTGTCAAAACCGTATTTAGCACGGGTATAACCGATATTTTTAATGGTTTCACGGACAATTTTAGGAATGTCTACATAGCAGTTTGTAGTAATTTCACCTACTACATGGACAATACCTGTTGTGACTAAGGTTTCGCAAGCTACCCGGGCTTGCGGGTCATGAGCTATAATTGCGTCAAGGACGCTGTCGGAAATTTGGTCGGCAATCTTATCAGGATGGCCCTCTGTTACAGATTCAGATGTAAAGAGTACACGTTTTTTTTCCATTAAATATTTTCCCTCCTATTTTTTCATTGCAAAAAAAGAAAACCTCCTGCAAGGGAGGCGTGATCTGTTCACTCCCATCTTGCGTTTTATCGCCGGAATTGGCACCGTTTTTAGCATAAACTAAAATGGTTGCCGCGGTTTCATCGGGCCAGTCCCTCCACCAACTCTTGATGAGTATAGCATATGCAATTTTCACACCAAAAAAATTCTAAACGAAATATAAAAAAAAATCAAGTAGATTTTGTCATCATTGCATAAATTTTGTCTATTAAAATCTCAGCAACCTGCTTTTTACTAAGTTGTGGCAATTCTTCAATGTCACCATTTTTATGTATGAGTTTGACAATGTTGGTATCTATATTAAAACCAGCTCCAGGTAAGGTAACATCATTGGCAACAATCAGGTCAAGATTCTTTTTAATTAGTTTTTCTCTGGCATGAACCAGGAGGTCTTGTGTTTCGGCTGCAAAACCGATAAGAAGTTGGTGCGGTTTCTTCTTTTCTCCAAGTTCACGCAAAATATCGGGGTTTTTAATCAAAGTTATTGTTAGTGTATTATCGCTTTTCTTTATCTTTTGTTCCGATGGCAACTCTGGTCGATAATCAGCTACTGCGGCTGCTTTAATTACTATATCAACATTGTCAAATTCAGCTAAAACAGCGTCTCGCATTTGAGCGGCTGTTTCTACTCGTTTAACTGTGATTCCTGGCGGGACGGCGAGATTTGACGGACCGGAAACGAGTAGAACTTCTGCTCCTCTTACTGCGGCTGCTTCGGCGAGAGCATAACCCATTTTGCCGCTGGAACGATTTCCAATGTATCTTACGGGATCAATTGGTTCACGCGTTCCGGCAGCGGTAATTAGTACCCGTTTACCTGATAACTGTTGATTGTTTTTCAGCAGTTCAAGAACTTTTTCAACAATAATCGATGGTTCTGGAAGTCTGCCTGGTCCTTCTACGCCACAGGCTAGCATACCGGAAGCCGGTTCTATTATATGATAACCGAGTCCCGCCAGTTTAGTTAAGTTTTGCTTGGTAATGGCATTTTGGTACATATTGGTGTTCATGGCGGGTGCTAAGACTACCGGTGCTGTTGTAGCCATAACAGTAGTAGAAAGCATATCATCGGCAATACCATTTGCTATTTTACCAATAACATTAGCAGTTGCCGGGGCTATCAGAAATATATCGGCACGAGTAGCTAGCGCAATGTGCTGTACATTCCAGGTTTTTGGTTCTTCCCACATATCTGAAACTACCGGATTTCCGCTAATTTCCCGGAACGTCAAAGGCGTAACAAATTCTGTGGCCGCTTTAGTCATAATAACATGGACGTTGCAATTTGCTTTTTTAAGACGGCTGACAATCTCGACCGCTTTATAGGCCGCAATGCCGCCCGTAACTCCGATAACGATGTTATGACTAGAATTCATTGACTTTTACTTGATACCGGTTTTGGTACGCTCATAGGTAATTTTACCTTGTGCTACCTCTTCCAGAGCGATAGTTACCGGCTTATTGGACTTTGATTCAGCAAGCGGCTGCTGGCCATCCATAATTTCCCTCGCGCGTTTTGCGGCTAACACTACCAATGTGTATTTGCTATCTACCTTTTCTACTAATACATCTAAAGATGGATTAATCATAACGTCTCTCCTTACTTATTATTTGGAGGTGCCAAGTGCTCGTTTCACGTACAATTTGTTTGACAAAGGCGGGAGATTAAATCGGAATTACGGTCTGCCCGGTGTTTTTCGGCAGTAATAATTGTTTCGATTTTTTGTACAGCTGTTTCCACTTGATCGTTTACCACGATGTAATGATAGTTCTGTGCTTGAGTAAGTTCACCGCCGGCACAGTTTAATCGTTTTTTTATAGTTTCCAAACTATCGGTTCCACGTTTGTGGATTCTGTCAGCAAGTTCATCCAATGAAGGCGGAATAATATATATATAAACACCTTCCGGAATTTTATCCTTTACCTTCAAAGCCCCTTGCGTATCTATTTCTAGTACGACATCATATCCGTTATTTAGTTGTTCAAGCACGTATTGGCGTGGCGTCCCGTAGAAATTGCCATAGACCTCAGCCCATTCCAATAGGTCATCATTATGAATCATTGTTTGAAACTTGTCTTTGGCAACAAATAGATAATTAACTCCATCAACTTCTCCTACTCTAGGCTGCCGAGTAGTAGCTGATATCGAGTATTTTAACTGGGGATTGCTACGCAGCAACTCGCGGCAAATTGTACCTTTACCAGTGCCTGAAGGGCCGGAAACAACTATTAGTAGTCCTTGCTGCGGCATAGGTTATCTCCTCTCAAATTTTATTCGGCAGTATCATCGCTCGTATCTTTGCTTGTTAAGCGGTGAGCAACGGTTTCAGGCTGAACTGCAGATAAAATAACATGGTCACTGTCGGTGATAATCACAGCGCGAGTCCGGCGGCCATAGGTGGCATCGATAAGCATTCCTCTATCGCGGGCTTCCTGAATTATCCGTTTGATGGGAGCTGATTCGGGGCTGACAATGGAAATAATCCGGTTAGCCGATACAATATTACCAAAGCCAATATTAATTAATTTTATGTCCATTAAGACTCCTCCTATAAATTTATAGGCTACTAAGACGTAATACTTCTATACTACTCTATGTTTTGGATTTGCTCTCTGACCTTCTCAATTTCACTTTTAATTTCGACGACAATATTTGCAATGGTAGAATCATTTGCTTTTGAAGCAATCGTATTCGTTTCCCGGTTAATTTCCTGAACAATGAAATCTAGCTTGCGTCCTACGGCATCAGGAGATTTTATTGCTGATTGAAATTGTCCTAAGTGGCTTTTAAGTCTAACGATTTCTTCTGTGAAATTAGTTCTATCGGCAAATATGGCTGTTTCTTGCAGCAGTCTTGTTTCATCAGGCTCTGCACTAATCTGAGCTAGTAATTCACGCATACGATGTAATAGCTTTTCCCGGTACTCAATAAGGATTTGTGGGGCTCTTTCTTCAACCGCAGCAATATAAGAATAAAGCTTATCAACCCGTTCTAAGAGATCGTGCTCAATGTTGGAACCTTCGGCTTCGCGCATTTTCATCAGATTAACCAATGCTACCTCAATGGCTGCTGAAAGTTTTGGCCATAATGTTTCAACGTCTTCCGAAACATCTTCTACTTTGAGAACATCAGGGTACTTAGATAAGTGGTAAATATTATCGGTTGCCGGCATATCTAGCAAGCCAGCTAATTCTCTCATTGCATTATGGTAAGCCATTGCCAATTCTTTGTCAACCCTTACCGCTCGTTTCTTTTCACCATATTCATCAACAGTAATAAAGGCGTCTACCCGGCCGCGTAATATTGTACTAGCAATATTACGGCGCACTTTGTCCTCTAAACTGCCAAGAATTTTGGGCATGCGGATAACTATTTCATTATAGCGGTGATTTACAGCTTTAATTTCAACTACGATACGATGGCTTGAATCAATGTATTCACCCCGGCCAAAGCCGGTCATACTCTTGAGCACGAAACTTACACCTTCCTTTGCGTATGTTATTATTGACTGATAATACGATTTTAACCGTAGATTTTTACATTTACTTCGCTTTACTCGCCCTAAATCCTTTTTTCACAAAAATAAAAATGGAGGTATCCTCCATTTTTATGTCGAGACTATTTAAATTTAGACAAATCAAAGTAAAAGTGACGTTCCTGTTTATCTTTGGTAATTACCACAAGAGTGGCAGGTTTATTTAGAACTATTTCACTATCACGGAAGTAGAAGTAGGAATGGGCAGTGAATTGTGGCTCACTTGGAAACCAAGGGTTTTTTACGGGTACGTTGGGCAGTGCCTGGTAGGGTTTAATTATTTTTTTATCCTGTTTGATAGTTACCTGAACATTATTATTAAAAGTCTCAGTACTGCCATTAATTGTAATAGCAAAAGCAAGACATCCGGCGTAATCAGCCAAAACCTTTTCACTATCGGCCAGTTCGACTGGTTGTTTGCTTTTTGCTTTATCACGGGCATCGTTGGCTATGAGCAAAAACGGGGTATATAAATAGGCCCGCTCAGTCGTTTGATTAAGGATTGTTGCATTTTCTTCATAAGCAAGCCACGGTTGCAAAAAATCAGTAAGTGGCATTTGCTTGCATTTTGTACCATACTCTTGTGCTTCCAGGATAACGTCTCTGTTTACCAATGCTATTGCGTTAGTGGACAGTGGAATAGCCAGTAAGATGAATACGATGAGAATCCCGGCAACAAGCTTCACCTTATCACCTCCGACGGCAAAATCTTTTGTGGTATACAATATTATCCACGGGAACTAAAAATTCCTTTTTTTCTGAAAAATAAAGTAGACTTATCTCCAGGCAGGGCTTACTCCCCTCTCAGAAGGTTATTCGCCCTTATTCAGGGGCTTATCCGCTCGTCAGTCTCCATAGGGTATAACTCCCGCCTATAGAAGACGAAGTCTTAGAGCGGTAAAGTAATAACCGACTCTAAATGAGCCGGTTACTTGCTTTACAATAAGTATTCTCCACGAAATACTTCTACTGCCGGTCCCGATTTATAAATATGGTTATTATCTGCCCATTCGAGAAATAGGTTACCACCATCGAGGATTATGGTAGCCTGGCGGTTAGCGTGACCATTTAAAACGGCAGCGACCAAGGCAGCACTGGCACCAGTACCACAAGCTTTAGTTATGCCAGCACCACGTTCCCAAACGCGCATTCTAATTGTTTGACGATCAATTACTTGCAGGAATTCCACATTGGTTTTCTTGGGGAAGGCCGGATGTGTTTCAATTTTTGGACCTATACTAGAAAGATTAACTTTATTTATATCATCAACAAAAATAACACAGTGAGGATTGCCCATGGAAACACAGGTAATATTATAGGTTTCACCGTCCACATTGAGCGGTATATGCACAACTTGTTCGAGTTCTGAAATAGTAACAGGAATTTGGACGGGTTTAAGTCGAGGTTCGCCCATATCTACCTTTACTGTCACTAAATTACCGTTTTCGAAAATGAGTTCTGGTGTAATTATTCCTGCAAGGGTTTCTAAAGTGATTATTTTTTTATCAGTAATTTTGTTCTCAAAGAGATAGCGGGCGACACAGCGGGTAGCATTGCCGCACATATCAGCTTCACTACCGTCAGAGTTAAATATTCTCATTCTAAAATCAGCAATATCTGATGGTAATAATACGACAAGCCCGTCGGCACCAATGCCAAAGTTTCGGTCACAGATATTGAGCGCTTGTTGATGATAATCGGCGATATGTTCTTTCATACCATTGACAATTACAAAATCATTACCTAATCCATGCCATTTAGTAAACTGCATTGTATATTCCTCCTAAGGTAGTTATGTTACCGGTTTTGTGGTAAAGCGGCGCGGCGAGCAGGACGACGTTTAAATATGTGTTTAAAGCCATTAAGTAGTAACGTCCACCCTGAAACTGTCAAAACAAGCAGCCAGTCACTTAAGGACAATGGGACAGTAGAAAAGATAGAACATAAGAAAGGTATATACATAACTGATAACTGCATTATTGTCGAGAAAGTAACTGCTGCAAGCAAATATTTGTTTGTCGAGAATTTAAGCTCAAAAATGGTATTTGTTTCTGAACGGCAATCAAATACGTGAAACATTTGACAGTAAACTAGTGTCGCAAATGCTGCTGTTCGAGCCAGCGCCAAATCATTCTGGAAATAGTATACCACACTAAAGACCAAAAGTGTGCTTATGCCAATTTGAATTCCCCGCCCCACTATCTTGCGTGTTAGCCCGCGAGAGAACACACTTTCTCCTGGATGCCGGGGTGGCCGGCGCATAATGCTGGGATCGTTGGGATCAACACCAAGCGCCATTGCGGGTAACCCATCGGTAACAAGATTTACCCACAATATTTGTACAGGCAGCAACGGCATAGGCATTCCGAGGAGTGATGCAAGGAACATTGTTAATACTTCGCCAATATTGCAGGACAATAGATATCTAATAAATTTCCGGATATTTTCGTAAATCCCCCGCCCTTCTTCGACTGCCGCAACAATAGTAGCAAAGTTATCATCGGCCAAAATCATGGCAGATGCTTCTTTAGTGACATCGGTTCCGGTAAGTCCCATTGCTACGCCGATATCGGCTTCTTTTATGGCGGGAGCATCGTTAACACCGTCACCAGTCATTGCTACAATATGCCCTTGGTGCTTAAGGGCACGAACAATTCTTAGCTTGTGGGCGGGCGAAACACGGGCATATACGGTGACATTGTTAACTATGGCGTCAAGTTCTGCTTCACTCAATGAATCGAGATCTTTGCCGGTGAGGGCCTTTTGCTGGCCCTCTTTAAAAATATTCAACTCTTGGGCAATGGCGATAGCTGTATTTTTGTGGTCGCCGGTAATCATGACTGTTTTAATACCGGCTTCACGGCAACGGATAATAGATGCTTTAGCTTCTTCCCGAGGGGGATCAATCATACCGATTAGACCCGCGAAAACTAAATCCTTTTCAAGAGATTCATCAGGATTCTGAGTTTGCGCCGGCGTTAAGCGACGATATGCGACTGCCAGTACCCGGAGAGCCTGCCCCGTCATTCGCTCACTGATAGTATTTATTTTTGCAATATATTCGCTGGTAAGAGATGCCGGACCGGCATTTGTCTGGTAATACCTGCAAAGCTCAAGAATAGTGTCAGGCGCACCCTTACTATAAAGGATGTTATTGTTGTTACTATCACGATAAATTACTGACATCCTGCGTCGTTCCGATTCAAAGGGTATCTCGGCTATTCTTTTTTGCTTCTTTTCAAGGTCGACTTGCCATATCGAAGCCTTGGCGGCAGCTACAATGATAGCACCTTCCGTTGGGTCACCTTCAATAGACCAACCATTTTCAGTTTTTTTGCGCCATACTCCTGTGATGGTAACATTATTTTGTTTTAATACACTGTTATTGCACAGCGCACCGCCCACTAAGCATTGTTCGAGTGCTTTATCTTTAGTAATATCTATTTCTTGTTGATTAAGGAGAATATTGCCCTTAATATCATAGCCAGCTCCGCTAACATCATAACTATTGCCATCAGCAAAGATCTGTCTGACTGTCATCGCATTCTGGGTTAGGGTACCCGTCTTATCGGAACATATTACAGTTGTGCAACCAAGTGTCTCAACAGCAGGGAGTTTGCGGACAATTGCCTGTTGCTTAATCATGCGTTGAACACCGAGTGCCAAGGCTACTGTAACAATAGCTGGTAATCCTTCGGGAATGGCGGCAACTGCCAAACTTATGCCAGCCATACACATCAGGAATACGGATTCGCCTTTTGCTACACCAGTGATAACAACAACTAAACAGATAGCCAGGCAGCCCCAGACAAGTAATTTGCCGAGATGTTCCAGTCTTTTTTCCAAAGGGGTAGCTTCTTCTGTGGAAGCTTGGATCATACCGGCAATATGTCCGACTTCGGTAGCCATGCCAGAGGCGCATACTACTGCGCGGCCGCGGCCACGTACAATACTTGTGCCGGCATAGACCATATTCCTTCTATCTCCTAAGGGAGCATCTTCATTGAAATTACGGTCAGCAATTTTTCTCACTGGTAAAGACTCACCTGTTAATGCCGCCTCTTCGGCCTCCATATTGAAAACATCGATAAGTCGTCCGTCGGCAGCTAACTTATCGCCTGACTCTAGTACCAGAATATCACCGGGTACCAGTTCTCTGGCCGGAATTTGCTGGACCATACCATTTCTAACAACTCTGGCAGTTGGCGATGCTAACTTTTTTAAAGCTGCTAAAGATTGCTCAGCTCGATATTCCTGAACGAAACCTAATATTGCATTCATAAGGACAATGATTAAAATTGTTATTGCATCGGCATATTCGCCTAAAAAAGCCGATATTAGTGTCGCACCTAATAATACTAGTACCATAAAGTCTTGGAATTGAGCTAAAAATCGCTTCCACCAAACTGTTTTTTCTTTTTCAGCCAGTTCATTAAATCCGAATTTATCCAGCCTGGTTTTTACTTCGGAGGAAGATAAGCCATCAGTAAAGTTAGTTTGCCAGAACTCTAATACTTCTTCCGGCGTACGTGCGTACCATTTTTCTCTGTCCATGCAGCCACCTCGCTAACAAGCGTTTTTGGTTTTGTCTTATTAACCATGTTATTCTGATGGCTGCAGAATTAGACCGGGTTTGACCGTTAATTCCAAGGGTGTTATACTATTGGCAAATTGTCTCAAGTCTTGTAAGCTTACGGAGGTAACGCTAATGAATATCGATGGACTGTCTCTAGCCCCGCTGGTAAATGAACTTAATGGTGTATTAGCTGGCGGGCGGATTGATAAAGTATTTCAACCAGACCCTTATTCACTTTTACTATGGATACGGCAGCCGGGGGAGAATTTACGGTTGTATGTTTCGGCTAATCCGGAGCGCCCCAAATTACTCATTACTGCTGCTTCTCCTGAGAATCCGGCTGTTGCGCCAAATTTTTGTATGTTACTTAGAAAACACCTTGAAGACGGACGGATTGCCGGAATTGAACAGCACAGCCTTGACCGCATTGTCAACATTAATATAGATGTCCGTGGTGAGCGCGGTATGATTTACACCAAGCGCCTGGTTATTGAAATAATGGGGAAACATAGCAATATTATTTTGACTCAGGATAATATTATTATTGACGCTATAAAGCGGGTAGGTGCTGGTTTAAGCAGGTTTCGGCAAGTGTTGCCCGGTAAAGAATATGTTTACCCTCCCGGCCAGGATAGGCTGAATATTTTAGCGGTCGAACCGGAATTATTTGTTGAGAAAGCACTAACTTCAAATGAGCTGCCTCTTAATAAAGCGATTATTGCTGCCGGCTTTGGCTTAGGACCGGTTACTGCCAGAGAAATTGCTTGGCGTGGCGGTTTTTCGCCAGACCTTCGTATTGAAAATTTAGATGAAGCTGACCAAGGCGCGTTGGTTGATGCCGTGGCAAGTTTGGCTGAGCCGCTAAAAAGTAGCCAGATTGCTCCTACTGTTGTTATTGACGGAAAAGGCCAGCCATTAGCGCTTACTGCCTTTTTTCCGGAACACCTTAAGCAGCATACTATTCATAGCTTTGTTACCATGAGTCAAGCTGTTGAATTCTTTGATAGTTTTAAAGGCCGGCCCACTTTACCAGAAAAAGAAGTGCTGACAAAACTGGTAACGGTGGAATTGACAAAACTAACCCGTAAGCAAGCAATGCTCACCGAAGAATTAACCCAAGCGGAAAACGCTGAGTCTTTACGAAGGTACGGGGATATTTTAATGGCGAACCTATACAATATTCCCGCCGGAAGTGCTAATCAGGAATTAACTGATATTTATAGTGAGCAGTCAGAAAAAGTTGTAATCTCGCTTGACCCTTTATTATCTCCGTTAGAGAACGTACAGCGGTATTATGCTAAATATAATAAAGCCAAACGCTCGATAGAGCATTTGGCTTCACAACTTACAGAATGCTTACAAACAATTGACTATTTAGAGAGTATTATGGTGGCTCTGTATCACGCAGAATCGAATGTCGAGACAGGTGAAATCAAGCAGGAACTTATTTCCTCCGGTTATATAAAACCAATGGGAAAACGCCGGGTGCCTCCTTCCACTCATTCTTTGCCGCTAACCTTAAAAACTAGTGAAGGTTTTAGTGTAGTTATTGGCAAAAATAACAGGCAGAATGATTACGTCACGTTTAAACAGGCCCGGCCTGACGATATTTGGCTGCATACAAAGGACATACCCGGTTCGCATGTGATCATTCGTGCCGAAAATAAAGAGGTTACATTACAGGCTATTACTGCAGCTGCTCAGTTGGCAGCCTACTTTAGCAAAAGCCGGCAATCGGCGAATGTTCCTGTTGATTATACTAAACGGCGTTATGTACGCAAACCTTCAGGGGCCAAACCCGGTTTTGTTATTTATGATCATCAAAGTACACTCTATGTAACTCCGGATGAGAGTATTGTCCGAAAATTACTTACTCTTCCATAAATTCCTTAATGACAACTTGTTCGGTTTCATCTGTTAAAGTCAGCTGTACGCTGACTATTTCTTTGCTTGAAGTAGGAACATTTTTTCCCACATAATCTGCCCTGATAGGCAATTCGCGGTGGCCGCGGTCAATAAGTACAGCCAGTTGAATAGCAGAGGGACGGCCAATATCCATAATGGCGTCTAGTGCCGCCCGGACGGTGCGACCGGTAAATAAAACATCGTCGATTAGTACTACTTTTTTATCATTAATTGAAAAAGGAATTAGCGTCTCATGAACGATAGGCTGATAGGCTAAAGTGGATAAATCGTCACGGTACAAAGTAATATCTAGGATTCCGACCGGTAGTTCTACCCCTTCAATGCGTTTGATTTCTTCGGCTACGCGCTGGGCCAAAGGTACTCCACGGGTACGAATTCCGACAAGTATAACATCACTGACCCCTTTATTGCGCTCTACAATTTCGTGTGCTACCCGGGTAAGAGCACGTTTGATTGCCTGGGAATCCATAATGATAGCTTTGTCGACCATACTAACTTGTTTAGTCATAATCTACTTCTCCTCTCTTTTTATCGCTTCCAGTTGGGTAAGTATAATAGCCATATCAGGCGGTAGTGGCGCGGTAAACAGCATATCATCACCTGTAGTTGGGTGTTTGAGTGAAAGTTCTGCTGAATGCAGAGCTTGGCCTGTAATGGCAAATCTCTTTTTTTCTGGACCATACTTAGGGTCTCCGACTACCGGGTGGTTAATATACTGCATGTGGACTCTAATTTGATGAGTGCGGCCTGTCTGCAATTTACACTCAACTAAAGTATAGTTTACGAACCGCTCAATAACTCGGAAACGGGTGATTGCTTCTTTGCTGTTACTGAAGGTAACAGCCATTTTTTTACGGTCGGATGGATGGCGTCCAATAGGCGCATTGATTATTCCCTGTTCTTCGGCAATAATTCCATGTACTATGGCCCAATACTTACGACTGGCAGTGCGGTTTTTAATTTGCTCAGCTAAGTTCAGATGAGCCTGGTCATTCTTGGCGGCTACCATTACCCCGGAGGTGTCTTTATCCAAACGATGAACAATACCTGGGCGGATTTCACCATTGATGCCTGATAAATCTTTACAATGCTCAAGCAGTGCGTTAACTAATGTGCCGGCGTAATTGCCGGCTGCCGGGTGCACTACCATACCACGGGGTTTGTTGATCACAATAATGTCCACATCTTCATAAAGTACTTCCAGCGGAATAGCTTCGGCCTGAATCTCTATTGGTTTGGCTTCAGGAAACGATATAGTAATAATATCGTTGGTTTGTACTTTATAGTTGGATTTGGCCTGTTTATTATTGACAAGTACAAAGCCATCAGCCACTATTTTTTGCAGATGCGAACGAGAAAGTTCTGGAAACCGGCTAGTTAGCAGCACATCAAGCCGGGTGCCCTGTTCGTCTTGCGTTACTGTTAAAGTTTGTGTATTAGTATTATCTATCTGAGTGTTCACAATATCATCCTATCGTTAGTTTTCTTGGTTTTCGAATGAAAAAGACATAAAAACAAGGGTGTAAATTACGCAGCCAACTCCAGTAACAATAGCAATATCTGCTACGTTAAATACCGGCCAAATGCGCAAATCAAAAAAATCTACCACATACCCTGTTTGAACACGGTCAATCACATTACCTACAGCTCCACCAGCCAAAAGACTGATACCCAGTCGCATTAGCCGGAAGTTTTGGGGGATTCGCGAAAAGAAGTAAGCACTTAGACATAACATGAGTAATGCAATAATAACGAAAAATGCTTGTTGATTCTCAAGGATGCCAAAGGCGGCACCAGGGTTAAGCACATAGGTAATGTGAAATATATTGTCTATCACCGGAAGTGATATTCCAGGCAGCATATGAGTTTGAATATAATGCTTGGAATACTGGTCAATAATTACGACTGCTGCTAGTATTAATATTGGCACTGCTACTCTCTCCTATCCTGTAAGCAATAGTATAAACTATGATACCATGATACCGGAATTTTTTCCAAACGTAAAGAAGCGCGGCAAATTTGCCACGCTTTGATTTACTTGTTTTTTTCTGAACCCAAATAGAGTTCTATGGTATCCCGATAATAATAAACGATCAGGCCGGCAATCAATAGGAGCGAGGTAATGCCTGCTACTGATTTAGCGTTGTGAGAAAGGTTTTGTCCTAATATCGAATAAAGTACGATTGCTGGTGTTTGACCGATGGCCGTTGCGACAATAAATTGCCATAGTGTCAGTTTTGTTAGTCCGGCGCCATAGCTAATAACTTTAAAAGGTATTATCGGCGTTAGCCTAGTAATAAAAACTGCCAGTATGCCGTGAAGTTTAAAAAACGCATCAGTAAGAGTTAGATACTTAGTGTTAACGAAGCGCTCTATCACCGGGCGACCATACCACCGGGCAACAATAAAGTCCAGGGTCGCACCAAGCAATGCGCCTGTCCAGGAATATACTGCCCCATATTGCCAGCCAAATATCCAAGCATTGGTAATGGTAATAATGACTCCCGGTACTAGCGGTACCGCAGACTGCAGTGTCATAAGCGCAATACTGGTTACTGGTGCCCAGATGCCATAAGAAAGGATAAATTGGCGTAGTCCTTCAAAGTTGCGGGATTTAATAAAGGAAAAACCTTTAATGGCAAAGTCCTGAACTCCAGGAAAATAGAAATAGGTAGCTAGAGCCAGTCCTAAGACGCCAATTTTAGCGAAAACTATGTAGTTAGTCTTCGGACGGGTCATTAAGCCACCTCCCTCTCTCCGAATTCTGTACATAATATTCGTCTGCTAGTTATGATGCCAATAGCTTATTAACCTAAATAGTATACCCTGTTGACATGTAATTATTAAACATAGCGAAATAAATTCCTGCATAATAAAAACAAACCAAGCTATCGGCACTTGGTTTGTTTTTATTTTAGAGCCTTTTCTTTTACTGTTTCTTCATCGTGTTGATAAAAATAAACTACAGGGGTGTTTAATACGCGGAACGGATTTTTGCCGGTAATTATGTTTTATCTTTCTAATTGCTCAGGGGGTAAGTTAAAGTTCAATAGTTATTGAATAAATTTAGTGACATCGGTTAAACGAAGTCGTTCTTTAAACTCTTTTGGTTGTTCATCGCTATATCCAAGGCAAATCATAGCTACGGCTCTAAGGCGTGGCGGAGCTTCTACTGCTTCTGCCACTTTGACCTCATCAAAAGCACCAACCCAGCAGGCACCAATTCCTAAGCCCTCTGCGGCTAAAAGAATGTTTTGAGCTGCAGCGGAGGTATCTTGGAGACAATATAGCTGAGCGCCCCTTTCGCCATAGCGTTCGTTTGAGCGGGCGGGGTCTGCGAGAAGGACAACTACCGTTGGTGCGTCAGCAATTTGTTCTTGATCAAACGCAGCGGCATGCAGCTTTTGCTTTACTTCAGGATCTTGTACTACATAAAAATACCACGGTTGTAGATTACCAGCGCTGGGAGCCAGATTACCGGCTTCTAAAATTCTTGTCAGGGTCGGCTCAGGAAGCTGCTCTGGTTTAAAATGGCGAACACTGTGGCTTTCGCGGATGCAGTCAAAAATATCCTTAGTCATGGGTTAACCTCCTGTTATGGTAGTTAAAATGTACCATTTTTAGTTTCGACAAACCTAACGATATCGGCAATAAAACCGCCGATACCTGGTATGTTGAGCAAAATTAATTGTTTAAGAAAAGAAAGTAATAAGGCGAACACCAAACTGGCACCAATCGCAATACCTAAACCCCGGGCGATGCCTGCCGCAAAATTAGTAAAAATCAGTCTGGCCGGACGTTCCAACATTTCCATGTAATCTGCAATGCGCATGGCTTCCAAACGGATGACTAAACGCTCCAGTTGTTTGGCCATAAACTCGGGCTGGTCGTCTGTCTTTGTAGTATTTACTATATTTTTATTGTCCATGCAAACAGTCCTCCACCTGTATTAGTATTCCCCACCGAATAAAAATAAACCGGGATTAGACTCCCGGTTTATTCTGCTTACATATTTTTTACTACGGCAGCACACCGTTGACAAAGAGCCAGATGTTCTTTATCTTGGTTTACTGTTGGGCTGTAAATCCAGCAACGTTCGCATTTGACGCCTTGTGCCGGAGCTACTGCAACAGCCAGTTGCATGTTCTCAGCCCGGAAAGCATCTCCTGGAGCCTCTTCAAACTTATCAGATAAAGTTACATTAGAAACAATGAGTAGGGTGGATAAATCGTCTTTAACAACAGTGAGAGCGTCTAATTCTTCACCTGCCGCATAAAGCGTTACTGCTGCATCAAGGGAATGACCAATTACCTTACTGCGCCGGGCAGTTTCTAATGCTTTAGTGATTTCTCCGCGCATCTCAAGTAGCTTAGCCCATTTAATTTCAAGTACCGTATCAAGGTACTTAGGTTGAGGCATTGGCCAGTTAGCTAATTGTACGCTTTCCGGCCGTCCCTTTTCTTTGGGCATATATTGCCAAACTTCATCAGCAGTAAATGTTAATACCGGCGCTACCAAGGTAACCAAAGTGTTTAAAATTTCATACATAGCTGTTTGGGCTGCCCGGCGTTCAACAGAAGTGGGTGCCGCTGTATAAACACGATCTTTAAGAATATCAAGATAAATTGAACTCAGATCTACAGCGCAGAAGTTGTGTACCGTATGATATAACAGATGGAACTCATACTCTTCATAAGCTTGAGTTACTTTAGCACGAACTTGCTCTAACCGCATTAGCGCCCACCGGTCAATTTCGAGCAATTGTTCGTAAGAAATTTTATCAGTATCGGGATTGAAGTCATGCAAGTTACCTAAGATGTAACGGAAGGTATTGCGGATTTTTCTATATACCTCTGATAATTGCTTTAAGATATCGTTGGAAATACGGATATCAGCCTTATAGTCGGCAGAAGCGACCCACAACCGGAGGACATCGGCTCCATATTGTTTGATTACTTCCTGGGGATAGATTACGTTGCCAATGGATTTGGACATTTTCCGGCCCTCGCCATCAACAACGAAACCATGGGTTAATACCGACTTGTACGGAGCTTGGCCGCGAGTGGCTACTGATGTCAGGAGTGATGATTGGAACCAGCCGCGATGCTGGTCGCTGCCTTCAAGGTACATATCGGCCGGCCACTCAAGTTCATTACGCTGTTCAAGTACAGCTGCATGGCTGGAGCCACTGTCAAACCAAACGTCCATAATATCAGTTTCTTTGCGGAATTCTTTATGACCGCAATGCGGGCAACTGAATGACTCAGGTAAAATTTCGCCGGCAGTTTTTGCCCACCACGCATCAGAACCTTCACGGCGGAATAGTTCTTTAACGGCATCAATGGTGGTGTCATTAATTATATGCTCATTGCATTTAGTACAGTAGAAAATTGGTATTGGCACACCCCATACCCGTTGGCGTGATATGCACCAGTCATGACGATCTGCCACCATGTTATGGATGCGGTCTTCACCCCAGCTAGGAATCCATTTTACTTCTTCGGCAATAGCTTTAAGGGCTTCGGTTCTAAAACCTTCTACCGAAGCAAACCATTGTTCAGTTGCACGGTATATAACGGGGTTTTTGCAGCGCCAGCAGTGAGCATATTGATGTTTAATTGTACTCTTGCCTAACAATAAACCGAGTGCCGCTAATTCTTTAATAACAGGAACGTTGGCGTCGGCGATTGTCAGGCCTTCAAATTTGCCGCCTTCGGCAGTAAATTTACCAGTTGGGTCGACCGGGTTAATAACCGGCAAGCCGTATTTCATGCCGACTTCAAAGTCTTCCTGGCCGTGGCCGGGAGCTGTATGAACACAGCCGGTACCAGCTTCAAGGGTGACATGATCACCAAGAATAATTGGTGATTGACGGTCAAAGAACGGATGACTGAATGCCATACCTTCAATGTCGGCACCCTTCATGGTGGCTAAAATAGTATATTCCCCTAAGCTATTGGCATTTACAACAGCTTCAATCAATTCTGTTGCCAGGAGGTAAATTTCAGTACCAACTTGAACCCAGGCATACTCGATGTCCGGATGAACACAGATAGCTACGTTAGCCGGCATGGTCCAGGGTGTCGTCGTCCAGATAACAGCATATACGTTTTCATGGCTAATACCTACAGGCAAATGGCCTTTGTCATCAATAAGAGGAAATTTCACGTAGATAGAGTGAGATTTTTTTTCAGCATACTCAATTTCAGCTTCAGCTAAGGCTGTTTCACAAGAGGTACACCAATATACTGATTTTAGACCTTTGTAGATGTAGCCTTTCTTAGCCATTTCGCCAAAGACTTCAATTTGCTTGGCTTCATATTCAGGATACAGTGTTACATATGGGTTTTCCCAATCACCGGCAACGCCCAGACGTTTAAAATCTTCGCGCTGCATATCAAGACATTTTAGCGCATATTGCTTACATTCCCGGCGTAAGTCCAAAGGATTAAGTTCGTGGCGGTTTAAACCGAGAATTTTTATGGCAGCATGTTCAATCGGCAAACCGTGAGTATCCCAGCCTGGGACATAAGGAGCGTTGAACCCATGCAAAGATTTGTATTTGATAATGATATCCTTAAGAATTTTATTTAAAGAGGTACCGATATGGATGTTACCGTTTGCATACGGCGGTCCATCATGAAGTATAAACTTGGTATTGCCTTTATTTTTGGCTATCTTTTTTTCATAAATTTTTTGTTCATTCCAGAAATCAATCATTTTTGGTTCCCGTTCAGGGAGATTTGCGCGCATTGGGAATTCTGTCTGCGGTAAGTTGAGTGTTTTGCTATAATCCAAAATTAGCACCTCCATAAAATATAAAAAACTCTCATCCCGCGAAGGGACGAGAGTTTGTGTTCCCGTGGTACCACCCTATTGGCTTAATTTATAAGCCACTTGAAACGCGCTAACGGGCGTTAAACGGCGGAGCCTACTTGCATGTTCAGTCCGCAGTTCGGGAGTGATATCAGGCCGTGATTTTGGTTACCAGGCTTGCACCGTTCCTGGTTCGCTGTAAACCGCCACCAAGGCGAGTCTCCGTCATTACTGATAAAGTTATTATTATCTTTGTGATATTATTATACATGATTGGCGAATAAAGTCAAATATAGGAAGCCAAAACACGTAAAAAGTCATCTTTATCCATGCCAGTTATTTTGATAATTTTAGAACGGTTTTTTTGTCCGGTAGTGATTGTAACCTGACTTTTTGATACACTCAAAAGATTAGCAAAAAAAGCAATGCAAGCTGTATTTGCTTCGCCGTCAACTGGTGGTGAAGTAAGATTAATTTTTAGCATGTCACCCATGAGTCCAGAAATAGTATTTTTACTTGATCGTGGCTGAACCCGCACTCGGAAAGCAATGCCATTAGAAACTTCTTTTATATCTAAGGAGGAAAGCGCGCTAAGCAAAATTAGTTTTCATCCTCTTCGGCATTATTAAGCATTTCCATTTGGGCCTGCAGCAAAGTACGAAGTCTTGTTCTAAAAATTTGGGACTGTTTTTGCAGTTCTTCGTATTCACCGGTCATTTTGCGGACTTTGGCCAAAGCTTCATCAACTAGTTTTTGGGCACGGATTTCGGCCTCTTTAATGATAAGCTCAGTTTCCTTTTTTGCGTTAAGTTTAACTTCTTCGGCTGTTTCTTGTGCGATGACCAGAGTACTGTGAAGAGTAGTCTCCATGTGCTGGTAATGCTCAAGCTTGCTGTTAAGGCGCTCAATAGTTTCTTTTAATTCAATATTCTCGCGGTAGAGAGTTTCGTAATCCTTGATTACCCTATCAAGAAATTCATCAACCTCTTCTTCGTTATAGCCACGAAAACCACGTTTGAATTCTTTATTGTGAATATCTAATGGTGTAAGCATAACTCCTCACCCTCATTCAAATAAATCTTCTAAGTAAAATACTGTATCTTCCTTTTTTAGTTTGGCCCGGGATTTCGACTACTTCTACTCGACCGCGGCCACGCATGGAGATAATATCGCCAACTTTTACCGACTGGGATGAACTCTTTGCTTCTTGCCAATTAATCTTTACTTTTGCTGCTGCAATATCTTCGGACATTCTGGTCCGAGACGTACCAAACCCTGATGCCGCTACAGAATCAAGTCTTAAAGAAGCAACAGTAGCACGTATTTCTTTGACTTTTTCTTCTTTGGCAGGCAGGTCATCCAGGGTAACTGATTCAACCGAGATAGTTGCTTGACCAACTTCAGTAAGATTTTGCGAAATATAATTGACCATAGCTGTATCGGTAACGACATAGCATTGTTCGCTAGCCATGATTATGTCGCCAAGAACTTCTCGTTTAATTCCCAATCCCATTAGTGCGCCAAGAACGTCCCGGTGGGATAATCGACAATACCGGCTGTCCCATTTAATTACAATCGCTTTTATACCAAAATCGAGTGATCCGGCATAATCGAGAAATTCAGACTCTACAAAAGCCACTTTTACACGTTCTGAGCCGCTATATCCACCATTTATTTCTAAAGTAAGACGGTCATAGTGGGCAACAATGGTTTCAGCAATACTTTGCCCATAAGGATCAAGAAATTCGCTAACTTTATATTTACGGCTTTTAAGTGCTATTTCAGCCAAATCCAAGAGTTTTGCCGCTAGTTCAGCATCTCCTGATGACCGATAGTAACGTAAAATTTTATCACGTTCACTCATTACGATTTTTTCCCCATCTCACGGGAGCGAGTGGTAGCGGCAACAACCGCATCGATTAGAGCGCCCCTTACTCCTTTTTGTTCTAATACGTGAACTCCGGCAATTGTAGTGCCGCCTGGAGATGTAACCATATCGCGCAATTCAGCAGGATGCTTGCCAGTTTCGAGAACCATTTTAGCGGCACCTAAGAGCGTTTGAGCGGCTAACAATACTGCTGTATTACGGGAAAGACCGACACAAACTCCTGCATCGCTTAATGCATCGATTAGGAGAAATGCATAAGCCGGACCACTGCCTGATACACCGGTAACGGCATCCATGGCTTCTTCGCGAATCGTTACTACCCGACCAACGGAGCCCAAAATTGTAGAGACCGGTTCACTTATTTCTTGGGTTGTATGGCTGCCTAGCGCCATGGCAGCCATACCTTCGCCTACTGCAACAGGTGTGTTGGGCATAACCCTAATTACTGGGATTCCCGGCATTTTTTCTTGAAGGTAATCAAGCGTTATACCGGCAGCAACCGATACTACCACTGATTTGACTGTTACTGACGATGCTACCGAATCAATAACACTATCAATAACCTGGGGTTTAACTGTCAAAAATAATATATCGGATTGTTCGGATACTGCTTGAATTTTATTAGTTGTTATTACTCCAAAAGTGTTGTGAAGATAATCCAGACGCTGTATGGAAATATCACTTACTGCAATTTGGGTTGGGGATACCAGTTTAGAGTTCAATATACCGCGAATGAGTGCTTCCGCTATTGCGCCGCCGCCAATAAACCCAACTTTTTTATTTGATAACATAATACCTCCATCCGGTAATTCGAAACCTATTTATTTACCCAAGGCAACAGCGTTTTGTCGCTGACATCTTCCCTCGGGCTATAAGCAACATCGACGTTGTTGGGGGCACATAAGAAAATATTATTGCCCACTTTTTGTATTTGTCCATTTAATGCATAAGTTGTACCACTAATAAAATCAATCATACGTTTAGCAATCTCTGGTTCAGTGCTTTCAAGATTAACCACAACTGGTTTACGGCTTTTAAGATAATCAGCTACGTGTTGAGCATCATCAAACGAAAATGGCTCGACTACCATCACTTTAACTTGTTTAGATTGTTGCGGGCTGTGGGGAGCCGTGGGCAATGAAACAACGTTGTTGTTTTTTAGTTTGGTTTTAGGATCGGCTTCTTCTATTCTTGGACGCTCTTCCTCTTGTTCTGACGGTTCAAACAGACCAAGACTGCCCCAAACTTTTTCCATGAACTTCATAACTTTCTCTCTCCTCCTTAATATTTACGCGAACCAAATATTCCAGTGCCGATACGTACCAAGTTTGCTCCCTCTTCAACAGCTACTTGGTAATCATTTGTCATACCCATGGATAACCATTTAATATCAGTATTGGCTAAATTTAGAGCCTTTAATTCACCAAACAGTGTATGTAACTCTCTGAATACAGGCCGAAGCGTTTCGGGGTCGTCTGCATACGGTGCAATCGTCATAAGTCCGCACAATCTAATGTGAGCAAGTTGACTAATTTGTTTGGCCAATGGCAAAGCTTGTCCCAGCTCTACTCCAAATTTACTGTCTTCGTCAGCTACGTTGACTTGTAGGAGTATATCTTGCCGCTTATTACATTTACCGGCAGTTTTGTCAATTTCAACCGCCAAGTGTTCACTATCCACTGAATGAATGAGGTCTGCCAAAGGCACTGCTTGACGCACCTTGTTAGTTTGTAAATGTCCAATAAGATGCCATTCAACTAATTTACCAGCGGCTTGAATTTCAGGGTGTTTAGCCATCATTTCCTGAACACGGTTTTCGCCTACTGCAGTAATTCCTGCCGCAATAGCTTCAACCATGGCTGGCACACTATGATTCTTAGTGACAGCTACCAGTTTTACCTTATTTATATCAATTTTGCTTTTGATTTCAGAAATATTTTGAGCAATAGACATAGCAAATCCTCCATTCTAATAGTTTATTCGCCTATAAAAAAGATTTTCCTCCAAAAAATATATATTATTCTAGCTTTTTACATAAAAAATTGCCCATTTTATAAAGTAGACTTAACTTCAGATGAGGTTTTAATTCCACGTTAAGGTTAGTTGCCCTTATCCAGGGATTTTCCGTTCTTAATTCTCACTTGGAGAAGAGGGTTAGTTATCGGATAAAGAAATAACTGCACCGATACGGCCTGTACGTCCGGCTTCAGCCCGGTGAGAGAAGAAAAGGGCTGTATTATCAGCAGTGCATACGCCGCTTATGGTAATGTTAGTATCTTGTACCCCTATTTCTCTTAGTTGCTGACGGTTAGCCTCCCATAAGTTAAGTTGCCAGCGGCTGCCGTTTGGTATCACTAGGCTTTCCCAGTTGGAAAAATTGGTTTTTAATTTGTTTATCACAGTTTCATCAACTTCGTAGCAGCAAGGACCAATAGACGGACCGATACCTATAATGCAATCAGAGGGATTCGTATTATAATGCTGTTGCATTGATAATACGGTTTTTTGTGTTATTTTGGCAACAGTGCCTTTCCAACCGGCATGACTAATGCCAATGGCTCTATTTACCGGGTCGAAAATTAAAACAGGGACACAGTCTGCAAAAAATAGCATTAGTGGCAAATTTTTCACATTTGTTATAAGGGCGTCTGTTCCTCGGATAGATTCATGGTAATGTCGGATACCTTTTCCGGCGTCCTGATCTGTAACGACTTGAACTACATCACCATGCACCTGTTCAGCGGTAATTGTTTTTTCAACAGGTAATTGCAGTGCTTGACAGAAAGCTTGGCGGTTGTGCCACACTGCTTCGGCGTCATCACCTGTATGTAAGCCAAGATTAAGGCTTGCAAAAGGATGAGCGCTTTTTCCTCCCAGTCGTGATGATATTCCATGTTTTACGCCTTTAGCGTCTAAGTTGCTAAATATTCCATACCAGACACCATTCGTGCTGTATTTTAAAACAAATTTGCTCATTTGAACCTCCATAAATCAAGGATATGTAACTTCATTATATAGTACACCTTATCTAATTCAAATATCTATAAGCGAAAAATAGAATATATGCGTTATTTTTTACCTAAACAATTGTTTTGGACATAGAAAACCCTTGGTGCACTGTATTCGGTGTACCAAGGGTTTAGTTCTACGATTCTTCTACTTTATCTTTCTTAGCATTAGCAATAACGTTTTCGGCAATGCGGGCGGGTACATCTTCGTAGTGAGAAAAATTCATATCAAAGGAACCGCGGCCTTGGGTGATTGAGCGTAAGTCAATGCTATAGCGGAACATTTCACCTAATGGCACCTGCGCTTTAATTCTGCCTAAACCGCCTCCAATGGGTTCCATGCCTTGAATGCGGCCACGTTTAGTATTTAGGTCGCCAATTACATCACCCATATATGATTCTGGAACAAGTACTTCAACGGAGTAAATTGGTTCCAAGAGTACGGGCTTGGCTTGAAGCGCACCTTTACGAAGTGCCATTGTACTGGCGATCTTGAATGCCATTTCGGACGAGTCGACGGTATGATAAGAACCGTCAGTTAAAGTTACTTTGACATCTACCATAGGATAGCCGGCAAGGATACCATTGTTTAATGCTTCGCGCACACCTTTTTCAACAGCTGGAATATATTGACGAGGTACTGATCCGCCAAAAATAGAATCTACAAACTCAAATTGTGCGCCAGGTGTAAGCGGATCAAGCTGAAGCCAAACATGCCCATACTGTCCGTGACCGCCGCTCTGCTTTTTATGTTTGCCTTCTACCTTAGCTGTTCCACGAATTGTTTCCCGATAGGGAACTTTGGGGTCGGCTAACAGAGTTTCAACCCCAAATTTGCGTTTCATACGTTCGGAAATAATGTCTAAATGCAGCTCGCCCATACCGGAGATCAGCAATTGGTGAGTTTCTACATCTTTACGGACTTTGAACGTCGGATCTTCATCCATAAGACGCGCTAAAGCCTGACCGATTTTATCTTCATCACCTTTGTTTTTGGCTTCAATAGCGCGCGTAAACATCGGTTTGGGATAAGATATTGGATCAAAGATAATCGATTTATCTTTTTCGCAGAGGGTGTCTCCGGTGGCTGTTTCTTGCAGTTTGGCAACGACAATAATATCGCCGGCATGAACAGCTGTAACAGGGTCTTGATGTTTGCCGCGGAGAGTAAAAATTGAGCCAATTCGTTCGGATTTATCTTTGGTAGCGTTGTATAGGGTACTGTCGGGTTTCATGGTGCCGGAGAACAAACGGATATAGCTTAAACGCCCAACAAAGGGGTCTGCTGTTGTCTTAAATACCATAGCTGAAAATGGATCAGAAGCATTTCTCTCTATTACGTCTTTAGTAGCAGGATGATATCCGATTACTGTACTAGCGTCAGGTGATGGCAGATAGTTGAGAATTGAGTCAAGCGCATGTCTTACACCGATATTTTTGGTGGCCGATCCGCATAATACCGGGAAAACTTTGGCTTTTGCAATGCCTGCTAACAAGCCTGATTGCACCTCTTCATCCGTTAATTCTTCGCCGTCCAGGTATTTGGTTAGCAGGTCGTCATTGCCTTCGGCTGCTGCTTCAATTAGCGCCATCCGGGCTGTTTCCGCTTGTTCAAGCATATCTGCGGGAATTTCTTCTTCGACACACTCTTTGCCATTTTTCCCTGGAAGATATGCTTTCATTTTTATCAAATCGACGATACCTGTAAAGCTATCTTCAGCGCCAATCGGTAGTTGAACCGGGATAACGCCATTGCCGAATTTTTCTTTCATACTATCGACAACACTATAAAAGTCGGCGTTTTCCCGGTCCATTTTATTAATAAAACCCATTCGGGGTAATCCTAATTCACTGGCATAATTCCAGGTTTTTTCGGTTTCAACTTCGACTCCGGCAGCGGCGCACAGCACAATGAGCGCGCTGTCAACAGCACGGAGGGCTCCCTTAACTTCGGCTACGAAGTCTGCATAGCCAGGTGTATCCACAAAATTTATCTTATGTTCGCGCCACTCGCAAGGCGCTAAAGCCGTACTAATTGTAACCTTACGTTTGATCTCTTCCGGATCAAAGTCAGTTGTTGCCGAACCATCATCAACACGTCCTAAACGGTTAACCGCGCCAGAATTAAATAACATGGCTTCTGTCAAGGATGTCTTGCCGGCTCCTCCGTGGGCTACAATTCCAACATTTCTTAACCTGTCGCTCTTGTACTCTTTCATGGCTAGTTCCCTCCTGTTGTGGTATGGTTAATTTCATTACTGACATATTGTTAGCTGTAATTCTCTGCTTACTTCAAATATTCCTTCTTTTCAGACTTCTTTGTTTAAGTTAAAATGAGCATTTTTTTTAATCTTTATTCCATATTTATAAAATTTTTCCAAAAAGTATGCAAACAACTCAATACATACAAGAAGAGCCATTATATCTAATGGCTCTTCTTGTATGTATCAGTTAAACCTTTATACTTTTATGAACATACGCATCAATTTACGCAGCGGTCCTGGCAGCGACATTACATAAAAACGAAAATTCACCCTGTACGCCCCCTTGTTAACTATTATCTATTGCATCCATTCTTTAGCTATCGATATAGTTTATGCGGGCCGAGCAAAGTTGTGCAATGAATGGAAAGCCGCTGAAAATTATTTACTGTTAGACCTCAGATTCATAACGGGACAATACAAAACACAAATCAGACAGGCGATTTAGGCATATTAGCAAGTTTTCATTTATTGCCTCTCCCTGCTCTTGTACCCTCAGAGACTGTCGTTCTGCCCGCCGGGTAATTGTTCTTGCAAGATCTAAAGCAGCTGCTCCGGGGGTATCTCCAGGAATAACAAAGCTATGTAAGGGCGGTAGTTTTGCGTCAAATTCGTCAATAATTTGTTCTAAGGTTGTTACGTGGTCTGCTGTTATATAATGATTTGCGGAACCACTACTAGCTAAATCTGCCATAATCAGCATCAATAATTTTTGAAGCTTGTATACTGTTTCTTTTACTTCTGATTTGACAGAGTTTGCTCTCGCCAACCCCAAGGCTGAACTAATCTCGTCCACAGTACCGTAAGCTTCTACTCTGGCACTTGTCTTCTTAATACGTTCACCTGTTAATAGACCGGTAGTTCCTTTGTCGCCTGTTTTCGTATAAACTTTACTCATTTTCTACCTCCGTACTGACAGATTACTGTTCAGTGAAATAAATAGCGATTTCCTTCTCCGCGCTGGCTATGCTATCTGAGCCATGTACAATGTTCTTAGACATGATTGCTGCATAATCACCACGAATGGTACCTGGTGCAGCATTGGCAGGATCGGTAGCTCCCATCATGTTCCTAACCATTTTCACAGCATTCGGTCCAGTTAAAACTAAAGCCACAACAGGACCTGATGTAATAAACTCAATTAATCCTAAGTAGAAGGGCTTTCCTTTATGTTCGGCATAATGTTCCGCGGCCATTTCTGGTGTAAGCGTCAATAATTTCATGGCAGAAATTGTTAGTCCCTTGCGCTCGAAACGGGCAATGATTTCTCCGCATACTTTTCTTCGAACGGCATCGGGTTTTAACAATACCAATGTACTTTCATAGTTATTTTCCATACTTGGCCTCCATAACATGTATTTGGCATAATGATAGAGACTAGTATTTCTCTAATTAACGTGAGAAATTCACATGGTTCGATTCTATTATTCTTTTACAACAACATTGTTAAGTTGGCCAACACCTTCAATTTCAACAGAAACAGTATCTCCTACTTCCATAGGTCCTACACCTGAGGGTGTACCCGTAAGGATGACGTCGCCGGGATACAAGGTCATAACTTGACTAACAAAGGCTACCAATTCTGGAACTTTAAAAATTAAATTAGAGGTAGTGGATGTTTGTTTAACGTGGCCGTTTAATAATAGTTTGATAGATAGTTTGTGTGGATCAAGTTGGGTTTCAATACAGGGGCCCAGCGGTAAAAAAGTGTCAAATGATTTTCCCCGTGTCCATTGTCCATCACGCATTTGAAGATCGCGTGCTGTTACATCATTGGCGCATGTGTAACCTAAAATATAATTGCTGGCCTGCTCTACAGACACTTTACGGGCTTCTTTTTTTATAACGATAGCCAATTCGCCCTCATAGTGTAGATTTTGCGATATAGCCGGGTAGTTGATTTTTCCATCCGGATGATTAAGTGCTGATGAAGGTTTTAAAAAAATAAGTGGCTCTTCAGGTATTTTCAGATTCATCTCTCTTGCGTGATCATGATAATTGAGTCCGATACAAACGGCTTTACTGGGGTGGCATGGAGCTAATAATTTTACATTAGTTAACGGTATTTTTTTGGTGCTTTCGATATAACCGCCGTTAAAAATGTCACCATCAATAATAGTAATTAGATTGTCTAGTCCCAAAATGCCGTAGCTGATTTTGTCATCAAATTCAAATCTTACTAGTTTCATAGATACCCCCTAACCACTAAAATAATCTTTATCGAACTGCCTGCGCATAACGCTAGTATATTTTTTCCATACTTATCTGCGTATATCCTGCACAAAATCCCTCTGAAAAATATTTTCAGAGGGATTTTGCATTAAAATTTTTATCTCATTTTTTTTGCTTGCTCTTCCAACTTGGCTACTCTATCAGCCGTTGACGGATGTGTGCTGAAAAGGTTAACTATCATACCGCCTGCACCGCTAAAAGGATTAATGATAAATAGGTGCGAGGTGGCTGGCGTAGCTTCAGGCATTACCCGATGCTGCGCAAAGTATTCAATTTTTCTAAGAGCACTTGCCAAGGCAAGTGGATTACCGGATACGTTTCCGCCTGTCTGGTCAGCCAAATATTCGCGGGAACGCGAAACGCCAAGCTGAATAAGTGTGGCAGCTAGTGGTGCCAGAACCACCAGGAAGATAAACTCAACGATACCGCCGATGCCGCCACTATCCTCGTCATCGCCACGGCCAAAGCCAAAGATAGCGGTCCATTGAGCAATATTAGCAATCATCGTTATAATGCCAGCTACACTGGCAACAACAGTGCTTATCAGGGTATCACGGTTCTTAATGTGAGAAAGCTCGTGCGCTACAACCCCTTCCAGTTCTTCGTAATTAAGGGCGCGCATAATGCCTGTTGTCACAGCTACTACACCGTGTTCAGGGTCGCGGCCGGTAGCAAAGGCATTAGGTACTTCCGTGTTTATAATATACACTTTAGGCATAGGCATTTTAGCTTTTTGAGCTAAGTTGCTTACCATGCGTATTAAGTCAGGTGCGTCTTGGGGTGTAACCTCTTCGGCACCATACATTTTAAGGACAATTTTATCACTAAACCAATAGCTGCCAAAATTCATCAAAATTGAAATAACAAACATAAACGTCATGCCTTTAGTGCCGCCAAACAAAGCACCAACAGCGACGAGCAAGCCTGTCAATGCAGCAAGCAAAACAGTAGTTTTAAGCGTGTTCATTAAGACACCTCCAAATTTGCGTCTATAAAAGTATTATCTTTACCGCCTCAAGTAACTACACACGCTAGCTAAAGATGACATCGCTCCTCCATTTCTCTTATGCATCTACATTAATTATAAGCGATTTACTTATATTCAACAACAGTCATTTAAGCCCGATTTTCCATGCGTTCCTTGATGGCAGTCAACATATTCATACTGTTGTCACGTACCTTCTTTTTAAGAATCGGATTTAAGAGTCCCGCTATCATTGGAATACCAAATTCAAAATCTACCGTCAGTTTTATCTCTGTAGTACCATCTTCCAGGGGCGTTAGTATCCACTCCCCCTCAAATTTTTTTAGGTCACCTTCAGTTTGTTTGTAATGGATGTGCATAGCAGCATCATCAAATGTGTCCAGTTCCGTCCATTTAATAATACGTCCATCTACATTTGATACCCATTTCGTAATTGTTGTAGTTTCTTTGCGATCTACTACTTCAACACTTACCAAGTCAGCCATAAATTCCGGGTATTTTTCCATATTTTTCAAAATTGGGTAAATTTCGCTTTTAGTGGCTTTAACCGGTAAATTTACTTCAACATAAGGCATTTGTTAACTTCCTCCTCTAAATAGTAATTATAAGTCTTCCAGCATAGAATCAGCTTTTTCTAAAGCACTGGTAAAAGCATCAATAACGTAATCAATTTGTTGCTCGGTAACAATAAGCGGTGGCTCGATGCGGATTACTTTTGGATTATTAAGTGTATAGGCAATGAGTACGCCTTTGTCAATCATTTCGGATAGGATTAAGCCACCAATACCTTCTTTGGTTAACTCAATACCAATCATGAGGCCTTTGCCGCGTACCTCTTTAATAATTTGCGGGTATGCCTTCGCTAAACTACGCAGTTTTCCTAAAAAATAATTACCGCTTTTCTCAGCTTTATGGATAAGCCCCTCTTCTTTGATAACTTTAATGGCTGCGACGCCAGCGGCACAAGCGAGAGGATTGCCGCCAAAAGTTGAAGTATGTAAGAACGGGCTGATAATATATTTGTCCCAAACATGGGGACGTGCGGTGAAAGCACCAATAGGCATGACGCCGCCCCCTAAAGCTTTAGCTGTGGTGATTATGTCCGGAATGACATTGTAATGTTCAACAGCAAACATTTTGCCAGTGCGGGCTAGCCCTGTCTGGATTTCATCACAGATTAAAAGCGCGCCTGTTTTATCGCATATCTCGCGCACTGAGGCTAGGTATGTATCTGGAGGGACAATAATGCCTCCTTCCCCTTGAATGGGTTCAATAATTACTGCAGCAGTATCATCGTCGACAGCCTCCCGCAGAGAATCAATATCACCAAATGGAACATGGCTAAAGCCTGTTAACAGGGGTTGGAACGGGTCACGAAACATTTCGCGGCCGGTAGCGCTTAAAGCTCCTAAAGTTTTACCATGAAACGAATTAGTAGTAGCAATGATCTTAGTACGACCGGTATGTAACCGGGCTAATTTTAGACTGCCTTCTACGGCTTCGGCCCCGCTGTTAACAAAAAAACTGTATTGGAGATCACCTGGCGTTATTTCGGCCAGTAACTCTGCTAAATCAGCCATCGGTTTATCAAATAAAACTTTACTGGAAAGCGGCATTAAATCTAGTTGGGCTTTAACAGCTTCGACTACTTTAGGATGACGGTGTCCTAAACTGAATACACCGTATCCGCCAAGGCAATCTATATATTCTTTTCCTTCAATATCCCGAATAACATTGCCCTGCGCTTCCCACTCAATAGTAGAAAGACCCATAAATCTAAACAATTTGGCAACGGCAGGATTAATATATTTCTCATACTTTTCAATCGTCTCATTAATAATTTTTTGGCTATTAGGCATGGTCAGCCCCCCTATATAATCGTAATTATACTATTACCTTAAATTATGGTAGTATTTTTCTATTTATAACACAATAATTCCTTCTTTATTCCATTATGCCCAAGAATTGTTCCTGTTTTCCCTTTGAAGAAGGGTTTAAAACAAGGTTTCTTGAATAAGTCGTAAGACTACAAATAAGGATGGATATTTATGAATGATATAGTTACTCTACTCAACTTTATACTACTTATTATTAATGTCGGTCTTCTCGTTTTAATACTAACTAAACTAAAAAAAATGGGCTCGATTGATTTATCAACACTACAACAAATTAATTATAAACAGGAACGTTTAGAAGGCATATTACGTGACGAATTAGGGAAAAACCGGCAGGAGCTTACGTTTAATACCAAAGTATTGCGTGAGGAGTTAGCCTTACAACTTCATAACTTTACTAATGCGAATGACCAAAAAATTATTCGTCTTACCCAAATGAATGAACAAAAACTTGATAAACTTCGCGAAACTGTGGAGAGTAAACTTGCAAGTATTCAAACTGACAATAATAAGAAACTGGAGGAAATGCGTGTAACGGTTGATGAGAAGCTACATTCCACCCTCGAAAAACGGCTTGGTGAATCGTTTCAGTTAGTGAGTGAACGGTTGGAACAGGTACACAAAGGACTAGGTGAAATGCAACAGCTGGCGACCGGGGTTGGTGATTTAAAAAAAGTTTTATCCAATGTTAAAACACGTGGTATTTGGGGAGAGATGCAGCTGGCGTCTCTGCTAGAACAAGTTCTAACGCCGGAACAATATGCTGTTAATGTGATAACCAAGCGTGGCAGTCAAGACCGGGTTGAATTTGCCGTAAAACTTCCCGGAAAGGATGAGTACGATACGACTGTATGGCTGCCTATTGATGCTAAATTTCCACAGGAAGATTATCAACGCCTAATGGATGCGCAGGAAGCGGCTAACGCGGAATTGGCAGCTGCGGCTGCTGCCAACTTGGAGATACGAATTCGGCAGGAAGCTAAAACAATCAAAGAGAAGTACATTGATCCACCTAATACTACTGATTTTGCCATTATGTTTCTTCCTGTCGAAGGGTTATATGCGGAGGTGTTACGTCGTCCAGGCTTATGTGATACTTTGCAGCGCGAGTATCGTGTTAGCATTACTGGGCCGACTACATTAGCGGCTCTGTTAAATAGTCTGCAGTTAGGTTTTCGGACACTAGCTATCGAAAAGCGTTCAAGCCAAGTTTGGACTCTTTTAGGTGCAGTTAAAACTGAGTTTGGTAAGTTTGGTGATGTGCTTGAGAAAACTAAAGAAAAACTTGAACAGGCAAGCAGGCAAATAGAGGGCGCCGCTGTTCGTACCCGCGCTATAGAGCGTAAGCTTAAAACTGTTGAGCAGTTACCAATCACGGATGCCGTCAAAGTATTAGGGCAATACGATGATTAAACAAGAATAGTTAAGACAAAAAGGCACAGACCGCTAGTATCAAATTCAATGGTCTATACTTTTTTTATATGTAGTTTGAGATGGCTTTGTTGTCATCCCATCCTCTAAGTGCATTCGTATAGCTTGCTCCTTAATAGCTACTGGAATAATGTCTCATTCCTTTTTTTCAGACATAGCAAAGCCTCCTACGTGGGTTATTTTTATCCTACCATAGGAGGCTTTTTGTTTCATCTTTCCATTTCCGGGTTCATTTCATGTGACTGTATGCGGGTTTTCTTATAAATTTAGCTGTTTTCTTTGGCAATATTTCGCGCTTTTAAGATATAACCACCAACGATAACAGCCAAAGTCAGCAATACTTTTACGGCTAGCGCATACTCATGAATGTAAGCTCCTACGGCGCTGTCGCTGAGAATCATTTCAGCAGCAGCGTAGCCTAATACCCCTGCCCCGAAATAAATAATAACCGGAAAACGATCCATAAGCTTCATTAAAAGCTGAGCACCAAATACGACTAATGGAATGCTGGTTGCAAGACCGGCGGTTATCAGGCTGTATTTTCCGGAAGGAACAGTTTGGGCAATTGCTGCCAATGCAATTACATTGTCGAGACTCATGATAAGATCGGCAAACAATATAATCTTAATGGCTTCACGATAAGATGTCGCTTCACCATAATCACTTTCATTGCCATCTGACTGTAAGAGGTTAATGGCGATATAGAGCAAGGCGAGACCGCCTAAAAATTGTAGGTAAGGAATATTTAAAAGAAAAGCTGCTACAAAAGTCAAGATAATTCTCAGGATAACCGCGCCTACACTTCCCCATAAAATTGCCATTTTTCTTTGTCCGGCCGGTAGGTTCTTACTGGCTAAAGCAATAACTACAGCGTTATCACCGCTTAAAACCAGATTGATTAGTAGAATACTTCCTAGTGCCATAAACCATTCTGGTCCAATTGTACCGAAAAAGTCCATGTTAAAGACCTCCTATGCTTATATTTTATAGTATTACCTAAGTGAATACTGTATAACGAAAAGAAATAATTAGCTTAATAACCCTCCCCTTCCCACTTTCCAAAAAAACAAAGAGACCTTAGGTACGCAATAATACATACCGAAGGTCTCACTATTGGCTATCACCAACGATAACGCCAGATGCCACCTGGCACCGTATGTTGACGTTATCCGAGAGTTACTCCCCTTACGATTTAGGAGTATATTTATTTGTTTGAATTATAGCTAATATCCGGCTGGTTGTCAAGGAAGTTTCTAAAAAGAAGCTATTAGGCGACAGACGAAGTAAGATTGCGTAATTCGTATTTATTTAAAGAAAAAATGCTATTTATACTATTTTAAGGTATTTTTATCTAATAAAGTATTTGATTTTGTTAAACATTTTGGTTATTATTTAAATATAAATTAGCACTCAGAGACTTAGAGTGCTAACAATACTAATTTTATCGGAGGTTTACTATGTCTCAAGAAACCATTGCCAAAGAAACAAGAGAATTTCAAGCAGAAACAAAACAGCTCTTGGATTTGATGATTCATTCTATCTACACAAATCGTGAGATTTTCTTGCGGGAGCTAATTTCCAATGCCTCAGATGCTATCGATAAAGTGCGGTTTGAGTCTCTTACCAACCATGATTTGTTAGAAGGTAATAGAGATTTTGAAATCTTCCTTATTCCGGATGATACTACTAATACGCTTACTATTTCTGATAATGGTATGGGTATGACCGCTAATGAAGTTATTGACAACATCGGTACTATCGCTAAATCTGGGACTAAAGCCTTCCTGGAAAAAATAAAGGAGACTGGCTCTGTCGCTGATACAGAACTAATTGGCCAATTTGGAGTCGGTTTTTATTCAGCCTTTATGGTAGCTGAAAAGGTTACGCTGTTAACTCGTGTTCCAGGTCATAAAGGTGTTAAATGGGAATCAAATGGTGACGGTACCTATACTATCGAAGAGTGCGACAAGGATACACGTGGTACAACTATTATCTTAACTCTTAAGAAAGAATATAACTCGCCAGATCACCCGGAAGAGAATTTCACTGACCGGTACATACTGCAGAATTTAGTTAAGAAATACTCTGATTATATTCGCTATCCAATCAAAATGAATTTCGTAAAAGAAGAAAAACCGAAGGATCCTGATGGGAAAATAATTGAGGATGCCCCTGCCATTAAAACCACTGAGGTAAGAATCCTTAATTCGATGATGCCGCTTTGGGCGAAAAACAAAAACGATATAACTCAAGACGAATACAATCAGCTTTATCAAAACCTTTTCCATGATTGGGAAAACCCGCTTGAGACCATTCATTCCAAAGTAGAAGGCGCTGTTGAATATACTACCCTCCTCTTTATCCCTGCCCATGCTCCATTCGACTTATATCAGCAGGAAGTAACTAATGGGATCCGGTTATACTCCAAAAATGTCTTTATCATGGAGAACTGTCAGGATTTACTTCCTGAGTATTTTCGCTTCGTGCGAGGCTTAGTTGATTCTCCTGACTTCTCTCTTAACATTTCGCGGGAACTTTTACAGCATAGCCAACAACTTAAATTGGTAGGCAAAAACCTGGAAAAGAGCGTTCTCAAAACATTGGAAAACATGCTCAATAAAGACCGTACCAAGTATGAGCAGTTTTGGAAGGAATACGCCCAAGCTATCAAAACAGGCGTGTATGCGGATTACAGCGGTCGTGACAAGTTAAAGGGTTTGTTACTCTTCTCTTCTTCTCATTCGGAAGGAGTAAGCACTCTGGACGAATATATTTCGCGAATGCATGAAAATCAAAAGGCTATCTACTATGCCACAGGTAAAGATCGCGCCGCGGTAGAGAGTTTGCCGCAAATGGAACTTCTAAAAGAAAAGAATATTGAAGTTCTCTACCTTTTTGATCGGGTCGACGAATTTGCTATTGATGCTCTCCGCGAATATAACGGCAAAAAGTTCCAGTCAATTAGCCGCGGAACACTAGATATCGAAGAGATAGCAAATGAAGATTCACAGAAAAACATTAATCAGGTTGCCCAGGAAAATGACACACTTATTAATGCAATTAAAGAGCAGTTAAAAGGCAAAGTAGCCGACGTGAAAATCAGTAACCGGTTAAAATCAAGTGCTGTTTGCTTAGTAAGCGATGATAATGGCATTAGTATCTCAATGGAACAAATTTTAGCCGAGATGAATAGAACCTCTTTTAAAGCCAAACGTATCCTGGAGCTTAATCCCGAACATCAAATATTTGATACTCTCAAAAAAATATTTGAACAGCCTTCTGCAGCTGATACTTTCAAAGATTACTGTGAATTGCTTTATGGTCAAGCGTTACTCATGGAAGGGCTTACTCCTGAAGATCCAGTAAACTTTGCCAAAATAGTAGCTAATCTGATGGCTCATACTGAAAAATAAACGCTAGCTATAAGCAGACAACAAAAATAGTATCGCCCTAACTGTGTAAGTTAGGGCGATATATTTTACCTGATTACTTTTTGGTTATGAGGTCTAAGTTTTACGTATAGCAAATGTGTTTAGTGCTAAGATAATCATTATAAAATGATTATACTATTTTTCCTCCCCTATCATATCTTCTTTTATACAGAATACTCTCTTATCGTTATTTTCTTTATCAGGAGGATCTCATGGAGCAACAAGAACGTCAGTTTGAAATAGCGAGACTGGAAAAAACACTCAGCCAAGTGCATGCACAAATAAAGATAAGTGAACAAACCTCAGAAAGTCACCAAAGTAACCTGCGGGATACACTACAGGAATATTGGAAAACAGGCAGTTCTATTGATGAAGCGCAGATTATTGATGTAATGAACAGGCAGCGCGCCCTCACTTCACACATCCATTATACGGCGGAACACTTGAGAAAAATGCTAAAATCGCCTTACTTTGGGCGGGTTGATTTTATCGAAAGTGGGTTTTCCGAGACCGAAAAAATATATATTGGTATTGGTAGTTTATCAGACAATGAAACTGGTGAATTCCTTGTTTATGATTGGCGTGCCCCGGTGTCTGCTATGTTTTATGATTTTGGCCGGGGTCAGGCGTCCTATAATTGCCCTGCCGGAACTATTACCGGAGTTATAATGCTAAAGCGCCAATTTAAAATTGTGGATGGCCGTATTGAGTATATGTTTGATTCTGACCTAAAAATAGATGATGAAATTTTGCAGCAACTGCTGGGAAAAAGCGCAGATGATAAGATGCATACCATTGTTAATAGCATCCAGCGCGAACAGAATCAAATTATCCGTGATCAGAAACACAAAGTGCTGTTTGTAGAAGGTCCGGCCGGCAGCGGCAAAACATCAGTTGCTTTGCACCGGATAGCTTTTTTGTTATACCAAAATCGTGAAAGTTTAACGTCTAAAAACGTATTAATTTTATCTCCCAATCATATTTTTAGTGACTATATTTCTAATGTATTGCCTGAAATCGGCGAAGAAAACGTTGTACAAATGACTTTTCAAGACTATGTAACTTTATCGAATGCTAATATCCAATTGCACTTCCAAAGCCGTAAGGACTACCTGGAGGAAGTGCTATCGAATAATGTTAGCAAAAAACGAGCAGTCAATATAAGCTTTAAGTCTTCAAGCCCTTTTATGCAAGCATTAATCAAATATCTAGAATGGCTATCATCGGAATGGGTTGGCGAATATCCTGCTATTGAGTTCCGTGGTGAAACCATATTTCGCAAAGAGGAATGGCTGCATTATTACCAAGAAAGTTTTGCAATGATGCCGCCTTCGATAAGGCTGGAGAAAATAAGAATAATTTTGCAGAACAGAATGCGTGATCTTGTTCATACCATTCGTCAGGAAAAAGTGGACCAAATAACCGCTGCCGGTGAAGAAATTAACGAAAAAATAATAAAAGCGTTGGCAAGGATTGAAGCACGGGAGGAATTAAGGCCGCTTATTGAGCAAATTGAGCAGCTTACAAGTTTTGATATTATCGCTGAATACAAAAGATTATTCGCAGACGATAAATTGTACAGTGCTGTTAGTAATACTACTTCTCCTACGGATTGGCAAGCAATTAAAACTCATACCGTCAAATCTGTGAGCAGAGGTATACTTCCATTTGAAGATTTACCCCCGTTTTTATATTTTTTAGGAGTGATACAGGGGTTTGCCGTAAACAAAGATATTAAGCATATCGTAATTGACGAAGCACAGGATTATACTGCTTTTCACTATAAAATACTTACCCGGTTATTTCCTAACTGTTCGTGGACAATTGTTGGTGACCCAGTCCAATCCATACAGCCTTTTTTGTCAACCGTAAAATTTGCCGAGGCCAGCGAGATTATTGACCAGGAGCATACTCTCATCTTTACGCTTACTAAGAGTTATCGCGCAACATTGGAGATTCAAGCTTTCTGTCAAGCTTTGCTGCCAGGTATACACACCGAGGTAGCAATCAGACGAAAGGGGCAAATGCCGACAGTTATTTCAGTGAAGGATTTTGAAATGTTAGCAGAGCAAATTAACCAGACGGTTCAGGTGATTTTACATGCGGGCTGGCATTCTATTGGCATAATCACTAAAAATGCAGTACAAGCCACAGAAGTTTATGAGCTGTTAAAAAGCCTCAAGAATATTACTCTTGTTACCAAGGAAGATGATGAATACTATAGTGGGGTTATTGTTATTCCTTCCTATTTAGCTAAAGGATTAGAATTCGATGCGGTACTTGTGGTAAATGCTGATGCAGAAAATTATAGGCGAAGTCAAGATCGCCAAATCTTATATACTGTTTGCACCCGTGCTCTGCATTGCCTATATATCTATTATATGGGTACTCCCTCTCACTTTTTGAATGAAATAGATACTAAATTGTACCAGAAGCCTGAGTGGATATAGCGTAAGACGAAAAAATAGGATATAGAAAATAGCAGTCCTAAATTTTGATTATAGGGCTGCTAACTATTTAGAAATAATAGAATGTAAGATTTTTTAATTCGGGCAATATTGGATAACAGTTATTTCTTGGCCTGCCCCCCATTTGCTTTTGCGGCTTCACCTTCTGCGAAAATGTCAGCCACATCTTTGGCAGGCGGCAAATTAAAGGCTGCTTCCATAATTTTTCTGGCTATTGGCGCAGCGGAATCTGAGCCGTAACCGCCCTGCTCGACAATTACTGCTACGGCAATTGTCGGGTTGTCGAAAGGCCCATAGGCGACAAACCATCCGTGGTCGTCACCGTGCGAGTTCTCAGCAGTGCTGGTTTTGCCGGCTATTGGTATTGGAAATCCTTCAAAGATATAAGAAGCTGTGCCACCGGGCGCAATAACAGCCCTAAGAGAGTTGCGGATAACGTTGAGATTTTTTTCGGAAACTGGTACTCTGCTCAGCTCTTCAGGAGCAAACGTTTTAACGACTGCTCCTTCTGGCGATACGATTTTGCTTACCAGATAAGGGCGGTAACGGTGGCCGCCGTTGGCTACTTGGGCAATCAAAGAAGCCATTTGCAGCGGTGTAGCCAATTGAAAACCTTGACCAATAGCAGCGTCGAAGGTTTCAGATAAGTACCATTCTTCTCCGTATACTTTTTCTTTGTACTTTCGATTAGCAACAAGACCTTCATCTTCGCCAAGTAAGTTGACACCGGTCTTTGCTCCGAGACCATAGGCTCTAGCCCATTTTTCTAAGTTATCAATACCTACCCTGTTACCCATTTCATAGAAATAGACATTATCTGATTTGACCATCGCAACATTAAAGTCAATCCATCCTAATGCTGCGCCATGAGCGTTGCCTTTAGGTATTAGCCAGTGGCGGCCAGTATCATAAATCTTTTCTTCAGGTGTCACTTTTCCCATTTCCAGGGCTGCTGTACCGGTAACTATTTTAAAAGCAGATCCAGGAGGATACTCAGCATTTATTACTCGATTTTGCATAGGGTTGTCAGGATTATCAGTGATTGCTTTCCAGTTTCTGGCTGAAATCCCGCCGTTAAATAAATTGGGATTAAAGGTGGGACGGCTTACCATTGCTAGAATTTCTCCCGTTTGCGGGTTAATAGCAACAGCCGCCGCTGCCTTGGCATTCGGATTGCCAAGTTGTTTTTGTAAGTATAATAATTGGTTATCCATGGCTTGTTCGGCGGCTTTCTGTATTTTGGCATCAATTGTAAGTACCAAACCGTTACCAAGTATCGGCTCTTTTTTTCCTAGTAAATGTTGCGGTTTACCGCTAACATTTACTTCAATTTGGCTGCCGCCGTTAACGCCGCGTAACTCTTTATCATATACTTTTTCCAGACCGGATTTTCCAACAAGGTCTCCGGTTTTATAACCTTCATTTTTTGCTTTTTCAAGCTCTGACTCACTTATTTCACCAACATAACCAAAGAGATGGGCAGCCATTTCGTTGTTAATGTAATTCCGCACAGCTTGAACTTCAATAACAACTCCTTCAAGTTGGTTGCGGCGTTCTTCGATTTTGGTGACAATTTCAGGACCAACATCATTTTTTATGCGAACTGGTTCAAGTGGATTCTCTTGCTGTGCAATCTTCTTTTTAATTTCCTCTGGTTTCATGTCTAAAATGCTTGCAAGCTTGATAATAACATCATCAGTTATTGGACCGGAAATTGGCACTAACGATACGGTAAAACCTGGGCGGTTAGTAACCAATAAGGTACCATTTCGGTCATAAAAGGTACCACGCGGGGCAGTGATTGGCATCAATCTTATGCGATTATCATCGGCCTGCAGCGCATAAGATTTGCCTTGGATCATCTGTAAAATTGCTAGTCTGCCGATAAGTACGGAAATAATTAAGAATACGATGATGAGCAAGGTGTCAAGTCTGCGATTAGAACTGCTTTTGACCAAAACGAACCTCCCTACTTTCTAGAAAACTAGCCTCACGCGATATTATTCTATCTAGCCCAATACAAGTATCTATATTAGTTTATCAGATGCTCATAACAGCCTCAACGACCAGATTTTAGCAATAGTTCAGTTAATGGTTAATAGTTAGTGAAGATTTCAGCTTGAATAAGTCGGGGTGGCACGTCAGCGTTTTCAATAGCATAGTTGCGTGGGTACAAAAAGGCAAAAAAAAATCGAGAACACTAAACAAAAGAGCCTGATAGTAATGTTGTGACTACTATCAGGCTCTTTCTTCTGATTATTACTTCCTCTTTGCTTTAAGAAGGATTATGCACTTATGCTTGTTGGCATTTCCTCTTTTGAGTCGATCATTTTATTAAGCAAGGGTAATAGGATAAATAGGAGGATCCCTACGCCAATTGCAATACAGCCAATGATACCGAACGTGTGAGAATAGCCGGCATTCGTCAATAGAGGGTTAGTTTCATTTGAATTGCCCATAGCCCAGTTGGAAATATAAGTAGAGCCAACTGCCGCCACGCCGGAGGTCATCATCCAAATACCCATCATCATTCCCTGCAATTTTTTCGGTATTAGCTTTCCGACCATCGCATATCCGATTGGGGAGATACAAAGTTCGCCGATGCTTTGCAAAATATAGGACCAGAATACCCAGCTAAAAGCTACCAAACCGGTTGTTGCATCCGCCAGGCTGATACCTAAAGGCAATATGACAAAACCAATGCCAATTGAAGTTAATGAAATAGCAAACAGTGTGGGGTTTGAAATAGTAAAGCCGCGCTTGCGTAAAATATCTAATAACCAAGCCATAGCCGGAGCACCAAAAACAATTACTACGGTATTTATATTTTGAACCCATTGCGGAGCAATTTTAATGGAATTTCCGAAAATCTCCATGATGTTATTTACATTGTTATCAATAAAGATGACCAAGGCCATCGGAGCAAGCTGGTATAACATCCAGAAGACCAGGGAAGACATGGTGAGAATAAAGAAAACCAACATTCGGGCCTTTTCTTGCAATGTTGGCCTTGATAGGGAAATGGCCAGAGTGACGGCCCACATTGCAATACCGGTGCCAATTAATAAGTAGTTGCTTAAGTCGGAATTTTTAAGTAAAACATTCAAGGCTGCAAAGAGTCCAAATATAATAAGGTAAGCTTTCCACAACTGTTTGTGCCGTTCCCCAACCGGTTTATCCGTAAGGTAAGTATCCTTGTCGGCTAAAATCTTCCAGTTAAGGAGTACAACTACAATGGCGACCAAGTTTCCAATGCCACCGAAAAGAAATAAAGAGGTGTAATCGGCAGCTAATTCATAATAGCCACTCACTGTAAAGCCAATAAAAAAGCCAATATTCATGCCGCTGTAGTTCCATAAAAAGGCCTTTTCCCGCCGCGGGTCTTCCGCGTCAAACAACTGGGTAAGCATATTATTTATACAGGTTACATTGAGACCGCATCCCGTCAGGAACATGGCCAATCCCAGGAACATCGTAAAAATAGTACATTGTGCCATAACAAAGCAAGCTATCAGTTGAAACACCATACCGATAATAAAAAGGTGACGATTGGAAATAAACCTCCCGCTCATGTAGCCGCCAAGAAAATGCAGCCCGTAATTGAAGGCGGCGAAGCTGCCCATTACGGCGGTTGCCATATCTGTGGGTATTTCCAGTTTTTTTGTTGCATAAAGTACTAACGTTGAGTAAAGAATTGCATATCCAAGCGTGGAAAAAGTCTGAATGAAAAATAAAGCGCCTGTTGCTTTGGACATTGATTTATCCGTCTGGGCTTGCGGGGTACTTGATTCAACCATGTTTATCACTGCTCCTTTTTTATTTTTACGGAGATCACTGCCTCCGCCCGGATCAAAGGTAAAGCTTTTGAAATGTCTAATTCGCTCACATCGTTGCTACTTCTTCATCTATCTGGAAATTCCTGCCAAAAAGTCCGGCGGAAGTGGACATTTTTTGATATTGCCATTTTTACGAACGACTATGAAAATGTAACTTTCATTAAGTAGACATTAAAATAAAGACAGGTCATTAATGACCTGCCCTTTATATGTGTACAATATGTAATTTTGTCCACTTAAAATTGCTTTAGGGGACAACTCTGGAGATAGATTAATACAAAAGCGGATTCGCAATACCTGCGAACCCGCGAATTTTCTGCTCGGAGAGTGAACGTGCGGTCTCTCCCACCCCAACATAGGCTAGCGGCTTTGTCAGTAAGAGTAATCTAGAAAATTCAAGTTCGTGAGTATGTGGATCTCTTTTGGCTGTAATGCAGTAAGCATCGAATGACCTAGATTAGGTGTTATGTCCGATAAATTTTTTATGAGCAACTGAGTCTGACTCTTGACCGATGGCAAAAACATCGGTATCAGCTGTTCAGCAAGCTACTTACTTTCACTATTGTTTATATCAATGCAGATGAGTACGAGTATTGGTAAGAAACCAATCATAAAGTTCTTGATTTTTATAAACACCAGCGATGTAGTGTCCTTGACCGGGCAGAATCGTGAAACGAGGTGTACCTCCTTGATTGCGTAGTGCATCAAGGATAGCTTCATCATTTTTTAGTGGAGCAATAGTATCTTTTTCGCCATGAAAAGCCCATATTGGCATAGAAATCATTTGCTTACTCCAATTTGTGGGAATTATTGGTTTGGCAGCGGCCAGAGGAGCGATTGCTGCGAAATATTCCGGATGCTGACAAGCTAAAGACCATGTGCCCCTTCCTCCCATACTTGTTCCTGTTAAGTAAACTCTGTCCTGATCTATACGATATTTCTTTAAAACTTCATCAAGCAGTGTAACTAGAATATCTGGCTTATTCACCCAGTCATCATTTTCGGAACATTGTGGTGCAAGAACAACAAAGGGAAAATCGATGCGGCGTTCTGCAACCCAGGTTGGACCATATTCCTTCACTAAATCTAAATTTTGTCCACGAAGTGAACTTCCATGTAAAAATAAAATTAATGGCCACCGATTGGTAGTTTGGGTGTATCCAGCAGGGAAAATAAGTAGGTATTGAATTGTTTGATCTTTATATGTAAAAGTACTTCTTTTTTCCACAAAAGTATCTGATGGTTCAATAGTTTCATTTGTAGGTGGCGCAAGTATTGATGATGATTCAATATTTACGTCCTTCCGTTCATTAGCATTAAAACTTTCTTGATAAAAATAACATGATACTAAAATCAACAGAAAAATTATGATGCCAATCGTGTTCTTCAAAATAGCATCCCTTTCCAATCATCTTAATGATAAACGTACGGATGAATGTTCATTATTAAAGTTGATCGCTCATTGTCAGCGTGGTGGTAATATTCAATATCATAATTCATATTATTGTATGTCTTATCATACCACCCTTTCATATAATCATTTTTTTGATAAATTTCTTTTGATGGCTTGTTTAATCTTGCTTCTATTACATTTTCTAACGCTTTGACATTCGGAGTTATGCCCGATATTTTAAAACCCAATGACAAATGATCCTTATTTGAAATCCATATTAATTCACAATACAAACTGTCTTCCAAATAGTATGATCCAGCATAAAATTCTTCCTGACTAAGACGGTTTATTTTTCCGTCAAATAATTGTTGGATATTAGTCTGTGGAGTTTCTAGGTATTGCATTACCGTGGCAAACAAGACCGCACCTGTCCAGTCAACTTTTTGTGGTTTAGTAACAATATTCGTTGTAAAATCATTTCTTGATTCATTAGCATTAGCCGGTTTATAAATCCTCTTATTGGGTACTGACGATTTTTCTACTATCGGTTGCTGATCAGCAGCGGTTTTATCATGCTGATTCACGTTTAGTGCTATTGCAGTTAATCCTAAGAAAGGGATAATTATTATATAACAAATTGTAATCCAAGTTCGTTTCATGGTATTTGCTCCCTGGCAAGACGTTAAATTGAATGCATATCATTGTCTATTAGTCAGAAAATAATAAAACAATAGGCAACAAAAAGAACTGTAGCTTATGAATTATATACTACTGGAATTTATTATCAAAGACAATAACAGTTGTCTTATATTATCATTGCAAAAAAAATGTGCATGAAGATTAAAAAAGCATTCTTCAATGGAATGTGTAAGTATTTTGGAGTTTCCTATTTGATCATCCGCTAGGTGAAATAATCGTTCAAGGCATTTTCACGATGGTGTTATCAGGGTAGTTTTGGTTTGACAATAAAAAAAACCTTGCAAGTAAAACTCGCAAAGTCCTAACTTATCTAGATTTTTTCTTGTAATTCTGGTCGGAGCGACACGACTTGAACGTGCGGCCTCTACCACCCCAAGGTAGCGCTCTACCAAACTGAGCTACGCCCCGATATTTATGCCGTCATTTATTTTCTTATATGTGCTGACTGACAAATTATATTTTACCTAATTTACGCTGTGTTGTCAACAGCACAGCCCCGCTTTTTATGGAAGCTTCGATTAGTCTGTTTGTTTCGCCCAACGGCATAGACGGGTATGGATTTTACCTTGAAGTGTTATGCCAACATCTAGATAAGGCGGAAAATCGTAGTTATTTAAAACTTTCCCATTACTATTATTTGATGGGTCGGGCAAAAATATTGGTTAAACCTGTTTTGGCTACACGATCTTTTATTTTTTGGACATCAGTAGTATATAAGCCTTTTTCCTGCATACGCTTGAAATAGTCGGCGCCGGAAAAAGTGTATTTAAGTTTTAAGCCATCTTCTGTTTGCATCTGTTCTCTGACATGGGCAATCGCATCTCCAATAGCCAAGGATTCAGGCAGTACTAAAAGTTCTTTTCCTAAAGTATAGCGAACGGCGTTGTGACCTGCTAGTGTGCCTGTAACAATGGCTTCGGTATGACCTACCAAGAGCCCGGCTTTTTCGCCGCCGCAAAATAGATTGTCTACGCCTTGAACCTTAAGGGTATTATCACGAGGAGACAGCGCCGTAAACCGCATCGAATTCCCTACGCCACCGGCATAGGGATCTTCGTAACGGGCATTTTCAAACCCAGGTATCTTCCTCAATTTGTCCAGAGGATAGAATGGTGACATCAGTTTGGCATGGCCGGTATCAAGAAGAATTAGGTTGTCAGCAAATTCTTTTAAGGCATACTGTTGACAGGCTTTAATTGAAAGAGAATCAGCCTTCTTTAGCTCCTCCGGGATAGGGACAACAACAACTCCTTTGGTATTAAGTTCATTGACAATATTTTGACTTAAGGATTCTTTATGAAGCTTGCATGAACCACTCATTGCGCCCAAACTCCCATCCGCTTTTCTTCCGAGCATTTCCCTAACACCAGCGCGGGCGGCAATACTTATCCTAGGGCCAAACGACGGGCAGCGAATAATGCACATTACGCAGCCGTTACCGTATTTGCTGCATTGACCTTGTGGGCCAGCTGTACCGGTAGCTTCGACAAAAGCATCACCGTATACTTCGTCGTCTTTGTCGGTAATAACGGATTTAATTTTTTGACCTTCCATAGTAATATCGCGTACTCTGGCCATAAGGTTATAGGTAATACCATAACTCTCTAAAACTTTTCTAATGGCAGGTTCAATATGGGCAACATCATAAAGGGTAACATGTTTATGGCCGGGAAATTCAATGTTTTTGTGGCGGGCAACTTTGTCAATTGCCTCAAATATATCACCACCGCCCAGTGCAAAGGCTTCTTCAGTAGCTGTGAAGCGGCCATTGTTGCGCATGATACCACCGACTAATCCTGTACCAAGGAGCATATCTGCTCGCTCAAGCAGGATTACTTCCTCTGCCCCGGCTTTCTTTGCGGATACGGCTGCACTGCAGCCTGCCCACCCCCCACCAATAACGATTACTTTAGCCACGAGGGATACCTCCTGTTGTCGTAGTAGTAAACTAAGCCTGAGCTCTAATCCTAATGGTAAAATTCAGTCAGTTGAAGTTATTGTGTCGTAAAAATACATAAAATAACCCCTGCTCATTTATTTTGAGCAGGGGTTCGTTATTAGCTATAATTTAATTGCGCCTTGCGTATCGATATTTAGTATATGAAACTTTGCTTCTACATTATGGATTCTGAAGGCTTTAACCATTGCGTGCCCTACTTCCTCGGGATTGCTAGAAGTAAAGGCTATAAGACAGGGGCCGGCACCGCTTAACGCGGCTCCCAGGGCTCCGGCTTGACGAGCTGCTGACAGTACCTGCGCCATACCCGGAATAAGTTTTTCACGGTATGGTTGATGTAATTTGTCCTCAAGCGCTGAAGATAGTAGTTTTAGTTCGCCGGAACACAAAGCACCAACTAAGAGCGCTGTCCGGCCTACATTGAAAGCTGCATCGGAAAAAGGTACCGAGTCCGGTAAAACTTTACGGGCCGCCTTTGTCGATAAATTAAACGCAGGAATAACAACTACCATAGAAAAGCCGCTGGGTGGCAGGAAGCGTAAGTACTGGGTATTACCGCTGTCTAGGATACTAATGGTAATCCCGCCAAAAATAGCTGGAGCCACATTATCGGGATGACCTTCAAGAGCGGTTGCCATGTCAAGAATATTTTCTTTAGTAAGCGAGTTACCGGTTAGTTCGTTAGCAGCGATAAGGCCGCCGACGATGGCTGCAGCACTACTTCCCAGTCCCCTTGCTAAAGGAATGTTATTTGTCAGTTTCAATTGGATACCTTGATAATTGTGGCCGGTTTTGGCTAGAACCATTTTAATTGCCTTAACGGCAACATTGGAATTATCGGAGGGGATGGCTCCCGCACCTTCGCCAATTACTTCGAGAGATATCCCGCCTTCATTGCTCAAGCTAAGCTCCAGCTCGTTATATATTGTACAGGCTATGCCGACCGCATCAAAGCCTGGACCGCAGTTGGCCGTTGTTCCCGGTACGCGGATTTTTACGGCATTTGCCATGGTATCGCCACCTTGTTATGCTATGAAATTTGTTCTGCTTCTACGCGAATTACGTTGCCAATTTTACTCACTATGGACATACCAAGCAAGGTATTCATGGCTAGGCGGATGCTTTCATCCGATACCCGGTAGGTTATAAGTACAAGTTCGGTTGCAGAACCAACTTTACGTTTCTGAATTACTGAGTGCAGGCTGACCTGTTGAGCGCCAAAAGCGCCGGCGATTGCCGCTAGCACACCCGGTTTATCCTCTACTAATAACCTGATATAGTAAGGGGATTCAGTCTTGTTAACAGGATATATAGGTTTTTGTTCAAAGCAAGTGCACAAGATTCTACTGCTGACATTATGGCGAATATCACGGGCAACATCAATAATATCGGCAGTTACTGCACTGGCTGTTGGTAATTCCCCTGCGCCGCGGCCATAAAACATAGTTTCTCCTACGGCATCACCTTTGATAAATATGGCATTGTATACGTCATTTACTGCGGCCAACGGATGCGTATTGGGTAAGAACGCCGGATGTACCCGGACGTTGATGCCGTGTTCATCTTGTTTGGCTACAGCGAGAAGTTTGATTACATAGCCAAGTTCCCGGGCGTACTCTATATCCTCAATAGTAATATTAGTTATCCCTTCAACATAGACGTCATCCAAGGTAATTCTGGCACCAAATCCGATAGAAGCCAAAATAGCAATTTTGCGGGCTGCATCGTAACCACCAACATCAGCTGTAGGGTCGGCTTCAGCGTAGCCTTTACTTTGGGCTTCTGCCAGCACATCGCCGTAATCCATTTTTTCATTAGTCATTTTGGTGAGCATATAGTTGGTAGTACCATTGACAATACCCATAATGTCGCTAATTTTATTGGCGGCTAAGCACTGTTTAAGTGGTCTGATAATGGGAATACCACCGCCAACGCTAGCTTCAAATAAGAAATCGGTATGATTTTCTTCGGCCGCTTCAAATAGTTCGCGGCCATGTTTAGCGACGACGTCTTTATTTGCGGTAATAACATGTTTGCCCGCGTTAAGTGCGGCTAACATATAGTCTTTAGCAGGAAATTCGCCACCCATAATTTCAACAACAACCTTGATGTCAGGGTCAGTTAATATTTCATCAAAATTGGTGACAATCTGAGCATCTGTAGCTATATCTCTTGTTTTATTGGGATTTCGTACCAGTATTTTCTTTATAATAACGGGTGCTCCTACCTTTTTTTCAATGTTAGGAGCATGATTAGATAATATTTTTACAACACCGGTACCGACAGTCCCCATTCCCAGCAAGGCAATATGGATTGCGCTCATAGTTCTCCTCCTAAGCTTGACCTAAAACTTCTAGCCTTTTCACTCCGTCTACCATGCGTAGTTTGTCAAGCATTGCTTCCAAATCAATAACTAACTCGGCAGTCTCAATGGAGATTGTTGCGTTGGCAACTCCCTGTAACGGGATGCCCTGATTGATGGTAAGTACGCTTCCATGTTCATTAGCGATAGTGTTTAAAACTCTCGATAATACACCTGATTTGTGCTCTAATAATAAAGCAAGTGTAACAATTTTTTCTTTACTAGCTTCGTAAAACGGAAATACATAGTCCTTATATTTATAATAGGCGCTACGGCTTAATTCCATTTTTTCTACGGCTTCGTTAATTGTTCTTGCTTCTCCACGTTTTAATAACTCTTTTACTTTAATTGTTTTCTTTATCGCTTCAGGCAAAATCTCTTCCCGAACTAGATAAAAAACGGCTTTTTGACCTGTAACCATACGATTCCCTCCTTGGTACTGCTGTTGCGGATTTATATCTGTATATGGTAGACATTATATCATCAAATAGCGTATAAATACAAGCGAAAATACAAAAAAAAAGTCAGCCCTTTACAGACTGACGATTAGTTTTGTGAAAAATATAGTCCTTTTTAAAAAATGATACATATTAACCCGCCACTACCATCATTTACAATCTTCTGCAGTGTATCTTTTAGTTTTATTTGTGCATTTTCCGGCATACCTGTCAGTTTATTTTGAATACCTTCACGGACAAGTTCATTTAATGATTTACCAAATAAATTGGTTCGCCAGATTTTTTCAGGTTCTCCTTCAAATTCACGCATAAGATATTGTATTAGCTCTTCACTTTGTTTTTCAGTACCGATAATTGGTGAAATTTCAGCTTGCACATCTGTCCTAATAATATGTAAAGATGGTGCAGAAGCCTTAAGTTTTACACCAAAACGATTGCCTGTACGTATAATTTCGGGTTCTTCCAATATCATTTCATCAAGCTGTGGCGGTACTATACCATAGCCTGTTTGTTCAACATCCTCAAGAGCCGTGGAAATCTTATCATACTGCCGTTTGGCTACAGAAAGATCTTTCATGAGACGTAATAGATGATGTTCGCCAGTAATGGTGAAGCCGGTTAGTTCTTCAAGAACACTATAGAATAGATCACAGCGGGCGGTCATTTCAATAACGGCAATGCCGCTGCCAAGATCCATGTCGTGAAGGATTACGTCGGCAACAAAGTCATAACCTGATAAATCATCAATCGCTCTGTCTATATCGCGTAGTCGACGGATATATTGAACTACATCACTAACTGCTCCCTCAAATTTTTGACGAAGCCAATGGTCTTTATCAAGTTCTTCGACCCATTTAGGCAGTGTAATGTTAACTTCTTTAACGGGGAATTCATATAATACTTCTTGCAAAATACCATAGATGTCATCATGTGTTAATTGAGCGCAGTCTACAGGAATAACCGGTACGTCATAATTTCCTTCTAACTTAGCTACAAGTTCCCGGGTATCTTTAGAATTTGGTCTATTAGTATTAAGAAGAACTAAAAAGGGTTTTTGAAGTTCTTTTAGTTCTGTGATAACGCGTTCTTCAGCCGGAATATATTTATCTCTAGCCAGATCGGTAACAGAACCGTCTGTAGTAATAACTAAACCGATTGTTGAGTGTTCGGTTATTACCTTACGGGTGCCAACCTCGGCTGCTTCCTGGAACGGAATTTCATTTTCGAACCAGGGTGTGAGCACCATGCGAGGGCCTTCTTCTTCTTCGTAGCCAAGTGCGCCATCTACTGTGTAGCCAACGCAATCTACAACCCGCACCCGAACATTTACATTGTCTTTAACATTGATTTCGACTGCCTCATTGGGAATAAACTTAGGTTCGGTAGTCATAATAGTTTTGCCGCCTGCGCTTTGTGGCAGCTCATCTTTTGCGCGTTCCTTGTCATAAGGATCAGTAATGTTAGGCAGTACCATGGTCTCCATAAAACGCTTAATAAAAGTAGATTTACCAGTGCGGACTGGGCCGACTACACCAATATAAATATCTCCACCGGTGCGTTCGGCGATATCTCTAAACAGGTCGAATTTTTCCATCTGGCGTCTCCCTCCCTGATTACGGTAATTGTCATTATAAATATATGACAGGCCACTCCAAATATTACAAAATATAAAAAAGTATGGTAACTAAAAAGTAAATCATACCTTACTTTATTAGCTACCATACTTTTTTATGCCAAGTTTATTTAGTTCCAATTTAAATTATTAAGTGCAACTTCTTCAACTTCATTGGTTTTGGTACGTGTCATCAAATCAAGGACAGCATCTTTAGGGGATTTATTTTGGTAGAGAACTTGGTAAATTTGTTCGGTTATCGGCATTTCAATGTTATATTTGGTGGCAAGCTGATTTGCCGCTTTTGTTGCGCGTATGCCTTCAACGACCATAGAAGTTTCATCCTGAATTTGTTCGAAAGTTTTACCTGCTGCCAGCAGAAGGCCGGCACGACGATTGCGACTGTGCTTGCTGGTGCAGGTAGCAATAAGATCACCAATACCAGCAAGGCCGGCGAAAGTTAACGGATTTGCGCCCATCGCCATACCAAGTCTAGTAATCTCGGCTAAACCACGGGTCATTAAGGCTGATTTAGCGTTGTCACCAAATCCTAACCCCTCGGAAATACCAGCTCCAAGAGCAATGATATTTTTAAGTGCTCCCGCCAACTCTATACCGACAATATCAGGGTTAGTATATACACGAAAGAATGGCAGCATAAAGGTCTCTTGTACATACTCGGCTATTTTGCGGGATTCAGCCGCAGCTACTGTGGCCGTAGGAGACCTTAGTGCTACTTCTTCGGCATGATTAGGACCGGATAAAACGGCAATATTATTAGCAACTACAGGCAATTCTTCAGCAATTATCTCTGACATACGTTTTACAGTATTTAGTTCTAAACCTTTTGCGGCATTAACAATAACTGCGTTAGTCTGGATAAGCGGTGATAATTTTGCGGCTGTTTCGCGTATCGCATGCGATGGTGTAGCTAACACGAGTAATTGTGCGTTAATTGCGGCTTTAGCTAAATCATTTGTAATTTGAACTGCTTCCGGTAATTTACAACCAGGCAAATAGTCGGGATTTTCTCTAGTTGACGCGATAAGTTCAGCTAGTTTGCCAGATCTAACCCACAGCATAACAGAACTATGCTTTTGTCCTAATACGGAAGCTAAAGCTGTGCCCCAGCTGCCTGCGCCGATTACTGCAATATGCATTTTATTAAAATCACTTCTCCTTTTCGGAACTGACATCCGGCTTGCACCCGGCTTTAATTTTGGATTCTTGACCTTTTAAGAGACGTTCAATATTGGGGCGATGTCTGACAATAACAAATAAAGCGGCCAATATGCCAAAATAAAAAAACTCCTGTCTGGCATTTAATAACCACATAGTAATAGGTACCAAAGCCGCTGCAACAATGGATGCCAATGATACATAGCGTGTAAAATATACTATGAGTGCCCATACAATAAAAACAATTAGCGTAACTTTAGGAACAATAATTGCAATAACACCAAGACCTGTCGCTACACCGCGACCACCCTTAAACTTTAAAAATGCTGACCAGTTATGACCAGCAATAGCAGCAATGCCGCCGATTAATTCAGTCAAAGCAGTATGGCCGAGGTACTGTCCAATGAGTACCCCAGCCACACCCTTCAATGCATCGGTAAGAAATACCCAGAACGCGGGCCACGGACCAAGCGTTCTAAATGCATTAGTAGCTCCAATGTTTTTGCTGCCGAACAGCCTTAGATCGACTTTATAAAAGCTTTGGCCGATTATTAGCCCATTGGGAATTGAACCAATTAAATAGCTGGTGAGAATAACCAGCATATATTCCATTATTCCACTCTCCTATTTGTTACTCATCCTTTTCTTTGCGGCCACGAACCACTAATTTAAGTGGAGTGCCTTCAAACCCAAACGCTTCTCTTAGTCTATTTTCTAAAAAGCGCAAATACGAAAAATGCATAATCTCTGGGTCATTGACAAAGAAAATAAAAGTAGGCGGCTTAACGTCAGGTTGAGTGGTAAAATAAATTTTGAGACGGCGGCCTCTTTCTGACGGCGGTGGATTAATTGCAGTGGCATCTTCAATTACTTGGTTAAGTACGCTTGTAGCTACCCGCATGGAATGTTGTTCAGCTACATATTTTATTAATTCAGTTACCCGGTGAACCCTTTGCTTAGTAAGCGCGGAGGTAAACAGCACCGGTGAGTATTGCATAAAACCAAGTTCTTCACGAATTGTTTCGGTAAATTTTAGTGATGTTTTACCGTCTTTTTCAATTAAATCCCATTTATTAACGACAATTACGCTGGCTTTGCCCGCTTCATGGGCATAACCGGCAATTTTTTTATCTTGTTCTGTTACGCCTTCTTCGGCATTGATAACCATTAATACGACGTCACAACGGTCGACAGCCCGTAAGGAACGGATAACGCTGTAACGTTCGACCGGCATATCGATTTTTGCTTTGCGGCGCATACCGGCTGTATCGATCAAAACATAAGCCTGGCCGTCTTTAGTAAAGTGTGTATCAATTGCGTCACGAGTTGTGCCAGGGATGTCACTGACGATAACCCGTTCTTCACCGATAATTGAATTCACCAAAGATGATTTGCCGACATTAGGCCGCCCAATAACTGCAACTTTAATTTGATCATTGTCTTCTTGCTCAGTATGTTCTTGCGGCATGTTTTCAACAAGTCTGTCAAGCATATCGCCAATATTAAGGGCATTAGTAGCCGAAATGGCAATTGGGTCGCCTAAACCGAGATTGTAAAATTCATAGATATCGGCTTCATTTTTCATATTGTCTACTTTGTTAACTACTAACAAAACGGGTTTTCTGGTGTTACGCAAAATTATGGCCACTTCATTATCCGCTGAAGTCATTCCGGTTTTGCCATCGACAATGAACATGATAACATCAGCTTCGTCAATGGCTAGTTTGGCTTGATTGCGCATTGCAGTAAGAATTTTGTCATTGGTTTCAAATTCAATACCGCCTGTATCAATCATAGTAAATTCTCGTCCCAGCCATTCGGCATCCATATAAATTCTGTCACGGGTAACTCCGGGCATATCTTCAACGATGGATAGACGGTTTTTACCAATATAATTAAATAGTGTAGACTTACCGACATTAGGCCGGCCAACAATTGCAACGATTGGTTTACTCATTGAATACCACCTTGTACATTTATAAAAATCTATTCCTAGTATACCAGAATGTCAGGCTAAAGGCTGCTTATGCTTATTATATAGCCGTAGTTTTTCCTTTACCATTGCCTATATATACTTGATGAAATAAGAGTGTCGGATTTACCTGTTACATCATAACTTGCTTGCTATCGCCAAGCGGCAAGCAATTGTTTTAAATCTTGGGCAGAATAAGCGCTGCGTATAGGCACTTTAAGTTCATCGGCAATAGCATCGGGTGTGAGATTATCCAGGAAAACTTGTTCACCTTTTCTAAGGGCTACTCCTGGAATTATAATACCCGCCCGCGGTTCCGAAAGTTTTTCCAAAGCATTAATTATATCGCCGCCGGTTAATAGGCCCGTTACGGTGACATCACGGCCAAAAAACTTGTTGTCAACAGGGATAACTCGAACTGTTAAATTGGGAATTGAAAAATTAGCAAGAAGCGGTGAAAGGATTCTTTCTGCAGAAACACCGCAAACAACATCAATATAATGTGGCTGATCATAACCACTAGCGGTTACTTGTGCTTCTTCCCATTCAGCCAGAAAACTACGAACAAGCCCAATGCCGTTTTCTAGTTGCGGAAACTCGTCATAGGATTCGTAACCAGGGATTTCTTTACCGGCAGCTAAGTAAAATTCATCCGCCAGATATACAAAGGATTCCTGGCTTTCTTTGCGGCATTTTTTTTGCCATTTGTGAACAATTTTAATGACTTCCGCTGCTGCTTCAGGCGAAAACTTGGTTAAAGGATGACAATTGTCACGGTAGCGCGTAAGTCCAACCGGAACAATAGCTAATGACAGCACCGATGGATGCATAGCATATAGATCGCTGATAGTTTTTTCTAATTCTTTGCTATCATTGTAGCCTGGGCATAGCACTACCTGGGTGTGAAGGCTAATATCTTTATCTACCAACTCTGTAAGTTGGTCCATTATTTTACCCGCCTGTTTACCACCGAGCATCCTCTCTCTTAGTTCACCGTTCGTGGTGTGTACTGAAACATAGAGCGGTGATAAATGCAGTCTGGCAATTCTGTTAAGATCCCGAGGACCTAGATTGGTAAGTGTTATGAAATTACCATATAAAAAAGACAGTCGATAATCGTCATCTTTGATATACAGGCTGTCCCGCATTCCTGGCGGCATTTGGTCAACGAAGCAAAAAATACATTTGTTCGCACACGGGCGAACCCTGTCAAATACAGCAGTTTCAAACTCTAACCCTAAATCTTCGTCAAATTCTTTTTCAATAGCTATTAATTCCTGTTCACCAGAAATTCGCTCTATCAGCAGTTCAATTTCTTCTTCAGCCAAGGCAAAGCTGAGATCAATAATATCTTGAACAGCCTCTCCATTTACTTCTAGTAAACAGTCACCGGGGATTAGGCCGATTTCAGCACCGATACTGTCATTTCTGACTTTAGATATAACGCCTTTATATGTCAAAGTATTCCCCCCTTCTTTTAATATTCCGTTAGTAGATATATTTTCCTGCAAAGCGTAGTATTAAACGGTAAAATAAAATGTTCTGTTTAAAAAAAAATATAAAAGGCAGGACATAGCCTGCCTGATTGTTACTTTACTTTTTCTCATCGTCTTTTTCAGACTTCCTGGAATCTTTATCAGCACTACGACGCTTTCTGGGACCAAAAAAGTTAGCAAATTCATTAGAGGCAAAATTCTTAAGTTTAGCGCCTGCCTCTTTCATGCTGCCGGTACTTAAGAACAAGAAAGCGGCAGCGCCTACAATTAAAATTCCTAAAATCCAACCCATAGACTTAGTAGCACCAGAGGCTCCGCCAGCCGCCGATCCCAGCCCCGCGTAGCCTGCTGCATTATTAGCGCCAGCTGCATTAGTACCGGTGGGAGCACTGGATTTTCCCAGGATTGTGGGTATTACGTCAGAAAATAGTGCAACCCCTTTTTCTGCCGACTCTCTATCATTCGTGTGGGCACCAACTTCAAGAAGCATAGAACGTGGGTGAATATCTTGATTATAGTCGCCGCCTTTGGCGAAGAATATCCCTTTTATCAACCCGGGGTGCTGTTTGTCTGCTGCTGCTTTAATTTGAAGAGCATAGTCTTCAATTTGTTTACCGCTCGGACCATATTTACCGACAACTAATTGAACTTTGCTTACATTCTGACCGTCGATATTTGCTGAATACACTTGCGGTGGAACAGCATCCCGATGAACATCGAATATCGCATCAGGTTGTTCCTTTTTTACTAAGTCGAGAGCGGTTCGACGTGAACGTTCATATGACATATCATCATGTGGATCATGTTTGGCTTGGGAGTGAATTGCAGTTATGCCATTCTTTTCTAAGCCCGCGGCAAATGCATCGCCAACTTTGTAAATACCGCCAGCACCTAAGATGCTTTCCTTGCCGTCGGTAGGTACGTATGATTCGTCAGAGTGGGTATGATAGATGCAGACTTTGCCGCCACCTTGCGCTTTAGCAATAGACGGCTGGAGAAAAGATTGTAAACGAGTAAGTATTCCTTGATTGTTAGGGTCATACATGGTCAGGTTTACTTCGCCAACCAATTTTGCATGAGCAATATTGCCTTCTATACGGACGACTTCATAACGACGATTGTTTTCAGTAAGTACCTGATCACCTACACGCACCTGCCAGCCTGTCAAATAAACAGCGTTGCCTGCTTCATCTACTATAGTCGAATAGCCGCCGTCATTGTGTTCGTTAGCATAAGCTAGGCCGCTTACAGCGATAAGCAAAAACCCTAAGAGTATAAGTATACTAAGCCTAGTTTTCATTGTGTTCACCTCCGCTATTGGAGGATTTATTACTTGTTTCATTTTGTTGGTTAGTCTGTGGTTTATCACCTTGCTTCTCGTTGGGATGCAGTTCTTTGCTGAACTCATACAATCCTTCCGGGCGATTTGGTCCAAGAACGGGTCCACCCTGCAGTTTTTCTCTGGTTTCTCCTACTAACTCGGCTATCATAACGGCAACGATACCGGCGATAATAGTTACGTCAAATGCTCCTGCGCCGCCGATAGACGTTGTACCGGGAACGCCAACACCGTATAGTGTTATGATATGAATAATATCACTTAAAACTATCCCTAGTATGCCGCCAATAAAGGCACTGCGGCGTGAACGCCCAGCGATATAGGCAATTAAACCTGCTGTTACTCCATAAATTAATTTGGGATCCATAAACATATTTTCGGGTTCATACGGCAAATAGCGTGAGCCTAAAGAAACCGCCACTGCAACCAGTGCTGAAGCAACAATTGCTCGTACTCTTTCGGCTGTTTCATCAGCTTTAACAATTAGGTAAGTGCAGAGAGCAACAGGCAATATAGCACCGCCGACATTGATGGTAATTTGCATGGGAGAACGCATAATTGGAATGTCAATAAAGCTGCCGACAACAATACCCCCAATAAATAGTAATGCTTGTTTATCAGTCATCCGCATACGATCCAGGATTCGCTGTGCTAACCCAAAGTAAACCAGTACACTGACAACTAATAGCAAAATCATACCAAGTGGCATATTAGTCATGTTTTTCACCTCATAGCCTTGATGTTAACGTGTCAAATCTAGTTTGTACTAACTTTGCCGTATTAATACAAAAAGCATGGTCATTTGACCATGCTTTTTGTACGTTTTTTTCGATTGGCGAATGGGGTTGTATCAATACCACGAAGATTGAGCCATTCGCGGCTGAACCCGGTAATTACGATTGGCGTAGAATGCAAGTCTTGCAGCGTGCCAGCACCTACCAAGAGCATATAGCGTTTAATATCTGTAATAAAATCATTATACCAGCTGACCGCACCTTCGATTCCTTTTTGCCGTAATATCTTAAGTACAGGTCCGGCAATACCTGCTGCTTTACCGCCGATGGTAAGAGCTTTTACGACATCTATCGGTGTTCGTACGCCGCCTGATACAATAACATCAATAGGTGAGGCAGTCGAAATTGTTTCTACCGCTGAAATTGCGGTAGGGATACCCCACTCCAGCATATCTTTGTTCAATTCCAACTTACTCCGGGCTGCTTCGATAGCAAGAAAATTTGTGCCTCCTGTACCGCCTACATCTATAGCTTTAATGCCAATATTGCTTAGTGCTTTAGCTTGTTCATGCGCAATGCCGCAGCCGACTTCTTTAACAATTACCGGCACATCAACGTGGCTTGCTATCATTTCTATCTGTGCCAAATAGCCGCTAAAATCTCGGTCGCCTTCACTCATAATAATTTCTTGTCCGGCGTTAAGATGAATTTGTATGGCCTGAGCCCCGATCATTTCAACGGCATAGCGGGCAGCATCCAAGGTAGCATGCGCACCAAGATTGGCAAATAGTATACCATCAGGATTCACTTCTCTTACAATCTTATAAGAAGCAGCGACAGCGGGATCTTCGATGGCAGCATATTGAGAACCTACGGCCATAGCCGCGCCCGTGAGAGAAGAAAATTCCGCTAATTCACGGTTAATCGATGTAACGTCCTCGGCACCGCCGGTTATGGCATTAATAATGATAGGTTGTGTCAGTGGAATACCTGCTATAGCCGTCTCGACATGAATATCAGACCAAGCCAAGTCAGGCAGGCAATTATGGACTAGGTGAAAATCAGTAAATCCGGCAGCCGCCGGGCCATCTTCTAATAACATGGAGTACTTTATGTGTTCAAGTTTGCGTGACTGCCGTAACATGCTTTATTTTAGTCCTCCCGCTTAAACAAATGCCCAAATTTATCACCCAGCGTAACTCCGGACGAAGCTGAAGGCTGCTTAAATAAATATTCGCTGAATTCAGCTCTTTCTTTGTCTTGTTCGGCCTGGGCAATACTAAGTGCGATTCGTTTATTTTCTTGATCGATACTTAATATTTTGACAGAAACTTGATTACCAATACTCACTACCTCTTCCGGGTTGGTTACTCGTTTTTCGGATAACTCTGAGATATGTACTAAGCCCTCAATACCGTCTATTAACTCAACAAAAACACCAAATTTAGCAATTTTGACAACTTTACCGGCCACGATTGATCCGATAGTCAACTTATCAGCGGACGCATACCAAGGGTCACGCTCAACATCTTTCAAGCTTAGTGATAATTTTTTGGCTTCAAGGTCGACCTTAAGTACGACAACCTTGACTTCATCGCCAACATGGACTATTTCATCCGGGGATTTAACCCGCTGCCACGATAAGTCAGAGATGTGAATAAGTCCGTCTACTCCACCAATATCAACAAATGCTCCAAAGTTAGCCAAACGGCTTACCTTACCATCAATAGTCTGTCCTACAGACAGTTTCGCAAATATCTCTTTTTCTTTAGCCTCTTTTTCAGCGAGCAGAAGTTGTTTACGGGAAAGAACAGCCTTTTGTTTTTCTCTATTAATTTCGATTGGCAATGCTTGAATGATTTGACCAACAAAAAGAGTTAAATCTTCAACAAAACGCGCATCTGCCTGTGACGCGGGAATAAAGCCGCGTATACCAAATACTGCTGCCACGAGTCCACCTTTAACCACTTCGGTTATCTTAGCTTCGACTGGTTGTTTGGTGGTGTACGCCGTCTCCAACTTATCCCAGGCAGTAATTTTATCGGCTTGTACTTTGGACAGTTTAACTTGGCCGTCGCTACTTTCCGCCTCTACTACCAAAACGTCAATGATCTGACCTAGGGTTACGGCATCAGCAGCCGCTTGCGGGGTCGGATATGCAAGTTCAGTTAGGGGAATGACGCCTTCCGCCTTATAACCAATATCGACGAATACTTCATCATGGCGAATACCTACAACAGTACCTTTTATTACACTGCCGGTTTCCAGTTTAACAACATTTCCTAGGCTCATTTCTTCCATTTTACTATATACCTCCTCAATTACCCAATCAGGGGTTGACGCACCGGCTGTAATTCCGGCGGCTTGTACATTAGAGAACCATTCTGGTCTTAATTCGGCTGCTGATTCTATATGGTAAGTTGTACAGCCAGTATCCCGGCAGACATTTGCTAATCTTGCCGTATTAGCACTATTTCTACCCCCTACTACGATCATGACATTTACTTTTTTGGCTAAATCGATCGCAGCTTGCTGCCTAAGATCAGTTGCTGTGCAAATAGTGCGTTCAATCTTTAGTTCGTCACATTTTGTTTCCAGAATTTTAACTATGGTAAGGAATTTGTCGGCAGCGAATGTAGTTTGTGCTACTACTCCAAGCCGTGGATAATCCGGCAGTGCTTTTGCGTCCTCACTAGTTTCTATTACATGCGCATTAGAATTGGACCACGCAAATATGCTTTTAACTTCTGGGTGATTCTCTTCGCCGATAATAACAACCTGATAGCCAGCCTGCAGCAGGTTATACGCCGCTTGCTGCGCTTTCTTTACATGTGGACAGGTGGCATCAACCACATCCAAGTTTTTATCTTCAGCCTGTTTATAAACGTCAGGCCCAACGCCATGTGATCTGATTATGACTTTGCCGGTGGAAATGTCTGTGAGTTTTTCGGCTACGTCAATACCCTGTTCCTTTAGGCGGCTTACCATTTGTGGATTATGGATAATCGGACCTAAAGTATGTACCGGTAACTTTTCATTTCTAGCGTTTAAGGCAATATCAATAGCCCGGTTTACTCCATAACAAAAACCCCGGTGTTCGGCCAGGTATATTTTCATAAAAGCCTCCTGTTGGTAGTGTTTGGCATACTCATCTTTTTATTATAACCCCTTTGTTCTAGTGTTTCAAATAAAATGCAAACCAAAACCGCCACTACTCAGACAAAGTCTGTAGTAGTGGCGGTTCATTAGGTTGCATTACCTATCAACTGTTAGCTTGGAATATTAGGCTTATTGTCAACCGGGCAAGTGAAAGCGGTGATTTCTGTGTTCATACCGATAGGCTTATCATTCTTTAATAGCTTGAGCCACAGTCTAATGGAATCAAGCAAGGTGATAATTACCAGAATGATAAGGAAAACACTTACAGTACCATTGGTATTGCCTAAGGTATCACCACGGTTGAAGAACATTTGTACGTTCATTACGCCTGCAGCGATAACTGTTACCGTTAAGAAAGCAAGCGGCGCAAAAGTTATCCAAGCATAGGATTTTTTAGGAGCAATTTTTAGGATAATAGTAGTACCAAGTGCCAAAGCAACTACTGCTAAGAGCTGGTTAGCAACACCGAAGAGCGGCCAAATGGTAGCAACGTCACCGCTATAGAGCAGGTAGCCCCAGCTGAAAGTTACGATAGCGCTGGTAAAGAGAATTCCAGGCCACCAGTTAGTTTGCTTAAGTGGAGAGTACAGGTAAGTACCGATGATGTCTTGGAGGATATAACGAGCTACACGGGTACCGGCATCAATTGTGGTTAGAATGAACATCGCCTCAAACATAATAGCGAATTGATACCAGTAACTCATGAGGTGTTTCATACCGCCGATGGTTGAGAAGATGTGAGCCATACCAACTGCAAGCGATACGGCGCCACCAGGCCGATGAGCTACATCCATCTGTACCAGACGGGATAATTCTTTGATTTCAACGGTAGGAATACCCAATTTAGCGAAAACAGCTGCTGGGCTATTGATTGCAAAATAATCACCGGGCATGAGTACAACTGCTGAAATAACAGCCATTACAGCAACAAAGCCCTCGGTGAGCATACCACCATAGGCGATCAGACGTGCTTGAGATTCAAGTTCAATCATCTTAGGTGTAGTACCTGAACTGATAAGGGAGTGGAAACCGGAAATAGCACCGCAGGCAATAGTAATGAATACATACGGCCACCACGGTCCGGGAATAATTGGTCCGCCACCATCAATAAATCTGGTGGTAAAAGGCATATTAACGGTAGGTTGAACAATAAGAATACCAAGTGCCAAAGCTAAGATTGTACCGATTTTCATGTAGGAACTTAAATAGTCACGGGGAGCTAACAGAAACCATACCGGAAGAACGGCTGCAAAGAAGCCATAGATTGGTAATGCGAGGGATAATTGCTGCTTAGTAAGGTCAAATATGCTGGCAATTCCGGACCAAGGCTGTCCGGGGCTTAACCAATGACCTGTAAATACAGCGGCCAATACCAAAAGGAAGCCGACAATAGAACCAGAACGAATGGAGCCCGGGCATATTTTGAACATATAAAGACCAACGGCAATTGCAATTGGGATGGTCATGAATAATGTATAAACACCCCAAGGATTTTTAAACAGGGCATTTACAACTACGATAGCCAAACCAGCAAGAGCTACAATAATAATGAAGAGAATTGATAATGAAGTGGTTACACCGGTTAGCGGACTAACTTCACGGCGGGCAATAACTGCCAAGGATTGCCCATTATGACGTACGGAAGCAAAAAGAATAATGAAATCGTGAACTGCACCGGCAAAAACTGAACCTAAAAGAATCCACACAAAGCCGGGACCCCAGCCGTATTGTGCAGCTAATACTGGGCCGACAAGCGGACCGGCGCCGGCAATTGCAGCAAAGTGATGACCAAACAACACCCATTTGTTGGTTGGTACAAATTCTCTGCCGTCATTGCAGCGATAGGCAGGGGTTATGTTGGCATCATTCAAAGCAAGAACTTTTGCCGAAATGAATGCGGAATAATAGCGATAAGCTAATACATACACGCAAACGGAAACAATTAATAAACTAACTGAATTCATGAATAAGTCCTCCTTTCAAGATTTCCATAGAGAAAGTTATCGCATGGTAACAATAAATAACCTGATACTCCCCCCTTTACCAATTTTTTTAATATTGAGAATGAATTTTCTATATATTTAAATAATACAACATGGTATATTTACCAGGCAACAGCTTTGTGGTGAAATGACAAAAAACCAGGGCGAAATACACTGTCGTCCTGGTCAATAGCACAAGTCAGTTTACATAGTTACATTACTTTATAAACCAAACATCTTTTTTAATTTTGGGACTTGCTGGCGGCTGACGGGAATCTCTTCTGTGAAACCCTCTAAGATTAGATTATAAGTACCGTTAAACCAAGGAATTATCTCTCTAATCTTTTCGATATTAACAAGGTAGGCACGATGTGTTCGGAAAAACAAACGATCATCCAGGCGCGACTGCAAATCCTGGAGGGGCATGTTTGTATAGTAGCATTTATCGGAAGTACGAATAGATAATTGCCCTTCGTTACAATAGGCAGCAACAATATCCCTTGTATCGATTACCGAAGCTTTACCGTTATGTTCAATAGCCAGCTTTTGGAGGCTATAGGTTGGTATTGAATTCGGTTCTCGTTTATCGTGACTTGTTTTTACAACCTCAGCCAGCATTGTGCGGACTTTTTCAATGCACTGCGCTACTCTCTTTGCCGAAAATGGTTTTAGTAAATAATCCACGGCATTAAGCTCAAATGCTTTTAGGGCGAATTCCTCATGTGCAGTAGCAAAAACAAGTAATGGTATAACATTGGAGGTATTTATCTTTTCTGCCGTTTGAATACCATTCAGACCTGCCATTTCAATATCAATAAAAATTAAATGTGGATTTAAGGATGGTATGGTTTTGACTGCTGCTTCACCATTTGAAAACTCGCCAATAATTTCAACATCTTGGAATTGCTCCAGCAGATATCTTAATTCGCTGCGCGCCGGCTCTTCATCATCGACAATAACTATTCTGATTGTTCGTAATTGGTCAGCCATTAACTACAACCTCCGTGCCAATAGGAATATGAATTATTACTATTGTCCCCTTACCTTCCACGCTATTGATACTAAGTGCATGTTTAGGGCCATAAATAGCTTTAAGGCGTTCATTAACATTGGTTAAACCTACACCGGCTCCTTTGCCAAAACCGTATTGTAATATCTGCTGTTGTATATCTAGTGGTATGCCTAGCCCATTGTCTGTTATTGAAATTTCGACCTGCTTCTCAATTACTTTTGCGGAGATTTTTATAGTACCCCCGTCTGTTTTAGCTAAGAGACCGTGTTTTACCGCATTTTCTACTAACGGCTGAAGTGTAAATGTTGGTATTAAGACATCAAGTGCATCAGGGGCAATATCTTGTTCAATAGTAAGTCTGTTTCCAAAGCGAGCCTGTTCTAAAGTCAGATAGGAATCGACATGTTCAAGTTCTTCTTTGAGGGTGACAAAATCACGGGCAGTTTTTAAACTGCGCCGGAAGAAATCACTTAGCTCAATTAAGAGACTGCGGGCATTTTCAGGATTAGTACGACAAAAAGATACAATGGTATTAAGTGCATTAAATAAAAAATGGGGATTAATCTGGGCGCGGAGAGCTTTCAGCTCTGCTTTTGCCGCTAGTTCAGCCTTGTGCTGCAGAGCGGCCAGTTCAAGTTGTGTACTAAAAACCTGGCCAAGACCTTGTGTGAATTCGATATCGAGAGCAGTCAACGCTTCTTCGTGAGCATAATAAATTTTTAGAGTACCCACAAGCTCATCCCGGCAATACAGCGGTACAACGATGGCTGATTTTAAAGGGCAGTCATGAACATTACACCCAATTTCATTTTGCGTTTGTGCTACTGTTACTTGCCGTTGACTTAAACACGCTTGCGTCAGTTTAGTAAATTTTTGCATGCCTTTAGTATGATGATCGCTTCCAAGGCCAACATGGGCTAATACCCTTTCCAGATCGGTAATTCCTACTGCTGCAGCCGAAGTCATATTTAATATATTGGCAGCCACCTTTTCTGCTGATGTTGGGTTAAGTCCTTGTCTAAAATGCGGTAGTGTGACGTTAGCTATCTTAAGAGCTTTATGAGTTTGCAGTGCGGCTATTTTAGTCTGGTGCTCTCTGGCATTATGAATAATAATCATAAAAATAGCAATGCCGATAGCATTCGCCAATGACATGGGTATTGCTACCTGTGAGACAAGCGACCAAGAGGCTTCGTAAGGTTTAACAAATAACAATATAAAGGCCATGCTAAGTAAGATAACACCAACTCCGGTAATTACGCCGGTAATCCATTCCGGTGATTTTGGCTTTATACGCACATGGATATAGCCGGCTAGAATACCACCAATTATGGTCGCAATGCCACATTGAAGTGCTGTAAAACCACCTAAATAAATGCGATGCAAACCACTAATCAGCCCAGTAATAGTTCCTACCAGCGGGCCAGCAAGAAGACCGGCAGCAATAGTACCAGTATCCCGAACATTAGCAATTGCCCCTTCAATCGGTATACCAAAATATGTACCGGCAATCGAAAGTGACGAAAAAATAAATATCAATAATAGCTGTTCACGAAGAGTTGCATTTTCTTTAAAAATTAAACGGAAGGCTTGTGTGTGTGATAATACATAGGCGAAAACCGCAATTATCGAGATACGTTGAACTAAGACTATTGATAAATTAGTGTCCAATACTCCAATTGCATAGGTTTCCATGGGCTAACCTTGCTTATTCGTGTTGTCTGTTTGTAGAAGACGGCCAATTTCGATCATGACTTTGTTACTCATGGCTTCCATACTCTCTTTCGCATCATTTTCTCTCTTAAGTACAATTGGTTTACCAAAACGTACTTCGAACTGAGGGAGTATATGTCCATCGCAGAATACTTTATTGGTTCCGATAACCGCAGTAGGTATAATGGGAACCCCTGCTTTTATTGCTATTAAGGCCAATCCCGGTTCTGGCGCACCTAAAATTCCATTTTTACTCCGGGTGCCCTCCGGAAAAATTCCGAGAATAGAACCTTCTTGAAGAAGCGTTATCGCATTCCGGATTGCTGTTCGGTCAGGAGAACCACGCTTTACAGGAAAAGCACCTAATTTTCGGATCAGCCAGTTAAATGCCGGATTTCTGAATAACTCTTCTTTGGCCATAAAATGAAGCTGCCGGGGCATTGCACAACCAACGACAGGCGGGTCCCAAAGACTTATATGATTTGCCGCAACAATTGCACCGCTAGCGGGAATATTCTCAAGCCCTGATACTTTGAAGCGAAAAAAAACTGAGAAAAAAGTAGTTAGTATAACATGAACCAAACCATACACGGTCTATTTCTCCTCGCATAATTCTAATATTTTTTCTACAGTGGCTTCAATCGATAAGGAAGTAGTGTCAACTGTTACTGCATCAGCGGCTGCAATCAACGGGGCAATTTCGCGTTCACAGTCTTCTCTATCACGGCAAGCAATTTCTGCTTCGAGTTCTGTTAAGTCTATACTATATCCTTTAGCTGTTAGCTCCTGCCACCGACGTTTGGCTCTTTCACTAATGGAAGCTGTTAAAAAGATTTTTATTTCGGCGTTAGGCAGAACGTGAGTTCCGATATCGCGGCCGTCCATGACAACACCGCCCTGTTTGGCCATATCCCGCTGAAGCTTCAACATGATCTCCCTCAGTTCAGGAACCTGGGACACTTTTGCTACCACTCTGCTAACTTCCGGGGTACGGATAGCTTCTGTAATGTCTTGGCCATTAACTGCTACTTCGGTTTTTCCATTTATATATGCAAGTTTTAGCTCGAGTTGGCGAGCAAGGTTAGCAATAGCTGTGCTGTCTAATTCTATCTTGTTATTGATGGCCTGCCAAGCAACTGCCCGGTACATAGCACCTGTATCGATATAGATATATCCTAATCTTTGTGCTACAAGTTTGGCTACAGTACTTTTTCCTGCACCAGCTGGTCCATCAATTGCAATATTCAAACGTTTCATAGTAACCTCCTGCTAATCCTGCTTTAGTTTTTCGAGAACAGTAAAAAAGTCAGGATAAGAAATTTTAACACAATCCGATTCTACGAGTTCAACACCTTGAGCTGCGATTCCTGCAATGGCCAGAGACATCGCCATACGATGATCGTGATGGGAGATGCATTTAGCAAAGCTTAATTTTTGGGGGCCATTTATAATAAGGCCATCTGTTGTTTCAACAAGGTGAGCTTCCATTTTATTGAGTTCAAGGGTTATGGCTTTCAGCCGGTCAGTTTCTTTTACACGAAGCTCTTCTGCGCCTTTGATAACGGTTTGTCCTTCAGCAAACAGAGCCGCTACAGCCAATATTGGTATTTCGTCAACAAGACGGGGAATTATTTCCGGTTCAATTGTTATACCTGTCAGGTTAGCAGACCGAACTATGATATCAGCTACCGGTTCACGGCCGCTCCAACGTTCATTGGTAATCGTTATATCTGCACCCATTAACTTAAGAATGTCGATAATACCTGTGCGAGTAGGGTTAATACCTACGTTAACCAATAGCAACTGACTATTAGGAATAATCGTGGCAGCAACCAACCAAAAGGCGGCTGAACTGATATCACCAGGTACGTTGATACGTTCGGGGGCCCAAATCTGCCCTACCGGATCGATTATGATGGATTTGCCCGAGCGTTTTATCGGTATACCAAACGTTTCGAACATCCGTTCAGTATGGTCACGTGATGGCATAGGTTCAGTAATAACGGTTGGGCTGTTTGCGTATAGCGCAGCCAGTAAAATTGCCGATTTCACTTGGGCACTGGCTACAGGCATATCATATTCTATACCTGTAACTTGTTCTGCTTCTGTAAGTGCCAGCGGAGCATAACGGGATTGTTCGCGCCCGATAATATTTAATCCCATTTTTGTTAAGGGTGCTATAACTCGTCCCATTGGACGCTTTTTCAATGAAGCATCACCAGTCATAATGCAAAAAAACGGTTGAGCGCCTAAAAGGCCTGTTAATAGCCGCATAGTGGTTCCAGAATTGCCGGCATCAAGCACATCACAGGGCTCATTAAGTCCATAAAAGCCATTACCGGTAACGGTTAGATCCCCTTCCTTATTCTGGTCGATCGTTACTCCTAGTGCTCGCATACAATTGACGGTCGACCAACAATCGGCAGCGTGCAGAAAGTTGGTAACCGTTACGGGAATATCTGCAAGACTGGCCAGCATGATACTGCGATGTGATATCGATTTATCTCCAGGAATGTTGACTATTCCTGATAATTTGGTAGTCGGTTTGAGACTAATATAGTTTCCCATGTTATCCCTCTTACTACTTCTTATTATTTTTGTGTAAAGACCGACCAAGTACAGTAGATAATTTCTCTAATTCTTCCATGAGTTGGGCAAAGTTGTTGGGCGTTAGTGATTGTGGGCCATCTGACAGGGCTTCTTCCGGGCAAGGATGCATTTCAATTAGGAGACCGTCCGCACCTGCTGCTATAGCAGCTTTAGCCATTGGAGTGACCCAGCGCCAACTGCCGGTACCATGACTAGGATCAACGATAACAGGGAGATGGCTTAAATATTTTATTATAGGTACAGCATTCAAATCTAACGTATTACGTGTATAGGTTTCATAAGTACGAATACCCCGTTCACAAAGAACCACTTGATTATTGCCACCTGACATTATATATTCGGCAGCCATTAACCACTCTTCAATAGTAGCTGAAAGGCCTCGTTTGAGAAGGACAGGCTTTTTTGTTATGGCGACTTCTTTTAGTAATACATAGTTTTGCATGTTGCGTGTGCCAATCTGTAACATATCAACACAATCCGCAATAAGGTCGACTTTACGCGGATCGGTAACTTCTGAGACTACAGGAAGTCCTAATTCGCGCCCGACAGTCTTAATGATTTCAAGTCCATCTTTTTCAAGTCCTTGAAAACTATAAGGTGAAGTGCGTGGTTTATAAGCGCCGCCGCGAAGCATGGCTGCTCCGGCCGCTTTGGCGTCGACACCTGCTTGATAAAGTTGATCGTAGCTTTCGATGGCACAGGGACCGGCAATGACAGGGATGCTGTCACTGCCAAAATGGGCATCGCCGACAGTAACTACCGTATTATTTTGTTGAAACTCCCGACTTACCAATTTATAAGGGGTTTCAACGATAACGACCTTATCAACACCCGGCATTCTTTCATATAATTCGGGATTACATGCGGACAAATTTCCACTCGCAGTGATAATAGTTTTATCCGAACTGGTTATCAAGTGACTGTCTAAACCCAACTGACAAAGCTTGTCCATTACCCGGCTAATTTGATCTGCAGTGGGTGCGTTCATCATTATAATCATTGCAGGCCTCCACAAATATCCAAAAATGTATTATTTATAATTCCCTATCCAACAGAAATTTCCTCCAATCTTTGTAATTAGTTAGGAGGTTTTATAACTATTTCATCTTGCTCCGGAATTAATTATTTTTTAAAAATAACCTTACCTACGACGATAATATTCTTTTGGCTTTCCAACAGGATACCGTCGGCAGGGAAAATAAGATCGTGTTTATGAGTATCAATAACAAATTGAGCCGGAGTTTGCATTTGTGAAGCATCAATTTCAATATAGTCACCATCAAATATAGTAATATCAACTTTTCCTTTACCGAAGTTTCCAACTGCCTCACCATTTACTGTAACAAGTGCATCAGCTTGTGACGGAGGGGTAATCATCCGGATTGTGATATCCTTGTTTGGTCGTAATGACCGTATAGATTTGGCAACAACTTTGTTTACTGGATTCGTAGTTTTATCCGGGTTAGGCCAGGGTACATCAGCAGCATACATGGTAGCGGGTGAAGTAATTTGCTCTCCCTCTAATTTATCTGCTAAGGAAAGGTATTTCCGCGTTTCTCCATTTAACAGGAGTACTTGAACAACTAGCACAAGAATAACGGCAATGGTTGCTAGTTTTATAAGCAGCCGGTCTATAGTGGAAAATTGTGCGCGGCGAAATTTATCGTTCCTGTTTTCCATACCCATTCCCCTGTCCTAAAACTATATATTTCGAGTGGTAACTGAATGTTTCCCGGCAACGTACCCTGTAGAAAAAGCAGCTTGGAGATTAAAGCCACCAGTGTAGCCATCAATATCAATAACTTCTCCGGCAAAGAATAATCCGGATATTAATTTTGACTCCATTGTTTTAGCATTAATTTCTTTGGTACCCACTCCGCCGGCTGTTACTATGGCTTCGGCTACTGGTCTGGTTCGCGAAATTATAAAGGTTAAATGCCGCAAGACATTGAGGAATCGTAATCGTTCTTCTTTGGTGATTTGATGGACGAATTTATCCGGGTCAAGGAAAGCTAGATCAATAACAACAGGTATTAATTTGGCTGGAAGTAATTCGTGTAATGCATTTTTTATCTGTTTTCGGGCGAATTTAGCAAAATCCCGTTGGAGTCGCTTGTCCAATGTATCTTCGTTAAGCGCCGGCTTAAGGTTGATTTCTATCATTACTTCGTGACGAGGTGTTGCCGCGAACAACTCGGACACTTTTTTGCTTAAGGATAAGATTATAGGGCCTGACAGGCCATAATGGGTGAACAACATTTCGCCAAATTCTTCAGCAGCCTTTTTCCCATCGCTAACTACGGTTGCTGTCACATTCTTTAAGGATAACCCCTGAAGTTCGGTAATCCACTCTTCTTCAACTTCGAGCGGCACTAAGGAAGGTTTAATCGGCACAATGGTATGACCTGCTGATTGAGCCAACCGGTAACCATCGCCGGACGAACCTGTACCAGGATAGGAAGCACCACCTGTTGCGATAATCACAGCATCTGCTTTATATTCAGCATCTGCGGTGGCTGCGCCGATTATTCGATTATTTTCGATTATTAATTTTTTTACCGTGTGATCTGTTTTCACAGTCACCTTTAGTTTTGATAACTCTTTGGCAAAGGTTTTAATGACATCTTTGGCTTGGTCGCTCACCGGAAAAACACGTCCACCACGTTCAACTTTGGTGGATAGCCCGGCTTGGTTTAAGAAATCAGTGATGTCTTGATTGCTAAATGCATGAAATGAACTATATAAGAAGGCTCCATTTCCCGGCATATTTTTGACTAAATCCGAGAGTTCACAGCTGTTAGTAATATTACATCGGCCTTTGCCGGTAATAAGAATTTTTCGGCCAATGCTTTTCATTTTTTCTAATATTGTTACATGAGCTCCATGCTGTGCGGCGCTGACTGCGGCCATAAGGCCGGCGGCTCCACCGCCGATAATAAGAACGTGCATGTTTCACACTCGCTTTTCCGTAATTTTTTAAACTAGCAAAAAACCCTTATTTACCTCCGAAATAAGGGTGGAGAGATTTAGCTGTTTTTTTTCTTTGCTAATCGCTTTAACTCTTCGATTTCACCGGCAAGCAGCTGGCGGTACTGCCCCCGGCGAAGGCCTTCTAGCGTTAGAAAGGCAAATTTTACGCGCTTCAGATTTTTTACTGGATAACCAATAGCCTCACACATGCGGCGAATTTGTCTGTTTTTTCCTTCATAAATGACAAGCTCCAATGTGGTTAGTTCTTTTTCCTGGTCGATGGCTACAATGTTGATTTTTGCGGGAGCGGTTACACCATCTTCTAATTTTATTCCCGCTCTTAATTTATCAAGCTTCTCTTCAGGCGGAAAACCTTGGACTTTAGCTAAGTATGTTTTGGCAATTTCGTGACTAGGATGGGTTAAGGCGTGGGTCAAATCGCCATCATTAGTCATAATAAGCAGTCCCTCAGTATTATAATCCAGCCTTCCAACCGGGTAGATTCTTTCCGAAATAGCGGCAACAAGCGTAGCTACCGTTTTTCGTCCCCGGGGATCATCTAATGTTGTTACAACCCCTTTGGGTTTATAAAGTAAGATATAAACATTCTTTTCGGCTTTAAGCGGTTTACCATCTACGGTGACCCGATCCCGTTTAGGCTCAATTTTGCTGCCAAGTTCGGTAACAATTTTTCCGTTAACAGTTACTTTTCCTTCTTTAATGAGTTCTTCAGCATCTCGCCGGGAAGCAACACCAGCTTGTGCAATAACTTTCTGCAAACGTTCCAACATAGAAATTCTACGCCTACTTTCAAACTTATTATTCTTGGTTGAATTGACTAAAATCAGTCTGAACTTTACAAGTTCGTACTCGCCTATTGTCTTTGGTTTTGCGTTCACAACTACCACAGATTCCTTCACCGCAACACATAGTAGTATTGTTGGTAGCAGCCATTGGCAGATTAACTCCGGCTGTCTGCATGGCGGCAATAATCCCGTAATGCTGATCATCAGGTCCGGCGCTGACGATGAGTTCGGGGCATTCTTGGTTAGCAGTAAGAATTTCGGATAGAATATGCATACCAAAGTGACGCATAGAGGTTACTTCTTGGACCTTGATACCAAGGCTGGCAAGTTCGTCGGCAATGAATATTTTGCCGATTTTACCCGGAGCAATTATAGCTTTGACCTTATTGTTTTTTTGGGTAAGTCGGTAAGCTATTGATACAGCGGGTGGCTGTCCCATACCCCCAGTTATTAATAATATTTTACCATTATCTATATTGTCAATCCAGGGTTGACCAAAAATACCATTATAATACGGTCCTCGCACTAGTACCTGGTGATTGTCATTTGCTAACAAGCGAGCAGACTTGGGGCCGATGGTTTCAACAACTACTTGGATAGTGTTACCGGTTACTTTCATAATACCTACGGGAAAATGGTAGAAATGTTGATCAGATGGTCTTCTTAAGAATACAAACGAACCGCATTTTTCAACTGCTTGAGCTAGTTCTGAGGATATTTCTATTTCTAATAGGTATGTATGTTCAGAAATTTTTTCTTTAATAACAAATTCGGTATCAGATTCCAAACGCGTAGGTGCATCGGCATCAACAAGACGGTTTTGTTTTTTTGTCTGCCACTGTTTTTCATATAGTATGCACATTCCGCTCCAGTTACAGTCACACACAGGTTCACCTTTTAAATGACTGCAAAAGGTGCAGTGATTTGTTTCCGAAAGCAAACAGGGACAGTAGGGTGAGTTGATATCAATACACTTCATTGTTAATTTATTAAGCATTTTCACCCCTCCTGTTATACCAAACATGTATTATAAACATCATTTAGCCCGGCTTTGATGACCCGATCATTAATTTCACTGCGTTGTGCGGAATAAAGGCCTAATTTTTTCATGCGTTCAAAATATATTGATCCAGAGAATGTGTATCTTAGTTTAATCCCCTCTTCTGTTTTCATTTGTTCGTGGATATAGTTAATAAAATCGCCAGAAGTTAGTTCTGGTGGCAGTTCGAGATACTGCATATCAAGGCAACAGCGAACAGCATTGTGCCCGCTCAAAAGCCCTGTTACAACTGCCTCCGTATGCCCCACCAGTATCCCTGATTTTTCACCTGCACAGAATAAATTGTCTATTCCATCAACCTTGAGTGAGTTGCTGCATGGAGCGATGCCTAAATAACGCATAGAATTGCCTACTCCTCCGGAATAGGGGTCTTCGTACCGTGCGCGTTCCAGTCCGGGGATTGTTCTTAACATATCCAAGGGGAAAAATGGTGTCATAAGTTTAGCATGGCCTGTATCAATCAAAACAATATTTTCAGCATAATCTGCAATGGCATACTGGGAGCATGCTTTTTTACCAAGCATACCTGATTTTTTGAGATTTTCCGGCAGAGGTATAACTACCATACCCTCTTTTTCTAATTGCTCTTTTAGTTCCGGACTAAGAGAGTCTTTATTTAATTTGCAGGAGCCGCTCATTGCTCCATAGGTTCCATCGGCCTTTTTACCCATTATTTCTTTTACTTCAGCTTTGGCGGAGATACTTACTCTTGGACCAAAGGTCGGACAGCGAAGAATACACATTGCACAACCATGGCCATATTTTAAGCAATTTCCCATGGGTCCAGATGTGCCGCTGGTGTCAATGAATGCATCACCGGAGATAACCTCATCATTATCGTCGGCAAGGGATTGAATTTTTTTACCGTATTTCACCACGCTGGAAACCCTTGTTCTGGTTTTTATTTCAATACCATAGTTTTGTAAGATTTTTTTGACTAGCGGTTCCATGGTAGTTACATCATAGAACGAAGCGTGGCTGTGCCCGGGAAAGTTAATTCCCCGATGCCTGGAATTAGCATCCATAGCAACAAATAGATCCCCACCGCCCATCGCGATGGCTTCTTCTGCTGCTGTAAATCTGCCGTTGTTGCGAAAAATACCGCCGACCAGGCCGGTTCCTAATAACAAATCGGTGCGCTCAAGCAAAACTACCTGTGCCCCGGCTTTAGCGGCTGATAGCGCTGCGGCACAGCCAGCCCAGCCACCCCCAACTACCACGACTTTTATCATGGACTCCCCTCCCATTTCCTGCGTTAAAATCACATTACAGTGTATTCGCCTATAGGGGAAGTGCCACTATTGATGGTATAGAAAAAACTGGTAACTTTAGGTTACCAGCTAGGTAAATAAATATTGACATATATAAACTGAAATAAAAAAACTTGCTATGTCGCCAGATAGTCCTACAATAATAGCATAACGGGGATTACTGACGGAAACTGCACCAAAATAAACGGTAAGTACGTAGAAAGTTGTATCTGTGCTTGCTAAGACGGTAGAGGCAATTTTCCCAACAAGTGAGTCAGGACCATAAGTATTCAAAAGTTCTGTCGCTAGACCAAGCGAGCCAGTGCCTGATAATGGCCGCATAATTGCGAGTGGAACTAAATCAGACGGAACTCCCAATACCCTAAGTACCGGCTCCATAAATGACACACAAGCATCCATTGCACCAGACGCTCGAAAAATACTTATAGCTACCAGCATTGCCACTAGGCATGGCAAAATACGGATAGCTGTATGGAAGCCTTCTCCTGCACCTTCAACAAAAGCTTCGTATACTTTAACTTTTCGTAGATAGCCAATTATTGGGATAATTAACAACACAGCAGGAATTGCCCATACGGATAATTGTTCGCACAATTCCACCAACATCGATGTGTAACCTCCCTGACTACCGATTAAACAAGGCTCGGCACAGCCTATCAACTATGAGAACCAATATGGTAGCAAACAAACTAACAAATAATGTTGGCCCTACGATCTCAGTAGGGTTAACCGAACCGGCAGCTGACCGTAAAGCAATTATTGTGGCAGGCACTAGAGTAAACCCGGTAGTACATAAAGCCAGCAAGGTACACATGGCCGGTGTTGCTGTATCTTTTTTGGGGTTAAGGGTTTGTAATTGCTGCATGGCTTTGATGCCAAGAGGGGTAACGGCGTTGCCAAGTCCAAGCATATTGGCACTGATTGTCATAATAATTGCACCCATAGCCGGATGATTCTTAGGCACGCTGGGAAAAAGTAAACCGATAATAGGATTTAAAATATAGGAAATAACTTTAATTAAACCGGATAATTCGGCAATTCTCATAATACCGAGCCATAAACACATCACACCAATCAAGTTAATTGACAGTTCCACAGCACTTTTAGCAGCGCTAATAGCGCTGGTTGTGACAACTTCAATCCGACCATTGATACCGGCATATATAATGCCGCAGGCCATTAGGACTAGCCAAATTACGTTAATCATAAGCATCACCCATTATGATGTTATGAGCATGGATTTCATACTAGAACGTAAAAAGGACGCAATAAGCGTCCTTAGGCTAAACGAGCAATTACAAAATTGACAAAGCCCCGTACTGATCCCAAAAGCAACCCGAAAAATGATTTTCTTTCCACTGATTTATCAGCGACTAAGTCAGCTCTGGCTATTTCTACATTGTTGTACATAACCTTAACGATGCCTAGCTTTTGTCCTTCTGAGACAGGGGCATCAATTTTATTAGGTGCACAAATAACGGTAGTAAACTTACTATGGTCATTTTCAGTCATAGCTACAGCAATATCAGTAGCTGCCAGTAATTTAACGTCATCTGTTTTTCCTTCGTTTATTTTAACTGTTTTTAAAATATCGTTTTTATTAATAAGAGGCACTTGTTCAAGCTGGGAAAAACCATAATCTAATAGGTTTATCGAGTCATTCCACATGCGTTCGCTATCTAATACTACGGCAATAAGCTGAATACCGTTTCTCTTTGCTCCCGATATCAGACAACGGCCTGCCGCGTCGGTATATCCTGTTTTTACACCATTTGCTCCATCATATAACCATAGCATTTTATTTTCGTTATATAAATCCCGATCATGATCTTTGCCTGGCCAAGGAATAACTTTATGCTGGGTAGAAACAATTTGCGCAAATATTGGGTTTTTATACCCATATGCTGTAATTTTTGCTAAGTCATGTGCTGTGGAATAGTGATTTTCGCTAGGAAGACCACTGGTATTAGTAAAATTACTGTTTACTGCTCCGATAGAATGAGCCTTCTCGGTCATAAGCTTTGCGAAGTTATCCACAGATCCCGAGATATGTTCGGCAACAGCCACTGTAGCGTCATTGCCAGAGATAAGCATAATTCCGTACAACATATCTAACAGCTTTAGTTGCTCTCCTTGTGAAAGCCACAAGGAGGAACCTTCTGTGCTGGCAGAATTGGCACTGGCAGTAACGATATCATCGAGTTTACCGTACTCTAATGCAGTAATTAAGGTGATGGCCTTGGTGGTACTAGCAGGATAACGCCGTTCATCGGCGTTTTTTTCATAAAGCACTTTCCCTGTTGCGGCTTCAATTACAATTGCAGATTTAGCCGTAATATCCGGCAGCGGTGGTTGCGCCAATACTGTTGTGGGAAGCATTGTAAGATACGTTAATAACAGTATTCCGAGTTTAAATAGTCGTCGCATCAATTTTTTAATCCTTTCCTATAGGATAAGACAAACACTATTATATAATGTATTTCGCCGCAGGTCAAAAATAGGAATTACCAAGCTTGTCTAATTTTGGTATGTAATAATCCTGGCATTAATTAAACTTTTGACGGAGATAATAGTAACAAACTCAAGGAGGTGATTAATAATGGAAATGCTAGACATTAAAACATCCTTACGTAATACTCTTACGCAAAAGCAAGAACTTGTGCGTGATTACCAGTCTTATGCCGATCGTGTAAATGACAAAGAAGTAGCTAAAATGTTTAAACATTTTGCTGAGGCAGAAGCACTGCACGCAACTCAAATCAAAGATAAACTCGATGAATTAGCTTAATAATTTACTAGATTTATATGTAAAAACCCACACCTTTATGTGTGGGTTTTAAAAATATATCAGTTAATTACAGGTGAGTCGAATGTTGAGGGTCATACTGCGTTTCAGCAGTTTCAGCAAGTTCATCCAAATCATCGTTTTTGTTAAATATATCTTCCAATTTATTAATAACCTGAGGAACCATATCAATAAGGCGATCATAAAGCAGATTACTTTCTACCGACATAAACCGTACGCCGCTAGTTGGGGAGCATACCAAAAAGCCAACTGGTTTAACACTAATACCGGCACCGCTGGCACCACCAAACGGATGGTTCGAAGCAGCTGGTTCTTCAGCCTCATAGTCCCCGCCGCCAGCCGCAAAACCAAATGCTACACGAGAAATAGGAACTATGACTGTTCCGTCCGGAGTTTCTACCGCATCGCCGACAATGGTATTTACATCCACCATACCTTTTATACTTTCCATAGCGGTTTTCATCAAACCTTGTATAGGATGTTCAGCCACTGCGAGTCGCCTCCCTGTTTAATAATTTTGTTATTCTTGCTATAGTTGCAGTAATAACATTGCCAAGTCTTATTCTGAATATACACTTTAGCTCTACTTCAAAATGACTCTTGTTAAATAATGGGATTAAATTTACGTCGGGTTTAGTATCTAAGATTAGTCGATGACGCATAGAAAACAGCATCTTTTCCACCAGCCCTCCGAATACTCCCAGCATAATACCAGTAAATGCAGCATCATCGAACCCATATTTTACATTTATATAAAATTTCTCACAATGGATGTTCCGGGATAACTTATCAATGTAGCTGAGATAACTTTTAACAAAGCGATTAGTTGTGCTATAAATATGTAAAAAACGTTGTGGGTCAAGAAACAATATTTTCATAAGCTTTTTGACGAAGCGTTGTTCACCTGATATATGTGGCTCAGTCTTGCTGTCAGTAGTTTTAATTTCTGACGAAATCCAGGGTAAATCATTGTATTCTTTGATCTCGATTACCGGTATTTTAATAGAATAGCTGATGATTCTGCGTAACGCATATACTGTAACGGAAACAAAGTCATCATCTTTTTTGCGACAAAAATGCAAATCAATATACACACTGACTCGCAAAAGCGCAAACATCAAAATAAAGGTGGTTGTCAAGACCAATAGCCAACTGCTCATTTTCTCACCTCTTTGCTAACTATATAGATTCTTTACAGTCCTGCAAAGAAGTATGCGTTTTTGCAATTAAATACATAAGAATAAATCCATAAAAAAAGACAACCATATTGGTTGTCTTTAGCTAATGTTAGGAAGTAATGCAGATATGTCTGGTAAATCTTCTAAGCTTCGCAGACCAAAGCATTGAAGAAATTCATTTGTGGTACCGTACAAAATAGGGCGACCGATTGCTTCTTTACGTCCTATTTCTTTGATGAGCATACGTTCTAGCAATGTAGTAATTACCCTATCCGCTTTAACTCCGCGAATACCTTCAATTTCTTGTTTGGTTACGGGTTGCTTAAAAGCCACAATTGCCAAAGTCTCTAAAGCAGCTGTTGATAGCTTACTGTCTTGGACTTCTGCCAGCTTATTAACAATATCAACAAGAATAGGCTTAGTACAAAGTTGATATCCTTCGCCGACTTCAACAATTACTAACCCCCGCTCTTCGGGTTTCATAGCCTCCGACATTTCAGCAATTAACGCATGTACATGATCAATATGGATATTTAAGATCGCAGCAATTTTCTCTGCTGGGAGCGGCTGGCCACTGGCAAATAGTAGGGCTTCAACTGCACCTTGCAAATGCCGGTAAAACATTTTGTCACTCCTTTAAACTAAGGCGGATGGAAGTGAATTGCTTTTCTTGATGAATAACTATCCGCCTTAATCTGACTAGCTCAAGTAAAGCTAAAAAGGCAGCAATAAATTCTGAACGGGAGCCTGTCCGGATAATAGTTTTACTAAAATCCATGCTTCCGTTATTATTTCTCAGCAGCGTGATAATATCATGCATTTTGTCTTTAACACTAATTTCCTCGGGTGCTATTAGGGCAAATTCAGGAGCTGCGCTTTCCCAAAGGGCTGCAAAGGCTTTTAATAGATCATCAAGACATAAGCCTTCAGGCAAAGGAAACTGCTTAGCAAACTCTTGCGGTATTCGAAAGAAATATTTACTTCTTTCATTATTAAGTTGATCAAGAGTTTCTGCAAATTGTTTAAATTTCCGATATTCAATCAGACGTTCTACTAATTCTTGCCGCGGATCTACTACCTCATCGGTTATTTCGTCAATAACCGGGCGTGGCAATAGCATGCGTGATTTTATTTGCAGCAGAGTTGCCGCCATAACTAAAAATTCACTGGCAATTTCAATATTGAAATCTTCCATGGCCTTTAGATAGTCTAAGTATTGTTTAGTTACTGTAGCTATGGGAATGTTGTAGATATCAATCTGACTCTTTTCGATTAGATGCATTAGTAAGGCTAATGGTCCCTCAAAAACTTCTAATTTAATCTTATAGTCAGACATACATAACTAGCCTAAATTCATTACTGATTTGACTTCATCCATGGTGGCCGATGCTAACTTTCTGGCGCGTTCAGCCCCATAAGCTAAAATTTCTTTTATTTTGCCAGGTTTAAGAGACAGCTCTTTACGGCGGCCATGAACATCAGCAAGTGTTGAAACCATCTTTTCAGCCAGTCGTTTTTTACAGTCTACGCAGCCAATACCGGCGTTGCGGCAATGTACGGCAATTTCGTTTTGCTCCGGACTAAATATCTTATGAAAAGTATATACAGTACAAATATCAGGATCACCAGGATCGGTTTTCTTAATGCGTTTAGGATCAGTTACCATAAGCCGAACACGAGAATGCAGTTCATCCGATTCAGCGGCATAAGGGATTTCATTACCGTACGATTTGCTCATCTTGCGCCCATCAATGCCTGGCAGGAGCGGACTTAAGATTGCCTGAGGCTCGGGAAATACCGGTTTGTATATATTAGCAAAACGGCGAACAATCTCTCGTGTCAGTTCAAGATGCGGTATTTGGTCCTCAGCTACAGGAACAGCGTCAGCCTTATATAGCATTATGTCGGCAGCCATCAGTTCCGGGTAACCCAGAAAACCATAAGTATTGATTTCTTTACCCATTTCCCCCAATTGCTGTAATTTATCCTTGTAGGTAGGGACGCGTTCCAACCAGGACAGCGGTGTCATCATTGATAGTAACAGATGCAATTCAGCATGCTCTTTTACATGGGATTGTATAAAAATAATATTTTTTTCCGGATCAAGACCGGCGCTAAACCAGTCAAGAGCCATATTTTCAATACGCTCTGGGAGTTTACTCGTATTTTCGTATGAAGATGTAAGTGCATGCCAGTCTACTATTGAATAAACACAATTATATTCTTCCTGGAGTTTTATCCAGTTGGTAAGCACCTGATAGTTTCCCATATGAAAATTTCCTGACGGCTGCATACCGCTAAAAATACGACCTTTAGCCACGTTAATCTCCTCCTATTACAAAATTGTCATAACTATTGTGTTAATCATATACGCCAAACCTCTTTCTAGAGGGTAGGTAATCATACCAATAACACCAACATAAACAAGCGCCATCAAAATGAAAGGTCCATATTGTTCCATTTGATCAAATATTTGACCTTGTCTTTCAGGCAGTATGCTGGCAAGTACTTTTGAGCCGTCAAGAGGCGGAATTGGTACTAAATTGAAGATCGCAAGGATAATGTTATAACTATATGTCATCCACAAAACCTTTACCCAATTTCCACTTAATAACTGAAGTTTTGCTAATAAGCCAATCAAAAAAGCGGTTATCAAAGCCAGCAACATATTTGCTACCGGGCCGGCTAGTGATACTATTAACGTGCCTTGACGGTAATTTTTAAAATAGCTGGGATTGATTGGTACCGGTTTGGCCCAGCCAAATTTGAAAAGCCATAACATTAACAACCCAAGCGCGTCTAGGTGTGCGACGGGATTAAGTGTTAACCGCCCCATAAACCGTGGGGTCGGATCTCCTAAAGTAACTGCCGCTCTGGCATGAGCATATTCGTGTACCGTTAGGGCTATTAGAAGCGCCGGGATACGGAATATCATATCTGCATCAAGACCAAACAAATGAATGTCCTCCTTATACTTTCACACAATGTACTACTAAATTATACTAAAAAAGCTATAAAAAGCAAAATAAATCGTTGACATTTTTTTATACTAAAAGTAGTAAAAGATGCTCAGAATAGATATATTGGGCTAACTTGATAGTAGGTGCCCTATATAGAAGGGAGGTATTTAATTACTATGCGGGTAACATTCTCGGTAAAAATTGTAACAGTTACTCTGATTTTATCATTTTTGATGAGTGGCTGCAGCTTATTGTCTGGGCCTGCTGCCAAGCCGGAAGTTGGTCCGGCTGGAAAACCGGTGGAATCGAAGCCGAATCCTCCTTTTTTAGAAAGACTTTACTCAGCCCCTGTCGAGCTTTATGACCTAGAGGCTACTGCCGGAGTAGTATTTGAGGGAATTAACAAAGAAAATTGGAATCAAGCTCAGGAAAGTATCGCTAATCTGCAAAATTTATGGCAGCAAGCTAAAGTTTCTGTTGGTGAGAAAAAAGGAGTTAAGGAAGGTGACGAAGCAATTACCAAACTGACAGCCGCTATTAATGACAAAAAAGCAACCGAGTCTTATGAAAGTCTTATTAAATTTATGGGCAGTGTCGGCGATATCGGTAAGTCATACAAACTTTCGCCAATATCTGACATCATCGCTGTCGGCAATGCAATCCGTAATGTCAGTTTCTATGTAGAGGATAAGGATTGGCAAAAGGCAGCAAGCAAAGTAAAAGAACTACAAGGTACGTGGGGACAAGTTAAACCAAGTATGGAACAAGTTGGGATCTTAGGAGAGATAACTAAAACACATGCATTAGTAAATCAAATGAGAGATGCAGTAAACGCCGAGAACAAAGGATCATTTTTAGATTTACAAGCTAATATTAATGAAAGCATGGGCCGAATCCGTAATTTTTTCAGAGGCAAATAACCGATAAAGAAAATGCCGCCTGCCAGTGCAGACGGCGTTTTTTATTTTTTCTTATCCTTCTTTTTATTATTATCCTTGTCGTCGGTATCGTCTTGTTTGTTATTTTTTACGCCAGCACTTTCAAGACGGTCTTGGTCTTGGGGTTTAAGTACTGCCGGCCGTAAAATTTTATTGGGTATAGGTAAGCGAAATAAAACATCTTTCATAGCACTGAAATTAAAAGGCAATAACGGCCACAAATAAGGAATGTTAAATGATTTTGTTGTCAGCATAAGCAGGAATACGGCTGCTATCCCGCCAATAAATCCGGGCAGTTTAAACATCATTACCAAGACAATAATCATAACCCGAAAGAGCCGCATCGCCATAGCAAATTCCATACTAGGTGTTGCGAATGCACCTACTGCTGCAACCGCTGTATAGAAGATTATTTCATTACCAAATAAGCCTACTTTGGTAGCAAATTCACCTAGCATGAAAGCGCCAATAAACCCGAGAGCAGTCGATTGTGCTGTAGGAACATGTACTGTGGCCATTCTTACCAACTCAATACCGAATTCGGCTAAGATGAATTGGATACCAATGGGAATGACTCCTGAATCCTGGGGACCTAAGAAGGAAAGTGATTCAGGCAGTAAATGTCTGTTTAAAACCAATGCCAGCCACAAGGGTGGCAATATTAGAGATAATATAACACCTGCTAATCTAACCAAACGTAAATAGGAGCCAACAACTACATTCTGATGGTATTCTTCAACATGTTGAACGTGATGCCATAAAGTTGTTGGCAGAATCATTATATTTGGGGAAGTATCTACAAGCACGCATACATGACCCTCGAGTAAATGAACTGCCGCGACATCAGGTCTTTCGGTATATCGTACTTTGGGCAGCGGATTCCATTTACTACCGGCAACAATATACTCTTCTATCGCTTTTTCAGCCATAGGAATACCGTCAATGTTAATATTATTCAGCCTGTCTTTGACAGTAGCTACTAGATCTGAGTTAGTAATGTCTTTAATATAACAAACGGCAATATCACATTGCGAACGTGTTCCAATCTTTACGATTTCGAATCTGAGATTAGGATCGCGCAAACGCCTACGGATTAATGCTGTATTAAAAACAAGAGTCTCCACAAAAGAATCACGTGACCCTCTTGTTACTTTTTCAATATTTGATTCCGCTGGAGTTCTGGCCGGATAAGATCTGGCGTCTAAAACAATTACCTGCTCTTCGCCGTCAACAAAGAATAGAAGTTCACCGGATAAAAGGCTAGTTACTGCATCATTCATATTTTCAACTAGCTTAGCTTGGGAGTGGGTGGCACGTGAATAAAATAGCTTCTGCATGGTATTTATAGTCAATTCTTCTTGATTATAGGCAGTTAACTCTTCAAATACATTAGATAATACAACGTCATTTGTCATACCGTTAATTGAAAAAGACGCTGCACGCTTTCTGCCTACTCTATATTCACGAAATATTATATCAAAAGTCTCGCCAATACCAAGCTTGTCTTTAATGTAGTTTATGTTAGTATCAATCTCTTTTGCAATTTTTTTCTCATCGGCCATAATCAATGCCACTCCGTTTCAATATCTCCTCAATTGCTTTGCGGGTAATGGGGGCGCCCCGGCTTAAATCATCATGTTTATCCATCTTGCCTATGTCTCCTACACCGATAATTACCGGTACTTCAACATCATTTAGCACATCTACCGTATCACCTGTAATTACTGGTTTACAGTTGCAAGGATCCTTTGCTTTGACTTCTCCCTTTTTATCGACGGAAAAGTCAATCACATGTCCTTGACAATCAATACATGCATCTGCAGGAACTCCGGCGATCCCGGATGTATTTGATGCTACCGCTACTGCTCCTAGCACTTCTATGTCGGGATGATTTGCGACGTATTCAAGGGCTTGTTCACCTTCGGCTTTTTCCTGCCGTCCTTTATCATCGAACATGACAAGTACCGGATCATAAGGGACTGTTTTCAGTAGTTCAACAATTTTTTTCCCGCTAATAGGTGTTGGATTACCTCCTGAAGCTGAAATACATCGTAGTCCTAATGATGCGCCGATATTTTCAACTGCCTGTTGGGCCACTCTATCTCCGTCAGTAACAAGAATTACGCGAATTTTTTTGTTAACCGCTGTGTCCTTGTCTAACTTCAAATTTAATCACCTCATTGACTTTGACTGTTTTCTTCTCCTAACAAACTGCTAATTTTGTTAGCGATTTTTTCGCTTTCGCTTATCACTTGTTTTAGTTTGGTTAAACTTGCTTCAAGCTCGTTAGAAAGCTCATATTGGGCTTGGGCGAGTGCTTGGGCTGCGGTCTGGACGGCAATAGAATTACTATTTTGCCGGTTATTTTGACCGTTAACCTGTCCTTGCCGTTGATTTTGTGTTGAATTATTATTTGTTCCCTGGTTGGAATTGGTTTGATTATTTTGTTTGTTGTTATTGTTAAGCAGCATGCTAAACAAGGTTCGCAACTCTTGGGAAACATCATTTTCGGATTGTAAATCTTCTGCTTGTTGTCCTCCTTGCTGGTTTTGTGATTCTTGCAACTGTTGAGATTCACCGGTTGGCTGCGACGACTGTGAAGCTTGTCCGCCAGAATTATTACTTACATTCAGAGCCCCTTGCAGGCTGGTTAATTGGTAATTAATTTTATTCAAGAGGTCTACAACTTCCTGTGAGTTAACCGTACACGATGTATTGTTTACATTGGCCTGTGCTTGCAAAAAGCCTTTCGCCATATCAGCTATTACCTTCTCGTCAACTTGTTGTGAACGATCTTGGTTTTGTTGTTGTTGATTAGGTTTACTAATATAACTTGCTAATTTGCTTGAAACACGTTTTGTCACCACTTGTCACCCCTCGCTTAAAACTAAAAAAGCTGAAAAAGACTTAAAACTAGTGATATTACTGCAAATCTAAGATTTATTACAGCTAACGGATGTTTTAACATAACCGTTGGATTTACGATATGATTTGTGCTGACAAATTCTATACCTCCCGCAAATTTGCTAATGATGAAATTTGCTAAAGGCCCGCTAATAGTAAAAAGCATAGTTCTTAATCCACCTAAATTAGTTACAGCTGCTGAACTAAAAGCTCCGGCTGTTACAATTTTTTCAACGTTGCCCGCTAAAAAGATTACCATTATAATTTGCCCCATAGCATTTATAACAGCGGCAGCAAATGCGTAGTGCGGGTATCTAATACCTACTAAACATACTGATATCACCAAACCAACAATATCTATGGATAACATGTATTTTGCACCTAACCTTTGGGATTAAACACTAAAGCTACGGCAAGACCAAAGAAAATTGCGGCCGTTATTCCTGTTGCACTTGCTTTGACGGCGCCACTAAAAATTCCCCAGAAGCCAGTCTTGTTGATTTCTTCAATAGTGCCGGAAACCAGTGAATGGCCAAAACCCGGCAGCGGAACGGTAGCTCCTGCTCCGGCTATATCAACCAAGGGCTGATATAGTCCTAATCCGCTTAGAACACCGCCTAATACGACAAACAACACAAGCACGTGAGCTGGTGTGAATGGAGTAAGATCCATAAGAAGCTGACCAATTACACAAATCAAGCCGCCGATAACAAAAGCCATTATATATTCTTGCAAATCAACTTGCCTCCTTTAACTACATTTCAATTGCGACAGCATGTGCAATACAGGGAATGGATTCTTTCTGCTGGTACGAAGTTGTACTATGTAAGCTACCTGTTCCAACGAGCAATATTTTACGTAATTTTTGTTTCAAAAGTTGTTTGTGAATATATCCGGTATATACCACGCCTGAACTGGCGCAACCACTTGCGCCTGCATGGGCGTCCTGCTCTTCTTTGAAAATCATGCAGCCACAGTCTTCATAATTAGTAGATAGGTCAACGCCTTGCTCTTTGAATAATTGAATGACCAGATTCTTGCCGACACTACCTAAGTCTCCGGTAAAAATCATGTCATAATAATTTGGTTGACGGCCAGTATCGTCAAAATGATGCCACAATGTGTCCACCGCCGCCGGAGCCATGGCTGGCCCCATAGCATTAGGATCTTTCATTCCTATGTCTACTATTTTGCCCACTGTTGCTGCGGTAATTCTTGGTCCTGTACCATTCGCTGAAACTAATACGGCTCCTGATCCCGTGACAGTCCATTGAGAGATCATCGGTCTTTGCACACCAAGTTCAGTAGGAAATCTGTACTGACGTTCAGCGGTGTCGTGATGACTCGAAACGCAAGTAACAATTTTATTAGCAAATCCGCCGTCAATTAATGTAGAGCCAACAAGCATACTTTCTGCTAAAGTAGAGCAAGCGCCGTACATACCCAAAAACGGACGACCGATATTTCTTAGCGCGAAATGAGTACTCATTAGTTGGTTAAGCAAGTCACCGGCAAGTACATAGTCAATATCATCAACTGTACTGTTATCCTTTTCTATCGCTTTCTTTATTGCCCACTCCATCATATAGGACTCACATTGTTCCCAATTATCATTACCATTCAAATTATCTAGCAATATTCGATCATAAAACTCGGCTAAAATTCCTTCTCCTTCCATTGGTCCAACAATATTAGCAGTACTTGTTATAACGGGTGGGGAGTCGAAAACAACACTTTGCTGACCTCGTTTCTTATTCACAATGTTCACCTCTCTTATAACCTAAGCCAATAAATAAAACCAATCAAAACGGCTGTTGCTATCCCATACACTAACACAGGACCCGCAATCACGAACATTTTTGCGCCAATACCAAAGACGTATCCTTCCCTCTTAAACTCTAGGGCGGGAGCAACTATCGAATTAGCAAAGCCGGTTATTGGTACAACAGAGCCGGCACCAGCCCGGCGGCCAATTTCATCATAAACACCTAAACCAGTGAGTAAGGCGCTTAAAAGAATTAATACTGTTGAAGTAGGGCCACCTGCATCTTTTTTACTCAGACCAAGGCTCACAAAATAATTTAAAATAAACTGCCCCAATACACATATTAAGCCGCCAACAATAAATGCCCATATTAGGTTTTTTAATAGAGGTGTTTTGGGTTTTACTTGTTCAAACTTATCCTGATATTTTTGTTGATCTGCTTTACTGGCCTTGCTGTCAAACAATTGTGTCACCTCCGCTATGTTGTTACCTGTCAGCTTAACGGTTCGCTTATATTTTGACCATAGCTAAACTGATTAATTCATATAATGACAAAGAGTGCCTGCGGCACTCTTTGATAGTAACTGTACTATTAGAACAATTAGTGAACTTGGAAAGCTACTTTTACGTCGGCCTTGTATTCAGCAATATGTCCGTTATCTACGTTCGCAGTAAAATTTGTCACCTCAACTCCCAAAATGGAGTCAACTGTTTTTCCAGCTTCCAGAACGGCATTGTCTACTGCGTCTGTCCAATTATGACGGGAAGTTCCAACAAGTTCAATAACTTTTACAACCATATTATTACCCCCTGTAAATATTATGTTTGGTGACAATTATAGTCTGTACTAATCTCAACATTGTTATGCCATAGAAAAACCTGTTTAGCTCTTAGCGGTATTTTTTTCGGTAAATCTGAATCGAAGTAAAACCAGGCAATAGTACTGCCAGCCATAACCAAAAAAACTAATAATAGATAAATAAATCCTTTGTATTTATTTTTATTATTACTACTGTTCATACTATCACCTCTCTCTTTTTTGTTATTATATCCAATCCTCGTTTTTATACTAAAAAAAACAGGCCTCATTTAGGAGGTCTGCATTAATTCCCTGATGATTTTAAGTGCTTGCTTTTCGATTCTTGAAACCTGTACTTGGGATAAACCAATTGCCGCTGCAATTTCGGCTTGCGTTTTATCAGCAAAAAATCGTAAATAAATTACCGTACGCTCTTTAACGGGTAACCGAGCTAAAACCTCTTTTAAAGCGAGCTTTTCGAAATAAGAACTATCTTGACCATCTGCCAGCATAACTTGATCAAGGAGGTGAATCGTGTCCCCGCCCTCATTGCCTTGATAAGCCTGTTCATATAATGATACCTGTGGCTGAATAGCTTCAAGAGCCGATACGATTTCTTGTGGGGCAAGCGAAAGTTCTTTTGATATTTCAGTAATAGTAGGCTCTCTTCCTAAAGTTCCCTGTAATCTTTCCTGGGTCTTATGAACTTTATAGGCAAGCTCCTTAATTGGACGGCTAACTTTAATTGGATTGTCATCTCTAATAAACCTGCGAATCTCGCCAATAATCATGGGTACAGCATACGTAGAGAATTTTACACTGAAGTTTTGGTCAAAGCGTTCGATAGCTTTTAGAAGGCCAATACAACCTATTTGGAATAAATCATCCCATTCGTAGCCTCGATTAGTAAAGCGATGAACAATACTTCGAACTAAGTTTAAATTACTCTCAAGAATCCGTTCTTTTGCTTCCTCGCGTATATTGGGGTCAGGTGATTGAGCTTTCAATAATAAATCTTTAAATTCTTCATCTTTGAGCATAGCCATCACCTAGTGATGAGTGCTTGGTTCAAGCACTTTTACCATTCTTACTGTTGTACCTTGTCCAAGACTGGATATAACTTCAAGTTCGTCCATAAAGGAATCCATAAACACAAATCCCAATCCCATACGTTCAGGATCGCTAGAAAATGAAGGCTGACGTGCTTCCTCAATATTGGCGATTCCTCGCCCATAATCAACTATTATAAATTCAAGCTTGTCCTGATATAAGTTCATGGTTAACTCTAGATATTTTTTCGTATTGGTATCATTACCATAACCATGAATTACGGCATTGGATACAGCTTCTGAAACAGCAACTTTAATTTCATCAATGTCGGTAAGTGTTAAATCTAATTGTGCTGCAAAAGCGGCAGCTGATGCTCTGGCAAAAGCAACATTTTCATTAATGCTTAGTATCGAAAGTTTTATTTGATTTTTTAACTGGGGTCCCATTAGCATTGCCTCCTCCTTATAGTTGCTCTAATGCTTGGTCTTCTGACTCGTGGATTTCGAAAATTTTCATTAGTCCGGCTAATTCAAATATCCTCTGTACTTGTGGTTCGAGATGAACAACAAGAATTTTGCCGCCGAGCTGGGTAATTTGTTTATAACGGCCAAGGATTACACCTAACCCGGAACTGTCAATAAAAGTAATTCCCTGCATATTAAGTAAAATGTACTTGGTGCCAGTGGTTTCTAACGCTTCATCGACCAAGGTGCGAAATTCATTAGCTCCACAAACATCAAATTCGCCTTCGAGCCTTACGACCAGAACACCTTGCTTCATAAAAGTAACGACTTTCAACAATATAACCTCCTAAGTTAAACTTTCTAACTAGGAGATTCGATAAAAGGAAATATTTTCCTGCAGAGTATATAAAAAACTGCGGAAAAAATCCGCAGTTTCTTAAAAAAATATTTTATTATTGTTAATTTGAGATATTAAACATACTGGTTATCATATTTTGGAAAATTCGCATCAATCCGGCTTTAGGTATAGATTTTTCGGCAATAAGGTCAACTTTTCCGACCTCTTTGCCGTCTTTAATTACTACGAGTTCGCCGCATTTCTGCCCTTCTTCCACAGGGGCATTAGCACTAGAATCGGCTACTATCTTTTTCTGTAAGTTTTTATTTTGCCCTTTGCTAATGATTAAATTTAAATCCTGGGCAGCTATTAATTGAATTTCTTTTTCTACCCCTCTATTGACTTTAAGGCGTTCAACTACAGTACCTTGGGTTACAATTGGTACTGCGGTAAAGTTAGCAAAGCCCCAGTCCAGGAGTTTCATACTTTCGCGTAAATGAGAACGCGGTTCAGGTGTGGCAAATACCGAAGCAATAAGACGAAGTCCATCACGTTTGGCAGTACCGACAAAACAATATTTTGCCTCTTCTGTCCAACCCGTTTTGAGACCGTCAGCTCCTTTGTACCACCATAATAATTTATTGGTGTTTACAAGCCAGTTTTTACCATCGCGCAGCCAGGTCTCTTTTATGCTGCACATATCAAGATATAAGGGATGTGTTATGGCTTCTTTAGCAATTAAGGCGGCATCATAGGCACTCATGTAATGATCGGCTATTGGCAAACCATTTACATTGCTGAAATGAGTATCGGCCAGACCTAAGGATTCAGCTCGTTTATTCATAGCTTCAACCGCTGCTTGTTCATTGCCATAAATATGTTCCATTAGCGCAACGGCGGCGTCATTTGCACTAACGACAGCCACTGCTGATAACATATCCTTGACAGACATTTTTTCTCCTGGTTCAAGCCAAATCTGCGATCCGCCTTGACGCCAAGCATTCTCACTCGCATACACTTCATCGGCAAGGTTTATTCGCCCTTGTTCAATTGCTTCTACTGCAAGAAGTAATGTCATAATCTTGGTAACACTGGCAGGCGGTAACCTCTTGTGGGAATCTTTCTCAAACAATATTGTGCCATTTTCGTCCATTAACACAGCTGATACTGCACTTGTCTCTAATTGTTTGCCTGATTGGGATTTTTCTGGTGTTGCCGGGGCTCCAAAAGCAGTAGCTGCGGTCAAAATAAAAAATAGTAACGTAACAATCGATATTTTTCGAATCAAAGAAAACACTCCTTTCTTTTGAATTATGGTTTCCCATATTAAAGGAGCTTAAACAGGAAATTCGAGCAAAAAAAACGACTGGCTCAATCCAGTCGCTCATGAAACCCATTTTTATTAATAATTCCTAATACCAGAGGCGGAGCAGAAACAGGTAATTCATCAAGTTTGATCGCTTGGTTTAAACAGGATGCCGCGTGTTTAAGTCTAGTTTCATCATTAGTATATAGGGTTGCTAGTACTTGATTGGTTTTAACATATTGCCCAATTCGGCCTTGCAATACAATGCCGGCAGCGAGGTCTATTACTTGTCCTTTATATTCCCTACCTGCTCCCAGTCGCATAGCCGCGAAGCCAATTTGGTCGGCGTCGATAGCCGTAACATAACCTTGACCGGGGCTGGTAATTTCTTGAACGAAACGTGCCTGCGGCAACTGAGTAGGATTATCTACTACAGTAGAATCACCACTTTGGGCAGTAATAAAATCACGAAATTTTTGTAATGCCTGTCCGGAATTTAATAAATTTATTAGTTGTTTTCGTCCCTCGGCTGCTGTTGGCGTTTTTCCTGATAACACCAGCATATGAGCGCCAAGTGTAAGGCAAACATCACGTAATGCCGGTTCGCCGCGATTGGACAGTATTTCAATCGCTTCCTTTACTTCTAAACTATTCCCAATAGCTGTACCCAGCGGTTGCTCCATACTTGTTAATACGGCAACTGTTTCTCTGCCTACGAGCTGACCAATATTAACCATAGTTTCGGCAAGTTTAATTGCAGATTCTGTATTCTTCATAAAAGCGCCTTTGCCAACTTTGACATCTAGTACAATTTTATCGGCGCCTGATGCTATTTTTTTGCTCATAATGGAGGAGGCGATTAGCGGTATACTTTCAACTGTTGCAGTCACATCCCGTAACGCGTATAGTTTACCATCGGCAGGCGCAATGGAAGCAGATTGGCCAGTTATTGCAATATTGTATTTATTTAGATTCGCAATAAAGCGAGAACGATCAAGTGTGGTTTCAAAACCGGGAATAGCTTCTAATTTATCAATAGTACCACCAGTAAACCCTAATCCCCGACCAGACATCTTAGCTACCGGGACACCAGCAGCAGCAACCAATGGTGCCAGTATCATTGTGGTAGTATCAGCTACTCCGCCAGTACTGTGTTTATCTACTTTAATTCCAGGTACTTCGCTTAAATCAACCATATCCCCGGATTTTGCCATAACTAAAGTAAGCGCTGCTGTTTCTTTGGCAGTCATGCCTTGAAAAAGCACTGCCATGAGCCAGGCGGCCATTTGGTAATCAGGTATTTCGTTGTTGGTATAGGCGCTTATCAGCCATTCAATCTCGCTTTCTAATAGTTCTATACCCTCACGTTTTTTAGTAATTATATCAATAGCACGCATTTTTTCACCTCAAAAGGTCATTCAAGAAACTTTGTCCGTAAGCTAATGGGGACAGAGAAAAGTTAGCGGCTATTGTTGCACCTACATCAGCAAAAGTACTTCTTATTCCAATATTTACTGGTTGGTTTTTATGTTTCAGTCCATGATGATACGCTAATACTGGCACATACTCACGGGTATGGTCTGTTCCAGGAAGTGTAGGATCGCAACCATGGTCGGCGGTAATTATTAATAAATCGTCAGCCGCTAATTTGGATTGAAGATTACCTAAGGCTTTATCAAATTCTTCCAGTGCAAGTGCATAGCCATGTGTATCGTTGCGGTGACCATAAAGACTGTCAAATTCAACAAGATTGATCATAATTAATCCGTTAGGCAGTTCTTTATTGACTAGGTCAGTGAGAATTTCCATACCATGTCTGTTAGATTTTGTTGGATAAGATTGTGTTAAACCCCGATTAGCATAAATATCTGCAATTTTACCAATGCCTACAACGGCAAGACCTTCTTGTTTTAATATGTCCAGAACAGTTGGTGACTGTGGTTCTAAGCTATAATCGTGGCGGTTGGCAGTACGCACAAAATTGCCAGGCTTACCTATAAAAGGTCTGGCAATAATACGACCTACAGCATGGTCGCCGACGCAAACCCTCTCTCGGGTAATTTTACATATTTCGTATAATTTTTCTAACGAAATAATTTCTTCATGGGCAGCAATCTGAAATACACTATCTGCTGATGTATAGACAATTGGTCTGCCTGTACGTATATGTTCTTCGCCTAATTCAGCGATAATTTCTGTTCCGGAAGCTGCTTTGTTTCCAAGGATATCTAGTCCTGTATAAAGCTTAAACTTATCAATCAGTTCGGGAGGGAATCCATTAGGATAAACCGGAAAAGAAGTGAATAAAGGACATCCGGCAAGTTCCCAATGGCCACTCGTGGTATCTTTGCCCTTGGATAATTCTGACATTTTACCGAAAGCAGCAATAGGGCGGCAATCTGCGGGAATACCGGCTATGGGTCGAATAAAACCTAAACCCATGCTGGCCATTACCGGCAAATTAAGTCCGCCCACATGTTCAGCAATATGTCCTAGTGTGTCAGCTTTAGCATCACCATATTGGCCTGAATCAGGCATAGCGCCTATTCCAACACTATCAAGTACGATAACAAATATCCGTTTAAACAACTTTAGTAGCTCCTCTGTTTAGTGTGTATATTACTCCTACTATTATGCTCGAGGATGGGTTTTATCATATACTTCTTTTAGATGATTTTTGGTTACATGTGTATAAATTTGTGTTGTAGAAATGTCTGCATGACCAAGCATCTCCTGAACCGAGCGTAGATCTGCGCCATTTTCTAAGAGGTGTGTGGCAAATGAGTGTCTCAGAGTATGAGGAGTAATTTCCTTAGTGATATTAGCCTCTAATGCGTACTTCTTAATGATTTTCCAGAAGCCTTGGCGTGTAAGCCGATTGCCATGATGGTTAACAAATAAAGAAGGCTCATCATAGGTACGAACTAACTTTGTGCGTCCCTTGCCAATGTATTCTTGCACACATTTAGCAGCAATTGAACCTAACGGAACAATACGTTCTTTAGCGCCTTTTCCATAGCACTTTATGTATCCCATATCTAAGTTGACATCGGATATGTTGAGGCAGATTAATTCTGAAACCCTAATGCCTGTTGCGTACAACAATTCCAGCATCGCTTTATCCCGAAGACCGGTAGGCTGGAAAGTGTTAGGCTGTTTTAACAACTCTTCCACTTCGGTAATACTAAGAATTTTCGGCAGTTTTTTTTCAAGCTTGGGCGATTCTAAATTGACAGCGGGATCTTTTTCAATATGGCGTTCTCTAACAAGATATTGGTAGAAGGATTTTATAGCAGCAAGATTTCGTGATATGGTTGAAACAGCCCGTCCTTTTACTTGAAGACTGTTAAGATAACTTAGGATGGTGTCACGATTAGAGTTCCGTAAAAAATCTAATTGACTATTTTGCAAAAATGTGTGAAACTGCCGTAAATCCCGCCCATAGGATTCTAGCGTATTTTGAGCTAAGCCACGCTCAACTGCAAGATAGTTAATAAATTCGTTAACATACGATTCCATTTTATTTTACCACCCTTTTTCCTTCCCAGATTTCCGGCTGACATATTTACAGTATCTGGTCTAGTTCTTTATTCAACATGAAGTTTACTTTTCCTTTATTTGTATGAAAATGTTTTGTGAATTTTTAGTGTTTTTTTGTAAAAGCCTGATAATCTATGTCATTACTGAAATGGTCAGCCATATTGGAAGCAGCCATAACCCGTAACGGTTTTTCAAGCAAATGTTGGTCACGTATTTTCAGACCAGGACTATTAAACTGCCAAAACAAAGTCACTAATTTGGGTAGAATGTAGAAGAGAATAAGCGTTAATAGGACGATTTTAACAACTAATCTAGATTTCTTTAGGGCACCTCGCCAAGAAAACGTCACTACCATTCGCTTTCACTTCACTCCTCCCCGTAACAGTATATAAATGGTTCTGGATTACTTAATATCATACATATTCCACAGAGACTAGGTTTATTCACATTTTAGGAGTTATTTGTAAGAATACAATAAAGAAAACACGGCTTACGCCGAGCCTTGGCGTAAGCGGAAGCCGATGTTGCCCTTATCCAGGCGAAAGTTAACTTTCTATCAGGATAAAAAACTACACACTATGGTGCAGCTTATTATTGCTTAAGGATTATAAGTGCTACCGTTTTCATAAATACTGGTGAAACATATACTTCTACCAAGGCAGCTCCCAGCATAATTACCAGCATGGTCAAGCAAAATATTGAATAAGCGATTGAGCTATAAAAGAGATTGGTTTTACCTTTATTCTTTTGTCGTACCAACATTAATGAAAAAGTAGTTGCAGACACCCCTGTGGCTAAAATGGCCGGTACTGCCAGAAAATTATGTGGCAGTACGGAGGCAATTGCAAACAATAATCCCTTCATTATGTATTCGTTAACAAGGAAGCCGACAGTAAAGCCAATAACAAATCCCCGTAAACATACTATAAATAATACAAATGGTATTCCGACAATTGTAAAACCTAACAACCACATAATGGCAATAATCTTGGCATTATTTACGAGTACATTGATTAAAAGTGTATGGGTATCGGTTATCCCTTCCGGATGTTCGCTTAAGCCTTGAAAGAATACTCGTAAGTAGCCAATGAGCTCGCTTTTTTGCTCATCAGGCAGTGTTTTTACAGCCATTGCTCCAATTACTATCCCAATAACAAAAATTAGTATCATAAAAAAATAGGCGACAATATGGGCTCGAATGTAGTCGATAACATTCCTGCGAAGCAGTTTTAGCATGCATGTACCTCCCTGCAAGTACCTGCTACAATATATGTTCCGCTAAAACTATTTAGACCTATTTGTCCACCTATTTTTAATGGGATAGCTGACTACGTACGATTCTTTTATTATTTATTTTAATACCCGGCCATAAATACCGCCGCCGCCTGCAGCAATAGCCGCGGTCCCGGTACGGGCACTGATAATAAAATCAGCTAGTTTGCTGCCAGATACTTCGCACAGCGCCTCGTAGGAAACGTTATGCAAAATATTCATCTCTGTGTTAAACTCTGTTAAGAGTTTAACAAGTGTTTTTTTGCCAAGCCCGGGGATAAATTCCAAAGGAATTTGATAGAGATATGGTGGCCGCTGACTAGGATGATGTGGTTTAGGGTAATCAGCTATTTCATTGATTCTATCAAATACGCCTTTAATTAAATTGCTGCTATTACATTTAGGACAGTGATTTTCTTGAAGCCCATCGGTGTCGGTATAATTACAATTAGCACAAAAAGTTCGATGATATTTTCCTAGCCGGGGATCAAGACCATAGTTTGCTTTAACCTGCCTTGTACCGGTTCGGGACATGGTTTTTGCTAATTCTTCAAACGATAAATTTTCCATGGCAAGTATGTTGTACTCACGTGCGATCTTGTCTAAAGAATGGGCATCTGAATTAGTGAAAAATGTATATTCATTTAATTCAGCAATTCTATCTGCCATAATGCTGTCAGCACTAAGACCAAGTTCGACGGCTGCTAGTTTATACATGTCCTTATCCGATAAAATGTGTGATATTCTGGCGCAGCATACGCCGTATAGACTTTTATGCGGGGTAAAAACGTGAGCTGGAACAATCAGTGATTCAAAGCCTGAGGCAATCTGCACAAGTTGTTTTAGGGGCATATGAGCATTTTGGGAACTAAGGTTAATATTGCGGATAAATTGGCTCATATAAGCTGAAAACTTTACCATTGTATCAATATCCGGCGTGAAAACTAATGTATGTGCTAAGCCACCATGTAATTCTCTCGTTTCGATTTCTGCACCAAGTATCAGAAGAAGCTTGTCTTTATAAAGATAACCTCCACCACTAACCGGAACAAGCAGACCTTCTTCGATTAGCACCCTAATATCAGCTAAAACTAACGGTGACAGAGCATCTATGACACCGATAAGATTCATACCCTTGCGTTCTGCGGCTTCCTGTAATATTTCTCGGACAGTTAGATGGCGGGAAGTAGGGATTTTTATCCATTTACCGCTTTCACTCATTCCGACGTGAATATGTAAATCTGCAAAATATTGATTTAGCATCTTATATCCCAGCCAAACATAGTGCTACCAAACTCTTTGCGTCACAAATTTCGCCGTGAGCAATCATTTGGCGAATTTGGTCAGGACTATACAATTCAGTATTTATAAACTCATCTTCATCAGGCTGTTTGTCTGATTTAACTAAATCTTCGGCTACGTATAAATGGATAATCTCATTAGAAAAGCCGGGGGTTGTAAATATGGAAGTTAATTTTTGCAACTTATTCGCAACAAATCCGGTTTCTTCGGCTAACTCCCTTAAAGCGCACGCTTCTGGTTTTTCACCCGGATCAAGTTTGCCTGCGGGCACCTCAAGAATAACTTGTCTGATTGGATGACGAAACTGTCTAACTAATATAATATGGCCATCTTTCGTTTTGGGTACGATTGCAACGGCGCCAGGATGCTCTACTACTTCCCTAGTGCCTGTCTTTCCGTTTGGGAGAAGTACTTCGTCGCGTCTTAATTTAAGAATTTTTCCTTCAAATATGCTGGTGGAAGTAAGTGGTTTCTCATATAAATCATTATTTGAGCGTGACATAATAGCCTCCTAAAAAAGAAAATGGTATAAACTTCCAAATGTAAACATATATTACCTCCATAAGGAGGGATGTCCTAATGACGGCAGTTGTAAAAAACGGCCTTTATTTTAGTGGCAAGGTTAAAGATTTACTTAAGGAATTACAAAATTTAAGTAAAGATTATAATACTCTGCGTGAAGTTATTACTAGAAACATACATTAAGCGAAAAACCGTGGACAAGCCACGGTTTTTCTATACCGTTAATCCATCCACGGATATTGCGTGTAGGGTTTTAGGACAAACATTGGTTCGTCAAGGGTAACTTTTGTTTGGAGCCATTCAGGAACAACTACCCAGGCAACCGGCAAAGATAATTGTTCAGCCGCCTGTTTTACAATTTCCAAACCTTGATAGATATGTTCAACAGTAGTTTCTTGGCCTAAATTGGAGTTGCTTACAAGCCCGCTGATTTTGAGACGTGATACTGCTTCAATACGCTGTAGGGTACCTATAATGCTATCAACATCTTTAGTAAACGGGCGTTTGGTATTAATAATGAGTAAAGCTTGATAACCTGCCTGTTCAAAATAGCGGTTGAGTTGGCCTAATACAATGGCTGATTCACCACCGCCAACATCCATTACAACTTTAATTTGTGCTTGTGAGAACACCTCAATCATATTATGCGGCAGAACCGGTAAGTCAGCGTGTGATAACCGGGAGTCGGGTGCAATTACTTTAACTCCACTTTTTTCTAATAATTGACGATTTTCTCTCGTGCGAAAATAAGGTTTCACTAAATCAATATCCACTATGGCAGTATCTGATCCCTGTGCTTTTAATTGTAATGCGTAATTGACCGCTAACTCAGTTTTACCGCTGCCGAATTCCCCTAGGAAAATTGTTATGCGATTTTTTTCCATATCGTTCCCTACCTACTTTATTCATATACTTTGGCTTGCTCTTCCCCGCGCAACACCCGTAACGTTCCTTCTACCAGAGCCTGTAGTTCATCCTCTCCAGGATACACTAAAACTTTGCCGATAAAATTAACCCGTTCTGTTATTATATTAACCAGCAGTTTGGAGTGAGCCATGCCGCCGGTTAAGACAATTGCATCCAACTCACCATTTACAACGGTTGCCATGGCCCCGATTTCTTTGGCGATTTGATAAGCCATGGCTTCATAAATAAGTGCTGCTTTAGCATCACCGTTAGCTATACGATTTTCTATCTCGCGCCCGTCATTGGTATTTAGATGTGCTACCAAGCCAGCGTTACCGACGAGCTTTTTCTTCATTTCATTAAAGCTGTACTCACCGGAATAGCACATTTTAACTAAATCGCTGGAAGGTACACCACCGGCACGTTCAGGCGAAAACGGGCCCGAATCAACAGGATTAGATGCATCAATCATTTTTCCGCTTGTTTGAATTCCTACGGTAATTCCGCCGCCTAGGTGAACCAAGATTAGCGTGAGTGAGTTATACTCTCGATGTAAATCATTAGCAACCCTATGAGCCACTGCTTTCATATTTAACGCATGGATCAAGCTGCGGCGGGGAATTTCCGGGATACCCGAAATTCTGGCGATGGGATCAAATTCATCTACGCTCACAGGATCAACAATAAAAGATGGGATTCCTACCTTACCGGCGATACCTTTAGCTAGTAATCCGCCTAGATTGGATGCATGTTCAGCTTGTACACCCACTTTTAGATCTTCAGACATGGTCTTATTAACGGTATAGGTACCGCTTGTGATAGGTTTTAATGGACCACCACGCCCTACTATCGCTGATAAATGGCTGATTTCAATATTATGATCTTCTAACGTTTTTTCTACTAACTGCAGCCGATAATCATACTGATCGTAAATTTTAGTGAAATTTTTAAGTTCCTCAGTACTGTGGCGGATAACTTGTTCAAAATCTATTTGTTCATTCGTATACACAGCAATTTTAGTTGATGTTGAACCTGGATTAATTGCAAGTATTTTATATTGCTGCATCGCATGCCTCCAGATATCTTTTTTCTAAGTTATTTTATTCATTGTTTGTATAAAAAATCCTGCAATACAAAAACAAACCTTCAGACTGATTGTCTGAAGGTTTGCTAAGTTAGCTAGCTCTCATTTCCATACGAAGCTTATCGGCAATCATCGCCATAAATTCTGAATTAGTAGGTTTCCCTTTATCGAGTTTGATAGTATAACCGAACAATTTATTAATCATATCAATATTTCCTCGATTCCACGCAACTTCAATAGCATGACGAATAGCCCGTTCTACTCGGCTAGGGGTGGTGGAGTACTTCTCGGCAATCATAGGATATAGGACTTTCGTTACAGCTCCTAAAAGCTCTACTTCTGTTACAATCATCATAATTGCATCGCGAAGATACTGGTATCCTTTAATATGGGCCGGGATACCAATTTCTCTAATGATATTTGTAACTTCCACATCCATTGGCCGCGTCTTAACTACCGGCATAGTGGCGGCTGCAGCAATCGGTCTGCTAGTTGTGACGGCTCCGGCTAATTGTCTAATTCTACTGATGAGCACGTCCATATTGAATGGTTTCAAAACATAATAGTCAGCGCCTAATTCTACTACCCGTTGTGTTATGGTTTCCTGACCAAATGCGGTTAGCATAATAACCTTTGGCCGTTTATTAGTGGATACGTTAATTCGCTCTAAAACACCGATACCGTCGAGATGAGGCATAATAATATCTAAGACAATAACATCTGGGGATTTTTCATCAATAATGGACAACATTTGTTCTCCATTATAAGCTACACCAACTAACTCAATGTCGGGTTCCCGGTTGAGACATTCTTGCAGAATTTCCGAAAACTCTTTGTTATCGTCAGCGATAGCTACCTTAATTGTTTCTCTTACCATCACCATTGGCATCCTCCCTGCAAAATCTTCTATGTATATAGAATGTATTCGACAAGCTTGCGCCATATCCTTCCTGGCTTGGAAAAAAAAACCATATTTTTTAAATTTATTGCCAACATTATTTTAATTATATACTTAGATATAATTAATAACAATACAGTAAACCAATAGCGATTAAGTAAATTGCATAAAAAAACTGCCAAAAAACGTAAACAGTTTCTTGGCAGAATGACGTTGATTTTTAGGAATAATGCCGCTTTCCATAAGCATCCAATCAATGAAACAGCCGTAGCCGCTAGTTGGATCATGAACAAAAACATGGGTTACTGCCCCAACAATTTTACCGTTTTGAATAATAGGACTTCCGCTCATACCCTGTACAATTCCACCGGTCTTTTCTAAGAGTCTTTGGTCAGTGACTTTAATCACTAAACCTTTACTTTCCGGCGCTTCTTGGAGGTTAATTTTTTGTATCTCTATACTAAATTGTTCAATTGTCTGGCCGTCAACCACCGTAAGCATTTCAGCTGGTCCAACTTGAACTTGGCTCATAGAAGCTACCGGGATGGCTTGAGGATATTTTTCATTTGGTAATTTAGAAGTTAACTCACCATAAATTCCGAACTGGGTATTTTTGTTAATATTCCCCAATAGCTGGTCTTCTTCAATAAAAACACCTATCTTTTCTCCCGGATGTCCCCGTTTTCCATGTTGGATGCCTGAAACTGTGGCAAGAACAATTTTACCCTGTTCGCAGTCTATTGGCAGATTCGTGTCACTATCGGTTATTACATGACCCAACGCTCCATATACTTGAGATTCTGGATCGTAAAAAGATAATGTACCTACTCCGGCTGCACTATCACGTACAAATAGTCCAATCCGATATCGTTTAGTATCATTACATAAAACAGGTGTTACTGCAACATGCTGCTGACCTTCTGTTCGTTTAAGTAAAATATCAATATTATGATTGTTTCTGCCATTTTCGTCAATTATTTCTGCTACTTGAGTATCACTTTGAACCGGTGTGCCATTAATGCTGATAATTACGTCGCCTACTACGATACCTGCGTCTTTGGCTGGAGTAACATATTGGCCCTGCGTGTTTAATACCGGTGAGTTACCAACAACAATAACTCCCTGAGAACGTAATACAACACCAATAGAGTGGCCTCCGGGAATTAAACTGACTGGTGGCAAAACATCAACTTGTACAGTTCGAAACGGTATTATACCAAATAACTTAAATTCTACCGTTGATTGACCAAGCTTGACAGGTTCTAGGAATACTGGTCTTGATAATGCCATTATTGGTAAAAAATCAGAGTTTTGGATACGGATACTGTCACTATCATGCTTAACACTAACAGAAAGCGGGAAATTTACCTCAAATAGAGCTGTTTCGCCTTCAATAACCCTGATATGCATGGGAAGACCGTAAATATTTCGGAATTGGGGAGAAAAACAAAATGCAAAGAGTGCACTAATAATCAAGATTGCCAAAATTAACCTGCTACTTAATAGCTGTTTAAATCTTGTCATGTTTTCTTCCATCACTCCCTATTACATTCTTCCCAAATTTACGTCTACTGCGTTCACCTCGTAAAAATTTTTATATTTCAACCGGCTGCAAATTTAGAATTTCCCGAATTTCAAGGGGATTATTCCGGATTTATTAGCATTTATTGTCTTGGAAGCTGATTTTCCTATGTATTTAGACAAAATAAAGCGCAAGCTCACGCTTGCGCTTTATTTTACCAGTTTTCTTTTTTTATCTTTGCAGTTTCTAACATTTGAGCCGCGTTTTCGATAGAAAGTTGGGTTATTTCACCGGAAGACATTCTAGCCAATTCAGTTAATTGAGCATCAGTATTTAAGATAGCAATGCGTGTTATGGTTCGATTTTCCTCGACGATTTTATCAATATAAATGTGGCAATCCGCCATTGAGGCGATTTGTGGAAGATGGGTTATACACAAAACTTGTTTGCCAAAAGCCGCAATTCTTCCAATTTTTTCAGCCACCTTCTGGGCTGTTTGCCCGCCAATTCCCGTGTCGACTTCATCAAATACCATAGTAGTCGTTTCATCGCGTTCAGAGCAAACGGTTTTAATAGCCAGTGCTATGCGAGACAGTTCCCCGCCTGATGCAATTTTGTGCAACAACTTAGGCTCTTCACCTGGGTTTGCAGAAAAAAGAAAAATGACATCACTGGCTCCATTGGCGGTAAATTGCTGGTGTCGATTAACATCAACAATAAACTGTGCTTTTGACATACCCAAATCAGCTAAATGAGACGATACAAGTTCAGCCATTTTTTGACCCGCTTTACAGCGGAGTTCGTGGAGTTGATCTGCTAACTGTACGAGTTTAAGTGCTAACTCTCTCTCCTCTTGTTCGAGCTGATTTAACTGTTCATCATAGTTCGTAATGGCAGCTAACTCAGAATTGGCACGCTCATAATACTCCAATATATCTTCTACTGTTGCGCCATATTTTTTCTTAAGCTTATAGATTATGTCAAGCCGGTCCTGAAGTTTTGTTAATTTTGTCGGATTAAAATCAATGTTCTCCCGGTAATCCCTTAGTTCTGTCATCGTTTCTTCTAATTGATATAAGGACTCGGTAATAACATTGAGCGGCTGATCAATAGCTTTATCAAATCTAGTAACAACTTCAAGGTCGTGCTTTATATCAGAAAGACATGCGACGATACCGTTGAAACCTTTGTTATTTCCCTGGCTTAACAACATATAGGAGCGGGATATAGCGTTAGAAATTTTTTCAGCGTTAGCTAGTACTTTTACCTGGCTTTCCAGTTTCTCTTCTTCCCCGGGGATTAAAGCAGCTGCAGCAATTTCTTGTGTTTGCCAGGCTAGCATTTCTTCTCGCTGCAAACGTTCGCGTGAATTTTGCGTAATTGCTCTAAGTTCGGTTTTAACTTTTTGCCAGGATTTATATACTTGTTGGTAATCCTCTAGCTTGGGATTAATTTCGGCGGCAAACGAATCCGTAAGAGCTAAATGAACTTCCGGTTTTAGAAGCGCCTGATTTTCGTGTTGACCGTGCATATCAACAAGTTTTTCACCAAGTTTTTTTAATGTGGCCAGCGTAACCTGACAGCCATTTATAAAAATGGAATTTTTGCCATGTTTGGTTAACCGCCTGGTCAGAATTAAGGTACCATCATCTTCCAGAGCTATTTCTTGTTCGTTAAGAATATTGTTTATAGAATCTGCATTAGAAATATCAAAAACAGCTTCAACACGGAAATGGTCAGCCCCAGTGCGAATCGAATCGACTGAGGCTCTGCCGCCGATAATAACTGATAACGCATCAATTAATATAGATTTGCCGGCCCCAGTTTCACCAGTTAAGATATTGAGACCGGAGACAAATTCGATATGCGCTCTATCAATCAGCGCAAAATTGGCGACAGTCATTGACTTTAGCATTTCTTATCTCTCCTCAAAACAAGCTACATTCCATTGCCCATTAGCGATTGGAATTTTGCTATGACTTGTGGAACGGCGTCAAGTGTTTTTACAAGCACAAAAATAGTGTCATCACCAGCAACTGTACCGAGAATATGGGGCCATTTTACATAGTCTATCGTAAAAGCGACAGCCTGGGCGGTACCAGGTAAAGTACGCAGGACGATAATATTTTGGCTATAATCGATAGTTACTATTGAGTCTTGAAAAGTGCGTTCCATTCGGGCTTGCGACAAAACTACATTTTGTTCAGGGGGAAAAGCATAGCGATATCTCCCGTCACCTGTTGGTACTTTTATAAGCATTAGTTCTTTGATATCTCTCGAAACGGTGGCTTGCGTAACATCAATTCCTTGTTTACTAAGCATATCGGCTAACTCTTCCTGGGTTTCAATTATATGGCGGTCAACTATTTCTTTAATCTTTGAGTGACGTAGAGCTTTCAAGCTGTCCACTCCTTATTTTTTTGAATTATATACAAAACCGGAGGATTGTTTTTCTGATTAACCATAGACCAACAACCAACGGTAAAAGCTTTTTGATTTAAATTAGTTAAATATTCATGGACTGTCTGACACTCAACCCTGCCATGTTCATAGCCTGGATAGGCAGCAATAGTTATAAGTCCTTTAGTTTTAAGACATTGTAATATGTTGGTCATCGCTTGTAGTGTCGTATCCGGGGATGTACTTACTAAATGATTACCACCTGGTAAATAACCAAGATTAAACATAGCAGCATCAATTGGTTGATTAATATAATTGGCAATATTGGCATGACTATCTAAAATCAGTCGAACTTTGTAGAGGAGACTATGCTTACTTAATAAAATCTCGGTTTTGGCTAGAGCCTCAGCCTGAATATCAAAGGAAACAATAGTGGTTTTCTTTGGCGTATTTTCGGCTAAAAATAAAGTATCATAACCATTGCCTGCGGTAGCATCAATCACCAGGTTCGCAGTACTTAGCTTCGGGTGTATAAAATGATGTGCCATCGTGACCGCATTAACAACTTCCATCGCGATCGCCTCGTCTTAATTTGGTGCGCAGTGTTTCGTAATAGCTTTTACCGGTAAATCTGATGAACCTTGCTCTAAAGGGCGAACGCCGGACGACTACTGTATCGTCTGGCAATAAGCTATATACATTCTGACCATCTACTGTAAGCACAATATCATCGTGAGTAGCCTGCATCCGTACCTTTACTTCCTCCCGTTCAGAAATAACTAAGGCACGGGAATGAAGGGTATGCGGGCAGATCGGGGTAATAACAATTACTTTAAGTTTTGGATTAACAATAGGTCCGCCTGAAGACAAAGAATATCCTGTTGAACCGGTGGACGTAGAGATAATAAGTCCGTCGGCAGGGTACTCGGCAGTTAGTGCTTCGTCAATAAATAGTTTTAGTTTTATCATGCGGGAAAATCCACCCTTGGCGACAACGACATCATTTAAAGCTGGCGAAATGTAAATCGGGCTGCCATTTCGAATTACAACAGCATCTAACATAAGCCGTTCTTCTATGTAATAATCGCGGTTAATCAGTCTATCTAATGCAGTGTTTAATTCTGGCAACTCAATTTCAGTCAAGAAACCAAGATTCCCCATATTTACGCCACAGACAGGTATACCAAAAGGGGCGATTTCCCTGGCGGTATTTAACAGTGTTCCGTCCCCGCCCAAAGTAATTCCAAATGTAATTTCGCTTTTGAGAGATTCCATTTTGCCTGCCAAATGAGAATAATTAAGCTCAAACGCAGTATCTTCAGGCATTACTACTCTTATATTTCGTTCTTTAAAATATTGTATAATCCAACCCAACACAGTACTAATGCTTTGCTTTTTAGTGTTAGGAAACAATCCTACAGTCAACACATCTATGGTCCTCCGTCATCCCGTTAAATTGGCATGAGCATCAATGACTATAGCGGCAATCATTTCAGCATCTATTACCGTATCGGTTAAATTATTAGCCAGGTACAATAAGTACTCTATGTTGCCTTCGGGGCCTTTTACTGGCGAATAAGTAAGACCTAACGGCGTGAGAGATAGCGAATTTGCTGTGGCAACAACATTGTTAATAACTTCACGATGAATGGCCGGATCTCTCACTACGCCTTTTTTCCCAACTTTTTCGCGTCCTGCCTCAAATTGCGGTTTAATAAGTGCAATCACGGTACCCTGAGGTGTTAGCAATGATTTTACTACAGGCAAAACCTTATCGAGGGAAATAAAAGCAACATCTATGGATACAAAGTCCAACGGCTCCCCCAAATCCCCAGGTTTAATATTGCGGATATTAGTTCGTTCCATATTTACTACACGCTCATCTGTGCGCAGTGACCATGCAAGCTGTCCGTAACCAACATCAATGGCGTATACCTTTGCAGCTCCATTTTTTAGTGCGCAATCAGTAAACCCGCCTGTTGAAGCGCCTACGTCTGCCATTACTTTTCCTGTTAAGTCAAGTCTAAAATAAGCAAGTGCTTTAGCCAGTTTCAGTCCGCCCCTGCTTACATAGCCAATACTATCGCCATGAACGGTAATTGTTGCAGTAACGGGTATAAGAGAACCGGCTTTATCAATTTTTTGGCCATCAACGGTTACAATTCCAGCCATAATATAGGCTTTAGCCCGTTCGCGACTGGCAGCCAAGCCTTTTTCTACTAATAAAACATCAAGCCGTTCTTTGGATCGCTCTACTGTCATCTTCGTACTCCAAACTGCCGGATAAAAGTTTCTACACTAGCTACAATGCCTTGTTCATCTAAGCCGTATTTATTTAATAAATAATTACGGGTACCATGCTCAATAAACTTATCAGGTAAGCCAAGCCTGAGTAATTTTACCCAGTTGAGGTTTTGAGAATTTATATATTCAAGTACGGCCGAACCAAACCCTCCCGCTAAGACGTTATCCTCAACAGTAACGATAAGACCGGTATCACGCGCTAGATGCCGAATCAATTGACCGTCCAGTGGCTTGATAAATCTAGCATTTACTATACCGGCTGAAATTCCTTTTTCAGCTAAAATGGCGGCGGCTCTGTAACAAGGCTCTACCATAGCTCCTACTGCAAGAAAGACAACATCGTTACCCGTCTTTAGTTCTTCGGCTTTACCAATTTCAAGTTTGGTGAATTCAGGTTTTAGGTTTACCCCAAGACCACTTCCACGTGGATAACGAATTGCAACAGGAGCATTTATTTCAGTTGCGGTATATAACATATGCTGCAACTCATCTTCATCCTTTGGAGCCATTATTACTATGTTAGGAATATGGCGTAAGAAGGAATAATCAAATACACCATGGTGTGTTGCCCCATCTTCGCCAACTATGCCCGCCCTGTCAAGCATAAAAGTAACCGGGAGGTTCTGCAGGCATACATCGTGTAAAATTTGATCATAAGCCCGTTGCATGAATGTAGAATAGATAGCAACTACCGGGCGTTTTCCCTGCGTTGACATACCAGCGGCCAAGGTTATGGCATGTTGTTCCGCAATGCCAACGTCAAAAAAACGTTTTGGAAATTTTGCGGCAAATTTTTTTAATCCTGTACCATCTGGCATAGCTGCCGTTATAGCCACAATATTATTATTCTGGTCAGCTAGTTTAACCAGTGCGTCACCAAATACTTGAGTATAAGCAGGTGCGGCACCCGCTTTCTTTTTTACTTCACCTGTTTCAATACAGAAAGTCCCTACACCGTGAAATTTATCCGGATTACGCTCCGCCGGGGCATACCCCCTGCCTTTTTGGGTGAGTAAGTGTATAAGCACGGGGCCTTTAACACTTTTAGTTTTATTAAGAACATCCATGATGGAAGGAATATTATGTCCGTCAATCGGGCCGAAATAGGTAAAGCCCAGTTCTTCAAATAAAACTCCAGGTACTAATAGATATTTCAAACTGTCTTTAACCCGCTCGGCTGTGTTGGCAACGCTGTCGCCAATTGCCGGGATACGCCTGAGCAAATATTCTATATCATGCTTTACTTTTGAATAAGTAGGTGCTGTACGCATCTTAGCCAGGTACTCGGAGAGAGCACCTACATTTTTTGCAATAGACATTTCGTTGTCATTTAAAATTACCGTAAGATTGATGCCTAAATGGCCAGCATGATTAAGCGCTTCAAAGGCCTGTCCACCTGTCATTGAGCCATCGCCAATTATAGCAATAACATTATGCTTTTCTCCGGACAGGTCTCGGGCCAATGCGATTCCCAGTGCTGATGATATTGAGGTGCTAGAATGGCCGGCACCAAAAGCATCATGTTGGCTTTCACAACGTTTGGGGAAGCCACTAATGCCTCCGGCAGTACGAAGGGTTGAAAAATCTTCCCGGCGCCCTGTTAAAATTTTATGTACATAGGCTTGATGACCGACATCCCAAATGAACTTATCTTTAGGACTCTCAAACATTTTATGGAGAGCCAGCGTAAGTTCGACAACTCCCAAATTAGGAGCTAAGTGTCCGCCATTGGCTGCGACTGTATTTAAAAGGAGCTGACGGATTTCTCCGGCAAGCGTTTCCAATTGGGCTAATGAAAGTTTCTTGAGATCGCGCGGTTCGTTAATACTATCAAGCAGTTTACCCAAACTAGTTCCCCGCTTCCTTGACTAATGTCTGCTATTTATGCTATTTAATGGCAGCTATGGTAAAAAGTATTTTACCAAAACTATTATAGCATAACTGCAGATTAACATTCATCTATAAAATATATAAAACAAATAGGCAATAAGAGTACCATGAACAGCACCACCTAATACTTCGATCGGTGTATGGCCTAACAGTTCTTTAAGTCTAGTATCTTTTACCTTGTGCTCTACCCGCATTTCGCGTACCAGCTTGTTAAGAACTTTAGCTTGTTTGCCGGCCGCTCTACGTACTCCGGCTGCATCATACATTACTATCCCTGCCAGTACTACCGCCAGGGCAAACAAATCAGAGTCGAGCCCTTCACGGAGAGCAATACCTACAGCCAAACTTACTACTAAAGCTGTATGTGAGCTGGGCATACCGCCGGCGCCGACAAGCCGCTCGGCGGTGAAAGAGCCTTTGCGTAAAAAAGATGTTATTGTTTTTAAAATCTGAGCCGTAAACCAAGCAGTTATTGTTGACATTAAAATAGTATTTTTTCCTAATCCAGCCAGGAATTCGGCCATAATCTACACCTCAAGCTTCTCGATTTATTAAATGATTTACCAATTGGCGCAGTGTTTCAGCTTTCGGACCAAAGTCATTTAAATTGCATAATGCACTATTTACCGCCTGATGTGCTAATTGCTTAGCACCTTCCAACGTATGGAGAGTTACATAAGTTACTTTGTGATTTCTTATGTCGCTGCCTACCGGTTTACCGATTTTCTCTTGCGTGCCAGTAACATCCAAGATGTCATCAGTAATTTGAAATGCCAAACCAAATTGGTCAGCGTAGCAAGATAAGGCACGGAGTTGTTCCTGATTAGCACCTGCCAACATGGCTCCGGCACGCAAGGCCGCTTTGAATAACGCACCTGTTTTTGCCTGATGCATAAATTCCAACGTTTTTGCATCTATAGTTTTTCCTTCGGATTCAAGATCTACCACTTGTCCGCCGACCATACCGGCAGGGCCAGCAGCTGCCGCAATTTCTTTGACAACCGTAATAAGGACTTGGGGTTCGACATTGGTTTGGGACAGCATGGTCTCGAAAGCAGCAGTTAAGAGCCCATCTCCTGCCAGGATGGCAATTCCGTCTCCGTATACCTTATGATTGGTAAGTTTGCCTCGACGGTAGTCATCATTATCCATAACCGGTAAATCATCATGGATAAGTGAATAGGTATGAATCATTTCCAAACCACAGGCCACAGGCAAAAAACTGGTGCCATCTTTGCCTACAGCATCACCAGCGGCCATTAGCATAATTGGACGGAGGCGTTTACCGCCGGCAAACAGACTATAGCGCATGGATTCATATATAATTGGTGGATAATTTTGCTCTGGGATATATTGTGAAAGAGCCTTATCGATTAATTGGATTTTATCTTTACAATACTGAGATAATGTGTTTTTTGTCATTTTAATTCCCCTCTACCAAATTGAGCGGCCGCTCTACTAACTTCCCATTCTCTTGCTGGAGAATTTTATCAACCTGTGCTTCCGCGGCACTTAGGCGTTCAAAACAGAGCTTAGCATGGGAGATGCCTTGACTGAATTTATCTAAAGCTTCTTCAAGGGGTAATTCGCCCGTTTCTAGTTGTTTTACAATTACTTCTAATTTACCAAGAGCTTCTTCAAAACATACATTGTTTTGCTTATTACTTGTCTTATTAGCCATTTTTTTCCTCCTTTGCCTTTATTACCTCAACTTCAAGGCGTCCTTGTTTCAAAATTATCTCTAGTTGCTGTCCTGTATTTACCTGATCAGCATTGCTTACAATTTGTCCATCTTGAGTACGAACTAGACCATAACCCCTGGCAAGAACAGCAAGCGGATTTAACATGGCAAGTTTTTCGGTGTTTACTTTTAAATCATGTTGTTTTGCTACTATAATTTTTCGCGTTGCTTGTCCGAGTCTTTCTACATAAGAATCAACTAATTGCCGGTGCTCGGCAAGAAGCCGTTCCGGTTGAGTAAATACTCTACTGTCACGTAGCTTGGAGACAACTTGCCTTCGCTCTTTAATATATGATTTAATTCCAGTTTCCAACATGGTTTGTAATGTGGTTATATACCGTTTCAATTCTTGAACATCTGGTACAACAATTTCCGCTGCTTGCGAAGGCGTTGCCGCACGGCGGTCGGCGGCAAAGTCGGCTAATGTATAGTCTGTTTGGTGTCCAACTGCCGATACTACCGGAATCACTGAGGCAGCTATAGCTCGTACCACTTTTTCATCATTAAAAGCCCATAACTCTTCTATCGAACCGCCTCCGCGACCGACAATGATAACATCTACATTTTTTAAGTGGTTAAAAGTACGAATAGCCTCAACAATTTGTCCAGGCGCTTCCGCTCCCTGGACTTGAACAGGATATAGAACAAGCGGGATGCTGGGATGTCTGCGTTTGGCTACTGTAATTATGTCTCTAAGTGCCGCTCCAGTAGGGGATGTCACTACTCCAACTGACCTAGGCAATAATCTCAGTTGCTGCTTACGGTCTTCATTAAACAGTCCTTCGGCGGCTAGCTTTTCTTTGAGCTGCTCAAAAGCAATATTAAGTTCTCCTACCCCATCTGGTATAAGCTGGTCAGCATAAAGCTGATATTGTCCATCGCGTTCAAATATTGTAACTTGACCACAAGCTACTACTTTAAGGCCGTTACGCGGCTCGAATTTTAAGAACTGAGCACGGCTTTTGAACATTACTCCCTTAATTTGGGAATTAGCATCTTTTAATGTAAAATAGCAATGCCCCGAATAGTGGCATTTAAAATTTGATAATTCTCCTCTTATAAAAACCGATAATAATTTGTGATCCCGGTCAAATAAAGTCTTGATATATTTTGTTAAATCTGTGACGGTATAAATATTATTCATATTTACTCCATTAATCCCACAATTTTATAGTATTTTTAAATTACCCTGTTATATCACAACTGTTAATAATAATAACCTATAAATGCAAAAAAAACCAGACATAAGTCTGGGTAAAAAGTTTATTCACACTAAACCGATCCTAAAACCTTGATCCCCAATAGCGTTGTGCTAAATACCCGCTTACCCCTCCCACCACGAACCAGAAGCAATATCCTGGTGGAATAAGATGGCCAACTATTGAGCCGATTACAGCACCTGCTAGAACGTAGGGTACCATGGTGTCACCTCCTGGCGTATGAGTTTTTGTATCATATGCCAAGGACAATGGAATGGTGCTTGAAAAGCTATTGGCAGGTTAATGCAAAATAAGCAGCACCAACCGAATTATCGGGGCTGTAAACGTTATTTGGAAAGTGTAATTTAGCAATATTTACGGCCTCTAATTCCTGAAAAAGATATTGTCTAATAGACTGATTTGCCATTACTCCACCAACCAGTAGTACATTAGGAAGTGAGGTTTGTGTTATAGCGTTCTTAATCATGGTGGTTACGGCACGAGCTATACATAATTGTACGCTGGCGGCAATGGTTGCTGCTGGTACATTCTGCGCAACAAGTTTTCGGACATAGGTTTCCGGCCCTGCAAAACTAACAGAAGCATCACGGACAGTTACAGGTATCTTAATAAGACTTTCTTGATTCGTTTTAGCCAAAATTTCCAAGTGAACACCGGCTGGAAAATTCAGTCCAAGCAAAACGCCAATACGGTCAACTAGTTGACCGGCATGGATATCCTGGCTTCCGCCCAGGATTTTTATATCTAGGCGTTTTGTATCTGACCTTCTAGTTACTTGAAGAACTTCAGTTGTTCCTCCAGATAAGTGTACGGCTAAAAAACTTTCGGCAGTAGGGCCGTTAGCTGACCACAGGCCGGCAAACATGTGGTTTTCCTGATGGCTTATGCGATATAATGGAACACCCTGGCTTAGAGCCAGTACTTTGGCATAACCTTCTCCCACTAAAAAAGCAGGCATATATGAGTCGGGTAATGGTCTGGGAAAAGCGGATACGCCTATGGCTTTAAAGCGTATAGGCGTATCAAGCTGTTGGCATGCGTCAATAAATAGTTCAGGTAAGTTACGGGTATGCTGAAATACCATTTCCGATTGTTGCAAGCCGCGCCTACCGGCTTTTACCTGCAAAATTCGCCGGCTGTCTGCAACTAGTTGTCCCTCATTGTTCAGTATAGCAACTGAGGTAGTATAGCAACTAGTATCTATCCCTAATACATAGCTCATGATAATTCTTTATTTTTTACAATTGACCCTAAGATTCCGTTAATAAAACGGCTAGAGTCCTCGGTGCCAAAAGTCTTGGCTAATTCGACAGCTTCATTAATTGCAACACCGGCCTGGAGGCGTTCGTTACTATATTTCATTTCATAAATAGCCATTCTTGCAATATTACGATCAACACCAGCCATTCGATCGATTTTCCATTCCCGTGAAAGCGCGGAGATATATTCATCAATTGCTGCTAAATTGTTCTGAGTACCTTCCACCAATGATTGTGCGTAAAGTTTGGTGCTTTCATTAATGTCTTCACGCTCACTAAACACTGAATTAAGTGCTTCTTCTTTGGTTACATCTGAATTAAAATCTAGTTGAAATAATGCTTGCACAGCCATTTCACGGGCCTTTCTGCGGCTCATAAGCTCCCTCTTTCTTAAAACTGTTACCGGTTATAGCCAGGCGGTAACAGTTTGTCCAATATTTCCATGATATCTTCTTTTTGGTCAATTCGTTTGCCGACTACATAACCTGCAATTACACACAATGCAATAAATAGTGTACGGAAAAAGCCGAAAGTTATGACTAGAATACCGATAATAAAGCCTAACAGTACACCAAGAATCTTGCCACTATGATGCTGCCAGATTTCTTCCCATAACTTGGTATTCAATTTCTGACACCCCTATTCAACTCGCTGTTTACTTTTGAAATCATTACTGATATTTTCTACCATAACCTGCACGTCAGCCAATTCTATACCCACGGTGTTTTTTATGTATTCATGAACCCGCGTTTGAATTTCACTAGCGACAGTCGGAACATGGCTTTCAGGACTTACAATAGCTTTCATCTGGACGGCAATTCCTTGGTCAGCCAGTTTAATATTAACTTTAATGCCGCGTACTCCACGAATATGCCTTGCAACTTTCTCCACCAAATTTTCCACGGCATCTAAAGAAATATGCACATCACCCATGTCGTTATGGTGAACAATGGTATCTTTCGCCTTACGCGAACGTAGACCGGCCAAGAGTAGTCTAATACTTATTAAGAAGAATACGGCACCAACCAGCGAAGCTTCCCATTGACCATACACATACGTGAGGCTTGTCCACGCCAATTCCAAAGGAATAAGGCGTAAAGACAGGAGAAGTACAGCAACTGACAAAAAGGTCAGTAAAAATGTGTAAATAGATAGAATAATGCGGTCAATGATTCCCATAGTGTCTCCTTTCTTTGGCCTTTTCCAATTTATCCGATGACTAACCCGCTCTAAGACTCCCGCTTTTCAAAGCTGGAGTTAAGTTCGGCTAAGTCCCTGGATAAGGGCGACTAACCTTCAGTGGGGTTAAACCCTCCTCTGAAGCTAAGTCTACTTTATCTTACCCTGATATCTTCTTCTTTAGATTCTTGAGCAAAACCTACACCTTGAACGTGAATGTTAACTTCAACAACCTCAAGTCCAGTCATTGACTCAATAGCTCGTTTGACGTTTTCCTGAACTCGAAGAGCTACATCGGGAATACGTACACCATATTCAACAATAATATATAAATCTACTGCCGCTTCGCGCTCGCCAACTTCAACTTTAACACCTTTGGAAAGGTTCTTTTTACCCAGCATTTCGGCGATACCGCCTACCAGACCAGCACTCATGCCAGCAACCCCATCAATTTCAGTTGCGGCAAGTCCGGCAATAATACCAACAACTTCATCAGCTATCCTAATAGAGCCAACATCAGTATGTTCTGTTTTTTCCATGCGTTCCCTCTTTTCCACGCCAACCCCCCCAAAAATCTCTTACATTAAAATCTATTACATATATAAATATCTTATAACTACATTATTATACCAAGGTTTTTCCAATTTTACAATTTGGCTTAAAAAAAAGATGAGCAGAGCGAAAAACTCTGCTATGGTTTGGCACTAACCGTTATATCTTCAGGTTTTACTCCGGCAACACGGCTAATGACTTCGGCCACTTGTACAACTTCTTCTTTAGTAAGTGCTGTTGTTTTTACTACTGCACTAACCGAATTATCCCGAATAAAAACTAATGCATCGTTAAAACCTTTCGCTTTAATTAGGTTTTCCATTTCGACTTCACGTTGCTTTTCTAAAGTCATTTTTATAATAGTTTCTTGTGCTTGGTGCCGGTCATCTTCTGTTTTTGCATTTTTGATAATTTCACGCAATAGATCAGATCTTTCACTTCTAATTTTATCGCGCTCTAAGCGATATTCAGTAAAAAAGTCCGGAGCCATGACTGGAATAACCTGGTCAGGAACCATTGGTTTGGTAACTTGCAAAGCATTTGAACGATTGGCCCTGGCTTGGCGCATGTCCTGAACACAATTCCAAGCGCTGGTGGCTACTATGGAAAGTATACCTATCGTTACTACAAAGGCAGCAATTTTTCCTATTTTACTTAGTGAAAAAACAGAGATTATCTTCATTCTCTTCTACCTCACTTTCTTTGGGGGAGAACTGTAATCTTGTATGGTGGAATCCCCAAGCCTGATTCGATAGCTTTAGTAAGATTTGCTTTTACAGTGGAATCATATGCTCCTTCGGCCACAACTAACACACCTTTAATTACCGGTTTATATTCCCGTATCATGACAGGTTTGTCCGCTCCGTTTTCTTTACTTAGTAAAACTTGTTCAGATTCTTTGGTTTCGGTTGTCGTGCGAATCCCACCTGATGTATCTTTTTCCTGGATAGTTTTTGTTTCTTTAGTAATATTTTTGGCATGTTCCTGTACACCGCTGGTTTCGAGAGTTATATTCACAGATACTGTCCCTGCTCCTTTTACTTGTGCCAATAAATTAGCTAGCTTACTTTCAAGAGCATCTTCGTAACTGCGGCTTGTGATTTGAGCACTCTTTGGTGTTTCAGCAGCTACAGAAGGTTTAGGTTTTTCGGTAAACGGTTCATAAATTCCGCCAATCATCAGCAATGTAATTCCGAGCAATCCCAGCCAGATTAATCTTGTGTTAACAGCCCCAGCTTTTAAAATTTGGCTAGGCATAATTTTTTTGGTTCCTGAAAGCCATTCCTTTAGGGACGTTCCTGGTGCCACTATGTTCGACCTCCTTAATTTAAACGCTTAACTTCTATTTGATTGGCTTTAATTTGATATAACTCTGAGATTGACTTTTTTACCTTAGCGACTAGAGCCGAGGGCAATTTTTCCGAATCATTCGCTACCTCAGCGGCGCTATGGTTTATAGTAATTTTGGTAACCTTTCTTTCGGCTGGTATACCAGGTTCTATATATATAACCACATTCTTTATCTTTCCGATGCTCTTACTTTTTTGGTCAGACTCCGTATCAATACTCACAGTTACTTTTGCGTCAGCAACACCATCAATTGGTAATACCGTTGCCCTAATCTGTTTTGATAAATCTCTTATATACATATCACGGGCAATTTGCTCACGTTTTCCAGCAACGTTATTGGCGGCACTAAGAATATTTAGATCAAGATTATTTTCTGTTCGTGCTGCCAGTGCCGGTAATTGATCTGAAGCCAATCCTTTCTCAATAACACCGATTACAGGATTCAAAATCGCCAGCATTATGAACAAGCCCAGAATGACCCGAACAAATCGTTGCATATTATTACTAGGTAGCAGTAGCTCCAAAAATGAAGCAAATAATACTACAAATATTATGCTTTTTATCCAAAGTGTAATGGATTCTATCATATCATCACCTACACTAACGAAGCATCATAGCGATGCTGCCAGCACCGATAATCATAGTTACAACTAAGAAGAACATCAATGCAACTGTCAGTAACGCTCCGAATACTAATAAAAGATTATTTCCCATGGCATCAAGGCATTTAGCCATTTTTTCATCGCCCATTGGCTGAATGAGCGCTCCCGCTATCTTTATGACTATGACCAAAGAAATGAGCTTGATTAGCGGCAAGGCACATAAGAGTGAGATAGCAAGAACACCAAAAATACCAACTGCATTTTTTAGTAAGAGTGAAGCTCCCATAACCAGTTCAACTGTATCAGCAAACATTTTACCTACTACCGGAATAAATGTCGCTGTTGCATATTTAGCCGTTCGCAAAGTTAAACCGTCGGCAACACTTCCGGCAACTCCCTGAATGCTGATAATCCCAATAAATACGACCAATACTAAGCCTAGGATTACCATACCGGATTGTTTCAGAACCCCCGTCAGGTTACTGAGTTTATAGTTTCCCGACAGAAAATTTACACATTCCAAAATGGCTGTCAAAAAAAGAAGAGGTAAAATAATATCTTTTACAACTACACTGGTCATACTTACCACAAGCAGCATAAGTGGTGTAAAAAGTGCTACAGAGGTCAGTGCGCCCACACCCGCTAACAAAGATAATAAGAGTGGCAGCAAGGCTTCCATGAAACCTACCATATTGCCTACCGTTTCTCTGGCCATTGTTAATCCTTGATAGAAGGCGCTAAGGGCTATTACACTCAAGAATATAAAACAAACACTGTACGATATTAGGGAAATAGCAGATCTCTCGAAAGAATTCTGTAGATTTTGTAAAAGGGCACATAAAACAGCTAAAAACAATAATTTACCCATAAGATGGATATTAGTTGCCAGTTCTTTGAATAAATAGGTAATCAATTTATTGCTCAATGTATGCCAATTGAAGTCTAGGCCTTTAGCAGCAATATCTTTTATGGTGGAGGCAGTTAAGAGGGGAATATCCTCGTTTAGTTCTGAATTTACCGTTTGGATAAAATGATTGATATTATTAACAGACGAGCTCTCCAGTAAATCAAGAGGTAATTCCTGGTTGGTATCTGGGGCCGCCATTCCAATATTACTGCATAAAATTAACATTAGTACTATTACTAATTTTTTCATGCACCCTCCACCTTAAGGAATGAGTTTAACGATTGTATCTAATACTAACGCAATTATCGGGACAGCCATAACCATCACCAGTATTTTTCCGGCAAATTCTATTTTACCGGCAACAGCACCTTCACCAGCGTCTCGGCATATCTGCGCACCAAATTCTGTTACATAAGCAATACCAATAATTTTTAGGATGGTATTTAGGTACATTTGACTGACATTAGCCTTTTCGGCTAAATCACGGAACAGGTCAAGGACGACATTAAGTTTGCTTAAGACCATTAGAAATATAATAGCCGACAATGTTAATCCAAGTTGGACGGCGATTTCGGGGCGTTGCTGTTTAATTATTAAAATCAGTACCGTAACTACAAAGCCCAACCCAATAATTTGGATGATTTCCATAGTTTCGCTCCTTAGAACAGCTTAAAAACGTCCTGGACGGTGGTAAATAGCCGCCCTAGTAGTTGTACAACCCATAGCAATACAAGGGCAAAACCGGCAAGTGTACATAAATGAGCCATATCCTCTTTACCGGCTTGCTTTAATGCCGTGTGAAAAACTGAAATCAGAATACCTACCCCCGCAATTTTAAATAGAACATCCAGCCCCATCCCATCTTCTCTCCTTTCTAATGCTAAAATAAGTTATACTAAGACGATTACTACAATGAGACCTCCGCAAATGCCTAAATACCGATACATTTTGACATTTTGTTCGCATAGTTTTTCAGCTTCATACTGAATCCGGGACAGTTGTTCATGTGCCAAATTCAAAGATTTTTGCTGTTCTTCCCGATTCATCCCGCCCAAATTAGCACTAAATACTGCCAACACTTCTTGTTCCGATTTTTTAAGTACCAGATTATTTACCTCGTTAAAGGATTGTTCCATAGCTGCCTGTGGTGTCAACCAGCCATTAGTAGTTAATAATTCTGACATGGTATGAAACAGATCTGCTACCGGACCGGTGATACCGTTTGTGCATATGTTCAATGCTTCCGGCAAAGGAGTTGCTGCATAATTAATATGGGATTTTAAAGCCGAAAGACAACTAATTAACTGTCTGATTTGTTTTGGCCGTTCTATGTATTGTGCCGCTAGGTTAAAGCCAATACAGGCTGTAGCCGTAATAACCATCAGACTTCCGATAATTTTCAGCCACATACTTTCACCTCATTTTGACAGGTATATAAAGCTTTGCTTTGACAGGAATCAAATATTTCCTCGACAGTACCTGGCCCAAATCGTTTACTAAGAATTACATACCGTTGAAAAAAATTTTGTTTTACTAATTCGTTAACATAGGGACGTTCATTTAAATCTTGAAGAGTCTGACTGTGAGCAGTAGCAAGTACACTAACCCCAGCTTGAAGAGCTTCACGTATAGCCGTAACGTCTTCCAATCGGCCCAGTTCATCTGTTGCTACTATGTCGGGAGCCATCGATCTAATTAGCATCAGCATTCCGCTAGCTTTTGGACAAGCATCCAAAACATCAACCCGCGGCCCTAAATCAATACTGGGAATACCATTTTTACATGCTGCAATCTCTGACCTTTCATCGACGATACCAATTTGCGCACCTGTAATTCCTAAATTAGGATTTCCTATACTCAATTGCCGGATTAAATCCCGCAAAATTGTTGTTTTGCCACAACGAGGCGGTGAAATAAGTAAAGTATTGAATACTCTTTGATTTCGAGTGTCAATTATAAACGGAAGAACTTTATCGGCACATCCAGGGATAGCTTTGGCAATACGGATATTTAAAGAACTAATATTTTTTAGGGTGTTAATTGTTCCGTCGAAGACTGTTGCCTGTCCAGCTAAGCCAACCCTGTGACCACCATTAATTGTTAAATACCCTTGTCTTACTTCTTCTTCAAAGGCGTAAACAGAGTTTTTGCAAATTAGCTGGAATGTTCTGGCCAAGTCCTCACTGCTGCAGTAGTAATTTTCAGATTTGCCTGAGGTTGGGTTGGATATAGTGACCATAATGTCACGATTATCTAAGATAAGTAATAATGGTTGATTACTTCTTATGCGAATCTCGGTAACCTTATTTAGAGTATTGTCTGATAGGGACATAATTAAATTAGCAATATGAGAAGGCAAAACAGGACAAATGTCCCGATTAAGAATTACTCGAATACTTTTCATTCTTTTTCATCCTTAGAAATTCTGATAAAGAAACTTGTCTCTTACCGTTTCTTTACATAGATATGTTGGTAAAAATAATTTATGCCAAAAAAAAAGAGACTTGGTTAGTCCAAGTCATAACAAATCCCGGGGTTCACCCGGGATGAAGTGCTTATTATACTCCAGGATGCATGATGTGATTGGAGCTTCTTATATTATGTGTATAGTCGCCGGTAACGTCCAAAGAATTATCATACACTACACCGCCGCAATAGGGACAAGTAACCTCAATAGCTTCATCGTCGTCCAATATATCCGACTCAAAGGTAACTAATTCATGGCATTCCGGGCAAGCGACTTCGACCATATCATCTTCAAAAACTTCTTCATACATATCTTCATCGTCATCATCGATATCATATTCTTCTTCGTAAATTTCTTCTTCGAGATCGGTTAAGTCCTCGTCCATAGACTCTACATATTCTTCCAGTTCCATTTGCACCAAATTAACATGCTGTACCTCATCAGCGAAAGAATCAAGTACGTCAATAATTTGGAGCAAAATCTTGCCTTCAGATGAATGCTCATTAACATTAAGACCTTGGGTTAAGCCATGTAAGTAGGCAACTTTTTCCTTAAGATTTCTCATAAAAATAAAACCCCCTTTAGCTATATCTTAAGCTTCGGATACTATTTCTAGTATGTCCAATGCTTATTAAAACATAACTTTCAGGGGGTTTTAAGAACCGCTAATTAGGCGCGTTCAATATAATCACCAGTACGGGTGTCTATTCTTAAAACTTCACCAATATTAATGAACAGTGGCACACGTACAACATGGCCGGTTTCCAGCTTAGCCGGTTTGGTGCCGCCAGTAGCAGTATCGCCACGGATTCCCGGGTCGGTTTCAACAACAGTAAGTTCAACTGACATTGGCAAATCAATACCAATAACGTTTCCTTGGAAGAATAACACGGCGATGTTCATATTTTCTTTTAAGAATTTACGGGCATCTCCCATTTGTTCAGCGGATAACTCAATTTGTTCGAAAGTTTCGTTATCCATTAAATTGAACATTCCATCGCTTTCATATAAGAATTGCATCTCGCGACGGTCAACATGTGCTTTTGGCATTTTTTCACTAGGATTAAAAGTACGTTCAACCACGGCACCAGTACGGCCATTTTTTAATTTGGCTCTAACAAATGCCGCACCTTTGCCCGGCTTCACGTGCTGGAAGTCAACTACTTGCCAAACATCGCCATCAATTTCAACGGTTACTCCTGTACGAAAATCACTAACAGAAATCATTAATAAGCCTCCCCATAGTCGGTCAAATACCTAATTCTATTAAGTCCTTGCCGCTGGTTGTAAGAATGGTACAACCAGTAGCAGAAACAACAACCAAATCTTCAATGCGTACACCGCCCCAGTCCGGAAGATAAATCCCGGGTTCGACAGACACGATCATGCCTTCCGCTAAGATACTGTTGCTTGAGGGCGAAAGCCGGGGATCTTCGTGAATAACAAGGCCAACCCCATGTCCTAAACCGTGGCCAAAATATTCACCATAACCGGCATCGCTAATTATCTGCCGGGATACAGCATCGACATCTTTCCCGGATTTTCCGGTTTTTACAGCTTTAATGCCTGCCAGTTGGGCAGTTAAAACAATATTATATATTTCACGTTGCTTAGCAGTAGCTTTCCCTACTACTACGGTTCGTGTCATATCGGAATGATAACCCTGGTAGACTGCTCCAAAATCAATGGTTATAAAATCTCCAGTTTCAATAACTTTAGTAGAAGCTAGACCGTGTGGTAGAGCTCCTCTTGCTCCTGATGCAACAATTGTGTCAAAAGCCGGTTTGGCCGAACCAAGTTTGCGCATCTGATATTCCAGTTCTGATGCAATTTCAAGTTCGGTTACACCCGGTTTAATTATGCTCAGTATTTGGTTAAACGCCGAATCGGCAATTTCGACAGCCTTCCTGAGCAATGTAAGCTCATTATCATCTTTGATCATCCGTAAAGCATCAATTTGAATTGGGATTAGTTCTGCATTGGGGAGGCAATTTACAAGGTTTCTATGAATTTCCCAGGTTACAAAATCACTCTCAAAACCTATGCGCACCTTCCCTAATTTGTTTGCATTCTCTGCCAATGTATCCAAAATAGAAGCTTTATGACGGACAATTTGGTAAAGTGGTGCTTGCTGTTTAGCTTGTTCAATATACCTAAAATCAGTAATTAACTTTTGGGATTGTCTATTAACTAGCAGCAATCCCGCCGAACCGGTAAAGCCGCTAAAATATCGGCGGTTTTCCGGTTTGGTTATAATAATGCCGCCAAGATTATGTTTTTCCATCAATTGATGCAAATTTGTCAAACGTTTTTGTATCATAATTTATGCGCTCCTTATTAAACGCCAAGCTGCCTCTAAGGCCAGAAGATAGCCATGTGATCCAAAACCGGATATCTGCCCAATTGCTATAGGTGAGATAACTGAATGATGTCGGAATTCCTCGCGACGGTAAATATTAGACAAATGCACTTCAATTGCCGGAATAGTTACAGCTGCCAAGGCATCACGAACAGCAATACTGTAATGAGTGAATGCTGCCGGATTAATTATAATGCAAGCATATTCTCCTTGCGCTTGCTGAATGGTATCAACCATAACACCTTCATGATTGGTTTGAATAATGCTCAATTCCAAACCCAGTTCTGCTGCGCGTTCATGTAACAAACTATTGATATTTTCTAGCGTAGTTGAACCATATATTCCAGGCTCGCGTTGACCAAGCAGGTTCAGATTAGGTCCATGAATAATCAAAACTTTTTCGGTTTTAACTTCCACTTCATCATCTCCAGCAACACTCAAATTCGGCACTTGTTTGTCCAATTTATAAGTGTATGTATATACCAACTTTTACATTTTAGCATACATTTTTTATTTTGACTACTACTGTTTATAGGCAATCTTACAGGGCTAATTTTTTAAGATGGATGCTGCAATTTCTCGGAAAATGGGGGCAGCTACATTGCCGCCAGACATCCCTTCTTCCACAAAAACAACGATAACATATTTAGGGTGCTCGAGTGGTGTATAGCCGACAAACCAAGCATGATTTATGCCTTTCCCCACGGTATTGGTTCGTCCGGTTTCGGCTGATCCGGTTTTTCCTGCTGAGCCAAAGCCTTCGACGTAAGCCGCTTGTCCGGTACCGTACTGAGTTACCGCTGTCATCATAGTTCTTAGCTTCTCAGCCGTTTGACGAGACATTACCCTTACGCTGGGACGTGTTTGGAACTCTTTTACGGTAGCACCGTCAGTACTTGTCAGCATGGATACAATATAAGGTTCAACCTTTACTCCGTCATTTACAATGGTGGCCACCGTCTGCGCTAATTGTACGGGAGTTGCCTCACAAAATCCCTGACCGATAGCTAAGTTAGCCAAATCCCCCGGATAGAGTTGACTTGCACTAGGTAAATTTCCTTCACTCTCACCTAAAAAATCAAGATTGGTTCGCGAACCGTACCCCAACTTTTGCGCCATCTCAATAAGCTTGTCAGCTCCTAGTTTTAGAGCCACCTCAATAAAAATAGGGTTACTGGAATGGGCCATAGCTTCGGTAATTGTCAACCGGCCTTTTGGTCCTTGGTCATAATCCCAGCCTTGAAATCTGACATTATTGACATCTATATATCCTGCATCAAAAAAAACATCATTCATGCGTATTGTTTTGTTTTCTAAAGCAGCAGCAGCGACAACTAGTTTGAATACTGACCCAGGCTGATAGGCAGAAATTGCCCTATTCAATAAAGGAGCACTGCTCTGATCTAAATATCGACTAAGATTGTTGGCATCAAATGCTGGTCTCGAAGCCATCGCTACTATTTCACCCGTAGTTGGCCGCATAATCACCACAGCGCCTTTTACAATAGTATGATCCATGATTTCTTCGACTTTTTGTTGAATTTGTTTGTCAATAGTTAACACAACATTGTTTTCCCGGTTATTTGTTGTCAGCTTCATGCGTTTATAACCCAGACCAGGAATCAATTGTTGTCCGGCATCTACTATTGCGGCAACATATTCGGGTTGACTGCCGTGCAACAATTCATCGTACATGCCTTCAATTCCACTTACCCCTTTATTGTCGGCAGAATTGATATAACCTACTACATGAGCAGCCAGTACTCCATGACCATAGCGGACTTTTTCCGCAACCGCAATTATTCCAGGTATTTGCAACTGGTTGATTTTAAATGCAGTTTCGCTACCAATATCGCCCGCTAACCTAAAGGGATATTCACTGGTGTTTAAATGGTTTACAGCTGCTTTTAGCTGCTCTGAGGACAAATTTAACACAGAATTAAGCGCAATCAATGTTTGAGTAGTTTTATTTTCGACTTGTCCAGGAAAAACAATTACACTAAATTGTTGGGCAGTATTAGTTAATGGCAGACGGTTACGGTCAAGTATTTCGCCTCTGGAGACTTCTACCGGCAACTCTTGGATACGAATACTAAGCCCCTCTAACGCCAAGTACGGACCTTGAATTATTTGCAGATAAAACAACCTTGTTATTAAGAGTCCCGACAGGACCAAAAAAAATAAAACCAATTTTATCAACCGTGTACTGGAATAAGCCACACTGCCACCTTCTAAGCTTATTAGATAGGTATAGTATGGCTTATATCAGCAAACAGTTATGCAATTTCAGCGTTCAATATACTTAATGTCAATCGGAAGATGATCTAGTATTTCACGGGCTTCAACTGCAGTATCCGGAGTTGCTCGAATAACCAGTATTCCTTCTGTGTGATCGAGTGTGCTTACCACTCCTAAATATTCATAACCTTCCATAATGCGATTAACGAAATTGATGTTCTTAGGCTCGACTTGAATATAAATTGGTTTATTAGTTATACTTTCCATTAGCGCTCCCGCCGTATTTCAGGCCGTCTCAGCATAGCATACGGTTTTACTGGTTTAGCCATAGGCATAGCAACAATTTGTTGCGGATGTGGAGCTACTTCGATCGAACTACCCTCTGCGTCAAACATTTGGCTGATTTTTTGTATAAAAGGTTCTTCCCCAGGCTGTGTAATTTCGATTTCTTCGCCGACCTTCATATTATTACGCTGTTCAACAACTGCCAGGCGTGTTTCCGAATTATATTCTTTTACAAGGCCAATGAAATCGTGGGTTTGCGTATAGCTTGAGGATGTATAAATCTGATCATTTTCATTGGTTTTATTAAAGTAAAAGCCAGTTGTATATTCGCGGTGTGACACTTTTTGCAATTCATCGAGCCATTCTTGTTTAATATGGAAAGTATCCGGCGAAGTGCAGTAACTATCAATTGCTTCACGGTATACTTTAACAACTGTGGCAACATAGTGAACGCTTTTCATGCGGCCTTCAATTTTGAAACTGTTTAACCCACTATCAATCAGTTCTGGTAAGTGATTAATGAGACACAAATCTTTGGAGTTAAATATATATGTTCCCCGTTCGTCTTCTGTTACGGGTAAATATACACCCGGTCTGCTTTCTTCAACTAAATGATATTTCCAGCGGCAAGGTTGTGCGCATTGGCCTCTGTTAGCATCCCGGCCGGTCAAATAATTGCTTATCAGGCAACGTCCGGAATACGATATACACATAGCGCCATGAATAAAAGCCTCTAGCTCAATATCAACTTTATCTCGAATAAGTGTTATATCGTCCAGGGAAAGCTCTCTGGCTAAAACTACCCTTGAAGCGCCAAGCTCCTGCCAGAACTTAACTGTAGACCAATTTACGCTATTGGCTTGGGTACTAATGTGGACAGGCAATGTTGGAGCAACCTCGCGGGCAATGCGAAATACCCCAAGGTCAGAAACAATGATAGCATCTGCACCCATAGCCGCAACCGATTTTATATAATCCGGCAAATCCGGTAAATCTTCATTATGAGGAAAGATATTTATAGTTATGTAGGCCTTTTTGCCTAAACTATGAGCGAAATTAATCCCCTGTTTGAGCTCGATATCTTCGAAATTATCGCTAAATGCACGTAGGCCAAAGGCTTTACCACCCATGTAGACTGCATCCGCACCATACATAAGTGCCATTTTTAATTTTTCTAGGTTGCCCGCAGGCGCTAAAAGTTCCGGTTTTTTCATATACTTGTCTCTCCCTGATAATACGATACGGCTATACCATCACCAATATGGTGAACCACTGTTTTAAACCGTTTGTCAGTTGTCACAAAGTCCAGGTAATCTCTGAGCCGTTTAACAATTGTGCGAAAACGTCTCGGCGCGGTGCTATTTCCTAGCACCCAACCCCTAAATAACACATTATCAGCAAGGATAACGGCTCCTGGAGAAAGTTTATCCAGAACTTTGCGCAAATAATCAAGATATTGTCCCTTGGCCGCATCAATGAATACTAGGTCATACTTGCCAGTTAGTTCAGGTAATATTGCCCCTGCATCACCGGCAATAAAGTTAATTTGGTCGACTAAATTAGTTTGCGTTATAAAGTGTTTTGCAATACTTATCCGTTCTTCATCTTGCTCAATTGTCGTTATTTGGCCGCCTTGTTTCATCGAAGTAGCCAGAAGAAGCGTTGAGTACCCAATTGCTGTTCCAAGCTCTAAGACTGATAAAGGCTTAGCAGCGTCAGCTACCTCTTGCAGCAAGCGACTGCCTTCCGGGCTAATAATTGGCACATTATGTATAGAGGCGTATTCTTGCATATCAGTTACTATTTTTTTTAGATTAACCATATTATATCTGCACCTGACTAATCGCCGCCAAATGGTCCTCATAGGTTTTACTAAAATGATGTTTGCCTTGTTTATCAGCAACAAAATATAAGTACTCGGTCTTGTCCGCAAAAAGTACAGCTTTAATCGAGGCAATGCCCGGATTCGCGATCGGGCCCGGTGGTAACCCGGGAATTTGGTAAGTGTTATAAGGAGAAGCAATCTGAGTATCATTAATGGTAAGTTCTGCCTTGGGATACCCTAAAATATATTGGATAGTAGCACATGATTGCAAAGGCATCCCTAACTTAATTCTATTGGCGAATACTCCGGCAATTATTGATCTTTCTTCACTTAATTTTGCTTCTTTTTCGACCAGTGAGGCCATAATAATTACATCACGCAGAGAAATGCCTAAATCATTTGCCCGTTGCCGAATTTCGGGAGTGAATTTCGAATCAAATTGTTTAACCATCATTACCAGAATTTCTTCTTCGCTAATTCCTTTCGCTAGACGGTATGTGTCAGGAAAAATAAATCCTTCGGCACTGTATTTTGTATTTGGATTAGGTTGCATATACGGATATGGAGCATATTTTTTAGCCAAAGACTTAAATTTGTCAGGGTTGGCTAGCTTCTTCTCTCCTAAAAGCTCAGCAACCTGGTCAACAGTATATCCTTCGGGAATAGTAATTTGCTGGTAAGCTGTCTGACCTTGTGACATCATAAGAAGAATCTGCCGGACAGACATATTCGGACTAATTACATATTCTCCGGCTTGCAGTGAATTATCCATGCCTTCGATTTTGGCCGCTACACGAAATACTAAAGAACTTTTAATGAGGTTGCGACCTTCTAAATTCTCTGCAATGACTTTGGCAGGAGTGCCTGCTTTGATAGTTATAACTACTGGTTCTTTGCCGGTACCAGCAGGCTGGGAAAATATCCAGCCAAGAATAATGCTAAGGCTTAGAATAAAAACAGCTAGTATTCCAACTATAACTTGTTTTGATATTAAATTATTTAACATTAGCATTCACTAACGCCCTTTCCTTTTAATACAAGCTTATTACATTATAATATAAAATAGTCAATATAGACAAACATATATATAATAAGGCGTTTTTGGGGACCGTAAAGAAGAATGGCAGGCCAGACAATTAGTAAAAATAAATGTGGCACAGAAGGTTAATCAAGTGAAAGTCATATATTTTCTACCCGGAAAAAAAAGAAGCCTATCGGCTTCTTTCGTTTACTCTTCCTCGTCTTCAAAAACCATTTCTTCGTAGGCTTTACGAACGGCTTCAAATTCTTCATCAGTTGGATCAACATAGATTTCTTCGCCGTTTTCATCGACATCAATACGTGCAATAAATACGTCAGTTTCATCTTCACAGCCACAATCGCATCTATCGTCGCCGCATTCACAGCCTTCTTCATCCACATCAATTGGAACCAGAATGGCAAAACGTTTTTCACCAACAGGAACAATCATATCTTCGCGATAATAGTATTCGTTGCCTTCTTCGTCAGTCATGACTACTACTGGCTCATCTTCAAACTCCATAATATCGTCTTTTTCGTTAGACATTTTTTCACCTCATTTTACTCATACGCAATGTAATTGTATCTTACAAACCATATCCTGTCAAGGAAACCTATGGAAGAGCTATTCTGTTCGGGGTAAACTATCAAGATAACCCTGCAATATAAATACCGCTGCCATTTTATCGATTACTTGACGCCGTTTGGCTCGGCTGACGTCAGCGGCTATTAATGACTTTTCCGCGGCTATGGTAGAAAGTCTTTCATCCCAGAACTTAATTTCGATATCTGGGATAACTTGTGACATTGATTCAGCAAAGTCTTTGACTAGTTCGCCCCGCGGCCCAATTGTACCATTCATATTTTTAGGTAAGCCAACGACAATAAGTCCCACTTGATACTGGACGATTAGCTCCTTAAGCCTGGCAAAGTCTCTAGCTGGTGTTGTACGTTTAACGACTTCAACCCCTTGGGCTGTTAGCTTCAATTCATCACAGACAGCTACACCAATGGTTTTATCCCCAACATCAAGTGCTAGTATACGCATAAAACCTCCAAAATATTAGTCAAAATCCATTGTTTTTACTCTTTAGCCTTAAATTATTTTTAAGCAAAATTCCGGACAGTATGCGCCACAATAGCCGCAAAGTACACACTTATCGTAGTTTGCAGCAGCTTTGCCGTCAACGACAGTTATTGCCCCCATTGGACAATGTATAGCACATTGTCCGCAACCGGCACACCATTCTTCAACAAGAAGTTTTCTGGGGGCAGTAATTACCTTATCCCACAAACCGTTGTCAGGAGTCTTACCTGAAAAAATCGCTGTATTAAGTAATACTTCATCGATTGTCTGCATGCCTACGGCAATTGAAGTAATGCCGGTTTGCGCTAATATCCAAGCGAATGCTTGTGCCGCCATACCATTTAAGTGACCGCCGCCTAAAGCCTTCATGGAATAAATGCCTTTGCCGCATTCTGCTGCAAAACGGATAGCCTCAAGCATTTCTTCGGCAGTTCCATCTGTAATTCCAATACCTTTGATATTTATTATGGGATGGATTACATCTATTTCTTCTATTAACGCGGCAGCCCGGACTACATCAATTGTATGGGTTGAAACTCCTGTTGCCCGGATAATTCCTTGTTGTTTAGCATCGGATAAATATCGTAGTGCGTCGGCATGGCCCTTTAACGTCATTCGGGATGATTGTTCATGCAGCATAAATATATCAATATAATCCCGCCCAATCTCACGACAGGCGTTTTCTACACTCTTACGCATATCTTCATAAGTATAAGCATAGGACTTAGAAGAAATAATTATGTCTTGTTTGATGCCGGGGATTGCTTTTCGAATATAGGGATATGTACCATACAATTCCGCAGTATCAATAAAGTTGACCCCAGCAGCAAACGCAGACCGAATAACGGCAGCACCTTCTGCCAACGGTCGTTTTGACTGCAAGGGGCCAATGGTTAATCCACCAAAACATAATCTTGATACCGAAAGTCCTGTTCGGCCAAGTAAACGGTAATCCATTTATTTACCTTTTAGGTAGGCCTGAACTAACTCTTCAATTATTTCGTCGCGTTCTAGCTTTCTTATCAAACTACGGGCATTATTGTGGCTAGTAATATACGTCGGATCACCTGATAAAAGATACCCAACCAATTGATTTATCGGGTTGTATCCTTTTTCCTTTAAGGACTGGTAAACAGTAGTTAGGATCACTTCGGCTGCATTTGTTTCGTCATTATTCACTTTAAACATCATTGTTTCTTGGGATGTGTTGGTCATGAAGCCTCCTCCTCCCTTATATTATCTACAAAGTATTGACCTATATATTCTACCTTGCACTTTATTTTTCCTGTTAATTTAGGTTAAATTTTTACAGGCAGGCGAAAAGCCTGCCTGTTACTTATACTTACTTAATCTGAGATTTAATCATTTGCTCGGCGGCCTGTAAAGCTTCTCCGATTTTTTCCGGTTGTTTACCACCAGCTTGTGCCATGTCAGGACGACCACCGCCGCCGCCGCCAGCTGCCTTCGCTGCTTCTTTAATAATGTTACCGGCGTGAATTCCTTTTTTAATACAGTCAGCTGTTGCCATAGCAACGAAATTAACTTTATCACCACAGACGGCACTAAGAACCACTACACCAGACTGAAGACGGTCTCGTACCATATCCCCCGTAGCGCGTAAATTTTCCATATCGGCTGCAGCTACTTGACCAAGAACTACCTGCACGCCGTTAATATCCTTGACGCTAGTTAAGAGGTCTTGCACTTCGTTTTTGGCAAGTTTAGTACTTAATGTACTTACTTCTTTTTCTAACTCACGAACACGCCCGTTAAGTACATCAATTCTGGATACAATTTCTTCGGGACGGGTTTTCAGTGCTACAGCAGCTTCTTTGATCAGCTCGTTTTGGATTTTTAAGTATTCGTGCGCTCCGTAGCCTGTAACAGCCTCAATACGGCGTACACCTGAACCAATGCCGGCTTCACTGACGATTTTAAATAAACCAATTTCTGCAGTGACATCTACATGCGTGCCCCCGCACAATTCTTTACTAAACCCATCAATAACTACTACCCGCACTATGTCGCCATACTTTTCTCCGAATAGTGCCATAGCACCCATTCCCTTAGCAATATCCTGGGTGGTTTCAATGATGCCTACCGTGAAATTATTTAAGACAACATCATTTACAATTTCTTCGGCTTTCGCGAGTTGCTCCGGGGTAACTTGGGCAAAATGGGTAAAGTCAAAGCGTAGGCGGTTATCGTCAACAGAAGAACCGGCTTGGTTGACATGGTCGCCTAGTACTTGTTTTAATGCTGCGTGTAGTAAATGAGTTGCTGTATGGTTTCGGGCAATATGACGACGTCTTATAACATCGGCATTAACCCTTACAGCTTCTCCGGTTTTAAACGAACCTTCAGTAATTTGACCTACATGATAAATGGTTCCGTCAGGCAGTTTTTTTGTATTACTAATTTTAATTTTGCCTAGTGAGCTGCTAATAACGCCTGTATCGCCAACTTGGCCGCCGCCTTCAGCATGGAACGGTGTAACGTCTAAAATCACAGCTATGTCGTCCCCGTCAAAAGCTTCTTCAACAATTTTACCTTCTTTGAGGAGTAAAACTATGTTAGCAGCTTCTGCTTTAGGATCATGACGAAGATTTTCTGTCACTAAATGGGATAAGTCGGGAATAACAACCTTTTCCTCATTATCTTGGCGGGCGGCACGCGCACGTTCGCGCTGTTCCGTCATGGCCTGATCGAAGCCTTGTTTATCCAAAGTCATGTTATGTTCACTTAGAATCTCTTCGGTAAGTTCCCAAGGGAAGCCAAAGGTATCATAAAGTTTAAAAGCAGTTGTACCGTCAAGTACGGTTTGGCCAGCTTGTGAAAGCTCTTGAACCTCTTTGTTCAAAAGTTCAATGCCTTGGGCTAATGTAGTATTAAAGCGCTCTTCTTCTAATTGTATTACTTTTTTAATATAGGCTTTTTTGTCGTTGATATCCGGGTATACTTCAGCGAAAATATCGGTAACTACATCCACAATACTGGTAAGGAATGGTTTTTCAATACCCATTAGGCGGCCGTGACGCACAGCCCGGCGGAGGATTCTTCTTAGAACATAGCCGCGACCTTCATTGGACGGTAATATCCCATCACCAATCATGACTGTCATACTGCGCCCGTGATCAGCAATTACCTTAAGAGATACGTCAGTTTTAGGAGATTTTCCATAAGTAACTCCGGCGACCTTGGCCGCATATTCAATTATTGGGTATAATAAGTCGGTTTCAAAATTTGAACGCTTATTCTGTAATACCGAAGCAATTCGCTCAAGGCCAGCACCGGTGTCAATATTTTTCTTGGCAAGCGGGGTGTAGTTCCCTGCTTCATCGCGGTCAAACTGGGTAAAGACAAGGTTCCAAATTTCTAAGTACCGGTCACAGTTACAGCCAACGGCACAATCAGGTTTGCCGCAACCGCGTTCTTCGCCTAAATCAATATGTATCTCTGAGCAAGGTCCGCAAGGTCCAGGGCCAATTTCCCAGAAGTTTTCTTCCATCCGAATAATGCGATTGGCGGGTATTTTAATATCGTTATGCCAAATATCGAAAGCCTCATCATCACCAGTATGTATGGTAATCCACAGCTTGTCTTTGGGCAGCTCAAGCTGTTCGGTTAAAAATTCCCAGGCCCAAGTAATAGCTTCCTTTTTAAAATAGTCTCCGAAAGAGAAATTACCAAGCATTTCAAAGAAAGTATGATGGCGGGCAGTACGGCCAACATTCTCGATATCACCTGTCCGAACACATTTTTGGCTTGTGGAAATGCGAGGATGGGGCGGCTTCATTTTTCCCGTAAAAAAAGGTTTAAACGGAGCCATGCCGGCACCTATTAAAAGTAAGGTAGGATCATTTTCAGGAATAAGTGAGTGGCTTGACTGAATCAAATGATCTTTACTAGCAAAAAAATCCAGAAACAGTTTTCTTAGTTCGTTTCCGGTTAATTGTTTCAATTTAATCAGCTCCAATGTGCGCAATTTTATCCAATATTCTGGTGGAATTATACTACGATTTAAGATTTAGTGTCAATATCTGGTGAAAAAGACTACATCAATAACTTAATACTATGTTTAAGTACTACTTTACCAATAGCTGCGACAGGAACCCCCAACAGCATGCCCCAAACACCGAATAGTTCGCCGCCGGCAAATAAAAAGAAGATAACTGCTATTGGATCAAGACCTACGCTTTCCCCTAAGATTTTAGGACTAATTATGCTGCCCTCTAATTGATGAATAACCAAAAATAATAGTCCCACTTTTACAGCTAAAATAGGTGATTCTAGTAATGCCAGCATTATTGCCGGTGCCGCTCCAATAAAGGCACCAAAATACGGAATGATGTCCAACAGGCCAGCGGCAATTCCTATTAGCAACGCAAATGGAACATTAAACAGGTACAATCCGCTACTAACCAGTATACCTACAATAATGGCGATCGTAATTTGGCCTCGAATAACTCCGCTTAACACCTTATCAATATCTTTGATTGCTAAGAGCAATTCATGGCGCCAGCGGCAAGGCACTAAGGACATAATTTTTTCTTTGTTTTCATGCCAATCATGTAAAAAATAGAATGTCAAAATTGGTGTAATGGCAATACCAATGAAATGGGATACCAGACCCAATACGCTATTTGCTAATTCCCGGGTAAAGTTTTGTCCTTCCTGTTGTAGTAATAATATTGAATCATCAATAGCGGTACGCATCGAATGCGGCAAAGCGGAATTTTGATATTGGTTTTGTATAAGATAGAATAATTCTTCACCTTTACTTAAAATATCAGGTAATGCTCCGGAAAAGTTTTCTAACTCTCGTAAAAAAATAGGAATTAGCTTGGCTCCGCCTAACACAACAACTGTAAATAAAACAATATATACTAATGTAATTGCCAAACTCCGGGACAATCCCTTTTCTTCCAGAAAGCATACAGCCGGATTGAGTAGATATGCCAGAACTAATGCAATCAGAAATGGGTAAAGTTCACTGCGAACCAGCCATAGAAAATATACAATTGCAGTTATAAATATCAGTATAATAATAAGTCTGAATTGCTTTTTTGTAAACCGCATATTTTCCTCCCGACATAAACGCGGCTTGCGTCAAGGCGTTGCCCCTATCCTGCTAGGCTACTCATTTGGGTAAAAAAAGGAGACCCTGCTGGCCTCCATGTTCACCGGAAAATTAATCCAGTTTTTTCATCAACCGCTTGCGAGCCCGTCGCGCATCCCTCATTAAAACCTTGGTCGTATCGGCTACTGCGTTGGTACTGCGCTCAAGCAGCGGCTTTTTCTGTGGTTTAGCCATGGGACCTATGATGGCGCCGAGTACTGTTCCTACAAGTCCGCCAAATAGTAACCCTTGCCAAAACTTGCTGCGCATCATATCACCCCTTTTGTACCTCTAGATTAACAGTACCCTGCGTCAAATCGTCATATAGAGTTAATGTGCCATCGGCCTCAACGTTGAAAACTTTTAGATCCTGATTGCGCACCATAAACTCTACACAACAATCCCAACAGTAGTACTGGTCGGCACCTACTTTACCAATACCTCGTTGTCCGCATACAGGACAAGTTGTCATGATATAACACCTCACACCTCTTTTGATTCAGGTATAAGAAGATTGGTCATAGTGTCTGGAACTATTAATTTATCCTGACCGACAACTTGTGCTTGTGGTAAAGGCATAATTTTGCGGCCATATAACAAATCAGTGATAAGACCGTCCGAAATTTCGTAAGCTTTTATTTCACCTGTGGCCTCATTGTAAATGGCGTCTACTAGGACTCCTATACTTACTCCAGTCTCAGTATAGATCTGCTTATCAAGCAAATCACACAAGTGATAGACAATTCCAGGCATTTTGGTCATTGATAGTTCTTGAATGGCATAGGCTGCTCGAACCATAACAGCATCTCTGCCTACCCGGAATATATCTTTAAATAATATACCCTGATCATTAGAAAACCAAGTTGCATCACTGAGAAGGATACCACGGACGGCAGCGTGTTCCAAGTCAAGAATTACTTCTTTTACCTCGCCAATCTGCACACCAGTCCCGATGATAAGCACCGGCAGGCCAAGTAAATCACGTAATTTTTGCATAGTAGGCCTCCAGAACAGATTGTATTATTAGTATGACCAATTTGAGGATGTTTATATCAATTGAAGTATTATTAAATTGTTGCTATTTAATTACTTTTGAAATAATGCCGCCGCCGATAACAATATCATCATGGTAAAATACTACAGATTGTCCGGGTGTTATTGCTCGCTGCAAACCATCAAATTTTACGTGAACTTGTCCGCCGCCTATTGGGGTTACGACAGCTTGTGCGGGCGGCGCGCTATACCGAATTTTGGCCTCTACCACCATAGGATTTTCAATATTATCTATTGTAATGAAATTCAGGTCGCCGGCAATCAGCTCAGATGCGAAAACATCTTGATCTGAGCCAACAATAACTTCATTGCGTTCAGCGTCAAGGGCAACAACATATAATGGTTTACCTACCGCTAAGCCTAACCCTTTACGCTGCCCAATAGTATATAGCTGTACCCCTTGATGTTTTCCTAAAACTTTACCGGAAACATCTATAATGTTTCCCGGTTTTAATGATGCTGGAATACGCTCTTTAAGAAACGCTTTATAGTCGTCATTCGGTACAAAACAAATTTCTTGACTGTCAGGTTTATTGGCAACTGATAACCCTAAATCTTTAGCCATTGCTCGTGTCTGGGTTTTATTAAAACTGCCTAATGGCATTAAAAAATGCTTAAGGGTATGCTGGTTAAGATGATATAACGCATACGACTGATCTTTGGCAGGATCAACACCCTTACGGAGAATGTAACGCTGGCGCTGTTCATCGTACATAATTTGTGCATAATGTCCTGTTGCCACATACTGCGCTCCGAGCTCCAATGCTTTGCGCAAAAGACCTTCAAACTTTACATAGCGGTTACATGCAATGCATGGGTTAGGTGTCCGGCCTGCTGAATATTCATCCATAAAATAGTTAACAACAGTTTTTTGAAACATATCCCTAAAATTAAGGACGTAGTAAGGAATTCCTAGTGTATTTGCAACTCGCCGGGCATCATCGATAGCGGAAATTGAACAACAGCTTCTGCTGTCAGGATTGTCATTATTTTCCCGTTCCTTTTCCCATATTTGCATTGTTGCGCCTATAACATCATAGCCTTGATGAACAAGAAGGGCGGCAGTTAAAGAACTGTCCACCCCTCCGCTCATGGCTACAACCACTCTGGGTTTGTCTGCCATTAATGAATCACTTTCCTTTTTTAGCAATGTAGTCTTTGATAGCTTCATGTAGTGCGTCGGCTGCTAGATTAGAACAGTGCATTTTTGCTGGGGGTAAACCACCCAGAGCTTCTGCTACCGCCTGGTTAGAAATTTCTAAGGCTTCATCAAGTTTTTTACCTTTTACCATTTCAGTTACCATGCTGCTGGTAGCAATGGCAGCTCCGCATCCAAAAGTTTTAAATTTAACATCAGTAATGATGTCGTTCTCTACTTGTAGATAGATTCTCATAATGTCGCCACATTTGGCGTTTCCAACTTCACCAACTCCCGCAGCATCTTTTATTTCACCAACATTGCGGGGATTTGTGAAATGATCCATGACTTTTTCGTTATACATAATATTTCCTCTCCTCTAAAAATCAATTAGTGGTGGTGATGACAGGCGGAACAAGGATTGGACGGCTTAAACTCTGCTGCACTGCCATAAAGCGGCGACATGCTGCGCAGACGTTCTACAATCTCGGGTATCACTTCTAAGAAGTAGTCAACTTCTTCTTCTGTATTGTCCTGGCCAAGGGTGACTCGAAGTGAGCCATGAGCTACTTCGTGGGTTAAACCCATAGCTAATAATACATGTGATGGATCAAGCGAGCCGGAAGTACAGGCTGAACCACTTGAAGCGGCAATACCTTTCATGTCAAGATTCAGGAGTAAAGACTCACCTTCAATATAGAGAAAGCTAAAATTAGCATTACCTGGCAGTCTGCTCTCAGGATGGCCGTTGAGCTTAACATGCGGAATTTTTTCCATAACACCGGCAATAAGTTTGTCACGTAAGCCTTTAATGTAGGCAATCTTTTTGTCAAGATCCCGCTTGGCAAGTTCGGCTGCTTTACCTAAGCCAACAATTCCCGGCACGTTTTCAGTACCGGCACGCATGTTGCGTTCGTGAGCGCCGCCATGTTGGATTTCTTCTAATTTAACGCCACGGCGTACATACAAGGCCCCGATCCCTTTACTGGCATGGAATTTGTGACCTGCCAGTGAAAGCAAATCAATATTTAATTCTTCTACATCAATAGGATGACTGCCAACGGCCTGGACAGCATCTGTGTGGAAATAGATGCCTTTTTCTCGCGCCAGCTGCCCGATTTCCTTTATTGGCTGGATTGTACCAACTTCATTATTGGCAAACATAATGCTAATAAGTATCGTTTTGTCGGTAATGGCATTTTTTAAGTCTTCCATGCGGATCATAGCATTTTCGTCAACAGGCAAATACGTAACAGTAAAGCCTTGTTTCTCAAGATATTCACAGGTATGCATAATTGCATGGTGTTCAATACCTGTAGTAATAATATGATTACCTTTCTTACGGTTTGCTAAAGCTACACCTTTAAGAGCTAAGTTATCTGCTTCTGTACCACCGCTAGTGAAGATAATTTCGTTTGGTTTGGCATTAAACAGGGCAGCTATTCTTTCACGGGCTTCTTCAACTGCTTTCCGCGCTTCACGGCCAAAAGAATGGACGCTGGACGGGTTGCCGTATTTTTCGGTCATATATTCCAGCATCAATTCGGCAACTTCCCGGTTAACTTGGGTGGTAGCCGAATGGTCAAAATAAACACGTTTCATATTACTCAACTCCTTGTCCCTTTTCTTCTTTGCATAAATCAGCAAGAGTAATTGAATCCAGTACTGACGTAATGCTGTCTCTAACTTTAGCCCAAACACCACGGGTCACACATATATCAACCCGTTCACAGAAAGTTCTGCTGCCATCATCTGCTAACAGACAGTCAACCGGGGCAATAGGACCTTCCATAACCCGGATAATATCCCCAACGGAAATTTTTGTCGGGTCTTTTGTTAAGGCATAGCCACCTTGTGCTCCCCTAACACTTTTAACATACCCGGCCTTCCGTAGTGTGCCCATTAACTGCTCTAGATAATGTTCAGAAATTCCCTGACGTTGAGCCACACTCTTAAGCGAAATGGCTCCTTCTCCATAATGTAAGGCCAAATCATACATAGCAGCAACGCCATAACGACCTTTAGTTGAAAGTTTCACAGTAGCCTCTCTCCCAATTTGGCTTTTCCGAGTATTATGATAGGTTTTCTTTATTTAAATATACCAAAATTATCAATGCTTGTCAAAAGCAATAGGCAATTATTTTTTATTATTTGTTTTTATATGGAACCGTAAACGTAAAAGTAACTTTACTATTAGTTTTATAAAGTAAATTTATACCATTAAATTGGCTTGAGTTAGAAAGAAATAAGTTCCACAGTGATTAAAAAAAACATCAGATTGACATAATATTGCCGTTATGATATTTTAAATGATATTACATATTTAGGAGGTCTTGCATGAGCAACAATACCAATAATGTTCAGGCAGTAAAAATCGTTACTGCTGACCCTAGTGGCCTAGGTCTTTTTGGGTTGGCAATGGTTACCTTAGTAGCTTCTACACAAAAATTAGGTTGGACAACAGGGTTTTCTTTTGTTATTCCGTGGGCTGTTTTTCTTGGAGCAATTGCTCAAATGATTGCGTGCTTTAATGATTTTAAACACAATAACACATTTGGGGCAACAGCCTTTGGGGCATACGGACTGTTTTGGTTATCGGTAGCTACGTCGTGGATGATTAAAATGGGAGTTTTTGGCCCGGCATTAGCCTCTAATGTTGATGGTGTACAACTCGGAGTCGCTTTCGCCGGCTTTTTTATTTTTTCAGTGTTTATGACAATCGGTGCCATGGAAACACATAAAGTTCTTTTTACCATTTTCGTTCTTATCGATATATTGTTTCTTGGACTTGCTGCTGATTCATTTGGTTTAGGTCATGCATGGCATGGAATTGCTGCTTGGGCTGAATTAATAATTGCACTGGTTGGCTTCTATGGCAGTGCTGCCGCTACTTTAAATACGCATTTTGGTAAACCATTTCTTCCTGTGGGAAAGCCCTTCGGAATTTTTAAATAATATTTTTATAAATAATTTATCTGTAATTTATGGTAATAAAAGAAGCTCCTACGGGAGCTTCTTTTATTTTGTAATTAATACTTGGATTCTAATTATTAATGTAGGGTGTAGTTAAATTAATATTTTAAAATAACTACTCCCGCGACAATCATTATGGTTGCAATAATTTTACTCAAGGTGAGTTTTTCACCGAATACTATAATTCCTAATGCTAAGGCTACCAAAGGGAATGCAGCTACAACAGGAGATATTCGGCCAACCTCCCCGTACTTAAGGGCATAATAGTATGCCAACTGGCCTAATAAGGCTGCACAAATACCTTCGAACGCTATATATATAGCGCTTTTTGCACTTACTTCGGTGACATTACCCCACTGGCCTGAAGCAGTTACGAAAATCAAAAGTATTATAGTAACAACTAAGCTGCGGATAGTTAATGCCGCTAAGGGCTGCGTAGCCCCTAACCCCAATTTCCCCAAAATCGGAGCAAGTCCCCAAAGTATCATTGCTATACCGGCAAATAGATAAGCATTAAGCACTCTGGTCACTCCTTATAAGGGTTAAACTGTTTAAGCCTTAGCGCATTGGTTACTACCGAAACTGAACTAAACGCCATAGCGGTTCCAGCCAAAACGGGAGATAAAAATCCCGCTGCCGCCACTGGAATACCTAATGAGTTGTAGATAAGCGCCCAAAATAGATTTTGTTTAATGTTGCGCATTGTAGCTTTACTTAAACGGATAGCAGCTACAATCCCTGTCAGATCCCCGCACATAAGGGTTATATCGGCTGCTTCAATGGCCACATCAGTACCTGTACCGATTGCAAAACCAACATCGGCCGTAGCTAAAGCCGGTGCGTCGTTAATGCCGTCACCAACCATGGCTACAACTTGCCCCTCTTTTTTCAAAGCGGCAACCTTTTCTGCTTTGTTTTCTGGTAATACTTCAGCCATAACATTTTTTATACCAACCTTTTGCGCAATGGCGTTAGCGGTACGTGTATTATCGCCTGTTATCATCCATACTTCAATACCCATTTGTTTTAGTGCGTCAACCGCTTGGGCTGAATTATCTTTAACAGTATCTGCTACTGCGAAAAGGCCGCAAAGCTTATTATCAAGAGCAAATAACATGACTGTTTTACCCTGTAGTTCTAGGGCTTCTATTTGGGAACTGGCAGACTCAAACTCAATATTATGGATTTTCATGAGCTTTCGGGTACCCATGAATATTTGTTTACCGTCAATGGTAACAGCAACCCCATGACCGGGAATTGCTGAAAATGTTTCAGGGTCTTCCAAAGATAAAGATTGTTTTTTGCCATAGTTAACAATTGCTTGTGCTAACGGATGCTCTGAGTTTTTTTCTGTTCTGACAGCCAGCTGCAGGAGTTCTGCTTCTGTAAGTTCAGCCAGGGACACAATATCTGTAACTTCAGGTTCCCCTTTGGTAATTGTTCCTGTTTTATCAAGAACGATGGTTGTTAATCTATGAGCATTTTCTAAATGCTCAGCACCCTTTATCAAAATACCGTTCTCAGCTCCCTTGCCAGTACCTACCATAATTGAGGTAGGTGTTGCCAAACCAAGGGCGCACGGACAAGCGATAACTAGGACTGCAGTGAAATTAACCAGTGCTCTGGAAAAATTGCCTGGATCAAAGAGGAAGAACCAAGCCGCAAAAGTTAATAATGACAACCCTACAACTGTCGGCACAAAATAACCAGAAACCACATCGGCAAAACGCTGGATAGGTGCTTTCGACCCTTGCGCTTCTTCGACGATACGTACAATTTGCGCCAGGGCAGTATCTTTGCCAACCTTTGTTGCCTCAAACTTAAATGTGCCTAATTTATTAATAGTGGCACCAACTACCGGGTCGCCAGTCTTTTTATCGACAGGCAAGCTTTCACCTGTAAGCATAGATTCGTCTACAGTTGATGTTCCCTCAACTATAACGCCGTCCACCGGAATTTTTTCTCCAGGCCGCACGACTACAATGTCACCGGCTAAAACTAATTCGAACGGGATATCAATTTCTTGGTTGTCACGAACCACTCTGGCTGTTTTCGCCTGCAGCCCCATTAACGCCTTTATAGCTTCTGACGTTCTCCCTTTGGCAGTGGCCTCCAGCAGTTTACCCAGTATAATTAGCGTAATTAAAATGGCTGAGGTTTCAAAATATAAATCGTGCGAGTGACGCAGTATGTTTGCGATACTATAAAAATAGGCGGCCGACGTTCCGAGTGCGACCAGAACATCCATGTTTGCGCTGCCATTTCTAAGCACCATATAGGCTCCACGGTAAAATTGCCAGCCGGCAATAAACTGTACTGGAGTAGCTAGTATCAGTTGTAGATAAGGATTCATCAGCAACTCGGTAGTGTTACCCATTACGCCAAGCATATGCAAGGCCATTGCCAGTACCAGCGGCAGAGAAAATACAGCAGCAATGAGCAGGCGAAGCCGCTGTCTTTTTACTTCAGCTTCACGTGCTTGTTTTTCTTTATCTATTTCTGCATTATCTGAACTATCATGTGCACCAAAACCAAGTTTTTCAATTCTGCTTTTAATTTCGGTTACAGTAATTACACCCGGATAATATTCTACTGTAGCTCTTTCTAATGCTAAGTTAACAACTGCGCTTGCAATGCCAGGCAATTTATCCAAAACTTTTTCCACCCGGCCTGAGCAAGCTGCACAGGTCATACCGGTAATCTTTAAATCTACCTTATCTGTGATAACCCGATATCCTAGATCCTGAACCTTCTTCGTTATTTCATTAAACGTAATCTGAGTACTGTCAAAAGTGACAGTAGCTTTTTCAACTGCCAAATTTACAGCCGCTTTTTCAATTCCCGGTAGCTTTGAGAGTACGCGTTCGACTCTGCTTGAGCATGCGGCACAACTCATACCATCTATCTTAAAAAAAACGGTCTGTAATGATGCTTTGTTTGATTCATTCATAATTTTTTCTCCTTATCATTTTCAGCATCAATTTATTTAGTAAACTTCGATAAAACTTCCATCAGTTCTTCAACCGCTTCATCGGTACGGTTTTCTTTAATGGCATTGACCACACAACTTTTTGTGTGGCTCTCAATGATTATTAATGCCACTTGATTAAGCGCTGCTCGGGCGGCCATAATTTGTTGGAGAATATCTACGCAGTAGCGACCATCATCAATCATCTTATCGATACCGTTAATTTGTCCGCATATCCGGCGCATTCTTTTACTAATGCCTGACTTTTCTTTTTCGTTTAGCATTTGGACCTCCTTACTATACCCCTGTATAGTATATATTATATAACTGTTGATTGTACCTGTCAATGAAGTTAGTCTTGCCTAAGAAAAACAACTTAAACCTTCAGAATGCACTGCTAATAAATTAGGATCGTTACTGTTATAAAAAAAATAAACCCACTATTGTGGGCTTACTCTGACTTGCCATTGTTATGCTTAGAAAACAGCTTTGCTTCAATACCAGAATTTTGCGGTTTGTAAAACTTCGAATTTTGTATTTCTGGAGGCAAATAGTCAAGTCGTGCTTTCGGATTATCTATCGGATTGACATATAACCCGCTACTATTTTTCAAGTGGCTTGGCACAGGATAGGCTCGGGTATTTCTTACTACTTCCAAAGCACGGTTAATTGCTTTATAGGCTGAATTGGATTTTGGACTTTCAGAAACAAATATTACAGCTTCAGCTAAAGGAATTCTGGCTTCCGGCATACCAATAAACTCGATCGCTTGTTTGGCCGCGACAGCAATTTGTAATGCTTGGGGATTAGCCATGCCAACATCCTCAGCAGCTTGGATTACTATTCTTCTCGCAATGAAGAGCGGATCCATTCCTGAATCCAGCATTCGAGCAAGCCAATACAAAGCGGCATCTGTTTGGCTTCCTCTCATTGATTTGATAAAAGCGGATATTAGGTCATAGGAATCGGTTGTTGATATACCATTTAGTTTAAGTTGAAAAGTTTGCTGCAGCGTCTCTAAGTCGATAGTACTTTCATTGCCGGTTGACGCAGCAGCATATTCCAGAGCATTTAAGGCACTGCGGATGTCCCCATTACATACATCTGCTAAATAGTCTAACGCTTCTGGGGTTATTTCAAGATTTCTATTACCTAACCCTCGCTTAGAATCAGTAAGAGTCGTAATAATTATTTTTTTTATTTCCGCTGTCTTTAAAGCATATAGGTTGTATACTTTGCAGCGGGAGACAAGCGGCGGAATGATATCATGGGTTATACTTTCAGTCGTTGCTCCAATCAAGATGAATGTACCGTTTTCAACCACTTGCAACAGAGACATCTGGATATTTGATTTCATCGCATGAATTTCATCGATGAAGACAATGGTTCTCTTTTGGTAGTATTTCAAATTTTCCCGTGCTTTTTCAATAACTGACCTAAGCTCAGCTATCGTAAGTGATACCGCATTCAATTTGATAAATTCTGCGCTTGTTGTAGCACTTATTATCGATGCAAGACTAGTTTTTCCTGTTGCCGGCGGACCTTGAAGAATCATTGACTGAACTTGGTCGGATTCAATCAGTTTGCGTAATACTTTACCTTTTGCCAGTAAATGCTCTTGTCCTATGTATTCATCTAACGTTCTTGGCCGCATCCTCTCTGCCAGAGGCTGCTGAATTGATACAGCATTATTTTGATAGCTAAAAAGGTCCATGGTTATATCTCCCCGAGAAATGATCATCATTTTTTTAATCAGTGAATGTATTAAAAGTTACCTGTGGGTACGGTATCAATTAATTCACTCCCCAAATAAGAAATATATATATTTAGTATTCTGGTTAAGAACTGAAATTCCTGGGTTTTTCCTTAAATACTCAATCAAAAAAAGTAGAAAATATTCCGTTTAACTGGATTGCAACATAAGGAGTAAAAATATGACTGCTATAAAATAGGCCATTGCGTCCAAAGTAATTGGAGCAATGGCCATAAAATTATAAACGGAAAAACTCAATCCCCACTATGCCGTACCGCCTGTGTTTTGAACCTGCCCTCGGCAGGTGGGTACTCGCCTAATCACTTTATGTGTCCCTAATTTCAGGGCATACACGCTATGACCAGAGCCTAGTTCCCTAAGTCAATGTGTTGGCTCAAAACATAGACATCACACGCACACAGCAGGGGTTGAGTGCTTTCTTTAGTTCGTTTTTATATTATCAAATAAATCACGCAATTGCAAGTGTTTAGATCACGGAATATTCTTCCATTTAGTCAGGTTTCTTTTTTGTGACGACTTCCGATTTAATATAGAGCTCCTTAAGCTGCCGTGCTCCAACATCTGAAGGGGCCTGCATCATCATATCAGAAGCGCTTTGCGTTTTAGGGAAGGCGATTACGTCGCGGATCGAAGCGCGTTTCGCCATAAGCATAACCAAACGGTCTAATCCGAAGGCAATGCCGCCATGCGGTGGAGTACCGTATTCGAAGGCTTCAAGTAAGTATCCAAACTTATCCATAGCTTCTTCCTGGGTAAGCCCGATAGCTGAAAATACTTTCTCCTGCAGGCTGCGGTTGAATATCCGGAGGCTGCCGCCGCCAAGTTCAATTCCATTTAGCACCATATCATAAGCTTTTGCTTTGATTTTACCAGGGTCGCTGCCGAGATATTGGATGTCTTCATCACGCGGTGAGGTAAACGGATGGTGCATAGCAACCCAGCGCTTAGACTCTTCGTCGTATTCAAACATGGGGAAGTCAATAACCCATAAGAAGGAAAGCTTATCCGGGTCAATTAAGCCCAGTCTTCTGCCCATTTCTAACCGGAGCTGGCCAAGAGCGGCCGCAACCACTTTTGGTTTATCGGCAACAAATAATACTAAGTCCCCGATTTCAGCCTGAGTAGCGGCTGTCATTTTGTTAATCGTTTCTTCACTAAAGAACTTAGTGATTGGAGACTTTAATCCTTCTTCTGTATAGCATATCCAGGCCAACCCTTTTGCGCCATATGTAGCTACATAGTCAACAAGACCATCTAGTTCACGGCGTGGTGCATTGGCATAGCCTTTGACATTAATTGCTTTAACTTGTCCACCGTTTGCTAAGACACTATCAAATACTTTAAAACCGGAATCCTTAAAGATATCAGACAGGTCAATTAGCTCCATGCCAAAACGAATATCTGGTTTGTCAGAACCATAGCGAGCCATAGCCTCATCATAGGTTAAGCGGACAATTGGCGTAGGAACATCTCTACCAACACCTTCTTTAAAGATATGGGCTATCATTTGTTCTGTGAGCGACAGAATATCCTCCCGGTCAATAAAGGACATTTCAATGTCAAGCTGGGTAAATTCCGGTTGACGGTCTGCTCTCAAATCTTCATCACGGAAGCAGCGGGCAATCTGGAAGTAGCGCTCCATACCAGCAACCATTAATAGTTGCTTGTAGATTTGCGGAGATTGTGGCAATGCGTAGAATTTTCCAGGGTTAACGCGGCTAGGAACAAGATAGTCGCGGGCGCCCTCCGGGCTGCTTTTAGTAAGAATTGGCGTTTCCACTTCAACAAAAGTGTGTTTGTCCAAAAAGTCTCGCATGGATTTTGTTACCCGATGGCGCAGCATAAGGTCTTTTTGCATTTCAGGTCTACGCAAATCTAGATAACGGTGTTTCAGACGCAGCAGTTCGTCGACATCAATCTCATCTTGTATATAAAATGGCGGATTTTTTGCCGCGTTTAAAATTCTCAGTTCATTACCGTATACTTCGATAGTACCTGTATCCATGTTCGGGTTGATGGTTTCTTCAGAGCGGGCTTTTACAATACCGCGGACGGCAAGTACATACTCGTTGCGAACCATTTCAGCTTTTACAAAAGCTTCTTTATTAACGTCAGGTGAGAATACTACCTGAACAATACCTGAGCGGTCTCTAAGATCAACGAAAATTAATCCACCGTGGTCACGCCGGCGTGATACCCACCCACACAATACTACCTCTTGTCCAGTATGATTTTGGTTTAAGTGATTGCATGAATGAGTACGTTTTAACCCTTGCATAGTGTCGATACTATTTGCTTCATAAGTTGCTTCCATTTCAGTCATTATTTCTCCATCCCCTCTATAATCATATGTAACAGGTCAGATTTGTTAATTAGTTCCTGATTCCCTGTTTCCATATTCTTTAGCATTATTTTATTTTGTACCAGTTCATCTTCGCCGATTAGGGCTACAAATTTAGCTGGGTATTTATTGGCGTACTTCATTTGCGCTTTTAAACTGCGGCTCATAAAATCCATATCTGCGGTAAGGCCTGCCCGGCGCAGATCGGTGAGTATCTGAAATCCTGCCGCTTGTGTTTCAATGCCCAGAGGAGCTACAAATACATCAATAGCGGTAGTTATTTGCGGGAATAACTCTTGTTTCTCCAGTGCCAAAAGTACTCTTTCTATGCCAATAGCGAAACCAATTCCAGGCGTTGGTTGCCCGCCGCACTCAGCAATTAGACCATCATAACGTCCGCCGCCACATACAGCACTCTGTGCTCCTAACGGAGCATACTGAATTTCAAATGCAGTTTTGGTATAGTAATCAAGGCCACGAACTAAGCGGGGATTGATTACAAAGCTGATACCTGCTGCTGTCAATAATTCTTTGAATCCAGTAAAATGACTGCTGCACTCGTCGCATAAGCAATCTACCATGTGCGGAGCCCCGTCTGAAAGTTCGGAGCATTTTTCATTTTTGCAATCTAATATGCGCATTGGATTACGGTCATAACGTGATTGACAATCGCTGCATAAATGGGTCAGCTTGTCTTGGAAAAATTCCTGCAGCTTTTTACGATAAACCGGACGGCAATTTGGACATCCGACCGAGTTTATGAATAATTTTAAATCGTTTAATCCTAATTTATTGAGAAATTCAACGGCGAGACTAATAATTTCGGCATCTATTGCAGGTCCTTTTGCCCCTATAGCCTCAATTCCAAATTGATGGAACTGACGATAACGGCCGGCTTGCGGACGATCATATCTAAACATAGGGCCAACATAATATAGTTTTGATGGCTGCGGTCCGGAGTAAAGCTTGTTTTCTAAATATGATCTGACTACAGAAGCGGTATTTTCAGGTCGTAGGGTAATACTGCGGTTGCCTCTGTCGGTGAATGTATACATTTCTTTTTCAACAATATCTGTTGTTTCTCCAATACCACGTAAAAAAAGTTCAGTATGCTCAAAAATTGGTGTACGGATCTCTTGGTAAGCAAAATTACGGCATACTTCGCGTAGCACTTTTTCAACATACTGCCAGTAGCCGCTAGTGTCAGGCAATATATCTCTTGTTCCCCTTGGGGCTGTTGTTAGCATTGTTTATCCTCCTCACGATTGCCATACAGTCTGGAAAGCAGGGTGTATCTTTCGTTTAAATATATATCTAAATTTTTTATATAAGAAGTAACGTCCTTTGCATTATAGGAGCTTTGCAAATGCCAGTTTTTGGGGTTTACTGCCTTAGTGCCTGCAGCAGGACCGATTCCAATAATAGTCTGGCGTTCTTCCATGATCTGAATATTATAAATGCAATCGGTATCTGGTTTAGCATAACCTACATTTTCTAAGTTACCGGTCATGTACTTTTGCCGGTATAGATAGTATGGATGCATATTCATATCTTTGGTATATTCAGCACCAATAGCCAGCATTTGTTTGGTCGTCTCTTCGCTAGGTAAATCATGGCCTACTGAATTCAACGATTCTTTTAGCAGCGAACCACGTTTTAAAGCTAACGTGTGTATTGTAATATTTTCAGGATTCAGTGAGGTAATCTGGCGCATAGTATCTTCCAAATCGTTTACTGTTTCACCGGGAAGTCCGGCAATTATGTCCATGTTTATCGTTGGAATGCCAGCATGGCGTATTTTCCCGAATATGTCTATTATATCCTGAACGGTATGCCGTCGTCCAATTTGTTTTAAAGTTTTATCCTGCATTGTTTGGGGGTTTATGCTAACACGAGTTATTCCGGTTTGCCGTAACACATCAATTTTGTCGTTATTCATACTATCCGGACGACCGGCCTCAACAGTAAATTCTGTTGTTTTTGTTACACTAAAGGATTTTTTAATTAAATCAAGCAGCTCTGCTAAGTCAGAAGCCGCTAAACTTGTAGGAGTACCCCCTCCTACATATATATTTTCTACAATTAAACTATTTTTTGCTATTAATTCGGCTGCGCTTTCAATGTCTCTCTTAATTGCCCGTAAAAAAGAATCAAGCTGTTCTCTACGCTCGGGCAAGATATAGGATGGAAATGAGCAGTATAAACATCTCGATGGACAGTAGGGTATACCTATGTAAATACCGATCTTTCTTTCACTTATAGAATTCGTAGGGTTTGCTATTATTGGCCGTTGATGGATTGCTATACCGGTAATAAGCTCTGATTTAGCTGAATCTAATGCATAGTCATCAATAAGTTTATTAATAATTTCATTCCTACTGTGATTTTGATCAAGCAACCGGTGCGCAATTTTCGTTGGCCGTACCCCGCGCAAAATGCCCCATGGACCGGGATCTTCTTCCGATATTTTACGCATAAGCGAAAGAACATTAAGTCGTACTAACCGTCTGGCAAGAGAGGTTGTATCTTCTTCAATCTCACTCGATGCTAATGACTTGCATTTCGAGGTATCGAAACGGGTTAGATTACCATCAAAGTCATAAAAACTTATTGTTATTTTAACTGATATTTCGTTATTTTTATAGCTTATAGCATCCTCTACTAGTACGCTGCCGTTAGCAAGCTGTGCCATTCCAGTTTCTTTTATCCAACTACCTGCATAATCAACCTTAAATAACACCATAGTGCCACGAATAGCTGCTAATACATTAATTTCACTATCAGCTGCCGGTAAGTAAAAAAAGTTTTTAACCTTCACGTTTTTCCCGGCACTCCTGACAATGTCCGTAAAACTTAACTTGATGGTCAATAATTGTAAAGTTACTGTTTTTGGCGATTACATTTTCAAGGTCTTCAAGCAGGTCATCTTCAAATTCTATTACTTTCCCGCAGGTAATACAGATAAGATGATGGTGGTGGTGAGGAGTACTATTTTCATTAAGCTCGTATCGGCTCCGGCCATCGCCAAAATCCATTTTTTGCAGGATTTCTAGCTCACTCAATAATTCAAGTGTGCGATAAACTGTGGCTAATCCAATATCATTGGATTGCTGCCTTACGATATTGTGAACGTCCTCAGCACTTAAATGTTTGCCACGATTATCCATAAAAACCTGTAAAATCATTTGCCGCTGCGGTGTGAGCTTATATTCCCGCTCTCTAAATTTTTGGCGCATTTTGGATAAATCAATCGTCATTCATCTTCACCTATCTTTATTAACATCATCAAGATACCATAGGTGCCGGAGCAGTACTTTTAGCAATGCTGCAACCGGTACAGCCACAATCATGCCCATGATTCCGTACAACTGTCCACCAATTAGTAAACTTATAATTACTAAGATTGGATGTAAATCAATAGTATGCCCCATGATATTGGGAACAATTATGTGATTTTCAACTTGATGGATAATTATGTAAAAAACTGCAACTTTTGTTGCCAATAGTGGTGATATTAAATAAGCTAATAAAATAGCGGGTATTGCGCCAATAATTGGGCCAATTATCGGTATAGTTTCGGTTAATGCAGCCAATAGTCCTAACACCAGCGGATAATCTACTCCTAAAAAATACATACCGCTAAATACCAGCAAGCCCATTATAACACTGATAACTACTTGACCTCGAATATAATTACTGACAACGGCGCCCATTTCTTCAATGATAGTTCTAGCTGCAGCGTGAGCGGAACGGGGAAAAATCGTTACAAAACTCGCTTTAAGACTTTGCCAATCTTTTAAAAAGTAATAGGCTAAAACCGGTACGACTACCAATTCAATTACTTGTGAAGCAAAAGCAATTGATGCATTGATTGCACTTTTTACTAATCCCACAGCGTAGGAAGCGGCACTCCCTAATCCTTCTTCCACTACCGTGCGAATATTATCAGGTATATATGTAGAATATGCCTGTTTTTCAATTAGATCGGTTAAAGTCTTAATTCTCTTAGCGAGTTTAGGTAAATCTACAACAAAATTATTAAATTCATTAACAAATGGCAACAAAATAAAACTTGTTACAACGGAAAGAAGTACGCCTGCCAGCAGAAAAGTTAACAGAATAGCAATACCACGGGGTAAATAAAATTTTTTGGTACCTAAAGGTACTTTGGTCAGCAAGGTAACAATTGGGTTAAGTACAAAAGAAACCACTACTGCTACGATAATAGGCAGGTAGATGGGCGTTACCTGACTGAGAACGTAAACCCCTAAAATTAAAATGACGACCTTTATCCAAACAGCAATTGAAATAAACATAGGCTTTCTGTACTACTGTATAAAGGGATTGAGTTTACGTTCTGTGCCAATAGTCGTTGACGGACCATGTCCTGGCAAGACTTTAACATCATCGTCAAGTATCATTAGGTGTTCCTTTATTCCATTTATTAATTCACTGTATGATCCACCAGGAAAATCTGTTCGCCCAATTGACTCAGCAAACAGAGTATCACCTGCTATCAATACTTTATCTGCCAGTAAGCAAATACCACCTTGAGTATGTCCAGGTGTATGCAGAACCTTAAACTCTATAGTTCCAATAGTAATAGTATCGTTATGGCTAAGCAAACGATCGGCCTCCTGGCAAACAATCGCACCGCCAATATACATGGAAAGGTTGGCTTGGGCACTTGTCAACATATTCGCATCGCTATGATGAATTAGTACTTTTGCCCCAGTAGCCTTCTGAACAGCGTCATTGGCGGCAATATGATCGGCATGCCCATGAGTATTTATAATATACTCAACCTCCAGGTTAGCTCTATGGATTTCTGCAATTATAGATGCAGCACTTCCGCCGGGATCAATGACTCCCGCTTTTTTAGTTTGTTCACAATATACAATATAGCAATTTGTTCCCAGATTTCCTACTTCCAGTTGAATTATTTTCACTTAAATTACACTCTCCTATTAGAACAGCCGTTTACTATCTAGTAGCATTGTGACCGGCCCATGATTAGTTAAACGAATTACCATCTCAGCCTGAAATTGACCGCACGAAACATTTGCTCCCAGATCGCGGCAAAGCTTAATAAAATACTCGTAAAGCTCTATGGCGGCCTGAGGCGGCGCAGCGGCGTCAAAACTTGGACGACGGCCCTTACGGCAATCACCATATAGTGTGAATTGGGAAACAGCTAATAATTCACCATTTATATCCAAAAGAGATAAATTCATTTTCCCCGCATCATCAGGAAAAATTCGTAAATTTACAATTTTTTCCGCAAGATATTTTGCATCCTGTTCAGTGTCTTCCTGTCCTACCCCTAGAAAAACGGTTAAACCTGCTTTAGTATCGGCAATAACCTGGCCATCTACAGTAACACTGGCTTGATCGGTTAGTTGAACAACAGCTCGCATCAAAATCCTCCTAAGGTTTGGGTCGTACGATGCACAGTATATACATCCTGGATTCTACGTATTTTAGTCATAAGGTGTTCTAATTGCGTTAAGCTACCTATATCGAGATCTATGTTTATAAAGGCACTTTTATTTTTGTGCACTTTGGCATTAAGTGATGATACATTAATTTTTGAATCGGCAGCAACCATCATGATATCGGAAAGAAGGTTAGAACGGTCTGTTCCCGTAATTTCAATCGAAACTTTATATAATGTATCTCCGGGAATATCCCAGGTTACTTCAATCATGCGTTCATATTCTTCCTGGTTATTGAGTATATTGGGACAGTCTGCGCGGTGTACAGATACGCCTCTGCCTCTGGTAATATAACCAACGATACTATCACCAGGCAGTGGATTGCAGCACCTTGCCAACCTGACCATAAGCCCGGATTCACCCTTAACTAGAATACCATGACCAGACTTATTTTTAGGACGCTTAGGTTTTAGCTCCGCCAGCATGGCAGAGATATCTGGCGGTGTTGTACTTTTTAATTCCTTTTTATAAGCTTCGATTAGCTTGGTCATAACACCATGCAGTGTTACACCGCCATAGCCTAATCCTTCAAATAAGTCCTCTTCACTAGAAATATTCATTTTTTTGGCTGCTTCCATCAGGCGGTCACCTTTTGTAAGATCGCGCCATTCATAGCCGAGTTTCTTGGTTTCACGTTCAATCATTTCCCGGCCTTTAGCAATATTTTCTTCTCGTTTTTCTTTTTTGAACCATTGCCTAATTTTATTTCTGGTTTCAGAGGAGCCGACAACATTCAACCAATCACGGCTGGGACCACTACTCTGTTTTGCAGTGATTATTTCTACAATATCGCCGTTATTCAGTTTAGACTCAAGCGGAATAAGCTTACCATTTACTTTTGCACCGACACAGCGATGTCCAACATCGGTGTGAATACGATAAGCAAAGTCAAGCGGTACTGAACCGGCAGGCAAATCAATTACATCTCCACGGGGCGTAAATACAAAAACCTCATCGGCAAAAACGTCCATTTTTACTGTCTCAATGAATTCGCGCGGATCTCGTAAATCTCCATGCCATTCCAAAAGCTGCCTCAGCCAAGCCAGTTTTTGATCAGTGTCTTTATTTGCTGATCCCTTACCGCCTTCTTTATAACGCCAATGAGCGGCAATACCGTATTCAGAAATACGATGCATCTCCAGCGTCCGAATTTGGATTTCAAGCGGTTGACCGGATTGTCCGATTACCGTTGTGTGCAGCGACTGATACCCATTGGATTTAGGCATAGCAATATAATCTTTAAACCTGCCCGGTAATGGTTTCCATAACGCATGAACGATTCCTAAAGCTCCGTAGCAGTCTTTTACCGTATCAACAACAATACGGATGGCAGATAAATCATAGATTTCACTGACATCCTGCTTATGACTTTTCTTCATTTTTTTGTAGATACTATAAAAATGTTTAGGCCGGCCTTGAATTTCAGCTTTTATACCAACACTTTCCAAGCGTTCGACCATAAGGGCAATCGCATCGGTTATGATCTCTTCCCGTTCTTTTCGTTTCTGTTTAACTTGTTCAACAAGCCTATAGTATTTTTCAGGTTCTAAAAATCTAAAGGATAAGTCTTCTAATTCCCATTTAATGTTTGAAATGCCTAGCCGGTGTGCAAGCGGCGCAAATATTTCTAAAGTTTCCCTGGATATTTCTTGCTGCTTATAGGATGCCATATATTTGAGCGTACGCATATTGTGTAACCGGTCTGCAAGTTTTATCAAAACTACCCTAATATCTTTGGCCATCGCTAAAAACATTTTACGGTAGTTTTCTAACTGCTGCTCTTCTTTCGATTTATACTCAATGCGGTTTAGCTTAGTAACACCGTCGACAAGCATGGCAATTTCTTTGCCAAATTCTTTTTCAAGCATTTCTAGGGTAACATCAGTATCTTCCACCACATCATGCAATAAGCCGGCACTAATAGTAACGGCATCAATTTGCAGGTCAGCCAGTATATTGGCAACACCTAATGGATGACAAATATACTCTTCTCCTGATACTCTAAGTTGCCCCTTATGGGCATTCTGAGCCATCTGATAGGCTTTTTCGACTAGCAGCAACGGTGCATCAGATTGATTAGCGTTAATTTTCGCTAGTATATCCTCAATAGTTGGCTTGTTTTCCTTTTTTCCTTGTGCGTCACTTCCCATGATTTCACCTCTGCTTGCCGCTGCTTAATAGCTTAATTTATCAGATAACTAACTCGCTCTAAGACTTCCTCATCTCCAAGAGGGAGTCTTAGAGCGTTAAGTTCCTGGATAAGGGCGACTACCTTTCAGGTGGGGCTAAAAACCCATCTGAAAGGTAAGTCTACTTTATCGAATTAGTACTTAACTAGTGAAGTTATATCGTAACCTTCTAGGACTTTTCGGCCATTTAAAAAAGAAAGTTCAATTAAAAAAGCCAATCCCACTATTTCGCCGCCAAGCTGCTCTACCATTTTTATTGTAGCCATAGTAGTGCCGCCTGTGGCCAGTAAATCGTCAACAATAAGGACCTTACTTCCTGGTTCTATAGCATCTTTATGAATCTCTAGCGAATTTTTGCCATACTCTAATGTGTAGCCGTAACTTATTGTTTCAGCCGGCAATTTACCTGGTTTGCGAATAGGAACAAAGCCTGCTCCCAATACATAGGCCACGGGTGCTCCCACGACAAATCCTCGTGCTTCGGGGCCTATTACGACATCGACAGGCGTATCTTTATAAGTTTCTACCAGCCTATCAATAGCTACCCGAAATGCTTTTCCGTCTTTGAGTAAAGTTGTAATATCTTTAAATTGAATTCCAGGTTGAGGAAAGTCAGGCACATTTCTAATCTTTTCGCTTAGATCCATCATGAACCTCCTAAACTAAATATGTTGATTCAAGTAGTTTTCCCGTAATTTTAGACTTCTCTGAAAGGTAGCTGAATCAGTTAAATCTAGTTTCTCTTGTGGCGTAGGGGCAAGGTGAAGTTCAAACACACCTTGCATTTTTAATCCTCTTGTTAGAAGCTTCAGTTCCTCTAAAATTGTTAGTGACATATCAATAATGTTTTCTGAGAAAACAACGTTGTAACCATTAAAAATTTTGTCGGCTAGATATTGAAGCGTTACACTGGTTTTTCCTGACTGACAGAGTTTTTTTATGGTTAAGTACACTAAACCGACACTTTTGCGGTCTGGTGCAATGTCATCCAGGTCTTTTTTTATGTTTCTGCTTAAGGATCGGCGCACGTCATGCGCCGAAAGCTGCAAGTTTTTTTGCCCTTGCCATTCATTATATTTAGGCACAAATACCAAATCTATATTGTCTTTACAACTAAGGTTGTCAGATAACTCACCCATGTTCCAGGCTATTACATCACTAACCCCAGTATTTTTCAATTTCAGCTTCAAATGACGGCTTTGCTGTCCCACAAGCTTCTTTTCTCGTAGCGGCACATCGTGGCAGGCAAATATGGGACTAGGATTGCCAAACCCATATGGCTCCAAACAGGCTAATTGCTCGACAAATGCTGTACAGATACTTTCAAGCGGTAAAACTGAGTCGATTGTAAGTACAGGCACATAATCCGCTTCCGATAAGGTGTTCGCAGCAAGAGTATTTAGCCGATCTCTAAGGAGCGGGATATCTTGTTCCGGTATCGTAAGACCTGCGGCCTGACGATGGCCACCAAATTGCGTTAAGAGGTCAGAGCAAGCGGCCAATGCTTCATAAATATTGAAGGCAGGTATACTGCGGCAGGAACCTTTACCATAGCCATCGCGAACACTAATCATTATTACCGGTTTATAGTATTTATCAACTAAACGGGAAGCCACAATACCAATTACACCTGAATGCCAATCTTCTCCTGACAACACTAAGACTTTCGCAGCATTGATGTCAATTTTTTCTAATTGCTCTTCCGCTTTCGCTAAAATTAATTTTTCTATCGCTTGGCGAGCTGAATTTTCTTCATCTAAAAGACTAGCTAACTGCTGTGCGTATTCCGGGTCATTCGTGATTAACAGTTCTACCCCAGCCGTCGCCCTGCTGACACGTCCTACTGCATTCAGGCGTGGTGCAATAGCAAAGCCGACATTACCACTATCAATATTTTTACCATGTAGTCCACAGACTTCTATTAAAGCTTTGAGTCCAGGATTTTCTGTTTTAGTAAGCCGTTCAAGCCCTAGTTTTACTAATATCCGGTTTTCGCCGGTAAGCGGTACAATATCGGCGATTGTACCAATAGCAACAATATCAAGATAGTCAAGAAAAATTGTTTCTGTTCCGTAATAGTGCTGCCATAAAGCCTGGCACAATTTAAAAGCAACACCAACTCCTGCTAAATTTTTTTCAAGATAGGTGCAGCCAGATTGTTTCGGGTTAATAATCGCCAAAGCTGAGGGTAATTCCGGTGGTGGTTGATGATGGTCGGTTATGATAACGTCAAGCAGCTCTTTTACTGTTTTTATTTCGCTCACGGCACTAATACCACAGTCAACAGTAATAAGTAATTTGGTTCCTGTTTTAATAAGGCTGTCAAGAGCCTCAATATTAAGACCATATCCTTCCGTTTGCCTGTCAGGAATATAAAATGCGACATTAGCTCCAATACGGGTTAGTGTTTTATAAAGCGTAGCGCAGGCTGTAATTCCATCTACATCATAATCGCCGTACACCGTTATTTTTTCGCTATTTTCAATAGCCTTAACAATTCTCGCGACCGCGATTCTCATGTCTTTAAGATCGTAAGGATTTGCAATATGGTCGGCACCGGCATGCAAAAATTCAGAAACTTTCTGTTCATCCGTAAGACCGCGGTTTATCAATGTCTGCGCAATATATTCTGATATGTTAAGTTTTTGGCTAAGTTCAAGTGCCAATTCATGTTTGACCGGAAAGAGTTTCCATGCTTTTTGCCGCCGAGCCATGAGTTTACATACCTCCGTAACCTTGTACTAGATAATTGTAGTATACAGTGTAACATTTTGCAACTTTGGCTGGATTTTTCTTAGTTTTTATGTATTTTGTTGCATGATATCTTGTTTTTCCTTTAATTCACGTAGTTCAGCTTCTAGTTCTTGATGTGATGTTCTTATTTTATGTAGACTTCTTTTAAGTTTAAATTGAACAAGCAAAGCGATTGATAGAATGGTCATAGCACCAAAAATAGCAGAACCTAATATAATGAAAACAAGTGAAGTTTGGAAGCCCCATGCTAAGAAGGTTACAGTGACCGGCAAAGAATTTTGCACCGCAAAGATAGCCACTAATAAAGTAAACATAAATGCAAACAGCAAGTTAATCATTATTATCACATCCATAAAACATATATCTGGGTTAATATTCTCGCAAAAACTTGAGTTTTCCTTTAAAAATTTGACTATATTACCAAATAAACTACCAAAATAACGTAAAAAACAGGCAGAATGCCTGTTAATTTACAAATTTGTTATATAAATATATACACGTGCACAAGTATGATCATAACTATTCCACACATTATTCTGATTAACGCAACTCCGGCTAAACGGGTAAGTACTTTGACTATAGTATTACTACGTGGCAAAAGTGTCTTACCGGCAAGTAACTCCCAAACTATGAGTCCCCAAAGAGGTCCAAATAATGCATTAGTTGCAACCACTCCTCCAATATGACTGATGGAGCTGTTAACGCTAAACACTCTTGAAACTGAATAGTCTTTCGTTAAGTATATTCTCAGCATTCTGCCACCTAATTCGGCTGCTACAGAAATACTTATTAATACAACAATAATTGGTGTACTGAAAGTCGAAAAACCGGTAAATATACCGTAAATTGCAATACCTAGTAAGATGAGCAATGTTCCGGGCATTTTTATTGATACTGTGCATAGAAGGCCTGCCACCATAATAAGTGTTACTAAAAATTTAACCAACAAAAGTTATTTACCCCGTTTCTTACCAATTTAACTGTTGGTAGTATTATTGTGACTTATTACAGCCATGTTTATGTAGAGAATATGCCACGAAGACAACGAAAGCAATCATTGTTAGACCGGTGCCGCTCATCAGCATAAGGATTACTTCTAAATCAATAAAACTGCCACCCCATACTAACATTACTGATAATGTCAAAGCTTGCCAAAAGCTTAAGCCGGTAATTACACTAAGCTGCTTGGCGTTGACTAGCATCGCCGGAACCATCGTGTTTATTAAAACACATAGCAAACTGCCGTTAAATCCGAAAGCAAACCATGAGTCAAATACTCGATTGGCAATAACCGGCAGCGGCATAATCGCATTTGTTCCGCTTGTTAAGGATAGATGAGCTAACAGCAAAGTAAAAGAACCCTCAAAGAATTTGGCAAGTACCGCCAAGTATACCCCCTTATAATTTCGATCTGCTAGATAAGTGCCTGCTTCTACCACTAATGCTGAACGCATACCACCGGCGTTATAGCCGATAAGTGCAAGTACTAACGGCCAACTGATATAATCAAAAGAAAACAAATTTATAGAAGGTATTATCGCAGACGTATCTGATTGCAAAACTAACATTATAGCGGTCGCCGGAATAAACAGAAGCGCCACATAGTTAGATATCTGTAATAATTCCCGACCGTAGCCGGCTGCCAACAATGAGCAGGATATTATACAAACAGGAACGGCACATAAATAGGGAATTCCAGTAAGATTATTAAGCATATGGCCAGCAAAATAGCCACCGGTCAATGAGCTGGCAGGTACTGAGACCGCTAAAACGGCCAGCGCTAGCAGCATTTTACCCTGGTTACCAAATAACCTTTTTACCACAACCGCCAACTCACGTCCGCTTTTTGCACCTATCCAGGCCGATGTTCCCGCTACCACTGAACCAAATATTACATAGGATAAGAAGACTGTAGCATAAATGCCGTTTCCAATTAATGAAGCCATGGCCGGAACAACAGCTACATTATCACCAGCAATATGCAAAATCGCCAACGACAACGCCGGTAGTATAACTCCCAAATGCATCGCCCCCTGCCTTGCTTATATGATATGCTGCAGGGCCATAATGGTGCAAAAAAGCCTGCAGCAGTGAAATCACTGCTGCAGGCCCGATGTAACCGTTCGCTATTATTTAGCGCCTTTTGTCTTGAGCTCAAGACGCCGCCGGTCTTCATATAGCTTCCAGGAAACCCAGATCTGACTGGAATTAAATATCGCAGAGTAGGCACCGCTGGTAAAACCAATCAAAAGCGCCAGCGAGAAGTTCTTCGTAGTCTCTCCGCCAAACAAATAGATCGATCCTGTTGCAAACAGCACCGTAGACACGGTATAAATCGAGCGGGTCATGGTCTGCCAGATGCTGCGGTTGACAAGATCTTCAAGACCATCTGCTTTTTTATACGTTCTCAGGTTTTCGCGTATACGGTCAAAAATAACAATTGAATCGTTAATCGAATAACCGACAATTGTCAAAATAGCAGCAACAAAGGAAGCGTCAATCTCCTTTTGCAGAATTGAAAACAAACCCAACACAATCAAAACATCGTGAAGTAGTGCTGCAATCCCAGAAACAGCAAATTTAAATTCAAAGCGATAGGTTAGATAGGCAACTATGAGCGCCCAAGAGATTAAGAGCGCAAAAAATGCCTGTTGGGTAAGCTCTGAACCAATAATGGCTCCAACCTTTTCAACCCTGAGCAATTCAAAAGCACCCAGTTTGGTCTCAAAACCTGTAAGTACCGTCCGTCGTTCATCTTCATTGAGCACGTGGGTACGTATGAATACGTTAGGTGACCTTTCTTCCTGACCGGTCAGAGCCAACTGAATGGTACTGCCTTCTAATTGATAATCCTTGAGTACGTCGCGGACCTCCGCAACTGTGACCGGGCGAGCAAATTTAAGGTCAAGCAAAGTGCCCCCGGTAAAATCAATGCCTAGATTAAAGCCTTGAGTCATCATAGAGATCAGGCCGGGGATTAGGATGAGCGCTGAGAGTATAAACCACCATTTACGTCTACCGACAACATCGAATTTCATGTCCTTTTCCCCCCTAAACCCCAAAAAACTTGCTATTTTTAATTACATTGGAATGAATGAGCATTTTTAATATAAATCTGGTAGCTGTAACGGCGGTAAACAAACTTAAAATTATCCCTAACCCCAAAGTTACTGCAAAGCCTTTAATAGGTCCTGTACCTAGAAAAAACAGTACTGCAGCTGCAATGACATGAGTCGCATTTGTATCTACTATGGTGGCAAATGCACGGCTAAATCCGGCGTCCATGGCAGCCCGCAGCGTTTTTCCGCTACGGATTTCTTCTTTAAACCGTTCGAAGATGAGTACGTTAGCATCAACGGCCATACCAATAGACAGGATTATCCCGGCAATACCTGGCAAGGTTAACGTCGCATTAAGCAATTTTAAACCAAATAACAGCAACATTACATACAAAATCAACGAGACATTGGCCACAAAGCCCGAAAGCCGATAGAAAAGCAGCATAAAGGTAACAACGCAAGCAATACCTATGACAAATGCATGCATACTCTTTGCTTTAGAATCTTCGCCTAAAGACGGACCAACCGTTCTCGTTTCCAAGACATCAAGTTTAACCGGCAAAGCACCAGACCGTAAAAGAATAGCAAGTCTTTCTGCTTCTTCCATAGAACGGTTACCGGTGATAACTGCTTTACCATTAGGAATTGGTTCGTTTACAACCGGATTAGTCAGCATCTGCTTGTCCAACAGTATGGCAATATGTTTGCCAACGCTTCTGGCAGTCAGATCAGCAAATTTCTTCGTGCCTTCGCTGGTAAATTCGATGGATACAAGTTTTTGCCCACTTTGATCCGCTTGCGCCTTGGCATCTTTTAAGTCTTTACCTGTCAGTACAACATTTCCACTCTCATCCTGAAACTCCATCAGAGCGGTTCTTCCCAGCATTTCAATTGCTTTTTCCGGGTCTTTTACTCCAGGGAGTTCCACAATTACCCTGCGTTCCCCTTGACGTTGAACTATTGGTTCGGTAAGACCAAGTTCGTTAATCCGGCGTTCAATAATATGAACAACCCGCTGCATGGCGTCGTCATTGACTTTAGATTCCGGAGTATCGGAAGCCTCCAGAACTACATGAGTACCGCCCTGTAAATCAAGCCCCTGTTTGATGGACAAAGCTAAGGGCAGCATGTAATAACCTGCGACAGCGAGAATTGCCAGAACAACAACCAAAAATTTGGTTAAATTCTCCCACCTCAACTACATTTCCTCCATTCTTACTCTATACATTTTTGCTCATAAAGTATTTATTCTGCAACTAGAGCAATTCATAGTCATTAATCACTAATTTAAAGGAGCAATCTAAAAATTCTGCTGCCCGACGGCACATAACCATACGCAGCAAGAAAATTTCAAAGTATTCCATGACAGGGCAAATTTTAGTGTCAATAGTGACTGCCAGTGTTATAGTGCGTGAAGTCTTATCAACTAATAGTTTGCTACTTTCGGCAGCATAATTTACCCTGTCATGAATCTCAAACTTAGCAAAATCACGGTTAGTGACCCGTGCACGATGAACATCTGATTTATCTGCTAATATTAGCGCTGCCGCTACTTGGTTAACAGCATTTCCCCGTTCTTCCTCATGGTTACCGATAGCTGAAATTACGAGGGCAATTTCTTCTGGCGGCATCTGCATGCGGGTTAAAATGTCAAAAGCCATGACAGCACCGAAGCCGCCATGATTAAACCTGTTAATCATATTTGCAATATCGTGTAAGTAACCGGCTATTGCCGCAATCTCACAATCACGTGCGGGATATTCTAACTCCTGCAATACTTTGTAGGCCAAAGCCGAAACAATTCCAGCATGTCTAAGTCCATGTTCCGTAAAGCCTAAGTGGCCCAGATATTCGGTACTCCGTGTGAGATAAACCTGTACTTCGTGATCTACTTTTAACTGCGCGATAGTAACAGTCTGTGACATTGACTAATCCTCCATCTATCTAAAAATCAGCCCTTGTCTGCCAAATATCATGGAGCCTTATCGGTTAGGCAGAATGCAGGCAAAATGCAACTAATTACATTTTGCCTTACTTGCAAGTAAATATGCCATTTTCGGTAATTAAATAATTTACTGGACGATCATGAGGAGCAGTCGGTACCGAATCAAGGATTTGAGCCGACCAAGCTGCGCCAATTAGTTTAGCATTGTTTGCTTTTGGTAAAAAGCGGTCATAATAACCAGCACCCATTCCCAACCGGCGTCCATCTTTGGCAAAAGCTACTCCTGGAACAATAATGAGGTCAAGTTCGCTTGGTTCTAGCAGTCTTAGGGTGTTTGGATTAGGTACCAGAAGGTTAAATTGTCCCACAATCAAATCATCTAGATTAGAGATAATAGCAGCATCCATTAACCCTCTAATTTCACGCATATGCGGTACGCAAATAGTTTTACCCGCAGCAAGTGCATGCACGATAACTTTTTCCAAATGAGGTTCATCAGGCATTGCCAGATACAGCATAATTTTTTTAGCATTTTGATATACCGGCCAAGAGCATAGATGCTCTGCAATACGATCGCTTCCGGAGGCAACTTCCTCTAGGGTCATGTCCCGTCTAACAGCTAAAATACTTTTACGCAAATCTTTTTTGGCTTGTTTATTACCTTCCATGATGTTTCCCCCTCCCCTTAATAAAAGACTTGGTTTTTATACCAAGTCCTCAGGACGACACCATAAATAAAGGTGACATTATTAGGATTTGGGTTGATTTTGTAAGTGGCTCACAGCAGAACGGGATACGTCAACTTCCACTTTATCGGCGATCTTAATGGTTACCACTTTTTCACTTATTGCAGTGATAGTACCATATAATCCACCGATAGTAACAACTCGCTCACCTTTTTTTAGATTATTCAAAAGTTCCTGGCGGCGTTGTTGTTCTTTTTTCTGCGGACGATATAGTAAAAAATAGAAAATTACGCCCATTAATACAATCGGCCACGAAGCTTGAATGGCTTGCATTACTTCGGGTGAAAACTCTGGCATTATTCAATCACCTCCTGTTACTTTAGCAATATATTCCACACGCTTTCTTTAATTCCTCTTATTATTTACGATAATGAGCCCGAAACTCTTCCCGAAAATCTAAAAAGCGGTCTTCAAGAATGGATTTACGCATTTCTTTCATAAAGTTAAGTAAGAAATGCAGATTATGGGTAGTCGTCAGCCGCAGTCCAAATATCTCTTCTGTTTTTAGTAAGTGCCTGATATAGGCACGAGAGAAATTCCGGCAGGTATAACAATTGCAATCAGGGTCAATAGGACGGAAATCCCGGGCAAACTCGGCATTTTTTACAACTAGACGACCACGGCTTGTCATAACAGTACCGTTACGGGCTACTCTTGTTGGGAAAACACAGTCAAACATATCAATACCATACATTACACCCTCAACCAAGCAATCAGGAGTACCTACCCCCATTAAATAGCGGGGTTTGTTATCCGGCAGCAACGGCACAGTGTGTTCAAGCATCTCGTACATAAGGGATTTGGGTTCACCGACACTAAGACCGCCAACAGCATAGCCAGGGAAATCAAGGGCAACAAGGTCCTTAGCACTCATAGCTCGCAGGTCTTTATACATACCCCCCTGAACAATTCCAAACAAGGCCTGATCTTTGCGGGTATGCGCCTTTTTACAACGCTCGGCCCAGCGAGTTGTGCGCTCGGTGGATTGTCTGGCATATTCATGGTCCGCCGGATAAGGAACACATTCATCAAAAGCCATAATGATATCTGCACCTAATGCCATTTGTACCTCTGTAGCCTTTTCCGGAGATAAAAAGTGTTTAGATCCGTCAATGTGCGAGCGAAAGGTAACTCCATCTTCCGTAATTTTACGTAAGGGGCCTAAACTGAATACTTGGAATCCGCCACTATCGGTCAAAATTCCCCTGTCCCATTGCATAAATTTGTGGAGTCCCCCGGCTTCGGCTACCAAATCATGGCCTGGACGTAAATATAGATGGTAAGTGTTACTTAAAATTATTCCTGCCCCCATAGCTTTTAGCTCATCCGGCGACATAGCTTTTACTGTGGCCTGGGTACCGACAGGCATAAAAATAGGTGTGTCAAACACGCCATGCGGCGTATAGATCCGGCCCACCCTTGCCCCTGTTTTTGAGCAGCGTTTAATAAGTTCATATGTAATAGCCAACAATTACACCTCCATTTTAAACAATAAGCATGGCATCACCAAAACTGAAAAAACGATAGCGTTCTTCGATCGCCTGCTGATAGGCACTAAAAATAAGTTCCCGGTCAGCCAAGGCACTAATTAACATCAGTAAAGTTGATTTGGGCAGATGAAAATTTGTAATAAGCGCTTTTACGATTTTAAATTCATAGCCAGGGTAAATAAAAATTTCGGTCCAGCCGCTTTTCGCTTCCAAAATTCCATTCGTTCCCGCAGATTCTAGTGTGCGTACCGCCGTAGTACCTACAGCAATAACCCTGTTTCCGGCAGCAAGAGTTTTGTTTACGATGGCTGCTGTTTCTTCCGGCACTGAATAGTATTCACGATGCATAACGTGCTCTAAAATATTTTCTGCAGTTACCGGACGAAAAGTTCCTAATCCGACATGTAATGTAACAAAAGCCAGGTTAACTCCCATTTTCTCAATATTTTCCATGAGATTACGGGTAAAGTGAAGCCCGGCGGTGGGGGCTGCAGCTGATCCCCGCTCCCGGGCGTATACAGTCTGATAACGCTCTTTGTCAGATAATTGAGCCTTAATATAAGGAGGTAATGGCGTTTCTCCTAGCGCATCAAGAATTTCTTCAAATATTCCCTGGTAGGAAAATCGGACCACGCGGCCACCGAAATCGGTGGTATCAATTACTTCACAACGTAATTTCTCACTAAACTCAATAACGGTTCCCGGTCTGGCTCTTTTTCCGGGTTTAACCAGGACTTCCCAATCATCTTTGGTTGTACGGTTTAGCAAAAATACCTCTACCTTGCCACCTGTTTCCGGTTTAAATCCTAAAAGCCTCGCAGGTATAACCCGCGTATCATTAAAAACCAGGGTATCCCCTGGTTGTAAAAATTGTGGTAAATTATAGAACTTTTTATGTTCAATCGAACCGGTTTTTCTGTCAAGCACCAGCAGCCGGGATTGGTCTCTCGGTTCTATCGGCTGCTGAGCTATCAGTTCCTCAGGTAAATAATAATCAAAATCTGAAACCAGCATGTAACTCCCTCTTTATGGCCTACTAGTAGGCTTTTTTTATTTCTATACCTTGGTAGTAGTGTTTCAATATCTCTTTAAAATATTCGGTACTGCCTGTTGGTGATTTTTCAGCCATAGCCTTGGCTCCCCACTGGGATAATCCTAATCCATGTCCCCAGCCTGAGCCATTAATTACTAATAGATCGGCTGGTTCCCCGGTAACCAGATGAGTATTGGGATTATCCAGAGTTGGTAAAGCAAACGAAATTTGCGGCTGTGACAGCTTTTTCTCAGTACTGGCTAGAACTGGTTTGGCAAATTCATTGGATATCACAGATATATCAAACAAGGTACTTTTTAAATCCAACATACTTCGAAATTTCGTCCCGGAAATTTCGATATTGCCACTAGTTCCCAGCAGTCGAATTGTCTTAACCCGACCCGACACACCACGATCACTGCTGATAATAGGTGGAGCAGCGAGCGGAGATAATTCAATCGCTTTGAGAGCGCCGATATTGTAGCCGGCTTTAATTACAGCCTGATTAAGTTCGGCTAAAGTCAGCTTTTTTTCCCATTTAAAATAAGGGCAATTTTGGTCATAGTCAGTAACTCCCCGCAGGTAAGGCTGCGATGTTTGCCAGACATTTTCACTGTTTTCAGTATAGCCGCCGGAACTGCTGTGAAAATAGGCTGTAATTAGTTTGCCATTATGAAGCAGCACCAAACCCCTTGTATCGTTTACCGCTTCCAAAGATCTGGGAGCTTCACTCTCCCGGCCGCCATATACTTGGCAATCGGTAGTTGCACACACATCAAAACCATCGGCTTTATGTTTATTATAATTAGCCAATGCATAGGTTCGTGCAGCTACCGCCTGAGCTTTTACCGCTTCCATTGGCCACTCGGGAGAAATCTCATTTTTTATTATACCGTATAGATATTGTTCGATAGGCAGCGTGTTAACAACGGTCATACCTGCCTTACCCATAGTGCGATGAATACCTATATCACCGCGATAGCGCCGCTTATTAACATGTATATATTGTTCAATATATACCATAACGTCATCTTTTTTTTGAACAACGTTTATCCCTGTAGCTGCTACCGGCAGGTCATTAATAGTAAAGCCACTATCGTTTACGGAAATTGTTACTGCTTCATAGGAACGAAAGCTTCCTAACAGCGTATTTGTTCCAGCAGCAACAAGGTCAAAGGTAGAGTCTGCTGAAATGTGAACAGTTTGTTGATTGCTCAAAATTCCTACACGAAGAGTTGGCTCAAGACTAGAAGCACCTTCAAGTGTTACAGGCGTCGTAGCTTGTCCGGATATTGGAGTGAAAATAATTAACAGACTAGCAGCCAGCAGTAACCATTTTAGCATATATTTATGCACTAGCATACCTCCGGTGTCTTATTTTCTTGATAATAAGTTTAATAGTATCGTTAGTACGATACTTAAAATAATTGATGTAACTATTGGAAAATGGAAGCTAAAGTTACCTTTTTCCAAATGTATGTCACCCGGAAGCCGGCCTAAACTTAGAAACTTACCCCCAAAATGGAATACTGCTCCGGCAATCAATAAAATTAAGCCAATTAGCATTAGCAGCTTACCAAATGAGTCGAATCCCCCAAGCATTCAGTCTTACCCCTTCCGTGGTTTATAATAACGGTCTCTTTCGCTAAAAACACAGCCACAATAAGGCTGACGATACATTTCTAATTCTCTGCTTATTTTGACGCCTTCCTGCCAGCCAGGTCGAAAATCAATATAGCAAAATTTTACGTCAGCAGCATCTGCGGCTGCTGCGGCTGATTCTTTTATTAAATCGTGCTGCTGATAGGGACTGACTAATAATGTGGTACTAAAACAATCAAACCCATTTTCTTTTGCATACTGTGCTGTTTGCTGCATACGAATATCATAGCAGTTACGGCAACGTCCGCCAGGAGCTGTTAATGCTTGCTGCAAAAAAGCTTCTAAAGTATAACTTTCATCAATTATCAGGTTTTTAAGCCCTATTCTTTCTGCGAATTCTTTAAGAGTGTCTAACCGTCTGGCGAATTCTTTATACGGGTGAATGTTAGGATTATAAAAATATCCGGTAATTTCATATTCCGGATACTTTTCCAGCAAATGCTTTACCGGAAAAACAGAACATGGGCCGCAGCATACGTGTAAGAGCATGCGCATCGTAAGTCACCTACCACAATTTTTCTTGAGTATCGGCTTTGTCTTTGTACAGTATGTTAAGATGAGAATAAGCAGCGGGAGTAGCTACTCGACCGCGGGGTGTCCGGGCTATAAAACCCATTTGCAATAGAAACGGTTCGTAAACATCCTCAATAGTTTCTGTTTCTTCACTAATAGAGGCAGCCAGAGTATCAAGGCCAACAGGACCACCGTTAAATTTTTTGATAATGGCAGTAAGCATACTTCTGTCGGTTTTGTCCAGCCCGCGTTTATCTACTTCCAACAGGGCTAATGCTTTATCGGCAATAGTATCGGTAATGATGCCGTCACTTGTCACCTGGGCAAAATCCCGTACCCGCTTTAACAGGCGGTTGGCAATGCGCGGTGTTCCTCTTGACCTTCTGGCGATCTCAAGGGCGCCGCGGGGTTCGATATCAACCTTTAAAATCTCAGCTGCTCTGTTAACGATACACTCTAAATGCTCTGTTTCATAATATTCGAGACGACAAATGACCCCGAAACGGTCTCTAAGCGGAGCTGCCAATGCACCGGCTTTGGTTGTCGCTCCGACCAAAGTGAATTTAGGTAAATCCAAGCGAATGGAACGGGCAGATGGCCCTTTGCCAATTATAATATCAAGCGCATAGTCCTCCATCGCCGAATATAATACTTCTTCGACAGCTCGGGATAAGCGATGAATTTCATCAATAAACAATACATCTTTTTCGCCAAGGTTAGTTAACAATGAGGCTAAATCACCCGGGCGCTCAATTGCCGGGCCTGAAGTAATCCGAAAGCTAACGCCAAGCTCATTCGCAATAATTCCAGCTAATGTAGTTTTGCCCAATCCTGGCGGGCCATATAACAATACATGATCTAGCGCTTCATTACGGGCAAGTGCAGCCTGGACGAAAATAGACAGGTTATTTTTTACTTGATCTTGTCCGATATATTCAACCAGACGGCGAGGCCGCAGGCTATATTGCCATGAATCAACGTCCTGCTCATCTGGTGCCAAAACTCGTTGTTCTTCCACCAGTTAAATCTCCTCCTAATTACCTCCGGCCAAATTCTTTTAATGTAAACCGAATTAGTTGCTCTACTGACAGTTCTTTTTGTGTTTTGCTCTCCCGTTCAAAGACTTTTTTAATAACCGGAGTAATTTCAGCATTGTTATATCCCAGAGCAGCAAGCGCTAGTATGGCTTCTTGCATAACGTTTCCAAGCCCCGTTGTATCTGGTGATAGTTGCCCAGAGTCGGTACTAGCAAAATCAGTACTGGTAATACCGATTTTATCTTTTAGTTCCAGGATAATTCTCTCAGCTGTTTTCTTACCGATGCCGGGCAATTTAGTCAACATTGCGGCATTATTTGCGCCGACAGCTGAACGAAAATTCTGCGGTGTAATGGCAGAAAGAACTCCCGCAGCTACTTTTGGTCCGATTCCTGCCACTGAGATGAGACTCAAAAATAATTCGTATTCTTCCTTGGTATAAAAACCATGCAAGGTTAGAGCGTCCTCGCGAACATTAAGATATGTAAATAATGTTGCCGGTTGACCGATTGCTAACTTCTGACGAGTAGAGTTTGGTATAAAAACCCGATAACCAATACCTTGTACATCAACAAAGCAATAGTCGGTAAATAAATGAGTAACTATTCCCTTAACATAACCTATCATTCGATACCCTCATTTTATTTATACTTCCGCAATGCACGGTGCAAATTGCTACAGCTAAAGCATCTGCGGCATCATCAGGATGCGGTTTGTTTGGTAAATTTAAAAGTCGTTGCGTCATGTAGATAACTTGTTCTTTAGTTGCTTTGCCATAACCGGTAACTGCCTGTTTCACCTGTAGCGGTGTAAATTCTGCCAGCCGAAGGTCATTTTGGGCTGCAGTCAAAAGAACAACACCTCTGGCTTGTCCTACAGCCATAACCGTGCGTACATTTTTATTCATAAACAACAGCTCTACGCCCATAATATCCGGAGTATATAGTTTTATAAGACGATCAATCTCCTGATGTATCTTTTTTAGCCGCATAGCTGCTTCCATGTCGGGTGTAGTTTCTATAACACCGTACGCTAGCGCCTTTAATCTGCTTCCTTGTGCTTCGACCAATCCATAACCACATATTGCTGTGCCGGGGTCGATTCCTAATGCTATCATGTGCTGCCCCCTTTACAGCCTACATTCGACGGGTTTACCTTATATTCCTGTTACTATAAGAAAAAAGAGAGGTTTCCCTCTCTTAGCGTGCTTGCATTCCCTCTAGTGTCCTTAGAAGTTCTTCTTTTGTTTGTACGACTAAACCCTGGTTCAACTCCTGTACGTCTTGCGGCATTAAACCGGTGACTGGAATCTTGGTTACTTCCTTTATCAATGCCTTTGGTCCGGGAACACCATGGAAAACAGCGACATAACCATCTTTAATACCAATAAACATATTGTTGGCATGTTCGCGGCATAAACTATCAACTTTCAACGTCATTTCTACTTCTTTAGTATCAAATTTATCGATAGCCCAGCCTGAATAGATTTTTTGAACCTGATTAAAATTGAGACCGATTAAGTTATCCGGTGGTTTAGTCTGAAATACTTCTTCATCTTTGCACTTAGTATAGGTAATCTTTTGCACAATATTTGTATCAGCTGAAATTTTAATTTTTCCATCCTTTTTTACAGCCTCAGTTCCTAGCTCCGGACCAGGGATAGTTATATTTTTGTTAAACTGAAAAACCGAATAACCAATACCGGATAATAATAAAATTAGGCCGCCAATTAGGATAGGCTTAACCGGGATGGGTTTACCAAATATTTTTATTTGGCGTAAGGAAGTAAATTTCGCAATAATTTTTGACAACATACTAACAACACTCCTTTCTCTCTAGTGTCGCCAGTAGTTTTGCCAAATTATACAAAAAATATACTAACGTACCATAGCCTGAAAATAAAAAAGCAGGCTATGCCTGCTAATTAATCTTCCAATTCTTCCGGAATATCGAAATTAGTATAAACTTCTTGGATATCGTCGTGATCTTCCAAGGCATCCAATAATTTCATCATTTTTACGGAATCATCTCCAGATAAGCTGGAAGTTGTTTCCGGTACCATGGTAATCCGCGCAACCTCTGTTTTGATACCGTTCTTTTCTAAAGCTTCTTGTACAGTTTCAAAATCATCCGGGTCGGTAGTTATTTCAAATTGATCGTCAACTGCTTCAAAGTCTTCTGCACCAGCGTCTAAGACCATGAGCATTAATTCTTCTTCATTTAGACCCTCGCCATCAACGACAAATACCCCTTTTTGTTTAAACATCCAGGATACACAGCCGGATTCGCCAAGATTTCCGCCGTATTTGGAAAACAAATGTCTTACATCAGCAGCTGTCCGGTTACGATTGTCGGTCATAGCTTCTACCATAATAGCTACGCCGCCAGGACCATAACCTTCATATTTGATTTCTTCGTAATTGCTGCCTTCTAAAGAACCCGACCCTTTTTGTATAGCTCTTTGGATGTTTTCTTTTGGTATATTATTTTCTCTGGCTTTTTGCAACGCCAACTTTAAGCGCATATTACCAGTCGGGTCAGAACCACCCATACGTACTGCCACAGTAATTTCACGGCTTATTTTGGTTGTAACTTTGCCGCGTACAGCGTCCATCTTACCTTTTTTGTGTTTAATATTCGCCCATTTTGAATGTCCTGACATTGTAATACTCCTCTCAGACTATGTGAATCGGCAATATTGTAACATAATAGCAAGGAATTGGCAAAGCGCAATTTTGCTAATTCACTTATGAAAGTCCTTTTTTCTTTACAATTTAATAAATTTAGGCTATGCAGTGAAATACTTAATTACGCAGTAATAGCAAGAGGGGAAACCCTTGATTTGTATATGCATCACAACAGTATTGTGATTATATATTTTTTAAATAGTTAACACTGTCTCAAAATCAAGATACGGCTTCATAAGCATAGTACCGCCCCCTTCGGAAACAATGCGTAGAATCGCATCAGTATTGCGTACCCGGGAGCCAGCCACATGAGTGATTTTGGTATCATGGAAGACGGCACTGCACAGGGGCGAGGACGGTCCTAATAATACCGCTGCACGCGGTTTTCCAAGTTTGCTAATAAGTTCATCAAAGGTTCCGTTAATAAGCGAAGTGCCTGTAATAATAGCTATGGTACACTGAGATAAGACAGTACCGGCCTTTTCAGGAGGAAGCGTTTCTGCGTGGTTATCATTCAGTTCCAGAATGTCGAGCTGGCATCCGGTTTTGCGCAATTGGGCTATTATTGGGCCAAAATATCCAACCATAGCTACCCGGTCATTTTGCGAAATATTGAGCGATGAGATGATGTCTTCTTTTAGGGAACGAGGAGCTGGTAAAGTGGCCAGTAAAGCATTTGCCGTTGCCAAGCCCAGTGCTCGCGCCAAGTCGGAGACTTCATCACCGAGCATGGATAGCATTTCTTGTGCAGGCCGGCCAACAAGGGTTCCGGCGCTTGCGAAATGGGTACAACTGGTCGCAGGCGAATTCGGAGTCCACGCTACTCCCCCATGACCACTTTCTATCTTTACGGCAGTAAACCCGAGGCCGATGCGTACATCATTAATCTTTACCTGCTTTGCATGAGGCAGTAAGAAATCGATCAAGCGTTTTTGCACAGTTAGCATCATAGTATCCCCCTTTTAGTTAAAAGTGATTAGTAATATCATCAAATCCCATCTTTCCCATTCAAAAAAATCTTTAGAGTTTATATTTACCTTATAATATAAAAGCTCCTGCAAAATTTTCTCAAAAATTGCTGGAGCTTTATATTACTATTTCCAATTAATCGCCCTTATCACTACCCGCCCGGGTTCTGCTTCCACCAGAACCCGTTCTTCATACTGAAACCCCAAACTACTCAACCACTTGCCTTCCAGCCGAATATACGGTATCAAATTCTTGTCTCGATAAATACTGCTTACCGAATTCAACCGGTATATTTTTCTCTGCTCTTCCATTTCTATATTCCCTCCAAGATTCCAGACCGCCCGCGGACAATATGTCCGCGAGTAGCCTGTTTTTTCTGGAGGAATTGAAAATCGCATGCTAGGCTTACTACCTACACATGCGACTTGATTTCTGCGTTTGCATATTCCTATGCGTTTTCCATTGCATGCAACTGAACAGCCCGTGCCACAGCAACAACCTGTTATAACCAAACATACCTTTGCTTGTTTTTCAGGAAATAATTGGTTATAATTAATATTGTCGTCGTGGACAGGAAACTGTTACGTGTAGGTGGGCTTTTCACCTGCGCGTGCCTGAAAGTGCGTCAACACTTTCAGGTCGCGACGATTTTCAATTGCCATCCATTTCTAAGTATAGTATATTTAGGAAATTTTTCAAGGGTATTTGACGAAAAATCGTTCGACAAAACAATAATATAGATTGAATTCATTTTTTCAGCAGTGAATATTCTCCGGCAAATGGGTATAATATTAGAAAAGGACTGACGTGCTCGATACACGCCATCCCCGCAGATTGTCTAACCGGAAACGATTAGCCTCAGTTGGGTTGTTAAGAAACAACCGCATGCCTTGGCTTGAATTGAACCCAAAAAGTTAGACAAAATTAAATTAAGCAGATTTTAGGGAATGAGTTCTGTAATTAACAGGACTCATTCCTTTTAAATTCGCCTTGATACGGCGATTATTATATTCATGAAAGATATGCTGTATTTGTTCTTTGACTTGGTCATATTTATCGGGCTTACTCATCTTTTTTGTATGATAATAATAAGTACTACGGGGTATTTGGGCTATTTTGATAAGCTCAACTATCTTGAATTCATGCCTTAGCTCATAGATTACTTGCGCTTTGTTTCTCTCTGTGACTTTTCCTGCTCTTGAACTAAGGCATTCAATTTTTTAAAGTAGGCATCTCCATTCGAAGGCAATGGCTCTGGAAGCTGGGCTTCACCACGGGAAGCCAAATCGAAGCGGAAGAACAATCCGGTGCACTGCTGATCAAGATGGCGGAAAATCAGGATGTCAGTTATACGCCTATCCGCAGAAACCCCGGTCAAAGAAAATAGGTTTGAATGTCCGCTAAGATAAGCTGATACTAACCTGACTATCCCTTTTTCCTTCTCATCCTCTCTGGCTCATCGGAAAGCGCTACTCCTTATGATGGCGTAAGGGCCAATTGTTTACGGTCAAGCGCCATTGGGGGCTCTTCGGCCCATCCATTGTTTATTAAAATCCTAATGGCATCATATGAGAATAATTCAATTTCAGCAGCTAAACGATTGTAGTCCACACTTATATCCTTCCTTAAAGTCACACCGATAGCAGCCGCGTAATAGCCAAGCACCATGTTTGTAAGAGCGATAATATGGAATAGCATAAGCTTATCGGAAAAAGGCGCAACAGTAGACGCCATAATATCTGTATCCAATTTCATTGGCCCTGGTATATTACTGTCCTCTAGGGTCTGTGTAAATATTTTAATATGCTTTTCGGCAATGTCAGCACACCGAACAAACAACTGCCGAACTTCCATTGATTGTGCAACCTGGCTGAAACCGACTAATATTGCTTTGGCAATCGCATTAGACTGTGCATTTAAGAATAAGTGCATAATTTCAATGGAACTTAACCTGCGCTGGTTGTCACCAAAAAAGCTGCCGAGATATTCTGTGCTTTGAATGTATGCAGGTTGGTTACCTGCCGTAACATACGGGGGCCGTACGTATAATCCTTTAGACAGCATCACTTGCGTAGCCATTTCGTCTAAGTCAGCCGCTGTTTTCATCGACTCCATCGTAAAACTCCGAACATCCGCCCGTGTAGCTAATGATAACGCAAGACTATAGGCAAGCATCGCAGTCTTGGCCATATTTTTAAGGTAATTTAGATGAAATGGATCAGAAAACAACCTTGGTGCAGTGAGATTCACGTCATTCGCGGTAAATCCAATGGGAATAGGGAATCCCTCCTGAGTAAAAAAGTTGCTAATTTGCTGCACGTGCGACTGCGCCAGATACAATGCCTGCTGTAAAACAGGTTTAATTTGTGTATCTTCGGTTTTCTCTAGAAAATATCCTATAGTGCATGTTGCCATGCTGTCATTCATGTACTGTATCCAGAGGCTACCAATCTCAGCCGCCGTGAGACGAATGTTATGTTCTGTTAGGTTCATACTTATTCCTCCGCTCATTTCTACTACTAACAATTAGTATTAGGCAGTTGCAAAGTTTTTATTTATCCACTCTTCATCTCAACCAGGCGAAAATGACAATACCCGCCGTCAAAGAAGCGGCGGGCATTGTAGAAAACCAGGGAATACAAAATAAACGATACTATGGCCTCTGTTGACTCCTCCAGATTCAGCGCCACCTTTCGATAGCGGTTGCCAAGTTACTTGGTCTATCATGCAGGTCTCCCCAGATAAGAACGTCATCTTTCTGCTCATGTACCCGTCCAGAGTTACACTCCAGCCTTTGGCGGCTTAGGACTTTGTCTTGCGTTGGAGACTCGTCCGGCTGAAACAGCCTCAAATTGGCTTCGTGTACCTCGGGTCGAGCATTTGCCTCCAGCTTCCTTTAGATTCTGCCTCGCAGTAGACCCCCCTGCTCTTGGCTAACGGTAGGCGCTCGCCTGCCCCCGCTCAGGACTTTCACCCTAAAGATGACGCCCATGCTGGGCGTACAACGAAAAAAACTTACGAAGTAAAAACCTCGTAAGTTTTGATATTCCTGGTGGAGACAAGCGGGATCGAACCGCTGAGCTATATCCCCATTTTTCAGGAATACAATGTTGTTAGGTCTGCCTATTTATTTAAACAGCGTAATTTTTCATTCCCTCAAAACCAAACAATGTAAGAGTTAACATCTGCCAAATGTACCGACCTAGAAGTAGCTCGATTTTTATGTCGATAAACTTAATGATGTTCTTCGCTTCCGCTTAGAACTAAGCGATTCGTACCAATCAGCCTTCGCCTTCTTGGACTCTCTTATCGAACGTCGAGCAGTTCTCCCTAGAAAGGAGGTGATCCAGCCGCACCTTCCGATACGGCTACCTTGTTACGACTTCACCCCAATCATCGGCCCCACCTTAGACGGCTGACCCCGGTTCGACATTCGACCTTCGACTTTTGACTTTCGTAGGTTTTTCTTCCCTTTCGAATATCGTATGTCGAAAATCCAATGTCGAATCGGTTATCCCACCGGCTTCGGGTGTTTCCAACTTTCGTGGTGTGACGGGCGGTGTGTACAAGGCCCGGGAACGTATTCACCGCAGTATGCTGACCTGCGATTACTAGCGATTCCGACTTCACGGAGGCGAGTTGCAGCCTCCGATCCGAACTGAGAGCTTGTTTATGCGTTTGGCTTACCTTCGCAGGCTTGCTTCGCTTTGTTTAAGCCCATTGTAGTACGTGTGTAGCCCAGGACATAAGGGGCATGATGACTTGACGTCATCCCCGCCTTCCTCCGCATTGTCTGCGGCAGTCTCCTTTGAGTTCCCACCTTTACGCGCTGGCAACAAAGGATAAGGGTTGCGCTCGTTGCGGGACTTAACCCAACATCTCACGACACGAGCTGACGACAGCCATGCACCACCTGTTTTTGTGTCCCCGAAGGGAGGAACTTATCTCTAAGTTTTTCACTCAATGTCAAGCCCTGGTAAGGTTCTTCGCGTTGCGTCGAATTAAACCACATACTCCACCGCTTGTGCGGGCCCCCGTCAATTCCTTTGAGTTTCAACCTTGCGGCCGTACTCCCCAGGCGGGGTACTTATTGCGTTAACTCCGGCACAGGAGGGGTCGATACCTCCTACACCTAGTACCCATCGTTTACGGCTAGGACTACCGGGGTATCTAATCCCGTTCGCTCCCCTAGCTTTCGCGCCTCAGTGTCAGACACAGTCCAGAAAGTCGCCTTCGCCACTGGTGTTCCTCCCAATATCTACGCATTTCACCGCTACACTGGGAATTCCACTTTCCTCTCCTGCACTCAAGATCCCCAGTTTCCTGCGCCTATACGGGGTTGAGCCCCGCACTTAGACACACGACTTAAGAATCCACCTACACGCCCTTTACGCCCAATAATTCCGGACAACGCTTGCCACCTACGTATTACCGCGGCTGCTGGCACGTAGTTAGCCGTGGCTTCCTCCTTTGGTACCGTCATTACTTTAGATTATTTACCCAAAGCACGTTCGTCCCAAACGACAGAGTTTTACGATCCGAAAACCTTCTTCACTCACGCGGCGTTGCTCCGTCAGACTTTCGTCCATTGCGGAAGATTCCCCACTGCTGCCTCCCGTAGGAGTCTGGGCCGTGTCTCAGTCCCAGTGTGGCCGTTCATCCTCTCAGACCGGCTACTGATCGTCGCCTTGGTGAGCCTTTACCTCACCAACTAGCTAATCAGACGCAGACCCATCTCTAAACGATAGCTTATATATAGAGGCCATCTTTCTTATCTTTATCATGCGATAAAGATACCACATTCGGTATTAGCACCACTTTCGCGGTGTTGTCCCCATTTTAGAGGCAGGTTATCTACGCGTTACTCACCCGTTCGCCACTATCTGCTATTCAACACCCAAGGCTTTTGTGTTGTGACGACCCTGGATGGGTCTAATGTCGAGCTTGCCATGGACGGCAATAAAGCTCGACTTCCTTGCGTGAAGCACTCTCTTTCGTTCGCGCTTGACGCTGTCGGAATTCACCATCACTAAAACTCTCGGTGTTGAACAGCAGACCGTTCGACTTGCATGTGTTAGGCACGCCGCCAGCGTTCGTCCTGAGCCAGGATCAAACTCTCCATAAAATTGTATGCCGTCTATATGCCTTATTGCTATTTGCCGGCTGCTATCTCGATAAGCAGATAAACTACTATATCAGAAGAGACAGGCAAAAGTTCAAAGTCATTTTTGACTTCATTATTATGGAGCCATTTGTTGGCTCATAAATTCAAAAAAAAGAAATTGTTTTTGTGTGCTCAATGAGCACCGCACATCTGGCTTTCCGTACATTGTATTGAGACGCCATAACATGACGGCCTATACAGCCATGCATATTATGAAGCTCATACGATAGTACGCTATGATGCATTACTTACATTGTTCAGTTTTCAGGGAACACATCGGAGCATAATACTGTCGCATCGGCGACGTTTACATATACTATCATGCTTATAATAACATGTCAAATAGTATTTATTGGATTATTGCTGTATCGACGATGCTATATACATTATCATACAGATTTACCTTGTGTCAAACTTTCTCCAGCCAACAGTACAAGGAATGAAATAGTAAAGCCACAGTAAGTATTACTTACCTGTGGCTTACGTTGAGATGATCATAACTATTCAATTATAACAAATTCTAATTCTGGTTAATTATTGGCCTTAGGAGTACCATTATTGTTGTTATTGCCGCCATTTAGCAACTCACTGTCAAACGGGAATGGGAATTGTACATATGTATTAGGTACTTCACCAACAACAACATACTCGGCAATTGGCACTTGTGTATTGACGCTAACACTTTGGCTTACCAGCGGAACAACGATGCGGACTTGGGTAGTCGCAACCAAATAAACCATATGCCTGGTTTGGTTAATACCGGCTTGTTCAAATTTATCTACTACTTTAACCTGAACTGTCCCTACAGGAATTATAGTAACTGTAATTTTAGGCCCCATACTTGCCAGTAATTGGTTTCCTAACACTTGGCCAATAGGAATATCTATTTTTTCTTCAGTTATCTCTTTTAAAGCATCTTGTACTTTAATGGTAGTGTCAGCAGCTAATCTGTTGAATTCCATGGTATTAGGCTGGATAAGAACTACTCGCCCGTGTTCATCAACGGTAACATTTACCAGTGTCTTAGGATCAACAGTAAGGCTTACTCTGTTATTAATAACATTATTAATTGACTGGGTTGCAATGAGTGTTGCCCGTGTTTCTGCAATCGCCATCAGGGTAGGCTTTAGGTGGTTTTCAACCTGCCAGAAAGTAAACCCCACCAGAATTCCTAGAAGAACAGAAACTAAAGGAAAGAGTGGTATTGTACGTTTGCGCCGCACTGAAAACCGCATCTCTCCCCCCTCCTTCAGGCTTTCCCATCTTGATTATTATATATATGGTGTAAGTTGGCTGTTGGTTACTAAATTAAAGTTCATTATAAAATAAAATTGCGGGAATACTACTATATGAGGTGATTGTATGGACGGTTTACAAAAGTTAAAATTAGAAGCTGCCAATGAAACTTTAGGCCACGAAATGCAAAAAGAAATAACACCTGATAATTATGAAAATGTGCTTGATGAGAAAAAGGCTGAAGTAGCAGAAGAATTAGGACTTAAAGATAAGATTGAAAATGTTGGTTGGGAAAACATGACAACTAAAGAAGTAGGTAAGATTGGTGGTCATGTGGGAGGTCATATTGGCGGTCAAATGGTAAAAAAACTGATCGCTATGGCAGAATCGCAGATGGCCCCCGTTGACAAAGCAAGTATTGAAGATGCAAAGGATCATTTGGAAGGTAAAAAGTGAAAATAAAACTGGGTCGCAGGCTGCGACCCAGTTTTATTATTTTTATTCTATAATAATACGATGGTAGTTTTTCTTGCCTTTCCGAATAAGAACGCTGTTATTGCTGAAGTGGTCGGCTGTTAGTAAAAAGTCCGGATCTGTGATCTTGGTATCGCCAAGATAGAGACCGCCTTGCTGAACTAAACGCCGCCCTTCGCTTTTGGAGGCAACAATCCCGGTGCTTGCGAGGATATCTAGTAACTTTGTACCTACTGTTTCACTGGTAATTGATACAGTTGGAGCATTATCCAGATTTCCTGCGCCACCAAACAGTGCTGCCGCAGCCTCGGCCGCTTTTTCTGCTTCTTCTTGGCCGTGAATTAATTTAGTTACTTCAAAGGCCAGTGTTTTTTTCGCGATATTAATATCCTTATCTTTAAGCGCGCCCAAACGACGAACTTCATCCATAGGTAAGAATGTTAACAGTGCCAAGCATTTCTCTACGTCCGCATCATCAATATTACGCCAGTATTGGTAAAACTCATAGGGGGATGTTTTCTCAGCATCCAGCCAGAGAGCTCCTTTTTCGGTTTTGCCCATCTTGCGTCCATCACTAGTGGTCAATAAAGTAAAGGTTAATCCATACGCCGGTTTGCTTTCTTTACGACGGATAAGATCTGCACCGGCCAGAATGTTCGACCATTGATCATCACCGCCCATCTGCATTACACAGTTGCACTGGCGGTTAAGTTCCAGGAAGTCATACCCTTGCATTAGCATATAGTTAAATTCCAGGAACGATAATCCTTTATCCAGCCGTTGCTTGAAGCATTCTGCTGTAAGCATTCGATTAACGGAGAAGTGAACACCGATTTCACGAATAAACTTAACGTAGTTGAGATCCAGCAGCCAATCAGCATTATTCATCATCAATGCTTTGCCATCAGTAAAATCGATAAACCGCTGCATTTGCTTTTTAAACCGTTCGCCGTTGTGCTCAATATCTTCTCTGGTCAACATTTTGCGCATATCCGATTTCCCCGAAGGGTCTCCAATCATTGCCGTTCCACCACCAATGAGACAAACAGGGCGGTGACCGGCTTGCTGCATATGCGCCATTACCATCATTCCCAGAAAATGTCCTACATGCAAACTATCGGCAGTAGGATCGAAACCAATATAGAATGTGATTTTTTCTTTTTCTAATAACTCCGCAATTTCTTCTTCATGGGTCAGTTGTTGAACAAAGCCCCGTTCTTTAAGAATATCTAATACAGACATTGTTATATCCTCCTTAATTGCCCGGATCAAGACCGGTAAAAATAATAAAATCCCGTCCCTGGTTAGGGACGGGACTATAAACCCGTGGTACCACCCTTGTTGCTACTAAATAGCCACTCAAGCGAAGTTAAAAACTTCTTCTCTGCTATATAACGGTAGCGTACCGGCTCGGCTTACTAACAAATATGTTTTCAACCTGCTGCTCCTAGGTGTATTTCAGTCAGCCAGCTTACTGGGTTTCACCAGCCCCCAGCTCTCTAAAAAGCTATTCTGACTTACTTTTCCTACTCATCACTTTTTTTTGCTATTATTTTATTTTAACTATACCGCAATATAAGCATATTGTCAATTTTAGCCACTCTATGTTAAAGCTCGGCTATTTTACAATACATTAGTACTTTTTCCCATATTACGCCGTATTATAACATAACGAATTTAATAATGCGAACTGCAGATAAACATATACCCTATCATGAGTCGTTTTATGGTATAATGATTAGCGAATCTAGTCCTTGGCCTAATTACAATTTAAAATGAATGTATTTGTATTGAATCTGTAAGGGGAGGAAACCATGCAAGATAAAAATAATGAATTCAACGAAAATAGGGAAAATGGCAGACGGCGCTCAAAAAAGAACACACGAGCGATTACAATAGTTGCTGTTCTCGTGTTCCTGGTAATGCTTACAGGAGCTGGTTTAGGATTTTTAACAGCCAGTATCCATACCATGCCGAGCTTAAAGGGCGAGATACGTCCGGCCGTTTCTTCTCAAATTTTCGACGTTAATGGAAAACTGATTACAACTATTCATTCGGTTGAAAATCGCTTGCCTGTATCAATGAATAAAATACCTAAGAACTTACAAAACGCTTTTATTGCGGCTGAGGATGTTCGCTTCTATCAGCATAGTGGCATCGACCCTCGCGGTATTTTGCGCGCTATATGGTCTAATATGACAGATAGAGGGATTTCTGAGGGTGGCAGTACGATAACTCAACAATTAGCCAGAAATGCTTTACTCTCTCAAGATCAAACGATTAAGCGTAAAATTCAAGAAGCTTTTTTGTCTTTACAAATCGAACGGCAATATAGCAAGAACGAAATTTTAGAGATGTATATGAATCAGATTTATTTTGGGCAAGGCGCTTATGGGGTTCAAACGGCAGCTCAAGTCTATTTTGGGAAAAATGTTGAAGATCTTAACCTTGCAGAATGTGCAATAATTGCTGGTATTCCCAAAAGCCCAAATTACTATTCTCCCTCAAGTAATTTAAAAGCTGCTAAAGAACGTCAAGCAGTCGTCCTTGATCAGATGGTTAAGTATGGTTATATTGATGCGACTACAGCAGCAAAAGCAAAGAATACAGAAATTAAGATAGCTAGTCGTCCGGCGACGGCTACCCCTACTACTGCTTCGTATTTTATTGATTATGTTACGCAACAGCTTATTGATAAATATGGTGCGGATGCAGTATATAAAGATGGACTGAAAGTATATACTTCACTTGATTTAGATATGCAAAAAGCGGCTGAACGGGCAATGGAACAGTTGCCAACAAGACGCACTGAAAATGGGATAAAACAACCGCAGGGCGCACTTGTCGCAATTGACCCTCATACCGGATATATTAAGGCAATGGTTGGCGGACGCGGTAACGATCAATTTAACCGCGCGGTATTGGCTGAACGTCAACCAGGTTCTGCCTTTAAACCATTTGTTTATTTGGCTGCTATTGAAAGTGGGTATACACCAGCTAGTATTATTGATGACAGCCCTATCAGCTTCGGTAGTTGGTCACCAGTGAATTATGACAGGAGCTTCCGTGGACCAGTAACTATCCGCTCGGCCCTCGAACAGTCACTTAACGTTGTTACTGTTAAATTAGCACAACAAGTGGGTATTGATAAAACCTTATATTATGCACAGCAAATGGGAATATCCACACTAGTTCTTAATGGTGATACCAACGATCGCAATTTAGCTATGTCGCTAGGCGGACTTACCCGCGGTGTTACTCCGCTAGAGATTGCCAGCGCCTATGGCGTTCTTGCCAATAACGGGGTTCGGGTTGAACCGACAGCTATTGTTAAAGTTGTAGACCGCAATGGCAAAGTTATTGAAGAACATGTTGCTAAAGAAAAAGTAGTTGTTAATGAGCGCAGCGCTTATCTTCTTACAGATATGATGAAAGGTGTTATTAATAATGGTACTGGTACCGGCGCTTATTTTGGGCGTCCGGCCGCGGGTAAAACCGGTACAACCAATGATTATAAAGATGCTTGGTTTGTTGGATTTACCCCAGATTTATCTACATCCGTTTGGCTTGGTTATGACAATTCTGACTATCTGAGCGGGGTAACCGGCGGGACAATTCCTGCGAATATCTGGCGTACTTTTATGAGCGATGTTGCTGCTAAATATGTGGCGAGAGACTTTGCCAAGCCTTCGGGAATTGTGGGTGCCAGAGTTTCAACTAAGGATGGCTTACTGCTAAATGATCCCAATAATCAGGAAGGACGAAATGAAATCTTTGTGGAAGGTACTCAGCCCACAAAAGTATCGACTGTTCCTGCATCTAAAGATGGAAAAGACAAAGACGGTAAAGATATCAAGCAGTCTGATCAAGCTAATCCTGCCTCCGATGCTTCAACAAATGTAGATAAAACTGCGCCGCCACCGCCGTCTAAGAGCGACAAAAATACGGGCACTCCTTTGGCACCGCCGCCCCCACCTAAGGATTCTGGTAAGAAAAACTAGATTAGTAAATGATGTGGTATATATCGTAATTTTTCCGCTTATAAAAATAAAAAAAACACGCGTATTTTACGCGTGTTTTTTTGCGTTTGCGCATATACATTATTATAGACTGTTAGGGGAACACGCTGCCCGGGGCCGTTCCTGGATATAAGTATGAATACTATAGGCAAGTGTCGTCACCTTCAAAGAAGAACAATAATAAAATTATAATGATAATCCAAATACCACCAAAACCATGACGGCCAAATCCACCACGCGACATGTAAGCTACCTCCTTAATTATCATTAATGAAGGCGAGGTACCGTCCGCCCTTCTACTTCAATATATACATCTTATTGTGGAAGTGTTACTGAGCAAGGCTGACATCAAGTTACTAATTTGGCCTATTAAATAGACTTCTAATTTGTTTAGGTGCTTCTGATGCCACTTTTACCGACTTCATAGTATTGTTAATAACATCAGTCATATTGCGAATTTTATCTACGGTAGTAGACATAGAGTCAATCCTTCTATCCATTGAAAAGTTTTCTGATGTCAATGTCAAAAGGATGACCACTAGTTGAAGGTTAAGATTAGGATTTTGCATTATCTTTCTGAACAAAGCTGCAGGTCCTCTGGAACTCGTGGCTTTAGACGAGGATTGGTTTATTGGTGTAACCGCTGGTGCTTTATCTATTGTTGATTTTTCAATATTAGTTCTTAACGTTGTAACAGGCCCATCTACAGGCGGTACTCCCGAGTTTCGGTGGTATTTTCGCACACGCATGTTTTCACGACCCCTCAAATTATGATTTTCTTAATCCAATATATGAAGTTCGAAGGTATTTTGTTTCTCCTGAAGTTTGGACACTCACAAAATTTGTTAAATTGAATAAATTAGATAAGAAATATGGAGGTGATTAGACAGTGTTTGAACAGTTTGGTAATCTTATGGAAATGGTAAAAAAGGTTCAACAAAATGTAGATAGTGTACAGGATCAACTTAAACAAGAAAAAATCGAAGTGAATAGCGGCGATGTTGTTAAAATAACGGTAAATGGTCAGCAGGAACTTATCTCTATTCAAATTAATAGCAAATATTTAGTTGCTGAAAACGCCGCTTTACTGCAGGATTTACTTTTAGCTACTATAAACAATGCGTTGACTAAGTCCCGGGAGCTTAATCAAACTGCAATGAGCAAGCTTGCTACAGACTTAAACCTGCCCAAAATTCCCGGCGTTTTTTAAGGAGGCGGTCCTATGCCGAATGACACCGAGAATAATGGGTCATCGACGCTGCTCAGTTCAGTAGTACGATTGTTAGACTCCAATATTTCCGCTGGATCAGGACTTGATAATTTAATAACTGTCCTATCACTGTTATGCCTAATTTCTATAGTTAGCCGTAACCAAACTGTCAATCAGCCATCTCAAATACAATCGACAGCTAACAGCAGCAATCCTCTACATAAATTATTAGGTGATTTAACAAAAGGCGTTAGCAATGACGGGGGTGGTTTATCACCCGACAGTCTGATGTCTCTTCTTCCTTTGTTGAATAACCCACAACTTAAATCAAAGCTTAATCCGGGTACTATTGGAAGTGTTTTAGGGTTGTTGAATAATATGGGTGGACTTGGTTCGAATTCCTCGCAGGATAAGCCTAAAAATGAAAGTAAATCTGAGAGCAAAACCGAAGCTTCTAAGTCAACAAAGGAACCGGAAACGACCGTCCAACCATCTGTTTCTGTCCAACAACCTACATCGCCCCCAATACAAAATCCATCCCCACAAGACACCGAAACTTCAGAAGAGCCTGAAGGTAAAAACTACGGAAGATATTTAAATTGGAAAAACAACTTCTAAATGAATTAATAAGCGGCCTACGGAAAAATTTAGCTGTTTTCATTAAACAAAAAAACCGGTGGTAATACTCACAAATTGAGTAACCACCGGTTTTATATATGTATTTAACTTAGGTGCGATCAAAAAACGGACTTTTTCCTGAAACACTGAGCGGTATGCCGTAAGCAATTTCAACATCTTCTTCAAATATAGCAAGATTTAAAGCGGCCCGCCCCACAGAAAACATTATCCTGTTGTCAATATGATGCTGGGCAGCAACTCCAACAGCCGAACCAATAGCAATTCCTAAATCCCCGATACTAATAGCACACTGGCCGGATTTTTCGGTATTTTCTTTACAGTTTGCGTATCCGCAATAGCCACAAGGACTAACCCCCAATGGCTTAACTTTCTGTCCTAAGAGTATTACCATTGGTGTTTTCTCTAAGCATTTGGCATCGCGTTCAAAAAATTGTGCGCCACTTGATTGAGCAATTTTTTTCATTTCTTCCGCTATCTGGTCTTTTGTTCTGCCTTTTACAACCATTGTAACAAGATTGTCGGTACCTCGTCCTTTAGGCGCTGTTCTGGCAGCTACACACATTAATTCGGCAACTTGTTCAATGGCGCGCTGCTCAAGCTCCTTACTTTGAATAATCATGCTCTTCTCCCCCATACATTTAGATTCCGGTAAATTTCTATACTAAGCCAACCTAGCTACGGTAGCTCCGGTGCCACCTTCGTTAAGTTCAGCTATGCGTATACCAGTTATATGTGGGTGATTTTCGAGGTACATCTTTACTCCTTTTCTCAGAGCGCCGGTACCTTTTCCATGGATAATAAGCACCTCGTTTAAGCCTGATAATATTGCTTCATCAATATATTTATCAAGTACCGTTTCTGCTTCCTCAATTGTCATGCCGCGAATGTCTATTTGTCTTGCCGGCGCTTCGGTCTTCGCTATGCTAACACGTTTAGTGACTGGGCTTTCCTTGTGTTTAACAGTTTCAGTTAACAACCGGCAGGCAGAAAGCGGTACAGTAAGTTTTAAAACTCCCATCTGTACGGTTACATCTGTATTGTTTAGCGCCAATACTTCTCCCTTTTGTTTCAGGGTGGTAACATATACAGCCATGCCAGGCCTGACCATATCGGCGGATAATTCAGAATCTGTCTCTTCGTCCAAGCTAAACCCGCTAACACTGCTGCTGCTTTCCTTTAATTTCTTCCGGGCTGTTTCAATCGCTTTTTGGCGTTCACGTCCACTATGTTCGGAAAACTGTGATTTAAGTTCAGTAATAATTTCTTCAGCGCTGCGCCGAGCTTGGCGAATAACAGTGGCAGCCTCTTCCTGCGCTTTGGCTAATACCGTTGTCTTTTTCTCATTAATTCGCTGCTTTTCAGCGTCTATCTTTTCTCTAGTCCTGCTTAATTCCTGCTCTAAGCTCTTTACATCATCCAAACGGGCTGTATATGCTTTCTTTTCTTCTTCTAATGCTTGAAGAATTGTTTCGAAATCTGCGTGTTCTTTATTGATTAATTCTTTTGCGCGAGAAATAATCTGATCGGATAAACCCAGCCTGCTGCTGATGGCAAAAGCATTACTGCTGCCGGGTATACCAATTAGTAAACGGTACGTTGGTCGCAGGGTTTGTATATCAAATTCTACGCTGGCATTTTCAATTCCATGTCTAGTATAAGCAAATGTTTTTAATTCACTATAGTGTGTTGTCGCAATTGTTTTTGTTCCAAGTTTATGGAAGTATTCTAAGATTGACATGGCTAAGGCAGCGCCTTCACTGGGGTCTGTTCCTGCTCCAATTTCGTCAATAAGTACTAAATCATTGGCAGAAACATCTTTTAATATTCCAACTAAATTTGTCATATGCCCCGAAAATGTGCTAAGACTTTGTTCAATGCTTTGTTCATCACCGATATCGGCAAAAATTTTGCCAATAACCGGCATCTCGGAGTCAGGAGCTGCGGGAATAAATAAACCTGCTTGCGTCATAAGCGCAAATAAGCCCACTGTTTTTAGCGTTACGGTTTTGCCGCCGGTATTCGGGCCTGTTATAAGTAACGTAGTAAAATGACGGCCTAGATGGACATCTATGGGCACAACATTTTCACCGGGGATAAGTGGATGCCTGGCTTGAAGGAGGTTAATATACCCTTGCGTATTAATAATTGGCTTAATTGCCCGCATATCAATACTTAGCTTCGCCTTGGCAAAAACAAAATCCAGATGAGCTAAGATATCAAGATTTTCCTTAATACAATCCGCTACTTTTGCAATTTGTCCTGAAACTACGATCAAAATTCGTTCAATTTCAGCTTTTTCTGCTGCGATAAGTTGTTTTATATCGTTATTAAGGTTAACTATGGCTATAGGTTCAATAAATAGTGTCGCACCACTTGCAGACTGATCGTGAACAATGCCTGGGAAACTATTGCGAAATTCTTGCTTAATAGGGATTACGTACCTATCACCCCGCATGGTTACCAACGCATCTTGAAAGTACTTTTGATATTCGCCTGAACGTAAAATATTATCCAATTTTTCTTTAACACGGCTCTGAGCCTGTTTTATTTCACGACGCAGCTTTAACAATTCACTACTTGCATCATCCCGGATAGATCCCTGTTCAGTGATCGTTGCTTCAATGGTTGTTTCAATATTTTTTAGCAATACTATTTGTCCTGCTTTGGCGCTAAGAAGTGGTGTTTCTATTGGTAAATCAGATAAAAACGTTTTCATACGCCGCGCAGCATATAAGGTACTAGCAATCGCTAACAGTTCATGCGGCTCCAAAACGGCACCCAAGCTGGCTCTTTTTATACTTGCTCTGACATCACGTATTCCTCCAAGCGGTATGCTGGTAAAATTGTTCATGATATCTCGGGCTTCCGCTGTTTCTGCAAGCCGGTCTCGAACCTGACCGGTATCACTGACAGGTAGCAGTACTTCTGCAAGTTCACGCCCGATAATCGATCCCGTGCGATCAGCAAGCATTTCTATGATTTTGTTATACTCTAATGTTGAATACACCGATAATTCCATGCAAATTCTCTCCTAAATCCTATAATACTCCACGGAAATAGTGCCCCCTTGTTATGTGTTCATGCTCAATTTCCGTTATTTTTTTATCATTATTAATAAGTGGATGTTTTTCCCCCTGATCAATTAATTCCCGGTACAATCTGGTAATATAGGCGATCTCCTTAATAGAACTATATTTTGCTTCATATCTTAGCCGGCTTATACCACTCCTGATTAAGCGCGGTACATGCGGCAGCATAGATAATTCCTTTGCATTTAAAATATGCATGCGACAAAATAGATCTGTCACTACCGGAAATAGCTCATTCATTCTGTCCTTTAGCCAAAACTTACCACGCAGGCAGGTATTAGTACACTTTTGAATATTGGGTCCGCCTAAAAGGCTTCCCAGCATACAGTAATCAGAGATCATAAGCGTAAGGTAGCCATGTACTAAACATTCCAAAGGAGCCAATTGTTTTGTGCTTAATTCTTCAACCTGGGCAAAATTAAGTTCCGGAGATAATGTCAAGCTGGATAAGCCTATGTTGGTCAAATAGTTGGCGGTAATACTGTTATATATATTCAGCGGATAATCTCCATGTAAGGGTATATCGATTAATTCCTTCAGTAAATGTAATGTCCCGATGTTTCCTACGCTTATTGCCTCAGGGCCGATCGCGTTAAATAACGCAATATGATCCGTTATTTCTTTTATTTGATTTCGCTGCAGCAAGCGCGGTGTATTTAAGATAATTTTACAGTCATGTTTTTTGCAATAATCTGCGACAGAATGATAATCTTCATCAGATAATGTACGTTTTCCAAAGCACTCGCCGCCGAACATGATAATATCAGCACCGTTATCCACGGCAGTTTTAGCTTTATCTACCGCATCGACGTTAACAACGAGTTTCGGTTTATTCCCTGATTTCAATGTTTGATGCTCCGGCATTAAAACTTCAATGGATTTATCTTTGGGCAAAGGCGCTCTATTAAATTTGGCAAGCCGGGCAACTTCCAGTTGTTCTATAGCTCTACGTCTGGCATCATTTATTTCACTTAGAGGAACCATTACTTCGCCTTGGATATCGCAGTCCAGGTTATCTAATGAAAAAACAGTAGTTCCCAATCTTTCAATTTGTTTAGCGATTGTGTCAGTGGTCAACGGTCGTTTTAATGCCTTTTCAGCAATAAATTCAGTTGCCGCTTGGCCGGTAAAGCCTTCATTGTCTTGTGCGGTTATAATTAATGGATTACCTTCAGCCACCGTTACTGTGACATTAATAGGTATGCGTCGGACGGCATCTGCTTTACTGAAAAAACCTCTAGCTCGCTCCATAAGTATGGAATCAAAAACTTTAAATACCCGGTCATTATCACGAACAGGCGAACTTACGGGAATACTAACAGCCGTATTGGCAGGGGCCTGGTCAACATTTTTTCCATCAACGACCATAGCGTTAATTGTAACATTAACCCGGCCACCCACCTTAACCCAAAATTCAATAATATCACCGATTGCGAGCGGCTCATCCAATTTTATGACTGCCGTTTTGGTGGTTGGCTGATAACTTATTACCCGCCCAACTCGTACTCCACGGTTGTTGGGGCGCCGGTCACTCATCATAGCACGCCCATTTTTACCGTACAGATGCGCGATAGTAAAATCGCGATTGAATATTTGTGCTAAATCCTTCTTATCCTGCTCGCTGATTAGATATTCTGCTTGCTGCAGCAAATAACTGTTTATAGCCCGGCGGTAAGCATCTACAACGACAGCAACATATTCTGCACGTTTCATTCGTCCTTCGACTTTAAATGAAGTTACTCCTGATTGAATAAGTTCAGGTAAAATTTCAATGGTATTAAAGTCTTTTGGACTTAACAGGTATTCACCGGCATCAACTTGGCTTAACAGGTTATTGTCTTTGTCATCAACAAGAGTATACGGAAGACGGCAAGGCTGAGCACAGCGACCACGGTTGCCGCTTCTGCCACCAATCATACTGCTCATTAGACATTGGCCTGAATAGGATATACATAAGGCACCGTGGATAAATGTTTCTATTTCTACTGTAGTATTTTTACAAATATGTTCAATATCCTTAAGAGGCAGTTCGCGGGCTAATACCACCCGTTTAAAACCCATATCTGCTAAAAAATTAACCCCCTCTAAGTTATGAGCAGTCATTTGGGTACTGGCGTGAAGGGGCAAATTAGGCACTACCTTTTTAGCAACTACAGCAACTCCCAGATCTTGTACGATAATTGCATCTACGCCAATAGTATATAAATGCCGCAAATAATCAACCAGCACTGGGATTTCAGTATCGTCCAGCAGTGTATTAACAGTAACATATACTAATACTCCGCGTAAGTGAGCAAAACGTACAGAGTCAGCTAATTCCTCATCAGTAAAGTTAGGTGCATAATGTCTGGCTCCAAACATTTTTCCACCGAGATAAACAGCATTTGCACCGCTCTCTACGGCGGCAATAAGGGCCTCTTTGCTGCCGACAGGCGCAAGTAATTCGATCACATAAGTCATCCTTTCACTAAAACATCTATTAACGCAGGGACAATACCTGTCAAATCAGAAATATTGTCTACAGTTTTTTGTGCTTTATATCCTAACGCAATCAGTGGCACTTTGTTCAGAGTATGGGTTTTAACGGTCATATCCTCAAAATTGCCATGATCGCTAGTTATCAGTAATAGGGTATCATCAGGCAGCCGCTTATACACGCTGCCGATAAAGCTATCAAGTGTCGCTAAAATCTTTTGTGCATATTGCCAATCCTGCTTATGTCCGGCCCTATCTGTTTGAAAATATTCAAAAATTGTAAAAGAATATTTCCTGGAAATATTAACCAAATTTTCAGCAGCTTGCAAGGGGCGTAAAACGGGAACAAGTTCTACCCCGAGGCTAGGCAGCATTTCGTTTGTAATATCTTGGAATACAGCCTGGCCATTATTCATTTCAGGTATAGTTCTTAATGACATACCTGTACTTAAAGCAGCCAGTGTTATCGCCGAATGTCGACGTTTTCGTTTAGCCACCAAGTCAAAATAATTTGGCAGATACATATTGGCCGAGGTTGCAGTCAGGCCTTTCTCCACCAGTCTTTTCATAATATTATTATCAGTAATTATTCCAGATAACTGTGGACCAGGAAATGCTTGAATATGACGTCCCATCATCTTTGCGGTATTTAAACCGGTAAGAATGGCGGCCTGACCAGTTGCACTTTGCGGAAGTCCTGGCACTCCTAGTGTGGCGTCAATTGGAAGTAAGCAGCGGTTAGGAGAAAGAACTCGCCCTATTTCTTTAGTTAAAGTAAAACCAAATAACTCTTGAATGATTTGGAAATTAAAACGTGCCAATGGATTTGTCTCTAAATTATTTTCTCCTAAACCGAAACCGTCAATAAATAGTAACAAGACTCGCATTTTGAAACCGCCCTTATATAGATATAGCATAGATAAAGTTTGCTTCTACCGCCCGCAAGAGCTAAGTCGAAGTCTCAGGTGTTTATACCGTACAGTAAGGTTATAGCTGTCTATCATGTAAAGTCAAACTCGGCTTTCACCGCGCATTGGACAGCGGAAGCCGATTGTACTTATTCATTCGAAGTTTATTTTTTGGCTTCAGATAAGGTTAAAACCACATTTGAGGCTAAGTCACTGGATAAGAAAGAAGAAGGGACTGATTCCCCTTCCTCTTTTTAGTGTAATTCCTTTTGAGCGTTTACGGATTTTTCCTCAGGGCAATTTTTATGAGTCTGCTGTTCACGTATATGGTCGGTTAAGAATTGAACGTTATCCATAAGTTTTTCAATTTTTGTCCACTTTTCGCCGGCCAGGCTTAATGGATTATCGTATATATTCTTTATATATTGCTCAAACTCGCTTTTTGTCAGTGGATCATTTTCGGACGCGCGAAGTATGGTAAACTCTCCGCAACTTTCTAAGCGAGCTGCCTCTATCGTGCTTACATCAGTCATATCAAGACCTTTTTTATGAAGTTCCTGGCGTAAATCATCATAGTTAAAACGAGTAGCGACAAAATTCTCGCTAAGTATTCGGCCTTTATGTATTAAAGTTACTGGGGTACCCTCAAACCATTTACGTAACGTGCTATTCTTGAGGGCTAAGTATCCCAAAAGTTGCTGAAGTAACAACAAAGCGATTAAAGCTTCAATTCCTGCAGCTAAAGTCGGAGTTTGATCCATTGTGCCGGCAACGATAATATCACCAATACCTACCATGATAACGAAGTCAAAAGGTGACAATTGACCGACAGTCCGATTCCCCATCATTCTGACAACAATAAGGGCAACAGCGCACAATATCATTAAACGGAGTAAAACTTGACCGATCATACCAAAATCGAACACGATACCACTCCTTTTCTGTCAGTATTATTAGCATGACATCAAAGGGTTATACCGTAGCGATTACAGAGACTTTTTTATTTATCTTCTTTTATTAGTTCAAGAAGCTCCAAGTAATCCTGTTCTAACCGCGTAAATTCATCCGCGATATTTAGGGCTGTAAGTACGGCAATTTTTGTCGGTGACAGTCGAAGATTAGCTTTGGCTGTTTTTTTCATACGTTCGTCAAGCATAGCAGCCAACTGTCTCACTCTATCTGGCTCAATATCGCCTTTTAGTGCATAGCTTTCACCGTATATTTCAACGGTAACTTTATTTTTTTTATCTGACATATTCCACCTGAACTAAAAGATTTACTACAGCATATACTTCTACCACTAAAAAACTAATTCCTGCAAAAAAAAGAAAAAAGGCGGGTTTAACCCGCCTTTATTAGTTTTAATATTAACCAGCAGCTTTATCCTTAACTTCATTTTTGTTAAGAACGCTATTTCTATAGCTATAAACAAAATACACAATAAAGCCGATTACTGACCAAACTCCGAACCGTATCCAAGTTTCAACAGGCAGATTAATCATTAAATAGCCGCAAGATAAAACGGCTAACGGAGCAACAATTGGAACTGCCGGGCATCTGAATGGACGGGGAAGATCAGGGCGGGTATAGCGGAGTGCAAAAACCCCAATTGCAACAACAACAAAGGCAAATAATGTACCAATGTTTGTTAACTCTGCGATAATACCGATCGGTGTAAAACCGGAAATCAAAGCAACTGCGATGCCAGCTACTATGGTAATAATATGAGGGGTACCGTATTTAGGATGAACCTTACAAATGCTTGCGGGGATAAGCCCATCGCGGGACATGGCGAAGAAAATCCTGGTTTGACCGTACATCAGGACTAAAAGAACTGTAGTGATACCGCAGATTGCACCGGTACCAACCAATGCCGAACCAAAGTTATAACCGATAGCCCGGAGCGCATAGGCAACAGGTTCGGCGTTGTTAAGATCTTGATAAGGTACAACGCCAGTCAAGACACCGGCAACGGCAATATATAGAATCGTACATACCACGAGGGAACCAATAATACCGATAGGCAGGTCGCGGTTAGGATTACGACATTCTTCAGCGGCTGTAGCAACAGCATCAAAACCGATATAAGCAAAGAATATGATTGCTGCACCGGCTGCTACACCAGAAAAACCATAGGGCATAAGCGGGGTCCAGTTTGCTGGATTAACTTTAGGACCAGCCAAAAGTAAGAAAATGAATACGGCAACCAGTTTTATTACAACTAGTACTTTATTAAGTGTTGCGCTTTCTTTGGTTCCACGAACCAATAACAAACTTAAGAATAAGGCAATAATCATTGCTGGTAAGTTAACTATACCGCCATCAGCAGGAACCGCCGTAAATGCTTTAGGCAATTCAATTCCTCCTGATTTTAGTAAGCCAACTACGTAGCCTGACCAGCCGGCGGCTACTGCACTTGATCCAACAGAATATTCTAGTATAAGATTCCAGCCTACGATCCAGGCAATAATTTCACCTAGCGCGGCATAGGTATATGTGTAAGCACTTCCTGCGAGTGGTACAATTGCAGCTAGTTCAGCATACGCCAATGCGGCAAACGCACATGCCAAACCAGATAATACGAATGATAGCATGATACCAGGTCCGGCATATTTAGCCGCCGCAACACCAGTTAAGACAAAGATCCCTGTTCCGATAATGCAACCAATACCTAAGAGTATCAAATCTGATGCACCAAGACTCTTTCTCAAACCGTTCTTTTCTGCGTTTTCCCTAAGCAAACCAATACTTTTTGTGCGAAGAACTCCCATTTTCCCTCACCTCTTCATTAGTTTTTTAAGGACAAAAAAACAGATCTGTCGATAAGAGACAGATCTTTCTGTAAATATCTAACCGATACAGACATTTACATCATTTGTCCATCTCGGTTAACAGTTTAACACAAAAAGAGGTTGAGGTAAAGCGTTTTTTGTCTGTATATAAAACACAAAATTCCGCATCATTCGCGAATTTTCGCCATGAAAGTTCTTTCCAGATACACAATTATACTTTTAAAATACTCTTCAATTTCAGCATCTGTCAATGTTCTGTCACTTGCTTGGAAGGTAAGTGAAAATGCAAGGCTTCGTAACCCTTTTGTTACTTGCTGCCCTGTATAAACATCAAACAGCTGTACTGCAGTTAAGAGCGGACCCGCATTGGCACGAATGGCATTTGTTACATCGCTGGCAGAAACATTCTCAGGCAGAACGATTGCCAAATCTCGAGCAATTGCCGGAAATTTCGGTAAAGATTGATAGTTTATTTTGATAGCAGCATGTTTGACCAGTGCACCCACATTTAATTCAAATAAATACACTTTTTTGGTAATTTCATAAGAATCAAGAACTTGCGGGTGGATTTCGCCGACAAATCCTAATAATTCATCATCCACTTTGAATGCAGCTGTTTTACCGGGGTGTAAATATGGACTTACTTCTGCTACCACGGCATATTCATCAATCCCTAAAGCCTCTAAAATTGTTTCAACAGTGCCTTTAGCGTCATAGAAGTCTACGGTATCTTTTGTTTGATTCCAAGCCAGGGTTTGGCGTTTGCCAAGCATGGTGCCACATAACATTACCGGTTCCTGGGGTAAATCGTTAAGCGGTAATTCTTTTGGCAAATAAATGGCTCCAATTTCATAGATCTTTAAGTCTTCATTCTTACGTGATAGATTCCGAACAATAGTGTCCATCACACCGCCTAACAAAGTAGTGCGCAAAATAGGAAAATCCTCGGTAATCGGATTTAAGACTTCAATCGCCCGTCTTAAAGAGCTGTCAGCGGGAATGTTTAGTTTGTCGAAGGCGCTGGGATGAGAAAAACTTAAAGAAATAACTTCCGAAAAACCATTACCGGTGAGGACAGTTTTTACTTTGTCAATGATTGATTGTCCGTAACTCTGTTTCCCTTGCGCCATACTGCCCGCAGGAGTTGTGGCAGGTATATTATTAAAACCGTAAATCCTGGCAATTTCTTCACAAATATCTGCCGGCAGGGAAACGTCGCCACGCCAAGTAGGCACAGTCACGGTAATTTTTTCCGAAGCAGCATCGACGTCAAATTCGAGACTCTTCAGTATTTCAACCATAGTTTTTGCCGGAATATCAGTACCTAAGTAGCTATTTACCTGTGCTGGAGTAAACGTGACTTGTTTAGGCAAATGCATATTGGGGTATGCATCAACAACTCCTGGACAAACCTGGCATGCGCCCATAGCTTCAAGTAGGGTTGCCGCTCTGTCTAATGCTTTCATGATATTTACTGTATCTACACCACGTTCAAACCGTCCAGATGCTTCCGAACGAAGTCCTAAAGCGCGTGATGTCCGGCGAATACTTGCTCCTTTGAAGCTTGCAGCTTCCAGGAGAACATTTTGTGTATTAAAAGTAACCTCTGTTGCCAAACCGCCCATAACGCCGGCGATACCAACTGCCTGTACTGCATCCGCAATTACCAGCATATCTGGAGTAAGTTCGCGTTTTACGCCGTCGAGTGTAGTTAGTCTTTCACCGGGATTAGCTTTTCGTACGACTAAACTGTGGCGTGAAAGCAGGTTATAATCATAAGCATGCATAGGCTGACCTAATTCCAGCATTACGAAATTAGTAACATCAACGATATTGTTGATTGGCCGCATACCGGCTGCCTGGATCCTATGCTGCAGCCAGGCAGGTGATGGTCCAACCTTTACGTTGGTCAAAATTCGTGCAGCAAAGCGCGAGCAAAGACTAGAATCCTCAATTTGTATAGAGGTCATATTCTGTGCTTTCTCCGTTCCTGCTTCCTTTAAGTTGAGCATTGGCTTCTTAAGTGTGGCGCCGGTAAGCACCGCTATTTCGCGCGCAATACCCATGATACTGAAGCAATCGGCCCTGTTAGCAGTGAGTTCAAACTCAAGTACAACATCATCGAGGCCAAGAGCAGTACGAATATTTATACCTACCTCAGTATCTGCAGGCAGAATATAAATACCATTTCTGGCCTCAGGTGATACTAGTTTGCTATCAATAGCAAGTTCTTCTACCGAGCATAACATACCGTTTGACAACAAGCCACGAAGTTTTGTCGGCTGTATATTTACCCCATTGGGGAGGTTCGCCCCTACGGTAGCTACCGGAACAATATGATTTTTACGGACATTAGTAGCTCCGGTAACAATGGTTACTATTTCTTTACCAATATCTACTTTGCAAACCGACAATTTATCAGCGTCGGGGTGTGGATTTATCTCCATGATCTTGCCTGTGACTACTCCTGAGATATTTTGTCCTAAGTATTCTACAGTAGCAACAGGTACTCCGGCCATTGTCAGCATATCTGCCAGTTTTTCCGGTGTTTCCTTTATTTCAACATAGTCTTTAAGCCATTTAATTGACGCTCTCATATCTTTCCCCCTTATCCAAACCTTTAAAATTGACGCAAAAAGCGCATATCATTGTCAAAAAACAATCTGAGGTCATCAATTCCATATGTCAGCATAGCGATCCGTTCAACCCCCATGCCAAAAGCAAAACCACTTACTTTGGCAGGGTCAAAATTACTCATTTCAAGTACACGCGGATGAACCATACCGGAACCTAAGATTTCCAGCCAGCCAGTGCCGGAACATACGCGGCAGCCTTTGCCTTCGCACATAACACAGGAAATATCAACCTCAGCACTGGGTTCAGTAAATGGGAAGAAGCTGGGACGAAGTCTAATGTTAACTCTGTTACCGAAAATTTCTTTGCAAAACAATTCTAGTGTGCCTTTAAGATCAGCGAAACTGATACCTTTATCAATTACTAAGCCTTCCACTTGTTGGAACATAGGTGAATGAGTGGCGTCATAATCGCGTCTGTAAACCTTTCCGGGAGCAATAATGCGGATGGGTTGATTTGGTTCTGCCGACTGCATTGTCCGCACTTGTACCGGCGAAGTGTGTGTTCTAAGCAAAAATTCTTTAGTTATATAAAAAGAATCTTGCATATCACGGGCCGGATGATCCTGAGGTAAGTTGAGTGCCTCAAAATTATAATAATCTTGCTCTACTTCAGGTCCTTCTGCAATCTCAAAGCCCATACGCATAAAAGTGTCTTTAATGCGATTTAAAGTTAAGGTCAATGGGTGAAGATGCCCTAGAACGTTCCGACGCCCAGGCAGAGTAACATCGATTGTTTCTGATGCCAGCTTACTAGTCAGCTCTTCCTGCTTTATAGTCTCAGACTTATCGGCAATTATCTGCTCAAGCTCGTTTCTGATTTCATTAACTATTTGACCAACCCGTGGCCGCTCTTCGGGGCTTAATGCCCCTAAACCGCGCAACACAGCAGTAAGCAGCCCTTTTTTTCCTAGATACTTAACTTTTAATTCATTCAGTGCTTCTTTACCAGCAATTTGAGACAACTCTTTGAGAGCTGTTTCTCTTAATAATTTGAGCTCTTGTTCCATACATGCCTCCTAAAGATAAAAATAAAAAGACTTTCAACCCCAAGGGGCGAAAGTCTTGACTTCGCGGTACCACCCTAATTAGACTCAAATTCCTATAACGTGGAAAACGCCAGGCCTACACAAGAATATCCCTTCAGCCTAGATACTCAGAAGTGAACTTCTGCCAGTTGTTTCGGCGCCGCTCTCAATCTATGGCGGCATCCTCCCTGTACAAACGTGACTAACATACTCTCTTCCTCATCGTATGGCAATAAATCAATATTAACTTACTGCATCATTAACCGTTTATACCACAAATACGCAGCAATGGAACCGGTAGCTTCAAACATTCTCCAGAAGAATTCGGCGGTCATCATCCGTAAGACCCACCCTCTCTGCCCTTAATGGCAATTTCCGTCATTGCTAAACGTATTATAGCACAGCATTTTACAAATTACAAGTTGACCGTTGTCTTATGGCTTCATACAAAATTATACCAGCAGCAACCGCCACATTAAGTGATTCGGCTTGACCAACCAGCGGTATAGTTAAACAGCTGTCAGCTGCTTTTAGCAACTCAGCACTTACTCCTTGTCCCTCATTACCTAATACAATAGCTACAGGATTATTAAAATCAGCCTGATAGTAAGAGAAAGATTTTTGTAAACCTGTTGCCATCACTTTAATACCGGCTTCTTTAAGTACCGGTAGTAGTTCCGATGGCGATAATGCTTCGGTAATAGGTAAATGAAATAAAGATCCCATTGTTGCCCGCACTGTTTTACCGGCGTATATATCGGCTGACCCTTTAAGAACGATTACACCAGTACATCCAGCCGCGTCGGCAGTTCGAATAATGGTTCCGACGTTTCCAGGGTCTTGAATTCCATCTAGTATAATAAGCAAAGGTTGCTTATTTATACCAGATACCATGGTGTCAATTGTTGATGGCCGTTTTTCTAAAATAACCATAATACCCTGCGGTTGATCAGTGTCAGAAATTTTATTATAGATATTTTCCGGTACTACTACCATTTTGCAATTCATATTAGTTATTTTTTCAATCAGGCTGTGTGTTCGATTCTTAGCGGCGGCATTTTCCGTATAAATACATACTTCGACAGGCCAGCCTGCATTGATACATTCTTCTACTAAGCGCACACCTTCAGCTACAAACATACCTAAACTATCACGGTACTTTTTTTGTTTAAGCGATGCAACTTCTTTTATTAGTTTATTTTCCGGACTGGAAATAAACTCGGTCATTCTAATTCCTCCAGCTTTTGAATACCCTTGGTATGACCGACAAAAATCAAAATATCTCCTGGTTTGATTTTTTCATCAGGAAGAGGTGGAACGATTAGCTCTTCGTCACGTTTAATCGCGACTACGTTAACTTCATATTTTGCCCGCAGATTAGTCTCGGCCAAGCTCTTGCCAACGAGTGCTTTGGGAGCTGTAATTTCAACAATGCTTAGTACTGGTGATAGTTCAATGTATTCTAAGACATTAGTGGATACAAGATTATGCGCTACGCGCTGTCCCATATCACGTTCGGGATAAACTACCCTGTCGGCACCAATTTTGGCTAGCATTTTGCCGTGTAATTCGTTCCGGGCTTTGGCAACAATATATTTTACGCCAAGGTCTTTTAAAAGCAGCGTAGTCAATACATTCGCTTGAATATCTTCACCGATAGCCACAACAACAACATCAAAATTGCGGATGCCTAAAGCTTTTAATGAGTTTTCGTCTGTTGTATCGGCTTGAACGACGTGAGTGACTTCTTCACTAAACTTTTGGATTCTTTCCTCATCGGCGTCGATAGCCAAAACTTCATAGCCAAGGTTATATAATGCGCTTGCCACACTAGTTCCAAAACGGCCTAGCCCTATAACGGCAAATTGCTTGTTACTTTTCATGCTTATCCTTCTCCTCTTAACCTATGATAATTTTTCCTTCCGGGTATTGTAAATTGCCTTTACGGTTTCTAAGCGCGAAAGCAAGTGCAAGCGTAACAGGCCCTACCCGTCCGGCAAACATTGTTAAAATAATCCAGAGTTTACCAACAGTACTCAGTGTAGGCGTAACTCCTGCTGATAAGCCTACGGTTCCGAAGGCTGAAGTCACCTCAAATAACAATTTAATAAATGGTTGATTCTCAGTTATGCTTAGCATCATAGTTACAAAGATGACCAAAGCGGCAGATATCAATAGTACTGAAAATGCCTTATAAATAATTGCATATGGAATCCGGCGTTTAAATAGCTCTGCATCGCTACGGCCTCTAACTAACGCCCAAATTGCGGCGGCTAAAACGGCAGCCGTTGAAGTTTTGATACCACCACCTGTTGAAGCAGGGGATGCGCCAATAAACATAAGTAAAACCATGAAAAATAAGGTAGCATCTTTCAGGCTGCTCAAATCTACGGTATTCCATCCGGCAGTTCGTGCCGTTACTGACTGAAAATAGCTGGCTAAAAATTTTCCCTGCCAGGACAGATTACCTAAAGTAGCCGCGTTATTATATTCAAGAAGAAAAATTACGATCGAACCAAAAATAACCAGAACCAGGGTTGTCATTAATACCACTTTAGTATGCAACGAAAATTTCCGGAAACAACGGTTAGTCCAAATATCGGCAATAACCGTAAAACCTATGCCGCCTAAGATTATAAGGAAGGTAATAACAAGGTTGACAACAATATCGTCTACATAACTGGTGGCACTGGAGAATTTGCCGGTTACGCTGCCGAACAAGTCGAATCCGGCGTTGCAAAATGATGAAATAGCATGCCAATAGCCGAAGTAAATACCTTTAAGTCCCAAATCCTGGTACAAATGTACAGCAAGAATTGTCCCGCCAATAAACTCTATTGCCAGTGTTACTTTAATAATATACTGAGTCAGGCGTACAACCCCGGATACGGTAAGTTGGTTTAACGCTTCCTGCATTACTAACCGTTCTCTAAAATTAATTCGCTTACCGATTAATATCGCCATTAATGTAGCCATGGCCATAATGCCTAAACCGCCGGCTTGAATGAGAAAGATTACCACAAGCTGCCCAAATAATGAAAAATATGTACCTGTATCAACAACTACCAGGCCTGTGACACATACAGCAGAAGTTGCTGTAAACAAGGCGTCTACAAAGCTTAACCGCTCGCCTGTTGCCGAAGCAAGCGGTGTTGTTAAAAGAACTGCTCCCCCTAATATTAACCCGGCAAACCCCAATACAAGTATTTGATATGGTGTAAGCTTCCATTGGGCAATATCAAGCAGGTTATTAATTTTTGCCCCCAAAATCTTCCACTCCCTAAATTAAGTGTACCTTAAAATTATACCCAAATCGAGAAAACTAAACAAGATTCTGGATAAACTATTTTTCAGGAGGTGATATTTTGGGGTTCAGCAGGCGACGATTTAAACTTTATTGGGATATTGTTACATTTTGCAACTGCAACCTCTGCTAAGCAGCCTTCAGATTTTTTCCAATCCCCATAAACCCATAGCTCGTCACTTGCTCTTAGAAGTTCTAAGCAGTACTGCATAGCTTTTACCGGCTCTTTGTCAGGGTCAAAGAAGCTAAATGCAAGGACCGGTGATAATGGTAAGATACTACTGTCAGTGTCGATTATATTTCGGCAAAGGTGGGAAATCGAATCTATGTTACTGGCTATATCGCCGCGTAGTGGATGAGCAATATACACTTTTTTCACTGACGTCACTCTCCTTTCAAGTTTCGGTTCGGCAAACATTATCATGATAAATCGGAGGGGAGTTTATGCAAGAACAAGAAAAAGAACAAACTATTATTTCCTATTTTTCTTCTAGCACCAAAGCACAGTCAGCTGCAGATGCGTTGTCCAAAAGCGGAATGAATGACAACCACATTAAGCGAAGCAGCCGCTATGGTGTAACATTTGATACTGAACGCAATGATGCCACTGCTAACCTTGCTGAAACACTGACAGGATTAACCCTGTTTTCCATGAATACGTCTAACGAGACCAATTCGGCAGAAAGAGTACTTATGGGAGCTGACCCGTCAGTTAGCGGATTGAGTTCAAGAGGCTATGGCATGGCCGGCGGACATGCTTTTTCCCTTATTGCATTTGTTCCAGAATCCCGAGTTGAAGAAGCAGTTGCGCTCATAAAGAAAAATGGTGGCGAAGTTTAAAAGAACTAAAAAAACCCCCCTCGTCATAAGGACAGGGGGGTTTATGCAACTATTTTTTTTGCTATATTGCCTTGGAGATACAATCAAATGATAACATGTATCTCCGCACAGAATCTTTTACGCCTTTTTTCACCATTGACATGAGGTGAATATAGTTCGCAGCCTGATTTTTTGCCAGCTCTGCTTTTATAGTCTCCCCTGCTGCCATTGACATATCGGTAGCGACATTAATTTTGGTTATGCCGGACTGAATTGAACTTTGATAATCCTCTTTAGTAAGCTTAGAACCACCATGCATAACTAACGGTACATTTACCGTATTGCTAAGTTCAGAGAGGCGGGAGAAATTAAGTTTTGGATTGCCCCGGTAAACACCATGATTGGTTCCTACAGCCACAGCCAGTGCATCGACTTTAGTTTTTTCCACAAAGTTGTGAGCTATTTCCGGTTTAACTAAATTTTCCTCGTTTATATCTTTAATATTGCCGTAACAGCCAACATAGCCCAATTCACCCTCGACTGACACTCCGAGAGAATGGGCTATGCGTGTAATTTCTTTTGTTCTTTTTAAGTTGTCCTCAATTGATAAGGATGAACCATCAAACATAACAGAAGTAAACCCCCAACGAATGGCCTTCATTACTCCTTCATAAGTGTATCCATGGTCGAGATGAAGCGCAACAGGCACAGCCGCTTTTTGAGCAGCTTTCCTCATTGCTGCACTCAGGGTATCAACATCGACAAATTTAAACAAACGCTCGGGAATACCAAGCACCAGGGGAGTTTTTAATTCTTCCGCCACCTCAATAACAGCGCCTAAAGTCTCGAAATTAAAAACATTAAAACCACCTACAGCATACTTCCTTCTTTTTGCATCCTGGAGTAATTCTTTCATTGTTACCAGGGCCAAGGTTAACTCCTCCTTTTGTTTTAGTAAGCCAATATTTAATTGTAATTAATTTCTGTTGTATATTTTATTCGCCGCATGGGGTAAAAAACCTGCCAATTATAGAAAAATTTTAAAAAATCAAATTTTTAACCTGCGAGTAAATGCTGGATTTGTTTACTAGTAATTCCAATATTTATATATATTATGCATCAAAAATAAAAAAACTCCCAAAAAAATGGGAGTTTTATATTTTAACAACTTACCGTTGTTCTTTAGCAGTGCTTACCAGCTTGCCAAAAGCAGCCATATCATTAACTGCTAAGTCTGCAAGCATTTTACGGTTAACTTCTACTCCGGCTTTTTTAAGACCGTTGATTAACTGGCTGTATGAAATACCGTTAATACGGGCAGCCGCGTTGATCCGAGTGATCCACAGTTTACGGAAATCGCCTTTTTTGGCGCGACGGTCACTACGCGCATAATAAAGGGCTTTCATTACTGTTTCGTTTGCTTTTTTGAAAAGTTTACTCTTCGAACCGCGATAACCTTTAGCTAATTTAAGTATTTTTTTATGACGTTTATGTGCAGTAACGCCTTTTTTAACTCTTGGCATGTCACATACCTCCTGGTTTACTTATAATTGTTTTACAGCTTAGGCATAAGGAAGCATTTTTACTACGCGCTCATGGTCAGATTTGCTAACCAGAGCTGCTTTACGCAAATTACGTTTACGGGATGGAGATTTTTTCTCAAGAATATGTTTCTTGAAAGCTTTAGCGCGTTTAAATTCACCGCTGCCTGTTACTTTAAAGCGTTTAGCGGCACTTCTACGGGTTTTCATTTTTGGCATAGTTGGATATCCCCTTTCTATTTATGTGCTAGATTGCGTAGTGTTAGGCTTAGGAGCTACAATCATAATCATATTTTTACCTTCGAGCTTGGGTTCACGTTCGACAGTAGCCATATCTTTAAGTAAAGTAGCCATTCGAACTAAAACTTGTTTACCCAGTTCAGGATGAGAGAGTTCCCGCCCCCTAAACATAATGGTAACTTTGACTTTGTCGCCATCTTCCAAAAAGCGTTGGGCGTTTTTAAGCTTAACATTAAAATCATGATCCTCTATATTGGGACGGATTTTAACTTCTTTAAGCGTAATTACCTTTTGCTTCTTTCTGACTTCTTTGTCGCGTTTTTGCTGCTCGTACCGGAATTTACCAAAATCCATAATCCGGCACACCGGCGGCTTAGCAGTTGGCGCTACCTCAACCAAGTCTAGGTTTTGCTCCCCTGCCATACGCAATGCGTCCCTTAGCGACACAATCCCAAGTTGTTCATTGGTGCTGCTGACTAACCGAACTTCTTTTGCCCGAATTTCTTCATTAATCTTTAAAGTCTCTTTGCTAATTGCCGCTCACCTCCTGATGTACTTTGTTAAATAAAAAAGCGGGTGGTACAAACCACCCGCGCAATAGCATAATCCCAAAACGATTTTGCTTATTATAACCTTACTAACTGCTCAGAGCGTTGCAAGGTGAGAAGCGGATGGCTTCTACTTAAAAATTCAATTTACTTAGTTATATTAGCACCTTATACCAGTTAAGTCAAGCTATTTCTTTAAATATTATCAGCTTTTGGCAACAATTTCAGTGATTGCTGTTGAAATGAAGTCGTCAACAGGCATTACACCAATATCGCCCTGCCCTCTTTTCCGTACAGCGACAGTATGTGTTTCGACTTCTTTGTCGCCGACAACCAGCATGTAAGGAACTTTTTCCAACTGGCCTTCACGGATTTTATAGCCAATTTTTTCATTCCGGTCATCGACTTCAACCCGAATATCTTTATCACGCATTGTTTGGGCAATTTCTCTGGCATACTCAGCATGACGTTCGCTAATCGGCAGAATTTTTGCTTGCACGGGTGCCAGCCACATAGGAAATGCTCCGGCATAGTGCTCAATCAAAATACCAATAAACCGCTCAATGCTTCCGTAAGCTACACGGTGAATCATAACCGGACGGTGTTTTTGCCCGTCTTCGCCTATATAAGTAAGGTCGAATTTTTCCGGCATCAGCATATCGAGCTGAATCGTGCCGCACTGCCAGGTGCGACCGATGGAATCTTTAAGGTGGAAATCAATCTTAGGGCCGTAGAAGGCACCGTCGCCAGGGTTAATTATGAAAGGCATATTCAATTCTTCTAAGGCTTCTTGCAGTGCTGTTGTTGCAGTCTCCCATATTTCATCGGAACCCATAGCCTTTTCCGGCTTTGTGCTTAATTCGGCGTGATAAGTCAGGCCGAAAACACTGTATACCGTATTAAAGAGTTCAATAACTTTCTTGATTTCACTCTTGATTTGAGACGGCAGCATAAAGATATGAGAATCATCCTGAGTAAAGCTGCGTACGCGCATAAGACCATGCAGCGCACCAGAAATTTCGTGTCTGTGAACAAGACCAAGCTCGCAGGTACGAAGCGGGAAATCACGATAGCTGTGATGCTGCGTGCGATATACTAAGATACCGCCCGGACAGTTCATAGGTTTTACAGCATAACCTTCGTCATCAATTTTGGTAAAATACATATTTTGGCGATAATGATCCCAGTGTCCCGACTGCTGCCAAAGTTTTTGGTGAAGAATAATCGGGGTTTTAATCTCTTGGTAACCATACTTGACATGTAGTTTGCGCCAGAATGCTTCTAATTCGTTACGGATAACCATGCCTTTAGGATGGAAGAACGGGAAACCGGGACCTTCTTCTTGAATGCTGAACAAATCAAGTTCCCGGCCTAGTTTGCGATGATCACGTTTTGCTGCTTCTTCCATCATGGTGATGTAGGCATCTAAATCTGCTTTCTTTTCAAAACAGGTTCCGTATATCCGCTGTAACATCTTGCGTTTTTCATCACCACGCCAATAAGCACCGGCAATACTTTGCAGTTTAATGGCTTTAACGCGTCCGGTCGACGGAACATGCGGTCCTGCGCATAAGTCAATAAAATCCCCTTGTTTATACAGCGATATCTCAACATCTTCAGGCAAATCGCGAATTAGCTCTTGCTTATAGATTTCGCCTTGCTCTCCAAACATTTTTAGGGCTTCTTCACGGCTGACTGTCAGGCGCTCAAGCGGAAGATTTTCTTTAACGATTTTTTCCATCTCAGCTTGAATTTTTTCTAAATCTTCAGGGGTAAATGTATGTGCGGTATCAAAATCATAGTAAAAACCATTGGCAATAGACGGGCCAATACCTAATTTAACATCTCCATATAAGCGTTTTACGGCTTGCGCTAAAATATGAGAAGTTGTATGACGTAAGGCATCTTTGCCATCGCCGTCTTCAAATGTTAAAAATTCGACTGCAGCGTCTTTTTCTAATTTAGCCGACAAATCTGTTACTTGTCCATCGATTTTAGCAACAAGTGCAGTTTTAGCTAAATTTCTGCTGATTGATTCAGCAGCTTCAGCTAAAGTTTTTCCTTGTTCGATTTCGCGTACTGCTCCATCTTTTAGTGTCATCTTAATTTTTCCCATGTTTCGGAGCCTCCTTAACAAAATAAAAAACTCTCATCCCTATAGGGACGAGAGTTAATACCCGTGGTTCCACCCTGTTTGGCAACATGCCATCTCAGACTTTGATAACGGGAAAAGTCCCGGCTAAGCTTACTAATTTCAGCTAAGCAGTTTCGAGGTGGTAATCATGCTTGGTTTGCGTAAAGATGCTTTCAGCCTATGACATCTACTCTCTGGCACGCCTTTCAAAACATCATCATATCCTCGGCATTACTATTATCGATAGTTTAATTATCAAATATTATATATAACTCAAGCTGCTTTGTCAAGCCTACAACTCAGTATTATTAGATTTCCCGGCATTAGTGCACATTTCGCAGCCATCACAAACCAAAACCCGACTTTCAAAAACGCATTTTATTGTCTCTAAAACGTCTTTATCTCTCAGCTTATTAGTGCTATGCACCATAATATTGCGGGGAGCAACAGTTATTAACGCGCTTATGAGCAAATCTTCATAATTGAGATTGTCTGTGTCATTCTCATTATGACTTTGCATTAAAGTATTCTCCAAATACTGATTATTTATTATTTTTCCATGTGCATCGTATATTTTAAAAACACTATTTCCGCTTATGACAACATGAGCTTCTTCCACCCTTGGTTCCTGCACATCCACAAAATAACGCAAAACCCTGATAAATTCTTTGTATTCCAACTCCATCATAAAATCATCAACAACATTATCAATGACTTGCGCTAGCTGCAGGCGATAATCTTTAAGGCGAAAATTTAAAAAGCCATCCAAAACTAACTCGTAATGATTATCTAAGTACTCTAGTATTCTGGATAATATTAACTTATAACGGTCAGCCGGACTAACGCCGAGGATTCTTAGCGCATTTGATTCAACTATCGCACGTTCATCAGGATTAAAATAAAAATAGTTATTATTGACTATTTTATTTATGAGCCGGTGTTCTTCGTTGCTGATGATCCAGTCGGCAAGTATTTGGGATACGCTGTTTTTTAGCATATTTTTTATCCGCTCATAATTGCGGAAAGACAGTTCACCATCACTGATATTTAAACCAAGAAATTTATAGCCGCCTTTATCAAGTTCTTCTATAACTATACGGAAGCCTTCTTGGGTCAGCGTTTTACAGTCGTATTCCAACTTTTCCCTGATATTTCCGGTTGTTCCGTTCAGGCCGATCGAAAGTAACTTCACCACCCTCACTCCCTTCTCATATAGTATATGTGCTACAGCTTATTTGCATACAACGAGGGTAGTGAAGTAATGTAAGTTGTTAGTTACCTTCTGCGATCTGGTCATTGATAGCGTTAAACCATTCATCACGGCCTTTTACTACAAAATTAATTACTTTATCTTTGATAGTAATGACTCTTAGTGCGTTAGGAATTATATAAAATGTTTTTTCTGCTCGTAGTTCTTTGATGTGGGTCAATGGTACTTCATCCATGTATTTATTGGCTGCACTCAGTGCGTAGCCAACAAACACAAGTCGGTATTCTGTTAAATAAAGTGCCCCGTTTAAGACGTCATTATCACTCGTGTAACTTGCTAAACATTTCTTGATGATCGTTTCATTTTCTTCCAAAGGAAAACTATACATAACGTATCACCACTCCTACACTTGACGGGCATCCTCAGGCACAACAAGGAACTGGACTTCCGGATTGCGCTCCATGACCCACCTAAGCTGCCATTCGTTATTGATTAAGGCTACCGGCCTATCTTTTATATCTTCAATCAACAGTCCGTTGTCCATATTTTTCATTGCTTTTACGTCAAGATTTTCGCCGTATAACCACCTGGCAACCGAATAAGGAAGCTTGTTCATCAGAATATCTACACCGTATTCATGTTTCAAACGGTACTCAAGCACTTCAAACTGTAATGATCCAACAACTCCGACAATAAAGGATTCTACAGGGTAATCAGGCTGGCGGAATACTTGTACGGCTCCTTCCTGAGTAAGCTGGGTCATTCCTTTAACAAACTGCTTTCGCTTCATTGTGTCTTTAGCTTGCACACGGGCAAATTGCTCTGGCGGAAATACCGGAAAGTCTTGGAATGTAAAGTTAGATCCTTCCTGACACAAGGTATCTCCAATGCCAAAAATCCCTGGATCAAATAATCCGATAATATCTCCCGGGTATGCTTCGTCAATAATTGTGCGTTCCTGCGCCAAAAACTGTTGCGGCTGAGCCAGTTTGACCGGTTTACCCGACTGCGCGTGATGGACAGTCATTCCCCTTTCAAATTTGCCGGAACATATTCTCATAAAAGCCAGTCGGTCACGGTGAGCTGGATTCATATTTGCCTGAATTTTAAATACAAACGCCGAAAACTTTTCTTCCGTTGGATCAATAGATCCTTCTGAGGAAACTCTAGGCATTGGTGGCGGAGCTAATTTTAAAAAGTCTTCTAAAAACAATCTGACACCAAAATTAGTCATAGCACTGCCAAAAAACATAGGGGTAAGTTCCCCTTGAGCTACTTTGTCGAAGTCAAATTGGTCCCCTGCCATATCTAAAAGTTCAATATCATCACATAGCGCCTGATGAACCTCTGCACCAAGTGCTTCTTTAAAAGCAGGGTCATCGACATTACCCTGTGTTGAGGGCAAAACCCATTGCCCATGAACTCCACCACGTTCAAACAATTCTATTTGAGCCTGTTTACGTATGTAAATACCGCTATAGTTACCATCAATGCCAATGGGCCAATTCATAGGATAAGCCCGAATTCCTAATACTTTTTCAATCTCTTCCATTAATTCAAACGGGCTGCGGCCATAGCGATCAAGCTTATTTATAAAAGTAAATACGGGAATTCCCCGCTGTTTACAAACCTGAAATAGCTTTTTTGTCTGCTCTTCGACGCCTTTGGCAACGTCAATAAGCATCACCGCGCTGTCGGCGGCCATTAGTGTACGATAGGTATCTTCACTGAAGTCTTGGTGACCGGGAGTATCAAGGATATTAATCCGAAAACCATCATAATCAAATTGCAAGACACTGGAAGTGACTGAAATACCACGTTGTTTTTCAATTTCCATCCAGTCAGATACAGCGTGCTTTTGGGCTTTTCTGGCTTTTACAGATCCAGCTAAGCGAATTGCACCGCCGAAGAGTAGCAGTTTTTCAGTTAACGTTGTTTTGCCGGCATCCGGATGAGATATAATAGCAAAAGTACGCCGTTTACTAATTTCGGGAGCAAGATTTGACATTATTGCCTCCTAAAGTTAATTCTGTTAAATTTACAGCATAACTGTCTGGTTAGCGGGAATAATCATATCGAGACCATTAATGGAGGTACACTTATGAGTATACATATGAGCCAACTTCCCGTCAAAAAAATATGTATTGACGTTCGTACACTCTCAGAGAACGGTACATACGAATTCACAGTTGATTGTGATGCTGTATATTTTGGTGCAGTCTATGATAATGACGGCAATCTGCAGTCAGTCGACCAATATTTTTATACAGACCGGTTTTCCCAAGATGACCTTGAAGGCGCCCTGGAAGAGGACCAGTTATTTACCGTAGACAACCGAGATTTTCCGACAAAAACATATTTATTAAGCAAGAATATAGCCGGAAAGGAATGGCTCAGATTTCACGCAGTTGTTCCTTGTGCTATCAGCCCTGATTATTTTTATAGCAAATTTATCGGCGACTGACAGGTTACGCATTGGATTAGCGCCTATTAGTATTAGTTACACCGCAAATACTAATCTTCTAAGGAATAACGCAAACAGTACAATAATTTAATATACACCATTAATTAACAGTAGTCAATGACACTGCCTTCCCAATAGTTGCAATGCTATTAGATTGAAAAATTGATTGACATAGTATTGCCCGTACTATATAATTAAATTTGTGACAAAAATTTATCGCGGGGTGGAGCAGTTGGTAGCTCGTCGGGCTCATAACCCGAAGGTCACAGGTTCAAGTCCTGTCCCCGCAACCAACGCTGGTGTAGCTCAGTCGGTAGAGCGTATCCTTGGTAAGGATAAGGTCACCGGTTCAATCCCGGTCACTAGCTCCATTTTAATACGGCGGCGTAGCTCAGCTGGCTAGAGCATGCGGTTCATACCCGCAGTGTCCGGGGTTCAAATCCCTGCGCCGCCACCAATTTTAAGAACTTGTCGTTAAGACAAGTTCTTTTCTGTTTATCATTCCTAGTTGTTATTTTAGAATTATATTTCTTTTTTATACCTACCACTCCTCTGCTAAACAATCATAACTAATGTTATGCGCATTAAAGTTCTAGTTTTTCGTCAAAAATATCTTCAACCTTTACCTTTTTGATTTGTTCACTCTCTCCAGGATTTAATATTTTAACATATAATTCGGGAGAGCCATACGGTGGTATTGATACAGCCCAGGTCGCCATAGTTCGTTGTTTTTGGGGCGAGCTTCCTATTCTAAAAATACTGTTATCAGGTCCATCGTTTTGATCGTTGCTAAAATCTAGAAAGGTATCAAGATTATACGGCGTTGCAGCATTACTTAGTAATGCTGCAATACGTTTATACCTGGTATTACTGCTCAGTCCGTCTACTCTGTTAAATTCCAACATTGATTCATCAACATAGTGATTGGTATGGAAAATAGCCTGGCTATCCTTCATTATGACGGCGTACTTGCCATCTGGCCCAATTTCAATAGTAGCTACTTTATTCCGGTCAGCCAGCATTAAATACTGCGGTCCTAAAAATAATTCAGTTCTAGCAATTGCTTCGTCTACACTGCCACATTCATTTAATAATTGCTCATAGAGCGCATGGGTATATGGCAGTATTTTTCTTTCTTTAAACGCTATAGATCCTGCTGATGCACTGATTGTAACTAATCCTTTTTCATTTATTCCTGCTTTTAGTCCCTTATGATTGCCGTCAATAACAAAAAGTCCAATATATTTGTACCCGTTTGCTGGTGAAATTAATTTTAATTTTTGATGATGATCAGGAGCCCAATCACGATTTTTAACGATTAAACTTCCACCTCCTTGAACAATATTGCCATTAGCAGCCCAAAGTGTGCATGCGTGTGCCTGTAAACCAAAAGTAAACATAATCAATAATAGTATTACAATTACTATCGTCCTTTTCACAATATCACTCCGATACATAGAATATAAATTATTGATTTTTACCGATACTTATTTTCGCTGTATTTATTTTACTACATTTCCAATAAAACAGTAGAGTTTAAGGCAAAAAACTGGCCGACAGTGAATATGTTGGCCAGTTGTAGTTTCATATAGTTTATTGAAGTCTCTTCGCACGGTGAAGAGATGGTATGTCTAATCTCGGCACATAAAAAAGGCTAGTAGATTAATCTACTAGCCTAAAATTTCTGGTGGGACTAACTGGACTCGAACCAGTGACCCCTACGATGTCAACGTAGTACTCTAACCAACTGAGCTATAATCCCTTACTACGTATGTAATTATATTACGGTTAACTTTAAAAGTCAAGCATCCAGAAATATAAATTAATATAAGATATTATTAGCAATTACTAAACGCTGAATTTGATTAGTGCCTTCGTAAATCTGCATAATCTTAGCGTCGCGCATATACTTTTCTGCCGGATATTCTTTGGAATACCCATAACCGCCAAGTACTTGTACGGCATCGGTTGTAACCTTCATAGCCGTATCGGCAGCAAAACATTTGGCTATGGCGGATTCCTTAGCATAGTCAACTCCTTGGTCTTTCATCCAGCAAGCTTTATATACCAAAAGGCGAGCTGCTTCGATTTGCATAGCCATATCTGCTAACATTGCTTGAATAAGCTGGAACGAAGCAATCGGCTTATCAAATTGAACACGCTCTTTAGAGTATTTAACAGCAAGCTCAAAGGCAGATTGGGCCAAGCCTACTGAAACTGCGCCGACAAATGGACGGGCTGCATCCAGAGTTTTCATTGCAATTTTAAAGCCTTCTCCTTCGCGGCCAATCCTGTTAGCTGCAGGAATACGCACATTCTCCAAAACCAATTCACAGGTGTTAGATGCTCTGATGCCCATCTTCTCTTCTTCTTTACCTACAGAGAAACCAGGGGTGCCGCGCTCAACGATAAACGCGGTTAACCCACGGATACCGGCTGTTTTACGTGTATTAGCAAAGATTACAAAAATATCGGCAATACCACCATTGGTAATAAAGCACTTAGTACCATTAAGTATATAGTGTTCACCGTCTTTGACTGCAGATGTAGCAACGGCTCCGGCATCAGATCCGGCACCTGGTTCGGTTAGTGCAAAAGCAGCCAATTTACCGTTATTTATGATATCAAAAAACTTGCGTTTTTGATCATCATTGCCTAACAATACCACTGGATACGAAGCTAATGCGTTTGCAGCTGTTGTCGTGGCAACACCAGCGCAACCTTTGCCTAATTCTTCATAAATAAGAGCAATTGAGAGAGCTTCGAGACCCGGACCATCATACTCTTCAGGAACGGTTAGATTAAGCAATCCAGCTTCGTCCAATTTTTTCCAAAGTTCTGGAGGAACCACGCCTTCTTTATCCATTTCTAAAGCGTGAGGAGTGATTTCTTTAGTAACTAATTCTCTAACCATCTTTTGCAGATCCAGTTGATCGGGAGTAAAGTTAAAATCCATGCTTTGCCTCCTTGTTGGTGACATGATACCAAAAAATTCTAATGATAAGTATACCTTATAATTTTTTTTTTGTTAACACCTAATAGCGAAAAAAATAAAAAAACGCTATTTTAATAACAATTTAGCGCCTATTGCAAGTAATACCAGTCCAAATATCTGCTGAGGACTGCATGACATACGCTCAAGACCGAAGCCGCCAAAGTGGTCAATAATTATAGCCGTTAAGACTTGCCCAACAATAATAGCCGTTGTAGCATTAGCTACACCGACTCCCGGAATACTAGCTGCTACTAAATATATTATAGCTACGCCAATAAAACCACCCAGCCATGAATACCAAGGTGCATCTTGCCATGCATACAAATTACCTTTTCCCATTTTAAAGAAAAAAAGCAAGATCACAGCCAAAATAGTTCCCGTAATATGGACAAAAAAAGTAGCTTCTAGAAGACCGATAACTTTACTTAATGCAGTATTAAGCGAACCTTGTACTGCCATTAATACCCCTGAAACCAATGCTAATACTAATGGCAGCATTTCGTTCGAAATAAAGTTCAAGCCTAAACACGCCCCCTTGTACTATACATAATTATAAAGTAGACTTAGCTTCAGATTGGGTTTTAACCCCATCAGAAGGTTAGTCACAGGATAAAAATAGTATAATACTTAGGGCCTGTTAATATTCCGGGAAGTTAGCTATTATAAAAAGAAAAGCAGGCCACGGCCTGCCAACTTTCTTAGTCCAGCACGTATACTGTAACTTTCTGCAATCCAAAGTTTAACGCTTCGCGGTGGCTGTCAAAAGCTAAGTCAATACGGTTGCCTTTAATAGCACTGCCAATATCGTCAGCTATCGCATAGCCGTACCCCTTAATATACAACCTAGTCCCCAGAGGAATCACTGATGGATCAACAGCAACCAAGCCCTTCCGCAAAAGGCTACCGGAATAGGTGCGGTTTCCATTACCTGGGTCAAACGCACTATAGCCTGATGCTCTCATAATAAGGGAACGACTGTATCTGCTGGGTTCACCAGCCAACCGTTCAAGATAGACAAAGTTTTCTTTGTCTATAATCCCATTTACAGTAAGGTTAGCACTTTGTTGAAATTCTTTTACGGCTTTTGCGGTAACAGGACCAAAAACCCCATCAATCTCTCCGGCATAAAAACCGCCATCTGCCAGCAGCTTCTGTACCAATCGTACGTCATCACCGCGTGCCCCGATAGTTAAGGCCGCCATATCCTGCGGCGGTGCAGCCAATCCGACAGCCGGGTTGGTAGTTAAGCACAACACGGTAAATACAAACAAAATTGCAAAAAATGCTCTCTTCAGTTGTACCACCTCTCTTTATTTATGCCTCCGAGGTTAGCTGTCGGGTTAGGGTCAAAGAGAAGAAAAGAGAATCACCCCTCCGCCATAGCGGATTTCACCCCTGTATATCTATTGGTTCCCCCGTACCTTATAAGGATTCGGCATTATAAATAATAATACACATTATTGTAAAATTGGTCAAATTTCTTAAATAGCTAAATTTTTATGTTATCACTAAATAGCGCGAATTGTTTCCTATTTATGACACGTTAACTAATTTTATATTCCTAAGACTGTGTATAGTTCCTTATTGGCCACACCGGTAACAGGTATTCCCTTATCTGCCTGGAAAGCTTTAACGGCTTCTTCGGTCATAGTGCCAAACAAACCATCTGCCCTGCCTTGAAAATACCCCAGTTCTTTAAGTTTCAGCTGTAATACTACAACATCAGCGCCGGATGTTTTTAATTTCAGATTCCTATTTACACTTACTTTTCTGTCTTCAATTCGCACCGGAGTTCCAATAGGAATCCATTCGAACAGTTCTTCGATGTCTTTATTACGCATTCGGATGCAGCCATGACTGGCAAACTGGCCAATTGACCATGGCTTATTAGTACCATGAATACCATAGGTGCCCCACGGTACATTTAGGCCCATCCACCGAGTCCCAAAACCTGTTCCCCAGTCGTAATCCTTCCAAACTACATTCCATTCACCTATTGGTGTCGGAGTTTTACTTTTCCCTACCGCGATGCGATATTTTTTATATAATTGCTCGTCATTATAAAGTTCGAGCACCCTTGACTGTATCTTTACCACAATACTTACTTTGCCTTTGGGAGATTCTGTCGGTTGGTTTGTTCCAATTGATGCAAACTCTTGTTCATCTATGTACTCGAAACTAATTATGCTAAACGCAATACTAATAATAGCCAAAATTACAATACTATAAAATATCCGGGATCGCCTAATTCTGAGAGACCGGAATGAATTCACTAAACTCCCTCCTCATGCAAACTACTCTTCCACAAAATATATGCGCATTTTCAAAGGGGTATGAAAAGAGGAATAAAAGAAACCGGCCATTGGCCGGTTAATTTAAAACGTACACTTTTACTTTTTGAATACCATAGTCAAGAGCTTCCTGTCTTGTGTCGAAAGCCAAGTCAATCCGATTGCCTTTAATGGCACTGCCTTGATCCTCAGCTACAGCCGGGCCGTAGCCCTCGACCCAGAGTTTTGTTCCCATAGGAATTACTTTAGGGTCAACAGCTACTACCCCTTTTTTTACTTTGCCACCCACATAGGTTGAATTATTCCATTTGCCGTTATCGAGCATTCCTGGACCGTAAGCAGTCGCAGTCATATCAAGCATTCTGCGGTAATTCTCCGGTGCTCCAGCAAGTGTGTTATTATTTTCAACCGCTTTAGGGGTTAGGTTATTGCTGTTATTAAACAACTGTGAAAGAAGTGCAATTTCTTTCTGATAACCAGCGAAATGATTGGTTACTTCTCCTTGCACTTTCTCTTGTACTTTATTGCGTACTGTAGATTCTACCATCTGAGTAAGATTATCCCGCGAAACAGTCTGCTCTTTCGGTGTTAATTGTTCAGCAAGTGCGGTAATATTATTAGCAACAGTAGCATTTCCAGAACGTTCCAGAGCCGTTTGCGCTATTCTGCCCAATAAGGCTTGCCTATCACTTGCATTTAACGTCTCTTTTACTTTTATTAACTCTTGTATCTGGGTGGCGGTTAGGTTGCCGGCAACTTGGGCCAGTTTATCATCCAAAAATGCTGCATTGGCTTTAGGTACTACAGGCGTAAAAAATGGCACTGAAAAAACCATCAACAGGATCGCGGCTATTTTTTTCTTCAAATATAAAACTCCTCTCATTTGATGGCTTGGCTCAGTAGACATTTTATCATATGGTTTACATAAATAACAGAGGGAAAATTGAACAAATAAAAAGCCTGAATGTTATCATTCAGGCAATACCGACGTATAATCAAGCCGTTATACTGTTTTCTGCAAATATTGGTACTACTGACAACGTGTCATGGTTTAAGCAATAGGCGATATCTTGTTCAAAGCCTATACTACTTAAATATTTGGCATGTGATGATTCGGAAACGCGGTTTAGCAGATCATTTTTAAAATCACAATACATTCCCTTGGCAGCTAAAGCAGTATCGCTAAGCTTAGACATGCTACTTAGTCGTTCTGCAAGCAGACCAGCACATAAAGTATCTTCTAACGAAAAACGCCCTTCGGAGCCTGCACACAAAATAACTATGTTTTCCTGCTGCTGACGCAAAGCGTTAGTAACAGCAGCCGCGTTAACAAAAGCTGCTACATATACTCTGGGAAGTGAAGCCGCTTTTGTCAATGCCAGGGTTCCATTGGTAGTTGTCATAACGAGGGTTTTATCAGCAATTTGTTCTCTTGTATATTCATAGGGCGAATTTCCTAGGTTAAACCCTGGTATAAGTAAGCCCTCCCGTTCCCCAGCCAGGAATACTTCAGGATATTTGTTCTTGATCTGGAGGGCCTCTTCCACCGTTTTTACCGGGATGATTCGCTTACAACCGTTTGCGCAGGCTGTAGCAATACTTGTAGTCGCGCGAAAGGCGTCAATAACTACCGCAGCGTAACCGCCATATTCCTTAGCATTAAAGTCGTTAGGTGTAAAACAAATATCAATGTTCAACTATATATGTACCTCGCTTGATTTAAATATATTTTTTAAAGTTATTTTGCCAATTGGTATAGTGTTTCTGTTAATACATCTAATCCTGCTTCAATGTCTTTCGGGTTAATGTATTCGTTCTCGTTGTGACTCACGCCGTCTTTACAAGGAACAAATATCAATCCGGCGGGTGCTACATAAGCTATGTTCATGGCATCATGCCCCGCACGGCTATCAAGCCTAAGGCTGGACAGTCTCAGTTTGGAACACACAGTTTCGATAATCTGATTCAAATTTTGACTGAGAGAAACCGGCTTTTCAGATGCTAATACTTCAATAGCAACTGCAGTATCATTGTCGTCGGCAATAGAACTTACCGCGTCTTTTATTTCCTGCAGCATTTCAACAATACTCTCATGCTCTGTTCCTCGTATATCAACCCACATTTCGACTTTTCCGGGAATTACATTAATAGCGCCAGGACGTGTCTTCAATATTGTTACTGTTCCAATGGCGCCTTTGTATTCATATTCGGCCGCAATGTTCCTAATGGCCAACACTATCAAAGATGCACTCACTAAAGCGTCTTGTCGTTCTGCAATGGAGATTGCGCCAGAATGACCAGGCATCCCAGTGACTGTTATCTTTAGTCTAGTAGGTGCGGAAACTCTATCTACAATACCAATATTGATACTCTTCTCATCTAAAAGTTCACCATGCTCAATATGCAATTCTACAAATCCTTTAATACTATTAGCTGGTCGCGCCGCATTTAGAGCGTTATCAATTTTAAGCCCGATTTTTTCTAACTCTGAGGCTAAGCTAATTTCTTCGTGGTCCTTAATTCGTTTCAATACAGCAGGGTTAGTTAGTCCGGCCATTGCCTTACTTCCTATAGTGGCAAAGGAAAATCTGCTGGATTCTTCAGCGGCGAACACAACGACCTCTAAAGGATGTTTAAGTTCATCTCGAGTCTTTAGACGACTGACAGCCGCTAGTCCACACACTATTCCTAGCACCCCGTCGTACTTTCCTCCGGAAGGTACGGTGTCAAGATGAGAACCTGTCATCACAGTTGCAGCCTCGGGATTAATTCCTTCTGGTTCATACCGCCCGATGATATTTCCAATAGCATCAGTAATTACGGCAAGACCTGCACTTTGCATTAGTTCAATGATATATTTTCGCGCTTGAAGATCATCATCAGTAAAAGCCAGGCGTGTGATACCAGACGCATTTTGTCCAAACTGAGCGATATGCTCTATTTGTGCCAAAACCCAGGATATGTCTTGCGAGTTATTAGTTTGAATAGCCATCGCCCCCTTAAATAAATCTCTACTGACAGTATAACTCTATTTTGGTAAAAATTCCATAATCGATTTTAAAAGATAAAACGCTTGGATTTCCAAGCGTTTTTATCTTTTACCCTAATATTCCTTGTTTTACAGTGTCTAGACCAAGACGATCGATCATCATTCCGATACGCTCGAATTTGCGGGCGTTTTCTTTATAGTATGCAATTACTTTTTCAATAATCGACAGCACTTCTTCTTGTGGAACCTGCTCAATTAATACATCGCCAATTCTCGCTCTGGCACCAGCACAGCCACCGATAACTATCTTCCAGCCTTTTGCAGTACCGATAAGACCAATGTCTTTAACTGAACTTTCAGCGCAAGAATTTGTACAGCCGCTAACCCCCAACTTTAGTTTTCCCGGCAATTCCAAGCCATGGTATAATTTATCAAGTTCTAGTCCTAATGTTAAACCATCCTGCTGTGCTCTTTTGCAAAAATGAGTTGCCGGGCAAATTTTTACACTTCTTACACATAACCCAATAGCAGCACCTTTGTCCAGGCCTAGGTCTTCCCAGGCGGCATCGATTTTATCTTCAGCTATACCAACAATAGCAATCCGTTGTGCCGAAGTAAGTTTTAATGCTTTAGCACCGTATTTTTCAGAAACATCTGCTATTTTCCTCAATACATTTACATCAAGAATTACACCGCCGGGAATATGTGGAGCAATCGCATAGGTTTCTTTATCACGCTGCACAATTGCACCTTTTTCAAGTAAATCTGTTTTAGTCTCCATAATTTTATCCTCCTTCATAAAATAACCATATGTACCGGAATATTATTATAATTAGATATTGATTATAAATTTCCTGCTATAAAAAAATATTTTTCACAAAGTGCTAAAAAAATATAGCGCTTGGACGCTATATTTTATGACTATTTGATTTTTACACTAACAAATTTAATATTTCTCTTAATTTTACTACATGCTTTTGTTCTTCTTCTTTTAATAAATTAAAGATATTTCTGGCTTCTTCAAATTTAGCATACTTTGCTAGGGCATCATAAAATAAAATAGAATCTTTTTCATCTTGTATAGCAGCTTTTATAATATCAGTAAGAGTTTTAGCTCTTTCTTCCTTGTCTTTAGGAAAAATACACGGTTCGGCAAGGGCTGTCAGGTATTTTGAAGTTTCCGGGTCGAAAAGGTAATCATCTGAATCATAATTTTTACTCTCTCTAAGTTTTTGGTAGATTCCAGTAAATTGCTCATAATGTTTACTTTCTTCATTCATTAAAAACATAAACAAATCTTTATGACTTTTCGTCTCAGCTTGTTCATACGCTTTCTTGTAAAAATCGCGACCCCGTGCTTCCATATCAATGGCGATTCGTAAACCTTCCAGATCACTAAATAAATTACCCATGTTACAAGATTTTTTTTCCATCATATACCCTCCTTGACGGTTAAAGATACATTTATTTTATATTCCATATTTTCATTCAAAATCCTGTTATTTTTGTGACTTTTTTAACTTTTTAGCTCTAAAATATCATATTATTTAAGATAATAAAAAAAATCCGCTTTCGTGCAGATGCTTACGAAAGCGGATTTTTTACGAGAGATTACACTTCGAAAATTATCGAGGTTTTTTCTAATTGACTCCTGTTAGCAAATATGAATCATATTCTTTTCGTATTGGCGATACAGGAGCTTTAACTCATTAACCTTATCTGACATCTCGATTTGCAATTGAGATGCTGTATCATAATCGCCAGCTTGAATAGCATCTTTTATACGGGTAAACATGCTTTTTTGAGAGAAACAATCCTTTGCCAAACAAAGTCTAAGCGCATTGATCTTTTCCCAATTAGATAGATCAAGATCACTGGCGAAATCAGCATCATGGAGAGGTTTAGCCTCTTTTACTATGTCAAGGTTTTCAGGAATAATACGATTTAACAATTCGGTTTTCCAACGAACAAGCGCACCGGCCACAAATGCTTTAACAAGTTCTGGACGGAAAGCTCCGCCAGTAGTCATCGTCTTAACTTTATCAGGATAGTTACTGATGTTCTGCATGTTTTCCCAAACCGTAGCAGGCGGTTTTCCGAATAAACGGTTGCGTTCTTCTTCGGAATAATCGTCAAATACGTCATGCTCGCTGCGATAGGCGCGATCTGTTTCCAAGTAGAAGCCCTGTTGCCCTGCATCTTTCGACAACTCGGTGTCCAGTTCTTCCAACGATTTTCCGGAATTAACAGCAGCTTTGATACCATCAAGCATGCCCATATAAAATGCGGTAATGGCAATGTACGTATTTGTGTAAGGATTTGGTGAACGTACTTCAAACCGGGTAGCCATTGGATTATTAACATCACGAACAAGTCCCGCAAGAATTGTTCTGTTGCGCGAAGGCACAGACGGATTATGTCCTAATGAAGTTACAATACATACCGGAGCCTCAAATCCTGGTTTTAAGCGGTTAAGGGAGTCATTGGTGGAGGAAATAAACGGATTGATAACTTCATAGTGCTTCAAAAGACCCATAATAGCTCCATAGCCAATAGCACTCAAGAAAGCCTTCCTCATATCAGTAGGCGCGAATAAATTTATAATTTTACCTGATTTAAGCTTTGCTGCTATACCAACATGGGTATGTTCACCACTACCAGCAACACCAATTATAGGCTTAGCTTTAAAAGTTACTTCAAGACCGTTAGCGCGGAAAGCTTCTTTTACTATAATTCTAGCCAGCAGTTCATTGTCGGCACATTGAAGAGCATTAGAGAATTTCCAGTCAATCTCAAGTTGTTCCATTACGTGATTTAAATGACCGGTTTCATCAATTGTTGCTTTAACGCCACCGACTTCTTTATGGCCCATTTCCGGTTCGAGACCATACTTAGACATTGTAATTATGGCCTGTTCCATAGCAGTGCGGACATTACCGCGTGTCCGTTGCCAGTATTGTTCCTGCAAAACCTGGGATGCGGAAAGTTCCTCTACTTCAGCTTTGTTCGCCGGAGTCTTAACCCAGAATTCCAATTCAGTAGCGGCAGTAAAGATAATGTCCTCAACATCTGCCCCATTTATATGATCTAAGCCGGCAATCTTATCATTTTTTTGGAAGAGTTCTTTTAGTTCGGCTTTAATGTACTCTAAACTTTGCGCTAAAATAGAACGCGAATCAACTCGTAAACCATTATGCACAAGGAATGCAGGAATCCGAAGCGTACCGACTGGTTTGCCGGTTTCCTCGTCAATATGTTCATAATTGTAATCTACAATCCAGTTAACACTGCCATCTGCCAGCATATCTAATTTAGCATTGTTTAATGTAGCTATACCGGTGAGGACAACGGACGATCCGTCTGTTTGTACCGCATTTCCATTGAAGAAATCATCCATGTCTTTAGTAAAGATTTGGATTGGAATTTTTTCATCAGTATCATTACCAGCTAAATCAATGCCGACCAACGAAGCAAACTTAATTTCCGGATGATTATTGAGCAAGCTCTTAAGTTCGTCTTTGTTAAACTTACCAGCAGGAATTACGTACACTAAATCTTTAATCATTTCCTTCACCTCATACATAAATATGTTTAGTATAGGTTCCCTCAATAAACCCTAGTCAATTCTATAAAGAAAACACGCGAGCACCAAGCTTTAACGAAGATGCCAGGCAATGTTAACCTTATCTAGAAAGTTAAACTTTCCAGTTCAAAAAAACAGACTCCTCCACCTAAATAATGTGAAGGAGTCGTCATTGACTCAGGAATTTTTAAATTATGTACTAATTATAGCACAAAAAAATGTTTTGTCTATACATTATTTTCGCTTTTTTTATTTTTTTAATAGGCTTCATTATTCTTGTTCGCGGGGAAGTTTGCCATTATTCCCCATGCGGGCAACCAAAATCATCAAGGCGATAATTGCTATTAAAGCGATTATCATAACAGGAGTTGTTAAAATGTGACGAGGTAAATATTCATATAAGCCATATATGCCAAAGAAGATAAAGATTATTGCTGCAAACCATTTTACTATTCGTTCAGGGATTTTCTTACCTAATACTACACCGATGACAATGCCAATTGCATTAGCTATCATCATGCCTGCGGTTGTTCCTAACCAAACAGGTATGATCTCGCTGGCAAACTGAGCAGCTAATGCAACCGTTGCTAACTGTGTTTTATCCCCCATTTCAGCTATAAAAAACGCAATAGTTACCGTCCAAAAGGGACTGCGGTGAGTGGGTTTGTCTTCACCATTAAGTTCATCCCCCCGGATTGTCCACAATCCAAAAATAATAAATGATGCCGCTGCGGCAATTTGCACATACTGTAATGGTATAAACATGGTTATGTAACTGCCAACAATGACTGCAAACAAATGATTCAGTATTGTGGCAACAAAAACACCTAACAAAACAGTTGGCCATGGATAACGGGTAGCAAAGGCCATCCCGAGTAATTGAGTTTTATCCCCCATCTCAGCAAGTACCACAAAGGTAAGTGCCGTTATGAATGCTGTCAAATCGATCCCTCCGTATTCATATTTAACCATATATAGTATGGCCAAAATCAGTATTATTTGAAACCCAAAACTTTACAATGATATAGGTTTAGGCTAATATGTTTCTATAAATATCGAAAGGGTGATTAGCAGATGGAGTTATTGGATGCAATCTATAACCGGCGATCTGTACGAAATTATACTAATGCGAAAGTGGATAAACTGACAATCGAAAAGTTACTAAGCGCCTCAATACAGGCTCCAAGCGCCATGAACTCTCAACCTTGGGCCTATGCCGTTATACAAGATGCTAACTTATTGAAGGAGTATTCTGACCGAAGCAAACAACTTCTTCTCGGTTTACTTGATAAAGTGCCGGAACTTAACAAATATGAAACGGCGCTTGAGAATCCTAATTTTAATATTTTTTATAATGCTCAGTCATTAATTACCATTTTTGCAAAATCTAAAGGATTATACAGTAATGAAGATTGCTGTTTAGCGGCACAGAACCTCATGTTGACTGCGCACAGTCTTGATCTCGGAACTTGCTGGATTGGTTTTGCCCGTCCCTTCTTAAACTCCCCAGAGGTAAAAAATGAACTCAATATTCCAGACAGTTATGAAGCTGTGGCACCAATCATTTTGGGATATCCAAAAGTTAATCCGCCTGCTGTCCCGAGAAATAATCCTGAAATATTATTTTGGAAATAATACAAAACCCCGCAACCAATAAAGGTTCGCGGGGTTTTTATACGTCGGGTAGCATCTGAGTAGTCAATAAGCCGAGTTCTGTTCCGCGTTAGCGGCGACGATCATTTATCTAGGCCAACAGTTGCCTGTAGGCTCAAGCGACACAACCCGGAAGGTTCAGCGGGCAGCTTCATCCCTTCCCTATTCGGTCTTGCTCCAGGTGGGGTTTACCTAGCCAATCAGTCACCTGATTGCTGGTGCGCTCTTACCGCACCGTTCCATCCTTACCTGAAAAATCAGGCGGTCTACATTTCTGTGGCACTTTCCCTAAGGTCGCCCTCGCTGGACGTTATCCAGCACCCTGCCCTATGGAGCTCGGACTTTCCTCGGATGACAAGCATCCGCGATCATCTTTCATACTCAGATATTCAATTTAGATATTTAATAATAGCACTATGTTAATAACAAGTCAATCATGATTAATTAAATGTATTAGGGATTGAGTGCTTTGCGAATGGTATTTATTTTAGCTGGAATATCAACTGCACCAACAATGTCTGTTACTATTGCTACCATCTTTGCACCATGTTGTTTGACCTCACGGGCATTATGTTCTTTTATTCCTCCAATTGCAACAAAAGGAACATCATGATTTTTGGCAACGTACTCTAGATATTCAAACCCCACAGCCTGACATACATCTTTTTTTGTAGTAGTAGGAAAGATGGGTCCAACACCAATATAGTCTATACATCCTATCTCCACCGCCGCTCTCGCTTGCTCCGGCGAGTGGGTGGACAGCCCCAAGATCATGTCATTGCCAATTAATTCTCTAACCTTTACTGGAGGCAGATCTTCTTGTCCCACATGGACACCGTCTGCACCAATCATCAAAGCTAAGTCAATATGATCATTAATGACAAAAGTTACGCCGGCTTTTTTGGTGAGTTCCCGAATTTTCAAGCATTCATCATACATTTTTCCAGCTTTTTTATATTTTTCCCGGTATTGAATTACTTTAATACCACCTGCAATCAACAACTCTGCGACTTCAACATTATTTCTGCCAAGAGAATGTTCCTCATCCGTAAGGGCATAAATATCTGTTGATAAAAAATTAGCCATACCTTTTCTTGGTGCCATTTTATTAGCCCTCCATTATCTATTATCTAAAAAATGACTGACTATGATATCCGCCTGTTTAGCGGCAGCAACTTGTACTCTGGGCGCAAGCGGGGGACATTTTGCACTGACTGCTGATGTTAGATCGCCAACTACGAAAAAGTTATCTCTTATCCTATGGATAGTAATATTGTCACTGTTGCCCCAGCCGGCTAAACCAGATGCGGCTATTAATAGTTTAGGAGAATTTAGGTAATTTTCTACAATCAGCTTTTTGCATTCCGGTCTGTCGAATGCTTCAACAATAACATCGCAATCCTCAAAGAAGGTATCCTGAGTACTATATTTTCGTTGTGTTACTTCAATCTGTACATCCGGATTAATAAGCGTGAGGTTACTTTTAAGTGCCTCAACCTTAGGCATCCCGATTTGATGCAGGAAGAAGAATTGCCGATTTAAATTACTGGCTTCAACTTTATCAAAATCAATAATTTTAAACAATTTAAAACCTGTACGTACCAACATTTGGGCGCAATTGGAGCCAAGTCCCCCTGCTCCGGCAATACCAATTTTAATACGAGAGAACTTATCCAAAATGCTAGCTGCTATGTATCTGTTAATTCCCTGCTCAAATTGATTCATAGCTATCACCACATTTGCCAGTCTTTATAAACAGGCTGATAATTTTGTGAATACAGCATTGCCGCAATATCGGCTACATTTCGTTCATCCGATATCTCAAACTGGCTGACAGACGCCTGTGTTGAATGCCCGCCAACAGCAGTGCATGAACCAGCAGACATTTTGGTTATTCCGAGTTTAACCATGTTATTACGTAATACGGCACTTTCACGCGTAGATAAAGTGATGCCGCCTCGCGGCATGAACAGACGAAATGCAAGCACATATTGAACAAGGTTTTTATCACTGACAATAACTTTGGGCGGAAAACCACCGACATGGGGTCTCATTCTCGGTGGTGATATGCTTATTTCAATATTAAGATACTTACGTTGTAAATAATCTGCGTGTATGCCTGTAAAAAATGCTTCTCTGCGCCAATCATCAAGACCAAGCAACGCACCAATATTGACACTGCGCATGCCGGCTTGACATGCACGTTCAGGAGCATCAAGCCGATAATGGTAGTCACGTTTAGGACCTGCGGGGTGAAGCTCGGCATATACTTTTTGATGGTATGTTTCCTGATAGATTGTCATACCGTCCACGCCATTTTCAATTAGCACGTTATACTCTTCCGTATTGAGTGGATATACTTCAATGCTGATAGAGGTAAAATATTCTTTTAATATGTCTACGCATTGCCTAATATATTCCACCGAAGAATGGTATCGTGATTCACCGGTAAGAATTAGAAGATGTTTTAAGCCAGTGGCGGCAATCGCTTTTGCTTCGGCTTTAACTTCTTCAAGCGATAGTTTTTTGCGCTCAATTTGATTATGCGCATGAAAACCGCAGTAGACACATTGATTCACACAATAATTTGCTAAGTAAAGCGGTGTATAAAGCAATATCGTTTGGCCAAAATGCTGTACAGTAAGGCGATGCGCTTTCTGCGCCATTGCTTCTAAATGGTTTTCAGCCATTGGTGACAGTAAGGTCAAATAGTCCCAAACTGTTAAATTATCTTTTGCAATAATCCGTGAAATATCAGCATCGGTTATTTGATTAGAAGTATCGGCAAAGTTCCAGTCCCGATACTTTTCTATTTCTTGATAAAAGCTCATTTTTCCCCTCCAATCACGCTAAGAAAATTTATTTATCCTTAACTAACCTGCTCTATTTATCTAAAAATCCGGTTAACGGTGACGAAGCGTTTGCATATTCTTGAATAGCCCCAGGTCCGGCCAAGAAAGCTTTACGGCCGGCGGCAACCGCTAAACCAAAGGCTTCGGCCATTGCTTCGGGATCGCTGGCTGTTGCTACCGCTGTATTTACCAAAACTGCTGCTGCACCCATTTCCATGGCTTCGGCTGCTTCCGAAGGGCGGCCGATACCCGCATCTACAATAATGGGTAATGATATTTCCTCGATTAGTATCTTAATAAGTTCTTTCATTTTTAACCCACGATTTGTTCCAATAGGTGCCCCAAGTGGCATGACAGCAGCGGCACCAGCTTCTACCAAACGTTTGGCTGCCATCAAATCAGGACTCATATAAGGGAGTACAACGAAGCCTTCCTTAGCAAGGATTTCAGTTGCCTTAATTGTTTCCATATTATCAGGCAGTAAGTACCGGTTATCGGAAATAACTTCAATTTTGATCCAATTGCCACACCCGGCAGCTCGGGCCAAACGAGCTATGCGAATAGCTTCTTCAGCATTTCTAGCGCCAGATGTGTTCGGTAATAATGTACAGTGCTTAGGTATATAAGTAACAATGTTTTCCTCTTTGTGATCGAGGTCTACTCGCCGCAATGCCACCGTTATAACCTGTGCTCCAGCGGCATTTACAACTTCTGGGATAAGTGTATTAGATGCAAATTTCCCTGTTCCCAAAAATAACCGACTAGTTAATTTTGTTTCACCAATTTGTAGAATGTCATTCACTGGATTTTTTTTCATAGGTCAGCCTCCTCCTACAAAACTAACTACCTCAAGGCAGTCTTCTTGTTGTAATACAACGGTTTGCCAGTCTTCTTTTCTGACGATGTTACCGTTGTATTCGATGATAACCACTTCAGGATTAAAACCCTCTTGACCAACCAGTTCGGCTATAGTAATACCTTCTGCGCCGATGATTTTTTTACCATTTACAATTAATAGCATGGGGGAATTCCTCCTTTTAAAAAAATAAAAAACACGTCCCCCGAATGGTAATGACGCGCATTATTATACACGACCTTCCTCCGCAGGTATTATCCCGATCAGGTATGGAGGTCAGGAACTCACTAGTTCCACTCTCAGCCCATAACATGAGCTCCCTCGGTCACTCAATATTTATTTATTACTATTTTATAGCATACTGAAATAATCGTCAAAATTGGTATAAGCTTTTATTTGGGCAAATTTGTTAATAAACTGTAAATATATCTCTATTTGAGGCACTAGCAATAATTTCTATACTATAGCCATTCTTACTTATAAAATTTGCTAAGTAGGAGGCGACACATTCTACTACAGGTTGCTCGGTAGCAAAATGACCTGCATCGATAATCGCTAAGCCTTCAGCAACAGCTTGTTGGGCTTCATGATATTTTACATCGCCAGTTATCAGTACATCCGCACCGGCGTTAACCGCGTTTTTGATCAAATCTGCACCGCTGCCGCCGCATACTGCCACTTTGGTAATCTTGGTGGTAACGGATCCGGCTGCTTTCACCGCGGTAATATTTAGTGCCGCTTTTACTTGACCAATAAACATCTCAAGACTTACGGGTTCGGCAAGACCTCCTATACGACCTAAACCATAGCTTGCCCCTGAATTTAGCAGCAAATATTCATCATAAGCGACTTCCTCATAAGGATGTGCGGCTATCATGGCATTAATAACTTGAGTCTTTAAATGCATAGGCACTATGGTTTCTAATCGATACTCCGGCACGAATTCAAGGGAACCTGTTTTGCCAATGTACGGATTAGTCCCCGCTAACGGAAGAAATGATCCTATCCCCTCTGTTGCAAACGAACAGTGACTGTAATTACCTGTATGACCAGCCCCAGCCTCCGACATGGTCATTCTTACTTTTTCAACATGAGAAACAGGAACAAATACTACTAATTTGCAAAGTTTATCCTGATGTACTGACGTCAATGCTTTGATATCTGTTAGTTTTAACTTTTGCGCCAGGATATCATTAACTCCCCCGGGAGCACTATCCAGATTAGTATGTGCGGCATATACGGCAATGCCGTTTTTAATCAACTTTGTTAATAAGCTGCCTAATGGCAAATCCGCTCTGATGTTCTTAATGCCTTTAAAGATCAGGGGGTGATGAGCAACTATCATATCAGCACCCACTGTCAATGCTTCATCAACAACGTCCCCATCAACATCTAAAGCAACAATAGCCTTATGTATCAGTTGCTCAGGATTTCCTACAAGCAAACCGACGTTATCCCACTCTTCAGCCAGATGCTTTGGCGCTAATTTTTCAAGTTCAGCCATAAGGGCGCGGCACTTTATAGGCATGACATTTTATCCTCCAAATCGTTTAGTTTTTTAGTAAAAGCTTTATACTTTTCAGAGTTAACAGCTTCCTTGCTATCTGCCATTGCCGATAGTACGCCACGCAAATGCCTGAGCAGCTCTTGAATATGACGCTTTAGCAAAGGATGTTTATTCTTCCAGAGCAGCGGACCAATCTCGTATAGTACAGCTTCGATCTGGCAGTCAGTTCCTGGTTCCGCCGCGATAATTTGATACATTTTACCCTCTTCTTCTACTAGTTCTTCAGCGACAATCTTCCAATTATTTTTATACAGCCAAATTCTAACGAGCGACGCCGCAATCATAGGTTGTAGAATAACACGCTTTAGCTTTGCGGTTATTTCCGGACGGGAGCTTAGAATGTCAATAATATTAGCTCCTCCCATTCCAGCGATTACGACAACATCCGCTTCCCCGGGATTAAGAACATCAAGACCATTGCCTTGACGTACGGCAATATATTGTTCCAATTGAGTGTCAGCAACAGCATTTTTGGCTGAAAGAAATGGACCGTGATGAATGTCTCCGGCAATTGCCCGACTAACTCTTTTTTGCTCGACAAGGTATATTGGTAAATATGCATGGTCAGTACCTATATCAGCTAAAATGGAAGCTTCAGGAACCATGTCCGCAATTGTCTGTAACCGTTCTCCTAGTCTCATATATTATAATTCCTCCTATCATCCTAGATAGTATTTCGGTCTATGGATAAAAAATCCTGTTAATAGTCTAAAACCTCGAAATATGTATACACGGCTTGCGCGATAACTAATGCAGCGTGCGATATAAAAGTTGCCTTTTCAGCTAAAGTTAACGGTTCAAGACAGCAAAAAACCTGCGAATATATTCGCAGGTTTTTATGGTGGGCGATGACAGGATCGAACTGCCGACATCCTGCTTGTAAGGCAGGCGCTCTCCCAGCTGAGCTAATCGCCCGTATTCGAAGTTCGATTTTTGACTTTCGAAATGTTTTATCGAATGTCTAAAATCGAGCATCGAATATCAAAGATGGTGACCCGTAAGGGAATCGAACCCTTGATACCGCCGTGAAAGGGCGGTGTCTTAACCGCTTGACCAACGGGCCATAATTGATGTTCGACTTTAGACTTTCGTACTTAACATTAATAATCGAATGTCGTATATCGAATTTCTAACAACGAAATGGTGGGCCCACCTGGGATCGAACCAGGGACCAGCCGGTTATGAGCCGGCTGCTCTACCGCTGAGCTATAGGCCCTAAAGAACTAAAACAGGTTTTCCGAAGAAAGCCTGTTTAATAAACTTATCTGGCTCCTCGAGTAGGACTCGAACCTACGACCGATCGGTTAACAGCCGATTGCTCTACCAACTGAGCTATCGAGGAATATCGCCAACGTTGATTATTATAAAACAATGTCTCTATTACGTCAAGTGCTTTATTTAGTTTTTATTCAAGAAAATCTTTCAATTTCTTGCTGCGGCTAGGATGACGAAGTTTCCTAAGAGCTTTAGCTTCAATCTGACGTATGCGCTCACGGGTGACGCCAAAATATTGTCCAACTTCCTCCAGTGTACGAGCGCGACCATCGTCTAGACCAAACCTAAGGCGCAATACTTTCTCCTCACGTGGAGTTAGTGTTTCTAATACTTCTTCCAGCTGTTCTTTAAGCAACATGAAAGATGCTGCTTCAGCAGGAGCCGGGGCATCCTGATCTTCAATAAAATCACCTAGATGCGAGTCTTCCTCTTCACCAATTGGCGTTTCTAGGGAGACTGGCTCTTGGGCAATCTTCATGATTTCCCGTACTCTTTCTACGCTAACATCCATAGCTTTAGCTACTTCTTCCGGAGATGGTTCACGGCCTAATTCTTGCAGAAGTTGGCGTGATACCCTGATTAGCTTATTTATGGTTTCTACCATGTGAACTGGAATACGAATAGTTCTGGCTTGGTCAGCGATAGCCCTGGTTATTGCCTGACGAATCCACCAAGTAGCGTACGTACTAAACTTATATCCCTTGTTATAATCAAATTTTTCTACAGCCTTAATCAAGCCTAAATTTCCTTCTTGAATTAAATCAAGGAATAGCATACCTCTGCCAACATACCGTTTCGCGATGCTAACTACCAAACGCAAGTTAGCTTCAGCAAGTCGCCGCTTTGCTTCCTCATCCCCTTGTTCCATACGTTTGGCCAGTTTAATTTCTTCATCAGCTGTCAAGAGCGGAACCCGGCCAATTTCTTTGAGGTACATACGGACAGGATCATCAATGCTAATACCCTCAGGAATGGTGAGATCTATATCTACTTCTTCTTCGGCCGTTTCTTCAATTTCAGACATATCTGGGCCTTCAATAAGTTCAACGTCTGGAACTTCATCTACAATTTCAATACCTTTGTTATTAAAGATTTCATACATATCATCAATTTCATCCGGACTCATGTCTTCAGTCTGCATTGTATCCATAATTTCAGAATACGTTAGTACACCGCGTTTTTTACCCTTGTGTAGAAGTTCATTCACATGTTCAACCGGTGCATTTTTTTTATCGGCCATAGTTTTCCCCCCTTCCCCTGGTAATTGACGATAGTTGGTATATCCTTACTTGCTTGTTAATGATGCAATTTACTAATTTCATGTTTAATTCGCTGACTTTCCGCCAGTTCCTGCAGAAAGCTACTATCCCCCATGCGTTCTAATTCATCGGCCATCAACCGATGTTGTTCATACAAAGTAGTTAAATGTGCCAGCCTAATTGTTTTGATACAATCGTCTACTGATTTAACTACATCCTGTAATTGTATTTCCATCAACATAATATGTGAAAATTCATTGTTTGCTTTCTCACTCAGGTTATTAACTATTGTATTTAGGTCGGTCTGTGTAATATTTTTTTCCATATTATACGCATTAAATATTAAATTAATTATCTCTTGCTGTAAAACCCCTTGTATTTCTTGCGGAGAAATTTGAGAAAAAACATAAGGGATAAGCGATAAATCTTCGCACATCATTCTAATAAGTTGCCGTTCCGCCTGAACTACAGCCGGTGCTGGTTGCTTATATAATAATGCAATATTTATAGTTTTCCCGTTTTTTACATTTTTATCCTTTTTGGATTGAACTATATATTTTGTAATTTCAGTACGTAAAGCGCTTTCATCCACAGTTAATACTTGAGACAGCCTAGTAATGTGTGCATTTACTTCTACAGCATTTTCAGCCTCAGCCAGGATAGGCGCCAATTTACCGACAACAGCAATCTTCCCTTGAACTGTAGTATAATCATCTGATTTTAATGCCTGATCCAGTTGATAATTTAACAATGGCTGAGCAGACGCAATTAGCTCTTGGAAAGCTGAGCTGTCATGCTTTCTAACAAATTCGTCCGGATCCTTACCATCAGGCATTGATACTACTTTAATCGCAGCCCCCATGGAACGCACTGTAGCTAACGCTCTCACAGTAGCATTTTGACCAGCAGCATCAGTATCATATGAAAACAATAGTTCTGCATTAAGTTTTATTAGGTTTCTAGCTTGCTCCGGCGTAAAAGCTGTCCCCAGTGATGCCACTACATTTTTGATTCCGTGACTATACAGTGTTAAAGCATCCATATAGCCTTCGACGATAATCACTTGACCAGACTCACGGATATGCTTGTAAGCCTTATCGAACCCATATAAAACATGCCGTTTATTAAAAAGCTGAGTTTCTGGCGAATTCAAGTATTTTGGCTGAGAATTATCTAAAACCCTGCCGCCAAAACCAATTGCCCGCCCACGCACATCCCTTATCGGAAACATAATCCGATTTCGGAACCGGTCATAAACACCTTCACCCGACGTGCGCGCAGCGCATAATCCTGATTTTAATAAAATGTCGAGATCTATGCCCCGTTTACTAAATGCTAGAGATAGTTTATCCCATAATGGTGGCGCAAACCCTAATTTGAAAAAGCTAATATGTTCAGCTGAAATACCACGGCTTGCCAAATATTCTCGTGCAGGTTTGCCAAATTTGGTTTTTGTTAAGCATGCATGAAAAAAATCAACGGCCAGCTCATTAACTTGATATAGTTTGGCAAGTTCCTGCTCTCTGGCTAGCTCCAATGGTGTTTTATCTTTTTCCGGTAAGGGTATATTTAATTTTTTGGCTAACAGTTTAACTGCTTCAAAAAAAGTAATGTTTTCAACCTTCATTAAAAAATTAAAAACATTACCACCGGTTTGACAACCAAAACAATAGAAAAAACCTTTGTCCGGTGTAACCGAAAACGAAGGAGTTTTTTCATTGTGAAAAGGGCAGCAACCCCAATAATTTTTCCCTTTCTTTTTTAACGCGACATAATCAGAAACAACACTTACAATGTCACTCTCTGAGCGCAATCTATCGATAAAATCATCGAAAACTGCATCCTTCATAAACTCACCTTATCCAGGCAATGAGCAAATTTTCCTGCTGTGATTCAAATTTGTTCGATATGCAAAATGTTCCAGCATTTGACTTAATTCTACATAAAAAATAATATTCCTGCCAAAGGCCAGCAAATGATATAAAGTTGTTCATAATAGTAATTTTACTTTTCCTTTAGCATTTTTTTATTTAGTAATTATTATTCAATATCAATGACAAAATTCCTCTTTTGTGCCTTGACAAATGTAATAATATTTGCTCAAAAAAAAAACAGAGCTCAATAAGAGCTCTATCAGCTATTTAACGTACAGCCCAGGTCGCTGGAATAAACAATTTTTCAAACTGCTTTATAGCGTATAGATCAGTCAAACCTGCAATATAGTCAATCACCACTGTCTGAAGCCCCCACCGCTCTTCTCGTTCCAGAAATTCCTGAGGTAAACTGCTTGGATTGGATATATAATATTCAAAAAGCTTGCTAATAACATACTTAGCTTTTTTCCGGTCAGGTTCAAGCTCTGTGGAATGATATATTTTTTTAAACATAAATTCACGAAAATCATCCATAGCGGCTTTAACCTTCCTGGACATAATAATTTCGTTTTTTTCATCCGATTCGGTAATGATATCTGACACCATTACCGTAATCATTGTCGACGGGTCTGAGCCCAATACCTTACTCACACTTGCTGGTAAGTCTTGAGGCTGTAACATACCCGCGCGAATACCATCGTCATAGTCATGGCATAAATAAGCAATACGATCGCCGCTGCGAACTATATTTCCTTCAAGTGTAAATGGTTTATTATCACCTGTATGAGTTAAGATGCCGTCTCTAACCTCAGCGGTCAGATTTAATCCTTGTCCACCCCGCTCCAGATGTTCAACAACTCGTAAACTTTGCTCATTATGATTATAGTGACCAATAAGTTCACGTAAAGCATATTCTCCGGCATGACCAAACGGGGTGTGTCCGACATCATGTCCTACAGCAATCGCTTCGGTCAAATCTTCATTAAGCCTAAGTCCACGCGCGATTGTCCGGGATATTTGTGCTACTTCCAGGCTGTGTGTCATACGCATACGGTAATGGTCGCCAGGAGATATATAAACTTGGGTTTTGTGTTTTAATCGCCGGAAGGCTTTACTATGAATAATACGATCCCTATCCCGTTGAAAAGCTGTTCTAAAGTCACAAAACGGCTCTTCCCGATCCCGGACAGCTTCACGACTCTTCGCTGCGTATTTGGATAGTATTTTAAATTCTTGTTCTTCAATACGTTCACGAACTTTCATATAATCAGCCTCCTTCTACCTTATATTATAACATTATTTACCTCTGATACACTATCATATAATTAGGATTACACTTTTTGCCAGAGAAAAAATGTTAATTATTTGCTATAATAGGAACAGGAAAGGGGTGAGTAAGGATGAGATCCAGAATATTGGTATCAACTATTTTGGTACTAGTCCTTTTAACAGGTGTCGCATTAGCAAAACCAGTTGTAAATGCTGATCGTACATACTTTGATATTAATACAGGTCTATATGTTCTAAATGGCAATGTTCGCATTGAAGTAAGCAATAGAGTTGTAACCGCTGGTCAAGCAAAAGTAAACCCGGCCACACTTGAAGTTTGGGGCTCGGGTGGTATAACAGTAACTCAAGACGATATTTATTTCACAGGTGACAGTGTCTATGTTTATGGAATTAAAGATCGAGCTAAAATCGATGGCGGAGTAAATTTATCACGCAATGGATTAACCATCACAGCCGATAGTGTTGATTTTAACTGGCGTACCCGTATTGCAGTATTTAACGGTAATGTCCAGGTTTCTCAAGATGGCGGTAACTGGTCTGCCAATTCGGTAAGCTATAATGTAGACTCAAATAATTTTTTATAAGTAAATTAAAATCCCTGGCGACTTATCAAAAAGCCGTCAGGGATTTTTTTTGTCCTGTAGGAAAGTATAACTTTCCGCCTGAATAAGGGCAACATCGGCTTCCGCTTTCGCCAAAGGCTCGGCGTAAGCCGTGTTTTCTTTATCCGGACGAAACTATTACTTCTCTAAGGGTGTAAACAATTCATCCTTATTGATTGGCCAGTTTATTTTTATGGACTACATCTAATATTCGGTTAGCAGTTTCTTCTATCGCTTTGTTTGATACATCAATGATCGGACAGCCTAAGCGGCGCATAATGGATCTGGCATACTCCAGTTCTTCGTTTATTCGCTCAATATTGGCATAGCTGGCATCCGGCGCTAGACCCATTGTTTTTAAGCGCTCGCTGCGAATTTCGTTGAGTTTAAACTGATCGATAACCAACCCAACGATACGTTGTGACGGTACTTGGAAAAGCTCTTGCGGTAATGGCGCTTCTGGTACAAGCGGTACATTTGCCACCTTAACTTTCTTATAGGCTAAATACATACTAAGCGGAGTTTTAGACGTACGAGACACACCAATTATAACGATATCGGCTTTTAACAGCCCTAAAGGGTTTTTCCCATCGTCGTATTTAACAGCAAATTCTACTGCCTCCACTTTTTTAAAATACTCCTGATCCAGTTTATGAACAAGACCTGGTTTAAGTCGTGGAACTAAGCCCGTAACGTTTTGTACGGCATCAATCATCGGACCCATAATATCAATTGTGGGAATGTTATAATCTTTAGCCTGCTGTTGGAGTGCTTCTCTTAGATCTGGAGAAACCAAGGTATGGCAGATAACGCAAGTATGTTTTGCTGCTTCCCGTACTGTTTCGGCAATTTGCTCGGCAGAATTGATATAGGGTACCCTAATAATATCAATGTCTGCTGAACTAAACTGGCTGGCCGTTGCACGAGCAACCATTTCGGCAGTTTCACCGATAGAATCTGACAGTGCATAAACAATCGGTAGATTAGCTATAAGTGTTCCCTCCTCGTCCTTCGCCAAGCTCAACAAATAATCTGGCGATATTAGTTTTGGTAAGCCGTCCGACGACTTCTTGTGCTTTATTCCCCCCCTGACTGACTGGAGAAACAACAGGAAGACTATCTACTTCATTCTCAATAATCTTCTTTGCAGCCATTAAAACAGATTCGTCAGGGGACGTTACAATTATTTTAGGCACCGGTGTCATTAGCACTTTAACAGGCATCTTGTGAAGATCACTGCCACCCATCGCTACTTTAAGTGCATCCTTACGTGATACAACTCCGGCCAGAATTCCACCCGGTTCTACTACAAACACCGAACCAACATCCTCCAGGAACATAGTGACAACGGCATCATACGCACTTGTCACTACTGTTACGACAACAGGTACGGACTGAACATCTTGGACTTTTATCCTGCTTATTTGCTCGGTAAACAAGCTTAGCGCATTCTTGCCGGTATAGTAATAGCCTACTTTAGGGCGGGCTTCTACCATACCGGACATAACCAGGATAGCTAAATCTGGTCTGAGTGCCGCTCGAGTTACATTAAGACGCTCAGCAATCTGTTCACCTGTAATCGGGCCTAAAGTTTTAACCATCTCAGCAATTTTTTCTTGCCGCGGCGTTAAACCCAATAACTATCCCCCCTTTCGTGCATAAAGGCATACATAAAAAACTACATAACAACAATTTTAGTTAAATCTGCCGTATTTCCCGCTAAACCAGATATCGCTTTTAGCAAAGCCAACCGGTTATTCTTGACAGCGGCATTTTCAACCATAACCATAACAGCTCCAAAAAATGCATCGATCGGAGCCGCTAATGAAGCTAAAATTGTCAGTATGCCTTGAAAATTCTTTTCTTGTTGGTATTTTTCGATTGCAACTTTGGCCTCTGTATAAGCTTTAAATAAAGCATGCTCTGCGTCGGTTTCGAATAAATTTGCATTAATGCTGTCCGATTGAGCATTTTTTGCTAAATTACCAACACGAGTAAGTGCTTGCACCGTTTTTTGCATCGCAATTGTGCCACCTTCGACAGATATTGCCCTAGCTCTTAGCCAGGTATCATAAATATCGTCACTTCCGGTTGCCAGCACAGCATCAATCATATCATACCGTAATTGTTCGTCAGTTAAAATATTCTTAATACGGAGACGGAAAAACTCTTGAATTTCGTCTAATAATTTTGCCCGCTGCTCGGTATCGGTTATACCAAGTAAATCCATAGCCTGGTTGGCAATTGCATTTAATGAAACATGATATTTTGCGTCAATTAAAATATTTACAATACCAAGCGCCTGCCGTCTTAGAGCATAGGGATCCTGTGATCCTGTGGGGACAAGTCCCCTGCTGAAAGTCGCAACAATATTATCCATTTTGTCAGCTATGCTGATCATCCGGCCAGCTATTGTCTGCGGTAACACATCTCCGGCAAATCTCGGCAGATAGTGCTCAAAGATAGCTTCAGCCACTTCTGGTTTTTCGCCGTTTATGTGAGCATATTCACGGCCCATTATACCTTGCAGCTCGGTAAATTCAAAAACCATTCCAGTTACCAAGTCTGCTTTTGCCAAATGGGCAGCGCGGTTAATTGTGTCGAGTTCTGGTTGGGAAGCGTCCTGCATTTTGGCAATGCCAACTGCCAAGCGTTCTAACCGCAGAACTTTATCAAAAAGAGTACCTAATCCTTCTTGGAAGACAATTGTTTTTAGCTTTTCCACTCGCTCTGCCAGCGGCACTTTTTTATCCTCTTCAAAAAAGAACTTGGCATCTGCCAATCTCGCCTTTAGTACCCGTTCATTACCATGACGTACGATATCAATATGTTCAGGCCCACCGTTCCGTACGGTAATAAATATTGGTAGCAGCTTGCCTGATTTATCCTTAACCGGAAAATAGCGTTGATGCTCCCGCATCGGAGTAATAATAGCTTCCGGCGGAAGGCTTAGGTATTTTTCCTCAAAACTACCGCATAACGCTGTTGGGTATTCAACCAGATGAACTACCTCTTCAAGCAGCTCTTCATCAATTGTTGCTGTTCCGCCCCGGCTTACAGCCAAATTCTCAATCTGTTCTTTAATTACACGGCGGCGTACATCCTGATCGACCATAACAAAGTTGTCGGCTAGTTTAGCAAAATAATCTTCCACCGAGTTAACTTCTACCTCAGCTTTTCCTAAAAAGCGATGTCCGCGTGTAATTTTTCCGGAAGTAACACCAGGTAAAGCAAATGGTATAACCTGGTCACCAAATAAAGCTACTATCCACCGGATAGGACGAACAAACTTCATGTCCAAATTGCCCCAGCGCATATTCTTAGGGAAAGATAAATGAGTAACAATATCGTTTAACAATTCCGGAAGAATTTCGGCAACGGGCCGGCCTACTTCTTGCACAATAGCATATACGTAGCCGTCTTTAACAACCAAATCCGAAGCCTCAACACCTTGACCGCGGGCAAACCCTAAAGCCGCTTTAGTAGGGGTACCATCTTCGGCAAAAGCTATCTTAACAGCAGGTCCTTTATTTTCACTATGTTTGTCTGCTTGCGTATCAGCAACTTTTCTCACAACAAGTGCCAGACGCCGCGGAGTACCAATAACTTTGATTTCGTCGTGACTAATCCTAAGGTCAGTTAGTTTAGTTTTAGCTGTTGTTTCAAGTTGCTTTAAAGCATTAGGTATAAACTTTGCAGGAATTTCTTCTGTTCCAATTTCCAATAACAAATCTTTAGTCATTACCTTACTTACCTCCCTTTAGGAGCGGGTAGCCCAGTTTCTCACGCTGTTCTAAATAACCTTGCGCACACAGCCGGGCCAGGTTACGAACTCTGCCAATAAAACCGGTACGTTCACTAACGCTAATAGCACCACGGGCATCAAGCAGGTTAAAGCTATGAGAGCATTTTAAAACGTAATCATAAGCAGGAAGCACATACCCTAGCTCAACAACGCGAATAGCTTCTTTTTCATACATATCGAATAAATTGAATAAAAGGTCGATATCAGCAATTTCAAAATTATAGTAGGACTGTTCTACTTCATTGCGATGAAAAACGTCGCCATAAGTAATACCATTTACCCATTCAATATCAAATACATTTTCCACACCTTGAATATACATGGCTAAACGTTCTAAGCCGTATGTAATCTCAACAGCTACCGGCTTGACATCAATACTGCCTACTTGCTGAAAATAGGTAAATTGGGTAATTTCCATACCGTCAAGCCATACTTCCCAACCTAATCCCCAGGCACCAAGAGTAGGTGATTCCCAGTTATCCTCAACAAAACGGATATCATGTTTGGCTGGGTCAATACCCAGTTTTGCCAAACTGGCCAAATATAATTCTTGAATGTTAGCCGGTGAAGGCTTCATTATTACTTGGTATTGATGATGCTGGAATAAACGGTTAGGATTGTCACCGTACCGTCCGTCAGCAGGCCGGCGTGACGGTTCAACATACGCTACATTCCAAGGTTCAGGTCCGAGTGCCCTCAAAAAAGTTGCCGGATTCATAGTACCTGCGCCTTTTTCCACATCATAAGGCTGTTGGATAATACAATTTTGTTCAGCCCAGAATTTTTGTAATGTCAGGATTATCTCCTGAAATGTCATAATTGTAACCTCCTACTAAAAAATAAAAACATCTTGTCCACGTAACTTAGTTAAGTTACAGGGACGAGATGTTATTCCCGCGGTTCCACCCTGATTGATCGCAAACTGCGACCCTCTTTAATTATTACAGGTTTTACTCTCCGGCACTGGTAAATCATTTGCTTAACCAGGCTCATGATTTCCTCCTGCGGCTTGGGAAGGCCTTCACCTTTTAAGTGCCAAGCTTACACTGTCCTTGGCTCGCTGTATTAAAAAGATTACTTGATTCCCGCTTTGCCATATTTTATTTAAAATATAACAAATGTCCCTAGGTTTGTCAAATACTAAAACTCGTCATTTGAATATCTATCCATTTCCGACTGAACGGCTTCCTTGCTACTATCATTTTGTTCCGGTTCCTTACGGACAACCTCGATCGTACAGCGCTTGAAGACAGCTGCCAGGACTCCCAAAGCAGCTATCTGAGGAAGTACTACGGCACCAATTGCACCTAATGTAACTGGGATTTCAACCAATACCCGTCCATCGTGCTTCACTCGAATTTTGTTTACGTTACCTTCACGAACCAATTCTTTTACTTTGTCAATTACTTCTGTAGAACGCACTGAAAATTCTTCGGTCCAATTGGTTTTGTCTTTATCCTCTAACTCTATCAATGTTTCAATCACATTACCTTGATTGCGTTCTAACGCTTCTTTTGCTTCCCGGTATGAAACACCTGTGCGCTCACGAATTAAATCAATTTTTTCCAGATTAATGTCCATTTAAAAACCCCCAATATTTTTTGGGTTAGTTTTTTCAGTTTAGCCAATAGTTATTCTCAGTCTAATAAACTAATTTGCTTAATAAATTCCAGTGATTTTAAAGGCCGTTCTAATTGATGGCGCACAAAACCATAAAGTATTTTTTCAGCATTTACCAGGATTCTGCTAGTAATAACAAAAGACCCCGGGGCATTTAAATTTAAGGAAAGTAGCTTATCTAAAAACTCTTTATCTTCTTGAGTAAATGGAATTGAATCCGGACTACTGCATTGGCTGCAAGTAGCACCACCGGCATTATAGGTAAATGAGGCCGGTAGAACTAGAGCCCGCCCGCACTGAGTACACTCTCTATACTCCGGCTGAAAACCTGCGAGCGCCATTAATTGCCACGCCCCTGCTAAGGCTGCAATGCGTGGATTACGGACTGCAAGTAAATGAAATATCGCGGATAACATATCATACGCCGCCGCTTCACTTTGGCGTTCCGGCCATAGTCCTGTAGTTAATTCAGCAATGAAATTGGCATAGGCTAATCGAGTCAAATCTTCCCGTATCTCGCGGAAAGAGGTATTAACCTCACATTGCTTTACTACATCCATTCCTTTTCCGCTAGTCATTAACATATTAAGTTTGATAAAAGGCTGAAGACAGCCTCCCAACTTACTCTTGGGTTTACGTGCGTCGTAAGCCATAGCGACAACTATACCATATTCACGTGAAAATAAAGTGACCACTCTGTCAGCAGCACTCCAATCGCGTACTGCTAACAGAATGGCTTCCATTTGATACTCTACTGCCATCTAACCTCACGCATTAAATTATTTGAAAAAAATTCTGTGACGAGCTCGGATTCTGTGGACTCATCCGCCGGTTCAATTTGGTCGGTATGACAATCTAAACACGCACGATAGGCAAGGTAAGCATCGATATTACCGGTACTTAAAAAGATTTCCCACATTGTTTCCCGTAATAACACTCGACATCATCCCTTCACACTAAGATTAACAAGCAGGACTAGCCACAAAAACTTATTAAATTATTTTAATCTTCTTCCGCAACTTGTGGCGGAAGAAGTGGTACTGCCTTAACCCTTACAATTCTAAAACCATTAACTCTAAGCACTGCAAATGAGTAATCACCGATATCTACTTGGTCACTGGTTTCCGGGCGACGTCCCAGCATTCCAAAAATATAACCGCCGAGGGTATCCTCTTCATGCTCATCCAGGCGGATATTTAAAAGTTCTGTGACATCATCCAGAAGCACTCTGCCATCAAATTCGTAACTGCCATCTGCTAGCCGTTGAATTTCAATATCATCGACAATATCATGCTCGTCTTGGATATCGCCGACTATTTCCTCAATAACATCCTCAAGGGCTACCAAGCCGGCAGTGCCGCCGTATTCATCAGCAACAATTGCCAAATGAGTACGTTTACGGCGCATGACCTGCAATAGCTGAGCGACTGACATACCTTCCGGTACTACTAATATCTCCCGAACAATCGAAGTCAAATCACGTTCACCATCTGGACAAACATCAAAATCCATTAAATCCCGCAGATGGACCATACCGATAATATGGTCTTTATCTTCGATACATAAGGGGTACCGGGTATGACCTGTTTCTTTTACTACTTTCATGTTTTCTTCGAAAGAATCATCAGAAAACAAGCAAATCATATCTTGACGGGGTACCATAATTTCCCGTGCCAAGCGATCAGCAAAATCAAAAACATTATCAATGAGTTCGCTTTCCATTTGGTTAAGAACCCCGCCACGGTGACTGGCACTCACAATCATTCGTAATTCTTCTTCAGAATGGGTTAAATCAGCCTCATTAGCGGCCTCAATTCCCATCATGCCCAAAATTGCCTTAGCGGAGCGATTAAACAGTAGGATAATAGGATACCCAAGTTTATGAAAAATATATAGTGGCCATACGCAAGCCATTGCCAGGCTCTCTGTTCGTTGAATAGCCATTGATTTGGGAACAAGTTCTCCAATAACAATATGCAAAAAAGTTATAATGGTAAAGCCTAAAGCAATACTTATAGTTGTGACCATCCACTCCGAATCCGGAAAATACTCAATTAAAACAGGTTCCAATAAAGATGATACGGCCGGCTCACCTAACCAACCAAGTGCCAAGGAGGCCAGCGTAATGCCCAATTGGGTTGCACCTAAATAGGTATCGAACGATGATACTACTTTCAAAGCTTGCTTTGCACGCCCATTTCCCTGATGAGCAAGCTCTTCCAGCCTAGTTTTACGGATTTTGACCAGCGAGAATTCGGCTACAACAAAAAAACCATTTAATAAGACCAGCAATAAAGCAGCCGTCAGTTTTAATAAACTGAGTAAAGGCGAATCGATAAAGCATCTCTCCCTAGTTATTGGAATCATTACCGCGCGGCATAATTGCGCCGGCGGTAATAACATATTGTAATGCGCTTTCGCTTGTTACATCTAAAGGTATTATATCCCGTCTAGGTAAGATAATATTAAACCCGGAAGTCAAGTTTAAGCTCATGGGGACGAAGACGCAAACATGCTCTTCATCAAATTTCTCTGCTAATGGCGCCGATAATTCCGGCATAACAAACCCCAGCGCTTTAACTCCCGGATGCGGATAGGGTACCAAGACTGCATTTTTTAATAACTTCTGTGATTCAAATACTGCGGTAGATAGTTGCTTGACGCTATTGTAAATAAATTTTACGATAGGGATTGAGCCAAGCAGGCGTTCACCATAACCAATAACTTTTTTTAAAAGCCAGTGGGAAGATAACCAGCCGACAATTACTATTAAAATAAGTACGACAACAAACGCTAGACCTGGAAAATGAATCGGTAAATATCTTCCTAACAAACTTTCAGTAAAGGAAAAGATATTAATAATAACAACTGCAGTAATTGCAATTGGTACAATTATAATTAACCCGTTAATAAAATACTTTGAAGACCACTTCATTAATACACCTCTCTTTACAAATGATACCATTAAGCACCGTATTGGTCAATAAGCTTCGGACTTAATCCTCATGTTATAAAAAACCACAGCCTTTTGACGACAGCGAAGTCGATCTTGCTTTCATGAGAAAATTTTATTTCTATTGGATAAAAAAAGCCACCGCTGAGCGGCAGCTCCCAAACTTATTTTTTTATTACTCAAAACCAAAGCTTTTTAACACATTTGGCCGATTACGCCAATCTTTTTTTACTTTTACCCATAGGTCAAGATATACTTTAGATCCTAACAAACTTTCAATATCAGCACGTGCCATGCGACCTATATCTTTAAGCAGGCGTCCACCGGCCCCAATGACAATTCCCTTTTGTGAATCACGCTCGACATAAATAACAGCCCTTACATATAAGTCGTCATTTGGTCTGGTTGCAATTTCCTCTATGTCAACAAGAATAGCGTGAGGAATCTCTTCTTTGGTTAAATGTAAAACTTTTTCCCGGATAAGTTCCGCAATCACTAAGCGTTCAGGCTGGTCAGTGATCATATCTTCCGGGTAATATTGCGGGCCAGGTTCAAGATAATTCTTGATTTCCATTATTAATCCGTCGAAATTAGTATGGTCAATCGCCGAGATTGGTACTACCGCGGCAAATTTGAATTGTGATGTGTATTTTTCAATAATAGGAAAGAGTTTAGCCTTTTCTATTTTGTCTATCTTATTCACGACCAAAATTACCGGTGTCCGGACGTTAACTAAGTTGTCCAAAATGTAACGTTCCCCAGGTCCCATTTCGGCAGTTACGTCAACAACAAATAAGATGACTTCAACTTCGCGTAATGAGCCTTCCGCCTCTTTAACCATATACTCGCCCAGTTTGTGTTTTGGTTTGTGGATGCCAGGGGTATCTATAAATAGAATTTGCGCATCATCCAGGGTTAGAACCCCCATAATTTTATTTCTGGTCGTTTGAGGCTTGTCCGACATAATAGCAACTTTTTGACCGATTAGATTATTCATTAATGTGGATTTGCCGACATTGGGGCGGCCAATAACTGCCACAAATCCGGACTTGTAGTTTTCTTTATTCATTCTTATCACCGTCTCCTGTAAAATCCCCTTTGGAAAAGCTAAAAGGCAAAAGCTCTTCCATATTAACTACTTTTTTATCACCTTTCAGATTCATTAGAATAATCTCGTTAATACCAAACTCGGCCATAACCTGCCGGCAGGCACCGCAGGGTGAACATGGCGCGGGTGTATCGGCTACTACGGCTATTGCGGTAAGTTCCCGTTCGCCTTCAGATATAGCTTTAAAAATTGCAGTACGTTCAGCACAATTGGTTAAGCCATAGGACGCATTTTCAATATTACAGCCAGTATATACTTTGCCGCTTTTTCCTTTGACCGCTGCTCCTACCTTAAACTTGGAATATGGCACGTATGCCTTCTCTCTTGCCAAAAGAGCAGCTTCTCCTAACTCGCCCATATTATCCCCACCATTTTATTAATTTGTTAAAAAATAAAATATAGCCAATACCTAAAGACGCCATAGCTTGCACAAGTACGGCCCCGGCAGCGGCATCTTTGGCAGCTTTAGCAAGTGGATGCATTTCTGGGGAAACTCTATCTACAACGGATTCTATAGCAGTGTTAAATAACTCTGCAGTAATTACTCCCGCTATACTGATTAGTAAGATCGCCCATTCCGTACTGCTGAGATCCATTTGCCAAGCCGCAAAAATTGCCGCTAACGCAGCCACTACATGAATTTTCATGTTCCGCTCCTGCCGGACACAGTAAAGAATTCCAGCAATTGCGTATCTAAAAGCAGCAAGATTCTGCATTAATAATTACTCACTCACGCGTAATGCCAAGAAGCGATAGTACATATTCTTCTTCCTGACGCATCTCAGCCCGATCTTCTTCTTCCTCATGATCATAACCTAAAAGATGCAGCATGCCGTGAACAGTCAAATATGCCAGTTCACGTTCCAAACTATGGCCGAACTCTTGCGCCTGCCTAGCGGTAGTTTCCAGCGATATTACAATATCACCCAGTAAAATTTCTATATCTTCCGGCGCTTCAGCAATGTCTGGTTCATGATCCTCCGCACAATGATCGTTCATTGCGAACGACAGCACATCAGTGGGTGTATCTTTACTCCGGTACTGGCGATTAAGCTGACGAATATATTCATCATCGGCCAACACTACACTTACTTCAGCTTGCGGTTCGAGTCCATAAACCTCAGACGCTTTGTTTAGTACCTGCGTCAACGTTTGTTCCATTTCCGAAGTTATCTTCATCTTTTCCTGCAGGTTGTTTATTATTATTTCCATATTTAACTTTTCTCCTCTCAAGCTCTTTCAAGGCCTCAGGATATTCAATACGGGTGTGGAACATGCTAGATAATAGCCTAATGAACACATCACCGATTATCTTCAAATCCTTTAATGTAAGGTTACATTCGTCAAGCTGACCGTCTTGTAGCCGTTCCCTAATTATTTTACGAACAGTAGCTTCGATTCTATTGACATTTGGTTTACTAATTGATCGCACGGCTGCTTCACAAGCATCAGCAAGCATTATCAAAGCCGCTTCTTTTGTCTGCGGAGTCGGTCCTTCGTACCGGAAATCTGCTTCTATGACGCACTCGCCATGTTCAGTTTCAGTAGCCCGCTTATAAAAAAAGGATACCAAGGTAGTACCATGATGCTGCTCGACAATATCTGTGATCACTTGTGGCAGTTTATAATCACGGCACAGATCAAGACCGTCTTTAATATGCGACGTAACAATAAGCGTGCTCAGCGAGGGTGCAATCTTATCATGAGGGTTTTCGCAGCCTACTTGATTTTCAATAAAAAAATATGGTCGCTTAATTTTTCCAATGTCGTGATAGTAGGCACCTACCCGAACAACTACTGGATCGGCTCCAACAGTAACGGCCGCAGTTTCAGCCAGGTTACCGACAAGTACACTATGGTGATAAGTTCCTGGTGCATCTAGTAACAGCCTTTGTAACAAAGGGTGATTAGGTTTTGCCATATCTAAGAGCTTAATTGGAGTAGTTATATTAAATGCATGTTCAAGATAAGGCAGCAGACCCGTCGTGATAACAGCGGCGGTAATTCCGCTAAAAGCACCGAGCAAGCATTGAAAAAGTACTTCTGCACTATCAAGTTGTTCAATCAGGCCTGTTGAAGCAATTGCTAAAAAATTAACTATTGCAATCCAAACCCCGGCTCTGGTCAGACTATAACCGTGAGCCATTTTAGTGACACTATATACACCTGCCATGCCACTAACAAGAGCTGCAGCTACAGCTCTTAAATCATTTTCAACAATCACGCCAAAAAACATTGCCATAATTATACTGATTAAAAGCCCTACTCTCGTATTTATGAGAATAGCGGTTAATAATGCTCCAGCAGCAATTGGTGCTGCAAAATCTGAATAATAATGAGCTACTTTGGCAATTAGCATAGTAACCAGGACAATAAGCCCCAGCAAAACTAAATATCTGTCGTTTTCGTATACCTGACAAGAAAATTTGTACAAGTAACCCAATGAAATACCCATTATAAGGAGCACAAAAATGGTAAGCCCCAGAATCCGAACTTCACTAACATTGCCGGCGTATAGCCCGAGTTCTTCCATTACATGAATTTGTTCTCCGGTTACTATATCTCCACGCCGTACTAATACTTGGCCTTTTTTTACGGTTTCACGAACTGGCTCAATATTGGCTAATGCTGATTGTTTACGTTTATCGGTTTCGCGCACATTCAGAATAAAATTTGGTCTGATAAGAGTTTGAGCAATACCAGCCACAACAGTTTCTGCATTTTTACCCAATCCAAGTTCTTCCGCTTCAAGCACTACCTGTTTTCTGGCAATATCAAAATCGTCATCGCGAATACCACGTTGCAAATACTTACGTAATATTGACTTAGTATAGTCTTCTGTCTTTACTAATTCGGTTTCATCTAACTGTAGTAAGCTAGTAACAACTGTGCTTGAAAGAGTTGCTGGCAAATCCTGAGTTAATTTTTGCAACTTTTGTTCAGTGTTTAATGTTTTATCGGTCTGCACCATTTGCGTTGACCGGAAGATGGCGCTGACTTCTTCTTCAGCTTTAGCCATAACAGAAATATCCATGTCGTAGACATTAACGACACTAGCCATTACTTCCATCTCAAGTTTTTTAGTTTTGGTGGCATCTACGTAGGATACCGTCCTTGGTGCGACCACGTCTCTGTCACTTACCTGACCAATCTGCAAAGACACTTTTTCCGGAATAAAATCAGCAGATAAACAAAGCATATATAAAGCAAAAAAAACTATAAACAAGCCGATTCGGCGAACTAAAGGTCTAGCATAAGAACTGTTTGGAACAAACAGTTCTCGCAACTTACTATTAACCGACATCATCTTTTCTTCACTCCATTAAATATCAATCATTTTTACAAATGCTTGATATTTGTTCTTACTTTTGACCGTACTCTTCGTAAGCCTTGATGATTCGGCTGACTATTTCATGTCTTACAACATCACTTTCATTTAAATTAAGCACTCCAATTCCAGGAACATTGCCTAGCACGGCTTGGGCATGCTTAAGTCCGGATTTAACACCTACCGGCAAATCAATTTGCGTTATATCGCCAGTTATAACCATTTTTGAACCAAAGCCCATTCTTGTCAGAAACATTTTCATTTGCTCGGTAGTGGTGTTTTGTGCCTCATCGAGAATAATAAAGGAATCTTCCAGAGTTCGCCCCCGCATGTAAGCTAAAGGAGCTACTTCAATAATATTTTTAGACATGAACTTTTGGACTGTGTCTGTCCCCATAATGTCATACATGGCATCATACAACGGTCGTAAGTAAGGATCTACTTTTTCTTGTAAATCTCCTGGTAAAAAACCGAGCTTTTCTCCGGCTTCAACTGCCGGCCTCGTAAGAATTATTCGTTCAACTTGCTTATTTTTTAAGGAAAATGCTGCCATAGCAACAGCAAGATAAGTCTTCCCTGTTCCCGCTGGTCCTATTCCAAAGGTAATATAGTTGTGTCGAATTGCTTCTAAATATTGGCTTTGCCCTAATGTTTTTGGTTTGACATGACGCCCTTTAGCAGTAACGATAACAATATCAGAATACATTTGATGAAGAAAATCGGCTTGACCATCTAAAATCATACGTATGCTATAACGTACATCATGACTTGTTACCGGATTCCCTTGACGATACAGATAAATCAATTCAGTAAATAATCTTTGAAGTTTATCTATATCGCTGGGTTCACCATCAAAAACTACTTCAAGCCCTCTAGCGGTTATTTTGCTAGAGAATTGTTGTGTAAATAAATCTAAAAACTCATCATTTCTTCCAAGAACTGCTATTGCTTCTTTAGTGTCTGCAAAGCTTATCCGTTTCTCCAAATATACAATGCCCCCTACATAATTTTCACTGGGAAATATTTATAGTTTGCCCAATATCCTCAATTGTTTCCACATTGACTTTTACTCTAACGATATTCTCTTCGGGCGTTCTTAGCACTTCGTAATTGCGAGTTAATATTAGAGCTGCTTCGGGAATAGCGTTTTGTACTAATTGAATAGCTTTTGTATATGCCTGCTCTCTAGCTTGCTCAAACGATTTTTCAGCCCATGTCGAATTGATTTCATGATACACAGTAATAGTTGATTCGACAATTAAGTCACTATTCCTCCACACAGGCAGTTGTTTATGTATAATCTCAGTTTCAAACTCCTGAAATGGCCTAACCGAGGTTGTATTAAAAGACACTTCTTTGCCCGCCAATTTAATAGCAACACCAACTTGGCGATTACCTGTTCGATTTACAGCAAGCTGTTTAAGTTCGGCTTCCGCATAACTTTCATACCATACATGCGCTTTAATTATTCCCTTTGCACGAATAAGTTCCTGGGGAACATTTATTATTGGTGGCTGACCTTCTTCAATAACTGGCGCAGGTTGCGGAGCAAATCCTTTTATTAGTAAATCTCCTTTCTTTACAGTGTCACCGTTTTTTACCGCTGGTTGACCTGCCAACGCAATTATTTCGGTAATTACCCCATCTTTTGAAGCGACGATATGAGCTGGAGCTTTGGTTTCTTGCTTGGGCATTGTTTTTTCTACTATTTCAATAACAGCTCTTGTCCCAGTAAAATTAATGCCAACCCATGCTACTTCAGGAACAGTAAGCAATATTTCACGCTCTATTGCTTTAACATCAAGACCATCTTTAACTGACCCAAGTTTTAGTCCATGTTGTTCAGCCACATATCGTATTCCTGTTTCAGGTACATTTTTCAAGCCTTTTACTTCTACAAACCAAACATATGAGGAAAGTACATTAAGCGAAATAATAAATAGTACAACACCAGCCACTAGAACTTTCCTATATTTCATACGCTTTATAACAAAAGGCAGTCCACGATACGCTAACACTTTTACTTTTGTCCGGCTGCACCTTACCAAAGGGCGGATTTTAAAAAAGTCATTTAGCCCTATCCATACAATCAGATCTTCTCCCTTTTTGTTGATGCCCCATAATAATATTTGCTCTGTTATACAGAGATTTATAAATCGTTCGGGCATTGTACCGATAACGCGTATTTTGACGGCACCGCGCAGGTAATTAGGATTAAATATCATATTTAACCTCCTGCACAACGCCTTCCACAAGAATTTGTTCTGCCTGCAAGTTTCCTAGAGATAAATTTTCACCATGTATAAATAGTTCTCCCTGGGTTAATTTTATGCGAACTAATGAAGGGGTATATTCAATAATCCCTTTGTGATTTTCCACTAAAAGCTGTTTGTTGCCAAGCATGGTTATTCTAGGTAAATCTAGCACTATATCTTGTGGTATTTCTAAAAGACCTGCCAGAGAGTGTAAGTTCCCTTTACGGCGTAACATGACAAATCCCCCCTCATATACAAATGTATGCCAATTAATAGGCTTATTAGTACATGATAAGGGGGGACTTTAGTATAAATTAATTTATACAACGGTTAAGTCACTCTATGACTCTTATCTTTAAAGTGGGAGTTATATCCCTACGGATATAAGCGAGTAGCTAAGTTCCAATTAGTTCGACTAGGACTTAGATGAAGTTAAAATCTACCTGAATCCTAGTCCTTATTTCATATTGCCAGCGATGGCTGCACAATTGTCGAGCTCAGGGGCTCAGTAATTGTATTATGGCTCCGCATTAAATATTCATCAAATTTATGAACCTTTACTGGAGCAGCAAATCGCATATAGTTAGTAGCTACGATCATTTCGCCGCAATCAAGATTTTTAATTTCATTACGCTGCTGCAGAATATCCTTCCGGCACATAGATTCCAATTTTCCTCTGTCAGCCTTCGAGGCCAACCCTAATATGAACAGGGTATTTAGTTGCGATAATACTTTATCAGCTAATAATCTAGGCTGTTGATCTACGACACACAAACCTATATTAAATTTCCGGGCTTCGCTGACCAGACGAGCAAAGACATTTTGTGAACTTTGCTCTTTTTTACCCAAAAAGCGATGTGCTTCTTCCAATACAATTAGTACAGGCTTAGTTTGCGCACGCTCAGCTTCTGTTTTATTGGCATAATGCAGCAGCATTTTTTTTGATAATAAGGTTGATAAAGCCTGTTCGCCAATAGTTGAAATATTTTTCAACTCAACAAGAACAACCTTTCCCTGTTCTAAATCGTTAAGCATTTGGCTAATTGCGGTAACTCCATCATAGCTTTTTACTTCATCACTAATATTAAGCTCCTGTTCTAGATTCCAACAGATACTTTTTATTTTACTAATCGTTCTTGATTGGAACTTTTGCCCAGTACAACCGGCAATTTCTTCAATTATATCTTCCGTATCATACTTAAGAATATAATCCATCCAACGATCTTGCCAAACTGATGACAATTTATAAATAGCGTCAAGCTGGGGTTCACTAAAAGTAGCACAAGCAGTAATATCTTCCGGATCGACCTCATTATAGTTAAGTGCAAGTTTACGCACAGTTTCCCGTTCCGCTTCAGGGCTGGTATTATATACGACTAGTCTTTGATTAACCTCTGGATGCATAGATAAATCCCGGTAATATTCATTATGAACATCAAATATCAGTAAGCCATAATTTTCACTGTCGATAATAGAACTGGAAAGCACTTTTACCAAATTACTTTTTCCTGAACCAGTTGTTCCAAAAATGCCTATATGTTCAGTGATCGCTTTTGAGCCAAAAATGCCTACAGGTAACTTTAATACTTCTCTACCACTTTTTAAATAACCAATTTCTAAATCGCCTTTCATTTCATTCAGTAAAGCTGTATCGCCTTCTGTCAGCCCACGCACTTCGCAAAAGAAATCAGGACAGGTTTTAGGATTAAATAGCTGCCCTTGGGCATCAGCATAACAAAGCTGTTCAGCAATTCCAATTTTTACAGTGTGATTACCACCCAAATAAAAATCAAGTTCTTCTTGATTGGCTACTTGACCATTCTCGTCAAGTTTACTCATCAGGTAACTGACACCATTCATTCCTGACCAACGGGATTTAATCTTAAAATCGTAAGCACGAATATAGAACTTATCATCGTTTTTACCCTCAACTACTAAGATATCACCAAAATCTACGTCCTGGTTAGGAGCAACGACAAATTCCATATAGGTCCCTTTTGCATAAGTAAGGCGGCCCTTATAATCTGACATATGTTTTGCCCCCTTTTTAAATTATTTGTTATCCCTTTTAGTGTGCGTAGATCATAAAAAAATAAAACAGGGATTATTTTTCCCTGTTTTACACTAAATTCTTCAATTACTATATTTATTTTCGTGACCGCCAAATAGGCCGATAAGCACGAGGGGGCTGAAGTATTTCTGCAAAAATTAATCCATTTTGCACTATCTGAGGGGATAGTTTACCTTGCCAAGGTGACTCTGCTTCGACACTATGAGGCACAACTACCTGAACCGGCATTGCGACAGTGGGTTTCTGATGAATTGCTGCATTTTTTGGCAAGTCATAATCTAATTGTGGTTTTTTCTTAATCTCTACGTGTTTGGGTTTCATTTCAGCCGGTTGAGTAACTTTATCCGGAATATCCGGATATTTATATTCTTTTGGTTGCTTACGTCGTTTTAACAGCTCAGGTATAACATACATTATGAACAGGATTAGCAATGGTATTAATATATCCATAGCACACCGACCTATTTCTTAGAATCATCAGATTTTGGATTATTTTCTACCGGTCCAGTTTTAGCAATAGTTTCGCGCATTTGAGTATCTGCTAATACATTGTTCATATTGTAATAATCCATAACCCCAATTTTCCCCTCTTTGAGAGCAACGGCAAGGGCTTTAGGTACGTCAGCTTGAGCCTCTACTACTTTAGCCTGCATTTCTTGCGTAAAAGCCCGCATCTCTTGTTCTTGGGCAACAGCCATAGCCCGGCGCTCTTCCGCTTTAGCCTGCGCTATTCGTTTTTCAGCCTCAGCTTGGTCTGTCATCAATTCAGCGCCGATATTGCGGCCTACATCAACGTCCGCAATATCAATGGATAAAATCTCAAAGGCAGTACCTGAGTCCAAACCTTTGGTTAATACCGTACGCGAAATATAATCCGGATTAGCTAGAACTTCTTTGTGATCATCAGTTGAGCCTACTGTTGTAACAATACCTTCGCCGACACGGGCTAAAATTGTAGCTTCGCCGGCGCCGCCAACCAGACGATCAATATTTGCTCTTACAGTAACCCGGGCTTTGACTTTCAGCTCAATACCGTTTTTTGCTACTGCAGAAACAAACGGCGTTTCGATGACTTTTGGATTAACACTCATCTGTACGGCTTCAAGAACATTCCGGCCAGCCAAATCAATAGCAGCTGAACGTTCAAATGGCAACGGAATTTCGGCACGATGGGCGGCAATTAGGGCATCGATTACTTTATCGACGTCACCACCTGCCAAAAAGTGAGCTTCCAGTTGATTAACGTTGACATCAAGGCCGGCTTTGTTGGCTTTAATTAAAGGAAGCACAATTTGGCTGGGGGGAACTCGTCTGAGTCTCATACCAACAAGCGTAAAGATTCCGACATTAACTCCTGCTGCCAAAGCTGAAATCCACAAACCAATAGGAACAAAATGAAGGAATATACTGATTCCTACAATTACAAGAATGATAAAAAAAGCACTACCAATTAAAGCTGACACAATACTACCTCCTATATATTATTAGAATTTACAGGTCGTACAACAATACGGTTTCCGGTTATGCTCACCACCTTAACTAATTCTTTAGGTGCAACGAATTGCCCTTCTGATACTACATCAAGTTGCACGCCATCAATAATCATAGCCCCAGCAGGCCTGAGTCCAGTTGGTGTTATTCCTGTCTTCCCCAGATATGAGCTGTAATCTTGGCTACTGCTAAACCCGGCGTTTTTGGTTTCGACGTCTTTTAAAATCAACCGAGACCAAAGCTTGCTTGAAGGCAAGCTTTTAGCAATTGCCAGGAAAAGAATAATCGCAATCATCAAACTGATTGCCAGCATATTCACAGCAGCTGCATTGGCTCCTAAGGACAAAAATAAGCTGCCAAAGATAGCTATAATTCCACTTATTCCGAAGATACCCACTCCTGGTGTATAAAGTTCAAACAAAATAAGTAGAATACCGCCTAAAAATAAAATAATTTCTAGCCAGCCGGCAATACCCGTTATCCATTGACTGCCAAAGAACAGTAGCGCTGCTACTAAGCCAATAAAAGCAGCAACCCCTAAGCCAGCTGTTTTTATTTCAGTTAATACTGCCAAAAAGATTATCGACATTAAAAATGATTTAACAGTGGAGTCAGACAACCAGCCTGCCATTTTTTCCTGCCATCCTGGTGTATATTCTATCACAGTATTTCCTGATAAGCCAAAATGAGCTAATACAGTTTCACGGTCTGGTGCGACAATATCAGCATACCCAACTTGAGTGGCCTGATAATCGGTAAGCGCCAGAATCTGGCCTGGTTCAGCATAGCCAGGGAATCCAAGCGATTTATCTACCATGGATTCCGCTACCTGCGGATTTCGACCTGTTTGATTGGCTGTAGCTGCGAACTCGGCTTTTAAGGCAGCTACCGTTTTCTCTGTAGTCGGGATAGGTTCAGCCGCACCTATGCTCCCTCCCGGCGCTATAGCAATATGTTTATGAGATATAGCTATAAGCGCACCGGCTGACCATGCACGGTTTTTAATATAGCAGATTGTTGGAACAGGCGAGTTAATAATCATATCGCGAATACTAACAGCTGCATCTACCAGCCCGCCAAAAGTATCAATCTCAACTAATACAGCCTGCGCCTGCTTGCTGCGTGCATCGTTCATAGCTTTATGAACAAGAGCGGCCTGACCACCATTTATTTCCCCTTTTATAGCTATGCTGATAATCGGGCCGGCTTCGGCATATACCGGCTTGTCCAAAATCAATATGGTACACAAGAGCATCATTGAAATGAATAATTTTTTATGAAAAATTTTATGCTGCATCTACTCACCTCAAAAACGATACTTAATTTTTAGAATCTCTTATTAGTTTATTCGGCAACAAATTCCATCATTCCTGTTTGGCAGAGAATATGGCTTGTCGAAAGTTTGAAAATTTTTACATCTTTATATTGTATTGACTTGTCGAATGGTGTATGTTATTGTCTTAGTATAGTTGTGAAGCTTTCAATACTATTTGCAGCAACGATATAGTTTAATTACGCTTCACTTACAGCAAACTTTTCGGTACTTTTTTTATAATCATTGTAGTATTTCGAAATAATAACTAAAAATTACATTACACTATCATTTTTAATTAGTTTCAGTAAATATTTTAATACTATATGCTTCACTAACTAACCAAAAGACAAGCTAATTGCTTGTCTTTTTTTCTTTTAATTGCCAATAAGACTAAAAATCCGGCGTTATAAACGCCGGATTTAAATCTGTTCTACTGATTTAAGAACTCGCGCACAGTGTTGTTTACGAGCTTGCCGTCAGCACGTCCTTTAACTTTTGGCATCAATACAGCCATAACCTTGCCCATATCCTTGGCGTTAATAGCTTGCACCTCTTTAACAGCTTCAGCTACAAGTATACGCACTTCTTGCTCATTTAATTGTTGAGGAAGGTATTGCATCAGAATGTCGATTTCTTGTTCAAGGGTCTCCACTAAATCAGGACGATTTCCTTTTTTAAACTCTTCCATCGAATCCCGGCGCATTTTGACTTCTTTAGCCAATACATCCAGAACTTCTTCTTCAGAAAGTTCTCTCTTTTTGTCGATTTCAACATACTTGATATTGGCACGAACCATGCGAATAACAGAAAGCCGTAATTTGCCAGCCTCTTTATCTTTCATAGCCTGCTTCATATCATCTGTTAATCTGTCTTTTATAGACATGAGTTTGATACCTCCGAAACTAGTTAAACTTACGTTTACGCGCTGCTTCGGATTTTTTCTTGCGCTTTACGCTGGGTTTCTCATAATGCTCGCGTTTTCTAACTTCCGCAAGAACCCCAGCTTTTTGGCAGGTGCGCTTGAACCGACGGAGTGCGCTGTCAAGCGTTTCATTTTTGCCTACTTTTACTTCAGACATCTGATCTCCCTCCCTCCACTAGAACCATTACGAGGAAGTGTACTTGAATAACATACACCCAATTATTATACACTAAACACGTAAATGCTGTCAATATTAACCTGGAGGCCAAGTCATAAAACGACCACCTAAAATGTGAAAGTGGAGATGGTATACGGTTTGTCCACCATTATCTTTTGTATTTATGACTGTACGAAATCCATCTTCGGCTAGACCGGCAATTGCAGCAATTTTAGGTATTGTCGTCATAATATGTTCTAACAAAGCGGCATCTTCTGACGATGCTTCTAGAATATTAGCAATATGCTTTTTCGGTATAAGCAGCAGATGTACAGGCGCAGCCGGATTTATATCAGGAAAAGCAATAATCTGTTCATCTTCATATACGGCATTTACCGGAATGGTTTTATTCGCAATCTTACAAAATATACAGTCTTGCTGCATGGGCAATCCCTCCGCAGTAGATAGTAATACACACTTGCTCTCTAATTTATTCTGCCTAACTGGGCAAATTCCTGCCGAAATTATGCTAAAGAAGAAAATTATTCAATTATTTGACCCCATAACCCTTCTTGATAGGGGTGTTCAAGTTTAACATTACGAATTTGTCCTACGTTTTCCTGGGACCCGGTTGCATAAACTCGAACATAATTAGCAGTTAAACCTGAAATCATACCTTTAGCTTCACTAGACTCAAATAAAACTTCTAGATTTTGCCCTATAAATAACTGCTGATAATTTTCAGTTTGCTTATCAGCTAACTGCTGTAAAATTTGCACACGGTGCTTTTTTTCTGATTCAGATATCTGCTCAGGAAACTTAGCGGCCGGCGTACCAGTCCTACGCGAGTAAGGAAATACGTGAATTTTAGCAAAATCCATTGTTTTAATGAACGCCAGTGTATTTTCAAACATATCCTCAGTCTCTCCGGGAAACCCAACAATAACATCTGTTGTGATAGCGATATTAGGCACGTTCGTTTTAATGCTGTTAATAAGTTCCCGGTATTGGGCAGTCGTATAATGCCGATTCATGGCTTTTAGAACACTATCATCACCAGACTGCAAGGGCAAATGCAAGTGCTGACAAAACCGGATGTCTGTCTGCATTAAGTGGATCAATCGTTCCGAGACTTCAACTGATTCAAGTGAACCGAGTCTAAGACGCTTAAGTTTTGTGCCGCCAGCTTTTAGTACTGTTTCTATAGCGGAAACTAAGGTAATATCCTTATCATCGTTGGATAAATCACGTCCAAAGGCGCCTAAATGTATACCGGTGAGAACAATTTCACTAAAACCCGCTGTTACCAATTTTTCAGTTTCCGCGGCAATGCTGGCGAGCGGTCGGGAACGTAAAGGACCGCGAGCGTAAGGAATAATGCAATAGGTACAGAAGTTTGTACAACCTTCTTGAATTTTTAGAAAGGCTCGCGTTCGCCCAGGTATGGAAAAGAGCGGTATATCCTCAAATTCTTTGGCTTGCATGATATCGGTAACTGCATTCACTTGGACCGTTTTATTGTTTGCGGCCGCCTTTTCTACCAGTTCCACAACTCGTGCTCTATCTTGTGTTCCAACAATAACATCAACTCCCGCTATTTTAGCCACTTGTTCGGGCGAAACTTGGGAGTAGCAACCAGCGACGGCAATAATAGCCTGAGGGTTAAGCCTATTAGCCCTTCGAATGAGCTGGCGTGACTTTTTTTCACCTAAATTAGTAACCGAGCAAGTATTAACAACGTAAACGTCGGCTTGTTCGTCAAAATTAACAACCTTGTAACCTTGAGCCTTGAATAGACCCTCCATTACCTCGGTTTCAAACTGGTTTACCTTACAGCCCAATGTTGTAAAAGCTACTTGCCGCATCGTTAGCCCCCCAAATCGCCGCACTCATACATAACAGAAGTTAAAGCTGCCAAGGAGGCTGTTTCAGTACGCATAATCCTTGGCCCCATAGTAACAATGTTAACACCATGTCGTTGGCATAACTCAACTTCGGCACTGCTAAAGCCGCCTTCTGGACCAATAAAAAGCACATATGCTTGGAAACTAGACTGAGCAAGCTCCTGCTTTAACCCTTTGGAAGCTTCCCCCTCATACAGCATTATTTTATTAGCATTAGTGAGATCGTTATTCAATAATACATCGGCTAAATGAACTATGGGATATACTTGGGGAATTTGGCTTCTACCGCATTGCTTAGCAGCTTCACGGGCTATCTTTTGCCAGCGGGTTACTTTATCTGCCTGTTTGGCAGAATCGTAACGCACAACACAATGTTCTGTGATAACAGGAATTATACCGTGCACCCCAAGCTCCACAGCTTTTTGTACTATAAAGTCCATTTTTTCGCCTTTAGCCAACCCTTGTGCCAGCCAAACTGCAATCGGTGATTCTGTCTTATCTTCTATAACTTCAAGTAATTTGAGTTCCACAATTTCCGGACTTGCCTGCGTGATCTCAGCTTTGCAAGCCTGTCCGTCCTGACCAGATACCATTATTGTATTGCCAATAGTTAGTCTAAGCACGGAAACAATATGCCTGGCATCAATCCCAGTAATCCTCATAGTTTGGCTAATCGGCGTATCAATAAAGAAACGGCGCATATATGCGCCTCCTTAACGGCTGCCGCTGCCAGCCACAATGGCTACCCAGCCGCCTTCTTCAATAGCTTTGTCAACAACAAAGCCGTTTTCAATAAGAGCCTCGGTAACATCACTCAGTCGCTCAGCGATAATACCACTGGCAATAAATGTACCGTTATCCACCAGGCGCATCCGGACATCGGGAAGCATTTTTATAATGATATCAGCAATAATATTTGCGACTATTACATCAGCTTTTCCCTCTACCCCTGTCAAAAGATCACCTTGGGTAACCCCGACAACTGCTTCAACATTGTTAAAAGCAATATTTTCTTTGGCTACCCGCACGGCTACTGGGTCAAGATCAATAGCATGTACCTGAGTAGCACCAAGTTTTGCTGCAGATACCGCTAATATGCCGGAACCTGTACCAACATCAAAAACTATATTTCCAGTTTTTATGGTATCTTCTAAGCAGCGAATGCACATAGAAGTTGTATGATGAGTACCTGTTCCAAAAGCCATACCGGGATCCAGTTCAATAACAATATCACCTTCTACAGGTAGATATTCTTCCCATGACGGCTTTATAACAATATGCTCACTAACCCGCACGGGATGAAAATATTCTTTCCAGGAAGAAGCCCAATCTTCTTCCTGAACTTCCCGGCAATTTATACAACCTCGTCCTTTATCCAGATTATGTTCATGCAACCGGTTGACACGTTCCTCAAAAATACGAAGTTTGTCATCCAATTGGTCATCGACAGGCAGATATGCCTTGATTGTTACAACTTCCGTTTCCAATTCCTCGGGGATGTCGCAGTAATCCCAGCTACCTGAGCGCCTATAAGCATTCACCAATTCAGGGTCTTCTATAACTACCCCGCTTGCACCCAAGTCATGAAAAATATTAGCCACTGCCTCTGTAGCTTCATGGGAAGTTTGAATGCTGATTTCAGCCCATTTCATGCGCCATCGCCCCTTAAACTTCAATTATCTATAAAAATTATTACATAACATTAAAAACGCCTTTAAACTTCTTAAAAAAACCTTTTTCTTCAGATGTAGGATCAGCGCCACCGGCTTTAGCAAATTCCTGTAAAAGCTCTTTTTGGCGGTCTGTTAATTTTTTCGGCGTTACTAGTTTTACGCGCACATGTTGGTCGCCGCGACCGTGACCGCGTAAATGGGGTATTCCTTTATCCTTAATGCGAAATACTGTGCCTGTCTGTGTGCCCTCAGGAATTTTAAGTTTAACCTTGCCATCAAGGGTGGGAACTTCAATTTCATCACCCAAGGTAGCTTGCACAAAATTAATTGGTACTTCACAAACAACATCGTTGCCTTCACGCGTAAACAGTTTATGCTGTTTTACAAAAAGATAAACATATAAATCCCCAGGAGGACCACCACGCTGTCCGGCTTCCCCCTCATGTGCCACTCGTAGTCTGGAACCATTGTCAACACCAGCGGGAATTTTAATTTTAATTTTGCGATTAACACGGACTTTACCTCGTCCATGGCATTCTTTACAAGGTGTTTTGACAATTTTTCCTTCCCCATGGCAGTGACCACAAGGTTTTACATTGACCATACGGCCAAACGGAGTATTTTGGGTTACCTGAATTTGACCTGTGCCGCGACATTCAGGACAAGTTTCCGGATGTGTTCCCGGTGCAGCGCCAGACCCCTGGCAGACACTACAATCTTCTGTACGCGGTATTTGAATTTCTGTTTCTAAGCCAAAAGCAGCTTCCTCAAAGCTAATCTCCATATCATAACGTAAATCGGCACCCCGCTCAGGACCAGCTTGGCGGCTGCCGCCAAATCCAAACCCAGCTTGACCAAAAAACATGTCAAATATATCCGAAAACCCGCCGGCACCACCACTGAACCCGCCAAAACCACCAGCACCGTTAGCGCCATCGAACGCAGCATGACCAAATTGGTCATACTGCGCCCGGCGCTCAGCATTGGATAGTATTTCATAAGCTTCATTTACTTCTTTAAACTTTTCTTCGGCTTCTTTAGGGTTATCACGATTAACATCAGGATGGTACTTGCGGGCCAATTTGCGGTATGCCTTTTTTAAATCGTCTTCAGTCGCTGTTTTAGGTACGCCCAGCACTTCATAATAGTCTCGCTTACTCACTTCACACCATCCCAAAAAAATTATTTCTTGTCTTCATCCACCACTTTGTATTCAGCGTCAACTACTTTATCGTCATGGGGAGCTCCCTGCGAAGTTTGTTCATTACCAGGCTGAGCACCTTCCGCTTGGGCATTGGCCTGATACATTGCGGAAGATAATTCATAAAGAGGTTTGGTGAGTGCTTCCGTATCAGCTTTAATAGCTTCAAGGTCACTGCCTTTTAATGTTTCTTTCAGCTTATCCGCTGCTTGCTGCACTTTTTCTACCAGTGCTTTGTCAGCTTTATCACCAAACTCTTTAATGGTTTTCTCTGCATTGTATACTAGTGAGTCAGCATTGTTGCGGACTTCTACTTCTTCTTTGCGTTTTTTATCTTCAGCTGCATGTGATTCAGCTTCTTTAACCATTCTTTCGACTTCGGATTTATCAAGACCGCCGGAGGAAGTAATGGTAATCTTTTGCTCTTTGCCTGTACCTAGATCTTTAGCCGATACATGGACAATACCGTTGGCATCAATGTCAAAAGTTACTTCAATGCGCGGTACACCCCGGGGAGCAGGAGGAATTCCTGATAATTCAAAGCGTCCTAAAGTTTTGTTATAGGATGCCATTTCACGTTCGCCTTGCAGTACATGAATGTCAACAGAAGGTTGGTTATCAGCAGCAGTCGAGAAAGTTTGGCTCTTAGAGGTCGGAATAGTAGTATTGCGGTCGATAATTTTGGTAAATACGCCACCTAAGGTCTCAATACCCAAGGAGAGAGGAGTAACGTCAAGCAGCAATACATCTTTAACTTCACCAACAAGTACACCAGCTTGGATAGCTGCCCCAACTGCTACGCATTCGTCAGGATTAACTCCTTTGTGCGGTTCTTTGCCTAAGGACTTTTTAATTGCTTCTTGTACAGCCGGAATACGGGTTGAACCGCCAACAAGAATAACTTTATGAATTTCTTTGGCTGTAAGTCCTGCATCACTTAAAGCCTGACGGGTTGGTCCCATAGTGGCTTCTACAAGATCCGCAGTTAATTCATCAAATTTAGCACGGGACAAATTAAGGTCTAAGTGTTTAGGACCAGTTTGGTCAGCAGTAATGAACGGCAGATTTATATTAGTGGTAAGCACTCCGGAAAGTTCGATTTTTGCTTTTTCAGCAGCCTCTTTCAAACGTTGCATCGCCATACGGTCGCCAGATAAATCAATGCCTTGCTCTTTTTTGAACTCAGCTACTAACCAATTCATAACACGCTCGTCGAAGTCATCGCCGCCAAGACGGTTGTTACCGCTGGTTGCTTTAACTTCAAATACGCCGTCACCTAATTCAAGAATAGAAACGTCAAAGGTACCGCCACCTAAATCAAATACCAGGATGGTGTGGTCATCGCCTTTATCCATACCATAAGCCAAAGCGGCAGCTGTAGGCTCGTTGATAATTCTTAGTACTTCCAGACCGGCTATTGCGCCGGCGTCTTTGGTTGCTTGGCGCTGACTGTCTGAAAAGTATGCAGGAACAGTAATTACTGCTTGGTTTACGGATTCTCCCAAATAAGCTTCGGCATCGGCTTTAAGCTTCTGCAGAATCATAGCGGAAATTTCTTGTGGAGTATAGTCTTTTCCTTCAATGTTCACTTTATAGTTTGTTCCCATGTGCCGTTTAATCGAGCTAACGGTACCATCAGGATTAGATACTGCTTGACGTTTTGCAATTTGTCCGATTAAGCGCTCACCATTTTTCGAAAAACCTACTACCGAAGGGGTAATTCGACTGCCTTCTGGATTCGGAATAACAACAGGCTCCCCGCCTTCCATTACAGATACACAGGAATTTGTTGTGCCAAGGTCAATACCAATTACTTTTGCCATCGTTAATTTCCTCCTTATATAACCTTATTAATTGCCTACTACTTTTACCATACTTGGACGAACTACCCGTCCATTAACTTTGTAACCTTTTTGCAATTCTTCGATAATCATACCTTCAGGTTGATTGGCATCTTCCACTCGCATAACGGCTTCATGCTGGGTAGGATCAAAGATATTCCCAACAGCATTTATTGACTCTACTCCTAATTGAGAAAGCGCGTTATTAAGTTGGCGGAATATCATTTGCACCCCAGTAGCCAAAGTCTCGACATCTGTCGCAGTAGTGGCAGTTGCCCTTTCAAAATTATCAACAACAGGTAACAATTCACATATAATTCGTTCAGCCACTATATTTGATAATTCTTCTTTCTCTTGTCTGGTACGCCGCCGGAAGTTATCAAAATCGGCTTGCAGCCGCTTATACCTGTCACTCATTTCATCAAGCAACTGGCTTTTTTCGTTTAATGCGGTTATAAATTGATTTACCTCATCCGGACTAAAGCATACTTCAGGATTACTATCATTTACAGTTTCGGCATTTAAATTTTCCTGAACTGCCTCAGTTTGTTCTTTTTCTGCCACTTACTCCACCTCCGCTATATTAAAAGTCAGGCATTCCACTTTCTGAACCGCCCGCCTTCTGGGCATTAGCGCCTTCTTCTTTTTTCTTTATAATTGTATCAATACGCAAAATAGCTACAGCTACCTCGCCGGCCGCCTTAATGGCATGCAGTTTTACCGGAACAGGATCAATAACCCCACGTTCCAACAGGTCAATTACTTCGCCACTATCACAATCAACACCAAGTGAATCAAGGTTTTGCGCTGCTTGGGCAGTAATTACATCTTCTACTTTTTCCAGTGGATTAAAACCTGCATTTTCTACAATTTGCGATAACGGTTGCTTCAAAGCGTGCGAAACGCAATCAAGACCGTAAGCAGCCATTCCTTTTAGATTTTCCCGGTATTTGCCTACTTCACGCGTCATGGCGATTTCAATCGAACCGCCTCCGGGTACGTAACCTCCTTTTACAGCCGCCTGTACGCTGGATGCTGCATCTTTAGCGATGCGTTCACGCTCCCCTACCACTTCTTCGGTGGCAGCACCGACAAGAATTGTTGCCATCGGCTTACCATTACCGCCGATAACGCGTACTTGCTCGAGTTTTTCATCCTGATAAACTTTTTCGGCGGCACCCAAGTATTTTTCAATATCAGCCAATTCTTTTTTCAGTCCGGTGCGTTTAATCATTCGTGCACCGGTATGGTCTGCTACCCGGCGTAGATCTTTGGAAGATACGCGTTCTATAACCATGATATTAGCGTCTGTAAGGATTTCTTCTGCAGCACTATGTACGCCACGGTCAACCATAACAATGTTAATGCCAAGGTCTACAATTTTTTGAACATTCTTCTTAAACTCATCTTGAAGATCAATATACCGTTTAAATCCGGCTTCTGTGCTTAATGCCTCATCTTCAATTTCTTCAGGTTCAAGGGCATCGTCAATAAGCAGAAGTTTAGCATTAAGTATTTCATCAGGCATTTCCTGGGTCATGCGTTCTTGATCAACAATTACACCCATAAATACTTCATTACTAGCGCCCGCTTCCGCAGTAATAATTTCAGACAGTCTAAAATTATACTCATTTAGTTTTTCTACACCAATGAGTTTAGCTGCCTCTACAACTAAATCGGCGATATCCTCATGTTCACGCCCCGCAATCATAGCAATACTGCGAAGTATGGGATCATCAATCTCAGTAATAGTGCGAGCACGTTCTTTTACACTGTCAAGAACCTTGGCAACACCGTATTTAATGCCTTCTATAACGCGGGCAACAGGGACACCGCGCATAACTTGATTTACACCCTCTGATACTAGGCTGCCAGCCATAATCGTGGTAGTGGTTGTACCATCTCCCACCTCTGCCTGCTGAGCCTTGGCCGTATTAATTAACATTTTGGCAGCCGGATGGTTGACATCCATTTTGTCTAAAATTGTAACACCGTCATTAGTAATAATTACTTCGCCAAAACGGTCCACCAACATTGTATCAAGACCTTTTGGACCTATCGTACCTTCAACAGCAGCAGTAATTGCCCGCACTGCATTAGCGTTAGTTAACAGAGCCGCCAGTCTTTCATCAACATCAGCGCCACTGCCTGCTTGCTTCAAATTCATGGATTTCCTCCCACCTATAAAACTTTATACTTATTCAGGATTTCACCTAAATGGCGTTGCATAAATTTAAGAACAGACATCGTTTTGCCATATTCCATCCGTGTAGGGCCGAGCACAGCAACAGTTCCTACTACCTGACCATCAATACGGTATGTTGCCTGAACAACACTGCAGTCATGAATACCAGTATATTTATTTTCTTGACCTATTGTAACAACAACACCATCACTATTAGCCATGTGAAGAATGTCGCATAAAAGCCGGTCTTCTTCCAGCATGGATAGTAGTCCCTGGACTTTATCAACATCCCGGAATTCTGGTTGATTCAGCATTTGTGTTGTACCGCCAAGATAAATTTTTTCATTTTTCTCAGTAGCAAGAACATGTTTGAGCAGACTAACAGCCCGTTCATATAATTGTGGATCAGGTAAAATGTCATTTTGAATATCCTGGAGCATGGGTGTTGTTATCCGCTCAACTGCCAATCCCCCTAAACGGGAATTTATCGCAGCAGCTACGCGGCCTAAGTCATCGTGACTAAGCCCCTCGGGGATTTCGATTATTTTATTTTCTAAAAGGCCGGTATCTGTAACAATAACAACAATCGACCGGCGCTCGTCAAGCGGCAGAAACTGCAGGTATTTAAACATGCATTGGGACACTTGTGGTGCCAGCACCATTGAAACATTCCGTGTCATTCGTGAAAGAATTTTTGCGGTTTCCTGAAAAACTTCGTCAATTCTGCGCGCTTTGGTTTGATACCAATTATCAATTATTTGTATATCTCTTTCAGAAATTTGCGGAGGTGCCAGTAAACAGTCAACATAAAATCGATAGCCTTTAACCGATGGAATTCTACCCGCTGAAGTATGCGGTTGTTCAAGATAACCCAAAAGTTCTAAATCGGCCATTTCATTACGGATGGTGGCAGGACTTATACCTAAATTATACTTACGGGCAATTGTTCGCGAGCCGACCGGTTCGGCGGTAGATATATAATCATCAATAATGGCTTGTAAGATTTGTTGCTTTCTTTCATCCATATCGACTCCACCTCCTTGTTGTTAGCACTCATACCAGTCGAGTGCTAACACCTACTAAAAAAATACCACTCATTGGGTGTAATGTCAAGATAGTAAAGGCTCATCTGCTGGAGTTAATCTGGTAAAAAACTTCTAAATACAATATTACCAAACTTCATACCTTTTTCAGTCAGCCATACTTGCTTTTTATCTGTTGCTATCAAGCTTTGGTTTTCAAGTTTTTCGCAAGTAATGCCAAAATGCTCAAAAAAATCAGTTTCAAATTGCTGGCTAAAATCACACACAACCATTCCCCGGGTAGTTCGCAGTGCTAAAAAAATATATTCAGCCATCGACTGACCTGGAGTCAGGATATCACGCATAACAATTGGCGAACGGCCTCCCGCTATAGCACTTATATATTCTTGGACGCTAGCCGTTGAACTTATGCGCTGCCCATGGGAGAATGAGTGCGCGGCACAGCCAAGTCCCAAATATGGTTGATAACGCCAATATTTCAGATTATGCCGGCATTCCCTGCCGGTAAAAGCAAAATTGGATATTTCATACCTGAATAAACCTTGTGCAGGTAAAAAGCTTGTCATTAAATCATACATTGCTTCTTCTTCTGTTTCGTCAGGCAGCTCAAGCTCGCCCCGTTCGTAGGCCAAGGCTAGCGGAGTTTCTTCTTCCAACTTAAGTCCATACACCGAAATATGCTGGATAGGTAATGCTGCCGCCTGTTTAAGATCTGCGGCAAAGCCTGACAAGGTCTGTCCCGGCAATCCATACATTAAATCAATACTAATAGTATTAAACCCAACAGCTTGAGCATATTCCAAAGCAGTCATACTGTCATACAGGGTATGAATCCGCCCCAAACGTCTAAGTAACTCATTATTAAAAGACTGGACTCCAAAGCTTACTCTGTTTATACCTGCAGTTTTCAAGCGTGCCAACTGCGTTAGCGTCACTGTACCAGGGTTGGCTTCCATGCTGATTTCGGCTTTGTCCTCAATGGTAAAACTACTATAAAGACTTCTTAGTATCTGTTCCATTGATTCAGCAGGCAACAGGCTTGGTGTTCCGCCGCCAATATAAACTGTGTCAACTACAGGCTTACATAACATACCGCCTTGTTCAGCAATCTGCTGACACAAGGCGGTAGTATAGGCCACAAACAGATGTTCCAGACCCGTATAAGAAGAAAAATCGCAATACAAACATTTTTGTTTGCAAAAGGGAATATGAACATATAGGCCAAGCTTACTCATACTATCCCTACCGCTAATCCATCTTCAATATTGCCATAAAGGCTTCTTGAGGAACTTCGACGCTGCCAACTTGTTTCATACGCTTCTTGCCTTCTTTTTGCTTTTCGAGCAGTTTACGTTTACGGGTAATATCGCCGCCGTAGCATTTAGCAAGTACGTCCTTACGCATAGCGCGCACGGTTTCTCTAGCAATTACCTTGTTCCCAACGGCAGCCTGAATAGGAATTTCGAACATTTGTTTAGGGATAATACCTTTCAATTTTTCTGCAAGCAGCCGCCCCCGTTGTGTTGCCCGGTCTTTATGAACAATGACACTAAGAGCGTCAACCGGATCGCCATTTAGTAATATATCTAATTTAACGAGAGCTGAAGTTTGGTAGCCAGATAATTCGTAGTCAAGCGAAGCATAACCGCGGGTCGATGATTTTAGCTTGTCAAAATAATCGAAAATAATCTCGCTCAGCGGCAAATGATATGTCAACATGACTCTGTTTGTATCTACATACTTCATATCCTTAAATTCACCGCGTTTATCTTGCGATAGTTCCATAACAGCGCCTACAAAATCATTAGGAACCATGACAGTAGCTCTTACATATGGCTCTTCAATGTATTCAATTTCTTGAGTAGTGGGGAGTTTTGACGGATTCTCAATCTCAATAACCTCACCATCTGTTCTGAATACACGATAAATTACACTTGGCGCAGTGGTAATCAACGTTAAGTTGTACTCTCGTTCCAGGCGTTCCTGAATAACATCCATATGCAAGAGTCCCAGGAATCCGCAACGAAAGCCAAAACCTAGAGCAATCGAAGTCTCAGGCTCAAACACCAAAGATGCGTCATTAAGCTGCAATTTTTCCAATGCGTCACGCAGATTCTCGTAGTCGGAACTGTCAACCGGATAAAGGCCGCAGTATACCATCGGGGTAATTTTCCTATAACCGGGAAGCGGCTCTTTAACTGGCCGGTCTGCGGAAGTAATTGTGTCGCCTACTCTGGTGTCTTTTACGTTTTTAATGCTTGCGGCAACAAAACCTACCTGTCCAGGGCCTAATTGGTCAATATTGGCCAGATATGGCTTGAATACCCCTACTTCTGTTACATCAAAAATTTTATTAGTTGCCATCATTTTAATTTTCATCCCTGGCTTAATACAGCCATTCATTACCCGTACATAGGCAATAACGCCCTTGTACGAATCAAAATGAGAATCAAAAATTAGCGCACTTAAAGGTTCATCCATGTTTCCTTTTGGTGGTGGAACTTTTTTTACAATGGCTTCCAAGATTTCTTCGATGCCAATACCGGTTTTTGCGCTAGATAGAACAGCATCCGAGGTATCAAGACCAATAACTTCCTCGATTTCATGTTTAACCCTTTCCGGCTCAGCACTAGGTAAATCAATTTTATTAATTACCGGAACAATTTCAAGGTCATGCTCAAGGGCTAGATAAACATTGGCCAGTGTTTGAGCTTCAATACCTTGCGCGGCATCAACGACTAATAGCGCTCCCTCGCATGCCGCCAAACTGCGTGAAACCTCATACGTAAAGTCAACGTGTCCCGGAGTATCAATAAGGTTAAGCATGTAACTTTCGCCATCTTTTGCTGTATATGACAATCTGACAGCCTGCGCTTTGATTGTAATGCCACGCTCGCGCTCAAGTTCCATCTGGTCTAACACTTGGTCTTCCATTTCCCGGGCAGAGAGAGCGCCTGTATACTCCAACAATCGGTCTGCAAGGGTGGACTTGCCATGGTCGATGTGAGCGATTATAGAAAAATTGCGTATATGTCCTGTATCCATCTAACTGGGGCTCCTCCCTGGTATAATTAATAAATGTATTTTTACATATTTCTATAAATTATACCATCTGCCGCCCGCTAACTGCAAGCTTTACCGAATTTCGCGAAGGTATTCATTAAGCTCTTCATTAGCATGCTGAATTTGAACTCTCACATTTTGGAGAATGGCCTCCGCATAAGGTCTGGCTTGATTCCAATACGCAGTGGCTGTTGTTTTTGCCGCAAACGCTTCAGCAATGAACTGTCGGCGCCATATGTCCACCCAATACCATAAACGGGAACCATCAAGTCCAATCTTGGTAGGAAAAGTTACAGTATAATCCGCAATTGCTAACCGAACACTGGCTTCTTCTATCGATATGCTGCCCAACGGATATATTTTCCCCAGATTTAAACCATAACCAAAAGCATAGGCTGAATATACGTGTTCCTGATTGCGGCCAAGATAAAAAAAACGCTCTTGTTCAGGTCGTTGAGTTAGCGTCCCCAACTGGTGTTCGGCAACTCCGACACCAATCATCACGATTGCTAATAATATGAGTAAACCACGGGCAATGAGTCCAATATCACCTGTTGGCACCCGTTCAAACACGCTCTTCCTCCTAACTATAACTACCGGCTTTCAGCAAGTATTTCAGCCAGTACACCACCCAAGATTTCCATACTACGCACAGCTTCTTCCTTGCTGCTTTCTTGAGATCCTACTTCAATTAAAAGAGCCCGCGGATGAAGGTGCTGGTTATATCGCCATTCGACTAATTGTATCCCTCGACATAACCCTGGATACTTAGCATTTAATTTGGCATCAATCAATTTGGCAAAGGCATGATTTTGCTGCCAATGCGGCTGTGGCAAGTCTTGCTGGCCGGTAGCTACAACTATCGTGATTTTCGCTACTTGTACACCATTGATATTGGCGGTTACGTTTTGCCGTTTATCGGCATCCCTATGAATGTCAAAGAGCATCTGGATTGAAGGGTTATCGGCAAGCATTTGTTGTGCTGTTACCTCTGAAGGGCCATATGCTTTCATAAAGCTCGGATAATCGTGAATATTGGTACTTTGAATGGCGTTTACGCCATCTTTCTCTAATTGCTTAACTAAAGCAGCCCCTACATCAACAATATCACCACGTTGGCCACCTGGACGATGCGCTACCCCTGAATTAGGTACAAAAGCTTCCGCGGTGTGTGTATGGTATATACCTACTAAGGGTTTATCGTTATTTTGCATTATTTTGCTGTCAAATTTGGGGAAATTGGGTAATGTGGCCGCACTAACCGTAGGTGTACCAGTTTTTTTGAAGGCCATCATAAACGGAATTTCTTGAGAAAAAAGTGATCTAAGATCTTTGAAATCAATCCCGGAAAGTAATAATACCATTTTATGAGCGAAGTTTTCGGCATTAAGCTCCGGAGTTATTTTTACTGCACTTTGGATCTGGGTCGTTTGTGACAAACCAGGTATGCCCTGGAAAAGAACATCTTTACCACTTGGCCATAAAGACGGTAAATATTGGTGATTATAGGCAGACCCGCTTACAGGGACCGCACTGCTTGTCAGATTAATATAGGTACCGAAAAATAATCCACCGCCAACCAAAATCATTAAAGCAATAGAAATTATGCTAAAAACGTTAGAGGTGTTTGAAAATCGCAGGAAAGCATACCGAAAAGTTTTTTTGGAGCTTTGTTTTCGCTCTTTTCTTGTTACCATCGCCGCCTCCGCCAGACCACCGTATTGGTTGTCCCTCCGCTATTATTGTTTACATACAATGTATATGCTTGGCAGCGAAATGATATTACATTTTATCCGGACTAGCTCATTAATGTAAATACATATGAATATTTTCATAATCAATGTTAGGATGCATGGCTTGGTTAATTCCACCGGCCACAACAGCCGCAATATCTTCAATCAATCTGTCTACTTCTTTAGGCGTAACCATAAGGTCACCAAGCATTTCCGGCAAGACCTGACGAATAATAGTGTGGCGGTCCTGATCTGACAGGTTAGCCATACTTTTGAAATATCGGGCAAAAGCAGCATGTTCCTGAAGCGTATTCAAAGTATCCATAGCAATGGTGGAAGCATGTACAACGGTGGGAACACCAATAGCAATAACAGGTACGCCTAAAGATGCTTGAGTAATGCCAAAGCGTTTGTTACCTACACCTGATCCTGGATGGATACCAGTATTAGCTAACTGAACAGTTGTAATCACCCGCTGACTGGAAGCTGCCGCTAATGCATCTATGGCAATTACCAGGTTAGGCTTGATATTGCTAACAATTCCTTGAATAATTTCGGCGGTCTCCATACCGGTTATTCCAAGTACACCCGGAGCAATAGCGCATATCGAGCGTACACCGCCTTTTAACTCTGGCGAGAGCATTTCCTGTAAATGGCGGGTAACAACAATTTTATGTGTCGCCCTTGGTCCTAGTGCATCTGGGGTAACGTTCCAGTTACCAAGCCCAACTATCAGTACCGTTGCATTTCGTGGCAAATTAACCATCCCAGCCAATTCAGAGGCTAAGAGATTCATAATTTTTTCTTGCAGCGGAGTATTTTTATACCGCAGCCCTGGGGCTTCTATTGTGATATAGCGCCCTTTGGCCTTTCCCATCATTCGTTCAGCTTCAGGAGTAGTAACATTTACGCGAGTTATGATTACATCATCATCTGCACTTGTCTCCACCAGCACACCAGGAACGTCTTCGCGCACTTGTTTAGTCAACATTTCGCGCGCCTCTAAGGCAAGATCAGTTCTCACCGTGTTAAAATTTTGATCCATAAATTAACCTCCTGTATACCAATTGTTTCAGACCTATCTTATCCGGAAAAAAAGGTAGCTATACAATTATAATAGGTATTTATTGCTTGCTTTTTCCTGGAGAGCATGCTAAAATAGTTCAGTAATATGTACATAAGGAGGTGAATTACTTGCCAAATATTAAAGCATCTGAGCGTAGCGTAAAAACTGACGCTGAACGGCGTGCCCGCAATTATTCGGTAAGATCAGCGATTAAAACTTCTACTCGTAAGTTGGATGAAGCTGTACGCACCGGTAAAGCAGATGAGGCCAAGAACCTCCTGACTAATGCCGCAAGCGTTATTGACAAAGCAGCCGCCAAGGGCGTTATTCATAAAAATGCCGCAGCTCGTAAGAAGTCTCGTTTAGCTCGTAAAGCTAATGCAGTTCAACAAGCTCAATAATAATTGAAACCCTGTTCACTAAAAGTGGACAGGGTTTTCGTTTTAATCGCACAGTTCAATTATTATTTTTTCTAATACTACTGGACCAGTCCTGCTCATTTTTAAATCGCGGTCAGCACTCGCCAAGTTCAACATAGCTGATTTTAATTTATCTTCCGAAAATCCCCGGCTTTGCCTTCCTAATTTTTCGCCAATAAACCCGGGAACTTTAAAAAACTCTGCTATTTCCCGGCTGCCATATCCCTTATTTCCGAGTTCTTTAGCTTGCCATAACTGCCTTACCTGCCGTGCTAACAGCGCCAATATCCTTACCGGATGTTCTCCTGCAGTCAATTGTTCGCGTAGAAGTGCAATTGCTTGACTTGTTTGCTTTTGACTTAGTGCTTCAACCATAGCGAAGATAGATACTTCTGGAACAGACGATAAAATTTGCATCAAATCCTGGCTGCTAATATTCTGTTTCCCTGCTGTATATAAGATCAATTTCTCTAATTCATTATTTATAAAATCAAGAGATACCTGCGGCATCATACTAACCGCTGTCAGTAAATGCTCCTGCGCGTCAGGAGCCATTCGTATTTTGAGCTCTTTTAGGCGTTCTACAAGCCATCCCCTTAGCTCCTTTCCCTTAAGCGGTGCTGCTTCAAATACTATTCCGTTTTTCTCAATAGCTTTATACAGTTTTCGCCGTTTGTCAGGTTTTTCTGAGGTATTAAACACCACAAGACTATAAGAAGGCATGCTGCTAAATAAATTAATCAGCCGGTCCATTACTGGATCCGCCTTATCCTGTGATTCATTGCTGCTACTCTTGCGACCGGCACTAAATAGCGCAGTGTTGCGAACCAAAATTAAGTTTTTTTCGCCTAAGAACGGCGCTGTTTCTATTATATTTATTAATTCTTCAATGGATGGGTCAGTTTCAAAAATGATAAGGTTCATGTCTCTGTCTTCCGGTGGTACTACTGCGGTAATAAGCCGCTTCTCAATCTGCCGCAGATAGTAATTCTCTTCGCCGTGCAAAAGGTATATAGAAGCTAATTCATTGCGGCTAATTGCCGCACATATTGCTTTGTAATCCATATTTCACCATTCTTATCAGTTTATTTAATATAAGTATCGACATCCAGTTTCTTACCATTTGATTTAAATATTACAGCTCCGTGCATGTCTGTACGGTAGATTGTAGTTTTCCCTGCTTCAAGACGCTTTAAAGTTTCAGGATGAGGATGACCAAACCTGTTTGCATATCCTACAGAAATAACGGCAAAGTGGGGGCTAACAGCTTGCAAAAAGGGTGCCGTCGTAGACGTTTTAGAGCCATGATGCCCTACTTTCAGCACAGTACAAGGTTTAACATCATTATCCAGTAATAATTTCTCTCCTTTTTCCTCTAAATCCCCTGTTATAAGAAAACTATGCTGCCCATAGGTTACTCTAATTACGTTGGAAACTTCGTTACTAGAAGCAGCTTGATCTTTCTCAATAGTAGCAATAGCTTGCTCAATATAAACTACAGCACCATCAAGCTCGAACGTCTGGCCTGTTGAGGTAGGTATAATGACCATATCGGATCTGGCACGAATAAGCGCTTGCACTGCAGGTGTGTACTGTTCCTGTGGCAGCATGAGATGCTTGACGTTAACTTTACTCGCAACACCTGCCGCACCTCCCGCATGATCCTGGTGACCGTGAGTCAAAATCAGGTAATCAATTGTTGTCACACCGTAATGCTTGATATAAGGAACGACTACCCTCTCACCAATGTCAAAATTGGAACCACTAAAACTGCCGCCAGTATCTATTAAAACTGCTCTGCCATGTGGAGTAATAATTAATGAAGCATCGCCTTGTCCAACATCAATAAAATGTACTGTCAGCGGTTGAGGATATCCTCCGTAAAATACAAACATCCCAGTCAGTATTACGACTATAAGTATACAGTTTTTTGGCCATTGTACATACAGTTGTTTAGGTCCTGGCACCGCAAAAGGCCTCCAGCCGTACACCCAAGCTACTAAAAGATAGAAAACTATACTTGCGCCTAATCCCATTGTCGGTATATAGATTGAGCTATACGGTACTTCAGCTAAAAATCTTGTAAACATAATGATACAGCCTATTAAAAGGCTGCTAACAACAAAGATAATATTGCCAGCAACAGGAATTGCCATATAAATAATTACGCCGGCCAAACCAAGCAATATCACTAGTTCAACGATAGGTAAAACAAGTATGTTTGCCGCAAAACTAATCAAAGAGAAATTATTAAAATACCATGCAATGAGTGGTATTACCCCTATTTGAGCACTTAGGGTAACCGCTAATGGTCCAGCCAGCCAATCAGGTAATCTAGATAAATATTCTACTGTTGGACGATATAAAAATACCAGCCCGGCAGTAGCACCAAATGATAGTTGAAAACTAATATCAAACAGCAGCAAGGGCTGATAAATAAGCATGCCCAAGGCTGTTATGGATAAGGCCGTCGGCGCATAGCTCTCCCTTTCGAATACTACTGCCAGCAGACTGATCAACCCCATAATTGCTGAACGTATCACCGGTGGAGTGAGACCGCTCATAACGGCGTACAGAGTAATCAGGAGCGCCGCTAAGCTTGCGGTTACTAAAGAACTCAAACGTAAACGTCCGCATATCCATCGTATCAAGCCAGCGACAAGCGCGATATGTGCTCCCGATACAGATAAAATGTGAATTAAGCCTGTTGCAGCGAAATCATTAACTACACTTTTATTTATGTTTTGATAACCGCCAAAAAGTAAGGCCGTTATAATCCCAGCATCGTTTAAGGGCATTACTCTTTGAAATGCTTTAATAATTCCCTCACGCCAGCTGGCAAGCGTTTCCTGCCAGGAGACGCCCTTAAGTAACCCGATAACTGTGCTATCCTGCTCTTGAACTGCCATCCTGGCAGTAATTTTCTCGCGTCTAAGAGACGTCGTCATATCTATCTGCCCGGGGTTGTTATAACCATGCAATTCTAGAACTTTTCCATGAACAACTAGGTTATCCCCATAAGAGGCGACTTTACAATTGTCGCTTTTATATTGAATACTTAGCCGTAGACGGCCGCTGCTCTTGATAAATTCCTTTGTTCTTTCTTGCTTAACTTTTTCGACTCTGATTACATATCGTACCCGCTTATTCTCCCCATCCGATTCCATTATTTCAGGAACAGCATCCACTATTCCTTCTATTTTCACTGTCTTTCCCACGAAATTACTAATATCGTCAGGTTGTATTATACTATCTTGACTAAAATAAATCATTCCCACAATAAAAAACAGGCCGACAATCGGCCAAAAACTATATTGGAAATTATTTCTAATACGCCATAGGGCAATTGCCCCCAGCGTGGCAGCTAAAATAATAAGCGTGGGAATATGCCAATTATATTGTTCTGCTTGCCAAATACCAGCCGCAAAAGCAGTACTGGCAAAGACAATAATATTATTCAAAATACCCATAGCTATAACGATATTTTATCTTTGAATTGGTTATATTTTGATTCACCAATCCCTGGAACCTTTTTTAATTCGGAGATATCTTTAAACTGTCCGTTGTTTGTCCGGTATTCAATAATTCGTTCAGCTAATGACGGCCCAATACCCGGGAGCTTATCCAAATCGGCTTTTGAGCCCATGTTTATACTTATTTTATCATCTTGGCTGCCGCTATGGCTAGGGTTGCTCGTCGAATTTGCAGTAGTAGCGGCAGGTACTGCCGCATAAGGAACATTAATATGCATTTCATCTTTAGTAAGTAAAGCCAAATTAATTTTTGCAGCATCTGCCCCTGGAGCAAAACCGCCGGCTAAAGTAACTGCATCAACTACCCGGCTCCCTTGTATCAGCTTATATACACCCGGCTTATTAACCCCACCACTAACATAAACAACAACTTCTACATCAGTATTTGTCGTGTTACTTGCCGACGGTGCATCGGCAGGAGAATTTATGGTGTTCAACTCTTGGGGGTCCGAACCTTTTTGAATAAAACTATAAAAGCTATAGGCTAACATCCCGCATGCTAACCCAATAATAATTATAAGCTTCTTTTGCAGAATTTCCATTGGTCTATCCCACCCAAATACTTTTTCAGTATATTTCAACATAGTAAATCAAAATCCTGCAAGAAATTTCATTTTCTGGAAACAAGCTTACATATATCACCATTGACATTATTTGGGCCGGTGATTACCATTATATTGAATACAGTCATAGGGAGACTTTGATAATGAGTGAAATAACCAGTATAGCAGTCGGACGAGCTGCTTTGCGAATGGCAATCAGTGAATCCAGACAGGAAGAGCATGATACCCGCCACATCTTTGCAAAACAGAACATACAAACGGTAGCTGTTGACTTTGGTGGGGAATTTATTACTTCCGTAAAGAAAATCATTGAACGGGCTGTTGTAGCAGCCCAACGTCAAAACCTAGTGCCTTCCAACCACATTGGTGAAGGCGCGGTTGCCGGAGCTGTACACGCAGCTTTAGAGCAAATCGTACCAAAAGCATTAGGACTTAACGTTGGCGGTAAGATTGGCATTGCTCGTCATGGCGAACATCTTTGTGTGGCTGTCTATTTTGGAGTAGGTGTACTGAATCTAAATGAAGTCGCCGTAGGACTTGCTCATCGTTCGTTACCTTTGGAATAATTTATTGGATATACAAGAACAGAGTACCATTATCGGTACTCTGTTCTTTTTAAGCAGAGAACTAAGTTATTAGGAGCGCCAGCGATAAGCAGAGAGCCGAGTTATTAGGAGCGCCAGCGACGCTAGAACTTGTGTGAATCGCTTAGTTCCAAGCGGAGCGCGGAACTTCCTTATAATTGTTCCCCCCTAAATACCACTCTTGCATAAGGTTTTATTATTCCTATATCAAAATTTTTCCGCATCTAACCAATAAAAATAAAAAACACCCACAAAGTGAGTGTCATGTTCCCTAAAAACTCCACAGAAGTTAAGCATACGCATTAGATATATATACAATGTTTGCACATGTGCAAACGAGGTATTTAAGTCAAGTCCTCGGCCTATTAGTACCAGTCAGCTGAGTGGATTGCGCCACTTACACATCTGGCCTATCAACCTTGTCATCTACAAGGGGCCTTACTTCTTTCGAATGACAGACCTCATCTTAAGGCTGGTTTCACGCTTAGATGCTTTCAGCGTTTATCCTTTCCGGACGTAGCTACCCAGCTGTACTCCTGGCGGAATAACTGGTACACCATTGGTCCGTCCACTCCGGTCCTCTCGTACTAGGAGCAGTTCCCTTCAAGTCTCTTACGCCCGCGATGGATAGGGACCGAACTGTCTCACGACGTTCTGAACCCAGCTCACGTACCACTTTAATGGGCGAACAGCCCAACCCTTGGGACCTACTTCAGCCCCAGGATGTGATGAGCCGACATCGAGGTGCCAAACCTCCCCGTCGATATGGACTCTTGGGAGAGATTAGCCTGTTATCCCCAGGGTAGCTTTTATCCGTTGAGCGATGGCCCTTCCACTCGGTACCACCGGATCACTAAGCCCGACTTTCGTCCCTGCTCGTCTTGTCTGACTCGCAGTCAAGCTCCCTTCTGCCTTTACACTCTTCGCGCGATTTCCATCCGCGCTGAGGGAACCTTTGGGCGCCTCCGTTACTCTTTCGGAGGCGACCGCCCCAGTCAAACTGCCCGCCTGATACTGTCCCGAAGGTCGTTACTCTTTCGGTTAGAACTCCAGTAAATAAAGGGTGGTATCCCAACATCGACTCCAACAAGACTTGCGTCCTATCTTCTAAGTCTCCCACCTATCCTGTACATCATTTACCAAAACTCAATGTCAGGTTGCAGTAAAGCTCCATGGGGTCTTTCTGTCCAGTCGCGGGTAACCTGCATCTTCACAGGTATTTCAATTTCACCGGGTCCCTCGTTGAGACAGTGCCCAAGTCGTTACACCTTTCGTGCGGGTCGGAACTTACCCGACAAGGAATTTCGCTACCTTAGGACCGTTATAGTTACGGCCGCCGTTTACCGGGGCTTCAATTCACAGCTTCGATTGCTCTAACCGCTCCTCTTAACCTTCCGGCACCGGGCAGGTGTCAGCACCTATACGTCAGCTTTCGCTTTAGCAGGCACCTGTGTTTGTGGTAAACAGTCGCTTGGGCCTCTTTTTTGCAACTCTTTTCCGCTTCGATCGTTTCTAATCTACACGGTGTAAAAGCTCCCCTTTTCCCGAAGTTACGGGGACATTTTGCCGAGTTCCTTAACGAGGGTTCTCCCGCGCACCTTAGGATTCTCTCCCCGCCTACCTGTGTCGGTTTACGGTACGGGCACCTAATTTCTCACTAGAAGCTTTTCTCGACAGTGTGGGATCAATGAATTCGCCGTTATCTCTAACAGCTATCTGTCACTCCTCAGGCTTTTCACAGAGCGGATTTGCCTACTCTGCACCCTACAAGCTTCGACGCGAATTTCCATCCTCGCGCTCATCTACCCTGCTGTGTCACTCCATTGCTCAAACGATTTTAGGTGGTACTGGACTTTTAACCAGTTGTCCATCGCCTACGCATTTACGCCTCGGCTTAGGTCCCGACTTACTCTGAGCGGACGATCCTTCCTCAGAAATCCTTAGGCTTTCGGTGGACAAGATTCTCACTTGTCTTTTCGCTACTCATACCGGCATTCTCACTTCTTATCAGTCCACATGTCCTTTCGGTCATGCTTCTACCCAATAAGAACGCTCCCCTACCCCTCTCGACAGTCGATTTACGATTTCCGACTTTCGCTATTGCATGGCCTGTATAAACTTCGTAATTTGTCTACCTAAATGGTCATATGAATCCTTCAATTCATCATACTCTTGGCCAATATATCCAAGATCTTTAACCATTTCCAGTAATACTTGCATTTCATTACAAGAAGCCTAATGCGTTTATCAAAAATGATTTAAAATCATTTTGATGTATTTTTCGTCCATACCCTTCCGCTATATTTAGCGCTACGGAAATGGCCGCTCTACGCATTTGGCTGCCTAGTTCATACGTTTCATGTTTTGGAAATGTGAGTGTCAATCTATGAATTCTTAGTGATACATCATATGATTTCTGATATATCGCTAAGTCTTTATAGCCAGACATATTTTCACACTCCTATCGAATGTCGAACGTCAAAAATCGACTGTCGAAAAGCCATAGCTTCGGTTCCGTGCTTTAGCCCCGGACATCTTCGGCGCACAATCTCTCGACCAGTGAGCTATTACGCACTCTTTAAATGGTGGCTGCTTCTAAGCCAACATCCTGGTTGTTTCGGAAATTCCACATCCTTTGCCACTTAGCACGGCATTTGGGACCTTAGCTGATGGTCTGGGCTGTTTCCCTCTTGACTACGGATCTTATCACTCGCAGTCTGACTCCCAGGTTAAAGTATAGCCATTCGCAGTTTGACAAGGTTCAGTAACCAATATGGCCCCTAGCCCTATCAGAGCTCTACCGTCTATACTCATTACCTGAGGCTAGCCCTAAAGCTATTTCGGGGAGAACCAGCTATCTCCGCGTTCGATTGGCATTTCACCCCTATCCACATCTCATCCCAAAGCTTTTCAACGCTCACGGGTTCGGTCCTCCACGCATTTTTACCTGCGCTTCAACCTGGACATGGATAGATCACTGCGGTTTCGGGTCTACAATAACTAACTCTCGCCCTATTTAGACTCGCTTTCGCTTCGGCTCCGTGTTTTCCACTTAACCTCGCTAGTTACTGTAACTCGCCGGTTCATTCTTCAATAGGCACGCCGTCGACCACATAAGGGTCTTCGACTGCTTGTAGACATACGGTTTCAGGTTCTCTTTCACTCCCCTCCCGGGGTGCTTTTCACCTTTCCCTCACGGTACTATGCGCTATCGGTCGCCAAGGAGTATTTTGCCTTGGAGGGTGGTCCCCCCTGCTTCCCACAGGGTTCCTCGTGTCCCGTGGTACTCTGGATTCTGACCATTAGGCTCTGTCTTTCGCTTACAGGGCTTTTACCTTCTGCGGCCTACCTTTCCAGGTAGTTCGACTAGACCTGGCCTAACTTTTGTCAGTCCTCAACCCCCTGCTCGACATTCGACCTTCGACTTTAGACTTTCGATAGGGTTTGACAGACTTTCGTCTCCCTTCGAATGTCGCATGTCGAAAATCCAATGTCGAACAGGGTTTGGGCTCTTCCCTGTTCGCTCGCCGCTACTTAGGGAATCTCGTTTGATTACTTTTCCTCCGGGTACTTAGATGTTTCAGTTCCCCGGGTGCCCTCCTCATGCGTAATTGCATGGGTGACGGTGCATTACCACCGCCGGGTTCCCCCATTCGGACATTCATGGATCAATGCCTGCTTGCGGCTTCCCATGACTTTTCGCAGCTTACCGCGTCCTTCTTCGGCTCTTGGCGCCTAGGCATCCACCGTATGCCCTTACTAACTTGACTTAATTACGGCAGTTTATTGCACGTCATCTGCGTCGTTGGTCCTCAAAGTGTTTGCTTACGTACTTACCAGTACGCGCGCGGCTCACTTCTCCGGTCCGCCTAGCAGCTAACGCACACTAAACAGCCTAAGCCGTTACATAGCTTACGTTTTGCCTTCAGTATATCCTAATTGCGCGTAAAGAACTTCTCATATTTATATATGAGGCATTACTTTACTTTTGCTTTCTTCTGTGCAGTTTTCAAAGAACATTATAAATTGATGAACACGTATGTGTTCATCAAAACCAGCAACTTCCTAATCTCCCAGGCCGTTTCCAACCAAGTACCTTCGGCGTTTATGGGCTTAACTACTGTGTTCGGTATGCGGAACAGGTCAAACGTCTTATCGCCATTTGATATTTACTATCTCATGACTTCGACGAAGTCTCTAGTTATTACATAGAACACGCAGTGTAAAATTCAAAGGTACGTCAGTACCTTCCTTCCCACAGCTATCGTCACTGGATAATTGGTGGAGACGAGCGGGATCGAACCGCTGACCCCCTGCTTGCAAGGCAGGTGCTCTCCCAGCTGAGCTACGCCCCCAGATTTCGTTATTAGATTTTCGACTATCGATTTTCGATAATTAACGAATGTCGCATATCGTACATCGAATATCGAAAATGGTGGGCCTAAGTGGACTTGAACCACTGACCTCACGCTTATCAGGCGTGCGCTCTAACCAGCTGAGCTATAGGCCCGGAAATTCCGGCTGTATGGAAACTCGCCCTCGCTGTGTTGCTTAGCGATACTCGCTTATGACAGCCTCAAGAGAATTTTACACACTCTCTACCCTCAACCCCCACTACGAACGTTGCAACCCGTTAACGCAGTTTTGTCGAAGTATATTTAATGAGCATTCCCTCAAAACCAAACAATGTAAGAGATACTACAGCCACCGCCGTTCTATCGAATCAATTTATACTAATTCAGTACTTACATACCGTCGCAGTATTATTCTCGATTCAATGTGCGGATGGTGCGTCTAGTATCGTAATGCTTGCCAAATGTACCGACCTGGAAGTAGTTCAGTTGTTACACCGAACAGTTCTCCCTAGAAAGGAGGTGATCCAGCCGCACCTTCCGATACGGCTACCTTGTTACGACTTCACCCCAATCATCGGCCCCACCTTAGACGGCTGACCCCGGTTCGACATTCGACCTTCGACTTTTGACTTTCGTAGGTTTTTCTTCCCTTTCGAATATCGTATGTCGAAAATCCAATGTCGAATCGGTTATCCCACCGGCTTCGGGTGTTTCCAACTTTCGTGGTGTGACGGGCGGTGTGTACAAGGCCCGGGAACGTATTCACCGCAGTATGCTGACCTGCGATTACTAGCGATTCCGACTTCACGGAGGCGAGTTGCAGCCTCCGATCCGAACTGAGAGCTTGTTTATGCGTTTGGCTTACCTTCGCAGGCTTGCTTCGCTTTGTTTAAGCCCATTGTAGTACGTGTGTAGCCCAGGACATAAGGGGCATGATGACTTGACGTCATCCCCGCCTTCCTCCGCATTGTCTGCGGCAGTCTCCTTTGAGTTCCCACCTTTACGCGCTGGCAACAAAGGATAAGGGTTGCGCTCGTTGCGGGACTTAACCCAACATCTCACGACACGAGCTGACGACAGCCATGCACCACCTGTTTTTGTGTCCCCGAAGGGAGGAACTTATCTCTAAGTTTTTCACTCAATGTCAAGCCCTGGTAAGGTTCTTCGCGTTGCGTCGAATTAAACCACATACTCCACCGCTTGTGCGGGCCCCCGTCAATTCCTTTGAGTTTCAACCTTGCGGCCGTACTCCCCAGGCGGGGTACTTATTGCGTTAACTCCGGCACAGGAGGGGTCGATACCTCCTACACCTAGTACCCATCGTTTACGGCTAGGACTACCGGGGTATCTAATCCCGTTCGCTCCCCTAGCTTTCGCGCCTCAGTGTCAGACACAGTCCAGAAAGTCGCCTTCGCCACTGGTGTTCCTCCCAATATCTACGCATTTCACCGCTACACTGGGAATTCCACTTTCCTCTCCTGCACTCAAGATCCCCAGTTTCCTGCGCCTATACGGGGTTGAGCCCCGCACTTAGACACACGACTTAAGAATCCACCTACACGCCCTTTACGCCCAATAATTCCGGACAACGCTTGCCACCTACGTATTACCGCGGCTGCTGGCACGTAGTTAGCCGTGGCTTCCTCCTTTGGTACCGTCATTACTTTAGATTATTTACCCAAAGCACGTTCGTCCCAAACGACAGAGTTTTACGATCCGAAAACCTTCTTCACTCACGCGGCGTTGCTCCGTCAGACTTTCGTCCATTGCGGAAGATTCCCCACTGCTGCCTCCCGTAGGAGTCTGGGCCGTGTCTCAGTCCCAGTGTGGCCGTTCATCCTCTCAGACCGGCTACTGATCGTCGCCTTGGTGAGCCTTTACCTCACCAACTAGCTAATCAGACGCAGACCCATCTCTAAACGATAGCTTACATGTAGAGGCCATCTTTCTTATCTTTATCATGCGATAAAGATACCACATTCGGTATTAGCACCACTTTCGCGGTGTTGTCCCCATTTTAGAGGCAGGTTATCTACGCGTTACTCACCCGTTCGCCACTAGGAGTTACAAGTAACTCCCCGTTCGACTTGCATGTGTTAGGCACGCCGCCAGCGTTCGTCCTGAGCCAGGATCAAACTCTCCATAAAATTGTATGCCGTCTATATGCCTTATTGCTATTTGCCGGCTGCTATCTAGATAAGCAGATAAACTACTATATCAGAAGAGACAGGCAGAAGTTCAAAGTCATATTTGACTTCATTATTATGGAGCCATTTGTTGGCTCATAAATTCAAAAAAAGAATTGTTTTGTGTGCTCAATGAGCACCGCACATCTGGCTTTCCGTACATTGTATTGAGGCGCCATAACACGACGGCCTATACAGCCATGCATATTATGAAGCTCATACGATAGTACGCTGATGCATTACTTACATTGTTCAGTTTTCAGGGAACGTTTTGTTGTTGCCGCGTTTTCAGCGGCGACAGTTATATATGCTATCACGTTAATTTTAACGTGTCAACAACTACTTTAGAGTTTAATTTTGCCATTTTTGAAACAAATTGTAATCAAAACTGACGACTTTTATATAATATCATATGGATATTAATTATGTCAACAAGCGTTTTTCTGTTTTATACATTGAAATATAAATTTTAAAATCTATATAATTCTGTATTACATATAAGCCATTTCGCATGGTTTTAGAAGCATTAATCTTTTCATAAAAAGAGGAGCTTCTCATTTGTTCAATGAAAGCTCCTCTTAGTTTTTATTGGATAGTTCTAAACAATTGTGCTAATACTTGATATTTCGCGTCACGAAAAACTTGATCATAGTCAACAATGTACCATTCATTATCAATTTTTTCTAAGCCCACTGGCTTAATAGTTAGACTAATAGAGTTTTGTTGCTGCATCGTAGCAACAACTGCTGCATAATTTCCTTGCACAGCAACTTTTTTCACAGAAAGCAGATTATAATTTTGGATGGATGAACTACTTTGTCCTGTTACAAATTTAAGCACTGTCCGGGTATTGCCAGTAGATGCCGGCGACACATATGATGCAGCTTCATTCATTCTATTTCCTTTTGCCGCATCAAAGAAATTATGTACCACTTGTTCCGAGGATAAACCCGACACTCGCTTGAATGTAGACCCACCACCGCAACCAGCGGTAACTAACAAGGCCAGACAAAGCATTGCGACTAAAAATAACTTGTTTCTCATAGGTTAGGTACTCCTTTCACTTCATCTAACATTATGGTAACAAGAGACATGATTATTGTATCATACAATTAGCACAAATTATATACCAATTTTATGTTAATTATTGACATCACTAAGTCAAAAATATTAATAAAAATCTAACATCCTATTACAAATTAACATCATAATATCCCAGCAGCGATGGAGATTCCGGTTTATGTTTCTTGTGGTTATTGCTGCCGGCAAAATAGCTACCCGCATAACAATAACAGCATCCATGCAGGCATGTATCGTAAAAGCCAATATCTTTACTCTTTATACAGCCACATTCCGGTCGTTGATACTTATCTTTTTGCTTTTCGATATCCAAATTAAATACTTTTTTTATATACTTATCGTCTACACACTTATTTGGCAATACATTGAATCCTTTTAAATCAATTCGTTCAGCACAGCTAAAAATTTCCATATCGTTGTTACACGCAATAGCTACCATCTTTTTAATCATCTCACCAAATTCGGGTAAAGTATAGTTTGTGCCCAGACAAATTCCTTGCTTTTGTAGTTTTCGAAAATTATAAGTTGCTTTACGGTATTCATCAACAATACTAATAACCACTCGCTTAGTAAAACCTCGTAATTCTTCCGCAATCTTAGCAAATTTTGATAAATGATATTCATAAGGAGTTAGATTACTAATGATAATCGGATCATATCTCCAGATTACTTTCTCATATTCTAACTTTGCTGATAATTGTTTAAAATCTTCTATTCGTTGAGGAAGAACGGGTAAATTAGGTTCAAAAGATACCGGATAATCATTTACTGTATATTGAAAATAATAGCGATACCCCCGACTGTCTAGCTTTTGCAAGCTTTTAAATATAGGGGCGGCATTTTTTGTCCAAAAAACAATAACATCTACATCACCAGGAAGAAGTGATACATATGATATTTGCTTGCTATTAAAAGGATTAACAACAGTACAATATCCGGCCTCAATTCTGTTCATAAACCATGTCGGAAAGAAAGCAGGTATATCTGTTCTTCTACTAGCACATATAATCATCATAAACCCCGCTGTACTTTTATTTTAATATACTATATAACGAAAGAGACTTCGCAATATGCGAAGTCTCTTTCTACCTACTGGTGCCGAGGACCGGAATCGAACCGGTACGGGTGTTACCACCCGACGGATTTTAAGTCCGTTGCGTCTGCCAGTTCCGCCACCCCGGCATGGGGTATAAATAAAAACCACTAAATGTGGCTTCTACTTTTTATGGAGGCGGCACCCAGATTTGAACTGGGGGATAAAGGTTTTGCAGACCTCTGCCTTACCACTTGGCTATGCCGCCATAATTATGGAGCGGAAAACGAGATTCGAACTCGCGACCCTCGCCTTGGCAAGGCGATGCTCTACCGCTGAGCTACTTCCGCTTTAAATGGTGCCTCAGGACAGAATCGAACTGTCGACACGAGGATTTTCAGTCCTCTGCTCTACCGACTGAGCTACCGAGGCATATTGGCGACCCTGAACGGATTTGAACCGTCGATCTCCGCCGTGACAGGGCGGCATGTTAGACCGCTACACCACAGGGCCGCTAGAAACCGCGTAATCCAGTATATCTTAGCCTTTACTTAAAGTCAATAGCCTTTATCGTTAAAGTTAAGTTAGTGATACCAGAACAAATTTTATTATATATCAAGAAAATCAAGTCGTCAAGTGAATATATCTATACAGCTAGTACTTTATTTATAGTTTCTTCTACCTGTTCAGGGTCAAAAGGCTTAATGATAAAACTTGAAGCCCCCGCTTTGAGTGCATCTGTAATAATACTACGCTGACCAATGGCCGTCACCATAATAATACGCGCCAGCGGATCTTCCTCATGAATAAATTTTACGGCCTCAATTCCGTCCATAATCGGCATAGTAATATCCATTGTAACCAAATCAGGTTTGTGGTGTCGATATAACTGAACTGCCTGTTTTCCGTCTCCAGCCTCAGCAACAATTTCATGACCGTTATCTGTTAGCAGCTTTTTTAACATCATACGCATGAATGCAGAATCATCACAAACTAAAATTCTTGACACAAATATACCTCCCAAAATACAATAATCCAAATTATTTTTGCAACTTTAGTCGCAAGCTTTCAAGCGTTTGATGTAATTTCTCAGTTAATCTTCCCTCAAGTTCAGTAAGTGTTTTGGCATCAAAATCAGCGGTCATAATCGGGGTTCGTTTCAACCGAATTTCACTAAAAAACTCATCTCTATATATATTATAGTTTACAGTAAAATTGCTCTCCGTAGCAAAATCACTGTAATCTATTATAACATAAGATCCATTTAATGCCTTAACAGATTCTTGCGGATTTATAAAAAGTTCAAATCCTGATAATTGTTTAGGTAATTGTGATATATATGCCCACTCCATAATTTTTTTTTGGCGGAAGCGAAGGCATAAAGAAGCTGGGTCAAAATTCGCCAAACCTCGTAATGTTCTTTCAAGCCGTTCTTTTAATATTTTTTCGAGCAATACTATGTCACCGGTAATAAAACTTATATCACAGAACTCAGTTAACCCAATCACTATACGAGCTAAAAATTCTTTTGTAGCTTTATCATATAGAATGGAAAAACTCCTGTGCCTTACTGAATTATTATATGTAAAAATGCGATATTGAGACCCACAAGTCATCATTTCACTAATTAATGTGAATCCAAAAAGCTCTTGTGGAACTTTTTGCAAAAAATCCCACTGCGTAACCTGTTCAATTATTTTTTCCATGATTGTTCCTCTCCTGCTGATTTTATATTATATTCTTGCCTCTTAGCAAAAAACCTGCATATCATGTAACCAAAATACAAACTTTGAATACTATGAAGTAGTTCCTAACGGCTTAGAGGTTTAAAATTATCAAGGAGGGAAAAACATGTTTAAACGTTGGGGAGGACTGCTTTCAGTTCTACTTGCACTCACCTTCTTAATTACCGCCTGCAGTCAGGCGCCTGCTACCCAAGTTACTCCAGCGAAAGGACCCGCCTGGGCTCCTGGATTAACGGCATTACCACAAGAAACTGTCGTTAAAGTTGGCATGAAGCAAGTCGTTTCAGATGCCGGAATTCTTATCGGCATGGCACAAGGCTATTACAAAGATCTTGGCATTAAAATTGAACCGGTTCAATTTAACACCGGTCAAGAAATGATAAACCAGTTAGCGGCAGGGCAGCTCGATGTAGGCGCAACAGTAACAGCTTCCGGGCTGTTAAACGCTATATCTCGTGATATTCCAGTTAAAATCGTAGCCGATAAAGGTATTAATGTTCCTGGTCAGGGGTACTACCGCTTAATAATTAGAAAAGATCTCGTTAACAGTATCAAGGATTATGCTGATCTGCGTGGCAAACGAATCGCAATAGTAGGTACAGCTTCTCTTGATGAAATATGCTTAGCTCGGGTTTTAGCAAAAGGCGGGTTAACGACCAAGGATATTGATATGCAAGTAATCCGGGCATTTCCAGATATGCTTGTTTCGTTAGGCAATAAGAGCATCGATGCCGCCATGGTTATAGAACCCTTCGTAACACAAGGCATAGCCAAAGATATTGCTGACCCATGGAAAGACCCCTCAGAATATGATCCCGATGCACAAATAGCGCTATTAGTATATGGAACTAGCATGACTAAAAACCCAGAGGTCGCTAACCGCTTTATGACGGCATATGTCAAATCTACTCGCGACTATAATGATGCTTTTTTCAAAAACAAAAATAAAAAAGAGATTATTAATATTCTTTGCAACTACTCAGTTATCAAAGAGCCCTCTTTATATGAAAAAATGTTCCCAACCGGCCTAAACCCTGACGGCTATCTCCGGATGAAAGGAATTGCTGCAGACTTAGAATGGTACAAAGAAAACAACCTGCTTAAAGCTGAAATCAAGTTGGAAGATGTAGTTGATAATAAATACGCTGATTTTGCAGTTAAAACCTTAGGTAAATATCAGTAATGCAGATGTCAGACATTGGAGTTGATGGTAAATGAGAACTGCCATTTCCATACTTTCACCATTAACACTCCTGTTAATTTGGGAAGCAGCAGCCTATTTAGGTTTTGTTGACACTCGCTTACTATCCAGCCCTTCTCTCATTCTAAAGTCTTTCTTTCCTCTACTGCTTTCCGGCGAATTGCTTTACAATACCTGGGTAAGTGTTATACGGGTGGTTTTGGGTTTTATTGCGGGCGCCGTTCCGGGTATCCTTTTAGGTATGAGCATGGGACTTTCCCCTTTTATCCGATCGGCAATTGAGCCTATGATAGCAGCTACATATCCAATTCCAAAACTTGCAATAATGCCACTTATTCTCTTAATCTTCGGACTTGGTGAATCGTCAAAGATATTTACAATCGCTATTGGCGTATTCTACCTAGTCGTCATTAATACCATGGCCGGAGTATTAAACATTGACAAAATCTATTTGGAAGTTGCCAAAAACTTTGGTGCCAGCCGCAAAGATTTTTATCTCACAGTAGCATTGCCTGGAGCGCTCCCGATGATATTTGCCGGCCTTAAACTTGGCATGGGTATGGCGCTAATTCTAATTGTAGCCGCCGAATTGTCAGCAGCCAAAGCGGGCGTGGGCTGGATGATTTGGCGCGCGTATGATATGTTCGATATTGAGCAGATGTTTGCAGCACTTATCACATTATCAGTACTTGGTTACATCTTTTCTCTTGTACTCGACTGGCTGGAACGCCTGGTTCTTCCCTGGAAACAAACCAGCTAAAAGGATTCCCCTAGGAGGTGCGGTTATGCCTTACGATAATGACAGTCTTGTCTTGAACAATATTGGAAAAACGTTTACTACCGGGCATGTCCAAATTACCGCTCTTACAAATATTAATATTTCGATAGGCGACGGCGAGTTTTTTTCCATTGTCGGCCCGAGCGGGTGCGGTAAAACAACACTGCTCCGCATCCTCGCCGGTTTAGACACAGCCTCCACTGGAACTGTTGATATAAAAATCAAGACAAGTGACCGTCCGGTAAATTCCATGGTGTTTCAGGAGCAATCTGTTTTTCCATGGATGCAAGTCATAGATAATGTGGCGTACGGCCTTAAGTTACGGGGTATTCCTAAAAAAGAACGTTATGAAATCGCAGAACGATATATCCGCATGATTGGGCTAAGTAAGTTCGCCAAATCATATCCACACCAGCTTTCGGGCGGTATGAAACAGCGGGTTAGTGTAGCCCGGGCATTTGCTAACGATCCGGAAATACTATTGATGGATGAACCTTTTGGAGCACTGGATGAGCAAAACCGGATTATTCTGCAACAGGAGTTGCTTAGAATCTGGGAGTTAAGTAAAAAAACAACTGTCTTCATCACCCATAGCATTGACGAATCACTCTGTCTCAGCGACCGAATACTTATCATGACTGCCCATCCCGGGACTGTTAAATCAATTGTCGATGTCGATCTCCCCCGTCCACGCGATATTGCTTCCATTAGAACTACACTTCGCTACAACGAACTGTTCCAAACTATTTGGCTGACATTACGCGAAGAAGTACTGAAAGTAAAAGAATTGGAATTGGCTAACGACTAATTTATAAACAAAAAAACTGTATCATCAAACGATGACACAGTTTTTTTGTTTCTGGCAGGGGCAGTAGGACTTGAACCCACAACCAACGGTTTTGGAGACCGCTACTCTACCAATTGAGCTATACCCCTATAATTGAAGCAATTTTATCTCCTCACCTTAAGCAAGGATTTTAAAGCTTATTAAGTATAACACATTCAGCCAATGGCGTCTACAAGAAAAAATATCCATAGTCTAAACACTTCATAAGTAATTTTATTAGATAGGTTACATCTCACTTATGATGAGATTGGCCTCAAGACTCTTTGGATCAGCCTTGAGATGAATATAAGAGTACCAGCGCTCATTTCGTTTATTTATGAGAGAACCGGGATTTAACATTAGAACTTTCTTCTTTGTGGATATTATCGGTTGATGACTATGCCCAAATATAATTACATCAACAGAATCTGCCTCAAAATAGCTGTAAGCTCTCTCAATAGTGGTCTTTCCTTTTCCATGGGCATGACAGATTCCAAACGTATATGGTCCAATCTCGACAATTAACTTTTCCTCTAAAGTGCTTTTAATTGTATCGTCGTCGTTGTTTCCCCATACACCGATAAAATTAAAATTGTCTTGTAAATATTTCAGAACCCAGTCTTCAGTATAGTCTCCTGCGTGTATCATTAAGTCTACACCCTTAAACTTCGCAAGCAATTTATCCAATTGACCAGTGTTCTTCTTTAGGTGCGTGTCGGAAATTATAACTATCTCCAAGCAACTTAACCTCCCGCGATTTAATAACCCTAAGAACTCCCGTGGTCTATATGTAGACTAAACCCACAAACGAAGTATGTGAAAAAAGTAAAGCCGTACCCTAGTAAAGTACAGCATTTTCCACCTTAGTGAATTTCAAAATTACCTCTATTGCGATTTTATGATTAATATACGCAACTTGGGATTCTATTATGAAACTATAATAGATGTTTAGCATCATTCTGACTTACCATACAAACTCTTCAGTGCAAAATCTTACTAATAATACCTGTCTTATGGACTGGAAATGAGAATTCAAAACTACCCAAAACAACAAAACTCGGAATTACTCCTAATGAGCAATTCCGAGTTTTCTGGCAGGGGCAGTAGGACTTGAACCCACAACCAACGGTTTTGGAGACCGCTACTCTACCAATTGAGCTATACCCCTATAAACTGGAGCGGAAAACGAGATTCGAACTCGCGACCCTCGCCTTGGCAAGGCGATGCTCTACCGCTGAGCTACTTCCGCAAACTGGCGACCCCGAACGGATTTGAACCGTCGATCTCCGCCGTGACAGGGCGGCATGTTAGACCGCTACACCACGGGGCCGTTTCTCTTTACGTCCCTGACGGAATCTAATAATACCATGCTTTTAACATAATATCAATAGCTTTTAAAGATGTTTTTTCAAAAATATTTATTGATAGCTTAATCATAATCTTTGTTTTACCTGTTTACTATAACTTTTAGGTAAATAAAACTTCGACCGGCAGTAAGTAATACCCTATAACGAATTGAACGATGTAAGACTAAAAAGGCTGTACAAAAATTGTACAGCCTCTGAAACCATGCCTGATAAAAAATTACCAAGTAACATCACGAAAACTGGCAACTTTACTGCAAAGTTGCCAGTTGGTATTTGCGGAGAAGCTTCGAAAATAAATAACCTTACAGCTTGCGGCTGCCACGTTTGGTTATAGGTTCTCCCTTTTGACACAAGGGGCACTCCTCAGGATTATGAGTCGGAACAGTGAGATGTAATAGAGCTTGTGCCGGTATTCCAAAATCAGCTTTACCACCGCTGCGATCAACTAACATACCAACCGCTACCGGAATGCCGCCGTGTTCGCGAACTACATCAACAACTTCTTTGACAGATCCGCCAGTTGTAACAATATCTTCTACAATCAATACTCTTTGACCCGGTTCTATTATAAATCCGCGTCTTAAAGTCATTTTACCGTTTTCCCGTTCAGTAAAGATGGCACGAGTGCCTAAATGTTTACCTACCTCATGCGCTAAAATGATACCACCTGTTACCGGCCCAACGACAAGCTCAATGTTGTCGTTCTTAAATCGCTCAGCGAGAGCAACACATAACTTCTCAGTGTGCTTAGGATACTGAAGTACCTGAAACTTTTCCACATACATTGGACTATGAAGACCTGAGGTTAAAAGAAAATGACCTTCTAAAATTGCCCCGGTCTCAATAAATAATTGCTTTACTTCCATTTCGTTCATTATGCTTTCCTCATTTCATCTAAAATTGCCAGCGCTGCGGCACGAGGATCCTGCGCCTTTGTAATCGGTCGGCCTACTACAAGATAATGCGCACCTGCTTTTAAAGCGTCTGCCGGAGTCGCTACCCGGCTTTGATCATTTAGCGCCGCGCCAAGCGGACGTACTCCAGGAGTAACGATGGCAAAATCGTCACCACAGGCTTTCCTGATAAGTTCTGCTTCCTGGGGCGACGCCACCACTCCATCAAGCCCGGCTTCTTTAGCTAATTTGGCCAAATGAACAACTTGGTCGGGAATACTAGCTACATTTCTTAGCAAAGTCCATTCAGTATTATCCATGCTGGTAAGCACTGTTACTGCGATAAGTTTTGGACGTGGAATATTTAAAGCCGATGCCGTTTCAGTTACTTTTTCAGCCGCCGCCCGCATCATGGCTAATCCACCGGAGGCTTGGACATTAATCATGGCTACACCCAGCCGGGTAAGTGACGCAGCTCCCTGCGCCACCGTATTCGGAATATCATGCATTTTCAGATCAAGAAAAACATCTTTTCTTCGCTCGCGCAGATAAGTTAGACATTCCATGCCTACACTATAAAACAGCTGCATACCTACTTTATAATGACTAACGGCATCGCCCAAAGTTTCCACAAGCTGTCGAACCTCATCCATAGTGTCAACATCAAGAGCAACTATTAAACGTTTATTGTTTTGTTCCATTAAGCCATCTCCTTTTAGAACCCTTTACTAACTGCAGTTTACTTTACCGACAAGCTCTCTTACCTGCTTTAAACCATGTTCCGCAAGATAGTCCTTTATTCCTTCTGCTATTTCAACAGATACGTAAGGATTAACAAAATTTGCTGTACCAACTGCTACAGCACTAGCGCCTGCCAACATAAACTCAACAGCATCATTTGCTGTCATGATCCCACCCATACCAATAACCGGTACCTTAACAGCCTTGGCAACCTGCCAAACCATTCGCACAGCGACGGGTTTGACAGCAGGACCAGAAAAGCCGCCAACAATGTTTCCGAGTACCGGTTTCCAGCTTTTTATATCGATTGCCATGCCGAGCAAAGTGTTAATCAACGAAATGGCATCAGCTCCCGCACTTTCCACTGCCTTAGCCATCAGAACAACATCCGTAACATTTGGTGATAATTTCACGATGACCGGTAATTTTGTCATGTTTTTTACTTCTCTTACCACTTGCGCAGCACTATCCGGACAAGTACCAAAAGCAATTCCACCCTGCTTTACGTTCGGACAAGAGATATTCACTTCTAAACCTTGAGCCCCAGTCTTGTCAAGTCTTGCAGCCAATTCACCGTATTCCTCAACAGTGTTACCGGAGATATTGACAATTACAGGCACTTGATATTGCGCTAATAGGGGTAGTGTTTTAGAAATCAGTTCTTCTACCCCTGGATTCTCTAAACCAATAGAATTCAGCATACCGGCAGGTGTTTCCGCCATGCGGCGGCCGCTGTTACCAACCTTTGGAGCGAGTGTTGTACCTTTAACTACTATGGCCCCCACTTTATTCAAATCAACAAAATCACTGTATTCAAGACCAAATCCGAAAGTTCCTGACGCCGTCATAACCGGCGTCTTCATTTTTATACCGGCAATAGTAACAGCTAACATGTCATCTGCGTGACTCACCATACCACCTCCTCAGTCCAGAATACCGGACCATCAGTACATACCTTGTTTCTTTTGCCGCTGGTGCCGGCACAAGTGCACGACAAGCATGCCCCCACGCCGCAAGCCATATATTCTTCCAAAGAAACCTGACAAGGAATATGGTATTTTTGCGCAACCTCAGCAACACTCTTTAGCATTACATGAGGCCCACAAGCATAAACAACGTCAAACTTTTTCTCTTGCAAAAGTCCCGGCAGCAAGTCTACAGTAAACCCCCGGTGACCAAGACTGCCGTCATCAGAAGTAATATATATGTTGTTACAAACATCCCTATAAATGTTTGGCCAAAATAACTCCTGTGCATTACGTCCTCCCATTAATAATGTTGAAGAACAGGAGCAAAAGGTTTTAGCAAGCATTAACAGCGGCGCTAAACCCATTCCGCCCCCTACCAAAAGAGGACGCTGCCCGCTAAGCGTAAAACCATTACCAAGCGGCCCCATACAATCAAGTGTATGTCCGGACTTCAGTCCGGACATCAATGCAGTCCCACGGCCAACAACACGATAAATTAAGGTAAGTGTCCCTTCTGAACTATCACAATCAGCAATACTAAACGGACGCCGGAGCAGCGGTTCGAGCGCATCAGTCAGACGAATGTGAACAAATTGACCAGGGCGGGCAATAGCGGCTATTTCCGGAGCCGCTACCACCATCACAAATACGTCGTAAGTAATTGCACTTTGGTTAATTATACGCGATTTTACACAGGTTTTAGCCACTGCTTCTTTCGCCTCCACCCACATAATCCTGCAACGACAGTACATAGAGAAACTTGCTTTGCCGCATAATGCTGAGCACATCAAGTACCGCACTGGCAGTATCCATTGACGTCAAGCATAGCAGTGAGTGTTCTACAGATGCTCTTCTTATCTTAAAGCCATCACTTTCATAATCCCGTCCTTTTGTCAAGGTATTTACAACCATATTAATTTTTCCGGCTTTAATCATCTCAATAATTTCCGGCTGCTGCTCATGCAGCTTAGGGACCATACTTACTTTTAATCCCAGTGAGCGCAGATAGGCCGCTGTGCCGCTTGTGGCTATTAAGTCATAGCCCATTTTAGCAAATTCGGCAGCTAGCTTGCCGGCTTCCGGCTTATCTTTATCAGCCACAGTAAAGAGCACCGTGCCTTCGCGGGGTACATTCATACCCGCACCAATAATACCTTTATATAACGCTCTGGAGTAATGATAATCAATCCCCAAAACTTCGCCTGTAGACTTCATCTCAGGTCCTAACGAAATATCCACCTGTTGCATTTTAGCGAAGGAGAATACGGGCACTTTCACCGCGATATATTCTTTGGCAGGCATAAGACCCGAAGTATAGCCTAACCCGCGCAAGGTATCTCCAATGGCTATCTTAGTTGCTACGTCCACCATCGGAACATCTGTAATCTTACTTAAGAAGGGAATTGTCCGGCTCGATCTGGGATTTACCTCCAGTACATATACCTCTTCATCGACAATTACATACTGAATGTTAATCAGACCTTTAACTTTTAGGCCTCTGGCCAGACGCCCTGTGTAATCAACAATGGTATCGATAACTTTTTGCGACAATGTCTGAGGAGGATATACAGCGATGCTGTCACCAGAATGTACTCCTGCCCGTTCGATATGTTCCATAATACCTGGTATAAGGAAATCCTCGCCGTCTGATATAGCGTCAACTTCAACCTCAGTACCTTGCATATACCGGTCGACCAAAACCGGGTGCTCCGGCGAAGCTTTTACGGCCCGCACCATGTAATCTTTCAACTCTGCTTCGTTATATACAATCTCCATGGCACGCCCGCCAAGCACGTAGGAGGGGCGGACAACCACAGGATACCCTATTTTTTGTGCTGCCGCCGGAGCCAGTGCTGCATCAGTTATAGTAGCACCTTGCGGCCGTGGGATAGTAAGCTGTTCTAACAGTTCGTCAAACTTTTCCCGGTCTTCTGCCTTGTCGATATCTTCTACACTGGTACCAAAGATTTTAACTCCAGCCCGCGCAAGCGGTCCGGCAAGATTAATAGCAGTCTGCCCGCCAAACTGCACAATCACTCCCTCCGGCTGCTCCTTGTCGATAATATTCAAGACATCTTCGGGAGTAAGCGGTTCGAAATACAGTCGGTCTGAGGTATCAAAGTCTGTAGAAACCGTTTCCGGGTTGTTATTAACTATAACCGATTCGATACCCATTTCTCTAAGCGCCCAAACTGAATGCACCGAGCAGTAATCGAATTCTATCCCCTGTCCGATACGGATCGGGCCTGAACCCAGTACCATAACTTTGCGATTATGCGTTGTTACTACTTCGTCTTCTTGGGCATAAGTTGAGTAGTAATAAGGAGTTACAGCTTCAAATTCGGCGGCGCAGGTATCAACCATCTTATAGCAAGGTACAATATTGGACTGTTTACGCAGGTCTCTAATTTGAAACACTGTTTTACCGGTAAGTTCGGCAATGGTTTTATCTGCAAAACCCATCTTCTTTGCGCTCAGCAAAGTTTCCGGCGACAGCTGGCCGCTGATGCTCTTTTCCATTGCGACAATGGTTTCGATTTTATCTAAGAAAAACTTATCAATGGCTGTTATGGCATGAATCTCTGACACCGCTATTCCTCGCCGCAACGCTTCGGCGATAACAAATGCCCGTTCATCATTAGCCAGTGTAAGCTTATCCTTAATTTCCTGATCGCTCAGCTTTTCAAATTCAGGAATATGAAGGCGGTTAAGTCCGATTTCCAGGGAGCGTACCGCTTTCAACAGCGCGCCTTCAAAGTTACGGTCAATCGACATAACTTCGCCTGTTGCTTTCATTTGAGTTCCGAGAATTCTATCGGCAAAGTTGAATTTATCAAAAGGCCAGCGCGGAAACTTAACAACTACATAGTCAAGCGCTGGTTCAAAACAAGCTTTGGTTTTTCCTGTTACCGCATTAGTTATTTCATCCAAGGTATAGCCAATCGCAATCTTCGTAGCTACTTTAGCAATGGGATAGCCGGTAGCTTTTGAAGCCAATGCACTGGAGCGGCTTACCCGGGGATTGACTTCGATTACAATGTATTTACTGCTTTTCGGGTCGAGTGCGTACTGTACATTACAGCCGCCTTCGATCCCCAGAGAACGGATAATTTTCAGGGACGAACTTCTTAGCATTTGATATTCATAATCAGTGAGCGTTTGTGATGGCGCAACAACAATGCTGTCACCGGTGTGAATTCCTACCGGGTCGAAGTTCTCCATATTGCACACCGTTATACAATTGTTAGCGGCATCGCGAATCACTTCATACTCTATTTCCTTCCAACCGGCCACACTGCGCTCGATAAGTGCTTGCCCAATTAAGCTATGCTTTAACCCTCTGTTTACAGTGTCGACTAGTTCCTCGTCGTTATGAGCTATACCGCCGCCAGTTCCGCCTAATGTATAGGCAGGCCGTACGATAAGCGGATAACCGATTTCTTGAGCAAATTTGAGAGCGCTGTCAATATCCTCGACAATTGCACTTTCCGGAATGGGCTGACCGATTTCTTCCATTGTGGCCTTAAATAATTCCCTATCTTCAGCCTTTTTTATAGCCTCAAGCGGTGTACCCAGCAATTCCACCTGATATTTTTCCAATACACCCTTTTCAGCCAGCTTTACTGCCAGGTTTAGACCAGCCTGACCGCCCAGAGTGGCAAGCAATCCGTCTGGCCGCTCTTTTGCAATAATCTCCTCCAAATATTCGGGCGTAAGGGGTTCGATATATACCCAGTCAGCTATATGGGTATCTGTCATGATGGTAGCCGGATTGCTATTAACTAATACTACCTCAAACCCTTCCTCTTTAAGCGCTTGACATGCTTGAGTACCAGCATAATCAAACTCAGCGGCTTGGCCAATTACTATCGGTCCTGAACCTATTACCATAACTTTACGCAGATTTTGCTTTTTAGGCACCGTTAGTTCCCTCCCGCCTTGTTGGTTTCTTTTCCTAAGAGTTTCATAAAGTCTTCAAATAGATAGGTGCTGTCATCCGGCCCGGGAGCAGCTTCTGGGTGATATTGCACCGAGAACACCGGCAGCCTGTTGTGCCGCATTCCTTCGATAGTTTCGTCATTTACAGCCCGATGGGTTACAGTCACGTCAAGCGCCGCAAGCGACTTCTCCTCGATTGCGTAACCGTGATTTTGCGAAGTAATATATACCCGGCCGGTAGCGACATCCTTAACCGGGTGATTAGACCCCCGATGGCCAAATTTCAGTTTATAGGTATTGCCACCCAAGGCAAGCGCCAACAACTGGTGGCCAAGGCATATACCAAATACCGGCTTTTTCCCAACCAATTGACGCACTGTTTCTACCGGTGCATCTTTAGGATCACCCGGTCCATTTGACAAAAATATACCATCAGGATTAATAGCCAGCACATCTTCTGCCGAAGTATGAGCAGGAAAAACTGTTAGCTGGCAGCCGGCTTTCGCCATAGAATTTAGGATATTACGTTTTATGCCAAAATCCATGACAGCGATATGCGGGCCATCCCCTGCTATTCTGTAGACTTTCTTTGTAGTAACTTCCTCTACAACTTTAACGAAAGGAGGTCTATCGAAAAGATCGGCAATCTCACTGTCTTGTGCATCACCTCTAACAATAACTCCCTTCATGGTACCGTGGGATCTGATTCTTCTAGTAATTGCCCGGGTATCTACCCCATATACACAAGGAATATTTCTCGCCTTGAGATAAGAAACCAGGGAATCCTGTGCTTGCCAGCTGCTAGGCTGGCCGCACAGTTCACTAATTACAAAACCGCGTACGAACGATTGTCTGGCTTGTTCAAAAATATCAGCCACACCGTAATTACCGATTAATGGGTAAGTCATTGTTACGATTTGTCCGCAGTAGGACGGATCTGTTAATACTTCTTGATAGCCGGTCATACCGGTGTTGAATACTACTTCCCCAACTGCATTATTACCGGAAGCAAGCATCCCTTGGAAAACGCTGCCGTCTTCCAATATCAGTTTGCCAATCATTTAAGCACCTCGCCATTTTGCATAATTATACTTCCGTTCACTATAGTAATTAGCGCTTTACCCTTGAAATTCCTGCTTTCAAACGGAGAATGTTTGCCGCGCGTGTAAAATTTTATGCAGTTTACTTCCCATATATATTCAGGATCAAAGACAGTTATATCTGCTTGAGCTCCTATTTTAAGTGTGCCGCTTTCTAATCCCAGGATTTTGGCCGGCATGTAAGACATCTTTTCGATGATTTCCATCAATGTAAGCTTTCCAGTATGATAGAGCCCTGTAAGAACTGCTCCCAAAGCTGTTTCTAAACCCGCAAACCCGCTCGGAGCATAGCGAAACTCAACATCCTTTTCCTCGAAGGCGTGAGGCGCATGATCGGTGGCAATTGCATCGATAGTTCCGTCTTTTAATCCGGCAATAAGAGCTTCCACATGATCACTTGACCTAAGCGGCGGATTTACCTTAAATGCCGTATTAAACGTTTTGAGTTCCTCGTCAGTAAGCGTCAGATGATGCGGAGTTGCTTCTGCTGTTACTTTTACACCGCGTTTTTTCGCTTGGCGAATAATTTCAACGGCCCCTTTGCTGCTGACATGCGCAATGTGAATTGGAGCGTTCGCATATTCTGCCAGCATTATATCTCTTGCTACCGCAATATCTTCGGCAACAGACGGCCGGCCTTTAACACCCAACATGGCGGATACTGCACCTTCGTGCATGAAGCCTTCACCAGCAAGACCTTCATCTTCGGAATGAGTTATAACCGGACATTCGAACATTCCTGTATATTCAAGACCTGTTTTGAGTAGGCGGGTATTGTCTAAATGGCCGCCGTCATCAGAGATCGCTACCGCACCTGTTTGGATCATATCCCCGATTTCTGCAAGTTCCTTGCCTTCCAACCTTTTGCTAAGGGCACCAATTACCTTGAGATTGACAACACCTTCTGTTTGACCGCGTTGAATTATACCGGAAACTAAGATTGAATTATCAACAGCCGGCTTGGTATTCGGCATACACGCCACAGTAGTAAAACCACCAGCCGCCGCCGCACGTGTGCCTGAGGCTATGTCTTCCTTGGCTTCCAGACCCGGCTCGCGTAAATGCACATGCATATCAATAAGTCCCGGAGCTACTACCAGTCCTGAGGCATCTATCACTTCCGTTCCATCTGTCGCAATTTTTTGCCCTATTTCAATGATTTTGCCGTTTTCTACTAAAATATCACCTATCACATCTGTGTGATCCGCCGGGTTTATAATTCGACCACCTTTAATTAGCAGCTTCAATGTGAGTCCCTCCCATCAGTACCAAGAATAACAGCGCCATCCTGACTGCCAATCCGTTTTTAACCTGCTCTTGTATGGCTGATTGTTCGCCGTAAGCTATATCAGGAGCAATTTCAAGGCCGCGATTCATCGGACCCGGGTGCATTAAAAGTGCGTCGTTTTTAGCCAGTGCTAACCTTTTGGCATTAATACCAAAGATCCGGGCATATTCGCGTGCTGAGGGGAACAGACCTTTTTGTTGCCGCTCGCGTTGTATGCGAAGTACATTTACCACATCAGCCTGATCCAGCGCCTCTTCAACCCGATAGTGTACTTTTACACCCATTTGTTCAATATCGCGCGGCAACAGCGTTTGGGGTCCTGCTAAATGAACTTCAGCCCCCATTTTCTGTAGACCCCAGATATTGGAACGGGCCACCCTGCTATGTAGAATATCGCCTACAATAGCAACTTTTAGCCCACTTAGATTTCCTTTGTATTGTTTTATTGTAAACATGTCCAAGAGTCCTTGCGTCGGATGTTCGTGCGCACCATCACCGGCATTAATAATTATCGGTTTGACGACATTTGCAGCAAAATGCGCCGAACCTTCGGCCTCGTGGCGCATAACAATGATGTCTACACCCATTGCTTCGACAGTAAGAAGGGTATCGCGCAGGCTTTCGCCTTTAGCAACACTACTTGAACTTGTCGATATGTTTACAACATCGGCGCCTAGATATTTTCCTGCCAATTCGAAGGAAGTTCGTGTACGGGTGCTATTTTCAAAAAACAGATTTACTATTGATTTACCGCGTAATGTCGGGGCTTTTTTAATGTCTCTGTCGATAATGTTCTTCATTTCCTTCGCGGTATCAAGAATTAAATTGATTTCGGCTGCAGTCATAGTTTCGAGCCCGAGGATATCTTTTTTTCGTAACGATACTTGCATTTTGCTCATTACACACTCCCCCTTTAAAATTAAAAACTCCTTACCCGAAAGGGCAAGGAGTGTAAATGACCACGCCAAATAAACATACTTAGCTTGTCTACATCCTTGCAGACCTCTCTGGGCCAACTTAAAGGATAGTATTTGTTATTATTAGGCATAATAAAAGCCTTCTTGCTGCAAAAGCGCACAAGAAGGCGTAATAATCCTTTATCCGTCCCCTTGCTAGCTTCACAGAACCAGCTTAAAGGCCATATTCTTATTAGTAAGATAATAACAGAATACGTCAAAGGTTGTCAATAGGATAATGCATGATAATTTTAAAGTGGCAAAAGTCTTGGAATAGCGACATAATGCTAAACGCAAAAATAAAAAACCTTTGATAAAGTTCAAAGGTTTTTATTAATAAATTTGGTGCGGTTGGTGAGACTTGAACTCACACGCCTTGTGAGCGCCACCCCCTCAAGATGGTGCGTCTGCCGATTCCGCCACAACCGCATAGTCGTATTTAGATTTTAGATCTTCGACTCTCGATTCTTATGTCGAAAGTCTAATGTCGTATATCGAACGTCGAAGATGGTGCGGTCGAGTGGATTTGAACCACCACGAGGTTGCCCCCACTAGCTCCTGAGGCTAGCGCGTCTGCCGTTCCGCCACGACCGCATATTGTACATTCAACATAAAGATTATACGATATATTCTTAATTACGTCAATAATAATATTGCTAAACATGGTGCGGTTGGTGAGATTTGAACTCACACGCCTTGTGAGCGCCACCCCCTCAAGATGGTGCGTCTGCCAGTTCCGCCACAACCGCATAGTCGAATTTAGATTTTCGATCTTCGACTCTCGATTCTTATGTCGAAAGTCTAATGTCGTATATCGAACGTCGAAGATGGTGCGGTCGAGTGGATTTGAACCACCACGAGGTTGCCCCCACTAGCTCCTGAGGCTAGCGCGTCTGCCGTTCCGCCACGACCGCATAATACATTATGTTACTCTAACGCAACACAATGTATATTATCATAACATGAAAACACCGTCAAGTATTAATCTGCAAAATTACCCGATGGCTAACCCACTCTAGACCCCCTCTCCACTGTCGAACGACTAAGTCCTTAGATAAGGAAACTACCCTTCAGTGAGGTTGAAATCACCGTAGAAGGGTAGCTTCTTTATTTACCAGCCGCAAATCCCCATTGCCAGGCATTCCAAAAACTTCCCGCCGGTGTTGGGGTTGGCAGATAGTTAGCCACTGTTGACTTTACTGCATCAATACTTCCCCGGAAGTACAGTGGCACAACCGGACAGTCCTCACGAATTAAATCCTGGATACGGAAGTATATATTTTTTCTGGCGCCAAGATCAACAGTTCTAACGCCAAGATCAGTTAATTTGTCCACTTCGGGATTACGCCAGCCAGGGTAATTTTGTCCATCGTAGGCATTAGTACTGCTGGGGATTTTGCGTGAATTCCACAAATTAATGTTATCCGGATCAACGCCTGCTACCCAAGCATAAATAGCTGTTACAAAACGCCGGTTCTTCAAAACATCACTAAAAAACACCTGGGCATCAACTGGCACTATCTCGACAATGATACCGACTTCCTTTAGTTGTTCCGCAATTTTCTGAGCAGTTTGTTCCCGTTGTTTATTGCCGATTGGCGTAGTCAGGGAGAAAATCAGTTTCTTATTATCTTTTGTCATAATTCCATCAGGACCTGGTTGCCAGCCGGCTTGGGCAAGTAACTCCCTAGCGGTGTTAACATCACGCGCAGGCGGTTGCTGCAGCGGGCTATATGCCCAAGATATAGGAGACTGATCGCCATAAGCCGGACTGGCAACACCTTTAAGTACATTAGCAACTATACCCTGACGGTCAATTGCACTGGTAATAGCTTTGCGTACCCTGACGTCCTGGAATAGAGCATTGTCCAGATTAAAATCCATATGCTCCCAAATCATAGTAGGGGCGATAACCGTTCGTATTCCGTCTATTGCTTTAACTTGTTCAAAATAAGGAAAACCAATATTACCGACAATATCTAACTCCCCTGCTTTTAATTGAGTTAGCAGGATATTGGCATCAGGTACAATTTTATAAACAATACTGTTGAGATTTGGTTTGCCTCGATAATAGTTCTGGTTAGCCTCAAAAATAACAGCCTCAGCGACCTGCCATTCTTTAAACTTAAACGGTCCGGTACCTATAGGTGCCCGGTTGAAAGCAGCCTTATTGATATCGCCGGCATTTTCAAGCTTATGTTTTGGTAATATCGTGTTAAATAAGGTTAAATATGGCGCATAAAATTCTTTAAAATTGACAACAACTGTGTATTTGTCCGGTGTATCGATAGAACTTATGCGATCATAGCCCTCCCTTGATACAATGTTTACTTTCCGGTTCATTATTAGCTGCCAGGTAAATTTGACATCATCAGCAGTAAAAGGCATACCATCGTGCCAAGTTATTCCTTGCCGCAAACGATACGTTATTTTAAGACCATTCGAACTTACTCCACCATTGACTGTCGTCGGCACATCAATAGCCAAATCAGGAATCCATTCGCCTTTATCATTTGTAGTAATCAATCCACTAAACATCAATCTGCCAACTTCGGCAGTGGCCAAAAGGTCGGAAAGCAGCGGATTCAACGTATTGGGTTCTTGTATGCTCCCATATTTCAATTGCCCGCCTTGTTGAATGGTGACCTGTTTCTTTTCCGGCGTCAAAGATTCATCGCGCGAACTGCATCCAGCACTAATAATGGTTAATAGTATTGATATTAGAATTATCAACTTACGCATAAAGTAAAATATTCTCCTCATATATCATTAACATCACAAATTTCTGCCGTACAATTCCTTATACCGCTTCTTGTTGTGTAATACCTTTTCAACATAATCCCGGGTTTCTTGGAAAGGAATTTGCTGTATATCATCAAACTCCTTAGTCCACCCGTAGCGCTGCATCCATTGCTTGACATTGCCACGTCCGCCATTATATGCAGCAAGAATCAATACTTCGTTACCCGCGAATTCTTTTTTTAAAGAAGCCAAATACCAAGTGCCAAATCGAATGTTTATATCCGGATCAGTCAGGTCGGCAGTCATAAAATCCTTATGATTAGTTTGTTCAGCTATCCACCGTCCGGTTTCCGGCATGATCTGCATTAGACCTAATGCACCTTTGGGCGAACGGGCTTCACTAATAAATTTGCTTTCGGCTCTAATGACACCAGCCACTAGAAATGGGTCAATATCCCGTTCTAATGCATAGGTATAAACGGCTTCCTGATATAGAAACGGATATATGTATTTTTTTTGAAACAAGTCACTGGTTAGTATAACATAAATTCCTGTGGCAGATAACAAAATACCGATTACCAGGACTTTCAGCCAAGTCCAGAAACGCAATAGAATCACTCCGCAATAGAAATCACTGTATAAAAATATGTTTTATCAGTGTAAAAAATAACGTTATTTGCCAACATATTTATCCGATGACTAACCCGCTCTAAGACTCCCTCTTCTGTAAGCGGGAGTAAGAGCGGTTAAGTCGATAAGGGCGACTAACCTTCAGGTGGGGTTAAGACCCCATCTGAAGCTAAGTCTACTTTATCGTGTAGTTTTTGCCAAGCCTGAATTACCTGTTGATGAGTTTTTTCAATATTTTCAGTGTTATCGATTACAACATCCGCGTATCTCAACTTTTGCCGCAAAGCTAGCTGCGCATTTATCCTAACTGCAGCATCCTCACAACTTATATTGTCACGCGCCATTAAACGGTTACGCTGTGTTTGTTCATCCACAAAAACTACCCAAACAACATCCACTTTTGTGTGCCACCCTACTTCTATTAAAAGCGGCGCATCAAGAACAATGGTATCATAACCACGTTTTTCAGCATCAGCAATAGCTAGGTTAGCAGATTCTTCAATATATGGATGTGTAATTTTTTCCAAATCAGCTTTAGCCTTACTGTCTGAAAAAATAATTTTTCCCAGCTGTTTACGGTCAATTTCACCTTGCTGATTGGCAATAGTTGTACCAAATCTATCTACTATCTTCTGCCAAACCGGCTTTCCAGGCATAACAACTTCCCGCGATATTTTATCTGCGTCAACTATAAATGCTCCCAGTTGAGTAAGCATTTTGCTTACAGTACTCTTGCCACTGGCAATCCCACCGGTTAAACCAATCAAATGCATAATGTATCCTCCGCCTACTTTTGACAGTTAGGACAATAGTGCGTACCGCGTCCAGCAACTTCCTTGCGGGCAATTATGCCACCACAACGATGGCAAGGTTGATTCGCCCGACCATAAACCTTAAGGTGGAATTGATGACTGCCACTTTTTCCGGTACCGTCACGGTAATCCCGAAAAGATGTACCACCGTGAGCAATTCCATCCGCAATCACTTGATTAACTGCCTGGTAGAGATATTTTGCTTCGGTTTCTGTTATACTGCTAGCTGCGCGTTCAGGATCAATTCCAGCAACTGCTAACGCTTCATCTACATAAATATTCCCTAAACCACCGACCAGCTGTTGATTTAATAGCACCCCTTTTATTGTTGCGTGCCTCTTACTTAACATATCAACAAAGTACTCAAAAGTAAAATCCTGAGATAGCGGTTCCGGCCCCATCGAAGCCAAACCGGAAATCCGCCACAATTCACCCTCAGGCATCAAATATAAGGTTCCTAAAGTACGCGTATCAGCGTACAATAAAACATCTCCATTATCAAGTCGAAAGATAATATGAGTGAACTTATCAAATTCTGCTTCTGGAGTTACATAGTACAGGCGTCCCGTCATGCGTAAATGAACAACCATTACCAAATTATTGTCCAGATAAAAAAGCAGATATTTCCCGCGCCGGTCAAGCTTAATAATTGTCCGATCTGTGATTATTGCCTGAAATTCGGGTGCTGTCGGCCATTTAATCAGGCGAGACAAACCTATTTCGACACGGGTAATTTTACGCCCGGCCACTTTATCAGTAAGCGTCCGGCGAATAGTTTCAACTTCAGGCATTTCGGGCATAACGCACACTCCTTTTATTTAGCTTCAGCCCAATTGCTGCCAATCTTTACTTCTGCCAACAACGGTACATCCAATTCTACTGCTTGCTCCATAGCTTGCTTTACCAAGACTGTTACCTGATCAAGCTCCTCTGTGGTTACCTCTAATACTAATTCGTCATGCACCTGCAACAGCAGTCTGCTTTTTAACCCCTGCTTTTTTAACTCAGCATAGACGCTGTTCATGGCAATTTTGATAATATCGGCTGCTGCTCCTTGGATAGGAGTATTCATAGCAGTTCTTTCAGCAAATGAGCGCTGATTAAAATTACTACTGTTAATATCCGGCAAATGACGTCGCCGGCCAAATAAAGTAGTTACATAACCATCACGATGAGCACTGGCGACAATGTCGGCAGTGTATTTTTTAACCCCCTGATATTTTGCGAAATAGCTATCAATATAATGCCCGGCTTCTTTGCGGCTGACGCCAATATCCCTCGATAAACCATAATCACTGATACCATAAACAATCCCAAAATTAACTGCTTTTGCTCTGGCACGCATTTCTGAAGTAACCTCTGACATCGGCACCCCAAAAACTTCAGAAGCGGTTCTGGTGTGTATATCCTGATTGTGGCGAAATGCTTCCTGTAGACTGCCATCTCCTGCAATGTGTGCCAACACTCGAAGCTCGATTTGCGAATAGTCGGCTGCCATAATATATTTGTAGCCATCTCCAGGTACAAACAGTTCTCTAATTCTCCGGCCTATATCTGACCGGATAGGAATATTTTGCAGATTAGGCTCCGAACTACTCAACCTGCCGGTAGCTGTTACCATCTGATTAAAGGTAGTGTGTATCCTGTCCGTTTTAGGATGAATTAGTGGTTCCAGGCCGTCCAAATAGGTTGACTTCAACTTGGTCAAAAGACGATATTCCAGCAATTTATCAATCAAAGGATGCTTTCCTGCCAGTTTTTCCAATACCTCTGCGTCAGTAGAATAACCAGTTTTTGTCTTTTTAATAATAGGTAGTTGCAATTTTTCAAATAAAATAACACCTAATTGCTTAGTAGAATTGACATTAAACTCTTCGCCGGCCAGCAGGTAAATCTCATGCATTAGTTGTTCTATCTTTGCAGCAATACTCACTGCCATTTCGCGTAAATAGGACTTATCAACTTTTATCCCCGTAACCTCCATAGTTGATAAAACCTCAACAAGCGGCATTTCTATCTGCTCATAAAGTTTGTCCAAACCGGACGAAACAAGCGCTGAGGTAATAGCAGGTTTGAGCTTATCAATAATCTCACAGGCCCAACAAGCAAATTCTGGTCGATTCTGTAAATTCTTATCTCCTGCAGGCAATATTATGGCTTCATTTAGATACGTCTTAGCTAGCACATCCAATGGATAAGACGCTGCAGTCGGATCAAGCAGATAAGCGGCAATAAGGACATCTTGGATTTGAGCTTTTAGCTCGCGCCCCTGGACTCTGCAGGCATTATACATTTTTTTCGAATCATAGGTAGCCAATATCAAATCTTTGTCGGCCAATAAATCAAAAGCAATATCCCAGCCTTCTGAATTAGTAGGGATATAGACCGTTTTTCCTGAACTGTTAATAGCTACCCCGGTGAGTTCTGCGACAGGCGAATGTTCTGATAGTAAGGGATAGCAACTCGCGTAACCCAGCTTTTTTACGGCGTCGCAAATGGCAGCAACCTCAGCTTTGGTAGAGGCAACAACCGGAACAGCAAATTCAACGACGGATTGAGAAGGCTCTGCCTCGAATGTTTCACTGCTTCCTTGAAATATAGTATCAATTTTGTTTACTAACGTTTTAAATTCAAATTTAGTAAATAATTCTTTAACGGTTGACCTATCAGGATGAATCCCAAAATTCTCAGGGACAAATTCAAGGTTCATATCACGAACAATTGTTGCCAGTTGTTTGGATAAGACAGCTAGGTCGGCGAACTGGCGAAGATTTTCCTGCAGCTTTTTACCGGATACTTTGTCTACATTAGCTAAGACATTCTCCAACGACCCGAATTCGGCTAAAAGCTTGCCTGCCGTCTTTTCGCCAATTCCCGGTACACCGGGAATGTTATCAGAGCTATCTCCCATCAAACCTTTCATATCGATAAATTGTGCAGGTGTAAGTCCGTATTTTCCCTTAAGACCCGCTACATCAATTGTTTCTACCTCTGAAATACCTTTTCTAGTGAGCAAAACTTTAGTTTCTGGACCTATAAGCTGCAATGCATCACGGTCGCCTGTCACGATAAGAACCTCATAACCTTGCTTGGCAGCCTTTTCGGAGAGCGTTCCAATAATGTCGTCGGCCTCATACCCCTGTTCTTCAATTGTAGTAATACCAAACGCCTGCAGCAACTCACGAATTAACGGGAATTGCTCAGATAATTCTGTTGGGGTAGCTTGACGATGCGCCTTATACTGTTGGTATGTCTCAGTCCGGAAAGTCACCCGGCCTTTATCAAGAGCCACTGCAATTACATCCGGATTATAATCTGATAATATTTTTACCAGCATGGTAGTGAATCCATAAACCGCGTTAGTGTACAATCCACCGGCTGTGCGCAGCATCGGCAAAGCATGAAATGCCCTATGTACCAGACTGCTGCCGTCAATTATTATAAATCTTTGGGGCATAAGCCCACCACCTTTAAATACATTTTTTCCAATCTATTTGTATTGGCTATTTACACTAAAATCCCTTCTCTATTTTTTTAAATAGCAAGCAACCTTATGTAATAGTTTTTAAAGAAAAAGCCGATATTGCCTTTATTTACGCTAAAATTACATTTTCTATACACAAAAAAAGTGGGATATCAGATCGCTTTTACGCGACATCTATCCCACGCCTACATACACTGTTAAAGATTTGTGAGTTCTATACTCTTAGCGGCTTCATTTAAATATACATGCACACCAAAGGCTTCATTAATACTGGTTATTTTTATATAAGGTTCAGTACCAATTGTATCAACAGTCATTGTAACTGCCTTGCCTTTTTCACCGACCGTCAACATTTTAGTTTCCTGGTTCCAAACTGCTTTATATCCCATAGTTTCCGCTAGCTTCAGTGCTGGTAGAGCATACATTCCCTGTATCTTACTAATTTCAATATTAACTGGTTTTTCGTTTAAAAGAACCATCATTTTATCAAAATTCAAGGTATTCTCTTCTGTTTTCCAACTTACTTGACCACCAAATAAACCTGACAGTTGGTCTGCGGGAATATACGCGATATCGCCACTAACAATACCGGGAATACTGCTTGCACCATAGCGTGCAGTCCTGGTTTTGTCGTCCCATCGTACGTCACAGTTTAATACTTTGCCTACATCATACAGTGGAACATATGGTACACCCTGGACAATCAATCCCCTGACACCTATTAATTTACCATTTAATTTAATTTTGAACTGATTGGCAATTACCGTTTGCTGATCACTGGGATCATCAAGTAGTTTCCGCAAAACGTTATCTGATACCAATGCGTTTAATCGATACGCATTCAACTTATTCCTTATATCCTGAATCGTTACGCTGCCATACCCATAGATGTCCGGATATACTGCCAGCGTCACTTGGCCTTGGGCGTTTGTTCGAATTTTTATTCTATCATAAGTAATTCGAACCGGTGTACCGTAATTAACCTTATCAAAAAGCTCTTCTACATCTTCTTCATGCATCCGAATACAACCATTTGAAACTGCAGCTCCAATCGACCATGGAGCATTAGTCCCATGAATACCATAATCTTTCCAAATTCCCATCCACCTATACCCTAATGGGTTATCTGGACCAGATGGCACAACCGTTCCCGGTCGATCTGGCGGATACCAAGCAGGATTTACTTCTTTACAAATAATAGAATAAGTGCCAAGTGGAGTTGGCGTTGACGTTTTACCGATAGCTATGGGAAATTCCTTAACCAAACTGTCGCCTGAAAACAATTCAATTGTTCGGCTGGGTAAATTTACAGTAATACTTGGAGAAAGCAAACCTGGATTTCCCTGGGCATGACTAACGGGAACCATTGCAACTAATAAAACTAAAAACACTAAGACAAACCGGAGTAACACGAGCATCCCTTCTTCACATTATTTTACGAAACAATACATGATATGAAGGTGCCCGTCTAGGATATTACCCCACTTGTGAAATTTATTATAGTTTTCATGCCATCACTGTAGATTGAGTATTTGCTGATGCACCACCCGAAGATGTCTTTGACGTTCGTCAATAATCGGGAGATAAATATGAATATGGGCACCAGTGCTGCCCGTCTTCACCGGATTCACATTAATAAAACCGCCATGCTCGCCAATGACCCGGTGGGCAACAGGTAAACCCAATCCCATATGTTCAAGCTTAGTGGTATAAAAAGGTTCAAATATCCGTGGCAGAATTTCCGGAGGTACTCCCGGACCAGTATCGGAAATAGCAATAACAAGCATACTCAGTTCAGAATTGATCCAGGATTTGACGGAAAGTACCCCCCGATCAGGCATGGCTTCTATCGCATTTTGCATAATGTTGACAATGGCCTGCTTAATAAGATTACTATCTACATTAAGGGGCGGTAAATTGGGAGCTAACTGCTTGTTAATATCTATATTTTCTCCACCAAGTTGTTTAAAAGTTAACAGAAGGGCTTCTTCTATTGTACGGTTTATATCTACATTATTCTCTTTGTTGACAGGTGGCTTAGCAAATAATACAAGTTCTTTTACTACTTTATTGATACACGACACCTCGTCTAACATCATTTCGAGCACGTCGCGCCCTACAGTGTATCTGTCATCTTCCAAACGACTAAGCATTACTTGTAAATATCCGCTTATCGTAGTTAACGGTGTTCGTACATGGTGAGCTACGCCAGCGGCCAATTCGCCCAACGACATGAGCATTTGAGTTATTTGTATCTGCTTTATAGCTGCCCGCACCGCCGATAAATCCTGAATAACGACAATACAACCGTTAGCTTCACCTTTAGCACCTCTAAGTTTTAATGTATCTATATGGGCGTAAATGTACTGATCTTTAACTTTCACTTTTAAATTGACGGTATTTAAGTCTTCATCATCATCCAGGTAAAATATTCTTAAGAACTTTTCCCCGTGATGTCTAAATACATCATCAACTTTTCGTCCAATTGATTTGCCTCTCTCAATACCGCAGATTTTTTCGGCTTCACGATTTAAATTTTTTAATCTAAAATCGTTGTCTATAAAAATTATTCCGGTAGTCGTTTCAAAAGAATCCTGATACTCATCTTCACGATGCAAGTAAACTATCTTGTTATCTAGCGCTTCTGCAGCTGACATCGTCGATCTCCTCCCCAATAAGCAGCTTTTAAATTTTGTGCTGTTAAACATTCTTGTAAATTTTTGTAATTCCTGCTAAATTAGAACAATTACTTTTCGTAAAAAACCGACACTTTTCAAATATTGCATGTCGAAATAAATATAAGACTTTAATAAACCCTTGATATACTTACTTTTTGAGAATCGGCCTAATTCGACATAACAAAGTATTAAAGCTTGATTAAACGGTATTAAAGTTTGATTATAACCGTAATATTCAACATAAACAGGTAGCATATCTTAATATTTTACCATTATTTGTAATTTTTAACTTAAACTTACAAATTTTACCAAATTATTATTCCAGTGCTGAGATTATAAAAGGCAGTGAATCAGGAAACTTATCCGTTGATTCACTGCCTTTTATAATCTCTTTTTATCAATTTAGCTAAACACCCAATAACCGCTGCCAAAAAGATTTCGATTTATTATTTTCCTTTACTTCCATGACCTGCCGTAAACGGTTGTCTACCAGTTGGAAATGGCTTGTAAGTTCTGTTTCTAACCGCTCTTCCAGTTTAGTTACTTCCTGTTTTAAATTATGTAACTCTTCTTGTTGTTCATTCACAATAGTAATTGTGGCCGCAATTTGTTGCAACGCCTGATTTTGCGCTGCAATAACGGCCATAATCGCAGAGCCGTCAACCTGACTTACTGTTAATAATGCTTGTGTTTGGTTTGCTTCCTCCTGTTGCGAATATGTTGCGTCGCTTTCCTGCGATTCCGAGTTTACCTCAATAAACCTGGTAAAACGGCTACTCAGATCATGATTAATATCATCAGCGTTTTTATTTTGGTGCATTCCTTTGGCAATAACCTGAAATACCTCAATGGCTTCGGGATAAAATCGTTTCTTTTTCCCCTCCCCTGTAGCCGGTAAATAATCCATAAACAAGTCGCGATAGTAACGTAAAGTACTCTGTGGAATACCAAGCTCTTGCGATATGTCTTTAATGCTTAATAACTCTACCATAAAAATCACCCTTTGTGTTTTTGTTGTTGCGGTTATATTCGCGACTACCTGGTGGTTCTCCTGCTATTTTTATGAAATAATGTAAAAAAATACCAAATATATTTTATTCTATTCCATTAAGAATTATGCTCAGCAAAGGGGTTAGTTTTTTGAATAAAGTATTGATCCCCTACGAGTGGGAACACTAATTGAGAATGCAAATTACGAGGTGTAGTCTTGAAGAAGAATTTAGTTTCGATGGCCGTTACAAAATTATCATCCATTTTGGGCTATACGCCACCGGTTAACCCTGATCCATTTGTCTTGGATGAGACGAGACCATTTGACAATGATACTCAACCGGATAAAATATCTGCGGCCCATGCAGCCTGTGATCAATTTAATACTCTGTTCCGCTTCTCACAACGTTTAAAGCTATCTATGGAAAAAACGCTCGACCTTGTCATTAAAGGTTATTCTAACGAAGATATGATCCACCTTAAACTTGAACTGGAAGCGCTTGAGAAACAGTGGTCTGCTATTTCTCCCATCCGGCTGGCTTACCAGCAAGGACAGAGAATCCATGAGCTTCCTCTAAGTACAAGTCTTGAGGAAAATAAACGCATCCTAAAAGAAATTTATCAGTTGCCTCGCAACAAGGACATCATTTTGCGGGAGTTTATCATTGCAGGTGCTCCTTATACTAACGCTGCCCTAATATACATCGACGGTATGATAAATAGCGTTAAGTTAGAACGCTTTATACTGCAACCACTAATGAACCCGCAACAGCCTACAACATTTGATAATGACGATGCAATTGGACAATTTATTGAAACCGTACTACCTAACGCATCTATAACGAGAGCAAACATCTATCAAAAGCTGGAAGAGGGAATCAACAGGGGCGACACCGTGGTAATCATAGACGGACTAGCTGAGGCAATCATCATCGAAACTAAAGGGTGGGAACATAGAAGTGTAAGTACACCTCAGACAGAACAAACTGTGCGTGGATCACAAGTTGCTTTTGCCGAAAACCTGAGGGTGAACACCGGCCTCATCCGCTCTATCCTTCATAGCAGTGATCTAATAACTGAAATGGTCACCGTTGGCAAGCGTGGACAGTTAAACTGCGCAATTATGTATCTGAACTCTATTGCGAATGAGTCGTTAGTTGCGGAAGTTCGCAGACGACTAGAGGGGGTTAGCACTGACTATATCGTAGATTCCGGCCAACTTATGCAATTTATCGAGGATCATCCTAAAAGTCTCTTCCCTCAAACGGTTTCCACTGAACGCCCTGATCGTGTTGCTAACTATATAGTCGAGGGGCATGTAGCCTTAATTTTGGAGGGAAACCCATTTGCCCAGATTGTCCCGGCAAGTTTTTTCTCTTTCTTTCATTCAGCCGAAGATTTTAGTAACAAAACAAGCATAACAAACTTCATGCGTGTTCTCAGATTATTCGGCGCGCTGATTTCCAGTGTACTTCCTTCACTGTATATCGCTATCGCTTATTTTCATCAGGAGGCAATACCAACTGAACTTCTGTTAGCAATTGCCGGCTCGCGGGAAAACGTTCCTTTTCCCGCTATCGTCGAGGTAATGATGATGGAGATTTCTTTTGAACTCATCCGCGAAGCCGGTGTTCGTATTCCAGGTGTACTTGGATCGACCATAGGCATTGTGGGTGCAATTATTCTTGGACAAGCGGCGGTTACCGCTCGCATTGTAAGTCCTATTATTGTGGTAATCATAGCTATTACCGGTTTAGCCTCGTTTACCATACCGGAACACCGCATGGCTTCGGCTGTTCGGATTATACGATTTGTTTTGCTGATGTTCGCCTGGATTATGGGGTTAGTCGGACTGGCTTATGCTCTTTTAGGTCTGACTGTTATCGTATGCCGCCTTAAATCCTTTGGCATGCCGTATATGGTTCCGGTAGGACCAAAAACGATAGCCAATTTTGATGTTGTACTGCGTGGGCCTGTTTTCGGACAAGAAAGAAGACCGGATGCGCTAAATACAAAAGCCCAACAACGCCAACCTCATATTAGTCGTTTGTGGAAGAAAAAACCTGCTGCTTCGGAGGATAATGAATAGCATGAAATATCAAAGTGGCCGTTTGGGCATAGCCGAGGGCTTAGCTTTAGTCTTTTTCATAACCTTCCCCCCTATATTTTTAAGTACTGCGAGCAAATCGGCGCAAATCGCCGGAAATATAAGTTGGTTAACTGGTACGCTAGCAGCACTTATCGGAATGATGCTGATGTATCTTTATTCTTGTGTGCTAGAACGTTATCCCGGCGATCTTATCTCGACTACACAAAACTTGCTAGGACAGCTGATGGCATGGATCATTAGTATTTTTTATTTCACCGTGTTTTTTGGCCTAGCAACTCTTTGGACACGGCAATTCGCGGAAAACACCCTGCTAACAGCTTTGCCCTATACATCCTTTGATATTGTAATTTTATGGTACGGGATAGGCTCTGCGCTCCTTATTTACGCCGGTATCGAAGCTTTGTGCCGCGCAGCCTACGTTATCATGCCCTTTTGCATTATTGCCCTATTACTTGTGTTTGCATTACTGCTGCCCATGTATAAGCCTATGTACTTATTGCCCTGGCAAGGTAAAGGGCTAGCTAATATTCTCACTCCAACCATTAATCTGGTAGGTGCAAGTGCCCAGCTAGCTTTGCTCTTTATTCTGGCACCAGCTTTTCAGACAATCAATACTTTAAGGAGTGCTTTACTATTTGGCTTTGGTGGCAGCGCCATTATGCGGGTGTCTGCAGTGGTTGTTTTTATCATGGTTTTTGGTTCCGCTGTTGGTGGTGAAAAAACGCTGCCCTTCTACGAAATGGCGCGGTTAATTTATCTTAACCGGTATATTCAGCGTCTGGAGGCAATTTTTATTCTGTTGTGGGTTATAGTAGGTATTATCGCAATAGCACTCTGTTTGTACGGGAGTTTATACGTTATCGCAAAATTGTTTAAGCTGCCAACTATCAAACCATTGATCCCCGCAGCAGCTCTCACCATGATGCAATTGGCTATATTGCCGCAGGATACCAACGAGGTACTACAGATTGAGTCTGCATTTTTCGGCTCATTTTGTGCCCCGGGGGCGGTATTTTTTCCAACCGTCCTGCTACTCGCATTTCTATTCAAAGGTAGGAAAAAAGTATGCAGAAGTCGCGGATTAGATTAATTGTCTGTTTCTTTTTGTTGTGCTTGCTACTTGCAGGTTGCAATGGTGGTAAAGAAACAGATGAAATAGCTTGGGTTATAAGTATTGGTGTGGACAAAGCAGGCGATGAATTAGAAATCACCTACCGGATTGCCATCCCCAGAGCTTTGGCCGGAGAAATGGCCGGAGGCGGCGATAAAAAACCTACTACTTTAATAACGGTCAGAGCGGCATCACTCGCAGAGGGCCGCAATCTACTGAATACTGCCTTAGCGCGTTCAGTAAGCTTAAATCAGGTAAGGTTATTGGTTGTTTCTGAAGACCTTGCACGATCCGGAATTGATGACTTAATTGGGCCTTTGATTCGTTTCCGGGAGTTTCGCGGCAGTATTTTTATCATGGTAGCGCGGGGGAATGTTAGAGAGACATTCGAAAAAAATGCCCCTTCTCTCGAAACCCTATCTTCACGTTGGATTGAAAACTATGTTCAAAGCTCAAATGAAGTGTCGTACTACCCAAAAGCAAGTTTACACGAATTTTATCTACGTCTAAAAAATGCAACAGGCTCACCTTATGCATTGTACGTCGGACTCAACCCGCTAACAGGTCACGGTCAGCCTTCAGGAAGCAAAGCTGAGGGCGAAGCAACTGAACCTTATTTACCGGGAGATACTCCAAGGATAGGAGGCGACCCTGTAGAAGTATTGGGGACTGCTGTCTTTAAAGGCGCCAAAATGGTAGGCGCACTAGACACAGAAGGAACTAGAGCATTCGGCACCTTACAAAATCAGTTGTATCGAAGCTTTTTTGTTATTGACGACCCTCTCGCCCCCAAACATAAGATTAACATTGCCGTCCGGAATGGAAGCAAACCCAAGATTAAGATAGATAATTTAGGAGAAAGACCTACTATAAATATTGACGTTTTTTTAGAGGGTGAGATTACTGCCATCCCATCTGGCATTATGTATGAAGAAACGGAATATCGCTCTTTATTGGAACAACAAGTTTCCAACGTTATGAAAAATGAGCTTCAGAACATGCTTGCGCAAACTCAGGAATGGGGCGCAGATATAGCAGACTTCGGATATTATAGCAGAGGTAACTTCTCTACCTTGCAAGAATTGCAAGAATATAAGTGGAACAGCCATTATCCTCAAGCTGAATTTATTATCAACGTCAGGACAGAACTTAGACGCTCAGGCTTGATGCAACAAACAGAGCCTATACGGAGGGATGATTAAAACATGACCTATTTTTTCTTCCTGTTAACGATACTTGCCGCTATTCACGCTTCATACTTTGGGATCTGGCTAATCAAAAATAGCAATAGGACAGGAGCTATATTTATATTTGCTGCTTCTCTCCTTTGCTTATCCTTGCCCATATATCGCCTGATTACTGCCAAATAAGTAATAATACTCCCCCGCCTCCTTCCACATAAGTTGCTGTATCTAAGGTATGAATACTTAAATACCTTGTGTTTTAATAAATTCAATAAATCAATTCAATCATGCAAAAATTAATTCTTTTACGTCTAATCAAAACGAAAAAGTCTATATGAACTAAATTCACATAGACTTTGGTATACAATTGGTGCCCGGGAAGGGACTTGAACCCCCACGTTGTTGCCAACAAAAGATTTTGAGTCTTCCGCGTCTGCCATTCCGCCACCCGGGCATTATTTAGTTATGTCCTGCATCGGACATTTGTTATAATACCATTTGCATTTATTATTGTCAAGTAAATTAAATAGTTTTTTTATCTTAATACTTTACACGCGTGGGCCTTTGCTGATAGCGAAAAAAAGTATTTGCTAATCTGAAGAAGTTTACCTACTCGTAGAAGGACAAAAGCGATTTTTATCAAATATATATGTCACAGTAGGTAACCACTATTAATCGGCGTACTGTAACAAATATATTAAGAAGGAAATTAAAGATGCCCATAGTTACACTTGAAAATCAGGAGATTGCATATACTTTACGTCTGGATAAACGGCGGAAAAACATTCAACTAAAGGTACTACCAACTTCCATAATTGAGATTGTCGCGCCAGTAAAACTAAACAGCATGGAAATTAAACATATCCTTACAACCAAGAGCAAATGGCTTAGAGACAGACTTAACAAACTAACCTCCCTAGCCGCTAATCCCGTTAATCAAACGTTAGTTTCCGGCTGCCAGCTTCTATACAATGGTCAACCACATATACTTACCATTGTTCCGGGCGCCAGTCGTCCTGAAGTGATTCTTATTCCCGGAGGAATTATGGTCAAAGCACCTGGCGATTGCTTAGATAATCGTGCCTCTAATGTTATTGAGCAAATATTAAAAGCTTGGTTTGTCAGACAAGCTGGTAGGTTGTTTCAAGAAAGAACCAGGCATTGGGCACCAATTATTGGAGTCCATCCTGCCCGCATAACTATTAAGGATCAAAAAACCCGCTGGGGCAGTTGTTCAAGTCTCGGTAATATCAACTTTAACTGGCGGGTAGTCATGGCACCGCCCCAAGTACTAGATTATCTTGTCATTCATGAGTTATGCCATATGCTTGTACCCAATCATTCGCCCCGGTTCTGGGAACAAGTCCAAAGGTTCTCTCCTAGTTATCAGAACCACCGTAAATGGCTAGGCGATAACGGCAAAATTTTATCCCGCATCTTTTAACTTATTTTTGTCCGATGACCAAGATCCGCTTCTACCAGCAAGAGTAACAGCGACTTGGTCTCACTTTATTAGCTGATTATCCTTAATGTATTTTTCCAGCAGTTCCGCAGTCGTACAAGTAATTTTAATACAGTTTCGCCCCTGGTCCCTTGTACCAAATTCATGCTTGTTAAGAACCCGGCAGCACGCCGCACCGAAGTTTTTGGTAAAAATACTATGAAATTCTTTCGAACTAGAATATATAGGACCACGGCTTTGCTCAGAATTTGCCCGGCCTTGCAGCATGCCTAACACCATAATCGCCCCTGAAAGCGCTCCACACATACATCCGGCGTGACCAAGACCACCGCCAAAGCCTGTTGCCATTTTTAAAGCTTCATCAGAAATATCAAGCTTTAATATATCTCGAAAACCCCGTACAACGGATTCGGCACAATTATAGCCGGATTTAAAGTTCTGACCAACTAAATCTTTGGCACTCAGATTATTGGTCCCCTGTTCTGTCATAGCGATTCCTCCTGTTATGTATTACATAATTTATTTCGACAATACACAGTTTTTTCCTGCGAAATGTAAAAATCTCTGCCCTTTACCAAAGGCAGAGATTTTATTACTTTATACGTCGAACTGCTAACGAAGCCAAAATTCCTCCAAAAATACCAGTAACAAGCTGAGGCCAACTCATTGCCAGCATAATACCGGCAGCAAGCTTAGGAGGAATCGCAACAAATGTGAGCAGCCAGGCAAATATTCCATAAAGAAGTCCGGTTTTACCTATTGTTGCCGAAACAATACTCAACAGACGACTCCAACGCAATGCAATGAGAAAGAGAATGATGTATGCTATATTCCCCAGAGCAACAGGTACGATAAATACAGGCAAAGGCAAAAGCTGTTGGAAATAAGCAACTACCGGAGCTATTGCGGCAATAATAATTGCAGGCCACAAACCAGCCTTCTCGGCAGCAATAAGCAATGAAGCATTAACTAAACTACCAATGATAAAAGTAGATAGGAATGGCGGCACGGGAATAAAAAAACGCAGCGATTGAAAAATCAAGGTCAGCGATAACAATAACGCTGTCCTTGTCAAAATCCGGTTATTTGACATAGCGCTCTCCGTTTATCTACGCCGCCGGTTATTATAACCGCGTCCAAATATCATGTAAGCCAAAAGCCCTAACAAAATTAGATAACTAAGTGTGATACTAATGATCCCTAAATCAACAAGTACATTGACAGCAGTTAATCCTCCAAGAAAAATCATAGAACGTTTCAGATCAATAAATGGGTCGCGACGTAGGACCAAATAAACTACCCCAAGTACGACTAAGTCAATAGCAACTCTGGCTAATACGTTAAATACAAAAGAGTTGAGCATACTGCCGACAATCATAACTGCCAACACTTTAAACCATGTTTGATTCATTATAAGCCTCCTTCAGTAACGTTATTTTAAAATTAAAGTTTATCCCAAGTTATATTAATATGGTTATAAGTAAATTATGCCCAAGTTTATAAAATTCCTGCCTTTGCAAGTCTATTTCTAAGAATATCATAAATTATTATAAATTTTTTTTAATTTAGTGTTTATAGTTTTGTAACTTTGAGCATACTCTTTATTGCAACAACTACTATGTAAGGAGTGAATATTGTGAGTGAGGAAATAAATTTTGCTTTTACCCTATTCGAACCCCATCGTACTCGTCAGCCGAAAAATGATCAACCTGCTGTTGAAGTTCGACCGAACGGCCGCATTGTCTTTAACAAACAAGCCACTCAACTTTTGGAAAACAATACTTTTTGTATGCTGGGCTATGACCCGGAAAACCGGGCATTGGGTATTCTACCTTTAAGCGAATTAAAGCCAAATACATTTCATGTACGTTACGCTGCCAAGGGAGCATATATCGGGGCAAAGAAATTTTTCAAGCATTTTGATATTCTCCCAGGCCAATTAGTCGAAAATACCCCCTTCAAAAGCGGCCAGTTTATCGGCATAACCTTATAATTTATTTTATTGTCTGTTAATTAAAAAGTTACTCTTCGGAGTAGCTTTTGTTTTTTTACTGAGAGAAAGCATAACTTTGTCTGAAAAAAGACACATTGGATTTCGCTTCGCAACGACTCTGCTCAAGCCGTGTTTTCTTTAAAGAAACGTTTTCCCTTGTCAATCATTATCAATTTGCTGTAAAATTAAAACAATAGCTTGATTTAGAGATAGGAGAACAAACTATGGATAATCCGTCTAAACTTTCTTTAACTATGCCTGAACTGCGTACAGCTTTTGAAAACCAAGGTTATATTTGTGATACAGAGCTTTTAACTACTGTTTATTTGGCTTTAAAATTAGAAAAACCTTTACTAATCGAAGGAGCCCCTGGCGTAGGTAAAACGGAAATTGCCAAAGTGCTGAGTAAAATATTTGATACCGAACTTATCCGGTTGCAATGTTACGAAGGCCTTGACGAAAATAAAGCCCTATACGAATGGAATTATCAGCGGCAATTGATTAAAATCCAAATGAGCAAGGATACAACCTGCCAAAATCTTTCCGAAAGCGATGTATTTTCTACGGAATATTTATTGGAACGCCCGTTATTAAAGGCAATTCGTTCTGAAAAACGCCCAGTACTATTAATCGATGAAATAGATAAAACAGATGAAGAGTTTGAGGCTTTTCTATTTGAAATCCTGTCCGACTTTCAAATCTCGATTCCTGAACTCGGCACTGTTGGCGCTAAGCATATTCCTATGGTAATATTAACAAGCAATCATGACAGAGAGTTGTCAGAAGGCCTGCGACGCCGTTGTGTTTACTTATATATTGATTATCCAGCCATTGACAAAGAGATTAATATCATTCGCACAAAGATACCTGAAGTTACTGAAAAATTAGCCATGCAGATTGCTGCCGCTATTCAGCATATTCGCAGCAGCTTAACGCTTAGCAAGCAACCTTCTATCGCCGAAACACTTGATTGGACAAGATCACTTATTGCTATGCATGCCGACCATCTTGATACTGCATTAATTAGACAAACTCTTGGACTACTATTTAAAAACCGCGACGATTTATTAACATTTCAAAAAGATTTAGGTGTCGAAGGGCTTTGCGCAGCTATAAAGCAAACAAAAGGTATGACCAATGAATCTTGCCATTGCCACTGCAGCGCAGACGTTGGGAGCTGATATTTTTGAACTCGCTCTCCGATAATATTGTAGGTTTTGTGCAGATTTTACGCCAACTCGGAGTAAGAATCAGTATTGCAGAAACTATTGATGCAGTAGAGAGTTTAACAATGATCGATACTTTCGATAGAGACGTATTTCGATCAGCTTTAAAAAGTACATTAATCAAAAACTCTGAAGATCAAGTAGCCTTTGATAAAGCTTTCAATTTGTTTTTTGTTCCCCCTGAGGCTAAGCAGGAACAACGAAGTGCTTGGGATTCCAAACAGCAAATGGATCTTGAACAATCACAACAAGCACAAGAGGAATTAGTTTTTCAAGGACACCCTCTCGAAATTCCTGACGAACTTAGAGATGTTTATAAAATGCTACCCGAAAGGGAAAAACAACGCCTACAAAGTTTTTTAAACAAAACCTCTACAGGTAAGAATGTTAAGGAATCGTTTCAACCAATCGTTGAAAATTTGCTTAAAAGCTCTCTTTCGTATTGGCAACGCCAATTACCACCCGAAGATTTAGCCCAACTAGCTGCTGCACGCCGCCAATTACTAGGACATAATGAACTTGATCATGTTGTAGAGTCGGCAGCAGGGCTTGGTGGCACAGGCCGCAACCCACTGCTCTATAAAAACATGCAAGATATCGAAGAACACGAAATACCACTGGTTACGGCTCTCATCAAGCGCTTGGCATTCCGCCTGACTACACGCATTTCCCGGCGGTTTCGCATGACTGGCCGCCGAAAACTTATTGATATCCGCAATAGCATTCGCCGCAATATGCGTTATGGCGGAATAATGATCTCTCTAAAATATAAGACAAAAAAAATTCACAAACCCAATATCGTTGTAGTATGTGATGTATCGGCATCTATGACCAAATATGTCCGGTTTACATTGCCACTGCTTTTTGGGTTATCAAGTGTAGTGAAAAATATTGATTCCTTTATTTTTGCCAACGATTTAGAAAAAGTAACTCATTCTTTTCACCGCAGCGATGACTTCAGTCAATTTACTGAAGAATTAATTACAAGCTCAACGCAAATGGGCCAGGGTACAAATTTGTTTATTGCTTTAACAAGTTTAGAGGAGCAATATAAAAAGTTACTATCTCCTTCTACTCTACTTTTTATTATCAGCGATGCCAACACCCTTGCTCCGCTCGAAACAGCCGGGGAACTGTCAATTCTCGCTAAGAAAGTCAAACGCATTTTGTGGCTCAATACGCAACCTAAAGAACGCTGGAATCAAAATAGCTCTATACCACTGTTTCGTAATTACTGTACAATGTTTGAATGTTATTCGCTGGCACATTTGACAAAAATATTGTCGCTTAATTTAACCCGCCAATCGTAATGAATAAATTTAAGGACGTGATATCATGTATTTTGATGGACCAGAGTTAGTCGCTCATTATCAGCGCTGGCTCAATACTTATCGTGAACCAATCGAACAAAAACTTACCACTGCTCTTAGTCACAGAGATCAAGCGCAAGCAATGCATAATGCCATGGATGTTTTACTGACTGAAGTTTTGCCAATGGCATTGGCTGAAATGATCCTGTTTAACAACGGTCGCCTTGAAGAAAAAATCCAAGAACAGGGCGGCGGTTGCTCAAGCTGCGCTTCAAATCTAAAATAAGACAAAACGCCGCAGGCTAACTAATTAGCCTGCGGCGTTCCAGAGTGTAGACAAATCCCGCTTCAGGCCGGAAGGCCAACAAGCGGGATTTGTTAATAGTTACGAGTTTCATAAATTTTGATAACATAGACGGAAAAGTTCTTGAAAAAGGCGGTAACATACCGCGCTTTTTTTTCCACATTGCTAACTTCTTTAAATTCATACACGCAAAAAGAAGCGTGAGGTAGTGTTGTACTTTCCTCAAGCCACGATAGCGAGTATAGCGCATTCCATGTCTTTCTTTCGCATCTGCGAAGACACGTTCAATGGTTTGGCTTCGGCGGCGATATAGGTCTTGGCCTTGGTGAGTATGACGGACATCCTCTGCATATTCAACGTAAGATTCCCAGATATGCCGGTTTACGACTTTTGTAAAGTTTTGGCTTTGGGTACATTGTATACGCAGTGAGCATTGGACACATATCTTGGGATTGCTTTTGTATTCCCGATAGCCTTCTCTATTTGTAGTGGAATATTTTAGCACTTGGTTATTGGGGCAGATATAGCAGTCATAGTATTCGTCATAAACATACTCGTATTTCTTAAAGTATCCTTCTTTAGTCATGGGGCGTTTGTAGGGCATAACCGGTATTTTATTTGCTTGCATAATTTCACGACATACTCCCGGCGTTTTGTAACCAGAATCGGCAACTACTGCTTTTATGTCATTAAATTTTTCAATGACATCTTGAAATACATCGGTAAACACCTGACTATCATGAACATTACCTGGGGCTGTTTTAACACCAAGAATAAAATTGTTGCGCTCACAGGCCACTGTGGCGGTGTAAGCAAAGCAACGCTCTTTTTCACCTTTATGGAACATACCACTTTCTGGGTCAGTTGTACTTTCTTTGACTTCCTTTTCTTCAATCATTGTTCCGTCAGAATCATTGTCGTTGTCATCGGTAAAAGGTTTCTTGCCATGTGATTCACGGTCAGCGTTAATTTCAATCATCAATTCACGCTTATATTTATGTACTCGATGCTGGGCCATCTTTTTAACATACTTGTTTTTATTGGCGTTGGCCTTAATATGACTAGCATCAAAAAATACAGCATCTGCTTTGATAAAACCACATTCTATGGCCTCAAATAACACTCTTTCAAAGATTTTTTCAAAGAGGTCACTTTCTTTAAACCGTCTTTCATAATTCTTCCCGAAGGTAGAAAAATGCGGTATCTTCTCCTGAAAGCCGTAGCCTAAGAACCAGCGGTAAGCAAGATTGACTTGAGCATCGCTAATTGTTTGACGCATAGATGTAATACCGTACAAAATCTGCAGTACTAGCAATTTTATCAGAACGACCGGATCGATACTGGGTCTGCCAGTAGTATCACTGTATAAATCTTTAACTTCATCATATATAAAATCGAAATTTATGCTTGCATCAACTAAGCGCAGTAAATGATCTTGTGGAACTAGCTCGCTTAGACAAACAAATTCGACTTGGTCGGTTATCACTCTGTTTTTCTTCTTAAGCACGATTATCTCTCCCAATCTCTTATTATCTCTTATTATCTCTTATTATCTCTTATTATCTCTTATTATCTCTTATTATCTCTATTTTACTATATTTCACACCGGATTAGAAGAGGTTCTCAAATATAAAAAGGCTGCCGACTTTGTCGACAGCCTGAAACGCCGCAGGCTAACTAATTAGCCTGCGGCGTTCGTTTCTTTAGCACGATGTACAAATTCCACAGTTTGAATTACTAGTCGGCAATCCATACACGACTAACGTTCTGTCAAACAAATTCAATTGAGTATCTATGCTTAGAAAAACTTGGTCGCTATGAACTAACAATGAATTATGCGCGTATATTCTTACACCATCAATATCGAAGACTTGAAAATCATTTTGTTCATGCTCTTCGGGCGTCCCCAATTGCACTACCGGAACGTCAGCAGTTTGTAGTTTGCAGCAGCTAGGTATCAGGCGCTTTTCTATTCTTATAGTAATAATGCCGCCGTCCTTAGCAATATACTCCTGTGCCCTTTCAGTTACTGTCAGATTCATTTCATCTCAGTCCCTAATAATTATTTACGTTGACACTCTTTATCAATTAATGCCCAATAAGCATCTTGTAATTTGCGGGTTACTTCCCCCACTTTGCCATTGCCTAATGGCTTCCCATCAAGAGTAACAATCGGTGTGATTTCAGTACCAGTGCCTGAAATAAAAGCTTCGTCAGCAGATTTTGCAAAGATATCGTCAAACTTTTTCTCAATAAATAAAACACCAAGTTCTGGTGCAATTTTCTCAATTAGAATCGTCCTGGTAACACCATTTAGAATAAGATTGCACTTAGGATATGTCCAAACGACACCATCTTTTACCACATAAAAGGTACTGCTGGTACCCTCTGTAATAAAGCCATCGCGAATTTGAATGCCTTCCAAACAGCCGGCCTCATTTGCTTTTTGTTTTCCCATAACGTTGCCGAGTAAGTTAAGAGATTTAATGTCGCATCTCAGCCATCTTTCATCAGGGATAAGCAGACCTTTAGCTCCTTCTAATTTGTTCTTATCCGGTAAGGGATTGACCGGACGTATCGACATAGTTAATCTTGGTACAACATTTTCGGGAAATCCGTGTGCCCGTGGTGATACACCACGTGTAATCTGCAGATAAATGGCACCATCAAGAATCCCGCTCTCCTTAATAAGTAACTCATGAAACTCCACAAATTCCTCGAAGGTATATACAGCTGGAATTCTAAGCTCGCGCAAAGAGCGGTATAATCTATCAATATGCAATTTCAGAGCAAAACAGCGTCCGTTGTAAACCTTTGTTACCTCATACACACCATCACCAAATTGATGGCCTCTATCTTCCATTGGCACAACATAATCATCTAAATCTATTATTTTACCGTCTAGTAAACCTATCGGTTTCATTAAAAAGCCCCCCAAAATGATGTTTATTATAACCATTTATACGAAACTAAGAAAAATCCTGCCTATTCGACAAAAAACTGCACAGAGATAGGACTTTCAAGTGAACAGTACCTGCTTTCCACTATCCAATAATCTAAAAGTTTATTGCAGCTATCAGAGTTACGGCCTATAATTATAGTGATGTCTTTTGGAATCTAATTATGAAAGGTTTTTTTAATGAATAATGGGTCCTTTATCTATATAGCGCTAACTTGTGTGTCCTTTCTCTGGGGAACATCCTTTGCCGCCGCAAAAATCGGCATGTACGAATTATCTCCATTAAATCTGGTTATTCTTCGTTTTATCCTGGCATCTGCGGTATTTGCAGCTTGTCTAATAGCTATGGGTCGGGAAAATACTATTGAACGAAAAGACATTCCTCAATTTGTTGTTTTGGGATTTCTTTCCATTACTTCGTATTTTTATATTCAATATACCGGCTTAACTTATACTTCCACAATAAATGCTGCACTTATAATTGCCACAAGTCCAATAACAACAGCACTGCTGGGTGCAGCCTTGGGCTGGGATAAAATCAGTTTTGCTAGCTGCCTGGGAATTATCTTGGCCTTTACCGGTGTAAGTTTAATTATTACTAACGGTCAGCTGGCAGGTATTTTTCAGTCAGTTACTCTTAAAGGTGATCTCCTGCTCATGATAAATGCAATTGTTTGGGCTGGCTTCACCTTGTATGGTAAGGCTATTTTGCAAAAGTACCGTCCCTTCACGGCTATGGCCTATATTCATCTATTTGGTACAATCATGCTGCTGCCGCTGGCCTTTTTCTCAACACAACTGACACCCGTACCTTTTATTAAACAAATAATGCTTGCGAGCTGGTCAACCGTTGGCACGGCATTATATCTTGCTATACTATGCTCAGTATTTGGCTATTATATGTGGTATACTGGAGTAGAACGAATTGGTCCTGTACGTACCTCAGCGTTCAGTTATCTTAATCCCTTATTTGCAATTTTGACAGGTATTTGGTTATTAGGAGAACATCTTACTATTTATACAATCGGCGGTGGTGGTATGGTAATTGCCGGATTATATCTAACAAATAAGTTCAAACAATCCACGCAGTCTGTCCAAGTTAAGGAGCAATAACTACATTATGACTAAAAAACATATAATTGCGCTTGACTATATCCGAGGCATTTCGATGCTGGGAGTTGTAGGCATCCATACAGGCGCTTTTTCTTTGGCTTCCCCGGATATCAATCCCCATTTATTTGCACTGTTTGAGATCGTTTCGCGATTTAGTGTACCAATATTTTTCTTTGTTTCGGCTTTTGGACTATTCATCAGCCAGCCCTTAAAAGAGGAATTTCACTATCTGTCATTTATGCGGCGTCGCTTTAATGCCGTACTTTTGCCCTATATAGCCTGGTCTCTTATATACATGTGGCATTATACTTGGGCAACTGGCGATACAACGATTTGGGAGGAACCACTAGTTTACCACTACTTTATATTTGGTTTAGCTTCTTATCAACTATATTTTCTGGTTATCCTAATTTGGTTTTATGCACTTATGCCTCTGTGGCGCTGGCTGGTTAGACAGCTGCTTAAATCACCGGTTACCGGATTATTGCTACTGCTTACCGGACAAATAATTTTTAATTATTATTCCAGTTACTCCATTCATGCCGATTCTGCTAACAAATATATTAATTTAGCGATACAATTCCGTATGAGTTATTGGGTTCTACACTACGTTTTCATTTTTATACTTGGCGCTGTTTGCGCTGAACTCTATCCTAAGTTTTGCGCTAGACTGGAACAAAACAAGCAATGGATAAACGCTTTCTTTTCTGTAACATTGGCCGGAATGCTTACTTTTTACTATTATCTTGTTTACTTCAAACAGTATAAGTTGGAATCGGCCGTTAACACTGTCCACCAACTCAGCCCGATCGGCGTACTTTATACGGTAGGAGCAACACTGTTTTTATTCAAAATCTTTAGTAAACCGCTCCCAAACTGGGCAGCGGCCATCTTAAGCAACTTAGGGAAGCATTCCTATTTGGTTTACCTTGTTCATCCCCTAGTTATGTACTATGTAAACTTTGAAATACATCAAGCTGCTATACTTCTAACAGACCCGGTCGTGATTGCCTTCTATCTTGCGACTATTGCTATAAGTATTGGTATAGCGTCACTCGTCGGTAAACTCGGACAACTAATTCCGCCATTAGGACTAACATTGACCGGTTCACTTCACAAACCAAATACCTTTCGGCAAAAAGCATAAAAGGCGGAGATTTCCGCCTTTTTTCTTTACGCCAAATATCCAAGTTGTTTTAAATGTTCTTTTTGCGCTGGTGTAATAACGTCTTCCGCATTAAAACTGCTGGTATCTGCAGGAATATGTTTCTGACGTCTTTTCATACGGATACTATAAAGAAATACCAATTGGCAGAATCTCTGAATAGACTTTTGCTGGCCGGCGTTAATTTGACGTACAATCCAGTCTTGATAAATTTGTTCAATACAATCAGCCACGGTTGTAGTAAAGTTTTGTCTGGTGATAAACTCAAGCAATTGAAGACATTCCCGTATCAACAAAAATAATGCCTGCTGTCGGAAAGTATCAGGCATAAAGCCGGTATTCAGTTCCATTACCAACAAACGGCGGCCAATTTCAAAGATCGGATATACTACAGCCAAACTGTCAGCTAAAGTGCGCTGGGCTATGGCTAGCCTAGCAGCTTGACCAGCACCATCCAGCGACTGCCGCCAAGTATCGAGTAATCTAACTTGCACAGCTAATTCAAGACTAAGCAAAGAAACTGCACCAGCTATTTGGCTATATGGATTAAGGCTGTCCATTCCACTGAGATGGCTGCAATCTTTAACAATATTTGCAATAGCCTGCTCCGATAGTACTTTCTTTTCTGTTAACTGTGCAATATATTGTGCTAACGCTTCGAAGTTCTTACCATCTCCGGTTTTAACGACCCGGTGCAGCCATACCGTCATTACCCGGGAAGCATATTCATGCAACACTATGTTTAGCGGCTGAGCAGCCAGCCAGCTTGCTATTTTTGCCTGTATTTCACGGATAAGGCCATCATCGTTTCGTCGGAATGCAGTAAGCCCAATTAATCGATAAGCACGCATAACAGCTTCCTGAACAGCTTCATCCGGCGTAAGCACCATAACCATAGAAATAACTTCTACTGCCCGCGCCGCTAAAAAGTTCTGTCGCTGTTTCAAACTAATAACCGCTATAAGACCAAGTTGTTCTATGGCTCCTGGAACTTCTGCTGCGGCCATATTTTTTAAGAGCGGTCGAAATGCATCTATGCCATGCCCGGCAGCGTCTTCTTGATTCAATTTTATTGCCAAATAGATGGTAGATGTTAGCTTTACCGGTTCACCAATACAACCTAAGCCATTGCCTAATCCCAGTTTTAATAAGTCAAATGCCTGGTAAGCATTGTCGGCATTCCCGGTATTCAAACTAGCATTTAAAAGCTTATAAATTTTTCGCAAAATCTTTCGCTTGCCTTTAGTTGTTGGCTGCGGCCGCTTAGCTATCTCATTTAATTGAGATTTGACGCGCGCCAGTTGCCAATCAAGCCGCTTGGTATAATACCACCAAGCGGCTATGATTATCATCCCTGCTAAAACTATGATTAGCCATAATGCCATAAGGGTTTCTCCCTATCTAGCGTTAATTTCTCCTTGATATACACTACCCCGGGCGGCGTCTACAGTAACAATCGTTCCGTCCTGTAACCGCTCGGTAGCACCTTCAACACCAACTAGAACCGGCATGCCAAAACTTACTCCGACAATAGCGGCATGCGAAGTTAATCCACCTTCCTCCGCAACGATCGCAGCGGCTTTTGCAGCATAAGGCGCCGTCTCTTCGTCGATGCTATTAACAACTAAAATGTCCCCAGCCTGAAACTTATTTCTAATATCTTTAAGTGAAGTTGCTACAACGATTTTGCCGGTAACAGCTCGTTGACCTATGCCGGTACCGCGCATTAAGACGTTGCCAACAACATGTACGCGAATCATATTCGTAGTACCTGACGTTCCCGCCGGCACACCTGCAGTAACAACAACTAGGTCACCATCTTTAACAACACCGGCTTTAAGCGAACTGGAAACAGCACTATGTACCATTTCGTCAGTATTATTGAAGCTAGGTCCTAGAATGGGATAAACACCCCATAGCAACAACATCCGACGGACTGTTTTCGCACACGGAGTGACGGCAACAACAGTAGCATGCGGACGATACTTAGACACCATTCGAGCTGTATAACCTGTTTGTGTGGAAGTAACAATTGCAGCAGCACCAAGTTCATGCGATATTTGCGCTGTAGCGTGACTGATGGCATCAGTCGTTGTACGCTGTGACTGAATTCCTTTACCCATCAGAATATCACTATGCCGCAGCGAAGCTTCCGTACGCATAGCAATGCGTGCCATGGTCTGAACCGCTTCCAGCGGGTATTGGCCCGAGGCTGTTTCACCACTAAGCATTATAGCATCAGAACCGTCAAGGATAGCGTTAGCAATGTCACTTGCTTCCGCCCTGGTAGGCCGTGGATTCGTCATCATTGATTCCAGCATCTGAGTAGCTGTTATAACAGGCTTACCAGCCTTGTTACACTTCTGGATAAGTATCTTTTGTACTAGCGGCACTTCTTCTGCAGGAATCTCTACACCAAGGTCACCTCTGGCCACCATAAGACCGTCAGAAACTTTGATGATCTCATCAATATTCTTAACGCCTTCAGCGTTCTCAATTTTAGGAATAATATCCATGGAGTAATTGCCATCTTCAAGTATCTTGCGGATGGCCAATACATCAGCCGCCCGTTGAACAAATGAGGCTGCAATAAAGTCCATTTGATTGGCAATACCAAAGCGGATATCTGCTATATCCTGCTCAGACAACGGCGGAAGGTTTACGGCAATACCGGGTGCTGCAACCCGCTTCCGATCACCAATTTGCCCACTATTATTTACTGTGGTGATGATATCGTCACCCTCAACTGCGTCTATATGAAGACTTACCAAACCATCGGAAATTAATATAGTTTGTCCAGGAGCAACCTCTTTAGGCAGTAATTTATGATTGACAGAAGCTATTTCCTTAGTGCCAGGCACATCCCGGCTTGTTAGTATAAACTTCTGCCCTTTTTCCAAAGAAATTTTACCTTCAGTAAATAATCCCAACCGCATTTCAGGTCCTTTAGTATCAAGCATAAGGGCAATAGGTTTATTTACCGTTTCAGCGGCTTCTCTAACTCTGGCAATTCTTTTAGCATGCTCTTCGTGTGAGCCATGAGAAAAATTAAACCGAGCTACATTCATACCGGCTTCCATCATTGTCTCTAACACACCGGGTTTATCAGTGCTAGGACCTACAGTACAAACAATCCTTGTCTTCTTCAACATTAATTTCACTCCTTAATCCAAATACTGCATACTGATGGCTAGCGTATTGCATGCTGGCATAAAATGGAATGAGCCTCATTAGCCTCAGACTCTAAAACTAGTATCTCATATAAGCCGTCTCCCATGGCAGAAACAAGTCCTGCTGGTCGAATATTAGCAAGTACACCTTCCGTACAAAGCACATTTTTATACATTTCGGCCTGTGCCCGGTTCGAAGCTATGTATACTACAGTCCACATAAGTATCCTCCTATTAGCTTCTTGCGAAATTAGTAAATAATCCAAAAAAGCTGGCTACTATATACTATAGGTAGCTTCTCCATATATGGCTGTATTCCTGCTTTATAAAACGCTTTCTATTAATTAGCGATAATAAAAAACCTGCTTATCCTACAATATTACCGATAAATAGCTAAAAATTTATTTTAGTGGTATTGCCTCCTTGTTTTGAAAATCTTGCCAAGGTTAAATTATATTTCACCATAATTATGGATTTTCCTCCACTAAATTGATAATTTTATAAATAAAAGCAATGTTTACTAAAGTTCCAGCTAACAAAGAAACACTTTTCCCTTACGAATTTATTATGAATTTTATCTGTTTGGAAAAAATAAAGCCCGGATTTATAATCCGGGCTAAGTTAATTTGTTTGATTACATATTCTCATTTACCTTGGCCGAATCAGCTTGTTTTGTACTTGCGCTGCATGTCAACAAGCTCACAATAACAAAGGTGGCAGTGTTAGCTACTAAAGCAACAAATCCGGCATTCAGATTTAAACCGGCAAAAGCCAATGGATCCATTTTGCCCAGAATGAGGCCAAAAACAAGTACTTCGCCAACTAATAATCCGGTATAAGCACCAAATTTTGTTGCTTTCTTCCAACACAACCCTAGTACCAGCATCGGGAAAAACTGAGTCACGCCGGAATAGCCAGTTAGAAGTAAATTAACGAGCATATTGGGAACAAAGATAGCTAATGACAAAGCGATGGCAGTAAGAACAAGAACGGCTATTCTCGCTAAGCGACCTATGGTCTCAGGAGTACTGTTTTTACCAATAGTACGACCGTAAACATTTCGTGAAAACAACATCGAAGTAGAAAGCAATAAGTCTGCTGCGGGGATCATACAAGCCAAAGCCCCGGCACCGCCAACTAATCCAAGCGCCCAGCCCGGGAAAATCTGTTGGACAATCGCCATAAACGCCATGTCCGGGGTTTTAAGTGCGGGCACTAAAACCAGCAGCGCGGTAAATCCGATAAACATAGGAAAGATTAAACAGAACTGATAGAGCGGTAAATAAACAGCATTATGGCGCAAAACATCATTATTTTTAGCACTAAAGCTATTTGCTGAAAAATGCGGCCACATATAAAATCCTAGACTTGTTACTACCAAGGTCGACATTACCCAGCTTACATCTAAATTCTTAGTTCCGCCAGGCAGCGCCAAGAAGCCAGGTTTAGCCGCTTCCAAAGCCTCAAACATACCTCCTACACTACCAAAATAATGCGCAGGAAGATATAATCCAAAAAATACAACAGCCACCATCATAATAACGTCTTTTATTGCTGCGGTTGTAGCAACGCCTTTTAAACCACTCATATAAACAAATGCTGCTACCATTGTGAAAGCAATCAGCATGGCGGGAACACGGGTAATCTGCCCATATGAGCAGGTTTCAATAATAAGACCAAGGCCCGAAAGCTGCAGCTGTAAGTACGGAAGTAAGAAAGCAATGCCAATACAGGCGGTAAGTATGCCAAGTGTTTTACTACCATATAATTTTTCTATTAAATCCGGTTGTGTCATAAGTCCATGTTTACGTCCTGCAGTTGCAATGGCAGGCAAAAGATAGTAACCAATCAGATAGGCCAAAGCTCCATAACCTAAAATATAGAAAGTGGGGCCGCCACGAGCATAAGCCCAGCCGCTGGCACCTAAAAACGCAAATGCTGTATAGATTTCACCGGCCATAATAAACCAGTTTAGCCATCGGCCAAAACTGCGTCCGCCAACAGCCCATTCTTCCAAACTCATCTTCTGCTTCATACCCGGGATCATTCCAACGACAGTAGCGCCAACAACAAAGATAAAAATAACAATAAGCGCCATTACCTCATTACTCATTATAAACTTTCCCTTCCTTCGCTGGCGCTAGTCCGCCCCTTTATTGTTTTTTGAATCAATAGCATACAGTCCTTTAATACATAAGAAAGCGACAATAATGCCGGCTACCAGCCAGAACGCCAAAAATGGCAGTCCCATAACAAAAGGCTTAACACGATTAACAAACGGAATCATGCCAATTGTCCAAACGAAGGGAATTAGCGTTAAAATGATCTTAATTGGATTCACGGAAATCACCTCCTGCTAAAAAAAATTATTCGTTCATCAACTGTAAAGCCGCAGACGCCATAATTTCCACCCCGTAGCTAAGAGCCTTTTCATCAAGATCAAACTTCGGGTGATGGTGCGTATAGACAATTCCTTTCTCCTTATTGCCGGCGCCAATAAACATGAAACAACCAGGTACCTGTTCCTGATAATAAGAGAAATCCTCCGCCACCATTGCCGGATTAAGTTCAAGCACACCTGTTTTTCCTAATACAGCCGCACCAACTTTAGCAACAGTTTTTGCTACTTCAGGGTTATTAACTACAGGAGGATAACCAAAAGAACTTTCTAATTTATATGTTGCTCCGGCCGCAGCGCAAATACCACTGCTAATCCTATCAATACTAGCAAATACAGTTTCGCGTGTACTCTGGGTAAATGTCCGTACTGTTCCCTGCAAGACCGCCGAATCAGGAATAATATTAAACGCATCACCTGCTTTAAATACACCTAGTGACAATACTGCCAACTCGTTAGCGTTAACGTTGTTACCTGTAATTGTTTTTAGAGCTAAAACAATTTGCGCACCAACATATAACGGATCTATTGTCTGATGCGGCATCGAACCATGCCCGCCACGCCCTTGAACTGTAATGGTAAACTGATCTGCCGCAGCCATCATTGGCCCGTAAGTCAAACCCATTGTCCCTATATCCAGCGGCTGCCATAAATGAGCCCCAATAACAAAATCTACACCTCTTAATGCGCCGTCGGTAATCATATCAATTGCACCACCGGGCAATCTTTCCTCGCTGGGCTGAAACAGCAATCGAATATTACCAGACAACTCGTCTTTAATCGCCGTAAATACTTTTGCAATGCCTAACAACATGGCAGTGTGTCCATCATGTCCACAGGCATGGCAGACTCCGGGATTTTGTGAACGATACGGCTGATTGATTTCATCTTGAATAGGTAACGCATCAATATCAGCACGAATGGCTACCGTTTTTCCGGACTTGCCTCCCTTTATTTCTGCAATTACTCCCGTTCCAGCAGCTGGACGGGGCTCCAGCCCCATGCTCTTAAGTTCCGCCATAATTTTCTTCTGCGTTTCATACTCCTCCCGGCCAAGCTCGGGGAATGTGTGAAACTGACGGCGCAGTGCAATAACATAATCAGTGCCGCCTTTTACAAGTTCATGAATTTGTCTTTCCATAGTTTACCGTCCTTTCACTTCTATAATAGTAATTAATTCACATTTATACATGTTTACACATTTAACAGTAATTTTCCTGCTAACCATCCTAAATTTACATATATTATTTCATTTTATTATTCATAGATCCTTGTTACAAGTACAAAAGGATACAAAAAAAGAAGACTACCCTTTCTGGTTGCCTTCTGCAAAAAACAAATTACCAGTAATAATACACTTTGTTACCATCATGCTTGATGTAGCCATGACGTAATTTTTCGATTCTTTGATCATCTGCTTTCAGTTGAGTTATGTTTTCTTCATGAGCGGCAAGATTAGCTGCTTCAGTAGGCGCAGTAGCAATCACTGCTGTCAGAACACTAACGGAAAGCAGGGTAACAAGCAACCTGCTTTTCATAATTACCAGCCTTTCATTTTTTACTAGTAATATTCGTTCCTTTAATAAGACTTCCTGCTGATTAATCACTAAACCCGCTAAGAATTATTTTCCAATTCCCTATTCCGCAGCTTGCCATATTCCAACCATAAATAGAAACCTGTTAGTATTGATGACACTAAGTCAGCTACCGGTCCTGCAAACCATATGCCTTGCAAGCCGAAGTAAACAGGCAACATAACAATGGCCGGAATTAAAATAATAACCTGTCGCGACATGCTTAGAAAAATCGCATAACCAGCCTTGCCTGCCGCCTGAAAATAATTGGCTCCGATAATTTGAAAACCAATAACCGGCAGCATGAATAGCAGTATTTTTAAACCACTTGCGCCAAGCGTAACCAGCTCGGGGTTATCATTAAATAACCGGATAATCGGAATAGCAAATACCTGTACTATAATAAAACCAGCTACAGATATTGCTGTCGCAGCATATATGCCAAGTTTCGTAACCTCGATAACACGTCGATAATTTTTAGCACCATAATTATATCCCAAGATTGGTTGAACGCCTTGGCTTATACCAAATACCGGCATGAGTATCAGCATGCCTACTCTGTTAATTACACCGATAGCCGCTACAGCCAGTTCGCCCCCATAACGTAACAAACCGTAGTTATATAGTATAGTCACCACACTAGCGGCAATCTGCATTAAAAAAGGTGATAAACCAATTTTAAAAATATCCCAAACAATAGTTTTATCAAGCCGAAGATTGGAACTACGTAACCTGATAACCCCTTTATTGCTTGTTAAGTGTTTAAGAACCCAGGTGGCTGAAACAGCTTGGGAAGATACTGTCGCTAACGCCGAACCGGCAATACCTAGTTTTAAAACAAAAATAAACAAAGGATTTAATATCATATTCAATAAAGCGGAAATTAACATAGTCGCCATTGCCACTTTGGGATTACCTTCGGCGCGAATTATATTATTCAGACCAAAGCCAACATGCATGAATATACTACCGATGAGAATTATTCTGGTAAAGTCACGGGCATATGGCAGCACATGCTCATTGGCCCCCAAAAATATCAAGATTGGGTCTAAAAACCAAAGTGCGAGCGTTGTAGTAGCCAATACAGCAACGACCATCAAACTTAACGCGTTACCAAGAATGATTTCCGCTTCTTGACGCTTTTGCTCTCCAAGACGAATAGAAACCAAAGTAGATGCACCTATACCAATTAACATACCTATTGCCATTAAAACCAGCATAATGGGAAAAGCAATTGTTACAGCTGTGAGGCCAATATCACCAACCCAGTTTCCCACAAAGACACTGTCTACAACATTATATAATGCATTTACCACCATACCTACTATGGCCGGCAGCGAAAATTTCCATAATAATTTACTGATTTTTTCCTGACCCAACGCCTGGGATTGATCCATACGACCTCCATAACCAAATGCTATTAGTGTATCGTGATTTATAATGTTCCCGTTTATCTTAGAATATTACCTCTAATTCAAAACACAGATCTCACATATGCTATCTTTTAACTATTTATTACATCCGGATTAACACAGGTTACTAAAGGTCTTCCGTCTAATCCCAACAGTAGATTTTCTGCTGCCAGCATTCCCATTCGAATGCGCGTTTCCGTTGTCGCACTGCCAATATGCGGAACAACTAGGATATTAGGTAGTTGCAGCAGTGGGTGATCCCCAGGCAGTGGTTCCGGGTCAGTCACATCCAGAGCAGCATATGCAATTTGTTTGCTAGCCAACGCATTATATAATGCCTCAGTGTCCACAACCGCCCCCCTGGCCGCATTGACAAAATAAGCTGTCGGCTTCATTCTCGCAAATTCCTTTGCTCCAAACATTCCTCTAGTTTCAGCAGTTAGCGGTGTTAAAACAACAATAAAGTCAGCTTCAGTCAAAAGTTCATCAAAACCGCGGTACTCAGCCTGAAACGAATCCTGAACCGGCAGCCGCTTGCGGTTATGGTAGATTACTTTCATACCACAGGCCTGCCCACGCTTGGCCACGGCAGAACCTATGGATCCCATGCCCACGATTCCTAATGTCTTATTATATAAGTCAACACCCAAAGGAAACTGGGTACCATTTTGCCAATTACCTGCCCGCACCCACTCCCAGCCTTCATGAATGCGCCTGGCTGCTGTCAGCAGCAACCCAAACGCCAGATCAGCCGTTGTTTCCACTAAAACTCCCGGTGTATTGCAAAAAGGTATTCTACGCCTAGTGCAAGCCGGAACATCAATATTGTCGTAGCCCACTGCCTCTTGAACAATCACCCTTAGCTTTGGCGCTAGCGTCAGCAGCTGCTCATTGACCGGCATATTCATCGTAACAAATAAACCCTCGGCATCATTCAGCCATTCCGTGATATCAGAGAGAAGCGGCGATCTAGTCTGCTCCCATTGATATACTTGGCAATGTTTTTGAATGAGTTCCAACACCGACGGTAAAACACGTCCGGTAATTATGACTTTACATTTATCCATGCAATTCCACCACCATTAATTATATTCAATCATTATATATTCAACTTAATTATTATAGAATCCTGGAGAATTCGAAAAGAGCAATCCTCATTTTTCTCGGGATTGCTCTAAGAACTGATTTATCCAACTATATTATTTTAACCGAATACTAATATCGGCTACTTTAACAGAATGAGTAATAAGGGTACTGGAAATTATATCAACCCCTACTGCAGCCAATTCCGGCACCTGTTCCAGTGTAATATTGCCTGATACCTCAACTAAAGAGCGATGATCAACTATCGCTATCGCTTGCTCAGTCATAGTAACCGACATATTTTGAAGACAAATAACATCAACACCGGCAACAACTGCTTCTTGCACCTGTTCTAATGTTTCAACTTCAATCTCCGTCTTTACGAAAGGTGATAGATGATGCCGGATTCGTTCTACTGCTTGCGTTATCCCACCTGCAGCCTTAACATGATGGTCCTTAATAAATGCCATATAATCAAGAGCAAAGCGGTGACTTTTGCCGCCACCCACCCTAACAGCATATTTTTCTAGCATTCTTAATCCTGGAGTTGTTGTTCTGGTATCAGCAATTACGGTGTTGGCGTCACCAACCGCTTCAACATACCGCCGTGTTTTACCGGCAATTCCCGACATGCGCTGCAAAAAATTCAGAGCAACCCTTTCTCCGCTTATCAAATTCCGCGTAGTTCCCTCAAGAATAGCAAATTTTTCTCCACTGGGTATTTTATCTCCGTCATTATATCTAAAAGCAATCTTGACTTTTTTATCAAGCAATGAATACGCTTTAGCAAATACATCTTTACCGGCTAAAACGATGTCCTCTTTCGCCAACAAATAACCTTCGGAAAAGTGATCATCTGTAAAAATAGCCTGGCTGGTAATATCACCAAAACCTATATCTTCTCTCAGCGCCTGCCGCAGCAATTCTTCTACTATAAAATTATTCATAATAATTGCTCCCCTCTAGTTAACTTAACACTAGGCCTTAAAATATTTTGTCCATAGCCATCAAAAAACATCCTGTTGGATGCTTTAAATTATAAACTATATTGCCAATAGAATAAACTGGATATGAGCTAAAATTTTTGTACCGCAGTCATTTTTCTTCAATAGCACGAACAGCTCGGCAATATTGTTTATTGTTATAGTCCCCGTGGCCCTGGGAATACACTCCTTCTAAAAAATAAAGCTCCCGTCCTTAAAAAGAACGAGAGCTTGCGCGATACAACCTTTGTTATCTGTCAAAAAGTGAATTACACTTTACCCGTTACTGTAATGGCACAGGGGTACATTAATGCAACCTTAAGTCTCTCAAATTTAAGCAGCGTGAAACTCCTTTCGTTTTAGCAAGAAACTTTTCTAACAGATTTGTGCCTTTCGGAGTAAGTATCGATTCTGGGTGGAATTGTACTCCCTCGATATCATATTCTTTGTGGCGCAGTCCCATAATCAGACCGTCTTGCGAAGTACATGTCACTTCTAGACAGTCAGGTAGTTCTTCTTTGGCAACAATCAACGAATGATATCTTGCAGCCGCAAAGGGTTTTGGCAAACCACGATAAATACCGCACCCCTGGTGAATAATGTATTCACTCTTACCATGTACCGGCTGCGGTGCGCGTATTATTTTACCGCCAAAAACCTCACCAATGGCCTGATGTCCAAGGCAAATCCCAAGGATAGGGAGTTTTCCGGCAAAATTTCTTATCACTTGTTTGCTTATCCCGGCACTGGCAGGAGTTCCCGGCCCTGGTGAAATGATGATGCCCTGATAGCCTGTCTGCTCAATTTCCTCAACACTAATCTTGTCATTGCGAATTACCGTTACCTCATAACCCAGGCTTGCAACTGCTTGATATACGTTATAGGTAAATGAATCATAATTGTCGATAATTAAAACCATGTTATTTCGCCTCCTTAAAAAGCTCCATGAGAACTCCGGCTTTATGCAGGATCTCCTTAAATTCCATTTCTGGAACAGAATCAGCAACAATACCCGCCCCTGCCCGTACAGTCACCTGCTGCCCCTCAATAACAAGCGTCCGGATAGTAATGCAGGTATCCATATTGCCACGGAAGTCAAAATAACCAACCGCACCGGCATAGGGTCCGCGGCTATCTGCTTCCAATTCGTGAATAATCTCCATCGCCCGCACTTTAGGCGCACCGCTCACTGTTCCAGCCGGAAAACAGGCAGTCAAGACATCTATCGCCGAAAATTTTGGGTCCAACCGGCCTGATACTTCTGATACGATGTGCATAACATGCGAATATTTTTCAACTTCCATCAGCCGGTCAATACATACCGTACCTGGCTGACTTATTCGTCCGATATCATTGCGGCCAAGATCTACAAGCATTGCGTGTTCGGCTCGTTCTTTTGCATCGGCCAGCAGTTCTGCCGCCAGTTGTTCATCCTCAGCCGGACTTGCCCCCCGGCGGCGCGTACCGGCAATCGGACAGGTCAGTACTCTGCCGTCTTCAAGTTTGACCAGCCGCTCTGGGGAAGCTCCCACAAGCTGACGCTTACCAAAATTAATATAAAACATGTAGGGTGAAGGATTTTCCCGCCGCAGCTTCCGGTATAGTGCAAACGGATTTCCCGCTAATCTATAGCGAAAGGGACGTGATAACACAACCTGATATATATCTCCGGCAGCAATATATTCTTGGGCCTGTTTAACCATACTTATATAGCGTTGTTTACTTTCCGCTTTATCCATTAATCCAAAATTCAATGAAATATACATAGTAGTTTGTTCAGACTCATTCCGGGGCAAATCAACGGGTTTCTTAAGTGCAGCCGCCAGTTCCGACAACTCGTGTACCGCCCGATCATAAGCATCGGAGGTTTGACTACCCGGACAAAGGTGAACCAAATTTATCAGTTGAGTGGTATGGGTCAAATGATCCATGGCCAAGATATATTGGCAGACGATTTGCTCCATGAGCGGTAAACCATCAGGAATATCTAGTCCGCATATCCTTTCCCACGCAGCTGCTGTTTCATAAGCGGCATAACCTACAGTGCCGCCGGCAAAAGGGGGGAGACCAGTTATCTTAGGCATAAAAAACTGAGCCAAAAATTCTTTAAACAATAGATGCGGTTTGCCAGTTTGTGTGGTCGTACTGCCGTCACGTAAGATTGTTTCAGCATAGTCCCTATAGGCGGTAAAACCAGCTAACGGCTTAGTTCCAATAAAAGAATAACGGCCAAAATTTTTTCCTGTCTGCGCACTCTCCAGAATAAACCCAGGCTTATCACCTACCACTTTATAATACAAAGAAACAGGCGTTTCTAAATCGGTAGATAATTCAGCCCAAACCGGAAGTACAGTATAAGTATCGGCTAATCGGCAAAATTCTTCTTTATCCGGATAGACCTGCATTTACCTTTGCTCCCCCTTATCCAATGCCTGACGAAGTGCTGCTACAAAACCCTGTGCAGCATTAACACCCTGTAGCTTTAAGCGTTCCATTACGGCACTGCCGACAATAACAGCATCCGCCTGTTTTGCTGCTTGACAGGCAGCTTCCGGACTGCCAATTCCAAAGCCGATGGCTACTGGTATGTCGGTTTCCTGACGTACTTTTTCTAAAACAGGCGCTAAGTGACTGTAGTTGACTTGGCGTACTCCCGTTACTCCAGTACTGGAAACACAATATATAAAGCCTTCGGCCTGCCGGCAGATTGTTCTTAAACGGTCCGGGGTAGTGGTGGGTGCAATCAGACTGATTAAATCTACTCTAGTCTTGCGGCAGGCAGCTTCCACACTAACAGCTTCCTCCAGCGGCAAATCCGGAACGATTAGTCCGCAAACGCCAGCCCGGGAAAAATCTTGAATAAATTTATCTATACCGTACTGCATTATAATATTGTAGTATGTCATTACAGCCAGCGGTATAGCGATCTCCTGCTTAAGTCCAGATAACATAGCTAACGTCTTGGCCACAGTAGCTTCGCCAGCCAAGGCCTGCGTAGCCGCATACTGAATAATCGGCCCGTCGGCCATAGGGTCGGAAAATGGCAGGCCGATTTCGATTAAATCGGCTCCGGCAGCTTCGATTGCCTTAATTGCTTGCAGAGTAGTAGTATAATCCGGATAACCGGCCATCACATATACAATTAATCCTTTACGACCAGACACTTTTATTTGCTTGAACTTATCCGAAATCAAACTCATAGCTGTCCCTCCGATACCTGTGCCACCATTTGCACGTCTTTATCGCCCCGCCCTGATAAACAAACAACAACAGCCTCTGCTACTTTTGTTTGCGGCATTAAATACTCCAGATAAGCTAGGGCATGCGAACTCTCTAACGCCGGAATAATTCCTTCCAGGCGTGATACCTGCTGAAAAGCTGCTAATGCCTCTTCATCCGTTACCGACGTATATTTCACCTTTTTACTGTCTTTAAAATAAGCATGTTCAGGACCAACACCTGGATAATCCAGCCCAGCAGAAATGGAATATGCCGGAATAATCTGCCCCTCGTTATCTTGCCTGAGGTAACTTAACGCTCCGTGCAATACCCCTGGACGGCCATAAGACAGTGAGGCAGCATGCTCATTGGTAGCCAGGCCTTTTCCTGCTGCTTCTACGCCAATCTTGGTCACTGCGGTGTTATCGCGGAATGGATAGAAAATACCCATAGCATTGCTTCCGCCGCCGACGCAGGCCAAAATATAGGTAAGATCGGCACCGGCTTCTCTAACCTGCTGTTCGACCTCACGTCCGATAATAGCCTGAAAATCCCTTACTATCATAGGATACGGATGCGGGCCTACCACTGAGCCAATAATGTAGTGAGTATCTTCAATATTGGTCACCCAATAACGAATAGCCTCACTGGTGGCATCCTTAAGCGTTCCTGAACCGCTGGTTACAGGGATTACTTTTGTACCCAGCAGACGCATGCGAAATACATTAAGCGCCTGTCGCTCCATGTCCTCCGCCCCCATAAACACGCTGCATTCCATACCGAACAGTGCGGCCACCGTGGCACAAGCTACGCCATGCTGCCCGGCCCCGGTTTCAGCAACAACACGTTTCTTGCCCATCCGCCGAGCCAGCAGTGCTTGACCTAAAGCATTGTTAATCTTATGCGAGCCCGTATGCAGCAAATCTTCCCGTTTTAGATAAATCTGGCCACGGCAGTAATGCTCTGTCAATTTAGCCGCATGATATAACCGGGTGGGACGTCCGGCGTATTCCCGCAAATAAGAAGCTACTTCTTTCTGAAAACCGGAATCCTCTTTAAGTGTTCTATAACAAGTTTCCAATTCAATTAGAGCCGGCATAACAGTCTCAGGTACAAACCGACCTCCGTAATTGCCAAATCTCCCCCTACTATTAGGCATTAACGATCTCCCCTTCCTGTCGTTTCTGGCCTAAGGCCAGTTCATTCGTTTTTACTGAAATATCTCCGGCTGTTACCAGCGCTTCTCCGACCAAGATGCCGTTTACCCCGGCTTTTTTTAGTTTTCCGGCATCTTGTTCATTCCTGATGCCGCTTTCACTGATAATGAGCCGCCCTAGGTCACAATAAGGTAATAATGTAAAAGTCTGTTCGATATTAGTAGTAAAACTTCGCAAATCCCGGTTATTGATGCCCACTATTTTGGCTGCTGTCTGTTGTACCCGTTTCAGTTCAGGCAATGTATGCACTTCTACTAAAGAATCCATCCCCAATTCACCGGCAATCTGCAAAAATCGGCTAAGCTCTGTATTCGACAACAAAGCGGCAATCAGGAGCACAGCGTCCGCTCCGGCGGCTCTTGCTGCAACAAGCTGATATTCGTCGATAATAAATTCCTTGCATAATACCGGCACATCAACAGCTTTTTTAACATCAACAATATCCGCCATCCTGCCGCTAAAAGCTGCATTGGTATGCACCGACAGGGCGGTAGCTCCACTATTGGCATAAATCTTGGCAAGTTCCACAACAGTATGCCTTGGGCACAATGTTCCTTTGGCCGGTGAAGCCAGTTTGCATTCGGCAATCAATGACCAGTCATGCCGGGAAATGGTCGCGCTAAATGCAAAATCACCTCGTGTCGCCTTACTCATGATAGCTTTCAGAGGAATCATTCGTTTAGCTTCTTTTATAGTTTCCCTGGTTTGATTTACAATCTTGTTTAGCATGTAACCCCTCCTTTGCTGCCGTTATAAAGCGCTGAATTTTTTCGATATCTTTTTGCCCGTTAGTCTCCACGCCGCCTGATACATCGACCCCGTCAGGCTGTAAAATATCAATAGCTTCCGCCACATTCTCCGGTGTCAAGCCGCCAGCTACAAAGAGCAGCCGGTTTGTATGCCTTGCTAATAGCTCAGCTGCCTGCCGCCAGTCAAAAACGATTCCTGTTCCCCCCTGCCTGCCGGCAATACAACTATCCATTAATGTCCACGCTGTTTGATAGCCCTCAAAAACTGCTGAACTAAACCCTGAAGTATAGTTAAAGGCTTTGATTACCGGATACCCAAGCAGACGGCAATATTCGGGCGACTCCTCTCCGTGCAGTTGTACATAGTCCAATTTGCACTCCCGGGCAACTTGCTGTACTTCGCCTAGCGGCGCGTTTACAAATACGCCGACTTTACCAATACCCGAAAGCTGGCAGGCAATCTGTTTGGCCTGTTCCAAAGAGATCTGCCGTTTACCCTCTGCAAAAACAAAGCCGAGCAAATCTGCCCCAAAGTCACGGGCTGCTACAGCCGCCTCTATGGTACTGATGCCACAAATCTTTATGATAATGGCAACTCCGCCTCCCTGCATTGCGTAAAGTTCTGCAGTGCCTCCAGCTTCTTTAAGGCAGCTCTGCTATCAATACTTTGCGCAGCAAGCTCTATACCTTCCTTAATATTGGCAGCAGCATCGGCTGCCACCATTGCCGCGGCAGCGTTTAGTATTACGATATCACGCTTCGGCCCGTGCTCTCCGTTTAATAGCCGGAGAATAATCTGCGCATTTTCTCCAATCGTGCCACCTTGGTAATCGGCTAACGTGCAACGGCTAAATCCATAATTTTCCGGTTCAAGTACATAAGAGTGAATTTCTCCCTCTCGCACTTCGGTAATATAAGTAGGCATGGCAGTTGATATTTCGTCAAGACCATCCTGACTATGCACAACCATAGCCCTGGCTATTCCCAATTCTTTAAGTGCCTGAGCAACTTTGGTTGTCAGCCGAGGATCATAGACCCCGATCAACTGACACTGAGCGCCAGCCGGATTGGTTAAGGGACCTAGCAAATTAAACACGGTCCGAAACCCTAGTTCATGCCGGGGATTGATGGCGTACTTCATTGCCTGGTGAAAACGCGGGGCAAAAATAAACCCAACGCCAATGGTATCAATTGATTCGGCCACAGCTTGCGACGTCAGTTCCAGATTTATCCCCAGTTCCTGCAGCACATCGGCGCTGCCACAGGAACTGGACACACCTCTGTTGCCATGTTTAGCCACGCTCAAACCGGCGCCTGCCAACACAAAAGCTACCGTTGTTGAAACATTAAATGTTCCCCGGCGATCCCCGCCGGTTCCGCAGGTATCAATTAACTTTTTAGTGCTGCATTCAACCTTCAGGGCTAAGGCACGCATAACTTCGGCAAATCCAGCCACCTCCACGCTTGTTTCCCCTTTCATGCGCATCGCCGTAAGGAAAGCAGCAATTTGCACTTCGCTAGCCTGCCCGGACATAATGACCTGCATGGCTTCTTTAGCCTCTTCACGGGAAAAATCCTGACCGGCCACAACCTGGGAAAGATAATCCTTTAACATGTTTTTTACCCCCTTTAGAAAAAAATAAAGACCATTTCACCCCTAATAGGGGCGAAATGGTCCGCGGTACCACCCTAATTCAGAAATAGCAAACTTGCCTGGGTAAATAAAAAGACCATTTCGCCTAGGGGCGAAATGGTCGCGATACCACCCTATCCAAAAAGTTCACACTTTCCCTCGTTCAGGTACGGGACAATAACAATCCGATACCCTAGCCTGTTAACGGCGGCATCCGTCCCAGCCTACTCACAAAAGTTTTTGGTGGGCAGCTCTCAGGTCCATTCCATAGGTTCTCTAGGCCGGTCATCTCACCTCCGGAAACCCGGTCACCGACTCGCTGAATTAAAGTGCACAAATGTACTCGTCCTGTTCACAGCCTTTACAGTATTCAACTTTAGAGCAATTTTAGCTCATGTTTTTCGTATTGTCAAGACTATTTTTCCCTGCGCAAAACATTGTTATCCTAAAATAGCAAACTATTTATAGCTAAGCAACAGAACCATTTTCCGCATTTATTATGCCCGTAATATTCTGTGCCAGTTCTTGCAGTGTTCCTTGATAGTCGGCTCTGAAGTCCAATTTCTTTGCATTTATCAGGCAATCGGTAACCAAATAGGTTTTCATCCCTGTTTTCGCTGCAGCCAAATCTTCTTCAACATCATTTCCCACCATCAAGCATTCTTCCGGTCTCCGACCAATACATTCGAGAATTTCCCAATAGTATTCAGGATTTGGCTTACAAAAATGACAATCCTCGTAGCTGGTAATGTGCTTAAAATTAACATCCGCTAGGCCTGCCCATTGAATACGCTGTTTAACCGCATTCAACGGGAATATAGGATTGGTAGCTAAAACAACCTCAAGCCCAAGTTCAGTCACCGCCATAACAGCCTGACGGGCTGTCATATTTGGCCTTGTTACCGGTTTTACTTTTACAAAATCATTCTCATAAAAATCATCAAAAATGGGTTCAAGCACCTCGGCAGCAATTCCGATATTTGGCATAAAATCCTCAAAAAATACTTGTTGGTTAGTTTTATCTTTATCCCCGCTTTTAACCATAGCCTCGGTTGATGAAAGCAATTGCTGGATAAATTTTTTTGAATCGACAAGATTACCTATTCGAAGACATAAATTTTTAAAATACTCGTGCGCAAACTCCTCCTGCTCCAGCGGCAGCAAAGTTCCGTCTAGGTCAAACAACACAGTTTTTATCATATTTTTTAGATGACTCCTTTAGTTATAAATCTTATATAGCTAAGTTTACTAAAAAAACCGCTTAAAGCCAAGTTTGCTATTATGTAGGCAAAGAAAAAAGCCGAGAAAATTATTCCCGACTTTCTGCTCTCTTTTCTCCCTTATACGACTTGCACCTTATATTCGCGCATCCAGTGATCGGCTTGAATAAGATAAGCAAATAATTGTGGTCCACTCATCAATTGGCCAAACCAAGGAATGTTCGAAGCAGATAAATCAGTTTGCGCAATTTCCTTAAACTTTTCAACATTAAGAATCTGCTGCAAAGGGGAAGATGGATCGTTCAAAATGGCCAGTGCCTCGCCAACGACGGTTTTAGTATATACTGGATTATGTGTTTTGGGATAAGGACTCTTTTTGCGCCAAAGCACATCTTCGGGCAAAATTCCTTCCAAAGCATGGCGCAGCAGCCCCTTCTCCCTGCTCTGATAATACTTCATACTCCAGGGCACATTCCACACATATTCAACAATCCGGTGATCGCAAAACGGCACTCTGACTTCCAGACCGAATGCCATACTCATGCGGTCCTTACGATCCAAAAGGGTTGGCATAAACCGTGTAAGGCTAAGATAAAATATCTCACGCATTCTGGCAGAATGCGAATCTTCCCCTGGAAGTCGCGGAACCTCTGCAAGAGCATCACTATAGCGTTGAGCTACATACTCGGCTGGTTTAATCCTATTCTGTATATCCTGTTTTAACCAGGGAATACGAATTTCGGGATGCGGTGACCATGGAAACGTCGTAGCGTAAATCATGTCTTTACGTTGAAACCAAGGGTATCCGCCAAATACTTCGTCAGCGCACTCCCCCGATAAAGCTACAGTGGCTCCTTTTTTTATCTCACGACAGAACAAGTATAGCGAAGTATCAATGTCGGCCATACCGGGCAAATCCCGGACCAAAGCGGCGGACTTCAGGCTTTCTGCCAGCTCCGAGTTATCTAATAATACCTTATGGTGACATGTGCCAAAATGCTCCGAAACCCGAATAACCCACGGAGCATCCGAATTGGGCTGAAAACTGTTAGCTTTAAAATACAAGTCATTGTCAACATAATCTACCGAATACGTAAGTAGCCTGTCTAAGCCTGACTGTTTACGGGATGTAGCCGCCAATGCAGTAAGCACACTTGAATCAAGCCCTCCTGATAATAGAGCGCAGATTGGAACGTCAGAAACTAATTGCCGTCTGGCGGTGTCAATCAAAAGTTCTCGAACCTGTGCAGCAGTCGCGCCGAAATCTTCGGTGTGAGGTTTTGATGTTAATGACCAATATTGTGTAATGGTTTTTCCTTGCCGGCCGATAATCATACAGTGTCCGGGTTTTAATTCATTAACACCCTTGAATACACCATGCCCAGGTGTCCGGGCCGGCCCAATCATAAACACTTCCGCCAGACCTTCTTCGTCAATTTCCGGCCGTACAAGAGGATTGGCAAGTAGCGTTTTAATCTCTGAACCAAAGAGAAAACTACTGCCTCGTTCGGCATAAAATAATGGCTTAACCCCTATACGGTCACGGGCTAAAAACAGGCTCTGTTTTACTTCGTCCCAAATTCCAAAGGCATATATACCGTTAAACTTCTCGACACACGCCGATCCCCATTCGATAAACGCTACAAGCAGCACCTCAGTATCACAACGGGTGCTGAAGGTGTGGCCCCGCTCTTCAAGTTCACGCCTAAGTTCCGTCGTATTATACAATTCGCCATTATATGTGATTACAAATTTCTGTGTACCGCGATATCGGATCATGGGTTGCGCACCCCCTACCGGGTCAATAACACTAAGGCGGCGATGCCCCAGCATTGCGTTTGACGAAATGTAAGCCCCCTGCGCATCCGGTCCGCGTGCAGCCAGCGTATCGATCATAGCCGATAAAATATGACTTTTCTCAGTTAAATTTTGCTCCCAGTCAATCCACCCGGTAATCCCACACATTCTCTATCATCCCCCACAAAAAAAATATCCTGTGGGCGCCAAACCAAAAGGCCGGCACACTACACAGGCATCGTTGCCCCGCGTGTCATTCACATGCTTATAGATATGCACTTAAACAAATAAATGCTACATGTAGTATTGCCGTTGCCAATGAAATTAGTGTGCCTGTGGTAGATTAATCCTCCTAACGGTTAAAGGCGAGTAACTAATTCTCTAATTAAAAGCGACTAACCGTCAGATGGGGGTAGAATCCCAGCTGACGGTTAGTCTTCTTTATTTTAATATTATTTACGGTAACACTGCAACATAGTAGTAAAGTTAGCCAATCTTCCCTTAATATTATACGATGCATACACATTAGGGATCTCGAAGTGCTATAATAGGGTTGATACCCATAAATCCAGGAGGCATTGACCTGATGAAGCTGTTATTGAACCAAAAATTAAGACGTTATCTGCTATTAGTTGTAGTGATTACTGTGGCGGTTGTAGAAATCCCGATTATTGCAATTGGTTATCTGACAAAGCCGGTTCCTAGTGATACTATCATTGTTTTGGGAGCCAAACTTATCGGGAATCAGCCCAGTACCATGCTCAGATTGAGGCTTGATGAAGCAGTCCACTTATATAATGAAGGCTATGCACCAACAGTTATTGTCAGCGGTGCTCAAGGCCAGGACGAAATAGCCAGCGAGGCTTCTGTTATGCATGATTATCTGGTCGCCAAAGGCATCCCGGCTGATAAAATTTATGTAGAGGATAAATCATATAATACTTACCAAAACTTGCTTAACTCCAAAAGCATAATGCGGGAACACGGGCTGCGTCAAGCCATCATTGTCTCTAATTCTTCCCATATTAGACGCTCCTTAGTCCTTGCTCAGCAATTAGGAATAGAGGCCAGCGGTTCGCCGGCCCCTATGGCGGATAACGCCTACCTAACTGCCAAACAATATGCCCGTGAAGGTGCGGCCATGCTGTCCCTCTTAGTACTTAGGCAGTAGTCACTACGCCTTTTCCTAAGAGACTCTCAATATCCGCAATGGCGGCAGGTGTTGGCTCTATCCAAAATTTCTTTTCGGTTTTTATTATCCGCGGACGATTATTGCCAACAAGGTGCAAATATACTTCAGCCGAACCGTTGTGCCTTGTTAGCAATTCCTGAAGTTTTGCCAGAGTTGCCGGCGTTTCCTGGTCTTTGCGCAAAGTTATCCGAACTTCCGCTCCGGCACCATCCAGCAAAATAATATCATCGGCCATAACTTTAGCGCCTTCTTCATGGATGTTAAGTCGTCCGGAAACCATTACAGGGAGATCCGGGGCAATCAACCGCCCTGTTTTTTCAAATACCTTGGGAAATACAATTACTTCCACTTGACCTGTGAAATCCTCTAGATTAACAAAACACATCATACTGCCATTCTTGGTTGTAATGCGCTTGGCGCTGGCGATCAATCCACCTACACGAATGAGCTGCCCATCGGTATATTGTCCTTCAGCCAGACTGCCTAAGCTTGGCATAGCGTCTAATTTAGCTCTATATTTATCAAGCGGATGACCGGTTACATAAAAACCGGTTATTTCTTTTTCCAGAGCCAGTATTTGTTCCTGTGGCATCTCCGGCACGTTCGGTAAAATAACATCATGTACACATTCTAACGTGTCATCGCCAAACAGCCCCAGTTGCCCGCTGGCGGCATCTTTTTGCCGGCAGGCCGCTACCTCAACGGCTTGTTCCAAAACATGTAACAATTGGGAGCGACGAGCTTGCAAGGAATCGAACGCCCCACACTTAATCAGACTTTCAATAACCCGTTTATTTACTACCCGCATATCAACCCGTGAACAAAAATCAACCAGAGTAGTAAACTTACCGCCTTTTTCCCGGGCCTTGATGATACTTTCGAGCGCATTGCCGCCAGCATTTTTAACCCCGGCCAGCCCAAACCGGATGGCCTCCACGTCAACGGAGAACGATTTGCCGCTGGCATTAATATCAGGTGGTAAAACGGCGATTCCCCGACGGCGGCACTCTTCAATATAATACCCAACCTTGTCATTGGTGCCCATTACACTTGTAAGCAAGGCTGCATAGAACTCCTGCGGATAATGTGCTTTTAAATAGGCCGTCTGATAGGCTACCAACGCATATGCCGCACTATGAGATTTATTGAAACCGTAGTCGGCAAAGTGAGTCATCAGCTCAAAAACAGCATGAGCCAATTGGCTGTCAATGCCTCGTTCTGCTGCTCCCTTTAAAAAGCTTTCGCGTTGACCTGCCAGTACCTCATGCTTTTTCTTACCCATAGCACGCCGCAGCAAATCTGCTTGTCCAAGCGTGAAGCCGGCAAGTGTAGAAGCTATTTGCATAACTTGCTCTTGATATAAGATAACGCCGAAGGTATCCTGTAAAATTGGCTCTAATAACGGATGCAGATAGGTTACCTCTTTTTTGCCATGGCGGCTGTCAATAAAATCAGATACCATCCCGCTGCCCAACGGTCCCGGGCGGTAAAGTGCAACTAAAGGAATCAGATCATCAAACCGTTCTGGCTTTAGGTCCTTCACTAAGTTTGTCATGCCGCTTGATTCCATCTGAAAAACACCGGACGTATCGCCTACCGCCAGCATAGTACAAGTCTTGGCGTCATCGAGCGGTATGGTTTCGATATCCAGCTCCTCGCCCCGGTTTTGTTTAATCAGAGCGATAGCATCACCAATTACGGTCAGCGTTCTTAAACCCAATAAGTCCATCTTTAACAAGCCGATTTCTTCAATCCGGTCTTTGTCATATTGGGTAGTGACAAATCCCTCGCTCGAAAGCTGCAAGGGGGCAAAATGAGTTAACGGTTCTTTAGCAATAACCAAACCGGCGGCATGAGTCGAAGCATGCCGGGGCAAGCCTTCAACGGCCATGGCTAAGTCAACAAGTTTCTTTACCGCATCATCGGTATCATAAAGATTTTTTAACTCATGATTGGCGGCTAACGCCTTTTTCAAAGTAATACCGAGTTCAGACGGTACCAGTTTAGCTATGCGGTCAACATCCCCATAAGGAAGGTTTAACGCCCGGCCAACGTCCCTGATAGCGGCCCGTGCAGCCATAGTACCGAAGGTAATAATTTGCGCCACCCGGTCACTGCCATAGCGGGAAACAACATACTCGATAATTTTGCTGCGCTGTTCATAGCAGAAATCAATATCTATATCCGGCATTGATACCCGTTCCGGATTCAAAAACCGTTCAAACAGCAGACCATATTTTATGGGATCAATGTTGGTAATTCCCAATAAATAGGCAACAATGCTGCCTGCGGCCGAGCCACGTCCCGGTCCTACAGGGATTGACTGCCTGCGGGAGTAATTGACAAAATCCCATACGATTAAAAAATAGCTGGAGTAACCCATTTTCTTAATGACATCAAGCTCATAATTAAGGCGTTCTTCTACCTCTGGTGTTGCGTCTGGATACCGCTTAGGAAGAGCATCTAGACACAAATTCCGCAAGTATTCATCGTCACCAATACCATCTGGAGTAGGAAAATCGGGCAAATAGAGTTTATTAAAATCAAAATTAACATCACAGCGTTCGGCTATCTTAACAGTATTAGCCAAAGCTTCCGGATATTCACCAAAGAGTTCCGCCATTTCAGCCGGGCTTTTTATATAAAAATCGTCACTAGGGAAACGCATACGGCCAGGCTCGTCTACAGTCTTACCTGTTTGAATACAAAGCAGGACATCGTGGCATTCGGCATCTTTCTTGTCGATATAATGGGCATCGTTTGTAGCTACAAGACCTAGTCCTACTTTTTCCGCAAGCTGCACTAAGTGTTTATTAGCCTGCTTTTCTTCTGGCATACCATGATCCTGCAGCTCAATATAGAAGTTGTCCTGTCCAAAGATTTCTTTATATTCGTAGGCCAAGGCCTCCGCCCCCGCCAAATCTCCCCGTAATATAGCTGCCGGTATTTCACCGGCAATGCAAGCGCTCAAACCAATTAATCCTTCACTATAACTGCGCAATATCTCCCGGTCAATGCGAGGCTTATAATAGAAGCCTTCGCTGTAACCACGCGATACCAGTTCAATTAGGTTCCGGTATCCTTGTTCACTGGCAGCTAGCAACACGAGGTGGTAGTAAGACTCCCCCTCTACTGCCGCCTTATCAAAACGCGAACGCGGGGCAACATACACTTCGCAGCCAATAATGGGTTTGATTCCTTGCTTTTTGGCTTGTTTGTAAAAATCAATGGTACCATACATAGTGCCATGATCAGTGATAGCTACAGCCGGCATTCCAAGTTCTTTAGCCCGGCGCACCAGGTCTTCAATTCGTCCGGCTCCGTCTAGCAGACTGTATTCAGTATGATTGTGCAAATGGACAAACATAAGGTAAATGCATCCTCCGGTTTTATACTATTATTCTTTTAGTTTATCATGATTGAGCCAGTCTGTGAATGCTAAAGAATTTAATAGGCCATTTTGTCGTTTATACAGCAGGTATTAATCTGCCAAACGTGGAAAATGTAATAAAAATAGAATTGCGAGAGGTGTTCTGCGCTTTGCATCATATAGGTATTTTACAATTAACGCAAAATCTGGACGACGCTGTCCACGGTTTCAAAGAAGGTCTGGCAGCCGCAGGTCTTACTACCACTTTTCATTACCTGAACGCAGACGGCGCTGCCGGTGACTTACCGCTGCTTGCGAGCAAGCTGGCCGAGCAACACGTTGAACTTATTTTTGCTTGTTCAACCCCAGCTGCGCAAGCGGCCGTTGCCTTAGAAGACAATATTCCAGTTGTATTCACCCCTGTTTTTGATCCTATCGGTACAGGCCTCGCGATAAGTTTGGACAAGCCGGGCGGCAAAGCAACCGGTGTTGCCGGAATGGTTCCAGCCGCCGCCAAAGCTGTTTTTATCCGTGAATTACTTCCTGCTGCCAAAACAGTGGGTATTCTGTACCATAGCGGCGATAGCAATGCCCTGCTTGAAGTAAATAATTTTAACCAAGCGGCTAAAAAATTATTCACGCTGATCGAACTTCCGATAGATAAACCGGAAGAATTGTCTACCTTGGATCGCCTGCCCTCCCAGCTCGATGTCTTGTTTCTTCCAATTGGCAAAATCATTGAAGAAAATTTTGCCAGCATAGCTTATTATGCAGAAGGAATTAATCTACCGGTTATTACGTCCCATGCGCCCAATGTACCCGCGGGTGCATTAGGCGCCCTTGTAGCCAATCACAATACGTTGGGACGTGACTGTGCTGTAAAAGCTATACAAATTCTAAATGGCGCTTGTCCCGGCAATATTCCTGTTGGTATTGTCAATAATCCTGAAATTCAGCTTAATGCCTTCGTTGCGGCTAATCTCGCTATCGAATTACCGCAGTCATTATTGGCAAAAGCCAAAGAAGTGTTTGAGTAATTTTTGAAAGCTGGAGTGAAATTACATGCTGTTAACCCGACAATCTGTTGAACTTTTAGCCCCGGCAGGAACCTGGGAAGTATTGGAGGCCGCGATTGCCGCAGGTGCTGATGCCATATATCTTGGTGGTAAACGTTTTAACATGCGTCTGCATCGCACAGACACTAATTTTGATGATGAAAAACTAGCTCGCGCTATTAAATATGCTCATGACCGTAATGTTCGCCTATATGTCACTGTCAATAATTTAATTAGTGAAAGAGAACTTCCTGGTGTCCATGAGTATCTGAAATTACTGGATAAACTCCAGCCGGATGCTCTGATTGTCCAGGACTTTGCTATTCTGGAACTGGCACGGGAGATGAACCTCTCAGTTCCATTACATGCATCTGTCATGATGAACACGCATAACGAACATTCCATAAAAACACTAATGGATTATGGCATAACGCGAGTAGTAACAAACCGGGAACTTACCCTAACCCAGCTTGCACTGCTTAAAGAACGTACCGGCATAGAGTTAGAATATTTTGTTCACGGTGACATGTGTGCCGCCCATAGCGGTCAATGCTTCCATTCAGGGATAGTCTTCGGTCAGAGTTCTAATCGCGGCCGCTGTTTAAAGCCCTGCCGCTGGCAATATCAGCTTGTTGATACCGAATCGGGAAAACCAGCTACTGCTAACGACCCAGGCCCCTACAAGTTGGCCCTAAAAGATATGTGCATGTACACCGCCTTACCGGAGCTAATTCAGTCCGGCGTTTGCTCGTTTAAAATTGAAGGCCGCATGCGTACCGCTGATTTTGTCAGCAGAATTGTACGAATCTATCGTAAGGCCATTGACCGTTATATTGCCGACCCTACCGGTTATACCTTTGATATTGCCGACTGGCAGGAACTGCTCGACTATCGTTCCCGCGACTTCTCCACCTGCTATGCGCTTGGCAATCCCGGTGCTAATTCTATGGGTTATACCGGCGAACGTGAACCACGTTTTTTCAGCCAAGCGGTAAAAGAAGCCGGACTTACCGCCACTACGGCCATTCCCGCATTAAACATCCCAACGAAAGCAAAACCAAATTCACTACCCGAACGTCCTTCTCTTGCCGTTCGAGTAGCATGTCTTGATTCGCTGCATGCAGCCTTGGAAAACGGCGCCGATACCGCCTATATTGGCGGCGAAGCCTTCAGACCGAATAAGCCCTGGACCCTGCAAGATATTAAAACGGCCGTTAAATTGGCCGAAAGTCATCAAGCCAAAGTTATTGTTACAACTCCCCGGATTACCATGGAACGTGAATCCGCTGAACTTGAACAATTATTTACCAGCCTCAACAGCATTAAGCCACATGGCCTTATGGTATCTAACAGTGGAATGCTGCGTTTAGCCCGCGAGCATTCCAACCTGCCCGTCCAAGCTGATTTTTCCTTTAATCTGTTTAATCATCTCACTACCGTTTGGCTCAAAACCAATGGTGCCAGCAGAGCTACCCTATCCCTAGAAGCAACCTATGAACAAATCGCTGAATTGGCCAAACACAGCCAATTGCCGCTGGAAATGATTATCCATGGAGCTACCGAAGCCATGGTACTTGATCATTGTGTGCCGTCTGCTGTTATTGCCGGAACGGCGGCCCATACCTGCCAGCATTTGTGTGCCGACCAGCACTTTTCATTATTAGACACTGCCGGAGAACGGCATGATATTAAAATTGACCAATACTGCCGCAATCATATTTTATTTGCCAAAGATCTGTGTCTTCTGCCCCACTTGCCTGCCCTATTACATACAGGCATCAATCACTACCGGATTGAAGGACAGCACTATACACCGGAACTTGTCGGTACAATCACTGCCATTTACCGATCAGAAATGGATAAGCTGTTTGCCGGACCGGAATACACCTTTGACCAATCGCTTACCGAAAAAATCGCTGCCGCCAGTCCCCGTCAACTAGGTATCGGCGCGTTTCGCTACCGGATATCAAGATAAGCCTATTACAACTTAATGAGGTGAGACTATGAGTGAACTAATAAAAGACCAGTATATCGGTCCTGATGAGGTACTTCGCAAAAAGAAAGACTACATCATTCCCTGTGTGTATCACTTTTACAGCAAACCTATGCAGTTAGTAAAAGGCGAAATGCAGTATTTGTACGACACTACCGGTAAACAATATCTTGACTGTTTTGCCGGAGTTTCGGTAGTTAACTGCGGCCACTGCCACCCGGAAATTACTAAAGCGGTTTGTGACCAAGTAACCACCCTGCAGCACACCTGTACCATTTTTCTTACTGAGAATATTGTTAATTTAGCGGAGCGCCTAGCTCAAGTTACCCCTGGACGTCTGCAGAAAACTTTCTTTTGCTCCAGCGGTTCAGAAGCCAATGAAGGGGCGGCCCTCTTGGCCTCAATTTACACCGGCAACCAAGAATTCATCAGCCTGCGTCAAGGTTTACACGGACGTACAAAACTAGGAATGAGCCTGACAGGCCTTCAAATGTGGCGAACAGATACCAGTCCAGTCGGCGGCATTAGCTTTGCGCCAAATGCCTACTGCTATCGCTGCCCCTATGGCAAACGTCATCCCGAGTGTGATTTGGCCTGCGCCAATGAAATTGAAACAATAATAAAGACTACCACTTCCGGCCAAGTGGCAGCCCTAATTGCAGAACCGATTCAAGGCAATGGCGGTATCATTACCCCGCCTCCCGGCTATTTCAAGCGAGTCAAAGAAATCCTCGAAAAATATAATATCCTGCTTATTGTTGACGAAGTTCAGACAGGTTTTGGCCGAACCGGAAAAATGTTTGCCATTGAGCATTACGGGGTTGAACCTGATATTATGACAATGGCTAAAGCTTTAGGTAACGGTGTTCCTGTTGGCGCCTTTACTACCCGTCCTGACATTGCTGATAAATATACCCGCCCTGGCGCGTCCACGCTCGGAGGCAATCCGGTTACCTCTGCCGCCGCGCTAGCAACCCTTGAAGTACTAAAAAAAAATAATCTTCCACAACAAGCAGCCGAACTTGGCCTGTATCTGAAGACCGGACTAACCGAGCTTCAGAAAAAGTACCCGCTCCTTGGCGATATTCGCGGTCACGGACTAATGCTGGGCGCTGAACTGGTCAAGCCTGACAAGTCACCCGCACCAGAGCAGCTTGATGCTATCTTAGAACAAATGAAAGACCGTGGGTTCTTAATCGGCAAAAATGGTCCTGACCGCAATGTTATGGCCTTTCAGCCGCCGCTGGTGATAAACCGTAAAGACCTAGACAATTTACTGAACAACCTTAATGATATATTAGCAGCTATACACTAATCACGCATTGCCCGCATCCGGTGAATACTCTTCCGGGTGCGGGCATCTTTTGGTCCTGCCAATAAAGGTATTATCGCCGCACGCCGCTGCCTTTCACCTGACAGTCGGACAGTATGTGCCGCAAACATAACAAGCGCAAAAATCATCCAAAAGCCGGCGAAAACCTGACCGATAGTGGACTGCAAAAAAAACGGCAAATTAGCAGCAAATACAGCAATCATCGCGCTAAGCGCAATTAAGCTGATTAGGGAGCCAAATTTACTAGTTTTATCTTTAAACCGTTTCATTAAACCCCTCCTTTTGACCTCATTGTTTAGAGCATGCTTTAGGTTTAATGAAATATATGATTCTTGTAACTGCTTTATTAATCCTAATTATGGCTATAACTCTGAAAAAAAAAGCCATGCGCAGTAATCATACTCGCATAGCCTTTCATCTATTTGGTTACTCGTTCTTTACCCGTACATAGGTAGGCACTGAATACGCAAAAATCTTCTTGTCCACTTCAATATTAGCATAGGCATAGAGATATACCTTATCGGAAACGCGTTGCACGCTTCCACCTAAAACATAACATACACCATTTAAGAAATCGCTCATACGCTGCTGGGTTCCGTCATCTACCTGCTGGTAATTGACGATTACAGCAGTGTTCGACTTCAAGTGATCAGCATATGCCTGTACATCGTCAAAATTCGTTGGTAAATCCAAAAGCAACTTGAAGTTCCCAGCTTGTTGCTGACTATGTACCTTAAGCTTTGGCCGGCGTTCTATTTCCTGTACCGCCATTTCTTTGGCTATAGGCGTTTCGGCACGTACAGGCGCCTCTGTTTCTTCTTCAAGCGGTATTAGAAAATTTGCCAATTTATCCATTAATCCAAGCGCCACAGTTAACGCCTCCTAGAAAAACTAATCCATTTTCCAGAAATTATTCGACATCTTTATACTAATTCCTGCCGGACTTCGGCGAAATTTCTCATTAATGGCAAAAAAGGGCGAAACATCCTAGATTGATAGGACTTTCTTACTAGATCAACAGACAAAAATACTAGATAACAGCCAAAAAAAGACTACTTTTGTAGTCTTTTTTTGCTGTTATCATTAGATTAAAACTTGTAGTTAACACCAAAACCCATACCCTCAGCCTTGCTGCCAATATCTTTTGTTTCAAAATGGCGATAACCCGCATCGACGCTCAGATTGCTGCCTACGTTGTATGTTAGGCCGGTTTTCCAGTCTTCGATATTACTTGAACGGCTGTAGGATGCATAACCATCTACATGATTAGTAAGAGCTGTTTTATATGCGACACCGGCAAAAGCTTCGCTTGTAGATACCGAGTTATTATTGGCTTTAAGCTCGGTTTTTGCGTTACCCGCGGTAACCGCTAGATTATGGCTCAGTTTATACTGTAGCCCAAGCTGAGTTGAGTTAATATTTAAATTTCGAAGGTAGCCCCCGGCTTTGTAGGAGTAAAAGGTTTGAGATTCAGTATTAAGGTAATCGCCGGTAACAGCAAGCTTATCAGTAAGAGCATAAGCTCCCTGAAAATTATTAGCATGAAGCGTTCCCAGATCACCTATTGCGCTTATATCTGTTTTCAGGTTGTTATAGGAGTAACCAAATTGTCCCTGTCCAGCAGCGAGATCCATGGCAGGAGCATTAGCAAAGGCGGTCCCTGTTAGGGCGGCAGAAGCAAGCATAGTTGCAATAATGACTTTTTTCATAAAAAAACTTCTTTCTAGATTACGTTTTTTGGGGGATAACTTCTAAGGAAAGTATACTTTTATTACTTTAGATTTTCTTTAGAAATGCAGGCAAAAAAAAGCGCAGCTTTCGCTGCTTATCCAAATTATGGCTGGCATTCCTCACAGGCAATACCGTGGGTCAGCACTTGTTGATCGCGGCTCTTGTCACGATATACAGTAACCCCCTTGCACCCTTTAGCATATGAAGTAAAAAACACTTCAGCTACGTCAGCGAGAGTTGCATTTTTAGGGAGATTTACTGTCTTAGAAACACCATTATCTGTGTATTTCTGTGCGGCTGCCAAATGAGCCACATGCCAATAAGGCTCAATTTCATGGGCAGTAGCCAGCACTCTCTTTACTCTGTCAGGTAAGGGCAAGCCAACAACACTACCTGCTGCTACTATTTGCTCATAAACGGAGTCTGTTAATAAACCTAACCGATTGAGATATTCAACAACCACTTGATTTACGCTGGTAATTATTTTACCTTCCAGTACATTGCGGGTCATAGCTAGACCAAATAACGGTTCAATACCGCTGGAACAGCCTGCTATTATACTAATTGTACCAGTAGGTGCTATTGTAGTAACGGTAGCATTACGCATGTAATGATAACCTTGTTGAATATAAACACTATCTCGAAACGCGGGAAAATTCCCTCTCACCTGCCCCAACTGTGCAGACATAGCTCTGGCTTCCGCAGTAATAAACTTCATAATACTTCTGGTTAATTGTACTGCTTGCTCACTGGCATATGGTATATCAAGCGAAATAAATAATTCCGCAAGTCCCATAATGCCTAGTCCGATTTTTCGGGTTCGCTTAGTAGCCTCAGTCACTTGCTGCAGGGGATAATGATTAATATCTACAATATTATCGAGAAAACGTATGGCTGTTCTAACAGTTCGAGCTAACTTATCTTCATCAAGGATTTCTTCGTCCCCTGTTTTTTTTAACATTTTCGTGAGATTAATTGATCCTAAAACACAGGACTCAAATGGGAGCAGCGGCTGTTCTGAACAAGGATTTGGCGACTCGAACCTGCCTAATCCAGGCGTAGGATTCGCTTTATTTACAGTATCAATAAAGAACAGCCCCGGCTCTCCGTTTTCCCAAGCCATTTGAACAAGCAAATCAAATATTTCTTTGGCAGGCACCATTTTAACAACCTTACCATTGCGGGGATTAACCAGCGCAAAATCATCCTTGTTTTGCACAGCTCTCATAAAGTCATCTGTCACGCCTACAGACAAATTAAAATTGTTAAGCACATCGTGACGCCGTTTGGCCGTAATAAACGTAAAAATATCAGGGTGGTCCACCTGCATCACGGCCATATTCGCACCACTTCTGGCCGCCCCTTGCTTAACAACCTGGGTAGCCTTATCGTAAATATGCAGAAAAGATACCGGGCCACCCGCAGTACCGCCGCTGGCATCTACTTTATCTCCTTCCGGCCGCAGCCGCGAAAAAGAAAATCCAGTACCTCCTCCGCTTTGATGAATTAATGCAGTATGTTTTAACGTTTCAAAAATATCCTCTAAAGAGTCTTCTACAGGCAGCACAAAACATGCCGCAAGCTGAGCGTGGGGCTTTCCGGCATTTAGCAGGGCCGGAGAATTAGGGAGAAACGTTAACGATGACATTAATTCGTAATATTCTTGAGCGTAGCTCGCAGCATCGTGTCCATAATCAGCTTCCGCTTTGGCAACATAACTAGCAACTCGCTGAAATAAAACGCTTGGTGTTTCATTGGGTAGTAAATATCTGGTTTTAAGTACTGTTTCAGCTTCAGGCGATAACAATATCATGGTTACCCTCCTGGATGAAAAAATTATAACGAGATTGCTAACCCACTTACGCATACTCCGGTTATCAGCCTCGCCGGTTGTATTGCGAACGCAGTGAAGCAATCTCGCCTTTACAAACTATTATCCGATGACTAGCCCACTCTAAGACTCCTTCTTCTCCAAGCGGGAGTTGTACCCCTCGGGGTACAGGCGAACGGCTAAGTCTGTCTCTTTATTAAGCTTCTTTTTTCCGTTCGCGTCCGCGTACATGTCTGTCTAAAATCGTTTTGCGCAGCCGGATGCTCTGCGGTGTAACTTCTACAAGTTCATCTTCATTGATATATTCTAGTGCCTGCTCCAGACTCAAAATCCGCGGCGGTGTCAAGCGGATAGCATCGTCTGATCCGCTTGCCCGCATATTTGTTACATGTTTTTTCTTGCAGGGATTAACGTCCATATCCATCTCGCGGGCATTTTCCCCTACAACCATGCCTTGATATACAGCCTGCCCCGGAACAACAAACATAATACCTCTGTCCTGAATACTATTAATACCATAACCGCTGGTTTCGCCATCTTCAAAGGCTACCAGAGCGCCCCGGGTACGTCCGGGAATATCACCTTTGTAAGGTACATAACCATGGAATACGTGGTGCATAATGCCGTTACCTTTGGTATTAGTCAGGAATTCTGATCTAAATCCAATCAAGCCCCGAGCCGGGATAATGAATTCCATTCTTAAATAACCGGCCAGCTCTACCATATTAACAAGCTCAGCCCGCCGGGTTCCCAGGGATTCCATAACTGCCCCCATGAATTCCTGAGGCACGTCAATGGTTAAAAACTCCATTGGCTCGCAGCGTTTGCCGTTAATTTCCTTATAAATTACCTGGGGCTTACCGATTTGCATTTCGTATCCTTCGCGACGCATTGTCTCGATTAGTATGGATAAATGCAATTCACCCCGACCAGCTACTTCAAAGGCATCCGGGCTGTCGGTTTCGATGACACGTAAGCTAACGTTAGTTTCGGCCTCCCGGAATAGACGTTCGCGTATATGCCGGGAAGTAACATATTGTCCTTCTCGTCCGGCAAAGGGGCTTGTGTTTACCGCAAACAGCATTGACAATGTAGGTTCATCAATACGGATAGATGGCAGGGCTTCCGGGTTCTCTGTATCGGCAACGGTATCACCGATATTGACATCTTCCAGACCAATCATAGCAATAATATCGCCTAATGCCGCATCTTTTACTTCGGTTCGTTTTAACCCTTCATATATATACAGCTTACCGATTTTCGCTTTACTTTCAGTCTCACCATTTAATATTGTTACGTTCTGTCCGCCGCTAACCCGGCCACGAACTACCCGTCCGATAGCGATCCGGCCTACATAATCATCATAGTCCAAAGTAGTGATCATGATCTGCAATGGACCATCAATATCACCACGCGGCGCCGGTATGGTTTTTTCAACACATTCAAACAACGGCTTTAAACTGTCACTTTCATCATCCATAGCCATTTTAGCTATACCTTCCCGGGCCGTCGCGTACACAACCGGAAAATCCAGTTGTTCATCATTAGCGTCTAATTCAATAAATAGTTCCAGTACTTCATCAACAACGTCTTCCACCCTCTGATCCGGACGGTCAATTTTGTTAATTACAACAATCGGCTTCAACTTTTGTTCAAGAGCTTTCCTAAGAACATATTTAGTTTGAGGCATGGGACCTTCAAATGCGTCAACTAAAAGCAGTACTCCGTCAACCATATTTAGTACCCGCTCTACTTCCCCGCCAAAATCGGCGTGACCCGGAGTATCAACAATATTAATCTTTGTATTGTTATACATTACTGCCGTATTCTTCGACAGAATAGTAATACCACGTTCCCGCTCGAGATCGTTAGAATCCATAACGCGTTCAGCAACATGTTCGTTAGCGCGAAAAACACCGCTTTGTTTAAGCATCGCATCAACCAAAGTAGTCTTCCCATGGTCAACGTGAGCAATAATAGCAATATTTCGTAAGTCGTTGCGTTCCATATAAAATGCTGTCCTCCCTATAATGAACAAAAGGATGCATTTAGTTTGCACCCTTTTGTAGTGTCATGCACATTTCACTATATTATACCAACCACCATATGTCAAATTAATTTTTTGTTCAGCTAGCTTTTCTATGACCACAAATCATTAAGTGTTTTCTTAACAAATGTCCTGATTTTTTCAACACGCTTGAGTACTTCCTGGAGTTTTCCGGAATTGGCCGCAACCAAATCTTCCAGTTTGCGGCGATATTCGGCGTAATCTTTCTCCAATTCTTCCAGGTAAGCTCTGAGCTGCTGGACTGCAGGTTCGACAGTGGTAATGGTAGACGGCTGAATTTCCCAATTGCGTCCGGAAATCATGGCCGAATCACCATATTTAGGTATATATGTTGAAAATGCAAATTTTTCTTGTATCAATTCAGCAAAGGGTTCTGACATCTCTTCTTCACCATGCACAATGAAAACATTCGCCGGTTTTGTCTTAAAGTTCCCCAGCCAAGTTACCAATTGATCCTGGTCTGCATGCGCGGAAAATCCGTCAAGATTGTATATCTTTGCCTTAACACTAATTTCTTCACCCATGATTTTAACTTTTTTAATGCCTTCCAGCAGTCTTCGCCCCATACTTCCTTGCGCCTGATAGCCAACAAATAGCACAGTACTTTCAGGCCGCCACAGATTATGCTTTAGGTGATGGAGGATACGCCCGGCATCAGCCATACCGCTAGCGGATATAATAACTGCCGGCCGCCCCAGCTTATTGATGGCTTTGGATTCCTCTGAAGTCTTGGTATATGTCAACTGCGGCAAGTGCAACGGGTGGTCATGATCTTTGTAATACATATCATATGCTTCTTTATCATATTCCTGCGAATTTTTCAGAAATATATCTGTAGCAGAAATAGCGAGCGGACTATCAATAATTACCGGAATATCAGGAATAAGCCCAGCCTTAAACAGCGAGTGCAGATGATAAAGAATAGTCTGAGTGCGTCCTACAGCAAAAGAAGGAATAACAATATTGCCACCTTTTTCTACACTGTCGTTGATATATTTTGCTAAAAGTTCCACAGGATCGCTTGGATCATGCTTGCGAGCACCATAAGTTGACTCAATAATAACATAATCTGCTTGTTCAATAACAGCCGGATCTTTAATTATCGGCTGATCTGGCTGCCCCAAATCCCCTGAAAACAGAAGTTTAGTTGCTTCCCCATTTTCGGTTATTAATAGCTCGACCATAGAAGATCCTAAGATGTGACCTGCTTCGCGAAACTGAACTGTAATGCCTTCCGCCAGTTGTACCGGTGTATCATAGGACGTCGGTGAAAATTGTTTAAGACAAGTGTAGGCTTCCTCTACAGTATAGAGTGGTTCGACCGGTTTGCGGCCGGCACGCTGGCCTTTCCGGTTGGCAATTTCAGCTTCAAATTCTTGAATGTGGCCGCTGTCCGGCAGCATAATACTACATAGTTCAGCCGTTACTTTAGTAGCATGAATCGGTCCTTTAAACCCTGATTTGCACAGCCGCGGCAATAAACCACTATGATCAATATGGGCATGAGTCAATAGTACACCGTCTATATCAGCCGGATTATACAAAAACGGTCTCGAGTTTAATGCGGTAATAGCCTTCGACCCCTGAAACATACCGCAGTCAACCAAAAAATTTTTTTGACCAATTTCCAAAAGGTACGAAGAGCCGGTGACCATGCCGGCTGCTCCCAAAAAAGTTAGTCGCATAAGCTTGGCTCCTTTCAGCATTTGCTATTTTAGTCTATTACTCTAACTGAAAGTTTAGAAATTATCTTATCTTATAATTTAAATTCAACATTTCTAGGTATTTTCCTTCTAGAATAAAAAGAACCGGGGCTTTAGCTCCGGTTCTTTCATTCTAATTGTATATAATTATTCTTCGCCCAAAACCCTTACTTCTGGATGCAAAGAAACACCAAACTGCCGATAAACACTATCCTGTACTTTACTTATCAGTTGCAATACATCTTTAGCAGTAGCTCCACCGGCATTAATAATAAAACCCGCGTGTTTAGTAGAGACCTGCGCTCCGCCAACACGAGTTCCTTTGAGACCGGCCTGTTCAATGAGAGTTCCGGCAAAATGTCCCTGCGGCCGCTTAAAAGTACTGCCGGCGCTAGGCATTTCAATGGGTTGTTTACTTTGCCGCTTAGTAGTATAGTCGTCAATACGCCCACGGATTGAGTTATCTTCACCGTCAGCTAATGCCACCTCAACTTCGCATATAAAACAACCGTTATCTTGGAACGCACTATGGCGGTAAGCAAATTTCAGTTCATCCTGTGTAAACCGTTTTAGTTCGCCGTTGCTGCAAACAGCGGTTACGGCCTGCACTACTTGACTCATATCACCTTCATAAGCACCGGCATTCATAAATACCGCGCCGCCGATACTGCCCGGGATACCAATGGCAAATTCAAAACCTGTCAGCTTTGCCTGCGCAGCATATTTCGATACATCGGCTAACAGCGCACCAGCACCAGCGAATACAGTAGAGCCACCATGCCTAATATATCCCATATCAGAACCAAATTTAATTACTAATCCCCGAATGCCCCTGTCTAGAACCAGTACATTGGAACCATTCCCCAGCACAGTGACAGGTACCGCAAATTGTTTTGCCAGTTTAAACACAGTGGCTACTTCTTCTGGAGAAGCAGGAAATAGTAAAAAGTCAGCTGGACCACCAATCCGGAAAGTAGTGTGCTTTGACATTGGTTCGTCAATCAGCAGCCTTTCCGGGGGAATAGCATTCTTTATTTCGGCAGCAAAATCCTCAGACGTTTTAATCATCATCTCACTCTTTGCCAAATAAATCCATTCCTTCGGCGACCGCATCGCCAATTATTTTATAAATGTCGGCAGCTACCTGTTGAAAGCGCATATGGGCATGGATAAAATCCCGTGCTGTCGGATTAAGGACAATAACTTCGTATATTTTTTGCAATTCCTGAGACTTCTCTTTATCTTCCGGATTACCGGCCATCAGATCATATTCAGCTATCAGTTTTTTCTTAAAAAAATCCTGCACCATAGCTTTACTTGGTGCATCATTATCAAGATGCTGTTTGGCGCTTAAAAATGCTTGATACTCCGCTGAATTTCTAAGTGCGTGCCCTAAATCGTGGGCTTTGTCATGAACAGTCACTAAGATTCCTCCAGTTCATCATCTATTTTATGCGTCCTATTTGGTATGTATACGCCGGAAATCCTTTTTCAACAACTCTTCATAAAAATCCTGCATTATTTTGGCATCCTTAGCTTGAGTGCCTGCAGATTCCGAAATAATTCGCGGTGTGTATCCCTTATCGGCAATTACATACAGCAGCGGCTCATGAGGAGGCCCAAACGGATCGTCAAATGTCCAATGCCGCCTCTCGCCGGCTTTAGTAAATTCAATTTTGCTAAAATGAATGTGCAGATGGCGAGCGGCGTCTTCACCCAGGCACTCGCCAATTTTGGCAAAAACGGCGGCAAATTCTTCCGCTGCAGTATACTTACCGCCAGTAACTGCATGCAGATGGCCAAAATCAACAGCAGGTCTGACATAGTCCGCCATCTTACAAAGCTCTATGACTTCGTCAAGTGATCCCAGTTGATTTTGTTTTCCCATGGTTTCAGGCAGCAGCAAGGGCCCGGCCAGGCTTTGCTGTTCAACTTGTTCCAACACCTTGGCGAACAGACGTTTAGCTCGTTCCATTGCCTGGCGGCGGTCACTGCCTTTACCAGGTCCGCCAATATGAAATACTATCCGGTCGGCCTTCATCCATTTGGCAACTTCCAGTGAACGCAGGAAATGGCGCTCCGTGTTGCCCGCAATCGTTTCATCTTCGGTCGCCAGACTTATAAAATAAGGTGCATGGATACTAAGCTTGACACCGTACTTGGCTGCTTGTTCCCCTATCAATGCGGCAGTTTCCTGCCTGATATTAACGCCCCTGCTGCATTGATATTCATAGGCATTGAGTTTTAACCCGGCCAGCCATTGAGGCATATCGGCCGAAGCCTTAAAACCCGCCGCGTAAAACGCATCAGGATTACCCGCTGGCCCAAACTGTGGAGACATGGTATCACCGTCCTATTGTTTCTAACTACCTAAGTCCAGGAAAACGCTGCTGTCTAAAGGCTTCATATACTACAACAGCAACTGCATTTGATAAATTAAGCGATCTAGCATCATCAATCATGGGAATACGAACACAATTATCAGGATAACGCTGCAACAGTTCTTGCGGTAGTCCGGCAGTTTCTTTACCAAATACCACCATATCTTCCGATTGATACTCAATATCACTATGGCACTTGCTGGCTTTAGTAGTACTAAAGTAAAAATTATGCCCTTGATACAGCTTCTGTACCTCGGCAAAATTTTCATGTACATGGACTTTTACTAAATGCCAATAATCAAGGCCCGCTCGCTTTAGGTATTTATCCTCTATCGAAAACCCCAAGGGCTTAACCAAATGCAGCTCACAGCCGGTAGCCGCACACAATCTGGCAATGTTGCCAGTATTACCGGGAATTTCCGGTTCTACCAGTACAATATGCATCAAAATCACTCCCGTTATACAATATCAACCTGTTTGTCGTCCTTAGAATGAGATTCCAGATCGGTGCTTGTTTGCAGTAAAATTACGGCAAGCACTACCAGCAAGCCACCGGCTACTTGCAGTCCCCCCATAACTTCACCAAGAGTCAAATACGCAACGATTGCAGCAATTACAGGTTCCAAACAGGAAGTAACGCCGACATTTGTCGGCGATAAGAACCGCATACCAAAAAAGTAAAGCAAGAAGGGAACAACCGTAGAAAATACAGCAACATACATAAACAGCCACCAATTGCTATCATTAATCGTGTTTACTGCCCACCCATCCGGTGCAACTACCCACCAGAACAAACCGGCAAAACCAAAGGAATATGTCACTGCCGTCAGCGGGTGATAATCACGTACCGCCCGGCGTCCGTAGATAGTATTAAAGGCCATAGCCGTAGCTGCTAAAAAACCGCTCAGAAAACCAAAAATACTTACTGCTGCTCCACCGGCATTAAGCATAATCATAAGCCCGCCTAAGGTCGCCAAAACTACAGCGCCGCCGCGCTGCCAGCCTAGTCGTGCCTTTTCAAAAAGCACCGCATACACGGCCATCAATGCCGGGGACAAATACTGCAGAAAGACCGCAGTAGCAACATTGGTAAGACTGATGGTGTAAAAATAAAAAAACTGTAACAACGCCATTCCTGCTATTCCTAATACAGCAAAGTAGGCTATTTCACGGCGTGGTATTCTAAGCAGCTGTTTATTGTAACATAAAAGCCCGGCAACCATTAATAAAAACGCCAGAGTAAGACGGACCTTCACTAACAAAAAAGGGGTAATATTTTGGTTTAGCAAGGCTTTTGCTGCCGAACCCCCAATCCCCCACATACTGGCGGCGCCGATAACCGCAAGATATCCACACATTTCTTTTCGCATGACTCTCACCTACCAAAAACATCAAAGTAAAAAATATTCTACACAAAAAACAAAAATCCTACCCATTAGGCATAATGTGCCAATATATTATCTAATTTTTGATATACAAATGCAAGCTCCATCATACATTGTAGAGTAACGGCAACTGCCACAAAAGGGAGGATCAAGATGGCTGACGGAAAAATTAGACACATGTTCCCTGGCGGCAATACCCCGCAAGGCTTTTACTCTTATTATGATTATGTAATTCCTTTCGATGCTACCAGGATTTTCTTACTCAAAGGTGGTCCTGGAGTTGGTAAATCAACCTTTATGAAAAAAATCGGGCAGGCTATGATTGAAAGAGGCTATGACATTGAGCATCACCATTGTTCCAGTGACAACAACTCATTGGACGGTGTGGTAATACCGGCACTCAATACCGCCTTAATAGACGGCACTTCCCCCCATATTGTTGATCCCAAACACCCTGGTTGTGTTGACGAAATACTTAATCTTGGCGAATACTGGGATGAAACTAAAATGGTCAGAAACAAAACAGAAATATTAACTTTCACTAAAGAAATAAGCAAACGCTTCCAGTGCGCTTATCGGATGCTGCGGGCAGCTAAAGCTGTTTATGATGATTGGGAGGTGGCAAATAATGGAGCAATGAATTATAAATTGGCTAATCAAAAAACTGCGGATACTATCGACAAAGTGTTTTCCGAAGTAGCTACCATTGGCTATGGAAAAAATCGTAAACTATTTGCATCTGCAATTACACCTGCCGGCCCTGTAAATTATATTGATTCTATTAGTGCTGGCATAACTAAGCGTTTTATTCTTACAGGCTTGCCCGGCACAGGCAAGGCAACGCTATTGGCTAAGGTAGCCGAAACGGCTATCGCCAAAGGACTTGATATAGAAACCTATTACTGTCCGCTTGATCCTTCAAAAATCGAGCATATAATCATACCTTCTTTAGATACCGCTTTCACAACATCAACACCACCCCATAGCCTGACACTTAGCGCTTCTTCCATTCTAATTGACATGAACGAATGTCTTGAGCAAGCAAAAGTTAAGAGTTTAGAAGCGATAACAGATTATGACCGCAACCTATTCTGGGGACTTTTCGGCAAAGCTTGCGACTATATTAGTGAAGCCAAAAAACTGCATGACGAACTTGAGACTTTCTATGTGCCTAATATTAATTTTACTGGTGTAGACGCCTTAAAAGAAAAGACTCTCTCGAGAATATTAGCTTTTAGTCATTAAATTAAATTGATTCTGCCAAGAAGCTTTGGAATATTCCAAGGCTTCTTTTTTTCGTATGGCATCACAAATTATTTTTAATTTATAAAAAAATAAATTCTTTTTGCAATAAGTAAAAACTACCAGGCACTTCAGTTGCAACGCCAGTGCGGTTGCATCCTAGATGATGCAATCGTCCGCCAGGAAGAACTTGAAACAAGCCTAGTCTTTTCTAAAAAAATACACGATAAAAAGGATAAATTATTGCAAGTCCGGTTTATGGCAATAATAGAATATGGTAATATATATTATATTTAAAAAAAGCGGCAGGTGTAAGAATTGAAACGATTTCTATTTATTACGTTATTAACTGTAACGATGCTATATGTCTTGGAAGTATCAGAAGCTGTAGGGCTAAATACTTTTAAACCACAGCTGGAAATGAGCCATACAGACAACGAATACGTGTTAAAGTGGCCTCGCCTTCCCTACCCGGCTTACTACGAAGTTGAGGCATTAAGCAACCCTCCCACTAATGACGATAAGAAAGTGGATAGTACTCAGCGCATCGCCAGTTATCGTACTTGGAAAAATCAGTTGCATATTGACGAGAATTTCCCTTTTCATACCTACTGGCGCGTATCGGCGCAAACTTTATTTCATAAGCCATTAGGCAAATATTCAAATCATATAAGTATGACAGAGGCTAACGGCAAACCAGCAGATGTTTTTGACAAAATTAAACCGGAACCAACTTCGTTTTATCCGGCAGACGCTCCGGCCTCAATCCGGCCTATGCTTACTTGGGACGTAGTCCCCGGGGCTGTATACTATGAAGTCGAGTTTTTACCTTCTTTACCGGAAAATCCAAATGATATCCTTCCGTCAACAAGCCAACTGCGCTTGACCCGCGAAGTGTTCACAAACGGCTATAATGCCGACTTTTCGTGGTTTGAAGGCAACCATATTTTCTGGCGGGTACGCGCCTTAAATCAAAACGGTACCCCCCTCGGGGTGTTTTCTGATACCGCAGAAGTTTGGATTGACCGTAACCTTATTCCTGTAACCAAACCATTACCAAATAATCATCAAAAGTTGAATACCCAACCTACACCACTTTATCCTGCTTATGCCTGGATACCTGTCTTTGGCGCAATAAGTTATGAAGTCGAGCTCACCAGTCAGCCGCCGGAAAACCCCAATGGCGTTGAAGCCTCCAGTTATCGTATTTGGAGCAAAATCGTGACAGGACTTAATGATTGTTATGACGACAATCCACGGATTACTCCCGGCAAATATTATTGGCGCGTCCGCGGAATTGACGCAGGCGGTAACCCCGTAGGCGGGTATTCCGATGCCGCAGAATTTGAAGTTGACTTAACGCGAGGGCAATACGCGGCAACCTTTGGCGACAGTATTACTCACGGCGGTGGCGCAATATCGTATTCGCCGGCCGATTTTGATTATAGCTATCAAACCTATCTCCAATTTCCTGTTGTTAATTTAGGCAAGAGCGGCGACACATCCGAAGCTATGCTTGCGCGATTTGACCAAGATGTACTACCATTTAAACCAAAATATCTAATTATCCTCGGTGGCACCAATAGTCTGCGCGGTGGAGTTCCGGCAGCCCAAGTTATCTCTGATCTAGCTGCCATTCGTGATAAGTGTCTTACCAATGGTATCAGGCCCATTTTTTTAACTCTGCCTCCGATTAATCCGGAGGCCATCTACGAAGTTTTCAAAGAGGAAACAGTAGATAATTGGCGAACAGAATTTGATACAGTCAACCAGTTTATCCGCCAACAGCGCTATTTCATCGATATTGAACCATATTTTCTCGATAGTGACCGCGCCCTTCCCAATCACTTCGCCATCGATGGATTACACCCGGATATTGAAGGTAAAAAGCTCATGGCTCAAATTATTAATGCCCATTGGACAAGGGTTGTTCGCTAGCCGATAGTTCCAGCTGCAGCAATCCATCCCGGCGTTTTTTTGCGGTAGTAAAGAAATTATGAACACGAGCACGGTCACCTTCCCGGATTGCTTGGGTGATCTGGGTTATTAACTGATTAAATTTGTCCAAGCTATCAACAATTGGGGCGGCGTTGGTCATGCAAATATCTGCCCACATATCGGCGTTGGATGAAGCAATGCGGGTAGTATCGCGAAAACCGCCGCCCGCCAGTTTAATACTACTGTCCTGATCTTCCGAATAAGCTAAAAGATTAACTAGTGCAGCTGCGCCAATATGCGGCACATGACTAATCAAGGCCGTGCATACATCATGTTGTCCAGCTTCCATGACTGTAATTCTTGCTCCCGTTAAATTAATAACTTGCCGTACCAAAGCAACCGCCCTCTTGTCGGCCGTTTGCTTCGGGGTAAGAATATACCACTTGTTATCAAAAAGCGCAGCATCAGCAGCCTCTATACCGCTTTTTTCCCGTCCGGCCATTGGATGACCGGGTATATAGTGAATGCCTGCTGGTAGCAGAAAAGCTATTTGTTGCATAAGATAACTTTTCGTACTGCAAGTATCTGTAACAATAGCGCCTTGCTTTAAGTAAGGCGCTATTTCCTTTGCCAAAGCTGCTGCTTGCAGCACAGGAGTACACAGAAAGACTATGTCCGCGTCTTTAACCGCTGCTTTACTATCTGTCGTAATATCATCGGCAGCCCCCAACAGACGAGCCGTGTTAAGCGAATCCTCACTGACATCGACGCCGGTAATCCGGATATTGGCGCCTTGCGCTGCCCGTAATGCCAAGCCAAGTGATCCACCAATGAGTCCCATACCGATAATGGTAATCCGTTTAGCAGGTACAATCATGCCATTCGCCTGCCTACCGCCGAAGCAACGGTTCCCACTTCATTCATCAACATATGGAAGTTTTCGGGAGTTAATGACTGATTGCCGTCAGATAACGCTTCAGCCGGGTTTGGATGAACCTCAATCATCAAACCATCCGCACCTCCGGCAATTGCCGCTTTGGCCATAGGCCGCACTAGCTTCCACAAACCTGTTCCATGGCTTGGATCAACAATCACCGGTAGGTGACTTATATTCTTTAAAGCCGCTACCGCACTTAAATCCAGAGTATTACGAGTGTAGTCCTCAAAGGTCCTAATGCCGCGCTCGCAAAACATCACGTTGTAATTACCTTCACTCATAATGTATTCGGCAGCATGCAGCCATTCATTAATGGTAGCCGCGATACCGCGTTTTAACAGTACCGGCATACCGCTTTTGCCTACTGCCTTAAGCAGTTGGAAGTTCTGCATATTGCGTGCTCCAATCTGCAGAACATCAGCATATGCACTTACGACAGACACAGATTGAATATCGACAACTTCTGTAACTACTTTCAAGCCAGTTACTGCTCTGGCTTCCGCCAGCATCTCCAACCCTTTTTCTTCAAGACCTTGGAAGGAGTAAGGTGAAGTCCGCGGCTTATATGCGCCACCACGCAAAAATTGGGCGCCAGCCTCTTTGACAATTCTGGCTGACTCCAACAATTGCGCCCGACTCTCGACAGCGCAAGGTCCCGCCATAATTACTAAATTTTGTGCACCAACAAGAACTCCGCCGATATCAATTACGGTATCCTCATTTTTAAATTCACTGCTGACTAACTTGTAGCCAGCAGTGACCGATATTGTCTTTTCTACGCCGGCAAGTGCCTCCAATGGCAACTGCGCCATCATTTTTTTCTCGCCAATTAAACCAATAATTGTTCGTATTTTGCCTTCCGACAGGTGAACCTTTAACCCGGCTCCGGTTACACGGGCAATCACATGCTCAATTTCCTTCTGGGTAGCAGTTGGACTCATTACAATAATCATGCTCTATCGCCTCCATAAAAAATTAAAAAAGCCCCATCCCTATACAGGGACGAGACTTATCTCGCGGTACCACCCTGCTTGCTTAAAAAATAGCAAGCCGCTTACATCAGGTACAGGAAATCCGATACCCTAGCCTCTAATAACGGTGGCGCTCCGGCGCAGTCTACTTGTATCATGTTCGACCTGCTGCTCACGGGTGTATTTCATTAAGCACGCCTACCGGGTCGCACCAACCCCCGGCTCTCTGCTAATAGCGCCGCCAATTTACTTCTCCCGCTCATTGCATTTGAATTATACTATTGCTGTTGACTATATCAAATAACTGGAGTACTGTCAACAAAAATTAATCTATTTAATGGCTTTCTTTAAAGTGAAATTATACCATTCGGTTCCCATTTGACTCTGCTGCACCCAACCATCATTTGTCAGTTCTTGAACTAAAGCTTCTAACGCCTTAACGTGCTTTTTATTTTTAGGATCAGGCTTAAATGAACATGACATAATTTCAATTTTGGGTGACTTATTTACAATATTATCTGCCGCATCATTGTCTTTTATTCCGTCTGCACTGACAAGCCGTGCTTGAAATTCGCCAATGTCCTTGGGAAAGATTCCCCACTTTTCACCAATTGTTTGATAAATAATCTCACAAACAAGCTCTTCCTGAGCTGCTTTTTCGTCGTTCATGGTCATGGCTGTTTCTGGCTGGGCTTTACCGCAGCTATGACAGAATTTAGCTTCAGCTGGCAGCTTTACCCCGCAGTATATACAGTACATATGAATTGCTCCTTATCCTCACAAACTGCTCTAACTTTGAGCAGCCATCTCAGCACGTTAAAACAACTTCACTCTATTAACCCTTATATTCTTCCAGCGCTCTGGCGAATTGATCTGGGCAAGATGTACTTTTATCGCCGCATCTTATTCCTTTAAGCTTATTAATAACATCTTCTACTTTCATACCTTCGGCCAAGCGTCCAACACCCTGCAAATTACCAGGACAACCTGATTTAAACTCCACATTTTTTACGATACCATTTTCTACGGTAAATTCGATTTTTGTCGTGCAAACGCCGCTAGTTATATAAGTAGCCATTCTATCACATTTCCTTTCGAAGTTGGATATTATGGCATAATTATATCATGATTGCCGAATAGCATCAGTATTTATTTAGATTATAAGCGACGGACAGCGTCAATCAGCGGTGGAACTACCTGCTTTTTCCGAGACATAACTCCTGGTAAATACCAAGTTCCATCGGGCCGTCCCTCGCCAAAAGCAGCGGAAATTAATCCGGATGGTTGACCATAATATAAAAGGTAGGTAGACTCATCCATAATACCGGTGACAAGCAATATTCCCATACTGTATTGCTCTTTTTGACAAACGGCCTGAAGGGCCGCCTTAAGCTGGTCTTGCAGTTTCAACACCGCTTCCGGATCCATGACTGAAATTTGACTGATAGCCACAGTATAGTCGCCAATCTGAAACTCTTTCAAATCGGTCAAAACAATATCACTTGGAGTTAATTTGTCAATAACGGAACCTGCTTTCAGCATGTCCATACCATATTGCTGAATAGCCAGGTCAGCGATTTGTGCCAATTTTTGAGCAGTATCCCTGTCCTTTTGGGTTGAAGTCGGGGATTTAAACAGTACTGTATCTGAAATTATTGCCGATAACAATAGTCCAGCAATATTTTGGGGTATTTCTACATTCCGGTGCCAATGCATATTAGCAACAATTGTAGCTGTAGATCCAACCGGTTCATGTCTTATAAAAATCGGCTCACTGGTTTCTAAGCCGCCTAGCCGGTGATGGTCAACAATCTCAACAATTTTAGCTTCTTCAATACCATCAACTGCCTGGGAACGTTCGTTATGATCAACTAAAATAATCTGATCCCGGTCAGGTACAATCAAACGGTTACGGTCAATCAGACCTACTAACTTACCATCTTGAACGACAGGATAATTGCGGTAACCTGTCCGGATAATAGTACTTTTTATGTCTGACACCAGATCATCCGGAGCAAATGAAGTAACGTTTGTCTTCATAACTCTTCTTACCGGAATACTCTGGTTGATCAATCGTCCACAGGTATATGTGTCATGAGGTACTCTAATTATATAAGTGCCTGCCTGTCTGGCAGCCGCTTCTACCTCAGCCGCTACGGAAAAATCGCCGGTAATAATAAGGCAGGCAACGCCAACTTCAATACAAGTTAATTGCACATTTGTCCGGTTGCCAACCAAAACAATATCGCCGGGTCTGATGACCTTTGCCATAGTTTGCGTGCGGGAAGCAGCTATTTTTACCCGGCCTTCAATCCGTTCACCTAGATCACCGCCGCATATCAGCGTACCATTGAGGCACCGGAGAATTCCGGCATAGTCAACGCCGGTTTCCCGCAAATCCTGCATACCTAACTCATTGACATAGCGCTCGGCCAAATCGCCGACGGTAACAATACCAACTAAGCTGCCATCTTCCTCTACAACCGGAATTGACTTAACATTATGCTGCTTAATAAGTTGGCCAAGTCTTCTTAACGTATTCCAGGGATGAATGGTGATCATCTCTTCATGCATTACATCTTTAGCCCGCGGATATATATCAAGGATAAGCTGCGGTGGCTGAATACCGAAAGAATCCAGAACATACTTGGTTTCAGGGTTTATTTTTCCGGCACGCGCCGGGACTACATATTCACCTAACGCATTTTTCAGATGGGCATAAGCAATGGCCGAACAAATTGAATCTGTATCCGGATTACGATGACCAATTACATAGATGGGTTTGGACAAAAACTCTCACTCCTAGAACATTAGTTTCGTACCACTTAGTAGTTTTTAATACTACAAATGTACGCATTTGCTGCATCTTTTGCAAAAAACAATCCGCATTCTTATATGATTTTCTCTAGTATATGTCACTTTAGTGCGGAATAACTCTTCAATTCGCCGCCTCCAGTGTAATCCCCTTCCTATCACGAAGCAGTTAATAATTGCAACTGCTAACCTATATGCTGCTAGAAAAAAGATTGCGCAAAAGAGATTACGGCCATGCGCGTAAGGTCTGGCTATCTAGCTATTGCCATCAATATCACCGAGGGATCTCCTCGTAAAAGAATTTGGACAAGACTTTGATGTCATGATTGAAGCAAAAAATAAAGACCAGGCACTTTTTTCGCTGTTAGATCAGCTGGAAAAAGTACCTGGTGTAATACGGACTAAACAAGCCTCTATTGAGCTTTAGGTTATCTTGCACACTCGCCGGCTTCACCCTTCATAATCTCTAAACCGTGCCCCAGTGCCGGTAAAATAAATTCTAGACATTCCCGCACCCCTTTGGGACTACCAGGAAGATTGATTATTAAGGTTCGTCCGCGAAGGCCGGCCACCGCACGAGATAACATGGCCCGAGAAGTTTTTTCCAGTGACTTAGCTCGCATAACTTCCGGAATACCTGGTACTTGACGGTCAATAACATCCAGGGTAGCTTCCGGTGTAACATCCCGTGGTCCCAAACCGGTTCCGCCAGTTGTAAGAATAAGATCTATCTTCAAATTATCAGCCATATTAATCATAGCTTCACAGAGTGCTTCCCGCTCGTCAGGAACAACGACATAATGTTTTACTTCGCCAAACTCAGCCAGCATCTCGGCAATTACCTTGCCGCTTAAGTCTTCACGCTCACCACGCGATCCCTTGTCGCTGGCTGTAATAATGCCTATGCTAAACACTTTCAATCACCTCGATTGTATCGCCGGTTGCTACCTTACCACCTGTTACAACAATAGCGAATATGCCTTCCTTAGGCATAACACAGTCACCCGCCTGATAGTAAATATTGCAGCGGGTATGGCATTCTTTACCGATTTGACTGACCTCAAGCAAAGTCTCACCAATTCTAAGCTTTGTACCAATCGGCAAAGCCGGTAGATTCAGCCCCTCGGTTGTTATGTTTTCAGCAAAATCGCCAGGATTAACATCCAAACCCATTTTACGCATTTTTTCAATACTTTCTAAAGCCAATAGGCTTACTTGGCGATGTTGAAAACCAGCATGAGCGTCGCCTTCAAGCCCAAGTCCGACTAGCAAATTAGCCTGTCCAACATTTTTTTTGCGTTCACCTTTGTTTTTACTGGTACAAACTGCTACAATTTTTCCTTGCATTTATTTATCCTCCCTAATATAATTGCCGCTTTTACCGCCTGACTTCGTCATCAGCCGTACGTACTCGATTGTCATACCTTTATCTACTGCTTTGCACATATCATAAATAGTTAAGGCAGCCACTGAAACAGCAGTTAATGCCTCCATCTCGACGCCGGTTTTCCCGGTAGTCTTAACAATGGCTTTTATATCAATTGCGTTTACTGCATCATCAATGGTAAATTCCAAATTGACGCCGGTTAAAAGCAGGGGATGACACATGGGGATTACATCCCAGGTACGTTTGGCACCCATGATCCCGGCTACCTGAGCGACGCCTAATACATCGCCCTTACCCATTGCTCCTTGTTTGATTAATTCGAGCGTGGCAGGCTTCATTGTAATCCGGCCTTCGGCCACAGCCTCCCTCTTGGTCTCATCTTTAACAGTAACGTCAACCATGCGGGCTTTGCCTGAATGATTAAAATGTGTGAGTTCCATTAATGTATCTCCTTCCTAATCTAGCCGCCAATTTGTGACATCTTCCTAAAAAACCTTTTGTCCGGCTGAGACTTGGCTAATGTATGCCCTTGTGGCTTTTCGGCAATAGCACTGTAGAACAACTCTGCAATTTGCTCATCGGTAGCGCCGTTTCTGAGTGCAGACCGAACGTCAATTTCCTGGTTAGACAAAAGACACGGTTTAAATTTACCATCGGCAGTTAAACGAAGGCGGTTGCACATACCACAAAAATGTTCGGACATCGGCGTAATAAAGCCAAAAGAACCTTGAGCCTTGGGTAAACTAAAATATTTCGCCGGGCCATTTCCATAGATATCAAGCACAGGTTTTAATGTACCCTTGCCTAAAGAGTTTATCTTTGCTTTAATTTCTTCAATACTCGGACCTGCTCCAACTTGATTATCGCCTATCGGCATATATTCGATAAAACGCACAGATATTTGTTCGCGATGTACCAAGTCAACAAAATAGACTAAATCGCGATCAGTAATTATATCAGTAAGAACAACATTGAGTTTTACCGGCGTTAATCCTGCAGCTAAAGCCGCATCTATTCCGTTTAGCGTATCAGCAATATTTCCGCCACGGGTAATTTGCCTGAACCGCTCCGGAACAATTGTGTCCATACTGATATTTACTCGTGTTAATCCGGCAGCCTTAAGCTTGTCCGCCATACCGGCAAGTAAGCTGGCATTGGTCGTCATCGACAAATCGGTTATGCCTTCTAGCTCCGAGATACTCTGGACAAACCGGACAATTCCCTTACGCACAAGTGGCTCGCCGCCGGTAAGACGAATTTTTGATACACCTCGCCTGCTGACAATTCGTATTACCCGCAGCAGTTCTTCATAGGACAGTATCTCGTTGTGCGTCAGCAGCTTTACTCCCTGTTCCGGCATGCAGTATGCGCAGCGAAAGTTACAACGGTCTGTAACTGAAACCCGCAAATAGTTAATCTGTCTGTTGTGACAATCGTACATAATAATCAGTCCTTTGCGGTTTCTTTATTTAATAGCTCTCTTTCAAGAAAATCAGTCATCTCGATTGGATTATCAAGTTCAAAATGAGGTACCGATTCATAAAGTTTAGCATCTGCTACAACCGCAAGAAGCTCCGGCTTTGAACCCAATGGCTCATTCCCTGCCGCCTGGCGGTATACTTCGATTTTCGGTTTCGATTCCTTTTTATACCCTTCGGTAAAAATTATATCGACATTGTCTATCGAATTGATTATTTGCTCAAGCGTCAGTTCTTGGTCAGTCTTCCTAATCATAGCCACTTTATATGGAGAGGCTAAATAAACTATGTCGGCCCCGGCCTGTGCATGCCGCCACGTATCTTTTCCAGGCTTATCTATAGTGAAATCGTCATGGTGATGTTTAATAACAGCTACTTTATAACCGCGTTGCTTAAATTCCGCTATTAATTTTTCCAGATAGGTGGTTTTTCCGCTATTGGACCGCCCTACTACAGATATTACTGGAATCATGTTGTCGCTCCTTTTACAACAGGCTGAATATTGATTATTTTTTTAATTCTCCATCATAAGTATTTAACCTTCCGCCAATTTCTTATGATAAAACTTTTTATTGTTTGCAGGAATTTATTTGGTTTCTGCTAAAAACACTATATATTACTATTCAATCGGAGGTGTACTATGGCAACTTTGACCTTTTACGGACATGCTTGCTTTACTTTACGAAACGAAAACACAACCTTATTATTCGACCCCTTTTTTACCGACAATCCGGTTAACCCAGCGACTGCTGACAAAATTGACTGTAGTTATATTTTAGTCAGTCATGGCCATTTTGACCATCTCGGCGATACGATAGTTATTGCCAAACGTACCGGCGCTACAGTAATTGCGACTGCCGAGATAGCTTCCCTAGTGGGTGAACACAACTGTGAAACTGCCAAAATGCATTTAGGTGGTAAGCAGAAATTTGATTTCGGCTATGTCAGGGTCACGCCCGCTTTTCACGGTGCAGGCGTTCCCGGCGGACACGCTGCCGGGTTCATTGTTAACTTTTTCGGCAAAACCGTATACTTTGCCGGCGATACTGCGCTATTTGGCGATATGGCGCTTTTGGGGCGTCTGGAGAAAATTGATTATGCGTTACTGCCAATTGGCGATAACTTCACCATGGGACCTGATGATGCAGTAGAAGCAGTTAAGATGCTACAGCCAAAAGCTGTAGTTCCCATGCATTATAACACCTGGCCGGTTATTGCCCAATCCCCTGAAGCCTTTAAAGAAAAAGTAGAATCAATAAATATTCCTGTACATATTATGATTCCCGGACAAACTATTGAATTGTAAAACGCAACACCGTAAATAGTAAAAGCGTCTGTGCCAGCATTCTGGCACAGACGCTTTTTGTGCTTATAGTTCTTTAACCATAGCAATCTCATCACAATTAGGAAACTTGGGACAGTTGATACATTCCTTCCACATCTTATGGGGTACGCTTTCTTTTGGTACTTCTTTAAAATCAAGCTTGGCGAAAAAACCGGGCTGATAAGTTAAGGCAAATAAAGTTTTGACGCCAAGTTCCCGGGCTTCTTCAGTCAGCATATCTACTATCCGGCGCCCGATACCGCTCTTGATTTTATTCGGCTCAACTGCTAACGCCCTGATTTCGGCAAGCTCGTTCCATACCAAATGCAAAGCAGCTACCCCTATTATCTTGCCGTCTTCTTCCGCTAATATGAATTCCCGCAAACCTTCATACAGCACATTGCGCGACCTGGCTAACATAAGTCCTTTTTCAGCATAATCGTTAATTATTTTGAGGATATCTTCCACATCACTAAACTTTGCTTTCCGAAAAATCATAATTTATCCTCCAGTTTATGAATTATTATACATCTATTGCTATAAACATACAAGAATCGTTTTTATTAATTTTTGCTGCTTGGACATAAATTATTTAGAGGGCATATATTACAAGCGGGGTTAGTTGCTTTACAAACTTTACGCCCGTGCCAAATTAGCCAGTGATGGGCATCACTCCATTTTTCCTTGGCAATTGCCTTCATAAGACCTTGTTCCACAGCTAAAGGCGTATCGCCTATCGCTAAGTTAAGCCGATTGGCTACCCGGAAGACATGAGTATCTACAGCGATTGCAGGAACACCAAATAATTGGCTTAGCAAAACATTGGCCGTTTTTCGACCCACGCCTGGTAATTTTACTAAGTCTTCAAAGCGGTTAGGAACCTGTCCCCCATATTCTTGGCATAAAATCTCGCAGGTAGCAATAATATTTTTTGCCTTACTTCGGAATAAGCCACAATCCCGAATTTCTTGTTCTAAACCGGGTTGTCCTAATGCAAGGAATTGCTCAGGTGTATTATACTTAGGAAACATTCTGGCTGTAATAATATTCACTCTTATATCTGTACATTGAGCCGATAAAACAACAGCAATCAAAAGTTCAAACGGTGTCGAGTAGTTTAACGCTGTAGTCGTGTTTTTGTAATGTTTTTCTAAAATATCAAGCATCTCCTGCTTAATAGCCTTGGTAATACGCATGTCTGAGCCCCCCTATTTGCGTGTCAATGAAGCTATTGTACCCTATTTCCCTAAGCAATTCTAGCCGCTATCTTGTTGTTTTGAATCAAATTTTTTATAAAAACCTTAATACCTGTTTCCATTTTCCCAACTTTGTGGTATTGTCTTTTTACCAGATACTTTCTTTACACTTCATTAATTTCTGGAATTAAAATCCGGGGGTGACTGTAACATGTAACTAATATTGTAATAAACTTGAAAATTTAATAGTGATGAAAGGAAGATGCGCATGAAGACCTCGTTTTTTAAATCCCTACATACCCAAGTATTCCTTGCAATTATCGTCGGCATAGCCTTAGGGCATTTCTATCCCAGCCTTGGCGAAAGCATGAAACCCTTAGGCGACGGATTTATTAAACTCATCAAGATGATTATTGCCCCGATTATTTTTTGCACCATTGTTACTGGCATTGCCGGGATGGACGATATCAAAAAAGTAGGTCGGGTAGGAGCAAAGGCCTTACTTTATTTTGAGGCAGTTACAACTTTCGCTCTAATAATAGGACTATTCCTGGTAAACTGGTTACAACCCGGGACTGGCATGAATATTGATGTCACCAAGCTCGATACGAAAGCAATTGCTGCTTATACGACAGCCGCTAAAGCGCAAAGCACGGTGGACTTCTTCATGAACATAATTCCGACAAGCGTTGTTGATGCGTTTGCCAAAGGCGATATTCTCCAGGTACTGCTGTTCTCTATTCTCTTTGGCTGGGCATTGCTCGCAATGGGCAAACGCGGAGAAACTGTATTCAACTTGGTCAGCGATATTTCTCACAGCCTATTTATTATCGTTGATATTATTATGAAAATTGCGCCAATTGGGGTTTTCGGCGCAATGGCGTTTACTATCGGGAAATACGGCATTGCCTCACTAGGGCCGCTCGCCAAGCTCTTGGGTTGTTTTTACGCCACCTGTGCCTTCTTTGTCTTAGTAGTTCTTGGTTGTATCGCTAAGTGGGCCAATGTTAATATTCTCCAGTTTCTTGCCTATATTAAAGAAGAACTGTTAATCGTATTAGGCACATCATCCTCTGAAAGTGTACTTCCCCGCATGATGGAAAAGCTAGAAAAACTTGGCTGTTCGAAGTCGATTGTCGGCTTAGTTGTTCCGACAGGATATTCTTTTAATCTTGACGGGACTTCCATTTACTTAACTATGTCCGCTATTTTTGTTGCTCAGGCAACCAACACTGAACTTACTTTAATGCATCAGCTAACGATTCTTGCCGTCCTGCTATTGACCTCCAAGGGAGCGTCAGGAGTAACCGGCAGCGGCTTTATCGTACTTGCGGCAACACTTTCGGCGATACCGGGAATTCCGGTAGCGGGTCTGGCGATTATCTTCGGAATTGACCGTTTTATGTCATTAGGCAGAGCCATCACTAATCTAATTGGCAACGGTATTGCAACAATCGTGGTTTCCAAATGGGAAAACGAACTTGATCTAGCTAAACTTCAACAAACTTTGTCACTGGGAGCAACCCAAAGCAACCAAGAATCAGTAAATATTTCCACTAAGTAAAAAATAAAATAAACCTATATACCATCGAAAGGGGCAAACAAGCATGACTACGCTTGTATTTCATAATCTTTCCCCATTGAATTTTAATGGTATAAAAGGTTTAGTCGAATTATTCTGGAATGCAAACTTTGGGGTATGGCACACGGAAAAGAAGAAGAAAAATAACCCGTGCTCCATCTTCACTCATAACTGCGGTTATGCGACAATTTGCGTTCATTGCGATGCGACAGCGACCTAAAGACCTTGGAATCATAACTATTTATGAATTCCAAGGTCTATTTTTTTACCTGCCACCAACTAAGATTTCGACCCGCCACTATTTCACAATCTTACGAATTGTCTCTATAGCAAAATCAACATCTTGTTCTGTAATTCCCCAGTGAGTTATCATTCTGCAGGCAGTTGGACTAATAGGTTTTACTTTAATCTGTTGCTTAAGTAGCGCCTCAGTAATAAATGCCGCATCTTTACCAACAGATTCAAACTCAATTTGAACAATATTCGTTTTAACTTGCTCAATATCGACCAGTCCATCATTAATACCAGCCAACCCTTTTGCCATTCTCAGCGCATTGGCATGATCTTCCTGAAGTCTTCCCCGCATTGTTTTTAAAGCAACTATGCCGGCAGCAGCCATGTGACCGGCTTGACGCATGCCACCGCCAAGCCGCTGCTTAATCCACCTGGCTTTTTCCACAAATTCTTTTGTGCCCAGAAGTAAAGATCCGAAAGGAGCAGCCAATCCCTTAGTCAGGCAAAACTGCAACGCATCAATGTCTTTAGCTAATTGCTTCACATCTACTTGCAATGCCTCAGCCGCATTAAATATCCGAGCACCATCAAGATAAACACTCATACCGTTTTCATGAGCGAGGTGCGCCATTTCCGCTTGATAGGCAGGCGATAAAGGATATCCCCGATTTAAGTCATATGTATTTTCCAGACATAAAACCCTGCTTACAGGCGATTGCACCTCTCTGTTTCGAATGAATTTTTTAACAATCTTACTGTCGAAACAACCGCTGTAACTGGGAATCGGACGAGCCTGAACCGAAGCTAACGCAGCCAAGGCCCCCACTTCCAAATTGTATATGTGAGTCTCTTCGCCTACTATTATTTCATCACCAAGTTGCGTCAATGCCATAATCGCCGTTTGATTAGCCATTGTTCCTGAGACCATCAAAACAGCCGCCTCTTTACCAAACATAGCCGCGCTTACTTCTTCCAACTGCTTAACTGTAGGATCTTCTCCCAAAATATCATCGCCAACCACAGCTTCAAGCATAGCTTTCCGCATATCCGGGGTCGCCTGGGTAACTGTATCACTGCGAAAGTCTTTATACATAACCTTTCCTCCGTTTTTACCTGGTTTAAAATATAACAAAGTTTGCACTAAGGTAAAATTATTTTATTTCACTAAAGTATATAAGTATCGGTAATTAGTGTCAATTTTTTATTTCTTTGAATATAGGGCAAAGAGGCACAATCGAAAAGATATTGAATTCTATCTGTTTGTAACTATTTTGTAATTATATGGCTATTTATCGTCTTGTTCGCTAATGGTATTATTACTATATCATTTGGCTAAGAATACTGAGCGAAGGAGCGATTTTTCTGAAACGATACCTTACAACAATAGTTTTCACACTGTTCTTCTGTATAAGCGTTGTTCCAACAGGCAGTGCTAGTGACACGATTAACCGCGAGGATTTAAGCAAATACTTCAGCGGTTATACAGGAACATTCGTCCTGTACAGCGAAAATAACCAACAATATACTATCTACAATGAACCGAAAAGCAATGAAAGATTGTCCCCCTGTTCCACTTTTAAAATTTATAATTCCCTGATAGGCCTGGAAAGCGGCGTCTTAGATAAAGAGGATTCTCGAACTTTGAAGAAATGGAATGGGCAAACATACTCTATACCGTCTTGGAACCGTGACCACACTTTGCATTCCGCAATAGCCAATTCCGTAGTCTGGTATTATCAAGAACTGGCCAGGGAAATTGGCAACGACCGCATGCAAAGCAATATCAACAAATTAAATTATGGCAATCAAGATATTAGCGGTGGCATTGATCAGTTCTGGCTATGCTCTAGTCTGAAAATATCCGCCCAAGAGCAAGTGGCTTTACTTAAGCAACTTTATAACAATGAATTGCCTTTCTCTGTTGAAAATATGGCTATTACCCGAAAAATTATTGTTCTCTCGACAAATAATGATACTATCTTCTCAGGTAAAACCGGCACAGCCTACGGAGAAGTCCTTGGTTGGTTTGTCGGCTGTGTGGAAAAGGACGGCAATAAATATTTCTTCGCAACCAACATTCAGGGTGACCATGCTGCTAACGGACTCAAAGCCCGGGAAATTACAAAATGTATCTTAACGGATTTAGGCGTACTTTGAACCAATAAGGAAAGATTGGCCTCACCGGTAGCAATGCCTCCTTCAGGTAGAAAGGAATAACTATGGGAAATTATCTTGTTGTAGAAAAAGGGCTTCCTTATGAGCCGGGATACAAAATACCGATTTTAGACCAGCAAGTTATGCTTGGCCGTGCCAGTAAAAGCGAAAAGCCTGACATAGATTTCGAAAACAAGTTCATTTCTCGAAAACACTGTCTACTTATGACCGAAGAGGCGGCTACTACGTTGACTGACTTGGCGAGTAAACACGGTACCTTTGTCAACAATCAGCCTGCTATTCCCGATATCCCCATCGCTCTTAAGCATAATGACAAAATTATTCTCGCACAGGGAGCAGCAATATTGCGCATTATTATCAATGAAGAGCTAAGCGATGAGACTTTGGAACTTACCCAAACCAACCTTTCGTCACTTAGGTTATTATCAGATGCAAATGCAAAAAAGCTGCAGATGAATATTGCCAAGCGACAGTGTCTGGTAAATAATTCCCTAATCCAGCTATCGCCTAAAGAGTGGCAATTATTGTTGTTGTTATACAACAACGCCAACCAAACCGTTTATTATGATACAATCAAAAATGCTGTCTGGCAGGAACGTATTACGACAGCGGGAGAAATCCCGCTTGTCGGCCTGGATGAAATCAGTTTATTGCTGTACCGGTTACGGCATAAGCTAAGCAATCAAGGGCATTTGATTAGAAACATTAGAGGTTTGGGCTGTATCCTGGAATTGTAAGTAGAAATAATACGTTCTGTACGCCAGTTAATAATCGAGTAGGAGCTAAATAATTAATTTATTTAGCGACCTCTCACACCACCGTACGTACCGTTCGGTATACGGCGGTTCAATAATTTTAACGTAAATGAAATGCCTCGTATTTCTTCGCTATGTTCATATAGCCTAGAGATTCGAGGTATTTGTCTGTTAGTGTCCTTTGTAAAATAGCACTTCCCGCAACACGCCAATACCCTAACCGTGTATTGGCATACTGCCAAGCTCTATTCCTATCCAGTCCCAGCTTTTGTAGATTCACAAACTTAGTCTGAACTTTCTTCCATTGCTTCCATAGATACATTCGCAGCCTGCGCCGTATTCATTTGTTCATTTCTTTCATGTTATTGCTCATGTTTGCAATGGAAAAGTAGTTCAACCAGCCTGTTGTATATTTCCTCAGTTCTTGCAGTGTGTCTTGGATTGCCCACCCACGACTTCGGTTGGTTATTTCCTTGATCTTCTCTTTGAAACGTTTCAAGACTTTCCCATGCGGACGTATTCCGATTTGTCCCGCTACCTTATGCAATGCAAATCCCAGAAACTTCACCCTCAGCGGACTGCCGATTTGGCTTTTCCGCTGATTTACTTGTAACTTCAAAGTTCCCTCAAGGAATTTCACACAACTCGCCATGACCCGCTTGGCTGCATGTTCCGTCCTGACATAGATATTGCAGTCATCTGCATATCTTACGAACTTATGTCCGCGCTTCTCCAGCAGTTGGTCAAATTTCGTCAGGTAGATATTGGATAGCAGTGGTGACAGGTTTCCTCCCTGCGGGGTTCCCGATGTACTGGGGCTGACTATACCGCCTTCCATGACTCCACTTTTCAGGTATTTCCGGATTAAGACGATGACTCGTTCATCCTTGATTTCTTCACGGAGCATGTTGATAAGCATGTCATGATTTACCGTATCGAAGTACTGCGCCAGGTCAATGTCTACTACTTTCGTGTATCCTGCCCTATAGTATGCTTCGGCTTGCTTTATCGCCTGATGCGCATTTCTGCCTACTCGAAAACCATAACTTCTTTCTGAAAATTTCTTTTCAAAGATGGGCGTTAACACTTGGGTTATGGCTTGTTGTATTAACCTGTCTAGTACGGTCGGTATTCCTAGCTTTCGGGTTCCTCCGTCCGGCTTAGGTATTTCTACCCTTCTCACGGGTTGAGGGGTGTATCTTCCGGTTCGCAGGGATTCAAGAAACTCTTCTTTATTGTCTTTCAGCCACTGCTTCATATCTCCAACCTGCATGCCATCCACTCCGCCTGCACCTTTCTTGCGCAGTACCTGGGCATATGCTGCATTGAGATTGTTTCGGTCTAGTATTTCTTCTAACAGATTTACGCGGTTCTCTTTTGCATCTTCCAGTGTCGTCATGCTCCGCGCTCCCTTGTTACTCTCTGCTTCCAGCATACCCTGGCAAGGGCAGCCCATTTTACTGGTTTTCTGCTCTCTTAACATGACTTCACCTTCCTTTGCTCAAGAACTCGATTATTGTTCAGTCCTTCTCGAAAAACCTTCGGTACTATGACCTCTGCTGACTTCTCACAGTAAATCTTATTTCAACCATGCTTCGATTGATTATCTTCACATGTCTGTGAGATCTCCCCGGGTAAGAACGCAATCTTTCTCTCCATCTATCTGCCACATTTACAGCGCAAACTTTCGGATAGTTTCGGGCTTCGGTTTGTTATGCAACCTTACCCAGTTTACACTGCCTTATATGTGATTTCTGTTCGTCAGACCAGAGATTTGCCGCCGACTTCCTTCAGATTCCACCTCGCGGTGGACACCCTTGTCTTGAGCTATGCGCTTGGCACTATCTACCCGCGCTCGGGACTTTCACCCGTTAGATTGCGCCCATGCCGGGCGCACATATAAAAACGAGCAAAGTCCACATAATGCTGGACTTTGCTCGTTTGTTTTAGCCGATCACTTCCTGAACACGGCCAATGGTTCCATCTGTCAGACGAACTTTAATGCCACGGTGATGCACCGGACTGCTTGTCAATATGTCTTTAACTATCCCTTCTGTAAGCTGTCCGGTTCGTTGGTGAGGTTTTTGAATAATCTTGACCTTAGCACCTGGAATTATATTCTTTCGTTGTGTTCCATCCATGAGATACTCCTTTTTCATTGATGTTTTATTTTACCTCTGGAGGTTGGATTATAAGATTATCGATATTACTTACTCCGCAGGAATGGAAAGCAGTGATTAACTCCAGCTTACTTTTGCGGCTAAGTTGTTTTATTGCATATTCCCGTTTTCTTGCTTGACTTTCGTCAGATTGCAGCTCGTAATATACCAGCGCAACAGGCAGGCGGCTGCGGGTATACCGGGCGCCAGTCCCATTGTTGTGAGCAGTTAATCTTGTTTCAAGATTTGTTGTCCAGCCAGTGTAAAAACTACTGTCTGCACATTGAACAATATAAGTATATGGCATAACAATTCCTTTATGTTTTATTGTGATTGCCGCAAAAATTCAAATAGTGGTGTTCCTTCAATATACAACTCTTCAATAACACCGTAACCGTCTTTGATACGAACAGCAGCAATCCCTGATTTTCGCGCGCTTTTGCGGTAGGCAGCTTCAGCGGCAGGAGCTAGATCTTCAGGCAGATAGTACCGCGAAAACGGCAAAATGACGTAAGCCTTGTCTTCATCTCCACTGCGGTATACATCAACTTTTATATAGACTCCCTGCTCCGGACGCCGGGCAGTAACGCCGCTGATAAAAGCCTGGCCTTCTGCATTTTCCGCAACAAGTGCATATGCCTTCTGTCTAAACCCCGTAATAGTATTATCCAGAATAGGGACCTTGTTTTCCTTGAAGCCAAGATAAACATACCGTCCCTTAAAAGCATCGTAAGGATCGACTGGAGCCGTCTGCCAATAAAACAGCTGACCTGTCTGCAAGATATTCTCCCAGCGCCAGGCCATGTATAGCGGAACAGTTGCCTGCAATATAGCAACTCCAATAAACAGCCCCAGCAGCATTTTTTTATTTATCATTTCGCCACCCCGCTTTACGGCGTACTAAAATGACATTGGCCACAAGAAATCCAATTCCCACAAGCACAAAAGCCACACCACGTACAATAAAACTTAAATCAATATCAAAGAAGCGGGCAACGATCAAAACGGCTATCATGAGCATCCCCAGATTAACAACGCCGATCCGTTGTTCCCGCACACCGACGGCAATAACACTTACACTTAGCCATAACATATATCCGTTCATAATAACTGTAGCGCCGATACCGCTGACATCAAAAAAACGGAGGATATAACCAAATCCCATTACACAAGGTATGAATGAGAATTGCCAGATTCCCTGACTTTTTCTTTTTTTCAACATAAGACTGCCGCCAACAACCGCTACCACTAACCCAAGTGCCAGCAAGTAGGCCGCGAACGGTACCGTTCCCTTATCGATCGTTATATGGCGCCAAACGTCATTGAAGGTCAGGAGAAATGTCAAACCAACACTCCCCGCTAAACCAATTGCTTTAAACGGCATAGGCCAACCCTGATGATGACCGGAAAACCATAAGCCGGCAGCAATATATGTTAACGTAAATAATGACCCATAGATAAGAATACTCAGATGATCCAAGTATCTGGCAAAAGCAGTTCCAAAACAAAAATAAAAACAAATAAGTATAACCCAAGAAAAAACCACTGTAGTATTGGTATAGCGATGGTTCTTAAGTAATCCCCAGTAATAAGGAACAATTAAACTAAACAGCACCCAAATAATTTGTTTGCCACTGTCAAAATAACTGCTAAAAGCCCAAACAGTTATCCCGATACTATACAAAACCGCTACGCTGGCAGAATTCATCAAGTACACTAACGGCACTGACAAGAGCATCCAGGTCAATAAAAAAGCATCGGTATCTTCTATCAAGTGGTACGTCTGGCCAACTAAAGCCATTGCCGAACCAACCATTAACATCAAAATGGTCGCAGTAGCTTCCCGCCAGGGGATGCTGTCTTTTTTAAACCATAATACACTGCCCGCGGCAATTTGCGCAGCAACCAAGAAGCCCATCGAAATGCTTAACCGGTATAGCTTGGTTAGTTGTGGCCAGTTATGCGCTAAAATTAGAATAATGCCCAAGCCAACCAACAGAGCGCCAATGACACCAAATATAACAAGAAAAGTCCTTGATCCTGTCTTGGTACTGCCAGACCCATAATACTCCTTAATCCGCTCAGCACTTTCAGCGGGAATAATCCCCTCATCCACCAGCTTTGGCAACTCACGATACAGCCATTCCACAGATTTTTTATCCATTATTTTCTCCTTATTTCTACGCACCAGGAGGATAGTTTTTCAGTGCTATACACCGTTACCAATCCAGTTCCCCGGTTGAAGTAAAAACATATGCATCTTGTGACACCTCTTCTTCACGGTAATCATAGCGTTCATCCCTTGTCCTTGTTCCCAAAATGCTTACATAGAACTGCCTGAATAGCAGCATAGCTTACAGCATTAGGCAAAGCATCTTTTAGCGGTTTTAGTTGCTTGCCGCCGATCTTTTTGATTGCAGCAAGTATTACTGCTTCATACTCTGCTGGAATGATCCGGTCCCAATCAACAATATATCCTTCCTGGGCACAGCGCACTAAATGATTTTGTACTGTTTGGGCTGTTAAATCCCTGACTTTCGCAATTTCGGCAAGATCACTGCCATTGTGGAACATCTCCAGTGTAATATGATGACTTGGTTCAGCTTCAGGTTTGCTTCTCTTTTTGCTTGTCTTCGTTTTGGCAGGTTCCGATACAGTAGCAGCTGCTTGGGTAACGCCCTGGGCCACTGCATTCTCGGAAAGATATTTAGTAATGACCGACAGAAATTCATCGCCATATTTTTGCAGCTTAAGTTCACCAACACCTTTGACTTGCCGCATATCGTCAAGGTCTGACGGACGCTTCTCACTCATTTCTCTTAAGGCGGTGTCAGCAAATACAACAAACGGCGGCACACCTTCCCGCTCAGAAATACGTTTGCGGCACTGGCGCAACAGTTCAAACAAAGTATCATCGGCAACAGGCTGACGCTCGGTGAATACCTTCTGCCAAACCTGAGCTTGGCTCTTTAAAACAGGCAGAGCGCTTGGTTCCAGTTTGACTACCGGATATTCGCTTTCGGTTAAGCGCAAATACCCTGTTGCTACAAGCCGTTGAATTAAAGTCTTAATATCCTGCACTGTACGCTCGGCCATCAGTCCGTACGTAGGCAGACTGTCAAATCCCAATTGCAGGATCTTTTTATTCTTAGAACCTTTTAACACTTCGGCAATAACCGAAATACCAAAACGTTCTCTGAGCCGGTATACGCAGGAAAAAACTTTCTGGGCATCTACCGTAATATCTACCTGTTCGCCGTCCGCCATACAGTTCCCGCAATGACCACAGCCTGCACCTGCGGTAAATTCGCCAAAATAGTTCAGGATATATTGCCGCAGACAGTCCGGAGTATGACAATAATCCACCATCTCCTGCAGCTTCTTAAGTTCGTGCTGTTTACGTTCGGGATGTTCTACCGACTTATCAATCAAAAACCGCTGCAAGAGCGGATCCTGCGGTCCATATAGCAAAATACATTCTCCAGGCTCACCATCCCGCCCGCTGCGGCCGGCTTCTTGATAGTAGGATTCCATGTTTTTCGGCATATTGTAATGCACAACATAACGGACATTGGACTTGTCAATTCCCATACCAAAGGCATTGGTAGCTACCATTACACGAATATCGTCGTAAAGGAATTTTTCCTGCTGGGACATGCGTTCATCATCCCTTAGGCCGGCATGATACCGCCCGGCAGCAATTCCTTTTTTCTTCAGAAGCGCATACAAACTATCAACTTCTTTACGGGTTGCCGCATAAATAATCCCGGCCTGATTGCCATTAGATTTAACGTATTTTACAACAAACTCCTGTTTGTTTTCGCCGCGCAATACCGAAAAAGACAGGTTTGGTCTGTCAAAACCGGTTATATGTACCTGCGGATAGTTTAGCGCCAGCAGGTTCTCAATATCCCGTTTAACCTCAGGTGTCGCTGTAGCCGTAAACGCGCCGATGATCGGGCGCTTAGGCAAACTCGCAATAAAAGAACTTACTGCCCGGTAACTTGGCCTAAAATCATGTCCCCACTGGGATACACAATGGGCTTCGTCGACAGCCAGCATACTGATAGTGAGTTCACCGACTACGGCCTGAAACCAATCTGCTGTCAGTCTTTCCGGCGCCACATATACCAGCTTATACCGACCGGCGCGCATTTGCTGCAGCCGCCTGCCAGCCTCTGATCCGGTCAATGAACTATTAATAAAGGTCGCAGGTATCCCCTGTTCGGTTAAGGCATCGACTTGGTCTTTCATGAGTGATATTAATGGCGAAACGACTACCGTAAGTCCAGGCAGCAACATTGCGGGAACCTGAAAGCATAATGACTTCCCCGCTCCTGTCGGCATAATAGCGACAGTATCTTTGCCTGCCAGCAGGCTGGCGATGACTTTGGCCTGTCCTGGCCGAAATTCGTCATAACCATAGTATTTTTTCAGGACTTTCCGCGCTTGTTCAATCATAATTATTCTCCTGTTTGTAAATTAACTCCAGTCCATCCATGTTTCCGGACAATACCCGACTGTGGCTTTAGCGCCGTTTCTTATGATGGGTGTTCTTAACAACAGTGGATGTATAAGCAGCATTTCTTCTACATCATGCACCAAATATTTAAGGTTGCGTTTGGCGTATTCTTTGCCGTTCTTATCAATCAGGTTGTCCAGGCCGCCAACTGCCGCACGAACTTTATCCAGTTCGCCTTTGCTTAAGCCGCGCACTGTTAAATCAACAAACTGAAACGGTATCTTGCGTTCCTTGAAATACCGCTCCGCTTTCCGGGTATCCTGGCACTTTTTCGTACCAAATATCTGTATGTTCATGTCTGTCCGGTACTCCTTTATGAGTTACTAAGCTCCTCAACCAGCTCATTCAAATATGTCCAGCGGTCAAGCAATTCGCTGAGCCTTCCTTCTAATTCCTGCTGTCTGACGGTAAGGTCCTGCAGCAACTCAAAATTGCTGCCTGCCGTATTGATGGCTGAAGCAATTTGCACCAGTTCCTGTTCTACGCCGGCAATGACATCTTCAATCTGCTCAAACTCCCGCTGTTCATTAAAGGACAGTTTGCGCGGGCGTTCCTTAGGCTTATCCTGAGCTGTCGGTTTCTTATCTGCCGTACTTTTTTTATCGCCGGACGGCGTCTCTGCTTCCTGTACACTAATCCTGTTTTGATAATCTGTATAATTGCCGGGATACTGTTTGATGCTGCCTTTGCCTTCAAAGGCAAATATCTTATCAACAAGCCGGTCAAGAAAGTACCTGTCATGAGAAACTGTAATAACAGCCCCCGGGAAATCCTCCAAGTAGTCCTCGAGAATGCTTAGCGTCTGAATATCCAGGTCGTTGGTAGGCTCGTCGAGCAGCAGCACATTAGGAGCGCTCATTAATATTCTAAGTAAAAACAGGCGGCGCTTTTCTCCGCCAGATAATTTGGCGATCGGCGTCCACTGCAGATTAGGCGAAAACAAAAAACGTTCCAATAGCTGAGCGGCACTGATTGTGCCGCCGTCTGCTGTCGGTAAAAAGTGCGCTTCCTCTTTAATATACTCAATAACCCGCATATCTTGGTTCATCTCAGTGCTTTCCTGAGAGAAGTAGCCAATTTTCACCGTCTGGCCAATTTCCACTTGACCCTTATCAGGAGTTAGCCGCCCGGCAATGATGTTAAGCAATGTTGATTTGCCGCTGCCATTCGGCCCGACAATACCTATCCTGTCATCTTTTAAAACAATATAACTAAAATCCTTGATAAAGGTGCGATCTTCAAAGTTTTGGCTAATCTGCTCCAGCTCAATAATTTTACGTCCCAACCGACTGGCGCCAACCGTTATTTCCAGTTGAGCTTGACTGCTTTCCGGCGTCTGGGCACTTAGCTGCTCAAACCTCTCAATTCTGGCCTTCTGTTTGGTACTCCGGGCCTGCGCGCCCCGCCGTATCCACGCCAGTTCATTACGGAAAATGTTTTGTCGTTTCCGTTCACTGGCCTCCTGCTGTTCTTCCCGCTCGGCTTTGAGTTCTAAGAACTGACTGTAGTTGCCGGTGTAGGTATACAGCTTACCTTTGTCCAATTCAATAATCCGGTTTGTTACCCTATCAAGAAAATACCTGTCATGCGTAATCATAATCAGGGCACCCTTACGCTTGGCCAGATATTGTTCAAGCCAGGCTACTGTATTATTATCAATATGGTTTGTAGGTTCATCCAGAATGAGTAAGTCGGCAGGATTAATCAGTGCACTGGCTAAGGCCACCCGCTTGCGCTGACCGCCGGATAAGGTACTGACGACTGCCGAAAAATCCGTAATCCCCAACTTAGTAAGAATGGTCTTGGCGTCATTTTCGAGCTGCCAGGCATTCTGGGCATCCATTTGCTGTGATAAGCGGATTAGTCGCTGCTGCCACGCAGCATCCTCAGGATGCTGCTCTACATTGGCTAAAGCCTGCTCATAGTCCCGTAACACCTGCATAACAGGCGAATGCCCTTTAAATACCTGCTCTAAGACAGTGGCTTTATCATCAAATTCAGGATTTTGCGGCAGATATTCTACCTGCACGCTGTTACCTACCGTAATCTTACCGGAGTCTGCTGTATCCACACCGGCTATCTCTTTTAAAAAAGTTGATTTACCGGTGCCATTAACGCCGATAAGACCAATTTTGTCGCCTTCATCAATACCAAAAGTGACATTACTGAATAAAATCCGTTCCCCATAGCTTTTCGCCAAATTTTCTATTGATAGTAAGTTCATAGTTCATTCCTTTTGTTTATGTAATTCACATACGTATTTTTCTTTTCCATTCTAACACAAAAAGGTTATTTATTGAAGAAACACTCTTTACTTTTCTGGAAAATAGTAGTATATTATATTTTTACTCACGCATATCCTCTCTTAGGCCTGCGCAAACTGAAATAACGGCATATTTTAAAGAAAAGAAAGGTGTTCTTTCCATGTCGACAAACTTTTCGGCTTTGGGTATCCGCCCTGAGCTGACACATTTTTTGAAGGAAAACGGTATTACCCGCCCTACTCCGGTACAGATTCAGGCGATCCCTGCGCTCATGGCAGGCAAAGATGTCATCGCTCAGGCGCAGACAGGAACAGGTAAAACGTTGGCCTTTTTATTGCCCATTTTAGAAAAGATAAAGGTTTCGGCTCCACATGTACAAACTCTTATTATCACTCCCACCCGGGAACTTACTTTGCAAATTACAGCCGAAGCCACCAAGCTTGCTACTATCCTTGGCATTAATGTTATTTCCGTGCATGGCGGCAAAGATGTCGATGAACAAATCCGCAAACTAAAAGGCAATCCCCATATTGTTGTCGGCACCCCCGGCCGGCTGCTTGATCATGTGCGCCGCAAAACACTGGCGCTGTCAGGTGTCTCCAAGCTGGTATTGGATGAAGCTGACCAAATGCTCCATATGGGCTTTTTGGAAGAAGTCGAAGAACTCATTCAGCTGACCTCGTCTAAACGCCAGACTATGTTGTTTTCGGCTACCATGCCGGTAAAAGTCCGCGGATTGGCCGCCCGCTATATGACCAAGCCGGCTGATATCAGGATTCAGACTGAAAATGTTACCCTGGATGAAATCAAACAGATAATGATTGAACTGCCAGAAGAAAGCAAGCTTGATAAGCTTTGCAGTATGATTGCCGAATATCAGCCTTACCTAGCTATCGTCTTCTGTCATACTAAAGACCGCGCTAAAGCTGTCAATACTGCTCTCATTCAGCGCGGCTATCTGTCAGACGAGTTGCACGGCGACCTGTCTCAAGCCAAGCGTACCCAAGTAATGCGCCGGTTTAGCGAAGCCAAGCTGCAGATTCTGGTGGCTACCGATATCGCCGCCCGGGGCCTTGATATCGAAGGTGTTACTCATGTCTTCAGCTACGATATCCCTCATGACCCGGAAAGTTATATCCACCGTATCGGCCGTACCGGTCGGGCCGGTGAGACAGGTACGGCGGTTACCTTCATCAGCCCCGGTGAGCATATGTATTTGCGCATGATTGAGCAAGGAATAAAATCTTCCATTGAAAAATATAAAGCGAATGGACAAAAGGTAATTAAGAGCGCGAAAAAAACTGCGCCTGTAAAGCCGAAGCAGGTCGTTGAAAAACCGGTAGATAAATTAGCTGAAGATAAGAAGACTATCCGTCATGGCGGCAACAATTTGCGAAGCCGCCGCAAACCAAAAACCGCCAAACCGCAAGGCGGCAAACGAAACATGAGCAAGGGCAAGGCGTAAATCAGCCTTGCCCTTGTTTTTGCTGTTGTAATGGTTGTTGCTGTGGTTGCGGTCTTACCGGCATATCCGGTTTACCGTCTTTATCATTGAACGAACCCCGGCATGCCGGGTAGCGCGAACAGCCCCAAAACTTACCGTGCTTTCCATTTCTTAACTGCAATACACCCCGGCGGCAGCGGGGACAGTGATATTCGCCTTTCAGCGGAATATTTGCTCCCTTGGCCTTATTGCAAAGACCTGTGGCAAACCTTGCCTGCTGGCCCAAAAAAGTGTCCAGACTGGCATTGCCTTCCGCCATTTGACGGAGAATGTCTTCCCACAGAGCGGTAAAGTCAGGATAGGTAATCTCTTCCGGCAGCATATCTACCAGCAAGTAGGCCGGTTCAGTTGGTTTAAGATATTTTTTCTTGGTTTCTTCTCTTAAGAAACTACGGTCAATGAGTTCTTTGATAATGGTAGCCCTGGTAGCTTCAGTACCGATACCGGCCACATCTTTCAGTTGCTTTTTCAATTCAGGATTTTTTACGTATTTATGAATCTCTTTCATGGCGGCAAGCAGCGTTGCGGCAGTAAACCTGGTTGGCGGCTTTGTTGACTTCTTTTCCGCTGAGGCCTTCAAGAATTCCACCTGATCGCCTTTGCTCATGGCCGGCAGCGTGCCGTTATCCTCTTCCTTCTTCTCTTCGGCTTCGGCGCCATATACTTCCTTCCAGCCTAATTCTTTGATAATCCGGCCATTGGCTGTAAACCGTTCACCCGCATGTTCCAGCTCGGCCCGTGTCTGATCATAAACATGCACCAGATAAAATTGGGCAATATAGGCTTGCGCAATGAGATAATAAATATTTCGCTCTGTTTCGTTTAACGCCGCATAATTACATCGTTCCACAGTCGGAATAATGGCATGGTGGGCGGTAATTTTTTTATCATTCCAGGCTCGGCTGGAAATTTGGGTATCGGCCTTCTGCGACCAGCCTGCCAATTCAGTATGAGCAATATTGCTTAAATTACCGAGAATGGTAGCAGCATCTTCGTATTGTGATTCAGGTAAATATTCGCAGTCAGAACGAGGGTAAGAAGTAAGTTTCCGTTCATACAGCTTTTGCGCTGTATCTAATACTATCTGCGGGTCATAGCCAAACTTTTTGCCTGCCATAACCTGCAGTGTTGACAGCGCCAGCGGCAACCGCTGCGGTTCTTTTTTTTCAGTGGTTTCGCAAGCCATTACAGCCGCCGGATCCTTGGCCGCTTGAAGCATTTCCAGCAAAGCCTTAGCAATAGCTTTATCGGCTAAACGGCCTTCGGTATCAAGACCCGGCTGGTCTTCACGTGGTTTCCAATAGGCTGTAAACACAGTATCCGAATGTTGAAAATCGGCTTTTACAGTAAAATAATCAGCTTGTTTAAAATTTTCAATTTCCCGCTCCCGGCGGACAACAAGCGCCAAAGTCGGAGTTTTAACCCTGCCTACCGGCAGAGTTGTCCGATGCCCGGCCCGCTGTGCTGCCAGTGTATACGCCCTGGACAAATTCATACCGATAAGCCAGTCAGCCCGCTGTCTGGCCAAAGCCGATTGCTTAAGGTTAAAAAAGTCCTGGTTTTCCCGGAGACTGGCAATGGCCTTCTTGATACTTTGTTCGTCAAGAGCATTTAGCAGAATCCGCCGTACCGGCTTTTGATTATTGACAAAGTCAAGCACTTCATCGATAAGTAATTGCCCCTCCCTGTCAGGGTCACCGGCATGTACAATCTCATCGGCTTGTTCAATAAGGTTTTTAACAATTTCAAACTGTTTTTGGCAGGAATCAGCGACTAACAGCTTCCAGCTTTGCGGAATAATCGGCAAATCTTCTGCCCGCCACTTTTCATACTTGGGATCATATTCATCGGGTTCAGCCTGCCGCAGAATATGCCCATACCCCCAAGTAATTGTCCCGCCTCCGGTCTGAATATAACCATCTTTGCGACTTACCGGCCCTGACAGGCATTTGGCGATTTCAGCAGCCATACTTGGTTTTTCGGCAATATATAATCTCAAAACAGCACCTCAAGCTTAACAACTAATTTGAAAAAATCTAATGAATATTCATTTATGCGGAAGTAAACCGTTTTTAGTCTATCGCACGTTAATTTAGAGTTAATCTATTTTATTACAGGACCGCGCCAGGCAAGCATACCGCCTTCAATGTTATAGATATTGTCGAAGCCTTTATTTTTCAACAAGCTTACCGCCTGTCCGCTACGGTTACCGCTGCGGCAAATAAACAAAACTTTTTGATTCCGTGGTACTTCGCCTGTGCGGCTTTCTATTTCGTTCAAAGGAAGTAAGGGTACTTCCGGGATATGTCCGGCCTGATACTCCTGCATCGTGCGCACGTCAATAATTACGGCTTCTTTATTCTGCCATAAACGCAATGCTTCATCCACCGTCACTGTATTCCCTCCCAGGTCTGCGTTTTTTCCGCTGCAGGCGGAAACAGATATTGTGAGCAATATTGCAGTTACAAATACTAGTATAATATTTAACTTTTTCATATTTGTTCCCTCCGCGTCCTTACATTTTACCATAATTACAATGCTTTCTGCCAGTAAAAATACTTTGGAGGAATAGTTATGCAAATGTGGAATATCCTAATAAAATCAAAATAACGGAGGTCTATTTATGGAAATTTACTCAGCTATTAAAAACCGCCGCAGCATTCGTAAGTATAAAAACGACCTGGTGGCAAAAGATACCATACGCAAAATCCTGGATGCCGCCAACTGGGCTCCTTCCGGAATGAACGAACAATCCTGGGAATACATTGTGATTACCGGATCAAAGCTTGCTGAGATTAAAAGTGTTTGTAAGGAAGTCATTGACTTGCGCATGCCACCCGAAACTGAAAGAAGTGAACAACAAAAAGCCTTCGCCCACTGGTACTCGACCCTTGGTAATGCGCCTATATGCATTGTTCAAATGACCAAAGCCGAAAGCGAGGCCGCACGGCGGAAAATGGTATTGGAGAGTGTTAGCGCCTCTTTTCAGAATTTGTTACTGGCTGCCCATGCCGAAGGACTCGGAACATGTTGGATGACGGGACCGCTGGCCAAGGCTGACAAATTACAGGCAATATTAGATGTCCCTCAAGACCGTGAATTAACTGCAATTACACCGCTGGGTTTCCCGGATGAAGTGCCGGCACCGGGTAAGCGTCTTGACGAAACCTTGCAAAACAAGGTAACGTGGATCGGATTTTAGCCAAATATAAAAGCTTACACCAAGACTTTGGTAATTGCGGAACTATATCACTTCGAATCCGCTTTTTTAGAGAGTTTATACTTTGGCGATTTAGGAAGAAAACGGTACTGGTTTTCCAGTACCGTTTCACATATCCTATCCCTCTTGTCGTTAGGAGCGCCTTTTATCCGCAGATTTCTTGGCTGTTGTTTTGCTAGCCGGCCTCTTGTCGAAAACCTTGCCATGGGTTATGTGCTTAGGCAGCATTTTTATCTGTAACACTTTTTCATATTTGGCGATAAGCGACATTTCTCTTGGTGATACTATTGAAATTACTACACCACTTCTGCCGGCACGCCCTGTCCGCCCGGCCCGGTGTAAGTATACTTGTGGGTCTTCTGGCAAATCCAAATTAACTACATATTCAATTCCTGGTATGTCAAGTCCACGGGCGGCTAGATCGGAGGCAACCAATAGCTGGATTTTCCCGTTCTTGAACCCTTCCATGGCTTTTTTGCGATCTTCCTTTAGAAAGCTCCCATGAATTCCTGCAGCCGTGATACTATGATAATTTAGCTTGTCAACAGTGAGTTCGACATCATCACTATGATTAATAAAAACCAACGCCTGTGCTATATTCGTGGCCCTTATAATTTTGCGCAATATCTCAAATTTATCCCGCTGATCTGCGGCAAAATATAAGTGTTCAAGATTCGGCATGACTTCAGCGTTTTTTGCAGAAACTGACACCAGCTGCGGGTTGTTCATCAGCGCCTGAGCCTGTTTCAAGGCAGTTGGCGGCATTGTCGCTGAAAACGCCAACAGCTGCCGGTCTTTTTGAGTAGTTTTGATTACAGCTTTAATAGAGTCGATGTTTTTATCATCCAGCAGCCGGTCAACTTCATCAAGAATAATGGTTTTTATGGTCTGGGCATTTATTCTCTTTTTTTGTATTAATTCCAAAATTCGCCCTGCCGAACCGGTAATAATATGCGGTTTTTCTTTAAGTTTATCTATCTGCCGGGCAATATTGACATTACCAATAAGGGGGGCAGCCACTATTGATAATCCTGAATTACCGGCGAGTAATTCTATCTGCCGCTGAATTTGAATAGAAAGTTCATGGGTAGGAGCCAAAATACAGGCCTGAATTTCACGCTTAGTAGTATCAATTTTTTGAAACAGAGGTAATAGATAGGCTAATGTTTTACCTGTACCGGTGGGAGATTGTCCAATCACATCCCGGCCAGCCAATACAACCGGAATAGTGTCCTGTTGTATTGCAGTGGGAATTGTCATCCCGGCTTTGGCCATACCGGCCGCCAAAAGCGCAGAAAGTCCCAGTTGTTCAAATGTCTTGTTCATATATTGTTGTCTTCATCCTCCAACTGTTTGATTTCCATCCAAATTTCATTAACAATAGCTTTGTTCCCGGCGATAATAGAAACCTTTCTATCATCCCGGAAGGACAGGACCATACCGCCGGCTTCCTCTACCAATAACATACCTGCTGCCGCATCCCAGGGTGAAAGATTGAGCTCCCAGTAACCGTCAAAACGACCACAAGCTGCACAGGCCAAATCATAGGCAGCTGAACCAAATCTTCTTACAGCCCGCGTTTTTAGTAATAAATTATTAAAATGGTTTGTATTATTGGCTTTATGGCTAGCGACATCATACGGAAAGCCGGTTGCTAATACACTGTCAATCAACTGCGTTTTATCCGATACATGAATAGGCTGGTCATTAAGGAAAGCGCCCTGCCCTTTTACTGCATAATATAGCTCATCCAAAACCGGTGCATATACCATTCCAAGAACAGGTTTGCCCTGATAGTTAAGCGCAATGGAAATTGTGAATATGGGTAGACCTTGCGCGTAATTAGTGGTACCATCAAGAGGGTCGATAATCCATAAATAATCCGAATCGCCTCCGGTTTCGCCTGATTCCTCAGCCAAAAAACTATGAGCCGGATAGTGATCCTGTAAAAAAGCGATAATCTGTTCTTCTGATTTCTTATCAATCTCTGTTACTAAATCAATAGAAGTTGATTTTTGCGCAACGGCAAGATTGGTTCGGCCTAAATTTTGTCTCTGCATGCTGCCTATTTCTTTTACAAGCTGTTTTAGCTTATCAATAACACCGATAGATAAATCTATTGTCTGCTCCATTATTTTCACCCCATTAAATTATGCCCTTTTTTCAGTAGTTTCATGGAGTTATTCCTATAATCGGGCTTTTTCTGCCTGACAAATTATAAATATAAATTAAACAATAAAACCTAAGGAGCTGTTACAAATGAGTAATTCCCTGTTAGCGTTTTATGAAACGCTTGGCTTTGAGGAAACTGAGATTGAGGACGGTTTGGTCATACTGGGCATTGAACTTACCCCAGAAGGTAATTATGCTCTGCTCACCGACACTGAAGGCACCATGCCGCAGAAGCTTGACCAAGCTGTTATTTTTGCGTACTATTCACCGGAAGACGCCTTCTTATGGAGCGCAAGTTTTAAAAACTCAACTGTATTTAAAGAAATATGGACTAAATCGTCGACCACCGAAGATAAGCTTGCAGCCATTACCAACCATCGCCATGCTAATGAAGTATTTTAAAAATAATAAGTAAAAATTAAGATTGCCACGCTACTCACACTGACTATAATCTAAAGTCACAGTCAGCCACCGTTTTACCTACGAGACTTTGCCCGATACAAAGTCAGCGAACCACTTATAGGTATTTGCGGTTTAGCGTGGCAATTTTTATTTTGCTTTCTTTAATTGGTCAGACTGCGTATTGGTGCAGGAATTCTGCCGCCCCGGGCAATAAAAGCATCTGACTTAAACTTATTAACCGGAATTATTGGGCTATAACCTAACAAGCCACCAAATTCCACATTGTCTCCCACTTTTTTACCAGGCACAGGAATAATACGGACAGCAGTAGTTTTATTATTAATCATGCCGATAGCTGCTTCGTCTGCAATAATCGCCGAAATAGTAGCTGCCGAAGTATCACCAGGCACGGCAATCATATCAAGGCCAACCGAGCAAACACAAGTCATAGCTTCCAATTTTTCTAAGGTCAAGCTGCCGCGTTCCACAGCAGCAATCATACCGGCGTCCTCACTAACCGGAATAAAAGCGCCACTGAGACCGCCAACATGAGAAGAAGCCATCAGACCGCCTTTTTTCACGGCATCATTCAGTAATGCCAATGCGGCCGTTGTTCCCGGAGCGCCACAGCTCTCTAGTCCCATTTCCTCTAAAATATGAGCAACACTGTCACCTACTGCCGGTGTTGGAGCCAAGGATAAGTCAATGATTCCGAAAGGGTGACCCAAACGGCGGGATGCTTCCTGAGCCACTAACTGACCTACACGGGTAATCTTAAAAGCAGTACGTTTAACAGTCTCCGCTACCGCACTAAAATCCTGACCGCGAACATCTTCGAGCGCCCTTTTAACAACCCCAGGGCCGCTAACGCCAACGTGGATGGTCGTCTCAGGTTCGCCTACCCCATGAAAAGCGCCGGCCATAAAGGGATTGTCTTCAGGGACATTAGCAAATACTACTAGTTTGGCACAGCCTAGAGCATCACGGTCTTTAGTCCTTTCGGCCGTAAGCTTAATTATTTCGCCCATTTCCCTAACACAATCCATATTGATACCGGCCTTTGTTGACCCCAGGTTAACCGAGGAGCATACTCGCTCGGTTACAGCCAGCGCCTCAGGAATGGAACGAATAAGTATGCGATCACCATTGGTGTAACCCTTTTCTACAAGTGCAGAAAACCCACCGATAAAGTTTACGCCCACTTCCCTGGCAGCCGCATCCAATGCTTGGGCTACCTCGACATAGCTATCAGCCCGGCAGCTTTCAGCGGCGATGGCAATAGGAGTGACCGAAATGCGTTTGTTGATAATGGGAATACCATACTCGGCTTCAATATCTTCGCCAGTTTGTACCAGTTTTTCCGCCGTCCGGGTTATTTTATCGTAAATGTTGCGGCAAAGCACCTTAATGTCCGGATTACCGCAGTCCCGCAAACTAATACCCATAGTAATTGTCCGGATATCCAGCTTGTTTTCTTCAATCATGCGGTTTGTTTCATAGACGTCCTGCATTGTAAACATGTTGTTTTACCTCCAAGCGTAAGCCTTTTTAAATATGTCCGAACTAAATGCGGTGCATGCTTCTAAAAATATCTTCGTGCTGCACTTTGATATCAAGACACATAACTTCGCCTTTTTCACCAAGCAGACGTCCCAGGTCTTTCAGACTGATGATGGACTGCTCCATGTCAACAAGCATAACCATATTAAAAAAGCCATTAAGTATGTTTTGGTTGATATTCAGTATGTTAATATTATTTTCCGCTAAAATATTACTAACCATAGCAATAATACCAACTCTGTCCTGCCCAACTATTGTTATGACCGTTTTCACATTCTCACGCTCCAATAAATTTTCTATTATGTCCATTATGGTATGATAATATTATACTCATTTTCAGGAAAAAGCCAAGTGTATCTTAAGAAAAAACACTGTTCGTATAATTGCTGTTATCTACCTCAACATTCCTGACTTATTTGTTAGCCAGTCGCTATTTCAATTCACTTGCACATTTGTCGATAATTTGCTAGTATTTTATATATCACAAGGAAAGCGAGGTACTCATTTTGACAATTACTGAGCTTATCGCCAGAATCAATGAATTAGCCAAAAAGAGCCGCGAAACAGGTCTTACGGACAGCGAACGGACTGAGCAGGCTGAACTTCGCCACCGTTATATCGATCATATAAAGATTCAAGTTAAGGCACAGCTTGACTGCATCGAAGTCGTGGATGATGAAAAAGATTGTAAGTGCGGCTGCCATTCTCACCACTAATAAAAAACGCCGGAGCATTAGCCCCGACGTTTTTTTAAACTTATTTTTCAGACTCGAAGGTCTCACAATCTGTATCGGCTGTTTTTGAAGCATTAGAACCAGTAACATGAATGTTCTGAGCATTACAATAATTGCCGTTTTGCCAATGCTTGCAATTATTAACAAAGCACTCAACCGCCGGAGTGATTTGCGTTCCTTCCAGAAAAGCTGCCGATACACTGCCGCCAATATTAGCATTATGGAGAGCACCAACCATATCGCCCATAGTTTTACGATGATGGAAAGCTTTGCATAAAGTATCTTGCGCTTTAGACGAAGTGCCTTTCATTTCATCATTATAAACAGTGATTTTTGCAGCCATACACTGATCGCCAGGCATATAATGGGTACATTGATCAACAGTACATTTAACCAGCGGATTAGACATTAGCTTCACTCCTTTATTTTTTTCTATTATTTGCTTGTTAGTAGAGTTTTATGCTGATTAAATTGTTATAAGCGACACACTTACTCGATCATCATACCTGCATTTCTGGCAATATATGAGATGTATACATTGCGCTTCAGATTGAGACGGCAGAGAGGCTATTTCCGCATAAGGACTATATGGGCCAAGATAATTAGCAAGCGCCCCTCCGTCAACCATAATTTCGCCACAGTTAGGACATATTTCATTGATTGACTGTAAACCATTACATAGCGGACAAATATGTTCCATCAGCTTCACATCCCATAAATAACTGTACCTATCTAGTTTAATCCCCCACCATGTGTTTTAAACAAAAAAAGCAGGAGAAAGACAAAGTCATCCTACCTGCTAAAGAGCAAACCTCTATTTCTTTTTGATGATCATATACATTGGTATGCCAGCAAGTGTAATACCTAACGCATACAAAGCATCACCAGGATTATTCACTAACATACTGAACGCAATATATACTGAACCTAAGATTGCAATCACAGGCACTATGGGATAGCCAGGAACACTATAAGGACGTTTGCTCTTTGGGTAACGTTTACGCAAAACAAAGACGGCAGCAAACGCCAAAATATAAAAGACCCAAACAATAAACATCGCCATATCTGTTAAACGGTCAGGGTCACCAAGCGTCATAAGAATTGCTGATAATACAGCGCCTAAAAGCAAAGCATTCGCCGGCGCCCCTGATTTAGCGTGAACTTCACCTAGCATCCCGGCACCCGGTAAAAGCCCGTTCCGAGCCATAGCATAAGGCACCCGTGCCACAGTCAGTATGTAGCCATTAAGAGCACCAAATATAGAAATTAAAATGCCAATACTAATAAGCTTACCACCGACTTCACCAAATAACACTCCAGCCGCCGTGCCGGCAGCCCGATTGCTCAGAAGAACAATGTCTGAAGCAGGCAGCACATGCAGCACAGCCATATTAACCAGGAGATACGCTACCATAACAATAGACAAGCCAATAATAATCGAACGGGGCAATTCCTTGGCCGGGTTTTTCATTTCGCCAGCCACAAAACTAACATTAATCCAGCCATCATACGCCCATAGCGTTGCTAAAACAGCGGCTCCCATTCCGGCGGTTTCCGCGGCTCCACTCGGCATGGCGAGAATCTGGCCATTACCTTTCCATAAACCAGAAACAGCTATAAGAACAATTGGCACAAGCTTAGCCGCCGTAGATACTGTTTGAATAAAACCACCATATTTTGTACCCAATGCGCTGACACCAGCTAAAAAAGCAACCGTAGCAATTGCAACCGGTAATTTCCAAGTATCTGGCAGGTTAAAAAAAGGCAACAGCAGCGAAGCAAAATACAGTCCCAGTGCTCCTGTAGTCGCTGGTCCGTAAATTAAAGTTTGTACCCAACCGAATAAATACCCCCACATTTTTCCGTACACTTCATCAAGATAGGCATACAAACCGCCGGTCTTAGGTATCTGTGCTCCTAACTCGGCTATAGTAAGACCGGCAGTTATCGTAATAATACCGCCTAATACCCAGGCTGCTAGTGCCATTGTGGAATCACCGGCAGCAGCTATTACCTTTCCTGGTTTCATAAAGATTCCTGAACCAATAACCATACCGACTACCAACGCGGTAGCTGCAAGCATAGTAAAATCTTTCTTCAATGCAGGTTCTGTTTTGCAATTTTCTTTATGCATAATCTCTCCTACTATTAAAATTTTAAAAACACCAGCTACTACAATATCAAATATTTACATAAACTACAATTAGTTTTTCAACAAAATCTGACTAAATAGTCTTGGAAAAAAATATCAAAGATGAGCAGGTGGTAATTATGTCCAAAAACAATCCTACCGATCTTAATATCCGCCCCAGAATTCTCTATCAAGTAGCAAAGGCCGCTTGGGAAGGCCAATTGTTTGAGCAAAGAGAGAAAATTTGCCAATTGATACAATCAGAATTTAAAGATAGAACTACCCGCAAGTTTGTAGCTAACCAAATCAGAATTGCTATGGGGCTTGCTGCCACTGAATCTGAAGACGTCATCAACGAATACGATGAAGAAGCTCTGATGGGTATGGGCAGTGAACCCGCTGTTATTGCCAATACAGAGAGTTGCCGGAATTGTAAAGATCCCGCTTGTGAAAAAGCTTGTCCACTTAGCGCGATAACCCGTGACGAGCTTGGACGCCCGTCTATTGATCAAAGAAAATGCAGCAATGAAGGGTATTGCCTTGCCTGCGAGTTTGGCACTCTGGCCGAAAAGTCACAATTTATCCCTCTTATTAATCTGCTTAAACAGAACACCCATAAGGTGTATGCTTCGGTTGCTCCAGCTTTTGCCGGACAATTTGGTGCTGAAGTAACGGCAGGTAAACTACGCAGCGCCTTGTTGAAACTAGGATTTAGCGAAATGGTAGAAACAGCTCTATATGCTGACTTAATTACAATAAAGGAAGCCTTTGAATATAATGAACATGTTAAAGAAGCGCAGGATTTTTTAATTACCAGTTGCTGCTGTCCCATTTGGATAAAGTTAATCGAAAATAAATTTCCCGACTTAGTAGGTCATATCTCTCCTTCTGTTTCGCCAATGATTGCTTCCGGCCGAGTTATTAAAGAGTTTGAGCCTGATGCCAAAGTAGTGTTTATCGGCCCCTGCGTAGCAAAAAAATCCGAAGCTCAGTTGCCTGATTTGCGGGGAGCTATTGACTTTGTACTGACATTTCAAGAACTTGAAGCCATCTTTGAAGCAGCCAATGTTAATCCGGCCGATGGACCGGACGAAGAAAACCCTGTAGCCTCCTGGGGTGGACGGCTATATGCCCGGACAGGCGGAGTCAGTGCTGCAGTTGGCACTACACTTGAAAAACTAATTCCCCGCCGGGCTGAAAAATTTAACCCCATTAAAGTTGACGGTATCCCAGACTGTACCAAACTGCTGGAAGATATTCGCGCTGGTAAACTTGAAGCAAATTTTATTGAGGGTATGGCTTGCAAAGGTGGTTGTGTTGGCGGTCCTGGCCGCCTAATTCCACCCGATCAAGGTACCTCACATGTAAATGACTACGGCAACCTTTCGTCTGCCCGGACACCGGTTGAAAATCCGCAGGTATACTCTATCCTCGCAAAACTAGGACACTACCGCGATATGCCTGCAATGACAGGTACCAGTAAAATGGCTGCTATCCTCGCGCGCAAGTTAGAACCCAATCCCGGTTCTAAACAATAATATACTAAGATCAGAAATGACCCTGCACTTTTGTGCAGGGTCACTAATTTTTATCTAATGTTTGTCAAAACATGATTTTCCAATAAACTCGCGCAATATTGAGTTTTGCGGGATTTCATCGTCTTCTACCGTCCGGAAATACTCCAGGAAATTTAAGAGCCGCCGCGCTTCAGAATACTCGGCATTTTCGCGTGTAACCTTTTCCAAAAGTGGTTCGGCGCATTTTTTCAGCACTGCCAATTCATAGATAAGTGCTGAGTTAAACATGAGATCCGCATCTTCTTGGAACGGGAAAATGTTCCGTTCTTCTCCCCGGCGCACAGATGGCCACATTTTGAGAGTCATCAACGCATCATGAGAACGAAACTCACTGTCACGAACAATTCTACGAATGAGTCGGGCATCAGTTGTCGGAATGCGATTATGATTGTCTATAGATAATTGCGTTAAAGCACTAATATATATTTTGATTTTACAATGACGTGGGACCGCACTTGTCAGTCGTTCATTCAGGCCATGAATTCCTTCAATAATTAAGGGCTGGCCTTTATCCACTTTAATACGGTGTCCACGGTATTCCCGCTGCCCTGTCTTAAAGTTAAAAGTCGGCATCTCCACTTCTTCTCCGGCTAAAATTCTTGCCAGATGCGAATTAAATAGTTCCAAATCAATGGCCTCTATAGACTCAAAATCATAATCGCCGTTTTCATCCACTGGTGTTTTTTCTCTATCCACAAAATAATCGTCTAAGGACACAGGAACAGGCCAAACCCCGTTAACCCGCAATTGGATATTAAGTCTTTGTGCGAAGGTTGTTTTGCCTGAGGAGGACGGGCCTGCCACTAAGATAACCCGCACTTCATCTCGATGCGAAGAAACAAAATCGGCAATTTGAGCTATCTTCTTTTCGTGCAAAGCTTCGGCTACCCTAATAATATCTTTAATATCATGCTTACCGATACACTGGTTAAGAGTAGCGACATAACCACAGCGCAGAATATTGCCCCACTGGGCGGCTTCCTGGAATATCTTAAACAATTTAGGATTCTCAACAAACTTAGGCAACACGGCAGGATTCTCTTTTTCAGGCAAGCGTAAGATAATCCCCGGCGGGTAGTATTTTAGCTCAAACACTTTTAAATAGCCTGTAGACGGTGTCATATAGCCATAAAAATAGTCATAAACCTTGCCACAATAATATACACTTACTTTTTCTCTATCTAATTGTTCAAGCAGGCTTACTTTCTCCAGCTGTCCGGCAGCTTTAAATAATTCGATCGCTTCGGTTTTAGGTAAAACCTTCCGAATAAACGGCCGGTCTTCGCTGACTATTTGCCGCATATGCCGCTCAAGATTGGCAATATCCTCAGGTGTTACGTCTCTGCCATGGTGCAGTTCACAATACATTCCTTTACTTAACGAATGTTCCACTGTTACTTCACAGTCAGGGAATAATTCCCGGGCTGCAACAATCATAAGCAAAGTTACACTACGCTGATATACCTTCATTCCGGCATCGCTGCGCAGCTCAAGGAAATCCACCATACAATCTTCTTCTAACACGTTTTGCAAGTCTCTAATCTCATTATTTACTTTGGCAGCCACGACCGGTGTTGTATATCTATGAGCAGCATCCCGGCTTATTTCGAGCAGTGTAACGCCTTTGTTATATTCATCAATACGGCCATTTGAAAATGTTATAGTTATTTTTTCTGCCACCTGAAAGGCCCCCTCGTTATGTGATAAGGTAGACTTAGCTTCAGGTGGGGTTTTAACCCCATCTGAAGGTTAGTCGCCCTTATCCAGGGACTTAGTCGCTCTTAACTCCCGCGTTTAGAAGCGGGAGTCTTAGAGCAACTTGGTCACAGGATAAAGGTTTCCCTATACTATATATAAATAATTCAACTATATTCTTCTATTTTCCTTCGATAATAATCATTTAATATAACTCTCTTATAATATCACCGCTCTTAACTCCTGCAAGGAGTCTTAAAGAGAGTTAGTCATCGGATAAAAAAAATCAGCGAAAGAAAAGTTTTTCTTTCGCTGTATATATAGTCTTAATTTATCTGATTAAGACTTGGATATTGGACAAAGTTATTTAACCAGGGAATCGACTTAGCTACCTGTTTACCTCTCTCTAAAAATAGGAATTGATCACCTAATGCCTGTGCCTCTTCTAAACTATGTGTTACAAGAATAAACGGGATATTCCATATTCCTTGAATTTTTTTCAGTTCTGCCTGCAGCTCCAAACGGGTATCACTATCCAGCGCCGACAATGGTTCATCCAATAATAAAATAGCGGGCTCTGCCATTAACGCACGCGCCAAAGCCACACGCTGCTTTTCTCCACCGGATAATTTGTCAACAAACCGTGTTGTCAAATGTTCAATACGCAGCAGGCCTAACAGCCTTTCATAAAGTTCACGCGATGTTATATTATCCTGTTTAACTCCATACCAAATGTTTTTCCTGACATCCATATGCGGAAACAACGCAAATTCTTGAAACATATATCCCACGCGTCGTAACTGCGGCGACATAAATTTTCTTTCTGTTGAAGAAAAGAAAGTACGGCCGTCATGAACAATCTTGCCCTCATCTGGCTTGATAAGCCCGGCAACCGCACGTAAAATAGTTGTCTTGCCTGCTCCCGAAGACCCGAATAATACCAAGATATTGTTTGTAACAGTAAATTCAATGTCCAAAGTAAAGTCTGATAATTTTTTCTTCATAGCTACTGTGAGCATCTAGAATAACCCCTTTATGGACGATTTGCCGCCTCGCGCTTTCGACCAGACATTTAACCATAGAATTAGGAAAAATGTAATGCCGCTAATCATTAGGACATATGCGCCAGCCAGAGTCAAATTATTCGATTCTGCGGCAAAATAAATTGCTAAAGGGATGGTTTGCGTCTTACCAGGAATATTACCGGCCACCATTATGGTAGCCCCAAACTCGCCTAGTGCCCGAGCAAAAGATAATACCACACCGGCTACCAAGCCCGGCCAGGACAATGGAATAGTTACTGTCCAAAAAACCCGCCAGTTACCTGCCCCTAGTGTTCGCGCGGCATCCTCCAGATTATGATCCACACCCTGAAAAGCAGCTTTGGTACTTTGGTACATTAATGGAAATGCAACCACTGTGGCTGCAAGTATAGCCGCATACGGAGTAAATATAATCTGAGTATGTAGGTTTTCGGACAAAAAACGCCCTATTGGCCCTTGCTTCCCAATCAACAGCAGCAACACAAAACCTGTTACAACAGGCGGCAGTACCAAGGGTAAAGCAAAGAATGCTTCCAGCGCACTTTTACCAGGAAATTCAAAGGTGCGCATCATATACGCGGCAGCTACTCCAAAAATAAAGACAAATATTAGCGCAACAAGCGCAACCTTAACTGACAATAGGACCGGCTGCCATTCTATCACAAATTCACCTACTTTACTCCCGCTCCGACAAAATTAAAACCATATTTTTTAAATATTTCTGCGCTTTGTGAACCACAAAGATATTCCAGCAAAGCTTCTGTTTCTTGTGGATGTTGCGAGTTAGCCATAATTACCGCTGGAAAATTAACCGGTGTATGTGATCCTTCCGAAGCTACTGCGACAACTTTTACCTTATCACTTAATGCTGCCACTGTCGAAAAAGCAATGCCAGCATCAACATTACCTGTTTCTACATAGGCAATGATTGTGCGAACATCTTTAGCCTGTACTGCTCTATCTTTAACATCTTCCCATATCCCAATACTTTTAAGCGACTCTAAGGCGTATTGACCGGCTGGAACTGTTCCTAATTCGCCAATACCAAATTTTGTAACCGTTTTTAAGTCTTGAAAATTTGTAATTGGCGACTGTGAGTTTTTGGGCACAACTAGAACCAATTTATCACTAACCAGTATTTTACGTGATGAAGGTACTACAAGATTTTTGTTTTGTAATTCGTTAACTTGCTTCAGGGAAGCAGAGATAAATAAATCAGCAGGAACGCCCTGCTCCAATTGTTTTTGCAAAACTCCGGCTGGACCAAAGTTAAACACAATTTTTACGTTTTTGTTAGATACTTCATATTCTTTTTGAATTTCTTGCAAAACATCTTTTAGACCAAGGGCGGCAGAAACATTAATTGTTATTGGCTCTGGCAGTTTAGAAGATACTTGGGCTACAGGCTTTGCTACCCAAATTGTACCCGTAAGAGCCAGGATGGCAATTATGCCAAACAGCCAATTCGCTGTATATTTACGGTTCATTTATAAACCACCTCACCCCACTCCAGCCAAACAACTTTTATTTCCCCATTGTAAAGCCATATTTCTCAAATATTGCTTTACTTTCTGCACTAAACAAATATTCAGTAAAAGCTTCGGCCGCCTTTTGCTGTTTGGTACCAGAAGTTATCGCAACCGGATATACGATAGGTTGATGGCTGCCTTCCGGTGCAACCGCAGCAACCTTTACTTTATTACTGGAGATAGCGTCAGTCTTATACACAATCCCTGCTTCGACATTGCCTGTTTCAGTATAAGCCAATACTGTACGCACATCTTTAGCAAATACAACCCGCTCTTTTAGCTTATCCCAAAGACCTAGTTTTTGTAAAACTTGCTGGGCATATTGACCGGCAGGCACTGTAGCAGTCTCCCCAAGCGCAATTTTCTGCACGGCATCCTGACTTAAATCTTCGTATTTGGTTATGTTAAGTTTAGTATCTTGGGGAACAACAATTACTAACTTGTTTTCAACTAAATTTTTACGCGTTGCTTTGTTAATTAAATTTTTTGCTTCCAATTCATTCATTTGTTTAGGAGCAGCCGAAATAAAGATATCGGCCGGCGCGCCCTGTTCGATTTGTTGTTGAAGAGCACCAGATGCTCCAAGATTGTACAAAATTTTTACATTAGGATTTTTGGCCTGGTAATTTTTTTGAATTTCGGCAAGCGCATCCTTAAGACTGACAGCAGCCGATATATTAAGTTCTACCTGTTGTGCTTGCTGCGCCGCTGGTGGCGTTTGCTTTTCACTGCCGCAGCCAACCAGACTAAACGCAGCAACTACTATCAAACTCCAGATCACAAATACTCTTGTTTTAATTCTTCTCATTTTCTTCCCCTCCTAAAATCACTCTATCCGGGCAAAATAATTTCCCCATAGATAGGCGTAAAACATAACAAATCAACCTCTCACAAAAAATAAACTAACATAATCAAACTATACACAATTTAAATGATATAAGTTAAATATGTAAATTGATTATTAAAAGTATAATTCTTGCTGCGAGCCTAAGAAAACACTAATATATCATCAAATTACACAAATTAAAACTAACATAAGCAAACACAAGCTCTATGGTGTTATTATAGTATTTGTTGTATGATAATTGCAAGAGCTTGTCAATAAATAGATATACTATTTTTTAATAGAGGTGTATATATGAGTGACACAACTTCCTACACCCCCACAGAAGTAGCTAAAATTTTAAAAATATCTCGTTTTACCGTTTATGAAATGATTAAACGTGGAGATCTTGCCGCCTATCATATTGGTCGCAAAGTTCGTGTTGAAGCACCGGACTTAGAGGTTTACATCCAGAAGTCCAAGAAAAATAAACTGCCCCAATCTCCCGCCTCCGTCCAACAACCGCCAGAAATCGATCAGAACTACCTTATAATTTGCGGGCAAGACATCTTACTTGACATTTTGACCCGACATCTTGAGAAAGCTATGCCCCATGTCCGCTGTTTTCGCAATCATTCCGGAAGCATCGATGGTTTATTAGCCCTTTATCGCGGAACCGCAAATGTCGTTACTGCCCATCTGTGGGATAGCGACACCGACACTTACAATACTCCTTACATCCGCAGGTTTTTGCCGGGACACCGGGCATTGGTTTACAATTTGGCCTATCGTAACGCGGGGTTTTATGTTGCAAAGGGTAATCCTAAGAGCATCAACACCTGGAATGACTTGATACGCCCTGACGTAACTCTCATCAACAGGGAGCGTGGTTCCGGCGCCAGAGTTCTACTTGACGAAATGCTTCACGTCCTTGATCTAGATTATCGTCAAATTAATGGCTATACCCGAGAGGAAATGACTCATCTTGCAGTCGCAAGCACTGTGGCCAGAGGTGAGGCCGATGTAGGTATCGGTATTGAAAAAGCCGCATTACAAGTCAGTGATATTGATTTTATTTTTCAAAAAAAAGAGCGCTACGATATTGTCTTTCATAAGGAAGATGCCGACAAACCTCACTTTCAAGCATTGCTATCTATTATTCGTTCGGATATATTCCATAATGAGGTTGCCGGCATGGGCGGCTACGATTTATCACAAACAGGTCAACTTATGGGAAATATGTAAAATAAACTTCTGCTAACCCATTGAAAGCGACTGTCTTAGAAAAGCTATACTTTCTGTTAGCGCTAGTAGGAAAGCCACTATGGGCTTTCCTTTTTCTTTTTTGTAGATAAAAAATATCCAGCCTTCCCTAGCTATCGGAAAGGCTGGACGCGTGAAACCATTACTACTTTAAACTTCACCGTAACATCTTGAACAGCCGATAAGCGATTATTGGCAGCGGCATTCTTCTTACCGCCAGCCGCATACCTAATGAGACCAGGAACATAGCCCCTAAAACATGCACAATCCAAAAACCGGCGCGAGGAAACTCCATCGTTGTATCATCGACTAAATTTTTGTGACGGCAACTCATCAGTATCGACCTCCTTAAAAATAGTATTTCCCGCACCGCTATATTCAAGCACTGGTAAAATCTTATACTAACTAAATATCGCGTCGTCTTCGGATTAGCCCGCAGGCTAAACGTCGTCCTGAATTGCCTGCAGACTGAGCACGATATCTGCCGCTATACGCTCAGCAACTTTCTCATATATAAAGTTGCATAGATAACTATGGTTATATATTATTTTCCGGCTAGTTTTGGTGACAAAAAAAGCGAGATTGCAGCTTATTGCATTCTCGCCCTTTTACTATATTAAATTATTTATCAACAGCAGCTAAAGCTTGAGCTACTTTACCAGCCATGCCGGTAATCTTAGCTGACGGTACAGCACATACCGCAATCCGAACTCCTTTAGCCAGAGGCACCGCGAAAATGTGATCATCATGCAGCTTCTCGCAAACAGCATCAGGATTTTTAGCCGGAATTGTCAGGAAGAACCCTGCAATGTATGGCAACATATGCAGATTAGCTTCTTTTGCTTCACGCATAAAGATATTTGACCGCTCACGAATAAGAGAATAATATTCGTTACGTTCTTTTTCAACTTGTGCCAAGATAGCCTTATCATTATAAATGGTAGCTAACAGACGCATACAGCCGCGGTTGATGTTCGACCAGGTTGCCCGGCTAGTATATTGGTTAATATCTTCAAATTCTTTGATGATTTCTTTGCTGCTAGAAACACCGATTATAGCACCAGTACGTTGACCATACATTGTATAGCCCTTAGACATACTGAATGCCAAAATGATCAAAACATTATCAGGCAGATTACTGAATTTCTTCATAAATGCCCGCGATTCGTTTTTTTCGCCGGCATAATCCAAATAGGCAATATCTACCATAAGGACAATTCGCTTGGATTGATCTTTTGCAGCTGTCTTAGCAACATCCAGCACGCTGTCCCATTCGCTGTCTGTCAGGCTATAACCAGTAGGGTTATGCGCCGGAGTGTTAATTAAAGCTACAACGCTGTTTTGTTTAGCTAAAAGTTCGTTAACTTTACTTTCAAAGGACTTAATGTTGAATTTTTGCTTTTCATCGAAGAGAGTATATGTATCAAGTTTACGTAGAGCGTCTTCACACAACACTTTGTACGGTCCCCAGTACCAATCAGAAGTAAGCAGGGTATCACCGATCTCGGTGTAATTCGCGATAGTATGGTGAATTACACCGGAGCCACCGGCAGTAGCAACGGCAGCAGTATAGGCCTCAGGCCGGTTATCGGCAAAAGTCAATGCCATTGCCGCTTCCAAGTAGTCCGGCAAGCCGGCGATAGGCGCGTAGTTTATTACTTCATTCATAGGCAGATTACGAAATACTTTTTCTACCGTAGGCAGACATACCAGAGTCTCTTTATCATCCAAAATAGCACCGATAGTGGCGTTTACAACTACCTCGTTGCCATACTTAGCAACATCTTTGTTGGCAGCTGCTGAGGCTCCGAAGATTTTGTCAGTAGCAAATTTGCCTCTTGCATGTGATGCGGCAATACTTACAGTCATTTTATCTCCCCCTTATAATTAAAAAATTTAAGGATACATCTTATGAAGCATTCTTGGGAAAGGAATGGTCTCTCTGATGTGCTCCAAACCGCACAACCAGGCAACTGTCCTTTCTAGTCCAAGGCCAAAACCTGAATGAGGTACTGCGCCGAACCGCCGTAAATCAAGATACCATTCAAAAGCTTCTTTTGGTAATTTGTGTTCAGCAATACGCTGTTCTAACAAAGCCAACTCGTCAATACGTTGTCCGCCGCCGATAATTTCCCCGTACCCTTCCGGCGCTAATAAATCGGCTCCTAAAACTACTTTGGGATTCTCGGGGTCCGGCTTCATGTAAAACGCTTTAATTTCGGTTGGATAGCGATGTACAAATACCGGCGAGTTGAAATGGTTGGATATAATAGTCTCGTGTGGCGCACCAAAATCATCGCCCCAGGTAAATTCTTCCCCTGCCTGTTTAAGAATTTCTACGGCATCAGTATAGCTAATACGCGGGAAAGGCAGTTTGACAGCTTTTAATTTTTCTACATCACGTTCTAAGGCTTTTAGCTCATTTTGGCATTTTGTAAGTACACGCTGGATGACATAGTAAATCATTTCTTCTTGGAGTTCCATGTTTGCATCAATGTCAAAGTAAGCCATTTCTGCTTCAATCATCCAAAACTCCAATAAATGCCGGCGCGTTTTGGATTTCTCTGCCCGGAAGGTAGGTCCAAAACAATATATACGTCCTAATGCCATAGCATTTGCTTCATTATATAACTGACCGCTCTGTGATAAATAACCTTTTTCGCCATGATAGTCAAGTTCAAAAAGATTAGTAGTTCCTTCACACGCTGCCGGAGTAATAATTGGTGCATCAGCTAGAACAAAATCACGCTCATAAAAAAAATTTCTTAATGCATGCTCGATTTCCGAACGAATACGTAACACGGCCGCCTGGCGCGGTGTACGAATCCAAAGATGCCGATGTTCAGCCAGAAAATCCACACCGTGTTCTTTATGAGTAATAGGGTAGTCTTCCGCAAGACTAACTATCTCCAGGCTTGTTACCTGCATTTCATAGCCGCCAACCGAGCGTGGTTCTTCACGAACAATTCCAATTACCTTAACAGCACTTTCCTGAGTTAACTTTTTCGCTTCAGCAAATAACTCTTCGCCTACTTCTTGTTTTACAACCACGCCTTGCATAAGTCCCGAGCCATCCCGGATAATAAGAAAAGAGATTTTCCCGGAGGATCGCAAATTGTAAACCCAGCCCTGCACAGTTACCTGCTCGCCAACATGACGAGATAAATTCTTTATTAATGCTGTTTCCACTAATTGCACTCCCTTTTAACGAAAATAGTCTATCTATTTAGTACATCGACATATAGTAAATGATGGTTATATGCCTATTATATACCTATTCTGGCTATACCATTATATTTCCTGTCTAAAAATTTAGTATATCCAGCTTTTTTTAATAGAAAAAGCAGGCTTTATGCCTGCTCAGGCTGTCGACAAAGTCGGCAGCCTTTTTATATTTGAGAACCTCTTCTAATCCGGTGTGAAATATAGTAAAATAGAGATAATAAGAGATTGGGAGAGATAATCGTGCTTAAGAAGAAAAACAGAGTGATAATCGACCAAGTCGAATTTGTTTGTCTAAGCGAGCTAGTTCCACAAGATCATTTACTGCGCTTAGTTGATGCAAGCATAAAATTCGATTTTATATATGATGAAGTTAAAGATTTATACAGTGATACTACTGGCAGACCCAGTATCGATCCGGTCGTTCTGATAAAATTGCTAGTACTGCAGATTTTGTACGGTATTACATCTATGCGTCAAACAATTAGCGATGCTCAAGTCAATCTTGCTTACCGCTGGTTCTTAGGCTACGGCTTTCAGGAGAAGATACCGCATTTTTCTACCTTCGGGAAGAATTATGAAAGACGGTTTAAAGAAAGTGACCTCTTTGAAAAAATCTTTGAAAGAGTGTTATTTGAGGCCATAGAATGTGGTTTTATCAAAGCAGATGCTGTATTTTTTGATGCTAGTCATGTTAAGGCCAACGCCAATAAAAACAAGTATGTTAAAAAGATGGCCCAGCATCGAGTACATAAATATAAGCGTGAATTGATGATTGAAATTAACGCTGACCGTGAATCACATGGCAAGAAACCTTTTACCGATGACAACGACAATGATTCTGACGGAACAATGATTGAAGAAAAGGAAGTCAAAGAAAGTACAACTGACCCAGAAAGTGGTATGTTCCATAAAGGTGAAAAAGAGCGTTGCTTTGCTTACACCGCCACAGTGGCCTGTGAGCGCAACAATTTTATTCTTGGTGTTAAAACAGCCCCAGGTAATGTTCATGATAGTCAGGTGTTTACCGATGTATTTCAAGATGTCATTGAAAAATTTAATGACATAAAAGCAGTAGTTGCCGATTCTGGTTACAAAACGCCGGGAGTATGTCGTGAAATTATGCAAGCAAATAAAATACCGGTTATGCCCTACAAACGCCCTATGACTAAAGAAGGATACTTTAAGAAATACGAGTATGTTTATGACGAATACTATGACTGCTATATCTGCCCCAATAACCAAGTGCTAAAATATTCCACTACAAATAGAGAAGGCTATCGGGAATACAAAAGCAATCCCAAGATATGTGTCCAATGCTCACTGCGTATGCAATGTACCCAAAGCCAAAACTTTACAAAAGTCGTAAACCGGCATATCTGGGAATCTTGCGTTGAATATGCAGAGGATGTCCGTCATACTCACCAAGGCCAAGACCTATATCGCCGCCGAAGCCAAACCATTGAACGTGTCTTCGCAGATGCGAAAGAAAGACATGGAATGCGCTATACTCGCTATCGTGGCTTGAGGAAAGTACAACACTACCTCACGCTTCTTTTTGCGTGTATGAATTTAAAGAAGTTAGCAATGTGGAAAAAAAAGCGCGGTATGTTACCGCCTTTTTCAAGAACTTTTCCGTCTATGTTATCAAAATTTATGAAACTCGTAACTATTAACAAAATCCCGCTTGTTGGCCTTCCGGCCTGAAGCGGGATTTGTCTACACTCTGAGCAGGCTTTATGCCTGCTTAGGATTATTCGTTGATATCATATTGAGAAGTAAGCGTAGTACCTGCATTTTGTTGGTTAGCTTTGTTTGCTTTGTTAGCCTGATTTCCTTGATTCCCACCTTGTCCACCAAATTGATTTTCTTGGGACTCAATCATTTTGCGAACCATGTTTCCACCTACCCGGCCGTTGTCAGCCGACGTAAGAGCGCCCTTGTAGGTGTTTTTGTAATCTTTAAGACCAAGTTCGGCAGCTGTTTCTTCTTTCAAACGGTCGAGGCCATTTTGCGCTGCAGGGTTCACAGGTTTATTAGTCCTTGACATTACGCAAAACCTCCATTTTTAAAATATTTTTGGTGCCTGTTTATATAATGCCTGTTATTAAAAACATAAATACATTGTAATATATGGCATAACTGGTGCAAATTAAAAAGGCGGCTTATGCAAAGCCGCCTTGAAAAAGTTGATTAAATTAGAAGTTTACAGAGAATTCTACGTTAGTACGATTTTGGTCAACATCGGTAGTATGGTTTTTACCCATGTCATGGTATACGGCAAGTTTAGCATTGTCAGATACTTTGTAATCGGCTTTTACTTTGAAGCCTTTGGAGTCGCTATAGTTGTAATTGGTAGTATGGTTGTTAATTGCGCCTGCGTCAATATCGCGGTAAATAAGGGAATAATCAATATCGCCTTTTTTAACAGCATTGCCAACCTTTACTTCAGCAAGATATCCGGTAGCGCTGGTGTCGGTATTTTTCACATATTCAATGTTGAATGCCGCATTGTTCGTAATCGGAGTAGAAGCATTTACACCCCAATATTTAGCGTCATCTTGTTTAAGATAGTTAGCACCAACATTTACTTTACCAAAAGAAGTTGCCATTTCGGCTAAGGTAATTTTATTAGCATCGTTATCATGACCATAGAAACCGCTTAATTTTACATTTTCTAAAGTTGTTCCAGCTTGTACACCACTAAAATTGTCGTCGTCCATCAACAAACCTTGGCCGGAGTATAACGATTGCTTACCAGCTTTGATATCAACATTGCTAAATTTGGCTCCAAGATAAGCTTGGTCAAAAGTTACCCCATTAGAACCATTGCCATTTTTCAGATCGTTAAGCATAACAGCACGACTATGAAGCGAGAAAGTGTCATCAATGCTGGCATCCATGTTTAACCGAACGCGGTTAATAAGGTAGTTGTCAGTACCACCACTGGTTTGGTTGTTCCATTCAATTTTAGCGTCACCGGAGAAAGCAGGAGCGGCGGCGAAAACCGATGCAGTAGATACTGCCAGAGTAGCCATCACAGCGGCAGCAATCAATTTCTTTTTCACAGTAAGTCCCTCCCTAGTTTTTTGAATTCTTTGTTTTTTTGCTACAGGAATCCAGGTTCAAGTTACCCATACTAACCTGTCTAGCCTGCGTTTCCTGGGAGGTTACTGCCCTTTCCAAAATGAGTTTCCACGTTTCCTCATATGTACTCAGCTTTACCTCAGACCAGTTTTTCAGACTGACCGATTATACTTATTACTCTTCCTTTTAGTTCTTTATTACGCTATTGGAGTAATAAGCATCGCCAAGCAGTTAATTTATTATGTTAACTACCTAGTGTTGTAACTAATTCGCTTACTTTACTACAATTCCTTTTTATTTTAGATAAAATATAGTTAGTAATTAATTGAAATTCATGAAATGCTTACCATTAACATTTTGCTATTATGTTAACTATATTACAAGCAAAATAAAACAGTCCCCACATAATTAGGGACTGTTTACGCTCTGCATAGAACAAAAGATACTTCGCCAAGATTAATATTGTTCCGCTGCCGTTATGAAGGTTGGCATAAGCCTTGCTCCTTTAGTTAGCAGGAAAGAAACGATTATGTATGGAGTTAACAGCTTGTTTTACTTTTCCTGCTTCGATAAGACAAGATATACTGATTTCTGAGGTACTAATAACCTCAATATTAATACTTGCATCAGCCAAAGCACCAAAGGTAGCAGCCGCAATTCCTGGGTTGCCTAACATACCGGCGCCTACAACTGAAACTTTAGCTACATTCTCGTCAATTGTCAGCCCGCCAAAACTTATTTCCTGATTGATCTTTTCAAGTATACTCCTGGCTCGGGCAACATCGCCTTGCGCAATGGTAAACACCATATCAATAATATCTTTGTCAGCTACACGAATACTTTGCACAATCATGTCAACATCGATATTAGCTTTCGCCAGCGCAGAAAATATTTTATACGCAATTCCAGGACGGTTAGGTACTCCTAATACAGCAATTTTGGCAACATTGGTGTCATGAGTTACACCACGAATTACAAACTCTTTTTCTTCCATCGTATATTCCTCCCTGATAAAAGTACCTTGTTCGTGTGTAAAAGTGGAACGGACATGAATCGGCATACCATAATGTTTTCCTAGTTCTACGGAACGCGGGTGCATTACACCGGCACCGAGTCTAGCCAGTTCAAGCATTTCATTATAGGTAATTTCTTTCATCCGCCTTGCATCTGAAACAACTCTGGGATCGGAAGAATAAATACCATCGACGTCAGTGTATATCTCGCAGTGATCGGCCTTTAAGCCTGCCGCTACGGCAACTGCGGTAGTATCCGAACCACCCCGGCCCAAAGTAGTAATATCTCCAGCCTTAGTTATTCCCTGAAAACCTGCAACTACTACTATTTTGCCAGCATTAAGTTCTGCTAACACCTTTTCCGGAGCAATACCGGTAATCTTGGCTTTATTAAAAACCTCGTTTGTGGTAATACCCGCCTGGAACCCAGTCATAGACACGGCCTCATGTCCTAATTTAGCAAAAGCCATGGCTAAAAGGGAAATGGATATCTGTTCACCTGTTGCTAAAAGCATATCCATTTCCCGTCCATAGGTTTTGTCTGTCACTGCTTCAGCCAAACTTATTAAATCGTCTGTAGTATCTCCCATTGCTGATACTACAACGACAATTCTATCTTCCGGGTGCTTTTCCTGCAACACCCGTTTGGCAACTGCCATAATTTTTTCGGGTGTAGCTACAGAGCTTCCTCCGAATTTTTTTACAATTAGTGCCATGACCATCCCCCTCTAGTATACACATTTAATTGGCATGGCACTTTATATTCTCCATATAAATACAATATCCTTCTACAAGTGGACAAAAAATTAGGGAAATTAATTTCCCAGATAAATATTGATAAAGATAAGACCGGCCAGAACAATTTCCAAACAGCCTTTGCTAAGCATTATCATATTGTCTTCCTGATTGTAACACCACTCGGTAAAATTGCGGTTAGCGGCTTCCATGTCTTGCCACAATCCGATTGTACCCAAAATAGCGGTAAGCATTGCTACTGTCTTGAGCCCAATGGTTGGAAAGACAGCACTAATAATGATAAAGTAGCACGAAAGAATTATCCAAACGAAAAATAACAAAATAAGCGCAACACGCCGGGCGACTTTTGAACCGGCGTGCCTCGCTAATTTAAGTAACGCCATTCTACTAAAACGGCGCCCACATAAAATTTCACCTTTTTCATAACGCATGTAACGTTGAGGAATGGTATAGTTCCAAAGAAAAGAACAGCAGGCCATAATCAGCAGCATTTTTTGCATACCGCTCAACCCCCCGGCAAATTATGCTTCTTCTTCGAACCTTATGTCCATATTATACCATACCGTAATTGATTGAACAATCAGACATCTAGCACTTCGCTAATCCCAATGGATCTATTTTTGTTTAAATCGATAAATTCGTTATCATTAGTGCGTATAACCGGGCGCCGGTAGCTTACATTGTCATAGTAGACAACCTCAGCAACTCTGCCATCAGTTAAACGCAGAAATTTCCCCGTTAAATAGTTACTGATATTTTGTAAAAATACCGAACAGAACTCCGCATCAATTTTGCCAAACATCTCACCCGCTAAAGTTTCCACAACACTAAATGGGTCAACTTTGCTTCTATATACTCGATCAGAAGTCATTGCATCATAAATATCGGCTATCGCGATAATCTTTCCAAAGGTATGTATTTGTCCCCCGGAGAGCTTTAGCGGATAACCGCTGCCATCCATCCGTTCATGATGCTGAAGCACTCCTAACCTTACAGCTTCAGGTAACTGTTTATCTTCCCGTAAAAGCTCATAACCAAATACCGGGTGATAACGCATAATTTCGAATTCTTTACCCGTTAATTTTTCCGGTTTATTTAAAATACCGATATCTATCAAAGCTTTGCCTGCGTCATGCATTAACCCGGCAAGAGTTAAATCACTTAGGTCTTGCTCCGAAACTCCAAGCCATTTTCCTAATACACCTGATAATATTGATACATTCAAAGAATGATGAAAAGTATAATCATCCTTGCGCTCTAACATCAACAAAAAAGAAATTATGCCAGAAGTATTAACTAATTGTTTAATAAGATCATCAGATAACTGGCGCATAGAGGCTACAGACAACTTCTTGTAACGGCGGGTCTGCTCAAAATTTGTTTTTAACAAATCTAATGTTTTTTCATAGTTTTCCTTAGTCTGCTTTGCACAATGTTCGATTTCTTCAACATGCGCACTAACGGTCTGACTAATTTCCTGGATGTCAATCGAGCTTATCCCCCAATTATTAAGTTGCTCAATAATTCGCTCCGAAATGATGATACCTTCAGCTAGAATTACACGACCATTGGTTCCCAACACTGGTTTTCCAATCGTCATACCAGGAGTAATGTCTTTCACATTATAAGACTTAGTAGCGATTTGAACCATAAATCCCTCACCCGCCATATTTTATTAAAAACTATGCTGTACGCTCTGTCAAACGCCAAGCCCTAAGTCATCAACAGATGCCTTAGTCGTTCTCTCAACTAATGAAAGGTACCTAGCTTTCAATTACGCAAAAAGGCCAGGGAGTATCTCCCCGGCTCTCAAGAGCGCCATACTTATTTATTCTACAAAAACTTACTTACTCCCTTCCCACAAAATGTTAATATTACAAATTACTTCAAAATTCAACAATAAATACTACTATGTATTAATTATCTTTCTATTTGAAAATCCGCACCCGCAGGCTCTTTAATGATTGTTTATCGACCTCTTCCCATTCCGGCGGGTACAACATATTAACAGGATACAGAACTAACGCAGTATCGCATTCATATACTGCATCAAATGCCTGAATTGCGGCGACCGCATTAGACGCACGCCCAACAGTATCGATCTTTTCACGAGGAATTTTAACGGCTAACACACAATCATCACTAAGATCGTTTTTAACAATACCGGCTGCATATCCTTCTTGAAATGACGGTATATTTGCCATTATCGCAGACATAATTTGCAAGATAATTCCTGCACATAACTCAAAATATTGTTTGTTATAAACCCGGGTATCTTTATCTTGGTATTGAAGCCGCCCCGAAGTGAGCATTTCGCATGTTTGTTTGGGAATGACACCTTTTGCCGGCAACCATACCTTCACTAACGGGATGTTATTATAAAAATCGATATCTACTTCCACGACAACGGGCAGCTTTAGACGATTTAAAACTTCATCCAGTCTGGACCTAACTGCACTAGGTTCACCCGAGAGCAGCAGCTCGGTTTGCCCGATACGAGCATCTTCTTTCTCATCATGCTGACGTTTACGCTCTGCATGTACTTGGCGTTCCTGTTCGTTTCGTTTGGCGATCTCCTCTAGTGCATTCTCTTCCGCTTTTTTTATTGCACTTTCCCTATCCTTTATTGTAAAGTGCAACGATACACCAGTGGCTACCCCTAATGCAGCCGTTATTAAGAGCGTGATTGGACTAAAAAGTATAACCAAAATACCCAGTAAACATACGATTCCAGCAATCCTGGCGGCAACCGGGTAGAAGTATTTCTCCTCGGCTTTTTGTTTAGCAATCCCAACAAGGTGGCTATAATCAGTCAGTTTTAGTTCGGGAAATGATTCCCGCACAAGTAAGCCTTGGTAGTCGACCGGTTCATAATTCAGCTTACTAACTGACGCCAATTTAAGCTCATAATCCTGATGTTGTACGAATTCTTTACGCCACCGTTCAAATTGATCTTCCCCTTTAAAATAGCGGACTTCGGCCCTTTCATTTTCTTTACTATCCCGCCCCCGGTGATTAGATCTTTTTTCAGCATTTGCAGGCATGAATTTGCCCCCTTATCTTCTAATTGTTATTCTGATTGTTTTCCGTACGACAACGTAACAAAAAGCCAGCACTCCGCCTAACGTAAAGAAGAAAGCGACTGGCTTTATCATCATAATCTCCGAACTGCCAATTAGAGAAAACAAAAGCGCTGTCATATAAGCCAAAAATAGTTCGCCGTAACGCGGACTATTAACACGCGGTGCAATAATCAGCCATACCAAAAAGCCCATAAGAATAATGTTGCTATTTTTCATAAATTCCATTGACTGCAGGCCACCTACCTTATAAGGATAGGTTATATATTCGCTGAATACGCCTTTTTTCCTGCCTCGAACAGAGAATCCGTCTAGTGCTTAAGTCCTATTTAATTCCTATTTCTAAATTGTTGACTGCTGTAACATTATGTATTTGAAATTCATATGCTGAAGTAGAAACCGAAATCTAAACATGTATAACTTCTCATAAGGTAAATAAAGGAGGTCATTGATATTTATGGAATCTAAATATCCACATTGGTATGGTCCAGAAGATAAAATGTGCTGCGATTTTCCGGAAAAAGAAATGATGTGCTGCGAAGACGAGTTAATGACTGATCCTATGGCTTACAAAATGTATCGTGATAGCTTCAAAGACCGCCTGCTTTGCTTCCTGGGCGATGAAATTATCATCGGTACTGATGCCATAATTGATCGCAAAGGTTCTACTTTCTGCGGAACAATTTGTTATGTAGGATGCGACTATATCATCGTTAACAGCACGTTTTGCCGTCGCGCCATTTCATTACATGTGCCAATCAAAATGATTCGCTTCATTGCTCCATTTAAAGGTCGTCGCTAAAAGTTTTTCTATAGCCTTGGCAGAGGAGAAGATGTTCCATGAGAAAACTATACAACCGCCGGTCACTGGCCGTTGATCCAGTGCATATGACTACTCTACATCATGAAGCTATAGAACAGCTTGAGCTTATGCAAAACTGTGTGGAAGCGTCCGAACACGCTATTGATGGCATGCGAGACTCACTAGAAACAATTGCGGAAAAACATTGGGAATCTTACTTGGATGTAATCCATATGATTTGCATGCACGATGACAATTTGGCCACAGTCATGAAGAAGCAGGGTTTCTCAATGCGTGACAGCGAGCTGGCGGAAACCGAGCGTCAGTTTTTTGGCAACCGTTTACTGATTTTATCCCTCCTCTTAGGGCTTATTCGGCGACACCGCCGTTTTGCCTACTACTATGGATTACGGACAAATCCCATGGGGGATTATATTAAGGAATCAATTAGCATGGAAAGAGAACACTTGGCAGAAATGATAAGTATGCTCCAAAATACAATGTAACAGAGTCGTTTGCACCGGAGGCAATTTGCCTCCTTTTTTTTGCCCTATAGAACAGCCTTTGTACTGGACTTTTCCATGAAAGGATTTTTATATTTTTTCTACGAAATAATATGTAATAACTACCAATTTAAGCAAAGGAGTCATTATGCCAGATTTTATGGTTCCGCCAACTACTTCTGCCTTGCCTGCAAAAGATTTTTTACGTCGGCAAGCCGGCGTGTCATTAACTCTATGGCGCAAAATAAAAAACAACGGAACTCTTGTGATTAATTCACAACCTGCCGCCGCTCATGATCTTGTATATCCCGGGGATATTATCACTGTCTCCTGGCCGGAAAATTCCTCTATAATTGCCGAGTCCCTGGAGCTTAACATAATTTACGAAGACGAATGGCTTCTGGCAGTAGACAAACCTGCGGGTATGCTTGTGCATCCCGCAGCCGGAGAACATTCAGGAACATTAGGCAATGCTATAATGCATTATTATAATGTACAAAATTATTCTTGCGGCTTTCATCCGGTTAATCGGTTAGATCGGAACACATCGGGGTTAGTGCTAATAGCCAAACGCCCGGATATTCAACACTGGCTGAATCAAAATCACAAACTATTAATAAAGCAATATTTAGCTGTTACTAATGGAACGCCTTCCCCGGCATCGGGTACTATTGATGCCCCTATTGGTCGAAAGGCAAATAGTATTATCGAGCGGGAAGTTCGAGCTGACGGACAAGCTGCCCTTACCCATTATCGTGTCATAGCAAGTTTTGATGAAGCCAGCATACTTGAAATTACATTGGAAACCGGACGAACGCATCAAATACGGGTTCATCTCAGCCACATTGGCTGCCCTTTATTAGGCGATGACCTCTATGGAGGTTCTAAAACGTTAATTAACCGCCAAGCTTTACATGCAGCACATTTAACTCTGCCACATCCTATTACTTGCACTCCAGTTACTATTTCGACTAAGTTACCTTTAGATTTTATTAATCTTATTAGCAAACTTGGCGGAAAAATTCCAAATATGCTATAATGTATTTAAAATGTGCTACAATATATCTGCTCAGGAAAAACTTAGGAGGGATTCCCATGCCATTAGTAACCTCAAAAGACATGTTTAAAAAAGCCTATGAAGGACAGTATGCCGTTGGCGCTTTTAACGTTAACAATATGGAAATTATTCAAGGCATTGTTGACGCTGCAAAAGAAGAACAAGCTCCACTCATCCTTCAAGTATCTGCCGGTGCCCGTAAATACGCCAGACATATCTACCTTGTGAAACTAGTCGAGGCAGCTCTGGAAGATTCAAACTTACCTATTTGCTTACACCTCGATCATGGTGAAGATTTCGAAATCTGCAAATCCTGCATTGACGGCGGATTTTCTTCGGTTATGATTGACGGCTCTAAATTGCCGTTTGAAGAAAATATTGCCCTGACTAAAAAAGTTGTTGATTATGCGCATGAGCGCGGCGTAGTAGTTGAAGCAGAGCTTGGCCGTTTGGCCGGTGTTGAAGATGCTGTTAACGTTAGCGCAAAAGACGCTACATATACTGATCCGGATCAAGCAGTTGAGTTTGTACAGCGTACCGGTGTAGACTCCCTTGCAATTGCTATCGGCACAAGTCACGGTGCCTACAAATTCAAAGGTGAATGCAAACTTGACTTTGACCGTCTTGAAACAATTTCCCGTCTGTTACCGAACTTCCCGCTGGTATTGCATGGTGCATCGACCGTTCTGCCTGAGTTTGTCGAGAAATGCAATAATTTTGGCGGCCAAATTAAAGGCGCTCAAGGAGTTCCTGAAGATATGCTGCTCAGAGCCGGGAAACTGGGTGTATGTAAAATTAATATTGATACCGACCTTCGCTTGGCTATGACTGCTTCCATTAGAGAACACCTTGCCAATCACCCATCCGATTTCGACCCTCGTCAGTATCTCAAACCCGCCCGTGAAGCAATCAAAGGTATGGTTAAGCACAAAATCCGCAATGTTTTAAACTGCAGCGGTCGCCTGTAAGAAGCATATAATTTCTATAATGGGAAAAATTAAAATGAATCTCATTATAGAAAGGAGTCTTTACAATGCACGCGAACAATACTGATTTTGCCTCCTTATCCTTAGACGAGCTTGAAACTATTAAAAAGTTTGAAAAAGAGTTCGCTTCTAAACACGGTAATAATATTTTATTGCTGGCCTTTAATCAAAAATAAGTAAAATTACCAATATAAATAATTAGAGAGTAAGTTTAGTAATCTGTATTACTACTTACTCTCTTCTTTTATCCTTATGGCTTTTTACCATCATAGTACGGAGCAAGTCGACTTTTTATAATGTTACTCTTTTAAAAAAATCTCAATTCTCTCTTTTCCTTTTCCAATGTTATTTCTTTTTAGTACTACTTCCCCAATTTCACCTGTCCTTTTTATATGTGTACCTCCACAGGGCACTTTAGCGAAGTTATTAATTTCCCAATACCGTACTTCGTTTTCCGGGTCACTGAAAGCACTTGTAATCGGCAAATCATTACTAACAAGTTTCTGAATTTCATCTTGAAGCAAACTAAAGGTTTGGGATATATTACCTTGCCAATAAAAGTCCACTCTCGCTTTATCTTCTGCTATATGCGCTCCGATTTTTTCGGGGTGATTAAATTTTTGATAGATAAGTTCCAAAACAACTTCCGCCGCAAAATGTAGTCTCATAAGCGAATACCGTCTGTTCCAATCAATGCATATTCGCGCAGGATTATTTACTGACATGGCATGTCCGGCTAACTGATATACAATCTGCTTATCCCGTTTTTCGGCATTAAGTATTTTTAAACCACCTATTGTTCCGGTATCGCTTTCTTGTCCACCAGAGAAAGCAAAAGCAATTGTTCTATCTACAGTAATGTAGTCATTCTCAACGCTTGTTACTTTTGCATCTAATTCTGTAAGATATGGGTCTTCCCAAAATATTTTTACAACATCCATTTTTAACCTCCAACACCTTTACCTAATCCATATTATAACACTTTTATACTATAAATACCTGTCATGTAAATAATATCCATTTTTAAGTTCATCATTTTCGAAAAAATTTAGAGTAAACGTCAGAAAACCCATCATTTTTAACTGATGGGTTTTCTCTGTGCTAATGTTGACTAAAATTACATACTAAGCTTTAAAATAAAATCCAAGTCCAAGAAGTGGAACAACTATAAAAAGTTTTCCGGGCGCTGACAAAAATCTTCGAATGTATCATCAGTAAAACGAGTTTTTGTACCTAAAAAACGCATATAACGATTTTTCTCTTCTTCAGCCTTTTCCATTTTCTTGCCTTGATAGTTATTAATTACGGTTATCTTTAACCTGTCAGTACGATTGGTCTGAATCCGTTTTAAAAGGTACTTGATATGCATGTCAGCGTCGGGGAGAGAATAGCCGCAGAAAACAAGATGCCCAACATCTTTGAGACTTGCTTCCGTCTTATGCCAAACAATATTTAAAAAGCTGTTGGACATATCTTTGAAAAAAGTAGGCGGGACAATTACCGGAGTCTTAACAGATTGACAAATTGCACAAACTGCTTGAGACGGATCAGTTAAAAGCTTAAGCAATCCTTGCTGATATTTGATAAGCTTTAGTAAATTGCAAGTCGGGCAATAGGACCAATTCAAAGAACCGTGGATTTTATACAAACTGACAGCCTGCTTACGCTCTTCCGGGGAGCACATTGGACTTCTGTAGTTGCTAAAGTCTATACCATAGTCTAAAAATGTATCTTCACACGAAGCTAACGCCCTATCAATAAGAACGTCGTAGTTAGTGGAGATAAATATCATGTCTTTTAGGACGCCAAATTTGTTGAGCCGTTCAACTAAAGAACGATGTAGACCTTTAACTGCTGCCGTTTTATCCTCAAGTACCTCAGCCATTAGCAGAACCAAATATTGCCGAATAAAGCCAATTCGATTACTGCTTTTTGCCAGGTTTTCCAGATCAAAATCCCGGAAAGACTGGCGCTTGCGTACCGCCAAATCCAAAAGACCTATTGCTTCTTCGAACGTCGGGAAATTAATCTCATCTAAATCATCATTAAGCACATCAATAAAAAACATTTGCTTAAAGTAGGCACTAAGCTCACTTACCCGCTTATAGTCACTATAATTATTTTCGGCACGAAGTGCTTTAAAATATTTTTTAAAAAGTGCACTTTGTACAGGTGCACCTTCGGCAGCTGAAGCACCGCCGCCTAGAAAAATCGCTGTTTTCATCATACTAATTTATTTTTTCCACGAAATGCAGTAGTATACGAAAAAAAGCCCATCTAATAGGATGGACTTTACGCCACTTGTTCAGAGTTATTCAGAAGAACGCGAAACTCGCTTCCAGAAATAAATTCTTTCGCTAGTAATATTTTTACCACCGTGTCAAACTCGGTTTTTTTATCCATAAGCATAGTCCTTACTTTGCATTCAATCTCTTTTATAATGCTGGTGATAGCATTATGGAGCAGGTCTTTAGGCACATCCTCCGGTGATACAATACCAAGCTCGGACATACCGCCAAATATAATTTGTTTCGCCATACTTGCAGCCTGCTTAAAGTCATTATCCGAACCAGTACTACGTGCCCCCAGGAATATATCTTCAGCAATCGCCCCCGCAATCGCAACCGCTATTTTGCCTTTAATGAAATCGACAGTATACAAATACATATCTTCTTGCTGTGTTTGCCGCACATAACCTAAGGCATTACCACGAGGAACTACGTTGACACTGGCAACAGAGCCCGGTTGAATACATTCACTCAGCACCGCATGCCCTGTTTCATGAATAGCAATCCGGCTTTTTTCCTCACCGCCCGGAATTCTATCCAATTTTTCTCCCATAATTACTTTTTCGACCGCACTGCGTAAATGTTGGGCAGTAATTTCTCCGGCGTTTTCCCGGAAAGCTAGAATAGCTGCTTCATTAGCTACACTCTCCAAATGAGCCCCCGAAAACCCAAAGGTGTCATTAGCAACCTCTTCCAGCAAAACATCCTCTGCCAAGGGTTTATTACGCGTATGCAATTCAAGAATTTTGACCCGGCCTTTTTTATCAGGCAAATCAACTTTAACCTGCCGGTCAAATCGGCCCGGACGCAATAACGCAGGGTCAAGCATATCACTTCTGTTCGTTGCCCCAATTACTAACACCCGGATATCGTCATTTTCTGACATGCCATCCATTTGTACCAATAATTCATTCAGTGTTTGGTCGTACTCCATATGTCCGGAATTTTGCCCACGTTTGCCGCCGAGTACCTCAATTTCATCAATAAAAATCACGGCACTTTTTTTATTATTGCGTCTGGCAATATCGCGAGCCTGCTTAAAGAGTTGTCGAACCCGCTGGGCACCAACACCGACGTACAGCTCAACAAACTCAGAGCCACTGGCTGCCAGAAATGCTGAACCGGTAAAACAAGCTGCCGCTTTTGCTAAAAGTGTTTTACCCGTACCGGGCGGTCCATTAAGCAAAATGCCTTTAAGCGGGCGAATACCTAAGTTTTTAAGTCTTTCAATATCTTTTATAAACTCAAGTGCCTCTTGCAGCTCACCTTTAGCGATATCCTGGCCGCCAATATCTTCAAAACTTATCAATTGTTCCTCGCCGGCTTTCTTTGAAATACCAGCAAATGACTTACCGCCAGAGCGTTTAACATTAGCGATATAGAAAGCAGCTAGTAAACCAGCCAAAAGCAGCACCGGAAATATATCAATTCCCTGTACAGCTAAAAAGATTACTAAAGCTGCCGCCATACCTCCGATAATCTCAAAATAGCGCATCCTATTTCCCCCCTTGGCTGCTGGCATCTCGAGGAACAATCACATACATTTCCGCCGTCCCCCGGGTCATCTTTAAATATATATTTTTGGTATCAACATATATCTGAGCATCCACCCCTGCGCTAACGGCCTTCGCTGTAATATGATCTGCCATTGCTGCAAAGTTTCCTGTAAAAATAGCTTCTTGAACATAATAGTGAATTGTGTAATAGAACTGTTCTAATTCAGGTGTCCGTGTGTCCTGAATAACGATATCGTATTTCTTGCCGCCATCCACTTGTTTCAACCCGTCGGTTATTTCACTATATAAATTCTGCAGGTTAGAAACGTTGTTAAGCTTTACATATATTTTTACCTTTTCATTATTCTTGCCTTGCTCATTCAAGCGCCCCACCGTTACCGACTCAACACCGTTAATATTTTGAAACATTTTGTTTATCGGGTTAGCTACCGCGTATTTATTCCACAAAAATTGGCCGCCAAACAAAATGGCAAGGGAAAGCACCAGCGTCAGACAGCCAATAATCCAATTGTAGTCCTTTTTTGGCATGTCTTAATGCCCCTTTCATTCGTATATATTAATATCTGTATTTCGCAATACTATCAGCGAAAATATTATATCACATATCAATGTTTTAATATAGCGTAAAATACAGGGAAGAAAAGTACAAAAGACCCTGCCCAATATTTGAGCAGGGTTTTACGCGTGGGTAAATATTTAATCAATTAATTCTTTATTTTTAGTTTCAGGAATTAAGCAGTATACATTGATTGCAGCAGCTATATAAATGAAGGCCAGCAGTGCTAGTGCGCCAGACAGTGTGTACTTTGCCGCCAGCATGCCGATAAGTACGGGAGCCAGACCGCCAACTGCACGCCCGGTATTGAAAATGAAGTTTTCTGCGGTAGACCGCGCATCGGTAGAGTAGTTTTCGGACAGTAGTGCGCCATATCCTGCCATCATGCCATTACAGAAGAATCCAAGGGTTGCACCACCGATTAAAAGGTGCATCGGGTCTGATAAACCGGAGTAAATCCATATACACACCGCTGACATAAGTTGAAAAGTTATAAAGGCCGGACGTCTGCCAGCTTTGTCAGCAATATAGCCAAATACCATTATTCCAAGCATCATTCCGAGAACGGTTGCTATCATCCATGCACTGGTTTTAGTTAACGTTAAACCATGCTTTTGCATTAAGATTGTCGGCAGCCAGACCATAATACCGTAGTAACCCATATTCTGTACACTCGTCATGACGGTAAGTCCAAAAGTTTTTGTGGAAATTTTTTTATCAGCGAATAAGTGCAATAATGGAAATTTGTTTGTTTCCTTATATACTGCTAGTTCCTCTTGTGTCATGGGTTCATTATTTTTTACTTTTTCTCTAAGACGCTTCCTCAATTCATTTCTAGCTACCCAGATAGGCGGTTCAGCCAAACCATAACGAGACCAGGCAGCAAACAGCGCCGGTAAAGAACCTACCAGAAAAACGGCCCGCCATCCGTATGTCGGCAAGACCCATGCACTTACTGCGGCTGCAAGGACAACACCTAATTGCCAGCCGATTGCAACCCCGCCGGTAACTCTGGCTCGCTTTTCTTTTGGCCAGGTTTCAGTTACCAAAGTCATGCCGATACCAAATTCTCCGCCTAGGCCCAAACCCGCTAAAAAGCGGTAAATATTCAACTCAGTCAGACTTGATGAAAACGCCGTTAATCCGGTAAATATGGAAAAGATTAAGATAGTTAGGGAAAATACTTTGACCCGGCCAATATAGTCGGCTAAAATTCCGAAAACATAACCCCCTATGACCGCCCCAAACAAGGTAACGGTAGCCACGAACCCGCCTTCAGCCAAGCTAAGGCCAAACGTGCTCATTACTGAAGCCATTACAAAAGACAGGATCAGCATGTCCAGCCCGTCCATGGCATATCCCGTTACCGAAGCAATTAGCACCTTCCAACGATAACTGGCCGAAGTATTATCAACATCCCCCATCGCACCGGTTGACGCAACAACCCCTATACTGCTTTGGTTGGCTTTAACTTCAATATCCACAGCAATTCCCCCCAATAAAATTAAAAAGGCTTTCTGCCTGGAGACGGCAGAAAGCCTTGATTGAGCTGATTTTCAACACAAATACGCTTAATAAAACATCAAGCTCTGACCTTGCCAGCCTCACAGGACTGATTTAAAGGATTCTTATATGCATTTGTTCTTTTGATTATCACATAAAATTTTCAGATTGTCAACCACTGGATAATAGACAATTTTAATTGTTACACTTTGAATTTGCCAATAACATCCTGCAAATCCTGAGCCATTCTGGCCAGACTGTGGCTTGAGGATGCTATCTCTTGCATTGTCGCAGATTGCTCCTCTGTAGCAGCCGATACTGTCTGGGTGTGTCCGGCATTTTCTTTTGATAGGTTATCTATCGCTTTAGCTGAAGCAACAATTTGCTGACTACCTCCTGCCATTTGCTGGATTGTCGCTGTAATTTCCTTGATCTGGCTCGAAACCTGACTCGCCAGCGAGGTTATTTCGTTGAAAGTTTCGCCGGCAGTATTGACGACTTCTGTGCCTACCTTAACCTCGCGCGTACCATCGTTCATAGCTACAACAGCCACTTCAGTATCACTCTGTATCTCATTAATTAAGCTGGCAATTTCTTTGGCGGCTTCTTGAGATTGCTCTGCTAATTTGCGAACTTCTTCCGCCACTACAGCAAAGCCTCGTCCTTGTTCACCAGCCCGGGCGGCCTCAATGGCGGCATTTAAAGCAAGCAGATTGGTTTGACCTGCAATTCCGGAAATTACGTCTACTATCTGTCCGATCTCTTTGGACCGCTCACCTAATTTGGATACTACTTGAGCAGAATTTGCCACTGTTGCTTCAATATGTGACATTTGGCTCATTGCAGTACTTATCGACGTAACGCCACTATTTGCGGCAGCGGCCGTTTTGTCCGCAACATCAGCTACCGAATGGGAGCTTGCCGCGGCCTGCTGAATACCAGTCGATAATTTTTCGATAAACTGAGTCGTTTCGTTAACAGCATTTAATTGCTGCTCTGTACTCCTAGCCACATTGGTAATCGTGGCTGCTACCTGATTGGTTGTTTGTGCGGACTGCTCAGCACCGGCAGTTAGCTCTTCCGAAGACGCAGCTACCTGTTGGGCACTATCCTGAATACGATGAACTATTTCTCGCAAATCTTGAGTCATATTACTAAAGGCTCTCTGAAGTTGACCAATTTCATCGTTGCCCTGCACTTTAATAGAATTTGTCAGATCGCCTGCGGCCATTTGATTAGAAAATGTAACAAGCTGGTTAATCGGACGAGTAATGTGGCGAACCACGTATATTGCAACAAATATAGCTAAGAGCACGGTAATTAGTACAGCAACCACCGTTGTTTTGGCAATACTCGCCGTAGCGGCAGTGATTTCAGTTTCAGGAATCACCGAACAAATCTTCCACCCTAACATTGGTGAGGTATGATAAAACAAATATTTCTTTTCGCCATTTTCAGTAAACATCACATAACCTTTGTCATTTTGGGCTATTTGTTCGTAAACATCATAACCAACTTCATTATATTTTTTGAATACTTTTTCCGGATTTGGGTTTGTTAACAATACGCCCTTTTTATCAAACAGAAAAGCATAACCGTTTTCGCCTACGCGGATTTTGGACATTACCTCTGCTAAGTAATTTAACGATACATCAACGCCAACAACACCATAAGGTTTATTTCCATCCATAAGTGCTATCACTGCGCTTACAGCTATATCATTACTTGTAAGCGGTTTATATGCATCGGTTATTGCAAATGTCCCGGGCTGAGCCATGCCGGCTTTATACCATCCCCGTACACGGGGATCATATTTTGTCGGCTTCCCGCGGGCCGGATACTGAATATAGGCAGCGTTTTCTCTTCCCATATACACCATTGTTGCATATGGGTGGCTTTTTTTGAAAGTCTGGAATATATTTAGTATTTGCGCTTCTTCATTCTTTATATTGTATATAAAAGTCGTCTCATCTGCTTGAAGAAAATTTGAAAACTCATTGTCGTTTTTTGTTTTCATAATTTCAGTATTAGCCAGCATTTGAACATTATATTCAATATCAGTAAAAAAGGCTGTTGCTTGCAAATCAATTTGGTTCAGTTGCGCTACATTAGTATTATAGACTGAATTAAAGTTCTGTTTCTGTATGTACATATTAATATAAAAACCCACAGCGATTAACGGTATTATCGAAACGGCCAGTAACGATAACAATAACTTATTTTTGAGCGTTAGTAATTTACGAATTGAATTATTTCCATGTTTAAACATTAGTTTCCCTCCTGTTTGACCAATAGCTGTACCACCAATGTTGGAGGCAATACTCGTCTAAACACTAATTATTCGCAATTTTCATGCCAAAAGTCATTTTTTCACAAAATTGTAGGTTTTTTATATCTTTCTCTACAAATTATGGCAAAAATTGCAGAAAATTCATCCCTTTATGTCGGCAAATTTTGCCGTTTCTGCAATTTTTTCAGTTTTCAAACTATATTCTTTAAGTTTATAGCGCAGACTCCGCTCACTAATATTTAATGTTTTTGCCGTTTCCCGTCGATTGCCCTTTAAAGATTTTAGTGTGTAGAGAATTACTCTTTGCTCAATATCCTCCATACGTTCCCCTACATGTACAGGTATAAGCATTTGAGGATTATTGGGGTTCATTCCTTGCCTCATACATATCTCGGCCGGTAAATCATTTATTCCAATATAAGGCCCATTACTAAGTACAAGCACTCGCTCTATTATGTTTTCCAGTTCACGCACATTGCCTTTAAACGAATACCTGCATAATGCTTCTAATGCTTCCACGTTAATGCCTTCAATACTTCTTCCCATTTTTCGATTATATTTGGAAATAAAATATCTTACCAATAGTGGAACATCCTCAGGACGCTCTCGCAAAGAAGGTAGCTGAATATTAATCACATTGAGCCGATAATAAAGATCTTCACGAAATCTCCCTGCAGAAATTTCAACGGCGAAATTTCTATTAGTTGCACATAGTATACGAGCATTTATACGTTTCCGAATAGTAGATCCTAGCGGAGTAATCTCCTTTTCCTGTACTACCCTGAGAAGTTTTGATTGCAAATTTATATCCATTTCGCATATTTCATCAAGAAATAAGGTACCTTTATCAGCTAATTCAAAAATGCCTTGCTTTCTTCGTAAAGCACCTGTGAATGCGCCACGTTCATGGCCGAATAGTTCGCTTTCAAGTAAGTTAGGAGGAATGGCAGCACAGTTGATGACTTCAAACGGTTCGTTTTTTCTATTTCCGGTAAAGTGTATTGCCCGTGCTACTAATTCCTTTCCAGTACCACTCTCACCGGTAATCATTACATTAGTATCCGTATTTCGTACCTTCTCAACCATACTGAATACATTGCGCACTGTCTGCGATCTACCAATAATCCCAGCCTGCTCATATTCACGAAAAAACCTGTCGGCATAATGCTCAACTCTACTACTTAGCTTAATGTAGTTTGTTGCATTATTTAAAAGAGCTTTTACTTCCTCTATGTTAATCGGTTTTGTAATGTAATAAAATGCGCCTTTTTTCATAGCGAAAACAGACGACCGAATGCTGCCGTAGGCCGTCATAATTATAACCATTGCCGTCGGCCTAAGTTCCTTAATTTTAGTTAATACCTCTAAACCATCAGTTTTCCCTAACCGTAAATCCAGAAGTACAAGATCAATTTCGTGAGTTGTAAATAAATCTATCGCATTTTTTTCATTGCTTGCAGTAAAAACCTCGTACTCATTTTCTAGTGCAAACGCCAGCGAAGAGCAGATAGACTCTTCGTCGTCTATAACTAATAACTTAAACACTTTTCCCACCCCTACAAGAGCTCCGCGGTAATTCAATATATAGCTTTGTCCCAATACCAGGCAGACTCTCCGGCCAAATCCGTCCATTATTTTCACGAACCAACTTATAGCTAATAGCTAATCCTAATCCTGTTCCTAGTGGTTTGGTAGTAAAAAAGGGATCAAATATCTTGCTTACGATTTCTTCATTCATACCTAACCCACTATCTTCTATTACCATAACGGCAGAATGCTCATTCGAACTGCAAGAAATAGCAATTTTCTTTTTTTCCTGCTCTTCCATTGCTTCAATAGCATTTAACAAAATATTAATCAGCACCTGCTGAATTTGCTGTTTATCTGCAAACACAGTAATTTGGTCATCAATTTGATGTGTAATTAAAATACAATGTTTTTCAATATGTCCGGTAAATAAGATCAATACATTTTCTACAAGTTGGTTTAAGCCGAACGACTCCGGACTTGGTTTACGCGGCCTGGCATATTCTAACAAGCTGTTAACCATATCATTGATTCTCTCCACCTCCTGTGGAACAAAGCGGCTTATCTGTTGTCTGAAAGAAACACTTTCGTATTTAACAGGCAATAATTCGGTAAACATTTTTATCGAGGTAAGTGGAGTTCTTATCTCATGGGCAATACCCGCTACCAGGCTTCCTAATGCTTCCATTTTATCCTTGCGTATTAGTTGCTCATGCATTCTCTTTTCAAGAGTAATATCGCGGAAGCTGATTACAATCCCCTCCATTATTTCGTCCTGAGATAGTAAACAGATAGTATATTCCACACTATAACCTCTTATATTTTTTTCGCCTCTAATCATATTCTCTGTTTCTCTAAAGATCGACTTTATATCATCCTGAGGAAAGAGTTCAACTATCGGAGTACTGGAATAATGCAACCCTATAGCATTACTTACTCCCATATACTGAACCGCATAATCGTTAATAAATTGAATGATACCATCTTGATTCAATGTTATTATCCCGCTGTAGCCACTGTTTAAAATTTTCTCCTTATGCAGGTTTTCCCGCTTAATATATTCGTTTTTCTCCATTAAGGCTTTATTGATACCCGCAATTTCCCGCGTCCGTTTCGCGACTTCATTTTTCAACATAAAACTAATATGACCTGCCGCAATTAATCCTAGAAACAATACAACTGCCAGTGTTATAACCAAAATAAGTCGATCTTTATAGTAAGAAGACGGGTGATCAATTAGCTCACCAAACCATTTTTTACTAATTTTATCATACGTTCCATTTTTCTTTATCTCACGCAGTCCTGTATTAATAATTTGAATTAATTCGGTATTTCCTTTTTTAACAGCAACTCCGTAATTGTGCGGATCAATATCCGGCCCGATCATTTTCACATTATCAACCTGATTATTCCGCTGCAAAATATACTGGCCGGCCAGCTTATTACCAATAACTGCCGTTACTTCTCCAGCAAGCAGCAATTTAAAAGCTTCCTCTTGGTTTGGCACAGCTACAACACTAAAAGACGAGTGGCTTTTAAGATTTTGATAGGCAATATCACCTTTTTGGACAGCTACTTTATGGTCCCGTAGTTCATCCAATTCTGATATATACATACCACTGAGAACGAAAACCACCTGAGAACTTGTAATATACTCATCGGAAAAGTCGTATTTACTGAGACGTTCACTATCATATTTCATACCCTGAATTGCATCTATTTCTCCGTTATCTAAGGCTTGTAGAGCATCAGCCCAAGTCATTGGTCTAAACTCAATTTCAATACCGGTCTGCAAAGCGATGGCCCGCATAATATCTACATTGAATCCACGGTAAGATTGTATTCCTTCTTTTGCCGACACATATTCATACGGCGGAAAATTATCGTCTCCGCCGATTACAAATACTTTACTTCTTTCTGCATTACATAAACTCACATCAAATATTACAAATACAGTTATCACCGCACAAAGGCAAAGTACACTTAACCTGCACAATACTCTAAAATTATTAATTACTTGAGAAAATTTATTTATTGTACTTAAGATAAGCACTGTATCCACTCCAAATTCTATTTTCCATAACCTTTATATTTAGTTTATCATGTTGGAATGCATCTTGACAGTTTGTTTATAAAATAATCAAGCCTGAAGGAGTTCCCCTATTCTGGGTTGGTGTTCTGTACTCCCCAAGCAGTTGCTATGACCGTTAAACCTGAGCTTGTGATTACTCATGTGCCCGGCTATATATTTATTTACCATTCTAAAAATTAGTCACATGTCGCTTTATAAAGTAGCAAAGGGAACAGACTACTTTTGTTCAAAGTAATCTGTCCCCTTTTTTAGGTAAATGTTTTAATCTCTTAATTAGGTAAACTTACAGTAAAAGTACTCCCCTTACCAACGGCACTTTCCACATTTATGGTTCCGCGATGTGCTTCCACAATCCATTTCGCGATAGATAAGCCCAGACCTGTACCACCTGCTACCCGGGAACGCGCTTTATCTATTCTGTAAAACCGTTCAAAAATAAATTGTTGTTGTTCTTCAGGAATACCTACTCCGTTATCTTGTACGATAATATTGACTGTCCCCTTCGAACCAGATGATTGCTTGATAAAAAGAACTACCTTTCCATCTTGCTTCACATACTTTAAAGCATTATCAATAAGAATCAACAATAGCTGAGTAATTTTCTCCTTATCTGCATGAATAAAAAGATCGTTTATACCGACAAAATCAAGTTTAACTCCTTTTTCGACTGCTACTGGCTGAAAGGAACGGATGACTTTCTCTGCAATATCGCTTATATCAAATTTTTCTTTAATTAGAATTTCCGCTCCAGCATCAGCCCTAGCCAGAGTCAATAAATCAGAAACAATTTTAGTCATTCTTTTGATTTCACTTCTCATATCCTCGAGAACCTGCTCAGAAAATGAAGAAAGCGTATTTTCATCGTCTGTTCGAATTGCCTCGACGGAAGTTAGCATAACGCTAAGAGGAGTACGAAGTTCATGAGATGCGTCCGCAACAAACTCACGTTGTCGCGTAAAAGAATTTTTAATTGGGATAATTGCCCGCCCTGCCAATAAATGCCCGGTAAAAGTTGCAATAATAAGAAATAATAAGCAAACCATACAAAGCACTAACAGTAACCGTTTCAACATAATGTAGTAAGACGTAATATCCTTGCCCACGAAGACTGTACCCAGCAAATGCTCTCCATCATAAACTTTTATACTGCATAACATAAAATAATTTTTCTTATCGCCAGGCAGATATACTTTTGTTAAGACCGCTTCCCCGTCAGCCTCCTGCCAGGTAAGAATTTTTTCGCGTATAGCGGCACGCACTTCATGAGCTGGTTCACTAGAAGAAACCTGTCTGCCATTTAAATCAAATGCATAATGAAATAGATCTCCATCGCTTTCTGCATCTTCTTCTGATGGTAAAATTGCTGAAAGCTGCTTTTGCCGAAGCAAGCTACTATGTTCACGGGCCTCTTCTTTGGCATAAACTTCAATATCTTGTTGTTCTTGACGGTACAGTACCCAAACTAACCCTGTATAACTTGCCACCACAAATGATATAAGAAAACATACCATAACAGTGGAATAAACTATGGTCAAATGGTTGCGAATCTTAGCAAACATGATGAGCCTCCAGTTTGAACCCTACACCTCTTACATTTTGAATCACCACGTCGCCCTCAGGCAGGTTGATTTTTTTTCGAAGCAAACGTACATAGGCGTCAAGATTATTCTGTGATATTTCGGCTTCCAGCCCCCACACCCGGTCTAATATAACTTCTCTTGGTACAACCTGCCCTCTATTTTGTACAAGTAAATCTAACAATTGAAACTCACGACTAGTAAGTTGCACCTCAGTTTGCGCAAAGCGAACACTGCGAGTCGAGCGATTTAGGACAAAATCACCTAATTGCACGATATCTTCTTTAAGTTTAGCAGTACTACGCCGTGCTAAGGCCCGGAGCCGAGCACATAGTTCTTCAAACTCAAATGGCTTTACAAGATAGTCATCGGCTCCTGTATCCAGCCCTAACACCCGGTCACTAATATCATCTTTAGCAGTAAGCATTAAAATGGCTCCTTGATAACCACTTTTGCGCAAATGATCGCATACATCGATACCCGTCTCGCCTGGCATCATCCAATCCAAAACAATTACATCATACTGTGAGTAATTTGCACACTCCAGCGCTTCGTCCCCGCGTGTTACCCAATCAACAGCTACTTCAACCTTTTCTAACATCCGTTTTATTAAATTACCAAGCTTACTATCATCTTCAGCAAGCAGTATTCGCATCTTTATTCCCCCCAAGCCCAAACCAATAATCAATCTCCGATACGGTAATAGCTAAATCTCTCAGTAGTCTTCACTAGCTGAGGATTGCTATTTTTTGTCTCTGCCAAAAACTGTGTCCTACCAGTATCAGGTACTACAATAACTATACTACCTTTTTTAGAATCCGTCACGAAACTTGCTAGTGATTCCGTAGGCATTGTATATTTGCTTGCCCAGCTCAATTTAGTTTGAGGTGATTCACTTACTTCCTCTGAGGTAAGTTTTACTGCCGCTTTACCACTGTAATAAACGGCAGATGTACTATAAAACTCATAAAATCCGATTCGTTGGTCATTATAATCCAACAAATTTTGTGCAAGTTCTTTTTCAGATCTAGTTTCGGCAACAGCGGGGTAGATAAATACTGACAGCATCATATAAATGGCTATTTGGTATACACAAAGTAACCCCAAAACAAATTGAGAAGATTGTTTTCTTATCTTCGCCCAGACAAATACTGCTATAAATAGTAAAGTTAGGCTACCCGCAATAAGCCACAGACTTTCTAAATAGCTATAAGTTGCAGCAATATAGCCAGCGGTCGAAAAAAATATAGGCATTCCTATCCAAGAAAGAATTGTACTTTTTTTATTGTGATTTAGCAGCTGTTCCAGGTAATTACCTGTTAACATCGCCAGTGGAAAAAGTGTAGGGAAAGTATAAGTTAAGTATTTCGTAGCCATAAGCGAGTAAAAAATAAAATAAACTCCAAACCATATAGAGCTAAATACCCACAGCGATGATTTCCGCAAATTTTGGTCTTTCCAAGTCATAACCATAGCTTTTAATGCTAGCGGAGCCCATGGCAGCATACTAAGAAAAAATACTACCACATAGTAATAGATTACATTATCTTTGGGATGCTCCGAAACAGTGGCCCGCAAATAATTATGCACTCCAAAAAAGGTATCAATAAAATCGAATCCATGAACATAATACATGGCACCATACCAGGGTAAGGCAATCATGAAAAAAAGCATTAAGCCTGTCGGAATCGACATATTTTTAAGTTCTGACCAATTGCGTTGCACTGCAATAAAAACAAACATTACAAGACCAGGCAAAAGTAGACCAACTGGTCCCTTAGTTAAAACGGCTAAGGCCATGCTTGCGTACATAGCCCAATACCAGCGTTTTGTCCCCCCTTCCTGGATATATCCAAGAAAAAAGAACACAAGCGCAGCGCTGTTAAATACAAACAATACCATGTCGGTAATTACAAACTTCGCTAGAAGCACATATTCTAACGATGTTCCCATAACAATGGTTGATAATAGCGCAACCAACGGATTGGTAGTCTTATTCAAGAACCAGTATAGTAAAACAATACCCAGTCCGGCAAATAAAGCCGGAGTTAGGCGTGCCGCCAGATCAGAAAAGCCAAAATATTTATAAGCTAACGCAGTAAGCCAATAAAAAAAAATCGGTTTATCATACCAAACATGTCCATAAATTCGGGGTGAAAGCCAATCGCCACTTTTCACCATTTCTTTTGCGGTAAGCGCATAATTTGATTCTACAGGATCTGTAATTGGCACAAGGTGGCTAAACAAAAGGTAGGATACAAAGGAGACTAAAAACAAACCTAAGCAAATGTGCCTAGAACGAGCGGCCGAGATAGATATAGAAGTGGCCATTAGATTTCCCCCTTGATTAATTAGCTGCTACTTTTATGGACTAATAAAACTTTGCCTTCATGAGTAGCCAGGACTATAACTTTACCTTGTAGATCGGCAGGCAGTTCATTATATTCTTTAGTTGAAACAATGAAAAAAGCATCTTCTTTTACGCCCAAAAGTTTGGTACGTAGCGCATCTGATTTTTCTTTGCCCGGTATTCCGCTATAAAACATAAACCCAGGCCGGTAAGATTTCGTTACATAAACTTGACTTTTTCCGTCATAATACTGGTTGAAATCCTCAACAAGTAATTTCATGGAAAATGCAGGTGTTATTGTAGGAAGTAAATTTGTAACCAAGTACGTTGAAAAAAATAACATTAGGATAATATTGATGGCAAACACCAAGCGAAAATTCCGTTTATAGCTTAGCCACCATTGCAAAATATTTGCTACTGCAAACACAACCGCCGTGATTATTCCCGGAAAATATAAATTGGGCGTCATTGTCTTTCCTGCATAAATCAAACCGGCTTCGAGTATACAGGCTACAACGGTGAATATAACGGTAGCCCATTTTAAAATACTGAAGGCATTCTCAGACCAGGCTTTGTCAATATACCAGCCTACCAAAAGCGCTAACGGAGGATACATCGGTAATATATAAGAAATCAATTTCGTTTGTGAAAAAGTAAAAAAAACAAATACAGTTGCCGCCCAGATAACTAGGAAACCAAGCTGCCGCTGATTATCACTCTTATCTTTCCCTGCGGCGTAAACGGCCTGCACCATAAATGCAATCCACGGGAAAAAGCCGAATATAATAACCGGAACATAGTAATACCATAGAGTCCCGGATGAATGCTCCGGCTGCAAAAACCTCGTTATATTATGAAAACCAAGAAATGTTTCAATAAAATCCATTCCGTGGTAATAGTACATCAATATATACCAAGGTAAGGCAATAACAGCAAATAGTAACGTCCCACTCAAAACCTTCATACGTTTAATCAACGCCCAATTACCGCTTAGCAATATATAGAGTCCCGGAATTACGCTACAAAAAATTATTCCAATCGGCCCCTTAGTAACAACAGCTAACGCGGCACAGCCGTAAAAAAAATAATACTTCCTTTGCAAAAAAGCTAGCAACGCCGCTGTTAAAAAAAAGGTTAAAGTAATATCGGTAACAGCAGCCTTGCCTAAATAGAAGTATTCAAGGCTTGTGGTTAATATCAATCCTGATAATATTCCTGCACGTTCGCCAAATAGCTTACGCCCTGATAAATAGACCAGCAAAGCTCCCGCTGTTGCTAATAATGCTGACGGAAATCTGGCTGCAAATTCACCTACACCGAAAATTTTAAACGCACCAGCAACCAGCCAATAATACATAGGAGGCTTATCATACCAAAAGTCGCCATATATTCGCGGGGAAATAAAATCATGATATTGCAGCATTTCGCGGGCCGTTTCCGCATATACCGGTTCGTCAGGATCCAGCAAAGGCAAACTGCCTAAATAGGCGAACGTAACGATGCTGGCAACACATAAAAGCAATGCTATGTTAAGCCATATTCGTTTGTTTGTCATATTAGTTTTATCCCTCACTTTTTCACGCCACGGTATCCTGCGCTTTAGTCCTTAATTCTACTTCACTTTTCAGCTCGTCCCGTACCCAATATAATGGTCGTTCCTTTACCTCTTCGAAAATCCGTCCAATATATTCACCGATAATACCCAGTCCGGCAAGCTGAAGTCCGCCTAGCAATAATACACTAGCTGCAATCGTAGCCCAACCGGGAACAGCTTCTGCGGTAAACAACTTTGTATAGACTACATCTGCTGTCAGAAGTAAGCTCAATAGACCAGATAATAAGCCCATATAAAAAGCCAAACGCAGCGGCAGTTTTGAATAGGCAGTAATACCATCAAGCGCGAAATTCAACATTTTCTTTAAAGAAAATTTAGACTTACCAGCAAAACGCTCAGGGGCTACAAATTCGATTTCTACCCGTCGGTACCCCATACCACTAATAATGCCGCGAATAAAGCGTGCTTTTTCTTTAAAATTTCTAAAAGTATCTACTACCTTACGGTCAAGTAGTCTAAAATCAGATCCCCCCTCAGCCACGTTAATATTTGACATAGCATTAATGCTTCGATAAAACATTTTTGATGTAAATCCTTTAAACCAGGAAACACCTTGCGTATCCTTACGAATTGTTTGAACGATCTCATAACCGTTTTCCCATTGATTAATCAAAAGCGGCAGCATTGCGGGTGGGTGCTGCATATCACCATCCATAGTAATTACAGCGTCGCCGCGTGCATGATCAAGACCACAGGTTAATGCCACTTGGTGGCCGAAGTTACGTGCCAAAATAATCGCACGAACCCGGGTGTCTTGCTGAATTAATTTATTTAACATAAGAATTGTTTTATCAGTAGAACCGTCATCTACAAAAATCAATTCAAAGGGATAGCCAGTAGCTTCCATATGCTTACAAACCTCTTGATAAAATACTGCCACATTTTCCTGCTCATTATATACAGGTACAACAATCGATATATATTTCATAGTATCTTCCCTCGCAATCACATATATAAATAGTAACTATTTCTTGATTTCGGTAGTAATTATAGCAATTGATTCTGAAAACAAAATGAAAAAGCTATGTAAGCGCGAAAAAGCCAACGCCAGCAAGGATTAATCCTTGCTGGCGTTGGCTTTTTTTACATTATATATTTTTCACATTCCCTCAAAACCAAACAATGTAAGAGTTATCATCTGCCTGATGTCCGCACATCGAATTAAGACAAACTTGTTTACGACGGTTTGTCAGTAACTTGCAGACTGCAAATTACCTCGATGGCATCGCCGACCTTGGAGTAGTTCAAGCGCTAGCTTGAACGGTTCTCCCTAGAAAGGAGGTGATCCAGCCGCACCTTCCGATACGGCTACCTTGTTACGACTTCACCCCAATCATCGGCCCCACCTTAGACGGCTGACCCCGGTTCGACATTCGACCTTCGACTTTTGACTTTCGTAAGGTTTTTTCGGAGTTCCTTTTCCTTACGAATATCGTATGTCGAAAATCCAATGTCGAATCGGTTATCCCACCGGCTTCGGGTGTTTCCAACTTTCGTGGTGTGACGGGCGGTGTGTACAAGGCCCGGGAACGTATTCACCGCAGTATGCTGACCTGCGATTACTAGCGATTCCGACTTCACGGAGGCGAGTTGCAGCCTCCGATCCGAACTGAGAGCTTGTTTATGCGTTTGGCTTACCTTCGCAGGCTTGCTTCGCTTTGTTTAAGCCCATTGTAGTACGTGTGTAGCCCAGGACATAAGGGGCATGATGACTTGACGTCATCCCCGCCTTCCTCCGCATTGTCTGCGGCAGTCTCCTTTGAGTTCCCACCATAACGTGCTGGCAACAAAGGATAAGGGTTGCGCTCGTTGCGGGACTTAACCCAACATCTCACGACACGAGCTGACGACAGCCATGCACCACCTGTTTTTGTGTCCCCGAAGGGAGGAACTTATCTCTAAGTTTTTCACTCAATGTCAAGCCCTGGTAAGGTTCTTCGCGTTGCGTCGAATTAAACCACATACTCCACCGCTTGTGCGGGCCCCCGTCAATTCCTTTGAGTTTCAACCTTGCGGCCGTACTCCCCAGGCGGGGTACTTATTGCGTTAACTCCGGCACAGGAGGGGTCGATACCTCCTACACCTAGTACCCATCGTTTACGGCTAGGACTACCGGGGTATCTAATCCCGTTCGCTCCCCTAGCTTTCGCGCCTCAGTGTCAGACACAGTCCAGAAAGTCGCCTTCGCCACTGGTGTTCCTCCCAATATCTACGCATTTCACCGCTACACTGGGAATTCCACTTTCCTCTCCTGCACTCAAGATCCCCAGTTTCCTGCGCCTATACGGGGTTGAGCCCCGCACTTAGACACACGACTTAAGAATCCACCTACACGCCCTTTACGCCCAATAATTCCGGACAACGCTTGCCACCTACGTATTACCGCGGCTGCTGGCACGTAGTTAGCCGTGGCTTCCTCCTTTGGTACCGTCATTACTTTAGATTATTTACCCAAAGCACGTTCGTCCCAAACGACAGAGTTTTACGATCCGAAAACCTTCTTCACTCACGCGGCGTTGCTCCGTCAGACTTTCGTCCATTGCGGAAGATTCCCCACTGCTGCCTCCCGTAGGAGTCTGGGCCGTGTCTCAGTCCCAGTGTGGCCGTTCATCCTCTCAGACCGGCTACTGATCGTCGCCTTGGTGAGCCTTTACCTCACCAACTAGCTAATCAGACGCAGACCCATCTCTAAACGATAGCTTACATGTAGAGGCCATCTTTCTTATCTTTATCATGCGATAAAGATACCACATTCGGTATTAGCACCACTTTCGCGGTGTTGTCCCCATTTTAGAGGCAGGTTATCTACGCGTTACTCACCCGTTCGCCACTATCTGCTATTCAACACCCAAGGCTTTTGTGTTGTGACGACCCTGGATGGGTCTAATGTCGAGCTTGCCATGGACGGCAATAAAGCTCGACTTCCTTGCGTGAAGCACTCTCTTTCGTTCGCGCTTGACGCTGTCGGAATTCACCATCACTAAAACTCTCGGTGTTGAACAGCAGACCGTTCGACTTGCATGTGTTAGGCACGCCGCCAGCGTTCGTCCTGAGCCAGGATCAAACTCTCCATAAAATTGTATGCCGTCTATATGCCTTATTGCTATTTGCCGGCTGCTATCTCGATAAGCAGATAAACTACTATATCAGAAGAGACAGGCAAAAGTTCAAAGTCATTTTTGACTTCATTATTATGGAGCCATTTGTTGGCTCATAAATTCAAAAAAAGAAATTGTTTTTGTGTGCTCAATGAGCACCGCACATCTGGCTTATTGATGCATTACTTACATTGTTCAGTTTTCAGGGAACGAAATAACAAATTGCTATTGTATCAACCAGAAAATTTAGGTAACTTACTGGTCGGAGCGGCAGGATTTGAACCTGCGACCCCCTGGTCCCAAGCCAGGTGCTCTACCAAACTGAGCCACGCCCCGATATGGAGCGGGTGAAGGGAATCGAACCCTCGTAGCTAGCTTGGAAGGCTAGTGCTCTACCATTGAGCTACACCCGCATAAACTTGGTGGCGGCGCAGGGATTTGAACCCCGGACACTGCGGGTATGAACCGCATGCTCTAGCCAGCTGAGCTACGCCGCCATATTAATTTTGTAAATGGAGCTAGTGACCGGGATTGAACCGGTGACCTTATCCTTACCAAGGATACGCTCTGCCAACTGAGCTACACCAGCATACTGCGCAAAGCGGGTTATTAGCGTCCATCTGCGTTGTTGCTCCTGTGCGAGCTTCCTCCGACGTACTTCCCAGTACGACTCCGGTCGCGTGCTCGTCGCGCCTAGCATCTGAACACTACTAACCCGTTTGCGGCTGAGTGACAGATATTCGGCTCGTCGCAGATAACTATATATAAGCTTCGCTTCTGAATCATGGTTGCGGGGACAGGACTTGAACCTGTGACCTTCGGGTTATGAGCCCGACGAGCTGCCAGCTGCTCCACCCCGCGATAAAATAAATTTGGTGGAGGGAGGTGGATTCGAACCACCGAAGTCAAAGACGGCAGATTTACAGTCTGCTCCCTTTAGCCACTCGGGAATCCCTCCATATTGTAAGGAAGTTCCGCGCTGTCGCTTGGAACTAAGCGATTCACACAAGTTTTCGCGTCGCTATCGCTTTTAAAAACTTGGTTCGCTGCTTATGCTTAATGGAGCTGGCGATAGGAATTGAACCCACAACCTGCTGATTACAAGTCAGCTGCTCTACCTATTGAGCTACGCCAGCATAAATGGTGCCTCAGGGCAGAATTGAACTGCCGACACGAGGATTTTCAGTCCTCTGCTCTACCGACTGAGCTACCGAGGCATAATGGCGACCCCGGCAGGATTCGAACCTGCGACCTTTTGATTCGTAGTCAAACGCTCTATCCAGCTGAGCTACGGAGTCTTCTTTTATATTACAGCCTTCGTTAAAAACCGTAAGCCAGTTTCTGTTTTAGGAAATTATTTATCTAACGCTAGTTAGCGTTCTTCCCTTCGGTTCAATTCCCTATAGGAAGTTCCCCTACCATAATTCGGGTTTCTGCCTCGTGGAGTTTACCACTTTTCACTAGGTTGTCGCCAACCTACTCATTCTCTGTGCACTTTATGGCTACTTTCGGCTGCGTGAGTCGATTTTGCCGTCGTCAGAGCGTAGCTCTGCCCTATCTTGCGATAGGCACGAACACTACGACCATCTCAGGTCGTGGCAGTCTGGACTTTCCTCAATATTGCAATTAATGCAATACCGCAATTTCCCGTTTTTAAAAAAGGCTGGAATTTTTAATGGCGACCCTGAACGGATTTGAACCGTCGATCTCCGCCGTGACAGGGCGGCATGTTAGACCGCTACACCACAGGGCCGCAATATTCGATTTTCGACTTTAGATCTTCGATGTCCGATATTTATCATGTCGACCGTCTAGCGTCGAATATCGAGATTGGTGGGCGATGACAGGATCGAACTGCCGACATCCTGCTTGTAAGGCAGGCGCTCTCCCAGCTGAGCTAATCGCCCATGGTGACCCGTAAGGGAATCGAACCCTTGATACCGCCGTGAAAGGGCGGTGTCTTAACCGCTTGACCAACGGGCCGTGGTGATCCACCCGCGACTCGAACGCGGGACACCCTGATTAAAAGTCAGGTGCTCTACCGACTGAGCTAGTGGACCATCAAAAATGGCTCCTCGAGTAGGACTCGAACCTACGACCGATCGGTTAACAGCCGATTGCTCTACCAACTGAGCTATCGAGGAATGTTTCATTACTCAAGAATTATATTTTACCACAGTTATTCGTTATTTACAACTTGTAACTTTTGGCAAATATCTTCCTGGAAACCTCCTAGAAAATAAGCCGCGCAAGGATGCGCTGGCGTCACGGATGTACCATGGATGGTACACGTTGTCCGGGACCGGTTTTGTTGTTGCCGTGTTTTCAGCGGCGACAGTTATATATGTTATCACGTTTGTTTCATCGTGTCAACATAAAAACATTTAATAGTCGCTACCATTTACTAACATACATCCCAATAACAGTTTTAATTTATTTGACATAAGTCTAATGCAATAAATATACAATAACATATCTCAAGCTGCACTAAACAAAAAAAAAGCCTCATTTCGTGCCTAGTGTATGCTCCTCATTCGGTATTAGGTATTTAGTATCAACCTGTCTACCTTAAGAAAAGTATATCCTAGTATCGAAACTGAGGCATTTCCAAGTATTTAGTTGATAAAGAATACTCTAAACACTATACTTTAAATTTACTCACTGCATCTTGTAGCTCTTGCGCCAGTCTCGCTAGGCCATGGCTAGATGACGCAATTTCTTCGATAGAAGCAGACTGCTCTTCGGTAGCAGCGGATACCGACTGAGCCTGTCCGGCTGCATCCTTGCTGATTCGGCCAATTTCTTTAACAGCGCCAACTACTTCTTGACTTTCGCTCACCATATGTTGGATTTCCAGAGAAATACCCCGAACTTGTTCAGACACACTGCTAACTAATTTTATAATTTCATTAAAAGCATGCCCCGCGGTATTAACAACTTCAGCTCCAATGTTAACCTCATGCGTTCCGGCATTCATGGCCACAACGGCTTTATTAGTATCGCTTTGAATATCGTGAATTAACACTGCAATTTGTTTTGCAGCATCCTGGGATTGTTCAGCTAATTTACGGACTTCTTCGGCAACAACTGCAAAACCCCGCCCTTGCTCGCCTGCCCTCGCAGCTTCAATGGCTGCGTTTAAAGCCAGCAAATTAGTTTGCCCGGCAATACCAGCTATAGTATCTACTATTAAACCAATTTCTTTTGAATTTTCCCCTAGCTTGACAATAACCTGAGCAGAGTTTGTCACTGTTTCTTCGATATTGGCCATTTGCGTAACTGCTGATTCAACCGCTTGCCCACCATTTCTGGCGGCATTAGATGTATCTTCGGCCATATTGGACATTACATCTGCATTAGAGGCAATCTGCTGAATTCCAGAAGATATTCTCTCAACTACGGAAGATGCTTGATTTACGGCATTTACTTGGTGTTCCGAACCAGCCGCCACTTCATTAATTGCCATTACTACTTGATTTGTGGCTTGCGCTGATTCATCTGAACTTGCCAACAATTCTTCTGACGCTGCCGCTACCAACTCAGTCGTTTGGCCAATTTTCCTGACTAAATTACGTAGATTCTCAGTCATTTCATTAAAAGCTGTTGCCAGTGCTCCAATTTCGTCATTCGACGTAATCTCTAGTGCATTGATTGCCAAATCACCTTGCGCCACTTGGTGCGAATAGGTTAGGAGATCGTTTAACGGCTTTGTTAATCGCCGTGCAGCAAACCAAATAACCCCCATAACAACTAAGATAACTATTGTTACCGAAATAGCTAAAACTTTAGCTATCATAGCAGCAGGAGCAAAGAATTCCGCCTCATCAACAATAGTAGCCACTGCCCATCCAGTAATAGGTATATATTGAAAGAAAGTTATCTTCTTAGTACCATCCAAAGTATGCTTAAATATCCCAGACTTCCCTTCTAGCATGTGTTTCCCCAATTCGCTAATAGAGGGATCATCCATTTCAGTTATTTTCTTCTGCATCACAAAATCCTTATTAGGATGCTGAATAAAAGTCCCGTCCTTTGCTACCATGATGCCATAACCTGTTTTCCCAAATGTTAAGCTGCTGGCAACCTGTTGCACATATTGCAGGGATATTCCTGCACCAATTAGTCCCTGTGGTACATTATTGTCATCTTTTATTGGCGCAACCATAAATATAGTCGGTAAACCTGTAGTTTTAGAAATTAACGGTGGTGTTATTTGTGTCGGACCGCCGCCCATGATGGATTTAAAATAATCCCGCGTACTTACATTACCAACAAAGAATGAGAAATCATTGCCATTTTTTTGTACAGTATGATACTCTCCATACTGGTTTGCCGCATATATATCCTGGAATACATCCGGATATTTTGCATGCAAAAAATTGAATCTACTAATATTCAGTGCATCAGTCAAGGCAAAATCAGTATTAATCTTCTTTGCTGTCGGCGTTGATGCAATTGTCTCAGGTTCCAGCATATGCGAAGTTAGCCACGTATTAATAGTATATGCCGTTTGTTCGGTTGTCTTTAACATACTTTTACTTAATTCATCCTTAAGCACATTATTTATTCCTATGTATGAAGCAGCACTAATTATTAACAAACCTGCTACAACTACCGGCATAATAAACAGCATAAGCTTTGATCGATAAGATACAATTTTTATCATTTAAGGAAAGCCTCCTCAATAAATTCATCTTGCTAGCTAATAAGTTAGTAGTTAGTCCTTCCTCTAACTTAAGTTTCACTTGGGCATTGCGACGATATAAGAGGAAGAAGCAAATTCTATTGATATGAGACCTCAACTTAAACAACGCTTGAGGTAATTAGCTTTATATTCTAAAAAAACTGCCAAGTGTTAAATCTATGGCTTTCTAGGGGAAAAAGAGACCTTTGGTCTCTTTTTCCTAATCATAGTTGGCAATGGCTTTAGCACCTTCTAATTCCAACCATTTCAAAAGTAGAATTTTTTTTAACTTAATTCTGATTTTAGAAAAGCCTTCTTTTACTTTAAGTCCACGTGGATAATACACTTTAATTGAATCTATCTCGGTAATGCAATATTGTTCTAATTGATTTGCCGCTGGTGTAGTAATAGATACCGTTGGTACGTAACTACCTGTTACGTTTTTACCTGAACAAGCTCAGCCGCCAATTGCCGGTTCAAGTTTCATTTCAATAACTACGACGGAAGATCGTTTTTTTATATACCCTACTGCATCTCTATCAATAGAAAACACGGCTTATTTTACGCCTCCTTGCAGCGGAACTCTGCACTTTGTACCACAGCGGCAGCATCCTCAAGCATTATATCTTGCAAAATTTCTGCTTCTGCCGGACTCATGGCGTCGTTTGTTTCAAACAAGTGATCCAATATTGTCTTCCCAATTAACTGGCTTAAAACATCTATACCGCCTTGTTGGTACGCAGGCAACAGGACTGTGTCAAAAAAATCCATATCTGACGATGAATAGTCAAAAACCCGGCACCATATACCTAATAACTCTTGTTCCTCTAAACCTGCTCCTGCCAAAAGTACGTCTTTATGATGACTCGTCAATGTAAGTATGCCAGACGCATAAACCCGTAAAGCAGCAGAAATCTGCTGCTTGGGCAATTTTCGCTTTATAGTCCGGCCAGTAAAGGGTTGTACCTGTCTCTTTTGGTCTACCTTTATTAATGCGGCTATTAACTCATCCGCACAAATGGCCGCGATAAAGAATATTCTTTTTTGTGTTTCATTTCTAGACATTTTAACAGCCTTGCTGCAATATTTCTGTGTATGCCGACCAACTGTACGGTAATAGCGTCCTTTTGTCGCTGCAAAAATGTCTTGAAAAAAGGTAATAATAGGCACATCATCACCTCCTTTTACATCTACATAAGACCTTTTTCTTTGGCCTCAGCCGTAAGTTTATTGCGGAAATCAGGATGGCTGATGGCAATTAACGCTTTTGCCCGTTCGCGCAGGCTTTTCCCCCGTAAATCTGCTACTCCATATTCAGTTACTACATAATGTATATCATTCCGGGAAGTAGTTACCGCTGCTCCTCTATCTAATTCACAGGTAATGCGTGATATCTTGCCGCCAGAAGCAGTCGATGGCAATGCAATGATTGACTTGCCATTCAGAGACCTGCTAGCACCGCGAATGAAATCCACCTGGCCACCAACACCACTAAATTGTCTTGAACCAATCATTTCGGCATTAACTTGTCCCATTAAATCCACCTGCAGGGCAGAGTTAATAGAAATCATGTTTTCATGCTGCCCAACAACGTAAGGGTCATTAATATAGTCTACTGACTGCAATTCAACATCAGGGTTGTTATTGGCAAAGTCGTACAGTTTTTTTGTACCCATTAGAAAAGTAGCCATAAATTTTCCTGGATTAACTGTTTTTTTACGGTTGGTTATAACTCCAGCTTCGGCTAAAACCACTACACCGTCAGAAAACATCTCGGAGTGTATTCCTAAATCTTTTTTATCTTTCAAGAACAATAACACTGCGTCAGGAATGGCACCGATACCAAGCTGTAAAGTAGCTCCATCCTGGATAAGTCCGGCTACGTTTTCACCAATGGCCTTCTCGACCTCGCCGATTTTGGGAGGAGTAAGCTCAATAAGCGGTTCGTCATGTTCGACAATAAAATGAATAGCATCCAAATGAATTTTTGCGCCACCGGTGCGTGGAACGTTGTTGTTAATCTGGGCGATTACAACTTTGGCACATTCGGCAGCAGGTTGTGTGTAGTCTGCAGAAACGCCATAACTGCAAAATCCCTGCCCATCAGGTGGGGTAATCTGAAGCAATGTAACGTCAACAGGCATTATATTATTTTTAAATAACCTGGGAATCTCAGAAAAAAAGCATGGAGTAAAGTCAGCCCGCTTTTCTTCTACCGCCTTTCTTGTCGAGCCGCCTACAAATAATGCGTTATGGCGAAAACTTTTTTCCATTCCTGGTTGCGCATACTTAGCCGCTCCCATAGCAACCATATGGACAATTTCCACATTGCTCAAATCTGGTGCTCTATCGACTAAAGCTTCGACCAGTGCTGTCGGCTCGCCGCAGGCATGTCCGATAACTACTCTATCGCCTGATTTTATATGCCCTAATGCCTGTTTTACCGAAACAATTTTTCCCTTATAAATTTCTCTCCAATTATTCAAAATAACCCCTCACCCTCATCACAATTTTAGCAGCAATTTCTTGCTCTTCTCCATTAACTGTATCAACCGTCGCTGCCGCAACTACAACGGAAGGCAGATTACTGTGATTGTACTTTAACGCACAGCAAGCAGTACAGCCACTTATATATATAACAAAATCAACATCTAACGAGTTATACCAGACTTGATAGCCGCTTTCTATCAACATAGTCCGCACTTGAGCGGCTATTTGGCCCCGGTTGATCCGTGGGTTACACCCCCCGCAAAAGACAATGCTGATTCGCCGATTATTCATAGTTAAGTTCTATCCTTACGCAATATCTTCAAGGCTTCATTAATCAAACTCTCACTTACCTGTTGCATTAACACGACACCCTTAACTTCAGGACATACTTCTTTTATTGCCGTTTCCACTAATTCCGACAAGGTTTGTTGGGCACCGGGACATGCTGCACATGCCCCGGTAAACCTAACTTTTACAAACCCGTCGGATGTTACTTCAACCAACTCAATATCTCCGTCGTGAGCATTGAGCGCTGGCCGGACTTTCTGCGCAATTACTTGTTGCATTTGTTCCATCTTATAACATCCTCGTAAATTAATAATAAGCTATTACTTAACACCAGCTATCGCTTTCGCCAACTCTTTCTTTTGGTCTAAGTTGCCTTGACGGGAAATCATAATACGTTGTGCCTGTGGTGAACCGGCGCCGTGCATAGACTCTGTCCGGTAACCCACGGCAGCAGTACCTAATGTAATGTTTTCAATAAGACGCAGAATACGCATACGGTTTTCAGTTGATACCGAAGCAACGCCGCGGAAATACTTTTCTACTACTTTGCCAATTTCAGGATGGCGCAGATCTTTTTCGGAAGGCATAGTTACCATCAGACCACCAGCAATATCTTCGGCCAAACGGGCAATTTCATAAGGGAAGCGGGTTACGTTTTGTTTGCAGACATTGGCCAGTAACAGGTCGATGATATAGTTGCCTGAAGCAGTTTTGTGACCTTCTGCCGAGCAAGCAATACCGCAAGCATATAAGGTTTCGTTAAGATGCATCATTTCAATTAATTTGTCTTTAACATGAGATGCTTTCGCTGCTCCGTTGAACTCGGCAGCTACTGCAGCAGCACCGATCAGTACGTCGCCTACACCAACTTTACAGCCACCGTAGCTTTGACGATGGTAACCGGCAAACCGCTCTACTAACATACCGCTGAACTCGTACTCGCCACACATGAATACATTTTCCCAAGGAATAAACACGTTATCAAATACCATGAGTGCTTCATGGCCGCCAAATTGTTTATTTCCTACGTCAATGCTGCCTCCTTCCAGCTTACGGGTGTCACAAGACTGACGTCCGTAGATATAGAAGACGCCTTCAGCATCAGCCGGAGCACAGAAGGAAACAGCATAGTCTGCATCGTCTTTAGTCATAGAGATAGTCGGCATGACCAATATCCAGTGAGAATTGATAGCACCGGTTTGGTGGGCTTTAGCACCACTAACAACGATACCGTCTTCTCTCTTCTCCACAACATGTACAAACAAATCCGGATCAACTTGTTTGCTAGGAGACAAGCTGCGGTCACCTTTAGGGTCAGTCATAGCCCCGTCTACGGTCCAGTCTTCTTCTTGCATTTTCAATAAAAACTTGTTAAAACGCTCATGATACTTAGTACCTAACTTTTGATCCATTTCAAAGGTAGTACTGTCTACCGCATTGATAGCATCCATACCTACACAGCGTTGGAAGCAGGCAGCTGTCTTTTGACCTAATAAACGCTGCATTTTTACTTTTTTAACAAGATCATCTGCACTTTGATGTAAATGGCAGAAACGGTTAACCTTTTTACCAGTAAGATGAGAAGTAGCGGTCATAAGTTCTGCATATTGAGGATCTTGTGCCAATTCATAAGTCATTTTTACTGAATTCATGGATGGTCTAATAATTGGATGATCCACGGGATTTTTTACTAATTCACCTTGCAGATACACCTTTAAATTGAGTTTGCGCAAGCTCTCTTCGTATTGCTGACCTGTTTTTAAAGCCATAGTAATAACCTCCTTAAAGTTATCTTAATTTTTTAATAAGTCTACTGCCAAAGTGGCAGCAAACGAATTATTCTGCACCTATCTTGCTGTTAAACACTGGATCTTTTGAAGTATCGTATTTAGACCAATCGCGGATAAAGTCTTTACCATAGATTAATAAGCAAAGAACAACACCTACACCAAACGCATAGCCTGCACCACGGGATATAAGTACCGAACCTACGATACCTGCAACACCTAAATCGTTAAATGTACGTGCCTTCAGTACACCTACCCGAATCGCTACATAACCTTGCACCAACATAGTTAGCGATAAGGAAACAGGCAAAATGGGTTTTACCAAGGTAACAATCGGCATGAGGAAGTAACTGGTAAATGTGCCCCAACGGAATGAAGCCACACCGCCAAATAAGCTGTCCATTGCTTCACGGCCATGTTTATAACGTTCACAGGTTACAACTTGCATTGCTGCCCATAGCGGACCGCACATGGACAAATCCGGTCCTAACATAGACATGCTGATGTTACGAATACCGCAGATAATGTTGTTACGGTTAGCATCATAATGCACATTTTCATCACCATGACGAAACTCCCGAGCTTCGTCAATAAGAGCTTCTGCCTGAATCAATTCACCAAACAAAACTACGTAAGTAGCGGCAACAAGCGGGAATGCGTCTGCAAATAGACTAAGCGGAGGCCAGCCTATTCTTGCGGAAAACGGAGTCCATTCAGTAAACAAGGTGTAAAACTGAGGAATTGTGATGCCCCAAGTTATTGACGGCCAAGGTAACTCACCAAGTAAAGGTGCAATAATAATTGCCAAAACAAGTGCAGGCATTAGGCCTAAATCAGAAAGATATTTAAAAACTACATGCTTATTCCTAAGAGTCTTAAAATGGTTTGAAAACAAAATATAGAAAGCAAAACCAATCGCAATAGTGATTGTCCAAGGGTAAGAATCAAAGCGGCCGCCTTTTTCAAATACCAATTTTACAGCAGCTACACCAGCACCAATTAAAATACCGGACTTGAGCGCGTCAGGCACAATATCAACGAATCTTTTCGCCAAACCGGTTGACCCTAACAAAAGCGCAAATAGACCAAGTTCCATTTCAAAAGCAATTAATGCATGCATCCTGACAACACCTTCTGGGAAGGTATTCAACCATAGAAGCAGCAATGGTATCGCCGGCGTTATCCAACCTGGAATAACCGGATCGCCCAAGTGGGCATGCCATAAATAGAAAAAACCATTCAAGATAACTACCGTAATCGCAACTTCAAATGGCATACCTAGATATTCCTGTAATATCGGAATAATACCAAGGCAAACAGCACTCATCAGCAAGCCCTGAATGAAATCAGGTATCTCAAAACGGTAATGAATGAACGGGAACCTTAATTGAAACGGACCTAACGGAATATGAGGCTGAGCTTCGCCAAAGTTACGTTTGCAAGTAGGACCTAACCAACTCATAAATAAATACCCTCCTATTTTTGTATTAACATGTAAGCGCCATAGATTAACCACCTATTATACTCTTTTCTTCAGTTGTAAATTTCGGCCCCCTTTCATTTTTTTGCTTACATCATCTAATATTGCAAGAAGCGTGCCAAAGTTAGAAATCACTGTTTTTTCACACTTTTTCTACTGTTATAACAGTTTTGATAATTATTTAGGCGTTGCAAAGATGCAACGCCTAAATGGAAAACTTATTCTTTACTTAGATTTACTTAGCATTGTGCAAAAATGCAACGTTTGCATTTTTGCAACATTACTTATTCTCCAGATTATATTTTACAACCTTGCGAAAAACCGTTGTTCTATCTACCCCTAACACTTCCGCAACTTTTGGCCATGATCCGTATTCCTTGTAACTTTCAGTAAGTAAATACGCTTCCGTCTGTTCTACTGCTTCTTTTAACTTTGTACCGCGTTTAGGTAGAAATGTTTTACTCCAGATTTTTTCCGGTATAATATTCGTGGTAAGTTCTTCGCCTGATGCAGTTACCATCATACGTTCTATGACATTCTCTAATTCACGAACATTACCCGGCCAAGAATATTCCACTAACTTGTCTATCACCTGAGGCAAAATCCGTTTGTTATATCCAAAGTGATTGTTAAACTTTTCAATGAAATGCATAGTTAACAATGGAATATCTTCTTTACGCTGCCGTAGGGGCGGCAACTCAATTGGTACTACCATAAGGCGGTAATATAAATCCTCACGAAACTCTCCTTCCTCCACCATCTTGGCAATGTCTCGGTGAGTAGCCGCGATGATTCTGGTATTAATTGAGATCGGCTTAGTACCACCGACTCTCATAATCTCTTTTTCTTGTATAGCTCTCAGTAACTTGACTTGCAGTAGAAGTGGCAGATCGCCCACTTCATCTAAAAACAGTGTTCCATTATTCGATAACTCAAAAAGCCCTGGTTTCCCTTCCTTTCTAGCACCAGTAAATGCTCCTCCCTCATAGCCAAATAATTCGGATTCCAACAATTGCTCGGGAATGGCAGCACAATTGATTTTAATAAATGGTTTTGAGGCACTTTTCCCGTGTTTATGTATTAGTTTGGCAATTAGTTCTTTACCTGTGCCAGATTCACCATTGATTAAAACCGTAGAATCTACATCCGCAACTTTCATTGCAAGTTCTATTATCTGGATCATCTCTGAGCTCCGAAAAATCATCTCATTATCGTTATGAATCTGCAGTGCGCGTAAATGTGACAACTCGGTTTTATATTTTAATGTCTTCTCTTGGGTCTTCAATAATTGATTTTGTAAATTGGTCAACTCAGTAATGTCCCGAACATTTGTCACTACTCTGAATAAATTACCTTGTTGATCGAATATAGGGCTGCCAGTAACTAATATCTTGCAATTACCCTTCACTGTCTGATTTATAGTAATCCGTTCACGCTTCTCCATTACGAGCAAAGTGACGGACTCGTCATAGTACCCTTCTTCAACTAAATTTTTCATATTCTTACCTACTATATCATGGATCGTGAGACCAGTGATACGTTCATAAGCTTCATTTACATGCAAGACAGTACCCTCACCATCGGTAACGAAAATTCCGTCATAGGAAAATTGTATAATTGCCCTTAATTCCTGAAAAAATTCTTGCGCTGAAGCTAATTGGCTAATAACGTTTTTATTTGAATCGTGTTTAGGCATTCATTACCACCTCACCGATTGCTATTTCAATTATGTAAATTTTCTACCTAATACGACATTTTTCCTTCCTGA
>NZ_CP156925.1:3140000-3840000 GCF_041428845.1 Sporomusa rhizae
CTTATCACTCGCAGTCTGACTCCCAGGTTAAAGTATAGCCATTCGCAGTTTGACAAGGTTCAGTAACCAATATGGCCCCTAGCCCTATCAGAGCTCTACCGTCTATACTCATTACCTGAGGCTAGCCCTAAAGCTATTTCGGGGAGAACCAGCTATCTCCGCGTTCGATTGGCATTTCACCCCTATCCACATCTCATCCCAAAGCTTTTCAACGCTCACGGGTTCGGTCCTCCACGCATTTTTACCTGCGCTTCAACCTGGACATGGATAGATCACTGCGGTTTCGGGTCTACAATAACTAACTCTCGCCCTATTTAGACTCGCTTTCGCTTCGGCTCCGTGTTTTCCACTTAACCTCGCTAGTTACTGTAACTCGCCGGTTCATTCTTCAATAGGCACGCCGTCGACCACATAAGGGTCTTCGACTGCTTGTAGACATACGGTTTCAGGTTCTCTTTCACTCCCCTCCCGGGGTGCTTTTCACCTTTCCCTCACGGTACTATGCGCTATCGGTCGCCAAGGAGTATTTTGCCTTGGAGGGTGGTCCCCCCTGCTTCCCACAGGGTTCCTCGTGTCCCGTGGTACTCTGGATTCTGACCATTAGGCTCTGTCTTTCGCTTACAGGGCTTTTACCTTCTGCGGCCTACCTTTCCAGGTAGTTCGACTAGACCTGGCCTAACTTTTGTCAGTCCTCAACCCCCTGCTCGACATTCGACCTTCGACTTTAGACTTTCGATAGGGTTTGACAGACTTTCGTCTCCCTTCGAATGTCGCATGTCGAAAATCCAATGTCGAACAGGGTTTGGGCTCTTCCCCGTTCGCTCGCCGCTACTTAGGGAATCTCGTTTGATTACTTTTCCTCCGGGTACTTAGATGTTTCAGTTCCCCGGGTGCCCTCCTCATGCGTAATTGCATGGGTGACGGTGCATTACCACCGCCGGGTTCCCCCATTCGGACATCTGCGAGTCAAAGCCTGCTTGCGGCTCATCGCAGCTTATCGGAGCTTACCCCGTCCTTCGTCGGCTCTTGGCGCCTAGGCATCCACCGTATGCCCTTAATAACTTGACTTAATTTGATTAAGCCGTTAGTTTAGCTTACGTTTTGCCTTCAGTATATCCTAATTGCGCGTAAAGAACTTCTCATATTTATATATGAGGCATTACTTTACTTTGCTTTCTTCTGTGCAGTTTTCAAAGAACATTATAAATTGATGAACACGTATGTGTTCATCAAAACCAGCAACTTCCTAATCTCCCAGGCCGTTTCCAGCCAAGTACCTTCGGCGTTTATGGGCTTAACTACTGTGTTCGGTATGGGAACAGGTGGAACCCCACAGCTATCGTCACTGGATATTTGGTGGAGACGAGCGGGATCGAACCGCTGACCCCCTGCTTGCAAGGCAGGTGCTCTCCCAGCTGAGCTACGCCCCCAGATTTCGTTATTAGATTTTCGACTATCGATTTTCGATAATTAACGAATGTCGCATATCGTACATCGAATATCGAAAATGGTGGGCCTAAGTGGACTTGAACCACTGACCTCACGCTTATCAGGCGTGCGCTCTAACCAGCTGAGCTATAGGCCCGGAAATTCCGGCTGTATGGAAACTCGCCCTCGCTGTGTTGCTTAGCGATACTCGCTTATGACAGCCTCAAGAGAATTTTACACACTCTCTACCCTCAACCCCCACTACGAACGTTGCAACCCGTTAACGCAGTTTTGTCGAAGTATATTTAATGAGCATTCCCTCAAAACCAAACAATGTAAGAGATACTACAGCCACCGCCGTTTTATCGAATCAATTTATACTAATTCAGTACTTACATACCGTCGCAGTATTATTCTCGATTCAATGTGCGGATGGTGCGTCTAGTATCGTAATGCTTGCCAAATGTACCGACCTGGAAGTAGTTCAGTTGTTACACCGAACAGTTCTCCCTAGAAAGGAGGTGATCCAGCCGCACCTTCCGATACGGCTACCTTGTTACGACTTCACCCCAATCATCGGCCCCACCTTAGACGGCTGACCCCGGTTCGACATTCGACCTTCGACTTTTGACTTTCGTAGGTTTTTCTTCCCTTTCGAATATCGTATGTCGAAAATCCAATGTCGAATCGGTTATCCCACCGGCTTCGGGTGTTTCCAACTTTCGTGGTGTGACGGGCGGTGTGTACAAGGCCCGGGAACGTATTCACCGCAGTATGCTGACCTGCGATTACTAGCGATTCCGACTTCACGGAGGCGAGTTGCAGCCTCCGATCCGAACTGAGAGCTTGTTTATGCGTTTGGCTTACCTTCGCAGGCTTGCTTCGCTTTGTTTAAGCCCATTGTAGTACGTGTGTAGCCCAGGACATAAGGGGCATGATGACTTGACGTCATCCCCGCCTTCCTCCGCATTGTCTGCGGCAGTCTCCTTTGAGTTCCCACCATAACGTGCTGGCAACAAAGGATAAGGGTTGCGCTCGTTGCGGGACTTAACCCAACATCTCACGACACGAGCTGACGACAGCCATGCACCACCTGTTTTCGTGTCCCCGAAGGGAGGAACTTATCTCTAATTTTTTCACTCAATGTCAAGCCCTGGTAAGGTTCTTCGCGTTGCGTCGAATTAAACCACATACTCCACCGCTTGTGCGGGCCCCCGTCAATTCCTTTGAGTTTCAACCTTGCGGCCGTACTCCCCAGGCGGGGTACTTATTGCGTTAACTCCGGCACAGGAGGGGTCGATACCTCCTACACCTAGTACCCATCGTTTACGGCTAGGACTACCGGGGTATCTAATCCCGTTCGCTCCCCTAGCTTTCGCGCCTCAGTGTCAGACACAGTCCAGAAAGTCGCCTTCGCCACTGGTGTTCCTCCCAATATCTACGCATTTCACCGCTACACTGGGAATTCCACTTTCCTCTCCTGCACTCAAGATCCCCAGTTTCCTGCGCCCATACGGGGTTGAGCCCCGCACTTAGACACACGACTTAAGAATCCACCTACACGCCCTTTACGCCCAATAATTCCGGACAACGCTTGCCACCTACGTATTACCGCGGCTGCTGGCACGTAGTTAGCCGTGGCTTCCTCCTTTGGTACCGTCATTACTTTAGATTATTTACCCAAAGCACGTTCGTCCCAAACGACAGAGTTTTACGATCCGAAAACCTTCTTCACTCACGCGGCGTTGCTCCGTCAGACTTTCGTCCATTGCGGAAGATTCCCCACTGCTGCCTCCCGTAGGAGTCTGGGCCGTGTCTCAGTCCCAGTGTGGCCGTTCATCCTCTCAGACCGGCTACTGATCGTCGCCTTGGTGAGCCTTTACCTCACCAACTAGCTAATCAGACGCAGACCCATCTCTAAACGATAGCTTACATGTAGAGGCCATCTTTCTTATCTTTATCATGCGATAAAGATACCACATTCGGTATTAGCACCACTTTCGCGGTGTTGTCCCCATTTTAGAGGCAGGTTATCTACGCGTTACTCACCCGTTCGCCACTAGGAGTTACAAGTAACTCCCCGTTCGACTTGCATGTGTTAGGCACGCCGCCAGCGTTCGTCCTGAGCCAGGATCAAACTCTCCATAAAATTGTATGCCGTCTATATGCCTTATTGCTATTTGCCGGCTGCTATCTCGATAAGCAGATAAACTACTATATCAGAAGAGACAGGCAAAAGTTCAAAGTCATATTTGACTTCATTATTATGGAACCTTGATGGCTCATAAATTTAAAAAAGAAATTGTTTTTGTGTGCTCAATGAGCACCGCACATCTGGCTTTTTGATGCATTACTTACATTGTTCAGTTTTCAGGGAACACATCGTTGTTTTTAACGACAGCTTTTATATGTTAACACAGGCTACCCTGCTTGTCAACACCATATATTTTTGGTAAATGTTGTCGTTGTTTGTCACAACCGACTTTTATATATTAACATGCTCATTGTGACCTGTCAATATTCTTTTATTAGTAAAAAATATCCTGCAAATGCTTCAAAAACAAACGGTCAATCCAAATTCGCTTTGTTGTTATGTAAACAAAGTTAATACTCACGGTTCGTATTAACTTGTTGAGGATTTATATAATACTTTCAATAAAACTATACGTGGAACATGGCAATCGCAATTTTTGAAGCAGATAATTTATCATAATAAAAAAAACATCGTATATACGATGTTTTAGCAATAACAATCAATATATTCTTCAGTCAATTCATCAAGTTTCTGACGAATTTCACTAATAGTTCCTATTGTAAGATTGAGTTCATTCATTTCATTTCCATGTACTAAACCCGAAAGTTTATTAATTTGCTCCAACAATTGAATCTTTCTCATTATTAATACTACACTCTCCTTAATTCTTAACTGCAGTATAATATTAACAACTCTAACTATCTTTGTAAATATGTTTTGTTAAACACAGAACAGTAAGTTTTTTCAAATAAATCAGATAAAGTTTATAAGCAAATATAGATGTTTATAGAAACTTTTGTACCGCTGCTCCATTTAGATAAGTACATTTCTTGCCTTGCCATGTATCCCGTTCTACCAAACGCGCTTCAATACCATCACGTATTTTCCACCAGCCCGTCTGCCAGTTAGTAAATAATGTGTTGGTTTCCGGCGCACGTCCAATTACCCGCTGAATTACGATGTCGGGATGCAGATATTCAAGAAATGTAACCACTCGCTCTATATATTCTTCTTTGCTAATTAGTGTAAAGTCACCTTTTTGATACCAATCAGCCATTACTGTATTCTTTACAATATACAGCGCATGCAGTTTTACTTGTTCAAGCTCCAACGCCGAAACAATCTTGGCACTCTCAATGACATCAGTCATATCGTCCCAGGGCAAATTTAAGATAAGATGTGCGCACACATCCATCGACCAGCGTTTAATTCTTTGTGCGGCGTCAATAAACTCAGCCAATGTATGACCGCGATTTATCTTCACCAATGTATGATAGTTCACGGTCTGTAAGCCGAGTTCAATACTGATATCAACACCATACTTATCACGAACAACAGCCAGCATTTCCAGATAAGCGTCATTAATGCAGTCAGGCCGGGTAGCTAAAGCAATGGCTACTATATCTTTCTGACAAGCTTCTATAATATGTTGTTTTAATTCTTCTACCGGCAAATAGGTATTGCTGAAGTTCTGAAAGTAAGGGATGAATTTTTTAGCCTTATACTTGGGCGCTATATGCAGTTTATTTGCTGTTAGTTGGTTACTTACGCTTAACGATGCAGGCAAATTTTCGTAACCGGCACCAATCTCTCCACAAAACACACACCCGTCCCGCCCGCATTGACCATCACGATTCGGACAGGTTACAGGCAAGCTAATCGGCAGTTTATATACCTTTTCACCGTATTTCTGGCGCAAGTATTCGGAATATGTATTATATCTAGCGTCTGAAATCATCATTGTTAATCACCTGATACCAAGGTTTGTTATTCCTATATGAGAAAAGCACAGCTGTTTCCTTTGCTTCTAAATTACCTGGATTTTTGATAAAAGCAGGGATGTCCACACCGAACACTTCTATATGATACATCTTTTTTATATCCCGCCAGGTTGTAAACGAATAATCAGGCAGATACCGCCGCACAAGTTCGGTATCTCGCCAAAAGGCTGTCTTAGCCTCTCCCCATTTATCAGCAGCTGCCTGATTAATTTGATTCCAGGGTAAAAACTCGGGTCGTACTCCACCATGCTCATTTATAAGAGCATCAAATTTTAGAAATTCAAGATAGATTGGCAATACCTCCGGGTAAAAAACGGCGCAAAAACCGGCCATATGTTTGTATAAAGTCTTGCCACTGTGGGCAACAAGATGATGCCCTTGCTGCTCCCAGTAAGAAGCTAATTTGCAATAGAAATCAAACGCAGTATTGCCGCTACTATTAATAATCCATGGCAGGCTAAAACGAAAGCGACCGCTGTTGTATACTTGCTCAAATACTTCTTCTAAAATTTTGAGCTGTCTGACTTGTCCATAGTTTAGGTAGTTATTAGCAAGCACTTCATAAGGAGCTATATCCATATAAATATAACCGTGTGCGGCGGAAGTTTCTCGGATACCTGCCCCTTTAAGCATCTTCAAAAAACCTATTTGCAGCATATCAGGCTGTAAATCATACACCTCATTAAAAGACTTAGAAAATATCGTTATATCTTCAAAAGGCAAGCCGACAATTAAATCAAGATGTAAATGGATGTTGCCATATCCTCTGATTTTATCAATATTGCTAACAATCCGTGGCCAGTTATTGTTCCGTTTAATTGCGGCAAGAGTTCGTTCATTTGTTGACTGAATCCCGATCTCAAATTGAAATCTGCCTGGGGGAACATCACCTAAAAACTCAATAACTTCCTCATCCAAAATATCAACAGCAATTTCAAAATGAAAATTAGTCCGGCAGGTTTGTTCAGCAAGAAATTTTAGAATAGGAAAATAATGATCTTTTCGTGCATTAAAAGTACGATCAACAAACTTTACCTGTTTAACATTATTATTAATAAAAAACTGTAAGTCGCTAACTATCCGTTCCCGGCTTAGAAACCGAACGCCTGCCGTCGCGCTTGATAAACAATATTGGCAGGAAAATGGACAACCGCGGGAACTTTCATAGTAGAGAATTTTATCTTTAAGCTGAGACATCTCCCCTTGCGTATAAGGAAAAGGAATATCATCAAGCTTATCAACTACCTGGGGAGTGCCTGCCGCTATAACATTATTTTGACGATAAGCAAGCCCTGGAATATTACGGCAAGACTGTCCGGTGCCTAACGCAGCCAGCAAATCAGCTAAGGTTTGCTCACCCTCACCCATGATTATATAGTCAACCGCAGCATGCGCGGCTAATATTTCTTCCGGTTGGTAGGTAACCTCCGGGCCTCCTAACACAATAGTAACCTGAGGCTGCACTTTTTTTATAAGCTGTGCAAGTTCCAGACTTGCTTCAATGTTCCATATGTAGCATGCTAGACCAATTACCTGGGCGTGACACACATAAATATCGCTCAGTATTTCAAGCAATCCATTATTTACGGTATATTCCCGCACTGTTATATTATTTTCCGCCGGCTTACAGAAAGACGCTAAATACCTGAGCGCTAAAGAAGAATGAATATATTTAGTATTTAGAGTTGATAGCAAAACGTTCACAGGCATTCTCCTGTCCCATAATCTCCCTGACAGTATAGTGGTTTCAAGCCGCCTTGTCAAATGCGAACCAGCCTATTCACCACCGCAAGCGACTCTGCATAAAATAAAACAAGGTAAACATACCTTGGCTCACTCATACTACGTGAGGATGGTGAAAAAGTATGCGGATAATGATTGATGGGCGCTATTTACCTGGCAATGCACGTGTCAACCGTGATTTATTAATAACACTCCGCAATATGGCCAAAGTTCTTAAATGGGGCATCCGCTATGATGCACAACGCGAGCTAGTGCTTATCAATTCCAAAGATTCAACAATGCCGCCGCTACCAATTGATAATAATACAGAAGAACGGACAGAAGATGAAAATGCACGTCTTGCAGGTAAAGTGATTTGCTTAGACCCTGGTCATGGCGGCAGCGATCAAGGCGCCTTAGGTCCAACCGGTACAATGGAAAAAGATAATACCTTAGCAATTGCCTTATTACTCAAAGAAAAACTTGAAAAAAGCGGTGCTACAATTGTCATGACCCGGGATACCGATGCAGACGTAGCCTATGCCGACGCTGCTACTAATGAAGAGTTCGGTGCGCGAGTTGAAGCAGCCAACCAAGCAGAAGCCGATTTATTTATCAGTATCCATAACGATTCCTTTACCAGCACTGCAGCGGCCGGTTCCACAACCTTCCATTATGGGGATAAAGAATCTGTAAGGTTAGCCAATCTGGTACAACGCGGTTTATCAGAAAAGCTTAGTACTAAAGACCGCGGGGCACGATTTGCCAGCTTTTATGTGCTTCGCCATACAAATATGCCGTCAATACTTGTTGAAGTAGCTTTCATTTCCAATCCGGTGGAAGAAATGCTTTTGTCCAGCGTAGATGGCCGGGATAACGCCGCCGAAAGCATTTGCGACGGAATATTAAAATTCTTTAAAGTATAGAAAATATTTCACTTGGGGCATGCTATACCAAGAAATACCACCAAGATTATGCTATTATATAGTAGTAATTATTGAATAATCACTGAAAGGAAGTGCTCTTATGTCGCAAACATCAACAGGCTTGCCCACACGTGAAGAAATCCAGGCTGAATATAAATGGCGGGTTGAAGATATCTATGCGAACGAAGAACTCTGGCAGGTTGATTTTAAAAAAATAAAAGATGATTTACCTAAGATTGCTGAATATAAAGGATCATTGTCCCAATCTGCAGATAAGCTTGCCGCCTGCTTAAAACTACGAGATGAAATAAATATTATCTGCGGTAAATTATTTGCCTATGCCCGCCTTCACCGTGACGAAAACTCCGCCGATGCTAAGTATCAGGCTCTTGTCGGAAAAATGGAAGGTTTACTGGCTGAAGCAGGTGCAGCCACTGCTTATATTGAACCGGAAATTTTGGCTATGGCAGAAGACACTTTATCAGCTTTTCGTAATAAACCGTCACTTGCCGACTACAATTTCTATTTTGACAACTTAGCCCGGCAAAAAGAGCATGTTTTATCCCCTGCCGAAGAAGAAATCCTTTCCCGGTCGGTCGAGGTTACTCAAGCATCCGAAACTATCTTCAATATGCTGGCCCACGCCGATATTAAGTTTCCCGAGCTTACCGGCGAAGACGGTAAAACCATTACTTTAAGCGAAGGCCGTTATCGTTCCTTAATCATGTCTTCTGACCGGCGTGTCCGCAAAGACGCATTTAGCGGATTATTCGGGACATATAATGATTTCCGCAATACCTTTGCTGCTACCTTAGCAGGCAATGTTAAGAAAAGCATCTTTTACGCCCAAATCCGCAAATATAATTCAACCCTGGAATCAGCTTTGTCTGAAGGCAACATTCCCTTAGCCGTTTATACCAATTTAATTGATACTGTTACTAATAACCTCGCGCCCCTGCACCGGTATGTCGCGCTTAAGAAAAAAGCTTTGCAACTAGATAGTATCCACATGTATGACCTTTACACCCCACTGGCGAAGGAAGTAACATTCAACATTGCCTATACTGAAGGCCAAAAATTAGTGCGCGACGCCCTTGCTCCCCTTGGCTCCGAATACGCAGATATTCTAAATAAGGGCCTAACATCAGGTTGGATTGATGTTTATGAAAACAAGGGCAAACAAACAGGAGCATATTCATGGGGAGTATATAGCGTCCACCCGTTTGTCTTATTGAATTACAACGACAGACTGGAAGACGTAAGTACCTTAGCCCATGAAATGGGTCACGCCATCCACAGCCATTATAGTCAGGCTAACCAGCCCTTCAGCAAATCTCAGTACACCATCTTTACCGCTGAAGTAGCTTCTACCACCAATGAAATTTTGCTAAATGATTACCTATTAAAGAATACTACCGATAAACAAAAGAAACTATATTTAATTAATCAATATCTCGAAATGGTAAGAGCTACCGTTTATCGCCAGACTATGTTTGCCGAGTTCGAAAAAGACATCTACGATAAAGCGGAAAGTGGCGAAACGCTGACTGCCGATCTGCTTGATGGAATGTGGCATGAACTCAATGTCAAATACTACGGAGTAGATATAACGGTTGATAAGGAAATAGATATTGAATGGGCAAGAATCCCCCACTTCTATTGGAATTTCTACGTCTACCAATATGTCACCGGCTATGCGGCCGCTACTACCCTCGCTGACAAAATGCTCCAGGAAGGTGTTGGAGCACAACAACGATATATTGGATTTTTAAAGAGCGGCGGTTCTGATTATCCGATCAATATACTGAAAAATGCCGGTGTCGATATGTCCACTCCGCAGCCAGTTGAGCTTACTCTTAATAAATTTTCCTACATGCTGGATGAACTGGAAAAATTGACAACCAAGTCTTGACAATTATACAGCCAAGGGTTATATTGGTAATATGACAAAACATAATTGCTCTCGATGGCTAGCGAATTCATGTCTTGACCAACCGACCAGCAATTGTTTGCGTCAAACACATATTACGGAGGTTGGTTAAACATGGATTTCCAAGACAAAGATCTTAACTGTAAAGAGTGCGGTGCTTCCTTCACTTTCACTGCATCCGAACAAGCTTTTTATGCTGAGAAAGGTTTCCAAAATGATCCTTCTCGTTGCCCTGAATGCCGTGCAGCTAGAAAACGCCAAAACGGTGGCCGCATGGGTGGCAATGCTCGTCCGCAACGCGAAATGTTTGACGCTACTTGCAGCGCTTGTGGCATCCAAACCCAGGTTCCTTTCCGCCCTACCGCTGGAAAGCCTGTATACTGCCGCGATTGCTTCCAAGCTAACAGATAATTACTTATCGCCTACTAACAGGCCGGATATATCCGGCCTGTTTTTTGTTATGTTGTAATATATTTGCCCAGCATGCAAAAACTAATACAAATATTATTTTAACACGAGGACATCATGGCAATTATCAGCCCCATGCTGGCTAAAGCCGGTCAACTGCCTTCTGACCAATCTGAATATGCCTTTGAAATTAAATGGGATGGAATTCGTGCTATCTTTTATGGTGAAAAAAACGCGTACCAGCTAATGAGCCGTAATCTAAAAGATCTCACAAGCCAGTACCCTGAGTTAGCAGCACTCAACCAAGAAGTCGCAGCCAAACACAAATCAATAATCCTCGACGGTGAGATTGTGGCCTTTGGCACTGATGGTCTTCCCTCCTTTTCCCGCTTGCAGCACCGTATGGGATTATCTAGTGATAAACAAATAAGCAAAGTTATGCAAACAACGCCTGTTCATTACATTATATTTGATATCCTAGCCCTTGACGGCGAATCACTTCTGAACAAATCCTACCGCGAACGACGAGAAATAATGGACAGCTTGGTTTTGGACGGCTCGCACTGGCAAACTCCCGCCTATAAAACCGGCGATGGGCAAACCATCTTATCAGCCAGCCGCAAGCTTGGCCTTGAAGGTATTATCGCTAAACGGTTGGACAGCCTTTACCAAGCAGGTAGACGCACTGGTGCCTGGCTCAAAATCAAGAACCAACACCGGCAAGAACTGATAATTGTTGGCTGGGTGGCAGGTCAAGGAGTCCGTTTAGGAAAGATTGGTGCTTTATTACTTGGTTACTATGACGTAACACCCGAAACCGCGCAAACTAAAGGCCTGACACAACGGCTCCTGTACGCAGGAAAAGTTGGAACCGGTTTTACTCAAGCAACGCTAATCCAGTTAGCCAAACTACTGTCTCCATTAAGTACCACATTCTGTCCTTTCTCCATAGATCCGCAAGTTAAAGATGCTCACTTTGTAAAACCTATAATCGTGGGTGAGTTTGAGTTCACCGAGTGGACGCCCAACCATACCTTGCGTCACCCGTCTTTTAAAGGTTTACGAAATGATAAAGATCCACGTCAGGTAATCCGCGAAAGCTAATCGGAGGTGATCTTTGTGCCCCGTCCAATGTGGAGCGGCTCAATCAGCTTTGGCCTTGTTAATATTCCGGTAAAGTTGTATAACGCCGTAAAAAAGAAATCAATCCACTTTAACCAACTTCGAAAATCGGATGGCTGCCGAATCCGTCTAAAAAAAGTGTGCCCTTCTGATGGTGCTGAAGTTCCGGCAGAAAACATTGTTAAAGGCTACGAGGTTTCTCCTGATCAGTATGTAGTTGTCACCAGCGAGGAACTAGAAGCTATCCAGCCAAAAAATGCGCGGGCCATTGCCATTGAAGACTTTGTTAAACTTGATCAGATTGACCCTCTATTTTATGATAGCTGTTATTACCTGACTCCTGATAAAGGAGCAGGTAAGGCCTATTCTTTGTTGTTGGCAGCAATGCAAAAGACTAGTAAAGTGGCTATTGCCCGGGTAGTTATGCGTAATAAAGAATACCTTACTGCCATTCGGCCACTCGGCAAGGCTCTCGCACTTTCCACTATGCACTTTGCCGACGAGGTTATCGCCGCCGACCAGCTAGACGAACTGCCAACAGATATTCCCGAGCCCGATAAAAAAGAACTTGCTATGGCGGAACAACTTATTGAGTCATTGTCGACTGATTTTGAACCTGCCAAATACCATGACCAATATCACGAACAAGTCATGGCAATGCTTGAGAAAAAAGCTGAAGGTCAAACGATTATTAGCAAACCGGAAATTAAAGAGGGTGGTAAAGTTATTGATCTGATGGCAGCTTTAGAAGCAAGCATTTCGGCCATAAAAACCAAAAGCGACACTAAGCCAAGCAAACAAGGCAAAACTGCCGCCACATCCGGGAGGAAGAGAGCAAGTGCCCAGTAACAGTAAAGAAAAAACGCAAATTGATGTTGCCGGACGCAAACTAAAAATCGGTAACCTTGATAAAACTTTTTATGCAGCAACAGGGTTTACCAAAGGGCAAATGTTAGATTATTATATCCGTATTGCCCCACTTCTTCTCCCCCATCTTACTAATCGCCCTCTGACTATGAAGCGATATCCGAATGGCGCACAGGGCAAATTTTTTTATCAAAAAGAATGTCCGGTCCATCGCCCCAGTTGGGTAAAAACCATCCCGGTTTGGAGCGGTGGTAATAATCGCAACATTAATTTTTGCAATGCCAATGATTTGCCTACCTTAGTTTGGGCAGTAAATCTTGCTGCACTAGAACTGCACACATCCTTATCTTTGGCACCAGCAATCAATCAACCTTCACTTTTGGTTTTTGATCTTGACCCGGGTCCACCTGCAACTATTGTCGAATGTGCTCAAGTAGGTTTGCTGCTAAAAGACTACTTTGATAAACAAAAGCTTCAGAGCTTCCCGAAAACCTCCGGCTCCAAAGGCTTACAAGTCTACGTCCCACTAAACACCCCGGTAAATTACGACATAACCAAGAACTATGCCCGCATCCTTGCCAATCGGTTTCAGGAAAAATTCCCTAACCAAATTGTTGCCAACATGAAAAAAGCCTTACGTCCGGGCAAAGTCTTTATCGACTGGAGCCAAAATGATGAACATAAGACGACTGTCTGTGTTTATTCCTTGCGCGCTAAAGAGCATCCTACCGTTTCAACACCGGTAACCTGGAACGAAGTTGTTACTGTTGTAGACAAGAAAAATCCCGATTTATTATCCTTTGAAGCCACGCAAGTACTAGAGCGCACTGCCAAGTTAGGTGATCTATTCTCGCCTGTTCTTACGCTTAAACAAAAGCTGCCGGCCATAAAATAATTTAAGAAAAAGGCCACCGTTTTTTTTAAACGGCGGCCTCAATATGTTTAACTAACCTCTAGGACCAGCGGCAGCAATCTCTGCAGGAATATTTTGTTTGAAATTGTTAAAGTTCTTAACAAACAGGCTTGCTAATTCTTTTGCCTTCTTATCATAAGCAGCTTCATCCCCCCAGGTATTACGCGGCATTAGAATTTCTGCCGGTACACCAGGACAGCTGGTAGGCACATAAACGTTAAAAATGGGATCGAGTTCATAAGATACTTTATCCAAATGTCCCTCGATAGCAGCAGTTACCATAGCCCGGGTATAAGACAGTTTCATGCGGCTGCCAACACCATAAGGGCCGCCTGACCAACCAGTGTTAATTAAAAACACATTGGTATTATGCTGTTTTAGCTTTTCCCCTAAAAGTTTCGCATATTTGAGCGGAGATAACGGCAGGAACGGTGCACCAAAGCAGGAGGAGAAAGTAGCTTGTGGCTCGGTAATACCGCGCTCAGTACCAGCCAGCTTACTGGTATAACCTGATAAAAAGTGATACATAGCCTGTTCGCCATTTAGCTTAGCAACTGGAGGCAGTACTCCAAAAGCATCCGCTGTTAAAAAGACTATTGTTTGCGGGTGGCCTGCAACACCGGGAATACGCGCATTTGGTATATACTCTACAGGATAAGCAACCCGGGTATTTTCAGTGATTGAATCGTCGGCAAAATCCGGTATACGGGTTTCTGCATCTAATGCTACGTTTTCTAGAACAGCCCCAAAGCGAATGGCTTCCCATATCTGTGGCTCGGTCTCATGTTTAAGACCAATGCATTTGGCATAACAGCCACCCTCGATATTGAAAATTCCCGCTTCACTCCAGCCATGTTCATCATCACCTATCAATTGGCGGGCCGGATCTGCTGATAATGTTGTTTTGCCTGTACCGCTTAATCCAAAGAACAGTGCAGTATCGCCTTTTTCTCCAACATTAGCAGAGCAATGCATTGATAGAATATTCCGGTCCGGTAAAATGTAGTTCATAACGGTAAAAATGGATTTTTTCATTTCGCCGGCATACTGCGTACCGCCAATAAGTACCAGTCGCTCTTCGAAATTAAGAATAATAAAAGCTTCCGACTGAGTTCCGTCAATAGCCGGATCGGCTTTAAAGCCAGGAAGGCAGATAACTCTATAATCAGGCGCAATCTCGGCATCTTTTGCTTCAGGACATATAAAAAGCTGGTGAACAAATAGATTCTGCCAGGCAAATTCATTAGTAAATTGTACAATAATGCGATTTTCAGGGTCAGCACCAGCAAAGCCGGTAAATACAAACAATTCCCGGTTTTGCATATAAGCCAGCATCCGGTTATATAATTGATTGAATCTTTCAGTTGAAAACGGTTTATTGTTTTCCCACGCAATCTTATCGTGTACAGCCGGTGAATCAACAACGAATTTGTCATGTGGAGAACGTCCGGTATACTTGCCAGTCGTAACCCGCAATGCGCCGCTGGCTGTTAACACCCCTTCGCCGCGTCTAACGGCCGCTTCAACTAGTTGAGCCGGTCCTAAATTATAAGCTACCTTCCCATTCATGCTATGTACCCCTTTCGCTATTAACGATGATTTAGTGTATTGCAATATGCATCATATCCAGCATTATATCACAAGTATTTTGTATACAGAAGTGTTTTTTTTGCAAAAAGGCATACATTTTCACATTTAGTATTTACTAATAATGAAGTAGTATATTTTATTTTGAAAAATGTAGTATATTAAAAAAGAAACTGCTGCCAGATAACGGCGCAGTTTCTTTTTTATCTAACTTTATTTTGTCTGTAATGCTTGTTTAACAACTTCCGGCATATCTTGTTTATTACATACCGCAGTATGTCGAACAGTTTTTTGTTCAAGCTCAGCCAGCGCAGTCGGCACCGGTCTGTTAATAAGCTTCGCCAGATGTCGGAGTGCCGCAAACTCGTCGGTAATATTCGCACTTTCCGTCTGGTTTAAGGCTGAAAGCACTGTTTCATTAAACTTAAACGGGCTTGCGGTTGAAACAATTATAGTAGGGGTCTGGTCACCCGAACGAAGTCGATAGGTTTCGGCCACTTGCCAAGCCACAGCTGTATGAGGATCAAGTGCATAGCCGTGTTCTTTAAATACCCGGCTTATCGTTGCCGCAGTATCTTCATCAGTCACGTAACCTGCCGGGAATATTTCTTTAATTGCTTGCAAGTGCTTTTCGTCTACGCGATATTCTCCCATGTTGTTTAGTTCTGACATCCATTGGTTAACTGCCGCTGCCGAGTTATCGCTAATGTGATAAAGCAGTCGCTCCAAATTACTGGAGATCAGAATATCCATAGAGGGAGAATATGTCTTGTAGAATTGGCGTTTTCGGTCATATATGCCTGTTGTGAGGAAGTCTGTTAATACGTTATTACTGTTTGAAGCACAGATTAGCTTATTAATAGGCAAGCCCATGCGCTTAGCGTAATAACCGGCCAGGATATTACCAAAATTTCCTGTCGGAACAACAAAGTTAACAGCCGCCCCCATAGTAATATCTTTATTCTTTACTAAATCAGCATAGGCACTGAAGTAGTATATAATCTGTGGTACAAGCCGCCCCCAGTTAATAGAGTTAGCTGAAGAAAACTTAAAATTATTGCGTGCAATTTCAATTGCTAGAGCCTTATCATTAAAAATTCGTTTCACACCAGTTTGGGCATCATCAAAATTACCTTTTACGGCGATAACTTTAAGATTTGAGCCTTCCTGGGTAATCATCTGCAGCCGTTGAATCCGGCTTACCCCATCTTCCGGATAAAACACCATAACATTCGTTTGGTCAACATCTTTAAAACCTTCCAGGGCAGCCTTACCTGTATCACCAGAGGTTGCAACAAGAATAACTATCTCATTGCTTTCCCCATTTTTCTTAAGCGCACAGGACATAAGCCTTGGCAATAGCTGTAATGCCATATCCTTAAACGCACTCGTCGGGCCATGCCACAACTCTAACGCAAACAGATTGTCTGCAACCTTGGTTATGGGTGCTATCGCACCATTTGAGAATTTCTCGGCATTATAAGCACCCGCTACACAATTTTGAAGTTCTTTTTCCGAATAATCATCCAAAAATAACCGCAAGATAGCAACTGCCCGTTCTTGATAACCAAGCTGGACGAATCCAGCTAAAGCTTCATTATCAATCGCCGGGATTGTTTCAGGCACAAACAGTCCGCCATCAGGAGCAATCCCCTGTGTTATGGCTTGGGCTGCGGTCAGCTTATGGGCCGCACCGCGTGTGCTAATATACATAAAAAGCTTCCCCTTCCCGTTCAAGGCAGTATCTGCAGCTACTCCTTAGACTGGGTTATGTATTTTCCAGTCACTTTTCCACCATTATAGCAAACAAACATATTGCCCGCAAAATCAAGTATTTCATTCAATTCGCCGGTAGTAACACTTTCGTCGGCATACACAACTGCCAGTAAGTTACGGGTTGTCAATGTAACCGCCGTCCTGCGTGCATCCGAAGTAGGGTTGCCAAACACGCCGGCAGCATCTGTGAGAAACGGTTTGTGGTCAGTAGAAATTTCATTACCTGCGATATTTATGTAACTGCCGTCATCGGCTCTTTTATAAACAATATCATCGACAATTTGATCTAAATCATACAAACCAAATGGTAACATGTATTTAATAGAACAATAATTATTGACATCAACTGCACTGTTTACATAATATAAATCCTTCTTTTGAAGCACCCGCCGTACCAGCGCTTCAGAGGCTGGACGATAGCGTGACGGGTCAAAATCAAGTTTTTTGTACATATTTCGTACTGCTAAAACCCGGGGCAGCTTTGGCAGAACCTGTAGGTTGTAGGCATCAGCTACTTTTCCTTGCAGTTTTACAAACTCCTGGCTTAACCCTGGCGGTGTCCCCCTGACAATAACATCATTAATAGTCAGATATCCTAAATGGCAATTAGGAACAACCTGACTAATACTTTCGTGAATAATAATCTGCATTACAAAACTCCTCCCCGGACATCTACATAACTTATCTTATTCTCCGCGGGCTATTGGACATAATTTAGCGTTTACCGCTTGCACCAAACTACTTGGTGCAAGAACAATTTGGCATCCCCGTATACCGGCACTGCAGGCGATCACCGGCCAGTTAACGGCACTGTCATTTAGAAAAACCGGGTAACGCTTTTTAGCTCCCAGCGGCGAAACACCACCCCGAATATATCCGGTAAGCGGCTGCACCTCTTTTAATGATACCATTTCCACCTTTTTATTACCACTAGCAGCCGCTAAAGCTTTAAGATCTAATTCCATATCTCCGGGGATACAGGCCATAATAACTCCTGTTTTGTCACCTCTGGCTACTAAAGTTTTAAAAACCTGGCTATGTGGCATGTTTACTTTTTCTGCAACATTTTGGGCGCTTAGATCATTTTCATCCACTTTATATTCGCGCAGTTCATAATCAATTTTAAGACCGTCTAATATCCTAGCTGCATTCGTTTTCACAACAGCGTTCTCCTCTCGCATCGCTGCAAAAAAACATAGAAATTACCCTACTCTAAAGTAATAAGCTGATAGTCAAGTGAACCCATACCGATTTTAGCCGCATGACTAATTTGAATCATAGCATCGTGGTGCGCATACGACATCTCGGCAAGTGTCTTACCATGCGCCTTAGCAGTCAGGTCAAGTGTTGCCTTATCTATGGCCACAGGATCGCTTGATGCCAGAATCCCGATATCAGGGATAATTTTATGTTGATTAACACTAAAACAATCGCAATCCTTAGTCATATCAATTAGTACATTGAAATAAAAACATTTGCCGGGCTTACCAATAACCGAACCGTAAGCATGTTCCGCCATACTGCGCTGCATAAAACCCGACTCAGCATTCCAGTCATATTTTACAGCATCGAAGCGGCATACTGCCAAACATTCGCCACACCCAATGCATTTCTCAGTAACAATAAATGCCTTGCCACCTTGTTCTATGATGGCATCCTGTGGACACCATTTGATACACTTCTGGCAGTACTTACAATTTTTATTGTTAACTTCCGGCATCATTGCAGAGTGCTGCCGCATTTTGCCCATACGGCTCGCTAGTCCCATGCCTATATTTTTAATACAAGCGCCTAAGCCGGCAGCCGGATGTCCCGTCGGATGGGAAACAACCAGCAAAGTATCGGCGCCAACGATTTCTCTGGCAACCTTTACTGTTTTATGTAGGTCACCATTAATCTCAACTTCGTATTCGCTGTTACCGGCCAAACCGTCGGCCATAATAAAAGGAGCACCTACATTTTCAATACTGAAACCATGGTTATGAGCATGCAAAATATGCTTTACCGCATTTTCGCGTTCTCCCTTATATAAAGTAGAGGTTTCTGTCAGAAAAGGTTGACCACCTAATTGTTTAGCCTTCTGTACCAGTTCTTTAATTAATTCAGGTTTTACATGCGTTGTATTTTTCTTTTCACCAACGTGAAGTTTTATCGCAACAAAATCGTTATTGCCAATGGTTTGTTCAGCACCAGAGGCATCAAAGATTTTAGCCATAACTTTAGCTTGTGCACTTGTTGGTAAAGAGTCTGCTACAGGAATAAAATATACATTAGCGGACAAATATCTCCCCTCCATGAATAAAATTCTACTGGCGTTACATTTTTTCACAGTATATTATTGTTTCTTCAGTTTGTCAACAAATGAAGTCAGATAAATACTACGAGCGCGGTAAGCCGCGCCCGTATTCGCTTAATCCAATATCATGTATTTTACTTTGACATCAGGTATCTGTAACAATTCTCGCTCTATCTCGGTAGTTGGCACATCTTCCCCGCATAACTGCAATAAAATCATTCCACTGTTGGTACATGAACATACGGCCGCATCGTGAAGCCCAAGCCGGACCCGTATATAGCAGCCATACTTGGTGAGTACATCTTGCACCTTTACGGCCGTTTCAACACGGTTGTCCTGGATAATGGCCATGATTGTCGAACAATTGGTCATTGCTACAACACCTCCGCAAATCTACTTCTATAATAGCTTATCCACAAGTTATAAAAATCCTTCAAAAATTACTCTGAAGTCAGAAAAAATTACCAAAATTTTTTTTGCCAATATCTAAAAAAATCTTGTCTATATTAAAGAAGGAATTATTACTACCGTGTTGAAGTGTAGATTTGGCATATATATCTAGAGTATGCCATTCTTTTGTGTGAGGTGCCTATGAGCGAAACATCTGACGACAACCGCAAAATAATTGAACAGAGTATTGAGTTTCTTGTTCCCGGAATGGAATTGGCACGTGATATCTGCTCCACAGACGGTAAAATATTGTTTAGCAAAAACAGTATTATTGCCCAACACAATATTCAAAAACTAATCAATTGGAAAATACCTAGCGTTTTTGTTTATGCCGAGGTAACTACTGTCAACCCCATAACCGATCCCAAGTTACAAAAGTTTCTCAACACATATAATCAATCAGTTACTGTCGTTCAGAAAGCCTTTGAGGATATCGCGTCAACGCAGGAAATTCCTATAGAAACATTTACGGAAACCGCTAACGACATAGCGGCAAATGTAACAGAAGCCGGTAATATTATTGACCGGTTATACAATTTACCACCTTGTGATGATTACACTATGTATCATAGTGTTAACGTCAGTGCCATTTCAGCCCTTATTGCGATTTGGCTTAACTATCCATCTGAGTCAGTCAACGCTATCTCTCTGGCAGGCTTGCTGCATGATGTGGGGAAAGCCCTCTTACTACCGGAACTACTTAATAGGCCTTATAAATTATCACCAGCTAACTATGAACAATATATGAAACATGTTGCGTATGGGTACGAGCTTGCAAGCAAGATTCCTAATATATCACAAAGCATAACAACCGCCGTTTTCCAGCACCATGAACGCCGAGACGGCAGCGGCTATCCGGGCGGAATTACAGACTTTTATATCCATCCCTATTCAAAAATTGTAGCCATTGCTGATTTATATGACGAGGAAATGACCATTAACCGCGAAGATCCCCAAACCATGCTAAGCCCGTATTCCAGCCTGCAAAATCTTCACGATCAAGTCTACCGGCTTGACCCCAAAATCTGCATTACCTTCATTGATAATATGATTAACTTTCTCTCAGGCAACCGGGTTGCTTTAACTGACGGGCGTCTTGGCCGGGTAATAATGGCTAATAAAGAACATCCTTCCTGGGGAATTATCCAGTTGGATAACGGCGACGTAATCGATTTAGCGGAAACCTCAGGAGTTAGTATTCATTATATATTGCGGTAGAAAAAGCCGTCTTTTATAGACGGCTTTTTCCTATTGCAATATATAATATATTGTATTTTTTCAATTGAGTCTAGCGCATTTACCAACCTCTCGAATACTATGATTTCAAACAGTTTCCGGGAGGGTTTTATAATGATTTATTATAATACACCGATAGCCAAGCTAATAGAGTTAGCAGTGACGCGAGGCGAAGGCATGCTTACAGCGTCAGGAGCATTATTAGTATATACCGGCAAATATACCGGCCGATCCCCTAATGATAAATTCATCGTAGAAACACCTGATATCACCCAGGAAATTTGGTGGGAAAATACTAAAAAACTATCAGAAAACCAATTTGAGAATCTCCATAACAAAATGCTCAATTACTTACACGACAAAGACTTATTTATTTTTAGCGGCTATGCCGGTGCCGACGTTAACTACCGGTTACCAGTCAAAATCATCAATGAATATGCTTGGCAAAACGTGTTTGTGCAACAGCTTTTAATCAGACCGGAAGATACTAGTTGGCCTGTTCCTACCGAACCTCAGTTAACTATTTTGGCAGCTCCCGGTTTTACCGCCAATCCTGCTGCAGACGGCACAAACTCAGAAGCCTTTATCATAATTAACATGGACAAAAAACTTGTCTTGATCGGCGGTACCCACTACGCAGGCGAAATAAAGAAATGTGTATTTTCAGTTATGAATTATCTGCTGCCAAAACAAAACATTTTGTCTATGCATTGCTCTGCCAACCAAAGCTCTCAGGGTCAGGTTACTTTATTCTTTGGTCTTTCCGGTACAGGCAAAACTTCACTTTCGTCAGACCCCGCCTGCCATCTCATTGGTGATGATGAACACGGCTGGAGTGAAAACGGCATATTTAATATAGAAGGCGGCTGTTATGCCAAATGCATAAATCTGTCTCAGGAAAATGAGCCACAGATTTGGGATGCCATTAAATTCGGAGCCATTTTAGAAAATGTCATAATCGACAACAACGCCCGCATACCCAATTACTCTAATCAGGCAGTTACCGAAAATACAAGAGCAGCTTATCCCATTAGCCACATCCCCAACAGTATCTATCCTGGTGTTGGCACTCATCCCAGTACCGTCATCTTCTTAACAGCCGATGCATTTGGTGTCCTCCCACCTATTGCCAAACTTACGCCAGCTCAGGCCATGTATTATTATCTCTTAGGGTATACCAGCAAACTGGCGGGAACCGAACATGGAATTACTGAACCACAAGCAACCTTTTCGCCCTGTTTTGGTGCTCCCTTTTTACCATTAAAACCAATTGTCTATGCCAATCTCCTAAAAGAAAAAATAAGCACCCATAAAGTCCAAGTATTTTTAGTAAATACCGGCTGGCAGGGAGGGCCTTACGGAGTAGGCAAACGCATTGACATTCAAGTGACCAGACAAATGGTCACTGCGGCTATACAAGGTAAATTAAATACCGTTGATTACGTTACAGACCCTATATTTAATCTCCACATACCTGTAACCTGTCCAGAAATTCCTGCTTCCTTACTTTTGCCGGAAAAATCCTGGTCGGATAAAGCAGCTTATCGCAATATGGCTCTCAATTTGGCCGCTATGTTCCAAGCAAATACAACAGCAGTCGGAATTAACCAAGAAATAATTACGAAGGTCCCGAGCAGTATTAGTTTGTTGTAGTTACAGATAATATTAGTAAGGTAAAACGGAGATTACCAGATTAATCTGGTAATCTCCGTTAAAATAATCTATAATTGCAAAGTACAGGAAGGACAAGCACTACCTGGCAGCGAACAATACACAGCATGTCATTTGTACGAGTTGAGGTGAATGGTTTTTGCTTAAAATTGCTTTAGCCCAAATGGAAGTAATTCCTGGCAGGCCGGATTTAAATACAGATAAAATGTTATCAATGATTCACACTGCCCGCACGCAATATGCCGATATAATTATTTTCCCGGAAATGGCCATACCTGGCTACCTATTAGGAGATACCTGGGAACAGCAAGCTTTTTTACGGGATTGTGAAGCCTTCGGGAAACAGATAATCGCCGCTTCTCAGGATATCTGCATTATCTATGGGAATATAGCCGTAGATTGGAGCAAACGGGGCGATGATGGACGGGTACGCAAGCATAATGCCTGTTTTGTCGCACAGAATGAACAGCTTATTGCCACACGCATCAAAACATTGCAGCCAAATTACCGTGAATTCGATGATACCAGGCACTTTGTCAGCTTGCGCAAACTAGCAATTGACCTAAAACAAGACGTAGAGTCTCTGCTAGAACCTGTTGCGGTAATTATTAAAAATAAGGAATACCACCTGGGCTGCATCATTTGCGAAGATGGCTGGAGCGACGATTATAGCATTGACCCGATTACCGCTCTTACTACCAACGGCGCTCTTGACATAATAATAAACATCTCCAGTTCTCCGTTTACCTTAGGGAAAAACAACAAACGCAACAGGGTGTTTTCCAAACAAGCCCAAGAAACAGGTAAGCCACTAATCTATGTTAATAACACAGGCCTGCAGAATAATGGAAAAACAGTTTATACCTTTGACGGCTTTAGCACTGTATATAATGGGGATGGTCAAATAATTGCTTACTGCCCGCCCTTCACTGAAAAACTTGAATATATCGACCTTACTATCGCTGCAGGCGGACGTGATCTCAGCCCCGTCAGCGTACCGGACGACTTTACTACCGTTAGCCTTTATCAGGCAGTAAGCTATGGAGTACGCCTGTTTTTACAGTCAATCGGTATGAACAAAATTGTAATTGGCGTTTCCGGCGGAATCGATTCAGCGGTATGTGCTGCCCTATATGCCAGCATTATCCCTCCCCAAAATATTCTGCTCGTCAATATGCCCAGCAAATTTAATTCCAAAACAACCAAAGATTTGGCGGCCCAGTTAGCACAAAACCTTGGCTGCTTATACACGATCATGCCAATTGAGCAATCTGTAGAAAATACGGCTGCGCAACTCAGCGGTACTCCAATTACAAAACTAACCAGTAACGAATCCTTCCAACTGTCGATATCATCCTTTGTCCTAGAAAATATGCAAGCCCGTGACCGTTCTTCACGTCTGCTGGCAGGCATAGCTGCTGCGTTCGGCGGTGGCTTTACTTGTAACGCCAATAAAAGCGAGCTTACTGTCGGTTATTCGACCCTCTATGGTGACCAAGCCGGCTTTTTAGCTGCGCTAGCAGATTTGTGGAAACACCAGGTGTATGAGTTAGCTAATTACTTGAATACCTGCGTGTATGGTAAAGAGGTTATTCCTCAAGCCGTCATTGATCTGGTCCCCAGTGCCGAACTGTCTTTTGACCAATCAGTTGATGAGGGCAAAGGCGATCCCATTATTTATCCTTATCACGACTACTTGTTCCGCGCGTTTATGGAATATTGGAATAGAGCTACTCCTGAAGACATTTTACATTGGTACAAGGAAGGTTCCCATGTACTTGAACAACGCTTGGGCTGCGCGACCGGACTGGTAGATAAAATTTTTCCGACCCCTCGTCACTTTATTGATGATCTTGAACGCTGGTGGCGGCTCTACACAGGTATGGCAGTAGCAAAACGCATACAAGCACCGCCGGTATTGGCCGTCAGCCGCCGTGCCTACGGATTTGATCACCGAGAAGCACAGAACAGCGTATATTTCACCCAAGAATATCTAAAGTTAAAACATACACTACTATCTGCAACCTAAGGAGAGATACATCATTAATTCGTGGTTTAAACTTACAGAGCGCGGCACCAATATTTCTACAGAAGTCATCGCCGGTGTAACAACTTTCTTGACAATGGTTTATATTGTTGTAGTAAACCCGGCTATTTTAAGCGCTGCCGGCATGGACTTTAACGGCGTATTTATGGCAACGGCCATTGCCAGCATTATTGCAACTCTAATTATGGGTATTTTCGCCAATTATCCAATTGCAATTGCCCCCGGAATGGGTATGAACGCATTTTTTACCTACAGTGTTGTTATCAGCACACAGATCTCCTGGCAAATTGCACTTGGTACAGTGTTCATTGCCGGTATTTTATTTATACTGTTATCGCTGACTAAATTCCGTTATATACTAATTAATGCTATCCCCGCAAGTTTAAAGCATGCTATAACTGCCGGTATTGGCTTATTTATCACCTTTATCGGACTACAAAACGGCAAAATTATCGTTGCCTCCCCGGCAACCTTGGTTACCTTGGGAAAACTTTCCGAACCAATGACACTGCTAACAGTAATTGGTGTGATTATAACCCTGATATTACTGGTGTACCGCGTCAAGGGTGCTATCTTTGCCGGCATGCTTATAACAGCCGTAATTGCTGCTATGTTTGGGATGATGAATCTGCCACCCCAGCTTTTTATGCTGCCAACCGGCTTAACAAGTACGGCGTTTCAACTGGATATTAGCGGTGTATTTTCTCAAGGCCTATACGCTGTCGTATTTACATTTTTGCTAATTACTCTATTCGATACTACCGGCACAATGCTAGGTGTAGCCGAACAAGCCGGGCTTTTAAAAGACGGCAAATTTCCCCGCGCCAAAGGAGCATTCCTGGCAGATGCCATTGCTACGACAGTCGGCGCTCTATTAGGAACAAGCCCAACCTCAGCTTATATCGAGTCAGGTGCCGGCGTAGCCGTAGGCGGACGGACAGGCCTCACTGCTGTAGTAACTGCCAGTCTCCTAGGTCTTACCCTATTTGCCCTGCCGGTAGCGAAAATGCTTGCTGCTATCCCGGCAGTTACCGCACCAGCATTAATCATTGTCGGCTTTTTTATGATGGATGGTCTAAGAAACATTGACTGGAAAGATACCGAAGAAGCCTTCCCGGCTTTCCTGGTTGTTGTTACAATGCCTCTGACCTACAGCATAGCTACAGGCATTGGTATTGGCTTTATCGTCTACCCTTTGCTTAAGCTGCTGCGCGGTAAATCGAAAGAAATTCACCCAATAATGTATTTATTTATGGTGCTATTCTTTATCCAGATTGGGTTTCTCAGCCATTAAAAGCATAATGAAAAGTAAATGCGGACAGTAACCTGTCCGCATCAGGCTGTCGACAAAGTCGGCAGCCTTTTTATATTTGAGAACCTCTTCTAATCCGGTGTGAAATATAGTAAAATAGAGATAATAAGAGATTGGGAGAGATAATCGTGCTTAAGAAGAAAAACAGAGTGATAATCGACCAAGTCGAATTTGTTTGTCTAAGCGAGCTAGTTCCACAAGATCATTTACTGCGCTTAGTTGATGCAAGCATAAAATTCGATTTTATATATGATGAAGTTAAAGATTTATACAGTGATACTACTGGCAGACCCAGTATCGATCCGGTCGTTCTGATAAAATTGCTAGTACTGCAGATTTTGTACGGTATTACATCTATGCGTCAAACAATTAGCGATGCTCAAGTCAATCTTGCTTACCGCTGGTTCTTAGGCTACGGCTTTCAGGAGAAGATACCGCATTTTTCTACCTTCGGGAAGAATTATGAAAGACGGTTTAAAGAAAGTGACCTCTTTGAAAAAATCTTTGAAAGAGTGTTATTTGAGGCCATAGAATGTGGTTTTATCAAAGCAGATGCTGTATTTTTTGATGCTAGTCATGTTAAGGCCAACGCCAATAAAAACAAGTATGTTAAAAAGATGGCCCAGCATCGAGTACATAAATATAAGCGTGAATTGATGATTGAAATTAACGCTGACCGTGAATCACATGGCAAGAAACCTTTTACCGATGACAACGACAATGATTCTGACGGAACAATGATTGAAGAAAAGGAAGTCAAAGAAAGTACAACTGACCCAGAAAGTGGTATGTTCCATAAAGGTGAAAAAGAGCGTTGCTTTGCTTACACCGCCACAGTGGCCTGTGAGCGCAACAATTTTATTCTTGGTGTTAAAACAGCCCCAGGTAATGTTCATGATAGTCAGGTGTTTACCGATGTATTTCAAGATGTCATTGAAAAATTTAATGACATAAAAGCAGTAGTTGCCGATTCTGGTTACAAAACGCCGGGAGTATGTCGTGAAATTATGCAAGCAAATAAAATACCGGTTATGCCCTACAAACGCCCTATGACTAAAGAAGGATACTTTAAGAAATACGAGTATGTTTATGACGAATACTATGACTGCTATATCTGCCCCAATAACCAAGTGCTAAAATATTCCACTACAAATAGAGAAGGCTATCGGGAATACAAAAGCAATCCCAAGATATGTGTCCAATGCTCACTGCGTATGCAATGTACCCAAAGCCAAAACTTTACAAAAGTCGTAAACCGGCATATCTGGGAATCTTGCGTTGAATATGCAGAGGATGTCCGTCATACTCACCAAGGCCAAGACCTATATCGCCGCCGAAGCCAAACCATTGAACGTGTCTTCGCAGATGCGAAAGAAAGACATGGAATGCGCTATACTCGCTATCGTGGCTTGAGGAAAGTACAACACTACCTCACGCTTCTTTTTGCGTGTATGAATTTAAAGAAGTTAGCAATGTGGAAAAAAAAGCGCGGTATGTTACCGCCTTTTTCAAGAACTTTTCCGTCTATGTTATCAAAATTTATGAAACTCGTAACTATTAACAAAATCCCGCTTGTTGGCCTTCCGGCCTGAAGCGGGATTTGTCTACACTCTGATGCGGACAGTAACCTGTCCGCATTTTTGTTTTCCATTATAACGTAATTTACGATTATCTTCTCAGCATTTGTAGTAACCAGCTGACAATCAAAACAGCGCCAACCGCCAACAGTATAAACATCACCAAGGGAAGAAAAAAGAATACCAGCAACGCCAAAATGGCGGCAACAATCAGTTTTCCCATCCAACCTGTTGAACCAAACGAAAGACTGATTCTTTTAATCCGTGACCCATTATCAGTCTCATCGCTGCTATATTGACGGTGCTCACCGGATTTACTTGCTTCGTCGATGGTAACACCATTAAAACTATCGCGTTCCTGCCTGCTTAAGACACTAACTCCCGTTTCATAACCACAATTAGGGCAGTTTTCTGCTCCTGTATGCAATTGTGCGCCACAGTTAGGACAGTGCATTATTTCTCCTCCTGACACTTACTGCAAATCATACAGTAATGAAACTATTCCTTCTTCGCTTAGATATCTAGGATCATATTTCTCCAGCTTCAAAGCTTCAAATAACTTAGCTCTGCTAGTACTAATACTTGACTTTGCCACTGCCATCTCTTCCGCCAACGTCTCTGTCGGCATCTCGGTGTCGCCGTTATTAATCTTGGAATACGCCTGGATAACGGCAGCCGCCCAAACAGCTGGCTTACGAATATGTACAGCTTCTATACCGGAAAAATCCTGCCACAACTTCTTTGCCAAAACAATGTCGTGGCAAGAATACCCGAATTTCGGCATAAATACAGCAAGCAGTTCAAGTACTACAGTATTAACGTTCTTTTCACCGGTTACCGGCTGCGGAAAGCTGCGTTCCATCTGGGCGTAGGAAGTTACATTTACTCTCGCCCAAGTAGCGAGAAGGTCAATAGTATGACGTACAGCGTTAGCATGCCTGTCAACAAAATCCACCCATGAAGCTTCCGGTTGCTGTAATTCCAGCATAGCTTTCTGCCGGTTAATTTCCTCTCTGATCCGTCGGCGTAGATTGCTACTTATTTCAACGCTAGTGATAAAGTTTATCATAACTAGTTCCCGCTCTTCTTGCTGCAAAAATACATGCCCGTAGAACAGCAATTTTTTTATCAGCTTGTAATCAAAATTCGGATTGGGCAACCTGAATTTTTCATCGGTTAAAAGATTAACACACTCTACCCAATCCTGATTAATTACACTTTGTACATAAAATACGGTGAATTTAGCGCCCATAAGCTCACGAAGAATTTTTTGCTCTTCACTGGCCAACTTGTTATTATAATCAATATGAAATTGGGTAAGAGGCGTATTGTCATTAGCCAATAAATGATAATCAAATAAAAAGTAATCCCAAAATCCCAGCCAAAACTCATCGTCATTTTCCTCTTCCGGCATTTGCCCCAGCGGCCCCAAGTAAAGCGTAAGAGCCCGGTCAAAATCATCAACAAAATTTTCCTGCTGGAAATAAGAACTAAATTTAAGCATTAAGCGTTCTACCGCTTCGCCGACAATCCGGCCAATATCTTTGGGAACAGTCAATGATTTTAACGGTAACTCTCCTTGTTCATCCTCGACTTCCATAAATCTGAGACGCTTTCCGCCAATCATAAACTCTGCTGCCTGTTTAAGTTCACCAGTATCAGCAATTAGCTTTTTACCAGCCAAATAGTTATAAAACTCTTGTAATATATCAAACAAGTGCCGTACTGTTGCGAGATTAGGGTTAAATTCCTCTTCCTGAACAATCATCCACTCTATCGCTAAGCTGTATTCTGAGGCCGTCATTTCGTCAATATCTGTCTCACCTGAATATGATAGATAGGATACGAACATTTGCAGATTGCGCCACAGGTCCCGTAAAACTTCATCATTGGCTCCCTGCCAAGCCTTTTGACGCAAAAAGCCTTCCACCCAATCGCGGTTTACTGCCGAATCCCATTCCAGCTCTTTGTTAAAGAAGACCTGGACTTCATCATATACGTTCTTTATATTGGTCATCGTAAAAAATTAGCTCCTTTAAGCACTTTAACGCACACTATTATAACACGTTTCCCCCCTCTAACCAATAGTTAACCACTTTTATCCTATGATTAACCGGCTAAAGACCGTGAAGGTTCTAAGTCAACTTTACTGGAACTGTTTCCCGGTAGTCATAGCCTCCAGATATTGTTTTCCGCTCCGTAGGGTCAGGTTCAGATCGCTAACTACGACTCGCATTACAGGTACACGGCCATCAGGGGTGTTGTAGCCTGCCACCGCATGAATAATGAACTGACGTCCTTCGTTTTCCCCCAAATATAGCGTAGTATGTCCGGGCATGTAAAGACCTGCTCCCGGTTCCAGACTCATAATTTGTTCTGCCCTTGCCTTTGTACTTCCGCTCAAGACAACAGTACGTCCTGCTGCCATTTCCTGCTCATCGGCATTGCGCGGCAGTGTCAAACCAAAACTACGATAAACATCCAACACTAAAGCTGAGCAGTCCCAACCGCCATACATGCCACCCCAACCATAACGCTCTCCTTGAAGTTTAAAGGCTTGGCGGATAATATTGCTCCTGGTGTACGGCAAGTATCCTTTAATCACCTGATCATTTACTGCTACCTGAACCAACTCAAAAGCCAATTCTCCTCTGGCACCGCGTACAGGAAGTTTAACCGCATAACTTCCATTTGCCGTTAACCGATCAATAAGTGGTGATGAATTTTTTCTATCAGCCAAGGGTAGTTTGGAGCCCATGGCAAATTGCTTATCCCCTATTGTAAGTTTACTATCGATAACTGTTAAAAATTCCGCTGCATCAACATATTCTAACCATTCCTGCCTGCTTGCAGCAATGGCTACAGAACCGGCGGACAACCAGCCCCGGTAGTTATAAGCTTGCACATAGTACCAAGCCTTGTTTAAACTTTGATGCAAAATAATAACAGGTTCCGCAGGATCGAGGGTAGTTTCCTGCAGGTCATCAAATTCACGGTCATCGGGCTGACTAGTTACACAGTCGTCCGTAGGAAAAGTTCTTATACTGACACGTTCAACAGTAAAACCATATTGCAGCTTAGTTATAGGAGCAATACCATTTATATTGCACTGCTCGTTCAGATGCCTATAATAGTCTGCTGAAGCCAACTGACCACTTATGTATTTGATTTTTTCGGGAAGCTTTGGCACAGTAATCATTGACACCAGAACGTCTCTTTTCAATTCACCCGGATACTGGCGCAAATCATATACAGTGTCAGGGAGTTTAGCAATTACCGCCTGATTAAATAGACTAATCTGGCTTTGCCCCAAAATAACTTTGTCCGCATCCTTTAATTTACTGATCCAGAAACCTTCTTCCTGCATTTCCGGGGTAATATTCGGCATAGTAATATTATTACCTGCTTTAGCACCAGACGGCAGTGAAACCACCAGCAAAATTACCAACAGGATAGTTGAGAACAATTTTTTCATGCTTGTACTCCTTTCAGCTAGTATGTCCATTATACTATAAACAAAAAAAATCCCCAAACAATGTAAAACTGGAAAAATTCATTTCTATTATGGAATAATTACCCATAAGTTTCTCAATATCCTGCCACCTTATTATTTTTCTTCTGCAACAAAGGTATCTCTAAATACTCCATACTTTCCTCTTTTTTACAGTCAGGCACTTACCTTGACTATGCTGCTTTTCTATGATATTATATATAAGATTATTGACCATGCAATACAAACTCAAGTCAGAACAGTCAGATTGGATTTCTCTTTGTTCTAAGTTAGTAAATTGGTAGTAGTCGAAGGTAATTGCGGCTGATTACGTCCTGTACGTGATAGATTACCAATTTTAAATTAGGGGGAGGAATCGAAATGAAACAACGTATATTACGCCTATTAAAACGTTTAGCTTTTTTAGGTTATTGCCACTTTGAAATCGAAAGTATTATCAAAGAAGCTATCGGAGTAAACAGCGTAGACGGCTTAAGCAACAGTCAAGAAGCCAGTGTCATTGAGCATCTCGAGATGTACGAACAATTAGGTTTAAACTACTTGCAAACTTACAGTAAATAAGCCTATTTTTAACAACACACAAACAGGAGAGCAACTATGCCCTCCTGTTTTTTATGTGCGCCCGGCATGGGCGCAATCTAACGGGTGAAAGTCCCGAGCGCGGGTAGATAGTGCCAAGCGCATAGCTCAAGACAAGGGTGTCCACCGCGAGGTGGAATCTGAAGGAAGTCGGCGGCAAATCTCTGGTCTGACGAACAGAAATCACATATAAGGCAGTGTAAACTGGGTAAGGTTGCATAACAAACCGAAGCCCGAAACTATCCGAAAGTTTGCGCTGTAAATGTGGCAGATAGATGGAGAGAAAGATTGCGTTCTTACCCGGGGAGATCTCACAGACATGTGAAGATAACTCAATCGAAGCATGGTTGAAATAAGATTTACTGTGAGAAGTCAGCAGAGGTCATAGTACCGAAGTTTTTCGAGAAGGACTGAACAATAATCGAGTTCTTGAGCAAAGGAAGGTGAAGTCATGTTAAGAGAGCAGAAAACCAGTAAAATGGGCTGCCCTTGCCAGGGTATGCTGGAAGCAGAGAGTAACAAGGGAGCGCGGAGCATGACGACACTGGAAGATGCAAAAGAGAACCGCGTAAATCTGTTAGAAGAAATACTAGACCGAAACAATCTCAATGCAGCATATGCCCAGGTACTGCGCAAGAAAGGTGCAGGCGGAGTGGATGGCATGCAGGTTGGAGATATGAAGCAGTGGCTGAAAGACAATAAAGAAGAGTTTCTTGAATCCCTGCGAACCGGAAGATACACCCCTCAACCCGTGAGAAGGGTAGAAATACCTAAGCCGGACGGAGGAACCCGAAAGCTAGGAATACCGACCGTACTAGACAGGTTAATACAACAAGCCATAACCCAAGTGTTAACGCCCATCTTTGAAAAGAAATTTTCAGAAAGAAGTTATGGTTTTCGAGTAGGCAGAAATGCGCATCAGGCGATAAAGCAAGCCGAAGCATACTATAGGGCAGGATACACGAAAGTAGTAGACATTGACCTGGCGCAGTACTTCGATACGGTAAATCATGACATGCTTATCAACATGCTCCGTGAAGAAATCAAGGATGAACGAGTCATCGTCTTAATCCGGAAATACCTGAAAAGTGGAGTCATGGAAGGCGGTATAGTCAGCCCCAGTACATCGGGAACCCCGCAGGGAGGAAACCTGTCACCACTGCTATCCAATATCTACCTGACGAAATTTGACCAACTGCTGGAGAAGCGCGGACATAAGTTCGTAAGATATGCAGATGACTGCAATATCTATGTCAGGACGGAACGTGCAGCCAAGCGGGTCATGGCGAGTTGTGTGAAATTCCTTGAGGGAACTTTGAAGTTACAAGTAAATCAGCGGAAAAGCCAAATCGGCAGTCCGCTGAGGGTGAAGTTTCTGGGATTTGCATTGCATAAGGTAGCGGGACAAATCGGAATACGTCCGCATGGGAAAGTCTTGAAACGTTTCAAAGAGAAGATCAAGGAAATAACCAACCGAAGTCGTGGGTGGGCAATCCAAGACACACTGCAAGAACTGAGGAAATATACAACAGGCTGGTTGAACTACTTTTCCATTGCAAACATGAGCAATAACATGAAAGAAATGAACAAATGGATACGGCGCAGGCTGCGAATGTATCTATGGAAGCAATGGAAGAAAGTTCAGACTAAGTTTGTGAATCTACAAAAGCTGGGACTGGATAGGAATAGAGCTTGGCAGTATGCCAATACACGGTTAGGGTATTGGCGTGTTGCGGGAAGTGCTATTTTACAAAGGACACTAACAGACAAATACCTCGAATCTCTAGGCTATATGAACATAGCGAAGAAATACGAGGCATTTCATTTACGTTAAAATTATTGAACCGCCGTATACCGAACGGTACGTACGGTGGTGTGAGAGGTCGCTAAATAAATTAATTATTTAGCTCCTACTCGATTTCTACATAAAGAAATCACAGCTTGCGCCGAGCCTCTGACAGCAGCAAAAGCCGATGTAAATAAAAATATCCTGCCCCTTTATAAACGGGTCAGGACATTTTACATTTTTACTCTACCTTTAAAACTTCGTTCAATAAATTGGAAGCCTGTTCCTGGGAAATTCCCTTCACCAGTTCAACTTCACTAATTAAGATCTGACGGGCATTCTCTAACATGTTTTTTTCAAGCATTCCCAGTTTCTTCTTTTGGTTAATGCGAACCAGATCACGAATTACTTGGGCGCCTTCGTAGATATCACCGCTCTTAATTTTTTCCATATTTTTGCGGTGCCGTTGACTTTCATTTAAAACAGACTCTGTCTCGCCTTCATAGAAGGTAGTAAGCAAATGATCCAGTTTTTCGGGCTCAACGATATGACGCATTCTCAGCCGTTCTGTCATATCCACAGGGACCATAACTTGCATGTTTCTATGAATTATATTTACTACATAATAAAACTGCTTTTTACCCTCGATTTCCTTTTCCTCAATTGTCCTAATGACCCCTGAGCCATGCATTGGATAGAAAACTTTGTCTCCTATATGAAACATCAAGTCACCCCCAATGCCTATTATATCAGAAAAACTGTTTTAAATCAAATATTTTATCATCATCCATCTCTTGCGTCAATAGATCATTAAGCAATTTTTTTCTGGAATTTCACAATGCTTAACGATAGTGCTGCAAGTATATATACTATAAGGGCGAAGACCTGTGACCATAAGAAATTAATGCCAATTCCCTTAAGCATAATTCCCCGGAGAATTTCCAAATAGAATGTCAAAGGAAGTACATGCCCCAGTTGATAGAAAAATTGCGGCATGGCCTCCCGGGGAAACATAAATCCTGACAGGAGAACACTGGGCAGAAAAATAAAGAAAGACAACTGCATTGCCTGCATCTGGGTTTTAGCAATTGTGGAAATAAGCACTCCCAACGATAACGAGGCAATAATAAACAAAGTAGTCAAACCATATAAAAGAGCAATACTCCCTCTTAGTGGTACATCAAATACTATTACCCCGACCGCCAGCGCCAGTGTTGCCTGGACATAGCCTACAAAAATATATGGAATAATTTTACCCAGCATTAGTTCGTGCGTTTTTATCGGTGTCACAATAAGCTGCTCCAAAGTGCCCCGCTCCCGTTCCCGTACAATGGCCATCGAGGTAATCATAACCAATGTCATTGTCAGCACAATTCCAAGAATCCCTGGTACCATATAATACGGGGAAATAAAATCAGGATTATACCAAGGTCTGATCCGAATATCTATAGGGGGCACTATCGTTTTACCGGTAGCCCCTTGCGTTCGTTTTATAAGCAATTCCTGAGAACGTATCTGGCCAATTAACTGGGCCGACGCTATAGCGGAGGAAGCAGCCATCGAGTCCGAGGCATCCACAATAACCTGAACTGTTGCACTTCGGCCATGCTTAATATTATCGGTATAATCGGGGGGTATGATGATTCCCACTTTCGTTTTGCCACACTCGACAGCAGCTGTAACTTCTTGATAGCTTACAGCGGTGTACTTAATATCAAAATATTCACTGGCGGTAAATGCCGCCAACAAATCGCGTCCTTCCTGCTGCAGCGACTGATCGAAAACAATGGTGGATAAGTGTTTGACATCAGTATTAATAGCAAAGCCAAACAACAGCAATTGAATGATTGGCAGTACCACCATCATGCCAAAAGTCAACCGGTCGCGCCGCATCTGGATAAACTCTTTCATAAGCAAGGCCCTAAGCCGAATCATGTCACCAGCTCCTTGCGTTTTGATTTAACATAGTAAACAAACACATCTTCAAGTGACGGCGTAATAATATTGTACTTATAATCCTGATAATCATTTAGCCGTTCCTCGCTTATCAGCACATGTACATTGGTCCCGTATGGATATAAATCCAAAACCTCTTTTTGCCGTCCGGTAAGTTCGGTAAAAAGACCCATAGGGTCTGGTGTTGGAATCTCAAGTAAAACTCCCGGCAAGTTCTGTTTAAGCTTAATAGGACTATTATCAGCAATCAGATTACCTTCATAAATGAACCCGATAGCATCACAGTGCTCGGCCTCATCCATAAAATGAGTAGTAACCATAACAGTGGTGCCTTGCTGGGACAATTCATAAATAATATCCCAAAACATACGACGGGATTTGGGATCAACACCACCGGTAGGTTCATCCAAAAAGAGAATTGGCGGATTATGAAGAATAGCACAACCCAGTGCCAGCCGTTGTTTCCAGCCGCCAGACAGGTTTACTGTTTTTTCCTGTCGCCGGTCTTTTAGTCCGGCCATTTCCAGCATCATCTCTATTCTCTCCTTGCTTTTCGAAGCCGAAAGGCTGTACAACCCGGCGTAAAATCGCAAGTTTTCAAGAACAGTTAACTCATCATACAAGCTGAATTTCTGAGACATATATCCGATTTTTTCTTTGATTTCTTCTCCTTGGGCTGCCAAATCAAGACCAAGAATCTGCCCACCGCCGCTTGTTGGTGTCAGAATTCCGCAAAGCATCCGGATAGTCGTTGACTTACCTGAACCGTTAGGCCCTAGGAACCCATAGATACAGCCTGGCGGGATTTTTAAATTTACCTTATTAACAGCTGTAAATTCACCAAATACCCGGGTAAGATTCTCTGTAACTACTGCGTACACGGTTCGTCGCCCCCTTCAGCGAGAAAGACAAAAACATCTTCCAAAGTAGGCGGGATCTCATGTAATGCTTCCATTTGCACACCAGCTAAATTTAGCGCTGCTTCCACCTGGTCAATAACGTTATCCTGCTTTCTGGTAACCAAGTGATATCTTTCGCCAAAAGCATTGACATCCAGTATCGGGCAACCAGCCAAAATCTGCTTGATTTGCTTACCCTTAACCTGCAATTCCAGCAGCCGAAAAGGATAATCAGCCTTCAAACGTTCCGGTGTACCACAGGCAACAATACGGCCGTCACTCATGAACCCCACCTCTGTGCACAGTTCGGCTTCATCCATATAAGGAGTAGACACGAAAATTGTCATACCTTCTTTATTGAGGCGATACAGCATCTGCCAAAACTCCCGCCGGGAGACCGGGTCAACACCGGTAGTAGGTTCATCCAGAAAAATTACCTGCGGGCGATGCATAAGTCCGGCAGCTAAAGCAAGTTTTTGTTTCATTCCGCCAGAAAGGTTGTCGGCTAAACGGTCTTTGAACGCCAGTAAGTTAGTAAATGCTAGTATCTCTGTGCCACTCTTAGCTATCCATGTAGCATCGGCCCCGTACAAAGCCCCCATAAGCTGGATATTTTCCATTACAGTAAGATCACCATATAGGCTAAATTTTTGAGGAACATAGCCAATCTTATCTTTTACCGATTCGACATTGTCACTTCCCAGCAATTCTATTCGGCCTGAAGAAATATCCATAATACCGGTAATCATACGAATAGTTGTGGTTTTTCCTGCACCATCCGGCCCTACCAACCCAAAAATGCTTCCTGCCTTAACGTTTAGGTTAAGGTTATCAACAGCCGTTCGCGTGTCGAATCGCCTAGTAACATTTAAGAGGGTAATCATTTCAACACCACATCAGCAGGCATACCCGGCTTTAGTATTCCTTCGGAATTATCCACCTTAACCTTTACCGCAAATACCAAATTAGCCCGCTCGCTTTGGGTAATGCTCTGCCTGGGCGTAAATTCGGCGTTTTGGCTTATCTCTTTAATTTGCCCGCGGAACACACGCCCTGGAAACGAATCGATCTTTACACCCGCTTCCTGACCAACAGCAATCATTCCCAACTGCGTAGATGAAATATAAACCTTTACCCAGCAATCATTCATGTCACCTACCGTAAAAATAGCAGCTCCCGGGTTAACGTACTCGCCGTTTTCATAATTTTTAGACAAAACAAGGCCGTTTATAGGGCTGATAACATTCGTATCTTCCTGCAGTACTTTGCTCGCCGCCAATACAGCTTTACTGCGTTCTACTTCCAAACGCTGCGCTTCAATAGACTCCGGCCGGGTTCCCTCTTCCCCCAAACTCAACCGCTCAGCCGACGCACTCATTGCGCTATAAGCTACTTCCATATTGGAACGGGCAGCATCCAATTGCTGTGTCGAAATCGCGCCGCTAGCGTACAAGCTTTGATAACGCTCGTAGTCTTGTTTAGCTTTAGCATATACAGAACGGGACGACTCCAACATGGCGCCAAGTTCTTGACGCTCCTGTCTTCGGGGGCCTGCCTCCAAATCCCGCAATTGTGCTTCCGCCTTAGCTAAAGCTGCTTCATCCCGGATAACTTGCGCCTCCAGGTCTGATCGGGTTATCTTGGCAACCTTTTGTCCTGTTTGAACAGAATCGCCGGCTTTCAGCTCCAAGCCACCGATATAGCCACTTACCTTAGGCATAATGTCGGCTTTCGTAACCTCGATCGTGCCGGTCGCCGTAATTCCTGTCTCTACCGGTCGAAAATACTTATAACCGACTACGCCAACAGCAACAACGCCAGCAACAATAATAGCAAGCAGCTTTTTATTTACCTGCATACGGCATCACTCCGTTTAAGAAAATTTCTACGGCCTGCTCCACATAGCTATCATCCTGTTCTGGCCCGCCAGGAGCAAAATGCCGGGAAATAGGGCGGGCAATAAAATAGAAATTCATCATCCCGGCAAGAGTTAGTGACGCAGCGTTTACATCGATATCTGGACGGAATTCGCCACGTTCAATGCCTTCTTTTAATGTTTCAGTCAGAAAACGATAAACACGTTCAATATACTTTCGGACAATTATTTCAAAAAACCTGGAAGGATTAGTTAATTCACCCATAAGAAACTTTGTTAAAAAAGGACTCTTTCGGTGAATCCTAGCAACACATTTCGCATAGCTAATGATTTTTTCTTTCGGCGAAGCCTTAAGCTCAGCCATCGAATCTAACATCATAACCATGGGTAAAAACTGAGTTTCAAGAATAGTCGAATACAACCCCTCCTTACCGCCAAAATAATAAGAAATCAGAGCGCTATTAGTCCCTGCCGCTTGTGAAAGTTCTCTAATGGATACCCCGGTTAGCCCTTTCTGGGCAAATAATTTTTCTCCCGCCTCAATTAACTTTTCTTTATTATCCTTTTCCATAGAACCACTCCTTATTTATAAATACCATAGTTGTATGAGTTTATCTTAACACAATTTAATCAATCGATTAATTAAATTATATTTGGCAGATTCATCCTTGTCAATTGCCATTGTGAATTAAGCATAAAAATAAAAAATCCCCATCTTGATTAAAGACGAGGATTAGATTTATTATTAATTGATTTTTTTAATTCCCTGCAACGATAACCAACAACAACTTTATTGTATTAATTAATAATGCACATAAAGGGTGAGTCGCGGCAGCTTTCGGCTCAATTTCTAATTACTTTCAATACACCGCAATATCCTCTTAGCTTCACAAATAAATTCATTTTCTACCTCAGTCATATTTCTTTCCGCAAAATCGGGAATTGCATATAACTTGGGAGCCTCCTCTAACATGCCGCGATAGTGCAGCTGTTCGAACTCATAATGCAGCAGTGCATTGTCAACTTCTCCGATTTGACCACATTCGTCTGCCATCACATCTGAAATCCCAAATCTACTAAATATCACAGCTTGCAAGTGTTGCTCAATTTTCTTGTAGTCTTCTAAATAAAACTTGACTGGCCTTGTTATATCAGAAATATAGGCTTCACTGGCATCATGCAGAAGACAAGCTAACTGCACCCGCTCTGACCAGCCTCTGGCTTTAGCCTCACGGGCACAATTCAGAGAATGTTGAGCAACACTATAGAAAGTTTTAAAATGGCCGTTAGCCCGGCACATTTGTGACAACGCATGCGCGATGTCTTCAAGTTTCACTTCCTCAGCCCTAGGGTCAAGCGGGTAAAACATCACATTAGTATATGTTAAAATTGCGTTTTCTCTTTTCATTACTTACCCCTCTCTTGTTATCCGCGACAACAGGGAGCCTGTTCAAAACAGCGACAACTGCCTGTCATCATAACCTGTTTTATAGGCCTGAATAATATCCTGCATTTTATAGAGAATGCCAGCTTTGTTACATTCCTTTATAAATAACTGCCATAAAGGCTCAGCGTGAGGAGAACGGCATTCATAGGCATTGCTATATTGCCTAATATATTTTTGTTTTAACGCCGGAAACAATTCATCCAGCTTTTGATAGAACCAATCCCGCTGATTTTGCCGTAAAGTTACACCAAAGGCAGGATATATGAACTTAGCCCCGTTTTCAGAGGCTAGTTGAACAATGGCACTGATATTTTCCATATTTCAAGCCCTTTTCCGGATACTTTTTGTTCTTAGGACATCAGCAGTGTTTCGTATCTTCTGGTTGACTATCTGTTATCTTTATTTATCATAGCATAAAAAAGCATTTGGCAAAAATAATTAACCCCGAAATTGACATATTCCTTTAATGCAGGAATTAATGAGAATTCTGTAGAATTTTTTTCCATAACACTATAGGAGGTGATTTCCATGGTAGTATGGAAAGAAGAGTTTGGTATTGGAATTGCTGCTATTGACGCACAACATCAAAAATTATTTGAGATCACAAATAAAGTCTATAAGCTGTTAAACAATGATTTACTTACAGATAAATATGATCAAATCGTAGCTGTTATTGAGGAATTACGTAATTACACTATAGAACATTTTGCTGCTGAAGAAGCTTATATGCAGGAAATTAACTATCGCAAATTTCTTTCGCATAAGGCGATACATAATGACTTTATTGAGAGAATTGAAGGTGTTGATTTAAGTAAAATTGATAACGAACAAAATCTCTATTTGAAAGAAATCTTAAACTTTGTAACTGATTGGCTTATTAGCCATATCTTACAAACAGATAAACTTATCACTACTGCTGATTAGTGAATAGCCGACCCGCTTAGTCCTGGCAATAGCCAATCTTGGTATGAATCTAACAAAATTAATTTTACAAGTAAAATGAGGGCAAGCCTTAAACGGCTATGCCCTCACTTTGTTATCTATCAACAGATAATTCTTTGATACTTTCTGTTAACGCTCCTAGTAAACGGTGAAAACCTTGAGGATTTTGCGACGGCACCCGGTATTGCTTGTTAATTTCTATTTGGATAGCAGGAATTTTAAGTTTATGTGCGACAAAATTGGCGATTGTATTCGAGCCGCTTGCGGCGAAATGGTCTAGGGAGACTTTGTTCAACCCGAAATTGCGAAGGTTGTGTTCCAGAGTTTCCAGCAGTCTAACCTTTGTTAATAAGGTTTTCCCGCCATTTGTGCCCAAGTCCACATCAAAATCCCGCTCGCGAGCCGCCCCATGCAGGTCCAGAACAAGCCTCACCTTTTCCCTGTTGCAAATTTCAACAATCCTGTCTTTATAGATACAGGGATTATCATGGTTCGGATCACCGCCATACAGCTTAGTTGTAGCAATCGCCTGACATCCTGTCAGCTTGTTTAAAAGATAGGCGATAGCCCCGGTGCATTGATCTGACATTTTAATTTTTTTTTGCCGATAGTGCCTGACAGCATGGGGAGCCGACACCAAGACAGGGAGTTTTCCTAACGCAATCCAGAAAGGATCTTCCCGTTTGGGGTCAACTTTCTTGTCTGTTTTATAAAAATAAATTCTTTCTATATTTGCAGCATCCTCATTAATACGCGCTCTATTAAACTCTTGTAAAGTATCCTCATAGTTGCCCAACTAATCCCCTCCGTTGCCTTGCACAAGCTAACAAACCTTGTCCATAAATGGTTCACGACGTGGCGCTTTTTCCTATTATTCTCCCTAAGAAAACCGGATTCCTACTAAAAAAGAATTTTGACACTATCAAACGTTAACAAAATAGTCTGTTGCACACACCGGCCCAGCGGATAAGCCCGTGTATCAATGGATCGCGCCTGCTATTTTATCGTATTTAGGCAATATGACTAACGTTAAAATTCTCCGATAAAAAAGTTGTTATTAAATTCACAATATTATTTACAGACTTTTCATAACATGGTATTATATGTATAATAAAACATCAAAAATTTCTCGTGTTTAGGCAGATGATCTGAAGGTCGTCAATTCTATGCATACGGTTGAAACTGTATGTAATAGAATCGATGGCCTTTTTAATTTCCAAAAAGCTATTGATAAACCTAAGTTTTAAAGTTTCCTTAAGAGCTCTAAGGGATTTAACATATTTCAAAGAAAGGAGTGTGCTAAAATGAAAAAATTCACCTTAAAAGTAAGAGAATATCGTCTTTCCGGTTGCATGAACCACCATCCAAGTGCAATGTAATCTACTTTAATCTTCACAGGCAGTCGGTCTTTTACCAGGACCGGCTGCCCCTAAAATTTAAGGAGGATTTTATGTATGTACTAAAATATCCTTTATCTTTAGGACTTTTTGTAACCAATCGCTGCAACTTTTCTTGCGGTTATTGCATTGTAGACGCCAAAAAATCAAATGCTTGGGCCGACGAATTGACAAAAGAAGAAATTTTTTCGTTTCTAGATAAAGTACAGGCAAACAAAGTACAATCCATCGATTTTAGTGGTGGAGAACCTTTTTGCCGTCATGATTTTCCTGAAATTTTGCATTACGCTGTACAAAAAGGTCTAAGCGTTTCTTTAGTATCCAATGGCAGTTTGATCGACAAACAGACAGCGAGCTTTCTTAAGAATTTGAACAGTATAAAATCGATACGAATTAGAATTAGCTTAGATGCAGCCCACCCGGAAGTTAATGATGCATATCGCTTTTCTGGAAGTTTTACCGCAGCATTAAATGCATTAGACAAATTACAAGAAAATGGTATAGTACCTGAACTTTCCTCCGTAGTTCACAAAAAAAACATCAGCAGTTTTACCGAATTATTATTGCTGATGCAAAAAAGAAAAATGAAAGTTATTCACGTTAATCCGATTATGTCTGCAGGAAGAGGGGTAACACAGAAGGAGTTATTATTGCCGTTAAAAGATTTCCGGATGGTAATGGAACAAAGAAATGAGTGGGAATGCACTTATGGTGTTGAAATCAAAGCTGACAGTCCTTTGGATTTCCTAGTAGCCCCTGAAAAAGACGCCGACATTGAAAAACGATGTTTACTAGCGTATTTCTTTTTAGGCGTTCACGCTAACGGAGACATTTACCCGTGCCCCAACATGATGGATATTATTTTGGGTAATATTCGCAAAGATGACTTGTTTTCCATATGGCAAAACGCCCCTTTTCTCAAGGAAATACGCAATACAGAACTTCTAAAAGGAGCTTGTGCCACCTGTAAATACAAAGAACGCTGCGGTGGAGGCTGCAGAGCTTTAGCCTGGCAGGAGAAAGGAGATTATTTATGTCCGGACCCTTATTGCTGGATAGCAAACCCACAAGATTAAAAACAGACGTGCAGCTTGAAGAAGACGACGGCAAAACCATTATTCACACTGGTTCTTCACTATTACTGCTGGAACAAGATGAAAGCACAGTTTTCAACCTGTGCAACGGGCAGCATACTGTCAAAGAAATAATCAGCCAATTATCTGATGTATTTAAACTGCCTGAAGCAGAAATTAAGGATGAACTAGTATCCTTTATAGAGGATTTAGGCAAACGAGGCTTGTTAAAATGGCAGTAAGTATCTTCATACAACCAAGCAGGCACTATTAATGACCTGGATCTCTTTACTTAAAAATAATGCATCCCTGCGCTATCTTTGGTTGTCTCAGTTTGTAAGCAGTATTGGAGACTGGTTTAACTACGTAGCAATCATTTATCTGGTATTACATTTGACAGATTCCGGGTTGCAGGTTGCAATAACCATTCTTTGCCGCACTATTCCACTTTTAGTCCTAGGGCCCTGGGCCGGGGTACTTATTGACCGCCTAAACAAAAAATGGATTATGCTTGGGTCTGATTTGGGTAGAGCCGTGCTAGTGTTAGGGTATCTTTATATTGACCGGGTAGAAGATTTGTGGATTATCTACTTGCTGGGTGCAGTCTTGTCTATAGGATCTGTTCTTTTTGATGCAGCAAAGCTTTCTTATATGCCGCAAATCTTAGAAAAGGAAAATCTCTATATTGCAAATGCGCTTACTAGCTTTACTTTTGGCTTGACTATCGCATTGGGATCAATGTTAAGTGGTTGGACTATCGGAGAATTTGGATACTATGTTTCTTTTATTTTTAATTCAGCCTCTTTCTTGATTTCTGCGCTATTACTACAAGGGATAGAGTCCATTCAAACTTTATGTGAAAAAAAGTACGCTTCCTGGAGTTCCGAATTTCTAGCCTCTTGCAAGTGTATAAAGGACAACCCATTAATTCTGGCATTACTTCTTGCCGATTCCTGTTTGGCTGTTGGCAGTGGTTTAATGAATGTTTTAATTGGCATTTTTGCCGTAAAAGTTTTTTTAGGCGAAAGCATAGGAATTGGAATATTTTATAATGCTCTAGGGTTGGGTTTCATTGTTGGCAGCATATTCACTAGCAAAGTAAAGCCCAAAAGGTTAAAAACCAGCTTTTTGATAAATAGCTTTATGCTCGTTGGGATTGGAGCGTCCATCATTTTTTTTAGCCAGAGTCCTACTATTTGGCTAGCTGCATTCTGGCTAGTTGTACTTTATTTTTGCCAGGGAACTTGTGGTGTGCATTATATTTCACTACTAATGTTTCTGATTCCCAAAGGGGTTCAGGGAAGGATATTTGTTATAGATCGAACTAAATTGCTGATAATCATGAGTTCCACTAATCTTTTAGCCGGTTTCCTTTTAGAAGGCTTTTCAGCGCAATTAATTGGACTCATGACCGGTCTTTTTGTTTTGATGGCCGGAATTTACTGGACCATACGCTTTGTTTACCTTTTCAAAGCTAAACATAATAACGTAAAAGATGAGGCCATTTCTTTCTAAAAAAATTTCGATTTTGTATCAAGGTGTATGTCGTGCTGGTGATCTGTGAGGTGTTACGGTTGAAAAACAATGTTGTAGATTTTTTAAGTAAGTTGAGCGGACCCTTGTATATTGATTCATCGGACGGAAAACTCGTAAAGGAAATTATGCTTTCTCCCGAAGGAGATCAATTAAGACATGCCCTCCCCCAATTTAAGCCCTGGTGTGCTATGTTTCCAAATGGAATATGTATCTTATCAGATGGCAGCATCACTACCTGTTGTTTAGACACTCTGGGCGAAAATTCTTTTGCAAATATTTATGAGCAAGACATAGTAACCACTTGGAATCTAGTAATTCCAAAAATTTTGGAGCGGGGCCTCTATAAGCTGCCTTACTGTAAATCTTGTATTGGCAACCAAGGCTTACCTTCTCTGATAGCTGAATCAGGTGATTATAATACATGGATAAATCGCTGTAGTTCCTTTCCTAGTGAACTGATTGTTGAAGTTATGAGTGCCTGCAACTACCAATGTTGTGTTGCCAAAGATTTACACAATTATCGCAATGCTGCCAAGCTGGATTTACAAGAAACTTTTGAAAAAATTAAGTCCTTTCTCCCCCATATAAAAAGACTAAAATTATTTAATTACGGTGAACCATTACTCAACAATGATCTAGGCCAATTTGCTTTGAACTGCCGCAATACTTCTAAAGATTTAATTTTAACACTTGCCACTAATGGCTTATTAATGAATGAAACTATCTCTAAGCTGCTGATTAAAAGTCAATTGAATCAAGTAGTTGTATCTGTACATGGCGGTCCCGGAACTAGTAATATGTTAAAATACGCAAAAACTGGCGCGAACTACGAACAAGTGCTTTCCAACATCGAGACCCTACTTAAGTTAAGAAAGCGATCTCGAAGCCAGTTGCCCAAAATATCATTAAGAGCTATTTTATTTGCTTGGAATGACACAGATGAAATTATGGAACAGTTTCGGCAAGCTGCCAAAAAATTAGGGCTCAACGCTACCTGGGGTAATTTAGATACAGACAATTACCATTGGATTCTAGATGAAGGCAAAGGAGGTCTGGCTAGATCATCAAAAGTTTTTGTACCTGGAAGCGCAGCTTTACAAAGGTTAATTTATAAAAAAGAATTTTTTGTACGTGAATTTTGGTAATCGCACAAATCCCCCCATCCATGAAAGTACAAAGATAGGGCAAATATACCCTATCTCCTTTTGCATTTATTGGACTCAGAAAAACCCAAGGAGGTCACAAGTCTTTGCATAAAGGAAATACGCAACTACAATATGGCGGAATTATCCAGAAAAATACCCGTAAACTTCCTTTAATAGTTACAGTCACCTTCCTACTATTATTTTTACTAATATCTATCACCCTTGGCATTATGATCGGGCCAGTGAAAATTGAGCCTCACTTAATTTGGCGAATTGCTTTAGTCAAAGCAGCTATCCTTGAGACTTGGATTAATCCTGACTGGACATCAGTTCAGGAAAATATTGTATGGCATATCCGAGTTCCCAGAGTACTGCTTGGAGCAGTGGTGGGAGCCGGGCTGTCTGTAACAGGCGTGGCGATTCAGGCCTTGGTGCGCAACCCGCTGGCAGATCCTTATATACTGGGGGTTTCCTCCGGCGCTTCAGTAATGGCAACATTAGTTATCCTCTTTGGCCTCTTCGGAGCATTGGGGCAATTTGCTCTATCCATGGGTGCTTTCCTTGGCGCCTTATTGTCTGTCATTACGGTATATGTATTGGCCCGGGTTGGTGGAAGAATCTCTAGTACCAAACTATTGCTCTCCGGCGTAGCCCTCTCTTTAATGTTAAACGCGGCAACCAACCTGATTGTTATGATGGCCCCCAGAGAAATGGGGATTCGCTCGGCATTATTTTGGATAATGGGCAGTTTAGCCGGAGCCAAATGGAGTTATCTTATAATCCCTGCATTCATAGTAACAATTGGCACTATATTTCTTTTATGCTACCATAGGCCGCTCAACGCTCTTCTGCTTGGGGATGAGGCTGCAGTGACCCTTGGCGTAGATGTGGACAAGTTGCGTAAGCTCTTAGTTGTTATTAGCTCCCTCATTGCCGGTGCGGTTGTCGCCGTAAGCGGAGCAATCGGGTTTATTGGCTTAATGATACCCCATATTGCAAGAATTTTGGTAGGCTCAGAACATCGCCGGGTATTGCCTGTCAGTATTCTCCTAGGCTCTAGTTTTACCATTTGGGCCGATGTCTTTGCCAGAATGGCACTTTCCCCGGAGGAATTACCGCTAGGCGTCATAACTGCTTTGCTCGGAGGACCTTTTTTTATCTGGATCTTACAAAAAAACGGACAGTATTGCGGGGGATAAAGATGAAAGTTTCAGTAAAAGAACTATCCTGCTCCATTCAGGGTACAAAGATTATTCAAGATATTAATCTCGAAATTAAATCTGGAGAATTTATTGGACTTGTAGGGCCTAACGGCAGTGGAAAATCAACTTTACTTAAAAATCTCTATAGAACCTTACAACCAGACTCTGGTCAAGTACATGTTGATTGTAAAAATCTGTATCAGATGTCCCATAAAGAAACTGCCAAAAACTTAGCGGTAGTGTCGCAGGAAACTTCTGCTGTCTTTGATTTCACCGTAACTGAAATAGTGCATATGGGACGTCATCCCCATAAGAAAATGTTTGCGCCAGATACCGCTGAAGATATCCACATTGTTGAAAGTGCATTAGATAAAGTGGGCTTACTCGCTTTAGCCAAGCGTAGTTTTATGTCTTTATCCGGCGGAGAAAAACAACGTGTTTTAATTGCGAGAGCGCTAGCCCAGCAAGCTAATATAATAATATTGGATGAGCCAACTAACCACCTGGATATTCATTATCAATTGCAAATAATGGAAATTGTAAAACAGCTAGGAATTACCGTATTGGCCGCAATCCACGATTTAAATATTGCCTCAATATATTGTGACAGCCTTTGTATTATTCATGACGGCAAAGTGGCTGTAACCGGTACTCCTGAGGAAGTGCTTACGCCTAGTATCATCAACCAATATTTCGATGTTTTCGCTGATGTTACTCTGCATCCTGTTATCGGAAGACCGGTAATTACCTATATCCCCGGAATGCTGGTAAGTCTAAATTCTGTTTCATAACAAGGAAATATTCATTATGTATGAGGAGGATTGCTAAATGCGGAAATCATTTCGTTCAAGACTAGACTATATCATACTAATGATAGTTGCCGTAATGCTTTCTGTATCGCTGATCCTATCAGCCTGCAGCAAAAATCCGCAGACCGATACGAAAAATACAACAGTTATCACCGAAAATTATAAACCGGTTACTCTGCAAAATTATAACCGCGAGCTTACCTTTCAACACAGTCCCAAAAGAGTTGTAAGCCTTTACCCGCATTGTACTGAAATTCTGTTGGCTTTAGGCCTGGAAAATAAAATTGTGGGAACCGCTCATGAAGACCACTTCCGCGAAGTATTACCTGAATATAAGGATAAGTATTCCAAAATACCGCTTTTAGCCAAAAAGGGGCCCTCTAAAGAAATATTGTTAAGTGCCGAACCAGACTTTATTTATAGTACTGCCTGGGATTTGGGCGGCCCCGATGGATTAAACCTGCAGGAACTTTCTAATTATGAAATCCAGACTTACATTGCAATGCCGACATACATCAAAGGCGCTACCATGGCAGATGTTTACAGTGAGATTGAAAATTTGGGAAATATTTTCTCGGTACAGTCCCAAGCAAAAAAAATAATATCTTCAATGCAGTTGAGAATACAGGCAGTAAGAGACAAAATTGGCCAAATTGACAAACCTGTACGGGTTCTGGTATTTGATCAGGGCAGTGATATCCTTATTACCGGCGGCAAGGGATTGGAATCTAACCTAATCAGATTGGCAGGGGGAGAGAATGTGTTTGATGATATCAATAAAGAGTTTGCCCGGGTAAGCTGGGAAGAAGCTGTAAAACGCAATCCGGAAGTAATCATTGTCCATGACTATGATCTGCCTCCGTCCAAAGAAAAGATTACATTCATTAAAAATCATCCTGTTTTGGGTAAACTGGAAGCTGTAAAAAAAGATCGAATTGTAATAATCCCTTTGGAAAATATCTTCCATGGAGTAAGAAACCCAACAACAGTAGAGGCTTTGGCAAAGGCCTTTTATCCGGAAAAATTTGAATGAATATAAACGAGCGAATACCCCATTTGTAATTTTTCTACAAATGGGGTATTGACTTTACTAAAGTTGTTTAGATAAACCAACCCAGATATTTCTTCCAACACCCGGCGAATAACCATACTCGTGCAGTTTAGAATTGTAGTGAGCATACTCCGCATATTTCCTGTCAAACAGATTATTAACATTTAGACTTAGAGTCGTATCTTTATCCAGCTTTTGTCTCAACCCCAAATCAACTACAGCATAACTTGGTAATGGCGCTTCATTCATAGGATCCATATACTGCTTGTCCACCCAGCGAAGCGATAGATTTCCTTGGAAGTTTTGCTTATCATCATAGCGTAATCCGGTCACTATAATCTGTTTAGGAACTTGTTCAACGTTTTTGCCGTCAGCAACATGTTTAGAGCCATAATCATCTTTATAAAGATAATTATCATATTTTGCTTGGGTGTAGTTATAATTTAAGAATCCAGACCATTTGGAGGCTAATTGGTATTCACTCTCAAATTCAATGCCTTGATGATGTGCCTTGCCTGCATTCTGTTGACTCTTGAGGTCAACTGGATTCAAAACAATTAGATTATCAATATTCATCCTATAGGCAGCTAAACTATAGCTGATCTTTTCTGATGGAGAAGATTTGATACCAACTTCATAGTTCCATCCCTTCTCTGGCTCAAGTTTGTTGGTTTGAATCCGCCTGAGATCGCTAGGCGGTTTAAAAGCTCTGGATATACTGACATATGCATTGGTCTTGTCAGAAAGCATGTAATTCAAAGCCATCTTAGGGCTCCAAGCGTCAGTCGATGAAGAATAATTTTGGGATGAATCCTTGTGATCCGAAAAGTCAAAATTAAACTTATCCTGCCGGATGCCAAATAACAAAGAAGCTTTAGGCGAAACATTAAGCTTGTCTTGTACATAAAATGCCGTAGTCTTTTGTTTTAAGATAGTATCACCAAATTCGTAAGGAACATCAAATGACTCATAAAAAAAGTCTTTAGCTAATTTTTCTCTTTTATATAATATTCCGGTAATTATATCATGCTCTCTGCCCCAAAGCTGAGTCTTAAAATTGACTTGAGATTCAACACCATAGGCTGTACCATCACCATCTTTAAGACGATAAACATCTGCATTTTTGGATGGTATCTCCATATCAAAATGTCGGCTTTCGTTAGTTTTACTATAAAAAATCTTGTTAGTTAAACTCATATCTGGACTAATCTGTGACTTATATATAGCGGCAATTCTATCCTCTTTTAATTTCCGAAAATCGTTTGGCGTTGAGGTCCTCAGTGGGTCTTGGTCGTATTGAGCCTGTGTCAATAATCCTGGATACCTGTAGTAGCGATCGTTATGGTCTATTATCACTTCAACATTACTTTTTTTGTCAAAGTCAATATCAAATCGTGAATTGAAAAACTTATTATCATAATCGTTGTTTTTTCTATATCCATCACCTTTTTGAATCCGATATGAGAATGAATAGCTCAGATTTTTTTCCTGACCTGAATGACTAAATGCATAATCCCGCCCCTTAAAACTGCCATTTTTTAAAGCAACAGTAGTTTTACCGTCAGGACTGCCTTTTTTAGTAATTACATTTATAACACCACCCATAGAATCCGCTCCATACAAAGCAGATGCCGGCCCACGGACAATCTCAACTTTTTCGATACTATCAATGTTTATGTTACCTAGTGCAGTATATGCATTTTGCCCTCGATTATTAACCGTAATCCCATCCACCTGAACCTGAATATCCTGGTTGCCATCAACACCCTGAAATCCCCGCAACCCCATACGGGTATCGCAACCACTACCATATAAATCGACAACAAATAATCCACTTACCTTTTTCAGAACTTCGGCCATATTGTTTGCACCCGATTCTTTAATTTCTTTGGCCGTAACTATTGAAACACTTGCAGGAACATCCTTCATTTTTGCTTCAGTACGCGTAGCTGTAACAACCACCTGTTCTAAATCAAAACTTGGTGTTTCATTAGCCAAACAATAAATTGGTAAAGTCAAAGACAACCCAATGCTTAGTGAGAGAACTTTTCGATAGCAGTTTTTTTTCATTCTTGTCTACCTCCTTAACGAATTATTAGACAACATTGGTACTCTTCGTAAAATGACTTCAGTGCGAATTACTAGGAGCACCTGTACATTTACATCCCTTCATGGGCGATTCATAGTATTTTCAACCTCCATTTATCATTTATTAGCCGTTCATCAGGCTCAGCTAGCCATATCAGTAAAACGACTACTTAATAAATAAAAAAGGTATGAATAACCTGAGGATTATTTTTATCCTCTTTCGGTTTCATACCTTGAGCTACATTTCGCTACTATTTAAATTTTTACCGTGACTAACTTGTAATGAGTTTTCACAACTCTGTTCGATTTTATTTTACAATAATTTGCCAAATTTGTAAAATGTTTGTGAAGTGCTGCACAACTAATTGCGGTCATTTTGTCCTTCCTGTACTCTGGCTAAGAATATTTATTCTTATAGTAGTTAACTATAAAGGTAAACTACTATAATGGAGGAAAAGAATGGATTTTCAAGAATTTTTTCGTGATACCTGGCAAACTTCACTGGTTTTTTTTAGTTTACTGGTGCTAACCCGCATACTTGGAAAAACGCAAGTGGGCCAGTTGACCTTTTATGAGTACATAAGCGGTATTACAATTGGATCTATCGCGGCTACCGTGGTTTCATCCGACCCAGATAAAGTTTGGAGTCATTTCTATGACCTTTTATTGTTTGTAACCCTTACTTATCTGATCTCCTTAGTCACATTGCAAAGCCGTCCACTTCGTAAGATAATTGAAGGCTCGCCTACTATAGTGATTCAAAATGGCCGAATTCTGGAAGAGAGTATGGGAAAACTCCGTTACGACCTGGATGAATTGCACGGCCAGCTCCGGCAACAAGGCGTGTTTGATCCATCTGAAGTTCAGTATGCGATTTTAGAAATTAATGGTGACTTGAGCGTTATTAAAAAGTCTGATTATCAACCAATCACCAGAAGTGACTTAAATATTCATACACCTGATCCTATTTTCCCTGTTGAGTTAATTATGGACGGCAAGATTATTATGCGTAATTTAGAATTGAAAAAGCTGAGCACATCGTGGTTAAAACAGCAGTTAGCTGCCCGGAACATTACCGACGAATCCGAAGTTACCTATGCCGGAATAGATTCCAAAGGCCAGTTCTTTATAAGTCGTAACATCCGCGATAATGACACTCCCCATTAATACACCATAAAGATATTTTCATGTATAAATGAGCCGGTTAGGATTTTTCCTTAACCGGCTCATTTATTGTCTGGTTAGCTTTTTTAAAATTAAATTGACGCCTGAAATTCGATATATTCCCCAATCCTTAGCATATATTTTATCTATGCGAGGTGTTTATTACTTGAGAATGTTATACATCGGCAAACGACATTTTATCATGCTCATATTGCCTGCTATTTTCCTATTCAGTACCTACTATGCGTACCATGACAACCAGAAGCTGGCCGGTAGTGTTATTGTAGTGGACGCAGGTCATGGCGGCATTGATCCCGGGGCAAACCGCCCGGGAATCCTCGAAAAAGATGTTAATTTGGCCATAGCATTGGCGCTCAAAGAAGCGCTTCATCAACATGGTGCAAAAGTTGTGCTATCGCGCCAAACAGACGTAGAGCTTAGTCCGGAATGTGACAACGAGAAGGTGAAAGGCCGTTATCATCGTGATTTAGCGGCTCGGCTGGAAATGGTTGAGGAGTCTGACGCAGACGTATTTATTAGCATCCATGCCAATGCTGTCTCTAGCGCGAAGAGACACGGGGCTGAAGTTTTCTTTTCAGCTAAATCAGCAGAAGGAAAGATGCTAGCAGATTGTATACAAGCTGAACTTTGTAAAGTTACCCAGATTAACCGAACAGCGAAATCTGCCGATTATTTCGTATTACGTCGCAACAAAGTTCCGGCCGTGCTCATCGAAGTAGGCTATATTACAAATAAGGATGAGCGTCAGTTATTGCAGACGCCTGAATATCAACAAAAGCTTGCTGAGGCAATTGCCAAAGGAATTTCCCAATTTTTCTAAAGGGGGCTAAACTGATATGAAAACGTCTCACTGGCTTGTTTGTATAACAGGCGTCCTTCTTATACTAGCAGGTGTTACTGAAAACAAGCTGTCAGAAGATGCTCAAACAATCTCTTCCGTTCCCACAACTCATAAGGTTGTAGCCTTAACAATCGATGATGGCCCACACTATAAAGTAACTCCGGAAATTTTAGCAGTTCTCAGGGAAAAACAAGTAAAAGTTACGTTTTTTGTGCTGGGAGAAAATGCTGAGCAAAATCCTAAACTTCTGGCTCAAGAAGTAAACGATGGCCACGAAATTGGCACACATACTTATAGTCACCCAAAATTACCAAAGTTAAATGCCAACAAGCTTAACGAAGAATTTGAAAAAGCGGAAAAAGCAATTGCCACTATAGCACCAAAACCTACTCTATTTCGTCCGCCCGGTGGTTTCTATAATTCACAAGTTCTTGACATAGCCCATCAAAAAGGTTATACCGTAGTACTGTGGTCTATTGACCCACGAGATTGGAGCTGCCCACCAAAAGAGCAAGTCGTTAAACGGGTATTAAAAGACGTAAAACCAGGCAGTATCGTCCTGCTCCATGATGGACAGTACCCGTTGCCAACACCAGAGGCGCTAGCAACTATAATTGACAATCTCCGCGAACAAGGCTATACATTTGTTACCGTAAGCGAGTTATTGCAATATTACGAAGTTCGCAGCTCATTCCATTTTTTCTAATGCCTGTCTGTACATGGTATAGGTATCGTAAATAATATCCCCTATTTGTATAATCGAATTAGTGTTATTTTTCCTTATGATACCCTTTAGTAACTGTAAGCGCCTATACAAATTGGTAAGTCAACCCTTAGAAAATATCCTAGGGGCTACTTGTCCATCTACTTTTAAACTATGCTGAGGTAAAATTAAGTCTTGTAGGGAAAATTGTTGTAAATCATTGAATATTACAACATAATTCTTTATAATGCAGATAGTAATAATACTATTTGGGGAATTTTTTCAGGAAAATACATCTAACACCAAAAAAGATTTGGTTAATAGATAATATTTTGTTAAGGAGTATACTATTATGACCCTCTTGGAAGAAGCCAGAACAAAATTACGCCAACTAGCAGCAATCCACAACTGGGATGAGACCGAAAAAATTCATATTGTATCAGCTCGCGATCTCACACCAACAGAAGCTATTGGGACCCCGGACCGAAACGACTATCCTCTCCTTAAAGGAAAGGAAGTTATGATGGAAGCCCGGTTCCGTGATGGGATTGGCCAAGCCTATACCGATCAGGCGGGCCGATTTGAAGGCACACTAGGTGAAGTGCTGCAATTGCCGCTCAACACCAATTTTTACAGGGCAGTGTTTGTCGCCACCTTAAACGCTGTAATGCGTCATTTGAAGCAAGCAGATGCAACCATTCACTGTAAGGACAATGAGCCTGCACTTTGCGCCACGCAAGTTCCCGACTATATCCGTAAGCGCTATGGACAGCCCAAAATTGCTTTTATCGGACTGCAGCCCGGTCTTATTCAGGCTCTTCATGATGCCGGCTTTGAAATGCGCGTAACTGACCTTAACCCTGATAATATTGCTCAGGTTCGCTGTGGCGAAAAAATTTACGATGCCATCAATAATTCCGAACATGTCCATTGGGCAGATATTGTCCTTTCAACAGGCAGTGTCCTGGTAAACGATACTTATCATGAGTTACAACATGGAAAACCGGTAATTTATTATGGAGTTACTGCTGCAGGTCTGGCAAACATGTTTAATCTAAATAGAATTTGTTTCTGTGGTCGTTAAGCCACCTTATCTTTATAAAACAGGCAATCAGTTTTTAACAGCAATGTACTTCCCCTCTCTAAGTTTCTCCTCAACCGCACTCCATGATCTCTTGGCATAAACCAAAGGTACTGAACGGGATTTAGCCACACACTTCACACTTTTAGCCGTACAATGATTTACATAGTCAGTTAATACTAAGACAAAAGCTGTGGCTTTAGGTAGATTAATTTTATTCCTGTCTAACGCTTTTCGACCGGAAATATGTATTAATTCGGTAACTCCCACGGAATAAAGGTTCTTTTCAATCCCACCAAGATAGTCTCCACCAATAACTACTATTGACATGATCTCACCCCATTCTTATGTAATTCCAACTACGTTTAAACACCAGTAATTAGGCAATTTTCCTTTGCCTTCAAGCCACCGAATTCGAGTATTAATTGATAATGAAATTCATTATCAATTAATACTCGAAATAAAAACCTTTGCCTTGCAAAGATTATAATAGCATACCATTAAATTGCACAATTGATATTCATTCTCATTTATATTCTATTATATCAACTCTCTGTTGTCAAGATATGTTAACCTTTTGAGAGACTAAAAATTATGACATACTGTAAGCTAATACGCACAAAGGCAGACATCAACCCTCAAGCTGGGTTGATGTCTGCCTTTATACTGTAGAAAATACGGAGCTAACAGGTAAGTATATTAAGTTTGTAAATTTCAAGTCAAAACCTCTCCTTAAACTTTAAGCAAGACTTTTTACGTACAGGAAGTTGAATCTCCAAACTCTGGAAACAAAAGGATAAATAAAGCAATAACCAAAACTACAAACCACAGCTCTCTATTAGTACTCCAAAACATCCCCATTCCTCCTTGTGATAAATTTCAGTTAACCTATTTTATATTATTCTTACTCCCATAATCATGTTCCAGAAAACGACTTGCTGTTGCTTTTTTACATGTAATACCAAAGATTAAGGATTGTAAATAAAGTTTACTATCTCCTAAAAACCAAAAGGAATTAGCTTTCTTATTGCACTAAGCGTCGTTAGGCGCCTGGGATTTAACTAGAAGGTCTCATTTACAAATAAGAAAAACAAGCTGAGAAGGATAATAATTATCCAAATCAAACTACTGTTACAAAAGAAATTCGAACCGATACTAGATTGTCGGCTATCCATACAAAATCCCTCCTTTGTAAAAGTATAGCTATCATATTGTATGCATGAACCAGTAATTGTGCTTAAACTAATCTCACCATAATTATTTATGATCACAAGTAAATTTGCACAAAATGTAAAGCATATGCATATTATGTACCATAACTAAGTGTAAGGAGTAGGAAAAATGCCTAAAAATTATGGATATACTAGCTCCGGCTATGGTAATTGCTGTGTAAGTAAAATGGAATTTCAACTTAGTAATTGTTTTCGCCTGCTTTGGGAACAGCACATCTACTGGACAAGAATGGTTATATTGGCTATTGCCTTTGGTTCACCTGATTTAGAAGCTACAACAAATCGCCTTCTCCGTAATGCACCTGATTTTGCGAAAGTGTTCTCCCGCTTTTACGATGATGAAATTGCTGATGAATTTGGAAGACTGATCACTGATCATCTAAAGATTGCCGCCGAACTTGTAACTGCAGCAAAGGCTGGCAACAGCAAAACTGCTGAAAATGCGGAAAGACGCTGGTATAAGAATGCAGATGAAATTGCCTGCTTTTTAGCCCAAATTAACGATTGCTGGTCCTATGAAGACATGAGGGATATGTGGTTCAAACATCTTGCTCTGACAAAAGATGAAGCCGTTGCAATACTTAACAAGAAGTTTAATAAAAGTATTAGTATATTTGATCAGATTGAAATTTTGGCGTTGAAAATGGCAGATTCTTTTACTTGTGGTATCGTCTGCCAATTTGGACATTAGACTATTACCGCGATCTAAAAAGTACCCACAAGAATCAAATTAATCTCTCTCAATCCTAAAAGGCCATGCCAGCATTTTGCAAGTTGCCAGCGTGGCCTTTTGTATTAAATCAAAAAGACTGCGAATCTTCTTCCCTTTCTTCCTGTAATTGCTTTAAAGTATCCAGATAGGCACCATCCCGCCATGTTGTCTTCGGAACAATTGGTCTAAGTTTTTTTCCTAGTTTTTTATGTTTTCTAGGCATGTAATCACCCCCAGATTTAGTCTTCCCGCAACATAAGGATAAAATAAAAATTACATCTCTATAAATTTGCAGGTCATGCGCATCAGAATGCCGGCAAATGATTCTATAATACGCCATGCCCCCGTTATCTAAGCAGCCGCTTAATTAACGGGGGCACATTTTTTATCAAATCGGGTTAACTGGGGGAAATCTTAGCGTAAACGTCGTTCCCTCTAAGCCGGTACTAATATCTATTTTAGCTCCGTGTCTATCGGCAATTCGATAACATACCGGTAATCCTAAACCAGTTCCACTAGCTTTAGTCGTAACAAATGGGGTACCTAACTTATTTAAAATTTCTTTTGGTATGCCACTGCCGGTATCTTTAACAGCAAGTACGATTTTCTCGTTTTCAAAATAAGTTTTTACCGTTAATATACCACCCGCGTCCATAGCCTCAAAAGCATTTCGCGACAAGTTAAGGATAAGCTGTCGTATTTCCTTATCATCAAAATTAAACATGGGGATATGTCCTATTTCTTCGTGAATTTCATTCCCGAAATGAAGAGCTTCTGCCTTCAATAAGGGTAAGAGAGCTTGGATCGTGGCATTCAAATTACCAGGCTGCAAGTCAATTTTCTTATTTTTAGCAAGTGATAAAAATTCTGTAATAATGGTATTAGCCCTGTCTAGCTCTTCAATCATTGTCGCAAGTTGCTCTCTATGTTCGATAAATTTCTCTTTACGCTGAAAAATCTGTAAATAACCACGCACTGTAGTTAGTGGATTCCGTACTTCATGCCCTATACTAGCCGCCATTTCACCAACTATATTAAGCCGATCAAGACGTATCAGCTCCTGCTCAGCTCTCTTCCTTTTCCTCAAGTTTTTTACTAGCAGAACGAGGATGATAGTTTGAATAGCAAACAGTACCACTCCGCCCACGATGTACCACTTGTAAACATACATAAAGTTTGTTGGGCGGTACATAACAAGGCTGCCTTGCGGCAGACTAGCCTCATCGATATCCCAGCGTTGTATTTCCCGCCAGTCAAACCAATAGGATCCGGTATTAATAATTTCGACCGGATAATCTTTAGCCGTTTTTCCCTGTAAAATATCCACCGCACTATCTGCGGCTTGGCGCGATAAAGACTTGGTATTTATCATATAACCACCGATGCAACCGCTCCCTATATAAGGTTGCAATAGCCCAAACACCGGTACTTGCGCTACTTTAGAAATCTCTTTGATTACATCAGTAGGAACATAGCCTACTCCATTTACATCCTGCTGAAAGGTCAGAAAAAGAATTGCAGCATTTCCTCTTATCTCTTGTATATACTCAATCATATCTTGGTAGGCTAAATCATCAAGATAGATAAGCTCAGTGCATTCTGGTATAAGTGAAAATTGCTGCGTTATATTTTGCAGTGTATTTTTCTCCATAGCACTCGCACCAAGCACAATATAAATTTTATTAGTATCCGGTTTTAGATCAAGAATTAGCTGCAATGCTTTATCCGTATTTTCAAGCAAAGGAGCTATAACGGTATAGTTTGTTGGTAATTCCCGGTATCTATTCATTTCCTGAAAGTACGCATAAGCTACCAAAATAGTTGGTGTATCCCCAAATATTTTAGTCCCATATTGCTTAACAAAATGCGTAGCCGGCTCCCCGTGAACAATAATTATATCCGGGCGACTGTTTCTATATTTCTGCCAAAGTACAGTTTCAAGGTTTTCAATAAAGCTATCATTGTTTGAAAATCGCAAAAGATCTAATGACTCATGAAATATCTGAAACGCAGTGTTCGGGTCTTCCGCCAACCGTTGCCTTATGCCATCCGCAAATAAAGCATAGGCGGGAAAATCTGAGCTATAGGAAGAAATAATCAGTACCCTTTTTGTCCTTGTCCCTATAGCCTGTTCGCTCCAAACAGTGTTAGTTCCTAAAATAAAAATAACTACAATAACAGCTAACAAAACCAAGTTAATTCGCCAACGAAAACAACGTAGAATAAAGAAATCATTCATTAACAAATGCTCCCAAATAAATGTTACAATCAGTTAAATTTTTAGCTATTCTTCGCCATACAACTTGTTAATTCCTCCAATATATAACATAAATTTACATTATGTTGTTTTGGAGTTAGTCTTACGTTAAATCATTGTTTGCGTTATTGCGATTATTGTTTAGATTTGCTTGTCTTGGAAATAATAAGCTTACACTTTTAGGTAGAAAGGGGATTCGCTATGCTCAACTCATCTGCACCAAACTTTTGTCTTCCAGCGTATTATCAAAAAAGTCAGCAAGATATCTGCCTTTACGATTATAAAGGGAAGTGGACTTTTCTATTATTTTACTCGTCAGACTTCAGTTTTGTTTGACCAACAGAGTTGTCAGCAGTTGCTGACTTATATCATGAATTTCAAAATTGCGGAGCAGAAGTTCTGGCAATTAGTACCGACAGTGTTCTGGCTCATAAGGTCTTCGCCGAAGTCTCGCCTCATGCGGCCCAAGCCACTTTTCCTCTCTTATCTGACCGTAACGGTGACGTGTGTAGGTCATATAATGTTTATTCTCCTTCCAAAGGTACATCGTATCGGGCAACATTCCTAATTGATCCAAACAATATAATTCGACACTACGCGGTCTATCCGGACGAAATTGGCCGGGAAATAAAAGAAGTATTGCGAATACTTCAGGGGTTACAGTTGTACGACCAGACCAATCAGCTTGAACCTGCTAACTGGCACCCCGGAATGGCTGGTATATATAGTGATATTCAAATAGCCGGAAATATCTAACGGCAAAAAAACTAAAGGTAAATAATGGTGTATTAATATTCATAAGGGTTGGCTTATGCCTCCTATATACATGAATATATATAATTTAAAAAACTAAATATCAGAGTCTTAAGATAAAATCCGCTTTTCAAGCCGTAAGGCAAAATAGCGGATTTTTCCACTTTTCAAACCGAAATCTTACATATTTCCTCTTTTTTTTTAAAATTAGGGCAGGAAATATACAGTTCAATATAGTATATAAGTAAAAGCATAGATTGTATGATAAAATGAATAATACTATTTTCATATAGAGGAGCGGAGTATTATCAGTAGACACAGTGAGCCAGCAGGTAATGAGCTGTGCTGAAAGGAATATCCGCCGAAGTAAAAGTTATGCTAAAAACTTTTGCTGGTCTTGTTATTGAATAAATACTTGACTGTCGCCCAAAATGATTTCTTGAGGCGGAGCGCTATATACCAGTTGGAAAGTTGACTTTGTTTCCTTAAACGGTTGTGGAATGCGCTCACAACCGTTTTTATTTTCCTGTTTATTAATAAACGACATACTATTGCCCGCAGCTTATTCCCAAAAACACCAAGGTAAGCACCTTGCTAAAATATATAGCATTTCACTTTAAATTACATAACAGGAGGATCCAAATTGCAAAAAAAAGCAGAATCCATTAGAATGCCCCATACATTTGCCATTATATTTGCCATTATACTATTGGTAGCAGCCGCAACCTGGTTTGTACCAGGCGGTGAATATGATCGTGCCAAAAATAAAGCTGGCAAAACCGTTGTTGTGGCTAATACTTACCACCAGGTAGAAAGTAAACCACAAGGTGTTAAAGAAGTGTTTATGTCCCCGTTAAAGGGTATGGAAAAAGCCGCTAATATTTCTGGCTTTATTTTAATTGTTGGTGGTACCTTTGCCGTTATTCAAAAGACGGGCGCTATTGACGCCGGCATCATGAGAATGATTCGAAAGCTGAAAGGTAAAGAAATTTTACTAATTCCAATAACTATGACACTCTTCTCCATTGGCGGCGCCGTATTCGGAATGTCAGAGGAAACCATCCCGTTTGTCGGTATATTTGTGCCAATGGCTTTGCTAATGGGCTATGACCGGATAACCGGCATGTGTATCCCTTTTCTTGCTGCAACTACCGGTTTTTCCGGAGCTATGCTTAATCCGTTCACAGTCGGTATCGCACAAAGTATTTCCGAATTGCCGGCTTTCTCCGGAATCGAATATCGCACCGGAGTTTGGCTAGTAAGCACAGTAATCGCCATTGCGTTTGTCATGTGGTATGCCAAACGGGTTAAAGCCAACCCTGAACTTAGTCCTACTTACGAGGAAGATAAAATTACCCGGGAAAAATTACAGCATTTAAACGAAAGCGATGCAGTTATGACAACAGGTCAGCAGGGAGTTTTAGCATTACTTACGGCCAGTATGGTACTTATCGTTTTCGGTGTATTACAATGGGAATGGTACATAGACGAAATTGCCGCCGTCTTTCTGGGTTGTGGAATTTTGTCCGGCGTAGTTGCCAAGATGAGCGTTAATGATGTTGCCGAAGCCTTTACCATTGGTGCCAAAGATATGGTTGGTACAGCAATTATTTGTGGCCTGGCGCGTGCGATTGTTGTTTTAGCTACTGACGGCAAAATTATTGACACCATTTTATACTCCATGGCAGCTCCCCTAGCTGGTCTGCCCGCTTTAGTTTCCGGGTATGCTATGCTTGTGGTTCAAATAATCATTAATTTCTTCGTTAGTTCCGGTACCGGCCAGGCTGCGCTCACTATTCCGATTATGTCCTCGTTGGGAGACTTAGTCGGGATAACCCGGCAAACCACTGTCCTTATTTATCAGTTTGGCAATGGTTTTACCGACATGATTTTCCCTACATCCAGCGTGCTTATCGGCTGTTTGGGGATGGCAGGCATTCCTTGGTCAAAATGGGCCAAATGGGTTCTGCCACTTCAAGTTGTTTTCTTTATTATGTGTATACTAGCAATCACCCCGGCAATCATAATGAACTGGGGTCCGTTCTAAGGATATAAGGAGCTGACATTATGAAAAGTAGAATTTCGCAAGAAGTTGACAAATTGCAAGAAGTTTTATTTAATCTTAGTGATTCCATTGGTCACAATCCTGAGCTGGGCATGCAGGAATTTCAATCTGCCGCCAAGCTTACCGGACTGTTGAAGGAACATGGGTTTAACGTTGAGATGAATATTTGCGGTTATGAAACGGCGTTTAAGGCTGTTTATGATTCGGGCAAATCCGGGGCGACGATTGCCTTTCTTGGCGAATATGATGCTTTGCCGGAGATTGGACACGGCTGTGGTCATAATATGATTGGTGTTATGGCCGTTGGCGCCGGAATTAGTCTTAGTAAACTTCTCAGCGACATTGGCGGTCGGGTTGTTGTCTTGGGAACACCGGCCGAGGAAACAATGGGTGCTAAAGTAGCCATGGCTCGTGATGGAATTTTGGCTGATGTTGACGCGGCACTTATCGTCCATCCACATGGTAAAACACATACTAGCGGCGTCTCACTAGCCATGGACGCTCTCCAATTTAAGTTTAAAGGACAAACCAGCCACGCTGCTGCGGCCCCGGAAAAAGGCATCAACGCGTTAGATGCCGTTATCCAAACCTTTAATGGAATAAACGCCCTGCGTCAACACGTCACATCAGATGTACGAATTCATGGTATTATTACCAAAGGCGGCGTAGCAGCCAATATTGTGCCAGATCATGCAGTCGCCCAATTTTATGTCCGGGCCAGAAAGCGCAATGCGTTAGATAAAGTAGTTGAAAAAGTAAAAAACTGCGCCCGTGCATCTGCACTAGCCACCGGCGCTGAATTATCCATAAGCAATTACGAGCTTTCTTACGATGATATGAATACCAATCATAAATTGTCCGAAACCTTTAACATTAATTTGCAGGCGATAGGCGAAACCAATATTAATCCTGCACCGGAAAGCTACGGCTCTATTGATATGGGTAATATAAGTTATGTAGTCCCCGCTATCCATCCGTATATCGGCATCGGCAATGAAACCTTGGTAGGTCACACGGTGGAAATGGCGGCAGCCACTTTCACACCGGCCGCTCATCAGGCGCTGTTGCGCGGAGCTAAAGCCATGGCGCTGACAGGTTATGATTTAATTACCAATACAAGTTTACTGGCGGAAATCAAAAAAGAATTCACGCAGAGTATAAATAGCTAATTTATCCAGGAAATTGCTACAGCCTAGATTAATAGATTAATAGATTAATAGATTATTTGTAAAATAAACAACCAAAACCATGTAAGTAGGTTTTGGTTGTTTATTTTTACATGATAGCTTGAATTACTTAGCTACTTGTAAAATTACTTTTTCCTGTTGTTTCTCATTCGCCGGCCGTACAGGTCGTTCCAGTGAGCAAGTTTCACCACTAAGCAGCGCCGTCAAACCGATTTTGCTGTCACGGTGATGGCTATTGCATATTTCACAAGGCTTTTCCGGATCAACAATATGACGCGGCTCGGTATAAGTCGTAAAAACGCCTTCGTAGTTTCTTAAGATAACTTTGCCAGGACTTTCCGAGACTAGATATTGTGGCATAACCGGAATTTTTCCTCCACCGCCAGGAGCGTCAACTACATAAGTAGGTACTGCCAACCCGGAGGTATGTCCCCGCATATATTCAATTGCCTGAATTCCCGAGCTAATCGGTGTTCTAAAATGTTGTATACCTTTTGACATATCACACTGATAGATATAGTAAGGTCTTACCCTAATGGTCAGCAACTGTTGCATTAACTTTTTGAGTAATTCTGGACAATCGTTAACTCCCTTTAGTAGCACAGCTTGGTTGCCCAGGGGTATCCCGGCATCCGCCAAACGAGCGCAGGCTTCCCGGGACGCCGGTGTGATTTCGTTTGGATGGTTAAAGTGTACATTAACATAAACCGGATGATAACGTTTCAGAATATCGCAAAGAGCCGGCGTGATCCGCTGCGGCAGAACGACCGGTGTACGTGTGCCAAAACGGATAATTTCCACATGTTTAATTTGACGCAGTTCTTTTAGGACATATTCAATCAAAGAATCGTTGATTAAGAAGGAATCACCGCCAGACAACACTACATCCCGTACTACCGGCGTTTCCCTGATATATTGAATGCAGCGGTCAATTTGTTCTTTTGTGCGCGCCTGGTCACAAGCTCCGGCTATACGCCGTCTGGTACAATGCCGACAATACATGGAACATTGGTCTGTTAATAGCAGCAGTACCCTATCGGGATAACGGTGAGTTAATCCAAAAACCGGTGAATCCTCATCCTCATGCAGTGGATCTGCCATATCAAAATCGCTAAAATCCAACTCCGCTGCCGTCGGCACAGCTTGTTTGCGAATAGGACAATTAACATCTTGGGGATCAATCAAAGTTGCGTAATAAGGAGTGATCGCCATTCTTAAAGTTTGTAAACAATTGTGGATTCCTTCTTCTTCTTCCATTGTCAGCGGAAGAACCTGTTTCAACTGCTCCGGGGAAGTAATCCGGTTTGCTACCTGCCACCGCCAGTCTTGCCATTCTTCTTCTTTCACATTGGCCCACAACGGTATATCACGATAATCTCTCATTCTTTTACATGCCCCCTAAATAAATTTAGCGATTACTCAGTTAATTAATCAATCGGTACCAACATCAATGCTGGCGTAAATCTACTTGATCCAAAGGAATCAGCTTGGTTTTGTGTGAATACTTATACCATAAGTAGATTGCCAAAAATATCGGAATACCGATATAGGATGCAGCCATGCCATACCAATCGATGGTCTCGCCCAAAAATGCGCTGTAATTTTGCCCGAGAATTACAATAAAACAAAGAACCAGAGCGAACAGCGGTCCAAACGGGAACCATTTAGCTCTGTACTTAAGTTCATTTATATCACGTCCTTGTTTGACGAAAGCCCGCCGAAACCGGTAGTGACTGATAGCAATTCCCAACCAGACAATAAATCCGATCATACCGGTAATATTGAGCAACCAAATATATGCCTTACCTTCGCCAAGCAGCGATGTAATAAATGCCAGCAAACCAAAAGCGACTGTGATGTACAATGCATTAGCCGGTACACCACGTTGGTTGAGGTTCCCAAACAACTGTGGCGCTTTTCCTTCTTTCGCCAAAGCGTACAACATGCGCGTTGAAGCATAAATCCCTGAATTGGCACACGACAATACTGATGTGAGAATAACTGCGTTCATCAGTGATGCGGCGATACCAAGGCCAGCCCGGCTAAAGATAAGAGTGAACGGACTGACTGAGATGTTTTCTACATCAGCGCTAAGTAAATTTTCATCGGTATACGGAAGGATAAATCCAATAATAATCAACGCGCCTATATAAAACAGCATAATCCGCCAAAATACAGTATTAATTGCTTTCGGAACATTTTTCTCCGGATTCTCGCTCTCACCGGCGGCAATCCCTAACAATTCCGTACCTTGGAAAGAAAAACCAGCAATCATAAATATACTCAAAATTGTACCAAAGCCACCAACGAAAGGCGCTTCCCCAATAGTCCAGTTAGTAAATCCGGGGGCATTGCCGCCTACGCCCAGTATAATTAGAATTCCTGTAAACAAGAATACTGATATAGTGACAACCTTAATTCCAGCAAACCAAAATTCACTTTCTCCATATGCCCTTGTTGACAGCAAATTAAGAGCAGTTAAAAGTGCCAGAAACAACCCGCTCCAATAATACCCAGGAATATCTGGAAACCAAAACCTCATAATAATTGCACCTGCCACTAGCTCCGCCGCTAGACAGGTAGCCCAGTTTAACCAGTAATTCCACCCTATGGCAAACCCTAAGGCAGGGTCAACAAACCTTGTCGCATAAGTTCCAAAAGAACCGGAAGTCGGTAAATATGTCGCCATTTCTCCCAAACTTGTCATCAAAAAATAAACCATTATCCCGATTGCCCCGTAAGCTATTAAAGCACCGCCAGGACCCGCACTACTTATTGATGCACCACTGGCTACAAATAAGCCGGTACCTATAGCTCCGCCAATTGCAATCATATTCATGTGCCGAGTCTTTAAACTTCGCTTCAGTTCTCCTGGTTCCGAGTAATTGACATCGCCACTACCGGTACTTTGGCTTTTTTCGATTTTCAAGTCGCCACTCACTTAATTCACTCCTTTTTCTTAACACATCAGCCGGTAACTCAATTTTCGAGTTTGGGATTATTATTTTTTGTAAATTCAGATATTTGCTTCGACCAGGAACCTATATACATCACCTTCTATATTTCTCTATTTCTAACACTAGCAAATAGTTGCAAATACCATGCCAAATTGCTCACCTTATATGCAGAGCTAGTTTCCTACCTTCACAAATCAGTTAACCGGCATTCATGACTAAAATTCGGCATCCTGTAACAGCATTTTTATGCTATACACGCCGAATATACCTAAACTTATAGAGCCGCCCAAATTTCGGCCTGATGCCAGAAACTGGGCGGCTCTTTAAGTCTAATTTCCGAATAAAAATAATATCCGGCAGGTTTTACTGCCGGATATTATCACACTCAAAAAAGATTCTACCTGATTAATCCCAGAATTCCTCTTGCTTCATCCGGTGTTGCGACTTGTCGTCCTAATTCTCCTGCGATTCTCGCGATTCGTTCCACTAATTGTGCATTGCTGTCCGCCAAAACACCCTTGGCATAATATACGTTATCTTCAAACCCGACACGAACGTGTCCTCCCATGACAATGGCCATGGTTGCCAGAGGCAGTTCACTACGGCCAATTCCCGCTACACTCCAGGTGCTTCCCGGCGGCAATGATTCTATCATATGAACTAAATGCCTGGGCTCTCCCCCAATACCGCCTGGCACGCCCATAACAAAATCAAAATGAAGCGGCAGCTTCAAAATTTCCTTTTTAATAAGCGCTAGCGCATTGTGAATCATACCAACTTCAAATACCTCTATTTCCGGTTTGACACCCCGTTCCACCATTTGTTTGGCAAACTCAGTCATCATAGGCATCGGATTTGAAAATACTTCCTCGCCAAAATTAACTGTTCCGGCAGTCAGTGTTGCCATTTCCGGGTTAAGCATTACCGGCTGCAAGCGTTCCTCTGCCTTCATCCATGACGCACCACCGGTTGAAGTTTGAATAATTATATTGCTCTGCTTCTTGATCAGGTTGATTGTTTCTTCAAAGACATCCTTGGACTGAGTAGCGTTTCCATCAGCATCCCTTACATGCAGATGGACAATAGACGCGCCCTTTTTCTCGCAGCGAAACACTTCCTCAGCAATTTCTTCAGGCGAAAGCGGAAGATTGGGGTTGTCCCTACGGGTTGTTTCAGCCCCAACAGGCGCAACTGTTATTATTAGCTTATTCAATCTTTCCACCTCTTTGTTTTTCCTTAGGAACCATACAAGTTCCGCTGGCGATACAAACCACGATTGGTTCCGGCAGGACAGATGCGGATGAATCATGTCCGCCATTTGGGTCTAAAGCAATTACTTTAGTTGCTACAAACTCCATACGGCGTGAGGTATTGCCAAATTTCACAATTTTACCACGCGCTTCAATAAAATCGCCGGCATAAACAGGTGCTTTAAATTCAACATTGTCGTAGGCTACAAACAATCCCTCATCACCATCGCTACGAATTAACAATTCTGTTGCCACATCACCGAACAGATCCAGCATATGAGATCCATTAACCAGCCCGCCGGCATAATGAGCATCATGCTCACTCATCCGCAACCGAATCAATACCTCTTCCATTACTAATCACTCCTTTTCTCTACACCACTATTAATTCTTGGCTTTCCAATCCTGTACAAGAAATGACGCCACATGCTCCGCATAAGTATTGGGACCAAAACCAGCATCATACCCCAATTCCTTTGCCAATTCATGGGTAATTCGCGGTCCGCCCACCACCAAGGTCAGTTTATCCCTAAGCCCTTCAGCTTCTAGCATATCCACGAGTTTAGTAAGATTAGTAATATGAATATTTTTCTGAGTCACAACTTGAGATATTAAGATGGCATCGGCCTGCATATCATGAGCTTTGCGAATGACTTCCTCACAGGCAACCTGTGCGCCCATATTAACAGCTTTTATTTCATGATAGCTTTCCAAGCCTTTATGCCCGTTAAAGCCTTTCATGTTAACAATAGCATCAATCCCAACGGTATGAGCATCACTTTCAATACAAGCGCCAATAATATTCAGTTTCCGCTTCAAGTTGTTCTTAATAAAATCATCAATTTCTTTCTTGCTCATCACCTGGAGTTCTACTTCCGGCGCCACAATCCTGGTAATATCCACCCCATACTGGCACTTGGCATAAACCACAAAGAAACTGAAGGTTTCACCGATCGCCTCAGCATGGGCAATTGCCGGTTCTGCCAGTCCCATCTTAGCGACCAATTGTCGTGCTCCTTCTTTAGCAGCATTAGTTAAAGGTGCCGGCAGCGTGAACGCTAACTGAATCATACCGTCATCCAAAGTATCGCCGTAAGGCCTGACATTTGTTAAATCAGTCATTTTGTCTTCCTCCTTTGAGCATCAGCCCAATAAAAGGATTCAGATATCCGGCCGCCTTGTCAAATACCCCTTCCAACCCTTTACCGCCTTCGGGAGTACGGGCAATATCCGCAAAATATCCTTTAGACAGAGCCTGCATTAAGCCGATATCCGCTATCTGTTCCAATAATCCAACGGTATTATCCAATACTTTTCTGGCTCGCTGCTCAATAAAGCCATCTGGCCGGTAGTAAATTTCATTCGACAGATCGCGCATGTTGTTAAAAATATATTTCGCCGATTGAATACTGAGAAACCGGTCCTGAATATGCGGCGTATGAATGGCTTCTGTTAGCATTCCCAGGAGATGAAGCCCCTGCCCTGTCATGATAGAACAAACATTAAATAAGGCATCCTGTACATGACCTTTAAAAATATTGCCCGTCATATACTTGGTCGGCGGCATATACTTGATAGGACTATTGGGGAATACTTCCCTGATTAATTGGGCATGAGCCAGTTCATAAAGAAAGCCATTGGGTGTCTGCGGGTCAATTTCAAAAGCATGCCCCAGGCCAAGCTGTTCAGAAACCATACCACACCTAAAAGCAAACTGTTCATTAATCAGTTCCGAAGCCAAAACGGTGTGTGCAGCTTCAATAGCGTCCGCTGTTGTTAAATAATTGTCCTCGCCGGTATTAATGATAATCCCAGCATAGCCGTTAACCAAACGGGAGAAAAACTGATCAACAAAGGTACGCTTCATATTAATGTCCCGGAAGATAATACCATACATTGAGTCGTTGAGCATAACATCCAAACGTTCAAATGCACCCATTACGGCAATTTCCGGCATGCATAGCCCGGAACAATAGTTAGTTAAATAGATATATCGGTTTACTTCTTGACCAACTTCATCCAACGCCTGCCGAATTATCCTAAAATTCTCCTGAGTGGCGTAAGTACCGCCAAAGCCGGTAGTTGTCGGCCCATACGGCACATAATCCAATAAACTCTGACCAGTTGTACGGATTACGGCAATAATATCCGCGCCTTGTCTTGCTGCAGCCTGAGCCTGAACCGCATCTTCGTAAACATTTCCGGTAGCAACTATGACATAGAGCATCGGCTCTGGTCCTTTACCCAGACGGGAAATCAGATTTTTCCGTTCCTCACGGCGGCTACGGATTTTACTTAATGCTGATCCAGCCAAACTATCCGCCAATTTGGCTATTTCCTCGACCGCTTTCTCTGGCAGTTGTTCTAAAACAAGCTGTCCGCGAACAGCCAGTTCTGCGATCTGTTGTGGTGTTTGCTGCACAGTGAGCATCGCGTTAACAACCCAATACATGGCGCCTTTCCCCAAAGCCCCTGTCTTTTGAAGTTGTTCCACCACACCATTTACAAGCGGTACGCCGGCTTCGTCAACGCCATCAATACCTAACAGCCTTAAAACAGCTCTTTCCACTGTTACCGTAGAGTGAGCATTAATATAAGTTTGTACCTGATCCGCAATCTGTCCGGCTAATTCCCGCCCCTGTACAATCTTGGCCTCATCTAAATTAAACTTTTTCAACCCTCTCCCCCCTCATTAAGAACTCAATTCATCTACTAATAACCGTCCGCATTTTAAGAACTAAATCTAGTACCATTATTTCTGATGCTATCAATGCAATCCATGAATTTTCAGTTTATATTGTATGGTCTGACGGGGTATACCTAAATGCCGCGCAGCCTGGGATATGTTCCCCCCATATATTTCTAGAGCTTGGATCAAGGTGTTTTTTTCTACCTGTCGGAGTATGGCCGGTAAACTTTTTTTCTCCGCATCAAAACCGTTTAGATGATTGGCGGTTTCACCAGCATACTGACACAAATGCTCCGGCAGATGTTCTAATTCAATACACGGCCCGGAAACAACATTCATCGCATGCTCAATAGCATGCTGTAGTTCCCTGACATTGCCGGGCCAACTGTACTCCATAAAAATCATCTTGACTTCCTCGCTAGCACCTTTTACCTGACAACCTAGCTTAGAATTATACATCGCAATAAAATGATCGGTAAGAGAGGGTATATCACTTTTGCGCTCCCTTAGAGGCGGCACTCGCAAAGAAACAACATTTAATCTGTAATACAAATCAATTCGCAGTGCCTTGCTCTGTACTGCCTCTTCGGGAGCTACATTAGTACAGGCAATGATCCGGGTGTCTACTTTTCTTACGTTGGTATCACCAACACGGCGCAAACTTCCCTCCTGCAATACCCGGAGTAATTTACTCTGCAGTTCCATCGGCATTGAGTTGATTTCGTCTAAAAACAAAGTCCCGCCATCGGCCAGTTCAAATAGCCCTGGCCGATTTTCCGCACCAGTGAAACTTCCTTTTACTGTACCGAACAATATGCTTTCCAATAATGTAGCAGGAAAAGCCGCGCAATTTTGAGCTATAAACGGCCCGTTCTTCCGAATAGATGCATTGTGAATAGACTGTACCACCAATTCTTTCCCAACACCAGTTTCGCCTACCACAAAAATAGGTGAAGAATGTGTGGCTACCCGCTGTCCTAATACTTTTAACTTCACCATCGAATCATGACTGCCTACAATATCATTAAACGTGTATTTCGCGAACGTTCGATCTTTTGTTGCAGTTTTTTCGCTGTTAACCCCTTTTGCCCCCAACAATTCTCCCTGTAAATCCATTACTTTTTCCGAAAGTTCTTTAATTTTCGTAATGTCCTGGGACAGGTCACAAGCACCAACCAACTTGCCGTCCCGGTATAACGGAAGGGTAGAGTAATGAATTGTTATAATTCGTCCGGTTTTGCTTACAATTGTCTGCTGTTGATTCAATATAGGTTTGCCACTGACCAAGACTGCCATTAAACTACTTGTTTCCAATGTTAATGAAGGATATGCCTGAAGAACATGTTTGCCAATGACGTCTGCAGGCTGTAACCCTTCGACTTCTGCTGCTGTCTGGTTATAAAAAATGGTGATTCCTTTACAGTCCACAATATGTACGCCTTGGTTCACCTGATTTAATACCAAATCAAGACAATAATCGCAGCTATCGAGCCGGTTTAGCAAATCTTTCACCTCTTATCGCGGCGGCTTCCTTGTTTAGAACTTTGCCTCACGCATTATATCAATTACTGGCAAAGGCGCTAGCGCTTCTCCCATTTTCTGTAATAATACTTCGGCATCCAGGCCTTTTCCTCCTGGGTAAGTTGGATTTATCGTCACCCCTAATAAACAGATAGACTGCACTGCTGAAAAATTCACTTGGTGTACTTTAAGCTGCCGCCACAGGTTCGAGTTGACAAAAATTTTACTGCCGTCTTGAACAATTATTTGGGGTGGGCGGCTCTGCTGCAGTAAAACCTGAGCCAAGCCATCCCCCACAGCCCCTTTAAGGATCACAGCGTCACAATCCAAACCAAACAATTCGGCCCATTCCGCCGGGCGCAGTAGAGATGTAGTAAAGGAGACTTCGCGGGGAACTCCCGCATTTACTGTAATTACTTTAGCCTGAGATGTGTTCGACAGCTCCTGGTATTGTTCACTACATACCGGTAATGTTAATTGCTCAACCCGGCTTTTTGCCGCCTGAACTAACTCCTGCAAATCACGACTCACTGTCGCTCCGCATGCCAATATTACCTGGCTGCTAACCAAAGGGTCAGCTGAACTCTGACGGTCAAAAGCACCATCGATAAGAATACTCCGGACACCCCATGCTGCCAGTAACCGCAACACTCCTTGTACGTCCCGGTTCTTACTAGGACCGGCCAAAACCACTTGATTCAATGATTTTGCCCGTAGTATAACTACTTCACCCAGAGGTGTTTTATAGTCAGTATCCTGCAAGTGCTCCCATTGATTCGGATTTGTAATGACTTTTTTAGCCGTGGCCAATATCGTCCCCGGCTGCACCGTAATCAATGGTTTCGCTATATTTGTCAAAGCATCAAACGATTCGCCGTCCCGTCCGATAGAAGTCAATCCAAATACCAAGCCTTCATTATGAAGCATTTTTTGCACATAATTCAGAGTTACTGTCTTGCCGACATTTTTGGCCATGCCAACAATAGTTACAACAGCAGGGGGCACTCCGAAAATATCATGCCAAGCCAACATGGTTATGCGTAAAGTTCTTGAAATGTTTTCGTAAGGATGGGGTCTTCACGAACAGTTTGCAACGCAATTACCGCATGATCCCGGCAATAGCCGTTGCCAATAAGCATGGTTACATCTTTGCCTATCCCCTCAGCCCCAAGAGCAGCGCTGGTAAAGCTGGTAGCCATACTAAAGAAATATACTGTTCCCTTATCTTTGGTCGCCATCACTGAACCCAATTCCGTACCAGGAATGTTTACGCAGTTAATCACAACATCGACCATTTCGCCATTGGTAATTTCTGAAACAGCTTTCATAACTGCTAACGGATCAGTCGCATCTACTTGAATAACACTATCGGCGTGTCCCATTTTACGCATTCTGTTGCAGCTGCCTTCGCTTGATCCTAAGCCAATAACCTTGCCTGTAATGCCTGCTCTCTTTTTGGCCTCGTACATGCAAAGCATACCGGATTTACCACCACCGCCAATAATCAGCACATTTTGCCCTGGGCGTACCAATTGAGCTGTCTGTGCCGGAGCTCCAGCCACATCCAAAACAGCTAACGCCAGTGAAGGTGACAAGTCTTCCGGTAATACGGCATAAATACCGCTGCTAAACAGAATAGCCTGAGCATCTACCTCCACTTGTTCTTTTTCCAGATGATATTTTTTGATTTTGTTTATCTTCAAAGGAGTAAGCGACAAAGATACCAATGTGGCAATTCTATCGCCAACCTTTACCGGCGTTTTCCCGGCCCAGGCCGGACCTATTCTGCTGACAGTACCCATAAGCATCCCACCAGATCCGGTAACCGGGTTATGATGCTTACCCCGTTTAGCTACAATGTCCAGCATAATCTTTTCCATTACCGAAGTATCGCCCTGAGCTTCTTTCTTGATTTGCGTAAAGCTGGCTGCATCAATATTCAATGTATCGACATCAATTAATAACTCGTTATCATATATCTCCATAGTATTGTCAATTTTCCAGGCCGGCTGAGGTAAAACTCCCTTCGGTTCCAAAACCCGATGCGTTCCAAATACACAACCAACTTTTCCCATAATTTATAACCTCCGTGTTCTACTTGGTTTAATTATCTCTGGCACCTTTCTAATTTTCACTTTCGTTCCGGTCCATCCCTATATCATTTCTCCTCTCATACATACTGCGTATCAATCAATAAAGTTATAATGCAAATTCCGTTCCAACTTTAAAACTTGTTAGTAACCATTGCTTTTTGGGCTTCTAATGATTTTTTCAAACAATTATTCCGCCCAAAATTCAGCACTTTGAACTTCATTCCTCAAAAAAAGCCCTTGATGATGCCTGCTGATTTTTTGGCAGAGGCCTGCCGATTTTTCGGCAAAATATCAAACTGTGTAATTAAATATTGTCTTTTCGCCGAATGTAACATCTTGCCGGATATTTGGCACAGTGAAGCGAATGTTTCATTCATAAAAAACCACCAAAACCCCATTAAATAAATAGGATTTTGGTGGTTTTAATACCTTAAGCTAATTAATAAAATCCACGATATAATTACTAGATTATACCAAAACAGGAGTAAACAAAGATGAATACCATTGGTTCTTCCCTGATGACTTCCTTATTTGCCACTTTTAAACCGCCGACATCGTCAGAAATATTGCATAAAAAAAGAGATTCTCTATGCCAGGAATTGCAAGATAATTTTAATGATAGCAAGAAAAGAAAAGATATTATCAAAGATTTAAGTGAAGTCAATCAGCAGGTTCTTTCAACCGAGTTTTCAGAAGAGACAGCCAGACTAGAAGCCAACCAACGGCTTCTTGACGAAGAATCTTCAAAAGAAAAACGGTGGCGCGACAGAGTTTTATACGGAAAGCACGAAGAGGATTTCGTTTTTAATGCCAGCATAGGGAAATTGCTTTCAGCAAATACAAAAATGTCCTGCTCCTCAGGAAAACAAGGATCCGGATTCTTGGTAAAGCCGCAACCGCCAATATGGGAACAAGACGCCGCAATATCAACCTCTTCAAGCAAGCCCCAGCCTTGGGGCCCCGACGAAATCAACGATGATGTTACCCAGGCAAGAAAAATCGGTATTGAAGAAGCCGAAGCGTCCCGTATGCATAAACGTGAGATTATGCGGAAAATAGAAAAAGAAGAAGCTACACATATCCGTCAGCCAAAAGATTATCCTGAACCTATTATTAGTGTGTATGCTGCCCATAAACGAGCCCGCAAAGGAAAAATTGATAAAAGAGTATAATTGTACTCTGCAAATGGTAAAACAAGGTCGAAAATTCGACCTTGTTTTGTATTTAAGAGCCTTTACTTTACTAACCGCGAAATTGTTTTAAATACTTCCGTTCCTGCCTCACGACATAATTCAAATAGAATTGACTCTACTGTCGTGAGAATAGCACCTTCATATTCCATACGCCGCAAGGCAACCTCATAATCATAATGGTTACGGGAACTAATGGCATCTGTCACAACTATGGGAAGAAAACCTAACAACTTTAAATCAATAACTGTCTGCAAAACACAAACATGTGCTTCAATACCTGCGATAATGACATACTTACGGCCTGACTCTCGAAGTTTGTCAACTAATTTATCATTACCGCAGCAGCTAAACGTAATTTTATCATAGCATTCCGTAATGTGAGGCCGAAGCAAGCCAATAGTATCCCCCAACCCCTGTGGGTACTGCCTAGCCGCCATTAATGGAATTTCCAAAGTTGCTATTCCTTTCAGCAAAGTAATTATTTTTTGAGTTAACTCTTCTTTGTTTTCCATATGCGGATGCAGCTTCTCCTGAACATCGACCAGCAATACCAACGATTCTTCCTTTGTAATACGCATAAATACTGTTCCCCCATTTCGAAAAAACTTATTTATTTAATTCTAGCCAGTGCCGTTCCTTAAAAAAATGCCGGATTCCTGATTACTAAGGGCTATGATATAATGGGAAGCAATAATATGTCAATCAATTTTGTCTATTTATCTTGGAAGGAATTATGCTTATGTCAAAGAGTAAACGTTTGATTCTGCCGTTTCTATTATTGTTGCTGGCGTTATCTGCCACGAGTGGCTGCGGCAACAAAGCCCTTTCCAACATTGATTTCAGGCAAGAGCAAACCGCTCCGGCGGCCTACAACAAAAACGGCACTGAACAACGCCCGCTTTTGATTGCCATAGCCTCTGTAATTTCCCCCAAAGAAACCATTGGCTGCTATCGAACAATTGCCCAACACGTAGCCAAGGCAACCGGTCGCCCCACATTATTAGTGCAACGGAAGACTTATGCCGAAGTTAATATGCTTATGGCTAACGGCGAGGTTGACATTGCCTTCATGTCAACCGGTGCCTATAGCTCCTATCGCGGCATGAATGAAATCGAACTCTTAGTCATGGCCGAACACCACGGCAATTCCCTGTATACCGCCAACGTCATTGTCCATCGAGACAGCGGCATCAAATCCCTGGATCAACTGAAAGGTAAGATTTTCGCTTTCACCGATCCGCTTAGTTTTTCCGGCCACATGGTCATCGAAGATTATCTGAGCAAACAGGGAGCCGTACCGGAAAAATACTTTAACCGCTATTTTTATACATATAATCATGACAAGTCCATCTGGGCCGTAGCCAACAAATTAGCCGATGCTGCCAGCATTGACAGCCAGATTTATGAATATGCAAGACTACGTGATCCCAGTTTGGCAGACAAAGTTCGCATCATCGCCTCCATGGCTCCTTCCCCTACCGGTCCGGTTGCTATTAACAAAGCGATACCGGTTGAACAGAAGGAAGCTTTGCGGCGCATCTTCCTGGAAATGTCCGAAAACCAGGAAACTGCCGAAGCTTTGCAAGAATTGATCATCGACCGTTTTGTTATGCCGCAGCCGGAGCTGTATGAGCCACTGAAAAAAATCTATGATCGGACGAGTGTCATATTATGAAGTCATTGCAGCGCTTTCAAGAATTAAGTCTTTATTATAAGATCAATATCCTGATCATCGGCTTACTACTCCTTTCCAGCTGCATAATCGGCGCCATCATGCTAAAAAGCACCTCTCGCCTGTTAGACAGTCAGATGGAAAAACGCGGTACTGAAATCGCCAGCTATGTAGCTGCCCTTGGCAGCAACGATATACTGTTGGATGACCGTTTTTCCCTATTCGACCTCATTAACAAAACCAAATCTAATAATGAAGATGTTCGTTATATCATAATCAGCGACTCCGCCGGACGTATTTTGGCTCATACCTTTTCCGGCCTGCTGCCGCAAGGTCTGCCGGAAGTATTGCTGCCACCGCAGTCCATGCTGAATGAACCTGTTCCCGTCCATCCCCAACAGGCAAGTCAGAGTATCAACAACTATTATGTAACGCACTTCAGCAGCAACGAAGGGCCCATCCGCGAAATTATGTATCCCATTGAAAGCGGCATAGGTTATGTTCGGATTGGCATGTCAGAAAAGACCACTCAGATGCTGCTTTCTCATAAACTCGATGAAATTATTTTAACTACACTGCTAATATGCTTTTTGGCAGCCAGCGGCGCGACCTATATGACCTCACGCATTATTCATCCGCTGCGCGCTTTGTCTACCGCCGCCCGGCAAATTCAAAAAGGCAACTACAATGTTCAGGCCACAGTGCAAACCCGCGACGAATTGGGGCACTTGTCCAAAACCTTCAATGCAATGGCCGTCAGTATTCACGAGAAAGACCGTGAAAATCGACGGTTGCTTGAAGAGCTACGTACCAAAGAAGGCATGAGGGCATCGCTGATGAATAAGCTATTTACTGCCCAGGAAGACGAGCGGCTGCGAATTTCCCGTGAACTACACGATGAAACCGGCCAATCCATGGCCTCGCTGCTTGCTTACATGAAAGTACTGTTAAGCAAACTGACTGACAATAGACAACGCCAACTGCTGCTTGACGCTAGAGATGTGGCTGTCAGCGTACTGGAAGGACTGCGTAAAATGGCAGTGGAGCTTCGCCCGCCTGTTCTTGACTATTTGGGTATCGTCGCTGCAATGGAAAAATATTTAACCAATTTTGGCCGGCAAAACGCTATTGATGTTCATTTTCAGCCGCCAAACGAAAAATTGATAGTATCCAACGAAGTATCGCTAACGCTATATCGCATTTTACAGGAAAGCCTAACAAATATCACCAAGCACGCCCAAGCCAGTCAGGTTGATGTCGAGTTGACGAAAACTGGTGATCATGTAAAAATGATTATTAAAGACGACGGCCGCGGCATCCGCCCTAACGCTATCTGTAATGCCCTGCAAAATAACCGGCTCGGAATTTATGGCATGCAGGAGCGCGCCGAACTTCTCGGCGGCAGCCTGGCTTTCCGCTCTTTGGAAAATAAGGGCACAACAATCATCTTAATCTTACCGATAGGAAGTGACGCATATGGCAAAGATTAGAATCTTGCTTGCCGACGATCATTCGGTTTTACGTGCCGGATTAAAACTGCTCCTCAATAACGAACCCGATTTTGTTGTTGTGGGTGAAGCGTCCAACGGTGAAGAGGCGCTGCGCCTGTTGGAACACAAGCGGGCTGACATTCTGCTGCTTGACTTGTCCATGCCCAGCATGGGTGGTTTAGAATGTATCCGGGAAATTAAAAGCCGGGGACTTGATACAAAAATTCTCGTTTTGACAATGTACGCCGACGAGCAATATGTACGGGAAGCAATGCAGGCCGGCGCCAAAGGATATGTGGAAAAAAACGCCGTCGACACCGAGTTGTTTGTTGCGCTGCGCACCGTGGCCAGAGGTCACCGCTATCTCAGTCCGCAAAATGCCCAGGTGCTGATTAACAGCTTGCTTAGCGATTCTCCCAGGGAAGCCAGCGATGATCCTTACACTGTGCTTAGCACCCGGGAGCGAGAGGTTTTAAAACTGATTGTCCGGGGTCACTCCATGAGCCAAATTGCCGACATGCTCTGCCTTAGTGTTAAAACCGTCGATACATATAAAACCCGCCTGATGGAAAAATTACACTGCAGTAAAAAAAACCAGTTAGTAGAATATGCATTAAAGCATAATCTACTCCCCCATTATACCGCAGAAATCTGATTATTACACTCACCGCCTACCGGCCATGACTGATCATGGCCGTTTTTTTGTCAGTTTTTTTCTTACACAAATTACCCGTCTTTTTCTTACATTCAGGTCAGCATTCTTCCGATACCGTTATTTTTTAAATAGTGTGATAATTATAGAGAAGTTACACTTTTAGATTGAGGAGAGTGTTAAAATGAAAAACCAACCCTGGAAACGGTTCCTAATCACTGGTGCTGCTGCGCTGCTGCTGACTACTGGGTACAATGTCGTGGACATGCAGACAGCGGAAGCTAAAGTAACCACCGATCTCTTTGATTTTCAAGCTCATCGCGGCGGTCGCGATGCCCGACCCGAGAACACTTTAGTTTCTTTCGCTTATGCACTGGAACTGGGCGTAACTACGCTAGAAATGGACATGCAAATGACCAAGGACGGCCATATCGTCATTAGTCACAATCCAGTTATGAACCCCAATCTTGCTCAATTAAACGGGAAATATGTTGAGGCCGGTAAATATGACATCCGCACCATGACCCTGGCTCAAGTCAAACAATTTGACATGGGTACTATGAACCCTGCTGCCGGCGATTACTATGAAGGCCACGGCAAAACACAGCTATCAGTTCCCGGCACTAAAGTTCCTACCTTGGAAGAAGTATTTGAACTGGCCAACGTTTATGGCAATGATAAAGTAATTTTCAATATCGAAACTAAGTCTTATGCTGATCCCGCAGATCCCGCTTATAAGAATAATGTCGATCCTGCTGCCTTTGTTGCCAAAGTCAACGAAATCGTTAAAAAATATGGCATGGAAGACCGTGTAACACTGCAATCCTTCGATTGGCGAACTCTCAAAGAAATGAAGAAAATCAACCCTAATATCACTTTGGTGGCGTTAAGCAGTGAACAACCTTCCTGGGGCTGGGTAGACGGCTGTTATCTAAAAAAAGGTGACAGCAAGCCTTCTCCCTGGCTAGGCGGCATCAATATTAATGACAAGAAATTTTTAGGCGACTATGTAAAAGCAGCTCATGAAATCGGTGCAGACATTGTTTCTCCGTACTGGGAAGAACTATCCAACGAACTAGTGGCCGAAGCTCATGACTACGGCATGAAAGTTGTTCCCTGGACTGTCAACAATCCGACTAAAATGAACATGCTGCTGAATATGGGTGTTGACGGCATGATTTCCGACAAGCCTTGGCTGCTGCGGGAAGTTTTAATCAAACGCGGCATCAAAGTAGCTGAGCCTACCGTCAACATTAACAGTCCTTACCACACTGGTACTGATATTGTCGGCGGTGAAACCAAAGTAACGAAAAAGGGCGGCGACTCAGCCGAATAATTCCGAGCATCCCTCCTGTTGTATTCTATGACTCAGCAAAATTTGCAGGAAAGAGGTATCTGTAATGCTAAAATATTTTCTTACCGGGCCTGTTTTACCGCTGATTGAGGGCGATAAGGACAAAATAGCCGCACTATTCAACAACCGTCGTTGGAAGGTATTTACCTCCATTACTTTGGGTTATGCGCTATTTTACGTACTGCGCCTCAACTTTTCGGTTATCAAGAAGCCGCTTATGTCCGCCGGCATTCTAAATGCCCAGCAATTAGGCGTAATGGGCTCCGTCTTCTTCGCTACCTATGGTATAGGTAAATTCGTGAATAGCTTCCTGGCTGACCGCATGAACAACAAGAAATTCTTTGCTTTAGGACTGTTCTTATCTTCGATTGTTTCCGTCCTCATGGGCTTTACCAATGAATATCTGCCTCTGGTAGTCCTGTGGGGCATCAACGGCTGGTTCCAATCCTTCGGCGCCGGTCCCTGCATCGTATCGCTAAATCAATGGTTCAGTCAACGCGAACGGGGTACTTTCTACGGCATATGGTTCACAAGCCACAACTTAGGTGCGGCCTTCACCTATCTGGCCACCGCTACCATCGTTGGTGCCTACAGCTGGAAAATGGGCTTCATTATGCCCGGCGTAGTCTGCGTCTTTGGATCGATTTTGATTTATTTCTTCATGTCCGACCGCCCCGAAACCTATGGCCTGCCCAATGTTTCCGACTTCAAAAATGATCATGTGGAGACGGTAGCAAAAGACAAGTCCATTTCCTCCCTGCAATGGGAAGTAGTCAAACGTCCCGCAGTCTGGATTCTAGGCCTATCCAGCTTGTGCTGCTACATTGCCCGTTATGCGATCGAAAGCTGGGGTATCATCTACCTAACCGAAGCCAAAGGCTACTCAACCATTGGTGCCAGCGGCGTTCTGGGTGTCATGCAGTTTGCCGGTATCTTTGGTGCTTTAACCTGCGGTCTGGTATCTGACAGGTTCTTTAATCATAAGCGTAACGTTCCGGCTTTAATCTATGGCGTACTGTACGCCGTTTCTATCGCTCTGTTCCTCTGGGCACCTGCCAGCCCGATGGTTGACATGGGCAGTATGGTGCTATATGGCTTCACCATGGGCGCCCTGGTCTGCTACCTGGGCGGTCTGATGGCCGTTGATATCTGCCCCAAACGCGCCACCGGTGCCGCTATGGGCATGATTGGTTTGCTGAGCTACGGCGGTGCTGCCGCTCAAGAATTCATTAGCGGCTATCTGATCAATTCCCAAATGACCATTGTTAACGGTAAGAAAGTTTATGATTTTGCCTTGGCCGGTGATTTCTGGGTTGGCTCCGCAGTATTATCCTTTATTCTGGCCGCCATGGTTTGGAATGTAAAAGCTAAAGATTAACTCTGCTATCTACCTCACCAAAATCATAGATAATACCCCAAAAAGCGAAGAGCGGGCTGCCACAAGGCAGAACCGCTCTTCGCTTTTTATAATTGTAATTCCATTCCTGTATAAAAATAATCAAGCTTATCTCCCATAACCTCTTTCAACAAACCAAAGGCTCTATTACCAGTGCAATGACAAGTATACACCTTATCGATCTCATAGCTGATTAAACGTTCTCCCAGTTGCTTAATATGTTCCGAACTCTCTTGATAAATATTTCTCGGAAAATCCATTAAATGAAAGCCACCAATTAATAATTCAATAGCTGTACCGGGAAAATGCTCCCGAACACGTTGGATGATATTATCTATTCCATTGTGACAACAGCCGGTAAAAATAACCAGCTTACCATTATCATTTACTACCAAAACAAGTTCATGGTCGAATGTATCAGCGATAACCTTTCCGTCAATCACAGTCATTAAATTTTTATTGCTATTGGCCAATGGATAGTCTTGTGTAATCGCTGAAAGAAGACATATGTTATCATTCATTGCGACAGATTCATTTATAAATACTATTCTGTTGTTAAATTGTGCGAAAACTTCTTTGGGGACACCGATATCCTTTTTTATAAATAAAAATTCCGAATAATAATCACGCGTAGCGTTAGCACTCATATAAACAGGTGCCTTATTATTCAATGCCAGGAAGTTATACAGCCCGCCACTATGATCTTTATGTGCGTGAGATATAATTGCCATATCAATATCCGCAATATTAATACCCATTTTGGCGGCATTCTCTATGAATAAGCCCGACTTTCCCGTATCAAATACTATTTTTTTATCCTGAAATTCAATATAAATTGACAAACCGTGCTCTACGTGGAAGGTATTATTCACCCGGCGATTATCGAGTAACATACATATTTTCATTTACTTATTACCAGAGTGGGATCAGCTATTATCGCGGCTTTAATTTGCTTCTTTTTATCAATATGCTGACCGCTAGATATATCTATTGAGGTGCTTCCATTCGTCCTAAAATGAAAATCAACAAAAAAGCATGCCCCATCGGCTTCTATTTCTACTCGATGCCGGTGTATGCCTTTATGAATAAAATCTGATACTGTAGACTTTTTATAGTTCTCAGAACAAAACTTTTTAATTGCAGGAACAATCAGCTCTCTATTCAGCATTTTTTCTTTACTCATGTTATACCTCGCATTCGTATAAAAACTCTTCATTATTGCTGCTCATCATTTTATTATACTCATTATTTGCCGCTTCGCCTAGCTTTCATTAACAAATGTGAATGTACCTGGCCAGACAAAAAAATTGCCTTGAAAGTAATGCCCGCGCAAAGTTAAAACTTTTCGGCAAACATAGTCTAAGCAAACGGGTAAATTTTATGATAATTCAAAAGCGGTGTAGCTATTGTACTTGTCGACGTGGTCACTACTGCTGTTTTTTTAATCTATAGTGTCAATGTCAACATGAAGATGTGTAAAATATATAAATTTTTATACAAAAGACATATTTTGTTGACATTTTTCTAGAATAGAGGTATATTTTATATAAAAAATTATATAAAATTATTTTAGGAGAAACTGAATGCGTCCTATCCTGCAAGCATACATTCCGGTAGCCAATATGATCACTCAGACTTTTGGGAAAAGCTGCGAAGTAGCCCTCCATGACTTGACACAGCCGGAAAGCTCCGTGGTTTATGTGGCGAACGGCACTGTAACCGGACGAAAAGAAGGCCAATCATTTGATCATCTTATCCGCCAAGTTTTACTCAACAAAAAGTTCAAAGATGATTGCACCGTAAACTATGTCTTCGAAACAGAAAGCGGTAAAAAAATCAAATCCTCCTCCGCCCTTATCCGTAATCTGGATGGGGAAGTAGTTGGTATGCTGTGCATAAACTACGATTTGACCGTATCTTGTCTCCTTCAGGAAGAACTCGCCGGTTTTCTGCCCAAATCCTCCCCAGATCCACTGCCTGCCGAAGAGGCTGCTCCTGATCAAGATGTACTGACAATTATCGATGAACTGATTGATAATATCCTCAAAAATGCGGATGTCAGCAATCTAAAAAGAAAAGAAAATATAGAAATCATACGCTTCATGGATGAAAAGGGTGTATTTTTGGTCAAAGGTGCTATTGATAAAGTAGCTGCCAGTATGGGTTTATCTAAAGTTACTATTTACAGTTATTTAGACGAGGTTAGAGGCAAAAAATAGTAAAAACAAAAAGGATACGAATTATGAAAAAGATCTCCATAAAATATGACAGCAAAAACAAAGGGCATTACACACCGGGAATTATTTCAAACGGAATGCTGTATATATCTGGCCAACTTTCTATTGATCCCGATACCCGTGAGATCCCGGAGGGTGGAATAGAAACGCATGCCAAACTTGCATTGGCAAATGTTGATCGCGTTTTGCATGCCGCCGGCCTTTCCCGTAATGATGTTGTCCAATGCCGGGTGTATGTTTCAGATATTGACCAATGGGATACTGTTAACCAAGTTTATGCAGAGTTCTTCGGCGAACATACTCCGGCACGGATTGTTGTACCTGTTGGCAAACTCCACTTCGGATGTCTTGTCGAAATTGAAGCAATTGCGGAGGTTAATAAAAAATGAAATACTATTGTTCGAAATGCGGAGAAACAATAGCTGTAACTACCCGAAAAGCAAAGTGCGATTGCGGCGGCCTTTGGAAACTGGATTATAAACCGCCTAAGTTTGATTTATCATTAGTCGATCAGAATACTTGGAGCATTTTCCGGTATCGTGCTTTCATGCCTTTAAAAGGGGAAGAGTGGCGTCAAATTAGCTTAGGTGAAGGTATGACACCGGTGATTCAATATAATGAAGACGTCCTCCTGAAAATGGATTATTGCATGCCTACTTTATCTTTCAAGGATAGAGGTGCCGCGGTACTTATTGCTCACTGCAAAGCAATTGGCGTAGATTCCGTCGTGCAGGACAGCAGCGGTAACGCCGGAAACAGCGTAGCCGCCTATAGTGCCAAAGCAGGCATTGATTGTGAGATTTTTGTTCCGGAAGGAACGTCACCGCAAAAAATCAATATGATTAAGTCTCATAATGCCTGCGTCAATATTGTCCCCGGTACAAGAGATAACTGTGCAAATGCCTGCCGGGCAAAAGTAGATACGGAAGGGAAATATTACGCGAACCATGTGTACAACCCTTTCTTTTACGAAGGGACCAAAACCTATATATACGAAGTTTATGAACAACTCCATCGAATACCAAAAAATATCTTTGTTCCGTTAGGCAATGGCACACTGTTCATCGGCATCGTAAAAGCCTTGGAAGAACTACTGGAAAGTGGCGTTATTGATAAAATGCCAACTATTATCGCAGTTCAAAGCGAACATTGCGATCCATTCGCTAAAGCCGTACTCAGTGGAGAAAAACATCCGGTTGCGGTAACTCCTAAGCCGACAATGGCTGAGGGAATTGCAATCGGCGTTCCCATGCGCGGCGACGAAATTTTGGAGTATACCTACAAGCACAATATTGAGATGATTACAGCTCCGGAAAATCGAATTCTCGAAGCCCGCATGGCGCTTGCCGCAAAGGGTATCTACTGTGAGCATACAACAGCAGCCACTTATGCCGCCTATTTGAAGTATTGCGATTTAAAGGGCAAAACATCTGACTGTTTAATCCCTATGTGCGGCGCCGGTCTGAAATCAGATCATTAGTTGCACGAATATAAAACAAGAGTCCGGTTAGGTGATTTACTCCAACCCTAACCGGACTTTTTCATTCCATTCATCAAATATTCTTTTTAAACAGTATAATAGAGCGCAGCATTTCACTGCACATTAACAGTCTATTTTCTCCTGGATCTTTAACGTTACTGCCTCTACCCCATTTTTCAAAACAACCGAGCTTAGGCGCTGACCTTTATCTGCCATTTCCTGATAAACTGCCAAAACGGCTTCCAGATAAGCTATGACTTGTTCTTCGGGAACAAAAGTCGCAATAATCTCACCCTCATTGGTGTAACGGCCACCCTTACCACCGATATAAATATGATAACCAACCCTGCCATTGTTCAAGGCTTGTTTCGGGCAGACCCGAACACAAACACCACACGACAAACACTTATCATAATCTATCGACAACGCCTCATTATTAATGGCCATCGCCTTGGCCGGGCACTTCCGTACGCAGGCGCCGCATGTAACGCAAAGACTATGGTCAATTAAAGGCTCAGCTGCACCGCGAAAACCAATATCATGTGCTTGTGGTTTTGTACAAGCGTTAGCACATCCACTAACAGCAATTTTAGTTTTAGCGGCTAAATCTTTGCCAACATATTGAGCATCTAGCTTATCAGCTAACGTGCGGGTGTTTAATAAGCCATACGGACAAGAATTATTGCCGGGACAGGAAACGACTGGGCGAATATGCGCCCCGCAAACGGCCGGTAATAACCCTGCAGCAAAAATAGCCTGGCTGGCTTCTTCAAACATTTCTTCTTTTACGCCGGGAATTTCCATCCCTTGCCTTATTGTCACATGCACTTCACCATGACCATAGCGTTCAGCCAAGTCTGCTATTTTACATAAATCTTTTGCTGAAATGTTTCCAGCCCGGCTACGAATACGCATCGTCAGCAGTCCTTGCTGGCGCTGAGGAATAAATCCGTATTTTTTATAATCTGTTTTTGTTGTGCTCATTACAAACTCCTCTTCCATGAACATTTATATAAAAAAATACAAACCCTGATCGCTGACCAACCTACGAAAAGAAAAGGCCGAAGAATTACCCAAATAGAGTAATTCTTCGGCCTTTAGTCTATCTAATCGGCCTGTAAGAACGGAGAAAAAATATATGAACCGGATGGTTTTAACCATCCGGGTATTGTTATTTCTACTCTGCTTCTTCCTGAGCCTTTAATTTTGCGATTAGGCTAATCACATAGATAATTACAAATAAGTTTAGAAAAAACAAAATCCACATCATCGCTATCACTCCGCTACACGTATTGCACTCATTTTTCAATAAATATATAATACACAATAATTATGAAAAACTTATGAAGAAATTGTGACTTTTTCTTGAACTTTTTCATGTAGCTATAACCGAGACATAATTTACGAAGCCGCCGAGATGCGATGCTGCTGTAATCCGTATTTCGTCAAAAACATCAAGTACCGCAAAAAGTCCGGTAAGGACAGCTTGACGACTCCGGTGGTTTGGCGTATTCAACTTGCTCGGGGGAGTGTGCATAAGGGGTTGAAAGAACCTTAAGAAATTGGTTCATCTTGCTGAGATCACCATGTTTTACGGCGGCTTCCAGTACGGCTTCCACCTGATGGTTGCGGGGAATTATCGCTGGATTACTGTTTTTCATCAACTTTTGCGAAGCAGCTTTTGATTCGTGCTGCCGTCCTAACCGAGTCTGCCATGCCTCATACCACTGCGTAAATTCAGCAGTGCCATGTAATACTGTATCCGCTATTTTATCGAAAGTCAATGCCAAAAAAATGTTAGTATAGTCCGCATGATACTTGTGCATCATGTTGAGAAGGTTTTTTATAAGGACTTCATCTTCCTCCTCTTCGGTAAATATTCCTAGTTTTGCTCTCATTCCTGCCAGCCAATTATGGCGATATATAGCAATAAAATTAGAAAGAGCATCGCGGGCCAATTCGACTGCCTGCTCCACATTAGTATTGAGCAGCGGCAATAGGGTTTCCGCAAATCGGGAGAGATTCCACGAAGCAATATGCGGTTGATTGCCATAGGCATAACGTCCTTGAATGTCTATGGAACTAAATACGGTTGCCGGATCGTAAACATCCATAAAGGCGCAAGGACCATAATCGATAGTTTCTCCACTTATGGTCATATTGTCAGTGTTCATCACCCCATGGATGAAGCCTACAAGCTGCCATTTCGCAATCAGTTCAGCTTGGCGTTTGACGACTTCCGTAAGCAATGAAGAGTACCGATTCTCATTATCTTCAACATACGGAAAATGACGTTTTAATGCGTAATCAGCCAGTATCTGAAGTTCTCCACCCCAATTTGCAGCATATTGGAAAGTGCCAACACGCAAATGACTAGCGGCTACGCGTACCAAGATCGCCCCAGGCTGATTGGTTTCCCTGACTATTGTCTCACCGGTTCCGACCACCGCAAGACTGCGGGTAGTAGCGATACCTAGCGCATGCATAGCTTCACTGATAATGTACTCCCTCAGCATAGGGCCAAGTGCGGCCCGACCGTCGCCACCGCGGGAATAAGGTGTTCTGCCAGATCCCTTGAGTTGAATATCAAAACGCTCACCGCTGGGAGTGATTTGCTCACCAAGCAGCACTGCCCGCCCATCTCCTAGCATTGTAAAATGCCCAAATTGATGCCCGGCATAAGCTTGTGCAAGCGGCAATGCTACTTCAGGAATCCGATTGCCGGCAAGTATTGCTACACCATCTTCACTTTGTAACTTCTCACTATTTAATCCGAGGGAATGCGCCAAAGAATTATTAAAAATAAGCAACCCAGGGGCCTGTACAGGGGTTGGCTTTTGCAGACTAAAAAATAATTTCGGCAGTCGGGCATAACTGTTGTTAAAATTCCATCCGGTTCCAACTACTGCTTTTTCCATTAGCATAATTGCTTATCCTCCTTTTCCTTTTTGATCAAATCAATCAACATAGTCTATGTATTTAAATAAGCTTAATTAGTCCTACTATTATTATTTTGGCGGAAAGATGATTAATACAAGGAAGTATCTGCTATATGTCAATAAAAAACGACCACCTTAGCGTAGATCTTGCCTACAAGAAGATGGTCGTTATCAGCATATAAACTAGAATTGACCCCAAAAATTTGCGGCTTTTTCAGCAATACCGCTGCTGCTTTTAGTTCTTAAAGCTCCATTCCATTCTTGTGGGAATAACCTTCGATATCTAGGCTGCGAAAACCTATCATCGATTAAGAGAACTACCCCTCTATCCTTTTCGGTACGGATTACGCGCCCGGCTGCCTGCATTACTTTGTTCATACCGGGATAAATATAGGCGTACTCAAATCCCTGGTATTTCTCTTTGTCAAACCAATCCCTGATAATTTCCCGTTCCAGGCAAACCTGCGGCAGACCAACGCCAACGATTACTGCCCCCACAAGCCGCTCACCCGTTAAATCAATTCCTTCGCTGAAGACCCCGCCAAGTACAGCAAAGCCAATAAGTGTATCTCCATTGTCTGCCGAAAATTGACGCAAAAATACTTCGCGCTCCTCTTCGGTCATTTGGCCGACTTGTCGAACCACATTCAGTTCCGGATTTTTGAGACAAAATCGCAGATAAACTTCCTCCATATATTGATAAGAAGGCAAAAACACCAAATAATTGCCGACCTTTGCCCTGATGGCTGCTGTTATGCTGTCAACAACGGCGTCATAAGTGGTGTTTCGCATCTTATAGGTTGTACTAATATTATCGGCAACCAACAGGCACAAGTTGTCGCGGGAAAACGGAGAAGCAACTGCAATTTTCGCGTCCTCTTCTTCGCCTCCTAATATTTCAGAAAAGTAATTAAGTGGTGTTAAAGTAGCCGAGAATAAGACCGACGCCCGTCCCCGCGATAACGCCTGCCGCAACAACTCTGCGGGATTAACGCAGAAAAGCTTTAGTTTTATATCCTTATCTTCCTTCTCAATATAGGTAATATACCGCATGTCATACATCTCGGAGGTTCGTAAAAAAGCATGAACTGCAAAATAAACATCGAGAACTTCTTGGCGAAATTCGGCTGGTTCATTAGTTGCCAGCCATTCTTCAGCCATGGAGGCAAATTTTCTTAGCAAAGAATATATTTCGGCCGGCGGCTCTTCCTGCACGCAATAACTAGCTTGGCTGGTGGCTGATGATTTCACACACAATTCTCTGAGCTTGATAAAAAAGGAGTTTATTTTCCCGGCAGTTTTGGCCAGCTTGGGTATTTTATCCTTGGTAGTTTTTCTTAGTTGCAGAAATACCTGCTTGGTTAATTCCGCTGAAAACATCTCCCGGGCGCGATCAACCAGATTATGAGCCTCATCAACAAGAAAACAATACTGGCCAGCATTTTCGGCAAAGAAGCGTTTTAAATACACCCTCGGATCAAAGACATAGTTATAATCACAAATCACGGCGTCCGTCCAAAAGGCCAAATCCAGTGACAACTCAAACGGGCAAATATTGTATTTGCGGGCATATTGCTCGATGACTTCCCGGGTAAAGGACTCACATTGCCAGGCGTCACCAAGTGCCTGGTTTATCCGGTCATAATACCCTGCAGCGAACGGACACTCTTCCGGAGTACAAGCCGCATCTGGCCTAAAACATATTTTTTCTTTGGCCGTCAGTGTTAATGATTTGAATTTCAAGCCTGCCAGTCGAAGACGGTCAAGGGCTTCTTCCGCCAACTGACGGGTTACCGTTTTAGCTGTGAGAAAGAAAATCTTTTCCACATGTCCCAGTCCCAGAGCTTTGACAGCCGGAAAGATTGTCGCCATTGTTTTCCCGGTGCCAGTTGGTGCCTGAGCGTATAGCTTACATCCCATACTAATTGTTTTATATACAGCTACTGCCATTTGTCGCTGGCCATGCCGGAAGGAGGAAAAGGGAAATTCCAAAAGTCGCGCCGACTCGTCCCGGAGTTCCAACCAACTCCCCAGCCGTTCAGCCCATAGGGCATATTGGGTAACTAAATCCTCAAAGAAAGCAGCTAATTCCTGAACAAAATATTTTTTTGTATATGCTTTTATCTCGTATGTCGTCGCTTGACAGTACGTTATCTGAACACTGATTTCTTCTAATGCATGTTCTACCGCATAAATATAGGCATAGCACATAGCTTGCCCCCAGTGTAACGGGCTATGGTCTTCTTCAATTAATTCAAGGTCAAGAGTTGTTGACTTTATCTCATCAATGGTTATATGTTTATTCCCGGTTTCGTCTATTGTGACAATAACGCCATCAGCCCGGCCGCTAACCTGCAGTATAACATCGTCTCTTTCAATTATGATTGACAAAGTTACTTCAGACTGATACTCTGAACCTTGTGACTGTTGAACTTTTCGATGGATCTTACTTCCATCCACCGCCCGGGCAGAACTAGTAAATGTTGCTACCAGATCACCAGACCTAAGCACGAACTCTACTAAGTTACGGACTGATATTTTAACAATTCGCTTTGACATATTATTTCCCTTAGACCTATATTTTTTAGGTTATTATTTTAAATACTATCACGAACACATGTTCATGACAAGTAAGATATTCATTCTGTTCACCATATCTCATCTCTGTTTAGCAGGTTTACTTATCAGGTATAATAAGTACATAGCAAATATTTCTACAATCTCATTATCTAAGACAGGAGACACAAAGCAATGAAAATATCATTTATCGGAAGCGGCAAAGTAGGAGCAGCGATTGCATATTCTGTAGCATTAAAAGGACTGGCAACAGAAATCGTTTTGACAGACCACTCCAGCGACAAAGCGCACGGCGAAGCTCTTGATATTCTTCAGGGACAAGCTTTCTGCCCCCAGGCCAAAATTACAAGCGGCGAAATTGTTGATACCGCAGATTCAAATATTGTTGTTATAACTGCCGGTACACCCCGGCGGGCGGATGAACCCCGCATAGAACTGCTTTCCCGCAACGCCGGTATAATTATGGATATCACCAAAAAAGTCGTAGCGCTAAGTCCTGATTGTATTTTATTTATCGTTACCAATCCTCTTGATATAATGACGTACCTGGCGTATCACGCCTCCGGGCTTGCGGCCGGTCGTGTTATTGGCATGGGCACTGCGCTCGATACTGCGCGCTACCGTTCCTATCTTGCAAAACAGTTCAATGTAGACGCCCGCGACATTGACGCATATGTGTTGGGAGAACATGGCGAAACAATGGTGCCGTTAACGTCCAATATCCATGTAAAGGGGCTGCCATTAAGTTCCTTACCATCATATGACGAAGAAGCAGTCAAGCAAATTGCCAATGACGTTTGTTCCGCCTCCGGACAAGTCATCGCCCTGAAAGGCGGTACGGTTTTCGCGCCTGCCGTAGCGGCATGCGCCGTACTGGAAGCTATTATTAATGATACTCGTCAGCTTTTACCTGTATCTGTCTTCAGCGACAAGTACAAAACAGCGCTGAGCCTTCCGGCGATAATTGGAAGACAGGGTGCAATACAAGCACTCGATATACCTATGACTCCGTTGGAAGAAGCTGCATTGGGCAAGTCAATTGAAAATATAAAAACCTACATAACCGAACTTAAAAATATACTTCCTGCTAATTTATAACTAATTGCGGATTAATCCTGTAACAAGAAACTCTGCTTGAATTGAAACTCATAAAAAAACTAAGCCCAGCACATGCCGGGCTTAGTTTTTTATCTACAGATTACTCTTCTTTCAGTTTACGAAGAAGGTTTAGGACTTCAATGTATAACCAAATAAGTGTAACAAGAAGACTAAAGGCACAAAACCATTCGTATTCTTTCGGCAGTCCTTGGCGTACACTTTGATTGATATTCTCATAGTCAACAAACAAGTTTAAGGTAGCAACGCCGATTACGACCAGGCTAAATACAATACCGATAGTTCCCCCCTGGTGTATCTGGGGAATACGAATCCCAAAGAAACTTAAAATAAACTCAATTAGGTAAGTGATAGCAATCCCCAGCGTAGCAATAAATACGGCTCGCATAAAGCCTTCATTGACTTTAACGTATCCTCTTGCATAGATAAGAGCTGCACTGATCGCAATACCAAAGGTTATCATAACAGCATTAATGACAATGCCGTGATACATCTTGGCAAATAAGGCTGAAACAGCAGCTAAAAACATCCCTTCCAGTATGGCGTACAACGGCGATAAAAATCCAGCCCAGGTAGGACGGAAGCTTATTGTCAGAGCCGCAATAAAGCCCATAATCGAAGTGACTATTGCAGTCATTGGGATGGCGTAGCCCATTACCCAAGTTACTAGTGCCGAAATAATAACAATCGCTACTAATGCAAAACTTTTTGTCGCTACTCCCGCATAAGTAGCAGTTTCACTGCTGTAGGTTTGAAGGGCCTTTACTTTTGAAATCACAGGATTTGCCACAGCAAATCATCTCCTTTCAAGCTAGATTCTACTATATTATACCATACACTCAAATAAGCCGGCAAAACGATCCCCGGCTTACCGTACGAACAAACCTATAATACCTTTCCGCCAACCTTTCTGGACTCTATTTAAATAGTAAACAACTACAAAAAAAAATTCGCCATTACACCCGATCGGATAACCGTATCGAATGTAATGGCGAAACTTATAAACTTTTGTGATTATGCGCCAAAAGCCTTTAATGTGACCCCGTTTTCTTCCAAGGCAGTTCTAATCGCCTTTATCATCGCTACCGCTCCCGGTGTATCCCCGTGCACGCAAACCGTCTGAGCACTGATTGGCACAACAGCCCCGTCGATGCTGGTAACCTGTTTATCTTTGACCATAGTCAAAACGCGCTCAGCTATGATATTGAGATCATGAATCACCGCTCCTGCCTGTTTGCGTGATACAAGATTTCCCTGGGCTGTATAGGCGCGATCAGCAAACGCTTCTTCCACGAACTTAACTCCCACCGCTTTAGCAGCCTCAACCATCACAGATTTCCCCAAACAAACCATATACAAATCCGGATCGACAGCTTTGATAGCTTCAGCAATAGCGGTGGCAATACCCATATCTTTCTCTGCTGCATTATACATTGCTCCATGCACTTTAACATGCTGAAGCTTTACGCCTTCACTCTTGCACATTGCCCATAATGCCCCAATCTGATAGACCACATCGGCAAAAATTTCTTCTTTGGTTGCCGCCATCATCCGCCTCCCGAAACCAACCAGATCGGGAAATGAAGGATGGGCGCCGATAGCTACTCCGTATTTTTTTGCCAACCGGACTGTTTTCAGCATAGTTGCAGGATCTGAAGCATGAAAGCCGCACGCTACATTAATAGAGGTTACATATGGCATAGCTTCAGCATCACAACCCAATGTATATACTCCGAAGCTTTCTCCCATATCACAATTCAAATCAATGTTAATCATTTTTTTACCTCCTCAATCGATACGTCGTAAGAAATCCCGTTAACTATAACGGTATATTGTCTTGCCTTGGCAGAGACACTTGGCCGAACCGCAACCCATTCTGTCATCTGCTTGTAGGTTTCCTGTTCCTCGCGGAATGCAGCTACCGCTTCATCATCTGTACAAGAAATAAACCGCACGCTGCTTCCGGGAAGGGCTTGAGCCAGTTTCCCCAGGTCAGGACCGATAACTGTACCGATTTTTGCATAGCCGCCGGTCGTTTGTCGGTCAGCCATCATCACAATTGGCATCCCATGTCCTGGTACTTGAATCGCCCCTTGGCACAGGGCATCCGAAACGATGTCCGGTTTACTGCTATGCTCAATTTTTTCTCCTTCCAGGCGATATCCCATACGGTCTGCTTCGTCCGTAATGACATAAGGATTACCAAGAAACGTAGCAATACCGGTCTCAGTAAAATAATTGTCCTGCGGCCCGAGCAGCACGCGTACAGGTACTTCGTTACCATATTGGGGTATCCATTTTGCCGGCAGTGTTTTCGGAATACGCCGTCCATCAGTCTGGTTCAGCACTGCAATTACATCGCCCGCCTTTAACGCCCGGCCTTCCAACCCGCCAATTCGCCCGCGGGTATAAGTCGACCGGCTCCCCAGTACTTCAGGTACATCGATCCCACCCTGGATAGCAAGATACGTCCTGCATCCTTGTACTGCATAGCCAAAAGCCAACTCACTACCTGCTGGAACAAATAATGACGACCAGTTTGCGATTTTTTCCCCATTCAAAGTCGCCTGCATATCGGCACCACAAATTGCTATCCAGGCATCGGCGGCAAATTGATAAGTAGCTCCCAGCATAGTCATCTCAACTGCCGCAGCTTGCGCCGAGTTTCCTGCCAATATATTCGCTGCGCGATAGGCATAGCGGTCCATCGCACCAGCTACGGGCATTCCATTCGCTTGATATCCCCAACGCCCCTGATCTTGAATTGTTGTAAGCAAACCCGGTTTGACAATTGTAATCATGGTAAAACTGCACCTCCTGCCAGCGTACCGGTAACAGGAACATAGCTTCCCTTTTCAACTTCTGTATATATTTGAGCATATTCCGCCGAAGATACAGCGACAAATCGCAGATAGTCTCCCGCTTCAAATAAAAATGGCTTTGCTGAATTCGGATTAAATGCTTTGACCGGAGTTCGACCAATTAATTGCCACCCTCCCGGGCTTTCGATCGGATATAATCCGGTCTGGCCACCAGCTATTCCCACAGATCCTGCAGGAATCTGCGTACGTGGCTTTTCCAGACGTGGCGTTGCAATTCGCTCTGACATTCCGCCCAGGTATGGAAACCCCGGTGTAAACCCAATCATATATACAAGATAAGGCTTGGAAGTATGAATTTGAATAACTTCCTCTTCGGAAAGCCCGTTATGCTGAGCAACAAAAGCGATATCCGGCCCAAAATCGCCGCCGTAACAAACAGGAATATTCACAACCTTAGCCGTCCCCTGTTCTTTTACTGACATTGCACTCTGCAGGAGCTCCTCTGCCTTTTGAATCATCTCGGTTCGCCGAATAAACAGCGGATCGAAATAGACCATAAGTGAACGATAAGTTGGAACAACCTCGACCACCTCCCGCGGCAGCTTCTCTTTCAACAAATGTGCCGTTTGGTGTACACGGGCATTGATGTCGGGGTCGATTGTACTGCCAAATTCAATTACCAAGCCCTGTTCGCCAGCAGGCAAAAATCTTACTTCAGCCATTGTTTCCCCCCACCCTATCATTTCTTCATCTGATTGCAATTTTATTTATCATTTAAATATAAGGAAATACATTAGAAATACATTGACAGTGAGCAAAATTAAGCCTGTGGGAATCTGAGCTTTAATAACGGCGTTTTTATCTGGCAAATCTAAAAGCGCCGCCGGTACGATATTATAATTTGCTGCCATCGGAGTCATCAGCGTCCCGCAATAGCCGGAAAACATCCCAATTGCACAGAGAACAGCGGGATTGCCGCCATGCATCACCACTATTAAAGGATAACCAATCCCCGCGGTCATGACCGGAAAAGCCGCAAAAGCATTACCCATAATCATTGTAAATAAAGCCATACCAACGCAGTAAGCAAACACAACCATAAACCGGTTATCTAAAGGAATTACCGAACCAATCAGTGTAGACACTGCCTGTCCAACTCCTGCCAATGCAAACAACGCACCTAAACTAGCCAGCATCTGTGGTAAAACAGCAGCCCAGCCGATAGCATCCACCAGGCGCCGCGATTCCCGTACGGATTGCATGCCCGTTTCTTTGGTTAAAGTTAAAGCCGCACCGAAAGCTACGACACAGGCAACACCAAGACTTACTAAGGTAAGGTTGCTTTTTTCAAGTAACGCCAAACCGGCAATAGTTACATCCTTCAGACCCAGAGTCCCGATGATTGTGACAAGTGGGATAAGCAAAGCTGGAATAAAAAGCCAATTACCAAATTTACCTGCCCGAGCTGTCCGTTCTTCCTCTTTGGATTCACTGTAAGATCCCAGCCTAACCCCGCCAATTCCTGCGATCAACGCCATAATGATAACCATGATACCCATATACATTGGCGGTATGATTTTTCCGAAGAGAAAAGAAACTGCAAACAGCCCCCAAAATACTGCCGTAAGCACACGTTTAGGATTGCTTTGATCTTTCAACGCCAAGGCAGCGATAATCGCCATCAAAATACCGCAAATATAATAAACATATTCAAGGCTGAAAATCATATTTACAACTCCTTCACCCAAATTTTTAATTATTTACTTCTTCCATCGCCCGTTTGATTTTACCATCAAGACGATATAGACGGATCCCATGTATGATGAAGGCTGAGATAGCGGTCGGTATTCCCCATACCGCAATTGTCAGTGGTTCCATAATAATACCGTATTGTTCAAAGAAACCCTTCATCAGCAGAATAGCACCGAATGCTATAAAAATATCCTCGCCAAAAAATACACCTACATTATCCGCTGACGCTGAATAAGCTTTGATTTTGTTACTCAATTCCTCTGGCAGCTTGCCATATCTGTTTGCTGCTGCCGCTTCCGCCATCGGGGCTACCAATGGTCTAACCATCTGGGCATGTCCCCCCAGCGCAACTAAGCCAAGAGCTGCGGCTGCTTCACGGATAAACAAATATAAAATTAATAGCCGCCCGGTAGTGGCCGCTTTTATTTTGCCAATAACTGCCTGTGACTGTTCTTTCAAACCATTTCGTTCTAGTACGCCAATAACCGGAAGAGTCAAAATAAATAAGGATAAATACCTGTTTTTGATAAATGCTTCTCCGAAGGTAGTAAGAATTTTTTCCACCGGCAAGCCGCCGGCCAGACCAGTAACAATTCCTGCGACAACTACCACCAACAAGGGATTAAATCGTAGGGCAAAACCAACGATGACGATGACAATACCACTTAATGTTAACATCTCTTTCCCTCCGCGTTAAATTATTGCGCCTCTTACTCTGTACATGTTTCTGTATGGAATAGAATCAATTCAGTTCGAATTCAGCAGTCACTATCTGCTTTGGAACAGTTCAAGCCGCCATAATTAAAGCGACTTTCTTTCAAGGCGGATCAATTAATTTGTTAATTATTGTGATTTATCTGAAAATATCGCATTTATCCCCTCCTTTTTTTATGAGTAAATAACTGAGGCAATAGAGCCACATCATAATTGTGGCTTATCGTAAATTAAGAACCTTATCATGCAATTTAAGTCTAAAATCCATGTATGAATGTCAGCTCGTAATCAACTCTTGCATGACTTAGTGCTCTTATTTTACTTTCAAATTGTTCTTTTTTAATACCATAGCCACTTATGCTCTGTTTTTTACCTAAATTTACCTTTTAAGGGTTATATTTTCAAATTTACCTATTTTATCCGAATATCGGATAGCGTGTCCGAAATTCGGTTCTCAGAAAAATTATAACATTCCTTATTTTCAACATCAAGCATTAATATTCGTAAAAAACTACAAAAAAGTTCTGTGAAAGACGACATCTTCACAGAACTTTTATCATTAGTCACTAACCCCTCGCAAAATAAGGTGAAAACTTTATATAATCCTCTTTTTTATTCGTGCAAAAGTTTATGCGGCAAAACTCATTTTAACCCAATGACTTATACCCGCCATCCCAGGCGTGAAGATATTTCACGCGCGGCAGTCATAACCAATTCAATCAAAAACTGCAAGCGTTCCCCTTTGAATCGCTCCGTCAGCCCTGCCAAGCTAAGACTCGCGATAACTTGGCCACGTCGATTATAAATAGGTGCGGCAACCGCCGAAGTAAAATCTTGGAGTTCACTATGGCTTACTGAATATCCCACACGACAGACCTCGACCAATTCCCGGCGCAAATCTTCTTTGTTCAAGATTGTTCCCGCCGCATAAGAAATCAGTTCCGTCTCCTCAATATACTTCTCACGCTCATCGTGAGGCATAAAGGCCAGCAGTATCCTCGGACAGGCCCCGCCATACAATGGTGCCCGGCGTCCAATGCGAGTATACACCTTTACCTGATGCGAGGTGTTAATTTTTTCAACGTAAATGGCTTCATTCCCGTCGTTAATCGCCAAATTTACTGCTTCATCGGCTTCTTGCTGCAACCTGTGCATTACCGGCAGTGCGATGTTTCTGATATCCATACGCTCAGCAACCAGTTGTCCGAAATGTAAGAAAGTCAACCCCAACTCATAGTTTCCTGAAGCATCCCGGTGTAAGAAACCCATCTCCACAAGGGAAGTCAACATGCGTAATAACGAAGTTCGGGGAATCTGAGTGTAGAGTCCCAATTCGGGCAAGCTCATTTTAATATGGTCCATAAACAAATTTAATATATCCATTGTTTTAATTACAGTCGTATTTTTCTGCGCGTATTTCATATAAGACCTCCTGTGAATCCAACCCAACCTTTATAATTACCGTTTTATTGCTTACCTGTTAAACTTCGATGCTTCAGAAATAATAATAACGTAATTCTTTTAAATATTGCAATCAAAAAGTGGGCAAGTACACACTTTTTTTGATTTAATTCTCGTCATATTCGCGGCAAAACAGTGATGTTTCTGCATTTTCTCTGAAAAGTGGAAGTAAAATAGTAAGAACTCCAAAAAACCATCAAAAAGAAGACACAACCGGTATTTTAGTTGGCTTGCTATTTATTAAAAGGATTTTGCACAAGTATCAAAGAATTTTATAAGTTTATGCCTAATTTATTCAATGTATACACAAAGGGGACCGCAAATCATGTCAATGAAGTATTTAGACATCCGCATGTCTTATAAAATATTTTTGATTATTTTAATCATGGCTTGTTTTCTAGCACTAATTGGTTTTTCCGGGTATAGCGCCATTAAGAAAGTCGCTGTAAATGTGGATACTATGTATAATAACCGGGTCGTTCCTATGGAAATACTCGGACAAAGCCGGGTATTAAGTAAAAACGTAGAGTCAAATCTACTAATCCTAATCTCAGGTAGAGCTGATAATATTGAGCATACATATCTTGAAGATTCAGTTACGCGTGATATGAAAGAATTTGATCAGTTACTTAAAAAATTCCAAAAAAATTGTCCCGATGCACTGGAGCAAGAGCTGGCAGCTAAATTGGTAACTGAATCCAACGATTATAACAATAGAATACACACTTTATTACAAATCGTTTCCGTCGAGGAATATGAAAATGCGTATATCTATTATACGAAATACGTCCAGGCACAAGCTAAAGTCATAGATAATATCCTCTGGCAAATGGTAGACAGAAGTCAGTTTTTAGCGGATAAACAAAACGTTGAAGGTCAACAATTAGTACAACAGTTTGCAATTGGTATTTTACTTCTGGCAGCGGCTGCCTGTCTGATTGCCATTCTTGTAGGAATACGCTTTACGAAAATGCTTACCCACCCCATCAATCAGATTGTGTATCATGTCGAACAAATTGCAGGCGGAGACATGAATGGATTAAACGGCTATGTACCTTTAAATACCAAAGATGAGATCGGCCGCTTATCACGTGGTTTTCATCGCATGTCGAACGCGTTAAACGCCCACGTCCAGGAAATCGTTACCGCAAACAGCCAAATACTTGAAATGGCTTATCAGGATGCGCTTACCCACCTGCCAAACCGTCATTTCTTCGTAGAACGTCTTACTAAACTATTCTCAGAAAATGCCAAACAACCAATGGCATTACTGTTTATTGATTTAGATCGGTTTAAGTTTATCAATGATACCTTAGGCCATAATGTTGGCGATTCAATTTTATCCTCGGTTGCCGAGCGGATGAAAATCAATTTGCCCGAATTAGATACCTTGGCCCGGTTAGGTGGAGATGAGTTTGTACTACTTTATCGGAACTTTACCTGCGAACAGCAAGTTTCTACTGTTGCCAAGCAAGTTATCGCTGTGTTTGAGCAGCCGTTCCTTATCGAAGGAAAGACATTTTATATTACCTGCAGTATCGGAATTAGCCTCTATCCCCAAGATGGGCACGACATGGCATCTATATTACGAGCGGCCGACACAGCTATGTATGATGCTAAGCGGCGTAGTACCAATAGTTTTCAGTACTATACAAGCAAAATGCGCCAAAAGGTTTTACGCTATATGGAATTGGAAAATATTCTATATCAAGCGATAGAAAAAGAATGGTTTCAAGTATACTACCAGCCTCGTGTTGATATTAATTCCAGAAAGATTGTAGGCATGGAAGCTTTACTGCGTCTTCCCTATCAGGGTACTTATATTTCGCCAGCCGAATTTATTCCTGTTGCCGAAGAAACCGGACTTATTTTTCCGATCGGAAAGTGGGTTTTAGAAACTGCCTGTAAGCAGAATAAAAAATGGCAGTTGGCAGGCTATCCGCCACTCAGAGTCTCCGTCAACCTTTCCCCCAATCAATTTAATCAGAAGAACCTATTAAGTCAAATTGAAAAAACACTGATAGAAACAGGCCTCACCCCCTGTTGGTTAGAACTTGAAATTACAGAAGGGGCATTTATGAATAAAGCTGAAGCAACACTGAAGACTTTTTCAGCAATAAAAAAATTAGGTGTCCATATCTCAATTGACGATTTTGGCACCGGCTATTCTTCTCTTGGTTTTTTAAAGCGCTTTGAAATTGACTGTTTAAAAATTGATAAGACCTTTGTTAACGAAATTGCTCACTACGACAAAGACTCTAGCATTGCCAAGGCAATTATCCGTATGGGTAAAAGCCTAAATATGGCGATTGTTGCCGAAGGTGTTGAAAAACAGGAGCAATTAGATTTTTTACGGCAGCATAATTGTGATCAAGTTCAGGGATACATATATTCTCCCCCATTACCCTCCACTGACTTTGAATTGTTATTACAAAGAGATTTTGATTTAAGCTGCTGTTTATAATCAAGACCTCATTAGAAATTGCTAAAGGAGACTTGTCAATATATGCAGGAAATTGTTATGGCTTATGAAAATAAAACAGCCTTTCCTATCAAAGCCACTTTTCACAGAGCTGCCGAAAATCGCAAAAATGTATCTATCTTATATCTTCACGGCGGCGGTATGGTGTTCGGAACTAAAGATGATTTACCAAAGGCGTATATCGAGCTTATTCTCGAGAATGGCTATGACCTTCTTATGCTCGACTATTTACTGGCACCTGAAAGCAACCTGGAAGAAATGATAACAACATTAGAATTAACAATCAATAACTTTACAAACGATACCTATAAAGAAATTGGTTTAACAACACCCAGATACCTACTGTTTGGCCGATCGGCTGGTTCATTCCTTGCATTATTGGCGGCAAAGCGCAAAAACATTATGCGTCCGGCGGGACTTATTCTGTTCTACGGCTATTATAATCTAGCCGAAAGTTCTTTTTCAGCTCCAGCCCCCTACTACTTAAAAATACCGAAAGTGGAAGAAGCCGTTGCCTCAGCAATTGCCGGCAATACACCGTTAACCTACGGACCTATTCAAAAAAGATTCGCCCTATACCTGTTCGCCAGGCAAACAGGCAATTGGCTTTCCTTACTCGCGCCGAAAAATACTGCTGTAGATCTTAAAAAATACAGCCTGTCCCTCGACGATTTAAAAGAACTGCCACCAGCCTTTTTAGCAGCTAGCCCTTTTGATTATGATGTTCCCTTCGAAATGAGTAAAACAATGGCAGAAACAATCCCATCAGCCCATCTTTATATTGCCAAAAACGCCGAACATGATTTTGATCGCAATCCAAACGACATAATGGCAATCGAAGCCTATCACCGTATGCTGTCTTGGATGCAGGAAAAGCTAAAATACGAATCAGTTACCACTAATAGTAGGCCAGCGAGAATGTCCATTTAGACATATCGCTGGCCTATTTAAAAATCTAATGTACCCGCTTACGTAACAGGATTGGTTTATTTATGCCTTACCCTATAGTTCTTATCAGAAAACGTTCGCAATTAGTCTATTGTTATCTTCCATAAAATATAAAATTTACTTTTTGTGAAATTACGAATGCACATAAGGGTCACGGCGATTGCGTAATTCATCTTGGATTTTTCCGCTTGTAGGAGGGTTATTGTACTCGACGCTAACTTGTCCGGAAACATTTTTATTGAATATATGCTGTTGCGTTGCTCCACCATCTCCTTTAGACATTCCTTACACCTCCTTTTGAGTTTGTTGTTGTGTTTTAACTATCATCTTTCTTGGTTCGCCATTTGCGTTTCTGCCATCTCGATCATTTTTTTGACTTTTGCACCACCAATTTTACCGCCTATTTTTCCAACTTGCCGGGTAGTTAAGTCTTCATTATGCCCTTGATCAAGTGGAATTCCCAGCTCAGCAGCAACTTCATGTTTATCAGGTAACGATTGGTCTAACTCTTTCATTGACTTAAATTTTTCCGCCATTATAATCCCTCCCAAAGTAGGATTACCGACAACCGATATATCCATTCCTTTTTATTTCAATCATCGACAACCGCGTCCGCTTTGATAATAAAACGTGCTTTTCCAACCAAAGTATTATTATTTGTAATCGCTTCCGTCGCCACCATTGGGATAATCAGCGGTTTTATTGCCAAAATTATTTTTTAAAGACTACAAACAGATCTATAAGAACCGGTGATGTGATAAAACACTCCCGGTTCTTTTATTTATTGTGTAAGCGCAATCTAAGGATTATTATTGAGTTTCATGAGACTTTAGCTAACATGCAGACTTTTTTTATTAAACTTTTAGACAACAATTAATGCAAAGTCTGAACTTTCTTATGTATATTGCATATTATGTAATACGAAAAGGAGGTAATAATATGCCTATATCAGCTTCTCTATGCAGTGAGTTAGCAGATATTCTTGGTGGAGTAGGACAATCTAAGAATGGAATATGTAAATTTGATATCCCGCGGACTGGTATCAAAGTAACTATTTTAGGTATACCCTCTAAAGCTGCACCCACTCATACAGTAGTCTTTGAAAAAAATAGCGGTCGTTGTCTAGAAACAGGAGAATTGGTACTACTGCAAGAGGAAGTACCTGATGTTTTAACACAACTAGTTGCTAAAGATATTATTGTATCCGCAGTACACAATCATTGGATTATGGATAAACCGCACTTGATCTACGTCCACATTGAATCAACTATTGATTCAAGGACATTTGCCAGGGCGGTTGCCGAAGTAATTGGAAGCCTTAACGAATCGAAATGATAGCAACGATTCCCCGGAATAAAATATCGTAAAAGACTGCTCAGTGAGCGTTTTTTACATTAGTATTTCCCCTGGTTTTAATTTAAACAGAACTAGACATCACTTTTTGAGTGATGTCTAGTTCTGTTTGATGTATACATCTAATCATCACCCGCTTCAATTACTTCTTTGGGTCATTACTATTCTGTAGTTACTTGCGCTGGTAACTAAAACTCTGGCGCATAGAATGAATCCCGGCAATAATCGCCCCAATCGTATTACTAATCAAATCCAAATCTGTATCTTGAAGACTTGGTTGGTTTAAAATCTGAGGCTTCATTATTGTATCTGCTGCAAATTCAATAATTTCATAAAGACTGCCTGCAGCCATACCAAGTGCCGCCACAATGACAAACCGTATCCATTGTATTTCAATCGTTTTTTTCATGAAAAAGGTTACTATTGAGTATAGGAATAAGGAAATAGCATATGTGCTAAAAATGTGTTGTACCCGGTCATAGGTCGGCGATAGAACATAAAGATTGAGAAAAAATCCTAGAAAACCATCGCCGATAATAGCTATAACTACAGCAACCTGAATATAATAGTTTATTCTAATCCTATAGATATACGCAAAAACACTATAAACTACCCAAAAAACCGTATTGCCAATAATATTATAAACAAAGTCATGATTACCACGAAACACAATCCCCGCTAGGCTAAGTCCTTGCGCTATAATTAGCAATGTGCATAGAGCGATGCTTATTCGCAAAGGAGCATTCATTATATCCATCTCCTGTTACTTAATAACCAATACTATCTTGCAAATTTTACAACAAAAATATTCCCAGCTAGAACTTGCTACTAATGACACTTATTGCCATATCCATTTTTGAAGATAAAGAGACTAACGAGATAGACCTTTAGACTTAGTTTCAGATAAGCTTTTAACCCACCTAAAAGTTAATCACAGGAAAACTTCCTGGAACTATTTATGACTTCTAGTAACCAAGTTATTATATATGGACCCGTCGATAACAGCCTCGATTATGATCGGGCCGGCCGCTGAAACTGCTGTTTGAAGGGCGGTTTTCATTTCTTTTTCATCACAAACCTTCAGTACAGGAACACTGAGGAACATATCGGCCCCGAAGTAATTCCCTTCATAAAGGTCAACACCATACAAAGGAACTTCCTTCCAGTTCTGCTTCATTTCAATTAGACTTAGACTCCTGTCGCACAAAACAATTATTACAATGTTGAGACCCAGTCTACGTGCAGTTACTAGCTCGCCGCAATTCATTAGGAAACCGCCATCTCCGGTTATACATACAACCGTCTGGGAAGGCCTGCACAATTTAGCACCAATAGCGGATGGTATACCAAACCCCATAGTCGACCACCCATTAGTCATTATGATTCGCTGCGGTTCATCTACTTTCCACAATTGGCCAAGAAGATGAAGGTGAGCACCTACGTCTGCGGTTATAATCCCATCTTTAGGTATTACCTCCTGCAGAACATGAATAGCATCGGCAGCAGTAAAAGAGTCGCAACGTGGCTTCAGAGCCTGAAATAAATTATGCTTGTTTGCTTCTATTTGACCCATATCCCACTGGAATGAGAGAAATTTTAAAGAAGTAAGATAAGTTATGGATTGTGCTAAATCCCCGATGACTTCGCAAGGTACGTTGTACTCGGTAGTGATGTCGACAGGCCGGGTGTCGATATGAATCAAAGGAACATTCGGCATCCAGGATTCATAGTTAAATTCAACAGAGTCATATCCCACACCAATAACTAGATCCGCTTCACGAAATACCGTTGCCACCAAATCACTCTGAGCGTGGAAAAGGACCCCTGCATAGCAGGAGTGAGTATCAGAGATGACTCCTTTAGCCATGGGAGTTAATACAACCGGGATATTATTTTGATTCACGAACTGACGCAGCAAGTGATGCAAACCCAGCCTAGCTATCGAAAGGCCTACCGCTAAAATTGGTTTCTTGGCCTTTTGGATCAGTACAGCCGCTTCTTGGAGCAACCGCGGTTCAGGAAGCGGAACCACCGCTTTTTCAAAGCGGTCTATTATACTATCGGAATCCAATAACTCGTTATCTATATTGGCAGGCAAACCAATATGAACAGGACCCGGCACTTCGGAAGCAGCAATAGAAAATGCCTTTACCATCGTTTCTTTAAAATTATCCGCTGACAGCCTTGTAGTCCATTTCGTTATTGGCTTATAGAATGCCTGATGGTCAATATTCATCTGAATGTTACGTCCTCTGTCGGCGTCTTTAACTTCTGTTGTAAAAGCAATCAATGGAGACCTATCTAACAATGCTCCGCCCACACCAGTCGATAAGTTTGCGGCACCCGGACCGAATGTACTATGACAAACACCAGGCACACCGGTAAGACGGCCACAAACATCGGCCATAATACCTGCACTCTGTTCGTTTGCTACTAAAACAAATTTTAATCCGGTATTTCTCATAGCCTCCAAATAGGGAATAGATGGGCCACCAGGTATACCGAAAACATATTTAACTCCTAAGGCCTGAAGGGATTTTACTAATTGTTCGGCTAATGTCGGCATTTATATCCTCTTCCTTTCGTTACTTGTGCCATTTTTTTCATTTTACACCTAATTGACCTGATACATAAGGCGTTTCAACCATAAATCTGCGCAAGTAAAAAAAATAATGGGGTATTCGAGCCGGATTAGGCTTCGAATACCCCGTTGATTACCGATTAACTTACTTTTTTATACCAAACCTTGCGCTTTCATTGCTTCAGCGACTTTAATAAAGCCAGCAATGTTGGCGCCGACAACCAAGTTGTCCTTATAGCCATATTCTTCTGACGCCTTGCTGGCATTTTTATAAATATTGAGCATGATTGTTTTCAATTTAGCATCAACTTCTTCGAAAGACCAAGCTAGGCGCATGCTGTTCTGGGACATCTCAAGACCGGAAACGGCCACGCCGCCGGCGTTGGCAGCTTTTGATGGTCCAAGATATACGCCATTTTCCAAAAAGTACTCAATTGCCTCGTTTGTAGTAGGCATATTTGCACCTTCGCAAACAAATTTAATTCCGTTTGCAACGATTTTCTTAGCATCTTCGATAAGTATTTCATTCTGAGTAGCACAAGGAATAACAACGTCAACTTTAACACCCCAAGGCTTTTCGCCAGGGAAGAATTTAACACCATATTTATCAGCGTAGTCTTCAACCCTGTCACGGCAGGACGCTCTCATTTCGAGTAAGAAATCAATTTTTTCGCCGCTAACGCCATCGGGATCATAAACGTATCCATCAGGACCTGAAAGGGTAACAACTTTGGCGCCTAATTCAGTAGCCTTTTTAACTGTACCCCAGGTAACATTGCCGAAACCGGACACGGCAACCGTTTTGCCTTCGAAGGAAGTTCCTTTAGCTTTTAACATTTCTTGGCAGAAATAAACAATACCGAAGCCTGTAGCTTCCGGGCGAGCTAAGCTGCCGCCATAGGTAAGACCTTTACCGGTTAAAACACCATTTTCATAACTGCCTTTGATTCGCTTGTATTGTCCAAACATATAGCCAATCTCTCTGCCGCCAACGCCGAGGTCACCGGCAGGAACATCTGTATCAGGACTTATGTATCTATACAGTTCTGTCATGAAACTTTGGCAGAATCTCATAACTTCCGCATCGGATTTGCCTTTTGGATCAAAATCGGAACCGCCTTTGCCACCGCCCATCGGTAAACTGGTAAGTGAATTCTTAAAGGTTTGTTCAAAACCGAGGAATTTGATGATACCAACGTTAACCGACGGATGGAAACGCAAGCCGCCTTTGTATGGTCCAATCGCGCTATTGAACTGAACCCGGAAGCCACGGTTTACTCTTACCTTGCCGGTGTCATCCATCCACGGTACCCGGAAGATAAATTGCCGCTCGGGCTCAACAATCCGTTCAAGAATTCCTAGGTCAATATATTCGGGATTTTTCTCAAGAACAGGCACCAAAGAACCAATTACTTCCTGCACAGTTTGGTGGAATTCCGGCTCGTTGGCATTCCGTTCGACAACGCGGCGATAGAGTTCGTCACAGTACTTCTTAGCATTTGTAGTCATGTCAAAATCCCCCTCATTTTGTATTTTCCAATATATTGCATCCGCTTTAATTACATTATACAACCTGTCTTGTATCTTGTATACTCAAATTTAACCGAATTTTCACTCATATCCCGGCTTTTGGTTCCACTATCAATGCACGATAGTTTTTTTCAGAAAAACAAAAGCAATCCAAAAAAAGGAGATACAACAACTATATTCTTTTTTTATCTTAAATAATTCATTCGATACCTCTATTTAGTTTTGCCCAAAAGTATTATTGTCTTTTTACATTAAACACAAAAAAATTTATTTTTTTTAATTTTTTTATTAAAAAAGATAAATTTGTCATTTTTACTACCAATTTTTCTCATAAATAACCATTCTCTCTAACCAACTTGTAAGCTTATCGCAGGAAATCAAATCATTTGTAGATAACCCCTTTAAAACTTCTCCCATCAATTTTGGCCTTGAAGGCCTCCTCTCTTCTAACAAGCTTTACATATTTTGTTTGTTGGAGGACAGGCTGACTGAGCAGCCAATTCCAATCAAACATTCCCGCATCATCATTATCATATTGAATGTGGAAGTAACCCATATTAGAAGCTGTTAAATTATGAAAGAAATGGCTGCCCAGAGAAGGCTCCGGGTGAAGGTCTTTTAGATCAACCTCCACGATGATAAGCGCTTGCGACATTTGTTCCCATGTCAAAGGAATTCCCAACCACCGGTCCGATGTTCCCATTCGACCGAATCCAACGAGAATACAACGTCGGCCTTCCTTGAACAGAATTTTGTTCAACTCACTTATTTCATTTGCAATTTGAATACTGTCTTGTAATTGAAACTTTTCGGGATCAACAAAAATAATATCGTGGATATTTTCGTAAAAACCGTTACCAATTGTGCGCTGACTAAAACACCATGATTCTATCGGTTCGTCCAGACTCACCTGGAGCGCTTCTCTTCCCACCACCATCGGCCGGATCTGCAGAAAATTGAACTCCTTCGGCTTATTTTTATCCTTAGGGATATTAATCGCAAACTCGATTTCAACATCTGTGCCGAAGGATTGCTTTCCTAACCGTAGCAAGTCTTTTATAATTTGCGTCAATGGCAGCCTGTTATACTTCAGGATGGGTGCAAATGTCACTAGTTTTGGTCCAGCTTGATACACGTTATCTGATATGCAGTCATTTTCAATAGAATAGGTACTGCCTATATACTCCAGCGACTCGTCTTTACTGGCTTGGGAAATCAGCAGCTTTTCGTAGACATAGTCTTCATCGGCACGCAGCATTATGTCGGCAGAAGCCTTAAGATTTATAGCATAAAATGTGTTTTGTGATTTTTTCATATAATCCTGAGGACTTGAAACGAGAGGATTAAGCTTGGGATAAGCCGGGGAAAACCGGTATACCCGCTCGCCTTCAACAATTGTTTTTCCTAGTCCCATCGCCAGACTTACCGTTCCCTCTTCGGGTTTCATCGGATAATAGGGGTAAAAATTATAGGATTGCGCCACGCCGGAAATGACCGGGTAATAAAGATCACCATAGCACTCTCCCACCAGTTCCTGAATGAGTACCGCCATTTTCTCCTCTTCAATCCGGATATCCGCATTCTTTGCGTATTGTACAGGAGACGCATAAAACACGGAAGCATAAACAAGTTTAACCGCGTCCGACAGCTGTTTGAATCTAATTTCAGTGTCTATATGACTGTTGGGAACTATATATGTATTGTAGATACCGGCAAAAGGCAATATCCGCGAATCCTCCAGTATGCTGGAGGAACGGACTGCGAGCGGACATCTTATATGTTGTGTTAAGACACGCAAGTTCTCTTGAGTGTTAGCCGGCAAATCACTCTCCGTAAATTTTTGTGCAATCTCCTCTTCTTTTGGTGAGCCGGCAAGGAAAGAATAAAGATCATTTTCCTCAATAAACTTTTCAAAAACATCACTGCCAATTACAAACGAACGAGGCACCTTGACTTTCATATCCTCGTATTTATCCGACAGGTGAGCTTTGGCAATCATGGCATTCATAAATGCCACCCCTCTGGCTTTCCCTCCCAAAGAACCTGTCCCCAATTTAATGAAAGCATTCTCCATATCTTTTTTGGAAAGCCCTTCAAAATCCAGGATCAAACCTGATTGGTATTTCTGGAAGTAATCATTCAATACTTTCAGAATATAAGTTCGAATATCAGAAATACTGTAAAAATCTCCCATTACCATAAATCTCAGTTTATCAGCTACCTCAACTTCTGCACGAGCGCGAAACCAGCGCGAAAAGTGATTTCGGGTCGCATGATAATATAAGCTCTCATCCGGCAGGTCTCGTATTATTCTTTCCAGACTTGTGATGTCATTCGCTTCATCAATGACTGTGCCATCCGGGTACTTAAACACAAAAGAACCGAAGCCATAGTTTTCCAGAATGTAGGTCCGCAAATTATGCAGCAGATTAGGCGAATTTTTATTCAGAAAGGGTAGCTGTCGCGCAATCGATTTCTCATAATTTTCCATCTCCTCCGACTGCAGCAAAAACGGTAGATCGGGGATCATCTCCTTAACTCCTTCGGCTAATTCAAAACCGGCCGCGGGAGATGACACTCCATCCTTAGGAAATCTAACGTCTGAAATTACTCCCAATAAATTGTAGCGATAAGTACCAACAATTTCCATTGCCTCTTCATAGGTTTCCGCGAGAAGAATCTTAGGTCTCAGACGGACTCTGAGCAAACCGTGACTGACATTCATGGCATGCAATACCAGACACCGGGTCTGGGTCAATATTTCTGTATAGATGTTAGGCAAAATTTGCGAGTAATATACTGGAGAATCGTCAACCAAAAGAATGGCCTGAACTCCCAGCCTGCTGTCTGCCTCTACATTTTTCTGGTCTTCAATATATTTTATAATAGCCAGTAATATCTTACTATCTCCCGACCAATGGAACACCCTGTTGATACAAGAAAATTCTCGAATCCGGACAATCATTTCCGGTGTCAACCGGTCATAGGAAAGCATAACAATTGGGATGTCGGGGTAGGCATTATGGATTGTTGTTTCAAACTCAAATGAACTCATGTCACTTACGCGGGACATAGTAATAATTAAATGGATTGTTCTCGATTTCAATTCTTCTAAAGCTTCTTCCCCATTGTCCACCCAATGAATCCTAGGTATGTAAGGAATGCTTAAGTCGTTGAACTGATGATAAATCTGTTCGGTTAACCGCCCATCTTCTTCCAGGACATACGCGTCGTACTCTGTGGATATTAATAGTATCTCAGTAACCCTAAATTTCATCAGGTCATGGATTCCGGAAAAACGAGTTTTCAAATCTACGAATTTCTTCATAACACTTCTCCTATTCCCTTGAAATCACTCTCAGTACAATCCTGAGTATAGTATATACTAAATTGGATTCAGAATCGATTAGGTGCAGCCACATTCTGATATGAATTAATGCTCACAACGACAGTGCGCGAATGACAACGAAAGGGTCTACCATGTAACTATGAGACATGGTAGACCCCAGAAAATTCCCCTTAGGAAGATTGTTAAGATGGGTAACAATAATAATTAAAAGCAGGTGGGCATGCTGGTGGTTTTTTCGGTCTGCATGATGGGTAGCATAAAGGTGAACAACTCGGCAGGCATTTCGGCATGCAATTTGGTGCACAAATTTGTCTTGAATTATATTCAACAGGCCAATCTTCTATTTGGGGAACATCCCAATTTTTTTTCAAAACTATCCCTCCACTTTTGCACTAGTAATTGTTTATGTAATATCTTATGTTTTCTCATAAATAGCGTGATAACAATGTGTAGAGACTGGCTATATCTACATCATTCAGCTTTATTGCCAAACTAATATTAGCCTAAACAAAAACCGATAGCCTACTGTTGAGCAGCCTATCGGTTTCTAATTTTGCCTGACATAATTCTATTGCTCGTGAATAGGCGGTCTAATATCATGAAATGAAATATTATCGTCTTTTTTATCAATGTAAAGCCGACCTTCCGGGGTTATCAGGGCGACCATTATGTCCTCCATTTCAAGATTCCGCTTTTTAATGATACCTATCAACCACGCTTCACTTATTCCGCTATGTTCAGAGACCCGGTCCGTAATCTTACCGTCAATCACTAAGGCGCGTCCCATCATATGTAAGGCAAACTTATCGATATATCCTTTTTTACTCTTATTTGATTCTTGTACGCTGTCCTCATCCTGCTTTTTTATAATACTGAGTTGCCCATTGGATTCTATAACTGCTAAGGCAATGCTACCCGGATCGAAGATCTCACGTTCCCTCAGCAACTCTAATATGCTGTTTATTGTGTAAAAACTCTTACGCAAGTTTTCTTCCAGAATGCACCCATTATAAATAACCATAAGAGGTTCAGGATCAACAAACTTCCGTGCCGGTACACTTCTTAACATCACAAAATTGACAATAATAATCCAAGCAGTGCAAGCTATAAGACTTGCGATCCCGTCAATTACGGATATCGATCGATCCACCGCAAAGGACGCTCCAATGTCCCCTAAAACTAATCCGAGTACATAATCATATAAAGTTAATTGTGCTACAGACCTTCGTCCCATAATTCTTGCAAGTACAATTAGAACCCCTAAAGATAAAAAAGTTCGTAGTATGACGTTGATAACCGAATACTCCATTTTTACCCCCAATAAATTTTATCTTTTTATTATTCTTGCCACACATGCCACTATTCTTTGTGTAAACCGATACATATCCGTATAAATTTAAAAGAATTTTCCAGAATACAAACTGATAACTAGTATAAGGCGGGAATTTGCATTGGACATCTACCTTCAAGTATTAAAAACTTCCCTGGCAGCGGCCCTATCCTGGATGGTTGTAACATCCGTACTTAACTGGCCATATCCCTACTTTGCGCCGCTTGCAGCGATTTTAACCGTGCAGGCTACGATTTCGGAATCTGTAAAGAAAGCCTGGCAGCGCCTACTTGGGACGATAGGCGGAGTAGTTATCAGTGCACTAATCAGTCAGTGGATGAGTGTGGGGGCATTATCGATATTCATAGTAATAGTAGCAGGGATGACTATTGGTTCGTTACTACACCTGCCGGCTTATATCAATTCTCAGGCTGCGGTAAGTTCACTCATGGTTTTGGCGTTCAGTCAAAGCCAGGGCTATGCCCTTAACCGTGTCACTGAAACAATTATTGGTTCAGTAATTGGCATTCTAGCTAATACCTTTATTTTTCCACCTAATTCCGTCGCAAAAGCTGAACAAGATATCTTAATCTTGAGCAAGAAAGCGTCTTTTGCATTAAAAAAATTGGGCTGGGCTCTACAAAAAAAGAATATAAACGTACACTCTCCATTGGTTGATGTTGAGGATTTAGAGAAAAACACCGTTAAAAGCATTCACTCCATTCAGCTTGCTCATGAAAGTCTAGTATTTAATCCGCTAATGACAAAAAAATGCCGGCGCTTAACAGAAATTACGGAAGGAATGCGGCATCTCGCGAATATTAGTATTCAAATTCGCGGGATTCGCAGGGGGCTTCTTGCTTTAGCGGAAGACTTCCCGGAAAGCCTTGAGCTGAATAAACTCAAAGTTGCTATAGACTCAGCAGCTGACTGTGTTGAAGACTTTGGAATAAACTTGATTGATCCTTCGAAGGATATTTCGTTGCGTCTAAAAACTAGAATCAGCCAGGCGATGACCGCACAAAGCGATTGTCTCAGTGCACTTCTCCAATTTAATTCGCTTATACTATCCCGCGAAATAGGAGCAATTCTTACAGATTTGCACAGAATACTGGAAGAAGTATCCTCTGACAAGTGGGAAAATCGATAGTAATCCTTTTCTATGATGGCGTAGTAACAATCATTCTTATTGCCCGTTCAATCTCCTCATAGCTTGTGCAGCGACATAAATTGGATTGCAGCCAATCTGCCAGTACCTCGTTGGTGGCGTTAGGATGAATGTTTGCTAGCGCATGACAAACCATAAGAAATCCGGAAGTACAATAACCACACTGAAATCCCCACTGCTCGATGAAGGCCGCCTGAATAGGCGCATCTTTTAAGCCTTCCACGGTAGTAACCTCATGGCCGACTGCCTCAACAGCCAAGGTTAAACATGATTTTATTGGCCATCCGTCAATAAGTACCGTACAAGCGCCGCAATCGCCGTTTTCACACCCGGGCTTAGCACCTGTAAGACCAAGCTGTGTGCGCAGTACTGTCAGCAAAGTATCTGATGGCTTAGCCAAAGCGCTTCGCTTCTCACCGTTTACTGTTAAATCTATCATTCCCTTACTTACCATCTGAAACATTATAATCCCCCTCAAAGTGGGTTAAGGTATCCTGCAGCGTGTTTTTCAAAACAAAGGAACGATAATCGGCCGTCCCCTCCACATCGTCCAAAATCGGAGCCGGCAGATATTGGAGGGCATTGGTAATTCTAGTTTCGTAAGGACTATTATTATTCAATTCATTTTCCATTTCCAATGAACGGAATGGAAACGCACATACACCAGAAACAGCCACTTGTAAACGGTTATTCTTCTTCAAGATAGCCATCGAAACCAGTGGATAACCGATCCTATCCATCCTGGTCTTTTTAACGCCGCGGTGAGGCAGGCTGAGATAAGCTGCATCAGTAGCAACCTGGACTAAAAATTCTCCTGTTGCCAGTTGCAATCGCTCACGAAATGCTTCCAGAAGGGGAACGGTTCTAAGCCCGTTTATGCCCGCGATAGTAACTTTACTGTCACTAGCCAACAATGCTAATACCGCCTCACGGTAAATAAAATTACCGCAAATATTACCTCCTAGCGTAATTTTTCCCCGTGAAGTATGGTCAGCAACCCTACCGGCAGACTCTGTTAATAATGGGAAATGATTTGTTTCGGCAAGCTTGGTCAGAAATACTCCTGCTCCCATAATTAATTTATCATGATTAATTTCCAGTGCATTACATTCGGGAATCCCTTTAATGTCAATAACAGCTCCTGCGTATAGTTTTCCTAGCCGTCCAAGGGTGATTATCTCAGTCCCTCCCGAATAGTAAACCGGCTGTTTGTTTTGCAATGTAAGCTGCTGAAAAAGATCGATGGCTTCTTGCACCGTATCTGGCTTATGATATTCAAAATCAAAAATAATCATATGCTGCCTCCTGTCGCAGCTCTCCAAATGTTTTCCGGAGTGAGAGGTAACTGATTTAGTTCCACCCCGGTTGCCGCTGACAATGCATTAGCTAATGCGGCAGGCATGCCGATTAGACCATGCTCACCCACTCCGCGCTGGCCGTAGGGGGCATCGATCTGAGGTGTTTCTACCAATTCAACTAAGTATTCGGGCTGCTCGCCAAACCGCATCATTTTGTAAGTACGAAACTGCGGATTTTGCATGACTCCCTCATTATCAAATACAAAGGCCTCCCTGCTTGCTAAACTGAGGCCCATACTCATTCCACTTCTCAACACACATCGCACATTCTTGGGATTAAGCGCTTTGCCAATATCCATAACGGTAGCCGCGCGAATAATTTTATAAGTGTAGTCCCTGCTGTCTAGTTCTATCTCAACGGCCTGGCACCCGACAACCCAGCCGGGACCAGCCTTGCCATAACCGGTATTTTGGTCCAAAGTACTTAATCGTGTCATAATATAGCTGCCGCGTCCCATAATCTGACCGCCAACTGAGTTTCCATTTTGGTATCGGTAGCCATGGGCTAGGTCTCTAAATTCGACATAATAGTTTGGATCGTAACGCAAATACACTCTACTGCCCCCAACTTCTAAATCCTCGGGTGGGCAACGCAAAACTATCGCGCCGATACTCTTTATCTCCCGTTCTAACTCATTAGCTGCCTCCAAAACTGCACTACCTGCCATATAGGTCGTTTTACTGGCAACAGTCTTCCAATGTTCCGGACAAAGCTCAGTATTTACTTCCATGGCGACATGAATTTTATCTACTTCCATTTTTAAAGCTTCGGCTGCAATCTGAGCAAGTACCGTCTTGGTTCCTTGCCCCAATTCAACCACACCGCAGTTTAGATTAATAGATCCATCTTGGTTCATAGTTAATATTGCACCGGATATCGCATTTACCGGGCTGCTGGAGGTTTTCCAAAAGCATGCTAATCCTTTAGCCTTTACCAAACTAGTTCCCGTTTTAAGGATTTTTCCATCGTCCCATTTAATTAGCGCCTTCATCTTCTGAATGCACTCAGTTACGTTTCCGAGATTGCTAGCGTTAAGCGCCTCTTGCGTCGGTGAACTATCTCCCGGCGCAATTGCATTTCTTGCTCGCAGCTCAAGTGGATCTATACCAAGAGTCACTGCCAATTTCTCAACAGCTCTCTCGACAGCGAAAGTCAATTCGCCGTGGCCAAATCCCCGGAATGCAGTAGAATACGGGCGATTGGTATATACGGACAAAGAATCACAGCAAACGTACGGTATGTTATACGGTCCGGTACAAGCGGCGGCAATGGCTTTAGCCATAGTCGGTGAAGTATCTGTGTAAGCTCCGCTGTCAATAAGATAAAGCATCTCGGCAGCAATGATCTTTCCTTCTTTGGTTGCGCCAAACTTTATTTTTGCTTCTAGCCCCATATGGCCTGGTGAAGAAACTAAATCTTCTTCCCGGGTATTTGTTATTTTGACAGGACGCCCCCCCACCGCCTTTGAAGCCAGGTAAGCGAGCAGCTCGGGATAAGCGGTTGTTTTAGCACCGAAGGAGCCACCGACCAACCCGGTTTTGACGATAATTTTACCCATATCCAAAGTAAATAGAGTACTCATTAATTTTTTTACTGCAAAAGGCCCCTGAGAACCTGAATTAACAATTACCCTGCCGTTTTGCTGTATTTCAACAATCGCGGAGCGGGTTTCAATAGCTCCATGGTTAGAATGAGGGAGTGATACCTGTGTTTCTATTACTACATCACATTTGGCCCATCCTTGCGCCATATTCCCTTTTCGTATCTTTACCCGATGCGCTACATTGGAACCTGGTTCCGGGTAAACATCTGCAACAACATGACTGTAAAAGCCTAAATTGCCGTGAATACACTGGGTGTCAGGCCGAAGGGCATCGGTTACAGAATTTATCACAGGCAATGGCTCATACTCTATTTTCACTAGGTTAGCAGCCTGGGCCGCTTCCAATTCACTATAAGCAACCACCAGCGCCACCGGTTCACCATAATATCTAACTTTTTCAAGAGCAATGACTGGACGATCGGCTAAAATTTGTCCATACAGACCAGTAAAACATGTACCGGTAAGAACAGCTTTTACTCCTGGTGCCGCTGCGGCCACGGCAGTGTCAATACTAATAATTCGTGCGTGGGCGTATGGACTTATAACCATTTTTGCGTATAACAGATCAGGGGCTGTATAGTCGGCATTATATTTTGCATTGCCTGTCACTTTGTCATTGGTTTCAATTCGTGGTATATCTTTGCCTATTGCTATCAACTTTTTTATCCCTCCAACAGTCTAAATGCTGCTTCTTCGATACACCATAACTAACCCCTGTGCCTCAAATGCTGTTTAAAATATAGTTTCCAATATTGACCATAATTATTGCTAAATTTGATAATCGGATTTAATTTCTGGGTTCCACCAGTCCTTATTCAATTATCTTCCATGTTAAATACCCAGATTCCAATAACTTCCTAAATAAACCGCAGCAAACGGTAAACAATAGTAGAGTGATTACTTTTAAGGAGGATCAATAATGACAGTAAAAAAAGATTTGGAAAAAGCTTTAGCTGCGGCAGAATCTGCGAAAGGCACCTATGCCACTTTTGGAACATCTACAGATGACAAAAATACGCAGCAAATGTTTCAAAATATGGCACAAGACATGGATCGTCACATATCAAACCTTCAGAGCCGTCTTGGCTCTACCTCTGAAAATCAATTAAATTCTGCAACTAGCAGTACCACTAGTGCTACTTCCAGTAATCAGCAAGAATAACGAAATATCATTTTGACTAACCTATGCAAAAAGAACAGAAATAAAAATGCTTCAAATTAATTGTTCCATCAGAGTTATGCAGATAATTAACCATTATATAAACGAAGCCAGATATTATATATCTGGCCAGGCTGTCGACAAAGTCGGCAGCCTTTTTATATTTGAGAACCTCTTCTAATCTGGTGTGAAATATAGTAAAATAGAGATAATAAGAGATAATAAGAGATTGGGAGAGATAATCGTGCTTAAGAAGAAAAACAGAGTGATAACCGACCAAGTCGAATTTGTTTGTCTAAGCGAGCTAGTTCCACAAGATCATTTACTGCGCTTAGTTGATGCAAGCATAAATTTCGATTTTATATATGATGAAGTTAAAGATTTATACAGTGATACTACTGGCAGACCCAGTATCGATCCGGTCGTTCTGATAAAATTGCTAGTACTGCAGATTTTGTACGGTATTACATCTATGCGTCAAACAATTAGCGATGCTCAAGTCAATCTTGCTTACCGCTGGTTCTTAGGCTACGGCTTTCAGGAGAAGATACCGCATTTTTCTACCTTCGGGAAGAATTATGAAAGACGGTTTAAAGAAAGTGACCTCTTTGAAAAAATCTTTGAAAGAGTGTTATTTGAGGCCATAGAATGTGGTTTTATCAAAGCAGATGCTGTATTTTTTGATGCTAGTCATATTAAGGCCAACGCCAATAAAAACAAGTATGTTAAAAAGATGGCCCAGCATCGAGTACATAAATATAAGCGTGAATTGATGATTGAAATTAACGCTGACCGTGAATCACATGGCAAGAAACCTTTTACCGATGACAACGACAATGATTCTGACGGAACAATGATTGAAGAAAAGGAAGTCAAAGAAAGTACAACTGACCCAGAAAGTGGTATGTTCCATAAAGGTGAAAAAGAGCGTTGCTTTGCTTACACCGCCACAGTGGCCTGTGAGCGCAACAATTTTATTCTTGGTGTTAAAACAGCCCCAGGTAATGTTCATGATAGTCAGGTGTTTACCGATGTATTTCAAGATGTCATTGAAAAATTTAATGACATAAAAGCAGTAGTTGCCGATTCTGGTTACAAAACGCCGGGAGTTGTCGTGAAATTATGCAAGCAAATAAAATACCGGTTATGCCCTACAAACGCCCCATGACTAAAGAAGGATACTTTAAGAAATACGAGTATGTTTATGACGAATACTATGACTGCTATATCTGCCCCAATAACCAAGTGCTAAAATATTCCACTACAAATAGAGAAGGCTATCGGGAATACAAAAGCAATCCCAAGATATGTGTCCAATGCTCACTGCGTATACAATGTACCCAAAGCCAAAACTTTACAAAAGTCGTAAACCGGCATATCTGGGAATCTTACGTTGAATATGCAGAGGATGTCCGTCATACTCACCAAGGCCAAGACCTATATCGCCGCCGAAGCCAAACCATTGAACGTGTCTTCGCAGATGCGAAAGAAAGACATGGAATGCGCTATACTCGCTATCGTGGCTTGAGGAAAGTACAACACTACCTCACGCTTCTTTTTGCGTGTATGAATTTAAAGAAGTTAGCAATGTGGAAAAAAAAGCGCGGTATGTTACCGCCTTTTTCAAGAACTTTTCCGTCTATGTTATCAAAATTTATGAAACTCGTAACTATTAACAAATCCCGCTTGTTGGCCTTCCGGCCTGAAGCGGGATTTGTCTACACTCTGGCCAGATATTATATATCTGGCTTCTAAATTTTGCTCATAAATCTTACCTTGTTGCTACCTTCATAGAGTATATATGCGCATTGAGGCGATAAACTCAGTTACATGAAATACTGGTTGGTGAATAGTATCTTCAGTCTGGTGGCACCATCTAATAAATACAGTTTTGGCATAAAACATCAATAAATAAAAAACACTAACTTCAGGGCGATAAATAGCAAAGGGGGGAAACTCTATTACTTGGAACTTCGTCTAGTGACCACAAAATCACCATCATCATATAGTTTATTTGTCCAGTATAATAACCAAACTTTTACACCTATTTAATCCATAAGGGTGGAAATGCTATAATTCATAGCACAATCTAAGGGGGCAATAACAAATGTCAAATGAGCGAAGTAACCTCCTTCCGGATGTTATTAAACGATTTGAAAATAGACTTATCGACGAAAAAGATAGTTTAATTAAAATGATAAGCCGCCTGGAAGAAACCGGTATCAGAGATACTATGTCAGACTCAGTAGGTGAACTGTCCATGTATGATAACCACCCGGCAGATTTAGGCGATGTGGTATTTGAGAGAAGCAAAGATGTTGCGCTGCGTGATAATGAACATGTTCTCCTCGAACAAATTGAAACGGCCTTAGACAAAATCCATACCGGTTCTTACGGCATCTGTGACGATTGTGGGGAACCTATCGGTATAGAGCGTCTAGAGGCAGTTCCCTGGGCTACTCGTTGTATAGAATGCCAATCAGAAAAAGATGTTCTTGATCCCACCCCTCGTCCCCTGGAGGAAGAGGTTTTAGCTCCCCCCTTCCATCGTTCGTTTCTGGATACCGCAGAATTCAATTGGGTTGGCTTCGACGGCGAGGACGCGTTACAATCAGTTTTAAAGTGGGGCAGCTCCGATACTCCTCAGGATATTCCCGGATCCTATGACTACAAAGCGAATTGGCCAAATAGCAATGAACATCAAGGAATTGTCGATGTTGCCGATTCTATCCCCAACAAGATTGACGCAGATCACAAACAAGATGAAAGAAGCTCCCGCAAAAAAGATCAGAATAGCAACAGGGAGGAATCAACGAAGTGACAGACGAGAAAAGAATTGCCGATGCTCGCGTGAACACGCCGATAAAACCAGGTACGAAAGTTACAGCCAAGCCAAGAACGTCTTCAGAACGTCCAAAACCCAAATAATATCTTCGTAGTAATCAGCCATATTCGTACATAAATAAGAAAACAAGCTGGTTCGGCTTTCGCCTGGTGCCAGCTTATTTTCTTCATTTACTTCATACTATAAAGACTTTGCTGCTGTCCATATACTGCTTTTTCCTCTTCTGGAATGCGAATGCATTTTAGAAGAAATGCATTACACAAACTTGCAAATAGGGCCGTAAAAATTGCATTACATAACAAGGGAACACTCAATATTTCCAGTGTAACTGCCATATAATTAGGATGCTTAAAAAATCTATACGGGCCACAACATATAGGTTGAATTCCCGAAATCACTAGAATCCTGGTATTCCAGTAGTACCCCAAACTAATAATGCACCAATACCGAAGCAGTTGGGCGAGTAGGAACAATGTTGACCAAATATACCAATACCTATTTAACGTCCAGCCACTAATGTAGCATTCTACTATCCAGCCTAACATCCAGCCGATATGTAATACAAAAAAACAATAATAATGGCTTGCTCCATACTCTTTGGCACCAAGTTTTATAACAAATTCGCGATTGCGCTTGGCTATATACAATTCAATGAGCCTTTGACAAATAATCGTTACTGCTAAAATAATGACTATTGTTTTTACCATTTAAATAATACTTTCTCCGCACTAAAGCCGGGCCCCAGCGCTAACATTACTCCATATCGCCTTTCGCTTATAGTGTTAGTCATAAATTCTTTCATTTCAAATAAAACCGATGCACTTGAGATGTTGCCATAATTATATAAAGTTTCAACTGCATATTGTAAAACATCCTCTGTTAAGCCAAGGCTATCTTTGTAGGCTTGTATGACTTTTGCACCACCTGGATGTACAATATAGTGTTGTATTTTTTTCGGATCTACATCCCAATTTTTGCAGGCCTTTACTATTAATTCCGGCAGGTATTTCGTTATAATATGCGGGATACTTTTCGAAAATCGAACTTTCAAACCACTGTTTACAACATCCCATCCCATAATATCTGCTGACTTCGGAAATAAATGACTATAGCTATCTACTATTTCTGGACCATCTCCACCTACAGAAAGCAGCACAGCGGCAGCACCATCACCAAAAATGCTGGCACCGACAAAATTTGCTTTGGAAAAATCCTCGCGCTGAAAAGTCAAGCTGCATAATTCTAACGCCACTAACAGTACCGATTTGCTTTTAATCGTTTTAGCCAATTCAGCTGCGCGTGCTACTCCAGATACTCCGCCAGCACAGCCCAATCCCCAAATAGGAATACGTTTTACATTTTCTGGTAGTCCAAGTCTTTGAATAAGAGCTGCATCGATAGTCGGGGTTGCAATTCCTGTAGAAGAAACAAATATAACCATATCTATATCATTGAGTTTTATACCCGCCTCGCAAATAGCAGCTAGACTTGCCTTTTCCGCCAGGTTTAGCCCTACCTGCTCATAAATTTGATTAGTTTCAGCAAATGAATGTTCTTTACCATACCACCCCAAAGGCATAGATACATACCGTTTATTTATTTGACTATTATCAAATATGGTAAGTAATCTGTTTATATCTTTAAATGACTGTCTAAAAGCTCTAAAAGCGAATTCTTTTGCCATATCTTGCGATACGGAGTATTGTGGTAACGCAGTACCTATCGCCTGTATTTTAGCATTTTCCATCAGTCTCGCACCGCCTCAGCTATAAATTCTTATTAACAGCCTATTTAAGTAAAGGCGGAAAAATACCCGAAAATAAAGTACTAATTAAGCTAATATGCATAAACTCCATCTCCTAACCTTAACGCAAAATCAATATCTCGTATTACTAATAATTTATGACCTTTACATAACCAGCATCATATTATACATCGAGCTCATAATAGGAGGTGTATACTATGGCTGAATGTGACCCAGGAAACATTAGAAGCCATAATTATCTCTGCAAAGAAAAACAGCCTGTACAACCACGAGAAATAACCTGTTTCCATCTTGAGGAGGAGGCTCCCGAATTCTGTGCTCCGGCTTACTATCGTGGACAAGAAATAAAGGTTTGCCGAGAAGACTTCCGAGGCTGCTGGCTGCTTCTTTTCTTTTATTCCAGTGACTTCACCTTTGTTTGACCAACGGAATTAGCGGCAGTTGCCGCTGCTTATCCTTGTATCCGCGAACTCGACGCGGATGCCATAGCTATCAGCACTGACAGCATATATTCCCATAAGGTATTTGCTGAAACCTCGCCCAGTGCCAGTAAAGTAATGTACCCGCTCCTATCAGACCGCAATGGTAGCATCGCGCGCGCCTATGGCGTGTGGGATAAGGACAAAGGGGCTGCTTACCGTGCATCCTTTATCATTGATCCGAAGGGACGAATCCGCTATTACTCTGTATATCCGCGCGAAGTAGGACGTAATGTATGGGAAATTGTCCGGACACTGCAAGGTATTCAATACGGTGAAGCAACCGGTGAAGGCGTACCGGCCGGTTGGGAACCGGGAGACCCGGGCATTAAAAGAGATTTCAGTAAAGCTGGTACCATATAACAGAACAAACCACCCGGAATGGGTGGTTTGTTTATGTTTCTATTATAGATGCATTAATTGCCGCCAAAATAACCAATTATAAGAAAAGAATAAAGTATCGTTTAGCATAGTTCTATTAGCAAAATACACAGGAACCGCCATATTAAAGGTCGAATAATAATAGTACATCGGGTTAAAAGGTGGTGCACTATGGATCTTACTATAAAAGACGTCTTACAACTATTTAAAGAACAAGCCATGTTTTTGTCTGCCGGCTCTGCCGGATTGAATAATCCTGTTAAATCTGTAAACATCATGGATGCGCCAGATATCGGTGATTGGGCTAAAACAGGAGATCTAATTTTAACAACAGCTTATACAATTAAAGATGATATTGATTTGCAGGAACAGTTGATCCGAGCTCTTCATGCCCGCGGATGCGCTGGTCTTGGCATTAAAACCAAGCGGTTCCTGCAGGAAATCCCCCCAACAATACAGGCGCTCGCAAATGAACTGGGATTTCCACTCCTAGAACTTCCTTTAAGCCTCTCTTTTGCCGAGATTATCAATCCGGTCATATGTAGTATCGCCAGCCGTCAGTCCTATTTGCTCCAGCGTTCGAATGAAATCCATAAAACATTAACTGATGTTGCCATTAACGGCGGCGGATTAAATGCCATTGTGACTAACCTAGGTAAACTCACGCAGTGTCCTGCTGGGTGTTTCGACATTAACGGGCAGCTAATTAATCATTGGATGCCTGATAATTTGCCCGGACATGATTCAAATACGCTACATGCACTGGAACATTTGCTGCTTATCCCAGAAATTCCCAACAACATCTTGCAAAAGAAGTTATCCCGAACCAAAAACCCTTATACGCACACAATAACACTTGAAGGCGCAAGCTACCAAAGTATATCTTGTGCCATTATGTCCAGCAACGAATTTTTCGGCCACATCACAATAATCCTGCCTGACAACAATTTCACAGACATTAAACTAGTAGCGTTGGAACATGCCTGCACAGTGGCGGCTCTAGACTTTTTAAAGCAGAAGGCTATTGCTGAAAACCGAAAACTACACTCCCGTGATATGCTTGAATATATATTATTTGGTAATCCAAATGAGCAAAACACTGCCGATATTATCACTAACTCCAAACTCGCGCAGGCGAGAAGATACAAATGTTTGGTTATTGAAACGGAAACAACAGCAACCGAAGTCAATTGGCCTATACTTTCAGCCCAACTGTGCAAAATCTCCCAACAAATCATTGCCGAAACATTTCCGCTATCACTTATATCCGAACGTACCGGCAAAATTATCGCTTTGGTAGCAGCCATGAGCAGCTTTAACAATGAACAAAATTTATATAACAATCTACATCATGCCCTCGCCACTAGTTTTGAAAACCTTACAGTATCTATTGGTATTGGTACTCAGGAATCTGATATTATGGCAGCACGGCGAAGTTTTCATGTTGCTTTAACTTCCTTAAATATCGGGCGCGTCACCAAAGGTGCCGGGCATATAGTTCAGCCTTATGAGATAGCTTGTTACCATATCCTATCTGACCCTGAAACGACAGTAGTTTTATCCCAAATATGCCATCCAATTATCTCGAAACTTGAACATATTGATAACACTACGGAATCGGAATTTCTAAAAACACTTGAAAGATACTTGGAGTCTGACAAAAATCTCACTGAAACAGCAAAAGAACTATACATTCACCGCAATACTCTATCTAACAGACTTGATCGTATTGTTGACTTAACCGGACTTGATTTACAAAACAGAGAACTGCTTTTCTGTTTGCGCCTAGCTCTCAGACAACGCAAAATACTACCTATTGTCCACACCTGATAAAATAATGTTTCCTTTAATCTCCTTAAAGACAAAAAGTGGCTAAAATCGTAAAGATTTTAAGCCACTTTTTTTATACAATATTTTGCAGGATTAATACCGGCACATCCGGCAGTAAAAGGTGAAACCGACTATATAGACTCCGCCTTTGAGTACACATCGAGTGCAGCTTGAACGGCCATCCCGGCAGGAATTTTGGCATGGCAACGAATAAGCACTGCTTCCATTGCCCCTAAGAAGTGCAGGACGTTTTTCTTACGGCAGCTGTATCCCATCGTACCTACCCGCCATATTTTTCCTTTAAGTGGTCCAAAAGAACTTGCAATTTCAATTTCAAAATCTCGAAGCAACGTACTACGAACCGCCTCACCGTCTATCCCTTCGGGGATGGTAATGGCTGTGACTACGGGCAATTTACACTTAGGGTCTCCATACAACTTAAGTCCCATTGCCTGGATGCCTTGAATGAGGGCTGCCTCATGCATCTTATGCCGGGCAAACCTGGCCTCGAGCCCTTCTTCCAGCACAATACGCAAGCCTTCCCGCAGAGCATACAACATCGACGTAGCTTCCGTATGATGATTTAACCGGGTCGGTCCCCAATAATCCATTAACTGACTAAGATCAAAATAGTTATTGCGAATCATCCGTAATTGCTTAATTTGATACGTGCTGGGATCGGCCAATCCTCTTTCTACTCTTTTTCGCTCACGCAGCAGCGCTTCCACTCTGTCATTAAAAGTGATAGGAGCCATGCCTGATGGGACTGATAAGCATTTCTGCGTGCCGCCAATAGCCGCATCAATTTTCCATTCATCCACTTTGACTTCAGTTCCACCAACAGTAGCTACGGCATCAACTACAAAGAGAATATCTAATTCCCGGCAAACTTCTCCAATCTCCTTCAATGGCTGCATGCAGCCTGTAGAGGTTTCCCCATGCACTATCGCCACAATTTTAGGCCTAACTTTTTTAATCTCCCGAATAACAGTCTCAGGGTCAAATACATTACCCCACTCAGTCTCTAACGTAACAACATCTGCCTCGTAGCGCTCAGCGATTTCCACCATCAGATGTCCGAAACGGCCATATATTGGTACCAAAACCTTATCTTCCGGTTCGATAATGCTGCAAAGTACAGCCTCGATCCCTGCCCTGGATGTACCATCAACAGGAAAAGTCCATTGATTTGAGTTTCTGAACACTTGCCTAAGCATGTCCATGGTTTCGTTCATAATATCGGTAAATTCAGGATCAAACTGTCCCAATATCGGGGTGCACATAGCTCTCAGTACTCGCGGCTCCGCCTCAACAGGGCCCGGTGTCATAATTGTGCGTAGTGTAGTATTCAGCTCTTTATACATGATCGGGTCTCCTCTCCACGTATCATAAATACTTATTTATTATACTGGCGCAAAGCAAAATCCGCCATATCCCTTCGGACAACGCTATATGCCGCCTCTCCTATTCTTAGGTACATATTTGGTGTGCAATAGCTCATGAGCAAGATGAGAATTGGCTGTACCATAAAACTCAGCATAAAGCCTTATAATATCAGAATTTTCCTGCGACTTACGGCATTCAGAGGTCTTGTCAATATCCACGAGGACCTGTTGGCGCTCTACTAATATACCCGCCTTCTCCGGTACGGGATGACCCGCTCCGCAGATGCAGCCACCGGGACAAGCCATAACTTCAATGAGATCATAGCCAGCATCTTCTCCCTGAATCACCTTTTCTATAATGGACTCAACGTTTTTAAGACCGCTGACGACCGCTACCCGAACCTTTTTCCCTTTTGCCTCAACGGTTGCTTCTTTAATCCCCTTAAAACCCCTGATTTCCTGAAAGTCAAGCTGATCGACAAGAGCGTTGCCTGTAATTCTTTCAACGGCCATACGCAGTGAGGCTTCGGCCACACCCCCGGAAGCACCGAAGAGCACCCCGGCTCCGGAAACTCTCTTATAAGGATCATCGAACTCGGAAGGTACAATTTCAGCAGCTGCTATACGTTTGAGGTCTAACATTTCCAGCATCTCATTTGATGTAAGCACCGCGTCAACATCCCGGATACCGCCGGAGGCAAACTCCGGACGGGCAGCTTCATATTTTTTGGCGATACAGGGAACAATGGAAACTACATACAAGTCTTTTTTATCGATTCCGGAAATCTTGGCAAAATGATTCTTGACAGTTGCCCCCATCATTTGCTGCGGTGATTTACAGGTGGAAAGATGCGGAATGAGTTGCGGATAACGCCGTTCTACAAAGTTAACCCATCCCGGGCAGCAAGAGGTGAATTGAGGCAGAATGCCTTTTTCTGCTACCCTGCTTAAGAATTCTGTTGTTTCTTCGACAATCGTTAGGTCTGCAGCAAAGGAGAAGTCAAAAACTTTGTCAAATTCCAGCTTTTTAAGGATGCCTGCCATAAAAGACGTAGCTTCATCAAAAGGAATGCCAAAATGTGATGAAACCAAACTTCGTACTGCCGGAGCCACAAAACCGACAACAACCTTATTAGGATCACTGATTGCCCGAAAAACTTTTCCTTTTTCACTGCGGATGTCCAAGGCGCCGCAAGGACAAGCATTCACGCACTGACCGCAGCTGACACAGTCTGTTTCCGCAAGCGGCAGACCACTTTTGGTTCCAACAAGCTGACGGCCCTGTTTTATCTGATATGCCAGGACGTCTGGTCCTTCAATTTCAGAGCATGCAGTAATACAGAGTCCACAGGAAATGCACTTATTATGATCCCGTACGATGAAGGGATGGTCCTCTACAACCGGAATATAAGGCCGATCATGAAGCGGTTCTTTATACTCTATATCATGCCGGCTTGCTTCCTTTCTTAAATCACAACTGTAGCGTTCCGCACAGCCACAGGTAAGACACCGTGCCGCTTCTACCTTTGCCGTCTGTTCATCATAGCCTAATTCAACTTCGGTAAAATTTCCTTTACGTTCGGCAAGAGATAGGGCCGGCATAGCTAAACGCGCAATGTTAGGCATTTCCTCAAATTCCCATTTCGGAAGATCTTCCATGGAACCCCGGCTGCAGCTGTAGTCAATGTTATGCTCGCCGATATAGCCTTTCATGATAAAACTATCCATTGCATCCGAAGCTTGACGACCTGCTGCAACAGCCTGAATCACAGTGGCCGGGCCTGTAACACAGTCTCCCCCGGCAAATATATTGTTTTCGGAAGTCTGAAAACTCCTTCCGTTAATTTCTATATCGCCCCACTTGTTAAGGTTTACTGGAAGATCATTATACAGAAATTGTGTATCTGTGCTTTGACCGATTGCGCCGATTATGGTATCTGCTTCAACAATCTCATCGCTGCCTTCAATGGGAACAGGACGGCGGCGACCGGAACGGTCAGCTTCACCCAGTTTCATTTTAATGCAGCGAAGTATTTTTCTGCCGCCTGCTGTTTCAATCTTATTGGGCGCCATTAAGAAAAGCATTTCCACACCTTCATGCCAAGCTTCCTCTATTTCATAAGGCTCTGCCGGCATTTCTTCCCGGGTACGGCGATAAATCAATTTTACGGATTTAGCCCCTTTTCGTAAAGCGGTGCGCGCGCAGTCAATTGCCGTGTTGCCACCCCCAACAACAACCGTATCCCCCAGTTGTATATCTATGCCCTTCGTGACTTGCTCAAGATATTGTATTCCCAGCCAAACGCCTGTAAGGTTTTCGCCCTCAAGCTGCATGGGAGTTGCCCGCCAGGAACCTATTGCCAGATAAACGGCATCAAAATCTCTACGAAGGTCTTCCAGACGGACATGCGTTCCAAGCGCTTTTCCTGTCATGATTTTTACGCCCAGACTTCTAATAATATCTATTTCCTTATCCAGATTGGCTTTCGGCAATCGATACTCCGGAATACCGTATCGCATCATTCCCCCGGCATGCGGCTGGCGTTCAAATACGGTTACATCATGCCCGTTGATCGCGCTGTAATAAGCAGCAGAAAGTCCGGATGGACCTGCTCCGACAATCGCAATTTTTTTACCGGTTGCCGGTTTCTTAGGTGGAGTCCAGGAATGCTCACGTTCCATATCCCAGTCTGCAATGAAGCGTTTTACATGATTGATGGCCACCGGAGAATCTACTAAGTTGCGGCGGCACTGTGCCTCGCAAGGATGGGGACAAACACGTCCGCAAACAACAGGAAAAGGATTGCTGTCTTTAATGACCTCTAGTGCAGCCGCAAAATTTCCGTTAGCCGTATGCCGAAGATATAACTGAATATCAATATTTGCCGGACAAGTCATCACACAAGGAGCGACACAATCAGCATTGTGGTCGGAGAGAATTTGCTCAAGGCGTACTTTTCGATAGCTTGCCAGTTTGCCACTATTAGTAGTTATATCCATGCCCTCATTGATGGGGGTCTGACATGCTTTTACATCCCGCTTGGTATTGTTTTCATTTATCTCAACTACACATAACCCGCAGCTGCCATTTGAGCGTTCAAGCCTGATATCATTGCAAAGATGCGGTATATCTATATCTTCCTGAAGCAAGGCCTGAAGAATCGTCATGTTGTTATATACTTCAATTTCCCGACCATTTACAACTACTTTAATACGGTTGTCATTTGATAAGCTGTTCATCTTTCCTCCTGGAGTATAATCTGTAATTTTTGAAAATTCCGTTTAGAAAAACTGCAGAAAATTAGACCGGATACATATAGCGAAAGATTTGGCGGCCAGTTATACTGACCGCCAGTTGCTCAGTTCATTAAGAACAGATTATCGTACCATTATCTTCGGTAACCGCTTTGTACGCATTTTCCAAGGATGTTATAATGGCTTCCCGACCAGGTCTGGATTCAACGAACTTGATCGCTGCCTCGACTTTTGGCAGCATAGACCCCGGGGCAAAGTGCCCTTCTTCAATATATCTTTTGGCTTCATCAACAGTAATACGCTCCAGCCATTTTTGCTCCGGTTTGCCAAAGTTGATGGCAACACGGGGAACCGCCGTCAAAATAATGAAGGTGTCCGCACTGATAACATCAGCCAGCTTGGCGGCTGCTTTATCTTTATCAATTACTGCGTCAACACTGTGAAGCATGCCATTTTCGCGATATACGGGGATTCCCCCGCCGCCACAGGCAATGACAACGTCTCCGTTTTCCATGAGACAGCGTATCGTGCCTTTTTCCTTGATATCAACCGGCTCAGGTGATGGAACAACCCGCCTAAAGCCTCTCCCAGAATCCTCGACAAAAGTGTAGCCCTTCGCCTGCTCAATCTCTTTGGCTGCTTCTTCCGAGTAGAATAAGCCAACCGGTTTGGTCGGATGCTGGAATGCCGGATCATTTTGGTCCACAATGACCTGCGTGATAGCTGTTGAAACATGTGTGGTCATTCCTTGTTCCTGGAACGTATTTTGCAAGGCATTTTGCAAATGGAACCCGATATATCCCTGACTCATGCCACAACATTCGGCGAATGGCATGGAAGATACATTTGAATTTTGCTGGTAAGCGAGTTCAAAGGCTAGATTAATCATTCCGACTTGCGGTCCGTTACCATGAACAATAACGATTTTATAGCCATCTTTGACAAGACTTGCAATGTGCTTGGCTGCGGCCAGGACGGCTTGTTTCTGTTCATCAGGAGTATTGCCCAGCGCATTGCCTCCTAAAGCGATAACCAACTGTTTCTTCATTTATACTCTCCTCTTTATGTTGCTTACTATGATGGGCAATCCAATATAGTAACAGACCGTTGTCCGTACAGTTAAAAACAGAACTTTTTAAAGGGTCACATCACGGTTACAATCCTTGGAATAGACATAAGCAAAGTCTTCGTCGCGCCCTACGGCGTAACAGGCCTGCAGGCAATATGCGCTCATAAAAATGTAGTCGCCTTTTTGCACAGGAATCCAGTCATTATCCAGATTGTACATACCTTGTCCACTCAGGCAGTAAGCACCGTGTTCCTGAACATGTGTCTCAATATACCCATGAGAAGCGCCTGGCTTGAAGCTCAAGATATGAAAGTTGCAGTCAAAGGCCAGGTCTTTGGGTAAGAAATCTTTGACTAGGACATCTTCCATGCCTTCGTACTTAGTCCATTCCATTGCTTCCGTATTGCCCGTAACGACATACGGTTCATGGCCTTCCAGGCGTTTGTAAACACGTTTATACATAAATGCTTTGGCCACTTCGCCGCTTTTGTTTTGGAAGTAAAGTTTAGTGCCGGGAGGACAATACACAAAGCCACCCTTTCCTAAAGAACAAGACTGCTTCCCAGCCTTAACCTCCAGGCTGCCATCAATCAAATAAAACAGCGTTTCTATACCGTCTTCACCGAAACCAAGTTCATTCTTGCCATCTGCGTTAATGGTAACGAGATAATCGACAAAACTTGCTCCCAATTTGGGTGAACTGAGAATTGTAATGTCACAATTCTCAAAACCAGGAATGACATTTTTGACCAAACCATCCGGGTCGAGTAATACATAATTGTCTTTCTTGACTACTGACCGATTAATTAACAGATCTTTTCTATAGCCAACAACATTATTAAGATAACTCATACATTAACCCCCTTAATTACATCCTTTTGGGCTTTTGCCCTAGTTAGGCTGCTCACACTGCTCCTTCCCTTGATTTATTAGAAATTTTAAACCTAAGAAAAAACCAAACAATGTATCATTGCCTGAAGTATGACCAAATGACCGTACTTCGTTTATAGTTTTTTCTATTGCTTCCCTCTCTGCGTCATCTATCAGCTTTGCCAGCCGTATAAAATACTCACTTGCATACCCTGCTAACAAAGCACTGAGATAGGCCACACTGACCAAGGTCGTTTTATCGCCGGTGACCTCCATCGCTAGCACTTTCTTCCAAATATTGAATTGGCCAAACAGCATAAGCGCCAGGGTGAATCCGATGAGAATGTCATCTCCGCTAGGTGTCAGGCCTTTACCTCTGCCGGCAAAAAAACTGATAATCATCGAATTTACATTCCTGTCTGCTTTGTCGGAGTGCAATAATAGCTCTACATACTTGCTGGTTTTTTCGTCTAGATCAATCCCTATATACTTCTCAAATTCAATTGTTTCTAAATATTTATATAACCGACTATGAGCTATCTCTTTCACGCTGCATTTTAATTCAGGGACCTTTAAATCTATTTCTGCAAGATCTTTGTAACAAATAGTTATTGCTCCATAACCGCTATAAAAAATTAACTTATCTCCTTTGTTTACAACCAAATCCCCGATTCTTACAGAATTAAGCACATGCTTCAATTTCTCTTCAGCGATATTCAGTCCGAAGGCAGCTAATGGAGTTCCGAGGCGGCCGATATAAATCAAAGAATCATGAATTTGAATATTGAGCCCGTTGTTAAATTTACTATGAACTTTCCCTAGACCAAGGTTTTTTAGATAGAGAGGCAATAGATTGCTCATTGCCTCTCTATTATTTTTTAGATCATCCCTACTCAACTTCTATCCATAGTCTTTTCGCGTAGGCAATGACTGCTTTTTCAAAGCAAGCCAACGGCGCGCGCACAGTACCAGCTCCGATCTGACCTACTCCCGCATTTTTATGCGCTATTCCCGTATTGATGAGCGGTGTAATACCGGTTTCAACTACTTTTCTGGCGTCAATACCAAGGCATGCTCCCTTGAAATCCCAAGTAGGAATACTCCAGTTCGAATTATTGGCAATACAGATTGTATCCATTTCATTTGAGACTTTTAAGGCATCATGGAACCCGCCTGCACCTACAAATCTTGTAACACCGGGGGCTGCGACCATTGCCATGCCGCCGACTCCCACTGTTTCTGTGATGGCACTGTCACCGATATCCGGATTAGCATCGTCTTCCGAATATCCTGTGAAGTACAATCCGTTTGGTGTATTAACCGGTGCTGTGAACCATTCGTCACCCATTCCGCTTATTCTTACGCCAAAATTTCGTCCGTTTCTGGCCATAGTTGTCACTACCGTACCGCTTGTCACCTTACGCGCACAATCCACGATAGATTTCCCCGCCGCCATCATGACGTTTAAGAAAAATTGATCGGTATCTGCCAGGAACTTTATTACACTGTATTTTTCTTGTTGGTCGATATCGAGTTCCGTAATTAACGGGGTAATCTCTTTGAGGAAAATAAGTGACGCAGCTATATTTCTTTGATGGAATTCATCACCCATGGTAATTGCCTTGGCAATGAGCACATTCAGGTTTAATCCGCCCGCTTTGCGCTTCAGCGCTTTCGATAATACCGGCCCTAAAGAATCTCGCATCCATCTCAATCTGGTTAAGACTTCTTCAGAATAAGCGCCGAATCTAAGCACTTTACCGATACCTTCGTTCATTATGCAATAGGCAATGGAACCATCCAGCTTGTTGCTTACTACCAGCACCGGCATATTGCCTGAGGTAATCCCGCCCATAGGACCTACTGCGTTCACATGATGACAGGGTGAGAATTTTACTCCGCCGTTTTCCAGTAGTTCTCTGGCGCTGTTTTCATCCTTGGCCCACCCCTCGAATAATACCGCACCAATACAAGAACCTTGCATTGGACCTGTCATATTTTTGTATTCGATAGGTGGTCCGGCGTGAAGCAGCACTTTATCATTCAAGATTGCGATTACTGATTTCGCAGGCACTACATCAACCAGGAAAGGCTGTGAGCTCTTCATCTTGTCTATGACTTCATTGTTGGCTTTTTCAATTTCTTCAATTTTGGCAAGAGCGTTTAATATCTTGATCAGTCTTTTATCGCCGCCTGCCGCCGGTTTCCAATCATATTGAACCGTACTGCCGCCATACGTCAGAATAGATTCTGTAAAGCTGGTAAGACCAATATTTACAATACGGGGTTTGGAGTTTAAAAGGTCAATTACACTGTCACTGACTTCAGGCAGCGCTTTCTTTTCCACCTGTTTTTCTACTACGTATTTATCTGCTTCTTTGAAGTCTATACCCTTTAGCTTAAGGGCAAGCCTTACTGCCTTTGCATTACTTTCTTCAACCAATACACCGCATTCTTTCAGGGTTTTTATTGATGACTGGTAACTTTGCGGATCATACTCCGTACCGCAAACAGTAGCTACAAAATGCAGTTCCCGCCCGTTTTCTTTGGCTGTTTGTATCGCTTCCTTGATCGAATCGGCTAAGGCCCCTGCCATATCCGGATGCGAACCGTATCCTAATACGCAGTCAAGCAGGATTACTCCGGTGTTTTTGTCCTTTGCATATTCTCTTATCTTATTAATTCTAACTTCCGGATCGATCATCGGATGGGGTTTACCCTGCGTATAGATGTCATCTCCCAAATCCATTACTTCGTATCCGTTGGCATTAAGGAGATACCCCTCTTGTTTGATCAATTTACCGAGTCCCAAAGCCTCAGTAATAAGCATGGCCGCTTCGGCGCCAAGCGTGCCGCCCGAATACAGTCCTTTTACTGTTTTTTCCGGTGCCAGCGGAGTCTTTACCTCGTAATTTATTTCTTCCATATAGTTAGGCTTAACTGGTCTGTTCTTGGCAAGGTCTACCGCAATCATTGCAGTTTCTTCGAGAGTATGGGCCAAATAGACATTGCCTTCGTGGTGATCCGGTTTTTCGCCGAGGAATATGGCAACTACCGGCTTGGAAAGACTATGCAGCAGTTCTACAATTTCATCCCGGACTTGTTTGGCCGGTGGCTTGGAAATAACTACAATTACATCAGTAGGATCGTGATGTTCAAGCCCCAATATCGCATCGCGGACGGTTATGGCATTAACCTCTGCGCTTAGATCGCGACCGCCGGTCCCGATTGCGTGTACAACACCGCCGCCAAGCCTGTCGATAATAGTAGTAACTTCTTGTATGCCCGTTCCCGAGGCTCCAACTATGCCGATGTTGCCGGGTCTTACAACGTTTGTAAACGCTATAGGGATGCTGGAAATAATTCCGGTACCGCAGTCCGGCCCCATCAATAATAGTCCCTTTTCATGTGCTTTCTTCTTAAGTCTCACTTCATCTTCCAGCGAGATGTTATCGGTGAAGGAGAATACATTCAGACCTTTATCCAGAGCTTTTTCAATCTCGTCGGCAGCGTATTCGCCCGGTATAGAAAACAGCGCTAAATTCGCATCAGGCATTTCATCTAAGGCCGCGTCTATGCTGGTTACATTTTCAACGCCGGTGCTCTTTCTTTTAACAGCTAAGTCATTTAAGAACTTCTCCGCTTCACTAAGAACAGTTTCAACAATCTTTTCATCTGCAGTCTCGACTACGATTACCATATCGCTTGGAGCTGCACTTTCTGCTTCAGCAGTAAGTAGTCCGCCATTTTTAAGGATGTCTTTATTAGCAGCAGTCCCCATCATGATGGAACATTTTGTTATACCGGCAATAGTATTAATCGAGTTTGTGAGTAACATAAGATTAATAGAGTCTTGATAACTATTTTTCTTAATTACCGTATATAGCATTTCCAATTCCCCTTCATTGTGTTAATATTTTGTTAAATAAATTACCATCATTATAGCATTATTTTTTTGTATTATCATTGGTATAAAAATTATAAAAATATCGCTTTTTTTATACCATGAGGATAAAGGAGTATTAACATGAATATCAAAGACATATTAAAAATGCAAACATTGTATGGAGCAAAATTAATAGCCGGTGAAAACGGAATTTTAAACGACATAACGGGTGTCAATGTACTTGAGGCAACTGATATAGCGAACTGGGGACGTCATGGTGAAGTTATCCTCACCAGTTTCTTTGCCCTGCACAATTTGAGCGAGTGTGAGCTGGAAGCATTTTTTGAAAAGCTCCACAACATCGGCATTAGTGCGGTCATAATTAAAATCGACAGACTGGTTACTCATATACCAAATAAAATAATTGAGCTTTGTGACAAGCATGTAATTCCTTTAATCCAAATTAACAAGGATGTAAAATATGAATCGATAATTCTCGAAATATTAGGACCAATAATCAATGAAAATATGAACCTGCTAAACAAGTACTATGAAGTTCATAGCGAGCTGACCAAACTGGCGTTGAAAATGCCGTCAATGGACGAGATATTATATGAATTTAAAAAAATGATTCTGCGCGATGTAAGCCTTATTAACTCAACAAAGGGGGTTGAAATTAGCACAAACCCGGAACTCTCTGACGTGACAGTAATGGGTGCAAGTGAAGTTTTAACCGAAAAGTATGTGCATTTCAGATATGAACGTAAAGATGTGACCTATAATAGCACTAATCCCAAAATAACCGGCCAGCAGATTAGAGTCCATATACCGCATCTCGGCTATGATGACTATGAACTGGTTATCCATGAACTGCCGGAACAAGTTAGTTCAGAAGATTTCATGGTAATAGAAAACGGCGTTAAATTTTTGCAAATGGAATTATTGAAAAAGTATGTAATCTCGCAAAATCTATTTCAACAAAAAAACAATATTATCAGCGACTTACTCAATGATCGGCTTTACGAGAAAAAAGATATAGACGAGGTGCTGGAGTCCCTTACTATAAGCAAACATAAGTACTATCAAGTAATGCTTATAAAACTTTATCCGCGGGACGAGAAAAAAAATATAGACAAAGACCTTATGCCCCAAACACTAAGGCAAATTAGACTCAAATTTAGAGCCAGTTTCAAAGATATCGTTTTCCTGGAAAAATTGGATGTAGTGGTGTTTATACTTAATTATAGCGATGGTAAATCCGGGCTTACTCCGTCCTCTATCGAAAAAATAATGAAGGCCTTGGTTCAAAACAATGTGTTTAAAGATTTCTATTACAATGTGAGCATCAGCTCGAAAGTGGAAAAACTTAACATCCCCCAAGCAAACAGGGAAGTTTTGGACACAGAAAAGATACTAAGGCTATTCCGCAATTCAAATAATATATTGCCGTATGAAGAGCTGGGAATTTACAAACTGTTCCTGGATTCAAACAACCTGAGCGATCTTAAGAAGTTCATATCTCCCCGGCTGGCTAACTTCAGGCAACAGTATCCACTGCTATTTGAGACTCTACAAACTTTTCTCGATACAAACCAAAACTATATCCTCACCTCTGAAAAACTGTTTCTTCACCCTAAAACAGTAAGATATCGAATTGACAAGATAAAAAATGTGCTCAATGTAGATTTTGCGGACCCGGAGGAACTACTGCAAATTCAAATAGCCTCCAGACTGTTTAAATTGATTGACGGGAGAAAAAATAATGAATGAAGTAGAAATTTTCAGCTTAGTAACAGAAGAAAATATAAAACTGAGTGCAAACCTACACAGGGCAAAATATAATAGAAAAAATGTAACGATCATCTATTTTCATGGCGGCGGACTACTTTATGGTGTAAGAGACGACTTGCCCGAACTTTATATAAATAAATTCTTGAACTCAGGCTATGATTTTTTGGCGTTAGATTATCCTCTGGCACCGGAAGCAAAATTGGACCTGATTCTAAAGTCAGCGCACGACCTACTTTCCTTCTTTTTAAAAAATGCGGATAATGTGTTTAAGTTAAATAATAATAAATATGTGTTATTTGGCAGATCGGCTGGAGCCTATCTCTCTTTTATGCTTTGTGACAGGTTAATGAAAAACAAAGCCCTACTGCCAGCAGCAATCATAAGCCTTTATGGCTACACAAATCTTAGTGAAATTCAATTTAACACCCCAAGCAAGCATTACAACAAGTTAGCCGGAGTACCGGATGAAAGCATTGAGAAAATTATCGCAGGCTACCCGATAACCTATGGCCCTATGGATTCAAGATTTTCCCTCTACATAAAGGCCCGACAGGAAGGAACATGGACAAAATACCTCTGTGGACCAGAAGATCTGTCGAAATACTCATTAACTGACGATACGCTTAGGTCTTTTCCGCCGACAATTTTGGCAGCGTCCACCTTAGACCCCGATGTACCATATCGGATGAGCAAGTCTCTACTTAAGTTGATTCCGAATTCACACCTGATAACCATCTACAGAGAAGTCCACGACTTTGACAGAGATCTAAACGATGAGTCAGGAAGATTAGCGTATGAAGAAATAATAGAATGGCTGGAAGATAGAATATGACTTCTATTGCAGAACTTTTAGAAAACGCGCCCTTCTCACAAATGACTCTTCTAAACCAGTCTGCCGATTTGTCCCGCAAAGTGGACAGTGCCGACATCTCGGAGACTCCGGACATTACCAACTTTATCAAACCCCATTCTCTGCTAATAACAACCGGCATGGCCTTTAAAGATGATCCGGCCGGCTTCTGCCGGATGATCGAGGCTTTAAACCGTGTCCCTATTGCCGGAGTCTGCGTGAAGCTGGGCCGTTTTATCGACGAACTCGATCCTTCTATTCTCGAAACTGCCGATAAGCTTCGATTTCCCCTGCTTCAGGTCCCGGTTTCCTGGACGCTGGGAATAACTTGCCATCAGCTCCTCTCCTACCTCTGGAATGTGGAAAACGAACAGTTGTTGAGCGCTTTGAAAGTCCAACGTGAATATTCTCATATGCTAGTCAAGGATACCCCGATTTCTACCATCCTTGCCCATCTTAGCCGAACAATCCGCCAGACAGTATTTTTAACAGACCCCTTTTTTGAGATAGTCGATACCTCGCTGCCGCTGGGTAAGAAAACAAGCGAAATGAAGCAGGCGTTGGCCGCTATAAAAGACAACGATAAATTTAAAAACTCGCCTTCGGCAGCCATACCCTCGTCGCTCTATATTCAGGCCCCCCGTCCGTTTACCGCATGGATTTTTCCCGTTTGGGCCGCTTCTGTCTATCCCCATTTGCTTATCATATTGGAAAAAGAAAAAATCCCTTATCCTTTCTCCTATCTTGTAATTGAGCAGACTGCCGCTGCTACCGCTTTCTCCCTTTATAAAAATCAGAAACTCAGAGAACTGCAACGGAGAATGCGGGAGGATTTTGTGCGGCGGCTAACTCACAACACGAGTACTGTTGACACCGCAGTTTTTCTCGAGCAGGGTACCGACCTTGGTTTAATTTCTTCCGATTATTACCGGTTTTTGATTGTAGGAATCGATGAGTTAATAGAAGACAAAAATCCTACTCGGTCTGATCTGTATTCGCTTGTGTATGATTGGCTGGAACGTCATATTGAAATTCTAGGCCGAGCTGCTATTTTGTTCTCTTGCCAGAAAAGCGAAACAATTATGGTACTCTTACAAAGGCCTGTAGAGAACTTAGAAAGCGCTATTGCTTTCATTAGAAATCAAATGACCACATATCTCTCTGTTTCAATTTCCTGTGCGGCAGGAAATCCGGTTAATACTCTCCAGGCTGTGGCATTCTCGCGGATTGAAGCAGAAGAAATTTACCATCAAAGCAGGAAGGAGGGCAAGATAGCATTTTTCCGCACCTATTATTCCCAGGGGGTTTCGGAACTTTTGCGCTTTGTCCCGCAGGAACATGCCCGCCACTTCTGTACCTGCGTGTTAAAATCTCTGGCTTACCCTGAGCAGGAAACTCAGGTAATCCTTCGGCAAACACTCCAGGCCTACTTAGATTGCCAGGGCGACATCGCCGAAACGGCCCGAGCCCTCTATATCCACCGCAACACCGTAAAATACCGGATCGCCAGATTAAATGAAATATTAGACACGCCTTTATCCAACCCGGATTTTTCTTTGCAGCTTCGGCTTGCGCTGCTGCTTTCCGAATCATAAGGGCTGTGTTTTAACTTAGTAAATAACCCACTTAAACCTCTTGTTTAAGTGGGTTATTGGCTTTTAATCAGACACTCATGAAAATATCCTACAGATACTACACTTTGAATGAACTGATAACTTCCTTAAGACTCTGAGCAATCTCCGCAAGCCCTTTACTGGCTATTTCCATCTGCTGCATTGAGGCCGATTGTTCTTCGATGGCCGCCGAGATAGTCTGGGCTTCGCCGGCTGCCTCTTTGCTGAGATCATTTATTTCCCTTACAGCTGTCACAATTTGCTGGCTGTCACTTACAACCCGGTGAATAGCAGCCGTAATTTCCGTTACCTGACCGGATACGTGAGTTACTATTTCCGCAATATCTCCGAAGGCCGAGCCTGCAGTATTCACGACCTCTGTTCCCACCTTAACCTCTTGCGTACCTCTATCCATAGCGACAACAGCGTCATTAGTCTCACCCTGAATTTCGCTAATCAGCTCAGCTATCCTCTTGGCCGCGTCCTGTGACTGCTCGGCAAGCTTGCGAACTTCTTCCGCCACTACGGCAAAACCACGCCCTTGCTCGCCAGCCCTGGCAGCTTCTATCGCGGCGTTTAGGGCCAATAGATTCGTCTGACTGGCAATTCCCGAGATTGTGTCTACAATCTGCCCTATTTCTTTTGACCGCTCGCCAAGTTTAGTAACAACACCGGCAGAACTATTGACAGTTTGCTCTACCATCAGCATTTGCCTTACCGCCTTTTCAATAGAAAGGGCACCCGCTTTCGCCTTCTCGGCCGCTTGCGCGGAAGATTCTGCTACCTGATCAGTACAGTTGGCCACATACCTGATTCCATCTGACATATGTTCAACAACGTGAGCAGTATTATCAACAACTATTACTTGGTTTTCCGTGCCACCAGCTACCTGGGTTATAGAGGTAGCTACCTGGTTGGCAGCCTGCGCTGACTGACTAACGCTAATAGAAAGCTCTTCACTGGAAACCGCCAGTTTTTCCGCCTCTGTATGTACTTTGCCGATGATATGACAGATAGAGTCCAACATTTTATTCATTTCGCGGGCTATTGTTCCCAGTTCGTCATGGGACTCAATACTTAGACGGGGAGTTAAATCACCAGTGCCAATTGTGTTAATCATCGTAGACAAGTACGGCAGTTTTTTTAACATATACTGTAGTACAAAGTACATCAAACCTACTAATACAAGAATTGCAATCACAAAATAAATAGTAATTTCACTAAAAAACTCATTTACTTGTTTAAATATTTCCTTTTTGGCCGTAACGGTAGCTATCGACCATTTGGCATTAGGCACAGGGGCATAGCAGATGTATTGTTCTTCATTATCAATGACTGCGGTCTGCAAGCCGGTTTCACCTGCGACCATTTTCTTGCCGATTATGCCTAGCAAACCAGGCATTGCTGTCAGTTTTTCCTTAACCACATATTGTTCATTGGGATGGTAGATAATTGTACCGTCCGGGGCCAGTAGAATTGCATAACCGGATTCTCCGATTTTATAAGACTTCATTATTTCAGGCAAAGCATCTAAAAATAAGTCAATAGCCACAATACCTAATACATTCTGGCCGTCTTTGATTTGAATCATTACACTCAGAATTACTTTGCCAAACACCTGATCCATATAAGGATCGGTATAATAAACGCCGTCGGCGGCTATAACCGGTTTATACCAGGGCCGCTCATGCAGATTGAAATCCGGTTTTGATAGAACATTGCCTGTGCCAGCTAAGAAATTGCCTTTTTCGCTGGACACCCACACCATGGCAACATCTTTATCGGTTCTTTTTATTGCCTCTAGCGATTTTATTACATCGGCATAATATGGGTTGCTTAATGCTTCCTCCCGTGAACCGGCGGTCTTTAAATAATTGACAATCGCTTGGTTTGTTGTAATTTCCCTAACCAGCACTCCCTTTTCACTAAAGAAAGCATTTACCTGGTTGGCAACACCTAGACTTTTGGCATTCATACTGTCTTCAATATTCTTTATGAAAGCTTTTTCCGTATAAGATTTAATAAAGATTCCGGCTGCTAACAGAAAGACACTCATGACGATCAATAAGATTACCGCAGATTTCTTGGCAATTGTCCCTAATATTCTCGACTTACACTTTTTAGTTTGCATACTACCGGACATTACTATACCTCCTTCACTTCCACTATTTCGGCTATTGTGCGTTCGATAGAGATCTGCCTAACCGGCCTATGTCTCTAGTGATCTGGCTACACTGAAATCATAATTACTTTGCGAATTCTTTTACGCTTTCAACGTAGATAGATACTATTTTCATTTTACTCTGAATATTTCGTTACCTACCAGTGCATAGCAACAAAGAAAACCAAAGCTTCCTGTGCATAATGCACAATAAGAAGCACAAGTATAATCGAAGTACCCTCTTATTGGAAAAGCGAATATGTCACCGAGTCCGTCAATAAACAGCCCCTGCATACCTCGTTAATGACGAAGAAACAGGATATAACTTTTCGTCACATCCTGCTCCCTTGTATGATACATACCATTTGGTACCGTTTTTTGCATTATTAGGTCTTTTATTTAATTATGCGCTTAATAAGCGGCCCCGACATTCCCAGAAATAAAACCAATATCCCAGCTGCAGATCCGGCAACACTACTTGAGTGACCACCAAAGTATAGCAACGGAAAAGCAAAGAGAATAAATACCGGCAAGAGTGCCACTATCTGTTGCATTTTTCTCACCACCCGAAATGATATGAGGCAAATACTACTGCTCCAAATATCGCGCAAAGCAGTAGCGCTCCCCCTAAGACCTTTCTGATAACAATGCCTTCCTGTCCTAAAATTCCGGCAGTTGTTGTCCCTAACAATATCTTACTGGGCGCAATAATACTGCCAATAGCACCGCCGACAGTCTGAGCCGCCAGCAAAGGAACTTTATCGATCTGCAGCATCAAGGCGACTTTTTGTTGGAAACCGCCGAATAATATGTTAGAGGATAGATTGCTGCTAGTCATAAAGGTACCTAACAGCCCGATAAATGGCGAGAGTATCGGGTAGATGCCGCCAGTCACATCGGCGACTCCCTGGGCCAGTACCGTTGTCTGTCCTGTCTCATCCATAACCTTGGACATAGCAATCAAACCAATTACGGCAATGGCTGAAGGTATTGTCTTGCTGAGAGAGTTTTTTAAAATGCGCTCTATACCGCCTGCTTGTATATAGCCCCACCGTGTATAGCAAATATAGCCAATAATAGCAGCCAAGAACAGGAATGCGCCGGAGTGAATAAGCGGTGCAAGCGGTGCATAAGCCGAATAGCTGTGAGTTTCAAAGCCTAATGCTGTCGTTTTTCCGGCAAAGGCTAATGAAAGCTTCCATTGCCCGAGATAGTCCTTTATGCTGTTGTTCAATAACACTACAACGGCAATGATAATCAAAAACAAATACGGAATAAACGCCTGCTGAATAGTCATCTTACTGCCAATTGGTGTATTATCCACTTTTTCTTCAGCCGGATCAAACAGCTCCATTGGTTGGCGATAGTAATCCAGCCTGCCGATGACAAAAATCACTCCCAGAGATAGGGAGGCAACAACAAAGTTGCAAAGCATGGGATTCAGTAAGGCCAGCCACATTTGTCCTGCACCTTGCAATACTCCCAGCAAGAGTACAGTAACGGCGTTACGTCTAACGCCCCGGGAACCTCCGGCCAAGCCGGCTATCAGCAGCCCGACAATGAGATTGATAATACCTAACATGGCGGTAGTCCAGATAATTGCCCTATTCATAGTCAATGGATCACTAATTTCCACCTGACTAATTAATCCATCCCAAGCTAACCCCAAAGTCCCGAAGGTATTACCCCATGCCTGGCCCAGCAGAGTTATGAGTACCGCTGTTAACGGCTTCACACCCATACCGATTAACAGTGGCGCTACAACAACTACCGGAACGCCAAAACCAGTAATTCCCTGGAGGAAACCAACAAAAATCCAGCCAACCGCCAGAACTTGCAGGACCTTGTCAGGTGTAAAACGCTGCATCCCCACCCGAATTACGGCAAAAGCCCCGGATTCCCGTGAAACTTCATAGATAATTAACGCAGGAAATACTACCAAAATGATTGATAACGAGTACCACATTCCCTTAGCAACAGCCAAAGCAATCATATCTATGCCGCCGCCAAAAACGAAATAGGCGATGAGTATGGAGAATAACAAGCCGGCCGATGCCGCCTCATCGCCACCCCATTTACAGTAAAGCAACAACACTAGTAATACAAGTATCGGCACCAGGGTAGCAAACCACTGTCCTATATTTATCGACATAGTGCCCCCTCCTAATCTTATAATGTTTTAGCAATGCCACCAGTGCTTTTTTTAAAGCAACCGTGCGGTGCCTTTACAACTGATTCTCGATAATCCTGCGGCAACGGTGAATGTTGCCGCAGGATTCTGGTTAATATTTGAGAAAAGCGATATTAGAAATAATGGTTTTACAAATTCGCTTGTGACACCAGGTCCGCATTCTTTTCCTCGAATATTGTACCTTTTTTGAAACTAGAGCCCTTATACGTATACTTCATTAGCAGATAGTAGGAAATACCCGCGACCACGAAACCAATAATCCAGGCCAGCTCTACTTTCATAAAAGCGGCACCGGCACCGATCAACATGGCAATAATCCCGCAAGGATTATAACCGGCAAACTGACCGTCTTCCTTGTATAAATCGGCAATATTTACCTTTTGTTTTCTTAAAACATAATACTCAATTAACAAGATGGAAACAATCGGTCCTAAGAAAGCAGAGTAAATCAGGATGAACAATCCGAGTCCCTCGGCCGAGGAATCTTGCACAAGTACCCAAGGACATGCACCTAAAGCAAGTAAGCCCGATATGGTAACAGCTACTTTATATTTCAATTTTGTAATTAAGGTAATTACGTAGGTTGGAGGAATAATATTAGCAACCATATTTACGGCAACAGCACCCATAACAATAAACGCCGATACAAGGAAGGTAATATAATCGTTATTAACGACTATCGCAAACGCTTTTACCGGATTGGATATGCCGGTTGTTGAAGCAAGCATTGCCCCGATACACAATACGGATCCATAAGCTAATGCTATTGGGAAAAAGTATAACATTCCGCGTTTGCCGTCACTAATTCCGGTTTTTAATTCTCTTGAATAGTCTGCCGCGCTCAAAAAGATTGCTGCATAATTACCCATAAACATCATGATGAAGGCAAAGAACGGTAGACCCCATGTGCCTTTAGCATGCACCCATTTTTCAGCAATAACTGCACTATGGGAGTTGAGCAGAACGATAAACACATAAAGAAGGGCCAGCATTATAACCGTAGATATAACGGATTCAACCCATTTAATGGCATGAAAACCATAGAGAGAAAGAACTATCTGTACCAATTGAAGCACTATAAAGCAAGCAAAGATATTATCAAAGCTGCCACCCGTGACAATCTTGGCAATCTCATTTAATGCCGTACCACCAATCCAGCTTTGAAAACCGTACCAGATGATAGCAGGAATCCCGCGCAACAAGGAAGAAATGACACATCCTTTTATACCGAAGGACATCCTGAGTTGCACCACATAGGGTACCCCTGTTCGATAGCCCAGCCTGTCATTTAATGAAAAAACGGTTGAGATGATACCAATGGCAATAATTGCTGCTACAAAGGTCTGAAAGATGTTTAGGGTTGCGACACCGGCGACAACCAAGCTTGATCCCAGTGTCATATTGCCTAGGTTAACACCATCACCTAACCACATAAACATGTAATCAATTGGACCTACTGTTCTGGCTGTGGCTGATTTGGGGATGAGGGATTCATCCACTCCTGTGCCATGTTGAAACTCCGCCGTTTTAGTGTTATTATTTTCCAAATTTTCACTCATTTGCAAAATCACACCTTCCCTCTCATTTATTTCCTTACTATTAAGAACAATCGGCTTAAATATTAGGTCTCAAATGTTTGCCAATAGGCTTGGAAATAATCTTGCCACCCTTAAATACAGTTGTGCCCCTGAGAATTGTCTGAGTTACTGTGCCACGGAAGCGGTCCCCGACATACGGGCTGACTTTGTGCAGGTAAAATAGATTCTCAGCTTCTAAGGTAAAGGCTTGCTCCAAGTCTACCAGAGCAAAGTCGGCATCATAGCCTACCGCAATTTTACCCTTGCCTTGAATCTTAAATATTTCGTTTACATTTTGGGCAGTCAGCCTAGCGATATCGGCAAGAGGAACTTTGCGGTCATGGTAGGCATGTGTCAACAACCCTGATAATGTCGTTTGGCAAGCCGATATTCCGCCCCAAACCTTTAAAAATTCTCCGTTCTTCAGTTTTGGGTCACAGGGCGAATGGTCGGAGGAAACAAAGGCGATTTCGTCGTTCAGTAGTTTGGCCCACATCTTGGTTTGATTGTTCGCATCACGAATAGGTGGTGAGCATTTAGCCACCGTTCCCAGCCGTTCAACATCGTCATCGGTAAGAATTAAATAATGACCAATTGTCTCGCAGCAAACATCAACACCTCTGCTTCTGGCTTGGCTAACTAGTTCAACTGTCTTGGCCGTACTGATATGAGCAATGATTAATTTGCAGCCAGTCTCCTCAGCGAAGGCTATCATGCGGGAAACGTTTTCGATTTCGGTAATCGGCGGCCGAGCTGCAAAGTAATCCCGAACGGTTGTCTTATTATTTGCCAAAGCCAGTGATGTTAGATCTCTTGTGATTTCTGCATTTTCACAATGAACCATCAATGGTAATCCCAACTTGGCTAACTTTTCCATACCCACAAGTGCCGTGTAATCATCCGCTCTTTCAAATTCGTCAATACCGCTGAAGCAGGAAAACGCTTTAAACCCGATTACACCGCACTCAGCCAATTCTTCCAGTTTATCCAGGTTTTTCGGGGTAAAGCCGCCCCAAAAAGCGTAATCAACCAACGAGTCCTTTTGTGCCACCGCCAGTTTAGCCTTAAAGTTTTTGGCATCAAGTGTACATGGACTGCAGTTAAGCGGCATATCAAAGTAGGCCACGCCACCGCCGGCTGCCAAAGCAGAGCTGCCGGTTGCGATAGTTTCCCATTCGGTGCGGCCTGGATCATTAAAATGCACGTGACCGTCTGTCAGCCCGGGAAATACGTGTTTGCCTGTTGCATCAATTGTTTCTTTCGCCTCCCCGGCTATTTCAGGGGCAATCTCCACAATTTTTTCATCACAAACACCGACATCTGCCTGTTTTACGCCATCAGGACAAACCAGCATTCCGTTTCGAATGATTACATCATAACGTTTGCTCAAGGTAAATTCCCTCCTTATTTATTTTATTTTTCCTACAAACTTACCAAAGCCTTTCTGTCCAACCAGCTTGCCGTTTTCTGCTATAACTTGTCCTCTGACTAGTGTGCACACAGGTAATCCCACACCTTTTAAACCTACAAAGGCAGAAATTTTATTAACATAGTACAGGGATTCCGGGGTAATTTCCCATTCTTTTTCCGGATCGAGAATAACAAGGTCGGCGTCAAAGCCTACTTCAATGGCACCTTTTTTGCCATATATCCCAAATACTTTTGCCGGCCCTTCGCTCAGTGATCTTGCCAGGATTGTCGGACAATAGCCTCTCTTTTTGACACCTTCGCTGAAAACTACCTGCATGGTATTCTGGATACCGCTGATGCCGCCCCAGGCACCAAAGACGCCGTGAGCTGCTTCACTTTTTTCACTGAGTTCGCAGGGTGAGTGGTCTGAACCAACGCAGCTTAATGTTCCGTTGTTTACATACTCCCACATTTTCTCGACAGCCTGAGCTTCCCTTAATGGCGGTGCACATTTGAATAAACTGCCGTTCTTAATTACATCCTGATCAGTAAATGCGAGGTAATGTCCGCAGGTTTCACCGGTAACATCCACACCTTCAAGCTGGGCATCCCGTATAATCTTCGCCACGCTGGGATGGCTGACATGACAGATATGAACTTTGGCATCAAGTTCCCGGGCCAGGTCGATAATGTTCCTAGTTGCCACAAATTCAGCAATTACCGGTCTGGAATCGAGGAAATCCTGCCAGTCGTTCTTTTCCTTACGCTTGGCTCTGGCTTCTTCCCATTTGATTATGGAGTAATCTTCGCAGTGAAAACCGGCACGGGCACCCACACTTTTCAAGATTTCCATAGCTTCTTTGGCTTGTCCAATAGTAAGAGACACATAATCGGGAGAAACAGGACCGATAAATGACTTAAAGGCAACGCAACCTTTTTCATCAAGTTCCTTGAGGCTACCTAAATTGTAATCAACAAGTCCTCCCCAGAAGCAGTAGTCCACATAAGCATTGGGAGCAACATGCGCCAGCTTCTTTTCAAAGATTTTGCCGTCAGTCAACGCAGGTTCATTCTGCAGGGGCATATCAACAATCGTGGTAAAGCCCCCAACTCCGGCCGCAGCCGTACCATGAGCATAATCCTCGCGCCAGTTGTAGCCAGGATCGTTAAGATGGGCGTGACTGTCAATTGCACCTGGAAAAACGTAGTTCCCTTTAGCATCAATAACTTTCTCGGCCTCAACAACAGTCCCCGGTTCAACGATGGCTGCAATGGTGCCATCGTTAATACAGATACTTGCCTCAAAAACTCTGTCTGAAGTTACAACCCTGCCGTTTTTAATAACCAGATTAAACACTGTAAGACCTCCCCTTACTAATATCTTGATCTGTCCTGTGACAGAGGGTACACGTTAGCTCTGTCCGTTCCTTTTATTTATAAGCCAATTCATACAGCGCTCCCACAAGAGCCTTTACTCCTTCTCCCAAGTCACAGGGATCGGTGTATTCTAGTGGCGAATGACTGAGACCTTTGTGACTTGGCACAAACAACATGGCTGTCGGTATTCTCGGCGCCATAACCTGGGAATCATGTCCTGCCCCACTATGCATCATTTTATAACTCAATCCATTTTTTTCGCATTGCCGTTTTAGCACATCTACGATGCCTGTATCCATAGGAACCGGGGCAGCATCCATCCACATATCAATCTCAATCCCAACCCCGGTATTTACTGCAATTTCCCTCATTTTGGCAGTGACTTCATCACTAAAGCTAACCAAAACATCTTTATGGGTATGACGGATATCAAGTGTAAATAATACCTTGCCAGGAACAACGTTTACTATATTAGGCGTGGTTTCTAATTTGCCAACCGTAGCCACCAGAGGATCACCGTAGTGTTCAGCCAAATCCATAATAGAGCAGATAATGCGGCTAGCTGCTTTGAGTGCGTCTTTACGATACCCCATTGGTGTTGTACCGGCATGGTTGGCTTCACCGGTAAGCTCCACGGTAAAACGCCGTTGGCCGACGATGTGCTGTACAACCCCAACTGATTTTTTCTCAGTCTCTAACACACCCCCTTGCTCAACATGAACTTCCAAAAAGGCTTTTATATCGTTTCGTACTATACTTCCCTCTGGCCGGAAGTGAAAGCCCGCTTTACGCATAGCCTCAGTGAAGGGTATACCGTCGAAATCAACCATTCCTTCTACGTCTTCCCGTTTGGCAATACCGAGAATATTCTTTACACCCCAGTAAACATACGGGAATCGGCTTCCTTCCTCCTCGGCCATCGAAACCACTTCAATGTTACGCAACGGTTGACCAAACTCTTTTTTCAGAAATTCCAGGGCGATAATCCCCGCAATTATGCCAAATTGGCCGTCGTATAAACCGCCGTTTTTTACTGTATCTACATGTGAACCTGTTAGAATAGTCTCATCTTTGTATGTTGATCCTTCTAACCGTCCAAACAAATTTCCAACGTCATCATACTGAACAAGCAACCCCGCTTGCTGCATGTACTTCTCTAATGCCTTTTGCGCCTCCACCCACTCTGGCTTATAAAGAAAACGCGAGACTCCACCGTTTGGGTCTTTACCATATTGGCCTAACCATTTTAAGAGTTTCTCGGTTTCCTGTCCAAAGTCAAACGTACTCATAGTTTCCCTCCGTCATAACTGTAATTGCGAATGCTAACTCTATACCTACACCGTATCCTATTGCGGCAAAAAAAGTTAAATATCCGCCCCCTTCAGTCGTACTTCCACATCATTTTTCGGGGTTGTCTCATAATACGTCACAATAAGAACAGTTGATTTATAAAAAATCTTCAGAAACTTTCCCTCAGAATGTTTCTTTACCGCTAATATATTTTAGTTGCAACTCTGCGTTTTGTATACTAAGACAACTCCTGTTAACTTGCTTGTTTAAATTAATTGTACTGAATTTTTTCATTTTTCGACCAGTGCATAATTTTAAAATAAACATGTGGCAACTGTGCACATTGCATATACTTTTAGTTAACATTATATTATGAATTAACAAATAAAACCCATCTTGAATGCTAAGAAGACTGTAACAGGTCTCACTCTGTCTTATTTGCTATGCTTTTTTATTTTACTCGCTTTTTCATGAATGTTTTTTTAAAAAAAGTGAGTATATTTTTGTAGCAATTCTATTGAATTTACGTTTGATCTATCCTGGCAAAAATATAGAAAAGCTAATGATATTTGTGCATTTTGCTTATTCATACATAGACTAATAGAAGCACAAGATACCATTTTATGCCTTACATGGTATGATTAAGCATAACAACATTGCCATTTGATTTTTCCAGCATGGCCTCATCTACCTTGGAATAGGCTATTTTATACGAAAACCAGCCTATACATAAACTAGGAATAAGCAAATAGTAATAAATAGAAGGATTAATTTTGGCATAAGACTCAAACTAGGCTTATTCATTCGTAATTTCCCCCTTATTTTTTTGTTAAACTCATTTGCTCTGAAAGTTTTACAGCAACGATTTTGCGAGTAGGATAAAACCATAAAATAATGTTTGTCTATTAAACTTCTACATTTTTCGCGTAAGTCTTTTGGCAGTTGCGGGTAAAAAATGCTATGTCTTTTTATCCTATTCATGCAAAATTTAATATACTGCTCTTAGAATTTCACCCTAAAAAATAAAGCCCTGGAGCCTATAAAGAAAAACATTCGTAGGCTCCGGGCTTTTTACGTAAATCGTAACGGTAAAAACATACAATTTTTTACTGCTTTTTCGTTCAAAAGGTTATGGCTTTTTACGTGACATTCTCTTTAATCTAATGTGTCGGAAGCAAAAGCGCTTTTACCCTCGTAGCGGTTGAAATGAATATCATCACTAACAAGATAATCATAAATTTCTTTTACAATAGGAATACCATTGCGTTCATATTCCTGAGCTTTCTTTTCTGAAGATTCGCCTGGAACCAGCACACTGTCAAAGCCAACAGCAGGGCGAAGTTCATGCAGCTCATCCACCATTTTACGCACATTATTTTTGAATGTATCAATAGATGAAAAATAATCTGGATTTATTACTAGATGAACCTGTCCCAGTTCACGTCCGGCAGAAAGATCAGCATACATAGAAGTTACATGCTTTCCAAACGGAACGCCCAACAAGGATCCACACAAAATATCGACCATCATCATTAAGCCATAGCCCTTGGAACCGGCAATAGCCACAAGGCCGGCAACAGCAAATGGATCAGTAGTAGGATGTCCGATCTTGTCTACCGCCCAGGTTTCCGGAATTGCCTTGTTTTTCGCTCTGGAATCCAGAATTTTTCCCCAAGCGCCTACTGTAGTAGCCATATCGAAAACAATTGGCGAACGGCCTGCACAGGGAGCAGCAAAGCCGATAGGATTTGTTCCGAAGTATGGATCCGCGGATCCATATGGTACAACCATCGGGTCGGATTGGCACATGGACATGGCGATCATATTTTCTTCGGTAGCCATTCTCAGGAAATAGGAAAGAGTGCCGCAATGTCCCAGTTCACGCATACCGACAAAACCGATTCCGTTTTCTTTAGCCATTTTTATGGCTTCAATCATACCGTTTTTGGCAACAACCATACCTACTGCGTTGTCCCCTTCGTAAATACCTGTGCATGGTCCTGTTTTTCTAAAGGAGAAATTAGGCTTTGCATTGCTGCCACCCTTGGAAATCCGTTCTGAATAATATTCCACCCGCACTGCTCCATGGGAATGTACGCCTCTGCTATCTGCATAGGTTAAGTGATTGGCAACTTCGTGCGCGTGATCTTCTGGCAAGCCGGCCTTCATTACCTTATTCTTAATCAACTGATGCAATTCTTCTTTGTTTACTAAGACCATTTCCTGTTGACTCATAATAAACAACACCCCTTTTTATTCTACTGGCGTCTTTGTTTTGACGTACTTTTCTTACAACTTCTCCTTAATTGTACTTTTCTTATCCCCTTTTTTCATCATCCACATAGGCTAATTCACTCGGCTTGATTTGTCTGTTTTAAACAAATAAATAAAGTAAACTGCACCCCAAATGTCAGTAAAACCTAACGTTCGGAGGTGCAGTTCAACATTAGTTTAGGCGAACAATAAACATCCCAAAATCCACAAATCCTTTATAAATCTAAGGCATAACAATCATTTAACTAGCTTTCGTATTTCATTTTCAGCCTCTTAAAATTAATTATGTAGCCGATTGAGTAGTTAATTCCCCGGTGCTCGGCAAACTCTGATTAGGAGTTACCTTATACCAAGCGGCATACATGGTAGGCAAAACCAAAAGCGTCAATACAGTTGCACCAAACAGGCCGGCGGCAATGGCTACCGCCATCGGTCCCCAGAATATACTGGAAACCAAGGGGATCATTCCCAGGATAGCCGCTGCTGCTGTTAGCAATATTGGCCGAAAGCGTATAAGAGTAGCATTAATAATGGCATCCCATAATGTTTCACCGGCAACTTGCTGCTGGTCAATCTGATCCATCAAAATGACTGAGTTTCGCATAATAATTCCGGCCAGGGCCAAAATCCCCAACTGCACGACAAAGCCCATAGGCTTTCCTGTTAGCAACAGTCCAACGGTAACACCAATAATACCAAGTGGAGCAGTCAGCAATGTTAATACCATTTTAGGGATATTCTGCAGTTGAATTATTAAGAGGATCATAATCGCTATGATCATTACCGGTACAGGTTTGGCGATATACCCGGAAGCTTTGATGCTGGACTCCTTCGAGCCATCGTATTCGATACTATAGCCAAGTGGCAGCGAAGCCCGCAATTCCTCAAGATTCTTATATACTTGTTCCGTAATATCGTCACCGGTTAAGCCAGGTCTAATTTCTGCCTGAACGATAATCATAGGCTTTAGATTATATCGGTAAATCACCCCTTCTTCTGCACCAAACTTTATTTTTGCGATTTGATCAAGTGGAACATACTTACCGTTGCCAATATGAATGTTGAGGTCTTTCAGATGAGATGGGTCATTACGACTCTCGGCATCAAAGCGAAAGACCATACTAATGGTTTTATCGCGGTCCCGAAATTCGGAAATCGGCGCACCAGATAACTGTGCTTGCAGGGAAGTAGCCAGAGATTGTGAAGCGACACCTAACTTTCTAGCTTTATCCTGATCAATTTCCAGATGTATCACTTTACTTTTCTCATACCAGTTTAAATTTGTACTTGTTACACTGGGATTAGCCGCCATCATTTTTTCAACCTGTTTAGCAATTTCCCGGACTTTGTCGTGGTCGTCACCTTTCACACGCAGCATAACCGGATAGTCAGCGCTAGGGCCATTAGAGATGACCTTACTATGGGCCCGAACATCAGGGAATTCCTCTTTTAAAAGTTTGTTTAGTTTGACCTGCAATTGGTCACGGGCCACAGCATCTTTGGCCACAATAACAAACTCGGAAAAGTTAGTCTTGTTGAATGTAGGCTCAAAACTTAAGACGAAACGGGGAGCTCCTTCCCCTGCATGATAAGTATAGAAATCAATCAATGTATCTCCATTTAGTTTTTCTGCAAACTGTCGCGCCATTTCATCACTGCTTTTGACAGTAGCGCCTTCGGGTAGTTGTAACTGAATGATGAGCTCCGGACGGGTAGATGCAGGGAAAAATTCTTGTCTGACTAATCCCAGTAAACCAATAGAAGCTAAAAAGCATCCCACGGTAGCAGTTAACACTAGTTTGCGGTGATCCAAGCACCAAATTAGAACTCTCTTAAACAATAAATAAAATTTTGAGTTATGTAAATGCTTTTCTTCATCATGGGCTTGGGGCTTAATTTTTATAAATAAGTAACCTAATAATGGTGTGGCGGTACCGGCGACGATCCATGAGGTGAGTAACGAAATTGCGACAACAGAGAAGATAGAAGTACAATATTCAGATGCACTGCCAGGCGCAAAGCCAACAGGAATAAACCCGGCGACGGTAACAAGCTCACCGGTTAACCGCGGATATGCAGTAGAAGTATAGGCAAAACAAGCTGCATCAAATCTGCTCCAGCCTTCTTCTAATTTAACAACCATTGTTTCAATAGTGATAATTGCATCGTCAACTAACAGGCCCAATGCAATGATAAGGGCTCCCAGAGATATTCTCTGCAGGTCAATACCCATAAGATTCATGAAGGTAAATACTATCGCAATAACCAAAGGAATACATAGTGCCACGATTATGCCGGAACGCACGCCAAGACTGGCAAAGCTTACAATAAGGACAATAATGATAGCTTCCGCCAACGATTTGACAAACTCATTAATGGAAGTTTCCACTACTTTCGGCTGATTGACCGTCTGATGAAGCTCTAGTCCTGCCGGCAGTTCTTTTTTGATCTGCTTGATTGTTTTATCCAGGTTTTCGCCAAGGGTAAGAATATTTCCACCCGGTTCCATCGCCAGCGAAATTCCCAGGGCCGGAGCACCATTATAATAAAATTTGGGGTCGCTGGGCTCCGCGTAAGCACGAGTAATTTTAGCTATATCCCCTAGACGCAAGGTACGTCCGCCTGCTTGAATAGGGGTTTCACGAAGATCTTCAAGGCTCTCAAAGATACCGGTAACCCGCAAATACATATTATCAGAAGCCGTTTCAAGCATACCGGCGGCAGACATAGCATTTTGCGTCTGCAGGGTAGCCGATATTAAACTGGGATCGATCCCCAATTGGGCGAGCTTACTATTTTCTATTTCAATATAGATCTTCTCCGTTTGGACCCCCAGTAATTGCACTTTTTTTACACTGGGAGTACCGAGAAGGATGCGACGAATTTTTTCGGCTTTTTCCCGCATTTCTTCATAAGAATAACCATCACCTGTTAAGGCATACACAACACCATAGACTTCATCAAACCGGTCATTAAACTGAGGAGGCATGACTCCATTCGGTAGTGTACCGGCGATATCATTAACCATGTTGCGGGCTTCTACCCACCTGCTTCGAACTTCAGCCTTGGGCACCGTATCTTTTAGATTGACGTAAATAACACTAAACCCAGGAGTAGAATAGCTTTTTAGGTAATCAAGACCAGGCAAATCCTGAAGCTTTTTTTCAACCTTGTCGGTAACTTGCTCTTCTACTTGGCGAGCAGTAGCCCCAGGCCAGGCAACCGTTACAATCATTTGTTTGATAGTAAAGTCAGGATCTTCCATACGGCCTAAATTATTATAGGAGAAGATGCCGGCAAGGAAGAAAAGAGTGATGAAGAAATAAATGACGTGTTTATGCTCAAGGGACCATTTGGTTAAATTGAAGCTATTCATAACGAATCACCATCAAATTTTACCTTTTGCCCTTCTTTGAGTTTATGTACCCCTGCAATTACAATCCGGTCCCCTTGCCGAAGGCCGCTGATTACTTGAATGGTTCCGTTGCCAATATTACCGGCTTGAATCGGCTGTAATGCGAGTACGTTCTCCGTTACCACCCAGACTTTAGGGGTATTTCCGTCTTGATAGACAGCAGTTAACGGAATATTTATTGTTGGCTGCGTATTATCGTCTATGGTTACAGCAGCTGTCATTCCCAATTTTATTTCTGACGGAGGATTGAGTAAGCTAATGCGTACTTTGAAGGTACGGGTAGTTTGATCTGCCATGGGGGCAATTTCTCTAATACTGCCATTTACTGTTACGTTAGGCAAAGCCCAAAAAGCAACTTTAATCTGTCCGGCTTTACGCAATTCTTCTATGCGATTTTCCGGGACACTGATTTCTACCTCGCGTTCACCGTCTTGCACGACTGTAATGACGATTTGTCCGGCAGTAACCACTTGGCCCGCCTCAGCAACAATACTGGAAACAACGCCCGGCTTATCGGCCCGCAAAAGACTATAATCTAATTGATTGGAACCCTGTGCATACTGGGCAGAAGCTTGTCGAACGCCAGCAACTGCCACTTCATACGAACTGGCGTATTGATCATATTGCGCACGGCTGATAGCACCGGTCTCTAAGAGTTGGCGGTAGCGATACAGATTGCTTTCAGCAAGCTTTAGTTGCGATTCGGCAGAAGCTACTTGGGCTGAACTGCTGTTTACCGTTTGTTGAATATCTCTGGAATCAATTTGCATTAATATGTCACCGGTATTCACTGCAGTACCGAGTTGAACATTTCTTTTTATAATTTTTCCAGTAACCTGAAAAGCTAATTGACTTTCATAGCGACCACGGACTTCCCCTGAATAAGTATAACCAGTTATGTCCCTGTTAACATCGCCAACTATAGCAGTACGTACAGTTAGACTTTCTTCGACTACTGCTTGTGGACGGTTATGTTGAGCTAGTGTAATACCAATAATACCTACACTTAATCCAACTGCAAGTAAGCCGTAATACAGCTTTTTTTTAGATATCTTAGTTAAAAAGTTGATTCTTACCATTTTCTAACCCCTCTTATAACAAGTTTTGGCAGACAACGATCTGCCAATTGTTTACAATACTTATTTTTTTATTCCTTATTGTTTAACTGGATATCACAGTCACCAACTCCTCATATCTTTGGAATAACCTTAACGGACGGGGGTTCATAAATATAAACGTGCAGCATTTCATCTATACTATTAATCTCGATTTTTCCAATGCTTCGTCCTTCCCAAATCCACGCTTTCCTCATTTCGGAAACTAATTGGCTAATTTGCTCCTGAGATAATGGTGAGTCTACCGAAACGGGAATGCCTTGGATAATCGAATACATGATAATGATTCCTCCTTACTATTTTAGTTTTAAGCCACTACTAAATACCATAATTGCATTCTAAAGGAGTTGTTTATTTTGATCACTTAAACACTTCATAATTAATTGATTACAGTCAATTAATTGGTAAAAAAAGAGCTCACCAGATTATACTGGATAGCGTTTTACCTATCTCATTCAATGACGATATTTATAGTTCCCTGTTCCGATCCCAAAACACGTTCAATTAGCTCTTCTGACAGTTTAACCTGATGTGCGAGCAACTCTTTTGATGATTTTTCGTAAATCTCGTTAATCAAAGACTCTATTATGGCTTGAATGATATTTACTGCAGCTTGTGGATGTGGTATTTGAAAGCAATTTTTTTGATTCCCTTCTTCAACAATCTCGAGGAATAAAGGATATGTTACTTGTTTTCCTTGACGCGCTAACTTATCAAGGAAATGAATTGTGCGATCATTATAAAGAAATTCAAATGATAAATTTTTATCTCGATAAAGACTCTTAAGGAGAATTTGGATTATGAGCTGAATTTTACATGCTGGAGTAATACTATCAGTTCGAATCTTCATTTTAACTTCTGATACAAAAGTCAAAAGATGCCGTTGAATCATCGCCTCTAATATCTCTTCTTTGGATTTAAAATAGTAATAGATTGTTCCGTGTGCTACACCCATGTTTGTTACGATATCACTAATACTAGTCTCCTGGTAACCTTTTGAATAAAACAGAGGTTCGGCAGCATTTAAAATTTCAGTAATACGTAATTGGGGGTCTTGTGGTGGTCGAGCCACTGTTATCACCTCATTATTTGACTCAAATCAAATTATAGAATAATTTGGCAGTTCAAGTCAAGATTTTTTTAAATCACAATCAAACTTATAGTCTACTTCCCAACTGTTTAACTATTCCCTTGGTATTTTAGGCATTGCTATTGATAAAATCAGAGTTAAGGCGGCTATCGCTATGAGTATTATAAATAAAGCATGTAAAGAATAGTGTAAAGAAAGCTTTATTTGTTCGCTGGTAATGGCAACCGTATATGCAGAGGACTTATATAAATTACTGGGATCTATACCTTTTATACCAAGTTCGATGAAGTATTTAGATATATATAAATTAAATATACTTCCAAATACACTTACACCAATTGTTTGCCCTAATGTTCTAAGCAGTGAATTTGTCGCAGTGGCAACGCCTCGTTGGTTATATTCTACGGATTCCTGCACAATTATTGTTAAAGTAGTAAAAGCGCCGCCAAACCCAACGCCCATTATGACAACATATAGTAAGAGTACAAGTAAAGAGGAATCTATCCCTAAGGTAGGCATCAAGATTGTGCTGATAAGTAAAATAACATTAGATATCAGTATTGCTGTTTTTGCTCCATATTTTATTATGCACTTCCCCAAAATCACGGAGGCAATTAACCATGCAACCGACATGGGAGCCAGAGCCAATCCTGACATTTTAGCACTAAAACCTAGTACATTCTGTATATATATTGGCAGATAAACATTGGCTCCTATTAATATAGCCGCAGCTAAAAAACTTATGGCATTTACAATAGTGCTAGTCTTAGTAAAAATGTCAAAAGGAATAACCGGTTCCTTGGCTTTTCTTTCTATTTTGTAGAAAGCAGCTAACATTATCATCGTAAGTAGAACTGATATTGCAATAAACATATTGTGATTAATATCTATATTTTCACTGGATATGAAGATATTCAAAAATATAAGGATTGCCGCTGATAAAGTAATCGTCCCTGCAAAATCAATGCTGTGCTTTGTCTTGGTGAATTTTTCCTTTAGATTCTTTTGCAAAAGAATAATAGATAATATTCCAAATGGAATATTTATAAAAAATATCCAATGCCAAGACAGCATCTCTACTAAAATTCCTCCCAAAAACGGACCCACAAGGCTGGCAATCCCCCATACGGTACCTATGAAGCCTTGGATTTTCGGCCTTTCTTCCAGGGTAAATATATCGCCGATGATGGTATAAGTTACTGTAAATATTGAACCTGCGCCTGCCCCTTGAATTGCCCGGAAGCCAATCAGCATATACATACTCTGTGATAGTCCGCATAAAAGGCTTCCGGTTAAAAAAATGATGATTCCGATTGAAAGTACATTTTTTCTTCCATATAAGTCTGACAGTTTCCCGTAGATAGGTGTTGAGATTGCTGCAGTTAGTAAGTAGGACGAAAATACCAAGCTGATAAATTCAAATCCCTGCAAATCCTTTACTATAGTTGGAATAGCCGTAGTTACAACCGTTCCCTCAACTGCGCCTAAAAACATTGCTAACATTAATGCGATAACTATATTTAACTGGCTGGATTTCATTCTTCCAATCACTGCCTCTACTAGATTTCTTGGTTAAATCTGACTCTATTATTATTAAAATTTCTTTAACAGTGTAGCCCGACTCGGTTTCGAAGATTCCTCTATAAAGAAGTATAAACTGTTTGGAATTGAGTTATAAAAGGTATTTTATTAAAGATTGATACCCTATAGCAGAATAAACCACCCGGCCCTGCGGGTGGTTTATTTCACGCTCTATAAGGACTTTAGATAATCGTACCATGTTCTTTCACATTTATTCAATCCTTATGCAAATAGTTCTCTAGTGTCATCATTAGGAACCCGCAAAAAGCGGCATTATCCACCTGCAATGAAGTATGAACCTTTTGTTTCATCTGCATGATTTGTTCTCGATAAGACTTATAAAATTCAAAGGTTGGGGTTGAATTGTATTTGATTCCCGTCAATTCAAAGTACTCTATTATTCCCTTCGCGGTGGTCGGTTTGATGAAAACTTCCACACTTGGCCGGTAATAGATAGGATAGATCGTTAATAATGGCCATTTTGCCAGTTTGTACTCTTGAAGTAGTCCTGTCATCAACCCAAAGCCAAATGCTTGATCACCATGTAGAAATTCCTTAAGGCCATGGGTTAAATGCTCTTTCTCACTGTCACTCAAGACTTTAATTAAATCTCTAAACTTTGGTTTTTCAAAAACAGAAATCAGCGAAGACTGGCTAACAACCTTCCCCATGGAATCTATGATATTATCGGCAAATTCAAACCGCTCTATCGCAAAACTATCTTGTGCCATTTTTTTCATTTTTTCCACTTTGTGTTTTTTCGTTAGTTCTATCATCTGCGGATTAGAAAATCCACCAGGAAATTGCATGATAAACTTTTCTTCGGCTTCTTTTAGCTTTGCTTTATTCACAGCCTTATCTCCTCTTCATAAGAATTCCGAGAAACACGCCGCTATAAGTGGGAACATGGTTGAGAATCTCCTCTTATCCGAACAATCTATTTCTTCACCTAACTAAGCTTATTTGCTTATCTTACTGCCATTAAACAAAAAACGTATAATTGTTAATATGTCGGAAGGTTTCATTTGTTCTTCATAGCCAAGTTCTTTAAATTCAGTCATAACACTTTCCTGTATTTCCCGCGATATCGATTTTATGTTTTTAATTTCTGAAATAACAGCTTTAATTTCACCATTATCCATGACTTCGATAATTTTCTGACCTTTTTCCATCCCTATGATCATAAGAAAAACGGCCGCCTTTTCTACTGGTAACATGTAAGAATCCTCCTTGGACAAAAGGTCTAGACTTGTAAACTTTATCGTACCACATGTATAACAAAAAGGGAATGTCCCATTGATGACAACACCAAGGATGAAATCCTGCAGCTTATTCTGTTCTAAACTTTACAAAAAAAGTAGTGCCTTCTAACGAACTGTCAAATTCTATCACCGCTGTATGCCTTTCCGCAACGCGATAACAGACGGCTAACCCTAACCCAGTTCCTTGGTCTTTTGTAGTGACAAACGGCGTTCCCAGCTTATGTCTTATTTCAGACGGAATACCCTTACCGGTATCTTTAATTTCCAAAACGATATTATCATTATTGCTGTAAGTCTTGATTATAACACTGCCGGGCAACTCCATGGCTTCGTACGCGTTTCGTACCAAATTCAAAATTAGTTGCCTTATTTCTTTATTGTCAAGAAGAATATCCGGGATAGGTGAAGTCTCTAGGCGGAGGCTATGGCCAAAACACATTGCGTCGGCCTGTAATAAAGGCTGCATAACATTTATAATATCGTTTAAATTACCTATTTCTAATTCGGATCTCTTATTTTTCGCAAGGGACAAAAACTCGGTAATTATTGAGTTGGCCCTATCAATTTCGTTAATCATGATCTCAAGCTGTTCATCGTAATCAACGAACTTTGGACTGCGCTGAAAAAACTGGAGATATCCTCTCACTGCGGTCATTGGATTACGAACTTCATGCGCTATACTGGCTGCCATTTCGCCGATAAGATTCAAACTCTCGAATCTAGCCAGTTCAGAATCAAGCTGCTTTTTGGCGGTGATGTCCGTTATAACGTGAAGCATACTGGCAATACCGAATACTTCGATTGTTTCACAGGCCAAAAGCCCGGTGCGCACAGTATCACCGCAGCGATATTGCAACTCATAGTTCGAAATATAGCCTTGGCCAAATAGTAAGTTTTGCAATTCTTCTTGCTGTTTTGCATCCGCAAAAAGATTTAATTCCAGTACCGACCGTCCAACGACTTCTTCCCTTTTAAGACTACAGGCCTTTAGAAAAGCCTCGTTAACATCAATATAAGTCCTATCCTTAAGTGATACTAGCATCATAAGATTAGGGTTTAAATTAAAGGCTTTCAAGAAACGTTCATTTGCTTGTTTGATCTCGGTAACATCCCTCGAAAAACCAAGGACAGTCTCGACTTCACCACGCGAATTCTTTTCCGGTATATACGTCAATTTAAAATGCCGATTTCGCCATTTTTGAAAGTCTTTGTTCTCATATTCGACCTCTACTTTAGTACCTGTTTCGACAACTCTTTTTACTGTCTCAACTACAAATTGACTATACATGGGCGGAATAAAACTATATTCGCCTGGCTTTCTCCCTAGCGGAAACTTTCTCCCTACACGTCTTTCCGCTTCGGGATTGAAGTATAATAGCCTGCCGTCACGGTCAAAGCGATATATTGAGTCAGGAGAGTTTTCTGCTAATGTTCGGTAACTGTGTTCCCGCTTTCTTAGATTTTCCCTCAGGTCGATAATTTCAGCAAATACTGGAATAAGCGGCGGAAAACTTTTGAATTTACTAATGTCAGTACAAGCTTCTTTAGCTTGTACTGCGAATTCCTTAAGAGATCTATCAATACCATTAAAGCACCATCTTATGGTAATGATGATTAGACACCAAATCCCGAAGGTAACAAGAATGTTTCTTGCTAATACTGCATAAAATTCATTTTCAATATCTTCAATGGTTATATTAACCGCAGCATGTCCAATGACTTTACCCTCATACAAAAGCGGGTAAATAACTGCTAATAGCGGCTTACCGCCCCGCATTACACCGCTATCTAACTGCACAAAAGTAATTGCTTGGGTTTCATAAACCTGTAAAGCAAGCGGATGTGCCTGCACTCCAATTAAATTTTCTTTATATGGCGCAAGCGCAATTACGTTGTAATCGCGATGATAATACGCCAATCCATAGCCAGGATATTTTTGAAATACCTCATTAATGAAAGGCTGAAAAAACTCATTAAGTATCCGTCGCTTTTCGTCAACCGAAAGATTTTGGGCATTTCGCTCCTCCAAAACACTATCATAAGACCGAATAGCCTTCTGATCTAACGTGTTTGCAATCATAGTCAGAGTCTGTTGTTTTTCAAGTATAAGACGTTGTTTCGTATTATTTGCATTTATATAAGCAAAAAAAATCAGAGGAATTGTTACTATTATCGTAATCAAAATATATACTCTGGCATGGATAGAAGATGGCAACAATATAAGCCCTCCTAAAAAACGGATACTCTTATATTGTTTTCCATGTTTTGGCATATTCCTCTATTTTTTTCAATGAAACTCAGTTTTTATAATTAATATTTTTTATTAGTAAATCAAGACCTGCGTAACGCATTTGTTACGCAGGTCTTGAACATTTGATCGGAAGCACAGGTTGCTATTTACGCTCATCTGGTCGCGCCAATCCTAAATTAACATGGCAGTACCCGCCAGGTGTTTTTTCCAAATACCTTTGATGATAGTCCTCGGCGGGAAAAAAGCTCTTCATAGGTTCAACTTCTACTACAATTGGATCCATATAGTGGGGTTGCATTTCATTTATAAAATTTACAATGATCTCCTTTTCGTCATCAGATGAGTAATACACTCCTGATCGATATTGATTACCTCGGTCCGGACCTTGGCGGTTTAGTGTAGTTGGGTCGATAATCCGGAAAAAATGTTCCAATAGCTTCGGTAATGGCAAATGCTTTTCATCATAAGTAATCTCACAGACCTCAGTATATCCGGTAGTACCCGAGCATACCTGCTGATAGGTAGGCTGGTCTATCGTACCTTGCCCATATCCTACCTTTGTATCCAGCACTCCTTTGAGCTGCAAGAAATACGCCTCAACGCCCCAAAAACAACCGCCTGCAAGCCAGATTTTCCGCATAAGAGGCTACCTCCCAATGGAATAAAATCACTTATATAATATACTTCCCCACTTTTCCGCTACAATTACAGTATAACTAGAAAATCCGCTCTTTCAAGTAGTTAAGATTATAAATTTTGTAAGGAGACTAAAAATAGTCGATAATTTATCAATTCAAACTATAATAGATCCTTTGATTGTCTCTTCCCCATGGAATATATTTGTTCTCTTAACCTAAAAATATAAGAAACTATTAGATGGAGGGCGAAGACCAAATGAGTGAACTTATAAATAACCGGGAGCACAGAAAGCAAATTATCAAAGGGATACTGCTCGACTTGCATAAAGGAAAAAGTGTTGAGGAAGTAAAACCCCTTTTCGATTCTATAGCTGCGGAAATGGATGCAGCAGAACTTTCCCTGATTGAGCAAAGTCTTATTAACGAAGGTATTCCTGTCGAAGAAATCCAAAGCCTTTGTGATGTACATGCAGCTGTATTTAAGGAAGCACTAAGCGAAAAGCCCGGTACGGATGTAGCTCAAGGACATCCTCTCGACATTTACCGCAAGGAAAACCAGGCAATAGAAGAACTGATTAACAAAGATATTCGTCCGCTTATCGCCAGGCTAAAGACCGCCAATCTTGAACAGGAATCAGCCGTTGTAAATGAACTATTGGAAAAGATAAATTTACTGTGGGACGTTGATAAACACTACACCCGAAAAGAAAATCTTATCTTTCCCATCCTTGAAAATTACGGCATTACCGCACCACCAAAGGTCATGTGGGGAGTAGATGATGAAATCCGGGCACTGCTCAAGGAAACCAAACAAATAGCGCTGCACTATTCGGCAAGCTCTAAAGAGCAGTTTCTAAGTAAATTTGAAGAATCATTGCATCAAATTACCGAAATGATTTTTAAGGAAAATAAGATCATGTTTCCCATGCTACTGGAAACACTGAGCGAAAATGATTGGCTGCTTATCCAGGAAGACAGCGATCAAATCGGCTATTGTCTCATTGAGCCAGCTATCCGGTGGTTACCACATAAGTCCGCACTCACAGATGTGCACACAAGTAAAAATCTAGATGCCCAAGGACTTATCAAGTTTGCTACAGGTATTCTCACACCGAAAGAAATTGAACTAATCTTCAGCCATCTGCCACTAGACATAACTTTTGTTGGCAGAGACAATCTCGTCAAATTCTTTTCCGCATCGAAGGACCGTATCTTCCATCGTACAAAAACCATTATTGGACGAAAGGTTGAAAACTGCCACCCACCTGCCAGTGTTCACATTGTTGAGCAGCTTGCAGCGGATTTACAGTCCGGAAAGAAAGACAAGGAGAGCTTTTGGCTCAGACTGGGTGATAAATTTGTTTATATCCAATATATTGCAATACGAGATGCAAGCGGTGAATTCTTAGGAGTACTCGAGGCAACACAGGACATAAAACCCCTGCAAGCCATCACAGGAGAAAAACGTATTATGGATTAACTATTCGTTTAGAAGTAAAATACAGGGCTGCAGACTACTCTGCAGCCCTTTCCTTTACTAAACAAACATTGGAATCACCCTGATCGAAATTACTTTGTACTAAATTTTTCAAACAAGGAAGCAGCTAGTTACTGAAGTTATAGGGTATTGGTACCTGCCGCCTTATTGGCAGCATCAATGGCTTGATGTGCCAAATCAATTGCTTGTCCTAATGTATTAAGCTCTTGCACAGGATTATGGAAACCCATACTGTTCGCCGACGCGACATAGTCCCAATACCACTGCGCACGCCGCAACAGTTCACGGGCATTAGTAAGCTCTGTCTGGTTAGGATTTGTACCCGCACCCGCCTTTTGAATAGCGCCATGCGCCCTTGCAATCGTTTGACCAGCAGTATGCTGAAGTTGCCAGACATTATCCTGGAATGCCTTTACTTGACCATACAGTAACTCTTTCCCTTGGGTATGGCAGGGAGTACAGGATTCATTGATTGTTTTCATTGGGCTGGTTATCCAATGAGAAGTATACTTTTGTCCGCTCTTTCTCATATACGGCATATGACAATCTGCACAAGAAACACCAAACTGACCATGTACACCGTTTTGCCATTCCTCATAGTCCGGATGCTGTGCCTTAAGTACAGGAACTTGTGAGTCTGGGTGGATAAAGTCCCGGACAAAACCATTTGGTTTAGTCGAGTAGTATTCATACATTTGCTGAGGTGTTAAACCCTTTTCCCAGGGAAAGATGACCTTAAAAGTACCTGGTTCAAAGTAGTACTCAGCGTGACACTGAGCACAAACGTAACTGCGCATTTCTTCCCGGCTTGCCTTGGTTACATCAATGCCTCGCTTTTGCATAGCTTCAGTAAAGGCTGGGTTAATAACGCGAAGCCCCATAGTCTCAGGATCATGGCAGTTCGCACAGGAAACTGAATGTTTTGCTTTATCCATCAATTCAGTAAGAGGTTTGCTGGCATAACCCCAGCCCATCTCTTGGTACGCCTGTTCAAGATAAGGAGTTTTACAGGTTATACAAGCTCCTTTGGCGGCAGGTCCAATCCGTTTAGATTCACGCAAATCTTCCATCGCGTAAGGATGGCCTCTATCCTCCGTATAATCTTCGCTAAAGGGATTACCTTTAAAGTTGGTATATAATTCTGGCTGCATCTCAGCTTTTTGTACTTTTAGATTGCCATCATACCCCGTAGGTGACGGAGCCATTTCTAAGTTTTTCTTATAACTGCTATATTCTAGGGGATAACTTTTTCCCCAAATTTCGGGGTCATATTCCCCCGCAGGCAGTCGTACTAGTTGAACAGTTGACTGCGGCTTGAAAATCCATACCCGGCTTATGATTACACCGGTAAATAACACAACAAACGATAAGAATGCAACAAGCAATTTTTGCGTTCTATTCAACAGGAACACCTTCCTTAACTACAATATGGCCGTGTATCATACCTCGGTGGCATTTAGTGCAAGACTGCCCGCCTGTTGACATGAATGTAGTCTGAACAGTGTAAGCATGGCAGCGTAAACAGTTACGTTCTACGATGGCTCTACCTTTACCACTTACTCTAATCGTATCAGGATAATCGCGTAAGAATTCGTGATAGGTATCGTGTATTCCAGTTTGGTTTTTGACCATCATTTTTTCGACTATATTTTCTTGAGGCAAGTGGCAATCACCACAAGTAAATTGCCGGTGATTTGATGCTTGCCATGTTGTCGCAACATATTTCATTGAGTGACAGCTGCTACAAAATGAGGCCTTATCGGCATACGCAATACCGCCGCCAGCGACGGCCATCCCTACCATAGCCGCTAAAACGCCAACAAGTATTAGTTTCAGACTATTTTTTTCCAAATACCTCTTCCATTCCAATACGTCTACCTCCCCGTTAAAACAAGGCCTCAATTGTTACATTCTTAGATTTCCACACAGTAATCTACTTATGCAACAAATACATCGAATTCAACATTGAAAGTAGTGAAAATTGTCTAGATGAATAAAAAAAGGAGTTACCTAACGGTAACTCCAAACCCAGCCTGTCCCAACCGTGATTAGGAAGGCTCCGAACCAGACCAGATTGATAAGAGGTTTTTGGCTAAATTCAGCCTCTAGCTGCTCTTGTCCTGTAGCTTTGCCGATAAAGGTATCTTTAAACTCAATAAAAACTTTTCCCTCCCCAGGTTTAAGTCCCACTATATGAATTTCATACCGATCAAGCGCTTTGACTGTCGAACCCGTAATCTGGCCGTTCTTATTAGTCAGTTCTGGTCTTACTTCTTGAGACAGAGAGCCGGTTTTAACTTCAATCAGAGCCTGCACACGTACTGGACCATCCCCATCCATGCCTGCCATATTGAACTTTACGAACGCTAATTGTACTTCGCCCTGATTTATCCATTCGCCTTTAACCAACATTAATTCCGGGCCATGATCCTCCTCCGTTTTTACCATAGGGGCTATATATAGATCGGAGAGTAACCGACGATAAATGCCTGGTTCCCTGGCTGCCGGTTGACCTTCTTTATTTAGCTTAGTTAACGAGTGAACAACGTCTTGGCTAGCGCCGACCTGAAAGGTATTACACCTTACTTCACCGGCTGGCTCAGTCTCTGTTCCTATATATGTCACCCGTTCGCCGAAAACTTGCTGCGGCAGACCTTGGGTGAAACTTACTATCGCGGATTTACTTCCTGCGCCTGATGTCATAATACCGATTAAGATAACGGCCACCCCCAGATGACTGCAAGCCACTCCCTTCGAAGTACCCCGGCGCCAAGCCGAATATAGCTGAGAGGCAGCGGCTGCTATCGCCATACAAACAACTAGCGTAATGAGCGGCTGATCGAGTATTGTTATCCAGTCAGCTAATGAAATTCCCATTACCGCAGGAAATACCAGCCACCAGTACTGTTTAGGATGACCGCCGGACACACCACCCATTTTTACCACAGGCGCAATTATGAGCGCGGCCCCCATGACTACAGCCAACGGTAAAGCAGCATCATTGTAAAAAGCACTGCCGACACTTTTGGGGCTACCGAAGGCCATAGTAATAAGCGGCGTTGACATGCCGGCAAAAACTACTACACAGAAAAATACCAAGAGCAATGCGGTAAGTGCTAATATGAATTCACGGCTGGCAACTCCCGGATATAACTCACCAGAAGGCATAGTAGGCAGTCTTAAGATATAAAATCCAAATGATACTGTTAAAGCAGCAAGTACGACAATACCTAAAAATCCGCCAATTCCCTCATCTGCAAACGAATGGGTAGAAAAGTCGCTTACTATTCCGCTGCGAGTAAGGAAAGTGCCATACAGTACTAAGAGAAAACTTGAAATTACACCAACGTAGGCAAGCCTAATAGCACCGGCACGGCCCTTAGCCATTAGCAGTAAGTGCGCCGTTGCACCTGCGGCCAGCCACGGTGCCAGTGATGAATTCTCTACAGGGTCCCAGGCCCAATAGCCGCCCCAGCCCAAAACTTTATACGCCCAAAAACCACCAATAAAAATGCCTGCTCCCAGACTGGATAACGCAAAAAGTGTCCAGGTTTTGGCTGGCGCCACCCATTCCTGGTGACAACCGGTGATGAGTCCGCTAATAGCATAAGCAAACGGTACAGCTAATGCGGCGTAACCTAAAAAAACAACCGGCGGATGAATCACCATCCAAGGATCTTGCAAGAGAAGATTAAGACCAGCGCCATTCAGGTGCGGTTCAGACAACACCATAAACGGGCTCTTGATAAGAAGAATCACCAACAGAACCGACTGAGTCACACAATAGACCAGCATTACACCGGCAGGAGCTGCGGGCCTCTTTAATAGAACCATTCCGAATATGGCGTGAAAAACCAGCCACAGTAAAAACGATCCTTCTTGTCCGGCCCAAAAAACAGACAGTTTGTATGCAATCGATAATTCCCGCGAGGAATAGCCGAATACATAGGCATACTCGAACTTGTTGCCTAAAATCAAATAGAATAGATAGACAGCCGCAATACCGATAAGTAAAGTTGATACGCTATATAGAACCCGAGCAATGCTCACCAGTTTTTCACTGCTATATTTTTTATTATTGATCAATATCAAATATAGACCCGCTGCCGCGACGGAAACAACTAACGCCAAAGCAATTGCTGCGTAACCAATCATTGCTTCACACTCCCCTGATATTTAGACGGACACTTGACAAGCAGTTTGTCTGCCTGGAATTGCCCATTGGCGTATTTTCCAATAGCAACGATACCCGCTGCTTGTTCCATGCCCTCCGGTTTGACGCCATGGTAGATTACAGTTACTTCTTCTCCATTATCATCGCGCAACACAAAAGCAATAGCACGGCCATCCTCCGTTTGCGTAATTTTAGATGTTGCGAGCGATCCTTTTACCTGAACCGCACTTTTTGTACTCTTAGCCTGTGCAAAATCCACATAAGTCGTTAATGAGCTTTGGTACACTAAGATGCTATAGGCAATAAAAATAACAATAACGGCAAGTAAGAATACCCGGCTTTTTTTCATTCATCCAGCCCCTTTTTGGTGGCGATGGTCTTTTCCATAACACTTCCGGCCAGGAGCATCCCGTATAATGCTGTGCAGAGGGCAATGGCCGCTGCTAACACATACAACATCACCGGCTCCATCTGCATCTTACCACCACTATTGAGCAACGGTTCAGGATGGAGAGAAAAGTACATTCGCGGAATAATGAAAACCAGAAACGGCACCGTAAGGAAGGATAAGAGAGCGTACACAGCGGCCACAACAGCCCGGCGTTCCTCTTCCTCGATGGCGCTGCGCAGCGCCATATACGCCCCGTAGATTAAAAACAGTATAAAGATTGTTGTTTGGCGAGGATCCCAATTCCAATAAGCCCCCCAGGTTAACTTGGCAAACATAGCGCCACTTACCGTAGCCAACAGGCAAAAACTAAGCCCGAGTCTGGCCGAACACGCACTTACCCAATCATATCGTAATTGCCTTGTCCTCAAATATTGTCCGGCTGCCGCTGCTGAAACCAAAAAAGCAAGCACTGACACCCAGGCTACCGGGATGTGAAAAAACGCGATACGAACAAGATAGCCCAGCCCCGCAGCCGGTGGTACCAGATAAAACACCGAATAAATTACTCCCATTAACCATACTGCGCTTACTACTGCCATTGTTTTCCGATTCATATGTCCTCCTAATCTTGCCAAAGATAGTCAAACAACAACATACCTGCGGCAATAACCGCTGCATCATAGCCGGCCATAAATATCAGTTCATCAATTCCCGGTACTTCACCTGACAAAATTTTTGTGGAAACATTTATTGCACTGAGAAATTGTGGCAATAGGACAGGAAATGTCAGTACAGTAAAGATGGACTGCTCGCCCCGCGCGGATAGCACCATGGCACCGGTCAACGTTGCTACCGCCGCAATTCCCACGCCACCTAGTATTAAAACCAAAGAAAATAGGTGCCATTCTTCCATAGTAACGTTAAGAAAAATAACAAATAGAGGTACCACCAGACAACTTAAACCAGCTAAAAGCCCTATGTTGAACAACAGCTTGCCACACAATACAGCCAGACTTGGCGCATACAGCCTTAGTCCCAGAAGCGTTCCCGTTTCGTGCTCCTGCACAAATACCCGGGCTAAGCCAGCCATAGAGCAGAAGAACATCACTATCCAAAGTAATGCCGCAGCAAACGTTGGCGGCAACTCTTTCCCCGCAATAGCCATACTGACACTTGATAACGTGGTGAACGCAAACATAATAATTGCCCCGACAGCATATCTTGTTCGAAACTCGCATACCATGTCTTTTCGCAGTATTGCCCATACTATGCTGCTAAAGTTCAATCTTACTGGTGGCATAACGAGCCTCCTCAGCTTCATTGGTAGCAATAATCACAGCATTCATTTTGACTGCGTCAGTAATCAACGCTTTTACCATACTTTTCCCCCGCTCATCTAAGTTGCTAGAAGGCTCATCCAAGAGCCATACCGGAGGATTAACTGCCTGTATTACAGCAAATTTGAGCCGTTGTCTCATTCCTGTGGAATAGGTAAAAACTTGCTCACTCCCGGCTCCGCCCAGCCCTACCTGATTGCATAATTCTTCCGCCCTTGACTTGGAACAGGCTATGCCACATACCTTTGTCCAGAAGATAATATTTTCGATCCCGGTAAGTGTCTTGTACATCGCCATATCAGGTGAAACAAGACCTGCATAAGCAGTTCGCTCTTTTGGTATGACGGTGTTGTCCAAAGTAAACTGAACCTGACCAGTGCTTGGCCGAATCAATCCAGCAATGATCTTAAGTAGTGTGGACTTGCCTGAGCCGTTACGGCCAGTTACGACCAGACAATGGCCGCTGACGATCTCGGCACTAATTCTTGAAAACAGCGACCTGTCACCAAATCTTTTACCAACATTGTCCAGTACAACTTTAATACACATATCAATCTGCTCCAAAAAAGGAATATTTATCATATTATAACCATTTATAGGAGTAAATAAGTTTTCTTTTTACTATTCTCTAAAATGATTCCCCCCAAGCCTCCCCAATAGCAAATCGCCTAGACTAAGTCTAGGCGATTATAAAAGTGTGCTCTTCTGCTGCAACCTTATACATTGTCGTTCTAAAATCCACCCAAGGAGATAAGCGAAGAGTAGCGCAATCAGGAGGCGAAACCCTACTACTACCATGAGATTCACGTCCATACCTACGAAGAGAAGCGTTTCCTCAAATAAGGAATGACAGATTCCGACCATTACAAACAGGATGCTAAGCGTCCTGCGAGAATAGTTTTCTTCTTGGGCAGTTTGCAGAATAACGCCACTACCGGACACAATTCCAATAAATAAACCAACGAAGGCAGGCAAAGCAGCAGTTTTGGGCAGACGAAAGATATCAGTAAACCACTGTGACCACTTCGCAATGATCTCCAACCACCCGTACCGTTTGGCAAACTCAATCATAACCATAAACGGCAAAATGATAAGCGCCAGTTTCCCCACACTTATGAGACTAACAAGCAGCCCTTGGTATACTGTGGCTAAGAGTGTCATCTTCTTCCCCCCTATATCCCCGACACATGAATAAGCCATGCGGCTAGAAAAGCGCCGATAAAGCGCATGCAGAATACCAAGGTGCCACTGGCGCCTGCTTCAGTTACCACTGCCGTTTCCATAAACGCACTATGACAGATAGCAATCATAGTACTTAAGATAGTTACTTCTCCTCGTGATAAGGGTAACACGATCATAGCTCCAATACCGGCGTAAATACTGGCAAAGATACCAATGATAAATGCAATGGCTGCTTCACCCGGTAAGCCGACCATCTGCATGATTGGGGCAAATAGTTGACCAATGGTATTTAATATAGTTGTCGTTTGCAAAATAGATACGAAGATAATCGCAGGAACGATAACTTTCGCTAATCGCAAAACTAAGCCTATCCCTTTATACAAGCCTGTTTTTATGATAGCAAGAGCAGCATACTCCTTCTTCCTTTGCTCGTCAGCCATGCTTTCGCCGCCTAAACTTATACCGCAGCCAGCGTTCGCAATCCGTCCATATGGCGACGACCACAAGACCGCCGAAGATGAGCTGTTCCCAATGGAGCCCCCGGTAAAATTGGTTAATGAGTAAGTACACTACGCCGATAATACACACAAAACTACAAGCCCGCATTGTTCCTCCCCCTTAATGATCTTACTAATATTATAACTTGCAGGTAAGGGGCGATGGAAATTGGGGTTGGTTATCCTAACGATAAAAACTGCCTATGATTTAGCATCAATATATTGGGTGAGGTCGCTTTGAATATTGGCATGTCCTGCAAAGATCAAAAGCAGAGCCCGCATAGCCGGTGTTAACACCTTACTTTTATGAAAAGCGATAGACATAACGAACGTAAGCTGTGGAACATTATTAAATTCCACTAATGTTCCATCTGCTAAAAACGGTTCTACTAATATATGGGGCAGAATACTTGAACCCACTCCATCCAGCACTGCCCGTTTAATGGCTTCCGCGTCGCTATATTCGATAATAGACTGAACCCCTTTTTCTTGCAGTACGTCTTCATACAAGCTTCGGTACACACAACCAGGACGAAAATTAATGAAAGGATAATGGCTTACCTCTTGACAATGGTTGTTTTCAGCAAATAAATCACGTTTGACTATCCAGACCAATTTTTCCTGTGACAGGTCAAATTGGATGATTTGACTATTGTTAATTTTATTGTGCACAATAGCTAGATCAAAAGTATTATCCATAAGTCCTTTTACCGTTGTCGGCAGGTCGATGCAAATATCTACAATAACCGAGCCGGCCATCCCGGTGTTTTGAAAGTCCAGTAATATTGGTGAAATGATATAGCTGGCAACTGCAGTCGATGCTCCTATTTTGATAGGACTATCCATGTCAGAAAAACGTTGCATTGCAGTATTAATGTCACGGTAAACGGCCAACAGCTTTTCTGTATGCAAAGTAAGCTCACGCCCAGCTTCAGTAATATAAAGTTTCCTGCCAATACGCTCAAATAAACGCACCCCATAATGTTCTTCCAGCGTGCGGATCTGCGCAGTAACTGTTGGTTGCGTGAAATTCAACATCTCGGCTGCTTTGGTAATGTTACTCAGTTTAGATACTAACAGAAATGATTGAAATAATTGAATATCCATCCGTTATTATCCTCCAGGCAATGTATATATGTAAGGTAAATATATACATTTTTGTACGTACTACACACCTTACGTTGATTCTTATTATACAAAAAATCAATCAGAGAGGGCAAACCTCTCTGATTTTATACATCTTAACCATTATAATCTATTACAGTGTTTCCTAGTCACTGAAGAACCAATTAAAATTGGTTCTTCACTTTAGTAATCAATCATCATAGTTTTGTGCATAAGCTACCTGCAGGATTTCATCAGGTAATTCTTTCTCCCAACGCGCTACTACGATAGTCGCTATACAGTTACCAAATACATTACAAGTAGTCCGGGCCATATCCATAATCCTATCAACACCAAGGATAATGGAGATACCTTCTACCGGTAACCCAAAAGCAGAAGCGGTGGCAGCAATAACAATGATCGATGCCCCTGGTACCGCGGCAATACCTTTGGTAGATAACATCAGGGTTACCATCATCAGTAATTGTGTTGACAGCGGAAAGTCAATATTATACATTTGCGCAATAAACACAACGGCCAGCGAACTATATAGCGTCGAACCGTCCAGGTTGAAAGTATAACCTGTGGGTAATACGAAAGTAACAATATGTTTAGGAACACCAAATTTCTCTAATTTTTCCATAGCTACCGGCAGCGCCGCTTCACTAGCAGCAGTAGAGTAAGAAATTAATAGCGGCTCTTTGAGAGCCCGTACCACATGAAAGAAATTTACCCGAGTAACCAAAGTGGCGACTACCAGCACTATAGTAAGAAAGAATATTACTGCAAAATACAAGGAACCAATTAGTTTGGCCAGAGGAATAACCATCGCCAGACCAAATTTACCTACAGTATAAGCAATTAACGCAAAGATACCGATAGGAGCACATTTCATAACATACCCAGTGACTTTAAACATAATTTCCGTTATGCTTGTTGCAAATTTTATTACTATTTCGCCTTTGGCGCCTACGCCGGCTGCCGCTACACCAAAAAAACAGGCAAATAAAATGATCTGCAGCATGTCACCACGAGCTGCCGCATCAATTACATTTGTCGGTACAATGTTGACCATCATTTGCACCATATCAATTGATTTTTTAGCTGCTCCGGTTGCCGCACTGGCATCACCAGTTGGGAGAGAAAGTCCAACACCTGGTTGAAAAACGTTAACCACCACTAACCCAACAATGAGAGCCAAAGTTGTCGCTACTTCAAACCAAATGAGTGCTTTACCGCCCAGGCGCCCCAGCTTTTTGAAGTCGCCGGTACCAGCAATACCCATAATCAACGAACCAAAAATCAACGGCACAACAATCATTTTAATCATACGAATAAACATGTCGCCGATTGGTTTTAACGCCTGAGCCTGAGTAGGAAAAGTATAGCCAAAAATAACACCTAGAATGAGAGCAAGAAAAATTTGAGTGGTAAGACCAGCTCCCTTTTTCTTTTCTTTACTTTGTCCATTTTTCTCCATAAACTATTTCTCCTCCATATTCGATTGATACACTGACCATTCATTCCAGGGCGTAAATGGCTGACCCATGATGTTAGAATAGTCTTGTTAACATTATAATTCGCGGTTAAAGGTCGATGGAAATTGGAGTTGGTTATCCTAACAATAAAAAACTCTTATGATCCATCGCTATATTCTGTGAGAACCTTTAACTATTGATATGCACTGCAAATAGCAAAGTGTGCTCGTAAAATACCCAATTTTGTACAGCTAAAAGTACTGCCCTTAAAATATGCCGATACACATAGTAAGAATCCTCTCCATGCGCCGTGCACCATAATAAATAGCAGCACGCCATAACAATGGCGCGCTGCTATTTATTATAGCCCAGTTTAGTAAATGTCTGAATTTTACTCACTTATGCCGACCTTCTTATAACTCCACCTAAGCAGGATAAGATTAAATGCGCACACTGCATATTAGTGGCCACGGGAACATTGTGAACATCGCATATTCTAAGCAAAGCCGTTATATCCGGTTCATGCGGTTGTGCAGTTAATGGGTCTCGAAGAAAGATCACAATGTCAACTTCCTGAGAAGCAATTTGGGCTCCGATTTGCTGATCGCCTCCCATAGGTCCTGATAAATACGTTTTTACCGTAAGAGCAGTATTCTGTGCGATTATTTTTCCAGTAGTAGCAGTCGCTAGCAAAAAATGCTGAGCTAAAACACTTTCATGTTCTTTCACGAATGCAAGCATTTCTGCTTTTTTTTGATCGTGGGCAATAAGAGCTATTCTCTTCATTCCTTGCCTCCTTTATGTTTCTACCCTATAGGTGTTTCTACTAGCTAATCTATAAAGCTTCCTTAATTTGATAACCCAAGTGTAAATGTTTTTCTAACCGCTCAACAAATTGCCGCTGGATGCATTCAATCTTAATCCTAGCCATGTCTGGTGTCACAAACTGTAGTTGATCTACCTCCGGAAATGATTGGATTCTCCCTGAGCGAGGAGGCCATTCCATTTGAAACAAGTTGCTTTGTACTGGTTGATCAGCATCGCAGTTGCCCTGAAATGCCCAGACACAAATAAGCTTTCCGCTTTTCTCAGTTACGCTGCCTAGTGAAATTAATTCGCTAATACATGGTTCGAAGCCCGTTTCTTCTGCGAATTCCCGAAATGCCCCTTGCAGGATTGTCTCATTAGCTTCAACTTTTCCTTTTGGAAGGCCCCAATACCCATTGTCCTTACCTTCATACAGCGGACCACCAGGATGGCACAATAACACCTCTAATTTATCTTGCTTCCAGCGATACATAAGAAGTCCAGCGCTGATATTCTTCACTCTGATCAACCGCCTTTTATGAAGATTATGTCTGTTGCCTAAATACAGTGTAGCATTTTAGTAAAGATAGAAATGTTAATTCTTCATTATGATTTAGTAAATTTGCTTTCGAGTGAACTATATTGCCCTTAAAAAAACTACCCCTGAACAGTCGACCTACGCTAATGCATATATTCTACCGCCCTTGGGTAACGTGTATAAGTAGAACAATAAAATGACAAGAAGGGATATACTTGAACAATACTAACGCATTTATCCAGGAAGATTTAGTACCATTCTACAAACGGGCATTTGAAGCATTTAAGCAAAACCATCATTCAATGTATTCGGTTCTAAACTCTTTTATGTCTGGGAAAAAGAACCACGTAGGAATGAAAGTAACTGAGAATGATCAGGTCGTGGGTGAGTATACAGTCTATATGGATGGGCCGAATTTTTCACACATCGACACTGGGCATCTCTCGTCCGAAATTCATACCCCGTTTGGAATAATTAGGCCATATATAATTATAGAGCGAAGTACATTAGAGAAGATGATCCAGGATGAGCCGAATTTCATTAAAGAACCATTTGCTACCAAAGCGAAATATTATCGCGACATGACCATTAAATTCCTGTAAGTATTCTCATTCGTCCATTAGTTCTATTTATTCATTGCTTGTGTATAGCCTCACTTCGCCATAAGCAATACCCCCATTCTGTAGTTTTATTTCCTACAGATGGGGGTATTTGTGTATTTCCGACTATTACAAATTTGATTTTTGTTTTTACACAAATAAATTATTCCAAAAATGCTTTTACTTATATTTGATTATAAATACTTGACTAAACACTTATACTTAATTAAAATCAAAATATATAGGAAGATAATTCCAGGGGAGGGCTTCGATGTATCAAGAGGAGCGAATGCAAGCCATTCTTGACTATCTTAAACAAAACAAACGAATCAGCGCAGATGAAATCTGCCGTCTTTACGATGTTTCCCGGGATACAGCCCGTAGGGATCTTGTCAGCTTAGCCGATCGTGGAGCTGTCATTCGTACTCACGGCGGAGCAATTCTACCCGCTTCCCACGACAGCTGCAAACCGTATTCGGAACGCATTGTTACTGATGTTAAAGAAAAACAGCATATCGCCGCATGCGCTGCCAGACTGATAAAACAAGGTGACTGTGTCATTTTCGATGCCTCAACAACAGTGCTGGCTTGCGCTGAGCTACTGGATGACGTACCTTTCACACTTATCACAAACGCTATTAATGTAGCCGATGTAATTGCCACTAAAGAAAACATCACCCTTATTATGCTGGGTGGCCGTCTACGTCACAGGCACCGTTACTTCTATGGGGCTACGACACTAAACACCTTGTCTGAATGTTTTGCCGATAAGCTTTTCATCGGTGCGGCTGGATTTTCAGAACACGGCCTTACCGTGGATCATGATGAAGACGCCGCTGTCATCCGCAAGATGATTAGTCAGGCAAAACAAGCGGTAGTACTAGCTGACTCATCCAAGTTTGGAAAAACGTGCAGTTTCAAAATATGCGATCTTTCGCAGATCGACCTGGTTATTACCGCTAGCAACCCACCCGATGATTTTGCCGATTTGCTTGCTAAGCACAATGTTGACCTGATTGTGGCCAAAAAATTATCCGATGACTAACTCGCTCTAAAACTCCCGCACTACAGGCGGGAGTAAGAGCGACTAAGTTCCCTGGATAAGTGTGATTAAGCTTCAGATAGAGTTAAAACCCCACCTGAGGCAAGTCTTACTTTATAAAGAGGTGAAAAAGTGAAGCTATTCGTAACCGATCTTGATGGTACGCTACTTAACTCACAGCACGAGATCAGCCCCGAAAATTTATCAGCGCTAGAACTGGCACAGAAGGAAGGCTTAGAAATAGCAATTGCCACCGGGCGCACTTATGCCGACGCCAGAGCAGTATGTGAGAAGGCTGGGATTTCAGCACACATTATCTCGAATAACGGTTCATTTATCTTCACCCGGGATGGAAAGAAGCTCAAGGCAATGTCTCTTGCTAAGGAATTCGTCGCGCCATCACTGCGCTGGCTGCATAATAACGACTACTATTATGAGATTTCCACAGACAACACTATCTTTTTGTCACCTACTACAGAAGACGTGCTGAAATTGGATTTTGCCAGGGCTAAAGCTGCCGACCCTTCCCTTGATCCTGCTGCCTTGGACAAAATATTGAGTCTTATTTACTCGCAAAAAGGCATCAGAATCGTTAAAGATATTGACAGTATAGTGGATACTGATATTGAATATTACAATATGCTGGGGCTTTCCTTCGACCCAGTCAAACTAACCAGAGGACGAAATTATTTTAGTAATTTAGAAGGTTTAACTATGCTTATCTCCGGACAATATAATTTCGAAATGATAAACAGTAACGCCTCTAAAGGTTTTGCTCTTAAACATCTTACCGATCATCTAAACATTCCCGTCAGTAAAACAATCGCAATCGGCGACAGCTTTAACGACCTTTCCATGCTGGAAATAGCCGGCATTGGCGTGGCTATGGGCAACGCCGAAGATAAAATCAAAAAGTGCTGTCAATACGTAGCAAAATCTAACGATGAAAGCGGCGTCGCTCATATCATTCACGAATTGAAACATCTTTTCTAACTAGGAAGCAAGATTTGCAACAGCAAAGCCTATACCTGCCAACTGACGGGTATAGGCTTTTTTTGTCCTGATAGGAAGTACAGCCAACTATTCCATAGCCGTTATAAGCGGGCTCAAGGCAGCAATACATTCTTTTTCATCTGCCCCATCAGCCATCAGAGTGATTTCTGTTCCCTGAGTTACACCCATTCCCATAATTGCAAGCAAACTCTTAGCATCCGCCGTTTTATCATTGGCCAAAAGACTTATCTTACTGGTAAAACCAGAGGCTTTCTTGGCGATTACCGCCGCCGGACGGGCGTGCAGCCCGGTAGCACGATTGACAACAACCTGAACTTTAATCATAAAAACGATCCCCTTCACAATTTATACTAAGACCTATTTAGCCATAATTTCCAATATAATTCCGTCAGCGCGGTCAAAGTGCTTTGTCAGCCGGTCAACTTTAGCCATGTTGGTAATGACAACCGGTGTCACCAAAGATTTGCCCTTGCTGCTGATAAAAGGCGCATCAAAAGTAAGTAGTTTGTCACCAAGTTTGACTTGGTCGCCTTGCCGGACATGACTAATAAAACCTTCCCCTCCCAGTTCGACGGTATCCAGCCCTACATGAATTAATATCTCAACCCCGTTCGTTGATTTAAGTGCTACCGCATGACGGGTTTTCGGCACAACAATAACTTCACCGTCACACGGAGCAGTAATAACACTGCCTTCGGGATTGATACATATACCATCCCCCATCATGCCGCTGCTAAATACAGCGTCTGGAGTCGCTTGCACATCCTGGATACAGCCTTTGACCGGAGCGTACAGACTAAAAGTTTTGCGCTTATTAAAAAAACCGAACATATCATTGCACCTCACATTGTTCAACTTAAAATATTACCATAACTTCGCGGCCGTTAAGCGACGTTTTGCCTTATATCCTTTGCCGCACTCTGCTCAATAATAACGGTGACATCCTGGTGAAGCTGAAGAATGGAAGCCGGTATCTCCGGCGTAATACCACCATAAATTGCACGGTAGATGGCATCAGCCTTATTTTCGCCATTAGCCAAAAGCAGAATTTTCTTAGCGTGCATAATTGTCTTGATGCCCATACTGATAGCGTAACGCGGTACATCATTAAAATCAGCGAAAAATCTTGAGTTTGCAGTTACTGTTTCCAGGTCAAGTTTTACCTTATGGGTTGTCGCTTCAAATTTAATATCAGGCTCATTGAAACCAATATGCCCGTTTGTCCCAATACCCAAAATCTGAAGATCAATACCGCCGCATCCCAGAATTTTTCTGTCGTATTCGCGGCATTCCCGTTCAATATCCTGTGCCATGCCGTCAGGAATATGAATGTTTTCCCGCTGGACATTGACATGGTTAAAAAAATTATGATTCATATACCAGTGATAGCTATGCTCATCTGAGGAAGATAATCCGAGATATTCATCAAGATTGAAAGTTAGCGCCTCAGAAAAATCAAGACCAGCCTGGCAATGCATACGGATAAGTTTTTTATACATCAAAAGAGGGGTGCTTCCAGTAGCCAGGCCAAGAACACTAGCCGGCTTAAGACATACTTGTCCGGCCACAATCATAGCCGCACGTACGCTCATATCTTCATAATCCTTGGCAATTACAATTCTCAATATGATACCTCCTGTAGACTGTCTGCCCCCGTGCCACGGTCATAGCAACCTCTAAGTTATCGTCGAGCACAACAAGATCGGCATCTTTGCCGGCCTCAATAGCACCTTTGCGGTCGGCAATTCCCAGTCTCCTGGCCGGATTAAGAGAAACCATCTTTATAACCTCGGATAGCGCCAGACCGCTGGTTGCGATGAAATTAGCCACCGCGTTCCCCAAAGTAAGCACACTCCCGGCAAGCGCACCATTTTCCATGCGAGCCTCACCATTCTTGACAAAAACCTTTTGACCACCCAAATCATACTCTCCGTCTTTCATAAGAGTAGCTCGCATGGCGTCACTAACCAGAATCAGTTTCTCTGGACCCGTGAGCTTTAATAACAATCTCTGGACGGCTGGATGAACATGGATGTTATCGGCAATTAGATCGCAAGTAACATTACTGTCGGCCAGCGCACCGATAACGCCGGGCTGCCGGTGATTGAGCGCCCCCAATGCGTTAAAAGTATGAGTAATATGAGATGCTCCCATCTTTATTGCCGTCATAGCCCGGTCATAGGTAGCGGCACTATGGCCTATAGATACGATTATGCCGTCTGCCACCGCCTGCCTGACAAATTCAAGACTGCCCGGTAATTCGGGAGCAATGGTAGCAATTTTGATTACATCGGCATAATCCCTTATCTTTGAAAAGTCAGGATTAAGCATATAGGTTTTGTCCTGAGCTCCTTTGTATTCCTTGTTGATAAACGGCCCTTCCAGATGACACCCTACTATTTCAGCGCCATTCCCTTGGCCTATCTTAGAACGGATGCGTTCTAAGATGTATTCAATGGAGTCGAACGGCATGGTCATTGTAGTAGGTAAGAAAGCCGTAACTCCTGTCCGCACCAAATTTTCACTTATAATATCAAGAGCACCGTCATCCTCATCCATCGTGTCGGCTCCGGCACAACCATGGACATGAATATCGATAAAACCGGGAGCAACATAATTCCCATTAGCATCAATCCGTTCCTGAACCACGAAAGATTCAAGTTCATTGTCAGGCACTACGGCGATAACCTTATCAGTAAAGACTACTGCATGGGAAACAAGAGTTCCGTGATTAGTTATTACCTTTGCATTATAAATCGCTTTCATTGTCTCAGCCCTTTAGCGCCTTTTTTACGTACCCGTCATGCTGCGCAAGGCAATGCTGTGCCGCTTCGGCTTCCAGCCCCTTGAGCAGCATGACAATGGCAGTTTTGGCATTATTGTTTGCTTTCGCCAGTGCCTTACGTGCTGTTCTTTCATCGCATTCGCAGGCAATCTGTACGATTTCCACTACACGCCGTTTAAGCTTATCATTCAAGGGAAGCACGTCAACCATCAGGTTGCCGTAAGTTTTTCCCAACCGAATCATGGCACAGGAGGAGATAATGTTTAAGACCATCTTCTGAGCTGTTCCCGCCTTGAGACGGGTTGAACCCATGATGACCTCAGGACCTACATCAACTGTAATCGAAATATCGACGACTTTTTCCAGCTTGCCTCCGGGTGAGCAACATAGACCAACAGTTTTAGCCCCAAGTTTTCTGGCATAGGCGGCGGCGGCAAGAACATAGGGTGTGTTGCCGCTGGCACTAACACAGACAAGGATATCTTCCGCTGAGAATTTTTTTGCTGCGAGATCTATTATCGCCAAGTGCTCATTATCTTCGGTATCTTCGCACCAGCCGACAACCGCATCAGTTCCACCAGATATGATGCCAATTACGGTATTATCATTTACCCCAAAAGTTGGCGGGCACTCCGATGCATCGATAACGCCCATCTTACCCGGCGTACCGGACCCAATATAAATTAGCCTGCCTCCTCCCTGCAAAGCCTCTGTTGCCGCTTCCACCGCCATCGCAACAGACTGCCCGCAATCTTCAACCGCCAGAGCTACTTTTTTGTCTTCCCTGTTAAAAATTCTTACCATCTCCAAGGGGGATACTTCATCGATGTTGGTTGTCGCGGTATTAAACTGCTGCATTGGTCTCCTCCAAGTATTAATTGGAAAATCGGGAGCTAACGCTCCCAATTTTCAGTTATGCTTGTATGTTTTTATTACGTTGTAGAAGTTTCTTGATTTCGTCAGCAATCAATTCAGCCTTTATGCCTACGATTACCTGCACGTTGTTGCCGTGGCGAATCAATCCTCCGGCACCAATTGCTTTAATTTCTTCTTCCTTGATAACATCAGCATCCTTGACTTTCAGCCGCAACCTAGTTATGCAAGAGTCTACGGCCTGCAAATTTTCCGCGCCGCCAAGTTTTTCGAGCAACCTTGTCGGGAATGTACCGACATCCATATTGGGAAGAGCAGTTGTTTCTTCCTCATCATAACGGCCGGGGGTTGGTAAGTTAAAGGTTTTTATGGCCCATGAAAACACTAGATAATAAACAACGCCAAATGCCAAACCAACAGGTATAATCATAAGCGGCTTCGTGGCGAACTTCCAGTTAAGCAGGTAATCGGTCAGACCGGCGGAGAAGCCAAAACCATGCAGAATACCCAATGAATAAGTTACCGCCAGTGCTGCGCCGGTCAGAATGGCGTGCAGTACGTATAGCATAGGAGCAAGGAACACGAACATAAACTCGATCGGTTCAGTAATACCGGTAAGGAAAGCCGTAAAGGCCACCGAGAATAACATACCTCCTATTGCCGCACGGTTTTGAGGCTTTGCCTGGTGATATATGGCCAATGCGACAGCCGGAAGACCAAACATAAATATTACGAACATACCGGCCATAAATATTCCCGCAGTAGGGTCGCCGGCAAAGAAACGATTCAGGTCGCCGGTAACGACTTTGCCGGTTTGATCAGTGTAGTTACCGAATACAAACCAGATGAAGCTGTTTAACACATGGTGTAATCCTACTAAAATAAGAAGACGATTAAGTACGCCATAAATGAATACGCCAAATGCGCCTGCACCAATAATCCATTCCCCCGTAGAGTGAATGCCAGCCTGAAGGGGAGCCCAGATAACTAAACCAAAAATTCCGGCCAGCAGTACCGACGAAGCTGCCGTTACAAGCGGCACAAAGCGTCGCCCGCCGAAAAATTGCAGATAGTCGGGAAGTTTTATATTGTAGTACCTATTGTAAAGATATCCAGCGACAAGACCAGCGACAATACCTCCGAGAACACTCATATTGAGTTTAGGGTCAATAGCTTTAACGCCATTGGTTAAAACAAGATACCCGACACACCCTGACAACCCGGCGGCTCCATTGTTGTCGTGGGCGATACCAACCGCTATGCCGATTGCAAAGAGAAGTGCAAGATTCTCAAATAGAGCCCCCCCTGCTTTCATAATAAAAGGGCTGTTCAACAAGTCATCCGCGCCAAAACGTAAGAGTAGTGCGGCTGCGGGGAGTACGGCTACTGGCAGCATCAGCGCCTTACCGATTTTCTGTAGTTCACCAAACCAGCCTTTCATTGTAAACCTCCTCGTTTTTTATTTTCACGCCGGAAAACCAACGTGGCTACCGGTGTAAAACGACTTCGAATTTATATCGGTCACCGCGGTAAATAGCCTTGGTTACTTCCATCGGCACATCATTTTTCAGATAGGTCCGGCGGGAAAATAGCAAAGCCAACGCGCCCTCTTTAATCGCCAGGATATCGCTTTCATAATCATTAACAGCCACAGGCTCGATGGTTTGATAAGCGTATTCAGCCTGCAGGCCAAACTGATTGTCTAACACTTCATATAGCGACTTACCATCAAGTAACTCTGCACTCAGCCCAGTGCACAAGGCTACCGGAATATATGCTGTTTCCAACGCATACGGATCACCGGAAACACAACGTAGCCTGATTATTTCGAAAACATCCTGATCTTGACCAATTTCCAATTCCTGCTGCAATTTTTTGGTAGCAGATTTCCGTTTGAATGACAATAACTTAGTATCTACTTTAAGCCCCCGGTTACGCATCTCTTCAGTAAAACCTAGCAAGTTCGACAACTGTTGTTTTTCTTTGCTTGGGGCGACAAAAGTTCCCTTGCCTTGTTCTCGGTAAAGCACACCTTCAGTCACCAGGCTGGTAATCGCCTTATTAACCGTCATTCTGCTGACGTTGTGATAATCACACAGTTCCCGTTCGGAATGGATCGGGTCGTGTGGTTTCAATTCTTCGTTTTCAATCATTTCGCAGATGATATTTTTCAATTGGTAATAAAGCGGTAGAGGTGATTCTTTATCTAGTTTCCGCATAACCCTCACTCCAAGTTCAGTTATTATATTTCAGTAATAGGTGTTTTTTACACAACATGTCGATATGTTGATATGTTGTATATACCACTTTGATTACATTATAACAACTACTTGGCAAAAATCAATAGTTTTTTAAAAGATAATTCCCTTTATTCGCAATATTTAAAAACCTACCACCTTAGCCTCTTTTCTTTTAAGTACCTGGGGTAAATTAAAAATCCGCTAACATTTTTAAAGAATGTTAACGGATAAGTACCTGTTAGACATTAATCAGGCTATGCACTCAGGCAAATTGCAAAACCTCTTCGCCGGCTCCAGCCTTCTGTTCAATAATTCGAATCACATTGTCAATCCGAGAATATATCTTCGCCGACAACTCTTCTGCCTGCATGTATAAATTTTGCGCCTGAACAGATTGATTATTGTTAATTGCAGCAATCATTTTGTCTCCCATAATATGTAGTTCATTATGAATATCATCAATGGAAGACCATTCCTTTTGTACATCCGGCTGTCGAATCGTTATCGCATGATAAAAATGACCAAAAGCACAACGCTTTGAGTTAGTTTGTATCGGATATACCTTCATCTCGTCCGCGATCCGTTTCAGATTACGCATCCAATTCTTATGGGCCTCTTTTGCTTTCTGTAAATTACTGATTAACTCATCGTTTGATATGGCATGGATGCCACCATTAAGTGACGAAATCATATCTCTCACAATGCCACTCAGTTCCTCATCAATTTTCGATATTTGCTTGGCATTATCAGCACTTTGTGTAGCATCGTCGTGGATAGACTGAGTCATATCATGCAGTTTTTCAGCATCTTGCGCTGATAAGCTCATGGCTTGATTCACTTGGTGCGCCGATTCTTTGATATGTAGCATCAGGCCTGATATATCATCCACGTCTTTAATAGTATCCCTGAGCATTACAACGTTTTCCGTAATCGTTCCTGATATACTATCTAATTTATCATTCATACTATTAGTAGAATGCAGTGTATTATTGAGACTCTCCCGCCCTCCTTTGGCGGCAAGCTGAATATTGTTGACAAAAACCCGCATGTCATTGAGATTGCCCTTCGTGCTATCAGCCAATTTGCGAATCTCGTCGGCAACTACCGAAAAGCCTCTGCCAAATTCTCCGGCACGGGCTGCCTCAATCGAAGCGTTTAACGCCAACAAGTTAGTCTGCTCCGCAATGGCTGCAACACCATTTACAATATCATTAACGCGAGTTGCCATTTCCACAAGTTGCTCAATCTGTTCCCGCATTAGCGTCGTATCCGCCACCACATTTTCCTTCAGCTCATTAATTTCGCTAATCTGTACAATGCTTTCATCGTTTTTTGTAATCAAGTTCTTAGATGAATCGGATAAGTGTTGCATTTTATTCGACGTATGTGCAATGGTCTCATTCACATCATTCATACTAGCTGTAATTTCTTCAACAATTGAAAGATTCGATTCACTCAACACTGCCATCTCTTTAGCGAAATTTATCAGACTATATGCTGAATGTGTCATTTTAACATCAAACTCGCTTAGCGAAGTTACCGTACCCAACATTTGTTTGCAAGCACCAGACATTTTCTTCTCACTAGCAAATAGTTTATCGAAGTGACTCATCATACGTTGATGAATTGGATAGTTCACCTGCAAATCATCAACTAGTTTTCCGTTCATTCGATCATCAACATTTCGCAAAATGCAAACTGCTTCATCACAAGGCGCTTTTTTAAAAAGATTGAACATTACTTTCCTCCTCCTACATAATCACCAGATATACTGTGAAAACTTTCTATTCCTATTTATTCTAAATAAAATCAAGAATTCCTTTCTCTTTAAATATTTTTTATCATTAAATAATAGTTTTCTATTAATATTTAAAATATTTTATAGGACATCCTGTAAAATATATCCTTTATCTTCTACACCATCTGCCTCTTGCCTACCGGCAGTTCCCTGCGTACCGGCAGTATTGGCAGTATCCCGCACTATTGGTATAACGAGTTCTTACCGTTCCGCCTGTTATTCCTTGATAACGATGATACAGTTTAATAACTTCATCATTACTTAGGAGATCTACTTTTACTCTCTTACCATTCTTAAGATGGATGAACCCGTACCTGGCTACCTTGTTTCGCTGCGTTTTTTCAAGTAACAGCCGATATACAGATAGTTGAATAATGTCAGAGTCATAAACGTTAAACCTATTTTTGTAGTCAGCAACTATAAGTGTCTCTTGCTTATTTATCCACACGACGTCGGGAGCTCCACAAAGTGGTATAGGATTATCAATCTTCACGTAAGGCTCTATCAAATAGATTCTAAGTTTTTCTTTACGCCTGTTTTTGATCCATAAATAGATTGTAATGATTAATACAATAAATGCCAATAACTCCATCATTTCACCTAAATAGCAGCTTCCATAACCAGCGGATGAACCTAATAAACCAAATTTCGCGCCGGCCGGTAATTAATCTTCTAAACTCCTCATGCTTAAGGTTACCCTGTTTTATATATTTTGCAGTAAGTTCTGTACTTTCTCCATATTGAGAATCTAAATAAAGTTGACGCTCACATTTCGCTAATTTTGCTAACTCGGTTGCGCTAACATATCTCATTCACATCACCGTCTAGGGTTTATTACTTATTTTAATCTTAATAACTGATATAATAATTGCACCCCATAGGGAAGGCCTGACGGCTCCTATGGGGTTTATCACTGTCCTATAATATTTCGTTGGAAGTGATTTGTACTGAAAAGTCACCTTTGCTCGTTCTTTTAATGACGCCCTTCTTCCCGGCCCCATCATCAACGGTAATGGCTTGCAGATTGTGATTTATCATAAAATTTAACACATCCTGCTTTACGAAAGCTTCCCAGCTTACTTTCTTGTTGTTGGCTTCTTCTACTTTTTCTACTACGTCAGTTGTCACAAATGATCCTCTCCTTTTTCTACAGCAAAAGCCAGCAGTATCCCGCCCAAGGCGGAACATCCTTACTGACATCATTTTCGGCATCCGTTTTTAAAGCTCACTGGTATTACCAAAAATGTTTACTAAATTCTTTTCGCTACCAAACAACTTATTCCCTGCATACGCGCGCAAAACTGTACCGTATTAAACATATTCGGTCAAAAATTCAATCGTTTCAACTTCTCCACAATCATCAATAATATTTCGTATGAGATTAACTTGTTTTTCAAGCATCCCCCTGTCAGCGCTCACCATAGCTACACCAATAACGGCTCGCTGCCAAGTATCCTGATACCCCGTTTCAGCAATTGAGGCATTTACACGTGACCGGATTCGTCCAATAATACTTTTGACTATCTGCCGTTTACCCTTTAATGAACCTACACCTGGCATAAATATTTCAATAGAGCATATCAGTACTTGCATTAGACACTCACCACCTGAACAACGACTTTGCGGTTGCGCGGGCCATTAAATTCACAAAAACAGATCCCTTGCCATGTACCTAAAATTAAATCACTTTCTTCAACAGGTAAGGTTACAGAGCATCCCCTGAGTGAACTCTTGACATGAGCACAGGAATTTCCTTCCAGATAGCGATAGGGGAGTGTAGGGGTATTAATTTTATTTAGCAGGTTGGCAGCAATTCACTTACCAGTTTTAGAGGAAGTTGTAATATTTTACATTTGAAATTGGAACCCTATATTCATTATAACGCTCCTTTTAAATTCGAGGTACTACCTGTGGATATTCCATTACAAATATTAAAACGGAAAGTTTATTTTTCAACAGGTATCTGCTTGGTATTATGGATACTTATTTTCTTAAATATAATTTTTCTCTTAGGTGGAATCACCTTTCACAATGGGTTTTGTGTATTAAATACCAGAATGGATTTAGTACATTACAAGAACCTTCAGTCCCGGCTTAAATTCGGAGTAGAAATTTTAGGCTGGCAGTCAGTTAGGATAACCTCCCGGTATGGCTATGCACTTGAGGGGACATTTATTCCAAGTCCAACTCCTTCCAATAAAACAATCATCCTTCTTCACGGCATATCAGCCACACAAAACATGGGACTTCATTTCGCAGAACTGTATTTAAGTAATGGATATAACCTTTTAATTTATGATTCACGGGCCCACGGGTTAAGTGGCGGCTCTTGTGTATCCTGGGGCTACTATGAGAAATACGATCTTGATCAATGGATCGATTGGCTTCTGGAAAAAAATCCGCAAAGCACAATAGGTGTACATGGTGTTTCAATGGGTGCTGCCACGGCACTTATGCATTCAGCCCTCAACGAATCGACAAAACGTGTTAAGTTTTACGTTGCTGATAGTGCCTATAGCGACTTGACTAAGCTGATAACATTAAAACTTAATAGTCTGATAGGATTAAATTCTTCATTATGGATAGATATCCTCGTAAAATATGCCAGTTTAGCAGCCTATTGTCAATCGAATTTCTTATATGAAGAAGTATCTCCTGTTAAATATGTAGCACAAGTTACTACGCCAATACTATATCTTCATGGTGATGCCGATACACTAGTACCAATAGAAATGGCCCAAAGCTTATGCGCCGCAACTAAAGGCTATCGGTCATTACACATTTTCCCAAATACAAAACATGGCATGGCTATTATTGAAAGAAACTTAGAATATAAGGATACTATCCAAAAATTTCTCAGTACAGTTGATGGCGGATAGAAAAAAATAAAGACAGCGCCCAGACGGGCGCTTTATTAATCCAATAAAGGTCTTACTTCAACTTCGGGTCTAATAGCAAAACATCGCACAGCCACATCATACTTTTAAGACGGAGGTTTTATGCTTTGCGGAAAACTGAAAATATTATGGGGATCATATTCCTTCTTGATATGCATTAGCCTTCGTATATGCTCCCCGTAATAATTATACTCATAATTCGGTGTTTGATTATAAGGGAAATTAACATACGAACCTCGAGTAATAGTATATACATAGTTAAAACTCGTCTTCACCCATTCTTCGTGTAGCGGAGCTTCCTCTTTGCTTTCCCAGGAAGATGTGATTGCCATTATATCGTTTGCCTGCCTGTAGTAGAAGGCTGTTGCATTTGTTTCTGTGTCTCTGACTGCTCCCCCCAGCGAGTAAACCCGAAGGGACGAATTTCTGTTTGAAGGCGCATTATCCATAATATAGATAAGATTCTCCAATTCGTCCTGCCTGAAAGGCCTATACACAAATCTTCCCACTTGCTGAAAAGCGTCCCGCCTAGGGTAGTCTGCTCCTATCATATTTATGGCGTCGATAAAAGGGACACTTTCGATATATTCAAGGGTAATTCCGGGTATATGCAAAAGAGGCGCCAAAATTTGTCTAGCGTCCTGTGGCTGCCCATAAAAAAATGCATTCACCCAGGCTCCTAGCTTATATATCCCGCCAAACGCACTGAGCCGACGATCCAGGCAAGGCAACCAGTCTTGCCATGTTCGTAAGAATTGGATTCTGGCCGGAATATTATTATCCCATCTTAGTCTAATCAAGGTTATGTGGTTTACTTTTTTCAGCAACTGAAATTTATAGCTTGTTACAACGCCGAAATTGCCACCACCCGCGCCCCGCAATGCCCAGAAAAGCTCTGGATTACAACAGTGATTCGCTGTTAACTGATTTCCCCAGGCATCAACCATTTCAGCCTCTATAAGGCTGTCTGTCGTCAACCCCAAATAACGGGTCGACAACCCTATACCGCCTCCCAGAACTAATCCGGATATAGCTACCGTCGGACAGGTCCCTCCCGGGAAAGTATATCCAAATTGGTAAAGCCTCTCATACAAAGGCAATAATCTCAATCCCGCCTGAATCTCAACAGTGTCGTTAGCGTTATTCACCTTCATGCCATTCATGCAGGAAGTGTCTATAACCAATTTATCCGTACCGGTTGAGTATCCTTCGTAGTTATGGCCGCCTGATCGAACCCGCAATCTAAATCCATGTTCCCTCGACCAGAGGATAGCATTGGCTACATCGCATGGATTCATGCAATACACGATAATGGCAGGATACGCGTCTATCGTTTCGTTATATTCTTGTCTGGCTAAGTCATATTCGGGATCCCCTGGTGTCACGACCTTTCCGGTTAGGCCATTGTACTTCATGTTATCACCTTCCAATTTAACTCCTCTTGAATTATCTTATGTTAATTAGGTGATCACGGTTACACCAATCCCAGTTTTTAAAACGAACATCCAGCCGCCTACTATCCTTTCATGACTATAGACTTCCAGATGTTTTACAATTAACCTTATTTAAATAACTGTCTGAACCCGCAAGATATATCTGCATTGTATTTATAAAAGAAAAAAGCCCCGAAAGGCTCTTAACGTTTAACTAGATCATTATATTCCTGCATTTTGTTTCTGAACTCTTGAATCAACCGAATTGCTTCAGGAGAATTAATCCCTTTTTTACTTACTATTTCATGTAGTTCTGTCTGCAATTGCTCTATTTTTTCCCATAAGGCTTTTTGATCTTGCATTTTTTCGCCCTGCCTTCTTAACTTTGCTATATATATACATATATTATAGCACGGAACGTATGTTTGTTCCATAGGTAAGCGCGGAAAAAAAGAGCCCGATATTGGGCTCAACTAACTTACGAGTGCTAATAAGCTTCTACTCCATGCTTTTTAACCCCATAGCTTTCGCTTTCTAGTTTAATTATTGCCATGATTTCATCGTCCTAACTTTCCTATCCGGCTTATTTTATATACTCATTACTAACCAAAATATCTGAAATAATATCGGTTGGAATAACGAATTGAGCAATTCCCATATAGCCTGGTGCAACTTCGTATTTGTCAAAGGATATTACCAATTTACCTTCTGTGTTAATGTAGAAGTTTTGCTCCTTTGAAATTTTCTCAAATAGCTCCATATTCCCGTTCTGCTCAATCCCCGCTACCCAATAAAACTTATTGCTATCTGCTTTATTCTGTTCTATCATTTGCTTTTTAATGTTTTCACTTATAATTTCAACATACCGGTCGTCTTTAAATAAGCTTGGTAAAGTAATTAGGATTCCGTTTTTCTTATCTATAGTATCATACTTCATTTTTGTTGATGAAGAACCCACTGTGTTCACCACATAACGACCTATAGAAAGAATTCTGTCGGTATCGGTCTTCACTTCATACCCGCTATTTACGCCTAGATGACCGCCACCATTTTTCTTTAAGTTTTCCATGTCAGCCATAAATTCTTCATACAGCTTTTTATTTTCAGCAAGGTATTTTTCATTCAAGCTATTTTCCAGAGCTTTGTTTTCTAACCCTTGTACAGCCGGCACTTTTATATTCGTATTGAAGGTATCTTCGTTTACGGTAAATTCTCTAAAAGTCAGCACCTTCACAACACTACCTACAACCGGTACTTTGGTCATTGCTGCTGCAAAAACCGGGCTAGTATTAACGCCTACAGTAAGTACGACAAGTGCTGCGGCTATAGAAGCGGCTGCTATTTTTATTCTTTTAAATTTATTATTTTTCATACTGCTATTAACTCCATTCTCTTTTAAGGCTTTTCTTACTACAAAATCCAATTCCGCAGGAATAGGTACGTTCATGTATTCCTTTTTCAGCATAGCCAATTTTTTATCCATTATGAATGTCCTCCTCCTTGCCTTTGTCATTCATTTCAACACGCAGCAGGTTAAGTGATTTGTATAAGCGTGTTTTTATTGTATTAACATTTTCATCTAAAACAACCGCAATCTCTTCTATTTTTAAATCCTCGAAAAACCTAAGTACTATTACACTACGGTATGGAACAGGCAAATTATCTAATGCATTATGAAGATCTATATCCTCACAAGTATCAAATGTACCTGAATCAAAACTAAGTAAAGTTTCCTCATCTACTGCGACTAGCTTCTTTCGTTTTCGAAGTAAATCCAATGATGTATTTACTAAAATTTTATAAAACCAAGTTTTTAAATACTCAGGATTTTTGAGAGTATCGATAGTTGAAATGGCTTTATAAATAGACTCCTGGACAACATCCAAAGCGTCCTCAACATTCTTAACGTAACTAAAAGCAAGCCGATAGTGATTCTCCTTATTTTTAATAACGTAATCTGCGAATTTTTCTATGCTACTTTCCCCCATCAGCACAAATAGCTCCTTTCTTTGTTTTACACTATATAGACGCTGGTAATACATAAAAAGTTTGCACCATATCTGGATTTTATAATAATTTTTTTCCAACTGAATTGGTTTCACCTTACATTAAACTACATAAGCATAAGCACCGAAAATGATATTAGCTTTTAACTAGCCTTGGGGGACATACTCTCTACTAACATACTCACGGCAGTTAATAGAATTATTAACGTTTGCCCGACAATCCATGTGAGGCTTCTCCTTGCCTTTGAAAACGCTTTCCGTGTAAGCAACCTTCCTGCTTAAAAACAGCTCCTATTGGCTTATACCCCTATATTGTTATTATAAAAGAAAAAAGCCCCGAAAGGCTCTTAACACTTAACTTGATTATTATATTCCTGCATCTTGTTTCAGAACACTTGAATTAACCGAATCGCTTCAGGAGAATGAATACCTTTTTACTCACTATCATAACCCCGTCTCCCTGACACGTCTGCCCCCTGCGATTATCTATGCAACTTTCTTAATTCATCTGCTAAATATGTAATTACTTCATGTTTTGTTTGTGGTTCATCATGTCCCAGCACATAAGTATTAAATTCAATTCCTTTTATTAGTTCTATAAAAGCTTGTAGCTTTTCTTTGTCATACTGTCCATTATTATCATAATAATCTTCACAATCTGCATCACCGATGAAAATTGTTTTTTCTTCTGGTATGTAAATCAATACGGAATCTTCGGAGTGCGGCGCTTTAGTTTCCATGATTTCACAATGAATTCCACCTAAAGCAAGTGTTACGCTTCCTTTGAATTCTATATCCGCAGAAATAACTTTTATGTCTTCTCTATTAGGATATTCTATCTTAATGCATCTATCACATAATTCAATGTCTTTACCTGTTTCAAGTCTGGCTTTCATATCAGCAGCAGACCATTTCCAGGTCATGACTTCTTTCAATTTGTTATTTGTTTCATGTCCGGCAATCGTCTTCCCTGCGGCTGCATGCATTCCAAATGTATGATCCCAATGCCAATGAGTAATCACTGTATAATCTGGCAATTTCAAATTTGCTTTATGTAATTCAAAATAAAATTTTTCTACATGTTTAGCTGAATTACCGGCATCTATAGCTAATGAATATTTGTTCCCTTTAACATAGCCAAGAACAGGTCTATCCGTCTCTTCTTCTGCTGTCAAATAATAAATCCTATCAGATATTTTTTTTAGCTCCATAAGAACCCCCTTCTCTTTAAATAGTTTAAATTAATCATCTGTTGAAATCTATCGTACTAAAACAAGATTATACCAAATTTTTCTATATCCCTTCAAGTGAGCTCCCCTGGCTTATACATAAAATTCCGTTAAGCAATCTTGTCACCTATACCTGTTTATCGCTTCGCCGCGGTGATAGGCTGTGTAGCATCCTGACTTGAATCAAATAATGACATCACCTAATTTAAGTGGGACTGCAGAATGATCTGCAGCCCCACTGTTAATTTAGGTTTCTTTCTTTTTATACTTTAATACCCATAGACTTTTCCAGTTTTGCCATATTAACGTTATAATCGTACAGTGCCTGAGTGTGGTTTGTCTTGGCTTGAGTCAATGCCAACTGTGCATCAATAACATCCAAATTGGTGCCTACCCCGGCATAGTATTTTGTTTTGGCTATTTTTAAGTCCTCCTCCGCCTTATTTGCGGCAACTTGGGTTGTTTGCAGGCGTTCTTCGGCTTCACGCATGTTCATATAATTCTGGCGTACTTCCAGTTCTATATTGCCGCGCAGCTGGGTATCCTGGTCTTTTGCCTTGGCTGATACTGCCTTATTTTGATTCACTTTGGCGTTAGTCAGCCCGGCGTCAAACACGTTCCAATTGGCCATAACGTTCATGGACCAGTTGTTGGTTTGTCCTGGAAATTCATTGCCGCTCCAGCCGTCAGTCGCACCGAAGGTAACGGTCGGACGATTGCCGCTTTTAGCAATCTCTACACCTTTTTCAGCAACCTCTATACCATTTTGGGACTGCTGAATTTCCGGACGATTATTCAATGCGTAGGCTATACAGTCATCCAGCGTGGAATCAAAGTCGGTATGAGTCAATTGATTGTTCAATATTTGCTGAGTGTCAAGCGGTGCCCCGATTACATTATTAAGATTTGACTTTGCTATCTCAAAGGCATTTTGAGCCTTTGTTAAATTCTGCTGTGCATTGGCAAGCTCGACTTCTGAGCGAAGTAAATCTGCTTTAGCAATAACCCCGCTGTCAAACTGAGCTTTGACGGTTTTAAGATGCTGTGTTAATGAATCAACTGCTTCATTATTTACGGCAACCATGTCACCTGCCTGCAACACACCATAGTAGGCCGTGGTAGCATCCAGCTTGATTTGTTCGCGAGCTTTATCAACACCTAGATCGCTGCTTTTTGCGTTCAATTTGGCTTGATCGACAAGTCCCTCGATTCTGCCTCCGGAATACAATGTCCAATTCATTTTAAGCGAGCTGTTATAGCTTGTACCCGGCACAGCTTGCCCAGCTCCCTCAGCGCGATTGGCACCGGCACCGATAGAGAGTGTTGGTGCTCTGCCTGCTTCAGCCTCAGCTATTGCTCCCTCAGCTTTTTGTTGATCATCCACTGCCATTTTTATAGTTGGATTATTTTTAAGCGCTAAGGCTACGCTGTCATCTAACGACAACCCTGGAACCGGATCGGCAAAAGCAATAATGCTTTGCAGCATAATTGCCGCTCCGGCAGCGGTACTTAACATCACTTTTCTTGCTTTCATAAATTTGCCCTCTCTCCATTTTTGTGTTTAATGAATCGCTGTTGGAACCGGCTCTTGTTCATCATCTGTTATTTCGCTGCTTTCATTGACTTTCGGAATATTTCTCATCATTGTGGCTGCAATAATGCCTAAGCTGGCAAGCAGGGCTGCAATTATAAATAAATCACTATAGGCCATCACTGCTGCCTGTTTTGCCACCATGCCGTGTAAGACCGTAAGGGCCACCTCATAGGCTTGCGTTGATTGCATGCCGCTTTGTACTAAGCCCGCTTGGATACCGGCAATAGCCTGTTGCGCGATCGAGGAGGAACTATCTATATAAGTGGACAAGATTTGCGTGTGAAATATCTGCCTCTGATCAAGCATCGTCCCCAAAATGGCAATACCAACACTGCCGCCAACATTCTTAAACAGATTGAATACACCGGAGCCGACTCCGGTTTTTTCTTTCGGCAAAGTAGCCATAGCCGCATTAGATAAAGGTGACATAGTCAGCGCTAGTCCGATTCCCATGAAAACCAGGCGTATAGCGATAAACGGGTAACTCGTGTCAGCTGTCATAGTATGAAAGGAATATAGTGTGAGGGAAAGAATTAGCATCCCTAACATAGTCGGCGTCTTTCCACCGGCTGTATCGGCTAATTTGCCCCCCAGCGGTGCTAAAAAGATCATTGAAGCAATGAGAGGAATCAGTGATAACCCAGCATGAATCGGCGTATATCCTAAAATATTCCTAAGGAAGAAAGGTATTAGAAACAGGCCGCCCATTAAGGCCATAAAAGTTAAGAACCCGACAATGTTAGCTGCTACGAAGGTAGGATTTCTAAATAAACCAATATCTACCAAAGGGTCCTTTATCCGGCTTTCAACCAAAATAAAAGCTGCCATGCTTACTATCATTACGATAAACAAGCTAACAATATACAGCGATGTCCAACCTTCTTTACCCCCACGATTTAGCATAATTATTAAAGAGCTTAAGCTTGATACCAGCAGCAAGCCGCCGAAATAATCAATCTTAACCGAAGTATTATTCACCTCCGATTCCCGCAAAACGGTAATTGCCAAAATAATGCCGACGGCAGCTATTGGTACAATACTGTTAAACAGCATTCTCCAATTTAGATATTCGACAATATACCCGCCGATAGTCGGCCCCAGGGCCGCGCCGGATGCGGCCAGGGCACCCCACATCCCCATAGCCTGGCCCCGTTCATTAGGCGGAAAGGCATCCGCTACCAATGCCATCGCATTAGGGAAGAACATCGCCGCCCCTATACCCTGTAGGATCCTAAAAATTATCACCGTAACACTGCTCCAGGATAATCCAACCATCATTGTTGCAACGGTGAATAAAATCAATCCGCCTACATACATTTTTTTGCGTCCGAACTGGTCCCCTAGCTTTCCCATTATCGGCAAAGTAGCACCATATGGGATCATATATGAAAGAAGAACCCAGGTAACGGTGTCCATTGTAAAACCGAAGGTATTCATAATATTGGACAACGCAATATCTAATGAACTGCTTACATAGCCGCTTAAAACCGTACCCAGGGAAACAATAAACAGTACAAAGTATTTGTTAGGTTGTTCGCTTACAGTTGCAGTACTCACAACAACCACCTACCTTGTACGAATGTCAGCGACTACAGACATTCCCGGTTTCAATTCCATATTATTGTTATCAATAACCCTAACTTTGACAGTAATCCGCTGCGTAACTTTGGTAAAGTTGCCGCTTGTGTTATCTGACGGCAAAAGAGCAAATTGAGATCCGGTAGCAGCGCCAACTTCAGCCACTTCCCCTTTAAAACTTTTACCTGGGTAGGCGTCTATTTTAAAATCAACCTGCTGACCTACCTGTACTTTACCAATATCAGTTTCCTCAATATTAACCTCAACCCAGGCATCCGAAGGATTCGTAATACTAAATAGTGTCTGTCCCACCGAAACCATTTCGCCAGGATCAATGGAAGCTTTGGCGACAGTTCCTGAAATAGGTGCTATGATTACGGAGTTATTTAGCTGCAATTGTGCATTTTTTAGTGCCGCAGCCGCCTGCGCTACTTGGGCTTCGGCAAATTGCCGGTCCTGTGCAGTTGCGCCTTCGTTCACCAAACTGAGCCCCTGATCTGCTGCATCATATTGTGCCTGAGCCACTTTTAGCGCGGTTTGAGCGGAATCACGTTGCTGCGCTGACATAGCACCGTCTTGATACAAGTTTGCTGCCCGTTCATAATTCTTGCGGGCATTATCTAAATTAGCAGCCGCTTGCTCCACAGATGCCTGGGACTGAGCTACTTGCTGAGGCCGGTTTCCTGCTTCCAATGAAGCTAACTTTGCTTGCGCTGACGCTAAGTTAGCCTGAGCTTGCTCCACTTGAATTTTTAGAGAAGCGCTATCAATCTTAGCAATAACTTGACCTGCTTCTATGTGGTCGCCTTCTTTTACAAGGAGTTCTTCCACTTGTCCGGGGACCTTAGTACTAACATTTACAATGTTATTTTTTACTCGGGCGTCATCTGTCGATACTTTCCCGCTGGAGGATATCCACCACCAACCACTGGCAACAAGCAGCAAGGCAATTACAGAACCAGCAATTGTTGCAGTTTTGCGGTTATTTAGTATCTTAAGTGCACTCATAATAATCCTCTTCTCTATAAATCATTCTTCAAATAAAAAGCTTCGTATTATTTTTTGACGACGCTCGATTTCCAAAAACTTAGCTTGCGCTAACTCTTTAAGTTGCTGAAAGCGTACAAGGCCACTTTCGGAAATGGTATAAATACGTTTACCACGAGTCTTGGGGTTTTCCCAACTACCTTCCACGTACCCTTTTTCCTCCATCTCTCGTAGTAAAGGATAGATAAAATTAGGATTCGGCTTGATGGTATCGTGGGTTACCTGTTTCATTTCATCGGCAATCAGATTACCATAAGCAGGCCTGTCCTTTAATATTCTTAAGATCAGCAGCCCAGTTATATGTTTTATCCAGACCTTTCTCTCAGTATGGGATGATGACATTGAGCTACCTCCGTTTACATAACTTATTAACATTAATATTATTAATAGTAATAACTTTTTGCTTTATCGTCAATCTAATGTTAATCCCACAAATAGCATGATTTGGTATTTCCCACGCTAATAAGTGGCTATTATCCCTATTTAAATTGTTTAACCGGCGTTGGTAAAAACAAAACAGACCTCTTATGACAGTTATTCTCTGTCATAAGAGGTCTTAACTTCATTTTTCTCCCTACATCTCACTATGGAACCGCATTTACTCATCATCCACCTAAGGATTCAAACCCAAACGACCATTTACGATTTAGTGGAGAACTAATATTTCACCTTATTCCGTATCTACACGATATGTAAAAATAATCTCTGCTTCTGCAACTTTTTTATCATCAACAAAAGCTTGTGCCCATACTTTAGCCATCCTACTGCGTAAATAAGTAACTTCAGCGACCATTTTTAATTGATCTCCAGGAACTACATTTTTTCTAAATCTAGCACGATTGATTCCAGTAGTATATGCTAAAGAACCTCGGTTTTTGCTAGCATAAAGTATTGCAACTCCTCCAACTTGAGACATTGCCTCTAAAATAATTGCTCCAGGCATGATTGGCCTACCAGGGAAATGGCCCTGAAAAAATTCTTCGTTTATGGTAACATTTTTTATACCTACTGCACGTTTCCCCGGTTCAATATCATCAATACGGTCGATCAGTAAAAAAGGGTATCGATGTACAATGATATTTTGTATTTCAGTTATAGATATCACAAAAAACAACTCCTTAGAAGAAATCAAGTATTATAAATAACACATTTCATACATTTTCTCTTAATTACCGTGCATAAAATCCATTTTGCACTCTTCACTTTCAAGTTACGATAGCATACTAATTTACAAGCAGGTACTTATAAGTATTATAGCATCTTTCTATATACTACAACATAATTTATTGTCCAACCGTAAAGGAGGCTGTCGCACTAAAATTAGTTAATAGCCCTTTTTCTGCCAAAAAACAATCCCCGGACTTCGAAAAGTCCGGGAAAAGGTATAAAATTAATTCCTTCTTCGCCTGCGGTGTCAATATTATTCATTGTATTTTTCTAGCTCCCTTATCACTACCCGCCCCGGTTCGGCTTCCACCAGAACCTGCTGTTCATGCTGAAACCCCAATTTGTTCAGCCATTTTCCTTCCAGCCGGATATACGGTATCAATTTCTCGTTTCGATTAATACTGCTTACCGAATTTAACCGGTATATTTTTCTTTGTTCTTCCATTTTTATATTCCCTCCAAGATTCCAGACCGCCCGCGGACAATATGCCCGCGAACAGCCTGTGTTTTCTGGAGGAATTGAAAATCGCATGCGAGGCTTACTACCTACACATGCGACTTGATTTCTGCGTTTGCATATTCCTATGCGTTTTCCATTGCATGCAACTGAACAGCCGTGCCACAGCGACAAGTTATTATAACCGAACATACCTTTGCTTGTATTTAAGGAAATAATTGGTTATAATTATTATTGTCGTCGTGGACAGGAAACTGTTACGTGTAGGTGGGCTTGTCACCCGCGCGTGCCTGAAAGTGCTCTAACACTTTCAGGTCGCGACGATTTTCAATTGCCATCCATTTCTAAGTATAGTATATTTAGGAAATTTTTCAAGGGTATTTGACAAAAAATCGTTCGACAAAACATGGATTTAGATTAGAAAATCCTCGTTGACAGGGGCTACCGCACTAAGAAATTAGTGTGATAGCCCCTATTTTTGCCACAAAGCAATCCCCAGACTTCGAAAAGTCCAGGGAGATACACCCTTTTTTGTTTTTAATTACTTACCCTCAATCAAGACTGTATCGCATTTTGCAGCCTTAAGCCGATGCTTAAGGATACTTTGGTATTCCGGCGATTCATACCAGTGGTAAAACTTCTCCTTGTCAGGAAACCGTATAAGTACCGTCTTTGTATATGGCCAATCACCTTCCAGTACAACCGGATTTTCATCAACAGCCAGATATTCGCCCCCATAGCAGGCAAACACCTCATCACAGCGTTCGAGATATTTTTCGTATTCCGCCAAATCATTAATGCCTATGTGCGCAATAAAATATACACTCATGTTCGAACACCTTCCTTTGTGATCTTTTATGCCCTAAATGACGTAATTTTCTCAGGCATCTGTTTTAGTAATTGGCAAAATTGTCCCCCAGATTAACTGTTTTCACATCAACAGTATACGGGACTTCTGCCCTACAGGGTATACTGGGAATTAAGCACATTATCATTATAAAAATAGCGGCGAATCGCATTTTCCAAATTTTAACTTCTAGCATTTTGAACACAGCAAACCTGCTTTCCCTTAACAATTTGATCAACACATTGGTTACATGAAATACATCTTGCTTTTGCCTTTTTATTAATTTTAAAATCGTTAATCAAGCCTGGTTCTGCGAGTAATGGACGGCATAACGATATAAAATCGGCCTCTTTATTATGAATTTTCTCCTCCATCAAAGACAGAGTTTTAAGACCACCAACCATCATAATCGGAACATTGGTTTCGCCTTTAATTTCGCGCGTCCAATTTCCAAAATATGCTTCTTGTTTAAGACTATTAATCCGGGGTCTAAACTCAGTTTCTTCGTATGATTTTCCTCTTAACCCCTGACTGATTTCCAAAGCATCAAATCCTATATCCGCAAGTACTTTGGCGACTTGTTTGCCCTCAGTGAACTCAAACCCACCGGAAAAACCATCTTGCACTCCGAGCTTAATGAGTATCGGATAGTCCTCGCCAACTTTTTTCCTGATGTCGGTGTATATTTCGCGATGAAAACGCAGACGATTTTCCAGGCTGCCACCCCATTGATCATCTCGATGGTTTGTAATTGGGGAAAGAAATTGCATTAGGAGGTATGCATGAGCGCCATGAACCTGGACAGCATCAAATCCGGCCTCTCTTGCTCTTACCGCCGCATCTCCAAAGGCCTGAATGATCTCCCATATTTCACTTTCCATCATTGCACGATACTTGCCTTTGTAGTGTGGATCGTCGCCAATAAAGGAAGGAGCGAGAGGAGTATACTTTAACGGTAAGAGGTTTTCTAATAATGCAGCATCTCTTCCGGCATGAAACAGCTGCAATGCAATTTTAGTGTCCCGGTCATGAACTGCTTGTGTCAGCTTCTTATAACCGTCGACAAACTCATCTCCTGCAATAGAATTCTGGAGGGGTGATACTTGACCCGCAGGATGAACATAAGCTATGCCTGCAATAATTAAGCCTACGCCGCCCTCTGCAAGTTCTGAAAAAAATTTAATTTGTTGATCAGATACATGACCGTTATCAGCAAAACCATCATAAGTAGCCGACCTGACAAACCGGTTTTTAAGAGTCATCTTCTTTATGCTTACAGATTCAAACAAAATACTCATAATTTTTCCTCCTTCTGCCGTTTAGTACCGTGCGTCACCTAAAAGCATGGATAATCTTGCAGTCTTTTTGTAATATCCTGTTTACCGCTTCCATTTCTTTTATTCGGTAATATGTAAAGCATCTTCACAAGGAACACTTTGCTCCTTATAATTTCCGTAGCATTATGTTTTGAACGGAATGATCATACCGTTTCTCAATAATCAATCGTGCACGATTAATAGTTGGATAAATATTTTCCTTTAAGTTCACTGCATTTATTTCTTCCCATACTTCTTTTGCAAAATTAGTGGCTTCATCCTCAGATAGCTTTGTATATTGATGAAAATATGATGTTTTGTCTTGAAATGCAGTGCGACGTAGCGTCTGAAATCGTTCGATATACCATCTTTTTATATCCTTTTCCTCTGCATGAACATAAATGGTAAAATCAAAAAAATCGGAAATAAATACATATGGCTTACCCTTATTTTTTCGATTTTGAATAGTTTGTAGAACATTCACGCCTTCTACTATCAATATGTCTGGTTGATCTACTAGTTGGTATTGGCCAGGAATAATATCATAAGATAAATGCGAATAAACCGGTACTTTGGTTTCCCTACAACCGGATTTGACTTCTCGCAAGAATTTGATTATTCGACGAACATCGTAACTTTCAGGAAACCCTTTTCTCTTCATTATACCTCGATCTTCTAATAGCTTGTTTGGGTATAAAAAACCATCAGTTGTAACTAAACTAACTCTTGGCTGAGTCGGCCAACTAGCTAATAATGCCTGAATAATTCGAGCTATTGTACTTTTCCCAACAGCCACACTACCTGCAATTCCTATAATGTATGGAACCTTTTTTTGTAAAGTACTCAAAAATGTATTGGTTACTTCATAAAGTCTCCTAGTTTCTAGAACATACAAGTTTAAAAGCCTGGAAAGGGACAAATAAATCTTCGCTACTTCCTCTAAAGAAATTTGCTCATTAATTCCTCGCATTTTAGCTAAATCCTCTTCAGAAATAGTAAGTGGTGTAGACATTCTCAATGTTTCCCAGTTTTCCCGAGTAAAAGATATATAAGGAGATGTTCTGGAATCATTCATAATAATCTATTCCTCTCTGCACTAAAGTATATATTCCACTCCACAGCCTCGGCTAATTTTGGGGTAACTCAAGTATTCTTGCCTCACGTTTTTCATCTGTGCCAACAACCTTAAAGCCATGTTCGTCTATCAGTTTTTTGATAATCAGAATGACATTTATATCTGGCCAGATATATCTCACAATAGAACATTCTGTGCCACAAAAGGATAAGCCTTTTCTTCACGAACTATACCGCCTAGTTTTCAAAGGTTATTGAACCGTTGTGGAGATTGCAAATGGGCCTGTTTTATATGACGGGAAATAGCGGTTACCATTTCCGGCCAAACCCCCGTGGGGAGATCGTGCCCCATTCCGTCAATGATCAATAAATTTGCCCCAGGAATTACGCGAGCTGTATCTTTTCCCGCTTCGACTGGAATCAGCGGATCACCGGATCCGTGTATGACGAGTGTTGGGGCTTTAATAGATGAAAGCAATGCTGTTCTATCCCCACGGGAAAGAATAGCCACATTTTGACGCGCCATTCCTTGTGGGTAATATGAGCGGTCATAGTTCTTCTCCAGGTATGTCCGAGCTCTTTTTTCCTCAAAGGGAAAACCGGGACTCCAAATCTTTCGCCATACATTCATATTGTGTTCAATATATGCTGTGCGCTCCGCCGGTGGCGGTGCGACAACGGCAGCTATCGCGTCCGGCTTTCCCTGCGGAAGATGGGGATTTCCCGTGTTTGACATGATGGAAGTCAGACTCATAACGCGCTGTGGATGCCGATAAGCAGCAACCTGGGCTATCATGCCGCCCATCGAAGCACCGCAGATATGCGCTTTTTCAATGTGCAAGGCATCAAGTAACCCCACACAGTCGTCTGCCATATCATCCAGGGAATATGCCGCTGCAACATGCTTGCCTTCCATAGCGGCTTTGATTGCAGCCATAATATCCGGGACTCCGGCTTCATCAAATTTTGTCGAAAGACCAGCATCGCGATTGTCAAAACGAATAACAAAAAGGCCCGTTTTCGCTAATAGTTCGCAGAACTCGGCATCCCAGAAGAGCAGTTGGGCACCATTGCCGGCGATTAATAGTAAGGCTAAAGAAGACCTATCGCCGAAAGTATCATACTCAATCTGAATTCCATTTGCCGTCACATTAGGCATTGTTTTCACCTTCCTGCATCATTCTAAAAGTGTTGTCGATGATATTGGGGGCATCATGGCTAACTGTGGAGCCGCTTTCGTTTACCGTTTGCGTCGTTCCATCAAGACATCATAAAACATCTTCTTTTCCGTCAACTTTTTCTGTATAACAGCTTTCTCTTCCCCAGCCGCAGTTTGTAGTTTTTCTTCCAAACTGGCGATTTCTTTACGCAACTCCATTTCCGGTGGCAACGAGCCTGAATTCTGCATAACCAAAAATGCCGCACGCTGTTCGGGGGGAACAAAGCTGAGGTCGGTAAGCTGCAAAGGTTTGCCCTGTCCGGGCAGATTGTCAAATGTTCCCTGTTTCATTGCCCTTTTAATATTTTGCTCTATGATCTTGTTAATTCCGTCATTCACTACCAGACACCTCCATTTTCATCACTCTAGCATTTTAAAAAATTACCCGTCCTTCATCCCCATCAACGGTAACGACCTGGCCGTCTTGAATAGCCTTCATAACTCCGGGCACGTTAATAACGGTTGGAATCCCATATTCTCTGGCAATAATTGCTCCATGCGATATATATCCTCCTGTTTCCATAACTACAGCACAAGCTTTCAAAAACAGAGGAGTCCACCCCGGGTCGGTAGAAGGAGCCACCATAACCTCGCCAGGCTGCAGCTTATTTCCCTCGCCAGGATGATTAATCAAGCGGGCTGTACCAGTGGCTTTACCGGCTGCCGCTCCTACGCCCTGCAAGTAATTGCCTAAGGGTATGATAGCAGGTTGCGAGCACGTTGCCTTATCGCCCTGGATAATGTCCGGAGGAATGATCTTATCATTGGCGTTATGAGTTGCAATGCGGTCCTGCACCAGGCTTTTAAGCCCCATCCCATTCCATTCCCCACCCAATATCGAGAATATTTCAGGCCAGGTACAGAAGAAAATATCGGATGGTTGATCGATAAGGTTCCGTCCGGCAAAACGGTCGCCCAACTCCAAGGCCATAGAACGATAGGGCTGTAGAGCCATAACCAGGATCGATTTGGCCATTTCCCGTAATCCAGCTCCCTGCTGGGCATCTATTATCATTTTGCGAATTCCCTCCAGTTTGTCAGCAGGAAGTAAGGCGGTGATTTCCGCCCAGGCCTGCTTACCCTTTTCTTTTTGACGGGCTCGCAAATTGTTCAGATTGGCAGTAGGCATCGTTGTCCTTATAATATCCAATAGGTAGGAAGCATCTTCCTGCCAACGGGGGTTGATGATGTCCAATTCATAGATAGCTCTATGACCATATTCTTTTAAGAATTTTTGGAAATCTTGTCTAAACGGCGAGCTTTCCGGAAGCTGCTGTTCCCATAAAAGCGGGGCAAAAGGACGGTTGTTGAAGTATCGAACTGCATAATCGTCCCGACGGGCCTGTTCGGCCAATTCAACCAGACGATACCCATGATCGGCGCTGGTTATTGATGCGTCTCCACCCGCCATCAAGCCGTTTATAACCATGGGGGTCTTGGGGCCTAAAACTCCGAACAGGTTTTGCATTAAAATTCCCAACGGCAGCCCTCCGGCTCCACTTAACCAGGTGTATTTTTCACTATAGGCTTTAACGATTTGACCCAAATCCTCAAAACTGTCAATAAACGCATGATTGGGAAAATGCTTATATCCTTCTGGGGCAATTTTTTTTATCGCGGCAGCTACTCCTGAAAGAATGTCACTTGCATTCGCAGCGGCCTCATTAATTAGGGCCATGGTTCGCATAGCAGTTTTTTGCCTCTGCACGCCTGCTTCCCCTTCGAAAGGGCTCCGATCGTCGATTTCAATTTCCGGCTGGTGCCCTCCCCAGACAAAAGTTAGATCACGGGGTAATGCTCCGTTACAATCGTACTGACCCCAGTATACTGCTGACATATTGCAGTATAAGCGGCCATTAAAGATCCGGGAAAATTGAATTCCATCCGGCACCGGGTAGCCGGGATTAGAAAATGTGCTAATCCAAATAGTATCAATGAACTCTTTCATTATTTGTCTATGGAGAGGAGATAAGACCATAGGAATCGCGTCCCGGTAATTGGCATTAGACCACGCAGTAGGCTGATTTTTTATAGCCTCGAAGGTACAATCCGGCAAAGTGGTAACCGGGCGGGCCTGGAGCAGGACAAAGCTACTGCCGTCAAAAGCCCACTCTATATCTTGCGGTTCCTCGCCGTTTCCTAGAGAGTCGAAAATACGGGTTATTAATACGCCTAATTTTTTAATTTCTTCGTCGGTTAAAGCCGGTTCTGATCTGAGGTGGTCGTAAGGAGCCAGATATACCCCGCCGTTTTCGTTGGTGCTGGTCACACCTAACTTGGAACCTAAGTTTTTTGCTTTAATTTCCGGCAGCAAGGTATAGACAGGGGGAGCGACAAAGTAGGTGTCAGGCTCTACGGCTCCGCTTACTACGGATTCTCCCAGACCGAAGTTGGCATTGATCACATAGATATCCCGACGGCCACTCTGAGGATCACAGCTAAAAGCCACCCCGGCCGACCGGGCTTCAACCATCTCCATAATGATGACAGCAGGCAATAATTCGTGGTCGTCTATGTTCTGTTTGCGACGATAGGCTACGGCCCGGGGCGTCCATAGAGATGCATAGCAGCCCTTGATCGCTTCTATAATGTTCTCCAACCTTCTAATATTAAGGAAGGTATCATGAATACCGGCAAAAGATGCCTGCCGCGAATCCTCTGCTGAAGCCGAAGATCTAACTGCTACTCTTTTATCGGCTAATCCCTCGGTAACTAACCTTCCCTGTATGGCTTCAACAACCATAGGAGGTATCGTCGCATTTATTATTTGCTCTCTTAAGCAGTAGAGGAGATGATCGGCCTCACTCAGATTCTTACTATTTATTTGAAGCGAGGTTAATTTTAAAGTCTCGCCAAGCTGATTATAGTTGATAAATTCTTGAAATCCTGCAGTTGTAAGCACTAAACCACACGGAACGTTAAAGCCATACCGTTCCAGCCTGGATAGGTTCCAAGCCTTTCCCCCAACCAAACTGACGCCGAACTGAAAAGCTTCTCTCCAGGAAGCTACATAATTATCCATTCGATTTTGCATATGGCCACCCCCTTCTTTAGCGAATGATTATTCTGATTTTTTTGTCGTTTATCGAATGAAAGCTCCGTATAATACCAAATCCACCAGTTGTACCGTCTCCTCCCGAAGGTTTACCCGGGTATTATCTTTTAGCCAGTCTAGTACCGTTACTGTACGCATGTAATCAATAAAACCAAATACTCTTTCAACGGAGATGTCTGCGTTGATTTCTCCCATTTCTTGACTTGTACGTAAAATATCCATAATAAGACTCTGAGTGCCACTCGGCTCAAACTTGTAATTAGGCTCCTGCAACATAATTTTCATACGGTACATTAAAGCAATACTACAAATCTCCGGGTTCAACTCCAACCAATCATAGCGTTTGTTAATGGCTGCTATCAATCGTGATCTTGTGTCAGGCAGGTTGGAAAGTATCTCCAGCGTCTCCTGGGCTGTATCTTTGGCTATGCTTCGAACATATTCATCGGCAATGGCTTCTTTGAAGGGGAAATAATTATATAAAGTTTTTCTAGCCACAACAGCTTTGTCCGCAATTTGATCCATAGTCGTGTTTTCAAAGCCCTGCTGATTAAACAACTCACCTGCCACGGCAATAATCCTGTCACGAATCTCCTTTTTCTTTCTTTCAACCAGACTGCCCATTAGTCATCCCCCAAAGCGATTAATTTCCCAGCATACACTCAGTATATAATTATACTGAGTGTATGTAAATTATCCATCATCTTATTTTAATTGTCAATAACTGCTATTCATAAACGCTATTCCAACATTCAGGATAGGTATGTACGGTACAAGTTTTAGAAGACAGGGACATTGGCTGAACCTCCTGTTTCCCGACCGATTTGGCGGATTGATTTGGCCCTAAAAAATAGAATTTCCTCAAAGCTGTGAGGCATTCATGCTTCTCAGCTTTGAGGAAAAAAACTAGAGGAAAATTCCCAGCATTTGATCCGTTGAGATTAACAATAAGTGTTAAAATAAATTTTGGCTTGATGAGATTTTTTCACCAAAGCCCGCATTCGCTCCCCATACGATTATGCAGTTCTCCGGATAGGTGAGTGGTTTGCAGTTTGACCCCCGCCTAATGCCTCAGCTTTTATAGCTGTATTGGCAGATTACCTTTATTCGTTTCTTAGATATAGCTAGGTTCACAAAGTGCTTAGCCTATGAAAAAGCCTCAATCCTGCGTTTCATTCCGCAAGGATTGAGGCTTTTGGGCCTGACTCTAAATGAAGTTAATTATGTTTTCTTCTGAGTATAGGGAAAGAAGAGCTTATCTTCTTTCAACATATGCCCCAAAACAACATCGTCAAGAATAAACAAAATGAAAGAAGATGTGCTGATTTCATCTTGTAAATAATAATTTTTGAGCGATGCAGCTTTAGTAAGCAGTTGTGTATGTATTAACTTATGGTCTTCGACGTCAGGGTAGCCGATTTGTTCCAGTATCTGCTCTTCGCTAGAAAAATGATTATCAATTTCTTCAATCAACGTCTCCAACATAGTCAATACTTTCTCAAATTCAGAATTTGACAGCATGGACATTTCAAAGAGTTCTTTTGATCTCTCCAATAATTTTTGATGCTGCCTGTCAATCTCAGGATGACCACTTTCCCATTCCGGATTCCAGATCATATTTACCGCCGCAACAATTGAGCGTACCACCCGGTTTCGTCCGTATTTTTTCGCCCGGTATAAGTTATCGTCAGCTCGTTTATAAAAGTCTTTGAAAAATTCCTTCCTGTATCTTTCAGCAACGCCTATGCTGACCGTGACCTGGCCCGCATACGGATGCTTATTCTCTTCCAGAACAACGCGTATTTTTTCAGCTACTGCGGCAGCCTCGTCAACAGTAGTTTTTGGCATAAGGATGAGAAACTCTTCTCCGCCAAACCGGAAAAGCTTATCCGGCCTTCGGATAAGCTTTTTAACAATCTGAGCCGTTTGTTTCAAAACTTCATCACCTATCAGGTGACCACACGTGTCGTTAACGTTTTTAAAATGATCAAGGTCAAATACTATCATAGAAATGGGGTCTTCATAACGGTCGGCCTGCGCCAGGGCACGTTCTGCTTCCTGATCCAGCATATGCCGATTATACAATCCAGTCAAGTTATCCGTGGTAGCGAGGATCTCATTCTTTGCTTTGAGTCGTCGTTCTTCCTCCATACTTACTTGTAGCATTTTTACACCCTGAACCAACCAGCCTATTTCATCTTGTCTTTTCGCATCTGTCTCCAAATTAGAAACCGGTTGTCCGTTAACGATACTCTGCAATGCATTTATGATTCGTTTCATAGGAGAGAATAACATGATTCTAAAATAACTGAGACTAAACACAGAAAATGCCAACACCAGAAAGAACTCGAGCAAAGCTACCTCTAATCCCCGGATAGCCTTATTTTTCATTTGTTCTACATAATTCCGATTTTCAACACTTACTTCAGCGATTAGGTCAAAAATCGAGTCAAATGCTGGTACCGATAGTGCCGCCAGTCGCTGTACCGTGTCTTTCGGGACTTTTCCCGCCAAAGCCTGACGTAAAATTTCATTTTGAAACGATCTATATTCATTATAGTATTCCTGGAATACCTTGTCGCTCTTTCTACCCAGCGCGGGATTATTCAATTCTGCCATATCCTTATCGATATTGGCCCAGATATAATCTGCTTTCACTCGAGACTCGATAAAATTTTGGTACTTTTCACCAGGAATAGTGGTGCCCCGACTTATCGCTGCTGTTAATACGCTGCCACTATAGCCGCTGAAAAGCCTAAATTCAATGCAGGCCAACTGTAATTGATAATAAAGATCAAAATCATCAATAATCAATTCTTTTTTACCTAACACTGCAAGGGTTTCTTTTATGCGAAAAATAAAGGTCGTAGAGTTCGCAAACCATTCATCAGCAAATGCCGCTTCCCTTTCAGCAAATTTCATTTCTGCCTGTATATCGGCTTTAGCCCGCAACTTCAGAAACTTGGCGTACTCGCTTTGCAAAAGGTTAGCCGACACTGGATCAATTTCATTTAGTTTCTCTAGACCAATACTTAGGTTTTTATCGGCCTGCACACGTCGTTCTTCGATAAAAATCCTATTAGCATCAGTAATCGGACTTTCCTCTGATAATATGACGTTAGTTCGTCCCCTCTCAAACGCAAGAGCTTCTATCGTTAAAAAAAAGAACTCGCTACACCTGTTGATTGCTGTTATGCGATTCGCCCGATTATTCACTTTTACAGCATCGAATACGAGTGACATCGAAAAAATGACCAGGACAAAGTTCGTAACCAAAATGCAAATCGACAGTTTTGTTTGCAAAGACCGAAACCAAAAAACGCCTTTCTCAGATTTCATTTTCTCTCAAAACCATCCTAATAGTAAAATACCCACCATTTAATCTGTTCGCATACTGTTCAACGCAACTCAGAAGGAATGTGAATTTTTGTAATCAAATATTACGTGCTATATAAAAAAATCTTCTTTATTTTTACCATATAAAACGAAAATTCGACAACTTTCAAATATCTTCCTGCTATTATTTTGCAAAATTCAGCAATTAGCCTAGACATTAATCGATTTTAACAGAAATAAATAAAGATCCCATCTTCCGTATATACAACTAAGGTTCTGGTATGAATAATCTTTCCACTTAACAGACTAATAAAAGAATCAAGGCAAAAATGCAATATAATATGCATTTTCGCCTTGATTCTTCTTTTAAAAAATGAGATCCTTAAAGAAAAGCTTTGCTTATTTGCTAGAGAAAGTATAAGATGATATACTAAATATTATAAACGTCCATAAATTGGATTCCTTCTAACTAAAAGACAGCGATCCGAATTGAAAACAAGGGTAAAATTTGCATTATCTACAACTACATAGAACTTTAGCCTGAAAGATTTAGTGCAAAATTAACAATAATTTGCATTTTTGCTTAGTTTATTATTTATCCAGTCTTCACCATTACCTGTCGCGAATAATGAAGTTAATACTATTATCTTCAGATTCACCCAGCAAAAGCCTGCAAATGTATGATCGAGATATTGGTTTTACTTTTCATTCGTTTATTGGCAAAAAAACAACATGTAGGTATTTTATAATAGGAGTGATATTTAATGGATGGATACGTGGAGCATTTCTGGGGATATCTTCATATCGACAAGTCAGGAAAAATAATCGCCGCCAACCAAGAAGCAGAATGCTTGTTAGAAAACAACCCACTAGTTGGCAACAGCTCGCTTCAACTCTTGCCATGGCTAAGACTAAGCTGGTTGAACGAAAACTCTATACCACGAATTGTGAAAACGTCAAGATCAGACAAACTCCTCCTTGATATTATTCCGGATGCAGATGATGCGAATTCTTTTCACCTGTACTTTAGAAAATTACTTGATTTTCATGACACAGATCATTTGTGGTGCGAAGTATCGGATTCGATTATTGGTGTTCAAAGGTTTATTGACACTTCCTATGATGGTGTAGTGGTTTCTGACGGCACAGGAAAAGTTCTCGCCATAAACAATGCATTTGTTAATCTTTCCGGTCTAACCAGAGAAGAAATCATCGAGAAAAACTTACAAGAATTGGTTGCTACTAATGTAATCCCCTATTCTTGTTCTATTCATGCCATCGAGCAGCGAAAAGTAATCAGTAGTGCTGTAAAATATCTAAATGGGAAAGAAGCGGTAGTATCGAGCAGCCCTTTGTTTGATCAATCCGGGAGAATTATTCGTGTTGTATCTAATGTTCGTGACATCAGCGAATTAAACATCTTACATGAAAAATTGAAATGCGCAAAAGATTTGGCTAAAGGACTCCGCCGGGAATTGAAAGCAATTCAAATGACTAACTTAGATACTAATCGCAGCCTATGCCAGAGTAGAATTATGGAAACATTATACGACCTGGTTATGAAAGTTGCCGACACCGATCTACCCTTGCTCATAACCGGGGAATCGGGTGTTGGTAAAACCGCTTTGGCAAAATTTGTCCATTCCGCCAGTGAGCGGAATTCCTCAGGAAATTTTATCCATGTAAATTGCAGCGCTATTCCTGAATCACTGCTCGAATCTGAATTATTCGGCTATGAGGAAGGTGCCTTTACAGGTGCAAAAAAATCAAAGATTGGTCTTTTTGAACTAGCCCATAATGGAACCTTGTTTCTCGATGAAATTGGGGATATGCCATTGCTACTACAGGCAAAACTTCTTAATATATTGCAAGAAAATAAGTTTTATCGTGTTGGCGGAACAAAAGAAATAACGGTAGATACACGCGTTATCACAGCAACGAATACAAAAATTGATCAACTGATTGCCAAAGGATTATTCAGGCAGGATCTTTTTTATCGTCTAAATGTTATTCCTATTAGAATTCCATCCCTATGTGAACGTAAGGATGATCTTCCACCTTTGATTGCGCACTATCTCGAAAAGGCCAATCATCGATATAAGCGTTCTAAGAGTTTCTCTCCTGCTGCCATGGAGCTCTTACTCAATTATAACTGGCCGGGAAATATCCGCGAGCTAATCAATCTTATTGAACGAATGACTGTTACCGTAGATGAACCGCTCATAGATTTACATCATCTGGCTGAGTTTTCTACCAATACCGATTTAATGAGTCTAACAAAACTCGCCATAGAGAGAAATCAAATTGCAGAAACGCAACAACGCCTGTGGCAACCGAATCGTTCCCTGAAGGATTTGGTAGGTTGTCTAGAAAAGAAGATTATTGAAGAAGCCATAGCTGAGTGTGGTTCGCTGAAGCAAGCGTCCCATTGCTTAGGCGTAGATGCAACGACCTTAATCCGAAAAAAAAACCGAAATAAAAAAACATCCCAAATAAAAACGGTAGACATTACTGAATAACTTTCTTGGATTGCAATATAAAAAACTTCCTTAATGGCTTGAATGGATTTATCCTTTTTGCCATTAAGGAAGTTTTTTTCAAAATTTCTATTTTTCTAAGCGAAAAGTATTTACTACTTTTTGGAGTTCAGCTGCCATAGAAGCTAATTGCCGGCTTAGAGAAGCAATCTCCTGCATAGCTGCCGATTGTTCCTCTGTAGCGGCAGAAACTGTCTGTGCTTCACTATTAAGTACACTGGTAACCGCATCAATATGCTGCACTGCTTCGGCGATTTCCTTACTGTGTACACTTACTTGGCTGATTGCTTCCACAGTGTTATCTATTTTTTGGGCAAGCAAATTAATCTTCTCAATAATATTTTCAAATGCATTTCCGGCCTCGTTAACCGCGTTGACGCTGATATCAGTTTTCGTTGAACCTTCATCCATCACTTTAACGGCCTGATCTATTTTATATTGCACATCTGTAATTAAGACCTCTATTTTTTTTGCTGCGATCTGAGACTGCTCCGCCAATTTTCGGACTTCTTCCGCCACTACAGCGAAACCATATCCCTGCTCCCCGGCTCTGGCAGCTTCAACGGCAGCATTTAGGGCTAAGAGATTGGTTTGGCCGGCTATGCCAGACATGGTATCTACAATTTGTCCAATTTCTCTGGATCGTTCCCCAAGTTCACTAATGACATTATTCGAATCTTTCACTGCAATTTTTAAATCGGACATATTCTTAATGGCATTTTCGATCGCCGTGCCGCCTTCCTTCGCGGTTTGGGCGGTTTGTGACGCTGCCAGTCCAACTCCATGAGAATTCTGTGTGATAATACCCAGATGTTCTGACATGTCTTTGACAAAATGATTAGCTTTTTCCACATCTTCTTTCTGTTTAGCCGCTCCGCCAGCTACTTCGGTGATTGAAATTGCCACTTGATTTGCCGCCTGCGCTGATTGTTCCGAACTTTCATAAAGCTGGTTCGAAGCTGCCGTGACTGCTTGCGCATTATTCTGAGTATTTCGCAGCACTTGGGACAATTTCTCCACCATATTATTAAAAGCCTCTGCCATCAGCCCCAACTCATCCCTAGAGGTACTGTCAAGTTTTTCAACAACTAAATTCCCCTTAGAAATATGGGAAGTAGCATTCACTAATCTAAGTAAAGGTCTGGTAAAGTGTCCGGCAATAGCAAAGGCCAATCCGGCAAATAATAAAATAAGTACAATGCCAATACCTCCGTACACCAAAGCATAATGAACGCTTTCCTGCCGCACCAGGTCGTAGGGAATGGTCGCAACAACAACCCAACCTGTTTGTGGATTTTGTCTGAAGCTAATCAGACTCTTTTCTTTTTCAATATCGACTTCAGTAATACCTGACTCACCCGACAATGCTCTTTTTATAAAATCATAGCTTGTTATATCGACTCTATCTGCTTCCGTTTCTACTTTTTTGGCCGAATCCGCCAATAACTTTCCTTCTCTGTCCACGATAAACACACGGATTTTACCATCAGATTGACTTTTTACAAATTCCTGCAACACAGATAAATCATAATCTCGTTGCAGCAATCCCGTTACCAAACCGCTTTTGTTCACTACCGGAACACCAAATACGGTAACAAACCTGCCGGTAGCTCTACTTACTACAACTTCGGAAACCACTTCCTTCCCTTGCATAGCGTTCTTGAAATAAGGTCGTGTCCCTGTCTCAACCACCGGTAAATTATCGCTGCGAATCATTTGCATACCTTTTGCACTAGTAATATGCGTAGGATTGGCATCTTTATAAATACTGTTCGTATTAATGACCGCTTCTCTCATAGAAGGGAGATAGGTTACCGGGTCGGCCAGAAATAACCCGGTAAGAGGATTAACTGCCAGCGCTCTCAAGCCTGTGAAGTTTTCTTTTGCTAACGCATTAATATTTTCATCCACTAGCTGGGATCGTTTTTGACAATCGGCTTCGGCAGTCTTAATCGCCGTTGAAAAGGTACTGTAAAAATTAATAGCAATAAAAATGGCAAGGGGAACTGTACTCATCAGAATCAACATCCATACCAATTTTGCTTTTATACTCATATCAGTCAACCAATTACTCATCCTTATCATTTACTGCTCCTTCCCTGTACATTTTATTTACATCTTAACTCTTAAACCCGCAAAAACCTTGTCCGCTCTCTTACCTAGCGCGAACAAAGATTTTTGCGGGTTGCTAATAGGGATAACCTTTAAGTTTGTAGGTGTTAATCAGGTCGGTGAAGGTCGCCGTATATTTATCTTCCTGCCGCAAAGGCTGCTTTGGCGACAGCTTCCGCATTGTTACCAATAATAACGGCGGCCAGTTTACGGCCTTCACCGAGCAGTTCAACCACCTACACCCCAAACATCTCTTCGCACTTAGCCCGGCATCCATCCGCAACCGTTCCTGAGTCTGTCCAAGTGTAATGTCAGTCAATCCAACAGCAAACTTAGAAGTCTAGAATTATACAATCGCAGGGAACAGACTAACCAGTAGAACCATAAGGAAAGCTACACAGGTCTTTAGCAAGGTAAGGGCAAAAATATCTCTATATGACTGTTTATGAGTCAAACCGCAAATAGCCAGAACAGTAATAACAGCGCCATTGTGCGGCAACGTATCCATACCACCGGCTGCCAAAGAAGCTATGCGGTGCAGCACCTCCGGATTAATACCAGCTTGCAGCCCCCACTCCAGGTAGGTTTTGCCCATCAGCTCGAGAGTTATGCCTATGCCCCCGGATGCGGAACCCGTAACGCCAGAAATAACATTAGTCATTAGGGCTTCTGACAATAGCGGGCTGTTGCCGATATGTATTCCCATTAGAAATTGGGAGATATCTTTAAAACCTGCCAGTGTAGATATAACGCTGCCATACCCGACTTCCGAGCTGGTATTCATGACAGCCAGCAATGAACCCATAACTGCAATTTGCGTAGACTTGCCAAAACCTTCGGCGTTTCGGAATTTGGGGAAATTAATGACAACACAAGTAATAATGGCAAGTGTCAGTGCCGTGATCAAGGCCCAGATGCTGGTTACGTTCTTAAGGGTTACACCTGTTGTGAAACCTTTTAAAATCGCAGGATCCCAAGTGCCTATCCACCGAGTAAATACGAAGTTACCGACGAGTACTATGAGAAGTGGTAAAACAGCAATGAATCCACTGGGAAGTTTAGTGTCATCGATTGCGCTTAAGTCCGGCTCATTTATATGGCCTTCGCCATATCCTTCCCCGGCTGCGACAAGTTTTTTACATCTCCATTCCATATATCCTACCCCGCCAGCAAAAAGCAGAACTGCAGCAATCATGCCCGTAACCGGCGCCGCATAAGCATCAGTGCCAAAATACATAGTGGGAATTAGATTTTGAATCTGTGGTGTGCCTGGAAGCGCATCCATAGCAAGACCAAATCCACCAAAGGCAATACATGCCGGAATCAAACGTTTAGGATAATTCGCTTCCCGGAACAAGGCCGCTGCTAAAGGGTAAACGGCAAACGAAATAACGTGAGTACTAACCCCGCCATAGCATAAGACTATACCGGCAGTGATAATAGCCATTATGGCCCGCTCTTTGCCTAAAACCCGAATAATCATTAAGGCAATTTTTCTAGCGGAACCCGAATCTTCCATTACCTTACCTAAGACAGCTCCCAGCAGAAATATTGGGAAGAAGTTTTTGATGAATCCCACCGTCTTGGGCATAAAGACCTCCGTGTATGTCGGCAGGATTGGCATGTTAGATAATAGTGCAGCCAGTAAAGCAAAAACCGGAGCAAACAAAATAACAGAAAATCCACGGTAGGCAAAAAACATGAGTAAGCACAAACTCAGTAAAATACCAATTACTTCCATATTATCCTCCTAAATTGCATATATTTTTTTATATTTGGATTACTCTGATTTTAAAAATTTTCTTGAAATAATGAAGATTGAGTTGCACTCTAATGCGAAATACTCCGGTTAGGCTGCTCCATTATCCTCACTTTAAAGCGATCAGGCGTGACAAGCCGGACTGCTTGTCACCCCGTCGCCGCTTATAAAAGTTATTTCCCGAGGAATTGAGCTTTACGCTTCTCAACAAAGGCAGTCATGCCTTCTTTTTGATCAGCAGTTGCGAAGCAAAGGCCAAAAACTTCTGCCTCGTAGGCCTGGCCGGATTCAAAGTCCATGTCCAGTCCTTCATTGACTGCCGCCTTGCAAAGTTGCACTGCAACAGGCCCACGGGACATGATTTTTTTTGCCATTTCCATTGCGACAGTTACTAGCTGATCAGCAGGCACTACTCTGTTTACCAGTCCCAACCGATAGGCTTCTTCAGCACCAATTTGGTCGCCAGTAAACAATAGTTCTTTGGCGCGCCCTTTGCCAATCAGCCTCGGCAGCCTTTGGGTACCTGCAAAACCGGGAACAACACCCAACAATACTTCCGGTTGTCCAAATTTAGCTTTTTCTGAGGCAAGGCGAATATCACAACTCATCGCCAGTTCACAGCCCCCACCGAGAGCATATCCGTTCACCGCAGCAATTACTGGCTGAGGTAAATTTTCAATGGAGTTAAATACAGCCTGACTAAATTTTCCCCATTCGCGCGCGTCAAGTGCCGACATATTGCGCATCTCACTGATATCAGCCCCAGCAACAAATGACTTGTCGCCACTACCTGTGATAACGACAACAGCAACATCCTTATCGAAAGCAATTTTTTCGACTAAGTCCTTCAACTCAGTCATCGTTTCCCGGTTCAAAGCATTTAAGACTTTCGGACGATTAATCGTTAACACACCAATGCAATCATTTTTTTCGAACACAAGATTATTATATTGACTCATGTAATCCCCCTCTTCCATTAATAAGTGATATACCCAACAGATTCACCAATACTCTCTATTTAGAATCTGGTTTCATAATCATAACAACCGCTTTACCGTCTACAACAGTCTCGTTTCGCTGATTTGTAATTACTGTTTTCAAAACCAACCTGCGTTTCGCATCAATTTTCTCAACCACCTCAGCGTAAGCCGTAATGGTATCCCCGATTTTTACCGGCCTGACAAATTTCACTTCTTGGGAAAGATACAATGCGTTAATGCCAGGCAAACAGCATCCTACCAGTGTCGAAATAAAAGAGGCTGTCAGCATGCCGTGAGCAATCCGTTCACCAAACATAGTAGATTTTGCATATTCAGGATTAACATGGATAGGGTTGAAGTCACCGATAATACCAGCAAAGTTAACTATATCGGCTTCACTAATCATTTTACTAATGGAAGCACTTTCCCCAATTTCAATCTCCTCATAGGGTCGTTCTACAACAAAAGAGGTATGAACAGGCATTTACATCACCGCCTTTACTATTTTAGGATGTGACCGGCAATAACTACCCTTTGAATCTGGTTAGTACCCTCGTAAATTTGAGTAATCTTTGCATCACGCAATAACCGCTCCACCGGATATTCACGGGAATAGCCATAACCGCCCATGACTTGAATGGCATCAAGGGCAACCTTCACGGCAGTATCAGAGGCAAATGTTTTGGCCATAGCTGCTTCTTTGCCGAACGGCAAACCGGCATCTTTCAAGGCGGCAGCATGATAAACCAGATGCCGTGCGGCTTCAATCTGAATAGCCATATCTGCAAGCATAAACGAAACTGCCTGTAAAGCAGAGATTGGTTTACCAAATTGCTCCCGTACCTTGGAATATTTTAGCGCTTCCTCATAAGCAGCCTGTGCGATACCTACAGCTTGAGCGCCGATGCCAATTCTGGCACTGTCCAGGACGACCATAGCAATTTTAAAACCTTCCCCCTCCTTACCAAGCAAGTTCTCTTTGGGAATTCTGCAATTTTCAAAAATCAACTCGGTTGTTGAGGAAGCGCGAATACCCATTTTTTCTTCTTTTTTGCCAATCGTAAATCCGGGAGTTCCATTCTCTACAATAAAACCGGTAATCCCTTTTACACCTTTGCTCTTGTCAACTGTCGCAAATACACAATATGTCTCGGCCACTCCACCATTGGAAATAAAACATTTGGCTCCGTTAAGAACATATTCATTACCATCCAGCTTAGCCGTGGTGGACACACGCGATGCGTCAGAGCCTGCGCCGGGTTCAGTTAAGGCAAATGCCCCAATTTTTTTACCACTCGCAAGATCGGGAATATACTTCATTTTTTGCTCTTCTGTTCCAAACAGATAGATAGGCATAATTCCGGCTGAAGTATGAATGGCCACGACAGCGCCGGTAGCTGCGCAGGCTTTCGATATTTCTTCGATTGCCACTACATAACTAACCGTGTCAACTTCTGCTCCGCTATATTTCTCCGGAATCGGCAAACCGGCCAGACCCATATCTGCCATTTTTACCCAATTATCCATAGGAAACTTCTCCGTAAGATCATAGCTTGCCGCTTTAGGTGCTATTTCTTTTTGGGCAAAATCGCTAACAAGCTTGCGCATTCCTTCTTGCTCTTCCGTTAATAAAGCCATAATTAATCCTCCTAGTATTTAACTTCAACTATCAGGTACTGTTTCCCTGTCCTAGATAATTTAACATGTCACTATTGCTTGGCTAAGATTTCCTCTTTAATATCCATGCGCTTTTCAGCAAAGATACGAGCATCCATCACTTTTAAGTTAGGAGATACCTTGATCGGGAATTCTATCTGAGACAATACGTCCTTCTCCAGATTGATTCCTGGAGCGATTTCCGTAATCATCATACCTTCCGGAGTCAATTCGAATACGGCTCTTTCCGTAACATATAATACTGGTTGCCCCATTTCGCGAGCGTAGATTCCGCTGAATGTAATTTGTTCAACCTTTTTAATAAACTTCTTGCTTTTGCCTTCCTGCAATATATTGAGTTTCCCATTTTCAATAGCTAATTTTAAGCCGCCTGCTGTCAACGTACCGCAGAATACAACTTTTTTAGCATTTTGAGATATGTTTACAAAACCGCCGCAACCCGCAATGCGGGGGCCAAACTTGCTAACGTTTATATTGCCTTCCTCATCCACCTGGGCTAACCCAAGAAAAGCGATGTCGAGACGGCCACTGTCGTAGAGATCGAACATATTAGGATGTTCCAGAATTGCCAAGGGATTAAAAGATGCTCCGAAATTTGCACCCGAAGCCGAAATGCCGCCTAACGGTCCGGATTCAACCGTCAAGGTGATATCATCAATTAAGCCTTCTTCATTAGCTACCGTTGCCACTCCGTCGGGCATACCGACACCGAGGTTAAAGACACAATCGGGCGTAAGCTCCATAGCACAACGCCGGGCAATAATTTTCCGCTCATTCATTTCCATAGCGGCAATCCCTTCAAGCGGGCAGCGCAATTCACCACTTTGCGAAGGATCATAAAAACTTTCATTATTCTGCCAATGATACTCCGGCTTTGCCACTACAATGTGATCTACCAGCACCCCCGGTACCTTAACATGTTGAGGGTGAAGCGAACCTTTGGCAGCAACCCGTTCAACCTGGGCGATTACAATCCCGCCATGGGCCTTAGTTGCTTGCGCGATATGGAAAGCCTCAAGCAAAGCAGCTTCTTTTTCCATGGTGATATTGCCAAAGGTATCAGCGGTAGTTCCCCGAATAAAAGCAACATCAAACTTTTTGACCGGATTATAATGGAGATATTCTTGACCGTCGATAGTAATGACCTTTATCAAGTCTTCTGTTGTTTTGGAGTTAAGTTTACCGCCTTCAACACGGGGGTCAGCGAATGTCTTTAAGCCAACATGTGTAATAACACCCGGTTTTCTTCCCGCCATATTGCGATAAAAACTAGTAATTGCTCCCTGTGGCATTGCGTAAGCTTCAATTTGGTTTTCTGCAATAAGTTTTCCTAACTTTGGTGCCAGATTGTAATGGCTGCCAATTACCCTCTTAAGTAATCCCGGATGCCCATAATGGTTTACACATTTGTCCTTACCATCGCCATTACCAGCCGAGTAGAATAAGGTTAAATCCGTGGGATGCCCTGTTTCTAAGAATCTCTTTTCCAGCATGATACTTAATTCTTCCGGATGCGCCATACCGACAAACGCTTGAACGGCTATGGTATCACCGGATTTGACAAGTTTCACAGCTTCGCCAGATGAAATGATTTTACTCTGCATACTACTTCCTCCTCACTATCAAAGTGTACTATGTTATTAATTACACTTTTTATTAAAGCAAATATCATGCCAACTATCTTGCTCATAGTATATAAATTGGTTTTTTAGTGTATTTCTTCAGATTTTTAAGGCAATTTCAGACCAAATCCTTTTCTTTTACAATCGCCAAAATTCGAAATAAATTGACAAAATAGTATGCATTTTTAGTAATAATGGCATTTTTGCAATATGCAAAAATGCCATTATTATTAAAAAATGCATACTTAACTGCCATTTTCCATGTAAGAGTTAAAAAAAACAATGCCTATTGAAGTACCCTCTCTAATAGGATGAAAGACAACTAAGATTCAGATATATCGAAAGAATTCATTTTTGGCATTATTCTTGCATGATTACTTTACATGGGAAGGAGGAAAATGTCACCTGCGAGGCACAAGAAATCATAGCTCGTATTTATTATTCATGCAAAAAGTATAGAAAAGGAGAAGGAGTTAATTGTGGTAAAAACTGCTGTTTTATTAATCTGGATGGGTGTTACCTTCGGTATGATGACTTATATGATCATTAGGAAGTATAAAAATACTCTTTATGGGAAACCGGATAACAGGTTTGACCGTATGGGCGATCGTCTTACATATTTCCTAACGAATGTGGTAGCGCAAGATAAAGTGATTAAAGATCCGCTTTCCGGCGTATCCCACATTTTTATTATGTGGGGTTTCGTAGTGCTAGGTTTTGGTGCGCTTAACTTGGCAGTTGAGGGATTATTCGGCATCCCGGTACCTCTCATAGGCGATAATTTGTTGTTTATCAGTTTAAAAGAAGTGTTTCTTTTGTTAGTTTATATTGGCGTTATCATAGCAGTCTTGCGGCGGACCATATTAAAGCCAAATCGCATCGAGAATTCGGTCGAAGCATTTGTAATTCTTGGACTAATTAGTCTAATTGTTACCGGAGACCTTGTGTATAATGGAGCTAACTTTGCACTCGGAGAAAAAGATACGATTCGGTCGGCAGCATTTTTCTCCAACTTTGTATCAGGACTTCTGAGCGGAATTTCGCCAGATAACCTCCGGTTCCTGGCAGATGGGGCCTGGTGGATACATTTTCTGGCAATGGGAACGATGGCCCTCCTGATTCCTGGCTCCAAACATCTGCATCTGGCGTTTGCACCAGCCAATGCCATCTTCCATACGTTAAGACCCAAAGGGTCCCTCACAAAACTCGATTTCGAGGACGAGACGGCAGAAACTTTTGGTACAAATAAAATAGAAGAATTTACCTGGAAACAGCTTTTCGATACGTATACCTGTGTAAGGTGCGGAAGATGTACCGAACAATGTCCGGCTTTCCAGACCGGCAAACCGCTGGATCCCCGCGCTTTGCATGTTGACTTGCGGGAACATTTGGAAGAAAAGGTTCCGCTTTTAGAAAAGCTCAAAAATGCAGGCGACCAAAAACCTGAAATTACAGAGAATGAGCAGGCTATTCTTGACAAAATGATAGTTGACGGCGTATTTTCTGAAGAGTTTATCTGGTCCTGTACGACATGTCGTGCTTGCGAGCAGGCCTGCCCTGTCTCCAATGAGCATGTCCAGAAGATTGTAGATATGCGGCGCTACATGGTGATGACCGAAGCCAAAATGCCGGAAGATGTACAACGTACCTTTAACTGCTACAAAAGCGGCAATCCCTGGAAGCTCCCGCGCGGCAGCCGTGGTGACTGGATGAACGGCCTGGACGTCCCTGCTTGGTCGCAAGATACCGAATATTTACTGTATGTGGGCTGTGCGGGCGCTTACGATGAACGAGCAAAAAAGGTCAGCGCAGCGCTAGTAAACGTCCTCAAAGCAGCAGGAGTAAACTTTGGGGTTCTTGGAAACGATGAACCGTGCTGTGGTGAGACAATCCGCAGGCTGGGCAACGAATTTGAGTTTCAACAACTGGCAGAAGGAAATGTTGAGTTATTTAAGGAACTGGGCGTTAAAAAAATCATTACCCTCTGTCCACACTGCTTCAATTCATTAAGAAATGATTATCCCGATTTTGGCGGTGACTTCGAAGTTGCCCATCACTCCGAGTTTCTTACTCAACTAATTCATTCTGGCAAACTTAAAATCGACACTCCCTTTAAGGCCAAGGTTGTCTATCATGACGGCTGCTACCTCGGACGCCACAACGATGTATTTGAAGCCCCACGTTCGGTTCTTGGGGCAATACCCGGTCTAACGCTGACCGAAATGAATCGGAATAGGGATAGTGCATTCTGTTGCGGCGCCGGTGGCGGACGGAACTGGATGGAAGAGGAAGTAGGGAATGGCAAGCAACGTATTAACGAAACCCGAACTAAGGAAGCTTTAGAGACGGGCGCTGAAGTCATAGCTACCGCGTGCCCGTACTGCCTGACGATGATGCTCGATGGTACGAAAGCCAATAATGCCGAAGAACAGGTTCGTACGCTCGACATAGCGGAAATACTGGCTCAGTCCCTCCCAAAAATGAATTAGCAAGTTTTTTAAGGGCTACGCCTTTTTCTGTAGTTCCCCTTTCATGCTAAAAGCCCGTCGTGCTGCTAAACGCACGACGGGCTTTTAATATAACTAACTCTCACAAATTGCTCTACGTCCTACCGGCCTGCTTTTATCTTTCTGAATTCTTCCGTCAGGAGGGGTAGTACTTCGAGGACATCGCCCACGATGCCGTAATCGGCTACTTTGAAGATAGGTGCCTCCGGATCTTTGTTGATGGCGATGATAATATCGGAAGAGGACATACCTGCCATGTGTTGGATGGCTCCGGAAATGCCGCAGGCAAAGTAAATCTTCGGCCCAACCGTTTTCCCTGTTTGTCCTACCTGGTGCATATGGGCTTTCCAGCCGGCGTCAACAGCTGCCCGGGATGCTCCTACGGCTCCGCCCAGTGCATCCGCCAGGTCTTCTATCAGACTAAAGTTTTCCGGGCTGCACATACCACGACCACCGGATACGATGATTTCCGCTTCTTCCAGGTTGCAAGATGCGGTACTTACTTTGACGACTTCTATAATCTTGGTACGAATATCTTCTGCTTTGACTTTACTGCCTACTCTGATTATTTCCCCGGTTTTTGTATAGTCCGGAATAGGACGTTTGAATACCGACGGCCGAATGGTTCCCATTTGAGGCCGGTGTTCAGGACAAAGGATGGTGGCCATGATGTTGCCGCCAAAGGCCGGACGGGTCCAGCCTATTAGTCCCGTGGCTTCGTCGATGCCAAGGCCGGTGCAGTCGGCGGTAAGACCTGTACCTACCCGGCAGGCAACCCTCGGTCCGAGGTCGCGCCCGTCATTCGTAGCGCCCAGAAGAATAACTGAGGGTTTGTAGGTGTTAATCAGGTCGGTAAAGGTCGCCGTGTAGCCGTCGGTGCTATAGCGGGCAAGCTCGGGTGCTTCCACCAGATAAACCTGGTCGCTCCCTGCCGCAAAGGCTTCTTTAGCCACACCCTCTACATTGTTGCCAATAATAACCGCGGCCAGTTTTTGACCCATGGCATCAGCCAGTTTACGGCCTTCACCGAGCAGTTCAAGACCTACATTACGGGGTTTTCCTTCGGCGATTTCGATATAAACCCAAACGTCTTTGTACTGCGTTTTGTCCATAGTTACTTGTTTGGCTTCTTCTTCCCGCTTAATAGCGCCTACAGGGCAGGTATCGATACAAGCACCACATTGAGTGCAGGCTTCTCCGATTTCGGCTTGACCGTCTTGCATGCGGATGGCCCCGAACGGACACACCGGCTCACAGGCACCACAGCCGATACATTCTTTAGTTATTAATACAGCCATTGTTCGTTCCCCTCTCGTTACACAATTTTTGCGTCAGATAGTTTCTGTATAAGTTCGGTGACAGCTTCCCGCGCCGTATCTTTTTGAATGACTACTCCCTGGGTGCGTTGCGGTGGAGTAAAGATTTTACGCACTTGGGTCGGTGAGCCTTTAAGACCAAGTCGTTCCGGATTGACAGCAAGATCAGCGGAAGTCCATACAGGTATTTGGGCCCGCTTGGCTTTCATAGTGCTTTTGACAGACGGATAACGCGGCTCGTAGTTGAGTGATTTAATGACCGAAACAAGAACAGGCAGTTTGGCTTCGATGATTTCGTAGCCTTCTTCGTTTTCGCGCTCGATTTTGGCAGTATCGCCTTCGATTTCCATTTTCGACACGTACGTTACCTGTGTTACTCCAAGGTGTTCAGCGATTTCCGGACCAACCTGCGCCGTGTCACCGTCAATGGCCTGTTTGCCGCAGAAGATGACGTCGTAAGTGCCAAGTTTTTGGATAGCCGCCGCCAAAGTATAGCTGGTTGCTAATGTATCAGCTCCGCCAAAAGCCCTGTCGCTAACTAATACCGCTTCATCTGCGCCCATGGCTAGGCATTCTTGCAGAGCTTCCGTAGCCTGGGGTGGTCCCATGGAAATGACAGTAACTTTACCGCCGTATTGTTCTTTGAGCTGTAAAGCCGCTTCGATGGCATTTTTGTCAAATGGATTGACGATGCTCGGTACACCCTGACGGATGAGAGTGTTGGTTGCCGGGTCAATTTTTACTTCAGTGGTGTCAGGCACTTGCTTGACACATACAATAATTTCCATATTATTACCTCCTGTATAATTGGTAACTTAGTTCCTTTACCACCATATCGTTTAGGCTTGGCGGCTTTCTGACACTAATCTCCGAAGCTCTGATTGTTCATTATTATATTTTTTTACGCCACTCCTTTAGTCTGATTTTCTTGTGCTAGTTTTGATGTTCCCATTATTTCTATAGCAAGAAGCATGCCATTCCTTTTACAGAGAAAGTTAAAAGCCGGCAATTCCTTATATTTAGATGGTTTTCCTACTATTGACGTCTGCTGCAAGGGATTTTTCATTCTTAGTGACATTTGCATTTTTGCCAATCGACAAAACATTTTTGCCATTCACCTTTTTAGTACCACCTGCTTAGTAGTTACTCGGTCGCTTACGCAAAACAAAAGGAGAGGGTAAAAAAACTGCACCCCGAAAGATGCAGCTAAATTTAAAGTTATTTATTTATTTTAAGTTGTTCATTTCGCTCTGCATCTAGTGCTGGATGCAGCTTCTTTTCTACTAAAAGGAAAACGCCTCCAAGTACACCTACCAACGCCATAAATATTACCGCTTGAACTCCCACAATGTAATAACCAATACCAATGCCAATCACCAGAAGCAATAACCACCACAAAAACTCCAACATATATTCAGGCCTCCTCTTCAATAAATTCCATTTTTACATACTAAATAAATCTATATTTATTTCAATTAATGAATTGCTTTCTTTTTAAATGAACCACCCATTACATCATGCACGTCGTTTATTGTGACAAACGCACTTTCATCTATTTCTTTAACCAAAGATTTAAATTTTGAAATTTCCAATCGGGTAATCACCGTATATAAAATATGCTTCTTGTCTCCGCTAAATCCACCTTCACCATGTAACACAGTTACGCCCCTGCCTAAGCGTGCCATGAGCGCATCTGAAATAGCATGTGACTGATCAGACACAATAATAGCTGCTTTTGATTCATCTAACCCTTCAATAGTTATATCTATAACCTTTGAAGCAATAAAGTAAGTGACTAAGGAATACATAGCTTTATCCCAGCCGAACACAAGACCGGCGAATGAAAGAATGAACAAATTCATTACCAAAATAATCTCACCCACCGAAAAGCTCGTACGCTTGTCCAATAAAATAGCTACTATTTCGGTGCCATCCAGCGAACCTCCATAACGAACTATGAGGCCCACCCCAACTCCCAAGATAATGCCCCCAAAAACCGCTGCCAGAAATAAATCATTTGTCAGCCCGGGAATTGGCAGAAAAATATTGCTCCAATAGGATAGAGATATGATAGAAAATAAAGTTGCAAGAGTAAATGTTTTGCCGATTTGTTTATAACCTAGATATATGAAAGGTAAGTTAACACCAATCAAAAATAATCCTAATGGCAGTCCTGTCAAGTGGCTTGCCATAATGGCGATACCAACTACACCACCATCAATGACATTATTAGGTACTAAAAAGATTTCCAGACCAACTGCATAAATTATGGACCCAATAAATAAGATAACGTACCGTTTTAATTGTGATAAAATGCTTTTTTTTTGTGTCATACAAAAACCTCTCTTTATATATTTTTTTTATTCTAACCTTTTTAAGTCCCCCCTAGTTTGGGATTCTAGCTTACGCCATATGAGTTCGTAACCCAGTACATCGGCAATTCTTAGTAATTTCCAGAACGGCAAAGTCCCGTGCTTCAACTGCCGGGTAATATTCGGCGCCGTATCATGAGTGCCGTATTTTTCATTTAATCGACGTACAATTTCAGACACATTAGAACCCGCGCAAGCAATTTTTTTCTTAATTTCAAATTCTATATCCCTAGCTTCGTCTTCCGGAATAGCTTCACTTTTTGGCATGTCATCATCCCCCATATACTAAGATTATCATATATTATCATCTATGTAAATAAATTAACCAACATAATAATCTCCTAAAAATAGCTTAAGCAATCCTCAATACAACATACCCTAATATAACAAAAAAGTCGCCCGCCAGGACGACCCCGGCAGGCGGCTGTGATACAAATGACAATTCCTTACTATCCTGTTATAGTTGTTGCCGCAGTAGATGTTACGACAGTGGTTGTAGCTGTAGAACTTAATATAGACGGAGGAAGATTGGAAAAGAAGTTTTGCGCAATCTGTTGAATATCCAGCGGTAGCCCCAAATTTGTAAAGTTATTTAATGCCGCAGCTTGTAAAGCCTGTAGAAAACTCGGATCAATAGTAATAACAGGTGTTGTTGAGGCTAGCGTAGTTGTTGAAGTGGGCGTAGTTGGCGTAGTTGGAGTCGTTGGGGTCATTGGCACAATTGAAGTAGAGACCACAACATTCCTGGCATTAGCTGGATTCATTAAAATAGGCAGGTTGTTATATACAAATACTACTAATATGTCATGAAAATCGGGTGTTACGGGCATCTAAAACCACTCCCATTTCATAATGGTACTTCAGTATATTAACTTACTATATAAAAAATTACTCGCTTTTTTATGCCATCTCTATGTTCCTTCGTCAACCGTCACCAGACTCGTTCTGTCATTTCGCTATTACAATACGATTCGCGGCTTCCCCTGTAATTTTTTCTTTTAGAACTTCAGCCTCTTCTTTTACGGCAATATCAATTGCCAGAATCTCATTGACAAAACGTTGATCCTGAATGGAAGCAAGATTAATTTCTACTGTTACCAAAGCAGAATATATGCCGGCATAAGCAAGTAAGCCACAGGCGAAGGACTCACTGACCGCATTCGGGTTGCCATATTGAATCACATCAATCGCAAATTTCATGACTTGAAGGCAATTCTGGCCAACGGAAAGTGAAAATCTTGCCGCTTCCTTGGTTGCCTCTTGCACTGCTTGCTTTCTACTATTACATTCAGTTTCGGTACTCTTGGGGAGCTTGTAAGCGTTAACAATACCTAAATAGGAATTACCATCGCCATCAATACCGCGTAACAATTCCTCTTTTAACCTCATGCCTTCTTGTTTAAATTTAGCAATAGCCCCTTGTGCATCTTTAAATTTCTCTTTTCCTTCGGTTAAACTGCAAACCATTAAACCCAATCCTGTTCCCAATGCGCCTGCTAAAGCGGCCACCCCGCCGCCTCCTGGCATTGGCGAATCTGAAGCGAGATCATCGACAAAATCAGTTATGCTCTTATTAATTAACATTGCGTTTCACTCCCTGATTTTGAATTATTAGACAGCTCGGCACTCCAAGTCCCCGGTCAGCAGTACTTCTCTAACTATTCCCAAATTCGCTTTAGCCAGAAAGTTGAACCGTCTGATATATAGTATATCTTGAGGTGCCGGCGTTTGCGCATAATATGATGTGATTGGCTGCTTCGTACGTTAGCAGCACCTCATCCCTTCATTCTTCCCTTAATTTTACATTACTACGCAATTTCTCCAAATCACTCACTTTTCCTGTCCTGTAATTCAAAAAATAATACAAAGTGTATTTAATATAAACTTATTTTCTTACTATACAGACGAGGATCCTCCTCGAAATTTCGTATACGCAAAAATACAGCCCCCCATAATAAAAAAACGCCTAGATCTGAATAGTCTCGGCGAACATAATACAGGAGGACACGAATTTATTTATACGGCTGCGTATCTAAAAGTTCAGATATCGTAACAAAGGTATATCCCTGGGCCTTTAGACCATCAATTATCTCCGGCAACGCCTGAACGCTCCCACCTATTTTAGGATTACTACCATCATGCTGTAGTACAATATAGCCATTTTGCATATGGGGCAATATTCTTGATTTTATCGTTTCAGCATCCAATCCCGTCCAGTCCTTCGTATCAAGTGACCATAAAATAATGATTCGATCTTTGGAATAAACCACATCATCTACAATAGCACTATGAAAACCAAAAGGCGGCCGTACAAATCTAGGTTCCTTGCCAATTACTTTTTGTATCTCTAAGGCACAGTTGTCTATTTCTTGTTCAACATGCTCTGCATCCAGTTTTGTCAAATCCCGGTGACTAAACGTGTGATTTCCAATAATGTGTCCCTCTTCATCCATCCGCTGCAATATATCGGGGTGTTGCTGCACTTGCTGGCCAATAACAAAAAAGGTTGCTTTAACATTTTTTGTTTTCAAGATATCTAGAATTTTCGGAGTCCAATTACTTTCCGGGCCATCATCAAAGGTAAGCGCAACCATTTTATCTTGTGCACTTCCAGCCCAATAAAGCTTGCCAGGAACATTATGACCCCGTTCAAAACGATTATCCTTACTGGACGGTATAAGCGGCTTGCCGCTCCTCTGGAAATTATTATAAGTAAGTACAGAGCAGGCTATCGCAAATATAATAAAAGAAATGAACACCCATTTCTTTCGCACACAATCCCCCCCCAATTCACTATATAGTTTACATTCTGCCCATTGATTATAAAAAATAGTACAGCCCCGTTTGCACCGTGCTGCTGAGGACACGACATGAAATGTTATTATCCTTTTTGCCAGACTATAAGTTATTAAGATTATAAAAACAATTCCAAAAAAGGAGAGCCTCAGTATATCTGTATGCAAAAAATTAAGCCTACCCATTTGGGTAAGCCTAATTTGCTATGCCTTTTTTCTCCCTTCCCTGGGGAGTTTTCAAGGCAGCCCATTTAGAGATAAATTGCAACATAAAAATAGCGGAACATTGTATCTTCTGTCAAAAACTTTGAGAATAAATGGTTTAAAAAACGAAAATAACTTATTCGTCTATTCCTACAGGGGGATTGATCTCATCGAAAGTAAGCGGAATTTGTTTTCCATCTCCATATTTTCTTACAACAGGATTAGGAATACGGTTAAAATTCATACTTAAACTTTGATTTGAATAATGCCCTACAGGATCAATATAGTATTTAAAATCGATAATTCTTTCAATATCGATATCAGCATATGCAATCCCTTCTGTTTCAGCAGGGATCATCTCACTGATTGGTTCTCCATCCGGACCATAAATGCAAGTATGGCCACTTTTAAATGTATCAAAATATTCTCTTCGTTCCGGTGTTTCGCAAATCATCTGTTTCATTTCCTCGGAATAAATGGATGAAGTCATCAGAACAAAGGTTTGAGTAGATATTGCATAGTAACGGCTTGCTATTTCATCGTCAAAATACCCGGGCCATGAAGCAACATGAACCTGCTCATTTTGTGAATTCATAGCGCATAAGTCTAATGGTACTTGATGTTCCCAACACATGCATCCACCAAGATTACCTATTTCTGTTTCAAATACAGGCATCATTGAGCCTTGCCCGTCACCCCAGCAAAGTCTTTCTGCAACAGATACCCTCATCTTCCTGTGTTTACCCATTAAATCTCCGCTTGGATTAAACCACAATTGGGTGAGATATAAGGAACCACCATCTTTTTCGCTACAAGAAATGCAAACATAAACGCCATTTTTTTTGGCTGCCTGGCTGATTTTCTGAACAGCCGGTCCTGGAATCTCTACGGCGTTTTTATATAATTCACGATACCATTTTCTGGTATATTCTGGGTGGCCAATAAAGGCAAACCAGGGGTAGCCAGGCAAGAAAGCTTCCGGAAATCCAACCAATTTTGCACCGTTAGATGTGGCTTCGTCAATTATTTTACAAGATTTTTCTACTGTTGCATCTAGATCTAAATATACAGGTGCCGCTTGTACTGCTGCTGCCTTAAATTTTGGATATGTTTTTGACATATTTTTTCCTCCTAATCAATCAAAACAACAGGGTTCACCATTGTTTATTAATACAATCATATGTGATTGTAAAATAAGAACCTGCGCAGGCTATTGATTTTATTATAATAAATATCCAAAAAATGGGGTAACAGCTTTTCGTTTCATGGCTAAAAGGATTTTTTTCTACTTCTCATTACTTCATCTTCTTATTCCAATCATAAATGAAATCATAAAATACTTTACCTGCATCTGAAAGAATAGTATTCTTTTTCCTAATGAAGCAAAATGACCATGTGAGTTCTTTGTCATCAAACGGAATCAAAGTCAAATTACTATCCTTCATATCTTCGCTGATAAAGTCGATAGTAACAGAAGCATAATCATTCGTTTTACACAATTTATGGCATAAACTAAATCCGCTCGTCTCAAACAGTATATTGGGGGCAACATTATGCTTTCTACATTTATCTAAGAAAATGTGATTAATTTTAAATTTTTTGCTTTCAATTATCATGTTCAAAGAATCCAAATCTTTGTAGATAATTAAGTTTCTACCGGCTAATGGATGTTCCTTTCTGACCAATAGTTGGGGCTTAAAAGTTTTAAGTGTTGTTTTTTCAAACTTTTTTTCATCAACCGGTTCAATCGCAAAACCAACGTCAGCCTCCATGTTTTCCATCATTTGGTCAATAATAATATCAGGATATTCTTCGTAGGTAAAATCAATATTGGGATATTTCTTTTTGAACTCAAGGATACAGTTAGGAGAATAGTAACGCATTATTCCATAGGAAGAAACCAAATGAATTTTCCCATGTTCTCTATTTCTTCTTATTTCAAAATCTTTCTGGATATTCTCCAATTCTTTTATAAGAAAATCAGCCTTCTCCTTCAAAATAACGCCAGCATCTGTTAGTTCAATTCCTTGCGATGTTCGAATCAGCAATTTGGCATCTAATTCTCTTTCAAGATTTTGAATAATTTTACCAAGCCCTTGAGGTGTAATAAATAATTCTTTCGCTGCCTTAGATATACTTTTTAATTCACTAGCTATTTTAAAACCAAGCAATTCTTTTGTATTCAGCGTTAAATCCTCCTCTCAAGGGCCGTAAGACAAGTTCTTGACCGATAATACAGTAAGCTTTATCGGTTACTATCACTTGTTTTAACCGCATTCACTTGGCCCGTTTTTTCGGTTCTCCATAGAGATTTTTCGCGTTCCCATCGGCATGATTATTCCGGCTAAAGGCTCACCGCAAAGTAAAATCCCTCTATTATGGAAAATATATACAGTTATATTTTACCATAATAGAGGGATTATTTATTTATGTTTTACTTCACAAATGCCTTTTTATTGGGCGCTAAAATTGAGGCTGCTCAATTTTAGCACCAGCTATATACCTTGCAACAATATTTTTATAATCACCAATATAAAGGAACCTGCTTAATCTCTCTTCTATCGAATATCGATTATACGCTGAAACCTCCAGGCAACTGTCGTCAATAACTAAGGCATCAAATTCATATCCGTCTTCAAAGCTGCCTACTTTGCCGAAGAAACTTCCCCCACCCTTTGTAGCCATGTAAAATACTTCCGGTATGGTAAAGAACTTCTCTTTTTTATCTGTTGCCAGCCATTTCAGTTTCGAAACTTGTACAGCCATCGCCATAACCTTGGCCATAGATACCTCATGCCCACCGGCCACGTCAGTCCCTAAACCCACAATTATTCCATTATCAATATACTTCCTGACAGGAGCTATCCCGCTCGCCAGATTATTATTGGAATAGGGACAATGAGCAACATATACTTTGCTTTTTGCCATCAACTCGATCTCTGTATCATCATTATAGACACAATGAGCCATTATGGTCGGCTGTTGTCCAAATAGTCCGAATTTGTGATATACACTGGCATAGTTTTGACATTCAGGGTGAAGCTCTTTGACCCAGGCAATTTCACCTGCATTTTCCGATAAATGCGACTGCACCGGCAAATTATACTTTTTGGCCAGTTTGGCGATACCAGCCATTAATTCCGGCGTGCAGGTAGGTACAAATCTTGGCGTTAAAATTGGTTTAACCAGTTGATACCTGTCAACAGTATCTTTAATATAGTCTTCCGTAGCAGTTAGTGATTGTTCGGTAGTCTCAATGAGAATATCGGGAGAATTTCTATCCATATTTACTTTACCCACATAGCCGCCAAGACCCGCCTGTGCTAATAATTCCATTAACTTAGCCGTTGCTTCTTTATGAATAGTGCCAAAAAGCACCACCCGGGTTGTGCCCCACTTCCAGAGTTCCGTGACAACCTTTTTATAAACCTCTTGTGCGTAAGCTGCATTTATAAATTTTGCTTCTTCCGGAAATGTGTATCCTTCCAGCCAGGGCAAGAGTTCCAGATCAAATCCCAACCCTCTGTTAGCAAACTGCGGCGCATGGAAATGCAAATCGACCAATCCAGGAATAATTAAGGCATCTTGATAATCAGTGACAGAAATATTTTTGTACTCGGCCGGAAGTTCACAATAGATCCCCTTAACCTGTTTCCCTTCAATAACGATAAAACTATTTTCGCGAACTTCCAGTTTTCCAAAACGGGGAGTAAAAGCTATATTACCCTTTATGATTTTCCTATTTTCTTCCATACCATCTACCAATTCCTTTCATCCTATACAAGGCAAACATTACACTTGCTCTTTATTTCATATATAGATGAACAGCGAAAATTACTGATAAAGCATACATTAAGGGATGTATTTCCTCAGTTCTGCCGGTAACTAATTTGAGCAGAGTAAAAGCGATGAACCCAAAGGCCATTCCTTCCACAATACTGCAGGTTAAAGGCATAAGAATAATAGTTAAAAACGCCGGCAATGCATTGGTGAAGTCAGTGAAATCAATATGGACAATTTCACCAATCATTAAAGCGCCGATGATAATCAAAACCGGTGCAGTTGCCGCTCCCGGAACTAAACCTGCTAACGGCGTTAAGAACAAAGTAGCTAAGAATAATATGCCTGTCGTGACTGAAGTTAACCCGGTTTTGCCGCCTGCAGCAACACCGGCAGCACTTTCTATATAAGAAGTTACCGTACAAGAACCGAAAAGACCGCCGATCATTGTTGCAGCAGAGCCGGCCAGCAAGGCTTTATTAATATCAGGCAAATTGTTGTTTTCATCAAGCAACCCGGCCTTGCCCGAAATGGCAATCAAAGTCCCAATATTATCAAACAAATCCACAATGGTAATTGTAAAAATAATGGATATCAAACCATATCCTACTGCAGCACCGATATCCAGTTGACCGAGCGAATCGGTCGGCATAGGCGGAACAAATGAAATTATGTCGCCCATACTTGTCGGCACCTTAGCAACCCCCATAAACATACCTATGATTGTCGTCGCTAAAATGCCTAGTAAGAAAGCCCCTTTTATATTTTTTGCCATCAATAAGCTGGTAATAATTAAGCCGATAACAGCTAATAAAACGCTTGGCTGTTTTAAACTGCCTAAGGTCAAAATGGTACCCGGTGCGGGAACGATGATCCCAGCACCTTTAAAACCAATATAGGCAATAAACAAACCCAATCCAACGCCTATGGCCGATTTTAAAAGCGTTGGAATAGCCTCAATTACTGCCTTTGTTATATTGGTAATCGCCAAGATAAAAAACAGAACCCCGGAAATAAAAACCGCCCCTAACGCGGTTTGCCAGCTTAACCCCATACTGCCAACCATAATAAAAGTAAAAACGGCACCGAGCCCCAAACCGGAGCCCATAGCAATCGGCAAATTAGCATAGATGCCCATAAGTAAAGTTGCAACAGCGGTAGAGAGAATGGTAGCAGCAGTCGCACTTGCCTGTGGTATACCGGCTGCAATTAAGAATTGACCGGGAATAACAAAAATCAGATACGCCATGGCAATAAAGGTGGTTAATCCAGCCACTACTTCTGTCTTCAGACTGGTTTCTCGTTGTGATAATTTGAAATAACGATCTAAAAAACCATTTTCAACATACGTTTGTTTCATTTCTGTTTCCAACAAGATAAACCCTCTCCCTTATAAAATAGTATTTGGCTTTTTGCATGAAAAATATATTTTTCATCCTTTGTTACTGTTTTCCGGAATGCTTGTCCTTATAATATGGCGATAAAGATACTGGCAGAATGTTAAGTAAAGCAACGGTCGCTCTCAATAACGGCATGAAATAACCTGACTATGAAAAATAGGCGCACAAAGAACCTATTCTTATAGTCAGGTTATTTACGGTATCCTGGTAGAGACTCTTGACCCATATCGTCAATAATATACAAGAACACAATTACTTTTATTCAACTCATTACTTTTTCAATCGTTGCTGCTATCTGACGGGTAAGCCAGCCTCTCCGCTTACCATCATATTCCCTTACTTAAAAGAAAATCATTTAGCAAATTCATACAGACAGCTTTTCTGTATTCTGCCGAAATTCTGCCCCTGATGGGAACAATGGCCTGCTTATAAGCGGCAAGATATTCTTCTTTAATCGCCTTGGCCTCGGCAAGCGTCTTGCCGGTCAACAGGGCATCAATATCGGCCCTTTTGATAATCACATCACTTACCGCACCGAAGGCAGTCATGCAGTTAACAATTTTATCTTCTGCGGTAGTAAGTACAGCCGCAAAGGATACCCGGGAAATGGCCAACGCATCTCTGGCCCCCACTTTTTTATAGTAGTAATTGTCAAGACCACTTTTATTCATAAGAACTTCCGCCAGCAGTTCGTCTTCAGCCAAAACCGTCTTTTTCCTGCCAAGATAAAACTCACTAATAGGAATCACCCGCTCGCCCCTGCGGCTGGCAAGACGAAGTTTAGCGTCTGTCGCCACAAAAACCAGAGCACTGTCAGCCTTTGGCGAGCCGTTACAAATATTGCCGCCAATGGTGCCAAGATTGCGGATGGCCGGTGCCGCAATTTGGAATACGGCTTCTTTTAACAGGGAAGGCGCCAGTTCACTTTCCATAATTTCAGTAAAGGTACAGGCTGCGCCAAGACGGACATAGTCAGTATCTTCTGTAATCTGTTTCATTTCGGGAACTTTGCTGAGAAACAAATAGGTGGCATTGTCATCTGCTTCAATCATCAAATCAGTCCCGCCGCCGTAAGGAACTACCGAGGGTTCCCTGCCCAGAATGTCCAACGCTTCCTTTAAAGATGTTGCCTGATAACCATTTACCATAACCCCTTTCCCTCCTTTGCAGCACTACCAATGGCTTCCACGATAGCATTATAACCGGTGCAGCGGCAAAGGTTACCCGAAATACCCACCCGGATTTCAGCCTCGGTAGGATTTGGATTCTTGGCAAGAATACTTTCCGATGCCAGTATCATACCCGGAATACAAAAACCGCACTGTACCGCACTGACAGCCGCATATGCTTTATCCAGAACCGCAAAGCGCTCTGTTTCACGATACCCTTCGATAGTCATAACATGGCTGCCGGCAACATGTCCCATGGCTACCATGCAGGAATTAACTAACCTGCCATCAAGAAGAATCGAACAAGCACCGCATTCCCCTTCCTTACAGCCGCACTTTACACCGGTGAGGGCAAACTCATTCCGCAGAACGTCGAGTAAACGCTCATTTGCTTTGGCCATGGATGTAACCTCTTTGCCATTCAGAATGAATGTTATCATCATCGATTCACCTCCTGCAAAACTTTCATGGTATCTTCCGGTGTAAATGGTATTTTATTTATACTAATATTCAGAGCATTTTCCATGGCTTCAATATAAGCCGGAGCAACACCAACAACCGGCAGTTCCCCGGCCCCCTTAGCCCCATAGGGACCATAGGGATACGGATTATTTATAAATTCAGTGACCAGCTTGGGAACGTCTACTGCGGTAGGAACAATGTAATCACTGTAACTGTTATTACGAATAACCCCTTTATCATTGTAGTCCATCTGCTCCATCGAGGCATAACCCATTCCCTGCATCAGACCGCCTTGCATCTGTCCATGAAGAATATTCAAATCAATCGGCACACCAACATCATAAATGCCCCATGCCCCCAGAATCTTATGAGTGGCAGTAAGCGTATCCACGGAGAGTTCAATGACATTCACAGACCAGGAGTAAGTCGGGTAGGCATCCCCCTTGAACTCTTCAAGATTAAAAGGAATGAGATAATCCGGTTCAACATAATGTTCCTCAATAACCTGTTCCTCACCTGGACGCCACGCTTCTTTAAGTTTCCTGGCGGCCCGCTGCAACAAGCCGCCCACTGTCATTAAGGACCGGCTGGCTACGGTCGGGCCTGAATCCGGTACCCGGTCGGTATCCGGGTTTTCAATATGTACCCGGTCAAAATCAATGCCAAGCGTATCGGCAACAATTTTGCAGAATGTCGTTTTCACTCCCTGCCCGATATCGGTATTGCTGGCTAGAACCTCGACGGTGTCATCGGTATTTTTCCGTATTTGTACCACAGCCTTTATATAGTCACGCTCACCACTGCCGGTAAACCCGCAGCCGTGGAAAAACAACGACATCCCAATCCCTTTACGGTAGCGCCCTGTTTGCTTCTTGTATAACTCGCGTTTTGCCCGGTAGCCGGTAAGCTCATCCATCCGCGCAATCATTTCGGATAACGGTACATGGAAATGATATTTGCCGCTGGTAGAAGTAGCGTCGCCCTGTGTAACCATGTATTTCTCTTTCAGCGCAAGAGAATCTACCCCCAGTTCCCGGGCAATGTGAGCCATCATCATTTCGGCGGCAAAGAATGTTTGCGGTGCGCCAAAGCCACGATAGGCGCCCGACGGCACAGTATTTGTTTTGACCGCGCGTCCGGCAACCCGAAGGTTATCTATGCGGTATACACCATTTGCACAAATCAGGCCACGTTGTAAAACAACCGGAGACAGTGTGGTATAGGCGCCACTGTTGTATAAAACCTCAATATCCATACCGGTAATCTCACCGTTTTTAATAGCTACTTTATAGGTACAGATGGAGGGATGGCGCTTGGAAGTAAACTCCATATCCTCCCGGCGGTCATAGATAAGCTTAACCGGCTTATTTGCCTTTTTGGCAGCAACGCCTGCCTGACAAGCCACTATGGAAGGAAACGCTTCCTTACCGCCAAACCCGCCGCCGGTAACATCCTGAATCACCTGAACCTCCTTGGCATCATAGCCTAATGCCTTGGCAACAGCACCATGCACATAGTAGGGGCATTGCATTGATCCGTTTACCGTCATACGTCCGTCATGGGGATAGGCAATAATCCCCTGGGTTTCCAGATAAGCCTGTTCCTGATAGCCTGTCTGAAAGGTCTCGATTACTACCCGGTCAGCTTCTGCCAGTGCTTTTTCGATATCGCCTTTGGCATAGCTGTAATTGAAAAAAGCAACCTCTGATTTACGCATATCCAATAGTGGTTCCTGTTCTTCATATACAACAACGATTCTCTGCAAAATTCTTTCCACTTCTTTTAAATCCGGACCAACTACCATCAAAATCGGCTCGCCAACGTACTCCACCGTATCCTCAGCAAAAACCGGAGTATCATCAAGCACAATGTGAACACGATTTGTACCGGTTACATCGTGCTTATCAACAACCAAATACCCCTCAGGCAATTCAGGCAGTTTAATCTCAACAATACGTGCTTTGGCCTTGGCGGAATGCAATAACTTGCCATGAAGCATACCGTCAATTACATGATCATCCACATACAGAGCACGACCGCTTATTTTGGCTGCATGATCTTTTTTCTTGGTTGATTCGCTAATCTTCTCCATATCGCGCCTCCCATACATTACGTAATAAGAGATGATCTTTATGTTAAGCAGAGCAACCTCCTATTCCATAATATTTCAACAATTCTGTGTTAAAACCATTATAGAATGGAGGTTGTTTTTTCGGCAAATTCTTTGTCAAAGGAACTTGCATTATAGTAAAGTATTGTGGATAAAACATCTGTTAAATTCATTTTTCGCATATTGTCGCACTTCTTCTTCAAACTGCTGGAACTTCTCCAAAAATTGGGCACCTTTTCTTGTTAAGTACGTCTTCCCGCCTTTACTGCCGCCATGTTTCCTTTCAACCACGGCATAGCCTAACTCCTGTTCCAGCTGATTAATCATATTCCAGGCCTTGCTATAAGATAAGGCAATATGCCGGCAGGCACTGCGAACAGAGTGTGTATCCTGAATCAAAATCAATAGCAGCTTTGTGCGCGAATTAAAAAACAGAGACTCATTTTCAATACTTACTCTCACAAAAGGATGCAAAATTTGCTGATTATGTTTTTTGATAAGTTGATTCAACCTGTGAGTATTATCCATGTCACGGAGAATACCCTCATCTTCTACATCCAGTCTGTATTTCTCAAGAGTTTGAATGGCTCCCTGCATCCCCATATCCCCGCCGTACGCCAAAATACTGGGAATGAGTTCACAAGAAAGCAAGAGCGGATGTCCTGATTTTCCATGACAGAAGGGTAAAATCAGTTTCTTATCACATTCCTTCATCTTTTGTAACGTTTGGGGAGTAAACATGGAAGTAGTAACCGGGGTAAATATTACCTGATCACATTTATTCTGTATGAAGTCCAGTCCAATCTTGGCAGAATCGAACTTCCGGGAAATATCATATTCTTTATTCCGTAAAAATATGACCCCATAATCTGCTAAGTCATGCTCAATTTCTTCAGCTTTATCACCGGTAATAACTACAATCGGCGAAATGTTGGCTTGCTGAAAGGTTAAAACAATTCTTTTTACAACCGTGATTGAGCCCATCTTCAACAATGGATTTGGGTCTCTTGCGTCTTTGGTTTTGCCTGCAGCAACAATTATGCCGCCTATTGTCTTATTTTCTCTCATGTCCCTACCTCTTACGCCGTCCAGGCAACGTCAGTTTTTGCATGCTGTTGTTCATTCGGCTCCACAGAAACTCCGGACCATTGCCATTTTTAATGGCTTACTACTTCGCTATTTGGCCGGTCCTGTACCTCCTGCTGTCATTTGGTCGGTAATCCATTAACGCTAGGCATCTTTGCTAGTTCCGCGCTTGTGCCTCACACTTTTTCATTACCAATATCTTGCAAAAACCATGCCAAAAGTGCATCTGGAACCATAGGAACCAGCTTGTTCCAGACAGTTGGCGGCCCGGGTATAGGCCATAACATAGTACGGAATGACTCTATCACAATATCTTTTCTCGACTTTAAAATTCTAAAAAATCAGTCTAATTTCTTAAAAAATACAGCTTTGCCCCTTATCAAAATGATAATTTCTATCATTTTGATAAGGGGCAAAGCTACCCTGCTACATCTTATCCGGTTTCACAAAAAACAAGCTCTTTTTTAGCTTGTAACTCCCTGCAGCTAATTCTATTATATTATCAAATTGATAATTACGAAGAAAGATTACTTTGGCCAAGTTATTTGTATTTTGCCTGGCTAAAATAGCATCTATCAATCCTCCTGCACACGTCGTTCTTTGCAAACTACCATGCAAAAATCATGCCAATTATTCGAACTTCTTTACCGGGCGTGGTTGGGAAATTAAGCGATTTAGTGATACTGACCAAATTATAGATTGCTTATTTAATATCATGGTATAATAATATAGGCTTTATTGAGGAGGGGACGATTAAAGGATCGGAGCACTCAGCAGAGATGTCGTTAAGCTAAGCAAATGAGGTGCTTATTATATCTATAGAAATTCTGTTACTACTGGTAATCATTGGAGCACTAATTTTTACACTGACCAATGGCCTCCATGACGCGAGTTCAGTCGTTGCTACCTTCATTTCCTGTGGAGCAGCCAGTCCGATTAAAGCGGTAGGAATGGCGGCCGTATTTGGGCTGATTGGAGCCTTGACCAGCAGCAGCGCCGTCGCTGAGACCGTATCCTCAATCATTGACATTCCACCAGAAACTGGATTATTAAAAATATTACTATCTGCAGTCATTGGTGCAGTGATTTGGAATTTGGCTACATGGAAATTCGGTTTCCCTTCAAGCTCCACACACGCCCTGGTCGGCGGTTTACTGGGTGCAGTCTGGATATCCCACGGAATAATGCACATCTTGTGGGGTTGGAATGAGCTTATCGGTCCCAACCATCATTTGATTGGAGTTATAAAAATTTTTGCGGCTTTGATTATTTCTCCCCTATTGGGATTTATTGCTGCCTTTATTTTACAAACTATATCTAATATCATTTTGCGAAACGCAAATTTTAAGATTAATATATGGATTAAAAAAATCCAATGGATAATAGCCGCGTTGCTGGCCTATAGCCACGGCGCTAACGATACTCAAAAAATTATAGGAATTATGTTTCTAGCTTTAAGTGCAGCAGGATATACCAGCGGACATATCTTGCAAGAATGGATTAGAGGATTAGCTGGGGGGGTAATGTTTCTCGGAACCTTGCTGGGCGGATGGTCTATCATGAAAACGATTGGACGCGGAATTTACGCCATCCGGCCAATACATAGCCTAAATTCCCAACTAGCTTCAGGCGGATCAATTATCCTGGCTACACTTGCAGGAGCACCAGTTTCTACTACCCACGTCGTCGTAGGTAGCGTAGCGGGGGTTGGAGCCGCCGATGAATATCGAATGGTCAATTGGCAAATTGGCAAAGAAATAATATTAGCTTGGGTATTTACAATCCCTTTGTCTGGAATAGTAGCTGCACTTGTGTGTTACCTGTTAACCGTTATTTTCTAGGAGTGGTAGTATGCCAAATAAATTCTGGGAACATTTTTTCCCGGTTGAACAAGATTTTTATAAGATGTTAAGTAACCAGGCGAATGCAACCGCTGCTAGCGTAGGCATTCTTGAAGATTGGCTTAAATCTGGCTCAAATCAGATTTCTACTGACTTGCTCCGCCAAGCGGATGAAATAGACGCCGGACGAATGGATATGGAAGCGAAACTAATCGAAGCTTTTGCAACGCCGTTTGATAGACAAGATATATATTCTCTTTCTGTCGAAATGGATAAAATCGTAGAGTATGCTCGTTCTACGATGGAGGAAATGATCGCTTATGGTGCCACTTCAGACGAAACAATCATCAATATGGTCCAAAAATTACATTATGGTACTAACTTACTTGCGAAAGCAACTAACCTTCTAAAGGAAGACACCTTAGAGGCGCAAAAGCTCGTCGATAATATACGCGAAGCTGAACGCAATATTGTAAAGGAATACCGCTCTGGTATGGCAGTGTTATTAACAGCTGCAGATGTAAGACATTCCATCAAATACCGGGAAGTTTATCAGCATCTTAAAGAAGCAGGCAATTCTCTCGGACGCGCGACAGATGTTTTCCACAAGATAGTCATACGGATGATTTAAACAAGCCTGGACTCCTCCATGAATTTAAAAAGTCTTTAACCCTGATGCAACAGGGTTAAAGACTTTTTTGGGTGTAGCTAATAATACGAAAACCTACTGAGCTATTCTCTTAATTCGCGGTTCCTCTTCCACCCGTATTACCTTATCAATATAGACGAATTCCGGCTGATCCCCTTTCCCTCGATTCACGGCATACAAATGTTTCTGGCCCCAATCGTATAGCAGCAAATACTCTTGCCCATTTGCCGTAATGAGCATTGTTAATTTGATTGGCTTAACCTCGGCACATTCAATTTTTTTATCCGCTATATGCAGCGTCACCATACTATAAATACCCCTCCTTTTACCCCTACGGAGGCTCTATGCCCCTCCTGTAAAAACCCATTCATGGTTTTTACAGGAGGAAATTAAAAAGGATCACATACGCAGGATTATTCACCCTACACATGCGATCCTATCGTTAGTTGCTACAGTATCAAGATACAGGACAGACAACTAGCAGAACCCGTCAGCGCGGCCTGCCAAACCGGTATCAAGATATTATTCAAGCGATTATTGCATGCAGTCGCTCAGCCCCTGCTTTACACGCCAATCCTTATATCCTATTTACCAAAACTTGTAATCAAGATGGCAAACAGGTATAATAAGATTGTCGTCGTGAACAGTTCGCTGTTACGTGTAGGTGCTGGAACACCTGCTCGTGCCGATAGGTGTTCCAGCACCTATTGGACACGGCGACTATACTTTTTAATTTCCACCTATTCCCAATAAAAAATAGTATCCTTTTGCATGAATTGCAAGTGCTATGTAAAATTATTCTTGGATCAACCCCGGGAGGTTTTACTCCAATAGATAGCTTGTCATAGACAAAGAACCTTTCGTACAGGAATCATTGAATATCGTAAGCCGGTCATCCTCCCGAGAAGCTCCTAATATATAGAGCAAGGGATAAAAGTGTTCTGGTGTAAAAAAGGCTAATTCTGAGGATTTCCCTGCCTTTCCATAATGTATAACATCCTGGTACTGTCTTTTACTTATCTTTTCCATAATATAATTATCAAATTCGACGGCCCAGGGATGCCCGCCTTCCATATTCCAATTGATTTTGGCAAGATTATGGACAACATTTCCACTGCCGAAGATCAAAACTCCTTTTTCACGCAACGAGCTTATTTCATGGCCGATTTGGAAATGCTCCAGCGCACCGCTATCACTATCTACACTAAGCTGAAAGACAGGAATGTCTGCCATAGGGTACATGTTGCACAACACAGACCAGGTACCATGATCACAGCCCCAGCTATTGTCAACTTTTACGTCTCTACTGATTAAATTCTTTGTCACATGAGCGAGTTCAGGCGAACCCTTAACTTTATACGCAACCTGGTATAGTTCCTCCGGAAAGCCATACATATCATAAATCGTTTCGGGATTGGCTGCATCGGATATTCTTGTGCCATGTGTATTCCAGTGAGCAGAAATTGACAGGATGGCTTCGGGCCTAGGAATTTCCTTGGCTATTTTTGCCCAAGCCCTCGAATAATCATTGTCTTCAATCGCATTCATCGGTGATCCATGCCCGACAAATAGTATCGGCATTTTTTTAACCCCGTTTATCACAATCGCTCCCTCCTTCTAGTTAGTTGATTATCAACAAAAAACAAGTTGGTATCATTTGGTAAGTTATATGTATTACTATTACGTCAATAATTATTATTTATTGGTAATAATTCAATTAAAAGCAATATTTTCCTGCTTGCAAATAGCAATTTCACAGACCGTTATTTCATCCTTACCCTCAATTGCCAAATAACGTAACCGCCTGTTTCATTTTTTTTATAACATCGACACCAAAGGGACAGTTTTTCATACATAATCCGCATTCTATGCATTCATTGGCTCGATGCTCCAGTAAATCATAATGATTCTTTAATGTACCCGGAACAGTTTCCTGAATCAACGCTAAATCTAAATATTTATTAACTGCAGCAATATCAATTTTTTTCGAACAGGGAGCACAGTGTCCACAATACATACAATGGCCGCTAAATGAACTTTTCGGCGCATTTGCCAGAACTTCACTATAATCTTTTTCTTTAGTACTTGCAGTAACATAGGCGGTTGCTGCAAGTACTTCATTGCTATTGGCTACCCCAATCATTACGGAAGCAACTGCCGGTCTAGTTAAACAGTAATGCAAGCATTGTACTGGGGTAAGGGCTTTTTCAAAGGGCGATTGCTTATCACTTAGCAAAACGCCTGCAGCATACCCTTTCATAACTGTTAAAGCAACACCGGCATTTTGACAAGAACGATACAACGTATCACGGTTTGGATCAATGCCTTCATAAGTTCTGTCTTTAAAAGTATGTTCTTCAAATAGTATATCTACATCCTCGATGGCTGGTAACATATCATACGCAGGATTAATACTAAATAAAATTACATCTATCAGTCCTGTGTCCATTGCTCTACATGCGATATCGGTATTATGCGTTGATATTCCTAAAGACTTTATAACGCCTTTGTCTTTCAATTCTTTTGCATACTTAATTATTTCTCCAGCAAAAATGTTATCAAAATCGCTTTGCTCATCAACATAATGAATCATTCCAACATCAACATGATCTAAATGCATTCTATTCAAAAAATCTTCAAAGGCATCGACAACTTCATTAAAATCCCTGGTACGCCGGTATTGTCCGTTATCCCAGGCAGAACATAGATGTCCCTCAATAACAAAACTGCTGCGGGGATATTTACCTAACGCTTTGCCAACATTATTTCTAACTTCAGGATTTGAATTATATATATCAAAAAAATTAATACCTTCCTTCATTGCACAATCAATTATTGTTTCGCAATCTGCATAGCTTTTGTTTTCAAATCCTTCACCGCCAATACCAATGGCGCTTACTTTAATCCCTGTTCTCCCTAACATTTGATATTCCACAAAATCCCCCATCGCAAATTTACCAAAAGAGTAACCGGTTCGCCATTTGCCCTTTCTTTTTACCAATCTATTTTAGTTTTTCCTCCTTCATTACATTTTCTAATTCTTGGCTATAGAGACCGCTGCCCACTTCTTTCCGTTTAATTATTTACCGGCAAAATCAAAATAATTACACCCTTCCCTGCTACTCCTAAAAAAGGGCTGATGAACAATAACATTATTGCTTATCAGCCCTTGCTCCTTTATTACAATGCTTTTATATCCTTGATCAGCATTTCCACGTTTTCTTTCTTCGTAGCCCAACTGGTACAAAATCTCACAGCACTGTTTTCCGCATCAACTTTTTCCCAATGAGAAAAAGAATATTTCTCGCTCAATTTGAGTAACGCCTCATTCGGTAAAATGGGAAACTGCTGATTGGTCATAGAGTCATAGCGGAAAGAAAATCCTTGTTCAGCAAATGCCTCTCGAATCATCATCGCCATATCGACAGCGTGCTGAGAAATTTCATAGTATAAGCCATCTTCAAATAAGGTTTCAAACTGAATTCCCAATAATCGCCCTTTAGCCAGCATTCCTCCATGTTGCTTGATACTATACCGGAAATCTTTTTTCAAGGCATCATTTACAATGACTACGGCTTCCCCCATCAGAGCACCGACTTTCGTTCCCCCTATATAAAATACATCGCATAGGCGAGCAATATCTGCCAAGGATAGATCACTGTCTTTGGCTGTCAGACCATATCCTAATCTCGCGCCATCCATAACAAGCGGCATACCACATTCCCGGCAGACTTTACTTATGGCTTCCAACTCGGATTTACTATAAGTGGTTCCATTCTCGGTAGGGTGAGAAATATAAACCAAGCCAGGCTGTACCATATGCTCATGGGTTACATCATTCCAGTGAGCATCATATAGTTCTTTTACCTGCTCAGCCTTAATTTTCCCATCATCACTCGGTAAAGTAAGTACCTTATGACCAGTAGCTTCAATCGCTCCCGTTTCATGCACTGCGATATGTCCGGTACTCGCCGCAACAGCACCTTGATGCGGACGCAAAATGGAAGCGATAATAGTAGTATTCGCCTGTGTTCCTCCCACTAAAAAGTGTACATCAGCATTCTCGGCCTGACAGGCTTTTCTTATATAAGCTCTGGCTCTTTCACAGTGTTCATCCATTCCGTATCCCGGAGTCTGCTCTTCATTGGTATCCATTAATCGTTTCATAATGCGCGCATGCGCACCTTCTGTATAATCACACTCAAATCGAATCATCATTAATCCTCTCCAATTTTTTTAAAATTAGCAACATAGAAGTATGTAGCTGTTTGATTTCTTTTTCCGATAATCCTTGCAATAACCTTACGATTTGTTCATCAGATTTTTTATTTAATTGCTTATATAGTTCAGTACCTTTTGCAGTCAAACTAATTAGATTTGATCTGTTATCCAGAGTAGAATCTTCCTTTATAAGAAGTCCCTCTTTGCTAAGCTTAGCAATTACTCTGCTCAAATAGCTGCGATCAATCTTCAGGCTATCGACCAAATTGTTTGCTATACACTGCCCCAGCATACCGATTTCTATAATGACCCGGGCTTCGGTTAGAGAATATCCGGTATCCAGCACAGTCCTATCCAACACACCAAGTAATTTTGTATAAAATCGATTGAAATGCCGTATATCTTGAATGACATTATCATTTACATCCATTCCAGCCCTCCTTTAGTGGACTTTGTCAACAATCACAATAATGCATGTAATGGATTTTGTCAACAATATTCTCCAAATTTTCTAGTTTTTAAGTGAAAGTTGCAAAAAAAATAAATTCTGCGTCTTATATAGGAATATTTCATTTACGTTATTTCCTAGGGGTTTTACTCTTGCAGCAAAAATTCTGTTTTAATTTTTCTGTAGCCAGTTGTTGAATCTGCGCGGTTTGTATTCACCCCTAAAAAAAATCGCTTAGACAACGTCTAAGCAAACATGAGACACACTTATTTTATAGCTTGTTATCAAGTTATTTCCGTTCTACCTATTAGCAAATTTGTTTAACACTTCATTAAATGATCTAAATAAACTTTTAGTCTAGAATCGTGCTTTAGGAAATGACAAGTTTGCCAAAAATCTATTTTGAAAACCAGGTTGCGCTGCCAACTCCAAATAGCGGACTTTACGAGCAATAGCGATGCTTCTTTGCATTTTTTCGCTGGATAACATAGCTTGAACCGCACCTGTCCCAGCCGCATTACCGACAGAAATCACATTCTCCCTCTTACATCCTGGCAACATCCCAATTATTAAGGCACTATCAATGTCTATATAATTGCCAAAAGCCCCTGCCAAGCAAACCTTTACTTGATCATTCATCCCAAACTTTTCCTTCAAAAATTCAATACCTGTGCAGATTGACGATTTTACCAGTTGGAGCTGGCGCACATCAGCCTGCGTAATCGCAACATTCTTGCCACTGGCGTTATTATGCCCTGCACTGAGTACAAATTCCCATTTACCGTCTCGCCGCTGCAGACGTTGTTGTAAAAAATCCGGGAAATTTGCTGTCTCAGGGTTATTAAACCGTCCATTTTCTTGTAAAATGCCGACTTTGATGAGCTCGGCCACTGCTTTTACTAAACCTGAACCACAAATACCCTCAGGCTTGGTATTACCAATCACCGTAAGATTAATATCGCTCTCAGTAATAACAACATCACTAATAGCCCCCTCGGCTGCCCTCATACCATCGCGGATATGTGCACCTTCAAAAGCGGGTCCGGCGGCTGTCGAGCAGGCATATAGCCGCTCACAGTCTCCAATAACCATCTCTCCGTTCGTTCCTAAATCCACCAATAACATGGGAATTTCCGAAACATCCTGGTCTATTGCCAAAACGGCTGCCGTCGTATCAGAACCGACAAAGCTTGCGATAGTAGGCAGAACAACAACTTTTCCTTGCGGATTTATATTGAGCTCCAACTCCGCTGGATTGAGAGGGGCTATATATTTAAATAATGCGGCATAGGGCTTGCGTACCAGCGTTGATGGCGAAATTTCCAGCGCTAAATGAACCATAGTCGCATTACCGGCAATGGTTCCGGCATAGATAGAATTAGGAGATACCTCAGCTAAACTACATAATTCAGCGATAATCTGGTTTAAACACTGCCTGATAAGCAGGGACAGCCTTTCCAGCCCGCCTTCCAGTTCATGGGTAGCTTGAATTCGCGAAATCACGTCTGCGCCCATTGATGCCTGAGGATTATTCTGAGAATATACAGCCACGACTTTTTTAGCGTTAATATCTACCAGCATACCCACAACAGTAGTTGTCCCGATATCAAAGGCCACACCGTACAGTAAGCTTGACGTGTCTTGCGGCTCGACCGCTATAATCTTATTTTCAAGCAGCGTAAGCGTTATATGCTCGGGTTTTGTTTCTACCACATCATTCAAATTCCGCAAAATTGCCGAATTATCCATAATCTCCATGTTGCGAAAACCACCCACTATCGGTTCAGGTTTAACCACTGCCTGATAAATCATTTCCTGCAAAGAATAGTGGTTTTCTATTGTGGGATAGTCCGGTGTCAACCTAACTTTCTTTACCAGCGGCATACTGCTGTCGATAACAATTTCGCCAGTCTGTCCCTTTTGACTTGCCGCCGCATCGTTTAGCTTTATTGTCACATCACCCAGCGGATATACCTGACAGGCCTGATATTTATTATCTTTATCAGCCTGCACTTTTTTTCCTTCCTTGCCTAGTACCTCACCGCGAACAACTTGGATTTTACACTTGCCGCAAGTACCCCTGCCGCCGCAATTTGCTTCTAAAAATACCCCACCTTCAATAAGGGAATGCAAAATTGTTTTGCTTTGTTCACAGGGTATCTGTTTGTTTCTGCCATCAATACGCAATATACACTTTGAAGTTGCCCCGGTCATTTGTAAGTCCCCTCCTATTCAATAAAAAACCAAAAGAAGAGCACTATTCCATAAGGACAGTTCTTCTCTTGGTGAAATGTATGTAACACACTTATCTGAAAGGAAGCTAGGTGACGAAACAGCATTGTTGAATCACTTGCAGCATTCACTCATACTGTCGCGGTACAAAATGGCAAGTGAGCCATCAACTACTTCATCAATAACCTTTTTGCTATGTCCAAAGACTAATACGTTGATATCCAATTCGATAGTATTACATTCGCCAGACAATTCGTTTTCCCATTGAAAAGATGGCTTTACATCCACCCGGTCTAACTTAGTAAGCGATAGAAACAAAAATTCTTCTTCTGAAAATTTGGCAAGTATCTTAATATGTCCAACAATAATACCATTGTGAGACAGTGGCCTGCCAATATTCTGTATCAGTTGCTTTACAAGGTTCTCAATAATTTGTTTGGTCGCAGACTTATTAAAACTAATGCTATACTTTTTACTAAAAATCGTAGCATCCGTTAGATTTGTGGGGGCTTGTGCCAGTTTACGGGTGAGTTTATGGGTAAACTTACGCAAAATGAATTACCTCCTCAATTATCTCTGAAGGTAATTTTTCGGCTGCACTGGTAACCTTAATCGGTACGTTGCTGACTAATTCCCGGATATCGTTGATAATTTCCTCCCGATCATCCCCGGCAATATCGACCTTGTTAATAATAACAAAATCTGTTTTCTCTACCTGTCCGGTAACAAGCGGCCCCAGAATTTCCTTTAACTCAGGCCAGCGAGCCATATCAACAATGGTTATGGTCTTAAAACCGGTGTAAAAGTTACAGTAGTCATTAATCAGTTGCGCAATCTTACCGGGAATTGCCAAACCCGTCATTTCAATCATTAACCAGTCCGGCTTAATGGTCTCATTTATTTCCCTTACCGCAGTTATTAGATCACTGGTAATCTGACAGCATACACAGCCGCCAAATAATGGCTTTACCTGCAGGCCGCTGTCAGTTAATAACTTATCATCTATTCCCGCTTCGCCAATTTCATTTTCAATAAGAGCTACTGTTTCACACTTGTTTTCAGTAATATATTTGGCAATTTGTAGAATTGTGGTTGTCTTACCTGAACCTAAAAATCCACCAAAGAGCAAAATATGCATAGCGCGTCCCACCTTGTACCTGCATACATAATTTTTTTTCGCCAGTACCACAATTATAACATTATCATTTACATTTTTCCTATGATTTTAGACCCCACAAATTGGCACTACTATTATGCTGTTAAGTAGCATTTTTGAACTATGTAACGAAAAATAATTAAATAGCGCCGGAAGCCTTCCTGGACATCTCAACTGCATCATAGGCATTTTTGCAATAGCCATCGGCACTGCACCATTTGGCAACATTTTCATCAACCGGACCACCACCAACCAGAACAGTTGCTTTAGTACCGGTATCTTTAACTGCTGCTACAGTTTCTTTCATAACATCAAACGCAGTTGTTAACAGGCAGAACATGCCAACTACGTCAGGATTATGAGTTTTTACCGCATCAATAAAACTTTCTATAGGAGCGTCAACACCGATATCCACTACTTTGAAACCGTTGCAATTCAAAATAGTTGAAACAATATTTTTACCAATATCATGGATATCATCTTTTACCGTACCTAAAATAACTGTGCCAATGGCTTTCTTATCTCCACCGGCAGCAAGAGCTGAACCTAAAAGAGCGGCTGCATTCGAGAATACTTCTGCAGACATAATGAGCTCGGACAAGTAATAGTCACCAGCTTCGTAGAGTTTGCCAACGCCTTCCATACCTTCTTGCAACTGACCAAGAATGTCCACTGCTGCCACACCATCTGCAAGCTGTCCGTTTACGGCTTCAATTACTAAATCTTCCTCTAACTCAGTTACTGCTTTTACCAAATCAATCTTTGCCATTATTAATTCCTCCTCAATTAATTTTTTAAGCTACCCGACGGCGGTAGGACCTGTTATTCATAAAGTCCTTTTCTATGCGCCTTAAGATAATTTTTACAATACCTGTCATTCCCCAGCAAAGCCTGCCCTGCATATACCACACCCATCATGGCTTTATCTGTTGGGTTTAATATATAGCCATCCATGCCCACTGTCATGGTTTGAACCACAAACAAGCGATTAAGAACGGCTCTATTAGGAAAACCATAAGAAATATTGCTCAACCCACAGGTAAGATGTACGGCAGGATATTTCTTCTTAATGGCATAAATAGCATCCAATACTGATTTACCATACTTGTCATTAGTACTTAATGGTTTAATCAAGGGATCAATATAGATGTCATCCTGGCGAATTCCTTCTTTTTCCATATCGTCAATCAGCTTGCTGGCAATGCGCAAACGATCTTCGGCAGTTTCCGGCATGCCCGCATCTTCGATACAGAGCGCAACAATCTTAGCATCAAATTCTTTTACTAACGGAATTACTGCCTTGTAGCGTTTCTCTTCAGCAGTTGTTGAATTAATCATCCGCTTGCCGTTACCGGTCTTTGCTAAAACCAGACCCGCCCGCAAAGCATTTTCATCCGGACTGTCAATACATAACGGCAAATCCGTAATCTCCTGGATTGTGTTTACCAACCATTCCATACACTCGATTTCCTGGCCTACCATAGTGCCACAGTTAACATCAAGATAGTTTGCGCCAGCTTCTTCCTGTTGTTTGGCCACCTCTTGGATATATGCCGCATTTCTGGTTTCAACCGCTTCGCGAATTGCTTTGCGGCTGGTATTAATGAGTTCTCCGATGATTAACATTAAGACTTATTCCTCCAATCCGCCTATTACAGTTGTATATACATCTATATAAATAGTAACGCACCAATAGTGATTTGTCAATATATTCTTTTATTTCAAAATTCATCTTATTGCTTTTAACAAGCTATACGTTGCGGAACCAGAGAATAATCATTGCCACCGCACCCGTCAAGCAGAAGGCTACTAAACACATAAGTCCGCCAACATAACTGCCTGTCGCATTAATAAAATAGCCCACAATCATCGGAGTAATCGCACCGCCAAGACTGCCCAGCGCGCTCTCAAAGCCACTGCCGGCTCCCAGCGCTCTAGCCGGTACTACTTTTTGGATTATGGACCAATGTCCTGGCAGTCCGATAAGCAGAGCAGATACTGCTAACACGAGACAAAGTGCCGCTTCCACCTGTCCGGTCGCGTGGGCAGCAAAAAAAATTCCTACTGCACCGCCCAGCATATGCAGTACCCCCAAAGTTGCTTTCCGTTCAATTTTATCTGTTAAGTAACCGGCTACTATAAGAGAAATAATGCCTACGGCATAGGGTGCGTTCGCCCAAAAACCCATACTACTCCAAGTAAAGCCCATGGCTTGTTTGAGATAGGATGGAATCCAAGTCGCCAGTCCCCACCAGGCCGAAGAACTGAATACATAAAAAATAACACAAAGCCAGTAGTCAAAATTCAATAAAAAGCTTTTCCAGTTGTCCCCTGTTGACTTCGACTCAGTTGTCCTGTTTAATATGCTATTTGTTTCTGTTATTAGCCCATTTTCAATGTATTCCAGTTCGGAAGAGCTAATCCTTTTGTTCTCGCGAGGTTGATCAGTAGTAAATAACCAAACCAGCAGTAATGGTATTACACCGATAGCCGCTAGTGCAAAAAAACTGGATCTCCAGCCCCACGCCCCGATAATCCATACCATGAATGGCATTGCCAACGCCGGCCCCGCCGTCAAACCAATAAGCCAGGTTGAATTTGCCCTAGCCCGTTCCTGTGGAGGGAACCAGTTTTTTACAAACTTCATTTGCATTGGCCAATGCATTCCTTCACCCAAACCTAAAATACATCTTGCAACGATCATACCGGCAAAACTAGATACCACTCCTCCATAAATACAGGAAGCTATCCAAAACACAATGGCTAAGGCCATCACCTTACGAGGGCCCCACCAATCGCCTAACGGACTTAATATGGCATTGGTAATAGCATAAGTAAATAAAAACATGGACATTAACGAGCCTATCGCCACCGCATCACCTTTAATTCCCATCTCCCGGAGAAAGGTTTCGTCGGCAACCAGAACAGAAATATTGACTCTATCAAGATAAGCAACTAATAATGTCACTAAAAGAATCAAGATCAATACTACACGCTGTTTTACCGGACTCGCTTTTTCCGACTCTACAGGAAGAGCTACTCTTTCAGTATCCACTTCTATTACCTCCTTAACCTAATTTTTGTAGCAAAAAGAGGCAAAGGACGACCCCGAACAAGTCGGGGTCCCTATGCAATCAGTGGCTAATTCAACTGTATTTTAATAGAAGAATTCAAGTTTCATCATGTAGGTTTTATCAAGCTTGTCATCTTTCAAATTAGTTAACTCTTTATTTTTCAGTTTAAAGTCCTGATATTCAAGTGACAAAACTACATTTTTGGCAACAACATTTTGATACGCCAGGAACCATGCGTTAACATTGTCGGTTGTGTGAGTAAATACACTGTATGGCTGGGCGGGGTTGGCTACCGCGGTAGTATCAAATCCGCCGGCACCGGATGGGATAGCTCCTGCATCCACACTGCGATAAGATACCATCCATGCATCTGTGCCTTTTTTAGTGGGATTTACCAAACCAACTGCTTGATACATGGCAGCCGGTCCCTGACTGTTACTCAACTGAACTGCCCAACCTTTAGGATTGTCAGGTATATTAGCAGCATTATCCAGTTTGCTGCCCACATAGTCACCTAACAATGTGTATTTACCCATTTTATAGGTTACAGATGATGTCCAACCTTGTGAACTTGAAAAAGATCCTCTATTAGTATTTAGCGTTCCCATACCTGTTAGTGTACTGGTTCCAGGAACATCTGACCAGTAGTAGCCGGCATTAACGGTTAAGTTTTTTGATAGCTTATAGCCTAACTGACCCGTTGTGAGCTGATAGGATTCACTATTATCCCAAGTAAACTTATTAGCAGGCGCATTCCAAAGCCAGTTGTTCGATTTAATATTACCGGTCCATCCCTTAAAGCTGAGTTTGTCCCAATGGTCAGTAAGCAATATACCATCTACATTCATGGGTTTACCAATTAGACCAGTAGTTATAAAGTCTAATGCAGAACGACCTACACGAATAGAATCAAATCCAAATGTGTTCTTGGCAGTAACATTCATCATATCAAGGGCGATTTCTGACCCGGAACTGTATTCGGCATTACCGAATTTATTGCCGCCGGTAGTAGCAATTCGCCCGAAGTAAGACATATTATCATTGATATTGCCTGAGAATTTAATCCGTTGCCGGAATTCAAATTGATCAGATCCGGACAATCTCTTTGAACCAGGCGCCTTAGGATTATTGCCTACTACCCGGAAACGAGTCTCGCCGCTTATCCAGGTATTAGTTTTGGCTTCAACTTTAGCCACACGAGCTCCCAGACGGTTAAGTTCTCCGGCAAATTCAGAAGAAAGTTTATCAATTAACTCCTTATTGCTCTCATCGGCAGTCTCAAACTTGTCCAGCGCTTTCGCAACAATGAAGGAAAATTCATACCTACTCATGCTTCTATCGCCTTTAAATGTTTTGTCGGTATAACCGTCAACAAGACCGGCCTTGACTAACTTACCCACCGCATCGTAGGCCCAGTGACCTGCCGGAACATCGCTGAAAGACTGCGCTACAGCAGCATGTACAGGATTCTCGAATGCCGGGATTCCAGCTATAGTGATCGACATAAGTGCCAATGGTATGATAGCCATCCATTTTTTTAGTGATTTTGTTTTCTTCATGAAAAAATCTCCCCCATTTTTCATTTTGTCACTAAAAGGTATGCTTTTTACGAAATTCTCTTACTTATGCACTTTCGGAACATTTGGCACTAGATGACGGTTTAGGCATGGTTGCAAAGATCACAACAATAATACCTGCAAAACCGATAGCCGCATTAAGCTCAAAGGCCGGAGTATAACTTTGGAACATATCAAACAGTTTCCCGCCTACTACACCGGCACAAGAAACAATAACTGCAGTGACTGCCTGCAGCGAGCCATTGATTTTCGGGAAAGCGGCAGGCCCGAAAAAGTTGCCCAGCATAGTATTTTGGGCTACGAAGGTCCAGCCAAAACCGGCACCGTACAAAATAGCTGCTATATAGGCCGACATCATCGCGTTAGGGGCAGCCTGCACGGCAAGATATGACCCGACAAGATAACAGCACATACCTAACATAAAGACATAGCGGGCAGCAATTTTGTCCATCAGCCAGCCGCTGATCAGCCGTCCGAAAATCCCGCCCATGGTAAACATGCCCATGGCAAATGCTGCATCTGCCGGTGCAATTCCTTTGCCTTTTAGATGCATAATCCAGTGGGCAGTAAAGAAGAAAAACGGCCATTGGCTGGCAGCCGCAGCCAACACGGTCAGCCAGTAAGTAGCTGATTTATATACTTCAGCCGGTGTCCAAACATACTTTGTAACTAACGCATTGTTTGCAGCCACAGCAGTTGCGGTTTCCGTCACTTCTTTTCCATCAGGAATCTGTCCGAGATCCTGTGGCCGTTCTTTTACAAAGAGCCAAGCGATAATTGCGCTGACAACAGCAATTCCAGCTACAACCATCCAGGCCAAACGCCAGTTGCCTCCGGAGGAAGCAATAAGTTTGTTCATAGCCGGCGCTCCGATAAATCCGGCAAATCCCGATGCAGTCATAGCCAATGCCATTGCTCTTCCCCGGAATTTAACGAACCAACGGGTAATCGTTGTCGACAGGGCAACAATACAGCCAAATCCTAGACCGCAGCCTGTCAGAAAACCAAAACCTACTAAATAATGCCAGGGCTCAGTGGCAACCAGGGACAACCATAAGGCACCCGCAGCAATCAAAGCTGAACCGATTATAAAAGTCTTGCGAACCCCCCACTTAGTAATTGTCATTCCGACAAGAATAGCTGATGTACCAACAAATAGATTTAAGAGCGAAAAACCTAATCCGAAAGTAGTGCGGTCCATAGTGATTTCTTTCATCATATAGGAGTTAATTACAGCACCCCCATACAGTGGAAATCCCATGTTAAGCAGATACAAAGCCCACAATACACCTACCAATTTCCAACCATAAAACTTTTGTTCATTCCCCACAAATAACCCCCCCATAATAAGATTTCTCAACATACACAACCCTTATTGGCCAATGAATGGGTAACAGATGATTTCCAATTTGATGACAGCAAAATTTGTCTTAATGTATATACATCTATATACATATACTAGCTAAATATATATCCTTTGTCAATTACATTCTCTGATATTTCAGAAAAATATGTTTTTATAACCGGCATTACTCATTGTCAGAGCGCTTTTCACTACCTTTCCTGCAGCGTTACGTGGCAATGCCGAAACAAATTCCAAGATTTTCGGCATTTTGTAACGTGCCAGCTTGCCTTCACAGAAAGCTTTAATACCCTCAATGTTTATTTGCTGCTTTGGATCTTTTAAAACAATAACTGCTTTTATAACTTCCCCCCACTTCTCATCAGATACGCCGACTATAGCGGCTTCTTTTATATTGGGATGCCGGTACAGAACTTGTTCAACCTCAACCGGATAAACGTTTTCCCCACCAGTAATAATTACATCCTTCTTCCGGCCTGCCACATATAGGAATCCATCTTGATCCCGCCACAAGCAATCCCCGGTGGCAAACCACCCGTTTTGCAGGACCTTCTGTGTTTCCTCTTGATTTTTCCAATAGCCTTTCATAACATTTGGCGCCCGCACCAATAACTCCCCAACTTTTTCATCCAAAACATCACAACCGCTTTCATCCACAATCCTTATATCAACATAGAAAGCCGGTTTGCCCACAGAGCCGATTTTGCGGACAGAGTCCTGGATAGTTAAAATGGCCACCGGCGCCGCCTCGGACAGGCCAAAAGCCTGAATTAACGATACCCCCTTCCTCTGCAGCAATTTTATTACTGTTGCAGGACAAGAAGCCGCCGCAGAAATACCAATACGCAATGAATGTAAGTTATATTTAGCAAAATCAGGAACCTGAGTAACAGCAAGCCACATGGCCGGCACCAGGAACATACACGTTATTTTTTCCTGCTCGATGTTTTGCAGCACTTGTACCGGATCAAATTTATTAGTAATAATCACAGTACCGCCTTTATACAATAACGTTAATGTTAAAATCGTCATTGCTCCACTATGAAACATAGGAGCTACCGTAAAAGTAGTATCCGTATCCAAAATAGGCTGCGCTATTAAAATCTGAATAATATTCCAAAATGTATTCGCATGTGTGAGCATTGCCCCTTTCGGGCGTCCGGTAGTTCCTGAAGTGTACATAATCATATGCACTTCATCCCCGTCTACATCAACTTCAGGCTCTGCATCAATATATTTCCCCAAGAAATTTTCATAGGAAATAATTCCTGCAACTTCTTCTCCTACAACAATGCTCTGTAATATAGCGGCTTTTGCACAAACCTCGGCCGCTAATTGCTGATACTCTTTATGGTAAATGAAAAAGACAGCTCCGGAATCCTGCAGAATGTACTCCGTTTCCTCTATACTCAAACGAAAATTAATGGGAACAAAAATAGCTCCGATCTTAGCACAGGCGAACATTACTTCTAAAAGCTCGGTGCCGTTCATTAGGAATACCGCAACTCTGGTTCCCTTTTGAATTCCAGATTGTATTAACCCATTTGCCAAGCGGTTAATACGGCTATTAAATTGCCTATACGTAAGTTTGCGGTCTTTACAAGCTAAAGCAATTTTGTCGTTACTTAATTGAGCCCGTTTTGCCACCCACTGTCCGATTCCTCTCACGCTTATCCTCTCTCTTCTCTAGTCGGCTAAGGTAAGATGCGGTACAATACTTTACCCATAGCGAAAAGAGACTCCCATCGTACCACGCGGATAAGTCCACTTGACTATCCCCTTATCTTTACAAACAACACGGCAAGTTCCGCATTCCAAGCAGCCGGCATAATCAAAATTGACCTCACCGTCCTTTTTGGTATATAGCACGGCAGGACAAACAAACAGGCATGGTTTTTCTTTACATTTGGCGCAAATCGCTTTATCAAGAACAATGTGAGGTTCTTCTTCATCAACGACGAACTTATTCATGCCCAGAAGTTCCTCTGGTGAAAGTTTTTTTACTGTCATATGGCTTTAAACCCCCTCCAACCGTCGGCAAGCAGTTGCCCGAAGGTGACATGCTTTTTCAATACCTTGAGCATAGCCTTATCCATACGCTCAGGCAGTTTGCCGTCAACAGCAAACATCACCTTCATCATGTCATTAGCCATGGCCGGATAAACAGATACCATCCGCCTGTTGCTCATAAGCTCATGGAAGTTAGCATATAGCTTCATCGTTGGTGTTAAATCAAGATCTTCTAATTCTTTTACATAAGCCGGGCCTATATTACTAGCATTCTCGTTTTTCAGTATGGCCCGTGCGGCAGCAACACCACTTACAATGGCAAGATCAATGCCGCGAATGATCGTACCGGTATTAACCACCATACCGGCCGCATCACCCACGAGGATTAGTCCATCTCTGTATAAAGATTTAGGCATAGCATGATATCCGACTTCCGGTACAAGATGGGCGCCATATTCAACAGTTGTACCATCCTTAATAAGTGGATAAATGGCCGGATGCATCTTTAGCTCCTGCACAATTTCATGAATTGATTTTTCCTGGCAAGCAAGGTCTGCGGGATTTAATACTACCCCCAGAGAAATACTGTTCTTGTTGGTGTACAGAAAACCGCCGCCAAGTACTCCACCGGCACAGCCAACCAATACCCGCGCCGCCCCTTCGCTCTCCTCTAGGTTAAACCGGTCTTCAATGACTTGTTCCGGCAATTCGATAATTTCTTTTGCCCCTACCCCGACACTATGTGCGTCAATATCGTTCCGCAACCCGGCTTTTTGCGCAATAAAGGAGTTAACACCGTCAGCAGCTATGACAACGGTTGCATAGATTTCGTCGTCGCCGGCTTTGATACCGACAATTTTGCCGCTATCTTCAATCAGCTCATCGACAAGTATACCGGGAGCCAGCATAGCTCCCTGGGCTTCGGCCTGACCGGCTAACCATTCATCAAAAGGCGCACGCAGCACCGAATACGACTGGGGAATACCTTCCCCAAAAACGCAGTCCATATAGTCCATAGTCACGGCACCTTTGGCGCCGAGCATCATAATCTGTTCTCTAACCACTTTTCTCTCAAGCGGGGCATCCTGGTACAGGCCGGGTTCCACCAATTCCAGCGCATACGTATACAGACGGCCGCCGGTAACGTTTTTACTGCCTGCACTTGTACCCCGCTCTACCAGCAAAACACTTTTGCCGTTCTTAGCCAGCACATACGCGCAGGCGGTGCCGGCCGGACCGGCACCAATAATTATGGCATCAAATTTTTCATCATCTGACATAATAACTCCCCCACTTTACAACAACTCTTGCCGGTTATTTTTTCTCTAGTGCAGCCGTCAGCAAAGGAACAACTTCATATAAATCTCCTACAATGCCATAATCGGCAGCTTCAAAGATTGGAGCTTTTTCATTGGTATCAATAACAACAATAATTTTGGAATCTCTAATTCCCACAACATGCTGAACCTGACCGGAAATTCCCATTCCGATATAAAGTTCCGGTTTTACTTTTTGGCCGGAAATACCGATATAGCGATCGCTGGGCAGCCAGTGATAATCCTCGGATATACCACGAGTACAGCCAATTTCCCCACCAACGGCAGCTGCCAGCTCTTCCGCCATTTTCACGTCTTCCTGTTTAGCCAGCCCACGGCCAACACAAACGATCTTATTGGCAGTCGCGATGTCCGCACCTTCACGCACAATCGGGCATACATTGCTGACAGTAACCCGGGAGTCTTGGTTGGCTGCTTCAACAGTGACAATTTCACACTGTACAGCCGCTGCAGAGGTTTCAGGGAAAGTCCGGGGCGGGATAGTTATCAGAGCCGGCAAAGCGGAAGCCTCAGTGCGCACAGCCAAACCGCCATACACCAGTCGTGTGGTTTCAATAGCATCATTAGCATATTGAACAGTTAATGCATCGCTAACAAGACCGGTTTTTAGGATTGCCGCTATTTTGGCCGCAAGATCTTTGCCGCGCATAGTAGCGCCTACCAATACAACACTTGCCTGTTCTTTGCTTAAAAGCTCAGCAATAGCTCCCGCATAGCTTTCCGGCCAAATACTATTTCCTTTCAACAAAAAAACTTTATCTGCACCTGCTGTGGTTAAGCTTTGTACATTTTCAGCATTAAGTGTAATGACATTGACCGGCTGCTGCATGGTTTTCTTAAGCTCCTGACCTGCTGTCAACAGTTGCTTGGCAACAGCACTATCTTCTGAGTAAATCCAAATTCCTGACATTTTTAGAAATCCCCTTTCCCCTAGCACATGCCCTCTTGGGCAAGGCTGGCAACTAGCTTAGCAACATTATCGGCTTGATTAGCCTCTTTGAAGATAACCTTTTTCCGGTCCATGACATAACCCTTAACGGAAAGAACACGCACTTTAGGCGATAATTCCCCTGCTTTTAAACCAAGTTCACTTATCTTAACTTCCTCAGACGGTTTTTTTGCAGCAGCCATAACCTGTTTTAATCCGGGTATGCGAGGTTTGTTGATTTCCGGTAAAACGCTGACAATCGCCGGCCCGGTTACAGTTATCTCTTCAATGCAATCACCTAATTTACGGGTAGCCACCACTTTACCGTCAACGACAGTAAGTTTTTGCACAAACGTAATTGCCGGGATGCCCAACAAAGCAGCTAGCCGGGGGGCGGTCTGCTGGCTATAGGAATCCGAGCTGCCTTCTCCGCACAGAATCAAATCGTATTGTCCGATTTTTTTAATAGCGGCAGCTAATATATTGGCAGTCACAAAAGCATCTGCCTGTTCGCTTGTCGCGTCGCCAATCCAATATACTTTATCAAGGCCTCTGGACAAAGCATCCTTAAGCGACTGTTTCGCGGCTGCCGTTCCAAATGTGAGAGCTTCAACGCCGACACCATGCTTTTCCGCCAAAAGAGCTCCTTCTTCTATTGCATTTTTGTCATAATCGCTGATTTTATATTTAGCCCTGCCGGTATCGAGAGATAAATCTCCCGCTATTTTAATATCTTGTTCATCCAATACCCATTTGTAGCAAACAAGAAGCTTTTGCATGGTTTACCCCTTTCTTCATTTGGGAGAGGAGTGTCATCCTCGCCCCCTTCAGTTCACAATATTTTCTTTATCCGATGACTAACCTGCTCTAAGACTCCCGCTTCTACAAGCGGAAGTAAGAGCAGCTAAGTCCCTGGATAATTTCGACTAGAATTCAGGCGGCGTCAAAACACCGTCTGAATTAAGTCTGCATTTATCAAGAAAGCAGATTTCCGGCAATGATTTTCTCCGGGAAATCAATGGAGCTGTTTTTTATTACAACGCCTTTGACATCACGATAAAGGCGTGACGCCACCATTTCCTGGCTGTAACCATAACCGCCTTCAATCTGGATAACGTCAATTAACGCACTTTGCCCAATTCGCCCGGCAAACAGCCTGATCATGGCTGCTTCAGCAGCAAACGGCTCGCCATTTTCCAAAAGGGCGGCAGCATCATATACAGCTAAACGCAGCATGTGGATGTTGGCAGCCATTTCGGCCAACATGGTCTGAATGGCAGGGAAGCTGGCAATTGGCCGGCGGAACTGGATTCTCTGCTTACCATATTTCACGGCATCCTCCATAGCAGCCTGGGCAATGCCTACAACCATAGCGCCTTCAGCAATACCGGCAGCAGCCATTGCATCGGCTGCAATCACCATCCCTGCTCCTTCTTTACCTAATAGATTCGCTGCCGGAACTTTTACCTGTTCAAATATCAGTTCGGCAGACTGGCAGCCTCTAAGCCCCATCTTTTTAATGCTTCTGGCTACCGCTAAACCTTCTGCCGTGGCATCAACGATAAAGGCGCTGATGCCTTTTATGCCCTCTTCCGTATTTGTCTGGGCAAATACAATATATACTCCGGCAGCTCCGCCATTGGCCACATAGCATTTGCGGCCTGTGAGCACATAATTGCCGCCATCTTTGACCGCGGTTACTTTGTGCTCGCCTGCACCTATTGCCGCACCCGGCTCGTTGAGAGCAAAAGCTCCCAGCTTTTCACCCTGGCATAAGGCTGATAAATAGGCCGTCTTTTGCTCAGGTGAACCCCAGCGGTTTATGCTATACGCTGCCAGCGAAGCATGGTTTAAAAGAATGGCTGCCACCGCACCGCTGACCCGGGATAATTCCTCAATAATTAAGGTATAACTCAGATAGCCGGCTTCAGCGCCGCCATACTCGCCTGGCATAAAAATACCCAGGAAGTCCTGTTCAATCATCCTCTTAACAAGATCTGCCGGATGTGCCCCGGTATGGTCAATTTCAGCAGCAACCGGTTCAACATATTCGCTGGCAAAATCCCTGGCATTCTGTTGAATAAGCTGTTGTTCCTCTGTTAATGCATAACGCATGCGTTACCCTCCTCTATTTGTCCTGCTCAACTTATGAGTTAAGCAGGATTCCGGATATTACAATCCGTTGAACCTGATTGGTGCCTTCATATATCTGGGTGACCTTAGCATCACGCATAAGCTTTTCTACAATAGCGTCCTGGGAATAGCCATAGAGTCCCATGATTTCAACAGCATCTGCCGTCACACGCATAGCAGCATCAGTGGCAAAAGTTTTAGCCATAGCTGCTTCCTTGGTATAAGGAACTCCGGCATCTTTCAGGCGAAGAGCATTTCGCACCAGTTGCCTTGCAGCTTCCACTTGGGTAGACATATCGGCTAGTTTGAACCCCACTGCCTGATGGCTGCCAATGGGTTTACCATTCACATCAAGATATTCTTTTGCAAATCTTACAGCTTCATCAAGTGCCCGTCGGGCAACGCCCACGGCGAGCGAGGCTACAATTGGCCGGGCCATATCCAGCGTTTTCATAGCAATTTTCATTCCTTCACCTTCTTTGCCCAGAAGGTGACTCTTCGGAATTCTCACGTTTTTTAAAAGCAGTTCGACGGTATTGGAGCTGCGAATGCCCATTTTATGCTCAACAGAACCGATAATAACCCCTTCCCGCTCCTTCTCAACAATGAATGCGCTCAATCCTTTAACACCCTTGCCGGGGTCGGTCGAAGCAAACACAACTATAATGCTGGCATAGCCGCAAGTTGTGGCAAAACATTTTGTGCCATTCAGTACCCATTCTTCGCCCTCAAGTTTTGCAGTCGTAGCACAAGAACCGGCATCTGAGCCGGCATTCGGCTCAGTAAGGGCAAATCCTCCCATGCCGCCGTTTACCAAGTGCCCATAATATAGCTTTTTTTGATCTTCTGTGCCGGCAATAGCCAGCGGATACGAGCTGAGGCCATTACCTCCCAGAGTAGTGGCAAAAGCGGCGCACCCATAACCCCATTCTTCCGCAACCAGGGACTGTATGACAGATGAGTAGCCAGGCCCACCGTATTCTCCGGGTACTGCCATGCAGTTCAGTCCGGCTTTTTTTACTTCTTCCAGAATAAACTCGTGGAATTCCCCTATCTCGTCCCACTCACGGTCTACTGGAATGATATATTTTGCCGTAAAATCCCGGGCTAATTGCTGCACTTTTTGTTGTTCAGGGGAAAGCGACATATCAAGCATCATTCATCAACCTTTCATTTTGGCTTCAATAATCTGTTTGAGCTGACCCCACTTGGTCTGGAATATCTCACTCGGCATCTGTTTTAAATCGGGGGAAATTACCGGTTTAAAATCCATCAATGCCAAAACATCCTTTTCCAAATCAATACCGGGAGCAATTTCCGTTAAGGTTACCTGTCCGTTTTCCAGGGTAAACACAGCACGTTCGGTAACATATACCACCGGCTTATTATTTTTGGCAGCATATTTCCCACTAAAAGTGATCTGTTCCACTTGATTGATGAATTTTTTACCTTTCCCCTCCTGGACAATGTTAAGTTTTCCTTCTTCAATGGCAACTTCAAGACCGCCGGCAGTAAAAGTACCGCAATAGACTACCTTCTTTGAACCTTGGCTAACATTGATAAAACCGCCAGGTCCCATGGCCCGCCCCTTAAATTTGCTTACATTTACGTTTCCTACTTCATCTACCTGTGCCAAACCCAAAAATGCTACATCAAGACCGCCACCATCATAAAAGTCAAACTGATTGGCGTGTCCAATTACGGCTTCTCCGTTGTATGACTGACCAAAATGAGGCAGACTAGCCGGTACTCCGCCAATCCCTCCCGCCTCTGTAGTGAATGTCATCATTTCCGAAACCTTTTCTTCGGCTCCTATAGCGGCAACATCACTTGGAATTCCCACTCCCAGATTTACAACTGCATCAGGCACCAGCTCCATGGCAGCACGTCGGGCAATAATCTTGCGTTCGGTTAAAGGAAGCTCCGGAATACTGTCCAAAGGCACCTTAACATCACCGCAAAAGACAGGATTGAAGTAAAGCCCCTCGGTCTGCCAGCAGCATCTTTGATCTGTAGCCACAATAATGTGATCAACTAAAATGCCGGGAACCTTAACGTCCCGTGGATGCAGCGAACCGGCTTTGGCCAGATATTCCACCTGGGCAAGCACTAGGCCGTCGTTATTTTTCACGGCTTGTGCCAATTCCAGCATTTCAAGCATAACCGACTCTTTTTCGGTGGTGAGATTGCCGCTTTCATCAGCGGTAGTTGCCCGGATGATTGCGACGTCAATAGGAAAAGTCTTGTAATAAAGCCACTGCTCGCCGTCAAATTCCACTAATTTTACTATATCTTCCACTGTCTTGGCGTTCATTTTACCGCCGTCCAGGCGCGGATCAACAAAAGTCCCCATACCGACCTTAGTCAGGACACCCGGCCTTTTTGCTGCAATTTCACGATAAAGCTGAACAATAACTCCCTGTGGCAAGCAATAGCCTTCGATCTTGCTTTCCGACACCAGCTTCGACATAGTAGCCGATGATCCGATATGGGCACCGATCCACCTTTTAATTAACCCTTCATAGCCGATCCGTACTGTTCCCCGGTCTTTCCAGTCGCCTGTTGCCGAGGCATGTACAAGGGTCAAATTTCTCGGTTGGCCTGTTCCGGTAAATCTTTTCTCAAGCGCCTCCGCAATTTCTTCAGCCCAGCCTGCAAGACCGAAACCGGTAGTTGCTACTGTCATGTTGTCTTGTAGCAAGGCTGCTGCTTGATCAGCGGTTATCAATTTTGCCATCATTGTTACACTCCTTTATGTGTGAATTATTACTACGTGCCTATATATAGCATTTTTTGTGCCAATAATTTATCAAAGATAAAAACCCAGCAATAGCAAGCCTTAAAAGCATTTATTCTCTCACACAGCCTCATTATATGTACCAATTCATTCAATCTTCAGTAAATTCAAAACTGTCAATATACCTCTTTAGGTACATTGACAGTAAGCTCACATACAAATAAAAAATGGATATCTCTTTAAAGAGCATCCATTCATCTAATTCTCAAACTTTCACATCATTCTGCTTTTGATATTCTTTTAATTTACGATACAGAACCGTCCGGTAAATACCTAAGCTTTCAGCAGTTTCTCCAATTTTCCCATTGGTTTCCCTCAATACATGATTGATATATTGCTTTTCAACCGTTTTCAATACATCCCGCAAAGTTCCACTTAGGCCCAGCAATTTAAAAATATTGTATTGATATTCATTCCCCTGAGCCATTGCATCAAAAATCAAATTGTCTGTTTGGCTATCTTGCAGGCTGCTGATTACTTTCCGTTCTACAACACTTTTTAATTCCCGTACATTTCCGGGCCACTTATAACTTTGCAATTCTGCAAAAGTCTCAGAATCAAACTCAACATCCAAACCGTATTTTTTATTAAAATTTTCCAGGAAACGCAAGGCCAGCACCACAATATCTTCCGGTCGCTCACGCAACGGTGGAATCATAATCGGTATTACGTTGAGCCGATAATATAAATCACTCCGGAATAAGCCTTCCTCTACCATCTTTTTTAAGTTTTTATTAGTTGCCGCAATAAGCCTAAAATCCATTTTCCGGTCAACATGGCTGCCAAGGCGACGAACTTCACAGGTTTCAAGTACTCTCAGCAGTTTCGCCTGAAGCGCAAAGGGAAGTTCCGCAATTTCGTCTAAAAACAAGGTACCATTATGGGCAGCTTCAAATAGTCCAACTTTTCCTTCGGCATTTGCGCCAGTAAAAGCGCCCTTTTCGTAGCCAAATAATTCTGACTCTACAAGATTTTCCGGTAGATTAGCGCAGTTTACTGCAATAAATGCCTCTTCCGATCTTTTGCTGTGCCGGTGAATATATTTAGCCAATATCTCTTTTCCTGTTCCTGATTCCCCGGTTAACAACACTGTACTGTCTACCTGCGCAACATTATGAGCCTTCAATAATACTTGCTTCATCTTCTTGCTTTCGGCCACAATGCTTTCCGTATCCAGAACATAGCTTCTTAAATACTCTATTTCGCGCTTACGCCGGCTTACTCGTTCCTTCTCCTCACGGCTAGCGTAGGTTTCCTGGGTATTGTAAGGCCTGCCGTAGGTTACAACTAGGATTACTTCTCCATTATCATCTAATATTGGTGTACTGCTCGAATATTGTATAAAATCTAGTTTAGTTGTTAATACTCCGCTTTTAACACACTTTGTTTCTGCCGCCTCCATAGCAAAAGACTTAGTGTAAAAGCCTTTTTTTACCAGATCATCTACGTTGGATTTTAGCAATCGGTCCAAAGACATATCTAAAGTTAATGCCGTTGTTGAATTGGAAAGCAGTATATTACCATCTTTGTCAGTTACAAAAATTGCATGCGGCAGTTTGTCAAAAATTTGACGCAAATTTTTCTGAGCAAGCTCGTAATTCCGTTCTATCATTTTTGACTTGCATTGCATTAAACAGCCTCCTCCCATCAACCATTCACTTATATCAGCAATATTATTTAACTTGAAACAGTGCAAAAACAGTCCCACATAGAGTGAGACTGTTTTGCCTTGTTCGGCAATTAATTATATCGACCATATTTTTCTACCGCAGCAAAAAATGCATCAACATTTTCGCGTTTGGCATTCATCGGCAAGTTACAGCCTGATGAGTATATTAGTCCTTCACCATTTTTGAATGTTGTAATCAGTTTTTTAGCATATTCGTCCAACTCACTTGGTGAAGCTACCGTGAATAATGATGGGCTTACATCTCCCTTAATTGCGCAATGACCTTTCAGTATTTCGTGAGCCTTAAAAATATCTGTCGCACTGTCTAATTCCAGGATAAATTTAGCCTTCGGCAAATCAAGGAAGTATTCTAAATTCTTTGTCCAGTCTGCGTCGAAATGCAGAACCGGGACAATATCCTTTTCTACTAACTTTTCAACCATAACTTTTAATTGCGGCCAGACAAACCGTTCAAAATTCTTTTTGTTTATGAATTGGCCGGCACCTCTGACCCCACCAACAAATACCCGGTTAATTCCGGTGGTCTTAACAGCTCCCTCACAACCGGCGATTACTGCATCGTTAACTATCCAAAGCAACTCTTCCACCTGGTCGGCAATCTGATACATATCTTTATAAAAGCGCTCCATAGAGCGGACAATCGATAATGCATCAAACGGAACAGTACCCATAATGGCTCCCCAGGTTAAACTTTGGCCCCTGGCAAGGCTCCGGTCAATCTCATCTTGGCGAAGCTTGGCCATCTCTTTTTGTCCGGCAAGTACTTCTTCCCTGCTAACCTGATGAGCCCTTTCAAGGAAGGTCAAGCGGTATTCCAGCCAACTTTTTTCTTTGAGAATTGCGTAATCTTCACGAGTCATAGTTTCAAATTCATGAATTTGGTATTGCGCATTTTCTTCTAATTCTTTCCCTGGCATTTTGAAACGTCCGGGACCACACTTTGTGGCAACCGGTCCAATACGACCATGCAGCATATAAGCGTTGCTGTCCCATACCGGATAGTCTTCCCATACTTTCTGGATAGCAGCTTGCGCTTTATCCCAATTCCAGAGGAACTCTTGGTTAGTCATCCCAACATGCTGACCCGCATATTGTTCAATAATAGGGGCACAAACCACCCTATCCACCGGTTGAAGATTAATTGAAGCTACCAGTCTTTCTTCTGCAGTCATTACATCTGCCATTTAATCCACTCCCTCAAAATAATAATTAATCACACAGAGTCTGCAACCTCCTGGATATCAGCCGCAGTTGCGGCTAGTTGCTGAATTGATGCTGAAATCTCACCTGTCGAAGTAGCCTGAGCATTTCCTAATTCTGCTGTTTTCACTAATACATCTACTACTTTTTTAGTATCCTGCTGTATGGTCTTAAGAATAGTCTCGATATCCTTAACCGAATTACCACTATTAATAGCCATTTTCCGGATTTCCTCCGCTACAACTGCAAATCCACGCCCATGTTCTCCCGCTCTGGCAGCCTCAATCGCGGCATTGAGCCCTAGTAAATTCGAATTAGCTGCCACGTCGCTAACAAAGCGTAAAATATCAGTGGTTTTTTTTATGTCATTCAAAACTTTTTCTCCATCATGGAGAACCTGTGCTAAGTCACCGGAAAGGTTACTGGCTGATATGTTAAGAGTTTCAACCGTTGCGCTCAACTCTTGGGAGGTTGCTGCTATATTCTGTGCGGCATTCTGTAAAACTTCATGAGTTTGCATACTGACCGCAGCACCAACAATACCAATGAATTCTTGATTTTCGTCAAATACAGGCCTTACAATAGCTTTACAGGGAATACCGTATACGTGCGTAGGTATTGAAGTTACCACTTTCTTCTTAGTTCTGATGCATTCCAACATAGCTCCGCCTTTAGCAATCTCCCCAATTTTTACCTCTGCGTGAAATGTGTCTGCTGGCGAATAGTGAAGAATCTTTCCCTCTGTATCACATACCATTACCGAGCAGTCAAATACATTCAGTTCGCGAAAAACAGAAGCAGTTTTGCTAACATCTTCTAACCGCATGCTCGTCACTCCTTTGCTTTCGAAAAATAATACATTAAGTTCAAGCATGTTTGCTGCCTTGTACAACTTAAATGATTTATGCAAATTTTATACCAACATCTAATGACACTGAAATCACAGCATACACGTTTTACTCTCATCATAGAAATCCTATTTTATGTACCTGTAGCGAAACATGTTGTAATCATAACAATGGATAATGTACCCTTCAGAGTACTATGCGACTGTATCAATTGAATAATATAAGACCAACATAAGAAACTGTATTTTTTCCATTGTAGTAGGGGATTCCACACGTTTTTTCCAGGTTAATTACATCAATACCAAAAGCTTCTACTGATGGAAATGCTTCTTCGGGAAACCGGCATTTTTCATTATCCAAATAGGCACAGCGTTCACAAAGTTCACAGGCTCCCGCATTCAGCGGCAGTATGTCTGTCATTTTATACTTATCTTTAATATTGGCCAGTAATTCTCTAAATACTTTGTCATGAGCTTTTTTAGCCGCCATCATACCTTTCCAGTCAAATGAACTGGCCATTTGATGCACTGTTTGAATCAAAAGTCCATAGTGGTAACGGCACGCTTTAGCTTTACTCTCGGCAAAAGAACCCACCCCCGGCGGACACATCCAATTGGTAGCATATTTTCTGCAAACATTCTGTTCGCATGCTTTTCTAAAATCTTCTACAAAATTAATTTTGTCTACTTCGATAATAGCCGCATGATTTGCTCTTGCAGCAATTGCTTCATTTACCAGTTTATTAAGACTCTTCATTTGTGGTTGTTCCCCCTAAAATCCTTACTATCGCAAAGATGTTAATAGGCAAATCATAGGAGCAAACAGCAAAACATCTTTTTTTAAGACACGATTTGTATATACATCTATATATAGACTAGCTAAAATTTACTAACTTGTCAATATTTTTTTATTTTTCTTATAATTATTCCTGCTGTACTAAAACAAAAACAACGCCCTGAACCCCATTAGAGAGATTCTAGGCGTTGTTTTTGCTCAAGCTCAAATTATTCATAGACGTTCCTTGGCTAATTTGAGTCTGAGCCGCATCACTTCCACCACAAATATCACTTATTGTAACCGCTCTTCCCGGTTCAAGCACCAGGAATTCCTCATCCCACTCTCCACGTAACAATTTATAGAATAACCTCAATGACCCTGACGTAACATCATGATACAGATTGAGTCTCGCCGCAATATCCTTCGTATAGGTAAGTACGCTCTCCAACGGATAAGCACCCGTATCAATCAGCATAAAGCGTTTATAATGTCCCAACATAATTTTCATTATTTTTGAGGTTCTATTCTGTCCATAGCGTTTAATACAACGCTCGTATTCTTTAAGCAAGTTGTTCTCGTAATCCAACCAGCCTTTGGTCAAAAAATACGTCCCCATCTCTTTCGATATATTCTTTCTGGTTTCACACGAACCTAAGAGCAAAGGAATGCAATCATCGACTTTAGGCAGCACTAATTTTGCCTTATTTGATTTAATACCCAGCAGGCTATTTCCACAATAACCAAATAGCAGCAATATTGTGTCAACATTATCAATCCGATTGATCTCTTCTTGAATTTTTTTATGTAATAATTCAGGTGTGTTATGTAAACCTGACTCAACATATATTATAGGAAAATCCCTCTTGGTTTCCTGTACTGCTAATGTCAGTTCTGCTCGGAGTGTCTGGCACGCCAATATTGCCGTCCCCATCTGTCCACTTCCTTTATAACGATTGAGCCATTTTCTTTTTAGTCACAAGAATACTCCGGCAAAGTTCAGTTACCTTGGTACAATCGGTAGCCCAATAATCGGCTCCGGTATACTTTCTTACACTTTCATTGACCAAGCCGCCGATAATTACCGTTGTTTGAGAACGCAATCCAGATTCTTCCACCATCTGTATTGTGTTTTTCATGGAATCAAATGCCTCAGTAATCAATCCGGTCAAACAAACAATCCGACTATTATGCAGTTTAAGAGCTTCGACAAATTTCTCTCCAGGAACGTTAACACCTAAATCGCAGATATCAAATCCGTTATAGCGCATAATGCCTGTTGTGATATTTTTGCCAATATCATGAATATCCTCTGCCACTGTACCAAATACGACCGTAGGATACGAAGTGATAGCTCTAACTACCCTGTCTTGATTTACCAAAGCAAGCACATCTTTAAAGATTTCAGACGCCATAATCAGGTCTGACAAAAAATATTCACCTTTACTGTAAAGCTCACCTACACGGTCGGTCCCCAACCTGATTTCTTCCAATAAAACATAGGGATTAATTCCCATCTCAAGACCTTGTTTAACGAGATTCATCACCGTAACATCGTCCAGTCTAGCCATGGCACAAACCAGCATTTTCTGGATTTTCAGCATCAATCTCACAACCTTCCTGAAATTGGATAAGAGGTCGCCTTCAATTCAAATCTATCTTTATGACAAACCATGACAGATACTCCCAGTGGTTTATCTTCTTTAGCGAAAATTACTTGTTTCACTACCAATGCCGGAAGCCCTTCGTTTGCTTCTAACAATTCAGCTTGTTCTGTTGATAAAGCCGACACAGATATTACCACATCATTGCGTACAGGTACACTGTCTTGATGCTTTGCAACCAATTCTGGTAAATCGGCATATTCCAGCATCGTTTCCAACAAAGGCTTACCTTTTTGATAGCGAAGAAATTTTTCTTCTATAGCGATCGGTAAATTTTTTCTAAACAATAACCGTTTAAGTGTAATGATGTTGGTTTCACCGATAAAACCCAATTCTGTGGCTAAATCCGATTTATTTCGAATTAAATTAACATTAATAAGTTTGTAACATAATTGTTCATTGTCAGCACCGTTATTTTTCAGATCAATAACCAACTGATTTAAACGAGGGCGAGTAACAAAGCTTCCTTTGCCTTTGACTGTTTCAATTAAACCAGCCTCAGCCAACAAACTAATTCCCTGCCGAACAGTCATACGGCTAACCCCGTACTGCTCACCGAGCTGCGTCTCGGTCGGAATCAAATCTCCATCTTTTAACACGCCAGCTTCAATTTGTTGTTTTATGTCCTCTGCCAAACGATAATAAACCGGTATTAAGGTTTCGCGACTTCTCATTATACCCTCTCACTTTTCACCCATTCTATCTATACATCTATACGTAGTTTATACTGATCAATTACTTTTGTCAATTATTTCAAATGACTCAACTTTCAAAGCACCGAAATCGCCTCAAAGCGAGCATGTCGTAACGATCAAAGTAATATCATCATTTTTCTTAAAAAACGAAAAAAACCTCTACTGTCTGCTATAGTGAGTATGCAAAAATACTATCAGATGAGGTGCCTTTCCTATGACAAATTCTCAACAATTACATGAAATTCAGGACATATTTAAGGTAATTTCTTGTCCTTTTTCAAGCACCAGGAACTCCTCGTCCCACTGCGCTTTGAGAAGCTTGGTAATTATTCGTATCGAGCCGTCAGTAACTTCATGCTGCAATCCTAGCTCGTTAGCGAAGTTCTGTGTTCGTGGCGTAATACTATCAATAGGATAGGCTCCCGTATCTATAATCATTAGTCGTTTATAACTTGCAAGCATAGTCTGCATAACCTTGAAGGCTCTGGCGTGCCCGTAACGTTTGCAACAGTAATCATATTCATTCAACAAATTTTTTTCACCTTCAAGCCAACCTTTGGTAAGAAAATAGGTACCCATTTCTTGAGAAATCCATTTCTTTCTTTCACAGGATCCTAGTAATAGCGGAATACAATCCTCCACTTTAGGAATAACTAGCTTAGCTCTATCAGATTTAATTCCGAGCAAACCATGACCACAATACCCAAATAGCAGCAAAATAACGCTAACATTATCTAAAACAAGTCGGTCAATTTCTTGTTGTATTCTTTCTCTTAGACAATCAGGGTTATTGTGCAGTCCAGATTCGATATAAAAAACAGGGTAATCCGACTTAGTATTTTTAATCGCTAATTCTAGTTCCCCCTTGAGAGTCTGACACGCCAATATCGCTGTACTCATTTGTCTACCTCCGCCAATTAGCTACGAGAAACAAGATCATAATAATACATCGTTGTAAACACAATTTTAGAAGATTCATCCTCTGAAAAAATTTAATTTATACTTATCCTGTAAAATCAGGTGTATCTTATCATTCAAACATAATTTTGTCAATTAAGAAAATTTCATAATTTCAAACGCGATAGGGTCAGATTTTAACATACCTATCTATTTGAAACAATCACAAATAAAACCACCGTACGCTATCCAAGTACAGTCTTCGGCATAGTATGTACGATTAACTGAGAAAATTTTTAAAAGAATTCGACTTAATATTTGATTCTAATAAGCTGGTTTCACATGCTTTCGTATTTTTAAAACCATTCACTACTAAAATACTAACCATGCACCAATAAACTATCAATTCAGACCATTCTTCAAGCAGCTGCGAATAAGGCTTAAGGACACTAATCAGACTTTTCTCGAAAACAAACTGCGCGGCTATTGTAAAAAGAACGAATAATATCCCGTCAATAGCTGGTATACGCCATAACTGTTTGATCTTAGACCAACTAAAATTGTACCATAGGCCACATAGTGTACTAATAGTAATGATGGTATTGACTGGATAAACATATCGTCCGTACCAGATTCTATGAATTGCAGGGAATATCGGACCATCCGGTCCAACAGAGACCGGATAAAAGAAGACTCGACCCCAGCTCAGCTCACGCCCAACAAGCATCAACCAGACAGGGATTGTCCATAACCATAACTTACAGATTTGACTATCATCACGATTGTGGCGAGCCGCCAGCCAGGACAATACTGCCCCGGCGATAAGGATAATCACTTGAGTATTTTCGATCGGCCCGTTTTCCCATCCCCACCATTCCGGTAGGAAAAATCCTAAAGGAAGCAGCATTACTGCCAATAGTAAAGATACCCGGGTAGAAGGAAATATTCTCCACGTAAATAGTTGCGACAACATAAACTCACGACCTTTTACAAAGATGGGAATCGAATTATTACCACTTCAACGACTGACCAGTCAGTCATATTATACAAAATATGGCTTATAATATCAATCCAACTTGTGTACTCAATGTATTATGCGAGCGCCTACTGTAATTAAATTATTTAGATTTATTGGCATATTAAATTCTGCACATGACCGAATTTATTGTGGCGATGTCATACAAAAGCTCCCCGCCACTGGGGAGCTTTTGTGTATTACTTTTGAAGATCTCGTAATTTATTATACTCCTCTTTTAGAATACCCATAAAAATGACATCTGTATAATGACCGTTAATGTAAAAAGCTTGCCGGGAACGTCCTTCCTCTACAAAACCACACTTCAAATAGCACTTGTACGCTCGTTTATTATAATCGCGCAAAGATAACTCCAATTTATTCAAATTTAATCTATCGAATACAAAACTCTCCAGCAGTTTTATGGCTTCGGCTCCAAGCCCTTTCCCTAACAGATGCTTTTTACCGATAACGATACCCATTGTGGCAATGCGGTTTTTCCAATCAAGTTTAATAATATCTATCTGTCCAATATATTCTTCTGTCTGTATATCAGCAATAACAAAATGCTTTTGAGTTTCTGATGTTCCTTCAAGAACCATTTGTAAGAATCTTTCAGTTTCATTCAACGAATGAGCATGTAAGAATATATCTGATAAGTTATCAACAATTTCCGGATCGTTAACCCAGGCGCGCAAGCAAGGCAAATCCTCTATTTTATATTCCCGCAGCATTATATTTGAACCGAATATTCTTGGCATAAAAAGCACCCACTTCCTACCTGTTATTTGGAAAATAATAACTATAATTATTATATCACTCCAACATTAGTACTTCAAACAAGTTCTGCTTCCTTCCCCCTACAAATGAGTATGACGAAAATTAAAAGTGTACTCAAGTTATCATGGTTTCAGTTCACGATACATTGAGGACACTTTTTGATTGATTAACGGCTTAGGCAGTTTTCTGGCGATGTGGCTGGTCTGAACTGTTATACGGTTTTTCTAATATCATCAATTATTTCCAGTATTTCTTTCTCATTATCCTTTGAGGCAAAAATAACTCCCCAGCCATAGTTTCTTTGAAATAAGCCATCATACGCACTATCATAGAAGGACTTTAGGAAGTAGTTAAGCTGACGCTCTTCTAAAATCGATTGGAGAATCTGAGCCTCAAATTCATCTTCTATTGTCGCTATCCGTACATATTCCATCAAAACTCCTCACAATCAATATTGTTTGGGTTAATTAGAAAATTACTTGTTAAATAATATCAGAAACTCTCCATAGCCTTCCCTCTCCAGTTCTTCTTTCGGAATAAATCGCAGCGCGGCAGAATTGATACAATATCGTAGTCCTCCGGGTTGTGGACCATCAGGAAATACATGTCCCAAATGTGAGTCTGCATTTTTACTGCGCACTTCCGTACGAGTCATCCCATGGCTTGTATCAGCATTTTCCTGGATCTTCTCTTTGGCTAGTGGTTTTGTAAAACTCGGCCACCCACAGCCGGAATTATATTTGTCCAATGAACTAAATAAGGGTTCTCCTGAAACGATATCAACATATATCCCCTCATGCTTATTGTCCCAATACTCGTTTTGAAACGGCATTTCCGTCGCATTCTCTTGAGTCACGGCAAATTGAAGCGTATTCAGACGCTTTTTCAACTCTTCTTTACGGTATTCCTTCTTTTCCATGCAATCCCTCTTTTCATATAAATCTTCTTGACCACAGGTTTCGCCTGGGGGTGCAGAGTCCTATTTACAAAAGCCCGCGAAGCCTTTGAAGCTCACATGCCTTGAATGTACAAAAGCGATGCCGGTTAAAGCTGGCAGCCCCTCTACCCATTACATACATACATCTTTATAAAATATTTTTAATGCGTAATATAAATCTTATTCAATGAATTGTATCCTGAATATATTGATACTACTAATAATAGATATTTCATTTAGACCATCTCCTTTTTATGAGTTAGAATAGTTCTCTGACTCATATTCTTACATTCCTTGTAAAAGCATATTACTTCCCTAAAAACAACGAAAGCACCTGCCAAATTAATACAAATTTGGCAGGTGTTTTTGTTGCTGACGGCCATCCCTGCAAAAACACTTAAGCAGGATGAGTCAGAGAACCGTCACTGGTCTGCCGTCCCCATTTGTCCCTTTCTATGTCCTTTAAGGAAATGTGCATATCTTACATTCGCAGAACATATAGAATACAAAAATTGGTTGTGGGTTCGCGAGGAGTAAATATGGGTCAGTCAAATCCATTCAAAAAGCTGTATTTGTATGTAATCTGCATAGCGGTTCTGCTAGCGGTAAAAGATGAAAATTTTTTAATAGACGTTTCACCGGTTATCGATTATGTTCCAACAAATGAAAAAGTTGTAGCCCTTACCTTCGATGATGGCCCCCTAAATTCAACTACACCTGAAATTTTAAATATTTTAAAGGAAAAGAATGTCAAGGCAACTTTCTTTGTTGTGGGAGAACGAGCCAAAAAGTTTCCTGCGCTTATCGAACAGGAGGTTAAAGATGGACATGAAATAGGAAACCATACATATAGTCACCCTTGGCTTACTACGCTAAAAGAAAATCGAATAACGGAAGAGATTGAAAAAACAGAGGATGCCCTTTTTGAAATTGCCCCTAAACCCTCTCTTTTCCGTCCTCCTGGCGGAAAATATAATAAAAGAACGTTAGCTTTAGCCCGCTCTAAAGGATACTCAATTATCTTATGGTCTATAGATACCGAAGATTGGCGCTCGCCTCCTGTTGGGAAGGTAGTCGATTCTGTTATGAGAAATATAAAACCAGGTAGCATAATCTTATTACATGATGGTAAATACCCGTCGCCGACGATAGAATCCCTAACGTTTATTATTGATAATCTTAAATCCCGCGGATATCAATTTGTTACTGTAAGTGAGTTACTGCAATACTATGAAGATCAGTAAGAACTTGTTATAGTATCTTATTTTTCTTTGGTACTTCTTCTCCATTCATTACGTAAGCTAGTCCAATTATCAGGCGTAAAAGAAGCTCTCGGATTTCTTCCGAAAGCATTTATTTTTTTCTTACATAGTATCAGTTAAAGAAGTAATGGCAGCTTGAATTTCGTAATACTTTAATAATTCGCTAACTGTAACAAACTCGTAGCCCTGTTCTTTGAGACGGTCAATAATAATACTAACTGCTTCAGGGGTAGGTGAAGGGTATTTCAGATCGTGTAACAAAATAATGCTTCCCGGTTTAATTTTACTCATAACTACATCCACAATTTTTTTTGCAGATGGCTTGCTCCAATCGTGAGGATCAACTGACCACAAAATCATAGTATACCCTTTATCTTTTACTACACTTAGCACTGATTTATTGTACGATCCACCTGGTGGACGAAATAAAGTTGGTTTGACTGTTGCCTTCGCAATTAGCTTCTCCGATTTTTCGATTTCCATTTTTACGTCGTCTTTGCTTATTTTAGAGAGTATCCTATGGTCGTAACTATGAATTCCAACTTCGTGCCCCTCTTCGATCTCTTGGGCCAGTACTCCGGGAAGCAGTTCAACATTCTGACCAAGAACAAAAAAAGTTGCTTTCACTTTCTTTTCATCAAGAATCGCCAAAATCTCTTCTGTCGTTTTCAGGCTGGGACCGTCATCAAAAGTCAACGCCACTACCTTTTTGGTAGTGGGCACTTTCGTTACGATTCGCGAGTATTCTAATTCTTCTTTTATCTCCCCTGTAGCAAATAATAATGTAGTAATAACTAAAGAACACAGTGTCAGTTTAAATAACTTCATAAGTATCCCTTCTTTGTGTTTTTTAATTACTACGTGTTAAAGGTGTTAAATATGCCACAAAGAGATATTACAAAGATCGTTCAACTGTGACAAAAAAAGGAACGTCAAACTCCTGCCAGATTAATCCATCAACTGGACAGAAGTTTTTCTAATCAAAGCTGACTTAACGGCCTAGAACGAATAACCTAAAATTAGCAGGAATTATATAAAGTTTTGAGGAAAATAACATAATAATCTTATCTTACAAATATCGACAAGAAAAGTTAGACAACCCAAAATTAAAAGGACATTTTTACTTTTACATTAATGTTAAATCGCACTTGCGATTAGAAAGTGGTTAATTGATGACACTATACCTACGCTTGCTAAAATTTGTAAAACCGTATATGCCTCGGCTGGTTCTTGCTCTACTATGTACAAGTTTTTCCGCTGGAGTAACTTTATATATTCCCAGAATTATCGGCAACTTAACTGATAATGTACTGGTTAATAAAGACCTTGGCGCCCTCAATTCAATTGCCATAACAATCGTTGTTATCATGGTGGCGCAAGGCATATTTATCTATGCACAAACTTATTTTATGGCCTATGTTGCCCAAAGGGTTGTTGTTGATATTCGCAGGACAATCTATAAACATTTGCAGCGGCTTTCATTAGCATTTTTTAAATCTCAGCAAACCGGAGTCATCATGAGCTACATCACTAATGATGTTAACGCCCTGCAAAACGCCCTGGTTGATAACGTTGTTGAATTCGTCACTCAATCTGTTATATTAATTGGTTCAATCGCGTTTATGTTTTATATTGATTGGAAACTATCCCTACTTACCTTTGCAAGCTTTCCCTTTATTCTTCAAGCCATCAATATTGCCGGCAGAAAACTTCGTGTCAAAAGTAAAACATTGCAGGAGCGCACCGCAGATATTACAGCATTTCTACAGGAATCGCTGGTATCGATAAAAGTAATCCAGTCATTCGTTCGGGAAAAATACGAATTAAACCGTTTTGACCAGGAGAATGAACAGAACTTTCGTGCCCAAATGAAAACGGTTCAAGTATCATCCGTTATCACGCCGATAATAAATATCCTTGCTTCGCTTGGGGTTACAGCAATAATTTGGTACGGTGGCATCCAAGTAATAAACGGGGTCATAACATCCGGATGGCTTATTGCTTTTATCACCTACGCAACGAACCTATCAAACCCAATAAAACGGCTTAGTAACGTTTACGGAAATATTCAACGAGCTTTGGCTGCAGCTCAGAGAATTTTTGACATAATTGATACCAATCCGGACATTCAAAACGTTCCTGGCGCCATTAATTTGCCGCCAATCAATGGATATGTTGAGTTTCATAATGTCTCGTTCGAATATAAACCCGGTGAAATAATTTTATCCAATCTGTCTTTTGCTATTAAACCAGGTCAAATGGTCGCCCTGGTTGGCCAGAGCGGCTCCGGCAAATCAACAATCGCTAACCTGTTACCACGTTTTTATGATCCTATCTCCGGACATATCACGATTGACGGGATCAACATCAAAGAAGTAACCCTTGAGTCCCTGCGTACTCAGATTGGCATCGTACCGCAAGAAACCACATTATTTAATGGAAGTATCTATCAAAATATATTATATGGGAATTTAAGCGCGTCAGAGGAAGATGTAATTGCCGCCGCCAAAGCTGCTAATGCCCATAAATTTATCAGTGAAATGCCCAATGGCTATCAAACTCAGATTGGCGAATGCGGCTCTCAGTTGTCTGGCGGGCAAAGACAACGAATTGCCATTGCCCGAGCCATACTTAAAAATCCGCGCATTCTCATTTTGGATGAAGCAACCTCAGCGCTTGACAATGAAAGTGAAAAACTTGTCCAGGAAGCCCTTGAAAAACTTATGATCGGACGGACTTCTTTCGTCATAGCTCACCGCCTGTCAACTATACAGCAAGCCGATTTAATCCTAGTAATGGAAAAGGGTCAAATCGTTGAATATGGCACCCATCAAGAATTACTGAATGCGAGCGGACCTTATAGTAAACTGCATCAACACCGGGATAACGATAAGCCATCTACCAGAGCGTTCTAGTAGATGGCTTATATAAAAACCGCCTACAGCTCCTTGGTGATAAGGATGCTTTAGGCGGTTTCTGTTTAGTGCGCCTGTTTTTTAAACGCTTCAAGCAGATGATCATTGAGAATTCTTATATATGTACCTTTCATGCCTAGCGACTTCGATTCAATTACGCCTGCACTCTCAAGTTTTCTCAACGCATTGACAATAACCGACCTGGTTATGCCAACACTGTCAGCAATTTTGCTGGCCACAATCAAATTCTCATCTCCATCAAGTTCACTTAGGATATTCATTATCGCGTCACTCTCGGAATAGGAAAGCGTACTTAAAGCGACCTGTACGGTAGTCTTCTTGCGAGTATCTTCCTCCAGTTTATCTATACTGTCTCGGAGCATATCCATTCCTAGCATTGTGGCACCATATTCAGCTAACACTAGATCATCTTCTGTAAACTCCGTATGGAACTTGGCAATTACTAAAGACCCCAGTCGTTTACCAACTCCGACCACAGGAACTACAAGGCTGTATTTTTCTCCAACAGAGCATTTCATCTCCTCACTAAACACACAGCACTTATTACTGAGACGAATATTGCAAGTAGTCTCACGTACACTCCTCAATACTTTCATATACTCTTCCGGAAACCGGCCTTGTTCTAAAACCTCGTCCAGTACAATGCCGCATTCGAATCCTTCACACAGAGCATATCCCAGAATTACGCCATCCTTGTCGATTAGATAAGCATTAGCGGTTATGCACTCGCTGAGAAGCTTAACAACCTTATTATAATCTACCTTTTCAGTTTTTTGTAATAATTGGTTAATTTCCCGTGTTTGTTTCAATAGTGATGTCATACAACAATCACACCTCCAGTTTATGAGTTTTACATCTGATCCTACATCCTTAAAAGTTTCCTACATAAATTATGAGTTGGTTCCTATTGCAACCCGCTCATGCTTTCCTTTGAATATTTGTTAAATCTACCGTATCACACGCCTTCCCTAGCTTACCTATTTAAATAAAAATTAAACCAAGCCGGTACTTGATCTATCCATTCTGCAATGACACCTGCAAATAACCTCGCGGTCGTATCTTAAGTTTTACTTGTAACCCTTTTTGTAGACGATTGCCACTTTAATACGATACCCCTGTAGGGTATGATTTAAGTATACGTAAAAGTTTAGCCATAGTCAATATAATTAATTAACTATTCAGATAAGACGCCGTTCACTCGCACCTTTATCGCCTACAGATTTTGGGGTTCTTTTGGCTGCTCACTCATCTATAGTCGTATCATTCAAAACATTTTTTTCAACACTCCCGTCCCCTGACAGGAAACCTATATACTACATTCTCTTTATATTTAGATTTCTCCTTTATGTTTTTGGTTGCCTAGGGGGCGAGATTGTCAAGATTTCACTTTAATTCCTTCACGAAATTAAAAGGCTTTAACCTTGAATCAACAAGGTTAAAGCCTTTTTTTACAGGGCTATGTTTTTATATTCTCTTAAGTAATCAGCGTAATACACCGTTAATTTACAAAAATTATCAATATGCAACATGATAAATCGACACATTTTTATGTAATTTTACCATATAATTTTCTTATACGATAATATTCGATATAAGTTATATTTCTATTAATTTTTAGCTTTTTTACAGCAAAGAACACAGCATTGTATTGGACATGCTGTGTTTTTATTTTATAACTCAAAAGGAGGCTGGTTGGCATTATAACGCAGTAGATTGGATGGCTAAAAACAGAAATAATAGTTTTGCATCAAAGAAAAGTAGACAAGTTGAAAGGAATGATCTTTGTGAGTAAAAAGTTCCAATTAACAACTGTGGCAGTTATTATTTTTTCATTACTACTAACCCCAATTGCCCTAGCTGCAGAAAGCGCTAAAACTGATGCAGCTCCTGTGATATCCAGTGTAGTTCCCGGAAATGTCTATATTCCGAAGGGGACAATACTCCATGCCGAATTAATGACCGGAGTAAATTCCGGAAAAAATAATCTTGGCGACAAAGCTATGTTTAAAGTTACAGAAAATTTGGTGGTCAATAGCGTTGTTGTAATCCCAAAAGGTACAACAGGCGAAGCAATTGTAACGAAAGTAAAACGTGCAGGCTCTTGGGGAAAAGGCGGTGGAATTGAGCTTGAAGCAAACCGTATAAAGACGCTGAATAATATTGAAGTCCCTCTTACTTTAGATACAAAAAAATACGGCGGTGGTCATGGTATGGTTGTTCCCTGGCTAGCGATAGGTATATTTTCCGGATTTCTCAGAGGAAAGAATCAAGATATTCCTGTAGGTACTAAGTTTACTGTCGCAGTAGATGCCGACGTTGACCTTGGCGCAACATCTGAGACGCTTGCCGAGTCAATGAAGAATACAGTTGTTGTTACCACTACAACAGAAGGATAAATTTAAAGTAGCCCCAAGTCGGGGCTATTATTTTACTCTTTATACCAAACATTGTGCTAAATAAAGCCAAATATAAACCTGTCCCGATACCATAATCTAAACAGGAAAACCAGTTAGTTAACCGCTCTACCTTCAGGGTTGAGCGGCTTTTTTTTGGTGCGCCCTCTGCCTGGGCGCTTGCTTGTCCTTTAACCTAAGCCACTCAAAACTTATTATCTTAGGATATTCCAAAAATAGCAAAAAGTCACTAAGAAGCATATTTATAATTAGAGTTAATTAACATAATATTTTTTCTTCGATTTTAGTCCAATTTACTATACTTCCACTGACATATAGATATGGAATTGTTTTGAAGGCTGTACTTTCTTCAAAAATGAAAGAGGGGGATACAATATACGAAAAGTGCAAATATATAAGGTCGTCGCCTTAGCGGTATTACTCATGCTTAACTTAACTGCCAACTGCGCCGCGTTTGGAAAGACCGATGATAGCTATAGTTCGAATCTGCTTCAGCAAGACAAAGTAGCTATTGCAATGCCTGAGCCGCTAGAAGCGGAAACAAATGCGGATGAAAAGCAAAGGAAAGAGCCGGTACAGGATTCGGCCAAGCAAAAAGACGACAATAGAGACTTAGGCAATGCAATTGCCGCTACTGCCAAAAAGTATGTTGGTGTACCTTATGTTTGGGGTGGAACTACTCCTGACGGTTTTGACTGTTCGGGATACACTATGTATGTTTTTGCCAAGCATGGTATTGACTTGCCGCGCACGGCCGACATTCAGTTTGAAGTAGGCTATCCAATTGGAAAAAACGAGCTGTACCCTGGCGATTTAGTCTTTTTTGAAACTTATGCACCTGGGGCTTCGCATGTTGGTATTTATATTGGAGAAGGGGAATTTCTTCATACAAGCGTGAGCAAAGGAGCTATAGCTGTTGCGCGACTTGATAGCTCTTACTTTGTTGAGCGGTATATTGGCTCACGGCGTTACTATTAATCTTACTATTCCCACTCAGTCCTATTATGGCTGAGTGGTTTTTGTAATTTAAGTGAGTGTGATACTTCTAAAAAAAATCACCTGAACCGAAGTCCAGGCGAACATAAATCAAGCATATAAATTATTCGTTAAAATCCATACTCTTTTGCTAATTTTTCAAACAGAGGCAGAGCACGCTGAACTGTTTCGGTTTGTACACAGTATGATATGCGCATATGACCCGGCGCGCCGAACCCAGTACCAGGCACAAGCAATAGATCATACTTTTTGGCGCGTTCACAAAATGCATAATCATTCTCTTCTAGCGTTTTCGGGAACAGATAAAATGCGCCTTCCGGTTTTACACAGTGGTACCCCATAGAAGTTAAAGCTTCAAACAAAATATTTCGATTTTTTTCGTAAATAGAGATATCTGCTATATCTGCTACGCAACGAGTAATAACGTGCTGAAATAGTGATGGCGCGCAGACATACCCCAGCACACGTCCAGCGCCGCAGACAGCAGCATATACGTCTTCAAAATTGTCTACTGTGTTAGGTACTAAAACATAGCCAATACGTTCTCCAGGAAGAGACAAAGATTTAGAATAAGAATAACAAACCAACGTATTCTTATAGCTCGGTGCAATAAAGGGAACCTTTATTCCATCGTAAATAATTTCACGGTAAGGTTCATCAGAAATTAAATAAATTGGATGACCATATTCCTCTGACTTGGTGCTAAGAAGTGCGGCCAGACGATTAATGGTCTCATTCGAATAAACTACGCCTGAAGGATTGTTAGGAGAATTAATTATTACCCCTTTCGTATGAGGGTTTAATTTTTTCTCAAATTCATCGAAATTAATCTGAAAATCCTGTACCTGAGCGGGGATCACTACAAACTTAGCACCAGCTCCATGCTCAATAAATACCTGATATTCCGGAAAAAACGGTGCAAAAACAATAAACTCATCCTGAGGCGAAGCTGTTAATGCCTTTAAGCAGACCGAAAGAGATGCAGCTGCACCAACGGTAAGATAAAGATTTTTCGCTGAATAATCGGTTCCAAAGCGGACGTTTAAAGACTCCGCAACTGCGATACGGCAGTCTTCACTCCCCTGTGCCGAAGTATAGCCATGAATGGATGATGGATGCTTAGTATTAATTATGTCGCGAATTGCCTCTTGTACTGAATCTGGTGCAGGCACATTGGGATTGCCGATTGAAAAGTCGAAGATGTTTTCTCGTCCTACAATCTTTGCACGCTGATTACCAAATTCAAAGATTTCGCGAATAGTCGAGCGCTTCTTGCCAAGCGCCAAAACATTTTGATTTAACATAAAAGTATACCTCCTCAAACCTCACATTACATGTGCGCGAAAATCTACGGCTCGTATTACCGTGAACCCTTTGAGATGAGGGATAAGTTGCTTATAACAAAGTCTAAAAGGGTATTTTATATTTTCCATACTTTTCTGGAAAATCCTTCTTTTAGTTCTTTTTCACTAAATGACAGGCAACATAATGCTCGTTTTGCGACACAAAGACCGGTATTTCTTCCGCACATCTTGCCACGCTATACCGGCAGCGGGTGCGAAACTTGCAGCCGCTTGGCGGATTGATCGGGCTGGGAACATCGCCTTTAAGAATGATACGTTTACGCTCCAGTTCCACAACCGGATCCGGAATAGGAATAGCTGACAGCAGTGCCTGAGTATAGGGGTGCTGCGGATTTTTATAGAGTTCTTCGCAGTCGGCAAGCTCTACCAAAGAACCAAGATACATAACGGCAACCCGTCGGCTGATATGCTTAACCATTGACAAGTCGTGTGCAATAAAGAGATAGGTTAAACCAAATTGCGCCTGCAGTTCCTGCAGTAAATTTACTACTTGCGCCTGGATAGATACATCCAGCGCGGAAATAGGCTCGTCACAGACGATGAATTCCGGATCAACGGCCAGCGCGCGGGCGATACCAATACGCTGCCGTTGGCCACCGCTGAATTCATGAGGAAAACGGCTGGCGTGCTCAGGATTAAGACCAACCTTCTTAAGCAAATAATAGATCCGGCTGGTTCTTTCCTGTTTTGCAGCCAAACCGTGAATATCAATCGGCTCACCAATAATATCACCGACAGTCATACGTGGGTTAAGGGACGCATATGGGTCCTGGAATATCATCTGTATTTTTCGTCGCATGGCTAAGGAGTTACTCCCACCCAGAGCAGCATGCACATTTTCACCGTTGAATAATACCTGACCGGCGGTAGGAGAATATAGACCGACGGCGGTGCGGCCAATCGTTGATTTACCGCAGCCGGTCTCACCAACCAGCCCTAGCGTTTCCCCTTTTTCCACTTGAAAAGATACATTCTCAACAGCTTTTACATAGGACTCGGCTTTGCCAAACAGCGATCGCTTGGCAACAAAATATTTTGTAAGGTTTTGTATATCCATTAACACGTCGCTCATGCCGGCTCACACTCCTTAAATAGGGTTGCAGGAGCATACGGTGAGTTTTCATCTACCAACCAGCAGCGGCAGGTATGCCCTTCCTCTACCGTAGCCAGCTCTGGCGGTTGCTTGCAAATTTCCATGGCAACGCGGCAACGCGGCATAAAAGTGCAGCCAGGAGGAGGTGACAGTAGATCCGGCGGCTGACCTGCTATAGATTCCAGACTGCCTTTTTTCATATCAAGGCGAGGTACCGAGCGAAGCAAGCTCCAGGTGTAAGGATGCTGCGGCTTGGCGTAGAGTTCTTTGAGCGGCGCCATTTCCACAGCTTTGCCAGCGTACATAACCATCACCCGGTGGCAAATACTTGCAACGACACCAAGGTCATGTGTTATGAGAATAATGGATGTAGCCAACTGCTGGTTAAGATTTTTCATCAAGTCAATGATTTGGGCTTGGATGGTAACATCAAGAGCCGTGGTAGGTTCGTCCGCAATAAGAATTTTAGGATTACAGGCAAGAGCCATGGCAATCATGACCCGTTGCCGCATACCGCCGCTCATCTGGTGCGGATACTGCAAAACACGGGATTCTGGCGCTGGAATGCCCACTAGTCGCAGCATATCTACAGCTTTTTCCAATGCCTGTTTTTTAGATAGGCCTTGATGAAGCATGAAGGTTTCAGAGAGTTGAAGCCCGACAGTCAAGACAGGGTTCAGCGAGGTCATCGGATCCTGAAATATCATACTGATATCATTGCCACGTATCGATCGCAGCTCTTTCTCGCTCATCTTTATAAGGTCTTTTCCCTCAAACATAATTCGTCCGCTGGGTATTTGACCAGGCGGTGAAGGAATGAGACCCATAATGGCGCTGGTTGTAACACTTTTGCCGCATCCTGACTCACCAACGATGCCAAGCACCTCACCTTTTCCCAGACTGAAGCTTACGTCATTAACCGCCTGCACTTTTCCAGCATAGGTATTAAAAATAACTTTTAAATTTTCAACAGATAGAACTGGTTGCACCGCTTATGCCTCCTTACTTGCGCATGCGCGGGTCAAGCGCATCACGTAATCCATCCCCCAAAAAGTTGAAGGACAACATGGTAATACTAATTGCTACAGCTGGACAAAAAAGTTGAAAAGGGTAAGAACGCAAACTGGTAACACCCTCGGAGGCAAGAACGCCCCAACTGGCCATCGGCGCCGCTACACCCAAGCCGATGAAGCTTAAAAAGGCTTCCGTAAATATGGCTTCCGGAATAGCAAGAGTCGCCGTAACTATAATCGGCCCCATGCTGTTGGGAATGAGGTGTCGTAAGATAATACGCCAGGGCTTGGCACCAATCAGCCTTGCAGCTAAAATATATTCCAGTTGTTTAAGTGACAATATTTGGCCGCGAACAATCCGAGCCATCTTTAACCAGTAGACAAGACCAAGAGCGATAAAGATATTCGTGAGGCCTGGTTCTAATACAACCATAAGTAAAATAACATAGAGAAGTAGCGGAATGCCCCATAAAATATCAATAACCCGCATCATAATACTGTCAACCCGACCGCCAAAGAAGCCGGAAATGCCGCCATATACCACACCAATGGTAAAGTTTAGCAGGCTGGCAACAATCCCTATGGAAAGTGAAATGCGGGCACCGTATAGTATACGGGTAAACATATCACGACCAAGGTTGTCGGTACCTAACCAATGCTCGGCAGAAGGTGGTTGGTTTGCCCATTCTAATTTTTGATCGGAGTAATTGTATTTTGTAAAAAACGGCCCAAATATTGCTGTGATAGTAATGATACAAACCATGACTAAGCCGGCCATGGCCATTTTATTTTTCTTCAACCGGCGCCAGGCATCTTGCCAATAGGTAGTGCTGGGACGGGCGATATCATAGGATGTGTCATGAATAAAATCAATGCGTTTGAATAATTCTGGATTGGGCGCCATGCTCAGTTCTCCTCCTTGTTGTCTAGTTTAATTCTTGGATCAAGCAACATATAAGCAAGATCTACCAAAAAATTGAGAAAAACTAGCAGGGTACTGTAAAATACGGTTATCCCCAGAATTACCGTATAGTCACGATTATAAATACTGGTTACAAAGTGTCGTCCCAGTCCTGGTACTGCAAAGATGGTTTCGATAACAAAGCTTCCAGTAAATATCATTGCAATTTGCGGCCCAAGGTACGTAACTACTGGAATAAGAGCATTTTTAAGACCATGGCGATAAACGACCAAAAACTCAGTAAGCCCCTTGGCACGCGCTGTGCGAATAAAGTCTTGTCCCATAACTTCCAACATGGTAGAACGTACTAACCGGGCAATAAAAGCAGTGGATAAGCCGGCCAGTGAACAGGCCGGAAGAATCATGTACTCCACCCCTTCCCACATTGCCGCAGGAAGAAGCTCAAGTTTTAATGCAAACACATAAATAAATAGCGTAGCTAATATAAAGTTTGGCACTGAGATACCAATGGTGGCCAGAAACATAGTAGCATAATCCGGCCATCGATTCTGGTAAAGAGCGGCGATAATTCCTGCCGGAATTCCTATGCTTAAGGCAATTAGCACCGTTATCCCGCCCAACTGAGCCGAAACCGGAAAGCCCTCAGCGATAATATCGTTGACTGTACGATTTTCATACTTGAAGGATGGTCCTAGATCACCTTTACCAATATTACCAAGATAATCAATATATTGTTTCCATAGGGGATCATTCAGATGGTAACGTTCGTTAATATTTCGCATTACTGCATCCGGCAAAGCGCGTTCTGCGGTAAACGGACCGCCAGGAATTGAGTGCATAAGAATAAAAGTTGCAGTTATAATTACCAACAAAACGACCAGCATCGACACAAATCGGTTTAAAGTATACTGCAGCAAAAATAATCACTCCTTGATTTAAGAGGGGGTACGCCATCAGCGCCCCCCCCTCTTCTGGCATTACTCGACGTAGGCTTCTTTTAAGTAAGTGAGACCGGTAATAGAACGAACATAGCCTTTAACGTTTTGCTTTACGACCGCAGGTCTGGTGTAATAATAGATCGGCGCAAGAGCCGCATCCTCCATCAGCATTTTCTCTGCATCGTGCATAGCCTTCATCCGTACCGTTTGATCGCCAGTGGATTGAGCAAGTTTAACCAGTTGGTCATACTCGGGATTTTTATATTGAATATTATTGTTACCGCTGCCAATAATAAACAAGTCGCTGAATGTCATAGCATCCGGGTAATCGCCAATCCAGCCATGGCGGGCGATTTGGTAATTACCTTGAGAACGGTTGTTAATGAATACTTTCCATTCCTGGTTGGTAAGAGCAACGTTAATCCCCAGGTTTTTCTTCCACATTTCCTGAATGGCTTCGGCGATCGCCTTATGGCGGTCGTCGGTGTTATAAGTCAAAGTCAGGTCAGGGAAGCCCTTACCGTCAGGATAACCAGCCTCAGCCAACAGTTTCTTGGCTTCTGCCACATCGTATTTTACAAGGTCGCCGCCGACCTTACGGAAATCTTCACCAGCTGTGGCATCAGGAAGTCCGGGTGGTATCCAGGCAGCAGCAGCAACTTCCTCGGTTTTAGTAACATTTTTTACAATGGCTTCCCGGTCAATCGCCAGGGACAATGCTTTTCTTACTTTAGCATTATTAGTAGGGGCAACACTGTTGTTAAACGCATAATAGTAAGTTCCCAGGTAGGGGAATACTTGTAATTTATTCTCTTTAGCAAGGCGCGGAACTTCTGAAGTAGGAGGAGCTGGGGTGTCAATGAAGTCAAGCTGCCCATTTTCAAACATGGATAGTGCTGTGGTAGCGTTATCAGTCAGGATTAGATCTACCTTATCTGTTTTTACTTTGGCAATATCCCAGTAATGTTCATTCTTTACTAATTCCAACTTGGATTGATGTACCCAGTTGCTAACTTTGAACGGGCCGTTGCCAATAATGGTTTTGGGATCGGCAGCCCATTTTTCATTCGTGGAAACTATTTTTTTATTAACAGGGTAGTAAGTGTGAAAAGTTGTTAAAGCCAGGAAATATGCAGTAGGGGCTTCCAATGTTACCTCAAGAGTTTTGTCATCAAGGGCTTTTACCCCAACTTGATCGGCAGTCGCTTTTCCTTTATTGTAAGCTTCGCCGTTTTTGAGATAATATAACTGAAGAGCATATTTGCTTGCGAATTCAGGCCGCAGCACTTCTTTCCAGGCATACTCAAAATCGTGAGCAGTTACAGGATCTCCATTGGACCATTTTGCATTTTGACGAATATAGAATTTGTAGTTCAGTCCATCAGGGGAAATTTCCCAGCGCTCTGCCGTTGCTGGAATAGGGGTTTCTTTACTGTCCAGCGCAGCCAACCCTTCATAGAGTTGAGCTTGTGCAGTAGACTCAGGGACACCGGTAGACTTGCGGGGATCCAAGGTCTCAGGTTCTGCACCAATACTAAACCGTAGAGACTTGGTGGCTGTGTTGCTAGTGGTACCACTACCACAACCAACCAGGAGTGATGCGAACAACATTGTTACTAGCATCACTGAACAAAGTTTTTTCCAGGACATAAATCACCCTCCTTAAATTTGTTATCTATACTAAATGAGCAAATTTATTGGATTTTTTTACCTAGAAGGGTCGAATTTATCCCTATCCGCTGTAAAGTTTTGATTGTGAAAGTATCTCTCCAGCATATTTTTGTAACCCTACTTGTCACGCTTTCAAACGCTAATCAATATTTACTTCCATTATATTCCATCATTGTCGTTATATACCATCAGCGCCAACAAAAACAGTCTATTCTGAAAAAAGTACAAAGTACAATCAATTTACATAAATCTTGTTGTTCCCTGACAATAGATGGTGACTATTACTATAAGCAAGTAAAAAACAAAAGCGAGTCTTACAAACTGCACTAATAATGTACATTTTGTAAGACCCGCTTTTATTATTTAAGGACCTTGTCCCACGGCCGTCCCGTATGTTAAAGCTCATGGAGCGAATCAACATACTTTTTGTATTGGAGATATAGCATCCTATGCCCGTTATTAGGCGAATCATAATGATTAAAGCTAAAGCTCGTAAAATTGCTTACAAAGCTCCGTTCTGCGTTAATTTGGCTAATAACCCGCTGAATAGGTGCCGGTAAGAAGTCGGGAGTAAACGTCTCGAGGTCACTCCATAATTCTGTTTGCGGCCTGACTTCTGTTATCTTCGTTTTTAAAGCCGCCAGCCACTTTCCGATTTCCGTCACTGAACCATTTCCGCCACCAAATCCGTCTTGTAGCGCAATAATATCAATAGGCGCAGTTTTCAGTATATTTCCCCACATATTCGCGTAGTTAGAAGCATCCTGTCCTCTTTTTTGTGTAAAATAGGGAGCAATCATCACAGGCTTTCCTGTAACCTGATGAACCTCCTCGGCAACCTCCTTGTAGGCCGTAGCGATTCGGTTTTGCTTTATGCTATTTTGAAAATGAACGTTATCCACTTCCATCCAGATATAAAAACCGGCAATCGTATCTCCATAGTTGTCGCCATAGCGCTGCCATAATTCCTGAACTATGTTTTTGTTAAGACTGACCTCATGGGCCAGCCATTTTTCATCATTTGCATAATAGCGAAACCAATCATCATTAGCGGTAAGGCCTAGCCAAACTTTTATGCCTTTCTTATCCGCCTGGGCTAACGAAATTTTAACCATATCCTCGCGGAAAATTTGCGAATATCCGGGAAGCCCCGTCGGATAGCAAGCCCGTTTCGCCTTGGTATCCACAGTCCATTGCCATATTATGTGATTCATTGAGACCGCTTTCATCGCGTCATACTCTGCCGCAAAATCACGCTCTGTCCAATTTGTGACAAGGCTCGGCTGAAAAAAACTTCCCGCTAAGATTTGCGTATTAACTTTACTGCTGTTTATCACCCGCGGTTCCGCTGCCGCCGCTGAAGTTTTTTCTGGCGAAGCCAACGCAACACCGTTTACTAAGATCAAATATATTAAACTTCCGGCAAATCCCCGCTGGAGCCACTTTTTCACCTGAATTTTGAAAACCTTATTTTTCAGCCAATTCATGATATAACTCCTCTAGTCATCTATCATTCGTTAAGCATTCAAAGCAAAGCGAGTTATTACCAACTGGTTGATACACTTTATTACATTGCGGACAACGAGGCATATGATGTGTTGCGACATAAGTTATTTTCAAGCTATGTGCCGGAACTAGCGTTATTGCTTTTTGCGGGCAGTGGGCAACACATACTTCGCAACCAGTACAAGTAAGCGCCCTATGATAAAAATCTACTACTTCGCCTTGCTCTTTAATCTCAATTGCCTTTTGAGGGCATATCTTTGCACAAAGACCGCAGGCATGACAACTTTTCCCGATAGAAATAGCATTAAACAGGCTAGTTGGCATCATCTCCGGAAAAGAATGATACTTTACATAAGTACTAAAGAACTCCTGTCTGGGCAATAACTCTGCCGGATTGCCATCGCTTCTTACCACTTCGGTTATTACAGTCATAACATCACCAATTAAGCTGCCAAAGAACGCGCGGCGAGAAACGACTTTTTCTTTATGCGGATAATTACTTACAGCCTGACCTTGAACGATGGGGCTTTTACCGGAAGCATGTAAGAATATGTTCACATTATATAAAAGCCGTTGCAAATAATCGGCCACTTTAGGGTTACATTTAGAGCATCTCCGGTTATCCACGACAACCTTCCGCTTCCCTTTTCCACTATAAGCCATAGCCAAGAATAAACGAGTATCAAGAAAACCCAGACAAGGCCAGCAACTTTGTTTGTCCTGACGGCTGCAGCATAAGACTAGCGGAGAATCGGCCATATTAAGCATATTCTCCACGTCTTTCCTTGAATAATTCTCTCCTGCAATAGCCTCTGCCGGACAAACAGCCATGCACAGCCCACACTCATCACATTTACTCAAATCAAATTCCAGTTTCTCACTAATACATCCTTTAGAGCAAATTCGCGCACAGCGGCGGCATGTCATTTTCTTATAGCGAGTATTCAGACAAAGCTTCTTGTGTGGAACAATCTTCCCCGCCATAAGCTGCCTCCTCCTCAGAACAATTTTTCATAGCTTTACGATTTCTCACTATGTATGTCTATCGTTTTGGGAGATTCCTCTTTAGGTGGTGTGGTTGTTGCCCTTCTAAATTCCTGAATTCCCTTGCCAATAGCTTTACCTACTTCAGGCAACTTCCCTGGACCAAAAACCACTAACGCAATGACCAAAACCAAAACCAATTCCGGCATACTAAAATTAAACATAAAAACACCTCCGTTATCGTAACTTTTTGAGAAGTTAAGGTAGTGTTAAGCTGGTTGCTTACTATCTTTCTTTTCAGTAAAAAATATAAATAGGGCATAACCTAAATACAATACACCCATGACCTGGTAAAGAATGCTACCATTGCCTAGGCACGCCAATATAGTCCCAAATACCACACTACCAAAGGCAATCCCAAAATCTAATGCATTCTGCTGGAGAGAAAGTGCAGCAGTACATTCAGTCGACTCAACTTTTTCTGTCATCCAAGCCATTAAAACAGCTATGCTTCCATAATATCCAATACCTGAAAACAAGCCTGCAGGATAAAGAAAAAACAGCACATTCGGAAGAAGTGCAAACATAATTATCCCAATGCCTAAAGACATTAGGCAACAGACTATTAATTGTAAGCGCCCGAAACGATCGGATAACCAGCCAATAACGCCATTAGCAACCATTCCTCCTGCTGAGTAAAGCGTAAAAAAGAAACCGGCATTTATTGCACTGGCTTGTTCTTTTATAAACAAAGCAGCAAAGGACATAAAGACACCATAACTAATTGCCGTAGTAAATGTGGTTCCAAGAATTAAAGGACACTTTTTTAGCAAAGGCAGGAAATTGCATTTCTGCCGCAAACTCATGCTATTCTCCTTGCCGGCATGTTTTTCAGGACCAAGCACCGGCGCAGGAATGAAAAAAATTGCTAACAGACCTAAGAATGCTGATACTGCTATCCCTTGAAAAAAAGTGTGATAGCCATAATTCTGAATTAGAAAAAGCGCGATAACGGGTCCAACCATTAAAGAAAACGATGCCACCATTCGTAAGATACCAATATATACACCTTTGTTCCGGATACCCGCACAAGCAGCAGCCGTCGCAATAGCTGCTGGAAAGTAAGCTGCAAGACCAACCCCCTGCACTATACGCAAAACAAGCACTTGCCATACTTCTACTACATGTAAGAATAAAACAGACGTAGCTAAAAAGGAGATACTGCCCAAAAGCATTGTCATACGCCTACCATATGTATCGGCTAATGGACCAAAAAAAAAGCGCAGAAGTATAGCGGTAACTAAAAAAAGCATTGCCTGTACCCCCGCTAACGTCCCCGTCCCCCCCATAGCGGTTAGTAGTAACGGTATTACCACCATAAATACATTGTTATACATATAGATAAAAAATGCTGAAACCAGGAGGCTTAAATAATCCATACGCACTATACCAAGCTGTTTAATCTGCATTTATACTATCCTTTTTTCTTTGTTGTTTCACTCTTTAAACGATCTAGGTCAGTGATTATTAAGCTGCCTCTATGCTTCGTTATAATATTTTTCTTTTGAAATAAGGAAAGAGCATTGTATACGCTGTTACGACACGCACCAACCATAGCGGCTAACTCCTGATTATTAATTGGAATCAACACTTCGCCTTGTTCATTCTTGGGGTACTCATCGGCCAGAAGCACTAATAATCCTGCCAATCTCTCCATTGTGTTAAACAAGGAGAGATTAACTATTTCCTGAGCCTCCGTGGCCATATGGTGAAACAGATAGCTTGTCAACGCAGACAAATATTCATGATGCTTGGTAATAAAAGAATAAAGCTGAGAAAACTCAACGGCATAAAGCGTGGTAGGTGTAATGGCGGTCGCCGTCGTAACCGTCATTTTATTTTCTGCCAGATTTTGAAACCCCAACAGAGAACCGTTAGTATAAAAAAACAAGGCTTTTTCCCGTCCATCTTTGATAATAACATGCAATTTGATTATACCGTTCTTAATAAAATAACAATATGAATGCCGTTCCTTTTCGTGCCAAAGTATTTCTCCTTTTTGTAATTGCCTTAGCGTACTAGGAACAAGTTTTCTATCAAATATTTCACGCAAACAGGGAGATAAATCACATTCTTTTAGATACTGTTTCATAATTTTAGCCATGTTATCACCCTTTTTGATACAAACTAAAAATCAGCAGCTTTACGGATAAGATCAGTTAAATTCCAATATATCTTTATATAGGATACTAGTTAAACCCACTGTTGCACTCAAAATACTGATAAAAATCGGCAATCAATTTATTAATAACAAAGATTCCGGATGCAATGTAGAAACAGTAAAAAACTTAATACAAATTACTTCTAAATTATTAAATGCTTGAAGCAGGGAGACGACTCACTCCCTGCTTAGCTATTTTCTATAGATGCACTCCCTGCATAAAGAAAATCAATCGAGATAAGATTTCTCCAGCCAATACACAACCCAGAAATGACCAGCCTGCACACTTATTGCCCAATTCACCGCGCCAAGCTAAATAAGAAATAGCAACTGGCGCTAAAAGACCAATCCCCCATCGGGCAATGTCTAATCCTACGGTTTGTGGAAGGATAACATTCATAACACCAAGTTTTAACTGAACAGTAAAGGCGGCAGTTACAAGGATTTGAGCGGCAACAGCAATCAATGCCACTTTAACCATGGTTTTACGATTCGTTTCTTCCGCCTGCTGCATACTGGCAGCATAAACAACCGCTACTCCTAACAAAATAGAACTCCCAAAGAAATAGATTATCGTCATGCCGCTGTTCCAAGCAGGTATCCCGATTGCTCGCACATAGACTAACGAACAAGCAAGCAGAAGTAGGAACGAAGCAATACCTCCCAGAGTATAAAACACTTTTGGAACTTTTTGGCCTCGCCAAACTCGGAAAGCAACTAAGGTCAAGATAGCGCCAAACACCATCGACCAAATTCCTTCTTGGGCAATCATGGAACCTGGATTATAAAATGCATTTAGAAAACGAAAAGGCTTCCCAAGATGCGAGGCAGTTGCGATACTGGCTATGCCCAGGCATACCAGCAGCACCGGTAGTATCTGACGAGATGCCTTAAGGATGGCATTTTCTGAAGAAATACCGCTAAATCGCCAAAGAGCATACATAACAAATGTGCCTGTACATAAACAAATTAGCAATGTAAAAACAAAAAAGGGAAAATAAGTTGCTATCATAATTACCCCCCTATATGTAGTAAACAGAAGGTACTGTTCCAAATTGCGGATACAGAGGCTGTGCATGTTTGGCCGCAATCAATTTAGATAATTCGCTGTTGGGATCACTAATTAAACCAAAAATTCGGGCTTTGCCTGGACAAGCTTCAACACAATAGGGCACTTCACCCTTTTCAATACGCTCCATACAAAAAGTGCACTTTTGCATTACGTTTTTCACCTTATCCATTTTAGGAGCATTGTAGGGGCAAGCCCAGTTGCAATACCCACAGCCTATACAAATTTCTTGGTTAACTGAAACAATGCCGTTTGTGTCTTTATGCATCGCCCCCGTCGGGCAATTTTTGACACAGGAGGGGTTAGCACAATGATTGCACAAGACAGGACGAAAAGCAAGTACTGGATTGGGGTATTTTCCCGTTGGTTGATACATTACTTTACTGCCGATTGTTTCTACTCTATTCCAAGAAACATCTCCCGGTATCTGATGATTGATCTTGCAACAAACAACACAGGTTTGGCAGCCAATACACCTCGTTGTATCAATAATCATCGCATATTGTTTTTCTGACATAATTCACCCCACCTTATACTTTTTTAATTTCAACCAGCACATCACAAAATGCTGAGTTCGTCTGGCTGATAAATTCTTCGACAGGGTTAATCGTGAAGTGCGTTATATTCTGGAAGCTGCCTTCGATATACTGGTCTGGTGTCCAACCGTTTGCCAGAGCCACTATGCCAGGAGCAATCCCTTCCATTACAAATGCTTTCAGAATACAGTGCCCTCGATCATTGAAAACTTTGACTTTATCTCCATGAACAATCCCTCTGGCCTGAGCATCTACCGTATTGATTTGGACTTCCGGTTCAGAAGTAACCAGCTTCAAAGCCGGATAAAGCATATGCTGACTGTGTACGTTTAACCTGTCATGATAATTGATACAAACCAACGGGAACTTTTTACCCAATTCCCCCTGCGGATCTTCCAGCATACGTTTATAGGTTGGGACTTCTTCGCCCAATTGCTTTAACTTTTCCGTATAGAATTCAAACTTACCTGTTGGAGTTTTATATTTCTGATCCTTAAATGAAAATACGGGTTCAAAAATACCATCAGATCTGGCAAATATCCCTTCTTTTACGAACTTGTCCCAATTAAATGCGGCAAAGGCAGGGTGTTTTGATGTCATGAATGTCCGCACCCACTCCTCGTCAGTTTTATTCCATAAATGTCCTAGTCCGATCCGCTTTGCCACGTCTGTACATATTTCACAGTCTGATTTGCTCTGACCCATTGTAGCAATCGCTGGTTGATCAAGCATAACCCATGGGGAACGTACCAGTATATCCCAGACTTCCCAGTGAGTTTTTCCCGGTAAAACAAGATCAGCGTATTTACCAGTCCACGTCCAGTATGGATCCACATGGACGATAAATGGTACTTTAGGTAAAAGATCTTTGATGACACGATTAGCGTCTGGCGATTGATTTATAAAGTTAGATACACCAATCCAAAGGAATTTAATGTCACCATTTTCCATCTTGTTATAAAGGTTAGAGCTTTTTTCCTGGATAAAGGGTGCTCCTCCGGTATTGGACCACTCGGCAAAGTTAAAGTCAGGTACGTTAACACCAGGAATTGGATTAATAGAAGCTGTTCCTCCCATATGGGAAGCCCCACCACCCGGGACACCGATATACCCGGCTACAGCTGCCAAAGTTGCTACCGCACGGAAAGGTGCAAAAGAATTGTAGACCCTTTGCATTCCTTGCCCCATACGAATGCCAGCCGGTTTCATCGTCGCATACTCATGAGCAAGTTGTTCTACCGTTCTTTCTTCCAACCCGCAAATTTCCGCAGTTACTTTTATCGAGTATTTGGCTGCTTCTTTGGCCAAATCGACAAAAGAAGGATGGCATGATACACCATCTGGGCCAGTATAGTTTCCAGTAATGACCGGATCAGCACCCATCATTCCCATAGGCACAATACTATTGGAGTTATTATCCCAAATTGCATAGGAACCATTGATCCGTAGGTACTGCCCATTATCATCACGTACAAGCAGAGGTGCACAACTATTTGCTTTAAGCCAGGCCACGTCATGTAAATTGCGGGAAATCATATAGTTCATCATTCCCAAGGCAAGAGCCGGGTCAGTTTGCGGCCGGATGGGAATCCATTGATCAGCAACTGCCGCAGTACTGCTCTGGCGAGGATCAATCACTATTACTTTAGCACCGTTTTCTCTAGCTTTGATGAGATAGCGTAAATCACTGGTATGTGTATCGGCGAGATTACGCCCCCACATTATGATGAGTTTTGAATTCATATAATCTCGGGTATCATGACCGCCACGTTCCTGTCCATAGACCAGCCTCATACCCATACTGGCGCCATGGTCACCCATTAAACCTTCAGTAATATACGTTGTTCCACCAAAAGTCGCTCCCAGACGAGTAGTGGATTCCCAAGCAAGTTTAGCCAGGTTTCCAGACATTGTAAAGAAGGAGGCAGCCTGCGCACCATATTTTTCTTTGGTTTCCATAAGTTTGGCCGCAATTATGTCGTAAGCCTCCTCCCATGAGATTTGTTCAAACTTTCCTTCCCCCCGTTGCCCTACTCTTTTCATAGGATAAAGTACGCGATTCTTAGGATCTTGCAACCTCTGCGCGTAACTCATCGAACGCAGACAAGCGTTAGGATAATCATCCCTACCTGGAAAATCCCCCGGAGAAACTGCGACGATACGACCGCCTTTCACATGACCTTTAAGGTGGCAGCGCGAAGTACAGTTTACCGTGCAACAGCTATGAATGTATTTGATAGGTTCATCTTCTGCAGCATTTGCCGTATGGGCGTCAATGCCTAAAACACCAGCTGCACCCAATGAGTAGGTTACTGTGATGGCACCTACACCCTTAAGAAAAGTACGACGGGTTATTTTGTCATCTCTAAATGCTTTTTCAATTAAATCCTTCATTTTTTTCCTCCTTCCATCAGTTACTATTCGACATTATTCGAGTGCTTTACAGTTATTGTATCATTGTTACATTTACTCTTCTGCACAACATTGTGACTAACTAACTATAAATTTTTGCAAGAATCAATCAATTGAACTTTCGGGTTTATAGACTGAGCTCTAGACATATAAAAACCCCCTTAGTTGCAAGTTGTACGTTAATCATACTTCCTGTCTACTAAAGGGGTGGCATACCACTTGTTCATTTTACCAAAAATTCCACAGGGACAGCTTTTAATTCTCAACGCATCGTCCACTTTTTTCATAATCAATAGGTATCTTGCAATATCCTCATTATTCCGGGAATTGTTCCGAAACCAACGATGAGCCGATATCCTTCATGACAGTGTGCAGATCTTTTCTTTCCTGCGCTGGTTCATTTCGCATACCGGCAACGACTTGTACCTCTTTAACATCAAATTCCAGCAACTGAAATATGTTTTTCGTATAATCAAAATACAACTGGAACAGGCCGGGATCAGGATTACCCTGAGTAAACACAAGAATCAGCTTTTTTTGCGCGGCATTTTCTTCTTTGAAATACGGAGAAAATCGCGGAGAGAATCGCGCAAACAACCTGTCGGTGAATATCTTCGCCTGAGCACTCATCTGCCCCATGTAAACCGGCGAACCGAGAACAAGGGCATCGGCATGCTCAATCGCGTCATAAAGTTTCTGCATGTCGTCGTTGATAATACAACCCTGATCGCCCTGTTTGCAGCCATAACAACTCTGGCACGGTTTGATATCAAGATCGCTGGAATACCAGGATTGAGTTTCGGCGCCCTGTTCTTTCGCACCTTCGAGTATCTTGTTTACTGTCCAGGCGGTATTGCCTTCGTTCCGTGGACTTGCGATAAATCCGATGATTTTCATCTTTCCTCTTTCCTCCTTATCAACGGTTTGTTCTGTAGTTGTGTATTGATTGATTTAAACAACGATTTTGATATTCTAAAAATCTATAATTTCTGGTTTATAGTCGTCAGGCAATTCTTCTTCATTCAAAAATTTGAAATTGTCATCATTCAGTATTGGTATAAATATTTCGTATGGAATCATAGAAAACTCACAGGCATAATTACTGGCTCCGAACAACATACCCGCTTTGCTGTTCAAATTTAAGCTTCTTGCAAACTTTGTGTAGTTTGAGCAATCATGAACTGCTAAATCCCAGTTTTCTTCATCAGCTATTTTCATGAATTTCAGAGTTAATTCCCTACTCCAGATTGGAGATATATAGCCATGCCGGGAAATATACATATTTTCCCCATAATAATTACCTATGTTATTCTCATTTAAATGTAATTCCGCACAATTGATAAAATCGAGTTTTGTATCGAAGATTGCTTGCTTTTTCTTAAAAAACACTTCGAAAAACTCAGGAGTCATTGGAGTTTCGATACCTACACTTTTAATATATTTTTTCGCTAAGCCAATATTTTTAATTACTTTGTCCGAGCAATTAGAAGCACCCAGGTTGAAACGTATCTCATTAAGACCGGCTTCAGCTAATGCTTTCAATGTCTCTTCTGTAGCTAACGTGCCATTTGTGTATAAATGTTGATAAATTTGATCATCGCTAAATTTCTTTATAATCGAATAGTATTTTTCAATTTCCATAAAAGGTTCTAAAAAAACGTAGGAAATGCCAGTAGGTTTTTGATAAATGGAAAGCAGCAAATCAATATCCTTCTCGTAATATTTTGTGCCGCCAATTTCCCACATACCTTCTCCAACTGGATGAATATCTTCTAGTTCGCCATAATTATAACAGAACTTACACTCTAAATTACATTTGTTTGTTTTCCTAATTGCACTTAACCCAGTACCCAACAGGCAAGAACGACATCCTTGGGGGAATTTGCTTTCATTTCCCACAAAAAAAGTTCTATTTTCCAATGTTTTCAAGCCTCTAATTTCGGACATCAAGGTATCATTTCTTTGATCAACTGCTGCCTCAATCTGCGCAAAAGTAGAGTAAATGATTTCTTCATGTTTTATACTAATTTCCTCTTCCTCAGGCAATTGTGAAAAAAAATCAAACCATATCAACGCATCATTCTTGGAAATTTTCATAACGTATCCGCCTATCTACTTAATTTAATACTTCACATTATTCGTCAAGTGTGAATGCCATTTAAATTATACTGGGTTACGGATCAGTTTTCAACAATGCCGACAACTCCATCCCCAAAGATGCATCCACTTTCCACATTCGTAGGGCAATCAGGAAAGCGGCCCCAACCCTGCATTTTCAAGGGTTGAGGCCATTTTTCACCGTTACCAGTGGTACGGTGGTTGTTAAGTTATAGCAAGAAGAAGAAATATTAACACCTCTGTAATTTCCATTCAGGTATTTCCCGAATTGATATTAATTGTCAATCAGATAGTTAAATTGATTTATCAATTGATCTACTTCTGGTCCCATCTGATGCAGTCTCCCCCAGTAATTGTCATAATCATACCATTGCTCATTCAGTTCATTTACATCATACATTTGCTGTTCAATCCAGGTATAATACTTCAAATTGTGAATACGTTTCTTACCCTGATAAGTCAATTCTTCAACATGATCTGTCCGCAGCCCGAGCACTGATATTCCATGATCCAGCGCGGCATTCGCCAAAGTATATTTACCGTACTCTGTCTCCATTTCCGCCAGTCTCGATTGATACATTTCAGCAGAATCAGTAAGAACAGTCATGATAATATCGTTTTCGGTAAGCTCGTAGTATTTGGCGAACTTAATACAAGAGATAATATTGGCTGCGCCGGAAATGCCAACCCATGAGAGTTTTTCAATGGCGTCAGCAGAGATGCCGGTACTTTGTAAATATTTCCGACCTTCCGGTTCATTGAATAAGCGGAACATTTTTAAGCTGTCAATGTCATCAATACCGATAATCATATCTGTGTTCTTTACATTATGAATCCACGGCACATGTTTGTCGCCAATACCTTCAATGCGATGATCGCCAAACCCGTTGTTCAGCAATGTCGGGCACTGGACGGCCTCGCCAACAGCAAGTTTAGCACCGGGATAACGCTCTTTAAGAAAATCACCGCAACCCAGGATACCGGCTGATCCGGATGTCAGGCACACACCGGCCAGTTTTCCGTTTTTTCCGGCCTCGGCCCGAATAATCTCGTCCATGGCATTTCCGGTCACTTCGTAATGCCAGAGGTGATTACCCAGCTCACCAAACTGGTTAAAGATGACAACATTCTCTCTGGTTTTCTTCAGTTCCCACGTTTTATCGTAAATTTCTTTTACGTTGCTTTCACATCCCGGTGTTGCAATTACTTCCCCAGCAACCTTGCTTAGCCATTGAAATCGTTCTTTACTCATGTTTTCCGGCAATATAGCAATCGATTTGCAGCCAAGCAACGTAGAATTATAGGCTCCGCCCCGGCAGTAGTTTCCCGTCGATGGCCATACCGCTTCATGAAAAGACGGGTCAAATTGGCCTGTAATCAGTCTTGGTACCAAGCATGCAAAACTTGCCCCTACTTTATGTGCACCAATGGGAAAGAATTTACCTGCCATTGCAAATATTCTCGCCTTTACTCCTGTAATTTCACTAGGTATTTCCATGTAATTCGGTAAATCTTGATACAAACCGCCAGTTTCTAACGGCTCATTTTTCCAAGTGATTCTAAATAAATTAACAGGATCAATATCCCAAAGACCAGTCGTTTTCAGTTTCTCTTTAATTATTTTGGGAGAATTCTTAGGATTCTTCATCTGTTCCAAAGTTGGAATGCGTATATTCCGTTCCTTTGCTATCTGAGCATTTTTCTTTAGCTGTTTTTCATTTACCTCAAGGTTAATTAGTTTTCTCAATTTATAAACTCCTCTCTTTAAGAAAATGCTATGTCAAATATATATATATTGAATCTTCATTATCTATTCTTTATCGTTATACTTAAATTTTTTGTGCATTTAAAAACAGAGGACGACCTAAGTCAAACCTTGACCTAGGTCGTCCTCTATTAGCATTTTTCAGACACAAGGGCCACTAAGGAACGTCAGACTGTGCGAAACCAAAATTTCAACATTTATTCCCCCACGGAACTCAGCCTAACATCCTCTTTGTCTTTAAACCCAAGATTATACCTTAACAATTATTAAACAAGTTACATCATTACATTTATCCTGTATTACCGATATGATTTTTCCACTTTGTTGCATGGCGCTAATCGTTTTATTAGTGTAAGGATATTCCACTTCAATTGCAGCATACTTGAATGAAAACAACTTGAGGCTTTCAAGCAACTTATTAAGAAGTTGTTTTGCACCTTTCAATGGAGCGTTCCCTTGTTGCCAATATGCCGGAAGAAAGGCGATGCCAAGTCCTGCATTTACTAAGTAACTACTACGTGTGGATTTTATTATATCCCATTTGCGGTTGACACTATTACTTTCGATTGCTATAGTTACTATAAAATATAGAGTTAGGTGGCTTAGTATGAAATATGAACCCAAAATAGAAAAAGAGATTATGTGTCCTCTCGAATATGGGCTTAACATCTTTGGTGGCAAATGGAAATCAAGAATTATTTGTGTTCTATCTGCAAATAGTGTTATGCGTTACAATGAAATTAGAAAAGAGCTTGGCGATATAACCGATGCAGTGCTCGCTTCTATGTTGAAAGAGCTTATTGCAGATGAATTAATTAACCGAAAGCAGTATAATGAAATACCGCCAAAAGTTGAATATTCTTTGACTGAAAAAGGTAAGTCTGTATTACCAATTCTCCAGAGTATTTGCCTTTGGTCACGGCAACAAACAAAAGATCAATTAGAGAAAAAGCTCCCGCCCTGTAGGACGTGTGACCAGTTATTATAATGCCATTACTATGAAAATTATTAGTTACTTATAAAATTACTAATATATTTGCCTCTCCGAGTTGCTTTGTTATACTTTGACTGTGGTTAAACCATAAACATACTATATGGAGGGATTAACATGAGTGTAAAAGCATACTTGGAAATCACAATGGTAATTAACAACGCCAATCGTCCGGCAGCAGCAAAGGTCTATAAGGACTATCGGCAGCCTTTCTTAAACCAAATCAAAGGAGCGCTTACTAAAGAGCTTCTTATCCGCGACGAAGATGTACAGGTTCTTCATGGTTTTGATAGCGTTGAAAATGCAAAGGCCTATCTCGACAGCGAAATGTTTAAAAATGATGTATTTGTCGGGCTAAAACCGCTCTGGAGCGCCACCCCTGACGTAAAAATCTACACCGTCGCTTAAGAGGCGTAACCATCACAACCAAAAAACTGTTGTTGTGACGTACGAATTCAGTGCTTCATACAACCAATACTGCCAAACAGCGGTTTGGAAGATACGAAGTCGAGTAGTGGCCTGCCTCACGGCGCGCTTTTACTCGACTTCGTATCCATAGATTGAAATATGAAGGTTTTTACACGGCCTGACGTCCCTTGTGTCATACTGTCCCCTGCTTCTTTCAAATTACACATAGCAAGTCTATATTTTTGGGTACGCTACTAGTAAATTTAGCAAAAAGGGGTTGTGAAATGAAACTTATTTCTGTTGGCGATGCTGCGCCAAATTTTACTTTGACTGATAACAATGAACAATATGTTACTCTGACAAACTACCGCGGCAAAAAAGTACTCCTTTCTTGGCATCCTTTGGCTTGGACACCTGTCTGTACCGACCAAATGCGCGCTCTGGAAACAAACTACCAAACCTTTCAAAGCCTTAACACTGTACCTCTGGGCTTTAGTGTCGATCCCACGCCCTGTAAAAAGATATGGGCTGATGCGTTACAATTAAAGCTGGTGCGCATTCTAGCCGACTTTTGGCCTCATGGCAAGGTAGCCATGGACTACGGAATATTCCGTGAACAAGATGGTTATTCCGAACGGGCTAACATCATTGTTGATGAGAATGGCAAAGTAATGTGGGTAAAAGTGTACCCTTCCGCGCAATTGCCCGATATCAATGAGGTTTTAAACGTATTGTCAAGTAATACTGGCAAATAGCAATGCAACCAGTATATCTAATATGTATGTCAATTTATCATGTTTTTTAAGGCCCAGTGCGTTGGGCGAGTAAGCGATGGCGGCAACTTTGTGCTTGTGTCTCCCTTCGCTGCGTTGATTTGGGCTTGAGTGAGAAAGATACTTTTGGAAAGGTCGGCTCCTCTAATATCAGCGTCTCGGAAATCCGCACCGATGAAATCAGTTCCAAACAACTCGTTTCCTCTAAGGTCGGCAGCAATAAGGCAGGCTCCTCTTAAATCAGCTCCTCTCAAATCGACCTTTCTGAGATCAGCAGCAATGAGGTCCGCTCTTTGACCAAAAGTCTTCTGACGCCCTAAATGAGCATTTACCCCATGGCGAACTTCAGTTCGTACAAGTTCACTGGTCTTTAGAAGCAGGATATTAACTTTTGCTCGGTGTGCTACTATGTCCAGTTGCATAAGAGAGTCAGGACTGAGGTGAGTAAGGTGTTCGGTCTCATCACGCATGGTACTAAGATCGCAATGGATGGGACGGGCTGCTTTTAACGTAAGCGCTTCTGTCAAATACCAAAGTAATTCATGTAGCTGCTGCATAAGCAGGAATACTGCAAACATTTGCTTTGCAAGTTTTTGGCCTTTTCGCCAATCTTGTCCAGCGAAATTGACTTGAGCAACTTTCTGCCCCGCACCAAAACAATCAAAAGCAATACACCCTTTAAAGCCCTTTTCTTCGAGGTTTTTGTGAATACAACAGTGAAAATCTGCTTGCAGATTGCTGCAAGGCTGACCTGCCTCCTTATCGCTTGGGAAGCCTTCCATAGATGAAAAATACAAAGCAACACAGCACAAACCAAAACAATTACCGCAGTCAGCTCGAAGACTGCGGTAATTATTATCAAAAAAAGATAATACATTTCCGTGTCTCTCAGACACTATCTGATCTTTCTTATTTTCAAATGGATATTTCATATCCACGCACCTCATCATTCACACAATACACTTTACTGCAAATATTTCTCATGTATGCGATACGATATTTGGGAATAATTTCGAGTTTAATATTCATATTTTTCCTTTCTGTATTAATTCTTATTACATTTCGAGTGCTATCATAAATATAAAAATGTAATCAATTGTTTAGGGTAAACACCCACATTATGCAGTGAAGCTGTGTTGACAATATGTCCGAATCCTTGTTCCAGTATCGCCTTGATGCCACCTGTACCCCGTGAACTACGCACATGCCATTGATAGAATCGACTGATACGCAAAATTAGCTTTCTCGCGCTTTGAGGGCAGGAAATACAGAAATATTGCAGAAATAAGCGCCAGGAGGGATTGTATTGACCATTTATTTTTGGAATAGCCGCTTGCTTATTCTGGACCAAAGCCTCTCTACATTGCCCCACATTCATCATTATGTGGAAATCATAATAAGCATCGAAGGCACCTTCAGAATACTTATCGAAGACAATTGGATTGAAACAGATGCAATTCTTCTGGATAAAGATGTATCCCACCAATTGACCGGCTCCAATAGAGAGCAAGTTGTGCTGTTATTGGAACCTGAGACAATTACAGCAGAAGCACTTAAAAATAAGTTTCTCTGTGAATCCGCCATCTTCATCCTAGATAAACTTGTCCAATCCGAAACAAAACACGCTTTGAAAAATCTATCCCACCCCACAGCTACTCCTGAAGAGGCAAATCGTACTCTTGCGCTCCTAATCAAGGATATTCTCGGTATTCTTCCTACTAATAAACTTTTCGATCCCCGGGTTAAGCGGGTCTTGGCCGAGCTACGCTCCAGCCCTGAGAAGAAAAACATACGAGAACTCAGTCGGTTAGTTCATATTTCTGAAAGTCGATTGATGCATCTCTTCAAAGAAGAAGTTGGAATTCCAATCAGGCAATACATCCTATGGGCCCGTCTTATGAAGGCCGTAAATGCGATTGTTGCCGGTAACTCGTTCACTCATGCTGCTCATGAAGTCAATTTTGCTGATTCTGCGCATTTAAGCAGGACATTTAAACGAATGTTTGGCAAGACTCTAACCGAAGTTTTCGGTTCGTCTAAAAATATTTCCATTATAACCTGTGAAGATTAGCCCTCCCACGCTCCGGGCATTGCGGAGTATACTTCACAAAACACACTACGAAGACATTCAGACCCAACATCAGGATCAAAATTATCTGCTGTAAACAACATATTGATGTTTGATTTCTGCCACCCGTAATCTGGAGTCTCTGGAAACCACCACCCGTGCGCTGCGCTGACTACTTCTGGAAGTACGGCATCTGTGATTCGGGCTTTCATTTTTACTCTACACGCCGGCGTCTCAATATACACCCAGTCTCCATCATTTATACCCCGAGATGCTGCCGCAGAATGATTGATTTCAAGAATTGGATCAGGGTTGTTTTTCCTAAGTGATTTGATTTGACGACCTTCACTATGGAAGAACATCATGGATTTTGCACCACTTGTCAAAAGCAGGGGATATTTATCCCGACTCTGAACTACAGCGCCTGAGCTTACAGCAGCTCGATATACAGGCACCGGGGAAATGTTCATGTCCAGTAAAGTTGTAGAGAAGAGCTCCACCTTTTTCGAAGGCGTATTGAATCCTTGTTCGCGGTACTTTAAGTACCGCATTTTTTCTTGAATGATTTGTTTATTAGAAAAACTGTCAAAATCGAGGTTTGCTGGCTCCAGCATTTCATCCACAAATGCACGATAGTTTTCCCAGGGAAAGGCCTTTTCAAGTTTCAATTTCCGGGCTATTTCAATCAATACATCCCTGTCGTCCCTCGTTTCACCGATTTGAGCAACTTTTTTTCTGTTTGTTACGCACCATTGCTCGAATGTGTTGACAACATCATCCTGTTCCAGCCACATAGATGCTGGGAGAACGATGTCCGCATAGTGAGCGGTGGGGGTTAGGAAGAAATCGGACACCACAACGAAATCGACAAGCTTGAGAGCTTTTTCTGTTTCAAGAGGGTCTGTCATTGTGACCAGCGGATTTGAACCCATGATCCAAAGCGCTTGCACACGATAAGGATCATTAGCTGTGATACTTTTCCAAAAGGTCGGCGGATGCGTGACCGGACACAATGGATATTTCGAAGTTCGCAACTTGCTAAGCGTTTTTAGTTGCGCTGCAGGAGTTTTTTTTGCACTGAGCTTGGTAAGAAGTGGATATGCCTTTTTCTGCAAGACATTAAGAAATTTAAATGTCGAAGCCATTCCTTTTCCCGAAAGAAATTCGCTTTGCTTCTTTGCCGCGATAGAGTCTACCGCCAACCGATGGTTCTGTATTGGCAGAAGCAATTTGCCGGTAATCTCCGAGTTAACAAATTGCGATTTAAGCTTCACATTCGTTACAGGCACCGGTATGATATCGCCACCAGGAACGTCTATATTTCCTGTTATGGCTCGCAAAATCATAATAGCACGCGCGGTTTGGAAGCTACATTTGCTCGCATCGATTGCGCTACCCCAATAAATAGCCGCCGGACGAACAGACGCGTAGGTTCGTGCAGCCAGTCGGATCTGTTCTGCGGAAACACCGGTAATCTTTTCAGCCCACTCAGGGGAATACTCCCCCACATGTGCCAATAATTCAGAATAACCTACTGTATAGTCTCTGACAAATTCATGATCTATTAAATCCTCTGCAATGATCACATGAATCATCGCCAAGGCAAGCGCCCCATCACTTCCCGGCATTATTTGTAGCCACTGTGACGACCTACCAGCTTCTTTAGTCCGTCGCGGATCAATAACAATCACTTTCTCGGCCGCAATTAAGGCTCTTTTCATAATTCCGGCGTTCATTCCCTGCGCCGAGCCGATTTCTGTAACATTACTCCCCCAAAGAACAATGCATTTCGGCGTGATGCCTCCCGGTTCATAAACATCAGGTACAGGAGCCACCATGCTGCCAATCGTAAATACGCTGGCCATTGTTCTCGGCCCCATGCAGTTGTGGGCGACATTGACATAGTTTGGTGTTCCATAGGCATTGCAAAACCGGCTCGCCATATCGACGTAGGGCCGGGTTGTCCCATGCAGCAATGCAAAATACTGAGGTCCAACCGTCTGTTTGATATGAGCAAGTTTTTCGACGATCTCTTGAATGGCTTCTTCCCAGCTTATTCTTTCCCATTTGTTTTCGCCACGGGCACCTATACGCCGTAGAGGATGGGTAAGACGATCTGGGTGATATAGCAGTTCCGGTGAAGCCGCACCTTTTGGACAAAGATACCCTTTGCTGACTACACTTTCAGGATTTCCTGTGACCTTCACCACGCGCCCTTCTTCTAAATGGACGTTTACCTGACAGCCGCCATGACACATTCGACATGTCGATGGCACGATTTCTTTCATTTTATTCAACTTATTCAACTCCGTCTTGTGTTCTTTGTCTCTTATTTTAATGGGATTAAAGAGAAACACTTGAATGAATCTGCTGTTTTAGTTTAAAGCAGCAGATTCGTTCAAGTGTTTATACCTATCAAAATAGACAGCCATGTGGCTGTCTATTGTTTATGGTCTTCTATCCAATCAGATATATCGTTTTCAGCGGCCGAACCGTCAGCAATTGACAGACCCAACGTAATTAGTTCTTGTTGTGTATAGGACAAACGGTAGCCGTTGATGCGAAGTAGCAATAGCATGGCGGCTACTCCTACTCGCTTATTGCCGTCAACAAAACCATGGTTACTTACCAGGCTGTAGGTAACAGCCGCAATTTTTGATTTCACCGTCGTATACAGATCTTGTCCATCAAAAGTAGCTAAGGCGCGGGTTACCGCGCTTTCAATTAAACCAGCGTCACGAATGCCATGACTGCCACCGGTTTGTTCTATCAGTTTCTTATGCAGTAGGATGATATCCGTAACCGTTAGCAAGCGCATCATTTAGCCAGCTCCAGCAGCGCCTCTTTGTTTTCGCGAATAATATCATCCATGGCTGTTGCCAATTCGTTTTGATGCTTGTTGTTAAGAAATTCAACAAAATCAATCACTTGACGTTTTTTATCTTCGGGCAATTTTTCAAAATCCTTTAAGAGTTTTTCTGCGAGGGTCATGATGATGCCACCTCCTATATGTATATTATACCCAATAAAACAGTCAGGAAAAAGAAGGAAACTGAAACAATGATTATTATTTCCTCCTTTCAGTATGTCCTATCTATGTGTAGCTGCAGATTTCGGGGATAGTCTCTCTTTTCGTTGGAAATGACTTAATGGGCTGGTCCCTTTAAGTTAAGCAATACAACACCGATGACAATTAATGCTATTCCAAAACCACTATAGACGTTAATGGATTCTTTCCAAACAAAAACAGCTACTAAAGCTGTCAGAACAGTCCCCATACCAGCCCAGACTGCATAAGCAATATTTAATGGAATTGTAGTCATGGCTTGAGAAACTGCATAAAAAGAAGCACTCATGCCGACAGCAAAAGTAATACTCGGATAAAGTTTTGTAAAACCTGCCGAGTATTTCATCATAGATGTAGAAAAAACCTCTAATACAATTGCTGCAACTAAATACACTTGCCCGTTCATTATTTTTCCTCCTTAGTCAAAGAAATTAAATAGTTTAATACTTTTTTGCGCGTATCTTCTTGTAAATTCATGCCATATAGTTGATTAAAATACATACCGTCAACTGCAAGTCTGACAATAGTCGCAATGATTGGATTGATGTTATCGTTTTCGATATTGGTATGAACTTCCTGTAAACTCTTAGCCATCTGTTTTAGTAGTTCTGGATTTGTTGCTACAGCCGCCAAAAATGCTGTATTCATATCAATATCTTCTTCTGCTTGATTAAATAAGTCATCTTTAGTTGGAAAATGGTATAACAGACCTCCTTTACTAATGCCTGCCTTTTTTGCAACTGCTTCTAAAGTTAGAGAAAATACGCCTTCCACATTTATAATTTCAGCGGCAGCTCTAAGTATTTGTTCTTTAGTTTCTGTTTTCTTCGTCATAGGGTTCTCCTCCATAAGTAATTCTACTATCATTATATACCGTCCAGACGGTATAGTAAAGTAATTCATTTCTTCAATCTGTACGCTCACATGACAATGAAATTAATTAAACTTTAGATTAAACCCTGAATTTTATGAAATGACTGGTTTTCCACAGAAAAAACATAGTTTTTAATTACTTGCCGGAATGGAATAGGCTCTATCTATAGGTTTCTACTGATACTGCCGCTATAAACACAAAAACCACTAGGCTCTAGTGGTTTTACTTTTTTTGTTTACTATACATATCCTTAAAGGAAGGATACACGCTGTCGCGGGGACGGTTCCAGCGACATATATTGTCACGGGGACGGTTCCGTCGACACAATCATTTTCCGAACTTTCTCCCGGTTGATCCCTGTCAACTGAGCTATTTGCCTGCCTGATATTTTGCTTCGGACAAGCAACATCTCAATCAACTCTTTTACGATAAGTTGATTTTCATTCTTTTTCAAATCCCCCATTGACCATGCCTGACTCTGCAGAAAACCCTTTAAAATATCCTCTGCATTTTCGCCGGTTTCATCTGGCATATCCAAAAAGAAGTACTGCGCCTCCTCTGTCAAATGAAATTCCTGGAATCCTTGCTGTGCGCTCTTCCTATCGGAATAAAAGCGCCCAAGTATGTCTTCCATCTCAGGCAGCAATGGCATACTATCTTTGTAGCCCATATACGACGGATAACTACTCCAAAGATAGTTTGGCGACGGACTGTATTCCGGACCGAACGGATTTTTATGTATGTACCGTATAACACTCAACAAATAGGCCTCATCATTAATTGGTTCACTACGAAAACGGTCTTGAAACACATGCCCAACCCGATGGTACTTTTTATTAAAGTAGGCTGCATAGGTTATACCGATCCGCTTCATAAATCTGTCTAATAACTGACCAGCTTCGTGAATAACCATATGCACATGGTTGTCCATAACGCAATACGCATACACGAGGCTAGCTTCCCCTTCTTTTTTTTGCAACAGAATATCAATAAATTTTCGCTTGTCTTCTTCATCCAGAAAAACCGGCTTACGTTCGTTGCCACGCAGCATAACATGATAAATTCCTGTTATACTTTTGCTTCTTGCCTGCCTAGCCACTCCTATCACCCCACTTATTGAAGCATAAATCACCATGTCCAAAGGAACCAGCCCAGTAACATGGCTAAGACCTGCTATCAGGAGAACCCGTTCCAATTGATGCGGGAACGAGTCCTCCGGCACAGGCATTTTTTAAAATGGCTTTATTCTCTACTGATTAGTCGAAACATCTTCAACGGTGTCTACTACATCGCTGGAAAAGTTGATTTTTTTATTTGCATAAATCCAGATTGAATCATCTGCTTCGGAGCGTACTGGTTTGCCCCAGCTAAGCAGTACTTGCCCTTTAGTCATACCTGGTTCAACATTGCCGTTTTCAATTTGATACCAAACGTTGTGGGACCAGCCGAGAGTCTGTCGCGGATCTTCGCTAAACAATGCGTCTTGCCACGGTTGTGTTCCTGTCCAAGAAGTAACGGGAATATTGGTCCAGCTGTAAGCTATGGGCAAAATTGCCTTTTCCCCGTTAACTGAAACAACCAGCCAGATGGGTTCCTGAGACTGATTGCCTGCAAATACGTCCACCACTGTAACAGGGCTGCCAATTGGGATGGGCACTGCCATAGGGTTTTTATTTGAACCGGGAATGTACATTCCTGTTAATTCCCTAAATTTTGGATAAATGGTTTTACCCAAAAACTGTTGTTTTGCTTTCGTCAGATCATCTGTTAAAACTAAGCCTTCGATTTGGCCGCGCATTGTTCGGCCAACCAATTTTTCTCGTGTATCATTTACTGTCATATAAACCATAAACTCCTGCTGATTAGGACCAGCCGGATAGGGAATTACTTCCGAAACTGTTACTTGTTTTCCAACATGTTGTGCGTAAGGAATACGTACCGATTGATCACCCTCAAATCCTTGAGTTGCCTGATCTACTGCAAAAATTTCGTATCCGGCAGCTTGCTTATCAGCAGGCAGAGCAAGAAATGTGAAGCTATGCCCTGTCCATTGTTCTGTTTTCAAGTTAACTGAAGGTGTTGCATTGGAAGATTCTGCCCAGACAGAACCTACCGTTCCGAAGGCTATTAATAAACTCAATACCAGCAGCAAACGCAAGTTAAATAGTTTCATAAATTCCTCCTCTTATTAGTCCCTATTACCAGCAACATTTTCTGCACAGAGTATATTATCTGTGCCAAAGTCCCCCCTGGCGTTATTGTAGCACAGATTTAAGAAGGGTGTCAAAAGAACCGTCCCCGCGACACATTGATTTTTAACAACTGCTTTAAAAAAGTCTGCACCAAAAGATAAAAACGGCCACTTGGTATAAAAAGTGGTCGTTTTTATGTTGAGCATTACTAACTGTTTAGTAATGCATTTGAAATTTCCTCAAATCTTTCATCCGTTATACCAAGTTTTTTCTTAAATCTTTCATCTTCCAGTCTTGCAACAATTATCTTGTTGGGAGCTATTTCCTCGATAATATTTTTTATTTTTTGAATTGATTCTTTATCATCGTTGTAGCCTTTAATGATAGTAATTTCAAATATAAAATTCCCTTTGTATTGTTTATTAAAGGAAACCATATTGGAAATATATTCTCCTAACGTATACCCTTCAATCGGTCTTTGAATTTTTTGAAACTCTTCTTCTGTTATTATTTTTATCTCTCCAACAACCTCATCACATTTATTAGCAAGTCTTATATACTCATCTCTACCTAGTAAATAGCCATTCGAAAGCAGTCTTACAGGTAAACCTTTGACTTTGATAAAGTCTATAATATCACCAATTTTATCATGTACTAAGGCTTCTCCTTTTGAGTTAATAAAGATTAATTCTGCTTTTGTATTTTCTATCATGCTTTCTAGTTCAATCAATGAACTATCTATTTTATCAAATGACTTTTGAGTATCTATCTTATTTTGCGACCTTCCAATAGGACAAAATATGCAGTCAAAGTTACAATGCTTTTCCGGAAGTATGTTAACTTCCAATACCCTTCTTCCATCTTCAATATAAATATCTTTATAACTGAAACCACCCATCATCTTATCCCCCTCAAGTTACTTTATTAATACTTCTTTATTGTTACTATCAAGAATTGAAATTATCCTTATTTTTTTGCATTTTAAGTATACCTCCTCAATAATAAAAAATAAAAAAGCCATGGAAATATTTTTAAATATCTCCCAGGCTTTTATCCTTCCGTGTACACAGTTAACTGTGTGTTTTCTCTCGGACCTGCCAGTTACAAACTGCGGAACCCTAGAAAACTTAAATATATAATTAAATTATGATTTACCAGTTTAAAAATTATAAACTAATTTTAGCATACTATTAAAGACTATATCAACTATCTATAATCTTTCCCCGGTTTTATGTCCATGGTGGCATCTATGCGTCCTTTTCGATCAATCAATTCCATGACAATTTGGGAACGTCATAAACCGCCTCTTTGCTCGCCTCTCCACACTGGCATAATACATCTTATTTTCTAAAATTACTTCTTTTCTGGAATTGTCAATGTGAAGTGAACGAATAATTCTTCATATCCCTTTACCGGTACCCAGCCCCGGATTTTATCTTGTGCTGTTCTATCAAGCTGGGCTATCTGTGTTTTTAGCATAACATTCGCCATACAACCTTTATGCGATTCCGGAGCTCCCACTCTTGCACATACGATACCTTCTGTAAATCCTTTTTCTTCTGCTACCTTATTGGCTGCAAGAACAACGTGTTCTTTATTTATCAGGCGGGCAATCCCTGGAAATTCATCCCACATTTGATGAAAAGAATGAATAACCGCCTCGTCTACTTGTATTTCTTTGTTCATCTGCTTATATCTCCTTTAATAATGCGTCAATGGTTGATAGAGAGTACACTTTTTATCTACTATAACTTTATTCATTTTGTATTTTAGTATACAATGCAATTGCAACCACAACAAGGTCCAATTATTTTAATATACACGGGGACAATTAGGTTGGATATCGCAAACTTTCCGCTCCGTATATGGCGCAGATTACTGAATCAAGAGGTGTAGTATGCAAACCGGAAACGAATATTTTGCTATACGTTCTTGACAACTAAAACCTGGTGTGTATAATATCATTTAATGAGTTTTCTAGGGTTCCGCAGTTCGCTGGCCTGGTCCGAGAGAAAACGACAGTCTATGACTGTTTCACGGAGGGATAAAAACCCGGGAGAATAGCTGCAATAGTGCAGCTTATTCTCCCGGGTTTTATTATTTCTTTCTGCTAATACTTAAAGTTGGAGGGTTAGATATGAGCAAAACTTGGGTATCCGTTGTTATTGCCGCTTTTTTTGAAGTGTGCTGGGTGATTGGAATGAAACACGCGGAAGGCTTCTTGGAATGGGGAGGAACAGTGATTGCCATAATCATCAGCTTTTATTTGATGATTATGGCTGGTCGTGATATTGCCGTTGGCACGGTATATGCCGTTTTCGTCGGGCTTGGAACAGCAGGAACCGTATTGGTGGAGATTCTATTGTTCGATGCGCCTGTCATACCTGCCAAACTCGCCTTGATTGCATTACTCTTAAGTGGAGTTGTCAGCCTTAAGCTGCTAAGCAACCAGAAAAGGACGGAGGTGTTATGATATGAACTGGCTTTTCCTCATAATAGCAGGCATTTTCGAAATGATGGGAGTTGCAATGATTAATAAATTGCACAAAGACCGCGACTGGAAGGCACTTGCCTTGCTGTTCACCGGCTTTGGTCTAAGCTTTGTTTTTCTGGCGCTTGCTATGAAAACATTGCCCATGGGAACAGCCTATGCGGTGTGGACAGGAATTGGAGCTTCGGGAGGAACCATATTGGGGATGTTGCTATATGGTGAACCGCGGAATTTATCAAGGATTATTTCTATTGCCGTTGTGCTTGGCTCTGCGGTTGGATTAAAGCTGATTGGTTAAACACTGCTTGCGCCACATTAGCGATGATGGCAAATTCGTCGCCACCCCAACCGCTTTAGCAAACATTTAACTATACCATAACATCGCGAAAATCTCTATTTTGGCTCTTGTTTGGAATAATCTTGATAAAAACGGATTTTTTACTGATTACCTCCTGAAAAGGACGCAAAAAAAACACCTGCCGTAACAGATGCCTTAAAACCGCTGCCAACTTATATTAATTTAATATAATCCTGTGCGCCGTAGAAAACGCGCATAATGCAAACAGTTTCGGAAGCTTCATTGACTTTGTACACAAGCACGTAATTTTTAATCACCGCTTTGCGGTAACCTTCTTTGCTCAATCGTTTATCTTGACACCGTTCATACATCATCGGATTGCTTTTTAGAAGACCATAACAAGCAGCCACTTCATCTAGAAAATCTCCGACTGCCTTTGTATTAGCCAACTGTCCGGCGATGTAAGAGACAATATTGTCTAAATCTTGATGCGCAAGCTCCGTAACAAACAGTTTATACATTATACTTTTCTCTTAAGCTTTTTATCGAAGCGTCACCGTCAAGCACTTTTCCTTCCGCAAGCTGTTCCTCGGCAGCAATGAGTTTACTATAGACGTCGAGCATAAACATTTTTTCTTCATACATTTTCATGCTCATAATTACCATATCGCCATAACCATTTTTTGTCACAAAAATAGGTTCATTGGAGGCATGACACATTTGAGAAATTTCACTGGTATTTTTCAAATCCCGAATTGGAATAATCTGAGGCATAACCTTCAGCTCCTTTCTGTGGCTTTATTGTACCACAATTATACCCCACAATCAACAATTCCATGTATTTGATAATGTCACCTTGTAGACTATAGCGATAAAATCATTTCAATTTGCCGAATAGATAGACCCTCTTTTTTTTAATACCATATTATTGTACTAAAAAAAATGAACCCAAGCCTGGGCTTGGGTTCTAAAAGGGAGAGGGATTTTTATATAAACCAAATGGTTTTGACCATCCGGATTGTTGTTGTTATCCTATAATTTTTTCCTGTGCTTTTAGTTTTGCGATGACATATTACATAAAAAATAGAATCCACATCATCTACCCTCACTCGGCATCATTTATTAATTTATCTTAATAGGTATAACACACAATAAGTATGAAGAAATAAAACTGACCTTGCCTAGATTTAGGTAAGGTCAGTTTAAAAACAAAAAAGACCTTACCACTATAGGCAAGGTCTCACCAGCACTTTAAAGGCCAACAAAGCCGGGCTTACGCCGAATTGTCGACTTTGTTTGACGGTTACTCCCCTTGATAACATTATGTTTGTTATATTATTATATCCGGGATGTGTACAAACGTCAACAGTTTATCCGGATTATGTTGTTATCCTGTAAAGGGAATCTCCCTTACGAAAAATCGCCTAAACTAGTCTAGGCGAACATAAACCCGTGAATGGGGTGCCAATGCATTCCTAGAAATAGTCTGAGAAATAGGGTGTCTGTTGTTCAATTGCATCCTCCAGCATATCCAACGCTTCCGGGCTGCAGGTGATGCGTCCGATCTTATGCAGATAGTACGGCTGCTTATACCCTAGCAGCATCGTTGTCATGGTTTTGATATCGAGCCTGGCGTCGCTGCGCTCCGTCGTGCGAAAGACTTCGCCTTTTCCTTCAGTATCAATACGGAGCGTAAAGGTTCCCTGATTCCAGGAAAGCAGCGGGTCATCCAGGGTGAATGTCCATTCCCGCTCTTTGGTATCCGGCTTAAAAGGATATTGGGCGACAAACTGCTCCAAATCCACAATACGGGCCATGAAATAGGGAGAGATAACCTCTTTGATATCGGCGTCCTCCAGCAAAAAGGCCAGCGGCTCGTCAGTATGAATATTGCCTATGACCTTGGAAATCATCGAAAAGTGGGCGCTGATAAAATTCCAAAGCCCGCTGCGGGCTTCTTCATTGACAAAGATCATATCCTTAATGTGAAATATTTCGTCCGCGATCCAGTAAAGAACATAGCCGTCCGGCTGCCTGTCGGCATTGTAGTAAACAGCGGCCATCAGATCGTCCAAATCCCACAGCCAGTATTCATTCCAGGCCAAATCACCGCGCAGCATGGCTCCGTGGGTTTGATAGGCAAAACGTTCATACGCCCTTTTCACATCATCGCTTTCGCTGCCAACCCTGCCGACTTCTCCGGGAACCTGTTTATTTTTTGGCAGTTGATAGTCCTTCACTTCAAAAATTATTTTATCGGAAATGATCTCCCATCCCTTTCTGCGATAGTAAGGGATGGAGTAGGGATACAGGTAAGAAATCGATTGCTTTTTCTCGCGCATTTTTTCCAGTGCCTGATACAGCAATTTATGCATTAAACCCTGGTTGGAGTATTCCGGGAACGTACCGACGCCGGTAAGTCCTCCCATGTCGTACGTTGTATTGAATATCCGTACTTGAAATGGATAAACCGCCACCTGAGACACAAGTTGATCACCGTCAAACCAACCCCAGACCTCCGCCTGCTCCAAAGCCGGCGATTTGGCATTAACGATATCCCGCCCTTCCCAGCCAACCTTGCGCAGATCGGCATCGGTTACCTGGAAAACATACCGCAGCAGTTGGTTGTATTGTTCAAGATGCTTTATTTCGACTTGTTTCATCTTTAATTGCCTTTTTCTACCCATAAAAATCTCCTTTTTGCAAAAGCTCTACCCAATCGTTTATATTTCTTCCTGACTGATTGGCTATACGAGGCCATGAAGCATCAAAGTGCATTAAATACCAACTTTTTTCATAATAGCGTTAACTGCCTTAACGGAAAGAGAGTCCTCAGGCAGATCAACCAATGGTTTCCCTTCGGTATCAAAGGTAACAGCTTGTTCGTCATAGGGAATAGTACCGATTAAATTTAAACCTGTTTTTACTATTTCCTCTTTGAGCCGGTCAATTCCAGCCTCTCCCGTCTTGGTGACAATCAGATAAACTTCGGGTATTTCGATCTTTAGCACACGAATAAGCTCAGACACCTTTGCCGCCGAACGGATACTACGTGCAGAAGTATCACTAATGATAAACAGCATATCGATATCTGCAACGATACGCCGACTTAAATGCTCCATTCCAGCTTCGTTATCAATGATGACGTATTCATAATTTTTTTGTAACCGTTCCAGATACATTCTAATAAGATTGTTAGGATAACAATAACAACCATTTTGCTGGGGCAATCCCATTAAAATTAGATCCATACCATTTCCCTCTTGAATAATCTGGCTTAATCTATATTCAGCGAATGAATCTTTGCCAATTCCATCCGGGATATCATCTCCAGTTCTAACTTCCTCCAGGATATTAGCGATAGAATCGTCTACCGTCATCCCCAGCGCTTCGTTCAAATTGGAGTTAGGATCAGCATCTACAGCCAAAATCATTCCTTTTTGCTGCTGTAACAATTCCTTAATTAGTAATGCAGTAAAAGTTGTTTTACCAACGCCGCCCTTACCAGCTACGGCTATCTTCTTTGTCATTAGAAGACCTCCATTCAAAGTTATTTTTCATAATGAACTAATTATTATCAAGATTAATTCATCTAATAATAGTTTCTCCTCTTTTTCATGTTCACCCTTTTGCAATTGAATATCCACGTTACGACATAATAAATTCTGTACATGATCCAATTTTAATCATCCTACATCGTTGCCCTTGCTGAACCCTTAGTCTTCAGAAAATGGTCGTTGGGAATTTTGTCATAGAGCACGCTATATATACTTAATTGGTACGGCACATGTCTAAGCAAAGCAAATCCCTCCATTCCGGCAAAATCTATAGCTATATTTTACCATAACAGAGGGATAAGTGTTTTATTTATTGACTTTTTCAGTAGCTTCGAACCGTCACCCGACTCGTTGAAATAAGGCTGTATTTTCTCGCTCGCTATAAATATTTAATTAAGATATTTTTTTAACCATTGTTTAAAAAAGTTCAATTGTTCTGGTGTATGAAAGTAATGTTCACCATTATCCATTACTTCCAAGCTGCAATCAAATTTGTTGGCAAAAGAAGATACAACATCAAATTCGCAAAGATTGTCCTCTTTTCCATAAAGTATGGCAGTAGGACTCTCCCAATAAACAATAGGATTTTCTTTGACGTAACAATAATAATCCCAATATAAAGTTTGACCAATAGGCGTTGGGATTTCCTGCTCAGCCTGTAATTGCTCTTTACTTACCTGGACCCATGTCATCATAATGTCAATGATACGGCTCATGTCAACAATAGGCGACAAAAACAAACTTTGTTGTAGGGAAACCTCCTTATAGGCAAGCAAACTAAAATATACACCCATACTGCAGGCAAACAAGCTAATTTCATTTGAACGCCTTCATGGCAAAGTCCATAATTTTACAAAGATCCTGAACACAATTTTGAACCTTGCATAACGTTGGTTCTTCTTTTCTATCTCCATGTTGCGGCAAATCAAAGCTCAACACCTGATATCCTAGCGGAATTGCCTCCTCTGCAAGCATAGCAATCGGCACATCCGTTTTGTTCGACATATTTCCGTGAACAGCCACCATTATTTTAGTGTTTTTTTCACCCCAAAGAATGGCGGGTATGTTCTCAATTAATAAATTCTGCTTAACCATTTTTCCTCCATCTGTTACAGAGGAAGACTCCTCCTTAAACAATGTAAATTATTATAATTAATCATATCTACATCCTCCTTTCCCGATTAACTGTTGTAACAAAATTAATCGCAAGTACATCTTACAATATTTAACTATACCATAACGTCGCGAAAATCTCTATTGTTGTACTTTTCAGCTTGTTCTTTTTACCGCTACCGTCAAACCGTCCCCTATTGGCAGCAAAGTACTCTCAAATTGCGGACAATCCGCAATTTTTTTATTGAATATATCTAATGACTCACACATTTGGGGCAAATCGTCATATTCAGAACCAAAATCAAATACAGGAAAGAGTGTATCCTCGGCAATGAGTAGTCCTCCTGGCTTAAGCAACCTAATGTAGTCCTCGAGCATTTCGCCATACAACTTTTTATCACCGACATCCTGGAAAATAAGATCAAACTCTTCGTTCATACCTGAGGTTACTGTGCGCGCCTCACCTATTCTAAGCTCAATCTGTTCTTTTACCCCTTCACGTTCAAAATTCTTAGCCGCTTGTTTAGCCACTTCCGCATCCATTTCAATTGTCACGATTGTACCGCCGTAATGTTTAATCGCTTTTGCCATCGAAACTGTTGAAAAACCAATACTTGTACCGATCTCAAGAATTTTTCGCGGTCTGGCCATCGTTATTAAAACCTGCAGCATTCTGGCAACATCGTCATCCACAACCGGTCCAAAATTTTTCAACTCTGTATCCTCAATATATTGTTTTTGCGATAATTTTCTCTTTTCATATAAGCTTTCAATATAGGCGCTTGCCTTTGCAAAGTCCAATTTTCGCTCCTCCTTTTCAGCTTTTCAAATATTTAGTGGTGTCATCTGTCTACTGGTTTTCAGTCAAGTCCTAGACTTCCCCCCCTTAGCTTAACATTTGCCCCATGGCTTTTGAGGATGCTTCTGCTACCGCGTCAACATGGTAATTATTAGCCAAGCTAATTATCGGGGATAAAAATAAAGATTATATTAGCTCCTCTATCATCAAAAAAGTTAGCTAGGCTAATTAAATAGGAAAATAAAAACGGTGCATGATTTTTTTACTCATAAACCGATTTTTATTAGCAAATCAAGCAAACGCGCGGTCTCTTCCTCTGTTAATTTTTGGGTGAGATTCGCGCAAGCCTGCCAGTAGTGCGGTAGAACGAGGTCCAGAAGACGGTAACCTTCTTCGGTTATTGTGACATTAACCATTCTTTGATCCTCAGGGCATATGGTTCTTGTAATCAATTGATGTTCTTCCAGCCAAATTAACTGCTTGGTTACAGATGCCCGTCGGATTCCAAGCCTATTAGCAATTTCCGAAGGCTGTAACGGCTGGTCCGTGCTGGTATTGAATAGTAGCAAAAGTAAACCAAATTTGCTTTCGGAAATGTGGTATTCTTTCAGTGCATTATTTATTGCATCTAACACATCATCGGATATCTGTAACAGTACTTCTCCTAACCGCGCTCTTGGGTTAGGGGGAACTGTGATAGTATGTTTTTCCATAGGTACATTCCTTTTGCAATTAGTTTCCCTGGCTAATTAACAGTATAATGATGCGAAAAAAGAATGTCAATAGAGAAAGGACCTGGAGTAATCTCATAACCGGCTGCTTACTTGTTATTATTTATTTTTTCAAGGTCTGTCGCGGGATGCATGAGGGACACATACTTGGCAAGAGTCAATCAATATGTTCAACCTTCAATACAAGGAAACAGAACAAACCGAGCATTTTTAATTTGATTGGCTTACCCTCGACACATTCAATTTTTTTATCCAATATATACTGTATCACCCTATTGAATTCCTCCCTTTTTAAGAACGGAGGCTATGAAATTAATTGTATATATTTGCACATAGTGACTATATAGTATATATTTTTCTTACAGGACTAAGCATTCCAGTGGAGCAGCGTCTCCATCTGGAGCGCCAGCAGCTTTCTATTCTGGCAAAAATTATGTCATCCGCCTTTTTCAAAAATTCCACACAATTTATTTCTATTATTGGGATGGTGGAAACAACAAACTGGTAAGCTGTTTTAAATAAAGATAAGGAGCGTAAAATAATGTTTGATGTTGATGAATGTGTCGCTTTTATAACCAACCGGGTAGCCAAAAAGTTATCCGAGGAATTTAACGAACGTCTAATGACATTGGGTATTACCCGCGTGCAGTGGATTGCGATGTATTATTTATTAAAACACGGACGACTAAGTCAAACAGATTTGGCGGATAAAATGGACATCAAAGATTCCACCGTCGTCAGGCTTGTAGACCGGATGGAGAAGGAACACTTTCTTATTCGTACTAAAGACACACAAGATCGCCGTATTACCTATTTGTCCCTTTCTGAACAAGGCCACACCCGAATTGAAGAGTTGCTTCCTGAAGGGGAAGCAATGAGCCGGATTTTCTCTCAGGGAATCAGCGATGAAGAGTTTGCAGTTTTCAAAACAGTTCTAGATAAAATGGTAAAGAATATTGACAAAACCACAAGAAAATAATATTGACCCTTGCAAATAAAGTTGCTATACTAATCATTAGTATAGCAACTTTATTTGCAAGGGGTGTTTATTATGGCGAAAACTCCACGTGAGTTACTCAATGGCTTCATGAATGGGCTGGCAGAAACCAGTAAGACAAGCAGTGAACAGATCAATGCTTTTATGGCACTTTTAGGCGCTTCCTACAAGCCGATCACCATGGACCTAAAGACCAAGGAATTAATCAGCGTAGCGATTGGTGTTTATTCTCGCTGCGAATATTGCATCGCATTTCATGTTTTCAAAGCTTTCGAAGCAGGCGCGTCCAGGGAGGAGATCATGGAAGCCGCTATGGTTGCGGTAGCTTTTGGCGGTGGCCCGTCAATGGCATACAGTGTTACCCTGGTCAGAGAGTCTATTACAGAATTTGCTCCTGATTTTGGTAAATAGTTGTTTCACATTAGATGTCTTCTTTCTGTTTGCAGGCTTTGACTGTCAATCGGACTTGGCGTAAGCCAGGTCCATTTATTTTACGGGAGGAAAAAATCATGCTATTTGATATCAAATTGTCAACCGCTGCTCCTACTTCCGGTAAGCCGGTAAAAATTTTGAAAGTGCACCATCAATTGGGAGCAGTGGTAACAGAAGGCGACGTACTATTTGATGCTGAAGGCGAAAAAGGTACCGTTGTCATCAAAACAGCCGCTTCCGGCGTTATTCAGAGTCTTTCGGTCGAGGAAGGCGCTACTGTGAGCGCTGATACCGTGCTTGCGACAATAGATGGCCAACAACAGCCCCCTGCCCCATCCGACTTCAACTATTTTGGCAATCTGGTCAAAGCGGTAAAGCAGGAACTTGACAGTGATATCGCCATTATCGGCGGAGGGCCCGGAGGTTATGTATCGGCAATTAAGGCGGCACAGATGGGTGCGAAAGTTGTTCTAATCGAAAAGGATGCCTTGGGTGGCACTTGCCTAAATCGCGGCTGCATCCCTACCAAGTCCTTTGTCAGATCGGCTCAGGTTCTGAATACAGTAAAGCACAGCGGCACTTTCGGTGTAGTGACAGCAGACGCTGTAGTTGATATGAAAAGAGTCGTGGAACACAAAAACACGGCAGTCAGTCAACTAACATGCGGCATCAAACACTTATTGTCCCGTAACGGGGTAACAGTGGTTAGTGGTATTGGGATGTTTCAGGACGATCATACAATCATGGTAAAACACAAGAACGTTGAAACAACGGTAAAAGCCAAAAACATTATTATTGCGACCGGCTCCAGACCAGCCCAGCTACCCATTCCCGGCATAGATTTAGATCAGGTAATCACCAGCGATCAGGCACTTCAACTGGAGAAGCTCCCTCGCAGCATGGTAATTATCGGCGGCGGAGTAATCGGGATGGAATTCGCCTTTATTTTCGCAAACTTTGGCGTTGAGGTTTCAGTTGTTGAAGCGCTGGATCAATGCCTAGTTGCCTGTGATGAAGACATTTGTGCTGAAAACGCCCGTCACGCTGCAAGCAGAGGCATCCGCATCTTTACCAACGCCAAAGTCAATGAGATCGTTAAAACTGAGACCGGAGAATGCCTGGTTGCTTTCGCCCAGGATCAGGCTACAAAATATATTGCCGCAGAATTAGTCCTGCTGTCTGTGGGACGCAAACCTTATACAGAGGGGCTTGGTCTGGAACAGCTGGCGCTTACGTTTAACGAACATAATCGAGGAATCGCTGTAAATGACAAGATGCAAACCAATATTCCTCATATCTATGCGATTGGCGATGTAACAAATAAGTTGCAGTTGGCCCACATAGCTTCTCATCAGGGACTGGTCGCAATACGCAATATTTTAGGTGAGCCTTGTAAAATGGATTATTCTGTGGTTCCCAGTGCTATTTTTACTGATCCAGAAATTGCTACAGTCGGTATGTGTGAGAAATCGGCCAAGCAAGCCGGCGTGGATGTCGCTGTGGGCAAATTCCCCTTTATGGCGAACGGCAAAGCCTTGACTTATGGCGAGACTGACGGCTTTATCAAACTGGTCACCGATAAAACAACAGGCAAAATCATCGGCGGCAGCGTCATTGGCCTCCATGCAACCGATTTGATAGCCGAAATAGCACTGGCCATCCAAAACGGACTGACCGCCAAGCAGCTTAGTGAGACTATCCATGCCCACCCAACTACCGCCGAAGTTATTTTGGAAGCAGCGCTGGCAGTGCAGGGAAGGGCTATTCATCTTGCTTAACAGTCGTATTGCCATTATCCGCTCCGAGACCTTAGACCCATGGTTTAATTTGGCATTAGAAGAATACTTATTCTCGAAAGTTGCCGCCGGCCAGGTCCTGCTTCTACTATGGCAAAACGAGAATACTGTGGTTATCGGCAAACACCAAAATCCCTGGAAGGAATGCCGACTACCCGAAATGGAGCGGGACGGCTGCAAGCTCACACGGCGAATGTCAGGTGGCGGAGCGGTCTTCCATGATAAAGGAAACCTCAACTTTTCCTTTATCATGGATAGGTGCCTTTATAATTTGGAAAATCAACTGAACGTTATATTGGAGGCTATTCGAACGCTAGGAATTAAGGCTGAGTTTTCAGGACGCAATGACCTTATCGCCCACGGCAAAAAGTTCTCCGGGAACGCCTATCGGTTTGATGACCGTACCGCGCTTCATCATGGTACGCTGCTTGTTAGTGCCGATCTGGAAAAGCTCTCGCGATATTTAACCGTTCCACCACAGAAAATCCAGTCTAAAGGGGTGGACTCAGTCCGGTCTCGGGTAGCCAACCTTGGTGACTTTATGGATGGACTTCGACTGGAAACAATGGTCTTCAACCTAAAGACCCAGTTTCGTCGGCAGTATGGTGACGCAGCGGAATTTATGTTTGATTTTGATCTTTCCATGCCAGAACTGAATGAGATTTATCGCAGGAATGCATCCTGGGAATGGCGGTATGGTGAAACTCCCCGCTTTAGCATTGTTTTTGAACAGCGTTTCAGTTGGGGAAACATAGAGATTCAACTGAAGCTAGAAAAGGGCTGCATTGCGAATGCTACAGTCTATTCCGATGCCATGGATATGGATCTGATTGAAGCTATTGCCCAAAAGCTTAACTCACTTTCCTACCGAAAAGCGGAACTGCTTTCCGGACTTTCGTCCCTCGAACCAACTAGCACAAACCCTGCCGCTCTGCAGGATGTCATCAGGTGGCTTGCCAAACAGAATATCCCGTCTGAATACGAGGTATCTACGCAGACGTAACCCAATAACATAATGCACCCCGATTGCTGGCAATATCTCTACTGCCGACAGTCGGGGTGCGTTATGCAAACTGTTAAAACGACACTGGCTGCGTTAAAACAGCGCTGTTGCACTAAAGAGTGCCGGTGAACCTCCGGTATGCAGGAATAGCACGTTTTGTCCCTGTTTGAAAAAACCTTTTCGCGTCAGATCAATTAGTCCGGCCATCGTCTTGCCTGTATAAACAGGATCGAGCAAAATGCCTTCCATACTGGCCAGCATCCTGACCGCTTCCACCATGCCAGCGGTTGGCAATGAATAGCCTTCACCAAGATATTCATCAAAACAGACTACAGATTCCCTGGGAAGCGTCGCATGTACCCCCGCTTCTGCGGCAACTCTTTGGGCCAAATCATAGACTAAGTCTTTTTGCCTATCATTCTTTTGCAATACATTAATACCGATTACCGGCGCATCACTACTCATTCCCCAGAACCCTGCCAATAAGCCTGCGTGAGTTCCCGAACTAGCACTGGGACTTACAATGTAATCAAAGTTCACCCGGCTCGACCAGCTTTGGCAAAGAATCTCCAGGGCGCACGCGGCATACCCCATTGCTCCCAGCGCATTGGAACCGCCCAAAGGAATAATATATGCCTTTCTGCCTTCCGCTGCCAGCGTCCGGGCCAGTTCTTGCATTTCCAATCCCATATCCGCCTTTTTATCGGCAGGAATAACCTTTACTTTTTCTGCGCCAAGCAGGTTAAATAGCAGATTATTGCCGCTGGCCTGCGGATTATAGCTGCCAGGAACATTCTCTTTGAGCACCAGCTGGCATTTTAAACCCTCTTTCACTGCCGCGGCCAAAGTCAGGCGGCAATGATTCGATTGAATCGCGCCACAGGTAATCAGAGTGTCCGCGCCCTGACTCAGCGCATCCGCAACCAGAAACTCCAGCTTGCGCAGCTTGTTTCCACCTAAAGCCATTCCGCTGATATCATCCCGCTTAATATAGATATCAGGACCGCCAAGCACCTCGGATAACCGGGACAACTTTTCGATCGGCGTAGGGCCAGACAAGTATTCTCTACGCGGAAAACGATTTAAATTCACCATATCACTCCTTTACTTTGTGTTTTTTGTAATGACTCTGCCAGGATAGATTTCGTGATGAGTTGTCTACATACTGCACTCTTGCCAACCCTCATTGTACGATTGATAACTATTAGCTTTTTCATTTTTATGCACCCATTTCAATACTCATAACCATCGTTTACTCCCGACTTAAAGGATCACATACGCAGGATTATTCACCTTACACATGCGATCCAATCATTTGTTGCTACAGTATCAGGATATGTTACGTGTAAGTGTCTTGGCACCTGCTCGTACGATAGGTGCTCCAACACCTATGGGACACGGCGACTTTACTTTTTAATATCTATTTCAAGTTAAAAGCAGCCAGTTAGGCGGAATTAATCCCCTAAACCGGCTGCTTACTTGCTTATCAGCTCCTCTTTCGTGGCTCCGTATTACTTATTGTTGTCTTGATAAACAAAAGGACCTATTTTATCAAGTTTCGGTTTGACCATGCCGGTTGTGTTCATGATATAGGTTAATAAATCAACATACAAAGTATCCGCTTCAGCCAATGCTTTCTGGGCACTGTCCATGCCAAGCTTCGTTACATAATTTTCACCAACGGTAGGATCTTTTGCATATAGGGCAATCATTTCTTTCTCTGCTTGCAACATATCGTGATAAGAATTCTTTTCATACTGTTTCCAAGCGGATTTTACGCCTTGCCCATATTGGAAACGACTTTGCTCCGCTAATGCACAGATGCGTTTAAATTTCCAATACGCCCCTTTGTCATCATATGGTTTACCTTCTACCTGATAGGCAGGATGCGTTTCGGTAATACCCGAAAAAGCCGGAATGAACACAGAATGCTCGGCATTACCCATACATAGCCATTGCAGGGCAGAACACGCGCGGGGATATTCCTCCTTGATTTGTAAAACATGGACTTCTGACTGCCGCTCTACACCAACAGTGCGAACTGTCCATTTATTTTGCGGTAAAGATGCGTCTAAATTCGTACCTTCATAACGATAACGTAATACATCCATTACTTCCAGAGGCGATACTTTATGGTCGGGTGTATAAAATAGTTCGTAAAATGTATCATGGTTATATGGACCGCCATCAGTCGAAGGTGCAAGCAAGTGGTGTCCACCCCAGGAACGTGTATTGGAGTAATCACTGATTGGCGCTCCATAGGTTAGCGCCAAATGCACCTTTCCATTTATTCTTTTTGCAAAGCCAAACTGATCCGCTAGGGTAAATAAATCCTTGGAGCGCAGGAAATTTTCTTTATCAGTTGCATCTACGGTACCAAGCATAAACTGATTACCAAACACAGCCACTTTATTTGTTGGCATTTTTTGCGCTGCCCATTGATGGCCGCTATAAATTTCAATAAGCCACGCTTCTTGCTGATCGGCAATCATTACAATATTTCCTTCCGCTGAACCATAAGTCTCCACCAGCGAAGTTAATTTCTCCACCCCTTCACGTGCCGTTGTGACACAGGCAGCTACTGCTGCCGTAAGACTCGCTTCCCGTAAACCTTGTTCAACAAACGGATCCGCTTGTCTAACTTTATCATTAGGCGCTGCGGATACCGTACCAGTGACCGACACGCCGCATTCATTCGAACAACTAGCCGGATACAATCCGTCACCGGCATCGCAGTTGTCAGGAATCATAGTGTATTTATAGGTAGTGGCCGGTAAAGGCATAGAAAATCCATTTACATCCGTGAGCGTTCGGCCAGGAGTATTCTCAACCCTTGGTACAACCAAGAATAATTTATTATAAGCGCCTACACTCTGATCCTCACTTCTGGCAATAATCGTGGAACCGTCAGTGCTTACGTCTTTGCCTACATACACCGCAGTACAGGCAAAGACGTACATGTTGCCGCACGCCAAACATAAAAACACAGCAAACAAAATCCTTTTAACATAACCCATAGCTTTCACCATCCATCCTCAAATTTGCTATTTTGGCTCAGAAATCATCCCCTTCAATAAACTGTCGTTTCCATTTTATAATCATGGTTCTAGTGTATTATGCAAAAAAAAACATAGCCGCCCGTCTGTCTCATTCCCCGGATAACCTTGCCTAAGCCAACCCTATCAAGCGCTAAAGCCTGCTGCTGATCAATCCATGCAAAACCACGGCTTTATCGCTGTGTCACGTTGATAAGAAGAAATCGGAAAGGTTGGTAAAGGGGGCGTTAGAAAATTCATCTGGGAATCATTATAAGTAAGGAAAACCGCCTCATTAAACTCCTCGGCAAACATCCCACGTTCCACATGACAAGCCAGTAGATAGCGTTTCAGCCCTTCATCGGCGCCCCCCTGCTCAACATGCTTTTGGGCGGATGCAATGAGCCGGTCAATAACATCGGCAGAAACATCATACATATCGAACAAATCTAACAGCCTCATGGATTCGGCTTTACGCGAAACATCCGTCATGTCTAATCCGGCTTTTCTCCACAATTCACTCGAACGAATACTAAGAAATCCAAAAGAATGGCAGAGGTTCTCAATTTCCCCCAAATAGCTATTAACACGATCTTTGGGCTTGCCATTTAAGATAGCATGTACATCGGTAAGAATGAGCTTTAATGTTGCTTGCGGCCCCGCATAAGTGTCTGACGCATCCAGGAATTCTCGAAGTCGCTGCATCGCTTTTTTATCGGCATCAGAAATCGAATCCTTACGACCAGCTCCCCAGTAGGCTACAAACTCCAGCGGACGAGACATAAGAATTTTTTTCTGAAAAGCCTGAACGATCTGTTCCGGCTCTTCAGGATGATCCCTCTTAAATTTCCATGTGTTTAGTGATTTAAACGCCAACTGGGCATAATCACCACTAACAATTTGTCTTAGCTCACCAAGTGCAATCTTGCCAACTCTGTTTCTTGGCAGCTCTGCAACTCTTACAAAACTGTTCGGTACAACTAGCCTTGGCAGTTTTTCGGCAGTGAACCGTCTTAGCTCTATTTCGGTAATGTTGCAGTTCGCTTTAGGGATGTAAGCGGTGATGATTTTCTCCCCCAGAAATTCATCTGGAATGCCGACCGTTTTACTATCAGCAATCCATGGGTGAGTACGGACTATCGCATCAATTGTTTCAGGTACTATATTAATTCCTGATCGTATAATAATTTCCTTAACCCGACCAACCACCTTAATATTGTTATCTTTATCGATATAACCAACATCCCCTGTACCAAAGAAACCATCATTGGTCAACTTGATGCTTCGCTTCCCATCAAGAAAACGGTATCCACACATTAAAAGCGGTCCTCTAAACTGAATCTCACCAATACTTTGCGTTAAAGCTTCCGAAGAATCGATTTGCGTAATCAGTTGAATATCTTTGCTCGTATCAATGCGGACTTCTCCTATTAAAGGCGTACCTACATTGGAATAGTCATTTTTTCGGCCGGAAGTGGATGCTGTAATCCAACAAGTAGTTTCCGAAAGGCCATACCCCTGATAAATATCGCACTCCAAATTCTTTTCTCCTGACCGCCAGAGCTCCGGCCCCAAGGGAGCTGCCCCACAAAAACTGAATTTAAGCGACTTCAGACTCTGTCCCTTCTTTTGTTTTTTTAATAAAAAGGCAATTAGAGTCGGCGTCAAACTAGCAATTGTTGCCTTGGTTTCAAGTATTGCAGCAATTGGGTCTGAAGAGCGAGTAATATTGTTGTAAACGGTTGTCGCTCCAGCAACCAAGGGCAGACAACCTGTCAGCATAATTGCATTCATATGGGACCAAGGCAGTGTGCACAGGAACCGGTCTTCCTGACTGCATGCAAACCTTTCCTGCAGACAATAGCTGTTATAGGCCAGATTTTTTTCACTCAACTCTACGAACTTCGGCTGTCCCGTTGTTCCGGAAGTTTTTATGAGAAGGGCCGGAGAGTCACGCAAATCATAGCGTAGTGTTGGATTAAAAATAATTGTGCCGTCAGTAAACTGTTCACCTTCCATAAATGCACTGATTGATAATACTTCCGTTCTAGCCGGAATATCCTCTTCTTCTAAAGGAAACTCAGACGCGTATAGTACCAATCGGGGGCGAAGACTATGAATTGTAGCTTTAACCTCATTCTTGTCTTCTTCGATTGGTGCCAGGATTAAATCCAGCTCAATACAACCAATCAACAATGGAAGGAAATCACCGGACCTGGTTAGTACGACGCATACCACTTGACCGGGCTTCAGATTCTTTGCCTGTAGCCGTTCAACAGCAACTTGCGTTCTTCTGAAAAGGTCGACATATGTTACTTGCTCGTTTTGAACAATATCAATCCAAGCTAGGCCCCCTCCGTTTACTGCCGCATTTCTGCTCATGAGGCATCCGAGTCTGGTAGGCTTGATTGCACATTCATCGATGGGACTGCATGAAAGAGCATTCTTCATTTAAGCTCCCGCCTTTCCTAGCTTGTCTAGAATCCGCGTAGCTATTTCCTCAATTGAAAACTCCGGCTTCACTTCTTGCAAGAAGTCGATTTTAGAATTCAACCGGCTTTGAACTTCCAGACTTAATTCCAAACTAGCAAACGAATCCACCCCAAGAACAGCCAATGTATCGGTCGGCAATATATCAGACGCTGCATTCCCTACAGAATCCGCAGCAAGCTCTTTTAATAGTTCAATCAGCTGTTGAAAACTTATACCCACGTTTTTCGCAGCCGCCACTTCCCTGACTGGCACCTCAACCGGATTTGATTCATTCGGCGTATAACCGACACCTCTTTCTTGAGCACCTTGAATCTCTCCGATGGGTTCACCATCCTCAGAGAAAAATACGAAATCAGTAATATAGTGATTCCCGGCTGCTTCCTGGTGACGCTTAGCCAGGCACCAAATTCCCTGCCTCTCTCTCCAGGGCAATGCAGATATGTCAATTTTCCTAAAGGACGTTAAAAGATAGCCACTGTTGCCGCCGGCTTCATTCTGACCGTGCACAAATCGAAATAGCTGCAGGCAGGAGTCAAGCAGGCATACTTCTCTATCCACCTGCTCCTTTAAATGACCTTCAAAATCCGCAATTACCCCTAAAACTCCCACAGGAGTCTCTACTGCGTGCCGCATTTTCTGAAAATGAGTGCCGTGATACAAACCAGAAATGAGTTGTTTATTGTAAATATCGGCAACACGGAGCGCTTCCTGTTTGCCGCGCAGCAACTCTGAAAGATGGGGACTCGCTGTAAGCAATGGTTCAGACGGCGTGGCCAGAGCAACAGCATGAACAGTCGATTCCCAGCTGTCCGCCCCCCTGCTTTCAATCTGAATACTCCATCCATTTGCGGTCTTATATATGGACGTGCGAAGGGTCGCTTTGACTTCAGTAACAGCCAGAATTCCCTTGAACTCCACTGATTCCAATTTCCATGTAATTTGATGATCTATGGCTCTGGCGGCACTTCTTAACAAATGAACAAAATACGTGCCAGGAACAATGGCAGAGCCAGCTAACGCATGATCTTTTAACCAGTCAAATGAGCTAAGGTTAATCAACGTCTCATAAATTATTTCATCTCCTGTATCCTTCAGCTTAATGCCTAGGCTTCGATCTCTGCTTTCCGGCTGTGGCATTACCCAACAGCGAGGTACATCCGCTTTTTCCGATTTCCTTCCTGGTAAGTCGCCGATACCGGCGATTCGTTCAGTTGGCGGCTCTTCAATGACCAAATGGACATTCGTCCCACCCATCCCGGAAGAGTTCACTGATACTCGCCGTTTTGCCCCGTTCTCCACCTGCCATGGCATACACGCTTTCGGGAAATAGAAAGGAGTATCCGCAAGATTTATCGGTTCTCCATCATATATATCTGATAAAATTTTCTTTTGGGTCAGGCTACATGCAGCTTTAATAATACTAACTACGCCACATGCAGCTTCCAAGTGTCCAATATGAGATTTAGCCGTGCCGAGACTGCAAAAGGCTTTTTTCTGACTTTTCGCCGAGAATACACTAGTCAAAGCTTCCATTTCAACACGGTCCCCAAGCCTTGTCCCAGTACCATGTGTTTCTATGACACCAATCGATTCCACATCGATACCTTCAAGTGCGCGTTCCATTACCTCACGCCAGCCTTCTACACTTGGCGCAGTAATTCCATCTTGCCGGTTTCCGTTATTGTTGATTGCCGAGGAAATGATGACCCCAAAAATAGGATTACCATCTCGAATGGCATCATCCAATCGTTTCAGTGCTACTAGCGCAACACCATTTCCATGTACAGTCCCGGTTGCATAATCTGTAAAAGGCCGGCAGTGACCGTCAGAAGAGAATATGCTTCCTTCAATAAATTGGTATGGGCGGAGTTGAGGATTCATGACAGTTGCTCCCCCTACAAGCGCAATATCACAGTCCATAGCAGCTAGCGAGAGACAAGCGTAGTGGGTTGCTGTGGCCGAACTTGAGCAGGAGGTTTGAAGGTCCACCGCCGGCCCCGTCAAATTTAATATATTTGCCGTACGAAGAGCAAGGTAGTCTTTGTCGTTTTGCAAAGTTGCTTGCAGCCCCTCAAGGGTGTGAAGACTGGTATCAATATGGTTTTTGGTATGCTTTAGGTACGTATTCATCGGGCAGCTTGCAAAAACGCCAACACGGCGGCCAAAATCTTCCGCAGTAAAATCACTCTTTTGAATATGCTCAAGAACATTTGCAGCGCATGTCAAAAACAAGCGATGCTGGGGGTCTATAAGGCTAGCTTCACGCTTGCCCATCCGGAAACGTTGGTAATCAAATCGATCGGCGTCATCAAGATAACCTACTGATACGTGCATTCCAGCTTTATCAGCTCCAGAAAGTCTTACAATTCCGCTTCGTTTGTTGTATAAGTTATCCCAGAATTGAGAGACAGATGCCGCACTAGGTAACCTACAATCCATTCCAACAATGGCAATTGGTTTTTCAAACATAAACGAGCCTCCTTATTTAGCTTTAACTGGTAACTTCAATGTGGTTAACTTTACTTCACACTTTTCAACCCATCGGACCAACTACTTTGCTCTCTATCCCTCCCTGCTGCAAGACCGCTTTACTTTATTATTGGAAAGCAGCTTTTACCACGTCTTCAATTAGCTTCTCCTGAGGTATATACGGCAATGTTACGTGCGCTTTTCCCGCATACCGGTCGTTAAATTCCGCAATGGTCGAAATGGAATTGGCATTACGTGCCCAAGCCCTTCTGGCCACACCGCTGATAACATCCCACAGCATAGCTGACTGCAAAATAGCGTCTACACGCTCGCTGCCATCCAGTACCATGCCGAAACCACCATCAATGGCTTTACCGACGCCCACACCGCCGCCGTTATGCAAAGCTACCATACTCATACCACGAGCCGCGTCGCCTGCAAAACATTGCACGGCCATATCGGCCATTACATTGCTGCCGTCCTTGATATTTGACGTTTCCCTAAACGGTGAATCCGTACCGCTAACATCGTGGTGATCGCGGCCTAGCATAACCGGGCCGATCTCGCCGCTACGCACCATGGCATTAAATTTCAAGGCGATATTTTTGCGTCCCTCAGCGTCCTGATACAAAATGCGAGCCTGGGTACCTACAACCAAAGCATTCTCTTCCGCGTCGCGAATCCAGATATAGTTGTCGCGGTCCTGTCCGCGGCGGTTCGGATTGATGCAGGACATAGCTGCTTGGTCAGTTTTGTGCAGGTCTTCCGGCTTTCTACTCAGGCATACCCAACGGAATGGACCATACCCGTAATCGAACAATTCCGGCCCCATAATATCCTCGACATACGATGGGAAAATAAAGCCGTCCTTTTCGTCGTAACCGTTTTTGGCAACCTCTTTTACACCGGCGTCATATACTGCCTTTAAGAAAGAATTGCCGTAGTCAAAGAAATACGTACCCCGTTCAACCAAGGTTTTGATGCATTCAAAATGATGTCTCAGGCTCTGATCGACAAGCGTACAGAATTTTTCCCGGTCATGCTCCAGCATTTCCGTGCGCTGGGCAAAAGTCAATCCCTGCGGACAGTAACCGCCCTCGTAAGGAGCATGGCAGGATGTCTGATCGGACAATAGATCAATCTTTTTCCGATTGGCTGCCGCATATTCCAGCAAATCGACAATATTGCCGTGATATGCGATGGACAAGGGCTTACCGGCTGCCTGTGCCGTTTCGGCCATTGTAAAAACTTGCTCCAGGTTATCGCTGCACTTACTAACCCACCCCTGCTCCAACCGGGTGTTGATACGAGAGATATCGACATCGGCAATGATGCCGACAGCGTTGGCAATTTCTGCGGCTTTCGGCTGCGCGCCGCTCATACCGCCCAGACCGGACGAGACGAACAGCTTGCCGTGCAAATCATCTTCCGGGCCCACGCCGAGTTTCAGCCGGCCAGCCGTCAAAATCGTGTTAAAAGTACCGTGCACGATCCCTTGCGGACCGATATACATCCAACCGCCAGCCGTCATCTGACCGTAATTGGCAACACCCATCTCTTCGGCAATTTCCCAGTCGTTGTGATTGTCAAACATGCCAACCATCAGTGCATTCGTAATAATAACCCGCGGCGCATCCGGCTTAGAAGGAAATAACCCCAGCGGATGACCCGATGCCACTACCAACGTCTGCTCCCGGGTCATCACTTCCAGGTATTTTTTTGTCAACTGGTATTGCATCCAGTTCTGACAAACGCTGCCGGTCTCGCCGTATGTCACCAGTTCATATGGATAGAGCGCCACGTCCTGATCCAAATTGTTGTCTATCATAACCTGAAAGGCTTTGCCTTCGATGCAGTTTCCCTTGTATTCATCAATAGGCCTACCGTAAATCCGCTCTTTCGGCATATACCGGTAGGCGTAAATACGCCCGTATGTTTTTAACTCTTCCATAAATTCCGGCGCCAAATGCGCATGCAGTTCTTCCGGGACATAACGCAGCGCATTTTTCAGCGCCACTTTCGTTTGCTCCGTCGTCAACCTAAACCCCCTGTTCGGCGCGCGCCGGATCCCAGGCTTAAAAACCGGCTTTTCCGGTAGTACCTTGTCCAACTTAATGACCATCGCCTGGCTAATTTTTCCATTGTTCATATTCATCTCTCCCTTCACGAATCGATTATACGCATAGCTTGCCTTTCCAAAATATGGATCTTCAAACAAATGATAGGGTATGGACCGTCAAAACATCGTCGAATTTTCAAAATTATTCCATTAAACCCAGTTTTTGATACCTTTTTAAAATTTGCCCCACTAGGATTGGCTACTTTTAAATTAAGAATTTGAAGGTATAAAAACCAGCGTTCTTTCAATATAACATGGGGAAAAAATAAAAGAATTACGCATGAAATATGCGTAATTCTTTCTCATGTAATGACTTTTTTCGTATATACCAAAATAGAAACGAGACAAAAAATGCGTCAACTAAACACGGTTTAGCTGACGCAGCTCTTTAACAAACTAATCGATATTCGCCTGAAAGGTAATTGCGAAATGCTCTAAGAACTTCCGGCCGTACTTCTTCTTGCGTAACCAGCCAGTCTGCAAATCCTTCAAGTACACCGGCATTATTAGCCGCATCGGCAATATGCCGGACATCATTTCTGGAAAGTTTCGCCGGAGTTTCTGCAACTACATTTAGTAAACTAAAATAACTGATATTAGAAATGGCCTTGCGATTAATTTTAGTCATATGTATCAGCCTCCTATTGTGCGAATATTGGTACTTATATTAATAATATGTTAACACGATTAGAAATGCAACTGCAAAATTTATGTAGTAAAAAAAGATCCCGTTCCACAGCAAAAGTCAATTTGGGATTTTCCTGCGCTTCCATGAATAAAAAAAAGGATCTAGTTTATTGAAATGTATAGTTTCAATGTCTATTTTTTACCGATAGAATTAGCTTACATTTTTCATACGCTACTTTACACTATCATATTTTCTTAACGGTCCAGAAGAGAACTAATGATATTAAGAATATCCAGTTTACTTACTGGTTCAGCATGTCCCATTACACAAATATCAAAATCAAATTCTTCAATCGCTGTAATTAAAGAACGTAATTTATCTTTATCCAAATAGCAATTATTGTAATAATCCACGCCAACGGCATCACCAATAAATAAAACTCTTTCTTGAGGTATAAATATAAAGATACAATCTTCACTATGAGGAGATACTATATGACGTAATTCTACAACAATATCTCCTAGATCAATTTCCATATTTCCATCATAAGAGATATCGGAGGTCGTTACTCGTATCTCCGAAAGTAGCGGATATTCTTTACGAATACAAGTATCAGCAAATTCAATCTCAACCTTTGCTTCTAATCTTTTTTTCATTTCAGAATCTGTCCATTTCCACTTCGCTATTTCTGCTAATTTATCGTTCGTTTTTTTGTGAGCAATTGTAATCCCTTCCACTGCATGCATACCAAAAGTATGATCCCAATGCCAATGAGTAATAGAAATAATGTCTGGTTTTCTCAATCCTTCATTATTTATAGCTTCATTAAATAATTCAACATGTTTTTTAGAATTACCTGAGTCTACCATTAAAGAATACTTCTGCCCGTTTATATATCCTAAAACTGGCCTATCAGCCTCTTTATTATGCATGCTATAAAAAACACGATCTGTTAGCTGCCTCAACTCCATAAAATAAATCCTCCTGTTATTCCGTATTTTATCCCAGTTACCATCTCCAGAAGTTTACTTAAGTGCAAAGAAGTAAATAGTAATGAAACTAAAATCAATATTAGCTGCGATAGTCTTCAGAATTATGGTCGTTGGGAATTTTGTCATAGAGTACGCTATATATACTTAATTGGTGAGGCACATTTTAAGAAAATTAAATCCCTCCATTTCCGGCAAATATCTACAGTTATATTTTACCATAATAGAGGGAAGTTGTTATTTATTGACTTTTTCAGTGGTTTCAACCTGTCCCTCGTCTCCCCCTATCCTTACCTTAAGTCTAAGATTTTTACGTCTTTAATCTGGGAGGCCAGATTATTAACACTCTCAATGGCTAAGCGTAGATTTCCATTTTTCATATTTTCCCCTAGCTCCGGATAAGCACTCAAAAGAGCCTTTTGTATTTTTTCTTCGGCCACGTAACCTTCAACCATGACCGATATTCTATCAGTAAGACCTTCTTTGGATACCGTTATTAGTACTCTTCCCGTAGTACCGTCGATCTTTCCTACCTCATCAGCAATAACTCTGCCATAAATATTCATATCACCCGCAACAATCATGTCATCAGTTCTCCCTTGTAGGTGGATAGCCTTCAAGGGCAACCAGCACGCACAGTCGGCCCATCGCGCTTTATCTCCCGAACGGTAACGAATTAGGGGCATACCTTCTCTTCGGATTGTAGTAAAAACCAGTTCACCTTCATTAGCCGGATTGCCGGTTACCGGATCGATAATCTCTGTAATAAGATGCAGATCATTTACATGAAAGGCAGTACATTCTGGTAGGGCAATTGTTTGGGCGCTCCCAATTTCCGTCGATCCGTAACTATCGAAAACTGCTGCACCCCAATAACCATTGAAAAACTTTTTGTGCTCAGAAGTTAAGAGTTCGCCTGCAAGTATAATCTTGTCAAGGGCGCAGCGATACCCTATACGTTCCGCCTCCCGTGTCAAAGCCGTCATATAGGATGGAGAGGAAAATACTACATTGGGCGAAAAGCGCTCCATCCATTTTATAGTCTCTCCTGGATCACTGGCACCGACACTTAATGGTAACCCCCCAGCACGTTCAACTGCCCGTTGTACACTCGCCCCCCCAATCCATAAACCATGTCCAACCGGCAACGCAATTAGTGCCACAAGTCTACCTGAGTGAGCAATACGCAGAGCCATACCATAGAGATTAGAAAGAGTCTGCATTTCCCTAAAAGTATAATATACCCGCTTAGGTTCACCGGTTGTTCCAGAAGTAGTAAAAACAGCGGATAACTTTTCCTCGGGCACACACAAAAAATCCTGCCACTGACGAATATCTTTCACTGTAGTAAACGGAATTTTTTGCAGATCTTCAATGGCCTGTATATGTTCCGGGCGTATGCCAGAATGATTAAGTATTCGTTTATAAAACGGTGAATGAGTAAATACATAATTTATGGTGTCGTGCAACCGTCGTGTTTGAATGATATTAATAAGGTCCGGATGGAGCCCTCGTTCTACAAGACGATGTAGAAATTTACCCGCTCTTTTTATAACCCCCGGCTGGCAGTTACGTTCTTCAAATCTTCGCAACGCTTTGTCCACAATATCTGCTATCATATTAGACTCCTAACATACCTGGATGATTATAATGCTTTATAGTTATGTCCGAGCTTGCTCCCTTTATTCGCTTGTGTCTGTCAAGTATAATTGGTCCCCTCCTTAGCAATACTGATATAGTGTTGAGGAGGCACCAGCCATGTACTACATCCTCTTTTTAAAGTGTGTTATCAGTGGATTTCTTCTTGCCGCCCCAATTGGTCCGGTAAATCTTATTTGCATAAAGAGTACACTAAGCAAAGGACGTATATCTGGTCTAATTGTAGGGCTAGGAGCAGCAACCGCCGACGCTCTGTATGGATATGCTGCTGCCGCCGGACTAAATTTTTTAATTTCGTTTATCAATCAATATGAAACTGCCTTCCGATGGGGAGGTGGAATGTTTATCGCATATCTTGGTTGGAAAACATTTCAGTCTGTGCCGCCAAGTCCGTCTATCGATAAAGAAACTACGAAAAACTTGTATAAAGTGTTCGCTGGGATATTTCTACTCACGCTTACAAATCCGATAACTATTTTCTCTTTTATTGCCACCTTTTCTTCCTTAGGTATTGCCATATTAGTAACCTCCTTGCCGAAGGCAGCTTTAGCGGCTCTTGGGGTTTTTCTTGGCTCCTTACTCTGGTGGATTATTCTCACAAGTGCGATCTCCTTCTTTCGTGACAAAGTTACGCCGAAAACCATAAGCTACATAAATAAGCTTGCGGGTGCGCTAATTATCTTGATAGGAATTGCCTCAATAAAAATTAAGTAAAAGAAAATCCTTTATCCAAAAGATCGTACTTCATTTCACAACATTATTCGTGTATAATAAATCAAGTAGATCAAGTTACCTTTCCATTTCTAGCTCACTTATAAAAGGGAGGGGGTGAGCTTGTGTTCAAGAAACTGCCGTTTTACCTGTCGATGGCAATTATCAGCCCACTGTTTACTGTGTTTTTGTTTTTGCTGATTTTCACGTCACCGATATGGTATATCCTTACATTACCATATCACATCAGCCGTCGTACTCAGACTGAAGAAGCCGTTGTACCTGTAAAATAGCCCTACAAAGCTCTTTCGTTGTTGATTCGTAATAGTTTACGGATAAATGACAAAAGAGCCTTGTTCTTTTCAACCCCCAAAAAAGATCCGCCCCGATTCTCCCTGATACTTCCCTTAAAGACCGCAAGGGTCTAAATTTGCCTTGGCAGCATTTTTATTTTTCTGCCAAACATAACACCATATCCCTTTAGGTCAGCAATAGCTGGCTATGGTAAAAGCAGGGCAAGGATTATTAAAAAATCCTTGCCCTGCTTTGTTTGTGATATATAACTTTCATTTCACCTTCTTAATCTTCAACCAAGTCTTGAGAAAATTATTTCTTAAAGCAATGTCAAACGGCCGATAATGCTGGCTTTCTCCCCATTGACGCAATTCTTCATGCTCTGGATGCTTAGGATCATTCCAGACACGAAGAAACTCCTCGTAACCCGGAAGTCCGCCCACATCCTCAGGTGGACAGGCGCCCTCACCTTCAATAATTGTCGGATAGCCAAATGCATAATCATCAATGATTTGCTCAAGCTCAATTTTGTGCTGCCAATCATCACCGAAGTCATAAACGTAAGTAATCGTACTATATTTATCCAGATATTGATCAATTTTTACTGTCTGCGGCTGCCTTATCGCCGTTTCAAGTGTTCGCGCAATAAACCCATACGGATCATTACGCTTGGTCAGCGCTTTGCCCTTATATTTTTCTTGATAAAACTTAAACTGTTCATAGGCTTCTTCATCATTTGTGATGCGAAGCTTTTCCTGCGGAAACTCGAACCCATATAAATGGCTGTCCCACCAATCCATAGAAAACTGGATCGTGTCATGCAACCGTTTAAAAGTTACATCTGCCGGAATAATGACCCGACGCCAAATAAGAGGCTTTGAACCAATCAACTCTACTTTAATTTGGTATGCTCTCATCAACATTCACCTCATCAGCACACTCTCTCAAACAGCAAAATGCAAATAAATAGTTACTGCCGCCCATATAGGTTTCCTTTTTGATCGCGCCGCCTCATCTGGGGCATAAGGACAGCATCTTCTCACTATTCTTTTATAAACTTTGGAAAAATGCTTTTAATTCCTGTTTGATATCAACAGACAGAAATTTATCCGGAATGCCAAGGATTGCGCCCTGTATCCCGTACAGCATGTGCAAGCAGGCGCCGGGGTCACGCTGGCGACGGATGCACAAAAACGCTTCCTTCGCGCCAATTTTCTGAAGCTGCTCCGGTGTTTCAATGCCGACAGCCAGCAGATTTTCTTCCAGCACTTTGCCCACGTTGGGCAGTTTTGATAATTTGCTCAAAACGCATCCCTCTTATCACAGTTCGTTTTGTCCACGTTCAAGTCCTACTAAAGATGATAACTGATATTATTTCTTTCACACCAGCTAATGGCCAATATCCTGCAATACTCCTTTACGATAACTATATCATACAGAATCACAGAGACAGTCGTTTTTTATATAAATATATCATCTTCAAACATTATGCGTTTCGACGAACTAATAACCGTAACTCCCCCCCACAATGATTACCTTGATTCGATTCGGATTAAACTGCCGCTTAATCACAACAAAATCGTTGCAGATTCGATCTTCACTTTGGCAGTCGACACAGTAGCCAACCGTAGTACACGGTGTCTTTTTATTTAATCTTTTGGCATCCATGGGGGCCGCGTGAGGGATATGATCCGTTTACTTGTTTATTAGCTCATCAATCTCGCTAAGATGTAATTTAAAATGTCTTAGATAGTCTATAATCATTGCTCTTAATGACACACGTTTATTGAGTGCAGTAATCCATTCATTGTCTAATTTATCCATATTAACATTATTAATTACATGAACAATATGGAGATTCGAATATTTCCATAACTGAACTAAATCATACCAATTTTCTGCTTGATAATTCTGAATCGCAACCCATCTATCATTATTGCCGAGATTCGCATAATCCGGATAAATCAAAGGATTAGGTTGATATTGTAAATGAATTATCCGATGGGTATTGTTAGAAGATGAATCGACCATATGTCCAACAGTCTCCTTGATTGTCCAGCTTTCATTATTTGGTCTAAAAGATATTGAATCTTCCGAAAGAGCCAAAAGTTTTGGTTCCCATTCTTCAATCAAATTTAAGAGTTCCTGATTATTCTCCATAAATTCACCCATGTTTTAACCTCCGTTATCAACTTTTCTAAGGTCACTTCACGGCTCAAAAGTACCGGGAATTACCTGCATTAACTTCTATATTGTTAAACTTTGTCTATGCCTCTAAGACAGTGCTAAAAATCAAATATGTTGCAAAAGTATAATTACAGCAATTATACCAAAATTTTATAAAAAGTGTAAAAGTTTTATCAAAACCAGTGAAATGCTATACTGTTCTTCTAATATCATCAATTATTTCCAGTATTGCTTTCTCATTATCTTTTGAGCCAAAATAACTCCCCAGCCATCTTCACCCGAGGTAGGTTCTACGGAACTTGCCTCGAGTCTTTTTATTTCCAAACTTGAGCACGGTGGAGTAAGATATTTGCATAATCTGGTTACAGATATGATTCAATGTTATGTCACATCTACCAGGTAATTCATATACTAAATACAAAGGATGTGCTATATGCTTGTCAATTTTGCAGATTTTGGCAAAGATACCTCCGGTAGTGACGATAATAATTTTCTAAAACAATAACATCCAAGAAAGGGTGTAGTCATTCAAATGGCAAACAGAATAAGCAAAGCTAAATTGCGTAAAAATGACAAAAAAAGCCCCGTTTCCTTTAAGGATGTCGCCGGAGCAGTGGAAGCAAAGCAAGATATGGAGGAAATTATAGAATTTCTCAAGCACCCAAAAAAATTCCGTGAAATCGGGGCGAAAGTTCCGAAAGGAATATTACTTTACGGACCTCCGGGTACGGGTAAAACCCTTCTGGCTCGCGCAGTAGCCGGCGAGGCCGGAGTGCCGTTTTTTAGTACAAGTGCGTCGGAGTTCGTGGAAATGTTCGTTGGTGTAGGTGCCTCCAGAGTTCGCGACCTTTTCAGACAAGCCAGGAAAAAAACTCCAAGCATTGTATTTATCGATGAGATTGATGCTGTTGGCCGGGAACGCGGAACGGGATTAGGGGGCGGACACGATGAACGTGAACAGACACTTAACCAGCTTTTAGTCGAAATGGATGGCTTTAATGCCTCACAAAGTATTATTATTATCGCCGCAACTAACCGTCCGGACATTCTTGATCCGGCCCTCCTGCGTCCAGGCCGTTTTGACCGTCGAATTTTCGTAGACAAACCGGATGCCAAAGGCCGTGTGGAAATCTTAAAAGTGCATACGATAGGAAAACCTTTAGCCGAAGATGTTGATCTAGAGGTCATATCCCGCCGTACCGCCGGTTTTACCGGAGCCGATATTGGCAATCTCGTAAATCAGGCGGCGATTCTTGCTATTCGATCGTGTAAAAGCCGAATTACTATGAACGATTTGGAAGAAGCGATAGACCTTGTTGTCGCCGGCCCGGAAAGAAAGAGCCTGGTTATGAGCGAAAAAGACAGAATGATCGCCGCTTATCATGAAGCTGGCCATGCTTTGGTAACACTACTTTTAGAGCACGCCGACCCGCTTCACAAGGTTTCGATAATCCACCGCGGAGTTGCTGGCGGTTATACTCTTACTCTTCCGCGGGAAGACCGCTATTTCATAACCCAGTCCGAACTCATCGATAAAATAAAAGTCTTCCTCGGCGGCCGGGTTGCCGAATGCGTTGTATTGAATGAAATTAGCACTGGTGCCCAGAATGACCTTAAACAGGCTGCCGAAATTGCTCGGAAAATGGTCTGCGATTATGGTATGGGAAAATCAATTGGGCCTATTACTTACGGGCAGGGTGAAGAGGTTTTTTTAGGGCGGGATATTGCCCGCAAGCGTACCCATAGCGAAGAGATTTCCTTCAGCATCGATAAAGAAATTCGTGACATTATCAAAGGTGCTTATGGTGAAACAGAGGAAATTATCCGAAACCATATCGAGGAGCTCCATCACATCGCGAAGGCGCTATTAAAAAATAATACGCTGGATGGTGAACAGGTCCGCGAACTAATGAAATGGGACACTTTTACAAGGTGATGCGACTAACATATGAAATTGGACTATAGTCCAACAAAGATCACTATGTAAAAATAGCCATAATTTACTTTTTAAAGTAAGTTATGGCTATTTTCTCTACCTGTATATCCTGCTATTATTACATAACAAAAGTTCCGCCGTTAGTGTGTTACGGGTGGCGCGCCTCTCCCTATCAGTTCAAATGGGAACGCCGCTTAAGTTGTGCTACGATTTATTAGGGCTATTAGCAAATAAGGTAACTATATCTTTATTAGTAGTTTTTTCCGTTCGCATGATTATTGTCACTGAATTATTAGAGAATAAAGTGTATGATGTAGATATGGAAATTATTCTGATTATATTTAGAAGGTGGATGATAGGATGCTGGTAGATTTAAGTATTAGTGACTTTGCTAAAAAGGTTTCTACTGCTAAACCAGTAGTACCGGCAGGTGGTTGTGTTATAGCGTTGTCAGGGTTAATGGGTATTAGCTTACTGGAGATGTCAGTAGACTCAGCTTCCGGTCACCCCACTGGTGAGAAATATCCAGATTTTTTTAAGGATACAAAAATTCTTTTAGCGAAATTACATGCAGAAATATCATCCTGTATCGAAGGAGATGCAGTTGCTTACCAGGGCGTACTTGACGCTTATAAATTGCCAAAGGATACTCCTGCAGAAATTTCAGAACGTAAGGCGAAAATTCAAGCTGCAGCCTTATCTGCTATTGAAGTGCCTTTAAAAATAAGTGGAGCCTGCTTAGCAGCATTAGAGCCCGGAATTGCCATGCTACCCAAAGTAAAACATGGTGTACTCGGCGACTTAAAAATCGGCCTATTAGTGCTTAAGACTGGTGTTGAAGGCTCACTTGCTGCGGCAAGAATTAACCTATCTTTGCTACATGAAAACACACTCACAGAGAAGTTTAATGCTAGGATTAACGAACACCAGGTTAGATTTGATGCTTTAGTAGCCGGACTTAAATAGGCCTAAAAAAATAAGTCAGGACTAAAGGCGTCGCCGCCTAGTCCTGACTTATTTTATATTGTTTTATTTCAAAATTGCTTGGAGATCGTTTTCTGGAGTAGTAATAGGATGAAGATCAAACTTGGACACTACGATGTTAAGTACGTTTGGCGACAAGAATGCAGGTAACGAAGGGCCGATGTAAATGTTTTTGATGCCGAGTGCTAAAAACCAGCCTCGTATTCTTGTTCTATTTTGATGTTTTCTGTAAGAGAACCGCGCGTACAATGAATAACGGCCCACTTCATGCTATTACCGTACCATCGGCAGAGGAATTTTACTCTCACACGGAACACCTGTCTGACATTTTCCGCATCCGTATCTAGGGGCATATTTTTCAGCTGTTGTTCCTACAAATGCACAACAGGTAGGATGATCTTTTCCTTCTTCCAACGAAATCGCCCCGGTAGGGCATTTCTTCACACAAGCGCCGCAATGGCTGCAATATTCGTAAATGTCCCGGTAGTTTCTCGTATCAGGCGTCAATTCCAAATCGGTAATAAGGCTGGTAAATCTTCCAGCCATACCTTTTGAAGTGATAAGACCTTTAGAAAGTCCAAAAGTACCCAAGCCGCAAACAAAAGCGACATGACGCTCCGACCAATTACTGGTAAAAGATGCTTCGGGATGTACTGTAGCAGAATTGAATGCGCTTTTGGACCAGAATCTTTCATCAAGGGAAGGGGCTACCCCTTTATACCCCGCGTCCTGCAACACCGATTTTATATAGATGGCAAACTTATTGATAAACTCCTGCCCTTCAATACGGGCATGCAGCCATTCGTCAGAGGGCCAAACCTTGTCTCTATTATTGGTAGTTTTGACTTCTTTAGTGAATGGGAAGAAAAATGAAATGACGGTTTTAGCCTCCGGCAGCCATTGTTGCGGCAATAGAAAATGCTCACCGATGGCAGTGTTTTTTTTCAACTCGTTAAAGTAACGGTCAGTTGCTGAACCGATCGCACAAAGCGGTTCCTCAAACATTTTCAAGCCGACTACTCGCGGTGAAATAGCAATTTCTTCTGCCACATAATTGTATTTGGATGCTTCTACAAACTGTGCGGCTACTGTACAAATAGTTGTCTTATCCATCAAATCACCCTATTCTATTTATATTGGGGTATTAAGGTTTGCAAAGATACCGTATGTATACTATACTGTATTATATTATATAAGTAAAATTGATAGTTATAATAAAAACAATTATAAATTGCAATATCGGCGGTGTAACAATGGATATTAAACATCTGAAAACTTTTCTGGTGGTACATAAGGCAAGAAGTTTCAGCAAAGCTGCCAAACTTCTTGGCTATGCCCAGCCGACAGTTACCATGCATATTCAGGTTTTGGAAGATGAATTTAAGATAAAGCTTTTTGAAAGGCTGGGACATACAATTAAAATAACCAGCCAAGGAGAACAATTACTCTATTATGCAGAAAAGATACTGGCGTTTTCTAATGAAGCCGTTTCGGTTTTTGCGGAAAAGGAAAATGGATTAGGCAAAATTACGATAGGAGCCAACCAATCCTTTAGTGTTGCCCGGTTACCTGGTATATTGAAATCGTTTATGGAGGAGCATCCCCACGCAGATATTAGCATGAAGTTCGGTACTGTTCAGGAAATCCATGCGCAAATACAAGAAAATATAGTAGATGTAGCTTTCTTCCTGACAAAAAAATTACAATATCCTGATTTAGTTATAGAAACATTATTTTCAGAGTCGGTGGTAGTGGTTGTCGCTCCCCATCATTCTTTTCGCAGGAAAGAAACGGTCGGTTTGTACGATTTTCAAACTGAAAATCTGATAATCACCCAAGAGAATTGTCTGTATAGGGCCATGATTGACGAGTTATTACGTGAATCCGGAGTGCAGCCACGTTCAGTCATTGAAATCAACAATATGCAAGCCATAAAACAACTGGTCATGAGCGGATTGGGCATCACCGCGTTACCACGTAGTACCGTTGAGTACGAGTTGAAGCAAAACCTACTGGCAGAAGTATCTTGGGAAGGCCCACCCATAAACGTTTTTACGCAAATTGCGTATCATAAAAATAAATGGCTATCCCCTACCATCGTAAATTTCTTGGAAGAGACGCGCAGAATGTATTCGGGACAGTCCGTTTAAATTCTTTTGTGACCATCTGTTTTGGAAACAGATGGCCAATTTTGTATTGTTATAGAATTTTTTCCATACAGATATGCGGACAATTTTCATCCATATAGACTTCCCCCTTGATAACATATCCATATTTGCTATAAAAAGACTGCGCTTGGACTTGTGCCGATAAGGATATTTTTTTCCCACCTTCAGATAAGATGTTTTTCTCTAATACCTCCAAAATAAATTGTCCCAAATGCTTTCCTCTATGTGCTTTTAAAACTGCTATTCTGCCAATAATATACGTATTTTTTTCTTTGTCTTTATAATATCTGCAGACAGCTACGGGCATATCTTTTTCATAAAAAACTATATGTATCGCATAATTATCAATTTTGTCAAACTCATTCTGAAAGCCTTGTTCTGATACAAATACCTCTTCTCGAACTTTTTTTGCATCTAGCGATAGATACTTCAATTTTTTATACATAAAATCTCCTCCTTAAAACAATAAGGCATTGAAAACCAAACCTTATAATGCAATAAATTGCACCGTACCTACGGTTTGATTTTCAATGCCCTTAAAGTATTTTTTATCCGGTGATAAAAATACAAGCAATATATTAATTTTAAGCATATGCTATCAAAAATCACTAGACCTGTCAAGAAGGAACGAAGGAGCAGCAGAGCATTCCCATGCAAATCACCATAAATTTAACAAGAGTTAACTTTTTCTGCCGTTACCAATAGTACTGCTTCTCCGCATCGGATCAAACGACAAATATTTGAATGAAAATATCGACAGGAGTCATAATCAAAACGATCAATCTCAATAGAAGGAAACAGAACGAACCGTCCCCCGGTATCCTTCTTAACAGCAGCCGCCACCAGAATACTGATAAGTCGGCTCTGTAACAAAAAGATCTCTTCTTTTCAGTGCTCTTAGATTATTTGCCGTTTTCTGGCAAACTGGTAATGGCACATCCCGCTTAATAATGTGGCCTTTTTCGTCGTCAAAGTATTCATTTGTTCCCACATATATAGCGGTTTCGCCCGCAAAAACGCACGCTCCGTCCACAGGAATAGAATTTTTGTAGGCTACAAGATCAATAGATTCCAACAGTATATCCTCTCTTACATCGTAGCGCTCTTTGTCCAAGACTCGGAATGGACGTCGTGCTCTTACTTCAATTGTACCAAACCCTACGCCAATAATCTTATTTAGATATTCTTGATAAGACAAAGCTCCAGACAGACACATAGCCCTTAACCGTTCGTCTTTTCGTAAGTGGTTAGGTATTGGCTTAGTTGTTATTGGGTCCGATATATAAAGTCTGCCACCCGGCTTTAAAACACGGTATATTTCTGCAAGTGCCTTCGATAAGTCATCTTGTTCGAAAATGTTAAACAGACAATTCTGGGCGGCAACGTCTACGCTTTTATCTTCTACAGGCAGACTAAGGGCGTCACCTTGTACCAAGTGAATAAAATCCGGATGGAACCAATCATTCATTTTCACCGCAAGGTTAAAATTCATCCTGGCTTTATCGAGCATTTCGGAAACTTTATCTACAGCAATAACTGCCTTGGGTCGACGAGTAAAATAGGCAAACTGCAGCGCTTCTAGTCCTCCTCCCACACCTATGTAAAGAATGGTTTCTTCTGAGCGCAGATCACCGAAATGAACCGTTGTACCACAACCGTAATTCATTTCCTGCATCACGCCTGGAATAGTCAACCCCGGCAAGACGCGTGCCTGGCTGCTAACACAACATAGGCCTGCATGAGGTGTCAAAGCTGCTTCTTTATACAACTCTTGTGCAGTATCTAAATAACCCATACTTACCTCCATCATCTTTCCTTATCATGCTATATGACTAATACACACAGTAGATTAATGCAAATATCATGCCAAGAATACACAAGTCCTTTTGTCCCATGTTAAACCTTAAATAACCGCACTCTCCACGATCGTGGGAAACTACCCTGGATTATATAACAGATGTAGGAACCAAATACTGTGTAAATTGGCGTGAATTTAATGTTACATCTTAGTTACAATATGGTACAGTTTGGTACAATATTTATATGTTTAGAGAAAATTTACCAATACGTATTTTTTTGCACCCAACTCACATTCTCTAGAGGGTTGTTGATTCCTTTTTTGTTAAAGATACCGTTATACTTACCTATTGTGAGTTATCTTCTAAGGCTAATTGCCGGCGCTTAACTGAGGTAAGTGACTAATCTTGAGCCGGGTGTCACTTCCCGGATATACTATTATTTATCACTCGCAAAACCATTGCCACCGGGCCCAAATCATAACCATACAATTTTATAGATGCTATATGGATCTTAATACATTATGTTTCCTTTTGTTCAGTGTTATATTTATTGGATTTTTCGTGCTGGAAGGTATTGATTATAGCGTCAGTATGCTGCTTTCTATTAAGTATGACTGTCACACCTTAATAACATAAGTACTCAATTTTAATTTAGGAGGATATACAATGAATGAAAATGAGGTTTTTCAGAAACTAATCGATTTACACTCACTTTACATACAATCTCGCTATGCCCATTGGTTACAATACGAGCTTTATACTTGGCAGTGGTGGCTTTTAATAATATGTCCAATTGCATTTTGGCTTTTATGGATAAAAGTTGTTGACAGAAAAAAAATAATTGAAATTCTTCTGTATGGTCTATTAATCTTCATTTTTACCACCGCCATGGACGCTATTGGGATTGCTTATCTGTTATGGGATTACCAGATAAAAACACTTTCTAAGCTACCTCACATTTTTTCACTAGATACCGCAGTATTCCCGGTGATATATATGCTTATTTATCAATATTACCCACGCTGGAACACTTATCTTACGTCAATCGTTGTGATGTCCGCAGTGTTTTCTTTTGTCGGCGAGCCGTTCCTAGCATGGATAGGAATTTATATTATGCTAAAATGGAAGTACGTTTATTCTTTTCCGGTTTTCATAGCGATTGGAATTATTTGCAAAGTATTTGTTGACTGGCTTGTCTCAATTCGGCAAAAAAACTACCTCATGTAAGAGGTGCTAACATGAAAAGAAAAAACACCCGTCTGAATAGATTCTTCCATTCCGATTTTCGAGGAGAATAAATTTCGCAGCAAGCATAGGAAAAGAGTACTTTCCGATACTCGTTACAAAGTCTACAAAATCGTGTGAAATATAGCGGGAAATGTAGTATAATTTTTTGATAACAATGAAAGCTGATATAAAGAAAATTTATATAACATCTATTTAAACAAGAATTTAAAGGCGAAGGATAGGATAATAATGGAACTTACAGTAAAAAGATTTGAAGAGTTGACAGCCGAGGAACTGTATGAAATTCTTAAGATAAGAGTTGCCGTGTTTGTTGTTGAACAAAACTGTCCTTATCAAGAGATTGATAACAGAGATAAACAATCATTCCACGTGTATCTGAAAGATGATGACGGAATACAGGCATACTTAAGGGTTGTTGATAAAGGCGTGTCCTTTGATGAGGTATCAATCGGCAGAGTGATTGCCTTGAAAAGACGGTGTGGCATAGGCAGCAGAATTCTCTCGGAAGGGATAAAGGTTGCAAAGAATAAGTTGAAAGCAGCTACTATAAAAATAGAAGCACAGACATATGCAAAAGAACTTTATGAAAAGCAAGGATTTAGACAGGTTTCAGAAGAATTCCTTGAGGATGGAATCCCTCATGTTCAGATGATACTTGATTGTAATTTAGAATAATGATTTATAGCGTTAGCCGGCGGAGGTTAAAAGCACAAAATTCTTGACAGGTCACTAAACTTAAAGCCAATACCAATAAGCCTAAAGTCAATAATGAAGTGATGGAGAAACTAGCCAAATAACCTATTGGAATCTTCCGGAGCGCCTGACCGTTCGCTATTGCTATAACTGCGAAGTTGAGACGCAATTGTAATGGTGTAGCTTTCAAACATCGAATCATGTCCCTGTCGCTGACTCATACGATGTTCTGTTTGGTTACGCCATTTACTTACCGACTCCTCGTTTTCCCAAACAGACAGGCTAAGCAGCTTCCCTTCATTTACAAGACTGGAAAAGCGCTCTGAACGTATAAATCCTTCACTTTTTACGAGCTCATTTTTAAGATTAGCGGCTAAGGCAAGATAACCATCCATATAACTCTTTTTTATTGTAACTTCAAATAAAACCAATATCATTACGTACACCTGCTTTTTATATATTTGAATCTATTTCTTTTCCGGTTAATAGTAACTACCTCTAATCAAATGAATATATCTCATCATAATCAAACGATCATAAAATTTTTCTTTGCTTCTATACGGATTAGATCAGCTTTTTCTTTTGAAAAAATCTCTGCATATGCTTCCAAACTATTATCAATTATAGTATTGCCAGCGATAAGCCCGTGGTCCAAATATATAGTCCTTTGTAAAGTGGATAATAAATGTCCTGCTTGATAAAGGAATTTCTTTGTTATATTTGATAAATTACGTGTCCTTTTCTCCATAATGGCATCAAACTCAGCTTTATCGTCAAAGCTGCAATTTATCCACTTGAAGTTGCAACAAGTATCACCATCAGCTAAAACCTTATCCATTTCAAGCTGTAGTTGCGGGTTAAAACCATATAATATATTTTTGTCTATTCCCGCACAGTATATGGGACTGTATTTTTCGAACCCGTATTTCTTCCAAGTATCGTACCAACCGCAACGGATTGTGCTTGTTTGGTACATAGGTGCGTATGCGTTAATTTCTACTTTGTTCCAACCTTCGCTATCGAACAGTTCCGCATAGCACAGGTAATTTTTAATTGTCAGTTCATCACCATTCTCCAGACATCTTTTAGCACTCCTTAAACCTCGTTCTCTGGCCATGATGATTACTCCCTCCCCGCAGGTTTCCAACCCTTTATCGCCAAGAATTTCTTCACTGAATTTAGCAATCAATCCAAATAAAACCGCATGGTCGTCAATATAAAAATCAATCTCGTTATTTTTAATGTTGCTCATACTATTCACTCCTTATTTTTTAAATACTCCAATATACAAAATTGCATTGAGTGGCTGCCCTATCATGGATTCCCATAATTATTGCACCTCCAGCATATTTTTCAATATTTTGTTCTGTCATTATTGTAACACGGCAATAATTCGACTAAAATCGAAGTATGAATGTTATATATGGAGGGTAACAAATATGATGTTAAGCCCTGATCTTAAGGCGATTGCCTCTCTCATCGGTGATCCTTCACGTCTCGCCATGCTTCTAAATTTGCTCGGCGGAAAATCCTTACCTGCAGGCGAACTGGCCCGTTCCGCCCGGATATCGCCCCAGACTGCCAGCACACATCTCGCTAAAATGGTAAATGGAGGTCTCCTGATTCAAGAATCTTTCGGTCGGCACAAATATTTCCGGCTTGCAAGCAGTGAGGTTGGACACGCTTTAGAGGCTCTTCACACGATTGCACCTTCCAGACCTGTTCGCTCACTTCGCGAATCAAATGAAGTACACGCTTTACAGTTTGCCCGAACCTGCTATGACCATTTAGCAGGTAAAATCGGTGTTGCCTTGACAGATAGGCTGCTTGAAATGAATTTCATTAAAAAATCAGGAAAAGAGTTTACCTTAAGTGCAGCCGGTAAGGCAAAATTGCAGGCTTTTGGAGTAGATGTCGAAAAAAGCAAAAAAAGTCGGCGCTGCTTTGCATGTCAATGTTTGGACTGGAGCGAACGCCGGTGTCATTTGGCAGGCAGCTTAGGAGCATCACTTACGAGGTGCTTGTTTGAACTCAAATGGATAGAAAGATTACCTAATGGTCGTGCCGTGCGTATAACCGATGCAGGTATCAAAGGATTATTCGAGGAATTTGGGTTAAGTGTAATCGCCGAACAGTAATTCCTTCCACCCTTGCCAGTTCCATAAAAAGGACCCAAAGCATTAGTTAGCTTTAGGTCCAACCCATTGTATGTATATTTGAAATTTTATTTAAGCAAGTGTTTTCTAACCACGTCCAGTGAAACATATTCCACAATTTTTCACAGCCCATGAAATTTTTCTTCCGCTCTCTCAATTCTGCTTTGACATCAATTGACTCAGAAAAAAATAGCATTTTCCCTGTACCAGACTTCCTCCCCGCCCGGTCAACAAGGAAACAGAACGAACCGTCCCTTTGTATCCTCCCTTTGTATCCTCTTATTAAAACCGGAATAAGAGGAAAAGTCCTTTTTCTAATTGACAGCGGCGTTACGGATATTGAAAAATGTGCCTTAGCTGTGGCAGCTTTAAGGTAACTATAGTATTAACATTAAGCAAAACCGCCCCTACCCTCGACAGTCTGAGGACAGGGGCGGTTATCATTTTTAAAGTGTGAATCCTTTACGTATCCCAAAATGCTTGAAGCAATGTATTGAGCCTATTTCCATCTGAACACCGGGGATATTCAGTTTGTGCTTTTGAAAAAATCTTCAGAATAAAAATATGAAGGTCAAATAGCTGTTGTAACATTATTGCAATTATTTAAAAACCATTTTCCTTGATCCATCGCTATTCGATTGAAGCACTCCGCTTAAAATTTTTCATCACGCCATCATTCATAAGGCTCCACAGAAGCTGTACCATCTTTTCGATATCCGGGTTTTCTTCCCGTGTAAAGCAATACGTCATCACCCCAAGGAAAGCGGATATCGAATATTCCAACGTGCATTCCAATATAAAGTCATCCGCACCGGGTGATTGAAGGTGCGGCCGTAACAATGCTTTGTATACGTTTTTAATCTTTTCTTTAAAAACGGGATCGCCGTTTTTCCCTAATAGGACAACAAAGTACTTTTTGTTCCGGCTGTACACCTCGGTAAGGTGTTTGAGTGGCAGATGAACGCCCGTTTCCGTTATGATGTTTTGGTGCTTTTCTATATCCGGTAAAATGGAGGCTTCTATTTGCTCCAGCACATCGTAGACATCGGTAAAATATTCATAAAATGTGCTTCGGTTGTATCCGGCTTTGCCGACGATCTCCCGCACTGATGTTTTCGCAATTCCTTCTTTGCTGTACAGGTCCCAAAACGCCTCCATCAAGTTTTTCCTCGTTTGCGCTGTAATTTCAGAATTATGCTTCATCTAAACTATCACTTTCCCTTTTCAAAAATCCGACAGTCCCGCCATGATTAACGGTTGATGGCGGACGAATTAAAGCTTACACTATCATTATACAACATGTTGTAGGAAAATCGAATACACAAAATAAAGAACAGCGAAAGGGAGATAACTTATGAAGAATGTAATATTCAAAAACGATTCGTTTGCTTTCGAGACTTTAAGGTTGCTCAGCGAAACGGCATACGGTATGGCTGATATCGGGGAGGTCCTCACCACCGCAGAGAAAATAACGGAAGGCGATGATAACAGCTGGTGCAAGGAGTGGACTGGGACGGCAAAAAGGCTCCACGCGGCTGCGGACGATTATTTTAAAAACGGGCATCCGGTTAGCGCAAGAAAGACATATCTGCGGGCCTACAATTATTACCGTTCAGCGGAATTTTATCTGCACGGAAACCCAAATGATCCAAGGATCACCGAGCTGTCCGAAGCGAGCTTCGCCTGTTTTGCAAAAGTGATGGAACTGAACAACCCGGTAATTGAACCGGTCAAAATTCCCTATGAAGGAACAACTCTGCCCGGGCATTATTACAAGTGCCAAAAAGCATTGAAACTGAGCCCCGTGCTGATCTTAATGACCGGTTTTGACGGTACGAAAGAAGAACTGTACGGAATGGCCATGGCCGCCCTGGAACACGGCATGAACTGCCTCGTATTTGAGGGGCCGGGGCAGGGCGAGGCCTTACACCGGCAACACCTGTACTTTCGGTACGACTATGAGGCGGTCGTGACACCCGTCGTAGATTTTGTCCTCTCCCTTGATGGCGTCGACCCTGGTAAAATCGTTTTGATGGGCGTAAGCCTGGGCGGATATCTGGCACCCAGAGCGGCTGCCTATGAGCATCGCCTTGCTGCCTGCGTCGCAAACGGCGGCGTATACAGCTTTTCAGACACCCTTAAAAACCTATTGCCCGATAGCCGTTTTTTTGACATGGCCAGTACCGACCCGGACAAACTCAATCAAAGCTTTGACAAAATGGTAAAAACCAATCCCACGCTCAAATGGGGTTTTGAGCACGGCATGTTCGTCTTTGGAGTCGACACCCCTGCTCAATTTCTTTTGAAGATAAAAGACTTTAGCATGGAAGGCGTCGCGAAAAAGATCCAGTGCCCCACGCTCATCGTGGATGCCGAGGAGGACAAGATGATGTCCGGTCAGGCAAAGCCGCTTTACGACGCACTTATCTGCGAGAAAAGCTTTATGTTGTTTACTTCGGAGGAAGGCGCGGGCGAGCATGGCCAGTGCGGAGCCAAGTTGCTTGCAAATGAGTACATCCTCTCATGGATCGATGAGCGACTCTTGAATTCCGCGTCAGGTAAATAAAACGATACCACTCGCTTGCTTCGCCATCCTGAAAATTAGAAGTAAGCTGTTGGAGTTGCTTTAGTAAATTGTACCTGCTATCATATAATTTGTAACAAAAGTACAAAATATATGATAAAAATGAGGGAATCGAATGGCCCCAGATCACACATTGGATGAGCAAGAGCCCAAATATCAGCGGCGTGTTCGCTATAAAGGCACTCACCCTAAGAATTTTAAAGACAAATATAAGGAACTGCAACCAGAGCGATATGCTGATGATGTGGCAAAGATTATTCAGAAGGGCAATACTCCTGCTGGTATGCATATTTCAATTTGCGTTAAAGAAATATTGGAATTCTTACAAATTACACCAGGACAAACTGGTTTAGATGCAACATTAGGTTATGGTGGCCATACTATAGAGATGCTTAAATGTTTAAATTCAAAGGGGCGCTTGTATGCAACTGATGTAGATCCTTTTGAATTACCGCGCACCAAAGATCGTTTAGAGCGTTTGGGTTATGGCCCCGAAATTTTAGAGATCAAGCAAATGAACTTTTCTAAAATAGATCAAATCATTCCCGAATCAGGGCTATTTAATTTTGTTTTGGCAGACTTGGGTATTTCTTCTATGCAAATAGACAATCCTGAAAGAGGGTTTTCATTTAAGTATGAAGGGCCATTAGACTTAAGGCTTAATCCGAAAGCGGGTTACTCTGCAGCAAGTCTTTTAAAGAAAATATCGCTAGACGAATTACAAGAGATGCTGATAGAAAATGCTGATGAGCCTCATGCCGGGGTAATCGCTCGTGCTATTATTTCCAACATTCGAAAAGGAATTATTATATCGACAACAACTGAGCTTCGAAATATCATCAAAGATGCTCTGAAATTTGTTCCACACGTCAAGAAAGATGATATTAAAAAATCTTGTCAACGAACCTTTCAAGCATTGCGAATTGATGTCAATAAGGAGTTTGAAGTGTTAGACGAATTCTTAGAAAAACTTCCTGATGTCATGACGCCCGGTGGGCGCGTTGCCATACTTTCATTTCATTCAGGAGAAGATCGTCGCGTAAAAAAATCCTTTAGACAATATTTTCGTGAAGGTGTTTATCGTGAAATAGCACCCGATCCTATTCGGGCATCAGCAGAAGAATGTCATATCAATAATCGTGCTCGATCTGCCAAATTGCGGTGGGCAATCAAATCATAAGGTGTAATGGACCGCACAACATCTGCCTGAAAGATAAAATTCTTTTAACTGGATTTCGTCATGTACGAAATCCAGTTTTTTATGCGTTTTTTTCGAGCAATTGTCGGTATAGTGATTTAGATATGAAACTCAGGGACGGTTTAAAGTGTACCCTCTTTATTCGAAGTGTCAATCTTCTACTTATCCCAAAATGCTTGAAGCAATGCATTGAGCTTATTTCCGTCTCGCGCTTCCCGGGGATAACGCCAGTGTCTCGACCCGTTATCTGTGAATTATAAACAAATACAGGTTATTAGAGAAAATAACTCTAATAACCTGTATTTGTTACTACTACTATACCCTGCTTTTTATTTTTCTTTTGCTGAAAACTAAATCAGAGCTGGAAAAAACACGTCATGAATGAGCAATTCTTCTCTAACGCCATAAATTTTATGACGTACTCCTTTGGGTACTCTAACAGCCACTCCTGGGATTAATGGAAAATCGCCAACACCGTCAATCCACATAATTGCCTTGCCAGATAAAGGGAAAAGGACATCATCTTGATTCGCATGAATATGTTCTGGCACTTCTACTCCCGGTGGCACCTTGACTAGCATACAGGTAACGTCTAAACAATGCTCTTTTTGGGAAATATAGGGTTTAATTTTTACCCCGGAGGCAGTCAAATGATTTTCCCAGGGAATCCGGTCCAGATAACGCCATCCTTCTGAGGATGGTTTTTTCAATTCTGACATAACAATACCTCCAACATTAATTAATCCGGAAACTCTAGCTTAAAACCTTTTGTCCCGTAGATAATCAGACAGCAATTCAGCCGTATTGCCGGTAATCTTTATACAATTGCGTAAATGCTCTTTACTATCAAAAGAATGGGGATTAAGAGCGCGGCAACAGGTTGCACCAAATTTTTCCCGGAAAAAATCATGAAACTCTTGAGCACTTGTATAAATCGGATTTCTACTCTGCTCTTTATTATCGCGCCCCTGAATCATTCCAAGGACTATAATACTGCCAGCTAAAGCACCACAAAGACAGCCGGCATGTCCAAGGCCTCCTCCGCCAAAGCCACTCGCCATCCTCAAAGCTTCATCGGAAATATCCGGCTGCATAGCATTACGAAAAGCCCTAACAATGGCCTCGGCGCAATTATAGCCTTCTCAAAAATTCTGGCCGGCAGCTTGTTTCATAAAATCTTTGTCGACAACGTGTCCCTGCGGTACAAGACTATCACCCTGTCTTACGTTTTCCATTTTTGATTCTGCATTATATTGTTTTGTCATATTTGTCTCCTCCTTACTGATTAATAGTAAGCATCGTTTTTAATGGTGAAACAGTATATATATCTTATTTCTTCAGGATGTTGCGGCAGATTGTGCCTCGGTACTTCCTACCTTTTCCCACTAGCCATCTGCCATGATTCCGGATGGTTACGCAGCAGCAACATACACACACCGCCTAAAAAAGGACCAATAGCCAGGAAAGAAAATGCCCACCCCCAATTGTAATGATCTACGATCAATCCAAATAAACGCGGAGTAATTATAGTGATGCCAAAACCGAGTACAGACTGCAATCCTAAGGCAGACCCCATGGCATAGGCTGGCACTAATTCAGTAAGTCCAGCTTTGTATATAGCCGAATCGGCTACAATAAAAAAACCATATATAAGACCAACTATGATTAACAAATACAAAGAAAATTCAGCTAGCCATCCGAAAAGTAAAGCACAGCATCCGCTTATAAGCATTAGTGTTGTGGCAGAAAGACACCGACCATATTTGTCTGACACCCAGCCTCCCAATCCGGGAGAAATGGCTCCCATTGCAGTACAGGCCGCTGCGATTCCCCCTCCGTAACCTATAGCAACGGAAGTTTCATATCCATGAAGCGTGAAAGCGTAAGTCATATAGGCGCCGAGCCACCCCCAAAAAGCATACAGTTCCCACATATGGCCTATATAACCCGTTATAATTAACCAAAAAGCCTTGCTGGCTAGTGTAAAAGCAGATTTATTTTCTACTTTAACCAACGCTGCCGTACCAAAAGACGTCTTTTTTTCGTCTACGAAAAAAAATACCACTAATGCTGATGGAAAAGCCCAAATTGTTGTCCAGAACAACCCTGTTTGCCATGAATATGCCACTGCTAAGGCGGAGGCAAGATAGTAGGCACCCGCATAAGCAAATACAGTAGAGCAAGTAAAGATGCCAATAATTCGCCCCCTGTCCTTTCCCGGATACCATGAGCTAAGGATTTTTATCCCTGGTATATAAAGCCCGCCTTGACCTAATCCGGCTAAAGTCCGCCACAAAAGTGCCGATTGATAGTCATAAGCAAAAAATACAAATCCGAGACCAGCTAGCCCGGTCTCAAACGCACTGAGGGCAAAAATCAAACGACCGCCATATCTATCTGTGAGCCAGCCGGTAAATATCACGGCTATGACGTAGCCTAATTGGAAGGCTGATAGTAGCGCACCTGCCTGATCGTTGGATATCGACCATTCCGCACGAAGAATAGGGATTATAGCTGCAAAATTATACCAAATCAGCATTGCGCCAATTTGACAAAGGCAAAGAATGTAAAGGGTTCGGTTTTTTTTATTGTCTTCAGTCAGTTTTTCTCCCCCCAGTCTCATTGTCTTTAGCTATTACTTAATCAGTCATTTTCACAAACACAAGAAATGCAGTCAATTTGGCTAGCAAATTAACTACATTTCTCACAAATTAGTAGTCCGTCCGATGGCGGTGAAGCTCTACACCGGGCAAATACGATAATGATGAAAAAATGTTATATTTTCCTTAAATACAACAAAATTGCCATAATACAACCCACAACACTACAGCCGATGAGGTAAGACAGTCCGCCTGCATAAGTGCCAGTAAAAGCGATCAATCCTCCGATAGCCACAGGCGCTAATGCTGAAACCCCATTCGACAGTCCATTCATTAAACCGGCCGCAGAGGCAACTCCTTTACTGGGAACAACGCTTTGCATCACTGTCCAAGAAGCAGGACCTCCCAGTCCAACAGCCCCTCCCCCCAGAACCATAAACGCTGCGGCAATATTATTATCCGCGATTTGTGTCGCAAAAAAGACACCCACACCGACTCCGACCATTTCAAAGATCAGGATTAATGATCTCCGCGGCAGTTTATCGGCAAGATATCCGGATAAAATTTTTGTCCCGACTGCGAGAACAAAAGGCAGGGACGACAAAATCCCCATAGCCGTCCACGAGAATCCTCTGGCCTCTTTAAAATAGCTTGGCAGCCAGGTCATAGTACCAAATAAGATCGAAACATGCATCATATAGAAACAAGTCAACAACCAAAAATTACGATTATCAGCGAATGATTTGAAGGCAGCAACAATGCCCTGCTTTTCTTCGCCTGCCTGTTTTTCTCCCGTGGCAGCCGCTTCTTTTGCTTGACCTGCCTCAATGTACTCTCTTTCCAGTTGGTTTGTGCGTTTACTTTGGCTTGGACTGTCGGCCGTATACCACCATACCAATAACAACGGAACGAGACTCAGGGCAGCAAGAATAAAGAAACTCATACGCCAGCCAGAAAGATGAATAATCCAAGTAAAAAACGGCATGGCTATGGCCGGTGCTACAGCCATACCTGTCTGCCATACGGCATTAGCTTTTCCCCGTTCCTGTGGCGGAAACCACTGTTTTATAAATTTACTCTGCATGGGAAAGTGCATAGCTTCGCCTAATCCAAGCAGTACCCGTGAGATGGTGATTATTGCGTATGTCGGCGCCAAGCCCCCGATTACCATCGAAATAATCCAAATAACAATACAGACTGCCATAGCCTTACGGGGCCCAAAAATATCGCCTAAGGGACTGAGTATTACATTACCGACACCATAGGCAATTAAGAATGTTGTCATCAGCATTCCTTTTGCCACCGCACCTGAGATGCCCATTGCAGTTAAAAAAGCTGGATCAACCACTAGAACCGAAACATTTACCCGATCCAGGTAAGAGAAAAAAACTGCGAGAAATAAAATGGCTGCCAGCAGCCAACGCTGGTTGGTAGGCTTTGCTTGGGCACTAATTTGAGTACCAACATTTGTCTGTTCCATGCTCATTGTCTATCTACATCCTTTCCCATCTATTTATTTGATTTTAAACAAAATCCGTTTCAAATCTAATGGCATAAAAACTCCGGTAGATAGTACTGTAGAAATTGGTTATAGGAGAAGATATGCGTTTGCTATTTCACACTCTCCACAATTGATGTTTTCATATTGTATCTTCTGTCAATTGTCAAATCCTGCTGGTACACCAACACCATAGGCTAAGCCGCCTTCGCTAAAACCCGTTATTCCTGAACTATAACCCATTGTTTAGGAAACGCTAAAATTCAGTTGTTGGAAACTAAAATAAGCGGAAAACCTAAACAATGGGCTACTCAGGTTTAGAAAAAGTAAGATTTGAAATTAAATAATGGAACCGCCTGTGAAAGCATAGTAGGTAGTGCAGGCTATGATCAGCCAAAGTTCACGTTCATTTGATTTCAACCATAAGTTTTAGCAGCAGCTACTGTAACAATTGTAGATTTAGCAATTGCTTCAGGTGTCAATTCCTGACCAATTCCGGGCAGATCAGGAACTTTGTATTTACCATTAACAGGCTGATAATCGTATAGGCATGTTGCCCGGCTTTCAGAATTTAGAGCTCTTTGATGATGCTCGTGAATAATGAAGTTTGGAATAACTGCTTCTATTTGCAGAGCCGCAGCTTTAGAAATAGGACTTCCGCAAACATGAATCTGAACAGCGCAATCATATGTATATGCCATATCACAAATTTTCTTTGCTTCGGTAATACCACCACAAAGACAAATATCCGGCTGAATAACATGAAGAGATCTATTTTCTAAGAACTCTCGGTAACCAAATCTTGTATAGATCCTTTCACCAGAAGCTATAGGGATATTAACATTGTTTTTAACTTCCAGCATTGATTTTGCATTCAATGGGTGACACGGTTCTTCATAATAGAATATCCGCAGATCTTCAAGGGCTTTACCGATTTGAATCGCTGCTACTGTATCAGTATTCGAATGGTGCTCGATAATAATATCCAAATCATCGCCACCGGCTTTACGCATCGCTGCAACCCGATCATACACGGTCTTAATGACCTTGTTCTCCAAAGGCCCGGTAATCTTCCAGGGTCCTTTGCCATCCGGCTGATTGCTTAAGACAATCGGATCAACTTTAATAGCGTCGTAGCCTTCAGCCATGGCAACTTTGGTAACCTCTGCATATTCCTCGGGCTCAATAAGTGCTTCTTTGGTAAGGTTAGAGCCCCAATTAAACTGCAGTTGACTAGCGTACGTGCGGAGGTTGTCATTCGTTTTTCCGCCTAGTAATTGCCAAACCGGAAGATTAAACGCTTTTCCTTTAATATCCCACAGGGCGATGTCAATACCACTGATACCGGCATTGACGACAGTTCCACCGCCCATACCCCAGAATGTTTTTCTAAATAGTTTTTCCCAGATCTTTTCGATATTCAAGGGATCTTCTCCGATAATAACCTCAGCAAAGTCCTGCACCATGCCAAAACCAGCCCGCCATCCCTTACCGTAGGCAAGGCCAACTTCACCGAAACCGCTGATGCCTTCGTCTGTATTAACACGTACAATAACCGGGCACCAGGCTCCCCTTGACGCACCAGAATTTCCACTTGGAACCTGCATCACATCAACACTAACGATTTTCATAAATACATCCTCCCCTTGTTAAATATAATCTCTCGGAATCCGAGAGGCTCTATGAATCAAGGCCTCTCCTTATTTGCGACTACAGCTGCGAATAAGTTAAAGCCAGAACCCCGTGCCGAAAAAAGTTAGCTTCCTTATTAACATTACTAATTACTCAACGTTTTCTGACAGGTATCCTACCCAATCATCTTGTTTGTCTCAATTTTCCTTGAAAAAGGCGAAAGCAATAATACCTACTATTAATCCGCAAGCCGGGATAATAAATGCTGATTGGTAGGCTGCCAACGGATATACGCCCGAAGCAAGCGGCACATAAGAATTAATAACCTTTCCCATAACATATTGGTAAAATGCACCGCCGGAAAAGAGAAAAATATTTAATGCGCCTACAGCAGTCCCCGCAAATCGCGGCTCATAAATTTCTTGAGCGCAAACGAAGCAAGAAACAAAGGTTCCCCCAGAAACCCCATACCAGAAGAACAACGCATATAGTGTTACAATGGATAAACTGTCGGTAAAAAACGTCAGGGGAATATAGCTTAAGGTGTGGAGAATGCATCCCCACAATAAAACTTTCTTACGGGATTTCAAAATTTTGTCCGATACATATCCCGATAGCGGGCAACCAAAAACCATACCGAGAGGAAACATCATGAGAATATTGCCTGCTATTTGTTTGGACACTCCGTAAATATTCTGTAAATACGGACCAGCCCATAATGAACCGACCCCCATGAAAGTGCCATAAAAGGAGAAAAGCAGCAGCCCAAGCAAATAGAACTTTTTATTACCAAACACCACTTGTATTGCTTCACGCAAAGAAGTTTTTTTATTGACATCCTTCGTCGCTGGTCCAGACATTTCTTGGAATGAAGGGAAACCCATTTCATTGGGTTTGTTCCGGATCACTCGGTAGGCGAACACGCTGGCAACCATCGTCAATACGGCTACCAGACTAAAAGAATTCCGCCAGCCAACACTACCCATTAGAAAAACCAACGGAGTAGTAGATATAAGGGCTCCAATATTTCCGACAGCTAACAATACTCCGGAATAGGTAGCTAGTTCGTCGGGCTTGTACCAATCGGCCAGAATCCTCATAGCTGCTACATATACGACACCAACACCAAAACCTATCATAAATCGTCCCCAGGCCATGCTCATTACATCGTTAGCTAAGGAAAAAACAAACCCTCCGATACCTGCAAGAAAAACAAAGGCCGCTATCGTCTTACGTGGTCCCCAAGAATCAGCTAATAACCCTGACGGTAAAGCGGTTGCTGCATATGCCCAGAAATACATAGAGCCGATAAATCCCAATGCAGATGGCTCTAGAGAAAATTCTTTAATGATTTCCGGTCCTACCACCGCCGGCGCTGCCCTATGAAAATAGGAAATCAGGTATGTAGCGGAGATGACGAGAAAAATCCATAATCGATACTGCTTCATTTTGCCAACTAATTCTGCATCATTTACAACATGGTTTACTCCATAGTTCATGCTTAGAATATCCTCCTTAGTTCAACTACACATGATGATTGAAATATCACCGCTCTTTTCCGATTTGCTATATGATCAATAACTTCACTTTGGCTGATGCGCATTGGAATTCCGGCATTCCAACATAATTTAAAAAAATTTATTAATAGTTGGCATGCTGGCATTCCACTCGATTAAAAAAATTTTTATCATATCTCCTATTCACCCAAAATGCCTTAACATCACACATACTATCATTGACTAGTTGTAATACAACATATCATTTTGAATGTACTGAATGCCGACATTCAGTACATTCAAAAATCTTTTATTATGTCTTCAATTCGCGCAAATGTTCTAACATCGCACGCACAGCTTCATCGGAATTTTGTTCTTCTATCGCTTGATAAATTCTTTTGTGGCTACACAATGCAATATCTTGTTGAGCAATTTCCTTAAGAGATTTTTGGCGGGAAAATAACAACAGGGCCATCAAAAATTCATTGACCTTGACAATAACATCATTGCCCGCCGCAACAATGATTGCTGTGTGAAAACGTATCGATGCATTACTCACATCTTTTTTCATGGTAATATTTCTTTCCATCTCAAGCAGTGCATCTTCCATCGTTTCCAGATCATTTTTTGTCCGCCGCTGTGCAGCAAGTCGAACTGCCTGAATTTCAATCGCTTCACGGGTTTCAAGCAAATCTTTCAATCCGGACTTTGGATTCAGCACTAAAAATCCAATACTATTTAATAAATGTTTGATATCTATTTGTTGTACGCATACCCCCTTACCGCGGATATACTTGACAACACCTAAAAATTCTAATATCTTAATCGCTTGACTTACAGGCATCCGGCTTACGTTAAATAATTCCGCCAATTCCCGTTCCGATGGAAGTACTTCACCTTCTTTAATATAGCCTTTCATGATCCACATGCGGATACGTTCTACAATTTGACCATAAAGCACTTCCGAGTTTCCAGTTAATTTATTCAATTCTTGTTCTTCCTGAGGAATAGATAACATATTTAACAGTCCTTTTCGAGCATATTGGCATTCCGGCATTCCATTTTATAAATTAATTATATTCCAATAATATCTATTTGTCAAACTAGTTTTACATTTTGTAACTTAATTTGTCATAACTAGACAAAAGATTATCTATAAAAGGAAGAAACAGCCATTATGTCGCTAAACACCACAACTAGTTCTTTATATTACCCTTCCTGCTCAATTATAAGAAAAGAATTTCATATTTTTCCGTAAGAAAACTACCTAATCGATCAGTGGTTTGAATTAGGAGCTCTATTTATAGGTAAAACGATTCACAAGCTTAGATAGCTCCTCGGCCATACGGGCAAGTTCCTGACTGGATGCGGCAATTTCTTCCACCGACGCTGACTGTTGCTGAGTAGAAGCGGAAATTGTTTCGCTTTGAGCGGCAGTCGTCTTTGTTACATTCTCGACTTTTTGATTCGCTCCCATAAGTTTGCTGCTGCTGGCAGCAGTATCTTCCAGGAGTTTCCTGCTTTGAATTACTTGCTCCAGTACCTTCTTTACTAAGACAACAATGTTCTGAAAAGCTTCACCTGTAGTTTTTATGACCGCTACACCGCTCTGAACCTCGCTGGAACCAGATTCCATAGTCTTGACGGCGTTATCTGTTTCGCTCTGAATCATGGAAATGATTTCACTGACTTGTTTTGCCGCCTCGCCTGATTGTTCAGCTAACTTCCGTACTTCCTCAGCTACTACGGCGAATCCTTTGCCTGCCTCACCAGCGCGGGCAGCCTCGATTGCTGCATTCAATGCCAGAAGATTTGTCTGACTTGCCAACGACGTAATAGTACTAACAATTTGGCCGATTGTATGGGAATGCCGCCCTAATTCAGCGACTGCAGCAGCGGAATAAGTAACCGTTTTCTCAATGTTCTCCATTTGATTTACCGCCAAGAAGATTTGCTTTTCGCCTTGTGTTGCAGTCTCGGCCGATTGCTCTGCCGCTTCAGTTGCTTGTCGCACATTAGAAACCGCATTGCTAATATCCTCAGACATTTGCTGGACTAGGGTATTCATGTCATTTACAATACAATTTTGTTTCGTAGTTTCTTCCGCAATATTGGTAACAGCATCTGCTATATGACTTGCTGCTTGTGCCGATTGTTCTGAAGTAGCTGTTAATTGCTGACTGGATGCAGTAACCTTCTCAGAAGAAAGAGACACTTTTTGAACCAGTAACCGCAAACTCTTAACCATAGTACTAAAGTTTTCGGCCAACAATCCAATTTCATCATTTGAGTTATTATCAACTGTTACTACAAGATTGCCATTTTTCACTTCATTCGTAGCCGCTACTAAACTTAAAATCGGCTTTAGCATTTTTTTTGCAAAGAAATATCCGATGGCAACTACAATACATATCGTCACGATTAATATTGTTGTATCTGTTATTGCTAACTTACGTACTTGAGCTGTATATCTGTCATAGGATTGTTCAATGCAAATCCCCCAGCCGGTATATGGATCCCGTACATAGCTTACCATTCGCTTCTCACCGTTACTATCCGTGATATCCATGTTCCCTTCACGACCGTTTAATACCTGTTGTACATACTCAAGCTGTGCTACGTCCTTTCGTTCATCTACAACCTCCTTATCAGGGTGGGCAAGAATTTTTCCCTCCCTGTCCACAATGTAAGCCTTATCCCCATCTTTTGAGCGTTCCGCAATAAAACCGCTTAAAGTAGTCAAATCCAGTGAGCCTTGCACAGCTCCGATTACTGCACCTGATTCATTTTTTATAGTTGTCGCTAAAATTACCATTGGGTGTCCATTAGTTTGCCCAATTAGAACGTCTGAAACAACATCATCTGACCCTTGCATTATTTGCTTAAAATAGGGGCGCTGTGATACATCCGGCAAACGATTATTATCATTTCTTACGATATGCATTCCCTGCCCGTTAACAATTGCAATTGGTGAAATGTCAGCATAAACTTTCGCCGCATTAACGAGCACCTCTTTGCCGGAAACAATATCCATATTTTTCGCGCTAGCAGAATTAGCAATGGCTTTAAGCCCGTAAATATTCTTCTGGAGCAAAGAATTCACTTCCAGCCGCAGACTGCCAGCCTTTGAAATTCCGACACGTTGATATTCGTCTTGCATAGTATTGCTAATTTGCCAATAAGCAAAAAATGATAAAATACATAGTGGAATAATACCAACTGAAACTAATAGTATCATTAATTTACGTTTCATAATTTCACCTATCCCTCTTGAAAATAAAAGAACATCAAAATTACCATCCTGCTTACAGTAGTAACAGCTCCGCCTACATATGCATTATTTTATTTGCCGGCATTCTGGAATGCCATTTTTGTCTATACAATATCTTTATTTTTTAACTGTCTTCTTAATTCTTATAATCTCCTCCCTTTTCCCTATAGGTCATTCACATTTTAGCCTGTTCTCCTCTCAGTGAAATCTGATGTACTGGTGTGATCCAGATCCCCCTATCAAATTATGGTTATCTCTTTTCCTTAAAAAAATTATTTGTCTCGTAAATAAACAATATATTAAATCGTGCATTATTTCAAGTATTATTATATATATTATTTTTATTTAACTTTCTCTTAAATATTCCCATTATGTTATGTTGCCTTCTTATATTGAAAAACTTTCTTTGTCGTCATTCATTTTATTGATATTTACATAATAAAAAACTGCACTGAAACTTAACGTTCCAATACAGTTGCTATATTGTCTATGCTTAACTTCAATAAACTATCAACAATTCATAGTTGTCGGGCTCTCTCTAATTTGGCGCGACTCTGTACCGCCTCCACCATCGCCTGTTTATGTTGACGGATAAACTCTTCAATCCTTGCCCCGGGAGCACGTTCTCTTATTAACCGGATTAATTCTTTGTGTTCCATAATTGACATAGGGATCCTTTTCGGCGTATAGGGAAATCCCGCTATTCGCAGTTGAGACAGGCGTTGCCACGTTTGTTTAACTTTACCGATCAAAAAATTGTTGCCGCACCGCTCATGAATAATGGCATGAAACTGAACATTCAATTCAGCAGCTTTAACTAAGTCTAGTTCTGCAACCGCTTGTTCAATAGATTGATTCGTTGCTTCTAGTTTTTGCAGATCTGATTCTGTGAGAAACTTTGAGGCTAGGGCTGTAGCACCGCCCTCAAGGATTCCCAACACAAACATGACTTCTGCGTAGTCACACTCATTAAACCTTTTTACAATTGCCCCACTATAAGGGATTATTTCTACGAGGCCTTCCGCTACCAGTTGTTGGATAGCTTCTCTGACCGGACTGCTGCTGACTTCCAATTCCTGGCACGTTCGATCAATGATAATACGATAACCAGGTCCATAAGTCCCGTTCAGAATTTGAGACCGTAAAAACTCATATGCTCGTTCTTTTTTGCTCATATAACTCACTCTCGTAAAGATAATATCTTACTAATTCATCTCGGATTATAATCACTTATAATTAAAAGATTAGATTGATAAAAGAAACACATGCATAGGCTCATTACTGCATACTATCCCTAAAATATACTATAAAAGATTCATCTGAAAATTACAATAGAACTGACCAACCGATCTGTTAGCTTAGTAGCTTCCTTAAGTTCATTTCGAAGCAACAAAGACCCGCTGCTACCCCTTCATAATAAACATTAATAATCCCCGCCCCGTGACACACATGGCACATACCAAAAAGCAGCCGGTTAGGCGGAATTAATCTCCTTAACCGGCTGCTTACTTGTTATTATTTATATTTTCAATATCTGTTTCCTTCTATAAAGGGTCAACATCGCAAAGAGATGCGTACTTATGACCATGCTGATGAGAGGCGGGCAATCGGTCCTCTTTACATCATTCACTTTTTCCTTTATGTCCGCCCACATAATCCGCCCGTTCAAGGAAGGTTCCACCAGCCATCGATCCAGCATAAAAGATCGTTTTTTTGCCAAATCGCTTCCGCAGATCATCTACTACTCTATCTATGGCATGGTTCTTTTCTTCTCCTTCAAAAAACAGTTCCAACTGCTCATGCCCTTCTGACACAATTTTCCCAGCAGTAATATTTACCGATCGTACCGGTTCACCCTGCCACCGCTTAATAAACTCCTCGCGTGCCGCTTCACTAATGATATCCGTTGAGTGTTCCGGGCGAACTAGCTTAATTCGTGCAGTAAAGCCCAAATTGAAATTCCTATCCGAGTATCCTATTCCCAAATATACCTCTTGGCATTTTTCCTGGTGTTTACGTAGCCTAGCGCATACATCTCCCACCATTTCCTTGATGATCATTAGAATTTCTGCTTTTACATAATAATCCCGCATTAATATCTGGTTTTTACTATAGGACTTACTTTTCGGCCGTTCCTTCTGGCTAATGATGCTAGCATCCAAGCCCCATGCGTGGTAATATAACTGCGACCCCATTACACCTAGAGTTTTCTGCAACCACACTGGATTGGCGTGAGCCAGCCCCTCAATCGTATAAATACCCATTCGCTTGAGTTTCTCATCGTATCCTCTGGATATGCCCCAAAACGCAGTCAGCGGCTGTATTTTCCATACCGTTTCCGGCACCATCTCATACGTCCATTTTGCAATCCACGGCGGACGCTTTTTAGCTTCATTATCCAGTGCCAGTTTTGCCAAAAGCGGATTATCGCCAATGCCTACAGTCACAATAAGACCCAACTCATCCTTCACCGTCTTTAAGATGGCTTCCGCAATCGCCTCTGCGGGTCCAAACAAATTTAGCGATGCGGTAACATCCAATATGGACTCATCAATGCTATAGATGTGTAGGTCTTCATCTGTTACGAATCGGCGGAATATATTCTGTATTGCCTGGTTCACATTGATATATAGCGCCATATTTGGTTCTACTACCATAATCGGGGAACGCTTGGGAATTTCAAAGAGCCGATTTCCGGTCTTGATATTATATTCCAATTTAACCCTCGGGCTGCTGGCTAATACGACCGCACCGGCTCTCCTTAAATCTGATACTACAGCAATATAGGCTTCTAGCGGGTCAAGCCCCCGCCGAACCGCCTCTACAGATGCAAAAAATGATTTTACGTCGATGCACAATACGCTCCTACGGGGAAAACGAGAAAAATCAACGAGCCCCATCGCTTTTACTTTCTTTCTCTTTCATCTGCTCGTTGTGCTCAGACAGAAGCATTCCCGCCCACTTTACCATACATCGGTCGACGTAAACTATCCGAGCCATCTGCTGGTAAATAGGGATACTCAGTAAATCTATAGTATGTTCGCTCATCACTATCCACCTCCATTTACATAATACCAGAACATATGTTCTGTGTAAATGTCGATGGACCTGTTAATTTTTGCTAGCCTTGAATAGAAATAAAGCTGTCCCTGTCCCCCTGTTTTTAGAAAATATCTTGACAAATTTTGTAGAATTTGGTAGCTTATAAATAATTTAAATATACGTAAATGCGTTGATAGGGAAAAAAACGCTGCCGTATGGCGCTCCAGAGAGCTGTTGGATGCTGTGAAACAGCGCGCCGGTCAGTCGTGAAACTCACCCTTGAGCAGTCCACCGAAAACAACCGCCTTTCCCTGGGCGCTGCGAGTAGGTGCGAACGGTTTGCTCAACCGTTATCAGGAGACGGCATTGGCTATTTTGGCTAATGCCGCAGAGTGGATATGTTTTCATATCAACAAGAGTGGTACCACGGAAGTACAGTGCTTTCGTCTCTTAGCAGGAATGCTCAGGGATGAAAGCTTTTTTTTGTCCTGTCAGAAAGTGTAAAACTTTCGACTGGATAAGGGCAACATCGGCTTCCACTCTCGCCAAAGGCTCGGCGCAAGCCGTGTTTTCTTTATTCTTGGGTATTGCTATACTAACAGACCGGTTCGTACGGTGCTAAAAAATTGTAAGGAGGATTGCAGTGAAACTCGCTTTTTCTACTCTTGGTTGTCCCAATTTTAATTGGTCTGAAATCTATTCCATGGCCAAGGATCTTGGGTTTGACGGCATTGAAATCCGTGGACAGGGCTGCGAAATATTCACCGGCCATGCCCATCCTTTCACTGCCGCCCGGCTCCCGCAAACGATCAAAAAACTCTCGGAACTTCACCTCGAAATTCCCTGCCTGTCTTCCGGCTGCTGCCTGAAATTCGCCGAAAAAGCCGAAGAAAACCATCAGGCGCTTGTGCAGTATATTTTGGTGGCCGCCCGGCTTGGCGCCCCCTATGTCCGCATTCTGGCCGACCTTGAAGCACAGCCGGGCGGCGAAGTGGATGACACCGTTGTGCTGGCCGCGTTGAATCGCCTGGTGCCCATTGCCGAAGAACACGGCGTAACGTTGCTGGTGGAAACCAACGGTGTTTATGCCGATACGGCCCGCCTGGCCAGACTGCTTAATCAAGTGGCAAGCGACGCAGTGGCAGCGCTGTGGGATATCCATCATCCCTACCGTTTTGCCGGTGAGACACCCGGTCAGACTGTGCAAAATCTCGGCGCCTATATTAAATACGTGCACATCAAGGATTCCATTGTCGAAAATGGCGTCATCCGTTACCGTATGCTGGGCGAGGGCGATTTGCCGCTTGACTACGTGATGCTGGCGTTAAGCTCGATCAAATACGACGGCTATCTTTCGCTCGAATGGCTTAAGCGCTGGGCGGACGATCTGGATGACGCCGGCGTTGTTTTCCCGAATTTCGCCAATTATATGAGCCGTTTCATGGAAAAGGCCACAGCCAAAGGCCACCTGTTCGACAATAACGCCAAAACCGGTAAATATGTCTGGGAGAAAGACACGCTCATTGACTTAACTTTTCCCCAGGTGCTTGACCGCATGGTAATTGAATTTCCCGATCAGTACGCCTTCCGTTATACCACGCTGGACTATACCCGGACCTACGCCGAATTCCGCGACGATGTTGATACCTTTGCCCGGGCGCTGATTGCTCTGGGCGTCAAGCCGGGTGACCATGTCGCCGTCTGGGCAACCAATGTCCCCCAATGGTTTATAGCCTTCTGGGCAACGACCAAGATCGGCGCAGTGCTTGTCACGGTAAACACCGCCTACAAGATTTACGAAGCCGAATATCTCCTGCGTCAGTCGGATACCCATACACTGGTGATGATCGACGGCTATAAGGATTCGGACTATGTCGCTATCATTAAGGAGCTGTGCCCGGAGCTTGAAACCGCGGAGGCCGATAAGCCGCTGTACATAAAACGCCTGCCGTTCCTGCGCAATATCATTACGGTTGACTCCAGGCAGAAAGGCTGCCTGACCTGGGAAGACGCCATAGCCATGGCCGGTAAAGTCCCCATCGAAGAGGTTTACCGCCGCGAACGGTCCATTAACAAGCACGATGTCTGCAACATGCAGTATACCTCGGGAACCACCGGCTTTCCGAAGGGGGTCATGCTCAGTCACTACAATGTCATCAACAACGGCAAAACCATCGGCGACTGCATGGACCTTTCCACAGCCGACCGCATGATGATTCATGTGCCGATGTTCCATTGCTTTGGCATGGTCCTGGCTATGACCGCCTCGATGACGCATGGCGTCACCATGTCGCCGATACCTTATTTTTCGCCGAAACTCTCGCTGGACTGCATCAACCGGGAGAAGATAACCTGCTTCCATGGCGTTCCCACCATGTTTATCGCCATGCTGGAGAATGAAGATTTTGCGCAGACGGATTTTTCGCATATGCGGACAGGCATTATGGCGGGCAGCCCTTGTCCTGTCAAGGTAATGCAGGATGTCGTCGACAAGATGAACATGTCGCAGATTACCATTGTGTTCGGCCAGACCGAAGCCGCGCCCGGCTGCACCCAGAGCCGCGTGGACGATTCCGTAGAGCTGCGCGTCAATACCGTAGGCCGCATCTTGCCCGGCGTGGAGTGCAAGATCGTCGATCCCCAAACCGGCCAGGACCTGCCCGACAATGTGGATGGCGAGTTTGTAGCCCGCGGTTATAACATCATGAAGGGCTACTACAAAATGCCCGAAGCCACGGCCGCCGCCATTGACAAAGACGGCTGGCTGCATACCGGCGACCTGGCCAGGCGTGATGAAAATGGCTACTACAAAATTACCGGCCGCATTAAGGATATGATCATCCGGGGCGGCGAAAATATCTATCCCAAGGAAATTGAGGATTTCATCTATACCCATCCCAAAGTCAGGGACGTGCAGGTGATTGGCGTGCCCGACAAGCAGTACGGCGAGGAGATTATGGCCTGCGTCATCCTCAAAGACGGCGTAGCCATCACGGCGGACGAGCTTAAGGATTATATCCGCTCCCACATGGCCAAGCACAAAACCCCGCATTACATCGATTTCGTAACAGAATTCCCCATGAATGCCGCCGGCAAGATCATGAAATACAAGATGCGCGAACAGGCGGTGCAAAAATTCGGCCTGGAGGCCGACAGCCAAATTGAGACTGCCTGACCAAAAAACAAGGAGCAAAGAATTCCGATTCTTTGCTCCTTGTTACTTTAGCTTACAGAATAAATCCCGAAGCACGGTCCCTGTCCCCGTGTTTCCGTGTTTTTGCCCCATCGCCTGCGCCTCTCTCTTTAATCCTTTTCAATCCAACGGTGTTTGCAGGGGATGCCTTATCGGTAACCCCCATGTAGGCTTCAGCTTCAACAATCTTTACAGCCAGCTTTTGTCCGTTTATTTCGTGAACAAGCACCTTGCCCAGGAGTTCTTGGGCCACGATTAATGAATCCCGGTTATAAAATTCCCTGTCCACTATTTTCATCTTGAATGCTCCTTTCCAGGTCAGCGCTTATTAAAAAGTTGCGTCAGGCCTGGATTCTTTGCACTGCTGTTAAAAAGTCCATCAATGTTCAATTCCCTCGCGCGCTAATACTCCCTGATAATAATAATGCTTTATCTCCTTCATTTCCGTTACTACATCGGCAATAGCGATAAGCGATTCCGGTACATATCGTCCAGTAAGTACAACCTCAACATCATTGTCACGCTGCTGAATTACCTCTATAACACTTTGCACATCAAGCAGTCCATAATATATCGCAATATTAATCTCGTCTAAAATAACCAGTTGATATTTACCCTGTTTCAATATTTCTGCACATTTATTAAGTGCTTCCTCTGCGGCACTTTTATCTTCATGAGCAGGCTGCTTATCAATAAAACATCCTCTTCCTAATTGTTCTACAGTAATTAAGGGCAAGTATTTTTCAATTTTAGTTTCATTATACTTCATATCTTTCACAAACTGGCCAATGTAGACCTTTTTTCCGCTACACGCAGCTCTGACTGCTAAACCAAATGCAGCAGTCGTTTTCCCCTTGCCATTGCCTGTATATATATGAACATAACCCTTGCTCATAAAATTCACCTCATAAATTACACCGCTTCATTTGAAATCTGTTTTTAAAATTTTGCTTTCGAATAAATCCAGTCATAGAAGCTCGCCTAAATATGTTCGGTAATGACCTGAATCAGGTCTTCCCCCGTAAAATCACAAATTAAAATCTTCTTATGGAAATATGTCTCCAGGTCAACAGCAGCAACATCATCCAGCATTATATTTTCATCACTCTTAAACATATTCTTAGGCATTATTATATAATCGAAAACACTATCCGGATGTATCTGTTTCATAATATCCTGTCCGGTCAGCAGTCCGGCTACAGTAATTGTCGGGCCAAAAAAATCATTTATAACTTTATGAACATTTATTTTGATTCTGTTATTTCTTTTCTCAATAGCCTTCGCAGCCCATAATATTTCATTGTAGGCGGAAACACCTGTAATCAAACTGAAGGACCCTTGACCTTTAATGGTAAGCTTTTTAATATTTTTAGTAATACTATCTCTAAAAAACCTGATCATTCCTATACCGTCTTCAATTTGCTCAAAATCTCCGTAAAATTCGGTATCCGGAATTTCGTTTCCCGAAAGCATATAGAATTCATCAGCCAGTCTGATAAAGGGGGTTCCATTTTCCTTCAGAGCCTTTTGCTGAAATTTACTAACATTGTCAAGTTCTGCTTTAGCGCTTTGAGCATCATATAAGGTTATGTCCTTCAGATTTTTCCTAAACTTAGTAACCCCAACCGGTACTGCCGCAACATTTTCAATCGAAGGATATAGTTTATATAGATCATTTACTGTTTTTATTAATTCTTTCCCATTATTATAGCCAGGGCACAATACTATCTGACAATTCATGCTGATGCCTGCAACCGCCAATTCCTCAAGTCGTTCATAAATATTTCCGGCAAATCTGTTATTCAGCATTCTTTTTCTAAGCTCAGCATTAGTTGTATGTACCGAAACATTGATAGGGCTGATTCGGTATCGAATAATTCTTTCGAAATCGTCATTCGTCATATTTGTTAAGGTCACAAAATTGCCTTGAAGAAAAGATAATCTTGAATCATCATCTTTAAAATACAGCGTTTTTCTCATTCCCGGCGGCAACTGGTCAATAAAACAAAAAAGACAATTATTATGACAGCTTCGCGCTTCATCTATAATTCCATTTTCAAACTCAATGCCTAAATCCTCTTGATATTCTTTTTCAACTTCAAGAGTCCAAATCTCTCCATTTTTCTTTTCTATTTCAGCCTCAATGTACTCATCTGCCAATAAAAACTTATAGTCTATTATGTCTTTAATCTCAGTTCCATTTATGCTGAGTAAGCTGTCTCCAACTTCGATCTCCAATTCTTCGGCAATACTGCATTTTATAATCTTTGATATTTTAGTATTCATTCTTCAATCCTTTTTTAATATATGCTTAAATCCGCGGCCGCGTTTTTATTGCAGTGGCAGAACCAGTGCAGAGCACCTAACCTAATATTGTACTTGTTAATACAATACCTGCCCCAGATTTGCTTGTCAAGAAATCATATTCATTTTCTGTCGAATATCTTGCAGAACAAAAAAAGCTCTGATTGAGTAATTTCAACAAACACACCGGAAAATGATTCTTTGTTTGCGCTGTTCTGGAACCTGTCCCTGTGTCCCGTATAACATTCCTGGTGAAGTAATTTCCGCCCATTAATTGACTTAGGAAAAGGAATCCTTCGGCAGCATACTTTAACGGAGTCATACAGATACGTCTCTTTTCGTACTGGTAGTGGGAAGAGAATACAGCAACAGAACGCCCCAAAAGCGTGCTGTTGCTGTATTTCCTATACTAGCGTTTTTCCTTTCAGTCAACCTATCCTGCATTGCTGCAGCAATACCCACATTAAGATTCGTAGCATACGACAGCGCTGGTTTCCAATACACCTGCGATGTATTTGGCTACTTCAACATGAACAGGATGAATAATATAAGCCTCTAAATCTTCCAGTGAATTGTATTGGGCGCTCATCAGTAGGTCATAAGATGATGCACCCTGACGTATATTCATTTCCACTTTCAAATCCCGCAAAAATTCAATTTTCCCTTGCATGCTGAGCAGCACATCTCGCGCCCTGGCGACATTTTCGCCACTTCTATCCTTCAATTTTAGCATTTGAGTATTCGTAATCATGTTGTCTCTCCTTTTCCTTCGGTTTTTCCGTCCTCGCTATCGCTTATCCACCAACCATTGATAGGCATATTGTGGATAGCCCACCATCATGGCACCATTTCTATTATCACCTCCTGTTGTTATTCATTGTACAAGAGGCAATAAGACAACAGTATGTCATATTTAATTACGGTTTATAAATTTTAAACATTTCCTGTATTCGCTGTAGAATGGTATTGCGCACATGTACCGGAGCGAGTGCTTCCTAACTGTAATTATCTGCAAGTTCCAATTGGTTCTATTGTGGAAATTTACTGAATAATATGTAGCAGATAAACGGCTAAATAATTTTAAAAAGGAGAATGTCCAATGGGCTGTAAAAAAGTAGATTTTGATAATTGCGTAGGTTCAGTAAACATACTATTGGATGATAGAGTTGTACTACAAGGACAAATTATAAGAGACAATAATGATGATCACGACCGTAAAACGGAAGTTATTCACCCAAAAATTGATGTGTTTGTAGAAAATGATAACGAGTTTATTACACTGGAATTAACGTGTGATGCAATGATAATCCGAGATAATGCAGAACTCGAGATTATAAACCCTACCCTCTATGAGGAAGGAAACAGGGTAAGAATCAATGTTTCACAAATTGCTGCCATTGGTCCTAGTAACGGATGCCCCGAGGATACAGAAGAAGAAGAAGAAACTTGTGTTAAATAAAATCCCTAAGTTCCAAAAGCTTTGAAAAATCGTAAGCGTCAAAAATGCCGTCACCTTGCACTATTCAGTAGGTGACGGCATTCTGCTTCGCAAAAAATCATCGAAAAAGGGGAAATAGGTAAAATCCATATAACCGGGCGATACATTACCAAAGGAATACTTGTCCGCTAATTTTTTAGAAAAATGCGCTTTCAAAGCCATCACATATTTACGCAAATTTTCATAGGCAATTTGAATATCGCCTTGTTCCAATAGCTCTTTATAAACAGCTATATAATCATTCAGTGATTTGTTTTTATCCATAGTATATTACCCTCATAGTTTGATTTATAGTTTGCCAAGTGGTTCAACTGGTAAATAGAGATGTCAATAAGCCGTTTTCCTCCGTTACCAGTAGTACGGTTCACCTCGAATAGTCTTAAACGGTAAGCTCAATCCCTCAGTACTCATACTTTTACGCAAAAAATCCATCAAAGACTCAGCACCTCATCGAGTCTCCCTTTCACTCTGTTACAGCGCAAAAGACTGCTACCACGTGTTTGCAATGTGGCGCCTCAAAACAGGAACAATCACATTCTTCCCAAATAATTGCTCCTTGTTTATCCAGTTTCAATTTGACTACATAATTTTCTTGCATAGCTACGGTCGCTGTATACTTATTGTTTTCCTTAATTATGTACTGCCCAACACCGCCATTCCAGTAACAATCCTTCCCAAGCTCAAAAATCTTTTTATTCATTTAATCAATCTCCCCCTTCTGGTCATTTTCCCTATTACGCAGATGTCCATGCCACTCCGATCATTTGATGCAGAAATGCCAGAAGATAGAAGCAAAAACATCACTAATGTAAGGAAACGGCAGCATCCTTTTTATGCAATGTATTGCCCGGCATAAATAGTGCTGTAATGCCCAAAACAACTAATACGACGGCGACGAAATTGTAGGTATCCCGAAAGGCGAGAATACTGGCCTGGCGGAGAAGTTCCTGATATATCTGGCCCATGGCCAACGACGATGACTGAGCCGATGGTACACCTAAATTCATTATTGTTTGTGTGTAGTTTGCAAGCACGCTTCGGTAGCCAGAGTCAGCTATTGTCAGATGCTGCACCAGATAAGCTTGCTGTACATGCTGACTGGTAATAAGTTTGTTTGTAACCAGCGAAATGCCAATACTTCCGCCTAGATTACCTATGAGGGAAACAATTGCCGAGGCATTACTGCTGCTTTCCGGCGGAATTTTTGAAAAAGCAAGCGTATTGACCGGAACAAACAGGAACGGCAGACCGATGGTTTGCAGGATGCGCAAGATGACGAAAGTATTGTAGTCTATCTGAGGTGTGATAAACCCGGTTGTCCATGCACCAAAAGCACTGATCAGCATTCCAAAGGAAATCAGATACTTTGCTTGTACCACTTTTACCAGTCTACCGACCACTGGCATCATACAAATGACCGCGACCCCTCCTGGCGAAAGAACCATTCCCGATAGCGTGGCGTCATAGCCAAAATTTTCTTGGGCCAGCATGGGTAACAGTATGTTGCTCGCATAGAGGGCAAAGCCGACGAAAAACAGCATGACACAGGGCATGGTAAAACTGGGTATCCGGAACAACTTAAGATCGACCACCGGATTCTTCTGCCGCTGCAACCAAAATATCGCCAGCAAGATACCAACGGCGGCTATACAGGCAAATACCACAATAAAGGAACTGTCAAACCAGTCTTCCTGTTGACCTTTATCCAGAACGATTTGCAATGCTCCAAGCCCGAGAGCGATCAAGCCAAGACCAATGTAATCCACAGAATCGACTTTTTGTTTCTGAGCGGTAGGCGGATCTTGTACCAAAATATTCACTAGGAAAGCGGCTGAGATACCCACAGGCACGTTTATGAGAAAAATCCAGCGCCAACTGTAGTTATCAGTGATATAGCCACCAAGCATCGGGCCCAATATAGGCGCCAAGATCGTAGTTATCCCCGTGATCGCAAATGCCATTCCCAACTTTTCAGGCGGAAAACTATCTTTGATGATAGCCTGCTGGCTCGGCTGTAAGCCCCCGCCGGCCAGCCCCTGCAGCAGGCGAAATACAATCAGCATCGGCATCGAAGTTGACATACCACATAAAAACGAAGCTAGCGTAAAGCCGATAATGCACAAGATAAAGAAGTTTTTTCGCCCCATAAGGGCCGTCAGCCAGCCTGACAATGGCAGAACAATGACGTTGGATACCAAATAAGAAGTCAAAACCCAGGTACTTTCATCCGAACTGGCTCCAAGCGCACCGGCTATATGCGAAAGGGAAACGTTGGCAACCGATGTATCCAGCACTTCCAAGAAGACCGCAAGGCTGACAACGATTGATACCACGAATGGATTTGCTACTTTTGGCGTGGCGTCGCTCATATTGCCGCTCCTGGCTTATCAGTATATACGGTCGGTGTAACTGACATACCTGATCCCAGGGAAAGCGCAGCGTCTGGAGGGCTGTCAAATACGATTTTTACCGGAATGCGCTGTACGATTTTAACAAAATTGCCGGTGGCATTTTCCGCTGGGAACAAGGAAAAGTGAGATCCGGTTCCCGCTTGAAAACTGTCAACCTTACCGTGTAATACTATGCTTGGATACGCGTCAATCCTGATGTCAACCGGCTGTCCAACCCGTATGTGCGCTAACTGAGTTTCTTTGAAGTTGGCGGTAACCCATAAATCCGTTCCGACAAGCGAGGTCAACTGCTGCCCTACCTGCACATAATTGCCCATTTCCACGCTGCGTTTAGTAATGCGGCCATCCATGGGAGCGATAACCTTGGTATTGGCCAAATCAGATTCCGCCTGCGCCAGATCAGATTCTGCCTGTTTGACCAGAGCCTGTAGTTGCTCGCTAGTATTTTGGGCGGCCGAAATTACACTGGGCGCAGTATTGGCTGATCGAAAATCGGCCTGTAGTTTGTTAAGAGCGGAGCGGTCGGCCTTTTCTGTTGCGACTGCTTGATCCAACTGTTGTCGTGAACAGGCGCCTTCTTTTAATAGGCTCTCCATACGCTGCCTGTCAGCAAACGACTTTTCCCAGGTCGCTTGCGCCGCCGCCACCTGTGCCGCTGCCGAATCAACATTGGACGGCGCGGAAACCGTGGTTGTCTCCAGATTGTCCCGCGAAGCCTTAGCAGCGCCTAAAGCCGCTACTAAGGAAGCTTTAGCCCGGTCGCGACGAATTATGTAATCAGTCGGATCAATCTCCAGTAAAACATCTCCAACTTTGACCATCTGGTTGTCTTGGACATTCAAAGATTTCACATACCCGGAAACCTTTGGACTTATAACGACAGTACGGCCATCAATGACAGCATTGTCTGTCGAAACCTCATCGCGTTGTAAATAATAATAGAATCCGGCTCCAATGGCAATGGCCAAAAAAACAAGGATCGCTTTCTTTGCGGTCGTAGTGAATTTCATATTATCACCTTTCAGATATAAATATTAGACTACAAATCAGCACAAAACTATCACTGATAGATTTATCATAATCTATCAGTGATAGTTTTGTCAATATGTCTCAAAGAATATAAAAAGGCGTATGATTTAATGCAAATCATTAAAATATTGTAAAAGAATGATGTTAGGTATAATATATCATTGATAAGTTTTTAATATTTGAGATTAAGGAGATCTTTAAATCATGGCAAAGATAAAACGTGAAGAAGTCATAGATACGGCACTTTTACTTCTTAAAGAAGGTGGATTAGAAGCTATTACAACTCGGCGTTTAGCACAGAGATTAGGAGTTGAATCATCGTCACTTTATTGGCATGTAAAAGATAAATCAACACTTCTTGGTGAAATGGCTGCTACTATAATAGCTAGACATCATACAATTAAGACACCAGAAGATACCCAACAATGGGAGAAGTGGTTTATAGATAATGCATGTAGCTTTAGAAATGCCCTGTTAACCTATCCAGATGGAGCAATGCTTCATGCCGGATCAATTCCTATTAATAATGATCTTAGTCAATTAGCACCTAAAATTGAATATCTTGTCCGAGCTGGCTTTTCTGAAAAAGAAGCTCAAATGGCAATGTTGACAACGAGCCAATTTACTATAGGATGTGTAATGGAAGAACAAACACGAAATAAGAGAGGAGTATTAAAATCAGCATCTATTGAAAAGTTTAAAAAATGTCAAAGTGATCCAGATATTGATACATTGACTTCTGATATAATAAATATTATAGAAAACGAGGTACAAGATGCTTTTTTATTCGGTCTAAACCTCATCATTAAAGGTTTAAAAAAGGGATAAAGTATTCATCGGCCTCTACTGGCACACATTTATATTAACTACCTATACATACAAGTACGCACATCGGATACCAAATATCCAGACTCGAAAGAAGCCGTTCCTTTGAGTCTATTTATATTTAAAGCAACCGTCTAAAGCTCCCCTTGCTGGGATGCTTTAGACGGTTGCTTTTTTAGGTGACTTTAGAGGCAAGGAACCTATTGTTTGATTTTCACATGTTTTCTAACTCTAGTGGTCAGACAAAAAGTTATATTCCATGGCGAAAGTCAATCGATAAAATGTATTCAATACATTTTTATTATTGATTTCATACAATTCCAGGCATACAATTATAAGCATAATAGATTTTGTATGATGATGCCTAAGAAGGAGTGCCTAAGATGTCAATGATTTATTTACCTAGTTGCAAATTTACTGCCTATTCCCCAGAAGCCAGCAAGAAAATAAAGAATTATCTCTCAGAGAATTATGATATTCAAATTGGGGGATGTTGTAGGCCATTTCACAAGAAGCTTACAAATGATGATACGGTGATTTATATCTGTAATACGTGTTCTGCATTTTGCCAAGAAGACTCTGCTGCTGAAAAAACAATTTCTATTTGGGAGCTATTGGAAAGCGATAAGCACTTCCCCTTTCCAGATTACGGCCATAGAAAAATGGCTGTGCAAGATTGCTGGCGTGTATATGACAATGCCTCTCAACAAAAAGCAGTCCGAAAAATCCTACAAAGGATGAATATTGATATTGAAGAATTAGATGAAAAATACGATAAAACAAGATTTTGCGGAGTTTCGCTTTATGAGTCGCTGCCTAAGCAAAATGGAGAGTTTGCACCAAATCGCTTCATTGAGAACGCAGAAGGTCTTTTTATTCCGCATACGGAAAAAGAACAGGCAGCATTAATGAAAAAACACTGCGATAAAATTAATTCCAACGAAGTTGTCTGTTATTGCATTGCCTGTATTAAAGGCATCAATCTTGGCGGGAAAAAGGGCATTCACTTATTAGACCTCATGTTTGGATTAGAGCCTAAATAATGATGGTTTTACTCAAGACAACGTACATGACTGTATGATTTTGATATAATGTAACCAAGCAGAAAGCGGAATGGTGCCAATAAAGCACTATCCCGCTCTTCTTTTTGTTTTGACGATTAAATATTACAAAACTCTATGACAAAATATTAGGAAGTAAAATGTATGCCTATGATGAAAGCTATTCAAGTAGCTGCTAAAGGACAACCTATGAAACTGGTTGAAGGTCCTGTACGCAACCCGGAGAAGGACAGGTACTTCGAAGGAAGCGGAGGGACGTTCATTTTGCTTCGTTGAAGTATTTTAAAAGAGAAGCAAGAAGATCGTCCCTAGATTCTTTAAGTCAACCATCTAACAAATCTAGTTTTACCCAACATTTAATCACCAGTTACTCAGCAACGCCCCAGTAGTAACCCAATATTTTTGAGCACATTGGTGTGAAAAACCATAAAAGTTATTGCATACCAAATAGTTTTTATGCTAAGCTGGAAGAAATACAATAACTAAAACAAGGAGGATCGAATTGTGAGGAAAACAAGGATTTTACTTGGATTTATGCTTGTCCTAGTAATGATTTGCAATGTATGTTTTGCGGCTACCGAAAGACTATATCTAGGTTCGAAAACCCCTTACCCCTATGAAAAAACAGAATACACTACACCTCCCGCCGGTTATCAACCTGCATTTATTTATATTGCAGGAAGACACGGTTCCAGGAATCTTTCCAGTTACAAGTATGACAAAGCATGGTTTGATTTATTAACCGAAGCTGAGAAGACCGGTCAGATTACTAAGATGGGCAAAACTTTAAAAGCAGAAGTGCAAAAAATAATCGAATTTGAAAAAGACAAATATGGCGATTTATCAACAATGGGAAAAAGAGAACTGTTTGAGATCGGTAAAAGATCCGGCGAAAATTTCAAATCACTTTACGCGACTAATAAACCAATTATCGCCGACGCTACTTATGTAACCAGATCTCAACAATCAAGAGACGGTTTCTTAGAAGGCTTAAAATCGACCGGTTATAAAGGCGAGATTACTATAAGCTTCTACGAACAAGGAAGAGATCCTTATTTAAGACCTTATGATATTGCCACCAAATATCTTGCCTATGAATCTAACGGACAGTGGAATAAAGACGTCGAAATATTTGCCAAAAATGAAACTGCCAAAGCTATGTCCGAAAGAATCTTCTTACAATTAGTTTCCCCTGAATTTCTGGCCCGGCTAGATTCCGGTGAACTAAAGTTTACCGACACAAAGAATAAAACGGTCATTAAAAACGCGGCCACCGCAATATCAGCTCTTTACGAACTTTATGTTATCGGGCCGTCCTTAAGAGAAGACGGTTTGAAAGATATTAATATGAAAAAGTACTTTACCAATGATGAACTTGAGATGTTCGAACGAATTCAGGTTGCAAAAGAATATCACGCGCAAGGACCTGGAGCGCCGGATTCAAATAATATATCGACCAATATTATGGCACCATTAGTAAAAAGAATGATCGTGGAAGTAGACACCGCTTTAGCAAAAAAAGATAAGATTGGAGTTTTCAGTTTTTCCCATGCAGAAACCCAGATACCGTTGGTATGTTTCTTAGAAGTCGGAAATTCACACATTCAATATGCTACTACCGAAGAGGCAGTCCAAAAATGGAATACCGCTGATTTTGGGCCAATGGCGGGTAACGTCCAGTGGATCGTCTATACCGCAAAGGGTAAAGAACCGTTAGTTAAAATGTTACTGCTCGAAAAAGAAATACCCTTCGCCAAAGCCTTAAAACCGTTTCAAGGGACATATTATAAATGGGCTGATGTTAAAGCATATTATACTAAAAAAGTTGAAAACTTAGGAATAACCACAAAAAGTTCAATTGATGATAATATGCGCAGTCTAATCGAAAAATTTTAGTATCTAAACAGTTTCTGCGAGCGATTGGCCCCGAAAGATTCGATCATAATGGGCGGTCGCTTTTTTATATCAACCCACATCATATATACTCATATCGCTGACCTACTTTGGGTTCGGCTTTCAGCTTCAAACTCTAAGCATAATTTGCCAGTTGCAGAAAAACTGACAAATTATGCTTAGAGTTATTTTTTCTCGATCGGCATTGCCCTTGAGCTCGTCAATTGCTGCCAGAGGTGATTCTATCTCCTTCTAAAACCAGAGCTTTATTTAATATCATCGCAGCTCTGCCGCACTGAAATATTCAGTCTCTATCCGTGTCCTGTGTACTTTCGGAAGATAATACCTATAGATATAATAAATTGCTAAATTCTACCGTGAGTTAAAGGATATTTATAGTTTACGGCGAATTAATATTATCTATAAAGTAAAATTAGGAGTTATTATCTATGAAAAAAAACATTTTAGTTCCTTTTGATGGATCGAAAAATGCTACTGAAGCATTACACTTAGCTATCAATATGGCAAAGCTGATGCAAGAAAAAATAGTTATCCTAAATATTCAACCTAGCTTCCAGACCATGCATACCAAAATGTTTTTTTCGGATACTACCATCCGCGATTATCAAGAACAACTTTTTCGTGAAACCGTAGCCGATGCTGAAGAGATTTTGCGCAATGCCGGGGTTGAGTATGATCTCAAATTAAGAATCGGGGATGCTAAAGAACAGGTATGCCTTGAGGCGACTGGTGACAATCCTACACAAGATGGGTGCGCAATAACTGGTATCCGTATGATAATAATGGGATCCAGGGGAATGAATCCAGTGGTAGGTGGAGTGCTTGGCAGCGTCAGCTATGGAGTAGTCAATGCAGCTCCTTGCCCAATTACTATTGTGCCTTTCTCGTGCGGCAAATAAGGTAGCTAGTTTTATAACATTAATAAACTAAAAAGAAGCATTTCTTTGTCGCTGGACAAGATATGCTTCTTTTTAAGTTGGGGTCAAGGGTTCAAAGACCAGCTAATTAAAACCTGTAAAGCATTGTCAAGAGGCAAATTACTGAAACAAGGTGAAAAAAGGCATAATAAATCCGAAGAAATTAGTTTAAACCTGCGATTTTTGCTACTTTAACTGGCTTTCCTTCAGCATCTTTTTTCTGCATGAAAGTATAAACAGCGTTGTCGTGAGAAGGCTTGGCTTTCCATATGCTGTTGATGATTTCAAAACCTGTTTTGCGCAAGTCCGGACTTCCACGTTTAGAAATGCTGCGCTTGACAGACAAAAGACCTGACTGATGTGGTGGAAAGTCCAGCCTAGCTTCTCCTTTGATCGTGCCGCCGCAGCTGGAGCATAAGGATAGCACGGTGTTTTTGCTCAATTTTGTCTCATAGCCGCCCTAATTGCAAAAGGCAAGGCTATCAGATGCCGCTTATACACTAATTTCATAATAATCCATTGTCGATATCTCGCTAAAGCCACAGGAAGTATAAAGATTGAGAGCTTTAGAGTTTTCTGCAGCCACCTGAAGCATAATCTCTCTCGCCTTTGCTTCTTGCAACTTCTCAATTGCCATAATCAAGATTGCGCGTCCATACCCTTTTCCACGATGTTTAGGCAATACTCCTAAGCCATAGATTCCACCAATCCCTTGGAGCAACTGAAGATGAACTTTTCCAATGATTTGACTATCTCTTTCGGCTAAATAGATCTTCATTCCCCGCTTTTCTTCCTCTTCGGGCAGTATCATATCAGATATTGATATAGTCGTCTCTTTTTCTGCAAAAACGCTTTCTCCTTCATTATCACTTAGACTGTTTTTGCAATCTAGAACTTCTTCGTTAAAGTAAATCCTATTTTGTTGTGCAATAACGCAAGCATCGTCGTTGGTCGCTTTTCTCAGAGTAATCCCATATAATTGCCTTTGAAGTGGTTCTACATCGACTTGTTTAAGATACATTTCATATTCTGAATGTTTATACTGTGCTCCAGTTTCTCGAATAAACGCCTGCCCGGAAATTGACTTTCTGTCAGTTAATAAAAGCATATTACCAGAATTTCTTCGTTTCCATTCCGCGATAACCAGTTCACTTAATGTTTTAAAAACGCCTTGGCGTCTATATTCGGGACTCACCATGCCATTTGCCTCTATCGGCGTCCCAGCGCCCCAGCTACCAAGTCCAATATAGCCAATTAGCTGTTGTCCATCAAAATACATAAATTCATTTACGGTTTTAATATTACCATTTTCAGAAGTGAGTCCAAGTTTATAATCGAGTTCAAGTTTTAATGTGATTTGGTCTTCTTGAGTGCAATAATGTTGAAGCTCTTGAATCATAACATAGTCCTCATGATCGATGGTCTGCTTCAGTTTAACCCAGGGTTTCAGGATAGTTTTCATTCGAACGCCTCCTCATCTCAGTCATTTGGAAACATCGGGACGATTCCTTCGCTGCCATCGCAAAGTCCTATATTCATCCATCTGCATTTCCATTTCAGTAACCAAGTCTTTTATTTTCATAAACATATGCCAGTTCCGTCTTCATCTTTGTCAACCCGCTGTTCCGCTTCTTCCCATGTTATACCGTAAGGGGCGCCGCCAGAAGTATATCCGGCAATATAATAAAATGTATTATCAAAGTCAGCACATGCTAAATTCTCCTGTTTTTTATCTTGCCGTTTTATTCTATTAGCTTCAATCGTTTTCTTTACACTGTTAATGTATTCATTAGTAAACGTTATACCCAATATCTGAAGTTCCGTAATAGCACACAATATGTCAACTCCAAAATGTTTTCTATAACTTTTAACAATATTTTTCCCTTCGTATTTTATAAGCCATTGTTGAGCTAATTTTAGTCGCTGTGTTCGCTTACTTGTTTTTCGCATGATATAGTCTCCATTACAACAGTTTCAACTCTCGCCAACCATTGCCCTTACAAAACATATTACTTCCCTAAAAGCACAAAAACACCTGCCAAATTAATACAAATCTGGCAGGTGTTTTTGTTGTTACCAATGATATGGTTCTCTGTGTCATTACTAACGGCAAAATATATAACCAAGTACAAGGCAAGCTCGACCCCTACCTTTTCCCATAAATTTTACTACTACAGGAAACTAGAGAATCTTTCCGCTATATCGTATCACCTAAATAACTCAAATTCTGCTAATGCCGCCTCTAGTCGTCGGAGAGCTTCTCCGGTATCTGCTCATTTCGCATTCTCCTTCCCGCACCACAGCGCGATTTCTCTTATCAGTTCAAACGGCAGTGGCTTGTTGTTTGGCAGTTGAATGCTTCCTTTGCTCGTCTTATAATCCGTTAGCTTATCTACGAAAACAGTCATCGCCTCACCGCCGGGGTACAAGCCGATGTGTTTCTTGGACGCCGCAAAATGTATAAGGTTTTGTCCTTTCCAGAACGTCGGCATCTGCCACGAGATTTTCTCCGATGCGTCTGGAAGCGCAGCTTTTATCGTCGCATAAACCTCGCGCAAACGGGGCTGAATGTTCTCTGCTTGAGAGGCGATGTATGCATCTATCGTCTTCGGCGGTTCGCCGCAGTAATGGTCTTGCTCCATGTTTTTGAACTCCCGGCCACATTTAGGGCATTTCCACATAGTTCAAGCATTCTCCATTTCACGGGATATCAATTCCAAAGCAATCTTCATCGCTTTCAATCTTCTCTCAATCAGTGTTTCCTGCGATTTCCCGAGCGTCGGCTTTTCCTGCACTTTCTCGATTTTTCTGATTGTCGAGGCTATGGCTCGGAGTGCTTCCTCTAATTCTTCCCTTGTGTAATTTCCCATTGAACTAACCTCCTCCATTTGTTTTCTCACGTGTAAACGCTTATAGATACATGAAAATAACAGAATGATAATCCCGCAGTTTAATACCAGTATCGGTAGGAGTTAAAATATTACCAATTTATATATTTCCCTTTAAAAAGCTATTCTACCCAATGATTTCCCTCATTTGCTCATTCCCGCCCCAATACCAGGGAGGGGGCAAAATACCCCATCTTATCGTGTAAATGTACGCCCCCCTTAGCAGAAATTCTCCCAGACTTAGTCTAGGAGAGTAAAAAAAAGCTATTAAAGGGCTGAAAAAAACAAAGGCCAAGAACCGCTTCTGTTCTCAGCCTTTGGTGTGTTCCAATCAGCTAGATTTCATATAGTCTCCACATACAAATCATTTATTTGTTAATATGATTAACCCGTTATTCAACATATTCGTACAATACAACACTTTCAATATTATTGACAAATCTTCTTAGCTCTTTTGCCTGTTCCCTGGTAATTTCCCCGGTCTCAAACATTCTGCCGATTTCCGAGCGTTCTATGTCTATTACCCTCATGCGCAGGTCTTCTTTTTGCTCTTTTCTCTCTTCACTGCTTTGTCTATCCGGGTTTTCCAGGCGCTCAATCATTTGCTTATAATTCATCATGACCGGATAAACCATATTGACCCGGTCATGCTCCCGGGCATATTTCTCCAAAAATTCATAGGCGGCCTGCAGCGCCTTTACCTGGATGTCATTGCCGATACGTAATTTAGCGGCAGCCAAAACCCGGACCGTTTTGCCGGAACTGCCTCTGTAATGCCGCCAGTTTCTGATCATCCTGCCAATGAGATACATTAATCCGGAGTTTACATTGGCGGAGAGAGCTTCTTCCCGGCGGTCAAACGATTTTTCAAAGGAGTCAAACACCGCTTCGCTTATCTCCTGCCTGGCCATGGCAGCATGTATATATTCTCTTTCTTTTTTCAATGCCATCAACCGTATTTCGGATATTTTTTCATCATGCGGCCTCTGTTCTGATTGGATATGCCTGAGCCTGTTCTTATATTCATCAATCAATTCATACGCTGCGAATCGATTTTCATCATTCATTTCCAGTCGAATCCATTTAATCGCTTCCAACAGAATTTTCCTCTTCGCATCGCTTAACTCCGTTTCTTCCCCGGCTTCCGTTACACCGGCTTCTTTTTTGCTTAAAACCGGCAAAGACAGCGTTGCCACAATTAAAGTGAAAAGAATGACGCCGGCTGCGAGAAAGAGAATAAGCGAACGCTGCGGAAATTCATCTCCATTCGCTAAAAAAAAGGGTATGGAAAGTACGCCTGCCATAGTAACGGCGCCCCGTACTCCGGTCAGACTGATCATTAGATTCGTGCGGAAATCGGGTTTAACGGCGTCATTCGCTTTACTGCCATGATAATAGTCAGCATAAAAAAATAGATAGGACCAGATAAAGCGGATGCCTAAAATAACGGTTCCGATTACAGCAACATAGCCGATAATCAGGTAGTTGTTCAAGCTTGGATCAGCCACTGCTTCCGCCATTGAGGAGGGAATATTTAATCCTAACAACAGGAATACCACGCCATTTAGCACAAACAAAGCAATGGACCAGATATTCTCTGTCAGTACCTGCTCTTCCGCTATCATAGTTTCTGTCCGTTCTCTCACCAGGGCATGCACAATCCCGGCTGCCACTACGCCAATCACGCCGGAAGCGTGCAAAAAATCTTCCGTAATAATATAGACGGCGAATGGCGTCAGTATCTGCAGCAGCGAATGAAAGGTTACGTCGGCGATGCCTTGTCTGCGCAACGCAAACCGCAGCCAGGTTACCAGAAAGCCCAGAATCAGACCGGCTATCGCCCCTGCCAAAAATTTATAGGAAAAATCCAGAATTGCCTCATGCAGCAAAAAATAACCTGTTACGACCGCTGTTATTGCGTAATTGAAGGCAACCAGGCCCGATGCATCATTGATTAGCGATTCTCCCCGTACGAGTGACAATACCTTCTGGGGAATTCGAATACGCTTGGCAATCCCGTTTACAGCCACAGGATCGGTGGGTGATAAAATAGCCGCCAGGGCAAAGGACGCAGTCAGCGGAATGCCGGGTATCAGCCAGTGAATAAAGTAGCCGCCGCCGATCGTTGTTAAGATAACCAGCACAATGGCATTCCCCAGAATCGGCAAGCGCATTTCCCACAATTCCTCGCGCGGGAAACGGCTGCCGTCGTTGTATAACAGCGGTGCGACGAACAGCAACAAAAACCATTCTGTTTCTATTGCGAAGGAAATACCCTTATTTATAACCGCAAGCACGATGCCAATGGCGATTTGCGTAAGCGCTGTCGGCACCGACGGAACGTAATGGCTGACGATATTGGAAAATAGCAGGCAGAAAAGCAGCAGCAATATTGTTATTAACAGATCCATGTCCCTTCTTCACACACCTCCCGCCAAACGTAACTGACTGATTAACAATCTTTTATCTATCTTTATTATAGCAATTTTCATCACTCTATCATACATTCTCAATTCTATTACGCAAGCGTCACCTCAACCCCGCCTGGCAATAAAAAAACCACCTGGTGTATGCTATATAAGCAAAACATCAGGTGGTTTCTACTAGACTTTAGTATAACAATTTCACTTGACTGTCATGGATGTCATAAATAGCAAGAAGAACGTCCCCTAGCTTCCTTTAGGGCTATGGCAGATCAATAATATTATAAACCTATAAATTCAGGTATTCTTTTTCGATATACAGAATAATATTTAAATCCTATATTTTTCAAAATTTCTCTCGCAACAGCAAATTTATATCCTAGATGCTTAGCGTAATGCGCGTCTGATCCGATTGTTATAATTTCGCCTCCTAATGCTCTGTATCGCTTTAAAATTTGAGGTTGTGGATGAAAAAATGGCAATCCATATCTCCATCCTGAAGTATTAACTTCTAACCCTTTTCCCTTTTTTACTAGCTTGCTTAGAATTTCATCTATAATATCAGATAATAATTTATATGAGAAGTTCTTTTGTTTCTCAGGTGCATATCTAATAATATAATCTAAATGTCCATACACATCAAAGTTATCATAAATATCTATATTGGTATTTATATTTTTAAAATATTCTTCAAAACATTGGTTTTCATTTTTATTCAAGAAAAATTCTGGATAAAAAGGATCTTCTCCATTTACCATATGAGATGATCCAATTACAAAATCAAAAGGGATATTTAATATATTTTCTTTGATTTGATCTTCCAAATTTACTTCTAATCCCATTTCAACGCCTACTCTAACATCAATAATTTTGTCAAATTTTTTTTTGCATTCCTCTATCTCCCGGAAATACATTTTAAAATCCAATGGAAATTTTTTACGAGTGTAATCATAATCTTGATGATCTGTTATACATATGCTTTTCATACCTAGGATTATTGCTTTACGTATAAACTTTTCAACATGTTCTTTTCCATCACGCGAAAGATTAGTATGAAGATGATAATCTGGTAATAAGGATTCCATGAAACCTCCCCCATGGCGATACTCTCTAAAGATTATATTTTGCTTTCTAAACATTAAATAATAATGCTATAATAAGACGAAGAGAGGAAATCACCATTTTCCTCTCTTCGGGGCTTATATTCGAGTGTTTGCTAGCCGGCGTACATCGATGTAAGCTCTTTTTGTATTGGTTTAATCATATCTCAACATCTACCTTTGAAATATTTATGGAATAAAATTTTTAACGGCTTCGCGGACTGCAAGTTCTGCCATATCATCAATTGCAGTACCCACTACTAAAATATTGATACCTGTATTTCGAAAAGCTTTTTGATTAACGATATTAATACCACCTTCTGCTAACGTAGGTACTTTTACAGATTCAACCAAGGCTTGAATTCTCTCTTGAATGATAACGGGAATCTCTCCAGCTTTAGTGCCTTCATAGCTCATACCTGTCATGAGGCCAATAAAGTCAACCCCCATATTTTCCATTAATTTGGCAACTTTAGCAACTTCCTCTGGAGTATCTGCCGGTATTCCAAAAGGATGTAAATCGCTTGACCGTCCAATATAAGCATCAATTAACAGTCCATATTTATGCGCTCTTTCGACGACCTCTTCCAGATCTTTTAAATCGGTCTTGTGTACATGTAATCCATCAGCACCAGCTAGCGACATTAACTTAAAATCTTCATCTGAAAGAATAGTTGGCATAACTTCGGTAAAACCACCAGGAATTCCAACTGTTATATAAATATCATTACCTGCAACTTGTCTCACACCAGATGTCACTTTTGCCATCTCCTGTAAGGGTATTTCATGTCTGATTTGTTCTGCCGCATGCATATTAGTCACGCCTTTATAACCTCTAGCTAAAGCAACTGCAGGATGATTAGGCTCTAACATTCTTGCACCAGCTTCAATAGCAGCTTTAGCCATTCTAGCATCATCGCCACTAATCCCGGTTGACAACAAAGTAGTTCCTCCATGTGCATGAATTGCATCCCATACTTTTTTACGCGCAATTTCCATTTTCCTATTCATATCTGCTTTAATCATTTTTTCCTCCATATCTTGCATTATGCTAAAATAGTATTTTTCTTTTTATCGCTGATTCTATTTATTTTGTTTGCAAAAAGGGTGAATAAGAATCCACAGGTCATAGCAGCTAACATACTGATAATAAAGCCACCCCAGTTTGTCGATAATGTAGGTGCAACAAGAGCAGGAACATAGGCCGTCCCCCTGACGTTAAAGTATCCGACAAAAACACCACCTATACAAGCTGAAATTAATGCGCCTGCAAATGTTACTTTGCTTGAAAACATGAATGGATATGACGCTTCCACAAATGTGCCGAAAACAACATTAATTAAAAATCCTGGCGTCGCTAATGCTCTGTCGTCTTTTACACGTGGATACACAATATTCGCTAATGTTATGCCTGCAGAGACCATAACTAGACCAACCATATCAATAGCTCCCAAAAAGCTATTCCCTGCTTTTTCCATCTCAAGTAATACAATCGGTAAAATTGCCCCATGATACATCCCGCCAATAATCGCAGGCCATATCAAAGCGCCCGCAACAGCTCCGCATAACACCGGACTAATACTCAAGGCTGTATCAATCAGTTGCCGAATTCCATCTCCGGCCATTTGAGCAAGAGGACCGATAAAGAAATGGATACTTAAACCTGCAATTAATCCTGAGATACCACCAGCAACAATATTGGCAGTCGTAGCCGGAAAGTTAAACTTCAAGCACTTCAGTAATAGGTATTGCACTAATATCCCCGCAATAATACCACCAATAATACCGCCGATTAGTCCTCCACTAACCGATAAAGTTCCAGTCACAACACCTGCTACAATTGCAACTTCATTTAGCCCAGATACTTGTCTTGCCGCAATTGCCGCAACAATAACAGGCAAAGTTCCAATCATAGTTTCAAATATTTTTTCAAAAGATTCTAACCCTGGAACTTTACTTAGGATTAAGGTAAGAGCCATCGTAATAAAGCCAGGTAAAGATGCCATCAAAATTCCGCGCACGCTTATTCTGGACCAAACATTTCCTTGAGCCGCACTTTCTGCTCCAGCATCACCAATTGCAGGATGATAGGTAATTTCCCAATGCTTAGCAAGCGCAAATACATTGGCAATAGCTCTGGTTCGATTGGTTGTTCCAGTAGTGCCTGATACTGCTACAACATTTACTCCCATAGATTGAATTTTAGCCATTGACGTACCACCCGTGCCTGTCGCAACGAGCTTTTTCTTAGCCGCAATTCCTAATGTCTCTTTGTTAGCTCCTTCTGGATCAGCACTTGCTAAAATCAATCCATCAATACCATTTTCCTCAATCATTTTAGCGATTGCTTTGTCTTCAACAGCAGCACGTTCATTAACCTCTTTTAATGTTCCTGTGAAAATAATTTCAATATTTTCCCCATTCCATGCCCATAAACTTGCCGATGTCGTTGGTTTAACATTATCCATGGAAGCGTCTGCAGCGATAAACTGTATTGCGCCAATCTCCAGATTAGCTTTCTTGATTTGTCGAATCAGTTCACCAAGTAAACTCTTGGGGTCTTTACCACCCAAGTTATAAAGGTTTCCACCACTACTCCCCAGAACAGCGACTTTTTTACTCACAAATACCCTCCTCGACAAATTATTATTTATGAAAACTATTTCTCATCAGAATTAGCAATAATCACATTCACCCCTCTCTTTTGCAAATTCATTCGTATTTGAGAATTAGCATCACAATCAGTAATAATATTTTTGATGGTCGGATAATTTGAAATTTCAATGAATGATTTTTTCCCAAATTTACTAAAATCAGCTACAACAAACACTTCAGCTGATCTTTCTATAAAAGCTTTTTTAGTTTCAACTTCATCCATTCCAAAATCAGTCACATTAGAATTTTCATCTATTCCTGCTACTCCAAGAAAAAATTTATCAAAATGATATTGACGAATAACACTTCTAGCAATAGGTCCACCTAAGCACATTTCTTTTTGCTGCAGTAACCCTCCCACTAAATAAACATTAATATTGGTATTATAAAAAACATTGGCAATAGGCAAACTTGGCGTAAAAACCGTAATATTCTTACGAGATCTCAATGCCTTTGCAATTTCTAAAGTTGTACTACCTACGTCTAGAGCTATTACTTCTCCTTCAGAAATCAGTTCTGCAGCCCTCAAACCTATTAACCGTTTTTTTTGTAAATTATTAGATTCGCGTTCATCCAAAGATGGCTCATGACCAAGTTTTGCCTTTGCAATCATTGCTCCGCCACGAAAGCGAATAATTAATCCTTTATTTTTTAGTTTTTCTAAATCTCGCCTTATTGTAACTGATGATGCATTGAATCTTTTCTCTAAATCCTCCGATTTAACTGTCTCTTCACGATATATTATATCCATTATCTCTTTCAAACGTTCAACTTCGTTCACTTACGATCACCTCTTGATTAATTGTACATGTTTTTTAAAATTTTTTCAATATTTTTATTTACAGGAAGCGGCAGAAACGTCCGTTTTGCTTCATTGAAGTATTTTAAAAGAGAAGCAAGAAGAGCGTCCCCTAGCTTCCCACTAATCCTAGTAGGCAATAAAATGTACGTAAGTAAGCAACTATATTAAAGCAACCGTCTAAAGCTCCCATTGACAGGGATGCTTTAAACGGTTGCTTTTTTAGGTTACTTTAGCGTTTTGAGTTTATTGGTTGTATTCATTTTTCAGAATACTCATAATGACAATGTCATGCCATTTTCCTGTACGATAAAGTGCTTGTCGAAATTTACCCTCATGTATAAATCCCATTTTTTCATAGAGTTTTATTGCTCTTTCATTAAAAGAAAATACTTTTAAATATACTCGATGTAAATTTAATTCATTAAATGCAAATTCAAGTATTAAAGACATAGCTTCTGTTCCAATGCCTTTACCCCACATATCTCTTGCACCAATGTCAATAATACATTCGGCAGAACGATTCTTATAATCTATGTTTATTAAAGAAACAATACCGACAGTTTTTCCAGTTTCTTTATGTTCAATCATATAACCTTTAGAAGCAGACTGAGAAGCAATCATTGAAATAAATTGTTCTGTTTCTTCTAAAGTGTATATGTCAAGTTGAGGACTAGTCGTTTTCATGACCTCTATATCGTTACGCCAATCATGATAAGTGGCGTAATCACTAGTTGATAATTTTCGCAACTTTATATTTTTATTTTCAAACATATATAACTCTCCTAAGTTAAAAGTTTTTCAATCATTTTATTTATTAAACTAAATATGTCTATGAGATTAACGCTTGAAGAATATTGATAATATTGGTGTAGCATAACCCCATCCATCATAGAAATAAGCAATTCACAAAAAGAATTTATATCAATTTGCATTTTGGATGGACAAAACTATCTGAAAAATCCAATCTAACACAGGGGGGTTACATAGAATACCTAAAATTGTCAGCGCCGGGCTATAATTAACTAGTAGGTGGCCAAAAATAAACCGGCGTTAACAAAATCAAAGCTGATATAAACTTGTTAGGTTTAATACAACTATTCACTAGGAGATACTTGATTTAACCACTCGTCCTTGTTGATACACGTAATAATTTCTGTACGTATATCGCCCATTAATGGCCAAGGCTTATCTAGGTTAGTGCTGTGATATTTAAATCCACATTTTTCTTGAGCACGAACTGATTTTTCGTTTCCTTCAAAATATCCGCACCAAAGTGACTTAAGTCCTAAGTCATTAAAAGAATAGCGCATTAATTCTCTCATAGCTTCTGGTACAAGACCTTGACCCCAATAAGGAACACCTATCCAATACGCGATTTCTCCTTCGTTTGGTCCAATACCAAAATCACTCGCTTCGCCTATTAATAAACCAATACAACCGATAGGTTCTTCTTGGCCTTTTGGAACTATTGCGTAAATTCCATCTGTTGAAAATACATCTTTAATGACTTGTTTGCTGAACTCAACGTCAGTATGAACCGGCCAACCAGCGATTGGTCCAACTTTTGGATCGCTTGCATACTTATATAGAGCAGGTGCATCTTCAATTCTCCATGGTCTCAAATTAAGACGTTCCGTTCCTAATTCCATTTTTATTTTCATCTCAATCCTCCAAAATTTATTATCAATTTTTATCTTTCATCTATCCACAACAAAAGTGCAAAAAGAGAGCACTCGTATACAAAATATAAATAGTATATTGTTTATTATCTAAGATCCAGCATCAAGTCACCTCATTTAATGTAATTCTATATATCATAATTTTTATACCAAACTAAAGCAGCCCCCTGTACTTCCGGTCTAAGTCATAACCAATTTTCCCGCGGTAACTTTCTTCTTTAAATCCAGGTATTGTATCTGCAGCTTCCTATGGGGTGATTATTAATTAGGTATGCTTTTTAATGCCATCAAATAAAATCGTCATTGCATCTTCAATCCATTCTTGCGGATTTTGCAAAAAATCACTGTTATCAATATAGGCAGGCATACCTATGAAAGCTCCCCAAAAAAGCTGTGTCAACCTGGTCGGATTCATTGCCTTAATTGTTCCATCGTCTATTGCTTGTTGAAAAGTAGTCATTAATGGTTGATAATTATTTGTTTCAAAGTCCTGAAGAACTTTTTCTGCACTGTCGGCATAGACTTCATGAACGTCTTCAAAGAAATATTTAAAAAAACGATACCGTAAAGGGTGATGAAGATGTGCTATTAATTCTTGACGGAAAAAGGATTCCAAGCGGATGATTGGCTTTTGGTCAGTACTAAGAGTTTTTGCTGCGGTAATTTTGGCTTCTTCAAGTTTCAAGGCAAATACGTCTCTCATCAGCATGGTCTTATTTTTATAATAATGATAAAGAGTCCCTCGCCCAATATCAGCTTTTTGAGCAACATCGCCCATTTCCATACTTTGAAATCCTTTTTCGGTATACACCTCAAAGGCAGCGCCCAAAATTTGATTTTTACGTTGTTGTCTGATTTGATTATTTTGTTCAGGTGTTCGAGGCATTCTTATCATCTCCTAAAAATAATTATGACATTCATGAATGTCGATGTCAAGAAAAAGAATATTCTATTATAAATAAAGAGTGTCAAGAATGCGGTACTAAATTATAAATTGTCAATTCTAATTGTAATCCTCAACCGTTTTCCGCCTCCTGCTTTCTCATCATCTTGCTCTCTCTCTAATTTTTGATACATTTTGATTCATAAGCTTACGCCCAATATGCTGATAAAACCATTTTTTCAGCGGCGATAGCTCCTGACTGTACTTGCTAAAGAATTCATCCGGCGAGTCAAATACGCCAAAATCTTGATTAATACCTTCTTTTTGTATATAAGTATCATTTTTATTCCAATCAATTTGAGGATTTTTGAAATCATTAGTTGCTACACCATATCCGCAAAAGCTTCCTTTGCATTCAGAAAACTTATCTTGAAGTTTACTCAAATATGGAACATCAAGAATGAACCCCTCTAAATTGAACCAATTTCCATCAAAAAAAATTTCTACCCAGCTGTGCACAACATTTTGTGGCGCAATCTTATACATTAAGCCTGTCATAGCGCCCTTCTGCAGCTCCTTGTTGATTGTAAAACCGTGAATTCGACAAGGTATATCAACGGCTCGAAGTAAAGCCATAAACAAAGTTCCTTTAGTATTACACTGTCCATAGCCGTCTTTTAGTACACTGCTCGCAGGTAATGTATCATCAATATTATAGCCAAATTTTATTTCATCTCTGACAAAATTGTATATTTCAAGAACTTTTTGAAATTTATCTTTTTCTTTCCACTTTCTGTTCTTCACCAACTGCTGTATTTCATGGCAATTATAATCCAACATATGTGTTGTCTGTAAATACTTTTTCATAATATGACCTCCTGCTTTTTAGTATAGTCATATTATAGCAATTCATTTATAGAATTACTTTCAAAAATCTGCTTTCCTTCATAATTCCCCTTGCTGACATTCCAGTCATTTTTTTATTAGTAAATGCTAAATGTGCTGCAGAATCAAATCCTACCGCTATTGCTCCAGCTGTAATACTTTCACCATCAAATATCTTTTCATACGCTTTTAGCAACTTATGAAAAACAATATAACTTTTCAGTGGAATACCAGTTTCTTCTTTGAAAAGATGTGATAGTCTACTTTCAGATAGAGCCATTTCCTTTGCTATTTGTTTCACCTGATGTTTTTCCTCTTCGCAAGCGCAGGTGTCTATCCTTCTTAATATTATCTCAGTTCTTTCATCATATCCTTTGAGGTTGTCATCTTTAAAACAATAGACAACATTTCTTATAATCTCTGAATAATCGGCGTTTTCACCCTTACTAATAGCACTTGTAAGCTGCTTTTGCAATTCGACTGCTATATCTTCGCATAAAATATAGTAGGGTTTCTCATTTAAAAAATGTACTCGCATTGCTCTTCCTAATTGAGTAGTTGGATTGATTAACATCGTAAAGTGAATTTGGTTGCCAGAATAAAACATATGCTTTGTATTCATATTAACAACAATGGCACGACAATATATTTTTTGATCATTTACATTAATCTCCAAATTTCCATCATTACTAATAAACAATTGTATCATCCAGTGCTTATGCACATCTGCTTTAACAATATTAGTTACAGCACCTAAATTTCGTCCCCACATAAAAATGTCATTTATATTTCTCACCTCTTCCAATGCATATTATATAAATAATTTCTTCATAAGAGTTATTACATTCCCTCCTATTATGGCCTTTGCAAATTATATTATCAGCATCACCTTATGCATTTTACTTAATTCAGACCCATACTACACTATTTTTTTCAATACTTCCAAACACTGCTTCCGAACCATGTCAGGTAGCTCACTAGAAATGCACTGCAGACACATTAAACAGGAGATTGATTGGGGCAACGTTCATGTAAAATAATTTGCAGACAGTTCCAGAAAAGCCTCCAAAGCCGGGGAAATCCACTTATCTTTATGATAAAGCAATTGTGTTTTTAAATTAAATGGTGGTCCTTGCCACTCAAGCTCTATAAGTTCGTTTTTCTCTAAGAAATTTCTGACCGTAACTCGCGGCAGAACCGTAATTCCCAGATTACCCGCTACGAGTTGCCTTATGATTTCAACACTATCTATTTCCAATATAGATTTAGGGCGGATTCCCTCCTTAGACATACTGAGTTCCAATAGTCTGCGGTAGCTGCAATCCGCTTCGCCTAAAATCAATGTTTCGTCACTCAAATCACTCACAGATACCTTCCCGCATGCCGCCAATCGATGGTGTGGAGACCCGAACAGGCCAATAGGCTCGGAAACAGCAATTACGGGAATAAAGTCAGCATCAACGATCTGCTGGTCCAATAGCAAGCAAACATCAATCTCGTTTTCCCGTAAAGCCTGCAAATAAGACCCATAATTTCCGTATTTCAATATCAGCTCCACCGAAGGATATAGCCGATGATATTCTGCTAATAAGCTTGGTAATCGTGTCGATAGCAAAGACTCTGACGAGGCTACTCGCAAAGCGCCTTGCGGCATATTGTTCAGATTCGCCAGACTGGTCATTTCGTTTGACAAGGATAGGATGGTTTGAGCATAGCCCATCAACTTTTGTGCTGTCGAAGTGAGAAATGTACGTCGACCAATGCGTTCAAAAAGGCGTGTCCCAAGCTCAGCTTCTAATGTACGTATCTGTCCAGTAATCGTAGACTGAGCATAGCCAAGCTCCGTGGCTGCTTTTGTAAAGCTGCCGTGTTTTGCTATCGTTACAAATGTTCGCAACTCTCTAGTATCCACACTGAACCTCCTTACTCACTTCTTTTACGGTATCGCCACTTCAATCGGTTTATTCGAACTTATCATCGAGTATTTCCAATTTTACTGATCGATTATTGAATGCTATTATAAGCTAAACAGTGATCCAAAACAAGCTTAAACTCAGGAGGTATTAGAGTATGCGATACCAATTCATCACGACGGATGTCTTTACTGACATTCTGTTCAGCGGAAATCAGTTGGCAGTTTTCCCCAATGCAGAAGGTCTGGATGATAAAACCATGCAACTTATTGCAAGGGAGTTCAATCTGTCCGAAACTGTTTTTGTATTTCCTCCAACCAATCGGGATAACACTCGCAAATTGCGTATCTTTACCCCGGGAACCGAGGTTCCCTTCGCAGGGCACCCAACCATAGGAACGGCTTTCATCCTAGCTGCAACGGGTGAGATTCCTCTGCGTGGCGAAATTACCGAAATCGTCTTTGAGGAGGGGATTGGCGACATCAACGTATCGATTACCAGTAAAGACGGCAATCCCTCGTTTTCTCAGCTCTCTGCCGGAATGCTTCCCGAGTTCGGTCCGGCAGCACCTGCCGCAGAAGAAATCGCAAAGGTACTATCATTGTCAGTCTCTGACATCACGTCAACCGAATATTTTCCACAAGCAGTTTCCTGTGGCGTTCCCTTCTTATTCGTACCGGTTAATGACTTGCAGGCGGTCAAGCGGGCAAAAGTTAATTTGTCCGAATGGGAGCGCGTGTTTTCAAATTATTGGGCCCCCCATATATATATTTTCACCGCTCAAACAGAACGTCCCGAATCATCTTTCCATGCCCGAATGTTCGCACCAGCCCTGGGTATAGCTGAAGACCCGGCCACAGGCGCCGCAGCGACAGCCTTTGCCGGTTACCTGGGTTCCCGAATCGCAGAAGGCAACACAACTTACACGAGTACAATCGAGCAAGGGTTCGAAATCGGTCGCTCTAGCCTGATACAAGTAACGCTGCACAAGGAGGACAATCGCGTAACTAGTATTAAAGTCGGCGGCACGTCGGTATTAGTCGGTCAAGGGTATATTGATGTTCCGGATAAGCCAGAGTAATGAAGCTGACTGCGGTTCCATCATTTTTTTCACAGGACGAAGGCAATAAAATTCAAATATTTCCCGCCGCCAGCCCCTATCGCCTTACGGTCATTGACCGCAACTCATTTTCTTGCCTGATCCAATCTGCCCAAAGCTCGTCATTATTTCCCTTCATCTCGTAAATGGGAATTACCTCAGCATCCCGACTATTATTCAACATTTCCGTCCAATAGGTGATGTCACGCAGAGGAGAACGTCCCCTAGTCTTTCACGGCAGCATTGTAGTGTCCTCGGGATTTCTCCTACGCATTCATCGAAGAAAAGAAAAACTTTGCTCGACTAACGCATCTGTTAGCCATTGCGGATGCATTTTTAGTAAATTAATTGGTAAATTACTTATATCAAAGAAAGCAACTTCAGCAATTTCACTATAGTCCGCTTGCATACATCCACCTGTTATGCAACATAAAAAGCTCAAGGTAATGAAATGGGTAGTAGCGCCAGAGGGATAAGAAAAAACCTGCGAAACGGGATCTGAATAGACGCCTATTAATTTCTTCACGTCCACAATCAAACCCGTCTCTTCTTGTATTTCCCGTTTAATCGCTTCTATAACCGTTTCACCAATTTCCAAGTGCCCTGACGGAAGACTCCACAGGCCATTGTCATTACGTCTAACCAATAATACCTGACGCTGTGCATTAAATATTACTGCCGCTACACCAGGTTTTACATCGTCCGGCCATGGAAAACCCGGATTTCTCCAATTCTTCACTTCTACATTAGGCTTAAACAAATCTAAAATATTAGGAATAATATTGTCTGGCATCCGATAATCGTACTTTGACGGAAAACGTAACTTATCTTTGTATAAAAGAATAGCATCGATTCCTTGCCGATGTGCTCCTAAGATATCTGTTTCCAGGCTATCGCCGATCATTACCATCCGTGAACCAGGAACAACTCTCCTGAAAACAATCGAAAAAATATAAGAGTATGGCTTACCGATAATAAACGGTTGTTTTCCACTAACCATACGAATCATCTCAACAATTGCCCCTGTCGCAATGCATCGCCCATTTCGCCCCGGAAATGATTTATCAGCATTTGTAGCAATAAATCGTGAGCCTTTCTCTAGATGTCTTATCGCTTGCTGAATTTGAGCAAAATTCGTGTTTTCATTATAACCAGCTACAACGGCTTGGCAACTAACTTCAATTTTTGTTCTAATACCAAGGGCTTCCAATTCGCTGATAAACCCTTCGGTGGCAATTGCAAAAACATCGGAGATATTATTTTCAGCTAGATACTGAGCAGTCGCCCAACCAGAAGTAATTATTTCTTCTTGTGACACTGATATCTTCATTGACTTTAGGCGATCGTATAGCTCTTGTCTAGTTGGTCGCGGATCATTCGTCAAGAAATAAACTTTTTTCCCCAGTGCCCGAAGTTTTCTGATACATCTTCTACTCCCTGCTAAAACAACATCATCACGATAAATTACACCATCGAGATCAAACAGAAAAACGTCATATTGATCGGCAATCATGAACACCCAACCCCTTCCTAAAAAAATAAGCCCGGAGAGATATCTTGACGCACTTAAATACGCCAAGCTATCCCCCTCGGGCTTTTTATGCCAATAGGTGCCCCCGCAAAGCGGGCTGTAGCGCTCGGTCGCAGCCCTCGTAAGAGGCGGAACCCTAGCTACCTTTCCAAGCTTGAAAAAATTATTATTTATTGATATTATATCATGACTATATTTTTTTGTCTTTATTTTCTATTGGCTACGTCACTCGTGGTGAAAGATGTTCTATTGGCCGGTGGCGGCCGCAATCATGGCTTTGACATTTTCAATCTTGGCGTTCGGCGGTATGGAGCAGCCGGAAGAGAGAATGAAACCCGGCCCCATGTCTTTCACCAGTTTGGCCGAATAGCTATAGACTTCATCCGGGGTGGCCAGCGCCAGCCTGGCAGCCGGAACGTCCCCTTTGATGCACATCATGTCGCCGATAACTTCTTTGACTTTGTAAATATCGGTAGCGCTGTCGGTTTCAAAAACACATTTGCCTTTCGGCAGCGACCGGAAAAATTCCAGATCGCGTTCCCAGTTGGAGTCAATGTGAATATCGGCAAACGCCCCTTCTTCCAGGATTACGTCCACTGTTTCCTTTAGGTATTTCCAAATAAAACGCTGCCAGAGCTTCGGCGAGAAAAACTCACTGGCTCCGCGGGCCGGTGACATAAACACAATGGAAGCTTTGGTCGCCCGGATTTGCTGCCGCAAGGCTTCCAGGCACTCTTGCTGGATAACGTCCAGTACAGCCTCGACCTTATCGGGGATCTTATACAAATCCCGCATAAATTTCGGCAAGGAACGGCCGCCTCCGAGCAGTTCCGGGACCGCGGTGGCGATAATGGGCGAATATATCATATACCCGGCATCTTCGAAGTTTTTCACAAATTGCGGTGTTTGCGCCAGTTCCTCCAGCGTCTGGGCAAGCGGGTAATGCAGTCTGTTGACCAGATAATCCTGCATAAACGGCGCCCAGCCCTTATTGAGGATAGTATCATAGTCTTCCACCGCCATAACTTCCCTTTCGTCAAGCTGCCACAGGGAATTGTCGGGCAGCTCCTTGCCGGGAAGTTTGACATAGGTCATAAAAATCAGCGGAAACAGCGGCCCTGCCGCATAGGGCGCATTCATACCGTCAATATCGCCGAAAGCTTTCGCGGAGTTTAGTATCGTTTGGTTCTGGATAGCAAGGCTTGAACAAAAGTCGGACAGCTTTACCCCCATGTGATTGGCGCAAAAAGCATCGGCCATTAATATTACCGGCGTTCTGTCCGGCTTTTCCAGGGCAACGGCTTTATGAACCCGCGTCTTGCGTTCTAATAATAGTTCTTGTGGTGTTTTCATGTTCCCACTCCCTCGTATATTTATTTTTATTGAAATTAATTTGTATATTATTTGCGTGCTCCAAATGAACAGATCGCTTGTATTTCAATGTTAACCCAGCTCGAAAACAGCGTCAAATTCTCATAATTCTTAAAACCATTCCCAAAAATCATAGCAAATTGTCCCGATCATCTACCGTTTCACAGCCGGTTATATTATGATTATAGTAAGATAATTAGCCAGTCAGGAGGAAACGGCATGGATATCCGAAGTTTGCAGTCTTTTATAACAGTTGCCCAGTGTCTGAGTTTCACTGAGGCGGCTAAAAGGATTTATATTGGCCAGTCGGCGCTAAGTAAACAAATTGCCGATCTCGAATCAGAGCTGGGCGTTGACCTGTTTATTCGTCATCACAGGTCTCTTGAGCTGACACCGGCCGGAAAAACCTTATTGCGCGAGGGCAATGGACTGATCGCCAGAATGGCCGATATTATTGAAAAAACCCGTCAGGCCCAGCGCGGCATCCGTGGCAGTCTGAAACTCGGCTGTTTTGGTTTTGAAAATGCCTTTCTCCCGTATTCGCTCAAACGCTTCCACTCACTATATCCGCAAATCAGCGTTGATATCCGGGTGTTAACCCTTAAAATGATTGAAGAGGCTATTGAATCCGGCGAAGTGGATATGGGGTTCACGATCATAATGGGCCGGGAACTGAAAACCGGCCGGTTCGCCCAGCGTCTAATTCAAAAAACGCCTATGTACTTTTTATTGCCCGGCGACCATCTTTACGCGGGAGTTGCTTCCCTTGATATCTCGGCCCTGGCCACCGACCCCTTCATTGTTCTGTCCGATACGGAAACACCGGACGGTTTTAGCTGGTTTATGAATCTTTGTGCAAGCAGAAACTTTACACCTAATATTGCCAGCAAGACAACCCATATGGAGAGTGTTTACTGGTATGTCGAGGCAGGGATGGGCATTTCTTTCATGCCTAAAGATCCGTCGCTGGCGCGCCATGTTCCTGCCGGGATTTCCTTAGTCGGCATGCAGGGGGAGGAAGCCTGCTGTAATATCATGGCTACCTGGAAGAAGGACTGCCAGAACCCTGCGGTATCACTTTTTCTCAAAATACTTGAAACGGTCAATCTGCAATCCGGCCAGGATGAAAAGATCGATCCGGTAACATTTCCCCGGGCAGCCTGTTCCAAGCCATAGAAAGAGCCACCGCCGAGGCAATGTCATTAAGTTAGAGACAAGGATAAATCCCAAAAAGAACCGCGTACGAAAAAAGCGCACCCTGTTCTTTTTTTATAGAAAAAGGTTGACAAATAGACGGAAATGTGCGACTAAGCCCCTTAAATGAATACATTTTAGGAGGTTTCGCTCATGAATTTTTCTGAAAACGTAAAACATGCGTAGCCTAAGGCCGGTTGAAGTCGAGAGTGTCTTTGGAAATATCAAAGGCAATTTTGACATGCGCCGATTTAGCCTTAAGGGCATGACCAAGGTGAAGTTAGAATGGGGTCTGCATTGTATAGCGTACTTCGGCTTCGGATAGCCTGATTGACTGTTTCAAAAGCAAGCTCCAGATTAGGTGATCGGCTAATGACACTGCTGATTACCTCATTGTTGAACCCATCAATAATGGCGGAAAGATATAGCTTGGATTCGCCGAAGGGAATGGTGGAAAAACAAAAATACACCTCTCATGTTCGTATAGTTTTCTTATACGACATAAAGAGGTGCCTTTTTCTTTTTTCCCATACTATGTATGGGTTCAGACTACCGGTATTTCCTTTTGTTTTTTTTCGCAGGATTGTTCTTGTTAAATTCTTCAATCATTTCATCAATATTTTTCTTTTTTTTGTCCATGCTTACGTCGCTTAATGTATCGGGCGGATCCCCTGGCATACTAGACGTTTCGTTTTTATGTATCATATTACTCCTCCAGACGATTATATTCTACAGTATAAAGCAATTAGTATTCCCCTCCTTCCTTATATTAGCGTTTTAGCCACAATAGCCCAATGGCCCGCCCTTGATCGGACGATCTTGCGGATACAATAAACCTCTCTTATTTTATGCCGATCTTAGTCCGCTGATAAACAATCTTACCCTGGGCTATTTCTTCCAGAGCGATTGTTACTGGTTTATTCGACTTGCTTTCGATTAGCGCACTCTCCCCGTTCGTAACACTGTGCAACCACTCTTTTGCCTTTCCAACTATCTAATCGACCAATGCGACGCGCAACTATGGACAAAGCAGCGCAAATACCTTTCAAAGGCTCTGGCTTAGTTTCGATTGTTAATCCAATTGGCCTGTTCAATAGAGATGTGTTCTTCGACTTGCTCCGCCAAGCGTGTAAGGCCCTCGCTCTCACTTAAACCTTGATAAGGACCAGCGGCAGATAAAAACAGGAACTTCTCACGCTTCAACCGCTCAGCCGTTGATCGGTGTGAAATCCAAAGGACTTCATATTGATTCATATATTGTATACTTTCAAAGATGGCGATTAAGGCACCCTCAATCGATATAATCCATTTTGTAATCGCCATGTCTACATGGCTAATGACCGGAATACTAATGGCCAAAGTGATCTGAAAAAATTTCAGCACCTTATACCATTTTTTGTTATAGCCGCTCTTATCAATATACCAGGCAATTTGAGATTCCATCCTCACCCAGATTGGATGTGTCGCTATGTTCTCTGAAACCGGGATCTCCGGCATAATTTCATCCCCCTTATTAATAAGTTGCGTACCGAATCCCAATTTTATTTTGTTCCTCTCCCAAAAGGGTCTTACAAAAGGATTCGAAAAATCCATAGTGCCAAGGCCGCTCCCAATGCCGCCATAACGGCAGAACCAACCACTCCATAAGCAGCCAAATCCCACATGTTAAAAACCATGGAACCCGCGTAAGCCCCCAACATCCCCAGGGCAAGATCACCGATCACTCCTAATCCGCGCCCCGGCATAATCTTTCCCAGCGCCGCCCCCACGACAAAGCCGATGAGTAAAATCGCAAACATGTCTTATCCCCCTTTGCAGCCGACAGGTTCAATACTTAATTTCGTTCCTCTTAGGGACAATTTTTTTCATCAATTCTGGCATTTTTTAGTTTACTACCAACAAACATCAGATTTTTTATCTGAGCTCTGTTAACGTCTGCGCGGGCAACATTCTGGTATATCTCAGGCCAATATTCTTCGCTCCCCCCAGGTTGTATAACAAGGTCATCTCTATTTAATTCCACAATAGCTCCTTCTTCCGGATTCGGTAAGACTTCAATATTTCTTCACGTCCTATCTTCCGCAGAATATTGTTAGTCTTTCATTCCCAGATCAACTTTTAAAAATCTGGCTTTTTATACTTCGCATTGAATATTGCTATTTTCTGATTTCGTTCGCCATTCTGGCCGGATTTACCGCCGTTATTTTTCTGCCATACTTAGCCGCCAAAAAACGCTCGATTTCATCGGGATTCAACCTGTAAACCGTCACTCCATTTGAGGATATGCTCATCAAAATCACTTTCCCTTCTGACAAATACACCTCATTCTTCAGTCCCTGCCGCCAACCTGGGTATACTAAAAAAACTTTACGCGTCATTTGCATACTCTACCGCTTCAGCGAGGATATCGCGCAAGCGATCGGGCTCACTTGCCTCGGCATAGATACGCACAATGGGTTCAGTGCCCGAGGCGCGAAACATTAACCAGCCAATACAATACCTCGCTGCAAGCGCGATGGCAGGGAGCCGTATTGCGTGGCATCGGTTTCCAGCAGAATATGTGCATCCGTTGCTTTTGAAACTGCAAGCTCAGTTTTCACTTGGTGAACATAGTTCTGACTGGTCACAATAATCATGTCGGAGGATTTCACTAACGGCAAAAATCGCTCAATCGTCTGGGTTAGGAGTGATTTATCACCATTTAAAGCGATTTATCGCCTTATCAAAAGCCACCTTGAGATCCGCCAAAGCTTTTTCGGTCCCTTCTTTCGCATCTTCCCATGCGTTTGCACCAACTTCCTTAAACTGCCCATACGTTTTTCTAAGCTCATCTCGTTTGCTTTCGAGCATTTTTACTTGGCTAAGATATTCGCTCCGCATATCAGTCTGGGCTTGAAGAACCTTGCCTCGCAGTTCCGCTAATTTAGCATTATATTCTGTAAGCTGAGCCTCGATTTTCTTCATATATTCACGTTTTTCCATTCCTGTTCTCCTCATTCTTTCGTGGGCCTTCTCCGCCCAGCTTTTGCAAATTATAAGTCCAAGGGCCAGTTCAACTAAGAGGCTAAATTTTTAGCGGGAGCACAATGACAAGTACTTCCTACTAACCGCAGCATCGTCTTTCGCCAGCGCCAAACCTGCAATGGCGTAACAGACAATGCTTTCAGCCCCTTGATTTCGATTCAGACCATCAGTTGTGATGCCGTCGCAGCACCCTCCTGTCTCGTTATCGATCAAGCCTTCTCGGCGGGAGTTCTCTCCCCAATACCAGGAGAAACTCTTCCGGGCCAATTCCAACATAGCTGCATCGCCAGTAGCTTCATACGCAGCCAAGTGAGCCAGTGTAGTTGTACAAGCTTCGAGAGGCTGCTCGTCATACTGCGCTGGCTCTCCACCGCGTATCAGCCACCCGTTGCAGCCCACCGGACGGAAATAGCCGTCACGAAAAGTAACTAAATCAAGAAAGGACAGACTTTTTCGCGCCACGCGAAGTAGTCTGTCCTGCCCCAGTCGGCTGTAAGCCGCGAACAAAGCCCACGGCAATACTGCATTATCGTAGGTAATGTTGTCTTCAAACCATCGCCACTCTTCATCCCTGACACAGTGTTCAAATCGGTCGAAAAGCGAGTCAGCCAATTCGCAAATCAGATTGTCGACTGCAGGTTTTCCGATAAGACTAAGGCCAATCAGAGCATACGCTTGGCCGCGCGACCAAGTAACGGATCGGATATTGGGCAGGGCGCGATTAACTGCATCAGTACACGCTTCTTTTATCCCCCGGGGCATAGTTGGCGATGCTTGGGTATACCCCAAGGCCCATAGGCAGCGCCCGAAACAATCCTCTGAGCCTTCTTTTTCCTTAAATCGCCGACTATAGTTCATAAAATTTCGGAACCGGCCGGTTTCATTCTGCGCATATAAAACGAAACTCAGGTAACGGTAAACCAGCGCAAGGTAAACGGGCTTCTGTAGTTTCTCATAGAGCATCACCGCCATTATTAGCGCTCTGGCGTTGTCATCGGTCGTGTAGCCCTCCAACAGATCCGGGACACTAATTCGCGCGTGCTGGAACATTCCAGTATCGTCGGTCATCCGGAAGATATGTGCATCATCAAAAGTTTTTATAAATTTATTCATTTATCCCACCAGCGCTCCGCCCGGATGGAATCCCTCTATGATTCTAATAAACAGTTGGGTATAGCGCCTAGCTACGTTATCCCATGTCATCATCCGCCCGACCGCCAGAGTTTTTAACTCCATTTCCTTTTTCCGGAAAGGGTTGCGTAGGATATAGCTCACGCATGACGCTAATGAATCGGAATCCCTGAATTCAGCCAGCATCCCCCTGCCATCGCCCAGCATTTCCTGGGCGTAGCGGTACGGAGTGGATACGACGACCCGTCCACAGCCAACCGCGTAAGCCAGCGTCCCGCTGACCGCCTGTTCTTTGGATAGATACGGCGTCATGTAGATGTCGGACAAGTGCAGATACTTTATCACTTCTTCTTTGGTCAGGTACTTGTCGACAAATCGGACATTATCCCGCACCCCGAGGCCTTCCGCCAAATCCATAAGGCTCTGCCTGTAGCTTTCGCCTATTCCCTGTCTGACATAGGGATGCGTCTTGCCCAAAATGAGATAAACTACGTTAGCGAAATCCGCCACAACTTTCGCGACTGCTTCAATACCATACTCAAGACCTTTGGCTGGACTGAGAAGACCAAAACTGCTGATGACATGCTTATCCTTCAAGTCATAACTGACCTTTAATTTTTCCCGTGCCCCAACTAGCAAACTGGGAACACCATGGGGAATAACCACTATTTTACCTGGTGTAATGCCGTATGTCCCGGCCAATATCGGGACCGAACTTTCAGCCATCGTTACCAACTTCGTGCTCAGTTGCCCAAGTTCCCGCAAAACCGCCTGTTGCTTGGTTGATGGTTCTTCCAGTACCGTGTGGGTAGTGACAACAAAAGGAATCTTCAGATTCTTGACCAAATCGATGATATATTCGCCGCATTCTCCGCCGAATATTCCGTACTCATGCTCGATAACCAGCAAATCGATATAGCTGTTTACCCAGTGGGCAGCCCTCAGATAACTTTCGTGGTCATGCTGACTAAGCCTATATCCCACCCGCGAGTCCTCGTATTCTTCTTTACCAGCAGCAACCGCAACAACGTACGGTCGGACTAAGGCTACCTTGTTAATCTCGTTCACCAGGTCCTCCGTAAATGTAGCCAAACCGCATTCGCGTGGAGGATATGTACTCAAAAAGGCAACATTTCTTCGCTCGTTCATCTTGTTACTCCTAACTTTCTTAATTCTACCTACTGTCCTTGAATCTCGGACCCGCAAATCAGTCCGCCTGCTATTATCAACAAAGAGCTTCATTTTTCGGTTCGGGGCATTTCCGGATATATTCCAGTAAATCGCCCAGAGAAGCGGTAGCCATGGCTATGCAAGAATCCGCTCCTCCATAATAGATTTTCAGCAGGCCGGTCTTATCGTCCAGCACCAAACCGCTGGGAAAAGCCACATCATCAACGTCCCCCTCCCTCTCATACCACTCGGTCGACCCGAACATGGTAGCCGCCGGATTAAACACTGTATGCACGGGATACGGCCAATCCTTAGCTGTCAGAATAGGATTATTGGGATGCCGTTGAAAAATCTCTTTATATATATTGTTTTCGTTTTCAATTTGGGCTCAAATCTATTGTTGCCCATAAAAAACCTCCTGCGTTTGGATGTTCGTCCTTCGTTTTTTGCGATAAAAAAACCGCCTACAAGGATATTCGGCGCGTGCCGGCGAGTGTGATGCGTCACACCCAATCTTCCGTATCCCGTGGCGGTGGAAATCTATATTGTTTTTAAATAAAAAAACCGTCTTCAAGGATACCAAACTTAAGTGTTAACGAGTTATTTCTCTCGCACTTAATCTTAAGTATCCCGAAACGGCTAAACCGATATGTTGTTAGCACTCGCCGTCATTGACTGCTAACGTTTATATTTAGATTGTACAATGGTTCTTGTTCTTTTGTCAAGTTTACCCTTTACAAATAAGTGAGTAACTTGCGCCTGCGCTTATGGCCAGACCATAGGAAGAATTAAACTTCGCCTCGACTTTATAGCGAATTTGGTCCATAACGGCATATGCCTCCAGTAACGAAGCCCCGGAAAAGATGATGGCAAATTCATCGCCACCCCAACGCGTAACAATATCGGTAGTCCGGGCAGTATTCTTAAAGATAGCCGCCAGCTCCAACAATACCAAATGCCCGGCGGCATGACCATATTTATCGTGGTACCCTTCTATCGGCACTTTAAATTTACTTTAGTGCAGCACAAAAAAAGGCAGGCCATTGAAGTTATAACATTGCTGCGCTATGATATAATGATATATCTTTCACCAGAAAGTCACAGAGATGTAAGTTGAAGGTTCTATTATATGGGTAAACCATGAGAAAGGAGACTCACATAATGGAGTTTTTAAAAATTGAAAATCTATGCAAGGTCTACGGCAAGGGCGAAAACCAAGTTACCGCGCTTGACCATGTTTCGCTTACAATCGAAAAGGGGGAGTTTACCGCAATCATCGGCTCCTCCGGCTCCGGCAAATCCACATTGCTTCACATCATCGGCGGCGTGGACGTGCCGACAAGCGGAAAGGTGTATTTGGACGGGCAGGATGTATATGCCCAAAAGGAAAGCCACGGGGACGGTGGTTGTGTCTTCATTTGAGACATTTCCACCGTCCCGTGGCTTTTCTCGGTTTATCCGGGCTTTGCAACGTGAAAAGGGGGCAAAAAAAGCAGACGGTTTTAAACCGTCCGCTTTTGCCGTTCTGCCGTTTACCCGCCGCCGCACGTTTTTTTGTTGACCGTCAAGCGGCAGGATTCTTATTATGTGGTCGCCACTCAAATGACTTTAGCAATCAACTGAACAAGATTAAAATACTTTCCGCCCTCAGCCTCCATCATTTTGATGTCCTCAGCGACAATGGGATGAGAACCGGTCAGCCATTCTTCCCACGCCTGTCTGCAACAGGCCATTTCGCGGCTGTCCACCATTTCAATGCCCTCGGCCCTCTTCCACAAATCTTTCCACCAATCAAGAGAGTGCAGGGTTCTTTCCATCTCGCTATTCCAAAACGGCTCCATATCATCGGGAACATTTTTTCCAAATTCGTATTTTAAGCCGGGAATAGCCACGGCGATATAGCCGCCCTTTTTCACAAAAGGAATGAGCGACGGGAGCATTTCCGCCGTATCACCGAAATAATGGTAAGCGTCCACAGTAAACAACAGGTCAAAATATCCGTTTGCGAAAGGCAATCCTTTGGTCGCGTCTACTGAAATCGGAACGGCTTTATCGTCAATCCCGATAGATTTGAAACGCTCATAGTTTTCAGTCGGTGAAATCCACAAGTCGGCGGCGAAAACTTTTGCGCCGTATTTTTGTGTCAGCAAGAGCGTGGAAAGACCGCACCCACAACCGAGGTCAAGTATACGCATATTCTCATTGACGTTTAGGCATGACGCTAATTCCTCTGCTACTCGCATGGCATTAGGCCCCATCATGCTAGCTTTCAAAAATTCCATGTTATTCTGACTGGAAATAAATTGATTTGTAAATGTGTACATAATATTCTTCCTCCGTTAATCCTTTATCTTGCTGCTATAAATTATTATAGTAGTTATATTATTACAATGCATTCTACAAGATAATTCAGAAACAAAAAAGCGACACGGCAAAATCACCATGTCGCTCTCACTTTAGCATTGACTTTTCCTATCAGCCAATATTTTGCCCAACTAAGATTCTCGGTTAATTTTCTTTACCAAAAATACTTTTCCCACAACGCATGTAGCGAAAACCCAGGCCTGCAATGCCTAGTTATGGCGGCTTTGATCAAGCTGGGCAGTCGGCTAAACTGATACGGACTGTCATTAATAAGGTAGGTCCAGGTAGTTGAAGGACCCTTGAGGCCGGCTTTCAGCATATCGATCCCGTCTTTTCCGATCGCAACGGTCTCGAAGGTCCTAACTATTTCAGAGTCGATATTGTCCATCATCTCATCAAATGCTTCTATGGCAATTCTGTGAAACTCGGTAAGAGGATCTTTCTTGCCTACTGCAACCAAATGTATCCCTTCCCGTTCATAGCTGATATAGTCCAAATAATCAGCCCAACATCTGTTGATCTGATAAAGGGTAATTTGCTTTTTAAACTTTTTTAAAACGTCCTCCCCGATTTGATCTCGAAGCATACAGTACCGATCAGCGGCTTTTGCCGATAAAGGATCTAACGATTCCTTATCCAGTAGTATGTCCTGACGTTTGGTATGAATAATACGGCGCTGCTGCTCGATAAGAAAAGAGTATTTCCATAGTTGCCTTCTCATGTCGGAATTGTATCCCTCGACAATCCTCTGGCCTCTTTCCACCGCGCACAATACAGCAGGATCGTTGATCGGCGCTTCCTGTTTTGTTGGAAATTTTCTGACGGGAATTAGCTTCGCGATATCATATTTTTTTATCAGATCATCTTCCAGGCTAATAAAAAATCTGCTTTCGCCCGGGTCACCCTGACGACCGGCCCGGCCTCTAATTCAAACGGTTTTACAAGATAATCATCGACTCTTGAATCCAATCCGAGTACCCGATCAACAAGATCAGCCTTAGCCGAAAGCATCAAAATAGGGCTTTGATAGCCTTTCTTCCGCAAATATTCACAAACCTCCAGCCCGGTTAGACCGGGCATCACCCAGTCTAAAACAATTACATCATAGGGTGAATACCCTGTAAAGGACACTTACTCATATTTCAATGCATCAATCGGATGTAAGCAAGAAGCCTTATAGGCAGGATAATAACCAAACCCGATGCCAACACTTGCTGAGAAGAGAAAGGCCAGAAGAATGGATGTGGCAGTAAATACCGGTGGGGCTTCGGTAAAGGAAGCCAGCATATATCCGGCAAATACTCCCAGTATAATCCCCAATATACCGCCAAGCATGGATAAGACAAATGCCTCCAGCAAAAACTGCAGTCGGATGTCCTTGGTTTTGGCACCGACAGACATTCGGATTCCGATCTCCCGGGTCCGCTCTGACACAGATACCAGCATGATATTCATGATACCGATCCCACCGACCACAAGTGAGATAAAGGCGATAGAACCAAGCAGCATGGACATGATGGTCGTTGTCTTGCGCCGCGCCTCGAGAATCTGGCTTATATTTCTTACCGCAAAGTCATCGGCCTCACCGGCTTTTATCTTATGGCGCTCACGCAGCAATGACTCTGTCTCATGCTGAATAAATCGCAAGGAGTTCATGGAAACGCCTTTAATGAAGATATTGTCGATATTCCCCGGCGTATTCTCGTGAACCAGTCTGCTTTGCGCCGCAGTTATAGGCACCAGGACAAAATCGTCCTGATTATTGCCTTTGGTGTTTCGCCCTTTCGAGGCAACCACGCCGACAACGGTAAAGGGCACTTTATTGATGCGTATGGATTTGCCTACCGGTTCCTCATTAAAAAACATCTTATCGACAATCGTCTGGCCAAGAACAGCCACTTTGGCAGCCTGCCGAACATCACTGTCATTTAAGCCCCGGCCTTTGGCGATTGTCCGGTCCTGAACGATTGCATAGGCGGCATTGCTGCCTGTCACATTCGTGCTCCAGTGTGTATTGCCATAAATCAACTTTACAGAAGACTCTATAATCGGTGCTACTGCATTAATTCCTGATACTTCACGTTCAATTGCTTTCGCATCATCCATCGTAAGCGGGTGGGTTTTGCCGGAAGAAGACAAGCCAGAGTGATCAGGAAATACCATGACGGAATTACTGCCAAAGGCAGCAATCTGTTCATCAATGCTTTTATTTGCACCCTGCCCGACAGCAAATGCCGCAATGACGGCCGCCACCCCAATGATGATACCGAGCGCCGTCAGCATAGACCGCGTCTTGTTTCTATACAGAGCCCGTATCGCGATTCTAATTATCTGCTGTGTGGAAATCATGATTTGTTCAACCTTTCATCGCTAATAATGCGGCCATCCTTGAAGTGAATCATCCGATTTGCATAGGCCGCCACATCCGGCTCGTGGGTAACCAAAATGATGGTAATGTCCAATTCCCGGTTCAATTTTACAAACAAATCCATGATTTCATCGCTGGTCCTGGAATCAAGGTTTCCCGTAGGTTCGTCAGCCAACAGTATGGGCGCTTTATTCACGATACCGCGTGCAATCGCGACCCGTTGCTGCTGGCCGCCTGACAACTGCGCAGGCTCATGATACAACCGTTCTGACAACCCTATCAGTTCAAGAGCTTCAATTGCTCTTTTGCGCCGTTCATTTTGCGGCATTCCTGCATAGATAAGCGGCAGTTCCACGTTCTCCAGCGCGCTGGTCTTAGGCAACAAATTAAAGCCTTGAAACACAAAGCCGATCATTTGATTACGGATGCTGGCAAGTGCGTCGGAATCAAGGCTGCTTGTATTCTGCCCATCAAGCCAGTACTCCCCGGAACTTGGTTTATCAAGGCATCCCAAGAGATTCATAGTAGTGGACTTGCCCGAACCTGACGGGCCCATCATTGCAAGGAACTCACCTTTGGTAACAGACAGGTTAATGCCGTGAAGAATTTCCAGTTCTTCCTCATCCACCTTAAAACTCTTCCGGATATCTTTTAGCATAACTAACGCCATACTAATTACCTTCCTTTTCCATGAAAATTCCAGTAATTACTGTCGCGCCTTCGTTCAGACCTGACAGGATCTCCGTATTCTGTCCGTCGGTAATCCCTTTCACCACTTCCTTCTTAACAATGGTCTTGTTCTCCAGTGTATAGAGGGTAGGAGTAGCTACTGCTGCCACCGTCGGCTGAGAGAACGAGTTCTCATCACCCACATCCGTAGTAGGATCAACCGGTTTAGGATCAACCGGTTTAAAACGGAATGCTGAATTTGGCACTATCAGAATATCATTTTTCTGCTGAACAATCAGAGATACTTTAGCGGTCATGCCGGGAAGCAGTATCCCGTTATCGTTGGATACGCCAACAATCACTGCATAGGTAACCACATTATTATTGTTCGTTTTGGGTGACAGACGGATTTGCGTAACTTCGCCAAAAAACTTTTTTTCCCCATAGGCATCAACGGTAAATTCTGCCTTCTGGCCCTGTTTAATCCCGCCGATATCCGCTTCATCCACATTGACTTCGACCCGCATCTGTTTTAAATCTCTTGCAATTTTGGCAATGCTGGGAGTTGAATAGCTGGCCGCAACCGTTTGTCCCTGCTCGACCAGCTTAGCGACAACAACACCGTCAACGGGCGAATAAATCTTGGTGTACCCCAGATTGATCTTTGCTCTAGTAAGCACAGCCTCCGATTGTTTTATTCGCGCTTCAGCAGCCACCACTTGCGCTTGCGCGGTCAGATAGGCGCTTTCGTTGGCATCGACTTCTGTTTTAGCAATCAGATCTTTAGCGGCCAGCTTTTGTGTCCGTTCAAGATCTTTACCGGCTTTGGCAAGAAGCGCCGTATAGTTCATCAGATCCGCTTTAGCGGTAAGCAAACTGGCTTCGGCCTGCGTAACCTCGGTTTCCTGCGTGGATGAGTCAATTTCCGCAATCAACTGTCCCTGTTTTACACTGCTATTATAATTAATGTATATTTTAGTAACCGTACCGGAGATCTGGGTTCCCACGTCAACTGTTTCAACAGCATCAAGGGACCCGTTCGCTTGTATGACCGAACGGATATTGCCGCGGGAGACTTGTGTCGTTTTATAGTGTATTTCCTCCTCACTGATCTTTGTTATAAAAAAATATCCGCCCCCCAACAAGATTACTACCAGTCCCAGTACCATTTTTTTATATTGCAATATTTTTTTAAATTTAAAATTCATTCATTAGTCCCCCATTGCCTTTTCCAGTTCAAGCTGTGAACTTTTATATCGATACAAGGCGGAAATGGTTTCTGTCTGTGCAGTTGCATAACTCTCGACCGCATCAGATATTTCCAGACTATTGCCAACACCGGCCATATACCGTTCTTCGGCCAGATTTAGAGTCTCCTTCGCCTGCGTCTCTGCTGCAAGCGCCGCTGTCCAGGTTTCTTTTGCTTCATATAAACCCTGCCATGCTTTGCGGACTTCGAGCATAACGGAATTTCTCAGACTATCAAATTCTGCCCTAGAAACATTGCGTTCTGCCGCCGCTGCTTCAATTTTGCTGCGAGTAAGACCGCCGTCCCATAGCGGCAGAGAAAGGGAAAGACGGGCATTCCAGTGGCTGTCATCAAACGGCGCTGAACCCGAAAATCCATAGCCGGCAGACGCCTTCACACTGGGTTCCCAGCCTTTCTTCTGATAATCGAGATTTAACTGGGCATATTGATCCGTCTTCTGCCGGGCAATCAGTTCCGGACGATGGGCAATCGCACGGTCAATAGCCTCTTCAATAGTAATATCATAGGGCTGATAGGCTAAATTGTCGTCAACGGCATCAATTTGGCGCAGCGGCTGGCCCATTGCAGATGCCAGTTCCGCCTTGAATTGCGCAATCGCTGATTCGGTCTTGACAACCGCCAGCTTGGCATTAGCTAAATCGACTTTAGCCTTGGTTACCTCGATTTTTGCTTTTGTACCAGCTCCGTAGTAAGATTCAGCCCAGCGGAAACGCTTAGCATAGTTATCATAACGGGTTTTGGCAACATGATTTTGCCGTTCATGTTGATTTAAACTATAGTAAGCCGCCCGGACATTGGCGATAACCTTTTTTTGAACAGCAAGGTAGTCTGCATCAGCGGCCTCTTTACTTACTTGGGCGGATTTGATCCTTAGACTTGTCCTGCCAAAGTCGTACACCAGTTGCTCTATCTGAACGCTGGTATCATAGCTTTTGTTACTTTTGGCACTGCCAGAGCCAGTTCGTGAATACGATGCTCCTGCACTAAATTGTGGTTTGGTACCAGCGTGAGACTGCTTGATCTCAGCTTGTTTAGTCACCACTTTGTTTTGCGCCGCAAGCAGATCGGGATGGGTTTGTAGAGCAGTACCTACACATTCCTGAAGCGTAAGTGCAAATGCTCTACCAGGCAAAAGTATCTGGCAGAACAGGAAGAATATCATAAATATATTTATTCTTTTCAACGAAGTGCCTCCTTGATCAAAAATTACGCTTATCCCCATGTAATGACAATTTACATTTAGACGATCTTGCCTCCTGTGCAAAATATTGTGACCACAAACTAACCTTGGTCAGTCATAGGGTAAAAAAGATGCACACTTCCCATGCATTTTACAGTTCCTTCAAATTACCATGCTGATTAATATCAGCAACTAGGCAGCAACTAACTTCCCAGCAATACTTTCTTGGTTTATCAACAGTGGAAAGAACTTCCCTTTGAAATAATTGCCCCTACAATCTCTCCAAAGATAATTGAACTAAATACCGCCGGACATAACAATAGCACCAAGGTACCATTTTATTCGTTAGTACCTTAGTGCTATTCAAGAAATCCACGTTTTTTAATGTTTCTCCCAGCATGTTATATGGTATAATGGTGGTAATTTATAATAATGGAGGGTGTGGCCAGGAGTAATGGAAGAGATTTTAATGGATGTGCTATTCTTTTTACAGACCGTTTCGCTACTGTTGGGGGCTTCCGGTATAACCCTGATAGTCTTGCTGGCGAAAAGATATGAAAATGCGCTATATAAATGGTTGAGGGCTTTTGTAGCAACCTTTTTCTTATACCAAGTCACCAACTTTCTGTTTTTTTATCGCTCCTTTTATGTCTGGGAAATCAATGTCGGCATGATGCTTTTTTCTGATATCAGCTTAGTGGCACTTTTATATACCTGGGTGAGGGTGGCCGGTAAAGTATCGGGCAAGGAAATAAAAAATTGGTTCTTTGACAAAAGCCTTAAGGTTATCGGTTTATCCTATGTGTTGGCCTGGCTGTTCATTTATCTTTACGCTATGGATCAGGATTTTAATATATTGACCACGTGGGGAAAAGCTCTGGGCATCGGCATGAACAGTATCCTCTCTGTTTCTGCGTTGGGAGGTTGCACGGGTTATCTGGTAAAGGGCCTGAAAGGGACAGACCAGGGAACAAAAAAAGCATTGTTGACTCTGGGGGCAGGGTTGATCCTGTTTCTATTTCTGTTCTATTGCCAGGATCTCAAGATGTACATTTATCCTTTCGCCCCTGAATCATCCGGCCTTTTCCTCTTTGATTCGATAAGCGCCGGTCTTTATCTGCTGCTGAACATTCTTTTTATTACCTATATCTACAATGAAAAGCTGTTTAATAAGACTTTGGAACCGGACGTAGCTTCGGGACCGGACTGGGCTGGCGGAAGTCAACAGTCCATCGAGAATATTAGCGTGCAGTATTGTCTTACCGACCGGGAAAATGAAGTGTTGCTTCTGGTGTATGAGGGGCACAGCAACTCGACAATAGCCGGCATGCTGTGTATCTCGCCGTTCACGGTGAAAAGGCACATTAACAATATTTTTCGCAAGTTAGCCGTTAAGACCCGGATGGAGCTGATGCAGCTTATCATAATGGCGAAATAGGCAATGACAGTCATTGATAGCACCAAGTGCCAGTTAATAACATGGTATTTTGGTGCTATTGTTATTTCAGCTATAGTCTTCAGAACATGGTCGTTAGGAAATATCTACAGTTATATTTACCATAACAGAGGGAAGTTGTTTATTTATTGACTTTTTCAGTGGTTTCGAAGCGTCCTGACGCTTCCTGTGAAACTATTCATGAAAACGTTATTTCTCTCTATATAGGAAGCGAATTAGAAATTCTAAAACCATCATAAATACTTATAGAAGCCCATTGTCACTCATATACATTTATTATCAATAAAAATAGCCAAACAATATAAGTTAACATTGTTTGGCAATATTCATCTGACTTACTGCTTGCTTAAGGGCATTCTTTTATTTTTATGCCTATCCTTTTTGGTTTAACCAGTTTCCAGAGAATTTCTCCCACTGATAATCATAGGAGTTTCGCAATTTTATTTCGGCATCAATCCGCCGCAAATCTGCAGCAATATGGTTTTTCTCAGCTTGGGCGGCCTCTATGGCAGCATCATTGTCCTCTATGATTTCCTGCAGCTTACCTTCAATCAGCAAAATTAACCTTTTCATTTCCTCATCAGCCGTTGCAAGAATTACAGTACTGTCAGTTTCTTTCATAAGTGTTTCCCATTCTTGCAAATATTGCGCCCGCTCCCGTAAAAGCCGCAATAAGCCTTTCATTTTACGCTGCTGAATAAATTGCATTTGAAACTTAGTATTCGTGCTGATCTTCTGAAGAATGTCCAGTTTCCTGGTCAACTGTTCACATACCACGCTGCCAGCTTGCTCTACCATCATACATCAGCTCCGACCGGCAAAGGAAGAAAGAAAGGAAGCCTGAGATGCCAGTTTTACCAAAGCAGTTTCCAGGTTGGTAAACTGCGCATAAGAGCGACTTCTCAGATTATCCAAACGTTTTTGTTCGCTTAATTGAAAAGTGAGATGCCACTTTGTAAGCCGAGACGCCATTTTGTAAATTGACAACTGAATATTTGTAAACGAAACGCAGTTTTTGTATCCGAAATGCAGGATTTGAAAACGAAAAGCCACTTTTGTAACCAAGATGCAGTTTGATTTTTTCGTTTTTCTGAAGTATCATGGTGAAAATGGGCATGCCAAATGGAGGTCGATTCCCTCTCGATTTTTTTGTAATCGGAGAATCCACCCCTGTTCCAGTTATGGTCATGGGTGCTGGCGGCACATTTTTATCGTCTTATCTCTTGAGAAGGATAGGTTTTAGCAAGATGTCCTTGGCGGCAACTGGTGAGCATCCAAGTTTCTGCAAAACCTCTTCTCCGTGATAAAAGCTGAACGCTTCGTAGGGACTACGATCGTTCAGCTTTTTCCGTTTATAGGAATTGATGTGATCCATCATCCGGATGATTTCTTCCTGCTTCAGATGATTGAAGCTGCTCCCTTTGGGAAGTACTCTTCGTATCAGTCCATGATTGACCTCTATCGCTCCTTTCTGGTAAGGGCATCCGGCATCGCAATAATAAATTCGTGTGCGGAATTTGTTGTAACTTTCGGATCCGTATTCGATAGCCTTAGGGTTGGAAAACTCACTGCCGTTGTCGGTTAGAATGACTGGGAACAGCTTTCTAAATGGTTCCCGGCCCAGTTTTTGGTCAAGATCATTGTATACATCAATCACCGATTGCGATGTATTCGCTTCTCTCAAAAATGCAAGCATCAGACTTGTCTCTACAAAATGGATCGTCAACAAGCACTTTCCTCCCTGCGTACCTAGGACTGTATCCATTTGAACAATGGCTGTATCTGGATATTTCTTCATGAACTCCTCAAACGCTTCATAGTTCCTCCCGATTCTGCATCCCTTGTCTACTTTGAAGGCCGGTTTTTTATAGCGTTCACGAAACTTCACTTTCCTGGGCAAATCAATATTGCGTACATCTAAAAGGCATGCGTCAATGTAGTTGTAGATGGTCTTTTCGCTGCACATCAGCTCATCGTCATGCGACACATAAATCTGATGGATGGACTGCCCCTGCTGCACCAAAGGGCTGATGATCACGTTGAGCCTTGCAATTTCTTCTTCGCTGACACATAGACCACTGCGCGATTCCGATATTTTTTCATGGGCTTTGACATGGGCATGCTCCGCATCATAGAAGCTTTTCTTCAAACTGCATTTTTCAATTTGCTCGCAGCCATTGCACACATACGGCACTCTCCATCTTGCTGTGCAGATTTCCTCGATGAACTCCGGACAGTTGTCATTACATCTCTGACAGAGCTTGCAATAAGCTGCTGATGGTCTCATGCATGCCTTGCCGCAAATCCCTTTTCTCCGACAGTTGAAACGGCTCTTGCAAGCATTGTAAGGATATCCCGGATAACCTGTTGCAACTTCAGATAGATACTTTCGCACCTCTCTAGAAATCGTGGTTGGGTTCTTTTTTAGTCTGCGGCCAATTTCTTTAAATGACCGACTTTCTTTTAGATATTTTTGAAGACTTAGTCTTTCTTCATATGTAAAAAACTTCGACATAGTTACTCCCATTCCGCCGCCAACCTATTCAGGATATATGGCGATGAAATGGCGTGTAAACAAAAAGACTGGCTCTCCGCCAATCTTTTGTAAGACAAGACGCAACCGTCTTACTTCTTTGAATTTTACTGTTAAAAGAACTTTATTTAGAGATCGTAAGGGTTGCATTTCGATTTTCAATTTAGGCTGAAATTCCAGTCGCGAGAACATTTGAGCAATATGCCATTGTACTTCTTGTTGTCCAATTTGCGATATCTCGTCAATTATTTGTTGTTTGAATGGCTGAAGATACTCGGGATGCAAACGTGATACTTTTTCAATTGCATCAGCTGATCTCATCCTAATGAGTGCATCATCACTTAACATGCCATTAAAAACTTCTGTAAAAAGATTTTTGTCATTTAAAATATCTGTAACTACTTCTTCCGCTTTACCGATTGACCGCAAGTCTCCGCCCTTCAACTTATCATAAATTTTTGACATAACTTCCTCCTGAATATAGCCCCAGAAAGGTTTCAAACAATCCTTCCAATTCGCAATACCATTTCCTGCTCAGCTAACAAATTCTTCAAATACATTTAACATCCTCTTTTAGAGGAAGCGACGGGACGGTTCGAAACCACTGATATATCCATGTTTTTTTAGCTTATCTGCATAAATAGCGGAGTCAATCTGCAATATGCTATAAAATTGGCCATCTGTTTCCCAAACACATGGCCACAAAAGGATAGTAGTGCTGCTATCCTTTTAAGATTTACGGCTAAAGCCGTTAGCTTGGCTTGCATCGACATGCTTTTTAGACCGGACCCTCGGGCACGATCTAATCCGTGAAAACGCTTCATTTCTCCGTTTTTCCCACTCATGACTGGCGCGTTTTTTGTACTTGAGTTTAAACTGATTAGTCTTAGCAAATTGACTATGTTCATAATATTGAGCATTATGTTCACCGACGCCTAGTATTTTTTTCTTAACGTTTTTGCCAGCACATTCGAGTAGTTTGGGGCACTGAATACATTGTGATTTATCAAAATGATATTTATAAATATTACTTCTATTTTTGTATTTTTGATACACTTTTTTATAGGTGTTATTACCCATTTCACAAAACCATTGATCACTGTCTTTATTGTAAGTAAATCTGCTTTCGTCTATTTTGTAGACACAAGAATTTACTGGAATGATAACTTCCACTGAGTCGGTTTGTAAGGTATCTAAGATTGGTTTTCGAAAATAAGCTCCCCATATACCTCTTGTATGGTCAATCCGCATGCTTTACTTCGCTGATAGAGTTCATCAAATTTGCTACCATCTACATAGGCACCGTTATCAACTGTCACTGCGGTAATAATCCTCGTTTCTGGGATCATTGCAAATTCTACTTTATATCCGTAAAAACTGTCTGTTTGAGATTTGTACCCCACACGGGCATCTTTATCTACAAGTGACCGGATTCCTTTTTGTGCGATAAATTTAGGATCTTGTAATATTTCCTTTGCTTCGTCAACAGCTTTTTGGCTGCTAGGCAGAATGGAGAGATCTACATGGTTTTCAGCTTTACTGATTATGGTTTCTAAATATGTCTTCATAATTTGCTTCGCTTCGTTGTGGTCCTCTATGAGCTTGTAGTTAGGAACTTCGCCAATTAGCTCAGATGGGATTTCTCCGTTTTCTTCCTCAATAGCCTTTATGATTCTTCTGGCTAGATGCTTCATGATTCTTTCTGGCACTTTTTTTATTGTATTTGCATTGGCATGAGTGGCGTCAATGCTCAGACCGGTCCCATTAATAATACCTTTTTCTATACACTGGCGGACTACTTCCTGAATAATATCATCGACACTTGTTTCTTTTAATCTATGTCTCCTAAACTTGGTAAGTAGACTGGCTTCTGGCAAATCATCTTCGGGATTTAGTCCCAAAAACCACATATAAGCTAAGTTTAGTCTAGCTTCTTCAATGACTTTGACATCGGATAAGTTATATAGATATTGCAAGATAAGTAACTTTGCTAGCATTTCCGGCTCTTTAGCAGGCCGCCCCAGGTGCTTACAATATGAATCCTTCAGTAAATCGTTAATGAAACTAAAATCAACATTGGCTGCGATAGTCTTCAGAATATGGTCGTTGGGAATTTTGTCATATAGCACGCTATATATACTTAATTGTTGAGGCACATGTCTAAGCAAAGCAAATCCCTCCATTCCGGCAAACATCTACAGTTATATTTTACCATAATGGAGGGAAAATTGTTTATTTATTGACTTTTTCAGTGGTTTCAGAACGTCGCCTAGCTTCTCCACCCTACAAGATAATTCAGAAACAAAAAAGCGACACGGCAAAATCACCATGTCGCTCTCACTTTAGCATTGACTTTTCATATCAGCCAATATTTTGCCCATCTAAGATTCTCTTTAATATTCTTTACCAAAAATACTTTTCCCACAACGCATGTAGCGAAAACCCAGGCCTGCAATGCCTAGCTATGGCGGCTTTGATCAAGCTGGGCAGTCGGCTAAACTGATACGGACTGTCATTAATAAGGTAGGTCCAGGTAGCTGAAGGACCCTTGAGGCCGGCTTTCAGCGTATCGATCCCGTCTTTTCCGATCGCAACGGTCTCGAAAGTCCTAACTATTTCAGAGTCAATATTGTCCATCATCTCATCAAATGCTTCTATGGCAATTCTGTGAAACTCGGTGAGAGGGTCTTTCTTGCCTACTGCAACCAAATGTATCCCTTCCCGTTCATAGCTGATATACTCCAAATAATCAGCCCAACATTTGTTTATCTGATAAAGGGTAATTTGCTTTTTAAACTTTTTTAAAACGTCCTCCCCGATTTGATCTCGAAGCGTACAGTACCGATCAGCGGCTTTTGCCGATAAAAGATCTAACGGTCCCTTATCCAGTAGTATGTCCTGACGTTTGGTATGAATAATACGGCGCTGCTGCTCGATAAGAAAAGAGTATTTCCATAGTTGCCTTCTCATGTCGGAATTGTATCCCTCGACAATCCTCTGGCCTCTTTCCACCGCGCGCAATACAGCAGGATCGTTGATCGGCGCTTCCTGTTTTGTTGGAAATTTTCTGACGGGAATCAACTTCGCAATATCATATCTTTTTATCAGATCATCTTCCAGGCTAATAAAAAATCTGCTTTCGCCCGGATCACCCTGCCGACCGGCCCGGCCGCTAAGTTGGTTATCTATCCTGCGGCTTTCATGCTGGCTAGTACCGATAACATATAGTCCCCCCAACGCGACTACCCGTTCTCGTTCCTGTTCGAATTCACCACCCAACTTTATGTCGATGCCCCTACCAGCCATATTGGTAGACACCGTCACTGCCCCGAGCTCTCCCGCCTTTGCAATTATTTTTGCTTCCATTTCATCATTTTTGGCGTTTAAAACCCGGCACAGAATACCCGTTTTCTTTAGTTCCGTCGTGAGCAACTCCGACTCTTCCACACTTCCTGTACCAATAAGTATGGGCTGCCCCGTTGCATGAACTCTTTTGATTTCCTCGATCAGGGCTGTCTGCTTAGCACTCTTATCCGTAAAGATTATGCTCGGGTGATCTTTACGAATACAAGGTTTATTCGTAGGGACTACCAGAACGTCCATCCCATAGCACTCTCTTAACTCGACTGCGGCCGTACTGGCTGTTCCGGTCATTCCGGAAATCCGCGGGTACAGGCTTAAAAAGTACTGCAGCGCAATAGAGCCCATAATAGTTCCTCTGGATGTAGCTATCAAGCCCTCTTTGGCTTCAACCGCTGCGTGAAGGTTTTCCGGCCAGCGGCGGTTGGCGGCAATACGGCCGGTAAACTCATCGATAAGCTCAACCTTGTTGTCTTTTACGATATAGTCTTTATCCCTTTCAATCAGCACTTCGGCATACAATGCGCAATTCAACCTGGCCAGTAGCCTTAGGTTCTTGGAAGCATAAAGATTGCCGCATCCCAGCATTTTTTCAATCCGCAGCAGACCTGAGTCGGTAAAGTATACATTACTTCTGTACTGATCAGTATCATAGTCGGTACCCTGCTTAAGGCCACGGACTATTCTGGCTAAGTAAAGAGGAGTCTCCTCGTTGTCGCCCACATTCCCTGCAATTACAAGCGGGACTCTCGCTTCATCAATAAGGATTGAGTCGGCTTCATCAACAATGGCGTAATTGAATGTCCGGTGGACAAGCTTCTCTTTTTCCGTGCACAAAAAATCCCGCAAGTAATCAAATCCCGTCTCCTTTGCCGTTACATATGTTATATCGGAGGAATAGGCCTGCTGTCTTGCGGTTCTACTCATGCCTTCATTGACGTACCCGGTCGTAAGGCCCAAAAATTCAAATATCGGCCCCATCCACTTCGCATCTCTTCGGGCAAGATAATCGTTGAAAGTGAGTACATGAACGCCTTTGCCTGCCAACGCATTTAAGTATGCCGGCATTACGGCGGCTAGTGTTTTACCCTCACCAGTTTGCATTTCCACTATCTTACCCTTGTGTAGGGCAATGCCTGCAATAACCTGAGTATCGAACGGGTATATGCCTAACACCCGCTTGGCTGCTTCCCGAACAAGCGCAAAAGACTCCACAAGAAGGGAGTCTGATAAAGCCCCTGCGCGAACCCGACTTTTAAGTTCCGCAGATATTTCCTGCAGTCTGTCATCACTTAGAGATTTGAACTTGACGGTGTTGATTTCTTGTAACACTTTTTGATAGAAATCAAGATTATACTCCACCGGGGCTTGGATATCCCGGATCGCACGAACAAATTTCGTTATTTTTTTCAACATAAAAATTATGTTCCCCCTCTTCGTTATGAGCATTACGTACGATTAAATGCTCCGAAAAGCTGGGGGAATATTTTGATTCCCAAGGATTAATAAGAATCAAAAAAACAATGACCATCATTAACAGGGGAAAAGATAGTATTGCCTCAGATACCATATAATGACCCGACAGCGAAAACAGATTTTCAATTAGAAATCGCAGGCTTCCATTGACAATTTGCTCAGTATAAACCCAAAGTACCGTGATACCAAAGAACAAGCCCAGAAGTTTCTGTAAATCGGCAAACATCATAGAGCCTGATCTGAACAGACAGGCGCCAAATAAATATCCTGTAAATACTAAAGGAATGGTTATATAAAATGTCATAAAAAGAAGGACAATCAACATTGTGTATCTCCACCAGTAAGCTATTATACCCAGTTAGTATTTTCTCCGGTTTTCTACTTTTTACCTTTTAAAGTTTAAGCGAATCTATACATTGCAGTGTCACAACCTATTTTTGCGTTTTAAGCGCGGAACTTACATTCCTTATAAAACATACTTCCCTAAAAACAGCGAAAACCCTTGCCAAATTAATACAAATTTGGCAGGGGTTTTCGTTGTTACCAATAATACGTTTCTCTGTGTCATATATAATGGCGAAATATAAAACATGTACAAGGCAAGCTCGCCCCCTAGCTTTTCCGAAAAGGAATGTCCCCTACGTCACCCCTAGTAGCTTAGCAGTGCTGCCAACAACAGTCCGCTAGCAACACTGATCGTTGCCGAAAACAAACCAACCGAAATATTCCCTTTAGGAATTTCCTCAATTACTTTCAATGGCACTATACAGCGCAACAAACAAAATACCAATACCTCAACAACAATACCGATAACGCCCCACAGGAAAAGATCGCTAATATTTACGGCATGCCAAATAGCTGAGGCAATTACCATAGTTAATCCGAGAACTTTTCCGCAAATATCCAGGGCTGCCGCAATCGCAGCATCAACGCGGCCGACACTTTCTACCTCTCCACCTGACCGAATTAGGGCAAAATCATCATAAGGTGTCGTATGTGTAAAAACATAAATACCCAAAATCATCAACGGGATAGCTGTACTTAGATACATTAAAAAGTTAATTATATTAGGCAATTGTACACTCATAAACGTCTTAACCCCCTTATTCCATTCCCACAGGCAAAAAATATGACATGTCATTAGTAATACGCCCGCCAACCCGGGCCATAATCGCAGAAGCTTTCCCATTTATTATAAAAGAACCCCATAACAGTCGGCCTGAATAAAGTCCGCCTGCTACCGGCACAGTAATAAGTTCCAAATCTACCATCTGCTGATATACTACCATTTGCTTCGAGAACCAACCTTCCTGTTCTTCTTCCAGCAACTCTCCGTCAGCATGATATAGCTGCACATTACCCCCTTCGCGCCCTAAAATAGGTTTTGCCACATAATCCGCCTGCCCCAAAAAAACATTTTCATAATATGTCGGCAGCATATATGCCGCAATAATTTCCTGTTCCTCCGAAGTAAAAAAATCATCTATAACATGTAAATTCCATATTAAAGCCTGTAACGATTTGGTTTGCGATATTATGGCTGCCGCTGGGTTAATCAACCCCAGTTTCCGTCTTTCCACAAGCCGAAGCACATACTCGCCCGTGGGAAACCCGTCAGTATCGACATCTTCACCAAGCATGCCTAGCGGATGCAAGCGGTAGAGTAAATCAATAGGCCGGAAATCTCCGTCGCATAACGCACATAACTTGTCCTGATATACATGCAAATCCTTTAGAGGCACAAAATCGGCGTTAAGCCCAGACTGCTGCAACAAATAGCGTGTTGTTCCGGCGTCTTCACTATGCCAGTCCAGGGCGGAAAAAACTACACGTGCCGTAGGATAGCCTAATACCTGATAACGTTCAGTAATTTCGGCAAAAGCCCTCTTTATCCCAATATTCATACCGCGATTCGGATCTTCCTTACCATAGTACGCACATACTTGGCCATTCACATAGAAAGCTTCAACAATACCGCCAGGCGTATCGCTATTAAACTCCAGCATCTTCCACCCTCGTTTTGTTCTAGCGAAATCAAACCGTCCAATAAGGGTCGGCGCACCAAGCACGTGAATACGCGAAGCATTAATTACCACTTCAGGTATGCCTAGCTCCCGAAAAATTGGCATATCCATCCTTTGTATAGCAGTTGCCGTTTTGGCAAATATCCCTCCTAACTGCTCAGTAGCATAGGCTAATTCCGTTTTATCGCCTTGTGATATCGAATGAATTGCCGCTAAAGCATATTCACTGCCGTACATCAAATCCCAAGTAAAAATCCCTTCATCCCTGAGCGGGGTATAAATTGCTTCCCGTACTTTTTGGTAAGTCATACGCTACTCCCCGCCACCTACGGCACTGCTGCCAATCCCGCCTTTAGCCGCACCACCTGATGAAATTCCTTCGCCGCCCGGACCTTTTGCATTGCTCCCAGCACTATAAGAATGATATCCGCTTCCTCCGCCGCCAGAGCTATGGGCATTTTGCCCATCTTGTTTATCTTCTTGCTCCTTCAGCCAGACATATCCGGACACTGCTACCGTTCCCGCTAAAAAAAGACCTACCACTTTGCCGGTTTTGCTCTTTATAAAGGAAGATGATTGCTGTTTATTTCTAGTAACATATATCGGTTTGTTTTTGCTCATTTAATCATTCACCTCAACAGGCTTGGCATAAATTACATATACCATCCGATCCTCATCTAGCTCGGCTGATGTTTTTTGCCATTCCCGCCCACTCCATATAAAGTAATCACATTGTAAATATAATAAAGCTTCCTTATTTTGCTTAACTACATAAGTAAACAGCAAAGGATATACTTCAGCTTCTGTTCTAAAGTGCCTAATCTCAATCCGAATGTCTTTCCTGTGTTGTTCTGCGGTATTGTCATTCTCCACTTCTTGGCTCTTTTTTACATAAACAACATAAGTTAACGGCTCCATGGCACATGACTGCCGCTCATATACTACAGCATCTTTGACAAAATAATCACAAGCAAACCGAGCCGCAATTTCCGTCTCATCTATATTCTGATAGTAATAGAGCACTGGATACTGACCACGATCATCAAGCAACCGATATTCTAATCTAGTCAATTGAGAGCCCCCAAGGGAAGCGACGGGACGGTTCACGGTTCCTGCGCTTCCATGAATTTTAACAAGATCTAGGTTATTGAAAATGTATGGCTTTAAGCGGAAACAAAAGAACCGTCCCGCATCCTATGAACAACCTAACAGACTTGTCACTATAAATAATATTGCAAATGTCAAAATCAGCAGTTTTTTCATATGCCTCTCCTCTTATAGAAATGAGTAGTAGATAAGAACCCCTATATTACATTCTCTTTATATCCATATCTTCCCTTTGCATTTTCTCAAAGCAAATAGCAGCCGGTTAGGCGAATTTAATCACCTTAACCGGCTGCTTACTTGTTATTATTTATATTTTCAATATCTGTGTGGGATGATGAAATTTTGTTACTACTCAGCCATTAAATCTCCAAGCAATTACGCCCTTTCCCTTTAGCCACATAAAGCTTTTTATCTGCAGCCTTTATTATTTCTTCCGGACTATTAAAGGTATTGTTATACTCTGTAATTCCTGCACTAACAGTTATAACTTCATAAGGACTTTCTTCATGAGGTATATTGAGATTTTGTATAGCTTTTATAATTCCTTCTCCTACTTCTTTTGCCATATTAATCTCTAAATTATTAAAAATTACTATAAACTCTTCTCCTCCATATCTAAAAACACGATCCTCTTTTCTTATATTATCTTTAAAAGTATTGGCAACCTTTTTAATAATCTCATCGCCATCAGCATGTCCATATCTATCATTGTAGCTTTTAAAGAAATCAATATCTATCATCATAACCGAAAAAGTTCCTAATTTCATTTTAGCCTCTAAAAAAACGCCATTAATACTTTTATCAAAGGCTCTTCTATTATGAATACCTGTAAGACCATCCAGCAAGCTTAACTTCATTAGGTCATTATTTGCCTTTTCTAGTGCTTTTGTTCGCTCTTCCACAATACCTTCAAGATTTTCTTTAAAATTCTTTATACTTATGGACATGTCATAAAAGCTTCTCGATAGTACCCCAATTTCGTTTTTTAGTTCCACAGGAAGCTCAATTTCCCCTTCAGCCACCTTATCGTATTCTCCTCGGCCAACGGCTTCAGCAGCCTGTCGCAACTTCATCAAATGCCTTTCACCTTGGTATTTCATAACATAATAAACTATGAAAAGAATGGTAAAAAGAATAACCATACCCTCAATAAAAACGTTTATAGCAGCTAAATGAGCAACATTTCTAATATTTCCCATAGGCAAAACTCTTATTAAATACCATTTTGGCTCTTTCATCTCACCCACTGCAAGATAGCTGTCATAAGCTTTGCTTTCAATAATTTTTACTTTATTGTAATCTTGTCCTACATTTTTCTGAATTAATCCATAGGCTTCTTTTACTAAAGGAATATTTATTTTGTCTATGGATAGTTCTCCTATCCATTTTTTTTCTTCCTCAGGATTATTAGGATGGGCTATCAAATATCCATCTTTTCTCATAATAAAATTATAGGTACCATCATCCCTCTTTTCGGCTAATCGTTCTACTAAGTCAGATAAATATATATCATGCCCTGGAGTTATAAGATGCTTGTCTCCAAAATCTACAGGTTTCATATAGGTTATTGTCCACTTTTGCGCTGTTTCATCATAATAAAGCCCAGACCAAACAGATTTTCTATCTGGATTATCTTTCTTATTTACAGACTTTATAACCCCTAGTTCATTCATAGGAAGATCGGCTTTTGCCTTTAAACCCCAAGGTTCTCCTGGATAGAAAAGAATACCTGCATTTTCTGGAAAGGCAACACTAACATTAGGGAAACGATTTGTCCATGCGGGACCTAACTTAGACAGTACTTTAATAGAAAGTACAAGTCTTCTTTGGAAATCGGCATCATCTACCTTTTGATTATTGCCTATAAAACTAGACATTCCATAAATATAATTGCCATCTTTAGTATAAACACCATCAAAATATTCTCTCTTCATTCTTGTAGCACCTTGGCTGTCAACAAAATAGTAGGACCAAAATTCATCTTCTGTCACTTTTATATCAGAACTATAAAGCTTCATAAATTCCTTTTGAAAAATCTTTAAATTGTCTTCAGCTAGCTTAAAAATCTCACTATTGACTCTAACTTTTTCTGAAACATAAGAACTTAGTTCTTCTAATCTTTTATTCTTCTCACTTTCATAGACACTTATATAAGAAATAAAAGCTATAATTGAAACAATGCCTATAGAGATATAAAAAATTTTAAAAAGTACTTCATTTATTAAAGAACTTTTTTTATTCTTAAAATTTAGCTTCATTCGACATTAGCATCCTCAAATCTTTCAGTATTTACACTACATTATAAAATACAAATAGCTTTTATGCATTATTTTATAGTATTTATTAGAATAACTTAGAAATAAATATAAAATGGGCTGCTACAGGAAGCACCTCATTTGCTATTCAAGGAGTGCCCCTCTTACCGAATGATATAGATATTCAGCACAGATAAAGAAGGTGCTTATCAGATAGAATGAGGGGCAGTCACATAGAGCACCGAAAGGGCTGAAGGTTCTCTAGCACCCTTTCCAAATTTGCAGGGCAATCGGGGCCGCTATCATCTTCCCGCTTAGGAACGCAAAAAAAAGGAAGCTCTCAATCCTTGATTTTCAAGGCTTGAGAGCATTTTTCACCATAAGAAAGCGGAGGGACGTTCATTTTGCTTCGTTGAAGTATTTTTAAAGAGAAGCAAGAAGAACGTCCCCTAGCACACAGACAGAGGGACGGTGGAATCGTCCTGTTAAATTAGTTACCACATTCCCTCGATATATCTTACGTATATTTTAGGGGGATTTTTCCGAATTGCAAGATACAAATCTTTTTCTTCCACCCAACCAATTACCTATGACTTTGATCGATAATGAGTGTGGAGAAGTTCATGAGACTTATGGCCAAGCGGTTTACCCAGGAACTCATCGTATAATACCTTAACAGCCGGGTTTTTATGTGACTGTCTGATTGGTAAATCGCGGTCAGCTTGATAAAGACCAGCCATACGCGCTTCTTTAGTAGCCTTAGTTGTTCCCCAAGGCTGACCGCCGCCACCGATACAACCGCCGGGACAGCACATAATCTCAACAAATTGATAATCACATTCGCCGGCCTTGATTTTATCAAGAATTACGCGAGCATTTTTCAAGCCATTCGCAATAGCCACCTTGACTTTTTTACCTTCTAAGTCAACTTCGGCTTCTTTTACGCCAGTCAAACCGCGAACTCCTTCAAAATCAACATTGGTAAGGTCTTTGCCTGTAACAACTTCGTATACAGTACGGCACACAGACAGAGGGACGGTGGAATCGTCCTGTTAAATTAGTTACCACATTCCCTCGATATATCTTACGTATATTTTAGGGGGATTTTTCCGAATTGCAAGATACAAATCTTTTTCTTCCACCCAACCAATTACCTATGACTTTGATCGATAATGAGTGTGGAGAAGTTCATGAGACTTATGGCCAAGCGGTTTACCCAGGAACTCATCGTATAATACCTTAACAGCCGGGTTTTTATGTGACTGTCTGATTGGTAAATCGCGGTCAGCTTGATAAAGACCAGCCATACGCGCTTCTTTAGTAGCCTTAGTTGTTCCCCAAGGCTGACCGCCGCCACCGATACAACCGCCGGGACAGCACATAATCTCAACAAATTGATAATCACATTCGCCGGCCTTGATTTTATCAAGAATTACGCGAGCATTTTTCAAGCCATTCGCAATAGCCACCTTGACTTTTTTACCTTCTAAGTCAACTTCGGCTTCTTTTACGCCAGTCAAACCGCGAACTCCTTCAAAATCAACATTGGTAAGGTCTTTGCCTGTAACAACTTCGTATACAGTACGAAGCGCTGCTTCCATAACACCGCCGGAAGTGCCGAAGATAACGGCTGCACCAGTTGATAAGCCCATCGGATCATCAAATTTTTCATCAGCAAGTGTATTGAAGTCAAAACCAGCCTGTTTAATCATCCGGGCTAATTCCCGCGTAGTAAGAACAACATCAACATCCCGATAGCCACTGCCGCTCATTTCCGGACGAGCACTTTCGTACTTTTTAGCAGTACATGGCATGATGGATACTGAAAAAATCTTACTGGGGTCGATGCCTGCTTTTTGCGGGTAGTAGGATTTTACCAATGCACCAAACATTTGTTGTGGCGATTTACAGCTAGATACATTTGGCAATAACTCAGGATAGAAAGTCTCAACAAAGTTAATCCAGCCTGGGCTGCAGGAGGTAATCAGAGGCAGTGCACCGCCATGTCCCATGCGCTCCAACAATTCATGCCCTTCTTCCATGATGGTCACGTCAGCAGAGAAGTCGGTATCAAACACCTTATCAAAGCCTAACCGTCGTAAAGCGGCTACCATTTTACCGGTTGCAACGCTGCCAGGAGCCATTCCGAATTCTTCGCCAAGCGCTACCCGTACAGCCGGAGCTACCTGAACGACAACATGCTTATCAGTAGCAGCGATAGCCTGCCAAACTTTTTCAGTTTCATCTTTTTCATATAAAGCGCCTACCGGACAAACCGAGATACATTGTCCGCAGTATACACAAGTGGTATCTTGAAGCGGCCGGTCAAACGCAGTAGTAACTTCATATTCTCCCGAACGGTGAGCCGTGTTAATTGCACCTACGGTTTGTACTTCTTGGCACATTTCCACACAGCGTCCGCATTTTACACATTTAGCCATATCACGGACAATAACGCCATTAGAATCTTCAACTGGAATTTGTTTCGGCTCATTTTTGAAAATCGGGTTACTAAGACCAAAGTCATTAGCTAACTTTTGCAGTTCACAGTTGGTATTACGTACACATTTCAAACAATCCTGCGGATGCTCCGCCAAAATAAGCTCAAGAATATCTTTTCTGGCTTGGCGGATTGCCGGGCTGTTGGAAATAAACTCAGCACCGTCCCAAACTTCATTACTGCAAGCCGTCTTAAATTTTCTCTGCCCCTTCAGTTCTACTATACAAATACGGCAGGTAGCCCGTACTTTAAGGTCTGGATGATGACACAGCACAGGAATTTCGATGCCAGCCATTTTGGCAGCGTCCAGAATCATTGTAGTTTCAGGACACGATACAGGAATGCCGTCAATTGTAATATTTACTATTTTGTTAGGATCTGACGCATGATGACCCATTACTATTCACCTCTTCCCTGTTCAGTAAAACAAACTTGTGCCGGACATTTCTTGTTTAGGTGATCTTCAAATTCAGATTTGAAGTGTTTCCAGCAAGTATTTAAAGCTACTGCTGCCGCTTGCCCCAAACCGCAGAAGGATGCATTGGTCATGATATCAATCAAGCGCCGGAGTATTACCATATCATCTTGGGAAGCTTCGCCCTCGGAAAGTCTACAAAGGATTGCGTAAATCTGCTTATTGCCTTCCCGACAAGGAGTGCATTTACCACAAGACTCGTGAATGAAAAATTCAGTAACACCCTTAAGGTAGTCAATAACACAAACATCCTCGTCCATTACTACGATTGCACCTGAACCTACACTCAAACCGGCATTACGAAGCGCTTTATAACAGTATGTAGTGTCAAGTTGAGCTTCACCGCCGATAGGACCGGACTGACCACCTAAATGGTAAAATTTCAGTTTCTTACCGTTAGGAATGCCACCGCCCAATTCAGGGTCATAAATGGCATCCCGTAAACTAATACCAAATGGAATTTCGTACACGCCCCGGTTAGCAACATTACCAGATAAGCAAATTAACTTGGTACCGCCACTGTCTTTTGTACCATAGCTAAGATACTTGTCGCCGCCCTCAAGAACGATCGTCGGAATGTTCGCAATGGACTCAACATTGTTAACAAGTGTCGGCAGTAAGAATAAGCCAACTTCAGCCAAATGTGGCGGCTTAATACGCGGACGGCCGGCTTTGCCTTCAATAGAATTTAATAAGGCGGAGTTTTCGCCGCATACATAAGCACCGGCACCTGTCATAATATGAATATTAAATTCAAAGCCGGTACCCATAACGTTTTTGCCAAGATAACCGGCTTTTACAGCATTGTCAATTGCACTTTGAAATACTCTTTGAATAGCACGATATTCACCACGAATATAAATATAGCCGTCGTGGGAATTAAATACATGGCCGGCAATGGTCATCCCTTCAATTACCCGTAAAGGATCTTGGGCTAACAATATTTTATCTTTAAAAGTGCCGGGTTCACCTTCGTCGGCATTAATAACAATATATTTAGGAAACTCAGGAATTTCCAGAAGCTGTTCCCATTTTGAACCGGCAGGGTATGCTGCACCGCCGCGTCCTAATAGTTTAGCTTTTTTAACTTCATCAATAATCTCTTCGGGTTTCATGGTAAAAGCCTTTTTCAGACCTTCATAACCACCGGCTTTTACATAGTCTTCAACACTGTCAGGGCGAATGACGCCGCAATTGTTAGAGATGAGCTTATTTATTTTTGACATGACGACACCCCCCGGTAACTAGTAACAATCTCGGCTACCTTGGCTGCTGTCAGGTTACCATAGACTTCATCGCCAATCTTGGCAACCGGCCCAATATCACAGGCGCCAACACAGCTCGTGTGCATCAATGTAAACAGATTGTCGGGCGTGGTCTCGCCAAGTTTAATTCCCAGAGCTTCCTCAAACATAGCCACTACTGCGTCTGCTTTCGTTACATGGCAGGGTGTACTTTTGCAGATTTCAATGACGTATTTTCCTTTTTGTGAAATATTGAACATAGCGTAAAATGTCAATACATCATGTACCTTGCTAATCGGCAATCCCAATTGGCTGGCGACTATTTCGGCCCATTCCTCGGCCACGTAGTTTTCGCCAGAGGTAGCTTGGATATCCAGCAAAATAGATAACAGTTGCTCCTTAGCCTTGCCATACCGATTAATGATTGCTAAGACTTGATCGTATCTTCTAACGATTTCTAATGCTCGGTCTTTTGTCACTTTTGAACAACACATTCTTGTTATCTCACCCTTTCTTTTGACGTCTCGCAACACCAGGATAAGCCAGCGGGAAGCGTTGGTACGGTTCCTGCGATTCCATGAATTTCCAAAAAGATCTGCCGCTTCCACCTCCTTTCACAAATATAATGGTTACCAGTAAAGTCAAAACCGTTTACTCCGCACTCGCATCATGATCTTGCAAGAATTATGCCATAGAATTCCAGACACTACGAAAACAGCGCCGGCTGTCCGCTGGAAGCGCCATATGTAGTCTCGGGCAGCTTAACCGCAAATTTTTTCCTACTTTAAGCTGCTAAAAACCCGTCCCTTTTCACCAAAATTACGCGCAGTACTTTATCAAATAGATAAATTCTATCATTGTGATACGGCACTGGACTAAGCAGTCACATTCCCTCTCAGCACACATAAAACAAGCATTTTCAATTTCTCATCTGACAGGGCCAGGCATATGGCCCTATCAGATTGATAAATTCCCATGCAGCGCTTGCTTCCCGCCATACACCGTATACAGGCTTCCACAAAACCCAAGGGGGCTGTTGCGCAAAAAAACAACAAAAGACGGCAGCCGGCAGTAGCCGGAAGCCATTCTTTTGTTGAGGAAAGCATTGGGTAATAGAGGGATGATTGCTTATTTATTGACTTTTCAGTGGTTTCGTAACGTCCCCTTGCTGGACTTTTGCCTTATATAAGGCCTGATTGACTGTTAGCAGCAGGTCTTGTACTGCTTGGTCAGGCTCCAGAGGAATGACGCCTGCGCTTATGGCCAGGCCATAGGAAGAATTAAACTTCGTCTCGACTTTATAGCGAATTTGTTCCATAACAGCATATGCCTCCTGTAAAGAAAACGCCAAATCTCGAATTATGAAAGTGCTCAAGATACACCCTCATTACCTTCTTTAATTGTAATCGCGGATTATTTCGATGTATCTCTTGATTACTTAGTTGGACGATCCAATAACCCTAGTAGGCAATAAAATATACGTAAGTAAGCTATTATATTAAACAACCGTCTAAAGCTCCCATTGCCAGGGATGCTTTAGACGGTTGTTTTTTCAGGTGACTTTTAGAGTTTTGACTTATCTCTAAAATATGATATAAGCGACGTATCTAATGGATGTAATTGTAAAATCTGAGCCAAACATAGGCAAATATCCGTGCCTTTACTCATCTTTTATTGGGACAAGGAAACAGAACGAAGCGTCCCCTTGTATCCTCGGGGTACCGCCTGACTTTTCAGCTCTTGGAGGCTTCGGGCTAGACCTTTTGTTACTTGGGGCAATGCCAAAAGTAACATCCCTTTTCCCCCAGCTTTATCTTATCGCCTAGTAATAGGGTGTCAATAACTCCGTCCCCATTGACTTGTATGGCATATTCTTCCAGGTTAAATAAATATCTGCCATTGGCTTTACACTCACAGCGCCGTCTTCAATTAACGAGGGTGGTCTTAATTGTTTACACCCCACCCGTCTGCCGTCCCCTGTCATCTTCTCAGACTAATCATCACCATGATAATTTAACACGCATTGAATCTCCCCGGTAGGCTATAAAGAATCCAAAATATCTGCAGCCACTTGGAATTTCATCATCAATAAAAAATTCTGGGAAAGTTGGGGGTTTGACCGTATAATCCAACCAAAATCCTTTATATCTTATACCAGCTTTAAGATAATATCCTGACAATATTGTCATTGTTGATTGGTGCGCTTTAACGAGTTTTGTATCTCCGGCATCGTATACGTGTATTCCGCCAACTTGTAAGTCAAATATAAAATCCGCAAGACCATCTGAAGTATTTACTAATTCATAGGCAATAGCGGCGATGTCAAACTCGACTTTGACCGACGTGTCACTACCAGCATTAACTGTAAAATTTGATTTACTTCCAACAATATTATTTGCACTGTCGGTTAAGTTTGCTGTATATGTGCCTGCAGCTAAGCCGCTAAACGTCGCCTTCCCGTTTGCATTAGTTGTCGCCGTGGTATTTTTACCTGTACTTATATTAGTAATTTGAAGTTTTAGCCCCGGCAGTATCTCGCCGCCATAATTCTTTGCGGTAATGGTTGTCGTTGGTATAATACTGGCAACTATTACCTCCTGCCCGCTTGTTGTTAGCGTAAAACTACTAGGGCTGGCAGTTGCCTGATAACCGTCGGGAGCGGTAACACTAACCGTACAGCTGCCTACCGGCACCCCGGCGATGTTTGCCTTTGTCGCGGTGCTGTTTACTTTTGCTGTATGATCTGCCTTGTCACTGTCAGTAACGGTTACCGTATAGTCTGACGCTGACATAGTGCCAGAAAGATTTATCGTCACATTACCCGTTAACCGGGGGGCTGAAGCGATATTAATTGCCTGACCGCTTGTTGTTAGTGTAAAGCTAGCAGGGGTGGCACTTGCGTTATATCCGTCAGGTGCTGTAACACTAACCGTGCAGTCTCCCGCCGGAATCCCTGTAAGGGTAGCTGTTTTAGTGGTGCTGTTTACTTTTGCTGTATGGACTGCCTTGGTACTGTCTGTAACGGTTACCGTGTAGTCTGACGCTGACATAGCACCAGAAAGATTTATACTCACATTACCTGTTTGCTGAGTTGAAGCGATATTAATTGCCTGACCGCTTGTTGTTAGCGTAAAGCTGCTAGGATTGGCACTTGCCTGATAACCGTCGGGGGCGGTAACAGTAACAGTGCAGTTGCCAGCCGGAACCCCGGCTATGGCTGCCGTTTTATTAGTGCTGTTGACCGTTACTTTATGGTCTGCCTTGGCACTGTCGGTAATGGTTACCGTATAGTCTGACGCGGACATAGTGCCAGAAAGATTTATCGTCACATTACCTGTTTGCTGGGTTGAAGTGATATTAATTGCCTGAGTGTCTCCTGCTTTAAGGTTGAAACTACTCGGATCTATGCTTGCTGTATAACCACTCGGCGTGGTAACTGCTACAGTACAGTTCCCTTCTTGAATCCCGGCAATTGTCGCGGTTTGGTTACTGCTGTTCAATGTTGCATTGTAAGTGTCATTTGCACTATCGGTTACTGTTACTTTATAGTCACTTGCGGATATTGTTCCCGCGAGTTTGACATTCACACTGCCTAAGCCGTCAGTAACAGTCATGGTTACTGCAGTCGTCGCAGTTTGATCTTTAGTAACACTGACAGAACTGCTTGTAACATTGTAAGCGCCATAAGTAACATGCATTATATATGTTCCTACAGCAAGAGCACTAATCACTGCGTTACCACTTGCATCAGTCTTAACAGCATTGCTGACGGCAGTCCCATTCTGATAAGCTTGTACACTGGCTCCCGCTATTGGCATATGATTGATACTATTAGTGACTGTTGTCTGGATATTGCCTTTATAAGCTACAAATTTTGTATATGTTTCAGTTTTTATATCAGTTTCCCGCTCAACTTTTTGATATAATTTCTCGCTCAGATCATTGTTCTGATATTCTTTGCCTTGTTTGCCGCCATGCCAAGCCGGCGCTGCACCTGCAGCCATTTGGTATTTTATTTGTCCATAATAAGAGCTATTTCGATTGGAGTTTAAATAACCGATTTCAATATTAAGCCGCGGGCTGATCTGTAAACTTGTCCGCAGTCTGACCCCTCTTTCATCGGCGTTATATTTATTGTTCCAGTAATAGCCACCGGCGTAAAGCTTTAACCACGGTATATTCTTAAATGATGTACCTGCTTCAAAGTCCAAGCCGGCAACAGCTCGAATATACTCATACAAAATTCCGTTGTCTAAGTAGCTAACACCGGTCTGCCGACTTCCTGAAACTGGCTGATACCAATTCAGTCGGTATTCTGCTAGTTTGTTAAAATTCTCCGCGCCTACCCCGATCCTGGACAGGTTGTATTCAAAATTATAATCATAAAAAAGATTTAACCCGATAATATTGCTTTTATCCTGAGATAGCCTTCGCCAACCAAGTCCTAGATTAGCGGTAGATGAATTGCTGCTATTGTGGGCATAGCGCCCCTGCCAGAACATGGTCGTACCATTATCCCTAACTTTTCCCCAAGGCAGTAACGTTTCAATTGAATATACTGGTTTGTGATCTTGGCCAACGTTAAATTGGATATCTGTAATCTTGAGCCATTCCGGCCCACAGCTTTTTCTATTCTGCAGATAAAAATCTAATAGATTGTTACCAAATTGAAACGCTTTTTCTTTATCTGTTAAATTATCATACTTTTCATTGTTATCCTCTGTGGGCGTTTGTCCTGTCTTCGATTTATCCACACGGAACTCTGCGGTGTCTTGGGCAGTGACAGTACTATCTATCATAGTATCAGCATAAACGTGGGTTATGAAGTTTGGATTACTGAAAAACATAAAAAAAGTTAAGAGCATTGATAAAAGTTTGGACTTATACAATTTGTTCTATTTCCTCCTATCTTGCCGGCAGGTTGGCGCCTTCTAAGGCAGTGCCGCTATTATAGGGCGTATTGGACGGCGCGGCCAAAGCAGCTTGTAATGTAACATATTGCTGTTGACCTTATAGAAAATTATAACAATAATTTCAGCGCAAAATTTTAAACAAAGTTTAAACTTTTTTCAGCCAGCCAATGGGCGGATACTGGCCCCGGGCGCAAAAAAAGGACTAGGCTCTGTGCCAAGTCCGACAAAGTAGTGGTAAAGGCGCAAACAGCAAAGGAAGACCTCGCAAGAAGAGGTCTTCCTTTGCTGTTTCACTCGATAGCCGGCAAGAGAAAGTGGATGGTGCAACCGTGACTTACGGTAGTGTCCACCCAAATCCGGCCGTTATGGGCGAGGATAATTTCTTTGGCAATGGCCAGACCCAGGCCGCTATGTTCGGAGGGGTTGTCCCTGGCGGTTTCCTTGCCACGGCAAAACCGTTCAAAGATGCGCGAAGCCTGCTCCGGCTCGATGCCAATGCCGTCATCGGCCACTGTAAAACAGATAAACTGGCCGTTGCCAGCACCAGACAAATCGGCGGGCAGCCCATCGGCCAACCGGCAGCCGATGACAATGCAGCCGCCCGGTGAGGTGTAGCGCAGGGCATTGCTGATAAGGTTGGCAAACACCTGATCGAGCCGGTCTTCATCGGCCTGTAGCCTGACATTTTGCGGAATATGGCTATGGTTTTCAAAGGCAATGCCGGCATTTTGAACATCATAGAGATATTTTTGATAAATATTTTCGACCAGAGACTCCGCTGTAACCGGCGCCATAAGGAAGCGTTCCTGCTGGGATTCAATTTTGGCCAATTCGAACAGGTCCTGAATGAGGCGGTTGAAGCCGAGCATCTTGTCATGAATCCGTTTGATGTACGCCCGCTGTTGTTCCGGCGATTCAACGACATCCTCCATAAGGAGTTCGGCGTGGCCCAGCACTGAGCTGACCGGTGTTCTGAGGTCGTGGGAAATGTTGGCCAACAAACGGCGGCGTGATTCTTCCATAACTTTTAGCTGCCGGGTCCTGATATCAACCAGTTTTTCCAAGCCAGCAGAATATTCCTTTACCTTGTCCTGCAACCGAAAAAAACGGTTGGCCATAATCATGGTACTGATTAATACCAGTGCCATCACGCCCCACATGACGAGGTTTCCTGGAATGTAGCTTTCGTATTCTACCGTTTCCGCCGTCCCGCTGGCAAAAGCAACACCAAACATAAACACTAATAGTTTTTTGTCCCAGGAAACGATTGTAAACTGATAAAGCGAATATAGGCCGGCGATAGCGCAAAGGGGCATGCCCAGGTATTGACTAACAAACGTTATAAAATAATACCAAAGGGTTCCATTATCATAGAGCAGCAGTAAACCGTCCGTTACAACAGCATACAGCAGCATACCCCTGGTGTAATAGTCAAATACGGTATCAATAACAGCTTTGTCTTCTTTTTGCTGGCCATCTAAATACACATAAGCAAACCGTGCGAAAACCGGCGCAATGGTAATTAAGGATATATAATACAGACGCGTGTCGTATATCGTTTCCATGCCAAGATGATATCGCCACTGGGATCCATAAAAGATGTAGACACCCAGGCTAATAACACCAAGACTAAAAAAAAGGAGTTCTTTTTGCTGTCGACGTATCGCGAAAAAAAATAATAAAGCCGTGCCCAACAGCAGGAATACACTGCTAAACACGAATTTAACGCTTTGGTCGCGGATCAGTTGATTGATAAGTTGGCTGTATTCTTCGATGACAACCGGTTCACTGTAAAGTCCGCCAATATCGGAATAATATCGGTTGACCCGAATAGCCACTAAATTATAGCCGTCCGCCGCTAAAACGGCAGCCGGGATCGGATAAATGCGGATTTTTTCATTATCCAGCTCATCTGCTCGCCCTGAACCACTGCTACCAATCTGGTAACCATTCACATAGACTTCATCGGCGGAGGCAATTCTTCCCAGCCGAATTCCCAAGTCATACAACGGCTTGCCGGGCGGCAGTTGCACCCATTGCCGGTACCAAAGATACCCAGACTGGCCGGGAAATAGTTCCTGCGTATTGGCCGGCACCTGGATGGTCTGCCAGTCGGCATCGTTATATAGCGGACTGCTAGATTCCGGGCTGTCAGCCTGTCTGATCTTCCAGGAGCTGTCCAGGGTAACAGTCGGGTAGCCGCCCACCTCCGTTGTCGGTTGGCTATACCCAGTGGCCGACCAAGCGATAGTTCCCAGGAAAAAAAGCAGCGCCAGCAAACCGACTGCCAGCGGCCGTTTGTAATCTTCACTCACTATCAGAGCCCACCTTCACACACACCATTTTCCCAACCAATTTGAAACCGTTTTTATTCCTGCTATTATTTTCTCTATTACCGCTCTATTTTCCTGTTTGGCCGGCACGCCGGGCGTGCGGCGGCAGCCTCACAGAAGCTAGGAACTAGCGCCCTGCCGGAGAAAAGTTAAACAAAGTTTAAACTTTTTTGGCCGACGGGTTTGTCCAAATAGGCGTCGGGCCAGTCAGCATGCGGTTTTTTGCCCATAGCTGACCCTGCTTCGTCCGCACTGCCGGGCGGCAGGAGTAAGAATCACGGACGCGAACATATAGAAGCGAGGTGGCTGGTAATGGTAGAGCAAAAAATTCTCATCATTGAAGATGATAAAGATATCAGTGAAATTATAGCGGTGTATTTGAGCAAAAACGGCTTTGACTGCCGACAGGCGTTTGACGGTAACGAGGCGCTCCATATGGCGCGGGAGGTGGAGCCGTCTCTCTTGATTCTCGATGTACAGCTGCCGGGGCGAGACGGCGTCGATATCTGCCAGGTGCTGCGCCAGGAAACCGATATCCCGATTTTGTTTCTCAGCTGCCTGGGCGAAGAACAGGACAAAATTCGCGGTCTGGACGCTGGTGGTGACGACTACATAACCAAACCGTTCAGCCTAGCCGAACTATTAGCCCGCGTGAACGCAGCCTTACGGCGCAGCGGCCTGCCGGACACGTCCGTAACCCGCAAGCAAGTGCTGGAGTTCCCGGGGCTAAAAATTAACCTGGCAGAGTCGCTGGCCTTTCTCGACGGCAGGGCGCTGGACCTTACCCAACTGGAGTTTCAGGTGCTGGTGCGCTTGGCCCGCAATCCCGGCTGGCCGTTTACCAGTGAGCAGCTGTTTTCGCTAGTCTGGGGCGAAAAAACCATCGATACCCGGACGGTGGCCGTGCATATCAACCGCCTGCGCAAGAAATTGGAGCAAAGTGAAGGCAAACGGGAATATATTCTCACTGTTTGGGGCAAGGGGTATAAATTTAATAATCAGTTGTAAGCCTACTGCCTCAGTTCCATCATTTTTTTCGCAGGACGAAGGCAATAAAATTCAAATATTTCCCGCCGCCAGCCCCTATCGCCTTACGGTCATTGGCCGCAATTTCATTTTCTTGCCTGATCCAATCTGCCCAAAGCTCGTCATTATTTCCCTTCATCTCGTAAATGGAAATTACCTCAGCATCCCGACTATTATTCAACATTTCCGTCCAATAGGTGATGTCACGCAAATAGGCAAGCTGCTCTGGTGTCCATGAAAGGAGCAGTTCTTTCGGAAGATTATCATAACAATCCTTTTTCATACCGGGAACACAGATGTAAAGATAACCGCCACTTCTGACGAAAGGTAACAGCTTTGCGTCCAAGTATTCCGGATCACGGCCCCAATAATTATACGAATCGGTACTGACTACCGCATCGAAAAAGTCTTTCTCAAAGGGAAAGTCGGCAGCGTCAGCCTTAACAGGTATCACCTGTTTACGAGTAAGTCCCATTTCATCAAAGAATTTGCGGTTCTCCTCTGGGTCACTCCACAAATCGGCGGCATAAACGGTGAAGCCATAATCTTTTACGAGCATAACGCTTGTAAGTCCTTGTCCACTCCCGAGGTCGCAGACAAGACCTCCAGCAGGAATTTTATGATTTAGCAGCATTTCTTCCTGCAATTTGAAAGGGTTAGGTTGTTTTTATTGCCAAAATTCCAAACAAGATCATTATGGTAAAAAATTCCAATTGTGTAAGCACAAGATAAAAATAATCCATAAAGTGTCTCCTAATATAGTGCACAAGGAAAAATGGGATTTCCACTCGGCCGCTACTTTCTTTACTATTAATATCTCGGAAGTTTCAGTTGCTCCTTATAAAATTCTACCGGTCCAATATCTTTCATTCTGTTATTATTTTTTAACCAACGTTCTCGCAGGCTGCCAGTGGGAAAAGTCTGATTGCAAGGATATTTACTGCACTGAAAGCAATAATCCACACCTATCTCTTTACGACAGGTTTTTACTTCACAATTGACAGGGCAAAGGCATTCATTACTACGACAGCCACTACATCCTGCGGTTGAAAAACACTGTAAAATTTGTACAAACTCCTGGTAATGGTTAAACTCTTGGTGCTGAGTCGCCTTTATCGGCACCATACGACTATAGTTACCAAGAAGTTCAAGCAGTTTTGCAGCATGATGCTTTATTTCGCCTTCTTTGTATTCGGCACACCTGGAGCAGTCTAGTCCACATGCGGCTAAGCACTTGAGTACGGTATCGCAATTCATTCAAAAACCCTCTCTCTTATAATGTTTAACTGGAAATAACGCAGTAATCATTTTTTTCCTTTATTTATTGCTTTCAGTAAATAACCTAAAAAACGATTCAGCACCTTCATTACATACTTCTTTCGCCTCCTCGCAATAACAAGAATAATCCTCGATAAATGCAACGCATCCCGACTTTTGCAAATGTTCCAGATACCGTTTTCTTCCTCTGTGAAGCCGTGACTTTACAGATGCCACTGTGATTCGCAATATTTCTGCAATGGCGGCATAGCTGAAACCATAGATGTCGCGAAGTACTATAGCAGTTTTATATTTTTCAGGTAAATGATATTGGAGAACATGATGAATACACCGTTGCATTTCTCCTTTAATGACAACTCTTTCTGGACTACTGCCCGATGACAGTATTATGTCGCTCTGAAAAAAAGGTTCATGCTTAACAGCTTTACGTTTGTTATCGATAAAGGTGTTAATTACTATACGGGTTAGCCAAGTACGAACAGACGCTTCTCCACGAAAATTACTATAGCTTTTGAAAGCTTTTAGAAATGTTTCTTGCATAATATCTTCGGCATCATCTTTATTGTGGCACAAATGAAAGGCCAGGTTGAATATATAATGCTGATGTTTGCCAATTATCTCTTCCCATGTATATAATTGGTGTTGTTCGACACCGTCATTTTTTTCAGTCATGGTTCACCCTCCAAAGCCTCTTATAGTTAAGACGTGAAAATCAGAAAAAAGTTTCAAGTTATAAATGCTTTTGATGATCTTCGCCAGTTATTGAGTTCTTAATTCTTCCTTGCATGCTAAAATTAAGGATATAAAAGAAAAAAGCAATAATCATTGCTTCCTGGCCATTAGTCTTGAATACTCATTCGAATTAAACCATATGACTGGAACTCAAAGATCAGCGAAAACTTTTAAGGAAGCGGAGGGCCGTCAGACTGTGTGAAAATCAACATAAATATTTCGTTATTTAGCGTTCAGTTCCTCAATGGTAATAAATTTGCTTGTGTACCGTTTCCATATGTGGCAGGAAGGCGTCGATCGTTCGGAGAAAACTGATGCTTCGGCGGCGGCCTCTAAACCATTACCCAAAGACTCCGAAGACAAGGACGACGAATAACCGACATAGGAAATACATTTAAAGCTCCATTATCTGTACCAAAGTAACCTCTTGCATTATTTAGCACAGATTTAAGGCGAGTGCCAAAAGAACCGTCCCCGCGACACGTACGGTGATTTATATCTGTAATACGTGTTCTGCATTTTGCCAAGAAGACTCTGTAACCAAGAAGAAAGCGGAATGGTGCCACTAAAGCACTATCCCGCTTTTCTTTTTGTTATTTTGTGAATTATCACCGGGTTATCGTGCATAATTCGTATACTTAAAGAAAAGCTGAAAATAGAATCGTGCAAATTATTTGTAGAAATAGGCAAGCGTATTTCTACATTATGCGAAAATCATCAAAACAATCAGTATGATTGTTTTGATGATTAAATATTACAAAACTCTATAACAAAATATTAGGAGGTAAAATGTATGCCTATGATGACTATTTCGTGGGACATCTCTCCTTTAACTATTTTCTGTAATTCTTTCTGATAAAAGGCTCCTTAATATATTCGGAAGTAAGTAGTTTATATTTCTGTGGATGGCGATATGCGTTGCCATGCACTTCACGATTTCTATACTCTTTAATTTCATCAACAGGAAAGTCAGCTATATAAATCCCCTCCCTTTCACCGGCTTCAATAACAAGTGTATCTCTTGATGCAGACTCAGAAGGCCTGTATGCAATCCCATCGAACGCAGTAGAATGGCCGTTGCAGTCAGGCTGGCCTTTTGGATAATTGACAGTTGCAATGCCAACCATGTTTTCATATGCTCTTGCCCTCAGTTGTGATATGCGGTTTATCTCCATAGGGCATGCGTTTGGAACTAAAATAATTTCTGCACCTTTTAACATAAGTATTCTAGCACTTTCCGGGAACTCTCTGTCATAGCAAATCATTGCACCAATTTTTACAGTACCTTGCTCGGTGTCTAAATCGGCCACATAAAAATCATCGCCAGCTGTCAATCGGCATTCATCGCCAAAATCACAGGTGTGTACTTTTGAGTATGTAAGTACCTTGTTGCCAAAACGATCAAACAAGCACAGAGTGTTCCTTGGTAAAGGATCATACTTTTCAAGGAAGGTTATTCCGATAGCCATATTGAGATCTTTTGCAAGACTACCAAATGAATTGACAAATGCACTATCAGCAGGTACAGCGTTTGCTTTTAATTCAGCAATATCTTCCGGAATGTTATAACCAACGCTCCACATTTCAGGAAACACTGCAATGTCCGCACCCATTTCCTTCGATTTTGCGCAATATTTCAAGCCTTTCTGAAGGTTGGCACCTAAAGTGTCTTCAGGCATAAGCTGCAATAAAGCTACTTTCAGATTATTCATGTTAAGCTCCCTCTTATATCCATAGAATCGCTATTTTTTGTTCCAACATAAAACCGCCCTAATTATGCTAGAGTTTGTCTAAAATTTTTCCTTCGAGAATGTTCAGCACTGTCCTTTTTGACATATTCAGTCAGAATGAACTAGAGCATTCGCCAGAAGGTGTGACCTTTGCTACTTATTGTAGAACTTTTTTTCTTCTTTTATATTGGCACTAGATGATAATAATGCAGTTGTTGATTTGGCTAGTACTGACGAAGACAAACGTATATCCAGTTGTTAAAATGAATAATTAAAGAGGTGGTAAGCAATGGGGATAAAACGAAGTGACCCTAATGGATCTATCTGGAAAGGTTACGGTGTTGCCCCAAGTACGGGCAGTTGTTATTGCTATGATTAATTATAGTGATGGGGTGTGGTAATTAGGCAATCCGGAGAACCTTGTGGATGATTTTGGCGATTGGTGAATAACTAGCGAGGAGGTGGTAGGAAGAAAATAGGTTTTGGAGCGAAGTAGAAACTTGATCCTGCGAAATGATTCCGAATAGCGACAAAAATAGTCGAAATATTAATTAAATTTGCCATTTCAGCCGCTCTTTGGCATCCTACTTGCGCCCTGCCCCCCAGAATCCGTATTCTGCCCCATTCAAAAACCTGCCGTAACCTAACTCGCTTGCCATCACGACATAGCGTTAAGAAAAGGAGGTTAGAAGTCGATAAAAGCGGCGTAAAACCACCGGGGACAGGCAGGGTCGGCAATGTGAAATACTGTGGGAAACTGAGCATATTAAGAAGATCAAAGATGAACAAGGAGGATTGTTTATGGAAAACACATCATCTGGATTACAGAAGGGACTTGAAAAAAGGCATATAATATTAATGTCTTTAGGATGCGCCATTGGTGTTGGTTTGTTTCTGGGATCTTCAAAGGCTATTACTATGGCGGGGCCAAGCGTTATACTTGCCTATATTATAGGTGGAGGCTTCATGTATCTTATCATGCGTGCTCTTGGCGAATTGTCAGTCCACGAACCATCCGCAGGTGCATTTAGTCATTATGCTTCGAAATACCTTGGAAAAGGTGCTGGATTTTTGGTAGGTTGGAACTATACATTAGCTGCACTGATCTTTTGTATGTCAGAAGTCACAGCCGTTGCAATCTATATGAAATTTTGGTTCCCGGATACACCTCAGTGGATTTGGGCTGCGGCAACATTCATTTTAATGATTGCTATCAATACGCTTAGCGTAAAAGTGTTCGGTGAATTTGAGTATTGGTTTGCAATGATCAAGGTAGCAACTATTTGTATCATGATTATTTTGGGACTCGCGGCTATTTTATTTGGACTGGGTAATGATGGAGTTCCTTTAGGTTTATCTAACTTATGGTCTCATGGTGGCTTCTTTCCGAATGGTCTTGAAGGATTGGCTGGATGCTTGTTTCTAGCGATGTGGGCTTATGGCGGGATGGAAATGATTGCAATGACTGCTGGTGAAGTCAAAGAACCAGAAGAGACAATGAAGACAGCTATTAATACTACCTTTTGGAGAATTTTGCTATTCTATGTTGGCGCAGTGTTTATTATCATTACTGTTTATCCGTGGTCAGAATTTTCAAAAGTTGGAAGCCCATTCGTAGACATTTTCAGCCGTTTTGGAATCCAATATGCTGCTGGAATCGTAAATTTCGTTGTAATTACAGCAGCTTTATCTTCCTTCAATGGCAACATTTATGGATCAGTTCGAATTATATTCAATTTAGCTGAAAAAGGACAAGCACCTGCTGCATTAGCAAAGACAAATAAGAATGGTGTTCCAATGAATTCGGTACTAGCCGTTGCTGGGATTCTCTTACTCTGCGTACTTGGAAACTATCTCGTACCTGAAAATATTTTCATGTACTTTGCTGGTTTAGGCACACTTTGTAATTTCTTTACATGGATAATGATTTTGGCTTCACAAATAAGTTTCCGTAGAGGATTATCAAAAGAACAGCTTGACAAGCTGGCATACAAAATGCCTTTTGCGCCGTATTCGGCATATCTTGCCATAGTTTTTCTCCTTTTCATCATCTATACACTATATCAACAAGACTGGGCTCGTATTAACATTATTTGCGGACTCGTCTGGTATGTAATAGTGTTGGCGCTCTACTACTTTGTAGAAAGAAAACGTATAGCTGCTGTGAAAGAAATGTAATCAATTACATTTCTGATTTAGTTTGATTTATCAATTCTTTACAAATAAGTAGAGTCAAAAATACTCAAGTTAAATATTAAATATCATTATAACAGGCTGTTTTGCGCAATATAATTGTGGTATGAAGGTTGATAAGTTACCTACCGCAGAGCAAACTGCTAAAATTGTCAATTTATTTGCAAAAGCGGAAGCAAATTCTACTGGATATGTTCGTAATAGAAGAACTACTATGCTTACAGATTCGGACATTAATCATACGAGGCATGCTTGAGCTGTTGTTAACGGGGTAATTGCGTCAATAGCCAATGATCCGATGTTTTATGTATCTGGACCGCCTCCATCGGGGCCCACCCAGATGGAGGCGGTCCAGTAGCTGTTATTATCAGGAAATGAACCATCCTTATCCTTTAAGCTACTCTCAACAACTATGTCATCACTTGGAAAATCCTTTTCCCATTTCGAACCTTCAATTTGATAAAAGTTCCCCCACTGCACTCCTGTTTGTGAAAACGGCATTGCCCTCGATAGAAACCTTCATCATTAGTGGGCCAAGCCTGTATTTCTCCCAGACCAAGAATGGCTCCACCGGAGGGGCGAGTTCTAATTCTATCCCTATAGAAATCGGGAGCATCTTCTATCAGTAAGCTGCTTTTTGCAATATACCTGGCAGCCTCTCTTGGTGATGTATGTTCGTCACGTGCCAATTCCAATATATATTCTTTAAACTCATTACAAACCATTTCCGGGGCGCTTCTTAAAACGGCCACCTTCACTCTCGCCGATTTATCATGCAGCAAAACCCTTATTACCTCATGCTTTTGCTTGGCCTCAAGCTTACTAATAGCTCCCACTAGCCATAACCTCACTTCAAATGACTTGTCTCTAGCTGCCAATTCAACAATATCTTTATCGTTAGATATCCGATCTGCAAGAATCGAATAACAAAGCAACCTCGTTTTAACATTCGGATGCCTAAGATTAGCTTTAATTCTCCCAGTTACAGATTCATCTTTCAGAAAAGATATAACTTCCGCCTGGATAATCTTTAAGTCTACTCGCAGAATGTTTTTCATTTTATCAATAAGATAAAAGTTTGTAATTAAGGCATCTATATTCGATGCTGTCAACGTCTCCCGCAAAACATGACAAGCAATCATCCTTATCGGCTCAACCCAATCATAAACTCGCAAAAGCACATAGGGAACTACATCTGAACCGGAAACACCGGATAAAATCCGCAGTGCTTTTTCCCTAACATAACCGTTGTAATTCAATGTTGCTATACCTAATAAGTGAACTGAAAGGTTCTCCGGATATTTTAGAAGGAATGTGAGATTTTCTTTATCTATCCGCAAATATTTTGTTTTGTCATAAATACTTCCCCATTGCTTTCCAGTGAGATTTGTCATCACGTCATGAACGATTTCCGCCGCAACTAAGCCAAGCTGCGTCTTTTTTTCAAACACTAGCGGGTAGACATATTCTAAGTCACTAATTTCAGCTTTATCTCTCAGCCAATGTAATGCATCTATTTTATCCTTTAGTTTTGGACTGGCAAATAGTCGAATTGGCTTTACTAGTATCTGGTGTACTGAATATTTATCGTAAAGTTCCAACATGGTTCCTCTTTTCAGAAAAGATTTTTATTTAGGTCCTGTCAGTTCCAAGAAGAAACTAACACTAAGAGACGTCAGGTTGTGCGAAACTGCTTCAACGTTTGAAATAATTTTATCATAGCGCGGAACTTACATTCCTTATAAAACATACTTCCCTAAAAACAGCGAAAACCCCTGCCAAATTAATACAAATTTGGCAGGGGTTTTCGCTGTTACCAATAATACGGATCTCTGTGTCATATCTAACTGCGTAATATATAACCATGTACAAGGCAAGCTTGCCCTATAGCTGTTCCCATAAATTTTACTACTTCAGAAAACTAGAGAACCTTTCCGCTATATTCGTATACACCTAAATAACTCAAATTCTGCTAATGCTGCCTCCAGCCGCTGGAGAGCTTCGGTTGTATCCATACCTTCTTTACTAAGCCGGGAAACTTCGTCAGATGCTTTACGTATTTTATCATATATTTCAGCTTCTCTTTGGCGGTTTGTTGATAATGTTCGCCACACTAACATGGAATATCCACCTGCGCAACAACTAAGTTTTTCTGGACCTTTGCCTTATATAAGGTTTGATCGACTGTTAGCAGCAGGTCTTTTACTGCTTGGTCAGGTTCCAGAAGAATAACGCCCGCGCTTATGGCCAGGCCATAGGAAGAATTAAACTTCGCCTCGACTTTATAACGAATTTGTTCCATAACGGCATATGCCTCCCGCAAAGAAGCCCCGGAAAAGATGATGGCAAATTCATCGCCACCCCAACGCGTAACAATATCGGTAGTCCGGACGGTATTCTTAAAGATAGCCACCAGCTCCAACAATACAAAACGATAACCAAATCAATCCAATAATCCTAGTAGGAAAAAAAGTACGTAAGTAAGCTACTATATTTAAAGCAACCGTCTAAAGCTCCAATTGCCAGGGATGCTTTAGACGGTTGCTTTTTTAGTGACTTTAGAGTTTTTGAGTTTTAGCTTATCTCTAAAAAAATGATATAAGCGACGTATCTAAAGAACGTGATTGTAAAGTCTAAACCAAAACGGGTCAAATATCCGTGCCTTTACTCATCCATTATTGGGACAAAAAAACAGGACGAACCGTCCCCTCGTATCTTTCAAAACCGCCTTTCCGAGTAGATAGGCAGTTGAATGGTGAGCAGAGACCTACGCCCTGTATTACTTTCAGATTATAATGCTACAGTTTGTACTAAAGAGCACCGATTTTGCGCTCTTTGGCTTAGTTTCGAAACATGAAAGAAAATATTCTTATCGAACCATCGCTGTAAAATTAGACAGCCTGGTTAGTCATTGTTGAAATACACTCTTTACATACTTTTTTTCCTTTGAAACTAATTACTTCCTTTGCGCTTCCACAGAATACACATGCAGGCTCATATTTTCGTAAAACAATACGGTCATTATCTGTAAATATTTCAAGACCGTCTTTTTCACCAATATTAAAAGTACGACGCAATTCGATAGGTATTACAATTCTTCCTAATTCGTCCAGCTTTCTAACAACTCCAGTTGATTTCATGCAAACTCCTTATCGGTATAAATTTCGACAAAAATCGTCATCTATAATGTACCAATAAATACAGTACCTGTCAATAAATATAATAGAAGAAAAGCGACAGGACGGTTCGAAACCACTGATATATCCATGTTTTTTTAGCTTATCTGCATAAATAGCGGAGTCAATCTGCAATATGCTATAATCAACCTTGGCTGCGATAGTCTTCAGAATATGGTCGTTGGGAATTTTGTCATAGAGCACGCTATATATACTTAATTGGTGAGGCACATGTCTAAGCAAAGCAAATCCCTCCATTCCGGCAAACATCTACAGTTATATTTTACCATAATGGAGGGAAGATTGTTTATTTATTGACTTTTTCAGTGGTTTCGGACGTTCATTTTGCTTCGTTGAAGCATTTTAAAAGAGAAGCAAGAAGAACATCCACTAGCTACTCGAACGTCCCCTAGCTTCTCACATTTTGCTTTCCCCCTCAATAGTAGTAAAACAAAAATTGCTATTTGCACATCAGATGCCAAATAGCAATTTCTCTTCTTTAGGAAGTATAATTTTGTCAATATTGTAAGCCTGTGAAGCAGCTTTCGTCGACAAGATATATAACGGCAAATACGCTTACTATTCTTTAATCCGCTTAATAACGTTATTTAGGTAGATGATTGATTGTATCTCTGCTTCCTTACGCCTGTGCAAATCTGGGGTGCTATGATATTCTCTGAGTTTTTGGTATAGCGTTATAACGTATTTTAAAGCCTCCGCACACTCTGCTGCTCTGTGTGCCGAAATTGTCTTTATTAAAATTGGTAGGTCTTCTTTAGCATCCTTCTCAATGTACCTCATTCCTCTGGGAAGACAACCATTTTTCATTAGTGTAAGCGGTCCAAGAACAGTCGCTCTGATAAATGATAGTCGGGCATGGATGATACCTAAAGGTGCAGAAAAACCAAAAGATGTAAAACTTAAAAGAGGAAAATGAAATAACAGCAAGTAAAATCAAGCAGTAATCTCTCTATTTCTTTATAATAAATGTAGGGTGATTGAAACGAGGTGAATAGACGAATGTACGAGTGGCAGAAACAAATTCAAATAATCGTTGATGAAATTGACAAATGTATTAAAAATTATAATGACGAAGCCTTGACACTACGCTTTCTTTCTCGTAGGCTGGGTTATTCCGAATTTTATACAACGAGAAAATTCAAAGAAATATCGGGTATGCAATTTAGGGATTATCTGCGGCATAGAAAATTAGCCTTTGCACTAAAAGAGGTTCGGGATAGTGAAAAAAGCCTAAGCCTATCGTTCTTCGTACAAAAATAAACCCTTTCGACCGCTACTTTTTAGGATTGGGAGAGATTGGGATGATGAAATCTACAGATGATGTTAAAATTTATTTTGTAACCATTCCCGCACACAAATTTTTGCACATTAAAAACTATGAGAGTAATGGGTATTGGGATTTTTGGCAAAAGCAAAGTCTTATTCCGGGACAGGACTGCGAAACAATTTGCGGCTTACTCGATAGTATCAAGGGCAAATTGGATGACGATGGTGGGAGCGAATCTAACGGCGGCAGCGGTCAGATTATGGCGTACATTAATGACCCGGACGGCAGACTCTGCGATTGGGGTATTCCACGTACAGAGTGTTATGGTGTACGACTTCCTTTTGATTATAAAGGCGAAGTACCACCACAAATGCTTATGATTGATGTTCCCGAAGCCGAGTATATTGTTTTTGAACATGGGCCATTCGATTATGAGCAGGAAAATCGTAGTGTGGAGGAAAAGATTGAAAAGGCAATGGCAACTTTTGATTTTGCAGGCACTGGTTACTGCTTTGATACTTCCCCCGGTAGAATAATTTACTTTTATTTTAATCCGGAACGGTTTTTTAAGTATATCAGACCAGTGCGGAAGTAAATAAAATTGACTTCCTTGTTGCTTGGCGACTGAATGCTTCTTTTTTGCAAAGCATTGGAATTAAATCTTGTATCAAATACAAGATTTAATTTTAATGCTACTCATTCAGAGCGGCTTAAATTCACAGGAAAAAAGCCAGGCGGTATTCCGTTAAAAAATCCGTACTGTTCACGCAGCGAGTTTACGGATTTTAGGATACCGCCTGGCTTTTCAGGTCCGCGCATTGAAATGGAGACTGTATCATACAGGGCTATGAAGCAGATCTCTAGACCCCTTTCTCCCCCAGCTTTATCTTATCGCCTAGTATATGTTGTCAATAACCCCGTCCCCATTGACACGGAAAATATTAACGCCCCCTGTAATTCCCATTCAGGTTTCCCGAATTGACATTAATTGTCAATTAGATAATTAAATTGATTTATCAATTGATCTACTTCTGGTCCCATCTGATGCAGTCTCCCCCAGTAATTGTCATAATCATACCATTGCTCATTCAGTTCATTTACATCATACATCTGCTGTTCAATCCAGGTATAATACTTCAAATTATGAATACGTTTCTTACCCTGATAAATCAATTCTTCAACATGGTCCGTCCGCAGTCCGAGCACTGATATTCCATGATCCAGCGCGGCATTCGCCAAAGTATATTTACCGTACTCCGACTCCATTTCCGCCAGTCTCGATTGATACATTTCAGCAGAATCAGTAAGAACAGTCATAATAATATCGTTTTCGGTAAGCTCGTAGTATTTGGCGAACTTAATACAAGAGATAATATTGGCTGCGCCGGAAATACCAACCCATGAAAGTTTTTCAATGGCGTCAGCAGAGATGCCGATACTTTGTAAATATTTCCGACCTTCCGGTTCATTGAATAAGCGGAACATTTTTAAGCTGTCAATGTCATCAATACCGATAATCATATCTGTGTTCTTTACATTATGAATCCACGGCACATGTTTGTCGCCAATACCTTCAATGCGATGATCGCCAAACCCGTTGTTCAGCAATGTCGGGCACTGGACGGCCTCGCCAACAGCAAGCTTAGCACCAGGATAACGCTCTTTAAGAAAATCACCGCAACCCAGGATACCGGCTGATCCGGATGTCAGGCATACACCGGCCAGTTTTCCGTTTTCTCCGGCCTCTGCCCGAATAATCTCGTTCATGGCATTTCCGGTCACTTCGTAATGCCAGAGGTGATTGCCCAGCTCACCAAACTGGTTAAAGATAACAACATTCTCCCTGGTTCTCTTCAGTTCCCACGTTTTATCGTAAATTTCTTTTACGTTGCTTTCACATCCCGGTGTTGCAATTACTTCCCCAGCAACCTTGCTTAGCCATTGAAATCGTTCTTTACTCATGTTTTCCGGCAATATAGCAATCGATTTGCAGCCAAGCAACGTAGAATTATAGGCTCCGCCCCGGCAGTAGTTTCCCGTCGATGGCCATACCGCTTCATGAAAAGACGGGTCAAATTGGCCTGTAATCAGTCTTGGCACCAAACATGCAAAACTTGCCCCTACTTTATGTGCACCAATGGGAAAGAATTTACCTGCCATTGCAAATATTCTCGCCTTTACTCCTGTAATTTCACTAGGTATTTCCACATAATTCGGTAAATCTTGATACAAACCGCCGGTTTCTAACGGCTCATTTTTCCAAGTGATTCTAAATAAATTAACAGGATCAATATCCCAAAGACCAGTCGTTTTCAGTTTCTCTTTAATTATTTTGGGAGAATTCTTAGGATTCTTCATCTGTTCCAAAGTTGGAATGCGTATATTCCGTTCCTTTGCTATCTGAGCATTTTTCTTTAGCTGTTTTTCATTTACCTCAAGGTTAATTAGTTTTCTCAATTTATAAACTCCTCTCTTTAAGAAAATGCTATGTCAATTTTTACTCCGCACTCACATCATGATCTTGCAAGAATTATGCCAGATAATTCCAGACACTGCAAAAACAGCGTCGGCAGTCCGCTGGAAGCGCCATATGTAGTCCCGGGCAGCTTAACCACAAATTTTTTCCCACTTTAAGCTGCTAAAAACCCGTCCCTTTTCACCAAAATTACGCCGCAATACCTTATCAAATAGATAAATTCTATCATTTTGATAAGGCACTGGACTAAGCAGTCACATTCCATTTCAGCACACATAAAACAAGCATTTTCAACTTCTCATCTGACAGAGGCCATGCATATAGCCCTATCAGATTGATAAATTCCCATGCAGCGCTTGCCTCCCGCCATACAGCATTATGCAATAACCATGCCGACTACAGGCTTCCACAAAACCCAAGGGAGCTGTTGCCGCAAAAAAATCTCTATAAACAACAAAAGACGGCAGCCGACAGTTAGTCTGAACCATAGTATGGAAAAAAAGAAAAAACACCTCTTATGTCGCATGAGAAACTATACGAACATGAGAGGTGTATTTTTGTTGACCAGCTAATTTCATATTGACAGCATCGTTTCAGTCAACCTGTGGGAAAGATACGCATATAACAAGGGAATAGATGAACTGTCAGAAGTTGAACGCTTTATTCATTTTGCGCTGGTTCGGGAGGTAATTCACCCTCTTTAACTACTGGATAAGGAACATTGCCTGCTTTTATCATCTTTCCCAGCCAATTAACGGCCTCACCCAAGTGTTTCATGTTACGAAATGCCTCCTCGTCCTGAACCACATCGCCTGGCCTCAGGCCAAAACCCATGTTCCAATAAATAGAGCCCGGTACGACCATCTGCGACATGAAGAATAGATGATTCATTGTATCAAATGCGTGAGTGGACCCACCACGGCGTAAGGTAACTGCGGCAGCTCCGACTTTTCCAGCCAGTGCACAATCGTTACCAAGCGCAACAAATCCGGCTCTATCAATAAACGCCTTCATTTCAGTTGTAACATCTGTAAAATAAACTGGAGACCCTAGAACTATAGCATCTGCTTCCAAGGCTTTTGCGAAAGTATCATTGAAAATGTCGGTCCCACCGAAAATGCAGCGCTTATCTTTATTCTCCCAGCATTTATGGCATCCGCAACAACCCCGAATGGTCTTGCCACCAATTTGAATTAACTCAGTTTCCCAGCCAGATTCGGCTAGTGGCTCCAACACCGCCTTGAGAAGCAACTCTGTATTTCCGCTTTTTCGTGGACTTCCGTTGATCGCTACAACCTTCATTTCTTATTTCCTCCGTATTGATTTATTAGTCTACCTGAAACATGATACATTCCAGGCCAAACTGGTGACTATTTAAAACTACATATGTTCGAAAACTTGGCAAATGTGTCATTAGAAATTGGAATACAGTCGATACCGACTAGCTTTCCTCATCAACTAATCCTTTCTACAGTGGCGCGCGCTACCTTATTGGTAATTATACCGGAGTTTTTTAAACTGAATTTAAACTCACGCCGCATAAATAAAAAAAATACAACTTCGCAAAATATAGTCGCGAAGTTGTACTCCGATGATTCTTATTCATTTGCCTGTCAACAGGGTTACGGTAAAGGTAGTGCCTGTACCCAATACACTTTGTACACCGATTGTACCTTCATGTATATCTACGATCTTCTTGGCGATGGAAAGCCCCAAGCCGTTACCGCCATGTGATCGTTCCCTTGACTTGTCCGCTTTATAGAAACGCTCGAAAACATGGAGTTGGTCTTCTGCACTCATGCCGATACCTGTATCGGATATCCTACATATGGCAGAATTACCCTGTCGAGAAAGTTCGACCCGCACTTTTCCACCTTCCGAGGTAAACTTGAGGCTATTATGGATGATATTGGTCCATACCTGGTTCAGTAAGTCTTTATTGGCATTAATACTCATTTCTTCCACATCAACTTCCATATCGATATTTTTGGTTGCCCACTGGGGCTCACAAGCCAAAATAATGTCTTTAATTTGTTGGTCTAGCCGAAAATAGGTAAGCTCAAACTTTCTATTTTCTGCTTCCAAATAAGCTAATTTCAGCATACTGTCACTCAATTGGGAAAGCCGACTACTTTCTGCCTCAATTATTTCCACATAACGCAAACGTTCTTCGGCGCTCAATTCATCATTACGCAATGCGTGTGCAAACCCCCGAATGGAGGTAAGCGGCGACTGGATCTCATGGGATACGTTGGAGATGAATTCTTGCCGCATTTTCTCCAATTGGCTTAATTCCAGAGCCATATTATTTACGCTTTCCATAAGTTCTTCAAACTCCTTGTGCACGTTAAATTCTAGTTGGAGCTTGACATTAAAATCTCCTGCGCCAATTTTTTCAATTGCATTTTGGGTTTTCATAAAGAATTGTTTTTTTCGTCCCATATGGTTAAACCTTAATAGGCAGAAAAGGCCGCCAGCCAAAAATAAACCGAAAAGTGAGTTCATAATCTGAATGAATAATGGGGACAGGCCTAAAGCCGAATAAATAGTAACTTGAGAAGAAAGGAAAAAAGTAATACTGACACATCCTGTGTATAACACCAACAAAAAAATGATTCCGGCGGCAAATCTGATACTTTTTCTCATATTTACTGCTGCACCTCCAGTCGGTACCCTAAGCCCCGGATGGTTCGGATTTTAAAGGAGCAACGGTTCTCAGAAAAACGCTCACGCAGCCGGCTGATATGAACATCCAGTGTCCGTTCATTGCCTTCAAAGGTATATCCCCAAATATCCTGAATTAATTGCTCCCGGGAAAATGTTTTCCCGGGATAGCTTGCCAGCTTATATAAGAGTTCAAACTCCTTGAGGGGCAAGGTCAGACTTTCAGTACCGATAATCAGCTCATAGGTCTTGCGGTTGATCGTTAATTCACCAATTTGTATAGTTTGAGATGTAGCAATTTGATAGCGCTTCAACAATGCTTTTACCCTCGCCACTAATTCTAACGGGTCAAAGGGTTTAACCAGATAGTCGTCTGTACCAAGTTGAAAGCCTTTCAGCTTTTGACTGGTTTCTCCCTTGGCCGTGAGCATGAGAAGGGGAAACTCATAATGTTCCCGGAGTTCCTGACAAAGCTCCCAGCCGTCCATATGCGGCATCATAACATCCAAAATAATCAAATCGACTTTTATGGTTTCCAGTCTGGCAAGGGCGTCCACACCGTCAACTGCTTCGTATACCGCAAATCCTTCATTGAGGAGAACTATTTTTATTAGTTCACGAATATGCGGATCGTCATCCACAATCAGAATGCTGCTCACTCAAATACCATTCCTTTCTCAAAAAACCATCGGAAATATGATAATACCATCTTTGTCATATACAATATATCATTTATTTAAACTAAATTTAAACAAGCTCAAAATTAACTGATACATCACTCAAAGGAATGTTTTTTACTGCGCTTCCATGAACATAAAAGCTAAATTTTCGCTGATTACCTCCTGAAAATGAACGCAAAAAAGCACCTGCCATAACAGCTGCCTTAAGGACTATACAACTTATATAACTTAATCTTCCCTAAAAACAGCGAAAATCCTTGCCAAATTTAATACGAATTTAGTAAGGGTTTTCGTTGTTACCAATAATACAGTTCTCTGTGTCATATATAACGACGAAATATATAACATGTACAAGGCAAGCTCGCCCATAGCTGTTCCCATAAATTTTACTACTTCAGGAAACTAGAGAACCTTTCCGCTATATTGTATACACCTAAATAACTCAAATTCTGCTAATGCTGCCTCCAGCCGCCGGAGTGCTTCGGTTGTATCCATACCTTCTTTACTAAGCCGGGAAACCTCGTCAGATGCCTCACATATCTTATCATATATCTCAGTTTCTCGTTGGCGGTTTGGTGATAATGTTCGCCACACTAACATAGAAGATCCGTCTGCGCAATAACTAAGTTTTTCTGGACCTTTGCCTTATATAAGGCTTGATCGACTGTTAGCAGCAGGTCTTGTACTGCTTGGTCAGGCTCCAGAGGAATGACCCCCGCGCTTATGGCCAGGCCATAGGAAAAATAAAACTTCGTCTCGACTTTATAGCGAATTTGTTCCATAACGGCATATGCCTCCCGTAACGAAGCCCCGGAAAAGATGATGGCAAATTCATCGCCACCCCAGCGCGTAACAATATCGGTAGTTCGGACGGTATTCTTAAAGATAGCCGCCAGCTCCAACAATACCAAATCCCCGGCGGCATGACCGTATTTATCGTTAATCGTCTTAAAGTTATCTATATCAATCATAGCAACACATATCGCCGTCTTTCTCCGGTTCGCGCAAGTCTTTTCTTCCGCCAGCCGCCGGTAGAAGTACCTTCTATTCCATAAGCCTGTCACCGGATCGGTATGAGAAGTCAAATCCAACCGACGGATTAGCCCACCGGTCATAAATCCGGCTAGACATAACAGCAGCGCTATTCCGGCCCATAATAGCCTTTCATAACTTATCTGTAAAACCATGTCCAAGTAATAGCCTGCTAGACCAACTAACATTCCTGATATAGCAAGTGCTAATGGAGCATAATTATAAAAGGCTCGCATCTTATCCCTTCTTTTACGACGTTGGAACCGTGGTTGATTATTGTCCCCTATCGCATTTTGTCATGGCACCGTTCTACCGGCACTTTAAATTTACTTTAGCGCAGCACAAAAAAAGGCAGCCCATTGAAGTTATAGCGTTGCTGCGCTATGATATAACGATATTTTTGTAACCAAATTTGTAGTGCCTCGTTGCCTTTTATCGCTACGCACCCCGCACTACTTCCATCCTCGCCAGGTGTGGAAGCTATCTATATTTCTTTATTATTTCCAGGAAATGTATGGATTTTGGGTTCAGTTTTTAATAATCGTTTACGTCTTTGCGCCGATGGGGTATAATAAAATTGGTTTTGTTTGGGACAGACTTATGTTGAGGCTTGGATGGCCTGCAGGACGCATCGTTGCTTGGCGGCTGGATGCTTCCCGATTTCAGGCTTGGAAAACTACTTTTTGTTATCAGTAGTAATTAGAATATAGCCACTGTTATTGTTACTCCACTTGGGGGGGTATTTGGGACTATCGTTTTCACCTCGCTTTATCCCCGTCGCAAAACAAACGGGATTAGGGTAATAAACTTCATACAAACTATATATATATTATAGCACCATTTAGTTCTATGTCAACATTTATTAGAACTAATAAATTCTAAAAAGTTTATGGGGTGATCTAAATAAATCAAGAAAAAGAATACATCGAGATTGGTCAACGCTTAAAATTGTTACGTGGCACTTTATCCCAAACGGCTTTTGGAGAACCTATTGGCTACCGCTATGCATATGTTAAAAATGTTGAACATGGTGCTAAACCGAGCCTAGAATACTTACTTCGGGTCGCCGAATATTATAATGTGTCTTTAGACTGGATATTAAGAGGAATAGAATTAACCACTTCTAAAAGCAATGAATCATCTGAAATTCAAATACCAAGACAAAAACTCGAGGCTCATTGTGACCCCGAGTTAGAACAGATGTGTAATATATTAAAAAATCTCATGCTGCGCGGTGATTCCAATTTACGCGGTTGGGCAATTATCCAATTCAAACGTGCCTTCTCCGAATATTACGCTGGTACTGAAGAAAAAAATACTATATCTGGCACCTTGAATGATAAAATACAACATAAAAATAATGAGCCGTGAAATTAGCTTTCTAGCTAGCCATTTCACGGCTCATTATTTTTAAAGTACCAAACTCCCTTTTTCTCTTCCGCTTCTCTCTCAATTCTGTCTTGACTAGATAGCATCTTTCCCTTGGTCAAGCTTCCTGCCCCTCTGTCCCTGCCCGGTCCAACAGCAAGGAAACAGAGCGAACCGTCCCCTCGTATCCTTCTGTCCCTGCCCGGTCCAACAGCAAGGAAACAGAGCGAACCGTCCCCTCGTATCCTTCTTTATCCTAGAGCATTACTTCAAACTACTGGAGCGAAAACCCCGATCAGTAGGTCAGGCAAAACCGGTTAGACAGGCAGAATTGCCAGCCTCCTTTGCCGCCTATCACCAACTGGCTCAGCGCCAAGATTCCGACCACGCAGACAAGCTCTTTGTCGCAGTGCTGCTTCTCTTAAAACAATATCCAGTAGCGGTGTTAGCCAAAGCACTGGATAAGGCACTGATACAAAACCAGGTGAGCATTGAACTCATACAAAATTATGCAGACGAAGTGATTTGCCACAAAAAACCTGTTAATCACCTCGAACCAAAGCCCATACCCTCTTCTTTCCCTGCACCGGTAGCACCGCCAGCGATTAATCGGTATCTCCAACTGCACGAAGGCGGGGTGAGTGCATGACGGTTGCCATGACGACTCATTTTTTAAAGGATCTACGAATGTCTGGCGCTGCTAACAGTTTACCCGCCATATTGCGTGATGCAGAAACCAAAGGATTGTCTCACCTGGAGTTTCTTTCTGCTTTACTCACACAAGAGATGGATCATCGCGAAGAGACACTCATTGCTCGCCGGACAAAACAGGCCCAGTTTCCCCATAGCAAAAGCATTGAAAGCTTCGATTTTACGGCAATCCCCACGTTAAACAAAACACGTATTCTCGCTCTGATGCGTGGAGAATACCTTGACGAGCGGCGGCACGTAATTCTTATGGGCAATTCGGGAACCGGTAAAACACATTTAGCCTCTGCCCTAGGCTTATGCGCCTACCAACAGGGACGAAAAGTGAAATTTTATCAAACAGCTCGTTGGGTAGAAGAACTGCTAACAGCCAGAGAAGAGCATCGGCTTTTAAAACTAGAAAAAGAATGGATGCGCGATGATCTGGTTATCCTCGATGAACTTGGTTACATACCATTTAGCAAGACTGGCGCTGAACTGCTCTTTCAGTTTTGCTCAACCAGACATGAACTGGGCAGCATAATTGTCACAACTAACTTGGACTTCGACAAATGGCCGGAGGTCTTTGGTGATGTGCGCATGACCGAAGCCTTGATTGACAGACTAACTCACCGAGCCGATATTCATATGATGAATGGTGAAAGTTATCGTTTCCGTCAATCAATTCAGGCAAAGCATCCCAAGGGGAATGACTAAATGATTGTGATCACGGATTTAATTAGACCAAATTATCTGTCTTTTGACCGTAATCATCAAGAGCCGGTCAACTTTTACTCTAGCAGTGGTGGTCAACTTTTACATTGACAAAACTATTCGTGTAAATGGACTTCCTCTTCTACGGGTTCACCTTTTACAAATTTAAACTTGAATTTCATTTTTATTTCCCTCCTTTTTTTTAGGAGGGAAATAAAAAAACCGGCTAATTCGCTACAACATTTAGCAAATTAGCCGGTTTTAGTGATTTATTGAATTCACAGGGCTTTATGTATTTTTTGTTTACACTTTTCTGCATTTCTGCATAATTGCGTAAAACAGATAAAATAAAAAAGCTTATTGATTGATAAATTTATCAGTCAATAAGCTAACTTTCTTCGCGCTCAAATTTTTGATATCTTATTTTATCTATTTCTTCGATAATACGCTTCCACTCCTTAACAGACATAGCATTTTGCTTTGCCTTACGAAGCGACGCTCTAACATAAGGTGAAACCTCCCAATCCATAATATATTCAAGCAAATCCGGAGGTACCTCGTTTCGCGCTTTACCGGCCAAGTCAGAGAGAAGATCCTGCTCCTTTGGTGACAATTCAAGTATTTCAATTAATAAATTAATTTTACTCTTTATTGGGTAACGCCTATTATTTTCAATGTCACTCAAATATGCTATAGATAAATCTAACTTTTTCGCCAGATCTTTAAGTGTGATTTTCTTTTTTAGCCGCTTATTTTTGACGAAGTCGCCAAATTGTATTGAAGCTGTATTTATTTTATCACCTCCTTACGATCAAAAGAGGCAGTAGCTAATATTTCTTAAATACTCTGATGTATAATACTGATCTGGTTTGGTTTTGGCTGTCACCTAAAATATCTATGATACTCTTTTAATTGTGTGCAACTTACCGAACTACATGGCATTACTTGAGGAGAGGGAGAGGATAACTCCCCCTCTCATACCTGTCCTCTCTGTTTTCTTGGAATTATAATACTCCTCGGAAATTTTTTTTGAATTCCTTTTGTGTCATTTGTTTGGTAAGGATCAAGGTGATGTCTAGTCGATCACTACAACCAGTATTATCAGGACACAAATCTAACTAGCTCGTCTTACATAGTTAGTCAACTTCCCAATATTCTCCACCTCTACAGTTACCGTATCGCCATCCTGCATCGGACAAGTTCCCGCTGGTGATCCGAGGGCTAAAATGTCACCTGGCTCTAAGGTCATCACTTTGGAAATCCAGCTAACAAGAAATGGAATAGACAGAGACATTTGACTTGTATTTCCATCTTGAACAACCCGACCATTTAAAGTGGTAGTAATTCTCAAATTTGTTGGATCAATTCCAGTAGCAATCCATGGTCCTAGCGGTCCAAATGTATCAAAACCCTTACCTCGCGTAAACTGTGGGTCTGTTTTGGTTAGATCTCTCGCAGTAACATCATTGAATACTGTATACCCTAAAATGTAATCAAAGACATTTTCCTCTTTTACATTTTTGCATTGCTTACCTATAATAATTGCAATCTCTCCTTCCAGTTCCACCTTATCTGTTAAGTCGGAAGGCGGGAGGCAAATCACCTCACTATCTGCAATGAGTGAAGACGGTGGCTTTAGAAACAGGAATGGTTCCTTTAAATTGGCAGTACCCCCGGTCTCCTTGGCATGTCCGGCAAAAGTCCATCCAAAATTTACCACCTTTGAAGGTTCTACTGGAACACAAATTTTAACCTGATTTAAGGATAGCTGCTCTCCACTGAATTCAAAAATTCCACTAATAATCTCCGGGAACCCAACTTTTAGTTTAAAGATAGTATCCTCGTTAATAATGCCATAATGCTTGTTACCATTGGTATCCTGGAAACGAATAATTTTTTTTGGTATGCATGCAAGCTCTTTCATAATAACAAACACTCCTCATCCAGCTAGTCATTTTATTTCAGCAGCTTTATATTATACAGATACCCATCGGCTATATTTATAGTAACGTTCGACACTATAATGGGTTAACTTTAACGTCATCACGCTCATCAAATATAAGCAATTGCATCTATTTCAATTAATGCATTGAAGTGAAGTGTATTTGTTGGTACAACCGTACGAGCCGGTTTATGTTCTCCAAAAAATTCCGCAAATATCTCGTTAACAACTGGCCAATAAGCGACGTCTGGGATATATACCGTTGTCCTGAGTATTTGTTGTTTAGAACTTCCGCATTGTTTCAAGACACACTCAAGGTTTGCGAGCGCCTGCAGGATTTGTTCCTCCACCCCTCCTACAGGTAACGTTTCATTGGTGGCGTAGTTAATTGGCAACTGACCTGATATATATACAACACCATCATGGATTACTGCTGGAGAATAATGCCCTTTAGATTGATGGGAATAAGGCGTACTAACAGTTTGCATATAACATTTCTCCTTGATTGTTTTTATTGTTTTGCTCATCATCAGAGAGCGCTAATTGCCAAATTTCAATATGCCATCAGACATACTTGTACCTGCCGGCTATATCCACTGCTGCGGAGCTTCTCAACAATAACTTTCCGCCAGGCAGTGAACTGCAAGTCTACTTTCCTTCCCTCATAGTTATGAGTAGTCAATCGCTAATCAATTGCATAAAGTATGCTGTATACATCAAATTGTGTGACTTGGCTCTTTTATCCAGCTAGAAGGGAGCAGCATGGACTATATAGGATACCCACCTCGGAGATTTCTTCTTACCTAGGGTGCTGCAATATTTCCAAACTTTATGCCGAATAAATGCTTGTTTGACTATTTGAATACAATCTGTTAACGAAACCAGACTCTCGACATCTTTGTCACTAAGAACAATGATTTCTTTCATACTGTTTTTGTCCTCATTTTTCACAATATATATATCTGATTGAATAGAAAACACAGGGCGGCATAGTATCTAAGCAAATACCGCCCATGCTTTACCCAAAAAATCCTATTTTATCCAACGAATCCAAGTATTAATATTCGTCAAATATTCGTTGGATTTCCATAACATTATTAGTTTTTGTCAGCGCAAGCATAAGCAGAACACGAGCCTTTTGTGCATTATGCATCATAGCTGACACAAATCCTGACTTACTATGCATTGTGGTTGGCGTTACAATACCACTGTCAACTCTTGATCCGACGACGATCAATACGCCTTTTTTTTGCGCTTCCTGTAGGCTTTTCAATGTGGCTGCAGGCACATTGGCATGCCCTACACCCGCGTTGACGATCCCTTTTGCCCCTGCGGCAACAGCAGCGTCAATTAATACGCCGTCCGAACCCAGGGTTGTGAAATTTACTTCAACCCGCGGTAGTGTCGTTAGGTCAGATACATCAAACTCCGTTTGATATGTGTGTTTTTTTAGCGGAGCAGAAACGAAAAACGGTTTGAAATTTTGCATGTATCCTAGATACCCCGTATTCGGGCTCTGGAATGTAGCAGCATTTGTTGTATTCATTTTCATAACACCGAAAGCGCTGCTGATCTGGTCGTTCATGCAAACCATAACACCCTTGTTTTTAGCCTCGGAACTGGCCGCTAGAGCAACTGCATTGGCCAGGTTTAGCGGACCGTCAGCGCTCAACCCGGTCGCCGGACGCATTGCGCCGACCAAAACAACGGGTTTGTCACTTTTTACGACAAGGTTTAAAAAGTATGCCGTTTCTTCTATTGTATCGGTCCCGTGAGTAATAACGACACCATCTATATCTTTTGAAGCGAGTAATTCGTTGGTACGTTTAGCCAATATCAGCCAGTTTTCAATTGCGAGCTTGGAACTTCCCACATTAAAAACTTGCTCTCCTGTAATATTCGCAAACTTTTTGACTTCCGGCACAGCGTCGATCATAGTCTGAATCCCCAGGTGCTTCATTCCTGCATTACTCCCGTAATCGGTTAATGCCATACTATCGGCACCTCGACTTGCAATAGTTCCTCCGGTAGCCAAAATTGCAATATTGGGCTTAGCATTTTCCGCCTGCGCAGGCGCTGCTGCTGCCGTCGCGCCGAACATCAATAACATCGCGTACGCAAGTGAAGTTATTAAAAGTTTCAAGAAATAATCCCCCTTTAACATATCGAATTCAGTTTGATGAGGTTTTTATAGTACAAATATTAATCTATAGCATTTATCCTTTAGCTTTTTCTTCTATCTTTGTACTTGCTCCAGTCGCTGATAAAATCCACTATTAGCGACGTCAATGACATTGGGCTCCAAACCATAAGAACGTACATGCTCTTCGCCTCGTTTTGTAGTGAGTACCCGGCAGCCACTACCACACACTACTCCTCCATGCATGATGATCTTACCATTTGCAATTGTGCTGCGAGGAATCTGCCGTTCAAAGTCAACAATGGTGATATCCGCATCTGCACCAGGAGATAATCGGCCCTTGTTGCTGAGGCCAAGAATGTGAGCAGGGCGGATGCTTGTCTTATATATAAAATCGGCCATTGTCAATGCGTTTAGTTTTACAAGGGATAGTCCAACTTGAATAATCACATTACGCGGAATAGCGCCTCCGTCGGTGCTGATTCCATCAACGACAAAAGATCCGTCTTTTCGCTTCGCAGTAGCGAAACGAAACCGTGTTTCCGGAGGATTGATTGGGAAGCTGACGAAAGCCGCTGTATTTAATTCACGCCAGAATTCAACGGCCTTTTCCCCTGTCCTCAGGGTCATAATACCACCTTCAGGCATATTAGCATACGCCCAACCCGATCTCAAGGCTTCCTCCATTCCCTTCTCCGTTGCCTCAAACCCTCGCGTCATTAGACTTCTTCTCGTAACAAGACTTTCCGGAAGCCCATTGGAACATTTGGCAGTCGTGCCATTAAACTCAGAAACATAAGCCTCACACGTAATGTTGGGGTTGGCAATTAGCGCATTTACCAGATCTTCCGTTTCTTCCATGATTGGTCGCGAAGTGCCTCGGCAATAGCTGTTTACATGCGCCAAATGAAGCGCTCGGCCGGCTGCTAAGTTAATCCCTTCCAAGGCACCCTCCACTACTGAGCCAAAGCGAGTGCTGCCCGCATGGTAAGCTACATAAGCCTTCTGTTCATTGGCTACTCTAATAGCCCGAGCCGTCGCCTCCGGCGTCATTGGGTAGTGTCCACCTCGTAGTTTAATGCCAATAGCACCATTACAATGCGAACGCTCAATCAGCTTTTCCAATTCATCCTCGCCAGGATCTTCGTCCTTAACATTGTATCCAGGACGAATGCCATCTAATATGGCGACTGATATTCCCGCACCATCCTTCTTAGCGGTAGCCAAGACTTCATCAGTTGGTCCAGCCATATCCAGTCCGGTGGTCACACCAGCCAGCGCCAGCATTTTATGACCATACTGACCATGATAAACATTAGAAAGATGGACATGCATATCAATTAGCCCCGGGATTACAAGCATCCCGGTCGCGTCTAGCGTTTGCGATGCTTTCGAACGATCGAGCTCTTCCGCGACATCTTGTATTAGACCATCCCGAATTCCGATTTCACATCTTTCTTCCCTGTTCATTATTGGATCGATCACTGTTCCGCCGAAAATTACCAGATCATATTTTGCGTTCATAAAAACCCCCCTAATCGCCAATTTACTAGCTGTTGACAGTCTTCTTTTGTATTAGTTTATATTTAAAGTGAGCAAAAGATATCCCGACCAGCAATAGTACAAGCATCGCTAGCCAATCGGGAAACTTTACAACAAAGCGTTGTAAGTAGAGAAGCCCACAGGCAACAACTGCAATACTCGCACAAACATCCAGGTTTTTTCTCGCAAAGTTCATTAAGACTGCAGCAAAAATAGCCGGTAGGATAAATTTGAAAGAGCTTATTATGAATTTGGGTAGAAGTGGCATTACCGCAGTACCGATAAAAGTAAACAGTGTAATTATTAAAACCGTAACAAAGACTGACGTCGTGATGGCAAGTGTCGATATTACATTCCCTTCTGGCGATCCCATTTCCACCCCAGCGGCTTTTTGCGCAATGCTGGATGCCGGGGTTCTAATATCTGCTCCGCTGCCCGCCAACCACGTCACGTATGTTCCACTGGTCCCAAGAACCGGAAAATATGAAATTGGTTGCATAAGCCAAGATAGTCCATGGAGCGCTGCATTAATAGCAAGTATTTTTCCCAAATCAGCAAAATTTGGAATCTCTCCATATGCAATCCATATATATATTGCCGGAATAAAGTTACACACTAAGGCGATACTTAAAGTTATAGTGCCTACCATTATGCATCTTTTCAAGAATGTTTCATTATAATCCACGTCTTTTCACTCCTTAAGTATAGAAATCTAGATTAGAAAAAGGTTGCGGCGGTAAACATCCCGATAACCATGGCAGCACCTAACGATATTTCCTGAAGACGCGGATATTTGTCACTGATTAATCCAATAAGCAGCATCGTTACTGCAGCTGCGACCGCCGCTAAAATATTGCCGGATTTGCCAACGCCTACAACTTGGTTTCCAGTCAAAAACGAAAAGAGTCCCATTGCTGCACCGGCCGAAACAAGAGTTACCCATTGTTTGTCAGTTTTCTTAGTCAATGAATCGAGCGCTTGTTTCATACGAGGTGTTAATATCAGCGCTACAATAATCCAACCCATATCTGTGAGAGCCATACTCCACAAAGAGTAACTGAACGCTTTTAGATTATATGCTGCCGACTGTATATCCACACCGATTACCTGGGCTCCTATCGTGGCCGAAAGAAGTTCGGTACGCGCAGCGCCAATATCGTTAAGCCGCATCCAAGTAGTTGGTGCCCCAAGAATGCTTATCAGAGAAATTAAAATTACCACAGGCCCCATTGCCGGCCCTATCGAGGTAATTGCTGCGGCACGCATCCCAGTAAAACAAGTTTTTCGAGAAATGCCCATTTGATCTGCTGCACGAAAGGCTTCCCTCATAAATATGGCAGATTGAACCACGACCATAATGACCATAAAGCTACTAGCAATCCACATTCCCGGACTATTAATTATTGACTTGAGATCCAAAATTTTCACCCTTTCTTTTAATTTTTAATCGCTCATACTTACAGAATTTATGTTTTCATGAAGTATCGCCCACGTTTCGCCAGAAGCGCTATTTTTTCAGTCCAACCCCTGTTAAAGGAACAACAATTTTCAAATTCGGATCGTAATCATTGGTAAAGTACTGCAGCATTCCAGCAACAGCAGCCCCTGCAGTTACCTCAATATAAATCCCCATTTCTCCAAGTAATGCCTGAGCATTGATAACCTTATCGTCCTCTACGGCGATTATATCGCCATTGCTCTCTTTAATAGCCTCGATCATTTCGTCTATCCGCTTTGGATTTCCAATTGCAATTCCCTCAGCAGCAGTCGGTTTTACTTCTCCAGCTGGCTGGTTTTTAAACTTGCTGAGTATCGGTGAGCAATTTTTACTTTGAACAACGATGATTCTAGGAAGTTGTCCAATTTCTTTAAACCCTTTATAGACGCCAAGCAGCATCGTGCCATTACCGGCGGGCACCACTATATAATCAGGAATGCCTATTTGTTCATAAATTTCATAAGCAATGGATTTAGTACCTTCAAAGAATAGAGGATTATAAACATGTGAAGCATAATACGTTTTTTCAGCGGCCTTCTTTATTGCTTTCGCGGTATCATCACGTGTCCCAGGTACCTTTACCAAGTTTGCCTTATAGGCATTAATTTGCTTAATCTTGCCCGGTGATGTGCTTTCCGGCAGATAAATATTGCACTTTATCCCTGCAGCGGCACAATACCCAGCAAATGCCGCCCCGGCGTTACCAGAAGAATCCTCAACAACTTCTTTAATACCTAATTCCTTCAATTTATTAACCATGGCAAACGCGCCACGATCTTTGAAAGAGCCTGTTGGTTGCATATAATCCAATTTTAAGTAGACTTCTTTTCCCTGTAGCTTCCGCTTCAATATTGGAGTTTTAACTTCCCCCAGGGTCACCGTTGTAGTAATTTCTTCCCCGTCTTCTTTGTGCAGCTTAAAAAGTCCGCCACATTCACATTGATAATCAAGTCCCTCAATAGGATATTTTTTTCCACATTCAGCACAGTAAAAATGCATAATAGCCTCCTAATTTCAGTAAATGTTATTATTGAGATTTTTTTCTACATAAAATAGGATTTTTATCCCCCCCGCTTAATTTGATAGGTAAAGCAACGGCACACGCATAAAAATTTATAAGATTAGGCAATGCTAATCACCTTATATTTATATTTTATATAAAAAAATATATAATTTCAATATGTTTTTATATTTTTTATACAATTCAGCAAAACTTATATAATGTTTTATATAAAATTATGCTTATTTACCATTATAAATTTAATAACTAAAATCTTCGGCAAAAATTGCGAAGTAGTACCTAATAACTTGTCAATTCCTCAAACTCAGTAGTTTATACAGATATTTATCGCGTTATCGGATGCAAAGTTGGCCAACCCTCCGATCATTGAAGTCATGACCTTTCTTAGGCGAAGATTCATCTTCACGCTACAAAGGTTGTCACTTTAAAATGACTTTTCTATATAAATACATAAAATTTCCCCTTATATAGTATTTATATTAATTTCGTGTAACCGTACCGCCCTCCTAAATGCAAAAACGCCCAGACAAAGTCTAGGCGAATATAAATACACATATCAAATTGCTAGTAAATCAGCAAACCTTTGAATTGGGACTATTCTTTGAGTATCAACGCCACGCACTCTACTCGTCATTTGATAGAATCGTGATACTGATACGCGAAATTCTAATTTCGCGTATCATGCGATACCCTGAATACAAGGGGGGGGGTAATTGGTTCATGGACATATGTCGTTTGTACCTTGATGCTTAACTTCGGCTTTATTTTGGCAGTTCGTATCCGTACGCCTCTAAGACGCGTAGTGGTAATTCCATCCTGCATGTCTTCAACGAGTTCACCACTTGGCAAATGCCAAGTTCACCTGCCAAAGAAAGCAGCATAGCGGCATCGTAGGGATCAACTCCCGCCTGTTGTGTTAAAACTCTCTGCATATCGGTGGTTGCCAGCAATGCAGCTTCATCTAGCGTTTTGCATGAGGCAATAGTGTTAATGGTATCCGGCGTTACAACTAGTGGCAACGATAAATTATGACCTTTAATTACCGTTGCTCTTACAGTAACCTCGCCACCAGTCTCCAGACCGCATATTACCACTTCACCATCCGCCATTACAGCATGAAGATCCCCTAAGCACAATAAACCGCCAGGAACAAAAACGGGGAGATAAACGGACGAATCTTTTGCAATTTTTTTGCAATCAAGATTCCCGCCATGGAAACCTGGTATTGTCGTTTTTATCGGTTCTCCCGCCGGAGCAACCCCAATGACTCCAACCATTGGCTGGATGGGAAAGCTGACTTTTTCATTGAACTTCGCTATTTCCTCTTCGATGGGTATAACTTTCGACTTATACTCAGTAAAGAAGTCTTTCAATACACCATCTCCAGGTCGAGCAGTCATAACTCCCCATTTGTTCACCTTGATATCTAGGATGTCGATTTTTAATATGTCTCCGGGCTCCGCCCCTTCAATATACAAGGGACCTGTTGCCGGATTATTTACTTCTTTTTTGATATCGCAAAACAAGGTCATATTACTGGTTATTTGCTCATTGTAACAATCAACTGTCTCAAAAATGACTGTCTCACCCGACAGCACAGTCATTACCGGCTGGATATCATTGGATAAGTACAATACTGATTCATTTCGACTGATTCTTTTCACTATGACCCCTTCCCCTTTTCAATAGTCAACAACATGATTTTAGTTCCTTACAGGTTAATGTCAAAAAAAACTTTTGCAATTAACCAAACTCTCATTGTTGCCTTTCACAAATTTTCTTACGAGACACTAGAGCGTTATTTTCTGACCAATGCCTTTTTTCACAGCTTCGGAAACAGCATAGCCAGCGGTGGCTAGATCCTGAATTGCAACTCCCGTGGTATCAAAAACAGTGATTTCTTCATCCGTTCGGCGTCCCTGCTTGTTCGCGTTGATCAATTCGCCAATTTGTCCGTAAATCGCATCTTTTGTAATAATGCCTGCATCATAAGCATGCTGGCATTCTCCAAGATAGCAACACTGGTTTATGTCATCGACCACAACTGTTGCGCGCGCAAAAATTCGGGGATCAAGTTCCTGCTTGCCACGAGTATCAGTGCCAATCGCATTGATATGGGTCCCAGGTTTGATCCACTCATCCAGTACAATTGGTTGATAGCTGGAAGTCGCAGTAATGATTACATCAGCGTTTCTGCAGGCTTGTTCAGCACTTTCAGCAATGACTAATTTTAAAGGATAACGAACAATATCACGCAACAAATTTTGAGATGCTTCAGGATAGGCATCAAACAAATAAACTTCTTTAATGTCAGGCAAAATCGTCAATGCAGCTTCCAACTGATTTCTTCCCTGCTGTCCATTACCTATCACTGCTAAAATCTTACTATTTTTACGGGCGAGATATTTACATCCTATCGCACCAATTGCTGCTGTACGGACTTGAGTTACGAAATTAGCCGCGACAATTGCAGTTGGCTGACCAGTGGAAGGATTAAACAGCATAATCGCCGACTGATGATTCGGTAATCCATTGCCCTTATTATTAGTCCAGAATCCCCCTGCTTTGAAACCCAATACATCCTGCGATTCCAAGTATCCAGACTTGATGCCAAAAATTCCTGTATGCTTTGTTATTTCTTCCCTAACAACAGGAAATGCGTAGCTCTTACCCAAACTATAATCATGAAAGGCTTGCTCGACCATATGCATATTTTCGTCAAACGAGATTAGACTTGCTACGTCCTGATCAGTCAGCACAATAATTTCGGACATATTTTCTCCTCTTTCCTAGCTGCTAAAAATTACTGAAGTTTCTCTCGGGCAGATGGCTCGCACATTAGCGACAGTAATGTCACGAGTCCTAGCTCTTTTTATAATTTTTCCAATGGTGTCACTTTATGTGTTTGGTATACAGATACAGCCTCACTTTATACTGATCGGCTTTAACTGTCCATTGCCTCAGAAATCTTTCTTTTAATGATCGGATTTAAGCCCTGCACCGCATATGGGAATTAGACAGTCTGAAGTCTTACCGTATACCTCGCAATATTTCAAATAGGCCGCATAGTTGGCTGCAGTTGTATGTTCGCAATATATACCCTTAGCTGCAAGGATCATTCTGGCATCCAGTATCCGATCTTCCGGCGCAGCAATGAGTTTGATATCGTATTTGTAAATATATTCAAGAATCTCTTCACTGCGCATCGGTATGCCAATTGCAATTCCTTCCGCCATTGTCGGTCTGGGGGTTGTATTCATGGCGGCACTTTTTGCTTTGACTTGCACGGCTTTGACGAACGGATCGCAATACTCGCTTTGCACCAAAATGATCTGCGGCATTTTTTCAATCACGCCGCTTCCCAGAAGCTCTTCAAGTGCTTTGATAACTCCAATTACCAACGTACCGTTGCCCAGAGGAATCAATATATTCGCTGGTATTCTGTGCAATTGTTCATAAGTCTCATAAATATAAGTTTTTGTTCCTTGATAAAAGAACGGATTATAGACATGACTCGCATAATACTTTCCTTCTTTAACCACTTTATCTCTGCAGACATTTGCACAGTTATCTCGCGAACCAGGCACAACATTGACATGCCCATTATGCGCTTGAATCATATTGATCTTTTTAGGCGATGTACCTTCTGGCACAAAAATTTCACAGTCAATACCTGCTTTGCCGCAATATGCTGCCACGCTGTTTCCTGCATTGCCGCTGCTGTCCTGCACAACAGAATCTACACCGATAGCTTTGCAATGTGCAATCAATACGGCCGCTCCTCTATCCTTAAAAGATAGAGTCGGCATAAAATAATCCATTTTCAAAAGCACATCTTCATCGAATGGAACAATGGGAGTCATCCCTTCACCCAAGCTGATTTCACGCCAATACTCACCTTCCAAAGGCATGAAAGCCCGATAACGGAAAATACTCCACGTCTCACGATCCACTAAAGACAAATCGAACTGCGGTGGTTTGTAATCCAACTTCCAAAGACCTCCACAATCACACTTAGCTGCTCGCGTTGTTACTTCTGCCGTAGCTTTGCAGTTTGCGCAAACATATTTCATTTTTCCTCAGCCTCCGCTATTACTTCCATTTCTGCCATACACCCGAAATGAAGTATACTTACTGGCACTACATTTTTTGCCGGCTTATGATCACCAAAAAATTCTGTATATACCTTATTCACACTGTCCTAGTACCAATATCAGAAACATAACCTCTGCATTATACTACATTGTTTCAAGTAGCTCCGCCTATAAGAAGTAACCACTCCACATTTAGCAAGGCTAGTTTGGAATGCTCCCGAGTCCGTCCTCTCGAAACTTTTTAAGTTCTTGATCCATAGATAGCTGGCCTGAGACATACAGCATGCCCTTGAAATATTCCAGGAGTGTAATGTCCTTGGGTTTCATACCATATTGCGGCATGATTCTTTTCATCAACACATCACACTTAATCTTTTGTCTATTTTTTTCCTCTCACTTCATCTAAATAACTATAAATAGTTACCTTCGACAAACCCATATTTGCAGCAACCTTGTCGACAGCGCCCTTCACCAGGAATATCCCTTTTTCATCCATAAAGCGTATGATATCCAGGTTGTCTTTTCTCTTTAAGTTACCGACTTCCTTGATACCGATGATGTTATCAATAAGTTCATCAACAATAGACAACACATCGTGTCCAAGTGCTTCTTCATCCTCTGCAGCGAGTGCTTCAGAACCTGTCTGAGGCAAAAAGCTTGCTAGCTCTTCCTGGATTAAATACGATATAGATAGGTCGAAGTTAATGCAAAGCATGCCCACTACTTCACCTTTCAGGTCTCGAATTAAAGCGGAAGAAGACTTGATCTTTTTGCCGTCTTCGGTCTCAAATGTATAATTTACAGTGCAATCGTCTTTGAACTTTTTGCTAAGTAGAACTTGCGATACAAGATGATTAAAGGATTGTCCTTCCTTTCGACCGGTCACAGTTCCATTGGCTACATATACAACTGAACTCTCTGGCTGCGTCAAATCATGAATTGCAACTTCACAACTTTTCCCAAATGTCTGAGTGATCATATTTGCTATCGGAATATACGCCTTTAAAATTGAATGCATCTTTATCCACCTATCTTTATATATTTTTTTATATAAACATTATCAATTCTTACAAGATAGGTCAATGATATGTATAAAAATTTTATAAAAAAAATCAAAATAGACTCTTTATCAATAATTTATTATTGTACTTCTTCCTATACATGCAATTCTGGAGGCGACCATTACAATATGGATATTTGCGAATGCAAAAAAACGCATATGGTTATCGGATATGCATCTATTTGCTTTTTATATCAGTGTCCTAGTATGTCTTCAACTATGTTACTCAGTAAAATTACGCCCAAAAGCATAGCATCTTCATTAAAATCAAAGCGCGAGTTATGATGCCCATCCGCAAGTTCAGTACCTATAATGATATAATTCGCCTGTCCGCCACATTCCTGTACCCTTTTCATGAGGAAAGTGCAGTTTTCACCGCCGCCAAAATTTACAGTGGGGAGAATATCATTAAAAATACCCGTTGTTGTTGCTACATATTTCACTCGCTCAACCAAAACCGCATCACTTTCGCAATTGATACCTTGGCCCATTATAGAAAATGTTACGTTAACGTCATACATTTCTGCCGAAGCTTTAATAATACGTGTCGCTTCCTCGTGCATATATTGACTTACAGCGGTGTTATTTGCCCGCGTTTCAAATTTTAGTACTGCATTAGCTGGCACTACATTACGTCCCGTTCCTGCATTTAACACACCGACATTAACACGAGTATCACCCTTACTATGACGACTGATTGCGTGAAGATTTAAAGCAGCGTTGCCGCAGCTAGCAATGCATTGCGCCCTTGCTGCGGAGCAGCACCAGCATGCGCAGATATTCCTTTAAATACGGCATTAGTCTTAATACTTTCTTGGAAGCTTGCCGAACTACATGCTACCATACCAGTTTTTTGTGCATTCAAACCTAAGTGCACTCCTAACATATAGTCAACGCCGTCCACAATACCTTTCTCTGTCATGCACTTGGCACCACGGGCTCCTTCCTCGGCAGGTTGGAAAATTAACTTTACCTTCCCGATTAATTCATCTTTCATTTCAGCCAAAACTTCCGCAATACCAAGCCCCATTGCAGCATGCCCATCGTGCCCACAACCATGCATAGCCCCTTCGTTTATTGAAGAAAAATTTTCCCGAAAAGGCCGATGAGAATCATCTGCTAATTCCATCAAATCATTTGCATCCATGTCAAAACGCAAAGCCACGGTGTATCCTGGCTTGCCAAAGTCCATAATTCCTACAACTCCAGTTTTACCCCCTGCATCTTTTCCACCCACTTGGGAATAGCCCCCTGGCTTAGGGCCCGTTCTGCCTGTCTTTTCAACTCATCTAAAGTTGGTACACCCATTCTTTTTTCTAACTCCATAACTTCATCGCCAACTAAGACTTAAATAGCTCGATATATTCAAAAACAGCCTGTTTGGCATCGGCTCGCGTCTTCAATCGAACACCATAAAGCCATTCCATTTTTAACTTGCCCCAAAAGGCTTCCATGGGTACATTATCGTAGCAGTTGCCTTTTCGACTCATGCTACAGGGGAATCCGTTGGCTTTTAGAAGCTTCTGATATCGCTTACTGGCATACTGAACCCCTCGATCGGAATGGACCAGGAGCCCCTTGGGTGCTTTCGTTCGGTCCACTGCGTGTTTTAAGGCAGAAATTACTAGTTGCGTTTTCATCCGGCTGTCCATAGACCATCCAATGATGGAGTGATCGTATAAATCGAGTAGAGCAGCTAGATAGAGCCATCCTTCATCTGTTTTGGTATAGGTAATATCGGATACCCACTTTTCATTCCGATGCGTTGCCATAAAATTTCGGTTTAAAAGGTTGTCTGCTACCGGCAGAGAATGCTTGGAGTTCGTGGTCGCTTTATACTTTTTCGTTGTTTTTGACGTAACCCATTCTCACGCATAATTTTTGCTACCGTATTGACGCTAGCTTTCCGGTCTGGGGGAAGGGCGGCCGCAACCCGTGGCGCACCGTAAATCCGATGGTTTTTTATAAAATTACTTCTTTGATGGCTGCTGACAATTCTTTTCTGTGTCTGCACCGAAGACTCGGCTGCTTTTTTTAGTATGGCGTTTTCCTCTTTCAGATCGGAGAGTTCTTTACGTAGTTTTCGGATTTCGGCATCTTCTTCTTTTAAGTTGCCGCTTCCAGGAAAGGCTTGACTACCGTCCTTTTTATATTGTCTGACCCAATCGCGAATCGTGTATAGTGCAGTTTCTAATTCTTGGGCTATCTCGGTAATCGTTGTTTCTCCTCGTGCAATTCGTTGAACAACCTGTTCTTTAAATTCCCGGTCATACTTTGATTGGCTCATTTTGAATAAATCCATTTCTTCAATTATACGGGTTATTCTCCATGTCCATCAAATATGGGTAAGGTCACAAGGGCCTATTGAGATTTTCCTCTCCCTAATACAGGAATTTCTTTTAAAACTTTCCCTTTAGAAACTAAATAGGCTTTTTCATACAAATTGCAGGTTGGACAGATGTGATTGGGGATTATTTCAATTTTATCGCCAATTTCAACCTCTGTTCTAAACTGTCGATCATAAATTAAACCATGTTCATCAAACAACCCTGCTACACGAATATTATTAGAATTCTTAACTAAGCCTTGTCCCTCTGTTGCACATATTCCAGCTGGACGATTCTGTGAGGTCAAGGTTTTTGCTCCTGCATCAAATACTACACGTTCTTCAGTTGGTTTACTGATAATCGTAACCAATACAGTTGCAGCACAACGGCTGTAATCATTTATCGCATTCCCTTGCCCAGCATCCATAAAAATATAGGTTCCAGGCCTTATTTCAGTAATTCCCTCGATGATTTCGGTTTGCATTAGAGAAGGAGTTGCACCAATACTCACTATATCTAAAGCAATTCCTTCTCTTCTGATTAGATTAGCGGCACGCAGCGTTCTCCGCTGGCTTTCTAGCGCCAAATTACAGCAGTCTGCGGTATCTTGAGCTTTATAACTATGACCTTCATGCGAAAAAACACCCTTTAAAACTACTTTTTCTTGCTTATGAATATATTTTGCTAAACTAAGCAATGCCTCATCGGTTATAACCCCAGACCGATTTTCACCAACTTCTAGTTCAATCAGTACTTCAATCGGTGATTTTGCCGTTTTAAAAACCTGTGCTAGTTGATCGACTTGATATTCATTATCGACTCCCAAACGAATAGTAATCTTCTCGGCTAATGCTTTGACTCGTTCTAATTTTGTAATTCCTACAATTTCATTGGCGATAAAAATATCGGTTAATCCATATGCCGCCATTATCTCCGCATCACCTACCTTAGCAACCGTAATACCTACCGCTCCCTTACGCATCTGAAGTTCTGCTAATTCTGGCATTCTATGTGTTTTAGTATGCGGCCGCAAATTCACACCATATTGATTAGCTTTGTTTTGCATAAAATGAATATTTTCCAACATGATATCCTCATCAATCAAAAGCGCAGGTGTATCAACTTGGCCATATCTTGACTTAAACATATAACCATCTCCTATTTTTTTAAGGTGAAAGCCTCTGTTTTATATAAAAAAATTATGCAAATCTTATTAATGTTCACCTTTAATTTAAATTATATATAGTATATTATACCTTTTCAAGCATTCATATATTTTTTTATATAAAAGATATACAAAAAAAGAAGAGTTTCAAACTGCGAGGCCACTGAAAAAGTCCCTTTGATACAAAAAGGTATAGTCCCTCAAGAAAAACTGAGGAGGCTGTACCTTTTTTCCTGTATAATAAAGGTATCAAAGGGGAGTAGGTGATTCAAATGATTCAACAACAACAATCCATGATTTTAAGTCCCTATATAGAGCTCTACACCTTGATTATTCCCAAGGATAATATGCTGCGGCAAATCAATGAGCTTGTCGATTTCTCCTTTGTATATAAGGAATTGAAAGAGCGTTATTGTCTGGATAACGGCAGAAATGCGATTGATCCGATTCGGATGTTTAAATATTTGCTGCTCAAAACGATCTTCGAACTATCTGACGTTGACATCGTCGAGCGCTCCAAATACGACATGTCGTTTAAGTACTTTCTCCACATGGCACCGGAAGATCCGGTGATTGATCCAAGTTCTTTAACAAAGTTCCGGAAGCTGCGGTTAAAGGATCTAAATTTGCTCGATATGCTCATAAACAAAACCGTTGAAATCGCAATCGAAAAGGGTATTATCAACAGCAAATCAATCATTGTTGATGCAACCCATACACAAGCCCGTTATAATCAGAAATCCCCCGTAGAAATCTTGCAAGACCGTTCCCGAAAACTGAGAAAAGCCGTCTACAAGGTCGACGAATCTTTGAAAGCGAAGTTCCCAACGAAAAATACCAGCGGTGTACTCGAAGACGAAATCGCCTATTGCCAAAAACTCGTCGATGTGATTGAAGCGGAAGGAGGCATTTGCGAGCTTCCGAAAATTAAAGAACCTCTCAATCTGCTCAAAGAAACGGTGACAGATGACCTCGAGCAGTTGCGGATCTCGGAGGACCAAGATGCAAAAGTCGGTCATAAGAGTGCAGATTCCTCATTTTTTGGATATAAAACACATCTTGCTATGACTGAGGAACGGATTATTACGGCAGCAGTCGTCACAACGGGTGAAAAAAACGACGGTAAGCAACTACAGGAGCTGATTGAAAAGAGCAAGACAGCCGGCATGGAAGTCAAAACGGTCATTGGAGATGCGGCTTACTCTGAAAAAGATAACATAACGTACACCAAGAACAATAACATAGAGCTCATTTCCAAGCTCCACCCTCTCATAACGCAAGGGAGCCGAAAGAACGAAGACGAATTCCAATTCAATAAAGATGCGGGCATGTATGTGTGCAAGGCTGGCCACATGGCAATCCGAAAAGCACGGCAAGGAAAGAAAGGCGTTGGGAAAAACCAAGCTGATACGTACTATTTCGATATTGAGCATTGCAAGCGATGCCCTTTCAAAGAAGGGTGCTACAAAGAGGGAGCCAAAAGCAAAACTTACTCGGTGAGTATTAAATCTGGCGAGCACACCGAGCAAATGACGTTCCAGGAAAGCGAGTACTTCAAGGAAAAGGCAAAGGAGCGCTACAAGATTGAAGCAAAGAATAGTGAACTCAAACACAGACACGGGTATGACGTAGCGTCATCGTCGGGTCTTGTTGGCATGGAGTTACAGGGGGCGATGGCGATCTTTACTGTGAATATTAAGAGAATATTAAAACTAATAAAGTAAGAGACAAGTTATAAAGGTTTCCAAAATGGTAAAAGACGACCCTCATCCCAATTTGGGAACAAGGGTCGTCTTCTGTTTCGTACTCTTTGAGCTTTGCTCCGTCAAAACCACAAGTTTTTCAGTGGCCTCTCAAACTGCTACTCTCCTTTTTCTATGAAGTCTGATAGATAACTACTTTTCAATCAAAGCAGCATTACAAAAATACACCACTCCTGTCTCTTTAGCTTTTTTACATAAAATAAATGCTATTTGGTCTGTTCATAGCTTGTGTCGAGTTTTTCTTCACCACCCTCTAACAAACTCATTAGATTGCCCTCGAAAACCACTTTAGTGATCAGATTTAAAGCCTGAGCCACACATAAGGATTAGACAGTCTGACGTTTTTCCGTTCATTTCGCAATATTTCAATAGACCGCGTACTTGGCCGCTGTAGTGGCTCACAATAATCCCTTTTGTTGCAAGAGCCATTCTGGCTTCCAAAATGCGTTCCTCCGGTGCCGTAATTACTTTGATGTCGTATTTGTAGATATACTCCAGAATCTCTTCACTGCGCCTCGGCATGCCAATTGCAATTCCCTCGGCCATCTAGATACCTCTGCCGTAGCCTTACATTTTGAGCAAACATATTTCATTCATTAACCTCCGCAACTGCTTCAATTTCAACCAAACATCCAAAATGGAGTTTACCCACCGGTACGACAATACGTGCAGGCTTATGGTCACCAAAAAATCTCGCGTATACCTCATTAACCCTGTCCCAGTGTGCAATATCCGATTATATACCCGGCACTGAATAACGTCGCGCGCGTAGCACCAGCCCCTTGCAACACGCGCTCCACGTTGGCCAGCGCCAGCTTAACCTATTCCTCAATCCCGCCTTCTGGCACTTTGCGTGTATCCTGATCAATCGGTAACTGACCGGATATAGAGCATGCCACGGGAAATCATTCCTGACAGTTATGGCCTTTGCTTTCACTTCCGTATTGAGGTATGATTTTCTTCATGCTGTTACCCTCTCTTTCTTATTTTCCTCTCACATCATCTAGATAACTGTAAATGGTCACTTTCGATAAACCCATGCTAGCAGCTACCTTATCGATAGCTCCCTTAACTAAAAAGATTCCTTTCTCATCCATAAAACGAATGATTTCCAGGTTGTCTTTCCTTTTTAAGCATCCGACATCTTTAGTCCCGATGATGTTGTCAATCAACTCATCAACAATAGTAACCACATCTTGTTCAAACGTCTCTTCCCCATCAGATGGCTCCGGAACGGTCTGGGGCAAAAAATTCTCTAACTCCTCCTGAATGAGATAAGATAGTGTAAGATCATAATTGATGCAAAGCATGCCTACCACTTCGCCTTCCAAGTTCCTAATCAAAGCAGAAGAAGACTTAATTTTTTTCCCATCATCCGTCTCGAACGTGTAATTCATGGTGCAATCATTTTTAAACTTTTTACTAAGCAAAACTTGCCGTATAAGGTGATTAAATGATTGCCCCTCCTTCCGCCCAGTCACTGTCCCGTTGGCGACATATACAACTGAATTCTCCGGTTGCGTCAAGTCATGAATTGCCACTTCACAACTTTTCCCAAATGTTTTCGTGATTATATTTGCTACTGGAATAATTGCTTTTAATATTGGATGCAAAATTATCCCCCTATTTTTATATATTTTTTTATATAAATATTATCACTATCCAGTGCTACAGTCAAATCATATAAAAAATTATACATAATGTTGTTGCGTCCTACGAAAGTCTTGATTACATTACCAACCAACAAATCTCTTGTATCGTTGAAAGCTCACAAGTTCACAATACTTTTAGACTAACATCATACCTGCACTCAATTACCGTCAGCTTTCAATCCTTGCAAAATATAAAAAAATATAACGCTGTATCAATCTCAGCACTTACCAATCCAGATAAAATAAGTTTAATAAACCGTATCAACTTATACCTTTTAAAATATCTTCTCTATATTCTCAACCGATATGTTAACGCGCCACAAGAGCCTGATGATCAAAAAACACCTCATCAAAGTACTTTTACCTCTATCTATATTGGTCCAATTTCTTGATGTACGTATTATTTAACACATCCATGCAATATGAAAATAAGCCAGTCAAGGTTATTACAAATTTCACCTCGACCAGCTTTCCTACATTCTTATCAGTTTGGCATTTAAAATAAATCTCGTAGACTATGTGCCAGAAATTAAAACAGCAAAAATATTAAGTAATGCTTGCAGGAAAAGCAGAAAAGACATTTTGGAGAATTTGTACACCAGGGCATTTAAAAGTTTAATTCGGACTAGTAGACAAAAAAGCAAGTCTACTTAGGTATTAGATTAAGCTATATTCTAGTCAAGAATAATGAACTAATGGACAACTATTAACACTTCAGCAAGGTCATTTATTCACTTCAGTTACAGCCTGCAAAGGGGGTGCTGATTGTCGCGTACCTTCTTCGACATAATACTGCAGCATATGTGTTTTCTAGCCATGTCCGGGGAAACATATCCCATATTTTCCCACAGTATATGAACCCAGTCCCCGCCTGGCTTCAAGGGCTGTGTTTACTTTGAATAGCGAGGAATCGATAGTTTTGCGGGAAAAAAGAACAAGCACCCGTGTTGGGCACTTGTATTAAACTTATGTTAAACTCCGCGAAAGTGTCGATCTCCTACCAAAGAACTAATTCGCGGATTATGGGCACTCGCTATGGAATTTCGTAATATTTTCCAGATCGTTTTTTTCACAAGATTACCCTTGCGAATGATTATAGTTATGCAAAAATTGATACGTAAAGCCAAAGTTCACCTGTTTCAAGGCAGACTTTCCCCCTCCCCCAAAAACCGGGTTATGAATGAATGCTTTGTATTTTGTTAAGCTACCAGGGGTGGAGAAACACCTTTTGCAATCGTTCTAATGGTTCTCAGTCTGCTTGTTTTGCAGCAAGGGCAGAGGCTTACATCTTTTCCCGTTAGAATTTTGATGATTTCTACCGCATGCAATTCCTTAAATTGAGCTTTGCGGTTTTTATAACCGGCTAGCTGTTGGCAGTGTTTTAGTTTTGTACCACGATTACGGTTGGATAAAAGACCATAGTACCGGATTTTCATAAGCCCTGTCGGCAGGATATGCATCAAAAACCGCCGAATGAATTCCTCTGCGGTTATTGTCATGACCTTTATTTTGCCGTCCCGATAGTCCTTCCATTTGAAAGTAACATTACCGCCGTCAATATTTAGGATACGGTTGTTAGAGATACAGACCCTGTGCGTATATCGGCCTAAATACTCAATGACAGCACCGGGACCATTAAAAGGCTCTTTGCAGTAGACCACCCATTCTTTCCGGTAAAGCCTATCTAAAAAATCCTGGAAACAATGATCATAGGAATATTCGAGGATACTGCCATAAAAACTCAGTTCATTATTATCATAGGCTTTTCTTAGCATTGCCAGGAACTTTCCCCTGAATTTACGCGACAAAACCTTTACGGGGATGAAAAACTTCTTTTTTCCGGTTTTAAACTTTCCTTCGGGAGTTAGTCCCCCAGACGGCACCACGCAATGCAGATGGGGATGATACATAAGGTTTTGGCCCCATGTGTGAAGGATGTTGGTAAAGCCAATCTGCGCTCCCAAGTATTTAGGATCCGCGGTCAATTCCAGCAGCGTCCCTGCTACAGCCTCAAACAGGATTTTATACACCTTTTCCTGGTTCTGATAGGTAAGCATATTTAATTCTTCCGGAATTGTAAACACCACGTGAAAGTAGGGGACCGGCAACAGTTCTTCCTTTCTTGCATCAATCCATTTCGCTTTTAAAAAGCTTTGGCACTTGGGACAATGGCGATTACGGCAAGAGTTGTAGGATATTTGGGTATAGCCGCACTCTTCGCATTCGTCCACATGTTCCCCCAATGACGCCGTCCTGCAGTTGACGATACTCATCATCGCCTTGTACTGCTTAGGCGTCATTGGGTGTTTTTTTTGATACTCCTGCCAATAGAGTTTAAAGATATCCTGCACTTCAAGCATCATTGTCACCTATCGGCAGATCCAGAGGGCTTTTGATGTTAAAGGCATTCTGATTGACCAGATGTAAATAACGGCTAGTACTGCTGATACTGGAATGTCCCAGTAATATTTTGATGATAAAGAGATTGACACCCGACTCCAGAAGATGAGTTGCAAAGCAATGTCTTAACATATGGATAGTAACCGGTTTGGTAATTTTGGCAGCTTTACAGACTCTTTTCAAAAAATTACGTACCGCTGTCACAGTCATGTGTGCTCCCGGTTTTTCCCCGGGAAATAGCCAATCCATGGGCTTACCACAGTTTTTCCAGTATTCACGCAAGATCATTAGGTTTTTTTCGGATAAAAGGGTGCGACGGTCTTTATTCCCTTTACTTTCACGGATAAAGATTTGCATGGTTTTGCTGTCTATGTCCTTAACCTTTAGCCGGACGACTTCGCTGATTCTTAAACCACCGCCGTAAACGGTAGCAAGGATTGCTTTATGTTTCAGATTAATGGCAGCGTCCAGTAGTACATCGATTTCTTCCCGGGATAAAATTTCCGGCAATGGTTTGTGTTCTCTAAGACGAGGCAATTTCTTGTCATTCCACGGTTTTTCCAGAGTAACTTCGAATAAAAATTTTATGCAGGTGTGATAGTAATTCACTGTACCAGCGCTGAGTTTCTTCGATCTTCGCATATAGTGTAGAAATCTGCGAACATCCTCTATATCTGTATCCTGGAGCGGTTTTTTACAGTACTTTGCAAACTGGCTGACATGATATAGATAGTTATTTTGTGTGACGTTACTGAAGCCACTCAACTCAAGGTCAAATAACAGCTTACCCAATATGTCCATGAACTTGGCCTCCTCTAATTTTAAATAGTAACCGTACTTTTTAGAGGAGGAGCCCGAACACCATATATTATTAAAATTGTTACAATCTCTTTTTGTTCCACAGCAATATCTTACAACACTACTAACAGCAGTTATCGATGACTATTGCCTCTGGTAGGAAAAATGAGAAAAACTGATGCCATTTTATCTACGCATCAGTTTGGATTACAAGTATTATAAGATTTTGAGGGGCCTGAGCGCCAGCGAATTAGTTCTTTTCAGTAGAACACAACACTCCACGTGAAACGTCTGTGGAAACATATCAACAGGCTGAATCTCTCGTGCCACATAACCCAAGCTGTTCAAAACAGCCAAATCACGGGCCAGTGACGCGGGGTTGCAAGATACATAGACAATGCGCTTTGGTTCCATGCGCACAAAAGTCTCCAGTACTTTTTGCTCACAACCGGCGCGGGGTGGATCAACGACAATGACGTCTGGTCTGATTCCCTGTTTAAACATGCGCGGCATAATGTCGATGGTATCGCCAACAATGAACTCGACGTTAGGCACATTATTGGCGACGGCATTTTGGCGGGCGTCGATGATGGCCGGTTCGACGATCTCAATGCCGTATACCTGTGCGGCTTGGCGGGCTAGGAATAGGGTAATGGTGCCTGTGCCACAATAAGCATCAATGACTGTTTCAGCACCGGTCAGTCCGGCGTACTTTACTGCTTGGTTATAGAGCACCTCGGCCTGGGCCGTATTTACCTGAAAAAAAGACCTGGCTGATATGGCAAAACTAAATTCTCCCAGCTTGTCGGTAATCGTGTCGCGCCCCCAAAGGGTAACCGTTTTATTACCCATTATGATATTGGTGCGCTTAGAATTAACGCTTTGAACAATACTGACAAGTCCTGCTATGTTGCTTTTTAGCCGTTCAATCAGTGCTTCACGCTGCGGCAGGCGGTCAGTTGCTGTTACCAGTACTACCATGACTTCGCCGGTAGCCGTACCTACCCGCCCCAGGACATGACGAATAATGCCTTGACCGGTAAGCTCATCATACGGTTCAATGCCGAGTTCACCGATCACTGACCTGACTTCCCGGACGATATCGTTATTGACCTGATGCTGGATCAGACAGTTATCTGTATCTACAATATCATGGCTGCCTTGGGCATAGCAGCCTACAACGATTTCGCCGTTTTTATGCCCCACAGGAAACTGCATCTTATTGCGGTAATACCAGGGAGTATCAGCACCAAGTGTCGGATGAACGACGACCTCAGGCAATTTGCCAATACGGGTAACAGCATCAACCACCTGCTGCCGCTTGCTATGTAATTGTTCCTCAGGAAGATACTAGGGGACGGTTCGCCCGTTTCCAATGGTAATGTTTTTCCGCATCGGATCAAACGACAATATTAGACAATAGAAGGAAACAAAACGAACCGCCCCTAGTATCCTCCTCTAAAAAACCATCCTCATGACATCAGAGTGGGAGACACTGGGGACGTCAGACCAATGTCATAAAGCTTAACTTACATATTTTACAAAGAGCGTTTTTTATTAACCGGGTATTTATTTTTTCTTGAAGGTTCTCTTCGAGGAAAGCTTCTGTCCGGTCGTATGGGGACAAGATTCTTGGTTATGTTACTCATTGCTTTATTAAATAAAATGGTTCGTTTTTTAGGATCGTCCTCATAGAAACACTCTATTAGTGTTCGCGTCATCTTTGCTATTAATATATTCATGTTCACTTTATATTCGTATTTCAGGTCTTCTTTATTGAATTTTGCGGTTTCATTTGCTTCCGCTTTTGCCATTGTCATAATGTTTGATAAATATATTGTTGCATAAAAGTCTTGCATGATAGAAATCGGGTTAACTCCTGAAAAGTTTTCAAGCTCATATCTGCTTTTTAGCTGACTGTATTTAACTTCAATTCCCCAGCGTTTAAAATAGAGAACTTTGAAATCATCAGTAGTTAGATCTACATTCATAATATTGGTGACTAGCTTTTCTACTTCACCAGTTGGCAGAATCACATTAATGATTCGAACTGTTAAAGTCTTATTTTTATGAATAAGCGTGATAAGTTGATCCGGATCATTTGCTTTGTCAAATTCCGGATGAAATTTATTAACCTTTACTCTCATCAAGTATTTCAATTGTTTGCTTTCTAAAAAATCAAACATATCTTTTGATGGATAACCCCGATCGAACAAAAATAGGTCATTTTTAAAGCTTTTAAGCTCAAGCCTTTCGATAAGATCTTTTGCTACATCTCTTTCGGCAGCTCTCCATGTACGGATATCAGATTCAAGTATGATATCATTTTCTATATCATATATTACACATACCATCGCCCTTGCTTGCTGCCTGTCACTTTGGTTATGATAATATCCGAAATGTTCTCTGCTGTTAACTGTATTTGGAATTTCAGTAATGCTGCCGTCAATCGAAAGCAATCGATAACCCTTATATTTCTTAAAGTCATCATCGCTGTAAAACCAAGTTATATATTTTTCATTCAGCTGTATAAACGCATCTGGTTTAATCTTTTGTCTCAGTTGCGAAAAAGCTTGTTTTGTCATAGTATTTTCCCCGCCTAAAAATTCAAACCAATCATCTATTTCAATTTGTAGCGTTTTTCTTAATCCCTTTAAAATAAAGTATATTGCATCCTTGAAATTCATTTTAGCAGTATCTTTTGTAAAATATGTGCTTTTGGTACGGTTGGTAAGCATAAAAAGAGAATCATTAATTTGCTCTCTGGCTATTTCAAGAGAAGTCATAAATTTTTTTAACATCATTATATCACCCAACAATGAGAGGATATACCCTAAAAAGGGTATCCATCCCAATTATTGGGACACTTCTAAAAAGTCAAGTGTTTTTACGATTTCTCTAAACTTTTTCTGCTTTTTAACAATTTACCTTTTTATTACAGTTAAGCTTTATGACATTGGTCTGACGTTCCCACTTTGACACCAGAATGTACTCTCAAAATAAATCCCAAATGAGTGGATTCATTGCCCGAGATAGTTCTATCGCTTCCTGATTACGTGAGTTGTTAAATATATACTGTATTACAATAAATCGATATAAAAATAGCCATAACTTACTTTTTCAGTAAGTTATGGCTATTTTCTCTACCTAAACGATATATCCTGCTATATTCTTACAAATCTTCGCTGCTAATTGTGTTACGGGTGATGGCCCTCACCTTGACTAATCTTAAACACTAAGCTATAAAACGCATAATACCCATCATTCTATGTAATTGTATAATTTCGTGTAAGGGTTGAAGTTCGCCTCCTCAAACCCTTTGAAAATAGGCTATTTCCGTTCTATCAACGCCACACTCTCCACATGAAAAGTCTGCGAAAACATATCCACCGGCTGAACTTCCTTCACTACATACCCTTTTTCAGCCAACACAGTCAAATCCCTTGCCAGCGAAGCTAGATTACAAGAAACATAAGCAATCCGCTTTTTTACATCTAAAGTCACTAAATTACCTTGTACTGCGACCGACCTTTTATCTTCAGTCAAGGATGATAATAATATAAAGGACCTTTATAAAAGCTGTATGCCTCGTCAAATTGCGGCTGTGCTATAAAATTACCCATTTTATCAATAAATCCGTACTTGTATCCATAATTGTGGTGGTTTATTACTTTAGCTATTCCTTCATAAAATTCAAATTCATGGTCGAATTGAGGTTGTATTACAATCTTGCCTGTTTTGTCAATAGCGCCATACTTGGGATTGACATTGCCTCTAATCATAATCATAGCCCGCCCTTCCCTAAAAGGATAGAGGCCAAGGTCAATTTGCGGCTGGATTACATATTTGCCGGTTTTGTCGATATAGCCATACTTATTATCAATTTTAACCGCTGCCAATCCTTCGTGAAATTCAAACCGGTTATCAAATTGCGGCTGAATTACAACCTTGCCGGTTTTGTCGATAGCGCCAAACTTGCCATTGATTCTAACCACAGACAGTCCTTGCTGAAAATAACTTGGTGCCGTAGGGCCAAATTGCGGCTGGATTACAAGTTCCCCGGTTTTATCGATAAAGCCCCACTTGCCATTGCTTCTGACCGCAGCCAACCCTTCCTGAAAATCCAGCGCAATTTCAAATTTCGGCGGTATTACCGTCTTACCTGTTTTATCAATATAGAAAAACTTGTTATTGACTCTAACAGCAGCCAGCCCTTCGTGAAATTCTCCTGCCGGATTCAGAATAAATCCGTCTCCAAAGCCACTTCCTTTTGTAGCGTCAAATTGAGGTTCTATTACCAATTTTCCGGTTTTGTCTATGTAACCATGTTTGTCATTAACTACAACAGCAGCCGGTCCTTCTTTAAATATCCCTGCTTCAAAAGGCCATATCCGATCATACTGTGGTTCCGCTATAAACTTTCCCGCTTTGTCGATAACGCCGCCCTTCCTATTAATTGCAACCACAGCTATTCCTTCTTGAAAACTTAATACACTTTGAAACTGCGGTTGGATTACCATCTCGCCGGTTTTGTCGATATATCCCCACTTTCCATTAATTTTAACCGCAGCCCGTCCTTCGATAAAAGGCCGTGCATCGTCAAATTGCGGTTGGATTACAAGCTCCCCGGTTTCGCGTATAAATCCATACTTGCCGTCAATTTTAACAGCAGCCAGTCCTTCTTTAAACGGCTGGGCTTTATCAAACTGTGGTTGTATTGCCAGTTTTCCCGTTCTGTTGATATATCCCCATTTACCATCAATTTTTACTGCGACGTGTTGATTCTCCTGATCGTTCTCTTTAGCCGCAATTGTACCACTCAGTTGAATGAAAAATAGCACGGCCAGTGTTAATACAAATAACCGCTTCATTTGCTCAACTCCTTCTTAAAAATTAATTGAATTTCAAATATCCAAGGTAAAAAGTTTTCACTATTTTGGTCAATATTTTCATTCTTTAAGTTTTAAATGTTGACGTCTTCTAGTGTTTCAAATTCGATTTGCATACCTTTCTTAAGCATAACCATATAGTATACAAAAACTTTAACTTGAAATGAACCCCCCCTTAAACTATTAATTCCACTGCTATCCGATTGATATATCATAGTCATTGCACCTCATTTCTAAAAATCGGATCTATACGATTTATTTAAAACTTTGTAAATTCTAATGATCATTAACTTTTTTCCATACTTTTACATGGGACGCCATGGGGACGGTGGTTGTGTCTTCATTTGAGACATTTCCACCGTCCCCGTGGCTTTTCTCTACGGAAGCTCGATAACCATTTTACCCGTTTGATCAATATATCCACATTTACCATCACGCCTCAACGCAACAAAGCCATTAACAAAAAGATCCTTAGCAATTTTACTAATATATCCACAACTTGGAGCCACAATTTCCTGCCCATTCTTATCAATTATGCCCCATTTTTTATCCTTCTCAACTACTGCATAACCATCATCAGAAAATGCATGCACCTTGTCATAAGCCTGGCTAACTTTTACTTCTTCGGCACTTACAATACTAACTGTACCTATCAAAATCATTATAAGCACAAATAATAACTTACTTCCTTTTCCCATTACAAACACCTCGATTTTTTTAAATACTTTTTTATCAAGCTAACTCAACTTTCAACGATGTGAACTGACAGTTTTTCCTTTTCTCTTGGCTGCTCCTCATCTATATTCAATATCATTCATAATCCCGTCTTCCTTGACAAAAAACCTATTATTACATTCTCTTTATATCCATATTTTCCCTTTAAGTTTTTGGTTGCCTAGGGGGTTAGGTTGTCAAGGTTGAGCCAAATGAGTCAAAGCTCTTGAGTTATCCTTATTGGAACAAGAAACATATCCTAGTGACCTAATCTAAAATATCACCTTGACTCCTCCACGAATTTAAAAGACTTTAACCCTGAATCAACAAGGTTAAAGTCTTTTTAGAATATGTTGTCAGCAACCCCATCCCCCTGACAGTCAGGCCAATTAGTTCAGTTATTATGCTTAATATTTTTTAGATAATGTTTTGTAGTTTCTCAAATTTGCTGGTGCACTGAAGCGGTTAAAGAGGTCAAACAAGAAACATCTTTTGATTTTTATTAAGTTTCAGTTTGCAGGCCCAGAATCAATTACAGCTATTATCTCGACTGGTCAGCAGATCATTGCACTCCAAATATATCTTGCAGATACTGGTCAAGAATACGAAGGGTATCGTGTAAAGCCTGGTTGGGAAACTTGTGAGTTACCTTATAGCATATCCTTGGAGGCACCGGTGCCGATAATTTCTGAAGAACAAAATCACCAATCCGCATCATATGTGCGCCAATAGAGGCGGGAACTATAGTCCATTGTCTTGCATCCTTCAAAAAAGTAGCGATGAGTCCCGCCGTGTCCAGATGAACACGGGAAGGGCAAAGAGGATCCCACCACTGGTCATGCCTGAATTGAAACTCTCTGTTCCAATTTATGAAGACTTCGTGCTCTGCCGCCAATTCTCCCATTTCAACAGTATCTCCGGCCTGCCGCCCCGGCCCAGCCAGACGCAACAACACCATTTCTTCAGAGAAAAACGGTTTCACCGTGACACTAGGCGACACTATTTCTCGCACCACAAATGCCACATCCATCTCACGTCGCTCAATACTATCAAATGCTTCCTGCGTATGTTGCGTACGAATTTGCAGTCGGATCGGCGGGGTATGCTGATTTAGCAAGCTGTATACAGGAGGCAAAACAAAGTGACTTATACTTTCGGCGGCGCTAATTGCCAGACTTAACTGAGAGCCGCTGGCCTGTAAAATTTGTGTTTCCCGCCAGAGAGCATCCCATCTTTCCGCAATGCTAAAAAAGTTCTCCCCTTTTGGTGTCAGACGGATTTTGGCTGCCCCTTTTCTTCGCTCAACCAAAAGGCCACCCATTTCCTGCTCCAAGGTCTTTAACCGATAGCTTACAGTAGCCTGTGACAAGTGCAACAATTCGGCCGCCTTGCTTATACTCTCGGTCCGTACGATAGCTAAAAACGCCTCAACCCCAGGAAAATACATAGAACACCTCTCGATATATAGAAATAATTAATATAGTTCACAAAATATTTGAGTTTTACAACAATATTCTTTATGTTTAAAATTATCATTAATAGAGACGATGGTCAAACGTTTTTTCACTGGAGAAATCATAAACAAAATCCAATAAGAAAAAATGGAGGTTATAAAATGTTTGAAAGTATGATTGAAAAATTAAAAACCAAACAGCAAAAGCTAGTATTCACCGAAGGTTCCGACCCAAGAATTCTTGAGGCTGCAAGCCGTTTAAAAAAAGAGAAGATCCTCGAACCGATACTGTTAGGTGCTCCAGAAGAGATACATATGGTATCGCAAAAGTATGGTTTTCTTACAAATGAAATTGAAATTATAGATCCTAAAACATATCCGGCTATAGAATCCATGGCTCTGATGATGGTTGAACTTAGAAAAGGAAAAATGGATGAGGCCACCTGCCGGGAGTCTTTGCTGAAAACTAATTATTTCGGTACGATGCTTGTAAAAACAGGGTATGCTGACGGCCTTTTAGGTGGTGCAACCTATTCTACTGCCGACACCGTTCGCCCGGCACTGCAGATTATTAAAACATCACCTGGAAACAAAATTGTTTCCAGCAGCTTTATTCTATATCGCAAAATAGAGAATGTTGAGGAAAAATACGCTATGGCCGATTGTGCCATTAACCTGAATCCAAGTGAAGATGAACTTGTCGAGATTGCTGTTGAAACGGCAAGAACGGCAAGAGTCTTTTCCATTGATCCAAAAGTTGCTTTATTATCTTATAGCACGTTAGGCTCAGGCACTGGAGAATCAGTTGATAAAATGCGAAATACAGCCGCAAAATTAAAGAGTATGAATCTTGATTTTCCAATTGACGGTGAGCTACAGTTTGATGCCGCGTTTTCCAAAGAGGTTGCAAAAATAAAAGCGTCACGCTCTCCTGTCGCCGGGGAAGCGAACACTTTCATATTCCCGGATATTAATGCCGGTAATATTGGTTATAAGATAGCTCAGCGTCTTGGAAACTTTGCGGCATACGGTCCGATTCTCCAGGGGTTAAATGCACCGATAAATGACCTTTCAAGAGGTTGTAATGCAGAGGAAGTTTATAATATGGCAATTATTACTGCTTCTTTAAAAGGATAACATTGCAAATAGCAAACGGGTTTTCTTCGAAGCATGGTATAGAGCATGAAAGGTGGCTTAGCAATGAAGATTCTCATGGTCGGCTATTTTTCCGAGACCGCAAAAGCAAAGATTGCAAGGCATTTTCTGGAAGACTGGGACATTGTAATTGTCCCGCCCGGAAAAGAAATGCTGCATCATATTGAAGATTGCCAGGTGATCATACCGGAACATATAAAAGTGGACCGCAGCCTGCTGTCTATAGCAAAAAAATTAAAATTGGTCCAGACGGGTGCAGGCTTTGATAATGTAGATATCAATGCCTGTACGCAGCACGGCATTTGGGTGGCCAATGCTGCCGGAGTGAATGCCCAGGCAGTGGCTGAGCATGTAATGGCCCTGATATTGTCTTATTATAAAAACATACCGTTTCTTGATTCTTTCATGAAAAACAGGATGGATGAAAGTCAATTGGATTATACAGGGAGTGAATTGAAGGGCAAAACAATTGGAATTATCGGCTTGGGCGCCATCGGTAAAAAAGTTGCCGAGTTTTGCAGGGTTTTTGATATGAATGTGCTGGCTTATGCTAGAGATGCCGCTCAACAGTCTGACGGTTTTGTGAAAATGACGGATTTCGATACTCTTGTAGGCGCATCGGACATAGTAAGTGTACATATGTCCCTGAATCAGCAAACCAAACAGCTGATCAATAAAGCAGTATTCAAGAAAATGAAGAAGACCGCACTTTTTATCAATACAGCCCGCGGCGGGATTGTCAATGAAAGAGACCTGATAGATGCATTAAAAAACAGGGACATTTCAGGTGCATGCCTGGATGTGTTTGAATCTGAACCGCTTCCAACTGACAGTGAGCTCCGGAGTCTGGGTAATGTGATACTTACTCCCCATACGGCAGGCATGCCGGACGGTCGCAAATTCCATAAAAAAAGATATGATTTCTTTGTGAATAATATAAAACGTGTAGAGAATGGTAAAGAGCCTGAAAGCAAGCTCAATCAGTTATTATAGATGACCGGACTAGCTTTATTTCTTCTCATTTGTGCTGCCTTCTGCCATGCTTCCTGGAATTTTATAGCAAAGCAGGCTTGTGGCGGAGCAATTTTCGTTTGGCTATTCAATGCAGCCGCCTCTATAGTATATATTCCAATTGTCATTGGCTCAATGTGGGTCACCCAATCCTCCTTTAGCTGGGATTACACGATTTTCATGCTGGGCAGCGCTGTTCTTCATGTTGGATACTTCCTTCTATTAAATAAAGGATACCATGTGGGTGACCTTTCGCTAGTTTATCCTTTAGCCCGTGGCACAGGCCCGTTAATTTCCGTACTTGCAGCCATTCTATTCTTGGGAGAACAGCCTTCTTTACTCGCCTTAATAGGTACGGTGTTTATTGCGATTGGTGTATTTCTTCTGTTGGGCAACCCAGCAAATTACGTTAAAATAAACGCTTCTCAACCCGTCCTGTTTGCCGTTTTAGCCGGCGTTTTTATTGCAAGCTACACACTCTGGGATAAGTATTCAGTCAGCACTATAAATGTTCCTCCGGTACTGATGTATTGGGGAGCTACTGTCGGCCAGGCTTTTTTACTGCTCCCCTATGCCCTGAAAAATCGCGAAGAAATAGTACATCAATGGATAACAAAACGCCTCTCAGTTATTGGTGTCGCAATTTTGTGTCCATTATCGTATATTCTTGTTCTCACTGCTATGGTTTTCACACCAGTAAGTTACGTTGCCCCTGCTAGAGAAGTTAGCATCCTAATAGGGGCCATAATGGGTGCGCGATTTTTGGCTGAAGGTGACGCAAAACTTCGCATAACTGCCGCTACGGTTATTTTAGCCGGATTAGCCTGTCTATCGATAGGTTAAATGCGGTTTAGAGCATCAATAATTTCTCTTAAACCTGAGTTTTTTCTCTATTCTCCCGAAACAACCTTTTATTTTGTAATATTTTGCTAAAGCGCCATTGTATACGAATGCTTTTTCGTACACAATGGCGCTTCTATTTTTACTATTTCTCTTTCCGTTCTATCAACTCTACACACTCCACATTTATTGTTTTCGGAATCTCATCAACTGGAAACTTATTCTAATATGTCAACACCTCAGAACCCGTTTCGGTTACTAAAACTGTTTTTTCCCATTGTGCAGAAGGCTTCCCATCAGCAGTGCGAACAGTCCAATTATCGCATTTATCTGTTACTATTTTGGATTTTCCCATATTTATCATAGGCTCTACAGTAAAAACAAGTCCTGGAACTAAGAGCATTCCTGTTCCTTGCTTTGTCACATAACCGACCCAGGGATCTTCGTGAAATTGCAGACCAATACCGTGGCCTCCGATTTCTCGAACAACAGAATATCCATTTTCCCTTGCATGGTCATGAACCGCTTGCCCAACATCTCCAAGAAATCCCCACGGTTTTACTTGTTCAATGCCCACCTCCACACACTCTTTCGCAACATCAACCAGTTTTTGTTTCTCAGCGGAAACAGCACCGACACAAAACATGCGTGAAGAATCTGAAAAAAAGCCGTTGTAAATTGTAGACACATCAATATTTGCAATATCGCCGTTTCGCAGGAATACACGATCAGAGGGGATACCATGACATACAACATCATTGATTGAGATACACACGCTCTTAGGGTAGCCGTCAAAATTAAGTGTTGCTGGAACGCCTCCCAGTTCCTTGGTTTTTTCAAAGATGAGCCGGTCAAGTTCTTCCGTGGTGATTCCATCAACTACATAATTTGCAATGAAATCCAGTAAAGCGATGTTTCGTTTGCTGCTTTCCCGAATACCTTCAATCTGTTGTTTTGTTTTAAGCAATTTTCGATGAGGTACTTCATATCCCTTTAAGCGGTAGTTTTCAATTCGTTCCTCAATAGGTCCATGACATTTCTTATATTTTCGACCGCTGCCACACCAGCAGAGATCATTTCTTCCAAACTTGTCAGACATTTTATCTCCTCCATTTACAAATTCGGAGGGAGCAATACGCCTTATAGACTAGGGTGAGCCAAGAGAAAGACAGGAAGTTTTCCGATATTGACGTGGCGAGCATTGAAATGCTTGAGAAAAAGCTCTTGCAAAGGATTCTGATGATGAGTACCCGTATCGGAAAGCAATATCGGTTATTCTGTCATTAGTTATGCAAAGATCATAAGCGGCAGCTTTTAATTTACATTGGGCAAGAAATTGTTTATATGTCATACCCATGTGCTCCCGAAACTTTCTAGAGCAGTAGTACGGTGAATAAACAACATATGATGACATATCTTGCAGGCTTGGGTTTTCCGTTATGTTATTTTCTACCCACTTTGCCATTGCTTCTATTGTTTGAACGGACATTTGCTTCACTCCTTTCTCCATAATATCAATTCTCACAGACAATTACCTGATATAAGTTGCACATATGAGATAAGTTGCTTGCCGATAGCCTCCATAATTTGACTGCAGCAGGAGTTTACGGATGCCATTAATTACTGCACAAATTATAAATAATCTACACTCCAAATTCCTGTTTATCTACATGCTTTATAAAAAGACTCATTTTTTACCATTTTATTATCCATCTCTAAAAAATTCAAGAATGGAGTCAAAAAACCTAATGTCATCTATAAAAACGGCCAAAAAACGGGGTCAAAAATTGCACTTTTTGACCCCGTTTTTTGCTCGATCTCCACTCCAAAACCACAGCATCTTGTGGCTAAACCCTCTTATTTCTTCTTATCACCACAATACGTCATCATTATTATACTCTCAACGTGTGTTTTGATAGAAGTGTGATAATGACTCGTTTAAGGATGTCGTCTCCGTTACTATGGTCTACCCACTTATCCACGAAGGAACTCGCTCTGATTTTCAACAATGCCATTGGATGGCTGATAACAGAGTTGTACAACGCCCGAGGAGAATCTTTTAACATTAGTAAGCTTAAGACCCACTCTCTGTTTTATGTCAACGAACAAAGGCTTTCCTGCTCCCAAGATGACAGGATGAACAGCTAATCTATATTCATCAACAAGTCCCAGGTTTACAAAAGTTGTTATAAGACTTGCGCCACCATAAAGCCAAATATCTTTACCAGGCTGATTTTTTAGTTTATTTACCTCTTCCTCAATATTATTATTTATTAGTTCTGCTTTACCATCCACTTTTGTTAGGGTTTTTGAGAATACATATTTCTTCTTGTTGTGAACTAACTCCCAAATTTCTTTTTCAGGATTAGAAACCTCGTTTCCTGGAGAGTACTGTCCCCACAAGTCATAGCTTTTTCGTCCGTATAGAATTGTATCAATATCATTTAGGAAATCACTAAAGCCCATATCTGGATCCATAATACACCAATCAACTTCTCCATTTGGACCTTCGATAAATCCGTCTAAAGTTACCGCTAAATCTAAAATTATTTTTCTATTGCTTGCGGGTTTCAACATAACATTACCCCTTCAATTATTCGATTAACTTAAAATCAACGCCACGCACTCAACGTGAAACGTCTGCGAAAACATATCCACAGGCTGTACTTCCTTCACCACATAACCCTTTTCTGCCAGCACAGCCAAATCCCGGGCCAGCGAAGCTGGATTACAAGACACATAAACAATCCGCTTAGGCTCCATATTCACAAAAGTCTCCAGTACCTTCTGCTCGCACCCCGCCCGCGGCGGGTCAACAACAATAACATCCGGCCTAATACCTTGCTTAAACAAGCGCGGCATTACCTGAACAGCGTCGCCAACCATAAATTCAACATTAGCCACATTGTTATTAACGGCATTCTTCCTCGCATCCAAAATCGCTGGCTCCACAATCTCTATGCCGTAAACTTTCTTAGCTTTTCGCGCCAGGAACAGGGTAATTGTCCCTGTCCCGCAGTAGGCGTCAATCACAGTTTCGCTGCCTGTCAGTCCGGCGTATTTTACGGCTTGATTGTATAAGACTTCGGCTTGGATGGTGTTTACCTGGAAGAAGGATCTGGCCGATATGGCGAAGCGGAATTCGCCCAGTTTGTCGGTGATGGTATCCTGTCCCCATAGGGTTACTGTTTTATTGCCCATTATGATATTAGTGCGCTTTGGGTTAATGTTTTGGACTAGGCTGACTAGGCCGGGGATTTTGTTTTTTAGCCGTTCGATAACCTGGTCTTGTTTGGGCAGGCGGTCGGTTGCTGTTACCAGGACTACCATGACTTCACCGGTTGCCGTGCCTACCCGCCCCAGGACATGACGAATAACCCCTTGTCCGGTATGTTCGTTGTAGGGTTCAATGCCCAATTCCGCAATAACCGTTCTAACTTCGCGGACGATAGCATTGTTGATTTGTTGCTGAATTAGGCAGTTATCGGTATCGACAATATCGTGGCTGCCTTGCGAGTAGCAGCCGACAACCACTTTGCCTTGCTGTAAGCCTACCGGGAATTGCATTTTGTTGCGGTAGTACCAGGGGTTATCCGCTCCCAGGGTGGGATGAACGGTAACGTCCGGCAGTTTGCCGATACGGGTAATGGCGTCAACAACCTGCTGGCGTTTGACGTTTAGCTGTTCCTCATAAGTTAAATGCTGCAATTGACAGCCGCCACATTGCTGATAAATGCTGCATTCGGGGGGTATCCGGTGCGGGGATGGGACCTCTATTTCTGTTATGTGGCCAACAGCATAATTTTTCTTGACTGTTGTTATTTGTGCTGTTATTTGTTCTCCGGGTAGAGCCCCCGGAACGAAGACGGTAAAGTCCTGATACCGTCCTACGCCTTCGCCGCTGTGGCCGAGACCGGTAATGGCTATATTATAGGTTTTACCGGCTTCCACCGGCGCTGTTACTTGCTGTTTTGACACGTGTTTCACCTTTTCCTGAAAACTTAATTAACCGAACTATGTTAAATAGAGGGCGGAGTTTCTCCGCCCTCTTTGCTTAGTCTTTCTTATCTTCTGCAGATTTGCCCAGCTTGATTAGAGTGTCGGTATATTCTTTGAGTTTCTGACTGACCAGAGCATTAATGGTACCTGCAGGGTAGGTGCCGTCAGAACTCATTTGTCCTGCCGGTTTGCCTGTGAGAATTTCAATCCCGTGATCAATTGTCTCAACCGGATAGATATGAAATTTTCCTTGTTTTACGGCCTCGATGACTTCGTCACTCAAGGCCAGGTTGCTGACATTTTGATGCGGGATCATAACCCCTTGCTTACCGGTTAATCCTTTTAGCTTGCAGACCGAAAAGAAGCCTTCGATTTTTTCGGTGGCGCCGCCGATCGGCTGAATCTCGCCTTTTTGGTTAACCGAACCGGTGACGGCAATCTGTTGTTGGATCGGCGCCTCAGACAAGCTTGATAAAATGGCATACAATTCGGTGCTGGAGGCGCTGTCGCCGTCAACTCCGTCATACAATTGTTCAAAGGTCAAGCTGGCGGTTAAGGTCAGCGGATGTTTCTGAGCATATTTTTGCCCAAGATAACCGCTTAAGATCAGTACGCCCTTGGTATGGCTGGTGCCGCTGGTTTTGGTCTCGCGTTCAATGTTGACTACCCCGCTTTTGCCGAGGTAAGTATTCGCGGTAATGCGGGATGGTTTGCCGAACATATACTCGCCGACCGACAATACGGCAAGCCCGTTGACCTGACCTACTTTTTCCCCTTCGGTATCGATTAACAGATGACCTTCGGCAAACATTTCCTGCAGGCGTTCTTCGTATTTATTGGAACGGTACCGTTTTTCTTCAATGGCTTTCTTAATATGCTGCGCGGTAACCAGCGGGCTGTTGTCCATGGTTGCCCAGACATCGGCTTCACACAGTATCTCGACAACATCATTGAAGCGGGTCGTCAGCTTGTTCTGGGAGCCGGTAAGGCGTGAACTGTATTCCACTACCCGGGCCACTGCCGACTTGTCAAAATGCTTGAGGTTTTCCCGCAGAGCGGTGGAGCTGATAAAACCAGCGAGTTTTTGAATATTCACCGGATTGTTTTCCATGACGACATCAAAATCGGCATGGGCTTTGAACAGTTTCCGGAAGTCTTCATCATAGTTGTATAAGAGTTGATAAATATAGGGATTACCAATAAGGACAACTTTTATATTGATGGGAATGGGCTGGGGTTTGAGAGAAGCCATGGCTAACACGCCATACTGTTCGCCCAGATTTTCGATCTGCAGTTTTTTGGTTTTGAGCACCCGTTTGAGCGCTTCCCAGGCTCCGACGTTCGTCAGCACATCGCGGGCATTTAAAATCAGGTAGCCGCCGTTGGCTTTGTGCAAAGCTCCCGGCTTAATCATGGTGTAGTCGGTGCTGACAACCCCCATGCGGGTTTCATATTCCGCCCTGCCCACTAAATTGTAGTACGTGGGATTAATTTCGACGATAACGGGAGCGCCTTGCACTTCCCGGTTATCTACTAATAGATTAACGGAATATTTATCTTTGGCATCCGGCGCAGGCCGTTTAAACAGCATAAGCGGATTGTTTTCTTCCTCGCTTTGCGGTTTAAACTCATTGATATTCTTGGATACATCCTGCTTGATAGCCTCTAAATAATCGACTACGGGCTGGTAGTCCTTATATTTTTCCTTAAGATCATCGATGACGTGACCGGCAGCAAATAAACCGATTTTGACATCCAGCTGTTTTAATTCTTCCCGGACGCTCCGCTCTAAGAGCTGAATACGCCGGACAACGTCCATTCCTTTTTCATGCACAGCCAGCATATTTTTTTCAATCGCGTCACGCTGTTCTTTATCAAGCTTCTGGAAGTCTTCGGGTCCTACGGCTTTGCCACCAACCATCGGCATACCGACAAAACCGGTGGAACTCCATTGCGGGGAAATGCCTTGCGACTCGGCATACTGGGTAAATTCATCGACCATAACCGAGCGTTGTTCCTGATATTGTTTTACCAATCCGGCCTTGGCCTGTTCATAGTCTTCACTGCTAAACACTTTGGGGATGTCTGTTTTCAGGTCTTCTACTAATTCCTGCATATCCTGTTTGAAAACATATCCCATACCGGAAGGTAAAGCCAAGGCAATCGGCTGCCCCGGTGTTTCTAAGTTATTTACATAGCACCAATCAGTAGGCGCTTCCTGCTGGGCAGCGACTTTTTTCACAGAGGCTTCGGCATAAGTAATTTTACCGGTGCCGACTAATCCCGAAATAAAGATGTTATAGCCGGGATTTTTGGTAAACAAGCCAAATTCCACTGCCTTGACCGCCCGTTCCTGGCCAATCATTACGTCAAGCGGTGGTAATGTTTCGGTAGTAGCAAAGTTAAAAACCTTCTCATCACAGGTGAAGCGGAGCTTTTCAATCGGCAATTCCTGACTTATCGTCATGAAAAAAGTCCTCCCTTTGTCTTCATCTCCTAAGCGCTACGCCGCAGACCGTGCCCATGAATTATTTTTTTGCTATCTGGGCCATGCAGACGGTAAGTTTACCACTAGCACGATGATTTGTTATACATTTGCAACATTGAGAATGGTTTTCGCACTCGGTCTTAGGACATGGGCAATTTACTTCAGGTTTCAAACAGCTTACAGCTTGTTGTTCAGACATTACGAAATCACTCCATCTATGTAGATTTTTCCACATAAATGTCATTCTACCGACCACTGGAAAATTCCTGCTACAAGAGCGGTACGCCTAAGTACATCATTACTATTTTACTTGTATTAATAAAAGAATGAGCCGTAATCGAAGTTACCAGCGATCCTGTCCAGAAATAGAGCAGCGCAAAGCCAATGCCGACAATAATCATTTCGACAAGCCAATAGGCGTTAAAGTGGAAAAGGGCAAAAATAGCGGCACTTACTAACGCTCCGCCCCATAGTCCCCATTTGTCTTTTAGCGGCAAAAAGGTAAACATCCTATACAGCATTTCTTCCGTGACCGGAGCAGCAATTCCCGCTAAAAACAGGGGGATAATTAACTGCTGCCAATGGACGGCGGCCTGTACCTGAGCTACGATCGGATGCTGGGTAGGTGCCACAAGCAGTACCGTGGTATATATGCGCTCACTGTACATGCTAAAAAATAGTAAGGCTGCCCCGCCGACCAAGCCTTTGGCAACATTGCCGCCCCAGTTATTCAGGGAAAAGCCCAACGCTGCCAAATCACCTTTCGTATTGCGGACTTTCCATACGACCAGCGCTAACACAATCAGGCGGTCAGTCACTTCAATAACAAAGGAATTGGCCTCGAAAAACAGGGGATACACCAGCCGGACAATAATGATTCCCACGGCAATGCGCAAAATATGGACAGACAATACGGCTTTCAAATCCCAGGTAGCTCTTAGCATAAATTTTGACCTCTTTTTTAGACGTATCAATACCATTATGTGCGTGCATACCCGCTTTCATGCACAAGAAAAACTTGGCTAAACGATGAAAAAACAGGACGCGGTTTTGTCCACGCCCTGTTTAAATCAAAACAGATATTAAAGTAACGCTAATTTTTCTTTTAAGAGTTTGTTTACAAGCTCAGGATTGGCACGGCCTTTGCTTTGTTTCATTACCTGACCGACCAGGAAGCCGATGGCTTTTTCTTTTCCTGCCTTGAAATCGGCAACAGATTGCGGATTAGCGGCAATTACACCCTCAACAATGGCGACAATGGCGCCTTCGTCGCTGATTTGTACCAGACCCTGTTCTTTAACAATGGTATCCGCATCTTTCCCGCTTTCCCACATGCCTTCAAACACTGTCTTGGCAATTTTACCGGAAATAGTGCCTTTGTCAATGAGCGCTATCAGCCCGGCCAACTGCGCTGGCGCAACCGGGCAGTCTTCGGCGGACTTATTAGCGGCATTAAGATGCTTGGACACTTCGCCCATCAGCCAGTTCGCTGCCGCTTTGGCCTCGGCTCCGGCTTTCACTGCGGCATCAAAATAGTCGGCCATAGCCCGGCTGGCAGTGATGGTTTCGGCATCATAGGAAGACAGGCCAATGTCAGCCATCAGTCTGGCTTTACGCGCGTCAGGCAATTCCGGCAGACTGGCACGGATGCTTTCGATTTTAGCCTCATCCGTCACAATCGGAACCAGTTCCGGTTCGGGGAAATAACGGTAGTCTTGCGCCTGTTCCTTGCTGCGCATGGATAAGGTTACGCCTCTGTTATCATCCCAGGAGCGAGTTTCCTGGATAACCCGGCCGCCTTCTTCCAGCACCTCGGTTTGCCGTTCTACTTCATACTCCAGGCCGCGTTGTACCGAACGGAAGGAGTTGAGGTTCTTGAGTTCGGCTTTCGTACCAAAGGGTTCGGTGCCGACAGGCCGCAGAGAGATGTTAGCATCGCAGCGCAGGCTGCCTTCTTCCATTTTGCAGTCAGAAACATCAATATATTGAAGAATGCTCTTCATCTTTTCCAGATAGGCTTTGGCCTCTTCCGGCGAGCGGAGATCAGGCTCGGACACAATCTCGATAAGCGGTACACCGGTACGATTGTAGTCAACCAGGGCGTACTCGCTGTTACTGATCGTGCCTGAGTGCACCAGCTTACCGGCGTCTTCTTCCATATGGACACGGGTAATCCCGATCCGTTTGGTTTCGCCGTTAACCTCAATATCCAGGTAGCCGTTTACAGCGATCGGCAGGTCATACTGTGAGGTCTGGTAGTTTTTCGGCAAATCGGGGTAGTAGTAGTTTTTACGGTCAAATTTGCTGAACGGCAGAATTTTGCAGTTGAGGGCCAGACCGGCGCGGATGGCAAATTCGACTACTTTTTCGTTAATGACAGGCAGTACACCCGGCAAGCCCAGGCATACCGGACAAACGTTGGTATTCTGATCAGAACCGAACCGGGTGCTGCAGCCGCAGAATATTTTCGATTGGGTTTTAAGTTCAGAGTGAACTTCAAGTCCAATAACTGTTTCGTATTTCATGGATTAAACCTCCCCTACCGGCGCAAAACGCGTATGATAGTCGTTGGCTTGTTCAAAGGCATACGCCGTCTGAATAATCGTTGCTTCGGCCAACGGTTTGCCAATAATCTGCATGCCGACAGGTAAGCCCTGAGCAAAGCCGCACGGGATGGAGATACCGGGCAGACCGGCAAGGTTCAGAGGAATTGTGCAAACGTCCTGCAGGTACATAGCCAGCGGGTCGCTGAGTTCGCCGATCTTGAACGCAGTTGTCGGTGCTGTCGGGGCGATAAGCACATCGACATCCTGGAAGACGTTATCAAAGTCTTGTTTAACCAATGTCCGGACTTGCAGAGCCTTGAGATAGTAGGCGTCATAATAGCCTGAGCTTAAAGCGTAGGTACCAAGCATAATGCGGCGTTTAACTTCGTCACCGAAGCCTTCGCTGCGGGTCTTTTTGTACATATCAATAATATCATTGCCGGGAGCGCGATGGCCAAAGCCTACGCCGTCATAGCGACCCAGGTTGGAGCTGGCTTCGGCAGGAGCAATGAGATAGTAGGCTGGTAAGGCATACTGGGTATGCGGCAAGGATACTTCCTTGACTTCTGCGCCCATAGCTTTAAGCTGGGCTACTGCCTTTTGAATGGCTTCCGCCACTTCAGGCTGAATGCCGGCGGCAAAGTATTCTTGGGGCAGGCCAATTTTCAGACCCTTGACATCTTTTACAAGCGCTTTGGTATAATCAGGCACTTGGGCATTAATCGAAGTGGAATCTTTGGCATCATGGCCGGCGATGGCGTTAAGAACCAGCGCGCAGTCGGTAACATCGCGGGTAAAGGGTCCGATTTGGTCGAGCGAGGAAGCATAAGCGACCAAGCCGTAACGGGACACACGGCCGTAGGTTGGTTTCAGACCGACGTTGCCGCAATAAGCGGCAGGCTGACGGATCGAGCCGCCGGTGTCAGAGCCCAGTGCCCAGATAGCTTGTCCGGCAGAAACAGCCGAAGCCGAGCCGCCACTGGAACCGCCGGGAACCCGGTCGGTATCCCAGGGGTTACGGGTAGCAAAAAAGCCGGAGTTCTCCGTCGAACCGCCCATGGCGAATTCGTCACAGTTGGTTTTACCTACAAGCACAAAATCATTAGCCGCCAGTTTTTCTACCACGGTGGCATCATAAGGCGGAACAAAGTTGGCAAGAATTTTAGACGCACAAGTTGTCTTAATGCCTTTGGTGCAAATATTATCTTTCAGAGCGCCAGGGATACCGGCGAGGGGTGCAATCGTTTCCCCCTTGGTAAGCTTGGCATCGACAGCAGCCGCCTGATTCAAGGCTTGTTCCCTGGTTTCAGTTATGTAGGAGTGAATCTTAGGTTCTACGGCGTCGGTGCGGGCAAAAGCCGTTTTGGCCAGTTCGACGGCCGAAATTTCTTTTTTCACCAGCATGTCATGCAGGGCATGGGCTGTATATTTAAATAAGTCCACTTCTTGACCTCCAATCGGTTACAACGTTTCTTCGGATTAGCCTTCCATTATCTTAGGCACTTTGAAATAGCCGTCTTCTGCTTCGGGAGCATTGGCAAGTGCCAGTTCCCGTGGCAGTGAAGGTTTGACTTCATCTGGCCGCATGACATTCTTGAGCGGGAGAACATGGGCAGTCGGCTCTACGCCTTTGGTATCAAGCTTATTTAACACATCCGCATATTCTAAAATTGCATTAAGCTGTACAGCATACGCATCCAGTTCCTCCGGCGTCATCTCTAGTCGCGACAACAACGCCACGTTTTCAACATCTTGGCGGGTTATTTTCATAGGGTTCACCTTCCTATAAGCAAAATGTGCCATTATTTTCAATAAAAATTATTATATCATGCCTCAGGCATTTGTACCAGCTTCCGGAACTCTTCTTCAGTCAATACGGGTACGCCCAGTTCATTCGCCTTATCCAGTTTGCTGCCGGCTTCTTCCCCGGCTACGACATAGCTGGTCTTTTTGCTGACAGAAGACGATACTTTACCGCCACAGGCGGCAATCAGGTTCTCGGCTTCCTTCCGCGGCATTGACAGGGTACCGGTAAGGACAAAGGTCTTGCCTGCCAGTTCCTGGCTTACCGGAGTTTGACGTTCTTCGGTCAATTTTACGCCAACGGCTTTAAGTTTTTCGATGTACGCCAGATTCTCCGGCTCGGCGAAATAGCTTGCTACGCTTTCGGCAATCTTAGGGCCGATTTCATCAATTGTTACCAGCTCTTCCACACCGGCTGCCGCCACGTTGTCGATGTCGCCGTACCGCTGGGCCAGAATCGCGGAGGCCTTGGCGCCGACATAGCGTATTCCCAGCCCGAACAGAGCCCGGGATAAACCTGCCTGTTTGCTGGCGGCAATCGCGTCAACCAGATTCTTGGCCGATTTTTCCCCCATGCGTTCCAGTGCGGCTAAGTCGTCTGGCTTGAGGGTGTATAGGTCGGCGGCGTCTTTGACCAAACCGGCATCAAGCAGGCTGGCAATAACAGCCGGGCCTAGTCCGTCAATATTCATAGCATCACGGGAAACAAAGTGGATCAGTCCTTCCCGCAGGAGTGCCGGACAACGAACGTTTACACATTTATAGGCTACTTCCCCTGATTCGCGCACGATCGGCTTGCCGCATTCGGGGCAGGTTGTCGGCATAATAAATGGCTGCGCGCTGTCTGTCCGCCGGTTGGTGACTACCGACACCACTTCGGGAATAATCTCTCCGGCCTTATGGACAATGACGGTGTCGCCAATGCGAATATCTTTTTCCTCAATAAAGTCGGCATTATGCAGTGTAGCCCGGCTGACAGTAGTACCGGCCAGTCTTACCGGACGCAGGATGGCAGTAGGGGTCAACACGCCGGTCCGTCCTACCCGCACAAAGATATCTTCAACAATAGTAGCTGCCTGCTCTGCCGGAAACTTATAGGCGATAGCCCAGCGCGGATCTTTGGCGGTGGAGCCTAACGCCCGCTGGCTTGACAGCTTGTTGACCTTGATAACCAGACCGTCAATATCATATGGCAGGTCAACGCGCTTTTCCGCCCAGCTTTCACAGTATTCGATTACTTCATCAATAGAGGTAAACAACCGGTAATTAGGGTTAATTTTAAAGCCCAGTTTTTGCAGCTTTTCCAGCATGGCGGAGTGGGTGGTTACTCCCAGCCCTTCTTCGGTACCTAACCCATGCATGAAAATATCCAGCGCCCGCTCTGCCGTAATTTTCGGGTCAAGCTGGCGAATCGAACCGGCGGCGGCGTTACGCGGATTCGCCATAAGCGGCTCTCCGGCCGCCTCCCGCAGTTTGTTAAGCCTGTCAAATTCGCGTCGGGGAAGATATACTTCGCCGCGGACTTCTAACAGCGGCGGCATGCCGTCAGTTTCATGCAGCACCAGCGGCACTGACCTGATAGTACGGATATTTGTCGAAACATCCTCGCCATAAGTGCCGTCCCCCCGGGTCGCACCCCGAACCATGCGGCCATTTTCGTAGACCAGATTCATGGCTAAACCATCGATTTTAAGTTCAACAACATATTCTACGTTGTCACTCTCTAGCCCGCTCCGCACCCTGGCGTCAAAGGCTTTCAACTCTGCACCGGAAAAAGTGTTACCTAAGCTCAGCATGGGGGTTAGATGGGCAACCCGCTCAAAGCCCTCCGCCGGTGCGCCTCCCACCCGCTGACTGGGTGAGTCCGGGGTAATCAGGGAAGGATAGGCTGTCTCAATGGCAATAAGCTGCCGTAGCAGCTTGTCAAATTCGCTGTCGGTAAGCTCAGGATCGTCAAGTACATAGTAGCGATGGCTGTGATAGTTAATCATTTTTCTTAGTTCTGCAATTTCCTGGGCGGCAGCCGTCAAGCTGTCCGGTATTGTGGTACTCATATCTATTAACCCCCGACGAGTAGATTAAACTCTGCTGATTGGCGCCATTTGGGCCAACAGCTTTTTTATACCTTCATTAGGAAACGCAATGCTGAGCTGCATATTATTGCCCGTGCCGGTAACGGCGACAATGGTGCCGGTACCCCATTTGGCGTGATATACCTTTTCTCCGGCTTTCCAGTTTGCGTTCTGTGGTTTGGCATTATTGGTATTTGGGATAGGATCTTTTAGTAAGGTCATTTGCGGCTTGAGAGCCGGTTTGGGCGGCATGGTAGCAGCACCAAACGGTCGGTTTTGCATTTGAACAGGAGCAGCATGACTGGGCCGGGCCGGCGCATACCGTTCCATAAGTTCCGGCGGAATTTCATCAAGGAACCGGGAGGGCGAATAGCAGACAATGTTACCGTAAATCATCCGCTGCCGGGCATTTGATATATAGAGTTTGCGCTCAGCCCGGGTAATGCCGACATAGCATAAGCGGCGTTCTTCCTCGATCTCCCGTTCGTCCATCAGTGTCCGGACATGGGGGAAAATGCCTTCTTCCAGCCCGGCTAAGAACACGATCGGGAATTCCAGGCCTTTGGCCGAGTGCAGTGTCATAACGGTAACCTGGTCGTCCCCGTCTTCGGCTTTGTCACTGTCGGTCAAGAGCGAGACACGGCTTAAGAAATCTTCCAGGCTGTTCTCGATTTCGGTTTCAGCAAACTTTTTGGCGTCACTAACCAATTCTTTGAGGTTTTCAATACGGTTGGGAGCCAGCGGATCGCTGTCGGCTTCCAGTTCCGCTAAATAACCCGAATCCCGCATGACTTTATCAACAAAATCGGCGATCGGCAGCGTGTTCTGGCAAGACATCAGGTTGAAAATCAGCTCAGCCAGCGCCTCCAACTGATGTTTAGCCCTGGAGGTGAGCCCTGGCACTAAATCAGGATTGGATACGGCGTCGAACAGCGGCACATCATTTTTTATCGAATATTCCTGCAGTCGTCCGATCGTAGTGTCACCGATTCCCCGGCGGGGCACGTTGATAATTCTGAGCAGGCTGATGGCATCAGACGGGTTAAATATAACTTTTATATAACCCATAATGTCTTTAATCTCTTTACGGTCATAGAACCGGAGACCGCCGACCATCGTGTACGGTATCGCCGCATTCCTGAGCCCTTCCTCAATAGCCCGGGACTGCGCATTCGTCCGGTAGAGGATGGCCATATCCTTGTACGGAGTCCGGTAGACCGTATTGAGTTTTACAATATTATCAGCAATATACCGGGCTTCATCCCGCTCATCCATGGCCAGATAGTGAGTTATCGTTTCCCCTGACTGGTTGTCGGTCCATAAGGATTTGGGTTTGCGGTTGCAGTTGTTCTCGATCACGGCATTCGCGGCATCAAGGATTGTCTGGGTGGAGCGATAGTTTTGCTCCAATTTGATAACTTTGGTATCCGGATAATCGGATTCAAAATCCAGGATATTTTGGATATCGGCGCCACGCCAGGCGTAGATGCTCTGATCAACGTCACCTACCACACAAATATTCCGGTATTTGGCGGCAAGAATCCGGGCCAGCCGGTATTGGGCGCGGTTGGTATCCTGATATTCGTCAATTAAAATGTAGTGAAACTTATCCTGGTATTTTTCCCGAACTGTGGCATTATATTCCAGGAGTTCAACCGCCAGCATTAAGAGGTCGTCAAAGTCCAGCGCGTTGTTGGTTTTAAGCTTTTGCTGATACAGCTTGTACACTTCAGCAACTCTCAGGTTATAAAAATTGTCGGCCTGCGAGGTAAATTCCCTTACATCCTGCAGGGCGTTCTTGGCGTTGGAGATAGTTGATTGAACACCATACGGCGTAAACTGCTTTTCGTCAAGATTGAGTTCCTTAAGGCAGGTCTTGATAATCGACTGGGAGTCACTGGCATCATAGATAACAAAATTCCGGGTATACCCGCCCAGGTTTTCTATTTCCATCCGCAGAAACTTAGCACAAAAAGCGTGGAAGGTACTCAGCCAAATATCCTTGGCCGTAAGACCAACAATGCCGGCCACCCGTTCCTTCATCTCGGCCGCCGCTTTATTGGTAAACGTAATCGCCAAAATATTATACGGCGCTACTCCCTGGGCTAAGAGATGAGCGATCCGGCTTGTTAGTACCTTGGTTTTACCTGAACCGGCTCCTGCCATGATTAACAGCGGTCCATTCATATGGGCAACAGCTTCCTGCTGAGACGGATTCAAACGGTCAAATATATTCTGCATAACGTCCTCCAATATTCAGTAGGGTCAAACATAAAGTAGACTTAGCCATTCTTAACTCCCGCTTGAAGAAGCGGGAGTCTTAGAGTGGCTTAGTCATCGGATATTTATTTTCTACATACTTTCCCCTTTTCCCTGTCGCAGTTGGAAGAAAAAAATAGAGCCTGCCGCGGCAGACTCTAAATCCGTGCCTTAATACGTTTGTACAAGTTTAACCCCTTTTTGCACCATGACTATCCCTTTCGCCCCCAGGAATTCTACGGCTTTATCCACATCAGCTTCATTAACCTTAGCGGCTAATCCCTCACAAGAACCGCTTAGTTCCCGTGGTATAGGTATAAGCTCCGTAATAATGCCTTGTTCCTTTAGTAACTTTTTTGCCCGGAAAGCATGATAGACTGAGGGAAAAGTAATTACACAACTTGCCATCTTCCAACCCTTTCGCATACCGGCATCGTATATTGCAATTATTTGGAGATGTTAATAGTATATTCACCGCCGGCCTCAGAACATTCAACCTGGAAATTCTGTGACCTGGCAAATTTAATAATATTCTCCTTAGCCGGTGGCTCGTCAACTAAAACAGTAATAGCAGCCGAATCGTTCAAAGCATCTTTGGTCTTTATCAGCGGAATCGGACAGCTTAAACCTCTTAAATCAAGTACATTCGCCATATCTTATCAAACTCCTTTGCTTACAAATGCAAGTTTTTCCCGGCAGGCCAAGCCAATACCGGCCACTAAAACAATGCTGATCAGTACAGCCACTTGTCCGTTGATACTGACACCGGCTGGCGAACCGGCGAGATTCAGGTTGTGAGCAATACCGGCGCCGGCTAACATGCCTAATACACAAACCATGGCATCTGTGCTGCCTTCACCCGACATAATCAATTGTCTTAGCGGACAACCACCGGCCAGCGTAGCGGCTAAGCCGACCAGAAACAAGCTGAGGAAATTCCAAACATGCATGGTATGGGCAAGCGGTTGATTTTCAAAGCCTAGCTTAAAGAAGCCGAAATACATATTGCCGGCCATAGCGGCCAGGAACATAACGGCATATATTTTGAGCAGCGAGGTATCTCCTACCAGGATAAAGTCACGAAAACCGCCGCTCAAGCACATGCGTGTCCGCCAGGCCAAAGCGCCTGCGGCCAGACCGGCAATCAAGCTTATCGCTATCGGAGCATGCATGGAACCGGGGCCTTTGGCACTGAAGTTCAAGAAACCTGCGCCGATGCTTACAGCAATAAGCAGTACTATCGCGGCGGCTATGGCCAAATACCCGGTATAGCGGGCCCCCTCGGTATGTACGTGTGACCGTCCTAAGTTAAAACCGCGTTTCAGGAACATGATGCCTGCACCGATTCCGGCAACAAAGCCAACCAATGCGGTAATACCGTTAAGGTCACCGCCTGCTACCCGTAAAATTGCCCTGAGCGGACATCCCAAAAACACGAGTGCACCAATCATCATTGCCATACCCAGTATAAATCGAATCAGCGGGTTAGAACCACCGCGCGCTTTAAATTCGCCAGTAACCTGAGACAGACTAAAAGCGCCGATAACAAAACCCAGGATTTCCGGCCTGACATACTGTAAAGTGGCTGCACTGTGAATGCCGAGCGCCCCGGCAATATCTCTGAGCTGGCAAGCCGCGCAAAAACCATAGTTCCCCGGATTGCCGAATTTCACCAGGATAACTGCACCAAGACCGAACACAATGCCTGTAAGAATTAATAACCAATTCACCTTATCACCTTCATATAAAATATTTTTAGTTCGTATATAATTATTATATATCAAATAAATTAATCCTGCTTATTTTGCCATTCGACAGGAAATTTACTGTAGTACACGAAATACGTATATACTATTGTTATAATTTCACTAATGTCATGAGGTGAAACCATGTCCTATATTCAATCGCTAACAGTATTTATGCATGTTGCTGAAGAAGGCAGTTTTTCAGCCGCTGCAAAAAAGCTGGAGTTAACACAGCCTACGGTCTCCTTCCATATTGATAACCTGGAAAAAAATTTTGGATGTCCGCTGTTTACACGAACATCCAAAGGAGTTTTGCTAACAATATATGGCGACAAATTATACGAAACAACCCGCACAATTAATGATTTAGTGGCCAGCACCCACAATGAAATTCAGGCCATGGTTCAAGGCTCAGCCGGAAAAATACTGCTTGGCGCCAGCACCATTCCCGCTGATTACATACTGCCACAACTGCTGGCCGGGTTTATTAAGGAGCATAACGGGTTAACCTTCTCCCTGATAACCGGTGATAGTCTCACTATCTTAGAAAAGGTTAACCGTGGCGAAATTCCCATTGCCGTAGTTGGCACCAAACCGGATACCAATGATACTAATCTTAAGAGCCAACCGTTATGGACAGATAATCTCGTCCTGGTGGCCCATCCTGATTTTTCTGCGACTGTTCAGGACCGTCCGGCTCAGGAATGGTTACGCGCAGTGCCCTTTATTCTACGAAAAAAATCGTCCGGTACGGCAAGTTCGGCTCTCCAGGCACTCAGCCGGTTCGGCATTGGTGCCGACGAACTTACCGTCGTTATGGAAGCAGGCAGCAATCAGGCTGTTAAAGCAGCCATTTTAGGGAAAATCGGGGTCGGTTTTATTTCTGCCTGGGCAGTGGAAAGCGAACTAAAATCAGGGCGGCTTATCACCCTGCCATTACCTGAACCGGTTATTGAGCGCCAGTTTTATGCTATCAGCCGTCAGCCGCTGCGTCCGACGTGTCTGGAACTATTCTGGCAGTATCTAATCAACCGGCCTTACCCAGCCTGAAAGACTTTGATTTGATTACGGCCACTATGTTTGGCCTCATAGAGAGCTTTATCCGCCTGCGCAATTAGCTCCTGTGGTTTCCCGTTTAACGCAGCCTGTCCGCTGGATACTCCGATACTTACCGTCACATGGTCAGCTACTTGGGATGCGCTATGGGGAATATTGCATTTTTCAACAGCCCTAAGAATAGTACGGGCAACACTGATTGCACCGTCCAAGCCTGTTTCCGGCAAAATTATGACGAACTCTTCGCCGCCATAACGGGCGATTAAATCACCGGGCCGCTCTAATACCCGGCCTGCCGCGGCGGCTAACTTTTTCAAACATTCGTCGCCTTCCTGATGGCCATAGGTATCATTATAGTATTTAAAAAAATCGATATCCAAAAACAAAACAGACAGTTCATAACCCGACTTAACCGCCCGCCGCCATTCAATATCATAGATATAATCAAAATGCCGCCTGTTCGCAATGCCGGTTAACCCGTCCAGCGAAGACAGGCGGCTTAACTCTTTATTGGCCTTTTCCAATTTTGCCAGTACTTTGACCAATTCAGCTTCCCGGGCTTTACGCCGGTCAATTTCGCTTTTAATTTTTAGCGCCGAATAAACTCTTGCTTTTAGCTCCAGCTGTTTTACCGGCTTGGTAATAAAATCCATAGCCCCCGCGGCGAAGGCTCTGTCCAGTGTCTTAACGTTATCATTGCCGGTGATTACAATTACCGGTATGTCTTTAAAAGATTCGTGCGATTTTAACTTCAAGCAAGCCTCTATACCGTCTATATCCGGCATAATCACATCCATAATAATTAAGTCAACTTGAGATGTAATCTGCGTTGGTTGGTTCATCCCCAGTAATAGAAAGGCTTCGGTTGCCGTGCCCGCAGTGACAATATCAGCAAAGCCGTTTTTCTCTAGCAGCCGTTTTATCAAATTCCTGCTGTCTGGTGAATCATCTACAATTAAGATTGCCATCATTACACCTCCGCCTTGTCACTCAAACTTTATTTCAATAACCGCCAGATAGTCTTTCATGGCTTGCACCAATTCCCGTGCCGGGGCTGCTTCCTGTCGTTTTCCCGCTAATTCAAGGGCCGCTCCCAATTCGGTTAGTTGATCAAATCCATAGCCACCACCAATTCCCTTCAGCGTATGCCCTATAATTCTTATTGTTTCATAATCATTAGTCTGGATCGCTGTCAAGACCGCCGCAATATCTTCCTGGCGTTTGGCTAAAAAACCGGGAATCAAATCCTCAAGATCACTATCAACAACAACTACCTGTTTCACGCCATATCCCTCCTCGCATATTGCGCTATAGCTTCTAACAGCACCTTCTTTTTTATCGGTTTGACAAGGTGGGCGTCACAACCTGTAGCCCGGGTTTTTGTCGCATCATCCTGCAATGCATACGCTGTCAAGGCAACAATGGGTGTCCGTTGTAATTGCTGGAGACGTTCCCAATCACGGATAGACTGTGTAGCCTGATATCCATCCATTACCGGCATCTGCATATCCATTAAAATCAAATCATACTTGCTGCGTTTGAACTTTTCCACCGCAACCTCGCCATTAACAGCTACATCCACCTGATGTGGAGTCTTTTTAAGATATGATTCGACCAAGAGTATATTATCGTCCGAATCCTCAACCAATAGAATTTTCAAAGAGTCCGGCTCACTGGCGGCAACTGTCTCTTTTCCTTCGCGGCTGTTATATTCATTACCATGTAAGCCCTGAGTGGCCGGCGTATCTAAGCAGGCAGGATCGTCGCCTAAAGCAAATACAGCCGTAAAATAAAAGGTACTTCCTTTGCCCAAGGTACTTTTTACCCAGATATGGCCTCCCATAAGTTCAGACAAATGTTTGGCAATAGCTAATCCCAGGCCTGTGCCGCCATATTTGCGAGTTCCGGAAGAATCGACCTGCGTAAACCGTTCAAAAATATGTTCAAGCATATCCTGGGGAATCCCAATCCCGGTATCTCTAGTAGTAAATAACAAAACTACCGTGTTATCCTGATTTTGTGCAAGCATTTTAATTTCCAGGGCTACTTCGCCAAGCTCGGTAAACTTTACGGCATTGCCCACCAGGTTAAGGATTATCTGGCGCAGCCGGGCCGGGTCTCCCACCAGGCCGACAGGTGTACCCGTTGTTATATGGTGGCTGATTTCCACACCTTTTTCGTGAGCCTTAAGCGCTAACACTTCCATCGTCTGTTCTATGAAAACACGTAAGTCAAAATACGATTGTTCAAGGGTCAACTGACCAGCTTCAACTTTGGACAGATCCAGAATGTCATTCACAATATTAAGCAGATTTTCACCCGCCAGCCGGGAAACACCTACATACTTCTTCTGTTCGGGTGTCAGGTTCGTTTCCCACAACAACTCCCCCATACCCAGGATAGCATTAAGCGGGGTACGAATCTCATGGCTCATGTTAGCCAAAAACTGTGATTTGGCAACAGACGCTTCCAGGGCCGCATCGCGTGTTTCTATCAACGCTTTATTAACACTGTTCAGGTTTTCAGTTTTATTACTAATGTTCTCCGCCATATAATTAAAAACATTGCATAAATGTTTGATTTCTTCTACCGAAAGATCAATAAGCTGACGATCAATGCGATAGCTGTAATCGCCGCCCTGCATCGCACTGGCACCATCTATCAACCTTCTGATCGGTACCTCCAGCCTGTTGGCCAGTATCATGGATAAAGGCAGTGAAATCAGCACCACCAGCAGGAAACATAGTAACATGATACTGATCTGCCGATAAAACGGCTCTAATACTTCACTCTCGTGAACCTCTCCGACGATAATCCAGTTACGGCATTCCATCCAGCTATAAGCTCCAATTACTTTGTTGCCGCGATAATTGACATAGGATGCGTGGCCGGACAGCCCTTTACTCGCCATACGGTAGGCTTCTGTATTCATTTGTAAATGTAACCTGGCAGTATCTTCTATAACACCGTCTTTTTTCAATTCATCCCTAAATCGCGATTCAGTTATCATGAATCCGTCCTGGTTAAGCAAATAAGTTTCGACGGTCTGGCCAAAACGAAACTGACGCATAAATTTATCAATTGTAGTAAGTTTAACCGTCCCGACTACCAGGCCTTTAAATTCACATTCATCACTGTAAACCGGAACCGAAAATAAAAGTACAGGCTGATTGCTCGCGGCCCCCCGCCCAATCAGCACCTCTGATATATATTCTTTCCCTTCTTTAGCCGCCCTGTAATATAGCCGGTCAGATACATCGATGCCCGGAGCAGCTAAGGGATCGGCTACGGTTATGCCGTCTTTATTTACCAGCGTCACGGTGAAAAATTCGCTCTGGTTCATCAAAAACTGGCTAATCCTTTTGTTAACAGCGGTAACATCCTCTATATCGCTTCTGATACCAGGCCAAGTGGCCATATCCCGGATTGCGGATGCCCGTTCGTCAAACCAGGTGTCTATTGTCAGATGCTGCATAGCAATCATCATCTGCAGTTTATTACTATTTTCCCGTTTGGTATTCTCCAGTTCATAATAAGTAAAAATAAGCATTAGACTTATACTGGGCAAAAGCACCAGCATAAATCCCCAGAATCTTAGCTGTGACTTGAGCGTATTCAGGTTTAATAAGGTGTTGGTAAAAGTAAAAAAACGGGTAAGCACCTGCATACCAAGCCCTCCACACAAATATTACCATTTGTTTCGACACAATCCGCCCTTGTTCCTGCCTTTTATAACCATAATATGACATTATATAACAAGAACATATGTTTGCAAAACATATGTTCTTGTTATATAATTTTTATAGCTTTATTTTTAGGGTAAACATTGAGTTTAACTGTCCGTTAAGCTACAATACAATGGTGGTGAAATACCATGAGGACATTGAGTCCTTTAGACAAATTAAAAATATTGGGCGAAGGTGCAAAGTATGATGTATGCGCTTCCACGGCTACCCGGGTACAAAAACCGGGAAAATGGAATATTGGCGCTGCCTCACCCAGTGGAGTATGCCATTCTTTTACGCCTGATGGCCGCTGTATTTCGTTATTTAAGGTTCTTTTAACCAATTATTGCGTGAAGGACTGTGCGTATTGTCCTAACCGTGCTGACCGCGATGTTGCCCGTACCAAATTTGCGCCTGCGGAATTGGCCGGTTTGTTTATGGACTTTTACCGGCGCAACTATGTGGAAGGCCTGTTTTTAAGTTCCGGGGTCTCCCACTCTACCAGCCGAACTATGAGCGAAATGCTCCAAGTCGCGGAAATTCTCCGCAGTCAGTATAAGTTTGGCGGCTATATACATCTGAAAATTTTGCCCGGAGCGACTGATGTCGATGTCGCTGCCGCTATGGGTTTCGCCAATAGAGTTTCGTTAAATATGGAAGCCCCCAGCGCCGTCCATCTGGCAAAACTCAGCCAAACCAAAAATTTTGCCGGTGAAATTCTGGACGGCATGGCCAAAATACATAAACACTTACACAATCAGCCGGGGGTCAGCCACTCTACTCAATATATTGTCGGGGCGGCCCAGGAAGCGGATCGCGATATCCTGCAGTCGGTAACAAACCTGTATAGTCAGTATAATCTAAAACGCGCGTATTTTAGCGCTTTCCAGCCTGTAGACGGAACACCGCTGGCCACAATAGGCCAGACTCCGCTGATTCGTGAAAACCGTTTATATCAGTCTGACTTTTTACTGCGCAACTATGGCTTTCGTTATCATGATTTGATTTTTAGCCATGACGGAAACCTTGATCCGGAATTGGATCCCAAACTGGCGTACGCACTCCATCATCCGGAAATCTTCCCGCTGGAAATAAACAAGGCTTCTTATAACCAACTGCTGAAAGTACCCGGTCTTGGCCCGCGTTCGGCAACTAAAATTGTCCGGGTGCGGCGTGAGTACCGTTTCAGCCAGCCGGCGGAATTAAAAAACGCCGGTATTGTACTAAAGCGGGCACTATCGTTCATTACTATTGATGGCCGGTTTTATGGCGATAAAGCCAAGCTTACCAAGCCCTGCCGGCAAAACTATACCCAACTCACTTTATCCTGGAACTAACTCGCTCTAAGACTCCCATCTTCAACAAATGGGAGTTAGAGCGGCTAAGTTTCTGGATAAGGGCGACATAACCTTCAGATGGGATTAAAATCCCACCTGAAGCTAAGTCTACTTTATGGGGGGACTCGCGTGATCATTTGCTCACAGTCGCCATGGCCGATCATTAAAGCCGCACTACTGGCGCAAATCCACAATGACTTGCCGTGTTTTCATGGCGAACAGGACAGCCTTGGCCTCTTTAAAGACACCACAATATATAACGCTGATAAAATAGCCCTGGGGTCTGCTATCAAGCAACTCGCCGATACCTGCGGACTAAATGCGGCCTGGCTGCTGGGCTCTCCCGGCCAAACTCTGTCCCGGCTGATTGCCGCCAACCTGCGGTATCAGTCAGACGACCGGGCTGCCGTGATTTTTGCCGCCGTCGAACAAGCCATCCGCTACGGGCACTCCTACTGTTTCTGCGGCATCGGCGATATTAGCCGGGTTTTTCTGTCCCGGGCCAAAGTAGTCTCCCATGAAGTACATAAAATGCTGGGGTTCATACGGTTTCATCCGGCTCCCGACAACACGCTCGTCGCTAAACCCAAACTATTTCACCAAACCGCAGACCTTATTCTTAAAAGTTTTGTACCGCGTTATCCCAATACCCGCCTGGTGTTTATCCAGGAAGACAAGGCACTCCTACTGGCTGACGGCAAGCTGACACACACAGCCGCTGCCGTATATCTGCCCTATCTGGAAAGCCAGGATTTTAACACAGCCTGGGAAACCTATTATCAGTCGCAATATATTGCCACCCGTAAGAATATTAAACTTGCCCAGCATGCTATTCCCAAGAAATATTGGAACTGGTTAGCTGAAGGCAAAATTCTGGAAAGCGAGGCTTCCAAATAAGTAATGAAAAAAGATCTGCCGCAAGCCTATCTTAGCCGGTTCATCCGGGCAATTATCGAATTCGATATGCTCCAGGACGGCGACAAAGTTCTTGTCGGCCTGTCCGGAGGTAAAGACAGCTTATTATTAACCTACGCGTTATCTGTTCTTAAAGATATAGCGCCGGTGAAATTTGAGTTAGGCGCTTTTACACTTGATCCCCTGTTTACCGATAATTTTGATGCAACTCCGATCGCAAACTTTTGCCGGGAACTAAATATCCCATTTGGCACCGAAAAAGCCAATATTGCCGGAGTCATCGCCAGTAATCAGGGAAAGGACCCTTGTTTTACCTGTGCGTTCTTCCGCCGCGGTGCAGTTAATACATACGCGAAAAAACATGGTTATAACAAAGTAGCCTTGGCACACCATCACGATGACGCCGTGGAAACTTTCTATATGGGGCTTCTTTATGCAGGCCACCTAAAAACATTCACCCCGGTAACCTACCTAAGCCGGACCGGCCTTACTGTAATCCGCCCTTTGGTATACTTCCGGGAAAGAGAAATAAAAGAAATCATTTCTGAACTTGGACTGACGCCTGTTGCCAGTCCCTGCCCGATTAATGGTAAAACTAAACGCCAGGAGGTCAAGGAACGCATTGCCGCTTTGGAACAAACCGATCCGGCGTTCTATGCCCATCTGGCCGCAGCCATGCGTGGCGGTAAGCCCACCGAGTTATGGCCTGCCGAACTGGACCGCCAGCAGTTGAAACAAAAACATACCGCCTTTTGGCGGCCAAAATAGACATAACATAAGAAAAATCTGTCATTTTATCATAAAGAAAACACGGCTTGCGCCGAGCCTTTGGCGAAAGCGGAAGTCGATGTTGCCCTTATCCAGGCGAAAGTTTTACTTTCTATCAGGATAAAAAAAAAGAGGAAATCTCTGGATATTTGAAGAATATATTCTTGGACTTTAAAATGTAGGAGATTGGAGGTATTTTCTATGGCTTGGATAACAAGAATATGTCTTACCCTGTGTATGGTTATTATGCTGGGCACAACTGTGCCGTCAACCGTTTTAGCTAACGGCAATGACCTGACCCGTGTAACGGTATTGGTCAAAATTGAAAACCCCGATTATTTCTGGCAATACCCGTTTTTTGGCAAACAATTAGACCGGATCACCATTTCCAGCTATGGCAAGACCTATACGATTGCCGCTTCATCAGATTCTGAAAAAATTGAGATAGAAGTGCCAACAGACTATTACTTACGGATGAATATCCAATTACAAAATGGGGGTGCAACCCTCCAGAGCCTTTCGTATTCTTCAAAACACCGGATTAGGCGGTCAGACCCAACCATGACCATTGTACTCAAAGCACCAGAGCCGCAGTCGATTAAAATTTCCTCTGAAGATTTTGAAGCTACCCGTTCCTAATTTAACATAAAGAAAACGCGGCTTGTGCCGAGACAAATGCAAACACCCTGCCTCACTCAGGGTGTTTTTTACTTTGTTTTAGCCATACTACTATTGTAATTTCAACGAAGGAGCTGCTCTATGCAGGCATCGATTTTAGTCTATCGCTTATACGACACGGCTAATGCTATTGATCTAGCCATGGCAGAGACGTTGCTGGCGACCGGCGGGCATGTTTCCAGGTTACGTCTGACCCGTGTTTCGCCCAAGGCTATCGCTTTTAAAGATCCGCCTGTCACAGTTCTCTTAACCCAACAACAAATTCCCATTGGCGACAAATCGTTTATTGCCGATGTCCGGGCAAGAATTTATGGTTTGGGTGTAATCAGCATTACCCTCCGGGTTAATCTGCCGCCTGAGTTTAACTACCCGGATTTGATTGACCTGGCACCCTTGCTTGATCACATTCCGGATACTATTTTCCTGCATACCTTAGAAACGGTCATTGCCGGTATCAGACCGGCCATTGAACACGAGCGCCCGCCTGCTGTCGAAGAAGACTTTACCATATATTATTTCCGCGAATGGCAGGAAGACTGGGATCCTGTTCCGATTCTCCTGGCGGAAAAAGAGCCTGTAAGTCCCGAAACACGCCGGGAAACACTGGCCTATCGCTTATCCTATGCCAACGATTTTACCATCTTAGGCTGGAATACGACACTGGTGTTCGATCCAACCGGCAGTCCGGATATTCCCGATCTCTTAGAATTCGCCAATGCGCAATTCCTTGAGCTACATTACTACGACCTGCTGCTCGATCAAGAAATAGATAAAATGTACGATTCTATCGCCGAAGCCGAGCGTACCATCGTCTACCGCCGGCTTGCCAAATACCGCCGCATACGCCGGCAGCTTTTGGAACTTATGGCCGATATCACAACAATCACCAGCGAAATAGAAAACTCACTTAGAATCACCGAAGACATTTTCTATGCCAGAGTATATACGACCTATCTCCGCATATTGCGTATCCATGACTGGACGGACAGTATTGACCAGCGGGTTGAAATCATTCAGCGCAGTTACAACCTGCTGACTGACGAAGTAGTTACCCACCGGGCCGAAGTCATGGAGATTGCCATCATTGTCCTTATCGCTCTGGAAATCGTATTATCGCTCCTGCGTATTACTTAGCCAGCTTACTACTTCCCGGAAATTAAATACTAAACCCCGGCATTGCTCTACACAATCGCCGGGGTCTGTTTTTTTAAATTAATTAAGCAGTTGGTTGACATACACCAGCCGGATTCCAGCTGCTTCAATCTCAGGTATCATCTCGCGCACAGCGATAACGGTATTGGGCCGGGCATGGCCAATCACGGTTACACTGCCATTTTTATGAGCCATATCTATGGCTTTTCGCAGTTGTTTTTTTATTAAGTCTATATCCGGGCTGTTATCGATAAACAATTCATTTTCCCCTGTTCTGATCCCCATCTGCCGGGAAACTTCGGCGGCTATGGTTTTGCCACTGGTGCGGCTGTCAAGGAAAAACAAGTTTTCTGACTTAATAACGCTAAGCACGGTCTTCATAACCCGTCTATCGGACGTTGCCCGCGAGCCCTGATGGTTATTAACCCCTTTAATCCCGGGGATTGAGTTAATCGCTTTCGTTACCTTTTCTTTTATTTCCTCGTCACTCATGTCTACGGTAATGACAACAGGCTCTTGTGCTTCGGCTGCCGCCATGGGTTCCAGCGGTAAATGCAGCATAACCACATGACCGGCCGCTGCAGCACGGGAAGCAGCTTCATTGCTATACGTACGATAGGGCAGAACAGCAAAGGTAATTGGCCGCCCCATTTCGAGATAACCGGCAATCGGGTCATGCGTATACCCAAAATCATCAACAAGTATGGCCATTTTTCCCCGGTTGCCTTCCGCCTTAGGTTTTTCCGGCGGCAGTGTGCCTTTATCTTTCACAATATATAACTTGTCAGTTACTAATGTGAGCGGTTCATTATTTAACACATCTTTAATACCTACATCAATCCTGGTGGCCGGGGCCCCATTATAGGTATCAGGTTCTGTGCCAAGCACTTTTCCGCCAGCTTTAGCAACCAGCGGCGTTAACGTCTGTACGACTGCTTCCGGGCTCACGTTTTCCGGTGGTACCAGCAGCATACTCCGGGCATGCCAGCGGATAGTACCTTCCACACCCTTGCGAGGAACCTCGCGGTTGGCTTCCTTGGTCTCTTTCGGAGAAAGCTTACTATTGGCAAGACCCGTATCAACGGCAGTATGAATTTTAGAAGCCGTGTCGGTAAAATTAAGCACCACCCCGGCACCGGTCTTTTCCAAGTTATAACCGGGAGTAGGCGAAGGCTGTTTTTCCGGGGTTTGATTCATTTGATAAAAAATAATAATAGCCAACACTGCCACAATTGCCAGTATCCATTTCTTATTGAATGACGTTTTTTTAGCCATGCGAGTTCTCCTTGTCTACTGTAGTAGTTGCAAATTATCCGGCAAACTTATTTTTAGATTTCAACATAATTATAAAGTTATATTGTCTGTCGTGTCTACTTGTTTCTTGTAACGAGACTTAACAAAACCTTAACCTTGTGTTAACCGTACCTTAAAAAAGCCTGGGAGGATAATGGTCTGGAAAAAACTAACGTTTTTAATATAGACTTCAAATCGGATGCAAAGGAGTTCTTACCGTGAACTTTTTACAGCGTATCGCCAATCATTGCAAATGTACTCGCAATTCATTATTTGCTGCCAACTGTGCATTAGACCGATTGCTGAATCGACTAAGTTTAAAAGCCAAATTGCTAACCGCTGTGGCCATCCTGTCGGTACTATCCATTGTCGTCGGTGTGGCCGGTCTACAAAGCAGCAAGTCTTCCAATGACGCCCTCAGAGAAATGTATAATAACCGGATTGTATCGCTGCAGCATATAAAAATTATTTCCGATTCCTTTACCATACAGGTTATTGATACCTGCCATAAGGTTAGTGACGGTCATATGGCATGGGCACTGGGACGGAATAAACTGAATGAAGGAGCGGGCTCGATTCAAAGTCAGTGGACTGCTTACAAGAGCCAGCCGCTGACGGTTGACGAACAGCATGTTGTTGCCGAAATTGACGGTTTTTTCGGTATCGCCAATGGCGCCCTCGCTAAAGCATCCGACATCATGATGAAAGAAGATAAACAAGCGTTAGCCTCTTTTATGATCGAAGAATTGTATTCAAGTATTGAACCTGTCTCCGGTAAGCTTTCCGAACTGCTGGACCTGCAGCTGGAGTTGGCTAAACGTGAGTGCCAACAGGCGGACGCCAACTATCATAGGCTTGTTGTCACCTTCACGACGCTAATTGTAACCGGCTTACTTGCAGCCATCGGCCTTGTGCTCTATCTCTTGCGGCTGGTACTTCGGGACATTGGTACTATGGTGGCCTGTGTAGAGCAAGCAGCTGCAGGTAATTTGGCATTAACTGAAATACCGGTAACGGCAAATGACGAAATTGGCCGCCTGGGAATTGCCATAAATACTATGGTAAAAAAATTGCGTTCGCTGGCGCAAACGGTCTCCACCTCAGCCGAGCAGGTAGTCACCTCGTCAGAGGAAACAGCGGCTTCGGTTGAGCAAGTATCGACAACCGCGGCCCAAGTTGCCGCCAGCAGCTCCGAACTTGCCCGTGACGCCGCCATCGGTACCGGCTCTGTGGTAGAAGTATCGAAGTCTTTGCTAGAACTATCCTCACTTATTGATATTGCCAAACGGGAAGCAGCCTCGGCAGCAGCTAATTCCAAAACGACACTTACCACCGCACTGTCCGGTCGCGAAACAGTAGAGCATACGGTTACAAGCATGGACAGCATCCGGCACAAAACTTTGGAAACCGAAGAATTAATGACTGCCCTCAATGCGTATATTGCCAAAATCGGTGCCATTACCGAAACCATTACCGCCATAGCCTCGCAAACCAAGCTCTTATCTCTCAATGCCACCATTGAAGCCGCCCGGGCCGGTGAAGCAGGACGCGGTTTTGCGGTAGTAGCTAAGGAAGTCCAGAAACTAGCGGAACAATCAACCCAGGGAGCAGCTGAAGTAGCGACATTAATTCAAAAGGTAACGGAGAGTACCTCGGCCGCGGTAAGAGCCATGCAAAGCAGCCGCAACGAAGTGGAAGCAGGCGTAGCCAGCGCCGGGCAGGCTAATTTGGCCCTGGAAAATATTTTGAACGCCGTGAATAATACAGTAACAGACATTGGTGCTGTCCTGTCGGTTACCGATGAAGAAGTCACACAATCGGACAGGATTATTGATTTAATTGATTCTCTTGCCACTGTTATCGAAAACACTGCCACCCAGGCAGAAGAGGTTTCAGCCGCCACCAAACAAACGGCCAGCGTCATGGACTCACTTGCCACTAATTCTGTTGAGACTAATACGATGGCTGGTAAACTGAAAACCGCTATCAGTTTTTTCACCTTTAATCAAAACAAGGAGGAATCGGAACATGGTCTATCCGGAATATAACATTGTCGATAACGAGGTAGTTATCACCTTATCAGGCAGTATGCAGGGAGAATTGGCGTTCTCCGTCCGGGAAGCAGTTCTCCAATACATAGCCAAAGGCTACTCGCATTTCATGATGGATTTTTCCCAGGTAACCTCCATTAATGCAACCGGGTTAGGCATGCTTGTTAATATCGAGAAGCGGGCCCGTCAAAACGACGGAGCGGTTGTACTGCGGGGACTTGGCAACGCAGTGCAGGAAACTTTTGACCGAACCCGGCTGACTAAAGCCTTCACTATTGTGGACAGCAAGTCCTCAGTAGCGTAGGAGATAGTTAACCTTTCCTACAGGACAATAAAACGGGATTGCCTGCTGCACTCACGAAGGAGGAATGGCACCATGCAATCCCGTTGTTATTTTAGGTTTATGAGCGGAAGTTAATAAACTGTAAATCAATGCCGAAGTCTTTTTCCTTCAGCTTTTGCATAACTGCTTGCAGATCATCTTTCTTAGCCCCGGTTACCCGTACTTGGTCATCCATGATCTGTGCCTGAACTTTTAGCTTTTGTTCTTTAATGTAGTTTACTACCGCCTTGGCTTTTTCTTTGCCGATGCCTTTTTGAATAGTAATCGTCTGCTTTACGGTACCACTAAAAGCCGACTCGATTTTTCCCGGATCAAGACATTTTAGAGGAACATTACGTTTAACCATTTTTGTCCGCAGGACATCCAACATGGCACCCAGTTTATACTCATCTTCCGCCGAAAGCTTCAAAGACTCCTTGTCTAAAACCATTTCGGCTTTGCTGCCTTTGAAGTCATAGCGTTGTCCAATTTCTTTCGTTGTTTGGTTAACCGCGTTGTCCATCTCCTGCAAGTCTACTTCTGATACAATATCGAACGAGCAATCTTTTGCCATAACCAGTAACCCCTTTCCTAGAAAACAGTAATCAATACCATAATTCTCTATTATATCCAAAAAACCTCCTGTTTTAGCCCTGTCAACCTTTATTTGCCTGTTCGCATTCTAAATGTGGAGAGGCATTAAGATAAAAGGCGCAGACTGTAATGTCTGCGCCTCAGGCTGTCGACAAAGTCGGCAGCCTTTTTATATTTGAGAACCTCTTCTAATCTGGTGTGAAATATAGTAAAATAGAGATAATAAGAGATAATAAGAGATTGGGAGAGATAATCGTGCTTAAGAAGAAAAACAGAGTGATAACCGACCAAGTCGAATTTGTTTGTCTAAGCGAGCTAGTTCCACAAGATCATTTACTGCGCTTAGTTGATGCAAGCATAAATTTCGATTTTATATATGATGAAGTTAAAGATTTATACAGTGATACTACTGGCAGACCCAGTATCGATCCGGTCGTTCTGATAAAATTGCTAGTACTGCAGATTTTGTACGGTATTACATCTATGCGTCAAACAATTAGCGATGCTCAAGTCAATCTTGCTTACCGCTGGTTCTTAGGCTACGGCTTTCAGGAGAAGATACCGCATTTTTCTACCTTCGGGAAGAATTATGAAAGACGGTTTAAAGAAAGTGACCTCTTTGAAAAAATCTTTGAAAGAGTGTTATTTGAGGCCATAGAATGTGGTTTTATCAAAGCAGATGCTGTATTTTTTGATGCTAGTCATATTAAGGCCAACGCCAATAAAAACAAGTATGTTAAAAAGATGGCCCAGCATCGAGTACATAAATATAAGCGTGAATTGATGATTGAAATTAACGCTGACCGTGAATCACATGGCAAGAAACCTTTTACCGATGACAACGACAATGATTCTGACGGAACAATGATTGAAGAAAAGGAAGTCAAAGAAAGTACAACTGACCCAGAAAGTGGTATGTTCCATAAAGGTGAAAAAGAGCGTTGCTTTGCTTACACCGCCACAGTGGCCTGTGAGCGCAACAATTTTATTCTTGGTGTTAAAACAGCCCCAGGTAATGTTCATGATAGTCAGGTGTTTACCGATGTATTTCAAGATGTCATTGAAAAATTTAATGACATAAAAGCAGTAGTTGCCGATTCTGGTTACAAAACGCCGGGAGTATGTCGTGAAATTATGCAAGCAAATAAAATACCGGTTATGCCCTACAAACGCCCCATGACTAAAGAAGGATACTTTAAGAAATACGAGTATGTTTATGACGAATACTATGACTGCTATATCTGCCCCAATAACCAAGTGCTAAAATATTCCACTACAAATAGAGAAGGCTATCGGGAATACAAAAGCAATCCCAAGATATGTGTCCAATGCTCACTGCGTATACAATGTACCCAAAGCCAAAACTTTACAAAAGTCGTAAACCGGCATATCTGGGAATCTTACGTTGAATATGCAGAGGATGTCCGTCATACTCACCAAGGCCAAGACCTATATCGCCGCCGAAGCCAAACCATTGAACGTGTCTTCGCAGATGCGAAAGAAAGACATGGAATGCGCTATACTCGCTATCGTGGCTTGAGGAAAGTACAACACTACCTCACGCTTCTTTTTGCGTGTATGAATTTAAAGAAGTTAGCAATGTGGAAAAAAAAGCGCGGTATGTTACCGCCTTTTTCAAGAACTTTTCCGTCTATGTTATCAAAATTTATGAAACTCGTAACTATTAACAAATCCCGCTTGTTGGCCTTCCGGCCTGAAGCGGGATTTGTCTACACTCTGAGGCGCAGACTGTAATGTCTGCGCCTCTGTATTTATTCTAAGCCCCAGATTCGTTTTACATCACCCGGTGTAGCGATTTCCCGGCCCATAGCCTTGGCAATGCCGGCTATACGTTCCACCAATGCAATATTTGTTGCCAGTACACCTTTGGAGTAGTAAATATTATCTTCGATACCAACCCGGACATGTCCGCCTAACGCCATAGCCATGACGGACAGTGGCAGGTGCTGCGCCCCTACGATTGACACGCTCCATACCGCATCCGGCGGCAGACTCTCAACAAGGAAGAAAAGATTCTTGGGAGTAGCAGGTAAAGAACCTTTAACCCCTAATACCAGATTAAACTGAAGTGGCTCTTTGATCAGTCCTTTCTTCTTGAGATCAAGGGCATTACTAATCATAGCAGCGTCAAAAATTTCAATCTCCGGCTTGATGTTTCTCTCGATCATGGTTTGCGCCAGGTATTCTACTAAGCCAGGCTCGTTAAGATTGGCGGAGTTAGGAAAATTGGAAGAACCGGTGGACAAACTTGCCGATACCGGATTTAAGGCCAGTGCTTCAGCCCGGGCCTCTGCCGTTTTACCAGCGCGGGCGCCTGTAGATATTTGTTTAATAATCGGGCAGCCTGTTCTATCGATAGCATTAACAATTTCCGCAAAGCAATTTAGCTCCGAAGTAGGTTTTCCTTCGGCATCCCGGGCATGAATATGAACGACAGCGGCCCCCCGTTCATAACAGGCAACAACATCTTCTACAATTTCCGCCGGAGTAACCGGCACATACGGTGTCATGCTCTTGGTCGGCACATTACCGGTAGGAGCAATGGTAATAATCAGTTTTTCCATCTTATTTCCCCCTTATTTATTTATTAAATGCAATTCTTTTTTCAAATTCGGCAAAACCGTCGGCCATGGCAGCTACCAGTTCGTCAGCTTGTTCTATGGTCAGCGTAAGGGGTGGTGCCAAAAGAATGTGGTCGCCATTTTCCCCATCTGCACTACCTGTCCCCGGGTAGACGATAACACTATGTTTAATTAATGCTGCAGTCAATTTTTCTGCCATACCTAAGGCAACTTGAAAGGGTTCTTTAGTGTCTTTGTCTTTAACAAGTTCTACGCCCAACATCAGGCCTTTTCCTCTAACATCCCCCACAAACCAATACGGCAGCAGTTTTTCCTGAAGTTTACCCAGGAGATACTCGCCCACTAGACGGGAGTTTTCCACCAGGTTCTCTTCGATCAAGGTTTTAACCACAGCTACGGAAACAGCGGCAGACAGGGGATTGCCACCATACGTATGCCCATGAACAAAAACACCGGAACCCTGTTTAAAGGCTGCATGAATTTCATCTTTAACAACAACCCCGCCGATCGGCGAATAACCGGCACTCATGCCTTTAGCCACACAAATCATGTCGGGAACAACGCCCCAGTCGGCAATACTGAACATAGTACCGGTACGGCCAAATCCGGCCATTACTTCATCGTCAATGTACAATATATCATAATGATCGCAGATCTGCCGGATAATCTTAAAATACTCTTTATGCGGAACAATGGCACCGCAAGCAGCACCGCCGACACTTTCGGCAATAAAGGCGGCAACATTGTCGGCTCCTTCCATTTTTAACGCCCGTTCTAAATCTAAGGCACATTCTACACTGCAGCTGTCCTGATTTTTGCCAAACGGACAGCGATAGCAGTAAGCTGGCGCTATATGGGGAAAATCCAATAGTAGCGGACCATACTTTTTCCGACGTTTGTCGCCGGTCATGGATAACGCCCCTATGGTATTGCCATGGAAGCTCTTCCACCGCGAAATTATCTTGTATTTACTTGATTTACCATCACGCTCCAAGTAGTACTGGCGTGCCATTTTCAAAGCAGCTTCGGTCGCTTCCGATCCCCCGGAAACTAAATAGAGTTTATTTAAGGTTCCCGGCGCCAGTTCACCAACAAGCGCAGCCAATTCCTTGATAGAACCTGAAGTCCACCTGGATAAGTGACTGAACGCAACCTTGCCGGCTTGTTCCGCCATAGCAGCCAGGATGCGGGGATGGGCATGCCCCAGGTTTGATACGGCAGCACCGGAACAGGCATCCATATAGCGGTTGCCATCGGTATCATACAGGTATATCCCTTCACCATATTGTACTTCCATGTAGTTTTTATTTACATTACGATAAAATACATGATCCATGTTACCCACCTCTCTCCCATGTTTATACTCATTTGTATAGACTTTGGTTTGAGGGTAGTATATCATGGGTATAGTTATAAATAGAAATTATTGTTATTTATATCATCAATCACTATAAATAATAGTTAAAAAGGAGTGCGTTATGGAGCTAAGACAATTACAGATATTTGTTACGGCAGCCCAAACTCTCAATTTTACTAAAGCGGCTTTGAAACTGGGGTATACGCAATCCAATATCACCAGCCAAATCCGGCAGTTAGAAGACGAATTGAACGTTAGGCTATTTGAACGTTTCGGCAAAAGTCTGCGCTTAACCAATGAAGGAAAGCAGTTCTGTAAACATGCAATAAGCATCCTTGACCAGTGCACAAGAGCCAAAGAAGAGTTGTCCCCGCAAACGGGAGTTTTACATATTGGAGCTGCAGAAACACTCTGCGTAAATCGACTGCCAAAACTACTAACCAAATACCGGAGTAAATACCCGCTGATTGAAATCAGGGTACAAACAGAAAGCTGTCAGCAGTTATTTAACTTACTGCGGGATAATGCCATCGATGTCGCCCTGGCGCTTACCGACCAAATTCATCAGCCGGACATGCAGGTAACCACTCTCTATGATGAGGCTATGGCTGTCGTGGTAAGCCCCCAGCATCCCCTTGCCGCAAAGCAAGCCCTTAGACCGGAGGATTTAGCCAATCAAAGTCTCATCCTTACAACCGAAGGCTGTGGCTACCGCCCTATTGTTCTTAATGCCTTGGCAATACACCAAGTCCAACCTGCCACCATCATGGAACTTTCCAGTGTTGGTGCAATTATACAATGTACTGCCTGTGGGTTAGGAGTTGCCGTATTGCCCAAAATTGCCGTCACCGATGAACTGAAACGAAAAAAACTCATTGAATTACCCTGGCAAGGCCCTGCATTTGCTATTAAAACCCAGCTTATTTATCACAAAGAAAAGTGGCTATCGCCAGCAATCAGAGTTTTCCTGGAGTTATGTCAATCGTTAAAAGTATAATAAGAAAAACCGCTTACGCGGTCCTTTGGTATTAAGTACATCCGAAATTCGATATTATAATTCCAGTATAAAGCTGAAGAGGTTCTTACTTTTGTCATTGCCACAAAAGTACCAAAAGGTCTAGGCCCGAAGCCTCCAAAAGCTGAAAAGCCAGGCGGTACTCCTAAAATCCGTAAACTCGCTGTGCTCAAACAGTACGGATTTATTAACGGAATACCGCCTGGCTTTTCTCCTGCGGAACGCTTTTTCCGGCAAAGGGCCCGGGGTTATGGGAGTTACGGGAGTTATTGTGGACTCCGTGAGTCCCCCCCAAAAAAGGGGTTAATGAAGATTTTGTAATCGCAATATATCTCTACTTCCGGCGCTTCTTCAATTCTTCAAACAATTCGCTTGGTGTAATGTTGTGGTTAGCCAAGAGTACCAGACAATGATACCAGAGGTCGGCCATCTCGTAGAGTATTTCGGCTTTGTCATTATTTTTTGAAGCGATAATGGTTTCAGCCGCTTCTTCGCCAACTTTTTTCAGGATTTTGTCCTGCCCTTTTTCAAACAGGTAATTGGTATACGAACCCTCTTGGGGGTTATGCTTTCGGTCATTTATTACATGATAGAGTTCATACAGCACGCTGGCTAATGGCTCTTTATACACTTTATCCGGATCAACCAGTCTGGCGGCCTGTTCTGCCTCGGTATCCAGCCTGCGGCTAAAGCAGGAGAAGGTACCTTCATGACAGGCAGCCCCTGTTTGCACTACCTTAACCAAGAGAGTATCGCCATCACAATCATAATAAATTTCTTTGACTGCCTGCACATGTCCGGATGTTTCCCCTTTTTTCCACAGCGCTTGACGGCTGCGACTGTAAAACCAAGTCACTCCGGTTGACAGTGTTTTGGCTACCGCCTCGGCGTTCATGTAGGCCAGCATGAGCACTGTTCCTGACGCCTCATCCTGAATAATTGCCGGCACTAAGCCGCCGGCATCATATTTTATCTTATCCAAATTCATAATCTCACCTCAACCCCACAGGTTTTCAGATATTCCTTAACCTGACCAACAGTAAACTGCCCATAGTGAAATACCGACGCAGCCAACACGGCATCGGCTTTACCTTCTGTCAAAACTTGACCAAAATGTTCGAGTTCACCGGCTCCGCCGGAAGCAATGACAGGCACATTGACAGCCTCTGATACCGCCTTAGTTAACGGTATGTCATAGCCGTCTTTGGTTCCGTCCTTATCCATACTTGTAAGAAGGATTTCCCCGGCACCCAGTTCGACGCCGCGTTTGATCCATTCGATTACATCCATACCTGTCGGGGTACGACCACCGTTAATATAGACTTCCCAGGTACTGTCTCCCGACCGGCGGGCATCTACTGCCAACACAATGCACTGGCGGCCAAACCGTTTGGCACCTTCGGCCAAAAGCTCCGGATTTTTGACGGCTGCCGTATTCAGCGAAACTTTGTCCGCTCCGGCTTTGAGCATTACCCGGATATCCTCAACCGTACGAATGCCGCCACCTACGGTAAACGGGATGAACACTTCGGATGCCACTCTTTCAACTACGTCGACCATAGTCTTACGCCCGTCGGAAGAAGCAGTAATGTCTAAAAAAACCAACTCATCGGCAAGCTTACTGTCATAGACCTTAGCCAGTTCCACCGGGTCACCGGCATCACGTAAGCCAACAAAATTAGTCCCTTTCACCACCCGCCCGTCTTTGACGTCAAGACAGGGAATAATCCGCTTAGTGTACATTAGACTGTTCCCTCCTTAGCTAGACGAATGGCCGCCGTCAGGTCAACAGCGCCTGTATAAATGGCTTTACCAACGATTACGCCTTCCATACCGCCGTCGGCGTTAGCCGCAGTAAGCGCAGTAATATCGTCCAGGCTTTTAACGCCGCCGGAGGCAATGACCGGAATTCCGGCTGCCTTGGCAAGTGCTGCGGTTGCCGCTACATTAACCCCTTGCAAGGTACCATCCCGGGATATGTCTGTGTAAATAATCCGGGCAACCCCGGCTGCCGCCATCTTTTGGGCCAATTCTTCCGCACCAATCCCGCCGGCTGTTCCCCAGCCATCAACCGCCGCCTGACCGTCCCGGGCGTCAATACCAACAACAATCCTGCTGCCGAACTGCCGGCAGGCTTCCCGTACCAATTCCGGGTTACGGACAGCAACAGAACCTAAAATTACTCGACTGACACCCACTGCCAGCACTTGTTCAATCGTATCGATTGTCCTAATACCACCGCCCAGTTGTACCGGGATTATTGCTGTCTTTACGATGGCGCCGACTACCTCCAGGTTGACCGGCTTACCGGCTACCGCACCATCCAGGTCAACCACATGCAGATACTCCGCCCCGGCAGCCACCCATTTTCGCGCCATTTCCGGCGGGTTATCAGCAAAAACTGTTTCTTTATCAAATCGTCCTTCGGTAAGCCTAACACAACGCCCGCCCCGAATATCAATTGCCGGAAAAATAATCATATGTTCAACTCCTACCGTACAAGAAAATTAGCCAAAATGGTAAGTCCTGCCGCACTTGATTTTTCGGGATGGAATTGCACGGCCTGCACATTGCCACAGCCAACAGCCGCTGTTACTGCACCCCCATAATCGGTAACTGCGGTAACTACACCGGCATCCTCGGGTATGGCGTGATAGCTGTGCACAAAATACACATAAGGCGCCGGCGGCAGTCCGGTAAACAACTGGCTGGCTGTACGCAGTTCAAGACTATTCCAACCCATATGCGGGATTTTTAGACCAGGGGCAATTATCTTACATACCTTTCCCGGCAAAATTCCCAAGCCTGCAACCCCCGGAGCTTCTTCGCTGCCATCGAATAACAATTGCAAACCAAGACAAATGCCAAAAAAAGGCGTGCCGCGTCCGGCCACTTCTTTAATACAGTCAATAAGGCCATAATCAGCAAGGTTAGCCATGCAGTCGCCAAAAGCCCCCACTCCAGGCAGCACGGCTTTTGTCGCCTGCCTGATCACTGCCGGGTCACTCGTAACAACAATTTCGTATTGACTCCCGGCTTCGTTATTCAGTCTGGCAAACGCTTTGGCTACGCTATGCAGATTGCCCATACCATAATCAATAATTGCTAAAATTTCCTGCGCCATAGCCAGCCTCCTTACAATATTCCTTTTGTGGACATAACACCTTTAATCCTGTCGTCCTGCCGGGTGGCTTCATCCAGCGCCCGTCCAAATGCTTTAAAAATGGCTTCAATAATATGATGGGTGTTCTTGCCTGACAGCAGTCGGACATGCAGCGTAAGTCCGGCATGAATTGACATCGCCCGAAAGAATTCTTCGGTAAGTTCACTGTCAAACTGACCGACACGTTCACTTGGCAGCACAGCCTCAAACACTAAATACGGCCGGCCGCTGACATCCAGCGATACCATCGCTAAGGCTTCATCCATGGGCACAAAAGCAGTGCCGTAGCGTTTGATACCGGTTTTGTCGCCTAATGCCTTCGCCAAAGCTTGCCCCAGGACAATTCCCATATCCTCTACCGTATGGTGTCCGTCAACCGCTAAATCTCCTTTGGCTTCCGCCACAAGGTCAAATAACCCGTGTTTTCCCAACAAGGTTAACATATGGTCAAAAAAGCCAATGCCGGTACTTACTTGGGTCTGCCCGCTGCCGTCAATAGTTAACGTTACTTTTATGGCCGTTTCTCCGCTTACGCGTTCAATACAGGCTGTACGGCTCATAACGTGATAGCCTCCAGAACCGCGTTATTTTCCGCCGGGGTACCAATACCTATCCGGATACAGCCGCTAAGCCCGGGAGCGGTGCTAAAATCACGAACGCCAATGCCGCGCTCGTTTAAACGGGCAACAATAGCTGCCGCGTTTTCACTCTTGATCAGCAGGAAGTTGGTTTGCGAAGGATATACGGTGATGCCGGAAATAGCACCCAAAGCCGCAGCCATCCGCGTGCGCTCACGGCTGTTTTCCGCAATACTGTCAGCAAAGTACTGACGCATGCTGAATACGATTTCAGCGGTAGCCAGCGTCAAAGCATTTACGTTATAGGGCAAAAGTACTTTTCCGGCGGTTTTCGCAATTTCCTCACTGGCCAAGAGATAACCCACCCGGGCAGACGCCAGGCCGTAGGCTTTGGAAAAAGTACGGGCTATAGCAACATTAGGGTACTTTTTCAGCAAGCCTACTGAAGTGCTCCCATAAAACTCATGATAGGCTTCGTCAACCACAACCAGACTTTTGGTGTTGGCCACAATGTATTCCACTTGGTCCTGAGGCATCACAGTGCCTGTTGGATTGTTAGGATTGCAAAGAAGAACAACGCCGGCTTGGGTCTGGGCAGCGGTCGCCAGTAATTTATCCGCATCCAAACTAAAATCAGCATTTAATTCCACCGGTACAGGCCGGCTGTCAGCCAGTTTGGCATAAATGCCGTACATAGAGAACGACGGAGTGGGATACACAATACTGCGCCCGGCACCGCTAAAGGAGAAACATAAGGCTTCTAAGACTTCACTGGAACCATTGCCGATAAGGACATTAGCTGCTGTTAAACCATACGCTGCACCAATAGCCGTCTTTAACGACTGTGCACTTATTTCGGGATACCTGTTAAAGGGTAATGCCGCTAATTTTTCCATAACTTTGGCTTTAACAGCAGGCGGTAAATCGGTCGGCCGTTCGTTGGCATCAATCTTAATCGGCCAATTTATTTCTTCTACCGAATAAGGTTTTAAAGTTTCGAGTCCAACCCGTGGTAAAAACATTCTCAATTCCCCCTTATTCTGACGGCATTAGCGTGAGCATCGAGTCCCTCGGCCTGAGCCAGCCGGATTACATGCTTGCTTACCGCCGCCAGCGCCTCCTGGGTATAAGCAATTATGCTGGTCTTTTTCATAAAGGTTTCTACGTTCAGCACCGAATAAAACCGGGCCGTGCCGCCTGTTGGCAGTACATGGTTAGGACCTGCCAAATAATCGCCAAGCGGCTCAGGCGAATAAGCTCCCATAAATACTGCACCAGCATGCTTTACATAGGGCAATAGCGAAAACGGATCTAAAGTTAACAGCTCCAAATGTTCCGGTGCCGACAGGTTCGCTAATTCCACAGCATCCTTGATTGTCGGAGTTATAATGATTAGACCATTGTCTTCCAGAGACTGAGCAGCAATCTCTTGGCGCGGCAAAGCGGCCAACTGCCTGGTGACAGCCTTATCTACTTTACCGGCCAGTTCAGAGCTGTCGGTTATAAGAATGCTTGACGCTAATACATCATGCTCGGCCTGGCTTAACATATCAGCTGCCACATACTCCGGATCCGCCGTGCTGTCAGCAACAATCAGAATTTCACTGGGGCCTGCCAGCATATCGATATCGGTATAGCCATAAACGGCCTTTTTCGCAAGTGTTACAAATATATTGCCAGGTCCCGTGATTTTGTCCACCTTCGGAATGGTCTCTGTCCCGAACGCCAGCGCCGCCACGGCCTGTGCTCCGCCGACTTTGAATATCCTGGTAACACCGGCTAGTTTCGCCGCTGCCAATACATTGGTATTCACTTTGCCTTCCCGGTCCGGCGGCACCACCATAATAATCTCTTTTACCCCGGCTACCGCCGCCGGTACAGCGTTCATAATAACCGAGGACGGATATACGGCTGTTCCTCCCGGTACGTAAATCCCCACCCGGTCGAGCGGCGTACATTTTTGACCCAACATAGCGCCATGCTCTCGTTCCGTAAGCCAAGATGTTGGCAGTTGCTCGGCATGAAACTTCTTAACATTGGCAACAGCTAGTTCTAAAGCCTCCAATACCGCCGCGTCTACTGCGGCCATCGCGCTGTCAATCTCCGCCTTAGTAACTTCCAGGGTCTCGGCGGAAAGTTCGGCTCCGTCAAAGTACTTTGTGTATTTGAACACACCGCCGTTGCCTTGCTGCCGTACCTCCTCGACAATTCGCTCAACAACCTGCCGGGCAGTAAGTTCTTCACCAAACAGCTCCTTGGTTTTAGCACGCGCACCCGCGCCAAGCATCACTTTATCAAATGGCGGCTTTATCAAAATTTCCGTCATTTCTTCTTTGCTTAGAAAACTGCTGTGGATCCGCTTCATTCTTACCCCTCACTCCTCAACCAGAGCTTTTAGCCCTTCTATCATTTTATTAATACGCTCAAACTTCATCTTAAAACTTACCCTATTAGCAATAAACCGGGCCGTTGCCGGATGAATCTGGGCAACCTCAACCAAATTATTTTCTCTAAGCGTGCGGCCGGTCTCCACCAAGTCGACAATAATTTCCGCAAGCCCAACCATTGGCGCTAACTCGATTGAACCGTTCAGCTTGATAATTTCCACCTGAATGCCAATGCTGTGAAAAAAGCTTTCCGCCACCCGGGGATATTTGGTTGCTACCCGCATATGAGCATAATCACTCAGTTTTTCTTGTTTAAGAGCCTGCGGTACGGCCACCATCATCCGGCAAAAACCAAATTTCATATCCAGCAGTTCGTAAACGTCTTTGTTTTCTTCTAACAACACGTCTTTGCCGATAATTCCGATATCAGCCGCTCCGTACTCGACATAGGTAGGAAGGTCGGCAGTTTTGGTAATAATAAAACGGATTTTCTGTTCTTCGTTAGCGATTACCAGTTTGCGGGAATTCTCGCTAAGTCCTTCGGCTGTATAACCGATTTTCGCCAGCATATTAGCTGACATATCGAAAAGCTTGCCTTTCGGCAAAGCAATTGTTAGATAATCCATATCATTTGAGGTCATAATAGCCTCCTGTTATTTTCTTTCTTTAATTAGTTAAAGTATTAATATAATAATATAGTAACACTCCCTGACACTATCGTCAATACTGTGTTACTATTTTTTATCCATTTAAAACTTTAACTCAAACTATCAATCTTTTCCTGCACAGTAGGAAAACCAATTGCATATGTAGAAGTAAATGGCAGGATAATAAAGTAGACTCAGCTTCAAGTAGAGGTGTAGACCTTCTGAAGATGAGCCCGCCCTTATCCAAGACCCGCTTTTAAATTCGCTCATCCATGTGAGTCTTAAGGCGAATCGTCAACGGATAAGCTTGATAAGGAGGTTTCATATGGCTGTACTTAATGTTGTTGTACTCAATCAATTAGCAGACCGTCATAAAGAAGTCATTACAACCGCCGACCCTAATGTCAATATAATTGTCACCGACCAAAAAAATGCCATGGAACATATGCCTGGTTGTCACATCTTAGTAACCTGGGGCTGGGCGGAAACCCAACCATTGTACTTAGCCGCCCCTCATTTAGAGTGGATACATGCGCTAAGTGCCGGTGTCGAAAAGCTTATTTTCCCCGAAATTCAAGCCGCCGACACCATTTTAACAAATTCCAAAGGTATTCACGGAATTCCGGTATCAGAACACATCCTTGCCATGATGTTGGCCTTCAGCCGTGGCCTAAACATAAGTATCCGCCAGCAAGGGGCCAAACTATGGAAAAGGATGCCCACAGATGAATTACACGAGCATACCATCGCTATTGTCGGATTAGGTGCCATTGGCCGTGAAATTGCCAAAAAGGCCAAATCGCTGGGTATGAACGTCCTAGCCAGCAAGCGAGAGGCAACTACTGAAATCTTTGTCGATAAACTTTATCCCGCCGATGATGACAGTTTGCTTGAAATGCTGTCCTTGGCGGATTATGTAGTAATTTCTTTACCGCTCACGGAAGAAACCAAGAATAGAATCCGGCTTGAACACTTTGCCGCCATGAAGCGCACAGCTTATGTTTTTAACATTGCCCGGGGAAATATTATTAATGAAGCTGACCTCGTAGCGGCCTTAAACCAAGAACTAATCCAAGGCGCCGGTCTGGACGTGTTCGAGCAGGAACCGCTGCCGGAAACAAGCCCCCTTTGGGAAATGCCGAATGTTATTATTACACCTCACATTGCCGCCCTGTCACCCGCTTATTTGGACCGGGCCTTAAAACTGTTTGCCGATAATCTCGCCCGGTTCATTCAGGGTCGGGATATGATAAACATTATTGACAAAAGCAAAGGCTATTAATTAAGGCTGTCGGCAGTTTTTAAGAGGCTTAGCTCAGCCGGCTCTCCGGCTGCAGGCGCCTCGTGATGTTTGGCTATCATCTCTGTAATTTTTTCCGGCACGCCGGCGGCTCGAAGCATAGCCGCCCCGCGTGCCGCGTGATTGTAGTAGATATAGACGGCATGCCGCAGATTATCAATTTTGCTGCCGCGTCCCAGTCGCCCCCATTGTTTTGCCCAGTCGGGTGAAAACTTATCAAAAATAACGGTAAGAACTTTATCCGCTGTACTGACATCGCCTTTTACTTTACCAACATCATGTAATAGCGCACAAGTAATCAACAATTGACGGTCAATATCCTTGTGCCCGGCGGCCAGTTCAAGCGCCGTATAGGCTACATTTAAAGCATGCCGCTGATCAGGCAGGTTCATCTGCCAAAAGAAAGCGGCCTGTTCGTTATTTAAATACTTTTTAACGAAAGACCTATCTGCTTCCGTAATCCGGGCAGTGATTGCCGAAATAAATTGTTTTACACGTTTACTCAATATAGATCAATTCCTCATAGCCTTGCTCGCGGGCAGCAGCTTCCGCCTTTGCCTTGGGAACTGCCGACAATGACAGTTCAGCCTGCCGCCCCTCTTTCCGGCAGCGATTAGCAGTGGCAATGGCTTCGGCCAGCTTATTTTCGGCCCAGGCGACATAGACATCTTTACTGCGAACACTAACGCTAATTCCTTGGCGTTCCAGTGCCAAAAGCACCCGTTCAATGCCAAGGGCAAAGCCGGTTGCCGGACTATCAACACCGAATGCCGACAGCATGTTATCATACCGTCCGCCGCCACACAGCGGGAAGCCCAAGCCAGGCGTATAACCTTCGAATACCATTCCTGTATAATAATCAAAATCACGAATAATACCTAAATCAAAATTTACATAGCTATCCACACCATAGGCTGTTAAGAGCTTGCGGATGTCGGCAAGGTTACCCAGTGCCGTCCGGCTAAGTTCATTATTTGTTAGCTGGTATGCTTTATTCAGCATTTCGTCCCGCCCATGCAATACCGGAATCTGTTTTAGCAATTCTTGTGCTGCCGGGCTCAGACCACTTTGGTCTAAGAGCTCGCCCAGCCCTACCAAATCGCGGCTAACCATGGCATACTTTACTTTTTGCTGATATTTCGGACTCAGGCCGCTTTCTGCCATAAGGCCGTTGATAAAATCAACTTGGCCCAAACTGATTTGAAAATTAGTCAGCCCGGACTCCAGCATAGCTTCTACAGCCAGCGCCACAACTTCAGCATCCGCGGCCGGGTCAGGCGCTCCCAAAAGTTCAACGCCGGCCTGATAAAACTCGCACTGCCTGCCAGCCTGCGCCTGTTCATGTCTAAAGACGTTATTGAGGTAAAACAGCCTGATAGGCAGAGGAGTTTCTTTCAGCCTGGTGGCCACTACCCGGGCAATTGGAGTTGTCATATCCGGCCTAAGCGCCAAAGTCCGGTTGTTTTTATCAAAAAACTTAAAGACATGCTGTTGAATATCACTCCCTGTACCTACCGTCAGGGTTTCCATATACTCAAAGGTCGGAGTTACAACTTCTGCATAACCCCAGCGGGAAAAGAGTTCCGCCAGCGCGCCTTCGACAATCCGTTTCTGTTTGGCTTCACGCGGTAATAAATCCCGCGTGCCATACGGAATCTGAGGCACGAAATTATTATTATTCATAATTACACTCCATTCTGATCTGCCTGGTCTTCTTCCAGGCGCGCCAAAACTGTCTTATAGCCATCTGCCCCGTAATACAGACAGCGTTTAACTCGGCTGATCGTTGCCGTGCTGGCACCGGTTGCGGCAACAATGTCATCATAAATTACCCCTGCTTTCAACAGCCGGGCAACTTCCAGCCGCTGTGCCATCGATTTTAGCTCGCCAATGGTAGATACATCCTCAAAGAATTGGTAGCACTCTTCTTCGGTTTTCAATGATAAAATAGCGCGGAACAGTTGGTCGGTAATATCGTCTTTTAACTTAGGGTTTGCTGTCATACAGCTACGCCTCCCTGTACATACTTGTTATTACATAGCTTATTCGCTGTTTGCAGAATTTTTCCTTCTTTATTTCTTTTCTTCTTTATTTAATTAAAATACCCTAAAATAAACATTCCCACTTATTTGGCAAATAATACTATTTATTTTTTTGTTGACAGGTCTCTGAGCGCCATGTTAATATAAAGCTCAAGTAAATTACATATTGTTCATCAAGAGCTGGCTGAGGGAATGGCCCAATGACGCCGCGGCAACCATCGCAAACGCGAACGGTGCCAATTCCACAGGATTAATTCCTGGCAGATGAAGAACTGGACAACAAAGCCTCTTCGGACTGCCGAAGAGGCTTTATTTATTTCTGAAAGGAGGAGCACATAAAGTAATTTACATGCAATTTTAAGGAGGATTAATTTTTAATGAAAAAGTTTACTTTACTATTAATTGCCGCCATATTGGCTTTATCCGCTTTTGTTGCCGGTTGTGGCAGCAAACAACCAGCCGCTCCTGCTGCTTCAGATAAAACAACAATCAAAGTGGGTGCAACCGCTGTACCACATGCCGAAATTCTTAATGTGGTTAAACCGCTGTTAGAAAAAGAAGGCATCAATTTGGTTATCGTTGAGATGACCGACTATGTACGTCCCAATATTGCCGTAGCTGAAAAAGAGCTTGATGCTAACTTCTTCCAGCACATTCCTTATCTGACCAAATTTAGCGCCGAACGCAAACTGGATCTCACCTACACTGCCGCAGTGCACATCGAACCAATGGGTATTTACTCCAAGAAAATTAAAAACCTTAACGATCTGCAAAATGGCGCTCAAATCGGTATTCCTAACGACCCTACCAATGGTGGACGCGCATTAGCATTGCTAGCCAAAGCCGGAATTATTAAGCTAAAAGATGGTGCCGGTGTTAACGCTACCATAAAAGATATTACTGAAAATCCTAAAAACGTAAAAATCCGCGAACTCGAAGCTCCGCAACTGCCCCGCTCTCTTGACGATGTTGCCTTAGCAGTGATCAATACCAACTATGCACTTGAAGCCAAACTTGTTCCTACCAAAGACGCTCTGTTTATTGAACAAAATGACTCCCCTTATGTTAATATCCTTACCGTGCGCAAAGGTGACGAAAATCGTCCTGAAATCCAGAAGCTGACAAAAGCTCTGACTTCACCGGAAGTTAAGAAGTTTATCAATGACAAATATCAAGGCGCAGTAGTACCTGCGTTCTAATTGCAACAGGCTTGCACCTTTCTTATAAAAAGGAGCAAGCCTGTTTTATTATCTATTTTCTCTCTACTCCCAATTTTCCGGATTAAGTCCTGCCAGTTCAGGCAACACAAACTTTCCGTCTTTGCGAACCAGCTTGCCGTCAAACCAGATTTCTCCACCGCCGTAAGCCGGGGTCTGAATGCACACCAAATCCCAATGAATAGCCGATTTATTGCCGTTAAAAGCAGTAGCATAGGCATTACCGGGAGTAAAATGAAAGCTGCCGCTAATCTTTTCATCAAATAATATATCCCGCATTGGGTGATGAATATAGGGGTTTACCCCTAAGGAAAATTCACCAATATAACGTGCTCCCTCATCAGTATCCAAAATCTGATTCAAAGTTGCGGTATGATTGGCAGTAGCCTCAACAATTTTCCCCTTCTCAAACCGGAGACAAATATTATCAAAGGCCTTTCCCTGAGTAATAGTCGGGCAATTATAGGTTACAACACCGTTCACCGAGTCTTTGACCGGGGCGGTAAATACTTCTCCACACGGGATATTTCTCAGTCCACAGGATTTCATAACAGGGATTCCACTGATGGAAAACTCCACATCGGTCCCTGGACCGGTTATACGCACCTGATCGGTTTGTTCCATAAGTTTCACCAACGGTTCCTCAGCTGCTGCCAGTTTGGCGTAATCCATATTGCTGACTTTAAAATAAAAATCGGCAAATGATTCGGTGCTCATGCCCGCCATCTGTGCCATGGCAGGTCCGGGGTACCGCAATACACACCACTTGGTTTTAGCAATACGAACATCTGTATGTACCGGCTTCCACCAGTTTTGTTGGTATATCAGGGATTTTTCAGCTGGAATGTCAGACAGCTCATTTACATTGTCATAGGCACGAATAGCAATATACGCGTCCATGTTCTGCATTCGCACAGCTTCCCAACCAGCGATTAAGTCTATTTGCTCTTTATCACATTCAAATAATAATGCCCGCTGTAAAGCCTGGCTCTTGAAAGTTACAAACGGCATACCGCCTGCCTTATAGGCTTCAGATATTAATGCCCGGGCAAGATCTTGCCCGCCGTCAAAAACTTCAATAAGCAGTTTTTCTCCCTTTTGCAGACGAACCGAATAATTAATAAGATTAACCGCCAGTTTTTTTATTCTTTCATCCAACATATGAATTCCTCTCCTTTTTTTGTCAGGCTGCTGCCTTGCCGTCCCCGCCCGACTTCCAGTAAGTTATCTTGCTTTAACAAGTGCAAACGGTAGCGAAGCTGTTGTTCGGTTATATCCCATCCCTGGGTTCTCATTTGGCTAATTATATAGTTTCTGCCGACAGCATAATTGGCTTTTTTTATAGTCTGCAGAATCCCTTGCATTTCATGAATAAACCCCTTACTTACATACGACTGGTACATTGTTTCAAATTCATGATTATAAGCATCTGTAGCCACCTGACTATACTTTTCCTCTCTGTTAAACAACAAATGTTCAGTCAACACAACATCATCGACAATGTGGCCCAAGTACTGTATGACATTTTCAAGTTCTCGAATATTACCAGGCCAGCCATATTGCAGCATAATTTCGATGGCGCCCTGCGAAAACTGAAAAGCCGGTCGTTTAAGCTCATGACATACCCGTTTTATGAACTCCTGTATCAACAAAGGAATATCTTCTTTCCGCTTTCGCAAAGGCGGTATATATAGGGGAAGAACATTTAGACGGTAATAAAGATCAGCCCGGAACAATCCGTCTCCGACCATTTGCTCCAAATTACGGTTGGTAGCGGCAATTACTCTAATATCAATGGGAATGACACGGTTACCGCCAACCTTCATGATCTCCCGTTCCTGCAACACTCTCAATAACCGGTTTTGAATAAGCGGCGATGCATCGCCAATTTCATCCAGAAAAAGGGTCCCCTTATGTGCTTGCTCAAATAATCCTATATGACCACCTTTTTTTGCGCCGGTAAATGACCCTTCTTCATATCCAAACAGTTCACTTTCAAGTAACGATTCAGCTATGGCTGCAAAATTGACTCCGACAAATGGCTCCCACCGCCGTGGAGAGGCATTATGAATAGCCTGCGCAAGCAGTTCTTTTCCTGTTCCCGTCTCGCCTAATAATAAAACGGTGGTATTACTTTTAGCCATCTTTTCAGCAATGCCTGTCAACTTTTTGAATGAACTGCTTCTACCGGTAAGGTCATTGAAGGTATATTTAGCAAAAAGCCCCTTGTTGGTCAGCTTGCGGCGATAATCATGCTCCAATTTATTAATTTCGGATGCTCTGCGAAAAAGAATGAGATAGCCGAAGGTTCTTCCCTCAATGGTAATATGCGTTTTGCGGAAAAAGAAGGTTTGCCCCTCCCAGTTCATAACTTCTTCTCGCTCATAAGGCAATTGCCAGATAATTTGATAAAAGTGTGCAGGTATACAAGCTGAAGCCTTTTGATTGATAACATTTCGGCCTTGCAGGTGCAAAACATCCAACGCCTTGTGGTTGATACTGCGAATAATGTCCTCTTCATCAATAGCCAGCACACCGTCTTCAATCCTGTCAACAATGACTTCTAATTGCATGGAAAGAAGATTTGCTTTTTGAATTTCAACACTCAGTTCTTGGGTAATATAAAAAACAGATTTGACAAAACGTGAAGTTAATTTACGCAAATCAAGCATTCCGTAATTAAAATGTGCATAAATCTCAATCCATGTGGCTAAATCGATTACACGGGAGCCAATATCGATTACCTTGGGAATAGATGACGGCACAAGCTTAGCTTCACCAGGTGTAATAGCTATGGTAATGTCTTGAGGGTAAGTTGTCTCACCTGGATAATAGGGATAAAACTCCAGTTCAATACCCATTTCTTTTAACATGGCGATGGTCTCAAGGGCCCGCTCTTTACCATCGTTTACAAGCAATACTTTCATCCCTCGGGGGATTTCTAACATACTACGAATATTAGTATGGTTGATGCAACGTTGTGCCACAATTATTTTGGCATTTTCGGCAAGATAGGGCTTAATCGCCGGAATAAAAAGATCACTGGTGGTTACAATCAACGAATCTTGTGCAATAGGTAGATAGGCAAGTTGACTAATGATACGGCCTTCAATGTTAAAATCTTCCATCATATCAAGTTCATAGCATTGATCAATAATAGACTGGAGAGTATGGTCATGCCGGGTAATAATGGTAATTTTATTTTTGTCCATAGACTAAACTCCCCCGATTATGAAAAAGTTGCTTATCGTAGCGATTGAATCCTATTACTTGGAATAAAGATGACAAGCCACTTGATAGTCATTGGTAAAACTGGTCATTTGCGGCCTAACCGCCTTACATACATCCATAGCTTTGGGACAACGAGGTGCGAAAACGCACCCTTGGGGCGGATTGGCCGGAGAAGGTACATCTCCTTCCAGAATAATGCGTTCACGTTTCGCAAGCGGATCGGCTAGCGGTATAGCAGACAATAGCGCCTGCGTATAAGGATGACGCGGATTTGCATATAGCTGCTCGGCCGAACCAAGTTCCATCATTCTTCCCAAATACATAACGCCAACCCGCTTGCTGATATGCCGAACTACCGACAGGTCATGAGAAATAAATAAATAGGTAAGGCCCAACTTTGCTTGTAAGTCCTGCAATAAATTTATGATTTGCGCCTGGATGGATACGTCCAGGGCAGAAACTGGCTCATCGGCAATAATTAGCTTGGGCTGCAGAATAAGCGCACGGGCTATTCCTACCCGCTGCCGCTGACCACCGGAGAATTCATGGGGATAACGCCTCCCCTGCTCAACTGTCAAGCCGCAAAGTTCCAGCGTCTCATTTACCTGGCGTGTTATTTCCTGCTTATCTGACACTCCGTGAGCAGGCAAAGCTTCACCAATAATATCAGCAACCGTCCTCCGAGGATTAAGTGACGCATACGGATCCTGAAATACCATCTGGATGTCTTTTCGTTTCCGGCGCATCGCCTCCCGGCTCAGTTTTGCCAGATCGACACCATCAAAGCATACTTGACCGCCCGTAGGTTCCAGCAAGCGTAGAATGGTTCTGCCTGTCGTAGATTTACCGCAGCCGGATTCACCGACAATACCTAAGGTTTCACCCTGATAAACCGAGAAAGATACATCATCAACGGCTTTTACATAGCCTGTGACTCTTTTTAACAGACCACCGCGAATTTCAAAGTACTTTTTCAGATTCATTACTTCCAGCAATTTATTTTGCGCCATCTGTTTCGCCCCCTTTCCCATACAACCAGCAACGGCAGCTACGCCCCTCTGTCACAGGTAGTAACGAAGGATTATTTGTCAGGCATTGTTTCATAGCATGCTGGCAACGGGGGGCGAATCTGCACCCTGGCGGCATATTGGTAAGCGGCGGCACCTGACCCGGAATTGGCACCAGCCTGTCAACTTTTTTATTTAACTGTGGTATAGATTCCATGAGCCCTATGGTATAGGGGTGTTTTGGTTGACGAAACAGACTAACTACATCAGCCTCTTCCACAATCTGCCCCGCATACATAACCACTACGCGTTCGCACATTTCAGCTACCACACCTAAGTCATGGGTTATCATAATAATAGAAGTACCTGTTTCCTGACGTAGCTGACGAAGCAAATTGAGAATCTGCGACTGAATGGTAACATCAAGTGCGGTAGTCGGTTCATCAGCAATTAATAATTTAGGCTGGCAAACAAGCGCCATGGCAATCATTACCCGCTGACGCATTCCTCCTGACAATTGATAAGGATATTCTTTAGCAATATCTTCAGCTCGGGGAATACCAACCTTCTTCAGGACTTCAATTGTTAGAACCCGTGCTTCCCGTGCACTCATTTTGCGGTGCAGCATAATAGCTTCATCAATTTGCTTCCCAATGGTATATACCGGATTTAGGGAGGTCATCGGTTCCTGAAAAATCATTGAAATCTGATTGCCACGAATGTTATACAACTCAGACTCCGCCAGAGTGAGTAAATCCTGTCCGCAAAAATTTATGTTGCCTTCAATATTAGCCGTCGCTTGTGGCAACAGCCGCATAACTGAAAGTGATGTAACCGACTTTCCGCAGCCGGATTCCCCTACTATACCAAGAGTTTCTCCTTGGTTCAGGTGAAAGGATACTCCGGTCACTGCAGTAACAACTGTATCCTGACTGCGAAATGTAATCTTCAAATCCTTAACATCTAACAATTTTGCTTGCGTAGCCATCCTCTCTCCCCCCTTAGTCAATAATCTTACGGTCTAGCGCATCTCTCAGACCGTCACCAAATAAGTTAAACGCCAGACAAGTGATTAAAATAGCCAGTCCCGGAAATAACGCAACATGAGGCGCCGACATCAAATATTGCCTGCCGCCGCTAAGCATGGCTCCCCATTCCGGCATAGGCGGCTGTGCGCCCAACCCTAGGAACGACAAAGAGGCTGCAATCAGAATAGCCGTCCCAATCCGCATGGTAAAGTATACCATAGCAATAGAAAAGGTACCTGGGAAGATATGTTTCCAGATAATTGACCAGTCTGGAATTCCCATAGCCCGTGCGGCTTCAATGTACATCATATTTTTCAGCGCTAAAGTACTGCCCCGGATAATTCTAATAAACTGCGGAATAGTATAAATTGCCACCGCCCAAACCACATTGGACAGTCCAGGCCCCAGGATAGCAATAATGGCAATAGCCTGCAGTATACCCGGAAATGCAAACATAACATCACAACTACGCATAACCAGCGAGTCATATCTTCCGCCATAGTAGCCGGCCGTAAGACCAATAACAGCACCAATCACTGAGCCTATGAGAACTGAGCCTATACCTACCGCCAGAGAAATTCTGGCCCCATTAATTACCCTGCTTAATACGTCTCTTCCAAATTCGTCAGTCCCCATTAAATGCTCAGCAGAAGGTGGCATTAGCAATACGTTATAATCCGGCTTTACTGGATCATAGGGTGAAATTGCCGACCCAATGAGGGATAACAGAAACAATATCATCAGTACAACAAAAGCGGCAATACCCAGCTTTTGACGCAAAAATCTCCGGACAAATTGACGGAAAGGTGAATCGCCTGCTGCCGGACTTAGCGCACCCTGAGCAGTACTTACAGAAGTAACAGATTGTGACATTAAATTCCCTCACTTTCCTCTTTAGCTATCTAGCCGAATCTGTGGATTTAAAACAGCATAGAGCACGTCAACCAACAGATTGATCAACATAAACTGGATGGCAAATAGCAGCATTTCGGCTTGAATAACAGGATAGTCCCGCATGCTGACTGAGGTAATCAACATATCACCCATACCCGGCCAGGAAAACACGGCTTCCACTACCACTGAGCCGCCAAGCAAAAAACCGAACTGTAAGCCGGTCATTGTGACAACAGGCAACAGCGCATTACGCAAGGCATGCAGCCAAATAACACGCATCTCTTTAGCCCCTTTGGCTCTGGCCGTACGCACATAATCTTCGCCCAACGTCTCCAAAAGGCTAGAACGTGTAAAGCGGGCAATAATGGCAGCAACTTGAGAACCCAAGGTGATTGCAGGCAGTATATAATTCTCGATAGAATTATTACCGCCGGTGGGAAGCCAGCCTAGCTGCACGGAAAATAGCTCAATCAGCATAAGTCCCAGCCAAAAAGATGGCATTGAAATGCCCGTAGTAGCGCCAAACATAGTTATCTGGTCTTGCCATTTACCCCGCTTGGTGGCCGCTACCACCCCGAAAAACATACCAGCGACAATGGCCCACACCATACTGGCAAGACTCAAGGTAATAGTCGGCATAATCCTGTCAGCAATCATATCCAAAACCGGTTCACGTGTCCGGAAAGAATTTCCGAGGTCACCCTGAATAACTCCTGATATAAACCGCCAGTACTGTTCATATAGGGGACGATCCAGACCAAGCAAAATCCGTGTGTTTTCCAAATCCTGTGCTGATGCTTCGGGTCCGGCTACAACCTGCGCCGGATCCCCTGGAATCATATGCAAAAACATAAAAATGACCACAGATACTACCAGCAGAATTGGGATCATCGCAGCTAAACGTCTAGCAATATAGATCAGCACCTTGCTTCCTCCCTTACTATACAAAACAATACGCTGGTCCAAGATATTCTTGGACCAGCGGCCAATTACTTGAACTCTGCGTTTCTGACGTCCAGCATACCATCCGGAAGTACATAAACACTAGACAAATTTTTACGTTTGCCTGCTATGTTATCCTGCACAGTCAAGAATACCCAGGGAGCATCTTCAACAATTACTTTCTGTGCATCGGCATAAGCCTGTAGACGTTCTTTTTCATCACCTGATTCCAAGCCTGTAACCACAAATTTCTCTAGATTTTCATTAACATAAAAACCAGTATTGAATCCGGCAGTCGGGAACATGGCTTTTGTTAACAAAGGCCGAATACCCCAGTCAGCTTCACCGGTTGACGGCGACCACCCATTTATAGCAGCCTGTAATTTACTATCTTCAGGTTTAACTGACATTGCATTGGTCACAGCAACAAATTCCATTTGCTGAATTTTGACCTTTACGCCAACTGCTTGCCATTGTTGTTGAACAAATTCAGCAAGTTTTACACGCATAGGATCATTGGGTGTCCAGAGAGTCACTTCAAAGCCATTAGGTAAGCCAGCTTCAGCTAATAACTTTTTGGCTTTTTCTACATCATAAGCATACATCTGTTGTTTTTGGAAGCCCCATACTTTAGAAGAAATAACCGACTCCGGCGGTGTAGCAAATCCTTTGAATACTACTTTGGCCAAAGCCTCTTTATCTACGGCATAGTTCAGCGCCTGACGAACCCGTTGGTCATTAAATGGTTTCTGAGTCACATTCAAGACAACATAACGTTCAATAATGGATTGAGACTTATCAACTACAATATTACTATCGCTTTTAACATTGTCTACTTGCTCCGACGGCAGCGGGTAGATAAACTGTACTTCGCCTGTCTTTAGCATAGCTACCCGAGAACCGGCTTCCGGCACAGGTTTAAAAGTAATTTTGTCTACTTTGGCAGCATTAGCCTTATCCCAATAAGCGTCAAATTTCTTAACAGTTACATATTGACCATCTTTCCACTCAACAAACTGGAACGGTCCTGTACCTACAGGATTACGATTGAGGTCTTTACCTTTTTCCTTAATAGCCTTTGGCGAGATCATCATTGTAGCAGGATGTGCAAATGCCTGAAGAACCGGCGCAAACGGCTTGTTCAATACTATTTTGACAGTATAGGGGTCAACAACCTCTACACGATCTACTGATGCCAACAAAGAAGCACGCTTTAGTTTATTGGCAGGATCCTTTAGACGTTCAATATTAAGCTTAACGGCTTCGGCATTAAAATCTGTTCCGTCTTGGAATTTGATACCCTTTTTGAGTTTAAAGGTCAGACTTTTAGCATCTTTAGCCATTTCCGGAATAGCTTCTGCCAATACAGGTATAACTTTCATATCTTTATCAAAGCCTAAGAGTCCCTCATACATAGTCTTTTGGATACCAAAAGCTAATGTATCTTGCGTATCATGCGGATCTAGGGTTGTCGGATTGGCATCCTGCCCTACCACCATTTCATTTGATTTTTTATCACCGCTGGCTTGATTTGACTTTGAACAGCCTGTCAGCAATAAACCAATAGCTAACATACTAACAAGTAGCAGACTAAGAATTTTTGATGGCTTCATTTAATTGTTACCTCCTTATGTAATAAATACTACAAGTATCATAGGCTGAGTTACCCAACATCCTTAAGCATAATCCGATTTCGTATTGGGGCCGCCTATTATATAAAAGCAGTTATCTGCTTACTTGCACATACCTCCTTTGTCAGGTTCCGATTATATAATAATCACGGAACAATTATAGAACAGACTAATCCTACCTGAAATTTAGTCCCCTTATCCGGTTACCAAACGCTCTTAAATTCCGTTTGGAGAAGAGGGAATCTTAGAGCAGGCTAGTCATCGGATAAATAACAATGAGAATATATTGCAACTTTTATGCCAACCGAATAACATAAAGAAAAAGATATTTTTTTTACATTTTTAATATTGTGTATATCCTGAGGGTGGAGACAAATACAATCATGTATGACCCATATGTTTATTTTAATAATTATCAACATCTGTGATTAATCCTACTACAAACAGAACAATTTTGCAGCATTTTTTTTGCCATACATCTATTTATGAACATTTTTTAAAGTAATTTGTACATTCACTACATACACAATTAGACTAAAAAAATACAGTTATCAGTAACTTATCCCACTCATCAGGTTACCAATAGGTTAACCTATTGGTAACCTGATGATAACCAATTAGTCATATTAGGGTATTATCTTTCAAAACTTCCCTTATAAAACCCTCTTTTATCTGTTTTGGGTCAGCCTAATACTGTCAAAATGAGTTTCATGCCTTTTTTCTCTTATATGGAAGGAATTTTGCATTATTATCGATAACTTAATAATAATAGATTGGTATAAAGGTGCGCATTCAATCTGCTCATCCTTATGCCTGCCCTATTCGTAAAATCGTTGGGAGATGGATATATTGCGCAAACCAGTTATTGGAATTACTTGCAACACATTATTGGCTGAGGGCACAGTACTTCCCGGTATGATAAGAGCATTTGCCAATACCGATTACATCGACGCCGTCACGAAAGCCGAAGGGATACCAATTTTATTACCACCTGTAGCAAATCCAGCTCTTATCAGCGAACAAGTTGCAGCAGTTGACGGCTTAATCATGTCAGGCGGGCCTGACGTTGATCCGCAATTATACGGAGAAGAGCCTCTGGAAAAGTTGGGCTGTGTAAATCATGTCCGGGATGAATACGAATTGTTAGTAGTCAAGGCAGCTGCCCAATTAAAAAAACCTATCCTGGGCATTTGCCGCGGTGTACAAATTATCAACGTTGCCTATGGCGGGACACTATATCAAGATATATCCCAAATTGAAGGGACAAGCATTAAACACTTTCAGGAGGTTACCCAAAGAGACGCCTTGTGGCATACTGTGACTATTAAGCCAGCATCCACCTTGGCATCCATCATTGGCGAGGACAACATCCTCGTTAACAGTTTTCATCATCAAGCGTTGAAAACTGCCGCTCCTGGCTTTAATATCACAGCTTATTCTAAAGATGGGGTTATCGAAGCCATTGAACTTGCTGGCGACCATTTTGTGCTAGGCGTACAGTGGCATCCCGAAATGATAGCAAAAAAATACCCTGCCATGTTGGCATTGTTTAGAGCCTTGGTTAAACAAGCAAGCTTGTAATGCAACAGGCTTGCACCTTTCTTTAGAAAAGGAGCAAGCCTGTTTTATTTTAGTTCTTAATAAGAAGCATTTCCCTGGTTTATAACCTTTTTAAAACGCCATCCCTTCGCTAGGGTAATATGTTGAATCTGAAGGCTTATCTGAGAATAATCCCATTGATAATCAATGACTTTTTCGTCTAAGCCAGTCCCGCATTCGGTTATTTTTCCGGACGTAGTCTTGCCATCACTATAAAATTTCTCCGTAGTAAATGAAAAAACAGGGTCGAATCCGCAACTGGTTTCCTTAATCATTTCCCAAAGAACAATCGTTTGAGAATTTTCTTCCGCTAATATACTGGCAAAATACTCGATTTTCTTTTTTCCCACCGTCCAATTGACGTCAGCCAGTGTGCTATAAATTCCAATATCTGTTTTCTGTCTGTAAGTCAGGGTTAGATGATCATTTTGCATCAATGCTCCGGCAACAGCCGTCAGGATGTCCTCTTTACTGCTGGCCAAAGTTTTGTCCCCAGGAGTGCTTGCAAGAGCAACTTTGGTACCGCATTGACAACAAAATTTGCTTGCTTCAGCTACCGGCTGACCGCATTGAGTACAGTACATTGCTAATCCCTCCTGCGACCGATAACTTATGATTTTCACTTTGTAAATTCCGTTATGTAAAATAAAGCCTGTTTTTGTTACCATCAATATAATTTATGAAAAAAGCCGGAATTTGTGCAGACTGTTATACTTTAATGCTACGTTGCTTCTCACAAAAAAAGTACTTATATTTTTAATAATAGTATGGTTACCATGCTTATGATACAATGTGACTGAAGACAAAAACGCTTTCCGTTGAAAGGAGGATTACGGATGCTTTTTAAGCCTCTTTTTGAAAATGATACTCCGGTAGCAATCCATTCCTAAGACGGAAGGATTGCTTGAGCATAGGCCTTCCGTCTGTAAATCATAACCGACTAAAAGACGGAGGGATTGTTAATGATAAAGAATTATGCCGGACAAATATACCTGACCCTAGCCGCAAGCATCTGGGGTGGTATGTATGTAGTGAGCAAAGTTGTGCTTGCAGTTATATCTCCAATTGAGCTAGTTTGGCTGCGCTATTTTGTGGCCCTGCTAACACTGAGTATATTGGGCCTTATTACCCGCCAGTCGTGGCAAATCCGAAAAAAAGACCTTCCACTGATTATAGCCATCGGAATAATTGGCTACTCAATTTCAATCTGGATGCAATTTCTCGGTACACAGCTCTCCTCGGCTCAGATGGGCGCAGTAATTACTTCGGCAACGCCTGCGTTTATGGCTATATTTGCCCGTATTTTATTAGGAGAACAAATCACTTTTAAAAAAGCATTATCAGTGTGTTTGGCAACTACAGGTGTTCTAATGATTGTTGGCATTGGTGATCTAGGCGATTCATCCCGGCTTGGCGGCGGCATATTGGCAATAGCCGCACTTACTTGGGCGCTAATGTCTGTACTCATAAAACGAGTGCCTAACGATTACTCACAACTTGTAATTACGACATACGCAATATTGGTTGCAACGGTAGTAATTACACCATTTGCTGTCACCGAAATAACAACAAGCGATCTTCAAGTTCTTACTCAGCCCAAAGTGTGGGGAGGAGTACTATATATTGGTACCGTCTCCACTGCAGGTGCGTTCTTTCTTTGGAACAAAGGGCTGCAAATAGTTACCGCGACAAGCGCCGGACTTTACTTTTTCTTTCAACCGGTGGTTGGCACCCTGCTAGGTTGGCTTTTCTTAGGGGAGCAAGTTGGCTTGACCTTTTGGATCGGCGCCTTGCTAATCTTATCCGGGGTCTTACTGGTTATTAAGGAAGAAGCATAATAAATCACACCCACCCGTATAACGGGTGGGTGTGATTTATTAAAAAACTGTTATCATAAAGGGTTAGTAAACCGGAATGTTTTTTCTAAACATATCCGCAATTACTGTTTCCATGGTATATAACCCAGGGGGTTGACCTAATAAAAATTTGGCGGCAAAAATTGCCCCCTGCCCAAAGGCGGCCCTGCTGATACTTTCATGGAGCAAGCGGATTGTCTGATTTGGCATCCCAAAGATGATTTCGTGCCTGCCAACGATTCCGCCAACACGAATTGAATGTAGGTGTTCTTTAACATTGAGATTAAGTGCTTTTGCTATTTTTTTGGCGGTTCCTGAAACTTCTTTTTTGCCTTTAAAATGTTCCTCAACAATCTCGATATCCGCATGAGGAGCTATTTTTTGTAAAATTTGAGCGGCTACCAGCAAAACATTAATCCCTAATGTAATGTTGGGAGAATAAAGCACCGGCGCAGACTCAGCAAAAGACTGTAATAAGTCCAGTTCCTCTTTCTCATATTGGGAAATCGCAGAGATAATAGGAATCCCGGCTGACGCAGCCTTTTCGTATAAGTAAAGCCCGGTAAGCCCTGAAAAATCTATGAGAGCATCGATTGGTCTTGTGTCAAAAAAATTATCGTCAATGTCCCCAATAGAAAAAATCTCCCCTGCGTCACATTCATGACCTAATAGGCGGCTGGCATATTTCCGGTGATCCTCATAGCCTTTACGCACTACCCACTCCAGCGTGAATAGATTATCATGCAGGAATTCGTTAGCAATAATTTTTCCCGTCTTCCCAAACCCAAAAATGCCAATTCTAATTTTCTCCACTCAAAATTCCTCCTTAAAACTGTAGTTTGTTTTTTTACTACCTCATCCTGCATGACGCAGTAGCTTTACAAAATCAGCTTCCGAGAAGGAATGTTTAAAGACTCGTAAATGGCCTTTAATGATTGGCAGGACAACACATCCTTCTCTTTCAACGCCTACGAGGTTAGCTGACGGATTCGGGCAGAAAGAAATTTGCCCTACCTGTTCTACAGGATTCACCCCGAAAATGGGTCCCCCGCTTCCATGAGATTGGAATTCGGCGATTGCCTTACTTATGATTTAAAAACATATCTATATCCTATCGGAACTTCAAAACAAATTATATTTTTCAAAAACCAAAAATATTCATACCTCCGCGATATATTTTTTTTGGTGCATTTATCTTTATATTCTTTTTCCTAATTTTACCATACTTTAATTAATTTGTATTCATTTACTTTACTTATTTCATATAAATAGTATATATAGAGAATGAAAATTCTCATTCCGGCCCGCCGAAACCACCTAAGAAAGCACGCAAATAAAAAAGAGTCTTCTTCCAGACTCATTTAGACAATAAAAGAGCCTGGTGACAGGCTCCTCCAAAATTTTTTTATTTAATCATACAACATCATTTTGAATATATCAATGACCTATTTTACTGGTTGCGATTCCTCAAAAATATATCTATATCTTTGTTCGTACAACTAAATTAGTCAGCGGTACTAAGAATAGATAAAAAGCATAAATGATGAATCCGGCATCTGCCGATAGCATTACCGCAGGGACAGCGCCGGCAATATTCCACGGAATCAGTGCAGAGATTACTATTACCGTATTCTCCAGATCAACTGCTAACCGGTAATTGCTTAATTGATTTCTTTCATAAAGTTTATGGGTAATTTGATGGCTAAGCATTACGGCCAGTGTTTGGTTGCAGGCAAATGCGGCTGTGGCTATGCTTGACAATACAGCCGTGAGATATACACTGGTTTTCGTGCTGATTTTTTCAAAAAAAACTTCAATGTCACTCAGTAAACCAGTCCCTTGAAAGATACCGGCATAGGCTGAAGAAATCAGCACAATGAGGGAAACGTTCAGCATAGAATACAACCCGCCACCCCGAATTATATCGGCAAAGAAGCCCCCATTTTCCATACGGTATCCTGTGGCAATATAATTCATTAATTTAAGAAACGGTATGTGTTGAACAAAAAGAGCAATCAATACACTTAATAAAATACTGACACCCATTGATAGCTTCACATCTACCCGGAAAGCAGCAAACACTAGTATAATGAGCGCCGGCAACAACACAATCAGGCTTATATCAAAAGAATTTATTATTTCATCTACAATTTGATTATTGTAAAAAGCCAACGGATTGGTATAAGACAAATATACATACCCCAAGATGGAAAGGGCAAAGGGAATGCTTGCCGTCTTATTCATGTTTGCAATATTGATATACAGCTTGGTGTTAGTCAAAGCGGCTACAAGGTTGGCGCTTGAAGACATAGGCGAACATCTGTCGCCAAAATAAGCCCCGGCAATGATTGCACCGGCAGCCATATTTATATCAACGTTACCGCTCTTCGCCAAAACTATCAGCACTACCCCAATTGTCCCAACGGTTCCGAAAGAAGTGCCAAGCAAAAAGGACACCAGACAGGACAATAGGAACGCCGATACTATAAAGTACTTGGCACTCATAAACATTATGCCGTAATACACGATAAAGGGAATCGTGCCGCAAGCCCGCCAAGCCGCCGTTATTATCCCGATTAATACAAAAATCTTAATTACAATCAACGACTTTTTTGAGTCGTCTCCCATCATCTTCAATAAATCGGTTAAGGTATAGCCTCTACGAAGGGATATAAGTGTAAAGCAGCTAAGCCCGAAAAGTAAAGGGTAGAGTATTGATATACTATGATAAATGCTGAAAAGCAACGAGGCAAAGAAAAGAAAAAATATAATTATTATATCCAAAAAGCCATCCCTCTCTAAGGTTAGTAACGAAAGGCTTGCACCAGTAGGCGCAAGCCTTTTTTCACGTTATCGGGCAACAATACCGTAGAGAAAAGTGTCGGCAATGCCATGAGCTGCCTTTTCAATAGACTCCATATTGGGGCCAACAAACCCCTGGAATACCATCATGACAATTACGCTGAACAGGCCGTGAGCCGCTTTGTGTGCGTTACAGGGTCTAATAGTCCCCTGCTCAATACCTTCTTCTAAAATCCGTTCCAGCACGCCAATGGTTTTTCGAAATCTTTCCCGGTACTTTTCCCGCTGCGCCTCGGTGAAGCTTGATGGTTCTTCATGTCCAAGACCGCGCATCTCATGCATAAGCACCCGCCACAAATCTGCGTTTTCCACATAAAAATCCAAAAAAACCTTGATTGCTTTCTGCACTTTATCTAAAGAAGGTTCAGACAGCCCGGCAATATCGTTAAGTTCACTTTCAAATTTAGCGCTGCGTTCTTTAATAAGTGTGTAAAATAGCTGTTCCTTATTAACAAAATAGTTGTATACTGTGCCTTTACCGGTATCGGCCAATGCAATAATTTCATCAACTGTGGCGCGGTGATACCCCTTACGGGAAAAAACAGTATAGGCAGCATCGAGTATTTGCCGGCGTTTCATATGTTTCCTCCTGTTCTAGACCTGCCACGTTAGTCTGGAGATCACAAAAACCACCATCCCTATGGCCATTGCTAACTTAAAAATCATAGCCAAAGTTTGGCCAATAACAATACTTTTGGCAACACGTCCTGCTTTTTCTGAGCTGCCTGTGGCCCAATACTCCGCTAAGTAACCGGCAGTAAAAGACCCGCCGATAGCTCCGGCAATAGAGCCAAGCCCCGGCATAATTCCCGTACCAATAATCCCACCGGCAATTCCGCCGATAAAAGCGGCTATGATAGCTGAACGGGACGCGTTTTCTTTCTTCGCTCCGAGCGAACCCGCTATAAATTCAACGATTTCTCCGATCACCAGAGCAGCAAACAGGATGATGAGTACCATACTACTCATATGACTAAAGTTATCTAAATATCCATAACCAAGAGCAGTAAAAAAGATCAGCCAATTTCCAGGCAGACCAATAACGGTCATACCGATTCCAATAACTGAAGCTACGATAACAAGTAGATTAACAACTGTTAAACCTGCATCCAAAGTAGGCACTCCCTTTGCTACGGCTATCGCTTACTTTCGATTAAAAGCCCGGTGCGCAATATCTGTCCGGTATTGTCTGCCGGCAAATTCTATTTTTGGTACTGCTTGGTATACCTTATCTACCGCAGTTTTAATATCTTGAGCTACGGCGGTTACGCCAAGCACCCTGCCGCCATTTGTAACTAACTGGCCGTTTTTGGTACCTGTTCCGGCATGGAAAACCATAACGCCTTGGGCTTCCGCCTGGCCGATTCCGGAAATGACGTCGCCTTTGTTGTAGCTGCCAGGATAACCGCCGGCAGCCAGTACTACACAAACAGCAGCCTGCTGTTTCCAAACTATATTGGCATCAGCTAATCTACCATCCACGCAAGCTTCCATTATATCCACCAGATCACTATCTAAAAGTGGCAGTACAACCTGGGTTTCCGGGTCGCCGAATCTGGCATTGAACTCGATAACTTTGGGGCCCTTGGCAGTGATCATCAGCCCGGCATACAGGCAGCCTTTATAGATAATGCCTTCTTGGCGCATAGCATCAACTACCGGCTGTAATACTTCGCGCCTTACCTGGTCACGGATTTCAGAAGTAACAACCGGCGCCGGAGCATAGGTCCCCATACCGCCGGTGTTGGGGCCCTGATCGTTGTCAAATATCCGCTTATGATCTTGGGCGGCTACCATGGGCGCTACGATAAAGCCATCAGTAAATGCCAGCAGCGAGGCCTCTTCGCCCTCTAAATATTCTTCGATAACTACCAGGCTTCCTGCCTGACCGAACGCTTTATCACACATCATCATGTTTACTGCGTCAACCGCTTCTTTAACTGTCATGGCTACAACTACGCCTTTTCCTGCCGCCAAGCCATCGGCTTTAACTACAATAGGCGCACCTTGTTTCTTTATATAGGCGATAGCGCTGTCGGCGTTGGTAAAAGCAGCAGAAGCAGCAGTGGGAATATTGTATTTATGCATTATTTCTTTGGCAAAGGCTTTAGATCCTTCCAATTGTGCCGCTTTTTGGGAAGGACCAAAAACTTTTAAACCTAAACCGGCAAAATGATCGACAAGACCATTGGTTAACGGCAATTCCGGACCGACTACGGTTAGACCAATGGAGTGCTCAAGGGCAAATTTCCCTAACGCTTCATTGTCAGTTACATCAATATCTACACATTCGGCTATTGCTGCAATCCCAGGATTACCTGGCGCACAGTATAGCTTTTTTACCCGGGGGCTTTGCGCCAATTTCCAGGTCAGGGCATGTTCGCGTCCACCGCCGCCAATAAGTAAAATATTCAAAATCCTACTCCCCCTCATAATGATCCCGACAGGTATTTTTCAATATTAAAACCAGCGTATAGCGGCAAGTCCAAGATATTCCTTGACTGCCAGCTGAGTATTATAGAAAGCATCGGCTCGCGGCCATAATAGGTGCCATTCAAACAAAAAGCTCGTATTTGTTTGGTAATCGGTAGGATAGGGTGTAACGCTGATATTAAACTTGGCAAATTGTTGTACCGACCGATCCATATGAAAGGCTGAAGTTACCAAAATCGGGTTAGTAAAGCCCCGTTCATCAATAATTTGCTTAGAAAACTTAGCATTATCGGTCGTATTCAAGCTTTGCCCTTCTACGATAATTTTATCATCAGGGATGCCCAAACCAAGTAAAATATGCCGGGCAATTTCGGCTTCCTTGCCGGTGTTGGCAAAAACTTGGCCGCCGGAAATAATAATTGGCGCGCCAGTGATATGATACAACTGAGCTGCCGTCAGTACACGATTGGCGGCAAATCCCATCAAATGCCCTTTGCCATGAACATTTGGTGTATCGGCAGTTGCCCCGCCACCCAGAGTGACTATAGCATCCCCCTGCACTTCAGCAGGTGGAGTATACCTGCTTTCCAACGACCGCATTAAAGCATCTCCCACCAAGGGCGTGGAAATAAGATACAAAATTGCGGTAATTAGCACTAAAGGAACTACTCCCCGCTGGTTTCGCCGGTACAGCCAGTAGCTTACATAAGCCAACGCGGCAATAAACAATCCCGGCGGCAATAAAAAACTTATATATAGAAACTTTATAAAAACCAGCACGTGATAATACCCCGCTTTTACCTTCTAAGATAGTAAAATGGCATTTACGAAAAGTATAGTCAGAAAGACTTTTGCCTTACGGCAAAAGTCTTTTCAGCTGCTATTTCTTTTCCATCTTAGCCCAGGAATCTTTAAGAGATACAATACGGTTAAACACCAGCATGTCGGCCGTTGAATCACGATCCATTACAAAATACCCGTTCCTTAAGAACTGGAACCTGCTTCCCGCTTGAGCAGTTTTAATGCTTGGTTCAACTAAACAATTTTTCAGCACTTCTATAGAATTAGGGTTTAAAGAATCAATGAAATCCCTTGATTCTTTTTCTTCTTCCTTTTGCTCCTCAGTCTTCATCAGATAATCATACAAGCGAACTTCTGCTTTTACAGCATGTGCGGCAGACACCCAATGCAGTACACCTTTAACTTTACGGCTTACAGTACCGCTGCCGCTTTTAGTATCCGGATCATAAGTACAATGTACTTCGAGAATCTCACCGGTCTGCTCATCTTTAACAACCTGTTCACATTTTACCAGATAGGCATTTTTAAGACGAACTTCGGCGCCTGGTGTAAGGCGGAAATATTTTTTGGGCGGATTCTCCATAAAGTCATCTTGCTCTATGTATATTTCCCGGGAAAAAGGAATTGTACGCGAACCCATCTCGGGGTTCTCCGGATTGTTCTCTGCCACTAATTCCTCTACTTGTCCCTCCGGGTAATTATCAATAACCAGCTTGAGCGGCTTCAGTACAGCCATAACCCGTGCGACTTTGGTGTTGAGGTCTTCCCTGATACAGTGTTCAAGCAAAGCTACATCTACCGTACTGTTGCTCTTAGCAACACCGATTCTGTCACAGAAATCCCGAATTGACTCCGGCGTATATCCCCGCCGTCTTAATCCGGAAATGGTCGGCATTCTGGGGTCATCCCAACCACTTACATAACCTTCTTCGACTAGACGGCGTAAATACCGCTTACTCATTATAGTATTGGTCAAATTCAAACGGGCAAACTCAATTTGCTGGCTTTGATAAATTCCCAGTGACGCTAAAGTCCAATCATATAACGGACGATGGTCTTCAAATTCCAGCGTACAAATGGAATGGGTTACACCTTCCAGCGAATCTGAGATAGGATGAGCATAGTCATACATAGGATAAATACACCACTCATCACCGGTGCGATGATGCTTGATGCGTATTATTCGGTATAAAACGGGGTCGCGCATATTGATGTTCGGGGAAGCCATATCAATTTTAGCGCGAAGAACTCTGCTGCCTTCAGCAAATTCTCCGGCACGCATTTTTTCGAATAAATCGAGATTTTCTTCCACACTCCGGTTGCGATAGGGACTTTCTTTGCCCGGTTCCGTAAGAGTACCCCTGTATTGCCGCATTTCTTCCGCCGACAAATCACAGACATAGGCCTTACCTTTTTTTATAAGCTCTATTGTCACTTCATAAATCTTCTCAAAATAATCGGAAGCGTAAAACTTACGGTCTTCCCAATCAAACCCCAGCCATTTTATATCTTCTTGAATAGAATCAACATATTCAACGTCTTCTTTGGTCGGGTTGGTATCATCAAACCGCAAATTGCATTTACCGCCATATTTAAGCGCTAAACCAAAATTCAGACAGATTGACTTAGCGTGGCCGATATGTAGGTATCCGTTTGGTTCAGGCGGAAAACGGGTGTGTACTCTTTTCCCGTATTTCTCTGTCTTTATATCTTCGTTGATAATGTTTTCAATAAAATTAGACGGCATATTCGGATTAGCCGCAACTTCTTTATCAACAGCTTCCATTTCGGTATTCATGCAAATCCTCCTTAGGTTGTCCACTCTATATCATTACATTATACAACATTCCTGGACTTTCCAAAAGCAAGAACCGGTTGTTAATGATATTTTTTTGTAAATATTTTGCCCTCTAAGGTCATTTTATGCAAAAAATCCCTAACTGGAACAGTCAGTTAGGGATTTCATGTATAAGTACTTCCGTATTACATCCTAAATTTTAACACTGCCTGCTGAAGTTCTGTTGCCATCTGCGCTAAGCCGGCAGAGGCAGCAGCAATTTCCTGGACACTGGCGTTTTGTTCCTGACTGGCGGCTGCTACTTGTTCGGAGCTGGCAGCATTCAGGCGAGCTGCATCGGCAATACCATGAACAGCTTCTTCCACTTGAACACTGCGCCGCTGCTGTTCATCAGTCAAAGACACTATCCGTATTACTTCTTCCCGTACATTCTTGACAGCGTCGTAAATTTCTTTAAATGCAGCCCCTGAGCTTTCAACTACTTGTACACCTACCGCAACTTCACGGCCGCCTTTGTCAATGGCGCTGACTGTTTCCACGGTTTCATTTTGAATCGCCTGGATGATAGTAGCGATCTCACGCGCCGCTGCCTCGGACTGTTCTGCTAGTTTGCGGACTTCGTCAGCAACTACGGCAAAACCACGTCCTTGTTCACCGGCCCGGGCGGCCTCAATCGCTGCATTAAGCGCTAAGAGGTTGGTTTGACCGGCAATTCCCGTAATAACATCAACAATTTGGCCGATCTGGCGCGATTTATCCCCTAGTGCGTGAATTTTGCTGGTAGCCTGGCTAACATCCTGCTGAATCTGATTCATTTTAACAACAGCCATACCAATTTGCTCTGAGCCATTCTCTGCTGCTTTTTCACTTTGCTCGGAAGCTGCCGCTACGGCGTGAGCCGCTTTACTGGTATTGGCAATAGCTTCCACCATTTGTTTAATGGTCTGGGCTGAATTGTCAGCCAGGTTTACTTGTTTATTAGCGCCTTCTGCTACGTTTTGGATGGTAATGGCCACTTCTTCTGCGGCTTTACCAACTTCCCCTGAAGAAGCCGCCAACTCTTCGGAGGCAGCAGTTACCGTTTGCGCAGTGGCTGAGGTTTTTTTAACAAGCGTACCAAGTGCTGTAATCATAGTATTAAAAGCATCTGTAAGTTTATTTATTTCGGTTACACCATGGATATCAATCCTATGCGTCATATCTCCCCGGGCAACTTGTTCGGCTGCAAAAATCAATTTTTCCAACGGGCGCACTGTATTACGAGCTACATAATAAGCACTAACCAGCGCAATGAGCACGGCCAATAAAGTAATTACACCGGTAGCCAGCGCCGATTGGAATACTGCAGCCATCACTTCACTCATCGGCTCGTGAACAATAACTCCCCATTTATTTGCAGCAATACTGGAGTAAACAGTCAGGGTCTTATCACCCCGGGTAGAGATTGTTTCCGTAGCACCAGATTTGCCTTCGATAACTTTTGCCACGTAATCATATGTAGTAAATGATTCCTTTTTAAGAACCCGTTCTTTATCAGGATGTGCTAATACAGTTCCCGTATTATCAACAATATCTACGTAGCCGCTTTTGCCAATGTGGTTTTTATCAACAATTTCCCATATTGCTTTTAGGCTAACATCGGCCGCGATAACACCGACAATTTGGCCAGCATTATTTTTTATCGGAACAGATATCGTCACACAGGGAGCATTGGTAAATCCTGAAATATAGGCATCAGTAAAAAAGGTATTGCCTTTCATAGCTTCCTTAAAATAAGGTCTGTCACCACGATTAGCTAAATTTCCAGAGGTTCTGGCAATCTGCATTCCGGTTGTATCCATAACAAAAATCAGTTCAAAAACAGAGTTTTTCTGTTGTGCCGCCACAATCATTTCTTTAACAGTTGCAGCGTCCATGGTTTTAGCTGTAGGCGAGACAGCCAAGGTTTCGGTAAAGATGCGCGCATCGTCTACCATCCGAGTGATTTCACCGCCAATTTGTTCAGCAGTAGTCTGATTAGCCACAATCGTCGATGCTTTTATTGATTGAGAGTTTATGTAGCCACCGACAATACCCCCGACACAAGCTGGAATAAAGGCAAATAACACAAATAATACAATTAACCTGGTTTTCAAGCTACTACTAATAATCAAGCCTTTACCTCCTCAAAGTTATTTTACACACTATTATAATTATAACTTTCTCCAGCATTTACATCAATTTACAAACCTTTTAAATATACAAATATTTTTTGTATTTTTTCGTAGGATAGCGTAGGGAGGTATACAAAATACCTCTTTTGGGGTTTGATAGAAACGAAACCCTCTTCCTCCTTAACACAAATTAGATCATTTTATCGAAAAAATGAAATTACTCTGAGAAACCCTCAGATATCAGTCAAACCCCGGGACTAAATTGCCATATTTTGCAAATATATTCATTCTTTCATTTACTTTTCCTGGGTATTTCATGTATAGAATTACGCATTTTTTCTGCTTTTAAAATTTGTTATAAGCAGTTTTGGTAAAAAATCATTAATTATATTTATACAAAAAAAGACATTGCTATTTGCAAAAAGCGACTACAATGTGATAAAGAGTACCTCTCGTTACAAAGGTTAAATAATGACAGATTGCCAGCAGTTACAAACTGCTGGCAATCTCATTTATGTTTTGCAATTTTTCTAGAGAGCTTATGACATGCTCATTCTCAGTTACGCGGTAGCAATAGTTCTTTTTGCTCCGCCAATTCTGCCGCTAACTGTTCCAGCGTCATATTGTTATACTTGTTACTCATTCATAAATCCTCCAATAAGATCTTGACTAAGCCTAGCTTACGCTTCAGGTACAGGTTGCTTTCCCGACAGATCAACAGGATCCTGAACAAATAAGGTCAGTATAAAGCCCACTATAGGCAAAAATGACAACAGATTAAATACCCAGGGCAGCCCTACAGCATCTGCAACATGACCAAGCCCCAGAACTCCCATGGCCCCAAGCCCAATACTGAACCCTAATGTTAGCCCCGACGCCATGGCAACGTTGCCAGGCATCATTTTTTGTGCCATTACCAGACTGCTGGTAAAAGTCGCAGCCAGCAGAATACTAATAAGTGACAGGATGATAAACGCCCCGGAGCCATCCATTGCTTTAAATAAATACAAGAGTGGAGCAACAGGCAAAATCGAGTACAGCATAACTTTCTTACTGCCGTACCGATCACTTAGCGGCCCGCCGAGTAAAGTTCCCACCGCGCCAGCTGCTAAATACACGGTTAGTAATGTAGCGGCGTAGGCCGGACTTCCATGCAAAAATGATGTGTAGTACAACGGTATAAAAGTATTCAATCCGGAATTAACCGTTGCCCTGGAAAGTACCATTCCAAGCAGTGCTAGCAAGGGCAGACTCATTGCGACGGACACTTTGGCTTTAACAGAACTACTTTGTTGACGCTGCGGTAAACGGTTAAAATGCTTAATTACCGAAAATAACAAAGCTCCAATTACAATATTAGGTAATGCAAACATATAAAGAATGGCTGGACTCCCTAATAACAATGTTCCGAGAAATAAGGAACCAAGTGCAAAGCCTACGTTACCGCCAACAGAAAACAAACTAGCTCCCTTGCCCTTCGCGTTACCACTTAGCCAATTGACTATTTTCGCTGCTTCCGGATGAAAAATAGCACTACCAAAGCCGCTAATGGCAGTACACAACAGAACCATCGGATATGTCTCTACTTTCAAAGAAATCAGCATAACCACCCCGGTAACTATACAACCAAGAGGCATCCACCACGGTCTTGACTTCCGATCGCTTAAGTAACCAAAAATTGGCTGACTAACAGAGGATGTCAAGTTTTGCAATAATACAATGGCTGTTAATTCAGCATAGCTGAGACCAAACTTCACTTTAAAAAAGGGCAAAGCTACAAATAAAGCACCTACGGCCAAATCGGCAACGGCATGGGCACATGCTATTAACCAGATAAGATAGGGAACATTTTTTACAGAACGAAACATATATTCACTCCTTACATAGTATTTGACAAAACAGCTTTCACTAGGATAATATTGATTCAGCAAGTTCCGTATGTTCCAATTATAGTAGAAAATTCGAATTATGGCATGAATAATATTATTAATATTTAGCACAATTTTGATATTGTTGTTAAAAAGGGGGAATTGCTTTATGATTATTGCCGGCAATGGGCAAATGATCCACCAAAACATTAAAAGTGACTTCCCAATTAATATCGCTCATAAAGAGTATCATGAGCCGGGACCTATTTTGAAGAAGCATTGGCACGAGGAATTGATGGTCTTCTACGTAGAGAAAGGAAATGCTCTTATTCACTGCAACTCTGAGGTTACACCTATTCGCGCGGGAGACGTAGCCGTTATAAATTGCAATGACCTGCATTATATAGAAAACTGCTGCGATCATTTCATCGAATCCTGGATCCTTCTCGATGTTAACTTTTTACGCAGTCATAAGGATGACATTTGCCAAACAAAATATATCACTCCTTTGCTCTTAAACCGTATCCGTTTTAAATCCAAAATTGAAAACGATAGTGAATTGATTAGCCAAATCCAGGAGGTACTCAGAGTATATGAACAGAAAAGGCCGGGCTACGAACTCTGGATTAAGGCCGCTTTTTACCGCATTCTTGTTTTACTTATGAATCACACCATACCCGTTACTGATGAAATCAACTACCGGCAGCACCATCAGTTGCGTCCGGTTTTACAATACATCGACGAGCATTTTGATCAAAAAATTACGCTCCAAAGCCTTGCGGCTATGGCAAACCTTAGTCCTCACCATTTATGCCGCCTATTCAAAAGCATTACAGGCATGCCGCCAGTTGCGTATGTTAATCATTTGCGTGTGAACACAGCCATGGTATTATTGCAGGAACAGCATTTGCCTATCAGTGAAGTTGCCTTAGCCGTCGGCTTTAATGACAGCAACTATTTTAGCCGCATGTTCAAGAAATATAAAAGCATCTCACCCACAAATGTACCAAAAGAACTGACCAAACAGTAATAAGCAAAAGACTTTACGGAAATTCCGTAAAGTCTTTTGCTTATATTATATTAATTTTCAGATCAAAAACCCTGTCTGTTCTTATTTCTTTCTTTGATGAACTTTCGTGCATTTTTCATTCCGCCAACTTCTGCGAACATCGCAGTAAATTTTTCCGTTTCAATCTGCTTCGAATTCAAGCCCTCATACTTAGCCTCTTTTTTCAGCTTTACATAATTTGCAAGCCGGTCTACAGACAGCAAGCCGTCGTTTATGGCTTTTTGTACTGCACAGTTCGGCTCATTCGTATGAGTACAATCATAAAACTTGCACTTCGTTGCCAGTTCATCAATATCGGCGAAGGTTTTTGACAGGTCTGCACTCTCAAGGCCGAGTTCCCTCATTCCCGGAGTATCAATAACAACTCCACCACTAGGAATCATAATGAGCTCCCGTCTGGTGGTAGTATGCCTGCCTTTATCGTTCTTACCTATTTGCCGGGTTTCTAGCGCATTTTTACCAATAATCCTGTTAACTAAGGTCGATTTCCCAACACCGGAAGAACCAATAAATGCAATCGTTTTGCCACTGCCAAGATATGTTTGGACAGATAAATACCCATCCTCACTCTTACTTGATGTAACAAGTACATCAACACCACAGGCGACAGCATCCAATTCTGATAACTTTTGAGGAAGACCCTCACATAAGTCAGATTTGGTAAGGACGATCACCGGAATTGCCCCACTATCCCAAGCAATTCCAAGATAACGTTCCACTCTGCGCAGATTGAAATCGTTATTTAGCGACATGCAGATAAAAACCGTATCAATATTTGCCGCTACGATCTGTTCTTCATTCGCTGTTCCCGCGGCCTTTCGAATAAAAGCACTTTTCCTGGTCAGGACATGGTGAATAATTGCATTTCCACCCGTGTCATCGGTTCGGTCAATCATAACAAAATCGCCTACGGCTGGATAATCAGACAAATTTCTTACATCAAAGCGAAACTTCCCGGAAATTTCCGCTGTTAACTCACCTTTTTCGGTTACTACCTTGTATAAGTCTTTGTATTGGGAAATAACCCTGCCAATAAACAAACCTGTATATAAACCAGACTTAGTAACAAATCTTTCACTAAGTCCTAAATTTTTCATATCTGTAGTAGTCAATATTTCATCCTCCAAAAGTTTTATTCGTAACTTCCGGGAGGTTTATACACTAAATTATTTTGTACGCACCTCCCGCCTTGCTACAATCTCCAACATATTATTGTTAAACATAAAGTAACAGCTCCTTTCGTTAAACTAGTCTCCAAGTTATCAACGATAAACATTAGAGTCATAGATATTTTACCATATTTTTAGCTTAAAACAAATCATGCCTGCCGGCTGTCTATTCGCACCAAACAAATTTTGGTATACCCTATTGTTTCGTCGTCATAAACCTGATATCATTTTTGTTCTCTACGTGCCCACTCCCGAATTTTACTTATTTGACTAGACTTTAATCCAAGCAGTTGTAAAAATGCCTCATGTCTTTCTGGAAACTTATTTTCAAATTGATTATGAAGTTTCCACTGCCCCGTTTCATCTATTCCGGCGGAATGCAGCAGCTCTACCAGATCATCCTTGGGTATTATACCTATCCGTTGCAAAAGTTTACTATTCTGTAAAAACTCGATAATAAAATGCTGCTGCTGCCTAAGCGTATTTATTTCCTCATTTATCTCGTCAATTTTTGCTTCTAAACTAACAGCTGCATTACATTTCTTACTATCTAATATCTCTTTAATTTGTTGCAAAGACAAACCCGCTTGTCGATATATAGCAATTTGCTCTAGTCGTTTACAATCAGATTCGGAGTATATCCGGTAATTACTGTTGCCTCTTCCAGCAGGAGATAGTAATCCAATGGAATCATAATAGAGCAGCGTACTTCTAGACAGATTAAACTTATGAGCTAATTTGCCAATGGTAAACGTCATACTCTCCACTCCCATTTATTGAAACCGATATACTGCTAAAACAGAATTCTTGTAAGAATAATTGTACTATAACTTCCTTATGTGATACTAATGTCATCGAAAATGCTTCGGTTATAATATTCTATTCCTATTCCAATGAGAATAAGGAAAATTCCTGCCAAAGAAAGCAGTAACACGGGAGTTACGAAGTTTAATAACAAACCGGCTAACCCCATCGAAATGGGTAAAGAAATATTCCCGGTAGCAGACAATACACTAAAAACCCTTCCGGTCATTTCCTCAGGAACACAAAGTTGTGCCAATGTTCGCCAGAATACACTTATACCAGCTACACAGACACCTATTAGTACACAATCTAGTCCGTAAAGTACTACTGAGTGGATGTAGCTTAGCTGCAGTACCCCTAACATTAATATCCCTGTTCCCATACATACGATAGCATAAAAAAGGTATGATCTTTTGAGTTTATCACTGCTATATTTAGAAATGTAAACTGCGCCGACAATCATTCCCCCACCGAAGGCAGCCTGCAACAGTCCCAAATTTTCAAGACCGTTTCCCTTCAATAAGTTTGCCAGAAATGGCAAGCTTACCACCAGGCCGCCGACAAACACATGAATGATTGCAACTAAAATTACAGCTGTTGACACACGCACATCTCCCTGAATGTAGCGAACCCCTTGCATGAGGCTGAAAAATACCGGTTCTTTCGTTGTATTTTCTGTTACAGTTATTCGCAGAAAACTTTCGGCAATTCCCGATATGATATAGGAACAGCCATTAAATATAAGTACTCCCATATAACCCAACATGGCTACACTGGAAGCTCCTAATAGCGGACCAATTATTGCCACCGCACCAGCTACCATTTGACTCAATGCATTAGCCTGTTGAAGACGGCTTTTTTCCACGACAACCGGTATTACTGACATGGTAGTTGGGTTAAACAACGCCGAACACAGCGATATAAACAAAGCGGCAATATAAATATGCCATGTTGTCAAAAGATCCGCCTGATGTAGAGCCGCAAGCGTTAAGATAATAATTCCGCGACCAAAATCAGCGGCAACCAATATTTTCTTTTTATTCCAGCGGTCAATATATACCCCGGCCACCGGGCTCAAAATCAACTCAGGCAGCATTGATGTGATCAAAAAGGAACTAACAAAAAGTGGTGAACCAGTCTTTTCAAATAACCACCACATCAGGGCAATGTTATACGCCTTGTCACCTAGTTGAGACACTAACTGCCCAAACCAAAGCAGACTAAAGTTTCGATTTATCAGGAGCACCTGCAGACACCTCACTTTGAACATCCAAAATGGCTCCCAACCAGTAAAACGATCGAATCCAAAGATAACTCTTTCTCATAAATCCACTCCCTCTCGGTTTTCTATAGTAGAGAGTTTAAAGTATAAAGCAATAGACAGGTCAATATATATTTTTAGTTGTATCACTACTTCTCCGTTATAAAGAAAACAAAGCTTATACCGAGCCTTGGCGAAAGTTTTACTTTTCGACAGGACAAAAGATAGCGTGCCATTTTTAAGTGGCACGCTATCTTGGTTATAACACCAAATTGGACATATTGCTTTATATGGTGGAACACGTTAATAATTTTCATTGACATATAAAAAAATGTAGCATATTATGGGATTGTAACAACTGTACCAAAATTGTATTCAACGGTACAGCTTTAATGAGGTGAATATTTTGCGAAATCGAATTATTATGGCTGCCGTAGAAGAAATCAATTTACGCGGCTTCAAGTTTACCATGAGTGATCTTACTAAACGCCTAAGTATCAGTAAGTCATCCCTTTATGAAAACTTTTCGTCCAAAGAGGAACTTATTGGAACTATTCTAGATATGGTTCTGAACGATTTACGTGCCCAGGAGGAAAAAATCTATAATTCAAGTTTGCCGATTATTGAAAAGTTAAAAGCCATACTTTTGATTACGCCCGAAGTTTTTGAACCATTTCATAATCGTGTGTATGATGACCTTCGCCTCACGTATCCGGAGGAATGGAAAAAAATAATCAAGTTTCGGAAAGAACGGATGGATCGCTTGGCTGACCTCCTGCATCAGGGAATGGAGACTGGTACTATCCGTCGTGTAAATAGGAGTGTTGTTCAGCAAATAATTGTTAGTACCATGAATGATCTTATGAACTACCGCTTTCTTGCGGAAAATAACATGACCTACTCAGATGCCGTGGCAGCTATGCTTGATATAGTTATCCATGGTTTATTAGACAAAAATAAATAAAAGATATTGCTATTAAAAAATAAATAAAATGGAGCGCGTTAATTCACGCTTCATTTATTTACCCAAGTACCAAAAATACAATTATAGTACTCAAAGGTACAAAAAATGTTTTTCCTGCCTTTTTTCGCAAAATAATTATGCCTGTTTTATAGACTACTTGTCCAAAATACTATTTCCAGCTCTATTTAGTATAAGTCCAATCAATATCTGGATTTACATAAAAAGCATTTGAAGGGAGGTGAAGTTATTGAGAACAAATAACTTCAGAAAAACCTTCTATCCAATTAATTGTCGACTTCCGCCTGATAAATGATAAGTCAATTATCTAGAGACAGAATATTTTTTAAGTGGAGATCAAGGAGAGTGTTTCACATAATTACAATAAGACCTACTAATTCTTTTCTGCGGTGGTTAGCCTTCCCCCTGCTTCTTATTATGACGGCTACACTGCTTACCGGCTGTGGAAGCAATGCGGCCGCCCCGGAAGTATGGGGCCGAGTGGAAGCCAAAGAAGTCGATATTAACTCCAAAATACCGGGCCGTGTCGTCAACCTGCTCGTTAAAGAAGGCGACCGGGTTACCAAAGGGCAGATTTTGGCCCACATCGATAACCGGGATATTGTTGCCCAAGTCAATCAGAGCAAAGCCAACATTAAGGCCCTGGATGCCCAGACAGCCCAGGCCACTACCGTTACCGTACTGCAGGACCAAACGGCCAAGGCTTCCCTAAATACCGCGCAGGCGCAATTAGAAAAAGCACAATCCGATTTAGCCTTGGCAGAAAATGATTATAACCGTTTTAGAGAACTGGTAGCGTCGGGTGCCATCTCTAAACAATTATTTGATACCTACCGTACTAAATATCAAGTGGCTCAGGCTGCATACAGCCAGGCGCAGGCCGGTCTGGCGTCAGCACAAGCCGGCTTGTTGCAAACCAATGTAAATATTGCCAACGAAGAAGCTATGCGCAGCAAAGTGGCGCAAGCCCAGGCTACCCTGCAGCAAGTGGAAGTATCGCTTGACGAAACTGAGATACGCGCTCCTTTTGACGGCATTATCACCGCTAAGTATGTGGAAGAAGGGGCGATGGTTTCCCAGGGTATGCCTCTGGTAGCCATTCAGGACCCCTTGGACAACTGGGTCAATCTGAAAGTAAAGGAAACTGAGCTCTCACGCTATTTCGTTCAGCAGCAGGTTAAAATGCAAGGCCGGGACAGTAAACTTGTCCTGGATGGAACCATTGTTGATATAAGCAAAAAAGCGGAATTTGCCACCTACCGGGCTACGAATGAACGCGGTGACAATGATATTATTACCTTTAACGTCAAAATTCAAGTCAACTCCGATAAAATCCGTCCCGGCATGCGGTTCAAACTAATGGATGGTGGTATTTAGTGAGGTTCAAAGAAATTATACTCTTGGAACTGCGGGCGCTGTTTTGTCCTAAATCACCTACGGTCTTGCTGCTTTTTGGCATACCCATTCTGTATAGTTTTCTCTTTGGGTGTGCCTATAGCGGCAATGTCGTTAAATACGTACCCACTGTCATCTATGATCAAGACCAGACAGCGGCCAGCCGGACATTAACCCAGGCCTATATTGATTCGGAGCGTTATGATGTAGTCGCCCAGGTAACAACCCAGGAAGAAATGGAACAATTGCTGCATGAGAGCAAAGCACTGGTTGCCGTCTCCATTCCGCCCAAGTTTGCCCAAAATATCAAATTGGGTATCGCCTCCGAAATTTTGATCGTAACAAACTCGACCAACAATATGTTTGCCAATACAGTGATTTCTTCCAGTCAGGAAATCATTCAGACATTTTCGGCGGCCACCGGCCAAAAACTGTTGGAAGCGCTCAATCAAATGCCGGTCCCGGCCCTGCGGTCGGCTGCTCCGGTTAAATTAGGGATAAGAATTATCAATAATCCTACTACCTCGTACACTAATTTTATGTTAGCGGGGTTAGTAGCAAACGGTTTGCAAATTGCAATTCTATTAGTGGCGGGCACACTTATTGCCAAAGAATATAGCCACCTTCCTCGCTGGCAAGGAACCTCGTCGGCAGCTATCGTTTCCGGCAAGTTATTGCCTTGTTGGTTATGCGCCATAGGGGCCTTTATTACCTACCTGGTTATCATCAACTTATTCTTCGGCGTACCTTTTCGGGGAAATGCCGTCAGCATATTACTTTTAGGCAGTGCCTTTACCTTTCTCGTCATCAACCTTTGCTTTTTCTTTTCCGCCATTTCCGGCAATGAAGTCAGTGCACTGCAAGTACCGCTGCTCTATATCATGCCCGGACTTTTATATAGCGGCCTCAGTTGGCCCCTTTTTGCCATGAATGGTTTCGCTCAAGCCTTTTCCGCCCTCATGCCGCTCACCTATATGGTTGATACGCTGCGCGATTTGCTGCTGGCCGGTTACTCGCCAACCCTGCTGAAAAATGTTCTTATTATGTTTGCCGGCGGCAGCGGACTCAACCTAATCACCATTTTCGTATTTACCAAACGCCGAAAAAAACTCCAATTCCCAGCCGCGAAGGGGGTGCCCGCATGAATTGGTGGCAGATAGTTAAACGGGAAATCCGTCAGATGTTCATAACAGACCGCCGGCGCGCCATCTTTCTTTTCGGAGCCTCCCTGGCTTATTTGATTTTATTCAGCTTACTCTATGGCACGCATACGATAAAAACGGTTCCCCTGGTTATCTATGACGAAGACCAAACGCAATTCAGCCGTGCACTCATTCAAGCATTCGATGACTCCGAGCGCTTTCAGATTGTTGGCTATGTCTCAACGCAAGAGGATATGGAACAGTCTTTACATGAAAAAGAAGTGTACGCCGCCGTGCACATTCCCAAAAAATTTGCCCAGGACGCCAAATCCGGACGCTCTTCCACCGTTCTCTTAATGGCTAACGGCTCCAACATTCTTATTACCAATACAGTAACTACGGCTGCTCAGGAGATCTTGGCCGCCTTTGCCAAAGATACAGGCACCAGGCTGACGGAAATAAACAATGGGCAAATGCCAGCTATGGCCGTAAACAGAACCGTTCCTATTGAGTTTCGCTTACGGGTACTCAATAACCCAACGCAAAGCTATCTTTCCTTCTTTGTTTTGGGATTGTCCTTGGCCGCTTTTCAACAGGGCATTTTCCTGGCAGTCGGTGCAAGTATCCAAAACGAATATCAGCGTCCGGGCGAATTAAACTACAACCATTCCTGGAGAATCATACCCATTAAGCTCTTTCCGTATTGGATTTCGGCCACACTCGCTTTTTTCATTACGATCATCACTGCCATCCAACTATTCGGAATTCCTGGCAAAGCATCTCTGCTTAGTTTATTTTTACTATCATTGACTTTTACTTTTTCAGCCGTCGCTTTTAGCGCTTTTCTTGCCTCCATCTGCAATAACGAACTAACCTTTACCAGAATATCGATCACCTATACTGTTCCGGCCTTCGTACTGTCCGGCTATACCTGGCCGCAAGAAGCAATGGATACGGTAGGAAAAACCATATCATACACCTTCCCTCTCTCTTATTTTTCCAATACCGTCCGTGAGCTGATGATTGCCGGTTATTCACCGGTCCTCTACCGGAATAGTGTGATTCTACTTCTGCTAGGGGCAATGTTCACCGGTATGGCAACAATATGTTATATCCGAAGAATGAAACACTCCCAGGCAAATGCACACTGCGAACCGGCTAAAGCATAGGTAAAATTACAAACACAAGGAAAGGAACAAGATTATGATAAAACAATCAGATTGTCTTTTCTCTTGGAAACCGTTCCCAACAACCTGGATTTCAATTTTGCTAACTGTTCTGCTTTTCCCCTTGGGACTAATACTACCAGCCTGGTGGGGCTGGGAAAATGGGCCACTGGAAAATACCCAGATAGTTATTCTCGGTGTAGGTTTAATTATATCCTTTCCTCCCCTACCGGTTGCAGCTTTTTCTTCTAAAGCTGCAATTTCTTTACGCAACTACCTACCTTTGATACCCAGCCAAAGCCTTGTCAGTCTTTGTCCACTCTACGCAAAGTAAAAGGAAAATTAATCCTTGACATTATTTTCTGCCATGGTTATAATTTGAACATAATTCAAATTATTTTATACTAACTAAACAAGCTAAAACATAAAATAAATTCCGCTATCCAAATTATTTGGATGAGCGGTTTTTTCGGATATTTTTTTGAACGCAATTCAATTATTTTTAGTTCTACTTACCGGTTCCACCGCCTCTCATTTGCCATATTATACAAATCTTATTGACAATGCGCGCCCCAACTAGTAAAATCAAACTGACCCAAGTCAGTTTGATTTTACAGCTACTCACTAAAGTTAAGCTTTGTTTCTTAATAACTTGGTCAGGAGGTGTTGTTTATCACTAGGATCAAGAAAGATCCCGATGTTAGGCGGACGGAGTTAATGGATGCGGCCTTGGAGCTATTTAGTTCCGCCGGCTATGAAAAAACAATGATCATTGATATTGTAAAAAAAATTGGCGTAGCCAAAGGAACCTTCTATTACTATTTTCCCACAAAAGAAGCCATAGTGGAAGCAATCTACACCCGCTGGGCAATCGAGCTGGCGACTTCGTTCCAGTTGGAAAGCCGTCAGTTTACTGCGTTAGACAAACTACAATCCTTCCTTGCCCAGCAGCTTCTTCCCAGTCAGCTTGATGTTCTTTGTGACAAACTATGGGCTGAGAAACACCTCGATTTACTTTATAAAATTTGGCAGCATCAGGTAGAAACCGTCTTTAACCCACTTCTAGCTGACATGATTCAACAGGGAAATCAAGAGGGAACCCTGCATGTAGTTTATCCAAAAGAAACCATTGCATTTATCTGGAGTATTTTAAATTGCTTATGGGAAGCTTCTTTTTTAAAAGAACCGTCTGAAGTCTTGATCAACAAAATAAAAATTGCCGAAGCCATATTGGAGCAAATCCTGGGGGTCGAGGAAGGAGTACTTAAATTAACCATAACTCAACTGTAGGATTGCATAGGTGCTGTGCACCTTTTTTACTCTGTAACTGACCCAAGTCAGTTTTTGCTACTTCAAATTCTTACGGAAAGGAACCAACCATGAACCTAAACAAAACTTTGATTTTATGTGGCATAACCCTTATCTTTTTCAGTATGCCCTGCCTAATGTATGCCCAGCCGGCGCAACTGACGATAGCAGACAGTATCCGACTGGCGCTCATTCATAGTCCGGCGATAAAAGCCGCCGAAGCCGAAGCAGAAAAAGCATCCTGGCTGATCAAAGAAAACCGGTCCGCCTATTTGCCCACTCTCAGTGCCAACCATACGCAAAGCAAAAATCACCCGGGATCCGCTGATTTACCAGCTAACTCCCGCTCATCATTTTTAGAGTCAAAGACAACTTTATACAGCGGCGGACTCAACGAAGGCCTTGTCGCCCAGGCTAAAGAGCTTAACTCCGGTGCACAGTATAATCTTGCGTATACCAAACAGCAAATCATCACCAATACATATCTGACCTATTACAATGTCCTGCAAGCCGAAAAAAACGTGGCCCTTGCTGATGAGTCTGTTCAACGTCTAACACAACACTTGTCCATCGTCCAGGCGCAATACGACGAAGGGACTGTGATAAAAAGCGATGTGCTGCGGACCGAAGTCGAACTGGCTCAAGCCAAACAAGACCGCAGTAAATCCCAGAACGCTTACAACCTGGCTATCAGTCATTTCATTACCCTGTTAGGTCTTCCCGCCGATCATACTGTTTCTTTAGCTGACATCGGCGAAACATCAGCCTATGACGGTTCCGTGGCCCAGGCCATTCAAACCGCATTAGCCCACCGGACAGACCTCAAACAAATCCACCAGGAAGAAAAAGCTGCCCAATACGGCATACAGATAGCCAAAAGCGGTAATTTACCCACTGTGAGCCTGTCGCTCAAGAAAGAATGGCAAAACCAGGAAAGCTCCACTAATCCGTGGTCCGCCCAGTTGTCCGTCGCTTTCAACCTATTCGACGGCAACAAAACTAAAGCCCAAGTCAGGCGGGCCGAGTGGGAAACCACAAAAACCCGTGAACTCCTTCAACAAAAAATTGAACAAGTCACGTTAGAAACCAAAGAAGCCTATTTCAATATGCAAAATGCCCGGACAGCAGTAGACATCGCTTCTCAGGTTGTCGCCAAAGCGGAAGAAGATTATACGATCGCTCAGGTCCGTTATCAGGCCGGCGTCGGCAGTAACCTTGACGTCATAGACTCCCAAGGCGCACTTACTTCAGCGAAGCTCAACTATACCAACGCCCGCTATGACTATAATAAATACAGTGTACAATTAGCGCAGGCTATAGGAACCATTACGGAGGAGAAACCCTATGATAAAGAACAAACCACGCATTAGAATTGTAATGATCGTACTGATTTTAGCTCTGCTTGCCGGTACTGCTGCCTGGCGAATCTACAATGCCCGTGAGCAAGCCACCCTGACCGTCCAGCCCCTGGCCGTCACTACCGCAGAAGTAAAACAAATGCAAAAACCAAACACACTCAAATTAACCGGTACGGTGGAAGGACTAACCTCAGCCATCATCAGCAGCCGTCTTGCCGGCAAAATCGATCAGATACTCGTCGAAGACGGGCAGACTATCCAAAAAAATGCGATACTCCTGACACTAGACGCTGTAGAATTGGCAAATTCCGTACGTATCGCCCAGAACAACGTCAGGCAGACGGAAGCCAATTTCAATACCGCGCAAGCCGATTATCAGCGTTATTATAATCTATATGCAAAAAATGCCGCTACCAAACAACAACTGGAAAGCGCGGAAGCTCGCATGATTACCAGCCGTACTGAGGTCGATAACGCCTATGCCAATCTAAATAATGCCCACAAGCAAATCGCCGACGGCAGCATTGTAAGTCCGGTAACCGGCGTAGTCGCCAATAAAGCGGCCACCATCGGCCAAGTGGTCTCACCAGGTACTACCCTTCTTACCGTAGAACAAATTGATCAAGTTTATGTCGTGGTAAATGTCGAACAAAAAGACATTGCCGCAGCAAAACTCGGAGCCGCTGTAACTGCTGCGGTTGATGCCTATCCTAGTCAAATATTTAACGGAACGGTAGCGGTCATCAATCCGGTAGCAGGCGGTGAAAGTCGCATGTTCCGGGTGAAAATCAAGATCGATAATCCCGAACAATTGTTAAAACCCGGCATGTTTACCCAAGCAACCTTGACATCGGGTGAACCAAAAACGGTTATAGCAATACCACGAAGCGCAATCATGGCCCAAAAGGGCCTGCACTATGCTTATGTCGCAACAAATGGTCAAGCGAAAAAAACATTGGTGGAAACCGGTGACCTGATCGGCGACCTGATCGAAGTCAAAACAGGCCTCCAGCCAGGCATGGCCGTAGTCATCGACAACCTGGATAAAATCAAAGACGGTGATGCCTTACTGACCGAAGGGGGTACCAGTCGATGAGTTTACCGGAAATCAGCATTAAGCGCCCGGTCTTTGCTACAGTTACCCTTCTCGCCCTCATTTTATTGGGCATTGTCAGCTACTTTCGCATGAATGTGGACGAAATGCCGGATGTATCCCTCCCTTACGTAACAGTCAGCATTACCTACGAAGGTGCGCTGCCGGAACAAATCGACACGCAAGTTACCAAAAAAGTGGAAGAAGCGGTCGGCGAGGCCAAAGGGGTAAAACACATCTACTCTACCTCTCGCGAAGGCGAAGCAGAAATCGGGGTTGAGTTCAATTTGGATATCGACCCTGCCATGGCTACCCAGGATGTCAGGGATAAAATCAGCGCTATCCGCAGCGAACTGCCTGACAAAATTAAAGAGCCTGTCATCGCCCGCTACGACATGAAAGCGGCTCCGGTCGTCGCCATTGCTCTTACCAGTGAAACAGCAAACCTCCGCGAATTAAGCATTCTGGTAGAAGACGTAATTAAACCGCGCCTACAGAAAATCGGCGGCGTTGGTCAGTTAAAAATATCCGGCTTGCAGGAACGGGAAGTCCAGCTGTTGCTGGACCGAGACAAAATTGCTGCCTTCGGTTTCTCCATACCGGAAATTACCCAACGCCTGCAGGAGGAAAACCAGGATATCCCCGCCGGTAAACTGACGGAAACCAGTCAGGAATTGTCTGTACGTACTGCGGGCAATTTCAAAGCGCCACAGGATTTTCTCTCCGTCGCCATCGGCACCAGGAACGGCGCACCGGTATATTATCGGCAGATCGGCACAGTCAAAGACACGATCAAGGATATTGAAACAATCGCCCGTTACAACGACCAGCAGGCCATCGGTCTGGAAGTCGGCAAACAATCCGGCGCCAATGCCGTAAACGTAGCTAAACAAGTAAAAGCCGAACTGGAAAAAATCCGGCAGAACCTGCCGCCGGGTATCACCTTGCATATGGTTCGCGATGATGCCCAGCGAATTGAAGACTCCATTCATGAAGTTTGGTTCGACCTCATTATTGGCGGTTTCTTTGCCGTAATTGTCGTGCTGTGGTTTCTGGGCGACTGGCGCAGTACCATCATTAGCGCCCTGGCCATTCCCGCCTCCATTGTGGCCACTTTTTTCTTTATGAAACTAGCCAATTTTTCCATCAATAGCATGTCGCTCCTGGGCCTGTCGCTGTCGGTCGGCCTCCTCATTGATGATGCCATAGTCGTCATTGAAAATATTATCCGCCACCGGCAAATGGGTAAATCGGCCATAGTGGCCGCAGCGGAAGGAACTAAAGAAATCGCCCTGGCGGTTATGGCCACTACTTTTACCGTTGTCGCTGTATTTATCCCAGTCGGCTTTATGTCCGGCGTAGTCGGTCAATTTTTTAAAGAATTTGGCCTTACCATTGCCTTTGCCGTCCTGGTCTCCCTTTTCATTGCCTTCACCCTAACACCGATGATGGCAGCCTTATATCTACCGGTAGGTCATCACTATGCCTCCGGCCGCCTGGGACAGTGGTGGTCCAAGTGGAATCACTGGTTTGACCGTCTAGCTGATTCCTACGCTGTTTTACTGGAAAAACTGCTCCACCGTCACCGCAAAAAAGTGGTTGCCATTTCACTCACTATATTTGCTGTTAGCATGATGCTGTTTCCATACCTGGGCTCGTCCTTTATTCCCATTACCGATCAGGCGCAGTTTACCGTCAAGGTAAAAACGCAGTCCGGCCCGACTGTGGAATCGTTGGATAACACCACCCGGAAAATGATCCAGGAACTCAAATCACTTCCAGAAGTCCGGCATATTTACAGCACTTCAGCTGCCAAAGAACAAATTCTTTTTGTTACGTTGGTACCGAAAAAAGAACGCCAGCGCAGCCAATCCGACGTGATTAGTGAAGTTCGAGAGAAGCTCAACCGCCTTCCCGGCGTCCGGGCAGATATTGAACAAGGCGACGGCAAACCCGTTACCGTCTCGATAACAGGCGATTCCGTAGAAAAATTAGGCGAAATCGCCGAACAACTGCAGCAAAAAATGCAGACCATTCCCGGTGTGCAAGACATCGCTTCCAGCTATCGCCCCGGTACACCAAATCTGGATATTAAAATCAAAACAGATCGAGCCAACGATTTGGCTGTTTCCACCGCCAACATCGGTCAAACCCTCCAAACTCTGCTAAATGGAACGGTCATCGGAAAATACAGCGATAGCGACGAACGCATCGATATTCGCACGCGTCTGGCGGCGATGGATCGCAGCCGCCCCGAAAGTCTTACTACTATCTACGTACCCAGCGAAAAGACAAAAGCCGACGGGCAAAAAATGCTAATCCCGCTGTCCCAGGTAACAGAGAGGCAATATACAACAAGCGCAGCAGAAATCGGCCGCTTTGACCGGCAAAAAGAGATCCGGTTGACCGCTAATCTGGAGAAAACTACCCTGGGCGACTTTGACAATCAATTCTATCAAGATATCAAAGACATCCAAATGCCAATAGGCTATCAGGCAGGCGCTGCCGGTCAGTCAGATGACATGGATGAATCCTTTTCCAGTATGAGCGTTGCCTTGAGTCTAGCCGTTGCCTTCATCTTTATGATACTGGCAGCGCAGTTTGAAAGCTATAGTGAGCCCTTTGCCATTATGCTTTCCTTGCCATTAGCCGTTATCGGCGCACTGTTAGGGTTGTTTTTAGCCGGCAGCGAACTCAGTCTGATTTCGCTCATCGGCATCATGATGCTGATGGGGCTTGTTACCAAAAATGCCATCCTCTTAATTGACTTTGCCAAACAGCGCATGCAGGAAGCCGTTCCTTGCACTGACGCCCTGGTGGATGCAGCCCGCATCCGGCTACGCCCCATCTTAATGACCAGTGTAGCCATGATTTTCGGCATGCTCCCCATCGCGTTATCCATCGGGCCTGGCGCCGAGGCACGCGCCCCCATGGCGCATGCCATCATTGGCGGCCTGATTACCTCAACACTGCTTACACTGGTAGTCGTACCTGTCGTTTATTCACTCATTCATGACATGAAAGCACGCCGTTCTCCTGCAACACCGGAAAACTCCCAAACCACAAGCTTGCAATAATTAATTGCAACACAAATTTTTTAAAAAAATTCGAAGGAGGTCAATCATGACAATTGCCCCCCTAATAATTGAACCTATGCAGGCAAAATACAATTATCAGGTCGGCCGCTTGCTTGTTCATGGGTTTCGGACAAAATTTCAACCCCTTACAAACTTACCTGATAACACGCTTGCTCTTTTTTTCGAAAAATTGTTTGATCAAATTCCCCCTGAAGTGGCAAGCCAAAGAATGATCGCCCTTAAGGCCGGTGAAGTTGTCGGCAGCGTGTGCATCAAAGAGAAAGCTGAATCGGCCAGGAAACAAGAGGTATTGAATTTTCTGTGGAGTGATTGTGACCTATTCGGAAAATGGAACCTTTGCAAATTGTTCCTCTCCTTATACTTCTTAGATCACCAGCCGCAAGATAGCGAGTGTTATATAGAAGATATTTCCGTCCATCCGGCACACCAAGGTAAAGGAATAGGAAAACGCTTACTACAGTGGGCACAGCAGCATGTACAAACAAATCCATTCCTCGATAAATTGACCTTGCATGTTTCAGGGAGAAACCAACAGGCCAAGAAGCTGTACGAGCAAATGTCTTTCTGCACGCAGGACCGGAAAAGCAGTATATTTAGCTATCTTTTATTCCATGAATTTGAGTGGAATTATATGGTATGGCGAAAGAATACTTAGAAAGCAGTTTCGTATATTAATATGGACTAGACAACGCCTGCGTCTATCCAGTATAATAATTGAAAATGATTATCAATTGTTATGCTAATACCACTAGAATGTAACAGTACGACTTAATCTAGAGGCGGGCGATTGGCTATGAAGCGGAATATTGTAGGCAGTTACTACCGTTCAATGGTAGATAACCGGTATCTGTACCAGGCTGCCTCGGATTGTTCGGGAATCAGTTACCAGGTCAACAAGGAATATGGTGTTGGCAGCATCCGGCGTTTGGATTTAGGTGACGGATTAGATGTTAGCTGCTGGGACGCGGTTTCAGCTGAGAGGTTATGGTTAAACAATCTACAGTCAAAGCAGGAAGTGCTGGAGATCATTTATTGTCATGGCGGGCAGATGACGGTACAGATCGGCGATGACCAAGAACTTGTTCTGGCTGAGGATGATGTACTCTTCTATTATCATCAACAGGCCCTGCCTGCTGTTGTTATAAACACCCGGATGTATTCCGGTGTTTCTATCCATGTGCACCGGCAATATGTGCAACAATTACTGGGGACTGCCTGTGCCGACAGGTTTAACGGGCAGTGGCAAGACAATATCAAAACCATGTTAGCGAACAAGCCACTGGTTGTGCGACGCGCTCCCCTGGCCTTGCAGTTGACAGCCAGAAAGCTACAGGCAGCCTGCTGGAATGATATGAAAACCTACCTGGCCTTCCAAGCCAAAATTATGGAATTCCTGAGCAGTTGTATGCAAAATGAAGCCCGGACCGCCCCAACAGGCACATTAACGCAAGCCGACAGGGAGATTGTATCTAAAGCACAGCAGTATCTGCTGGAGCATCTGGCTGAGCCACCTTCAATAAAAAAGCTGGCATGGATTTGCCAGACAAATAGTGATAAATTGCAAAAAGATTTTAAGTCAGTGTATCACACTACCTTGTATTCCTATGTCAGAGCCAAACGGCTGGAAAAGAGCCAGCAACTGCTCAAACACAGCGAGGATAGCATTGCGGCAATTGCCAATCAAATCGGTTATACCAACCCCAGCAAGTTTGCCAGTGCGTTCCGGGAATATACCGGTATGACTCCCAGTGAGTATAAAAAAATAGATTAGATAGCAGTCCCTACTTTGGCGTGTCTATGCAGTTTGACAGCCGCAGTAGGGACTGTTTTTCAGAGCAGTCTTTCTTTCTTATGGAGTAGAGTAAGCCTACTGCTTACGCTATAGTTAGCACTAGGAGGGATTACCATGAGAAATGCAAAACATAGAGACAACAAATTTACCTTGTTTGTTTTTACTGGTGTGTTGCTGGTTATTGCAACAACCGGTTTTGTTCGGATGGCTTACGGGGCCGTGCTACCGTATATGCGGGAGAGTATGGCGCTGACGTTTGCACAATCCGGCCTGCTGGGTTCGTTTATGTTTTTGGGGTATCTAGTTACTGTGGGCTTATCAGGTCTGCTGGCAGTACGTTTTGGCGCTAAAAATATAATTTTGGCAGGGAGCTGTGGAGTTATTGCCGGGCTGGTTGGCTTGGGCAGTGCAACTTCGTTCTGGATGGCGGCATTATTTATGTTTATTGCCGGTGCCGGCAGTGCAATTGTATTTACGCCGTTAATGTCCCTGATGATTGGTTGGTTTCCGGATAATAGAGGCTTGGTAGTTGGCCTTTTGTTGAGCGGCGCCGGAATAGGGATGATTCTTAGCGGAATGCTTATTCCGTGGGCCGTTGGATTCTTTCCTCTGTCCGGCTGGCGGACGGTCTGGTTCGCTTTCGGCGGCTTTAACCTGCTGACGTTTATCCTAGCCGCAGCGATACTACGCAATCCGGCAGTTGCCAGGCCTGAGAATACCGCTGTCGATAAGCCCAACTGGTTTAAACATTCAGTGTTGCGCAAAATTTCCTTTCTTTATTTTCTGGTGGGAATGGCCTACCTCATCCCGATCCTGTATCAGACCGTTTTTATGATCGAGCTGGGAAATTCACAAACTGCAGCAAGTCGGGTGTTTGCCTTTGCAGGTATTTTTTCTATTGCCGGTGCTCCTATTTGGGGGTATATCTCCGATCGAACCGGGACACATAAAACACTGCTAATAGTGTTTGTATGGGTTATTGCCGGCAATCTGCTGCCTCTCGTTTTCTCTACTGTTTCAGGTTTTATGCTTGCCTCTGTTATCTGGGGAACAGGGACCGGCGGTTTGATGGCCCTGATTCAGGTGGCTGCGTCGCAGCAGGTTCCGCAAAAGTATATTGCGGCGGTTATCGGGTTTATCTCTATTTTTTACGCTGTAGGCCAAATGTTAGGACCGGGCGTTGCTGGATTAATAATCGAGCATTATGGTGGTTTTGCCGGCGCGTATCTATTTGGTGCAATACTATATTTGGTCTGTCTGATTGTAGCATTAACCATAAAAGCAAAAACTGAATAAAATTGGTTGTATTAGCTTTTTGAGCTCATTCCATTACATTTACTTTTGTTGGTTAGATAAACTCCGCCTATAACTGCGATTCCGCCTAGTAAAACCAAGAAAGTTACCGTTTCCTTTAATAGCCATATTCCTGCTAATAAAGCAAATAGCGGACTAACATAATAGAAAGAAGCCGTTCTTACAGCACCTATTTTTTCAATGCCGTGGTACCACGTATAATAAGCGTAAACAGAGCAAAGTACCGCTAAATACAATACGGCAGCGAGTGTTTGCAGGCTTATATCTGCTATCTGAGCTAATAACGATACGGGATTTAGCTGATTGGGAACCAAAATAACAGGCAAAAGCATTACCGCTCCGAAAATAGTAATATAACCGACAGCAGTAAAAGGAGAGTATTTAGTCATAATTTTCTTTCCATACAGTGTAAAAATAGCCCAAACAATGGCATTAAGGAGCAGTAGCAAATCGCCGAAAATGGTTTCCGATGCAAATAGTGAAAATAGTTTTCCTCTGCTAATTACGAGACTCACGCCCAGAAAAGCTATCAGCATTCCTACAACTGAGTTACGGTTAACTTTTTCTTGCCCCAGCACAACACTTGCAATTGTTGTCCAAACAGGACTGGTTGCTAACAATAAAGCAGCATTGATCGACGTTGTATAAAGAAGTCCTGTATACTGAATATAAAAATATGATGTTATGGAAAGGAAACCCATTATAACAAGTTGTGGAATATCTTCCTTGTGAATGCCTGCTCTTTTTATTGCCAAAATAATTCCGAATAGGATTGCAGCAATAAAAAAACGAAATCCGGCTAAATTTAATGGACTCAATTCATATAAAGCTATTTTCGATATGGCAAATGACGTTCCCCATAAAAAAGCCACGCAGGTTAGGGAGAGGTAAATAGCCATATCTTTATTTATAACCATAAAACTTCCTCCATTCTTCCTTATATATTTAGGAGTGTAACTTTCTATGGAAAATGATATCATGTATATAATGCATCTGTGAAATTGATAATTAAGATACATACAATCTATTTTTTTGATAAAGGAAGAAAAGAGAATGGAATTTAGGCAATTGCAAGCTTTTTTAACAGTAGCCAACACTGCTAATTTTTCTCGTGCCGCTAACATGCTAGGATATGCACAATCAAGTATTACTACCCAAATTCAACTTTTGGAACAGGAACTAAATGCAAGGCTGTTTGACCGCTTAGGAAAAAAGGTAGTATTAACCGATCAAGGACAATGTTTTTATATCTATGCAAAAAAGCTTTTGTCCCTGGCGGCGGAAGCTAAAGAAACGGTATCCAATTCGACAACCATCCATGGAACAGTTACAATTGGTGCACCAGAGTCTTTATGCGCCACTCGTTTGCCTATAGTGCTGCAGGAATACGGCAAACGTTATCCGCAAGTAAAAATAGTACTAAAAATTGGTGCTTATAATGACTTTCTCTATTGGCTCAAAAATAACTTAATTGATATGGCGCTCTTTTTTCAGCGTAAAGTGGAGCACCCTAATCTAATTACAGTTACTTTGCGTGATGAACCAATAGTAGCTATTGCCAAAAGAGGCCATCATATGATTGAGAAAGGCCGGATTGAACCAGCCGATTTGAGAGAAGAAACAGTAATTTTAGCAGAACCTGGATGTAGCTATCGCACAATATTAGAAGGTATATTGTCAAGTGCGAATGTTTATCCTGAGACAGTTTTGGAAATTGGTAGCGTAGTGGCTATGAAGCAGTGTACAATAAGTGGCCTCGGTATTACTTTTTTGCCCAAAGTTGCGATTGAAGAAGAATTAAAATCTAGCCAATTGGTAGATTTAAATTGGGCTGGAGAGGATTTTAACACCGTTATCCAACTAGCCTATCACAAGGATAAATGGTTGTCTCCGGCCCTTAATGCTTTCCAGTCCGTAACCAAAGAATTTATGGGAATACAGTAAGAAACATACGTATTTGTTCAGTTGCCTATTTTAATCCGCTGGATATAACAAATACAAGAAAAGGACTGACGTGTCGCAAGCACGCCAGCCCTTACAGACTGCCTAACCGGAAAAAATAAAATTCTGCTTTTGGCTTTGCATTTATAGTACTGCCTTCATTTGATGGGCGGTTTTTTTACTCTCCGCCGCGGTCGGTGGTGAACGGCGCCCCCTCCCGCTTGTTTGCTTGGTGAGGATTGCAAGAACAAAATGATACTATTTCATTACTTAGGTTAGCCATTTCAATTAAAGATTTCTCTGTAAGTAAATCAGCACGATAAACTTTCGTCCATAGCTTTTTTATATCAGCATCCCAGCAATTCAACAAATCCGCAAAAGAAGTAGCAACCATTTCTTTTCCGCTTGCCATGCTATTTATGTTTTTCAAATAGAAAAACGGACTAAACATAAAGAAATTGTAATGGACTTCAAAGAACAACGATAATCCGGCTTCATATATTTTATTTCCAGTAATAGTTTTCATTATTTTATCATATAACTGTTGATAATTTATTTCCGAACATAACTCTTCCAATTGATTAGCAGCCGAATAATAGTCCAGTTTCATTCTTCTTATCCGTTTAGCAAGTTCCCTATTAGCCGCTAGTAACCTTCTCATTCTAACAAACAACTCATTATATATTTTTAAAAGTTCCTCACTTTGATCATGGGAAATATCAAATCTCATATACTTTACTGTTTTATTAAACCATTCACCGTGTCCTAAGCTTTTACTTATCCTGTCAAACTCCGTTAACAGTAAGGATGTTGCTGTAAATCCTTTATATCTGTAAATCAGTAAACTTATCGCTTCATAAAGAGCAGATTCTATGTTTATTGCCGCTGGTACGAGGAACCCCTTTCTAGCGTCAGCAACTCCATAGTAAGACCTTTCATTTACGATATCAAAGCTTCTTTGATATTGCTTTTGCATATTTTCAACCGAATAATACTGTTGCAGAATATCCTTTTGAAACTCAATAAAAATCGTATCTCTATCGTAAATTGGTATAGTATGAGTTAAATATTTGACTGACTCGCCACCGGCTAGGCAATCGCTTCGCCACTCAGTGTATGATTTGAACTGTAAATCAATAGGTATACCTTTGAACATAATCTTCTTAATCGGTTTGGAGTTACTGTCTAGCAGTACATCCAAATCGATGTCACTACCTATTCCCGAATAACCACTGGCTGATGAGCCTGTCAAAAGTACGGCAACCACTCTATTATTTATTAGTTTACTACTATTAACATATTCTACCGCTATGTCTCTAAGGTGAATCGCCTCTTCATTCGGACACTTTATGATAAAAGAATTTTGTTCGAGATACTTTATACAGTTTTGCATCACAACTGGTAACATGCTAGCACCTCCTCTCTACCAATAAAGGAAAACAGCCTCAATTTTGATGTATTAAGGCTGTTATTTTGAACTTTATGTCGAACTCGGCGCGTTTCATATTTTTAGACTTTTTACAAACAATTGTACGCAAACATCAATATATGTTTCATCCGATACATTGATAAAATCTTTCGAAAGCGTTGTCTTGGAGTAGAAGTAACCAAAGTTCATCATCATAAAGGCTAACGTAAGAGCATCAATATTTTCTGTTACTATTTTATCCTTAGCTTGCATTTCTTTAAAGTACTTTGTTATGAACTCTTTCAAATGATATGGCGGTAACCCTTGTCGATTTTCATCAGACAACATAGCTCTTTCTTGCATTAAAATCAATATGATGGATCGATTTGTATGCATTATTTTCTGGTATATTTCACAGAGTAAAAGTAAATCGTGTTCTAACTCCCATGTTAATTGGGTTTCAAACTCTCGCAAGGTTGGAATAAACGAACATTTTTCTATAGCTACTTCCAAGATGCCTTTTTTCGATGAAAAATGGCGAAATACCGTCATCTCACTTACCCCAACCGTAGTAGCAATTTCTTTCATTGTTACAGCATGAAAACCTTTTTCCTCTATCAAGGCAACTGCTGTCTTAAGAATTTTATCGGAAGTGGACAACTCGCTTTCTGGCACAATCATTCCCCCAATCTTTACCTGACACTGGTACGAACTAATACCCTTATAAATGATGCAAACTTAATATATATCCCTTCCCTATTATAACAATAATTATTTTTCACTAGTTAGCTTTTCTCTCCAATATTTTTAACCAGTTATGTTTTTGAGACTGCTTCCTGTTACGTTGAATTCTTTATTTTCATTTTAACACTCTATCAAGTACTATATGCCATCCTTAGGCAAACACCTTCCCTGCTCCCTTGAAGATCGATACACCAGGTAAATGCCCCTTTATAGCACGATTCCCCAGTCGGGACAAAAGCATTCACGCTATCGCGCGATACTACCGTCCCGGCCAGGGATTAACTTTGTTAAGAGGCCAATTTTTCTTTGTTCCTAATAACGCAAATTGATATCTTTATATATTTCTTCTCTATTATAGCAGTAATTACTTTTCACTAGTTAGCTTTTCTCTCCAATATTTTTAACCAGTCATGTTTTTCAAGAAAGCTTCCTGCTACGTTGGATTCCATTTCAATAAACATTCTATAGGGTACAGTAAATGACAATAAATCCTTATCCAATTTAGTTCTAATGGTGGGATCTGTCAACCCGATAACTGCTCTTGGATTTTCCGACTCACTTTCTTTATATGGAATTATCCCTATTTGATGGCAACCAGCACCATACGGGGCGATCACATTATCATAAGACCCTCGGGTATAACTCACTAAAACAGTTAATGCGGAAATCTGGTCAGGATTAGCCAAGAACACTACTACTTTAGGAGTTTCATTTTCTGAACACTGTTCTAGTGGCTTAAAAATAACATACTCCGTAGGCACATCGATCATTGGTAAAGAATTAATGAATTGCTCAGCTACTTCAGGACTTTTTTGATAACCTTCTCCGTGCTCCAATGCAGGCAGTTGTTTTACAACCTTTTGGCCAATCTCTGTTTTGCAAAACTCCGGATTCCCTGTCGATAGGAAATTCCCTATTCCGCCTGGAAAATTCTTATAGGTATTACCAAAACCCAAACCCGCACCGCCCCCCGGACAGCCGAAGGTTTTGCGGTCAAATACCACTGTTTTTCCTTTGGCAGCTGCATTTAGCATTGCTACTACACAGCCGTACTTTCCTTCCTGAAACTGAATCGCTCCATCTGGCCTTTCATTGCTAAATACTACTGCAACCGGTAAATACTTCAGTTGGACTGCTTCCGCTATTTTACTTTTCATTTGTAATTCCCCCTCTTTAAATAATATTTCTCTGTTACGCTTGAATCCTGGTACGGACATTATTATTTTTTACCTTTATGTTAGTTATAGTAACTAACATAATTTTTAAAAAAATATAGTTTCTTCAGAAACAACTAATTCAATTCCTATGTTGCTCGTCGAAGCATTAATGTTAGTCTATCTAACATTAATTATAAGAATATTTCTTATCTTGTCAAGTTGATTTTATAATGATGTTATTAGTACTTATCATAAATAATTTTTCCTGCCTTCACATTAATACATACTTAACCAAAAATTATTAAACACTATCGCATCAGTCTTTTTTATTCGCTTTGAATACTACTGTAGTACCAACACTGTTCGGTATAAATGCTTGAGGCATTGTTTGGGCAATTTGGTGTATGGCAGACCATCCCGTGCAGTGGCCTGGCATCAAATAGGTTGGATTAATCTTCTTTAATTCGGTAATTGTAGCAGGAATAATTTCTTCAAATATCCCACCAGTTAGATGTAAGCCTCCTAATATGGCATAAACTTGTTGGCAATTAGTCAAAGTTTGCGCATGACGAATGGTATTGATAATTCCAGAATGACAACAACCTGTAATTACGACTAATCCTTGCCCACGAACATTCATAATAATACACTGGTCATCCTTTATATATGGATCGTTTTCCCATTTACCATTACGGTTTGAGTAATGAATAGGAAACCCCTTTTCAAATTCTGTTGAGCGAGCGATTTCACCAGAAACTAGAATCATATTATCAGCCAGCAAAGTTGGACCGGTATTTTCAACAAAGGAAATATTTTCCTTGCGCAATGCAGTTATTTGGGGCGGCGAAATGCTCAATTCCTGACCGTCGGGTATTACAATCTTTCTCTCCAGGTAAGCATCCGGATGTAAAACAAGAGAGCATTGTTGTGTTCCTAATTTTTCAATTAGGTTAGGTAATCCCAGCGTATGGTCGCAGTGACCATGGCTAATTACAATTGCCTGTAAATCAGATAAGTCAATACCTAATGCAGTCATATTATGCAAGACGCCATTGGCAGTCATACCTGTATCTAATAGTACTGTTCCTTGTTTATCCCCACTTTTTACCTGGATTAGTGCTGAAAACCCATGTTCTGCTATCGGTAAAACGTCTTTTGAGTATGAGCTAAATCTACTGGCAACCTCTGTGCTGGCCATTAATAAGTCAACAGTATTATCCATGATTATTGTTATTTTTACTTCATCGACTTCCAATAAGGGAATATTACTTTTACTTGTCATAAATGTTCACCTCATATTTTTATTTTTTCTTATGCATGCAGGCCTGAAGGATAATAATATCTGTACAAACAACGAAGATATTGAAGTATTATAATTTGTTCAAGCTTTATACCCCCTCTTCTTAACTATAGGAGCATAGGATCATAAAATTGCAAGGCTATAAGATTATAAGCATTTTCTTATAGTCAGGACATAATATTAAAATCATTGACACTTGTTATGATATGGGCAATCCGCACAAGAAAAATTATAGGGGCATTTCTCAAAGGCTCTTGTAAAGAGTTCTTCTATTTCCTTTAAGTATTCTGCCATTACCTCAGAATTAATTGTGTAGAAAACTCTAAAGCCTTTTCGGTTTTCATCGAGAATGCCAATATCTTTCAAAACTCTTATGTGCTGTGATGCCGCAGGTTGCGAAATTCCCAGTCTTTCAGCTATATCAGAAACGCAAAAGATTTCATCGGCATTTGAGGCAAGCATTTTTATTATTTTTAGTCTCTTCTCATCGCCAATGGATTTAAGTATCTTAGCCATGTTTCTTAGATAATTCCCCATAGAGCATCTCCTTGATTATAAGTCTATAATTATTATATTATAGACTTATAATCACTGTCAATTTTTACTGAACACGCTTTAAACACGTAGTTTAATTCTATAATCAAAAATTTTCGCTCCTGCTCAGATCTGCTTGTAACTGCCTGAAATACAAGCAGACAGCAAAATAAAACCATGAAATAAAGGCAACGGCATATCTTTTATCATGAAGAATAGCCGCTGCCTTTGTGTATAGAATAATTAAAAAATCCGTGTATTTCGGCCAAGTTGGCAGCCGATCTCGCCCCAAACTGACAAGGTTTTATCCTTCCGGTCATAAGCATAGCGTTGTAATTTGGAATCACAAGAAATTAGTTGAAATCAATTTGAGTTGCATTGGTTTTCGCCATGACTTTGCGCATCGAATCACCACCAAGTTCAATGCGATAAGCATTATACAGGAGACTGTCAAAGCAATCGTCCGCCAAAGTGGGGGCATCGAACAACGCATCCCATTCTTGAAGCGGAATTCGCGACGCGAGAAGAGTGGAACCCGTATGCAACCTATAGTTAATCATCTCCAAGATGTCACGGCTGTCAGCGGTAATTTCAGCTAGACCCCAATCATCTAAAATCAATAGTTGGCATTTTTTCAATTGATTCAGATATCGATTGTAGCTGCCGTTCAACTTGGCGATATTCAAATCCGCTATTAACCGGGGAAGCCGAAAATATTTAACGCTGTAGTTTAGGCGACAAGCCATATTGCCTAACGCGCAGGCCAAATATGATTTTCCTGTTCCGGTTTTACCTGTGATAATCATATTACGGCGATTGGCAATCCAAATGCATTCGGAAAAAAATGCGATCATTTGCCTATTGATGTTTCTTGCCGGTTGGTAATCAATATCCTCAATGCAGCAACCGGATATCATAGAAGATTCTTTTAGCAGGCGTTGTAACCGTTTGTTGCTTCTGGCCGTCCATTCTGCATCAACGATCATTCCTAAAAGTTCATCGACGGGAAGGGATGAATTTTCAGGATTTTCAGATAATAATTGATAGCTCTCAGCCATTGCAGAAAGATTTAGTTGTGTTAGTTTTTCAAATATCTGTTTGTTAACCATAGTCATTTACCTCCCCGCGATAATATTCAGAACCACGAATATTGCTATCCTTAATAAATTGAAGGATTATACCATTTTTAACAACATATTTATATGTCGGCAGTAGGAATTACCAACAAGGAGCACTTGTCATACTTGCCAGATTTATTTGCTTTGCACAATATGTGTCCCCGTATGTCCGCTTATCGCCTCCGCCATCTTTTCTGGGGTTGTGATAATGGCTACTCCCTCGGTACCGCGCAAGTAATCCAAAGCGGCCTCAATCTTCGGTCCCATGCTGCCTGGCGGGAAATGCCCCTCGTTATAATAAGCTTCGGCTTCAGCAACTGTCATAGTATCAATAACTTTTTGCTCGGGAGTGCCAAAATTAATGGCTACCTTTTCCACGCCAGTAGTAACAACCAGCATATCAGCCTTTAGATCCCGGGCTAATAACGCCGATACTTTGTCTTTGTCAATTACTGCTGCGACCCCTTGGATAGAACCTTCTATATTGACAATTGGAATTCCGCCGCCACCACAGCAGATTACGACTGTTCCTTGGTTAATTAGACTACGGATAACGCCGATTTCCAAAATGTTAATCGGCTCAGGCGAGGCCACTGCCCGGCGCCATCCCCGCCCGGCATCCTCAAATACCGTCCAGCCTTCATTCTTAGCATGATGCTGGGCTATTTCCTCTGTCATAAAACCACCGATAGGTTTAGCGGGATGGGAAAAAGCTCTATCAGCTGCGTCTACCTCAACCTGGGTTACCACTGATACGACCTCATTACTTAAACCGCGCTTCTTAAGCTCGTTTACCAGACATTGCTGGATCATATACCCGATTCCGCCCTGCGTATCGGCCACAAGAATATCCAGCGGGATTAATGGCAGTTCAGTTTGAGCAATCTCACTTCGCCTCATAAGAAACCCGACTTGCGGGCCATTGCCGTGAGTAACAACTACTTGTGTTCCGGTTGCAACCAATTCAGCAATATGCTTACAAGTTGCTTCCACCGCCTGCCGCTGATCCTGCAGTGCAATATGATCATTATCTTTAATTAGCGCATTGCCGCCAATTGCTACAATGGAAACTTTTTTCATCAATGTTTTTTCTCCTATTCTAAAGATTTATCGGGATGTTTATATTGTCCAGGAGCAGCTGGCAGTATAAAATTCAGCTACCCACTCCCTCGCCCAAAATGGCCGATTTCATTTATGAACAACGATGTTCACACCTATTAGCAATAATACAAATCCCAATATCCGGAATGGCGATAACTCTACCTGCGGTATACCCAATAGCCCAAATTGGTCAATTGCGGCGGCCATAATTAACTGACCGGTAATTGCTAAAGCCAATGTATTACCTGCCCCGAAGCGGGGAACTAGGTAGGTCATGCCTAGAACGACAACCGCACCAATAACACCGCCCAATAAAAGTTTCGGATTTTCAAATGCCAGAGCCAAATGAAATGACACTCCTGATTGAGCTTGTACAAAAATGAAAGCGCAAGCCAAAAATACCCAGCCAACCGCAAATGAGAAGCCTGCGGCCCCAACTGTACCGATAGATTTGGCTAACTGGGCATTAATGATCGGCTGCATTGCCCAAATAGCACCTACAACCAATGATAGGGCAACGTATTTCACAATATCAGTCCCTTAATTAAGATATGGAGGCTAACCAAAGGCTACTGTCTTTGGTTAGCGCATATGGTATTAGATTTTGGCAATTACTGCGATAGGCCCGCCACCATTGGGACCTTGATGCTCAGCACCACCTGAAACGTACACCATAGGATCTTTTACAATGCTGGAAATTACCGCATTAACCACTGCTCTCGCTGAGCGGGTGTGGTTAATGTCCGAGTCATCAATCATTGTATTCCGGCGACCGCGTACCATTCCTGTTGTATCGGCTTCTGCTTTGGCCAGTACGTTAATGATTTTGTTAAGCTCCGTGTCGGGTGGGCAGCAGTCAAATTGAAGGCCCCCATCTTTTAAAGCTGCTCGAACTGCATCAGCATCAATAGAGTCTTGCATTACAGAGTGACCAATTCGCAGCTCGCTAGCCGAGTCCACCGAGTTACCTACTACAATAATTTCATCGTTCAACAGCTCAACCCCGGCGGAGGTAGAAGCAACTGTCGAATACAGGCTCCAGTCATGGCAGATGACTTCATTAGTTACCTGCTCCGGTGTTAATTCACCTAAAGCAATAGCAACGCCCAGCGCGGAGGCACCACGAGAATAAGCCATGGATTTATAGGTATCGTAAACAGCTACCTCTTTCCCGCGTTTGTGCGCATCAGCAATTCTTTCTACTGTTAAAAGGGGGCACTTAATTTGCACAAAATGCACATCCCGGGGATCTGAAATCTTTGCCTCGGACATGGCTTCTTTAACTACCCTGGCTACTTCCATTACTTGTTCCATTCGGCCTAATTCTTCAGGTAAGAAGTCACGGGTGAAGGCAACGCCAACAGCCAACCTTTTTATGTCACTAGATACCTCGGGCACTTCTCTTTTAACGAATATGGTTAGATGGGGCGACATTACACCTTCGGTTCCACCGGACATAATAAACGCGATCTTGTGCATCACTTCTTGCGGGGTTACTTGGAGTTTACCGGCAAGGTATACTGCTAGTGCGAACGTGGAGAAGCCTCTGGTAAAGTCGTTAACACAACCGTTACCTTCCGTCTTGCCAAGGATTGCCACAATTTCCTCCGGTCTAATTGTCCCAGCGTCAATGAGTTTTGCTAACCCTTTGACATCGTCCGGTGAATCTGTCTCAATTCGGTAAACTTCTACTTTTTGCATTCGTCACATCTCCCTTAGTTGTATTTTTTATCTGACAAACCTTCATATAGGTTAAAAATCTACCTGTCAGTTAGTCTACTTTATTCGGTTTTGTTTAGGGCTTCCAATGCTTTTTCAAAACAAGCGAAAGGGGCTCTAACCACTCCGGCGCCAATTTGCCCCACACCGGCTTCACGGTGAGCAACCCCGGTATTAATAAGAGGGGTAATCCCTGTTTCAATCACTTTTAGTAAGTCAATTCCCGCCGGAGTGGCTTTGAAATCCAAAGCAGGCAGGCTAAAGGCCGGATTAGTCGCAATGGTAATTTCATACATCTCTTTGGTATATTCAAGAGCGTCCTGCGCAGAGCCGCCGACAAACTGGACAATGGCGGGAGCGGCCGCCATCGCAAAGCCGCCAATACCGAAGGTTTCCGTAATTGCACTATCTCCCAGATCAGGATTAGCATCTTTTACGGTATATCCGGAAAAATACAGGCCATCGACTGGCGGTGCAGGAGCAGTAAACCACTCATTACCTGCCCCACTTACGCGGATACCGAATTCTACACCATTACGGGCCATAGCCGTCACCATGGTACTATCCTTAATACCGTGGGCTGCATCTAAACTAACCTTGCAGGCGGCCATGGACAGATTGAGGAAAAAGTGGTCATTCTTGCCTAAAAAGGTAAAGATTTCTTCAAGTACGTCCTTAGATGCATGCCTTATCAAGAAAGGACTGAGTTCTCGCATCAGCAAGGATGTGGCTGCGTTGTTCCGGTTGTGGCATTCATCGCCCATTTGCAGCGCTCTGGCAATAAGGGCTTTTAAATCTATGCCGCCCATATCCCGTATGGCTGCACCCAGTACCGGTGCCAGCACATTTTTCATCCAGCGAAGTCTGTCAAGTACTTCCGCCGAATTGGCGCCAAACCGAAGAACTTTACCCAATCCTTCATTAAAGTTGGAAAATGCAACATTGCCACTGTTATCGTTTTCTACAACCACAACAGGCATGGAGGGGGAAATAATTCCGGCCATCGGACCAACTGCACCATAATCATGGCACGGGGAGAAGATCACTTCACCGGTTTCCATCAATGCCGTCGCTTGTTCCACATCGGCTGCCCAGCCTTCATATATGGCTGCGCCAAGTATAGCGCCGCGTACCGGACCGCACATGTTCTGCCATGCTATCGGAGGACCTGAATGAAGGATTATCTTGCCCTTGATACCTGGGATAACTTCTTGGGCTAAACCTATATCGATCCATCGGGGCTGACTATTGATGAGTTTGTCCATTGCAATTTTATTGGCATGTTCTATTCTCGCATTGCGGGCTTCCATGGCAGCAAGCCATTTTCCTAATTGAATATTACCATTGGCCGGCGGACGCCAGTCTACATGCACTGCTTCTGCGCCACTGTTCTTCAGGTCATTGTAGAAGCTGTCAAGGCCAACATTTACTACTTTGAGCGTTTCTGTGAGTAAGTTTTTCTGCAACATCATAATAACCTCCTTACAATACTGCTGCGTTTTCAGGCAGTAATGCTGCTGCGAAACCGGCTGCGGCAGCATTGGATTCCAATACGATGATTCCTGCCTGTTTCAAAATTGTCACTTGGTGGCTTAACACTTGCGGGTCTTTCTCGGTGCCGCAGACAAACGTCACAACGACTGGATGACTACCTGGATGCAGCGTTCTTGCTTGCATTACCGCCGCAGCTAGTTCCTGGGCCGGATCATCATGGCTCCCATACCCCAATACAACATCACAGAGTAACACAGCCACTTCCGGATCAACAAATTCCTTGAGTACCCGTTCATTCCTTGGCTGTGGGTCAATCATCGGGTGCGGCCGTCCATTGGTAAACTCATCATCCCCTAAATCAATAACAGTGTGTTCTTTACTTACCTTAGCATCCGCTAGCTGCTTGCTCTTATTCAGGGGGATATTGGAATATACGTCACCGATAGCGCTTCGCAAAATAACCATAGCCTCATCAGCCAATGTACCCCCGGTAAATAAACCCCTGAGATATTTTTGGCTGCCAGCAAGCTGCCGTTTCGCAGCCGCAATCTGTTCAGAATTGTCACCCCAGTAATTGAGCGGAATGCTCCTCGGCTCTTCACCATTCGCGACAGCAACCGCCTGGTAGACGGCATCTTCAATTGTAGATGCTCCAATACCGCCAGCTTGATTAATAGCAGTCAAATCACCTTTTATTAAACTGACCACAACTGGCTTAGTGCTGGCTTTTATCTTGCTAAGCAATTTTTCGGTGGTCTGCGGCCCGGCCGGTTTAGATATCAGTAAGATGACTTTTGTTTCCGGGTCGTTTTCCAAATAATCAAAGCCGGTAAGCATCATGAGACCGCCAATATGGTCTGACAAATCCCGGCCGCCGGTGCCAATGGCATGCGAGATACCAGAGCCTAAACGGTCGATCAATACCGTGCCTTGCTGAATACCTGTTCCCGATGCGCCAACTATTCCGATGGGACCACGGTTTACCACATTAGCAAAAGCCAGCGGTGTATTATTAATGATAGCAGTGCCGCAATCAGGCCCCATCATTAACAAGCCTTTGCTTACAGCAATCTCTTTCAGCTCTTTTTCTTCCTCAAGGCTTACGTTATCGCTAAACATATGCACATGCAAACCACTTTCCAGCGCTTTGCGGGCTTCTGCTGCCGCGTAAGTACCTGGTACTGAAATGAGTACCAGGTTAGCTCCTGGCAAAGCGTTTAGCGCACTACGTACCGTTTTGGGATATACTTCCCGTGCCTTGCCTGTTGTACCGGACGCCTCGCTCAGCAACTGCTCTGCCTTCTCAATCGTTGCCATTGCCACTTCTTCTTGCTCGGCGGCGATAACAATAGCCAAGTCGTTGGGGGTAGCCTGAGCCACCTCAGGCAAAAGCAAGCCAGTACTATTTAGCACATCCTTGTTCATATCTGTTGCCATGACTACACTTGCTTGCAAAACACCGTCTTGTGCCGCCAACACAGAAGACAGTTTCATAAGTTTTACCGAATCTTGATATGTTTTGCACTTAATTAAACTGCGAACTATCATTGTACATCTCCCTTCCATGTTCTATAGCCCATAAAATTCCAACAGCCGTGTCTGTTCCAGAAGACCATCCTCGCTGCAGGAGGCTAGCTAATTTGCAAATGCCCCTCTCCCAATCTCCTGTGGATATAGTTTGGAGAAACTCAGTTAACGGCTCTGTATAATAACCCTGACAAGCCCATTTTAAATGAGCCTGACTGATAACAGTAGTCCGGTTCATCCTTTCGGCAATATAGTTACATAACTGATCGCGGAAGATCACTGCCTGAAAAAGATAGTCTTGCATCAGCTGCAAACCACAGATATAACCGGTAAGTAAATCATCACCGGCTGGAGTTAAGCCCGGTCCAATGCCGACAAGAGCTTTAACCGCATGTTCCGCCAAACTGGTATCATCCGGAGCTGCAAGCCCCTTTTGTAGTATTGGCTTACAATCCCATAGTCGCCTGGATACTGCGTGCGCTACCATGCTCATATCTGTTAGGCTACCACCGGCACAATCAGCGCTATGAACAGGCCCCTTTCCCGCTTGGGCAATGTAAGCAGTCCATTCTGCCAAAGGAAACGCGTTTGGCGGAATATTGCCATGCCTTCCAGCAAAGAAAGTGTCGACAAAGTCCCCGTCAATCAGTAGAGTCGGACTGCCACGACGCTGCTTCCGGCAAAGGTCTAGATGTAATCCAACCCGAAGCTGCCGGTGCAGTCCTGCCCAACTGTTATCTCCTACTAACACATTAATTGGCCCATTGGCAACCGAAGCCTGTCCAATGCAAAGGACACCTTCCTTCGACTCCCAATACGCGGTACGAGCATTACAAGAAATAATTTTTCCACTGATAACTTCTTGGCGTCTCAATAATTCCCGAACACTAGCACCATAAGAAATGGATACCGCCAGAATGTCAGTCATTACAGCAAAACACCTAATACGCAAAGAACAGCTAATACAACAACTAAATAAGGGGCATTATTCTTCACAATCTTGGTGATATCCATCCCAAAGGTCTGCGATAATGCCGCTACGTTTATTTGCACCGGGCTCATTTGTGTTCCCATGCCGATGGCTATTGACACAAGCCCCATCTGGAGCGGCGTCAGGCCAACCTCGGCAAGAACAGGCATAATCAAACTGATTACCCCTACACTATAAGCGCCTGCAGGAACAGCAACAGCAAAGCCGGTTATAATTGCGACAGGCACAAAGATAAACGCCGGTGCGCTTGCTGTCAGGCCCGCAATATATTTAAAGGTTCCGATGGCTGACAAAATATTGATAAAACCGAGAAACAGACCAATTGAAAACAGCTTAGTTAAAATAAAGGCCGACCCCTGAATCACATCTTCAGCCACTTTCGCTACTGCCGACCGGGTCATTATCGCGGCTATCGCCAAAGTACTAATCATGTTAAATATCGGCGTAAACACTGGGTAATCCAGCCAAACATTGAAATACTTACCGGCAACAACAACAGCGATAAAATAGATTGGTGCAATCGCTCTGCGCCAGTTTTCAGCCATGGGCAATTCTTCAGCTTGTTTCTGCGAATCAGTTTTGATAAAGCTTCCGTGTTTCCATACTCCATATGCCGCCAGCGCTGCCCCAACCAGCCAAAAGGCAACCGCGATAGGAAACAATTGATCCACATAAGTTCCTACATCAATCCCAGCAATTTTGGAAACGGTTGCTGCTTCGGCTGATGATGGCGAAGTTTCAAAACTAACAGCAGATACGATAGCCATGCCGGCAACCACTTGCGGCACCACGCCGGCAATAGCAAAGGCCAACGGTCCGATCGCCATTGTGTTGCCTGCTGCCAAACCTGCAGCGTAAGTTGCCAAGGCCTGAATAATTACAACCGCGGCCGCCACAAGATACAACCGCCCGCCTGACGCATGACGCGCCAAAGCTAAAAGGGCTTCAAAACCGCCTGTCTTTGATAACGCTAATGCTGTCGAACAGTAGATGATCGGTACAAGCATCGTCAACATGCCAGGCAAAGAATCAGTTACGATCTTGGTCGCCTGCATTAAGCCTATATTACCGATAAACATAGCTATAACGGCACCGCAGATACCAGCAACCATCATATGAGTCTGTCGAATTAACAGAACCGTTATTACTAATAACGGAATCAACACTATAATACTCATCTAAACCTCCCTCGCTGTTAAGGGCTATGTCGATGCTGCAGTCATCGCTTCCCTGATTAAATAATAAGATTTTTACGACAATATTACTATGTCAACCCCTTACAATTATCCGCATTTTTTTTTGTCACTAATAGCTATAAAGAAAACCACCTTTTCATAGCTATAGAGAGTTCCAATATATGAGTAGGAACTTTAAAAACAAAACATAAAAGGTCTGACTTCGATAGAATATCGAAACCAGACCTCTATTTCATAAACTTTTTAAATTCCCCCGCTTTTAAATTGTCACTATGAGTCCATTAGAAGGGATACATATAGGAAGATCCTTCAATTGCACAAGTCGCATTGAAAATACAGTTTTACTTGCCATTGCCATACTATCCTTTAAATATATATACAAAGCGTTTCATAAACTTATTCATGGCATCTGGGAGATTCTTTTGTCCATCATGCAGACACCAATCATATATAAGCCCCCTTGCTGCTATAAACAAATACTCAGAAATATTTTCTACCGTCATATCTTTTGCTATTTCGTTTTTATCCTGCCCTTTTTTTATTACCTCTTGCAATAGGGTTTGCATATACCTGCCCTTTTTAACAAACATCTTATTGTTAGCAGCATTGTATAATTGTCTCATAGTATCAATTCCAACAGCTTCGTTATACTTTGCATAATAACCAAAGTACTCTATAATCTGATCTAACGTATGTGAGCTGGTCAAATACTGTGCAACTTCGTCACGAAAATAGTCATCTGCTCTTTTATATATTTCCGCAAGTATGTCATTTTTAGATTCAAAGTAGTTATAAAATGAGCCTACTGAGACCCCTGCATTGTTGCATATTTCACCTATTGTAATATTCTCGTATCCTTTTTTCTCCAGTAAATGAATTGCGACCTGGTATATCCTATTTTTAGTATTTATTGCTTGTATTTGCCTATTTGTCAACTTTTTTTCTTCCATCATTACTCCTATTTTGAACAAATCATATAATATATTTATTATGATTTAGTAAAATTATTTTGTCAAACTCAAGGGGCGTATAAATATTCAGAAATATAAGTCCAATTGACTTCTCTCTCAAAAAAAGATAGAATTAATTGCGATGAATGCATTCACCGAATTAATTCTATGGGAGGGATTCCACTTGAAAGAAGAACATAAAATTCTCTTTGAGCCTATAAAGATAGGTAAACTTGAGTTAAAAAACAGGTTTGTTATGGCACCTATGGGTCCCGGCGGGTTATGTGATGCCGACGGAACCTACAATGAGCGCGGCGTAGAATATTATGTGGAAAGAGCAAAAGGTGGCACCGGACTACTTATGACCGGCGTAACTATGGTCGAGAATGACATTGAAAAATGCGCTTTACCATCCATGCCTTGCCCAACACTCAATCCTTTAAACTTTGTCAAAACCGGTAAACTAATGACAGAAAGAATACATGCCTATAATGCTAAAATTTTCCTTCAGTTATCCGCCGGGTTTGGGCGGGTTAGTATTCCTTCCATTGTAGGAAATACCGCAGTTGCTCCCTCTCCTATACCACACAGATGGCTTTCTAATGTTACCTGCAGAGAATTGACGACCGAAGAAATAAAAACCTATATTAAAAAATTTGCAGAATCAGCTGCTATCGCCAAAAAAGCAGGCTTTGATGGCGTTGAAATTCATGCAGTACATGAAGGCTATCTTCTCGATCAATTCGCAATTGCATTTTTTAATAACAGAACGGATGAATACGGTGGTAGTCTCAGAAACAGACTTAGGTTTGCGATAGAAATTGTACAAGCTATCAAACAATCCTGTGGGCAAGATTTTCCGGTCTCACTTCGTTATAGTATCAAAAGTTTTATTAAAGATTGGAAAAGCGGCGGATTACCAGGAGAAGAATTTCCAGAAAAGGGACGAGATATCGAGGAAGGCATTGAAGCAGCCAAAATTCTTGAAGAAGCCGGCTATGACGCCTTTAATGGCGATGTAGGTTCCTATGATTCTTGGTACTGGAGTCATCCGCCTATGTATCAGGAAAAAGGATTATATTTACCATATAATGCAATATTGAAAAAAGTTCTAAAGGTTCCGGTTATAACCGCAGGGAGAATGGAAAACCCTGATCTTGCAAGTGATTCAATAAAACAAGGCAAAACAGATATGATTGCATTAGGAAGACCGTTGCTGGCAGATTCTGAAATACCTAACAAGATTAGGTCCGGTAGATATGATAAAATACGCCCTTGCCTGTCGTGTCAGGAAGGCTGTATGGGCAGACTGGCATCATTTGCTACTATATCATGTGCCGTAAATCCAGCTTGCGGCAGAGAAAATGAATACGGCTTATGGCCGGCTAAAGCAGTTAAAAACGTAATGATTGTCGGCGGTGGCGTAGCTGGCTGCGAAGCAGCAAGAGTATGTGCAATAAGAGGACACAAAGTTACATTATTTGAGAAGACCGGCAGACTTGGTGGTAACATTATACCTGGTGGTGTGCCGGACTTTAAGGATGACGATAGAGAACTGGCTAGATGGTATACTGGCGAACTTGAAGATTTAAATGTAACTATACATTTTAATACTAAAGTTACCAAAGAAATTGTTCAGGAAACAAACGCTGATGTGGTTATAGTTGCAACAGGCTCCGCACCAAAAATGCTTAAAATTGATAATGCTAATAATGTTTATACGGCCGAAGAAGTGCTTCTTGGCAAAAAAAATGCTGGCAATTCCACCATAATTGTCGGCGGCGGACTTGTCGGCTGTGAAACTGCTTTGTGGTTAGCTGACCAAGGCAAGCAAGTTACGCTCATTGAAATGCAAAACGATATTTTAAAAATTGGCGGACCATTGTGCCATGCCAACGAGGATATGCTTAGAGATTTAATGAAGTTTAAAAAAATAGATGTGAGATTAAATACGGTTATAGCAGGAACGACAGATAATGGCTTCCTGTTGAAATCTTCCGACAAGGAAGAAGCTATAATTGCTGATTCAGCAATCGTATCCATCGGCTATAATTCCCAGAGAAGTCTATATGACGAAATAAAATTCTATGCTCCCCAAGTACATTTACTAGGTGATGCCAGACAGGTACAGAACATTATGTATGCTATCTGGGATGCCTATGAAGTGGCTAGAAACATCTAGTATCAAATTAATGCTTCCTCCTTTTTTCTGACATAACAAACCTCCCATGGTAGTCATTTTTATCCTACCATAGGAGGTCTTTTTTTAACCTAAAGAAACTTACAAACTGCCTATTATATGCCGAATTCTTTTTAACGCCTCTTCTAAGAGACTCCTTGCGCATGCAATATTTATGCGTTGAAAACCTTCGCCATCTGTACCGAAATTTTCACCACCAGTTAATGCAACTTTTGCTTTATCGTAAAAGAGGTGTTGCAATTGTGCCGGTTGCATCCCCAGTCCTCTACAATCCAGCCAAACCATATAGGCACCTTCAGGTCTGATCACTTTAATTTGAGGAATGTACGTTTCAAAATAATTGCTAAGATAATCCAGATTACCCTGGAGATATGCATTGAGTTCGTTTAACCAGGGTTCACCTTGACTATAGGCAGCTTCCAGTGCCCTCATACTGAACACATTGGTTGCAAAGTCAAAATCATATCCACACATCGTTTCTTCATACATTTCCCTGTATTCACTATTGGGGATTATTAGTATACCATAAGTCAATCCCTGCAAATTAAACGCCTTACTAGGAGCTGCAAGTACGATTGATTGCATTGCCAAATCTTCTGACACTGAAGCAAAGGGAATATGAACATGTCCGTCATAGGTAATATTCGCATGTACTTCATCGGAAACCACCATGACACCATGTTTTTTACAAATTTCTCCTATTTGTTGTAATTCATCCCTAGTAAAAACTCGTCCGGTTGGATTTTGTGGATTGATGAGAATAAACATTTTTGTCTTTTCATACGCCAATTTACTCTCAAAATCCATCATATCCATATAATATTTTCCATTATTAAGAATCAAGGAGCTAGTTATCATCTCTCGTCCACTCTTCTCAATAATTGTGGCAACGGGATGATAATAAGGAGAACTAACAATAATCTTATCTCCAAGTTTAGTAAATGTATCCACGCACATTCTCATGCCCGCCCATATTCCAGGACTATTGGCAATCCATTCTTTACGCAAGTCCCAGTTATATCTCCGCTTATACCAATTGATAATGGCCTGGTAGTAAGAATCCGACTTGAATTCATAGGCAAACATACCAACCTTGGCACGTTCAATCAGCGCTTGTGTAACACAGCCCGGAGATTTGAAATCCATATCCGCTGTGCCCATTGCGATGATTTCAGGATTTTTGTAGCGATCCCATTTAATCGAGTTTGTATTTAAACGGTTTATCTTTTCATCAAACAACATTCGTAAAATTCCTTTCAAAGTACATTTAATTTATGTTGTCCATCACTATATCACAAAACTGGTAATTTCTCGAATCATTTCGGTTTATATATTCCGCCAACCTCCGGAAGCAGTAATATCTTCTGCACCTACTGCGGCATAATCTTCACAGATAAACCCCGGAACTTCCTGGCCGTCTTGAAGCTCAACCTTGCCAATACCAAGCGGAGCAGGAATGGAAGCTGTGAAACGCCCAAACGCATCAATGGGCATTTCCCATAACTCAATAGCAATAGACGAACCGCCGGTCAGCTTTTTTATAAGCCCGGGTTTTGCAGGAACTGTCGGCAGCTTGACCAGTTGGTATTTGGCTGCTGTTACATCTTCGCGGATAAACTGCGCACCCGCTTCGATCATTTGCTTTTCAAACGGATAGCCGCGCATATGCAATCCGCATACGGCAATAAATGTAGTACTCGTTTCGGATGCAAGGGCCGTGTCGCCGGTGTTGCCTTTTTCCAAGGTAGTAGTAACTTTATCCGTAAATAAATCTGCCGTACCGCAAATCAGATCTTCATTTTCCGAAAGTGCAAATAATGTTATACCAAAAGGAATCTGCTCTGCTGCGTAGCCAGAAGGCACCGCAACTGCACATAAATCCAGGAGATTACAATGGTTGGTATAACGTCCCATATCAGTATTTGTCCCGATCGGGTCCAGCCGTGCCTGCTCGCGAGTCCAGGTCCCGCCACAGGTAGGCATTGCAAGCACAGCGTTATTTAATAGTTTTCTCGCTTCAAGCTTATATTTTTGTAGCCTATGCATGGCATTGAACACCGAAGCTGCATGATGTTCTTCAGCCGCACCAGTGCGAAGAATTTTTTCGGTCACGGAAAATGTTGCTCCGGGGTGCGATTCAATAAACTCGTCGAGATTAGCCCAGCGTTCGGCAACCCAAGGACCCCCGTAAAGAATGAATCCTGCTTGGAAAAACAAATCATAATCTATATATTCAACAGGTATATTTAGTTTTTCGAAGCAGCTCATGGCTTTATACCAGGCGTTACGATACTCATTCGCGTAGGGGCCGAAAAATTTAAGAGGTCCTTTAGGAAGACAAATTTTTTGGGGAAGTCTTGCTATCGGGAGCGGTAAGCTTTTGCCCCATGGATCGTTATCATCGACGCCACGCACAACCAAATCCACTTCAAGTGCATCCTCCAAACTATGCGCAAATACAGTTACACAATCAAGACTCGCACATGCAGGAACGACTCCTCTAGTAGGCCATGCTCCGAGACTTGGCTTGTACCCAACAAGATGATTCAAAGCAGCCGGTACGCGGCCGGATCCTGCTGTATCAGTACCCAGGGAAAAAGCCGCGTGTCCGCGCGCAACGCCAACAGCAGAGCCTGAACTGGAGCCTCCGCTGATCAGTTCCTTACGTAAAGAATTATGAGTTTCACCATATGGACTTCTTGTTCCTACAAGCCCTGTCGCAAACTGGTCCAGGTTTGTCTTACCCACAGGAATTGCTCCAACAGCCACCAGCCGCTCAACTGCTGCAGCATGTCTATCCGGTGTGTACGCATAATCGGGGCAGGCGGCGGTGGTAGGCACTCCTGCCAGGTCGATATTATCCTTGATTGCAAAAGGTATACCCCACAAGGGTGAACTCTTGGGGTCGATGGAACTCAGCCGGTCCAAATGTGGTTTTATCATTTCCATATCGGGCGGTATGATCCAGATATTCATCTCTGCGTCTTCAGCGGCGCGACGTATAATCTCAATGACAACGTCTTCCGGTGTAATTTCTTTTTTTAGATACATTTCTCGCAGCCATGTAATGTTCAGAGTGAGTGGATAATTTACTGTCTCCATTTTATAATTCATCCTTTCTTAGGTTGCATGAAAGATGGCGCGCTGAATTTAAATAATTATATTTAATCGCTGTTTAGAAATTTAATGTATTGTTCCGAAAATATCCATATAACCTTTTTTGTGCAATTATCGCTTCACCGGGCGTTGCTGCATCGATAATAATAAAATCTGCCTCTTCTCCTTCGTAAATATGATAATCTGCACCAAACATCTCGATTGGCTGTCTGGTAATCATATCAAAGAGAAGATCAATGTCGTCATTGCCTCCCATATGACACCCGTGTGCGGCAATTAGAGCAGTTTCTAATAGGTTGCCATTCCCAAAAGGATTAAATGGATCTCTTATGTTATCGGAGGCCAGTGCCGTTGGAATGCAATGTTCCTGATAAATACGCTTGATCGGAGCAATGCCGCGACGAATATTGCAGGTATCTCCTCTGCCTTGTAAATAAAGATTTGTAGACGGTAGTGAAACAATTTTAATACCTGCCATATGAACCTTCTCCAAAATAGAATCGACTATTTCCGGAGGATTTGCAGCCAGACTGCAGCAATGCCCCGCAGTGACTCTGCCTTGCCAGCCCATGCTAATTGTTGTGTAAGCCAATTGAAGCAGCGTCATACAATCCGCTCTATCAGTTTCATCAATGTGCATATCAATATCAACATTGTATTTAAGAGCAAGCTTAAATACCATATCAATATGTTTCTGCGGATCTAAATCATTTACCGGAATTCCTCCCACAAGATCCGCCCCTGCCGCAAGCGCCTGATCAAGCGCCTGATAATTTTGAGGTTTATCAACAATGCCTTCTTGAGGAAACGCCACAATTTGAATTTGCATAAGATGGCGATATTTCTTTTGTAATTCCTTCATAACAAGTATTGATCGTATTCCAATGTTTTTATCAACATCTATGTGAGTACGTAAAAAACGAGTTCCATTTTTATAACACATCAAAAGTGTACTTTCTGCGCGCTCATAAATATCCTCATCGGTCATTTTCGCCTTGTATTCGCTCATGATTGCAATTGCCTCAGCCAATGTTCCCGACCGATTAGCTACACGCGTACTAATTAAGGCCTTATCCAAATGGGTATGCAAATCACAAAAACCCTTTAGTACCATTTTGCCTTTCAAGTCAACCACTTTGTCGAAGTTGCCTTCTTCTACGTTAGATACAAAATCAATTTTTCCATCACAAACAGCAAGATCCACTGTTTTCTGCTCTAAAACCAGATTGGCATTTTTAAAGAAATATTTCATAATGTATCCCCCTTATCTTTATAGCGCTGCGTAACATAGCAATTAAATTAGTTATCATCTCAACACACTTTAACACACTTTTGTACACCATGTCATTGTTGCTCAAAATAAAAGCAACAGCAAATATTTGTCATCAAGAGACAAACATTTGCTGTAATATCAGATTTTATTTATCGCTTTAAGCCATAAATATATATTATATGCAAAAACTATCTCACCTTGGTTTTGTCCAGGCTCAAGGTCAATACCTAGTTGCCGGATTTTGTTAGCTCTATATCGCATAGTATTGTAATGAACATAGGTATATTCTGAAGCTTTTTTTAAATTAAAATTAAGTCGCATCAAAACTTGTAACGTTTCCAAAAAATCAGTTCCATTTTCCTTATCATAATCAATCAATTCTCCGAGTTTGTCTCGTACGAAGTTCACCAAGAGGCTAGTATCAGGAATCTGCTCAATTAATTCAAATATACGATTCTGGCTGTATAAGGCAACAAACGAATTTGGATATATAATATTTCCTATGTTTACCATGTTAATCGCCTGTTTATAGGCGATGTCAAGCGTATCAAACCTTTTTGACGCTTTTGAAATTCCAATACCAATCTTTATTCGCATGCCAACCCTTTGTTCTAATTTGACAATAATTTTGGTGTATAAATCATAAATTTTTTGATCATTCTCGCTTTTATCAAGAATAATCAGAGCATCATTAAAATACACAATAAATTTATTATTCAAAAATGACAATTTTTTGCTGACAAAATTGTAGTCAATTAATTCATTGTAAAATTGCTTTTTAATTACTTCGTTCTCCGTAAATAGCTTAATAGAAACCACATATTGTGGAAAAACGAGTGGAAGATTGAATACTTTTATTTTATTTTCGAATTCAATTTCTGAACGCACTTCTCCCTGTAATAATTCACGAATGAATACATCTTTAAAGTTGCGTTGATTTATCGCAACAGCATAATTCTTTAAAAAAACTAAAGCAAATAACATAGCAGCCTGTTCAATCGCTATTATTATTTTTTCATTTGTTTTACTAGTATCCGGTACGAATATATAACCAAATAAATTCTCTCCCGCTTTAATTGGATACAATATATGCTCGTTCTCAAACATTTTTTGATTTTCTAAACTCTCATCTGCTAACTTGTCCACTATCTGCCAATTTTCCATTGATTCATCTTTAATTGCTGCACAAATACCAGACAACTCTTTGTCTAACAAAAAAATATTCTTATTAAGTAATTGTGCAAGTTTTTCCACAAGTTTTTCCACTCCAGTTCCGCTAAGCAGGTGTTCTATCATATTTTGATGAACGTTATCGCGAAACTGCAGTTGCGTCATATGTTCATTTAAAGACATTTCGAGAATCTGATTTATGAGTGTGGAAAGATTGGCATTTACAGGCAACTCAATAATTGGAAATCCCAATTGATTTGCCTGATCTAACATAATCTGCGGTATTTTCTCTATGTAACGCAATGGTTTAATGCAAATTCCTGCAACCTTCTCACTGCATAGTTGAGGAATCAACTGTTCCATTTCTTTAGGACTGCTTGCAATTGGAAATAATGTCGTAATCAGCAAGGTATTTTCTTCCAAATAAGGTAAAATGTCTGGAACCTCCATTAAAGTAGCGCCAGTTACAACGTGGCTCAATCCTTCTTCTCCCGCAACAACTTTGATATTTTCAAATGCTTTTAATTGAATAACATCCTCAACAGTTTTAAACATTCCTTCTCGCCTCCATTGAATTAGACTTTCGTTATTCTATTATTTATAAGAGATTCTAGCATAGATATACAATTAGCCTTTAGCCGCAATTATGCTTAACAAGCTCTAATTCTTCTCTTTTAGGAGTCCTTTTTAGCTTCCGATCGAGCAATTCCCTTTTTCGATATTCTCGATCCTGTAAACCTGTTGAAATGATATTCTGTTTTTTTATCGCACCTAGTCACAGACCTATCTGAGATATTGAGGTTTAATTTCTGTTGTTCACGATTCCCTTGGATACATCAGATTCTGGTTTTCCGTCCAAGCCTCGTGCAGCTACGCTATAATCCTGGATGACACGCGATTATGTATATATCCTGCAGTAAACATTCTGAACCTTCTTTACCTATAAGATTACTATATTTATAATAATACTATACTATATGGAGTCAATATATATTCAGATAAAAACCCATCTTTTACGGTTAAGCATTTTGTCGTTTTTCAACAAATACTTACCGTCTTTTTTATTTCGAACGACAATGAACTACCGGAAATAATATGCTACGATATTTACAATTCAGTATCCCAATTCCAGATTCTCAGTTTTTGCCCCCATGCTGCCGGGTAAGCAAGGTCGGCATTCCTAGGGAACCGGGGAAACCACTGGGTGACTTTGGCGATAGATTAGTATCCTAAAGGAGCGAATCCATATTCTTCACCCTATTAAGCAACCTATAGTAGCCTAAATTCAATTGGCAGTACGACATGTACCCCTGGCAATCGATTGTCACTTTCGGCAGCCTATTCGTCGCTATTTTCAGTAAATTGGGGGTGGAGCGGCGGCAGCGTTAATTAATTTTGTCGTCTGCACTGCGGCGCTGTCTTCCTGCAACAGCAATATACCATCTATATGCTAAACCCCAAAGACTGGCTATGCTTAAGAACGTTTCGGCCTAATAACAGGTACTCTTTAAATTTATATAAAAAAAAGATAAGCAAGACTGACGTCAGTTTTCAAAATGGCGTCAGTTTTGCTTTCAACTGGATGCTCCTGATTATAATAATCTCTATAAGCTGCAATTAACGCCCCGTGCTTCTTACCAGGTTCTTAATTTCCATAAAATCTTTTACAGTAGATAATATCATCCATTGTACACCAGCCCACTTTCATCAACCATGCTTCTTGCTCAGAGCGCATTTTCAATGCTTGCGCCTCTGATATATCCTCATTATTGCTAAAATATTGTTCGACTTTCTTTAAAGGAGGCAATCCGGCATTTACTCGTAAAGCATCTATATTTTGAGGCATTTCGAGCCACCATACTCCGAACTTCCCATTCAATCCATAATCAAACTGCGTACCATATTTTTGAGGCTTACGTCTGAAGAAAGATATTCTATCACTAAGATATGCTATACTTTTCAATGGTATTTTTGTCTTTGAGCCGGATTGTATAAGCCGGTAGCAGTCACACATAAAACTTGGATCACTGATTGCGTGCTGTACAATGCGCCATGCTGCAATATGTACTTTTTCTCCTACCTTGTCAATTGTCGGAAAGCCGTATTTATTTATGATCTTCTTAAGGCGGTGGCTATTTTGCAAATGTACTTTTTCCATGGCAGGATGGTAACCGTACTTTTTTAATTCTCCCTGATCTTCCAAGTTTTTGAGAGTAGACAGGTCTGTTTGTTCCATATTCAAAATTTCCTGGCAGATTTCTATTGTGAATTCACTGCTCACTTTTTTACTACCCCTTCCAGCAAAGAATATTAAATAATCTATATAATGCTCAATCCCTTGCAGCTGCCGAAATATAAGTAGGCATCAAATTCTCAATCTTCTTCAGAAAAATGAACGTTGGATAAGACAAAATCGCAGTGTATTTATCAGTCTTCCGACGTTTTTCCTGTAAGATGCTCAATGGTCATTTCCAGAGCAGTAAGCTTTGACAGGTACCCAGCGATGACTGAATCGACTACATCCAAACGTTGGGGAGTGTTTTTTTCGCAAAGCAGGCGTACAGCACGGGTTATGTCTACAGGGTCTTGCAGTATACGTACCGTTCCAAAGGCGATAACACTTTCAAAATGCGCCGTAAAAATTTCTGGCAACATTTTAGTATCTCCTACAACCGTAAAACAAGCTTTGGAGCTGTGTAGGATATTGTCTAATTTATGCCCCTTTACCGCGCAGTGAAAATATAGTTTGTTGTCTGTCAATACATGGTTTAAAGGCACTCCATAGGGCATACCATCTTCTGATACAGTAGATAAAACGCCATAAAAAGCGGTCTCCAATATTCTCCGAGTACGTTCACTATCTAACTCTTGCTTTGCGAGCCTCATTGTTCTCATTTTCTTTTCTCCTTTTCGTTTATTCCCCCACCCAACTATTACTTACTATACAATGACGACATAAAACATAATTACTTTGCGGCCCATACTTCTATTTCGATTTTTAATTCAGGCCATCCTAATTCACTTATATATGCTACAGTCATAGACGGTGAATTTTCACCGAAAAGTTCATCCCACTTAGGATAAAAGAAATCCCAATCTATTTGCTCCGTAGCCCAAACATTTACTTTTATAACATTATCCGGATCTAACCCTTGACTAGATAGTAAGCTGGAAATATTAGAGAAAGTATTGCTTACTTGCTCATTAAGATTTGAAGGAACATTTCCTCTAAAATCTACTCCTACTTGACCTGAAGAAACATAAATTTCAGAATCTCTTGGTATTTTAGTAATATGACTATACTTACCAACTGGCGCTGGAACTCCAATCGGATTTATTCTTTCTATTCTATTATTAACTTTCGATTTATTATTTTTCATTAGATTACCTTCTTTATAGATATAAATTTAACTACTATAAATTGATCTTGATTTTTAAAAGGAAGTACCCTCTTCTCAAAATATTATCTTGGTAAAACAGCAGGACTGCCTACACCCAATTATGCTCATAATGAACACCGCATAGTACGCATTACTTCAGTAAAGCTTTCATTTTTATAGAGTTTATAAGCCTTTAAATTCTCACTGAGAACGTTAAGCTCCAGATATTCCAAATTACGTTCTTTTGCCCACAGCTTCACTGAATTTATCAAAGCCGTCCCTATACCTTGGTCTCTTGATTCTGGCTCAACTGCAATATCCATGAGAAAAGCATATTTATGCTGAACAATGCAATTATACGGAGGTGTAACTTGCTCCTGAACAAGAGCAAATCCTACGACATGTCCATGATTTTCCGCAACTATAATATCGGCACTTTCACTTTTAATAATTGATGTTAAAAACTCCATGTCTTGATTTGTCGCTTTAAAATATGCTGGTTGCAATTCACACATATATGCAAATAATATTTTGTATATATTATTAATTTGATCTATATCCTCTTTCTTAGCTGTTCTAATATTCATTTGATTCCCTCCTGTTCATTTTCAATACAGTAAGACAGTAAGACATTTCTACACCAGTTATGCTCAGATGATTTGCTCTACGTAACTCTTCCTTTGAGAGCCTCATTGTTTCTCATGTGAAGTTGTTCTTAAGCAAAACCTTCTTACCATAGGTCCAATCCCTATGGATTTTTTATTAGTTCAATTTCATTTTACAATGAGCCAAAAATACAATCTAAAAAGAGGCTCATTTAAACGATTAATAGTGAGATGTTAAAGGAAAGATAAAATTGCCCTTAATTACAGGCTGTTTTGATCGAATAAATAAAGCATCATCATCGAATGGGGCAACTTTCGATGTCATGCCTTCTAATTTAAAGTCAGGTGTGAAATAGAATTGAACTTTTTCCATTGATTCATTAATTACACTCTCTAAAATCAATTTAATATCTTGATCATTCAACGTGATAATATCATAAATATGTAAAATATCTTTATCCTCTTCCATTATGACAATCGTTTCTAATTCTTCAATATAGTAAATGGATTCTTCGAATACTAATGTAAAATGAAACATTGATAAACTATCATGACTCTCAACACCTAAAATCGTCGAAATGGGTTTACGATTTAATGCGAATTTTTCCATCAATTTCAAATCTTCTTCTGCATCAATACTAAGCTTTTTTATTTTCGCTTTAGAATTAGGCTGAATTGAACTCTTCACAATATCTAAGAAAAAGTCACTTTCGTCTAAACGTTCAAAACCGAATTTAGGATAAAAATCTAGGACTGTATCGTTTGCAAATAAGTACAAAAAATCACAATGATCCTCATATTTTTCTATAATATGATTCATTAATTTTTTTGCTAATCCTTGATGGCGATAATTTTCATCTGTCATAACCGTACTGATTTGAATACCTTTATATTTTTTACCTTCTATAATAATTGACATCTCGCTAACCGAAACATTCGAAATTACTTTTCCTTGATCAACAAAAGAGTATGGAATATATTTCTCGTTCCAATACCCTCTGCTATACCAATTTCTAAAATCTCCTTCCAATACATTTATCACTAGTTTATTAAAACTTTCTCGCAATTGTTCATCACAACGATAGTCGCTAACTAGTTCATATTTTTCCATTGTAATTCTCCCCATTAAATTGTTCTATTAAAATTCATACTGAACAATGCGACTATACGGAGGTGTGACTTGCTCCAGCAAGCGCAAATCTTACAACATGTCCATGATTTTCCGCAACTATAATATCGGCACTTTTACTTTTATGCAAATCCTTTATTCGCTGTAATTTTCATACATCACTGTTTCTCCAATTGGCTTTCGTTCAGTGATGTGCCGATTTGCGCTTAGAAACCCCTTCTCTGGATAGCCCAAAATCAGTAATGCAGAAGGCTGAATATATTCTGGAATGTCAAATCCTTTTCTTATAATTGCGGGGTCAAATAACCCCACCATCACACTGCCGATATTCAATTCTCTTGCAGCTAACATCATATGGTCGCACACAATTCCAATATCTAAATCACCAGAGCATTTGCCGTCAAATGGTCTGATTAAAGCATCTCTTTCATCTCTACACACTATCAGAATGCATTGAGAACCAAATGTTTTGTAGGCCTTCTGTACTTTTAAAATACTATCAGCTTCTTGAACTACAATAATTCGTTGCGGTTGTTTATTGCAAGCAGATGGTGCAACACGTCCCGCGGCCAAAATTCTATCAAGTTTATGCTTTTCTATTTTTCTATCTGAAAAGTCACGAATAGTACAACGGTACTTAGCTAAATCTAGAAAGTCCATATTTTTCTCCAATCCTATATGATCAAAATATAAATTAGTTTTTGATGCTCATTCTAACGCTTTTTTCCAATGCCTTAACAAAGCTGATTTGCCTCAATATCTGAAGGAAACACAGATTATATGACACAAAACCTTTGTAAATTGTTATACCGTCTTTCCATTTCATTGCCCTAAGCCTCCTAATACAATATAAATTTGCCAACCTCAAACCTGAGGTAAAACGCTTATTTGAATGTATTAGTTCTATCTTTTCGGCAGCAAATCCGCATTGTTTACTGTCTTATCCTTTAACTGCAATTAACGTTTATAGTTCTCATCAGGTTCTACTTAATATTAACGCTTAACATCCCGCGTCATACCAACAGAAAATTTTGCAAACCCCAATTTTTCATAGTAAGGCTGTAACTTTTCCACACATAATAACTGTGGAATTACCCGTTTTTGTTCACAGTATTGAACCAGTCTACTTATTATTTCTTTACCAATTCCTCTTGATTGATAATCGGGCAACACGCAAACACCACATATCACTCCTGTAATAACACCATCAGATATAATACGCCCCATACCTACCAATTTATCCTCACTAAAGGCATATACTGAATACCAACTATGCATACACATTTGTTTCAACTCATCAGTTGTTAAATTGAGTGAATCCCATCCTAAATCTTTATATAAATCAAGCAATTCTTTGAAATCAGCGGGGGATTCTGTTCTATAATCAAACATTTTCGCTCCTTTAGATGCGCTACTAATTGAAATTAAATATCACTTTCCGAAGTTTTTATTGCACTAGATAATGTCAGCCTTCGTACACCAGCTCACGCATTTTCAATGCTTGCTCCACCAGTATATTTTCATATCGATTAAATCTCTGTTGAGCTTCTATTAAAGAACAAATAGAATCCCGACAAAAGCGGATGTTTCAGAGTCATATGAATACGAAAAATAATCAAACCCAATAATAAACAGTAGCTAAAACAATTCATCCAGTAAAATATAATACTTTATTTTTTCCCAATCAGGCTCTATTCCTAGCAACTCAAAAAACAACTTAACATATTTTTCTTCCCTAATATCCTCTCTAATAGACCTGACACAAAAAGCAATATCATACCACTTGTCTGCCTTACCGCTTCTTCCCAAATCAATAAAGCCATTTATTTTATTATCCCTCCATAAAATGTTGCTATCACATAAATCACCATGTGAAAAGACTAATTCCTCCCGTGGCTTGTTCGCCTTTAGAAAATCATATAGCTCACATGGTTCTTTGAAAGAGGTATCTTCTTCCCAATTCTCACAATCAACATCAGCTAAATTGTTATTAAGCAGATAATCCAATTCAGCTAGCCTATTGTTTATATTATTATTAAAGGGGCAATCAGAAATGTTAATGGTTTGAAAAAGCTTGATACAATCAGCATATAGCGCAACAATCTTCTTAGGGTTTTCATGTGTTTTATATTCTTCGTGACACATAACACCATCTACTTCACTCATGAGGAGAAAATCCCAACCTTTATACTGTTCAAAGTACAAAACCTCTGGAACAGTCAACTTACCTCTCAGCCACAGCATCATATCTTTTTCACGTTCAACATCATATGTGGTTTCTTTGTATCGGCTATCCGTCATTTTTAAATATAAGTTCTCACTTTTCCCTTCTAATTTATATACTCTGGCAGGAGACATACCTTCTGTATCTTTTATACAATGGTACTTTTTTATTAGTTTGTTCAGTTGTGGTGATAATTTCAGGTTTTTCACTTAAATCTCTCCTATTGCTCAATTGTAATAGATGAATTTATTTCACAAATGAGCTTTTCTATCTCAATCCACTCTGGTTAGTCCACAAAATTCCGTCTTTAGGATAAATCTAAGATTGTAGCGTTTCCTTGATATACATAACTTGTTTGGAAAAGTCAATAAAGACTTTGTATTTTGAAAAGAAGTTATATCCTAAAAAACCGTCAACTGGAGGTTGGGTAAAATCAAAAAAATAAAAATCCATTTTTCCAATATTTTTCCCATCAACTGTTAAATAGTCTGTGTAAGTTTTTGTATCCTTACCTTTATTTCGAGCAGCCAGAGAATTTGACCGCAATAAACCTAATGGTAATGGCTTGCCTTCCTCATTTGCGGCAACAGCACCACTATCAAGGCAAAAGCGTAAAATCCTCTCCTGGTTCCCCAATCGCCCCTGCATAACAATACCAATATCTTCATGCTTAAAGGAAATTTTCGTCCATTGTGACAATTCTAAAGCAGAAGGTAAACTGCTATTAGGATATAGTATCATATGGGATTGTGAATAATCGATTAAGACATTAAAATAATCAAACAACCGATTTCCAATGATACCGTCAGAATCATCAGGGCTATCCCGCAATTCTTCTGTGGCAATCACGTTGTTCAATTGAAGTTCCCCGATTTTAACCTCGGGAATCTCGAAAGTTCGGGATTTATACAAATTCCCCTTAACATCCAATTCTTTTTTAATATCAGTAGAATACTTCACGTTTATTTCATTTAAAGCGTTAGGAGATATAGCAAAAAAAACCTTATTAGCCCCAGTATCAAGCGCCAGACGCAATACCTTTTCACCAATTTTCACCTTAACAATCGGCATCCCTTTCATCGTTCCGTCCCATTCTAAAGGAACAATAACCGATGTAATTCTATTACTATTTGGCTCAAAAACACCTTGCGTATTAACAAAAGCAGGTAAGCTCAAACCTATAACAAACATAAAACAGCAAATAATCTTTACGAAAATTTTCACCACCATAACGGTTCACCTCATTGGTTAATTTTAATTGTAAATGGAAATTGACTTGATACCATTTCTATTAATAATTTCATAGTTTGCATAATTCTTTTCATTATTGGTTAAAAGTACATACGCTAATAAATTGTTCTTTTACTACAGTGTGTTTCTTACATAAGGCAACCTTACCGTAAAAATAGCCTAACGTACACGAGCTATCACTAGTTCGTGTAGATAACATTTACGTACTTGCCCTGCGTAATGATCCTCAATTAGCGTACCAATACATTTTAAAAGTTGAGAACGTTTCTGCTCTTCAAGAGCACAATGATCCGAATATGTTAGTAAAAGCTGCTCATAGTCTACACGACTATATGTCTCTTCAGTAAGATAACTGCGAAAAATTGGCTTTTTGAACAAACCACTTGCATAGATTTCTTGGGTATTAGGTTTGAAATCGCTAACTTCTGGTAATCGGAACGCTGAACTTTCTGGCTTGTACTTCTTATAGCATTCTTGTACTTTACTAAAAAAGGATCGGTCACCACCAGCTACGTGGTGATATTTAATAACTGCTAGGTAACCGTTGGGAGACAGGGCTTCGTAGATTCGTTGATAACGAGTCACTGGATCAAGCCAGTGAAAAGCTGTAAAAGAAATCACTAAATCAAATCTTCCCGGTGGTGGTGTCCAATCTTCAAATGTAGAAATAATTACTTCTAGATTAAGGTTCTTCAAATTCTTTTTAAGTACTGAAGCCATTTCCGAGCTAGGTTCCAGAGCTGTTACATGAAATCCCCGCTTGGCAAGTTCTGCTGTAGCGATTCCAGTGCCAGCACCAATTTCCAGGATACAGGCATTTTGGGGAAGGTCTATTAACTTAAAAAGATCTTTAAATAATTCTTGAGGATACCGTGGGCGGATTTCATGGTAAAGCTCGGCTATCTCGCCAAAGCTTAGCGAAGGTTTTGTCATATAGTTCTCCTCTTATAGAAAAAGAATGATATATACCGGTTTATTTAAGACGGTGATAACATACTTGATAATTCCTTGTCGATAATCGGCTAAATAAGCATTATCTAAATTAACAGCATTTTTTTAACCAGGTAATCCATGACCCTTTTATCCGAAGCAACGTGATCGTCCATGATTATGCGTGAGATAACAGTGAAAACATTACTTGATTATCTGCAAAAATATTTTCCTTGGTTGCTAGTACAAACAGTGTAGTATCTTCCTCCTTGAAAAGAGTTACTTGACAGTTTGTAATTGACTTAGGTGAAAATCCCAATACAACGTTTGTCGTGTCATCATTTGCAACAACAGCTAACACATCATCCATCTCATGGTTTCCATCGCAGAAAATGTCAAAGCAAATTAAATTCCCGTCCTCTTGCATTACGATTACAACTGCGTCATAATCTTCCAGATAGTAAATATCGTCTTTCATAAACTGTGTGCAGTAAAACATAAGTAAGCCTACATTATCAACCATTGGTAAAGCCGAAAATGGATTCGATTTTTTGTATTTTTCAAGCAACAATTCTCTGTCGGCAGCGTTTGACATATCAAGCTTTCTGACAGCTTTATTCTGGGATGTTATAGATAATTTACACTGGTATTCATCTGCTTTTACAAAACCGAATTTCGGGTAAAAATCAAGAACCGTATCGTTGGCAAACAAATAAATTGCATCGCACTTATCTTTCCATTCTTCCAGTACCTTCTCCATAAGCAGACGAGATAGTCCTTGGCCCCTATACTCACTATCTGTCATAATTGTTCCAAGCTGAACATATCGCTTTTTCTCATTTTGCCAAACAGTATCTATAATGTTTACAGACACATTAGCAACTACACGCTCTCCGTCTAGAAGAGCATAAGGAATATATTTCTCCGCCCAATAGCCGTTTTGATACCATTCTTCAAACGATATATCGAAGGTTTTTTGAGCTAGCTTATCAAAGCTCAGTCTTACCTCTTTGTTTTCTTTTATATTATTGGCAAGCCTATATCTTTTTCCATTTATATAATATTGCATGTTGTCCTCCACTTTGTATTAAAATTAGTTTTCGCTATATCCTGCTGATTTTTAATCAATTTTCTCTTTCTGATAGCGAAGAAGTCTGTTTTCTAAAGTTCCTGTATGAAATTCAAAAAGATGATTATCATATTCCAGATTTCTTTAGCTTTAAAAATCTCTTCAAAAAAAGTTGTTGCTTTATCTAAATCTTTAATAATAAAAGTCATATGACTAATTCCTGCTATCAAGTCTATCACCACATCTAATATAAAAATTTGCCAACCTCAATCCCTGAGTTTCTGCCAACCGCTAAAACGCCTAGATATAAATTAGCTACTTTTTTAATTAGACTTGAGAATATGTTAGGTAACTTATCTCTCTATATTCAGTTCTTTTTTGAAAAAATATTGTCCGTATTCATTAAAACAGGGCTCGATTTTTCCAAATAATTGATAACCGCGTTTCTCATAAAAAGCCGGTGCTTGAAAACCAAATGTATTCAAGATAATTCTTTTTGCAGACATGTGCTTAGCTTGGCATTCAAGGTAAGCTAATAACTTTGACCCATATCCATTTTTTCGGTAGGCATCATCAACAAACAAGTAGTCAATGGTAATGCAGTCCAAATCTCTTGAGGCAACGATTCCGGCGATACATTCTCCTTTTTCATTTTCAATACAGTATGCCAAGTCTTCACAATCCGTAATATATCGGCTATTGTACTCTTGTAAACGTCTGTGGATATAATCCGCCTTTTCTTGGCTGCAACTTTTTATTATCTCCATGCAAATCATCCTCACAAAATATAATATACTTACTCTTCCAGATAAACCTTGGTAAAGAATTTCAGCATATCACAAAACATTTTGACCTGTTCGTCCGTATAATTTGATTCAATCGTGCCAACAGCTTTGTCTAATCGGTGCTCAGGCGAGTAATCCTCGGTAATTTTAGGGTCTAACGATAGATAGTAGACTCGTTTATCGCTAGAGCTTTGTATTTTTTGAACCAGCCCTTGCCGAATCAATTCATTGACCTTGATGGTAACCGCGGATTTTGAAATGTGTAACGTTTCTGCAATATAACTAACGGTACAATTCTTCTTGCAGGTAATCATACTCAGATATAAAAAAGTGTTGTAGGTTAGGTTGGGATACGATGGGTTTTTATTCATCAACTGTAGTTCGTGGAGTATAATGTCGGTATAAAATCTGTGGATTGCTTCTCGTAGTGGCATAACATGTCTCCCTTAAATAGTTAAGTTAATATAATTAAATTTACTTAACTATATTATAATGGTGTATTTTGCCAATAGTCAAGCATTCACTTATCTAGCAACGTTATTTTAGCTACTACAGAAGTCAGAAAGTGTGTTTACTTCATTACGCGTAAAGAAAAAAGGGAAGTTAATCCTTGACATAAATCCCCAGCAAGATTTATAATTTGAACTGTTCAATAATTGAGGTGATTACTGTGTCGCGAACTCCCCAGGACCCGAAAATCAGGATCGATGAAATTTTAGATACTGCCGAACCTTTATTTTCAGCAAACGGCTATCGTAAAACAACCATCCATGACATCACTAAAAGAATGGGTGTCGCCAAAGGAATGGTATATTATTACTTTAAATCCAAGGAAGAAATACTGGAAGCGGTGATTAACCGTCAAATCTCCGTCATGTTAGCTGATATAAAACAGATGGCTTATTCTGACGATTTTATCCCGCCCCGCAAAATTGAATTAATATTAACTGCCATCTTCCGCGCTGCACAATATAAAGATGGTTTGCTCTTGGATCTTTTATATGATGAAAAGAATATACATATCAAAAATAAAATCATTCGGCAAGGGACGCTCCTACTTAAACCCTCTTTGATATACATCATCGAAGATGGAGTCCAGAAAGGATATTTCCATGTTTCTCACCCTGATATTGCAGTAAATTTTATCATGTCCATTCTGCAATGTATCACAGATACCTTGTGCGAGAAAGTCCCAAGCAAACTGATGGCTGCCTATTTAAAAACGGCCGAGTCCCTCATCGAAAAAGTGTTGTCAATACCGGAAAAGGCTTTGCATTTGTCACTTGAGTAAAACTAATTCCAACAGAATCCTGTTGGATGGTTTTTTTTGATTATTAATTGAACTGTTCAAATAATAAAAGCACATTCCAACAGATCGTCTGTTTGGATGATTTTTTATCCCTTTTATTTGAACTGTTCAAATTATCATTGTGTCATTGCCGTAGCAAATTCTCATTTACTAATGGAAAGGAGCAAGCAACGTGCATTACGATTCAAGAGAAATAACTATTGCCGGTATCCCTGTCAGAGCCGATCCTTCCCTGCCACCGGAAAAAATCAACCAAATCGTCAATGAAGTCATTCGGACCTGGACCTGGGAAGGACGAAAGCTGGGAAAAATTGAGCTCAGCTGCGATGGGCACTGGGTGCACATCTGCTCATATGAAGAGCCTTTTACCCAACTTGTCCCCGCTAAAATATCAGTTAAGGAGTGAAAACATGCAACCGTTTCTTTGGCTCACGAAACTGCCCAAAAAGAAATTGCATTATGTGTTAGTCGCAGCAGCCGTTCTTTTATGCGCTGCCGGTATCTTAAAATGGAAAGAGCACAGCCATCCCCAACCCGTAACTCAGGATATCCCATTTGTACGCACTGCAGTGATTGGCGCCGATGCTCCCCCGCAAGGCTATACCTATTCCGGTGAAGTGCGTGGCCGTTATGAAAGCCAGCTGGCCTTTCAGGTAACTGGTAAAATCATAAAACGTAATGTACAGCTCGGCAGTTCAGTCAACGCAGGCGATATTCTCATGCAGATTGATCCCCGAGATCTACAGCAAACGGTTAACAGTTCCTCGGCCCAAGTCTATTCTGCAGAATCGCAACTTAAGCTGGCAGAAAGCAACTTACACCGTTACCAGCAGTTATATACACAAAATGCCATCAGCCGTGCCCAGCTAGATCAATACGAAAACGCCTATGAAGTCGCTCAGGCTGCCGTTCGGCAGGCATCGTCCCAATATGCGCAAGGTTCTAACCAATTAGATTATAGTCTGCTCTATGCAGACAAATCCGGCGTTATTTCCAGCCTCAGCGCCGAAGCCGGGCAAGTGGTTAGCGCCGGTCAAACTGTGATGACCATTGTTCAGGACGGCGAGCGGGAAGTGGAAATCAGTGTGCCGGAAAACCGTATCGAAGAACTACGTAAGTCAACCCGGCTCACCGTATCCTTCTGGGCTCTTCCCAATATGAAAGTAGATGGTAAAGTACGGGAAATCGCGCCCATGGCCGACCCGACAACCCGCACCTATAAAGTTCGTATCAGCTTGGTCAATCCGCCGCCGGAAATCAAACTCGGCATGACAGCCGCCGTACACGTCGTCGGCTTCGACGGTCAAACCCCTGGCTTTACCACCATCCCTCTATCCGCGATCTATCAAACAAATGATACGCCTAACGTCTGGATTGTAACAGACCAGGTTGTTCATTTACGTACCATTCAAATTGGCAGCTTTGGCAATACACAAGTTCAAGTCCTCTCCGGGTTAAATCTAGGTGAAACCATTGTTACAGCCGGTGTCCATAAGCTGCGCGAAGGGCAAACAGTACGGGCAAAGGGTGGTGATAGCCAGTGAGACCGTTCAATTTAACCGAATGGGCCCTCAACCATAAACAATTAGTCTATTATTTTATCACTGTGATCTTCCTTGGCGGAATTTTTTCCTATCAGAACCTCGGCCGGATGGAGGACCCCGACTTCACCATTCGCCAAATGATCGTTTCCGTGAATTGGCCTGGCGCTACCGCCCGTCAAATCGAAGAACAAGTCACCGATAAAATTGAAAAAAAGCTGCAGGATACCCCGGGCCTGGATTATCTTAAAAGCTATTCCCGTCCTGGTCAGTCCATTATCTACGTTGTTTTGAGGGATGATGCCGTCACCGAAAGCCAAATCCGCCCCACTTGGCTGGAAGTGCGCAACATGGTCAATGATATCAAGCCTACCTTACCGGCAGGAGTTAACGGTCCTTATTTTAACGATCGTTTCGATGATGTATATGGTTGTGTCTATGCCTTGACCGGTGACGGCTATACTTATGAAGAACTGCGGGAAAAAGCGGAAACCATCCGCCGAACCTTGTTAGGCGTACCGAGTGTAAAGAAAATCGAACTTATCGGTGTGCAGACGGAAAAAATTTATATTGAAATGGAAACCAACAAACTGTCAAAGCTGGGCATCACGCCTGCTGACATCTCCACTGCCATACAGGCGCAAAATGCCATGGCACCATCCGGTATGCTGGAAACAGTTTCGGATAATGTCTATGTTCGCATCACCGGCATGTTCGAAAATTTAGACGACCTGAAAAATCTTCCCATTCGTGCCGGCGGGCACACCTTCCGGCTCGGCGATATCGCTACAGTCGAACGCAGTTACATTGATCCGCCGGATCCCAAAATGTATTACAATGGTCAGCCAGCTGTCGGCCTGGCTTTATCTATGGAACGGGGCGGCAATATCCTTACCTTGGGGCAAAACCTGAATAAGACCTTGTCCCAAGTACAAACAGATCTGCCGGCTGGCTTGGAATTGAATACAGTAGCAGATCAGCCGAAAGTCGTAGCATCATCCATTGACGAATTTGTCAAATCTCTGCTCGAAGCCGTCGCCATTGTATTGATCGTTAGTTTTATCAGTCTCGGCATGCGATCCGGCGTTATTGTCGCATTGTGCATTCCTCTGGTAATTACCGGCGTCTTTATTGTCATGAGAACTTTAGGAATTGACTTGCATAAAATTTCCCTGGGCGCACTGATTATCGCGCTGGGCCTGTTGGTAGATGACGCCATCATCGTCATCGAGATGATGATTGTAAAACTGGAGCAAGGCTGGAGCCGGTTTGATGCCGCCTGCTATGCTTATAGCTCCACTGCAGCGCCCCGTTTGACAGGTGCTTTGATCACATGTGCCGGATTTATTCCGGTAGGGTTCTCGAAAGGCACCGCTTCCGAGTTTGTCGGCAGTATTTTTTCCGTAGTCACGATTGCCCTGCTTCTGTCCTGGGTTGCTGCTGGCGCGGTTACTCCCCTCCTGGGCTATAACCTGGTAAAAGTTCATCCGGCCAGTAATACATCCGATTACAATGTTTACGATACCCGGTTTTACCGGATGTTTAAAAAAATATTAACTTCCTGCCTGACACACCGTAAAAAAGTTTTGGCAACCACCGTCGCTTGTTTTGTTGGTTCCATCCTCTTACTAGGACTGGTTAAACAAGAATTTTTCCCGGCTTCCACCCGGCCCGAGTTAATTATGGACATGCAATTACCGCAAGGCGCCTCCCTGCAGGCAACCCAGCAGGAAGCGGAGCGGTTTGCCCAGCAGTTAGCCGGAGACAACAACGTAGTCAATTATACCTATTACGTGGGGCAAGGGGCGCCACGGTTCGTTTTAACCGCCGAACCTACCCTGCCTAATACCAATTTTGCTCAATTTGTTATCACAGCAAAAGACTTGAGCGCCCGCACGGAACTAACGAAAAAAGCGCAGGAACTGTTTACCACTGAATTTGCCAACGTACGCGGTAACACTAAACTGATTAAAACCGGCCCTTCCGATCCTTATCCGGTCATGCTCAGAGTGAGCGGCAACGACCATGACAAAGTCCGGGCCATCGCCAAACAAGTGCAAGACAACATGGCGACAAACCCCACTCTTACCGGCATTAATCTTGACTGGAATGAAAAAAGCAAAGTCATGCATTTAGCCATTGATCAGGATAAAGCGCGGATGCTCGGACTGGACAGCCAGGCGCTGGCATCCGGTCTCCAAGCTCTACTCTCTGGAACTGATATAACCGAATACCGGGAAAAGGATAAAACAGTGAGCATTGCCTTTCGGGTTGACGCACAAAACCGGAATGACCTTTCCCGCCTGAAAGACTTAAATATCCATATTGGTAATGGCAAATACATTCCTTTGGATCAAATCGCTAAAATCAGCTACGATGCGGAAGAAGGCCTCATCTGGCGCCGTGATCTTAAACCTACGATTACCGTCCAGGCTAATACCATTGAAGGCGTACTGGGAAACGACGCAACCAAAGCAGCCTACGATAATCTGAAAGAACTTCGTGCCTCCTTGCCGCCAGGCTACAGCATTGATATTGGCGGTCCCATGGAGATGAGCACCAAAGCTACCAAATGGCTGATGCAGCCGGTACCGGTAATGGTATTCATTATCACGACTTTACTCATGTTCCAGCTGCAAAGCATCCCTAAGATGGTGCTGACTCTCTTAACGGCTCCACTCGGTATTATTGGTGTCAGTCTGGGATTATTATTAACCGGACGTCCCATGGGCTTTGTTGTGCAGCTTGGCCTCCTGGCGCTAGCCGGAATTATCATGAGAAACTCAGTCATTCTCATTGACCAGATTGAACAACAACTCCAAGCCGGAGACCCTCTGTGGGATGCCATCATTAACGCCACTGTCGCCCGTTTCCGTCCTATCCTTTTAACCGCAGCAGCCGCAATTCTCGGCATGATTCCACTTGTTTCCAGTGTTTTTTGGGGCCCGATGGCCGTCGCCATTGCCGGCGGACTTTTTGGCGCCACCGTGCTAACGCTTCTCGTACTGCCGACAATGTATGCCGCCTGGTATAAAGCGGAGCCAAATCAAACATCACCGCAGGATACACCGGTAAAACCTGTCCGGCAATCAGTCCATCCATAAAAAATAAAAAATAACAATGCCATCGGCACATTCGTCGATGGCATTGCTATTTTTCCCACAGGCACATACACACCTGACTCCCCTTTGGCCTTTATTCACCAATAAACTTGGACTTGATAACTCGTTATGATTCCTGTCGCTCCTTATCTCCTGACATCGCCTTGTTTATTAGCAGCTAGTAAGTGAAGAGATAAACTGATAACCTTAAAATTGCTTCTGCATAAAAGTGGCGACTTCTTGACGTATGCTGCAGTTATCCCGAATACCTTCCCGATAAACAATTTCAGCGGCTAATCCGGATTCAAGCGTAGTGGCGGCCTCATACTCCATAACCAGCCGAAGCAGTTCCGGATGCTGCGCTTCCAGTTCGCGGGCAATTGCCATAAGCTGTGATAGTACAGAGTCGGCCTCTTTCACTGCTTTCCTGTATTTTGCATCAGCAACACCGGCTATACTGAGGATATTATCCACTCTGTCAAAGACATACTGTTCAAACGCTTGGTTTAAAATACTGTTTAACACCACAAAGCCCCCTATACTTAGGCTGTGGCATACACGTTAGCGCTGCCGCCAGCTTTTTTATAGGGGAAATTAAAAAGCGCATGCGAGGCTTTTACCCCTACACATGCGCTTGGCTTCATCATCTGCTAAATCCCAATACCAATAAACCGGAACATAACCGGTTTCAACAGAAAAGCGTCGAGAAATATGTAAGCGAATGCTTGCCTTTCCGTTAATGGTTTAAAGGGATAGGCTCAATCATTTGCTGCATGAAATCGCGCAGTCTGCTCCCACCCTACCGGCATCTCTATCACACGCTGCGCCTCGCTTGTGTTCAAGCGGGCAGCGTTGTATAATAAAAATGTCGTCGTGGACAGCTTGACTGTTACGTGTAGGTGCTGTTGCCACCTGCTCGTGCCTCGGGAGTGTTCCCGCACTTCCGGGTCACGGCGACTCTTTAATTTCCACCTATTTCTAATTATAGCTCTTTTCGAGTGAATTGCAAGTAAAGTGAGACCGGCAGACCAGGATTTTTTCCCGGCCCGTTGCATAATTTACAATCTATGGGTATAATATAAGAAAAGGACTGACGTGTTGGTAGCACGCCAGCCCCACAGGCTGTCTAACCGGAAAACGGTTAGCCCAAGTTGACGTTATTTAAGAAATAGCCGCCATCTGAGCAGGGGCGGCTATTTCTTTTTGGTCGTGACCAATACCATGAGCGTGGCAAATGCAACCGCAAATGCCAATGCTTCGTAAATAGTCATCCTACCACCCCCCTCCTGAAAAGGAAGGGGTCATGATAAATCGCAAACAGAAACCTGGCGTACATTCCCCGAATTCTTCTAAGGTAAATCTTTCTTATGGACAGTATATCTATCTCTTTAACCAAAAGTGACCGCAAACTAATTGGCATACTTTGCTTGCTTTTCTTATTTGGAAATATGAATATAACAATGTTCAATTTGGCAATACCATCCATTGCCGCGTCCTTTACACTCACTTCCTCGCAGGTGAGCTGGGTAATGGTCGGTTATAGTATTTTGATGGCAATTGGAGCCGGAACGTATGGGAAATTAACAGAGTCTTATTCTATTCGGCATTTGTATGTCATTGGATTATTTCTTTTTGCCAGCGGCTCTATTGTTGGCTTTTTGGCAACTTCCTACTGGCAGGTAATCGGTGGCAGACTGTTACAGGCAGCAGGCGCGTCAGCCATTTCCCCTCTTTCCTATGCACTTGCAACCGTATATTTTGGTCCGGGAAACAGAGGGCAAGCTCTTGGCGCGCTGTCCGCCTCCATTGCGTTTGCATCCGGGTTCGGACCTGTGTTTGGCGGATTTATCGAGCAATACGCCGGCTGGCATGCCTTGTTTCTGGTATCGGGTGCAAGCTTTTTGGTTATCCTTCTTATCCTCAAGTACGTCCCAGACCTGGAACACACCCGAAGGTCCTTCGATATTTTCGGAGCAGTTCTATTCTCGGCAGGATTGACATGTATACTGTTAGGCGTAACGATGCATTGGCTATACCTTTTTATCAGCACTACACTTCTTGCATGGTTTGCTATTCATATTCAAAAAACACCCCAGCCTTTTATGCAAGCATCATTCCTAAGAAATGCTCCTTTCCTGCGTATCTTGGGGATAGGCTTTCTTACATTTGTATGTAATACTGGATTATTCTTTCTACTGCCGTTAGTAATGAAGCACACCTTTCACTTGCCGTCGGGTACAATTGGCATACTTATATTGCCAGGTGCCGCTGCTGCTGCAATTCTCGGATCTTCTATTGGCCGCTGGACCGATCATTATGGGAGTTCATGGATTCTTAAAATTTCTCAATACTCCCTTATCGGCGGATTTATTCTTCTGGGTCTGTTTACCAGCCTGCCACCATGGGTCGATGCCCTTGTAGTCATTATTCTTATGCTTGCGTTTAATGGCCTTTTGACTGCCAGTGGAAATTTAGTGTCAACAACGCTGTCTGTATCAGAGCTTGGTATGGGCATGGGTATTTTTACACTATTTTATCTTCTGGGCGGAGCCTTCGGCCCTGCATTAGCCGGACGGCTAATCGACTTGAATATTCCTTTTTCCATCATTTATTATATCTTTGCTATGCTAGGAGTTTTATCTTACTGCTTAATTCCAAAAACAAAAAGCTGAAGAAATAACTGTAATAATAAAAAAGATCGCTTTATTGTGAAAACCATTGAGATTTGCTATTTACACGTGCAAAATGCGAAACCTTTAGCTTCCAACACAAATTAAGTTTCTGAAATGATAAAACCCCGGACTTACTGTTATTTTCAGGTATCCGGGGTTTTATCAATAATTTTAATGAGAATTCTCTCAAACGTTTCGGGAATGTACGTTTTTCGTTTCAAAACGTCAAATATTTGGTTTCATCCATATGCTTATGTCCTCTAGTGCAAGTATTTTTATAACTTGATGAGCAGAAGGAATAAGTATTATATATCAGACAACAAATAAATAAGAATTGCAAAAGTGAAACGTATCCTGTATCTTTTTTTCTGCCATCTCTGTTTATATCTCAAGTTAATTGAAAATTTTCATCCAACACTACGGTCCATCATTCCGAATTACAAAATATTATTACCCGAACTCCCTTTAGGTCCCTGCCGCCTGAACCACCTCAAATAATTGCTTGTTGAGATAAATTCGCTCCTTGCCAATTTTCTGCGATACAAGGAAACCAGCTTCTTCTAGAGCCGACAAATAAGCAGCCGCTGTCTTGCGCGAAACGCCAAGACCTGCTTCAATGTAAGCCGTTTTGGTATAAAACTCATAAAATAACAGCTCCACCAGTTCTTTTGAATAAACCCGCGCCAGCGTATTTTTTATGTCTTCTGCAGTCTTGTCCACCACTGCATTAATTTTTTTCACCAATAATAATGTCTCTTCGGCTGTCTGCTCAATGCCATCCAGGATAAAAAGAACCCATTCCTCCCAAGCCTCTTTTGTCCGTACTTCCTGTAGTAGCAGATAATAGGCGCTTTTGTTACGTATGATGTATTTACTAAGATATAGAATGGGACTGTCTAACAGCTCTTTAAGAACCAGGTATAAAACATTTATGATTCTGCCGGTGCGTCCATTCCCATCATAAAACGGGTGGATCGATTCAAACTGGTAATGAATTACTGCCAGTTTGATCAGCGGGTCAATCGCATCATAATCATCATTTATATATCTTTCCAGGTTTGACATGAGTGCAAGAATTTCTTGTTCACTACTGGGCGGTATATAAATCACTTCACCTGTGGTCTGGTTTTGCAAAACCGTTCCCGGTAACTTTCTGATACCGGCTCGATTTTTCTCAATGTCTTGTTGAATTTCAACAATCATATTCGTGGTCATCATTTTTTTTGTTTTGACGAGCTCATACCCCTTCCACAGGGCCGTCCGATAGTTTACAACGTCCTTGGCCGCGGAGTTATGATAATTTGCTTGGGACATAGCCTTAAACAATTCATCGTGAGTGGTTATGATATTTTCTATTTCGGAACTATCCTTCGCCTCATTAATAGTCACTGCATTGAGGAAAATGTTCTTATTAGGCATCGTATCGGCAAAGCCTTTTAACTCCGCCAGTGCTCTGTGTGATCTAACCAGCTGTTTTAAAACTTTTTTAGTCTCAAGGTCAATATCAGGCGGTAAAAATTTTAACGTGCTATCTTGCATCGTATCGCCCCCTTTCATTCCATTATATGGGTAATTACTTCCCATATCAATATAACGTGAGTAAAAAATAAAAAAAATTACCCACGTTATATTAACATAGGTAATTCTTCCCCTAAATATTAAGTTTAAAATAAGCGTCAAAAAAAGACATGCCATGGACATATCTCCGATTTCCTCAACTCCCCCAATATTTTATTAGGTACCTAAATATTTTCATTGACATGTTTCACCAATGAATGTATAGTATAAATATAGTTAGGTACCTAATAAAAAAACAGAAAGAAGTTGATATACTATGCCAACAAATACTACCGATCAATTATATTACGCTCTATCCCGTTTGAGCCGCCTGATCCATCGCATGGAGCATCGAATCGCTCATGGCGGTAAAGAGGGTCATAAATTTCACCGCGGCCAATCCCGTGTGTTGTCCATTCTCGCCCAGACTAATGATGCCAGTCAGCGGGATATTGCCGAGATCCTTGATGTCCGCCCTTCGTCCATGACGGAAATGCTGCTGCGCATGGAACAGTCGGGTCTGATTTCCCGCCGGCAGGATGAAAATGATCAGCGCATCATGCGGATATCCCTGACGGAAAGTGGTAAGCAGGCAGCTGCCCAATCAACCGCCTCTACCCATGACGTAACGGCAGCCTTGTTTAAAAGCCTTGCCGCTGAAGAACAATCACAACTGCTCGCTCTCATTGATAGAGTAAACGCCAGTCTGGAAACAATGGAAAACACCGAAGATCATCACCCTGGTCATCATGGTTCGCACGATCATCACGGACATCATGGCCATCACGATCATCACTGCCACCACCATTCCCATGGCAGAGGCCATCATTCCGATGACTAAGACTTTTTGTCTCTCTCTACAAAATCATTGCGAAAGGAGTGTTCAACATGGCTTATCATATCACCGGTGCCTGCCGGTGCTGTGGCAAATGCCGGCGGCATTGTCCTGCCGGCGCCATCAGCAAGAACAGTCCACAGTATCAGATTGACCCGGACAAATGTGTAAACTGCGGTCGTTCACATCACCGCCACAAACCGGGAAGCTGGCTTGGCAGACTAATGCACACTTTGTTTCATACGCTGAAATCTTAGGCAAAGATATTCCCTAACAGATGAAGAGACCACTTGTTTGGTTCATTTGCTAATAAAAATCAATCTATGAACATAAAATTAACACGATTTTTTATTTTTTTAATTAGCCTGGCTAACTTTTTGTTAATGATTGAGGAGCTGGTCTAGTCTTTATTTTTACCCCTAATAATTAGCTTAGCTAATCATTATTACATTGGATTAATCACTTTATTCTTTTCGATAGGAGGATTTACTTTGAAAGAACTAGCAAACCCAATAAAAGAACCATCAAAAAATTATTCGCTCATGACAGGCGTCTTATTCTGGGCCGGTCTGGTAATTATGTCGAGTCTCTACATCACAATTCCCTTGATCACAACCTTCACAGATATTTTTAAGGTCACGCCGACCCAGGCAGCCTGGACCAGCAGCTCCTTTTCTTTTTGCTTTGCGATTGGCTGCCTCTTTTACGGGCCACTATCCGACCAGTTTGGCCGCAAGACTGTTATTCTCTCAGGACTATCTATTTTGGCAGTAATTTCACTGCTGATGGGTTTAATTACCGATCTGTCCTGGCTGATTCTATTCCGTGCCCTCCAGGGAGCGGCAGCAGCAACGTTTTCGCCGGTAGCTCTCGCTTATGCTGTAGAAGTATTTCCGCCGCAAAAGCGGGTAACGACAATTGGTTTTATCAGTACAGGATTTCTGATGGCTGGAATTACCGGCCAGATCTTCAGCAGTTACATCAGCCAGCATTATGGATGGAATCTTGTATGTTATCTTCTGGGTATTATTTATGTGGTGACCGCCTTTTTGATCTTGTGGTTCATTCCCAAGAGTCCTGTTACACATGCCAATACAAGTACAACTGCGATATTCAGACAAATGGGAACGATTCTAACCCAAAAATCCTTACTTTATTCCTATACAATCGCCTTAACACTTCTTCTTTCCTTCGTGGGCATGTACACTGCGTTAAATAATTATCTGAGCAGTCCTTTGTTTGGGTTTACCGCCCAGCAGATATTGTATGTCCGTTCTATGGGAATCATCGGTATGCTGCTGTCACCTTATGCCGGGCAGTTAGTGGAAAAGTATGGAGTTTTACCCGTCCTGCGTAGTGGATTGCTGATAGCTATCATTGGGCTGCTGCTGCTTGGTATCAGCGCAAATTCGCTATTAATCATTGTCTCCAGTATTCTCTTTGTCGCCGGAATTGCTATCGCCGCCCCCACGCTCATTGCCCTTATAGGCAGGCTGGGAGGAAGTGCAAGAGGTGCCGCCGTATCCGCCTATACGTTTATTCTCTTTGCCGGTGCCAGCATCGGCCCTATTCTTGCGTTGAACATATTGAAATCAGGCAGCTATTTCTTCACCTTCCTGGCCTTGGCTCTTTGCCTATGCTTCGGCTTACTGGCTTCGTTCTTTATCCGTATGAACAATGAGCCAAAACAAGCATCCTAATCACTTTTAAAGGAGGACTCACTAATCGACCGATGAACACTTCTGTCTTACAAGAAAAATTCAATGGTAAATATAAGCTGACCTGGCAGCGGGAGATTATTTTCCGCACCATCAGCAAATATACGGATCAGCATCCCAGTGCCGAAGACGTGTATGAAATTATCCACCGGCAACACCCGGTTATCGGCTTGGCTACCGTTTATCGAACGCTGGAACTGCTTAGTTCTCTCGGCATCGTGCAAAAACTGGATTTTGGCGATGGCCGTCACCGGTATGAAATCAATGATTGCCATGCACTCCACCATCATCATTTCATTTGCATCTCCTGCGGCAAAGTAGTAGAAATGAAAGGAATTTGCGCGAATACATTCAATGCCGGTCGAAACGATGTGGACGGTATTTCCGTTACTGATTACCAGTTATATGCATACGGCTACTGCAAGGATTGCGAAAAAAATCAGCCCCCGCCTCCCTGTTAACTTCTTTCATTTGAGTGAACGGCTATGGCAATCCTCGGTAGTTTTCATTCAATCTTAAATCTGGAGCGTGTTTCCTTATGAGTAAACCTATTTTTTATTCAAAACAACCGACTAAAACCATAGCCGCCTCACTAACCATTCTATCCAATTGTCTGTTAATTACCGCCAAGGTAATGGCTGCCAGTTACTGCGGCTCTGTCAGTATTCTATCGGAAGCCATACATTCGGGAATGGATTTGCTGTCGGCCCTGATTACCTTTTTTGCCATCCGCCTGTCTATACGCCCCGCAGATGACTCCTACCCTTTTGGCTACGGAAAATTTGAAAATGTATCCGCTCTCCTGGAAGGCATACTGTTGCTTGCCGCTTCCATGATCATAATGAAAGAAGCTGTACTAAAAATAATTTTTCCGGTCAAAGCGGAAGATACGTTTCTTGCACTCGTTGTAATGATCTTGTCCGCTATAGTTAACGCCCTGCTGTCAGCATATCTGTATAAAGCTGCTAAAAGAGAAAATTCCGCAGCCTTGGCGGCGGATGCTTCCCACTTGAAAGCCGATGTTTATACTTCTGCCGGTGTAGCCATTGGCATCTTGCTGATGAAAGTAACGGGAATACCTGTCTTTGATCCGATTATTGCCATTATAGTATCTCTGATTATTACTAGAGAAGCCTGGTATCTATCCAAAAATGCGTTAATACCACTACTGGATGCAGGACTGTCCCCAAACGACCGCCTAAAAATCGAAGAGATTATGGAGAGATTTCAAGGAAAAATTATCAATTATCACGATGTTAAAACAAGAATAGCAGGACACGAAACGTATATTAATCTGCACGTGACACTGGATAAAAATGTGACAGTCAAAGAATCTCATGCTTTGGGAGAATTCATCGTATCCGAATTAGAGTTAGCAATTAAGAATACCCATGTCAGCATTCATATTGACTCATTCTAGAAAACATAATTTTCTTGCTTGATGGCTGCATCCCGGTTCTCTAAACGAGCGGCGGACCAAGTAAGAATAGTACTGTTTAATTTTTAAAAACTATAAAAAATTATTCCTTATAAATAACAGCAACACGCCTATAGGCGTGCTGCTGTTATTAGCGATATTGGTCATTCTGTAAATATTCTCCTGATTATTCCAAACCGGCCAAGATATCCATTACGGCTCTCGGAAAACGGCGTCAACATAATGAAAATGTACAAAAAGCAATTCCCCCGCGTTGTTGTCAAATTGCTATAAAAACGATAAAAAAGGCTTTACGAAAGTATCGTAAAACCCTTGAAATATCTATGGCGACCCCGGCAGGATTCGAACCTGCGACCTTTTGATTCGTAGTCAAGGTTTGACTCCATATTACGTTTCAAAACGCCATGGATATTTGTCACTGCTGGATTTTCATCACGGAGCGTCACAGTACTTTTTAGCGTAGTTGTTGTAAAATTGTTGTCAGTCTCTGACAATCTCGGAGCCTATATATTCCATTTAGATTAAACAACAACTAACTAATAACTATTTTTCTTTACTTCGTGAAAATAAGTCTGTATCCATATCATATGGACTTTCCACAGTATAACTTTGTATTACCACCACACTATTGTGGTGTTTTTTTTTACATGCACCGATCAATATGGGAAAGTGGTGCTCAAAGCTCGTATTAGGAAACCGGCTTCAAAATTTCCCCCGTTTCTTTGTCCGGCGTATAGCTGTATGTAGTTATGCGCGTAATTTCATTGTTTGATCTTATAAGTTCAAAATGATTAAAAGCTTCACCGAAGAAACTAAATTTCCGTCTAAATAATCCGGCAACAGTTGGGTTTGCCGTAGTAAAAATAATTTGGATGCCTTGCAAAGCCAACTCTCTTAATATGTCGATTAAGTTCATTAAATGAAGATCATCCATATTAGCTACCGGTTCATCAAGTATCAAGAATTCAGGCGCATTTACCGCCGATAGATGCAATGTAAACAACACGGCAAGCACCAAAGCAGTCCTTTGACCTGTGCTCATCTGATAAATTCTAATCGGCTTATTATCCACCCCACGTATTGCAATAAGCCTATCTCCGGCTTCATCCCGTTCTAAGCTAAGACTTACAAACTCCCGCGGCATATGAAGCGCTTTAAAGAAATATTCAATGCTTGCTTTATTTATTTCAATGAAATCTTTCACCCGTTCATCTAGTCTGGGCATTCCTTTAAAAGCATCTACCGCTTTGTTGCATCGCTGTAAACAAAGATCAAGATTTCTTTGTTCTTCCTTATCTTTATTGATTTCTTCTTTTTGTCGCTGAATCAGCTTACTTGTATGTATATAGTTTAAATGTATTTCTAGCTTAATTAATGCATTATCCAGATCAGTGGCCCAAGTTAGGAGATTTTTATCATGCGCAATATTAAAATATACCTTACACCTTTGATGATCATTAACCATTTCCAAAAAAATATCTGTTTCTCGTAAAAGCTCATTAATGCGATTTTGTATTCCATCCGAATTTAATAAGCTAATTATTTTTATACTACCCTCAATATCGCTGTTGGCTAAATCGATTGCTTCCTTAATTTTAACCTTTCGTTGTTCTTCTTCTTGAATAATTACAGATAAATAGGCACGAAAGCTGCTTTCTTTATTACCAGTTTCATCATAACGCAAATAATAAGGGTTTGAACTTATAAAAGCTTTGGCATCCAATATAGCATTATCATTATATCCTTCCAGCGAATATACATTAATACTCCGTTGTATATTCTCCAGCTCTCTTATTTGCTCAATTGCCAGAATCAGATTCTTTTGAACCTCTTCCAATATCTCACACGGCTTTTTATCTAGCGAAATATTTCTTATTTCACTATTTACAAGTTTAGCCGCCTCAAAAAGTTTTCTTATATTATTTTGCTTTACGTTGTATTCCTTCAGCAGCAAATCAAAATCGTTTATATCCTTTAATAATGAATCTTTCTGACTCTCCAATGTTAAAAATAACTGATCGTCCTCAGATTCTAATAAAATCCCATTAATTTTATTAATAAGTATCTCTTGACTCTCATGAATGTTACCACACAACGGACACTTATGATCATTATTCTTTTCAGATAAAATTAGACTTGTTGCAATAGTTTTCAATTGCAGCTTCATCTGACGATATTTATCTACGTTTTTCTTTGCTTCATTTATAAGATGATTTACTTCGGCTAGCCTATCCTTCCTAGATTGAAGACTTTTCCTTATCTCCAACATTTCTTCTTCGGAGCAACCTTCAACATCATTAGGCTTCATAGTTTGAATCGTCGGATACTCTATATTGATTTTTTGTATTAATTTTTCCGTACTCTGTAATCTCTTATACTTTTCAACTAAATTTTGATACTCTTCAACCCTTGCCCGGTTAGTAATAACAAACTCTACTTTCTGCCACATATTCAAAGCTTCTTTTAAATCTCGGATATGATTCTCTTGTTGAATATCCTCTTGTTTTAATCGCTTAATATCGATATGTTTCTCTTCCGTTTTTTTCTTTTCTTTTGAAATTTTATCTTGGTTTAATTGTAAATCATTCCGTAATTTGGAGACTTCAGCCTCTAAAATTTTTTTACGATCCAAAACCTTCTGGAAAGTAAATATTTGGGCTCTCTCTAGATTAGACTTCAATCGACCGGCGATCGGAGCCAAGTTCTTTAAATGCGCCTGAGTTTTTTCATAATTTGAATCTTCTTTTTCGTTTATCTCGGTGTTATCCGAGAATGATATTCGGGTTAATAACTCTTTAAGTTCAAAAGCTGAATTATTCGTGCTTGGGTTCATAAAAGCTTGCACATTGTATTCTAAATCACTTAATTTCTTTGCTATTTTAGTTCGATCTATTTCTAGCCTTTTCTTATGTTCGATAAACTCTTTTTCATATCTTACCCATCTTTTTTGCATCTCCAATATACTGTTATCAAAAAAGAGGTTCGTAAACATATCGTAGTGCTTTCTTTCGTCTCTACTTTCTTCCAGTGCAAATTTGTAAGCACTTTCTGCATTAAAACAATTGAAACGATTAAAATTTGTATTTAAAGCACAAGTACCTCTGCCCATAGGTGTCCCATACCATGCATTATCAAGTTCCTTGCACTTCTGTACAGCCTTATTCGAACGAAGGGTTATCGGGCCATCCTTGGATACTCCACTAATTGCTATTGTCGGTAGTTTAACAGTATCCTTAAAGTCCTCTAATTTTCTGACACTATTGGTTATAGCATGTTCGATGCTCTCAAGAATAGAAGACTTTCCGCTCCCATTTGAGCCATGCAATAAATTTACAAGAACCGGCCGGAACTTTTCATTGGGACCAAAGCAATGAGGCCGAAATTTTGCAATATCAACTTCGCATATGTGATCGAATTTAGTCTCGTTAGTAGTAGAATTTAAATTCCTACGTAAATTTGCTGTCGCCTGTTTCGCATTAAAAGGAACATTATTATAAATATAGTCATTTACAGGAGTAGAAGCATAGTCATTGTATAGTACTCCCGTCAATTTAACAGTCTCAAGAATTGCAGTCCATTCTGAAACCGGATTTGCAGGTGCTGAACCGTCTATTACGGGCTTAACATACTTACCTCGATTCAAGAATTCTATCGCTTCATTGCCACTAAAAAAATACTTTCTAGCAAAGTTTTCATCGTTTTCAATATCAGCAATCGGGATGTCCTGTAAAAACTCTTTGTCATCAATTACAAAAATCAAATAAAAATTCCACTTTAAATCACTCTTGGATTGAAAATATATTTTTGCCATTAATTTATGTTGAAATTGAGTAAACTTCTCGTATCCACGCTTGCCTTTAAACTCTCCGACATTTAGTTCCGTCAAACCTACTAAGAAATATTTCGATAACGTTTGAAAGGCTATCGTCGAAACATTCTTTTTCCGCCGTCACGCATAAGAATTCCATACCTTCAAAGGCAATCGACTTTTCATCAACTATCTTTAAATCTCCCGCTTGAGCAATATCCTGTAGTCTCATCACTTCATCCCCCGTACGATTCTTTGCTGATTCTAGGGTTTTTTATTGATGCACAACCATCACTGTAATTAGGATTTGTGTAAGCCGTACCTATTAAATGTTTGTCGTAGTACTTGAAACTGCTTTCCACTACAGGTTTATAATAAATCAATATTTGATCCCGATAATCTTTACTCAACTTTGATGAAAGGTGGGTAAGTAATTCCTCGACCTCTTCTTCCGTTGTCTTATCTGTAATTACCACAAGAGCTTCGGGATACGAGTGTCCCGGAGTATTCACCGGAAATAAGTTGATCATTTTTTTCCCTTGATCCGGAAACTCATCATGCACCTGAAGTTGACAATTATCCTGAAAATAATATAACACCTCAGGAAAATTGCCTGCTTCAAGATTTCTTTTCAATTCAAGAAGCAATCCTAATTTCTTACCTCTCTCAACATCTTCGCTATCATCGGCTCCGACCAACATTCGAGCAACACTTTCATCCGAGCTTTCTATCTCGCCTTCTTCAAAATGACCAAAAAGTGTTCCAAAAAAGAAGTCACTTTTTTTGCATTTATCACATGTCGAAGTTTGGCAGCTTGGATATAAAAAATCAAATGGCGCGTTATGTTTATCAAACGCGCGATTCTCCTTGAGTTCCTAAACACCAAAGCTTTTCAGCTTCCGGCCATTTATTTTTGTCGTCTATTATTTCATCCAATATTCCATACGGAAATGAATACTCTGGTGTTAAAACAAGACCTGCATGCATCTCTTTTGCTTTAGTTATAAACTGACGGGCCTTTTCAATAAAATCGGGATCTTCACACTTCACTCCCCTGTCTTGATGAATGGAAATAGTCCCCTCGCACTGCCACTGAAAGACATGTATCGGCGTACCATTGCCCATACAAACTTCTAAGTTCGGATAGTCCTCCTGTAAGAAATCCGCTACTTTAACAAAGTTTATCGCCACTTCGCTCATCCCCATCAAATTACCAAAATAATCCAAAATATTACATATCGTCATTTATTCTATTATTATAGTGAAATTACCTTTCTAAATAGAGTTTAATATTATTGCCTGGTTTAAACAAATATTAATGAGTTTTCTCTATAATGCAAAGGTGATTACTAAGATATCTCGAAATGAATTATTAACAAATCTAAATTGGGAATGGAGGAATTATTTTTATGGCACTTAATTTTTTTGATCTTGACGAAAAAACAAGAGCTATGATGTTGGAAGAACTGCAATTTGATCTTAATAACAAAACAGTATACCTCAGTGCTCGGTTAAATGATTTTGGAATCAAACAATATCCGGAGATTTTGCAACAGGCAATTACCACCGGCAATGATGCCTCCTTGGCCGCAAACCTTAGAACCGGGTGCTTGAAGGCCTTTGAGCAACGACGAACCAAAAAGGGATTTACCAATGCACAAGTCCCGGTAAATGCCCATGAAATGCTTGCCGAAGGTGAATTTAACAGATATTACATACGCGCGCTTTGCAGACGGGCGATTGACGAACAAAGCGCACTTGAAGTGTATCGGGCAAAAGAAGTATCCAATCCTCGCCCTGATTCCCAAAGCAAATTAGGACAAGCAGTCGATCCTATTGCCTTGCTCAATGACCTACGTTCTAATATCGGCATCGATACTCACCTAGGACTTCCTGCCGGACCGAATTCCGGGTTAAGTATCCGATTAATTGTCAGCAACATCGCATAATCAAAGAAAGTCTAAACCCACTGTATTTCGGTTGCATATTTTACAATCTATGGGTATAATATAAGAAAAGGACTGACGTGTTGCAAGCACGCCAGCCCCACAGGCTGTCTAACCGGAAAACGGTTAGCCCAAGTTCGTTAGTTATTGAGAAATAACCGCCGCTTTGAAATGCACCCCAAAAGTTAGACACGATGAAAGTCGTGTATAATGAAAAGGGGTGCATTTCTGTGTCTAGAAGAAAACGAAGGAATTTTTCAGGAGAATTTAAACAGACAGTAGTAGAAGATCTACTGAAAAACCAACCAGGCTATAAAGCAATAGCAAGAAAATATGACATTGACGATAAAATGGTAGCGCGTTGGGAGAAAACCTATATAGACAATGGCGTTGAAGGACTATATAAAGAAAATAAACAGGGCAAAAAGCATAGAACCTTTTCTGCAGAATTTAAGAAAGCTGTTATTGATGATCTGATTGAAAACAAGCGGAATTATAAAGAAACAGCAGACATCTATGACCTGAATCCCCAAATGATAGAAAAATGGGAACGTGTTTATAAGGAAGAAGGCTATGAAGGCCTAAATAGGAAGAGCGGCAACCGGACACATCTTACAGGCGAATTCAAGCAAAAAATAATTGAAGATATGCACCAAAATAAGCTGGGCTATGAGAAAACGGCGGCGATTTACGGGGTTAATATTAAAAAAATAGCCCAATGGGAAAGGATCTACTTAGAAGAAGGTCGTGCGGGACTTAATAAGAAAAAACGTGTCCATGCAGTGTTAGAGGGCAGTCAAATACTAGACAAGCAAGTTGAAGAAGATTTGATAGCAGAAGTCCAACGGCTCCGAATGGAAAACGAGTATTTAAAAAAGTTAAATGCCCTGGTTCATCAAAAGAAGAGCTCAGCGCGAAAGAAAAAGCAGCAATAGTATATGAACTAGGGCAGAAACATCCAGTATCAGAGCTGATTAAAATAGCAGGCATGGCAAGGAGCACATACTACTATTGCTTAAAATCCATAAACAAGCCCGATCAATATGCTCAAATTAAGAAGGAAATATTAGAGATATGGCAAGCTAACAAAGGACGGTATGGATACCGGCGAATAACGTTTGAGCTCCGTACTAGATATACTATCAATCATAAAACTGTGCAAAAGCTGATGGGTGCACTGGGACTAAAGAGCCTCGTAAGAATAAAAAGATACCGGTCTTATAAGGGTGCTGTAGGTAAAATAGCACCTAATATTCTCAAACGTGATTTTAATGCAACTAGCCCAAACACAAAATGGGTAACCGACATCACACAGTTTTCTTTATTTGGCCAGAAACTCTATCTATCCCCAATTTTAGATCTTTTTAATGGCGAGATAGTGAGTTATACTATTACAAAGCGACCAAATTTTGCTTTGGTAAAAAGTATGCTCGAACAGGCTTTTGCTAAACTACCTGCAGGAGCAAAACCTATACTGCATTCCGACCAAGGATGGCATTATCGAATAAAACGCTATCAGGAGCTATTAGAATCAAAAGAGATTACACAGAGCATGTCTCGAAAAGGCAACTGTTTTGATAATTCAGTAATGGAAAACTTTTTTGGGCACCTTAAGTCAGAGTTACTATATTTGCAAAATTTTGAGAGCGTAGAGCACTTTATAGATGAAGTTCATAAGTATATATACTATTACAACCATTTCCGCATAAGGAATAAATTAAAAGGACTTAGCCCCATTATGTATAGGCTACAGTCCTCGGTTAGTTAATTATTTTTGTCTAACTTTTTGGGGTCACTTCACTTTTGAGCAGGGGCGGTTATTTCTTTTTGGTTGTGACCAATACCATGAGCGTAGCAAATGCGACAGCAAATGTCAGTGCTTCATAAATAGTCATCTTACCACCCCCTTCCTAAAAGGAAGGGGCTAACCGTCCCCCGAGCAGCCTGTACGACTATTATAGCATATTCTTCCAGGTGATAAGAATAAAATTCTGCTGCTAGTTTTACACAGTACCGTCTTCATTTGATGATGGCGGCTTTTATTTTCTTATACGTACAATCACAGCTCCCTTTCGCCGTCAAAATTCGCTGTACCAATAAGTGGCTCGTACTAGCCATAGCCTCTTTGCTAAGCAGAATAAAGATTAAACAGCATCACTCGAATATTTATTAGTTGGCCGGGATTAGCAGCAGAAATAAAACAGCAGTCAAATTCGTTCTTATCAATCACTTTAACCTGACGCATTGATGAAATCGCTTGTAATGCCTGCGGTACAGTTGATAGAACCCTCATAAAGTCCTTATTCCGAACAAAATATATCAAAGCAGTTTTACAGTCACGCCACGTAAGATAGCTGTCAAGCTGATTGACTGCATCCTCCACTCCCCCTTGTCCAGTCCACATTTTGCATTCTGCAACAAAAGCAGCTCTGTTGTCTTTCTCGATACAAATGTCAGTTTTACCCTTGTTGCGAAAAGCCTCTCCCATAGCACCACCTTGATACATTCCATTTAAAGCAGCTAATAGAGTATTACGAAAATCTTCTTCGTGTATCGATCTATATGAGGATGGTGTACGCTCATAAGTACAGCCATTATGCTTAATAATATCCAGAATAAATTTATATTCCGCGTCTGAAATACAATATGCCTGCGCATTATTATAGCTTTTAGCAATGGGAACAATTTTACGTTGCATTGGAATATGAGTGTTTGCAAAATCAGATTTTTTTAGAGGAACTTCAAACATTTGCGAAATAGAAAAAAACTGTTCGACTTTTTGCTTCCTTTCTTGTAACTTCTTTAATGCTGTAGCTCTCAAATTTCTGTTAAATTCGTTTACATCGTTGTTCGCATAACTGATGCCACTTTTGATTGATGAGAGATCACGGTTTAACTGAGCAAAGAGCTTTTCTTTATCTTCTTGGCTCTGCATCTCGGATAATGCCTTCTGATAAGTAAACACAATAAAGCCTTTTGATAATTCAATCTCAGGATAGCCAGATACAGAATATGTTGATGCTCTACATTTGAATAAATCGGCTTCGCCAGTATATGGAAAATAAAAATTGGCTACTATTCCATCGACTTCAACATATTCTTTCTGGTACATGCTTCGAAAGAATGGCTCAATGAACTGTTGTATTTTCCTCTGAATAATGCTTCGTTGGGAGAATTCTTCATCACCAATTTCCACAGCAGGAATCTTAAATTCCTCAAAACAATTGTCCGCTAATATCTCAAGATCATTAGCCATAATTTCGTCATTTGTATATCTTTCAATTCTACGATTAAGCTTCTGATGCTGATTTTCTATCACACTTCGCAAGTCGTAATTACAGAATAACTCCATCAAAACCACTCCTAACCTTTACCGCAGCTTACTCATCTCTTTTTGCCGAATTTTAAAATTTTATAGCATATTTTATTATACTTATTAAACTCATACATTGACAGAGCATTTCGTTATGTATTACTATACGACCAAAAGATTTTATGAAGAAAGGATGATTGAAATAGAAGCATTAAATGAAAAAACATTTAAAATGGTCCAGATGCATTCTACATACTCACTTTTATTTTAGCAATTGATTACGGGCTTACTTTCGCGTTCCAACAAAACCTTCTGACCTTTGAATGGTCACACCTTACTGTTGGAATTACTGTTGTTTTCGTGGCATCCTATATATTTTTTTCATTGATAGCCAATATCTTATTTGCAGTCTTAAAATATTTGCTTGTACTGCTTTTGGGTCCTACCGTCGGAAATATTATAGACTCTTTTAAAAGTAATAATATTGATGATACCTACAAGAATTCAAAAAGTATCTTTGAGTTACGTAATGAGGCACTAAAAGAAGAAAATGATTTCAAACTTAAAATATTTAATGAGCATCAATCGCTCTGTAGCAAGAGGGCTAGCGCTAAACAAGATTTTTTAATCGTTACCTTTAAGTTTCTGCTTCTATTAAGCCTTGACCTGTATTTTACTAAAACACAGTCGATCATGCAGTTGATCGTAAATCATTTACCGCCTCAACTATATGATTTGACAGTAATGGCTTTGCTGTTATTGGCCTTATTGTGGCTGGGAGAATTGTTTGAAACTGACAGTTCTAAATACAGAATAAAGTGGCCCCAATAAGTCATTTATTCATTCATAAGCTGAGACAAAATTCCTAGATGCCGCCTTCCAATCGAAGGCGGCTTTTTCATTCCTCCCGCCGCGCAGTCCGCGGCTCCCTTGCTGCCGGCAGGCCCGTCCGCACGGGGCGCGACGGCGCGGGTTTGGCCGCCGTGGTCGGTGCGCTCCCTCTGCCAGACAGCTTACTGTAATTAAAACAGGCTTACGATGTGCGGCCACAGGGGTTTCGTGGCTGCTCATGGTAAGCCGTCTTATTTGGTACTCAGTCATGTGCTGCCGACTTCCCCCTCCCGTTTGTTCGCCGGGAGGGGGATTAAGGGGGTGGGTCCATCGAAGCGGAGCCGGGCCGTCTGGTGCCGCCGCCGTCTGATTACCGCTCGGCTAGTGAAGGACCCTGCCGCGGCCGCGTACCCCCCAATTAATTTAGCCGCTCCTTAGCGGGGGGTTGGGGGGTAGTCCTTCCCGCAGGGCGCCCGGAGTCCTCCCTTCCCCTCGAATTTCAATTACGGCCCACAGCTTGGACGGCAGAGCCATTCAGGTGGGATGGGGGGCTCGGGGGGAAGGGAGGACGGAGAGTGGACACATGCTTTTGGTGTCCACGGGGCGGGACGGGCGCGGCCACGGCAGGGCACGAACGGCTGTTATCACCCGGCCAGGCGAGTGGCAGCAGGTGGCCCGGTGGAGCGGTTGGCTGCCCCGTTCTCCGGGCTGCGTGCTTTGGTTGTCGTTCCCGGCGGCCGGCTGGGCGCCCGACTGGGTCGGCCGGTGGTTTGGCGGGCGGTCCTGCCGGGGCCCCGCGCAGCGTGCGGGGCCAGCCGACGTTCCCCGCAGTCCGGGTGCGAGCGTCAGGGAGTGCTCCGGTCTGCGTCCCCTGCCCAAACTATGAACAGCCGCCCGGCAGGATACGAATCTAAGCGCAGCGGTGGCTGAACGGAAGCGGATGAGGAGAGTGCAGCGACAGCGAAACGCCGCAAGGAGCGGACGGGCAGCCATAGAGTGGTATCCGTTGTGCCGGCACTAAGCGGAGCAGCCCGATCAATGAGGCTCGAAAAAGTGGTTTTCTTTTTCGTTAGCCGAATTATGCAGCGCCGCCCGCAGGGATGCGGAGCGGGCCTCTTATTGACGGCAAGTATTTAAAAAAAGTATGGCAATAACAGATAGCACAGCCTCTACTATTACGTATTCTCACTGCAGTTGTGATGGTACCAACTATGTACAAAATCATAATCCCTCGTTACTTTTCAGAAATCGTCATTTGCCTCTCCACCTCCTCGTCGGTCCTTTACATTCTTTGTAGAAGCATCGCTTGACAAATCGTTAACCTGGTGTACAATATGATCATAGAGGATCAAACATGATATTTTACTAACGACATGAGGTTAAAACAATGACGGAACAAAGAAAGAAAATGCTGGAATCTCTTTTCAGATTGTCAAGGAAATTGTTTGAGGCAATGAAACAGCCAAATAAGTTTGGCACAGACAGACTCTTATACTCATCAGAAATTCATACCCTCGACATGATTGGCAAACATTCAGGCATAACTGTGACCGAACTGGCAGACCGACAGGGTATTTCCAAAAGCGCCTTGCCAAAGCTCATCCATAAACTCATCGAAAAAGATCTGGTCTACCGTTATCAGGAACCCGGCAATAAAAAAAATATTCTTTTGGAGTTGACAGACAAAGGTCGTATCGCCATTCAACATCACTTCGAATTTCACGAAACCTTTGACAGCGGTATTATGAAAAAAATCAATTCATTAACGCCGGAAGAATATTTGTTTCTCAGCGATCTCCTGCAAGAACTGGAGCAGTATATTGACCACACGGAGCAGCAGGAATAAAAAATTCGCTTTATAGTTTACCCTATTAGCCATATTAAAATAACGAGATGTTTAGCAACAAATGCCGGCAGATATTCCTTCTCCATCGGCGTTCATATTGTTTTCCATTATCGTTCACCTAGTTAACCTTTTTAGAAAAAATAAACTGCTTCGCATTAAAACCCTTCCTATCCGACTTCCCCAACGACTTATCATCGAAGCCAAGCATGCACTTCACTATGCTCTGATGCCGAACTACAACACTCATTCCCTCTTAGCCAAAACCAATCTGGAGAAAGGAAGGTTTACTAGTGAATACTTCTGAATTACGGGAAAAACTTGATGGCAGATATAAATTGACCCGGCAGAGAGAGATTATTTTTCACACGCTCAACAGTTATACAGGTCACCATCTTAGTGCCGAAGATATCTATGGAATTGTCCATGAGCAATATCCAAAAATCGGCCTGTCTACTGTCTACCGGACCATGGAATTGTTCAGTATCCTGGCTGTTGTGCAAAAGCTCGATTTGGGCGATGGATGCCAGCGTTATGAACTGTACCCACTCCACCATCATCACCTTATTTGCAATGCCTGTGGTAAGGTTATTGAAATCAAAGGAAGCCTGGCGGATACATTGGATACCGCTATGGATGCTAAGACAGATTTTTCAGTTCAGGATTATCGTCTGTATATATATGGATACTGTAAGGATTGTCAAGCCAAACGAAACCCCTCGGGTCTTCCCGAATCCCCTGATCAGAATACGACGTCACGCAGCAATGTTGTCTGATTGGCCTCGCCCGTTCATTTTTCATTGCCTGTAGTAATCAATCGTTCACCTGGTGTACATTATGGTCACAAATAATCTACCCTGACATTTTATTAAGAATACGAAACTATCCATCGAGGTAACTTCCCTATAATAGCTAAAAATGTAATACTTCAGCAACAAGGATATCCTTTGCGAAAGTAGGCGATCGACATCCGTATCTTTTAAGCTATCGTTCACCTGGTTAATCTTTTTTATAAATGCCTGCTGCTTCACCCAGGCTTCTCTGCCAATGATTTATCTTTATTTTGTTGCAGATCAATTGAGAATGTTTAGTAGCTTTCTGCTATTCTTGGCCTGCAATCAATCTTATTCTACTTACTTTACTAAAGGAGGAAGCTTCCTGTGCCACAGCATGCACCCATGCGTCAGCAAATCTTAACAATAGCCCTGACGGCTTTTAATCAGTATGGAAATACCCTGACGATGGACCAGTTGGCGGCTCGCCTGTCTGTCCCGCCCAGCAGCCTGTCCCCCCATTTCAGCAGTAAGGCGGAGTTAGTCAGACAGCTTGTCAGTTTCATACGGACCAGAATCAGGCAACCGCCTCTCTCATTCTCTTATCGTTCACTTCCCGGCGAACTCCAAGATTTACTCGCTGCGTACCGTGAATTATTCACCGCTTTCAGCCAGAACGCTCTGTTTGATTTAAAACGGCATTACCCGGAGGAATGGGGCAGCATCATGGAGCTGCGCGAGAGTCAGTGGCAGAGAATTGCAACCGCCATTAATTCGGGCATCGCCAGCGGCCAGCTGCGCCCTGTCGATACCAAGCTAGTGCAAATCATGGCTGACGGAATGCTTCTCGACCCCTTTCGTCAGGCTCCCCCCTCTCTAGCTGAGTTATTGGACATGCTGTTGTTTGGCATCGCCCGGCGCGCACCGTAAATCTCTTCTGGAAAAACGGATTGTATACGATAAGGAGTGTTTCTATGTTCAACATGCGACTGAAGCTCAGCCGAAAAAAACGCTACTATGCCCTGGCCGCCTTAGCGGTAGGCTGCCTACTGATCGGGGTCATGGCAAAAACACATTTCGCAAAAGCACCAATAAGACCGGAAAGCCTCCCCGTGGTCCGCACCCAGCTCATTCAGGCAGCTAATACCGGACAGGGTTACACCTATGCGGGGGAAGTGCGTGGCCGCTATGAAAGCCAGTTGGCTTTCCAGGTCACCGGCAAAGTAATCAAACGCAATGTGCAGCTAGGCAGCATAGTCAATGCCGGCGATGTGCTGATGCAGATGGATGCGAAAGACATTCAGCAGACGGTAAGCAGTAATTCTGCCCAGGTATATTCCGCCCAATCACAACTTAGACTGGCGGAAAGCAATTTGAGCCGCTACCGGCAATTACTGGACAGCGGCGCAATCAGCCATGCTCAGTATGACCAGTACGTCAATGCCTATGATGCCGCGGCGGCAGCGGTGCAGCAGGCGGCAGCCCAATATACGCAGGGCGCCAATCAGCTGGATTACACTTTGTTGACAGCCGATCAGTCAGGAGTTGTGTCGGCGATCACCGCTGAGGCCGGTCAGGTTGTCAGCGCCGGCCAGGCGGTTGTCACCGTTGTCCAGGACGGAGAGCGGGAAATTGAAATCAGCGTCCCCGAAAACCGGCTGGAAGAACTAAAGTCCGCCGGACAGCTCCAGGTGACTTTCTGGGCTTTACCAAACGTGACACTGAACGGCAAGGTGCGGGAAATCGCGCCCATGGCTGACCCGGCAACCCGTACCTTCAAAGTGCGCGTCAGCCTGCTCAATCCGCCGCCATCTGTCAAACTGGGTATGACGGCCACCGTTTCCTTAGCCGGCGGCACTGCCCAACCTGCATTTTCCATTCCACTGTCTGCACTCTATCAGACTGGCGATACACCCGCAGTCTGGGTTGTGAACGACAATATCCTGACACTACGCGCCATCCAAACCGGGCCCTTCGGTAATGGCACGATCCAGGTGCTGGCCGGACTGCAGCCAGGCGACCGGATTGTCAGCGCCGGCGTTCATAAATTGACAGAAGGACAGAGGGTAAAAACAACCGGTGATGCCCTGTGAGCCATTTTAACCTTACCGCCTGGTCATTAAACCACAAACAATTCATTTATTTCTTTGTCTTCCTCTTTTTTGTGGCCGGCCTCTTCTCCTACAAGAATGTGGGACGCATGGAAGACCCGGATTTCGCCATTAAACAAATGATTGTCAGCGTTGCCTGGTCAGGAGCCACCGCCAGCCAGATGGAAGAGCAGGTTACGGATAAAATTGAAAAGAAACTGCAGGACCTGCCTGGGCTTGACTATCTGAAAAGTTACTCTACACCGGGACGTACGGTAATTTACGTCAATCTCAAAGATCAGGTACCCGCCAAGGAGCTTCGGGCCAGATGGGTGGAAGCCCGCAATATGGTTAATGATATCAAAGGAACCTTCCCGGAAGGCGTTTCACAACCCAGCTTCAATGACCGGTTCGATGAAGTATACGGTGTAATCTATACGCTGACCGGTGATGGGTTTACCTACGAGGAAATGCGGGAAAAAGCCGAAAAAATCCGCCGCATTCTCTTAAGCGTTCCCAGCGTGAGCAAAGTCCAGCTTCTGGGGGTGCAAACCGAAAAAATCTACATTGAAATCGAAAATAGCAAACTGGCCCGTTTAGGTCTTGATCCGTCCGTAATTACAGCCGCCTTAAAGGAGCAAAATGCCATGGCCGCCGCCGGCATGCTGGAAACGGCATCGGACAATGCTTACTTACGAATTACCGGGATGTTTGAAAATCTGGAAGACATCCGCACTACGCCCATTCAGGCTGGTGGCCACACCTTTCGTCTGGGAGACATAGCCAGGGTGACTCGCGCCTATGCCGAACCATCCGACCCGAAAATGTTCTATAATGGTCAGCCGGCCGTCGGCATTGCGCTGGCGATGGAACCGGGCGGCAACATTCTGACACTGGGCAAAAATCTTGATAGTACTCTCTCCCAAATAAAACAAGAACTGCCGGCCGGGCTGGAGATCAATCAAACTGTCAATCAGCCGAAAGTTGTGGAATCCTCTATCGGCGAATTTGTTGAATCCCTGGTCGAAGCGATCGTCATCGTCTTAATCGTAAGCTTTGCCAGTCTGGGTATGCGGTCCGGCGTGGTCGTGGCCCTAACCATTCCTTTGGTCATTGCCATTACCTTTACCTTAATGTACCTGACAGGCATCGCCCTGCAGAGCATCTCGCTGGGGGCTCTCATCATTGCGTTAGGTTTGTTGGTCGATGATGCCATCATCGCCACGGAAATGACGATCGTCAAGCTGGAGCAAGGCTGGAGCCGCTTCGACGCTGCTTGTTTTTCCTATACCTCTACCGCCTATCCCCGTTTGACCGGCGCGTTAATAACCTGCGCGGGCTTTATTCCCATCGGTTTTTCCAAAGGGCTCGCCGCCGAGTTTTGCGTCGATCTCTTTTGGGTTATATTCTTCGCCCTCATTGCTTCCTGGCTGGTTGCCGGAGCAGTCACGCCTTTGCTCGGTTACCAGTTTATTAAAATAAAACCGGCCCAGCAAACAACCGGTGAAAGCAATGCGCACCATGGCCTTTATGACACCCCGTTTTACCGGCGATTTAAACGCTTGTTACTGTGGTGCATGCGTCACCGCAAAACCGTACTAACAGCTACTGCCGCCGCATTTATTGGCTCTATCTTTCTCCTGGGATTGGTCAAACAGGAATTCTTTCCTGCTTCCAGCCGTCCGGAGCTCATCATCCAGCTCAAATTACAGGAAGGAGCTTCCCTGACCAACACTACAGAAGTAGCCCGCCAGTTTGCTAAAGAATTGGACGGCGATCCGAATATTTCCTATTACACCTATCATGTAGGTGAAGGAGCTCCCCGCTTTGTGCTCAGTTTTGAACCAACCTTCAATAAATCGAATTTTGCTGAATTCATTATAGTGGCCAAGGATGTTCAGGCCCGTAATACACTGGCCCAAAAAGCCGAGCAATTATTAAACACCGAATTTACAGGTGTTCGGGGACATATAAAGTTATTGTTCACCGGAACGGGACCCGATTATCCGGTGATGCTGCGGGTAAAAGGCCCTGACCATGAAAAAGCTCGTGAAATCGCTGAACAAGTTCGCGCCGTCATGGCCGCCCATCCGGCTACACAAAACGTAAACCTCAACTGGAATGAGAAAAGCAAAGTGATGCACTTGGAGATTGACCAGGCAAAAGCAAAAGCCCTCGGACTCAGTTCCCATGAATTGGCCGCATCGCTCCAAACCCAGTTGTCCGGAACACCTATTACCGAATTTCGTGAGCATGATAAAACCGTCAGCATGGTTCTCCGGTTTGCGGAAGCGGACCGTAATAACCCGGAACGGCTAAAAGACCTCAACATCCATATCGGCAACGGCAAATATGTCCCGCTCGACCAAATCGCCACCATCCGTTATGACGCCGAAGAAGGCTTAATTTACCGGCGCGACCTGCTACCCATGATTATGGTACAGGCGGAACTGAATCCCACGTCTAAACTTACCGGCTCGGACGTGACCAAGCAAGTTTACGGCAGCCTCCAGGAACTCAGAAGTGATCTGCCAGCCGGCTATTTCATTGAATTTGACGGTGCAACGGAACGCAGCATTAAAAGCAGCAAGTTCCTGGCGGAACCCATCCCAGCCATGATGCTTATCATTATGATTCTGCTCATGATGCAGCTGCAAAGCATACCAAAAATGCTATTAACCCTCTTAACAGCGCCGCTGGGTATTATCGGTGTATCCATCAGTCTCCTGCTCACCGGAAGTCCTATGGGATTTGTGGTCCAATTGGGGATTCTGGCCTTGTTCGGTATTATTATGCGCAATACCGTTATATTGATGGACCAGATTGAACAACATCTGGTGGCCGGCGACTCGCTATGGGACGCTATTGTGTCAGCGACAATCAGCCGCTTCCGCCCTATTATGCTAACAGCCGCAGCCGCTATTTTAGGCATGATTCCGCTGGTACCCAGTACTTTGTGGGGCTCCATGGCGATTGCCATCGCCGGCGGTTTACTGGGAGCAACCATCCTGACTTTGCTGGTGCTGCCGGTTATGTATGCTACCTGGTATAAGGCACAGCCAGCTGACGGTACCAAAAACAATTCTTTAAATGATACCGGAAAGTCATTGTCTCAGTAGCATGAAGCAAATTGCGCAATTGCTGGAAGCCAGCGAACTTCTTTAGTTTGTTAGATCACCGATACATTTTTATAAGGAGTTGCTTATCATGGAGGTTTTGTATAAAAAGATTTTAGTCCCCGTAGACGGTTCTGTCCATTCCCGCTAGGCATTGTCTCATGCAGTAGCGTTAGCCCGTTCCTTTGCTGCCGAAATCGGGATTCTTTACGTATCAGTTTTATCGCAGCAAGTCCCTTTATATGACCAAGTCAAGGGAGCTAAAATCCCGCCAAACGCATCTACAGATCCCGTAAACTTTGCTAAAGCAATTCTGGCAGAAGCGATCAAACAAGTTCCGGAAGGCATACTCGTTCAAACACACAACGAAGTTGGCGAACCGCGCCTTCTGATTACCGATTTTGCCGCACAACATGGCTATGATGTCATCGTCATTGGTAGCCGGGGATTAGGAACGATTTCCGGTTTGCTTTTGGGAAGTGTCAGCACATACGTCGTCCAGCATTCCCCTTGTCCTGTTTTGATTATCAAATAATCTTTATCTCTACTAAAACTGCAGCAGTCTTTTCCCTATATATGATCAGCCAACAGCGGCGAATGCAGCGTAATGATAGAATTTGCTTGGTTTATTGCTAATTTTGCAATTGCCAGATGATACCGGCTTTGCCGGTACTAAGAATAATAAATGGACAGGCGTAATCGCGAAATAGAATGGGTTTGATTCCGGCCCGGCTGATACATGTACCTGTCCAAAAGAATGGAGTGATTACCAAAATTTATAATGACCGTGTTCCCGTAACAAGAAAATTGTCATTTTGCCACGTTCTCTATCCCCGCCCACCCCCGTTTTAGTATCAGCATCAGAATGTTATTAAAGTAAGTTGCCTCAATACCTCAAAGGAGTTGAAATATAATGAGAAAAACCTTATTTGCGTTCCTAATGGCGACCATGATAGCAGGTTTAAGTTCTGGCATGTGCTTCGCCAATAATGGCGACGGGCCTCGGGCCTATCCCGAAAAACAGGTTCCTGTCACCTATGACCGGGAATATCCAGAGTGGGGATTCCGCGCACACTCTTGGATTACCGGCACCGGAAAAGAAACGATTGCTCATACCCAACTAATTGATATAACCCATGGTATAGTAATCAAGGAAGTAAGCCACCGCTGCAGCTATACCGACCCGGTCTATAATCATTTCAGCACTAAGTAACGTAGCTTAGATTCGTTTCCGGGATCATTCCAAGTCAAACAGCGCGCCTGCAAGCGTGCTGTTTGACTTTAAACGCCGCATTGCCCTGTCACTGTGCTGCTTATCTAAAGATCGCGGGCAAAACAATATAAACTTAAAATAATCCAATCGAAAGGAGAAACCGTGAAATCACCATCTATTCTCGTTAATACAGTCGTTGTGACGGCTACCGCTTTCGTTATATTTTGCCAAACCGCCCTGGCAGCGCCGCTGGAGCTCTCACTTGATGAGAGTATCGCTCTGACGTATAAGAATAATCCGGCATTGCAAATTGTGGAAGCACGCCAAGAACAGTCAGTTTGGGCGCTGAAAGAGGCTCAAGCCAATAAAAACCTATCCCTAGATTATACCCATACGGATATGCGTTCAAATTCCCCGCCCACATGGTCACCCTCCCCGGAAGCAGTCTCTCCCTATAACTATTTCAGCAACCAGATTATCGCCAGTATTCCACTCTATACCGGTGGTAAAGTAGAAAACACGATTGAACAAGCGAAACTTAGTCACAAGGTGTCGCAGCTTGAGATTACAGCTACCAAACAGCAGCTCAAGCTGGAGGCTAGTAACGCTTATTACAAAGTACTGCAAAACCAGACCTTGTTAGAAATCGCCAAACAAACGGTAAATGATTTTAGCGCTCATCTTAATCGTGTCCGGCAAATGTACGATACCGGCGTGGCACCCTGGCATGACATACTGCAAACCAAGGTCCGGCTGGCAAATGCGGAAAATGATTTAGTAAAAGCGCAAAACGATTATGATTTAGCCGTCTACAGCCTAAATAAAACGATGGGCTTAGCCTTACGCAGCGAAATTACGCTGACAGAACCGCTCATCTATCAAGAATATGCTTTGGCTCTTGACGACGTTACCGCCTATGGATTGGCGCATCGTCCGGAGATGGCTCAACAGCAGGCAAACATCAAGAAGGAAGAAGCGCAAATCAAAATTGCCCAAAGCGGACAACATCCCAAGGTTATGCTGACCGGAACCATGGCCTGGGATAATGACGACTTTGCAGGCACGGCGAACAGAGATTGGACCGCTATGTTGATAACCCAATTTAACCTGTTTGACTCCGGAAATACCAACGCCAAAATCAGGCAGGCGCAATCAGGCGAGTTGGCCGCACGGAAACAAGCGCAACAAATGCAGGATAACATTTCCTTGGAAATCAGCGATGCTTATTTGAGTATGAAAGAAGCAGAAAAGCGAATAAGTACCAACAAGGTAGCGGTTCAAGAAGCCAGTGTGAATTTTGATATTGCGCAAAGAGCTTATAGTGCCGGTGTCAGTACCAATTTAGATGTTATGGACGCCGAACTGGCACTCAACCAAGCAAAAACCAACTATACTAACTCATTATTTGACTATAACATCAGCAAGGCCCGGCTCGACAAGGCGATGGGCAGCGAATAAATTACGAAGAGACATACCAGCATGAACGACATAATACGCTGGAAAAAGAATTACCACTCTTATTGCCAGAGTAATCTTGAAAGAAAAAAAGCATAATCGGGTAGGAGGCTGCCCCTTATTGGGTCAGCCGACCTCCCACAGAACCGTACGTACCGGCTGCCCCCGACCGACCATGAAACACCACTGCAATGAAAAATTACAAAAAGCAATTCGACCGCGTTGTTGTCACGGTTGTTGTCAAATTGCTATAAAAACGACAAAAAAGGCTTTACGAAAGTATCGTAAAACCCTTGAAATATCTATGGCGACCCCGGCAGGATTCGAACCTGCGACCTTTTGATTCGTAGTCAAATTTCGCCATCATTTTTCGTTTTCAAAATGTCATGAATGCTTGATAATGCTGGATTTTCATCACAGACCGTCACAGAACTTTTTCACCGCGTTGTTGTACGGTTGTTGTAGTACAGGTAACAGCTGGGTGCTGGTGAGCTTACGCTTCCTGCTCCGTTTTGGGAGCCGCTCACCGGACGCTTTGCTAGTATAGCACAGTCTGGGCAACTTCGCAAGTGTCTTCTGACCGTGAACATTCTGGCAGGTCTGCCATCTTCCACTACCGTGCTGTGGTGGTCTTTTTTTTTGCCTGGCTAATACAGGCTACTGCCGCAAAAAAAGCCGCCGACATTACCGGCAGCCTCCCTGCAGGAATTGTACAACCACCCCAAAAGCCATCAGCCCACCGACCAGCATCACCAGCCAGAAGGCCGACAGCAGCAAGCTGTGATCGGCGCAGTACCGGATGCTCGTTCGATCATCCCGGTCCAGCGCGTTCCAGTAGCAAGCCCACAGCGCGGCCTCCACCCGCCACCGTCTCACCAGATAGTCCCACATACCCCACACCTCCCGCTCATCGTCAGCGCTTCCCCGCCGCCGTCACTCTCCAAAAGAGCGCGGGAGTAAATCGTCCTATTGTGCTAACATTTTGACGCGGCACACCGTGTCACCCGCAGGGGCGCAGCGCAGCGGAGCAGGCACAGCCTTGACCGGTGTGATACCATGAAAAGACCGGCGGCGGGGCGTTTCAGCGGCTAGACCTCGCCTTTTCTTTTACGGTCATTTCATCGGTCACAGCTTTTATGAGCAAAGCCCCGCTGTGTTCTTCGATCACAACTTTATCACCGCTCTGAAAGCCAAGGGCCTGTAGCCATTTGCCTTGCAACCTGATGAGCGGCCGCCGATCTTTGCCATTGAGGTATGTATAATAGACAGTCAGGATACGTGAGGTTTCCCTTTCACTAGTCAAATATATCTCCCCTATCGCAAGCTGCAGCAAGAACCTCGGTAATAGCCAGGTACTTACCAATCAGCTTTTTTATAGGGGAAATTAAAAAGCGCATGCGAGGTTTTTATACCCTACACATGCGCTTTGCTTCGTTGTTTGCTAAGTCCCAATACCAACATGCCGGGACAGAACCGGCCTTCAACAGAAAAGCAGTCAGCAAAATATGTAAGCGAACGCTTGCCTTTCCGTTGACAGTTTATCGGGAATAGGCTCAATCATCTGCTGCATGAAGTCGCACAGCCCGCTCCCTTGCCAACATCTCCGTTACACACCGTGCCCCGCTTGTTTTCAAGCGGAGAGCATTGTATAATAGAAATGTCGTCGCGGACAGCTTAGCTGTTACGTGTAGGTAGTGTGTTTACCTGCGCGGGCCCGGAAGTGTTCCACCACTTTCAGGTCGCGGCGACTTTTTAATTTCCACCTAGTTTTAATTATAGCTCATTTCTAGCGAATTGCAAGTAAACTGAACCGCGCAGACAGGATTTTTTCCTGACCGGTTGCATATTTTTATTCCAATGGGTATAATATAAGAAAAGGACTGACGTGTTGCAAGCACGCCAGCCCCATAGGTTGTCTAACCGGAAACGGTTAGCCTCGGTTTTGATTATTTAGGAAATAACCGCAGTCCTTGGCTAGGGGCGGTTATTTCTGCTTTATGATTAAAACAACAAGTGTTGCAAATGCTATCATCAGATACATTGCTTCAAATATTGTCATCATACCACCCCCTTTCAAAAAGGGTGTGGCCAACCGCTCCCTTGACAACCTTACGCTTATTATAGCATATTCTGCCAGAGCGAACAGGAAAATTTTAGCTTTAATCAGGATCACTGCGCCGCCTTCACAACACGAAGGCGGTCTTTTTATTTTCCCCGCCGCGCAGTTCGCGGCTCCCTTGCTGCCGGCAGGCTCGTCGCACGGGGCGCGGCGGCGTGGGTTTGGCCGCCGTGGCCGGTGCGCTCCCCTAGCCTGCAAGCGCATCCCGGCAGGCTTACGATGTGCGGCCACACGCTTTTCGTGGCTGCTCATGGTAAGCCGTCTTTTGGGCTGTAGACACCGGGCTGCGGCTTCCCCCTCCCGTTTGTTCGCCGGGAGGGGGTCAGGGGGTGGGTTCCCTAAAGCGAAACCGGGCCGTCTGGCGCCGCCGCCGTCTGATTGCCTCCCGACTAGTGAAGGGCCCTGCCGCGGCCGCGTACCCCCCAATTTGTTCGGCCGCTCCTTAGCGGGGGGTTTGGGGGGTAGTCCTTCCCGACAGGGCGCCCGTAGTCCTCCCTTCCCCCCGAATTTCAATTGCGGCCCACCGCTTGGACGGCAACGCCATTCAGGTGGGATAGGGGGCTCGGGGGGAAGGGAGGACGGAGAGTGGACACATGCTTTTCGTGTCCACGGGGCGGGACGGGCGCGGCCGCGGCAGGGAACGAACGGCTGCTATTACCCGGCCAGGCGAGTGGCGGCAGGTGGCCCGGTGAAGCGGTTGGCTGCCTCCGTCCTCCGGGCTGCGTGCCTTGTTTTTCGCTCCCGGCGACCGGCGGGGCGCCCGGCTGGGTCGGCCGGTGGTTTTGCGGGCGGTCCGGCCGGAGTGGCCTGCCGGGGCCCCGCGCAGAATGCGGGGACAGCCGACGTAACCCCGTTTCCCCGGCAGTCCGGACGCGAGCGGCAGGGAGTGCTCCGGTCTGCGTCCCCTCCCCAGACTAACGAACATCCGCCCGGCAGGATACGGCTCTAAGCGGCAGCGGTGGCGGAACGGGAGCGGATGAGGAGAGTGTAGCGACAGCGGAACGCCGCAAGGAGCGGACGAGCAGCCATAGAGCGGTATCCGTTCCCTATGGCCATTGAGCGGAGTAGCCCGATCAATGAGGCTCAAAAAAGCGGTTTTCTTTTTCGCTAGCCGAATTATGCAGGACTGACGAGGGGCGCATTGGCGCTGCAGCGCCGAGCAAGCCTTTGACAGCCTGCCCCAAGAGCTTCTGTATTGTACCCCCCATCTCTTTAAATGGCTGTGATAATACCTAAATCCAAAACTACGCAGCATCAGCACAATTAGTATCTACGATAAAAAAGCATGCCTCCACTCGTACGACAGTAGGCGGTGATATATTAATACCAGCTGCATTTACCATTTTTCTCTTAAACGTTTCAAACTTGTTACCTTTCCGCTTATCTTGACAAAACTCTAATAGACTGACAATAATAAGGATACTATACTGTTTGTAGGAAGAAAGCGGGTGAATGGGTGCATCGTCTATTCTTCTATCAATATGCCCCCTTGATTTTTTGCATATTCGGAATTTTACTAGGTGTTTTCGACTTTACCAGCGACACTATTTTGACTACACTATGGCCGGAGTACCATCGGTTTACTTGGGTTATACCAAGCTTTATCTTTTCATTGCTAGGGCTGCTTTATGGAATTTTGCTAAAAAGGTTGCACGAAAATGCCAATACCGATCCATTAACCAATTTGCGCAATCGCCGCTATTTCAATAGGCAACTGAACTTAGAAATCGAACACTTAAAACGGAATAGAATCCCGTTATGTATTGCAATGGTTGACGTGGATGATTTCAAAAAAGTAAATGACCGCTATGGGCATAAAGTAGGAGATCAAATGCTCATTGCTTTAGCAGACACTTTTAGAGCAAACACGAGAGCGGTTGATACTGTCGCCCGCTGGGGAGGCGATGAGTTTTCTATCCTGCTTCCCGGCGCTACTGCCGAGGACGGAAACATGATGGCGGAGCGAATACGAAAAGAAGCAGAAACCAAGTTTGCCACCCATGATGTAACAATTAGTATCGGGCTGCTTTACCTAGAAAAAGAGACTAACTGCGATGCCGCTCTAATTCAGGCAGATGAAGCATTATACAAGGCTAAGCAAATAAAAAACAGTGTAATCCTTGTATCCTGACACAAGAGGCTTCCGCCTTCCCGGCTTCTACTTATAAACAATCAGCCCTAAGCAAAAAGCTTAGGGCTGATTGTTTATGAGTATTAAATTATCTCCGCAATCTTTTCGACATCCGACGCTGACGACGCCAGTTGCTGCATGGACGCTGAGATTTCCTCAGTCGCTGCCGCCTGGCGCTCACCGAGTTGCGCAGTCGAAATGATCTGCTCCACTATTATTTTTGTGTCTGAGTTAATGCTATTCAGGATAGCCTTGATATCCTGTACCGCTTTGGCACTGTTATCAGCCATTTTGCGAATTTCTTCGGCAACGACCGCAAAGCCGCGCCCGTGCTCGCCTGCTCTGGCCGCTTCGATAGCCGCATTTAACCCCAGCAGGTTAGAGTTGGCGGCCACCTCGCTAACAAACCGCAATATATCGTCCGTTTTTTTTATTTCTGCTAAGACGTGCTCCCCCCGGCCCTTGATACCGTCCAAGTCTTGCGCAAGCTGCGTGGCCGTTGCCGCTAACTCCTCGGAGGTAGCCGTCATTTGCTCGGCGGTAGCGGCAATGGTTTGCGCCGATTCATGCAATATTTGTTGTGTCTCCAAGCTTGTCCCGGTTGCCATGGCCCCTGCCAGCTTGCCATCTTCCATAATCGGTACGGCAATTGCCTTTATGGCAACGCCATACAATTCTTTTTTCAACGTCGTATGTATTGCTTTTTGCGTTTTTAAACATTGGTCCAGCGAGCCGCCGGCTGCTATTCTATTCCCTTCCCTAACGCCCATGTCAAAGGTTTTTGCCGGTAAAAATTTGACGATTATTCCTTCAGCATTACAAATCATGATGCAGCTGTCGAGAGGCATCAATAGTTGATACTTGGGAGCCGATTCAATTGCATTTCGAAACTCATTCATGCCAAACCCCTCCTCGTTAGTTATCACAGATCCTATTGCTGAAGCGGATAGTTCAACCGGGTATGTAAGCCCAATAAAACAATAACTGCCAGGTTACCTCAGCATATAAAACATCTGATGCAACCTGGCAGTCATAGACGCGCAAGTCTTTAGACCCATAGTTTTGCGCCCCCACTTTTCAGAAGGTTTGCCTACTACTCTTATTTAACAACATTCAACAAATTATGTCAATATACAACATATAAACCCTAATGATTTTTACTGATGCCAACCGCTGCCCCACCAGCCCTTACCGGTCCGCTTCTAAGGCTAGAGAGCTTCCTGCTTCGCGTGCTTGCAGCGGCTTACTGCTTTTTGGCAGAGTCAATTGAACATCCACCGCACGCATTTCCCTCTGCTACGCCGAAAAGTCTGTACTCACAAAACGTAGTGTATCTTCCGTGAGCGAAATTATTTGTTGCGGGTTCTCAACTTCCAAACGCCGCAACAACTGTTCCAGCATTTTATAAATCTCTTCCTTCTCTGCCTGTTTAAAGAAAAAATATTCATTGGGATTATGATCGCCATTGGTATCGCATTCAAGAATAAACGTTTCCATATGGTAGTAAACATTAATTCGCCCCTGATCGGATGTAAGCAAATAGGAACGGTGGATTATCCGGTTAATATCCAAAGCTTCCTTAATCAGCCACCCAACCGCCGGATATTGATCACAGGAAACATGATGCATAATTACTCTTCCCCTCTCTATTTCGGCTCTTCATACAAAAGGCTACCATTAGATTTTTGTGGTGCGGCAGGATTATTTTGTATTGCTTTGCTCTCGATGTTAACTTCGACCCGCCGCTTTAGCCTCTCCTCAAGAATATTTTGAATGGTTTTACTTAACTTGTCGTCTACCGGAGATGCACTGGAAATTTTCACCGTAACCTTATAGGTTCCTTCGCCTTTGCGGTACTCTAACGTGTAGTCCTCTAATTTTGCATTAGGCAGCAAAGACAGTTTTTCCTGTAAAACGGTATCAATGACTTCCTCCGGGGTACTGCTTTTTACCACTTCGACAATTTCCTTTTCTTTTACTTTCGGCAGTAACGCCTGGAAGGTATCGATATTGGTCTTGTCATTGACTTTTTGCACCAGGACCACATCGGCGCTAACGCCTACCGGTTTTCCCAGCCGTAATTCCAGCAAATTTTCCATTTGCCGGATATTTTCCGGCACGATAATTTTCGTCGTGCGAAAAGCGGCATCAATCTCATAGCGGTTGTCCTGTTCCCGGTAGTCTGCTGAAATCAGCGTCGAATGCGGCGCAATCACATCCAAAGATTCGATGAGCGATGTTTTAATAACTTTTTCAATGTTGGCATGACTATACGTTTTATACATGATAAAGGCCAATGGTATGGAAATGACAATCAAGAGCACCACCGGGTACAACATCCGGTAGGTGGTTTTCTTGGCTTCACCTGTTTTACAGGCGCCGTCATGACAACTGTCACGGGAGAATCCCGCCAATTCAAACATAGCGATAGCCGCCACATTAATGGCAATCATATTCGCTAAAAACAGCAAAAAGGCGCCGCTGACCACGGAAAAACTTTGCTTCGCCAGCCCGATGCCCACTACGCACAAGGGAGGCATCAAGGCGGTGGCAATGGCAACCCCCGGCAGGGTAGCGCCCTGCGGCTTCACACACATGGCGTACGTTCCGGCCGCACCGGAAGCCAAGGCAACCACTAGGTCCAATATGGTCGGCGTGGTTCGCGCCAGGACTTCCGGTGTTAATTCCGCGCTCGGCAGCACCAGTGTTAACAGCGCCGCCAGGACAACCGCCGTAACCGCGCCTAACGCCTCCGCCTTGGCCGACATTTTTAACAGCGGATTGCTGTTGGTCGCCACTGCCAGCGCCCCGCCCAGAATGGGGCCCATCAGGGGAGCGATCAGCATGGCCCCGATTACGACAGCCGTGCTGTTGGACAATAATCCGTAAGTAGCTACCGTACAGGATAGTACCACCATCCCGAAAAAATAACGGTCCGGGCTGGCATCCCCCAAAACATTGTTATAGATCGTTTTTTGTCCTTCTTTATCCGGCCATTGCGTCATGAGCTGCGCGAACCTCCCTCTGCATCGTGAATCTGATCTGCTCTCATTTCTTGCTCTGTTTCCAGCTGGCTTATCAGTTTTGCGGCCGCACTCCATTCCATAATCCCGCTGCGCGCCGCATTATGGAAGGCCGTTTTTTGCGCGAGTAAGACAATGCGCTCAGCTTTTTTCTGTTCATCGGCAGCGATGTTTTCATCCGACATATGAAGCCTGGCGATCCTTTGTTCAATTGCCTGCTGCTTTACGGCGATCTGCTCGGCCATTTCATCGCGAACCGATTGGGAGATGGCCCCCTGCCGCACATTGCGGTCCAGCTCCTCCACCGCCACGCGCAGCGACATATTTTCGCCCAATAATAAGTGATAGGCTTCTAAATCACTTTGTTTCCGGCTCAATCCCAGTTTGGCAACCAGCGGCTCAATGGTCAGCCCCTGCCCCACTAAAGAAAGCAAGACTACGCCAAAAATTACCGGAATAAGTATGTCCCGTTCCGGCACAGCCGGGCTAATCCCCAGTACCATCGCCATGGATAACGCCCCTCTTAACCCGCTCCAGACCAGTACATGCCGCCACCGGCTGGGAATAACCTGCCCGGCGGCAGACAATAAGGCCGAAAGACTATACACGGAAAGGGCTCTCGCCGCCAGGACAACGGCGGCAGCGACAAGGACCGGCAGCAGGCTGTCCGCCACCGGCATGACCGTAATCTCTAAGCCGACCAGTAAAAACACCATCGAGTTGACCGCAAAGGCTGCATATTCCCAAAACGACAGCACCGCCATGCGCGAAGCCGGGGTCATGCCTTGCGGCAAGCCATAGTTGCCCACGACCAGGCTGGCGGCAACCACAGCGATAACCCCCGATACGTGCACGCTTTCCGCTGCCAGATAGGAACCATACGCCACCACGGTGGTCAGGGTAATTTCCAACAGGTGATCATCAAACTCTTGCGTAATGCGTGACGCTACCGCGCCAACAAGTATCCCGATAACAGCCCCGCCACAAACTGTGACGACAAAGGAAACGAGGCTCTGGGATAACGAAAATGCGCTGGTCACCAATACGCTTTGGAGTACCCCGAACAAGACTACTGCGATGCCGTCATTGAACAAACTCTCCGCTTCGACAATCATCGACAGCCGCTCATTCACCCCCAGCCGCTTAAACAAAGCCAATACCGAGATCGGATCAGTCGGCGAAATCATGGCCCCGAATAGCAAAGCCACCAAAATAGGCAGCCCTAACAAGTAGTGCATGCCATAGCCCACAAGCACAGTAGAAATAACTGTCCCGAAAATGGCTAAGACGCCGATGATTTTCCACTGCCGCTGCAAGGGCCGGAAATGAATATTAATACCGGCTTCAAACAATAACGGCGGCAAAAAGATAGCAAACAAGATATGGGGCTCCAAGTACACCCCGGGTAATAAGCCAAAGTAACCCACCACCAAACCGGTTAACACCAGTGCAATCGTATACGGAATTTTTACAAACCGTCCTAGCATCGCTACAATGGAAGCCAGCAGCATTAACCAGAAAAATGAAAATGAATGCATCTAGGTTTCACCTCACTCCTCGCCTTTATCTTCCCGGAAGTCATCCCCGCCATCCGCTACGAACGACGGAGCCTGGCCCCGTTTCGTTTTTTTCGCCTTATACATATTTTCATCCGCTTGGGCCAGCAAGGCTTCCAGATCAATGGTTTGCCCCTTCAGGCATTCCGCTTGGCCAATGCTAAGCGACAGCGGGTATGACAACTTTCGCTTGCTGTTATATTTATGCAATGCCGCCTGTAAACGCCCGGTTGCCCGCTGACCGGCGCTCTCCTGCTGCCGCAGCAGCAAGACGGCAAACTCATCGCCGCCTAACCGGCCAATAACATCCGTGCTGCGAAATACCGTCCGCAGGACATTGGCCGCCTCGAGCAGCAGCACATCCCCTTCCTGATGACCCAAGGTATCATTCACCCATTTCATATGGTCCACATCCATAAACAAAACCACTACACTCATATTCAGCCGGGTCGCCACCGCCACCGCCTGTTCCGCTCTCTTAACAAAGCCGCGGCGGTTGTATAGCCCTGTCAGCGTATCTACCAGCGCCGTTTCGCGAATTTGCTGCCGCATCTGGTGGCGTTCCACAGCATGCTGCACAGCCTTCGCCAAATAGTTGCTGGTTATTTCCCGCAGGGAAAGCACCTCCTGGACGCCTAACTCGATCACCTCGCTATCGGCCTGATTGGCGGCACCGGCATCCTCCACCAGAATAATCGGCATCTCCAGCGCCAGTTCGCGCACCTTACCCTCATAATCCGGCTCATCCTGCGCGAACGCTTTATCCATAAAAAGCAAACACTTGCCATTGCCCGCCGCTGCCCGCTCAACGCCGTCGCGCCAGCGGTAGACACTGGTCATCAGCTTTTTGTCATACCCGGCCATCATCAGCATGGCGCGCAATAACATCGAGTCTTCCATCTTTTTCACAATAAAAATAAATTGCAGTTCTGCCTTCATGCCCTATCACACTCCGTTATATCTAAATAATCAGCCGTACGCCCCCCAGCTCAGCCAGGCTATAGGTAAACCCGCCATTGGGTGAGCCGATGAACATAAAATTGGCAGGTATCTTCCATTTTTGTGAAAGCTCCTGAATCAGGTCCGGGCCGAACTCGCCGCGCTGCACAATAAATTCAATATCGATTTCCGGATACGCCCTGTCCAGAAACCGGATGTCTTCCGCCAAGCGCGGCGGCACTTCACCGCCTGCGCGCACAACAGTAACAATTTTCATGCGGTTGGTATGCTCATTGTTTCTGACATAGATAAGCGCCAAATTCAAGTTGGCCAAATCGCCGCCCCGGGTAAAAAACACAACCTGCTGCGAATTTATGTCATCAATCTTGCGTTGCAGCAGCCGGGAGAGAACCTCGGCGGCCCAGGTTAATTTTTTACTGACTGCCTGGATAAAAAACAGACAGCCGGTCAGCAGCACTACACGGTTTAGCATAATCAACACAATAATGACGGTCGGCAAAAAGTATTCAAAAAAAATGCCTACATAGACCGGATTCATAAATACATTACCCGCCAGCGCCGCAAGCACAGCCGCAATCGCGAACAAGACACCCGCCCAGGATGCGCTCACCGGTCTTCGCAGACCGCTTCTCCTCATTTTCAGCAGCAAATTGCCTACCCCGAACAGCGCCATCACCGCTAAAAACGAAATGGTATATACGCCTGCCAGGGTTGTCAACCGCCCGCGCGTGACGGCTAGCACCGATACACTGAGCACAAAGAAGGCTATGACAATCCGGTATTGCGTCCCATACCGGTTTACCTTCAGCAAAATCTGGGGCAGACACCGGTCCAGCACCATACGGTGCACCAGCCCGGTAACGCCAATGAAGGAAGTTAATACCGCGCCGCTTAAGACCAGCGTGGCATCGAGGGAAATCAAGCCTGCCAGCCAGTCGCCGCCGGTTATCTGCCCCATATGAGACAGCAGCGCCTCCTGATGTCCCGCAATTTCTCTCACCGGCGCCAGCGCCAGCGCCAAAAACGCCATCACCGGGTTAATAACCGTTACCGCCAGCCACATATTGCGCAGGGTTTTGGGAAAAACGCCTGCTTGTTGTTCTTCCACAAAATTCGCCGAGCTTTCAAAGCCGGAAATGCCTAGCATGGCTGCTGAAAACCCCAAAAATAAGGCCATAGTCAAACTGCCCTCTACCGGTCTTTGAAAATTCTCCAGGAAAATTTGCCAGCCATTGTGCGTCAATCCCCATACCGCAGCCAGGATTAATATCCCCATTGTACTTAAATGCAATAGAAAAATGGCAGTGGCAACTTTAGCGGATTCGCCAATGCCCATAATTGTCAGAACCATGAAAACGGCCAGCAGGCCAATGGTAGCTTCCATCACAGGCAGACCCTGCCAGAGAATTTGCAAATAATGCATGGCTTCATTGGCCGAAATAACCGCGGTTGCCATATATGACAGCAGCGTAAAACAGGCGGCCAGAGAGGCGACAAATTTGCTGGTGGTATTCAGCAGCGCATTATAGGCGCCGCCATTCAGCGGCAATGCCCCCACCACTTCGCCGTAAATACTCCGGTAGAAATACAGAACGACCGAAACCATAAGCAAAGACACCCACGCCCATTGTCCGGCGTACAATATGGACAAGGCCGAAACATATAAGCAGGAAGAAGTAATGTCATTGCCGCAGATCGCCGTGGCCGCCCATTCATTTAGTCCTGGTTTTGTTTTTGCATTCATCACAGTTTCCCTCAATTCATATCCATCAAATAAAAAGACGCATTTCTATATACCGAAGGTTCACCTGTATAGAATGCGTCTTCCCGTCATGTCAGATTATCCAAGGATAACATCATTACCAACCGGTCTTCGCCTGGTCCGTACTCATCTATTTTTGTTTCTTTCGCCACAAAGCCCAGCTTTCCTGCATAAACCTTGATCGCGCCCTTATTATCAGGGTCTACCGTCAATTCAACCTCAGCTATATTTTCTTGTTGTAATGCTTGCAAACTTGTCTGCATTAACAGCGTTCCTAACCCCTGTCCGCGCCATTCTTTGGCGATGGAAACTCCGATCAGATATGCTTTTCGCGGATTCTCCCAATCCCGCATGTATTGGATCAGACCAATGGCCGCTTCCTTCTCGCTGGCCACAAACACCCGGCCATGGCGAATGAACGGCACAAGATGCCATTCATTCAACCCCCCGTCGCCAAACGCTTCCGCTTCCAGTTGTACCAGGCGTTGCAGCATTGCTAAATCAACATTTTTCAATAATTCAACCTTCATAAAATCTTGCCTCCTTTGAACCGCTTTTCCACGTAACGCGAATCACTTGCCGACAGCAAGCCCGGATATGTCAGGCCAAAGACAAGTTCATCGCCAACCGCAAGCTCTTGTCCGGCGTCGGTAATATCGACAATCGTATGATCGCTGCTGGCCCCCAGTATCTTTGCTTTTCCCTCCAGGGGAAAAATCCCCTCAATATACACATCTTGCTTCCCCAAAGCCAAAATGGCTCGTTTCCGTATCCCTGCATCAATAAACTGCGGCGTATTCCCGAACGCATCCTTGCCCACCTCGCCGATCGGCACAGACGGCTTATCTTTCACCTCAATCACCTCGGCCCTGAGCCGGAAGGCATCTTGATACAGCCACGGAATGCCCCGGTTATTCGTGGTATCGGTGCCAAGCAAAATTCCTTCGCCAATCCGTAACTGGTTAATTCCCGCCGGAATGAGGTCGCTTTCCACCAGCAACAACGTGGACGTCCCACCCCCGGAAATCACCTCCAGCCTATGCCCCAGCTGCCGTTCTACCGCCAGTCCCAATTCGACCAGCAGCCCCAAATTATTTACGCTGGGCAATATACCGCCAAAGCACCCCATATTTGTCCCTATCCCGATAAAATTCACCCCGGGTAAACCGCCAATTTGCCTTACCGTATCCAACACATTTTCCTGCATAATACCCTCGCGCAGATCGCCTACATCGACCATCAACATGATGTTGTGCCGTTTTCCTAGTTGCAGGGCCGCAGCGGCCAACGCCCGTATGACCGCAACTTCCGAATTAATGCTCGTATCCGCATACTGCACTACGTTGTTCACATTGCTTAACCGGGGAATCCGCAATAACGTAATCGGGTTCTGAAAATTCTGTTTCCTAAGTTCAACGATATTCTCCATTCTGGCATCGGCTAACCCTTCAATCCCGCCGGCAAGCATCGCGCCGACAATTTGCTGCATCGCGCTAAATCCTTTGGTGACGCCAAGCACCTCAATTCCCTTTTCCCAGCATTTGGCAACTACCCGCTCTGCATTGGCGGTAATTTTATCCAAATCAATTTCCAGTACCGGACATCCCTGCATCACAATTCCCCCTCTGCCTTACTCTCCATTCGTATTTCTCCTTTAGTTTTCCACAGACTTCATATAAACCGTGCGTATCGGGAAAGGAATTTCAATCCCCTCCCTGTTGTAGCGTTTGTGCAACCGCTTAATTAATTCATGTTTGACTTTATATTGATCAATAAAGGTTTGCACCCGCAAAATCACATTAAACAGTATGCTGGAGTCGCCAAAGGTATGGAACCGGACAACCGGCTCAAAATTTTCAACACCTGCCGCCAGTTCGGACATAACCTCCTTCGTCACTGCCAGCGTTACTGTTTCCACATGATCCAGATCACTCGCATAACTTACGCCTACGCAGAGACTAATTCCCAATTCCTTATCCGGTTTATCATAATTGGTAATAATGGCCGCAGCAATTTTCTGGTTCGGCACAATAACAAGGCTGTTGCCTAATGCCTGTATTGTGGTGTTTCGCCAGGAAATATCCACCACGTACCCCTCTTCCCCTGTTCCTAATTTTATATAATCCCCTGCCTGAATCGGTTTAGCCAGAAGAATATGCAGACCGGAAAAGACATTGGCCAGCGTATCCTGCAGCGCCAGTGCCACAGCCAGGCCGCCCACGCCCAACGCAGTCAAAACCGGCGTAATGGAAACCCCGAAGGTTTGCAGTATGATCAATATTCCCGTCACATAGGCCGCAGCTTCTATCATGTTGGCCAGGATGGACGCTGCGGGAAACGGCCCTTCGGCCTTGCGGGCATAGAGGGCCGCCAGGGCGGCAAGTACACGGGCTATCACCATCGTAAGGGAAAACATACCGGCTATCACTAAAGCCGCATCCAGCAATTTCAACCACTCCGGTTTCATTTCAACCAGGCGCATAGCGCTGTAACTGCCCAGCAATATGCCCCATAATGTCGGCACGCCCTGTAGCGCTTTATCCAGTATTTCGGAATAGATCGCCGATATGCGCGCCGCAATGAGACGAATTTTTTGTAACAAACTTTTACTCACCAAAATGCCAATAGCATTACATAGAAAAAAAATTGCCACTGACAACAAAATTTCTTTCATATCCGGCATAGATAACATCATCCGCTACCGCCTCCTCTTTTCGCCCAAAATGTTAAATCAAGAAGCACCACCTATCTTGCCTTCTCTCGGTCCGCCTGCGATGCTTCCACATGGAATACTGCCGCCAAAATGTCTTTGGCAATAGGAGCCGCCGACTGCGAACCGTACCCGCCGTGCTCCACCACTACCGCCACCACCACCTGGGGATTCTCAAACGGCGCGTAAGCGACGAACCAGCCATGATCATCGCCCTGCGAATTCTCCGCCGTCCCTGTCTTCCCGGCTATAGCAACAGGGAAGCCCTGAAAAACATGCGCGGCCGTGCCGCCAGGCAAAGCTACCTCCTGCAACGCATGGCGGATAACCGCCAGCGTAGGCCCGGATATGGTTGCCCGCCCTGTCTGCTCCGGCAAAAACGCCTGGATGGTTTTCCCGGCGGGCGAGACTACTTTACTGACCAAAAAAGGCCGGTAGCGGTAGCCGCCGTTGGCAACCTCGCCCATAACCATCGCCATTTGCAGCGGTGTCACCAACTGAAAGCCCTGACCAATCGCGGCGTCAAACGTTTCCGACAGATACCACCTATCCTCGTACATTTCTTCCTTATAGCGCCGGTTTGCCACCAACCCCTTTGCTTCTCCCGGCAAATTAATGCCGGTAGCGGCCCCCAGCCCATACAGCCGTGCATATTTTTCCAGATTGTCAATACCAACCCGGTTGCCCATTTCATAAAAGTAGACATTATCCGATTTGCTTAAGGCCTCTTTAAAATCAATCCAGCCCAGGGCTTCCCCGCCGGCATTGCCTTTCGGAATCAGCCAGTGCTTGCCGGTATCCAATATTTTTTCTTGCGTGGTAACTTTGCCTAATTCCAACGCCGCCGTGCCTGTAATAATTTTAAAAACAGAACCCGGCGGATATTCCCCGGCAATGGCCCGGTTTGTCAGCGGGTTAAACGGATTACCGACAAGCACATTCCAGTCTTTTTCCGAAATGCCGCCATTAAATACATTCGGATTAAACGCCGGCCGGCTCGCCATCGCTAAAATCTCACCGGTCTTCGGATTCATGACCACCGCTGCCGCCGCCTTCGCTTTACGCCTATGCAGCCTTGACTGCAAATAACGCAGTCTTTCATCCATTGCCTGCTCAGCCGCCTGCTGAATGGAATAGTCAAGGGTCAGCACTACATCATTGCCCGGCACGGGCTGTCGCTCATCCAGCATTTGAACCGGCTGCCCGTTGACATCCACTTCGATGCGCTCAGCGCCGGCCGTTCCGCGGATATATTTATCATAGACCTTTTCCAGGCCGGCTTTCCCTATGATATCCCCGGTTTTATAACCATCCTCTTTTTTCTGTTGTAGCTCCGCCCCGCTAATTTCTCCGACATAACCAAAAATATGGGCGGCAAAGTCCTGGTAAATATACTTTCGCACCGGCTGAGCCTTAATCACAATCCCGGGAAACGCACTGCGATTTTCTTCAATTTTGCTTATCGTCTTTTGATCGACATCGGTTTTTAACCGCACCGGTACATAGGAAAATCCGGTGTGGCGATTTATTTTTCCGCTGATTTCGGCCACATCCATAGCTAAAATCCGGCTCAACGCCGCCATCTCTGCATCCGGTATTGGAGAAGAACCAGTTGCGACCGTCACGGCAAAACTAGGTCGCTTCGAAACCAACGGCACCCCGTTACGGTCATAAAAGATCCCCCGCGGCGCCTGAATGGGTACAATGCGAATGCGGTTCCCGTCTGACAGCCGCACATAATGCTGTCCCTGTACGACCTGCAGATAACCTAAACGGCTGATCAGGACCGCAAAAACCAGTAGAATCAGCCACTTCATTACATCAAGCCTTCTAACCATGACCTCCCCCACAAAAGGCCTCCTTTCCCCATGACACGAGCGATTCTCCTAAGAATAAAACTGCTTACTTCTCAGTCATTTTCCCCGTACTCCCGCCAGATAACGTCAAACCGTTTGCTGCCAATCTCAAACTGCCGCTGGGCAGAGTAGACACGCCGTAACGTATTGCAGCTGTGACCATCTCCGCTGCCCCTTCCCATCTCCGCCAGCACTTGCAAAATTTGAAAGGCCATCTCACTCAATCCAACAACATCTTTGGACCGATGCACTACCGTACCGAGATTTACCTGACAGGTCGCCCAAAGTCCCGCCTGCTCCACCACTTGCAATAACATAGCCATTTCCACGCCATAGTTAACCGGAATACGCATATTTAAAAGTTCATCACGGTAAATAGCCACCGTTCCGGCTAAAGGCTGAATAAATCCGGATAAATGCGGCATAAAGGCATTAATCCAGGGACGGGCTAATATTTCCGTCACGCGGCCGCCGCCTAATTCTATACCAGAGGTTTCCACCTTGACCGGCCGGGCAAAATAGCCTTTTGAAAAACGAATGGCCGGATTGGTAAACATGGGTCCCAGCAGACCGTAAAAAAACCGTGGTGTAATGCTCTCAATATCCGTGTCCACCCAAGCCAAAATATCGGCGTCGGTAACAAATGCGCTCTTGAACATCGCTTCCCCTTTGCCGCGATAACTGCCGAGTTCCGGGCGTATTTCAGGATGCACATAGACCGGAATGCCATAAGACTTGGCAAGCGCAACGGTGTTATCTGTCGAAGCAGAATCTACCAAAATCACCTCGTCAATCAAGCCGGCTGCCTTTACCTCCAAGGCCGTCTTGATGACATTGCCCACCGTCCGTTCCTCATTCAGACTGGGTAATAAAACAGCCACTTTTTTATTTAATTTCTGCTTATAGCCGCGCAACACCGCCGGCAGCGAAAAGTCCCCGGCGTCAAACGTCCGCTGCCGCACCCAGCGATAAATCTCATCACTCTCATCAAAATGCACCGTATCATCCGGGCCGCGCACAATCGTCACACTGCCTGCATAGTGCTCCTTGACCGCCTGATATAAGGGCTGTATTTCCGAGAAAGCCAGCGGCGCACCAAAAAACAGCATGGCATACTCACTGCCGATTGCTCTGATCAGCTCCGACACCGAGGCATCCCGCCGCCACATAACGGATACACTGTCAAAGAGAGCATTGGCCGGAGCCACAACGGAAGACAAAAACACCTCTTCCAGTTGCGGCAACCTTTCTTCCAAATGAAAAATTTTTATGTGTCTTACACCGGATGCTGCCAGAACATCCAGCACGGCTCTGGCGTTGACGCCGCCGCGTAAAACGGCGGCCACGGCGCCTTCATGCCAGCCGTCCGTTATCGCGGTAATGCGATTTTTCTGTATGCAGCTCTCCTGCAAGTTTGCGAAATCCACTATATGAACAGCCGCCTTATTATCCAGCAGCGGCCATGAAGCCAGCCCTGTTTCCACTCTGTCCTTGTCCATGAAAACACCCCCATCTATTCCAATGAATTTTTTACCATAAAGAAAAGCGAAGATGTCAGAATTCATCCTGACATCTGCCATTTAATTCCTGTACCCAGGCCAGCAGCGGCCCAAACTCCCGGGTTTCAATATGATGCTTAGCACTGTCCCGCAGCAACTGATGCTGGGTACAGAAGGAAACTCCGAGACCGGCTAAACGCACCATACACACATCATTTTCACTGTCACCCACGGCCACGATATCCGCTGCAGCAACTCCGCACTGTTCAACAATGAACCGCACCAAGTGACTTTTACATACGGCATGCTCACACCAGGACCCTTCCGTCTTCAGAAAGTAGCCGGGAATTGTAACAACACCGGTTACTTTATTCTGCACAAACTCCAGCTGATTGGCAAAAACCAAATCAATGCCAAGCCGTTTGCCCACCTGCTGCACCACACAGTCATAACTGTCGCTGACAATAGCCGTCATATACCCCAGGTTCTTTAGCTCTGTGATAACCTTTGCGGCATCCGCAACCAGTGGAATACTGTCGGCAATCTGAAACATTTGCTGCCTGCTTGTCCCTGCAAGCAAGCTTGCTATCGTTTGTGTTCGCAACACGGCATGCTGAATCTCCTGCCTGGCCTGTTCCAGTTTATCGGAAAAGCCCATTTCCGCCGCCGCTGTATCAATAAAACGTCCCTGTAAAAGAGTATTATCCATATCAAATAAAACAATCCTATCGATTCTGCGCTTTACTTCCTGCATAATTTCTCCCCCCCATTTTTTTAATAAAAAAACAGGTGAAGTCCGTTGTGCAGACTCCACCTGTTTTAAGACAATATATAACTTATAGTTATAGTATATCAAATTTAGGGACATAGGTCAAGGTTAGCGACTTCCCCCTGCCGGCTTCCTCCCTTTTTGTGCGCTTTACTGCAACTATAAAAACTACCGGTAGGATTCTATTCAGCAGGCCAAGGTAAGCAGCAAACTGGCTTCATCAGACCGATCGCCAGTGTCATGAACACTCCCCCTCCTTGTCCGGGTTCCGTTTGTTCTTCTTTACTGCAGATGCAGGCACCGCTTCAGCCGGTAAAGCCCCCTCGCGCACCAGAGTGCTCTCCGACTCTGCTTCCGGCTCCGCCGCCTCAATCCGTTCCATATCCGCTGGCGGCGGACCATACACTGTTTTCAGTATCATTTTTTTGTGACCTCCATCCTTTCGACGCAATTACACATTTGGTTAATTGCGCTGGTCAGTTCGGTCAGGCGCTTTTCCAGTCTGACCAAAAGGTAGAAGGCCACGACCATGGGAAAACCGTAGGTCGCCGTCAGTCGGGCCAACTCCTCCATTTGCAGGGCCTCCTCTTATCCATTAGGTTAACTCGGTAATCGCCAACTGGCGGATTTGTGCTTCCTTGGCGGTCACCAGGTCGCCGCTGGTACTGGCAAACACGTTCTTGGCAATGATGGTAGCCATCACCGCCTGCGCTTCGGCCAGCGTCACCCCGTCCTTGGGGTCTCTGACCACCACCGTCACCTCTTTATTGCCCCCGGTGATAAACACCAGTTCCAACGTCTTGGTGTTGGTATCAGCCATCGCTCACTCCTCCTTTCTAATTATCCTGTCAATACGCTCCTTGCTTTTACTGGTTCAACAGATAGGCATTGTCAACCCGGGAAATATCCGCTACCGGATACTTTTGCAGCCCCATCAAAGCCTGGGCGACATCGAACAAATCCTGGTCGGTCGCCGTCGATTTACCGGTGTAGTTCCGAGTCACATACGCCGGACTGCCGGAAGTTGTTACTCCTTTTTGCAGCTTAATAGCAATGGTGCTGCTCTGCGGCATTTTTACTACAGCCATTATTGTAACCTCCTTTCTTCTACGATTTCCGACGCAAAAGGCACACCCCGGGAGGTGTGCCTGTCTGCGCCTGGAACGGATTATGACAAGCGCGGCTTTACAGCCACGCGGGTCACCACGTTTCGCCCGTTCCAGGAGCTATTATTTCATTTTGTAATTATTATATATGCATTTTACAATGTTGTAAAGTATTTTCCGTTAGCGCCCCCGGACGGCAGCAGTCACCAGGACAAACCGACAGTCCAACCCTTAGCCGGGGCCAGTGCAGTTCCAAATTGGGCGAGTGCTAGCAGGCAAAATAGTCCGCCAGCCCGCTGGCTACGGCCACCGCTGCCGCTAACTGGCCGGCATAACCGGTCAACAGTAATCGGTCCGCTTCATTGGAGATAAAGGCTACCTCCGCCAGTGCGGCCGGGCAGTCCGTTTCCCTAAGTACCTGAAAATTGGCCGTCTTCACGCCCCGGTCGGCGGTGTTAAGTTCCGCCACCAACCTGGCCTGAATGCACTCAGCCAGCCGCTTGCCCCTTGCGCTGCCCGGATAATGATAGACCTCCGTGCCGTGCGCGACCGAGCTCTCGGCGCTGTTGGCGTGCAGGCTGACAAACACGTCCGCTCCGCTCACATTGGCTAACTCTGCCCGGAAAGCTAACTCGTCAGTTGTAATATCGCCGGTCCGGGTCAGTAAAACGTCATGTCCCGCATCATACAGTTGTTCCGCCAGCAATTTGGCAATCGCCAGCACCACATCGCACTCTCGCACGCCACCGGCGCACGCTCCCGGCTCTACCGGCCCGGAATGACCGGAGTCGATGACAATTTTCATTTCCTTTCCCACCCCTTTATCGTATGATTTAATTACATTCTATCTGCTGCCCGGCAGAATAACTGACACATAGGCAAAGCCCGCTCCGCATCCCTGTGGGCGGCGCTGCAGCCGCTGACGCGTCTTCCGCCTGCCGTCCTCGGGCTGCTCCGCTCAGTGCCAACCAAAACGGATACCGCTCTATGTCCGGCCGTCCGCTCCTTGCGGCGTTTCGCTAACGCTGCACTCTCCTCATCCGCTGCCGTCCGGTCACCGCTGACGCTTAGAGCCGTATCCTGCCGGGCGGCTGTTCATAGTCTGGGCAGAGGACGCAGACCGGAGTACTCCCTGGCACTCGCACCCGGACTGCCACGGGGAACCAAGGTAACGTCCACCCATCCCTAACCCTTCCCTGCCAAAGGGAAGGGGAGGCGGCCATCCGCTAATGACTTTTATGTCCACGCCCGCCCGTTGGGTCCGCTCCGCCGGGCTATCGCTGCCGCTGGACATAAACAGGACATTAGCGGACGTCCACCGCCGCTGCCGCGGAGCGTCGCCCTAGCTCCTTAAACTACCGGACCCACCCCTGACCCCTCCCGTCAACCGGGAGGGGAACAAGCCGCGCCAGCAGCAGCCTGTCCTCTATATCCGCGTCCGGCCGCCCGTCCCGGCTACCGTCAACGCCTTGCTTTCCACACACACCGCCGCGGCCTGACGGCTAACCCGGCCGGGCCAGGCCCAGCCTGTCCAAAAACTCAATATCCCGAACCACCACCTCGGTCACCTTTCGCCGCTGACCGTCCGTTCCTTCTAGCTGCCGCGTATGCAGCCGCCCTTCAATCGCCACCCGGCGGCCGCCGTGGCCCTCCTGACCAATCTGCTCGGCCAGCGTATCCCAGGCGACGCAGTCAATCGCGTCGGTTTCCTCCCGCACTCTGGTCTTGAAAGCGACGGTCAGCGAAAACGAACACACCGCCTTGCCGCTGTTGGTTATGCGCATGTCCAGGTCCGGGGACAAGCTTCCCACCAGAAAGACCTTATTCATGCCCGTCCTCCCCTTTATTGTCCACATAGTCACAGGCTCTATTACTATTATTGGTTTACGTTTATTAATAAAGTTTACGTTTAAATAATATAACCAGGTTGCCAACCATAATGGTTGATAAACCCGCCTTTGCCAACCCGCTTGCCAACCATTATGGTTGGCAAAACGGCTTCACCAGCGATAGCCGCGGCTTATCCACAGGGTTATCAACAGATTTATCCACAACTTTATGATGCACTGGCTGCAGTTCATAATACGGTGCCAGCCGGCCGGGGCGGGGCGTATGAATAAGCAGCCCGGCCGCCACCAGTTCGCCGCGGGCTCGCGACAGCGTCGTATAGCTGTAGCCCAAAAACCCCAACAGCGTACTGGCGGCCACCGTCAGCCGGGGCGGCCAGCCGGCCCGGTTGAACAGATGCATCAGCACGCCCCACAGGGCCTGGGCTTCACTGGACAGCGGCCGCGTGAGCAACTGCGCGTAGAACGCGTTGAGCTCGACAATGTAATTCATGGCCCCGCCCACTTCCACCGGTGAAAGGCTTCTTTGGACCGCCGGCGCCTCAGTCTCACGGCAGGACGCGCTTCAAATTGGCCGCGTCCACGCCCGTCTTGGCACTGGCCCGCCGCCGCAGCCACTCATCGGCGGCCTCCACATGAATTAAAAAACGGTTGCCCTCCTTCGACGCCGGAAAGTCCGGCAAATAGCAAAACTCCCGCACCCGGTTCTGGCCAATCCCGGTCATGGCGGCAAACTCCTTGACCGTGACCACCAGCTTGGCGTTACTCATAAAAGACCCTCCCCATAAATGAATTAACGCAATTTTTATATTGCATTATGTAATAATTATACGGGACGATTTTCCTTTTTTCAATACAATTTTCACTTTTATATTTACAAATCGCAATGCAATATGTACAATGTGGGTAGCAGCTACTTTTTACAGTGTGTGCAAATCAATCATAATGGTGTGTGATAAAACATGAGCAAAGAAATAGGGGCGCGCATCCGCGCCGCCCGCGAACGGCTCCATATGTCTCAGGCCGCCCTGTCCGAGGCCATCGGAGCCGGCAATCAGTCCACGGTGGCCGGCTGGGAGCGGGGCCGCACTGAACCGGACGGCGAAACGCTGGCCCGCCTGGCCGTCATCTTGAAAGTTTCGACCGACCACCTCTTAGGCGTTGACGACGGCGTGCTGTCCCTGCCGGCCGACGTGGCCGACCTAGCTAAGGACATTGCCGGCCTGCCGCCCTCGGAACGGGCCGTCATCGAAAAGATCGTGGCCGCCTTAAAAGCCGAAGACAAAGCCAAAGTTGTCCCTCGTTAACCGGTGGATACGCAACATGCTCTATCCCGGCGGCAAGCGCCGGAAATAAAACAGGCGGCCGAGTGGCGGCCGCCGAGTGGATAATGTACATAGGACAAAAGGATGGTGTGTGACCATGGCGCATGAGGCAAAGTGCCTGCGTGGCTCCGGGAGGCCGCCGTAGCGTGGACAAGCGCTACGGCCCTTCCCCGGAGAAATCGCCAGCAAAGGAGGTGTGTGTATATGGAACGCAAATACGGCAATGGCAGTATCTATCGACGTCAGGACGGCCGCTGGGTGGCCGCCGTCTGCAGCCGCGCCCCGGTGGCGGGTAAAACCGTCCGTACCTATCTCTACGGCAAAACCAAACAGGAAGCGCTGCAGAAAAAAATGGAGCTCCTTGCGAAACGCAAAGAACTCGCCGCCACTTCCGGCCTGACTGCCTCTCACAGCTAGGCTGCGCCTGTAATTCGTTGCAAACCGCATGCGGTGGCAACGGGTTATACAACAACAGCGTGCAGCCGCCCTTGCCACCGACATCAAGAAGGTGGTGTGTGCTCATGGCGAAACGGGCCAATGGCGAAGGAACCATTTGCAAACGCAAGGACGGCCTCTGGATGACGGCCGTCATCATCGGTCGCGACGCCGCGACCGGCAAACCCATCCGCAAATACTGCTACGGCAAGACCAAAGGCGAAGTGCAGCAGAAAAAAGACGCCCTAATCGAACAAAGCAAAGGGCCGGTCTTCATTGACGCCGACAAAATCACCGTTGGCCAGTGGGTGGAAAAATGGCTGACCATTTACGCCAGGGCCAGCGTCCGGGGCAATACCTACATTGGTTATCGCTCGGTCGTCAACAACCATATTCTGCCGCTCTTAGGCCAGATTAAACTGCAAAAACTCAGGGGGATTGATATTCAAAACATGGTAAACACCATCAAAGACAACGGCGGCGGACCGCGCCTGGCCGAACTGGCCTTTGCCGTCCTGCGCGCCGCCTTAAACACAGCGTTCAACGAAGAAATCCTGCACCGGCTGCCATTCAAAACCGTGTCCCTGCCCAAGAAGAAGCGCCGCAAGGAATTTGTGCCTTTAAGCAGCACCGAATGGGCGCACCTCTTCACGGCAGCCGAGGCCGACGCCGCCATGTATGCCGCCCTGTCCCTGGAATGGGCCACCGGCATCAGCCGCTCCGAACTCTTAGGATTGAAGGGGATAGACTTCAATTTCACCACCGACAGCGTCAGCATCCAGCGGGCCCTCATCATCACCGACAACGGCCTGGAGCTCGACGACACCAAAACCACCGCCCGCCAGCGCGTCCTGCCCCTGCCGGAAATCACTATCCTGCAGATCAAGCAGCACCTGGCACAACTGGCGGCAACGATCGCCGCCCATAAGCTCAACGGCCAGCCCTGGGAAGACAACAACCTGGTATTTCCCAATTCCCTCGGCAAACTCCAGGACCCGCGCAACTGGTCCAAGCAATTTAACCGCCTGGCCAAAGCAGCCGGCGTCAATGTCACCTTTCACAAACTCCGGCACGATCACGCCAGCCGCCTCTCGGCCAACGGCGTCAGCATCAAAGACGCCCAGTACCGGCTGGGCCACAGTACCACGCAAATGCTGCTCAATGTCTACACCCACAGGATAACCGGCGGCCAGGAACAAATCGCCTCATGGCTCAATTCTTCCTTTCCGGTCGCACCCATCACTCATGAGACACCACTTAACTGACCGTTTAGAAAATGCAGCTTACGCCGCGTTGTTGTACGGTTGTTGTAAAGCTGCTCTGAAAACGAAAAAAAAGGCTTCACGAAATCACTCGCAAAGCCTTGATATACCTAATGGCGACCCCGGCAGGATTCGAACCTGCGACCTTTTGATTCGTAGTCAAACGCTCTATCCAGCTGAGCTACGGAGTCATGCACCAACTAACTACTTGACTATTATATTATGCAAATCAAATATTGTCAACATGCCAAGCAATATTTTTTGTTAACAGTTTCTGGATATAAGGAACCACGCTTTCGCCTGGATAAGTGCAACATCGCCTCCGCTCTCGTTCAGGCGCGGCGCAAGCCGTGTTTTCTTTATGTTCTAAACAGACTTGAAGACAGTTGCAGCAGCGATGGCTGCACCAATTCCGGAACCGTCTTTGCTTAGCCTAATCGTGACCAACTTAGCCTTCTCACCAAGAATATCTGACATGGCCTTTGCCAGTTGTTCCGCATAACCCGGCATTTTTTCATAAAGTGAACCGTCAACGGCAATTGTGTGACGTCGACTAAGTGCGGGATCTATCTTCCAAAGCACACCTGTCCACGTGGCCGCGACCAAGCGAGCGGAGCGCGAAGTAACTAGTCTGGCTATTGTATGAATAGCTTTAAGTTGACTTGCATTAAGATTCCTCATACCCCAACAAGAGCCTGCTACGGCTGATACTTCGTCTAATTCCGCTGAAGAATCAGCAAGTATTGTTGAAAGATTTTCGGTAGGCAGGGAATAAGGAACACGGAGTCTGTCAGCAGTTTCAAGAAAGTGTCCGTTAGTAGCTAGCTCGCTGATAATTAGGCGGACAATTTCTCCCAAATACTGACCTGAGGCTATCTTCTCTAATCTTTGGGCTCCCGGTTTTTCACTGGCTTGATCTAATATAATATCGTATTTTGTCTGCATTATGCCATCAAAATTTCCAGATTCCATGTTAACTATCATAGGACCATTCGATATCGGATGACAGGGTTCCAAGTAGCAACTGTTATGGCCGGTCCCACAAATAGCTCCGATCATAGTATCTGCATCATTATAGGCAGCAGCCAGCAAAGTACCGGTCGTATCGTTAATCACAGCTTGTGGAAAAACATGACCTAATTTATTTCGCGCTAACGCCTGCTGTAATAACTGTCCAACATTCTGGCCTTCTACGCCTGCAGTCTTAATCTCTTTCGTCCAGCTTATCAACACAGCTTCATTAACTCCATACTGATGACAAGGAAATGAAAAAGTATGACCGAGAGGATATACTCCATCAGGCGGGACGATTTCAGCGATTTTACCGGCGATAAAGTTCAACAATTCGATTCCGGATGCAGACGAAGCAGTATAATCATACGTGCCTAGTCTATCTTTTAGTGGAAAAAATCGTCGATCAATTATATATGTCTTCCCTTTTCCGGCTAGTTCAACAAACAGCACACGCACATTTGTACCACCAAAATCGACAGCTACTATTTTTCCTTGTTCCCGGCCGGTTGGGCACGATATAAATGATGGCAGCATCTTAAGCGAACTGGGTTTACCGGATAAACCTGCCAGCATAGCCTGTCGAAAACTTGCAGCAATACTATTCATTAAACGGCACGGTACAGCTAGTTGGCCTTCCAACACTACTAAAAACTTGTGCAAATTGTCCAAGCTATTACCTCCGCAACTAGTATATCTACAAGCTAAAGCATTTATTTATCGTGATACTTACTTGGTGTACACAGGAATCGTACTCCTCTCACCAACCATATATATTGACGCAGCAAAAGTCGTTTAAAGTCCGGCCACACCAAAAGTAAGATACTTGCGGCTACTACCAGCATACGAAAATTATATTCAGTATAAAATTGCTCTATAATAATAAATCCTACAAGTGCGATTCCAGTAAGTCTGAACCATTTCATCATCAAACCTTCTTCCATTCAGATTTATACAATATATGCCTCTGAGGAAGAACCAGAATAGCTTACTATTTGAAATATTGAATACAGTTACGGCTTATGTATTGCGTTCTAAATGATAATACTTGCTAATCTGGCTATCTAATAACTGGCTTGCTTCCAATACCTGAGGGTGTGACAAACCATAAGACGCAGCAAGAAAATGCATTTGTTCGCGCAAATATTCGATTATATCAAGAATGTTAAGTGTTTCGATTTTATTTGACAACAGACGGAACCTCCAATTGAAAAAGTGTCGTTGTAACAACAACAAATAACATTATAACCTATGTTACCTTATTTTGGAAGAAAAAATATTGCCTTTTTACATTTTTTTTTACAATCTAAAGAAAAAAGTCGCTCCCTGACCGACTTCGCCTTGAGCCCATATTCGTCCCCCATGACGATTGATAATGCGCTGAACGGTAGCCAAGCCTATTCCGTTCCCCGGAAACTCGTGAACTGTATGTAATCTCTGAAAAGCGCCAAACAATTTATCTGCATAAACCATATCAAATCCGGCACCATTATCTCTAACATAAAGAACTGCGCGACCTTCATTATCAGTAGTTTGTCCGACCTCAATCAGTGCATCATTACATTTTGTAGTAAATTTAAAAGCATTACCTAGGAGATTTTCAAACAGTATCTGTAGCATTTTGGTATCTCCGTATGCTTTAAGTCCCGGCGCAATAGTAACAACTACATTCCTGTCAGGCTGCGCCTGCTTAAGCATTTGCGCAACCGCATCAACAAGAGCACTTATATCGATTTCCTGTTTAACAATTTGACTACGACTAAGCTGCGACAAATTTAGCAATCCGTCGATCAATTCAGCCATACGCTGGCTTGCCAAACGGACTCTGTTTAGATACTCTTTTCCTTCATCGTCCAGCCGGTCACCATAATCCTCCAGGATGGCCAAACTAAATCCATCAATACTACGGAGTGGCGCTCGCAAATCATGCGACACCGAGTAGCAAAAAGCCTCTAGCTCCTTATTGGCGGCTTCCAGTTGTGCCGTCCGTTCTGCTACCCGTTGTTCAAGCTCGGCATTTAGTTTTTCCAACTCATCCATCCGCTGCTGTAGTTCCGGATAATAACTTTTACGAATAGACTTTTTACCAAGCCCTATTAGCTTGTCCCGCAGGTCCTTGGTATTAGAATCATAATGCATGGCGGAAAATCTCCTCAATATCTTTTATGCTGGCCGTACGTGGATTGGTAGCCAAACACGGGTCTAAAACAGTGCTGCGAGCTAACGTAGGAATATCGGCTTCAGTCACACCAATATCTGTTAATGTTTTGTGTATACCCAATTTTTCCAGGAAGGACTCGATTTTTGTTAAGAGCAACTTTTCCTTATCATCTACAGCCATACCAGCAAAATCAAGCCCCATTATCTCACCGATTTTTTCGTACCGATCCCGGCAAGTGGGGAAGTTAAATCTCATAACATGCCTTAACAGTATCGCGTTACATTCGCCATGCGGCAAGTCGAACATCCCGCCTAAGCTATGGGCCATAGCATGTACCGCACCTAAAACAGCATTAGAAAATGCCATTCCTGCCGACAAACTACCCAACATAGTATAATTTCGGTATTCAATATTCTCAGGACTACGCAACGCCAATGGCAAATACTTACTCATCAGCTCAACCGCTTTTAAAGCATGCAGATCGGTTAATGGTGAACTGGCTGTTGAAACAAAAGCTTCAATCGCATGGGATAAAGCATCTATCCCCGTGCAAGCGGTAAGATAGGGCGGCATGGACGTTAGAACTACTGGATCTATCAGCGCAACATCCGGCACCAAAGCTTTGCTGACAATAGCCATTTTTGTCTTCCGAATGCTGTCAGCAATGATGGCAAATTGTGAAATATCAGCTGCACTGCCAGCTGTTGTCGGAATGCAAATTAGCGGCGGCATAGGATTGATCACTTGGTCAACGCCTTCAAATTCATTGATGTGGCGTTCATTAGAAAAAACTATACCGATTCCTTTTGCGCAATCCATTGGACTACCGCCACCGACTGCAAGTAATAAATTACAGGCATTTTCGCGAAAAATATGTGCGCCATTCATTACATCATAGTCACGGGGATTAACATGCACGTCCTCAAATACAACATAAGAAAGAGAATGCTTTTTCAAACTGTTTAAAACGGGTTCCAGCCAGCCTGCCTTATTCACCCCAGCATCAGTAACAACCATTACTTTTCTGGCACCAAAGTTCCTGGCATACTGCCCCGCGAGCTCGATAGCACCAGTCCCAAAAACAAATTCAGGTACAACAAATTTACGTAATTCAAGAATGGCTGCAGTCATACCTTCCCCCCCGTATTTTTGTTATTTCAATTGTAACAAAAATTTACACCCAATGGTAAATAAATGTAAATATTTTAATTCATTTAAATAAAAAATCTAATTTTTTACTTAGTTTTTGACAAATTCTGTAAAATAAAAAAATCACCCGGTATAATATCCGAGTGAATTTTTTATTTAAATTACTTTTCAATACTGGAAAAATCAAGTGTTGCAAAATAATCTTCCATAGTCTCCGCACGCCGGATAAGTTCTACCTGTCCGTCTGCTTTCAACAGAAGTTCTGCAGAGCGCAGCTTACCGTTATAATTAAAGCCCATAGCATGACCATGTGCTCCTGCATCATGAATAACAAGAACATCACCGACGTCAATCATTGGCATTTTGCGGTTAACAGCAAACTTATCGTTGTTCTCGCAGAGAGAACCAGTAACATCATAAATATAGCCAAGTGGCCATTCTTCTTTACCCAACACCGTAATATGATGATAAGCACCATATAAAGCCGGACGCATTAAGTTAGCCATACAAGCATCTAAGCCAACGTAATTTTTGTAGATTTCTTTTTTATGAAGTACAGTCGATATTAAATATCCATATGGGCCGGTAATCATACGGCCGCATTCCATCGCGATTTTAAGTGGTGCAAGACCGTTTGCTGCAATCTTAGTCTCGTAGGCTTTCTTAATCCCTTTGCTGATAATAGAAAGATCCACCGGCTCCTGTTCAGGACGATAGGGGATACCAATACCGCCGCCGAAATTTACAAACTCAATCTTGATATCCAAAGTACGATAAATCTCTATAATGAGATCGAACATCATATTGGCAGTTTCAATAAAATAATTGGGGTCCAGCTCGTTAGATATTACCATGGTGTGAATACCAAAACGCTTTACGCCGCGAGCTTTCATAATCCGGTAAGCATCAATTAATTGCTTGCGAGTTAAGCCATATTTAGATTCTTCCGGATTACCAATAATCGAGTTGCCACCTTCACGTAGTGGGCCAGGATTGTAACGGAATGAAATCATCTCCGGAATACCAGCGTGTTTATCTAAATAATCAATATGACTAATATCATCCAAATTAATAATAGCACCTAACTCGCGAGCCTTCTCAAATTCAATGGCCGGAGTATCATTCGAAGTCAAAATTATCTCTTCGCCCTTCATGCCTGCTTTTTCAGCCAAAATAAGTTCAGGTAACGAGCTGCAATCAGCTCCCAGTCCCTCTTCTCGCAAAATTTTCAATAAATGCGGATTAGGAGTAGCTTTTACAGCAAAATATTCCTTAAATTCTGGAGCCCATGAAAAAGCATTAATAAGCTTACGAACATTTTGTCTAATTGCTTGCTCATCATAAATATGAAATGGCGTTGGGTACTTCTTAATCACTTCAGTTATTTGTTCTTTTGTAAACGGCAATTTTTTTTCAGCCATTGTTTTCGCCTACCCTTCAATAAATTTAATATACAAAGATTTGATCTCACCAATTCATTATCAGAAAGAAATAGATTATACTTTCCAATAATATAAAAAACAGTCTGCGCTCAATCCCGCAAACTGCTTATAGACACAAAAAGTGTACTCGCTGTGCAAGATAGCGCTCCATCTGAAACCCTTCAGATGACAGTTTTGCATCTCTTAAATACAAAACCAGCAAAAGTCTTCGGCCAAAACTCTCACTTCGGCGGTCAGCCCCTTTCAGCATCTTCATCGCTGCCGGCTCTACATACTTACTCTTGGTCTACCGCGCCTCTATCAAATATACAATATTCAATTGTTTATATAATAGCAGTACATTCTTTCAATGTCAATATGCCGTAAGTGAAATATTTCGCTCTCACTCTCACTGCCAAAAATAGGGAATCGATTACTTGTCTCGATAATAAGACCATATACAATGCAATCCACGTATAGTACCACCGCAACGACAACCTGCTTGCCCGCATAAACGAGTACAAACCTCCACGCCAGATATAGCCGGTTTAACCTCGCGCTGCCTATTCCGCCAAAAAGAAGTTTCTGGCGCTGAAACCTTTACTCCCAAACGGCAAAACCATTTCCAGAGTCTCATACTGTCCACTCCTTTATACTTACTAGTATTAGTATAAAAGAGTAATTAACAAAATGCAGTGATAGGTATCACAGGATAAAAAAAACACGGCTTGCGCCGAGCCTTTGGCGACTGCGGAAGCCGATGTTGCTCTTATCCAGCGAAAGTTATACTTTTTATCAGGATAAAACACAAAACGGAAATCTATTTTCATAGATCTCCGTTCTAATTTAGAAATAATGGGGTGACTGGAGGGTCTCGAACCCTCGAGTACCGGAGCCACAATCCGGCGTGTTAACCGCTTCACCACAGCCACCATAATATGGTTGCGGGAGCAGGACTTGAACCTGCGACCTTCGGGTTATGAGCCCGACGAGCTACCAACTGCTCCATCCCGCGATGTGAGGCTTCTCGAGCAGGACTCGAAATACGACTGTTGATAACACGTCATCTGCGTCGTTGTCACTGCGGGCGTCCCCTCCGACGTACTTACCAGTACGACTACGGCGACGTCCTCGCTCCGCCTAGCATCTGACATGTTCTAAACGGTCTAAGCCGTAATATTAGAAAAGTGGCTCCTCGAGTAGGACTCGAACCTACGACCGATCGGTTAACAGCCGATTGCTCTACCAACTGAGCTATCGAGGAATGTTTTATCACTCAAGGAATTATATTTTACCACAGTTATCAGTTGTTTGCAACTTGTACTTTTTGGCAATATATATATTCCCTAAAAACTTCACAGAAGAAAGACTACGCAATTTGGTTACAATGTTTGCACATGTGCAAACGAGGTATTTAAGTCAAGTCCTCGGCCTATTAGTACCAGTCAGCTGAGTGGATTGCGCCACTTACACATCTGGCCTATCAACCTTGTGATCTACAAGGGGCCTTACTTCTTTCGAATGACAGACCTCATCTTAAGGCTGGTTTCACGCTTAGATGCTTTCAGCGTTTATCCTTTCCGGACGTAGCTACCCAGCTGTACTCCTGGCGGAATAACTGGTACACCATTGGTCCGTCCACTCCGGTCCTCTCGTACTAGGAGCAGTTCCCTTCAAGTCTCTTACGCCCGCGATGGATAGGGACCGAACTGTCTCACGACGTTCTGAACCCAGCTCACGTACCACTTTAATGGGCGAACAGCCCAACCCTTGGGACCTACTTCAGCCCCAGGATGTGATGAGCCGACATCGAGGTGCCAAACCTCCCCGTCGATATGGACTCTTGGGAGAGATTAGCCTGTTATCCCCAGGGTAGCTTTTATCCGTTGAGCGATGGCCCTTCCACTCGGTACCACCGGATCACTAAGCCCGACTTTCGTCCCTGCTCGTCTTGTCTGACTCGCAGTCAAGCTCCCTTCTGCCTTTACACTCTTCGCGCGATTTCCATCCGCGCTGAGGGAACCTTTGGGCGCCTCCGTTACTCTTTCGGAGGCGACCGCCCCAGTCAAACTGCCCGCCTGATACTGTCCCGAAGGTCGTTACTCTTTCGGTTAGAACTCCAGTAAATAAAGGGTGGTATCCCAACATCGACTCCAACAAGACTTGCGTCCTATCTTCTAAGTCTCCCACCTATCCTGTACATCATTTACCAAAACTCAATGTCAGGTTGCAGTAAAGCTCCATGGGGTCTTTCTGTCCAGTCGCGGGTAACCTGCATCTTCACAGGTATTTCAATTTCACCGGGTCCCTCGTTGAGACAGTGCCCAAGTCGTTACACCTTTCGTGCGGGTCGGAACTTACCCGACAAGGAATTTCGCTACCTTAGGACCGTTATAGTTACGGCCGCCGTTTACCGGGGCTTCAATTCACAGCTTCGATTGCTCTAACCGCTCCTCTTAACCTTCCGGCACCGGGCAGGTGTCAGCACCTATACGTCAGCTTTCGCTTTAGCAGGCACCTGTGTTTGTGGTAAACAGTCGCTTGGGCCTCTTTTTTGCAACTCTTTTCCGCTTCGATCGTTTCTAATCTACACGGTGTAAAAGCTCCCCTTTTCCCGAAGTTACGGGGACATTTTGCCGAGTTCCTTAACGAGGGTTCTCCCGCGCACCTTAGGATTCTCTCCCCGCCTACCTGTGTCGGTTTACGGTACGGGCACCTAATTTCTCACTAGAAGCTTTTCTCGACAGTGTGGGATCAATGAATTCGCCGTTATCTCTAACAGCTATCTGTCACTCCTCAGGCTTTTCACAGAGCGGATTTGCCTACTCTGCACCCTACAAGCTTCGACGCGAATTTCCATCCTCGCGCTCATCTACCCTGCTGTGTCACTCCATTGCTCAAACGATTTTAGGTGGTACTGGATTTTTAACCAGTTGTCCATCGCCTACGCATTTACGCCTCGGCTTAGGTCCCGACTTACTCTGAGCGGACGATCCTTCCTCAGAAATCCTTAGGCTTTCGGTGGACAAGATTCTCACTTGTCTTTTCGCTACTCATACCGGCATTCTCACTTCTTATCAGTCCACATGTCCTTACGGTCATGCTTCTACCCAATAAGAACGCTCCCCTACCCATGTCATAAGACATGCCATAGCTTCGGTTCCGTGCTTTAGCCCCGGACATCTTCGGCGCACAATCTCTCGACCAGTGAGCTATTACGCACTCTTTAAATGGTGGCTGCTTCTAAGCCAACATCCTGGTTGTTTCGGAAATTCCACATCCTTTGCCACTTAGCACGGCATTTGGGACCTTAGCTGATGGTCTGGGCTGTTTCCCTCTTGACTACGGATCTTATCACTCGCAGTCTGACTCCCAGGCTAAAGTATAGCCATTCGCAGTTTGACAAGGTTCAGTAACCAATATGGCCCCTAGCCCTATCAGAGCTCTACCGTCTATACTCATTACCTGAGGCTAGCCCTAAAGCTATTTCGGGGAGAACCAGCTATCTCCGCGTTCGATTGGCATTTCACCCCTATCCACATCTCATCCCAAAGCTTTTCAACGCTCACGGGTTCGGTCCTCCACGCATTTTTACCTGCGCTTCAACCTGGACATGGATAGATCACTGCGGTTTCGGGTCTACAATAACTAACTCTCGCCCTTTTTAGACTCGCTTTCGCTTCGGCTCCGTGTTTTCCACTTAACCTCGCTAGTTACTGTAACTCGCCGGTTCATTCTTCAATAGGCACGCCGTCGACCATATAAAGGTCTTCGACTGCTTGTAGACATACGGTTTCAGGTTCTCTTTCACTCCCCTCCCGGGGTGCTTTTCACCTTTCCCTCACGGTACTATGCGCTATCGGTCGCCAAGGAGTATTTTGCCTTGGAGGGTGGTCCCCCCTGCTTCCCACAGGGTTCCTCGTGTCCCGTGGTACTCTGGATTCTGACCATTAGGCTCTGTCTTTCGCTTACAGGGCTTTTACCTTCTGTGGCCTACCTTTCCAGGTAGTTCGACTAGACCTGACCTAACTTCTGTCAGTCCTCAACCCCAAAGAGCAAAGCTCTTTGGTTTGGGCTCTTCCCCGTTCGCTCGCCGCTACTTAGGGAATCTCGTTTGATTACTTTTCCTCCGGGTACTTAGATGTTTCAGTTCCCCGGGTGCCCTCCTAACTTACGTTAGGTGACGGTGCATTACCACCGCCGGGTTCCCCCATTCGGAAATTCATGGATCAATGTCTGCTTGCGACTCCCCATGACTTTTCGCAGCTTACCGCGTCCTTCTTCGGCTCTTGGCGCCTAGGCATCCACCGTATGCCCTTACTAACTTGACTTAGTTACGGCAGTTTAGTGCACGTCATCTGCGTCGTTGGTCCTCGAAGTGTTTGCTTACGTACTTACCAGTACGCGCGCGGCTCACTTCTCCGGTCCGCCTAGCAGCTAACGCACACTAAACAGCCTAAGCCGTTACATAGCTTACGTTTTGCCTTCAGTATATCCTAATTGCGCGTAAAGAACTTCTCATATTATATATGAGGAATTACTTTACTTTTGCTTTCTTCTGTGCAGTTTTCAAGGAACATCGGAACATCTATGTTATCAGATTTACTTGTATGTTTCAACAAGTATCTTCTGGTAATTTTCGTTCCTAAACCAGCAACTTCCTAATCTCCCAGGCCGTTTCCAGCCAAGTACCTTCGGCGTTTATGGGCTTAACTACTGTGTTCGGTATGGGAACAGGTGGAGCCCCACAGCTATCGTCACTAGATTTTTGTTTGAAGAAATTTGCATTCCCTCAAAACCAAACAATGTAAGAGATACTACAGCCACCGCCGTTCTATCGAATCAATTTATACTAATTCAGTACTTACATACCGTCGCAGTATTATTCTCGATTCAATATGCGGATGGTGCGTCTAGTATCGTAATGCTTGCCAAATGTACCGACCTGGAAGTAGTTCAGTTGTTACACCGAACGGTTCTCCCTAGAAAGGAGGTGATCCAGCCGCACCTTCCGATACGGCTACCTTGTTACGACTTCACCCCAATCATCGGCCCCACCTTAGACGGCTGGCTCCTTACGGTTACCCCACCGGCTTCGGGTGTTTCCAACTTTCGTGGTGTGACGGGCGGTGTGTACAAGGCCCGGGAACGTATTCACCGCAGTATGCTGACCTGCGATTACTAGCGATTCCGACTTCACGGAGGCGAGTTGCAGCCTCCGATCCGAACTGAGAGCTTGTTTATGCGTTTGGCTTACCTTCGCAGGCTTGCTTCGCTTTGTTTAAGCCCATTGTAGTACGTGTGTAGCCCAGGACATAAGGGGCATGATGACTTGACGTCATCCCCGCCTTCCTCCGCATTGTCTGCGGCAGTCTCCTTTGAGTTCCCACCATTACGTGCTGGCAACAAAGGATAAGGGTTGCGCTCGTTGCGGGACTTAACCCAACATCTCACGACACGAGCTGACGACAGCCATGCACCACCTGTTTTCGTGTCCCCGAAGGGAGGAACTTATCTCTAAGTTTTTCACTCAATGTCAAGCCCTGGTAAGGTTCTTCGCGTTGCGTCGAATTAAACCACATACTCCACCGCTTGTGCGGGCCCCCGTCAATTCCTTTGAGTTTCAACCTTGCGGCCGTACTCCCCAGGCGGGGTACTTATTGCGTTAACTCCGGCACAGGAGGGGTCGATACCTCCTACACCTAGTACCCATCGTTTACGGCTAGGACTACCGGGGTATCTAATCCCGTTCGCTCCCCTAGCTTTCGCGCCTCAGTGTCAGACACAGTCCAGAAAGTCGCCTTCGCCACTGGTGTTCCTCCCAATATCTACGCATTTCACCGCTACACTGGGAATTCCACTTTCCTCTCCTGCACTCAAGATCCCCAGTTTCCTGCGCCCATACGGGGTTGAGCCCCGCACTTAGACACACGACTTAAGAATCCACCTACACGCCCTTTACGCCCAATAATTCCGGACAACGCTTGCCACCTACGTATTACCGCGGCTGCTGGCACGTAGTTAGCCGTGGCTTCCTCCTTTGGTACCGTCATTACTTTAGATTATTTACCCAAAGCACGTTCGTCCCAAACGACAGAGTTTTACGATCCGAAAACCTTCTTCACTCACGCGGCGTTGCTCCGTCAGACTTTCGTCCATTGCGGAAGATTCCCCACTGCTGCCTCCCGTAGGAGTCTGGGCCGTGTCTCAGTCCCAGTGTGGCCGTTCATCCTCTCAGACCGGCTACTGATCGTCGCCTTGGTGAGCCGTTACCTCACCAACTAGCTAATCAGACGCAGACCCATCTCTAAACGATAGCTTACATGTAGAGGCCATCTTTCTTATCTTTATCATGCGATAAAGATACCACATTCGGTATTAGCACCACTTTCGCGGTGTTGTCCCCATCTTAGAGGCAGGTTATCTACGCGTTACTCACCCGTTCGCCACTAAGTTGTTATTGCTAACAACTCCGTTCGACTTGCATGTGTTAGGCACGCCGCCAGCGTTCGTCCTGAGCCAGGATCAAACTCTCCATAAAAAATATATTTATGGAGCCTTGATGGCTCATAAAATTCAAAAAAAGAAATTGTTTTTGTGTGCTCAATGAGCACCGCACATCTGGCTTTTTATGATGCATTACTTACATTGTTCAGTTTTCAGGGAACGTTGTTTTTTTCGCCGTTTGTTTAGCGACGGAATACTATAATAGCATTTTCATTTGTTTATGTCAACACTACTATGTACTAAATAATAAGTTTTTCAAAGGAAGTTCCGCGCTCCGCTTGGAACTAAGCGATTCACACACGTTCTTACTTCGCCTATCGGCTCGCAACAACGTGGTTCTCTGCTTAAATGGTGCGGTAGAGTGGATTTGAACCACCACGAGGTTGCCCCCGCCAGCCCCTCAAGCTGGTGCGTCTGCCGTTCCGCCACTACCGCATGTAAAAAATTATAGGATGTTCTTCGCTATCGCTCAGAACTAAGCGACTTACACAAGTTCTAGCGTCGCTGACGCTCCTAATAACTTGGTTCGCTGCTTATATGGTGCGGTCGAGTGGATTTGAACCACCACGAGGTTGCCCCCACTAGCTCCTGAGGCTAGCGCGTCTGCCGTTCCGCCACGACCGCATGATATTGGTGGATCTACTAGGATTTGAACCTAGGACCCGCCGGTTATGAGCCGGATGCTCTACCAAACTGAGCTATAGATCCATAATTGGTGGAGGGAGGTGGATTCGAACCACCGAAGCGAAACGCGGCAGATTTACAGTCTGCTCCCTTTAGCCACTCGGGAATCCCTCCAGATAGATATAGAGATGGAGCTGGCGATAGGAATTGAACCCACAACCTGCTGATTACAAGTCAGCTGCTCTACCTATTGAGCTACGCCAGCGTATGGCGACCCCGGCAGGATTCGAACCTGCGACCTTTTGATTCGTAGTCAAACGCTCTATCCAGCTGAGCTACGGAGTCATAGTAAATGGCGACCCTGAACGGATTTGAACCGTCGATCTCCGCCGTGACAGGGCGGCATGTTAGACCGCTACACCACAGGGCCGCAATATGAAGATGGTGGGCGATGACAGGATCGAACTGCCGACATCCTGCTTGTAAGGCAGGCGCTCTCCCAGCTGAGCTAATCGCCCATGGTGACCCGTAAGGGAATCGAACCCTTGATACCGCCGTGAAAGGGCGGTGTCTTAACCGCTTGACCAACGGGCCACAAATTTTTGATGGCGGAGTGGGTGGGATTTGAACCCACGCAGGCCTCACGACCTCTAACGATTTAGCAAACCGTCCTCTTCAGCCACTTGAGTACCACTCCGTATGGCTCCTCGAGTAGGACTCGAACTGCGACCAATCGGTTAACAGCCGAGTTACGACCGTTGATAACATGCCATCTGCGTCGTTGTCGCTCCGGGCGTTCCCTTCGACGTACTTCCCAGTACGACTACGGTCACGT
>NZ_CP156925.1:3842500-5829736 GCF_041428845.1 Sporomusa rhizae
GTTTCGGGTCTACAATAACTAACTCTCGCCCTTTTTAGACTCGCTTTCGCTTCGGCTCCGTGTTTTCCACTTAACCTCGCTAGTTACTGTAACTCGCCGGTTCATTCTTCAATAGGCACGCCGTCGACCATATAAAGGTCTTCGACTGCTTGTAGACATACGGTTTCAGGTTCTCTTTCACTCCCCTCCCGGGGTGCTTTTCACCTTTCCCTCACGGTACTATGCGCTATCGGTCGCCAAGGAGTATTTTGCCTTGGAGGGTGGTCCCCCCTGCTTCCCACAGGGTTCCTCGTGTCCCGTGGTACTCTGGATTCTGACCATTAGGCTCTGTCTTTCGCTTACAGGGCTTTTACCTTCTGTGGCCTACCTTTCCAGGTAGTTCGACTAGACCTGACCTAACTTCTGTCAGTCCTCAACCCCAAAGAGCAAAGCTCTTTGGTTTGGGCTCTTCCCCGTTCGCTCGCCGCTACTTAGGGAATCTCGTTTGATTACTTTTCCTCCGGGTACTTAGATGTTTCAGTTCCCCGGGTGCCCTCCTAACTTACGTTAGGTGACGGTGCATTACCACCGCCGGGTTCCCCCATTCGGAAATTCATGGATCAATGTCTGCTTGCGACTCCCCATGACTTTTCGCAGCTTACCGCGTCCTTCTTCGGCTCTTGGCGCCTAGGCATCCACCGTATGCCCTTACTAACTTGACTTAATTACGGCAGTTTATTGCACGTCATCTGCGTCGTTGGTCCTCGAAGTGTTTGCTTACGTACTTACCAGTACGCGCGCGACTCACTTCTCCGGTCCGCCTAGCAGCTAACGCACACTAAACAGCCTAAGCCGTTACATAGCTTACGTTTTGCCTTCAGTATATCCTAATTGCGCGTAAAGAACTTCTCATATTTATATATGAGGCATTACTTTACTTTTGCTTTCTTCTGTGCAGTTTTCAAGGAACATCGGAACATCTATGTTATCAGATTTACTTGTATGTTTCAACAAGTATCTTCTGGTAATTTTCGTTCCTAAACCAGCAACTTCCTAATCTCCCAGGCCGTTTCCAGCCAAGTACCTTCGGCGTTTGCATGCTTAACTTCCGTGTTCGGTATGGGAACGGGTGGTTCCATGCAGCTATCGTCACTAGATTTTTGTTTGAAGGAATTTGCATTCCCTCAAAACCAAACAATGTAAGAGATACTACAGCCACCGCATAAGGTGCGTCTAATATCGTAATGCTTGCCAAATGTACCGACCTGGAAGTAGTTCAAGCGCTAGCTTGAACGGTTCTCCCTAGAAAGGAGGTGATCCAGCCGCACCTTCCGATACGGCTACCTTGTTACGACTTCACCCCAATCATCGGCCCCACCTTAGACGGCTGGCTCCTTTCGGTTACCCCACCGGCTTCGGGTGTTTCCAACTTTCGTGGTGTGACGGGCGGTGTGTACAAGGCCCGGGAACGTATTCACCGCAGTATGCTGACCTGCGATTACTAGCGATTCCGACTTCACGGAGGCGAGTTGCAGCCTCCGATCCGAACTGAGAGCTTGTTTATGCGTTTGGCTTACCTTCGCAGGCTTGCTTCGCTTTGTTTAAGCCCATTGTAGTACGTGTGTAGCCCAGGACATAAGGGGCATGATGACTTGACGTCATCCCCGCCTTCCTCCGCATTGTCTGCGGCAGTCTCCTTTGAGTTCCCACCATTACGTGCTGGCAACAAAGGATAAGGGTTGCGCTCGTTGCGGGACTTAACCCAACATCTCACGACACGAGCTGACGACAGCCATGCACCACCTGTTTTCGTGTCCCCGAAGGGAGGAACTTATCTCTAAGTTTTTCACTCAATGTCAAGCCCTGGTAAGGTTCTTCGCGTTGCGTCGAATTAAACCACATACTCCACCGCTTGTGCGGGCCCCCGTCAATTCCTTTGAGTTTCAACCTTGCGGCCGTACTCCCCAGGCGGGGTACTTATTGCGTTAACTCCGGCACAGGAGGGGTCGATACCTCCTACACCTAGTACCCATCGTTTACGGCTAGGACTACCGGGGTATCTAATCCCGTTCGCTCCCCTAGCTTTCGCGCCTCAGTGTCAGACACAGTCCAGAAAGTCGCCTTCGCCACTGGTGTTCCTCCCAATATCTACGCATTTCACCGCTACACTGGGAATTCCACTTTCCTCTCCTGCACTCAAGATCCCCAGTTTCCTGCGCCTATACGGGGTTGAGCCCCGCACTTAGACACACGACTTAAGAATCCACCTACACGCCCTTTACGCCCAATAATTCCGGACAACGCTTGCCACCTACGTATTACCGCGGCTGCTGGCACGTAGTTAGCCGTGGCTTCCTCCTTTGGTACCGTCATTACTTTAGATTATTTACCCAAAGCACGTTCGTCCCAAACGACAGAGTTTTACGATCCGAAAACCTTCTTCACTCACGCGGCGTTGCTCCGTCAGACTTTCGTCCATTGCGGAAGATTCCCCACTGCTGCCTCCCGTAGGAGTCTGGGCCGTGTCTCAGTCCCAGTGTGGCCGTTCATCCTCTCAGACCGGCTACTGATCGTCGCCTTGGTGAGCCTTTACCTCACCAACTAGCTAATCAGACGCAGACCCATCTCTAAACGATAGCTTATATATAGAGGCCATCTTTCTTATCTTTATCATGCGATAAAGATACCACATTCGGTATTAGCACCACTTTCGCGGTGTTGTCCCCATTTTAGAGGCAGGTTATCTACGCGTTACTCACCCGTTCGCCACTAAGTATCCATAAATGAATACTCCGTTCGACTTGCATGTGTTAGGCACGCCGCCAGCGTTCGTCCTGAGCCAGGATCAAACTCTCCATAAAAAATATATTTATGGAGCCTTGATGGCTCATAAAATTCAAAAAAGAAATTGTTTTTGTGTGCTCAATGAGCACCGCACATCTGGCTTTTTATGATGCATTACTTACATTGTTCAGTTTTCAGGGAACGTTGTTTTTTTCGCCGTTTGCTTAGCGACAGAATATCATAATAACATTTTCATTTGCTTATGTCAACATTATTATGCATTCCATTTATTACCGCCGCGCTTAGCGACTTTTATAGAATATCATGAGCTTTCAATAATGTCAAATGTAATTTTAGGCAATCATCATCTTTTTCTCATTTTGCCTTTGCAGGACTATTAATGTATCAAATCCGTATTTCTTTGTCAACACATAAATCAACCTGCTTACACTAGCCAAACAAATATAATACTATTTGTTCAAGGTAAAAAAGCGACGTCTCTCCGTAGAAAAGACGTCGCTCATTATGAAATGATCTTACTGCACTTGCGTTGTCAAGAATATAGGAAGCGTCATGTGAGAGATTTGGTCTTGCAACTCTTCAATACCGTCAATATGTTTATCCTCATCACTAAGAATACTCTCGAGAATCTCTCGTGTAGCAAAATCACAAACTTCGCCTGCCAATTTTATGGCTTCGTTATAAGCTTCAATAGCCCCTTGTTCTGCCGCATGATCGTATTCCAGTTGTTTAGGGATGTCACTACCGATGTGTATAGCCTTGAGGTTAGAAACAATAGGAGTACCCTCTAAGAATAGTATCCGGGCGATTAACTTTTCGGCATGTTTCATTTCAGAGATAGCCCTCTGTTCAAATTGGTTATGCAGTTTGTCATAACCCCAGTTGGCGCACATCTCAGAATGAACAATGTACTGATTAATGGCACTAAGCTCGTCAGCAAGAAGTGAATTTAAGGTTTCAATTAATTTTGGATTTCCTTTCATTCATTAAAAACTCCTTCCTGTATGTATTAGGCTTAAACCTAAGCTTACGATACCATTTTTATCCATACAATGCAATAAAAATTATTCGCTTTCAGAGACACTTATTTCGTTGCGGCTGGATTGTATCCGGGGGAATATCCCCCACTATAATGGGCTTGTCTGTTGTACAAGTTCACACCAAAGCGTTTTCTAACTGTATACTTGACAGAGCGTAGTTCAAGGCATGGTGCAGTCCCTTTACTATATATATTTGCTCACTTATACTCATTTGGATAAAAGTTGTAATTTTCGCTCTTTTCCGCAGGACAAATTTATAATTCTGCTATACAATAATAGTGTCGCAACTTAACCTATGTCCACCCAAACCTTTGGTCGTAACTTTGAATTATTAGGGGAGGCCAATGATGACGAAAATGAGCACCGTAAAACTGCAAGACCTGATTGATTCGTCTTTTTTACAAGAATTCCAGGATAACTTCGCCTTAAGTGTAGGTGTGGCTAGTTTAATAGAGGATAATCAAGGACAAGCTATCACTTGCCCTAGTTGCTTTTCCACCTTTTGCAAAGACATCATCCGAACTAGTGAGGTCGGGTTAAAACGCTGCCTGGTTGATGACATGCGGGGAGCAGCAGAAGCTATGCGAACAGGAAAGCCTGCGGTATACCAATGCCATGCAGGCTTAATTGATTTCGCAGCGCCCATTATACTTAACGGGAAAGTTCTTGGTACGATTTTCGGCGGTCAAGTTCTAACTGAACAGCTTTCTGAAGAGCATTGCCGTAAAAATGCCAAGGAACTCGGTGTCAATTCAGACAAATATACCGCGTCTATAAAGGAAATTCCAGTTGTCGCAAAAGAAAAGATCCAGGCGGCTGCCAAAGTCCTTTTTTCTGTAGCTAACACTTTATCTAAGAATGCCTATCAAGCATTAAAACTGAAAGAGAATAACCGTGAAATTGCTCTTTCGTATAATCGTCTTGAGAATATCTTCAACACTATGTCTGATGGAGTCTTAATAATTGATGATAAAGGCATCATAAAACAAGTCAATGGGATTACTGAAGAAATCTTTGACAGGCCGGGTTCCCATCTTCTAAATAAATCTATTAAAGATTTAATGGGAAGCGAAACGCCTTTCATAGAGAACGTTTATAAAGAACAAGCAGCCTATAACGACTTTGAAATTTTTATTGACGCTAAACTAGGCCGTCTCCACTGTCTTTCTTCCGGTAGACCCATATTGGATGACGAAGGAATAATATCAGGTGGTGTTATTATCCTTCGCCCGATAAAAATAGTACATAATCTTATTAACCGTTTAAGCGGTGCTCAGGCTACTTTCCGGTTTGGCAATATTATCGGTCAGTCTCCCCCAATTCTCAAAAGCATTCAGTTAGCCTCCCAAGCAGCCGCCGGAATGTCCAATGTTCTCATCGAGGGAGAAAGCGGTACGGGAAAAGAGGTTTTTGCCCAGGCAATCCACAATCAGAGTTCCAGACGCAAAGGACCTTTTGTAGCGGTCAATTGCGGAGCCATCCCCAGAGAGCTCATGATCAGTGAGTTATTCGGCTATACGGAAGGCGCCTTTACCGGAGCCAAACGAGGGGGCAGGCCTGGCAAGTTCGAATTCGCTTCCGGCGGCACGATTTTTCTCGACGAAATTGGAGATACTCCGCTCGAACTTCAGGTGGCTTTACTTAGAGTAATACAGGAACGCAAAATTACCCGTATGGGGGATAACAAAGTTATTCCCGTCGACTTAAGAATTATTTGCGCCACCAACAAAAACCTGGCCCTCGAAGTTGATAAAGGTAATTTCCGTCAAGACTTATATTATCGATTAAATGTTATCTCCCTAAAAATCCCTCCCTTACGGGAGCGCCAGGAAGATATCCCGTTAATATTCAATTACATGCTCAATACCATGGGGCGCGAGTGGGGAAAAAGCATGAGAAAAGTAGACCCCGAAGTAATTACATTACTGAAGCAGTATCGGTGGCCGGGTAATGTTCGGGAATTACAGAATATTGTGGAAAGAATTATTAGCGTTGCCAACGAGGATACAATCAAAGTTGAACATTTACCTGAACATATTATAAATCATATAGATTTGACTATTTTTCCGCTTGGCCCAAGTAGGAATGAATCTCTTCGCGCAAGAGAAATCATTAAGCAAAATCTGAATGAAAAGGAACGCCAGCAGATACTTGATTTTTTACTGAAAGCAAGTGGCAACATAAGTCATGCCGCCAAACAGATGGGAATTGCCCGGAGCACACTGTATCGAAAAATGCGCCAATATAATATATCCAATTGAACTTAGTCGTTCTAGCCAAAGAAAGTTATCCTTTCAGTCAGGACGAAAATGGCCATAAGATGTGAGTTGTTCTCCAACTGCATCTTATGGCCATTTTCTTAGAATGGTTTTACTAAAATCTTGATATTTTCTTCTTTGCGGTTTACCAGTTCCTCAAAACCTTTTTCCACAATAGCATTAATACTGATTTTGCCTGTAATCAATGGCGCTACATCAATTCTGCCATCAGACACCAGTTGTATGGCTGGAGCAAACTCACCGTAATAAGCTAAGGAACCCATCACATTTTTTTCCGTGAAGGATAAAGCATTGAAGTTCAAGGAAGCGGCTTTTTCAAAAATACCAACGATAACCACCTTGCCTGCCGAGCGGGCTAGTTCGATAGCAACAGGTGCTGTTTTGTCGCTACCCACACACTCAAATACTACATCGGCGCCTCCATGGGTTAGTTCTTTCACTTTGTTTACCACATCAACCTCGGTCGGATCCAGGACTGCCGTAGCACCTGCTTTTAATGCATATTCTTTTCTTGCCTTAGCCACTTCTATGATGTAAACTTTGCTAGCCCCGGCAGCCTTGGCACACATCAAAGTAGCCAGGCCGATTGTCCCTGCCCCCATGATTACGGCAGTATCACCCTGAACCAAAGGAGCACGCCGGACGGCATGCATACCCACAGCCAAGGGCTCAATGAGTGCGGCAACTTCATAAGACATCTGGTCAGGAATTTTATATATTGTATAAGCCGGTACATTTACATACTCAGCAAAAGCCCCGTCAGTCATTAGACCGGTGAAAGCAAGCTTTTCGCATAGGCTATATCGCTTCTCCTTACAGCGCGGACATTCCCAGCATACCTGACAGGCGTCGGGAGCCACTCTATCGCCCACTTTCACGTCGGTTACACCAGGGCCAACTTCGACTACTTCACCGGAAAACTCGTGTCCAAGAATTACTGGAGCTGTATTGCCAGTTAAAGCATGGGGTTTATCAACCGGAATAAAAATAGGACCGGCAAGATATTCATGAAGATCTGAACCGCAAATCCCACACCAGTGCACTTTTACCTTTACCCAGCCTGCTTTCGGACTTGGCGGCTCAGGAACATCCATAACCCGCACATCTTTTTTACCATACCATACCGCTGCTTTCACCTAAATCCCTCCTCTATTATGGATCCGTTAATAAAAAGAAACCGTGATGCCATTACGAGGAATTCATATTTTTCCCCCTCCCGCTTCCTCTTTATTAAACGACATACCCCGTCGGTTTAAAGAATTAACAATTTTCAAAATGATTCCATGATAGTGGGTGTATGTCCTAACTATTCTATTTGCAATTAATGTGCCAATATTTTCCATAATTTTTCATCGTTAAAACAAGGAAAACCCACCAATATTTTCGTCAATTAACAAATTGAAAACAAACGTTGTTTTACCAATGTCTCATAATTATCCGATAATGTAGCCTTATCGGACAGTTCTGCTACACAGAACAAGCGGCATCTATGGAAATGAGGTTACTTTGCTATTAGCAAAGTAGGCCTCTGGCAAAAAAAGACCCAGCTTTATAGCTGGGAGTCGTAACAGTAATTTTTAGCTTGTCAGCCCTATTGACGAGTCTTTGTTGTTTAAAAGGCCATTTATTATCTGCCTAATAAGCTTTTTCTTTAACTTAGTCTGATTTTCAAAGCGCCCCCGATGAGCAGCTTGCTCTGTTCCGAGTTCATAACAAGTACTGTTATCAACATTAATAAGGATACCAGGTAATCCAATCTCTTCAAAATCCTTGGTATGTTTTACCCAAAAGGATTCACAGCAAGTTCCAATAAAAACCTTGCACCCATTCTTTTTAAGTGCTTTCAACTTTTCCTCAAGCATCTCATAATTTTGAATTGTGATTGGTTCCAAGCCGTATTCGTCTGCCATCATGTAAGCATCGCTAACATCGCAGCGGCCGCAGCGACCACACCCTTCTATATAACGGTATTTGCAGCCTATATCCTTTGCACAATACGGAATTAGCAGCGGTGTTACCGCTTGTTCATAAATATTTTTTATTACCCACTTACCAATTACAGTAATGTCATTTAGATCCTCAGGAAAGGCACCCCAATTTAAAAGATGTAGTTTTTCAAAAGCTCCTATTATTGCTTTGCTGAAATCGTCTGCTGTCGATGTCATAACACAAGCTTGATATGCTGTAAAGCAATCATTCACTGCATTTCTTATGAGCTCCGGCTCAGCTGCAATACCTGATAAATCGGTTTCCAGCTTAGGAATTATCTCTAAGGGATAAGCGTCGAAATCACCGGCTATTGATATAGCACAAATACGTTGTTGGCAAATATCTATTGACATAGAAACGTGTATTACTGACTGTTCCTTCGAGGTACTCCGTAGTTGACAGCCGGATGGACGGATGGCTTCCTGTTTACCAAACACCCATTGCCGCGAAGAAACCTCCCGGTATAACGTGTCATAATAGGAAGCTTCTACTGCGTTCATTTTTCCCTGAATAGCGGAAACGGTGAAAGCCTGGCAAAACCCGTCTGTTATCGCAGACTTGTGGTAGTAAGTGAGGGAGTTTCGCCGAGAACCGAATCAAGACTGGCAAGACTCTTTCTAAATAAATTGATTTCTTTGTTTATTAGCTTTTCGGTAGGAATACGTAACGCACGCAGCAGGGTATTGACATTAATATCACTAACATAGATATAGCCCTGATAGAAAAATGCATTTCCCTGCCGTGTACCACTAAACCAACCAATTTGACGGCCCTCCAGTTCTATGACAGCAGGGTACCGGTATTGAGCATTTACGCCAAGCGCTCGTAACCCCCGGATTATGGCAGCACCAATTTGTCTGTACAATGTTTCTACCTGTTTTGCAGCATACTCTGGTCTATGCAATACAACTTCCCAGCCTAGCATGGAGCTGTCCCAATAAACAGTACTTTCACCTGTCAACCGGCGATTAATGTCAATAGACTGCTTTTGACAAAAATCCAGTCGAATTTCCTGTCCGGCGATCTGGTAGTGTCCCAGCAAAACACAGTCTGAGGCAAACTGAAAAAAGCGCAGGGTATTGGGGATTAATCCCTCCTTGCAAGCAAACAGCAAAGCTTTATCCCAAGCCAAGTTTTGTGAACACGCTAAGCAGCCTGTATCTATAACCCGCCAGACTGGCTTCATCCTGACTTCCCCTCCTAAAGATGATCCCGGCTTGCACTACGCAGCCGGGATCTTTTTGTTATGCGAACATGCCGCAACACGTTTCCTGATAAGTAATATGGTAACCAAGCGAAAGAACATAATCGACAGTTTCGCGGGCTGGATAGGCAATGGCATTGAATCCGGCTTCTACGGCCAGCCTTTCGATCGCATGCGAATAGTTTCCCGGTGGGCGGGCACACCCCAGGGCAACCGGGATATTGGGCAATAATTGTTTGGCAGTCTTGAAGATTTCGGCCACCGACTCCAGTGGCGGCGGAGTTACGCCACCCATAGGCGTATTCTGTAAAGGATTCAGCATTACCAGAACCAAACTTTCCGCCCCTTCAGCCGCCACCATTTTCAAGGCCTCATATTCTCCGCGAATTTTTCCATAATGGAGCCCAATAACAATATGCGGGCAAACCTTTAGACTAGCTAGCCGCGCTGCCCGCAGGCTGTTTTGATAGTCTGCGGGCGTACGCTTTAGATGATATACCTCGCGAATGGTAGCACTGTCTCCGATTAGATCGAGCGCTACCCTTGTTACATTTGATTCAGCGAGTAAATTTGCCGTGTCCGCTGCCAGCAAACCGGGGTGAACTACTACTGACAATCCCATAGCGGCAATATGTTTCAGCGCGCCGGCAAAACGGTCCAGCGGTACACTGCCATCCTGGCAGGCACCGCCGCTGATAAGTATACCCCGGCACCCTCGCCCGTGTAAGTCGGTTGCCAAATCCACCAGCAGTTCAGGTTCTGTAGCTGCCAGCATACTTTTTAACAATTGTCCTTTGCAGTGTTCGCAGCAACATTGACATTCGGAGGCAGTTATACTTATGTTAACAAACGAATTTGCACTATTTTGATATAAGCCATTGTCATAGTGCCGTGCTCCGGGCACAAAAAATGCAATCTTATTCATCCCATACCTGCCCTTTAATGGTAAGTATATCGCCTGCTTCCGGACGGAAAGGATAGTTGCGCAGAATAGGACCAGGCCGCTCATTGCCATAGGGACGGTTACAGGCCACACAGCCTTCCCGGTTCGGACAGCCTGAAGTCATAAATGGCTCGCCTGCCGCCAGATTGTCCCCTAATATCGCATCCAAGCTTCTGCCGTAACCCACTATTTTCCCCTGCGAATTGAATTCGAAGTCGTCAATAGTAATTTGCTTCTTATTTAAAAAGTAAGCCGCCAATTGAATACGCCGGTATTGACCATAGGAAGGTGGTTCTTGGCTGCCTAACTTACTGCCGGGTTCCGGGCAAAATGAAAATAAATGAGCCTGAGCACCGTATTGATTGGCCCTGGCTATTGCCTGTACCATGGCTTGTTCTGTTTCACCAAGCCCTACAATCAGGTGTACACTTACCTGTTCACAGCCAAACACGGTAACTGCTTGCTCTATAGACTCCCAGTACCGCGCCCACCGGTGTGGTCCGCCTACCGCCACTCCCCGCATAGCGGAAAACAACTCTGGTGTCGCAGCGTCTACCGCTATCCCTACCCGGTCTGCGCCGGCCACTTTAATATCCTTAAAAAAAGAAACCGCGTCCGCCAGCACGGTAGGCGACGCCAATACACTGATTGGCAACTGTGTTTCCTTGCCCAACTGTCTGACAATATTAATGCAGTCATCTGCCGCCCGGGGATGAGTAATCATAGATATGCAAATCCGGCCAAGTTTTTGTACTTTACTGGCCGCAGCCTGCGGCGGTCGCCGCAGAATATCGATTATAGCCGCCAGCTTATATACCGGCCATTTTACCCGGATAAAGGTATTTTCCGCAGGTGCGGAACACCGCTCCCTGGCCAGTCCACAATAACTGCAGTTAGCACGGCACCCATCCTGATAGGTCATTAATAAATTTAAGCTTCCCGGATATGCGTTGCGGTAAAAGCTGCCAGGTTCCAGACCTAACGCCATTGCACCAGCCAAGCTGGTCTGTACAAAATCCGGGCTTTCCAGTCTGCCAGAATCACCCATGACCGGTCCCCCCCATCAAAAATAGCTTTTTTTAAATATTCCATTACTGTTGTGCATAATACTCAGGAAAAGCAATCCAACTGCGCCGGATAAGTGCCGTAAACTCCTCTTGGTTGTTTGTCCAGCCTTGATTACGAGTTACCAACCGGTCACTCGCAACGGCAAACCGAATCCCGTACTCTGCCAGCAAGGCCTGTGTGTAGTTCTTACCAGCCGGATCTCTGCCCTGGCTACGAAGGTGCATAGTTACTGCCATGGCGGCCAAATGACCACTAACGACAGCATTCATAATCCCGGCTCCGGTGATTGGATGAGTACAGCCGGCAGCATCTCCGGCTACCAGCATATGTTCATTGGCCATACAGGCGACCAAGCCGCCTGCCGGTATTAGTCCGCCGGTCGTGGCTAAACCGGCTTCAGCCTGAATGACTTGCCTTTTGATTAGCTTCTGGCAAAAATCCGCCAACAGAGTCTTCAATTGATCTTTGTAAGAGTCATGGACTGCCACCCCAACATTTGCGCTTTTCCCTTTTGGAAAAGCCCAGGCATATCCCCCATAATAGGCAGCATCAAAGTAGATTGCGGCAGCTTCCAACGGCTTAGCCAACAGCATTTCATACTGTAAGGCTGCACACATCTCCTGTGGTACATTACCAAGCTTTTTGCTAATGATAGACCTTGGACCGTCACAGCCAAGAATGTACTCTGCGCTAATCTGGCTTAACTGCGTACCCTTCAATACAGATACTACCTTACCCTCAATATCAACAACACGGGTTGCGTTCCTGAACGAAACCCCTGCAGCTTCTGCCTTTTGAGCCAGGTTTTGTTCCCAAAGCCCCCGGTTCAGTACATACCCTGGCGCGCGCAGCGTATTTACTAACTCATCGTTAATAAAGGTTTTAATGCCATGAACCTGCTGAGCAATGTCGCATTCCCGGAGCATAGCATGCCGTGAAATAACAAGTGGAACGAACTCCGCACACTGGACGTTACTGCCGATTTCCTTCTTTTGGTCAATCACTAAGACCTTGAAGCCATCCTGGCCTAAGTGTTTTGCCGCAGTGATTCCCGCGGGTCCGGCCCCGACAACGATAGCATCAAAGTGTTCACTTGCTGGTTTCACTGTTAACCTCCCCGGAAACTCATTTGTGACATTTGAGCTTCTTTTGCCTTGTCGATGGCAAGTAATACGGCTTCGCTAAAGTGCGCGGGCGCAACGCCGGGAATCTCAGATCGGTTGCTGCGAAAAAAGCTGCTGATAGTACCTGTGATCCGGTCCCGATCAATAGGCGTATTTTTTAAAGCTGTTTCAAGATCATTAATGATCCTGGCCGGATACGCGAAGAAGTCACCACTAATAATCAAATATTTAATTACCCTGACCGCTTCATCCAGACGCATTTGAATTCTTATGAGCCCGCCCGGCGCCTTGTAGCTGGCAGTGCAGTCAACTGTATTTATCACCTGCCCGGCTTTGCCATAAATCCACTCCGGGCTTTCGAAGTATGGCAAATAGTCGGCAAACAATTTTGTTTCCTGCGCAGTAAGTTCACCAGGTGAGAATTCACAAGCCAGGGTTTTCTGCAAGCCTGTTAAAATTGCCTGTTTTAATACCCTGTCTTCTGGAACATAACCCAGCTGCTCTTTCAGGGAGGTTACCCGTTCGCGCATGGATTTAACTGCTTTATCACTCAGTTTTTCTAACGGAAACCGCAGTACCCTGAGCATTTCATCAACATCAAAATCCACCAGCACGCTACATTGGAATACAAAAGAATCTGCCAGTTCAGTGCCACCGGTGCCGGAAATTTTACGACCGTTTATTTCAATATCATTGACCGGCCGATAGGCCGCATCCAGCCCCATAGCCTTTAGCCCTAAAGCCATGGCCTCACACAATAACCGGTACATACTCTCAACCTTCCGGGGAATACCGGGGGTGTTCTTACCGGCATACATTTCCCAGCCTAATTCCAGCCGCCCCCAATACAAACTCCCCCCGCCGGTAATTCTCCGGTTTATATCAATGCCAGTTTCCTGGCAATAAGGAACATTTACTTCCAGAAAAGTATTTTGGTGCAGCCCGACAAGAGCGCATGGTTTAAATTGCAGAAAACGCAGTGTGTTTGGAATAAGCCCCTGGCTGTGGGCCTCAATAATTACCTTATCCAGGGTCATATGTTCGGTGGCAGTACGTGGCGCCGAATCCAAGACCCGGAAAGCAGCACTGTTATCCACGCTAGGCATTTTCTCTCCTATTCTCTATAAGCCAGGAGCTCAGTCGATCTGCGGACATCAAATTATGAAGTTCGTCAGGTTGTGACATCTCAACTTCCGCAAACCAGCAACCATACGGAGAATGGCTAATGAGAGCAGGACTGGCTACAATGGCATTATTTACGTTAATTACCCTGCCGCTTACCGGAGCATATACACGCCCCACCCATTTTCCGGCTTCCAGTGATCCGCATGTACCGCCACCGTCAACTTCTGTTCCGACAGACGGTAATGATAAGTATAGAACTTCACCGGTGATTTCAAGGCCATAAGGAGTCAAGCCGAATAAGACCTTGTTTCCTGCTTTTTTAACCCACTGGTAATGTGTATCATACAGCAGCCCATCCGGGAAATTCCGTGTATTACCATTCATCTCCCTATTCCTCCCTCGTTGACAGCTTAACCGTCTATCGCCATTAGTAATAATTCCGAGACGTCCCTGACCTTAAGCGGCAGTTTTTCTGTCCTTGCTGCTTTTTCCAGCATCTGTTCGCATTGCTGGCAAGCAGATACTACGATCGACGCCTTGGTTGCCGCGGCTTCTTTGATGCGTTTTTGGGCAATGGCATCGGCCAGCCCTTGGTCGGCCCCCTGTAAATTACCGCCGCCACCACAACAGGTGGATTCTTCACCACAAGTAGCCATTTCAACAAAGTTGATTCCCGGGATACTGTTAATGATATTTCGCGGTGCAGCCAAAACCCCGCTGTTACGTCCCAAATCACAAGGGTCATGATAGGTAACAGTTTCATTTAGCTCATTGGGAACCAATTTGCCTTCAAGGATCAATTCTGACAACATTTCGGTCGCGTGAACCAGCCGGAAACCAAGATTCTCACCTAAAATCTCCGGATACACGTGACTCCAGACATGATAACAGGAGGCGCAGCCGGTAACTAAGGTTTTGGCACCAAGCTTACGTACCTTGTCTACATTATGCCGGGCAAACTCAGCAATCTCCGCCGCATGTCCGGCCGCCAGCAGCGGAAAACCGCAACACCATTCTTCCGGTCCTAATGTTGTAAAACTAACTTCTGCTTTTTCTAAGAGTTGTACCATGGCTACCGGTATTTGCGCAGCACGGGGAAAAAAAGAAGATACACATCCAACAAAATAGACTATTTCAACGCCTTGTTCCTGGTCGAGGTAATCTGGCATCTCCTCCAGGTCTTCTGCCCAGTCGAGTCTGGTGGCATTAGCGAAGTTAGAAATATTTTTCTTGCTCTTTAAATTATCTACCATGGCAGTATAGGCTGCCGGCGCCTTGCCTTCGGCAACTAATTTTGTCCGTAAATCCTTCCATAAGGCTTGTAGATCAATTCTGGCAGCACAGGCCCGCGTACACGCACCGCACATTGTACACTGCGTAATCCGCCTGGCATATTCCGCGCTTATCTTACCATCGCCGTTTCTGGCAAATAGTTCACGGGCCAGCGAGATTTTAGCGCGGGGAGCAGCCGACTCCCAGCCAATTTCCTGGTATACCGGGCAGTCACTGCGACAGTTGCCACATCTGCCGCAGATTAGGGATTCCTCTGTTAGATTTTTATAAAAACTGCCTGAGCTCATAACTTATTTCCTCCCTTCCTTTCCCTTGTATACCAATGTAGTGGCTGCCAACAAATCCATCCCCAGACCAAAGAGTGCTGGTTTTAGCAGCAAGGGAGGCTCATACCGCTTACCGGGATTCATAATATTATGCGGATCAAGCATTTTTTTACGTTTTTTAAGTTCTGCAAGTTCTTCTGGCGATTGGCACCTCTTTAAGTAAGGTGTATTCCATAACCCTATTCCGTAAGGTATACCGCCATGTCTGGCGCCAATATCGTGTAGTTTTTTTACCAGCGCCAACCCCTGCAGATAGCCAATGGTATCGCGTTCATCGGCGTTAAACATGGTCATGACCATGGCATGTTTTTGTGTCACAACATGTCCGTAGCTTTTTAAACCCAGGCTTTTCTGAGTTTCAAAATCAGCCACATCTGACAAATAATCTGCCAAATTATAAATAGGCAGCCAGATCTCTGCCCCTAGCAGGGATGGACCTTCCCGCTTCAGGACTAAAGAAAAGAACCGGTGCTGCCACTCATGACCGGCTTCTTCCCCCAAATCACCGCCATCTGCCTTTTGTAAACAGCGTTCATAGTCCTGGCAGGCCGCAATAGTTTCAGCTTCTGTACCATCGGCATCAAATGCAACCGTATAGGCAGCAGCGGCTTGCGGACTGGCCATCCCCAACCGGTGTCTGAGCAAATTGCAGCCAGGATCACTGAAATGCAGATTGAAAGGTTTATTGCCTAGTGTTACCGCACTCTCAATAAAGCATTGCATTTGTTCGGCATTTTCAAACTCAGCCAAACCATGCCACTCATGCTCCGGCTGCGGCCGCACTTTCAGTCCGACTTCCGTCACAATTCCTAAGGTTCCCTCAGAAGCGGCAAACCAGGAAATAGGCGGCTCACTTGTTGCATTCAATTCTCTTACACTACCGTCAGGTAAGACTACCTGAGCTGAATTAATTTGTTCCAGGACCGAACCGTACTTTAAGCTGCCAAGCCCATAGCCCATCATTACCAGCCAGCCACCAACGGTAGCCGCCTGGGCGCTGCTTGGGTAAGAGCAGGTAGCCAGGCCAACTCTGTTTAGAGCGCGTTCCAGTTTCCACCAGGTAAGCCCTGCTTCCACTCGAACCATGTTATTTTCTTTGTCTATGGCTAATAAACCGTCCATACCATTCATATCTACCACTATGCCTTTACGCGTACAGACGGTATTGAAATAAACGGTAGAGCCCCCGGCCCGTGTGGTCACCGGAATCTTTTGTACGGCAGCCGTCTTAACAATGGCAGCTACTTCTTCGGTACTTTTAGGTCTGATTACTATATCCGGCAGTGTATCAGCAATAGGCTTAACTAAAAAATTCGGTACAGGTGCCAGATCCCGCTCATAAAACCCTCGTTCAAACAAATCTGTAGCAGCGCGATCCCCATACATTTGCTTTAATCTGTCCACTGTCTGAGCGTCCATATCTATACTCCTTCCTCATAAAGTAGACTTAGCTTCAGATGGGGGTTTTAACCCCACCTGAGGGTTAGTCGCCCTTATCCAGGGACTTAGCCGCTCTTAACTCCCACTTGGAGAAGAGGGAGTCTTAGAGCGGATTAGTCATCGGATAAAAGGTTGGATTTAGCCTACTTAAGTTTTTGCAAACTTGGCATGTTCCTCGGTAAAGAATTTATCGGCATCATCACCATGAATTAGTCCTTTAAGTCCTGTTGCCAAATCGTCGGGCTCCATAACGCAAATCCAGCCTGCGCCATAGCAGTCGCTGTTTAACAACTTTGGATTGGCTGGCAATTCGCTATTGGCCTCTACGACTTTCCCCGCCATGGGCACCTGAATTTTCCCGGCCCATTTGCCGGACTGAATGGAACTGAGCGTTGCCCCGGCTGCAAGTGCTTTCCCCGCACGGGGGATACGGATAAAGGTAATCTCTCCTGCCAGTTTTTGCATAAAGTCGGTTATACCAATACGAATTTGGTTACCTTCCACCTTTACCCAGGCATGATCGTTTGTATAATAAAGTCCTTTTGGAATGTCATACTGCGACACTAAGACCACTCCCAACTTCTATCAATATTTAGCTTACAGAATTTGTACTAGGTGTAATGCATCCTAGGTAGCTAATATCCAATCGGCTAATGTGTCTCTAAATATTTTTACTGCGCCACTTGCATCCTTGTGGAGCCATTGCGTCAAAACCATCTTAACATCGTCCTCCTGCCAACAGCATCCGGCCAGAGAAGCTGCCAGTAAGCTTATGTTGTATTTCTCCAGACAGGTTAGCCCCTGGCTTTCAAACTCAACTATTTTATTATTCTGGATTACCAGGACAGCATAGCCTAAGCAAGGCCCGCCGTGCCTATTGCCGCAGTCACTTTGACCTGCAGCCGTTGTCTTGATGCACTGTGGAAACGGGTGTAGGCGGACATACGTTCCTTCGTTGATTTTTACTTGACGCACCTTGGTCCGCTTACCAGGCAAACTTAAAAAGTCGGGGCTGGTTAAGTACTTTGTCACTCCCCTGACAGTCGTCCTCAACGCTTGCGTATATTCTCCCGGTTCAAGGTCCAGCCATGATGTAAAATGATGTACTAACCGCGCTTCCACTGCCTCATAATCCGGCAGATAGCCTAGTTCTTCTCCCATGGTTGTTAAATACCGCTCCATAGATAATTTTATCTGTTTCCGAAACCGGCTACTGGCGACATTAAGCACATTAGCCATGGCTGGCCGGTCAAAGGCCAATAAAATATTACCTGTATATACCGAAAACCCATTAATATCGCCCGCCCCATTCCCGGATATTTTTTTGCCGTTAACTACAATATCGGCGGGAAGTTTTATGGAAGCAGTAATAGCAAAATCAGACAATACTTTTACCACAGGGTGTAAAAACTGCACAAAAAATGCTTCTCTCTGTCCTTTTAGAAGTGGGTTGTCAGCACGTAATACCAATTGAAAAAAGATTTGCTCCTCGGCGAGCAGTACCATCCCGCCACCGATATCCCGTCGGATAACCGGTATATTGTTTTCCCGGCAATACTTCATGTTAACTTCCTGCTCTAAATCGTCATGCAACCCAAGGCAAACACACCGGCCAGAAGGGCGGCAAATCACCAGCCCTTCCTGTTGATTTTGTGCCAAAGCATGATAAATGGCTTGTGTCTCATCCCAGGGTATGGCCCCCAGCCGATATAGCTTCATGGCTGACGTCCTCCGTACCGACTCAGTAGCTCCGGCCCTAAACATTCCTGGCTAAATGCCGAAAATTCTACCCTAAAAACTTCGGCAAACTGCTCAACCAGGATTTTGCCAACCTCAGCAAGATTGGCTTCAACACCAAAGTCCCGCATGGACGCAACCGGGCGATCGGTAATCCCACAAGGGTTGATTAATCCAAAGTAGCTCATGTCAGGATGTACGTTCAAGGCAAAACCGTGCATGGTTACCCAGCCGCGTGCGCCAATACCGATCGCGGCAATTTTACCAGTATCGGTCCATACTCCGGTTAGTCCGCGTTCCCGGTAGCCTTTAATTCCATACCACGCCACGGTCCTGATAATGACTTCTTCGAGCATCTCTGAGTAGCAGTGCAGGTCTTGTTTGTAACCCCGAAGGTCCAAAATGGGATACCCTACCAGTTGACCGGGGCCATGATAAGTTACATCACCACCCCGATCGACTTCAATGACCTCCAACCCTTCAGCTGACAGCATTTCATCAGAAACCTTAACATTTGTCTTACTGCCAGACCGTCCCATCGTATAGACAGGCAGATGCTCCACAAGCAGCAAGGTATCCTGGCCAGAGCCGCTGCGGCGTGCCATGGCAAACTCCTGTTGTATCTGCCAGGCCGCAGTATAAGGCAGACGGCCTAACTGGAATAACAGGCAGTCTTTACGACTAATTTTTTCTCTCAAAAAACATCATCGCCGCTTTTGCCTTCCAGTCCGGGATGAATATCAAACCGTACTACGCCGACAACAGCCTTCTTGCTGGCGGCTTTTTTTACGGCTGCCACCCCTTCATGTCCGAACCCGCCGCATAATTCAATAGCACCTATACCTTGTTCAACAAGTTCTTCCACTACCGCTCGTGCAGACTGAACATTACTTACCCCCACAACGGTCAGCTCCACCGCCGGTGTAGTTATAACTGACCGATGCTGCTTGCTGTCAGCTTCAGGTGCAACAAAAATAAAAGCAGCTTTAAGCATCCTATCCCTCCTCATATCAGACCATTTCTCACGCCACAGGATTAGGGTTGATACGGTACCAGTCCGGCAAAGGAATAGCCGGCGTGATAGGAACTACGCACCATAGGACCGGCACTTACCTGACTAAAGCCTATTCCTAAAGCTTTTTGCTCCAGCCATTTGAAAACATCAGGGTGAATGTACTCCACAACAGGTAAATGTTCCGGCGACGGACTAAGATATTGTCCCAGTGTCAGCATATTACAGCCAGCCTTGTACAAATCGTGCATTACATCAATGACTTCATCCATTTCTTCCCCCAGCCCCAGCATCAATCCTGACTTGGTCAATATCCCCTCTCTCCTTTGGCTGCTTCTCTTTATTAGTTCTAATGACCGCACATAGATGGCCTGTGGCCTGACGCCGGAATACAGTCTGGGAACAGTCTCAACATTATGATTAAGAATGTCGGGTTTAGCTTTTAGTACAGTTTGCAGCGCCTCAAAACTTCCTTTAAAATCCGGAATAAGCACTTCAATACCCGCATTCGGCAACTGTTCCCTCACAGCTCTTATCACAGCAGCAAACTGTCCCGCCCCGCCATCACTAAGGTCGTCACGGGTTACTGAAGTGATAACAACGTGTTTTAGCCCAAGATGCCGGGCAGTTGCTGCCAGCATATAGGGTTCGTCAGCATCGACTGCCGCCGGAATTCCATGCGTAACGGCACAAAAACGGCAATTGCGGGTACAGTGGTTGCCTAAGATCATAAATGTACATGTTTTGTTGGCAAAACATTCGCCGATATTGGGGCAATCGGCGCTTTCACACACGGTGTGCAGCCTGCCCTGGTCCAATAGCTCTTTCATCCGGTTGAGCGCCAGTTCCTCAGGAACTGGCAGAGTCAACCACTGCGGTCTGTCTGTATTCATACCGGCAACTGCAGCTACTCGAAAGCGTCAAGCGCTTTCATGAGAGTAGTAGATAAGTAAGCCATAGCCGGTGAACCACCAAAAGCTACGGCAACGGCTGCCGCTTCCAAAATCTCTTCTCTGGTAGCTCCTTCGGCCAAGGCATTCTTAACATGAATGTTCATACAGTATTCACAACGCACGGCAAGGGCAATGCCGATACCAATCAGTTCTTTGTATTTGCGCTCCAATTCCCCTTCCACATAAGCCGCCTGATCCATCTGCACAAAGGCTGCCATAAGCTCAGGGCTCTCACTTTGTACCTGCCCCATGCCAGCTTGCAGTTCACTTACTAAATCCATGCAATCTCCTGCCATTGTATCTCCCTGCCTTTTCTCTATTATTTATTAAGTAAAGATTATATAAAGATCTTATGGGGTTGCTCAATCAGTTTAATTAGCATAGCCAAAAACTCTGCAGCCGGTGCGCCATCAATCACCCTATGATCAAATGCCAGAGATAAACCCATGATTGGTTTAATCACAATCTGCTCCCCCTGGACAACAGGCTGCCTGACCGTCCGGCCAACACCTAAAATAGCGGATTCAGGTTGATTAATAATAGGAGTAAAGTAATCCACTGAACCATAGCCGCCCAGGTTGGTAATGGTAAAGGTCCCACCCGTCATTTCTTCCGGATCCAATTTATTTTTCCGGGCCCGTTTGGCAAAATCCTTAACTTCCTTGCTTACCTCGGCCAAACTCTTTTGGCCGGCATTTTTTACGACCGGTACGACTAACCCGTCAGGGATGGCAATGGCCACTCCGATATTGATATCCTGCAAAACTCTGATTTCCTCACCGATTAGGGTCGAGTTAATCCTGGGGTGAGCCTGCAGCGCTTTAGCTACCGCTTTCACCAGAATATCGGTTACCGAGATTTTTTCTGTGTCTTTGACATCGGCATTGATAGTGGCCCGCAAAGCCTGCAATGCCGCTAAGTCAATACCGACATGGTGGGTAACCTTAGGCGCTACTGCCCAGCTATTAGCCATGTTTTCACCGATTGCCTGCCGCATGCCCTCATAAGGTATGACTTCAATAACGGCGCGATCATCGGTTACTGTACTCATGTTGGCTATGGCCTGTTCAATATCTTCCCTTACAATTCTCCCTTCGGGGCCTGTTCCGGCAACTACCGTGTAGTCAATTCCGTTGGCCTCAGCCAAGGCCCGGGCGGCCGGTGAAATTTTCACCTTGGTTCCCGGCGCAGCAACCACTGCGGTTCTGGCGGGTTGTCCGCCTCCTGCTTTAGCAGCAGGTGCAGTCTTTGCAGTGCTGCCGGCAGCTCTTTTCAAGAGTTCGGTAATGTCTTCCCCGGCATTGCCGATAACCCCCAGGAGACCACCGACCGGCAGTTTTGCCTTCTTATTGGCAACGATTTTTAACAAAACCCCATCGGCAGGGGCATCAATTTTATTAGCAATCTTATCTGTCATTACTTCGAGCAATGCGTCGCCCTTTTTGATTGTATCTCCCTCATTAACCAGCCATTTGCCTACAGTGCCTTCTTTCATGGACAGGCCTAGTTTCGGCATATTAACTTCTGTTGCCATAGTGCTCCTCCTTGTGCTGAACATTTTCTACAACGTACTAAACATTTGGCAGGCCCACCTGCGCCTCCCAGTTTCTTTATTGCGGAATATATGGTCTACTTTATGTAGCTGTAACCTTGCTTTACGGCTGCCTGTAACGCCGCTTCAGCATCTATCACCTGGGGGCCGTCAAAAGTCAACTCAATCTGTGCTTTTTCGCCCTCGCGGATTTCGACTTCCCGCTCTCCGTCCAATGCAATTACGCAAGCTTCAGCGATTTCAATAACTTCACCAATTTTAATAGCTCTGTAGCTTCTGACCGGGATACAGGCTATTAGGCCGGGAGCAATGGGTGCGCGCAATCGAAGGTTACCTGTGCCTACCTCAAGCTCAACCCCGCAGGCGTCACCAGGGGATACCGGTAATAGATTCCCTGTAATCGAAGATATTCCAATATTGTGCGGCTCACCCCGGGTCACGACAATGCGTTTTATTCTTGAAGCGTCCCAGACTGCGCGTGAACCGATAAAGGTATCTTTTAAAACTACGGCATCCACAATAGCAATATCCACCAGTTGATTATTTTTATAGATATTCAACTTTTTGCTGTGGTTTATCGCCGGAATTCCTGTTACCAGCCCTTTTGCTACTACGGCAGCCGCCAATCCGGCGATAGTGCCTTCAACAAAGGTAGGAAAAACGTTATTTGTCCCGGTGGAAATAGGAAGAATGGGCACATGGCTGCATCCTTTTGCAACCATCCGGTTGGTTCCATCACCGCCAAGTGTAATAATACAGCGAACCCCGCTCTTTGCCATAACAGCTGCAGCCTGAAAACTATCGATCTGCGTACCGGTCATACACATATCAGCGGCTGAAATTTCTATATCAGGCCGATGCTGGCGGCAGATACTCTCCATGGCCCCGGTTACAATCCCATAGTACTCGGGCATATATGTGATCCTGGATACTCCGGTAGCAGCCAGGCTTAGGATAAGACGCCGGACAATATTTACTTTCTCCAGATTGTCGACGACAGTCCCGTAAGCAACAAGCCGCCGGATATCTTTACCAGATGCCGGGTTAGCGATTATACCGACATGCCCCATACTTCCTCACCACCTTATCTATGACTTAGAACAGGCTTTTAACTGCCGCGACAATTTGTTCTTCACTGGGAATAACGGCGTTTTCCAGTACCGGACTAAACGGAATGGGAGTAAACGGCATGGCGACCCGTTTAATCGGCGCATCCAGCAAATCAAGGCCGTCTTCGGCCACAATGGCCGCAATTTCACCACCAAAACCACCGGTTTTAACTGCTTCGTGAACAATAACCAGCTTGCCGGTCTTGCCTACCGATTTGAGAATGCTTTCTGTATCAAGAGGTACCAGCGTACGGGGGTCAAGCACTTCGGCATTGATCCCTTCCTGAGCAAGCGCTTCGGCAGCAGCCAGTGCTTTATGAACCATCCAGGACCACGCAACAATGGTGACATCAGAGCCCTCTTTCTTTATGTCAGCTTTGCCGAGCGGAATAACATATTCACCTTCAGGCACTTCTCCCTTTACACCCAACAGTTGTTTATGCTCAATATACATAACGGGATTGTCGTCACGGACAGCCGCCGCCATCAGGCCTTTGGCATCCGCCGGTGTAGAAGGCATGACCGTCTTTATACCAGGGATATGAGTAAACCAGGCTTCCATGCTTTGAGAGTGTTGAGCCGCCGCTCCCATTCCCGCCCCGCAGGGAGTGCGCAGTACCATAGGTATCTTGGCTTTGCCGCCAAACATGTATCTCATTTTGGCAGCCTGATTGAATAATTCGTCCATACAAACGCCCATAAAATCAACAAACATGATTTCGGCGATGGGTCGCAGCCCGGCCGCTGCCGCTCCTACAGCCGCACCGACAATGGCTGTCTCACTAATGGGAGTGTCAAGGACCCTGCCGGGGAATTCTTCAAATAAGCCGCTGGTTACCCCAAAACAGCCGCCAAATTTACCAACATCTTCACCCCAGATATACACATTGGGGTCTCTTTTCATTTCTACCCGCATTCCCTCGCGAATGGCTTCTGCATATGTCATTTCTTTCATCCGATTTCACCCTTCCTCAACTAGATTATTCCGCGTAAACATCAGTCAAAGCGTCTTCCGGCGTGGGATCCGGACTCTGTTGCGAAAAACGAATGGCTGCATCAATTTGGGCTTCCACCTTGGCCTTAATTTCTGCCAGCTCTGCTTGGGTTGCATAGTTAAGCTCCACAAGTTTTTGCTCGAATCTGGGAATAGGATCTTTCTTGAGCCAGGCCTCTTGTTCTGCCGGATCTTTGTAAGCACCGGGGTCGCCTTCAAAGTGACCACGCCACCGCCAGGTCTTGCACTCAATCAGGCTGGGCCCGTCTCCTTTTCTGGCCCGTTCAATGGCCTCGGCGGCTGCTTCGTACACAGCAATTACGTCATTGCCGTCTACTGTGACACCAGGTACCCCATAGGCAGCAGCCCGGTCAGAAACATCGGTTACCCGCATATGTTCGCGTTGGCAGTTGGAAATACCATACATATTGTTTTCGCAAACAAAGACAAGTGGAAGCTTCCAGATGGCGGCCATATTAAAAGCCTCATGGAAGGTGCCGCGGTTGGAAGCTCCATCACCGAAGAAACATACGGTTACTGCATCCGTGTTTTTATATTTACAGGCAAAGGCGGCACCCGCGGCAATGGGCTGCCCGGCACCCACAATGCCGTTGGCACCTAAGATACCTAATTCAACGTCGGCAATATGCATAGAGCCGCCTTTTCCCTTGCAATACCCTGTTGATTTCCCAAATAATTCGGCCATCATGAGATCCACTTTGCCGCCTTTAGCAAGCAAATGACCATGACCGCGATGCGTACTGGTGATATAGTCCTTGGTTGTCAGACTGCCACAAACCCCGGTGGCCACTGCTTCTTCACCAAGATAGAGGTGAACAAATCCCGGAAGCTGGTTATCGGCGAACAATTCTACAGCCTTGCTTTCAAAGGCTCTTATGGTCAGCATGGTTTCATAAAAACCAAGTAATTTCTCCTTTGTAAGTTCCATAATTCTCCCTCCAGATTCTAATATAAATACAACATGGCATTAACCCTAATCCATTTGCGGTAAAGTAGACTTAGCTTCAGGTGGGGTTTTAACCCTATCTGAAGGTTAGTCGCCCTTATCCAGGGGCTTAGCCGCTCGCCTGTGCCCGTAGGGGTATAACTCCCACTTGTAGAAGATGGGAGTCTTAGAGCGGGTTAGTCTCAGGATAAATCGACAGACACAGTAAGCGCCGCTACAGCTACCATAATGGTATCCCCCTCGCCTAACGACGGTAGGTGCAGGCCTTTAACATCAATCCCCCCTAATACCGCTTCTACAGTTACCGAGCCAAACGGCACCATCACTTTTACCTCATCCAGCCTGACTTTTTCCGGCTGAGGACAACCAATCCGCACTTCCACAACCATCTGATTTGGATCACGGATTTCCGCAATGTCAAATAAACCGCAGAGGCAGCTTCTTGACATCGCATCCTTTACTGCCCGCTGGGCCGCTTTAGTAACATCGCCGCCGTGCAAATCAGCCCCCATACCAATCTCGACAACATATCGCTTGCGTTTCACCCTATCACCTCCGTTCTAAAAGTTTTACACTGTAGCTATAAGAATGACCCTGCATCTCACTATAATTGCAAATCTTATGCCAACACCAAATAAAGGGAACTGCTGCCCCTCAGCCGGGGCAGCAGTTCCCTTTATAATCACTATTCAGAAATATCAGCTTTTTAAGTGCAGGATCAGATCTCCTACTGGCGCACTGAAAATTATGTAGCAGTCACTGTAGCGCTTTGTAGCGTTGCCGTAGTACCCGCTACACTTTGAAACATAATTGCTCAGCAAATTGAATATTTCCTCATTTTGCGATAGAGCGTACTACGGGCAATACCCAATTCACTGGCTACACGGCTTATGTTCCCACCTTCCTGCTCAAGCAGTGTCCTGATTTTCTCGAGCTCTTCCTCAAGCAGTCTCTGCTTAATTTCTCTATTTCCGGTCGCCCTGTACTCATACCTGTCTTTTGAACACTGTAACTCAGACGGTAAACACAATAGGGAAATAGTATTATCCTCGGCCATATGGCAGGCTCTTTCAGCTACATTATGCAGCTCACGGACATTTCCCGGCCAAGTATACCTATTTATACATTCCAGTACATTAGCATTAATTATAAACTTTCTTTCTTGTTCACATCCGATTTGGCTGATGAAATGACAAAACAATAATTCGATATCTTCCCTCCGGTTTCGTAACGGCGGGATCTCAATTTTAAATACATTTAACCGGTAATATAAATCTTGCCGAAAGGTTCCGTTTGCAACCAATTTGTTTAAATCCTTATTAGTAGCACAGATGATACGCACATCCACCGGTATGACTTTATTACCGCCGATCCGGGTAACCCGTTTATCCTGCAGTACTCTGAGCAAGGCCACTTGCTGTTCCAAAGGCATATCACCTATTTCATCAAGAAACAGCGTGCCGCCTGACGCTAACTCAAAATTGCCAGGCTTGCCACCACGTCTGGCCCCGGTAAAAGCACCATCTTCATAGCCAAACAGTTCACTGCCGACCAACTCCCGGGGAATTGCGCCGCAGTTCAGAGCAATAAAAGGACCACTTCGCCTCGCACTTTTATTGTGAATCGCCTGTGCAAACATTTCCTTACCGGTGCCGCTCTCGCCATGCAAAATAACATTTGATGAAGTAGCCGCAGCCATGGACGCTTGCTGAACAGTACCCAAGAGCGAGGCACTGGTTCCCAGAATGTCGTTAAAGGTAAAAGCTGTATGATGACCGCTCAGGCGGTTAACCGGATTATGCACCTTTTCAACAGGCCGCAAAATGATGACACCGCCATTTATGCCGCCTTGCTTATCAAATATTATTTCCCCGGATACAGCACAACGCTTAGGCCCTATCCGGCCATCTGTCTGAAATTCTATGTCAGCGTATGTTTCTTTTCCATTGAGCATCTTTTGAATTAATTGGTCATTATTCCGAAACAGCGTCTGTACTTGAGTTCCAGTTAGCTTTTCTCCGTTCTTTCCCAATAGCTTTTGGGCTATGAGATTATACTCTTTTACCCGGCCAAACCGGTCAAATAAAATCACACCATCCGATATTGTGTTGAAAATACTGGATAAGTGCTTATTCATAAGCAAAAGCTCATAATTTTTTTGCTGAATTCCAATTTGTGTGCTAATAGCATTAGCAGCTGCCGCAACCATCCCCAAGGTGTGAGAATAAGCGGCCTGAGCCGGTCCTGATAAATCGAGAAAGGCTATAATCTCACCGTCTACTCCAAAAATAGGAGCTGCAGAACAAGTCCACCAGTGATGCCTTAAACAAAAATGTTCTGCTCCTGAAACTTGTACAGGTTTACCAGTTACTAACCCGACAGAAATTGCATTTGTTCCCACATCACATTCCTGCCAGCTTGCCCCCCGGACAAAGTGAAGTTTCCTAGCACTTGTAAGTGCTTCTCTGTCGCCAAAGCATTCCATGACATAGCCGTTGGCATCTGCCAATACAACAATAAAGCCCGAGTTGCGAAAAAACTCGTAAATATTGGCCATGAACGGCTTGGCAATATTGATGATCTCTTGATTTTTTTCCAGTAACATACGGACAGCTGTATGTTCGAGAATGTTCTGAGCCCGGCCATCATCCGGATTAAGCTCCATCTGAGAACACCTTAGCCAGGAGTCCGCAATCTGCGGCGGTAAAGCACCCTGATTTTCAAAATTGCCATTACTAATAAACTTTTTCCAGATCCAATCTTTGCGCGGCATGTCTGTCGGTTTGTCTTTAAACATTTACAACACCTACCTACTCATTGCCAAAAAGCAATCTGTACTAGTCTACCCTATTCCCTCTTTCGCCTAAATTAGTACAATCATAATTATTACTGGAAGAGGTTCTAATGACATTCTAAAAATCCTGCAATGATGTTCATATTTTTTTTGCGCTTACCACTCCATCTGAATAAGTCTCATTTTATCTGCTATTTTCAATTGCTGTCTGCTGTACCGGCTGCGTAACTGCACTCACACCAACAAGCACCACTGAACTAATCGGCAATGCAATAATTAACGGATCAATATATGTCCAAGGCGCTGTTGCCAATGTACTAACGCCAAATAGCTTGAGACACAGCCCAAACACTGCAGCTTCCTTTTCGTGGACTAGCAAAACAATCAACAAGTACACTACAGATGCTGCGATCATACTGCAAATTGCCCCTTTCGGCGTAACTTTAGGCCAATACAGCGCTGCCGTATACATTGGCAAAAAAGCAGCGGTACACATTCCAAAAAACAGTGCAGTAGCGATGGCAATCACCCCTAAGGGCAATTGAAAAGCTAGTAAAATGGTGACACCAAACCCAAATAAAGTCCCCAACCGGGCGAGTAGTAATGCTTTTTTGTCATTTCCCCGGTTACGGGGATTAAGATCATAGGAGACAGACGTAGAAATGATGTGAAACTGCCCGCTTAGTGTAGACATAGCCGCAGATAGCAGAGTGAATAAAAACAGATACTTAAGCCATTCCGGCATGGCCTGGGTTATAAATAAAGGAATAATTTTATCTACATTGGCAGCACCCCCGCCTGCTGCAGTTGCCGCTAAAGCAAGCTGCCCGGCATGCTCTATAAAATAAACATTGGATAAAGCCCCCACCGTATAAGCAACACCAGGGATAAACAAAATAAATAACGCGCCTATACCCAGTCCTTTATAAATGTCCTTGGAGCTGGCCACCGTCATAAACCGGACAGCCAGTTGCGGTTGTGCTAAAACACCTACTCCAACCCCTAAGATCAGTGTAGAAGTTACAAACCACCATAGTTCTGATCCAATAACCGGCATAGCCGTCCACCCTTGATGGCCTTTAGCCGCTAAGGCGCTAGGGACAAGATTTTTCAGAGCTGATAATTTCTCATGCGCTGCAACAACTCCGCCCAATTCCGTATAGGTAAGAAAAAGCAGCGCAATCATACCTACCAGCATGATAATCGCCTGCATAGCATCGGTATAAATAACCCCGCGTAAGCCTCCAAAGAAAACATACGCAAATACAATTAGCGCAAATATAACAACCGCCGTACCATAATTCATCTGAAGAGCCTCTTCCATATAACGGGCTCCACCAATCATTACGGCTGCTGCATACAGCGGCATAGCTAAACTTATTACACTGGCAGAAAACTTTCGAATGAAAGGAGAATCAAAACGCGCCCCCAAAAACTCGGGAAATGTCTTTACCTGAAGTTCGTGAGCAAGTTTACGAGTTTTAACACCATAGAAAACAAAAGCAACAAAAATACCTACCAATATGTTGCATGCTGTTAGCCATAACAGACTCATGCCATAAACGGCCGCTACACCACCAAAACCAACGATTGCGGAAGTGGAAATAAACGTAGCACCGTAGGCTAACGCCATAAGTACGGGGTGAACGTTGCCTCCCGCAATCATATAGTCCTTAGCTGACTTCGTATGTCGGAAGCCAAGATACCCAAGAAACACCGTCAATCCCAGGTAAGCTACCAACATCATGTAAAGCAGTTGATTATTCATAAAAACTTTCTCTCCTTACTACCATACTTCTCTTTTCTCGTTTTTTCACTCCATGCTTCTTTGCTACCATTCTACCCTACTATACTTCTTTTCTACTTTTCCAGGCTCCATAGCCAACACACAGAACGGTCGACCCAATGCAGGATAAATAAGCTAACGCAATCCACGGATCGGTAAGTCCAAGCATCTAATCACCTCCTTAGGTAAAGAAAACACACAAAGCTATACTTTCTGTTTTGAAAAATAAAAAACTCCCGCCCCTTACCAAAAGGGACGAGAGTTATTCCCGCGATACCACCCTTATAGAGTCATGTATTACTGACTCCTCCTTATTAGAGTACAGGCAAAACCGAGCCTGCCGATACCCCCTTCCCAATAACGGCGGAAGCTCCGGCCACGCTTACCAATGCAAGAGACCATCACTACATCTCCAGTATCTTCAGCTAGCAACTCCGAGGCGTACTTCACAATTCAACTCCAGTCCGGCTTCCACCTGCCGCCGGCTCTCTGTGCTGTTATCGAATGCTACTTCTCCTCTTCATAGTCTTTAGGAAAACTATATACAATTGTAAATATCAATATTATTTTTCTCGTTTTAGAAAAATCATTGTTTCTTGTGTATAATATAACAATACACATGTACTTTGTCAATATTCGCCTGTTTTTTTTACCTAAGCTTATTTCGGAATGTTTCTTTCGTATCCTCTTCAAAACCTAACAAGTGATCTATACTGTATTTACCTGGACCAACAAAAGCAGCTCCAAAAAAACTAATTCCGTCCTCTAATGCTTGGGAAGCTTTTTGCAGCCCCTTACCATCAATCATTTGGCTGGCATAGGCGATAAACATATTGCTAAATAAGAGAAAACAAGCCGGACGATAAAATAATCCCAGGGCAAATAATAAACCGCCGCCAAACTCGGCAAAACTTGACATAAACCCCCAAAGGCCCGGAGCAAATTCAACGCCAAAAATTCCCATCGTTTTGCCAAGCCCAGTCCATTTTTCTACCCCACCGCTAATCTTAGGCCAGCCATGCCACATAAACATGCCGCCTAAACCAAGGCGAAATAGCAGAAGTCCCAAATCCCGATACCTTGATAATATACATGAAACTAGTCGTAAAAACTGCTTCAAAAAAATCACGTCTCCTTAGAAAATTTACTACAGCTCTAGTATCGTCATTTATCTAACTACAGTTTACCTCTTTAGCGCCAAAATTATATAATCCACCGCAAACAAAACCCATTTAGCGGGACTATACGGGACTAAGTTTAATAACCATTTGGTAAAGAATAACCAGAATACGGACGAATGTGGTAAAATAGTATCATTAATCCAAGGGAGGCAGACTATGACAAACCAAAAATTGCTGTTAAACGACCATCTGCAAAACATCTACAAGCAAAACGCTTTTGTAAATTTATTAGAAATGAAACTGATCGAATTAGAACCGGGTAAAGCTAAGTTATCCATGCCTGTAAATAAAGAAATCCACACCAATTTATATAAAATGGTGCATGGCGGCGCTCTGGCTGCCTTAGTTGACACCGCAATGGGAGTCGCCTGTGCCACAACCGGCAAAAAAGTAGTGACACTTGATATGAATTTGAACTTTATTCGCGGAGCCGAATCCCAGCAACTATTAACCGGTGTCGGGACTCTTATCCACGATGGCAAACAAACTATGGTAGCCGAAGCAGAAGTTCTGGACGCTGATAATAATTTACTTGTAAAAGCCAGAGCTACTTTCTTTGTAACCGGAAGCTTTTTATAATCATATTATGTAAAAACAAGTGAGGGGTGCACCATGCTTGGTAAATGGAGTATTCAAGCACGCGCTTTTAAAATTCCACTCACACCGTTTGCTCATAACTTTTGGGCGTTAGTTGAACCTAAAGGAGAGGTTGTCGACCAAATTCACGGCCTCGCCTTTGATCCCAAAACGAGAATGACCAAAGCGATCGGAAATTCTTCTCACCTATTGCTTGCTATCCATGACCACACTATTACCTGGTCGTTTCAACCAAATCAACCGATTGTGGTTTGCATCTTAGGTCTTGAAACAGTAGTGCGCGAACGTTGGCAGGCGGCCCTAAATGCCCTTTCGGCAATTAATGCTTTACAATTGCGTTATCCTAATCTTTGGCAGCATATCTACAAAATGAACAGTAATTCCATCTTCAATACCGTCGGTCAAATAATGGGCTTTACAACTCCCGCCAAACTCTTGCCAATACCAGCCCCAGGGGTAAGGCTGGTTGTTTCCGAGAAAATCATTAAAGAGTTCTGTTATACGCTCAATCCAATTGATTATTGTAGATAAGGCATACAAGAAAAATGTCCTGCATTCACATGGAATGCAGGACATTTTCTTGTTCAAAGGCTATTCTGTATTAAACTAGGTACCGCAGCCGAAAGCAGCAGGGTAGATATATTTCCCCTTGTCAGAAGCATGCCTGTTATGACCACGCTATATATAGAAAAAGTAAATTAAGTATCAGGAGCAGCGGCATCCCGATTACAAAAGTCATATGACGTGTTTTGTGACGGTATAGATACATGCCTGCAAGTACTCCTGCTGCACCAAAAAATAGCCCCATGCCAAAGAAAGTTCGCTCACGAACCCGCCAGCGGTTGCTCTGTGCCCGCCGCTTATCGGAACCAACTAAACAAAAAGCGGCAAAATTCCATGTCAGGTATAATAGTAGCATTGTAGTATCCAAAAAATAGTCCCCCCAAGACATAGCATGTTAAGGTTCAAAACTCATTTATGCTAGATACCCTGTTTCGAATACTGTTTAATATAGTAAAATGCAATGCGAGCTTGTCCTTTCAGCTACCAGCGATAGAAGGCGGAGGAAAGATAATCTTTTGAAAAATAGTCCGTACCGCCTTGCAGCACGGACTTAAGTTTTTTTACGATGCTTTATCACATTACCGGTACATTATCTGCCTTAGCCTCCTGAGGAATAACTATTTTCTCCACACTGTTAGGTTGGGAAAATGTAACTGCGGTTGTCATCTTCATGCTGCTGAACATAGCTCTAACCATTTCCTTTTGGTTATTAGGTACTTCTTTTAATCCGGCAATATTTTTACCGAATTGAGCCAAAAAATTGGTCATGTCCATAGTGATTTTAGAAACAGAATTCGTTTCTTTATTAATTGCTATAGCAAAGGTAGAATCGCCTAGGTTATTAAAAAGTTCGGCAGGCAGTTCAACTTTAGCCGTCCCTGTTGAAGCCATAATACGCTTAATGTTTTCCTGCAAATACTTGCCGCTTATAACAACTTCAAACACCTTGTCGTCACTTGTTTCATCGACTTGTTTAGCACTTTTAATGGCTTTAAAATAGTTGCTGTATTCAGCAAGCGGGTCATAGTAAGGCATGACCTGTTTGACCCATTTCCCATTCACTTTGGTGTAAATGACCAGCTGGCTGCCAACTTGCTCCATATATTGTTCAATAGTTTGCTCATTTCTTTGTGAATTAACGTCCATGCTCATGGCCATCACGCTTTTAAACAATACCGGCTTAACCTGATAATCAGCTTCGCCATTCATGACAATATTCATCGGCCGCCCTTGCACTTCCATCGACCCGACAGTCTCTATAGTGAGATGATAGCTATTCAATTTATTCATTTTCTCATAGGCCTGAATTACATACTCTTTAGAATCATCATTAGGTACTGCATTTGCACTGCAAACCGACACGACCATTGTTAACAAACAGATCATTACTACCATTATCGATGCTTTCATTCTAACCATTTCTACCAGCCCTTTCTTTTCATCAGATACCATCGACTATTTCCCCATGCCCCGCAACTACACTGTGCATGAACAACTGTTATTTATTACTATGTTTACGATCAACACACTATAGTAGATATTTGCTATAATGAGTTATATACTATATAAAAAGCATTTGGATGAAAATTGCTAAATTTAATAAAGGGGGGGCTTATCATAGAGGTTACAGGCGAACAAAAATTACTAGCCATCTTGGCTCACATAGGCTATTTTCTAGGAGGACTTGGTTTCATTGTCGCTCCATTATGTATTTTTTTATTAAAAAAGGAAGATCCCTTTGTTTATGAACACGCTAAGCAAGCCTTGGTTGCTCATTTGGTTATTTTAATAGCGTCGGCCATTACCAGCATGTTATGTTTCTTGTTAATTGGCTTCTTACTCATGCCAATACTTGCCATCTTCTGGCTGATGTTGTTTATTACTTCAATCATTGCCGCAATCAAAGCATTGGATGGACAATTTTATGAATATCCAATGATTCAAAGATTCGTAACAAAAATATAAAGCCACTCTGTTAGGGTAGTAAAGGGAACCAGATGACTCGCTCATCGGTTCCCTTTTTTTTGGAATTATTCTTCAACAAGATTCTTACACCTGATGGCCTTTAGAAGGGTGTTGAATAGGCGCCGCTGAATCCGCATAAGACTGAGCCTGAGTAGAGTACACTTCTTCGAAGTCTATAATAAATAAATCCGGATTCTTCTCTAGATCAAGTTCGACGAGCTGATTAATACTACCACGATCGGAACTAGCCAAAATGCGAACAACCGGAGTTGTTTTATTTTTTATCCCCACTCCCAGAATCAAGCCGCTTTGTTGGTTATTCAGACGTACAGTTTTTCCTATCGGGTAAATCGCTACATTCTGCGCAAACTTCTCAACAATTTCCGGGTTAAAATACTCTCCGGAAGCTTTATTTAAAATAGCCACCGCATAATATACCGGAGTCGGACGGCGATGCGGCATCCCCGCAATCAACCGGTCATAGACATCGGCGATACTAATAATTTGAGCAAACTCACAAATAGCATCACCCTTTATTCCCATGGGATAACCACTTCCGTTCCAGCGTTCGTGATGCTGAAAACAGGCATTAATAATGTCTTCAGATAAGTTGTGGTTTTCCCGTAATATTTCCAGAGCATAAAAGGTATGCCGCCGGTATTCTTCTTTATCCTGCCGTGTTAGGTAATTCGGATACTGCGCTGCTAACTGCGGCGAAAACTTGGTTTTACCAATATCATGCAGCAACGCCGCCAAACCCAATTCTCCTAATTGCTCAGTAGTATAGTCTAACGCAATGCCGGTCATCACAGATAAGATACAGGTATTGACAGAATGCGAAAACATATACTCTTCCTTGCGGCGTATATCCAAAAGATGAAGCATATTCTCCGGTTTTTGCCCAAGCTGATTTACCAGATCATTAACAAAGTTTTTTACTCTGCTGAGGTTTATCCCTTTACCAACACAAAATTGGTCAACTACCTCACGTGCGGCATTAACCGTAGCCTGTCTATGCTCTTCATCATAGAAATGCTCATCCGCTTCCTTGGCAACGTCAATTTCCGGCTCTCCTACAAATAAGGATGTAATACCACTATTGCGTAGGTACTGAATGTATCTTTCCTTCATTTCTATGCCTTCATGCAGTAAAACCGTTCCATCAGCTGAAATAAGCGGCCTTGTCAAATACATACCTGGCTGTATTTCATCTAACGTTATGCTATACATACAATCCCCTCCAACGATAAGCATGCCGCCCACCAGTTCTTCTAATATATATATCGAGCATAGACGAAAATACTTAAAGTGGAATTGGTAGTATTTTGGCTTCTCAAAGATTTACAAGACAGCGGCTACGCTAAAGCGTACGTCAAAATGACTTCCGTTAGAACCGGTTTTGACCTGAATTACGCCATGATGACTGTCGGCAATTCGATAACATACCGGCAATCCAAGCCCTGTTCCTTGTTCTTTTGTAGTAAAAAATGGAGTTCCTAATTTTTCCATAACATCAGGAGGTATTTCTTCCCCTTGATCTTGAACCGAGAGAACTACATCACCATTATCCTCATAGGTACGAATAGTAACTACTCCGCCTTGCGGCGAAGCCTCCAAAGCGTTTCGTACCAAATTTAGCAGTAATTGCCGGATTTGTTTCTCATCCATATATAAGTCGGATATGTTCTCCAAATCTAATGTTATAGATTTCTCCAAACCGGCAGCCTCGGCCTGTAATAATGGCGATATAGCCTCAATAACATTGTTTAAACAGGCTGTCTTAAAATCGACAAACCCGTGCTTACTTAGCGATAAATACTCGGTAATAATATGGTTAGCACGATCAAGCTCATCCGTCATCATCTGAAACTGTTCCTTATACTTGGCAAAATCCCGCTTCCGGCTGATATATTGCAGATATCCCCGCACGACAGCCATGGGGTTTCTAATTTCATGCGCAATATTGGCGGCCATCTGCCCTACGACGTTAAGCCGATCCAGGCGGTAAAATTCATCCTCCATTTTTTTTCGCTCAGTTACATCGCGAATAATGCCTTCCAACGCGATAATAGCGCCTGCCTCATCAAACACAGGCACACATTTCTGTTCAACCCAAATGATACTGCCATCCCTGCGAAAGACTCTAAAACTTGTTAAAACTGTGCCATGAACTAAAAGATTGGCCAAATGCGCCTTTACCTGGATCAGGTCTTCCGGATGAACGACTTTAGACAATAATCTCCGGTCCACATAATATTCCTCCGGGCTATAGCCTGTTACCGCAGCTACCGAAGGACTGACATATTCCAGTTTCCGTTCAGGTTTAAACCGGTATAGATAAATGACATCTGCCGCATTCTCTGCCAGCAAGCGAAACTGCCGTTCTTTTTCCTCCAGCGTTTGCCTATACTGTTTCTGCTCTCTAGCCGCTGCCGCCAGTTCATTGACCATATGGTTAAAACTCCTTGACAGCATACCCAGTTCATCTTCCCGCAGGGATAAAATTCCCTCAGGAAATTCCCCCTTAGCCACCGTCCGGGTGCAAGAGGCTAAGTCGGTTATCGGGCGGGTAATATCTGTCGCCACCCAGGTAACCAAAAGAAAAACCGCCAGTACCGATAAACCAAACACCAGCCATATAGCCAGCAGCAAACGCCGGACCTCTGCTGTCAGTTCGGCGGAATCAATAAGACACAATGCCTTCCAGCCGGTAGTGGGATCAACATTAATATAGGCAAGCTTTTCCGTTCCCTCTAAAGAAATTTTCCGGATTTGGCCGTGAGCACTTTCCAATTTGGACAGCTCCGGCATATTCAGTTCAGCCGGAGTTTTTAAAAGCCACTCGGCCCGCGTAGGACTGATAACAATTTTATCATTTTCGTTAAGCAGCATTACATAACCGGTTTTGCCAATTTTCTTAGAATTCAACTCCTGGGTAAGCGTGTCCAAACTCCAGCCCCAGACAATAACACCAACAGGCTTATCAATGGACCCCACTGTCTGCGACACAGCCAGTACCATACGGTTGCCTATTTGCATGTACGGATCAGAGAGCACAGGCTTTCCCGGATTTGCCATTGCCGCTTTGTACCAGGAGCGTACCCGTGGATCAAAATGACCAACATTGGGTACATAGGTGTAGGGTAAATAGCCTCCCTCTTCGCTAGCAATGGCAGCTCCCAGTACTTTATCATGAGTCTTAATAAACGCAAGTAAGTGTTGAATATCCTGTTCTTCCATCGTTCCAGGCATCCTATTGTTAAAATCCGAACCCAATTTTGTAACCAGTACTTCTGTACGTTTGTCACCGGCCAGCATCGCGACATCCTCTTTAGCCGGAGCCAAAATCTTATCATTGATTCTGGCTTGTACACCGACCGCATACTCCTGGGCTAATTTATTAAAATCATCACGCACATTTTTTTCGGCAAGATAAGTAACAACAAAACCGCAGAATACATACGAAAGTGCACAAGCCAGAAACACGCCCGTTAATAACCGCTTCTTAATTGTTCTAAATCTAAACATATTCATTATTACACTCGCCTATACTCAGATTCTACAACATCGTAATCTTCTGAAAGCACGAGCACATAATTACGCAGTTGCTATATAGAAATATTCTCCAATAAGCATAACACTCCTGCTAAATGTCCAAATTGTAACAATAAAACCTTTTTTTGCTAGAATACACGCTAAAGAGCGACTCACTCAGACTGGCACAGGTAACTTGTTTTAAGAAAGCCACATAGTGCCGCTCGCAACTCTTGGGGTGTTATAATCCCGTCCAACAACCCCTGCGCAAGTAACTTTTGAACAGCCGTTTCCGGTTGCGACAAATGACGGCAGTTATCTCCCTCAATCGCCTGCTGACGAGTTATTCTTTCTATTGTCTGGGTACCGTAAACACCAATCTCAGCTTCCGGAAAAGCGAGAAACAAGTCTGTATCAAACCCCGGTCCGGCCATTGCATACAAGCCACCGGTAAATGCCTTTCGTGTTACAACACACATTTTTTTGACAGTGGCTCGGGCTAAAGTGGCAAATAACTGAGCACCGGCTTGGACAATACCGCTTCTTTCAGCATCCCTGCCGATCATAAGGCCAGGAACGTCCGCTAAAAATAATAAAGGAATTCCAAATGAGTTACATAACGCAACGAAGCTGCTCATTTTTCGGCAAGTCGCCGCAAATAAAATTCCTCCATTGCACGCCGAATTATTGGCGACAATCCCCACTGCCATTCCTTCGACCCGGGCTAGGCCAGTAATAACTTCCCCGGCAAAATTCCTCTTAATTTCGAGTAATGAACCAGCATCCACAAAACTATCAATAAGGCCGGTCATAGCAAAAGGTTTGTCTTTAGCAACAGCTTCACCATTTTCCGGAAAGTTGCAGCAAGGAGAGATTGTTGCCTTTTGTGGCAAAATTTCTCCGGCTCTGACGGGAAAATAGGAGAGATACGTTCGGGCCCATTCAATAGCTTCTAGCTCATCGTCGACTACCACGTCTATAATTCCTGATACCTGGCTGTGAACCTTAGCCCCCCCTAATTCTTCAAAGCTTACATCCTCCCCAATCATTTCCCGTACCACATTGGGTCGCCCCATACATAAACCGGCTTGGTTGGTCATTACTGCCGCATCACTAAAAGTAACCGGAAAAGCTTGGGCAGAAGCTACCTTCCCTAACAGCAGAGAAACGGTTGGAACTACACCGGAAATTCTGGCTTGTAAACAATATATTCTCCCCATACCACGCCGATCGGTTAATAAGCGTAAGTAATCGCTGCTGAGCGGTGTCCCTCCCGTTCCGGCAGTTGCTGCCGGGTTATCATGAATAAAAATCAATGGGTATTTATCTGCAAGTACCTGCTCTAAAATAGCTACTATTTTTTGAACCGTCGACAAAACCTCGTCCGGTTGAAAAGGTGCTGATTGAAAAGCCACGATAAAGACTGGTCTTCCCTCTACCCGGCCAGTGCCAACTATAGCCAAACCTCCAATCTCCGGGCTTTGTTCTACAAAACTATTATTATCCAATAATTTTTCAATACGTTGACGCGTTACATTCATTTCCGCCATCTCCTCTTTAATAATATTTATAACTGTATGATCCTTCGCGGCATCTGCTAGCGCGGTTCCTGACTTTTTACATAGTCTGTTAAAGCTTGTCCCAACGCAGAAGCCACCTCCAGTTTGGTGTAATCACATTTATCCCGCGGCTTCTGTAAAACCAACCAATTACAATCGCCTGCCCCAGGCAAAATCCCCGCAAAAAAATACCCACGGTATTCATATATGCCGCATAATAACGGTGTTTCTGGCTCTGCCAGATTTAAGTACAAGTACGTTACCTCTGTTTGGTCATTTGGCTTAACCTCTGCCAAACCAGTTGTAGAACCACCTGGGTTTTGTCTAATAAAGATATGAACCGCTCCATATGGATCGGCATTCACGCGAATCAGCCCCTTAGGCGTGGTTAAGCTGTCTGGTGCTGATTGCCAAGAAACAGTTAACCCCAAATGCTGATAGATTTGCTCAACCATATTCCTGTGCCGCGGCGGAACATAAAGCGATAGAGGTTTATCTACCGCAAATATACGGAATGAGTGCAAAATGTTTTCTCTGCGCTTCACGATCGAATGCAAACGGCGAAATTGCATGTGCGGCAACCGGTTTAGCAATAGGGCAGTATCACTAAAGCCCCTCTTATGCGCTGCTTTTTGTGAATAATAATGAGAGCACACCGATCCTACGAAGGCTCCCGCCAAGCCTCTGTTCTTAGCTGCATTAACTAATACATCGGCAAATTCATTAAGCAAACCGCTGCCACGATGTTCAGGCAGTACAAAAGCGTTGCCCATCTCGCCAACTGTAGGATTAGCACTATCAAGCTCCAAGGCCGCATGACCGATTACCCCGCCACAATAATCGACCGCCACATAGGAAACGATTTTTTGCTCTTGGTTCAGCGCCAGCACCCGGGCAGGATCATACATATCTCTGTTAGGATACGAATACCCGTAGCAGCTGTATACACAATTGCATACAGCTGCTGCTTCTTCCGGACGCATTGCCCGGATGACAACATTGCTCTCCTCTTGCAAATTTAGCTGTTCTTGAATAACACTCATTTTTTCTTCTCCTTTAGCTTATGGCTTTATATGCCATAATTGTTATTTATTACTAAGGAAGATTGTTCATTGTGTTATTCTGCCTTTCCTTTTCGAAAAAGAAAAAAGCCTCAAACTCCCGCCAAATGCTGGCTTGAGTTCAAGGCTTTTACCTTCAAACAGCTATATTTAATTATCCTAGTCCTATTACACACGCACCTCAAAGCTGCTTTTCGCTTTGGGTCCTTTTGAATCAGGAGAAGCTACTATATTTAATCCCTCTTTGGGCGTAACTTTGTCTGCGTTCTTATGATAAGCTATACTGGTTCGCGGCGTCGCTGTTCTGTTTTTAAACAGCCGCATTCCCACTAAAATTAGCGCGGCAATTACCAGAATCCCCAGGAAGGGAAGATAGCTAAAACTTGACGATTGGTTATCAAGTGCTGATACTTTAGCTGGCGCCGTCGTCTGAGCAGCAACATTATTCTGAGTGGCAAAAGAGTTCATAGGGGCTGTCACGCCGGCTTGGTTCTGATTGTTTATTCCAGCAGGTTCGCTCTTTTTGGTCTCTTTATTTTGAGCCGGATTGGCTGGCGCTGTATTGCCCTGAAAGGCCTTGCCTAAACCTTCAATTTTATCTGCCACACCGGCTACGCCGGGGTTGACCTGTTTAGCGGTACTAGAAGTACTAGAAGTACTTGCAGTCCCAGCTGCCGTAGCAGCAGACGACGAATCACCTGTCGTAGCATGTGCAGGGGCTACCGGCGGTGTAGGCTTGGTTGGAGGGGTAGGTGCTACAGGCATAATAAAAACTCCTTCATAACTCAGATGATCCTCATATTATCATATTCCTCATTCATCAGCCATCCCCTTTTTTTACGGTCAGACGCTTACGATTAATTAAGTATAATGAATTATCTGCTAAAAACAAGAATTACACCTTTTACATAAAGAAAACACGGCTTGCGCCGAGCCTTGGCGAAAGTGGAAGTCGATGTTGCCCTTATCCAGGCGAAAAATTATACTTTCTACAGGATAAAAAACGGCTGAATCGCTATGGTTTCAACCGGTCTTAAGATAGTTATCTATTTTTTGCGAGGGGTTGCAACAATATATACATTTCGCACCAACTGCCCAGGATTCAAATACTGCGCGTCAAACCACATATCCTGGAAGCGCAAGGCATTAAATGATGAAATTCCGTCCGGATTATTTTCCGATGACCAATGTACTGCCGGATCGGCAAAAAAAATCGTATCTACTCCTTTTTCCGAAGCTTCTGATGCGGCATAATAACCGGTTACAATTACCCAATGCCCGCCCCAGTCAATCCATTCAACAAGCGTTGGAATGCCTTGCCGCAGGTTTTCCCGCAGCATTTTTAGAGTTCCGTTATAGCCCAACGTTACCTCAAATCCGTTTTTCTTTAACCAGGTTACCATTTGCTCCGGCTTAGTTCCTGGGTATTTCGCTGTGATATCACCGGTTCCCATTTCTTTGGCAACTACCATTTCCGTATCATGATTCATGGCTTGATCACTCAAAACAGTATACCAGTGTAAAAGCGACATAACAGCAGCCGGGCCGCAGGTATAGTCGGTTGTCTGTTGGTAACCTTTAACCCCTAGGGATACGTAGTACGGGTTAGGAGTCATTTCGTAATAATTAGCGGCACAAGTAGAGCTCGGCGACGGTAAACTCGTTTCTTCCCCGGCAAGACTGGCTTTGGCAAAACACACGAAAAAAGCAAGGCAAAGCAAGACAATCTTCCAACGGTTAGAATACACCCATTTCGTAAACATACTTGCAGCCCCTCCTAAACCTCTTAATTCGTTATACTTACATTGTAGTATCCGGAGGGTTTATAAATTCCAACTAACATTTAGAAAAATTACACTGACTTATATTTTCGTCTTTACTGCGGAACTACTACAATCCTCACCGGTAAATTGGATGCCCCCGGCGGACTGAAAACAAGTGAAAGCGGGTCTCCACTTTCATAAGTTCCTAAAAAAGCAGAATCATTATTTTTCTTTGCACCGAAATACAACCGGTCACGCGGGGTTGCCAACGGGCTCCAATAGACATCAGGATGATTTATGCCAATGGCCCCGGCATATTCCCCACCTAGCGGTGCAAGGTAATAGGCAACCCTCGCGCCTTTTTTGGAAGGAAGTGCTATTTGATAAACTACACCGTAATTTCCATAATTGACAACCGGACTGCCGTCAGTGGCGTCTATCCCCTCTAAATATGTATCAATTCTATTATCAGCCAGGGTTAAGCCCAGTATAGTGTCACTCGCTGGGTCGTAAGGCTCAATCGGTGTAATCTGCCTGTTGGCACCTTCAAAGGTTCCGCGCAAACGATACTGATCGGTTGGTAATACCTGTGCCTTCCGGGAAAACTCTATGCTGTTGTCAGTCACAGGCAGCATGAGGACTTTGACATTAATCTGACGGTCTGTTGTAAAATCATAAATCCCATTGATAAGAGTATTAGGCATCAATAGCTCTTCCTCTATATTTGCCGACAAAGGAATCCGTCCCCCAGGAGGAACCGTCAGCTGGTTTGTCCTTTTTTCACCAAGGTAGGCAAGCTGGGCTTGTTTGCCTACTGCCATCCAGCTGCGTCCCGGCCCGACCAACACAGCTTGCGAGACATTGATATGAGCTGGTTTATCCCCGCTATTTTCCAGAATTACAGCCATTTTTTTAACATCGGGGGAAGAATTTACGTGATAAAAAAAGAGGCGTACCGTTCCGGTTACCTTGTCTTGATATAATATCCCGTCGCTCTCTACCATCTCCGGGCTGTCGGACAACAACAATTTGCCGCCATTGGAAACGCTTTTCACTTGCCACTCTGGAAGCCTTTCAACGTCCAAACCGTTTATTCCGGCGGCCGCAAGTGCTTGCTGACCGCCTAAGCTGCTTACTATTAGAATAGCTAGTAGTAGTACAAAGACCTGTTTCATTATAACCTCCACAAAATTAAAAACCCCTAGCGATGCCAGCATCGTAGGGGAATGCTCTCTATATTATTCTGTCAAAAATAGAGAAATCCTGCAGTAATTTGTATTATGGTAAAATTCTAAGGTTACTGGCTTTTCCACCAGCTATAAATCGTCAGCAGACTTGCCCAGAGTGTAGTCAGTATTTGATATTCATAGATTGTTTTAAAACTCATGATTACATATACAAATGCGATAACGACAGCAAAAGAACTCAGTCCATACGCTTTCTTGTATATTTGTGCTTTATTATATGTAAATGGAATTTTTCTTCTTAACGACAGATTAGACCAGGGTAAGGAATTAGCCGCCTGACGCTTGATATTACTTAGATTTAGCATTGATTCCGTTATTACAGGCAGGGGAGCTGTGTCTGCCAGCCTGTCTCTTAACATGCGGCCGCAATGACGGCAGTACTTTACATTAGTTGATAAGTTTTTTCCGCAATAATCGCAATACATGGTTTTTCCTCGCACAATATCCTTTTTATCTATAATGTTCCATATTATTTATAGTATTCCATATGGATATCAAAATTAACACCGTTTAAAATAACAGCCCCATTCTTTTGTAAGAATAGGGCGTTGCCTTAGATAATTTTTTTCATTGATCATTAGGCTTACTATCAACCGGAATACGTTTGTAAGGCAGTTTCTCCAAAATAGTTTCCGTCAAATCCTTAAAAATAACATCTGCGTTGGTATTAATACTTTCGCTCTCTCTGTCATATTTGCCGGCCTTTAGTACCGAGTACTTCTTAGCAGCGGCTGCGTAAGAATAGCACTTCAGCTCAACATCAGACTCCACATACGTTTCTTCATAATTCCAAGTATGTAATCGATCAAATCTAGCTCTAGACAGCTCCATAACTACAATAATATCTGCTTCCAGCTTATCTGCAGCTGCTGCCATAAACTTTTCATCTGACAGCTTAGCATTCTTATTTTCTGTTATGAGCTCCTGGCTTATTTTTGCTGATATATCCGCCGGTATTACTGTGTAGTATGGATATTTGAACGGTTTTTTAATCGTATCCTGGATAATTTGAATATCAGCTAAGTACTTATACTGAGCCGTATTGATCAGCGGTAATACAGCCACCTTACGTGGTGTTATGGCATAACCAGCCGCTGCTGTACTAGAAATAAACAACGCCATAACTAGAACTGCAATCTTCTTCCATATTCTCATACCGTCTGCCTCCTATCCGTTCGCGAAAATAACCGCAGCCTATTATCTTATATAAGCTACGGTTATTTTCGCTATCTGCGGTGATATATCCTGTAAACATTTCTTTATTAAATAAGTTTAGCCCCGAATCCTCGGTAGCCGCTAAATAAGTTCCGGTATGACAATGAGGACAAAGGCGGATTCTGTCAACAAGTCCTGCCCTAGCCGGCAACCCTTGCGCACAAATTAAGCATCTGCTCTTCTGATGATTTCCTGAAATAAATGAACGTCTTCGTCTGTTACGTTGGAATGCGCAAAATCAGATCGTACACAATCTTTAATTAATATCTCACTATAATTATTGCAGCCATAAGCTACACTGGAGTCTATTACTTCCTGAAGCAAGGCTTGGGCCGGTTCAATGGCAGCCGCAGGTGTTGCCGGGTCTTTGATAACGGCATTAAGATATTCTGCCCGCATGGCATGATGCATCTCCGCGACAATTGACGCCTCAAGAATGTTATAGCACTTGCTGCGGGGTATACAGATATAGGTCCGGCAGCTTGCCGTCCGTTCCTTGTAAATAAGGCACCTGCCCAATCCGTCCAAGTGGCGGCATTTCTTTTGACCTGCGACCATAAATACTTCTAATTTATTTTCACCCACGTCTACAAACAGCTTAGGAATTATCCGTTCCATTTTACCTCTTGCTATCTTTTTAGCGCTGATGCTGTCCATGTTGATCTTAAATCTGCCTTTACAGCAATTTTCCTTACATGCCTCGCACGGCAGCGGATTCTCAATCAAAAACTCATCAACGGCATCAAAAAATTCCTGCACAGTCGATTTACCAGTTAAACCAATAACATCTACTTCGTTTTCTTGGTTAAAACATAGTTTCAGGTGGATCATTCCTTTCAGTAATATCAGTAAGTGCTTATATTCGCTAAAATGTAATAATATCCTTGTAGAGAAAAGTTCCGGCACTCTTAACAAGTTACAGAAAACGCGGCCTGAAAGAGCTTGTAGCAACTTAAAAAATCTGTTGCGCTTATCGATCCCCAAAGTATACTTCGAAGAAAATTGTTTTGTAAAATTTAGTAAAAACTATTAAGAAATTATTGGAAACTAACGATATTTTATTAAAAGTAACTAATATTTAGGAGATGAATTCTTCATGAACGTGCCCAAAGTTTCTTATTTTGCACAAAATCAGGCTTCTAATCTGCAGACTGACAGCTCGTTATCAAAACAAGATGACAGCAGCGATTCAGCCGGTTTTAAATATGTAAGCATCAGAGAGGGAAATATCGTTTGCACCTATATCGTTATCGGGAAAAATATGAAGGTTTTAATCGGCAAATCTGCTGTTGACGAAGACAAAGAAGATAAAAAAGACGGAAAAACCACAGACGATAAAAACGGTGCTGATAAGTCAACCAAGACAACAGAGGACAAACAAGCAGCTTTAAACAAAAAAAAGCTTGAAGAAGCCAGTTTTCTTACAGACTCCCGCATGCTTGGCCTTACGGCCTACTATCAGAAAAAGTTGCGGGAAATGATGAGAAATATGGAATCGAATATAGGCGTAAATAATAATGAAACAGAAAGAACAGTTGTCAAGCCTCACTTTCCACAAAAGGAGCAGCTCTGATTTTTTCATAACATCATTAAAAAACATTAGCGGAAAAGAGAATTATTCCAACATATAGAAGGCTCAACTTGCAGAAATAAATGCAAGTTGAGCCTTCTTCCTTTACTAATTTAACTTTAGTCTTTCTGCCCAAGCATCTGAGTAATCTCTACTACCCTGATAAATTCGCTCCGGTATCCTTCCTCATCAATGCCTTTTGCCCCTTTTGCCAATTCCAGTACCTGCTTATAATTAGACTGTCCTTTATGTTCAGAATTCCGGAGCAACATGCCATATTCAGCCACCGCGGCTGCAAACCGTAAGTTATCGGAGGTTATCCAGTTATCGGCACCGGAAACTGTCTTTGTCAACAAATTGCTTGTCGCTTCTTCAGGTTTTTTATAACGGATATTTACCTGCATTAGATTATCATTGGGCTGGATTGCGGATGCTTGCGGAACTATTTCGTAAAGAGCAGTCACGCTGTGACCTGCCCCCATATCACCGGCGTCTGTTTTATCATCCTTAAACTCTTCGTTTTTCAAAGCTCGGTTCTCATAACCAATCAAGCGGTAAGATTTTACTTTATCCGGATTAAATTCCACCTGGAGTTTAACATCTTTAGCGATGGTATATAACGTTCCGGCCATTTGGCCAACCATGACTCGCTTGGCTTCCTGGGCGCTGTCAATATATGCGTAGTTGCCATTGCCTTTATCCGCTAAAATTTCCATTTTGTTATCTTTTATATTACCCATACCAAACCCGAGAACGCTTAAAAAAATTCCGTCATTGCGTTTTTCCTCGATTAATTTGGTTAATTCGTTTTCACTGCTTACACCAACGTTAAAATCGCCATCGGTAGCTAATATAACTCTGTTATTACCTTCTTTGAGATAGTTCTCTTTGGCTAGCTTATAAGCCAGTTGGATTCCCTCGCCGCCGGCGGTTGAACCACCTGCTTGAAGTTTGTCAATTGCCTCGATAATTTTTTCCTTTTCACTACCGGGAGTCGGCTTAAGTACCACACCTGCACTGTTGGCATATGCGACAACAGCTACCTTATCTTGCGCCCTCAGTTTATTAACCAGCATCTTAAAGGCTGTTTTAAGAAGCGGCAGCTTGTTTTCCGCTATCATGGAACCAGAGGTATCGATTAGGAAAACAAGATTACTCGGCGGCATTTTCTCGGTAGCGATATCTTTTCCCTGTAAGCCAATAAGGGCCAGTTTATGGTTTGGCTGCCAGGGACAGAGCCCGACCTCTGTTGTTATGGAAAACGGCTCGCTTCCATTAGGCTGCTGATAATCATATGTAAAGTAATTTAAAAGTTCTTCTGTTCTAACTGCATCGGGAAGCGGGCGCATACCGGTATTAATAAACCGGCGCACATTGCTATAGGAAGCGGTATCCACATCAATGGAAAATGTCGAGGTTGGATTCTTTAATGTATCCCTAAAACCATTATCTGTTACACCTTTATATTCCTCGGCACTGGTTGGCAGAGGGTAGGGATGAATCGCGGCCTGTTCCAAGGGTGCAAAATTTAGTCGGAGCCGCAGATAACTTTTTACATTGCCATTAGGATACGCCGAGACGGTATCATATCCCGGATTCTTTAGCACAATGATTGCATTTTGCATATTTTGCATCTTATATTCAAGTGAATACTTATTTCTTAACGCTTCAAACACTTGAGCCAAGGTTTGCTGTGCCGGTAACTCCAAATCAATTTTGATTCCGGCAACCTCCGGCGTAGCCAGAATCCTAATGCCGCTTTCTTTACTTAATAAAGTCAGAAGATCTTCCAGCTGCATTCCATTTATCTGTACTGGCACCTGGATTTCGGTAGTCTTAATTCGCTCTTCCAGATTTCCTGCCGCAAAGGCAATCGTCGTTATTAACAGTAAACTTAGTAAGATCATTAATATCCTTTTCATTTTTGTAATGCTCCCTTCAATCTTTTTTCCATCTATATTACAATAAACGTAAAAAATAGAAAAAAGTAATGCGGAAAATTAAACTCTCCTCAAAAATAAGAACCTTCATAAATTCCAGCATATTGGAAAAACTACCAGTTCCATCATAACCCGGTTTTCATAAAGGAGCAACTAACAAATTTTTTACTCTAATAAAGATTTGCTTTACCACTACCGGTACTAAGCCGGGTAAGTTCACAGCCATCCAGCAGGTTTTTTCCATTTTATGTTGAATTTTCCACATACAGTGGACTTTTTTTTGAAATTCGACACGTCAGCAAAGACCAAATGGGAGGTTTACTATTATGGATCACCTTCATTTGTGTACTGAAAAAGAATTTACGCCAACTTTTCACGAACTCGAAGTTGTACTAAATTCTACTCATGACGCGATGATCGCTGTAAATAAACAAGGAATTGTCAATGTAGTTAATAATGCGGCCGAAAAGTTTCTCGGCGTAACTGCCCAAGAGGCTTTGGGGCGCCCAGTTCATCATGTTATCCCCAATTCACGGTTAGAGATAGTGTTAAAGACCGGCATACCTGAATTGAACCAGCAGCAACACATCGGTTCTGCCTGTATTGTTACAAACCGCGTGCCTGTCCGCGATGAATCAGGCCAAGTAGTGGGTGCAGTAGCGGTGTTTCGGGACATAACCGAGATCAGGCAATTGGCTGAGGAAATAACCAACCTTAAAGAAATTCAGGAAATGCTGGAAGCCATTATCAATTCCTCTCAAGATGCCATATCGGTAGTTAATGAAAATGAAAAAATCGTTCTGGTTAACCCGGCCTATACCCGCCTGGTAGGAATGACCAAAGAAGAAGTGCTTGGCAAATCTCCAACTGTCGATATTCAGGAAGGCGAAAGCATGCATCTGAAAGTCATGAAGACCATGCGGCCAGTGAGAGGAGTTCCGTTGCATGCCGGACCACAGGGCAAAGAAGTCATTGTCAACGCTGCGCCGATTATTGTTAATGGCCGGCTGCGCGGCAGTGTCGCCATATCTCATGACGTATCAGAAATTAAGCACTTAACTGCCGAACTGGATCATATGAAATCACTGGTCAGGCGCATGATCAGTCAATATACTGCCGACGATATTATTGGGAGCAGCAAGGCCATCCGGATGGCCGTTGAACAAGCGCTCAAGGCCGCTGCAACGCCCGCAACCGTACTCCTGGCAGGAGAAAGCGGTACAGGCAAAGAGCTTTTTGCCCATGCCATTTACAATGCCAGCAGCCGCAAGTCCGGTCCGTTCATTAGGGTAAACTGCGCTGCCATTCCGGATACGCTGCTTGAAAGTGAACTGTTCGGCTATGAGGGAGGAGCCTTTACCGGCGCCCGTAAAACAGGTAAAAAAGGCCTTGTTGCTGAAGCTAACGGCGGCACAATTTTTTTGGATGAAATCAGTGAAATTCCACCAATGATTCAGGCCAAGCTGCTTAGATTTTTACAGGAAAAAGAGATTACGCCGGTAGGCAGTACCAAATCGATCAAAGTTGATACCCGTATTATTGCTGCCTCCAATGTTGATTTAGAAAAAGCCGTACAAAGAAATGCTTTTCGCGAAGATTTATTCTACCGTATTAGCGTTTTTCCCATTTTTATTCCGCCGCTTAGAGAAAGATTAGAAGACCTGCCTGAATTGGTTAATTTCTTACTAAAAAAACTAAACAAAGAGTACGGGCGTGATGTTCGTCAAATGTCACCGGAAGCGCTGGCCGTGTTAAGTCACTACCATTGGCCTGGTAATATACGCGAATTGGAAAATGTATTAGGTCGGGCACTCATTAACATGCGTCCTACCGAAAACACAGTTCTGCCGCAGTATCTGCCGCCGCTCGCAACCTATGACCGGCATACTGCCGGACATAAACATTCTCAGCCAACTGGTGACAAAAGCGGCTGCCAATCCCTGGCGTCAATACTGGAAGCAGCAGAACAAAAAGCCATTGAGGATGCCCTGGCCGCCCACGGCGGTAACCGGGTAGAAGCCGCGGATACCCTGGGGATCGCCGTCCGCAGCCTATATTACAAACTTGAAAAATACCGTCACAAGTAACAACTGCAACCCACTGCAGTACTGCAATTAATTGCAGTGCAATAAATTGCAGTCTAAGCTTTTTTTATATCTGCTATAAACCACCAAACAGCTTAATTTCCCTTTGAATTAAGCTGTTTGGCGGTTTTTGGAAATTTATTCCTATGCTTGGCACAATACTTGCGTTACATACTAGCAGCACACAAAAACACTACTTTAGAGGGGGATTTACAAATGGAAATTTTTAAGTACATGACAAATTATAAGTATGAGCAACTGGTGATGTGCCAAGACGAAGTTTCCGGTTTAAAAGCAATTATTTGTATTCATGACACTACCTTGGGCCCAGCTCTGGGCGGTACTCGTATGTGGAACTATGCTACAGAAGAAGAAGCTATTGTCGATGCTTTACGCCTGGCTCGCGGTATGAGCTATAAGAATGCAGCAGCCGGTCTCAATCTTGGCGGCGCTAAAGCAGTTATTATCGGCGACTCCAAAAAAGATAAAAGCGAAGCACTGTTCCGTGCCTTTGGCCGTTTTGTCGACGGTTTGAATGGCCGTTATATTACAGCAGAAGATGTTGGCACCTGCGTGGAAGATATGGACTATATTAAAATGGAAACCAATCATGTAGCAGGCCTTGGTTCCACCGCCGGCTCCAGCGGTGATCCGTCCCCAATTACCGCCTACGGCGTTTGGAAAGGCGTAAAAGCCAGCGCCAAAGAAGCTTGGGGATCTGATTCGCTGTCAGGTAAAACCATTGCTGTACAAGGTCTCGGCCATGTTGGTTATACCTTATGCAAACATCTCCATGAAGAAGGCGCCAACCTTATTGTTACCGATATCTTCCCGGAAAATGTGGATCATGTTGTTACCGATTTTGGCGCTAAAGCCGTTAAACCTGACGAAATCTACGGCGTAAACTGCGATATCTTCTCACCGTGTGCTTTGGGCGCAATTGTCAATGATGAAACTATCCCTCTACTGAAGTGCCGCGTTATTGCCGGTGCCGCCAACAACCAATTGAAAGAAGAACGCCATGGTCAAATTATCCAAGATAAAGGTATCGTATATGCCCCTGACTTCATTATTAATGCCGGCGGCGTAATCAATGTTGCTGACGAACTTCTTGATGGCGGCTACAACCGTGAGCGCGCCCTGAGAAAAGTGGATGGTATTTATAGAAACATCGAACAAGTAATCGCTATTTCCAAACGGGATAACATTCCTACCTACAAAGCCGCTGAAGTTTTAGCCGAAGAACGCATCGCCACTATGCGTCACATCAAAAAAATAGCAACGAACTACTAAGATAAACAGTCACAACAAGGAAAACCGGCCAGGCTTTAGCCATGGCCGGTTTCCTCGTTTAATATTACTTTTTCATGAACTTAGATTAAGAGAACACTTTCCACCGTGCGCTGCCAAGCATTTCTTTGGTCATGTTATCCCACATCTTTCTGTCAGGCCCGGAATTGATAACCCCAAACACATACATTTGAGTATTCTTCTTAATAAAATATACTTTAAATGCAGAAGGTTGAATCATTTTATACATCCGGAAGGCTACACTGCCGCCAACACTTACTATTTGGGCATTTTTATTTGTCATGTGTTCGAACGGATAAAACTCTAGAATTTCCATTTCAAATATATCTTTTAATTCCGGTACTTCTGTGAAAACTTTATTCATTCCGGTGATAATTTGTGTCTGAAGCTCAGCTTGCTGTTTTTTATCCATCTTTTGTATGTTATCAAAAAAACTTAATCCTGTCGGCTTAAATTCCTCAGGCATTTTAAAAGCAATGACCAAGGCTGTATTATAGGTACCATTATTCTTTAGAGCGAATTCGTACAGGCCAACATTGTTCTTCTCCAAGTTTGCCGCAATATCTTGCGCCGACATAACTTCAGCTGTTTGTTTTTGACCTTTAGCCGCCTTTTCTTTCTCAACTTTCTCGCTGATTTTTCCAATTGCTGTTATGACATCTTTAGCATCAATAATTTCCAATTGTGCCGGTACTTGCAGCGTACCCAAGAACTGTATATTCCAATCCTTTGTACTGTTTTCCTTCGATGCACCATAAGCAGTTCCTGCCATGACCAAAAAAGTTGTCATTACAAATATTACCACAAAGAGCTTGTTTTTTTGCATTGTGTATCCTCCTTATTGCATTCCTGACAGTCAGAAGGGGTTACCCCTTCCTTAATCCACTTGGTATTTACTACCTGTTCTATGTCTTACGAAATTAATCCTTCTGTTTTTAAACTATTTTCGTTCTGACTTAAGTCCCTTCGCCTCTATAGTTCGATTATCACTCCTGGTAAAGACCATTTTATCCCCTTCTACTTACTGACAAAAAAACCATAACTCATTACTAGAATTATGGTTGGCGATTTCAACAAAAATTCATAGCAAAGTAGGTATAATCCGATAAACAATATCATGAATCAGATCTTCATCATTATTTACAGCGATTACATTTGCTATCTTTTTCACATCATCTTGTGCATTTTCAGGTGCAACCCCACAATCAGCAATTTGTAACATTTCGATATCGTTCTGAAAATCACCGGCGGCGATTATTTTCTTGCCGTGAAACCCGGGAATTTTTAATAACTCACCAAGCATATTTCCTTTTGAAACATGGTTAGCCACAATCTCTAAATATGTAACTGCAGAAAAAAAGTTATTAGTTTTATCTTCTAAATGAAATAACGATAATATTGCCCTGCTGGCAAGTAAGTTTTCGTGGCTATCACAAAGAATAATTTTTATCCAAGTCTTGTCCAAAATGTCGTCAAGCGCCGCATAGGTAAATTCCTGCTTTTCCCGTATCATATGCTCATCAACATTAGCAGGGTCTGTAATCACATAGAGCTGTTCGTGGGTAAATACTTCAATGCACATTTGCGGAAATAGCGCTATACAATGCCTGAGGAAACCCGCTAATTCCCGACTTTCCAGATGCTTGGTTTTTAAAAAGCGCTTTTCCTGCCAAGAGTAAAGTGCGCCACCATTATAAAGTATACAGGGTGCATTAATTGTTAGTCCTGTCATATACGGTACAACATTTCTTTGTGTACGTCCTGTTGCGACCGCAAAATGCCCGCCTTGCGCAACAAAATCAGCAATAGCCTCTTTGTTTTTTTCTGAAACCCTATGCTCATTATTCGCAAGTGTTCCATCTATATCAGAAATAAGGAAAAAATCCTGATACCGTTTCACTCTTTCAACTCCTTTATTTATGAATAATGCAGCCGCTTTGTTTCATAAATTCTGTAGGTGATGTTTTTGTGTATTTTTTAAATACTACGCAGAAGTTTTTATAATCACTAAAACCTGTCATATCAGACACTTCGTATACCCGGTAAGTGCCTTTTTTTAATAAACAAATCGCTTTTTGAATACGATAACGCATTAATAATTCTAAGAATGTATGTGATGTTGCCTCCTTAAATTTGCGACTGAGGTAGCTGGCACTTACGTGCAATTCCTCGGCAATAGAATCAATACTGATTTTTTCATCATAATGATCGCGAATTTTATACAACGCCTGGGCAACATAGCTGTTTTTCAGATTATCTTTATTTAAATAAACATCCCAATCGACAAGCTGTTCAATATCATTCTTTTTAGTAAGTGCAATAATATTAGAATAAGCCTTACTTTCTTCAAGCCTTGCTCTTATTCTATCAACTGTGTTTCTAAGTTCATCCTCATCCACCGGTTTAAGCAAATAATCCGTTGCCTGAAGATAAATCGCTTTACGCGCAAACTCAAAATTGGTATAACTTGTTAAAATAATACTTTTGAATGGCTTAATATCCAAGCTTTGAGCGGCTTCCAGCATTTCAATACCATTCATTTCCGGCATAAGTATATCGACAAGAACGATATCTGGTTCATACCGTCTCAGCATAGCAAGCCCTTCTTTGCCATTTGCGGCTGAACCTATCACCATACAGTGCATACTTAACCAATCAATTGTATAAACCAAACCCCGGCGTATTATCTCTTCATCTTCGACAATCAAGACTTTGAGCATACCTCTTACTCCCTTATCTTAATGTAATCAAAGCAAGCATTTATTGTTTACGAATCGGCAAAACAATTTTCACGGTAGTACCGTCCTGCCTGCTGCTCATAATTTCCAGGCCATAGGCGTCACCATACATCAACTGAATCCGCCGCTTAACATTATATAACCCTGAATGCTGGGAGCAATTGGCGTTGGCCGCCAGCATCGTGCGGATTTCGTTAAGCGACTGCTCATCAATTTCCGTTCCGTTATTATTAATACTAATTACAAGCTGATTTTCAATTATACAGGCTTCAATTTCAACTCGCAGATATTGGCAATCGCGAAAACCATACTTTATGGCATTCTCGATTATTGGCTGAATAATTAGCTTGGGAATAATGCAATTATTCAGTTCAGCCGGTATCTGCAGTATATAGTTCAGCCGCTGCCCAAACCGATATTTTTGAATATCGAGATAGTTTTGCGTATAGGCCATATCCTCTTGAATCGTGACTTCACTGCAATTGTTATTAATGCTGTAGCGTAATAAATTAGATAAAGCAACAATCATTTTATTTGCGGCAGTAGGATCCAGTTTAATCATAAATTTAATATTTTCTAATGTATTAAATAAAAAATGCGGATTAAATTGGGACTCTAGTTGTTTAATTTCTGAAATAACCGTTGCTCTTGCCTCTTCATGATTTGTTTGCATAAGTTCTTTAAGGCTGCAAAGCATCATATTATACGACTCGCTGATAATTTGAAATTCGTTATTGGTATTGATAGCAAGACGCATATCAAGATTACCTTCTTTTACCGCCGAAAACGCTTCCACAAGTTGATCAATCATTTTTGTTTTCTGCTCAGCCTGCTTTTTTACACTGATTACTATGGATATTGACAAGATAATTAATATACCAATGAGCATAAGCAAGGAATTAGTCAATTGACTAACTATACCGCCGACTGAGGTCAACGCATAAACTGTTAAATCTCCATTCAAAATTTCGGCTTTGCTAATATAATACTTTCTATCGGCAAAAGGAAAAAAACCATCGGCATTTATGAACTCCGGTTTCATTTTATTCAAGGTATCGCAAAAAAACCCGTCCGTATAAATTGGCGCATAATCATAACGATCTTTTACAACAAAATCCGCATAGGGATTAATCAGCATACTTAAAAATTGCTCTTTCGGCAAAACAAAGAAAATGTAACCGGCAATTTTACCTTTTTCAAGGATTGCCTTACCAATAACCAAATTCCTCTCTAAGCCACAATTACTAACTGAATTGACAAAAGCAAAGGTTGGCAAGGTTGGCTTTTTCTTGATTTGCCCAATAATTCCCCAATCAGCAATCTTTGCTGTTTGAACAAATTCCGGATCTTGAGTTTGATTGGATATCAGCCGGGCCATTTGTTGATCGTAAAGATAAAATTCGGTTTGCAACCCGGTACTATTGATATATTGATATAAATTCTCGTACATTTCAGTTCGTGCGGCTTTGCTATCCCGCAGCCCGTCGATATCACTTAAGGCTGCAATCTCGCTGGCTTTCTCCATATGACCGGAGATAGTTGTACTTATCAGCTTGCTGGCAAAAGCTAGCTTGCTTTGATTCTTTTCTAGTACATTGGTATTCCAATATACAAAGGCGAGAATAAATATGAAGCTGGCAATAATAAAAGTCGGGATAAGCGCATAAATAGTAAAAGTTCGCCGCAGTTCATCCTTTAAATGGTTCTCTTTTCTACTCATGTTCTCACCCCGATCATGCGTGTAATGCTTTTTTAATTATAAACTAATATCCTTGCTGCCGGAAACCTTAAAAAATAAGAGTAATGCAGCAACAGTTGTCACTGTCAGTATTGTTGAAAGTGCTGCTGCCGTACCGTAACTTGCACGAATAACCTCGGTGTAAATAGCAACAGACATTGTTCTGGTTCCGCCGGTATACAAAATTACGGAGGAACTTAACTCATTAATACACGTAATCCAGCTCAAGATAGCCCCGGATAATACACCTGGCAGCATCATTACCGCGGTAATTTTAAAGAAAGTCTTTAGCGGTGACGCCCCCAGGCTAATGGACGCCTCTTCGACGCTGGGACTTATTTGATACAAAATGGCTGAGCTGGAACGCAAGGTATAGGGTAGCCGTCTGATTACCAAGGAAACAATGATTATCAGTGCAGTTCCGGACAGAATAAGCGGTTCATCATTAAATGCCAGGAGCAAAGTGATACCAAGCACCGAACCGGGGATAATATAAGGGAACATACTGAGGGTATCAATAATATCGGTAAGCCAGTTCTTTCTCCTGGTGGTAATGTACGCAATGAGCATACCAAGCAAAACAATGATAAAAATAGCGGCAAATGAATATGTATAGGTGTTGGTAATAGCTAAAGCCAGGTTGTCAAAAACAATAACGTAACTGTTCAAAGAAAACCCTGGCAAGAAAAGCTGCCCGTTGGTTTTTAAGAAAGAAGTGTACATAACCGTAAACTGTGGAATCATCGATACAAATACCAGTACATAGATACCCAGATGCATAATTGCATTTTTAAATCCGGATAGTTGCTTAACCTGCATTGGTCTTAGAGAACTCATCGTGAAGGATTTCCTATTGACAATGTACTTCTGCAACAAGAAAATCGTTGATGTAAGAATAACCATCATCGTTGCCATAGCGGCGGCAAAGTTGGCCTGCCCGCCCACTTCACTAATAAATTCAGAATAGATCATTACAGGCATAACATTAAACCCTTCACCAATGAGCATGGGTGTACCAAAATCGGCTAATGCATTCATGAAAACCATCAAAGCGCCCGCAAGAATTGTTGGCAACAACAGGGGCATAATCACGGTTGCCACTTTTTTCATGCCGCTGCAGCCAAGACTTTCGGCCGCCTCAATTAAGGAGGCATCGATCTTTTTCAATGCGCCTGAAACATATAAATAAATAAAGGGATACAATTTTAACGTAAGCACTAAGAGTATGCCGCTAAACCCATAAATAGACGGCCATTCTCTGTGAAATAACTCAGTTAAGAATTGAGTTATGATTCCGCTGCGCCCGCCTAATAACACCCACGAATAAGCGCCGATAAAGGGCGGTGACAGCATGGAAATAATCACAAATATTTCAACTGCCCCCTTGAACTTTACCTTATACGCTGTCATAAAATAGGCAAGTGCCGTACCAATTATAATAGAAAGGATGGTTACACAAGTGGTAACCCACATACTATTGATTAGCGACTGATAGTAATACTTCTTTCTGAAAAACTTAGCGAAATTCTCCATAGTCAAAGCGCCTGTCGCCGGGTCTTGAAAACTGCTGATAAATAGCGAAAGTAACGGATAAATCAAGAATAATCCAAATACAACAACAGCTAAGGCCGTAACCGCTGTCCAAAAATTCCAGGTGAGCAGTTTTTTATTCATACTGCTTCACACCCTTAATTAAGTTCTTGGCCTCGGCGTCTGCCGTAAAGATATTAATCTTAGCTTTATTAGGGCGCAGGGTAATCATGTCACCCTGCTCAAAGATTCTTTCTGCATGTCCTAAATCCTGAGAAAATTCGATTGATACTTGATTAGCTACCAGCATATTAGGAGCAAATGCCAGCTTGTAATTCACATATTTCCCGAGAAATACTCGTGAACTAATTGTGCATTGCAGGCCATCTTCCTGCACGGAAAATTCTTCCGGTCTAACTGAAATAATAACCTCTTGCCCGTCTGTTACCTCACCAAGATGTTCAAGCTCGATTTGATAGCCGTCGTTAAATACAACAAAGGTTTTCAATGCATCGACCTTGATCTTGCCTGCAAACAAATTGGAGTGGCCGATAAAAGTAGAAACAAATACATTATACGGTCTTGTATAAATTGATTGGGGATTCCCAATTTGCTGAATAACACCGGCATGCATAACTGCAATTCTATCGGAAATAGCTAGCGCTTCTTCCTGGTCATGCGTTACATACACAGTGGTAATTCCCACTTGGTTCTGGACTTCGCGAATGGCGCTGCGCATTTCAATACGAAGCTTTGCGTCTAAATTAGAAAGCGGCTCATCCATTAACAGGACATTCGGATGAATAACAATAGCCCTCGCCAGCGCAACCCGCTGCTGTTGTCCGCCGGAAAGCCGTTCCGGCAACCTGTCCTGGTAGTCTTCTATTTTTACTACCTTTAAAATATCATCCACTTTTTTCTTAATTGCGGCTTTATCTAAGCCGCGTAATTTCAAACCGTATTCGACGTTTTCCCGGACAGTTAGATGGGGGAAAATCGCATAATTTTGAAAAACCATACCTATATTGCGTTTATGGGCGGGAATATCGTTAATCAGCCTCTCATCAAATTTGATTTGACCGCCCTCGATACTATTAAATCCCGCAATCATTCTTAGCAATGTCGTCTTGCCACAGCCTGAAGGCCCCAATAAAGTGAAGAACTCGCCATTTTTAATATGTGCCGATAAATCCGGGATGATGGTTACTTGCTCATATCGTTTAACAACATGATCGATATGAATGGCAACACTCATTCATAAAACCTCCGTTTAACACGTCTGATATTATATAACTACAGCCCACACAAATAGCCTTGCGTGGGCTGTATAAGCACTGAACAGATACTACTTAACGCTGGTAAATATATCTTTAAATTTATCTAACCATTTTGTTTTATTTGCTACAACAACCGCTTCATCATCATTGATAATATTGATTTTGTCTTTATCAATCAAACCTTTTGGAGGTTCAACGTCCGTACGGATGGAACGTCTATGTAATTGTTTTACGATAATGGTTTGTGCATCTTTACTTGTGATAAAATCAATAAATTTCTTGGCGTTTTCCATGTTCTTAGCATTTTTTATGATGTAAACACCATCTGGCTTGGAAATAACGCCCTCTTTCATGTAAACCAGTTTTACCGGTGCGCCATCAGCAACATAGGTGGCGCCGCCTTCTTCAAACGTACAGCCTACGGCATATTCACCATCGGCTACTCCTTTATAAACAGCCGAAGAACCGCTAAGCAGTTTACCATCAAGATTAGCGCAAAGAGCTTTTACATAATCCCAGCCTTTTTCCGGATCACCTTTGCCCATAGCATAAAGCATGTTAATTAAATGCTCATAAGAGGACGAAGATTTTGCCGGATCACAGAAGGCAATTTTTCCTTTTAATTTTGGGTTCAGTAAGTCTTCATAACCTTCTACTTTTATATCGCCAATCAAATTGGTATTAACCATAATTACACTTGGAATATCAGTAAACCGAGTCAATGGACCTTCTGTATTCTTAAATGCCGGTTGAATTTTATCTTCATTGACCGAAGTATAGTTTTCGAATAAGTTTGCTTTGGGCTTCATAGTGCCAAGCGAGCCGCCCCAGAAAATATCACCAAGCGGATTTGCTTTTTCTGATTCAACCCGTTTCAGCAATTCACCGCTGCCGGCGGCAACAACTTCTACTTTGACACCGCTTTGTTTTTCAAACTCAGTTACTAAAGGATTAATAAAGGCCAAGGGGTGCGGACAATAAATAACAAGTTTATCTGTTTTTGCGGGTTTTTCGCTAGTTGCCTTTTTATCGCCACAACCAGCCAAAATCAAACAAGGTAATAGAAAGATAGCAATCAAAAATATCAATTTCTTCATTTGAATTTTCCTCCTATTTAGTTTATTGTAATAAAATTATATAATGATTTCGCCAGCTTGAACCATCCCAAATCATCTATAACTATCGGGAAAAATGAACTTGTCAGATATTTGTCACAATTAGCGCGGCTTGAGTACCGCACTATTCATTACATCACCATGTTGACTTTGAGTTTAGTACAATAAGATTAGTTTTGTAAACTGGACAAGGACTTAACCCTGCAATTCACATGGTTAAGTCCTTGCTTCAGTTTAATTTAGGTTAGTATATTGATTGTAAATACGGCTTTTTTTCCTGCGAGCATTGCTCGCATACTAACGGAGAGTCATTTGGCAAAATTCTGCCGCATTGGGTGCAGCACTTTTTAATTATTAAGACAATTGATTTTTGGCCGGCAACTATTTTTACACTACTTAATGAATCTGCTATCCGCAAAGCATTATGCGGGCAAAGCAAGGTACAAGCCATACATCCTATACACTTACTCTGGTTATGAAGCAGCTCCCGGCGACCATTTTGTTCATTGACCGTAATGGTTAACGCAGCTTGCTGGCAGCTCCTGGTACAAATTCCGCACAAATCACACTGCTCGCTTACCTCGCTCCCCCAAAATAACGGACTCAGGTCCAGCTTGGCATTCTGTACTGCAGGGGTTATACTTTCGACGAAAAGTTCCCGGTAAGCCTTTTCCTGATGTAACGAAAATGGCAGCATATCCAGCAAAGTCTCCCTAGCCTTTGAAAAGCAAAACGAAAATAGATCGCGCCGGTTAATCTTTACTTCTTCCTTACCGCATCGCAAAACCAACTGTATTTCCGGTCTCCCCAGTTTGCGCAAAACATGGTTTGTCTTTTCTACTGTTTGCTTGATGCCATTGGCAACACCAGGGTTGCACGTCTTACAACGGTTGTTGACCAGGACAATCTTCACGTGCTCTAATTTCATGCCAAGATAGGCCAGAACGTAGGCGTCCATCATCCCCAAACATGCAATAGAACTGTCCAACTGCTGTTTATTGCACATAAGCTCAACGGCACCGTTTTTCAATACCAGTTTGGGCGGTTTGTGCAAAACGGCAATGGCCTCTGCAGGACAAGCCGCCACACACAAACCGCAACCAGTACAACTGTCTATAAGTCTAACCGGCACATTGCGATCGGAAAGATTTACGCGAATGCTTTTGTTAGGACAAGCTGTTTCGCATTTTTGACATTCTACCTTACGAATTCGCCGGTTTAAACACTTATTCTGGTTAACGTCAGCATACTGCGCCACTGCCGCCAAGGACATATTTCTTCCTCACTTTCTTTAGGGGCATATTCTGCTCTTTTACCAAAATCGCTAAATAAAGAGGCATAGCTTCAGATGGGGTTCTACCCCCACCTGAAGGCTACTCACCCTTATCCAAAGACTTCTTAGAGCAGGTTAGTCATCAGATAAATATCTGTCCGGCATAGACAATATATAATCTGAGCAACGCACTTCCGAGCATTACCAACGTACAGTTTATCAGCAGCGTTCCACGAGGTACTTGCTGCGCTACTTGATAACTTGCGCCACCTGCTGTTAGGCTGACAGTATCACTCGCCGCTAGTTTCGATCCATGCAGGGAAGTGACCGACACAATAATGGGTAAAATCAACCCGATCCCAACTACCCCAATCCAGAAGACATTTGCCCATACACCACTGGTCAAGGCCTTAACGGCAACTACTGCATATTGGCCGCCCATATTTACCAAGCCGGTAAACATAACGAACAGGACAAACAGTTCTATCGGCAATAATTTGGTATCCAGCGACAATAGGTATTGTAAGTTGAGTTCTTCCACCGAATCTTTAAACAGTGTCACACCCAAAGCAATACATGCACCTAAGCCTGCGGACATTCCGGAGATTAGGAATAGAAGCGGCAGCAAAGGAACATTAAGCAACGGTTTTGCCCCCAAAGCCGAGAGTAAAAAGCCGGTATAAACCGCGATAGAGATAGCCACAAGGCACATTATCCATTCTAGCCATGTCTTATTTTCAAACCATTCGATAAGTGGAAGCAGTGGTTTGAAAAACCACTCTGACCATTCAAATTCAGCCAGCCAATCTTTAAATATGATGGCGGCAAACAGTGTACACAAGCCGGAGTAAATCATCAGTAAAACCACACCGATAGACATTACCGACTGGAATTGATAATGCAGCATCAGCATCCAAAAAGATAGCGGTTTACTTAAATCAACGATCAGCAAACCCTGACCAATCATGATCGAAATAGGGGCCAACAAAGCGCCAGCCTTAATCATTCCATCATAATCGCCGACATTACCGTTCCTCCATTTTACCAGTAATGCTGCAATAAGTGCACCGGCACTTAAGCCAGCCAGAAATAGATACACAGCTACCGGCCATTCCCACTGTATAGCACTATATTGCGCCATAGATCCCCATAATTGATCCATTATTGTCCACCTCCCCGTTTATCGGGAATAACATAAAGCTTAGGATGTGTCCCTAAATGTTCTTTTGGTTTTACGGTATACTGTTGCATAGCTTGGCGGATTTCACTCTTGGGATCATTGAGATCGCCAAAAATCAGCGCCCCCGCCGGACAAATTGATGTACAAGCCGGCTTTTCGCCTTTTTTAACCCGGTTTTCATAACAAAACGTACATTTATCGGCAGCACCGGTAACCGGGTTAACAAACCTGGCTTGATAGGGGCAGGCATTGATACAGTACTTACAACCAACACATTTTTTGGCATCTACCATGTTAACACCGTCGTTATTTATATACGAAGCCCCGGTTGGACATACAGATACACAGGGAGCCTTATCACACATAACACAAGAATGCCGTTCAAAATCCATTACAAGCTTGGGGAATTCTCCTTTGGGTCCATCTATGCGAACTTGCAGCCGGTAGACATCATCCGGAACCTTATTTTCGGCCCGGCAGGCTACCGAACAAGACTGACAGCCAATACATCGATTACTGTCAAAAAGCATACCATAGCGTTTATCTGCCATAACGATTATTCCTCCTTATACCTTTTTGATTTGAACTCCGGCAGTATGAAGCGCCGTACCGCATACCGGCCCCATTACTGTTGGCAGCAGCAAGCTGGAATTAACCCCTTGCTTGTAAGCCCGCTTCAAACCTGGCGATACCCGCCCAAAACCAAAATACGTAAATACCGTATCCGGGCGCACACCCTTACTTACAAGTACAACCGCCTTTTGTTTACCGGATTCGGCTGTAACTTCAACAGTATCGCCTGCCCGGAGGGACAGTTTTGCTGCAGTATCCGGATTAACCCATAACCGGCTTGTCGGCATTAATCCGTACAGCCATGGTATATCATGAGTGTGAGCATTGGTATGTATAGCCGATTTACCCTGAATAAAGTACAACTCATTATCCTCTTTCAGCTTGACCGGACGGTAAATAGGAACCGGTCTGCCGAATAACTCCTGAACTTCATGGGACATAAGCTCAATCTTTTTGCTGTGGGTCTTTAAATTCAGGATGGGTCCGTCAATTATTCCCAGGTCATTTACCTTACTTACTGCTTCCGGATATTTTGATACAAATTGCGCTACGGAATTTTTATCCCGTAAAAACAGCGGTTTAATGCCAAAATTAATGAAGCCCTTGTCTTTGGCCGCTTTAATTAACTCTGTATTACCGCCCATTTGGATGGCCCGCATATCCTCAATATTGTTCCAAGGGAAATATTGCCCTAAGCCGAGACGTTCTCCCAACTCTTTGAATATTTGCCAGTGCGGCTTAGTATCATAAACCGGTTTTACAACCTGCTGGCGGAGAGTATAGGAAGGCGCACTGCCACCGGCATTATTAAAGCCTTCATCCCGTTCCAGGAAAGTACTTTCAGGTAGAACCACATCAGCAAACCAGGCTGTATCAGAAAGGTTAACATCACAGACAACAAGTAAATCCAGTTTCTTTAACGCCTCAATAACGCGAGTGGTATTAGACTGACTTACTACCGGATTATTGCGCAAAACAAACCAGCCTTTAATTGGATAAGGCTTTTCGGTAAGAATAGCTTCAGGAACCTCCTGAACAACTCCGTCGCTGGCAGGAACAAGAAAATGCGGCTGACCTTTTACCTGAGCTCCGTCTACTCTAGGCTTAGCCGGTTTTGGAAAAGGCGGAAGCTTTGGTGCCGCCAGACCCGGAACCACGGTTTTGCCAACTAGACCATTAATGAACCCCGCGCTCTTATCGAGATACATTCCTCCCGGCACTTCAAAGCTCCCTAATAATAGGTTGGCAATAATCGAGGCCCGTCTAAGTTCAAATTCTTCGGGTGAAAATGTCGTACGCCAGCCCCAGTCAATTATAGCTCTGGGTTTAGCTGCTGCCATCTCTTTAGCCATACGTTCGATATCTTTCTCACTGATACCGGTTTCCTGGGCAGCCCAAGCCGGAGTAGTATCGACAACAGAAGCTTTTATTGCGTCAAAACCTTCCGTATACTTTTCAATAAACTCTTTATCATACAGATTATCCCGAATCAATACATGAATAATAGCCAGGACTAAGGCCAAGTCTGTACCTGGTTTAATTGCATGCCATTCATCGGCTTTTGCAGACGTAACCGAAAAGCGAGGATCTACCGAAACTAACTTGCCGCCGTTTGCCATAGCTTTCATTACGCCACGAACCTGTGATACATTGATTCCCTCAAAGAAGCTGCGTCCCAATGACAACAAATACTTAGCATTACCATAATCAAGAGATACCGCCGCTGTGCCAAATATAACTTCCTTAGCAACCGTCCGGGCAATCGGACATGTCGATTCATGCGTAAATGTGTTCGGCGAGCCGTATGCTTTGGCTAACGTATCCATATAAGCTTTATGAGTGCCGCCACGGCAAGCAAATGCCATGCTTTCAGCGCCATACTTACTCTTAATCTCCTGCATTTTTTCTGCGATATAAGAATAAGCTTCGTCCCATGAAACCTCTTTCCATTTACCTTCACCGCGCTCCCCGGTACGAATCAACGGTTTTTTCACCCGGTCCTTATCGTATAACTGGGAAACTGCAGCCCCGCCACGGGCGCATACTGTTCCTCCCGTAGCTGCCCAGTCAGGATTACCGGCTATATAGGTAACCTTCCCATTCTCGATTTTGGCCTGTATGGGGCATCTTGAGGTACACATTTCGCAAAAGCTGCGTACAAATTGACTTTCCTCTGCCTTGGTTTCAGCCGAAACTTCCGATACCATTTTGGTTACTGAGCCGGAAACCGCGATGGCTGCCGCGGTAGCTCCTGATAGCTTTAAAAAAGTTCGTCTTGTAAAATTTCTGCCCATTTTCAACCTTCCTCCTCTTCCGTGATTTTTGAAACGTGTTTATTCTTTTCTAGTTGTGCCTGAATACCTAGATATGCACCCAGATTGGCGGCATCAGCAAGATGACTGGGAATTACCACTAATCCGCCTTGTTTTTTCAGGCTTTCATAGAGAACATTCAGCGACCTGAGTTGAAAAGCCAGCGAACTGTCTCCGTAAATTTTGGCAGCCTCGACAAAGCTCGCGGCAATTTCCTGTTCAACAGACCCCAGAATAATTCGCGCCTTTCGTTCCCTGTCGGCTTGAGCCTCCCTGGACATTGCATCTTGCAGCCCTTCGGGAATAATAACATCCCGAATTTCCACCGATTGAACTGCAACCCCCCACGGAACTGTCCGCTTGTCAATCATTTCCTGTAATTCTGTATCGATATTCTCCCGTCCGGCTAACATCTCCGACAGCATGGTTCTGCCAATAACATCTCTAAGGGCTGTCTGGGCCGCCCAGGAAACGGCCTCCCGGTAATTTTCCACTTCCAAAGCCGCTTTTTCAGGATCCCAAACCATCCAAAACAGTACTGCATCTACATCCACCGGTACATTATCTTTCGTCAAAGTCTGCTCGGCATTAAAAGAAGTGGCAATCACTCTCTGGTCAATCCAGAACGGTATTGTATCAATAATTGGTATTGTAAAAAATATTCCGGGTCCCGCCAGGCAATGAAACTTCCCCAGCCTCAACACGATTGCTTTTTCCCATTGTTGAGCAACTTTGACAGATTGCGACCCCAAGAGACCCAGAATAAATCCAACAATTATAATCCAATGATTGTCATGCATCAAGCCTAATGCTGCCGCAATTATTACAATCACTAAGAAAACGGCAAACGGCAATGCACTCCGTAAAGGTTTGCGTTGGTTCTGAGCGGATTTACTCATTCGCGACCGTTCGTTATTATTCTTCATGTGATCCCTCCTAACGTCTTACTCTTCTTTAATTTTTTTCTCTAGGCGGCAAAATACATCATTAGCCTGAAATCCTAACAAATAGGCGTCAGATAATAACTGCTCCAATAAAACGTCAAGCTGCTGTTCTCTCACCTCCGCCTCAAAAACTTCCGGCAATCCACAGACAAAGGTTCCCCTTCCCTGATGGGTTGAAATAATACCGGCTCGTTCTAATTCCGAATAAGCTCGTGCTACCGTATTACTATTGATACGAAGCTCTACTGCCAGTTGTCTCACTGTCGGTAACTGCTCTCCTGGTGGATAGGCTCCTTTGATAATCAGCGCTTTTAGTCCTTCTTGCACTTGAATATATAAGGGCACGCCGCTCTTATGATCTATTGCCGGCAACATTACTAGCCCCCCTTAGAAAAGTTAAAGTTTGTCGCCCTTATCCAGAGACTTAGCCGCTCACCTGTACCCGTGCAGGAGTCTAATTCTCGCTTGGGGAAGAGGGAATCTTCGAGCGGGTTAGTCATCGAATAGAGCTATCGGCACGACGCATACCAGCCTTCACATTGATTCGTCTACTCTTTGTATGTATGCCAATCCAATATCGTATTAACTTATTGTATTAATTCATTAATACAATTATTAGCCATAGGAAAAAAAATTCCTGCAGAATATAACAAATTAATCATAAAAATTAATCATAAAAATTAATCATAAAATAAAAATTCCCGCCGCTTAAAGGCAGGAATCAAGCTTTCTAACTTATTCAAAAAGTAAAAACAGCTATTGCGAATAGCAAATAGCTGTTTTTTTGAACCTTATGGATTTAAAATAGTGAACCAATCCGTAAAATATCATACCGACTAACTTAGTTAGGAAAAAACACTATACTGACTTAGTCTCTATTTGTCATCTTATTACCACTAAACATTCTAATTATCGAAACAAGTACCACGGCGCCAATAAAACTCGAGATAAGTTGTCCGATTAAACCAAAGGTCGCTATACCAATTAGCGAGAGTAGAAAGCTGCCTATATATGCGCCAATTACCCCAACAATCATATCTACCCATATTCCAAATCCATGCCCCTTCACAACACTTCCAGCCAACCATCCTGCAACGGCCCCAACAATTAACAACCAAATTGTACTACTCAATAAATTCCCCTCCTTTTCGTTCTAGTATCCCCAATAATAAGGAAATTATTAAGCAGAGAAATTTTTCCACTATTGCCGCCTCGAATTTGACTCAAAATGTAAGTGTTCTGAAATGGCTTTCACATGCTTCGCTCTCAACCATTCACCAATTTCTTTACCCTTTAATGTCTTGGGGACAACCTCTCCAGCGGGCAAAACCGTTATATCTTTCAGTGGTCCCAGTTGCGGAATTTTTAATCCTGCTGCTTGAGCAATGAGATCGAAATCCTCAATAGTAAGAGAGCCACGCCTTAATTTATTAATGGTATCTACAATCTTATCAGGAGTGGGATTTTCCAAAGAGCCTATTATTTCGCTAACAGTAACGGCGGCATCCAGCCAATCACCAGGCAATGTCATTCTATTATTCCATAAGAGTAAACGCTCTTTACCCAGTACTACGCCAAAGGCGGCAAACCTTAGCTTAGAATTCTGTGTAGCTTTTGCCACTGAATCTAGTCCTGCTATTACTCTTTTAAACTCTTCTTTAGACAAATCTGAGATTTCTTTAAATGTAATCTGCAATAAACTAGTCTTTGCCAGAACCTCGAAATATCGTCCCGGTTCGCGTGCTTCTGATAGAACCTTTCCCAACTCCGTAGCAATCTGTTCTACAGGTTTATGAGCAAGTTCTTCTGCAGCAGCACTCACAAGAGGCAACGTATCGCCGTCTATATCAAAACCTAAGCGGGCAGATTGGCCTGCAAGCCGCACGGCGCGCATTGGGTCATTGGAAAAATGCTGACTAGTCGCTCTAATTATCTTGCCTTCTATATCCCTTCTTCCATGGTAAGGATCGATAATTTCTCCTGTTAAAACATCGATTGCCATAGAGTTAGCCGTAATATCACGCCTAAAAAGATCTTCTTCAATGGTAATCTTTGGCTTAGTTGATACTTTGTAGCCGCTTCCTTCTTTCCGCTCCGTTCTCGCAAAGGCAACTTCCCGCGTTATGCCGTCGATCCCCAAGCGAAAAACAGAAATAGACTTGGCACATTCTTCAGCCTCGGGGAATATCATTTTAAAATTTTTCTTAACCATACCAACAATACAAAAATCAATATCCTTTGGTGTTACTCCCATAAAGCTATCGCAGACACAATCACCGACTCTAAAAACACGTCCACCGTTCTTTGCAATAATTTCGGCGAAATCTTTCTCTGTTAATACACTAGTACTCATACTTTGCTCTTTTCCCCTCTAATTTTCAGCTCTCCCAGTATTCTAATACAACTTATTAGAAAAACCTACTTCTTTTATCTTATGTATCTTACCTTTTATCTTCGTCGCCCCAAGCGCCTCCATGACAAGCTCGCCTTTATTTCCATGGATCTCCACATAGGAACATGTATCTTGGATATCGATAATACCAATATCGCCTCCACTAATGCCTGGAATGGTAGTAATCGCCCCAAGTATATCGCCTGGCCGCATCTTTGTCTTCTTGCCTGCATTTATCCTAATTCTAGTAATCTGTCTATTTAACTTTTCGCTTTTATCAATTTTTGATATAGGTTCAAGACCATCACGATTATTTAAAAGCAAAGTTTCTTCTTCCACCATCGGAATTTCCAGCTTGAGTATCTTATAATGAGCATATTCCTCAATCTCATGTAAAGTCCTATATTCACTCCTTGCTACAAGAGTAATAGCTGCTCCTACATTCCCAGCCCGTCCCGTCCTGCCAATTCTATGTACATAGCTTTCGCTATTGAGCGGCATATCATAATTGACCACTAGAGATATATCATCTACATGTATTCCTCTGGCTGCCACATCAGTCGCAATCAAAAACTGAAATTCTCCCCTTTTAAAATCATGAATAGAATACAATCGATCCCGTTGCTCCATACCTCCATGCAATATTCCACAGGAATAGCCTTGCTGCTTCATCTTTTCAAAAACATCATCTACCTTGTCCCTTGTATTACAAAAGAAAATGCAACTATTTGGCTTTTCAGTATATATTATTTTAGTAACTAAATTGAACTTTTCTTCTTCTTCTACTTCATAATAAAATTGCCGAATGGTTTCTAAACTAGGACTTTCCGAATCAACTTCTATTTTGACGGGTTCCTTCATGTATTGGTTACAGATTTCCTGAATCTTGTCTGGTATAGTAGCTGAAAATAGCATCGTATGCCTGTTAGCAGGCAACACTTTTATGATGGCTTCCACCTGTTCAATAAATCCCATATCCAACATTTTGTCTGCTTCATCAATGATCAGATACTGCACTTCGTCCAGATTAATGTTGCCTCTGTCAATGTGATCTAAGGTCCTCCCCGGTGTACCGACAACAACATGCACTCGTTGTCTTAACTCTCTTCTCTGTATTTCCATCGGTTGTCTGCCAAAAACAACGGCGCATCTTATTCTTTTAAATCTTCCTATGTTAGAAATGTCCTGTTTTAATTGTACAGCCAATTCTCTAGTGGGTGTTAGAACCAATACCTGGGGATTTTTTTGCTCAACTTCGATTTTCTCGCAAATTGGGATGGCAAAAGCCGCTGTCTTACCACTACCCGTTTGGGATCTCACTATGCTATCCTTCTCTGCAAGAACTAAAGGTATCACCACTTCCTGAACTTCAGTGAGTTCCTCGTACCCCAAGTCCTCTAATGCTTTTGCTATTTCTCTACTTAAAGAATACTTTTTGATAATTTGAAAACCCATACTATTTCAACCCTCATTTTTCCTTGAATTATCCTAGCTCTAGCCTGCTGTAGTTTGTATATTCACTATACATATAATAGCATTAAGCACGCCCCTTTTATCCGAACCCATCAAATACCGTAAAAACATTTTTCGTAGTTCCAGTAATACGATCTCCAAAATAGCATTAACGTGAAATGGCTAATTGCCTATCAAACAGACAATTAGCCATTTCCTGGTTTTTGTAATAAAATCCAGCTTTAATTATAAAGGAATCCATTGACTCGATGAGCTTCAGGACCGTCACCTGACCAATTAGAAATATTAACTTATAATGATTTTTTAACGTATAAGAGATAAAATCTGCCAGCAAGCGCCAAACAGTCAGTAATACACCATAGTAGGAAAGCTATATAACCACCATATATCCCATAGCCAGATTGTACAGCCATAAGATAAGCAAGAGGCAAGAATATCAAATATCCTGACACCATACCTTCATATACAATAAAGCGAGTATCTTTACAGCCGGTTAATGCTCCTCGCAAAACCATATAGACAGAGGAAAATAATTGACCTAGGCAAACCAGTCTTAGCGTGTGCGCTGCTTGTTCTGCTACCATCCTATCGTTAGGACTAAAAAAACCGCTAACCCATGAGGCGAAGGTAAAAAGCAAGCCGCTTGTAACTAACACAATGCCGAAACTCATCTTGCTTATCCGCTTAACCGTAGAGATAAGCAAGGAATCCTGATGATTCTCCAATAACCTCGGCACAATAATGGATGCGGTGATTAAAAAGCCGATTGCAGGAAGATAAGCAAAATTAAAAACTTGCAAAGTAATTTGATGTACTGCTAATGCGGCTGGTCCCAGCGGTTTTATTATATAGATGAAAAACAGCAGTGCCAGCAGTGTAAAACCAGTATTAAGTCCCACATCTACAGCAAGAGTAATATACTCTGGAACGTATCTAAAGAACGATTGATTCAATTGAATGTATTTACGGGTAAATGATTTTTTTAACACCAGATAGGCAATGATCAATAATCCTGCAACATTGGCAAACATAGTTCCCCAAGCCGCTCCTTTTACTCCCATGCTCGGAAAGCCGAACCCTCCCCAAACAAATAAATAATCAAAGAAGATATTTAAAAGACAAATTACGACGCTGCTATATAGAGGTGTCGCCGTGTCCCTGAGTCCTCTAAACAATCCTATAAATACATAAGAGAATAATATGAATGGTATTGTCCAAAGCCAAACTTTAAGATAATCCAAACCGTAATACTTGAGCTGCTCGTTACCTGCGATATTATAAACAAGTTCGCTGATATGCGGGGCAAAGACAAGGAGTACAATACCGATAATGGCAACTAAAAACAATCCGGTATTCACCACACCTGTTGCCTTCGGCCTATCATCTGCAGCCGCAGCCTGGGAGATCAAGACAGTCGTACCAAGTCTAAAACCTTCTAAAAAATTAAATACTGTTGCGCATAAGGCGTTCGCTATTGCTATAGCAGCAATAGCCTCCGTACCATAGGGGCTGATGAACACAAGGTCAGTCATACCATTAATTAATACAACTGACTGGGCAATAATAACAGGAAAAGCGAGTTTCCCGATTTGTTGGTAGCTAATAATTTCTTGCATATATTATCCTCCTGTAAAAGTAAAAAGACGCCGAATAAACCGGCGTCTTTTGCAGTAATTTTTTTAAAAAGAAGTATCCTTCTCTATTTGCAGCCAAGAGCTTCCGGTCCCTGTTTTCGATATGCGGTTTGCTTAAAAATGGGCAGACTAATCCAATTTTTGTCCAAAACGCTTGCGCGAACAGGTGATTTGACGTCTTGAAGCATCATATACTCAAAAACAATTTTCATCACTCTTGGCCTCCTTTCACATGGATTTCTTTTACATTTTATGAAACATTTGCTGTTTTGTCAATCTGTCGCCATCATTTTTGATAGGAAGAGAAGTAATATACTCTAGCGATCTCTCGCTTATGAAATAAGAAGATAAAAAACGACTTTTTTATCCATTAAAGCCGGCAAATCGTCTTTAATTTATGGCAGAGCGTACCTGTCCGCTTGGGCCCCGCTTTTTTCCTTTCTGCTATCTTTTTTATTACTGAATTAAAGTCCAAAACATTTATAGGCTTTTGGAGGTAATAATCAATGCCGCTAAGCATTGCTTCGGTAATTATCGATTTATTACTACAGGCAGAGATCATAATATAAGAGATTTTATTGTTTATACTGCTGATCTTCTTTGTTAATTCAATACCGCTTTGACCCGGTAACAGTAAATCAACCACGACAATATCGGGTCGTAATTTACGAATGCCGGTCTCAGCCTCCAGGCCGTCACCATAATTACCAACAACTACCCCTAAATGATATTTTTCAATTATATAACTGATTGTCCTGCGAAAACCAATGTCATCATCAACAATTAAGAATCGCATTTCCAAATGATTTCACCTAGTTTCTAACTAATCTTTACTATGGAAACAGCAATATTACTTCAGGAGCATTTTTATTGCCATTACCAACAAGAGAAAACCGGTAACTGCCTTTATTCTTAGCTGAACTCTGCGATCAAGCAAATAATGGCGTATTTTAAAAATCAAAGCTATTATTATGGCATACCATAACAGCAACAAACCTACGAATACCAACGTAAGCAATAGCGATTGCATGAATAAATTATTCTCAAGATTCATGTATTGTGGAAAAATAGACAAAAAGATAAAAGATGTCTGGATATTTAACACATTGGTAGTAAATCCTTTGGTAAAAGATTTACGGCCGTTTTCTAATTCATTACTTACGTAGGTTTCATCAATTGTATCTTCAGATACCTTACTTAGCTGATAGGCACTCACAATACTATTAATTGCTAAATAAACGAGATACCCGCCCCCCAGCACCTTAAACAGACTGAGCAGACTTGGTGATTTCATAATAACAAGGGCTATTCCTAATCCGGAAAGAGTGGTATGAACAAACATCGAACTGGCTATTCCTACAACATTATAAATAGCCGCTTTATGTCCGAAACTAAGTCCCGATTGGAGTACTAACACCTGATTGACACCAGGAGTTACTATCATTAGCATCATGACAATAATAAAGGAATACAATTCATGGCCACCAATAGGCAAGTTCAATAGAGAAAGCCCCCTTTTATACAACCATTTTCCTGGCATACTATTAATATTTCCGTAGGAGCGCCCCGAAAAGATTACTATTTGTTGCAATTATAACATAGTCCGAATTATAATAAAATTATCAATTTCATATACTTTATATATCAAAAAGGTATACAAGAGGTGCGTACATGGACATCCGGGACATGAGGTATTTTTATACTATTGTTGAAGAAGGAAACATCAGCAACGCTTCTAAGCGGCTTAATATCGCGCAACCGGCTCTAAGCAGACAAATGAAACAACTGGAAAGTGCTCTTGGAGCTCAATTGTTTGAACGTGGCAGCCGGAGAATAAGACTAACGGAAGCAGGACAGCTATTACGTGCACGGGTAGAACAGATATTAGGCTTAGTCGACGGCACAATGAAAGAAATGACTGAATTCAATTCCGGCTTAGGCGGTACAATTTCGATAGGTACGGTTACTACGTCGGGATTTACATTGCTGCCAAATCTGATTAGTAGATTTCACAGTTTATATCCTAATGTCACTTTCCAATTATGGGAAGGTGATGGCTTTCGGATTTTAGAGCTTTTGGACAACGGAGTAATCGAAGTTGGCATCTTGCGCGCACCGTTCGATTCAGAAATTTACGAATCAATTACTCTCCCCGATGAACCATTAGTTATTGCTATGAAAAAGGATAAATGCTATTGCGGAGAAGATCCTGAAAATGTTCGACTGATTGAGCTTAATAACCAGCCGCTTATCATTCCACTTAGGTGGAAAAATTTATTCGTCGATTGGTGCGCCAAAGCCGGCTTTACGCCGAAAATCGTTTGCATAAGTGATGGAATTGTACTTAATATTCTATGGACAAAAGTAGGAATCGGTATGGCTTTAGTACCTAAGTCTACGGAAGGACTCATTTCAGATTCCGCGTTGACTTATAAAAAAATAATAGAACCCACGGTATCAACACAAACCGTTATTGTCTGGCTGCGAAACCGCAAGCTGTCTGCTAGCAGTAAGCACTTCTTAGAATTACTGAGGGAAACTTTTAAATAAAAGGATTAAACAAAATGAGGATACCTGTTTTTTCAGGTGTCCTCATTTTGTTTAATCCTTTTATGCTTTTATTATTCTAAACTTGATGCTCCTCATAATTTTTTTGTTCATTTACCACACTTAGTAAATTAGCCCACTTTTTTAGGTTTACTTATCGCCAGAATCGAGCACACTTTAATTAGGAGGTGATGGAAATGCTGGACAAAAAGAATTCTAGCAAGTTAATGAATGAGGCTACCGATAACGCAGCTAACTCATTAGAAGGCGTAAGCAATCAAAATTCGGACGCAGTTACGGAACAGTTCAATAACAAAATAGATGAAGCCTTAGAGCAGGCGAAAGCCAAGTACGCAAAAAATACAAAATAAATACAGCGCCCAAAATCTGGGCGCCTATTGATTTCACGAACTGTCATAATCTTATTTTTATAAAGATTTCGAACGGTTTTACTAGCTCAATTTGAAGGAGTATATCTTCAATGATTTTCAGCTTTGAATATATAGTTATGATAATAGCGGCACTTGCTACTGGATTGCTACTGCTTTTTGCGGTAGATTGGCGATATTTTAGAGATTGGGTCGTCGTTTTCCTTTTTCAAAGTACCCTAAGTATTACTTGGGGAGCCGCGGTTGAAAACCTTAAACTCTTAAAATATCCGATCCGCCTGTTTCCGGAGTATTTCGAAACAAGTATACTTTTTGAGTTGTGGGTATTCCCACTACTAGGTGTTCTATATAACCAGGTTACCCGCTCACGGGGCATAGGAGCAATAATCTGGTACGCATTATTGTTCAGTGCAGTTATAACTGCCATAGAATATCCTCTTCAACTTTATACCGGCCTTATTAAATACATTCAATGGAGCTGGTTTACAAGTTTCTACACATTAGTAATTACATTTCTCGCTTCAAGGATTTTTATTGCCTTTTATCACTGGGGATGCGACTATTTCGGTCAGGTGCGTGGTAAAAATAATCGATAAGAAAAACGTATTAAAAACCTGGCAAATTTACTTCCATAATTAGTTGGTTGAATGGTTTCTTAAGCTTTGTTAAAATAATTTAGTACATTGCTTACTTTATGACAAGTAGCGCAATCCGAGTCTGTTAATAGGAACAAACAGGCTCTTTTTATATTCCATACTGTGGAGGGAGGTATTGCGTATGATTTCTAACATCTCATGGAAAAAAATACTGCTTATTATAATTAGTTTAACTATAGCCATTATCACTATCGGCGGTATCGCAGCATATGCTTTTATTAGCAAAATCCAGGCACCGGCTGTGGAAAGCAAACAATCGTCATCAGATGTTCCAGCACTGGCTGCGAAACCGCCGGAGAAAAAAGTAACCAACCGTATCAATATCTTGCTTTTTGGCTTGGATGATGGCGATCCGGATAACCCAGGAAGTCCTAGACGTTCTGATACTATGATCGTGGCAGGCATTAATCCCGATGATAAGAACGTTACTATTTTGTCCATTCCCCGCGATTCGAAAGTAACCATCCCCGGTCGCCCTGGTTATGATAAAATAACGCATGCATACTTTTACGGCGGCCCCAATCTTGCAGTACGTACTGTGGAAGATAACTTTAATATCCCGATTAATTATTATATTGCAATTGACTGGAAGGCATTTATCAGAGTCGTCGACATATTAGGAGGCGTAGACCTAACCATTGAACATGATATGAACTATGACGACCCTTATGAAAACCTAAGTATTCATCTAAAAAAAGGATATCAACACTTAAACGGGAAACAAGCAGGCGAATATGTAAGATTCCGCCATGATGAGCTTGGTGATATTGGCCGTGTTCAACGTCAGGAGCATTTTTTAAAAGCGCTTACCAATCAAATGTTTCAGGCAGGCACAATTTTAAAATTACCTGCTTTAGTAGGAACAATCAGCCAATATGTTCAAACCGATATGAACACGTATACAATGGTTAAAATTGCAACGATATTCAAAGACATGAAAGCCGATTTTCTCCACACCCAAATGGTACCCGGCGATTTTGCAACCATTGACGAACTTAGTTATTGGGTACCGGATAAAGGAGAACTGCAAAAGATAGTAAATAGTAAATTTACAAACCAATGACCAACGTTGAAAAAGGCTAAGCACATTTATTTATGCTTAGCCTTTTATTTGAGTGAGAACTCCATACTTTACGCAATTGTTCAAAAAGTATAACTGTAATAGATAAGATAAATGCACTTAATTGCAAACTAATTTGAAACTTGACAATAATAATAGTAAGTAATACACTAACAATTGTATTGGTATACGCCAATTTCTAACTATAGATAATAGTAGTCTTAAGCAATGGTTTCCTATTCCATGGAGATATTGCTTTTATTTTTCTTAGAAAATTTAGTAATCGCTTACATTAAACATAGAAGGTGGATACATGGCTCAAAATTCACACGAGACTATTCCTAGCAGAAGGGCGAAGCGCCGTCTAAGAAAAGGCCGTGCAGCAATTCTACTGGCATTTGTCCTTTGTATTATTATGGGAATTACGTATGCTATTTTTTCTGAAGATAGTAAACCTGTATCTGGAATTGCGACTGCTGCAAAGGGGAAAATTAATATTTTAGTTCTTGGTGCGGATGAACGCGAGGATGATGTTGGGCGTTCTGACACCACCTTTGTGGTTACCATTGATACCAATACCAAAAAGGCAACAATGCTGTCAATACCGCGTGATACCCGTGTAAAAATTCCCGGGCATGGCTGGGATAAAATCAACCATGCGTATGCCTTTGGTGGATCGAAACTCTCCAAAACATCTATCGAGAATTTGCTGGGAATAAAAATTGATTATACTGTTGTAATAAACATTAATGGGTTTGTCCGCATGATTGATGCCATCGGCGGAGTTACAATTGACGTTGATAAACGAATGCTGTATGCCGATCCCTACGATGATAACGGTGGATTATATATAGATCTTAGACCAGGTGTTCAACGAATGAATGGTAAAACGGCGATTCAATATGTTCGTTACCGGGATGATGAAGGAGATATTGGGCGTGTAGCCCGGCAGCAAAAGTTTTTAAAAGCATTAATGAAGGAATTTACTAAACCACAGCTTATTACCAAGCTCCCGGATATTGTTAAACAATTTTCTACCACAGTAAGTACGGACATGCCTGCAGGTGAAATGCTTAAATTAGCGCCTATTGTAAGTGACGCTGCAAAATCAGGGCTAGAAACAGAATGGATTGACGGAACCCCCATTTGGATACAAGATGTTAGTTACTGGCTGCCTGATATCAAAGAGCTTCGCGCTAAAGTTGCTAAAATCCAGGCAATCCCAATTGATGAAAAATATAATCGCGCGGCCGAGCTATTATCAAACGAATATAAGCAATCGATACCAAAAGAAATAAAGGTTGCAGATGTTCCTCCGGTTGTGCAAACAAATGTAGAAAAGCAACCCGCAGCGACCACGAAAACTTCTGCGGAACCTAGTAAACCAAAAACCGAAACTACCCAGCAAAATGATAAAAGTACTGCCACCCCAAAAACAATTCCTGTAACCGGTAATACCAATAATCCTACCGTACAAGAACCAAGCGACAAAGTTCAAAAGAATACAACATCCAGCACAACGTCAAAACAATAAAATGACTGCCCGCTAAGGGCAGTCATTTCAGGCTGTCGACAAAGTCGGCAGCCTTTTTATATTTGAGAACCTCTTCTAATCCGGTGTGAAATATAGTAAAATAGAGATAATAAGAGATTGGGAGAGATAATCGTGCTTAAGAAGAAAAACAGAGTGATAATCGACCAAGTCGAATTTGTTTGTCTAAGCGAGCTAGTTCCACAAGATCATTTACTGCGCTTAGTTGATGCAAGCATAAAATTCGATTTTATATATGATGAAGTTAAAGATTTATACAGTGATACTACTGGCAGACCCAGTATCGATCCGGTCGTTCTGATAAAATTGCTAGTACTGCAGATTTTGTACGGTATTACATCTATGCGTCAAACAATTAGCGATGCTCAAGTCAATCTTGCTTACCGCTGGTTCTTAGGCTACGGCTTTCAGGAGAAGATACCGCATTTTTCTACCTTCGGGAAGAATTATGAAAGACGGTTTAAAGAAAGTGACCTCTTTGAAAAAATCTTTGAAAGAGTGTTATTTGAGGCCATAGAATGTGGTTTTATCAAAGCAGATGCTGTATTTTTTGATGCTAGTCATGTTAAGGCCAACGCCAATAAAAACAAGTATGTTAAAAAGATGGCCCAGCATCGAGTACATAAATATAAGCGTGAATTGATGATTGAAATTAACGCTGACCGTGAATCACATGGCAAGAAACCTTTTACCGATGACAACGACAATGATTCTGACGGAACAATGATTGAAGAAAAGGAAGTCAAAGAAAGTACAACTGACCCAGAAAGTGGTATGTTCCATAAAGGTGAAAAAGAGCGTTGCTTTGCTTACACCGCCACAGTGGCCTGTGAGCGCAACAATTTTATTCTTGGTGTTAAAACAGCCCCAGGTAATGTTCATGATAGTCAGGTGTTTACCGATGTATTTCAAGATGTCATTGAAAAATTTAATGACATAAAAGCAGTAGTTGCCGATTCTGGTTACAAAACGCCGGGAGTATGTCGTGAAATTATGCAAGCAAATAAAATACCGGTTATGCCCTACAAACGCCCTATGACTAAAGAAGGATACTTTAAGAAATACGAGTATGTTTATGACGAATACTATGACTGCTATATCTGCCCCAATAACCAAGTGCTAAAATATTCCACTACAAATAGAGAAGGCTATCGGGAATACAAAAGCAATCCCAAGATATGTGTCCAATGCTCACTGCGTATGCAATGTACCCAAAGCCAAAACTTTACAAAAGTCGTAAACCGGCATATCTGGGAATCTTGCGTTGAATATGCAGAGGATGTCCGTCATACTCACCAAGGCCAAGACCTATATCGCCGCCGAAGCCAAACCATTGAACGTGTCTTCGCAGATGCGAAAGAAAGACATGGAATGCGCTATACTCGCTATCGTGGCTTGAGGAAAGTACAACACTACCTCACGCTTCTTTTTGCGTGTATGAATTTAAAGAAGTTAGCAATGTGGAAAAAAAAGCGCGGTATGTTACCGCCTTTTTCAAGAACTTTTCCGTCTATGTTATCAAAATTTATGAAACTCGTAACTATTAACAAAATCCCGCTTGTTGGCCTTCCGGCCTGAAGCGGGATTTGTCTACACTCTGAAATGACTGCCCGCTAAGGGCAGTCATTTTTTTATATACGACCTTAGTCTATTCACATCTAAACATCTCTGATTTAACCATCAACTGCTTGATAGAGTTCTTCAACCGGCCCTCCTCCTCGTCATTAGGTAACCCGCGGTTGGTAACCAAGTTTTAAATTAAATCATATATTAACATGGATTTGAAATATCACTACCTTGGAGGAGGACAATATTATGAGTGTTTTTTACGTACTGCTATTAGGCTTTGCTGTCAGTCTTGACTCGTTTGCAGCAGGTATCGCTTATGGTTTAAAAGCCATTCGCATGCCGTTTAGTTCTCTGACCATAATTGGCCTGATCACTGCCGCCTGCACCGGCTTTTCCATGTGGTGCGCCAAAATGCTTGGCCAATTTATCGATGTTCATATCGCCGTTATTTTCGGTTCGCTACTGTTGATTACGCTAGGCGGCTTCAATCTGTTCCAAGAATATCTAACCAAAGATATTCCCGCCTCTGATATAGAAAATGAATTTGACACCCGTAAAGTAACTTTGAAAATAGGGAAACTAATAATTTGTATTATGGCGAATCCGGAAATAGCCGACATTGATAAATCGAAATCTATCAGCCCTATGGAAGCTATTTTCCTGGGACTTGCGCTGGGCATTGATAACATGGTTGCTACCTTTGCCGCCAGTTTGATGGGATTCCTGCCTTTTTACACCCCACTCATTATGGGCGTTGTCCAAATGGCGTTCCTCGCCTGTGGCAGTTGGTCTTCCTCTCATCTGGTATCGGAGAGCTTAAAAAAACGCTTTCCCTTTTTACCTGGCGCTATTCTTATCCTCATCGGATTAGCCCGCCTGGTATAAGAGATGGATGACAAGTAGCTATAAAGACTTTGCTTTGGCTTGAAGCTCAATATCTTCCGGTGAAACTGCTTCCATCGAAATTCCGTGTGGAGTTGGCTTGCCTTGATGATCCACGTTTATAAATGTTAGAAAGCCATCTACGATGAATTCTTCAGAAGGATGGAGTACTATTTTTACGTAAGCTACTAAGCTGGTTCGTCCGGCAAGTACCACTTTACTTTCACACCGTATAAGACTACCTTTCCTAACTGGCTTAGTAAAGACCATCCCATGAATTTTGACGCAGACAGTGCTTTCTGGTGAAGTAAGCGAAGCAGCGGCAATAAAACCTGCCTCAACAAACCATTCTGCTCCCCTCCCTGCAAATAAAGTACCATGATGATTGAGATCCCCGCCCTTGACTAAACGGCACATCGATACTGTTTTAACTTCCAAACTTGTTCCCTCCTATAAACACATTGCTATCTGCAATATGATTTACTATTATACCCACCGCCAGTAAAAAGTACCAGGCTAAAATAACTCTTCCGGAAAGAAAAAAACAAGTACTCCCCTTTTTGAACTAACAAAAAATAGCGATATCATTAGAATCTCGTAATGATATCGCTATTTTTACTTAATTCTATATAGTTAACCTCCTAAGTAATGTACTACCGAGTCCAGCAATTCCGGCATAGCCGTAGCAGCTAGTAACAATACGGTTAATATAATCAAAACAATGGTAAACATCCACGAAATAATATTATACGTGCGCGAATTTGAATAATCACCCATTATATTCTTATCGCTGGCAATTAGAACCATAAAAATTAAGATTGGCGGTAATAATACGCCGTTTACCACCTGCGAGGTCAGCATAACATTGTAGAGTGATAAACCAGGCCACAACACCAGTGCCGCCCCTATTACGATCAGCGCTGTATATAACCCAAAAAATACCGGTGCTTCTTCATACGATTTACTAATCCCATGTTCAAAACCAAATGCTTCACAGATTGCATAGGCAGTACTAAGTGGTAGAATAAATGCCGCAAGCATGGACGCACCTAATAAACCAAAAGCAAAAAACATGCTGGCGTACTTTCCGGCAAGTGGTTCCAAAGCAAGGGCCGCATCTTTAGCGGTTTCTATTGATATATTGTTAACATACAAAGTTGCTGCAGTAGCCACGATAATAAAAAATGCAACAAATCCGGTAAAGAAGGAGCCGATAAAGACATCCCAGCGGGTATAGGCGTAGTCCTTGGCCGTAATCCCTTTATCTACGATGGAAGCTTGAACATAAAACTGTCCCCAGGGAGTAATGGTTGTGCCAATTACGCCAATTGCCATTAGAAGAAATTCGGCATCCCGGGAGAAAGACGGTGTGACTGAGGCGAGCATTACTTCCTGCCATGGTGGGTTTACAATTATGCCTGACAATACATAGCTAATAAAAGTCACGCAAAGCGCCAGAAAGATTTTCTCAATCCGGTCATAACTGCCCTTTAACACCAGCCACCAGACCACCCCCGCCATTAAAGGTACTGAAAAATATTTACTCAAACCAAATATTTCAAAGCTTGTAGCAATACCCGAAAATTCGGAGGCAGTTGTGCCAATATTAGCGATAAGCAGGACAACCATAGCAAACAGTGTCCACTTTACACCGAATTGTTCGCGGATTAAGTCGGCAAGCCCCTTACCGGTGACAGCTCCGGTGCGGGCCGAAATCTCCTGCGCAATAGCTAAACAGATAGTAGAAACGAACATAGTAAATAATAGAGTATAGCCATATTTTGCACCTGCAGCCGCATAAGTAGCAACGCCGCCTGCGTCATTATCAGCAAAGGCAGTTACAATACCCGGCCCCATAACAGCTAAAAAGATGCCAATACGTCCGCGTATCCCTTGAACCATTTCCTATCACCACCTCCAGAGCCGTCTGTTGATAATGTACCCGGAACTTACATCCCCTCTGCCGCGCTCAGGAAGCAGTATTTCTAATACATCGTCAACGGTTATAATTCCTAGCATAGCATTTTGTTCATCAACTACGGGAACTGCCAGTAGTCCATACTTGTGTATTATGTCGGCTACCTTTCGGTGACTGTCATCATGACGCACATAGATTACTTTTTCATGCATTATACCGTCTAAAGCAGCCTGCGGTGAAGCTAAAATAAGTTCACGTAATGAAAGTGCTCCCAGCAAGGTTTCTTTATCATCCAGAACATAAATGTAATAAATTGTTTCTGCAGTTGGCGCCATTTGACGAATTCTTTCAATGGCTTCTTCGGCTGAAATTTTAGCTGACAACCCAATATATTCGGTAGTCATAAGGGCTCCTGCCGTGTCATCAGGATAATTCATTAACTCCTGTACTTCTTCGGCATCATCAGACTCCATCAGGCTAAGCAATTCCTGTGATTTCTCATCAGGAAGCTCACCCAGTATATCAGCGGCTTCATCAGGCGGCATATCTTCCAGCAGGTCGGAGGCTTGTTCCTGATCCATCTGGGTAATAATCTCGATCTGTGTATCCAGATCCATTTCCGCCAGAGCATTGATAGCCTGCCGAGAATCTAAGTTTTTAATGAAACTAGCCCTGCTGTTATAGTCCAACTGCTCGATGATATCCGCAATATCCGCGGGATGTAATTGGCTGAACCGTTCTTTATCACGGCTAAGCTGCAAACTTGAGGTTCGGTCTTCCAGGGGCTTGATAAACTGCCAGCCAATAAAATTGTGCTCCCTATTTTTAACTAAAAACTCTAGACCAAGACGTCTGAACAAGCCGCGTAAGCCAATATCTACAGCCACTAATACTAACCCGCGTTGATTATCATGCTCTACCCATGTTAGGGTGATGTCGTTAACCCGAACCAGTTTGGACCCTTTAAAATCAATAATTTGTTTATCAAGCAGCCATTTGCTGACATAGATTTCATCATCTTTGAGCGGCAGCAATATAGCGGAAGCTAACTGTCCGGTCAGTTTAAGATGTTTACCGTTTATTTCTGCTACAAACTGTATAGGAACTAACCCCTTGGTATTTCGCCCATACTTGATTCCGGTTACTCGCGGCGCTGCGCCATCCCATTTTACTACCATGTCTTTAACTTTACCAATGCACCGACCAGCTTCATCAAGAATTGGTTTTCCCAGGAGTTGGCTGAAATAAAATTCACCAATATTCGTTACCGTATTCATATCAATACCTCCTATTGTGCATTGTTCCGGCCTACCGATTTTACTATGCATGATAGGCAGAACTTTTTGCTCGATTCTCTGGGTACTATCAGGGCCGGAATCCAATAACACCACCTCCTTAAATCAGGAATACCAAAAAAACAGACTTAGCTTCTTTACCCATTAGGTAAATTTCCACTTGGAGAAGAGGGAGTTTTTAGAATGGTTAGTCACCAGATAAATAAATATAGACCTTCTCCTTATAAGAAGAAGGTCTATCAATAGTCAATAAATAACAATATCTACGACCTTCTCTACTCGTTTAGTTTTAGCACTGCATAACGTAGAGCCGCATTCTCACTCAGCCACATTAAGTAAAACCTTAATTCGGTAGTACCTGTTAACCCATTGGCGTCTCTCGACGTTTCCGGGCAGTGGCATTTTTTTATGCAGGAGCCTCACCTAACAGAGAATTATTTAGTTTAATATAGTGTATGATGCAAGAAAACTAAATGTCAATATAATAAACAGAATGTAATAAATGGTAAAGGTCGGTACTGATCAATAAAATAAATATTACTGTCTTTTTTTTGCCTCCAGATAAACTACTTTTAAAAAGCGTTTTAAATTTATACGCGTATTAGAGATAGAAGGCTTATCATTTTCTTCGAGCTCGCGCATTATTCTCCTAACTTCTTGAAAGTCAAAGAATCTGACCGCATACTCTTCAAATCTCGGATTGGTGTAGTCAGTAACCCCGATGGATGCCATGTGCATCATACCTTGAAAGATAGCGCGGCGAACCCGTTGTTCAAGTGATTTTACCCGTTTACTGACTTCTTTATCATCCTGCGAGGCAGCACCCAACTGTTTTTGAGCGACATTTATAAATATATCTTTTAGAGATGGAAAATCATTGTTGGAAAGAGAATGTTCTGCTTCGCATTTACTAAGAAACTCGAGTATATCCAAGATGTCTTTACTGCCACTTTCTCCAACCATGCCAAGTTCGGTTAGCAGATACTGGCCGGAAGTAATAATATTGCTGTCCGGTGTGGCTGGTATTGGAACAGTCGAAATCTTTGTTCCCTGAAGTATATTTAAATCCCGCTCAATAAAGTTGATTACTTTCTGTAGACGCAGATGTTCTGTGAGATTTCGAATGACACTAACTAATTCCAGCCTATTAATGGGTTTAGTTATATAATACTTTATCCCCTTAGTGTAGGCATTGCCAATTAGCTCTTTATCCTCCACCTGGGACAACATAATAATACCCCCGGTATAGGAATCTTTTAAATCAGCGACAGCTTCAATGCCATCTTTTACAGGCATAAGCAAATCAATAATTAAAATATCGACAGCTCTCATGGACAATATGGCGCCATCCACCATAGAACCGTTTTCTCCCTCCCCCACTACTTCACCTAGGTCATAATCCTCGATTATCTCGGCCAGCATAGAGCGGATAGCAGCATCATCATCAACAATAAAAAAGCGCATATGGTTCACTCCTTCGTTACACTATTTAGAGGTAGCTTTATGACAAAAATTGTTTCATCCGACTCAGTAGAATTTTGGAGAGAAACGGTACCATTTAGGCTTTCTGTCAAGTCCTTAACATAGGGCAATCCCATACCTGTGGAAGGATTCCCGGAAGCATCAAACTTGGTAGTATAGCCGGGACGAAAAATTGTTTCTCTTTTTTTAGGCGGCACACCCGGGCCGTTGTCTGCTACCCTGATTTCCAAGCATTCATGATTTAGAGTAAAAACAGTGGCTATCTGCCCGGCGTCTTTTATTGACTCCACAGCATTCGATATCAGATTATTGACTATCGACAGTATAGTATGTACATGGAGCGGCGGGATTCTGTCAGCAACGTCCATCTCAAACTCAATGTGCTTTCCCAAGGAGCGGGCATATTTTTGATGGGATTGCACTGCTACTTCAACAAGTTCACCGGCAGGCATATAATCATTAATCTTGCCATTGGAAATAAGACGGGTTAGGCTGGCATAAATACGGTGGTTGTCTTTTTTGATCTCGTGTATTTGGCCAGCAATGGTAAGAATTGATTTAGATAATTCGCTTTTATCAAGGGATTGATCGTTAGCTTGCAGGCTTTTGGATAGATTATAACAATCTCTGGTAATATTTTCAGCATATTTTTGAGATTTTGCAAGTTGAACCATTTCTTCATACAGGCTTGAGATGATTAGGAGCATATGTTTATTTTGTTCTTTTTGCTGCTCAGCAACTAACTCAGTTTGGCGAAGCTGGATGATATAAAAGAAACTAAGAACAAAAAAACTGCGGATAACAGCAGCAACCATAATTTCCCCGATAACAGGAAAATGAAAAACCTCGGAAGGATTCGTTGTGCTTGTTAGAAATAATTCCAGCATACTTGCCGATATCTCAGCAAGTATCGATAAAGCAGCTACTGTCCAGGGCTGGTTTTTAACGTTTTTCACATTGGCCAGATAAAAAATAGCTCCATAAGTTACATAGTAAAAAAACGCCGGTACATGCAGCATAAAGCTTTGCTGAGCCATAGCAGCACCGGTAGACACATCGAGAATCATCCGGAAACTTAGGACAGATAAACCGCATAGCAGGCCTGTTAGCAGTAGCGGTAATTTCTGCACCCACAGGATAAAGAATAAGAAAGCAGGTGACCCAAAACTTACGCGAAAATTACTTAATTCGTTGCTAAATGGATAAAATTTAAGCTCCCCGGCCAAGGGTACAAGGATGATCATCAAGACAAAAGCAAGCCAATTGTTCTTCATGTAGAGACTCCATTCACTGAGTTATTAAAATATTTTTTTAATAGTTTTCTAGTTTTTTCTCGGATTTGATAGACCGTGTGATAAATTTTTAGTGTAAAGAGAATAGCTTAGGGTAAGACGTTCTTATTGTACCAGAATATTTAGCAGAAAGGAAAGATTCAGAAAATGAAGAAATTAAAATTTGGTTTGGGGGCGCAAATCCTCTTAGGCTTGATTCTAGGTGTCATTGTTGGCTCAGTGTTTTATGGCAATCCCGCCATTGAAGGGTACCTAAAACCCATCGGTGATACTTTTATCCGGTTAATTAAGATGATTGTCGCACCAATTGTTCTTTCTTCTCTTATTGTCGGCATTGCCGGAGTTGGCGATGTAAAAAAGTTAGGTAAAATCGGTGGTAAAACCCTTCTATTTTTTGAACTAGTAACAACTGTTGCTATTGTTATGGGGCTCTTTGTCGCCAATACTGTCCAACCTGGTATTGGCATTAATGACGGAAACTTAACCAAAGTAAGCATTGCAACCTACGTGAATACTGCTGAAACTGTAGGCCATCACAGCTTGGCCGATACCTTTGTAAATATTGTTCCCAGTAATATTTTTGAATCTCTTGCAAAAGGCGATTTACTAGCTATCATTTTCTTTTCTGTTATGTTCGGTCTGGGAGTTGCTGCTATTGGTGAAAAAGGCCGCCCCATTATCCACTTCTGTGAAGGCGCTGCCGAGACCATGTTCTGGGTTACCAAACAAATTATGAAGTTTGCTCCCTTCGGCGTTTTCGCTCTTATCGGTACAACTGTTGCAAAATTCGGTATTCTGTCTCTCATTCCCCTGGCAAAGCTGGCAATTACTGTTTACGCGTCAATGGCCGCTTTTGTTATCCTGGTACTGGGCGGAACCGCTAAATTATTTGGCATCAATATCATGAATCTTATCAAAGTTCTCAAGGACGAACTTATTCTGGCCTATACAACTGCAAGTTCTGAGGCCGTATTACCCAATATAATGACCAAAATGGAAGCCATGGGTTGTCCTAAAGCCATAACTTCCTTTGTTATTCCAACAGGCTATTCCTTCAACTTAACCGGATCAACTCTTTATCAGGCTATCGCCGCCATATTCCTGGCGCAAATGTACGGAATTGACTTGCCTATTTCTACACAAATCAACCTTATGATGGTGCTTATGGTTACCTCGAAAGGTATCGCCGGCGTTCCGGGCGTTTCCTTTGTCGTGCTGTTAGCCACTTTAGGCGCTGTAGGTATTCCTGCCGAAGGTTTAGCTTTCATTGCCGGTATTGACCGCTTCCTCGATATGGCCAGAACGGTTGTAAATGTTATCGGCAATGCCTTGGCTGCCATAGTTATTTCCAAGTGGGAAAACCAATATGATTCTCATAAAGAAGAAGCTATTATCAAACAGATGGCTGCCTAACTAATTTTAGCCATCTATAACAATCGAGTAGGAGCTAAATAATTAATTTATTTAGCGACCTCTCACACCACCGTACGTACCGTTCGGTATACGGCGGTTCAATAATTTTAACGTAAATGAAATGCCTCGTATTTCTTCGCTATGTTCATATAGCCTAGAGATTCGAGGTATTTGTCTGTTAGTGTCCTTTGTAAAATAGCACTTCCCGCAACACGCCAATACCCTAACCGTGTATTGGCATACTGCCAAGCTCTATTCCTATCCAGTCCCAGCTTTTGTAGATTCACAAACTTAGTCTGAACTTTCTTCCATTGCTTCCATAGATACATTCGCAGCCTGCGCCGTATCCATTTGTTCATTTCTTTCATGTTATTGCTCATGTTTGCAATGGAAAAGTAGTTCAACCAGCCTGTTGTATATTTCCTCAGTTCTTGCAGTGTGTCTTGGATTGCCCACCCACGACTTCGGTTGGTTATTTCCTTGATCTTCTCTTTGAAACGTTTCAAGACTTTCCCATGCGGACGTATTCCGATTTGTCCCGCTACCTTATGCAATGCAAAGCCCAGAAACTTCACCCTCAGCGGACTGCCGATTTGGCTTTTCCGCTGATTTACTTGTAACTTCAAAGTTCCCTCAAGAAATTTCACACAACTCGCCATGACCCGCTTGGCTGCACGTTCCGTCCTGACATAGATATTGCAGTCATCTGCATATCTTACGAACTTATGTCCGCGCTTCTCCAGCAGTTGGTCAAATTTCGTCAGGTAGATATTGGATAGCAGTGGTGACAGGTTTCCTCCCTGCGGGGTTCCCGATGTACTGGGGCTGACTATACCGCCTTCCATGACTCCACTTTTCAGGTATTTCCGGATTAAGACGATGACTCGTTCATCCTTGATTTCTTCACGGAGCATGTTGATAAGCATGTCATGATTTACCGTATCGAAGTACTGCGCCAGGTCAATGTCTACTACTTTCGTGTATCCTGCCCTATAGTATGCTTCGGCTTGCTTTATCGCCTGATGCGCATTTCTGCCTACTCGAAAACCATAACTTCTTTCTGAAAATTTCTTTTCAAAGATGGGCGTTAACACTTGGGTTATGGCTTGTTGTATTAACCTGTCTAGTACGGTCGGTATTCCTAGCTTTCGGGTTCCTCCGTCCGGCTTAGGTATTTCTACCCTTCTCACGGGTTGAGGGGTGTATCTTCCGGTTCGCAGGGATTCAAGAAACTCTTCTTTATTGTCTTTCAGCCACTGCTTCATATCTCCAACCTGCATGCCATCCACTCCGCCTGCACCTTTCTTGCGCAGTACCTGGGCATATGCTGCATTGAGATTGTTTCGGTCTAGTATTTCTTCTAACAGATTTACGCGGTTCTCTTTTGCATCTTCCAGTGTCGTCATGCTCCGCGCTCCCTTGTTACTCTCTGCTTCCAGCATACCCTGGCAAGGGCAGCCCATTTTACTGGTTTTCTGCTCTCTTAACATGACTTCACCTTCCTTTGCTCAAGAACTCGATTATTGTTCAGTCCTTCTCGAAAAACTTCGGTACTATGACCTCTGCTGACTTCTCACAGTAAATCTTATTTCAACCATGCTTCGATTGAGTTATCTTCACATGTCTGTGAGATCTCCCCGGGTAAGAACGCAATCTTTCTCTCCATCTATCTGCCACATTTACAGCGCAAACTTTCGGATAGTTTCGGGCTTCGGTTTGTTATGCAACCTTACCCAGTTTACACTGCCTTATATGTGATTTCTGTTCGTCAGACCAGAGATTTGCCGCCGACTTCCTTCAGATTCCACCTCGCGGTGGACACCCTTGTCTTGAGCTATGCGCTTGGCACTATCTACCCGCGCTCGGGACTTTCACCCGTTAGATTGCGCCCATGCCGGGCGCACATAGAAATGCTGCTCCCGCTGTAAGCCGGGAGCAGCATTTTTTGTCTTACCTATTTAAAACACTTGGCCCATTCTGCCCTATCATTATATTGTTATGCGCTGTAATACATATTTCCATTAATTTTACCTAACGTCACATCATAATGATGCATAAGATATTATTAGAACCACAAAAAAAATTATCGGAGGTATAGTATGTCAAATAAATACAACGATACAGATTGGGAATATCCGGAAATGTCTGATTCCGATGATGATACCACATCGGAAGACTCTGCCAGACTCTGTCTCCCTTCAACATGTGCTCCACGACAATCTTGTAATCCACGCGCTTCCTGCATGCCGCTCTGTTTTCCTCGTCGTGTCTGCGCACCAAGACAAAATTGCAGCCCGCGCACTTCATGTATGCCCATCTGTTTCCCTAGCAGAACATGTGTCCCCCGGCCATGTCGTCCTATCTGATTTTAATCAAAACTCACTATCTGCCCTACAATTGCATCGCATAGGATGCACCAACGTAGCTACTACTTATATATAATAAACATGGATTTAAGCATAAATAATTGCTTGGCCAATCGCAAAAGCTCTTTAGTACTTTTTGTTGCGGATCGTTCTCGCCACCTATGACATTATGTAACTGCTCCCGGTAAAATCGGGAGCAGTATTATTTCGTAGAAAAAGCAAAAGTGTTAGACTGACCCGCTTTTAGTAGACACTTAGTGAAGTTAAAACTTCTGCGCGGGTTCTTGTCCTTTTTTACGTCGGTAGACAAACTTAAAGATTATTATAGGAAATAATAAAGTGCAAAATTGCCAAGTCTGAAGATGGGTTGACGTACTTATGGGGGCGATCCCCTTTAAAGCGAATAGAGTCATAGTCATCTAGTTTATACGTCTCACCGTCCACTTCCACGGTCAGCCGGCCGGACATAACGGTGATAAATTCCATCACTCCCTGTTGATGAGCTTCAGATAGATATTCTCCATGCGGCTGTAAGTATCCGCGGTAAAGCTCAATCATGCCATGAGAACGGAACAATGGCTCAGCGACAAACACATCGTTTGAACTGATTAGTTTCATCCCATCTTTTTTCCGGCTGATGGAAACCTCCGAATCTATAGATAGTAGAGCGGTTATTGGTACTTTTAGACCATTTGCGATTTTCCAAATTACCGACAACGTAGGATTGGCTTCCCCACGTTCGATATTGATCAATGTTAATTTGCTAACCCCGATTTGCTTGGCCAAGACGTCCATGCTAATTCCTCTATTTGTCCGGAATTGCCGTAAATTCGCACCAACATACCGTCCCACATTCCCTTCTTCCCAAGGGTTTTCCTTATTCATTTTATTCCCCCTATCAAGAGACCTTAGTATATTACATCGATATGGTATATTTTATTAATATTTTTAGTTTATTTTATTATACCATTATGATGTTTTTTATATTATAATAATATATAAGTTTATTTTATTATACCATCTAAGCGCATATTTCACTACAAAAGATACTCTTTTCGGGTATATGGTAAGGTAATAGGATAAATCTTTTTAATTCGGATAGTTAAAACAGCGAGTATAGGTAGGGGGCATTCTTTAAGATGGAAAAAAAGATGATAATGAGAACCGGTTTTACAGAAGCTTTACCACTGGCCATAGCCATTGCAGCATATGGTCTATCGTATGGTGTACTTGCCGCTCAAGCTAATTTGGGAGTAATAGGCGCGGTAGCAATGTCCCTGCTAGTGTTCTCGGGGTCTGCTCAAATGGTATCAGTTGCAATGTTAACTACAGGTGCAAGCCTAGGTAGTGTACTTTTCACCTCGGTTTTACTGAACCTTCGCAATTTATTATACGGAGCTGCTCTGGCGGAGGGCCTTGCCCCGGCGAAGAATTGGAAGTGGTTGTTAGCTTTTGGTGTTTCGGATGAGCCGTTTGTCTTAGGTACTTCCAGGTTTAAAAAATATGGACCGGATCCCCTTTATTTTGGCATAGTTACTGGCACTTTTTATCTGGCTTGGGCCTTTTCCACGCTCATGGGAGCTTTAATTGGGAATCAGATCGATCCGCAAAAATGGGGATTAGATTTAGCGTTCCCCGTTACTTTTATAGCGCTTCTTATGCCAAGTCTTAAAGATAAACCGGTAATCGCAACGGCGTTGACTGCTGTAATAATAACTTTGGGACTGGAGTATTCACTGCCGGGTAATGAATTTACGATCATTATTACGGGAGTTTTATCACCACTTGTTGGTCTTTATTTAGCGAGGAGGGGTCAAGATGCTTAATAATTGGATGCTCATTGTATTGCTGGCACTGTCCACATATATATCCCGAATCATCGGCCTCGAAATAATGGCAGGACGAGAAATGAGTCCACCTTGGCGATTATATTTTAACTATGTTCCGGTTGGCATTATCTCAGCCCTCATGGTAAAACAAATCCTCGTTCCCATTGACGGACAACTCGCTGTTTCCTTTCCGGTTCTTATGGGCTGCCTTTTTACAGCAATAACAATTAAATTAACAAGAAGGTTTCTTCCCTCTGTGATGTTTGGAGCAATGATTGGGTGGTTAACTCGCTATTTTATAAGTTAAGTTGAAATAATGTGAAAAACAAACAACCCGCGAAAAAACTCGCGGGTTGTTTGTTTTTAAACTTGGCTACAGCACCTGATCATAAAATTTTTACTAAATCTCAAATTTACTAATAGAACTTTGCAAATTTTGAGCTAAACGATCCAGTTCTCTACTTGAAGCCGCAATTTCTTCCATTGTTGCAGATTGCTCTTCGGTAGCAGCCGATACCATTTGCGACTGACTTACAGTGTTCTTGCTAATAATATCAATTTCGTGTATAGAAACAACAATTTTTTCGCTGCCACTTGCAATTTCTTGTATTGTAGACGAAATTTCTTGAATCTGTATTGAAACATCGTTGATTAATTTATAGATTTCACGGAAGCTTTGTCCTGCATGATTGACTACTTCGGTACCAACACAAACTTCTTTGGTACTTTCGTTCATGGCTGCAACAGCATTTTCGGTTTCTTGCCTTATTTCTAAAATAAGACCGGCAATCTTTTTAGCAGCATTTTGCGACTGCTCGGCCAACGTACGAACTTCCTCGGCTACAACCGCAAATCCACGCCCCTGTTCACCAGCTCTGGCCGCCTCAATAGCAGCATTAAGTGCGAGGAGATTAGTCTGCCCGGCAATATTGGAGATGGTATTCATTATCTCTCCTATTTCCTGTGATCTATCTCCTAAAGTACCCACAATTTTAGATGACCGAGCCGCAGTTTCTTCAATATTTTTCATTTGCATAATAACTTTTTCTACCGCTTCACTGCCTTCCTGAGCAGCTTTAGCTGATGCAGTGGAAGCAGAAGCAATTGAATTGGATTTTGAAACAATATGCTGGATAGTATCTGACATTTGTCCTACTACTGTAGCAGTTTTATCGACAGATGCTTGCTGTTTTTCAGCCCCAGCGACCAATTAACCCCGGGAATTGGAGCGTACGTCATCATTTTATTAGTACCCTCATCCAGATATCTCACCATCCCGGTTTCCCCTTTTACCATTCGCTCAGTTGCAGCCTTAAGTTCACCGGGAACATTATTGTTTTGCAGGGCATTAAAATTCATTGCAATCCCCTGATCGGCATGAAAAATGACCAACCCGTCACTTTGTACTACATAACCATATCCGCTTTGACCAACTTTTATATTTAACACTTTTTCCGTCAATCCCTCTACATCAATGGCTCCATAAAGAACCCCGGTCACAATACCGTTTACCTTAACAGGAACAGCAACGACGATATTCAAATGGCCGGAAGTTTTAGACGGAAAAGGATCAGCAATAAAAGTCTCCCCTTGCATTGCTTTTTTAAAATACTCACGCTCTTTAAGATTAACAGAAGTCCCTAATGTATTGATGACTTTACCATCAGGAAAAATATAACCAATGATAGAATATATATTTTTCTCTTTTGCAACGTTACTAATGAGAGGTAAAATACTCTCCGGATTGCCACTCCTTATTGCTGGTGTCATTGAAATAATCGAAAGTTCAGTCTTGCGCACCTCCAGCCAATCCCCAAGACTGTTGGCGCAATCTGTCGTCTGGCTTTTTATATCTTTTGTAATACTTTCGGTGATGATCTCTCTGGCCTTCCAGTAATTAATTCCCCCCAGAAAACTAAGTGCCAGGAAAAAAATCAAGAGTACAGTTATGGTCAATTTAGTTTGAATACTTTTCATAGACTCGCCTCAACATTTATTCCTATCTTTCGATTTGTTCCTCCTCTTGCATCAATATCTATCACTTTTTCCACAAATCCCTGCCGATGTCCGAATAAAAAGCTTGACATATTCACAGCAGCACATGCATGATTGGGAATAACCTCAATTTTATCGCCGACTTTTAAACTAGTCTGCTTAGTGGCTCTAATTTTGCCAACTTCCTCTGACAATCCTTCCACAATCAGTTCAGGATATTTCTTTACAATACCATATCCGCTTACCAGGGAAGCACTGTGCGCTCCCTTGTCTAAGCCAAAACACTTACTTCCCGCATCCATAATAAAGATATTTTCACTTGGATTAGCAATAATTGTTGCTAGTACCGTCAGCGCGCACCTTTCGATTGGAACTATGCCTAATGCGACTTGAATCGCATCATAGAAAATATAATTTCCTGGTCGTACGGTAGTAATCGTTTTATTATGCACAGCAAATGGCAGCGTTGGAGTACTGCCAGTGGCAACTATTTCTACGGCAAAGCCCGCTTTAACTAACAAATCTTTTGCCATTTCTAAAGCTTCTATTTCTTCTTTGGCAACTCTTTCAATATCAGATAGATTATTGATTCCATATACATGTCCCGGATGTGTGGAAACGCCCTTAAACGTTAAAGCGGATAATTTACTTAGTTCTCTTGCTAAATCCACAGCTTTATCCGGCTTAACCCCGAACCGGTGTAAACCACAATCGATAATAATTAGATAATCTATGTTCAACGTTTCCTTTACGAGTAAGTTTTGCATCTGCAAAGCCGCTTCAATTCCATCAAAGCTTGCAAGAATGTGGGCCTTTTTGGCAAGCTCAATCACTCTTTCAATATTTTCTATAGCTGCAACGGGATAGGCAAGGATAATTTCCTTAAAACCATGCTGCACCAATTTCTCTGCTTCATCAAGTGTCCCAACCAAAAATCCTGTAGCTCCATGATCTTTTTGCAGATTGGCAACCTCAATACTTTTATGTGTTTTCACCATAGGGCAGAGCATTTTGCTGTTAACTTTACATAATTCAGCCGTATCGCTAATATTTTGTTCCATTTTATCCAGATCAACCAAAAAGCTAGGAGTAGTAAGTTGGTTTATTCTTATCATATCTTGGTACCTCCAATTTCACAAAAAGATGAAGCCATTTAAGACTTCATCTTTTTTATTATCTACCTAGAACTTTTCCTGCATATACATCCTTCTGCAAGCCATGATCCACTACAACTTGTCCATTGACAATAACATTTTCAATACCTTGAGAATATTGTTTAGGATCTACATAAGTTGCCTTATCCTGCACTGTCTCGGGATTAAAAATGACAATATCAGCATAATAGTCTTCCTTTATAAGACCTCTAGCCTTAAGTCCCAATCTTTTAGCAGGCAAACTGGTCATTTTCTTGACTGCCTCTTCAAAAGATAGAATTTTCTTTTCACGTACGTATCTTCCCAAAAATCTCGTTGGAGTGCCAAACGCCCGGGGATGAGGTTTACCAAAAGACATAATGCCTTCTGCAGATAAACTCATAGCATCCGATCCAATCATAGCCCGGGGTTGACGCAGGAAGGTCATTACGTCTTCCTCTAACATAGCATAATAATTCATCTGAACCCGGCCGTTCTCTGCGATAAGCAAATCAAAGGCTGCATCATAAGGATCTTTCCCCTGCATTTCGCCAATCTCTGTAATAAATTTTCCTTCAAGATGTTTATTCTCTTCACTGCGTACAGATGATACAAAGAATTTTCCCCAACCGCCTGCAGATTTAACAAAATTTTGCCATCCTGGTAAACCTTCTGCAATTTCTTTACGGATTCTGCTGCAAATGCTCTGATCCTGTAACCGTTCAATCATTTTCGCAACTCCCCCTTCAAAAATCCAGGGAGGTAAGCAAGCGGAAAGAGAAGTTAACCCTGCGGTATACGGATAAATATCGTACGATACTTCAATGCCTGAACGCTCTGCCTGCGCCATACGTTCTAATACTAAATCTGTTTTTCCCAGCATATTCTGGCTTAAAAGTTTCAAATGAGAAATATGAACAGGTACCCCTGCTGTTCCACCGATCCAAAGGGCTTCGTCAATTGCATCCATAATGCCATCGCTTTCCGTGCGCATATGGGTACTATAGATGCCCTGATAAGGAATCATCATCTTACATAACTCCGCAATTTCTTCCTTCGAAGAATATTCACCAGGAAGATATACCAAACCGGAACTTAATCCTAGAGCTCCTTCCGACATAGCTGTATCAGTAATTTGCTGCATATCCTTTAATTCTGCAGCATTGGGCATTCCTTTTGCAAATCCCATAACTGCAATTCGCACAACACCTTGACCCAAGAGTGGAGCAAGATTGATGGATGGTGGATTTTCGTCAAACCAGTTTACATATTCTTTAAAACTTGTCCATGGCAACTCCAGATTAACCGGAATAGATCCAATAAGCCGGGTTCCCAGGTAATCAATTAAAAGCTGTCTATTTTCTTCCCGAACTGGAGCTACACAAATTCCGCAATTTCCGGTGACCTCTGTTGTTACGCCACTAAAAAGCTTGCTATTAGCGCGTCTATCATACTTAAACGACAAATCCGAATGAGTATGCATATCAATAAATCCAGGTGCCACCATATTGCCATTGGCATTGATTGTTTCGACGCTGTCCTGCGCACTCAGATCCCCTATTGCTACAATCTTATCTTTCACTATCCCAATATCGCCGGGGAAAGCAGCTTTACCACTTCCATCAATGATTAATCCATTAGTAATTTTCAAATCAAACATTTGCCCCACTCCTTTTTGCTTCACTCAAATATTGGATTCTTGCAATCACAATACCTGCGCCGATGATAGCTATATTAAGGAGCCATCCAGGAACTCCGAGTTTAATCGCCAAAAAACTAAAACCCAATGCAACTAGAATGGTGGCTGCGCCCATTTTTAAGTGTTTGCTGGCTAACTCCACATAAACTGCACCAAATACCGCGGGTAAAATTACTTTGAATGACGCTTTGATAAAGGCCGGTAAAATTTCAATAATATTCGCGCCTATAATGGTAAAAACAGTAATTACCGATACAGACAACAGTACCGACCCCGCAATACCAATCGTCGAGATAACATCCCCTTCCGGTGTACCCGCCTCATATCCAGAAACCTTCTGGGCCATGGTAACTGCCGGACACCTTAGATCCGCAACGCTGCCTGCTAACCAGCCGATGTATGAACCGCTTGTCCCCAACATACTAAAAAAGGTAAGTGGTTGAACCAGCCACGAAACACCAAAAGTTACAAGCGCTACCGTCCATATTTTCAAAATATCCTCAAGGGGCGGTATTTCTCCATATGCCATCCATAAATAGATTACCGGAGCAAAATTCGCAATAATGCCCGCACTCAATGTCACGGCTCCGATTTTTATCAACCGCGAATTTAAAGCAACCTTGTCATTATTCATTGTACCTCTCCTTTGCCCGAATTTTATGATATCGCCGTTGCCAGCATCATCCCTGCTATCATCGAAATACCAAGCGCTACCTCCTGCAGCCTTTGATACTTTCTGAATATTCTAGATATTATTAGCATGAAGCCTGCGGAAATAAACGCTGCATACCAGTTACCAATTTTAGCATTAACCAATTGCCCTGATAACAAAAATGCAAATAACCCTACACTTGCTCCTGTCATTAAATACTTTATCCACTTAGGATCATATTTCTGATTTAATTTGGTAACCATACCGCCCATTTGGGGCGTAAACAGTAAAGCGACCAGCATCCACCCCATATTATTAAGCGCCATTCCCCATAAAGAATACGTGTATGCTTTTAAATTAAACGCAGCGGATTGAGGATCGACCCCAATTACTTTTGCGGCTAATGTAATCATTGCCAATTCGGTCCGTGCAGCACCTATATCATTTAATCTCATCCATGCAGTAGGTGCACCTACCACAGCAATTAGTGCAAGAAGTACGATGACGGGAGCCAACGCCGGTCCAAGGGCTGTAATCATTGCCGATCTCATGCCTGCATAACACTTTTCCCGGGGCATATTTAGTTTTTCCGCTGTTTTAAACGCTTCACGCAAATAAATAAGACTTTGAAACAGTATCACAATAACTATTATGCTTGAAGCAAACCACATACCCGGACTGTTCATAACTGTTTTTAAATCCACAAATAACCCCCCTTTTTTTTACTTGACTAACGCGATTGCTTCTATTTCAACCAACACATCCTTAGGAAGTCGAGCAACTTCCACACAGGAACGGGCCGGAGGATTTTCAGCGAAAGCAGTCCCATATACTTCATTTACAAGTGCAAAATCATTCATATTTTTTATAAAAATAGTGGTTTTAACGACATCGGCTAATGTTTTTCCCTCAGCAGCTAATATAGCCTTTATATTGTCCAATGATTGCTGCGTTTGTTCTTTTATAGAACTAGCAACTTCACCCGTGGCAGGATTGACCGGAATTTGTCCAGATACAAATAAAAAACCATTGGCGGCAATAGCTTGAGAGTATGGCCCGATTGCTTTTGGTGCTTTTTCCGTATTTACTATTTTTTTCATTTTGCAAACCTTCTTTCTAGTTATTTGTATAAATTTCTAATACCCTGCTTTTCCTTAAGCACACGTACGATTTCAGCAACTTACACACCTTGTTGGTAAAATTTATCCATTTCCGTTTTTGGCACCATACTTCCTCCGGTTGCCCAAGTTATCTGTGTAGCGCCAGGCATTTTATCTAAGAGATTTCTTTCCTTCAGGAATCTTCTGCCTGATTTCGTTGCCATCAATTGCATAGGCCCAAAAAATCCAGCTAAAGCAGATGGTTCCAAAAACTTATTTTCGGAGTCAGCTAACATTTTTAGCAGCAGATAAAGATGTTCATCTTGCACAGTAAATACACCCGCGATATCCCGTTCCAAAATTCTTCCAACCAATCCAGAGGGTCTACCAACAGCTAGGCCGTCTGCAGCAGTACGATTATCAATGCCAAAATCTTGTACGGCTATTTTTTCATGCAAACCTGTCATCAAACCGAGTAACATTGCCGGCGAATGAGTGGGTTCTGCAAAAAAGCAATGAACATTTTCTTTAAATATTGATTTCAGGCCAAAAGTAACACCCCCAGGCCCTCCGCCAACGCCACAAGGTAAATGTACGATAAGTGGATGTTCTTCATCGACAACTATATTAAGATTTATTAATTGCTGCTGTAATCTTTTAGCAGCTACCGCATATCCCAAGAAAAGGTGACGTGAACTTTCATCATCAATAAAATAACTCTTAGAATCCTGCTCGGCTTCTTTACGCCCCGCTTCAACTGCCTGAGAATAATCAGCAGTATGTTCAACTACAATTACGCCTTTACTCCGAAGCATATCCTTCTTCCATTGCTTCGCCTCCACAGACATATGCACAACTACTCGAAATCCCAGTGCTGCCCCCATAATTCCAATGCTCAAACCTAAATTTCCCGTAGAGCCAACAACAATTGTGTATTCTTGAAACAGGTTTCGAAAATCATCATTTTTTAATATTGAATAATCATCTGTCCACGATAAGTTAGTATGTTTCGTTGCAATGGCTTCTGCCAAATAGAGTACTTCATACACGCCTCCCCTCGCTTTTATTGAGCCGGAAATTGGAAGATGACTATCAAATTTTGCGCATAATTTTCCTGGAATGTTTAAGCCGCATAATTCACTAAGTTTTTGCTGCATGTTCGGAATGAACGCAAGAGGAGATTCAATGATGCCATTACTCTGTTCAGTTTCCGGAAAAGCCTTCATAATAAATGGTGCAAATCTAGCAAGTCTTGCTTCGGCATCTTGAATATCTTTTTCCGTAATAGAATGAAGAGATTCTTCTTGTTTATTTCCATAAAGCGGATTCACCCAAAATACCTCGCGGGTACTCATCAAATCCTCGATAAGTGGGAACTCCGCTTTCCATTCTTCGATTTTTTTCTCCAAAACAGTAGAATTTTTCATATAGCCCTCCGATGATTCAGTTTAAGTAAATCAGATATTGCGGTCATCAACTATCAATGTCTTTCCATAAAACTTTCAACCATATTTAATTATATTTTACATTAGTTAAATGTGATTGAATTGTTTAATCACATTTAATATACATCATGTCCCTACTATTTGCAATAGTATAAAAAATAAAATTTTTCTTTATTTGTAATATTTTAAAATTCATCTTTATACTAGATTTTAAAAGACAAAAATAGCATTTTGGTTAATAATCAACCTATATAAGTCACCATACTAATTTAATAAAGAAAACTCGCTATACATGGTTGTTAAATAATACAAGTTTTGATAATATTAAATTGTATTGAACACAATAAAATCTTGTTAGGAGAATATACTTACATGCAAAATACCGACGACAGTGTCGAACTTGGACAAAGAATTGCTGCTGCAAGAACTAGTAAAAACCTTAGCCTACGTCAATTGGCTGAAAGGATAAATGTTACGCCTTCATTGTTAAGCCAAATTGAACGCGGACTTGCAAATCCATCACTTAATACGCTTCGTATGATTGCAGTTTCTTTGGATATACCCCTTTTTAGTCTTTTTACTGAACCTGCAAATGTTGATAAATTAATTACCCGTGCCAACAATCGCAAAAAAATCATATTTCCGCATAGTAATTGGGAATATACACTGCTTTCCCCAGATCTAAGCGGAGCAATTGAAATGGTTTTAATGACTATCCCTCCTCATGCCCAATCCTCGGAGATTCCTTTATCCCATACAGGAGAGGAAATTGCCTACGTATTGTCTGGTACTGTTACACTTTATCTTGAGGACTCCATGGAAACACTCGAAAAAGGTGATAGTGTAAAAATCCCCCCCGGCTCACGTCATATGTGGAAAAATGACAACAGCTCCAATGCCGACGTAATCTTTGCCGTAACTCCGCCGGATTTTTAACTGTTAACCAAGGCAGAAGGCCATTACTCATTGCCTCACAATAAAGCACCTGAGAACCAAATATATATGGATCTCAGGTGCTTCATTTCGTAAGCGATCATCCTCATGCTATGGATGTGATTTTAAATGCGATACAATTTACCAACTCCGAATACATCGGAATAAAGAAGGATAATAAAGCAATAAAGGTGAAATAAGCATCTTGAAATACTGGAATTTGGACAGGTGTAATCGATGATACAAAGTTTAAAACTACCACAAACTGAGCTTACGTTTAAAAAATCATTCCCAAAAACAACGCTGCTGATGACAGCCGGCGGCAGGCCGCCGGAAAATAGATGGTTTTCGACGCTGGCAGCAGGCCTGCCTATATGGTGTATCGACAGTGGTATCCATATTTGCCGGCAAACCGGTATAACGCCGGACAGAATTATTGGTGATGGTGACAGTGCCAATCCTGAAGCCTGGGCATGGGGGAGAAGTCTGGGTGTACCGGTTGAGATTTATCCGGAAGATAAGGATTATACTGATCTCCAGCTTGCTTTGCTTAGAGCGAAAGAAATATATGGTACGACTACCGCAATTATCACCGGGATATGGGGAGGACGGTTTGACCATGCTTTTGGCAACATACAATCACTAGCCGGTTATGAAGAGCTTGGCATCAAAAGTATTGCCGCCGATGAATCTGAAGTCTTGTTTTTTTTATCAGGTCAGGATAATGTAAAAATAAAAACAGAAGTAATGCCTGACGTCATATCCCTGATTTCCCTATCAAACCGCTGTTTAGGTGTTACTATTGCCGGCGTGCGCTGGCCGTTACAAAACGCAGAACTTAAGCGCACCCTGCCCTACGCAATTAGCAATCAGCCGTTAGTCAACTGCCAGGAAGTATTTGTTTCACTGGGTAAAGGTTTACTGGGAGTCTATTTGCAGTATAAACATTTATAAATTACTTGTCCTGTGCATAAAATAGTGTTATAGTGGAATAAAATGACATATGTGCTAGGGGTGCCTACGGGCTGAGAGATGAGTATTATTTCATTAACCCTTAACCTGATCTGGATAATGCCAGCGTAGGGAAGCGACTTGAATAATAGAGAAAGCCGCAAACCTACAATTGGTTGCGGCTTAAATTTTTTATTATTGGAGGGTAAAGATATGAAGGGTACCTTTGTCGACAACATAGCAACGATTGCAGCAAGTCCGACTACGATACTGATTCTGGCGGGTGTTATTTTATTAGTCGTGGCATTGATGCGAATGAAGAAGGTTAATTTCAGCGCAAGAATGATGGCTCATATCGGTCTAGCACTTGCTCTGGCCGCTATTCTGCATGCATTTAAACTATACCATATGCCGCAAGGTGGCAGTGTAACTCTGGGCAGTATGATTCCTATACTTCTTATAGCATTTTTTTATGGCGCAGAAACCGGATATCTCACCGGTTTTTTGTATGGCATGATTAATTTGATCCAAGACCCCTTTATCTTGCACCCGGTACAGGTGTTGTTTGATTATCCGTTGCCCTTTATGGCTTTAGGCTTGGCGGGATATTTTAAAGGCCGATATCTGGTGGGAACAGTCGTCGGTATTATTGGTCGGTTTTTGTTTCATTTCATTTCCGGTATCGTGTTTTTTGCCAGCTATGCACCACAAGGGGTTTCACCGTATCTGTATTCATTCCTGTTTAACGCCAGCTATCTAGGTGTAGAATGCATTATTTGCCTTGTTTTAATGCGAGTTTTGCCTATTGAGCGAATTGAAATGACGATTAGGCGTCAACCGTTAGTCAGCGATAATTATAAATAAAACAAAAAAATCCGCGTGCATACATCATGCGGATTTTCTCTTACTTGAACACTGCCTGACTTCATTTATCCAGCTGTTTCGTTTCTTTTTCCAATACCAAGCGCATAATAGAATATTGTGATAATCGCACAAAAAACTATGCCAACAATTAATGATACTCGCGTGTCACTATTAAACCACATTCCGATTAAGACTAAGAATAAAAAGATAATTGTTATATAGTTGCTAATCGGAAATAGCGATGATTTAAATGGATGCGAATCCATTTCCTTTTCCCATTTCCTTCTAAATTTAATTTGACTAATGCATAGTACAAACCACGGAATCATGCCAGGCAGAATGCTGGCGCTGTAAATATAAATAAATAGTTTTGAATTCGGGTAGATATAATTGAAAAAGACTCCGATTACTAAGCAAGCGATGGTGATTTTAATACTATTGCTGGGAACGCCACCACTTGAAACTTTTCCGAAAAATTTTGGCGCCTGCCCGTTTTCTGCTAACGTATAAAGCATTCTCCCGGCGCTGTATATACCGCTATTGCAACCGGACATTGCGGCAGTAAGAACTACAAAGTTAATGATACCGGCTGCCGAAGTAATCCCGATTTTTGCGAACGTCAACACAAAAGGACTGCCGATCGTGCCGATCTGGTTCCAAGGATAAATAGCTACAATAACAAATATAGCTCCGACATAGAAAATTAAAATACGCCAGATAATATTTTTTATCGCTCTACGCAAGGTGTTTTTAGGATCTTCTGCCTCACCAGCAGTTATGCCGACAAGTTCAACCCCCTGGTAAGAAGCCGTTACCAGGCATAGTGCAAACAGGAATCCTTCCCAACCGCCAGCGAAAAATCCTCCATGAATATAAAGATTGGCAATCCCCACAGGTTGGCCCGCATTACCAATACCCAAAAAGATAATCGCTAGTCCCACTACCAGCATAACCACAATCGTAACAACTTTAATGAGCGCGAACCAAAATTCGAATTCACCGTAGTATTTAACAGAAACTAAGTTAGCCATCGCAATAATCGCCACGCCAACAAGCGCCGGCAGCCATTGCGGCAGCGTGGGAAACCAATAATTCATGTAAATTCCAATTGCCGTAACCTCTGACATTCCTACTGTAACCCACAAAAACCAATAACACCAGGCCGTCAGATATCCCGCCCAAGGACTAATATACTTATGGGCATAAGTTGCAAAAGAGCCGGTGACTGGTTCGAGGAACAACATTTCTCCCATAATACGCATAACAAAGAACATAACAATACCGGCTAACATATAGGCAAGCAATACCGAAGGCCCAGCCCACTTAATTGTGCTTGCTGACCCCATAAATAAACCGACGCCGATGGTGCCGCCTAAGGCTATTAATTCAATGTGGCGAGCCTTTAGCCCACGGGCTAATTCTTTCTCTTCCATTACTTTCGTACCCTCCTAGTCATCATACAATGCGCATTTAGTTCCATAAGATTTTTATTGCATAAGAAAGACCGCTATCTTTTACGACTGCCTCGACATCAATTACGGCTGACAAGGGTGAACCCTCCAGGAATCTGCCAATATTACATTTTATAGAATGCTCTGTTAGCAAAAATAAATACAGGCTACCCTAAAAAGGAATTAACGAGATGATTTTGTTATCTTTGAATAGGATTGGTAGACGGACTCCACATATACAGAAATGGCCTTTAATTCTCCACCATAACAAGGCTGGATTTTAAAGGCCATTATTAATTTAGTTTTAGACAACTTTTTTGTTTACGGCAGAAGGGGTAAAATAATTATTGACAGCAGTGGCAACACCCAACAAACAGCATAATATATGTATTAACTAGTATCGGTGCTGTTATAAACTCGCACGATACTAAAATTATTTCAGGGTTCAAAAAAATAGGTGTGTCATTATAGTAACGAGAATCATATTATACAGTAAATTAATATCCCATAAAGGGGAGTAGCTAACGGATTACCTTTCCGTGAGTAGGGTCGACACACTGGCGCAAGCCCGGCCCTACTGGCAGCACCACTGCTTTAGCGAGACCTTTATATCCAACTATTCTGCTGGATATAAAGGTCTTTTCTAATTTTCTTAAAGAAATTCCGCAAGATTTAAAATAGGCTGCCACCTATTCAAACCTTGCGGAACAAACCCGGTTACGCTTGGCCCGTAAAGGTAAGGTACAATAAAACAGCATTTAGTACTAAAATCAGACTTACGATAACCCAACCAACGCAATTTGTCAGTAACCCATTTTTGAATTTGCCCATAATGCCCGCCTTGTTAGTTACAATCATCAAAGGAATGATTGCTGCCGGCAAAGCGAAGCTGAGTGATACTTGGCTATATACCAGCGCCTCCATGGGATTCACACCTGACATTAGAATCGCTAAGCCAGGAACCATCGTGATTAACCGACGAATACTTGCAGGTATATCGAAGCCCACAAATCCGCCTAAAATAACCTCGCCAGCCATCGTGCCGACAGTAGATGAGGATAATCCCGATGCCAAGAGAGCCAGCCCGAAAGCCCCGGCAGCCATGTTACCCATTAGCGGTTGCAAAGTCATATAGGCGGCCTCAATGCTATCCACGTCAAAGCCATTACCCTTGAAAACGGCTGCCGAAACAATCACCATAGCGGCATTAACAACAAACGCCATGTTCATCGCAACGAACACATCAATTTTTGCCATTTTTAGGTGCCGCCTGCAATCTTCCATACATTCTGTTCTTCTTGTTTGAACTAGATGAGAATGAAGATATATTACATGGGGCATTACAGTTGCTCCTAACATTCCAACTGCTACCAGGACACTATCGGATGTAAGTATTGGCACGGCAACATGGTAAGCTACCTGATCCCAATCGGGTTTTGCAATAAACATTTCCCAGACATAGGCGATACTAATAACGGCTACCATCCCTGTGATAACACGTTCGACAATCTGTTGCCCATATTTTTGCATATGACAAATTCCATAAGTAATTACACCGGTAAGAACTGCAGACCATCCAAGCGGTATTCCAAATAAAAGGTAAAACCCAAGTACTCCCCCCAGAAATTCTGCAAGGTCTGTAGCCATCGCTGCCACAGTGGCTATTGACCATAAGCCCCAGTTAACAGGCCGTGAAAAAATTTTCCCACAGTGATCAGGTAGATGAACTCCGGTAGCAATCCCTAGTTTAGCCGACAAAATCTGGATGAAGATGGCCATTAGATTGCTCCATAGAATAACCCAAATTAAATTATAACCAAATCGCGATCCACCGGTAATATTCGTACCAAAATTTCCAGGATCCATATATGCTACACTAACTATGAACGCGGGGCCAAGATATTTGAAAATTCCTTTGGCCTTTTCCTTCACTTCTTCCGATTCCGCTAACACGGTCAACGGGAGATTCGATGTAAGCGGCTCCTCTTTCATGTACTATTGTCCCTCCGTATTGACTACAACCACCCCAAACATTAAGTATTAGACTAGCTACAAATTTTGTGCAGCTACTTTAGAATATGAAGAAAACAGATTATCGGTGATTTATTTATATAAAAAATATAGCCGCCTGCAAACAGACGGCTAATAAAAAGCATGAAATACTAAGACTAAATTATTGGAGATGACAAATATGAGTGTCATAATATATGGTGTTTTAATTACTATATCTATAGTCTTAGGAATATTAATAAACGCGCCGTTTGCTAAGTATGCCTTAACAATCGCCGGGTTTGTATTTGAAATTGCAGTCATGTTCTTTTGTATAATTGCTCTTTTCCAGGGACATTTTCACACACCCAACCTACCCATGCAAAACAAATTGGATACAGAACACGACACAGATGTCTAACCTATACATGCTCTTGTTCAATTACGCAAAAAACCAAAAGGTATGGTATATAAACTAATAGGAAACACTGCATCTTATAGTAATGCCAATTGTGCATAATCCCCGTCTAATTTCCTTGCTCGCTCCGCACTACTAGATATGACCAAGGAGGATCAAGCGCTCGTGAATTTTCGTAGACTAATTACCGGCAAACCACTTAGGTCAGAAGAGGCGTCTCACGAAAAGTTACCCAAATGGAAGGCACTATCGATTTTTTCTTCTGACGCATTATCCTCAGTGGGATATGGCCCGGAGCAAATTATCGTAACACTGGCCGTTCCGGGCCTGTTGATTTATGGATATTTTAGCTACGCTACACTAGCTGTAATTGCGCTTTTAACCATTGTGACATTGTCTTATGCCCAAGTTGCCAGAGCTAACCCCGGGGGCGGCGGCTCCTACTCCATTGCGCTCCATAATCTAGGGGAATTACCCGCACTTGTTGCCGCCGCTGCCCTGGTAGCCGACTATGTGCTCACTGTTGCAGTAAGTATTTCTTCAGGAACCGAAGCCCTCGTCTCAGCGTTTCCTCTCCTTATTGGCTGGGAAGTTACTTTAGACTTGATTGTTCTTTTCGTTATTTTGACGCTAATCAACTTGAGAGGTGTAAGGGAGTCCTCTAACGTTTTTGTATGGCCTACCTACTTTTTCATTTTAGGTATAATATGTATGATCCTGGCAGGCTTGTACAACTCCTTCACCGGGACATCGCCAATTGTGCCTGCCGAATCACTCGAACGCCAACAGGCAGACTGGGTAGTGATTTTGCTCGCTCTACGGGCGTTTTCTAATGGGTGTAGTTCTATGACTGGTATTGAGGCCATTTCTAATGGAGTCCCAATGTTTAGAGAGCCCAGCGTAAATAACGCAATAAGAACTACTTATATAATGTCCTCTTTACTTGCCGTCATGATTGCCGGAATATCCTTTTTATTTTTACATTATCATTTAGTTCCCGTCGAAAATGTGACCATGCTCTCGCAATTGGCCGAGCAAGTCTTTGGCAGAGGATGGGCATACTATTACATCCAGTTGACAACCATGCTTATTTTGTATTTGGCCGCCAATACTGCTTATAACGGTCTTCCACCCCTTCTGTCTATCATGGCACGCGACTCCTACGTGCCCAGATATCTTGGTGAAAGAGGTGAGCGATTAGGGTATAGCAAAGGAATAGTATTTTTAAGTCTGATTTCCGCTGCATTAATTATTGTTTTTCAAGGTAATGTCGAGCATTTGATTTCACTTTACGCTATCGGCGTATTTCTATCCTTTACCATTGCCCAATCCAGCTTAGTAGTTAAGTGGATAAGAGAAAAAAGCTCCGGCTGGATATCCCGTACTATCCTTAATAGTTTTGGCGCTTGTGTAACGGGTATTGTCGTAGTAGTCATAGCAACTACGAAGTTTAGTCACGGCGCATGGATAGTCCTTATTTTTATTCCATCCATGATTTTTATATTTAAGGCGATTCATCGTCACTATAAAACTACCGCGGAACAATTACGGATTTCAACGGCTGATTTTGCTGAGCATCTCGAAATACAAAATCCAAAAAATCTTATTATTGTTCCCGTATCCGGTATAACCAAAATAGTTGCTGCCTCAATTAGATATTCTAAGGCGATGGGCGGGGATGTTATCGCCCTATATATCTATACTGACGAGGAAGAACGTGAAAAATTTGAAGAAAAATGGAATAGTCTAAACATCGACGTATCGTTGCGCCTGCTTTATTCTCCTTATCGCTCCATCGTCCAACCTATCTTAGCTTACGTGAATGAAATAGAGATGCACAGGAGTATCTACCATTACATAACCATCGTTATTCCGGAGTTTGAAACGGCTAAATGGTGGCATCGAATACTTCACAACCAGACCGGTTGGATTTTAAGAACTTTGCTAATCTTACGTGAAAACGTTATTGTATCTACACTACCCTATCATTTAAAAAAATAAAATTTTATCACGCTTCTTTTAAACATAAAGAAAACACAGCTTACGCCGAGCCTTGGCGAAGGCGGAAGCCACTGTTGCCCTTATCCAGGCGAAAGTTATACTTTCTATCCGGACAAGTTAACCGGCGAAAAAATTCGCGGGTTTTAATTATTTTCACTAAGGATTGAATTCACCACTAACACAGCGGCAGCTTCCTCCGCTAATGGTTTACTGAAAACATATCCTTGTATATGGTTACATCCGAGCTTCTTCAATATTTTTAGCTGTTCCTTCGTTTCTACTCCTTCAGCCACTATGGTCAAGCCCAGCGTATGACCTAAATCAATAATTGAACCTACCACCTGCCGCTGTATTTCATCCTCAACAATCTTATCAATGAATGATTTATCTATCTTTAATATCCCAACCGGCAAGCTTCTTAAATAAGTTAACGAAGAGTAGCCTGTGCCAAAATCGTCAAGCGCGAGAAGCACACCAATATCACGTAGTTGACAAAGTTTAAAAACATTATCCTCCATGGATTCAATAAGAACACTTTCGGTAATTTCAATTTTAATCTGCTGCGGTTTTATACCTGTCACTTCAATACTCCTGCGAAGATGGGTAACAAAATCCTCTGAATTCAACTGGCGTGGCGATATATTTACCGCTACACCAACATTTTCTTTGCCCATATCACCCAGCCTCCGGGCAAACCGGCAGGCTTCTTCAAATACCCATTGACCGATAGGCAAAATAAGTCCGCTTTGCTCGGCCAACGGAATAAAGCTAGCGGGTGATACAAACCCATATTCAGAACTATTCCACCGCAGCAAGGCCTCAAAACCAACAATACGATCCCCATCCACAGTAAACTGAGGCTGATAATACAAGGAAAATTCGCCCCGTTCCAACCCCCGACGCAATCCGTTTGTTAGCATCATATTTTTATACGCTTCTTCCAGTAAGCTTGGTTGATAAAAACGCCAACAGTTTTTTCCCGCCTTCTTAGCGGCATACATGGCACTGTCGGCCTTTTTCAGAATATCCTCCGGCACATTTCCATCATCAGGATAGACTAACACGCCAATACTGGCCGATATATATAGTTTCTCAACAGCTACTTCATATTCCTTACAGAGGCTTTTAATCACTTTATCAGCAATTTGAGCCGCTGTTTCCCGATCATTTTTTCCCGGCACAACAACAACAAACTCATCACCACCGAGGCGGGATACAAAAGCTGGTTCACCGACGGCAGCAATAATCTGCCGACTTGCTGTAACAATGAAGTTGTCGCCAAAAGAATGCCCAAAACTATCATTTACCGATTTGAAATCATCGATATCAATAAACAGAATAACACCCTTTGCTTCACCGCTACGAGCCTTCTCCATTTCCATCTCAAGATGAAGGTTCAAACTCGCACGATTCGGCAAACCTGTTAACGTATCATAAAATGCCATATGGTGGATCTTCTTTTGGGTAGTATCCTGTTCCATAGCCACCGATGCCAAAACACCAAACTGGCGCAATGCATTAAGGTCTTCACTGCTGACAGAATGTACGACGTCCACCCAGCTTACAACAAGGATACCTTTGACCTTATCCGCTTGTTTCAGCGGGATCATAATCACCGTAGTGGCTGATGGCCCCACCCATGGGTCGCTGATGCGCTGGGGATATACACGATAGTCATCTACATAATATAACGCTCCGGTAGCATAGACGTGCCCTTGCATCCCGGATTGCGCTGGCTTGTCTTCCTTGCACCGGGCTTTGTCAATCCCAATGGCATGCTTAATATGATAAGTCTTTCCATCATCCTCGTACAAGCCGATATAACCGACTACCGCGCCGAGTAACTGGACTGCATTATACAGGATAGTCTCGAGAATATCTTCCGTTTCATCAGTCGGTTGTGCCAAGAGACCGGTAATAGCTCTATATTGCCGTTCCCGCAATAAAAGATTTTCTTCCGTCCGACGCCTGACTTTGTTTTCAGCATGCAGGCGTTGATTGGTAACCTCCAGTTCTTCATTCATGGCTACCATTTCTTGATTGGCGGCACCCAGCTCAGCTGTCCGTACTTCCACCAATTCCTCTAACTTCTCGCGATGTTGGCGCAATTCACATACCATCTGATTAAAATTTGCAGCTAACCTGTCAATTTCATTGGATGATTTAGTGGTAAGCCGCACTGCCAAATCACCCTCTTTGATTTTGTTAGTAGCATTCACAATATCGATTAAAGGATTAGTAATTTTCCTTGAGAACCAAATGGCCAATAGTACTGAAAACCCAAGGGCCAACAGTCCCACACCCGTGGTCCTTAATGTCACCTGACCCATAAAAGCCATCACAGCACTTTTCTTTTGCACAACGATTAAACTCCATGGCTTAGATGCTCCAGGCAGCAAAATAGCCCGGTAAGCACATATGTACTTCTCACCGTCAAGTTCAGTGTATTCCCCTACCCCAATCTCGCCTGCCATAACCTTAGCAACAATGGCCTCAAGGGAAGGCGCAACTTCAAAGTTAAGCTCTCTAGTGATTTCATTATTCTTGTAATCCTTCAGCATTTTACCGTTAGAATCTCTTAATAATACTCTTTTCTTCAGAGTTTTGTAATTATACAGCTCGGCAACTTGTTGCCGGTCAGGATGAGCAATTACCGCACCTTCCCCATCTAAAAGATAGGCATAGCTGCCTGCTCCTGAATTGTAATTCTCGACCATCTGCTGTAATTTATTTATTTCAATATCGGCCATGAGAACACCGACTAAATTGCCCTGTGAATATATGCCATGAACAATCGTTGTGATAGGGGACTCGGAAGTTACAGAATAATAAGTTTTCGATATGTATGGCTGTCTTTCCGCCATAAAATGTTTAAACCACCAGCGTTCGGCCCGGTTACCCAAAGGACCACTGGATCTGGCTGTTTGATCTCCATTAAGATTATTAATAGCCAAAAGTTGGAAAAATGGATACCGACTTGCCGTATCCATCAATAATTCTTGTTGTTTTGTGGCATCCAGTTTTTCTAAATCATGATATTGAGCTATAAGTTGGTTAATATTATAGGCGTTTTGCATAAACTGAGCAATATTAGACGCCAGACTCTCCGCCATAACAGAATTGTTATATTGCATTTTCGTTTCGTAATCTTGGGAAATTAAAGAGCGACTAATCATTAGAGTTGAAACCATCGCGAGCAAAATCAACGAGCATATAATTAAAGTAAATTGTTGACGAATTGAGTAAAACATACAAATTCACTCTTTTCCTGTCGCATTTCATTACCAGTAATGTATTTTTTACGAATTTCGACAAATCTTTGCCAAATCCTTGCTAAAGATATTTTTTCCTTTTTGTACACCATACTTTGTAATGCTTCCATCGTAAATTCTTATGCCCATAAAGAAAACACGGCTTACGCCGAGCCCTGGCGAAAGCGAAGCCGATGTTGCCCTTATCCAGGCGAAAGTTATACTTTCTAAGGACAAAAAAAACCGCGAAAGAATTCGCGGGTCAGACTGTCGACAACTAGACCGGTTTTGCCGTTCAATAAATAATTAACTTACAAAACATTCGAAGCGCGGATCATATTTAGAAGGAATAAACTCAATAACTTCATATTCTGCAGCGCCGTTAGTATAGAATGGATCTTGTTTGATTATTTCCCATATTTCTTCTTCACTACTAGCTTTAGCAATTATAACTCCACCTACGCGCGGGTTCCTTCTTCCTGAAGCGATAAACTTATATTGGTTATAAAACCTATCCAAGAATTCGATATGAGCAGGTATTAATTCATCCAAGTATTCCAGGGGTTTAACATATTTTAATATAATAAGAAACATTACAACCCTCCTTCAGCAATAGTAATATTGTCAGTCTTAATTCTACCATAAGGTGAACAAGTTTTGTCACATTTACGCCATACTTCTGACACATTCTTCGTGTATATTAATTAAAAAAGAATAGGAGGGTTATTATGATTTTAAAGCCGAAAAGTAACGCATATCTAAATATAACGTTAATAATACTCGGAGCAATTAGCTTTCTCACGGGATTTGCAATGTCAGTAAAACTACCGGTGTTAAAACCGTTTCTAAGTACCATAAACGTCAAGCACTTGCATGAATGGGTTAGTTACATCTTAACTTTTTTTGTCATGCTGCATCTGGTAGTCCATTTGAGCTGGTTTAAATCATTGATAAAGAAATCTAATAGATCTTAAAGACATCATCCTATGCCAGGCCATATGGTCTGGTAGCATAAATAATCCGATCCCGGATAAACTTATAATGAAAAACTACGCCCTGAGGCAAAACAAGGAGAAACTAATGACAATAATTGCAATCATAGCAGTAATTTTAATAGTCGGTCTGGTTATTGCTCTATTTGACCGCATTACCTCTCCTTGGCGGTAAGTTTAATCCGCTATATCTTCTGAGCTGATAATTTGATATAATAAAATATACCATATTTTGAGAGGAGCATGACGTATCAATTTAACAAGTACACTAGAGTCGGTTCGTTACGAATAGCAAAGGCTATTTGTAGTGAATCCTGAAACTTAAATAGCCTTTGCTTCAATCCTAATATTTTACCGAACATTAGGAGGAAGCGTAATGGACTATTATAATGGCAAATTATTATTACCGAAAAATCTGTTGACCGCAATCCAAGAATATGTTGACGGAGAATACATTTATATCCCCCGCAAGCCATGTAATAAAAAGTCATGGGGAACAACTAAGCAGAGCAAGCAATATACCCTTGAACGAAACAGAGAAATTTTCAGCAGGTATTTGTCTGGTACTTCAGCAGGGTGATTGGCAGAAGAATACTTTTTATCCATTAAAACAGTTTATGCGATTGTAGCTAAAATGAAAAGGTGAATACTTAGGAGAATGTCATATTTCATGTATGGCGTTCTTTTTCTTCTGTGCGTTACTGTGTTTGAGATCGAGTTTTAATTTGACAATCAATAAATCTCTACCGTCCAAAACAGCAAAAAACCCGTGAAAAATTCACGGGTTTTATTTATAGTCCCTAGCTTACATTATGTTAAAGCTAAATTCTAGTTACTGCAATTTTATCTTTTTTCTCACGTTGTTCTAGTGGCTTAACGGGATAACCAACAGACAACGCCGATAAGATTTTATATTGATCTGGAATATTCATTTTTTGTAATAATTCTGGCTTAGCACGTAATTTTTCTAAGCATCCCCAAATATAAGTACTGCCAAGATTCAGTGCAGTTGCCTGTAACATCATGTTTTCCATTACACAACCCACGTTGGCATATTCAATAGAGTCCTCTGATAATTCGGTCGCAGAAACAAAGATAAGGGTTGGCGCTCCATAAAATGCATCCATTAGATTACCAGTCTTACGTGAAACTACTTGAGTTACTTCTCGAATACTATTGAGTAAGGTTGGATCCTGTACAACAGTAATATGTGTAGTTTTATCATCCCCCGCAGCTAAAGGCGCTGTCTGCGCGGCATCTAATATTTTTTGTAAATCTGATTCCTGGATTTGTGTTTCCTGATATTTCCGGGTAGTTTTCCGTAAAGATAATACCTGTTCAAAGTCCATTCATTTCACCTCATTGCCTTATTAGTTGCTATAATAATTATTATATAACAAAAATGAGCTGGCAACAACAGGAAGGACCTTGCTTACGAACCAATCATACCGCTAAAGAAAACACGGCTTGTGCCGAGCCTTTGGCGAAAGCGGAAGTCGATGTTACTTTAGCTGATTAGCAATATCAGGCCTGCCAATCTCTTTTAATTTTTCTCTCGCCTCTTCCAGTGTTTTCCCCAATACTATCTTTTTCATATCATTTGTCGTTATCAGGACATATTGACCGTTGAAATCGGCTATTTGTTCACTCATATCCCCATTTACCCAGATAGTCGGAGCTCCAGCCATAATAATACCTCCTCATACAAATTTAGGTCATTACAAAATGTAATATTCTTTTTATATTTTTTTGTTTTTATCGCATATTTGTAATTTTTTCGTAAAATTATTATTGACAAATGTCCATCATATGCCTATAATCATGAATAAACAAAATAACTTTATCAGTAATGACGGAAAAAAGTAACTCAGTACTTTTCATACAGAGAGCTAGTGGTTGGTGTGAACTAGTTGAAAATGCCGGGTGAAGTTCCTTCCCGAACTGCAGGCTGAACCAATAGTAGGCCCTGCCGTACTGTCTACGTTACAGACTTAGAGTAGATCTTAGGATTAAAACAGGGTGGTACCGCGGCTTTTTCGCCCCTTAGGTACACCCTTTTTTTATTTATCTAAGATCCAAAGTTGGGTGGTACCACGATAACTATCGTCCCTCGTTTAGAGGGGCGATTTTTTTCTTCTATAGCCGGCATAGAAGAAAAACAAAATTTGAATGCGCTCAATATTTTAGGAGGTTATTATGCATATTCCTTTTATCATTGTTTGCCTATATATTATCTTATTGTTCTTGATAAGTTATTATGCCAAACGGCGTTCCGCCGGTAATTCAACAAACTATGTGCTTGCTGGCAGACAGCTCACTACTCCGCTGATTACAGTATCTATTGTAGGCCTTGCCGTTGGCGGTGCCTCCACAATTGGCGTGGCCGAACAGGCCTATAAAGTCGGCCTTTCCGCCGGCTGGTACACTACGGCCTGGGGACTTGGTGCCATTGCTATGGGCCTGCTAGTTGCCAAAAAATACCGGGAACTCAACATCACTACAATCCCCGAATTGCTTGGCCGCTATTATGACAAAAAGGGAATGATCGCCGGCATTGCCTGCCAGATTGTCATTCAACTTGTCGTCATGTCCCTTCAGTATATCGCCGGCGGCAGTATCCTGTGTGCCCTCATGCCTGAATTTTTCACCTTAACCACAGGTATGCTGACAAGCGCAGTTGTATTTATTGGTATCACTTCCCTTGGCGGTATGTGGTCTGCCAGCCTATCCAATCTATTAAATGTTAGCCTTAAGTATATCGGCATCATCCTTGCTACTATTGTCGGCGTAAATCATGCCGGCGGAATTGCCAACATCAAGGCTCAGCTTCCAGCCAACATTCCTTATATGGATTTCTTTGACGGTGTTGGTATCCTTGGCATTATCAGCTGGATTGTCGTCTTAGTGACGGTCAACTTGTCCCTGCAAAGCATTATTCAGATATCACTGGGAGCTAAAGACGTACGCACAGCCCAGCGCGGCTTTATTATCGGCGGCCTGATGATGCTGCCGATCGGCTTCGTCAGTGCCTTAATGGGTGTCATAGCTAAAGCCACGTTCCCCAATGTTAGTCCGGCACTGGCGTTGCCAATGACCATTATGTCCCTGGACCCTGTTCTTGCCGGCATTACTTTAGCCGCACTTTGGGCAGCCGACGTATCCACCGCCTGCAACCTGTTGTTAAGCTCAGCCACCTTGTTTTCCCAGGATATATATAAAAAGTTCATTAACCCTGACGTAAACGAAAAAAACTTTCTAAGGGTCACCAAAGGTGCCGTCGTATTACTCGGATTGCTTACCCTTACACTGGCCATGACCATCAGCGGCATTATCAACACCCTCATGATTGGTCTCAGCCTTACGGCAGCGTTCAGCGTAATCGTGTTGTTTACGCTTTTCGCACCTGGTTTCTGCCGCAGAAATTCGGCCTTCTACACCATACTGACCGGTATAATCGTATTGATCTTATGGCAAACCACCCCTGCCGTTCACATCTTTCCTCACGTAATTTATCTTGAGTGGCTTGCCTGCTTGGGCACCTTTTTCTTAACCTATGTCCTGGACCGGGAACCAATAGCCAGCAGTGAAGGCACCTGAGAATGAAAACTTCCCTGTAGATTTTTAATGAACATAAAATTTTAAAACCACATATTATACATAAGATAATCCTTTTCAAAAAATCAGAAGGAGGATATATTATGTATCGATGGGAACTTCCAGAAATATTTGAATGGGATAGCGATTCTGAGGAAATGGACGAAATGGAAGAAATGGACGAAATGAGCGATAGTCGTCAATGTTTTCCCTTTGGGTGCTCCCCTCGCAATTGCTCTCCTCGTCGTCAATGCTTTCCGTTCTTTTGCTTCCCTCGCAGTTGTTTTCCCCGTCACCACTGTTTTCCTTTCAGTTGTTTCCCCCGCACTTGTTCTCCTCGTCACGAGTGTTTTCCCATTGGCTGTTCCCCACGTCACCACTGCTTCCCATTTGGCTGTTTTCCAAGTCATTGCCCCCCGATACGCTAGGTCATCCCAAAGTTATCAGTGCATTAATGCACTGATACTACATAGACACAATCGCTCTATTTCGTAGTGCACATTGCTAAAACCAAAAATAAGAACCCAGGAAATATACGAATTCCGCATACTTCCTGGGTTTTACTATTTTACTTACTATAATTTATCAGGCAGCCGAAATTCGATAACCGTAAAGCCGCGGCCTGGTAAACCGTAAGAAAAGATATACTATTTATGCTCTCCTTCCAAAGCCCATCGCGCCATTTTCCTTACCTCTTCATTCGGATCGTCCAGTGCCTGCACAAAATATTTATGATATTTCTGAGCGTCCTCATTAGCCATTGCCCGGATAGCCTTGCATTTCCAGAACCATCTATCCTCCGCATTGATATACCAAAACCGCGGTTGAATTTTTGTCCGATAGGTTTCTTCATCCATAGAAAATAGATTGTCAAGGGTAATCAAATTTTGCAAGGATAACGGCTCTTCAAAACAAACTTCATTGCCCTTCCAAGTTCCTGCATTAGCCGGACATGCATTTTGGCAAATATCACACCCGTACACCCAGGTTCCCATTTTTTCAAATAAGCTCTCGTCAATTTTCAATTCCGGTCGGAAGGTACTGCAGGCAATACATTTGGTAGCATCCATCGTTAATGGCGCCGACAAAGCTCCGGTAGGACAGGCTTTAATACATTTTTGGCAGCCCTCAGGACAAGAATATTGCGAAGAATCTACTTCCTGTTCATATTCTAATTCTTTGTCAACAATCCAAGTATCCACCCAATTCCATGAACCCGTCTCTCTATATAAAAAATTATTATTACGGAATTTTCCCAGCCCGGCCTTAACAGCCGCCCACCGGGCAGGCACTGCGTTGGTCATTGTCCGAAAACCAAGTTGTTGCAGAAACTCTTCAAATGCCAAGTTGTTCTTATATTCCTGCGAGTACTTTAAACGGCCGTCACACAAAAATACCTTGCCAATAAACCGCTCCAGTTCGTCTGAAATCTTGTACTTGTCATATCGCCGTACACAAACAATAACTGACTTTGCCCAGTCAATCTGTTCCTTGGGTATAGCTAGCTTTCGTAAATTTTCGTAAAACGCTTTCGCATGAGGAAATAGTTCGCTCCGAGTGTTTAGCTGCCTTACAAATTCTTCAAATCTATCTGCTGAAATAATACCACAGGCTTCATATCCCAACTGCTCAGCTTTATCTTTGATAGTGGTCTCCAGGGTCGCCATGCCGATCCTCCCTTTCTTCCATAAACGTACCTTATTTTAACTATTCTAACCAAGGGCAAAAACTCCTGTAAATGTACTGTCACTTTTTCAGACGAGTTCTTATGCTAACGAGATATTTTCTAGCGTACAAAAATTAGTCTGCCGCCTATACAGACCGCAGACTAACCTTTCAATACCAGTGAAAATATTACCGGGAAATAAAGAGCATCTGTTCCCTGTACTCTTCGACTAAACTACGCACTGCGTCGGTTTCTTTTAGACTAAGGGCCTGGTTAAGCAACTCCTGCGCCGATTGATGACTCAGTTTACGAATAACTTCTTTCACCCGGGGTATGGAAGGCGCGCTCATGCTAAGTTCGTCAAAGCCCATAGCCGTCAGCAGCGGCGCAGCTAACGGATCACCTGCCATTTCACCGCACATGCCGACCCAAATTCCACGTTCATGCCCAGCTTTGACAACACCGTCAATCAGCTTAAGGACTGCCGGGTGAAAGTGACTGTATAGCGGACTAACCGCCGGATTACCCCTGTCAACAGCCAGCGTATATTGGACCAAATCATTAGTACCAATACTGAAAAAATCGCACTCAGCCGCAAGTTCCCGGGCAGTAACGGCTGCCGCCGGGGTTTCAATCATAATTCCAAGCGGTACGTCAGCAGCAAAGGCTTTCCCTTCCCTGGCGAGTTCAGTGGCAGCTCTGGCCACACACTCCCGAGCTCTGGCGATTTCAGACGCACTGATAATCATAGGCAGCATTATGGCCACTTTGCCATAGACACCTGCGCGGAGGATAGCTTTCAGTTGTGCATGAAATAACTCTGGCCGTTCCAAGCTAATGCGGATGGCCCGCCAGCCCAAAAACGGATTGTCTTCCTTGTTTATATTCAGATAGCGCAGCGGTTTGTCACCACCGATGTCCATAGTCCGGATAACGCATAAATGGTTACCACACCGCTCAACCACTTCTCTATAGGCAGCAAATTGTTCTTCTTCACTAGGCGGAACTTCCCGTCCCAAAAATAAAAACTCGCTTCTGAACAAGCCGACCCCTTCGGCCCCCTGCCGGAGCCCGGCCGCCATATCGGCCGGAGAACTAATATTGGCTGCCAGTTGAATTTTCTTACCTTCCATAGTCATTGCCGCCAATGTAGACAATTCCACATCCCGTCGCTTTTGCGCTGCCGCGGCTTCGGCTTTATCTTTATATTCTGCCAGCCGCGCGGGCGAGGGATTAAGAATAACCTGTCCATGAGTACCGTCGACAATGACAACGGTACTGTCAGCAATACGGGATATAGCTTCGCCCAAACCGGTGACTGCCGGTATCCCGCGGGCTTTGGCAATAATTACGGTATGCGAAGTCGTACTGCCCTGTCCTAATATAATACCTAACACCCTGTCCTCAGGCAGGCTGGCAGCAGTAGAGGGTTCGAGGTCCTGGGCGCATACCACTACCGGTTCAAGAGCAAAGTTTATCTGCCCGCCCCCTACCAATAGCCTTGCCAGCCTCCGGCCCACATCCCGCACATCAGCTGCCCGTTCCCGCAAATACGGGTCAGGCATTGAGTCAAACACGGCTGCAAACTCTTCGGCCGCCGCCATTGCCGCCCGCGGCGCCGCTACCCCTTGATCAATTTTACCGTACATGCTGGCAGACAGCCCAGGATCAGTTACCATCGCATGATGCGCGTCCATAATATCAGCCTGACTGGCCTGCCCATCAGCCTTAGCTGCCTCTTTTAACTGCAGCAACTCTGCTGCCGCCGTCTTAACGGCATCAGCAAGCTTGCTTGATTCAAGTGCCGGCGTACCGGCACTATATTCATTTAAGTGGATTGTCAAATCACCTGATAATACCTTGACTTGGGCAATGCCAATACCAGGTACTACTCCTTTTCCCAACAATATCTCTTCCATGATTTAACCCTCACCAAAGTTGTTTTCAACCATTGCTTTTAACGCTGCAATACATTCAACCTCATCTGCACCGTCAGCCATCAGCGTAAACCTGGTCCCTTGTCCCAGACCCAAACCCATAAGAGACAGAATGCTCTTAGCATCGGCGGTTTTTTCGCCGGTCCGAATGGTGACTTTACTTGTATAGCTGGAAGCCTTCTGGATAAATCGCGCTGCCGGCCTGGCATGCAACCCCGCTGTATTTGTCAGTACTAAATCAATTTGGGTCATGTGTATTCCTCCAATTAAGTCCGGGTATGGTTCTACATGAATCTCCTACCGCTTTCGTAACTCCCTGGCCCCTTCGGCAGTCGCCAGCACACTGGCCAGCGGTTGACCGACCGAAGCATCCACAGCAGCAGCAATAGCTCCCTCCAGAATCGGCGCATCAGCAATGGCTACCTGCCCTTTATACTTTTCATCAAGCATCTCTACCGCAAGTTCAGCGCTAATAACGGCGCTGCCTAAATCAACCATGACAAGCACTCCATCACCGCTTTCAGCTTTTTCAATGGCTGCTTGAATTAGGAAAGCGTCGGTGCCAATGCCCCCATCGGCCATACCGCCGGCCGCAATGAGTTTTTGCCCGGGAGCTGTCATTTGCCCTGCCAAATCGCATATACCGTCTGCAATCTTAGCGCTATGTGATACTACGACAATTCCAACCATAGTTATGCCTCCCGACTATACTTTTTAGCAAAGGCGGTAAGCGCCGCTAGCATCAGGTAAGTTGAGGTTGCGCCCGCATCCTGATGCCCTAAGCTCCGTTCGCCCAGATAGCTGGCCCGTCCCTTGGTCGCAATAATTGTTTTGGTGTATTCAACACCTTTGCCTGCTGCGTCTGTGGCTAATTCAAGGCACCGTAACAGGTCTTCCCCTTCCGCCATCCCCTGGCTAAACGCTTCATACGCGGGTTCAAGGGCATCCAGCATTGTCTTTTCACCCCGAACAGCTTTACCGCGTTCTTTAATGCCGCCAATCGCAGCTTCAAACATAGCTTCTGCGGTTTCGGTATCGATTGTGGTTTTGCCCTGTGCAGCCGCCGCCATCCGGATAAAAGCAGTACCATATAACGGTCCGGCGGCCCCGCCAACAGTAGATATCAGCGTCATGCCGCTCATTTTAAGCACACCGCCAATATCGTCAGACCCTGCTGTAGCCAGTTTGGCGTGAACAGCTTCAAAACCACGCGCCATGTTGATGCCATGGTCAGCATCACCAATCGCAGCATCCAACTCGGTCAGTTTTTCTTTGTTAGCCAGTATTATTTCTGTCAGCGCATCTATTGCTGCAATGACGTTTGCCATTATAAACTCCTTCTCTCCTCTTAGAATTGAACCAGAGCCGGTGTATCAGCCTGCGCAAACAGCAATTCTTTCAGTTCGCTGTCAAGCTTCAGTACAGTAACCGAGAAACCCGCCATTTCCAATGAAGTCATATAGTTGCCAATATACGTCTTTGCGATTTTAATATTTCTTTCAGCAAGCATGGCTGCTACTTTGCGGTTAATTACATACAGTTCCATTAGCGGTGTTCCGCCCAGACCATTGATCATCACCGCTGCTTCATCGCCTGCGTCCAGCGACATATCCGCCAAAATCTTATTCACTAAATGCTCGGCTGTTTCATCAGCCGGGCGGACAGTTTCACGGTGGGTACCGGGCTCGCCATGAATACCCATGCCGATTTCCGCTTCGTTCTCAGCCAGCGTGAAGCTAGGTTTGCCGGCAGCCGGTACGATGCAAGGAGACAGCGCCATACCCATAGAACGGACATTAGCGATTACTTTCTCGGCTGTCTTTTGCACTTCCGCCAAATCCGCGCCGGTCTCGGCCTTTGCGCCTGCAATTTTATGAACAAAAACCGTACCGGCAATCCCGCGCCGCCCGGTAGTCCAGGTGCTGTTTTCAACAGCTACGTCGTCATTGACAACCACTTTGGCCACTTTAATACCATCGGCCTCAGCCATTTCCGTTGCCATTTCAAAATTCATGATATCACCGGTATAGTTTTTGATCACTAACAGTACACCTTTGCCGCCATCAACAGCCTTAACGGCTTCATATACCTGATCAGGCGTAGGGGAAGTAAATACCGCACCGGCAACGGCACCGTCAAGCATACCGCGCCCAACATAGCCGGCATGGGACGGTTCATGCCCGCTGCCGCCGCCTGATACCAAAGCGACCTTACCTTGCACTGGGGAATTGGCCCGCACTAATACATTAAACCCTTCCACCCGCTTAACATACTGAGGGTGAGCCAAAACGGCCCCTTGCAGCATTTCCTCAACAACTTGTTCCGCATTGTTAATTAGCTTTTTCATTACTTACAGCCTCCTCATCGCTATACTATACCGCGTTCCGGTAGCTGCCCTATTATAAAGCAAGAACCATGCCAGGAGAAAAATTTGCCCTGCTGCCGCTCGCAATGACCGAAAACCTGGATAATACGGCAGATAAGAATACAAGAGTGCCAACCCTAGCTGGCACTCTTGTACAAAAGTATCAACCAGACTCATTGTCGTTGATATTTTTTACCTAGTCACCCCTATTTTCCCAGGTTACCGTTTTGGCAATTCCGTACTTTTGGGCTTTGGCCGCCACTGTTTTATGGGTTAACCCTAACGCTTTGCCTGCGGCGTTAAAACTGCCGTAGTTTGCTAGAGCCAAAGCGATAATTTGCTTCTCATATTCCACCCAAGGCAAAACCACGGGTTGTTTTAGATCAGGCAAAACAGCTGTCTCGGGCTGCGCTAAAGCGGGGGCGGCCTCACTGCCTTCCCTGAGGTAAAATGGCAAATCCGCAGCCATCAACACAGAACTATCAGAAAGTGTGACCATGCGCTCAATAACATTCTCCAATTCACGTACATTGCCCGGCCAGCGGTAGGCCATCAGGCCGGCCATAGCCTCACTGGCTATTCCGGTAACTATTTTGTTCTGTTCGGCAATCACTTTATGCAAAAAATGGTCGACCAGCAGCGGGATATCTTCCGTCCGTTCCCGTAAGGACGGCAGGAGGATAGGGATTACATTGAGCCGGTAATACAGATCTTCCCGAAACGCTCCCTCTGCCACCAACTCTTTCAGATTGCGGTTAGTAGCTGCGATAATCCGGACATCGACCTTAATAACAGCCTCGCCGCCCACCCGGGTAAACTCTTTTTGCTGCAGCACCCTGAGCAGTTTAGCCTGCATGCTTTTGCTAAGTTCACCGATTTCATCCAAGAAAATTGTCCCTTTGTCGGCTAAACTGAACTTACCCGGTTTTTGCCGCACGGCGCCGGTAAATGCCCCTTTTTCATGGCCAAACAGTTCACTTTCCAGCAGACTTTCGGGAATCGCGGCACAGTTAATTCTGATAAGCGGCCCTGTTGCACGGCGGCTGGCATAATGGATGCCTTCGGCAACCAATTCCTTGCCTGTACCGCTTTCACCGCTTATTAATACGGTTGTCCCGCTGGCGGCAGCTTTAGCGGCAATAGCCAATGCTTCCTGTACCTTGCCGCTTTGACCAATAAATTTGCGAAAATCCGGCCCCGGCTTTTGGACTCGCCGCAGTTCATGTTCCAGATACTCGGCTTTGGCGGAAATATGATTTAGCTTGTCCATTAAATTATGAACTTCGCTTACATTTTTGACTACCGAAACGGCACCTGTCAGTTCGCCATCCACTACTATGGGACTGACATTTGCCACTACCGTCATTCCGCCCGGCTTGACAACAATACTGCCAATAACAGGCCGGCCTGTCGCCAGCACCCGGCTGCGCACACCGTCCGGCGACAACTTCCTGACATTCTGCCCAATCAGTTCCTGGCGGGATTGGTTAACAAGCTCTACGTAAGTCGGATTAACATACGTTATATCTCCGCCCCTATCTACCACACAGATTCCGTCCTGAACCGATTCCAATACCAATTGCAGACGTTCTTTTAGTTCTTTTACGGCCTTCAGCTCACCGGTGACCGTTTCCAGTACCGAGATGTCCTCAAAAATGGCCATAGTTCCGCGTACTTGACCATCGGCAATAATAGGTGTCCGGTTAGTAAGGATTGTCAGCGAACCAATGGACTGACGGCAGCCTATTTCAGGTTCCAGGGTTTTTGCAACAATATGCAGCCGTGATCCGGGTATAATTGTTTGCGCTTTGTGGCCGAGGGCGCAACTGACAGGAATACCCAAGATGCGTTCTGCTGCCGGATTAAAAATAGTAACTACATCATTTTCGTCGGCAACTATCAGACCATTTGCCATACTGGCAAATATCTGCCCGGCCGTAATGGCATTGTCCTGCAATAAGGTATCAACCTGATTCATGGTAACGGCATCGTCCAGCACAAAATCGCTTTCCAAGAATACCGCCATTTCGGCGACCGCGGCTTCAGCCGCCAGACCGACGGCCTCTACCCAGATCGTATCTCCCTGTTTAACCCGTAGCGACACCAGTGGCATAATACTAGCGGCGGGAACAGCCGTGCCGCCCGGATGCCGAAAATATAGTTTGACCTGTCTTTTATGTTCAATTTCATATGCCTTTTGCACAATCATAGCCGCCACACGGGCATGCAGCCCTTTATCATGGGTAATAACTGCCTGCTTTCTACTTTCCACGACCATTCACTCCAGTGCCACAATCTTAAAGATTCTTGTAATGTAAAATGAATTTACTCGGATTGACTCCACTCATTACTTGATTTAGCTTATTACCAGAATATACTGCTTTTTAACATAAACTTCCTTCTTGCGAAAAAATTTTCGATTCTCCATAAAACTCACCGGCACAAAAAAGTTGCTAATCCACTAAAGCAACCCACACAAGCACCGCACCAGTTCTACATTGGTACGGTGTTTTTCATTTTTCATCGTACGTTACCGCTTCTCTTTACAACTTTTTTACACCTAGCCCCTTCTTCTTGACGACATACTGACTCCAAATAGAGATACAATATGACTGTATTAAACAACAATGAATTCGGGGGAGGATTTCATATGGCCGATCTATGGCTGGCCGGCTCACTGGCGCTGTTATTATTAGCGTACTTAGTGTACGCATTACTTAAACCGGAGGAGTTTTAAAATGACAAATGATATTTTTTTATTTCTTGTTTTTTTGGCAATACTGATTCTTTTGGCCTTGCCGCTGGGCCGTTATATGGCGCGCGTATTTTCTCTGGAGAAAACACTGCTTGACCCACTATTTTTGCCATTGGAAAAAACCATCTATCGTCTAACCGGCGTAGACAGTAAAGTGGAAATGAATTGGAAAGACTATGCAAAAAACTTAGTCTGGTTTAATCTCATCGGCATGACGGCAGTATATCTGATACAGGTGCTTCAGGATTTTCTGCCCTTTAATCCCGAGAACCTGGCAGGTGTAACGCCGTGGCATGTTGCCTTTAATACAGCGGTCAGCTTCATGACCAATACCAACTGGCAAGCCTACGGCGGCGAAACAACCGTAAGTTATTTTACGCAAATGGCGGCGCTCACGGTGCAGAACTTCGTCTCTGCCGCCACAGGGCTTGCTGTGGCGGTAGCGCTTATCAGAGGGCTTACCCGTAAGACTACTAAAACCATCGGCAACTTTTGGTTCGACCTTGTCCGTAGTACTGTTTGGGTACTGCTCCCGTTATCCATCATCCTAACTTGCGTTTTAGTCCAACAGGGTGTGCTGCAAAACCTGTCACCTTATGTAACCGTTCAGACATTGACAGGAGCGCAACAAACACTGGCAATGGGTCCGGTAGCTTCCCAGGAAGCCATCAAAATGCTGGGTACTAATGGCGGCGGCTTCTTTAACGCCAACTCGGCCCATCCCTTCGAAAACCCCACTCCTCTGACCAATCTGCTTGAAGCATTAGCGATCTTTTTGGTGCCGGTGTCGCTCCTATTTACCTATGGCCATCTCACCCGCGATAAGCGTCAGGGTTATGCCATATTGGGGGCGATGCTGCTGTTGTTTACCATCATGCTGGGATCCCTCTATACCAGCGAACTGTATGGCAACCCCATTCTATCATCACTTGGCATTAGTCAACCTACTGCCCTGGAAGGAAAAGAAATACGGTTTGGCATTAGTGGTTCGGCGCTGTTTGCCACTGTTACTACAGCAGCCTCCTGCGGTGCAGTCAACGCCATGCATGACAGTCTGACACCGCTTGGCGGGCTAATACCTATGCTGCAGATGATGCTGGGTGAAGTTGTTGTCGGCGGTGTAGGCGCCGGTTTTTACGGAATGATGATGTATGTCATTATGACCGTCTTCATTGTCGGTCTAATGGTTGGCCGCACGCCGGAATACCTTGGTAAAAAAATTGAAGCTTGGGAAATTAAAATGGCCACGCTTGCCATTCTTATCCCATCTGTGGTTATCTTAATCGGCAGTGCCATCGCGTCGGTAACTGATGCCGGTACTTCCAGCATTGCTAACTCCGGTCCGCACGGACTGAGCGAGATACTGTATGCATTTGCTTCCGGAGCAGGCAACAATGGCAGCGCCTTTGGCGGTCTGACGGCAAATACCCTGTTTTACGATCTTATGATTGCCGCCGCTATGCTGCTCGGCCGGTTCGGTGTTATCATTCCGGTTTTGGCTATCGCCGGCAGCATGGCTGAGAAGCGGATTTCACCGCCAGGACTGGGCACCTTTTCCACAACCGGCCTACTGTTCGTCATCCTTTTGGCAGGAGTAGTGCTGGTGATTGGCGCCCTGACTTTCTTGCCTGCCCTTGCGTTAGGCCCCATCGTCGAGCATCTATTACTGCTGCAAGGCAGCACTTTTTAGGAGAGTATGAATATGAGCAAAAATGGCAGTTTTGATAAAAAGATCATCGCGGGCGCCGTCCGTGATGCCTTTAAAAAGCTTGATCCCCGCGTGCAAATTAAAAATCCGGTTATGTTTATCGTCTATACCGGAGCGCTCTTAACCACCGGGTTAATGCTGCGGGACTTTTTGCAAGGCAGCGGTAGTATCGCCTTTACCCTGCAGATTAATCTCTGGTTGTGGTTCACTGTACTGTTCGCCAACTTTGCCGAAGCTATCGCCGAAGGACGTGGCAAAGCCCAGGCGCAGGCACTCAAAAATACCCGCAGCCAAACCAAAGCAAAAAAACTTAGTGGTAGTAATATTACCATTGTCGACGCTAACGAACTTAAGAAAGGCGATTTGCTGTTAATTGAAGCAGGCGATGTAATTCCTAGTGACGCCGAAGTTATCGAAGGTATGGCCACAGTCGATGAAAGCGCCGTTACCGGCGAATCGGCTCCCGTTATCCGGGAATCAGGCGGCGACAAGTCTTCCGTCACCGGCGGAACCAAAGTGCTGTCTGACTGGATTAAGGTTCGGGTAACAGCCAATCCCGGCGAAACCTTCCTCGACCGTATGATTTCACTGGTAGAGGGAGCTAAGCGGCAGAAAACACCTAATGAAATTGCTCTCACCATTCTACTGGTAGGGTTGACCATCATTTTCCTGATTGCAGTAGCTACGCTTGAACCTTTTGCTATCTATTCCGGCGCTACCTTGTCGGTAACAACCCTGATTGCTTTATTAGTGTGTCTGATCCCTACCACGATAGGCGGCTTGCTCTCCTCCATCGGCATCGCCGGGATGGATAGGTTATTAAAACGAAATGTATTGGCCATGTCCGGCCGCGCAGTTGAAGCCGCCGGTGACGTCAATGTACTGCTCTTAGACAAAACAGGTACAATCACTTTGGGTAACCGCATGGCAACGGAATTTATCCCCGCACCAGACATAAGCGAATCAGATATGGCAGATGCCGCACAATTATCTTCCTTGGCCGACGAAACACCGGAAGGCCGCAGTATTGTCGTATTAGCAAAGCAAAAGTATAACTTACGCGAACGGGATTTAACCGCCTTAGGCGCAGAGTTTGTACCCTTTACCGCACAAACACGCATGAGCGGCATCAACATGAAAGACCAGCAGATACGCAAAGGCTCTGTCGATGCGATTCAGAAGTATATAGCCGCTCAGGATGGCACCTTTCCCGAGGCCGTCCGCGCCACCTCTGAAGCCATCGCGAAAAACGGCGGCACGCCGCTTGTTGTAGCGCAAAACAGTAAGGTACTTGGCACGATTCACCTAAAAGATATTGTCAAAGGCGGTATTAAGGAAAGATTCCGGGAGCTTAGGCAGATGGGCATTAAAACAGTGATGATTACCGGTGACAACCCATTAACTGCCGCCGCCATTGCTGCAGAAGCCGGAGTAGATGATTTCCTGGCGGAAGCAACACCGGAAGCCAAACTTAAAATGATTCGCGAATATCAGGAAAATGGCATGCTGGTAGCCATGACCGGTGACGGCACCAATGATGCGCCAGCCTTGGCGCAAGCTGATGTTGGTGTAGCTATGAACAGCGGCACCCAGGCAGCAAAAGAAGCCGGTAATATGGTTGACCTTGACTCCAACCCCACCAAACTTATTGAAGTAGTGGAAATTGGCAAGCAACTCCTGATGACGCGGGGTTCACTGACAACCTTCAGTATCGCCAACGATGTCGCTAAATATTTTGCGATCATACCTGCCCTCTTTATCAGCACTTACCCCGCGTTAGGAGCATTCAACATTATGCGTCTGGCTACCCCGGAAAGCGCCATTTTAAGTGCTGTGGTATTCAACGCCCTGATAATTGTCGGGCTTATCCCCCTGGCGCTTCGCGGTGTCAAATATCAGCCGGTAGGAGCTGATGTAATTCTGCGCAAGAACCTAATCCTCTATGGTCTCGGCGGACTGATTGTGCCCTTCGTCGGCATTAAACTAATTGATATGATATTGGTTGCGCTTAGACTTGTTTAATAAAACGGGAGGAAAACTATATGGTACTCGAAATTGGTGACACGCTCCGTTTGTTGCGTTCCGAGAAATGCGCAAGCCTGGAAGCCGTGGCTCAAGCCATCGGAGTGTCTGTATCTGCAATAGAGCATTATGAAAACAATACCTGGTGTCCGGGTAAAAACGTATTGGAAAAGCTTGCCGCTTTTTTCGGCGTGACGGTAGCTGAAATTGAAAATGGATATAGTGTTATGTTCGACCATACAACTCAGGAGATGCTCATAGTCAGACAGATGAGCGGAAATCAGATCAGAATTGTGTCCCGGACAAAAGCTACTAATTGAGAAACTGCAAAGGAAGATGATAACAATATGACGAAATCAATAATAAATTCTCTTCTTATGGTTCTGGTCATGACCTTGTTGACCGGCTTAGCCTATCCATTGGCAATGACCGGTTTGGCTCAGGCTTTGTTTCCTGCCCAGGCGAATGGCTCTTTAATTACCCAGAACGGTAAGATAATTGGTTCTAAGCTTATCGGTCAGAATTTTTCCAGCCCGGGTTATTTCCATAGCCGCCCTTCCACTGCCGGTTCTGAAGGCTATGACGCCACCGCTTCGGCTGGCTCTAATCTTGGTCCGACCAATCAAAAACTAAAGGATACTGTAAATGAAAACCTCGCAGCAGTCCGCAGCGATAACAATCTACCTGCACACACACCGGTTCCCGGCGATTTGGTACTGGCATCCGCCAGCGGCTTGGATCCGCATATCAGCCCGGAGGCTGCCTATATACAGGTCGAGCGGGTAGCCAAAGAAAGAGACCTTAACGCCGCCGAAATAAAAGCTTTAGTTGCTATGCATACAGAAGGCCGGCAATTAGGTTTTCTCGGCGAACCGCGCGTGAATGTATTGGAATTGAACTTAGCACTTGATACTATGAAACAGTAATACAGCCGGGCTGCATCCCTTACGCGGAGCAGCCCTCTGCGTGTATATATGGGAGGGACACGCTATGCCTAAAGAAAAAGCAACCGACAGACCAAATCCTGATGAATTATTAGAGAAAATCAGCAAAGAAGCCAAAGGCAAACTCACGGTATTTTTGGGTGCCGCTGCCGGCGTCGGCAAGACATTCAACATGCTGGAAGCAGCCCATGATAAGCTTCATGAAGGCACAAATGTTGTCATCGGCTGGGTAGAAACTCACGGGCGGGCTGAAACGGAAAAACTAGTGGAAGGCTTGCCCTGTATTGCTCCCAAGCTTATGCACTACCGGGAAAGAGAACTTAAGGAAATGGATATTGACGCCATATTACGGGAAAAACCGGAATTGGTGCTGGTCGATGAATTAGCCCACACCAATATCCCCGGTTCGCGTCATGTCCGGCGCTACCAGGACGTAGAAGAAATTATCAATGCCGGAATTAATGTCTATACAACGCTTAATATTCAACATATCGACAGCCTTAATGATGTAGTGGCACAAATCACTGGAGTTATTGTTCGTGAAACGGTACCGGACTACATTGTCGAACAGGCCGACAACTTACGACTTATTGACATTCCGCCGGAAGACTTGATCAAGCGCCTCAAAGAAGGTAAGGTCTATGTACCCGGTCAAGCCGCACAAGCCCTGAAAAAGTTTTTCCGTCCGGGGAATATTAATGCGCTCAGAGAGCTGGCACTGAGATTTACTGCCAGCAGGGTAGATCAGGACATGACACAGTATATGAGGTCTAACCGGATAGCCGGGCCATGGCCTGCCGCCGGACGTGTCATGGTATGTGTTAGCGCCAGTCCATTTTCTGCCCAGCTTATCCGCGCGGCCAAACGGCTATCGGAAGGACTCCACGCCGATTTTTTAGCTCTTCACGTCGAAACATCGCGCCGTCGTTTTCCGGTGAGTGACAAAGAACGGGACCGTATAGCGCGCAACATACGGTTAGCCGAAGAATTAGGCGGAAAAACACTTACCGTCGTCGCCGATAATCTCGTACAGGAAATATTAGATGCTGCGCGCAACCATAACGTAACCTCAATTGTTGTAGGCAAACCACGCCACAGCCGCCTATGGGAACTGATCCATGGTTCTTTAGTAGATAAAATCATTCGCCACAGTGCAGGCATTAATGTTTACGTCATTCAAGGCAACGCCGAAAAAGAACAAGGACCAACAGTAAAAACGGCTGCCCCGGATATTTCGAAATTAAATTGGCTGCATACAGTTGGCGGGTTAGCTATGACTGCAGCCGTAACGGCCGTCAGCTGCCTATTCAAACCACAGTTAGAATTAGTAAATATCGCCCTATTATATCTGTTGCCTGTATTATTAACCGCCCTATGGTGGGGGCGATGGTCCTCCTACCTTACAGCATTAGCCGGTGTACTCGCTTTTGACTACCTTTTTGTGCCGCCGTTACTTAATTTTACCGTCTACGATATCCGCTATCTCTGGAGTTTCATTATTTTTATCGTGGTATCTTTTATCATTGGCGGCAGAACTGAAAAACTCAGGCAAGAAGCTAAATCAGCAAGACAACGCGAGAAAAGCGTTCGTGCGCTTTATGAATTTAGCCGGCAAATTGCTGCTGTAACTGACTTAAATTACATTGCGCAGGAATTGGCAAGGCACAGCGGCGACACAATTGGGCGCGAGACAGTTGTGCTCATACCTTCTGAACAAGGCAAACTCACGGTTCTAGGCACTTATGTTCCCAATGCAGTTTTTGCGGGAAACAATAAAGAAACACTTCCGGAGACCGAATATGCAGTAGCAGCCTGGTCCTTTGAACATGGCCAAGTCGCCGGACGCTCGACCGAAACATTGCCGGGAGCCCAATTTCTATTTGTTCCGCTGGTTAGCGGTGAACAAATTGGCGGCGTATTGGGAATATCTATTGGTGACCAAAAAATTACTTCTGAAGAAAAACGGCTCATTGATGCCTGGGCAGGACTCGCGGCCATTGCTGTTGAAAGAGTAACATTAGCTAAAGCAGCACGACAAGCCGAACTGCTGGCTGAATCGGACAAAATCCGTACGATTCTGTTTAATTCCATTTCCCACGAATTGCGGACACCGCTTTCGGCGATCACCGGTGCCGCATCCACCCTTCTCGATAAAAGTATCGAATATAGCCGTGACTTACAGCGTGAACTTCTTGAAACCATACAAGACGGCGCTACCAGAATGGAAAGAGTGGTCGCTAATCTATTAGATACTGCCCGCCTGGAAAGCGGTATGCTATCTCTAAAAATAGACTGGTGCGACATAGAGGATATTGTCGGAATTGCACTACGCCGCTTGGGTGATTTAACAAAAAATCACCCTATGGAAATTCAGTTGCCGCCCGACTTACCTCTAATCCGGGCAGATTGTGTCCTCTTGGAGCAAGTCCTGCTAAACCTGTTGGATAATGCTATGAAGTACTCACCCGCAGGTAGTAAAATCCGTGTAACGGCTTCGGCGGCCGGAGCAACCCTTAAAGTTAATATATATGATAACGGACCAGGGATACCCGAAGACGACCTAGACCATATCTTTGAAAAGTTTTATCGGGCAAAGCAGCCCGTAACGGTATCAGGCACAGGACTTGGACTATCAATTTGTAAAAGTATTCTTGAAGCTCATTCCGGGCGGATATGGGCTGAGAACGCTCCTGACGGTGGAGCAAAAATAAGTTTCGTTATCCCGATTAACGGTGATAATACCCTCACACCAAGAACGGCAGGTGAACACATTGACTGATAAAGGACCGCGAGTTCTTGTTATAGACGACGAACCCCAAATCAGGAAACTGCTGAAAGTTTCTTTACAGGCTTACGGCTATACCTTGGATGAAGCGGATACCGGCAAAGACGGTATTAACCGCACTGCTATATTCAAGCCTGATCTAATTATCGTTGATCTAGGTTTGCCTGATATCGACGGTAAGGAAGTTGTCAAACAAATTCGTGATTGGTCTGGCGTGCCAATTATTATACTGACGGCCCGCGATCAGGAGCAGGAAAAAATCGAAGCGTTAGATGCCGGGGCTGACGACTATGTAACAAAACCTTTTGGGATGGGCGAACTTCTGGCACGGCTGCGAGTGTGCCTGAGGCGTTCCGCCGAAAACGAAAATGAACCTGTCCTTACTTGCGGCGGACTCAAAGTCGACTTGGTGCTAAGGCGAGTAACAGTAGATGACCGGGAAATCAAGCTTACCCCTACGGAATATGAAATTATTAAAATCATGGCACAGCACGCCGGACGTGTACTTACCCATAAGCAATTATTAAAGGCAGTATGGGGCAATTCTTATAACGAAGACACTCACTATATTCGGGTTTACATTGGGCAACTGCGACGAAAAATTGAGGCAGATCCAGCACAACCGCGCTATATTATCACCGAATCCGGCGTCGGTTATCGGCTTATGTGTCATTAACGTCTGGCTTAATTAAAGATTCCATAAACAATCAAACCGCAACAAAAGTGCGGTTTGATTGTTTTGTCACTAATTACGTTTACTTAAATACTTTTTCCGGTCTTACATACCACTATTGGTAACTGTATCGATGATGATTACCGACTTCAGTTGTTTGTCCAATTCTTTCCTTATATTCTCATAATAGGGGCAGCCACAGCCATCGCCGGCATGATGTATTGACGACGATAAAGCAATGATATCGGCGCCTCCTTTTACCAATAATCTGGCTCGATCCACAACCTGTTTACCTGGGCATCCGCCACACGTAAAGCAGCCTATCAGTTCGGCGGCCCCCACATTTTTGAATACACCCTCTCCCTCTCTAACGGCGAGGAAATCTTTATTTTCCCAGCACTTATCCTGACACAAACTACACCCGATGAGACCAACTTTTAACATAGATTTCCCCCCTTATTCATTTAAATCTCTTGGAAGCCTTTATGATTTTATAACGCAACAATAGACCAAGCAGCAGGACAGTTACTATTCCCACCAGCCATTCACACATAGTAACACTTCCTTTCTCTGGTCTACTATATTCATTTCGATAATCATAAGTTACTAATTTCAGCGAAAAACAGATAATTTTATCATTTTTTCATGATTTATTGTTGTTTTTCTTCTATTTACGATATAACCTATTCGATTCAATTAAACACTATATAATATTGTCTCGAATAACCGCACATAAAATATTGCAAGCTACGACTTAGCATATAACGTGTGGTGGTTTTATACCCTGCATGCAGCATAAAAACAGCACACGCCCTGCACAATAACTGCCGGCGTGTGCTTTCATTTTTTTATTCCGTCTTCCCAACAAAATAAGTATCTATTAATTTTTCTGCCAGACGCTTGGAGGCGTTAGCTTGTGCCGTCAATAACAATACCGTTAGAAATAGCTCGGCTTCCTCACGCTGCTCGGTATCGATCGACGACATTTTGCTTTCGATATGTTTAACCTTATCTATGAAACTTTCCTGAAACTCGGAAAACTGCTGACGTTTCAAGTCTAAAAATGTATTGTATATCTCCTCCAACGGAATAATGTCGTCATCCGGTGTGCCGATATCATTCAACATGGGTGCTAGTAGTTTTTTTATGTCACTGATAGATAAAATGCTCTTGAGCTGACAAATCAATATAAGCAGCATGATGTGGTATGTGCTATATTTCTTATTCTCAGGCGGAATCATAAGCTGATCCTTAGTATAGTTATTAATCATCGTTTTGGTTAGGCCTTTATCAAGTATGTCTCGTTTCGCCGGACTAAGTCGCCGGTTCAGGAATTCGAGCAGTTGATCCATATATAGCCCTATATCCGGAATATCCTTCACCTGTATTTCATCAGTCAGGTGAAGTCCTTCAATGATCGAATGTATAATGGATTTGTCGAATTGCATAATCCCCCTCCACTCGCAAATGGCTTCAAATACGTAAGGTTCATGGGCACTTACTCTATAAATATATAGGGAATGTCGATTATCTATACGCTACATTTCGGGTTTAGGTAGTAATAGGCTTATCCTTGTCCAAATGTATACATAGAAAGCATCTTGCTTTCTTTAGAATTGGCACATATAATCAAATGTATTAGTGCTCGGTCCCCTACCGGATCTGGGTAAACTAAAATTGCAAATGGGAGGTCTACACCGATGTTCAAACGTGTGTTAATCGCCAATCGCGGCGAGATAGCCGTAAGGATCATCCGGGCCTGCCAGGAGCTGAATGTTGAAACAGTTGCCGTATATTCTGACGCCGATACCGACTCCCTCCACGTCAGATTGGCCGACCATGCCTATTACATCGGTCAATCTGACGTCTTCGAAAGCTACTTAAACGGCACGCAACTTGTCAACACAGCCCTGACAGCCAAAGCAGATGCCATCCATCCCGGCTATGGGTTCTTATCCGAAAATGCAGATTTTGCTGAAATGGTTACCAATGCAGGGCTCACCTTTATCGGCCCAAGTGCTGACAGTATCAGACGGGTTGGTAACAAAGACGCTGCGCGGGCGGCGATGCTTCAAGCCGGCCTGCCGATGGCACAAGGCTCCGATCCTGTTAAAACCAGCGAAGATGCTTATCGCTTAGCAGAGGAAATCACTTATCCGGTCATGCTTAAACCAGTTGCCGGCGGCGGCGGTAAAGGCATGGCAGTTATCGAGAATCAAACCCAGCTTATGAACGTCCTAAAAAGAATTGATATTTCAGCCGACGACTACTATATCGAAAAGTATATTACCGATGCCCGTCATATCGAAGTGCAAATCATGGCTGATCACTATGGCCATGTAATTCATTTAGGCGAGCGCGAATGTTCACTGCAGCGCCGCAATCAAAAGATACTGGAAGAAGCTCCTTCCAGTGCTCTTACTCCGGGCATGCGGGAGCGGGTAGGCGAATTGGCCGTACTGGCAGCAAAAAATATCAATTATACTAACGTAGGCACAATCGAATTTCTCCTCGATAAAAAAAGTGGTGCCTTCTATTTCATGGAGATAAACCCGCGAATTCAGGTTGAGCATGGCATAACTGAAATGATTACAGGCATCGATATCGTGCGCAAGCAAATTCGTATCGCTGCCGGCGAACCGCTAAACATACAACAAGAAGATATACGTATCCATGGCCACGCTATAGAATGCCGGATTAATGCCGAAGATGCGGAAATGAATTTTCTGCCATGCCCTGGTAAAATTGGTTTCTATCATCAGCCGGGAGGTCCTTATGTCCGTGTGGATAGCGGAGTTTGCGCCGGATCCACCGTATCTCCCTATTACGATTCGCTGATCGCCAAAGTTATTGTCCATGGACGCACGCGTGGAGACGCTATCCGCATTATGAAAAGAGCCTTGCGGGAATTCCATATAACCGGTATCAAAACGATCATTGATTTTCACCGGCAGGTATTGAACAATCAGCAATTTTGCAGCGGCAATATCGACACACAGTTCATAAATAAAGAACTTATCATATAACTAGGTATAGCAAAAGGAAAGCAGCGGAAAAAACGTCCCTGCTTTCCTTTTTTTCTTAGGCTTATTTTATAGCACGGAACCGTAAGCCCTTTCGGTAACTATAGAGGTCATATTTGAATATTATGCAGTAAAATCTGCCAATCCTGCCCGCACCTTTAGTGCGGATAAGTCTATATAACCAACAGGGAAAAGGTGATTGTTTATGAAACCTGTTATTATATACCCGCCCACAATCGACTGGAACTATCTGCACCAACGGCCTCAGCAACTATTAAAAACACTTGCCGAATTTGATTGCCTATGTATTTTTTGTAATATAAACCGGGAAAACCGTTATTCTAAGGGATTTATTACACTGTCTCCAAACCTGATACTGGCCAACGGTCAGAGCTTTACCACTACTGTGCAGTGGGCAAGAGCAACGTTTCCGAACCAGCCTGTAGTAGCCTACTTCACCTACCCACCACACATCGCACAAATAAGAGCATCTACTGTCGACCTAATAATCTTTGACTCTGTAGATGAGCCAGTTGATTTTTTTTCATCCTGGCAGCCTAACTATACAGAATCAGTAAAAGCTGCCGATATTGTGCTTGCTACTGCCCGTTCTTTAGTCACCAGGGCTCAGGCCTTGACTGGAAATGAAATACATCTTCTACCAAATGGATGCGATTACGACCACTTCAAAAATGCTCAGGACCGTCAGTATATTAAACGCATGCCTTTTAATGGAAAAAAACCAATTGTTGGCTATATAGGAGCGATAGCGCCTTGGCTGGATACGGAATTATTAAATACCATGGCCTACTGCTTACCTGAATACGAGTTTGTGTTCATAGGCCCATTGCTGGGACGTAATTGGGTATCCTTTCCCCATACTAATATGCACTATCTTGGGTATAGAGAGTACTGTGAAGTGCCTAAATTTCTCAGTAATTTCGCTTACTGTCTAATTCCTTTCAAAATTACCGATATGACTAAAGGGGTTAATCCCGTAAAGTATTGGGAATATCTTGCCAGTGGCGTTCCTATTTTAAGTACTCCCTTACCGGAAATAAATCGGGAATATGTTACCATTGTTACAGAAGACATGTTTCCCGGTTTTTCCCCTATTCCCAGTGCACGAGAACGAGAAGACAGAATTACCTTAGCCCGGGATAACTCCTGGAAAGAACGCGCAAGAAAGCTGTTCCAAATTCTATCATGCAAGCTTCAAAATGGCTAAAGAAATCTAACGGCATTAGCCTTAACGCGTTAAGGCTAATGCCGTTGTTGTCTTAGAGCATTGCTATTTTTTTATTTCTGTCTGATCAATGGGCTCACCGTTCTGCTTAAAAGCAGCAATTTTAAGAGTATTTCGTGAGGCTTCCAGTACAAGGTAATTTGGCATATCGAGTGGGTTATAATAAAATTCATCCACCGGTTTTTGCGGCGATTTATCCCATACCCGGTCCCCGCTCCGTCCTGTCGTAATATAGATAGCACCGGAAGGATCCTGACGGCCGTTTTTCAGAGCCGCCGTGCGCGCATAGGAATGCACATGTGCCGTAAATGCGAGATCAACATGATATTTATCAAATACCGGTACAAATGTGTTACCAATCTCATCAAGCGGTCCATTGAAAGGATGTTCCCAAATACCTCGATGCATAAGAACTATCTTCCATGGTTTCTGGGTTTGAGACAGATCTTTTTCCAGCCATACCTTTTGTTTTTCTAATAAATCAGGATACCAGTCACGCAGTTCATTTAACTGTGTATTGAGTACAATAAAATGGACGTCACCATAATCATAAGAATAAGCGTAGCGTTCCAGTCCCGCCGGACCATTCGCCGGCAAGGCGAAAAGAGAGAGATAATAATCGGGTGTAGCCATCTTCCAATCAAGACTATAGGTTTCATGATTTCCCATCACCGGTACTATAGGCATTGCTGCCAGAAGATTCGTTGCTGCATCAAACCAGGCATTCCATTGCCTTTCGTCTTGCCCATTATCAACAAGATCACCCATATTAATAAAAAACGCTGTATCGGCATTATTTTCCCAAGCTTTTTGAGCTGTTTTCGCCCATTCTTTATAGTTTACTGACTGTGAATCACCAAAAATAAGAGCTTTAAATGACGTCGACTCCGGTTCTGTCTTGAATTCTTTCCAGGCAGATTGCCGTTTGCCAACCGAAACACGGTATTCATACTCAGTTCCGGCTTTAAGATTAGTAACCCGCGCCGTATGGAGCATAAAACGATCGCCACCATTATACGAAGGCAGTTCCACTGCCTCTGCATTAATCCTTGTGATATTGTCCGACTGCTTGGGGCGTATCTCCATAATTCCCGGGTTACCAAAAGTTGACGTCTTCCATGAAATCGTGTGTTCATGCTTCATATCCGCTGTGATCACATGCATGATCTGGCCCGCATCACTATTAAAACCCGTAAACACCGACTTCGACACAGACAAGAAACACATACTAGCAACGATACAAGCAAAAATAAAACCCAAGATATATTTTTTCATTTTTACCACCTTATTACAACTTAGTTCATTGTCCATTATTATCCATAATAATATCTCAATTTATCCAGTTAATTTAAATTGTTGTCCCTGCCACTAAAACGGTCTGGTGTACCACAAGGCATACACACCGGACTCACAAATCAATTTTACTATAAATGCTTCGCTACACAAGTAATAATTTCCTCATTCGCTTTTGTATTTTCGTGTGACCGTACTATCCCCCATTAACTAAAATTTCTACCCGCAAGGGAAAAAAATTAAGCTCAGGCTTGCCAACCGGCAAACGTGAGCTTAAAGTATATTATTTAATAAAAAGTTCGTCCTTCTTACTTTTCAATCTTTTTTTCTTTGCCGCCATTTAAAGTCTTCTGCAACATTTCGCCTGCAGCTTGAACAGCCTTCTTTGTCTTTCCGCCGACTATGATGTGATATTGGGGTTTCCACCAGGACCCGCCGGCTTTATCAAAAATTATATTAGTCTGGGGGTGCGCTGCGGCTGTTTTTTTCACACTCTTAGAAATATGGAATTTAAATAGAAAAAGAACAGCTAATGATAGTTCGCTGCGAATAGGGTTCTGAACCCGGAATATTTTATTGTCAGCTTTAATTAATGGCTTATCGTTCATTTGCATTTGTTTTTCTTGTCTATATTGTTGTTGCACGTTTGTCCCCCTTACTTATTTTCATATTATGATTTTATCAGGTATTCTCATAAAAACATATACCCAAATTTTTTCAACTAAAAGCTCTGCGTCTGCCAGGGCTTCAAAGAGAAATGCGCTTATCTTGAATTTTCCACGGATAAAACCAAGTAAGGCACCGTAAGCTATGTAATAAGGTGCGGGCGAATTGACAATCGCAAGACTTTATTTTCGCTCGCCAGCAGTCATCAAGTGCATCAAGAGCAGTGGGACCGAAACGATTGTCGCAGGCAATCTCTAAAAAATTCACAGCAAACCTACTAATCGGAGGAGATAACATGTCTAAGCCCGAAACTTACCCTGTAGATATGCCAGATGCGCCTAAGCGTACAAAAAATGATGACAATAATATGCCTGAACCACTTTCAGGATCTAAGAAGGTTAAAAATCACAATCACAGTGGCGAACGTCATGGAGAAGGCTCTTAAATTTTATTGCAAAATGACCGATAATAACAATTGCGACAAATGCCCTACAGGTCTTAATTTTGAACTGTAGGGCATAATTATTGGGACGTTATAGTAACGAGATACTTGATGCATTTGGTCTTGTCCATCACTTACTTTCTACGCTTTCTTGGAGCAATATTTTTGCTTGTCGCGTAGCCCACTTGATTTCATTTGCCACTACAGCAACTTCAAGTAACCCATGTAAATAATAGCTGCCTGAAAGTCTGGGCTGCCATTGCTCAATTGCCGTATTGAGCTGTTCCCAGTACTCTTCACTGATTTTTTCTGGAATTGCGGCGCCGTCATCAACAATGACAGACCTAAGTTTACCATTGACACGAATAACTATTGTACAACCACTTTCTAATATTTGTAAAACAGCTCTAAATTCTTCACTTATAGTAGGATTACCAGATTTAATTCTTCGGTCCAGCCTTATAGGCAAAAGATCAAATATCCGGTCGCCTTTCTTAGCAATTGATTCGTTGTATTCAATTAGTTTTTCAGCCAGCAAAACCCACTCCCGGGGCTCAGATGCTTCAGCAAACACTTGACGCTCTCTACTAATCAAATCCACTAGCATTCGCGCTTCTTTATTTAGTTTGTTAACCCGTTTGCGTTGTTCCGTATCTATGTAAAGCTCACCGCTGCCAAGGCCAACATACTCCTGTACCGCCCGGCAAAAATAAAGAACTGCCGCCTCGTTGCTTTCCCTCAATTTCTCTTTAAGTAGTTTGCTATATTGGGGCGGCCATAATAATACGTTAATAAACATAGCTGAGGCAAGGCCAACAAAAATTACTCCTGTTCTAGCCAGTGCATGAAATAAAAATTCCTCCGTGCTAGAGCTTAAAACAAAAAGCGCAGCAACTATACCCATGGTTATGCCGCTATGTAATTTTAGCTTTGCATATACTGGTATAAGCAAAACAACTATTAAACCGGCTGATAACGGATTAACACCGAGAAAATAACCAAAAAAGAAACCAGCTGTAACCCCCAGTATATGGATTAGAATCTGATCCCGTGCTGCCCTTAATGTCAAAAATATGGATGGCTGCATGTTTATCACAGCCGAAACAGCACCAAAGAAGGCGGGTTCCAAACCAAAATACTTGCAGATATACATCGTAATTGCAACGGCTATACCAGTTTTAATAACGCGTGCACCAATTCTCATTTTTCAACTCCTTCCATACTTTCTAAATAGCGTATATTTTATTATGTTATCCGCAATAGTACCCATAGTAACACTGGAATAAGTGGCATCTGAGACGTCACCAGTTGAATAGTATAGTCATTGTAACAAATTATGAACTTTTTGGAAATCCCAAAATGAAAATGATCATCACCCCTTAAAGTAGATACGGGAATATAAACCCTGTAAAAACACTTTAAGGGGTGACTTTTTGGGCACGCAAAGGACAACAGCTTAGGTTTTACAGTGCAAAAGTTTAAGTACTCCTATGGATAAAACGCTAATTCAGGAAAAAGAGCAAGCGGAGAAGTTGCAAGCAGAAGTTCAGGAAAAAATACAAACCCAGGTTGCGGCGGAGGATCATCATTATCGCGGCAACCCGGGCACTCACCAGCAAAGTAATGATAATCGAACTCGCAGCCACAACACGGGCATACTTTATATAATCTAAAATAACATACTTTATATAGTTTGAAGGATGCAGTATAGGTTTTGACGCATTTTTTCATGTTTCCCGGCAACTGACAGTCATTTGCGCACGAATAGCCAACCATGAGGATGCCCCCTATTTACCTTTTAATTTATACTATGTTAAGTATTCGCCACATGTTACGAAGGGAAACCACCAAGATCAAAAAGGGCAGGATAGTAACACGCTAAGCGGGAGTTATACCTCTACGGGTACAGGCGAGCGGCTAAGTCAATTTTATTCAGATATTTAAACTGTTCCGGAAGGGTTGCCGCAAACGTATTAAATATGCCTAGCGCTTCTTTTGTTCTGGATTTGGCGAGTTTATGGGTGAGTTTATAGCAGATTCGATTTGGTGGAGGATCAGTCAATGTCTGAATGGTGTATTTAGCAGCTACCGCCGAGGACTGGGCAATTGACAGCGGAACGATCGCCCATTGCTGCGGCGTCTGCAGGAGGGGCAATACCATGGGGCCATTGCTGACCTGAATATGAGAGGCGTGGAAAAAGTCCCACCATTTGTTATGCCATAGCTGATAAGCCGGAAACCATTCATGGTACAATTCGTCCCGGGCCTTTAGCTGACACGGATGGATGCACTGTACAGACATATTCTCCGGTACGGCCAAACGGACAACAACCATCGGCTCCGAGAAAAAAGGAGTCAGTTCAATGTTCTTTATGATTCTTTCATACAGAACGAAGGCAATGTCAATCGCACGCTCTTCCATTAAGTCATACAGGTTCGCTGAATTTTGGGTATAGATGTGCAGCCGCATATCCGGATACTGACAGATGATCTGATGATAAATGCCTGGCAGCAAATAAGTATTTACGCTGTCTACCGCTCCGATGGACAGTGCCAGATTGGTGCCGGATTTTAATGATTGGGTTTCCTGGAGCAACTGTATCCATTTTTCGGCGACCAGTATAAAATTTTCGCCGGCCGGAGTAAGGGTGATGGTTTTCAAACCTTTGCCCCGTTGTACCAATTCCAGACCAAGTTCCCGTTCCAGGTTTTTCAAACGGTGACTCACGGAAGACTGGGATACATGAAGACTGTCCGCAGCCTTGGTCAGACTCCGACTGGAAACAACGGCCAAAAAAGCCTGGATATCATCAATATTCACAATGGTTCCTCACTATCTAATATTAAAATTATGCATATTATTAATGAACTTAATATATTTTACTTTAAGTATAATCACCGTCTATAATAAATACAAGAAACGGTGCAGCCGTACGAAACAGATAACGGAGGAGAATATATGGATTTTAGTATGCTTATCTTTTTATTGGGAGCAGGTTTTGTAGCAGCCTTTATAGATTCTGTTGTGGGCGGCGGCGGTTTAATTTCCATGCCCGCCTTGATGATGACAGGCTTACCTCCTGGCGTCGTACTGGGAACCAACAAACTCGCTTCCATCTGCTGCTCCAGTACCAGCAGTATTTCCTTTTTACGTTCCGGCAAGATGGATCTCGGCTTAGTAAAATATCTTTTCCCTTTGTCCTTGCTAGGCTCCATCCTGGGAGCTTATACCGTCAGTCTCATTTCCCCCTCATTTTTGAAACCTTTGGTCGTTGTTATGTTGGTTATGGTAGCTATTTATACGATGCTTAAGAAAGATTGGGGCGATGTGTCCACTTACCAAGGTATTAATAAACGTGCAGGAATATTAGGAGGTTGCGCCGCTTTACTACTGGGGTTTTATGACGGTTTTTTCGGTCCAGGCGCAGGCTCCTTCCTGATTTTTGCCTTTTTAATGTTGGGCTTCGACTTCGTAACTGCCGCCGGCAACGCCAAAGCCCTTAACATGGCCAGTAACCTTGGCGCTGTCGCCACTTTTCTGCTGGCAGGTTCCGTCAACTATCTCTATGGCCTCAGCATGGGCGTAGCTATGATTATCGGAGCCATAGTCGGATCCAGGTTCGCCATCGCCAAAGGTACTTCATATGTAAAACCACTATTCATTGCTATTACAACCCTACTAATAGGAAAACAATTATGGGATATTTTACACTGACCAAATAGTGTTACTGAACATCCCAAGCATTTGTGCAATAATAAATTCTTATACTTGCTAAGTTCGCAAACTGGCGTCATTGCTCAAATGGCGTCAGTTTTATTTTTAAAATGGCAATAAAAAATGCAAAAAACTAAGCCTACCCCTTGGGCAGGCTCGCAAATTGCCTTTTCTAACTCTTCCTTTTATTTTTCTCAACGCACTTTTTCATCTTCTCATAGCTTTGCTCAAAGGTTCCCGTACTATTTTCGCCGCGTATATTATCAGTTAACCACATACCCGCCTCAGTGCTTAGAATTCCTGCATTAAGTACAGCTGTCATCATACAATAAGCGGCTTTACTTCGGGAGGAATTGGACAAATATACTTTCGCTCACCAAGAGTGTTTCCTAATTCTGATTTCGCTTCATTCGCAACATCGGGCGAAAGGAGTATATCAATCGCAGTTCTTGCCAACACCTTGCCGGCAAATAGCATCCCTTTATGGGCAATCCCCGTATTCCCTTGGGCAACCATTTGCCAGGAATGGAATGCCGTGCCTACGACACAGCAAGCTGTCGCAAGCTGAGCTGTTGGTGCCACCCAGCTCACATCGGCCACATCTGTCGATCCAGGCATCAGACAAGATTTATGTTTATAGGGCAAAATAATTCCAGGTACCTCTGCGTCCTTTAATGCTGCCAAAACTTCCGGGTTATCATCGCCCATAAATTGCTGTGCCATGTGTAAATTACTATGAATTTCGCTGTCAGTCAAAGTAGCCTTGATTTTTTTTGCAAAAGTCTGCTCATCTACATCTAGTTCCGGCATGACAACTTCCTGCACATTCTTATATAGCAATTTTTCCAGCACCCTGTTAGGGATATAATTGGAACATGCTTTTTCAAAGACAATTTCATACTCAGTGCCTGTCATCAAAGCTGCTCCTTGCGCAATCTTACCTATTCTTTCGTATATTTCTTGCACTTGTTCCACCTGCGGAGCCCGCATAAGATATAATACTTCGGCTTCAGCCTGTACCACATTGGGGGAACTCCCCCCTGTGTTCGTAACCGCATAATGGACACGAGCCTCTGGAATAATATGTTCCCGTAAATAATTTACACCAATATTCATAAGCTCAACAGCATCTAAGGCACTTCGTCCCAAATGAGGTGCTGCTGCCGCATGGGCACTCTTACCATGAAATTTGTAACGAACCTGATAATTGGCAAGAAATCCGGTTGACCAAACCGCATTAAAGTTTAAGGGATGCCAGGTCAATGCCACGTCTACATCGTTGAATACGCCTTCTCTGGCCATAAACGCTTTTCCGGACCCACCCTCTTCCGCCGGACAGCCATAGTAGCGAATCGTTCCCTGAAGCTTATTCTCTTCCATGAATCTTTTAACTGCGATCGCGGCTGCCAGAGCCCCTGTCCCTAATAGGTTATGCCCACAGCCGTGTCCATTGCCGCCTTCAACAATTGGCTCTTTATTTGCAACACCGCCCTTTTGACTTAATCCGGACAGGGCATCATATTCACCGAGCATCGCAACTACCGGCATTCCGGTGCCAAAGCTAGCCATAAATGCAGTCGGCAGACCCGCGATTCCCCTGCTGAGTGAAAATCCTTCATTTTCTAAGACACCACATAAAAGTTCCTTTGATTTATATTCACAAAACTTAACTTCCGGCGTTTCCCACAACTTATCGCTTATCTTAATAAGCATTTCTGTATTTTCATTGATAATCTGATCAATTCTATTCTTATCCATTTGCTTTGACCCCTTTATATACTGATGTTTATCAGAAGCAATGCACAAACACGGTTATACGTAACGCATTCATGATGGATACCTGATACTTCCACAGCAAAACCCTAATCTGCATTTTTAACGCCACTAGGTACATGACCAGTTGGAACTACTCTGGAAGCATTGACACAGTATGTATGTTGATCATCGAAGAAAATATGAGGATCAAAGCTTTCCAATATTGGCGCCTTATCCAGTCCACCTAAGAAAAAAGCTTCATCGACTCCAATTCCCCATGACCTTAATGTCTTTATCGCTCTTTTATGTGCTGGTGCATTCCTTGCTGTCACCAGCGCGGTCCTTATAAGTTGCTTATTATGTTTTTCAAAAGTTTTTTGCAATTTATTTAACGCAGCCAAAAATGATTTAAACGGTCCAGGAGCTAACGGTATTTCACATTTTTCTACCTCATGCTTTTGAAATTCCTCTAGTCCCAGCTCTTGATTCACTTTTTCTGCTTCATCACTAAATATAACGGCGTCACCATCAAACGCAATTCTTATTTCTTCTGAGTTCTCGTCTTTCCCCAAGTATGCACCCGCGAAAATAGTTGCACTTGCAAATCCATTCTGCAGAGCCAATCTTACATCTTCCTGATTTGCTGATAAGAATAAATCGGAATTAAAGGCATTTAAATATTTATAGGGAGTTCTTCCTCTAGTAAATGCAGCACGAGTAATATGTAAGCCGTGTTTCTCAATAGAATTAAAAACTCTTAGTCCAGTATTAGGATCATTTTTTGAAATTAATATTATTTCTACTAAGTTTTGTCCAGTTTCCGGATCCTGAAGTCCTAAAAGCCGTTTGATTAAAGGAAATGCCACACCATGTTCCAAAAGTTCATCTTCATGTTCTATTTGAAAATTGGTATACGCTTGTTCGCCCCTCTCTTCAAAGATCTTATTGCTTTCATCTAAATCAAAAAGTGCACGTGAAGATATAGCAATGACTATTTTACCATCCAAAGTAACGGGCATATGAACCCCCTCCCTTATTAAGCTTCTACTATAAGGACGATCGCTCAAAAAGTTATACATATTGGCATATTTGTTAATCCCGGTAGATTATTGATAGTCTTCGCTTTTGCAATTGCTATTCCTGCAAAATTTCCATAAAGTGCTTACACTATTAGGAAATATTACAATAGTATCATTATTACTGCGCAACTTTGCTCGTTAGTCGGGGAACACTAACCCGGGAGGTGATTTCATTGAAACAGCCGGATACCATCAGTGGTTCGATGACCGATAAAGTAGCTCCTAGTGAAGCGGATATGGCGCAGCGGCTGCAGTCTTCAGACCAAACCCAACCCCAGCAAAAAACAGCCAAAACCGCTACCGATTCTTATGTTAGTGCACTAACTCGCGGTATGGAGACACCTGCAGACAAAAACCAGGCAGAAAGTTGAGGCGAATCTTGCCCGCCGTCGGCGGCGACGCCTGGCTGCCAAGCTAAAGGCGACGCCAAGACCCTCTATCTCGAGTATTCGAATAGAGGGTCTATTTGTTTGCCATTTTCAGGCTTAATTACCTGGGATTCGCAGCTGGCTTAACCTCATTAAACTCCCCGCCCCCCAGGGTCTCAATAACCGCGATGAAATAAAAGCCTAAATAACCAAGCAAAAAACACTCCGCCAAAAACTGAACCAAAAGAAACAGATAAATACCCCCAGTTATAGAATACAAGAATCTATGACTGGGGGTATTATTGTTTGAAACTATCCTTGGTATCGCCTACAAATCCAGCAGTTCTTTTATGCCGCTGATCTCTCTTTCACAGTTTTCCACATGGCCAAAACCATACTTTGCAAAGATAAAAGGAATCTGCGCTATTTGTGTTGCCTCATAATCCCCTTGAGTATCGCCAACATATACGGCATCGGTTAAATTGTTTCTTTCCACTAGCAGCTTGATACTATCGCCTTTTACTTTGCCAGTGTTGCCAAAGCATTCCCAATCCTTAATAAACGGTTCAACCCCCGCCTTTTTCATAAACAATTCAATATAACCGACTTGACAATTGCTGACAATGAATAAACGATATTTCTCGGAGAGTTTTTTTATGGTTTCTACTACATCGGCAAATAGCAGGTTATCCGTATTTTCTTCCAATGCCTTATGCTCATATTCGCAACACTTTTCCATTAATAAGTCTTTCGTTTTTTCATCGGCATCATAAAACAAATCATCGGCGATGACCTTCATCGTCTTACCAAACTCTTTCTTTAATACAGCAGCACTCACCACCGCCGCAGTTCCACCGACTTCAGAAATTGCCTTGTTCCAGGCTTTAGCCACCACTTCCGTTGTATCCCACAAGGTACCGTCAACGTCGAATATTATGTTCCGTATGATAAAAACCTTCTTTCTGCTTCGTATTTCTGAAAGTATCATACAAAATAATGGACAAATGGTCAATAAAATCCTGTTTTTCCAGATTTTATTCTAATCAACTGTCCCCAGCGTCACCTTAATCGTGAAGCTATAGAACCTCGCTGTCCGACTTATTGCTACTAACACCGTCGCAATTAATTTTAATATCTTCCTTAACTTGTAGATTTACTTGTGTTCCAACCATTCCCACAGCTTCTTTTCCTTTTATGAACACGCCACCCAGCGAATATTTTACCAGGACATTTGGTTTATTACCCTGCAGTTTAAGGATTCCGTTCACAGGTACCGATTGACCGTTCTTTGTTTTAACTTCGGAAAAAACTACTTCAATGAGCCCAGCTCTACCCCATGAACCGGCTTTTTTTACTTTGGTAACGATGGCCTCAACATTAGTATTAGCCGGAACTATTACAACGTCTCCGACCATTATGTCCTCTATGACTTTGAAATGAACTTTCTCATTTTGCTTATTTTGCTGCGAACTTATGGTATTCACGGCTTGCACTTTAATGATCGTATCTTTGGCAATCAGTATGTCCTTCGGCATACTGGCGTCCACCGGTTGGTCTGCCGATGCAAACGCGACGCTCGCCATTATCATTATAATAATTAGACCAGTCACTATCTTATATACCTTTAATTTCATACTAAAACCTCCTAAAAATAATTAGTTCGTTCTAACTAACTTTGTCGTGAAAAAATTTTATTCTTCTATCTGGCTCACGATTTTTTGTAAGAGCTCTGTAAACTGTGTTTTCTCTTCCTTATCAAGACACATTGTCATCTTTTGTGCGAAATGATAATAACCCCGGTTCTCGATCGCTAAAAGCTCTTTGCCTTTTTCCGATAAATATAAATGAAAAGCTCTTAAATCCTCTTCCGACTGCTTCTTATATACCATATTACGCTTGATTAACCGGTTAACGATGTCCGTGACGGTGGATTTTTGAACATTAAACTTTTCTACAAGCTGGCTAAACGTTGGGCCATCCATTTCATTAATTGCATGGAGATAATGCAATTGTGTTATTGTTAGGTTAAATAACTCTCCGCTATCCGCTTCTTCCTTATACTTCCTCATAGACTGCCGCATAGAACCCGATAAAGTATCTATATATTTTACAATAAGAGCTTCCGCTTCCATTATATCCTCCTAAAAACCTTATAATAAGATGAATTACGTGACAATGATTCTAGACAAAGGCATACGTAAACTGACGGGTGGCAGATATTCTTTTATATAGCCTATCCTGATTACAAACTGTATACAACTTTCGCTATGGCTAAGCTCTCCAGCCACTTCCGTTCGCCAGGGAGCTTCCTCCAAGATCTGAGTCATAGGATGAAAAGCGATTAATTTCTCATGGGCACGCAACCAAGCGAACTCTAGCACTCTCCCTGCATTTATCAAGTCGGCTGCAGTGGAACTATCGCTTTTCACAACCAGCCACCCGGCGCAAGTTTGTACCTGTTCTTTTACTAACTTTAACGTCTCCTCTCTAAAGGTTTTCCCCAGTACATCTTTTTTCCTAAGGAAATGTTTTGCATACCATCGAACAGGACCTCTCATTTCCATGCTCTCGGGAGTAAGGCCGTTGCCATATTCGCTTGCTTCCCGATCCGTCCATCGAATCCATTCGGCTAACTCAGTCTGAGCCGCTTCCCTATACACTTGATTTTTGTTTGCCAGTAAGCTAGCCTCGCTCAAATAGGCTCCCTCTTTTGAGTTCAGCGGATAATAAAACACCGCGTTTTTGTTGTTTCCCGCTAGATAATTAATATCTTCTTTCCTTATCGTACTTTTTAGCAAATTTTTTCTTATCGTTCTCCGTTCCTTTATTGCTTGCTCAGAGACATTTGTCTCTCTTCCTTTAACCAGCCTTACCTCTGCTATCTCAGAGCTAAAGTTATCCATCCCAATAACATCAACTTCTGCTTCATATCCGTATATTCCCGATGCTACTGAAAGATTTTCTATAAAAGTCCCTATTGATAACATCATCTCTCGATTATCTGGATCAACAGCCGGCAGCCATCGCGTCTCATCTGATCCGATTCTCCATCGTTTCGGACCGATAACCTTTATTGTCCAGGGCTGTGTATTGTGCCCACTCGGGGCAAGAGATGTTAAATATAGTATTTTGCTCTCATCCTCAGTCAAGCCCTGTACATTTTGCAAAGTGCAACTTTGTCTCATTGCGTTTTCAGCCCCCATTTGCAGCAGAGAGTATGAAAAAGCTCCAGCTCCAAGCCCAACCAACCCGGCACAACTATATTTTATAAATTCCCTCCTGTGCAAAAAGTATCCTCCTCGCCGATCATCCTTTTTTAATTAGTTAGACCAAACTAACTATATAATAGCCCTACTGATTTGATTTGTAAATACCATAAATGCGGTAAGACTAAAAAAACTCCGCTCAGCCTGTTCAAGACTTGTTGCGGAGTTTACTTGGTTTCTAACCAAATTATATTTAATGGTAATCAATTATTTACCCGAATGCCACTAGTTCCTTTCCATGACTTTACCATCCGTACCGATAATAACGACACTCGACGGAATGACTTTTCCGCTATCGGCTAAGGCCTGTTCCACCATTCTCACTATGCCGCCACAGCAAGGTACTGACATACGCAAAACTTCAACACTTTGGATTTCATGTGTTTCGAAAATGGCTCTCAACTTATCAGCGTAATTCACATCATCCAGTTTCGGGCAGCCAATGAGCGTGATTTTATTCTGCATAAAATCGTTGTGGATATTAGCGTAGGCGAAGGCTGTACAATCCGCCGCAATCAGCAGCCGGGCATTGTCAAAATACGGCGCATTTACGGGAACAAGTTTTATTTGACAAGGCCATTGTTTTAACTGCGATTCATTAGCTACTGTTTTTTCGGGAATCGAACATCCTGAATTCTCGCGATTGATAAGTTTGACGCTGTTTCCCGGACACCCGCACGCCAGATTGGGAGCCACCGGATCAGAAACTTTCGCCATATGTTTTTGTACAGCGGCTTCGTCAAAAGCTACTGCTTCACGCTCTTCTATTGTCATAGCTCCTGTCGGACATTCCGGTAAGCATGCCCCCAGACCATCACAGTACGAATCAGCAATCAATTTGGCTTTTCCATCAACTAATTGTAGCGCCCCTTCATGGCAAGCCGTTATGCAAAGTCCGCATCCGTTACATTTATCTCTATCAATTTTAATCATTTTTCGGATCATCGTGTTTATTCACCCTTCCCATTTATCAATGCGAGTGTTATGCATTCACCTGAAGATAATCTCCCCCCTGGAAGATACCTATCTTTTACTTTATTGTACTAAATAAACTAACTAGATTCAGTGACATGCATCACACTTAACCGGGATTGTTTACTATGTTTCATCCGGGAAGTAACTTTCTACACAGCGAGAGCATTGGGCCTGAAAACTTGAGGGGGCGGCACAGTTGAGTTAACTATTATTAACTCAACTGTACCGCCCCCTCGATTATCCCTTAGTTGGGCTGACCGTTCCTTTATAAATTCATCATTTTCACATATTCTTCAGGACGGACAAGTTCCATTTGAAGCTTTGTTTTGAGGTTATCAGATATTTTACCATTGTTTACAATCTCGAAACCAGCTTCTTTTACATAGCTTAAATATTCATCCACAGTCGCTTTTATTTCATCATTATTAGTTTTAAGCAACTTACCGCTATTTCTATAAATCTCTAAAATGGGATTAGCTGATTTGAAAACCGCCTTAATCGTTTCAAAGTTATTTTCTCCGGGAAATCCACTGTTTGAAATAACTATCGTATCAGGCATTTTGGTTCTTATCTTCATGTCATAATTACCCTCTGCCTGAGTTGCAACAGGACATCTTAAAGGCACAAGACGATCAACAAAGTTTTTAAGAGCAGCGGTCATATTCCATGTGTACACAGGTGTTGCAAAACATACTATATCCGATGACATGTATTTTTCTAAGAGATTTTTCATATCATCGGTAAAGATACATTGTCCAGGTGTTTTAAACCAACAGGAAAAACATCCCTGGCAGTGATGAATATTCTGTTTGATTAAAAAAACGTTATCAACTTCAGCACCTGCTAATTTAGCACCTTCTAAAAATTTCTGGACAATAATATTCGTGTGGCTCTGTTCTGCGTTAGGACTTCCGTTAAATGCTGTTATCTTCATTCAATTTCCACCTTTCTGGCATAGTTTACTTACCCTTCTCCAACCAATATTGGCTCCCATCACGATTCCGGCTTAAAAGACCATGTTCAATTAAATACCTTCGTAAAGTAACGTAATCGTCGTAAAATGGCTTCAATAGTTCGTTAACTTCTTTTTCTTTATATATACGTCCACATTGAAACTGCTTTGCAATGTCTTGGAGAACAAGAAGACTCTCAGGTTCTACTTGAAATAAATGCCCGTTGGTAATATCCATACTTGGTTTTATAACAACTTTTTGGGGCTGGATAGTTTTCATTGTTTGCTCATTATTATCCATAATTAGATGATTCTTCTTTCTAGATTTATTCCTTATCATCCCTATTGTATCCGTTAGTCTCTTTACATATTTCAGGAGTCTGATTGGATTGTAAAACATCCCTAGCTGTAAACCACCGATTTTCTTTTTAGTAGTTCAAAACAATTTTAATAACAAACATATTTTAATTGCGTTTATTAATTATATAGACATTATATTTATTAATCTATAAAATGTCAAGCATTTGGCGAACTACAATTATACCCACTTCCTTAGATAATTGAAAACGATAAAGGATGTTCACTATAGTCTGTGTCAATTAAAAACACTAAAGCAAATTAACCTATAACAACGAAGCTTCGCTCAGCCTGTTCAAGACTGGTTGCGAAGCTTCCTGTTTTAGGACTCAAGTTATAAGCAATTCATTTGACGGTAATCAATGCCATACAACCATTAATGGCATCTTAGTTTGCCATTTCATGCCATATCACGCCATTATCCATTACTTTATTACCATTTCCCATGACGCAAACGAATCTCACTCCATTGTTCGGGTAAACGCGGCTCCCCTGTCAAGTGATTGAGCGTGATAACAGCAAACGGTAAAATATGGTCAGGCATATTGAAAATACGCCGCAGAACCTCTACCCTCTGCGGTTGAGGATAAATACCAAGCCAACAGGCTGACAAATTATTGCTAACGGCTGCCAATAGAATGTTTTGAATCGTAACAGCGCAATCCTGTATCCAGTAGCCGGAAGGATATTGACTACGAGTGGGGTCAACACAAATAACAAGCGCAGTTGAAACTTCTTTCAGCATTGGATAATACTCATGTACTTCGATGATTTCATCAAGTGCATCGCGTTCTCGAACAACAATGAATTCCCATAGTTGCTCTTTTCCTGTAAGTTGCGGAATCATAGCAGTTTTGAGAAGCCGCATCACAGTAATATCGTCCACCAATTGAGTAACGCCTTGATTACTATTTGGTTCCATGAAACCCACTGTTCACCCTATCATCTCCTTGCACGCATAGTATTTTTAGACAACCCTAGGATCAGGCTAAGCCTTCTTTCGTCATTTCCCACATCTTTAGATAATAAGCAAGTTTTGTACCAACAAGCGTTACAAATCAAAAGAAAGCCATATTTCGCAGTAATGGAGTTTTACTTCTGCGAAAACGGCTTTCTTACTCTCTCATTATTACAATGTAGCAAAGAGCCCGCAACGCTTCGACTTCTCCCCACATTTCAGCAAGGTCATGTCTGATCACTTGATGCTGGCCATATAAGGATACTCTGTTTTGGATTCTTTGACGTGTATAACTCAGGGCATGTTCATAGGCAGCTTCTGCCATTCCCAAACCTAAAAGACCACATAACATCCATTCATCAGAGCCTGCTCCATGGATAACAGGCAAAACCAAGTCCAAAGATCCCAGCAGTTTATCTTTAGGAACCCGTAGACCGGCAGATTTGAAGCGGGTAAACGGGTGCAGCACGAATGCCACTTTGAAGGTTCACGGATATGGCAATCTCCTGGATGCCAGTGGCATTGAAACCATTTAAAATTCTTTTATAATAATATCTTCTTTTTTCAGGCGAGGTCTGGCTACCGGTGCTTGGTCCGGATAACCAACAAGCAATACATTTACAATATGGTACCGATCCTCAATGTCTAATAGTTCTTTTAAAATATCACTGTCGTATAAGCCAATCCAGCAAGTACCCAACCCTAGATCCACTGCACGCAGATCCATGTGAGTTATGGAAATGGCTGCATTGAAAGCCAGGTTGGCGCGCTCTGAACTCTTTTATTACTATTCCACCGTAGCCAATCGGCAAACTTTTGATTAGCAAATGACCAAACCGGTTTGTATCATTTACATGGCCGGTTTGGTCATTAATGAGTCTTAGTAGAATCCCAAGCGGGTAAATTCCGTCCTCTAGGCGGAGACCGCTGCGATCAGCTTCGTTTTTCGATTATGTAGTTCGTTATGACGCTAATGCCTGGTTAGCAAGACAGCCTTTGTTTTTCACCTGACATAGATTGCAACACTGCCTGGGCATTATCCAAGTGGAATATCTCAAACTTTCCATCGCCCACTGCGTATAATTTAGCAAGAGAGGGCATTACCTCCAGAGCCTTCCGTTGTGTTTCCTCCGTAGTGCAGAACACCGCCCTGCCGCAGATGCGAAGAGTATTGTAGTTTGCATCGACACAACAGATTTCCAGATTAGGATTGATCATGAGCTGTTTGAACATATCTTTTTGATTGGAAGTACAAAAAGCCAGTTTTCCGTCACATTCCATTACAAACCCCATTGGACGAACATGCGCGCATTCCCCGCTAGTTGTTGCTAGATAGAATACCCTGTTTGCCGCTAAAAAATCAAAAACCTCTTTCATGGTAATCACTCCCGTCATTTTTTTGTTTCTTAAATGGTTTTATGGTATTATTTTATTATAAAATCAGTTTAATACAAGTACGCAGATTTTAATGATAAAGTATTAAATACCATACTATGGCTACAGGAGGCTATATATGAGCAAGAAAATTACCGATGAAACATATGCCGGAGCAAATCTACTTTGCCCGATTCGCTATGCCATAGATATTGTAGGTGGTAAGTGGAAGTTGCCTATAATCTGTATGCTGGCTAGCGGGTTGCCGACAAGATACAGCAGTATCAAGCGCAAGCTGACGGGTGTCACGAATATGATGCTGGCACAATCGCTAAAAGAACTGGAAGCAGCTGGTATTGTCCATCGTGAACAGTACAATGAGGTTCCCCCCAGGGTTGAATACACGCTGACTGACAAGGGCAAAAGCATCCTCCCGCCCTTGCTCAAGCTAGCCGAGTGGGGCGCAGACTATATGCATGAGGATAAGACATGCGCGGCTTTCTGTGATAAATGTCAATCAACGAAATAGTATTCCATGAGGCGCCTCCACGGACATAAAGAGTATTATTTGCCTAGCCAGCTGCGACCTATTTTTACCCCTCCTACAAGTTGGAAATAACAGAATACAGTGTAAACCTCAGGTAATGGAGCTATCTCCACCTAAAAAAACAGCCAAGAACCCGCGAAAATTCGCGGGTTCTTGCTATTATGTTCCATCCGGGAAGTAGCTTTTCTACACATTGAGAACATTGGGCCTTAAAACTTGCTAAAACCCCATTCCCTCCCTCGGATTAAATCATATGCTGGCCATCTTTAATAACTACCTGATCGTCGATAGAAAGCGTCGGCCTGGTTATAATGCCGTCTAGGTGAATAGATACCTGAGTGGTGCCGCCAAAAGAAGCGCTATTGCCCAGGGCAATATGAACTGTCCCCATAACCTTTTCGTCTTCAAGTACTTTGCCGGTCAGAATAGCTTTATCATTTGTACCAATTCCTAACTCGGCAATATTATAGGCCAATTTGCCATATTCCGCTAATATACCATCTAGTTTCTCCGCCGCTTCGCCACCTTCAATTTTGGTCACATAACCTTTTTCCACTGTCATTTTAATAGGTGTTTTCAGTACGCCGATGCCTGACATAGCACCGTCAATTACAACAACTCCGTTAGCAGTTCCCTCCAAAGGGGCGATAAAAGCCTCACCTGCCGGCAAATTGCTGAAATCACCGGCTTGGTGAATAATGCCTGTATCCGGATGAGCTTCCCTGCCTTCCAGCGATAAGGTTATATCCGTACCAAGCGGAGTTGTCAAATGAGCAACTTTGCCTTTGGATAATATCTCGGCAAATTTGGCACTGACGACAGCTATCTTTTGATAGTCGGCACTTAAAGTGCGTTTCATCATATCTTCGGTGATTCCCGGTAGTGTGGCAACACGCGCTCCGGCCTGGTTGGCCTCTTTGCGCGCTACAGTATGTGACAAGGAACGAGATGTTGGCGCAAGAATTACATCCGCCTGTTTCATAGCGGCAGCAATGGTAGGAGGAGGCTCAGCACCGTCATTTTTCCGGGGTGTCATTTCTATATAAACAGCTTCAGCCCCTGTTTCTATTGCTTCTTCCCATAGTGCCCGCCCGATGGTCCGTGTCGGCTCATCAGTTATCACCAACACTGTTTCTCCCGGTTTAACTGCCATACAATCCCGAATGGCAATTTCAGCGCTATACGCCATTTCGTTACTCATAATAATCCCTCCTCGTTTTTTTGTTTATATGGAAAACTACATCCCTGCTGCTCCATCAGGAAGTAGCTGGAGCACGTTGAGTGATGATAATCATGGGAATCGATTATTTCCTATGTTATTTAATCTAATATAGTAAAAAAATGTAATATGTGATATATATATTTTTAGAAAACTATAAAAAATCCTTCTTTTCAGAAATAATATTTAAATATATTTTATTTTTAAATATTTACACCGTTTTTTATATATAGTTAGAAACAAAATTATCTACTGTGTGCCCTCAATAGATATTACTGTCTTATCAAAATCCAGCCAACTAAAGGTCAAGAAAAATATTAAAAATAATCGTCCCCAAAAATGCGTATTCAATACAAAAAAAGATGACCCACCAAGCAAAAAAAGTTATCTTGCTTGTGGATCATATCAAATTCAACAAAACCACCTTTATAGAAACTGCTGTTTATTCCACTTCGAAAATAGTACCCGGATTTAAAATTAGATTGGGGTCAATAGCCTTTTTAATGGACTGCATCATCTTGAGCTGTACCGGATCAGCGAAACGATGCATCCATTTTTTCCGCTTGGAACCGATACCGTGTTCACCGGACATGCGGCCGCCAATACTATATACAAATTCGAATATGTCATGAAGAATCTCATCAATTTTAGTCGGCCATTCTGCCGCCGGAATAGCTCCCTGGAGAACCGTCAAATGGATATTACCATCACCGGCATGGCTTACGGTACGGGCAACGGCCTGATGCTTATTGCAGATGTTAGCCAATTCTTCCATAGCATGAGGCAAGTGTTTAACAGGGACAACAATATCCTCGGTGCTATGAATATAACTGACTACGCGTGCCGCATCGGCGAAAGCCTTACGGGCAGCCCAGATCTTTTTGGAGTCGGGGACAAGCGTGGCGATAGCTCCGTTGGCATTGCAGATCTCGTCGACTTCAGCCGCCTTGTCGTCAATTTCATCTTCATTATTACTTTCCACTGTAATAATCAGGTAGTTGCCGTCTTCTTGATGCGGCAAGGTTTCTTTCAAATATTGGGCGCATAGATTAATCGCACCGTTATCCATATACTCGAGAGAAGTCGGGCTAATTCCCGCCTTTATCAGTTTGCACACCGTGTCAATAGCCGTTGCCGCGTTGGGAAATATGGCAAGAAAGTCCACTTTATGAGCAGGCAGCGGAATCAATTTCAATGTGGCCTTGGTAATGATGCCCAACGTGCCTTCTGACCCAATAAACAGTTGTTCCAAACAATAACCGGAGGAACTTTTGTTTAAGAGACCGCCTAACTCAGTAATTTCGCCGGTGGGAGTTACAATTTCGATTGAGTATACCTGATGGCGGGTTGTTCCGTATTTGACGGCTTTGTTGCCGCCGGCATTCGTAGCAATGTTCCCGCCGATAAAGCAGTTATCGCCACTGCAGGGATCACCCGCATAAAGCAGACCGACTTCACTGGCGGCGTTTTGCACATCTTCGGTTTTGACGCCGGGTTCTACTATCATATACATGTATTCGTGGTTTACTTCCAGAATTTTATTCATTTTTTCCACTGACAGCACAATGCCGCCATAGACGGGGATAGCTCCGGCTGCCAGCCCGGTACCGGCTCCCCGCGGGGTCACCGGAATCATCTCTCGATTGGCGAGTTTCATTATTTCAACTACTTGTTCCTTGGTCTCAGGAAAAACGGCTACTTCCGGCAGATGGTGATAGCGTTCATCAGTCACTTCATCCTGGCTATAGGGGATCAACTTTTCAGGATCGGTAATAAGGTTCCTTTCGCCCAGAATGGACTTCAATTCGGCCACAATGGCGGCAGTTACTCGGTTGTATTGTTTCATTCCCGGATACCTCCTGTGGATATTTTCTTTCTTTTTACGCAATATGCGATAAATAGAAAGAAGAACAGAGACTCTCTCTCGTTCTTTATACTTTTCTGATCCCAATTTTCCTGCATCTTTTAAAAATAAAAAATATTTCTTTAAAAATAAATACGACTTGGAAGTGTCAAAAACTAGACATTACGTTAAGTAAATTGTAACTTCACCCAGTAGACTTATTTAGATTCGGATAAAAAGAAATAGAGACAACTCAGCAGGATTGCAAAAGATCACTGCTCCAGGAAATGATTTTATCATAATATAAGATCGAGTCCGCATCATCCGTTGTAATTAGCTTCTTTCTATCCATGCAAAGATTCAGTATCTCTTTATCTATCCCATTTAACTTTTCTACCAGAGCGGCCTTACTGCTTATATATTGGTTTGTTTCATCAAAATATTTCGCTTGCAAAATAAAAAAGGCCGACTTGTACAGTGCCGGTAAAATTTCTGAACTATTTTCATACAGAAAACTATGGCAGCCCGCGTGATACAGATTGCACGCGCCAATTTTTATAGCACGTTTAATATCCGCTTTGTCAATTAGCGGCAGCAAATAGTCTATGCTGCCATAGATGGACTGCGTATCATAATAGAATTGAAACAAATCAGATTTTTCCCAGCCAAGAATTTCATTTTTTCCAGAAATAAATCCGCAGGCTTTTTCCTTATATGGCATTTGGGAAATTATCTCACGATATTTTTTCAAATCCTGTATAGTCAGTTCATCCAGAATAATTACAATATCTATATCACTGCTGTCACTTGCTTCTTTGCGTCTATAACTTCCTTGCAAACCGATAAAGGCAACCTTATCTCCATATTCCTTTTTTATTCTCACAACAAGTTGATTGATCCAATCATCGATAAAAAAAGCCAATTTTCTCACCTCTGACTATAAACTTCTCCAACAAAGACGTTTTCGCTATACTCAAATTCAAGAACTCACCCTTATATTAAATGTTACCGTCCCCTTCCCCCCTTATTTTCAATTTGTTAGAACTTCAACAAACTTCTTTACAGCGGCGGAAACCGGAGTTTCTCTCAATTGAGCAACCCCAATCATTCTTTCCGGAATCTCCTCTTGTACGATCACTTCAAAAACTTCTCCCCTTTCTAGCTCTTCTTTTATAAAATTTTTAATTACACAAGAAATACCCAATCCCCTTTTAGTAAATTCAATTAAAAGGTCTACAGAACCTAATTCAATTTCAGGGCATAAATGAATGCCATTATTTTTAGCATAGTTTTCAATAAAAATTCTTGAGTTACTGTCTTTTTCTAGTAGCATCATTGGATATTCTACTAAGTTTTTTAAGGAAATAGGTGATAAACTAAGATATTTAAACTTTTCCCCAACAATAAAGCAATCCTGAATTTTGAGAGTTTGAGTCACTTTAAGCGAATTATCATCTTGTATCGGCAGATTTATAATTCCTAAATCAATTTTTCCCTTTTTCAACAAATCAATAATTTCAAAGGTAGTCTGATTGATTACATGAATTTTTATTGCCGGATATGCCTCTGTGTACTTTTCCAAATAGGGAATAAGATAGTACTTGCAAAGTGTGTCGCTTACACCAATTCTTAGTTGCCCAGATTGAAGGTTCTGCATTTCCAGGAATTTTTGCTCGGCAGTTTTGAAAAAGCCATATCCTTGTTCAATATATTTAAAGAATACATGACCTTCAACAGTTAATTCAACACCTTTAGGAGTTCTGATAAACAATTGACCACCGAGTTTATGCTCTAACAATTTAATAGACTGGCTAACCGCTGGTTGAGACGTACAAAGTTCTTTAGCAGCTTTTGATATACTGCCTGTCATAGCAGTCACATAAAATACACGATAGAGTTCCAAATTGATGTACATATAATCACACCTTATATCACCTATATTAGATATTTATTTTTAATATATCAATAAACCGATTATAATTAATAAGGGAGCATTAATCAAATATAAAATTTTTATCTTGTGAGAGGTGCTAATAATGATTATTGATAATAATCCAAAAGAAAAAGAAGCCATGGCGGCGTTTAAAAGAAATGAACGCGCATTAGGGCATAAACTTCAAGATGAATTTGTAGCTGAGTTAAAAGGAAGCATAGGGAAAATAGACCATTGCTCCTGCAAAAAAGCATGTAAGTATCATGGCAAGTGCCTAGAATGTGTCGCTATACACCGAGCACACAGAGACCATCTTCCCAATTGCTTTAAAAGTATGGTTAATGAAAGAATTGAAAAGCTTTCTGAATTGACCGAGCATAGCATTAAAGAATAATAATGGTACCTACCAATTGAGCCATAATTCACCTATAAAAGTGAATTATGGCTCAATTTTTTAGAAGGATACACAGCATCCTATTTTTAAACAATCATTTTTTCACTAGCAATACTAAAATTTATATTTGCCGTGACAAAAACCCGTCCACATTCTAAAGTTATTCAAAAAAAAAATAATTATACTCTATAACAAATAGTGGTATAAATTCTGACGATTAGAATTCCCATTGGAGTATAAAGAAAAGACCAATTGGAGATGAGACACAAATGAAAGAGTTCATCAAACGGTGCCTTCATAGCAGCGTGAAAGTGAAGATGATTGCGGTTGTTGTTATTTTTACAACAGCCGCCTTTGCATTCCATAGCTATCAGGCAAAGAGTACGGCGACGGGGCAGCGGGCCGGGAATTTGACACCGATAGTAGATGCCTATTCCATAAAACGCAATGACATGGTTAGACAGATTGAACTATCCGGACAAACAGTTCCCGAATCGCAAGTGAATATTACGGCAAAGTATTCAGGTAAAATTACTCAGGTAAATGTCAATTTAGGGGATCAGGTTACGCCGGGACAGCTTCTTGTTATGCAAGATACAAAAGATGTTGATGCCACTTTGGCACAAAACGAAGCCGCTCTGCGTCAGGCAACTGCCGACGCGATTGCCAGCGACGTTTCTTTTGATACTAGTTATCAGAAAGCGCAATCTGATTATCAGCTCAGCGTGAGTGAGTATCAGCGCTATAAAACGCTTTATGGCGTAGGCGGAGTTTCTAAAGAAGCACTTGATAAACAAGAACAACAAATGGCGGCAGCAAAGTCTACTTTAGATAGTTACACCAAACAGATTGTTGGCGGGAGTGCCGCCTCGGTGGCATCGAAGCAAGCCGCTAGTGATAAAGAGCGAGGAGTCATTGATTCCTTGCAGATTCAAAAAAACGATATGATTATGCGGGCTCCCAGAGCGGGTGTTATTGGATTTAGACAAGCGGAAGTTGGCATGATGGCCCAACCCGGACAAGAACTGTTATCCATTGTTGATAACAGCAATATCTATGTTGATTGTGCGGTATCCGAACAGGATATCGGACAGATCGCCATGGGGACATCTGTTTCTATTTCACTTGAATCGCTGGGAAAATCATATACCGGAAGGGTCATTTACATTAGTCCCGCGATGGATCCTAAAACGCAGACTTTTACAGTTCGTATGTCGCTGGATAACCGTGACGATAGTATAAAAACCGGGATGTTTGCTCGTACCGATATCAACGTAGTACTAAGACAACAGACCTTATTTGTACCGAAAGAAGCCGTAGTATCTTTAAACGGTACGAATCGTGTTTTCGTGATTGACGATAGGAATCAAGTCTCAGAACGCACCGTGCAGCTTGGCCTGCGTAATGATAAATACGTGGAAATCCTTAGCGGTGTAAACGAAGGAGAAAAAGTAGCGGTAACCAATCTTTCGCGAATCAAGGCCGGCATGAATGTCAAAACAAATGACGTATCTCAATAATCTAAGCTGCTAGTGCATGGGCAGGAGGTGTCTACCATTAATATTACAAGATTTTCGATACGAAAACCGGTCGGAATCACGATGATTATTATGTTATTCGTAGTATTAGGTTTGTATAGTTTCCATCGGATTGGCGTTGAACTTCTTCCGGCGCTCAATACTCCCTATGTTACAGTGTCGGTTAAATACCCCGGTGCTGGGACTGAGGAAATAGAGACTCAAGTCATTAAACCCCTGGAAGATTCATTATCGTCTGTAGCTCATTTGAAGCACATGACGGCAATCGCCCGACCGGAAAATGCGAATATCATTTTAGAATTTGACTTTACTGCGAATGCAGACATCGCATCCATCGACGCTACCAAACAGGTGAATGCCGTTAGACGTTCGCTGCCGGAAGGGATAAATGAACCGGTAGTTGTAAAGCGAGATATAAATGCAACTCCAATTATGGAAATTGCCATAACCTCCAACCAACCGCTATCAGATGTATACACGAAAGCGAATGATGTTTTTAAAGAAGCATTGCAGCGGGCGGATGGAGTTTCTGAAGTACAGCTTTATGGCGGACGTGATAAAGAGGTAGCCGTCGAAGTTGATAAAAACAAACTGCGTTTCTATAACCTTTCCTTGAACCAGATCGTTAATAAGATAAAATCTGAGAATCAATTGCTACCGTCCGGCACGGTCTACAATGAAAAATCGCAGGCGGATATTCGTTTGCTCGCGCAGTATCGAACTCCTGACGAAATTGCGCAGCTACAGGTTGTGAACGCCAATGGTATACCCATTCCAGTAAAAGATTTCGCAACCATTCAAGAAAAAGATGCCCGAGTAAGTCGCTACAGCCGGACAAACGGCTCGGACGCCGTTTCTTTGTCCGTCTATATGAACAGTGACGCTAATATTGTTAATACGGTTAAGGGTGTTACGAGCCAATTGGATACACTAAAGGACCAATACCCCGACTATCAGTTTACAGTGATTACCGATACCTCTCAATATGTAAGCAACTCTCTTCATAATACGTTTGAAAGTCTGATTGAAGGATTATGTACTACCGGATTGATCCTGTATCTCTTTTTGCGGGGCTGGCGCTCCACGGCAGCTGTAATTGTCGCGATTCCCACATCGCTTATTTCCACCTTTTTTGCTATGTATATAGCGGGATTTTCCTTTAATATGATGTCGCTCATGGGAATGGCGCTCTGTATCGGCATTCTGGTCGATGACTCTATCGTTGTCCTGGAGAATATTCATCGACATTTGCATATGGGAAAATCAGCAGAGATTGCCGCTGAGGAAGGCCGGACGGAAATCGGTATGGCGGCTATTGCCATCACGCTTTGCGACGTCGTTGTCTTTATGCCGATTGCTTTTATGACCGGTATGACAGGACAATTTTTCCGCCAGTTCGGTCTCACGATCGTCTTTGCAACCTTGTTTTCGATGTTTGTATCCTTTACGCTTACACCGATGTTAGCTTCGCGTTTGTTTAAAAGAGGTCTTGGCGAACCACAAGGACCTATATGGGATTTCATGAATAAGCTGGAACAAAATGTGACAACAAAATATGAGTCCGTTTTGCGCTGGTCGTTAGCCAATAGCAAAAAGGTAATATCATTTGTATTGGTCCTCTTTGTTTTTGCTGTTTCCTTAATTCCACTTGGGATTATCGGGTCGGAATATATGCCTAGAACCGACGAGGGAAGTTTCCGAATTTCCGTTGAACTGCCTGTCGGACAAAACATCGATCAAACGAATCAGGTTATTACTAATCTGGAACAATATGTGTCCACAATTCCGGAAGTAACAAACTATTTATCCAGTGTAGGTTCGCCCACAAGCAATAATGGCTCGTTATCCGTTCAGCTGCTTGATCGAAGCACACGTAAACGTACTGTTTGGCAAATTACCGATCAAGTACGCGCATATGCTGCTCAAAACATTCCGAATGCTGTAGTCAGAGTCAATGAGACTCAGTCGTCTGTGGCGGGTGTATCTGGTGCCAATACCGGCGGCGGCCCGTCAGCACCGGTTCAAATCCAGCTACAGGGAGCCAATTTGGAGCATTTAGTAAAAGCAAATTCCGAGGTGCAAGCGGCATTAGCTCAGATTCCGGGGTTAAAAGATATCCGCAGTTCGTATACGGAAGGAATGCCGGAAATGCAACTGACTGTGGATAGAAAAAGGATTAGCTTTTACCATACGTCCGTTTCGGATGTCACCAATGTCTTTTCTACCGCTATTTCCGGTCAATTAGCAGGAGTATATGCCAATGATCCGACTAATGACGGACAAGATACGAACATTCGGGTACGATTAAAAGGAAGCGACGGGTTTACCGCAAATGATATAAGGTCTCTGCCAATTATGGCGGGTGATCATCAAATTACTCTTGGAGATGTAGCAAAAATAACAGATGGAACAGGCCCGGTTATGCTGTTACGGGTCGATAAGCAGCGCTCTATCACGATCCAGGCAAATGTAACAGACCGCCCGTTAAAAGAAGTAATCAACGATGTTAAACAAACGCTAACTCCTGATGTGCTGGGACAAGATATTACGTATAGCTTTACGGGACAAGCGACCAGTATGAACGATACCTTTAGCGAAATGTTCCAGGCATTGGCACTGTCACTTGTATTGGTTTACATGCTGCTTGCCATCCTGTATGAATCGTTTGTCACTCCGTTAATCCGTATGTTTTCACTTCCATTAGGGTTAATCGGGTCATTACTATTTCTTGCATTTACACACAATACCATCAATCTTTACTCGCTTATCGGTTTATTGGTTATGGATGGCTTGGTTGCAAAGAATGGTACCTTGCTCATTGACTATACCCTAACATTGATTGAACAAGGAAAGCCGGCGTTTGAGGCCGTGATTGAAGCTGGGAAAACTAGGATAAAACCGATTTTGATGACAACCATAACAATGGTTACAGGTATGCTGCCTACTGCTCTTGCCATGACGGAAGGATCGGAAACAAGGGTAAGTATGGCCTGGGTTCTGATTGGCGGATTGTTGTCATCTACTGTCTTCACTCTCATAATTATTCCAATTGTATTCTTGTACTTTCAAAATGTCTCTATCGGCAAATGGAAGAAAATTCATAACCTGACGGGTTGGTTTAGAAGTAAATTTTAATTTATAGAATCATAAGACAAGAAGAAAGTATTGGAAACATCCAGTACTTCCTTCTTGTTTTTTTGGTAGGCATATTTGTTTTCTTGTCATATAATCTGTGCGTCTTGTCGTTATTTTCTATCTTGCCGAGTTGCCGGATAGTATCATTATTTTACTTAATAAGCTGGGGGAGGACTAACCGAAGATTACCAAAGGAGGACAGATAATGGAAAATGCATAAAGTAGCTTTACAAGATGGCCGGTATATTGATATCCTGTTGCCGGGATTTCCCGGAGGATCTCCACGGGGATTTTTAGGTTGGGCGAATATCATGGCTTTTCACGGTAAGGAAGGCATCACCGTGGTAGATACCGGTCAAGCAGGCGACAGACCTATGTTACTAGCTGCCTTAAAAAAATTGAATATTGACGCAAATAAAGTTAATAAAGTATTTATTACCCATTTTCATTTCGATCATATCAATAACTTGGATTTGTTTCCTAACGCGGTAGTTGTTATGAGTACAAAAGAATGGGATTATGCCAGAAGCGGGCTATTCGAATCGAAAAGTGACCCATTTGTCCCCAAAAGCCTTATTCCTTATGTAGCTACAAGAAAACTGCAATTAGTTAAGGAAGGCGACTACCTGGAACAAGGCGTAAAGATCTTTGATTTGCCCGGACATACGCCGGGTGTAGCCGGTTTGCTGTTTGAAGCTGACAAGGTTTTTATTACAGGCGATGCCTTGAAAAATGCGCATGATTTATATTTTAAAGAACCGGGAATGTGTTTCGATTCAAACGAACGTGGTGTTGCAACTTTAGAGAAAATAGCGAAAATCGCTAAGGTAGTCATACCGGGTCACGATGCTCCGTTTCTTATTCGGGACGGTGAAATTGTTGTAACAGATCATGCCGGCGTAGTTATTAACCATTATCTTGACTGGACAAAGAAAGCCTCTACCCCAATTCAAATCAGTTATCCTTAAAATACCGAACTATTACCCCCGTTCTCCCCTTTCTTATTAAGAATATCTATACTATGAATTAGTTGTAATAGCAACTTTGTTAGCAGGGCAAACCCCACGACAGGACCAACAATGAAGCACGGGAAATCCTTTAGGGAGCTTGGTCCAGCAATAATTTCGACATTTCGTTTGCAATATAGTATTATCGCCATTAATCGCTTTTTCTGGGCAAGCAGTAATACACAAACAGCAGCTTGATGGGCAGAGTTCCTTGTCAATAAGCGAGTCGGCTTCCATTTCAATGTCTGTAATGATCGATACAAGGCTAACTTTATTGCCATATTGCGGGGTAATGAGCAATGCGTTCTTGCCTATAACTCCTAATCCTGCAGCAACTGCCGCATGCTTGTGAGATAAGTCACCCGCCCCGTATTGGCTTTCTTGATCCCAATGATAGTAAGGGGCGTTAGCGGGAATTGGTATAGCATTTGCGTGGTACTTTTCTTCAATAAAACAAGATAAATAATATGCGATGTTGTTTAGCCTGACATCGTTGCCTTCGTGTACAACGGTATAGCTTGTCCAGTGATCATTCTTCATTGGGCCGTCTAAACATCTTAGTGCCAAGACTATAACAGATTTTGCATTGGCCATAATGTCAGTAGGCTTATGGTTGGGAGGTGCGATCTTAAATCTTTCACTGGAAGCAACTCCAATAAGATCAGCTCCCAGCTTTTTTGCTTCAGAAATTACTTCTATTTTTATACGAGATTGTTGCGACATATCATTTGCGCCCCTTTACTAAGTTTCCGCTCTCTTTATGCTCAATAGATACTGATTATCAGGTGCTTCCGCTTGCTCTACTGTGCTCATGGTATTTCCTCATTTGACTGAGTCATCTTCTCACCTCCGGTACTTGCATAACTCATCTTACTACAATACTTGGTCATAAATCTTCCGGGATTATATCATTCAATTCTATGGGACTGATGAACAAATTAAAGTCAACCTCTTTAGATAAAGCATGCCTGCCGCCTACCGGGAAAAGAATATAGAAGCCCTTAAAGACAAAAATCCGGATGACCTCAAAAGATCATCCAGACTTATATTGAAAGAATCGTTATTTAACAGTATTTCACTTTCATTCGAGCGTTTATACTGTAAACTTTCTCACAGATTGTTGTAATTCTTCAGCCATTCTTGCCAAAACCTGGCTGGAAGACGCGATCTCCTGCATAGAAGCAGCCTGTTCTTCTGTAGCTGCCGAAACTGTCTGGGTCTGCTCTGCAGTATCTTTGCTTATACCATCGACAGTCCGGACAGTATGTACAATTTGCTGGCTGCCTGCCGACATTTGTTGAATGGATGCCGATATCTCCTTGACTTGAGTGGATACTTGGTTTATAAGTACGGCAATCTCGCTGAAGGACTTACCTGCCGCACCAACAACTTCACTTCCTACCCTAACCTCTTGGGTTCCTGCATTCATTGCCACAACGGCTTGTTTTGTATCGCCTTGAATTTCGTTAATCAAATCGGCTATTTGTTTTGCCGCAAGTTGAGACTGTTCGGCTAACTTGCGAACTTCCTCAGCAACAACCGCAAAGCCGCGCCCTTGTTCGCCGGCCCGGGCAGCTTCAATCGCCGCGTTTAGAGCCAGTAAGTTAGTTTGTCCGGCAATTCCGGAAATCGTATCCACAATTTGGCCGATTTCGTTAGACCTCTCTCCTAGCTTGGTGACAACGCTGGCTGAACTAGTAACTGTCTTCTCTATACTATCCATCTGGGATATCGCTGCATCAATTGATTTCGTACCTGTCTGAACAGCATACGCCGCCTGCTCTGAAACGCCAGTCACACTATTAGCATTAGTAGCTACATGCTGAATGCTTTTCGACATTTCTTCTATAACAACTACAGCAGTATCTGCAGACTCTACTTGTTGCTCGACCCCGTAAGCTACCTGGGCAATCGTGGTAGCGACTTGCTGCGTTGCTTGAGCCGACTGCTCGGCACTTGCGGTCAGTTCTTCGGATGAAGCCGCTAAATGCTCTGCTCCCTGCTGAACTTGGTGAAGTAATGCTCGCATATTTTGTCGTAAGTTTGCAAGAGAATGAGCGACAATACCAAACTCATCCTTACGGTCTAATAATTGGTGGTCGATATCTGTAGCATAATTTCCTTCAGACATCTCATTCAAATGTGCTGTTACAGATTGGATGGGTCTGGTAACCATTCTAGTCAGAATTACACTAAGAACGCCACCAACCAGCAATGATATTCCCCCCATGGCAACAGCGGTTACTACAATATCAGAATTATGCTTTTGCGCAAGGTTTACTTTATCTGCGGCCAGTCTGGAGTTATCCTCCATAGTAGTGTGCAAGATCTTTTGAATAGCTTGCGCAAAGGGAGTCAAATTACGGGTTACCGCAGCTGACTGTCCTGTCAATTCGTCATACTTGGTGACATTGCCTGCTCTTTTTTCAATGAACTGTAGCCTTAACAAGGGAATTAACTGGTCGGTTACCCCGGATTTATAATTTGTTGTATCTTGTATTAACTTTTCAATCTCTTTCTTATGTTCGCCGGTGCTTAATTCAAGAAGCTGTTTCTCTAGCGCCAGTACATTATTTAATTTTTCCTCAAAGTTCTTACTATATTTGTCATCACCATCGGCAATAAACCGCCGGATTTCTAAAACAGCACCCGTGTACTCATTTTCCGCCTTGGCTGCCAATATAGCCCGTTGGTTTGAAGCCGCAATTTCTTGAATTTCTGATTTTAGGGCATAGGAAGAAAATATTGATATTCCCCCACTCAATCCTAATAATCCTAGCAGAAGAATTAATGCTAAACCAATTTTTGCTCCCATACGCAAGTTCTGAAGTAATTTGAACAAATAGAAACCTCCCAACTTATTTTGTATTGTATATTATATAATAAATTTCGGTATAATCAACAAAAAACTAAGAAGTTATCAAAGTTTTTGCTAATTTTTTCATGCTAATTTTTCCATTTTCAAATTCCACTTGTTACTCAAGAATATCTAAATAGTGAATATAGGTATGTAAAATCGGCAAGTTTCCGCTTGCTACCCTGTAACATGTTTTTAATTCAGCAAAAGGACAAAAAGGACGTTCCTTTTTTGGCGCTTTACTTCAGGAGCATTAAGTGCCAAACGTGAACGTCCTTTGGTGTCATTCTTAGGTCATAAGTTTTCGTTAAACAAACTGTTTCAATGAGTCAGATAACCGTCACCTGACTCATTCCTTTATACGCGAAATCTGGCAGCCGCCGACTGGAGTTCCTGAGCCAAGTTGGCCAATGCCTGGCTAGAGGAAGCAATTTCTTCCATTGAGGCCAGTTGCTCTTCTGTGGCTGCCGAAACACTCTGTGACTCTCCCGCCGAGGTCTTGCTGAGCGCATCGATTTTTTTGACCGAGCCTACAATCTGCTGGCTCCCACTCGCCATTTGCTGGATAGACGCCGAAATCTCCGCAACTTGACCAGATACCTGAGATATCAGTTCCACGATTTCCCGAAACGCCAGTCCGGCCATGTTTACTACTTCAGCCCCGGTCCTCACTTCCCGGGTACCGTCGTTCATTGCCACCACAGCCCTGTCAGTGTCTACCTGTATTTCTCCGATCAGTTCGGCGATCTTCTTGGCCGCATCCTGGGATTGCTCGGCCAACTTGCGGACTTCTTCCGCAACGACCGCGAACCCCCGCCCCTGTTCCCCTGCGCGCGCCGCTTCGATAGCCGCGTTGAGAGCTAAGAGATTGGTCTGACCGGCAATGCCAGAGATGGTGTCAACAATTTGGCCAATTTCCTTGGAGCGTTCACCTAGCTTGGTCACAACTTTGGCAGAGGTATTAACAGTCCCCTCAATTTGAGCCATTTGATTGACTGCCTCTTCCACTGCCTTACCGCCTGTTTTGGCCTTTTCGACGGCCTGGGCTGATTGTTCCGCAACGTAATTCGTGTTGGCGGCTACCTGCTGGATGCCGGCTGACATCTGCTCAACAACCGCTGAAGCCTCACCTGCCGCCGTGAGTTGTTCGGTGGCTCCATTAGCCACCCCCATAATCGAGGTAGCAACCTGATTGGCCGCCTGGGCAGATTGCTCCGAACTGGCGGTTAGCTCTTCAGATGAAGCCGCTACCTGCTCGGCATTGATGCTTATTTGCTTAATTAGAACTTTAAGTTGGCCGATCATTGTATTAAAGTCTGCCGCCAGTTGGCCGATCTCGTCCTGACGATCCACCGTTACCTGTTCTGTCAGGTTCCCACCTGCTACCTTCTGAGCGACTGTTGCCAGCTGGTTGACAGGGCGAGCAATACTACGGGCGGCAAAGAATCCAATCGCTATGCCCAAAACAGCGGCCAACACGGAGGCCACCACAGCTGCAGTCCTTGCTGATTTGGCGTTTGCAACCGATTTGTCAATCTCAGTATTTATTTGGGCAACACGAAACTTAGAATGCTCCATAAGCTGAGCATCCAGTGCCTTGGCCGCCGGCCCCATTTCCCCTACCATGAGTTTGATAGCTTCGTCTCTTTGCCCCGCTTGAACCATCGGTACAAACCTCTTTACGGCAAGTTCGGTATACCTATCATCAAGCTCTTTTGTAGCCGCTGTTAACTTGCGGTCTTCTTCAGTAACAGACATCTTAATTAGCTCTTCCTCATTAGCAGTGGAACTATCACTCGCTTTTTGCCAATTCGCCAACATTTGCGGATCACCAGTAAGAAACCATCCCCGCAGAAATGCCACCTGCGCCGTAGCGTTGTAGGATATCTCATTCGTTTTGACCAACAGCGGAACCATTTTTTCCTTAACTAGCACATTTTCGTCGACAGCATCATTCACTTTCCAAATGGTAAAGGCAAATCCGGTGCTTGTCACCAGTACGACCATTAAAAAATAAGCTACCATTTTCGCTGTCAAATTCATTTTCATCTTTTTCCCATCCTCTTTTTCAATTTTGAAAGAAGTCATACAGAAACTACATGGTTTTCTTGGTAATTGTTAAAGTTCTCTACGCAAAACGCATCATATAAATTTCGACTTAATTTTACATATTTCTTCATTATTCGCCATCATTTAACAGTATCCTTTATTTTTATTAACAAGTTAAATAATTCACAGCTTAATTGAAAAGTGAGATGCCACTTTGTAAGCCGAGACGCCATTTTGTAAATTGACAACTGAATATTTGTAAACGAAACGCAGTTTTTGTATCCGAAATGCAGGATTTGAAAACGAAAAGCCACTTTTGTAACCAAGATGCAGTTTGATTTTTTCGTTTTTCTGAAGTATCATGGTGAAAATGGGCATGCCAAATGGAGGTCGATTCCCTCTCGATTTTTTTGTAATCGGAGAATCCACCCCTGTTCCAGTTATGGTCATGGGTGCTGGCGGCACATTTTTATCGTCTTATCTCTTGAGAAGGATAGGTTTTAGCAAGATGTCCTTGGCGGCAACTGGTGAGCATCCAAGTTTCTGCAAAACCTCTTCTCCGTGATAAAAGCTGAACGCTTCGTAGGGACTACGATCGTTCAGCTTTTTCCGTTTATAGGAATTGATGTGATCCATCATCCGGATGATTTCTTCCTGCTTCAGATGATTGAAGCTGCTCCCTTTGGGAAGTACTCTTCGTATCAGTCCATGATTGACCTCTATCGCTCCTTTCTGGTAAGGGCATCCGGCATCGCAATAATAAATTCGTGTGCGGAATTTGTTGTAACTTTCGGATCCGTATTCGATAGCCTTAGGGTTGGAAAACTCACTGCCGTTGTCGGTTAGAATGACTGGGAACAGCTTTCTAAATGGTTCCCGGCCCAGTTTTTGGTCAAGATCATTGTATACATCAATCACCGATTGCGATGTATTCGCTTCTCTCAAAAATGCAAGCATCAGACTTGTCTCTACAAAATGGATCGTCAACAAGCACTTTCCTCCCTGCGTACCTAGGACTGTATCCATTTGAACAATGGCTGTATCTGGATATTTCTTCATGAACTCCTCAAACGCTTCATAGTTCCTCCCGATTCTGCATCCCTTGTCTACTTTGAAGGCCGGTTTTTTATAGCGTTCACGAAACTTCACTTTCCTGGGCAAATCAATATTGCGTACATCTAAAAGGCATGCGTCAATGTAGTTGTAGATGGTCTTTTCGCTGCACATCAGCTCATCGTCATGCGACACATAAATCTGATGGATGGACTGCCCCTGCTGCACCAAAGGGCTGATGATCACGTTGAGCCTTGCAATTTCTTCTTCGCTGACACATAGACCACTGCGCGATTCCGATATTTTTTCATGGGCTTTGACATGGGCATGCTCCGCATCATAGAAGCTTTTCTTCAAACTGCATTTTTCAATTTGCTCGCAGCCATTGCACACATACGGCACTCTCCATCTTGCTGTGCAGATTTCCTCGATGAACTCCGGACAGTTGTCATTACATCTCTGACAGAGCTTGCAATAAGCTGCTGATGGTCTCATGCATGCCTTGCCGCAAATCCCTTTTCTCCGACAGTTGAAACGGCTCTTGCAAGCATTGTAAGGATATCCCGGATAACCTGTTGCAACTTCAGATAGATACTTTCGCACCTCTCTAGAAATCGTGGTTGGGTTCTTTTTTAGTCTGCGGCCAATTTCTTTAAATGACCGACTTTCTTTTAGATATTTTTGAAGACTTAGTCTTTCTTCATATGTAAAAAACTTCGACATAGTTACTCCCATTCCGCCGCCAACCTATTCAGGATATATGGCGATGAAATGGCGTGTAAACAAAAAGACTGGCTCTCCGCCAATCTTTTGTAAGACAAGACGCAACCGTCTTACTTCTTTGAATTTTACTGTTAAAAGAACTTTATTTAGAGATCGTAAGGGTTGCATTTCGATTTTCAATTTAGGTTAAATAATTCACAGCTTTACTAATGAAGAAAGCCAACAGTAAGCAGAAATTATAAAAATAACTGCACCACGTCGGCAGTTCCTCTCTCTAAACGAAAAGTGAATCCATGGGACGGCTCTTCAAAAGATTTTATTGAATTTGTGATATTTATATTGTGGTCTACCCACTTTACCATATTCCACCGATTTATCTACTTTATTTTCTTTTTCCATATATTCAAGATATCTTCTAATGGTCACTCTCGCTATACCTAGTTTCTCTGCTAATTCTTCTGCCGTAAAATCCTTACCATTGTTTTTCTCGATCTCATCCCATATAGCTTTATAGGTATACTTATTAAACCCCTTTGCAAAATCATCTTCCTGCCGGGAAACACCGGTATTTTGACTAGCTATTAACTTATCTAAGTCCTGTTGTTCAATTACATCATTTTCCTTAAATTTATCATACCTACCTTTAAATTGAAGAAGCGCCTCTTTAAATCTTTCAAAATTGAAAGGTTTTATAAGGTAATCTACGACTCCATATCGAAACGCTTCCTGTATTCTTTCTATCGATTTATCTGCTGTAATTAAAATAATATCAATATTTATCTCTTGTCCTCTTATCCACTTCAGAAAATCAAGCCCATTTTCTTTAGGCAGGTACACATCAAGCAAAATTAAATCGAGTTTGTTAGCTAATACATATTTTTTTGCATCGTCAAGATTCGAAACTGCTTTATACAAAGCAAATCCTTCTACTCTTTTTAAGAACTTAGAATTTATTTCTCTAACCATCGGATCATCTTCAACAATCATTACTTGAATCAAGCTTGTCACTCCATGTCATCGGTATAGTTATATTCCAAAAAACGCCGTCATCCACAACAAGTTCTATTTTACCGTTAGACTCATCTATGATTTTCTTTACAATATACATACCATGTCCGCGCTGTCCTTCCTTGGTTGAAAATCCTTGCTCATATATTGTCTCTCTATGATCTACTGGAATTCCACCGCCATTATCTTTCATTTTTATAGTTAAAAAGTGTCCGTCTTCTATAATTTTTATATATATTAATCCAGTCCCGTCATTTTTAACTTCATCCAGGGAGTTTTCAATTAGATTTCCGACAACGGATACAATTTCTTCAGAAGTCATATACTCGGGTAACTTTGTAAGTTTTGAGTTTTCATCAATGTTTAATGTAACTCTACACTCCTCCGCTTTATTATACTTTGCCAGTAATAAAGCGGATAAGGAAGGATCCTTAATATTTCCTGTTAGAATATTGCTTATATTACTCCTTACTTTTGCTACATCTGATATAAACTGCAGTGCTTCCTCATATTCCTCCAGCTGGATAAGCCCCGCAATAGTATGAAGCTTATTCATAAATTCATGGTTTTGCGCTCTTAAGGACCAGGCCATTTTTTGAACACCTGTGAGCTCTTCCGCCATTTTGATAACCTCTGTTTTATCTCTAAAGCTGGCAATAGCTCCTACAACCTTACCTCTATTCATAATAGGAATTCTATTAGTCATTATTATGGTATTATTTATCCGCTGCTCTTTTTCAAATTCAGACTTCCCTGTTTCTAATACATTAATCATACGGGTGCTGGGAATAACCTCTTCTATGTTCTTCCCTATAAGCTGTTCCTTATTAATCCGATTCTCAGGTGGTAATATATTTAAAGCTGCATCATTAATAAGAGTAATTCTACCTCTCTGATCAACAGCTATTAACCCCTCATGAATAGCATCAAGAATTCCCATCTTTTCATTATAAAGTTTTGTTATTTCCTCAGGCTCAAGTCCCAGCAACGTATTTTTTATGTTATTGGCTAATAAAAATGACCCTATTACCCCGGCCGTCAACCCACCAAGACCAATTAAAATTATAGATAAGATGGCTGTATGCTTAGCTGTTTCAACGCTGTGGGTAAGTGTCCCCACAGACACAAAACCTATCTCTCTCTTATTTTCCGAATCATATATTGGCGTAAACGCTCTCAGCGATTTTCCGAGTGTCCCCGTAGCCTCAGAAATATATGTTTCTCCGCTTTGAACTACTCTATACTCATCCCCTCCCACAAACCTTTCCCCTATCATTTCAGGGTTGGGATGAGAATATCTAATCCCTTCCATGTCCGCGACAATGATATACTCAACCTGTTCTAAATTCTGAAGCTGCATAGTAATATAAGGTCCAATCTTTCGATTCGGATCCTTAGCCTCCAGCGCATTTATTATCTCTCTTGAATGAGCTACCATCTCGGCTACATTCATAATATTAGTTCTAGCCTTGCTTTCAATATTTCCGGTCATCCATGAGGCAACAAAAGAAATGATTATCGATATAGAAACAAACACTACCGCGATCACTAATAAGGTAAGCTTTGTTTGCAGCTTCATTGCTTTTTTCACATTCATCACCTCAGCCTTACCATCTGCAAATGTAAGTTTTATATAAAAAACACGGAAGCATAGAAGACCTTCTTTCCTTAGTGTCTTCCATTTTTCCGTGTTTAATTTAATAGCTGTCCAATCTAACTGGCAAAACAATTTTATTACCACTTACTTACGAGGTTGCATACGGTTATTTTCTTATGCAATAGCTTCTTTATTTAAATTTTTCATTTTATGCTTTCTAAGCATTTTAAATGCATAGGAAACAATAAATGGACAAACGATAGCGGATACTACACAGGCAGCCGCAACTTGGGCAGTAGCTATTGTGGCGATGGCCGCTAAAGTAGGATCTGCTTCAGCAACAGCAATTGGCGTCGCGACAGCATTTCCCGCAGTTGACCCTGTTCCTAAACCAATTATCGGCTCTTCTTTAAATAATTTTAAAAGTATATAAGCCCCTATTCCAGTAAAAGCAGCGATTACTCCCAATAATATTCCAGGGCCCCCGGCTTTTATAATAGTTTCAAGATTCATTCCTGCGCCTAATGGAAAGGAAAAGAATGGAATTAATAATAGCTTACTACTTCCAAGAAAAGCTCTCATATCAGAATCAATATTTCCTAAAATCATTCCTATTACTATGGGAATTAAAACTGCTACAAGTGCCATAAAAGGAACTTGAGCAAGCCCTGACGCACCTAAGGCAACTAATGTAAAAAACGGACCATCTTTTAAAGACAATATAGCATAAGCACCTACATCAGTCTCATCACCATATTGCGAAGCCAGAGATGCATACAATCCACCATTACAATTTGTTAATGCCGCAAGAATCGCTAATGGTGATAAACCTAATACTCCGGCCGGCCCAAAAACTTTTCCTACAAATATACCAATGCCTGCACCTACGATAAATTTGCCTATAATTAACAGTGCACCTTTTTTTAATGCCTTTGGTGCCAATTTGAAATGAATTTGTGAACCGATTAAAAACATAAAGCAAGCCAAGATCGTTGATGATGCTTTTGCATCGAATAATGCCGTTGTAAAACCACCAATTTTTAGAAATTGCGGGAAAAATGTATTAACTAATACTCCTAGAAAAAGTGGAACAACCATCATGCCGCCTGGAATTTTATCAATTGTTTTCTTAATGGGAATTTGCATTATTTATTCCTCCAATCTTTTTAATGCCAATTGCGTACTATTTGTTCACTAATACAAATCGCTTATACTCTTGCTACTCCGCTTTCTCTTGCTGCTTTTTTTATTGCTTCCGCAACATTGGCTGCAACAGCTTTGTCTAATGCATATGGAATTACATTGTCCTCATTTAAATCTTCCTCTTTTATCATAGACGCGATAGCATAAGCGGCCGCTATTTTCATTTCTTCATTAATTTCCTTTGCCCTTACATCTAGAGCCCCTCTAAAGATTCCCGGGAAAGCTAACACGTTATTAACCTGGTTGGGGAAATCAGAACGTCCTGTACCGATTACTCTTGCTCCTGCTGCTTTGGCCTCATCCGGCATTATTTCCGGAGTTGGGTTTGCCATAGCGAATAGGATAGAATCCTTATTCATTTTTCTTACCATATCTTGACTTACTATTCCCGGCGCTGAAACCCCGATAAACACATCTGCCCCGACTAATGCATCCGCTAAATTTCCCTTAATGTTATCTGGATTTGTCACCTTGGCAATTTCCTTCTTAGCATCATCTACATTGTCTATCCCTCTATAAAGAATACCAACCTTATCACATAAAATTAGATTCTTTACTCCGGAAGAAAGTAATAGTTTAGCTATAGCAGTTCCTGCGGCTCCTGCACCATTTACAACAGCCTTGATATCTTCTATGTTTTTATTAACCACTTTTAAAGCATTTATTATCCCGGCAAGAACAACGATTGCCGTTCCATGCTGGTCGTCGTGAAATACAGGTATATCAAGTTCCTTCTTTAATTTTTCTTCCACTTCAAAGCATCTGGGAGCTCCAATATCTTCTAAATTAATTCCACCAAACCCAGGAGCTATGAGCTTTACAGTTTTCACGATCTCATCAACATTCTTTGTTGCTAGGCAAATGGGAAATGCGTCAACATTTGCAAACTCTTTAAATAAAATTGCTTTACCTTCCATAACTGGTAACCCTGCCTTAGGCCCTATATCACCTAACCCTAATACTGCTGTCCCATCTGTAACTATTGCGACTAAATTTCCTTTTGAAGTATACTTATAAACATTTTCTTCATTCTCTTGAATCTTTCTGCATGGCTCTGCAACCCCGGGAGTATAAGCCAAACTTAAATCTTCTCTTGTTGTAATTTCCACCTTTGATTTTATTTCTATTTTTCCGATATTCTTTTCATGTAATTTTAAGCTTTCCTCAAAATAATTCATTTTAATACCTTCCTTATTTTTTATTTCCTCAACCGTTTGCTATGAGGAAATAATAGCATCAACCTTTAATTATTAGAATAATTTAGACTTTAAAAACATATTATGGTCATAAAAAATACTTTGTTATAGATTAAACAAACGCTTTATTCAATTCAAAACCCCACCAGCACCATAAATGAGCAGCAAAAAACCCGCGAAAAATTTTTCGCGGGTTTTAATAATTCCTCCAACATTCCAAAGTATGAGAAAGGGTATTATCGCACAAAAAAGTGCGTACTTCCCTTACAATCGAGCCGGTGCTATTATTGTATCATCATTTAATCCATAGGAAAGCCTGTATTTCTTGTAATCAGTGTTTTCATGCCAATGGTAATACTTGTGTATTTATTTCTTCACAAAATGAGGAAGCAATTGGCTAATTTATACTCTCAAGATATATTTGTTTTTTTTCTTTATCATATCCAATTATCTCAGCATAGCGACCCCAACTAATGATTAACTGAATCTGGGTTTGGGCCTCCTCTTCACCAAGCGTACGGGCAATCAGGTCTTCAAAGAATTCTATATTCATATGTCGATTAGATTTTGTTTCCAGAATATTGATCATATGGGTGAAAAAAGGAATATTTTTCAGCAATTGATCTTTAAACAATTCCTTGCGCTCTAATACCGTGGCTTTCGCAAATTGAATCCCCTCAGGCGTAAGTTCAATATCTCCTTCTGTTACTCTGGCGTACCCTAACAACGATGCTAATTCGACGATGGGGAAGAAATCTTCAATATCCATGACAAAGCGATCAGCCAGCTTGTAGAGGTCGGTTCTCTCATTGAGGTCTTCTAATAATTCAAGAAAACCAGTTAGCGCGCCAGCCGAGACATGTGGAAGGGCAGTTATCTTCCTTGAATAAACAGTAGGTCCATGAGATCTTAACTCTTTTCTCGTCATTAAAGAATATATTCTGTCTACAAGGACCGTAAACTCGGAAGCCTTTTTATCACGCCAGCGGGGAATATCAACAATAATATCTTCTACGATTTTAGCCGGGCCGGTGGAAAGAATAACTGCGCGGTCAGCCATATATACGGCTTCCTCAATGCCATGTGTCACAAGAATAATTGACTTAGTAGGAATTTTCCTGTCCAACCATAACTCCAAAAGATCGCGGCGTAAATTCTCAGCCGTGAGAACGTCCAAAGCAGAAAACGGCTCATCCATTAAAAGCACATCTGGATCACTGACTAAAGCACGGCCAATACCAACCCTTTGCCGCATGCCGCCCGAAAGTTCTTTAGGATAGGCATTCTCAAATCCATCAAGACCAATTATATCTATAACTTTTAAGGCCTTGTCCCGTTTCTCTGCTTCTGCCATTTTCTTAACTTCCAAGCCAAGCATTACATTTTCCAGAACAGTCAGCCATGGAAACAAAGCGAAGGACTGAAATACCATGGCAACCCCAGGGTTTACCCCTTGAATAGAATTTCCAAGGTAAGTAACTGTGCCTTGGGAAGCGGGAACAAGCCCGGCAATTATTCGTAATAAAGTTGATTTTCCTGAACCAGACGGGCCAAGGATTGCAAGAAATTCTCCTTCTTTTACTTCGAAGTTGATATCTTCCAGTACTGTTGTATTTTCATGTCCTTTCAGATCAAAGTTCTTATATATACCTTTAACTTCAATTAGTGCTTTCATATACTTAGCCCTCCTAATCCAAATGATATTTTGTTTCAGCAATATTGTACAAACGTCGCCATAATAATCGATTAATAGTAACTACGAATAAGCACATAACAGTAATACCCCAAATGATCCCCGCCCAGTCGCCCTGCTCAGTAACATTACTTATATACGAACCAAGACCAGTGGCAACTAATTGTGTATCATGCCAGCTGACCAGTTCCGAAACTATACTGGCATTCCAAGCGCCACCTGAAGCGGTAATAATACCGGTAATAAGGAATGGAAAGATACTTGGCAAAATCAGCGCCTTCCATTTCCGCCAGCCAGAAAGCTTAAAGATGGCTCCCGCCTCATGCAAATCATTGGGAATAGACATCGCACCGGCGATCACGTTAAACAGGATATACCACTGTGTACCAAGCATCATGAGGGAAATTGAGCCCCATTCAAAATTCACCTGATACTTCAGGAACAAGATTGTAATAAAAGGGAACATCATATTAGCCGGAAACGAGGCGGCAATTTGAACAACTGGCTGCAACATCCTTGCCATTCTCGGGTTTAAACCAATCCAGACACCGACAGGCACAGTCCAAAGCGCACCTAGCAAAACGGCTATCATAACACGTCCAAGGGTATAAAGTCCGAGTTGAACTATGCCCAATAATTCACCGCCATCCATAGAAGAAACCAGTATATATGCGTTGTATATCGGATCGCGCATTAATTGCAGGAATAGTAATAAGGCCAATAGCTTTAATAACTTACTGATAATATGATGACGCGGAATACTTTGAAACTCCTGGGCAGTGTGTTCAGATACTGAAGCAATTTGATCCAGAAAGTAATTTGTGCCTTTAGCAATAGGCGAAAGTATTAGTTTCTGCAGTACGCTTAACAACTTAGAACGGCGGAGTATATCGTAAACAAATGACGTTGGGGCATCAGCAGACTCAGTTAATTCCATCTTAAACTTTTGACTCCAAACCACAAGCGGTCGCCAAAACAGTTGATCAACTAGCACGATCATTAAAATCATAGTAAAGATCGAATAGGCAATTGCTTGCATATCGCCTGCTTCGATAGCGGCTGCCAGATAGGATCCAACACCCGGTAAGCGGATATTCTGACCCAATACACTAATTGCTTCACTGGCGGCCAGGAAGAACCACCCGCCACCGAAGGCCATCATACTGTTCCAAACTAGTCCAATCATGGAAAAAGGTACTTCCAGTTTTACAAAACGTTGCCACCAGTTCATACGAAGTACCTCGGAAGCTTCTTGTAAGTCCTTCGGGATGGTCATGAGCGAATTGTAGAAGCTAAAGGTCATATTCCAGGCCTGCCCGGTAAAGATAGCTAAAATAGAAGCCAGCTCAACACCAAATAGACTTCCAGGAAATAGTGCAATAAACGCAGTAATAGTGGCTGACAAAAAACCTAATACAGGGATGGACTGCAGCATATCAAGTAACGGAATTAGTACCTTCTCCGCAGTCCGACTTTTGGCAGCAATATAACCGTATAGTAGGGTGAATAATAATGAGGCTCCAAACGCAATAAACATTCGCAGCAGGGAACGCCCTGCATAGTAAGGAAGCAATGACGGATCAAGCGCAATTTCTGTTTGATTCTCCAGTGTAAATGGTGCATTCATGCCTGCACCCAAGTTTAAAATGGAATAGAGTATTGTAAAGATAAAAATAAGTACAAATAAATCAACCCAATTTAAGCGGTTTTTGGGTATGTTGGTTGAGAAGAATGCCATAGAAAATTCCTCCTTGTGGTAAGATATTCACCCGATTATAAAATGTTTCTACAATCCTAGATATACTACTGTCAGAATCCATTCTTACCACCTCCAAATAATAAAGACCTTCCTCACGGAAGGTCCTAAAAATGCAAAACAAAAAAAGCTTGCTCTTACCCTTCCATTCGTCTAAGTTTTAGCACTGCATAACGTAGAGTAACAACCCAACTCAGCCACATTAAGTAATACCTTATTTCGATAATACCTGTTCTACCCATTGGCATCTCTCGATGTTTCCGGGCAGTGGCCTGTGTTTATGCAGGAACCTCACCTAACGGAGGTATTAAGTTTTCTATGGCTATCTTACCACTGCTAATAGCATATGACAACCCTAATAAAGCAAAAACAAGAATCTTTACGAATTTTTTACATTAAAGCCATCGCTGCCTTTTTTCTCAGGATTCCAGCTTTCTTCGCTTGATGCAATCAACAAATGCCTCTACCCTGGTAAGAATGCCAACATCGCTAGAATGTTCATCTATACTCAGGGATAGCAAAGGCAAGTTAAAGTCAGATGCAATATTTTTAAGTGCATATTGAGCTACCACCTCTGGCATGCAGCCAAAGGGATATATATGTATAACCCCAGCATAGCCATTTTGTGCACACCACAACGCCGTGCCAACCGACTTTAGGCCGTCTCCCCCCACATGATGATTGAGATATGGTTTTGCCTGCTTTTGATAGGCCTTCTCTTCACTGTACAATCCAAGTCCGCTTAGCAGCGTATTGGCATAAACCCACTCTCCGGTATACACGAATTTTTTGACTTCAACGCCTTGTTTCACAAGCACATCTTCAATGTAATGATTTACATAAGGCTCAAGAAGCAGATATAACTCACCAACTAAGGCAACCTTAGGCGGCTCAAGGCCTGTATCTGTTTGAAAGAGCTGCAGCAGCTCTAAAATATCATTTCTTGTAGAGTAAATATCGTGGAAAGTCCGGCATTTGCCAAAATTTTTCATAGAAGCGTTAGCTATATCAACGATGTTATCCGGTGTAAGAGACCTCGCCCCGTACCTGCTTTTTGCATCGTTGATAGTGTCAAGAGCCTGCAATGACTTAACCGCCATAGCAAGCTGTTTCAGAATATCCATATGACCTGCATGGGGCACCGTTTTACGCAAGAACCGGTATAACGATCTAAATAGGTTATTGGTATCAATCGCATAGAATTGAATATTCTTTCGCTTTGAAAGTTGAATCTTTTGTATGGCATTGTAGAAACCTAAGCGGCACTTTCCCGCACCGCATACACTAACGAAGGTATCTGCGCCGCGATCCATACACTCTAAAAAATTTCCCAATGTCATTTTGTAAGGTAGGCAAACACCCTCCGGTGAATATAAAGAACCAAGATCAATTGTATTCTTTGTAATCGGCGGTGTTTCCACAACCTCTACACCAAGACTTGTCAGCATGTTAGTAACCGGAATATTAAGATATCCCATATGAGGAAAGGATACTTTCAAGGGTTAAGCCTCCTTTCGACCATATCCCAAAATGCTTCCACCCGGGTAAGGAGTCCGGCTTTACCGGTGTGTTCATCTATGTTGAGAATCATATAGGGCTTGTCACTTGCCCGAAGAACATGATGCTCCAGATATTCATTTACCATTGAATCGGGACCACAGCCAAAACTGGACACTAGAATGATTCCGACAATATCGTCTTGACGACAAAAGAACCGGGTTGCTCCAGCAAGCTTGGCCGACAACTGCCAATAGATATCATTCCGAAATTCTTTGGCCACCTCATACATTTTTTTATTGGGTATACTCTTTGGCGTGACAATCGTTACTCCCTCAGATAGGAAAGGACTCATGATATCCTGACTGAAGAAAAAGTCTTCCAGGATGTAGCTATGACCGATGACAGCAACTTTCGCTTTCATAGATTGACTCTTGGTTTGCTGTGGGCGGTCCCTCCATTCAGCCAAGGCATGATAGTAAGCTTTTTGTCCTGTCAGGGAGGATAAGCCGAGGGATTTACAAATGGACTGAACAGCCTGCATGGCTGCGGCCGTTGAGCCTTCCTCGATATTCGGACTGATCACTCGACTCGGAGATAGACGGAAAGTGTTCTGTACAATATCCGGCAGCCCGGCAAATTTAGCACAAAGATAATAATTGGGATGATACTGAACGATGCGCGGCACAAAGATGTGACTGCAGGTATCCAGTAGGGAATCAACATGACCTAAATATACTTTCAGTGGTAAGCAGGACTCATCAATGGAAAGAACAGTTCCGCGATCCAATATTGATTTGGTTGTTGCGCCTGATTCAACAACGGGAACGTTCATACTTTTAAAAAAACCCATCCAAAGCTGGCCAAATTCATGATGTAATAACGCCTGCGGCATTCCTACACGAAAATTCATCTCGCTCACCTTATTATTCTTCAGTTTAAAAGGAGGTAAGATTTCTACCTCCTTTTTGGCGTTGCTATTGATTTTGCAGATTTTGTAACTGGTTCTCCGCGTTCTGACTAAGACGGCTATTTATTTGAGCGATATGGCGATCCATGTCTTGCGACATTTGTTTAAACATTTCCTGCGCCGTTTTGTCATCAGTCGCCGTTGCAAAGGAAGCATAAGAACCTTTTGCAGATTCTGCAGCAGCAATAGCTTTTTCAAGGTCTTTTTTAACCGTCATATTGGGAGGCCTCCTTAATATTCATATACTTTGAATCAACAATATTATTATCTGTCAATTACTATATTTTATAAATGGAAGTAAAAGGGAACAGTACATGAACCTGTTTCATTGGATGTTAGACCACTTACCGCACTTGTCACCCCACCTACCAATGACTTCTTTATTCATCTGCATCTCTACAATTTCACATAAGTTAGCACAGCCAGTACATTCAAAGCTTCTTGGCTGGTACTCAAAATCCGCTACCTCAAAGCCGCGAAATACTGTTGGCTTAACATCCCGCATTTTTTCTCGGACCAAAAGGGCTGCACCGACGGCGCCCATAACGTCGAAATGCGGCGGAACAATGACTGCCGTATCGAGCGCCTCTTCAAAGGCCCGTTGCATTCCTTTATTTGCCGCTACGCCTCCTTGAAATAATATAGGGCCTTGAATTTTCTTGCCTTTACCGACGTTACTAAGATAGTTGCGTACTAAGGCCTGACACAGCCCGTTTAATATATCGCCAATAGGATGCCCGGTCTGTTGTTTATGGATCATATCTGATTCAGCAAATACCGCACAGCGACCAGCTATTCTTACTGGTGATTGCGACTGAAAGGCAATATCTCCGAACTGATCGATAGGGATGCTAAGCCTGGCCGACTGTTGGTCTAAAAAAGAACCTGTCCCGGCTGCACATACCGTATTCATGGCAAAATCAGTTACAATGCCGTTACGAATCAGGATAATTTTTGAATCTTGTCCGCCCATTTCGAGTATGGTCTGTACATCAGGTTCGATATGCATAGCAGCTACTGCGTGAGCAGTAATTTCATTTTTTATGCAATCGGCGCCAACAACTACTCCAATCAGTTGACGCCCACTACCTGTTGTACCAACACCTTTGACAACGATCGCCGGATTACCTTGGTGGATTTGTCTGAGTCCCTTCTGAACAGCCTCGACCGGCCGTCCTTGTGTCCGAATATATAAAGTGTCAAGCACAGCTCCCTGCTCATCTACAACGGCAATATTTGTACTCACGGAACCTACATCTATTCCTAAATAAACTTGCATACGAAACCCCCTCCACTTTTAAATTTTACTTGTAGAAACAAACTCTCTCTCATCTTTCCCCGAATGAGGCTTATTTAGTATCAATAAAGAAATGTTACCAAACAAGACAATTGCTGCTCTTTCAGCAAGTTTTTCCATCCGCATTCCGAAAAATTTAAAGGAAGCATAAAAATGGCTAAATGACCATTTTTATGCTTCCTCTCACATGCCCTTTTTCACAACACCTTATGCTAAACTGGTTTCGGACTCTTCCTCTTTCGTTCTCGATTTTAAAATCTTGTAAATCACCCCAAGCATTATAAACCATACAGGTGTTACAAACAGGGCTACACGAGTTTCCTCATTGAGTGCCAATGTAACTAAAACAAAAGCAAAAAATGCTAAAATTACATAGTTAATGATTGGATATAGCGGCATTTTGAATTTGTTCTTAGCAGCAAGTTCGGGATTCGTTTTGCGATATTTTAGATGGCAGACAGTTATAATTGCCCAAATAAAGATAAAGCAGAACGTTGATATACTCGTAATGAGTACAAATACTCCCTCCGGCATAATATATTGCATGATAACCGCAATCAAGACAACAATGGCCGAGAACAGTGTCGCATTCGCTGGTACTTGATTGGAAGTTAATTTTTTCATTGACTCAGGGGCATTATTTTCTTTCGCCAGAGAGTAAACCATGCGGCTTGTACTGAAGATCCCGCTGTTACAAGCAGATGCGGCTGACGTTAGGACAACAAAATTCACAATAGTTGCAGCGGCGGCAATTCCCACGGCAGAAAACACCTGGACAAACGGGCTCCTATCCGGACTAATGGAAGTCCAGGGATATATGCTCATAATGATGAGAAGTGCGCCGACATAGAAAATAATAATTCTGATTGGAATATTGTTGATCGCCTTGGGAATAACGCGTTCCGGATCTTCAGTTTCACCGGCGGTTAAACCAACTAATTCGATTCCCGTAAACGCAAATACAACCATTTGGAAGGAAAGGATAAGGCCGCTTAAACCATTGGGAATCCAGCCGCCATGGCTCCAAAGGTTCGTAAAGCTGGATGCCCCGGCATCTGTGGAAAACCCTTTAATAATCATAAATGTACCAATTACAATCAGTGCCAGAATTGCCACCACTTTAATTAAGGCAAACCAGAATTCCATTTCACCAAACAACTTCACGGCGGTAAGATTCATGATCAGTAAAATCACAAGAATGATAAGACTGGGAACCCATTGCGCTATATTGGGAAACCAGTACTGTATATAAAGACCGGCAGCCGTTACGTCAGCCATGGCAAGTGAAATCCAGCAAAACCAGTAGGTCCATCCGGTAATAAATGCGGCTCCGTTTCCCAGATACTCACGCACAAAGTCGACAAAAGAATGGTAGTTTAAATTAGAAAGCAATAATTCCCCAAGGGCACGCATAACAAAAAAACAAATGACTCCTGTTATCATATAGGCAAATAAAATAGAGGGGCCTGCCAAGTGAATGGACCGGCCTGAACCTAGAAATAATCCGGTACCAATTGCACCACCAATGGCAAGCAATTGAACATGACGATTTTTCAGCCCTCTCGATAAGCTTTGGTTTTCCGACATATGTATTCCGCCTTTCTAATGTCACTGATTTTAGCTCTGTTACTGCAATCCCAATTTTCCACACTTACTATTTGGTTATTGGGATATGAATTATTATTGAATTGACCGACTCCCCCCAAAAATTAGTGAATACCGTCCTCAAAAAAGCAGAAAGAGGCCAAATAATAAAATCTGGCCTCTAAAATACATAAAGAGGCCAAATTGTAAAATTTGGCCTCAAAAATAAACAGCTAATCTGCTCTGTCCTTTTACCTGAGAGATTCACTGATTTTAAATAAATCAGCTTGCTCCTTCGGTGCTCTAATTGAGGCTCTCCAGAGTTTCGTCCAATAACGGTCCTTTTGCCTGAAAGCATAACATCTTCGGCGGATTATAAAATCTCTCTCCCATTATCTTCACACGAAGTTCGGTATTAAGTTAGTAGTACATTTACATACTCTACCATCGATTTTTATAAATGTCAACGAAAATATATATTTATATCTTCTGTATGTACCTTCTGAAAGGATAAAGGACAGGTATATACAGCGTCACCATAATGAATACCCTCCCTCTTTAAAAACGGAACCATGGTAAATAGTGGAGTATCGATTGTTGACCTGTTTTTTTGACCTAATCCAATTCACAGTTGCACCAAATTTCTTGATTATGGTAGATTGCAAAATCACCAAACCCATATAACTCCGCCTTTGTTTTTTTCCCATTGCAAACTTCCAGCAACATTTCATAGAGTTCATTACCAAGCTCGTTCAATGTCCTGGTCCCTTCAATGACGCCGGATGTGTCCATATCGATGTTATCTTCCATACTTTCATAGGTATTTTTATTTCCTGTAATTTTAATAACGGGAACTAATGCATTTCCAATAGGCGTTCCTCTCCCTGTTGTAAATACACAAACTTGAGCTCCTCCTGCTACCATACCTGAAACAGATTCTATGTCATACCCCGGAGTATCCATGATAACTAACCCTTTTTCCCGGGGAATCGATGCATACTCAACAACTTCATTGATGGACGTAGATCCGCCTTTGCTAATGCCGCCCAGCGCTTTTTCCTCTAAAGTGCTCAAACCGCCCTTCATATTTCCAGGCGTTGGATTTGCGCCTCTTACATCAATTCCTGTCGCCTTAAACTGCTCTTCCAAATCTTCAATAATTTTATAAATATTGGCTTTCACTTTCTCATTTTTTGCTCTTCTTCCCAAAATATGTTCTGTCCCAATCAGTTCCGTAGTCTCACCTAACATTACAGTACCGCCCTGAGCAATCAATTGATCACTGCACTTACCTAATGTCGGATTAGCTGCCAAGCCTGATGTCGCATCTGAGCCGCCACAATTGGTAGCTAGAACAACACTGGATAACTCCACCTCCGTTCTTTCCAGTTTTGACATTTCTTCGGCCATTGTTCTTGCTAATTTTATCCCCTTTTCAATTGCCTTTAAGGTTCCTCCCTGATCCTGGATGGTGATAACTTCCAGCGGCTTAGGATTGATCCTTCTTATTTCTTCAGCAAGCTCATACGGTTTTGTCGTTTCGCAGCCTAAGCCAACCAGAATAGTTCCATAAACATTAGGATTCATCGTCAGATTCAACAACGCTTTTTTCATGATTTCTATTCCTTTGCCAATCTGACCGCACCCTTTAACATTCGGAATAGCCACAGTATCATCAACTTGAGCTGAGATTCGCTGAACAGTTCCATTTGCACACCCTACGGTTGAAAGTATTAAAACTTTGTTTCTAATGCCGACTTTTCCATCTGGACGAACAAAGCCTTTGATTTTTGTCATACTACCATCACACTTTCCAGATTATTTATATGCACATGCTCACCTATGCTGATATCTTGTGTCGCCCTTCCAATGATCTCGCCATACTTAAAAACTTCTTCTCCTTTCTTAATTTTCCTGACGGCAATTTTATGGTAACAATCAATCTCATCAATGACTTTAATTTCATTATGCGACTTTCCATCCATGAGGATCTGAACAGAATCTCCAGTACAAATGTAGTCCAATACAGTCGCTACGTCATCGTTCTCACGCATTAATAATGCCCTTTTGGTCATTATTTTCACCTCTTTCACCTTTATTCCGCATCACTTGCTGCTTCTGCCAGCTTAATCGCCTTAGCCTGTTCTTGTTTTTGTAAAAGGAAAAATAACAGCCACATTACTCCGGAAATAGCAAGACCGGTAATAGAGAATGAAAGCAGTTGAATTACGCTGAACCCGGTAAATAGCGATCCTGCCGAAAAAGAGGCAATCCCAGCTATACCATTCGGTAAAGTATTTCCTAATGACAAATATACTTTGGTAATCAATGGCGAAGTTATGGTTCCGCAAATTAAAATTTGCGCAATAATGACTATCCCAATAAGCAGTGTTTTTAATACATGCCCGCGTACAAGCGCAACAACCAAAATCATTCGAAACGTAATTGCCGTCAAATCAGCAAACGGCATCATGCGATTTCCCGGTAAAATAGCTGCAATGAGAATTGCCAAAGGAATAAGAATTAAAGAAACCGTCAATACCGATGGATGTCCAATGGCCACTGCCGCATCCAGGCCCAAAAAGACTTCTCTGCCCTTCATATGCTTTTCTAAAAATTCTTTGCTTGACGCTTGAATCGCAGATAATCCGTCCATCAAAATAGATATCACCTTGGGCAATATCACCATAACCGCTGCCAAATTCATCGCTAAAGTAAGCGTATTCTTAACGGAATACTTGGCGACAAGTCCAATGCCTAATCCAATAACAATGGCCATGATTGCCGGCTCTCCAAAGACACCCAGATATTTTTGCAGTGAGTCAAAACTAAGTTTTGATTTTCTCACAAAGGGGATCTTATCCAAAAAATAATTCATTGGAACTGCAATAATCAAAGGCGCTAAAGCAGAATTGGTTGGCAAGGAAATACCAGGTAAATGGTAAAACTTTTGAATTATCGGCGCAGACCAATCGGCAAGCCGAAAAATAACAAACGCCATAAGCAACATTCCAAGGAATCCCAGAACAACACTATCGGTAGCTGTATAGGTCAGAACTCCGGCCGTTACGATATGATGATAATTCCAGATATCAATATCCAACGTTTTGGTCAGCTTAAATATGATTAATGCAATATTAAACACCAGGATAAGAGGTATACCAACTACGCCCATAGGAGTGGACCAGATAGCGCCTGCTACGGCTCCCCAACCCACATCTAAAATATCTAGATTTAGTCCGGCATTCTGGGACATTTGCTTTACTGCCGGTCCCAGATTATCGCCTAAGAATTTTGTCATTAAATTAATCCCGATTAACGCAATCCCGATTAAAATAGCAGACCGGAAAGCCTTATCAATTTTTGTTCCTAAAATCAATGCAATAATAAATATTAGTATCGGCAATACAATATAGGAACCCAGAGACATAACATTTTGAAAAAAACCAGCTACCTCTTGCATGGTTATACCTCCTACTTTTTTATTATTTTACAATTTCTTCAATTTCTTTTAACACTTCTTCTTTTCCAATTCCTGTTAGAAACGACAATCCCTTGATTACCGGAACGTTGATATTGCTTGGCACTGCAGCCCCGGTCGCCATGAGTACAAGAAGATCTATTTCTCCGGCGTAAGCAGCAATTTCTGTAACTTTGGCCTGAGTAACGGATACTTTAATCCCTTTTGCATTTAGATACTCCGAGATCATCCTGTTTGCTACGGTTGATGTTGCAGTACCTGTTCCGCATACGACTAAAATTTTCTTCATAATTAGTCATCCTTCCAATTAGTTAATTTTTTCATTTAATATCGCTTTGGCTTCTTCTTTAGAAGAGCAAGATACCAGCTGGTTTAATACCTCTTTATCCCCAAACATCTCCATCAGCTTTTGCAATACGGCAACATGCTTATCAGGGTCTTTTACGGCCAGCATAAATACCAGTTGCACACCAATTTGTTCTTCGGAATTTTCCATACTATTGAAGTATATGGGTTCTTTTAAGCTAGCAAATACAATCTGTGGACGATTTACAAGCCCGCTGTCTGCGTGCGGTATCGCTACTTTAACTTTTCCCTGAACATTTAAACCGGTAGGAAACTTTTCCTCTCTTAAAATAACCGCTTGCGTATATGCCTCGTTGACATAGCCTTTATCGCACAGCGTAGTCCCAAGTTTCTCCAATAAAGCTTTTTTATCTGTTGTTTCTAGATTAATAAAGATTGTGTCTAGGTCAATAAACTCATCCATTTTCTTCAACTCTCCTGTTCTTTAAAAAACCATTTTTTCGAATTCCTCACAATTTTTTCGCATTTTTGTTAAATTATTTTCTTCCAAAATATCTTTGGAAAAGAGTCCGCCCAATCCTATATATCTGGCGCCTCTGGCAAAATATTCACCGGCATTGGACTTGTTTACTCCACCAACTGCCATAATAGGAAAGTCATTAAGAGGTCCTTTTAAATCACTAAAGTACGTGTCACTGACAGCAGAAACAGGAAAAATCTTAATAATATCACATTTGTTTTGGCAGGCCGCAAACACTTCGGTAGGAGAAAGAGCACCGGAAACGGTCAGTACGTTTCGATCCCTGGCATAATCGACAATATTTTTTTCCATCACCGTCGGTGATAATAAAAATTCTGCACCTGCTTCAATGGCTTGTACAGCTTGGCTAAGCGAAGTAACGGTACCAGCACCTATGTTTAAACATTCTCTGAATTCCCCGCTAATTTTAGAAATAATATCAATAGCTCCGGGGGTATTCATCGTAATCTCCAGATTTTTTATATGCGCTGTTTCTCGGGCAACGAAACAAATGTTTCTAACAATTTCATAACGGTAACCTCTTAAAATTACGGTTACTGCTGAAAAATTCTTAATTTCCAATAGTACACTCCCCTCTCAATAATCCCAAGTTGTAGGAAATAAACCAAATTAGGCCAAAACCGCCAATTGCTTCCTTACTTCATCGGCTTCTCCTGCTGCTAGACATTTTGCCGCCACTTTGCTGCATTCTGTTGCTGAAAGACTTTGAATCAATTTTTTGGCCTGCGGAATACTTCCAGCGCTCATACTGAATTCATCCAACCCCAACCCTAACAGCAGCGGAATACAAGTCAAATCACCCGCCATTTCACCGCACATTCCCACCGACTTATCCTGTCGGTGCGCAGCATCAATGACCATCGCAATCAAACGTAAAACACCGGGATGTAAGGGCTGGTACAAATGGGCAATATTTTCATTCATCCGGTCCACGCCGACAGTATATTGAATTAAATCATTACTGCCAATACTAAAGAAGTCCACTTCAGAAGCCAGTTGGTCAACAATCAGTGCAGCCGCAGGAAGTTCTATCATTATCCCTATCTGCAGCTTCCTTGCAACCGGCCTGTCCTCGGCCAGCAATTCCTCTCTAGCCTGAAAAAGCAAATGTTTTGCTTGCTTTACTTCCGCCAGATTACTCACCATCGGAAACATCACTTTAAGATTTCCATGACAACCGGCCCGCCACAAAGCACGCAATTGCACCTTAAACAATTCTGGCCGATCCAGGCACATACGCACCGCCCGCCAGCCTAAAAACGGATTATCCTCTTTAGGCATATCCAGGTAGGCAATTTGCTTATCACCGCCAACATCCAGCGTTCTAATCACCACCGCCCGGCCTTGCATCCCTTCCAGCGCCGCCTTGTAGGCTTGATACTGTTCTTCTTCGGTGGGCGCAGCCTCATGGTCCATAAATAGAAATTCCGTGCGATACAATCCTATCGCTTCCGCACCATTGGCTAAAGCCGGTGCAATATCCCTCGGGCCGCCGATGTTCGCAGCCAATTCCACACAACAGCCGTCAATGGTAACGGCCGCCTGATCTTTCAATAATGCCAGCTCAGCCCGGACCTGAGCAGCTGCTGCGGCTTTCTGCCTAAACTGCATGACAGTGTCTGCATCGGGGTCAATAACAATATTGCCTGTATCACCGTCCACAATGACGAGCTGACCGTCTTTTATTTTAGATAGCAATGCTTTTGTTCCCACGACTGCCGGAATACCCAGCGTTCTTGCCAGTATAGCGCTATGCGATGTCCTTCCTCCTGATTCGGCGGCAAATCCAAGTACCAAACTTGGATCAAGCTGGGCAGTATCTGACGGGGTCAAGTCATGGGCGACAACAATTACCGGTTCGGCAATAGCCCCCCAGTCAACCGCAGTGCTACCCGTAAGATTGCGGATAAGCCGTCGACTGATATCAGTAATGTCCGCTGCCCGTTCCCGCATATATTCATCTTCCATGTTGCGGAATAAATCCACCAGTTGTTGCATTGTCGCCTGTACGGCACTGACGGCGTCCGCCCCCTGCCCGATAGCCTCCCTAATGGGGTCAACATAGCTTGTATCTTCTAACATGAGCAGATGTGCATCAAAAACTGAGGCCGCTTCTTCTCCCGTCTGTTGGCTCACCTGCTGCCGAAGAAGTATTATCTCCTGTTTACTTTGCTCCAGTGCCTCCTGAAAAGCTTGCTGCTGATCCCCGTTCACCTCGCTCTTTTCTCCGGCAAAAACTGCTTCAGTAAGAATAAGTGCTTTACCGATAGCAATTCCCGGAGACGCTGCAATACCTATTAACATAGTCTCTTCACTCCCCTTCGCCAAAGCCACTTTCAATCAATCCTGTCAACAGTTGAACAATTTCAACTTCCTCAGGCCCGTCAACACTGATGGTTAATACCGAACCTTGCTTAGCCCCCAGACTCATTATGCCAATCATGCTTTTGGCGTCTACTTCCCGACCATCCTTGGCAACTCTAACAATTGAACATTTGTATTGGTTAACTGCTTGTACCAACTGGGCCGCCGGACGGGCATGCAAACCTGAAGCATTGGTTAATGTTACGTCAACTTTTATCATCGTCCATCACACACCTCTCTAAAAAAGCTTTATTTGCGCTTTCCTGTTTCTTGTTTTTTGCAATACCACTCAGGCTATGCTAATCTTTAGCACTCTGAAAAGTCCATCTTCCGAATAAATTCTTCAACTTGCCGGCTGTTCTGCAAGCTGAGCAGTATTCGTACTGCTTCCGTATTGCCCAGCATGCTTGTAAGTTCCAGCAAAGCCATGACATGGCTAGAACTGTCAACTGCAGCCAGCGCAATGACCATTCTGACCGGATCATTTTCCGGATGTCCAAAGCAAACCGGATGTTTGAGCCTGACAAGGCTAATTCCCAGTTGACGGACTCCGCTCTCCGTACCAGCATGCGGCAGCGCAATACCCGGCCACAACACAATATAAGGTCCGAGTTCAGTAACAACAGTAATCATAGCTTGAATATAAGCATCTTCAACACAACCGGTTTTCAGCAGCAATTGTCCTGCAGCCCTAATAGCTTCTTTCCAGTCAGCCGCCTCAACATCAAGTTCTATCCTGTCGCCAGTCAACAAATCGGACAAAGCCGGCTGGCTGCTGTAAGACAAAACTGCCTCCTCAGAATAGAAATGCTTTGATAAATCCGCATATAGCTGATCATAATTGCGAATGACACAATGGCGACCGACAATATCAAGCGTCTTGTCAAGCAGCGCTTTCGGAACTTTGACAATGTCCAGATAATCCTTTAACACTACCACATCCTGTGGTGGAAGGAGCGGACTTACCGTAACCGCCGGAACAATTATATCTTTCAATTCTACCGTAGAAACAATGAGATCAATATGCTTTTCAGCCAATATCCGCCCCACCTGATGACAGGCAACCATGTCCACAATGTGGACATCAAAAATGGATTGCAGCTTTGCTGCCAGTAAACTTGCCGTACCCAGCCCAGCGGCACATACCACCAGCACATTGGGCAAAATTTTGTCCGCTGGTGCAATTCTTTCTAGCGCCGCACTGAAATGGAGGGTCAAGTGAGCGGCTTCCGCGTCAGTCAGTTTGCCACCCGCATAGCTTTCCACCGGTTTAAGATGATTGCGTACTACCATAAACAATTGTTGGTACTTGCCTTGTAATTCTTCTAACTGGCTTTGATCAAATACCAGCCCGTACTTTAGCCTGTATATGCACGGTCTAAGCTCATTCATCAAACCGCGATATAACTGCCGGTCGGCAAGCAGATCTTGCTTTAAACTGCGGCTGACCTCGGCAATCAGATTACACACCAACATATCAAGTTCCATCCGGTTGTTGCTATCATGAACGGCAGACGACAATACACTACTGCCAAGAATATGCTCGGTTAGATAACCAACCTCATCCAGCGTAACGGTAATATTGAAATAATCCTCTAACTGTCCCGTCACTTCCCGTATTACGTGAAATGCAGCAGTATTCTGCAAGACGTGCAGTTCTTCCGCAGTCAATACTAAATCCCGCCCCATCTGCATCCGTCTAACCGCGATAGCAATTGTAAACGTGAGTCCAATAAACGCACTGTCGGAAAACATGGTATGCAGTTCTTTTTCCACTACCCTAATAAAAGCCTGAATAGTCGCAAAATTAACGTCATAAAACCATTCCTGACAGAATTCATACATACTAGGACCCGTTTGGCCGGTCTTTGAAAGTTTTTGAAGAATCTCCAGTGCCTTTTCCAAACCAATGCCCTCTTTGATAAAACATATGGCGGCCCGCCTGAAATTTCTTTCATTACCAATGACTTTAATTCCATACTTTGGCATCGAACGCAATTCCAGCCCATTACGCTGATACCACGCCTTTACCTCCTGCAGATCTTTAATCATGGTATTACGGCTAACCCACAACCTGGCAGCCAAGTCATCAATTGTTGTATAATCACGGTTGTGCATTAACTGACCGATGACAAGGATTTCCCGTTCCTTTGATGAAAACGGATAGTGATAGACATTGGCAGTATGCAAAAATTCCAGCGTTTGACTGCGACAGGAAGCATTCTGGGAGAGCATTACTCCACCATGCTGCTTACGCAACAACACTGGTAAACCATGGGATTTGAGGAAATCATCCACCGCATCCAAATCATAACGGATCGTCCGCTTGCTAACATTAAGCAGTTCGGCCAAAGCGGCAATTGTAGTCATGTCGTCGGCTTTTATTAAATGCAGAAGCAATTGGGTACATCTTTCCTTGAGCATGATGGCCTCCCTCCGTTTTTCTACCCTTATTTTACACGATCCGACATTCTTTATAGAAGTCCAACCTCTTGCCGGACTATTGTGGCAAAATTGCTTGATATTTCATTTAACTATAAAAATTTCAACAAGTCAGTTTTTGTCCGTATTTTTTCACCGTAAGATTACCAAATTTTACGGTGACGTAACCAGCGAAACTGGTAATCCAATTGTAATGTCAAATGCTGTCAACAATTAACTTTAGAAGGTAAAATGATTACACCGTTACGCAAAATAATTTCACTAACAGAAAAACCAGACAATGTTATTTACTACAAACTAGTCTTAAACAAAAGCGGCTACCTGCCTTTATTAGGCAAGTAGCCGTTCCTGTTATTTCTAAAGAAATTTAAAAGTCCACTTTGCGCCTCTTAGCATTGATAAGAGAACCGCAAGCAGATAAAGGCATGATAACAGCAGATCAAAAGTTACATCGCTTAACTACTTCCAAACCAGCCCGAGACGGCGCTTCAAAGGCTTGTACAGCCTCCTGGTTGCAAGAAAACAGGTCAATAGTCGAACATAGCTTTGTATTTTAACTGCCGGGATACGGAACCTGTCCCCTGTCCCATTTCTTTAAGCACGCTAAAAATGAGTCAAGGAACCGTCCCCTGACTCATCACCAATAACACGTGATTCAATTTAGGAGGTTAGCTTCTGTTGATTGAGAACGATACTTATGATTTGAGCTAATAAAGCCAAAGTAATAGTCTAAACTATATTTACCTGGGCCAAGGAATAAAGCACCGAGAAAACTGAATCCGTCTTCTATCGATTGAGCCGCTTTCATTAACCCTTTCCCTTCTAACATTTGACTTGCAAAAGCAACACTCATATTGCCAATGAGTAAAAATGCGACCGGCCGATAAAATAGGCCAAGGGCAAAAAATAGTCCTCCGAAAAATTCGGTTGATCCTGCCAGCAATCCCCAAAAGGCAGGAGCAAAATGTATCCCTAGCGTCCCCATCGCCTGCCCCACTTCAAGCCACTTATGTTCTCCGCCAAACACCTTTGGAAAACCGTGCCACATAAACATGCAGCCAATTCCTAATCTAAATAAAAGAAGTCCACAATCGCGCCGAGATGATAAGAGCTGATTAAAAAGTATAAAGATATTCTTCATAAGTAAATCCTTCTTCCTTGTATTATAGATTGCAGTCTCTATCACTATAAAGCACATTCAACTGCCCGTCCAATACATTCTTCGACATAAGTTAATATAAAAATTATATCGGCGTTATCGCAAAGCTACTTTAGTCTCCCTGCCTCACTTCTCGAATTACTCTTAAAAAATTTGAAACCACTGCATTATTATCGTTCTTTCTAGTAGCTGCATGTAATTCAATTCCCAAATTTCCCTGTAATAATTTTACGCATACAGTGCCGGGGGTAATCACCTGCGTGCTCGATTCAGGGAGAACAGCGATTCCCGCCCCGCCAGCAACTAATGTACTTACCGTTAGCCGCATAACGTCATGGCGGGCGATTCGCGGTGAGAACCCCTCGCCTTCACAAGCTTCTATAATATAGTCTACCAACGGTCCTGATTCTTTGCGGGGAATTACAAAAACCTCATCTTTAAGAGCAGTAAGAGGAATCTCCGTACAGCTTGCCAGCGGATGATTTTCCGGCAAGACTGCAATCAAAGGGTCTGTTAAAACGTATTGGTGCTCTAAATCTGTAAATTGCTTGGGAGGATGGATAAATCCAACATCAATTTTACCATCCTTTAACGCCGCGATTTGCTCAGCTGTAGCCATCTCGGATAAAACTATTTCAACCAGCGGGTACTGTTCACGATACTTTTTCATTATATTGGACAACCCGCGGAAACTAGCTGTCTCTCCATAGCTTATACGAATCTCGCCATATTCTCCCCGGGATGCTTTTTTTACAATATCTATGGCATTCGAGGTTTGTTTCAAAATTTTTTTTGCTTCGGGCAACAAGGCCCTGCCAGCAACAGTTAGCTTTACCTGTTTGTGGCTTCGTTCAAAAAGCTTAGCACCTAGTTCTTCTTCAAACTTTTGTATTTGTTGGCTTAGAGGCGGTTGAGACATATTAAGTTTCTTTGCCGCATTACCAAAGTGCAATTCTTCCGCCAGCGTAACAAAATATAAAAAATTTCTAAACTCCATATCTCCTCCAAATAGTCCATCAAATAGTTTTAATTATAGCTAGAGAGTTAACTATGATTTTGAAAAGAACAATGAACATTTTCTTGAAATCTTAATTATTTGTTGATTATAATTTATTTTAACATGTTTTAAGCCAAAATACACCAACTGACTACAAAGGAAATACCTAATAAAAACGGCAAGGCTCAGAATTCCCTGAAGCCTTGCCATAACTATATTCAGAAAGCCTTGAAAAAGCCTACTGAGCTACTCTCTTATACCGCGGTTCTTCTTCCACCCGCATTACCTTATCAATATGGGCGAATTCCGGCTGCTCCCCTTCCCCGCGTTTCACGGCATACAAATGTTGCTGGCCCCAATCGTAACCAAAGAGGGCTTTCTAGTTTGAGTCTCCGGCATGGGATTCAATGAAAAGAAATCCTTTGAATAGATCGTCGATGTATGCAAGTTTTCCTGCTCTAAGACCAAAACCGTCCAAAATCTGAGACCCAAATGTTTAGATCGCAAACATCGGCATGACTTACCGCTGCGACAGCTCTTTCAACATGCAGAAAAGACCTATCGGCGTTCTTCGCAGACAGGTCTTTTCTAACGTCAATGCACAACATACATTTTTATATAGCTTCAAATTTAAATTCCCATATCCCCGTTAGTTAAATGTTCTCTGCAGAGCGACCTTCTCAGTTTATACCGGCATAACACGAAATCATTATCAATAGTAACCATATCAAGCCTATACACTTAAAAACGTCCTTAAGAACCTTTCTCTAGTAAACGGTTTTACAATATACTCATTCACTCCGAATCCCCTAGCTATCACTACTGTCCGTATATCACTATTCGAACTACATACGATAAATTTTGAATTTGGAGACAATATTGTAAGATCTCTTAGGATATGTAAGCCATCCTTTCGGGGCATATCCACATCAATTATAATAGCATCATACTTATTTACTTTAGGTAGTCTTTTGATTCTATTAATTGCACTTATTCCTGTTTCGGCTTCATCAATCTGTTCTATACATATTTCATTAAGATAAGACTTAATTGTCTCCCGAAACTTTTCTGAATGATCAACTATCAATGTGAACAAAGTCCCGCCACCTCATTAGTCGATTAGAATGTAATAATTTAAAATTCGATTAAACAGCTGCTACAAAGAGGCATTAGACATTTTTTCTTGACATGACATCTCCAATTCCAAAATATTGAAAAACTCTTGTCCCAAGGCTTATCTATACTAATATAATGGCATCAATAATAGATAGCTAGAAACACAGACTGTTCTGCATTTTTAATAATACATATAATCCCTGTCTTTGGCAACAATCAATCAACTTTCTTTTGAAAATAGAGAAATTTTCTCTCCACTATTAAATGCAAAATCAGAAGGAGATTAGTCTATATAAACGAAATATAACCTTACTATTTTAAAGAAAGTAGACTACACTGCATGTACTTTTCATCTAAATCAAATAGGACTTCCCGGCTAAGTATTAGATTTTATTTACAAACCCATGCCTTTTTACTGGTTCTAACAACTAGCTGCTTGGTAATGGCTCTGTATATTACTAGTGAATACCGCCAAATCCACGAAGCAAGCTTAAACCATTTGGAGCAAACCATGTCCATTCAGCAGTTAGCCATCGAAAATTGGCTTCAAGATAACGCAGACAAAATAAAATCTCTCGCCGAAACAAGAGGAGTAAAAGAAGCAGATTATCGGCACATGAACCATACCTTTCGTACATTCATTGATAACCAAAAAGACTTTCACGATATTATTTACATCAACAACAGTGGCATAAGTACGCTTGATATGCTGTATCAACCAGGTATAGATTTTTCAGATCGGGAGTATTTTGCGGCAGGACTCAGGGGTGAGAACGATATCTCTGACGTTCTTATTGGAAAAAACAGTGGTAATGATGTCATTGTTTTCTCGTCCCCGGCCAGAAATGCTACAGGCGAAATACACGGCGTTATCGTTGGAGCTGTAAAAATTGATAGAATAACTGGTCTATTAGATAAATATCAATTCGGTAACTCCGGTAAAACCTACTTAGTAAGCCGCAATGGACTCATGTTATCAGGCACACGGTTTTCTCAAGATTCGAACGAGAAACATCTTGTTACTTCCCAGGGTTTTTACAACGGACTTCATTCCGGTAATGGAACCGATTCTTATACAGATTTTCGCGGTGTTAAAGTGCTAGGATCCTATCGTCAAATCAATCACGGACACTGGCTTCTCATGGGGGAAATTGACGAAAGCGAAATTAGTGAACCGGCTCATAAGCAAATTTATCTAATGGTAGTCGGTTTCGCGACCATTATTCTGTTATCCATACCGATTAACCGTTTTTTATCTCGACGACTACTTATACCACTGGATGCATTAGCTTTCGGAGCACAAAAAATACAAGATGGTCATTTAAATTACATGATTTCTCCCAATGGTTTCAGTAACAGCCCCCGCGAACTGCAAGAACTATGTATTACATTTAATCAAATGGCCGAAGCTCTGCAAAGTACTATGAATGATGTTAATCAAGCCAACCTAGCTCTCCACGAGGCTGAAGAAAGATATCGTGGACTTGTTGAAAACTTTCTTGTTGGTGTTTATGTACTTAGTGGTCAAACCATTGTATACGCTAACCAATGTTTTTCCGATATCTTTGGCTATCATTCTGAAGAACTTATAGGCCGAAGTATTCTCGACCTGGTGATACCTAAAGATGAACAAACAGTGCTGCAAAGCATTACCACAAAAAACAAAGATAGAAGGACAAGTATACGCTATCAGTTCCATGGTCAAAAAGCCGATGGTTCAACCATTTTTATTGAGGCCATAGGCAGTTCCTACCTCCAAAAGAGCAAATTAATTGTCATGGGAACACTAATTGATATAACGGAACGGAAAAAAGCCGAGGAAATCCTACGTCAATCGCATGACCTCTTGGAAAAACGGGTAAAAGAGCGCACGCAAGCGTTGGCAGAACTGAATGATGAATTGGTACTTGAAATTCAAGAACGAAAAAAAACAGAAGAAGATTTACGAAGGATTGAAAGCACCAACCGGGCTCTGTTAAATTCAATACCCGATTTCATGCTTCGAATTCGCCGGGATGGTCTTTGTCTCTCAGTCAAGCCTCCTGCAAAAGAACTTAAAATAAAGTTCTCAGCAGAACAGCTTGTCGGTACAAATATATTTTCCTTTCTGGGTAAAGATCAAACCTTACAGTTTTCGCATTATATGAACGCGGCTTTCGATACAAAGGAAACGCAAAGCTATGAATATGAGATATCCGCAGATAACAGTACCCGGCAACGTGAATGTCGTATAGTCATTTGCGGAGAAGAAGAAGTTCTGGTAATTATCCGGGATATTACTGAGCAAAAACAAGCTGAACAAAAAATTGCTGAAGCCCGGGATAAGTTAGCGCATATTGAAAAACTCTCTACCCTGGCTACAATTTCAGCGGGTATCGCGCATGAGATCAATCAACCTCTTAATGCTATAAAAGTTACAGCTGATACCCTCCTGTATATGCAACATACCAATATTTCTGTAACGCCAGCCGATATTTATAATGACTTAAAGAGAATTTCTTCTCAAGTAGACCGTATTGATAGTATTATCCAGCACCTTCGTTCTTTTGTCCGCCAACGTCAAACTACTAACCTACAACCCATAAATTTGATGGAACCATTAAGCGGAGCTTTAAGTTTAATTGAAAAACAAATGAAACTTCATGGAATCAAAGTAATGCTGGATATCCCCGCCACCCTTCCGCCTATTTTGGGATCTATCACACCCCTGGAGGAAGTATTCATTAATCTCTTGGCAAATGCTATGACAGCCTTAGATACTGTTAACAAACCAGACAAACACGTTATAATAAAGGCATGGCATGAAGGAAATAGTGTATTTGTAGAGGTACTTGATAATGGTCCTGGCATTACCGACACCCTAAAAGAAAAAGTATTTGAGCCTTTCTTTACTACTAATCTAGAGAGTAATGGGATGGGCTTAGGACTTTCAATAGTAAAGTCTGTTATACTATCCTTTAGTGGAAAAGTATCCGTACGCCCGAATCATATGGGAGGAGCTACCATCCAATTCACCCTTCCGACTACCCAAAGTCTTCTCAATGATGGGAGAAAAGTTTTATGAACATACTGCTTGTAGATGATGATATCGATAGTTTGGATTCCGTTCATAATTTTCTTTTTAGGCTAGGTCACCACATTGTGGACTGTTCATCGGCAGAACAGGCTCTCTTAGCCTATTCTCAGGGAGATTATCCAATTGTATTGTCTGATATCCAGATGCCGGGAAAATCAGGACTGGACCTTCTAACCGAAATTAAAGCACAACAACAGGGAGAATTTACTGACGTAGTATTATTTACCGGGCATGGTGACATGGATTCTGCTATTTCTGCGCTGCGTGCCGGTGCCTATGATTATCTGCTAAAACCCATTCGTATAGATGAACTCGCGGCAATTATTGAGCGTGTACGTGAACATCAAGTACTCAAACGCGAAAACAAACGTCTATCAAAAGAATTTTCCGAGGCTGTTTATGCGGAAACTGAGCAAACTAGAGAAGAATTGTTACAATGGAAATCCATCGCAACCAAAAATCTAGGTATTCAGATGGGGATCTTTTCCCCCTGTATGGCTGAGATAATTGGCGTTGCGTATAAGTATCATTTGGTACGCGACATTCCGGTTTTGATTCAGGGAGAAACAGGAACAGGTAAAGAACTGATTGCTAAGGCAATTCATTATGGAGACAAACCTAGTGATTTACCCTTTATAGATATTAATTGTGCGGCCATAACACCTAGTTTATTTGAAAGTGAACTCTTTGGTTATGAAGCCGGCTCATTTACAGGCGGTTTAGCCAAAGGCTCTAAGGGCAAAATGGATCTGGCTAAAGGCGGTACTCTTTTTTTAGATGAAGTAGCGGAAATTCCCCTTGATCTACAAGGTAAGCTCTTACGCGTCATCCAAGAAAAAGAATTTTATCGTGTAGGCGGGCTCAACAAGATAAAAACAGATATTCGTATAATATGTGCAACTAACGTAAATCTTGAAACAGCAGTTAGTTTAGGAACGTTTCGAAAGGATCTATATTATCGTTTGAAAGTTGGAACGATACAACTTCCTCCTCTTAGACAGCGTAAGGAAGAAATACTTCCATTATCCAGTATGTTCTTACATTCTTTTGCCAAACAAAGAAACCGTAAATTTTCTAGCATAAGCCCGGATGCTCAAAAGATCCTCTTGGACTATGAGTGGCCGGGAAATATACGAGAGCTGCAGAATGCCATCGAATGGTCAGTGGTTATGTATGATGAAGACACATTGAAACCCATGCATTTAGGAACAATTCCTATCACCAAATATCCTCAGGAGAGTACAACAGATCCGGACGTAATTCTGCTTACACCAGATACATCCTTTCGTTTGCCCCATAATGAATTTCCTCTAGAACATTTTTCGGAGCGTATCATTCTGCAAGCACTTAAGATGCACGATAATAACAAAACGCAAACTGCCCAATATCTTGGTGTCTCACGCCGAGCCTTAATTTATAAACTAGATCAAATTGACAACCGGAAAGAACAGTAGACTATTGATACATCCCTGTCTAATAGCAAATACGCCAATTGTTTTTCGTATTACAAATAGAGAAGCCGACTCAAATGCTTGAGTCGGCCAGGCTGTCGACAAAGTCGGCAGCCTTTTTATATTTGAGAACCTCTTCTAATCCGGTGTGAAATATAGTAAAATAGAGATAATAAGAGATTGGGAGAGATAATCGTGCTTAAGAAGAAAAACAGAGTGATAATCGACCAAGTCGAATTTGTTTGTCTAAGCGAGCTAGTTCCACAAGATCATTTACTGCGCTTAGTTGATGCAAGCATAAAATTCGATTTTATATATGATGAAGTTAAAGATTTATACAGTGATACTACTGGCAGACCCAGTATCGATCCGGTCGTTCTGATAAAATTGCTAGTACTGCAGATTTTGTACGGTATTACATCTATGCGTCAAACAATTAGCGATGCTCAAGTCAATCTTGCTTACCGCTGGTTCTTAGGCTACGGCTTTCAGGAGAAGATACCGCATTTTTCTACCTTCGGGAAGAATTATGAAAGACGGTTTAAAGAAAGTGACCTCTTTGAAAAAATCTTTGAAAGAGTGTTATTTGAGGCCATAGAATGTGGTTTTATCAAAGCAGATGCTGTATTTTTTGATGCTAGTCATGTTAAGGCCAACGCCAATAAAAACAAGTATGTTAAAAAGATGGCCCAGCATCGAGTACATAAATATAAGCGTGAATTGATGATTGAAATTAACGCTGACCGTGAATCACATGGCAAGAAACCTTTTACCGATGACAACGACAATGATTCTGACGGAACAATGATTGAAGAAAAGGAAGTCAAAGAAAGTACAACTGACCCAGAAAGTGGTATGTTCCATAAAGGTGAAAAAGAGCGTTGCTTTGCTTACACCGCCACAGTGGCCTGTGAGCGCAACAATTTTATTCTTGGTGTTAAAACAGCCCCAGGTAATGTTCATGATAGTCAGGTGTTTACCGATGTATTTCAAGATGTCATTGAAAAATTTAATGACATAAAAGCAGTAGTTGCCGATTCTGGTTACAAAACGCCGGGAGTATGTCGTGAAATTATGCAAGCAAATAAAATACCGGTTATGCCCTACAAACGCCCTATGACTAAAGAAGGATACTTTAAGAAATACGAGTATGTTTATGACGAATACTATGACTGCTATATCTGCCCCAATAACCAAGTGCTAAAATATTCCACTACAAATAGAGAAGGCTATCGGGAATACAAAAGCAATCCCAAGATATGTGTCCAATGCTCACTGCGTATGCAATGTACCCAAAGCCAAAACTTTACAAAAGTCGTAAACCGGCATATCTGGGAATCTTGCGTTGAATATGCAGAGGATGTCCGTCATACTCACCAAGGCCAAGACCTATATCGCCGCCGAAGCCAAACCATTGAACGTGTCTTCGCAGATGCGAAAGAAAGACATGGAATGCGCTATACTCGCTATCGTGGCTTGAGGAAAGTACAACACTACCTCACGCTTCTTTTTGCGTGTATGAATTTAAAGAAGTTAGCAATGTGGAAAAAAAAGCGCGGTATGTTACCGCCTTTTTCAAGAACTTTTCCGTCTATGTTATCAAAATTTATGAAACTCGTAACTATTAACAAAATCCCGCTTGTTGGCCTTCCGGCCTGAAGCGGGATTTGTCTACACTCTGGCCGACTCAAATGCTTGAGTCGGCTTCTTTCAACCTTGATCAGTGTCAGTATTCAAGTCCAATATACGACTTAAGCCAGTGGCTGTCAACATATCAAGAACAGAGCCCGTTGCCCCCTTCATAGAAAACGTAACCCTTTTACGGCGCCCCTCAAAGATTAAAGAAGCAATCACTCCAAGACCGGCTGCATCCATATGCTTAGTATTGGTAAAATCAAAGCAAATCTCTTTTTGCTGCTGCTCAATAAAGCAATCAAGTATCTTGTCTTTTATAACGTCTGAGTTAACTGCAAGGCATTCAGACCCAATATCTATTGTTATTTGTTCATAGTTTCCATTCATATTACCCACCCCCCGAAGACCTTACTAGCTGCTTAAAAAGACTTTATTTCGTTAATAGTTGATCAATAATTTTAATCAGTTGACCAATTTCAGGCTTTGTAATCTGAGCATTAGCTCCTAACACCTCACCTTTCCGACGCATCTCTTCATTGATCAAGGACGAAAAAATAACGACAGGGATATGTTGCAGATTTGAATTATCTCTCATTCTCTTTAGAAGGTGATGTCCATCCATTTGTGGCATTTCAATATCGGTAATCACAAGATCAATTGGAATACCGCCGTCCTTATTTGTTCCTATGTATTGACCTTCAAGATATTTGAGCGCTTCCAGTCCATTCTCCTTGCATAATACTTCAATATAACCTGCTTTTTGTAGGGTCGAATTAAGAAGATCACGCAACATTTTAGAGTCTTCGGCAACTAGGATTTTTCTCCTTCTTCTTGCATCAACCATGTCTGTAGCTGAAACGGGAATTTCAGTAAGCTTACGATTAATTTCAGGATTAATTTCCGCAAGTATCTTTTCAAAATCTAAAAGAAGAATCACTTTATTATCCAGCTTTATAATACCAATAACAGTGTCTGAACTACCGGTTTGCGGTGGCGGTTCCATTTGTGCCCAGGAAATACGATGGATTCTTGAAACATCGTTTACTTTAAAGCCTACAAAATAATTATTTAACTCGCTAACAATAACCCGGCACTGGTCTGAGTACTCTTCTACGTCTAAGGCTCGGGCCAGGTTGACGAGCGGCATAATTTTTCCCCGTAACGAAAAAATTCCATCCACAAATGGATGAGCTTGGGGCATAGTGGTCGTCTCAACAATATTTATAACCTCTCGTACTTTAGCAACATTAATACCATAGGCCACATTACCAATAGAAAACTCAATAATTTCAAACTCATTTGTTCCGGTCTCAAGTAAAATGCCTTTGTTGTCGTTCATAGCACACCTCGGTATTTTATAGTTTAAACTTTGCAATAACTTCTTGAAGCTCGCCGGCCATGCTAGCTAAAGCTTCGCTAGATGATGCAATTTGTTGCATAGATGCAGACTGCTCTTGTGTAGCAGCCGAAACAGTTTGAGTTCTGCTGCTGGTTTCAAGACCAACACCATCAATATCCCTTATGGCTACAACAATTTGTTGACTGCCGGTTGCCATATCTTGAATTGCTACAGATATATCCTTTACTTGACTAGATACTTCTTGGACCAATTGTGATATCTCGGTGAGGGATTTACCTGCAATATTCACTACATCGGTTCCAATTCGTACTTCACGGGTTCCATTATTCATAGCCATGACAGCCTTTTCTGTTTCTGCCTGTATCTCTTGGATGAGGGTGGCAATTGTTTTGGCCGCTTCTTGAGATTGCTCTGCCAGTTTTCGTACTTCTTCTGCAACTACAGCGAAACCTCTCCCCTGCTCACCTGCCCGTGCCGCCTCTATCGCCGCATTTAATGCTAATAAGTTTGTTTGTCCTGCGATGTTTGAAATGGTATTAACGATCTGGCCAATCTCACCGGAGCGTTCGCCAAGCTGGGCTACTACTGCAGCCGATTCTTCCACCGTTTTATCTATAGTCGACATTTGTCGAATTGCTACTTCTACGGCTTGACCACCATTAGAGGCGGCAATTGCCGTTTTATCGCTGACGGCGGTGACACTATTTGCATTCGCGGCAACTTGCTGAATGCCAGCGGTCACTCTTTCTACGTTATTAGCTGTATCTGCAATATTTTGTCGCAATTTTTCTGCACCTGCTGCTACTTCTGCGATGTTAGCAGCTACTTGGATGACGGAGTGAGCAGAATGTTCAGCACTTGAAGTAAGTTCTTGTGAGGATGCGGCTACTAGTTCCGCAGACCCTGCAACCTGGTGGATGACGCTTCGCAAATTCGTTAGCATTTGATTAAAAGCCCGAGCAAGTTGACCAATTTCATCATCTGATTTATATTCAAGTGTTTTTATTGATAAGTCACCTGCTGCTATCTTGCTTGCGCACTCAGCCACTTGGCGAATAGGACGGGAAATACTGCGTGACACATAGTACGATACAAAAATCGACATTATAATGACAATGATATTTACAATTACGAGTGTAAGCCGTGAAAACTCAGCCTCTGCGGCATACTTTTCCTGTTCCTGTTTTACGTATTCTTTAGTTGTTAAAACCAGGTCTTCAGCTGCTCTCATTGTCGCTTTATAAGGCTTACCTGCCTCTGACATATATGTAGCCACCTCATCTAACCGTCCCGATTGCTTTGCTGCCATTGATTTTTCGGCAATTTCCTCGTAAGCTAGCTTTTCCTTCCTCATAGTATCGAGGTTTTCTTTAGCCTTCTGGCTGGTTAGATTTTTTTCAAGCCACATCAGTCGTTCACTTGCCTTGGCCTTATAACTGTTATAAATCGGAATATCGTTTGGATCACCCACAAAATTGTAACGGCGCATAACAACTGCTTCATTGGCAATATCGGAAGCTGCCCCTTGAACCATTTCAATTTTCTCAATGTTTACTTTGCTAAACTCTTGGTATGAAGCGGTTATAACACCGATTTTCCAATAACTATACCCACTCATGAGAATAACTAACACCAGCACCAAAAGAAAACCGGCACTTATTTTTTTACCTACCGTCCACTTCATAGCATCCTTCCTTTCATATTGTCTTAGAAGTTTTATTATCCTTTTCCACTGAGCCATTCTCTTCTTGTTCACGAAAGACTTCTTGTAGAATCGTTGGTAATTCTTTAAGGATTTCGGTAATTTCTTCGTTCGTCATTTCGCTCTCTTCCATCTTTCTCTCTTCCATCTCGATACCTCCAAATACATTGTTTTTCTCAACGATAGATAGAAATTTTTTTAGTCTATAGAAGTAGCTTTTTATATAAAATAATCATGGGCCAGTTACTGACTGGCTAGTTGTGTAAAATAATCATTATCCCTCTACGTTCTAACACCACCATCCGTTTTCTCCTTCGCTCTAAAGCTTGTATGCGAGACTTATGAGAAGGCTATGCAGAAAACATGCCAACGTAATAAACCGACAAAAATACCGTTTTTTCGACTCCTTCAAAATAAATAAACTAGCCATTGTACGAAATTGTAGCTCAAAATTGTACAGTGGTTAGTTTTGTTTTCTTAATCCATATCATGAATTATGTCCCATTATTTTCTTTTTGAACTAATCAAATGCCGTAAGCTATTGAAATAGCTTGACTATACAGTCCACAAATCCGTATTGACAAATACTACTAGGCGGTGTAAGTTGGTCATAGACACATTACGACAATATATGACATTTTTTTTGTGGTGGTGATTACCAGACAGTAAGATTGGACGCCAACTATGGAGCCAAGGATTTGTACTCTTGAGTAAATGGAGGAGACTAAATGGCAGAAGAACAATTAGTTGTGTTTCGCTTAGGAAAAGAAGAATACGCTGTTTCGATTTCACAGGTAAGGGAGATTATTAAATACCAGAGTGCTACCAAACTGCCGGGTACACCAAGTTATATCGAAGGGATTATCAACGTCAGAGGTAAGATGATTGCCGTAATCGAATTAAGCGCCAGGTTTGAATTAAATTCTGAAAAAAAAGCAGACCGGCTGGCAATTATCATCGAAGCTGCCGGGCAGGAATTTGCAATCATAGTTGATGAGGTTACTGAGGTGAAAATACTTGCGGAAGCTGCCATCGAAGTTGCGCAGAACAATGCGATGCACGGCAAGAGCTATATCCGTGGTATCGGTAAGGATAATGACCGGTTATTGATACTGCTTGATCTGGAAAAATTGCTAAGCTCAATTGATTTAGATTTGTTAAAAGAGGTCAGTTAATCGCAGCTGTCCTACATAGACATTGCGTGGAGTCCGAATCGATATTTCTCCCCGCTTCTTCAGAAAGGATCTTATATTTAATTTTTGTAGTAACTTATAGTATAAAACGGAATTTTTTGGAGGGAAATTTGTGAAATTAACGATTAAAGCGAGATTATTTTTAGTATTTGGTCTTTTAATTGTAATGATGATAGCCTTAGGTTTCTATGCCACATATAACCTAAAGGTAGTAAATGATAAATCAGCAGAACTGGCAAACAACTGGCTTGATGGCGTAGATGTCGCCCACTCGATTAATGAGGCTATCTACAACTACCGAATTACGGAATATAAGCGTGTTGTGGCCACCAACCAGGACGATATTATCCAGTTGGATAAAGAACTCGAAGTAAATAGCAAAGAGATTGAAAAGCAAATAACCAATTATGAGAAAACACTTTATGATGAGAATGACAAAAAGCTCTGGAGTGCACTAAAAACTAACTGGGGAAATTATATTCAAGATGACAAAAGGTTTCTCGCTTTAAGTAAGAATCTAAAACCGGAAGAAGCAGCAAAGTTAATGCAGGGTCAATCCCTCCAGTCCTTTAACGCAGCCTCGCAGGCCGCCTTAGATTTGGTTAAATTCAATCAAGAACATGGCAAAATATCCAGTAAAGAAGTCGATGAGCTGTATAGCAGTGCCAAATGGGTATTAACATTCTGTATCACCTTGGCTGCCTTATTAGGAATTAGTGCGGCCTATCAGATCAGTCGTTATCTTACCCGTTCGATTCATGAGTTATTGCGCATATCCCAGCTGGTTGCTAAAGGTGATTTGCAGGAAAATATCACCGTCAAATCGCAGGACGAACTGGGACAACTCGCCATTGCCTTTAATGAGATGGTTGATAACTTAAAACATCTCATCACCCAAATAAGCACTACCTCAGAACAAGTGGCGGCTTCTTCGGAAGAATTGACCGCTAGCGCAGAACAGTCGGCCCAAGCTGCCAATCATATTGCCTCAACCATTACCGAGGTAGCTTACGGATCGGAAAAACAGGTCAATGCAGCTAATGCAGCTTCCACTGTGGTCGAGCAAATGTCGGCCGGAATTAAACATGTTGCCGACAGTGCCAATACCGTAGCAGGAATGTCTGCCAATACAGCCAACGCGGCGCAAAGTGGCAGCAAGGCCGTCGATACGGCAGTAACCCAAATGGGGCATATCGAGAAAACCGTAATCAACTCAGCACAAGTCGTTGCCAAACTAGGTGACCGCTCCAAAGAGATTGGTCAAATTGTCGACACAATTTCCGGGATTGCCGGGCAAACTAACCTACTTGCTTTGAATGCTGCGATAGAAGCCGCCCGTGCCGGTGAGCACGGCCGTGGATTTGCCGTAGTAGCGGATGAAGTGCGTAAACTTGCCGAACAATCGCAAGATGCCGCCAAACAGATTGCAGCATTGATCGGCGAAATCCAGAGTGATACTTCCAGTGCCGTAGCGGCAATGGCCGAAGGAACTAAAGAAGTCAAAATCGGTGCAGAAGTAGTAACAACCGCCGGTCATGCATTCAAGCAAATTACGAACCACATCAACGAAGTATCCGATCATATTAAGGAAATATCTGCTGCCATTCAACAACTCGCTTCCGGCAGTCAGCAAATTGTTGGATCGGTTCGGGAAATAGAAAACATCAGTAAGACTACTGCCGGACAATCGCAAACGGTTTCGGCAGCCACCGAAGAACAGTCCGCGTCGGTAGAGGAAATTGCTTCGGCCAGCCAAAGTCTGGCAACTATGGCTCAAGAATTACAAGATGCGGTAAAGAAATTTAGACTTTAGTCTGTAAAACAGTCCTGTAACAGCAGCTTAACTAGAGTTATAAAATAAAGCCCGTGCCTAAAAGGTACGGGCTTTACGTATAAACAAATGCTGGTGTGTCTGTTGATTGTAGATTATTTGTCGGCAAAAAAGTATTTACACTTTAAAACTACTTACAGCGTTCTGCAAATCTTGCGCTAAGTTGGCCAAAACCTGGCTTGCCGAAGCAATCTCTTGCATTGAAGCCGATTGCTCCTCGGTGGCGGCGGAAACAGTTTGCGCGTTTGCAGTCGTATCCGAAACGACCTTGTCAATTTCATCAGAAGCTTTAACGATATTTAGATTACTGTCCGCAACGCCCTCGACAGCGGTTACAACATTCGTAGCCAATTCGGCTACTTTAGCTACTGCAGTGGCGATAGTCTCAAACTCTTTACCGGCTACATTTACACTATCCACGCCTTTGGCGATGTTATGGTTCGCTTCCTGCATCGCCGACACTGCACTACCGATGTCAGTGTTATTTTCCGTGATCAGGCCGATGATCTGCGTAGCTGCTAGCTGTGATTGCTCTGCCAGCTTTCTGACTTCTTCGGCCACTACCGCAAAGCCCCTTCCCTGCTCACCAGCCCGCGCCGCTTCAATCGCAGCATTTAATGCCAGTAAATTGGTTTGTTCGGCAATACCGGAAATCATGCCAACAATCTCACTGATTTTCTGGGAACTAACGGCTAGCTTGTTTACTGCCTCATCGACTTTATGGGAAGTTTCACCGATATTATGCATTTGTCGGACCGCATCATCGATGATTTGCTTTCCCTTAGCTGTAGACTCGTTTGCCGTGTAGGCCAACTTGGTCACAACTTCCACATCAGTTTTAACGGTTATTACTTTCCCGTCCAGGTCAGACAGAGAACTATGTACCTGTTCTATTGACTGTTTTGCTTGCTCTGTACCTGCCGCTACTTCCGTCACCGCGTCCGCCACACTACTGGCTGCTTCTGCCGATTGTTGCGCGCTGGCAGTAAGCTGCTCACTGGACGCCGCCACATGCTCGGCGGAATCGGCAATCCGGCGGATAAGCTGGGACACACTGTTATTTAAACGGTCAATTGCTGCCGCCATATGACCTATTTCGTCCTTACGATTCAAGAATTGCTGCGGCACATTAATGGAAAAGTCACCTTGGGCCAGTTTATCGAGATGGTCTGACTCTTGTTTCAGCGGCTGAGTAATACTCCTGGCCAACAGCCAACCCAAAATTAGTGCTAACAGCATTGCCCCGGTAACCAGGCTGCTCAGTAAATGTTTTGTAAACACAAATTCCTCATTATTTTGCTTGTTAATTTTATCAGCCAGTTGTATGTTATACTCCGCCAATTCCCGCAGATACTGGTTAAATTTCTCGGAAGGTTCAGCAACATTTTTTACATAATATTGGTATGCTTCAGCGTTTTTATTTTGCATCGCCAGTTCGATTACTACCTTACGTGTATCACGGTATTTTACCAACTCTGCCTTAGTCAAGGCTAATAATTTGCTGGACTCAGCATCAAGCTTGGTCTTTTCATAATTAGCCATATTAGTATTGAATTTTGTTATCCGTTTATCAATATCATCCAACAGTTCCTTATTTCGGTTATTGTCTGTGGTTAGCATTAATTCAAAAATATCAGCCTGAACCGCTCTAGCCAGATTACGGTTATCATTAAGCCACTCCACAGATAAAAGTCTCTCCTGATACATTTCCGCCAGGCTTTGATTGGCCTTTCCGGTATAATAGTACCCTATGTAACCGACAACACCCAAAAATACCTCCATGATAACGACTAAACACAAAATTTTTGCGAATAACCTGAGATTATTAAACCACTTCACGTTTCTCCCCCTAATCATTTTTTATTCTCCGTTTTTTTTGGTTGTTCATCATATTAAAACAAATAATTATTGTCACTCTATCGTATAACCACCATCCATTTCTCAACTAACTGGTTTTGTAAGACTTGATACGATTTTAAGCAAAAAACGTACCAATGCAAAATTAGACATAAATGTCTATTTTTCGACAATTATGTTATAAAACAAAATAACCACTGTACGAAAATGTATATCAAAATCGTACAGTGGTCACTTGGAGGTTGCCTAACAATCTAGTTTATGATTAGCAATCTTGCAAATTAATCTACTGAGGTGAACTATTGCTAATATGTGGTCATAAAGCAAACATTTCTATGAGGACTATACACTACCGATTTGATTCTTGAACTCGTTTTTGATGCTGGTTGGCTTTGCTCTATAGCAATTATCATAAGGAAAAGTGCTCTTGCTATAATCCCATTTGTAAACATATATAGATATTCAGCCACTCCAAGCAATTGGATTAGGATAAGCTCTCCTATAATAAAACCACCAGCAGACAATGACCCTAATAATAAGAGATGACTTAATCTGCTTTTATCCACCAACTGAACCAAGATATAAGTATGGCAAGTGCGCCCATTGTAATGAACCAGCCAAAAGAAAGCAATTTCATTTGCAATCCAGTGTTGATAAGATTGCTCAGCTACTATTCTTGTAGTTTCGTATGGCATTTCTCCCTCCTCATACCTAATAGTCCTACGAATTAGAGGAACATTATTCTGAGTCCCTTTTGTACCGCCTAGCAACTAAAAAAAGTGGGGGTTTGGTAAACTGACCTTGCAAATCCCCACTTTTGACTGTTAAAAACGCCTACTGAGCTATTCTCCTCTACTGAAGTTCTTCTTCCACCCGTATGGTCTTATCTATGTAAGTAAATTCCAGCTGCTCCCCTTCCCCTCGTTTTACGGCATATAAATGTTGCTGGCCCCAATCGTATAGTAGTAAATACTCGTGCCCATTTTCCGTAATGAGCATTTTAAATTTGACTGGCCTAACCTCGGCACATTCAATTTCTTTATCCGGTAGATACAGCGTCACCATAATGAATACCCTCCCTTTTTTAAGAACGGAGGCTCTATGCCCTCCTGTAATGACCCATGATTGGGATTTTTACAGGAGGAAATTAAAAAGAATCACATACGCAGGATTATTCACCCTACACATGCGATTCTATCGTTCATTGCTACAGAATCATGATACAGGAAACACGCTAGCAGAACCTGTCAACGCGTCCCGCCAAACCGGTATCAAGATATATTTAAGCGAATAGTGCATGCAGTCGCTCAGCTCCTGCTCTACACGCCAATCCTGATAGCCTATTTACCAAAACTTGTAATCAAGATAGCAAACAGGTATAATAAGATTGTCGTCGTGGACAGTTCGCTGTTACGTGTAGGTGCTTCCTCACCTGCTCGTGCCTATAGGTGTTCCACCACCTATGGGACACGGCGACTTTACTTTTTAATTTCCACCTATTCCTAATATAGTATCTTTTTACATGAATTGCAAGTAGATAAGGTAAAAAATATTGATTTGCTATCAGACATTTTTACCATCAAGGGCAAGCCATAAAGCAGCCGGTTAGCGGAATTAATTCCGACAACCGGCGTTGATTTTTTCTGTCATACCCAGTAAGTTTGAAAAAACTCCGCCGTAAGGCTTTACTTTAATTAGCTGATCTTACGTTTTCTAAAGCCTGACACAAAGGTTTTTCCAGATTAGTAACATTGCAGGATTAACCAGCAATTATCAAATTTGCGATTTCTTAAATCGTCTTTCCGTATGTAATAATAAATTCTGCCGCAATCGCCAAACATTAATTCAAAATCATCACATTCAACGGTGTCAAGCTGAAAAAGCAATTGCCACTGCTTGCTATCCTGCTTTAGCTTCACAAATTTTTCACTATCTATATCCTGCGGGGAGCCGCAATAAATACTATTGGCGATTTCCTCACATTCCAGCCGCATTTCCCCTTGAATAACATCCGCATAGCCGAGTATTTTACTAATAGTATTTTTCTCCTCAGTATTTAGATAGTTCTCCCGTATATCATCATAATCGTCCATTTCTTTATCGCCAATGTCATCATATTCAAAGTCCGAACTGAATTCTTCATAAGACGGAAGATCGTTCCTATTTGACAACTGTATTTTAAGCTCTGGCATTTGATAATCTTCTTCCAGATCCGCGGGGAAATCAACGCGCGCAAGCTTGGAAATGTCCCCCTCATAATAAAACACCTTTGCACTTCCAGCATCCTTAGGGTCAAACCCCCATGACATGGAATCAAGCTCGTAGAAGAAATAGAGAATTCCACTTGCTGGAAGCAGGGATTCCGTATCATACTTGCTGATCTCCTGACAGTTTATCTGTGCTAAAAAACTAAGCGGTCTGCTTTTTACCGTGAGATCGGGCTGACCACCAAACTTAGACGATCCGATAGGAATACTGTCTTCTTTTACAAAGCTACACTCAATCGTATTTTTTAAAATAGACGGGAAAACCTTACCTAGCTGCATAATCGTTTATCCTCTTATATTTTTCTACTGACATTAACCGTCCACTATACTGCCTCAAATCTTTTTCTTCTTTAGCAACAGAAACATATAACTAACCAACAACAGAAGAACACAAGCCGTGGCTCCTAAACAAACATTTGTTGCAATCCCGCCTTTGGTCGCTAGCGTATATAGCCCAACACCAAGGAACATAAAGGTATTTTCCATGAAGTTCTGAACTGCGATGGTTTTACCCGCACCGATCGTATGGTGACCTACTTGCTGCAAGCAGGCGTTCATTGGAACTATGTATATCCCGCCCAGCACGCCAACAATAAGTAATCCGATTACAGTTATCGGCAGACTGGTAATCGCAAGGAACCCTAATATGGCCACCCCCATGGCGAAGCCAAACCAAACCGTACGCTGATAATTTTTAATACTAATTAGATAAGGAGTAACCAAAGCTCCAATCGCAATTCCTACGCCGGTAACCGCGATAATCATACTAATAGCGGTGCCGCTCGTTATTCCAAGAGTAAGCGGTACCCACGCAAAGATAATCATACGGAGCACTGCCGAAGCCATCCAGAAAGAGCCAGTTCCAACTAAGGAATAATGACTCTGCCGATCACGTAAGAGAACCGCAGTATCTGTGAAAAATTCACTAATTGCATGGTTGTAACCAATTCTTTTATCTCCAGGATCCTTAGTTATGATGGTATTAATACCAATCGATGAGACATATAAAAGCACACAAACTCCCAGCGCCAGGTTTATGGACAGATCTGATAAAAAACCGCCTGCCACCGAACCGGTTAAAATAGCTAAAATTGTATAACTTTCGAGACCGGAATTAGCTCTAAGTAATTCATCCTCGTTGCGAGTGAGAAATGGTAATATACCATATTTGGCGGGACTATAGATAACGGCCCCCAGTCCTACGGCAGCATAGCTGATCGCAGGATCAAGACCAACGAATAGTAAAAGTACACCAACGGTTTTTACGACATTGCCGATAATAAGTACCTCGGCCTTCGGCTTTCGGTCGGCAAAACGGCCGACCCAAGGTGACAAGATAATATAGGAGGCCAGAAAAATGCTCTGCACATAAGAAAGGTAAAAGTCCGGATAGCTATCTCGCTTAATAATGGCCAGAATAACAAACAATATCATATTGTCCACGAACGCGGAAAGAAATTGGGCGGTAAATAGTGCCCGCAGGGGCGAAATCCTAGGCATTTTCTGCGGCCTCCTTGTCTGCCAACCCTTTCAGTGTGACATAGTCGGTTTTGCCGCTACCCAATAGAGGTAGTTTATCAACAACAATAACTTCCGCCGGCATAGTCAGCATGCTCTGACGGCTCTGGCTCATCGCTTCTCTGAGTATCTGCTTAGAAGCGTTTTTGTGCATCGTGTATAGTATGATTTTTTCTCCCTTTTTAGCATCAGGTACATTAACAGCAGCATTGCGGTCGGTCCCGAAGCATTTTTCGGCGACCTTTTCCACGGCATCGAGACTGACCATTTCACCTGATATTTTCGCAAAACGTTTGAGCCGCGATTTGATACTAAGGAAGCCTTGGCTATCAATACTAACAACGTCGCCGCAATCATACCATTCCGGCGCAGGTATAAAACCTTTGCCGTACAGCATATATCCGGCCATGACGTTAGGTCCTTTTACCAATAGGTTGCCGCCCTCTTCAATACCCGGTACTTCATCCGTGCGGTACTCAATACCGGGCAGGAACCTGCCAACCGTACCCGCCCGATAGGCCAGTGGCGAATTTAAGCTCAGCACCGGAGCCGTCTCAGTAGTGCCATACCCTTCAAAGATGCGGATGCCAAATTTATCTTGCCACATTTGACGTACCTCGTCCTTGAGTTTCTCGCCACCAGCCACGGCATAGCGCAGGCTGTAAAAATCATAGGGGTGGGCGTACTTGGCGTAGCCGTAAAGGAATGTTGGCGTCCCTAACAACAAGGTCACGTTCCGGTCGTAGGCAATCTCCGGCAGAATTTTATAATGCAATGGACTCGGATAAAGAAATACCTCAAGACCATTAAGTACCGGCAATAAGGTACCGGCGGTAAGGCCAAAGGAATGGAACATCGGCAGAGCATTCAGCATTTTATCCCGGTGAGTATAATCGATTACGCTCGATACCTGATTAATATTGGCAAGGATATTTTCATGACGCAGAACTACTCCTTTAGGTTTGCTCTCGCTGCCGCTGGTAAATAGGATCAGCCTTCCTGTCCCGGCTGCCTTTTTACCGATAAGATACTTATATAGGCCAGTTAATTTATCAGCGAGGCTTACCTGCCCTTTGACATCTTCCAAGTAAACAATTCGGAACCGGGCAGCCAGCCTGGCTTCCAGTTCTTCAAACTTTCCTTTTTCGATAAACATCCGGGAGGTAATAATTGTTTTAACGCCAGCGGTTTCACTGCAATCAATATTGTTCGCAGGCCCGGCGCTAAAATTGAGAATAGCCGGAGTCTTGCCAAGATAAAACAATGAAAACAAGGCTAACAAATGACCGATGGAGTTTGGCAGCATAACGCCGACAGTTTCTTCCTTATCCAAGATGCATTGCAATTTGTCACCTAGAATATAACTGCCCATAATGGCTTTGCGATAACTAACTGTACCGGTTATATCTTCCGCCATAATTTTACTGGTGCCATGCAACTTTCCGGCTTCCAGCAATTTATCAAACAAGTTGGTACTGCTCTCCTGCTGTTGCCGGGCCTGAAACATCGACTGCTGCAACAAGGTGAGAATGCGGTCGCTAATCTCCTTCTTCTGCAGGCGAAAACTTGTCGCCTGCGAAACACTGATCTTAACTGGCTTGCCAATATAGATACTCACCTTGGGGAACCAGCGGGATTTCAACTTTTCTTTTACCCGGGAAAATTTGGACAGTTCCAGCCCGCGGAAGATTACCGGATGCAGCACCGCCCCTGTTCTGAGAGCAATAAAACCAACGCCACTGTAAACCTTCATCAGACCTCCGGTAGTCGTGATACGACCCTCGGGGAAAATAACCACCGTACGGCCTGCCTTAATAACTCCCACAATTTTCTTCAGTGAATAAGGATTCAGCGGATCAACAGTGATATGATTGACCCAACGTAAGATAAAGCTAAGCTTAGCAGCAATGGTTGTGTTAATAACAAAGCATGCGCCTTCCGGTAAGTAAGCATATAAAAAAATGGCATCAAGAAACGAAACATGATTGGGTAATATTATCGAAGGGCCGCTAAATTTCAGCCCTTCTGCGCCAATCAACCGGGTCCTGAATAACAATTTTAGTACGATTCTTAGTACAGCTTTCATAATTTCTCCCCCTCAGTTGCAAGTTTTCCCCCGCAACCTGCCAATACTACTTCTCTAATAGTTTACAGCGCGCCATAATCTCCGCGACTTCTTGCTTGCGCGTGACAATTTGCTACTGCCTCCTCAGCTAAACACTTTATTTATCAGGGATGTAATTTTTGTCTTCAAGGTATCAAACTCAGGCAACACGTCATGAAAATACGGGTACTGATTTAATGGTTGCAACATGATACCAGTGAACACAATGATCCAAAAATAAACCTCCTGCCGTGGTATCTCCCCTTTGTCCATCCCCTCCTCTAAAATTTTACGAATAACGAAGTGAGGTTTGATTTCCTCGGCCACTAAATCCCAGAAGGAGTACTGCGATAGTAACGCAAAACGAATTTCCGCAGGATATTCACGATAGAGATCGTAAGTGATCTCTACAATACGGCAGAGTTTTGAAACAGCCGCATCTTCACTGCAGTCAATTTGCTTTATTCGCTCTGTATAATCGCTAATAATCACTGTAAAGATATACAAGGCCATATCTTCTTTGCCCTTAAAATGCTTGTATAAAGCTGCTTCGGATACACCGGCGGCCTTAGCAATATCCCGCACCGAAACAGCATCATAGCCCTTAGCGGCAAACAAAGCTAAACTGGCCTTTAATATCTCTCCTTTTTTTCCGCCGTATCCCAATAAATGTTGCATCTCATAGCCCCCCAATTAACCATCGTTAATTAATTATGTAAAAAATTTTTGGTAGTCGAAATTATTGTACTTTTGTGATAGATGCCAGTATCCGCTCGTGCCGCTGGTCGGAAAATCAGCATACCGGCGGCTGCCACCAGATGTTTCAATGTGTGGCCACTAATTATCTGATGAGTAAGGATAAAAACTTCAACATCATTTAACTCGAAAATTTTCGCAACAATATAGCTGCTGAGTAATAACCAGTAGAATTTGTTTTGCCGCCACGGTTTAGGATACAGTAGAAGTACTATCGGTATCAGCAACATCGAAAGATACTGCACTAGTATATAGAACCGCAAGTCACCTACTCCCGCCTGCTCTGTGGCCCACCAATAAATAACACTGCCTACACCACCAACTGTTAATGGCAAGAAGAGGCTCCGCCCTATTTTGGTTCCCAGGCGCTCACCGCAGATGCATGCAGTCATAGAAGCGAATCCCAAGGTCATCGGCAGCCGGTCCCAAACCAAAGTTGTGTTGGATGGCTGCAAGTGGTAATAGGCTGAACCAATGCCCACTAGTATTATCGAGAAAAAGAAAAAACGCCATAAATTATTTTCGCGGGACCATGCCCAGTGCCTGATCCGCCTAAGACCAATCATACCAGCTATAATAAATCCGGCATTAGAAATAACATCATTACTATTCGCCACTCCAAATCGAACTCCGGTATCGGCAAATAGATGGTAATTAATATCCTGTGGTATCGGCTCCATATGGAACACGCTACCAGCCGAAACAATCACTACAAACATTAAAATGTAAAGCTTTAGCTGCTGCCAAGATATCGTATTAGGCATTCTCTTTCCCCCTATTACAATTTGGTTAACGATCGTTAACCAAATTGTAATACATTGCCATTATAATTGTCAAGCTTCTAATAATACTTTTTTTATGCTTCGTTATAGCACTTAATACAGCAATAAAGGGACATGGAGACAGGTACATCATTTTACTTTTTTGTAAATAAAACTAGTCCTCTCAGAAACGCTCGTCTTTCTGAAAGGACTAGTTCATTCGTAAATATCGTTCCACCTTCTGTTACTTATTGTAATATATGATACTCAAGAAGTTAAAATGCACCCCCTTAGCTTCACACCATTCCGGGAAGGATAGTGTATGTTGTTCTTGATTATATTCTGTCCACCTGTTTACTAAATTTAAATAGTAATGATACTCTTCAAGTAACCTGACTTTTACTTCTCCTTGTGACAACCTATTTATAAGCTTATCGGCTTTTTCCAAGCTATATCTGGCATCATCGGGTTTACCAATAAATCTTGTTTCACTTAAATGATGTGTTTGATAGGCAATGCAATTTAAACTAGCTTTAGCTAACATAATAATCGAAATCTCGTCAGTTGGATTTATTTCAAGTGCCTTTTCATAATAAACCAAGTCATTACTTATGTAGCCAAGCCATCGATAGGGTGTAGCATCCTCACTGACTTCTCCAGCCCAATTTTTGAAGACTCCCAACAGGAATTGCATTAATGGGTGAGATATTAACTGATGAATATCTCTATTATGATAACTTAAAGATATAATCTCATTTGCAATTTTTCTTTGCTCCTCTATACTCTTGCATTTAGTAGACAAAACAAATGCATTAACCGCTTGTAATGCTTCCTTTTTTAAACCCTTTTCCTTTAAGAAGCAGTAGTTTGCAAAAGCTTCGTACCCGTATATATTACAATATTTTTCACCTATATCTTTTAACCCTTTAAAATTTTTTTGATTCCAATAATACATAACCATTCTCCAATACATGTTTATGAAGCCGGTAACCAGATGTGGTTAAGACTTGTTTCTTCGCTGAGCTGTAGTTCTCTTCGTTATCCAGAGTTTTTCGCAAACAGCCCCTACAATAATCCCCGAAAAATAACATAAAATATTTTGTATTGAAAACACGTGCCCCAGAAGTAGGCCACCAATCGTGGTATGGCGAAATGCATCTATCCAAGGCGTATGATAGAGCTTAGCTACCTCAACCCCTGTCGAAAAAATTGCTGACCATCTCGCATTATTCAAAGTAGGCCTATCTCTGAAAAGAAATCCCATAATGAAAAAGACCATGATCCCCCATAAAATATCCCCTATCCATTTTGGCAACCAATTGGATAGTTCTCTGGAAAATAGGCCTAATGCGATAACTCCTATTACTAGAATTGCGTAATATCCCCTTTTGCGCATAAGAACTTCGATATTCCGCCTCCTTTTACTCATTGCTTTCGCCGAAGTAGGTTGTAAAATGTATTAATTTGGATTTGTATTAACAATTCTTTTCTATTTATGTAAATCCTTGTTTTTTACTAAACTCCGTATAAACTGTAATTTATCAGGAACGCTTTACCTTTCGAATAGGGTGATTCACACACACGCTACCAAAACCACAGCATGCAGAAAGCCCACGAATTTGTGGGCTTTCATTTATACCTATCTTTTCGAATACTCCGAATCATATCTCGCAATCGATGGTAACGGAATATATATTTAAAAGCCGAACTGAGCTCAAACTTTCCTCTTATTCTCGCCAATGCTGTGGCTGATTAAGCACATCAGAACACTGAACCCTGCCTTTAACTCTGCCTATTACGCTGGAGCGTAGTTCTTGAACCATCCATGCATCAGCATGCTCATCCGGAATGGGATAAGGAGCATCAAATCCATGTTTTCCAGCCACGCAAAAGCCATGTTTTGGATAATATGTAGGATGACCAAGAACAAAAACCAACTCTATCCCTGCTGTTAACAATTTCGTTAATCCGTACTTTATTAATTTACCACCAATTCCTCTGCATTGAAAATCCGGATGAATTGCAAGAGGTGCCAATATAACTGTTGAAACCGCCTGATCCGGATTAGTAAGCTTTGCCTTAGAAAAAATAACATGCCCAACAATACTATTATTTACTGTTGCAACAATGGATAGCAGAGGTAAGGCTGTAGAATCTACTAATAGATCATTAACAAGATGAGCAATTTCCTCTCCTTTTCTTCCACCAAAAGCAGCAGCATGAACAGCTAGAATTTGTTCTAAATCTTGTTCCTGTGAAATTCTCAATTCCATTTTCTTCTCCTCCTATTTAACTTGTTTTTCTCCCTTAATACTTGATTTGGTTAAATTATAGCACCTATGCCCCACCACATGCCATATTGTGGAAGGAAATTCAATTATTATGAAGAAAAACTGGAATGAGAAAACATTACAAAATGTGAAGGGTAGAGGTGGTTCGTATGAAAAAATCTTTATCACAGACAGTAGCAGGAATTCTACTTATAGCTCTTTTTCTTGTCGGTTATAATGCGAGTGTCGATGCGGCGCAATATAACAGAACGTTAAAAGAGAATACAAGAATAATGCCACCGGGAATCATAGTAACAAAGTGGGATAACATACCCAAATTTAAAAAAGAAACCACTGTTATAATCAATGAGTATGGCGAGGTTCTGGAAGGGACATTGGCTGAGAATATAAGGTTGCCCTATGTAACCGGTTCATCGCAATCCATCCGACCGGCTGCATACACGCCGCCACAGTTTATTTTCATTCCTTCTGCTGCGGATGAACCCGTAACCAAGGTCCTGCCATTTAAGAGTGGCACAAGAATCATATTCAATGATAAAGGTGAGGTTGTTAAAGGTACCATCAGCAGCTCGACCGTAATCCTTACCCTAAATCAGGCAAACCAACTACGCGTATCGACCGGTGAAATAAGTTTTTATAACAATGGAATGCTGGAGACGTGTACGTTAGCTGAAGATTATTATTTACGCCCTGTCGGTTGGAAACAAATTTTAACGGAAAACTTTACAGACAACTCTGCATGCCCGGGATTTATTGAATTTAAATCCGGTAAACCAATTACACTAAATGAACAAGGGGAAGTAACCAAAGGCACCTTAAATAAAAACACCAAGCTACTCGCACCTGCCGGTGTTCTAGCTTCCGGCGTCCTTAAGCTGTATGCAGCCGGAACTACCGTTGAATTTGACGATAAAGGCTTCGTCATCAACGCTTCTAACGAATAAGGGTTCTCATCTGCTTATTACAATATGTTCGGCCGCATTAATTTCAACAGTCACCAGTGCCGAATATATCAATTGTGGAGGATAGAGATGGATTTTAACTTTTATAAATACCATGCTTTAGGGAATGATTACATTGTGATTGACCCGCAAAAATATAAGATAAACCTTAATGAAAGCAACATCCAGAAAATTTGTCATCGCAATTTTGGTGTTGGCTCTGATGGAATCCTCTTTGGACCAATTTTTGATGAAAACCAAGAAATTCATGTTAAGATTTTTAATCCAGATGGAAGCGAAGCCGAAAAAAGCGGGAACGGCGTGCGGATTTTCTCAAGATATCTGTTTGACACTCAATATATAAAGGAAAAAAGCTTTCAACTGCACACCCTTGGGGGCATTGTTGCTGTAGAGTATTTAGATGATTCGGCGCATATGATTAAAGTAGATATGGGGACAGTTAATTTTGTTAGCAAGGATATTCCAACGAAATTCTCTGATGCTCAGGCAATAAATCAGAATCTAATTGTAGGAGAAAAAACGTATACTGTAGATTGTGTCTCCATAGGCAATCCTCATTGCGTAATTCCTGTAAAGAAGGTTAGCAAACAGGAAGTTAATGCTATAGGGCCTATTGTGGAATCACATGAAATGTTTCCAAATAAAATCAATGTTCAGTTTCTAGAGGTTCTCAATCGAAATAATATCAAGATAGAAATATGGGAACGTGGCGCAGGATATACATTAGCTTCTGGATCGAGTAGTTGCGCTGCCGCTGCTGTCGCATATAAACTCAATTTAGTCGATAGCGATATTACCGTTCACATGCCAGGCGGGAATATTCAGATACATATTGATGACAATTGGCGTGTTCATATGACCGGTTCTGTTTCTTCTGTGTCCTTTGGCATGTTTGCTAGTGATTTAGCCGAGCAATGTCAAAAATAGTTATATAATAACGCTACATTTCCCTTCTCCTGACAAGTCAAACCTCCTATGGTATTTTATCAACCATAGGAGGTTTTTGGTATTAACCACTATCCACTTTGTACCTTAGCAGAGGGAGTATTGGCTTACTCAAGTAAACAGAGGGGTTATATTTATTATCGGAAGCAGTTTGCTTATTTTACTTTATAATAGATCCAAAACCTCTGCCTTGGTAAATGGCCCCCCATGGCCGCCATAAAAAATGCTAGCCTGCTGCAAAACCATTTGCAGACTGGCAAATAGCGCTTTTTCATTATTTGCAAAGTAAGCTACACATGGTTCTCCGGTAAAAAAAGAAGGTACCAGCATATCCCCTACTATGGCATCTCCTGACTCAAGAATGATCGAAAGAGAACAATCCGTATGTCCCGGCGTATAAACTACTTTTCCCGCTACACCATAGGGGTGCAGGTCAAACGACGAATCCACGATTATGTCAGGATTCACTTTCTTAGTGCTCCTCGGCAAATTCTTCTTAATTATCTCAAACACACTTTTGCCTAGTTCATTTCTGGGTACAATAGCTGAATTGCCCGCAGTTTGTAAGGCATAAACAGCCTCTTTGTGGCACAGCACCGGTGCGCCGGTGATCTCCTTAAGTTCATTGGCGTTAGCAAAATGATCCGCGTGCCCATGAGTAACTACAATTAAATTAATGTTCCGCGGATTAAAGTCCAATTCCCGGAATAATTCTTCATATATTTTTTTGTTGGCATTAATTCCTGTATCAACAAGTATAGCGCCCTTATCTCTAACAAGCAGTGCGTTCGCAAAACCTAATGGCAGTGTGGTAATTTTACTCATGTGCCTTTTTCCTCACGTCATTACTACAATATACATAGTCCTGCACGGCTAAGTCTACGTATCATAAAATACCATTAGCGTGTGCTTCCTCGGTCAAAGCAGCACGGAAATCAGGATGAGCTATTTGAATCAGCGCCTTAGCACGCTCCCGCAGACTTTTGCCCCTGAGGTTGGCAATCCCGTATTCGGTAACCACATAATGTACATCATTACGTGATGTAGATACGGCTGATCCCCGGTTGAGTTCGCAGCAAATGCGGGATATCTTGCCACCAGATGCCGTACTGGGTAAAGCAATAATTGATTTTCCTCCCGGTGAGCGACTGGCTCCCCGCACAAAATCTACTTGCCCGCCGATACCGCTAAATTGCCTGGCACCAATCATTTCTGCATTAACCTGCCCGATAATATCCACTTGCAAGGCAGAGTTAATACAAACCATATTTTCGTGCTCACCAATAACACAGGGATCATTAACATAATCTACCGGCAATAATTCCACATCGGGATTATTGTCAATAAAATCATATAATTTGCGGGTACCCATCAAAAAAGTCGCAACAAATTTACCCTGATTACTATTTTTCTTCTTGTTGGTAATTACGCCAGCCTCGGCCAATGTAACAACCCCATCGGAGAACATTTCCGAATGAATCCCCAGGTCTTTTTTATCTTTTAGGAACAGAAGCACCGCGTCAGGAATTGCGCCAATTCCCAGTTGCAATGTGGCTCCATCAGCTACCAGGCTGGCTACATTTTCACCAATCATTTTTTCCACTTCACCAATGGCCGGTGGCTTTAATTCAAAGATAGGCTCATCACTCTCAACAATAAAACTTAATTCATCCAAGTGAATTTTTGTGCCGCCAGTCCGCGGTAACTTTCGATTCATCTGGGCAATAACGGTACTCGCACACTGCGCTGCCGCCATAGTATAATCGACAGATATCCCATAACTGCAATATCCTTCTTTATCCGGCGGAGTCACTTGAATTAGCGCAACATCTACCGGTAATATGCCGTCGTTAAACAGCCGGGGAATCTCAGAAAAGAAACAAGGCGTGTAATCGGCCCGTTTTTCTTCCACCGCCTTTCGGGTCGAGGCACCGACAAACAACGCATTGTGCCGGAAGCTTGCCTCCATTCCCGGTTGAGCATATTGAGCCGATCCCATAGGTACCATGTGGACAATTTCCACGTCGCGCAATTCCGGTGCCCTGGCTACTAATGCCGCCAGCAGAGTAGCCGGTTCACCGCAAGCATGCCCGGTCACTACTCTGTCACCGGAGCGCACTTTTTGAAGGGCTTGCTCTGCCGTCACCAGTTTGTCGTGATACACAGCTCTCCAGTTATTCAAAATAATCCCTCACTTTTCCGCTTACCAGTCTGCTGAGTTGCTCCTTGCTTACTTCGATCGCGTCAATGGTATTAGCGGCAATGATAAAATCCGCATCCAAACTATTATAAACTATCGCATAGCCGTTTCCAGACAAATACTTTTTCACTTCTGCCGCGATCTGATCCCGGTCAATCCGGGAATTGCAGCCGCCACAAAATTTGATACTAATTCGTTTGGTCTTCATATACTTTTGCTCTTGCGAATAATCTTGATAGCTTCATTGAGTAATTCATCGCTTACCTGAAAGACAGGCACAACACCCTTTATTTCGGGGCACGCTTCCTTAAGCGCTGCTTCCACAATCTCAGAGATGGTTTGCCGGGCACCGGGGCAGGTACTGCATGCCCCGGTCAATTTTACTTTTACAATGCCCTCAGGCGTAATTTCCAGCAATTCCACATCACCATTATGTGCACGAAGTGTGGGTCGAACCTTTTGTTCAAGAATTTCTTCTATCAATTGCATTTAGAACCTGCAAGCCTGTTAATGGTCAATGCCAGCGATGGCTTTGGCCAGTTTTTTCTTTTGCTCCAGATTGCCCTGGCGGGCAATCATGATCCGCTGCGCCTGCGGTGAGCCGGCACCGTGCATAGACTCGGTTCGGTATCCTACGGCAGCTGTGCCCAGAGTGATATTCTCAATCAGCCGTAAGATTCGCATGCGGTCTTCTGTTGCCACAGCAGCGACACCTTTAAAGTACTTTTCCACCACTTTGCCAATAACAGGATGGTGAAGATCCTTTTCTGACGGCATAGTTACCATCAGACCACCGGCAATATCTTCTGCCAACCTGGCAATTTCATAAGGAAAACGGGTTATGTTCTGTTTGCAGACATTGGCCAGCAGCAGGTCAATCAGGTAATTGCCGGAGGCTGTTTTGTGGCCTTCAGCGGAACAAGCAATACCGCAGGCATACAGGGTTTCGTTCAGATGCATCATTTCTATCAATTTATCTTTCACATGTGAGGCTTTGTGTGCACCATTATAATCGGCGGCCAATGCAGCGGCTCCGATCAGGACATCGCCGACACCGACTTTACAGCCGCCATAACTTTGGCGATGATAACCGGCAAAACGTTCCACCAGCATACCGCTGAATTCGTACTCGCCGCACATAAATACGTTTTCCCAGGGAATAAACACATTGTCAAACACCATCAATGCTTCGTGCCCGCCAAATTGTTTATTACCAACATCAATATTGCCGCCTTCCAATTTACGGGTATCGCAAGACTGACGGCCATAGATATAAAAGATGCCTTCGGCATCAGCCGGTGCCGCAAAAGAAACAGCATAGTCAGCATCGTCATGCCCCATGCTGATTGTCGGCATAATAAGAATCCAATGAGAATTTATCGCGCCGGTCTGATGCGCTTTTGCCCCCCGAACTACGATACCGTCTTTTCTTTTTTCCACCACGTGCAGAAAAAGATCCGGGTCAGCCTGCTTGCTGGGGCTAAGGCCTCGGTCACCTTTAGGGTCAGTCATCGCACCATCAACGGTCCAGTCTTCTTCCTGCATCTGCAGCAGGAATTTATTGAACCGCTCATGATAGTTCGTACCAAGCTTTTTATCCATTTCAAAAGTTGTGCTGTCAACGGCATTAATTGCGTCCATACCTACGCAGCGTTGAAAACAGGCTGCGGTTTTCTGCCCTAATAAACGCTGCATTTTGACCTTGTTGATTAAATCCTCGGTGCTTTGATGCAAATGACAGAAACGGTTTATTTTTTTGCCGGTAAGATGAGAAGTCGCTGTCATCAGCGCTTCATATTGCGGATCTTCCGCCAAATCGTAGGTAGCTTTCACCGAATTCATGGATGGTCTGATAATCGGATGATCCACCGGATTTTCCACCAATTCTCCTTGCAAGTACACCTTGAATTTCATTTTGCGCAAGCTATCTTCATACTGTTGTCCTGTTTTCATAATTCTTTTCTCCCCCTAGTCCTAGTTGTGGAGATACCACATAATTACTGAACAATTATGTGGTATCTCCCTCTTTACCTCGCCTGTATGCTGTGTGGAGTTACTATACTCTGTTATACAGAATGAATGGCCTTTCCTAGCACAGCGTGAAAGGCTTCGGGAATAACTTCAGAGACTGTCGGATGCGGGTGTACGGCCAAAGCAATCTCTTCGGCAGTAGACTCCAGATTCATTGCCAAAACAACCTCAGCAATCATGTCGGTGGCATGAATCCCATAAAGATGTGCTCCCAAAATCTCCCCAAACTCAGCTTCGACAATCACTTTTATCAGACCCTGGCTTTCGCCCTCGACAGTAGCCTTACCGTTGGCTGCCAGCGGAAACTTGCCGACCTTGATTTTATCCTTGCCATATTTTTCTACAGCTTGCTTTTCGGTCAGCCCCACCGACGCAATTTCCGGTTGGGTATAAATGCAAGAAGGTATCCGGTCATAAGACATTTTTGTTCCATGTCCTAAAATATTATTAACAGCTACGATCCCTTCCATGGAAGCCGTATGCGCCAGCATAGATTTTCCGTTGACGTCGCCGATAGCGTATATTCCAGGCACATTGGTCTTCAGATACTCATCAGTAGCAATAGCCCGTCGATCCATTTGCAGACCCAGAACTTCTAAATTGAGTCCGTCAGTATTCGGAGCCCGTCCCACCGACATAAGTATTTTGTCAGCTTCTTCGCATTGCTCCTTGCCGCCAGCCTCATAGTAGACCTTTTCGCTCTCAATTTTGGTGACTTTGGAGTTGGTCATGATGTTGATACCAAGGCCTTTCAGCATTTTGGCCACGTCTGCCGTAATCTCTTCATCCACCATGGGCAGAATGTGATCCATTACTTCAATAACCGTAACGCTTGCTCCTAAACTTGCATAGACAAAAGCGAATTCGATACCAATAACCCCACCGCCGATAATCACCATCCTGGCTGGCACTTCTGATAAATTGAGCGCTTCGTCACTGGTAATAACCTGAGTGCTGTTCGTGGGAATCGGCAACTTCACCGGAACCGAGCCGGTGGCAATAATAACATGATCTGCTTTCACTTGCTCGGCGCCAATTTGCAAGGTATTTTTATCGACAAAAGCTGCTGTGCCGGTATAGACAGTAACTTTATTGGCCTTAAGCAGCATACCCACACCGCCGGTAAGTTTTTGCACCACAGTGTTTTTTCTGGCCAGCAGCTTTTTCATATCAATAGCAGCTCTGCTCATATCTGCACCGACAACGCCATATGCGGCACATTCACGAAGAGTGCTTAATACATCAACGCTTTTTAACAGAGTCTTGGTAGGAATACAGCCCCGGTTCAGGCAAACCCCGCCAAGCTTATCTTTCTCCACCAGACATACCTTTTTGCCTTCCTGGGCAGCTTTAATGGCGGCAACGTAACCGCCAGGCCCGCCGCCGATCACGGCTATATCAAACTGTTTCATATTTCCACTCCTGCTAGATCAAGATTGTCAGAGGTTTTTCCAATAGTGCCTTGACTTCGTTGAGAAACTTGGTTGCGTTCATCCCGTCTATCAGGCGATGATCCACAGAAACGGTCATTTTCATCATCGTCTTAATCACAATCTCGTCACCGTCTTCACTGCTGATAACAACCGGAGTCTTTTTCAGGGCACTGACACTGAGGATTGCCGCTTCCGGCGGATTAATGATGGCCGTAAAGTTTTCAATACCGAACATGCCCAGATTGCTCACAGTAAAGGTACCGCCCTGATAATCCTGCGGCAAAAGCTTGCCGGCACGGGCTTTTTCTGCCAAAACCTGTGTTTCGGCCGCAATCGCGGTCAGCTTTTTGTTCTGGGCCTTTTTGATGACCGGCACAATAAGTCCATTTTCCATCCCGACCGCCATACCGATGTTAACATCTTTATATTGCACTATTTTATTCCCATGCAAAGCGCAGTTTATTGCCGGGAATTTCTGCAATGCCTGTGATACTGCGGCGATGACAAAATCATTGTAGGAAACTTTCTGCGGCTGGGCTTTATTGACGGTTTCACGGAATTTCATCAATTCAGTAACATCTACTGAAGCTGTGAAATAAAGGTGCGGAGCCGTAAATTTGCTTTGCGACAATCGATCGCCAATAACCTTGCGCATACCGCTATAATCAATAGTCCGTAATACTTCAATATCACCCACCGGCGCAGGTGCTGCCTGTTTGACTGCTCCCAGGATATCTTCTTTAACAATCTTGCCGCCAACCCCCGAGCCAGCAACATTAGCAAGATCAACTTGCGCTGCCTGCGCCATTTTTTTAGCCAGTGGTGTAATCTTGCCGCTTGTTACTCCCTGCTCCAGATCTTTTTGCGTGATACCCCCCTGGAAACCGCTTCCGGGAATAACTGCACCACTAAGATCCAGCCCCTGCTCAGCCGCATATTTGCGTGCTCGTGGCGACAATTTCAAATCACTGCTAACCGCTTCAGCTGCAGCTGCGGCTGCCTGCGGCGCATCATTTTCCTCAACGGCCGCAGGCTGCTCGCTTGCAATACCGGTACTTCCACCTAGCTTTGCTGCAGCTTCAGCAATCATGACACTGATATCCTCTCCGGCATCGCCAATCACGGCAACAGGCACAATAACCGGAACAGTTTGTCCTTCTTCCACAAAGATTTTGCGCAGAATCCCATCACAGGTAGACTCAACTTCTATTGTGGTTTTGTCTGTCTGAATTTCAAACGCTACCTCGCCTTTTTTTACTGCATCGCCTTCAGCTTTGTGCCATTTTACTAATTGACCTTCGTCCATATTGAAACCAAGCTTGGGCATGATAATAAACTCAGCCAACGATGATTCCTCCTTCTAACTTAATACTTGCAAAAAAACGGATAAATGTCTATTTCAGCATTTCTTTTACTTTGGCGTGAATTTTCTTTGCATCCGGAACAATAGGGAATTCCAGTGCCGGGCTAAACGGAATGGGTACATCAGCCGTTCCTAAACGCATAATTGGCATATCTAAATCATAAAAAACGTCTTCCATGATGTTCATACCAATTTCTGCATGAACGCCAAAATTGGTATGACCTTCATCCAAAATCAGTAACCGCCCGGTTTTCTTGACCGAATTGATAATGGTCTGACGATCAAACGGCACCAGTGTTCTAACATCAATAACTTCAATAAAGGTACCTTCCTTAGCCAATTCAGCAGCCACTTCGTTCGCCTTAATAACCAGGTCGGACGTAGCGGCAATCGTTAAGCGGTCACCTTCATGCACAATATTGGCCTGACCGAAAGGAATCGTATATTCTCCTTCCGGCACTAAGAATTTTTTGTTGTATTCCATCTTGTGTTCCATAAAAATAACCGGATTGTTGTCACGTATGGCAGTTTTAAGTAAACCTTTCGCTTCAGCGGCAGTAGAGGGCAAAACCACTTTTAGGCCGGGTATGTGGGCCACCCACGCCTGCAAGCTCTGGGAATGTTGTGCAGCCGATGATCTTCCTCCGCCCATCGGCATCCTCACAGTCAGTGGTACTGTCGCCTGACCGCCGGACATATAACGGATTTTTGCCGCCTGATTGGCAATTTGGTCCATACAAACTCCCAGGAAATCGCAAAACATGATTTCAACAATTGGCCTTAGACCGGTTAAGGCCATGCCAACAGCCATACCAACAAAGCCGGCTTCCGATATCGGCGTATCTTTAACACGCAGATCGCCATATTTGTCCCGCAAACCTACTGATGTTTTAAAGTTGCCGCCAATGATACCGACATCCTCGCCCAATAGCAGGGTTTTCGGGTCACGTCCCATTTCTTCGTCTAATGCCTCACAAATGGCTTGCGCATAAGTAATTTCTCTCATTTTTACTTCTTGTCCCATCATCATGACCTCCGTTCTCTTATTCGGCAAAGATATCTGTAAAGGCTTCGGCAGCATCCGGGTACGGGCTGTCCTCGGCGAACTTGGCTGCCTCTTTGATTTCTGCCGTAATGCTATTTTCTATGGCTGCTACTTCCTGCTCGGTAAAGTTGCCGTGAATCAGGAGATATTCCCGGAACGATTTAAGCGGGCATCTTTCTTTCCATGCCGCTTCTTCTTCTTTAGAGCGGTAATTGGCAGGGTCTCCGGAGTGATGCCCTTTCCAGCGATAGGTTCTGCATTCAATCAGCGTCGGCCCATTCCCGGCTCTGGCAAAATCAACGGCTTCCTTCACAGTTTCATACACTTTTAAGGCATCATTGCCGTCAATAGAAACGCCCTTAATCCCATACCCAACGGCACGCAGCGACAAGTCTTTGACATTAACCACCCGGTCGAGGGCAACGGAGATACCATAGAGATTATTTTCAATGATATACACTACCGGCAGCTTCCAGGCAGAGGCCATGTTGATACTTTCATGAAAGGTACCTTCGTTGCTGGCCGAATCACCAAAAAACGATAAAGCCACCTGGTCGGTGTTATTGAATTTGGCGGTGTACGCTGCGCCAGTGGCAATGGGGATGCCCGCGCCAACAATGCCGTTAGCTCCCAAAATTCCTTTGCTCATGTCCATGATATGCATAGAGCCGCCTTTTCCTTTACACTGGCCGTCTTTTTTCCCAAGAATTTCAGCCATCATCTGTTTGGTATCGGCTCCCTGGGCAATCACATGACCATGACCGCGATGCGTGCTGCCGGCATAATCGCCTGCTTTCAAGGCAGCACACGCGCCAGCGGCGATTGCCTCCTCACCGATATAAACATGAGCCAAACCTGGCATTTTGCCAAATTTGTAAAACTCAAAAACCTCTTCTTCAAAGGTCCTGATCCTGAACATAGTCGAATATAAATTTTTCAGGAATTCTTTGTCGTACTTTTTGTTCGCCATAGTAACCCTTCCTTTCACTGTGTATGTTTTGAATCTACCTGCAGTCTGCCTGCAATAATCCTTGGTTCCCTCCTCCAAACGTTTCTTTATAAGGTTTATGCAAATACTATGCCAATTCGAAATTTGCAATAATGTTTGCGAACTATGTACTATAATCTTGGAGTTTTTTTGTTTAAGACAGCCCTAATACTCTTGATTACTGTTCATATTTTTCACAAAATTAAGCTTGTTGCTCAAAATTCGATCAATCTCGGATTAACCTACGCTTATACTCACTGCCGCCTGTAATTCTTCATTGGCTTATGAATAAGGGTAAAAACAAAAAACGCCCTAAAATTCAGGGCGTTTATAGGCGCTATAAAAGAGTATTGAAAAACTTGCTGAAATTCGTAGATTAATTGTTATTGTTTCTTTTTACTTAATGTTTCCAAAATAAAACCTAACACAGGTTCTGTATCAAAATAATCCCATTGCACAGTTGGAGTAAGTGAGTCTCCTTGTTGAGACGGTAAAATCCCCTTCTGCGCCATATATTCTACTGCCTCGTCATGGTCATCCACCGTAAAACGAATGTGATGCAATCCCTCACCATGTTTATCAAGATGTTCCTGCCAAATACTGGTCCCACTGACCGGTTGAATAAACTCCAGTTGAACATTCGCAAAATTATACAAAGCCAACACAGCGTCAAAATCGCCTGGCTTACCATGGTATCGTTTATTCTCCGGATTTACATTATTAACTACATCCGGTTTCACGCCAAGTATTCTTTCCATAGCTTCGACGGTTTTGTTCATGTCTCTCACAACAAATCCGACCTGTGAAAAATTGGTGAATAAGTTTTTCTGTTCCATACGAAAATTCCTCCTCATCTTGTATACCTTTTTTATAAAATGCCTTTATTTTAAGGCAAAAGAACACCTTTTATGACCTGGCCCTTTTTAATTTCTTCAAACATGGCTTTATACTCTTTTAATGGCTTTATGTGACTAATTAGAGTACTTGTATCAATAGCCCCTCGGTTAACCATATGCACCACTAAATTCCATGACCAGGGTGAAGAACTATAACTAAAAATGACCTGTAACGCTTTTTCCGCAGCTGTTAACCATGATATATTTAATTCTCGTCCGGTTGGTAATCCCAATACACACATTCTACCCTGCCGCCTTAACACTCTAAATCCACAATTAATTGCATTTTCTGCTCCTGAAGCTTCAATGACTAAATCGGCCCCTTTATTGTTTGTAAGCTTCATAATTTCTTCTGCCACATCATCCACCTGAGCATTAAGGATATAGCTGGCACCAATTTTTCGAGCCAAGGGCATTCTCTGCTTTTCATCCACATTTGTTCCTACCATAACTACTTGCCTTGCTCCATAAAGGTTTGCCATTTGAAGCGAAATAAGCCCAATAGGCCCTGGCCCAAAAATTACTACGAAATCTTCCGGCTCAATTTTGGTTCTTTCCAGCAATGCATGGGCTACAATTGCCATAGGTTCAATGGTTGCACCCACTTCGATTGGAATATGAGCATTTAATTTCAGCAACATTTTCTCATCCATAGAGATATACTCGGCATAAGCCCCATGAATTGCGAACCCAGGACAGGTCCTATGCTCACACATATGCGGGTTCCCAGTCAGACAGTTTCTGCATATTCCACAAACACCTATATTTAATCTACTTACTACTTTGTCTCCTATTTTTACGGAAGTAACTTTCTTTCCCAGCTGTTCAACTATTCCGCAAAACTCATGTCCTACAATCACTGGTACTGTAGTTACTACATGTCCTGTATACATATGAGTGTCTGTTCCGCAAACACCTACCGCCTTAACTTTGATTAAAACTTCGTTTTCCTTAACTTCCGGAATTGGTACATCTTCAAAAAACATTTGTTCAGGTTCCAGACTTTTTCTTACAACTGCCTTCACTTTTTTCGTTCCTTTCCTCTTTGGTATAGACAGCTTATTTCACTCAGTAAAAGATTTTTCTGTTCCTGATAAACATTATATCTTTTTAATGAATAAAGAGACTTAACACAAGGACTCCCGCTAATCCCAATACGGCAATAAGCGTGCACAAACCGCACCAAACTTTAATTTGTTGTGATAAATTCAGATTGAAATACTCTTTTACCAGCCAAAAGCACGGCTCGGTAGGCGGACCACCGAAAACAGATCCACAGGCTACAGCCAACACCATAAGTTCAGGACTAATCCCCGACTGTTCAACAATTGGCAATACAATTCCTGCAGCCATAAACAGAGATATAGTAGAAGAGCCGACGCACATTCTAATTAACGCGGTGATAAGCCATGCCAATATTAAGGGTGATATTGGCAATCCAGAAGTAATCTTGGCAACATAATTACCTACTCCCGCATCAACAATCACCTGTTTAAAAGCGCCGCCTCCACCCATGATGAGCAAAATCATGGCGATTGCTTTCGCTGCTTCCTCAGAGCTTTTCATTATTTCCGGAATAGTTTTTCCCCGCCGGGTGCCAAAAGTATAGATGGAAACAAGTAAGGCTATAAACAATGCCATGTCCGTGCTGCCTATGAAGCTAAAAAATTTGGTAATATTCGCTTCTTTCGGCAGAATAAATTCGGCAATCATGGCAACAACAATCAGAATGACTGGAAACAATGCTGTCAGAACACTTATGCCAAAACCGGGAAGTTCCTCTTCTTTAAAAATTTTACTAATAGCCAGTCCTTTCTTCATCTCTGGATTAACGCCAATGCTGTTAATGAACTTATAAAATAACGGTCCGCTGACAACTAGTGTCGGAATGCCGATAATAATGCCATAAATCAGCACAAGACCGATATTCGCATGGAAAATTCCAGATACGGCGACCGGACCGGGATGAGGAGGCAAAAAACAATGGCTGACGGTGATGGCAGCGAGCATTGGAATTCCAGCTTCCAAAATAGGTATTCCACCTGCTATAGCCACAGTAAATACAATTGGTATTAATACAATGAAACTAACTTCCCAAAACAAGGTTATTCCTACAATAAAACCAGTAAAGGCAACTGCCCATGCTACTTGTTTTCTCCCAAATTTGGCAATCAGTGTTTCGGCAATTCTTTGGGCACCGCCACCATCTGCCATAATCCGTCCAAACATAGCGCCAAAGCCTATAATCAAACCAAGATGTCCCAGTGTGCCGCCAAAACCTGTTTCAATCGTAGCAATTGTTTTCATAAGAGGTAGTCCTTCAGCCAGTCCCACAAACAAACAAGCAATAATAAGCGATAAAAACCCATTAAGTTTAACTTTGACTATAAGGAAAAATAGAAAAAGAATTCCGATTATCAAAATAATTAGAGGCATAGTTTCCCACTCCCGTTTATTTTTTATTTACAGAGCAGTCTTATTCGAATTCAACAAATCAATAATATCACCCACCTTAATTATACACTTTAACGCATGGCTTCCTGTGTATCACACTTGGGTTGCCGACTCTTCATACTTTTCCGCCAGCTTATATTCTTCTAGCGATAACACAGAGCCATGTCCTTGTCACCAGTTTTACCAAGTACATTCCACAATAGATAATTATGCAAATTTTGTGCCAATCTCTTTTTGCGGATTCTACAGCGGAAACAACAGTGTAGTAGAAAGTTTATGTCTCATATCTTCCACCGGCAATGATAACTAATTGAGCAATTTAAATTTGAACTGTTAAGTTTTATAGCAATAATGGCTGTATACACAAACGGTGGCCTCTTTTTATCCAATCAGAAAGTACGCATTCTGATTGGATAAGAAAAAACGCCCCAATATTCGAGGCGTTTTAAATATATTCATTGTCACCAGATGATTTCCTGATTTATTACACAACTTCCAAACCGTACGTCTTAATTTTTGTATACAGCGTATTTCTGCTAATCCCCAGGGTTTTTGCCGCCTTGGAGATATTTCCGTTATGAATTGCCAGCACTTTTTGTATAGCTTCCCGTTCTTTTATCGCAAGATAGTTAATCGTATCCTCGTTGTTTCCGGCAATTTTAACAGTCATTCTATCAGGAAAGTGCTCGGGGGTCAGAATTCCGCCGCGTGCTAATACGACAGCTCTTTCAATATAGTTTTCCAGCTCTCTTACGTTGCCCGGCCATTCATAAGCACATAACATAGGAACTAATTCTTCGGGTGAATACGTAATATTTCTATTGGCTGATGCGGCCATTTTCTGCAGCAAATGAGCAAAAAGCAAGGGAATGTCTTCTATTCTTTCTCTAAGAGGCGGAATCTTCAAAACTACAACCCCTAACCGGTAAAATAAATCAAGGCGGAAACGGCCTTCGTTCACCAATGTCTCTAACGATTTATTCGAGGCGGCAATAATCCGTACATCAACGGGAATTGCCTGCGTCCCACCTAAGGCCGTAATTTCATTTTGCTGCAGAACCCTGAGCAATTTTACCTGCATTTCCAAGGGCATACTGTTTATTTCATCCAAAAACAGGGTTCCGCCGTCAGCCAGCTCGAATTTTCCCGGCTTTCCGCCTTTTTTTGCACCGGTAAAAGCCCCTTCGGCATAACCGAAAAGTTCGCTCTCGATCAATTCCCGTGGTATTGCACTGCAATTCAAAGCTACAAATGGACCTGAGCATCTTGGACTGGCATTATGAATGGCTTGGGCAAACAGTTCTTTCCCTGTGCCGCTTTCTCCTTCCAATAATACGCGAGTGTCAGATCCGGCTACCGTCTGAGCAATAGCGATAGTCTTCGCCATTTGCGGATCTTTATGGATGATACTTTCAAAATGGAAGACTGCTTTTGCACCTGTCAACCGGTTTACCAATCGGTAAACTTCTTTCTTTTCCTTAATAATTCCGACAACACTGGCTACTTCACCGTGTTCATTCATAATTTTCCGTCCAGTAACCAATGAGGAAATATTCACGGTACGGGTAGAAAGATTCTCTTCGCGATCAAAAAACTCTTGCCCTGTCTTAAAAACGTCCAGCAATAAACTATCTTTCTTAAAAATCTCAGGAAATTTGCTTTCCTGCAGTTCAGACTCACCTAAACGAAACATCTTTTTAAATTTAGAATTACTTTCGATGATGACTCCGCTTTTATCAATAGCAACAACACCTTCAGATACTGAATCAATCACGGCTTTCAGACGCTCATTGGTCAAGCGTAATTTAGAATTCTTCTCCCGGATATGAAATTCCCGTTCGATAGCCTGTACCAGAGAAGCAACCATGCCTAATGTATGTTTATGCAGCAGGGAGCGATGGCCTGACAAGTTCAACACGCCGATGAGATTACCATAGGTATCGTGTATCGGTGCGGCTGAACACGTCCATTCGTGATAGAATTTTCTATAATGCTGGGGACCGGCTATCTGAACGGGTTTATTCTCAATAAGCGCCAAACTGATCGCATTCGTGCCGGCTTCCGCTTCCGACCGGTTTGATCCAATTACAAAACTGCTCGTCTTGGCTTGTTCCAGCGCGTGCCTGTCCCCCTTCACGTCAAGAATAAACCCGTCTTTGTCAACAAGAGTTATCATAAATCCGGTATTTTGAATAAAACTGTCAATTAATTCGACAAACGGCAATACAACATCCAGCAAAAGCTGGTTTTTCCTGCGCAATTCGCTAATCGTTTTCTTGTCAACTATACAGGTTGTTCCGAAAGGATCTACACAAGCATTCTTAGATCTCACCCATGACGCAGCCACTTCAGTATTTAACCCCGTTATATCACCTTTCCCGCCCATAAACTGCTCCCACATATCATACAACTCTTCATAGGATTTATTATATGCCATAAACCGCCAACCTCCTGAAATATCCATAATATTAAGGCAGTTCTTGTCGATCTTTAGCGATTAATCGTACTCCATCTTCATTATATGTGTTCTGGGTACAAAGTACAAATAATAAGTTTAGCAATAGCTCTCAACAACCGGGAAGAAATATTTTACCTATGCTAAACAAGGCTGCCCTATAGTACTTTTAGGGCAGCCTTTTAACCGGCGAGTGTCCGCCAAAGATACCGTTCTTTGTCAGAACCTTACTCTTTGGATATAATTACCGACTATTATCTGTTCTTATCATCTTTATTGGCATCTAATAGCATGGCAGCATGATAGGAGCTGCGAACCAGCGGCCCTGAGACTACCTGTAAAAATCCTAAAGAGTATCCTACTTCTTCATACATTTTATAATATTCAGGGTGAACATATTCAACCACCGGCAAATGTTCCGGGGAAGGCTGAAGGTATTGACCGATCGTTATGGCCTTTACCCCTCTGGCTGCTAAATCCTTAAGTACTTGCACAACTTCTTGTTCCGTTTCTCCTAAACCAAGCATAATTCCGCTTTTTGTTAAACTGGCTCCATATTCAGCAGCCTTTTGCAAAATATCCAGCGAGCGTTGATAAATTGCCTCAGGGCGTACAAGCGGATATAGTCTGGGTACGGTTTCAATATTGTGATTAAATACTTGCGGACTGGCTTCCAGTACTACGGACAGCGCGGCCTCATCCCCGCCGAAATCGGGCACAAGTATCTCTACGGTGATTTCATGATTCAATTGCCGGATTCGTTGGATACAGGCCGCAAAAAGTCCGGCGCCGCCATCGGCAAGGTCATCCCGCGTTACAGATGTTATGACCGTATGCTTTAGCCCCAGGGTCTTTACAGCCTGAGCAACCCGCTCCGGTTCTTCAAGATCCAGTCCCTGCGGTCGTCCCTTGGGTACGGAGCAAAACCGGCAATGCCTTGTACAAATTCCGCCTAAAATGAGAAACGTAGCCGTGCGGGCTCCAAAACATTCTCCAATATTGGGACAGTCAGCACTTTGACATACGGTGTTTAGAGCAAGCTCATTCATCAATGAGCTAACCGTGTTTACACCTTCAGCAGTTACCCTTTGTTTTAACCACGGAGGCAACTTTTGTTTTGGGTTACGCATTACTACCACCTCTTCTGTTTTCCATAAAAACGTTATACATCAAAGGGCCCTTTTCATGTATTCTCGTTACATTGTAGTATTATTCTTAAGACATAGACCAGGGCAACTCTTTATCTATTTTCAATGGTGTTACGGTATTAAAAGAACATTGCAAAACCTGTTGAAATTCATAAATAACAATTTTGCATACTTCAGGCATTACCACCTCGCCAATGCCTTCATCCAAAAGACTTGTAACTCCAAAATCACGAATTCCGCAAGGCACAACCGATTTAAATATTGCTAAGTCGTTATTCACGTTGAGCGCAAAGCCATGGCTGGTTATCCAGCGACGAATAGCCACACCGATTGCAGCAATTTTTCTATCCTTTGTCCAAACACCCGTATATCCTTGTTTTCGTTCTGCTCGTATCCCCAAACACGCTATAGTATTGATAACAATCTGTTCTATGGAGCGCATATACCAATGAGTATCCTGACGCCATTTTGTCAAATTTAGTATGGGATACCCAACCAATTGACCGGGATTATGACAAGTGGTTTTTCCACCACGATTGCAATGAACCATTTCAATTCCAAGGGAGGTGTATTCTGCGGCAGGCCACAGCAACTCCTCAGGTTCATGCGTTCTTCCCAGTGTAATGACAGGAAAGTGCTGTAGTAGTATAAGAATGCCATCCCATTCCCCGGAAGCAACCTTGTCCCAAGCCCATTTCTGCAATTGAAGACCTTCTGTGTAGGTTCTTAGTCCGGCCTCAATCACTGCACATTTCCTTGGCATGTATTAACCTCCAAAACCACCGTTTTCTAACTACAAAAGAGCAGGTTTTCCATTAAAAACGAGCCTGGTACATGCTAAGCACATCTTGTATCGTTAACTGCACATAGTTATTTTTCATAAGGCGTTCCTGTGCCATGGCCGCCTGGGCAAATGCCTCCAGTTCATTTATTTGAACGCCATACTCACTGAGCCTTTTTAGCGCGATAATTGAACTTAAAAGTTTTAGCAAACTAGGTATTGCCTGTTCAGTATCAGCATTTTTGATATTCAGGCAATTACAAATTATTAATTTCAGATCTTTAATTCTCCCATGAGGATGAATTTCGTCATATTTTCTAAGCACTACATCAAGGAAAGCATAATTAGCCTCTCCATGAGGAACATGGTATTTACCGCCAAGAGGATAGGACATTGCATGGATTGCACCTACACCCGTATTACCGAAAGCAATTCCTGCAAAGGTACTCGCAAGCAATACTTGTGCAGCATTTTTTGCCTGGGCTTCCGGACCATTCCGGGCAATATCAAGGTAGGAATTGAGTATTTTTTGAATAGCATTTACGGCAAATATTTCACTGACAGTATTAGAGGCTGGTGCCAAATATGACTCAATAGCGTGGATCAACGCATCAATCGAACTGAAGGCAAAAAACTTGTATGGTAAGCCTTTTAATAATTCCGGAACGAGAATGGCCTCATCGGGGAACACCGCCGGACCAACGATCCCTTTCTTTACATGCGCCCCAGTATCTTCGAGAATAGCTATATTGGTCACTTCACTCCCGGTTCCGCAAGTAGTCGGAACCACCAGCAATCTACTACCTTTTACCAACGGGATGCGGGCATATAAAGCATCAAGAACGTTATGAACTCCTGACAATGCAAGTACTTTAGCAACGTCGATAACTGTCCCGCCGCCCACGGCAAATACCCGGTCATAACTACAGTCTCCCAGATCCTGAATAATAGCGTTAATCATCTTGTCATTCGGTTCACCGACGCCATAGTTTTCCTGAAAAACCACCCGACATTTCAAATCATAATTCTTGAGGCAAGGTTCATAGATGGGAGCGTTGGTAATTAAAAGATCCCTTTCTGTAATGTTCATGGTTTCAAGAAATTCTGCCGTAGAATTAAACATTTTAATCTCTGTCGGTAACTTAAAAGTGTACATACAAAACATCTCCTATTTCAATATAAGATAAGCCAGTTCCGAATTACTTGGCTAGCATTTATATATTGCAAATTCTATGCCATCTACCAAACTACTAACGGTTCATATTACAGCAGCTTTCTATGCTGCAGTTATATTTTGGGCTTTTATTGCAAACAACCCAGCTATTTAGGCTGTCAATAAAAGCACAAAAAGAAAAATCGCCATATTAGACTCGCAATGACAGCTAGGAATTACCCTTCATTGTGCAAACAATACGACATGACAATTTCTGACGATGGTCTGTGTCTACTTTTGGAATTGCTAAATAAATTAACAAATTTATATTATGTGTTCAATTATTTAGCAATCCAGAACGGAAGTTTACGCTTAGAAATAAGTCACCGACAAGTCTGGTTTTGTCAATTACCTCAATTCATACATCTCAAAAAGTATTTTTCAGTAACAAAATATAGTTTCTTACATCCTTTAAAATATCGGGGGAACAAAAACAGAGGGGATAGGAGTGTTTGCTCCTATCCCCTCTTATCTGTTTTAAATATAGTAAGTCCGAGGCGGATTTTGAAATTATTTTGATTATATCTAATTCTCTGCTTATCATCTTGCATTATTTACGCCAATCGAGTATTGACATAGATGGAATTACCTATTATAATTTGGGCTTGACGGAGGGTATACTCGCGTATGCTGGATAAGTTGTCAACGTAAGTTGATCGCTTATCCTTTTTTTTTCGTCGATTCTATAGCTAAATAGTTAAAACCATCGGATTGGAGTTGAAAGTGAAATGATCAGGAATGACCATCAAAGCCACAGTGTGTTATTAAAGCCTCAGCAATATTTAGGAACCAAGGGGATGATCTTTTTTATTTCTTTAATGGGAATGTTCATTCCGTTGTCTATTGATATGTATTTGCCTGCCATGCCTTCTATGGCTCAATACTTTCATACAACGGCAGCCATGATCAATCTAACCTTAATCGCGTTTTTTATCTTCTTTGCTGTAGGAATCATTGTGTTTGGTCCGCTCAGTGATAAATACGGACGAAAATCAATCCTTGTCATGGGATTGATTTTGTATATTTCAGGCAGTATTGCTTGCGCCCTCGCCTTAACCGTTAATCAGTTAATTTTATTCCGTATTATGCAAGGACTTGGCGCAGGAAATATTACGGCCGTTGCCACCGCTCTGGTTAAAGATTGCTTTGCCGGGAAGATAAAAAGCAAAGTTCTTGCCGCCGTTCAAGTTATGGGGGTTCTTGCGCCTATGATGGCCCCCCTTGCGGGAGCGGCAATTTTGCAGGTTGGAGATTGGCGCGATACTTTTTGGGCGCTTGCACTTACCGGCATTATAAGCTTATTCATTGCATTGCTGTTTCAGGAAACCTTACCTGTTGAAGAACGATACCATGGAAGTTTGTCAGGTTCGCTGCAACGTCTGCTCGTGGTGGGAAAAAACGCAGGCTTCAGCGGGTTTCTCTTTATTGTCGCCGTCTTGTCCGCACCTTATATGGCATATATTGCAACGTCTTCCTATATCTACGAGAATATTTTTGCTTTGGATGAACAGTCATATAGTTACTTTTTTGCAGCTAATTCGGCCTTTGCGATTTTAGGACCAATTATTTATATTCGTTCCATCGGACATTTCACGCCTCGTTTTTTTTCATGGTGCTGTTTTGGAATCGCCCTCGTTAGTGGCTTGAGTCTATTTCTTTTGGGGAATCACTCACCATGGTTCTTTTTAATAACCTTTTTACCCTTTACATTGGTAGAGGGAGCTATCCGGCCATTCAGTACTGATATTTTATTAGATCAGCAAAAAGAAGATGTTGGCTCAGCGTCTTCTTTAATCAATGCGGTTCATACGATTCTTGGAAGTATTGGCATGGCTATAGGGACTCTGGGCTGGAATAATCTGATAGATGGACTTGGCATTATTATTATTTCATCAGTGTCTCTGTCTATCATCATGTGGATATTTTTAATGCGGAGCAGGGTGAGAGTAATTGGATTAAAGTGAAACAGTTGTTTTATTGTTTGCTCTATGTATCTTTTAATTATATACTTTAAAGCAGTTACTTAAATTACATAAAGTTAAAATCAGAGAGGACTTAATGGACGAACAATATTATGAAAAACTACTGAATATAAAAACCTCAGGGGAACAAAAAATAGCCCATGAATCACATCACTATAACAGATATGAGCCAACCTCCTATTCTGTATTAGAAATATTATCTAAGCAATATCATTTCACAACAGACGATACTATAGTTGATTTTGGCTGTGGCAAAGGAAGGTTTAACCTTTATATAAATCACTTTTTTGATTCCACTGTTACAGGCATAGAAATGAATCCCTTCTTCTATAAACAAGCCATTGATAATAAAAGAGATTATCTAAAGAAACATAAAAAGAAATTAAATAAAATAAATTTCTTACATTGCTTTGCGGAAAAATATAATATAAATCCGTCAGATAATAAATTCTACTTCTTCAACCCTTTTTCAATACAAATATTCACAAAAGTTATAGGTAATATTTTGCTTTCTGTAGAAAGCTATGAAAGAACAGTAGATATAATATTGTATTACCCATCCTATGATTATATATACTTTCTAGAAAACAATACCCCCTTTACCCTCTTGAATGAAATAAAAATACCTTATTTATATGATACTGATCCTCGTAATCGATTTTCCGTGTATAGAGTAGACTCCACAAAACAGTAACGATAAATTTTAGTCAATTGATAAAAGGCGACTATAACGTGACATGGCTACGATATTAAATTGACAACTTTTTTGAAACATAAAAAACCTGCGAGCTTTCGCAGGTTTTACTATTTTTAATTTGGTGAAATGATTCGTGACCTTACAAATCTAATATATCCGCTACATATACTCCGCAGGGTTCGGGCAGTTACAAATTTAGCCGTACTCCGATATATTCCACCTTTTTATTGGACTGATTTATTGCAAAGCGTAATATACTTGAAGGATTGCCCTCGTAGAAATACTCATACATATCATATTTTCCGTATGTTGTTATATTTGCTGGTCCATATTCCGAAATTACCTGATCAACTTTAGAACCAACCTGCTATTTTAGCTTTGTATTTTTTACTGCAGGGACACGGAACCTGTCCCCTATCCCTGTCCTAAACAGGGAATGAGTCAGAGAACCGTCACCTGAGTCAGAGAACCGTCACCTGACTCAAAACAGGCTTATCTAACTTTTAATATTCTTCATTCTTCGAATGTCTTTCATACACTCAGGTAGCTCTTTGATATTTAATTCGAGCATAGGTGCTAAAAATTTGTATTGGTCGAATGCAGCCTGATTTAGTTCATAATATGTAAATTGTGTTTTCCGAAAAGAGGTTAGCAACTCATCCCTTTGTAGCCTTTGAAGATGGCGCGAAACGCTCGGCTGTGACAATCCAAGAGATTCTTCAACATCGCCAACACACATTGGTGCGTCTTTATAGAAAATTAAACTGAGAATTCTAAGTCGGGTTATGTCAGAAATACACTTCAATATGTTCAATATCATACCAATAAACTCCTTACCAGTCATATTAAAAATGATATGCCTATATAAGCTATCATCAACTTCTCTATCAAATCTCCCTATTGTTTCACCTATTTTATCTAGCTAAATATATAGACACTTGAAAGTATCATTGCGGTAAAAATAATGATATTCGAATTAATTGGTTCGCTTAAAGAAACTGTTGGCCCCCAAAAAACGCAGACACTTAAATAAGCCAAGTACTACTTATCTTTTAGCATCGTGACCGTAAGTAGCTACGCATATTATCAATCACTTTTTGCGAAAGTCTCTTTCGGGCGTTGCGTGTAAAACCGGAAACACGTTCATTCATAATGACATTTGCTAAAGTTCTGTACTCATTTCGGAATTCCGTTGTTATTGAATCTGTATCTAATATTGCAAAATTGCCTTCCTGTCCAATCCACTCATCAAATGCCATCCTTTCAAAGGAAAATCCAAGACCAGTATTAATAAGTACTTTGCCTGCACCAATCTCTTTAAACCCCTGTTCATCAATAAGAACTGTATTTCGAGGCAAGTGTAGCGATATTACGTCGCATTGTGACAACAATTCACTGAGCGGTAAATATTTGTATGGAATTTCTTCCTTTATAGTTCGACTGTAATAATTAACTTCCATGTTGAAGAAAGCCGCTGCATCCGCTACCTTACGTCCCACTGACCCCATGCCAACAACACCAAATTTAATGCCGCCAAGTTCAACTGCCTCAGACCTGAAACTTCTATTACCCAATCCTAAGAATAATCGGATTAATTCGCTGAATATAAACTCAACAACACCCTGATCTCCGTAATCTCGCACTCCTTTTACAACAATATTTTTTCTACCAGCTGTTATTATATCTACATTTGACGAAGCCTCATCGTACAGGCTGCAACACATGCCGATATATCTTAGCTCAGGTAGAACTTCAATAATATCACTTGACAAGTTTGTATTCCATGAAACGAGTATTGCATCGGCTTTATCTGCTCGAAGCAATATTTCATTTTTGGATTTAGGTATATCATGGTATATGATTAACTCTTCAGTTAAAGCTTTGAGCTCTTGAAGCACAAATTCATCAATTCCAGTATTATCAATCAGCACAGTTCTTTTAAACATTATAGACCTCCTTGGCAAAATTTCATATCCATCTGTATGTATATGTCTTCTTAAGCATATGTTCTTATCAACATATTATACCTATAATTTGTTCAGGTCAAGCATCATACTATTTTAGATATTCATTCAAGGGGCCGTAAGTGGAAGCAAAAAGAACATCCCTTTGCTTCTATTAAAATAGCAAAAAACCCGCGAAATTCGCGGGTTTTAACTGTTTCCAAATTTTCGCATAGGCGATCCATAGCAGGACCTTGAAAAAACCTCTATCGCGTAAAATGCCAAAGCGCTCATCAATCAATTTAGGCTTTAGATCATACAACTTCGTTACTCCATTGTCAAACGTAATATGCAGAACATAATCGTTGCAAGCCTGGGCCTGCCTAACATGTGACACTCTAAACATCTTCTGAACACTCCTTTAGCCATTTAAAAATCCGTCAACTTATTTCATTTTCTGCATATTTACGTAAGATTGTAAGCAAATCCCTAGCTTGTGTCAGAAGATCTTCAGACATTTGTTCGTTCATTTCCAAAAAAGCTTCGTAATCGGCCTTTTGTCTCCATTCAAACAACCGATTGTACACCATACCTGCCTCTACAGGCAATGCGCCCGTTTTTACAAAGTCTCTATGTAAACTGGCCCTAACGGCGGAATGCTTTCCATAGCTTAACTGACGTAATGCAAGAAGTGCACTCATAGCGTAAAAAGAAGCGTAGTACAACCTACTGACACAGGCGGACCACTGCCGGTGATTGAACAGTAGTGTTGCACTTTCTTCCGCCTCGAGCGACTTATTCAGCCAATACTGTGCTAATTCCTTTACATTACCTTCCGAGGTCATACGGCAATTCCTTCTCTGGCAATTGCCTGATGAAGTGGCAATAACGACCAGACAGGAGACTCCCATTTTTCCTTTGGAATAACCACTACACTAATGTTGGTATCATACTCCAGGTTAACAAAGAACGCTATATCAAATATAGAAGTTTCCTCTGAATAGGAAACTGGTTCCTCTGTAAGAATCAGTACGTCCAGATCGGATTCTTCTGTTGCCTCACCACGAGCTACCGAACCAAACACAACAACCTTTTCGACTGCCGTTTTCTCTTGTACACGTTTCTTTAGTTCAGCCAGTGCAAAATGCTCATTATCCTTAGCTTTCAGTAAATCCATAGCCATTCCATACACCTCCCGCTCAAACGTAACGGATTCGTTAATACGCTTCATCTATATCTATTATAACAAAATTGACAACTTTATCATACATTTTAGGAAACCATTCAAAGGTGTTCGGGGAGATCGTCCCTCTTTTTTTAATCAAATCGATTTTCTAGCAATTCTACTAAGTACCCTAAGCCCGTGGCAAACAGCCTATATAGTTTCGTATTTAATTGCCGGGACAAGGTTCCTGTCCCCATATATCCCTCCTTATACTTTAAATTCGCCAACTAACTTACCCATAGTCTCAGCCAAATGCGACAACTGTTGCGCCGTCGCTGTAAATTCCTCGATAGACGCAGTCTGCTCTTCAATCGCAGCCGCCGAATCTTCGGACTGCGCGGCGATCTGCTTTGACACACCTGCTATCCCCTGTGAGGAAGAAGCGATACCGGCAAAGTTCGCCGAGGCCTGTTCATTGAGAAGCGCAATCTCTTCGACCGCCTTCTTACTGTTCTCTGCCCCGGACATGATCTCACGCAGCGCTATAGCAAGATCGGTTACTGCGGTCTCGATATGTGTCAGTTCTCCTCCCAACAGGGTATTTGCGTCATGAACTGACTCCACTTGCTGCTGCATCTGCAGTATTTTGGCTGTTACACTGTCGGCAGCCTCATTGGTCTGTTCCGCCAGCTTACGTACTTCCTCGGCCACCACTGCAAATCCGCGCCCCGCCTCTCCGGCCCTGGCCGCCTCGATTGCCGCGTTAAGGGCCAGCAGGTTGGTCTGCCCCGAGATCGCTTTGATCAAATCGATGATTTGGCTGATATCACTAGAATGCTCAGACAATAAGCTGACATTTTCCGTGACCTCCGTGACTGTTCGTTTTAGTTGCTCGGTGCAATCGGTCACAATTCCAGCGCTCGTTCCGCCATTGTTAGCCTGCCTTTGCGACTCTTCCGACAGACTAGACGCCTCCTTGGCGTGCTCGACCATTTTTTTCATGCCGGCGGCCACATTTTCCGTGTTGGTCGCCAGTCTATTCATATCTTCATTCTGCTTGTTCGCCCCTGCGGCCACTTCCTGTACTGTATTCGCCACATGTTCGACGGCTCTGCTGCTTTCATCGCTGGCCTTCGCCAGCATCTCCGCCAAATGGGCGACCTGTTCCGCAGTTTCCTGAGAAACCCGGATAATTTTTTGCACATTGCCAATAAACAGATTGAAGTATTTCGTGACCTCACCGATTTCATCCTGACGCGTGTCGTCCAAGCGTACGGTGAGGTCTCCTTCCCCAGTAGCCACCTGCGCAAAAGACGCGGACAGCTGATGTATCGGCTGAATGACCTTTCTGACGATGACAAACAGCGCGAAAAGCGCCACTCCCAGTCCTAGCAGAGATACTGCCGCCTGTGCTTGTTTTGATAGGGTTATTTTATTTTGCGAGCTTTGATCCAGCAAATTGACCAATTTATTGACTTCCCCGACGTAATTGGGTGCCATCGAGTTGATTTGATCGACCTTCGCCGACATATCCGCCCCGTTTTGGACAGACAAGATCACCGCCTTGTACTTTTCCCAGTGGACTTTCACAGCGTCATACTGTAGTTTGCTTTGGCCATCGCTGATCGGAACCAGTTTGAGTGACTCGTCTCCCTTTTCAAAACCGGCTACGATTTTGTCATACATCGTTATTTCCTGGTCGATTTCCTTACCGATAGCCACCTTGCTAGCGGCAGGCGCTGCCGCGTACTGGTTGGCCAGCAAAGCCAGTTTATAAGCCCGGAATCGCAGATTTCCTGACAGGTTAATCGCTGGAGCATCTCCCTGTAAAATTCCGAAGGTATAGAAATTGATCCCGAGCAGACCAATGATAAACACGAAAAGCACAAGGACAACGGTTAAAAGCTTTGCTTTGATCGACATCGTGCATCCTCCTAATAATCATTTTTATTTACTAACTGTTATATTTACCTTCAATAAGATAAAATCCTGCATTTATCTAGCTGAATTTGCAAAATACGACAATTTTTTTCTCTTTTTTTTCTAAATCATCGGTAATTTTAACGAAAGCTCTGTTTTCCGTTGATGAGAAAGTAAAACGTCGATCTTCTTGCAAAAAATCAAAAATATTTCGAGATTTCCAAATATGTAAAAGAAAGCGAGTTACCCGTATTCTGTCCAAAGCGGATACGGGTAACTCTTAGTCACTGCAAACAATCTCGTGCGGTGGAGGCGAGAAAATCGCCTCCAAAAAACAAAAACCGCTCATCGTCCGTCACAAAGGCAGACAATTCACGGTTCTCAATACTTCCTCTTACAGCTGCTCCATTTGTACTCCTCTGGTATTGCTACCAGCTTTGCTTTTACAGGATTATTATGGATGTACCTTAGCACGCCAATAAATATGCTTCTGTTTCAACGGTCTCGTTTTGAAAACGATTTTGAAAAGATGCCCTACTCGATCATATTTTTGATTATATCACCGTGCATAGCTCGTACCGATACGCTTCATGTAACGGATAACCCTTCCTCTTCTTCATGCAATAGCAAATGAACATGATTTCCCATCAAGCAATATCCATAAATAGCACAACTTTTACTTTCTTTGACCCGTTTCATAGTTTCTAGAAAACGTCGCTAGTTTTCATCGTCAAAAAATATATCCTGGCGGTTTATTCTTCGCATCATAATATGATATATTTCGCTAGCACTCTTTTTTCTCGCACATCTTACCATTTTTTCTCCTGTTTTTGATTTACTATATCATTATCTATAAGGGGAAGCAAAAAGAACGTCCCTTGCTTCAAAAGGTTTTTGAAACCCAAGTTGAATACTATCCCTGAACAACTAATGAAAGCACCTTATCTAGCCGATCATCGAAATAAAATATTTACCACGAAATACAGTCTGTCCAGTTTCTCCGCGGTATAGTCCATTTTTTTGAATAACTTCCTTTGGAATTGCTGACATAAAAAATCTTCCTTTCTAACTTGAATAGATTTATTCCTATTCTTGCCATTAAGGAAGATTTTCATATTTATTTACACAAGTTTTCCGCGACTTCGTATTCTTAGTGATTAAGGACTTTACTTAAAAATTGTTTAGCACGGTCGTTTTTAGGATGAGCAAAAAATTCTTTAGGGTCAGCTTCTTCCAGTATCTTACCGTCATCCATAAATATTACTCTGTTTGCTACTTCCCGTGCAAACCCCATCTCATGGGTGACAACGACCATTGTCATACCATCCTGTGCCAGCCCTTTCATAACTTCCAAAACTTCCGCAATCATCTCGGGGTCAAGTGCAGATGTCGGTTCATCAAACAACATTACTTTAGGATGCATAGCCAAAGCCCTGGCTATCGCTACCCGCTGCTGCTGCCCACCGGACAGTCTTGAAGGGTACGCCGCCGACTTTTCCGGCAGACCTACTTTTTTTAGAAGCTGAGCAGCAATCACCTCGGCCTCTTCTTTCTTTTTGCCTTGCACATGTATAGGCCCCATGCTTATATTATTCAGGACATTTTTGTGATTAAACAGATTAAACTGCTGAAACACCATTCCGGTAAGCTGACGAACCTGATAAAGGCTATCCTTACTTTCATGAACGTTTATGCCGTCTACCGTAACCATACCACTGTTGATCTCTTCTAAACCGTTGATCGTCCTTAAAAGAGTGCTTTTGCCGGAACCGCTGGGCCCGATAATGACTACGACTTCTCCGGCATTAACTGTTAGTGATATATTTTTCAATACTTCCAATGTACCGAAATTCTTTGACACATTATTTATCTTAATCACTTTCTGCCATCCTCTTTTCAAGCTTTCTAACGGCTAAAGACAAGCCAAACGAAAGAACAAAATAAAATACAGCAATAGCCAGCCATACCTCAAATGCCCGAAAGGTCGTAGTAACAATATTCTTAGCCACATAAGTAAGATCAGTAACGGCAATAACTGATACCAACGAAGAATCCTTTATCAAGGTGATAAACTGGCCTGCTAACGGCGGCAAGATGCGTTTGATTGCTTGCGGCAAAATAATCAGATACATTGTCTGCCAGTCAGTCATGCCGATAGACAAGGCTGCTTCACGCTGTCCACGGTGAACAGATTGAATACCAGCCCGGATTATCTCTGTAATATACGCACCGGAAAAAAAGGACAGCGCAATGACCGACGCTAAAATTGGTGCTAAATCGAAAAAAATACCCAGACCGAAATAGATAAATAAAATCTGAATCAAAAGCGGTGTATTTCTTATCCATTCTACATAGATATTACCTATGCTTTGCAGTACTAAGTTTTTGGATATGCGGCATAAAGCACCTACTATCCCCAAAAAAGTACCTAAGAAAATCGATAAGATTGATATTTTTATCGTCATAATTAAGCCGTCCATTATGGAAGGCAGGTATTCAACTAATACACCAAAATCTAAATGATACACGTTAATTCTCCTCTTCCTATGAAGCCGCTATTTCTTAGGCGGTACCATATCCCACCATTTCATATCGACAAACCAATAGCTATACTCTTTTTTATAATCTTCACTGGCTTTATACTTTTTAACAAATTTATTAACTTCAGCCAATAATTGGTCATTTCCTTTGGGAACCGCAATACCAAGCTCTTCCGTTGTAAATGGCTCAAGTACGGCATATGTAGTATCACTGTTCATTTTATTATAGATAGCTACCCAAGGCACTTCATGAATAACAGCCACAGCTTTGCCGTTTAATACTTCTAAACCGGCAAGTGCGGAACCTTCGAATTTTTTGACTTCGGCATTCTTGAACATTTTAGATGCCGTCTGGTCAGCTGTTGTTCCCATCGACACGGCAATCACATTGCCTTTTTTATCAAGATCTTCCCAGGTCTTCACATTAGGATAATTTTTATTAATTAGCATAGCTTGTCCGGAAGTAAAATACGAATCAGAAAAATTTACAACTTCTTTGCGCTTATCGGTGATTGTCATCCCGGCAATAACCAAATCTACTTTTTTAGCCTGTAAGGCCGGTATAAGTCCGCTAAATGCGTAATTTTGAAACTCTACTTCTACACCAAGTTCTTTTCCTAACGCTTTTGCAACCTCAATATCGTAACCAACCAATTCACCATTTTTATCCGCCATTTCAAAAGGATAATAACCAGTAGCCGTCCCAACAACCAATTTTCCTTTTTTCTTAACAGCGTCTGCCGCGGATTCTTTTTTTTCTGTACTGCCACAACCGGCCAGCGACATTGCAAACATGCCGAGAATTGCTACAGCAAGTGCTTTTTTCAACCATTTTTTCATAGTAATGCCTCCTGTCTTTTTGCAAATTATCTTCTTATTATAGAATCAATTGGTTTTTTATACAAGGTATTTATCTATAAAATCGACAGGTAAATACCTGTCAAATTCGTCATGATCATGTATTTACATACTTGCCAAGCGAAAAAAACAAAGCATAAACTTACCACTTTCTACGCATAACCTTACCACACGAAATTATCTTCTGGTTCCCGGCCACCCACAAACAGCAAAAAACCCGCGAATCTTCGCGGGTTTTAACCATTTCCAAATTATGGTGGAGGCGAGGAGAATCGAACTCCTGTCCAGAAGTATTACTGCATAGGCTTCTCCGAGCGCAGTCAGTGTTTTAAATTTCGCGCTCTTGCCGCCCACTAACAGGCTGCTTGAGCACTATCTCGATGAAGTTTCCCAGTCAGCTCTCCGAGAATTGAGCCTCAGGTATCCCACTAAATGACGTCCTATCCTAGGCCGCGGGAGTGCGTAGGTAGAACGTTAGCATTAAGCTGCTAAAGCGTATTCTTCGTTTGCGTTTACTATTTTCCACCGTATTGACGGGCTAATGGAACCCCGGCTCGCTACCTATACCATAACCACCCCTGTCGAAACCAGTACGCCCCCGTATTTAAGGGTACTTAGGTAAGTATAGACTGCTTGGGCAAACTTATATACACTTCATCATTAGCTTATTATAGCATAAAGCTTGACTCGTGAGCAAATAAATCTTTTACCAGTAAATCTTTTCTTTACCAAGCCATTTACAGGAAAACTTTTAGCTTACAACGAATATATTGGCGATAAAGGAGTGATTTTACTTTGAGTCCACAACACATCGGAGCACTATTGGTTGCAGCTTCAGCAGCCGGATTTGCCACTTTGGGTATTTTTCTTAAATTTGCTTATGCCGCCGGGGCTAATACCATTACCATTTTAACCGGACGGTTCCTTTTAGCGGCTATTTGCCTGGTGCTAATCCTCAAATACCGCGGTATATCACTAAAAATTGATAACAAACTTAAGACAAAACTATTCTTACTGGGCGCCATGGGCTATGGTTCCATGTCGATGCTGTATGCCCTGTCGGTTATGCATCTGCCAGCATCATTAGCTGTTATGCTGTTATATACCTACCCGGCTATTGTCAGCGTGTTATCGTTTTTGATGGGTGATGAAAAATACAGCTGGCAAAAGGGCTTGTCACTAGCCATCTGTTTCGCCGGCTTATCCCTGGTACTGGGAATTTCGTTCGATAATGCCGACATAGCGGGCATAACCTTTGGCCTGGCGGCCGCTTTAGTATATTCGATCTATATCGTTATCGGCAACCGCCTGCTGAAAAACACTGATTCGCTTATCACGACCGTCTATGTATGTTCCTCAGCGGCCATCGTTTTTGTCGTATTTGGATTATCCACCAATACATTGATTTTCAACTTACCGGTGCAAGGCTGGCTGTCCATTATTGCGATTGCCCTGTTTGCAACTATTGTGGGCATTATGAGCTTCTTCGCCGGCATGAGCAAAGTTGGCGCTACCAACGCGTCGATTATCAGTACGCTGGAACCTGTTATAACTGCGCTGTTGTCAGTGGCACTGCTTGATGAAACAATAACGCCGCTGCAGATAGGCGGCGGCGCGTTGATTCTGGGCGGTATAATAATTTTGCAGCTTTGGGCTGGCAAAATTGTAACTAAAAAAGAATGCTATCAAGCAATCGAGGAACATCATGGCTGAGCGGGTTATTATTCTTTCTGGCGGTCGCGCAGCGCCCGCTCCATATCCCGTTTGGCATCCCGTTCCGCAAGATCCTGGCGTTTGTCATAGGTATGCTTACCACTGGCCAGTCCCAGTTCGACTTTAACTCTGCCTCTGGTAAAATACAGTTTGAGCGGTACTAAGGTAAAACCTTTTTCTTTGGTTTTACCGATTAATTTGTTTATTTCATACCGGTGCATCAATAGCTTACGGGTACGCAAGGGCTCGTGGTTAAAGCGGTTCCCTTGCTCGTAAGGGCTAATGTGCAGGTTGTGCAGCATGATTTCGGCATTGTCGATGCGCGCATAGGCATCTTTCAGATTAGACTTGCCTGCCCGGAGTGATTTTACTTCAGTACCGGTAAGCGCAATCCCAGCCTCATAGGTTTCGTGAATATGATAATCGTGGCGGGCCTTACGGTTTTCCGCCGCTATTTTTATGCCCCCAGCTTCTTTGCTCACCGTTTCTCACCTCTTAAAATCCACAGATACGCTTATTTAAATTATCTAGATAACCCAGATAAAATCTAGATAATCCATCCCTATTGTATCTGATTTACCATCTTGCGTCAATTACTTAACCCGGAAAACACCGGAAGTGAGAAGGTAATGCACCTGGTTACTTTTTTGACGCTCTGGTTTTCTTAGGTTTAGCGGCAGTGGCAGTCTTCTTTTTGGCGGCAGCAGGTTTGGATTTGCCTGTACCCCGCCTTGTTCCCGCTTTGCCACTCTTTTTCTCTTGCGTCTTTTCACTGCCGACAGCTTTCAGCGCCTTGGCATTATCAGCAAGGATATAATCGATGGTACGCTCCGCCGGGTTTACTTTTGCCACAATAATCCGGATACTGTTGCCCAAGCGGTGGATCTTGCTTGTCCGTTCACCAATTAAGGCATATTGTTCTTCTACATATTGATAGTAGTCATCTTCCAGACTGGAAACGCGCACAAGTCCTTCGATACCATTATCTATTTCCACAAAAAAGCCGAAGGCGGTTACGCTGCTGATAATACCGTCAAATTCCTGACCAACAAATTGCGCCATATACTCTACTTTTTTCAAATCGACGGTAGCGCGTTCGGCTTCCGCCGCAGCACGTTCCCGTTCGGAAGAGTGCAAAGCAATTTCCGGCAGCATGACCGAGAGCTTCTGGCGGCGCTTAGCCGAGACATCTCCTGACGAGAAGGTCTCACGGATTAGTCTATGGACAATCAGGTCCGGATAGCGCCTGATCGGTGATGTAAAGTGGGTATAGTAGGTTGCAGCCAAACCAAAATGGCCAAGGTTTTCGGCATCATAGCGGGCTTGCTTGAGTGATCGCAGCATGACAGTGCTGATAATGCGTTCCTCCGGTCGTCCGGCAATCTTGCTAAGTACCCGCTGTAATGACATTGGCTGAATTTCCTCGGTCTTGGGCAGTCGCTGTCCGAAGTTATTGAGCAGAACATTGAGTCTGTTCATTTTTTCTTCGTCAGGCTCTTCATGCACCCTAAACATCGAAGGCACTCCCAGCATGTGCATGTGCTCGGCCACCGTTTCATTGGCCACAAGCATGAATTCTTCAATAACCGATTCAGCAATACTGCGAATACGTTTCTCAATAGCGATGGGATGACCTTCTTCGTCCAGCTTAACTTTAATTTCCGGGAAATCAAAATCAATGGCCCCCCGGCGTAAACGGCGGTCACGCAGAATCCGGCACAACCGTTCCATATCTTCTAACGGCCCAACCAGTTTGGCATACTTGTCCCGTAAAAGTTCATCATGGTCGGCCAAGATTTGGCGTACGATTGTGTAAGTCAATCTGGTTTTAACCCGGATAATACTCGGGAATATTTCATAGCTCACTACCCGGCCACGCCCGTCAATCTCCATTTGGGCGGACAATGCCAAACGGTCTTCTCCGGCATTTAAGCTGCAGATGCCGTTAGATAAACGCGGCGGCAGCATAGGCAGTACCCTGTCAACAAGATAGACACTGGTACCGCGCAATCTGGCTTCATTATCAAGCGGCGTATTTTCACGTACATAATGGCTGACATCCGCAATGTGTACGCTTAAGAGGTAATGGCCGTTTTTTAGCCGTTCGACATGCACGGCGTCATCAAGGTCTTTGGCATCTTCGCCGTCAATAGTTACCACAAGCTGATCTCGTAAGTCACGCCGTCCCAGCAGTTCGTCTTCACTAATTGTTGTGCTCACCCGTGACGCCGCCCGTTCAACTTCTGGCGGAAACTCGGTAGGCAAATTATGATTTTTAATAATGGAAAGTATCTCAATACCAGGATCGCCCTGACGTCCCAAGACTTCAACAATGCGCCCTTCGGCGCTTTTTTGTTTTTGCGGCCACTCGGTAATTTCAACAACTACTTTTGAGCCGGTTTTAGCGCCGCCTAATTCTTCTTTGGGTATAAAAATATCCCGGCCAATCCGCCTGTTATCAGGCAGAACAAACCCGAAATTCCGGCTGGATTCTAAGGTACCAACCACTTTAGTGATAGCGCGGGTAACAATGCGGATGATCTCGCCTTCTACCGCTCTTCCTGAAATATGTTTGCGGTGCATACGGGCTACTACCCTGTCACCATGCATAGCGCCGCCGATAGCATCAGGCGGAATAAAGACATCTTCCATATCCTGATTTTCAGGCAAAATAAAGCCAAAGCCCTTAGTGGTTGCGGAAAATTTACCGACAACCAGATTCATACGATCGGGAATACCATATTTTCCATACCGGGTTCTTATAATGGCAGCCGTACTTTCGAGCTTGTCCAGTATTTGCCAAAATTCTTCCAATTCTATGCCGCGAATATTCAACCCGTCGGCCAGATCTTCAGCGGTGAGTGGTTTATAGGCTTCTTCTCTCATAAACTCGAGTATTCTTTCGGCCAAGTCCATTACTACTCATCTCCTTTTATAGCGACGATCGCCTTTCCCTCAGCTGTTACAGTTCCGTCCGGCAAAACAACGTTACCGGCTAGTTCATACATTTTTCCCCGTTGGCCGGTAATCCATCCGCTAATAGTTAATTTTTCCCCAATTGGAGTTGGCTGCCGGAAGCGTACCTCCAGTTTAGCCGTTACGGCATTCAACCCTTTGGCATACATATAGCCGGCCATTATTTCATCCAAAAGGGTGCTTACAAGGCCGCCATGCATAATTCCGTTATACCCCTGGTGTTCCGGACCTGGAATAAAATTGGCCACATACATGTCGTCTTCTTCTCTAAAATTAAGTTTTAAGCCGATAGGGTTGTTCAGCCCGCAGGCAAAACACCATTCATTACTGTCACTCATTGATACACCTCAACTATTTCTGGCCAAAAACTGGCCTACTGTTCTAAAAACAAAGTCACGTTCAATATCAAGGGTAACTATATGGCCGGACTTCTTCAGCCACACAAGTTCTTTTTCGTGACTTCCCAGTTTATCATAAATATATTGCGCGCTTTCCGGCTCAACCGTATGTTCCTTTTTGGATTGAAGGACCAGCGCCGGAATGGTTATAGAAGGCAGTAAGCCATCAACATGACTAATCAGTTTTAAAAGGCTGGCTAAACAGTTAAGCGGTGTTACATTATAGCTTATCGAATACTCGTCTGCTTCGTCTGACAAGTGCTTACGTTCTTTGGGGACAAAATTAGTATACATGCGGTACAGAGGTAATAATTTTAGGCGCTTATTAGCTATATAGATAGGCGTGCTAAGCAATACTACACGCTCAACAGGATATTCACTGACCAGTTTAAGCGCCAGCAACCCCCCCATAGACAGGCCTACAACCATAACTCGCTTACAGATCCCTGCCAGCAAATGATAGCCGTCTTCCACACTTTCGTACCAGTGGCTCCATAGTGTTTTCGCCATTTTCTCCGGCGTGACGCCATGTCCAGCCAGTCGCGGCCCCAGTACAGTATAGCCAAGGTTATGCAAATAGTCGCCAAGTAAACGCATTTCTGAAGGAGCTCCGGTAAAACCGTGCACGACAAGTATGCCTGTCTCCCCTCCTGGTAGAAAAAAGGGCTCGGCTCCTGGTATTACGGCCAAAAACAACGCCCCCTCGTAGTAGTATTATTTTCGTTCAGTCACACCGACAAATTCCTTAAACAATTTGAGCATATTAGGATACTTATCAATCATAAGTTCGGGATGCCACTGGACACCAATAGCAAAATCAGCAGTTACATGTTCTAGAGCTTCGATAATTCCGTCATGGGTTCTGGCACTTACCCTAAGTCCTTTGGCAACCCCTTTGACCGCTTGATGATGAAAACTGTTCGTCAATACCTGCGAACCAAGAATAGTCGCTAACTTACTGCCGGCTTCCGTTACAACAGTATGACCGGCATAGTCTCCCGGCGAGTTTTGATCATGCTGCACGGTTGCCTCGTCGGCAGTTAAATGCTGATAAATAGTACCGCCTAACGCTATATTGAGTATTTGACAACCCCGGCAAATACCCAACATCGGTTTGCCGGCCGCCAGTGCCAGTTTTGCCAGCAATATTTCCTGGAAATCCCGTTCAGGGATTACCGATCCCAATTCGCGTACCGGCTCTTCTCCGAATAGCTGCGGCTGAACATCGCCGCCACCTGTCAGCAAAAGACCGTCAAGCACTTGCAGTTGTTGTTCGATGGCTGCCTGTTCAGTAATAATCGGCAGCAGTATAGGTACACCACCCGCCCTAAGGACAGACTGCACATAGGCGTCACTGACAAATTGCCGTTTGGTACCAGCCAGTGTGCCACCTTGTGTTAAAAACTGATTGACCGTAATGCCGATTAGCGGCTTAGCCATCCGCATTCACCTCAGATTTTCAGATACGAAAATACGTACCCTAGTTTTTAATATCCCTATATCTATATGTAATAATTCTTCGGTTCGATACAACTGCTATGCATTTTCATCACCACTAGTATACCATTATCTGCCACATAAAGAAACACACCCCAAAAGCGAATAGTCGGCAGCGCAATTCGTAGACAAAAAAATAAAACGCCAAGCAAAAGCTTGGCGTTTATTATGTGATCTTCTAGAAGAACAGCAGCGGAGCAATGATGAGAGAGATAGTACCAGCAACTTTAATCAGCGGGTTCATGGCAGGACCTGAAGTGTCCTTGAACGGGTCGCCAACAGTGTCGCCGATAACAGCGGCAGCGTGGGTAGGAGTACCTTTACCGCCGTATTTACCAGTCTCAATCCATTTTTTCGCATTGTCCCAAGCGCCACCGGCGTTGGACATGAACAGAGCTAAGAGTACACCGGCAGCAGTTGCACCGGCTAAGAAACCAGCAAGAGCTTTGGCACCAAGTACGAAACCTACAAGAATCGGTGAGCCTACGGCAAAAATACCGGGCAGCATCATTTCACGGATAGCAGCTTTGGTGCTGATGTCTACGCAGCTAGCATAGTCAGGACGGCCAGTGCCTTCCATGATGCCAGGAATTTCACGGAACTGACGGCGAACTTCGCCGATCATTTCAAAAGCAGCTTTACCAACGGCTTCCATAGTGAAGGCACATACCAGGAACGGCAGAGTTGCACCAAGGAAGATACCGATGATTACGCCTGGTTCGGTCAGGTTAATAACCAGATGGCCATTTACTAACAGACCGGACAGTTTAGGATTCTTAGCAATTTCTTCACCGAAAGCGGTAAAGAGAGCAAGTGCGGTAAGAGCTGCCGAACCGATTGCAAAACCTTTAGCGATAGCAGCAGTAGTGTTACCAACAGCGTCAAGTTTGTCAGTGGTTTTACGGATTTCTGGACCAAGTTCGGCCATTTCGGCAATACCACCGGCATTGTCGGCAACAGGACCAAAGGAGTCAACAGCAACAACCATACCGGCTGTACACAGCATGCCCATGGCCGCCATGGCGATACCATAGATACCGGCTGAAGAGTAAGCAACCCAGATAGCAACAGCAAATACGATCATTGGTAAAGCGGTACTTCTTAAACCGCAGGCAATACCGGCAATAACGTTAGTGGCCGGGCCTGTTTGGGAAGCGTCAGCAATATGCTGGGTAGGAGGTTTATTACTAGAAGTATAGTACTCGGTAATAGCGCCAACAAGAACGTTAACCGCCAGACCGCAAATAACAGCAATGGTAATTCCCATAGCTTTTGCCGGGAACATCATGCTGGCAAAACCATAGGTAGCAACTGCAACAAGGATGTTGGTGCCCCAAATACCTCTGTTCAGAGCGGCTTGCGGATCACCATCTTCACTGGTTCTAACTAAGAAGGTGCTGACAATAGAAGCGAAGATACCGGCTGCGCCGATTACCAGCGGGAACAGTACACCGTTGATATCGCCTTTGAATACGGTTTGACCAATCAGCATAGCCGCGATAGCGGTAGCCGCATAGGATTCAAACAAATCAGCGCCCATACCCGCGGTGTCACCTACGTTGTCACCAACGTTGTCGGCAATAACCGCCGGGTTACGGGGATCGTCCTCAGGAATACCTGCTTCGACTTTACCTACCAAGTCAGCGCCTACGTCAGCAGCTTTGGTAAAGATACCGCCGCCAACACGGGCAAAGAAAGCAATGGCGCTGGCGCCAAAGGCAAAGCTGTTAATAACAACAGGGTCTCTGAAGATTATGTACAGACTGGAAACACCTAAAAGACCAAGACCGGCAACCGACATACCCATTACCGCTCCGGCGCGGAAAGAAACGTTCAGAGCTTTGTTCAAGCTATGACGGGCAGCTTCCGTAGTACGGGCATTCGACTTAGTAGTCGATGTCATACCAACATAACCGGCAATGGCTGAACAAACAGCACCAACTAAGAAAGATACGGCCAGTTTATAGCCGTCAACAAAGAACAATATAAAGAAGATAACGATGGTAAACGGAATAAGAGTTTTGTACTGACGGTTAAGGAAGGCCATTGCCCCCTCAAAAATCGCCTGGGATATGTCCTGCATTTTTTGATTACCAGGGTTTTCCTTTAGAACACTGGTCATCAAATAGGCAGCGAAAGCCAGCGCCACAATACCTGCTATTGGCGCGAAATACAATAAATCCATGATTCCTTTTTCCTCCTTTGAGCTTAAAACCTTAAAAATACCTCAATATGCCGGAAAACCGGCAATTGAGGTTAGCAAACCTACTGCATCAATTTTACCAAAGCCATGGTGACAACGCCAAACAACGCAGCAATGATAATTGTTGCCTTTGCCAGTAATTGATCAAGCCCCTTAGCCTTGCCACCGAATAAAGATTCGGCGCCGCCGCCAATTGAGCCCGACAAACCGGCACTTTTGCCTGACTGCAACACTACTGCTAAAATTAACGCAATAGAAAGCACTGCCTCTAAAATCATCAGTCCTGTTACCACTTTCATAACACCCCCCACGACTGATCCATATCCTTGTTGTAATACAATGCCAAGGCATAACAATATTCTATCATACTTAAATGACACTTGACAATTATTTAGTCAACAAATTCACGATTTACTCTACATATTTTTCCCTTTTTTAAAAAAATTTAAACAGCCGCACGCACGGCTGTTTAAATCTCACTACTCTACGCCTACCGGGGAGGGTTTTACCGGTTCGGGATGATCCACATAGCTATTCACATTTACCACATGCGTGTTAAGCCGGCTGGTGCAGCCAAACTTACCTTCCTGCTGCGGAACGACTTCGAGGTTGGAGCTGCCACAATGTTCACAGACCTTAGTATTACTCATACATTCCAGCAAGTCATCTTCGCACTCGTACAGGTAGCCACAGTCACTGCATTTCAGAAAAAATCCCTTCGGCATTTAGTTCACCTCCTTCCGGCGCGAACTTATCTTAAGTTATAAAATACTTTGCGGCCGCGATATTGCGCTAAATCTCCTAATATTTCTTCAATACGGAGCAGTTGGTTGTATTTGGCAACACGGTCAGTACGGGCAGGAGCACCTGTTTTGATTTGTCCGGCGTTAACTGCAACAGCGATATCGGCAATGGTTGCGTCTTCGGTTTCACCGGAACGGTGAGAAATAACACAAGTATAGCCAGCGCGTTTGGCCATTTCAATGGTATCAAAGGTTTCGGTCAGAGTACCGATTTGGTTAACTTTTACTAAGATGGAGTTTGCCGTTCTGGTTTCAATACCTTTGCTCAAGCGTTCAACATTGGTTACGAATAAATCGTCGCCTACCAGTTGAATTTTACCGCCCAGGCGATCGGTAAGCAATTTCCAGCCATCCCAATCGTCTTCAGACATGCCGTCTTCAATCGAAATGATTGGATATTTGTCAACTAGTTGACTATAGTATTCCACCATTTCAGCAGAAGTTTTCACAACACCTTCGCCTTCAAGATGGTATTTTCCGTCTTTGAATAATTCGGTAGCTGCCACGTCAAGACCAAGCATAACTTGTTCACCCGGTTTGTAACCGGCTTTTTCGATAGCTTCAATGATAATTTTTAAAGCTTCTTCATTGGAAGCCAGATTCGGAGCAAAACCGCCTTCGTCGCCGACAGCAGTTGCCAAATTGCGGCTGCCAAGTACTTTTTTGAGGTTATGGTAAATTTCGGAACCCATTCTCAGCGCTTCGGCAAAGCTTTCGGCGCCAACAGGCAAGATCATAAATTCCTGAATGTCTACGTTGTTATCCGCATGTTTGCCGCCGTTAAGTATGTTCATCATCGGAACAGGCAGTTCTTTGGCATTAGCGCCGCCAAGATATTGGTATAGGGTAAGGCCGGAAGAAGCTGCCGCCGCTTTAGCAACGGCCATAGAAACGCCAAGAATAGCATTAGCGCCTAATTTACCTTTGTTCGGGGTACCGTCAAGCTCGAGCATGGCTTGGTCAATACCGATTTGGTCAAGAGCGTCCATACCGACTATTTCCGGGGTAATAATTTCGTTTACATTTTCAACGGCTTTAAGTACGCCTTTCCCCATGTAACGGTCCTTGTCACCATCCCGCAGTTCAACAGCTTCATAAGCGCCGGTCGAAGCACCGGATGGAACGGCAGCGCGGCCCATTGTGCCGTCTTCTAATAATACGTCAACTTCGACAGTAGGGTTACCGCGGGAATCCATAATTTCTCTGGCTAAAATATCAACGATAGTTGTGCACATATGTTTTCCTCCTATTTATTTATGATCAAAGTCTTTCCAGTCATTTCTGCAGGCTGAGGAATACCGGCCAAATCTAAAATTGTTGGCGTAATGTCGGCCAGTGCACCGGGGCGCAGCTTGGCGCCCCGGTGGGCTTCTGATACCAAAATAAGGGGAACAGGGTTGGTAGTGTGCGCGGTAAAGGGTTCCCCTGTTTCCGGGTTGCGCATGACTTCAGCGTTACCGTGGTCGGCAGTAATCAACGTAATTCCGCCCCTGTCACGCATAGCATTGACTACCCGGCCAACACATTTATCTACTGTAGCTACCGCAATAACAGCGGCTTCCATTACGCCGGTATGACCTACCATGTCACAGTTGGCAAAGTTGAGTATGATAAAGTCATATTTGCCTGACTTGATAGCTTCAACTACTTTATCAGTTACTTCCACAGCGCTCATATCCGGCTTTAAGTCATAAGTAGCCACTTTGGGCGAAGGGATTAAGAGGCGATCCTCGCCCGGAAACGGCGCTTCTTCGCCACCGTTGAAAAAGTAAGTTACGTGGGCATATTTCTCAGTTTCAGCGATCCGCAGCTGGGTATAACCCGCCTTGCTGACTATCTCGCCCAGCGTATTGACGGGACGCGTAGGCGGAAACGCTACCGGTACGGGTAAGGTTTCATCATATTGGGTCATTGCAGCAAAGAAGAGTGGGAATTTACCATCTTTCCGTGCAAAGCCGTCAAAATCATCAACTGTCAGCGACCGCGTAATCTCGCGGGCTCGGTCAGGACGGAAATTGAAGAAAATAACGCCGTCATTTGGCTTCATACCACTATAGCCTGTTCCTTCAACAAGAGTTGGCTCAACAAACTCGTCGGTCTTCCCTTCCTGATAGGAAGCTTCAACAGCAGCAACAGCATTAACTGCCTTCTTGCCCTGACAATCGACCAGGGCGTCGTAGGCTTTGGCAACCCGATCCCAGCGTTTGTCTCTGTCCATAGCATAGTAACGTCCGGCAACTGTGGCAATCTTACCTACGCCTATTTCTGCGATTTTAGCCTCAAGTTCTTTGATGTAAGTAACAGCGCTGGTAGGCGGTACATCCCGTCCGTCCAGGAATGCATGAACATATACTTTTTTTAGGCCAGAGCGTTTGGCTAATTCAATGAGGGCGTACAGATGAGTAATATGACTATGCACGCCGCCATCTGATACAAGCCCCATCAAATGAAGCGTACCGTCTGACGCTTTAGTTTGTTCACATACTGAGGAAAGTACCGGATTGCTAAAGAAATCGCCATCCTTTATCGATTTGGTTATGCGGGTAAGTTCCTGATAAATCGTGCGGCCTGCCCCAATATTAAGGTGACCTACCTCAGAGTTACCCATCTGTCCTTCAGGCAAGCCGACAGCTTCACCTGAACATACCAACGCAGTTGTTGGATAGAGTTCATTTAACAAGGTAATATGTGGTGTGTCAGCTTGTGCAATAGCGTTAAATTCATCGTCGACGCGGCCATTACCCCAACCGTCCATAATTATTAGAGCAATAGGAGAAGAAAGTTTTGACACAGGGCATTCTCCTTACTTAAACATTACTAATTTACTAAATGACGCGGCTTCCAGACTGGCTCCGCCAACTAATGCACCGTCAATATCCGGCTTCGCCATCAATTCGGCTATATTGTCAGGCTTAACGCTGCCACCATATTGAATGCGAACTTTGTCCGCAGCTTCCTGGCCAAACATACCGGCTACAGTACGTCGGATAAAGGCGCATACAGAGTTGGCATCCTCAGAGGAAGCGGTACGGCCGGTGCCTATAGCCCAAACAGGCTCATAGGCAATAACAAGGTCAGCTACTTGCCCGGCGGTTAAACCTTCCAGACCACCTTTTACCTGGACGCCAACAACTTTTTCCGTATCGTTGGCCTCCCTTTCGGCAAGGGTTTCACCGACACATACGATAGCAGTAAGACCGGCTTTAATTGCCGCTTTCACTTTTTTATTTACGGTTTCGTCTGTTTCCGCGAAATATTGGCGACGCTCGGAATGGCCGATAACAACATGGGTGCAGCCAATGTCTTTGAGCATGCCGGGAGCAACCTCACCAGTAAAGGCGCCTTTGTCTTCCCAATGCATGTTTTGCGCTCCCAAACCAATATTGGTTCCAGCTACAGCAGTTGCGACCGAAGCTAATGCTGTAAATGGCGGACATACCACGATTTCTACGTCCTGTACAGCCTTGGTGAGAGCATTGAGTTGCTCAACAAGGGTAACGCCTTCTCCGGCTGTTTTATGCATTTTCCAGTTGCCTGCAATAATAGGCTTACGCATATTCTCCACCCCTAACCCAAATTTACTTATCTGCCAAAGCAGCAATGCCTGGCAATTCTTTACCTTCTAAAAACTCCAATGACGCTCCGCCGCCTGTAGAGATGTGGGTAATTTGGGCGGCAAGGTTGAGTTTTTCCAAAGCAGCTACTGAGTCGCCGCCACCAACAATACTCTTAGCACCGGAGGCAGCTACCGCCTTGGCTACCGCTTCCGTACCAACAGCAAACGCGTCGAATTCAAACACGCCCATCGGGCCGTTCCAAACAACGGTCTTCATGCCGTTTAAGGCGGCGGAATAGTTAGCGGCAGTAGCCGGTCCGATATCCAAAGCCATCCATTCTGCCGGGATTTGGTCAATGGGAACTGTTTTGCGTTCAGCATCAGCTGCAAACTTGTCGGCTACTACAACATCTTCAGGTAGCAACAGGTTAACACCTTTGGCTTTAGCTGTTTCCAAAAGTTGCTTGGCCAAATCAAATTTATCGGCTTCCACCAGGGACTTACCAAATTGATAGCCTTGCGCGGCCAGGAAGGTGTTGGCCATGCCGCCACCGATAATAAGGGTATCTACCTTATTCAGCAGGTTTTCAATTACGCCGATTTTATCAGAAACTTTAGCGCCGCCGATAATTGCTGCAAACGGGCGAACCGGATTGGTAACGGCCTGACCTAAGAACAGCAATTCTTTGTCCATGAGGAAACCGGGGACTGCAGGTATGTATTTAGTTATGCCATGCACGGATGCATGCGCACGGTGCGAGACGCCAAAAGCATCATTTACCAGTATCTCTGCCAATCCGGCAAGTTGTTTGGCAAACTCAGGATCATTTTTCTCTTCTTCCGCGTGGAAACGCAGGTTTTCCAGCAAGAGAATCTGTCCGGGCTGCAATTCGGCTGCCATTTTGCTGGCTTCAGCACCAACACAATCAGGAGCAAACTTTACTTCGCGGCCAATCATTTGCGAGAGTTTTTCAGCAACAGGTTTTAAGGAAAACTCAGGCGCAACTTTGCCTTTGGGACGGCCTAAATGGCTGGCAAGGATAACAGCTGCATTTTTTGACAATAAAAATTCGAGAGTAGGAATGGTAGCCCGGATACGGGTATCGTCGGTAATATTACCTGCTTTGTCCATAGGCACGTTGTAGTCAACACGGACAAAGACTTTTTTATTGGATACCGAGATGTCGTTCAAACTCTTTTTATTCATGCACATTCCTCCAGTTAACAGGTTAGGCATAGAGGAAGCAATCCCGAACACTGTTCAAGATTGCTTCCTATGTAAAAAACTACAGACTAGAAACTACAGGCCTTTGCCGATAATGAAGCTGATGAGGTCAACAACGCGGTTGGAATAACCCCACTCGTTATCATACCAGGAAACGACTTTAACGAGGTTATCGCCGACCATCATGGTTGACAATCCATCAACAATGGATGAATGAGCATCGCCGTTGTAGTCTTTGGATACAAGCGGTTCTTCGGAGAAGGCCATGATGCCTTTGAGGTCGCCATTAGCAGCTTCTTTCAATGCGGCATTAACAGCTTCGGCAGTAGCAGGCTTTTCCAATTGAGCGACCAGGTCGGTGATAGATACGTTAGGAGTAGGTACGCGAAGAGCAAAACCGTTCAGTTTGCCTTTGAGTTCCGGCAGAACCAGAGCTACGGCTTTAGCAGCGCCGGTAGTAGTCGGGATGATGGACATAGCGGCTGCACGAGCGCGGCGAAGGTCTTTATGAGGCAGATCAAGAATGTTTTGGTCGTTGGTGTAAGCATGAACGGTTGTCATTAAGCCGGATTTGATACCGAATTTATCCTGCAGAACTTTAGCGAAAGGAGCTAAGCAGTTCGTGGTGCAGGAAGCGTTGGAAATAACATGATGATTAGCAGGATCGTATTTGTCCTGGTTTACACCCATAACAATGGTGATATCTTCGTTTTTTGCCGGAGCAGAGATAATAACTTTTTTAGCGCCTGCTTTAATATGAGCCATAGCTTTGTCTTTCTCGGTGAAACGGCCTGTTGATTCAACAACAATGTCCACACCCAGGTCTTTCCAGGGAAGGCTTGCAGGATCTTTTTCAGCAAGTACTTTAACTACTTTGCCGTTAACTTGGATACCGCCGTCAACGGCTTTAACTTCAGCGTCCAAAGTGCCATGCACTGAATCATATTTTAAAAGATGAGCAAGGGTTTTAGCGTCAGTTAAGTCATTTACAGCTACCACTTCAAACTTAGGATTGTTAATAGCTACCCGGAAAACATTCCGTCCAATACGGCCAAAACCGTTAATACCAACTTTAATAGTCATAATAAAACTCCCCCTAAATATTATTTATTAGTAACTGAATAGCCTTAGCCGCGGCTTCGTCGGTTACAAGCACATCTTGTCTGCCTGTCCCGGCAACTGCCAAAATTGCTTTCGCTTTGGCACTACCACCCGCCACGGCAATAACCGTGCCGATCTCAGCCAAGTCATCCAGTCGCAAACCTATACTGCTTGTAACATATACCACTTTTCCTGGAAGAGCACAATATTGCCCCAGCGCCTCACCTACTGCCCCACGGCGTTCGATTTCGGCAATTGTCTCTGCCGGAACCCCTCGCCTTTCAGCCATTTCTACAGCTTCACCAATACCATGCACCAGAATGTTAGCATGTCTAATGGCATCAGCCACAGTCCTGAGATGTGCATCTCCGGCTAAAATGGCTTCCAGTGTTTCTTCACTCACACCATCAGGAATATGCAGCAGTCGGTAACGTCCGCCAAGTTTGCCGGCGATAACAGCGGCAATTGTATTGGCTTGATATTCAACAATTTCACCAAGACCGCCGCGCGCAGGCACTACTGTAGTTGACGGCATGCTGAAGCTTATGGCTTCAGCTACTTTGGCCATGGTAGAACCGCCACTTACGGCAACAGTCATATTATCTCCCAAATGCTGGTTTAGTACTCCTGCGGCAGCCCGCCCCAATTCACGGCGCACTGCGCTATCGGCTTCACTATCTCCGGGGATGATAATGACCTGCTTTAAATTGAGTTTCTCGACTAATTCTGTTTCCAGCGTAACCAAGCCATGCAAGAGGCGGATATATTCGGCTAAATCGCCCAACATAGCTTGCCCTTCCGCCGTTACCGTCATGCCCAATTGCGAAAACTCAACAAGTCCGGCGGTCTTCAGCCAGTCTACCTGAGCTCTGACCACCCGTTCCCCCATATCCAGCATCATCGCCAAAGCTCTGCGGCCAACAGGCTGAGTATGCTGAATATGCCTGAGGAGATTGTACCTTGCTTCAATAACTTGTGTTAATTCAGGCGCAATCTTGCGCTGTAGCTGAATAATTTTTTCCACTGCACATCCCCTTCGGGTCGTATTGAGTCCCACTTGAACATATTATGTCCCACGAAGGTAATATTACTTCGCTTTCATTTAATTGTCTTCGCTACTCATAGAGAAAATCCTGCCTGTTTTAGCGAATTTGGGAAACTTTATTATCTGGCATTCGTTTCGCCCTTGTAAACAATTCCCCGCACGGCATCGACAGTAACTGCTGTGCCGTCAGGCAGCCGGTCTGTCGCTCCATCAGCGCCAACAATAACAGGAATACCATAACTGATACCAACAATAGCAGCATGGGAGGTAAGTCCGCCTTCTTCAGCCACGATAGCCGCAGCCCTGGCTGCATAAGATGCTGATTCTTCGTCTACTGCTTTTACTACCAAAACATCACCAGACTGAAATTTTGCTGCCAACTCTTTCAATGACTTAGCCACACACACTTTTCCTGTTGTTGCCGCTTGGCCAATCCCGGTTCCCCGCAGCATAATATCACCGACGACATGTACGCGGATTAGATTAGTAGTTCCCGCTGTACCTGTAGGTACGCCAGCAGTAATAACCACCAAATCACCTTCTTTTACAATATCGGTTGACAAAGCGCTAGTAACGGCGTTATTTACCATTTCATCTGTACTTTGCGATCTCGGAGCTAGCGCAGGATACACACCCCAGTATAATAATGAGCGACGCAGTGTTTTTTCATAAGGAGTAGCAGCCAAAATAGCTGACTTAGGACGATACTTGGAAACCATTCTCGCGGCATAACCGGTATTAGTCGAAGTCAAAATTGCAGATGCTCCCAGCACATGAGCTACCTGGACACTGGCATGGCTGATCGCCTCGGTAGTGGACTTCTCCTGGCCGATGCCTTTGGCCAGCAGAATTTGCTCATATCGTAGAGACTGTTCGGTACGCATAGCCACTCTTGCCATCGTTTGGACAGCTTCTACCGGATACTGTCCGGAAGCCGTTTCACCACTTAGCATAATAGCATCAGAGCCATCTAAAATGGCATTGGCAACATCGCTGGCTTCAGCACGGGTCGGTCGTGGATTTGTCGACATAGATTCCAGCATCTGCGTAGCAGTAATTACCGGTTTGCCCAGTTTATTACACTTTTCGATAATTTGCTTTTGTACCAAAGGCACTTCTTCTACCGGTATTTCTACCCCCAGGTCGCCTCTGGCTACCATTACTCCGTCAGTAACTTTAAGAATTTCGTCAAGCCGCATAACGCCTTCGGCATTTTCAATCTTGGCGATAATGTGGATATCGTCGTGGGCGCCTGCTTCTTCCAGCAATTTACGGATGTCTAAAATGTCACTGGCACGTTGGACAAAGGACGCTGCAATAAAGTCAATGCCTTGCGCTATACCAAACTTGATATCGGCAATGTCTTGCTCTGATAGTATGGGTAATTTTACATAGACACCGGGAACAGCAACCCGCTTACGATCGGAAATAGATCCACTGTTCTGAACAATTGTCACAATATCCCGGCCGTTTAATTCCTTAACTACCAGACTGATAAGACCATCGGAAAGAAGAATTACATGCCCGGGCGACAATTCTGTATGCAGCAGCTTATGGTTGACCGAAACGATCTGGTTATCGCCTGATACCTCCCGGGTAGTTAAGGTAAAGGTCTGGCCTTTTTCCAAATAGGTTTTGCCTTCTGCAAATAATCCCAGCCGCATTTCCGGCCCCTTGTTATCAAGCATCAGAGCAACCGGTATATTTGTGTTCTGTGAAGCTTCCCGTACTCTAGCCATACGCTTGGCGTGCTCTTCATGCGTCCCATGGGAAAAATTAAATCTGGCTATATTCATACCGGCCTGCAGCATCTGTTCTAAAACTCCTGGTTTGTCAGTACTTGGGCCAACTGTACAGATCATTTTCGTCTTTTTTTTCATTGAACTCCTCCTTTATTATGTGTAAGTTTTATTAGTTGATTTAAGTTACCAAACACGCTTTTCGGGTCTTTTTTTGTCCCACAAGTGCATATTTTGTCCCGCCCTAGCGCTTTTTTCAATTCGCTGTTTTTAATAAGAATCCTGCATAAAAATCCCATGTGATTTATTTCTTTTTCTCAACCTAGCTACCAGCCACTTTTCTAACTACGTCATAAGCTTGATCTTTAGTCATAGTAAAACCGTTTATTCCGGCTTTGGCAAGCAACGTCTTTCCTTGATGATCCGTATCGTTAATACCAAGAAAAGACTGACGTAATTTTTCTGAAAGGTCACTCGGCATTCCTGGCCGTACGGCAATGGCATCTTTGGGGATTGGCTCGGTCTCAGCCAAAACAACCAGCTTCTCCACCGGCAGGCCCTTGGTTCTGGCCGTTGCAATGGCTTCTGAGTAGGTTGCGCCGGCATCCACTATCCCTTCCAGCACACTTTCTATAACCCGGTTGTGACTGCCTGAAAACACAGTTTCGCCAAAAAACATTTCCGGTTTCTTACCGCGCTGCATCAGTAAAGCGCGCGGATAAATATATCCTGAAGCAGATTGTTTATCAACAAAGGCAAATTTCTTTCCTTTGAGTGCATCGAGAGTTGATAACCCTTTGTCTTTGGAACTAATGATAAGTCCGGTATAAGAAGCACTGTTATTGACAATAGGGGTAACCAGCGGATTAATTGCGCCTGTCTTTTTAGCCGAGACATAGGCAAAAGGCGAAAACCAGCCGACATCTACCGTGCCATGAAGCATAGCACGGCCAAGGGCATCATAATCCGACACAATGATTACCCTGGCATGCAAACCGATCCGTTTCGCGGCAGCTTCCAGGATAGGAACGTAGGCTTCGCGGATAATCTGCGGTGCGGTAAACGGATTTACCCCAAAAACAATTTCCTCAGACGTTTTAAACAAAACCGCTACTTCCTGCAATTTGTCAGCTACAGCAGTAATAGCCCGGGCGTGGCCAAAGACATGTTCCAGTTTTTCCTGCTGTTGGCCGATATTTGCCTGCATAACCTGAGTACTCTCTGCTATTTCTACCGTTGCCGCCCCGATGACACCCACCGATGTGGCCATTTGCTCGGTAGTTAGATTCTGGGTTTCCGACAATTGACATAATCGTTCGACGGTATTGCCGATTTGAGTTATGGTATCAACGATTGCTTGCATCGACTGGGTCGAGGTGCGCGTTATACTCTCTATACCAGCCAGCTTATCACGGCCTGTCAGCATAGTTGCCGTAACTTGCTTAGTCTGACTGGTGATATCGCCGACAACAGAGTTAACCTCTTGCGTTATTTCCGCGCTCTCTCCTGCCAGTTTCCTTACTTCCTGCGCAACAACCGCAAAACCCCGTCCGTGTTCGCCAGCCCGTGCGGCTTCAATAGCCGCGTTCAGGGCGAGCAAATTGGTCTGACTGGCAATACCTTGTATTTTGCTGGTAAATTCGCTAATGCGCCGCGAGGCAGCGTTCAGATTTTCCACTGAACGCGCCGCCCCTTCGACAACCTGAGCCACATCCATCATAGTATGAGTTACTTTAACAAATTCTTGCTGACTGTTAACGGCCAGTTCCAGCGAAGCCATACATTGGGCAAGAACTTCTCTAGACGAGTTGGATACAACGCCGGCAGCGGCTGCGGTTTCTTCTATTCCTGCAGCAGTCTCTTGGGTACTACTGGCATTACCTTCCGTTTCCCTGGCAACCGTCGCTGACAGCTTGCTCAGTTTTTTTAAGGCCGCTTTACTCTGTTCCATCTCCCAAACTAACTGCTGCGATATAAAAGCTAAATCTCCTGCCATGCCAAACATATCAATAGTATCTGTACTTATCCCCATTTTATGTTCAACTGCAAGGGATGCCGCTTTGCCTTGGTTTTCCCCGGAATTTTGTTCGGTTGAACCCAAAATGTTAGTTGCAAGTTTTGCCATCCAACTGCGTCTTTGCTCCATACGTACCTCTCCTTCTTGACGTATGTTCCCTATTTGTTTCCGTAGGCCGCGCGTACCAGGGAAATCGGGTGAACTGTCTTAACCCCGGCGCCATGACCAATCTGCTGCCGGCAGGTACCGCACTCTGACAATACGGTTTTTATACCACTGGCTTTAATAGTCTCAAACAAGTTACTGCCAATAGCCATAGCAATATCATATTTGTCTTCTTTAAAACCATAGTTACCCGAGATGCCACAGCAGCCGGCATCGGCGTCGATCACTTCAATCCCCGGCAGCATGCGCAAAAGCTCCAGACTGGGTTTACCAATCCCCTGAACCCGTAAATGGCAAGGTGCGTGATACATGAACTTGCCGTTTTGCTTAACAAAATTGGTGTTGAGATTGCCCTCATCGTAAAGTTCAAGTAAAAACTCTGCAATATCGTAGATACGGGAGGCAACTTGTTCTACACCCTCAATTTCAAAGAGTTCCTGATACTCTTGTTTTAGCATGAGGCCGCAGCTGGTACAAGCCGTTATAATAGGGTAGCCCATTTGCACATACTTTTCTAAAATGCCGATATTCTTCCTGGCATTAGCTTCCGCTTCGTCCATATAGCCGTTAACTACCAACGGGGAACTACAGCATACTAAATCCTCCGGCACAATAACTTCAAAATCATTGGCCTGCAATACAGCCACTACATCAAGGCCAACTTCCGGCTGATTGTAATTAACAAAACAACCGGGGTAAAATATTGCTTTATTGGCGGACGGTTTTTGTTTAATCCGCTTAAACTGCTTGCTAAAAGTTTCTGACGCATACTCCGGCAATGGAGCTTTATCTGAAACGCCCAAGCCTTTGAGGACAGCCCGGCTGATAAAATTATTCATGCCCAGATTAGCAAGCCCCGGTGTCAGGCTGGCCATTTTGGCCATCTGTTCTCCATGAGACAATATCCAATCCCGGAATGGTTGTTTGTGAGTCTTATAGTATTTGGCTCTCGCCTTCATATTTAAGGTAGAGATGGGAACCTGAGACGGGCAGCTGATATCACAGTTTTTGCAATTAGAACAATATTGCAAAGCAGCATCATATTCGTCTTCCAGTAAACGAAACCGCTCGCCAGCCGGACCGGCCAGTTTAGGTCCCCGGAATTCCCGCACAGCCTGGGTAACCGGGCAGTGAACCACGCAGGAAGTACAGGTGGTACAGCTATCTGGATTTTCGTGATGTTTTTTCATGTGTTTTCTCTCCATCTAAATATATTCTTAAACTGTTAACTATCCTCAACAGCTTAAGCCGGCTTTGTAACCTGTTACTAACGCTACCCCATTACCGGATTTCTCCAGGCAATAGTCATAGCCAGCTAAGTTGCGCCCTGCAATATAAACGTTTTCCAATAGCACCTGTCCTTGCGCATTTACCGGTCTCAGGCTGGAGTCAACAGCAACACCGATCTTAGCAAAAGGTTGGGCTGAGCCACTAAACAGCTTAAGCGTTCCCCAATCTTCTCTGTCGGCTGGCGCAGCCACAGGTAAGTTCAAAATGGCTTCATTTACACTATTGATATCTGCTACAATACCACCGCCATAAAATCCGCCTGTAGCCAAGATAACCGACTTAGTTTGGTAAGCACGTTCCCGGTCAATATTGCTGGTGACAACCGAAGTCACACTATTACCATCCTTTACAACCCTGGTGACATGCGCCTGTTCCATGATAGTTACACCCAGTTTTTTGGCCCGCGCCAAGAGCATCGCCCGCAGTCTAAGACCTACAACTGCTGTTGGCATAACAGTAGTTTCAACAAATTTGCATCTGAGTATTTTTTCTAAGGTATCCCTGACGGCATAGCTGGGACGAGAGCCTAATACCGGCGGAATAATCACTGCACTGCCCGGCTTAATGTGATGCTGCAGTTGCTCACGGCAAGCCTGTTGTCCCTGCAGCGTATCAAGCCATCTGGCAATATCGACAGTAGTAACATCCCGCCCGCCGGTAAAACCGGGATCAACGGTGACTTGTTCATAATCTTTTTGATAGCCGGGAATCCGGCTTAACCCTTTGATAATTAATTCCGGGAAATAATCTTTTAGTCTGGTAAAACCAACAACTATGACATGGTCGGCCTGTTTAACCGGAGTTATATCCATAGACTCAGGCACTAAGCAGCTGGGCTTCAATGTCCCCAGCGCTGTCGGCAGCCATTGGATTTGATCAAGGCTACCTGTATAGGAGAACCCTTCCTCTTGGCAAAGTGTCAGAAAGAAGGCTACCGCCTCTTCAATAGCCTGACTGCCTGCCTTGCTGTACGGGTGCTCAGGCGACAGACTGCTTAGACCAGTCCGGGCATTTTTCACTAATGTGCCATCTTCCTGATAGCCGAGTATATCAATAGCCCCACCGCCAATAGCCAGCGCACCGGTGCCTGATGTCATCAGCCGTACGGATTTACCTCTTCCGGCTGCTGTAATAGCCGCTGTTAGACCGGCAAGACCACCGCCGATTACAATTACATCATTCGTTCTCATGTTTAACCGCTCCATCTATATTTAATGAGGCCGCGTAAATACCACGCATTAATTCGGCTTCTCTCAACTGATTTCCCCAAAGTACCGGACGAATACCATTCCACCGTGCTTGGAGGAAGTCTTCCATAAACTTTGGAGCATCTTTGTCGGCAATTAGATCAGTGGTTGCCGCCACGCCTACACTGCGAAAACCACAGAAAGCGCCTTGGCAAGTTCCCATGCCCATACGGGTTTTGCGCCGGATGTCTTCCAGGCTAAAGCTAGTGGGATCAGCAGCCACTACCTCGACTTCTGCCAGGGTTACCATTTCACACTCACACACTAGCTGGCGTTTAGCCGGATTGTCCTCCATGGCTTTCACTACCTCACCAAATTTGGAGCCAAGCCGGGAAGCTGCCCGGTTAGCGCCATAAGCAGGGAAAAGGCGTTTGGCTGCTTCAATTTCCGCTGCCGGAGCACCTTCAATCATTGGCTCGCTTGCTGTCCGGCATTCGGCAGTCACGCCAAGCTTTTGACATACTTTATCAGCCATTTTCTCAGCCATGAGACGATAAGTTGTCAGCTTACCGCCAACAATAGTAGCCATGCCTTGTAAGCCGTCGTTTTCATGGTCAATAATGGTAAAATTCCGGGAAGCCGCCCGGCCTTCGGCATTAGGATTGGCACTGTATAACGGCCGTGTTCCGGCAAATGCCCGCAGGATACGATAATTATAAATATCTTCAAATAAAGGCTGGCCAATTTTTAATAAATTAGTCACTTCTTCCGTCCGGGGAATGGTGTCATCAGGACGAGCCGCCGGGGAAGAAGTAGTACCCAAAATAGTTATTGAACCATGCGGCACAAAGATATCTCCATCAGAAGGCGGCCGCAGTCTGTTTACAATCCTGCTGGTAAAACGGTGATTAAAAGCGATTAAGACACCTCTGTCTGGCTTAACATGAACATCAATCCCCGCCAGTCCGGCTACCTGGCCTACCCAGGAGCCTGCGGCGTTTACAATATAATCGCAGGCAATTGAGCTGATTTGGCCTGTTAGTGTATTTCTGACCTTAACTCCCACTACCTGATTATTTTCATGCTGGATGGCAATTGCTTCGGTATATGTCAACGCTTCGCCGCCGTACTTGCGCGCTGACATCACGTTCTGCCATACCAAACGGAAACCGTCAATCGCAGAATCAGGCACACGGTAAGCAGAAACGGCTTTGCTGGTTAGATGCGGTTCTAAACGTTTGGCTTCCGCCGGAGTAATTTGGGTTGTTGGAATCCCAACCTTGGCACATGCCGCCACCCAATCGGCTTCAAACTGCTCGCTGTCTTCCTGCAGTCTGACAAATAGTCCTTCGGTTTCTTCAACCGAGTGCTTGGCGATTTTACGCAAAATATAATTTTCTTCAATACATTCTTTAGCAGATTCAGCATCCTTGACCGCATACCGGCCACCACTGTGCAAAAGTCCGTGGAACCTGGAACTAGTACCATAAGCTAAATCTTTTTGTTCAACTAAAATTGTTTTAACACCGCGCATGGACAAATCACGGAGTATACCAACCCCGGTTGCCCCGCCGCCAATGACCACAACGGTAGCTTGCATATTTTATAAACTCCTTTGGGAGACTGGGTCAAACCTCTGCCTATCAGGTCAGCCCTCTCCTAGAATTAGGTTAAAAAAAGATAAAGAAGTCCCCTTGTGCCGGCAAGCTGGCGCAAGAAGGACTTCTCTTCATCTCTGAGTCCTATCAATATTTATAGTAGTAAATTTAGAGTAGAAATTAGTCTTCCCAATCCATCGAACGTTTAACTGCTTTTTGCCAGCCCTTATAAAGTTTGGCACTTTGTTCCATTTCCATCTTAGGCTCGAAGCGGCTCTCTAATTTCCAGTTATTAACTAAATCTTCTTTGTTGCTCCAAACACCAACTGCAAGACCAGCAAGATATGCTGCACCGAGAGCGGTTGTCTCAATTACTTGCGGACGATCAACAGGTACTCCAAGGAGATCTGCCTGGAACTGCATCAAGACGTTGTTAGCTACTGCACCGCCATCCACTTTAAGCGCTTGCAGTTTGATTTCTGAGTCGGCTTCCATAGCGCTTAATACGTCTTTGGTCTGATATGCCATGGAGTCTAAGGTTGCGCGAACAATGTGTGCTTTGCTGGTACCACGGGTCAAGCCAAGGATAGCGCCGCGGGCAGTCATGTTCCAATACGGAGCACCCAGACCAACAAAGGCCGGAACTACGTATACGCCTTCAGCATCTTTAACCTTTTTGGCAACATACTCCGAGTCGGCAGCAGCCTCAATCAATCTAAGACCGTCACGCAGCCACTGTACAGCAGAACCGGCGACGAAGATACTGCCTTCTAAAGCATACTCTACTTTACCCTCAATACCCCAGGCAATTGTTGTTAATAGGCCGTTCTTGGAGTCATATAATTTATCACCGGTGTTCATAAGCATGAAGCAGCCGGTACCATAGGTATTCTTCGCCATACCGGGTTTGAAGCAAGTTTGGCCAAACAGTGCGGCTTGCTGGTCACCGGCGGCACCGGCGATAGGCACGGCAGCACCCAGGAATACGGTAGGACACGTATCGCCGTATACTTGGCTGGACGGCCGAACTTCCGGCAGCATGCAGGCGGGAACAGTCAGCGCAGCCAACAGTTCTTCATCCCACTTAAGTTCGCGGATGTTGTACATTAAAGTCCGGGAAGCATTGGAATAGTCAGTTACATGCACTTTTCCGCCTGACAATTTCCAGATCAGCCAGGTGTCGATGGTTCCGAATAACAGGTCGCCTTTTTCCGCTTTTTCGCGGGCGCCGGGAACATTATCAAGAATCCATTTTACTTTGGTTCCCGAGAAATATGCGTCTATTACTAAGCCGGTTTTATTACGGAAGGTTTCTTCCAAGCCTCTAGCTTTCAGATCGTTGCAGATGTCCATTGTTTGGCGGGACTGCCAGACAATGGCGTTATATACTGGCTTGCCGGTTGTTTTATCCCAGACTACAGTTGTTTCCCGCTGGTTGGTAATACCAATACCGGCGATATCAGCAGGGCTAATGCCTGCGGTGGCTATAGCTTCGGCTACAACACCGATTTGCGAACTCCAGATTTCGTCCGCATTGTGCTCAACCCAACCTGGTTTCGGGAAAATTTGAGTAAATTCTTTTTGGGCAACTGCGACAATGTTGGAACAGGAATCAAATACGATAGCCCGCGAACTGGTTGTTCCTTGGTCAAGAGCAAGTATATACTTTTTGGTCATGACAGCAACTCCCTTTTTATTTATTTAAGGCTTAGGCCTCAATGATATCGAAAAACCTGTTTAGAGCTTTCCTACAGCAATCTAAAAATATTAGACCAATTGAAGTGCCCGGCAAATCATGAAGGCCAGAGTCGCACCAAGCATCGGACCAACTACCGGAACCCAAGCATAAGCCCAGTCGGAATCACCTTTACCAGGAATCGGAAGAATAGCATGAGCAATACGAGGTCCAAGGTCACGGGCGGGGTTCAGCGCATAACCAGTAGGGCCACCCAAGCTCAAGCCAACGGCCCAGATTACCATTGCAGTAAGGTAAACTCCTAAACCACTAGGAATACCAGCAACACCTTGTGCAGCTTTGCTGCCGATAGTGTAGAAAGCAATAAGCAAAAAGCAAGTTGCTATTGCTTCACACAATAAAGCCGGACCAAACTTGCGAACGATCGGTGCTGTTGCGAACACAGCTAATTTTGCACCCTTGTCTTCCGTAATTTCCCAATGCGGGAGATAAACCAACCAAGTAATAACACCACCGGCAATGCCGCCAAGTACTTGGACACCCATAGTAGCAAGAGCGTGAGGCACTTCGTATACACCGGCATACATTTTAAACAGAGTAACTGCCGGACTAAGGTCGGTTTGAGGAGCCCCTGTGGCAAGCGCAGCAAATACCCCTAGCATGACTGCAAATGCCCAGCCTGCGGTTATTACTATCCAGCCGCCGCCGTTTCCTCTCGAACGTGCTAAAACCACGTTAGCTACAACACCACAACCGAATGTTAAAAGGACCATCGTGCCAAAAAATTCACCAAACAAATTAGTCATAGATAATACCCCCTTCTTTTTTCTTGTGAAATTGTGCGTTCCTAATATACTCAGCTAACGACGCTAATCACTTTTCTACCTGTTTTCTAAGCCCCCCCTTATTTGGACAAAAAAACAAAAGCCCGAATTAACGCCCCTGAAACTGCTAGCACCGTTCCTGGGCGAAAATTGCGGACTTCCTCTTTATCTCTGTCCCTGTATTCTTCTAGTTCAAATATATTCTCTACTCTTTTTTCAATTCCTGCTATATTTCAAATATTCCGTAAATTATTATTTTCACATACTGTTACCCTTTTCCAAATGGCTCCCAAAGCTCGCGTTTACTGGCACTAACAGCACTCAAGCCACTGCGAACAGCCATTTCGATGTCTTCTTTGCTGTGCATCAAGCCACCCCCGAGAATGGGTAGCCCGGTCATTCCCCCCAGCTCAGCCACTACACTGGCGGGAACTGAGGCCGGCAGTAATTCCAAAGCATCCGGTTTATAACCTTTAAGCAGATTTACGCCAGTCTTTATAGCCTCTGAATCCATCAAGAATAAGCGATGAATAACAAGCATTCCTGCCTCGCGGGCTAATTTTCCCAGCTGGGGTTTAGTCGTGATAACAGCCGCAACCCCCATTCTTGCCAAAAAAACAATACCAGCCTTATCTTTCCCGAACCCGCCCAGCAAGTCCAGATGAACCAGAATGCGTTTCTTGTACTCCCGCGCCTTGACTAATAGTTCGGGCAAAATGTTAATATCGCCGAATAACAGGCTGAGACTAGGATTTGAAGAGTGTTCCAGCGCATACTTAAAATCCTCATAATTGCGCGGCGCAGGTATAACATAGCCATTACATAGCAATTTTACAATATCCTGCTGTGCCAATTAGACATTCACCGCCCTCTATAATATTATTATTCCTGTTTCTTATTCTCCATTTTTTTGCAGATACCTTTTCCAATTTAATATTTTTGTTACAATATTTGGAATATTGTAACGTTTTTTCACAAAGGGCTAGTGACGCTTGCGTTTACTTGATGCGGCAATTCCTATTTCTTCACGATATTTTGCTACGGTTCTTCGTGATACCATAATTCCCTTGCCGTTAAGGATGTCACACAAGGCTTGATCGCTTAAAGGCTGGGTTTGGTTTTCCGCGGCAACAAGCTCTTTTATCTCTTGTTTTACCCGGCTTGCTGACACATCTTGTCCATCTGCGCTTTGAACCCCTGAAGTAAAAAAGGTATGCATACCGAATACGCCGTGGGGAGTAGCGATATATTTATTAGCGGTAGCCCGGCTGACGGTAGATTCATGAACACCAATCTGTTCAGCCACCTTTTTCATAGTAAGAGGTCGCAGAAATTTGGAACCATGATCAAAAAAAGCTTGCTGCAAACTGATAATGGCCTCGGTCACATTGTATAATGTTCGCCGGCGCTGCTCGATACTTTTTATCAGCCAGACAGCGGCATTAATCCTGCTTTCTACGTATTTGCGGGCGTCACTGTCCGCATCCCGGACAATCTGGCGGTAATAAGGATTAATGGCCAGTTGCGGCACATAATTATCATTAATATTGATAGCATATCCATTATTAATGCGTTCCACAGTAACATCAGGCACAATATAACCAGGCTGTCCGCCGCCAAAGGTGCGACCTGGTTTAGGATTAAGGGTACGAATTATATCAACAGCCTGCTGGACTTCATGCACCGTGCAGTGCTGCTTATCAGCAATTTGTTTAAAACGGCCGGAAGCCACCTGATCAAGATGTTCATTGATAATAGCAACAGCCAAATCGAATTCTTCGCTTTTGTAATCTAAGATTTTTTGTTCCAGTTGAATAAGCAGGCATTCTTGCAAGCTGCGCGCTCCGACACCGACGGGATCAAAAGTTTGGATGATTTGCAGGACATCGCCAACTACGATTTCATCTACACCAAGCTGAGCAGCCACTTCGGATAATGTACCGCATAAATAGCCGTTGTCATCAATACAGCCGATAAGATATTTACCGACCGCCAAATAGCCAGCTTTAAACACAGCAAAATGCAGTTGCATTTCCAGATAATCCTGCAAAGACAACGCCTCAACATCTGCAATTTCCCGGCGTTGATTTGTTTCCGAAATTCCCGTTCCACTGCCCGGAGCACTCTGCGCCCCATTCAGTAAGTATTCAATCCAGCCATCGGCTTCCGGCTGGTTATCATCACGGGTTAACGGCTCGGATTCGATAGTAGGCTCGTCTTTATTGCCGTCATTATCTGTTTCCAGCACAGGGTTTTCCAGTAATTCTTTTTCCACCAGCTCAGCCAGCTCTGTAGCCGGAAGCTGGAGAATTGCAATTGCCTGACGCAACTGGGGAGTCATTATTAACTTTTGCGTTGTTTCCAGTTTTAAGCCGTAATCCAATTGCACAGTATAACCTCCCCTAAGTAATGACAAGGTGCCTGTCCTTGTTAATAATACTATATACTATGGACAACTTCCAAGAAATATGTCAACAAATTCGCGGTAGTTGTTCCCCTGAAAGCATGTCCAGTAGGCGCAAGCCGCCTATTTTTGTTTTGAGTACAACCTGTCCGGACATTTTTTCAGTTACTGTTCCGACAACACAGGCGGCACCAGCCGTTTCGGTTTGGTGCATAATCGTCAAAACTTTTTCACTAAGCTCTTTTTCGACAAAAACAATCACTTTTCCTTCATTGGCCAGATACAAAGAATCAAATCCTAAAAGTGCACAGACTGCCTGCACTTCAGGGCGTACCGGAATTAGGTTTTCGTCAAGCATAACACCTACTCCGGCGTCGACGGCGATTTCATTTAGGGTTGTCGCCAAACCGCCGCGCGTAGGATCACGCAGCATAGCGATTTCCGGTACTTCTGTCAGCAGTTTTTGAATAAGCTTGTTTAGTGGTGCGCAATCGCTGACAATCTGCGCCGGCAGCGTTAAGCCATGCCGTTCACTCATTACCGCAATGGCGTGATCGCCAAGAAAGCCACTGACAATGATGTCCTGGCCGGGCTTGACCCGGTTGGCGGCTATCTGGACACCAGGCAGCATGGCACCCACGCCGGCAGTATTAATGTAGATACCATCAACTGCACCTTTTTCCACTACCTTGGTGTCGCCTGTAACAATCTCAACACCGGCAGCCGCAGCCATTTCTGCCATCGAAGCCACAATTTGCCGGAATTCGGCCATAGACAGTCCTTCTTCTAAAATAAACCCGGCACTTAAATACAGTGGCTGCGCGCCGCACACAGCCAAATCATTGACTGTTCCGCAGACTGCCAGCTTACCGATATTGCCGCCAGGAAAAAACCGTGGCTTCACAACATAACTATCTGTCGTAAATGCCAGTTTAGTGCCATTAATTGTCAACCGGGCACCGTCATGCATTTCGGCAAGCGCCTGGTTTTGGAAAGCCGGCAGCATAATATTTTTAATCAAGTCCTGGCTGAGCCGGCCGCCGCTGCCGTGCCCAAGCAAAATCTGTTCTGGCATTTTATGCATAATTCCACCGTCCCTGTCCGTATTTGTACCAAGCGGCACACGCACCTTCGACCGATACCATGCAAGCACCAACAGGCTGCTCGGGCGTGCAGTTCCTGCCAAAATGCGGACAAGCTTCCGGAATGATATTGCCGCGCAGCACTTCGCCGCAGCGGCAGCCTACCGGTTCGTTTGTTACGATTTCAGGCAACGGCAGCGCTGTTTGGGCGTCATACTCCCCATACTCAGGCTTAAGCTTAAGCCCGGAGCCTTCGATAACACCAAAGCCACGCCAGGCAGCAGACGCCGGACTATATACTTCCTGTAAAATCCGCAAGGCTGCCGGATTACCTTCCGGCTTGGCTACCCGGCGGTATTGATTAAGGAGTTCAGCCTTACCGGCTGCAATTTGTTCCATCAGCAAAGAGACCCCCTGCAAAATATCCAGCGCTTCAAACCCGGTAACCACTGCCGGTACTTGATATTCTTCAGCAACAAAGCGATAAGGCTCAAAACCGCTTATTGTGACAGTATGCCCCGGCAGCAGAAAACCATCTACTTTGGTCTCAGACGCTGACAATAATGTTCGCAGTGCCGGCGGTACCAGCTTATGCGCTGACAGAACGAAAAAATTTTTAAGTCTCTGTTGTTTGGCCTCGAGCACAGTGGCCGCCGCGGTAGGTGCGGTTGTCTCAAAACCTACCGCAAGAAAAATTACGTGTTTATCAGGATTCTCTCTGGCAATCGTCAAACTGTCGAGCGGCGAATACACAATACGAATATCCGCCCCCCGGCTTTTTTCGGCCTGAAGGGAAGACGCCGAGCCAGGTACTTTAAGCATATCGCCGAAGGTGACAATTACGGTATCGGGGCAGCGGCTATAGGCGATAGCGGTGTCCAAATATTCATTGGGTGTAACGCACACCGGACAGCCGGGGCCGCTGACTAATTCAACCGTAGGCGGCAGCAATTGCCGGATACCGTTGCGAAAGATGGCTACCGTATGCGAACCGCACACTTCCATGATACGCACAGGACGGGTTGCCAGCCTGGTAATAGTAGCGGTAAAAAAGGCGGCAGCACCCGCTGTCTGTTCAGCTGTTAGACGCATATTGCTCCAACTCCTTAAACAGTTCGAGAGTACGCAGTGCCTCTTCTTCATCAATGCTTTGAATGGCAAACCCGGCATGGATAAGCACATAATCACCGACAACTGCTTCCGGCAGCAGCATAAGACTGACTTGGCGGGTAACACCGCTTATATCAACCGTTGCCATGAAACCATTGCATTCGATAATTTTGGCGGGAACGGCCAAACACATAATTATCTACTCCTTTCGCCGGCAATCACCGCCTGCCCCAGAGACAGACCGCCATCGTTGGCTGGCGTTTGCCGATGAAGATATACTATTAAATCATGTTGCATTAACATTCCGACAACTTGTGTTAAAAAGGTGATATTCTGAAAGACACCGCCACTTAAAGCCACCTTTTTAATACCGGTAGCCTGGCTGATTTTTCGCGCTACTTCACAGGCAGCAGCAGCCAAGGTTATATGGAAATCGGCAGCAAGCTGCGATATGGCTGTTTCCTGTTGCAACGCATGGCATAGCCCGGCAAACAACGGCTTATAGTCAAGTATCAATTGCCCATTCTTCGACACAATATCGTAGGGCAGCACCCTGCCGTTAGCGCCTTGCGCGGCTTGCTCCAATTCAATGGCAGCTTGCCCCTCATAGGTAATAACCTGTCTAACACCCAGCAGGGCGGCGGCGGCATCAAAAATCCGGCCTGCGCCGTCAGCCAGCGGCGCATTTACTCCTTTTTCGGCGGCTGTGAGCAACAGTTCCCAACCAGCGGGCAATTGTCGTATAAACGGCAAGTTTAGGTTGATAAAGTCTTGACCGTAAATTTCCTTAAGCAGCCACAAAGCCAGCCGCCACGGCTCTCTGATGGCGTTTTCCCCGCCCGGCAGCCGTAAATAGCCCAAATGACCGCTACGCCGGTATCCTTTTAAATCAGCAACCAAAAACTCGCCGCCCCACAGTGTTCCATCCTCCCCATAGCCTGTACCATCAAAAGCAAGACCGATAACAGGCTCGGTTAGGTGGTGTTCAGCCATCACGGCGGCAATGTGTGCATGATGGTGCTGAACCGGTATTATTGGCAAGCCAAGGGTTAATGCGTACTTTGTCGATAAATACTCAGGGTGCAAGTCGCAGGCAACAACTTCCGGCGATAATGCCAGCAGCTTTTTAAAATGGTTAATTGCTTCTATATAAGAATGATAGGTAGATAAATTCGCCAAATCGCCGATATGACAACTAATAAAAGCCTGCCTGCCGCGCGTCAGGCAGAAGGTGTTCTTCAATTCACCGCCTACAGCCAATACCGGTGGCAATGGTTGCGCCAGTCTGACAGGAGCAGGAACATACCCGCGGCTGCGGCGGATAAAGTATGGTTCTTCCTTCACAACTCTGACCACCGAGTCCTCTGTCCGGCAATGAATATCCCGGTTATGCAGTAAGAAATAATCGGCAATAATACTAAGGCGTTCAAAGGCATCCTTGTCCTGATAGGCAATAGGTTCATCACTGACATTGCCGCTGGTCATAACTACCATGTCCTCTTCGTCTAATAGCAGATAATGAGCCGGCGTATACGGCAGCATTACACCAACATAGGGGTTGCCGGGCGCAAGGCTGTCTGCCAAGTGATAGTCAGCGCCTTTTTTAACGAGTACAATGGGTCTGGCCTGGCTTGTCAGCAACGCTTCCTCTTTTGTATCAACATTACACTGGAGCTTAACCGCTGCCAGACTGCCGGCCATCACAGCAAACGGCTTAGCTTCACGCAATTTCCGCGTTCTAAGCCGCTTTACAGCTGCTTCCTCTTTGGCATTAACGGCCAGATGATAACCACCAAGTCCTTTGATAGCCAGGATTGCGCCCTCAGCCAGCAGACTCTTGGCAACAGCAAATACGTCCTGATCGCGGACTGCTACCTGCCGGCCATTGGTATCCACCAGCCGGTAACCCGGACCACACGCCGGACAGGCGTTAGGCTGGGCATGAAAGCGGCGGTTAGCCGGGTTATCATATTCCGCCTGACAATCCGGACACATAGTAAACTGCTGCATCGTGGTAGCCCGCCGGTCATACGGGATGTCCTGAATAATGCTAAACCGCGGACCGCAATTGGTACAGTTGATAAACGGATAATGATACCGCCGGTCAGCAGGATTCAGGAGTTCTTCCCGGCAAGCCGGGCAAGTGGCAACATCAGGTGACACTAAGGCTGTTTTCACTTCACTATTGCCACTTGGCTTGATGGCGAAATCGGTATATCCGCCTGGTTTGCAGTGATTAACCGCTATCGTATCAACAACCGCTAACGGCGGGGCCTGACTTTTCAGAGCAGCGATAAAGGCATCCAGGGAAGCCGGAAGGCCTTCGGCCCGGATATCGACACCGCGGGCCGTATTGGAAACCCATCCCTTTATCCCCCAGTACCGAGCCAAATTATAAACAAAGGGGCGGAAACCCACCCCTTGAATCATTCCGGTTATATGAAGATTAACTGCTTTACAAGTCATAGCGGACACCTCAGGAAAAAGTAAGCTTTACCCACCTACGGGTTACTCTTGACCGGCCATCGCTAATTTAGCCTGAATCATAATTGCACATTCCAGCCGCTTTTTCTGCAGCTCGCAGCCTAACTCATATGGTTTGTGCAAATCATGATGGAACAAGTCGGCGTTGGCATGACAGCCGCCGCTGCAATAAAATCTTGCCCAACACTCACGGCAGGCAGGTTTATTGAGAACATGGGCCTGGCGGAATTTCCCCGGCATTTCCTTATTAGTAACACCGTCGTATACGTTACCCAGCTTGTATTCGTCGCGTCCGACAAATTGGTGACAGGGATACAGATCGCCTTCCGGAGTTACAGCAAAGTATTCATGTCCGGCACCGCAGCCACTTAAGCGTTTAGCCACACAAGGGCCGTTGCTTAAATCAAGGTTAAAATGGAAGAAATCAAAGCCGTTACCCGCCTGTTTCCGGGCCAGATATTCTTCGGCCAACAGTTCGTACTGGCGGAATAATTCGGGCAAATGCTCCTCAGTTAACGCATAATCGGCATCCTTAGCAACAACCGGTTCAACTGATAAAAGGTTAAAGCCGGCATCTGCCATGCTTAAAACATCGGCACAGAAGTCCAGGTTGTAGGCAGTAAAAGTACCACGCAGATAGTAGTTCTGATTGCCACGGGCTTGAACAACCTTTTTGCACATCTTGGCCGCTTCGTCATAACTGCCGCTGCCATCTATACCAGGCCGCATGCGGTCATGAACCGCAGGCCGGCCGTCCAGGCTGAGTACCAGACTAATGTTGTTGTCATTTAAATAATTAATGATTTCATCGCTCAACAATACGGCATTGGTAGTCAAGGTCAATTTAAATACCTTGCCTGTCTCCGCCTCGCGTTTTCTGATGTAACTAACGACATGGCGGACGGTACCCATATTTAAGAGCGGCTCGCCGCCGAAAAAATCCATTTCACAGTTACGTCTGGGGCCGCTATTTTCAATGATAAAATCCACAGCCCGCTCGCCAATCTCCTTCGGCATAAGACCGCGGTTATGACCAAAGTCGCCTGTTCCGGCAAAGCAGTAACCGCAGCGCAGGTTGCAATCATGCGCCACATGCAGGCACAAGGACTTAACAAGCGGCTTTTCGCTAAAGGTAATCGGAACAGTAAGTTCGGGTGACAGCAACTGGCCGGCGCGCACAAGCTCTTTAAGCTCTCCCAGCGCCTCGCGAATATCATCTTGCGCGTAGGTATCCTCTAGCGCTGCAATGACTTCTTCCTCGTTAGCGCCGTTAAAATTATCCATTATATCATATACCATTTTGTCGACAATATGTACGGCGCCGCTATTAATATCAAGAACGATATATAAACCGTTTAATGTAAATTTATGAACTTGCATCTATCTGTTTATTTCCTTTCTATTTGCGCTGGCATGCTTAGAGCAAAGTAAAAAATTAAGCCCCTTGGCAGGCAAGGGGCTGGCTGCTACTGTTACTTCTGGCAGACCTGATTGCCAACAGTGCAGGAAGTCTTGCAGGCCGACTGGCAGGAAGCCTGGCATTCCCCGCAGCCGCCGGTATGTACAGTTTGAGCGAGTGATGCTTTATTAATTGTAACAACATGCTTTTTCATATTCGAAATCCCTCCTTGCCTACGCTTAAATAAAATAGGTATTACTATACTATTTTAGCCGTTTTACGGACAGGAATCAATAGGAAAACGAGATTGCCGCGCCAGGGGTTCGCATTTAACGGTGGCGACGTCTACAAACATGGCAGGCAATCTCGCATCTTTGATTATTCGTTTACTTGGCTGTAGGCGCCAAAAGAATCTTTACTGGCAAGTTAGACGCGCCTGGTGGTGAAAAAGTCAGCCATAAAGACTGTCCACCGTCATAATCGCCGAGATGGCTTACATCTTTGACAGTTTTGTTGCCAAAAAATAATTTGTCTGCCGGCGTTCCGAGTGTCAGTTGTTCCTGGTGGCGGTAGTTAACAAACATTCCACCGGCATATTCCCCGCCCCGGGGATTTAAGTAAACAGCATACTTTTGTTCAAACGCGGTAGGAAGGAACAGCTTGTACATAACGCCGTAATTTCCATAGTTCAGCGTGTTTGAACCGTCTGTAGCATCAATGCCGCTAACATAGCGGTCAAGTTTATGGTCAGCAAGAGTAATACCTACGACCCCTTGTTTCGCCGCGTTGTACGCCTGGTTAGGTACAATCACCCGGTCACTGCCGGAAAAAGTTCCCCTTAGCCGTTGGCTGTCAGTGGGTAATATTTGGGCTTTAGCAACAAATTCTGCCGGTTTGGCGTCAACTGGCAGCATCATAACTACTACTTTTATGGGAGTCTTGGACTCAAAATCGTAAATACCGTTAACCAACTCGTCAGGTAAAACCACAGTATCTTTAAGTATAGGCTCCAAGAGAGCAGAACCATTGGCCGGTACCTCAATAAGCTGTACTTCCTTTTGCTCTAAATACTTCATTTGAGCATCTTTGCCTATTGCCAGATAATCAAGCCCCGGTCCACCCAGACCATACTTATGAACAAAAACATCAGCCGCTTCCGTGGTGTTGTTCATGAGCAGTACTACGATTTTCTTGGGTTCTTTAGTAGCGTTAACATGGTGAAAAAACAGGCGAATATCACCGCTAACAGTATCCTGATACATAATCCCGTCTGCAGGTACCATTTCCGGACTATCAGAAAGCAGTAGCTTACCGCTTTGTTCAGTAACAGTAACAGGCAGTTCGGTGATATTAAACATATCAGTATTCGCCGGAAGCCCGGATTTGGCCAGCGCAAGCTGGGAGCCAATCATGCTGACTGCAATTGTGACAACAACTGCCGCACTTGCAAGTCTCAGCCATTTTAACAAAAAGCATTCCTCCTAACAACTTGCCACCTACTAGGCATTATAACAAACAATGGACCAGCCTTCAACCACTAGGCAGACTTTACTAAATCCGCTCCGTTAAGAATAACAGGCTTGCTATAGCAGTATAGCAAGCCTGTATTGCTAATTAAAGGGATAGTTTCGCGTATATCTGAGCCCGAAGCAGGCGCAGTCGAAATTCCCATAAACCATACTTCGGCTTGGGAACATTGACCCGTTTAAGCTTATAAGCATTACCCGTTGGTGTACCTAAACCGGGATCCCCGGTACACGCCCCGGTATAACCGGCTTGTTCGAGGGCAGCAATAGCTTGTGTGTTAAACTGGCCATACGGATAGGCCAAAAATTTAACCGGTGTGCCTAGATTATTTTCTATTATTTGTTTAGAACGCTGCAGTTCGTCCTGAAGTTGAGGCTGTCCAATTTCGGTTAAAGCAACATGACTATGGGTATGGGAGCCGATCTCTGTTCCTCTGGTCTGCATTTCCTTAATTTGCTGCCAAGTCAAATAGTCGGGTTGGCCGACTTGCCCGGTGATTACAAACACGGTACCCTTCATGCCATGTTTCTCCAATATCGGCAGTGCCGCCAGATAGTTGTCGGCATAACCGTCGTCAAAGGTAATAATAACTGGGTTGTCCGGTAACTGCTTGCCATCCTTTTTAGCGGCAAACAATTCGCCAAGGGAAATGGCAGTATAGCCGTGAGTTTGTAAAAACTGCATTTGCTGGTCAAACTCGTCGGCAGTTACACTGTAGATTTCCGGCAGGTCGCCGACTTGATGGTAGGCCAAAATGGGGACTCCGGCGCCGGGCGCTAATAACCAGAGGAAAAATAGTAAACCGATGGCAACAGTAGTCAGTAAAAATTTACGCATTATTATCCTTCTCGGTTTCCGCAGAACCACCTAACGACTGCGCGATCTCCCCCAATTTACGCAGCCGGTGATTAATACCTGATTTTCCCACTCTGCCCTCCAAAATTTCGACCAGTTCGGAAAGCGTGGCTTCCGGATAGGCCAGTCGTGCATCTGCCACTTCTCTAAGCGGCGGGGGTAGCTTATCAAGCCCCATATATTGGGCAATCGTCCTAATACTCTCAACTTGTCTAACCGCCGCATTAACAGTCTTTTGGAGATTAGCCGTCTCACAGTTAACCAAGCGGTTGACCTGATTGCGCATATCTTTGACCACACGGACATTTTCAAAGGTTAATAAGGCGTTATGTGCGCCAATAATCTGCAGGAAAGAGGTAATGGCGTTACCATCCTTTAAATACACAATATAATCATCTTTCCGGTCAGTCATGCGCCCAGGCAAACTTAGCGATTTCATAACCCGGACAAGCGATTTGGCCAACTCCTCATTGCCTGTCACCATTTCTAAATGATAAGAACCCTCAGGCCGGTTAACCGAACCGGCTCCCAAAAAAGCGCCTCTCAGGTAAGCACGCCGGCAGCAGGTTTTCCGCGTAATAGCGCTGTCTGACTGAACATTAAGACCGTCTCCACGCATAATCCCTAACGACGCCAGCAATTCGTTCACCCCGGGCGATGGTACTACCCGCACATGGTAAGTATTATTCTTTTTTAAGCGCCTGCCCCGGGTAACGACTACTTCGGTCTTAACATTAGAATAACGTTTTATCAAACCAATTACCTTACGGGTAACAGCGGCGTTTTCACTGCTGAAATTGATGCCCAAATTAGCGTTGCCGCCGATGGACATGGCACCACCCATCCGGATAAGCGCTGCCAATTCAGCGCCATAACAACAGTCGTTCTCGCCCGTTATGCGGGCAAGTTCATTTTTTACTTCAGTTGAAAATGACAAGGGCGTCAGTCCTTTGGCTAATCTTTTAGTTTCTTAATACTCTCCGACATAATGTAATAATCCAATAACCGCATGCGGTCAGAATTAATTCGTAAGTCGTAAACCATTGACATAATCGTCCGGGACAAACGAGCAGGGTCGTGCCGGACTAAATTGGTTTCGCTGATCAGGTTAGCCTTGACCACTTTGACACCTAATGCCTCAATTGCTTCCACATCAGGTACTACTGGGTATGCCCCCTGCTCCGCATATTTTCCCTGCAGTTCCGGAGCTACTCTCTGGTCATTAATAACCACAATGTCAATACAACCAGGACCGGCGTGGTCAATTATGGCTTTGACGTGATCGGATGCGGTATAGCCATCGGTTTCGCCCGGCTGGGTCATAACATTGCATATATATATCTTGACCGCGTCACTTTCCTGTAAAACCTCAGCAATTCCTTTTACTAATAGATTGGGTATAACGCTGGTGTATAAACTGCCTGGTCCCAAAATGCAGGCATCTGCTTCGCGGATTGCTTCAACCGCACCTTTTACCGGCGCAACATCTTCCGGGTTAATGCATACTTTCTTAATTTTCTTGCCCGACAGGGGAATCTGCGACTCACCCGCCACTACCGATCCGTCAGTCATTTCCGCTACCAACAGTACCCTTGCGGTGGAGGAAGGCAACACCTGGCCACGTACGGCTAAGACTTTACTCGACTCTTTTAACGCCAGTTCCACATCACCAACAATTTCAGTCATGGCAGCAATAAATAAATTGCCAAAGCTGTGGCCGGCCAGTTCGCCACTGCCGCCAAACCTGTGCTGAAAAAGCTTTTCCATTAAAGGTTCGGTATCTGCCAAGGCAACAAGACAATTGCGTAAATCACCAGGCGGAATAATCCCCAGATCTTCACGCAGCCGGCCGGATGACCCGCCATCATCGGCTACTGTAACAACTGCAGTTAGATTACTGGTAATACTTTTTATGCCCCTGAGCAACACCGACAGGCCTGTACCGCCGCCGATAACGGCAATAGCCGGCCCGCGGTTAAGCTTGCGTTTTTCAAAAATAATTTCGACAAGTTTATCTGAGCCTTCGGGCACCAGTACACTAATAACTGACTTAATGATCTGGCGCGTAGCCGCCAGCATGATACTCAGACCCAAAATAATAGTTGCGCTGCCGACAATAGTAGTAACTGCGTAATAAAACCTGCCTGTCGTCAGATAAAACAAGCGGAAAATAGCTTCTTCCACTACGCCAATATATTTATAGTTAAAAACAATTGCTAAACCCATGCTGACAAAGATAACCCCTGCGGAAAACAGGAGCAGCCAACGTTTGAACTTCATGCCTGGGTATAGCCATTTTATAAAATGCATACCATCACTCCCGAGTCGGTGATAAACGCCCACCTGCGTCGTTACTCTTCCGGGCGTTCCCTCCGACGTACTTACCAGTACGACTCCGGGTACGTCCTCATCGCGCCTAGCATCTGGGCATTTCTAACCGCCTCTGAACTTATATTATATCCACTATTCTGGGCGATGCTGTTAAAACAATTTATTTCCAAACCCAAGTTATTCGACAACGTTATGCTTAATATCCCGGTGTTCAACATTTACTTTGAAGCCTTTGCCTTTGAGATATTCAAAAATCTTCTCGGCAACAAATACTGAGCGATGAAGGCCACCGGTGCAGCCGATGGCTATGATAAGCTGACTTTTGCCTTCTTTAATATAATGTGGCACAAGAAAGTCCACCATACCGGACAGCTTCTCCATAAACTGCTGTGTCACCGGCCACTTCCAGATATACTCACCGACAAGAGCTTCCCGACCGCTTTTTCGCCGTAGAGATTCGACATAAAAGGGATTAGGCAGGAACCGAACATCCATTACCATATCAGCATCCATCGGAATACCGTATTTGAAGCCAAAGGACACTACAGTTACTGTCATGCGTTCCTGCTCATGTTCTTCGGTGAACAGTGCAGTTATCTTACCCCGAAGCTCGGTAGTAGATAAGCCGGATGTATCAATAATATGATTGGCTCGCCCCCGAATTTGCTCCAAACGGTCTCGCTCGCGGCTAATTCCTTCGCTAATACGTCCATGCGGCGCCATCGGGTGACGTCGGCGTGTTTCTTTATAACGGCGGATGATTGTAGCATCCGAGGCTTCCAAAAATAATATTTCATAAAGGAAGCCCTGTTTTTCCATATCTTCCAGAACTTGCACCAGGGTATCAAAAAATTCGCCGCCGCGAATATCAACCACTAAGGCAATCTTGGAAACTTTGCCGCCAGATTGGGCGCACAGTTCAGCAAATTTAGGAATCAGCATCGGCGGCAAGTTATCAACACAAAAATAGCCTAAGTCTTCCATAGCCCGTATTACTTGTGATTTACCGGCGCCTGACATGCCGGTAATTATTACCAAGCGAAAGTTATCTAGTATCATATGTACACCTCAACTTTTCCTACCCGAGTCGACCCCAATTCTTTCCCTATTCAATTATAGGGTAGTATGGGAAAAAAAGCAAAAGAACAGTTCCCTTTATTTTATCAATGGAAACTGGTATCCGGCGGCAAATCGCTATTTGTCGCCGGATACCCATTCGGACACATTTTATTCTAATTAATTCAATGCATAGCGTTCTATAGCCTCAGCTACGCCATCGGCGTCGTTAGAAGCGGTTTCCAGGCGGGCAATGGCTTTAACCGCGGCGCTGGCATTTCCCATAGCTACTCCCCAGCCGGCATATTTAAGCATATCAACATCATTACCGCTGTCACCAACTGCCATTACCTCATCTTGTTTTATCATAAGCTTATCCGCTAAATAAGCTAAGGCCTTTCCTTTATTAACCTCTGGGTGCGTTATTTCCATAAAAGTTGGTTTGGATATCGCCATACTAAGTTTATTGCCAAAAATCTTTTTAAAAGAGTTATATATCTCGCGAATCCCTTCTTTACTGGACATAATTAACATTTTTGTGGAATACCCTTCACCCGCGTACAGGCTGTCGCCGACAACGATAGCCGGCACTCTCGACATGCGCGAATATATCTCCGAATATTCGTTTTGTTCTTTTACATACAGGTTGTCGTCAACGTAAGTTTGAATGTACAAATTTTGTTCCCGGCATAACGACAGCACCTCCCGGGCAATATCTTTATCAATCGGACGGTGTAATAACGTTTCGCCGGAAAAACAGGACTTAATGAGCCCCCCGTTATAGGTAATAAGCGGCACATCCAAGCCCAACTGCTGGGCATATGGCACAGCCGAGCGATACATACGTCCGGTTGCTATTGTTACCTTTATCCCTTGCTCCGCTGCCTTGCGGATAGCGGCGCTGGCGCGCGGGGAAACAGCCAGTTTACTATCCAATAATGTATCATCCATATCAAGTGCTATAAGCTTTATTGTCATTTAGTCTTCTGCCTCTTTTCTAAAATAATAAGAAACAGGAATTTTGCTGTACACAAAATTCCTGCAGTAATCTATCCGATGACTAACTCGCTCTAAGACTCCCTCCTCTACAGGCGGGAGTAAGAGCGACTAAGTCCCTGGATAAGTGCGACTAAGCTTCGGACGGGGTTAAACTCCACCTGAAGCAAGTCTTACTTTATCTATCGTGTATTACCTTGGACAAAGTAACACTGCACAGAGTCATTAGTAAAACTCCTGCCAATGAGGTTATGACACCTGACACCTGCACCCCAGGCAAGGTTTTAACGACCATCAGCGGCGTAAAAATATTTGTTAGGACAGTAAAACCGCCAAGGTTTAGAAAGGTATGCGGCAAATCGGCAACCGATAACAGCGGTCTGACTGCAGCATTTGCTAAACCTAGAATTGTTGCTCCTAACAAGGTTCCGCCAAGAGTATCCACAAATATTCCCGGCAGTTTTACTACCACCAGCACTAAAATTACCGCATTTATTATAATTCGCAGTAAAAAACCACTCACTGCACATATCCCTCCTGCCGTAATAAAGACAACTGATTATTGAAGCCAACATACATATTATATCCCATGGGACAAAATTCCGGCAATATATTTTTCGATATATAATATCCAGCAAAGTGTAACAGGAAGGATGTTCCTATTATTCTTTTTGGCTCTCAAGCAAGAGCAGGGCTTTTTTCATATCCAGTCCGCCGCCAAAACCGGTAAGACTGCCATCAGCACCAACTACCCGGTGGCAAGGCACAATGATCGGTGTTCTGTTGCTATGCATGGCTCCGCCTACCGCCCTAGCCGCCTTGGGACTGCCGACAGCCTGAGCTACCTCTAGGTAACTGACTGTAGCTCCGTAAGGAATATCTGCCGTGTACCTGAGTACTGCCGTTTGGAACGGACTATAAACCCGCCAGTCAACCGGTACGGAAAAGGTGACTGGATATCCTTGAAGATATAGTTTTAACTCATGAGTTAACTGGTCAGACCACAAGCAAGCCTCGTGCCCGGATGCAAGCTCGGCAATATCCTTGGCGTGAATATCGGTGAAAGCAGCCGCTTGATCTGGACGGGGAAAGCCCAATTCCCACAAACCGACGTCAGACCAGACAGCCACCACCTGGCCCCAGCCTGTGGTAATCAGACTATAGCAAAGAACCGGCTTTACCATAAAATCTCCACAGACACATCGCTGACCTGGGCCGTTCCGGTCAGCAGCATGGCAGTTCTTAGCTCATTTTTCATTTTATTAAGGGCAAATTCCACGCCTTCCCGGCCACCGCCAACTGCAGCAATGGATAGCGGCCGTCCTATCAATACGGCATCCGCTCCCAGCGCCAGCATTTTTAGTACATCACCGCCACTGCGGATACCACCGTCAACCAGCACCGTCATTTTGCCTTTAACCGCTTCAGCAATATAAGGCAGCACCTCAGCGGTACCCGGTGTATGATCAAGCGACCGGCCGCCATGGTTGGAGACAACAATAGCATCAACACCGGCTTGCCAACAAGCTTCGGCATCATCGGGTGTCATTATGCCTTTAACAATAAACGGTATGGCAGTATGATTCTTAATGTACTCCAGTTCCTGGATAGTCTTAGGACCTACCGGCTGGCCGGCACTAATCATATTCGCAAATGCCGCTGCATCAATGTCCATGCAAAAAGCCGGACAACCGGCAGCAGCAGCCTTGTTGGCCATCTCGGCCACTTTTTCAATATTCCGCGGTTTAATGGTAGGTATGCCCCAGCCTTGTTCATTCGTGACGGCAGCCATCCCTGAATCAAAAACCAGCGGCACTTGGCCGTCTCCGGTCATTCCGATACTGCCGGCTTTACGGCAGCCACTGACAATACACACGGCATATTCTTCTTCGGTTAGCGCCCCCTTCATATTCCGTTCAATGCCGCCGATGGGCGCACCAATAACCGGGAAAGCTAAATCTATGCCTAAAATGCGGCAGGACAAATCAGGATTCTTAACACTATGTACTGTTCTTAAATTCAACCGGCAGTCAGCCAGTGCTTGTATATTATGACGAAACGCAATGCCTGTGCCTACTCCGCCCATACCAGGCATCTCACCGGCACAAACAACGCCGTTGCACTCCGGACAAACTCGGCATGAGCCACGAAACTTTTCTTTTGCTGTAGTTTTAATGGTCTTTATATCCATGTCAGCCTCCTGAGTTATACTTTCGCTATCTTTGATCAAATTCTTGTTTCTCCGCCAAAATCCTGCTGCCGGAAAACATCGCAAGTATAAAATTCGTCAACTTGTCTATATTACAACTAATCCTGTGACTAACCTTCAGTGGAAGTTAACACCCTACCGAAGCTAAGTCTACTTATATTTTTCTAATTAGGAGGTAGAACTATGACGATTATGGATAAAATCAATTCACAGACCCGCAACATTATGAATTTAGCGTTTGACAAAGAATCGCTTAACTACCTGGAAGCTGCCGGACTCTATGGCATTATCGGACAGGGCCGGTTTAATAATGCCTTATTGCAGGTATTACACAATCATGCCAGCGATCCTGAACTAAAGGCTTTAATTAAGGAGGCAATTGATGCCCATACCGAAACAACAATAGCCAAAGCAGAAGAAAAACTGCTGGAAAGTGATGTACATTCTCCTGCCTTACGCTTTGTAAAGCGCAACCTGCATGATACTCCCCTCAATATTCCCGATGACGCCCGCTTAACCGATATGGAAATCGCAATCGCCATCGGTACTATGGCTAAAGGCTCTCAAATGGCAATCTTAACTTCCTTGCATCAGTCGTATCAACTGGATGTTGCCCTAATGTACCGCAAGGCTCTCGATGACGGCCTGGATTGGGATTATCGTCTGCTCCAGCTCATGCTTAAACGCGGCTGGCTGCCCCATCTGCGAAAAATAACCCATTAAAATTAATGGTCTGCACGAAAACTATCGTTTTCGTAAGCAGACCATTTTTAAATGAGTTATGGTATTTATAAGAGGCGGGTTTGAGTTATATAGTATTTGTCATATAACTATAATGGGAAAATATGCTATAATAATTGTACAGGTTGTCGAGGAGCGGTTAGCCACTTCCTTTAAAGAGGAGGTGGTTTGATGACAATATTTGAGGCAATGTATCTGATGATCGCATTTGCAACACTTGTTGTCTTAATCATAAAACAGAAATAACCGCCTCCTGTGCCAAGGTTTTGCGGTTATTCCCTGAATAATCCAACTTGGGCTAACCGTTTCCGGTTAGGCAATCTGTGTGGGTTGACGTGCGCTAACACGTCAACCTTTTCTTATATTATAACAACAAGGGAAAAATTATGCAACTTGACTATCCTTGTGCCGCTTCTTTTATATGCTCTTATTACGAAAAAAATTATAAACCGCTTCGGCCGCCGGCAGCGTCATGCCTTCCACCTTGACAAGTTCATCCACTTCAGCCGCCTTAATTTTGGCTAAACTGCCGAAATGATCCCTTAGGGCCTTGCGGCGTTTCTCGCCAATGCCAGGGATATGGTCAAGTACCGAAACCATATTCCGTTTCGAGCGCAGTTTACGGTGATAAGTGATAGCAAAACGATGCGCCTCATCCCGGATCCGCTGTACTAAGAAAAGTGATTGAGAGTGGCGCGGCAGTATGAGCGGGTCGCTGATTCCTTCGCGGAAAATATGCTCAAATTCTTTGGCCAGACCAACAACAGGAACATCGATAAGTCCGGCCGCCCGGATAATAGGCAGTGCCGAATTAAGCTGGCCTTTGCCGCCATCAATAATAATGAGATCAGGTACAGGGCCCTTCTCCAAGGCATCACGGTACCGCCGCCCCACTACTTCCTGCATCGATTTAAAATCATCAGGCTTACCTTCCACGGTTTTAAGCTTATAACGGCGGTATTCATTCTTGTTCGGCTGTCCGCCTTCGAACACCACCATGGATGCTACCGTTTCCGAGCCTTGAATGTGTGAGATATCAAAACATTCTATCCGCTCAGGTGCAGCCGGTAAGCCTAAATACTGACCAAGCTCAGCAGCCGCGCCGGCGGTTTTATCCGTATCGGCTTTAAGCCGTTCAGCCTGCTCCTCAAGTACGATTGCGGCGTTGCCGGCCGCCATTGAGACCAAATCCCGCTTGGTGCCGCGCTTAGGTACCTCAACCTGCACTTTACCGCCTTTTACACTGCTTAGCCATTCGGCTACAAGATGCTGCTCGCCCAGTTCGAGCGGCAACAAAATTTCCCGGGGAATAAATGCGGCTTGGCTATAATACTGCTTAACAAAAGCAGCTAAAATATCCTGGTCATTTTCCTCTTCGCCACCTGACAGCATGAAGTGGTCACGCCCGACCATTTTGCCGCTGCGAATGAAGAATACCTGGGCACAGGTCCCGGCAGCCGACCGGGCAAGACCAATGGCATCCTGATCCCCGCTGCCTGTTACGATATTTTGTTTTTCCATGACTTTTTCGACCGCCGCAAGCTGGTCACGCAAGCGAGCCGCTTTTTCAAACTCCAGCTCTTCAGCCGCTTCCGCCATCTGACGCTTGAGATTTTTAACGACGGCATCACTGCGTCCTTCCAAAAACAATCCAACTGCTTTGATCATCTCGCCGTACGTTTCTGGGTCCACTTTTCCGGCACAAGGAGCCAAACACCGCTTAATATGATGCTCTAAGCAAGGCCGTTTGCTATCCAGTTTGCGGCAGGAACGGAGGGGAAATAGAGTCTTTAGCAGCCGCAGAGTCTCATGGACAGCGCCAGCACTGGTATACGGACCAAAGTACCGGGCTCCGTCTTTAATTACTTTGCGAGTGATATATACGCGGGGAAATTCCTCGTTAGTCAGTTTAATATACGGATAATTCTTGTCGTCCCGCATGCTGATATTATATTTGGGACGATGTTTTTTTATCAGATTGCACTCTAAAATTAAGGCTTCGATTTCCGAGGCCGTGATGATATATTCCAGGTCAGCAATACGCGCCACCATGGCAATTACTTTGGGGGTATGGTTGCGGCTTGACTGAAAGTAAGACCGAACGCGGTTTTTTAGGTTAATCGCCTTGCCAACATAGATAATCCGGCCTTTATCGTCTTTCATAAGGTAAACACCGGGTTTATCAGACAATAGCGCCAGTTTTTCTTCAACAACAGGAGTTACAATAGCGATGACCGGACACCTCCTTTATTGCCGTTGGCCGCGCGCCAATACCGGAGCTAAAAATTGGCCGGTATAGGATTCCGGGACAGCAACAACCTGTTCCGGTGTGCCTTGGGCAACAATTGTCCCGCCCCGGCTGCCTCCCTCAGGGCCAAGGTCAATTATATGGTCGGCGGTTTTAATTACATCCAGGTTGTGCTCGATGACCACAACGGTATCACCACCGTCAACCAACCGCTGCAATACTTCCAACAGACGGTGTATATCGGCTGTATGCAGACCGGTGGTCGGCTCATCCAAAATATACAAGGTCTTGCCGGTGCTGCGGCGTGCCAGTTCGGTTGCCAGCTTAATTCGCTGCGCTTCCCCACCGGATAATTGAGTAGCCGGCTGCCCCAGTTTAATATAGCCTAAACCAACATCTTGGAGAATTTGCAGCTTACGGTGAATTTTAGGGATGTTCTGGAAGAATTCTACGGCTTCGTCGACAACCATATCCAGTACCTGAGCTATACTTTTGCCTTTATAGTGAATTTCCAGGGTTTCCCGATTATAGCGAGCGCCTTTGCATACTTCGCACGGCACGTAGACATCCGGTAAGAAGTGCATTTCAATCTTGATTATGCCATCCCCCTTACAGGCTTCACAGCGGCCGCCTTTAACGTTGAAACTGAACCGTCCCGGGCGATACCCCCGCATCTTGGCTTCCGAGGTTTGACTGAATAATTCCCGGATGTTATCAAATAAGCTGGTATACGTAGCCGGATTGGAACGCGGCGTACGACCAATAGGCGACTGGTCAATATCAATGATCTTATCAATATATTCAAGGCCGCGAATACTGTCATGGGCTCCTGGCCGGGCATGGCTGCCGCGATACAGTTGGCTGGCCAGACCCTTGTACAGAATCTCATTGACCAGCGTACTTTTGCCTGAACCGGATACCCCGGTAACGGCGGTAAATACGCCAATAGGGAACCGCACATTTACTTTTTTGAGGTTATTTTCCTTAGCGCCAATGACCTCCAGCCATTTGCCGTTAGGCTTGCGGCGCACTTCCGGCACCGGGATCGCTTTACGTCCACTTAAATATTGACCGGTAACCGAGTCTTCACAATTCTTAATTTGTTCCACCGTACCCTGGGCAACAATTTCGCCACCGCCCGCACCGGCTGCCGGACCAATATCGATAATGTGATCAGCTGCATACATGGTATCTTCATCATGCTCAACTACCAGCAGTGTATTACCTAGATTTCTCATATGCTTTAATGTATCCAGCAGGCGGTTATTGTCGCGCTGATGCAAACCGATGCTGGGTTCATCCAGGATATACAGCACGCCCATCAAGCCGGAACCAATCTGGGTAGCCAACCGGATTCGCTGCGCTTCTCCACCGGAAAGCGTCCCGGCTGCCCGGTCAAGGGTAAGATAGTCCAGGCCAACATTCAGCAAGAAGCCCAGACGGGCATTTATTTCTTTTAAAATCTGATTGGCAATTACCTTTTCCCGGTCTGTCAACTCCAAGTTACTAAAAAACTCTTTGGACTCACCCACCGTCATGCGGGTGACTTCGTAGATGTTTTTTCCGCCAATCTTAATTGCCAACGCTTCCGGTTTCAGTCTGGCCCCTTTGCACGCCGGACAAGGTTTGGAACTCATGTATTCTTCGATCTCTTCGCGCGCCCAGTCTGAAGTTGATTCACGGTGGCGACGGGATAACAGTGGAAGCACTCCCTCAAAAGTCGAGTGATATGTCTTGTTTTCACCATACATATTTTCATAACGGAAGGTAAACCGTTCCTCGCCCGCGCCGTTTAGAATTATTTCCTTGACGGTATCCGGAATCTTTTCCCAGGTGTCGTACAAGGTATGCCCATACTTTTCAAGTACGGCTTCCAGCTGGCACATGAAGTAAGAGTTAGAGCTTTTGCTCAGCGGCGCAATTACCCCGTCGATAAAAGCTTTACTCGGGTCAGGAATAACCAGGGCCGGGTCAATTTCCAGATTATTGCCTAAACCGGTACAATCCGGGCAGGCACCAAACGGGCTATTGAACGAAAACATTCGCGGCGCAATCTCCGGCAGGCTGATGCCACAGTCCACACAGGCAAAGTTCTGACTAAACATGAGTTCGCTGGCGCCACCGACATCTACAGTGAGAATACCGCCACCAAGTTTAAGCGAAGTCTCAATTGAATCGGCCAGCCTGCTTGCTACTCCCTCGCGGACAACTATCCGGTCAACAACAACCTCAATCGTATGTTTTTTATTTTTTTCTAACTTAATTTCTTCCGTAACATCGCGAATTTCTCCGTCTACCCGCACCCGGACATAGCCGTTCTTCCGGATATCTTCAAGCACCTTCTGATGTTCGCCTTTTTTGCCGCGCACTACCGGCGCCATAATACTCAGTCTGGCGCCCTCGCCCAACGCCAGCAATTGATCTACCATTTGTTCTACGGTCTGCTGGCTTATCGGCTTGCCGCATTTAGGGCAAAAGGGTCTGCCGGCCCGGGCGAACAACAGCCGGAGATAGTCATAAATCTCGGTAACTGTACCCACCGTCGAACGTGGATTACGGCTTGTTGTCTTTTGGTCAATTGAGATCGCCGGTGACAATCCTTCAATATAGTCAACATCCGGCTTGTCCATCTGTCCCAGGAACTGCCGGGCGTATGCGGACAAAGATTCTACATAGCGGCGTTGGCCTTCGGCATAAATGGTATCAAAAGCCAAGGAGGATTTGCCAGAACCGCTCAGACCGGTGATAACAACCAGCTGGTCACGCGGGATGGTTATGTCAATGTTTTTTAGGTTGTGCTGTCTGGCACCCTTCACAATAATACTGTCTGTCATCTTGGTTCCTTTCATACTTTACTATACATTATTAGTGGATAATAATTATTTTACTTATATTATACCAGTATTCTTATTATAATGGTATACGATTTCCAAAGCAAACATTTGTTTGGGCTAATATTATTCTTTTTCGCTTCATTGCATGCAATAAGACATGGAATACCATGTCTTTTCTTAAAAAAATACAAGATTGCTTCACTGATACTTGCAGTATCCGCGAAACAATCTCTTTTTATTTCTACTTTATTTCTATTTCTTTTTTGATTTAATCTTACTGGATTTTTTTTCTACTTGGCCTTTAGCTGAAGCTCCGCCTGCTTTTTGCCGGAGTTCAACAATCATGTCACGCAGTTCGGCCGCCCGTTCAAATTCCAGCTGTTTGGATGCTTGACGCATTTCTTTCTCCAGATTTGCGGCAAGTTCCAACATATCGTCACGGCTCATATTGCCAATTCTGTCGGCCTTGTATTCGACCGGCGCTTCGGCAACTTTAGTTGTTTCAATTAACTCTTTTACCCGCTTTTCAATCGTCTTAGGAGTTATACCATGCTTGGCATTATAGGCCTGCTGAATTTCCCGGCGCCGTTCAGTCTCACTCATCGCCCGCCGCATAGAGTCGGTTATACGATCGGCGTACATAATGACTTTGCCGTGAACGTTGCGGGCAGCCCGGCCGATTGTCTGAACAAGCGAAGTTTCCGAACGCAGGAAGCCCTCTTTATCAGCATCCAAAATGGCGATAAGCGATACTTCCGGCATATCCAGACCTTCCCGTAGCAGATTGATGCCAACAAGCACATCATGAACGCCGGCCCGAAGGTCTCGAATGATTTCTACCCGTTCAAATGTCGCAATATCTGAATGAAGATAGGTGACCTTTATCCCCATTCCTTTAAGATACTCTGTTAGGTTTTCTGCCATTTTTTTAGTGAGGGTAGTAACAAGCACCCGCTCATTGGCGGCTGTCCTGAGTTTAATTTCATCAAGCAAATCGTCCATCTGGCCTTTAATCGGGCGTACTTCAATTTCAGGGTCAAGGAGACCGGTAGGACGGATAATCTGCTGCGCTACCTGACTTGCGGCTTTGAGTTCGTAAGGCGCCGGAGTAGCAGAAACATATACAATCTGATTAATCCTGGCATCAAATTCATCAAAGGTAAGCGGTCTGTTGTCAAACGCGGAGGGCAGCCGGAAGCCGTTGTCAACGAGTGATTCCTTGCGGGAACGATCTCCGGCATACATAGCTCTGAGCTGTGGTAAAGTAACATGGGACTCATCAATAACAAGCAAGAAATCTTCCGGGAAGTAGTCCACAAGGGTATAGGGGGCGTCCCCCGCCTGCCGTTTAGTTAGGTGCCGTGAATAGTTTTCAATTCCGGAACAGTACCCCATCTCCAACATCATTTCCAAATCATAGCGGGTGCGCTGCTCCAGGCGTTGTGCTTCGAGCAGTTTTCCATTGGCTTTTAAATAGGCTAAACGTTCCTCCAATTCGGCTTCAATATCCTGCACAGCCCGCAGCATGTTTTCCCGTGACGTAACATAGTGGGAAGCCGGGTAGATGGAAATATGCTTGCGTTCCGCCACAATTTCGCCGGTAAGAGTATCAACCTCTAAGAGCCTTTCGATTTCATCACCGAACAATTCTACCCTTATGGCCTTTTCCCCATACGCTGCCGGAAATATCTCAACAATATCACCGCGTACCCGGAAATTGCCCCGGGAAAAGTTGTAATCGTTGCGTTCATACTGAATCGCAACCAGCTTACGAAGAATTTCATCCCGGTCTTTAATCTGGCCCTGGCGGAGTGATAACACAAGCCCCCGGTAGTCATCCGGCGAGCCTAAGCCGTAAATACATGACACACTGGCAACAATAATAACATCACGCCGTTCAAACAGCGAGCTTGTAGCCGAGTGGCGCAGTTTATCAATCTCATCATTAATTGACGCATCTTTCTCGATATAAGTATCTGTATGGGCAATGTAGGCCTCAGGCTGATAGTAATCATAATAGCTGACAAAGTATTCAACAGCATTATTCGGGAAAAACTCTTTAAATTCACTGGCAAGCTGGGCAGCCAGTGTTTTATTGTGCGCTACCACCAGGGTAGGTTTTTGTACACTTTCAATTACTTTAGCTATGGTAAAGGTTTTGCCAGTACCGGTAGCCCCCAACAGCACCTGCGACTGGTCACCTTTCACAATACCGTTTGCCAATTGCTTAATGGCTAGCGGCTGATCGCCGGTAGGAGTAAATGGAGCTTCTACCTGAAAAGGAACATCCCCCTCCCTATGAACGGTATTAAGTTTTGGTACGGTAACAGCCATCTTGCATTAAGCCTCCAATCCAGTATATATCAGTCAAATTGACCTGTTATCAACGACTAAGCTTTCGTTAGGGTTAAAAACCCTAGCAGAAGCTAGTCTGCTTTATCGTCTTCTTTTCCATTTATCGACTAGCCAATCAACAAGTCCGTAACGGTTATTGATCATTTCCACATAATATTGCTCGTCCCCGTCCGGCACTAAAATAACACCTAACCGCCGTTCTCCGCTTTTGAAGCTTATTGTTTGCAGCAAGCGTTTTCCGGCACGCTCAACCGTAATGCTAAAACTCTCCGGCGCATAACAAATAGCTGCCGCTAAGTCGTACCGGTTGTTCAGCGGGGTTCCCGCTAAATTAATAAGGATATCGCCTGGCTTGAGAATCTTAGCCGCCGGCGTATTGGCAACCGTATCAAGCACCATTATGCCATGATCAGACGGAACAAAGCAAGGAGCCCCTCCCATTTCCCGGCGATTGTCCAGCTGAATTAAAAATTCATGACCGACAGGTGAAAGCACGGCGGCTACCACCTGCAGCCAGGAGTATTTTGCCGATAGCAGTGCAAATCCCAAGAGAATTACACTATAAGCCGCCAAATGCAGCGCCGACTGCCGCCGCCGCTGGTGGGGGAGACTGGCAATGGCCATATCGGTGTAACCAAGGGCAGCCACAACCGGAGCCATAAGATATATCCACTGGGAACCGGTTGGTGGTTCCAGGGCTAGCGACAGGAGCGGCCACCATTCCGGCATTTTTATCATGGCCCCTGGCACTGTATCTGCCGGGACTGACACAGCGGCCAGAATAACCAGCGGCAGCGGCCAAAAGTTCTGCAGGCTGAAAGCCCCTACCAACCGCCCATCCGGCTTTTTTAGGATCATGGGCATAGCACTGTAACCACCGCTGATAGCAATAAGCAGACTTTCCGTTATGTGCAAAACCGCAACCAGCGAAAGTATCTGGGGCACATTAACCTCAGGCCAGCCAAACAGAGCATTGGCTAAAGCCACTAACCCGCCGGCGTACGCAAAACAGAGAAACCTCATATTAATAAGCATAAGCGCCAGCGCTACCGGCCAAATATAGCTAAGTCCAAGCTGATTAAGGGTAACCCCCACCAGGGTTAGCAGCCAGCTGCCGGTAATACCGCCAACCAAGCCATAGAACCCGGCCAGCATAATCTGCCGTGTCAGGCTATAGTTGTACACGCCAAACATTTGTCGCTGCTGTTTTTGCATTTGCCAGTATTGATAGCCTACCAGCGCTAACACCAGCCAAAAATTAAAGTCAAACAATATAGTTACGGCACCGTGAACAATAAGTAATGTTATGTCAAGCCATGGGAACAACTTGTCCTCACCTCAATGATAAAGAAGGTTGGTTTATATATAGTATAAACCAACCTTACATGCCTATAGCTTACTTTTTAAAACCTCAAGCGCTTTTTCGAGTTGTGTATCTTTGTCTTTGGTCTCAGGCAATTCAACCTTAATGTTAGGCTCAATCCCTACGCCGTTAATGGCTCTGTCTTTAGGCGTTAAATATTTGGCGATTGTCAGCTTAATGGCTGAACCTTCATCAAGGCGTATGACCGTCTGAACGGATCCTTTACCATAAGTCTTTGTACCAATCAAAGTACCAACCTCAGTATCCTGAATAGCTCCAGCCACAATCTCCGAGGCGCTGGCGCTGCCGCCATTCACTAATACTGCTACCGGATATTTGGGTTGATCCAAGCTAGAAGAATGTGTTTCGCGCCGCCCATCGCGGGTAACCACGGAAACGACCGGCCCCTTAGGCACAAGCTGGCCAGCGACTTTGACACTTTCGTCAAGCAGTCCGCCCGGATTGTCTCTTAGGTCGAGCACTAACGCTTTCATACCTTGCTTTTCCAATTCCTGCAGCTTGCGGACAAAGTCGTTGCCTGTATTTTCATTGAACATGGATATACGGATATAGCCAATGTTGTCATCCAAAAGCTTGCCGGCAACTGTTTTGATTTGGATATTTGATCTGGTTAGTGTATAATCCTTGACTTCCTGAGCGCGTTTAATTGTTAAAACAACTTTGCTGCCCTCAGGCCCGCGGATTTTGTTGACAGCTTCATCAAGTGCCAGATCTTTAGTTTCCTGACCGTCAATTTTTATAATCTGGTCGCCGCTTTTAATGCCGGCCTGCTCACCAGGAGTGCCTTCAATCGGGGCGACAACGGTCAATTGCTTATCTTTGGTTCCAATAACAATACCTACACCACCAAAGGAACCTTCCGTCTCGATCATAAATTCTTTGAACATCTTGGGATCCATATACACGGAATGCGGATCATTCAGGGAATTAACCATCCCTTTGATAGATCCGGCGATCAGGGTGTCGACAGGTACATCCTCAACATAGCGGGATTGTACGACATGCAGTGCCCGCAGCACGCGCAGGGTGCTGACAACATCGGATGACCAGGCATTCATTAAGTATAAGAAACCAGCTGAGGTGGCTAAGAACGTCACCAATACCAATACTACTGCGCCAAAAATTATTTTACGGCGGCTCAATCAATACACCTCGCAAAAGTCGTGAGTTTGAGGTTTTCAAATCGAGGTTCTCCGACGCTCTCAACTCAGCTTTTCAAATTACAATACATCTAAATATATGTCAAAACGATAGTAAATATTCGCTCGTTTGCTCACATAGCGAGTTCAAACACTGTGACAAATTGGTGCGTTAACAGCAAAAGTAAGTGTAACGGGTGGGCATACTATGCACCACCCGGAAGGATTACAGATAGTTCATCGGGCTAACCGGTGTACCGTTTTCCCTTACTTCAAAGTGCAGATGCGGCCCTGTTGAATACCCTGTCGAACCTACACGGGAAATAGTCTGACCTTTTCTAACCCGGGTCCCTTCCTCGACAAGCAGCTCCGAATTATGGGCATATAAGGTAGATATACCGTTGCCATGATCAATGATCACGGCGTTACCATAGCCACCCATCCAGCCGCTGAAAATAACAACTCCGCCGTCAGCTGCCGCAACAGCATCGCCATAGTCGGCACCGATATCAATACCACTATGATAGCGCTGGGTTCCGAAGATCGGATGGGTCCGCCAGCCAAATGGAGAGGTGATCGGGCCGGATGCCGGCCACATCATGGCACCAGTAGCACCGGCAGGCGCTGAGGATTTGCCGCCTGATGATTGGCTGCTACGTATCATTTGCTCAATTTGGCGGGAGGTCTCAATAAGTTCCTGATACGCACGTTCCGCCGTATCACGTTCACTGACCGCAGAGGTCAGCACCTGTTCCCGGTCATTTTTCCTAGTTTCGATTACAGCCTTTTTAGCGGCAGCCTGTGCCTTGAGTTCGGAAATGGCTGCCTTATCACGTTCTAATTCAGCTTTTTTTTGTACAACCAGTTCCCGTTCAGCCTTTACTTGGGCAACAAGTGCCAGATCCTGATTAACTACTCTTTTTAGCAACTCGGCTCTGGTGGTAAAGTCGGAGAAATCGACAGCGCCAAACAAAACATCCAGATAATTAACCTGACCGTTTTCGTAAATATCGCGCATACGCTTATTCAAAATTTGACTGCGCGCTGCTAGGTTCTTCTCTACTTTTTCTAATAACGCAGTATTCGTTGTTATTTGCTGTTCAGTAGCCTTCAGCTTATCCAGGATATTATTATATTCACTGGCAGCTGTGTCCAAATCCCCCTGGATAACACGCAGTTGTTCAGACACACTATCAACTTGCTGCTGCGCCTGGGCCGCTTTGTTTTGCTGAGCTTCTGCCTGCCGCTGAACACTTTGCAATTCCTGCTGTTTTTCTTCAATTTCACTGGCCAGCGCTGTACTCAGCACCGTAACAACAAGCACTATAATTAACAGTAGTGATACATTTCGTTTACTAGTCAAACTCATCCCTCCCAGTCATTCTATACGCTACGCTACACCTTCATAAATCTCCGTAAAGATATGGTACTGCCAAGCGCCCCTATGGCCGTCCCCACCACCAGCAGCACAATGCTGATATTGGTTAAGAAAGGCGACTTAGGAATAAGTGGCAGAAAAGCCAGGGATTCATATACTTTTTCGGTTAGCGCACTATATGTCTGGCTGAGAATCAACACTGAGCACAAGGCACCGCCAAAACCTAATATCATGCCTTCGATCATAAACGGCCACCGGATAAACCAGTCAGTGGCCCCGACATACTTCATGATGCCAATTTCCTTACGCCGGGCAAAAACCGTAATTCGAATCGTATTGGAAATAATAAACAAAGCGGCCAGAGCTAGGAAAATGATGAGCACAAGCCCAAAAATCCGAATCATTTTGGTCAGACTGAATAGCTGCTCAATCACTTCCTGGCCATACTTGGCATTTTCAACACCTTTTAGCTGAGCAACCGCCTGCGCCACCGGCTTCACAAGTTCTGGCTTGTCCACCTTCACTTCAAAAGAATTAGGCAGCGGATTGGTCTCGCCTAACGCCGTAAGCAATCCCTGCTGTTCGCCCAAGCGTTCCTTAAATTTAGTCATGGCCTGGTCCTTATCGATAAACATGACCTGGGTCACGCCGCCAACTTTCGTAATTCTTGTGCCGATCTCCCGCATTTCCCTTTCAGATAAGCCATCTTCCATATATACAGTTATCTGAACCTGAGTTTCCAGCGTAGAAGCAATATGGTTGAGGTTAAGCACCATAACTAAAAACATGCCCAAAATTAACAGCGACAGCGCTACCGTACTTACCGAAGCAATACTCATTAAACCGTTACGTCGTAAGGAAGATATTGCTTCCCTAATGAAATATTCGACGGTTCTAATCTTCATAGCCGTATACCCCTTTCACTTGGTCACGGACAATACGGCCTCTTTCGATGGCGATAACCCGCTTTCGCATGGCGTCAACAACAGTTTTATCATGGGTAGCCATTACAATAGTTGTGCCGGATTTGTTAATAGTATCAAACACCTTCATTATTTCCCACGAAGTATCCGGATCCAGATTTCCTGTAGGTTCATCGGCAATTACAATGACCGGATTGTTAACAATGGCCCGGGCAATGGCTACCCGCTGCTGCTCACCACCTGACAATTCCGATGGATAAGTTCGTAGCTTATGCCTTAGTCCTACCAAATCAAGCGCATTATGTACCCGCTTTTGTATCTCGCGCCGCGGCGCCTCTATTACCTGCATGGCAAACGCGACATTTTCATATACCGTTTTATTTGGTAATAGACGGTAATCCTGGAATACGATTCCTAGTCCCCGTCGTAGATACGGAACATCTTTTAATTGCATATCAACAACATTGCGGCCATTAACAACAAGCCGCCCGTTTGTGGGCAATTCTTCCCTAAAAATTAATTTAATGAAGGTCGATTTGCCAGCGCCGCTTGGACCTACCACAAAGACGAAATCACCTTTATCAATTTCTACTGTAACATCGGCTAACGCAACTGAGCCGTTGCTGTATACCTTCGACACTTCACTCATGTAAATCAAACTATAGTACCCCCATTGTATAGTGAAAGTCTAAAACAAAATAGTTATTCGACAACAGTTACGAAAAACCTCCTTATTTCTGTAATATCAATTTTTTATTGCTATATTTTGCCAAACACTTTTTTCGGCCTCTTACTATTTTAACAATTCCAACGTGTACAATGTCGTTAATCCCAAAACACTGAGCAAGCCAAAATACCACCAAGCCACTTTAAGCCGTTGGGTGGCAGTCAGTTGATAATAGCTGTCGTCTTGCGCCTCGTCCCCACGCCATAGTTCAAACAATGAGAACAGAAAAATAATCAATACAAAAATATTATATGTATATAAGAAAACAATGCCAATTACAAAACTACCAATCCACCACAGCCGTGGCGAAATAGCGGCGGCAATGCGTTCCCCGTCAAGCGGCGAACAAGGGATAAGGTTAAATAAGTTTAAGAGACAGGCCGTATAGGCCAGCACCAGCATCAGTGTACTATCACTCCAAAGGTAAAATGCCAGACATAAGAGCGCACTGAGCGTACCGGCTGCCGGCCCGCCGATGGCAATATTAGCAGTCATTTTGGCGTTTACCGGCACCCGGTTTAATCGAATCACAGCGCCAATAAACGGAATGAACGTTGGTCCTTTGGCTTTCAGACCGACAATACGCGAAGCCGCCACATGCCCCAGTTCATGCACCAGCAGTAACAGAACGAACCCAGCAGCGAATTTTACCCCAAAAGCCAAGGCATAAAAGGCTAAAGAAACCAACATGGAAATGGCAGTTGATATAGTTCCGCCTACTTGCACAAGTGCCAAGAGGCCAACAATACTAATCCCAAGCCGCCTTATTACCCTCCGGCCTAAATTTATCACTTTCCAGGAGTTCACCTCATCCCTCCTTTTTTTCAGGGAGAACATACAGCCTGAGCATTAGCTAAATCAAGCAGACGTTTTTTCCTGTTTTGAAGCCATCACCATAAAGTAAGTACATGCGCTTATTCCGTTGTTCAACAACCCAAAACAATTGTTGTCCTTACCCAGGCGAATGCTACTCAAAATAAAGAAAGCCCGCACATACATAATACATATGCATGCACAGGCTTTTTTAATGCTTTCCCTGAAGCTTACGCTCTTTTACGGCTTACGACCTTTTTGGCAGCCGCTACAATAGCGTCTTCTGTCAGATTATATTTTTTCAGCAGTTCTCCCGGGGTACCAGACTCACCGAAAGTATCCTTGACACCTACCCGCTCAAGCGGTACAGGAGTATTTTCAACTAAAACTTCGGCCACAGCACTGCCCAGACCGCCAATGATACTGTGTTCTTCGCAGGTTACAATCGCACCTGTATCACGAGCGGCGGCAATAATTGCCTCGGTATCTATCGGCTTAATGGAAGCCATATTTAGAACCCGGGCACTTATTCCCTGGGAAATAAGCTGTTCGGCAGCATGGCGGGCCGGTGCCACCATAATGCCACAGGCAATTATGGTTACATCGGTACCATCCGCAAGAAGCGCAGCTTTGCCAAGCTGGAACTCATACGCTTCCCCAAATATATTGGGCACAGCCGCCCGGCCTAAGCGAATGTATACCGGACCTTTATATTCTGCGGCGAAATCAATGACTTGCTTGGTCTCTGCCGGATCAGCCGGTACGATTACCGTCATATTGGGTAATGCCCGCATAATAGCGACGTCTTCAATCGACTGGTGGGAAGCACCATCTTCACCTACCGTCAAACCCGCATGGGTAGCGGCAATTTTGACGTTGAGTTTCGGATAGCAAACAGAATTGCGAACTTGTTCAAAAGCCCGGCCGGTAGCAAACATAGCGAAGGTCGATACAAACGGGATTTTACCGGCAGCCGCTAATCCGGCGCCAACCCCTATTAGATTTTGTTCGGCTATACCGGCATTAAAGAATCTGTCGGGATGTGCCTTGGCAAATACATTGGTTTTCGTGGATTTAGACAGGTCGGCATCTAATACCACAACATTTTTATTGCGATCACCCAAGTCTTTTAAAGCCAGACCGTAGGCTTCGCGAGTGGCGAGTTGATTAGCCATATGAAACTTTGCACCTCTTTCAAGGGATACTGGTTCTGAACGCCATCTGCTTCGTTACTCCTGTGGGCGTTCCCTCCGACGTACTTCCCAGTACGACTCCGGGTACGTCCTCGTCGCGCCTCGCATCTGGACATTCATAACCAGCATCGCATATATTCATATTTTACGGGGGAAATTGTATTAGTTCTACGCGCCTTCGATGGCGGCTAGGAAGGTTTCGCATTCTTCGCGGCTGGGGGCTTTGCCATGCCAGTCGGCGATATTTTCCATTTGACTGACGCCTTTGCCTTTGACGGTTTTGGCGACAATCATAGTCGGTTTGCCTTTAACTGTTTTGGCGGTCTGAATGGCATCATAAATTTCGTTATAGTTATGACCGTCAATGATAAGTACATTCCAGCCAAATGCCTGCCATTTTTCAGGAATAGGCAGCGGCGATAAAACTTCAGCAACCGGTCCGTCAATCTGCAGACCATTAAAGTCAACGAAGGCTGTAAGGTTGTCCAATTTATAGTGAGCGGCAAACATGGCGGCCTCCCAAATCTGGCCTTCTTCCAATTCGCCATCACCAAGTAAAGCAAATACTCGATAGTCTCTGGCGTCCACTTTACCGGCAAGTGCCATGCCGCAAGCTGCACTTAAGCCTTGTCCCAGAGAACCTGTCGACATATCGATACCGGGGATGCTTTTCATTTCCGGGTGTCCCTGCAGGCGGCTGTTGATTCTACGCAACGATAGCAGTTCCTCTTTCGGGAAATACCCCTTTTCGGCTAACGTGGCATACAGAACAGGGGCAGCATGTCCCTTTGACAATACAAAGCGATCACGGTCAGCATTTTGCGCCTGCGACGGATCGACATTCATTTCAGCAAAATACAATACTGCCAAAATATCGGCGGCCGACAAAGAACCGCCAGGATGACCGGATTTGGCCTCAGTCACCATGCGCACAATATTACCCCTGATAGCTTTAGCCCGGCTGGCAAGCTCACTAAGCTCCTCCGGTGTTAACTTAATCTCCATTTCCTTCATTACAACCTCCTATAATCTATCTATACTAGTTTGCAAGAAATAACGTATGTAATAGTATCTAAGCTATGCCGTAAACTTCTTCCATCCACTACTCGGTTTGCACCAAACACCTTATCATGCTAAGGCCTGAAACTGGTGAGAAATGTCCATATACGAGGCACGCCGAGGACGTGACCGAAGTAGTACTGGCAAGTACGTCGCAGGGAACGCCCGCAGAAGTAACGAAGTAGATGGGCGTTTATCGCCAGTTTCAGCCAGTTTCAGCTTGGGGAGGAAAATCCTTCGCCCAACACCTCATGCGCATCTGCGACAATAACAAAAGCCTGGCGGTCGATACGGTACACCAGATCTTTTATATAAGAAACTTCCCGGGTACTGACAACACAGAAAACAACATCGCGCTCGACCTTAGTATACGCGCCGCGCCCGGATAAGAAAGTCACCCCCCGGCCAATCTCAGCCATAATTGCATCGGCAACTTCAGCCGAGGAGTCGGACATAATGATAAAGGCTTTAGCAGCGCTGGGACCTTCCTGTACAAGATCAATAATTTTCGTTGTGACATATAAAGAAATAAGTGCATATAACGATAATTCCGCTTTACCAAAAACAACGCCGGCAAGCGCAATTACGAAGAAATCAACCCCTAGCAGAGCCTGACCAATGCTGATACCTGTTAGCTTATTAATGATAGCAGCTGCTAGATCAGTACCTGCGGTTGTTCCTTTGAATTTAAATACAATCCCCATGCCAATCCCGCTCATAACACCGCCGTATAAGGAGCACAGCAGCAAATCATGGGTCAATACCGGCACATATGGCGCAGTTAAGTCAATGGTTGCCGCCAATATGCCGGCTCCCAGCAGGGTATTAATGCCAAAACGCGCCCCAAGGATCCTAACACTAAGCAAAAGCATCGGAATGTCAAAACACAACATCGTCATGCCCACAGGCAGTCCAAAGGTGTAATGAAGAACTGTGGCCAGACCACTTGTACCGCCAGCCGCGACCTTATTGGGAATGAGGAACATATTCAGCGCCAATGCGGTAATTACTGTCCCCAGCGCAATACCCAAATAGTCCTTCAGCCACTTCATCTTGACCATAGCTAACCTCCTACTTACGTTCTTTAACCAGGCTGAGCGCAAGTTCGGCATTTTGAAAAGCTCTATTTCTAAGAGTATTAATACGTTCTGTGCGCTCCTGATTGGGCTGTTTACGTTCAACCCATAATTGGCGTACTTTTGCCATTAAGTTATCGGCGGTCACCGTTTTTAGTGTGCCAACATGCCGTTCGCCAATGGTTTCCAGGAACCGGTCAATTTTCGGGTCATAAGATATGCCCGCCATCGGCACATGCATAACAGCCGCGAAAATGAGCGCATGCAGTCTAATGCCAATAAGCATATCTAAATTTCCCACCAGCGATAATAACTCGCCGGTAGTATATTCATCCGGCAGCATTCCTGCTTTATTAGTCATGCGGCCGGCAATTTTCTGAGAAACACTAAAATCGTCAGGAAACTGCATAGGTATAAATACCACACGGGCGCCTAACTCTTCGATCATCTGGTCGGCAGCATGGGCCAGCACTTGCTTGTAGTGCCCCCAGTCTTTCCATTCCCGGGCTGAGATACCAATCAGTGGGGCTACCCCTTCCTGACCATGTTGTTTCAAAATAGCGCGGCCAATGGATTTATCTACCTGATGCATTGCCAATACCGGGTCAGCCGTTATATATACAGGCGGCGCCGTTACTTTCAACCGTTTTAATTCATCATAGGAACCATCGTCGCGAACGGTAATCAAATCCACCATGTTGCCAATATAGCGCATAGCGCCCTGGGCCAATGCTCCTTGTACCGGGCCTATGCCCTGGGCGTAAAGCATGACCGGCAAGCCCATTTTTTTGGCCAGCATCATAATACTTAAATAGTAGTATAAACTGCGGTCACTTGTTACATCCTGCAACAAACTGCCGCCGCCGCTAATTAATAAGTTGCTCTTAGCCATAATTCTGGCGATTTCCGGGTAGTTAAGGCGGTAGACAGCAGACACACCGTGCCGCTGTCTAGTATCCTCAGGGTTGCCGGAAATAACAGTTATACTAACAGTTGGCTCAATGTCAGTCAGAGCCTCAATCATAGCTGCCAGCATAGCTTCATCACCGGCGTTAGCAAACCCGTAATAGCCAGAAATAACAATATTACTCATTGGCAGCCGGACTCCTTCCCGCCAACCGGGCCACTATTACCTGAATTAGATATACGCAGATTACAGCAATCGCACCAATTGCAGCCCCGAGCACCATACCGTCCAGTCCACGAATCGTTGACATAAATATAGGTGTTCTAATATGAGCAAAGGTTTCGACAAGAGATCCCTGTGCGATAGTTGCCCCCACAATCAAAAGGTATTGGGTAAGACGCGGCCATTGCCGATAAATCGCCATAACGGCAAGCAAAAATGCCGGATGGCCAATTAAAAACTCTTTGCCTCTGGGTCTTGCATATAAAATTTGCTCCAGGAAAGCTCTTAGTTTAAGTTCCACAGCTGGAACAGGCACACCGGCAGTATGTCCGGAGCGACCGACATATACCCAAGCGGCAAATGCAGCAGCGCCAAATAGCAGCATAGTCTTAACATAGATCGGGTAATTCAATAAACCGGTTATCTGTTTCCAAATGTTCCGGGCAGTTAATGTCTGAACATTACCAAACAAATTATACCGGGCTAAGTAAGCAATGGTAACAAGAATAATCGGAGCTACAAAGGTTATTTTTACGCCCCGGAAATATTCTATTTCCAAGAAAAACCGCACATCACTAAGCACAGCAGCTAAATATAGTCCGCCGGCCAACGAGAACAAAGTTGTCAGCACGATAGAGCCCAACCCGTCCCGGATAATCTTAGTTACGCCAATCGGACGGCTAAATAATCCGGCCGCTTCCTGACTGCGCCAGCGGTCGAGCTGCCAAGTCATAGCTAAGGCAGGGAAAACAGTAGCACAGGCAAGCGCCGTCAGCTGACGACAGAAGGTCCCGCCGCCTTTAATAATCGGGACTAGTAACAATACGGCTATTAGCAAAGTAAGCGCATACTGCCAGCGGGCGGCAAACGGATAGATCAGTGACAAGAACAGTACGCCGGCTGCAGTAGCGCCCAGGACAACCAGAGCCAACAGCCAAGGGGAAGCAAAGTACGGTGGAAAAGTAGTTGCCCGCCCCAGGCTAAAGCCTTCTGCAAGCAACACGTCCTTAGTTCCTGACACATAAGCCAGATTGGTTTCGACAAGTGTTTTTCCCGGCTCAGCTTTATCGTATTTACGCATAAGATTTACGCGGATATTACGCTCTTGGTCGGTAACCATCCAACGCTGAATCGCTTCGGTCAGTTTAAGTTTTGGTTGTTCATCCTTAGGAATGACATACACGCGGGCCGCCTGATAATTTATCGCAGCCGCAACTTGTGTCAGACCTTCCTGTTTTACGAACTGCAGCTGTAAGGGATGTTCAATCATGTCTAACGTCAGCTTACGCTCTTTGAAATTGCTGACAGTTAACGGCAGCAGGTCAGGATATCCTAAGACCTCTTCCCCAACAAACATAATTGAACTCACATTCTGCACACTGGCTAAACGCTGAAACACCGAGTTGACATCTTCCGGTGTTACTTTAGTATAGTTTGTCGGGCGGGCTACTACGTAGAAACCCATGTTTTCAACAGCCATAAGCTCATCGGTAGGCAAGCCCAGATTCCATTTTACCACTTTTTCATAATTAGCCTTAGCTGCCAGCACCGGGCGGTCACCTTCGGCCAGCATTGTTACCCGGCCCGGCCCGAGACGGCGCATTAAATCACTCTTGACCTCATCGAAGATTTTCTTGTCCTGACCGACAATGTAAACATCTTCCGCCTTAATTTTTCCTTCGGCCAATAAACTACGCCAAAATGGATCTGTCAGCGTGCCTGTACGCTCTTGGTGGAGAATATCAGTCCCAGGCATTGCTGTGACTTTGCCATTTTTATTGAGCTTTTCTAATGTAGTTTCATAAACAGCCAATGAAGTTATCCCTGCCGTTTTGAATTGGCTAAACAATGCAACCGGCGGAATACCTTCAATTTGGGCCAGTTCTACAATATCTTCATAATCCATGACCATTTCCACAGTAGAATTGGCTTTCTCAACATGGTAACGCTGCCAGTCAATGGTCAGCGATGCTAATAATCCGATAATAATCAGGCAGATTAGCAGCTTATTATAGTGAAAGGTTGACAAAATCTCTCCACCCTTTTGAAACTTTTCGTAGTCTCATATATTCGTATAATCAAATTATTCCCGAAGCGGTACCTTGGCAACCCTAATTCAGTGAATACTGTTTTAGGGTTGCCAAGGTACTAGCTATGATTATCGGTATAAATAACTACTTGCCCGGGTTCCATTACAATATCACGTACGTTGACGCCAAACGGGAGTTTTTTGAGGTCTACCAGCGGCAGTTCAGTAAGAAGAGAACCGCCAATGTTGCCTACAGGCGTATTATTCAGCCAAAATCTGTCTGTAACAAATTTGATACGATGATTTTCCCGGTCACCGACAATCCGTCCCTCTAACTTAACATCAACCCGCGCAATACCACCTAAGGTTAAAGCACTGCTAACTTCCACTTTGCCTGACGATATAGTTACAACGGCATTTTTTACGCCTTTTATCGAAGTATTAAGATAGTTAGCCAGTTCTTCCTGAGCAATGATTGCTGTTACTTCAACCTCATCAATTTTGTCCAGTACCAGCGCTCTCTTTGTTAACAGCGTCTTAATATCCACAGCCGCCCCAGTGAGCATGATATGCATATTACGAAAAGTGATCTTTTCGGTCTTTACGTCACTGGCATCAGCGGAAATCTTGTCAAATTTGCCATCAAGCATAAGTATGGCCGGACTCTTACTCACCTTGGCAGTTACCTGCCTGCTGCCCGTCATGTCGCGTATTCCTTGAGCCACAGCATCAGATACCACTTTGGGCAGCACCACTTCTACGGCGGCCACGACCATAACAATAAATAAGAGTATTGTAGTTAAACGTTTCATAGGGTATTACTTACCCCCTCTGACTTAAATCGCTTTTCAAATATGCTTCAATAAATAACTCTAAGTCTCCATCCATTACGGCCTGAACATTGCCTGTCTCGGCCGATGTACGATGATCCTTTACCAAATTATACGGATGGAAAACATAGGACCTAATTTGGCTGCCCCACTCGATGGCCTGATATTCGCCACCAATTTCGGCCTTCTTCTCCTCTTGCTTCTGGCGCTCCAGTTCAAACAATTTGGCACGCAAGAGGCGCATACACTGTTCGCGGTTTTGAATCTGGGAACGTTCACTTTGGCATTGAACCACTACCCCTGTCGGCAAGTGGGTCATACGGACAGCCGAATCAGTCTTGTTAATATGCTGACCACCGGCACCGCTGGCCCGGTAGGTATCGACCCGAAGGTCAGCCGGATTAATGGCAATCTCTACCGAGTCATCAATTTCCGGCATCACATCAACAGCAACAAACGAGGTATGGCGACGGCCGCTGGCATCAAAGGGAGATATGCGGACAAGTCGATGAACGCCTTTCTCTGCTTTTAAATACCCGTATGCGTTAGTGCCGGCTACCATGATGGTAACACTTTTCACGCCGGCTTCATCCCCAGCGAGAAAGTCCATGGTCTCTACTTTATAGTTGTTTTTTTCCGCCCACCGTACATACATCCGGAGGAGCATTTGCGCCCAGTCCTGGGCTTCAGTACCGCCGGCTCCGGCATGCAGTGTTAAAATTGCATTGTTATTGTCATACTCACCTGACAACATAAGCGTCAGTTCCAAATGTTCAATATCCTTTTCGATACCGGCAAGAGCTGCCGTTACTTCGGGATATACACTCTCGTCGTTTTCTTCCATTCCCAGCTGCCACAAGATCACCGTATCACTGTGACGGTCTGACAATTCCCGGTGCTGGGCAATGCTGTCTTTTAAACGGGTGACCTCCTGGGCAATTTTTTGCGCTTCCTCAGGATTATCCCAGAGATTGGGGTCACTCATTCGGTCTTCCAACTCTTCGATACGTTCCAGTTTACCGGCTACGTCAAAGAGAAGCCCTCATTTCCTCAAGTCGTTCAGCCAGGGCCTCTATTGACCCACGCAAGTCTTCCAAAAGCACTTTCTCAACTCCTACCTATTTAGCACCACAGCAGCGTTTGTATTTTTTGCCACTGCCGCAGGGACACAGTTCATTGCGTCCGGTTACATCTTTATTGACAATTGGCTCTACCGGCTGTGACTGTTCTTCGCCTTCTTCACCGCCACGGGTGGCATGAGCGCCTCGCAGATGATCTTCAGGCTGAGCCTGAGAAATTATATTGACTCTGAACATATACTTAACAATATCTTCCTGTATATGTTCAATCATCTGCTGGAACATATCATAGCCTTCTAATTTATACTCAATAAGCGGATCTTTTTGACCATAGGCTCTCAATCCGATGCCTTGACGCAGCATTTCCATGGCATCCAGATGATCCATCCACTTCGAGTCAACCGTTTTAAGCATAACTACTTTTTCCAGTTCCCGCATATTATCAGAACCAAATAAAGCTTCACGGGCACTATAAGCGGCATCGGCTGCACGCATCAGTTCTTCTTTGAGTTCATCGCGGCTTAACTTATCAAGTACGTCAACCTTAAGCTCGCCTTCGGGTGCAAAATAGCCTTCGCAATATTCGATTAAACCGGCATAATCCCATTCTTCGGGATAAACCTTTTCATTGGCATATACATCCATACCAAAATCGACGATCTTTTCAATCATGTTATAGATGTTTTCTTTGAGATTGTCACCGGTCAAAATCTTTCTGCGCTGGCTGTATATAACCTCGCGCTGCTGATTCATAACGTTATCATACTCAAGGACATATTTACGAATATCAAAGTTACGCGCTTCCACTTTCTTCTGCGCTTGTTCAATTGACCTGGTAATCAGCGAATGTTCAATTGGCTCGTCTTCTTCCATTCCCAGTTTATCCATGATGCCGGCAATGTTATCAGAGCCAAACAGCCGCATTAAATCGTCTTCCAACGACAGATAGAACCGTGAGGAACCAGGGTCACCCTGACGTCCTGCCCGGCCACGCAGCTGGTTATCAATCCGGCGGCTCTCATGCCGTTCGGTACCAATGATATGAAGACCACCTAGTTCGGCTACGCCTGCTCCAAGCACGATGTCTGTACCACGGCCTGCCATGTTAGTAGCAATGGTAACCGCACCATGCTGACCGGCTTGCGCTACTATTTGGGCTTCCATTTCATGAAACTTGGCGTTTAGTACATTATGCGGCACACCCTGCTTTTTGAGCATGGCTGATAAATCCTCCGATTGGGCTATCGAGGTTGTGCCTACAAGCATCGGCTGGCCTTTAGCATGAAGCTCAGCAATTTCGGCTACAACGGCCTTATATTTGGCGCGTTTTGTTTTATAAATAACATCAGGTAAATCTTGTCGCTGCATTTCCCGGTTAGGCGGAATAACAATAACATCAAGACCGTAGATCTTGCGGAATTCAGGTTCTTCCGTTTTAGCGGTACCTGTCATACCGGCTAATTTTTGGTACATCCGGAAATAATTCTGAAAGGTAATTGTCGCCAGGGTCTGACTTTCGCGCTCAATTTTAACGCCTTCTTTGGCTTCTATAGCCTGATGCAGACCTTCGGAATAGCGGCGGCCAAACATTAACCGTCCGGTAAATTCATCGACAATAACAACCTCTCCATCTTTGACCACATAATCTTTGTCCCGCTTCATAATGGCATGTGCCCGCAGCGCCTGATTGAAGTGGTGGGACATTTCCATGTTTTCACTGTCGTAGAGATTTTTAACATTTAATAGTTTTTCAACTTTGGCTACACCGGCTTCGGTAGGCGTTGCCACGTTGGCTTTTTCGTCAATAGTATAGTCTTCGGTTTCTTTTAATTTTGGCACAACTTTAGCTAATACATGATATAACTCAGTTGATTTCTCACCAGGTCCGGAGATAATGAGCGGTGTCCGCGCTTCGTCGACTAAGATACTGTCAACTTCGTCCACAATGGCATAATGAAGCGGCCTCTGCACCATCTGTTCCGGATAGATAACCATATTATCACGTAGATAGTCAAAACCAAATTCATTATTAGTTCCGTATGTAACATCGGCACCATAAGCAAATTTACGATCATCGAAATCAAGGCCATGGACAATCAGACCAACCGACAAGCCAAGATAACGATACAACTTACCCATCCATTCGCTGTCACGGCGAGCCAAATAATCATTTACGGTAACTACATGCACACCATTACCGGTAAGCGCATTCAAATATACCGGCAGGGTAGCCACAAGGGTTTTACCTTCGCCTGTACGCATCTCGGAAATTTTACCTTCGTGCAAGGAAATGCCGCCCAGCATTTGGACGTCAAAATGGCGCATGGCCAGTACTCTGCGAGATGCTTCTCGTACTACAGCAAAAGCTTCTGGCAAAATATCATCCAATGTCTGACCTTTCTCAAGGCGACGTTTAAATTCACTCGTCTTGGATGTCAGTGAGGTATCGCTCATATTCTGAAGCTCAGGTTCAAACGCATTAATAGTCTCTACGATCTTCATCATGCGTTTAATTTCTTTTTCGTTATCATCACCAAATATGTTCTTCAAAAAGTTAAACATAGTTATCAACTCCCCGGCAAAACAAATGAAATTGTTATGGCACACGAGACATTAAAAGCAGCCTATAGGTTAGTATGTGCCTAATATATGATTTTAACAGATTCCCTTAGCAAAGTCAAAAACTGGATTGGTTGGTAAGCTTACGAAAATTATTGCGAAAATAAAGAAAAACGAGATTGTCGCGCTAGGTTACATTGTGACCTTCGCAGCAATCTCGCTTATTTTTAACTAGAACCTGTATTTAGGACTACCCTGGTTGATGTTGGCCAGGAGTAGTGGTTTGACTGTCTTTAACCGGCTCAATTTCATTTTCTACCCATACCGGGTTATGGTGTTTGGCTTCCTCAAGGGATTGAGTTCCGTCACCAAACATACAGAGGAATTCGCCCCAGTTGTAGACACCCAAGAAGATGTGGGCAAATACTGCCAATCCAAGAATAATACCAATAACCAGATGGAACATATCGAACCAATACATTACTGCTTTGGGGGCCACCGGTAAGAACGCATACAGTCCCCAGCCGGTAACAATCAGAACGATACCACCTAACAACATCATAATACCCATTTGTTTCTGTCCGGAATTCATTTTCCCCATAGGCGGTACGGGAATGGTTTTGCCTAATAACATTTTTTGCGGATAGCCGCCGCCGACGAGCATCCACTTCATATCCCGCTCATCCCAGGTAGTTAGGCGGCGAACAAAAGCAACAATCCTATCCATAGCAAAAATTATGTAACCTGCACAAGCAATAGTAAGAATCCAAGCGCCTACGATGTGGATTTGCATTAAAAGATTCTGGGTATCATCACTAAACGGTTTAAGCCAAATAAAAAAGCCGGTAATTGCTGCAGGCATAAAGCCTAAAATCAGACCCCAGTGAAACAACCGCGAGATAAGAGGGTGCTTGAGTACCCGCGGACCATGTTCATCATGATGACTCATCAGTTAATCCCTCCTATACCAACTTGGTTCTATTTACATATTTAGTATGAAATAGTTCTTCAGCCAACGGACTCAGTGGATTATGTGCAAACTTTTTGTACACATCGTTCACAGCCTCATTATTATGGCTTTGACGGACTTTGGCCTTTTCATCATCTTTATAAATCCCTTGTGCCCGCATTTTTATATATTTATTACGGTCTTGTACCAAATCGGTAGCTACATATGCGCCAGTCCAAAGTACAGCCGCGCCTACGCCCGCAATTCCGATAAATTCACGCCGTGTAACTTTGACGGCTTTTTCTACATAATCATAATGTGCCATACTGTCCCCTCCTTATGACCAAGGCATTACAGCCTTGGCTTTATCAAGCCAGGAAGTGCCCATCGGATTAATTGGCTGACCGCCGCCATTTACACAACCGCCCGGGCAATTCATTATTTCAATGAAATGATACGGCGATTTACCGGCCTTGACTTCTTCCAGGAGCGGTTTAACATTTTCTTTGATGCCGTGCGCTACTGCTACCTTAAGGGTAACCTCTTTACCGGTCTTAACGTCTGTCAGGGTTACAGAAGCTTCTTTTACCCCTTTAAGTCCGCGTACAGGCTTAAATTCTAAAACACCAAGCTCTTTACCGGTGATAACAAAATGGGCTGTCCTAATCGCAGCTTCCATTACGCCTCCGGTATTGCCAAAGATAGTACCTGCGCCGCTATATTGCGCCAGCGGGTTATCTTTGTCGGTAAACTCGGGAACTGTTTTGAAGTCAATGTTCAGCTTTTTGAACAACCGTGCCAAATCTCTTGTAGTTAATACTACGTCAATATCCGGATAGCTGCCGGGTTTCCCCTGGGTTCCCCAGTAATGTGCCGCGCTATAAAATTCGGGACGGGATGCTTCAAATTTCTTCGCAGTACAGGGCATAATTCCTACCATGAAGATATCTTCAGGTTTAACCTTCCAAACTTCCTGGGCTCCATAGGTTTTAGCCAAAGCACCTGCCATCATCATCGGCGATTTAGCCGAGGACATATTGGGTAGTAATTCCGGGTAATAGAGTTCTGCATAGCGAACCCATGCCGGACAACAGGAAGTAAACTGCGGTAATGGCCCCAGGTGATGTTCTGACGGTTCGCCCAGTGCAAAATGGCGGATTTTAGCAATGAGTTCCATGCCTTCTTCCATAATTGTCTGGTCCGCCGTGAAGTTAGTGTCCAGAACTTTGAAACCAGCTTGCTTCAAGGCACCGTAGAGTTTTTCTGTAACAAGGCTGCCTGGTTCCATACCAAACTCTTCGCCAATAGCAACACGAACAGCCGGCGCAACTGTACCTACAACAGTCAGCTGCTTGTTCTTGAGTTTCTCAATGACCTTGTCAACTACGTCCACAACGTCTTTGGGCGCACCAAATGGACAGTTGATAAGGCATTGACCGCAGGATATACATTTCTCGCTGTTGATTTTGTGAATGGCCCCGTACTTGCCCTCAATTGCTTCTGTCGGGCAAAATGCCTTACAAGAATCACAGCCTTTGCATGTCTTGCGGTCAATCTCAATAATACGTGTTAATTCCTGTGATTGAAAACCTTTCAAGACAAAACCTCCTCACCCACGAAAATTAATTAAGAGTCCTGTAAAATAATGCTTTTGTGAAATTTAGAACATTTGGCACCAATTATGAAGTACTAAAGATAATAACGCCATAGTCTAAATTTAATTTATATTTAATGACTTGTCAATAATATTGAAATAGTCTGAATAAGTTAATTATTTCACTTATGTAAAAAATAGGAAATTTAGTTTAAATTTTTTTGCCTAAGAGCATACTATTACCAAAGGAGTTTGCCTAGGAGGTACAACAGTGAAACAGGATGTAATGAACACAATAGATATTGTCGGCCAGATCGCCGACCTAAAAGAAATTGATCATAAGAATACACTGGCAATTGCCACTTTTATAGAACTCCTCATCGATAAAGGCTTATTTACCCGTCAGGAGTTTAGTCAGAAGGCGCAGGAGCTGGAATCGGCTTCCTTGGTCGAAATTATTCTCAAGCGCCGAGCAGAACTGCGCACACACAAATAGGATACCTAATAATTGTACCTACAAGGCAACATGCGTAGCTTTCGCTGTGGCGTAAGAAGTACAGCAGCAGGAATAACATGTCGCTGCAAAAAAAATGGAGCCGGGAAAAATCCCGACTCCGTTTTTATCCTTTTAATATTCTGGTTCAATCAGACCGTAATGGCCATCTTTACGCCGGTATAAAACATTCACCTGCTCCGTGTCGGCGTTGGTAAATACGAAAAAGTCGTGGTTAATCAGATTCATTTGCATAATAGCCTCATCCACTGCCATAGGTTTAACTGCAAACCGCTTGGTCTTAACAATATGGAAGTCCTCATCACTGAGCGCTTCACTGGCCAGCGTTGCCGCCGGAATCACATCTGCTTTAAATCCGCCTGATTTAAATTTACGAGATAACTTAGCTTTATATTTTACAATTTGTCTTTCTAATTTTTCAATGACTAAATCAATGGAAGCATACATATCAGTAGTAGCTTCTTCACCACGCAGCAGTATGCCATTGATCGGTACCGTAACCTCAACAATATGTTTGCCTCTAGTAACGGTGAGGATTGCAGTAATGTCGCCAGTATTACCACCTTCAAAATATTTGGTGACTTTACCGACGCGTTTGGTAACATAGTCTTTCAATGCTGGTGTAATCTCAATATTCTTTCCTCGTACTGTAATTGCCATATTACCCATCCCCTTTCATGAATCCTATATATTTAATATTCCCTATAAAATCAAAAATTCCTGTCCGAAAATTCATTATTTTACAGCTTTTTTATCTTGACGGCATAATTCTTAACTATGTTACTGCGATTAATCAAAAATAGATGTAAATATACATAAAACACACAGGAAGTTCACACTAAGTGTTGGGCAATTTTTATCAGGAAATTAAAAAGCCCGGCGATTAATCGCCGGGCGGTTTTATATTTGTTATTGCGCTTTGTAAACGTTAGCAGCTTGAGGTCCGCGAGCGCCTTCAACGATATCAAATTCAACTTGTTGGCCTTCGTTCAGGGTTTTGAAACCTTGATCTTGAATAGCCGAGAAGTGTACGAATACGTCGCCGCCATCTTCTCTCTCAATGAATCCGTAACCTTTTTCTGCGCTGAACCACTTAACTTTACCAATCATGTGAAACTCCTCCTAAGATAAACTACCGACTGCTCTTTACAGTCACAAGAGGAAGTATAACATATATTGGCAGCACTGTCAATCGCGGGGCCAGGCGCGAGACAAAGTCTCACCGGCGCAATATCGTTCCCGCCATCCCCCGGCTAACCTGAAATCATAAGTAGTCTAAAAGACAATAGAGACCTCTTGTCAATGCAGTTATAATAAGCCAGCTGCCGGCCTTGAGTTGTATCTTGAATAAAAGAAGTCCGCCGTTGCAATTAACTGCAAGGGCGGACTTTTAGTACGCTCCGGTTGTGCCCAGGGGCAATCCGGCATAGTTTGGCAATATTTACATTCTCTAAAATTCTTAGAGTATTTTCGATAGGAACGCCTGGGTACGTTCTTCTTTGGCATTCAGAAATACTTCGTCGGGAGTGCCTTCTTCGACAATACGGCCTTCGTCCATAAAGAGTACCCGGTTGCCTACCTCGCGGGCAAAACCCATCTCATGGGTAACAACAACCATGGTCATACCTTCTTTGGCCAAGGTCTTCATAACATCCAAAACCTCTTTGATCATCTCAGGATCAAGGGCTGATGTAGGCTCATCAAACAGCATAACTTTCGGTCTCATAGCCAGCGCCCGGGCAATTGCCACCCGCTGCTGCTGACCGCCGGAAAGCTGGTCCGGATAGGCATTGGCTTTATCGGCAAGCCCAACCTTTACTAGAAGGTCGAGGGCAATCTTTTCCGCCTCGGCTGCAGGCATCTTCCGGACTTGAACCGGTGCTAACGTGATATTTTTCAGCACTGTCATGTGTGGAAACAAGTTGAAGCGTTGAAACACCATGCCGACTTCTTCCCGAACCTTATTAATGTTTGCTTCATTAGTAAGCGGAATGCCGTCAACAATAATTTCGCCTTCGGTAGGCTGCTCCAAATAGTTAATGCAGCGCAGCAAGGTGCTTTTCCCTGAGCCGCTGGGGCCAATGATAACAACAACCTCTTGTTCGCTGACATGAGTATTAACGCCTTTTAAAACGTGTAATTTCCCAAATTTCTTGTGTACATTTTTAATGCTTATCATCAGTCTTGTACCTCCGCTCAAGATAATCCACAAGGCGGGATATGGTAAAAGTCATTACAAGGTAAATAAACGCAACCGTCAGCCATATTTCGAAGGAACCATAAGTACGGGCAATAATGAGCTGACCACGCCGGGTAAGCTCTTCGAAGCCGATTACAGACACCAGGGATGAGTCCTTAAGCATCGCAATAAACTCGTTGCCCAGCGGCGGAATAATCCGCTTAAAAGCTTGGGGCAAGATAATATAGCGCATGGTCTGCGCCCAGGTCATGCCTAAAGAACGGCCTGCTTCCATCTGGCCTTTATCAATTGACTGAATACCAGCCCGGAAAATCTCAGCAACATAGGCACCGCTATTAATACTACAAGCCGTAATCGCGGCAATAAACGGATCGATTCGCTGTCCTACTACCAGCGGCAATGCAAAGTAAATCAGAAAGATCTGTACCAGCAAAGGGGTGCCGCGGATAAAATCAACATATACAGCCGCCAACGCTTTTACCGGCCAAACCAGTGACAGCCGAGATATGCCTACAAACATACCAATTAACAGACCAAATCCGACACTAAGTGCCGTTATTTGTACAGTAATACCGGCTCCCATCAGAAGCAGCGGAAATGACCGTACAACTAAATCAAAATCAAAATTCAACATCCTCACCCTTAATAAAAATTATAAAAGGTTGCATAAATTCACATGTCAATTATATGCGCACACGTCCAGAGTGTCAATAAGCAATTAAAAGAAAAACGGCGCGAATACTCGCACCGCAGCTATTTCTGATCTGTTGACGAACTTACTCTAAGACTCCCCCTTCTCTGAGTATGGGGTATACCCATACGGGTACAGGCGAGCCGTAAGTCGCCTTTATTGTGGAGGCTTCTTGCCAAACCATTTCATGTAAATTTTTTCATACTCGCCATTCTTTTTCAGTTCTTCCAAGGCTTTGTTGATTTTTTCGGCCAACTCGGTATTCTTCTTAGCGGTTGCAATACCATACTCTTCCGCGTTCAGCGGTTCACCAACAATCTTGGCGTCTTTACTGCCGGTCTTGGCAATATAGTATTCATTAACAGGCAAGTCATTAACAACAGCATCTACACCGCCGGCTTTAAGTTCCATAAATGCTTCCGGGGCATTATTAAATTCACGAACTTTGGCGTCTTTAATCTTCTTGGCTTCGTTAGCACCGGTGGTCCCGATTTGTACGGCAATATTTTTACCTTCCAGATCTTTAAAGCTCTTTAGGGTATTATTATCCGATTTAACAACCATCGACAGGCCGGATCTGTAATAAGGCTTGGAGAAATTAACCTTCTTAGTGCGCTCCTCGGTAATCGTCATCCCGGAGATAAGCACATCAATATTGCCAGCTTCCAAGGCTGGAATAAGTCCGTCAAAGTTTATGTTCTGCACTTCAACCTCAACACCCATTTGCTTGCCAATCGCTTTAATCAGATCGATATCAAATCCAGTATATTCTTTTGTCTTTTCATCTTGAAACTCAAACGGCGCAAACGCGGCATCAGCGCCAGCCTTTAATACTTTAGCTTTTGCCGGCTCGGCCGGTTTGGCAGTTTGCTGGCCACAACCGGTAAGTCCTATAACTAATACAAATAGAATAAGAACAGATAATGCAATAACTTTTTTAGACATAGTGTAACCTCCTTAATAGCTTGTGTAAATAATTATACATTTAAGTGTATAATTAATCAAGATATTTTACATGTGTACACACAAATATTTTTTCTTTACTACTAATCGGCTAAGGCGGAACATAGTCTATTAAGCCTGCTACTATAAGATTCTACAGTTTTGGCAATTTAAGCTGTATGCTATATAAAAAGCCCGGGATTATCATCCCGGGCATTGCTTAGCACATCTATATATATGTATTATTGTTCCTTTTTGGCGATAAAGCAGTCACGGCAGTAAATCGGACGATCATTGCGAGGTTTAAATGGAACTTGAGTGGTTACGCCGCATTCAGCGCATACCGCTTCATGCATTTCCCGCTGAGTTGTCTGACCTTCGCCATCGCGGCCGCGTCTTCTGTTACCACGACATTCACGACAACGGGCAGGCTCATTCTCAAAACCTTTTTCTGCGTAAAACTCCTGTTCCCCTGCTGTGAAAACAAAGTCTTTTCCGCAGTCCTTGCACTTTAGAGTTTTGTCCTGAAAAGCCATTAACGAAATCCCCTCACCTTAAGAAATTAAAAACCACTGCTTAGCCGACCTGGTCTTTGACCCCACACTCGCCTGCTGGAAGGTTCGCTACTAGGAATTCAATCCCCTCACTACTGCTTCTCTCGATCATATATATGTAGCTTGTTTTCCTATCGGCAGGACTTACCTCTAAGCCGCACCATGCTCAAAGCCACTTTGGGCTTCTTACGTGGGTCGTTTCGCCTGCGACTGGCATCGACTTTCAACCACAGACCTAAGCAAATTGGTTCTTATCTTAGATTATAGATATGCAGTCTGAAAAAAGCAAGCAGATATTTTTAAACGGCTATAATAGCTGGTGTGATTTTACAATTAATTTTTTGCTAAAATTGCCATATAGGGCATGGTATTAAAATTAGATGACTCTAATAGTTGAAATATAGTTATTAAAAAAGCTACATCATGAGCAACCATTTTAGTAAACGATTGGATAAGTATAATTACATGTTCTGTATTAAACTTTTCTTTATGTAAACCAGCCATACCAATCAACAACATCTTAATCATAGAGTATTTAACAACAAGCATTACATAATTATCAAAAATATGCTTTGCCCCAACAAATGGAAACAAGTTAGTAAAAACATCGTTAACAAGATAATTTTCTAAAATATATTCATGATCTTCCATAAACGGTTGATAATACTTTACATATGCTTCGGCATAGTATTGACCTATTTCTTCTACCGTATTTTCATCGGTATATTGAATACCCTCTAGGCATTCAGCAAAGCATTTAAGGTATCGTTCTGTTACGCCAGTTTTAACTAATCGGTAGTCTGCTATTTCCTTCATCAGTTTCATTTGAATTGTATATTCGTTTGGAATAGCATTTAGTTCTTTTAAAAATTCGCCTGAATCCAAATAATTGAGATAAGTAGTAATTAGATTTGGTATAGCCTGACTGTTGTTTTCGCTAATATGCTGGTCAAGACTCCGGCAAAACAGACCAAGAATAACCATTCGCTGCCATAGTTTATAGGTACGGTTTTGTAGTAGGGAAATAATAAAAATACGCACTTCCCAAAAATAGCGCAAAAAAGGATGAACAATTTTGCTTTTCTCAGGCTCAAAAACAATAAGTTGTGTATTTCGAATTCCCATATCTTCATAATTCTCCTCAAACTCCATGAGATCAGGATTGAGCAAGACAACTCGGGCAGCCTCTGGACAGGATACGGTTAAAACCTTCTCTGCTACACCGTTAACTATGTTTGTTAACCGTGGATAGGAACTACAGGTTACAGACAAATATTCTTCACCCAATTTGCGTTGGAGAGAACAAAGTTTATCAGAATCAAGCAGCGGACACATACCATCATCAGGATTCAACCTAATTTTGGCATAATTGATATCGCTAGCATCTGTACGAATCCGAGTTACGCCATCTTTCAATTTGTTGCGTAAATCCTTATCGGGACATTGACGATACTTTTGATAGGTATCTTTATCAATTACAATCCGCCAGGCGGCACAACATGTCTCTTCACAGTCAGTTCCAATACAGTGGAAATTTTCCATATATTCTGGTTGGAGAATTTTACGAGTTTTATTGGACATAAGAATAAATCCCTCCTTGTTATTTAAAAAAGAATTAATATTTTACCGGAAACATTCACGGGATAAACCTTCTTACTAAGTCCGTTAATTTTTTTCTTTTCTTGTTAGGTAATATAATAAAGGTTTCTGTAGATTAGCATCGAACAAGAAAATGTAGAAAAAATCAGGAGGATTAGGATGAAGCTAAGCTTATGTATGATAGTAAAAAATGAAGAGGAATTACTATCAAAATGTCTAGAAAAGATTTTTTCTCACGTTAGTGAGATCGTTATTGTTGATACAGGTTCCACCGATAAAACAAAAGAAATCGCCCAGCAGTTTACTGATCGCATTTACGACTTTGAATGGTGCAATGATTTTTCGCAAGCAAGAAATTTTTCGATATCCAAGGCTTCGAATGACTGGATTCTGGTGCTGGATGCGGATGAAATAGTAACGGAATTTGATGTAAATATCCTGAAATCGCTTGAGAAAGTTGAGGAATTAACTGTAGGCAGAATAAAAAGAATTAATAGCATTGAAGATAAATGGGGGCCAACCCAAAACACAGAAAGAATAAGCCGTCTGTTTAATAAACGATGGTTCCATTACGAAGGTATAATTCATGAACAAATCGTGCAAAAAGACAGCGACAAATCCTATAAAACCATTCCGGTTGGAATAACTGTCGACCATGTTGGCTATGACAAAGAAGTTGTTAACAAAAAATCCAAATTAAACCGTAATATCACTATGCTTCAACAAGCAATTACCACCAATTCCAATGATCCGTATTTACATTATCAGTTGGGAAAATCCTACTATATGGCGAAAGAATACCAACAAGCTCATGGCAGTTTTCAAATTTCACTATCACTTCCTTTAAATTTCGCTTATGAATATGTTCAGGATCTGATTGAGAGCTATGGCTATACATTAATAAACACGGAAAAATATCAACAAGCCCTCCAAATTGAGCAATATAGCGTATACTACCAAAACTCTCCAGATTTTAATTTTCTATTGGGACTTATATATATGAATAATGCACTCTTCAGCAAAGCAGTGGAGAGTTTCCACAATTGCATTGGCATGAAAGAAGGAAAAATGCAAGGTGTTAATTCATATTTAGCAAACTATAATATTGCTGTTATTTATGAAATCCTGGGCTACAGCAAAGAAGCAAGAGCCTATTATGAACAGTGTGGTACATACCAACCGGCCAAAAGCAGACTGGCAATATTAAAATAACCTATGGTTTAAGAAAAAGCGGCATTACTAAAGTAACGCCGCTTTTTACATTATCAACAGTATATCCCTTGCTGATAGTAAATAAGAACGACCAGACTTTTGCCTGCGTTCTGAAGGACTTGGCACACCCACCTCAAGTATTTAACGTCCCAACTACAACTGGCAATCCAGCCATAACCTATTTACCTTGAGGCAGGTATGTGGATAATTATATGAGATTAGCGTTATTTTTGATCCAGTCTGTAGTCTTAGCAATACCTGTCTCTAAATCATACTTTGGCTGCCACCCCAGCAGTTTATTAGCCTTAGTTGAATTGCAAAGCAATTTCATAATCTCACTTTGGGGATGGATATGCGGCAAATGCTTAATTTTAATGTTATCCTTGGCAATGAGCTTGGCCAACTCATTAATTGTCACATCCTGTCCCAGTCCGGCATTGACAATTTCGCCGTTAACGGCATCATTGTATCCGCATTGTACCACAAAAGATGCACAATCTTCTACATATAGAAAATCCCTGGTTTGTTCACCACTGCCGTAAATACCCAAATCAGCACTGGCAAGGGCATTTTTGATAAAGATAGCAATTACGCCGCCTTCACCGCCGGTCTTTTGAAACGGCCCGTAAGTATTGAAGGGACGAACAACAACCGCCGGCATGCCATAGGCATACCAATATGACAGAACCATATTTTCGCCGGCTATTTTGCTGCCAGCATACGGCGAAGCCGGTTTTACGGGATGGATTTCGGTGATTCCGGTTTCATCGTTGGCACGATCATATACCATGCAAGTACTCATAAATACAATTTTAGTATTATATTTTTTACATTGCTCTAAAACATTAAATGTTCCGGTTACATCATTTTCAAAAGTAGTACGCGGGTCATCAATACTATCTTGAACGTTAATACTTGCGGCTAAATGATAGCAGATATCAAAACCATTGAGGAAGAGCTTATTAAGCAATTCTACATTTTTAATGTCACCCTCGATAAAATCTTTCAATCCGGGATGCCCTTTAAATTCTTCGATATTTTCCCGGCGGCCATTGGACAAATCATCCATCGCCCATACATCATGACCATCATCTAATAGTCTTTTTACTATCCAACGGCCAATAAAGCCCGCTCCACCTGTAACTAATATCTTCAACTATTTTTCATTCCTTTCCAGAATGGTCTTTACACTATTTATTACATCTTGTACATCCTGATTTGTCATCTTGGGGAAAATGGGCAAGCTGATAATCCTCTCATAAAGATTCTCACTGTGAATACATTTCACATCCCGATAACCGTTTTGCTGGTAATAAGGATGCTTGTATACCGGAATATAATGCACATTTACACCAATGTTTTCTCGCTGCAATGCTTCAAAGACCTCTTTCCGGCCACAGCTTAGCCGTTCCAGATTTAATTTAATTACATACAGATGCCAGCTTGAATTGCAGCCGGCTTGTTGATATGGCACTGTCAATAAATTGTTATCTTTGAATGCTTCCGTATACATTGCCACTATCTCACGACGTCTTTTTAAAAACTTGTCCACTTTATTGAGCTGACTATGCCCCAATACCGCCTGGATGTCGGTCAGCCTGTAGTTATATCCCAAATCAAGCTGTTCATAATACCATGAACCTTGATTACTATGCATTTTAGCTTTATCGCGGGTAATCCCGTGGCTTCTAAACAACAATAGCTTTTGGTATAACTCTTCGCTATTAGTAGTAATCATACCGCCTTCACCCGTGGTAATATGCTTTACTGGATGAAAGCTGAAGGTTGTCATACCGGAAATGCTACCAATTTTCTTGCCTTTATAGTCGGCGCCTACAGCATGGGCAGCATCTTCGATTACTATTAGATTGTACTCCTTTGCTATTCGTCCTATCCCGTCCATATCACAAGGCTGTCCAGTAAAATGCACCGGAATAATAGCTTTAGTCTTACTCGTAATTTTTTTACGAATTTCACTTGGGTCAATATTATATGTAGCAGCATTAATATCAGCAAATACCGGAGTACCCCCACAGTAAAGTACTGCATTGGCAGAAGCGGCGAAAGTAATCGGTGTAGTGATAACCTCGTCATCTGCCTGGATTCCTGCTGCATAACATGCCGCATGCAAAGCTGCGGTGCCATTACATATTGCAACAGCAAACTTCGCGTCGACATATTGGGCAAAAGCCTTTTCAAACTCAGCAATATTAGGTCCGGTCGTTAGGTAATCGGATTTCAGCACATCCACTACAGCCTTGATGTCATCGTTATCAATCCATTGTTTGCCGTAAGGTAAATAGCTTTCTCTCACAACCAGATCATCCTCTCTTTATAAAATTCTTCCAAAACTATCAATAATCCTTTGGGCAATTCGCTCTGTGCCTTTGCCATCAACCAAGCTTTGTCCCTTTTGACTCATTTCTTTGCGTTTTTCATAATCACACATCAAGTTCACCAATTTGCTACTTATTTTTGTGTCGTCAATCTCATTATACCATCCGAAACTCTGTATATACCCTAATTGTTCCATCTTACGTACAATAAATTCCTGATTTTCCGCCAATATGAAGGCTATAGTCGGCGTACCGCAGGCAGCAAATTCGTATAAAGTACTGCCTCCCGCTGATATCGCTAGATCGGACCTCAACATTATAGCAGACACTTCAGAATATAATATCTGGGGTAATTTATTTACCTCTGAATTTGCATAAAGAACAATGTTATCGTACCTTTGGCTTAATTTAATTAAATACTCTTTGTTAGTAAAACCGCCACCCACTAAAACATTAAACCGCAAATCATTAAATCTTGTGTCATTCAATAAACTCACAAGCAGTCTTTCTGTTAGATTATAGAGATCATTTCCACCCGTAGTTATCATAATTTCGAAAACTTGCCTGCTAATCATTCTCTTGGGCAAACCTCGGAACTCATCTCGAATCATATTATAAGCAGGACCTAATAGCAGTACCTGCTGTTCGTTATAAACCTGGTATTCCAGGTATTGACCGGTAATATTACCGTTTACAATAATATCAACGGCATAAGTTGCTGTATTAATATCATCTATATATACTAGTTTTTCAACATACGGCTTGAGCGATAAAAAATACTCGTTACTAACATTGTAAGTATCAACAACTAAAATATTTATATGGTGGGTAATTAGTAATTTAGTAATTCTTTGAATCTCTGTCCCTAGTTCGGAAGGATCACCGTAAAAAAAACCTTCTGCATTATGCGCTACAGAAGGAAGACGAACAACGTCGAAATTCTCACTCTTGACTGCTTCTATTCCCTCGTTTAGTTTAGTAAAGAAACAAACTTTGTGACCATTCCGCCTAAACGCGTTAGCTAAAGATAAGCAACGCATAACATGCCCCATACCAACATTTTTTCCGCCGTCGGCTCGAACAGCAATATTTAGCATATTAGATAACCTTTCTTATTAACTCAAAAGCCTCGGCGTAATTTCTTCCCACTACAGTACCCCATTTTGCCGCAAAAATTTGCAAAGCCTTTAATGACCTAGGATGTGGATACTGGCCTAATTCACTTTTATAACACGCCATAGCATTCAGCTTTGCCTGTAAAGTATCTTCTATGTCAACAAATACATTCGGTTTAAAAGCTTTGTCACCATATTGGAAATTCCACTCTGTAGATGAGGGAGTCTCAAAACAATAAATTTCTTTAACACAATACTCTCCAACCGGTCGGCAAGCCGTAATTACTGCCTCAAAAGTTTTACGGTGATCGATGTTCAAATCACCGTAATGATGTGTAAAAATAATGTCTGGTCTAATCTCTTGGACATATTCTGAGACTTTCTTAATAATATCAAGTAAATCCATTGAGTCAAATCTATTATCCGGAAAATTAGCAAAATAAACTTTTTCGAAGCCGATTATGCTTGCTGCTTGCAAAGTTTGTGCGTGCAATTCATCTAATAATTCTTTTGATGAATTTTCTCTTTGTTCGTTTCGGGATGTAATTCCCTCACCCAAAATCAAACAATAAGCTTTATTGCCATTATTAATATACTTTTTTAATGTTCCTGCTACTCCAAGAATCTCATCATCAGGATGAGCAGCTACTAGGAGAATTGTTTTCATGTAAACTTAAACTCCTCCCGACATAATTTATAAAGACTCAGCAAGTGTTTAATAAATAGTTAGTCTTCTTTAAAATCATTCGAGTTTATTAACTCACCCTTATAAACGTCCTTAGTCAGTTTCAGTCCTATTAATACATCAGTGAATTCTAGTCCCATTCCATCTCCAGGCCTTTTGAATTCAATATCTTCTTTTTTAAGAATGTCTCCTTTTTTTAGATCACCTACATAAACCAGACTGCGTCTATAGTGTTTTCTGCTTGCAAAATCATTTCTTTCATTATCTTGAAGAGCTTGTTCAACAGCCCGTATTCCTTTAACTAAATCCTCTAATTCGATTGGTTCCATGGCAAAACAGTGGTCGGGACCCGGCATGCTTCTATCGAGCGTGATATGCTTTTCAATTATTTTTGCACCAATTGCGACTGCAGCGATAGATGTATAAATTCCTAACGAATGATCTGAAAATCCAACAGTTGCATTAGTAAACAAGTCTTGGTACCGTTTAAGCATTTGCAGATTAATTTCATTATACTTTGGTGGATATTGAGATAAACAATGCAATATTCCAATTTCTTTACACCCGGAATTTTTCAAACATTCATAGGCTGTAGCAACCTCTGATATTTTTCCCATGCCAGTAGAAAATACAACCGGTTTATTCGTTTTTGCCACTTTGACTAATAAATCTGTATAATTTAAGTCCATGGAAGCAACTTTGTATAAATCTACGTTAAGACTCTCTAAGAAATCAACTGCTTCCAAACTCTCTGGAGTTGAGAACGGAATAATCCCCTTACTTCTTGCATATTCAAACGCATAATCATACCATTCCAAAGGCAAAGCTAAGTTTTCAAGAACATTATTCCACGTTTTCTTTTTATTTGTATAATCGGCTTCTCCATAAGCAGTTGCCGATACTATGTCAGAAGCAATATCACCATAAAAAAAAGTTTGAAATTTTACAGCATCCACTTTGGCATTAGCCGCAACATCGATTAGTTCTTTTAATATAGCTTTGTCTCGATTGTGGTTTGATCCTATTTCAGCTATCACAAATGTCTTATTAAACATCTAGATCTCTCCTAATCTCTTAAATCAATTAATCGGCTAACAGAAAATATTAGGTTAAGTCTGTCACCGGTAAGGGGCTTATAGTAACTCCCATCACTTGACTCGCCTAAGTACTTCTGGTTTAAATAATTATGAATTGCTTTATGCAGTACACTTTGAATTAATCCCCGTAACTTTAATTCATTGTATTTATAGTTCTCCGAATAATCTATTTCTACTTTTTCTAATCCTAGAATTTTACCTGTATCGATTCCATTTGGACTTATTATATGTACAGTAATACCAGCATATTTTTCCTGATTGACAATGGCTTGTGGAAGCGGATGTCTTCCCCTATAATCAGGCAATATACCAGGATGAACATTAATAAATACATATTGCCGTGTGAGTTCATTGGGAATAATAATACCAAAGCTAGCAATTATATTAATAACACGTTCATTGAATAACTTATTTATTTCATTCCGCTGGAAATCTTCCGCATTTTTAATTTCAACAGTAGGTATTCCCATAGTTTTACAAAATAGAAGAATCATTTTTGATGCTCTTCCGGATTGAAAAAAATAATAATTAATTTCATATTCATTATTAACCAAATAATAAAATGCTTCGTCAAAATTACCAATAAAATTTACTTTCATTTCAGCGCTCCCGCAGCAATGGTTTATTAAAAATCAATTCCTTAATCTTATCTGTGCCAAGATTAAATAGAGGGTCAAAAAAACAAAGCCAAGGTTGAAAATTTTGAGCACTATTACCAAATTGCGCATAAACTGGATAGTCAAAATCATGAAATAATACTTTTATTTTAGGTTGATTACCTTCAAAACACTCTTTCACACCGTAATCTCGTCCGTTACTGCCCGATAAGTATAAATCTGCTTTTAGGTCTTTTGATATAACGTACAGATTCTCAACGCCGGTTATATCTTGATTAATGCTTAAACTGCTTGTTCGAACAAAATTGATTTTAATTCCAAAAATTTCACATAAGTTCGTTAACATAGTTTCAATCATGTCAACATAGTTAAGTGAATTCAAATCTTTATAATATGCTTCAATTAATTCTCGGTTATAATAAGGATGTTTACAATATGTAAAGTGCAAAGATTTTTTGTGATGCTCAATCCAACCATCGTTACTTACAACTGTATTCTGAATCTTCTCTCTACTGGAACTAGCTATAGGTATAGTTAACCATTGTGGTTTTCCGCTCGTCAAAATTTTGTTACGATTTTCAATTCCCCGTGATTGTCTTTGTACATTGTCTAATAAAACAAAAACATCTGTTATAGCTATTCTCTGCAAGTAGTTTAAAGCTGGTAAATACCTTGGTTGTGATATAGCGATACTTTTCAAGCAAATCTCCTACCTTAATTTGATATGTATCAAACTAATTTCTAACATAGTAAAACAGAGGATAGAGTCGAATTTTTAGGCGGTTTCTATTTTTTTGTAAAAAAATATGCTTTCTTTTTGATTTTGCCTATTATATCCGGCTTTATCAAATGTTCGTTGAGATGAAAGATTACTATATTTTACATTACCTATCAATTTATCGATTTTCCGGTCGAAATTTTTTACTTTATTTGCGAGTGCTTCTAATAATAAAACTCCGTACCCTTTTCCCCGGTAACGTCTGTCAACACTATAATCAATAATCGCAATATCTTCTTCAATATCAATCCTTACTTGCCCAATCGGGTAATCATTTACGTAACCAATATAGATTTTACAATTCGAAGAATTCAGCTTCTTATAAAACCAGTCTTTATGTTCTTGATATGCTATAACTTTAGAGTTAAATGCACTTTCTCTAACACTCTTATCATTTACCCATATAAAGAGTAAATCGATATTTTCTACCGTAGCTTCTTTTAGAATCATAGCACATTTTTTCCCTTAAAAAGTTATTTTTTTCTGTTCAATATGAGCATTAATTTTTATTAAGGCAGGATACCTCTCGAATAACTTTATAATATCCTCTAAATAAAAGTCATGTTTGCCCTTGTATAGATACTGGTATATCTTTTTTATAAGATCAAAATCCTCTTCAGTATCCAAAGTCCACCTGTGCTTGGAATAGTCAGTTTCATTTGTATAGTAATATATTAGCGGACTAGTTTCATAAATATATGGAGTTACATGTTCGCGCTGATATTTCTTATCTGCTTGTTTGAAGGCTTTTTCTAATACCTCAAATGAAAACACTTCTGTATCCAAGCCGCGTGGATAAGTACGTTTACTTAAATCGCTTGCGGCGTTAGTCACAATATCATAATCTTTTTTATCCTTAAAGAAGCCAACAATTTCATTGGTTACTAACGGATCAATTAAAGGACAGTCAGACGTAATCCTTACCACTACATCAGCCTTATTGTCCTTAGCCGCAAAATAATATCGGGCCAAAACATCATCTTCACTGCCTCTGAAACATTTAACACCACATTTAACTGTTTCTTCCATGACAGCGTCATCATGGCTAAGTGTAGTAGTTGCAATAACGACTTCATCGATATTATTAACCTGCTGAACACGCTCAATTACGTGCTGTAAAACAGTTTGCCCCAATAAGTCCTTCAGTATCTTTCCCGGCAATCTGGTCGAACCCATTCTGGCTTGAATAACAGCTACTGTCTTCACTAGCATCCACCTTCATTTATTGTACTTTTCCGTATTCTGTATTTAAAGAAATTTCTTTATCCAATGCCTTAAACGAAGGAATAATTTCATAAAGAAGAACATCGCTTAACTTTACACGATCCTGAAGTTCCATAGCCTCTTGCAGCAAGATTATTTGCTTTAAAATATTTTTTCTTACAATCTCAAATTGGGAAGCGTTATAATACCATTCGTTATTGTCGCTAATAGTAGTCAAAGTATTGGTGATATACTGCAATCCTTCCAGCAGCTGACCAAATTTATCCCAAGTATTTTGAGTTACTTCCTGATAAAATTCATTTACCATGTTATCTATTTCAGGAATAGCCCGGATTAAATATTCCTGGATTGAAATAAGTGTATCATCCATTAATTCCTTTAATGTTCTTACATTTACAACAATTGTTTTGATGTCTTCAATATGTTCTAGTAAATATTGGTTATAGTCGCAATATAGTTCGATATCATCTATTTCTATACTGCTAATGTTAACATTTGCATTTGCTAACAATTCATTAATTTGGCTGAACACACTTTCAGCAGCAACAATTTGGTTTTCACATTTATAAACCTTATCTAGAATTCTAATTTCCATAACAATACCCCATTTAAATAAAATAGGGCGGTTAAAATACCGCCCCTTATTCGCGGCTAAATAAGTCCGTTTTCTTTTAACATAGCTAATAGTTCTTGGCGGCTTACAGGTGCTTCATCATTAGAACTATAACTTTTCTGAATAGCTTTTTTAACCCCCGGGTACGAGAACTCTCTTTGCAAAAAGGTATTGGGAATGATAAACATATCAGGCAATTCATAAGCATCTTTGGCCTCTTCAATTGTCATCAGTTCTTCATACATCTTTTCGCCGGGCCGCAAGCCAATTTCCTTTATCTCAATATCGTCTGTACTAATATTTAGCTTCTTAGTTGTTTCGCTAATGATAACCTCAACTAAATCTTTCAGGCATATTACAGGCATTTTTAAAACAAATACCTCTCCGCCTTGCGCCTTTTTCATCGCTTTTATGGTCAAGTCTGTAGCTTGTTGCAAAGTCATCATAAACCGACTCATCGTAAGATCAGTAACCGTTATTTTTCGCTTATCGGCAATCTGGGATTTAAACAATGGGATTACCGAGCCGCGGGACCCCATGACATTGCCAAACCGAACAGCAGCAAAAATTGTTTCATGGTTACCACTATTATACTGCGCTGAAGCAATCAAGCGCTCAGCCATAAGTTTCGATGCCCCATAAGTATTCGTAGGGGCAATCGCTTTATCCGTACTTGTAAAAATGACTTTCTTTACCCCAGTATTGAGTGATGCCTTAATAATATTCTGTGTACCAATGATATTAGTTTTCACCGCTTCATACGGATTGTACTCGCAAGCTGGAACATGTTTCATGGCCGCCACATGGAAAACATAATCAATATCCTGCATAGCCCGTTCGACGCGGTCACAATCCCGGACATCACCAATTAAATAGCGAACATTGCAATATTGGTTCATTTGCTCTCGCAATTCAAATTGTTTATGTTCATCGCGGCTAAATACCCTGACAACCTCGGGATTTTCTCTTAGTATATATTTTAGTAAACTCTGACCGATTGTCCCTGTACCGCCAATAATTAGTATCTTTTTTCCTGTGAAAAAGTTCAAATTGTACCACCTATCTAGCTTTCTTCTGAACAATATGCCGATTCATAGCTGCTAGCTGGGGATTCCGTTCCAAGTAGCGAGTAATATCATATAAATCAAATGCCGGTTTAATAGAATACAGAGCCTCATATATACTTTTTATTAATTGATAATCATCTTCAGTATCAAGAGTTAGGCGATATTCCGGATGGCGTAAAAATTGTGGAGCTTCGCTATTTGACAGATTATATAATTCAGGGTGCTCATAAAAATATAAAGAAACGTGTTCCCGTACAGCCGGATCGGAAATAGTCTCTTCAACCTGCCGCAAGGCCGCAGTTCGGAAAATTTCGACACTACAACCTAATGGATAAGTTCGGACAAGCTGATTTGCAGCATAGTCAAGATAAGGATGCTCCAGCATTTGCTCAATAACCCTGTCAATTGTTTCATTATCAATAAGCGGGCAATCACTGGTAATTTGGACAATAAAATCAGTCCCGGTAGCTTCCGCTGCCTCTACGGTCCGTAACAGTACATCCTCTTCGCTGCCCCGGTAAAACTTAGCTCCCTGTGATTTAGCGGTTTCCATTACAACATCATCCGTCGGATTGGTAGTTGTAGCAATAACAATATCGTTCAAATATTTTGATCTTCTCAGTCTTTCAATCAGGCGAACCAAGGCAGGCTTTCCGGCCAAATCCATTAGCACCTTGCCCGGCAGCCGGGAAGACGTCATCCGAGTCGCTACTATCGCATTAATCCTCACTTGAATACCTCCATGATAAATCCGGCTACCCGTTCGGTCGAGTGCCCGTCAAGCCAGATAAATTTTTGTGACAAAACACTACTATTAGTAGTAACTTGAACGTCAAACCTTGAATTCATCAGCATTTCTAACTCTTGTGGCGAAGTTGACAACTTAGTTAATCCTAGTTTATTGGTAATACATAAATCCTGTTGCCGAAGATTCGGCTGGTAGCTTATTGCTGGGATTCCCATTAGTACTGCGTGTAGTAAACCCATAGTAGACATACCAATAACCAAATCGTAATCAGACAAAATATCAATTAAATTCCCCGATACTGCTATTTTCGCATAGCGCTGTTGAAAACACTCTGCATCCTTAGGGTGGAATTTTATGTGTAAACTACAATTATTTCTTTTAGTAACAACCTTGATACAGTCGGACAACGCCTGCTGCTCCGTATAACCTAAATTCTCACCATAGAAGGCCGATAAGGGTTGGGAAAGAAATAATACTTTATTCCATTCATTACTACAACAACGCATCATTGTTTGACAAGCAGTATATTTATCTAATCCTGGATGTCCCAAAACCGAAATAATCGTTTTGGGTATACCGTCTCGAATAGCTTCATCTTTAGCCAAACCATCCATCACAATACAATAATCAGGATAAATAACCTCTCCCGTGGGACAGACAAACCGGCTTCGGTAATTCGACCAATAATCGATAATCGCGACCGTTGGTATTCCGGCTTGTCTGCAAGCAGCGATAGCTTGTAACTCCAGGCTGCTCCCCCCGCTCGTTCCAGTTACAAGCCCACATATTTCGCCGTTGCTCAAAAGATTTCTGATTAATCGCAGCAGTTCGGCTTTTGCAACACTGTACATTGGATTTAGCTTTGCAGCAGGACCTATAGTATAAAAATCTACTGCATTACCATCTCGTTGCAATTTTTGCGCAACTGGAAAAACCACATCATAGCCACCAGGATCATGAGCTAGTAAGATTATTTTTTTCATATTCATAAAGCCCTTGACGCGATTGCCAAACCTTATCAACAGCTGTCATAAAATCATCAATATCCTGCTCACAATAAGGTACTCTGCACACATCAGCTATCAAAAGTTTATCTTCATACATATTTTCTACTACTGGGCAAATCCCTTTTTTGTAAGATTGACTCGGTTTATCGATTAACGAAAAAGGATACTGTGTCTGGTTATATACCTTTTTATGCTGATATAGTTTCATTAAATAAATTGGTTTGACATAACCTTCACCTAACGGGAATCCTTCCGCTTTCATCGCGGCAGCAAAAGTAGCGCGTGTAATTCCCCATATTGCTTTATCAAATTGAATAGGATAGACATAATATGAATGCTCATACCCTGTAGGTACAACAACACCCTGTAAGCCATTATAGCTTTTTAAGGCAGCAGTCAGCTTGTCCGCTAGTGCACGACGAATTGACAAAAAGCCATCTAATTTTTTTAGTTGTTCAATGCCGATAACTGCATGCAGCTCGGTCATGCGATAGTTAGAACCCAAAACTACTGATTCATCATCATTAAGATCATCTACTGCCAATTCGCCATGGTTTCGAACTAACTGGCAGCGATAAGCCAATTTGGGATTATCAGTTAGGATAATCCCGCCTTCGCCACTATGAATGACCTTATGATAGTTAAGACTGAAGATTCCTAAGTCACCGAATGTGCCCGCCTGTTTTCCCTCGATTGTAGCACCAGGCCCTTGAGCGTTATCTTCAATTACATATAAACCATGTTTTCTGGCAATTCTTAAAATCTCAGGTAAATTTCCCGGCAAACCAAACAAATTGGTTACTATAATTGCTTTTGTCCGAGGAGATAACCATTTTTCAATTTCTGCAGGATTCAAATTGTATGTGTCGGAGCAAATATCGACAAAGACAGGTACAGCATTATTCATTAAAATAGCAGATGCAGTAGCACACATGGTATAAGGTGTTACCAGGACTTCATCACCAGGACCAATTTCACAGGCCGCAACCGCTGTATGTAGTGCCGTAGTTGCCGAGTTAACCGCAATTCCGTATTTAGCCCCAAATCTATCTGAAAAATCTTTTTCAATTTCTTTTACTTTGGGGCCGCCAAGAAAAGCAGCTCCGGCCTTCGCTAAAAAGGCTGAAAGAGTTCCCGATTCCATAACTTTAACAACAGCAGCCTTTTCTTCTTCCCCCATTGTGTTAGTCCAGGGTATTGCCGCATTTCTAACCGGAGTTCCTCCTAATAAAGTCAATTTACTCATACCGACCAACCCTTTCTTCAGAAGAATCATTGTTATATGATTGTAATAATGATTGTGCAACATATAGAGGATATATACTATCATCCATTGTGCACATCGGCGATTCAGTACCTTCTAATACTTTCACAATATTGTCAACAGCATTTGCTAAATTTGACTCTGCTAACAACTTATTTTCGTGTCTGTCTAACAGCAAGCTTTTAAACCCTGAAAATAAATGATGCTCCCCAACACGATAATATAAAACATCATCACCACTATTTCGGAAGGAAATCTTCCCTTTGGAAAAATATAAATCAATTTCGACTAAATAATATTGGCTGTCATTAAATGCCTCAGCAAAACCGGTTACTGCATCACCGATTTTGAAGATAAACGAGAAAGAGGGATCATTGTCGCTATCAGCCGATGTCTCAATTCTATTAAGAATCCGAACCCTGTCAATTTTACCGACCCACCAATGCAATAAATCAAACAAATGCGCACCTGTATTGAAAATACCCCTGGTATATCTTACGTGTATCTTCTGTAATTCACCGTATTGTCCAGAAGATATAGTATCTTTAACACGTTTCATTCCACTATTCCAACGGCGCGACAGATTTGGAATGAGATGGCACCCCGTATCCTGGAGTAACTGTTTTAATTTAGTTACTTCCTCAAGTGAGCCAACCAAAGGCTTTTCACAAAAGATAATTTTAGCTGCTGAATTCTGTAATACTTGTTGGATTGCAGACAAATGATGACTGGGCGGAGTGCAAATACTAATAACATCTATTTCATTATTTTGCAAGAGCTCTGACACACTCTGGTAAAACTTAACTTCAGGTGCTAGTTTGTGAAGTGTCAGCTCCTGCTCCTTTATTTTATCGGTTGCAGCAACAAGTTTAATAGCTGGATTGAACTCATATGCTAAAACATGTGAAGAGGGACGCTCCCGCTTAGGATCCAGGTCATAGGTCAGACCGATCTTACCTAAGCCGATAACAGCTGCCTTATAATTGCTCATGATCTTTCTTTAACCATTCACTGCGTAATAAACTTAAATTAACACAGTCATGATAGTCCCCTTCACAAAAGTAAGCTTGGCGTGAAATTCCTTCTCTACAGAAACCAGCCTTTTCAAAAGCACGTACCGACCCAATGTTTTTATCAACTGCACCTGCCGACAGACGATTCAAATTTAGACGGTTAAAACAATGGCTAGCTAGTAAGGAAATTGCTTCAGCAGCATATCCTTTCCCCCAGCAGTCAGTCTCTCCAATGATAATTCCAATCTCCGCAGAGCGAAAGACATAGTTAATAGCATGCAGACCAATATTGCCAATATGCCTGTCTTTATCTTGCAACACAATTGCAAAAACAACATCAGTTCTACTTATAGCTTGGCTATCATAAAAACCCTTCATGGCTTCATAGCTATTGGGAAATATGCCATGCCGCATCCACCGCGTAATATTTTGGTCATTAAGCCATTGGAAATAACTTCCGTCAATATCTTTCTGTTCTAGTCTCCGTAAGTAGATTCTATTGGTTGCTAAAAATGGATGATGCACTCGGAACCCTCCTATTCAGGGATTATCAGTTGTCTCTTTTCCTCTAAAATTGTTTTACCTTTGCTATATTCCTTTATAATCAAGTCCATACTATTGACAATCATAAACATTAAATTATGCTGCAATAACCGATTGCGTTGTACATTTTCCAAAGTTAATTCATTACCAATTTTTTTGACCTGCATAATTGTCGGAACAATAATGGGGGCGAAATAAGATTCAATTGAATCCGCATTAACAATACTTCGGATAATCTTATCACCGCGCTGCATTTTCAGTACAACCTTTTCCAATTGGCGATCGCTGCACCCGTCAATAAGAGTTCTCTCCACGTCAATCAGCATTTCCATATGTTCTGTTGCCGATTTTTGAATTCTCTTTAATAATTTCAAATCATTGGTAAAATTTTTAATCAATTTATCATATTTTTCCAATCTAGTTTCACTTTTATCTTTTACCGACAAGTACTCGACAAGCCGTTTACCAATAGGTTTTTGACAGTATCGGTCAATAGCCTCTTGCAACGTCATGCGCGTTGTGCCTTTAATATAAGCTCCGCCTTCAGTTGCATTAATAACCTGTAAATTGCGGTTACCTACAATCTGCATTTCGTACCATTCTTTAAATATTTTATAAACAAGATGTGATTTCAGCAGATTACCTTCATGGTCTTCCAAATATACGCCTGTGGAATCCCTGTCGTCGTTTTCGCCTTCAAATTCTGTATGTGTCAGATTGCTATGCTTTTTACCACTTGTATAAGCCAGATCCTGTCCGATAAGAATAATTGGATTACAACCAGCCTCTCTGGCTGCCGCAAAGGCTACTGTCGCACAAGAATGACCAAGACTAACATACTCAAACTGTTCGAAGGTTGATGTCCATATTTTTTCAAAGCCTTTATCATTGCGCGCCATAATGACTGTTTTACCTTCATATTCATCATAAATTTTAGGCCATATTGAACCAGGCGCAAGCAGTACCAAGTCTTTAGGAAACTTTCTGTCCTTATAATAAAATGTATAGGTAGGTTCATCTCGTTCAATACTTGCGATGGCATCAGGCTGAACGTCATGCTTTTCGCATGCCCTCATACTGGCATCACAGGCAATAATCAGTGCTTTGTCATTAGCCTCTTTCAAATACTGGATGTTTTTGTCCAAAGATGGCCCCGCAGCTACTATGATAGCCGGAACATCTTTATATTTGCCTTTTAGCTCATCAATGGAATTGCTTCGCATAATAGCATCAGTGTTATAACACATATTTGCAAAACCTACGAACTGGTCGTCTAAAGAATTTCCAAAAGAAATAACGGTATTAAGCATAGTCTTCGAAATATGCTGCAAAGCATTCTTATTTTCGTTGGCATAAACGTAATAGTTTGGCAATGTCAACACCTGAATGTTATGAGCTAAATTGTAAAAATTCAATGCTGCCAGGTATAAGGACATTTTCCCAATTTGCTGCTCATCACCAAAAAGTAAAATAAACTGACCACTCTTAAAAATTTCCGATAAATCAAAATGAGTAAGCACATATTTTAAAACATCTAAATTATGCTCAACAATAACAACTTTGGTAGCTGTTGATATTTGTTTCTTCAGTTCGAATAAATGAAATCCCAGTCCCAGACCAAATACAACGAATAAGTAGTCTTTGGTTTTATTTACACCACAGGCAATGCGCTGTGCTTCTGCAATTGGGTCGTAGCTACTATGCAGCAAAAATTTGTTATTGCCATGACAGAAATAAATATCCCGACTGCCATTGCTAGCAATTTCCTCAACTACACCGCTATCCATTTGCGAAAAATCAAGTTGAAGTAGTTCATTTAATAGGAACGGGGTAGTTTCCGCAATTGTTTCAAGATTCTTTTGTAATATATTTTTTATCATAAATTACTCCTTTTTATAGTGAAAATTCTTTTCAAGCATTTCTCATATCAAAAAATTTTCGTCCTACTAAGACGGAATAACAAGCAAATCTTTTTGAAATCAGAAATACTCACAAGAAAATTTATACAATTTTTACTACATAGTATAAAATGGCTGACCGGTTAAGATCAGCCATCTTGTCAATAATTTGCATCAATCACCCGAGTAATTGGAAAACGCCTTGCGGCTATTGGTTAGCTTGTACCAACATAGCTTGAGAGCCTGGTTGTGTTGGCAAGACACCTTTTTGCTGAGAAATAGTGTGGTATCTCCAACACGAATGCTGATAGCATTGGGTACTGTTAACGACAGCACTAGATTACATTCGTTCTGCGTTAATGACCACTTATTTTTCATTTATAATATCGTAAAACAATAATAATACCTTAAGTAGAAAATAATAACTTTCTTAACATTTCTCCAACATTTATGCTTTTGAGGTATTTAATTAAATATAATTAAAATGGCTGACCAGTAACGGTCAGCCATTTATTATTATTTACAAAACAATTAATTACCGAAGTAATTGGAGAACGCCTTGCGGCTGTTGATTAGCTTGTGCCAACATAGCTTGAGCAGCCTGGTTGAGGATGTTATTCTTCTGGAAGGTAGTCATTTCTTTAGCCATGTCTACGTCACGAATACGAGACTCAGCTGCTGTCAGATTTTCAGAAGAAGTTCCGAGGTTGTTAATGGTATGCTCTAATCTGTTTTGAAGAGCACCCAGTTTGGAACGCTCGGTAGATACTTTTTCAAGTGCGTTATTTACAAAGTAAATAGCGCCATCAGCATTTTTCTGGGTAGTAAGATCTAATGCATTCCCTTTGGTATCTCGAACACCGAGGGCAGTAGAATCCATAGCATTAATACCAATTTTCAGCACTTGGCCTGAATTAGCGCCAATTTGAGCAACTGCTTCTTTATTACCGTTGCTTGCAAGAGCACCTTTTTGTAGTGAGATAGTAATAGTATCCCCGGCACGCATACTAGTAGCATTGGTGATGTTGAAGGTAAGTACTAGATTACCTGTGCCGGAAATAAAGGTTGTACTAATAATTATTTTAGAACCACTTATTGCAACTTTAGCAGGGCCAATATTCCCCAGAACTGTAGATGTTGAAATTACAGCTTTGTTCAAGCCGCTTGTAATAGCAGCTGAGCTAACAACATTGATATGAATTACATCAGTTGCGCCAATTTGCGAAAATTTTGCCATACTTGTTTTTACTTTAACTGATCCATTACCAAAAGTAGATTCAACAGCTCCTGAACCGTTGATCTTATCGTTCGTACCTTTTAAATCACCGTTTAACAGCTTTTTGGTGTTAAACTCAGTAGTGTTGGCAATACGATCAATCTCTTGGGTAAGCTGCTTCATTTCGTCTTGAAGAGCGTTTCTGTCTGTAGTAGTGTTGGTATCTGTGGAAGCTTGAACAGCCAATTCGCGCATCCGCTGGAGGATGCTGTGAGTTTCGTTTAAACCACCTTCAGCTGTTTGAATCATGGAAATGGAATCTTGAGCATTACGGGAAGCTTGATCCAAACCACGGATCTGACCGCGCATTTTTTCAGAGATTGCTAAGCCAGCGGCATCATCACCAGCGCGGTTGATGCGAAGACCCGAAGACAGTTTCTCTAGCGAACTGGTAGTTGCCTTTTGATTGTTACCCATTTGGCGAAGGGTGTTTAAAGCAGACATATTGTGGTTAATAATCATAGTGTTTTTTCCTCCTTGATTTTCATACCTGGCATCCTTGCCCGGCAATTTTATTTTCAGCGCCATCATCACCCGGCCGCGGCAAAGATGGCTACTGAATTTCATTTTTATTATCGTAAAATATTCACAATACCTTAAGCAGTAACTACCAAATTTCTAATATTTTTCCAACATTTTTAGTTGCTATACATTACATTTATTGTAACGAACCTGTGACAAATAAAAATGGCCGACCATTTAAGGTCAGCCATTTATTAATCTTGAACCAATTGAATTACCGGAGTAATTGGAGAACACCTTGCGGTTGTTGGTTAGCTTGTGCCAACATAGCTTGTGCAGCTTGGTTGAGGATATTGTTCTTCTGGAAGGTAGTCATTTCTTTAGCCATGTCTACGTCGCGAATACGGGACTCAGCTGCAGTCAGATTTTCCGAAGAAGTTCCGAGGTTGTTAATGGTATGCTCTAATCTGTTTTGAAGAGCACCCAGTTTGGAACGCTCGGTAGATACTTTTTCAAGTGCGTTATTTACAAAGTAAATAGCGCCATCAGCATTTTTCTGAGTAGTAAGATCTAATGCATTACCCTTGGTATCACGAACGCCAAGAGAACTGGAATCCATAGCGTTAATACCAATTTTCAGAACTTGGCCCGAGTTAGCACCAATTTGTGCAACAGCTTCTTTATTACCGTTGTTGGCAAGAGCACCTTTTTGCAGCGAAATAGTGATGGTATCTCCGGCACGAATGGATTTATCATTAGTCAGGTTTATTACTAACGAAGTTGCAGCACCGCTGCTAAAAGCAGTGGTACTAATGGTAATTTTACCACCAGCTATGGAAATTTTACCAACATTAATGTTGCCAAGTACAGTGGATTTTGAAATGTTAGCTGCTGAAATACCACTTGTGGAAACTTTAGCTGAGCTAATAATATTGATGTGAATAACATCAGTTTGTCCATTAACACCAACACTAATAATATTGCCTAGTTTAACCGACCCGTTACCAAAAGTAGATTCAATGGCTCCCGAACCGTTGATTCTATCGTTAGTGCCTTTCAGATCGCCATTTAAAAGTTTCTTGGTATTAAACTCAGTAGTGTTAGCAATACGGTCAATCTCTTGGGTAAGCTGCTTCATTTCATCTTGAAGAGCGTTTCTATCTGTAGTAGTGTTGGTATCTGTGGAAGCTTGAACAGCAAGTTCGCGCATCCGTTGGAGGATGCTGTGGGTTTCGTTCAAACCACCTTCTGCTGTTTGAATCATGGAGATAGAGTCTTGCGCGTTACGAGAGGCTTGATCCAAACCACGGATCTGACCGCGCATCTTTTCAGAGATAGCTAAACCTGCGGCATCATCACCGGCTCTATTGATGCGAAGACCGGAAGAAAGTTTCTCCAGTGAACCAGTAGTTGCCTTTTGATTGTTACCCATTTGGCGAAGGGTGTTTAAAGCCGACATATTGTGATTAATAATCATTGTAATTTCTCCTCCTTGAATTTCATACCTGGCATCCTTGCCCGGCATTTTTTTATTTCCAGTGCCATCATCACCCGGCCGCGGCGACGGTGATTACTGAGTTTCATCTTTATTATCGTAAATTATTCATAATATCTTAAGCATCCAATACCAATTTTCTAATATTTTTCTAATATTTTTTTTAGTAGCTATACCTTACATTTACTATAGCGAAACTCCTGACAAACAAAAATGGCCGACCAATTAAGGTCAGCCATTCTTAATCTTTTACCAGTCGAATTACCGGAGTAATTGGAGAACGCCTTGCGGTTGTTGGTTAGCTTGTGCCAGCATAGCTTGAGCAGCTTGGTTAAGAATGTTGTTTTTCTGGAAATTAGTCATTTCTTTAGCCATGTCTACGTCGCGAATACGAGACTCAGCTGCAGTAACGTTTTCAGAAGAGGTTCCGAGGTTGTTAATAGTGTGTTCTAATCTGTTTTGAAGAGCACCTAATTTAGAACGCTCGGTAGATACTTTTTCAATCGCATTATTTACAAGGTAAATTGCACCATCAGCATTTTTCTGAGTGGTAAGGTCTAATGCATTACCTTTGGTATCCCGAACGCCAATAGAAGTAGAATCCATAGCGTTAATACCGATTTTCAGAACTTGGCCTGCGTTGGCACCAATCTGAGCAACAGCTGCTTTATTGCCATTGTCAGCAAGAGCACCTTTTTGCATAGAAATTGTGATGGTATCTCCAGCACGAATGTTCTTGTCTTGAGTCAGATTGATAGTTAACGAAGTTGCACCACCGGTAATAGTAGTAGTACTAATAGTAATTTTACCAGCAGCTATGGAAATTTTAGTAATGTTACCGAGAACTGTGGAGGTTGAGATTGTAGCTGCAGAAATACCACTTGTAGAAACTTTAGCTGAGCTAATAATATTGATATGAATAACATCAGTTTTTCCATTAATGGAGATATTACCTATATTGCTCAGTTTAACTGAACCATTACCAAAAGTAGATTCGAGAGCGCCTGATCCATTAATTTGGTTATTAGTGCCTTTTAGATCACCATTCAATAGTTTCTTAGTATTGAACTCAGTAGTGTTGGCAATCCGGTCAATCTCATTGGTCAACTGCTTCATTTCATCTTGCAGCGCGTTTCTGTCAGTAGTAGTGTTAGTATCTGTTGAAGCTTGAACAGCAAGTTCGCGCATCCGTTGGAGAATACTGTGGGTTTCGTTCAGACCGCCTTCAGCTGTTTGGATCATGGAGATCGAGTCTTGAGCGTTACGGGAAGCTTGATCCAAGCCACGGATCTGACCACGCATTTTTTCGGAAATGGCCAACCCAGCAGCATCATCACCGGCTTTGTTGATGCGAAGACCGGAAGACAGTTTTTCTAATGAACTGGTAGTTGCCTTTTGGTTGGTGTCCATTTGGCGTAGAGTGTTCAATGCAGACATGTTGTGATTAATAATCATATGTTTTCTCCTCCATGATTTTTTTCACCGGACATCCTTGCCCGGCAATTTTAATTCAGTAACCCTTTTCGTTCGGCCGATACGATAATTAATTACTGACTTGTTCAATAATATTATCGAATTTTGTCGAAATAACTTAAGTGGTTTTGTAAAAAAAATAGTATTTTTTATATTTTTTGTCGATATTTATCAATTTATGACATTGTTAACTAAAATATGGATCCCAAAATAACATTCATTCAGTAAACTATTTTATCCCACAGGCTTAGTAATACTATCCTTTTAATTGCGAGGTCAACCAGTTGCTTTGTTGATTTATCTTATTTAGAGCTTCTTCCATGGCATTAAATCTATTGTAGTAATTATCTTCCATCTCAGTGAGTCGTTTACCCAGTGTGCTTACCTGATTATTATAATCCCTGATTTCATTAGCCAACGCACTCTTGGTATCATCTGTAATATCGGCTGAATAACCGGCTTCCCTGGCAATTTCCCCCATACCGTTCTTAAGTGAATCACTTAAACGGACAACAATACCTTGTTTGCTACTGGTACTGCCATTTGTATCAAATAAATTATTAATAACATCGGGATCATCTTTAATTGCGTCTTTTAGTTTGTTTTCGTCAATATGAAGTTTACCATTCTCAGAGTAGTCACCTGTAGTTATACCAATTGCCGCAAAGCTGGTATACTTACCGGACAAACCCGAAACAGGACTGCTAACCGCACTGCGCATCTTATCAACAATGTCCCGCAAGACAGAATCATTGTGCAGTAAACCACTTTTGGCCTTTGCTTCCCAAGCTGTAATTTGCGAGTCACTCATTTCTTTCTTCTGATCGTCAGTTAGCGGCAAATAGTCACTATATTTTGCTTCTTTGAGTTTAGAATTAAGCTTGTCTAACATATTGTTGTAGGTATCAACAAACGCCTTTACGTTCGTAAATATTTTGTCATTATCAGGCGCAACTGACACATTTGCTTCGCCTTCACTCGTAAGATTATAGGTAATGCCGGAGATGGTAAAATTATTATTAGACTGTTTTATCTGTACATTATCCAAGGTAATATCAGCATCTTGCCCCTGATTTTGGGCTGGATCAACACAAAGTTTGAGGTTGTTTTGTAAAAAACTCATACCCGCAGCATCACTACCCGTGAAGTCCAGGGTCGTCTTAGCGCCGGTATTTGTTGTTGACAGAAAAAATCGATCCAACGTCGTATCATAATTTGCTTTCACATTAATTCCTGCACTATTAATGTCACTAACTAACTGATATATACTTTTACTGGTGTCAACGGTTATCTCTTTTGATGACCCGCCATTGGCAATTTTTATTGTGAACGTACCGTTTAAAGCAGTAAATTGATCGGCAAGAGTATCTTTGGCGGCCCCGGTAGTAATCGTATCGCTTCCAGCCGGCGGATTGGCATTCGCACCAGCGCTTATCAAAGATACACCTTTTGCCAGTTTATTAACTGTAAGAGAATGAGTAATATTAACCGCATCTGCATTAGCAGTTGCTTGAACGATCTTCTCATCATTGGAAGATACTACTTTGGGAGACACCATACTGCTCATTTTATAATTGAATACTGTCTTCTGAAAATCGCTAACAGCCGTATACATAGTATTATAGTCTGCCTTTTTCCACTCCAGCTGGGTCTTCTTCTGAATCAGACTATCATAACGCATCTGTGGAGATTTCATCATACTTTTGACCATTTGATCAATGTCCATCCCCGACCCGCTAAGGCCGTAAGTTCTTACTGACATTTCATTCCCTCCTCAAATCGCAAGCCTTTTTTGTTTTAACAACAATCCGATATAACTTCTTATTGCCGCAATGTTTCAAGAATCAGCGAGGAAGAACCCCACTTCGGAGAATCTTTTTTTCCTTTACGATCGTGCAATAAGTAGCCACTGACTTGTTCAATAATATTATCGAATTTTGTCGAAATAACTTAATATTAAATGTCGATTTTTTATTTATTTTGTCATTTATTGCTAATATTTATTTTTTTTGTGTAAGGTTTACCAAAAATAATTGAGTCGTATTATATTTGTTACATTTCAATTGTTTCATACTTATAAACATAAAAAGGGCTACCGCCGGCAACCCTTAATTCGTATCTACAGAAAGAAAAACCGGGCAATATGCCCGATTTAATTTAGATATATATTAAATTAGCTTTGACTATCCATTCTCGCACCGGAATATCCCATCCCGAGGCTCTCGTAAGCTTTCGCAATCTGGTTACGATTCTTACTTTTATTATACATGCGCTGTAAATCAGCGGCAATTGCACTGTTCTGCTTATTTATTGCTGCGAGTAATTCCTTGCCTTCCGTTGTTGTTTTATAATCATCCGCAGTTAGATTGGAAACAGCATCCTGTATTTTTTCCCGCTGATTCATGAGTTCTAAAAATAGTTCTAAATCCTGGGTTACAAGTAATTTGGCCATTTCTCTAGTTAAAAATGCATAATCCTGCCAAAGTCTACTGGCTTCCTGCCCCGCTTGCGCTGTAGCTGCCATTATCGAGCAACCGCTGCTCGCTCGATTTTAACTGCTTTCATGGCTTGTACCCAGCCGTCTCGTAGTTCTTGGAGCAGGTTTTTAGCTTCTTCTAACTGAGCAATGTCTTTTTTAAGATTGGCCTGAATTAAGCGATACTCAATGTAGTCATAGAGTTTATTATAACCCTCGGATATTTCATATTGCATATCTAAGGTAAGCATAAATTCGCGCACAATCGCTTGAGCCCGTAAATTGGAATTATGAGCTTTCTGTAAGTCGCTATGTTCAATGGCCTGAATGCTTTCAGCGATAAACCGGATAGCCCCATTATACAGCATAAGAGTCAACTCTTCAGGCGACGCAGTCATAATCTGCTGATGTTTATAGGCATTAGCCATATTGGCAGCGTTCATCTGTAATCCTCCTCAATTCCATAGACTTAGCAAGCTTAGCCCCCTAGTTGCGAAGTTAACCAGCTACTTTGTTTACCTATCTTGCCTAGGGCTACTTCCATGGCATTAAATTTTCTGTAATAATTATCTTCCATCGTAGCAAGCCGTTTACTCAGTGTGTTTATCTGACTATTATAATCTCTGATTTCGTTAGCCAACGTACTTTTGGTATCATCACTAATACCGGCAGAATAACCGGCTTCTCTGCCGATTTTGTCCATAGCTCCTTTAAGCGAATCGTACAAACGGTAAGCAACCCCTTGTGTGCTGCTGGTGCTGCCATTTGCCGTAAATAACTTGTTGATAACATCCGGGTCTTCTTCAATCGCTTTTTTCAGCTTGTTTTCATCATCAATATGGAGTTTGCCACCCTCAGTATAAAGACCTGTAGTTATACCAATTGATGCGAGACTGGTATACTTACCCGACACACCCGAAACAGGGCTGTAAACAGCGTTTCTCATCTGATTAACCGATTGCTGCAATATCGGGTCACGGCGCAGTATTCCGCTTCTGGCCTTTGTTTCCCAAGCCTTGATTTGTGATTCGCTCAATTGTTTCTTTTGTTCGTCAGTTAGCGGCAAATAATCCTTATAGCGATCTTCTTTTAGTTCGGAATTAATCTTGTCTAAGATACCGTTATATGCATCAACAAACGCTTTTACATTTGCAAGAGTTTTAGCATTGTCCGGAGCGACGGCAACATTTGCTTTTCCTTCGCCTTTGAGATTATAAGTAACATCGGAAATGGTAAAAGAATTGTTGGGCTGATTTATCTCAACATTGTCCAAAATAATAGTGGCATCCTGCCCCTTATTTTTTGTAGGATCTACACAAAGTTTAAGATTGTTTTGCAGGAAGTCTTTACCTTTAGCGTCACTGCCCGTGAAATCCAATGTCGTATTAGCGCCGGTGTCGGTTGTTGACAAGAAAAAGCGGTCAAGAGACGCATCATAATTTGCTTTAACATTGATTCCGGCATTATTAATATCACTAACTGCCTGATATATACTTTTGCTGGTATCAATAGTTATTTCTTTTGACAATTTGCCGTTGGCTATTTTTATCTTAAATGTGCCGGTCAAGCCAGTAAATTGATTGGCAAGCGTGTCTTTGCTAGCTCCGGTAGTAATCGTATCGGTAGCTGCAGCCGGACTGGCATTTGCACCTGCACTTGTCAAGGATACGCCCTTTGCTAGTTGTTTAACTTCAAGACTATGGGTAATATTGGCAGCATCCGCATTAGCAGTTGCCTGAATTACTTTCTCATCATTGGAAGAAACACTTTTCGGCGACACCATATTGCTCAATTTATAAGTTGATACTGTATCGCGGAAGCCTTTAATAGTAGTATACATAGTATTAAAGTCTTCCTTTTTCCACTCTACCTTGGTTTTCTTCTGAACCAGGGTATCATAACGAGCCCGTTGCGCTTTCATCATATCTTTGACCATTTGGTCAACATCCATGCCTGATCCACTAAGGCCATATGTTCTTAGTGCCATTTCATTCCCTCCTCGAATCTAAGCCTTTTTGTCTAATAACACACCAATATAATTTCTTATCGCCGCAAGGGTATCTAAGAGCTCGTGCGGCGGGAACTCTTTCAGAACTTTTTGATCCTTGGAATCAACAAGTTGCACGATAAGACGCTGTGTTTCTTCATGTAAGGTAAATCTGAGATCAGCATTTACTAATTGCATGATCTTATTCAAATCTCCCATGGACTTATCAATGTCCCCACGGGACATTTCCTGGGCTTTTACCCCTTGCTGCATATTTTCTTCTTTAGCTAGTTCCGGTTTTATTTCACTATTAACTGCAATATTAGCTGCTTTGACTGGAGTGTAGGTAGAAGAAACATTTATTGAATTACCCGTATTAATATCCATGCTACCACCTCAGCATTACTATTCTATATATGTTATCGGATAAAAAGGAAAAACCTTTAGATTTTTTTGATATATCAAGGCAATTTTATTCCCTTTAGTACATCGATCGCAGACAAGTCGATCGATTTTGCCGACTGTTTATTTTCAGCAACAATCGCATCGTAGATTTCCCCGCGGTAAATTTTCACTTCTTTAGGAGCATCTACACCAATCCGGATGCTGTCACCCTTAATATCTACAATTGTCACAGTAATGTTGTCGCCAATAACGATACGTTCGCCGATTTTACGGGTAAGCGCCAGCATGCTACTTACCCCCTTTTTCTTTTTGTTCCGGAAACCCTTGCGGGAAAAGACGATGACGCACGGTATAGGGGGATTTTTCCAACACAATCTGCATGGCCTGCCGGGTATTCCAGTTTATGATGATGGGCGCTAACAGATTTGCTGTCATTTCTTCCGTTTTTTCGGGAATACGAACAATATTAAAGATTCGCGGCTTATTGTCGTCGGATAAACCTAATTCGGAAGCGATAGCATCATCGAGATGAAAACTATACTCTTTAAAAAAAGCAAACGGTTCAACAATAACAAAGGCCAGGTCAGGTTCGTTAATTGATTGAAGAAAGGCAAAGGGACTTTCCGGCTGGTAGGGAAGGTACGCAAATGTTTTTTCCGCCTGGAAACCAGGAAGAGCATGAGGAAAATGAATAAGTTCACTATCAACAATTTCTATTTGTCCAAAACGAGTAGATTGAATTAGCATGGGTAACCTCCTTTTTTTCGCAAAAGAACATAGCCATATACATAATAAATATTGGGCAGAGATTCGCCCTCTGCCCATACTTAAATACAGGAAGTATTACTATACGCCAACAAAGGCGGTTGATGTTTTGCTTATATTATAACCATTTTATGTCAGATAAACAAGGCTTATTTTTATATATTAATATCTACCGAATTATCGGTTACCCACATTTTTACACTAGGATACTGAGCCATTCGAATATCAACATTAGCGGGTTTGTAGTTCATATCAACGGTGCCTGGAGTAAATTTAACAGTAAGATGCCCCGGTGATGGTTTAAATTTCACTGGATGTGCCGTGTAACGAATAGAGGGAGGCTCTAACCAAGACCATGTGATTTCAGGTTCCGGCGGCAAGGTGGATTCAGCAGCCATAGCCACCATCGGGTCTTCTTTTGATTCTATCTTGGCCATTCTATTACCTTCTTCGGCAATGCGGCCAATACCTTCAAGGGCCGCCTGCCTGCCTAGCTCAGCATAATCCCGTGAAACTTGGCTACAAGTCTTGATGCCATAAGACGCCCGGAATGGATCCCAGTCAATATCCAGTTCCCCTTTAGGCTGGCTGATTTCGACTTTGGCCGGCTCATTTTCCATACTAAGTTGAGGTCGAGTGGTGGATAGGTTCATTTCCGCCCGGGTAGTTGATATACTGATTTTGGCATATTGCTGAGAAATATTGAGGGTGAGCATTGTAATCGCCCCCTACTATTTTAGGAAATCGGCCAGTGAAGGCGGCATGAGTCGGGCACCAATTGATAGTGCAGTACGATATATACTTTCACTTGTTTTGAAATCCACCATCGCTTTAGGTATGTCCAGGTCTTCATTGGCAGACACATCGCCCGTGATAACAACATTATCCCTCTCTAGAAGAGACTGGGCTTGTTCGTACATAGACATCCTGGCACCTATCTCCGTTTGGGTGTTGAGAATTTGATCATGCACTTTATCTACTAAATCCATGCCGACATTCGATAACCATTTCAAGTTGGAGCTGCAGGAGGCTCCCCCATCAGCAGTGGTCGGAATAGTGTATGTATCACCTTTTGCCGTATTAGGTGAACTGGCTACATTATATACAACGGCGGACGTCTTATTTAAAGTGCCGGCAGGAAAGGTAATTTGCCCCGTCGCGTCAATCGCCGCATTATTCCACGTTTCTCCGCCGTCAATTGAATAGGATACAGGACTTTGCGGCAATCCACCGGCAACATTATCGATTTTTAAAATAAATGCCTTGTCGGGGCTACCAGGACTACCACTGTCTAACGTTAACTGTCCACCGGTAGGATTGCTTTGACTCTGTTTTCCTTCCAAAGATCTTTTTATCGCTAACAGGTTATTAAACAAGTCAGCTGTTTTGAGCTGAGTACCATCCTTAGTAGTGACCGTCTTGAGTGAGCCAAAGACTTCTTCGCCGGTAAGGTTAACACTGTCTTGTGAAGGGGTCATACTCCCCGGTTGGATACGCATTGATATTTTGTTACTGTCACCAGAGTAAGTAACCGTTTCGATTTTATTTCCATTGGCATCTTCCAAAATTTCGCGCTTAAATGGTTCCGTTTTGTCCTTCTGTCCCGCAAATATATATCTGTCGCCAATTCTGGTATTGCCGATCTGTACCATTTGGTTAATGATACCATCAAGTTCCTTCGCAATTGCATCCAACGCCATGTTAGGATTAGGAGCGATTGCGTTAGTGACAAGTTCTTTCGCTTTAATAGTGAGCGAACTCAAATCACTCATTGCCCCGTCAGTTGTTTCCATCCAGGACAAAGCATCTTTAACATTTTGTGTATATTGTTCATTTTCTCTTAGATTAATATTAAATCTAAGACTCCTGATGGTTTTAACAGGGTCATCGGACGGACGATGCAGGTCCTTTCCGTCAGCTAGTTTTTCCTGCAGGTTATTTTGCCGTTCCAATGCACTATTTAAACTTGTCATGAAGTTGTAGCTCAACATGTTTGTGCTTACGCGCATTTTTTCAGTCCCTACCTTCCTACAGCGCCTGTGCCATTAATTAATTTATCAAGCATTTCGTCCATCGCGGTCAAAATCCTGGCGGCGGAATTATACCCTTTCTGAAAGCGAATCATGTCACTCAAGTCTTCATCAAGATTAACGCCTGATACCGAGGACCGCCAGTTAGTGATCTGATTTACTAATGTCGTCTGGTTTGTTTTCAAACGACCGATATTTTGCGTCTGTACACCAAGAGCGCCAATCACAGAGCCATAAAAGGTATCCAGGGAAGAACTTTCCAGTGTAGCTGAAATATCTTGTTTTAACCGGTTGTACATATTAGTGGCATTATCACCGGCCGCATTGTTTTGCGCTTCTTTGAGAGTGGTAAAGGTATACGTACAGGCCGTACCTTTTGTATTTTTCGTATCTACGGTAATAGATAAAGAACCTAGACTAATTTTTGTGGTTCCGTTTGCCGATTCGGAAAATGGTGGTGTTACGTTGATAGCCCCACTATCTACCCCTTTACTATCTTTATAACTGTAGCTAACATTAGAGATGGTTCCATCAGCATTTCTATTTACTGTAACCGTATAATTAGCAGGCAAGGATACTCCGGCAGGGTAGTCCCCGCCAAGTCTAATCTTAGGAGCAGAAGGATCGCTCTGCGATACCGTCAAACTTCCCACCTTCGTCTTAGCAGCAATATGGTTTAAACCATTAACTGAATTAAACATATCCTCATTAACCCGTAATTGATCGATCCAGTCTTTTGCTGTCGGCTCATGTCCGAATAGTGCAGTAAAATTGGTGGAATTGCTATAGTCAGTATTGTCTACAGCCGGGGGGTTTGGCTTACTAACACCGAAAAAGTTATATCCAGTATCATCATCACTTAACCCGTATCCATCCCGGTGCACAGAGTTAAACTCCTGCAGCAAAAATTGACTCATTTTGGACAACTTGTTCAAATAGGCTTTGGCGCTAATGTCACTTTCCCGTGAATTACCTGTAGTGCTGTCAGCCGTTTTATCCCGTGAGTCGATAAGTCCCTTGATTTCACCATCGGTAAAGTTGATGGGCGGTTTAGTGTCATCCTTTTGATCCTGCTCAGTATAAATGTTTACTACCTCATACCCATAATCAGGATCCTTTTTTGATTTTGTCACAAGCTTAGTTATATTATTGGCGTCCACCAACGTAACGCCAGAAGATTGAACTGTATATGTACCATTTTTTTCTTCCGTTACCCGTACATTCATCATTTTTGATAATTGGTCAACAAGGAGATCCCGCCGGTCGCGAAGATCATTCGCATGATCAGTACCGCTGGCTTCTACTTGCATTATCTGTTTGTTTAGAGAAAGCATCTCTGAGGTTATTTGATTAACAGTATCAACCCGAATTTTAAGAACTGAATTAATATCAGAAACCATATTCTGCAATTGGGTGCTGGCATGTTGAATAGCATCAACCAGCTCAACGCCACGCTCCCGCACAACTTTCCGGGCACCATTATTCGAGCCGTCTTCCGCCAGACTGTTCCAGGACTTCCAAAAGCTATCCAGCACACTCTGCATACCGGTATCTGTATTCGGATCGCTAAACACGCCTTGAATTTTATTTAAGTTGCCCAGCAAGGTCTCCCCGTAACCTAACGTGGATGACTCTTTCCACATTTGTTGATCCATAAATGTGTCTCTAATCCGGGTAATAGACTGACCAAGAACACCGGTACCAATTTGCGATCTGCCTGCACCGGTGTAGATCGATTGGGGATAAGAAGTAACAAGGTTAACCCTCTGCCGGGAGTAGCCGTCTGTATTAGCATTGGCAACATTATGTCCCACTGTATCAAGAGACAGTTTTTGGGCGGCAAGCCCTAATACCACTGTATTCAAACCAGCAAATGTTGATCTCATTTTACGCCTCCGTTACATATGTTACGAATATCATACTGTCATACCTTAGTATCTAAAAGTGAACGTCCTGGCCGGGTCGTTTCGGGTTGGCCCTTTGGCGCATAAGTGGATTCTGCCGTAGCCTGACTCAGAACATTGATGTTATAGTTCACAAATTCCAAGGATTGCTGGATTAGTTTTTCGTTCAGCTCATTAAGCTGTGTAAGTTCACCCGCCAACCCGGAAAATTGTTGGCCGATCTTCTTTAACTCAGCGGCAGTATCACTGTCAGCATGTTCAACAAGTTCCGATAATACGGCCCGTTCAGGAGCTATACCCAATGCTGCCGCAAGTTCCTGTATGGTTGAAAGCCTCAGCTTTTCCAACTTACCTGCCTCAATAATAAACCTTTCTTCTTGTTTAGTAAGCAGTTCAAGTTCCTGCGGCTTAGCCTCTACCAGGATTTCACGTTTTTTCCGGCTTAATTGTAAAAGCGCCTGATATATTTGGAGAGTATGGTTCAAAAGAATAACTAGTTTTTCCCACATAGCTGCCACTCAAAACAGCCTCCTTTTCTAGTACAGACGCTCGTTCTTAGAATAAGCAATAATTCTTTCTGCAAGTTCCCGCGAGTCCACTTTATACTCGCCGTTAGCTATCTTTTCGGACAGTTCTTTTACTTTGGATTCCCGAACTTCAGACATTCCCCGTAATGCCCGAAGATGCGGACTGACTTCTTGCGCATGACTCGATAAGATGACTTCGTCCGGGCGCTGGGCCGAACTCAAACTCTGCATTTTTGAACTTTTCGATACTTTGGTTTGTTCACCATAAGCTTTAGTAATGTTTGGGATATTTTTTATATTCATAATGAGCACCTCACAACTCGGGAATTCCTATTTATAATATCGGCAAAAATGGCGGGGTTATTAATCCCCGCCACAAGCAATTAGGTTAAATTATCTGTTTGTATCTTATTATTTCGGCATATTGCTCAATATATCAACGTTATTTATCATCCAATGCTTTTCCATACATACGGGAGCGTATTTTTTTGGAGATGTCTAATTCGTTTCGTTCATGCTCCGCGTGTATCTCATCCATCTTAATTTGATCTAGAATATTTCTACTGCATTGAGTACACAGGCGACCTTCTTCAATAAGCGTGCCACAGGTTTCGCACGGGTAGGAAATGGTACTGCCCATAATCCGACCGCTGCGAAGCAAGCGTAAGATGATTTTGTGTTTAACCCCGGTTGCCTCGTGAATTTCTTCCAAGGTAGCTTTGTCTACGTCACGTAAATATTCCACTACTTTCTCCGCATCATCTTCTTGCTTGCGGTAGCACTCCGGACAAACCCTAGCCGCGTTTTCCACGTAAAGTTTGCCACATTCAGGACAATTAGCTAATCCCATGAGCTGCCCTCCTTTTAATCTGTAAATTCATTATATATTATTTCTTCGCACTAGCCTAGCTAGGCCTTAAGACTCATTTATAAAAAATTATACATTTTTTTTAAAAAATCAAGCAGGATAATGACGATTTATGGCTAATTAAAAATATTGCTTATTTTGTAGGTTTTTAGCCCTTAATGAGATAGTTATAGTTATTATGGAAACCAAACAACTGGTCTCCTATGAAAGGCAGTTTATCGTGAATATGCTAACGCTGATGCAGGACCCTGAAGTTTATGCCGGCACCGAAACGGTTCACGGTATAATCGCCAATTTTTTGCAGCTTATTCAACTAAAAAATGCCAAACTTTTTTTGCACAGCCATCAAGTAGCCAATTATGCGGTTAGTGTTGCCGCAAAAATGCGGTTACCCCGGGAAGAAATTGAGCGTATCCGTTTAGCGGCGCTCTTGCATGATGTAGGTCATCTCACAGTGCCTAATCAGGTACTGGCGAAAGTACCTTATCTATCTACCCGTGAGATGAGTGTGTTTAAAAATCATTGTAACGCCGGCAGCTGCATGTTAGAAAACATCCCGTCCTGCCAGGAGCTTATTCCGTATATCCGTTTTCACCATGAACGTTTTGACGGAACAGGTTATCCCAAGCGGTTAAAAGGCGTAAACATCCCGCTCGGTGCACGCATTATCGCCGTAGCCAATTACTATGACCGGTTTATCAATCCCTGCACGCAAAACTGGGTAAAAACAAAGGACGAGGCCGTTCGGGAACTTCTCAGTCTTTCCGGCATGGCATTCGATCCCGAGGTAGTCCGGGCCTTCATTGATGCCTTAGGATAAACTAGCGCGCGCCACTGGTCAGCGCTAAGCCCTGTACCTTTGCTGCTCCGGCTCGTTTTAGTACCCGGGCACATTCCTCCATAGTTAAGCCGCTGGTAAATATATCGTCAACTAATAATATGTTTTTTCCGACTATCAATTCGGGGCGCGTTACAGCAAACGCGCCTTTTATATTTTTTCGGCGTTGTTTTAGATCAAGTTCCCATTGCGGTTCGGTGGCTCTGGTCCGAGTCAAAGCTTCTAACCAAATAATTCCTTGCCGGGCCGCCCAAGGCCTAAAGATCAGCGCGGTCTGATTAAAACCACGTTCCCGCAGGCGGGCAGCATGAAGCGGCACAGGCACAACAGCATCCATTCCCTGAACCTTTTGTGGCTTGACTGCATGGTGGAGCAGCTGCCTAAGTCTGACCGTATGCCTGGTAATACGACGAAATTTCATGTCCCGAATTAGGCGCTGCACCGGTCCGGAATAGTCGGCAACAGTCAGACAGGCATCCAGCCAAACTAAGTTATGTAGTGGCAACGATATCTGCCTGATCTTAGCAGTTCTTGTAAGGCACGCCTGACACCAGCCCTTAGCATCTGCCCATTGGCGGCAGACCGGGCAGCGCTGGGGAAAGAGAATACTTACTAAGGCCTCCAGCCAATCGTTCAGCATAAGCTTTCGCCTCTTAGCCGCTCGGCCAAAAGCGAGTAGCGCCGTCTTGTACGGTCACTGGTTACCGCCGTGTTTAACGCCGCTTTCGTGCCCAGCAGAATAACCCGTTCTTTTGCCCTGGTGACGGCGGTATATAATAAATTGCGCTGCAGCATAATGTGATGTCCTGGTGTAAGCGGCATAACAACAACCGGATACTCACTGCCCTGGCTTTTGTGAACACTCATGGCATAAGCCAGGGTCAATTCATCATGTTCGCCCTTTTCGTACACAACATCATCTTCCGGATAGCGTACAAGTACTTTGCCGTCGGCGATCGCCAGAATATAACCGATATCACCGTTAAATACCCGTTTGGTGTAGTTGTTGCGGATTTGCATCACTTTGTCACCTTCACGCAGTACTTGATTGACGCTTTGCAGATAGTCCTTGCCTTCTACCGGAGGATTGAGCGCCGCCTGCAGCAGGCGATTGAGGTTCTCGACCCCGCAGGGTTGCCGGTGCATGGGCGATAAAACCTGCACATCCCGCCAGATATCAAAGCCTTCCTCGGCCAGTTCAATTTTACATAAGGTTACGATAGCCTCGGCTGCCGTTTCACTGTCCGCCATCTCCCGGAACTGAAAATCCGCGCTGCCGCATTCGGGCAATAGCGCCCGGTTAATACGGTGTGCATTGAGTACGATCATACTTTCGCCGGTTTGGCGAAATACTTCTGTCAGTCTCACCACCGGCACTACCTGGGAACGGATAATATCCTTAAGTACGGAACCAGGGCCAACGGCCGGCAGCTGGTCGACATCTCCAACCAGCACTACCCGGCAACCGTCCGGCACCGCTTGCAAAAAGCAGCTCATCAACACCATATCCATCATGGAGGTTTCATCAATAATGACGACATCGGCATCCAGCGGATTATACTCGCCCCGGGCAAACATCGGTTCCTCCTCAGCCCCGCCCCCGGCCTCAAGCAAACGATGAATAGTCATCGCTTCCCGTCCGGTTGTTTCAGCCAAACGTTTGGCTGCCCGGCCGGTAGGCGCACCTAAGACAATTTTACAGCCTTGCTGCTCTAATAAGGCTAAGATCCCTTTAACGGTTGTTGTCTTGCCTGTTCCCGGGCCGCCGGTCAGTACCAGTACTCCATGGGTGAGCGCAGCACTTAACGCCTCGCGCTGAGCAGCAGCCAGCGTAACTCCGGCTGCCGCTTCCCACTCATCAACCAGCGCCTGCACCTCATTATCAACACCGGTTAGTAGTTTGGCCTCCTGTTTAAGCATAAGCAGCCTTTCTGCTACACATTTTTCCGCCCGGTATAAGTAGCGCGGATAAATTAAAGTCACGCCATGAAAATCTTCGGTATAAAGCTTGCCTTGTTGAATCAGCCCACTGACAACGTTTGCAATCTCTACCGGGTCAAGTGCCAATAGTTTGGCTGTTTCCTGGGTTAATACCTGTTCCGGCACACAGCAGTGACCGGCCTGCCCGGTTTGTAACAAAGCAAACTGGACACCGGCGACCAACCGCGAAGGATGCTCCCGTTCAAAACCTACTGCCATCGCAATTTGATCGGCAATACGAAAACCGATGCCTTTGACTTCTTCCGCCAGCCGATATGGCTCTCTCTGCAATACGTTCACCGAATCTGAACTATAGCACGCAAAAATCCTCGCCGCATAGGCTCCGGTAACTCCATGCATCTCCAAAAACAACATTAGTTCTTTTAACTCAGCTTGCTCCGCATAGGATTTACGAATCTGTTCCAGTTTTTTGCTGCCAATACCTTCTACCTCGGCTAAGCGATGCGGGTAAAGCTCCATTATTTCCAGTGTCCGCACACCAAAATGCTTCACCAGCCGGGCCGCCATGGCCGGCCCGATACCTTTTACGGCACCGGATGCCAGAAAGCGCTCAATCCCCCGCTCGGAAGTAGGCGCAACCCGCCGGCAAACAGCTGCTTTAAACTGGCGCCCATAGCGGCTATGTTCTATCCAGACGCCGGTTACGTTTACGTGTTCTCCAACCAAGGGCGCGGGAAAATTGCCGGTTACAGCTACCGCAGTGTTCTCATTAGTTGGTTTCAGGCGAAACACAGTGAAACTGCCATCAGCGGCCTGAAAGGTTATATTTTCAACAATGCCTTCTAATATGTTATCCACTACATTTACCCCTAGTGATTAGGATCGATATACCTTACCCAAACATAAGTTCTTATTCTATTCGCAACAATTATACCAAAATCCTGCTTTTTTTTTATTAAGCTGGAAGGATTTTGGAATAAATGAGAGTATTAATTATACAGGAAACTTGTATTTGTTACAATAATTTGCAAATTGTGAGGCGCGTAGCATGAAAGAGGATATGTATACCTACCATTATTACCAAAACCGCACCATTAATCGTCCATCCCGTGTCGGCAACTTCGTCTTTCCCCTGATACTTCTGCTTTCCAGTGTTTATCTTCTAGCCGTTACCATCAGATAATTACTTTATATTAAAAGCAAAAGACCGAATTACCTGCCTATTGCAGGTAATTCGGTCTTTACTTTTTTTTACAGCCGCTGGGCGATGATTTTTGCCAAATCGTTTATGCTGGCAGCTAAGACTTCCAGCCTGCCTTCAATTCGTACTAGCAGATATACTGCCACTACCATCGGAAAACCATAACTGGAAATATAGTTGAGCATTTGTTCCATAGAATTACTCCTTTCGCGGTCAGCAAACAGCTACACCAAAGCTACCGTTTCGCGGTTGCGAATACGAGCCTCTACCTTTTCCGTCAGGGCATTGCCTTTAACGGAAAAGATATTTTTGTCGATGATGTCCTTCATAACCGCTTGCGCCTGCACTAATGTCAGATCGTCTTTGGGGTCGGGAACACTAATGGTAGTTTCCTTACCCGCGCTGGTGCGAAATACCAGTTCCAAAGTCTTACTCATAGCCGCTCCTCCTTTCCTTTATTACTTAACTGGGACTTACTGAATTATTGATTAGCGAGGTTGTTTACGTCCTGACGGATAATGTCCGCCAGCTTGTGTTTTTGCAGATTTGCCAAGCCTTCGGCCACTGCGAGAACATCGCTGTCAGTTGCTCCGGCTCTAATGTTGGCAAATGCTCTGAGACGGTACACCGGGTTACCGGTAGCACTTACCCCAGTCTGCACTTTGAGAGATAATTTACCGTTTTGCGGTAATTTTACCACTGCCATGCTGCTCACCCCCTTTACACTCATATACATTCTGGGTAAAGGGATTTTTAAACAGGGTAAAAAAAATAAATCTATCCAAGCAATAGGATAGATTTTCCTGCTATAATCATGGATAAGGGACGAGTTCCCAGCTCGTCCCTAATTGAATACAGGAGGTGATTGCCATGCGCCTTGAGACTAAACACTTTAAACTCACAGTCTCAGACGGATTGTTCAGAATGATACTGCGTATCATTGCCGAACTATTCCGCTAACCTCCGGTATTCTTCCGAACGCTCCTGTTACCAGCAGGGGCGTTCTTATTTATCCTATGTTTATTATACCCCTTCCAGAGTTTTTTTAAAAGATATTTTTCGCCAATTCTTTCCTTAACCGGACTAATCCACGCTGCCGTAATCCATACACAGCTTGCGGCGTAACCTCAAGTTCAGCTGCTATATCTGCTAACTGCGCTTCACCTAATAGCGTCTTGACGATCGTCAGGCGCTGTTTTTCAGGTAGCTTCAGCAACGCATCGTTAATGATCTGATTAGTAAAATGGGTTTCCACCTCATTCTCCACCTGTTCGTCGGCTGCTAACATCTCAATGAAATTTAGCGGCTCATCATCCGTATCGTTCGTACAACCATTGTCAAACAGCATTTCCTGCTGCCAGTGCCGGCGTTCCCGTTTAAATAAATTCCAGACCGCGTATTTGACCTTGCTCTCGACATAACCGGCAAAGCGGACGCCGGCCGCCGGGTCATAGGTCCGCACTGCCGCGGCTACGGCCAGCCAGCCTTCGGCTAGGGCTTCCTCTTTAATTACCGCCACATGCGGTTGATTAGCGTACTTTTTCACCAGTCCGGTAAAACGTTGGCAAATCTCAGCAAACGCAGACTCTCCCGTATTGCCTGCCTGAACTTCAAGAACTAGCTGTTCTAAACTCATTTCCTCACCTGTCGGCGAGGAACCGGTTCCTCTATATTAGCGCTTGCCTACAGGGTAGCACCCCAGCCTGCTAAAAAACAAAAGCCGGCCTGGCTCAAGTCAATGCTTGAGCCAGGCCAGCTAAATTCTATTTACTATCAAGACAACATTTATTTGCCAGCAAAAATACCCTGATTAAGGCTAAAACCAATATAGAAAATAATTTATTTTATTCAGTTACTCTTCTTCTTCGCTTGTTAATTCAAGCCAAGTTCCGTACTTTTCCTCCAACTCAGCCTGTTTTGCCGCATACTCATCTGCCAATTCCCGGCTTAATGAAGCATCTGCATGACTTTCAGGATCATTTAGTCTAACTTCAAGTGCGGTCAGTTCATGTTCCAGCATGGCAATCTCTTCTTCCAGCTTTTTGGCTTGTTTGGCGGTATCCGGTTTGCGCTTGTTGGCGGATTTACCACTGTTAGGCTGGCCCTGCGCAGTGGCCGCTTTACCGTTTTGCTTCTTTTCAATAGCACTGGCCTGGCTGGCCGCCTGAGCAGCAGCCTTTTCCGCCGCCGTTTTTTTGTCACGGTAATAGCTGTAGTTGCCGGCGTATTCTGTCAGCTGTCCATTATCCATCTCTACCATCCGGTTAGCCACCTTATCCAGGAAATACCGGTCATGGGACACGGTCAAAAAGGTACCGGGGAAGTTCATAATGGCTTCTTCCACGGCCTCCCGCGCCGCAATGTCCAGATGGTTTGTCGGTTCGTCCAGGATAAGGAAATTAGCTCCTGCCAGCATAAGCTTTAGCAGCGCCAGCCTGGCCTTTTCCCCGCCGGACAAATCACCTACCCGTTTGTACACGTCATCACCGCGGAAGAGGAAAGAACCAAGATAATGGCGGCTTCGCTCTTCACTGAACGCAAATTCACGCATGACTTCCTCAAGCACACTATTGGTCTCTGTCAGTGTTTCATGCTCCTGAGCAAAATACCCCAGCCGCACCCGGCTGCCCAGCTTAACCTTGCCACGGTTGGCCTCAAGATCGCCTGTCAATAGCTTTAACAGCGTGGTCTTCCCTGCGCCATTGGGTCCTACCAGCGCCACACCATCACCGCGCCGGACGAGCAGTGACACTTCGTTAAGTATTGTCTTGTCCCCGTAACCGGCCGTTACTTCTCCCAGCTCAGCAACACGCTCGGCACACTCAGCCGGCGGGTTAAACGCAAAAAAATCAAACCCGGTCATATCCTCAGGTCGCGCCAGTCTCTCCAACCGGGCAAGCTGACTCTGCCGCCCCCGGGCCTGTTTGGATTTGATTCCGGCCCGGTAACGGTCAATATAGGCTTCCGTCTTGGCAATAAACGCCTGCTGTTTGGCATATGCCTTGTCCTGGGCAGCAAATTTTTCGGCTTTTTTCTCTAGGTATTCGCTGTAATTGCCACTGTAATCAGCAATCGTACTATTTTCAATGGCCAGAATTCTGCCTGCTACATTGTCAAGAAAATAGCGGTCATGGGATATAACCAGCACAGCCCCCGAATAGTTTATTAAAAATTCCTCAAGCCACTCAACCATACCCAAATCCAAATGGTTTGTCGGCTCGTCCAAAAACAGAAAATCAGGCTGCCTGATAAGAGCCCGCGCCAAGCAAATCCGTGTTTTCTGGCCGCCGGAAAATTCATTGGCAGGCCGGGTTAAGTCCTCTGCCGTAAAGCCCAAACCGAATGCCACTCGTCTAACGGTGTTCTCATATTCATAGCCGCCGCCCCGTTCAAACCGCTCGACGGCTTGCGCGTACTCTTTCATTAATCTTTCAAGTTTGCCCTGATCCTTTTCACTGGCAATACCGGCTTCCAGTCGCCGCATTTCCTGCTGCCAGCCCAAAACATCACCGTATGCCGCAACCAGTTCGTCATATAAGGTAGCGCTGCCCACCCCGGTATCCTGTTCTACATACCCGACACGCTCTTCCACAGCCAAAGTTACCTGCCCACTGTCAGGTTTTTCAAAGCCTAACAGGCAGCGCACCAAGGTAGTTTTGCCTGCACCGTTGGGTCCGATTAAACCAACCTTTTCTCCCCGGCGAATTTGAAAATTAATATCAGAAAAAATTGTTTGTATGCCATAGGCCTTACTCAGGCCGCGAACTTCCAGTAAACTCATATGTACCTCCCTGTCTTTCCCTTACTATTGTAACGATTCCCAGGCCTATGCACAAGTACCGTCGCTTTTTGCTGCTACAATTGCCCCCCCCCTTGCCAATATATTACTTTTCTGTTATTATGGATCCATATCATCGAACATATGTTCGGTAAAGACGGAGGTATGTTATGACCAATCTTTTACCTGCCTATGCGCGTATTACCGCCATTCTTCCCTGTTACACCACTGCCGGCGACAGTACGCTAATAATCGCTGACGATGGCAGTACTACCACTCTAAACACAAAAGTCCGCACCGTTATTCAACGATTAGCCAAAAGCCGTGCTGTTGATCTTACAGCACTGAAAAATAGAACTAAAGCGGCAACCGGACGAAAAAATCTGGAACCATTGCCCATAGCGCCAGGACTTGTTCTTGTTCCGGTTAAAGTGCGTAAACCCCGCATAAATGGTGACACTACCACCGGCTACATTAATTTCCACGCTGTTACCGCCGTACGTACCAGCACAAATAAACCTTACCAGGCAACAATTACGTTGTCAGGTAAGGCTGAAGTCCCGGTTCTTTGGACATCAGTTACTATTAACCGTCAACTTGCTTTAACCCGGCTGGCGGTCAGTTCCACACCTTACTCACTAAACGCTTTACCTGCTCGCTCTTTCCAGGAAAGTTTCGCCGGTTATTCACCGGAACTGTTGACGCTGGCGGTAAAGCTTGTTGATGTATTTAATGAAATACTGGCTATCAAGCGTCAGCCCTACTCTTAACTGCCACCTCATGTTTATTCTGCCGTAACAGAGAGGAAACCACCACCATAAACTGCTCAACATTCAGCCTGCTGGTCAAATCAAGTATATGTACCACCGCCCCGCGGCATAAAGGCATTACTTCGGCAACAGGGCGAGCCACGCTTGTTCCTGTTACAAAAGTGATAGTATCCATTTCGGTGGCTAACCTTTTTAAAATAATCGGAGTTAGATCATCAGAGCCGCAATCTACAATAACAGCGTCACATTCGTGGCCACCGTCCACTATCTCTTTGACCAAATACCGCATCAAATCCTCTATCTCATGCTCCATGTTACGCACTAATATAACAAAACTGACATCAGGCGGCCGTACAAACTCCAGCGTATGAATCCAATTCCAGATATCTTTTATGACGTACCACAAACCATACAACGCCAACGAGAGCAAGACAATACTTGCCGTATATGATAAAAACAAAACTATCCTACCCCCTTCGCTTTGGGATAGGATAGTATATGCACAGTCTATAAAAAACGTTACTTGAGGTTGATTATATACTTAATTAGTCAAGCACTACAATTTTATGCTTAATTGCATACAACACAGCTTGTGTCCGGTCAACAACATTGATCTTGCGAAAAATATTTGTTAAATGGTTTTTAACGGTCTTTTCACTTAAATACAGTTTTTTGGCGATCTCCTGATTGCTCATACCCTGGCCGATCAGTTGCAAAACTTCCACTTCCCGGTAGGTCAACCGCTCTTCTTTACGCCGTTCCAGCATTTGCGGAACTTCCAGACGTTTTTCTTCCTGGCGCGAAAGCTCACCAAATAAGCGCTGCGCCAATGTAGGATAGATAAATGATTGTCCGGCAAAAACAATACGAATGGCCTTTACCAGCATTCCCGGTTCAATATCTTTTAAAAGATAACCAACTGCCCCGGACTTAATCACTTCTAATACATAGCTCTCATCATCATGCATGGTAAGAATAATAACCTTAACCGGTGCACTCGCCTGTTTCAGCTGCTTGGTTACTTCCAGCCCATTCAATCGCGGCATATTTACATCAAGCAAAAGTATATCCGGTTTTAAGTTATCTACCTTATATATGGCTTCAGCCCCATCGGCAGCTTCGCCAATAACATCAAAATCCGGCTCCAACGAGAGAACATTTTTTATCCCCTGCCTAAGCAGGGCATGGTCATCTGCGATAACAATTCTAATCGGCAAAAAAACCACCTCCTGGCGGGTTATGTAAAATATATAAAAAGTAAGGAAAAAGTTCATCAATATGTCTATTATTCGCTACAATTCGAGATTTTCCTGCAAATTGTTCAGTTAACATAAAAACTATCTTTTGACGTGTACACTTCACCATTCGTACTAACTCTCTGCTTGCCTAGTTCTCAACCCTTCCAGCAAAAATGATTTTTTACCATTTAGACCTTTTATTGTTTAGACAAAAAAACATTAAACTTACATATTTAGTGTTTATTCGACATTTTTTTTATAATTCCTTGCCAATAAAAAAAATTGGTAATTGACTAACCGGGAAATTTAACAATCTCACCAACAGTCAAATTGTAAGGTTCATGCAGCCTGTGCTGCCGTGGTTGTGCCATAATATAATTTTGCCAAAAAAAAGCCACTCGCAGGAGTGGCTTTTAAAACCTTAAAAATGAACTACTTCAGACTTCTCAACAGGGGTCCCAACAGCCGTTTATACGCTTCTACTCCCGGCTGATCAAACGCATCGACATTGGCTAATTCACCTTCGTAGGCGACTGACAATGCCAACAGATACAGTAATTCACCCAAATGGTAGGCGTTCATCTCCGGTAAAACAAAGGTAGCATTAAACCGCCCGTCGTTTTTTAGTGCTGCCGCATTGGCTTCACGAGCGGCATCAAGCGCTTGACTTAATGGAAAGCCGGAGATTTGAGAGAGCTTTGCAGCAGATGGAAATACATCAGGTATTACCGGGTCTGTTGCCCATTTACCCACTTTGACAAACTGGACAACCTTATTTTTTTTGCCATCCTGATGCTGCTGGGTCTGGGCGTGCATGTCAGTGGTACCTACGGCCACGATCGGAGTACGGCCATAAAATACTTCGCGCCCCTCACGGTCTGTCCGCTTGCCCAGCGATTCGGCCAACAGTTGAATATACCATTCGGCCACCGATTTTAGGTAATCGCCGTACGGCATGAACACTTCAATATCCCGGCCATAGTTTTCCGCCGCCAGATATTTGAGCGCTGCATTTAGCATAGCCGGGTTTTGCCAGATATCCTCCGTCTGGCAAACCTTATCCATAGCCTGCGCTCCCGCCAGGAAGGCATCGATGTCAAACCCAATGCACGCGGCGGTAACCAATCCAACTTCCGAAAATACACTAAACCGGCCACCGACCCCGTCAGGTACGCTGAACATAGGCCAGCCTTCTTGTGCTGCCAGCTTATGCAGCAAGGTCTCGTTAGCTTTCTCCGCCGGATCGGTAACGGCAACCACCTCAACCGCAATCGCCGGCGCTTCTTTTTTTAGAGCGTCATAGGCTACCATAAAGTTAGACATAGTATCGAGGGTTGAGCCTGATTTAGAGATTACAATAAGCAGTACTTTATAGGGTTCGGACGTAGTCTTAGCCTTGCAGGCATCCGCATGTACGGTTTTGCTGTTGGCCTCATGCAAAATAAGCGCAACCAGTTCGGTCGTCCTGCGCGGATCAATGTTATTACCACTAAAATATAGCTTGGGATAGCCCTGCCGCTGTTCCTTACTTTTACTATTCCAAAACTCGCCACAATGCACGTCAAACAATACTTTATTACCTAAGTAAGAGCCGCCGATGCCAAAGGAAATTACCGCGTCCACCTTGTTTTTTAGTGATTGACCGAATTCTTTAAGTCTGGCAATTGACGACGGAGTATTAAGATTGCCCGGCTCTACATATGGCAGTTGGCTGAATAATACCTTTTCCGGGACGCCGTCTTTTGATAAGTGTCCGCGTACCTCGCCGGTTGCCCGCATATGGTTAACGGCCTTATGCGCAGCAGTCAGACGATCGGCTATATTTTCAATATCCGCTCGCGTCACGAAGCCCTGACCATAAAGATTATTATAATCAAAAGAAAAACCTGATGACAACGTAAGAATTGCCTCTTGGTTAGACAATCAGCTCAGCTCCTTCTCTACTTAACCCTTGGTGTTGGCCTCCGCCGCCTCTTTGCCCAACGGCCCCACAGTTTTAAGCAAGTAACGCAAAAACTTATCCCTCAGGTCAGGGCGTTTCAAGGCAAACTCAACCGTTGCCTCCAGATACCCCTGTTTATCGCCAATATCATAACGGCGCCCGTCAAAATTATAGGCATATACGGGCTTAAACGCAGCCAGTTTCCGCAGGGCGTCTGTCAACTGTATTTCGCCGCCACGTCCTGGCGGAGTGTCTTCTAACAGATAAAAAATCTCAGGTTCAATAATATACCGTCCTAGTACGGCAAGTTGGGAGGGAGCTTCTTCAACCGGCGGCTTTTCTACTAAGTCAACAGCCCGCCAGACATTATCCTTAACCGGCTCAGGTTTAACAATACCGTAACTCGATACTTTATCCCTGGGAACTTCCTGCACCCCAAGAATACTGCCTTGGCAGTCGTCATACGCATCCATCAATTGCCGGAGGCAAGGCACATTGGCATCGATAATATCATCCCCCAGGAGGACGGCAAACGGCTCATTGCCGACAAACTGCTTGGCACACAGTACAGCGTGTCCCAAACCCTTAGCTTCTTTCTGCCGGACATAGTGGATAGTTACTTCCGACAACTCCTCCACTAAGCCCAAGAGATCATATTTACCCTGGGCCTTGAGTGTCATCTCAAGTTCAATCGCCCGGTCAAAATGATCCTCAATGGCCCGCTTATTGCGGCCGGTAATAATGAGGATTTCCTCAATCCCGGATTGGATTGCTTCTTCAATAATAAACTGAATCGCAGGTTTATCTACAATAGGCAGCATTTCCTTAGGCTGGGCCTTGGTCGCCGGTAAAAAGCGGGTACCAAGACCAGCGGCAGGAATAACGGCCTTTTTTATTTTCCTTGAAGTCTTAGGCATGTAGTTCAATCCTCTCTCACAATCTCCTGATACTTAAGAACGTATAACCGCCAACAGTTCCTCGGTCTTTTCTTCCATTAGCTTACTATCACATTTGGACTCAACATTTAGCCTTAGCACCGGTTCAGTATTAGACATACGGACATTAAACCGCCAGTTGTCATACTCTACGCTCAGACCATCTATGCGTTCGATATGCCGCGCGCCAGCGGTATACTTCTCTTCAATCTTTTTGATAACAGCCTTGGCATCGGCTACGGTGCTGTTGATTTCGCCACTTACCGGATAGCAGGCAGTTCTTTCCTGCAGTAATTCCGATAAAGGCTTGCCTTCCCGGCCCATAATTTCAAGTACCAATAGCCACGGAATCATCCCGCTGTCGCAATAGGAAAACTCTTTGAAATAGTGATGGGCTGACATTTCGCCGCCATAAACCGCATCCTCTTTGCGCATCCGTTCTTTGATAAAAGCATGACCGCTCTTGCAGAGAACCGAAATCCCGCCCGCTTGTTCTACTAACTCGATCGTATTCCAGGTTAACCGTGGATCATAGATAATCTTGCCACCGGGGAAGCGCCGGAGAAAAGCTTGGGCTAAAAAGCCGACAAGATAATATCCTTCGATAAAATTTCCCTGCTCATCAAATAAAAAGCACCGGTCAAAATCGCCGTCCCAGGCGATACCAACGTCAGCCTTAGTATCACGCACTACCTTAGCCGTAACATCACGGTTTTCTACTAATAAGGGATTAGGGACACCGTTCGGGAAGCTGCCGTCCGGTTCATGATTGACTTTAACAAATTCAAACGGTAACTGTTTCTCTAATGCGTCAATAACTGCACCGGCTGCACCATTACCGGCATTAACCACTACTTTAAGCGGTTTCAGCGCCGTTTTATCCACATAGGTTAGCAAATGTTGAATATAGTCTGACAGGATATCCACCTGGGTTACAGTACCAGGAGTTATATCCGGGCTGACGGGCGCAAAGTCACCTGTCACTACCTTTTCCTCGATTTCCTTTAAGCCGCTGTCACCGCTAATAGGGCGCGATTCTTCCCGTACCAGCTTCATGCCGTTGTAATCTTGCGGATTGTGACTGGCGGTAATCATGATGCCGCCGTCCAATTTCAAGTGGAAAGTAGCGAAATAGATTTGTTCGGTACCACATGTACCAATATCAACAACACTGCAACCGGATTCGGTCAGCCCCTTGACTAACGCACGCTGAAGCGCGGGACCGGAAAGCCTAATATCGTGCCCCACAGCTACTTTTTTTGCTTTAAAAATATCCACATAGGCCCGCCCAATACGATAGGCCATTTCTTCGTTTAGTTCTTCAGGAATCTTACCACGAATATCATAGGCTTTAAATGCATTACGTTTAATCTCCATAGTTCCACGCTCCTCTATCCCTATCACAAACTATGTATCGTCACAACCATATACTATATACTACGTAAAATAAAAATATTCCTGTATAGCCAGTGGCTTCCAGGAATATTTAGTGTTTTTTCAGCCTCTTTGCTGTTTATTTTTTTTTTATCTTCGTATACAATTAATAAAGGAACAATTTTTCGTAAATTGATCGGGATGGGGTGAAGCAATGTGAAGCTTAGAGAGCAACTTAATCAAATGCAGACAATGATGGAACAGCTTGTTACAATGGTAGGCCACAATAACGCTGTAACCGAAGAACTAGTGCAGCGGATGGACCGGCTTGAAACCAAAGTTGATAAGCTCGAAACTAAGGTCGATAAACTCGAGACCAGGGTAACTAGCCTGGAGACGGAAACTGAAAAAGGTTTTACTGATATTATTCAGATGATTAGCGTTCTTGGTGATAAAGTAGTCAAAATTGATACCGCTCAAGCTTTACATGCTGAAATGATTCGCACCCTCGCCGCCGATACCGCTCAACATGATGCGGAAATCACCTTACTCAAACGGGCAAAAGTAAGTTAACTGCATACTATACTAATCTTGGGTGGGTACCCACCCACGTAACCTTAAAGGGCTGACCTAAATGATTAGGTCAGCCCTTTTGACATCATTAATCCAGACTCCTATGCCCGTCCGTACTCATCGTCAAAGCGGACAATATCATCTTCCTCAAGATAACTGCCGTTTTGCACTTCAATGATTTCCAGTGGCAGCTTGCCGGGATTCTCCAGACGGTGTTTGGTAGACGGCGGAATATAGACACTTTCGTTGACATGCACCATCTTATCCTGGTCACCGATAGTAACTCTTGCGGTGCCGCCAATAACAATCCAATGCTCACTGCGGTGATAGTGCAGTTGAAGGCTAAGCCGCTCTCCAGGTGTAACGACAATTTTCTTCATCTTATAACCGGGTCCTTCGTTCAGCACAGTATAACTGCCCCAGGGACGGTACATGGTGGTATGCTCATCAACCTCACGCCGGCCACGGGCTTTGAGTTCGTTAACGACGTCTTTCACCTTCTGGGATTCGCCGCGCTTGGCAACCACGATAACGTCATCAGTTTCGACAACCAGCACATCTTCCAAACCTACACCGGCAATTAAGCGGTTTCGCCCTAACATAAGGGTATTGGAGCAGTCAATCGGCAGGCAGTCACCGTTTATCGCATTACCGGAATGATCTTTGTCCAAAACATCATAAATGGCATCCCACGAGCCAATATCGTTCCAGTAGGCGGTTAGCGGCGCCATAACAACCCGGTCCGATTTCTCAGCCACCGCGTAGTCGATAGAAATATTGGGCATTGCCTCAAAGTTACTAACGACCTCAGTCAACGGTGCGGACGCAAGCTGATAGATTTCCGGCATATGGGCACTAAACTCTTCCATAATGCAACCCGCAGTAAAGGCAAACATCCCGGAATTCCAGTAATAGTTGCCATCCGCAAGATATTGTTCGGCGGTGTCTTTATCAGGCTTTTCACGGAAGGATTCTACCTTGTAACCGCTGCCAAAGGATTTACCGGCCTGGATGTAGCCATAGCCTGTTTCGGGCTTATCCGGCTTAATGCCGAGGGTAACAACCTTATTTTGCTCAGCAAGTTCAACAGCCTGCCGTACATTTTTAATAAAAATATCTACCGGGTGAACAATATGGTCGGCCGGAGTTACAAATAAAACTTCCTCGCCGGAAGTTCCTAATTTATCCTGGCAGAACCTTGTTGCCAGCGCGATAGCCGGAGCTGTATTACGAGCTACGGGTTCCAATAAAATATGTGCGCCGCCTGCTCCGCAGGTCGCCAGTTCAGTCTTCACGTGATGAGTATATTCCTTGTTGGTTACCACAATAATATCCGCCGGCTTGAGTAAGGGCAGAAAACGCTTGACAGTTTGCGTTAAAAGCGAGTCTGAATTACCGAGTTTTAAAAACTGCTTTGGCAAACAGGTACGGGATAATGGAAATAAGCGCGTACCGCCGCCGCCAGCTAGAATGATGAGTTTCATATACCTATACTCTCCTAATATAACAATTAATCCATACCTTAATTGTTTGTTTTTTTACATTCCCATTTTAGTTACTTTGCCCGCTTCAAACCTTGAATTTCAGCTTCCTGACGAGTTGTACGCGTTGCTAATACGTCAAGCACATCGGAATGATGAGCTTGTGTTATTTCAATTTTGTCAACTTTTTCGCCAAGTACGTTAACTATAGTCACCATATCGGCAAAACCTTTTTCCATTTTAGCGTCAAGAATTGCTATATCCTGCTTCAACACATTGACATCCTGTTTTAAGACACTGACATCCTGGCGCAATTCCTCGGTAACGGCATTATTATGACCTACCATTTGGATAAGCTGAGCCATCATTTTTTCAATATGGTCAAAACGTTCCTCACTCATAGATCCTCGCCTCATTTCACCAGTTATTAGCCCACAAATTCTTACTTTAATTATACCACACCAAGTGCCTTATTGTAATTTTTACGTTGCCGTTTTACTGCTTCCGCATAAAATTAGCGAATTCTTGACATACGCTGCAGCTATCCCGAATACCTTCCCGATATACAATTTCAACTGCCAGTCCGAATTCAAGGCTGGCGGCGGCCTCATACTCCATAACCAGATGAAGCAGTTCCGGATGCTGTGTTTCCAATTCATGGGCAATTTCCATAAGCTGTGCTAGTACGGACTCGCCCTCTTTCAATGCTTTCCGGTATTTTGCATCAGCTACACCGGCTATAGCAAGAATATTATTCACTCTGTCGAAGACATACTGGTCAAACGCCTGGGTTAAAATACTGTTTAACACTCCAAAACCCCCTATACTTGGGCTGCGGCACACAAGTTAGCGCTGCCGTCAGCTTTTTTTATAGGGGGAAATTAAAAAGCGCATGCGAGGCTTTTAACCCTACACATGCGCTTGACTTCGTTGTCTGCTAAATCCCAATACCAACAAGCCAGGTCACAACCTGGCCCTCAACAGAAAAGCGGTCAGAAAATATGTAAGCGAACGCTTGCCTTTCCGTGGATGGTTTATTAAGGATAGGCTCATCATCTGCTGCATGAAGTCGCACAGTCTTCCACCCTGCCGGCATCTCCGTTACACGCTGTGCCTCGCTTGTGTTCAAACGGACGGCGTTGTATAATAGAAATGTCGTCGTGGACAGTTTGACTGTTACGTGTAGGTGCTGGTTCACCTGCGCGTGCCGCGGGAGTGCGTCAACACTTCCGGGTCACGGCGACTTTTTAATTTCCACCTATTTCTAATTATAGCTCATTTCAAACAAATTGCAAGTAAACTAAAACCCAACAGACAGGATTTTTACCTATTTAGTTGAGCTTGTAAAGAAAACACGGCTTGTGCCGAGCCTTTGGCGAAAGCAGAAGCCGATGTTGCCCTTATCCAGGCGGAAAGTTATACTTTCCTACAGGACAAAAAAACCGACAGCAGACCGCTGTCAGTTTTTTTCCTACTTTATCATTTTTCCCTTTTCTATTCGCCACCACGCAAGAGCACGCATAGCCTCCACTGACTGTTGCACCGAAGCACGATCAACGCCTGTTTCAACCCCACCAGTGAACGACTCGGCCGCTTCTCCCTGTATCTTCCCTATGGCATTAGGAGTAATCCATACATTATGACTAAAACCAATATCACTGCCGCGGGTAAGACTCTTCCCTTCCGCGTAGTATTCAAATCCCAGAGGCGCAATTAATTCTATAAGAGTCGGCGCAATATTAATATGACTGCCTGCTACATTCTGCGGAATAATTTGCTTATTTATCCCCTTACCGTAAAGCAGCAACGGAATGGTATACCGGTCAAAGGTAGTTGGCGTTTTCGAGATATTGGTCCGATCCGCATGATCCCCGGTTATAACAAATAGGCTATCAGGATATTGCTCCTGCATTTTTAGAACAAACTTAGCAATCTGTTGATCTGTATACCAATAGTGACCCAGCCGTTTGATTAGATCCTTGTCCTCTTTTCCATCTGCCGGCAATGCGGCAATAACCTGACTTTCATTAAATCCTTCCTGAGCCAGGTCTACCGAATACGGGGCATGGTTAGAAACGGTTAAAATAACGTTAAGCGTCGGGACATCACTATCGAGAGATGCAGCGATCGCATCAAACAAATAGCGATCATCACTCCCCCATACATTGCCAGACTTGCTAACAAAATCCCCCATCCCATAGAAATTGTCAAACCCCTGGGCCAACGTAAACGCTTTAATCCGCTCCCAGGAGCTGGCACCACCATACCAGAAATTTGTTTTATACCCCAATTTTCTCATTTGTGGTGCAATGGCTGTTGAATAAAGTCCTTTATACGATTCAGGGTGATAATTAGGATACAAACTTACATCAGATAAACCACTTACCACTGCCGTTACCGCCATAGGGGTAAACGCACCGTTAGGTACAAACGCAGGAATATGGATAGCATTCTCCCGGGCAATAATGCCTTTAACACCATCGGCGATATGCAGACTGCTGTACTCTTCCCTTAGCGGCCATTGAGCAAAACTTTCGCCAATAATTACAAAAATATGCTTAGGCTTAGGTATTCTAGCACCTTCCGCGTGCTTACTAAAAACTTCGTCTACTTCGTTAGTAGTTAATGCGCTCCCTTTGAGTTGAGCCCCGTAGATGCGGATTTTTCCAGCATCAACTTTGATGCCTGTGCCTTCACTTACACGTTTCTGGATACCATAGGCACGATTTAAGGCTTGAATATCATCAATTATGGCTTCATTTAGAAAGTCGTCCTTTGAGACAGTTGCATTTTCCCAATGCAACGAATGCGCATAGGTTAAGCTCCCGCCAAAACGGGTAAACACCATAAATAAAAAGACTATAACAACTACCCCTAAACGGAACATCATCTTCTGATATCCTTGCGAAAACCGCGGCGCGGTAAACGTGCCTGTAGCCAGGATTTTCGTTAAAATACGGCAGAAAATATATGAAATAACTGCAGTACTAATTAAAAGAACCGGCAAATTGTAATCGGCAACTAAAGTGTAGAATAATGCCACAATATCATCATTAAGCGTGTTAAAGATCATCTGGTTAAAGCCTGTGTGGAATTCTTGATAAAAAGGGATACGGGCATGAAATAAAGTGATAAGTAAAGTGACATAGATACTTCCCAACACCATTCTTATCTTCTCAAACTTTTGAGATCGAAGAAGGGAACAAAGCAATGTGCTGAAAACAAAAGAAAATAATGCAACAACAGCAGCACTTTTTAAACTAATCCTCAATCCATAAAACAACGAAATTAAAATATCTGATATTGTCGACTGCGCATTTATATATGAATATAAAATTGCAATAAATCCCACACGCAAAATACATAATAGCCCCAGTATAAAAACATACAATTTTAAATCCTGCTGTATATTTCTAAAAAATATTTCCCATCTAGACAAAATTAACAACATTCCTCTCCCATATATTACAAACACTTATTAATTATAAAACGTATTGGGTATAAACTCTATAGCTTTTTTTACTGGTAAAGTGTTACAATTAAGATATTGTCTATTTATTTCGGTTCCTGAGGGGGATTCAGCCAATGCTTATTAATTATGAAAATATTATCAAGTATTATTTCAAAAGTAACTTTCCTAAAATACATAGATGGAGAGAAAATAGAAAGCAAAAGAAATATGAAAAAAGAGTCCGTCAGATTGTCACTGACTACAGCAATAGATATAAGACAGAAGGACATTATCCACTGTTTCAAACAATTGAAATTGAAACAATTAACCGTTGTAATAGTACTTGTTCTTTTTGTCCTGTCAATAAGCATGCAGACACTCGTGATTTTAAAGTTATGGATCTGGAACTTTTCGTATCAATCATAAAACAGTTAAAAGAACTAAACTATTCTGGCTCAATTGGCCTATATTCCAATAATGAGCCCTTTTTAGATGAACGAATTGTTGAACTGGCTAGACTCGCGAAAGAGCAGCTTCCTGACAATCACCTTTATCTATATACCAATGGAACATTATTGACATTAGAAAAATTCACCGGAATTATGAAATACCTTGATAGAATGTATATTGATAATTACAATGACAATTTAAAATTAAATCTTCCGACAAAAGTAATTCATGATTACTGTCAAAAAAACAAAGTGTATTTAGATAAGGTACGTATTCGGCTAAGGAAACTACATGATGTGTTGTCTACCAGAGGTGGACAAGCACCCAACCGCAAAGAAGAACAGATTACGACCTTAAGCTGCAGCTGCTTGTTACCCTTCCGGCAAATGGTCGTCCGCCCGGATGGTAAAATAAGCTTATGCTGTAATGACGCCCTGGGAACAATGACCTTAGGCGATTTGACAAAAGAGTTTATCGGCGATATTTGGCATGGGGAAAAATATTGCGAAATTAGGGAAAAACTAGCCAAAGGCCGCTATGATATAGCGTTATGCCATGGATGTGATTCTTTGCTATAATGTTGAACACCAAAGGGGCGAGGTTTAAAAAGAATGAGTCAATCCTATAAAAGCATTTTAGTTTTTTGTCTAAGAAAAATTGGTGATGCGGTAATTGCAACAAGCGTGCCCTATTTATTAAAACAGGCTTATCCTGATGCAAAAATCACCATGATGGTGAAGCCATTAACCAAGGAAATTGTAACAAATAATCCAGTTGTAGATGAGGTTATGCTATACGATTATACCCATAAGGCAACGCTAGGTGAACTGCAACAGGTTGCCAACAAAATCAAAAAAAGAATTTTTGATTTAAGCATCGTTGCCGATAATAAACCCCGTTCCGCTATGCTTGCTTGGCTAGCTGGAGTCCCTAAACGGGTCGGTTTCGAAAAAATTGAATTCCGAAATATTTATCTGAAACTTTTTTATACGGATATTATTAAGATTGATTATGATGCCCAGCATACTCTGCAGGCTAAAAATCATGAGATCTTTATTAATCGTTTTACCGGTAAAAATGCTAAAGCCAGAATGATAATGCCTAAAGGCACAGCCGAAAATAAAGCCAAAGCTGATGCTTTATTGGCGCAGGTATTAAAAAAACAAGAAAAAGAAAATCAATCATGTTTAAAGATTGCACTTTGCATTCGTAGTGGTGTAGTAACAAAAGACTGGCCGCTGGAACGTTTTGCTGAAACTATTCAAAGACTTGCCGCTAAATATAATGCCGCATTTTACGTAATAGGGTCGCAAGCAGATATTGAAACTGCTGAAAAGCTAAAAAAAATGCTTACTGTTCCACTTAGTATTTTGTGTGGAAAAACCAGCTTAGTCGAGCTATCTTGTCTCTTAAAAAGGTCCGATTTTTTCCTGACAATAGATACCGGCTCTGCCCATATTGCTGCAGCAACAGGTATACCGATGGTTGCTATTTATGGAGGTACCTCCCCAAAAAAATGGGGGCCCTATTCTGATAACGCAATTACATTGGCTCCCGATTATCCATGCCATCCGTGCAACGGAACAAAGATAAAATGGTACCGTCAAGATAGTTTCGCAAATTAGTTTGCAGTCCGTTGAAAACGGAAGTCAGCTAACCAGAAAATCCGACTCAAGGCCGGTGTTTTCCAGGTGCTTCATATTCATATACTTCTTGCTGCCCCATTGAGTGCCGGCCACATGCCGCAAACGGGCACAGACTAACATTAGGGCAGAATTGCCGTCGGGAAACGTGCCGACTACCCTGGTCCGACGCCGTATTTCCCGGTTCAATCGCTCAATCACATTGTTGGTGCGAATCCTCGTCCAATGTTCAAAGGGGAAGTTCATGTAGGTGAGTGTTTCTTCGATACCGGTTTCTATTTTACTGGCTGCTTCCGGGAGTTTCATTTCCCGTAAGCTCTGGGCTACCTGCTTGGCCTTCTCTTTCGCAGCGGGTTTACCTTCCTGGGCATGAATAGCCTTAAGCATCTTCGCAACCAGTTTGACTTTGGAACGGGGAACAACCGAGAATACATTCCGGTAGAAATGCACAGTACAGCGTTGGTATTTGGCTTCGGGAAATACTTCTCCCACTGCCTCCAGCATCCCTAGGCATTTATCTCCTATTACCAGCTTCGCCCCACTGAGGCCACGGCTTTTCAGCCACAGGAAAAACTCCTTCCAGCTGGCCTTATCTTCTTTCATGCCTTCCGCAGCGCCCAGAGCTTCGCGATAACCGTCCTCATTGACGGCTATCGCCACCAATACGCTCACATTCTCATATTCGCCGCCCCAATTGCGCCGTAGATAGATTCCATCCACGTAGATATATGGATATTTACCGCTCTGCAGAGGACGATTTCGCCACTGCTCAATGTGAACATAGGCTTTTTTATTGAGTTCGCTAATTGTGGATGGGGAGACCTTGGTACCCCATAAAGCCTCCGTAATGTCTTCGACTCGCCGGACAGAGACACCGGCCAAATACATTTCAATGAGAGCTTCTTCTACTGAGCTTTCTCGGCGACGATATCGTTCGATGATAGCCGTTTCAAAGGGAATTCCCTTAAGCTTAGGTACTTTCAAGGTTACATTGCCGGAGGTAGTTGTCAGGTTCCTGTCATAATGACCGGCTCGGTACCCTTGCCGTGCCTCTGTGCGTTCGTATTTAGCTGCCTGTTTGGCTTCCTGATCCAGAAGATTGTTCAGCGTTTCTTCCACGCTGCTACGGACGAGCTCTTTTAGCTCTCCCTTGATGATTTCCTCGTTCAACTGTATAATTTTCTTGGACATGTTTGCAGTGCTCCTTTCGGTGAATGGTTGTTGTGGTGACTTCATTCTTCCATTGGACTGCAAACATGTCCTTTTTTTGTAAGCGTCCAATAGGTTCTTTCCAACTTTAGTTGATTTTCTGCAATTCTAATCTTAATAATTTAGATTTTAGTAATTTGAAACTGCAACGACCATACATAATTCTTTTAATCACTTTTAATTTATTGACACTACCTTCTGCTAAGCCATTGCTAAATTTTAGCCTTATTGCATTTTTGACCGCAGATATATCATTATTTAATCCAGATACATAGGAACTGATTTCAGATATATCTAATTTTTCCGCTTGGAGCATCCAGCTATCTAATAAATCAACTTTTTTAGAAAATACAAGTTCATGAAACTTTCGGAGCAATTCATATATCTGTCCCAAAACCGGATATTTTTTTATGATGGCTTCATACTGCTCATTGGTAATTCCCTTGATGGATTCGATCTTACGATAGATAAGCTGAACCATCCACTTACGCGCAACATATTCATTTGCCGTATTCGTTTTTTGGTTTTCTATATTTTTCTGATGTTCCCGTTCTTTTTGCATAAATACCCTCAATGCATCAACGGTTCCCGTATATCCTTTTTTACGAATGATTTCTGTTATCTTTTTATAAGTCATTCCTTTCGAACGTAGTTCTACTACTTCTGCTTCATACTCTTGTAGTTTTCCTGGCCTACGATTATCATAATGACCATTTACCAGTGTATACTTACCAGAAACATACTTCATAATAGTCTGGTAAGTATGTCCTGTAATACGACCTATTTCTTCGACTGGTTTTCCTTGTTTAAATAACTCTTGTACATGATTAACTCTAGCTTGTTTTCTTTCCATTTCCAGCCGGTGCTGCCTCTCTCGTGCAGAAATAGAAGGATACGGGATATCCTTTTCTTCCATTTTTAAATATTTGGATATCGTTGAAACCGACGAATGTAAAAGCAAAGCAATTTCAGACTGTGTATAACCTTCTACATATTTCGTCCTGGAAAACATAATTCTTTCATGGCGATTTCTAGTATTTAATAGCGCCTGCATTTCCAGGCTTTGTGTTACTATAGTTGCTGGTATTTCTATGCGTGCTGGATATAAACGGTACATATACTTTTCGACCGCTTCTGAAAGATTTTTAATAAGATGAAATCGATCACAAACTTGTACTGCATTCGGATGTGCCTGTGTTATTGCGGCAGAATAGGCAGGGGATCCATCTCTTGATACAACCGAAATATTAGGATATTGCATTAACCATTCTGAAACATCGTCCTTCTCACGTGAATCTAACAAATCAACAACTCGATGTGTATCCATATCAATCAAGATGGTTCCATATGTATAGCGTTTTTTCAATGCGAAATCATCTATACAAGCGTTGACTATGGCCTTTTTATCTATATTCTGAGGCATTTTTTTTAAGCAATCTACAAATGCTGCTTTTTCCAATCGTCGCAGTATTATCTGATAATAAAGAGGCAGCGGTAAGAGAACTTACATTGGAAGAAACCTTTAAAATATTATCTATCAATCTTTCTGTTTTACGGGCATTAACAGCTAAAAAATCAAATCGCTCAGCAAATGTTTTGTGTTTACATTCAGGATTTGTACAAAACATTTTCCGGTTATTCAAGAGAATGATGACCTTTTTGTTCATTATCGGTAAATCCTGAAACTCCCTTTGATATGTAGAATGTACTTTTGTTGAATAGGTTTTACAGTAGGGACATAGGACAATGGTTCGCGACGAAGCAACTTGAATAATTATCTTATCTTCTTTTATTTTATGCGCAATATATATTAAATTTGGATCAAGCATTGCTATAAAATCATTCATATTTTATAATCTCCAACTTTAATTTTAAATTAATTTTATTGCTTTTATACTATAAAATCAACTAAAGTTGGAAAGAACCGTCCAATAAGATAGTGGATAGACAAAAAAACAAAACCGACATCCTCATTTGCCGGTTTTGCTTGAAGAGCACTTCTTCTGAATGTCTGGATTCCATGGAAGGTAGTCATCTAAACTTTCAGGGTACTGCCGAAAAGGCACGCCTGGTAAATCGCCCAAAATATATTCTAAATAACGGTGCGGGCTTAACCCATTGGCTTTAGCCGTCTCAATCAAACTGTAGATCGCAGCACTGGCGGCTGCCCCTCTGGGGCTGCCGCTAAATAACCAGTTTTTTCGTCCAATCGTAAATGGTCGAATGCTGTTTTCTGCCAGATTGTTTGAAATCGAGCAGTTTCCGTCTTTGAGATAATTCATCAACCCGGCTTTGTGGTTTACGGCATATTGTATGGCTTCACTGGTTTTGCTTTTGGGCGGCAGGGTGTGTAGGGCAGAATCCGCCCATGACCAAAAAGCCTCTAACGCAGGTAGTTGCTTTGTTAGACGCTCCTGATACCGTTCTTTTGCCGAGCTAGAGGTCAAAGCCTTTTCCATAGCAAATAGCTCATTGCAAAACTGTATGCCCTGTGCAGCCATCGTTGCTTCCGGCGATTTCACATCTTTCGGCAGCACATCAACAAATTTTCTTCGCACGTGGGCCCAACAGTAGCAGCGGACTATCCTCTCGACCTTGTCATAGCCGCGGTACGCATCGGTATGTAAATATCCTTGAAATCCTTTCAGGAATTTTTTCGGATAATTGCCTCCGCGCCCCGGCTGGTATTCAAAAAGCCGAATAGGATGTGTCCCGTATTGCCCTGTGCTGTAAACCCACATGTATGAGTCGCTCGTATTTTTCCGGCCTTCTTCCTGTAACACTTGAATGGGTGTCTCGTCCACATGCAAGTAAGTTTCTTTGACCAGCTCCTGATGCAGGCGATCTACGACCGGCAGCAGCCAATCACGCGCCGCCACCATCAGCCAGTTCGACATAGTAGCCCGGCTCAAGCTAACGCCGAGCAGCTGCCATTCTGCTTCCTGCCGATAGAGGGGAATAGCGTTCACGAACTTCTGGTGCATGATCCAGGCGAGTGTTGACGGAGAGGCTAACGAGTGCAGAATCACCGGATTCGGCAGCTCTGCTTTTTCCATATAGGGCCGGTCATTTTTTCGGCAATTCCGGCATTCCAAGGTTTCGCGATAATAATCAATGACCCGGACTTGAGCCGGAATAAATTCCAGCTCGGATCGGACAAATTCTTCACCCACTGCAACCAGTTCTGTGCCGCAGGTATCGCAGGAGCGATCCCCGTCAGTCCGATGATAGATTTTTTTCACATGTTCCAAATGGCTGATTTGATCTTTCCGTTGGCCTTTGTACCGTTTCTTAGCAAATTTAGCAGCCTCTTCTTGTAAATCCGGCTCAGGCACTTTCGCAGCTGCTTCCGTTTCTGCCTCATCAAAGACCGGCGGCAACTCATCAAAAAGAGACACCTGCTCCTTGGATAAGGACGATGTCTTCTCTGAACGCTTGCCAAAGAGTTGTTTCGTTAAATAAGCTACTGTATCGTGCAGCCGTTTGTTCTCTTGTTCAAGCTCGGTTATGTGTTTTTCAAAAGCTTTCATCTGGTCTGACAACAGCATATTATCGATTCCTCGGTACGTTTTTTCTACTATATTAGTATACCATAAAAAACGTACTAAGCCTAGGAAATGTAAGGCTTAAATAGCTTTTTTTCACCTAGATCCAGGCCGAAGTATCTAGTTTTTGTACCGCCTTGGGTGGATCCATGCATAAACCTTCTACTAGCCAGCGAAGCTGTTGCGAAGTAATGGTTCGGACTGCTTCTGCACTGGTTGGCCACTGGAAACGGCCTTTTTCCAGGCGCTTGTATAATAGGACGAACCCATCACCTTCCCATAGCAGCGCCTTCATTCGATCGCGCCTACGGCCGCAGAATAAAAATAGGCTGTTTTGGAATGGATTGAGTTCCCAGTGCTGTTTGATGATCATCACCAGCCCGTCAATGGATTTTCGCATATCGGTGTACCCGCAAGCAATATAGATTTGGTTGGCTTGGGTAATGTCACCGAACATGGGAAAGGGCCTGTAGTGTATGGGCAATCAGTTCCGCTGATGCGCCATTACGAAGTTCTATGGTGGCCGAGCCTATGCGAAGAATGAGTGGTGCAGGCGATCCGCTAATGACCGGAACAGCCGCATCTGTTTTAAGCAGCGAACTGGGTAGTGGGATCGGCACAATGCTTGTTTCATGGCTTCCACTCGTCGGCAAAAGTTCACAGGCCGCCATACGCACACATCGCAACCAATAGTAGTATCGTTTGGGATTGATATTATTTTCGGCACACCAGGTAGATACTGTCTGACCGCTGCTGCGGCACTGGCGGACGATTTCGATCCATTGCTTCAGTCGGTGTTGCCGTTTTACTTCTTGGGTATCCAACTCTAAACCTCCTTGAGAGTTTTTCGACTTACTTTAAAAACTCCAATATCACTTTTAGAGTTATTATCCCATAATCAAGTTTGCGTTTCTATCCACTGCCTTTTTAGACGCTTACTCTCTATTTATCTTAAAACTAACAAAAGCCCTGTTTGAAATTAGGGCTTAAAAATTTAAAAGTCGGTAAGATTGAGAAGACCGCTAGAAAATAACAAATTTTCCATGAATGCATTCGACATAAAAACCAGACTATTATTCATCATAGCCGATCGCTAAATGTATATTCGGAGTTTTTTGGTACAAAATAAATAACCTTTTTGTACTATCTATTACAAAGGGACAAGTCCCTGGCCACTATATATCTTCTTTGCCTACGTATTCAACCTATATTAGCAAATGTTTTTTTCTTCAGGTGAGCGAGTCTGATAAGCAGCTTTATAAAAAAATTCATCTGTCTTAATTTTTTTTGCCAAATCCGTGCATGTGTTTTCACTAGACTCAATAGTCCAGGCAGCTACTTTAGTTCCATGTCGTACCGCCTCAGCCAAAGAATTTTGCCGTATCAATCCCATAACCGTTCCTGAGAAAAACGCATCACCAGCACCAGAGGAATCAACTACTTCTACTGGGAATACCGGTTGAAAACCACTTTGTCCATTTCTAGCATCAAAATATATAGATCCTTTACTGCCAAGCGTAATAACCATTGAACCAAGTCCATTACTCATAGTAAATGCGGCAAGTTCCCTTCGCATTTCTTCAACGGGACGTCCTTGCAATGGTACTCCTAGAAGCCGCTCTGCTTCAATATCATTACAGATAAAGCACTCCAGCTCCCTTAGAATTTTGCGATTTGATAAAACCACTTCAAGATTACCAGGTATTCCATAAACCGGGCGTCCATGTTCTTTAGCTAAAAAGACAATTCTTTGAGTTAAATCAATGTTGAGATCTAATTCCAATATAACATGGGTTGAGTGCTGTACTATTTCCAGCCCTTTTTCCCATATAAGTTCTTCCATCGCAGTAAGTTCCGGCATCTGAGAAATTGAACCAACTAAATCACCCTTTTCATTTAGTACAGCCAACCAGAAGCCCATACCACGGTCTACCTCGACCATATATTTGGTATCTATACCAACATTTTGCAATCTACAAATAACTTCCTGACCTATAGCAGAATTATCTACAGTGGCTATAAAGGCAGTTGGCACTTGTAAGTTAGCTAAGTTTTCGGCTACATTTCGCCCTACACCACCATGTACAAATTTTATAGATCCTAAATTTCGGCCTATCGGATTATAATCTTGCCCCGCAAAGCCTTTACAATCCATAAAAACTGTACCCATAACAACTGCAGTGGATATCATCACCGTTCCCCCAATCTATCAACCATCATAAAACTGTTGTCTTATTCTACCACTTATCAAATAATATTTGCTGCCTTAATGCATTCTACTTCTAATCGTATTCCCTCATAAAATGATTTCGGAATAAACCCTAAATCTTCAGTTGCATTCGAATAATTAAAGCACTTATCTTCTGACAACCTTAACAGCCGTTCCGTACTAATAAGCCCATTAGGCAAAATATCTCCTATTTTGCCTGCAACCAAAGCTAATTTATAAGGAATATGAATGAATCGGACCTCTTTATTCATTGCATAGTAAATTGCTTTAATTATTACTTCATACGATAAAGGCTCGCTTCCTGCAACATTATATGTTTTGTGTATAGAAACATCCCTTTGGGAGGCTTGGTAAATAGCTTCCGCTAAATCACCAGCAAAAATCGGTTGCAATAATGATTTACCTTCCCCAATAATTGGAAATACGCGCAATCTAGATGCTATTTTCACTAACTTGCTAATATTCTTATCTTGTTGATTTCCGTAAATCATCGTTGGTCTTATAATAGTATAATCCAGCCCAGACTCAAGTATATTTTTTTCTAACTTCTTATAGAGATTTGCATACTGTTGAAATTTGCTATACATCCCTGTTGTATTAACAAAAATCACTCTTTTTATTCCTATCAAATTACATGCCTGTATAATATTCGGCGAATGCCTAATATTGTAGAGATGAAGTACAACAGATACATCTTTCATAGCAGCAACAATATCTTGTACATTATTCACATCACCGTAACATAAAACTGGTTTCTCTTTCATCCAGGAAACATCACTTGAATTTCGGATTAAACATGATAGTTGTTTAATTTTGCCTGTTTCCAAAAATTTTTGATAAAGAAATCTTCCTGTCAGGCCAGTTATTCCTGTTACTAGAATCATGTTTCCTCCGTATCATTTCTATCTCTTCAAAAATAATTAAACTTTGTTTACTCAACACTTGGCTTTCATCAAACTTCAATTTAGCCCGGTCAATCCCTGCTTTTCCCATAGATAATGCTAGTTCTTCGGCTTCTAAAATTTTAGAAATTGCCTCAGCAATTTCTACAGGATTCCCTACTGAAACTAGATATCCGTTTTTACCGTCAATTACTTCTTCGCGGCATCCTCTAATATTAGTTGCGACAACTGGTTTCCCCATAGCCATAGCCTCAATTATTGAACGTGGCATACCTTCACGATAAGAAGGTAAAACATAGAGGTTCATTATTGCTAAAAGCTCCTTAATATCTGTTCTATGCCCGGTAAAAATCACATTGGATTGTAAATTATTAGATACGACTAGGTTGTTAATTTCGTCCACAACGTTGGCCCTGTCTTTAGCTCGGTTATCTCCGATAATAAGCAACTTAGCATTTGGAAACTTGCGTAGTATTAGAACAAATGCTTCAATTAAGTCCAAAATACCTTTTTCTCTAACAAGTCTCCCAATAAATCCAATAATCTTATTACTTTTGTCTAATGACATTTCTTCCATCATTATTATCTGTCTATCTTGATCTATACTTGAAGGATCAAAATGGCTTATATCAACGCCATTCCCGATATGATATATTCGTGACTTATCAATTATCCCTACATTTATGGCAGTAATCGTGTCTTCAAGGCTCTGACAAAAAATAATATCAGTAAAAAACCTACCCATAAGTTTTTCAATACCTATAACTAATTTACGTTTCCATTCACGCATTCCATCATGAAAGTAAAATCCATGCGCTGTATAAATAATTAATGGTACTCCGGCAAGTTTGGCAGCAATTCTCCCAATAATGCTTGCTATCGGGGTATGAACATGAACAACATCAAATTTTGAATCTCTTATAAACCAAAATAGTTTAAAGATTGCAAATAGATGATTGATCAGTGAAATCTTGCGCGAAATTTCAATAGTTTTTATATCGTAACCCTTGGCTCGCAAACTAGGCACATCTGGACCGTCGGAACATACCACTTTTACATCCATGCCGTCACTAGCCAATTTATTAATTAAGGGTTGAAGTAAGTTAGTAACAGTAAAATCTACTGCACAAATTTGAAGAATCCTTATAGGCTTCATGTTACGTCCTTTCAGCAACTATTCGCATGCCTAACATACCACTCAGTTGCTTCCTCCAGGCCCTGAGCAACGGTATGTGTTGGAACATAACCTAATAGTGATTTAGCTTTCGAGATATCTGCCAATGAGTGTCTAACATCTCCCGCTCTCTGTTCTCGATAGATTGGTAAATTCTCGTTGGCCTGTTTCGACGTACTAGCTTGCACCACATTCTCTCTTATCATTGAAAAAAGTTGATTAAGAGTAGTTCGTTGCCCAACTGCTATATTATAAACTTGGTTAACCGCATTTTGATCTTCCGTTACTCCGGCAAGTATATTCGCTTGGACTACATTGTCAATATAACAAAAATCTCGACTGGTTTCCCCATCTCCGTTAATATAAATTGCTTCACTATTTAACAATCCATTAAACCATTTCGGAATTACCGCGGCGTAAGCACCGTCTGGATCCTGACGGCGCCCAAAGACATTAAAGTAACGAAGACCAATAGAATTCAAGCCATAATGAAGTCCAAATACGCTTGCGTAGAGTTCGTTGACATATTTGGTAACTGCATAGGGAGATAACGGTTTTCCGATAGTGTCCTCCACTTTTGGTAAACCAGGGTGATCTCCATAAGTAGAGCTTGAAGCAGCATAAACAAAACGTTTCACTGAAGCGTCACGAGCAGCAATAATCATATTCAAAAAACCATCTATATTTACTTGATTCGAAGTGATCGGATCATTTAACGACCTAGGAACAGAACCTAAAGCGGCTTGGTGCAATACTATATCAACATTAGTACAGCAGTTTCTACATGTAGTTAAGTCCCTAATATCCCCGTTAATAAATGTAAATCTTTCTGCTTGCTCTGGCAAAACTTGATTTAATACTTCATCCAAATTAGCCTTTTTTCCAGTTGAAAAATTGTCAAGTCCTATAACAATCTGATTTAACTTTAGTAGTTGTTCTAGCAGGTTAGAGCCTATAAATCCTGCAACTCCAGTAATAAGCCAACGCCGCGGCTTGCTTAATAGTTCTTCTTTAGTTAATATATAATGAATCATAAACTCCAATACCTCACACAAGTTCCAAAATCAGAACCCCCGAAAATTGATTTAACGTCAATAATTACGCCACTCTTATTATTTAACATTTCAGCAATCTTTTGTGCTCCAAATTGTATGTACTGATCGTGGGCTACTGCAAGTATCACAGCATCTAATTTTTGCAATTTATCTTCAGCTTCCAGCGAGATTCCATACTCCTGATATGCCTCCTCTTCGTCGGCCACAGGATCAACAACAATAATTTCTGTCCCATATTCACGAAGTTCGCTTATAATATCTGGTACCCTACTATTTCTCAGATCGGGTACATTTTCTTTAAATGTTAATCCTAATATTCCGATTCTTGCACCATATACATTTTTTCCTGATTGTGCCAGCTTCTTGATAGTCTGTTCTGCAATAAATTTCCCCATCCCATCATTAATTCGGCGACCAGCTAGAATTACTTGTGGTTGATAACCTAATTCTTCGGCCTTGTAGGTTAAATAATACGGGTCGACACCTATACAATGGCCTCCAACGAGACCGGGCCTGAAAGGCAAAAAGTTCCATTTCGTATTGGCCGCTTCTAAGACATCTGCAGTTCGAATATCCATCTTGTCAAAAATGATAGCCAATTCGTTCATCAAGGCAATGTTTAAATCACGCTGAGTATTTTCAATCACTTTAGCAGCCTCTGCCACCTTTATACTAGATGCACGGTAAACACCAGCGTCTATAATTTCTCCGTAAGTATTTGCCACAATATCGAGTGTTTTGGAATCCTCACCAGAAACCACCTTTACAATTGTTTCCAGACGATGGTTTTTATCACCCGGGTTTATACGTTCCGGTGAATAACCAAGCTTAAAATCTACTCCTTTTCTTAGACCAGACACTCGAGCTATTGTATCACCACATAGTTTTTCAGTTATTCCAGGATAGACAGTCGATTCAAATACTACAATTGCACCTTGCTGTATTACCTTTCCAACAGTTTCAGATGCCTTAGTAACAGCAGTCAAGTCTGGAGTGTGTGCCTTATCGATTGGGGTAGGCACAGCTACTACAAAAAAGTCCGCTCCCCGTAACTTATCAATGTCTGATGTTATTATTAACCGCGTATTCCTTAAATCATCCTCTGTAACCTCTCCAGTACGATCAATACCCATTGTTAGTTCTTGGATTTTTTTCTCATTTACATCAAACCCTATAACCTCAGGGAATTTTTGTGCAAATGCAATTGCAAGAGGTAACCCAACATATCCCAATCCTACGACCACTATTTTATTAACCATTATTAGCTCTCCTTTTTTAGCAACAATATATTTATATATATTTTTTTAAGGTTCTGGCGCCACGATATATAATTTTAAATAGGCTATTAACTGGTATATCTGTAATCTTCATACGATAGTTTATAGCTTCACTAAAAGAAATATTTGAAAGGCCCATTTTAAGAAAGTCTGATATCTCCGTAATTTGACAAACATCTAAGGTGTTAGGGTGTAAACATATTGTTATAAATCCAAACGGAAATACTCTTGGACGCCAAACTTGTTGAGGCACAAACACTAAGTTTTCAATAGTAGTTGGATAAAGACCAAATCCATCAGTAATAGCTAGAAAACCAAGATCTCTCAAAGCCTTTATTGTTATCTTATCAAATGAATGAGATGGGGCCATCCATACTCTTGTGTTTACTCTTTCACGTTGTAAAATATCAAGACCCAGTTTTAGTTTCGAATATTGCTTTTCATAGGATAAGCCGGCAAATTCAGATTGCGCCTTAATCCCATACTTTCCAAACAGACCACTAGAGTTTGTCTCATATAGATGTTGATATCCATGCTGAGCATATTCAACAAGATTTTCTTTTCCCAATCCACGCATAATATCCCAAAACCCAGGATGCGGCGCCTGAATATCTAATTTATGATCTTTATTATCAGGTACAATACCAAGTAATGGTTTAACTTTGTGTGTTTTAAATAACTCCATGCATGTCCAGAATTTTCCCCAATCCATCCCTGGCGAAATATCATCTAATCTCCAAATATACTTTGCAGACGTATGCCCCTCCCCCTCCCAGATTCTATCTGTTTATTTTTCAAAAGTAATTTTGTCATTGTTTGGAGAAGAATAATCAGCAATAATGTGTTTAACATTATACGCAGCTAATAATTGCTCAATAACACCACGTTGAGGATACAAATGCCCTATTTTCAGATTGTACTTTTCATATAGACATTGTAAGACTCCTCGTATTCCAGACAGCTTACCATAAGATGAATTATGGCAGTCAATATATCTGAATCCATTTTTTTAATTATATATAAGTGCAAACCTCACATCATTAACGCAATGATACCAGCAAATCTATATTGACCGGGGCCCCTACCTAAGTCCAAGTCTCTTTTTCCAGCTATACTTCTTAGCAAACTCTATATAATCAACTAAACTGCTTTTAATAGATTTCTATTTCTAGCTAGCATACTCCTGAACGTACTGGATAGGGATATACGATCCCAACCTCTATTTGTTCTATTACTAGTTATTAAAAATTGATTTATTATAGTATCCCCACCCTCTAACAAAGTGGTTATTACAAACTTAATCAGCGCGTGACCAAGCCTGATACATTAAAACTACCCATAATAGCCTAGACCAATCATCTTTACCAGTCTTATGCTCTTGCCAAACTTTACTTAGAAAATCCACATCAAACAAACCGTCCTCAGCGATTCGCTTGTTATCAAGTAAATACTCAGCCCACTCTCTTAATGGCCCCTTTAACCACATTCCGATTGGAATCCCAAATCCTTTCTTAGGGCGATTAACCAGACGTTCAGGTACATATTTATATAAAACTTGACGTAGTATCCATTTCCCTTGTTCATCCCTGACCTTAAGAGATACAGGCAACTTGCAAGCAAATTCGACCACATTGCGATCTAACAAAGGAATTCTAGACTCTAAACTATTCGCCATACATGCTCTATCTACTTTGACTAATATATCATCTGGAAGGTAAGTATTTAAATCAAAATACATCATTTTAGTTAGAAAGCTATCTTCTTTTATCCATGTAGTCGGATTACTAAATACTGTTTCCGGTTCCTGAACCTTATTTACAAACATCATATTAGGCCTTTTTATATGAGATATAAGTCCTCTATATAAAGCTTCAGGATTTTCAGATGCAAGCAGTTCTGCTATTGTGCCTATCCTACTTGGAGATATTTTTCTCAAAGCATTGCTAATAGGAACACATGATGATGGATATACTAAGCCGCTTCCTGCTAATAAGGCGCTACGAAACACTTTTCTGACGTTACATGGAATCCACCCAACTTTTCCCCAAATCTTTTGAGCTGTCATATATCTTGAGTAGCCGCCAAACAACTCGTCCCCTCCGTCTCCGGATAGGCACACCGTCACATGCTTACGTGCTAACTGCGCTACAAGAAAAGTGGGTAATTGAGATGGATCAGAAAAAGGTTCATCATAGATTCTAGGAATGCGTGGAATTACATCAATTATATCTTCATGAGTAATGTATAATTCAGTGTGGTCAGTGCTTAAATAGTTAGCAATCTCTTTTGCATGATTAGCTTCATTATAAGAATCTTCATGAAAACCAATACTAAATGTTTTAACTGGACGACTGCTGACAGCTTGCATTATCGCCACAATTGTTGTTGAATCAATGCCCCCTGACAAAAAGGCCCCAACAGGTACATCAGCTACCATCTGACCTTGAACAGCCTTAGTGAGTAAATTTTCTAGCTCATCTATTAATTCATTCTCAGTGAAATTCTTCCACTTATTCATGTCAGAATCAATAATGCTTTTTGTACTCCAATATACTTGTGGTGAATTAAAATAAGCTTGACTCTCTGGCTTAAAACTTAAAATTGAGCCTGGATTAAGCTTATATACACCTGTATAAATTGAATAAGGCGACGGAATGTAATTATGTCGAAAGTATAGCGCGAGTACATCTTTGTCTATCTCTGGTTTAAAGTGCGGATGACATTTCAATGATTTTAATTCAGAAGCAAACATTACGGTTTGACCCATAATACAATAATATAAAGGCTTCTCACCTAATCGGTCTCTACCTAAATATAGAATTCTCTCTGCTCTATCCCACAAAGCAAAGGCAAACATCCCCGTGAAACTTTTTATTGCTTTTTCTATTCCCCATTGCTCGATCGAACTTAGCATTATCTCGGTATCCGAATTCCCGTTAAATTGATGTCCGAGAACTTCGAGTTCTTTACGCAAGTCTTGATAATTATAAATCTCCCCATTAAACACTATTATATATCGACCTGATGATGACTTCATAGGCTGATTACCCTCAGGCGATAAATCTATAATAGACAGCCGCCTATGCCCCAACGCTAATCCGATTTCTCTGTCAATCCAGTATCCAGAAGTGTCAGGCCCACGATGTAATAGCTTATCATTCATACTTTGGATTATTGAACTTAGGTCGTTGTTATCTATCCGATGGCCACAATCAATAAATCCTGCTATTCCGCACATGGCTGGCCACCTCCTTATAAATTTCTTCGTATTCAGCAATGGTTTTAGTTAGGCTAAACAGTTCCTTAATCCGTTTCCTCGCTAATAACCCCTTTTCCTTCCTTTGTTCACTACTCATAAGTATTAGCTGTTCAAGTCCTTCTGCAAGCGCAATAGGGCTTTTAGGTGGTACGATTAAACCGGTATCTCCAACAATGAGGGCAGCGTCCCCTACATCTGTTACAACACAAGGCAATCCGCACGACATCGCTTCTCCAACTACATTAGGAAAGCCTTCACCACATGAAGAAAGTACAAATATATCAAAAGCCGGTAGTATTTTTTCTACTTCCTTCTGTCTTCCTAAAAGAATAACATTTCGATGTAGGTTTAGATCTTTTATCCGTGAATTCAACTCTTGATTGTTTGAATCAACCCCATCACCACAAAGTACCAGTCGAAAACATCTACCACGATTTAGTACAATTTCTGATGCTAACAGAAGATTTTCATAATCTTTTAAGGGATGATAACGGGCAACCATTCCAATAACGATTTCATCATCCCCTATCCCGAAGTTTCTCCGAACATTTACTCGAGATTGTATATCAATATCAAATAACAAAGTATCAAATCCATTTGGGATTACAACAATCCTACTATCTTTGTATCCAAATTCTATATGAGATTTCATTGAAGATGTCGAACAACAAATTATTTTTGCGGGTATTTGGTTTGACAAATACGCACAAAACTTTGCAACCCTAAGTGTATTAGGTTTCTCATAGGGTGGCTTCTTAAGGCTGCTGTGACGTATCCCCCAAATTACGGGGATTCTGCCTGCCAGCTTGGCAGCTAATCCTCCGATTAGATCCGAATGATACATCCATGTTTGGACTAAATCTGGTTTGTCTCTATATAAGCAACGAATTAATTTGAGTATTGGTAAAAATGAAAGCTTCCCTTGTTTCATATTAAGGCTTCTAACCGGAACACCAAGTTCTTTAATTCGCTCTCCTATGGGGCCAGAAGTTGTTAGTGAAATTACTTCGGCATTTTCCCGAAGTTCTTTCGAATAGGCTAGTAGCTTATATAACATCATCTCCGCACCACCAACCGATAATCCTGTTATGATGTGTTTTATCTTTAGTTGCCTATTCATTTCCATCAATCTTCTTTCTAGTTGCTTGTGGCATTAACAGTTCTCTTATTACTTTTGATGTTGTCGATACCAGCTTTTCTGTACTAAAGTTGTCCACAACCACTTTTCTAGTTAGTTCTAATGCTGAAAACTTTTCTCTCTCAGCCAATACTTGTCCGATTGCATTTGCAAAAGCTTGCGCATCTCCTTGCTGAACTACTATCCCAGCTTTTCCTACAATCAAGGGCGCATCTCCCGCACTGGTTACAACTACAGGCAAGCCACATGCCATAGCCTCAGCTATAACATTTGGAAACCCTTCCGCATATGATGCTAAACATAGTAGGTCTAACGCATTGTAAACATCGGGCATGTCACTACGTGCACCTACCCATAAAACTTTATCCTTTAACCCTAATTCAACCGAAAGGTCTTCAAGTGCCTTTCGATATTCTGATGGTCCATCGCCAATACACAAAAATCTTAGATTCTTTCGATTATGAGATATGATCTTTGCTGCCTTAAGAAACATTTTATGATTTTTAATCGGATCCAACCTTGCAACAACACCAACTACTTTGACATCATCATTAATTCCCAATTCGTTTCGCAGTCGCTTTTTTGCCAACACATTCGGGCAAAACTTATCTACATCAATACCGTTTGGAATTACTACAAACTTATCAGATACAAAGCCCTTTTGTATTGCATAATCACGACCGGCAAAAGAGTTAGAAATGATTAAGTCCGCCATAGCTGATAGCTTTTTCTCAAGATAATATAAAATTTTATCTAGCCAATTTGGGGCAAAAGCTGCCGAACACCTAACTCCCCATACTACATTTATATCTTTATAAATAACCTTTACTAATGCAGATAAAATATTAGATATACCTAAATAACTATGTAATATATCTGGCTTTTCATTATGGATAATTTTTAATAATCGAATTAACGGCGCAAATATATCCCATCTTCCCTTTTTGTGGAGTGACAGTATTCGCACTCCGCTCTCCTCCAGTTGTTGACCGAGTATATTGTCAGGATAGAAAGTGAGAACTAGGACTTCGAATCCAGACAACTGTAACCGTGTGGCAAGCTCTGTCAATTGTCTTTCAGAACCGCCGATCTCAAGAGACCTTATTAAAAAAATTATTTTATACATTAGTTCACCCTAGCTCTGTTCGAGATGTATAATTTCTAGTTATCCTAACTAATAAGTACCATAAGAAGTCAAATTGCATCCAAGCAATAATAAACACAACTTGTACTCTATGGCGAGGACCCTGAAGTTCTGGAAAGATGCCATAAAAACCTATAACTATTAATAAATATAATAATAGTATGCGTGCTTTTGTATTAAACTGCCAAGTGCGAACCGCCATTGCCAAAGATGGTAGAAAAAAAATCCAGTGAGCAATAGAAGGAATAAACAAAAAGGAATAACTTGATTCGACACTCCAAGTCTGTGGCGTCAAAAGAAACCTTAAACTCCCTATTATTAATTGTTCTGGTTTTTAATAATCAGTTGAATATCTAGTGTCCCAAGGTATAAGGAATAGAAGAAGTTCTATTACTGTTATGAGCACCGGTCCTGAAACATTACTTTGTTTATTACAAGCAAAATCCACAACATTGCAGCTAACAATATAAAGCAGACCAATAAAAACGAATTCATTTTAAGATAAAAGCTCAAACAACTTAGAGCTATAATAAGGATACCTTTAAAACTGGCAAAAAGAGGACCACACCACAATGAACCAATGCATTAAAAAGAAGATACTAAAATACTACAATATTGCACTGAGTAATTTAATTCTTTTAACAAATAAGAACGTACAATAGGTTGCCGGAAAAATAATGGGCACAAACTAAAATTATCATTAATTAATCCTTCAGACATCAAAAACCTCATTACTTCCTATCCAAGAACGAATTTTTAAACGAATGCGTTTATAATAAAAATATATGTTGTATAAATATGAATCCCACCACTGATATTGTCTAGAGCCATATAACTTGCAAATATTATCAATGCATGTTATCGCATCCTTATACTCCTTTAAATGGAATCTAAACTGCCTTATATCTCTGGGTTTCCAGTTATTATGATGATAACACACCGTCCATGTACCGAAATGCATCGGAATGAAGTCCCATAATTGTTGCGGAATCCAAAACATATTATATTTGAAATATGGAAAAAGAGCAAAACCATCACTAATATTTTGAATTCCGGCTTTACTTAGAACTTTAATTGTATTTCTATCAAATGAATGTGCAGGTGCAATCCAAAGATTGCAATTGACTCCTTCATTCTCAAATACTTCTAGTGCCTTTTTAATCTTATATTCTTGTATCTGGTAAGACAGCCCAGCAAACTCACTTCTTTTGTTTATCCCCATCAATCCCGCATTTGTAGTTGAATATAGATGTTGATATCCGTGTAGGGCAATCCCCCAGCCACTATCTTGCCAACTTCTAACCCTGTTCCAAAATTCTTTATATGGCTTCGTAAATATGAGTTTATTATCTTTATTATCGGGAATTACCGCTAAAATTGGGCGTATTTTTTCCGCATATAAAATCTCTTCTATCTCATCCCACACAGTCCAATTCATCGTGGGGCAAATATCATCAAATCGTATAAGGTAGTTAGCTTTCATTTTATTCTCACAGTCGTTATCACAGAGTCCCACATATCCATCACCTTTTCTATACTATACCGCTGTCTAACCTCCAGCGCTCTCGTTCCAATACTCCGTCTTAATTCTTCACTATTTATTAGTTTTTCTAATGCGCTTGCTAAGCTATCAATATCTGCCTTGGGTACGAGTATACCGTCATAACCATTTCTAATTATTGTATTGGGACCACTAGGACAATCAAAACTTACGGAAGGTAATCCGCATGCCATTGCTTCGAGTAAAGCGTTTGGAAATCCCTCATAAATTGATGATAGCACAAATATATCTGATGAGAATAATATTGATGCAGGCCTTTTCACTTTGCCCATCAAAACAACCCGATCTGATAATGCAAGTTCTGCAATTAAGCTTTGTAGTTCTTCACGCTTTTCGCCCTCACCCATAATAGTCAAATTCCAGTCTAAAAATTTACAAGATAGTTTCTTAAAAGCCATTATCAAGTATTTAAAACCTTTTGATTCAATCAGGCGTCCCATTGCACAGATATATCTATTTTCGTGCAGCTTTCTTACCTGATTACACTGGGGAAGCATGTAAAAAGAACTATTTATTGGATTAGGTATTGTTTGTACAAAGCACCGAATACCAATATTATTTCTAACCCATTCACAAACACTTTCAGTTTGTACTACTATAGCATTTGCATGTCGATAAGTTAGTTTTCTTAGAAGGTGCCAGACCGCACCTATATTTCTTTGTGATGGGTCAGTTCTTTCAGATATAATTACTGGTATTCCAAGACCTGCAGTTGCGATCAATACCAAAATATTAGTTCGATCCATAAAACTAATTACAACATCCGGTTTAAGTTCCTTCAACTGTCGTCGTATCACCTTTAGCCTAATAAAATTGTTATTTAATGACCCAATAATTGTTTCGGATATTTTTATTACATTTAAGGAAATTCTTTTTACCTCAGGACGAGTTGGATAGAAATCTTCACCAGAATCCAAAGTAATAAGAGTTATGTTCGTTCCTCTCTCCGCCCAAAAATTTGCCATAAGACTCATTACACGTTCGGCTCCGCCACAAGATAAGGACGATATTATTAAGGCAATATGCATTGTATCACCTATCCGTATGCTTTATTACATTACGCAGAAATAGATACAATTTCCCCTTCATCGAAAGACCGATGTCACAATTATAGTTTTGAACTAGTTTCCCGCCAAATTCTTCTTTAAAGCGGTTTATTTGCAGTTTCGCCGTATCTTCTTCTCCATGATACCAACCACCAAAATCATATAATGAATAGTTCATCTCCTTAAGTGTTAGAATGTCTTGCCAATGGTGAAACCTGTTTGCCCTTCCGACAAGCTGTCTCTCCCTGGCATCATTAAAATTTCTAAATAAAGAAGCAGAGTGTAACAATCTGGCTCGTTTTTTATCTGCGTAATAAGTATGCCACACTAGGTTTCTATCATCACAATCGCTAACTCGTGAAATGTTAAGAAATCCTTCCTTCGCATATTTTCTAGCCCACTCACGATTAATTGAAATTAGACCTTTTTGTTTAGAGAAATCATCATAGAAGTCGAAAAATTCGTCCATTACCATTAAGACATCACTACCACACCAAAATGCATACCGAAGATTATCGCTTGTTTGGGCCCTTTTTATTTCGTATCTGGTACCCTTCTTTATTTCCGAAAAAAGGTTCTCTAGTTGATCGTTTAAATTAATAATAAGTGTATAGAATGGATACCAATAACTTTTATTAATTGGACAATTGCTTTGAAAAAGCCTAATAAAGTCTAGCGTTTCACCCACATTTTCCATCCCGAACCACATCTCCTGATAGTTGACAAAACGCGTTTTAAAATCCAACACAATAGTCCTCCAGATTTAACGGTCCTTTTTATGATTTGCGCGCTAAAAAAAATAGCGTTTCCCCTGAACCGTGTATTCCTATCTTAAATAATAGAACTTTACAAAAATCTAAAATTTTACCTTTCCAGTTTAAGGAATTCCATGCAACGAAATAGCACTCTGTTATTTCACTTACTGTGAATAATTTGGACAGAAGATCAGACAAATTAGAAGAAGAAAAACTTTGGACATGCCCCCACCTATGAGAAATGTGTCCACATTCTGGGCATACTGAAACTAGTTCTTCTAATTTTTCGCGGGAGGGAACCGTGCCAATTAGAAAACCTCCTGGAACTAATACTCGATGAATATCCTCTATAGCTTCTTTTAATTGATTATCGGAAAGATGCTCTAATACCTCAGAAACTACTACATAATCAAAGCTATTTTCAGTAAATGGGATATTCTCAATATATCCTACCTTAGCTCTTTCAGCCAGGAAAAGACGGTTTCTAAGATTAGAAATTGTAGCTTCATCCGGATCGAGAGCATAAACCTCTAATCCGCGCTCTAATGCTAATTTCTCAAATACTCCGCCACCTACGCCGATATTAAGCACATTACTCCCCTTAGGAATTCTTTTCGCAATGTACCTAAGACGTGCTATACTCCCTGAAAAGCTCTCTGGCTTTTCGTTCTGATAATAATTCCAAAGTATATCCTGACGCATTTTATCTCCTTACCATAAAAGCTTGTCCTGTTGGAAGACAAATTACGGGTTCCTTTTTATCACTGAAGAACTCGTCGACAGCCTTTTTCGCACCAGGGCATGTAGTAAATCCGTAATCATCGCAAAGAATAATTCCTCCCTGATTCATTCGCGGATAGAAAAATTCTAGAGAATCAAAAGTTGGCTGAAAAAGATCTACATCCAGATGTACAAAAGAGAATTTCCTTGAACTAACTTCTGAAAAACGTTCCGGTATCCACCCTTTATAGATTTCTACATTATTAAAATTCCGCAGATTTAGGCGAATTATTTCTTCAGAACTGGATAAGTCACCCTGATGCCAATACTCGCCATCTTCTCCACTAGGATTAGAAAGGCCTTCAAATGAATCAAAAATACAATGCTTTTTATGTGTACTTAATAAATGATTACACATTAAAAAAGACGATGCTCCAGCAAATGCGCCACACTCCGCAGTATCTCCATCCACGTTATAAGTCAATTTCATTATTTGATTTAATACATATTTTCTATCTAAAGAGTGATAGTTTTTTGTTCCCTCAAATCGTTCATAATACTTGAGAAATTCTTTATCATATAGGTATAGTCTTCCAAATTCACTGAACTTATATTGGGGATATATTCTTTCGGAAATCTTTTCAGCTAAAACAAACTGAGCATATTCATCCTTTTTTATTAAACTCTTAACTATCATTTTTACGGCTGTTACAATCTTCATTAGCTAAATTCCTCCTAGATATGATTCTGAAAGATTTAAATCCTAAATACACACAAGAAACAATAAAAACTATAACGGTAGACAAAGCTATTCCCTTTATACCCATTATTTTTACTAAAAGATAATTGAGAACAAGTTTTAAACATAGACTAATGACTGCAGATATAGTTAAAACGCTATTTTCATTAACCGATGAAATGAAGCGAACAAACAAAATACCTAGAAAAGATCCAGGAATACCCCAAATAAATACTGATTGAACCATACTAACTGATACTACATCTTCGGGAGTAAAAGCTCCCCCTTGAAATAGATAAACAATAATAGTATGGGAAAAATAAAGTAGGAATACTATTAAGATTGCGGTCACAAGTAATATTAGTACAGAATAAGTGATAAGAGTTTGTTTTATATCTTCCCATCTATTCGCCACTACCATATGTGAAAAGTGTGGTAAGAAAACTGATGCTATACTAATTGAACCCAAACTTATAATAGAACCAACAAGTTTATTAGAATAGTTCAAAATAGAAATAGCCCCTGGATCTAGCATAGAGGCTGTAGATTGATCAATTACAGAAGTACTGCTAAGAATAAGTGTGCCTAGTGCAATAGGTAAAAGTTGATTTGCTATTTTTCTAATTTCTGGACTATTCACATACCACTTTGGAAGTATTACGAAGTCATGCTCCCTCATAAATAAAACTAACAGAATCGATTCAGCAATACAACCGAAAAGAGTTCCCAATGCTAAGGAATATACACCATATTCTTGGCCTATTGTTGCTAAAACTACGATTATACTAATCGACGATGCAAGTGGAGTTATAGATACTAGACTAAAAAAACCATTCGCATTTATTATAGCACTCCATATATTATTGCAACTGCTTATAACGATAATTGGTATCATAATTAATGTCAAAGAAAAAGCAAGATCAATTTTATTGCTCGTAAAACCATTTGCAATCTTAGGGAATAAATAATACGATCCTAAAACCAGTAGGAGACTAAAAAGAGTTGAAAAAACAATACTAAAAAGTAAAATACCTGATGCTATTTGACTTGCGTTTTTAGAATCTGTCTTTTTAGAATCCAGATATGTAGGAATCAAAGCGGTACTAAATGAAGCTGGTACAACAGTAACAGCAAACGCCGGAAGTAAATAGGCTAAATAAAATGCATCTAGAGAATCACCAATACCAAATTGTTGGGCGATAAAACGCTCCTTTATAAACGCAATTATCTTAACTACAAAACTTAATCCCCCAACAATCATCATAGAAGAAAAAACTTTTTGTCCGATTTTGCTTGTAAATTGCTTGATCCACGATGTTAGCATTGTAGCCTCATTTCTACACTTATATAATCACTATTTTGTAAATTCCTTCCGATATCTATGCAATATAATAAAAAGCAACGACAGCCTAAAGCATACTTTTTACAAGAGTCATAAAACTCCTGAAATAAAACAAGCAAAAGTAATTATCAAGTATTCATTTTCTTTTGTCTTATTGTACTTGAAAGGCTAGTATCCAATAATTGATAGTTTGTAGTTTAGCCTTTTCAAATACAGCTGATGTTCTGGATAATCATATAATTTACTGACTTTCTATTAATGCAAGACGATCTCTTAATAAATTGGTCCTCTTATTTTGAGCTTTTGCTAATTTCATATACAAAAAAAGATGTTCGTTCAAAGTTCATTTGTAATTAAGTCTGCATAAGTATATGACTTTGTTGCCGAATCTGAAGTAACATTAATTATAATTTGATCATTTGGTAAAGATTTATCAACGTCTGTAGCAACACAAATTCCTCGTTGATTAGCATCTGAATTCTCAGACACACTATATTTTTCTTTAATTTCCATATTAAAGTAGTTGAACTTTCAAAAAACGAGGTCATCAGAAATAAATCGGTTCTCTGTCTGCAATGAGTTAGTCGAATACCCAACCTTTATAATAGCTGTACTCTCATAAATCGGAGCCGATAAAAATAATAAATGCCCGAAATTATGGGCGAGATAATAGTAATAATAATAAATAACAATCCAATTTTTTATTTAACTCTTTATTGCTATTTATAATCTACAGAACTATACATTCGTTGTTCGTGTGCTCCGTTTTTTTGCTGGAAATCCATAGTTAATCCTCTCAAAGCAGGAACTACATAAAATATTGAATTCTAACTATAATGAAACACTCTTTCCCGCATTTCTAACCTTGTTACCATCACCGCTTATTATACTTAGTAGGGTAAGTATAATTATCCTTAAATCAAGTAATGTTGACTGATGTTCAACATAGTACAAATCTAATTTTACCTTCTCTTCCAAAGATATTTCATCGCGTCCATTTACTTGCGCCCAACCGGACAATCCGGGTCTTACTCTAGATATCCTATGTTTATTCCGAAGTTCACGTAGATCGTACTGATTAAATAAAGCTGGCCTTGGACCAATAATTGACATATCTCCATTAATAATATTTATAAGTTGCGGTAGTTCGTCTAAGCTATACTTTCGTAAAACATGCCCAATTCTGGTAATGTACATTTGGCTATTAGTTAATTTATCAGTGGCTACCTCGGGAGTGCCGACTAGCATCGATCGAAATTTATACATTGTAAATTCCCGATCATTTATTCCTACTCTTCTTTGCGAAAAGAATATTGGCCCTTTCGATTCCAATTTTATACAAGTACTAATTATCGTAAAAAGAGGAAGTAACAATATAAGTGCAATTAATGAAGAAATTATATCAATAAACCTTTTCACCCTACCACTCCCTATAAGTTTAACGAAGATAATAATGCATCAGATTGATAATTTTGGTTGTTATGTTCCTTTGGACCAAACTTTTGCTCTAACATTTTATTAGTAAGTAAATTAGGTTTATAGGTCAAAACAAGCCCTTGTAATAGCCTAACAACTTCTTCAGGTTCAAGTGTAGCACTGTCTAATTTATTCATAGCTTTGAGTAAATTCTCTTTATTTACTGATTTTAAGTTTGCAATATAAATTTTCTCATGTTTAGTACTTGTAGTACCTTCTTCAGCAGTTAATAATTCCTCGAACAACTTTTCTCCAGGCCTTAGGCCGGTAAATTTAATTTTAATATCCTTATCAGGATTAAGACCGGATAACTCAATTAAATCTCTCGCCATGTCTACAATTTTAACAGGCTTACCCATATCAAGCACAAAAACTTCTCCGCCTTTTGCAAGTGCACCTGCCTGTAATACTAATTGAGCAGCTTCTGGAATTGTCATAAAGTAACGTTGCATATCGGGATGAGTAACTGTAATTGGTCCGCCCATGGCAATTTGTTTCTTAAACAGAGGAATGACGCTGCCTCTGCTGCCTAAGACATTACCGAACCTTACTGCAACAAACTTTGTTGCGCTTTTTGTACTCATGTTTTGGACAATGAGTTCGGCAACTCGCTTCGTTGCTCCCATAACACTGGTTGGATTAACCGCCTTATCCGTGGAAATCATAACAAAAGCTTCAGAACCAGCTCTGTCGGCTGCCTCTGCCACGTTTTTAGTGCCAAAGATATTATTGCGGACAGCCTCTGCCGGTTGCTTTTCCATTAACGGAACATGCTTATGGGCTGCCGAGTGGAATACAACCCGCGGCTTAAGTTCGGAAAATATAGCATCTATCCTTTCCCTGTCACGTACATCGGCAATGATTGGTTCGATGGGCAAATCAGGATGTTTTATACGTAATTCCTGATGAATCTCAAAAATACTATTTTCACCTTTACCCAAAAGAATTAATGTTTTAGGAGACATCTTGGCTATCTGGCGGCATAACTCTGATCCAATAGATCCTCCTGCACCGGTAACTAATACACGCTTACCACAAATATAGGAAGCAACCTGTTTCATATCTAGTTCAACAGGATCACGCCGTAGTAAATCTTCCAAATCAACATTACGAAGTTGTTGAAAAGATACCTTGCTGTCTATTAGCTCAAAAATCCCAGGTACAATTTTAACCGAGCATTTTGTTTTTTTACACTCGTGAACTATTTCTCTTATAACACTGCCACCGGCAGAAGGCATTGCAATTATGATTTCATTTACTTTGTATTTTACTACTACTTCTCTGATTTCTTTACAAGTACCTAACACCTTTGCGCCAAATAACAGTTGATTCTGCTTGTATCGTGCATCATCAATGAAACCAATTAGTTTTTTGGTTTCATAGTAACGATGTTTGATTTCACGGGCTATCATCGCGCCAGCATCCCCGGCACCAACAATTAGAATATTGTCCGTATTACGCTTTGTGTTCTGGTTCCAGTAATAAAGAACCCGTACCCCTACTCTGCTCATCCCAATTATAAAAATATTAAATGCCCAGGAAAGAAAATACATGGTTCTTGGCAAGCCTGGCATTGATAGGTATATAAGAGAAAATAACATAACAGAGGATACCGTATTAGCACCAACAATCGCCAGCAACTCACTAATTCCGGCATAACGCCATAAGCGATGATATAATTTGAAAAAGTAAAAGACTACTAATGGAACTATAATAATAACTGGTATATAACTTGAAAGCATCTGGTAATACTGGCTGTCTACATTCCCTTCGAACCTAATCAGTAATCCCAGATAAGGAGTCATAGCTACGACTAGTGCATCAAACATTACTAGAAGTACTAGTATAAATTTCCGGGGCATTGTTATACCACACCCAATCTTTGATATCGGTCTGTTCTTTGCTGTTAGAACAATATTTTTTTCGACACCAGCAGCTTAATTCCTGCCAAAATTGCATATAAACTTATATAATTGCTATCAAAACAAATTCAACGCTCCTTTAGTTCCAATATCTGTCAATATTCTTGCCGATAACGTAATCTTGTTGAAAACGATGATGAATTTTCACAGCTAACGGCTCATTGTAGTATGAACGGATAGATTCGGTCGTCAGCCATCTGCAAAGCAAGGGTAGTTTCTCATCGGATAAAATGCCGATTTCGTGGACAATACCGAAGCATGCTTTTCGGTTAGGCGGCTCTATCACTTCATTTTTCAATAAAAAAGCCTTAGCTGACTTCCAAACAGCTTCAAACGTGAATCCGAAATAGGCTTGACTTAATTGTGACTATAATGGTAATGTGTGAGTAAAGGGCTATAAGGACACCCTATTTTAGATAGTCAAAAGGGCGGAATTAAATACATATGAGTCAATCCTATAAAAATATTCTTGTAGTTTGTTTAAGAAAAATTGGCGATGCCATAATTGCGACAAGTGTACCGTATTTATTAAAACAAGCTTACCCGAATGCCAAGATTACCATGATGGTTAAGCCCTTGACGAAAGAAATTGTGACAAATAATCCTGTTATCGACGAGGTTATATTATATAATTATTCGCATAAAGCCAGTTTTCATGAAATCAGACAGATTGCCGCCGAGATCAAGCGAAGGAATTTTGATTTATGTATCGTTGCCGATAATAAACCACGTTCGGCACTGATTACCTGGCTGGCAGGAGTTCGCAGACGTGTTGGTTTTGAAAGAATTGAATTTCGTAATATTTATCTTAAACTTTTTTATACAGATATACTTAAGATTGATTATGATGCACAATGCACTCTACAGGCCAGAAATCACGAAATATTTATTAATCGTTTTACCGGCAAAAATAATACAGCAAAAATGATTTTGCCGGAAAGTACGGAAGAAAACCGTGCTAAAGCGGATATTTTAATATCGCAGGTCTTAAAATCGCAGGGTAAAGAATCTCAAACTTGTCTCAAAATTGCCCTTTGTATCCGAAGCGGCGTAGCGACCAAGGACTGGCCGATTGAACGATTTGCCGCGACTATAGAACGCATTGCCACTAAGTATAATGCAGCGTTTTATGTCATAGGTTCTCCGGCAGACATAGAAACTGCCGAAAAACTAAACAAAATGCTTCGCGTTCCACTTAGTATTCTATGTGGAAAAACAGGTTTAGTCGAACTAGCCTGTATTCTGAGAAGATCTGATTTTTTCCTGACGGTAGATACAGGCTCTGCGCATATGGCCGCAGCACTAGGCATACCAATGGTTGCTGTTTACGGCGGTACATCTCCTAAGAAATGGGGTCCATATTCTGAAAATGCAATTACGCTAGTTCCTGATTATCCGTGTCATCCTTGTGACGGAACAAAAATAAAGTGTTCTGAACCAAAATGTTTATTAACGATTTCTGTAGATAATGTAGTCTTCTCTTGTGAAAAATTTTTAAATAATCTTTAATTTATAATCAAGGTAAACAAAAAAAGGAAGAAAAACCAAAACATATGAATAAATATAGTGAAAAAATTAAGAATGCAGTCTTTAACCAAATAGTGTTCGACAATTTTGATCCTAATGTCAATTACCCAGAGTTGCATATAGCTTTTGGAGTAAATAAAAAATTCGTTGCCCCTATGGGAGTGCTACTTACATCTTTGCTTGATCAAAATAAAGAGATAAAGGTTTCGATACATATTTTTTTGGATGAAATAGAAAAAAAAGATATTGAACGTTTGGAGCAATTTTCGAAAACATATCATAGTAGGATTATTTTATATTTTATTCAAAATGAAGTCTTTTTTGATCTTAATAAAGCACAGTTTACAATAGCGGCATACTACCGTTTCCTAATCCCTAAAGCCATAGAAGATAAAGCTGATAAGTTTCTTTATTTAGATGCGGATATGATCTGCATTCATAAATTAGACGAAATGACTGATTTGAATTTTGATGACAAAATAGTCTGTGTGGTGGAGGATCATAAAGTAACAAAAGAAGATTCACCTCATTTGAATTTAAAAGGGAATTTATACTTTAATTCTGGTATGTTATATATAGACGTAAAAAAATGGAACGATATGAAAATTTCTGAGAAATGTCTAGAACTTCTCGAACAGCGTTCTTTTGAATTTGCTTGCTTTGATCAAGATGCATTAAATATTATTTTAGAGGATCAAGTTAAATATATTTCCCCGAAATGGAACTATTTATGCAATACAGGGAATAAGGAATTCAAAAATATTGTGCAAGTACCTGAAGATACAGTTATTATACATTATATTGGTTTTAATAAGCCCTGGCATCGTTGGTGCTATCATCCTTTGGCTGAATATTTTAAAGATGTTTTACAAAAATCTTTATGGAGCGAAATATCTTGGCTAGAAGCGCCTAAAAAATATCGTGAAATGAAAATGATGGCATCTGCTTGTTATAATGAAGGACGTTATTTAAAAGCAATGTATTGGGGCATACAAGCAGGCCTAAAAAAGTTAGGGGATAACCTGGAGACCGTGCTGCAGGACAAAAAGACTAGGGAGTAATTGACAGAGAGGATAGACTTATGTGGTATATTAGTAGAATGGCTAAACCGATTTATATTTCTCTTATTTTTTTCTTGTTAAGCAGTATTCCAGCTGTTCTGATTGCACATCATGGTTTTCAGATCTATTTAGCTGGCATTTTGGTTTTTTTCGGAGCCTACATTACTATTCAAGCACAAAGATGCAAGATTGTAAACACAGCAATCTTGCTGCAAATAGCATATGTTACTGCAAGCAGTATACATATGATTTACCATCATGTGGTAACCGGAATCTCAAGGCCACAGGGCCTGTTTTCAAACGTGAATTTTACAGCGCAAATGCTGGAACTAAGTTTACCAGTCCTTGTGTCTCTGGCTTTCAATAAATCTATAAAAGGTATTCCCAAATGGTTGCTTTACGGAGGGATTGCCATCAATCTTCTTGCTTTATTGATAACACAAACACGTGGTGCCTGGATTAGTGCGGTCATAGCTTTAGGAATACTGCTTTTTTGTGTAAAAGGTTGGCGTGGAATCCTTGCTGGAGTGACTACTGTAGGGGTATTTGCCTGTATCCAATACAATACAATAGCAGGCCGCATTTCGACAATGTCATCTGCTTCTAATGGTCAGAATATTGAAAGGCTAAATGGCTGGTTGGTAACTCCTAAAATGATAATGGATTTTCCACTTGGCATGGGGTTCAATAACTTTAAGTACTATTATCCTGCCTATATGCTTCCCGATGCGAAAGAAGTATTAATTCATCCTCACAATCTCTTTCTAGGCATTGCTGCAGATGCGGGAATTCTTTCAGCTATTTCATTCTCATGTTTTGTAGGTTTCCTCGCATGGTACATAGTAACAAATATCCGATATATACCAGATACTTTCTACTACATATTTGCATTGGGCTGTGCGACAGCCTTATTAACTGTAGTATTACATGGCATGGTAGATTATACATTAAAAAACCAGTCGATTATGGTATTTTGCATGCTTGAGGCGGGTTTTTGTGTAGGCATGATTGATTATTACAAATGTTCCGCTCTAAACAGGAAGTAACCTGTCCCGGTGCTTCCTAAAAATGATAACAGCAGTTTTTTTATTACAAGGGTTTATTGGTTTATCTTTGGTATGTATTTGATGTTGACGGAAGCAATTGTTTGTAAAACCCTAATATAAACTCGTTCACTTACGTATCAAATATTTCACACCGCGTTCTAACTTTCGTAGCATAATAAAAATAATATGCCACCGGCTAACTTTGATTACGAATTCCCATAAAGGCTGCCTAGAAGGCACTGGTATTCTGGGTAGTGCATACATATCCTGCTTCCACAAAGGCGCATTAGCAAAAATAGCTAGTGCGCCTTTGTAGTCGCATTGCTTAACCGTACTGATCGTTTTATCATCGAAAAATCCGTAAGGATAACAAAGAAATTCGATTTTCACAGCCAATTTTTCTTCTAATACTCTTTTACTCTCCATTAGCTCTTCTAGTAAACGCACCTCATCACATTGGGTAAGAAAAGGATGCTCAAGTGTATGTGAACCTATCTCCATTCCGGCGGCCTTCCATTGCTGAAGCTGCTCCCATTTCATGGTTCGTGTTAGTTGGTGGTTAAAATTTTCCCATTTATTCTCTTTCCCTACCCAGTTGGCTATAAGAAATACAGTTGCTTTCATATTCCTTTCTTTCAACATGGGAAGTGCTATCAAAAAATTATCTTCATAGCCATCGTCAAAGGTCAAAATTACAGGCTTTGGTGGAAGTGGTGCTTGTAGCGAATAGTGATTATATAAATCATTAAGCGTTATTGTGTTATAACCATGTTTCTTCAAGTAATCAAGTTGTTCTTTAAATTTTTCAGGGGGAAGTGAATTTCTTTCACCTGGAACAGTGGCGATTCGGTGATACATTAGAATGGGAATTCGATTATTAAATCTTATAAGAAACACTAAAATAAGTGTAGCGATACTGAGTAAGGTGACTAACATTTTCGATTCTCCCGCCATTAAGTTATTACAGACTCTTCGTTTATGTGAAGAAGATTGCCACGTCCTGTTGGTCCTCGCAACGACGGGAAACCAAGGGACATCGTGATAGTAGCTATTGAAGCAATCTTCTTCTACAATCTGACACACATGGTTATGCTTGTTTTCTAAGATTTATACATTTAAAAAACTTGCAACTTCGTTTAAATCTCTGGGGAAGCAAACTCCAGCCTTACGCATGATTTCGATATAAGCAGGATGTATTGGTTCTTTATAAAAATTGACAAGGCTTATAGCTTTAATTGTCTGCTTGGCGAACTTATCAGTAAATATCAAGGCAGAGGATTGATAGCTAATTACAGCCTGTAGGTTTTCTTCATAGGCAAAAGTTAACTCTACCGGTTCAATTGAGTTATAAATGACCATCTCAGGCAAGCTCTTTCGATAATAATCAATTTTGTAGGCACTGTCATTAGGATGCGGCTTGTACAGCAGACAGCCTTTACTATTTACATTCCGGAGAATTTCTTGCAGCACTTTTTTTTCTTCTTCAATGGTGAATTTCTTTTGTTCCACCAGTGGTTGACTCAGAAACAAAATACTATTCTGTTTCATTACCGGGGTGAGTAACCCTTGTTTGTTAATATGATCTAATGCTTGCCCAATCATGGATTGGTCAATTTCATATGTACACGGAGAAAACCTCTGTAACAGTTCAGGTTTGTACATAAAATCACAAACGCCTGACGGATTATCTCCAGCAGTTATAGTATTAATGCTGACCTTTCCGGTAATGCCTGCCATGGTTTTCAAAATACCAATCTTACATTTATGAAAGAAACTACGGGCAGGAGGCCTTCTTCTGTCCTCATTGTAATACGAATAAAGGCCGTCCTCATAACGACAGAAGTTATCTATATTTAGTGCTCCAACAAGTAATTGATTCTGAACATCAATATCACTGCCTAAAAAAATAGTATCTATTCCAATTTTACCAATTGTATCTCTGACCTCTGCCACCTGTTGTTTGTAGCTTTTGGTTTTATGCCTGCTGCTTAGCCAGTTTCCGAGTGGAAAGACCTGCTGCCAACCGCAATCGGCAGAGGATATATGCCGCATGATTGGACTATCCTGCCATTTCCCGAAGCCGTGGGGATGAATCAGTGCCAGATAATTATCATCGCAGTCGAAGCGTCCTTTTGATAAAATAAAGGATGTCAATAAATGAAACGGTGTATTTACAATGAATAAGTTTTTGTTTTTCATAGTGTACCCTCACTAACCAGTAAAGTCTGCAAACTATTCAAAATATCCCCCGCCACTATATTCCCCGTCAACAACACATGCGGGTAGTATTTCGCCGGCGCCCATTTTTCCAGATGCTTGCGGTCATTGATATAAAACAAGGCTACCAAAGGAACGCCTAACGCACAAGTAAGGTGCAATGTACCTGTGTCGACGCTAATCACGGCGGTACATTTCTGAATAACGGCTGCAAGCTGTGCTATGCTTGTCTTATCTGTTAGATCAATGAAGGATTTACAGCCATGAGCATGTAGCTCAGTTACATACTCTGCCGCCCTAGAACCTGCCCCTAGATAAACAACCTTTTTGCCAGCCTTATTGAGATCGGCAATCACCTGTACAGCCGTAGACACCGGCATATCTTTTTCTAGTTTTTTGCTGGTTGTACACAGTCCAACCAGCTCATCTTCGAGTTTTATACCTAACTGGCTGAGTAGCTTCTGTACATAGGTTTCAGCAACTAAAGGTGGCGTATATTTGATAGGAAGATCAACTACGTCTTTTTTTGTTAGGCTTGTTAATAAACTTGCGTTTTCCTGCTGAACTGATCCTAAGTGGTTTTTCTCTACGCTTATAGTTGAAAAAAGATAATGAAAAATGCCGCGATTATCACTGATAATGGTGTTTACACCTAAAGCTTTTGCTATAACAATACCACGTTCATTGCCATAGAGAACAAAGGCAATATCTATGCTATCTTTAAGGCTTTCACGGTGCTCATTAAGAAATTTAAAAATGCCAGCAATTCCTTTATGTGTTCCTGCTTTTTCATAGCATAGAACCTCGTCTACACCCTCCATATATTTAGCTACCTCATAAAAAGGTTTGTTTACCATAAAGATAACCCTGGCATCAGGGTATTCTAGCTTGATATTTTGGCATAAAGTATCTGTTAATAATACATCACCAAAATAGGAAGTATTAATGACTAAAAACTTTTTCATTTGCTGTTACCTGCAAGTTTTGTAGTAATTTTGGTTTTTATATATCGACCATACCAATAGAGGCCTTCTTTATATTCGCTGGCTTTTAACAAACACCGGGCGTAGTTTTTTATTTCTTTATAGTTTTGTGGTAGGGTAGGTTGGGAATTTTTCCATGGCGATAAGTTCTCATACTTACTATATATATTCCCGGTGAAATCATTACATAGGTCGCTCAGGTTCCAGGCAATACTCCATGGCTTCGGATGGGCCGCAAAATGCAACAATTGAATACCGTCATCCACCATTTGCGGAGTATTGATTTGGTTCCATTCCCTCCCCAGGTATTGTACTTTGCCTGTTAAAGTAACATTCAACACATCCTGGTCAGGATACCGGAATTTCTGTGGATCTTGTGCTAAGAGCGCTAAAGCCTTATTTGCCACATCATAACTATTCCAATTATTTATATCAATTAATAAGACTCCTGAGTTAAAATACGTGTGCTTATCTAAACCTAATATGCTATTTCGCTTACTCGCAAGAGGTTCTAAATCAGGTACGGCTGCCACAACCCTGTCCTCTAGATCCACTGTAAACAATGCCTGTATATTCCGCAAACAAATGATATCAGCATCAAGATAAAGCACTTTTGGAACTGATAAAATAGCCGGAAGGATAAATCTATAATATATTGATGCCGGAAAGTGCACCTGTACAGGTAGTTGGGAAAAAGCCCTGTTATTAATGGCATAGACATGAATATTAATATTAAAATCGTAGGCCAACTGCTCAAGCTTCATCATGCTTTCGCTCTTGAGCCCACTTGCCAAAACATGAAACACTAAATTACTTTCCCGGTTATTAAGACATATAGAAGCAATTGAGGTACCCATACAACGTACATAGTTATCATCGATTCCATATCCGATATGTATTTCCTCAAGATCTGGAATTGTACGTTCCCTGCCTGCAAACAAACTGCGCTCATCAATTGCTTCTATAAAAAGTTTATCATATAACAAAATTCTTCAGCCCCTCGCTTATCCAGTTGCGTTGGTTTTTCGAATAAACTGAAAATCGCCAAAATCTATCTATTACAGCAGATAAATCAGGACTAATGAGCATTAAAAAAAATATTATTACAAAAAAAATTGCAATAGGCTTGCCATATTGCGAAGGTATATCTATTTATCTAATCTTTCTGTATCATGCATATATTTTATCTTCCTACTCTTTGGTAAATGTCAACAAGTTTGTTTATCATTTCTTTACTGTCAAAATGGTTTTCTACCCATTTTCGACCTTGTTGCCCCATTATCAAACGCAGTTTTTTGTTATCAGCAAGCATACATAGCCGATGATACAATTCAGCCAGATTGTTTTTTTCTACTAAGAAACCGGTACGTTCATGATCAATCACTTCCGGCGTACCGCCTACTGCATAGGTCACTACAGGTTTCTCCATGGCCATTGCTTCTGCTAGTACTAAACCAAAGGTTTCAAAATTAGAAGGCAACACCATAACATCCGCACCATCTAATACTTCTTGGACATTTGCCATGTGACCTAAACAATGAACACGGTTGCTTAGCTTATTTTTCCAAATATGATATTTCAGCTTCCAAAGACCTTTACCCTTGCCAATAACCATCAAGTGCCAATTTTGTGCACCACTATAGTGCTCAAGTACTTTCAGAATATCCGAATGACCCTTGTTACGTAAATTTTTTATTCTTGATACAATAGAAATGGTAAATGCATCCTCTGGAATACCGAGGTTTTTGCGAATGACGACTGCCTTTTTTTTGTCCGGCTTAAATTTATCTAAATCAATGCCACTATAAGCAGTAACTAACTTATCTGCTGCAAACCCTTTTTCCATTGCATAGTTTCGTACAAATTCACTTACACAAATAATCTTATCACATTGATTAAGGGTCATTTCTTGGGCATTATGTCCAAACACTCCATGTGCCGTATAAACTACTGCTGCGTTAACCCGTTGTTTCACTTTAACCGCTGCAATTCCGGCAGCAGCCGAATTAGCATGTACAATTTGTATATTATTTTTCCTTATGATCCGTTCCAGTAGATAAGCGGCAAAACTGGTATTAAAGCGAATGGGAACAAAGTAATGTTTGATTCCTCGCTCGCTCAGATGCTTAGCCAACATTCCTCCGCCTGAGGCAACCGAAACAGTAAAACCAAGCTGTTGCAACGCAATTGCAGTCGTTACTACATAGGTCTCCGCACCGCCAATATTTAAGCGTGGTACAACTAATAGTATATTCAAGACGTTTCCTCCACACTTATAGCTTTTCTTATCAACTTAGCGAAAAGAAAAGGGGTTAATCATCAAGTGCTATCCATTTCTTTACAAATTACGCTAATAATTTTAACATATATTATTCGCTAAAGCTAGCTACTCGTCCACAGAACTCAATACAGCCTCGAATACCTCATTAACTTCAATATTGTCTAAGCAGTCTCTTCCTTCCGGGCATTGGCGCTGCCAGCAGCCCTGACATGAATGGTTTGTTGTCAGTACCAGGTGACCAGTACCGTATGGGCCGTTTCGCTTTGGGTCGGTGGGGCCAAATAAGGCGATTACCGGAGTTTGCAGCGCAGCAGCTAAATGCATGGGGCCGGTATCCCCAGCAACCACCTTCTGAGCATTCTTCAAGATATAGGAAAGCTCTTTCAGCGAAGTTTTACCCGTTAAATCAACGGGAGGAATTTTGGTTTTAGCAATTATATCCCGCGCTAATGCTGTATCAGCGGGACTTCCCACTATAACAGGTATAATATTTTCATCATAAAGCTTATCCGCTAATTGAGCAAAGTGCTTCGTAGGCCAGCATTTATTTGGCCAATTCGTACCGGGAATTAAAACTATATATGGCCTGTCTATCTCCATGCCGGCTTGTTTTAGCTTGGCCACTGCCAGTTCAGCTTCTTTATTGGTAATGTGGATAACAAATTCCGGATTATCTGCCAAACATCCTAAGGCTCGCACAACATCAAGGTATCGATCCACCACATGACCATCTTGATTTGGCCCACATATTTGCTTACTAACCAAATGACTTAGCTCGCGAGCATTGCAGTACACCAGGCGTTTGGAAGCGCCGCTGAGAAAAGCTATTGCTGCACTTTTAAATAGTCCTTGCAAATCAATGGCTAAGTCAAAGCGGTGTTGGCGCAGTGCAGTTGTAAATCCGGGGGCATTTTTTATAAAGCCAGCTACTGTTTTGAAGTTAACTTTATTGAAAATAATGATTTCATCTATGTACGGGTTATTATGCAAAATGTCATAGGCCGGCTTCTCGACAACCCATGTGATGCGGGCTTCGGGAAACTGTTGTTTGAGAGCTGACGCTACAGGCAATGCATGAATGACATCACCGATAGCACTTAATTTTACGATAAGGATATTACGGTATTTCAAAGGATACCTCCTGGGGCAAGATCGCCTTTCGATAATTATTTAGAATCAGCTTGGCTGTTTATTTTACTAATGATATTACTTGATGATCGTCCTGGTACCTCAGGCACCAGAACAATCCGGCCACCGTGAGCAGCTACTATTTTACTTTCCGGTAGTTTTTCGACCGTATAGTCGCCGCCTTTGGCATAAATATCAGGTTTTATCTCGTTTATTAAATTTTCCGCAGTTGTTTCTTCAAATATAACTACATAGTCAACGGCTGCCAAAGCAGCCAATACTTCTGCTCTGTCATCCTGTCCGTTAATTGGACGAGCAGGCCCTTTCAGACCACGTACCGACTTATCACTGTTAAGACCAACAATTAAGCAATCGCCCAAGGCACGGGCTCCTGCTAAGTAGCGGACATGTCCGGCGTGAAGTATGTCAAAGCAGCCGTTAGTAAAAACAAGGTTTTTACCGGCTGCTTTTATATTCCTGACAATATCTGCAATATCAGCTCTGGCTATGATTTTCATTGGTAATACTCTCCAATTGCTGTTTTAAGTTCTGCCGGAGAGGCTGTAGCTGTCCCCGGTTTGCGAACGACAACACCGGCGGCAAGGTTGGCTAAACGGGCAGCATCATAATAGGAAGCGCCGGCGGCAAGCACCAGCATCATCGTAACAACTACAGTATCTCCTGCGCCGGTTACGTCATACACTTCACTTTTATTGCTTACCGGTATATGGGCGACAGACCCTGAACGCTCAAACAGGGTCATCCCATCAGGACCTTGGGTAATTAATACGGCTTCTGCCGCAAGTTGTTCAAGAATGGTTTTTCCAGCTTGAATTAAGGTGTTTTGATCAAGAACCTCTAAACCAACAGCATTAGCGGCTTCAGACTCATTTTGCTTAACAAGTTTAATGCCGGTATAGTCCATAACATTATAGCGGGAATCAACCATTGAGGGTATATTCGCTTTGTTACAAGCATCAATGACAATTTTTTTAAGCGTCTCAGGAATAGATAAACCACCATAATCACTAATTACTACAGCGTCCATATGCCGAATATTATCCTCAACGTAACCAAGTAGTCTCTTTTCTACGCTACCCGCCAGCGCCTGTTTACTCTCACGGTCAATACGGACAACCTGCTGGCGCACAGTGGCCTGGCCACCAGCCATTACACGAGTTTTCGTGATAGTCGGGCGGGAGGCATCAACAATAAACCCTTGAGTGTTGACTGTTTTACTATTCAATATTTGCGTAAGCTGCTGCCCGGCATTATCGTCGCCAATAACGCCAACAGCGTACACCTGCCCCCCTAAGGTCGCTGCATTGTGAACGGCGTTAGCCGCACCACCGGGTACAACGTTTTCACCAGAGTGTTCAAGAATAAGCACCGGCGCTTCCCTTGATATCCGTGAAATCTTCCCTTCGAGATACACATCGGCAACCATATCGCCGATCACCATAATTTTTTTGTTTTGTATTTTATCGATAAGCTGAATTAGGTTCTGAAACAAAAGATAGACTCCTTTCGTAAAAGGGAGATTACCACCGCATAGTGCTAATATCAAATTTAATTTTACTTTCTTTGGACTTATAGGTTATTGTGGCCTGCCAGCAGTGAAGGTTACGGTACCAAATATAATCTAAGTCATCAACTTTTTGGGTGACCATATTATAGTTTCGAGTTATACCGATGGAGTTCATTTTGTCAATTTTATAGGTAACCCCAGCATTAAGCTTACGGTCCAGATTATCGCTGCCATAGGAAAACAAGCTCTTATTGTTTTGGGTGTAATGATAGCCTACCCAACTACTAAACCGGTCAGACCACTTTTTATCAACAGTAACATCATATTTAAAAATATTTTGGGCTGAGTTGTCGTAGCTTTCTTGAATACGTTCAAAACCAGTTCCCAAATACAAATTCATCGTACGATTTAATTTGATGGGGTCGTGCGTAAAGTATAGGTTATAATCCTGATGCCAGCTTGTTTTATTGGCATCGGTCCATTTACCATAACTGGCTGTAAAGGTGTAGTTAATTGGCAGATTTCCTAATTTGTGGGGATAGTAGGAAAATTTAAATTCAGGTTCTTTTTTTATCCAGTTACTGTCATTATCCTGAAAGTTACCCTGCTCAACACTGACAGAGTAATTTGATTCGCGTTGAATAAGGCCAACACTTGGTTTAAAGTCTACCTTGGTATAGTAGTCGAGGTTAGCGTAGGCAGAAAGTTTATTATTCACCGGATATTCGATATGCTGCATTATATATACACCATTATCACTGTCGTAACCTATCCGTGGAAACTCGCTTTTACCCTCACCCGGTTTAAGCCCTACTCTATATTTGGGCATAGTAAAAATCACTGTGTTTCCTATCCAGAATTTAGCATTATAGGCAATCATATGATCGCCGGGCCAAATTTCTATTTTATCAGCACTTATATGATAATCCGGGATTTTAGCAGGACATTGTGTTGTGGTCCCATTATTAATAATATATTTATCAGGAAAAATGCTGATATTTTGCCCTGATACATAGTTGTGCTCGACCTTGCCTTTGGCTTGTTCCATACTACCGGTCTTGATCTTGTAGTTGTACAGCGTATGACTGCCGGTAAGTTCCGTGGAGTCTCTAGGCGTAGTCCCTTGCATAGAAAAAGTCGCTTTGTCGTTAATCCATACCTCGTTTAATTTTGTATTGCCATCGATATGTTCCGCTTCTACTCGCTGCCCTTGGTTTGTGATTACCACTTTGCCATTGGCAAAAATATCACCTGTCTCATCACTAAAGGAAAGTTGATCAGCTTCGATGACAATAGGTAGTTTAGTCTGCTTGGCTGCAGTCTTGACTTGAGTCTGCTGTTCTTTCGTTCCCTGGGCCTGACCGGCGCTAACATTTCCAAAAACAATGGCAAATGCCAGCAGTCCTAGAATAATTTTATTATTATTAACCATTGTATTTTATATTCTCCTGCTAGGAAGTTTTAGTTCCAACTTAAAATTCGCCCATTACGGGTATCATAAAATATTCTACAACATATCCTTCTTTCCTGCATGTTTTTCTCGGTAAAAAGTAGAAAAAGCCGCAACAGCGGCTTCTTCTATGATTTTCCCTAATTATTTTACTCTAATCCCATAAACTTCAACATCTTCTTTGGTTTGTATGTACATCTGGCTGCCAATAGGAATATTAACATCTTTACCGCTAACGAAAGCACCACCAATGACACCTACAGGTCCAAGTACCACCATACCGGCAACACTAGCTCCGGCTGCTTTGGCCATAGACTGGGTTTCTTGTTTTGCTTTTTCACCCATAAAAGTATTTACTGTTGTACCATCAGTAGCAATAACATTATCAAACGATATCTCCAATTTGGCATCACGGCCAAAGTTTTTTGCAGGAGTTACTTTTACAATCTTACCTGTCCCGGTTGCGCCTTTTGGAAGAACAAGTACTCCACCAATATAAACATCCTCGGCTACTCCCAAGGCTACACTATCTCCTACCCGGCTTTGTTTACTGTTCAAGGTAGAAAGGGTCTTAATTTTAATAAGAGAATCCTTGGTAATGACTGAGCTGACTACTTCAATCTGTCCTCCGGAATATGCGAGCTCCAGCAGTTTTCCCAACCGCTCATTTAAGGAACCTGTTGACGGATTACCACTCATGGCTTTTTCAAGATTCTCGACTCTGGCTTTTATCGCGCTATCACTTACCCTATGGGTTAGTGACCATTCAACTGCGTTAAGTTTTGTAATTACCGATGGTGCTTGTTCTGTTGTTTCAAGAACATATGTATAAAGCTTATCCACCCGCGGTAATAAAGCTTCATGGGTTGCATTTCCATATACGTCTTCCTCAACTCTGGTTACTCTATCCGTTAATGCCCCTGTTTGCGCTACTCCATAAATGGCTTTCTCAACTACCCCCAGCTTGCCGATTACGGTAAGGTCATTGGCTGATTGGGCTGAAACCGGAACGGCAAATGCCGAAATCATCAAAATCATGCTTATGATTAGCGCTGTAGTTTTTTTGTTGAACATTTAGAATCCTCCTTGACGAGTTATACTATTGGAATAATTCTTCAAGGAGGATTGATTATCCTGCCTAAAGAGTGTACTAGACACATTGAATTTTTTCGAGTACAAGAAACTATTTCAATGTTTGAATGAATGAGCAAGGAACCGCCTCTTGACTCATATTGACTCATAAAGAAGCTACTTCTGGCCCACTCAAAAAAAATCCCGCTAACTATGTTAGCGGGATTTCGTTACTTTTAATTAGAATGAGTAAACCAACTGAGCAATGAAGTTTTTCTTATCGGTTTTAGCTCCGTCTTTTGATTCCATATCGTTGTACTGAAGAGTCAATATGCCATTTTTGAACAATGCATAGTCAAAGCCATATTCCATACCTTTAATATTGTCCAGTCTCTTCAGGTTGGTATCTGCCTGATCGGTGATGTCGAGAGTACTCAGAGATTTATTGTCAAAGCCAGCTTCTGCGCTTCTGTAGCCAACCCAAAGGCCGTAGGAGTTAGCTTTTTGACCATTAGCACCACGGTATTTTATCTTGCCCATCCAAGCTTTTGATGCGTCGTTTGAATTTTGTGCTTTAGCATAGTCAGAATCGTTTTTGCCGTATTCACCGCTGATAGTAAAATTCTTCAGACCAGTATATTTTAAACCAGCAGCAGTAGTGTCATATAGGTTAGCAGTACCGTCTTTATCGTCTGCGAGGTAAGAAGCAGTTACATTTAGGTTATCAGATAACTTGAAGCCAATATTGCCTAATGTAAAATTAAGATCGCCTTTTTTGAAAGCACCTGCAGTAACTCTAACATCTTTACCGGCAGTAAGCAGTAAACCATCGTTGTTAGCTGAGGTATCAGCAATTAAACCTTGACCGAGCCAAATAGGCTGACGACCAAAGCTGTAATCTAAGCCTGCAACCTTACCAAAGATGTAAGCTTGATCAAGTTTAGCTTCATTTGTATCTTTTGACTGAAAATCAGGAGCAGCAGCAGTACCTGCACTAGTACCCCATTGCGACTGGCTTTGTAAACGGCCTTTAAATGTTACATTATCAGCAACAGGTGCAGTCATGAACAAGCGAACGCGCAACTGGTCGTAGTTTTTATCGCCTGAAGCTTTATCTTTAGAAAGCTCATAACGCTCACGAACTTCACCGGTAAATTTAATTTTTGAAGCGTTTTTCTCAAGGTTGTCAACACGAACGCCAAGGTTGTTCAGTTCGGAACCGAATTCAGCTTTTAGAGCTTCGATAGTTTTCTTAGCTTCAGCGTCAGCTTTGTCGCTGTTAGCCATTGCTTTACCTACTAATACAGCAACTTCATAACGGGTAAGGGTTTTGTCGCCTTTGAAGGTGCCGTCGCCATAGCCGGAGATTACGCCAGCCTGAGCGAGCTTGTTGATGGAGTCATACGCCCAGTGTTTTGCAGGCACGTCGACGAAAGGATTAGCAGGAGCAGCCAGAGCAGTTCCTGCTACGCTCATAGCAAATACTGCTGCCAGAGCCATAGCTGTTTGTCTTTTCATTGTGTTTTTCCCCCTTAGGTTTTTGTTTTTTGAGCATTTACCTAAGAAGAGTCGATCTGAGTGACCATGTTTCCTCAAAATCTCTTCCTTGGTATGTACTCATATATCTTAGCGCCTGCCTGTGAAGCTGGCGTAAAGACCATTAATTTAACAATATTTTCTTGTTGACTATATAGTCTATTCTATATTTGCAACCAATATCCTTCTTTTGGATTAAATTTTTTTAACAAAAAAGATAAATTTTTAATAAAATGGAATCACACATCCAATTTTACGGCCCATAAAATGATCACATCGCATATTTAAAATTCATAAAGAAAACACGGCTTGCGCCGAGCCTTTGGCGAAAGCGGAAGTCGATGTTGCCCTTATCCAGGCGAAAGTTATACTTTCTACAGGATAAAAAAAGGACGTCCGAAGACGTCCGTGCTTGTTACACAATATATTTAGAAAGTATAGGTTAAATAACCAACGAGACTTTTCTTATCTTTGTTAGCATCGGGTTTTGAATCTTTCAGTTCCAGATCATTATACTGAACTGTCAGAATTCCGTTTTTAAAGAGTGTATACTCAACCCCGAATTCAGGCCCCTTAACATTGTCAAGCATGCCATAGCTTCTATCAGCGAATCTGCCACTGGTAAGAGTAGTCAGCTCCCCAGGATCAAAATATTGATCTGCATTTCTGTAACCCAGCCATACCCCATAGGATCCGATGTTATCCTGCTTGGCACCGCGATATTTAAGCTGAGCCATCCAGGCTTTGGCTGCATCACCGGCGTGATAGTCACTATTCTTGGCATAATCAGAGTCATTTGAAGCATATTCACCGGTTACGGTGAGATTTTTGATTCCTTTATACTTCACACCAAATGCAGTTGTCTTATAAATAGTTTTATCTGCGTCATCCTTAAGGTAAGATGCAGTTAGGTTGAAATTCTTATTTAGATCTGCCGAGATGTTGCCGGCGACAAAGTTCAAATCATAGTGTTTATTCTCGTAATCATCTCCGCTCCTTTTAAAAGCACCTGCACCAATTTTGACCTTATTACCGCCATTTAAAAACAGGCCGTCGGAATTACCGGAAATATCGGCAATCATGCCTTGCCCCAGCCAAACAGGCTGACGGCCGAGGCTATAGCCAACTTCGCCGATTTTACCATCAATATAAGCTTGAGTCAGGCGGGATTCATTGGCATTGTCGCTATTACCAAACTGCGATTCGGCTTCATAACGGCCATGGAAGTTAACGTTATCAGCAACTTTAGCATCCATGTTTAAACGCAGGCGAGTGCGCTCGTTCGTGCCATCAAATTTGTCATTATCTTTCTTGTCCTGGTAATCATAGCGAACCCGGACTTCGCCGGTAAATTTAATTTTGGACGCGTTTTTCTCCAGGTTGTCGACACGAACACCGAGATTAGACAGTTCGGAACCGAATTCAGCCTTCAGAGCTTCGATGGTTTTCTTGGTTTCAGCATCAGCTTTGTCGCTGTTAGCCATAGCTTTGCCTACTAGTACGGCAGCTTCATAACGGGTAAGCGTTTTGTCGCCTTTAAAGCTGCCGTCGCCATAGCCGGAGATTACACCGGCCTGAGCAAGTTTGTTAATGGAGTCATAGGCCCAGTGCTTTGCAGGTACGTCAACGAAAGGATTGGCAGGAGCAGCCAGGGCAGTTCCTGCTACGCTCATAGCAAATACCGCTGCCAGAGCCAAAGATGTTTGCTTTTTCATTGTGTTTTTCCCCCTTAGGTTTTTGTTTTTTGAGCACTTACCTAAGAAGAGACTATCTGAGTGGCCATGTTTCCTCAAATCCTCTTCCCGGGTTCGCCGCTCATATCTTAACGCCTATTGTATTTAAGGCGTAAAAGATTGCATATTTTAGCGAACTTGTAGTCTTATGCCTCTACATATCTATTCTTTTCGGCAAATTTTATGCTTATTTTGGATAAGGTGACAAAATTTCTTCCAACACTCTAACTATATGCCGGATCCCCATAAAAGGTTCCACTTTTTAAAATCGCTGCATATGAAAATACAAAAAGAACGCCCTACGGCGTCCTTAAAGTGTCGGAAGTATGCCACTACAATAATTAGCGGCTTATTTTTAATTTGGCGCTTATATCAATCATTTCATTGTCCGGCAAAATAGCGTTCCGCCAGGATCACGGCGACATAATCATCTACAGGACCTGGTGGAACTTGCATAGTAGTAGGAATCAACCGTTTTAAACCGGTAGGCGGATGCTCATTCCAATAACGTTTACGGGCTTCGTCAGTAGAGCGGTGTTCATTGACAGGAATGATCGCTATATTTTCTCCGTTTAGCTTGATTCCGGCAAGAGCAGTCTGGGCGGTATGGGAGGTAGTGCGATCCCCAATTACGGCAGTAGTTACCTTGTAGGTCGTAACAAGAGAAGTAACAACCTTAACTAACTCAGCGGTTGCAATGATAGTTTTATCCATTACCCCTCGTGCTCTATGTACTACGGCGATACCGCATTTTTCCCGGCCTGGGTCGATTGCTACAACAATCTCTTCCCGCACTTTGACCTCTCCTCTCAGCTTCTCCTTACACTAGAAAGATTTCTTACTTAAAGGATATCACATTTATAGGGTGACATACTCCCACCACCTACACTAACGCTTAGAGATGGGGGCTTCTTGGGACGTACCAGCTAACGCCAGTATAATTACCAAGCTATCTCCGTTTGCCCAACGGTTCTATGCATTTATTAGGCTATGCCGAGTATTCGACAGCCTTCATTTCTGATATTGATAGCGGCGTTTATATCGCGGTCTAATTCTGCTCCGCAATAACTACAAGTCCACGTTCTATCTGATAGGGTCAGTTCTTTGTTTTCATTGTTGCAGAACCTACACTTTTTACTAGACGGAAACCACTTGTTTATCGTGACTAGCTGTTTTCCTCGTTCTGTAAGCTTGTACGCCAGAAATGTTTTGAACATGCCAAAGCCGTTGTCATTAGTGGACTTTGCCAGATTGAGACTTTGTGCCATACCTCGCATATTTAAGTCTTCGACTGCAACGGCTGTATGGGCATTGGCTATCTGCCTAGACAGTTTATGCAAGAAGTCTTTTCGCTGATTGGCTACTTTTTCGTGGAGTTTAGCCACTTTACGGCGTTGCTTATCACGATTTTTGCTACCTTTTTGACGTTTGGATAGTTTGCGCTGTGCTTTCTTTAGCCTTTCCTCCGCCTTGCGGTAGAACTTTGGATAATCGGCATTGTTTGCTTGGCTATCGACAAACAATGATTTTGATGAATAATCCAAACCAAGTACCGCTTCTGGCGTTGGTATTACTGGCTCTATGTCGGACTCATACTCAACTAGTATGGAAATATAATATTTGCCTGTAGGTGTTTTGCTGATGGTTGCAGACTTTATAACTGCTTCCTTCGGTAGTTGACGGTGAAGCTTAATCCGTACATCCTTTAGTTTTGGGAATCGTATTGTTTTGCTGTCAATAAGTCGAATTGTACCGTTTTGATTGTTCGTGGTATATGATTTTCTGTTATAGTGTTTGCTTTTGAATTTCGGAAAGCCTACTGACTTATCCCTAAAGAATTTCTTGTAGGCGGTCTGCAAATTTAGCTGAGCATTAGCTAAAGCCAGACTATCGACTTCTTTTAGCCACTCAAATTCTTTCTTGAAGTCCGCTGGAAGTAAATACTTCTGCTGTTTCATAGCTTCTTTATCATCTTTGAATTGCTCATAAACCTCTTTGCGATTTGCAAGCATCTTGTTATAGATAAACCGCACACATCCAAAGGTTTTATTGATAAGAATTTCCTGTTCAGGGGCAGGGTATATGCGGTACTTGTAAGCCTTATTCATATCTTCTCACCTTGACTTTCGATGTAACGCTTGACAACTTCAATCGGTGCGCCACCTGTTGTAAGCAGACAAAAACTTCTCGACCAGAAATATTCTTTCCATAAGGATCTTTTGATTACAGGATATTCTTTCTTGATTAGACGCGAGGATGCGCTTTTATAGGCATTGATGAACTTTGATAGTTCACTGTTTGGTTGCGCTTTGAACAGAATATGTACGTGGTCTCTGTCGTGGTTCCATTCCTGCAAAGTAATGTTGTAAGTTGGTTCAATATACTCAAATATTTCTTTGAGACGGTTGGAAATTTTATCATCAATTACTTTTCGGCGATATTTTACAACAAAAACGAGGTGATAGTACATTAAGAAGACTGAATGATTATTATTGTCTAATTCCATAGTATTCACCGCCATGTATAACTATATTACTGATTATATCATGGCAATATTCTGGAGACAAGAACAAAACAAATAGCGGCAATTCATCCCCCACCTAAAGAGGGGGGGAGACTTCTTGCCGCACGAGGTTAAAAACAAAAAGGACGCCCGAAGGCGTCCTTACAATTGCGGAATGAGGCTTTAGAATTTAACGTTAACAGCGGCGCTAGTGCGTGCAGGAAGTTTAGTGCCGTCTTTTGTTTCAAAGTCTTGATATTTAACAGTAAGAACAGCATTTTTATCAAGAGCTTTGTCATATTGATACTCCATACCTTTGAAGCCGTCTTTCAGTTCGGAGTATTGACCGTTAGTGCTTGTAAACATAGTGCTGAATGGAGTAACAGCGTTAGCGTCTACATCACGATAGGTTGCAGCCAGACCAAGTTTGTTGAGTTTGATGCCATAGGCTTTAGCAGCAGCATCGTTTTTGTTATCGCCGTTATTTTTGAAGTATTCAACGTTAGCAGTTACACCATCCACGAGTTTGAAACCAGCGTTAGCGCCATAGAATTGATCTTGGCTGGTATTATCTTTTAGGTAATCAGCAGTTAATTTAGCGCCCATAATGTTAGTGCTGTATTCAGCGCCATATACTTTATTCCATACAGTGGCAGCAGCAGTATTACCATTAGCATAAGCACTGGTAGTATCAACTTTTGCGTTGGAAGATGCATTACCAGCAAATAATTTCAGGCCGCTAACATTGGTGGCAACACCGTTCATTTGAGCATCTAACAGATAACCGGAACCAAGTTTAACATCCTGACGACCAATGGTGTTGCTCAAACCGAGAGCATTAAAGGTAACATTGGCAGTATCCATAGAAATGGAGGCAGCTTTGTCGTCAGTTAATGCACTACCACTCGAGAGACGAGCATTGAATTTCATATTGTCGTTTATTTTGCCATCAAAGCTTACACGAGCGCGGTAGTCGGTATAGTCTTTCTGATCATCAGCATTGAAATAACGTACACGAGCGTCACCGGAGATTTTAACCATGTTGTCAACTTTTTTGTTAAGATCATCCACTTTGATGCCCATGCTGTTCAATTCTGTGGCAAACTCTTTGGATAATTGGTCAACGAGTTGTTTTTGGTCGTTGTTAAGGTTTTTTTGCATTGCAGCAGCAACTATGGAAGCCATTTCGTAACGGGAAACAGTTTTGTCACCTTTGAAAGTGCCATCACCAAAGCCGCTTACCACACCGGCTTGAGCCAGTTTATTTACAGCGTCATAAGCCCAGTGTTTAGCGGGAACGTCGGTGAAAGGGTTAGCAAATGCCGGAACAGCAAAAGCTACAGTAAGAGCAGTAGTTACAGCAACTTTAAGAAGTCTCTTGTTCATTAAAGATATCCCCCTTGAAAATTTTTAATTTCGCGGGTTGCTACCGGTGCACCGGAAGTTTACCCGTTCAAGGGGGAAGGTACTGAGTGAGTTGCCACGTTTCCTCATCTTTCCTTCCTCTCTGCAGGGCTTCTCTCGATACGCACCTGCCGCATTCCGCACTCTTATGTTAACATAATTATGTTCCAGCTACAAGCATTTTTCGCCCTTTTTCCCTATGTACTTTTTGCCATAAACCCCTTATTTTACTAGATTATTTATATATTAATATTCATATAGACGATCGATTATTTTATTAACATAATGTTTTACCAATTTTGGTATTATTTGAATAAAAAAAAGAATCCTGCTGCAAAAACAGGATTCTTAGGTGTTATATTACTAATCATTTGGACCTTTTATTCGTATCTCAATTTTCAGTGGTCCGGCAGTAAAAGTATCGTCACTCGCGACCGCAATTAACTCTACTTTACCGGACTGCCGTCTAACCTTATTGATTGTATCAGACAGCTGCGCCATACTCATGCTGCCTACTGTGCCTTGAATGGGGTCAGGCAAAATGCCTTGGGATACGGCGGCGGTATTTACTTTTTGCAGGAAACCAATAACCGTTGGCTCAGCATCGGATCCATCCCTGGGCAGGGTAAAGGTTTCGCTGTATATAACATCACCTTTATTGTACACAAGATAGTTAGGAAATAATTCTATCCGGCCAATAACCGGCTCACCATAGACGGTATTACCCACTGTTGATATGCGGACAATAACTTCTTGATTGGTTCCGGAAATCAAGTTTACCGCTTGATCGAATTCGGATTGGGCAATCCAAAGTATTTCCAGTTTTTTATCTGTTACCTGCAGTTTATCAAGTATACTTTGGTTGGTATTATAGATTACCTGCGATAGTTCCTTCGTAGTCTCTACAGTAGAGCGTCCACCATGTACCACCGAAGTAGATAGTACTTCACCTGTGCGGAGAATTACGGTACCCTCTTTGACTATTTGCAGACCTTTTTTTAAGTTGGCAGTCAATTCGTTTAGGCGGTCAACGTCGCTTTGAAGAGTCGCCTTGGCAGTAGTTAATTCGCTGATCTGGCTGTTAAGCCCGGTAATTCTTTTATCAAGTTCTGCTTTCGTTTTTTGGAGGGTCCTAATATCGGCCTGGTACTTTGCCAGATCTTGTTGAGCCTGAGAATAATTAAGTTGCAACTCGCTTAACGCGGCAACTGTGCGATCCCGCTCGGCTATTACTTCGTTAAGTTCAGCTACACTACGTGCTAAACGTTCAGAGGTTTCTTTTATTTTGGCACTGATTGCAGCATATTCGGCGTTTTTAGTTTCCAATGCAGCGCGACTTGCTTCCAGTTCGGTAGTCTTTGATTTAACTTCATTATTCAGGGATAACAGTTCCGCTTTGAGCTCTTCCATACCGAATAGTGCGGTTCGCACATCCCAGGAAACCGCCGTCATAATGCCGAGTGTTGTAGCAGAAATAAGAATTCCTGTTACAATGGTGACAATAATGGACGTATGTTTAGGCCGAAGCCCAAATATGCTAAGCTTTTTTTTACCTACTTTGGTTCCCAGTTTATCACCAATATAGGCAATGGCCCCGCCCATAATTGCAAGAATAGCAAGAAGCGCCAAGCCATCCATAGAAGTTCTCCCTCCCTTCTAGCGTGAAGCCCTGTACACTAAATATATGCCGGCTATAACACCAATTATGTTAGGCATCCAGGCGGCTAGCAGCGGGGGAACAGCTCCCCCCTGCCCTAATGCTGTTGTTATTGTCAACAAAATATAGTAAATAAAGATGATAATGATACTTAATCCCAAGCCGATAGAAGAACTGGAACGATGCGGCGCCAAACCCAGGGGAGTACCGATCATGGCAAAAACAAAGCTGGCCATGGGTATGGCAACCCGCTGATAAAGTTCGACCTCATAAAATTCTGCCGACACATATTCCCGTTTGAGTACGGCAATATGCTGTCTGAGTTCTCGCATCGTCATATCATTCTCATCTTTTTGTTCCCGTGCGATGCTTTCAGGATTTTTTTCAACAGGCAGAATTTCTTCGGCGAAATTTATGGTGCGTTCTACTTTTCCATCGGGAGTAAGATTAGTAATCGTACCATCATACATTTTCCAGTGCCCATTTTCCCAAACAGCTTTTTCTGCGTTTTGTACACGCACCAGCTGCCCTTCTTGAAACTCCTGTACGGCCACTTTATTCATAACATTAGCATCCTGGATAAAGTTCTGCGCATATGTCAGCCGTTCCATTTCGCCCTGTTTAATTTCTTTGATAACAATGTTCTTTTGTTCTACTGATTGTGTATTTTTTTCGATCTCGTAGCGCACAATTTGAGTATAGGCAGAATGAGAAGCAGGCACAACTGTTTCGTTAAAAACAACGGCCACCGCACTAACCATAAACGCGGCAATAAACACCGGAACAGCCAGACGGTAAAAACTCTGCCCGCCTGATCTCATGGCCGTTATCTCACTGTTACCTGACAAGCGGCTAAAGGCCAAAAGGGAAGCCAGCAGCATCGCCATCGGAAAGGTTACTACAATAACCCTGGGCAGACTATAAAAAAACAATTTGGCGATAGTAATTGTTGCTGCACCCTGTTGTGTTATAAATTTTGTCAGCGTAAAAAGAATGTTTGTGCCGATAAACAGGCTGGAGAAAGCGGCAACACCAAATAGAAACGGCCCTAACATCTCTTTAAGAATATATTTGTCAAGTATGCGCATTAATTTCTCCTACTTTGTAGTAGTTACATTGTAAAGTTCTGACCCAGGTAATTCTTCTTGGCAATTTCGCTGTTGGCAATGGTAGCACTATCACCGTCGATGAGAATTTGTCCTTCATTAAGAATATAGGCTTTATCTACAATACTCAGGGTTTCACGGACATTGTGGTCGGTAATCAAGATCCCTATCCCGCGTTCTTTAAGATAGGCAATTATGGCTTGGATATCGGCAACCGCAATTGGATCTACCCCGGCAAACGGCTCGTCCAACAGGATAAAAGCCGGATCTGTTGCCAGTGCTCTGGCAATTTCTACCCGCCGGCGTTCGCCCCCTGACAGTTCCGAGCCTTTACGCTGACGCACATGCGTTACGTGGAATTCTTCCAGTAGACTGTTCATTTTGTCTTTGCGTTCAGCCGGATTCAGCCTGGTCGTCTCCAGAATCGCCATCAAGTTGTCTTCTACCGATAGTTTGCGGAAAATCGATGCTTCCTGCGGCAAATACCCGATTCCGTACTGAGAACGCTTGTACATCGGCAAACCGGTTATGTCTTCGCCGTTAATATAAATTTTACCGCTGTTCGGTGTTTCTAAGCCAACGATCATATAAAAGGTCGTTGTCTTACCGGCGCCGTTGGCGCCGAGCAAGCCGACAATTTGACCTTGATCGACACGCAGGCTGACGCCGTCAACTACATTACGGTTTTTGAAGGTTTTTACTAAATCACGTGTTTCGATATACATAGCAAACATCCTCGCTATATTTTAAGTTGAGTTTATTGCGGAGTTATCACTAGCTTACTGCGACCGCCCTTGGAATCTATGGCCTTTTCATCCAGACGTAAAGTCAACGTTTCGCCGGTAAGAACATTACCGTCCTGAATGGCACGGGCATTGCCATGTAAGATGACTTTGCTTTGCCCTTTAGGTTCGCCATAATAGGTAGCCGTATCGGAAGTAGCGTCCAATTTACGGGTAGGGCTGACTAAATGCACGGAGCCGGTGCCTGTAGCGCTATTTTCTTTGAGGAAGGCCTCAATTTTATCCGCTGTCATGGTGCCATCAGGCATTTCCACTCTGCCGTCCTGGGGAACTAATGCGTACTGGGTATCGGAAAAATACTCTACCTTAGGACCGGTTACACGGTTTTCGCCTTTGGTCAATACCGCATCGCCCAAAGCGACAAGGTAGGTATTATTCTTATAAGTTTGCACCTCTGCCGCTGTCAGGGTAGCATCCTGGTTAACAGCGGTAACACCGCCAGTAATTCGTCCTTCCTGACTCTTGGTGTTATATTCGGCTTTGGCACCTGTAATCACTGCCTCACCCTGGGTTATGCGTACAGTACCGGTAGCATTAATAATACCCTGTTTGGCATCATAATCAATCGTATCAGCAACAAGTTCAACAGGCTTTTTCGGTTGCGCCTGCGGTGCGGCAGCAAAAGCGTAAAAACTACCGGTAGTAATAGTTATGGCTGTAACCATGACAAGCAGTGCCTGCCGGTATAGGACACATTTCTTCATTAATTTTTACCTCCTGTTACTACCTTTGCATTACCTTGGATTTTTACTTTTTCCATGCTCGCATCGGCGTCAATCTTATCACCCGAAATAACGGTATCACCCTTTGTCAGAGTTATCCCGCCTGTTCCGGTGAAGATTTTACTCTGTTCATTATATATACCCTGTGGAGCAGTAAATACTGCACCATCACTGGAGGTGGCTTTGATATCTCCTTGTAGGGTTATATCATGTGTCTTGGTATCAAGAACACCTTCCTGGGCAACAATATCTAAGGTGTCGCCTTTATCCTGATAAAAAACACCTTTAATTTTTTTAAGATATACTATCTTGCCGGCGGGATCGGCCTCAATGGATTCGGCATTCAACTCCCATACCTTTTTACCGTTTTTTTCTTCAACAATGGAAGACCCGGCAAAGGTTAGGTTCGACGATGTCGGTGCCGCTGCCTGTTGGTTTGCCGGAGTAATATTCGGCAGAGGCGGCTCTTCCCGGAAAAAATAATAAAGTCCCCCGGTAAGAAGCAGTAAGATACAGGCAATACTCAAGTATGCCGTTTTATTCAAGGAGCCTTCACCTCAGTATTCCAGCGCTTTTTAAACCAGACCCATTCATCAGGATTGGCTTTGACAGCCTCTTCAATGATTCTGGTTATGCGTTCAGTAAATTTATATAGATCGGCTTCTGAATTGCCGGTGTCTTCGAAGTAAAACGGCGGCCCAATTATAATCCGGTGAGTCCCATCCGGATTACGGGTTATAAAGCCGGGTACTACCGGGGATTTAAATTTTCGGGCAAAAATAGCCGGACCTAAATGTGTTGATGCCGGTTTCCCCAAAAACTCTACAAATACACCTTCATTACCGGCATCCCCATCAGCAAAAAAGGCAAGCAGTTTACCCTTTTTTAAGGCCTTAGCCGCTCCAATGATTTCACTTGTACCACTGGCGTAAACCTCAATACCAAACAGTTGCCGGTACTCATTTAAAAGGCGGGTATGCTGATCATTGGGCTGTCGTTTAACAATGTCAGTAACAGGAAATCCTGCCATGGCCAACGCTGCGCCAAACCATTCCCAGTTGCCGAGATGTCCTGTAACAAAGACAATACCTTTTTGCTCGGACAGGGCCTCGGTAAGGTAATGCTTGTTTTCAATAGTCACATAGGTCTCCAGCTTGTCTTTGGTTAACGCCGGTGAATATAGTACTTCTAAAAACATTTGCGCCAGTTTAATAAATGAGTTTTTAATTGTCATTTCGGCGGCAGTTGCTGTTAGCCCCAGCCGTTCACGAATTTGTCTTAGGGCACGTTCTCGCTGTTTGGCAGCTACCCGATAGTATATACATCCTAATATTTTGCCAACAGATAGTATGGCTGAACGTGGCAGCAGGCACACGAAGCGGCTTGCAAGTTTGAATATATGATATTGCCAGTTATTTGACACGTGCCTGCTCCTTTCCTCTAATCGTCAAGTAAGAAATGTTTCTACTGTGTTAGCCTAAACTTATCTCTATTCAGATATTCTGCAATAATTGTATCCCATTTTTCCTGGGCCTTCAAAATAAACTCAATAATATCCCGTACGCCGCCGCTGCCGCCTTGCCGGTTCGAGATATACCTGGCAACCGTCTTTACTTCAGGTACGGCATTAGCCACCGCACAGGGCAGTCCGACTTGCACCATAACCGGTAAGTCGTTTATGTCATCGCCAACATAAGCAATTTGATCTAACGTCAGACTGTGTTTCTCCATTAGCTGCCCCAGCGCAATAAGCTTATCAGCTACGCCCTGATGAATATCGGCGATCTTAAGCTCATCACCACGCCGGCGTACTATTTGGCTGTCACGACCGGTAATTATGGCCGTCTTTAAACCGGCTCTATGCGCAAGCGATATTCCCATCCCGTCCTGGCAGTGGAAAGCTTTTAACTCCTCACCGGTTTGACCAAAAATAATATGACCGCCGGTCAGAACTCCATCTACGTCAAAAATGATAAGCTTAACCTTTTTGGCATATGGGACACTATCCATTATACCACTCCTTGACGTAATAAGTCAGTAAGGTGAATAATACCAATCGCCCGATTTTCGCTGTCAACTACTGGCAGCAACGTAATAGGGCGGGGTTTATTTTTTTCCATAGCATTAAGCGCCTGAGCAGCGAGTTTTTCTTTGGTTATGGTACGCGGCATTTTGGTCATGAGTTCAGCCACCGGCTTATCCAGAAACTCGTGCCCTTTTTCGAGGCTGCGCCGGATATCGCCGTCGGTTAAGAGCCCCACTAGCCGCATATTGTCCATTGTTTCTACAACAAGTACCGCGCCCAGCCCCTTGGCGGTAATAACAAACAGAGCTTCTTTAACGGTTTTGTTTGGTGTTACTACCGGTAAGTCCTCGTCACTGTGCATAACGTTCGCTACCGTCAGCAGCAGCTTGCGTCCCAGCGAACCGCCAGGATGATATAAAGCAAATTCTTCCGGTGTAAAATGCCGGGCTGACAACAGCGCAATTGCTAACGCATCGCCCATCGCCAGCGTGGCTGTAGTGCTTGCCGTCGGGGCTAACCCCAGCGGACAAGCCTCTTTTTCCACGGCTACATTCAGAAAAACATCCGCATTTTGTTGCAATGTTGATTTATCACGGCCGGTCATGGCTATAATTGGCGCACCAATTCGCTTAATTGTCGGCAAGATGCCAATAATTTCGTTGGTTTCGCCGCTATTCGATATAGCAATAACTACATCGTAGGCGGTAACCATGCCCAAGTCACCATGGATACCTTCGGCTGGATGAAGAAAAAAGGCCGGCGTACCTGTGCTGGCCAAAGTAGCAGCTATCTTTTTACCAATAATGCCTGATTTGCCCATACCGGTTACGACAACCCGGCCCTGGCAATTCAGAATCATGTCCATAGCGGCAGAAAATTGATCATTGATGCGAGGAATTAACGCGCGAATGGCTTCGGCCTCGAGTTCTAAACAGGCGCGAGCGTGTTCAATCGGCATAGGAATACCTCCCTGTGTTTATTTATGTTTACGTACTACATTGTCAATAGCCAGTACGTCTTTTAGTACTTCTTCCAACTGGTCAATATAGAGCATGTTAGGTCCGTCTGATTTGGCTTCTGGTGGATTATCATGTACTTCCATAAACAAGACATCTACCCCTGTAGCCACTGCGGCCCGCGTAAGATACGGCACAAATTCGCGCTGTCCGCTGGAAGTGGTACCGGCTCCGCCGGGTAATTGCACACTGTGAGTAGCGTCAAAAACAACCGGATAACCTAAAGACCGCATGATGGGCAGGGCGCGGAAGTCGGCCACCAGGTTATTGTAGCCAAAGCTAGCGCCGCGTTCCGTAAGCAGGATGTTTTTATTGCCGGCCTCTTCCATTTTGACAATGACATTTTTCATATCTAAAGGAGCCAAAAATTGCCCTTTTTTTACGTTAATGACTTTACCTGAACGAGCAGCCTCATACACCAGATCGGTCTGGCGGCAGAGAAATGCCGGAATCTGCAAAATATCGAGCACCTCGGCAGCAGGTTCAATGTGAGTAACGCAGTGAATATCGCTCAGAACCGGCACATTTAGTTCTTTTTTTATATCGGCTAAAATCTTAAGCCCTTCCTTAAGGCCGGGACCACGAAACGAGTTGTTGGACGACCGGTTGGCTTTATCGTAAGAGGCTTTAAAAATATACGGTATATTCAATTGATCGGCAATGGCTTTGATCGCTCGTCCAATACGCAAGGTGCGATCGGGATCCTCAATGACACAAGGCCCGGCAATAAGAGCAATGGGATTTTGCCCGCCAAGGGTAATATTTTGAATCTTTACTGTGTTCATAAATCCGCCTCCTAATTATTTTAATTACCAGCTAAGAAATAGGCATTTACTTTTTCCAGGTCTTCCGGAGTATCAACACCTATTGATTTAAACTCTGTTTTCAACACTTTTATTTTATAACCATGTTCCAAGGCTCTGAGTTGTTCCAGCGATTCGGTCAATTCGAGCGGTGTTGGTGTTAGTGCGGCATAGGTAAGTAAAAACTCACGCCGGTATGCATAAATACCGATATGCTTGTGTACCGGCGGCTGACTCTCCCCTGCTTTTGACCGCGGATAAGGAATAAGCGACCGGGAAAAGTACAGGGCGTAGCCGTTAAGACTTGTCACTACCTTGACAGCGCTTGGTAAGTTATGTTCACTTTTGTCCATTTCTGTCATAAGAGTAGCCATATTGAGTTCGGAATCCTCATCAAAGGCACTGGCCAGTAAATCAATGATTTCCGGGGCAATAAGCGGTTCATCACCTTGAACATTAATAATGATATCAGCGTCACTATATTTTCTAGCTACTTCCGCTAGGCGGTCGGTGCCTGTCGGATGATCCGGCGAGGTCATCATTACGTTGCCGCCAAACTTTTTTACCGCATCATACACTAGTTCATGGTCGGTTGCCACCAGGACAGAATTTGGGCGTTTCGCTTGTTTTGCCCGTTCGTATACACGCTCGATCATCGGCTTACCCGCAATCATTGCCAATGGCTTTCCCGGCAGCCTGGTCGATGAATAGCGAGCAGGAATTACACAAAGTATGTTCATGGTTTACCTCCCCTATGGAAAACTACCTTACTCCTGCTTCTTCTTAGGACCTTCTTTTATTAATTCCATGAGTTCTTCATAGCCGTCGTGAAACCTGACTTCAATGGACAGCACATATACCGGCAAGGGCCGTTCCGAGTGAATAAATTCCGAAGGAATTTTAACTGCATCTTTATCTGTGGTTATCAGCGCCCAGACGTTATTGTCCACTGCTTTTTGCATTATGAACTGCATTTCGGCCATTGTGTAATCGTGATGGTCGGGATAGCGTACGGCATTTACTACCTTGCCACCCAAGTCAGTTATGGTTTGTTCAAAGGACGACGGGTTGCCAATAGCTGAGAAAGGAAGCACAGAACAATTTTTTATCGCCTCAAGAGGTACTGTTTCCGGTCGGACCCCTTTATACCATTCCTCAATTTCAATAAAGCACTGTGGCGTATGGGTACTTTCTACTATTAACGCCTGATCGTTATATTGGGTTAAGGTTCTTTTAATAGCATCCCTGGTAATACTTGTTGACTGATCCACTTTGGTCAGCAAAAAAGCATGGGCCCTTTCAAGATTTGTAAGCGGTTCGCGCAGCGTTCCCCGGGGCAACAGAAAGTTGTTGCCAAAAATATTGAGAGTATCGACAAGTACAATATCCAAATCTCTTTCCACTTGCCAGTGCTGATAGGCATCATCCATAATAATAACTTGTGCATTAAGATTGCGCACCGCATATTCGCCGGTAATGGCACGGTTGCGTCCAATAATTACCGGTACCCCCGGCAGACTCTTGGCAAGCAGATAGGCTTCATCGCCGGCTTCGTCAACAGTCATATATATTTTAGCTCCGTCAGATACTACCCCTACTTGTCCCTTCCAGCCGGCCCGGTAACCTCTATTTAGAATAACCACCCGGTAACCCATATCTCTGATGAAAGCAGCCAAACGCTGGGCTGTGGGGGTTTTACCGGTGCCGCCGACGGTTATGTTGCCAAGACTAATCACTTTACAGGGCAGTTTATGACGTTTTAATATTCCCCATCGGTATAGGCTAAGTTTAAACTGCACGCCCCAGCCGTAAATTAATGACATTACGCGAAGCACGCCAAGAAGCACGGAAGCCAATAATCCCCGTTGTCCACCATGCACTAATTTATATAAATATACTTGAAGCGCTTCTCGCTGATTCATCATATGGTTCTTCCGCCTTTTCTACTCTTGGTTTGTTGCCGTCTGCCGCTGGTGCAACATTTCTTTTACATATAGGGCGCTTTTATGAGAAGCGCCGCGGTTTTCATTTATTACATTTAGAGCATCCCGGCCTAGCTTCTGCCTCAACTCCTTATTATTAAGCAGGTTGAGCAATATTTCAGCCAGTTCAGCACCATTATGAACGGTAAGGCATACGCCGTGTTTGGAAAGCAGCGCATAGCTGTCTTTAAAGTTAAACATATGCGGTCCAACTAAAATAGGTTTACCATGAGCTGCCGGCTCTAAAATATTATGTCCACCCTTAGGAACAAGACTGCCACCGACATAGACAATGTCCCCGAGGCCATAAATTTTTCCTAATTCACCGATAGTATCAATAATAACAATATCTTGCCTGGTAACAGGCTTTTGCACCGATAGTTTGGTACGTCTGACTGCTGTAAATCCATGCTGCACAGCTAATTCAACCAGTTCGTCCGCACGCATAGTATCACGCGGCGCTACAATGAGCTGTGTCTGGGGAGAATGTTCCCGGATTTGGCGAAAAGCTGAATACAAGAGTTCTTCTTCACCCCGGTGTGTGCTGCCTGCTACAATTACATGTTCAGCATACTCCAGCCCCAGGGATAGAGTCAGTTGCTCCCTTTCCACCGGAGTAAGTTCGGTATAATTCTGATCAAATTTGGTATTACCGGTTACTACCACCCGGGACGGATCGGCACCTAAGCGGATGATGTACTCGGCATCAATTTCCGACTGCATGCAAAACTTAACGATCGTATTGAGCATATCATTAAGCACACTGCGAAAATAGGCATAGCGGTTAACACTTTTATCACTGATTCTACCGTTTACCATCATCGCCGGAATGTTAAGCTCCCTGGCAGTTTTTAAGAAATTAGGCCATAACTCGGTCTCTACCATTAAAAACGCCTGTGGTCTGATTTTGGCTGCTACCGAATAGGTAAGATACGGTAAATCGAGTGGAAAAAAGATAATACCGGAAGCCTCGGGAATGATGCGTTTAGCCATATCATACCCGCTGGCAGTAACAACCGATACCACAATAGGTATGTCAGGCAGCTCGCGCTTTATTTCCTTGACTATCGGACTTGTTGCCACAATTTCGCCAACAGATGCTGCATGGACCCAGATGGCGTCTTTGCCTGCCACTTTGTCCAAGGTCTCTTCCGGCAATCTGCCAAAACTTTGTTTAAAACGCTCGGCAAATCCCCGTTCCCGAATAGTCCTCACCACAAATACCGGCAATGCCAGAATGAGCAGGATTACGGCTAAAATGTTGTAGATAAAATACATGTCGATACCCCATTAACGTCTTACTTATCAGAAAACTGTACTTGGTATAACTTGCTGTATAATCCACCTGCTTCAAGCAGTTTGTTATGGGACCCTGCCTCGAGTATTTTTCCTTTTTCCATAACTAAAATGACATCAGCGCGTTGGACCGTTGACAAGCGGTGAGCAATTACAAAGGAGGTTCTGCCAACCATTAGCTTGTCGAGCGCCTCCTGAACAAGTTTTTCGCTTTCGGTATCAAGAGCGGAAGTTGCTTCATCAAGTATAAGCACCCGGGGATCTTTCAAAATGGCTCTAGCAATAGCTACCCTTTGGCGCTGGCCGCCGGAAAGTTTGGAACCGCGTTCCCCAATCTGAGTATCATATCCTTCCGGCATAGCCTGAATGAATTCATGAGCATTAGCCGCCTTAGCAGCAGCAATAATCTGATCTTTATCTGCATTCAGATTCCCGTATAATATATTTTCGTATGCTGACCCATTAAAAAGGATTGTTTCCTGTGGTACGATGCCTATTTGCTCGCGTAATGATTTCAGAGTAACTGCTTTAATATCATACCCGTCAATAACAATCCTACCGTTTTCCGGATCATAAAACCTGGGAATAAGGTTAGCAATGGTAGTTTTCCCTGCCCCACTTGGCCCTACAATTGCTATCATCTGGCCGGGTTCGGCAATCAGTGAAATGTTGTTTAAGGCTGTCTCACCAGGCTTGTAAGAAAAAGAAACATTTTCAAAAGTTACGCGTCCATCAATGGAAGGCAACTCCACAGCGCCGGGCATATCCTTAATTTCCGGTTCGGTGTCAAGCACTTCGAATACGCGCTGCGCTGCCGCCAGCGCCCGTTGGATATTACCGTATACACGGCTTAAGCGTTTAATCGGATTACTGATGTTAACAGCATAGATCAAAAAGGCAATTAGCGCTCCTGACGTCAAACTGCCGCTTATAACTTCCCGGCCGCCGTACCAGATAATTACCGTAATACCTATAGCCGCTAAGAATTCAATAACCGGTGTAAGCGTAGCCATTAACTGCGCCGTCTTCATTTGCGCTCTGAAGTTAGAGTAGTTCTCCTTGTTAAAGCGTTCTATCTCATAGTCTTCACGCACAAAAGATTTAATGACCCGCACTGCCGAGATGGTTTCCTGCAAAACGGAGGTAATATCTGCCGCCCGTTCCTGCATTATACGGCTGGCTATTCTTAGACGCTTACCAAATATATTAATTGCCTGCGCTACTAGCGGTAAAGCAATAAATGTCAATAACGAGAGTTTCCAGTGAAGGTAAAACATAGTACCCATAGAACCAATCAGCACTGTTGACTCAGTAACCAGTTCTATTACACTTTCTACCAAGGCGTTTTGCAACGCGGCAACGTCATTAGTAATATGGCTCATGATTGCCCCGGTCTGACGTTTTTCATAGTAAGATAAGGATAGGCGCTGCAAGTGCCGGTAAACGGCTTCCCGGATATCAATAATTACTTTTTGTCCAATATAGGACATTAGATAAGTTTGTCCGTAAAAGAAAACGCCGCGAACTAAATATATTATTACGATACCTGCCGCAATTTTGTTAAGCATTGCCATATCTTTGGAAGCAAGCACGCCGTCAATAACATCTTTAATAATCCAAGGAACATAAAGATTGGCAGCAGATGCAACCAGTATACATACTATAGCAAGCGACAGTCTTGGCATATACGGCCGTATATAGCTTAGAAGACGCAAATAGATTTCCATGTAATTACCTCGCAATTATTTTAGCGGTGGATGCTACTTCCAAGATAACTTCAGCCACACGCTGAACCGCGCCTGTCCGGCCCAAGCTCTCTTTAACCTCGGCCAGACCTGCCTTTACCGTATCCTGTGCTTGTTTATCCATAAGCAATGTCAATGTTTCCCTGGCGATAGCCTGCGGATTTGCATCATTCTGGAGAAGTTCAGGTACGATCCGGCGCCCGGCAATAATGTTTGGCAACCCAATATTGGGGATTTTTACTAATAACTTACCTAATAAGTAGGTTAATGCCGCCGTTTTGTAAATAATCACTGTTGGTGTTCCCATAAGTGAGGTTTCCAAAGTAGCGGTACCGGATGCCGCAATCGCCACATCGGCAATTCCCATCAAATCATACGTATATTCGCTAGTCAAATTAACCGGAATCTGATAGCTGTCAATAATATTTTGCAAAATTTCCCGGGAAATTGTCGAAGCTACCGGTAAAAAAAATTGGCAGTCCGGAAGCGTTCTACTAATTTCCTGACAGGCTCCCAGCATGGAGGGCAATAATTTCATTATTTCCTGCTGTCTGCTGCCCGGCATCAACAAGATAACAGGCCGCGTGGGATCAGCAGTAAAATGGCGATATGCTTCTTCCTTCGTCAAAGCCGGTTGCACGATATCTAGAAGCGGATGTCCCACAAAGGTAACATCGGCTCCCGCTTCCTGGTATACTTCGGCCTCAAAGGGAAAAATGGCCGCAACTTTATCAACCGTCCCGGCCACGTCTTTGGCCCGGCCACGCCGCCAGGCCCAAGCAGAGGGACTGATATACGACACCACCGGGATTCCTTTTGCCTTTGCAATTTTAGCTAAACGCATATTAAAATCCGGATAATCAATCACAACCAGCGCGTCAGGCCGTTCCTTCTCCATAAGTGCGACCAAATCGTCCCGCAGTTTAAAAAGTTTGCCTAAATTCTTTATCACTTCAACAATTCCCATAATTCCCTGTGTGGTAATATCATAATCCACTCTTACTCCGGCAGATCGCATAGCCTTGCCGCCCATGCCAAAAAGTTCAATATCAGGTTGTAGAATTTTTAATGCGTTGGCTACGCTGGCGCCATGCATATCACCAGACGCTTCACCGACTGAGAGCATGATTTTCATGAACCAATCCTCCGGAATGTGAATTAAGAAAAGAATTTATTTATTCAGCTGCAACAATGGTTATCCCGTTCTTATCGGCTAAATCGATTACTTGCTGTTTATCAACCAGCAGCGTTTTTCCCGCTTCCATAACCAAAGCGGTTGCTCCGGCCGCTATCATAGCTTTTAGCGTATCCGGACCTACACTGGGAACATCAAATCGCACATCCTGATTGGGCTTGGCAGCTTTAGCAACTACAACACCGCCGCGACCCAGTTCACCGCCGCGCCGAATGCAGGCATCAGTACCTTCAATTGCTTCCACAGCCATAACCGCTTTATTTTTAACAATAACAGTTTGTCCAATATCCAGGCCGCCAATGTGCCGGGCCATATTTAATCCGTATTCCATATCAGCTTGTTCTATAGGCGTAGGCGTCCGGCTGGTAAGTATGCCAGGAGCCGGCATAAGCCGGCGCAGCAAAGCCGTCTGATCAAGAACGCCAATACCGGCACCGGCAAATTCACGCACTAATGCCAGCATTACGGTATCATCATTCAAGTCTTTGAGACCAGCCAATAACTGCTGCATCCGGTCATCAGGACGCGCAGCACCGCTAAACAGATGTTCTTTGGTTACTTTGCCCAGCATAGTAACTTGCCCGACAGTTTCTTGCTGCAAAGTTTTAATAAGTTTGTCCAGTTCGCCTAGACCTACCGTATAAAATTTAGAAGCTGCCGCTGCCAGTTCTTCATCAACTCCTGGCGCCACAGCTATGGCTATCACGTCAAAGCCCATGCCGCGAGCGGCACGGGCAAATTCTACAGGTAACCGACCAATGCCGGCAATAAGTCCGATTATATTCATAATGGTTTCCCACCTTATGTAGCTGACGCGGCGACACCGCGTCAAGCGCTATAGTCGTTGATATAGGTTTTGCTAACAACCTTCTACCTATACGTTATTCATCTACATCACGGCGTCCGCGGCAAATTCCGCGTTCAGCATTCCTGAGGAAACGCAGCATGTGTTCGATTTCTTCACAAGAATCTAATTCCTGTTCCATCACAGCAATGGCTTGCGCTAAACTGAGACCTGAACGGTACAACGTTTTATATGCTTTCTTAAGATTCCGGCGAGCAACAGGGCTCACACCGGCACGCGAAATACCTACACTGTTTAATCCGCACACTCTGGCCGGATGTCCGTCAACAATGACAAACGGCGGGATATCCTGAACGACTTTAGAAGCACCGCCTACCATAGCATTGCGGCCAATTTTTACAAATTGATGCACACCGGCTAAGCCGCCAATTACAGCACGGTCTTCCACCACGACATGTCCGGCTAACGTTGCCGCATTGGACATAACTACATGATTGCCGACGATACAGTTATGGGCAACATGCGTGTACGCCATTAACAGGCAGTTAGAACCAACACGGGTCTCTTCTCCCTCGCCGGTAGCGCGGTTAACTGTCGCAAATTCACGTATCTTGGTATTATCGCCAATAAATACATAACTCTTTTCGCCACGAAATTTCAAATCCTGCGGCTCAGCGCCAATGGACGCACTAGGATAGAGAACGCAGTTTTTGCCAATGCTGGTCCAGCCGTCTATAACAACATGGGCACCAATCTGTGTACCGTCACCAATAAGGACATTCTCACCAATAACGGCATATGGCCCGATTTCTACATCTTTACCAATGCGTGCGTTGGGGTGAACAACTGCAGTTTCATGTATTTTGCGTAATGGTATTACTACCGATTCCGGTTTCATATTTTAAAATCAACTCCCCACTAAATTAGAACTGTATAAGCAGGTTTCTTGTGTCGTTTATTGTTATATATATTCCGACTGGGCAGTCGAAAAATGACAGGCGAAATTCGGGCAAAAATAACCCAAATTAACCGAATTCATACATTATTACCATTTATCAACCAAGTTTCAGTAGATACATCTTTTTTGCTATTTAGTTTGATGCTAACGCAAATAAAAATTCAGCTTCCGCAACCACTTGACCGTCAACAAAAGCTTCCGCCCATACCTTGCCGATAGAGCCCCGTAATTTAATAATTTCGGCAACCATATGAAGTTGATCGCCAGGAGTAACCGGTTTCCTGAATTTAACCCGGTCCATACCGGCAAAAAGAGCCAGCTTACCCCGGTATTCTTCCGGCTGCAGCATAGCTACACCGCCAACCTGGGCCATAGCTTCCAGAATAAGAACGCCCGGCATAACCGGTTTTCCAGGAAAATGTCCTAAGAAAAAGTGTTCGTTAATGGATACGTTTTTTATACCAACAGCCCGTTTCATTGGCTCAAGTTCAATAATGCGGTCAACAAGCAGCATCGGGTAACGATGCGGAATAATTTCTTGAATCTCGGTAGCAGATAAATTCATTAGGAAAAGCCCCTCCTCATAAATCACATACTTGCATGTACAATCTCTTTGGCCAGCGCCGTATTTAGCGCATGGCTTGACTTTACGGCAATAACATGGCCGGCAATACGTCCAGCCAGTGCCAAATCGCCAATTACATCTAAAATTTTATGCCGGACCAGTTCATCGGGGAACCTAAGCGGCGTTAAACATTTTTCATCATCATATACTACTGCATTTTCCAGACTGCCACCCAATGCCAGGCCTTGTGACTGAAGTGCTTCCACTTCGTGCATAAAGCCGATGGTACGGGCTGGAGCCAGTTCCCGGGCAAAGGTTTCAGGAGTAATTTCGTAGTCACCAAACTGAACACCTAGCAAGGGGTGGGGATTTGTCGAAGTAAAAGTAATGCGAAAACCGTCATAAGGTAAAATAGTAATAAACTTGTCGGGATACCTCACAGCTATGGCCTTTTTCACAACGAATGGCGAAGGGCGCAGTTCAGACAGATTGGTAACACCGGCTGACTCAATTAGTTTGAGAAAAGGCAGCGAGCTGCCATCGGCTACCGGCGGCTCAACTGACGAAATTTCCACTAGGCAATTATCAACACCCATAGCAAATAAAGCGGCCAAAAGGTGTTCGACGGTAAAAACTTTGGCTTCTCCTTGCTCTAGGGTAGTAGCCCGCATTGTGTTAGTTACATTGGCGGCTTTCGCCGACACTTTAGGACAACCGGGAAGGTCTGTCCGGGCAAAAATAATGCCGCTGCCAGCAGGAGCTGGATTGAGCGCAATGGTTACATCCTGCCCCGAGTGCAAGCCAATGCCGGTATAAGTTACACGCGATGCTACTGTGGTTTGGCAATCCATTAAGGTTCCTCCTGAAGTATCTAATTCCAATTAATTTTACAGGAATTTGAGAAATTGCGCAAGTACGAGTTGAAAATAAGGAGGCTGAAATCTACTTTATGCTATACGTTTGCCGGCCAGTGTCCGGGCACTGTTATTGAGCTGATACTCAATCAGTTCCTTATACTGACAGCCAACGTGGGAAGCCGGATTCACAAATACTTCACTTGGAATACCGGACTCAACGATTGTGCCTTTTTCCATAAGCACAATGCGGTCTGCCACGTGCAGGGCAAAAGCAATTTCGTGAGTAACTACCAACATAGTGGCAGCCCGGTATTTCGCCAGTTCTTCCATAACCACAAGTACTTCTCTAACTAACATAGGGTCAAGCGAAGCAGTAGGTTCATCCCACAGCATCAGCTCAGGCTCAAAAGCCAGAGCCCGGGCGATACCCACCCGCTGCTGCTGACCGCCTGACAACTCTGAAGGCTTGTGGTCTTTAAGATGTTCCATACCTACCTTCGTCATAGCTGCCATGGCCTTGTCATAGGCTTCTTCTTTGTTTTGACCGCCCATAACCAGTCCCAGCATAACATTTTCTATCGCGCTTAGACGATTTATAAGGTTAAAGTGCTGGAATACATAGCCAATACGCTTACGCATATTACGCAGCTCATCGTCATTAAGTTTAGTAATCTCAACCCCATCAAATACAATGGAACCATGGTCTGGTTCAATCAAGCGGTTGATTTGGCGGATAGTTGTTGATTTGCCGCAGCCTGACGGTCCCATGATAACAACAGTTTCCCCTGGGGCCACGTCCAAGCTTAAGTTGTTGACAGCAACAAGACTGCCGAATTGTTTATACAGGTTTTGGATGTGGAGCATACTGCTCACCTCCTCTATTATCTTATTTAAACTTAACTTTGCGTTGGTTAAGCTTCTGCATAAGTCCCGGACGACCACTCGGGATAACAATCTCACGCATAATTTCGTCCAAAGACAAGCCTAAAGCTTCCCCAGCCATAATCTCTTCAGCGGCAATCGGGCTGATCTTTTCCGTGTAGGCGGCAACTATCAGTCCAAGTACGGCACCGATAACCGGCACTCCGATCCACGGCAGATAAGGTATACCGCCGCCGGAAATAATGAACATGGCTGTCAGCATAATCGCGCCTACGCCCATGCCATAACGGCGCTCCGGAGCAGTAAATCCTATTGTCATGCGCTCAGCAATCCTGCGCCAGCCGGTACGCGGCACCTTTTTCGCCAACCGCTTGCGGCGGATTACTGTCATAATAGCCGTATGATCAAGTCCAAGGAATAGTATGGTAACAATGATCGCAGTCATACCTGCGAGTATTCCTTTTACTTCATTTAGCACTTGATATAATTCGCCACGGGCATTCGGTTCAATTACGCCCAGCGCAGTGGAATATACGGATACATTGTTATTGCCCGCTTGGGCATACACAATCGGTGCCACCGCATCTGTACTAATATTACTTGTAGTCAGAATTTGAATCCGGGCGCCCGGAATGACTTGTCCGGCAATAAATTTATCTAATAAATTGACAGAATGGTTAATTTCTTCGTCTTTAAGATTCGGCACCGCACTTGCCAAGTATTGTACCTGGGCTGTGATCGCAGGTACATTGACTTCCTGCAGTCCATTCAAGTGATTATTGGCATCTATCAGATTTGTTCTAGCCCCTTGAACGTCGAAGGCTTTTAACGTACCCAGAGCAGTTTGTCCATTGTTGACAATGCCGTCAATCGTTGACTTAGCACGACGGGCATTGGCGGCCACACTGTCAAGGGAGGCCAGATTTGAACTAAGACTGCTCAGATTCTGTTGGGCACCTGACAGGGTGCTAATAGTCGAGTTGGTATCACCGCCTACTATTTTCAATACCTGTAAGCTGTTAACCAGGCCGCCAATGTTACGAGATGAGGTGTCAAGCTGATAGCGGATACCACTTGTGTCAATACCGGCCAGTGCGCTGGTAGCTGCCTGGATCGTGCCGCCAGCCGTCTGCAAACCGGTTAAGGTTGCCTCAAAAGCGGCAACACTGCCGTTATAGTTATCCAGAGCCCCTAACGCAACACCGCTTAGATTCTTGGCATCTTGAGCAAAGCCGGGAATTTGACCAACAATTTTACCGGTCTCACCCAAAGCATTGCCCAATTCCTGACGCGGATTTTTATAAGCGGCTGCCACTGCATGGCCGCCGATAACGTCTTTTTCCAGTTTATATCCTGACGCGTTGGTCAACTGGGAAGCATCCCCCTGGGTAATACGTCCTTCGGCTGTGCCTGCCGCACTAACGGCCGTGATCTCGACAAGAACATTGCCTTTGCCAGGCGCCTGACCGGCCTGAGGCGGCTGAGCCGCCGTTCCCTGAAAGACAACAATATCCCCTTTGGCCAGGACCGTTCCCGCTGCCGGGGTCAGAGTCACTTGCGATGCATACGCCGTAAGGAATCGTTTAAGTTCTATCATGGTGCTAACCATGTAGGTCATATCATCATTTTTGCCATCAACGGATACGTTTTGCGCGTATTCCAGGCGCAGATTTTTCTGCATGGCATCTGAGATAGCTTCCCCCATACGCACGGGGTTAGCCGGCTCACTGCCAACAGGAAAAGTAATTTCGATAACCTGATAGTCTTTTAAAATGTTCTTGATATTGTTGCTTACAGCATTAGACTTGTCCAGCGAACTGAGAATTACGCCGATACTGCTACCGTCACGGAAAGCAAAGCGCACTCCATCCATTTCCATGATGCGCTCAATCAGCATGTTCTTTGCACCTTCCGGTACACCGCGGATATTAAGACGCGGCTCTGTCATCATACCAACACTGGCGCCGCCTGGGATGCTGCCGAAGGTCTTCGGCAAGTCTTCATAAACTTGCTTGGTTTTATATTGGTCAGGCAGAGTAACATAGATATATGATTTGCCGGTTACTGTCGGTCCCTGGCTTACCTTCCCCCCAGGAAACACATCGTTAACAATTTTGTTAACCTCTGCGGCAGTATCATCTTTCATCTCTTCCCTGACTTGAATTACTAAGTCATATTCGCCATAATCACCCACAAGGCTGGCCAGAGTTTTCGAAAAGTAGGAATTTGCGGCCATCGAGACCGAGCTGGCCACCAGTGAGCCAATAATTATACTTACTACAAGTAGTGCTACAATATCCCGTTCGATTGAATTTTTAAATATACTTTTGATTGTGTTTATTATTCTTATTCTTTTTTGCAGCATAGGATTTATTCACCTCATTTCCTGGAGTACATTATAACATGTATATCACTTTTATGTCTATATGTATATCAAAAAATATTATAATCGTATATACTTATCGTGTTCGTTATGCAACAACGAAAAAACTTAGATGTAACCATAAGAAAAACCGTTAACACGGTCCTTTTGCTTTGCACACGTCAGATGATTCTGGAATACAAGGGGCGGAGTTTTACTTTTGTCATTGCCACAAAAGTAAACAAAAGGTCTAGGCCCGAAGCCTCCAAAAGCTGAAAAGCCAGGCGATATTCCTAAAATTCGTAAACTCGCAACGCTCAAACAATACGAATTTTTTAACGGAATACCGCCTGGCTTTTCTCCTGCGGAACGCTTTTTCCGGCAAAGGCCAGAGGGGTACGGAAGTTACCAGGGTTGACGGAGTCACCGTCTCCTGGCACAAACCGGGCTTTGTACCTGGCACCCTTTGTTTTATACAGCCTCAGCAATTCGCAAAACTTATACTTTCTTATCTTACAAAAAAGCGAGATTGGTCACACTGCTCTTTAACCATTGCAGGTGATCAATCTCGCTTTGCTATTTTCTATTTACTATTTACTGTCTACAATATCTGTTGTTTTTGGCGGTGCCGTTTTCCATCGGTTATGCAGCCAAAACCATTCGTGCGGATGTTGTCTGATATGCTGTTCGATAATTCCGGTCAATTGCTGCGTCGTGCTGCGGATATCATATTCGCGGTCAGATGTTTTTTCGACCATTACCGGCGGATGAATTATTGCGGTATGGGTGCCGTCGGGATTTTCAGTAATGAACGCCGGTATGATCGGGGCATTATTGAGGCGGGCTAGAGCGGCCGCGCCTTGCGGAGTAGACGCCATTCGTCCAAAGAACTCGACAAACACCCCATCTACGTGGTTATCCTGATCCATCAAAAGTCCAATAATTTTCCCCGTGCCAAGCAGCTTTACCATTTCCCGGACACCTTGTTTATAGGTAACGTGCATCCCGGCATTGGTTCGGTATTCATTGATAAATCTGTCCATAGCCTGATTGGTTTGTTTTTGGACAACAGCTACCAGTGGAAAACCATGCATCGCCAATGCTGCTCCGAGGAGTTCCCAGTTGCCGCTGTGCGCGGTAGCAAGTACCGCCCCCCGTCCCATGCTAAGCGCTGCTTCGAGATTCTCACCACCGGTCAACGCTACCTGTTGTTTAATGTTACTTGCGTTCAACCGGGGCATATGGAGCACTTCCATAAACATAGGGCCAAACCTGATGCCACTCGCTTTAGCGATAGAGGAGGCCTGTTCTTCACTTAACCCCAAACTGCGTCTAATATTGTCAATAGCCATCCGCTTGCGTTTAGCCGGTACTACCGGCCAGCAGAGGTTACCAATTAGACTGCCCAATCCCCGCCGCAGCGACAACGGCATTATACATACTATATTGCTGATTAGCTTTACTAGGTAGTACATCATAACATGTCACTTCCTTGGTCGGATCTTAGTATGTGAAGCTTGCTCCAAAGTACGTCTGATGGTCACGGCGGCCAACATCGACTTTGAGTCCGGGAACTACCGCCATGCGAGCGCCATAATTCATATTCTTGCCATCCCATTCAGCAATTAGGCTTGTTGCCGGAAAAACATTATTGCCGGTAATGATTCCCACCGGATTAATTGTCTTCTCAAGAGCAGCAAACATACCATCATACCTGCCATTACCTATACCGGCATGAATTCTAAATCCAAACGGCAATGCTTTGCTGGCAGCCGCATAGAAAGTGCGCTTATCTAAGTTTGCAATGTCTTCCACGCCAATGGCTAGTCCCGGTGTCAGAACAGTTTCGGGCAGTACACCGTATTTTGCATTTACATAGGTATGATTTTGCTGGTTAGCTTGGCTGTCATAGCGAAAACCGGCTACTCCCAGTTCCAATTTTCCCGTTATGTTCGTGTTGAAGGTACCTACACCGCCATCTTTTAGATGATAATACCCCAAGGAAAACTGTCCTTCTTGCATTACATCGGCAGAAGGAGTATTAATGATACCGGTGGATCCTTGTACCGACGGAGCGGCGAACGCCGATACCGTTGTCATCATGAAAACTGTTGCTGCTAATAGAATCTTATTCATAGTCTGTTTCTCCTTACTAGATGCGCAGCTTTACGCTACGAATTAATATTTATTCCCCCACATCATTACAAAATCCTGCTTTTTTAGCGAAAGTAAATCCTGGAACCAGGCATGATATAAGAAAAACCGCTAACGCGGTTCTTTGGTATTGAGTACATCCGAAAATTCGGTACTCAAATCCATTAACCCCTTTTGGGGAACTCACGGAGTCCACGACAACCCCGGCAACTCCCGTAACCCCTGGCCCTTTGCCGGAAAAAGCGTTCCGCAGGAGAAAAGCCAGGCGGTATTCCGTTAAAAAATCTGTACTGTTTGAGCGCAGCGATTTTACAGATTTTAGGAGTACCGCCTGGCTTTTTAGCTTTTGGAGGCTTTGGGCCTAGACCTTTTGTTACTTTTGTGGCAATGACAAAAGTAAGCCCCCCCCTTTCTCACAGCTCTATACTAGCGATAAGACGATGTTGCCCTTATCCAGACTAAAGTTATACTATCTATCAGGGACAAATAAAGAGACAAGAGACTATTGCCCCTTGTCACCTTTGTTTATTTTTCTATTTTATTTAACCGTCGCTCCAATTCTCTGACCTTTTTAATTAACTCAGGCAAACGGCCAATGGCGGCTTCTGAACGAAGCCATTCATTATGAGGACGAGCCGGAAAACCGGCATAAAATGAATTTGCGGGAACGTCATTAATGGGTGCCGTTCTGGCGGCAAATACACAATTATCGCCAATAGTCAGATGGCCGGCGCTGCCCGATTGACCAGCAAAAGTTACATTGTTGCCAATTTTAGCGCTGCCGGCAATCCCTGTCTGGGCAACTAAAAAGCAGTTTTCGCCAACAACTACATTATGGCCCAGGTGCACGAAATTATCGATTTTGGTGCCCCTCTTTACCACTGTGCTGCCGGTGGTAGCCCTGTCCAAACAAGAGTTAGCACCAATTTCCACATCATCTTCAATAATTACGTTGCCAACCTGTGGCACTTTCTGATGGCTGCCGTTTACGGTTATAAAACCAAAACCGTCGCTGCCAATAACGGCGCCGCTTTGAATAATAACCCGGCTGCCAATTTGGCAGTTCTCACGGATCGTAACATTGGGATAAATAAGGGTGTCGCTACCAATCGTAACATCCCGGCCAATGTAGGTATGAGGATAGAGAATCGCATTATCGCCAATTACAGCATTATCGTCAATAACTACGTGAGCCATAACAGCAACATTTGCCCCTAGTTTTACATTTGTGCCTAATACGGCCGTTTCATTAACACCTGGCTTAATATCGGGTTTAGGTGTAAATAAGGCCAACAAAGTGGTAAAGGCCACCCGGGGATTATTCACCCGGATAGCCGGCTTAGGAAACTCTTCGACAGTGTCGGGAATAACTACAGCCGCAGCAGTACATTTGGCCGCTTTCTCTATGTGAGGCGGCACGGCAAAGGTAATATCGCCCGGACCGGCATCTTCAATATTCGTTATGCCGGTTATGTTTAGTTCAGCGGAACCAATAATTGTACCATTAATCAAGGCGGCAATCTCAGCTAAAGTCTTTTTCACCAGAATGCCCCCTGATTATTGCATTTTTTGAATTACTGCATCGGTAATATCAGTACCGCCTTGCGCTACACTGTTTTTATACAGTACTACACTAAGCTTCTTATCTTTACTTACTTGTTCAATCGCCTGTTTGATAGTAGTGTCAATTTGACTCTCTAAGTCTTGCTTCGTTTTGAGGAACTCGCCATAAGCTGCTTCCTGGCGTTTTTGGAATTCTTCAGCAGAAATACTCGGTTTGTCTTTTTCCAACTGATCGCTCAACTCTTTGCCTTTGGCATTAAGCTGATCCTGGAACCCCTTCACCTTAGGACTGTCGGACATAACTTTGTTTACGTCAAGCACCCCCACGGTTGCCTGACCAGCGTTACAGCCAGCCAGTGCTAAACCGGCCACGAAAACCAGTACCATCACTAGTGCCACTCTAACTTGTTTGTTCATCATGAATCCTCCATCCTTCGGAACCCATAAGCTAACTGTTAAAGCAAAACAGCTGCTCGCAGGGTATCCTTAACATTGCTTTCATAGTATATGCAAGCATTTTATTTCTTAACCGCAGCAATAACCGCATCGGTAATATCTACGGCACTAATATTCACCCTGTAGCCGGTCAGTACCGCATCCAACTGTCGTTCAGACGCTACTTTAGCCGCTTTGTCACGAATATCGTCCAGAATATATCCTTCCAGAACATCAATTTCCTGTTGTTTCATCTGAAGCTGCTGTTCCAGTTCAAGGCCATCCGGTGCAGTTGGTGTCAGTGCCGGAGATTGAGCTGACTCAGCAATCTTTCCGGCTAGGTCAGCAGATTGCGCATTTAGTTTATTACTCAACTCCGCATCCAATTGTTTTGCATACGCAGTCAATTCCTGTTCCATAGCTGCTCTTTCCGGCGCAAGAGTATTATCCATATTTTGCGCTAACTCTTTTTCTCGCGCGGCTACTTTTCCTTCTTGCTCGGCCTTTAAGTCATCCAGCTTTTTTTTGACTTCGGCAGCTTCTTTTTCACCCAGTTGCACTGTTTGCAGCTTTAACTGCAGGTTAAAAATCTGCGGCTGATATTCTTTATCCAGCTCTTCAGCATAAGCCTTTAGCTTAGTCGAAAGTTCATCGTGAGCCTTGTTGGCCTTTTCCGCTAGTTTTTCTTGGAGTTCTTTCTGCTTTGCTGACATTTTGGCGTTAAATTCTTGCTCGGCAGCTGATTTTAAGCCATCTATGGCACTACCTGTCAAATTCATTCCCGCCATTTGCTGGTCAGTGGCAGCAGTTGCTGCACCAGACTTAGCAGCTAGCCGCTGATTCAGAGTAGCAGCCTGTTGTTTAAGTTTTTGCCAGTCTTGGTATTTGGGATGAGCCTGAATGGCTTTATCCATATCAATTACGCCTATCTGCGGCACTTCGGGCTGCTTGGTTTCAGGTGTTGAACGGGAGCAGCCTGTCAACAAGACAGCGCCAAGAGCCAGGATTGCCAGAAACCGTCTTGGTGTTGGTCGAAGTAATTTAAACACCAAATCACCCTTTCTAGCGACTCGTTCTCAACGCTCTCTGCGTTATAAAGGAGTCTTATTTAACAAGTTTAATCTCTATTAAGGTAAGCAAAGCCGAGCACAGACTGAATCGGCTCGGCTTACTAAAAGACCGGACTTATTTACCGGTAAGTTTTTTGACAACATCGTCGGTGATGTCTTGTCCACCATAAACAATATTGTTAACGTCAAGCACTACAGCAAGACCTTTGGAATCAGCGACCGCTTTGACGGCAGCATCAATATTGCTTAATACCGGCACTTTGAGTTCTTGTTCTTTTAAAGTCAGACGCTCACGCAATTGGTTGGCATAAGCTTCTTTTTCTTTGTCATTCATAGTCTTAGTTTTTTCTTCAAAGTCCTTTTGGGCTTGAGCATATTCACTTTTCATGGTTTCAGTCAGTTTAGCGACTTCCGGGCTTTCATTCCAGAGACGCTGATAATTTACCTTGCCAACATTAGATGCCGTCCCCGCAGCAGCTGCATACCCTGTGCCACTTTGCGAAACAGCGATTCCAAATACACCTAGCACAAATACCGCAACTACAGCAATGGCAACCATTTTTGCCATTTTTTTGTCTTTAAACATTTTTAACCTTCTTTCTGCCATTGGCAATAAATTTCTCCTCACCTACCAATTATAACAGGCAGTCCTCTATTCTTCAATAGAAACAAGCGGCAAGGTCATTACAGATTGGCTACAAGTCTGAGCCAATTTTCTTTCTTGGTAATGACATACTCAGCGCTGAGGAATTCATGCATTTTGTATTTTACACCAAACTCATTATAGTTTGTTTCGGGAGTACGTTCCAATCGTATCGTCCAGTTGGAACCCACATAATGATTGAGCCACAGAATGCTCTGGTCGTCGGTAAAATTATACCGTACGCCGGCAAATGTTGTCTCCGTAAATTTATGGGCCCAGCCAGGTTCGAACTTCCAGGAAACGCTAGAAGGAATAAACCTAACTTCCATAAAAGCTTCGTCACGTTTATTGAAATACTTGCCTACATGCAGCTTGGCAGACGCATTGTCTTCGTCACGGCCAATATCCAAACTACCTTCCAGACTTATTTTATACTTATTCGTTTCCGCATTTAAAACAATACTGGTTTCTGAACCCGGGTTGATTACCGGGGCAAGCGTAAGTCCGTATTGTTTGGCTATGGGATGATTGGCGGCAGCAGTGGTTATTGTATTCGTAAAATAATCTTTGTGGCGTTCCACGAAAGCTACCGGTAAACCACGCAGCATATTTGCCGCTTCCTGAGCTGCAGGTTTTGCCTCGGCTAACAGAATATTGGGAATAGTACGCGAGCGTAAGGATAGGTTAACGTCGGTAATAAGCGGTCCTTGAGGAATAAGCGATACCTTTACCAAGGTATGCTGACCGGTAGTAATCTCTAAATTGCTGCGAAACTCCGGCAACTTATCGGCCAACATTTCCCGGATGACGGTTTTGGATACACCACCGGCCCAATCGACCGCGTCGACAGGTAAACCGACAAGAACATTACTTACCTGGTCATCGATTTTACCTATATCCTTTTTGATTATCGCCGTTAATTCCGGCGACAATCCATTAACCTCTATTTCCAGTGCAACATCACGAACCACATCGCCCCAGGGCGTGATCGACACCACAATATTCGTTGTTTCGCCAGGGGTAATGATAACATTTTCGACTGAGTAGCCTACAAGAACCCGGTCAAATATTTCACGAATAAGTTTCTCATATCCTGCTTGATTTCCTTTGACATCTTCCAGGGTCCGCCCTGTCAGCATTTGTTCTCCAACCGTGGCAACACTATTGTTCATGCGTTTGGCAATTCTTTCGGGCGGCGGCTCGGCAGCCATTACTTTGACCGTAACTTTTTCAACCGTTTCACCTGAGGCGTACGTTGTTGCCGGCCACAATAGCAATACACAGATCACTAAGCTAATGCCCCAGCTTACATACGAGCGTTTAGCAAAAATAACCCGCCACCTCCTCCTTCTAGCAAACGAGTCAGGCCTTGGCCTGACTCGTAAAGTTGGAATCATTTCAAGTTAGAATTGACCGCCAAAACTGAAGTGAGTACGTCCACCTTCTTCACCTTTAGCATAGTCAATACGTACCGGGCCAAGCGGAGTTGACATTCGGATACCAACACCGACACTTGACTTAAGATCGTTAAGGGTATATCCTTTCGATTTCCATGCATTACCGACATCTGTGAAAACTACACCCTGAATCTTATTAACGACCGGGAAGCGATATTCAACAGAACCGGCAATCATTTTGTCGCCTTTAAATTGATCATCCTCATAACCGCGGAGAGTATCGCTACCACCGACTTCAAACCGGTTTGTATCGGAAATATTTCCTTCCGCATAACCGACAGTAAGACGAGTGGCAATTACATGATCAGAGCCTACTTTGAAATATTTACGACCCTCGGCAGTATACTTATTGAAATTGAAGTCGCCGCCTAAAGCCTTACCGGCGAATTCAGCCGACAAGGAGTAACGGGCTCCTTCTGTCGGAGCAAACACGTTATCACGTGAGTCAAACACACGCATTAAGGTAACACTGCGAGTCTCACCAAAGTTATCTTTGAGATATTGCTGGTGACTAGCATCTGAATAATCTTCAGGTCCGCTTTTATATTCTTCATAGGTGTCCTTACGATTTTTGAAGGTGATATAGTTATGAATATATTCACCTGCCGGACGACCTAGCGTAATATCAAAGCCTTTACGGTTTTTATCATAGGTTGATTTTTTATTATTTGTGTCATCATAGTAATCGGTATACTCATTCGTCATGTTGTAAAAACTGAAACTTAACGATGTTTGCTTGCTGTCAAGCCATGGACGAGTATAACTTACTTCATAGTTTTTGTTATCGACACCGCCAAATTCCCAATGAAGTTTAACCCTGTCACCGGTACCCCGGAAGTTGTTGTCACCGACTTCAATAATACCTACCATACCATCGGCTTTGCTATAGCCGCCGCCAATGGAAAACATACCTGTTTTTTGTTCAACAACACTGGTTTCCAGTTCAACAGCGTTAGGCTCTTTACCAGGATTCAGCTTCATGTTAACGTCTTCAAAGTAGCCGAGGTTGTACACTTTTTGCATACTGCGTTTAGCGTCTTTTACGTTAAACGGTTCACCCGGCTTAACTTTCATTTCGCGGGTAATAACATTGGTTTTAGTTTTTTCGTTGCCTTTAACAACAATGCCCTCCAGAGAGCCCTCACTAATCGTCAGTGTCAATTCTCCGCCCGGGCTCATCGCTATATCGCTTACTTTCGCCAGGATATAGCCTTGATCGTGGTAATACTGCTCAACGGCCCGCACATTGGTGTTAAGGGTCCGGGTATTGAGTATGTTGCCCTTGCCGGCAGTCACCAGTTCTTTAATTTTATCACTGGAAACTTTGGTGTTGCCCTTAACAATAATGTCTTTTAACTGCGGATTTTCCATAACGGTATATATCACTTTGACACCTTCAGGTACCTCAGCAAAATTGGCAACAACATCAAAGAAGTAGCCTAGATCGTGGATGGCCTGCAAGTCTTGCTTGACCTTATCGGCAGTCAAAGTATCACCCGGCTGGAGCTTAATCACGCCTTTAACGGTAGCTTCATCAACATTATTGATGCCGGTAACAGTTACGGCTGCAACCGTTTTGCCTTGGATATCAGCCGCATAAGCAGGTAGGACTAAGCCTGCAGCCATACTCAACACGAGCGCGGCAACTATAAAAATCTTGCAGCGTAGATCGGTCTTCATCTATTACCTCCTATTTATTTTTTATTGTCCACGTAACGATTTTCCGGCTGACCTGATAAGTTTGTTGATCTCATCGTTCGTCAACGGCACCTCTTTACTTGGGTCTTCCGCAGAAACTGATTTGGTCTGTTCAAGCGGCGCTGAACCCCTTTCGGCCTTTGCCGGCTGCTGATAAGAACCAGGCTCTTCCCGGTTTGGCACAGACTGGCTGGCAACCGGAACCGGCGGCGCTGCTACCGGAGCGACTGCCTGATTGGCTACCTTAGGCTCTAAAGTTACCTGCCTGGAACTGTTTTCCGTTGCAGAGACTGCTTGGCTGGTGCCTGTTACAGACTGGACTGTATGGCGGCTAACCCCCCACCAGTAACTGACTCCTACACCACCGACAGCTACAACGAATGCCAGGCCCAATGCCAAGCAATGCCTAAGCATCGGATATTTGTAGCGCCACTGTTGAGAGCGGTTAGCTTCCCGGACGTGTGCGAGTTCAGCCTGAGCTAAGAATAAGTTAAGCTCACCGCGAATATCTTTGTCTTTATCAAAGGCATCCTCGGCCTCAGACAACCACTGTTGGGCTGAATTCAAATGCCGGTTAATATTTTGTTTACAATCCGCCATATTCACCACCCCTATATTATAACACTAAATATAATCCTGGGAAGAGGCCAGATTCTGGTCATTGACAAATATGCAAAAACGGGCAATTTTTGAGATTAGCCCGTTAATAGTAGTTAATTCGAGTATTTTTGACTCATTTCCTCTATTTTTACTGATACTCGGCGTGTTGCCAAACACGCTACCTTAATGTCCGCAACGGGCGAGAAATGTCCAGATGCGAGGCACGACGAGGATTGCGCAGTGCCGCGTACTGGGTTCGTACGCAAACAAGCAACCCGCAGGAGAAACGAAGCAGGTGGGCGTTTATCGCCCGTTGCCTACCAGTTGCCCATTAATTTGGACATCATTCCCCGCAACCTCCGAATGCCTTGCTTCTGCAAACGGTAAATATGCGATATACTTAACTCCATACTTGCCGCCAATTCCTTGGGCTCACAGTCATTCAAATACACACCGTGTAATACCTGCTGTTCCTTCGCCGGGAGACGATCCATAGCGGTTCTGAGCTGTTCGACAAGGTAATTGTGTTCTACCTGAGTAACGACTTCAGCCTGCGTATCAACAAGCAAATCGGCGATTGTTGCCTGGCTGCGGTTCTCGTCGCAGGGACTATCAATATGCACCAGGCTGTCATCTTCACAGTTAAGGTGATTTAGCATCCGGCCTTTGATCCGGTGCACGGCAAACAGGCTAAATGCCACCCCACGCGTATGATCGTAATTTTCAACGGCTTCTATAAGTCCCACTGTACCTTCTTGAATCAAATCAAGCATTACCGGTTCAGGCAATCGCCAGCGCATGGCAGTTTTAAAAACAAGCGGCTGATAGCTTTCAATAAGGCGACGCCTGCATTCCAGGTCGCATCCTTCTTTATACCCCCGCCACAATACCGCCTCTTCCGCCGGAGCCAGCGTGCGGACATTTTTCAGTTCAGCCATGTATTGACTAAGAAACATGGTATCCATCCCTTTTAAAAATTAAATCGTGTCTCTATTGTATACAATTCACGTTTGGTACCCCCAAAGGCACCGCCGATCGAAATACGATTATTCAACTCATATTGTAAACTTATGCTGCTGTCTTTTTGGTCAAGCCCTATACTATAACTCACCATAAGTTTATCAGTAAGATATTTGCTAATTTCCAGATTATAACTTTGCAACTGACCGCCCGGCTGGTCTTCACTAGCTCTTTTCTTGCGATCGGTATCGAATAGCGAAGACTTTACCAACCGGAATCTGTCCACACCAAGTGCCTTTTGCATGGTGTTTTCAACTTCGGCAATAAACCGCATCTGTAAGCCGGCATCCAACAGACTAATCAACTCGTCACGCCCTAATACGCTGTCAGTATGAGACTGGTGGTTATTATCAGAAAAATAACTGCTGCGTAAAGTCAAAATAGACATGATTTCTTCTTGACTCATTGCCGGCTGTGACGTCAGCTTCATATTCATAGCCGTTACCGGGCCATGAATATCTAAATAAACGGTCATTTGATCCAGCCTGGTTTTAGCCTTTAGCTTAATTATCGGTTCAATGGAGTCGAATTGGGTAAATTCCGCACTGGCACTTTCAATGGTAAATAGGTTTGTCAGATATTTTACCGTGCCGCGCTGTGCTTCTATGCGACCTGATGCCGCCGGTTTCTGCAAGGTTCCGGAAAACTTGACCTTGCCCTCGGCCCGGAAATCATACAGGTAAGGATTATACATTCTAACTTTATTGCCAACAACCAGTTCCACATCAAGCCCGGCATCCAGGTTGAAGTCACCGCTGTCAGGCACTGCCGGAATATTGACAGTTGCATCCTCGACAGTCAGCTTCCCGGATAAATGCGGTTTGCCATTCACACTTGTTAATGATAGCACACCATCAAGCGGTCCTGTAAAGTATTTGTGTTTAATACCTAAATGCTGAAGTGTAAGCGCTACATTATATTGATCAAGTGCCAAACCATTCAGTCTGGCCGACCCGGCTACGGCATACGAGCCGCCGCCCATTTCACCACTAAAAGTATTTATATTTATTTTATCATCTTCAAACTGAATATCAACCCCTACATTCTGGATAGGTTCTGAAAGTGCTTTCAGTTTGATAGCTCCCTTGGCCACCGACACATGACCGTTGAGTGTTGGCTGTGCCAATGTGCCGCCTATGGTTATTTCACCGGCAGTTGGCCCTGAAGCCCAGGCAACTTCCTTAGTAAGCATAGGTAGTATGCGTAAATCAGCATGATCAAGACGCACCTTTAAATCCATCCTGTCAGTAATATCTGCCTGACTGCGGCCTTGCCTGTTTAACGCTTTTAGCGGAACAACACCGTAGGCACTGGCTTTATAAGGCCCACGCGCCAGATACAACTGATTGACATGGATACTGCCCTGATTATAAATAAACAAGCCATATAGATTATCAAATTCGGCATTCGCTACACTGCCGTTTTTAATTTCTAACGACATGGCCACATTGGGATCAGCAGTTGCGCCGCTGGCCTGCGCGTTAAAACTGAAGCTGCCTTTGGTTTCAACGGTTGTATCAAATAATGCGGTGATAATTCCGGTCTCAATATCCCGTCCGCCAAACTCCATATCAATAGCCCCGTTCAAATTAGCTTGCCCCCGGGCTGCTAATATGCCGTTAACCCCTTGTTTGCCAATAAACTTGTTAATGGTAATTATTTTGTTGTTAAGTTCGGCGTCAATATCAATACTGTCAAGCGGGTAATTTTTGATACTTCCGTTGGTTATTGCTCCCCTTACCATTACATTGGGATTATCCACAGTGCCGTTTAGCACTATTTCCCCGTTCAGTTTGCCGCGAATTCCTTTGTCCGGTACGTTGGCAATAGCCAGAATACCGGCCAGTTCACCGCCCTCTACCCGAAGTATGCCGTCAACACCCTTGGTTTTTAGATCAGCAGCACCGCTGAACGCGTAGTGTCCTGTTCCTTGGGTAAAGTTCAATTCTCTAATATCGGCATGAGTGTCTTCATAGCTTAACCGGGCAAAAATATTCTTGATTTCCTGACCGTTAAGCATAATTCCCGGTGCTTCCAGTTGTCCGGTTACTACCGGATTACTAATAGAACCGGTAACCTGGCCGGCTGCATTAACTTTGCCTGATACCGGATATGGATACTCTAGCCGTAAACGGGAGATGTCAATTCCTTCGGCAGTGACACCAAAGTTTAAACTGTTATCCGGAGCTACTGTTCCCGACAGCTTTATTTTAGTATTTAAAGAAACTATATCCACATTGTTAACAACAATGGCGTTGTCTTTCCGTTCATATGTGCCTGTCGCACTGGCAATGAGATAACCGTACAGGCTGCCGTCAGTAAGATGTATTTTTCCCTGCATATCCGGATTGGACATCCGGCCTGTGAGGATAAGTTCATGGTCGAGATTGCCTGTGAGCTTACATTCGGGCGCAAGTATTCCGGCAAAGGTTTCTGCCCTGGCAGCATGGGTAGTAAGATGCAAATTCAGTTCCGGCTCAGCCTTCGTAAGTAGTACGGTACCGGTAAGCTCATGCCGGGCAGTACCGTCGGTAATGGTAACTTGCTCAAATCCAAGCTGACTTGGCGTGCCTTTTACTTTGCCTGCCGCGTTACCCAACAACTGCTCTTTCACTTTTAACCCGGCAACAGTAAAACCAAGATTTAGCATGGGCTCTGCTGTAGTACCGGTAATCTCTCCGTCCATAGACGCCGTGCCGGTAATGCTTATATTCTTAGAGTAGGTAGGAGTTATATCATTTAACTCTATACTTTGACCGTTCAATTTGAGTGCAAGACTATCGCCTTGTATTACACCGCTGACAGCAACAAGACCTGACGGCAGCGTAACATTAAAATATTCTATGTTGGTTCTGTTATTACTACGTTCAACCAGTCCGGCTATTTGCTTATAGGGTACACCCTGAATCTCCCCTGAATGTAAGGTAAAGCTAGCAACACCGGCGGCTGCCTGCCAATTGCTGCCCCGACCGTTTACGGATGCATGAATTTCGCCCTGACCGGTTAGTTCAACAGGCAAGCCTTTAATAGCACCCACTGCAATATTCTTGGCAGCAAGCTCAATTTGATACTGTTGACTACTGACATCAACTGATCCCCGGCCTGTTATTTGCCCCCCCAGCATGCTTGCAGAAACTGACTCTATCTGTACTACATTATTAGCATATGTAACACTGGCGGCCGCATTTTCTAATGAGAAATCCTGTAAAGAGGCCTGGGCGGCTGTAAGTTTAGCCGTCACCACCGGATCTTGCAGCGTTCCGGCGAACTTTGCATCAAAGGCTAGTTTTCCGGTAAAGGGCAGACTGCTGTTAAGCACGGTTGGATCAAATCCTGTAGAAGTCAGTGCCAGATCAAATACAGGCTGGTCACCCTCGATCCCAATTTTCCCCCGTACGGTTATTGGTTGACTGGCTACTAACGCGCTGCCTCCAAATATGTAAATATTGTTATTGGTAAATGTTACCCGGCCACGAGCCTGTTCCACCTTTACCCCGCCGGCCTGGGCGGCAATATCATCAAGCACAAATTCACCGGCAAACTTCAGCTTACCTGGATTTCCGGAAGCCATAACCTCGACCTCTTTTAGACTACCGGCGCTAAAAGTAAGCTGGGTACCGGCAGGCAGTAAATTTTCATAAACTGCCGGATTCAGTTGGCTGGCTTTGACAGTTAGTGACAAATCTTTTTTCGCATTGTTAATAAACCCTTGAACACTTAACGGTGAACCATTATGATTGGCAGACACATTTATGGCAATCGTTTGGCTGCCTTTCACGTCAAGCTCGCCTTCCGCCTGGCCGAATTCCCACTCGCCTTTTGGCGAGTAAACCTTAATGTCGCCCTGCGCCAAGACAACCTTGCCGTTAAAGCTGGGGCTTCCCGGTTTTGCTTCCTGCCTTAAGCAGTCGAAGTTCCAGGTGCCGTCCGTTTCTTCCACCAAGATGATCTTCGGGTTAGTCAGAATAACTTTCTTTATTGCGTCTACTGCTGTTTGGCCGCGCAGCAGGCTAAACAAGCTATACTCGACGGTAACTTGCTTAATATCGGCTAACTGCCGGCTCTTTTTATCAAATATTTTTACATCAGCGACGGTTGCCGCTGTTAAACCAGCTGCTTGCAACTGACCAACGGTAATCTCGGTCCCGAACGTTTGCGTCAATTCATCCGCCAGGGAAGTTTCCACTTGGGCAAAAACCATCCGGCTCTGGGCCGACCACCAGCTAAAGGCGGCCATGCCAAGCACAAACAATATAACAGCTGCAGCAAAGACTTTTGTTCGCATGGATGCGCCTCCTTGGCCTTGGGGTAACAAACTACTTCGTCATATTCGACATAGTAGAGGTATCTTCCTTTAAGATATTCCTGGTATTTCATTACTGGCTGGATTTACCCAAGTCCTTGGCAAAGCGACAGGCAGACCTAGATAGACTAGTTCTGCCTGTTTAGTGAAGTTAATTATTTGACTGCAATACCCATTGCTTTGTCTAATTTAGCCCGGCTGGTATTGTAATCGTACAAGGCTTGTACATAATCAGTTTTAGCTGATGTTAGGGCAACCTGGGAATCCATGACGTCAAGGTTGGTGCCTACGCCAGCGCTGTAACGTACCTGTGCAATTTTATAATCTTCTTCCGCTTTGACTACAGCAACCTGACTTGTTTCAATGCGCTTTTCCGCCTCTTGCATATTAAGGTAAGCCTGACGGACTTCCAATTGAGCGGCGTCACGCGCTTGCAGCAGTTGTGTAGCAGCTTTATTCAGTGTGGTTTCAGTTCCCCTTACTTTGGATCGGGTAAGCCCGGAGTCAAACAGATTATAGTTGGCGCTTATACCGATGGACCAGGTATTGTTATCCGTTCCGGGAAAATCCTTATCGCTCCATTTTTCGGATGCAACCGCATTAATCGTTAATTTGTTGCCGCTTTTGGCCACTTTGATATCGGCTTTGGCCATATCCACACTGGTAGCGGCTTGCTCCAGATCAGGACGGTCAGCCAAGGCAACCTTTATACAATCTTCGAGCGTCTTATCATATTTCTCGTATTTTAATTCTTCTTTAACCGCAATCTTAGTATCTAACGGCATGCCGATTACATTATTCAGACTCGACACTGCCAGTTCATACGAGTTATTCGCTTTAATTAAGCTTTGCTCGGCTTTGGCTTTTTCCACTTCAGAACGCAGTACATCCGACTTAGCTACGGTACCGGCGCCGTATTGTGCCTCAACGTTTTTGAGGTGGGCATTAAGACGGTCTAACGACTCTTCACTGAGTTTCACAATGTTGCGGGTTTGCAAAATACTGTAATAACCGGTAGTGGCGTCAAGTTTAACTTGCTGTTGGGTTTTGGTTATACCAAGCTCTGCCACTTTCGATCCTAATTTGGCCTTTTCGATAGTACCTTCAACCTTGCCGCCTGTGTATAACGGATACGTCAAGTCAATGCTGTTGGTGAATTTATTGTCGGTACTTGAAGAAATCGGTATTTTGACTGGTTCTTTGGTGATGCTGTCATACCCAATAGCAGCCGAAGCAGCGCTTTTTGATCTCATGGAATTATGTGACAAAGATATTGACGGTTCTTTACCGGTTTTGGCGGCGCTTATATCCCAATCGGCTTTTTCAGCCTCAGATTCAGCAACCTTAATGGAATGATTGTTCTTAAGAGCCATGGCAATGGTATCATCCAGTGTAAGCTCCAGTGGTGCAGCAGCGAAACCAGGGATGGCGACGGCCATCAGCATACCGCCCGCTACAAGAGCAGACAGGCGTTTGGCTATGCTGCCAGATAATGTTAAATGTGGCATGTAATCAGTTGACCTCCTTGATTATCTTTTTCAAGGTCTGACTGCTCAGTCAGGCACTTATAATTATATGTCCATGTTTTGCCTGGTGTCAATGAAAATTGGTAAAATTAGAAGGCTTTTCTAACTCCGAAAAAAGAAGTTCTTTCATCCCGTTTGTTGACGTTATCGGATTCGCCAACAATAAAAGTGTTAGGGGCAACTTGATATTGGGTTCTAAGTTTAACCTGTACATCGTTGGGATCATAGACATCCAGGGACATTCGGAGTTGACTGCCTAGCTTAGCATCGACACCAATGCCAACCTTATTGTCAATAATGCCATACCGCTGGTCGATGTTGGCGTTGCTTTTACCTAACTGAAAGTTAGTCTTACTGGATTCACCAATATCGTTAACACCGATAATGGCAAAATCAGTGGGGGAAGTATTTACCTTCACACTGGCACTGTTGCGATATTTATCCGTATCTGAGCTGTAAAGAGTTTCTACACTAGCTTCGGTTTTAATGCTACCTACCTTATCCAGCATTTTGTTTGCCTTGGCTGAAGCATCCCGGGTATTTCGTAATGTTTCTCTAAGATTTTTCGCAGTTTCCGGGTCTGTAACCACGCCTTCCAGCGAAGCGGCCATTTTTTCAACCCGACTGCTTGTTTGCTTGATCGCGCCAATCGTTTCCCGCAAATCTTTGGCCGTTTGCCCATTGTTGCCGACGTCGGCAATCATCGTATCCACTCTGGCAGCCGTATCCTTAAGACTAACCGACATCGCCTTGAGATTGGCAACTATGGCCGTCACATCCCCCTGATTTTCGCTAGCCAGATCGGCCAGTGTCGCTGTCAGGCTTTTAAGGTTAGCCGTGATGTCCCGCGTATTGAATGCCGATTCTTTGAGAGCGGCACGTACCTTTTCATCGCCAATTACATCATTCAGGGCTTTAACCAAAGTTTGAACTTCAGCCAAGACTTGATTAGCCGATACCATTAGTTCATCAAGTCCCTGCGGATTCTCGCCATAGACCTGTTCATTTGGGGCCAGAAAGCCATCGACTTCCCGTGGTGGCACAATATTTATGTACTTTTCCCCCAATAAGCCGTCAGAACCAATAGTAAATCTGGAGCCTTTAGGCACCTTTATGCCGGGATTCAGAATAATTTCCGCGGTGACGCCTTCCGGCACTACCCGCACATTGGCGACTTTACCAATTTCGACACCGGCATAACGTACAATATTACCGGACTTCAAACCACTTACCTGCCCGAATACCGCTTTAATCGGGGAACCCTTTTCACCAAAACTAAAACCGCTAAGGTAGACGATCATCCCACCCAGTAAAATAAGGCCGGCAAGTGTTACTGCTCCAACTTTAGCTTCGGTATTCATGCTCTCGACCTCCCTTTACTTTCCGGCAAGGCTGTCGCTCCCCGGATAAATTTGGCTACAATCGGGTTCTCTGACTGTTTTATTACATCCGGTGTACCTATTTCAATAATACTGCCGCCATAAATCATGGCAATCCTGTCGGCAATACTGAAGGCACTGGACATATCATGCGTAACAACGACCGAAGTAGCACGAATCATGCGCCGGGTACTGACAATCAGTCTGTCAATGGTATTGGACATAATAGGATCCAGGCCGGCGGTCGGCTCGTCATATAAAACAATATGCGGATCAATGGCAATCGCGCGAGCTAAACTAACCCGCTTTTTCATCCCGCCCGACAGTTCGTTCGGCATAGCATTCTCCTTGCCACGCAGTCCTACCATTCGCAGCTTGCGGCGCACTGTCCGCCAAATTTCCTCTTCCGGCATATCACTATGCTGTCTAAGGCCAAAGGCAACGTTTTCACCAACTGTCATAGAATCGAACAGTGCCGAATACTGGAATACCATCCCCATTTCCAGCCGGATCTTATTAAGTTCGTCTTCCGGCATTTGGGTGATTTCCCGGTTATTAACCCAGACCTCGCCGGAGGTTGGCTTCAGGAGACCGATTATCATTCTGAGCAGCGTGCTTTTACCTGAGCCGCTCGGCCCGATGATCACCATAATTTCGCCTTGCTCAATTGTCAGGTTAATATCTTTGAGCGTCTGATTGCCGCGAAAATTCATATTAACATTTTTTAGTTCAATCATGACGGTCCCCCATCTTGGCTTTCCTAACGGTATAATAGTACAGATAAAAAGTAATTGCTGACAAAAATTAAGATTATCGCCAAAACCACCGAACCGGTTGTAGCCTTGCCGACCCCCTCGGCTCCCTCGGCGGTTGTCAAGCCTTTATAACATCCAATAATAGCAACAATAATTCCAAAAAACATCGCTTTTATCAAGCCACCGATAATATCGTGTGGTACAGCAAAAACCTTAATCGAGTTTAAAAACGTAAACGACGTAATGTCTGCATAGGACGTCGCAATAAGGTAACTGCCAATCGTGCCGATAACGTCGGCGAAAACAACCAGTACCGGCATCATCAGCATACAGGCAATCATTCGCGGTACTACCAGATAGGCAACCGGGTTAACAGCCATAACCCGCAAAGCGTCAATTTGCTCAGTAACCTTCATTGAACCGATTTCGGCCGTAATAGCAGCGCCCACCCGTCCGGCAAATACCACTCCGGTCAAAACCGGCGACAGTTCCCGGCCCATAGCCACGGCAACCAGACCGCCGACAGAGGACTGCGCCCCGTATTTTACAAATTCGTGCGCGGTTTGCACTGTCATAACCATACCGGTAAAGATCATAGTCAAAAGAACTATTGGCAGTGAGTCTGCTCCTAAGTGAGCCATCTGCCGCACCAGCAGGGTAGTATTTAACTTGCGCAGCTGAACAACAGCTTGTCCAATTAAAATCAAGATTTGCCCCGTGTGTTCCAGGAAGCTGATAACCGATCTTCCGACACGGGCACAAAGTTCAATAAGCATAAATCTGCTCCTTAAACCGCCTTAGATGTAGGTTAGATAAAGTGAGACTTAGCTTCAGGTGGAGTTTTAACCCACTTGAAGTTTAGCCGAACTTATCCAGGGACTTAGTTGCTTGCCTGTGCCCGTAGGGGTATAACTCCCGCTTGTAGAAGCGGGAGTCTTAGAGCAACTTGGTCATCGGATAATATCTAGTAATATTCCATGCAATTTGTAAATTCCCTGCTGAATGACGCTTATTTTAAATTTCCGCTATTTTCCGACGGTATAAACCGCCAAGAACCGTTGCAAAAGAAAAAGCCGCATAACGCGGCTCCTATAACAACTTTACTATTCTGGTGTGCGACTATCCTTCGGCAAGGAGTTAAAGACTGATTAAAACTACTGCATCTACTTCACTACATTCAATACGAGCTGAGTATCGCCATCAATTATATAGTCTGTAGTAATATATACTTTTCGTTTGTCTTCATCGCTTTTAGTATTTTTGATATTTTTGTTTTGTGAACTACTGGATTTGGCCGATTTTTTTACAGTCGGTTCCTTTAATGCCGGACTGGGAGTTGTTTCAAATTTATCAGTTACCGGCCTGGTACCTTTTCCTTCATTGCCGAAAGCTCCGTCAAATCCCGCCATATCAACAGCTTCAACAACAATATCGTTGTTGCGGTCCCGGTTTACCAGATCTTTGACCGCATCTTCCAGGGATTTGGGACGAACTTTGGGGATAAACAGCTTACTAATATCGTCTTCACCGACTTGCCTTTTCCCCATCAATTGCGCTACCGAAATCATACCACCACCACGCACCGCCAACATCAGTGTACCTTCCTGCTGGTCCTGGGGTACGGTATAGGAAATATGTCTTGTTACCGGCTCACTCCGGTATGGTTTTATTTTTACGGCTATATCAATTGTATCTCCGGGCTTAACGTCAGTGGCTCCGGCTTTTGCTTCAAGTATGGTTGCGGTTCGACGCTCACTGTCGATAGTAACATTAACTTTAACATCCATGATATCGACAGAATTATACTGATTGCCTGCCAATAGTGTCAGCGCCTCATGAATTTCAGCTACCGCCAGTTCACCAATATTTCCTTGGGTATAAAACATGTTTTCTCTTTTTAAACTTTCACCAGGTATACCGGCCGCACTAATTTCAAATCCAACTTTAGCCGTTCCGGAGCCTAGCCTGTCGGTTGTTTTTTCTATAGCATTAAAAACACTTACCGCTGAAAGTGTCGGTCCCATTTCCTCGTTTTGTACTACCTGAGCCCACAGCTCATTGGTTCGTCCGAGGTTTTTATCAGTAACAGTTATTCTAAGCGGTATTATACCGGGAAATTGGCCAAGCTGGCCGGCAATACCGGCCCCTCTGTCCTGGTTGATCATTCCAATAGCCTCGGTAGATGTTCCTACTTTAAAGGAGTTTTCCAGTCCGCTGAGAGTGGTATACACTTCAGTATCTGTTAAGAAATAGTTGGCCTTTCCCCGTTTAAGAAAAGGATGCCCAAACGCTAATATCTTGTCCCCTTCAACATAGGTAACCGTGCCCAACGCGCCTAAACTAAAATCGCCGCGCACCAGCTGAACGCCGACAGTGCTGCCAGGTTCTACTGTTCTGTAGGCAATACCGTTATTGTCATCAGACATACTGCCACCAACGGCATACGGCACTAGGTTATATGGTTTAAGTTTATCGGTCAGCATTTTTAATGCCTGCTCGCCAAAACCGGTTGCCATAAGCGGCGTTGCGACCGGCTCTGCTGGTTCCTCTTGGAATTGTTTAGACTCAAGCGGTGCCTGGCGATCGTTTATTTCCCATAATTTGAGCATATCGGCAATCGGAGTCACCATACCAATCCTATGGTCGGTCAACGACCAGCCATACGCAATGGCGCCAACTAATTTACCGTTAATATAAACCGGACTGCCGCTCATTCCTTGCGCAATACCACCGGTACGGTCAATCACATCACCATAAGTACGAACCAGAATAAGATCCCCGGCAGGACCTTTTTGTTTCATAACGCCTAATACTTCTACGCCAAACTCTTCAATCTCTTTGCCTGACACAACGGTTTTAGCGATACCGTGCATCCCTTTAGTGATCTGATCTACTGGCAAAAAATCAGGCGCAGCCTGGACGTAAGCTATCGGCAGCATAAAACATACTGCTAGCAGCGCTGCCAGACAGCGCCTCATTATCCTCAACAATATATTCATCCTTCCCGAAACTACCTTTTAGATTCGATTCTTACTAATACATCACCGGTTCTGACTTTATCCCCCGGCCGGACAAGAACTTCCCTGACAACGCCGTCGACATTAGCACGCACGGCCACAGCCGGGCCTGTCAATGTCTCGACATAAACCAGAATGTCGCCCTCCCGTGCTATCGCACCAGGCGAAACCAAGCCATTCGCCGATACAGTTCCTGAAAGCACACCGCGTTGGTCTACTGTCTGCCCTGCAGCCAGACACCAAGCTACTACGCCAATCACCAGCAATACTGTAAGTAATATTATACTCTTCTTATGAGCCATACCTCACACCTACCTTTTTTGCTTAAATTGATAAGGCTCTATCTACTTTAATTATAACTTATTTTTGTTAATTAGCAACATGAGAAAATAAAGCAACCTTAGTTGCTGCAAGTGGGGCTAGTTACGGGGTAAAACAACTAATGCATCCCCCACCCGGCGTTCCCGGCCATCTGATGGTTTATTGACAACCCGGCCTTTAACCACCATTTCACTGGAACCGCCACCGTCAAAGTTCATAGCATCCTGCGCACCTAACTCCTGCATAAACAGAGCTAACTCCAACAGTGACATACCGATACTATTTTCTTGGCGGCCATCTACAACAACCGCCAAAATCTGTCCGTCAGGCCTAATGCCAATAGCAGTCCGCGGCGCACGTCCGCCAGCTACATCAGAACCGAATTCTTCCACTTTGGTTGTAAGAAAGATGCTTTTGTTTTTTACAAGCGTTGGTCCTGCGCCAATCGCATGCTGGGTCTTGTCCCATTCAGGGCCAAGAGTTTGCTGTATTTTAACTGCATCACCTACTTTAAGAAACGATAGCAGTTTTGCGGCTGCACCGTGCGCTGACAGCACCACACCGCCCTCGGGTATTGGCGAGTTGTTTGGATTGATAGCAGTCACTTTGCCATTTACGACAACATATTCTATGCCATAACTGTTGCTGCCGGTTTGAGGTGCATATAAGCCAGTATACAGTATCAGCTCGTTTTCTCCCCGTTCCCGGTTAACAGCATTAATTGGTACTGTCTGGCCATCAGGCAGCTCAACTTTTCCCTCGTAATCAACCTGGTCAATAAGCATTTTTCCGTCAGGCATAATACCTAATACGGTGCGAGGCAGCTCAGGTGTGCTGACAATTTCGTTATCCATTTTTAGTAAACCAATAATGGTACCGTCCAGCCCAAAGTAGGAGCCGTTAATCCCGGCAACGGCATGGCTGCGTTCTACCATCGGCAGCAGCGGTTCCAACCCTTGCACGGCACCATTTGATAATACCGGTTTGAGAGTCGCCCCGGCTTTGGGGTCAATGGTGAGAATATGAGCCCATACCGGACCCTTGGCGGCATGCCGGAGCCAGGAAGTATAAGTTATTCCCGGAGCCACCTCTTCTACTAGCTTTTGGTCGTACTGTTTGATTATATCAATAACTACGCGGTTAGGATTTTTCAAAGTAAATACTTTATACATGTAGGCTGTCTTAAGGTCAATGACAGCTCTCAGTTTTCCCGGTTCAACTTCCGACAACCTGACTTTGTCAACGGTCGGATCATTAAAACTATACTGACCTGCTGCCTTGTTGACTGCACCAGGCATATCAAGTACCAGCCGGTTTGGCGCCTCCAGTGTTGTGACTGTATATTCCGGTAAGACGTCAACATCAAGAACCACCCGTACCGTTTCGACAGTCTGGCTTGTCCGCACCTTGCTAATAACAGTGCTGGAAGCTGCCAATACGGTGCTTTGTAAAACCAGCATGATGAACATAACGGCGACTAAACAGCGCCGAAAGAAATTAGGCATTGGGATACACACTCCTTTGGGGAAGACTAGGGTAACTAAAAAAAATAATATTGCTACCAGCGTTACTTACTTTCTAACGCGCTGGTGCAATCTTTATTTTTGTAGAGGGAAAGCCAGGCTAACGAACAGCCTGGCCCTTAACTGTGCTTTTGCTCAATTGACGGTATAACATGTCGGCAAGACCAATTCCACCGGCTTGTGACATATTTTTGGTTAGTTCAGTATCTAAAAGCGATTGCATAATTTTTTCTCCGGAACTTTCCCCTATAAGATTACCTTTAGGTACAGTCGCCCGCATTTGCGTAAGCATCATATTCAGGAACACAGCTTCCATGTCTTTGCAAGCAGTTTTGAGTTTTGCATCCTCTTTGCGCTTGGCTATCGCATCGGCAGCAGATTCTTTTCCTTTTCCTGCTTTCGTAGATGCCGCAACGGCTTTTTCCAGTTTCGCGGCAAAGTCCGCTCCCTGGTCGGGCAGAACTGCGTCGCCATTGGCAGCCACAGTGTTAGTTTGTATAAGATTATTAGAATTGATACGCATCAAATCACCTGCCTACATTATTTGAAGTTCGGCATGCAGCGCCCCTGCGGCTTTGATGGCTTGCAGGATGGAAATAACGTCACGGGGAGTCGCGCCTACGGCATTAAGAGCAGCAACTACATCACCTACGCTGGACGATGCCGGCAGTACAATAAGTCCGGCGGGCTGTTCCTTAGCGTCTACCGAAGTATTAGTTGTAACAACTGTGCTGCCGTTGGAAAAGGGCGGTGGTTGTGAAACATCTGTCGTCCGGCCAATCTTGATTGTAAGACCGCCCTGGGCGACCGCAACCTGATCAATCGTTACATTGCTGCCAATGACAACCGTGCCTGTGCGTTCATTAATTACGACTTTGGCGACAGTATCCGGTATTATAGGCAACTCTTCAACGGCGGCAATAAAGGAAACAACATTATCATTGTAATAATAAGGAATATTGACAACGACTGATCCCGGATCTTTGGCTGTTGTTATTTGGCCGAAACGGGAATCAATCGCTTCGCTGATCCGGGTAGCTGTTGTGAAGTCAGGTTGATTGAGTGACAAAGTAATCCTGGTCTGACCTTTATCCGTAAACGGCATAGGTACTTCCCTTTCAACCAGGGCTCCGCTGGGGATATTGCCAACCGTCGGAAAATTTTTCTGCTGACTGGCACCACCGGCGCTAGCGGAAAAACCACCAGTGGATATAGGCCCCTGACCAACAGCATACACTTGACCATTAGCGGCACGAAGCGGGGTTTGCAGCAAGGTACCTCCCTGCAGACTCTTCGCATCTCCCATCGAAGATACGGTAATATCAATAGCATCGCCGGACTTTGCATAAGGCGGCAGATTTGCCGTTATCATAACAGCAGCTATATTTTTGGGCTTAAGCTGCGAGGGGCCGATCATAACTCCGAACGACTTAAGCATATTGACAATAGACTGGATGGTAAATGTGCTCTTATCACTGTCGCCGGTACCGGCAAGACCAACTACCAGGCCATAGCCTACTAATTGGTTACTCCGTACCCCCTGTACCTTGGCTACATCTTTAATTCTGGCGCTGGCCTGGGGCGCGGCCATGACAGGAACCGTCATACTTACAGCCAGCGCGGCAACCAGAAGCGTTGCAATTAATTTGCGCATATTTCCTCCGCATGTGTTTAGTAAAAATCAGATTGCATCAAATAGCCTCTTAGAAAACAAAATTGAACACTTGGGTAAGAAGACCCTGCCGTTGTTTTCTGGACAATGGCCCTTTACCTTCGACCTTAAGCTGAGCATCTGCTACAGCACTTGATAATACGGTATTATCGCTGCGCACATCTTCTGCGCGGATAACGCCCGATATAGTAATTTTCTGTATATCACTATTTTGCTTAATAGTTTGCGTGCCGGAAATGACCAGTTGCCCGTTCGGCTGGACTTCTGTTACTTTAACAGTAATTCGTCCTGAGACATTATTTTTGTTATTAATACTGCCACTGGACTTGAAGCTATCTGAATTACCGGCACTAACCGGTTCAACAAAAGTAAACAAACCGGCCCCGGCATCTACACTTACCTTGCTTTGCTTTTGGTTTGAAGCATCACCAGTACGGCTCGCACTGGAAGCTTCACTGATAAGAATTGTGATAACATCACCGACTGCATGGGCACGGTGATCCGTGAATAAGTTGGCGGCTGATGAAGAATCTACCCAAAGCGAATCAGCCTGTACAGAAGAAACAGGCGCTATAAGACATATCATCAGCAAAACGACCCCAACCAGTTTGCGCATCGTATCACCTGACTTTCCGTTATATTTGAGTCTGAACAGTTGACTCATCGATAATTCGGCCGTTAACTACCTTTTTCGAATTTATATTTTGAACCCGGATAAATTGGCCTATGCTGCCATTTTGCAGAGCAACGCCAGATGTGCTTACCTCAATATCGCCAACTTTGGCAGTAATGTTTACTGCCTGCCCCCGCTTAATTACTATCGGTTTTGCCACCATGCTGTCGTTCAAAACCAGACCGGGCCCAAGTTGGCGTTTTACAGTCAGTCCCAGTATTTTATTTAAGTCGGTAAAATAACCCGGCGGCATACGTCCAATATCCCGTCGTTCAAAAATTATGGCGTCAGGAGTTATCGTTTCGTTGGCGGCAATTGGCCGGCTGGTAACCGCAACCTGTTCATACTTTTTTACATCAAATCTAAGTTTGGCAATGGTAAACATCCTGCCGGATACCTGTACGCCGATACTTACATTGGTGGGAGAGTTATATCTTATGCCATAAGGCAATTCCAAGTTGAAATCAACCGTACCCGGCGGAACAAAAATGTCCTGAGGCTGGCTTAATGACGTAATCAAAACATCCGATCCATTAAGCTTGTTCTTTAAAAACTTCTCGGCATCCGCGACAAGACGCTGTCCGTCAATTTGTTGGGATAAAGCCGTAACCTTGAACTGTTGGGGAACCTGCCAGGCAATATTCGTCAAATCAGCATTAGCGGCGCTTAGCCGCGTATTTAATAACTCCACCGTAAATATGTAACTTCTTCCAGGCAAAGGGGTACTGCCCAATTTAATTTGGCTTAGTTCAGCTATCCTGTTAGAATCGTCACCACTGATGCTGGCAATATCGCCAAGAGTAAAATACGAGCCCTTAACTTGTGATTCAGCAGCTACTACAATTGTTAAGGCCTGTGCGTTTACTGTGCTGACAGTAAATAATATACCGGCAACACATAGGATTACCATGGTAAGCCGGTATAAATTATTCTTCATGAATTATACCTACCGTTTCAGGTTGGCTGCTCTTTCCAGCATATCATCCGAGGTTTGGACAGCCTTGGAGTTAACTTCATATGCCCGTTGGGCTACAATCATATTTACCATTTCTTCAACAACTTGGACGTTAGACATTTCCAAATACTGATTTACCAGCGTACCTGCACCGTCTTCACCAGGATTACCAACAGATGCAGTACCTGATGCTTCCGTTTCTTTGACTAAGTTACGGCCAATGCTCTCTAATCCTGCCGGATTAATAAAACGCGCAATGGTAAGTTGTCCTATTTCTTCTGTGGCTCCCGCAGAGTTCTTCACACTAACACGCCCGTCAGAAGATATTGTCAGGTTGGTGGATTTTTCCGGAATAGTAATCTGTGGTTCCAGCGGATAACCTTCAGAAGTTGTAAGACGGCCTTGAGAATCCTTTTTAAAGGCGCCATCACGCGTATAGGCGATATTGCCGTCAGGCATAGTAATCTGAAAGAATCCGTCTCCTTCAATAGCAACGTCAAATGGATTGCCGGTATTTTGAAAATTGCCTTCCCCATACATTTTTTGGGTAGCTACCTGGCGTACGCCGTGGCCAATCTGAATGCCTGTCGGCAATTGAGTATCCGGACCGGTTGCAGCGCCCGGCTGCCTCATAGTCTGATACATAAGGTCTTGAAAATCACTACGGCTTTTCTTAAAGCCGGTTGTATTTACGTTAGCCAGGTTATTAGATATTACATCGAGATTGGCTTGTTGGGCAACCATACCGGTTCCCGCAGTCCATAAAGATCGAATCATTGGTCATTCCCCCATAATTATAGTGCACTGCATCAGTCGCTCAGCAGTGTGAGGGCTCTCCCTTTGGGTCCAGCCCATTATGTATTACACTCAATAATTAGACGCGTCCCACTTCATTAACGGCTTTATCCAACAATTGATCATGAGTTTGGATTGTTTTCGAATTTACTTCATAGGCCCGGTAGCCGCTAATCATATTTACCATTTCGGATACGATATTAACGTTTGACATTTCTAATGAGCCCTGTACTACCCGCCCTGTTGCCGGTTGTCCGTTATTAGGAGCACGGTATAAGCTTGATCCTTCTTTTACCAGTTGGCGTTCATTCGCAAATTCGTCTACTCTGAGTTGCCCGATCTCAACGCCGTCTACCTTCATTACTCCGGTATCATCAACAGAAAGTTTGCCTGCCGGCAGGCGAATGGCACCATTTTTTCCAAGTACCCGGTGGCCTTCGGCGGTTACCAATTCTCCCTGGGCACTGCGTGTAAAGGAACCGTTTCTTGTGAAACGTATTCCCGCGGGTGTCTCAACAGCAAAAAAACCTTTGCCCTCAATGGCAAGATCCAGCGGATTGTCAGTCGGCCGCACCGATCCGGTTGTGTGGATGGTAGCTATTTCGTCAATCATAGCACCAATCCCCAAAGTCCCGATGTTAGGCGCGTCTTGCCCGTCATTAATACGACGGATTAGCAAGCTGGCAAAATCTTTAGATACGGCAATATCTTTTTTATAGCCTGCCGTATTGCCGTTTGCCAGGTTATTGGCAATGGTATCTGCCCTGGTGGTTTCCGCGAGCATGCCGGAAGCTGATGTATAAATTCCACGAATCATAGTCTCACCTCTCTATATTATCGTGAACATTGTTATTTTTCTTAACACTATTTGGGATAAACACCCAGTGTTATTTTTTTCTAGCACAATTATCCTGCAAGGTTGGTCTTTTTAAGTGTTGTCAGAGTGTCCTGCAGACTTTCAAGGGAATCCAAGGCTTTACCGGTTCCCAATGCCACACATGACAGCGGATCTTCGGCTAAATATGTAGGGATGCCTGTTTCCTGATTAATCAGCTTGTCCAGTCCATGAATAAGCGCACCGCCGCCCGTCATAACAATTCCCCGGTCAACAATATCTGCTGCCAGTTCGGGCGGTGTCTTTTCCAGTACAGATTTAACACATTCAACTATGAGTGATACTGGTTCACTTAAAGCTTCCCGAGTTTCAGTTGAACTTATGCGCATGGTTTTCGGCAAGCCGGATACCAAGTCCCGGCCGCGTATTTCCATTGTTTCATTCCGGCCGTTGGGATAAGCGGTAGCAATAGCGACCTTGATTTCTTCGGCAGTGCGCTCACCAATCAAAATGTTATGTTCCTTTTTAACATGGCGGATAAGCGCTTCGTCAAATTTATCGCCGCCAATTCTTAACGATTCGCTGACGACAATGCCGCCAAGGCTAAGAACTGCAACATCGGTGGTACCACCACCAATATCAACTACCATCGAACCACATGGTTCAGATATTTCGAGTCCAGCGCCAAGTGCTGCAGCGAGTGGTTCCTCAATCAGATAGGTTTTGCGAGCGCCGGCTTGCATAGCCGCTTCTAAAACAGCACGTTTCTCAACAGTAGTGACACCGGAAGGAATACATACCATAATTCTAGGTTTAAAGAAAAAGCTCTTGCCGGCCACTTTTTGAATAAAGTGTCTTAGCATGCTTTCAGTAGTGTCATAGTCAGCAATTACCCCTTCGCGTAAGGGACGAATAGCAATAATATTGCCTGGAGTCCGGCCTAGCATGCGGCGAGCTTCTTCACCGATAGCCAAAATGCGGTTACTATCGCGGTCAATTGCCACTACCGACGGTTCCCTTAAGACAATACCTTTGCCTTTTATATATACTAAAACGTTGGCTGTTCCCAAATCGACGCCAATATCCATCGTTCCGAACATGTAGAATCATAGTCCCCTTTCAAATCTCGCTTCTTGTCCCTCGGGCCTGTCCAATTTTTTCATAAAGAAAAAGGAGGGAGCAATAAGATAATCACAAGTAAATTAACAATTCTACAAATAAGTAAAAAGTCCTTTATTTTTCGCCTTCTCTAAATAACCCTATTTTCTTTTTTATTCTAATTTGTTGTTATTCTTCTTCTTTTTCTTCTTTATATTTTTTTCTAGTAGCCTCACCACCGCGAATATGACGCTCAGCTTTGTTTAATTCCAAAATATTTTTTACTTTGCTTGCCAACCGCTTATTAATTTCCGGTAAGCGTTCAATCATATCTTTGTGAACTGTACTTTTACTTACTCCAAAAACAGCAGCAGTCTGACGTACTGTTTGTTTTGTTTCCATGATGTGATTGCATATATCCAACACCCTCTTGCGAATATATTCTTTCATCCAATCTCTTCCCCCTCGCGCCCGTCCTTTTAACCCTTTGCTAACATGTATATGCGAGGTAAAAGAAAAAATGACCCTGCAAAAAGGTCATTAATACAATGATGGCTTATTTAATTTGGAATATTCAAAAACGCCTCTCTGGGATCAATAAATTCTTTACTGCTGCTGTTTTTGACAGCCAAATGCAAGTGGGGTTCCAGTTCATTGGCGCTAATTCCCATGGACCCTATTGGACTTCCTGACGTAATCATGTTGTTCTTCTGTACTACAATACTCGCTAGTGAACCATAGTAGATAATGTATTTTCCGCTTGCCACAACTACTGTCAGGCCATACTGTTTATCAGTATAAATATCTACAATTTCGCCGCTGGCAACAGCCGGCACAATTTGTCCCTCACTACCGCTGATGTCAATACCATTATGATATCGCCAATCCCGATAAACCGGATGAAACTCCCAGCCAAATCCTTGTATTTTTGTGCCACTCCATAGCTCTTGTATCGTTTGATTGTCGGCCTTTATATTACTATCAACTGTTGCTGTTGACGCAGGCACAACTGTAATCTGTGGTCCGGGTGCCTGTTTCTGTCCACTATTTAAACCGTCATTTGCGTTAGGATACTTATTTACTGCAGCTTGTTCTGCCACCGGTACTGGTTCAACAGCAGGTGTTGTTTTAAGAACAGGAGGTTTTTTCGCTACTTCCAGGGTGCTTACAACTGAAAACAGCAGGAAGGAAACCACTGCTAACAGTGCTCCGGCCGTCATTACCTGTCCCCAATAACCTGGGCGTATTCTTCTAAACCAAAATTTTCCGAGCATAGTATCACCTCATGAAGAAGTATGCCCAGAAATGCCAACTTTCTAAACACTCCAAAAGGGTAAATAGCAAGCGGGAGTTATACCCCGGCGGGTACAGGCGAATGGCTAAGTCTACTTACTATACATTGCCCGGAAGCTAGGAACCAAACAGATTCTTGATGGCCACACCAGTATAGTAGTGGGTCAATATTTGGCGAAAATTGCGATTCTCTTTCGCTTGACCATTAGCGCCGTATTGGCATAAACCTACCCCATGCCCATAGCCGATGGTTTTAAATATCAATTTATCTCCGGCAGATTCGATCTGGAAATTAGCAGAACGCAGTTCTAATTTTTGCCTGACTTCAAGGCCGGTCATTGTTTTGGACCCTATGCGCACTTTATTTACACGCCCCGAGTCAGTATAATCGATAATACTCGTAATCCCCGCACCACTACCGCTCTGTGCGGCTGCCACAATTCCGGCGTCATCTCCCAGGCGGGCTTCCAGCTCTGTCAGTGTTATCTCTTTGGTATCCTGATAGCGGGGCGATTTTTTATCCCAAGAACACGACACACTGATTAAATAGGGATAATCAAAACCCCAAACTTCTTTTGCACTGGCTGTCCGTTCACCGCTCGTAGAATGAAATACAGCGTTAATTGGCTCTCCATTGTAGGTAAGAATTAGACCACGGGTCTGATCAACAGCACGGCTGACTTTACTCCAGTATTTGGCGTAATTTTCGCCCCATTTTATTTTTAACTTTGTTTCATCCAGCCAGGCCTGGCTATCGTTATGATCGGTAGACACATCCGCACCAGGATGCTCGGCAGAACCGGTACCGCCAAATACAGCCATATGTTTTACAGCATAGGTACGAGCCGCCACGGCTTGCGCTTTTAAGGCTTCCAGTTCGAATTCGGCAGGCATTTCGGCGGCAACAACCCCCTTGATATAATCTTCCAGATTCATTGAAACAATCTGATTTATTTCATGCATATACACTTTAATTGTAATATCTTCACCACGATGTACTTCCGACCCGTTAATAACCACAGGCTCCCGTTTCCAATCGTAAATACCCAGTATTACTGCTGATGGAATAGCAATAACCGCCGCTATTACTACTATTATACCGTACAGTATTACGTATCTCACAATCTCACCTCTTGCCTGCACACTCTGTGCCAATATGCCAAAGTTATAATTCATACTATGCGAACAAGCCCTGGTATATGATTGAAACAGTACCAGCCCCAAAATACAGAAATAGGAAGCGGGATTGCCAGACTTAGTAGTATTGATCTTGCAAACATTCAATACTACTAAGTCAAACAATCCCGCTTATTCTCCGCAGCATAAGTATATGTTATTTTGTGGCGTATTAAACCTATAGTTACTTTAATTATTAGTTCAACCTACGCGTTCGATATCTGCACCAATACCACGGAACTTTTCTACTAAACGGTCATAGCCGCGATCAATATGATGAATATAGCCAATTTCGGTTTGCCCCTCTGCTACCAGACCAGCAAGTACTAACGCCGCGCCAGCTCTCAAATCGGTAGCTTTGACCGGACAACCGGTAAGTGTTGCTACCCCTTCTACCACAGCACTGCGCCCGTCAATCTTGATTGAGGCACCCATCCGTTTTAGCTCATCAACATGCATAAACCGATTCTCAAATACGGTTTCACTTACAATGCTTGTCCCCTGAGCAATTGTCATCAGAGCCATAAACTGAGCCTGCATATCTGTCGGAAAACCAGGATATGGCAGTGTTTTGATATCAACCGACTTGACTATACCAGTGCCGCGTACCCGAACGCCATTGATATCTTCTTCAATAATAACGCCGGCTTCTTTTAACTTGGCAATAACCGGCTTTAGATGTTCCGTGAGAGCGTTCTCTACATAAACGTCTCCACCAGTCATGGCAGCAGCTACCATATAAGTCCCTGCCTCAATTCGGTCTGGAATAACGCAATGAGAAGCACCCTTCAGTTCTTTTACGCCTTCAATTCTGATCATCTTTGTACCGGCACCACGAATATTAGCACCCATGTGATTAAGCATATTAGCCAAATCAACAATCTCTGGCTCTTCGGCCGGGTTTTCGATAATTGTCTGACCGTTAGCCATACTTGCTGCCATCATGATGTTTTCGGTTGCCCCAACACTTGGAAAATCCAGATAAATTCTGGCTCCCTTCAGACCGTGAGGCGCTCTGGCTTCAATAAAACCATGCCCCATAATAATTTCCGCACCTAACGCTTCAAAGCCCTTTAAGTGCAAATCAATTGGTCGTGTGCCAATGGCGCAGCCGCCGGGCAGAGAAATCTTAGAACAGCCTTCACGGGCCAAAAGCGGTCCCATGACCAAAAATGACGCCCGCATTTTCCGTACGAGTTCATACGGAGCCTCACAGGACGTTATCTTGCTGCTGTCAACATATAACGTTCCGGGTTCAATTTTTACCGCTGCACCTAAATGCTCAAGCACCTCGGCTATTGTGCGGACATCCTCTAAATCTGGTATCTCTTCCAGGGTGCTGGGAGTTGTGCCCAGCAGTGTTGCCGTAATAACCGGCAATACAGCATTCTTGGCGCCACTGACTTTTACTGTGCCAAAAAGACGGTTGCCCCCTCGAACAATTAATTTTTCCACAAAATTTCCTCCCACCACAGCGGTAAGTTTCATGCACATTTTTCCTAGAATAGTTTATCATTACCGTGGTAGCTAAGCAAGAGCCCTAATACCTATAATATCATTAAATAAAGCCGTTATGTTCATTTTTGCCAGTATTTAGGCACGTTATTCAATGTAAATTATGGTGATACAAGAAAATACACAAAAAATAATATTTTTTTATACAAAAATATTTTTCAACTGAGCCATAGCAGCAGCAAACGACTTTATTTATCATTCCTTATTCAAGTAATACTATTTGTTAAATAAGAAAACCAGCTAACGCGGTCCTTTGGTATTGAATACATCCGAAATTCGGCACTCAAATCCATTAACCTTTTTTTCCCGGCTTTATACTGGCAATATATGTTCTTTTTCATACTGCTCTATTTCCGCAAACCCGTAATATTCCTCCTGCCTCATCCTCAGAAAACTTATACTTACTTATCTTAAAAGTAAAAGCAGCAGGCAAAAGCCTGCTGCTCTATAATTACATTTTGTGTTCAGAAACCTTAAGGCGCATCATTGCCCGTTTTAAGGCTACTTCTGCACGTTCTACATCAATTTCAGGTGTACTGCCTTTTAAACGACCCTCGGCCCGTTCTTTGGCTGCTGCGGCGCGTTTAACATCAATTTCTTCCGGCTTTTCTGCACAGCTTGCCAATATCGTGATCTTTTGCGGGCGTACTTCAATAAAACCGCCACACAGGGATAACTGCTGCTCCCCCTCATCTTTCATGATGCGGAGCGGCCAAATATCCAAACCGGCAATCAATGGAGCATGACCGGGAAGAATGCCCAGATCGCCGTCAGTAGCTCTGGCAATCACCATATTGACATCTTCGGAATACACCATCCGATCAGGAGTAACAATATCTAGCCGAATTTTATTGGCCATATATTATTCCCCCTTCATCTGTTGAGCCTTTTCCACTGCCTCGTCAATAGTTCCTACCATATAGAAGGCCGTTTCCGGCAGTTCGTCATGTTTGCCGCTTAAAATCTCTTTAAAGCCGCGGATCGTTTCCTTGAGCGACACATATTTACCAGGAGTACCGGTAAAGGCTTCCGCTACGAAGAATGGCTGGCTCAAGAATCTTTGAATTTTACGGGCGCGGGAAACTGTCAGCTTATCTTCATCAGACAATTCTTCCATACCTAAAATGGCGATAATGTCCTGAAGTTCTTTATAACGCTGAAGAACTTCCTGAACGCCACGGGCTACTTGGTAGTGCTCTTCCCCAAGAACATGCGGATCAAGAATCCGTGAAGTTGAATCCAGTGGATCCACCGCTGGGTAAATACCAAGCTCGGAAATCTGACGGGACAGAACCGTAGTGGCATCCAAGTGAGCAAATGTTGCTGCCGGAGCCGGGTCAGTCAAATCGTCGGCAGGCACATATACGGCCTGAACTGAAGTGATAGAACCTTTTTTAGTAGAGGTAATACGTTCCTGCAGAGCACCAACGTCAGTGCTCAGCGTCGGCTGATAACCAACCGCGGAAGGCATCCGGCCTAACAGTGCCGAAACCTCGGAACCGGCCTGGATAAAACGAAAAATGTTATCAACGAACAACAGTACGTCCTGACCGCCAACATCACGGAAATACTCAGCCATTGTGAGGCCGGTAAGACCTACGCGCATACGTGCTCCGGGCGGTTCATTCATTTGACCATAAACAAGCGCGGTCTTATCGATAACGCCTGATTCAATCATTTCGTTCCATAAGTCATTACCTTCACGAGTACGTTCGCCTACACCGGCAAATACCGAGTAGCCGCCATGCTCGGTGGCAATGTTACGTATTAATTCCATAATTAATACGGTTTTACCTACGCCGGCGCCGCCGAACAAGCCGATTTTACCGCCAAGAGCGTAAGGTGCAATCAAGTCTACAACCTTGATGCCAGTTTCCAAAATTTGCGTTGATGTTGACTGGTCTTCAAAGGCAGGAGCCGGACGATGGATTGGCCAAAACTCTTCTGCTTTAACCGCCTCAGGATTATTGTCAACAGCTTCTCCTAGCACATTGAATACCCGGCCTAGTGTACCTTTACCAACAGGAATTTTAATAGGCGCCCCGGTATCAACTGCCTTCATGCCGCGAGTAAGACCGTCAGTGGAGGACATGGCAACACAACGAACAGTGTTGTCACCAAGATGTTGCATTACTTCTGCAGTCAGCTTAACATGAACGTCAGCGACTGTTTCATCCACTGTAACAGCATTATAAATGGCAGGCAGTTTTTCCGGGGGGAACTCAACGTCAATAACAGGACCGATAACTTGAATAATTCTACCGATATTCACGGGGTTTCCCCTCCTTAACTTCTTGAACCCTTTCTACTTAAGCGCCTCGGCGCCGCCCACAATCTCGGATATTTCCCGGGTAATGGTGGCCTGACGAACTTTGTTGTAGTTTAAGGTCAGTTTGGAAATGAGTTCTTGCGCATTATCCGTGGCCGAGCCCATAGCAGTCATTCTGGCACCCAGTTCACTGGCAGCCGACTGCAATAGTGCACCATAGATGACGGTTTCCAGATAGCGCGGCAGTAAGAGACTCAATACTTCATTAGCTGACGGCTCAAATATATACTCAGTTTGAGGAGTATCTTCCCCTTCACCCATTCCGGCTACCGGCAGCAATTTAATCGTTGTCGGCTTTTGATTAATTGGCGAATAAAAGTGAGTATATGTCAGATAGATTTCATCATAATCACCGGCAGCAAACTTATTGGCCATCAGTTCTGCCAGCATAACAGCATCCTGATAGGCCGGCTTTTCAGAAAAGCCGGTGTATTCATCGTCAATTGTATAGCCCCGCCGTTTGAAATAATCCCGGGCCTTTCGCCCGACTGTAACTAAGCGGGCATTATCTTTACCGCGTATCAGCGGCAAAACTTCTTTTATCAGGTTAGACGAATAGGCTCCGGCCAAACCTTTGTCAGCACTAAGTACAAGATAACCTACCTGCTTTACTTCCCGTACTTCCAGTAATGGGTGAGAAGCGTCACGGGCATTGGCTGCGACACTTGCCAAAACCTCACGAATCTTTCCGGTATAAGGCTTGCTGGCAATAGCCCGTTCCTGCGCACGGCGCAGCCGGGCAGCCGCTACCATCTTCATAGCCTTAGTTATCTGTTGAATGTTTTTTACGCTTCTTATACGACGGCGGATATCCCTGGCGCTAGCCATGTATTATCACCTCGCCGCTTCAACTTTGACAAAAGTGTCTTTAAATTCTTTAATGGCTTTTTTAAGAGCCGCTTCTGTCTCACTATCAATATTTTTCTTTTCTCTGATGGTTTTAGCCACTTCGGCGTAATTGCTGCGCATGAACTTCAAGAGATCCTGCTCAAACTTGGTTACGTCCTCAATTGCCACATCATCAAGATAGCCGTTAATACCGCTGAAGATAACGATAACTTGCTCTTCAACAGGCATTGGTACATATTGCGGTTGCTTTAAGATTTCCATCATGCGTTGACCACGGTCAAGCTGGGCTTTGGTTGCTTTATCAAGATCAGAACCGAACTGGGCGAAAGCTGCCAGCTCACGGTATTGAGCAAGATCAAGACGCAGACGGCCTGCAACCTGTTTCATGGCCTTGATTTGTGCCGAGCCGCCTACGCGGGATACGGACAAACCAGCATTAATAGCCGGACGAATACCTGAATAGAATAACTCGCCTTCCAGGAATATCTGTCCATCAGTAATGGAAATAACGTTTGTTGGAATATACGCAGATACGTCGCCTGCCAAAGTCTCAATAATCGGCAGTGCGGTAATGGAACCGCCACCCAATTCACTCGATATTTTGGCTGCCCGTTCTAACAGACGGGAATGTAAGTAGAATACGTCGCCTGGATATGCTTCACGTCCGGGAGGACGGCGAAGTAAAAGCGACATGGCGCGGTAGGCCATGGCGTGTTTGGACAAGTCGTCATACACGCACAGTACGGCGCCGCCTTTATACATAAAGTATTCGCCCATGGATACGCCGGCGTAAGGTGCCAGGTACTGCAGCGGAGCACTGTCGGAAGCGGTTGCAGCAACAACAATGGTATATTCCATAGCGCCTGCTTCTTCCAGTGTCTTAACTACCCGGGCTACTGTAGATGCTTTTTGGCCGATAGCTACGTAAATACAAATTACGCCCTGGCCTTTTTGGTTGATGATGGTATCAACAGCAATTGCTGTTTTACCGGTACCGCGGTCACCGATAATCAGCTCGCGCTGACCACGGCCGATCGGCACCATGGAGTCAATAGCCTTGATACCGGTTTGCAGCGGCTCTTTAACTGACTGTCTGTCAGCAATCCCCGGTGCACGGTATTCAACCGGCCGGAACTCGGTGGTGTTAATTGGTCCTTTGCCGTCAATCGGCTGGCCAATGGCGTTAACAACGCGTCCAACCATGGCTTCGCCGACAGGAACCTGCATGATACGGCCTGTACGGCGCACTGTGTCGCCTTCCTTGATTTCAATCTCGCCGCCTAGTAAAACTGCGCCGACATTGTCTTCTTCAAGATTCAGAACCATACCAAATACTTCATGTGGAAATTCTAATAATTCGCCGGCCATAGCTTTTTCCAAGCCGTGGATCCGGGCGATACCGTCGCCTACTTCAATAACAGTACCAACATCATCAACATTGAGGTCTACCTGATAATGCTCAATCTGTTGTTTAATGATGGCTGTTATTTCTTCTGGCCTCATTTTCATACTTCGTTTTTCACCCCAATCATAGAGTAGACTTAGCTTCAGGTGTGGTGACAACCACAGCTGAAGGTTAGTCGCCCTTATCCAGGGACTTAGCTGGTCTTAACTCCTACTTATCTAAGTAGGAGTTTTAGAGCAGGTTAGTCATCGGATAAAGTCTACAGCAGACGTCTTACAGATAAGCCGTCTATACGTAAAATACTGAGACTACACAGCAGTGGCTTGGTTAGTCAAAAGCGCGGTTTTCAGCGCTTTAAGCTGCCGGGATACGCTGCCGTCAATCAGTTTATCGCCAATTTTGACAACAACACCGCCAAGCAGTTCTTGGTCTATAGTTGTCTTCAAGACAATATTTTTACCGGTAACTTGGCTTAGTTTGGCCGCCAAAGACTCTAGCTGCGCTGCACTAAGCTCCTTTGCGGTAAATACTTCGGCCTCAGCAATATTTCTGGCTTCGTTTGCCAGATGTATATACTCGCGGATTATGGCCGGAAGTGCTGGCTCACGCCGTTTATCAATGAGAAGCTGTAAAAAATTCAGGACAAACTCATCCAGGTCTTCGGCAAAAATTTGCTTGACCGTTTCCTTTTTTGCTGGCGCCGGTACCAATGGGTGATACATAAGAGTAGCCAAATCCTCATGGCCGGCAATTGTTGTTTCTACCAGTTTAAGCTGCTGTTCCACTGTGTCCAGCATAGCTTTTTCAGTAGCAATCTCGTATATGGCCTGAGCATATTTCAGCGCTAACTGATTTGTTAGCATGGCAGACCACCTATTTTCTTGCCATCCAAATTACCGATGAATTCATCTACAATCTTGGCATTAGCCTGTTCGTCGATGTTCTGGGCAATTATTTTTGAAGCAGCGGCAACAGCCAGGGTGACAACTTCGCCTTTAAGCTCGGCCACAGCCCGCTCACGCTCCCGCGCAATTTCTTCCTGGGTGGCTTTTAAGAGCCGTGCACTTTCTTCACGGGCCTCTTTCATAATTTCTTCCTTGGTTTGTTCAGCCAGCTTGGCGGCCTTTTCAACAATAGCTTGGGCCTGGGCACGGGCATCGGCCAGTTGGGCAAGGTATTCCTGCTTGAGTTTCTCAGCAGCTTGCTTTTCCTGTTCAGCAGTTTCCAGACTGTCAGCGATTTTGGCCTGCCGGTCAGCCAGCGCCTGCATTAGCGGTTTGTATGCTACTTTAGTTAAGATAGCAACAAGTATAAGGAAATTTATAATTTGCGCTATAAGCGTCGCATTCAATTCAACCAATTGAGGGCCCCTCCTCTTTCCGGCGTATAAGGGGAGCGCTGGCAGAAAATAGCTTGTCCTGCCAGTCGCCCGATAACGCGTAGATTACTTAATGAACGGATTGGCAAATACAAGAACGATAGCAATAACCGCAGCGATAATAGGAATCGACTCGATCAAGCCTACCGAAATAAGCATGTTAACAAGTATAGTTCCCTTTGCTTCCGGCTGTCTTGCCATACCCTCAATTGCTTTACCGGTTACGGCACCGTCACCAATACCGGCACCAATAGCGGCGAGTCCAATCGCCAAACCGGCTCCAATCGCAGAGGCTGCAATAATAATAGCTTGTTCCACAAAAAACTCCTCCTTTAATTCTGTTCAATAATGAGTAACTGATTTTTCAAAAAAGTTTAGTGATGATCGTCCTTTACCGAGTTAGATAAATACGACATGGACAGCATGGTAAATATAAATGCCTGTACAACGCCGACAAACACGCTAAAGGCCAACCACGCGGTGGGTACAACATACGGCACAAGCATACCCAAAATAATCAGCAGGATTTCCCCTGCCAGAATATTGCCGAATAAACGGAAAGATAGGGTAATCGGCTTGGCCAATTCTTCGATAATATTAATGATGACAAATGGGATGTATGGTTCAAAAAAATGCTTCAGATACCTTACAGGTCCCTTATTCATCATGCCGAGAATATGTACCAGGATAACCACCATCAAAGCCAGGCCTAATGTTGTGTTAATATCATTGGTCGGTGAGGTAAATCCCGGCACCAGACCCAATTCGTTGCCCACAACAAGGAACAAGAACAGCGTAATGATTAAAGGCGCTAATTTTCGTCCCTTCGGCCCCATGGTATTATCAATCTGGTCCAACAAGGCGGTTACTGCCATCTCCAGGAAATTCTGCCAGCCACGAGGTACTATTTCAACCCGGCGAGTAGCAAGGATTGCCAGGAAAATAACAATTGCCATACTCAGCCATGTCATATATAAAGTGTCGAGATTGAAGGTCAGTCCGGCCAAATGCGCCAGCTTATGACTACCAATCTCATGGCCTCCTCCACCATGTCCCATACTTTCATTTTCACTTCCTTTCTTTAGTTAGTTTTGGTTGCCTAAATTTGATATTAGTTCGAAAACCACAAAATACACGGCATTTAGCACTAATACTATGTGAAGTGAGAATAGTCCCACTACTGCCGCCCAAAAATCAATACCGGGCACTTTCACCGATAATACAAGCATAGCTATCATAAAACCAAAGCGAAGCACCCAGCCTGCGCGCATAGAAGCCAAAGCTTTGTCTGGCGGCAGTTCGGCGCTTTTTTTTACCCGGCGGCATAGGAGCAAGAAGTATAATACACTGCTTGTCCAGCCTACTAACAAGCCGGGGATAAAGAACACTTTGTCTGATAGGAAAGCGCTAATGGTCAAAAACACCCCTAACGCTAACAGGTGAAGTAACGTCTTTTGCACTTGGCCGACGTAATTATCAGCAAAACCAGCTTTAAACACAATACTATCCTTTATTACTAACTATTTTTTTGTAGGTAGACCACAAGCCCGCGAGCATGCCAAGTACAATACCTACTATGGTAAACCATGGCGCAGAACCTAAATAATTGTCAGCAAAGCGTCCTATGAATAACCCCACAGCTACCGTTGCAGCCATGTTCAGGCCAATCGTTCCTGCCAAGCTAAAGGCTGACCATACCCCGTCTTCTTTCTTAGGCATAAACTCACCTCGTATAACGCCAAATAGCCATACTTGCTATTATAACCAATAGACTACGAGATATTATTTAAGAAAGTAAAAATCAAGCCCTAAAAGACAGTAGGGATTCTGCTGTTACCCCACTCATGGGCGTTGAAAAAAGTCGATATTTGGGAGATATTCTATGACGAAGAGTAAAATCCTTCTAATGCTACAGAAAACATCAAAGAATTTAATAAATTGTACAATTTGTAAAGTTTTTGTTAAGAATTCCCTGTTAAAAACTCATTTGGCCGTGTAAGGTATAACCCGTATTTATATAAAGTAGCTTCAACAATCCGTTTAGACGCTTTGCCATCTCCATAAGGATTTACAGCATTGGCTATGCGGTCATACTCTGCTTTATTAACCAATAATTCTTTTGTCTCACTATAAACACGTTCGCGGTCAGTACCAATCAGCTTAACTGTACCGGCAGCCACCGCTTCAGGCCGTTCTGTCGTATCACGCAACACTAAAACCGGCTTACCGAGCGCAGGGGCTTCTTCCTGAATGCCGCCCGAATCAGTCAGTATTAAATATGATCTCGCCATCAGATTAGCAAACGGCTGGTAATCCAGCGGGTCAATGAGATGCACGCGATCCAGTCCCCCTAATTCCGCTTTTACGACTTGGCGCACCAACGGATTCTTATGCACGGGGAATACGATCTCAACCTCAGCAAAATTTGTAACTACGTCTTTCAGTGCCTGATAGACATGCCGCATAGGTTCGCCCAGATTTTCCCGGCGATGTGTGGTGACTAAAATAACCTTGCGGTTTTTATAGTCAATGTTTCTCAGTAATGGATCAGTAAACTCATACCCGTCATCTACCGTAACTTTCAGTGCATCTATTACGGTATTGCCGGTAACAAAGATTGATGCCAGGTCATTATTTTCCTTAAGCAGGTTTTGCTTAGCTGTAGCAGTTGGCGCAAAATGGATATCGGTTAATGCCCCTGTCAGCTTGCGATTCATTTCTTCCGGAAACGGCGATAGTTTATTGCCGGTTCTGAGACCTGCTTCGACGTGACCGACGGCTATCTGATGATAATAGGCGGCCAAGGCCCCGGCGAACGTAGTTGTAGTATCACCATGGACAAAAACAATATCTGGCTTTTCTTGCGCCAGCACTTGATTTAACCCTTGCATCGCCCGGCAGGTGATATCAAATAGTGTTTGCCCCTGACTCATAATATCAAGATCATAGTCAGGTGTAATCTTAAACAGATTGAGTACTTGGTCAAGCATCTCCCGGTGCTGGGCAGTAACCGCCACCACCGGCGTTATGTATTCAGGATATTTAGTCAGTTCCAGAACTACTGGTGCCATTTTTATTGCTTCAGGCCTCGTGCCGAAGACAGTCATAACTTTAATGCGGGACATTAGAAAACTGCTCCTTTCATTGGCAATCATGGTAATTTTCCGTTTTTCACCTGATAAATACAAGGCGGGCAAAAATTGCCCGCCCGTCACTAACAAAAGAATTGCCTATAATCGACCATCAAAATCAATGGGTTTTAACCGAATCACTGCTTTTCAATACACCGTCATTATTACTCAATACACCGATTTTTCTAGCGCCAAATAAGGCTACGGCAATAATTGCCAACAAAATGAAAGCAGCATACAGTCTGCTCACCTCTGTCAGTGCAATAGCGCTGACGCCTAAGCAACCGCTAATAACATACATCAAGAGCACTGCTTGTTTTTGCGTTAAACCCATGGCCAGAAGCCGGTGATGTAAATGACCTTTGTCCGGTTTGAAAATCGGGCGGCCGCTCATATAACGGCGAATAATAGCGAAAGCCGTATCCATGATCGGTAATCCCAACGCGACTATCGGCACTACCAGCGCTATGGTAGCCGCGCTCTTAACCGTTCCCAATATGGAGACCGCTGCCAGCATATAACCTAAAAACATGCTGCCGGTATCTCCCATGAAGATTTTAGCCGGATTAAAGTTATGCTGAAGGAATCCGAGCGCACTGCCTGCCAACGCCGCTGTTAGAATAGCTACAGTCCAGAAATTCTGTTGCAGAGCCACCAGCAGGATGGTAACCGAAGCAATTGTCGATACACCGGCTGCCAGCCCGTCCAGTCCGTCAATCAGGTTAACGGTATTTGTCAGGCTAACCACCCACATAATTGTAAGCGGTATTGATAAATAATTTACATAAATCATATCCCCGAACGGATTTGTCAGCCACTCGATACGAATATCAAAAAGAATAAGCACAGCGGCAGCCACAATTTGTCCGAGTAATTTTGTTTTGGCTGATAATTGTTTAATATCGTCAATTACACCGACAGCCAAAATAACAGTACCACCTAATAACAGACCCATAATTTCATGGCTGATATGCATACTGGAAAACACAGCCAGTACAAAGCCAAAATATATCGCTAAGCCGCCCATACGGGGGGTTGGAATAGTATGCACCTTGCGAGCGTCAGGAGCATCCAGCGCTCCCGCCTTGATGGCCAATTCCTTAACACGCGGGGTGATAAAGTAAGCTGCTGCCAAGGCAACAGTAAAAGCCACTAAATATGATTGCATATACTAACACCTCTTTTCTACGCAACACTCATTGTACCTCAACTCTATAAAAGTTGTCAATTAGCGTTAAGTAGTCCTATAGTCCTGTATGGTTATTATTTTCATTACCAATAACTATATGCGTCCAATACCTTTAGTATTACTCATTTTGTCGCCTTACTGCGCCTAAAAACGTATTATTTGCAATACCCTTTTCGTTTAAGCTTGTCTACATGGGAAGCAACCAGTTCCGGAATGTTTACGGCATACCGCTCAGCCAAAATATACATCATAGTGAAACAGCATTGAGCCACATCCAATAGTTCTAAGGCAGCTCCCCGATTGACTGCATCGGCAGTCAGGCAGGAACGCTCGCCAGATGCAGCGGCATGTTTGCCGAGGAATTGAGTAAGTTCGCCTAATTCTTCCTGAATTTTGCACACAGTGGTAAGCAGGGTAACTTCGTTTAAGTTCAAATGTGGCAGACTGATCGACTTATAATTCCCGCCATAGTTATTTTTGACTGTTGCAATCTGGTAGCTCTGGTTATTATCGTATGCATATTGTTTTTCAGCAAGCTTGGCAAGGTGTTCCCCTATCAAGCTGTCGGCATCTATGCCGAAGTTATCTTCCATAACAAAAATCATCGTAACGCAAGTTTGCGCCACATCTAAAAGTTCTTCTTTGACATCGTTAAGCAGAAGGATGGCTGCCGGCTGCTTCGCAAGTTCCGCCGGACTTAATTTATCCCAAGGGATAAATTTCAATACAGCCCGTGCTAATTCTCCAGCTTCCTCCATAGCTTTGAGCAGAGTAGAATCAAGCGTTGGCTTAAGATTATTTAATTTTGGCAGATAAATGGCTTCCAGCATACATAACTCCCTAAATAAAAGCAGGTCCGGCATCTCGGCAGTCGAGAGCCAAACCAGCCTTGCAGTTATAGCTTAATTTCGCCATCAATACGCTAAATCCTCCTTTATTTTACCATAGACCGAGAATTTTCCACCAAAACGCTCCGAGACCCACCCATATTAGCATATTAATTACTGAGACCATTAGTCCCAGCTTCCACCAGGTTCCCTGTTCGACATAGCCGGCGCCAAAGTAAATAGGAGCCGGACCGGCGGCATAATGAGTCAGAGACATGCACAAATTGGACATAAACCCAAACGCTAACGCGACTAAATACACTGGTGCACCCGCAGCCACAGCGACAGAGGCAAAAGCAGCATACATGGCAGTAATGTGAGCTGTCAGGCTGGCAAAGCCATAATGGGCATACATATACACCACGATAAGCACAAGGAATGCCTGCAGCCAGGGAACCCCGGCAATAGCTGCACTAACGGTTTTGGCGAACCAGGGAATAAACCCCAGTTTAGATAAATAATCCGCCAACGCCACAAGACTGCCCATCCATATCAGCGTGTCCCAAGCACCTTTTTCTTCAATTACGTCTTGCCAGCTTATAACCCGGGTTATTAACATTGCCGAAACTGCCAGCATAGCCACAATAGTGGCATCAAGCCTGGTATATTGTGAAGTACTCCATAAAAACAAAGCGCCAATGAATATTAAAGTTACTATCATTTCGCCGCGGCTCATTGCTCCCATTTTATTTAGTTCGGATACTGCCAAAGTCTTAGCTTCCGGAGTTCTTGTTATTTCCGGTGGGTAAAATTTGTATAGAAAATATGGCACCACCACAAGTGAAACCAGTCCAGGCACAATCGCGGCCATGGCCCATAGTCCCCAGGAAATTTTAATATGTAACGTCTTGGCAGCCAGCTCGGCTACTAGTGGGTTTCCGGCCATTGAGGTCAAAAACATCGCTGACGTAATCGTGTTGGCCTGATAGACTGTTTGCATTAAATACGCCCCCACCTTACGCGCCGTAGGACCTGGTTCGGAATGAAATGCCGCACAAAGACTGCGAACCACCGGATAAAGAATGCCGCCGGCTCTGGCGGTATTAGAAGGTGTTGCCGGGCTAATGATCAGGTCACTCAAGGCCAGCGTATATCCGAGTTTGAGCGTATTATCGCCGATTGCTTTGATCAGTACAAAAGCGATACGACGCCCGAGACCTGTTTTGATAAAACCTTGGGCAAATAAAAACGCCGACACAATAAGCCAGATAGTCGTATTGGCAAAACCAGATAACGCTTCAGCCGGTTTTAGGATACCCGCCACTACCGTAAAAGTGATGCTGGCGAAAGCCAGTGCGCCAATCGGCAGCGGCTGTAGAATAAATCCAAGAATAGTAGCTACAAATACAGCGAATAAATTCCAGGCGGCGGGTTTAACGCCGGCAGGCACCGGTACCAACCAGATAATAATACCCACAGCAATTACAACAACAGCCCGGATTATTGAACTCATATTTCCTACTCCTTTCCACTCCTTATGAATACCACTTGTCTATTAGGGTAAAGAAAAAACTGCCTATACTATGTTAGGCAGCTTCTCTTGGTTTTATCCAAAACAAACGTATTCTATTCCTGCTTCAGCAATTAATTGTTCAGCCAGTTTGTCCGGATAGCTGTACTGGTAAACAATGCGCTTGATACCTGCATTAATAAGTATTTTGGTACAGGCCGAGCATGGTTGATGTGTAGAGTAAATGGTTGCCCCACAGATGGGAACACCATACATGGCCGCCTGAACGACAGCACTTTGTTCGGCGTGAAGTCCCCTGCACAATTCCTGGCGTTCGCCTGACGGTACTTGGTTGGCAGCACGAACACAGCCGATTTGACCACAGTGAGGCAAGCCGCTGGGCGCACCGTTGTAGCCACTGCTTAACAGCCGCTGGTCTTTGACAATAACCGCGCCTATTTGCCGCCGGATACACGTTGAACGTGTTGCAACCACTTTGGTGATATCCATAAAATATTCGTCCCACGATGGCCGGACAAATTCTTTGTTCTCACTCACACTTTTTACCCCCTTGGCCAAAACGGTGTATTACTAGTATATTCATGGCCTAGGTATAACATTACTTCAACTTACTTGGTGCCGAAAATCCGGTCGCCGGCATCGCCCAAGCCCGGAACAATATAACCGTGCTCATTAAGATGGCTGTCAACACAGGCAACATAGACTTCCACATCAGGATGATGGTCATTGACATGTTTAACCCCTTCAGGTGCCGCTACAAGACACATCAATTTGATATGTTTTGCGCCGCGGGCTTTCAGCATATCAATAGCTGCTACCGCGGAGCCGCCAGTTGCCAGCATGGGATCTGTAACAATGAGTTCACGTTCAGCCACATCTGTTGGTAATTTACAAAAATATTCAACAGGTTGTAGCGTTTCATGGTCACGGTATACGCCAACGTGCCCCACTTTAGCGGCAGGAATCAATTTTACAATACCGTTGACCATTCCAAGGCCCGCCCGCAAGATAGGTATTACGCCAATCTTTTTGCCTGACAACATCTTGCAGGTGCAGGTTGTAAGCGGAGTTTCAATTGGAGTTTCTTCCAGCGGCAGATTGCGAGTTAACTCAAATGCCATGAGCATCGAAATCTCTTCCAGAAGTTCACGGAATTCTTTAGTTCCGGTTTTTACGTCGCGAATAAGCGATAATTTGTGTTGAATCAACGGATGGTCGATTATTTTTACTTGCATAGATTCATCTCCTTTAACATTACCTATATCAACTTAACTCGTTAAGCGTATAACGGATACTTACGGCATAATTCAGCTACCATTGCCCGGACTTTTTCCTGAGTGGCGCCGTCTTCCGGTTTAGTCAGAGTCAAGGCGATAATGTCACCGATAACTACCATGTCTTCTTCAACCATTCCCCGGGAAGTAACCGCAGGAACACCAATACGGATACCGCTGGTAATGAGCGGGCTGGCCGGATCATTCGGAATGGCATTTTTATTTACAGTAACACCAACTTCGTCCAGAAGGTGTTCGGCCTCTTTACCGGTAAGGTTTTGGCTACGCATGTCAACAAGGACCAAGTGGTTATCGGTTCCGCCGGATACCAGGGTAAAGCCCTTTTGTTTAAGGCGCTCAGCCAAAGCTTGCGCATTTTTTATAATTTGTCCTTGATATACGCGGAATTCTTCGCTAAGCGCTTCTTTGAAAGCAACGGCTTTAGCTGCAATAACATGCATCAGGGGACCGCCCTGGATGCCAGGGAAAATAGCTTTATCGATTGCTTTAGCGTATTCAGTACGGCATAGAATCATGCCGCCGCGGGGACCACGCAGCGTTTTATGAGTAGTAGTTGTAACAATATCGGCATGCGGCACCGGACTGGGGTGAAAACCAGCGGCAACCAAACCGGCGATATGAGCCATGTCTACCATAAACATAGCACCACAATCACGGGCAATCTTGCCCAAACGTTCAAAATCAATAACCCGGGCATAGGCACTGGCACCAGCTACCAGCATCTTAGGTTTGTGTTTGGCAGCCAATTCGGCAACTTGGTCATAGTCTATACGATGAGTCTCCGGGTCAACGCCGTAAGGCACAATATTGAAATATTGGCCGGAAATATTAACCGGACTGCCGTGAGTCAGATGACCGCCGTGAGCAAGGTTCATGCCCAAAATGGTATCTCCCGGCTTTAGAAAGGCAAAATATACGGCAGTATTGGCCTGTGCTCCGGAATGCGGCTGGACGTTGGCATGTTCGGCACCAAACAATTCTTTTGCCCGGTCAATGGCCAGTTGTTCAACAATATCCACATACTCACAACCGCCGTAATAACGGTGATTAGGATAGCCTTCCGCGTACTTATTGGTCAATACCGAACCTTGAGCCTCCATTACTGCTTTACTGACAAAGTTCTCTGATGCAATCAGTTCAAGTTTGTTTTGCTGACGGGTGCGCTCAAGGTCTATAGCCTTTGCTACTTCCGGGTCTATTCCTGCAAGAATTTTCATAGGTATTCCTCCTCCAGATTCCATAAGTAAAATTTAAAGCATTTCATATACGGCGCGTGCGCCGCCAATAAGCTTAGGTCTCGAGCGAGCGGCTGTCAGACAAGCTTGCCCGATATACTTTTCGGTCAAACGCACCGGGACAGCAACTCTCTTAATATGCATACCTATAAGCGTGCTGCCGATATCCAGCCCCGCGTGAGCGGAAATTTCCTCGACAACCGCCGGATTAGAAAAGGTACGCATAGCCTCCGCGGCCATTGAGCCGCCGGCTTTAGCAACCGGGATTACAGTTACTTCGTCAAGATTATATTTTTCGGCTACATCCCGTTCAACAACAAGCGCCCGGTTTAGGTGCTCACAGCACTGTATGGCCAGTGAAACCTGATGCCATGCACACACTTTTAAAAGACTCGATAAAATTCGAGCAGCTACCACTTCGGAGCCATAAGAACCAATACGGGCTCCTTGCACTTCGCTGGTACTACACCCTACTACCAAGACCTGTCCCGGTTTTAACTCAGCCGTCTTTATGAGTTCTTCCGCCGCCTGGATTGTCTGACGGCCTATTGTTGCCAAGTCTGTATCCACCTGTCCTCACTCCCTACGCTTTTTCCAGCGCCGTAATCTTGTCCACCCGGACGGCATGACGTCCACCGGCAAATTCGGTTTTAAGCCAAACTTCAACTATCATTCGGGCAAGACCGCAGCCAATCACCCGCTCTCCTAAGGTTAAGATATTTGCATTATTATGTTCACGCGACATTTGCGCCGAAAACACGTCATTACAAAGTGCCGCCCGAATACCTTTTATTTTGTTGGCAGCAATACTCACACCAATACCTGTTCCGCAAACAATAATGCCCCTCTCATACTCGCCCTTAGCTACAGCCTCGGCAACCTGGCGGGAAATGTCGGGGTAATCAACCGATTCAATTGTATAAGTACCAAAATCATGACTATCTACTTTAAGCTCGGCTAACAAATTCTTAATTTCTTCTTTCAGGCGAAAACCGCCATGATCACTACCTATTGCAACTTTCATGACACTAACACATCCTATGCCTCATATTTAGAGTCTTTACACGTTTTCCACGCTATGCTACTTTTTTCCTGCCATACTGACAATTTTTTCCCAGCTTAAGGTAAGCAAGCGGTGAATTTGTTCGGCACAGCGACGATAATCGGCCTCACTGCCGCCGAACGGATCACCAACGTCTCCGTTCTCACCGGCAAATTCGCCCAGTGTATACATTTTTTCCGCCATTTCCGGCGCAAGGTTAACTACAACCTGTTTATGTGACTTAGTCATAGTCAGTACCAAATCAACATCGCCAAGCCGTACCGGCGTAAGCTGCCTTGAACAATGCTCGTCCACACTCAGGCCTGCCTGCCGCATTACCGTCCGGGCATGAGCAGAAGCCGGTTGCTGCCAGGCAGCAATACCAGCCGACTCGACTGTAATCTGGTCGGTTAAACCGGCTTGAGTAACTATATTGGCAAGAAGGGCGGCTGCCATCGGACTACGACAGGTATTCCCAGTACACACAAGTAAAATTTTGAACAAATTCGTTCAACCCCTCCTATTTTGTGTCCAGAAAAATTATATCATACCTAACTGACATAATCCCTACTATTGGTGAAAATTAATATATTGTCGACCATAAAATATGTATACCTAACAACATTAGCACAACACCGCCTACTAATTCGGCCCGGTTCCCAATATACTGTCCCAGTTTACGGCCAAGTCCAAGCCCTACCAGCGCAATCAAAAAAATTACCGCTCCTAAGATTATGCTTAGCTGCAATAAGTCCACATCAAGCATCCCCAGGCTAAAACCGGCAGCCAGGGCATCAATGCTGACACTAGCGGCTAATACTAATAGAGCTGCCCCCCGCAAAGGATTTGCCGGTGCGTCATCATGGGCACTTATATTGTCCTTAATCATATTAATACCCAATCCGGCCAATATCACTGCACCGATAATAGTAGCAAAGTTTTGTACACTGGCCGCAGGCGAATCAATATGATAGGCCCCGATATGTTCCACAAGTGTGCCCAGCCAATGGCCTATATAATAACCGGCAAGAATCATAACTATGTGGAATAGTGCAAACACGACAGCGGATTGTAAAATAACCAGCCGGCGGACTTTGTTCATACCTATCGGCACAGCCACTGAAAATAGATCGGTTCCTAACGCTCCACTCAGGACAAACAGTTCTAACATGCTCATATTCCCACCCCCGCTGTAATGTATATGTGCCAACAGGGGGCAATATGTAGCAATACTCCCGCTAAAATTGATTAAATACTAACTTAGTTCCTGATAATGCGATACCCTGCCGCTTTGCGCAAGCGGTTCATAACGGCCAGCCCTAACCCTTGCTCTCTAATGCCCTCAGCGTATATAACGTCAACTTCCGCATTATCAAAGCTTCTGAGTGCCGTATATAAATTAGCGGCAATTTCGGCGGCATCTGTGCGCGAGCCATACCCCGTCCTTATTACCTGCGGCGGCAAGCTGTCAATAAGTTCCGACGATACCACTGCCCCTACTTTTTTCCCGCCGGCTAATGCCTGCGTAATTTCACGCCGTAAAAGCTCACCGGCTAATTGAGGTTCGGCCTCGATAAGAAACATAGGGGCAATAGGGGCATAGTGCGTATATTTCATCCCTGGTGACTTAGGGATAACGGATGCCCCGCCGAGCGCCGGGTCAATTTCAACTTCGCCCAGGACTTCCATAAGCATTTCGTAAGTAATACCACCTGGCCGTAACAGTGTGGGTACAGGGGTAGTACAGTCAACCACCGTAGATTCCACACCGATACGGCACGCTCCGGCGTCGATAATTGCCGCAATTTTGCCATCTAAGTCAGTAAGCACATCTTCGGCTGTTGTGGGACTTGGCCTGCCGGAAGTGTTCGCGCTGGGGGCAGCTATCGGCACTCCGGCCAGACGGATTAATTCCCGGGCAACTAAGGACGATGGCAGACGTACCGCCACAGTATTTAGTCCGGCAGTCACAATATCAGGAACCTGTGGCTGACGCTCAACTACAACAGTTAGCGGTCCCGGCCAGTAACGTTCGGTCAGTGCTTTGGCACTTGCCGGCACCACAGCCGCCAATTGGTGTAATTTATCAGCGGCATCAATATGTAAAATAAGGGGATTGTCAGACGGTCTTCCTTTGGCCCTAAATATGCCGGCAACAGCCTCTGCATCCAGGCCGTTGGCGCCAAGTCCGTATACTGTTTCGGTAGGAAATGCCACTAGCTTTCCTTGCTGTAATAGCTGCGCCGCTTCTGCCAGGACAACCTGGTCAGGTTTGTTGGCATCAAGCTTATAGTACTTTGTTTGCATTGGTTCGGTCACTTCTTCCTGTCTATGGTCTCAATGAAAATACAACTACCCGCTCAATTCCGGCATAATCTTTGATAATAGCCTGAGCCGCAAGCCGGGAGGCTGTATCGGCCAGTGCCGCTACTTGATCTGCTTGGTTAATGCCAACTTCCACAGCAATAAAACCATTAGGCTTAAGATGTTCGGCACCGAAGCCGACTATACGCCGGTAAAAATTTAAACCGTCAGCACCACCGGCCAAAGCCAGGCAAGGTTCTTGGCGTACTTCGGCACTTAGGCCGGCAATATGGCTGTCGGGAATATAGGGGGGATTTGACAGAATGGCATCAAACTTATCGTCAGACACCCACTTCATCATATCTCCCTGACAAAACTCCACACGGTCAACTACTCCTTGCCGCCGGGCATTTTCCCTGGCAACAGCCAGTGCCTCAGCCGAAATATCAACAGCCACACCTTTCCCAGCCGGCAATTTAGCCAGGACACTGACAATAATAGCGCCACTGCCTGTTCCCAAATCGGCAACAACCGGTTGAGTATTAGCGGCCAGCCTGGCAATCGCTTCTTCAACTAAAATTTCAGTATCAGGCCGCGGTATAAGCACAGCCGGGCTAACGGCAAAATTCAGTCCCATAAATTCTTTACTACCGGTAATATACGCTACCGGTGCGCGCATCACCCGTTTTTTGACGGCTTCACGATATTGTGCTAATTCTTCTGCCGTCAGCGGCTGGTCAAAATTAGTATATAAATATAACCGTTCTTTCCCTAGGATATGGGAAAGCAGCACCTCAGCATCCAGACGGGGATTATCAATCCCCTTGGAGCTGAAGTACTGCCTAGTCCAATTTAAAATTGAACTAATCGTCCACTGTTCGGTCATGTTACTCTACTTCCTTAAGTTTCTCACTCTGCCCGGCCGTTACCAGCGCAGAAATAAGTTCATCCAAGTCCCCGTTCAAAACAAAATCCAGTTTATGCAGGGTTAGGCCGATACGGTGGTCTGTAACCCGTCCCTGCGGGAAATTGTAGGTTCGAATCCGCTCACTGCGATCCCCGGTACCGACTTGGCTCTTACGGTTTTCGGCGAGTTCCGCCGCTTGCTCCGCTTCCGCCAATTCCAGAATCTTGGCTCTTAATACCCGCATAGCCTTATCTTTATTTTTTAATTGTGACTTTTCATCCTGACATTGAACGACAACACCTGTGGGCAAATGAGTAATACGCACAGCCGATTCAGTTTTGTTAACGTGCTGACCACCGGCACCGCTGGCACAATAGGTATCAATTCTAAGATCATTGGGATTTACGTCAATATCGACATCTTCTGCTTCGGGTAAGACCGCTACAGTAACTGTCGAGGTGTGGATACGGCCGCTTGACTCTGTTGTCGGTACCCGTTGCACCCGGTGCACGCCACTCTCATACTTGAGTTTGGAATAAGCACCATCGCCTTCGATCGAGAAAACAACTTCTTTAAAACCGCCCAGGTCAGGGGCATTCGCATCAAGCATTTCCACCCGCCAACCCTGGTTTTCAGCGTAGCGTGTATACATCCGGAATAAATCGCCGGCAAATAAAGCAGCTTCGTCCCCGCCGGCGCCGCCCCGGATTTCCACAATAACGTTCTTTTCATCATTGGGATCCTTAGGTAAGAGGAGAATCCTGAGTTCATCTTCCAGTACTCCGACTTTACTTTTGGCTTCGGTATACTCGGCCTCTACCATCTCTTTGAACTCATCATCAAGCTTATCTTTGAGCATTTCCCGGGCATCGTCAATCGCCTGCAAGGTTTTTTTATACTCCCGGAACTTTTCAACAACCGCTATCATTTTACTATGGGCTTTAGTCAGTTTTTGCCACTCGCCCATATCAGCCATAACTGAAGGGTCACTGATTCGGCCTTCCAGTTCCAGATATTTATCTTCGAGCGCCTGTAATTTATCCAGCATCTGTTCTCACCTCAACATCTTGGTCAGGTCGCACGGCGTTTAAAGCCGCAATCGCTACTTCTATTTGATCATCACTCGGTTCACGGGTTGTTAACTGCTGCAGCCACAGACCGGGAGTAATGGCACAGGCTACCCATCCGGCTTTACTGCGGCCTGCAAAACGGATTATCTCATAAGCAATACCTGCCACTAGCGGCAGCAATATCACCCGTGAAACAATTCTCAGCCATAAATCAGGCCAGCCCAAGAAAGCAAACATAACAATGCTTACTACCATAACTATGAGCAGAAAATTTGTGCCGCATCGTGGATGCAGCCGACTGTATTTGCGGATGTTTTCAACGGTGAGTTCTTCCCCGGCTTCGTAGGCGTGAATAGTTTTATGCTCGGCGCCATGGTACTGAAACACGCGCTGAATGTCTTTCATGAGCGATATTCCTAAAATATATAAGAAAAAAATAACCAGCCGTAAAATCCCCTCAAAGGTGTTGAGTAAGCGGGAATCAGTAACAGCGCTGTGAATATACTTGGCCGCATAAGTGGGTATTACGACAAACAACAGTATGGCCAGCCCCAACGAGAATACCATAGTTATGGCAATTTCTTTATTGGAGAGAGTCTCTTCTTCCTCTTCGCCTGCCGCCTGAGCGGAAAACGACAACGCTTTTAGCCCGTATACCAGTGATTCGACCAAAGACACAACACCGCGCAGCATCGGCCTTTTCAATATAGGATAGCGATCAGCAATCGATTCTAACCGTTCCTTTTGGACAGTAATCGTACCGGACGGTTCGCGAACGGCCGTAGCAATATACTCCGGTCCGCGCATCATAACCCCTTCGATGACAGCCTGCCCACCGACAAAAGGTTTCTTCTCACTCACGCTACCGCCCCCTTTTCAATATAATTGTAGCAGAGCATTCTGCTCTGCTGCAGTTTTTATAGCCATTGGCTAAGTTCAGTCTATATCATTATAGTGTAACAGCAGAGCATCGCTGCTCTGCTGCTTGCTAATTAGCCTTGCGTACTGCCATAACGCTTATTAAATCTTTCAACACGGCCACCTGCTGCTATTTGACGCTGCTGACCGGTATAGAACGGATGGCATTTTGAGCACACATCTACACGAAGGTCCTTTTTAACCGAACCAGTCATAAATGTATTGCCACAGCCGCAAACTACTTTGGCTTCACCATAATTAGGATGAATTTTTTCTTGCATGTCTTGCACCTCACTTTATAGAGCCACTTTGAATTACGCGTGATAATTATAGCACATAGGACAATAGCGTGCAAGCTTTCTAAGGCAACTTTGGCAATATCTCGATAAATACTTTTACCAGTTCGGGATCGAACTGAACACCGGCATTTTCCCTAATTTCTTCAACTGCTTTTTCTTTTGGCACCGGCAGCCGGTATGGCCGTTTGTTGGTCATGGCATCGTAGGCATCGGCAATAGCCAGGATACGGCATTCCAGTGGAATTTCCACCCCTTTGAGACCCAGCGGATAGCCGCTGCCATTCCACGCCTCATGATGTTTTAGTATCCAATCGGCAATAAATACCAGATCTGACGCTGACCGCGCAATACGATAACCGATTTCGGAATGGCTATGCATAACCACCAGTTCCTCGGCAGTAAGGCGACCTGGCTTAAATAGAATCCCATCCGGTATGCCCACCTTACCAATATCGTGAAACTGTGCAAATAACTGCAGTTCAGCTAACTTGGCATCAGGCAAACCAAGCTCTACCCCCAGCAGTCGCACCACTTCCTGCATCCTGTCGGCATGCCCCTCTGTAATAAAATCTCTGGCTTCCAGGGCTTTTTTAAGTGTTTGAACAATTGCGCTCCGGGTACTGCGATTACGTAGTAATTTATCACGGTACATATGGTTATCGGCTTCTTTTAAAAGTTCGGCTGCTGTATCGGTATGTTTCGTACCCACTGCATAACCGATTGACATACTCAGAGTCAGTCCCGGAGTATCAAACTCGGCCTCAGCGGCCGCTGCTTTTATGGCCCGGCACAAGTCAGCCACAGCCTCGGCGGGGTGATTCTTAAGCAGTACGGCAAATTCGTCACCGCCACAACGCGCGACTATAGCATCAGGCGGACACATTTGTTTTAACACTTCAGCGGCTTTGCGCAATAACGCATCCCCACTCGCATGCCCCAATGTATCATTAATTAATTTAAGACCATCAACATCGGCCACTATAATTTGAACGCTCTCGTTAGAACAATTACTCTTTGCTAAAAATTCCTCAAATATCGTCCGATTGTAAAGGCCGGTCAGTGCATCATGGCGTCCTATATATCTTAATCTTGTCTGCGCCTTTTCCAAACTGCCAAGCATATTGTTAATGTTTTCGGTTAACTCTGTCAGTTCATCATGACCACTAACCGCCAATCGAATCGATAAATCTTTCTGCTGGGCAATTTTTTTAACGACATTGCTTATGCTGGCAAGCCGTGTCAACACACTCCACTCCAGCAAAGCCAAAATAACTATTCCAAATACGAGGCCGGCAGCTATCAGCATAACTATAAAATAGTTCAAAATATGCTGCGCCTGCTGTGTAATAGTCCGGGGGCCCAGGATGCGCAAAATAAGGGCAGGCTGTCCATAGATATCCTGTAATACTGTATAGCCTGCTACATAGTCATCATTCAAGGTCTTAACATACATGTCTGCCGGAGAGGTCATGTACGTCCGGGCGTCAGCAAATTCCGGCGACAACTGGCAATTCCAACCGATAAAGTCAATGGGCAGTTGCACCATCTCGGAAATAATCTCTTTTTCTACGTCAGTAATAAATCGTCCTGCTAATATTACCCCCCGTGACGAAGCCATCCCCTGACTGTCAGTAACAGCTCCGGCGGCCACCAGCATCTTTCCTTCCGGCAAGGTAAGTATCCCCTTGGTAACGGCATATTTGCCAGGACTGATCAACGGCCTAATGGCAGTTAGTTTATGTACGGTCTCATTGCTTAGGGAAATCTCTTTCCGGTTGTCCCAGTCATAAGCGCGTGTATAGACAATCTGACCATCCAAATCAGTGTACAAAACAACATTGAGGTGCTGATACGTAAAAGTCATATCGTCCAAGTTAGCATTTATATACTCTTTACTGCCTGTCACCATAAAGTTGTAACTGTCGTCCCACTGCCCCCAGTCTCTAACTATGTTCTCCAAAGAATTGTTTTCATTCTCTATCGCCTTGACCGCCCTTTTGATGTTACGTTCCATATCGCTTCTTTCCAACTGAGTATATCCGTTGTTTAAAATGGAGTTAGTAGTAAGAAATAAACTAAATAACAGAAAAAACAGAGTAAGACCAATAATCACAAAACTTTTTCCACATAACGACACCAATTATCGCCTCCTTTCTTGCGAATAATGGCGAATTATGTAGAATTACATTCTCTACAGTAGCTATTTATCCTTCATACACACAAAAAAAGGTGGCTGGACTGTTATCCGATGACTAAGCCGCTCTAAGACTCCCATCTTCTTCAAGGTGGGAGTTAAGAGCGGCTAAGTCCCTGGATTAGTTCGACTAGGATTCAGATGGAGTTAAAAACTCCACCTGAATCAAGTCTCACTTTATAGTCCAACCACAATGCCATAACCTAGATAGGCAGCAGCGCCCCAAATGAAGACAGCTGAAAATTTACCCAATAATGAAAGCCAGCGACCTGATGCATCTAAATTTCCAAGCAGCCGCCCGGCATAGGCCAGACCAAAAAACCACACCCATGATACAAGGATACAGGCGAGGGTAAACAATATTTTGCCATTGCCTGTATATTGTAACGAACTTGTGCCAATAACACCAATAGTATCCAAAATCGCGTGTGGGTTTAGCAATGAAACCGACGCCGCAAACATGGCCTGCTTACCTGCCGTCATACCAGCGGCACCAAATTCCTGCCCGTTTAAAGGATCGCTGTTCCATGACACCCAGCCCATGTATGCTAAAAAAACAAACCCTGTAGCCAGTAAAGCCATCTTCAACCAGGCGAAACTAAGTATGACAAGCGAAACACCTAATACTGCCGCCAAAATAAGCAAAGTATCACAAATGCCTGCTGTTACTACAGCCGGCATTGCGTGCCATAAGCTGGCTTGTACCGCGCCCTGCGTAAACACAAATAAATTTTGCACACCAAGGGGTAATATTAATCCAAACGCTAAAATAAATCCGTGAATAAATGGTTCCATTAATGATGAACGTGCCTCCCTACCTTAATACACTTCAGGCTTTCTATGCTGCAAGAGCGGCAGTTCCTCCCGCACTCTTACTAAGGTTCTTAAATCAATTTTGCCTGTAATTATCGTTTCCTCTGCATTAGCTACTGTCAGTACCCTTGACCAGGGGTCAACAAGCATGGAATGTCCGTACGCCTTATACTCAGCGGCGGCATTTAACGCCGGCGCAGCGCCAATCACGTATACCTGATTATCAACTGCCCGAGACCGCAATAACAGTTCCCAATGCGCCGGACCGGTCACCGGCCCAAACGCTGCCGGATAAATAAGAATTTGCGCTCCCTTAAGCGCCATAGATCTTGCCAACTCCGGAAAGCGGACATCATAGCAAATCCCTATTCCCAACGTGCCCAATGAGGTATTTACCACAGTCATGCTGTTACCTGCTGCTAAGGTTTTAGATTCCTGAAACACCGTGCCACCTTTGATATTAACGTCAAACAGATGTATTTTGCGATGATGACCAATTAGTTTTCCTGTTTCGTCAAAAATAAAGCTGGTATTATAGATATTGCCGGCAGCGTCACGCTCAGGAATAGAACCACCGACAAGGATGATGTTATGTTTAGCGGCACATTCGCTAAGCATAGCAATTGTCGGCCCATCCGGACGGCTCTCGGCATATTGCGGAAACAATTCTGATTGATAGGGACAGTTGAACATTTCCGGCAAAACTACAAGCCTGCTGCCACTCGCCGCAGTTTCTCCAATCATGCGGCGGGCTTTATCAATATTGGCTTGTTTATCAGTAACAACCCCCATTTGACAAATTCCAACAGTAAAAACAGACATTTTTCGATACCCCCCAACTATATTTTTAAAACACGGGAATTTTTTTTATAGATTGCTTTCTGTCTGAAGGAATTTACAGCATGAAATGTCGAATAATTCCTCCTGGTAAAACGTCTGGAGGCATTGACAACATGCAAAAAGTTGCAGCAATTCATTTACAACCAGGAATGGCAGTTGCCCGCAATATTTACAGTACAGATGGTGTACTGTTGCTAAGCGCGGATACTGTGCTGGCCCCTGCGCATATTGAACGATTGCAGCAGTTTGACTTAACGAGCGTTTACATAAAAAATCCATTTACGGACCACGTAACCGCTAACGATCTGTTTGATACTATCCCGGAAGTCGTCCGTGAGGAAACACGGGTACAAGCTGTACAAGTTGTACATTCCGCATTTCAGAATTTTGTAATCAACCGAGAGCTTGATACACAGCCTTTTAAAGAAACAGCTGAATTTCTTATCAAAGAAATCATTGAGAATCGTGGCGCCATGATTCATTTAACAGATCTGCGCGCCCGTGACGGCTATACCTTTGGCCACTCGGTAAATGTCTGTGTACTTTCTACCTTAACCGGAATGAAGCTAGGCTATGATATGTTTAAGCTGCGGGAACTGGCCCTCGGTGCTCTTCTGCACGATACCGGCAAGATGCTTGTTCCTAAAGATATTTTGCTAAAACCAGGGCCGCTGACCGCTGAAGAACGACAAATTATGGAACAACATCCAGACTTCGGTTTTGATATTCTCCGCCGGCAAGAGGAAATCCCCCTGGTTTCTGCGCATATTGCGTTTCAGCACCATGAAAAATTTGACGGTAGTGGCTATAACCGCAATCTTGGCGGAGCCGATATCCACGAGTATGCCCGAATTGTCGCTATTGCTGATGTCTATGATGCCATTACTTCGGACAGGCCGTACAAGGAAGCCAATTTACCGTACGAAGCATACGAAATCATGATGTCGCTTGCTAATACTCATTTTGATCCGTTTATTCTGCGACTATTCCTCAATCAGATTGCTATATATCCGTTAGAGAGCATTGTCCAACTTAATACCGGCGAAATTGCTATCGTAGTAAAAGTCCTCCCCGGATTGCAGACGAGACCAACGTTACGAATTATCTTTGATGAAAATGGATATCATTTGACCAACGGACGGGAAATTGATTTAACTAAAGAGCTGACTCTCTTTATTAATAAAATTTTCACACCGGATGAAGTATTACATTTGAGTGCTAAATTACCGAAATGATTAACTTCATTATACATTATTTCTTTTCGCAGATAAAAAAGGGGGATTACTTTGCCCACCGATAAACTATATTATTCTGATTCCTATGTAACAAATTTTACGGCTCGAATTGTTTCCTCCGTCGCTTTGCCATCAGGCCAATCTGCCGTAATCTTAGATCGTACCGCCTTTTATCCTGAAAGCGGCGGCCAACCGGCCGACACCGGACTAATTGATGGGTTCCGGGTACTGGACGTACAGGAAAAAAACGGCGAAATACTGCATATCTTAGACACTTGCCCTAAAGAAGAGAAAGTGACCGGAACTGTTGACTGGGCCCGACGGTTTGACCACATGCAGCAGCACAGCGGCGAACATGTACTAACAGGTGCTTTTGGCAAAGTTTTGAATGCCAGCAATATAGGCTTTCATTTAGGGCAAACGTCCAGTCAAATTGATCTGGATATCGAAGTCCTTACTGCCGAACAAGCAGCCGAGGTAGAACGTGCCGCCAATACTATAGTGTTTAAGAATACGCCTATCCACATTCATTTTATAGATTCTTCGGGTTTAAACAAATTCCCTTTGCGTAAGCAGCCTACCAAGCATTACGATAACCTGCGCTTGATTGAAGTCCCAGATTTTGATTGCTGCCCCTGCGGCGGCACTCACGTTGCCTCAACAGGAGAAATCGGCCTAATTAAAATCCGCAGCTGGGAACGCAAGAAAAGCGGTATTCGCATTGATTTTGTCTGTGGCTTACGGGCCTTAGCCGATTATCAGGAAAAGAACGAAACAGTAAAAGATCTCTCAGGCAAATTATCCGTTCCTCCGGCTGAATTAAGCTCCGCCTACGATAAACAGGCGGCCCGGCTGGATACACTTAATAAAGAATTAACCGCAGCACAAAAGGAGTTAACCCAACATTTGGCGCATAAACTCTACTCCCAGTCCCAAGTGTCCGGCGACTGGCACATTATCACCTATACGCAAACCAATATCTCTCCCGCCGCACTTAACGACTTGGCCCGGGAACTAATAACACATCCTGCTGCTGTTGCACTATTAGCCGGGAGTAATGCTGATAATACCAAGGCGCATTTAGTTTTTGGCGCCAATCCCACCCTTACTGACGTTAATATGAATGCAGCCCTCAAAGTCGCCCTGCCCCATATCAATGGCAAAGGCGGCGGCAGCCCTCAAGCTGCCCAGGGCGGCGGCTCTAATATTGCTGGCATCCGGCAAGCCCTGGCTGTAGCCAGAGATTTTCTGCTGGAATCTAAGTAACAAAGGAGAGATGGCCTGGACAAAACCGGCCATCTCTCTTTTTTTTGCTGTTAGCTTCTATGGATAATTGTCAGCTTGTTTTTGCTTAAAACTTGTCCTTTTTGGTCGATAAAAGTGATATCTACCCCACCCCAGATATCAACAATTACTCTGTCGATTACCAAATAATCGGACGGCTGGGTCATCGCCAGCGTAACCGGCGCACCGGGCTGCGGACTCCGGGTGTGAACAGTAACTGTCATTTTATTTGCATTCATGGTCACCTTTTCAATTCCAACACCATAACCGCCTGTAGGGGCAGTACCAAGATAAGCGAATAAAACTACCTTCTTATTATAGTCTACATCTTTAACCCTGTTTAAAACATTTTCCGGGATGCGCGAGTCTTGTTTGAGCTGTGCGTCATAATTAACAATGGTAGCAAAAGCCATATCTTTGAAATAACGATTATTGTACCATTTCCAGCCATTAAATTTGTCGGTCGCAAATATAGTTTTGCCTTCTGTTTCAACCGGTGGCACTGGTTTATACTGACCAATCACCTTATAGGTTGTCCAAATGGCATCGCCGCCACCAAACGGTTTAACCAGGATCATCGTATATTCTTTATCGTTATGGTTAACTTTGATATGAATCTCGCCATGCCGTGAGAGGCTGCTCTTTTCTAAGCGCTTAACGATGGTAAAAGTATCTTTATCGGTAAAGCCGTAGTTTTTGCCTTCTTTGCGGGCGACCTGCATGGGGTCAAGCCGCCAGCGTTCATAGCCGGCGTCAACATTTTGCTGCCATTTGATGACTTTAGCATAATCTAAGCCTTCCACCCCTGGGCCAACGTCAATATTATGATAGGGTGTGCGAGAGCTGCCGATAACAACCTTGCTGCTGACAACCGTCCCAATGACACCCGCCTTGCTAGCCGTATCTTCAAGCTCTATTACCGGTTTATCATTATTCGCCGCCGGTTCTGCTCCCACAGTGATTATACTACTTAGTGCTTTTGCTGGGGCATCAGGGGCTATTTCCAGGTCGCCGTTGATGACAGGTTTAGCTTCGGGTGCAACGTTGGAAGCAGCGGCTTGGGTTTGGCTTGCTTCAACCTCGGTTTGCGTTACCGCAGGTCTTGTCCAATTTAACCACTTGGCAGAAGCTTCATCCGGCAAGGCGGCAAAAGCGGTGGCTGCTGTCAATACTGCTATGCCGGTAACTGCTGAGATAAACTTAGTTTGTTTCTTGTGAGTATTCATTGTTGCTCCTCTTTTCTATGTTAAAAATCTATGTCAACTGACTGTTAAGTCATTCATATACTTAAACGTGTCCATATCGCAAAAGTAACGCTATTTTTAGTGGTAAAAAATGATAAAGAAAACACGGCTTGCGCCGAGCCTTTGGCGAAAGCGGAGGCCGATGTTGCCCTTATCCAGGCGAAAGTTATACTTTCTATCAGGAAAACAAACCTACTGCGTTTACTAAACAATGCATTTGTCTATGACACAAAAAACAGGCTGTGCAAAAACCTGTTACGTTTTTGCACAGCCTGTCAGATAACCTTATTTTATTCACTTAGCAACACTGACCTTAGTCATTGTCTTGGCAAGATTGAGAAGTTCATCTTCCGAAGCCGAACCTTCCAGGGTAACTTCAGAATCCTCAACCGTGACTGTCACTTTATTGCGGTTAGGTGGCTTTATGTCGCTGGATTCATTAGCCGACTTGGCAGATGCTTTGAACTGTGTTGCGGCCTGCTTGGGCATGGCAGCGCGGGCAAAAGTCTGCCGTTTAGGGGCTTGAGTGATAATAATTTCATCAGGAGCACCCTGATGGTAGACTTGCCGGATAATTTTACTAGCAGCATCAATAGTAACAACATCGGCCTTTCGGTCACGTAACGCCAGCATTGTACCACTGTCGGCCGGAACAGTAGAAGTTGGCGGCACAAGCGCCCCAAGCGGTTCCTGACTGGGAGCGCCAGTTTCCGGCTGACCAACATTATTAGCTCTCTCCCGTCTCTCCTTGACAGAAGGGGCGGGCAATCTGGTCTTTTCCTGTGGTGTGATTAAGTCTGGCGGGGCTTTCGCGATAGTCGGCGGCTGCGGCGCTTCTGTAACAGGAGCGGGTACAGGCTCAGGTGTTTTAGCTAGTTGCTGCTCCGGGGCACCAGGGTGAAAAGCATGGATAAAGAAAAACAACAATACCGCAGCAGCAGCTCCTGACAAACTCGCAAATCCCCAAGTCAGGCGTTTTTTCTTCTTGTTTTGGTGTATATTAGCGGCTGCCTGAGTAACAATATCGTCAAGAATTGCCGGAGGTGGTACAATCTGCGGCTGAGCGGCATTTTTCACTATATTTGCCGTACGAATAAGCTCGGCTAATGCCGCGTCCTGACTTTTTTCCGGCTGCTCTCCTTTATTAAGAGCATCAATAGCATCTGACAACACTTCCGCTTGTCTTTTTTCTATATTGGTATTATCCTGCACCTGCTTCACCTCCTGTAATGCCGTTTTCCTCAAACAAATCTTTTAATTTTTTCAAAGCCCGCTGCTGCAGCATTTTAACGGCAGCAGCGCTTTTACCCATTATGCGGGCGGTATCGGCAACCGCCAACCCTTGAACTATACGCAGTTCCACAACTTGCCGCTGTTCTTCCGGCAGCAGCGCCAGCATTTTGGCAACCTCTTCCCGCCGTTCGGCCTGAACAACCGTTTGGTCGGGGCTGATGCTTTTATCAACAATAGGCTCTGTATACTCAGTAATGTCCACGACTTGCGGTGCGCGGCCGCGTTTACGATAATAGTCAATAATCAGATTAAGGGCGATTCGTGATAAATAAGTTTTAAATGTGGCATTGGTTTCTTTATATCGAGGCAGTGCGGCCAGCGCTTTCACAAATGTGTCCTGGGCAATTTCCTGCGCATCGTCCGGATTGCCGGTTTTCGCTAATGCCAGCCGGTAGATGTACGCCCAATGGCTTGTAACTAATTCATTAAGCGCTTCCCGGTCCCCCGCCTTGGCTTTCGCAATTATACGGTTTTCGTCTTGAGGCAATCCTTGTCACCACACTTTGTCTGTACATAATATTTAACGTTACTGCCGTAAATAAGTAACGCTATTATCAGCACTTAATAGTATTTTCCACATAATTGAAAAAAATCCCTTACACCAAAACAAACCTTATCGCTACCGCACCAAAAACTCACCTAAGGTAAACGGCAGTTGTTCCAGTTGCGCTTTTACCTCATCCACGCTTTCGGCAAATCCATCTGCTGCTTCTTGGTCGGCAAACCGCACTTTGACATCAAGGTTCTCGCCGTCATACAAATGAAACGCCGTTTCCACTATGCCGATATTCTCAGTTTCCAAACAAACCCTAAGCCAAGTCTCGGTAACATGCTGTCCGGGATTTTTTTTATCTTCTTCTTGTTGATGATATACATGAATATGCGCAGGATAAACCGTTTGCCCATCGCCGAATGATAAGGGCAGCGTAAAAGACAAAATGCTCTGGCTATCCTGGCGTTCCGCCACCATACCGCCCGGTTTGGGCATGGTGTCAGCCAACTCGCGAACTACCCTGGCCACCAATTTAACATCTTCATGATTTTTGTTTTGCAACAGGTTAATAATTTCAGCTAACGCCTGCTCCTGCTGGCCACCTTGCTGCCGTCCTGTCCGTGGCTGCGAGGCAGCCTCTGTTAACACGGTGGCAAGTAAGATAAGTTTCTCGGACGCCGGTTGCTGCGCTGAAATAAACCTAGCCAAAGGTTCCGGTAAATTGGCAGTTTCCTTCGGATTTGGCTGCTGCCGCAAGATTGCTTGAATCATCTCTTTGATCTCGGGCGGCAAACTTTTTACTAAATCCGGCCTGCTGGCCATAGTTTTCAACAACATTGTGCGATCCTGCTCGCTAACCATAGTACTGCTTGGTCTAACGGCAGATTCAGACTGGTTTTGAGGCTTGGCAGCGGAGCCTTCCTGCTGTTGCTTATCTACCGCAGCTTTAGCGACAACCTGGTCTTTACCCTCCGCCCCAGCAACCGGTGGTTGCTGGCCGGCGGCTTGTTTAGCCTCTGATTGATTAATTGGTTTATTATTGACAGATCCAGCAGTGTTTGCTTCCTGCTGTCCTCCTTCTTCCACTAGCTGCTTAGATGCCGCCTGAGCAGTCGGATTTTCATTTGTGCCGGCCTCCATCTGTGGCGTTGCTGCCGGCATGCCTTTCTGTCCGGCATTCTGCCCTGGCTGAGACGCCTGAACATCCTCCGGCACAATTGCTGTTTGACCGTTCTTAGCAGCACCAGGTACATCCCGGACTTCCGGATCCGAGGCAGTTGGCCGGGAGGCTGACTGTACCAATTCCTGCAAGACTTTAACCGCCGTTTTTAGCTCCTCAGGCTGGTTATTGCGCCAAATATCAATAAGGTCTTTAGGAATCTGCTGTTTACCCGCTGTCATTACGGTAGTTTGTTTATCCTTGGTAGGTAAACCTGCGGCTTCTTCTAACAGAGAGGCCAATAGATCCAATTTTTCAGTTGTTGCCTTGGGCGATTTCAATAGCTCAGCTAAACCGGCAGGCAACGCAACTTGCGTCTCCTGCACCTGGGTAAAAATCATTTTAACCATTTCTTTTATTTCAGTTGGCAACTTGTTCACAAGTTCAGTCCGGTTAGCAAGCATTTTGGCAAGCTCACTCAGCTCACTGCTAATAGCTCCTTCCAGGGCAACCAGCACGGCCTGAGTCGCGGCATTGCTTTGACTTCCCGCGGTCTGGGCCGGTCTAGCAGGTTGCGGAGTGGCTGCTTGATTGTCCGTTTGAGCGGCCGCCTGATTGTCCGCCTGGACCGCAGGCTGGATTATAGGCTGAGTTTCCCCCGTCTCTGTATTTTGTGGCGTTACTGCCGAAGTATTGCCAGTTGCAACGATTGGTTTAACATCCATGGTTATTTCGTCCTCCCTTTCCAGGTATACACAGAATCTCCATTATTGCTATTATTCCGCTCTTCCAGCAGCTTTCCTGCTACAACTATTACTTTTACGTTTACTCATTATTTAACCTTAACATAACACACAATATCCAGACAATACATAAACTATAGTAAAACCCAAAAGGAGGCAACGTAATGGCCAGTTTTCAACAAATGCTCTCCAACCGCCAGAAACGGCAAGCCCCAATAATTCAATTTGTTCCCGGACAGACGCTATCTCCATGTTATTTTCTGATCCAAGTTGAGCCAGCCATCCGGCAGGGACTGAAAGAAATCGAAGAAACCAGTCCTCGTCACGCCATGACCGAGCTTGCGCTTATAACCTATTTAATGGGTATGGGATTTGATTATCGTACCGCAAAAGCAATTGTAGAGTCTTGGGAAAGCGATGAATCTCTGGCAACACAAGGACTATTGACTGCGGAGTAAGTCGTACGGACTGCCTGTCCCCTCATGCGAACAACAATTGCCACGCCGTTTTGCAATAACGAAAATTCTCGTTAACGCAGGTTTGCGTGGCAATTGTTTATTTCTTAGTTAATCAATTACAGTAATTAGCTTACCAAACAAATCTTTGTTGGCTTTAATTTTTTGTTCTCCGCCCATCACACACAGACAATTGGCCTTCATAACAGCCTCGACAATATCAGCCAGTTTCTTAATATCCTTTTGCTTGGTTGCCAAAATTTCATCGCGTTCTTGCTGCAGATCGGCTTGACTGATATTGCGAATATATGCGACATCGGCGCGCTCGCCTTTCATCTGGGGTGTTAACGGCGTATCCATGCTACTCATAGTGCCAATGATATATTTGGTCATTTCCCGTTTACTTACATTCTGGTTAGTGAAGTCGTTCAGATAGTCAACCGTTTCATCATATACCTTAATTGTATCTGCCAGATTGGGATCCCGGTAGGAGCCAAATACCACATTGCCGCTGCGGTCAAACTGAGCGAACGCACCATACGCTCCGCCCTGCACCCGGATTCGATTCCAGAGATAGTCATACCGCAAAATAGTCTCAAGCACTTTCATACTGCCGTGAAAATCAAAGCCTAGCCGGCGGAAATTACCACCTTTGGCAACATACTGCACTTTGCCGGAAGTCAACAGAGCCTCATTACGGATATCGGGCTGAAAGCTGTATTTTACCGGTTTAAACTGTCTTGTTCCCAATTTTTCTAACAATTTTGGGAAGCTCTGCGCAAAGGTTTTATACTCCTTTTCATCGCAGGTTATACCGACAAGCAAGTTATCGCGGTTGAACACGGTTTGGGCCACAGTCGCTAAGTTCCGGCCAATCTCCCGTACCTTAGCATCGAGGTCTTGCTCGAGTTCGGCAATAAATTTATAGTACGTCAGTTGACCGACTTCGTTAAACTTGGCAACGGGAGAAATATAGGATAACAGTCTGCTGGCGACTACCTGCTGACCACGGCGGAATATAGCCGTATCCCAAACCGCTTTGAGTTCACGGATGATTTCCTTGAGACGTCCGGCATCCTTAAACAAGCTGCCGCCGGTTATATCGCCGAGCAAGCTAAACATTTCCGGCAGTTTCTTAACAAGTGCTTTGGCTTTGACCCTAAACATCGGTGTAAACGTTTGGTCGTCGCCGCTTTCGGAGAAAGCTAAAACATCATAGTTAAAGCCGCCTGTGTGAATATTAATTTCCTTAGCTAACTCGGTATATGGGTATGTTTCGGTATCAACCTTACCTAAGATATCGGCAAGTAAAAACAGATAGGGTAAATCGGATTCGGATATCGCACCGGTATTAAAGTATAGGTTTACATAGGCAATTTGGTTGGTAAACATAGGATGCAGAAGTACGGGCAGTCCTTGTTCTTTCTGCTCGCTTATTACCAATTCTTCCGTTTTGGGATCAATATCTTTTAAATCCAGAAGAGGAATTAACTCCAGCTTTTCCGGAGCATCCGGAGTTTCCTGACGCGTTTTAAGTGCCTGGGTCTGTTTAATAAGTATCCCAAGCTCCTCCTTGCTGAGGCTGGCTTTATACTTAGCCAGTTTATCCTTGAGTTCAACCGCTTTTTGCCCGCCGATCTCACCATTGGGCTGTAACGCCACCAACGCTTGGTGAGGGTTATCCAAAAGACAAGTCTTGATTAGTTTTTCAAAATACCCTTTTTTGAAATTGCGCTTTATTTTGTCAAGCACGGGTTCATAGGCCAAGTGAATTAAAGGATCTTCATCGTACAGCCAGCTGTCTAAACATTTCATGTTATAGACAAGCCCTTTAGGGCGGTTGCCATAGTTGGCTTCCCTTAAGTGGAATTCAAAAATATTAACAGACGATTCGACCAGTTTTTTATCCAAACCCTCGTTAGCCAGCTTTTTCAATTCAGCATCAATTGTAGTTTTAAAAGTTTCTACCTGGTCGGGGTTCGCACCGCTTACGCCAAAAGTCATTGTTGGCTGCAGAATGCTCTTACTGTAGCTGCCGAAAACCTCTTTACCCAACCCGGCATCCAGAAGGGCCTTTTTAAGCGGCGCAGCCGGTGTTTCCAAAAGAATATGTTCGAGTATCATTAGCCCCAGATAGCTTTCCGGATCAACAGCCTTACCTGCGGCAATATTGAGGGTAATAAATGTTTTATCTTTCTTGGACTCGTCAGGCGATACCGGGTAATCAACAATTTTCACCACAGTTTCAGTAAACGGTTGTTGCAGCGGAATCTCGGAATCAACTTTGCTGGCGGTAAAATCTTTCAGGTATTCTTCATGGATAAATTTAAGATTATCTTCTAAGTCCATGTCGCCATAAAGGAAGATATAGCTATTGGATGGGTGATAGTATTTTTTGTGAAAAGCCACAAACTGTTCTTGCGTAAGATCCGGGATATATTCAGGGTCGCCACCGGACTCTACGCCATACGTAGTATCAGGGAAAAGCGCGGCAAAAATTTGATGTTCCAACAGTGCGTCGGGAGAGGAAAAAACGCCTTTCATTTCATTATAGACGACACCTTTAAAAGTAAGTTCGGCTTTTTTATCCGGCAGCTCATAATGCCAGCCTTCCTGCATTAGAATTTCGGGCGTCTCCAACATAACGGGATATAGCACTGCGTCTAGATAAACATCCATTAGATTGCGAAAATCTTTATCATTACGACTAGCAACAGGATACATGGTTTTATCGGGAAAAGTCATGGCATTAAGAAATGTATTAAGCGAACCCTTAACAAGTTCTACGAACGGTTCTTTGATGGGAAATTTACGCGAACCACAAAGTACGGAATGCTCTACAATATGCGGTACCCCGGTAGAATCCTCCGGTGGGGTACGGAAGGTAATGGAAAACACTTTATTATCATCGTCGTTTCCCAAGTATAACAACCGGGCGCCGCTTTGTTCATGTAAAAAAAGCTTGGCATCGGAGTTAATCTCAGCTACGTTTCTCGCGTCAAGCAACTTAAAACCATGAACTGTTTGACCAACCTTAAAGGACATATGTTTACCTCTCTTTTTTAAAATTTATTTATCCTATGTAGTGCCATGCCAGAAAGTTAATAGGCGGTTATCTACCGCATGCTCAGTAAATAACTAGCCTTAGTTTGGCTTTCGGCAAAATGGGACAGTTTTCCTGCAAAAATAAATAAAGAGAATCTACTACTAGATTCTCCCGCTTAACAATATTTAATTACGTTAATCTACTTTAACATAATGAAACATGCTTAAATGCCACCAAGAGAAGAGGATCGAATTGTTTGCCCGCGCAGAGTTCCACTTTGCTCCTTGGAAAAGTACGTCCAAAACTTTTACATAAGAAAAATAAAAAAGCATGCCGGCATTTACCTGGCCGACATGCTGCTATTACGTATTTACTGTTCGATAGCCGGCTGTTTGCGCATACCCAACCACCGGTAGATAATAATGGGCATTACCAGGAGCGGAACTCCGATGTAAAACGAAATTCGTAATTCTTCCGTAAAAGCGACCATAAACAGGCACGCCACCTGGACCCATATCCCGAAATAGGTAATATACGGAAACAGAGGAGCTTTATATTTTAATTCAGAAACTTCTTTCGGGCTTAGCTGCCGACGGAAGTTAAGCTGGCTCCAACAAATCGATATCCAGGCAATAGCGCCGGCAAATCCGGACAATGCCAGCAAATAAGTATAAATGTTTTTATCCTGGTCAAGAGTGTATAACACGACAACCAGCCAGCACACCACAATAGACCCTGTCGTGGCATTGTGAGGCACGCCATGGCTATTTAAACGCCCCAACCAACTTGGTGCCATCCCCTCCTGTGCCAGTGCATATAAGGCGCGGGTGCAACCGTACAGGCCTGAGTTGGAACAGGATATCGCCGCCGTTAAAACAACAAAGGAGAAAATCGCACCCGCCCATTCCAAACCATATGCGCTCAACGCCGCCGCGAACACACTGCTTGCCAGGCTGGCTTTATCCCAGGGAAAAATCGTCACTAAGAGCAACATGGGGATAATATACAGCGCGATAATGCGAATCGTAATCTGCCGAATAGTGGCTGGAATAGTTTTCGCCGGCTCCTTACTTTCCCCGGCGGCCAATCCGATGATTTCCGATCCCTGGAAATTTACCAGAATAATAACCATAGTCAACAGCACTGACCAGTACCCTTCCGGTGCAAAGCCGCCTCTTGACAGCAGCACACTGGTGCCAAGAACCTCGCCGCCGCCGATGGCGCCAAAGAAAATCATTATAGCCAAGGCGCAAAACATAATAAGGGCGGAAATTTTAAACAGGGCCAGCCAGAACTCCATTTCCCCGAACAAATGTACCCGGGACAAATTAATTACTGTAATTGCCAGACCAAACAGAACGGCCCACCACATGGCACTTACCTGCGGAAAGAAATCGTTCATGATGATCCCGGCTGCAATCATTTCTGAGGGGACATAGGTTACCCAGGTTAACCAGTAACACCAGCCCACACCGCAGGCCCAGGCCGGTGATATATAGTCACGGGTGTAGCTGATAAACGAACCGGCGATTGGCCGGGCGACAGCCAGCTCCCCTAAACACACCATAACTGCATAGACAATCAGGCCTCCCAGCAAATATGCCAGCACTGACGCCGGGCCAGCCTTGCCAACCACATAACCGCTGCCTAAAAAATAGCCGCTGCCGATAATTCCACCCAAGGCAATCATCTGCAAATGGCGGTTTTTAAGACCCCGGTTTAATTGTCTCTCAGTGTCTTTCTCCTCCAATTATCATTCCTCCAGTATATAAAAAATTATGCTTTCGGAATGATTATATCACAATCATTTTTCCTGACAATGGGAAATTGGGAAATTTTATTAAACTTTTTTAAATGAATCGTAAACAGCCTTATATTCCGGTGTCGGCGGGATTGATTTATAGACATAGACATGAACTCCATTCGGGTCATTTACAACAAAGCTCCGTTCTCCCCACGGCTTATCCTGGAGGTCCTGACAAATCTCAACGCCTTCGCCGGTAAGCCGCCGGAATTCGGCATCGGCATCGTCAACTTCGAACGAAACAATAATGCCTGAGCCGCCGAAAAACTCCCCGGCATCACGCTGCGGCTTGATGAAACTAATACCCGCTGGCATATCTGGGGCGATTAACTCAATATACCAGTCGCTTTCATACACTAATTCAAACCCAAAATGCTTACAGTAAAACTCCTTGGATTCTACCAGTTTTTCAGTGCCAATTGTAGCATCTATCCGTTTTATTTTCATATTACTATCTCCCCCATTCAGGTTTACGCTCTTTAAAGTATACCACTTTCAACTTGCAGGCCTCCGCCATCTCCCTCGCGACATCCAGCCGGCGGCCAACATGCTCAGGATGATGGGCATCTGAGCCAAGTGTCACCATCTGCCCTCCCAGTTCATAGAACCGCTTGTAGATAGGCAGCAATCTGGCTACTGCTTCCGAATCGATCAGACGGCGGGTATTAATCTCCATGGCCTTTTCCTTTTGAGCCACCGTTTTCAGTATTTCATCAATCCAGTCGCTAAATTCGTGGTAATAGACCTCAGTATCTTCGTACCTGGCATATCGGGCGATATAATCAATATGTCCCAAACTGTCTACAAAATCATATGACTTCATGCAATTCAGCATGGCATTAAAGTAGCGGTCATAGGCTTCACGCTTAGTGCGGGAACGATAAAATGACTCGGCATAGACATCCTCATTGTCAACAAAATGAATAGAACCTATAACATAATCGAAAGGATGTTCCTGTACGAGCCGCCTGTTTTCCTCGAGACACACGGGCTGCATGCCAACCTCAATCCCTAGCAGCAGTTTATCACTTCGATATTTTGTATAGTCTTTAAAATATTGCTCGATATCGAAGGTAAAATCCGGCTCCGGACAGGCCCAATCCATATGCTCGGTGAGAATCATGCCGATACCTAGCTCATCCGCCCGCTGCATAGCTGTTTCTATCGTCATATGGGAATCGCTCGAATACCGTGTATGTATATGTGTATCAAATAACAAAACACTGCCTCCTAATTCACCAGAGATACATCTTCTCTTATAATAACATTCTAATACAAAAATACCCAAACTACAAATTTACTGTCTGTTTACCCCCTGGTACCAAGCTTTCAACTTACAAAAGCTTAGGCTATGAAGATTAGTCATCTGATAAACCCGCGGTCTCACTAATCCCTTGTGCATTTAAAAACTTACTGGGTGAACAACCAATGTACTTTTTAAATACCAATATGAAGTATTTATAATCCTGGAAACCGACTTCTTTGGCAATTTCATATACCTTCATCTTATCGTGCTTTAATAATTCAACCGCCTGTAATACACGGTAACGATTCAAAAAGTCATTAAAGGTGTAATTGGTTTCTTGTTTAAATTTGGCATTCAAATAGGTTGTTGAAAAGCCGTATTCCTTACTTAAACTGTTCAGGGAAATTTTTTGATTGTAATGGGCTTTGATATACTCCAGCATGTTGCTGACATATTTACTCTTAGTGGTTGTAAGAAGTTGTGGGGCAAGTACAGATTCAGAAGATGCCAGTTCCCGTGATTCCATGTATTCGCGCATTTTGCGGTTGGCTTCAATCTTGTCAGTTAGCTTTTCAATAGTCTGATAGAGATGTCCAAAATCGATGGGTTTTAACAGATATTCGGTAACATTAAGCGTAATTGCCTTTTTCGCATACTCGAATTCACTAAAACCGGAAATAATGATTGCCTCATACCCGTACTCTGCAATACTTTCTTCCAGCATTTGCAGTCCATCCTTAAACGGCATTTTAACATCTGTTATCACAATGTCCGGCCGGATTTCCTTAATTTTCTCCAAGCCTTCTTCGCCGTCGACGGCCTCTCCGGCCACAACACAGTTTACTTTGAGCCAATCTACCATAAACAGTAAGCCTTTACGGATAGTGTCCTCATCTTCGACAATCAAGATTTTATACATGTTCTTCCTCCAGCATAACCGGTATCTTCAATACAACCCGCATCCCCTGACCAGAACGGCTCTCAATGGTCAGGCCGTATTCTTTGCCATATAAGAGCTGCGCCGCCCGGTGGACATTGTACAAACCAATATGTTTAGGCATGGCATTTTCGTCGGCAAGCAACCTCTTAAGTTTAGCTAATTGCTCCGCACTCATTCCCGGTCCGTCATCCTCCACGCAAAGAGCCAAACAGTCTTCATACGCCTGTCCGGTAATATGTATGGTCAGTTTCCTGGTGTGTTCCATCCCATGCACAATACTATTTTCGACAATCGGCTGAATCAAAAGCTTCGGCACAGGACAGTGTAAAAGAGCCTCCTCAATCTCAATAGTGTACGCCAATCGCTGATTGTACCGCATTTTTTGCAACATAAGATAATCCTGAACATAACCGATGTCCGTTTTTAACGGCACCTGCATACTGCCGTAGTTAATGCTATAGCGCATTAGGTTGGCAAAGGACACTACCATTTGCGCCGCCTGCTCCGGATTAATCATAATTTCATACCGCAGCGTTTCCATAACATTGAACACAAAATGGGGGTTAAACTGCCCTTCGAGATGTTTGACCTCCATCAAACGCTTGCGTTCAGCAAGCTCATTGTTATTTTTTATCAACTGCTGAAGTTTGATCATCATGTTGTTTAGTTCATCGTACACTGTCTGGAACTCAGCAAAAGTCCGGGACTTAATCCGATAATTTATATTGCCTTTTCTACACTCGCTAACAGCATAAAGCATTTCATCAATAGACCGGAGATTGCGAGCTGTCACCTTATCTGCCAGTACTTTTACAAGTATAAGTAAGAAAAAACTCATACCGCACAGAAAAATCACACCAAATTTAATAAACTGCTGTTGTTTGGCAACAGAAGTCATCGTAATAATCTTAACGCCGCCTTCCGGCAAAACTCCGGTAGTAACATAATAAGGTTTCTGATCGATCACCGCCGTCAGTTGGCCTTCGTTTTCCGGTTTGTATTTGCCCAAAGTATCAATTACCAGGCTGTCGGTAGAAAAAATGACATTGTTAAAGCGGTCAGTCACAACAATAATATCCGCATCCCGGTTGCGCAAAAAGGCACTGAGACTTTCCTCCTGCAAGCCGAAAAACAGGTATCCCAGAAGCTGTCCGCTATTCGATAAAACGGCTCTGGCAAACAGTAAATCTGCCTTTTGACCATTATCATAAGGAAGACGGACTGCGCCGCTGTAGGTCGCAGAGGAATCACTTTGTAACCGGACCAGCACGTCCTTTATTGCACTATTAGCCGAAAATAGGATTTGATTCGTCTTATATAAGTTAGTCGAAACAATACTGCCATCACTTTTCAGCAAAACAAAGTTAGCTTTAAATTCTTGTCCAAGACAGGACTCATATAGCAAATTATTTACTTTGCGAAGATTGCCCCGATCCAGCAGTACTTCCTTGACTTCCTCGTTTTGAGAAAGATCTTCAATGCTCTTTTGATAACCAGCATAATGTCTGCTGATAAAGCTGCTCACTGTCTGATTGCAGTCCTCGTTGGCTTTCATAATAAATAACCGGAAATTAAAAAACAGCAAAAGGATAAACAAAATAAACATCACCAGGATTAGTGCAATTGTGTACCCAACAAACAGACGCTTCATATAATCTTTAAAAGTTGCAGCTTTACCCATTTTACGCCTCTTTCCCCGCATGCAATACCAAGTAGAAGATTACTGTCTTAATTACATTATAAAACAGGGTTCCAACGAATGGGAACCCTGTTAGCTTTACTTATCAAATACTAATGTCACGCTTACCGGTAAGTTTAAAGAATAACAGCAAGGACAGAATCGAAGTCAGAGTAAGTATAGTCGAATAAGCGGACGCATTGCCGTAGTTGCCGCGAATAACCTCGGTATAGATAGAAATGGTCAGCGTCTGTGTGCTGTTTGTATAGAGAATGATGGAAGAGCTTAATTCACTTATGACTGTTACCCAGCTCATAATCGCACCGGCCAGGACTCCTGGCATCATCATCGGCACCGTCACCTTGGTGAACGACTTCATTTCCGAAGCGCCCAGCGAAATAGCCGCTTCTTCCACACTTGGACTAATTTGTCCAATAATTGCTGTACTTGACCTGACAGTATACGGCATCCGGCGGATAGCAAAAGCAATAATCATAATTAACGCCGTGCCGCTTAAAAGCAGGGGCGGATGATTAAAGGCAAAGAGAAAAGAAATGCCCAGTACTGATCCGGGGATAATGTAGGGAAACATCGTAATGGTATCTAGTGTACTGTTTAGGAGATTTCTTTTTCGCACAGTGAGATAAGAAATCAGAATACCCAGAACCACAATTATACTAATGGCTACAAGCCCAAGCACATAGGTATTCCACAGACAGTCATTATTTTTGGTAAATAATGTGGCCTCATAGCTTTGCAGCGCAAAACCGCCCGTAAATACCTGTCCGCCATTGCTCTTCAGGAATGAAGTATAAATAACAATAACTTGCGGTAGGATGGCCAATCCTACCGTTAGATAAACAAAGGCATGGGACAAAATTTTTTTTATGCCTGACAGCTGCTGGGCGGCCATCGGCTTAAGCGCCGTCATCGCATAGGTGCTGCGATCGGCAAAAAAACGCTGCACGAAAAACAGCAGAATAGTCAACATTATAACGATAACACACAAGGCGGCGGCAAAACCATCATCCCCGCCTACCTCACTCATAAACTGGGTATAGATGAGTACCGGAATGGTCTTGAAGCCTTCACCAATCAGCATTGGCGTACCAAAGTCGGCGAATACCCGCATGAAGACTAAGAGTGAGCTGGCCAGCAACGTTGGCATTACTAACGGAACAACAATTTTAGTTATCCGCCCAAAGCTGGAGCAACCCAGGCTTTCTGCCGCTTCATTAAGCGAATTGTCAAGATTCTTGAGCGCACCCGAAACATACATATATACCAGTGGAAATGACTGCAGGGTAAATACCAGCACTATACCGGCGAAACCGTAAATACCGTCAAACTTAATATTAAAGGCAGCATTAATCCACTGGGTCACCACACCGTTGCGCCCTAACAGCTGAATCCAGGCGTAAGCGCCGATAAAGGGCGGTGACAGGTAGGAAATAACTATCAGGATATCCAGCCAGTTGCTTCCCTTGATTTTAACACTGCGCATGACGTAGGCCATGGGCAGGCCAAGCGCCGCCGCCAGTAGTGTGGAGCAAGCAGTAACTTGCAGGCTGTTTACAAGGGTAATCCAATAAAATTTCCTGGTGAAAAATTTAGTTAAATAATTTAAAGTAAAATTGCCCGAATGCGGGTCAATCACACTCTTACACAAAACCAAAAGCAACGGATATATGATAAATACTGCAAAAATAGCTAGGATTATCAGACTGAAGGATGTCCATACAGAAAAGCGTTTTTCCCCGGCACAGTTCATTGTTTACCACCTCTGATTACCGTAGCCTTGCTTTCGTGGTCAAACACGTTGATCTTCTCGGTCTTTACACCAAGAACGATTTCAGTACCATCCGGAATTATATCTTTGACATCAGGGTCTTGAATAACCTGAGCTTCCTGACCATTCGCAAGTTTGACGAAATAATGAGTCGTCAGCCCCAGGAACACACTGCTCATGATAGTCGCTTTTAGGCCTTCACCGGCAGTCTTGACAGTAAACTCTTCCGGCCGTACAGACACCAGCATCTTCTGTCCGGCTTTAACGGTATCTCGTAGGTTTTCCATGCGCACCCGGTAGCCACCTTCAAAAACAACTACCGAACTATCCTCTTTATCAATCTCGGCAGCCAAAATATTAGACAAGCCAATAAAGGTAGACACAAAGGTATTAACAGGCCGCTGATAAATATTCTGTGGCGTATCAATCTGTTGAATAACACCATTGTGCATAACTGCAATCCTGTCAGATATTGCCAAAGCCTCTTCTTGATCGTGCGTAACATATACAGTGGTGATATTAATCTGCCGCTGGATATTCTTAATGGCATTACGCATCTCTACCCGCAGTTTGGCATCCAAATTGGAAAGCGGTTCATCCATTAAGAGAACCTCAGGATGAATAACAATAGCCCGCGCCAACGCCACCCGTTGCTGCTGTCCGCCGGAAAGTTTTACAGGCATCCGGTCTTTTAAGTGATCGATCTTGACGATCTTCAAGATTTCATCAACCTGCTTTTCTATCTGATTCTCAGGAAGTTTGCGCATCTTAAGGCCAAAAGCAACGTTTTCCTTCACCGACATATGCGGAAAAATGGCGTAATTTTGGAACACCATTCCCATGTTGCGTTTATTAGGAGGAATGTCATTGACCACCCGATCGTCAACTTTGATCTGCCCACCCTCAATCGAGTTAAATCCGATAATCATGCGTAATAGCGTTGTTTTTCCGCAGCCCGACGGCCCCAGCAAAGTAAAAAATTCACCCGGTTTTATCTGGAGCGATAGCTCATTGATTATAATATCATTGCCATATTTTTTAACTACTTCTTCAATGCTTATCGAAACACTCATTGTAATCCCTCCGACTTTCTTAGCTGTCCATGTTCATAGGCAAAAGGGCCTCTGCGGCTATATGACGGGTATGTCGCAAGGGGCCCTTTTGTATTAGCATCACATGCTATTTCCTGTACTCTACTGTTACAACTATTTCATTGACTTTTCCAAGTGTTCATTGAATCTGGCGGTAATTGCATTTTTATTTTTGGCTACCCAGCTCTCATCATAATTGCTGAATAATTTGATAGACGCGGTTGGCGTCATATAATCGGCAAGTTGTACATTTTTACGTAACGGGCGAACGGTTAACTCTTTGCCAACTTGCTCCTGAATTTTTTTCGAAAGCATGTAGTCAACGAATTTTTTGGCATTTTCAGGGTGCTTGCAGCCTTTAATAATTTGTACCGACTCACCGGGGAAAACTGCGCCTTCTTTCGGGAAGACTACCCGAACCGGCGCTCCGTTTTTAACGTAGTTTGCGGCTGGATCTTCCCAGGTCAAACCAACTGCATATTCACCGTCGGCTACTCCCTTATGTACTGCACCGGAACTGTTAATCAGCTTCCCGTTAAGGTTGGCGATCAATTTATCGACAAAAACCCACGCTTCATCAGACATCGGATCGCCATCTTTGCCCTTGGCATACAGCATAGCCAACAACGACTGAAAGGCCGAGCTGGAGTTAGCCGGGTCGCCGAAAGCAATTTTACCTTTAAGCGCCGGATTAAGCAGATCATCAAAAGTTTCCACCGGGATATCCGCAGTTAAATTCTTATTAACAATAATTACAGTTGGATCAGCAAATGCCGGAGAAAAATATCCTGACTTGTTTTTAAAAGCGTCACCCATGTTGGCATCTTCCGTGGAAACGTATTCCATAAATAAATCTTTTGAGGAATCCAACATAGTCTGATCGGCAGCCCACAAAATATCACCCAATGGATTGTTCTTCTCCGAAGCAACCCGCTTCTGCAGGGCTCCGGTTCCGGCAACAACCATTTCTACCTTAATACCGGTATCCTTTTCAAAGTTGTGTATAACAAGATTATTGAGACTTTCACTGCGAGCCGTATAGACCGTAAGTACTTTTTCTTCCTGTGCTGCCTTTTGTTTATCGGGGGTACTGGAACCACAACCTGACAGTAATGCACCCATTAATGATCCAGCGAGCACGATAGCCATTGCCTTTTTGAATCGCTTCATTCCCTTTCCTCCCATACGAATCCATATTCTAATTTAATTTTAGCATCCAAAGTCTACTTGTCTATCCGACAAAAAGCAACAAACATCTAAAATAGACAACTAAAATGCCTAACTCTAGAAAAACAAAAACGGAATTCTCCAACAAGGAATTCCGCTCAATACCACCGATCCATTCGGCAAAACTATAGATTGCTCTTCACCGGAAACACCTTGGCTTCTTCAAAGGTTGCCATTTCGTGCAGTATTTTTACCGCCGCATCCAGTACTGTCATACCAAGCACACCACCTGTACCTTCACCCAGACACATATTAAGTTGTAAGAAAGGTGTAAGACCGACTATATCAAGTATCGCCTGATGGCCGGGCTCTTCCGATAAGTGTGTGGCCAACAAGTAGGGCTTTATTCGATTGCTTAGCTTGTAAGCTGCTAATACCGCACTGGAGGAAATAAAGCCGTCGATAACAAGCATAATCCGGTTTGCGGCCGCAGCCAGCACTACCCCCGCCATAGCGGCAATTTCGAGTCCACCAACTTTTGCCAGAACGTCAATTGCATCCTGGGGGTTGGGTTTATTATGAGCTATGGCCTCTTCGACAACTTGGACCTTGTGAGAGACACGTTCACTAGGGATGCCACCCCCTTTTCCGACTACCTCGCTTACGGGTTTGCCCGTAAGAACACTGGCTATAGCAGAGCTTGCCGTAGTATTGCCGATCCCCATTTCACCAAGGCCTATAACAGCGTAACCCTGGGAAGCTAAGGTTTCAACCATCGTTATACCGACTTTGATTGCCGCTATAGCATCCGTTCTCGACATCGCTGCCTTCTGCCGCATATTGTCAGTACCGCGCCTGATTTTGCAATGCATAATCGGTAAATCCGGCGGAAAGTCACACTTTACACCGACATCAACCACGATTAAATCAGCATTGGCATGTCGTGACAAAACATTAATGGCCGCACCGCCGCCAATAAAATTATATATCATTTGCTCGGTAACTGCAGGCGGAGAAGCAGCCACGCCTTCAGCGGTAACACCATGATCGGCAGCCATTAAAACAAGTGCTTTCCGGGGTAAAGCCGGTGGAAAAGTTCCTCGGATACCGGCCAGTTGGCATGCCATCTTTTCCAAACCTCCCAGACTGCCGACAGGTTTTGTCAAGTCATCCAGCCGTTTCAACGTTGTGGCCATCGCCTTATAATTCAAAGGCTGTATTGACGCAATTAAACTTTTAATCTCTTCCAAACGGATCGCCTCATTCCTCGAAACACTTATATTTCAATATATTTCACAACCCTTGGTTGTACTACTCAAACTAGCAGACTAATCTTCAGATGGGGTTTTAACTCCACCCGAAGATTAGTCATCGGATAAATTTGCAAGGAATTGCAATTAGAGAAAGCGGCTATACTTTAGTTTTAGTAGTACATATAGAAAGGATTGAGCTCTAGCAATGGTCAAAGTACTGTTTGTTGCCGGCGAAGCGGCTCCATTTGCCAAAACTGGCGGACTCGGTGACGTTATCGCTTCTCTGCCTAAAGAACTTAGAAACCAGGGACTTGACGCCAGAGTCATAATTCCCAAATATAGTGATATCTCCGAAGAGTACAAACGAAGACTACTACCGGAAACAGTAGTCCAGGTACCCGTATCCTGGCGCCTGCAATACTGTGGAGTTGAAAAACTTGAGCACGATGGTGTTCCGTTTTATTTTATCGACAATGAATATTACTTCAGACGCGCCGGCTTCTATGGTCATTACGATGATGCCGAACGGTACGCTTTTTTTTGCCGGGCCGTGCTGGAAGTACTGCCCCATATAGATTTTCAGCCACACGTCCTGCATTGTCACGATTGGCACAGCGGAATGGTTAGCGTATTCCTTCACGCTCATTACCGGGGTAATCCCTTTTACGAAAGAATGAAGACTATATTTACCATCCACAATCTCAAATATCAGGGAGTTTTCCCTAAGGACATACTTATCAACTTACTTGACTTAAACTGGGACTATTTCACAGTCAATGGCATTGAGTTTTACGATCAGATTAACTTTATGAAAAGCGGCGTTACTTTCTCCGATTTAGTCACTACAGTTAGTCCTTCCTATGCAAATGAAATTCAACACTCCTACTTTGGCGAAAAACTGGAAGGCGTTCTGGCGAACCGTCATAACGATCTTTCAGGTATTATAAATGGTATTGATTATGAGATCTATAATCCGGCTACCGACCCTAATTTATTCATTAATTACGACGGGAAGACGGCTAAGCGCAAAAATAAAAATAAACTGGAACTGCAGAAGATGCTGGGATTACCGCCTGACATTAACAAACCGCTATTGGCCATGTGCACAAGGCTGGTAGAAGGTAAGGGCATCGACCTCGTATTACGGGTTCTAAACGAAATTTTAGACGGCGATGTTCAAATGGTTATTTTAGGGCAAGGTGACGAAGACTATCATCATACCTTGTGGCAAGCTTCCTGGATTCATCATAACAACCTTTCAGTAATCATTCCCTACCGCGAAAGTCTCTCCCGCAAAGTGTTTGCCGCCGCCGACTTATTGTTGATGCCTTCACGGTACGAGCCATGTGGTCTCGGTCAACTAATTGCCATGCGTTACGGCGCCCTGCCAATTGTCCACGAAACAGGCGGACTGAAAGACACCATTCAATCCTACAATGAATTTACCGGCGAAGGAAATGGTTTTAGTTTTACCAACTATAACGCCCACGATATGTTGTATACCATCAGGCGGGCCCTCATTTTTTACCATGACAAACAACTTTGGCAAAAGCTTGTCCAACGCGTTATGCGGACAGACAATAGCTGGACTAATTCTGCAAAAAAATACCGGCAGTTATATCATTCGTTATTTATGGAAGAACATGTTTATAAAGCAGCCACAGCATCACCTAAAATTAGTGTTCCACCTGATTTAGATGAATTCGTTCCGGATTATACGCAATTTGTTCCCGCAAAGGAGATTTTGTATGCTCACTAAAACTAACCAGGAATGTCCCACCCGCTTTCCCATGCCGTCTTCCAAACCAGAACATGTTAGCGTCGTCGATTTCCGTGATGCCTTTGTTGCAACACTACAAAACCTGCACGGCAAATCTCTGGCAGAAAGCACGGACCAGGAGAAGTTTATTGCCCTGGCGGCATTAACTAAAGAAATAATCAGTAAAAATTTAATTGAAACCAGAAAACAAAGAGCCCATGATAAACCTAAACAAGTATACTACCTCTCTATTGAGTATCTTCTTGGGCGTCTTTTGGAAAGCAACCTTGTTAACCTTGGTATCAGAGATACTTGTGCAGAAGCTCTTTCGCTAGTAGGTATCGAACTTAATACTCTACTGGCCCAGGAAGAAGATGCCGGACTGGGTAACGGTGGTCTGGGGCGCCTGGCCGCGTGTTATCTTGATTCAATGGCTGCGCTGGGCCTGGCCGGGCATGGCTGCGGCCTGCGTTACCGCTACGGGCTGTTCGAGCAAAAAATCGTAGGCGGCTATCAGCATGAATATCCCGATAATTGGCTGAAGAATCGTTCGTATGTCTGGGAATACCGCCGCCCTGAAGAAAAAGCCTCTGTTAGGTTTGGCGGTACCGTTCGGGTCCATACTAACGGCCGAACTAAGTTTATTCACGAAAACTACGAGCACATTTGGGCCGTTCCTTACGACGTACCAGTTGTTGGCTATAAAAACGAAATCGTTAACACCCTGCGATTGTGGAGTGCCGAAGTAGATATCTCAAGCCATACCTGCAGTATATACGGTCAAGACTGCAACAACGTAATTAGTTATAAACATGGTGCCGAGTCGTTGACAGATATCCTCTATCCTGATGATTCCCATTATGAGGGCCGGGTGCTGCGGCTCAAGCAGCAGTACTTTTTGGTATCTGCCAGTTTACAGCACATCATTCACTCCTTCCGGCTTCATCACAGCAAGCTAAGCGAACTTCCCGACAAAGTCGCCATTCATATTAACGATACCCATCCCGCACTGGCGATTCCCGAACTTATGCGCATCCTTATCGACGATTATAGCCTAGACTGGGAAGAAGCATGGAGCATCACGGTTAAAACCATATCTTATACTAACCATACGGTACTGCCGGAAGCATTGGAAAAGTGGCCTGTCAGCATGTTGGAACAGCTTCTGCCGCGTATTTACATGATTATTCATGAGATTAATGAGCGCTATTGCCGTGATATCTGGACAAAAAATCCGGGTGACTGGGATCGCGTCAGAAGTATGGCCGTAATTGCCGACGGGCAGGTCCATATGGCGCATCTTGCCATTGCCGGCAGCCATTCTGTCAATGGAGTAGCCAAAATTCACACCGAAATTCTCAAAAATTCGGTTATGAACAATTTCTATACCCACACTCCGAACAAATTTTCCAATGTCACCAACGGAATTACCCATAGGCGCTGGTTGTTAATGGCTAACCCGCTGCTGGCAAAACTTATCACAGATGCGATTGGCCCCAGTTGGCTTGATTATCCTTGCGATTTAACCAAGTTAACGCCCTTTGCCAAAGATGCCGCTTTTTTGGAAGATTTGGCAAAGGTCAAATTACAAAACAAGCTTAATTTAGCTAAATACATTAAGCACAAGTATAACGTCATTGTCGATACAAACTCCATTTTTGACTCACACATTAAACGCATCCACGCTTATAAACGGCAATGCCTGAATGCCTTGCACATTATGCACCTCTATAACATGTTACGGGAAAACCCCAATATCAAAATGACACCCCGTACCTTTATTTTTGGCGGAAAAGCAGCTCCGGGCTACTACAAAGCCAAAAAAACTATCAAGCTGATTACTACCCTTGCCGATAAAATCAATAAAGATAAGACCATTAATGGCAAACTAAAAGTTCTCTTTCTGGGAAACTATAATGTTTCCCTCGCCGAACTCATTATCCCCGCCTCCGATGTCAGTGAACAGATTTCTACCGCCAGCCGGGAAGCCTCCGGCACAGGCAATATGAAATTTATGATGAACGGAGCACTGACCTTAGGTACAATGGATGGTGCCAATATTGAAATCAGCGAAGCCGCCGATGCAGACAACATTTTTATTTTCGGGTTATCTGCTGAAGAAGTTCTTAACTACTATCGCCATGGCGGCTATAATCCCTGGGATGTTTATAATAGTGATCCCCGCATCAAAACAGTTGTTGACCAATTAGTAAATGGATTTTTCCCTGTTGATCAAAATGAATTCCGTACCATTCATGATGCCTTACTCTACCATGGTGATGAATACTTCCTCTTAAAAGATTTCTCTTCCTATGTCAGCGCCCAGCAGCAAGTAGGCGAAACCTATCTTAGCAAGTCTCTCTGGCAACAAATGTGCCTGTTAAACATCGCCAATTCCGGCTGGTTCGCCGGCGACCGTACCTTCTCAGAGTACGCCGCGGAAATTTGGCACTTAGACCAGCCCCTTCCTGTTTGGTGTCAATGTCAGTCGCAAGCACTCCATTAAAACATAAGTTGCTCAATAAGAAAAACCGCTAACGCGCTCCCATCCGAAATTAGGCACTTAAATCCATTAACCCCTTTTTTTTGGGGGAGTTGCGGAGTTCACGACAACCCCGGCAACTCCCGTAACCCCTGGCCCTTTGCCGGAGAAAGCGTTCCGCAGGAGAAAAGCTAGGCGGTATTCCGTAAAGAAATCCGTACTGTTTGAGCACAGCGAGTTTACGGATTTTAGGAGTACCGCCTGGCTTTTCAGCTTTTGGAGGCTTCGGGCCTAGACCTTTTGTTACTTTTGGGTCAATTGCCAAAAGTAAGATTCCTCAAACCTGCGCCATTCCTCCCGCCTCAGCCTCTGAAAACTTATACTTTCTTATCTTAAAATAAAATCCGCTTTCTCGCCGAAAGGCCAGAAAGCGGATCTTTCATTTATTCGCCACATGCTGAATCTTAACCGGCTGCCAGGCCGTATGGTCAATCATTGCCCCAAATCTATCTTTCATCTGTATTCTAATAAAAAAATAGTCTGGCAGGCCTTGCTCCGAAAATGGAACATTAATAATTACAGCATCATTGAATCTCTTAATATTTTCAGGTGCTACATCAGCGCCAATCATACTAAACGAAAATATATTTCTCGTACGGTTAAGCATATTTTGATTTTCCCGAAAGCCGATAACAGACACCTGATATTGATTAAAGTACATTGAGAAATCAGGTATGTAAAAATGCAGCCATAACGATGAATCCTGAACGGCACAGGCCAGCGCCCGTACCCTCGCTTTATGTTCTAAAGCGCCAAGGGCACTGACCGTTTTCGGATAAACTAGTTCCGGCTTCTGCGTCTCCCAGGCAGTAGCGTCTGCTAAATTTACTGCAGAAGTCCGGGGTACGATAAGTGGAATGTCTACTTGTTCGAACAGCTCGTTTCTCCGGATAAAACTGCGCAAGAGTTTAGACATGATTGGAACCCGCAATTGGCTCACATATTCATTAAGGGCAGCTTCTTTAACAGACTCCTGGTCTGAAGTTAACGTAAACTGCTCCCATTGCCAACTATTTTTCTGATACATGGGTTTGGGCGGCAGCAATGCCGCCTCCGGCCTATATCCATGAGGAATTGGAAAACCGCCACGGTGAACGAGATATGTATATAACCTTGGTATTTGTAAAATACCGTTATTAGCGACCTTAATAACAACCGCCGATGTGAAAGCCCAAGTCGCTGCATGGTCAATATGTTCGTCATCCGGGTGTGGCAAAAAAATCAGACTGGGCTTAAACTTGCGTATAATTGATTCTAGGTCATCCATAACGGCTTTCCCAGAATAAGGTGTATTGAGCCTATAGCTATTGCTATAGGGGGAATACGCTTTACCTGTATAACGGGATTGATAAGGGCTGTTGCTGTCCCAATGTTCCGCCCAAATAGACCCAAGCCCCCGGTCAGGGTAACCAAGGAATATAATTCGGTTTTGTGCTACCCCCAGCCTTTGTAAGGCCCATATAAATTCATTTTGGCGTAAATAGCCCGATTTGATGTAGTCATCCTGCGTAAGAAAAAGATGATGAAACTGTTCTTCAGCCGCAAAAGTAAAACCGTCGCCATTGGTCATCGCCACGACCATGACTTCTCCACCCGCACCTACTACTTCCTGAATTATACCCCCACACCCTAAAGTTTCATCATCACAGTGCGGCGCAATAACCAGCAGGCGGGTCTGTCCCGGTACAAATGAGATTTCCGGTAATGATTGGCCTACTTCAGGTTTTTCCTGATAGTAAAAATATATATTGTAAACACCAAAACACAGAAGCAAAAAACATATAAGCGCCCCGAGTGATAAATAAACTGATCGTATACGCATAAAAACCCTTTCGAACATAAGTAATAGTTCGTACCTCTTACATATATAAACTCCCAGTTTAGGAAGCATCCTATTCGTTAAGAGATAGGGTTTTGGATAATTTTATGCACCTCTGACAAAGTATACGCAAACAATAACTACTGCCAACAGGATCCGATATACCGCAAATATAGCAAAATTGTTCCTTTGAAGATACTTAAGCAATAAGCTAATGCACAAAAGCCCTACGATCGCGGAAGTAATTGTGCCGACCATGAATAAAGGACTGGTCACATTATGAATGATATCCGGTGTATGTTTTAGCGCCGCACCTGCAATAATTGGCGTTGCCAGCAGAAAGGAAAATTTAGCGGACGCTTCCCGTGAAAGTCCCAGCCAACGGCCTGTTGTCATGGTAATGCCAGAACGGGAAACCCCTGGAATCAGCGCCAGAGCCTGGGCAAAACCAATCAACATAGTTTGTTTGAACGTTATGTTTTCAAACTTTATTCTTTGAGGCGAATTTTTATCTACATAGTAAAGAACAATACCCATCACAGCGAGCCCCCCCGCGATGATAAGGGGCTCTGACCGAATATACTTGTCGATAACCGACTCAAACAACAATCCGGCAACGCCGCCGGGAATTGTAGCTAACACCAAATACCAGAACATTCTTCCCTCTTTAGATTTAAGTCCTTTCGTTAATCCGTTAATAACAAGCTCCAGCCAATCCTGAAAGAAATAAATAAGTACTGCCAGCAGTGTTCCGACATGCAGCGCCACATCCAGAGCAATATCAATATTCCCACCGACTTGAGCTATAATCGGATCCCAGCCAAAAAGCCAACGCACAATAATTAAGTGTGCCGAACTGGATATGGGCAAAAACTCACCCAAGCCCTGTACAATTCCTAAAACGATTGCAATAAACAACAACATATGCTATCCATTCTCCTTTTTAGGTATTTATGCCATTAAATATTATATGTCAATAAATATCACTTTATCTATGGCTACTATTTTTAATAGCTGAGAGAGCATCTGTCAAACCACAACATAATTTACAGATGCTCTAAAGAACAAGAATTTTATACTGTCTTATAATACGTAGGTCTGCGTTGTTTACCCGGAAACACACGGAAAAGTATTAAATTAAATAGTAGACAGCCTAGCACTGTTACCATCGTATCCCCAATATAATGCTGTCCCCGCAAGATTTGGTACACGCCCATAAAAACACCGACACTGAGCCCAGCCCCACCTAATAATAATTGTATTTTTCTATCTCTTGAAACAAAGAACAAAGATAGTAAAGCAAATCCACCTGCCGCATGACCGGCAGGAAAACCCATCCCCCTGTGTTCCTGCTTAAAACTAGCAGGATACGGCGATAAAGGTTTAACATAGGGCATTGATCCGCCATAACGCTCAATTTCGTAAGGACAATAGACATTAGATACCTGCTTACCCGCACCGATAAGTAACGGACAAACCATCATGCTAATGAGCACGCAGGCCAGCGCACGGCGAAATTGCTTCAGAAAAGCAAATGACGCTTTATACGATAATGCAAGTAGAATTATAAGCAGTATCGCAAACACTACTAACCCCACTTTAATGCCTGTATATAATAACCAGCCATAGTGGGCATGCACGTCTTCCAACAGCCATTTACCGGTTTCAAAGTTGTAGGCATAGTCTTGGACAAATAAATCGAAATCAGTGTACTGGAGAACAAGCAAATTCAAAATAAATAACGCCATTGTCACCAAAATAGCACGATATTTTTGAAAAAACCACACAGCAACGTCACCCCTTGAATACAAACTCACCATTTAATTAAAGAATCTTATCCTATGGTCACTTAACAGAACTGTACTTTCCCTCTTTATACAACATACTGGCTCCCTGATACCAGCTAATAGCCTCTTTTACTAAATCATCATCAGGCGACTGCGCCGTATATTCCCCTGTCTGATAGTTAATTTGATAAAAAGAAAACTGCTTTTTGGGTTTTAAGATGACCAGTTTGTCCCCTTTGGCATAAGCGATATTCTGATAGGTACTAATAAAAATACGTTCTTTTTCCTGAGGCAGCTTCATAACATCATAGCCCATAAACCGCGAAGTATAAGAGAAATTAAGTAAACCCAACAGCGTTGGTGCAACATCAATTTGACTCATTAGACGATCAACGCGTCCTGGGGCAATTAGCTCGGGGGCATAGACGATGAGCGGAATATGGTATTTCTTGATAGGCACTTCCGTCTTTCCGGCGCTGGCAGCCTGATGATCGGCAACAATAACAAATACGGTATCGTTAAACCAAGGGTGTTTCTTGGCCTCAGCCAAAAAATTTCCGATGGCCCAATCCGTGTATTTTACAGCACCGCTGGCACCGCCAGGTGAAGGGATATCAATTCTGCCATCCGGATAAATATAGGGGCGATGATTAGAAGTGGTCATAATCATCTGAAATACTTTCTCCCCCTTAGCATAAGCCTTGTCAAGATTTTCTACGGCCTCGCCAAAAATTACCTCATCGGCCACACCCCACACGGTTTCAGTCATAATTTTTTCTTTTGGGATACTGGTACGGTCAAGAATCTGGTAGTTATTTTTTTCATAGAAATCATTCATATTATCGAAATAACCATAGCCACCGTAAATAAACCGGCTTTTATAATTACGGCTGTTTAGTACCGAACCCAAAGTAAACAAGTCGGCATTATCCGGCCGGCGCACAATAGATTGTCCAGGTGTCGGCGGAATGGATAACGTCAGAGCCTCTAACCCCCTGACAGTCCGCGTTCCTGTTGCATAAACCCTGGTGAAAAAAAGCGATTCTTTTGCCAGTTTATCTAAATTTGGCGTTAGCCCCTGTTGATTACCAAAGGCCCCCAGATAATCAGCACTCAGACTTTCTACAGTAATAAATACGATATTAGGATGCTTTTCCGGGCCTGATGCAGTAACAAGTTTGGTCAGTTCTCCCGGATTTGCACTAACATATTGGCTATTTGGTTCCTGCAGAAGTCGTCTGAGCGAAGGCTCAAGCTCGTCATTAGGAATAGTTTTATAATAGCGAACATAATCAAGCTCATTATTCCGAAACGCCGATAAAAATTCGTATACGCCATTACCGGCCAATTCATTATTAAAAACATTTGTACTAATATTCTTCATGTTACCGGTGACCGAAAAAAACACAGCAACCGGGAAAACCAAGGCTAGCCCTATTACACCTAACCGGCGCTTGAATGAAAGCGTTGTATCCCAACACAAGCCTTTCTTCCAGATACCAAACGTTAAGATACTGGCACCAAAGCTAATACCACTAAATAGCAGCTTAAGCGGGTAACCCTCGCGAATCATCCCCACTACCTCTTGGGAGTAAACAAGATAATCAACGGCAATAAAATTAAAGCGCGCCTGGAACTCATCCCAAAAATAAAACTCAGTAACCGTGAGCAACAGCAAAACCGCTGAGGAAACCCAGATCAAACCAGTAATCGCAACCTTGTTAATTTTACTGGCAAAAAAGCGACGCGGTACAAGTACCAAATAAAGTATTAACGGTAACAATCCTTGTCCAATAACTATGAGATCAAAAAAACTGCCGACTGCAAACACCTTAACTATTTCCCATGGTGTTATTGTAAGCTGCCCGTAAGAAAATAACGCCAGCCGTATGCGCAAAAACATACCTATAATAACCCATAGTAAACCGAGCGAAATAGCCGAAGAAAATCGACCAAACACATGCTTATTCCACTTCATCAAAGCTCTCCTCCTGTAAATGACCATAACTATTGCATTATATACTAGAAGATTATAACAATCAATTATGAAAATAAAATGAAAAAGATAAAATTAAATGCTTACAAATAATAAACTACTTGCCAAACATCTGGAGTGCCTTGATTTTGTTTCTATCAGCAATACAAAGCCCCTGATAAGGATACTTATACAAGTACCCCTATCAGAGGCTCAATTACTATATGCTAAATCGTCTCTAAAAAATATCCTCTTCCGCCGGAGAGATATAGCCTTTATCTGCAAGAAGTTCTTTAACCATTGCATATGTTTCAATCACCATAGTCGGACAACGAAGCTTGCGGTTCCAGGGATCATCATTCAAGATGGTCTGACAATCAATGCCACCGTACTCCTTGCCAAACTTCTCCTCAAACCAGATAACTAGTTCTTCGATCATAATGTTTAACTGCCGGTCTTCCTGCTCCTCCAGTTCTCCTCTGCCCGCGTACAAGCTAAGCAGGCAGACAGCCCCGGTCAATACCCCGCAGATCTTCCCGGTAAATCCCAATCCCCCGGCCAATCCGGTCATAGCCCGCACCAAATCAGGATTGCTTTTCCCCTGCTGCTCAAGACCTAATGTTAGCAGTATCTGGCTGCAGTTAAACCCCTGCATCTGAAGTTGCATAATGCGCATAGTTTCATCAGCCACTGAACGCCCCTCCTTAGCAAACATACCAAATAAAATTAGTTCAATTAGATAAATGGTTACTTGCATTTAGTGTTTTTACATGATACTCAGACTTAGCACACTTAATGACATTGATGCACGCATAATCCTGATCTATCCGAAACAGGTTGCTAATAGGCATCCCCAGTATATGACACAACAGCAGCCGATTAATCCCGGCATGCCCACTAAGCAGGATGTCACCGCTTGCAGCCTCCAGCATTTCGTCAAACGCCGCCACTACCCGCGTGGCGCATTCGGCAAAACTTTCCCCCCCAGGAACACGATAATTAGCAATATCTGCGCCTCTGGCTTTAAACTCGTCCGGAAAACGCTGCGCAATATCAGCAAAAGTGCAGCCTTCCCACTCGCCAACTGATATTTCCCGGAAACCACGCCAAGCGGTAATGGGTATATCTTTATTGGCGGCAATTATTTCTGCCATTTGGCATGAGCGTGTAAGATCACTGCAAAATACTGCATCAATATGGACTTTATCAAATATCTGCTGCAATAAGTAAGCCTGTCTTATACCTTCTTCATTCAGCGGCAAGTCAACTTGCCCAATAAACCGCCGTTGACTATCCGGCAGTTGAATTCTGCCATGACGCAGCAAATATACCGTTCTGTTTACCATGGCTACTTCCACTCCGTTATTGCTCTTTTCGCCGCACTGGGTGTAAGCAAGTCTCCGCAGCACTCGGCCTTAACATTCACCGTCAGGTTACCATTCTGCCGTGCTAAAAATATCGCTGGAACTGCCGCCAGGGCTCTATGAATTTTCTCTACAACACTGGTTCCAGGTTGACCTGTTGTCAAAGCGGCGATCTTCAAACTTGTTGCGTTGTGGGCACAGTCGACGGCAGCCGTGAAGTTGACAACTTCAGCAACGGCAAATAGATTTTCATCCAAATCCGCCATGGTAAACTGTCCGTATATGCCAAGTGATATGCTGCCCTCTTTCCGTCGTGTTATTGGCGCTAACCGCCGCAGCACCGATCCGCAGCTGCAGGGTTCAAGCAAGAGGCGGGATATATCACCGGTGCGGTAGCGGATGAGCGGCATCCCCTGTCTGGTTAAGGTTGTAATTACAACTTCGCCTTCCTGTCCGTCAGACACAACCTGACCGGTTAAGGGGTCAATGATTTCAAAATAAAAATCCGCTTCATGCAAGTGATAACCGGCGTGCGCCGCACACCCGGTTCCGCCGCCAAGCCCCATTTCGGTCATTCCATAATGTTCAAAAACCTCACAGCCCCAACTATTTCTCAATTCCGCAACAATTGGTTTGGAAACATAGTCGGTGCTTAACAATACGTTCTTCGGCCGAAAAGATGGTAAGGCGTCAGCGCCGGTATAACGGGCTAATGCCAGTACTTGCACCGGAATACCTACTAAACAATCAATCTTTTCACATTCTATGCGTGCCAGTGTTTCCGGAATACTATGGACAAGACCATAGTGAATGGGTTGAGCATTTAACCGGCTAACGGCAGTCGCCAATAATGCTCCGACACCGCCGGGACGTTCGCCGGGGAGCAATATGAGTACCTTATCGCCAACAGCGGTAAAAGTAGCCATACCATATTGAAAGAACTCAACTGTTAATTCCTGATCGGCGGGAGTAAAATATAGACGTTTAGCCGGGCCTGTCGTACCCGAGCTTTCCAAAGTGACGACGCGGCTGATATCACTTTGCGATACACAAAGGAATTGTAAGCCATACTGCTTTATATCATCGTCAGTCGTAAATGGAAGCCGGCACAGATCGTCCAAACAAACCATTTCTGTTTCAACAAAACCCGCTAATAATCTGCGATAAAACGAACTGTGATAATAAGCCCAACGGACTATTTCCTGCAATTTATGCAATTGGTAGCTGCTAATCAGTTCACGGGTCAAAGACGCAGTGCCTGCCCCGATTTTTTTCTTGGCCCAGACGTCAAGCGACGTTCTGGGAATCATTTGCCGAAGCCGCAATTAGGAAAAGTACAGGTATTACAGTTCAGGCATAAGCCGCCAATGCCAAGCGTGCTTACATCTTTTGCCGTCAGCCGTTCGTCAGCCAATACCCTTGGCAATACCAAATCAAAAATTGTCCGTTTGGCATACATAACACACCCTGGCAATCCTAAAATCGGAATGCCGCTTTTTGTATAAGCAAGTAAGAACATAGCGCCGGGAAGTACCGGCGCACCGTAGCAGACCAAATCGGCTCCGGTACTCTTTATCGCTGTAGGTGTGGTATCATCCGGATCAACACTCATACCGCCCGTACAAACCACCATTTCAGCACCCTTGTCAATATACTCCTGAATCGCGTTGGCAATATTTTGCGGGTCATCATTCATGATCGTTTGACCCAAAACTTCGGTATCATACTCGCCCAGTTTTTCGCGGATGACTGGTCCAAAAGCGTCGGTAATTCTGCCGTGATAGACTTCATTACCGGTTGTTACGATACCTACTTTTTTATGTCTGAGCGGCAAAATCTTTAATAACGGTGTACTGCCGGCAATCTCCTGGGCCTTTGCCATTTTTTCCTTTTCAATAACTAGCGGAACGATACGGGTTCCAGCAAGCTTGTCTCCTTTTTTCACAGGAAAATTACCGTGCCTGGTGGCTATAATCATTTCCCCCAAAGCATTGATCGCATTAACCTTGTCCTCGTCAATTTTTAGCAGTCCGTCTGCTGCCGCGATCAACTCAACTTTCCCTTCTTTAACCTCGGTAGCGTCAATATATTCGTTCTTGCATATTTCACACAGAATTTCTGCTGCTTCGTTTTCATGGTATTTGGTATCATCTTTTTCCCAGATATATAAATGTTCTTTGCCAATTGACAGCAGTACCGGGATATCCTCTTCCCTGACAACATGCCCTTTACGAAATACGGCATCCTTCACTATGCCCGGTATAATCTGAGTCATGTCGTGGCAGAGCACATGCCCGACTGCTTCGGTAGTTTTAATTAATTTCATATTGTTAGACTCCTTTACTATTTGTCCGATAGTAAAATCAAAATGATCCTGCAGAACCTATAAGGATCCTTTTGTAAAACCAAGAGTATTAAAAATGCAGTACCTTAAAATTACTTCGATATTTTTACGCCCAACGCCTGCAATCTGACAAACTCAGATTGGCTTCTCTGTAATCAAGACCCTTGCAGGCAAAAAATATCAGTATACTTGTACTATTATTATACAGGCAAACCGCGTTAAAATCATCAAAATATTCGAACATATCGATATTCCGCCTGTTAAACAACAATGTAGTGACATATGCAAATAAGTCAATTTCAATGTATAACTCAAGCCTGACCCTTCGGTTTTGCAGGAAAAATCTAGAATTAGGCGAATGATAATTACTCATATCCCACTGTTGCGCAGGTAACAAAAAGTCAGCAAAAATATTGCTAGGAGGATAATTCTTTATGAAAAATTTTGAGAATGTATCGGTGATTAAACAGGCTAATATATATTTTGAGGGCAAAGTAACAAGCCGTACCGTCTTATTCAACGATGGCAGCCGGAAAACATTGGGAATCATGCTGCCTGGCGACTACGAATTCGGTACAGCCGCAGCTGAAGTCATGGAAATGCTGGCAGGCGAAATGGCTGTGCTGCTTCCCGGACAATCAGAATGGCGTACTTATAAAAGCGGTGAACAATTCGAAGTCCCTGCTAACTCAAAGTTCAAGCTCAAAGTAAATACAGTTGTTGATTACTGCTGCTCGTATATAGAATAAAACGATTTGGCACCAAATAATTTGATAGACATAGATAAAACAGACTGCTCTATATTGGTGCAGTCTGTTTTGCATACTAAAACAACAAAAAAATTCCTAGGAAATCGGAAGATAACGTCGAATTGCAATGATAATGAGATAAAAATATTTCTAAGCAATTGATTTCCCATTGCAAAATGTCATTACCTAATGATGACGCAAACCTTATTCTTACAATAAAGTTTGTGTCGCCATTACCTTACTCTTGACTTGTACATATAGGAAAAAATAGAAAGAGGTGCTGCAATGGAAAAACTAACAATTGGGGAGATGGCGAAATTAAATCACATTTCAGAGCAGACCTTGCGACTCTATGATAAAATGGGACTTTTACAACCCTACCTCACAGACACAAAAAATAAGTACCGGTATTATAACATCAAACAAAGCGCCCGGCTGGATATGATTCAACATATGAAGTCGCTGGGCATGAGTCTTAAAAGCATTAAAGAGCAATTAGACCAAACTGACTTTTCGCTTATCAAGAGTATTTTAACAAGAAAAAGTGATAGCATTGATACACAAATTAAAGAGCTAAATTATCAAAAACGCGCCATCCAGCGTACCATTGAAAGCTATGACCGGTATGCCAACTCACCGCCCGACGGAACCATCTTAGTTGAATATATCAGTAAACGCTTTATCTATTCCGTCGATGTTGGCATCAATTTTTATGATTATGATATTGAAGTATATGAAAAAATATTACGCGAATTTAAGAAAAACCTAATTACCAACAACTTACCACAAATTTATTTTTGCAATGCCGGTACAATTTTACGACAGGACAATTTCAAAAACCGTAAATTTATTTCTACCGAAGTTTTTGTGTTTGTTGATAACGAAGATATTGCCGAGAATCTTATTTACACGCTTCCTTCTAATACCTACCTTTGTATATACTGCAATAAGTTCGATAAAGAAAAAGAATATGCTACTCGCCTGTTAGATACGGCTATGGAAAGAGGTTATACAATTGTCGGCGATTATATTTGCGAAGTCTTAACAGACTTACCCATTTTTGAAAGCAACGAGCGGGGCATGTTTTTACGTTTACAAGTTCCTATAAAATTTTGTTAATACCGCTTGACCTTATACCGATAACAATCTGTACACTAAAATTGAAGAATCTACTACTTGATTCTATCAATTAAAATAAGAGGTGTTGTTGGTATGTTTAAAGAAAAAATCCGTGTAGTACAATATGGTTGCGGCAAAATGTCCAAATACACCCTCAGGTATTTATATGAAAAAGGTGCCGAAATTGTTGGAGCAATTGACGTTAATCCTGCTGTTGTGGGCATGGATGTCGGCGATTGGGCCGGGTTAGGGGTGAAGCTTGGCGTAACCATCAGAAGTGACGCCGATGCCGTACTTGACGAGTGTGATGCCAATATTGCCGTCGTTACCCTTTTTAGTTTTATGAATGATGTATACCCACACTTTGAGAAAATTGTAAAACGCGGCATAAATGTGATTACCACTTGTGAAGAAGCTATTTATCCGTGGACAACCGGCGCGTCTATTACCAACAAGCTTGATAAGATCGCTAAAAAGTACAACTGCACAATAGCCGGTTCAGGCATGCAGGATATTTACTGGATCAATATGATTGACTGCGTTGCTGGCGGCATCCATAATATCCAAAAGATCGAAGGGGCTGTCAGCTACAATGTCGAAGACTATGGTCTTGCCCTGGCCAAAGCCCATGGGGTTGGCTTAACGCCGGAGGAATTTGAAGAGCAAATCGCTCACCCAGAAGTTCTTGAACCCTCATATGTTTGGAATTCAAACGAAGGCCTTTGCTCCAAAATGGGTTGGACAATCAAATCCCAGACCCAAAAATGCGTACCCTACTTTTATGACACTGAACTTTACTCATCAACACTCGGCAGAACCATTCCTAAAGGCCACTGCATTGGTATGAGCGCAGTCGTTACAACAGAAACGTTCCAGGGACCAATTATTGAAACACAATGCATTGGCAAAGTATACGGCCCGGACGATGGCGATATGTGCGACTGGAAAATAACCGGCGAGCCTAATACTGAATTCTTTGTAAAAAAACCTGCGACAGTTGAGCATACCTGCGCAACTATTGTTAACCGTATTCCAACGGTGCTCAAAGCCCCTGCCGGTTTCTACACAGTAGAAAAGATGGAGCCTGTGCACTATCTTGCGTATCCCCTGCAATTCTATATTGACTAAATTAAATAGGTGAGTCAGATCCCTTCTGACTCACCTATTTTTGTTTTTCAATCATTACAAAAAATACCCATCCCGCTAATGGAAATGGGTATTTTCTCTTATTAATGTGACTGACTCAACACAGCCGCCTTAGCAGGCCATAGCACATGGGAAAGCGCTAATGCGACTGACAAAATAACTCCAACAATGAAAACTACGCCAGGCCAGCCGTATTCGGATAAAAATATTCCACCGGAGGTACCAATAACACTGGCCCCAATGTAGTAGAAAAGTAAATACAGCGAAGCAGCCCGCGCCTTATCCCCAGGACAAGCCTTACCCACCCAGCTGCAGGCAGACGAGTGGCTGGCGAAAAAACCAAAAGTAAATATTGCAAGACCAATAATCTTAAGTGTCAGGAGCGGCAACAGAGTAATTAGTGCGCCACAAAGCATCAGGAAGATTGAGAGCGACAGAATTTTGGCATTACCGTACTTGTCGCACATTCCCCCCATAAAGGTTGAACTGAATGTTCCGATTAAATAAAGGGTGAATAAGCCGCCTACCGCCGTTTGGCTAAGGTTGTAGGGCGGAGCCATGAGCGGATAACCGATATAGTTATATATTGCCATAAAGCAGCCCATGAAAGCGAAGGCAATGATATACAGCCGAATAATCGTTTGATCCTGCAAGTTCTCTAGCAAATCTCCCGCAATAGTCCGCAGCGAATGCCTTTGAGAGAAGAAATGCTGGGATTTAGGGATAGCCAGACAAAACCAGCCGCTGATTAAAAAACCCAACACACCAACACAAGCTAACGCAATGTGCCAGGTGAAATAATCCGTAACGGTACTAACCAGCAAGCGTGAACACAGGCCGCCAATTGAGGTTCCGCTAATATATATTCCGATAACCAAGCCTCTAATCTCCGGGGCGAACTCTTCGTTTATATACGCCATGGCTATGGCCGGGAATCCCGCTACCAATATCCCCTGAGCGGCCCGGCAGACAAGAATAGTGGTAAAGTCGTTACCGTAAACAATGGGAATCATAAATAGCGCCGCCCCAAGAAACGAGATAACCATGGTTAATTTCCGGTTTAAATAGTCGGCCATACAGGCAATGGCAAACATCGATATTGCCATCCCGCCGCTGGTAAAGGACATGGCTAAGCTGGCGGTTGCCGGCGTTAAATGAAATTCTCGCGAAAATACCGGTATCAAGGGCTGGGTACAATAAATTATGCCAAAGGATGCCAGTGTCCCCAAAAACAAGGCCGAAATAGCCCGCCAAAACTGACCTGTTCCTTTCTGTATATAATCATTCATATTCAGGTACTCCTCCAGGAAAGTGATATAAAACTCTCTTTCCTTTATAGTAGTACATAATTCTTAATACGTCCAATGCATAATTAGCATTGCAATAATACATCGTATGCATTATCATACAATTAACTATTACAATACCAAAGGGGTAGTTACATGGAGTGGAATCAACTGGAGTATTTTAAAACAGTTGCCGAGCTGCAACACTTTACGCTTGCAGCAAAAAAACTGGCAATCTCCCAATCGGCGCTTAGCCGCTCTGTTGCCAAACTGGAAGAAGAACTCGGTTTTCCGTTATTTGAACGCTGTGGGAAAAAAATTTCTTTAAATGCGCATGGGCAAATTTTTCTCGGCCACGTGGAACGGGCTTTGTTGGAGATCGCTAACGGCAAGCAAAGGATCCTCGATTTAATCAATCCGGAATACGGCAGTGTTTCGTTAGCCTTTTTACATTCGTTGGGTTCGAACATTGTCCCCCACCTGCTAGGCACCTTCCGCCAGCAGTATCCTAAAATTGATTTTAAGTTATCACAAAACGCCACATCATTTTTATTGCATCAACTGATCACCGGCGAAATTGACTTATGCCTTTGCTCGCCAATGAAGAGTCCGGACTTCATCGAATGGATAGAACTGTTCACCGAAGAGCTGTTTATCTGTGTACCCCGCAATCACCGGCTGGCTGCGCGGGCACAGATTGAACTCCATGAAATTGCGGCAGAACCGATTATTACCTTTAAGAAAGATTATGGACTGCGTATTTTAGCTGACCGTTATTTTCAGATCGCAGATATTCATCCTTATATCACGTTTGAAGGCGATGAAATCATGACCGTGGCCGGTCTTGCCGAAGCCCAGCTTGGCGTCGCACTTATCCCTCATATCGGAGGCTTAAACAATCCGAATATCGTGTTCATTCCGATTTCGGCTCCGAAGTGTTTTCGTACGATAGCCATTGGCTGGAATAAAAACCGTTATGTTCCGCCCGTAGCCAAACGCTTTAAAGAATTTGTCGTGGAATCGTTTGTAAAAACAGCAACCAAAACTACGTAACAACTCGTCTTGCAGATTCAACTAACGTCAAAGGGTAGTTCAGTCAATCCCAAGAACTCGGACTACCTGTTTCCGATTACAATTAAGTCAATTATTGGTATAACTTAAGCCTGACCCTCTTTTTAAAAGAAAACAGTGAAATGGCGACAATGCGTCATTTCACTGTTTTCATGCTTTAGTAGACTAACTACACTGGCCAAAATTGCCATTTAGGGAAATGCTGGATAATATCCATTTACACATATTATGTAATTTATACCAACACTTGGCTGGATATTAGTATGCGGCAAACCACCACTTACAGCCGGCTCAACTGCTTGCGGACTCATGTTTATATTAGGATCAGCAGCATAGATTTTTACAGTTGGCGGAACATTTGCCCAAGTATTACTTGCCGGGTCATTAGTAGCAACACCACCGGTTGCTTTCCCTTGAACGGTATGAGTATGTACCGCCATCTGGCCACTGGTCAGGGTAACACTATTAGTTCCGGCCACTGAGCCTAAATATCTGGGAGTCAGGTTCTGACCATTTCCGGTTCCCATTGGTACTCTGCCCCGTAAATCAGGTAGATTAAAATTAACGTTGGCAGTACCACCATAGGTATTTCCTATTAACGAATATAAAGCTGTATATTGGTTAACCGGCAGTAATTGCCCGTCACAAAACAACCAATCCAGCGGAGCAAACGGCCCCGCAAACAAGCGAATTTCGCCAGTAAATGCATCCATTGTTTTCAACCTCCTTTATTATGGTCGTGGGGGATATACTCCCATTACGGCAATACAGTATCTCAGAACCTGAAACGGCTGCATGCTGGGATGACTTTGCCCATCCCCCGCAGGCTGAACACTAGCAGTATTCATAGCAACAGGTGACGCAGGAAAAGCACCGTAGAGGTTCTGACCAGTTGCACCTGCTGCCCAAACGTTGCCTGCCAGCGTGTTTTTCGTACCCGCAGTATTGTTTCCCCTCGGAACATGAGTATGACTAGGAACTTCAGCTGTAGTCAAGGTGTGATTTTCTTCCCCGATTAAGTTCCCCGAGTTAAGCGTTACTCTTGTAGTATCCGCTATATTATTAGGGTGGAGTGCAACCCGTCCCCGTAAATCCGGTAAGGCAAACGTACCGGCTGCCTGACTTCCGCCATAAGTGTTGCCAAGCAGAGAATACAAGGCTTGGTACTGATTAATTTTCAACAGCCGGCCATCACAGTCCAGCCAATAATTAGGCGCATAACCATAGGGAAATACCCGAATTTCCCCTAGAAACCAATCACTCATATGTTCCTCCTCCATCCATCTTCATACTTTAAGACTGTGTAGGAAATATACCGTTCAACGCAATAATAAAGTTGATTGCCAGTGAAGGCATCATATTATTATGCGGCTGGCCGCCGGTATTGTTACTCAACGCGGCAGCATCCATAGCGCCATAAGTACTATCTGTTACCGTGGTAGAGAATTGCTTTATAGCAGTACTGCCGGTATTTGCCCAAACAGTATTGGTCGGATCATTAGTGGTCCCGTTAGCCGTACTAGCCTTAATTGCGTGTGTATGTGCAGGAATCTGGCTGCTACTCAACGTTACTGTTTCACTACCGCCGGAACTTCCAATTGCGCGCGGAGTCAAATTGGGACCCGCGCCCTGGCCGACGGCTATCCGCCCCCTAAGATCGGGCAGCGCAAAATTGGTTATGCCATCACCGCCATAAGTTGTTCCAAGCAATGCATAAAGCGCATCGTTCCCTGCAATCGGCAACGCAATTCCGTCGCAGACATGCCATCCGTCGGGAATGCGTATTCCCGCCCACATACGAATCTCGCCTAAATACCATTCTGACATCTTCTTCCTCCTCCTGTTTGTTTTTTCTAACTATTATCAGCTATGCAGACTCTTGCCGCTAGACTTATTGCCGGCAAAAGCCTGCATGACAATCAAGTAAAACTCAATAGGGATATATCTTATATACGGGGTGATTTCCTGGGGTAAGTCCGGCAGGAGTGTTAATATCATCCGCGATTATATGATAACAACCATTACTGATAGGACCCAAATAAACGCAATAGAAGGTAGCCACTGGCTCCAGCGTGAACGTATATGTGCCGTTGGATGTAGTGCCGCTCGCCACCACAGTACTATTATCATCCCGTGTTATTGTAAGTGCCTTCGGAGCGAGATCCAACTGGGTCAAAGTATCATCCATATATACCGCTACCGTGACAATGGCCTTAGTTACCGGCATTGCAAGCGTTAGATTAACATTCCCGTCTTTGGTAGTCATACTGAGCCCTTGGCTAACTTGGCCATAACCGTCTTTAGTTGCCCTAACCATATAGGCCGGGTTTGCCGTTGTGTTCGTCGGTATGCCGCTGAACGTCGCCACACCCAAATTGTCCGTGGTCGTTGACCCGATGCCATCTATGGTCACCGTCGCCCCTTTCACTACGCTATTTCCGTCCGTCACCGTGATTTTTGCGTTGAAGGTATCACGCGTCAGGGTGATGATTCCAGTCCCAGGGGTAGGTTTGCTTACAGTTACTGGCACTGACCCGCTGCTGGTAAAGCCCGGATACGATGCGGCGATGGTATGGTTGCCGGTCGTCAGGTTATGGAACATATAGTCGTCGCCGGTTTTCACATATGCCGTGCTGGTCGTCCCATCCACTGTAAAGTTCGGGGTGATGCCCGTGGCTCCCACCAACGCAACCGTTATCTTAGCGCTGCCGGTATCGCGAACGAAGCTGAGAGTGACACCTGCGGCCGTATCTTTCATCACATTGGTCGTCTTAGGCCCGTCGCTGGTATAGTCGACACAGGTGGCATTGATAGTATGGCTGCCGGTCGGCAGGCTATGGAAGGTGTACACGTTCCCGCTCGTCGCATCCGGTGCGCGATTCGCCCCGTCCACCGTGAAGCTCACCGGGCCACTGCCGCCTACGATTGTCACCGCGATGCTGCCTGTGTCGCGAGTCAGGGTAATGGTCCCGCCATCAGTCGTCCCGTTCTTCGTCACACATACCGTTTTTGCTCCGTCGCTGGTAAAACCCGTACAGGCGGCATCAATGCTATGACTTCCTACCATCAAGTTATTGAAGGTATAGGTGCCGCCGCTTATCAAGTCCGCTGTCCGGGGCGTACCGTCCACCAGGAAACTCGGCGTACCGCTGCCGCCCGCGAACGATACCGTCACCTTAGCGCTACCGGCATCCGCGGTCAGGGTAATGGTCCCGCCGTCAACCGTTGTCCCCTTCGTTACATTGATATTTTTCGCGCCATCGTTGGTGCAGTTCGGATATGACGCGGCAATACTATGGCTGCCGGTCATCAGATTATGGAAGGTATACACGTTTCCGCTCGTTACATCTGGGGTCCGCGGCGTCCCGTCCACTGTAAAGTTCGGGGTGATGCCTGTGACTCCCACCAGCGCAACCGTTATCTTAGCGCTGCCGGTATCGTGAACGAAGTTGAGAGTGACACCTGCGGCCGTATCTTTCATCACATTGGTCGTCTTAGGCCCGTCGCTGGTATAGTCGGCACAGGTAGCGTTGATGCTATGGCTGTCGGTCGTCAGATTATGGAAGGTATACACGTTCCCGCTTGCCGCATCCGGGATCCGGAGCACCCCGTCCACCGTGAAGCTCACCGGGCCGCTGCCGCCTACGATTGTCACCACAATGCTGCCGGTGTCACGGGTTATCGCTATGGCCGGCGGCATTGCCATGGCTCCCTTGCTTATCGCTACATTGCTGACTGTTCCGGCAGCGTAGCCAGTCTTGTTGGCAGTGAAGGTATAGGTTCCGGTTGGTATGTTGTTGCTGAACGTTGCTACTCCTGAAGCATCAGTTGTTGCTGTTAGGGCTGTGCCATCTATGCTGACCGTTGCTACCGCTACCGCCGCTCCGCTGCCGTCTTTTACCGTTATGCTGGCGCTGCCGGTGTCACGAGTTATCTCTATGGCCGGCGGCGTTGCCGTCGCTCCTTTGATTATCGCTACATTGCTGACTGTTCCAGCAGTGTAACCAGTCTTGCTGGCAGTAAAGGTATAGGTTCCGGTTGGTATGTTGTTGCTGAACATTGCTACTCCGGAAGCATTAGTTGTTGCTGTTAGGCCTGTGCCGTCAATGCTGACTGTTGCTCCCTCTACCAACGCTCCGCTGCCGTCTTTTACTGTTATCGCAGCACTACCCATATCCCGGGTTATCGTTATAGCCGGAGTTGCCGTCGCTCCCTTGCTTACCGTTACATTGCTGACTTTTCCGACAGTGTAACCAATCTTAATGGCAGTGAAGGTATAGGTTCCGGTTGGTATGTTGTTGCTGAACGTTGCTACTCCTGAAGCATCAGTTGTTGCTGTTAGGGCTGTGCCATCTATGCTGACCGTTGCTACCGCTACCGCCGCTCCGCTGCCGTCTTTTACCGTTATCGTAGCGCTGCCCGTATCCCGAGTCAGCGCGATGATCCCGCCGTCGCTCGTTCCGTTCTTCGCCACATTGACCGTTTTCGCGCCGTTGCTGGTAAAGCCTGTGCAGGTGGCATCAATGCTATGACTGCCTACTATTAGGTTATTGAAAGTGTAGATGTTGCCGCTCGTCATATCCGGTGTTCGAGCCGCACCATCAACCGTAAAGCTCGGCGTGCCGCTGCCTCCCGCAAAGACAACCGTCACCTTGGCGCTGCCGGTATCGGCGGTCAGGGTTATCGTTCCACCATCAACCGTTGTCCCCTGCACTACACTGACCGTCTTGGCACCGCTGCCGCTATACCCGGTATACCATGCGTCAATAGTATGGTTGCCTGCCGTTAGGTTACGGAAGATATATACATTCCCGCTCACCGCTTCCGCCGTGCGGGCCGCACCGTCCACCGTGAAGTTCGGTATAATGCCCGCGCCTCCCATTACTGCAACAGTCACCTGAGCACTACCTCCGCTGGGAGTTAAGGTTATTGCACCGACTGCGGTTTCTTTATTATGTATTGTTACTTTAGTGAAATTATTATTATAGTAAGTTTTACTTGCAGTAAAAGTATAGTTTCCGGCGGGTAAATCGCTAAAAATTGCCTTACCGGCTGAATCGGTGGTAGCTGTTCGTGTACTGCCGTTTACATTTACACTGACTGTTGCTCCGCTCAATACACCGCTTCCATCCTGTACCGAAATAACGGCATAGCCGTTATTTGCGGCGCCAGAATCTACTATTACGTCAACGTTGCCCGTACCCCCGCTTGGTGGCACATTAACTGGATTGCTTTGTACAGCTTGATTATTAAACATAACCGTAAATCGATAGTCTCCCGCAGGCATATCGGTAAATATTACTCTGCCGTCAGCTCCGGAAGTTCCTGTCAATGTAAAACTTGAATCTGCTGCATAAGCGGTTTTTACACCCAGGAGCCGGTCAAAAAGGCTTCGCTCTGCTTGTACTATTAGCCCACTACCAACATGAGCGGTAACTGTTGCTCCGGCTACAGGCTGCCCCTGAGCATTAAGAACATTAACTACCATACTGCCGCCAACGATTGGTAATTTAAACTCAGTACTCGCCGTCTGGTCTTTTTGAACAGTAACCGTTTTATCTTCCATATTGTTGAAGTAGGTAGCTCTTACTGTATATGTACCAACGGAAAGACCGCTGAGTACGCCTGTACCTGAAGCATCTGTCCGTACTGCGCTCCCTACCGGACTGCCATTTTGATAGGCTTGTAAAAGCACTCCCTGAATAGCCTTATTACCGGAGTTAGTAACACTAACTTTTATACTGCCTGTATAGGCTTCTAGCTTAGTGAATGTTTCGGTTTTAATGGTATTATTCCGTTCAACCTTTTGTAACAACTTGTAGGAAAGGTCGATATCCTGCTTTTTATTTTCTTTATTCGTTCCATACAAAGAAGGGCCAAGTTTATCTGCCAGTTGGTAACTAAACTTGCCGTAAAAATCTCCGCCGTTTTGATTTGATTTGATATAGCCCAACTCGACGGAAAACCGGGGTGTTATTTGCATAGTGTTCCGCAACCGGTACCCAGTCTCATCCTCATGATATTTATTATCATAATAAAATCCGGATGCATAAAATTTTAGCCATTGGGCGTTTTTCAAAGCTGTTCCCACTTCATAATCAAAGCCTTCTACTGCACGAATATAAGAGCGTAAGATACCAGCATCTGTATAGCTCACGTCTGTCTGCTTATCACCAGACAGAGGAAGATAGTAATTAAACCGGTATTCGGCCAGATTTTTAAAATATTCGGTACCGATGCCAACCCGCGATAAATTATATTTAAATCCATAGTCATAAAAAGTGTTCACACCAACTATCCGGGTTTTATCTGCCGAGATTTTGCGCCAACCAATTCCGAGGTTAGCAGTGTTGTTATCAGACTGATGGGCATAACGTCCCTGCCAAAACCATAGTTCGCCGTTATCATTTACTTTGCCGAAGGGCTGAATCGTCTCCAGCGAATATATAGGTTTGTAGTCTTCGGTAAATGTCAAATTAAAATCCGTGGTTTTTAGCCATTCCGGCCCCTGCGATTTTCCGTTCTTAAAAAAATACGGAACAAGTTGGTTCACAAATTGATTGACCTTTTCGCTATCACTTAAATGTGCAGAAGAGTTATTAATCTCTTCTGCATAAGCTGGCAAAATATAGAGTGAATTTGTTAGCAGCATTAAAACAGACAGTATTACTGATAACAACTTAGATATTCTCTTTGATAAAACCATCCGTCTCTCTCCTAAAACTTTATTTTATCCACCTCATGATTGTATGAGTTTCCTTTGTTTCAACGGTCTTAAAGCCCATTCTTTCATAAAGCCGCTTAGCAGGATTATTTGTCAATACACTCAAGCGAAGCGGTATCCCTTCAGTGTGAGCCTTCTGCTGCAGGTCTTTTAATAAAGCTGTGCCGAACCCTTGATTATAAAATTCCGGCAACAAGCTAATATCCACCAATACCATTTCACTATTGTTTTTAGCTGTGATAATACGTCCAACTTTGGCATCACCGGTAAGAATAATTTTAGTTTCTAAGTTTGGATATTGCATTTGATAAGATCGCGACTGACACTGAAATTGCATGCGCAAAAATTTTAGTTGTTGTTCTTTTTCCCAGCCCCATTGTGCAAGTTCTTCTCGCCTGGTGCTTGCATACAAACCGAATAAGAATGCATCATCTTCTGCCGTTACAGCTCTTTGGAAATACAATGTGATCCCCCCACCAATACCGTTAAATCTATTAATTCCTTATATTTCCATTTAAATAATCTTACCATAATTTGTAAAAAAACGCACTATACTAAAGTATAGTCTTAAAATATTTTTTTGATTTTTTTATAAAAAGAGCATTTTGAGATATCCTCGGCACACAAAAAAGAGGTTACAAGAACTGACGGTTCTCGTAACCTCTTTAAACTATTTATTAATTATTAATTTAAGCCTTTTTGCAAATAAACTTCTTTCGCCATTATCTGGATTAATCCACATAGTGCTGTTTCATCGCCGGGGTTTATCGCAATAGCAGCTTCAAACGAACGTTTTGCTTTCTGGTCATCTCCCTGTTGTAAATACACGGAGCCGTTCTTTAAGTGGTTAAGATAGTGATCAAGCTGGACTAAAGCACCCTGACCCTGTCTGTAATAATAGCCATCAGCCACCAAGATTTTTTGTACCGGCCAATATTTTTCTAACGGGGCATTAAGTGTTATAGGGGCATTAACCCATTTACCACTTGTATTCATAACACCCCATTGGCTGTTGCCATACACGCCAATCAGGCCATCTTCCGGGGAGTAGCCGACTTTTTCAAATTGGACAGGAACAACGACTTGGCCTTTTTTGTCGATGTAGCCAAAACGGCCTTTTAGTTTGACTTCGGCAACACCTTTATTAAAATCTGAAATCTTATCATACCCAGGTTTAACTACATATCGACCTTCGCGATCAATCACGCCATATTGATTATTGATTCGAACAACGGCTAGGCCCTCATGAAATGCTTCGGCATTATCATATTGCGGGACGATAACCATTTTGCCGTTCTTATCAACAAACCCGTATTTTCCATTAAGCTTGACACTCGCCAGACCCTCAGAGAACTGGGACTGACTATTCTCATATTGACAGGGAATGACCAATTGACCGGATTTATTAATGAATCCCCATTTGTTATCCAGTTCAACTGCTGCCATACCGTCAACAAAATCAGAAGCAAACTGATAGCTTGAAGAAATGACAACTACACCTTGTTTGTTGATATATCCGTAATTACCATTAAAATAAATTGGTGCCAAGCCTTCGCTGAAACGACCGGCATAGGTGAATTGCGGTTTAATAATCATAGCTCCGGTATTATCGACAAAACCGTATTGTCCGCGGGATTTTACCGCTAAAAGCCCTTCTTCGAAACCATACCAGGTCGAATCATATTCAGGCATAATAGCGTATGTGCCATCAAGGCGGATAAACCCATATTTTTCTTTTTCCCTAACTTGAGCCAAACCGTCTTTAAAGCTTTTAGCTTCTTCAAAACGGGGGAGGATAACCCAGCGGCCGGTATCCAGTTGCATATAACCGAACTTAGTCCCGTCTTCAGTAATCAGCGGAAAGGGAACGACCTTATCGCTGGAAAGCTGCGCATCCTGTTGCTTTGCCGCGCCAGGTACTGCCGGTTTATATTGATTACGGGCATCTTTGTTCGCAGTCGCCAAAGCCATACCCCAGGCAGCAACCTTATCTTTCGGGTTAATTTCCGCAGCCATCATAAATAGATTCATGGCAGCGTCATAGTGGTTTTGTCTCATTTCATCATAAGCATCATGTATGTAATTGAGATAATAATTTAATTTCTTACCTTGCCGATCATAGTACACATCGTTGGCGACAACAATTCCCTGCTTATGCCAGTAGTCCGAAACAACCCCTGAGAAGAGTTCGGGCTTAACAATCCATCTGCCTTTAGCATCCATATACCCGGTTTTTTTGCTCGTTCTTACTTTAATGAGGTCGCCTTCCCATACGGGTTCATAATTAAACTGGTAAGGTACTACTTCATAGCCCTGATTGTTAATAAGTCCATACCGATTATAGCCAAACTGATCTTTCATACTAACCGCAGCCACGCCGTTCTTAAAAGGCAAGGCCATTTCATACTTGGGATCAACAACCTTTTTCCCGGCCTTGTTAATGTAACCATAGTCGTCCTTACTCTCTATTGCTGCCAACCCTTCCTTAAAATCAGAAGCGCTTTGATACTGCGTAGGGATTACAACGGTACCCGCTTTATCAATAAAACCGACCTTGCCTCCCAAGCTGACCTGAGCCAGACCTTCTGAGAAGGAACCTGCCGTTTCATATTGCGGTTTAATAACAAAACGTCCTGTTGCATCAATAAACCCAAACTTACCTTGTACTGCTACTGCGGCGAGTCCTTCGTGGAAAGGCAAAGCCTTATCGAACTCTGGCGCAATAACCAGCTGGTCCTTGTTGCTAACAAAACCGTACTTGCCATTTACACTTACCGCTGCCAATTGTTCACTAAAAGTGATACTGCCATAGTCATATTTGGGAGCTAAGACTATTTCTCCCTTTTCATTAATAGCACCAAACTTGCCATTTTTCATGACAACAGCATAGCCGTCTTCAAAGGGGGAAATGGACTGGAAATCTTGCGCTCCAACCGCCCGTCCCTGTAAATCAATGAGACCTACCTTCTTATCGTCACCTGCAACAGCTAGTCCATTGGGCTGAAAATCCCGCGCGGCAGAAAATTGGGGCGGTATTACCCATTTTCCGCTGCTGCGTAAAATGTAGCCGTATCTTTCTCCCTCCATTACGCTAACCTTTATGCATTTGACATCTTCGCTGCTAACATCTGCGCCGGCAAATACGATAGATGTAAAACAAAGCATAAGAGCAAACGTCAGCGCAAAAATCCGGTTGTTAACTTTCATAAATTTTCCTCCTAATACAGTATGCAATTTGACCTGTTAAAAACGCTAACTTACCATAGATTAACTTTCCTGTAAACATACAAAAATCCTGCCAAATTTTAAAATTTCGGCAGGATTTTTTCAGTGTTACCAATCATTTACTCCCCATAAAAAATATCATTCAACCAGCGACCAATCTGTTTTTCACCGTTGGCAGTTATAAACTCACCTCGGCCTGACCGCATGTCGCTTAGCCAATGCCCGCGATAGCAATCACCATTAGGCCAAATCATAGTGCCTGAGCCTTGGCGTAATCCCTTGCGAAAAGCTCCTTCATATTTTCCGCCGTCAGGGAAGCGTTTTACCCCCTGGCCGTCCGGGAAGCCTTCTAGCATTGTGCCCGTGTAAACGGAGCCATCAGATAAAATTAAGTCCCTTACTTGTTCGACTAGTGGTGTTGTCGGTTTAGGAGTCGGATTACCGGGTGCATATTTTTTATTTTTGCTTGTCATTAAATTCTGAAGTTCTTTATTTAGCAGCGCAATATCATCTGTATCCACCTTGCATTCCAATGTAACCCGGAATACAACTAAGTTGTCTTCGAAGCTTCGGGTCTCCGACAGTAATTTAGTCTGAACTCTCGCTACAGCGGTACTTTGAATCCAATCTTCAACAACTTCAAAGTTAGTAACATTTGTACTGCTGGCAATTACTACTCCGGCTTCTTCTAACGCCTTCCGCTCTCCATCAAGCCAAGCACGCTGCCTGGCTTGAACTTCAGTTTCATTTTCGCCAACCCGGGCTGTCCCTTCCGAAATTATAGTCTTCACTTCGGCATGGGCTATGTTTCCCGTGCAATAAAAGCAAGATATGAGTAAAATTAAAAGGCCCTGTATTATTGCTAATTTTTTTGGCATATAGATCATCTCCGTTAATTTACTTAAAACCATAGATTCGCGATTTTCCAAGAACCCCAAACTATCTCAGGAAGACTTTGGCTTATTCCAATTTGATAAAGCTGCATTATATCTATTTGTAAGTAAAATTCACCGGTTCTGCTGGCGATAACACTTTTGTTTTGTTCTATTGATATTATATTTGTTAAAATTAGCCACAAATCCTTCATTTTCTTAATAAATCAAAATTGTTAAAAATTCAAAAGCATCCGCAATCAAGACAGTTTCAATTTCTGCGAGTTACCGTCACATAATCCTATTAGAAAAGGGCTACAGGAAAACTCGAGATAAGTTATCCTGCAACCCTTTTGTCATTAAAACGATATTAGCTCTGTTTTGCCTTAGCCTTAGGCTTAACGGACTTTGTGGACGCTCCTTCATAATCAGAATCGCTGCGTTTGTTCAAATCCCTTTTTAGCTTCTTGTTGTTTGTGTGAGCATAAGTTAATGTAGCTGAATACCATTTTTCAATCATCGTTTCCGGCAGAATTGGCTTCCATAACGCAACATCATAAGTATGCATTTTTTGAGATACCACATTCCCTTCAGCATCAAGGTTACATTCAATAACAGGCATCATTTCCCGTTCTTTGAGCCTAAACCAATAGCGGTTCATATTATAGTTCCCCTTGGCATCAGGAATTGTTTTTATCCAAACATCGAGTAAAAGTTCATCCCGATATGGATCCTTCGCATACTTAATAGTATCTTTGTCAAATTGAGCGATAGGGTTATCTAAATACATGATGTTTTCAAATCTTACTACCGGCTGTGGAGCGGAAGCAGCATTACAGGTAACCCCTATAGAAGTTAGCAGTAAAAAAACAAATACTCTTATTAAATTTTGCATATCATTTCCTCCTGGCAATTAATTAAGTTATACACAACTAATAAGTGGTTATTAAGAAAACACGGCGTACACACCGCGTTAGAATTTTCCTCCTATATACAGTTCCGTATTTGTACTTTTTTTCCTCTTTTCTTTTAATGTTCTACAGATATCCATAAAAAACAGACCCAAATCAAAGATTTGAGCCTGTTTCCTTACTTACAACAAAAAAATTCCTATTCAACGTTATTATAAGGATCCCAATCAGTTACTTTCGCCAGTTGGATTTTTGCAGTCCGGATGTCGTCAAGAAGTTTATCTTTGTCTTTGGGCAAAGTGGCTGCCAGGGCTATGTGGTTGGATATATGATTGCTTCTAAACAGACAATGACTGTTTGCCGGCAATTCGACGCCGCTTATTAGTTCATGAAGCTCACCCATGATTTCAGCTGGCGCCAACGGTACAAATTCTCCCCGTTCAAACTGCGCTAATAACTCGCTGCCACGATACAACATTAGCGTTAACGCACTCAGCATGTGAGGACGGATAGCATTTACAGCCTTGGCAGTATTGCGGGTATGGTTTAGGGAATGCTCTTTGCCGCCAAGACCGGCAATCACCATAACAGACAACTTAATACCGGCAGCGACTATACGTTGTCCGGCTTCGATGGCTTCGGCTGCCCCCACGCCTTTATTAACCCTTCTTAATACCTCGTCATCACCGGATTCCAAGCCATAATAGACAAGTTTGAGCCCAGCATCCCGCAAAGCAGCCAGCTCGTCCGGAGTTTTCCGCAGCAAATCTTTGGGGCCGGCATAACAGGATACCCGCTGTAGCCGGGGAAAGGTTCGAGATAATAAATTCAGTATCTCCAGCAATTTGTCTGTTGCCAACACCAAAGCATTGCCATCTGCCAGGAATATACGGCGAATATGGTTGGCATAAGGTTTAGCGGCATTAATTTGTGCCACAATTTCGGGCATCGGCCTGGTGCGAAAGGAAATAGACCTGTACATATTGCAGTAGGTACAAGCATTATGAGAACACCCTATCGTTACCCGCAAAATAAAACTATATGCCTCGCTAGGCGGACGAAATACAGGCCCTTCGGCATTGTCAAAATACAAATTTATCTCCCCTTATTCAAATAGTTTCAATAAATAAAAATTGTGCAAACTGTTACTTAGTATATTTTTGCGCGCCGGCGACAAGTGTCCTGAGAAAAGCCGAACGAAGCGGTTTAACCGCCAGCAGTGCTTTAACCGGAGCGGATTTTTCGATAGCGGAAGCAACACGCCCCAGCGCCCGGTGACTTAACCGAGACGGATCGTCAAACAGGAAGCTACTAAGTTTACCCCGCTCGATAGCCATGTTTACCATCCGGTCAAAAGTATTTTCGGGAACCATTACTCGCTGCTCGCGCTTCTCCATAACAATACAGCCCCGCCGGCAAGCTGAATAACACACGCCGCAGCCTACGCATAATTCAGAATCGCACACGGCTTTCGGCTTACCTGTAACGCTGTCATTTTCTAAAGAAAAGGCTTCCACCGGGCAGGCTTTAACACACAAACCACAGCCTGTACACTTAGCAGTGTCTGTATGAACGACCCAACTGGAAGTTACAATAGCGTTTTGAATGTTAAAGGTCCGGACAGCCTGAAACATGCCACAGCAACAGCCGCAGCAATTACACATATAGCCTACAGTGTGCTTTACATTGTCAGCAATTTGCGCCAAGCCTGCCTGCTTACACTGTTCAAGCACCGCCATTGCTTCACTTACATTCGACAGTTCGGCGATTCCTTTGCTTATCATCATTTGCGCCCCGCTGCCAAAGGTCAGGCAGGTTCTAAGCGGCGCATCGCATGCTTGTCCCAAATGGCTGGCTTTGTGGCGGCAGGCACATAATGAGATACCGATAGTTTTTGCCGATTGAATGACCTGACTGGCCTTTTCCCAGTCCAGCACCTCGGAATAGTCACCGGCTGGAATTGCTTCCTCCCTGACCAAAGCACGGCCAATTTGAGTAGACTCCTGAAAAATATCACGGGCAAATTTATCGTCCTCAAGCATATATTGATGAAACAAATGTGCTAATTCAGTCATGTCCAAGTTATCCCGGGTTCGCATAAACACAAACTCGAAAAAGCCAATAACGACAGGTGCCAACACCACATGACACTCGCCTTTATACTCGAAATCAAATACTAAACCCTTTTTAGCCATGGAGAGTATCTTTTCCTTAAGTTCCGGCAAAGGAACCCCGGTTTTCCGCGACAACGCTGTAATGGAAGTGGGCCTTAGCGGAATTTGCCTGGCAATTGCCGCCTCGGCCGGGACAAACAACAATTTTAATATTTGTATAAATACCGGTGAATAAGGTGCTCCGGTAATATTTTTATCCAGACGCTGCTGCAGCAGTCGATACTCGCGTTCTTGATTTACTATATGTCCCAAACTAAACCCTCCATGAATTATCAAGCTCCATGAACAATAATAATATTATACCAAAAAGCCAGTATTACCACAAAATGATTAAAGTGCACTAACATCAGTAGTTATTAACCGAAAAATTTAGCGATTTAACAACAACTGAATTGATGGATCCAGAGCCCGGAAGATAAAAAGCTTAACTCCCATCCGGAAGTTAAGCTTTTTTAGCCTTCTAGATTATCGCAAAAACAGTTAACCGTAAACATTCCAAAGTAATCCCAAGTTTCCTTAGGCTCTTATTCTACGTTAATCAGAAACAAGGACATAATCGCTTACCTGCCAATTTGGTCATAAATGGCCAGCGACATCCCGGACATATCATAGAATACCTGCGGTTCATCTTTAACGTTTTCTGCCAAAAAACTAGTATTACCACAAAATGTTATTTTGCTTTTTCATTTTTTTGGCAAACACTTAACAAAATTGGAAATATTTACGATATATTTACGGGAGGGGAGTCATATGAATATTTCCAAAGCATCCGCAAGTACTAATATGGCTGTCAGCGGCAAATGTGATAGTTTAGTTGCATCACTACAAAAGCAAAAAGAACATGTACAAAAACAAATTGAGACAGTCCGGGCCAGCGAGCAGGATCCCAAAACAAAAACAAAAACAATTGCTGAACTAAATGCCCAAATAGCGGAAATCGATCAACAGATCATGAAGGCGCAAACAGACGCAAGAAAAAGAGAGATGGAAGAAGCCCAGGAAAAAGCTGCTGCCAAAGAAGCAATGAAAAAAAGTGAGCAAGAAAAAGAAGATGAGAACCAGGGGGTCATATTATCCTCTAGTTTAAATAAATTACTTTCAGTCAATAAGTGCAGCTCCGAGTTTAATAGTCTGCATGCAGTACGCAATAAACTAATTGGAGAGAAAAACGTAGCCCAAGCTGAGATAAACATAGGGCACCGCGGTGGCAGTACAAAATATCAGTCAGATGTTGTCAGCAGTACCGACGGCAAACTTGCCAAAATTGCAAGAGATATGGGTGAGAAGGCCGACGAGATACAAAGAGACTTGAAAAACTCTGTTAAGACTGGGATACACGACGCAGAAAAATCGCGGGAGAATAAGAACAAAGTAAAAAAAGACCAGGAAGAAAATCCTGAAGTGCCTAATAACTCTGATAAGATTGCATCAGAACAGGATGCTGAATCTATTAACACAAGTAATACAGTTCCTGAAGAAACGCCAGACGAAAAACAAAAAAAACATAGCAGTAAATCTCAATCAATAGATGTATTAATCTAGAAAAGGCCGGTTTAGTCGGATAATCTCCGTACTAAACCGGCTTTAAAATACCCCTTCCCTGTCGTTACTTTAATGACCGGGTAAATTCTACTATACGATTGGTCACAGCAATGTCGCCCATGGCAAAAATGTGCAGGCCGTCGGCTTCCTTGTGTACCTTTTGGATAAATTCGCAGGCTACTTCGAAGCCGGTTTTGCCTTGCGCCAGCTCTCTGAGTATTGCGTCAGGCACGGTGATTCCAGCGACGTTTTTGTTGACAAACTCGGCCATCTTCAGGCTTTTCAGCGGCATTATCCCTAGTAACATGGGCTTACCTAGTTTCCGGGCACTAGCAAGAAAAGTCAGCGCCTGCTCGGCGTCATATATCGGCTGAGTCTGGAAGAAGCCGGCGCCGGCTTCTATTTTGCGGGTCATATTCCCCAGCTCCGCCTCGAGGTTAACAGCGGCCGGGCTGGCTGTTGCGGCAATAGTAAACTGTGTCTGCCCTTTGATTTCCTCACCGACAGCGTCGCGTCCTTGGTTGAGACCACGGATGATTTCCATCAACCTTGCTGAATTGTAATCATATACAGCCGACGAAGCATATGGGCCGTGCTGTGGTCCGTCACCGGTAGTAGGCAGCAAAGCCCTGATTCCCAGTGCGCAGGCTCCCAGCAAATCCGCCTGAGTTCCCAGCAAGCTCCGGTCCCGGCACGTAAAGTGAGGAATTGTGGTAGTGTTCAGTTCCCGCTGCAGGATTGCTGCCGCCATTACCGAGTTCATCCGCAGGCGGGCGTTGGGGCAGTCATGAACGTTGATAGCATCCAGCCCCCGGTATTCCCGGGCTTTCGCTATACTTTCCGCAATATCTACCCCATTAATACCGCCAAGTTCTGTAGAAAAAACAAATGATTTCCCCAGTTTTTCAATAAAACTCATAATTGGCCTCCCCCTCTATCTTCACTCTTCTACTAGCTTACGCATCTCTTGATACTCTTCCCAGGTATCGGCATCATAAAAAGGGCCGGCATCCGGCCAGGCCAGCTCATGCACCCATTCTGGATTTTTCCGCATAATCTGCCTGCCGCCGGTATCTCCTGCCAAGGCAGCTAAATCGGCTTGCCAGTGACTGCCGAACAATACCGGGCTGTAACGCTGTCCCTGATAACAAGGTACGATGACATACCTATTATCCGCCATCTGGGCAAACTGAATCAGGACAGCCTCAATCAAAGCCGGTGACAACAGCGGCTGATCGCCCATAAAAAACATGAAACCATCAAACTCACCTTGCAGTTGCTGCATCGCCAAAGCAATTGACGTAGCTTGCCCATTCTGCCTGTTGGCATTATATACAGATCGCAAATTGTAGTGTCGGCACAATTCAGCCAATTCGTCTTCGGGTTGGCCAATAATAACTATACTGTCAGCCCAAATTTTGTCGTGCACAAGACTGAGCACATAGGAAAGCAACGGCTTGCCACCTAACGGCAGCAATAGTTTTTGCTGACCCATCCGGCTTGACATCCCTGCCGCTAAGATAACTGCCGCAATTCTTTGTTTCATAATAGGTATACCTCATTCACTTGCATTGAGTTGCCAAAACCTGCGGTTATTACAACACGCTCGATTGCAGTTCCCGCTATCTTAACATACCCGGCCACTTGTCTTGCCGCGATTTCCCAGCCGCTTTTCGCCGCGCCGCTCAGCAGCAGAACCTTGGTTCCCCGGGCATGTTGAAAAATACCGTGCCGGTGTATGGCTAATTTGGCTAGATCCTGCCACTCAATGATCGCGCCAGCCTGCTTGCCAACAATCTTAGTCACCAGCTCCAAACGGTGGGTATTATCTTCCGTTAGCGGCCGGCCAAGAGAAGTAAGGTTTAATACGCCAATAGTCATTACCGTACTATCAGGTATTACCGGCTCATGGACTGCCGGCGCTTTAATAAGACAACGGCGGGCGCCGTCGGCTTCTACCAAGATACAGGCATTGGGAGCGCTAGCCGCCACCTTGTCAATGCCCTGGGGTGAAACACCCACCACCTTGCTGCCCTCCTGCCCGGCAAACCACGCCGCCGTCTCCCCTGGTTGAAGATTTAGGGCTATAGTACCTGTCCCTTCGGTATCTACAGGAGAAAGCAGCAGGCGATAACCGGCAATCTGGTCATAAAACATTTTGGTAGTAGCCGTTACTAACACAGGCCGCTCCTTACGGACGGCCTCGGCCGCCAGCGACTGTATCAGCGAAGTCTTGCCGCCGGCTCCTACACAGGCAAATACACCGGCAGGTTCAAACCCTAATGCAGACCAAAGCATATTATACAACCTGAATTAATACTTCCATTATGCCGCCGCAGGCCATACCTTCATTCGCCGCCGTATCGCCTGACATCGACACTTTATAAGTAAACGAACGGTTTTCATCGAGCGCAGTCAAAGCCTGCAGGCGAACTTCGGCTTCAGCACACCCCCCGCCGATGGTGCCAAACACCCGTCCGTCACGGTAAACCAACATCTTGGCACCGGCTTTACGCGGCGTTGAACCCCTGGTAGCGATAATACTGGCAAGCGCCGCCTGGCCGCCTTCCTGCTGCACGGCGCAAATAGCCTTAACCATAGCCTCGTCCATTATTTACACCTCCATTTGTAAGACAACGGTAAAAAGTTAGCGCCACTGCTGACAGCTACAACTTCGGCGGCAATACTTAAAGCAATCTCAGTGGGAGTCTCGGCACCGATGTCCAGCCCAATGGGTGCGTGCAAGCGTGCCAGAGCATCTTTATCAATGCCTTCAGCCATTAATGTGTTAATAACAATTCTAACCCGCCCCTGGCTGCCAATCATCCCGACATACAACGCAGGCTGATCAATAACGGCCCGCAGGCATTCCATATCTGAGCGGTGTCCTCTTGTAACAACAATAATTGCACCAAAACTAGATAAATTCAGTTCTGCCAGCGCTTGGCCAAACTCCTTACAAATTACGGTCTCAGCTTGTGGAAACCGTCTTGTATTGGCAAAATCCGGACGGTCATCTACAACAGTAACAGAATACTCAAGCATGGCCAACAGCGACGTCAGTGGCTGACTGATATGGCCTGCCCCCAGGATGAGCGCCGAACGCCGCTTGGACAGCCTATCCCAAAAGAAACGGTAACTTGCTCCTTCATATTCTAAATCCAAAGTTATTGGCTTTTTCCACACAAGACTCGCTATTTTATCAATAACCAGGCGGGTAAATTCTTCATCAACCAACTGTCCTAGGTGCTTTCCAGCGGTTAACAATAACATTTGTCCAATGTACCCAGCCTGACTGTCCGGAGCTGAAACTAAGGTAACAAACTCCGCCGGCTTTGCCTGCGCAGACAACTCCGCTAACTGAGCAAAAATTTCTCTGTTCATTTTTCTACCCCCAATTCCGCAACTATTCCAAAAATTCCGCCGGCAATAGCCCGCAACTTTATGAGAAGCGGCCTGCACAACTTATCGTCCTCATGTTTACCATTATTATGCCAATTAAAAAGAAAAAAGGCGGCAACCGCGTTACACGGCTGTCGCCTTTAGGTTTCGCCACTTAGCCAATATATTCCTGCTTGCCTATAGCGGCTTCAGCTGGTTTGTCCGTACCGTTTAAAACAGCGTTGAGTAGAATAGCAGTCACACTGCCTGCCGTAATACCGCTGTGAAGAATTACTTGCGCCCAACTGGGGAAGTTATGATAAAAATTAGGTACTGCCAAGGTAATCATACCCACTCCCAAGCTGATAGCTACCACCATGATATTATGCGTACCGTCAAACGAAACCTTGGATAAGGTTTTGATACCGCTGGCCGCTACCATGCCAAACATCGCAATGCCGGCACCGCCCAAAACCGGATTAGGAATTGCCGCAATTACGGCAGCCACTTTGGGGAAAAGCCCCAAAATAACAAGAATAGCGCCGGCTGCAGCCACAACAAAACGGCTCTTAACTCTGGTCAGGCCAACCAAGCCGACATTTTGCGCGAACGCAGTGTATGGGAAACTATTCAAAACTCCGCCCAGGATTGTGGAAAATCCATCAGCCCTGAGACCACGGGTCAGGTCTTGCTGAGTAACCGGCTTGTCGATAATTTCTCCAATCGCAATACAATCGCCGGTCGTCTCGGTCATAACTACCAGCATAACAAGGACCATCGCTGCAATCGAAGCCAGGTCAAAGGTTGGCATACCGAAGGCAAACGGTGTGGTAACTCCCAGCCACGCGGCGGTAGAGACCTGGGAAAAATTAACCATACCAAAGAAATAAGCAATAACCGTGCCGCAGATAAGCCCCAAAAGTACGGCAATGTTGCTTAAAAAGCCGGTAAACTTGCGATAAAAGAATAATACAATGACTAGCGTTACCAGGGCCATACAGATATAAGGGAAAGCTGCAAAATCCTTGGCCGCCGGATTGCCGCCTGCCGCCCAGCGAACAGCTACCGGCATCAGAGTAACACCAATAACGGTAATTATGGTGCCGGTTACAACCGGCGGGAAAAAGCGGATAAGCCTGCTAAAATACGGACTCATTAAATATGTTACAATACCGGCAACAATAACCGCCCCGTAAATACCCGTTAAACCATGGGTCTTACCAATAATAATCATCGGGGTTACTGCTGCAAAAGTTACACCTTGAATAACAGGAATACGAATACCCATGTTCCAAAAACCAAGAGTCTGAATCAAGGTCGCAAGACCACAAGTAAATAAATCAGCATTAATAAGGTAGATGAGCTGTTCTTGGCTCAAGCCAAGCGCATTGGCAACAATGAGCGGCACCGCTACGGCCCCGGCATACATTGCCAAGACATGCTGCAGTCCGTAGGTAAATAGTTGTCCTAACGGCAACATCTCATCAACAGGATGTTTCAGTTGATTGTTTTGCACAATTTCTCCTCCTTATACTCTCCTTAAAATATATCTCAACGCCAGTAAGCGGCTTTGCCAAACAGGTTAATTTTTACTTCCCATGAATATTTTTTCCGGCGTAATCGGCAAAGCCGTTACGCTGACCCCTACCGCATTATAGACAGCATGGGCGATGGCCGGCGGCGGTGTATTGATAACTACCTCGCCAATGGATTTGGCACCAAACGGGCCAGTGGGCTCATAGCTAGCCTCAAAGGCTACTGTAATTTTGCCCACATCTTTCCGGCAGGGGATTTTGTACTGCATGAAGGAATTTGTCTGCATTTTGCCATATTCGTTGTAACGGACATCCTCATATAGCGCCATGCCAATTCCCTGGGCAATACCGCCCTCCACCTGGATTTTGGCCAAATTGGCGTTAAGCACAGTGCCACAATCAACTACAGCAACATAATCAATCAGATCAACGCTGCCGGTCTCCGGATCAACTTCAACCTTGGCAAACCCGGCAATGAACGGCGGCGGCGATACGGGTGACCCACAGGTAGCATTGCCTACAAGCTGCTTCTTGCCTGCACCTAACACCGATAGTTCTGCCAGCTTGTCCAATGCCATCGACCTACTGCCGTCAAGTGTCGTCAGTGTTTCCCCGTCAAAATTAATCTGTTCCGGCTCTGTTTCCAAGAATTTGGCTGCCTGAGCAATAATCTGCTGCTTTAAATCTTCAGCCGCCTGCAAGGTTGCCATACCGGTAACATAAGCAGTACTCGAGGCGTACGAGCCGGGATCATACGGGGAAATATCAGTGTCGGCAGCGTGCACGACAATTTCCTCAGGTTCAACAGTAAGCACCTCGGCGGCAATCTGCGCCAATACGGTATCACTGCCTGTTCCCATATCGGTCGAGCCTGTCAGCAGGGTATACTCACCGGCTTCATTAAGGCGGATTTCGATTGAAGCAGTGTCAATGCCGGCAATCCCCGACCCCTGCATAGTTACAGCCATGCCAACAGCCCGGATTTTTCCGTTCGGCATTTGCCGGCGGGGGTATTTATCCTGCCAGCCGATAAGCTCCTTACCTTTTTCAATACAACGGTCCAGCGCCGAACTACCCAGTTTCTTCCCGTTATAAGCAAGGCAGGTTTCGCCTTCTCTTATCAGATTCTTAAGTCTCAGCTCAGCCGGATCCATATTGAGCTTAGCCGCCAGCTGATTAACGGCCGACTCCAGCGCAAAAGTGCCTTGGGTAGCACCGTAGCCTCTGAGCGCCCCGGCCGGCATTTTGTTGGTATATACAGCATGGCCGTGATAACGTATGGCCCTGGTTTTGTTATACAAAGGCAGCGTCTTATCACCGCATACCGAGAAAGTGGTAGGCGCATGTTCGCCGTATGCGCCGGTATCTGATAAATTTTCTATATCGAGAGCGCGGATGAAGCCTTCTTTGTCGGCACCTATTCTAACTTTTAGCCGCATAGCGTGACGGCTGGTTGTCGTGCTAAAAGTTTCAGTACGGGTATAGATAAGCATGGCCGGCTTACCGGTCTTACGTGTCACCAAGCCGGTAAACACCTCGCCCGAACCTGTCTGTTTGCCGCCGAAACCGCCGCCAATCCGTGGTTTGATAACCCGCACTTTGCTGGCCGGCAATTCCAAGGCCCGGGCAACATGCCTGCGAATATGGAAGGGGACTTGGGTGGAACTGACAACAACCAGACGTCCGGTATGATCAAGATAGGTAAAGGCTCGGTAGGTTTCCATCATGGCTTGCGCCTGCGCCTGCGTATAGTAGGTTTCTTCAATAACAACATCACAGTTTTGAAGTTCCTGTTCGACATCACCTACCTCAACCTTGTGAGAAGAACAGATATTGCGATCTTTGTCCATGCCGATAGGGAAATTGCAAGTAAGGTCTTCTTCCGGATGAACTACTGACGGGTGACCAATCGCTTGTTCAAAATTAATCACCGGTTGAAAAACTTCATAATCAACTTTAATTAACTTCATAGCCGCAGCCGCTGCTTTTTCGTCGACAGCAGCTACTATGGCTACCTCGTCGCCAACATAGCGGACAATGCGGTCAAGAATAAGCCTGTCATATGGAGATGGCTCAGGATACGACTGGCCGGCCAGTGTAAATCGTACTTTGGGCACATCTTTATAGGTAAGAATACATTCTACACCTTTAACACCATAAGCCTTAGTTGTGTCAATTTTTTTAATCCGGGCAAATGCGTGAGGACTTCGTAAAATCTTCACTACCAGCGCATCAGCTGGCGCTATATCCTCGGTATATACCGGTTTGCCGGTGCTTATGGCAATAGCATCTGTTTTAGCAATACCTTTGCCTACATATTTCATTTTGCTGTTACCCCCAGGTATTTTTTTACCGCCCGGAGCTGTCCCTGATACCCGGTACAGCGACACAAGTTGCCTGTTAAGTAATGAGTAATCTCTGCTTCAGTGGGATTAATGAGTTCCCGTTTCATAGCGAGAACAGTGAGTATAAAGCCCGGACTGCAGTACCCACATTGGTCAGCGCCCTCGGCAGCCATGAATTTGGCAAACTCCTCGGCCTCGCCGGCCAGTCCCTCAATGGTTGTAATATGCCGTCCTTGCGCTTTAAACGACAAGGTCGAACAAGACAGTGCCGGTTTGCCGTCAAGCCAGATAGTACACAGCCCGCAGCAAGCCGTGTCGCAGCCCCGCCGCACACTATACAGCCCGTATTTTCGCAACGTATCCACTAGAAAGTCATCCGATGCAACCTCTAACGTGACAAGTTTGTGATTAATAACTACATCTATTTGCATGCCGCCACCTCCGCAATGGCTCGTCCGACCAGTACTTTGCACATCTCTTGCCGGTACTTCGCCGAAGCCCGCATATTATCACCAAAAGACAATTCTGCGGCTGCCGCCTGAGCGGCGTTTTCTATCGCTTCCGGGGTAACTCCGTCTGTCAATAGTTTAGCCGCATCAACAGCTAACTTGGCTACCGCCGGCCGGGCGCCGACAACTATTTTCCACTCGGCGTCCAGTCTGGAAACAGCCACATTCAAGATAGGAAAATCACTTGCTGAATTGCGCAAAGCCTGGTAAGCAGCCGTACGCTCAGTTTTAGGAATAACTACTTTAATCAGTAGGTCTTTGGCCCGCGGTTTATCCAAAAAGTCAGCCAAACTCATACGTCCGCCTTTATATAGTTCTACTTCTGCATCGAGCGCCAGCAGCGCGGTTATCACATCCGAAAAACCAAACCGCGCGAATACAGACCCACCTACAGTAGCCACATTACGAAACTGCACACCGATAATATTACTAACGGCCTGTGGCAATATCCCGTTACCATATTCGGCAAGCGCCCGGCTTTTCTCTATTGCGCGCAAAGTAACCATAGCGCCAATTTCAATAGTATCCGCACAATCATTGATATATGTTAAATTAAGCTTGGACAAATCCACACCGGTAGGGATGGCCAAAGATCCCATCCGCAGCCAGGCGCAACCGCCAAGCACTGTATTAAACCTTTTTGCTGTCAGTATTTTATAAGCTTCCGCCACCGTATCCGGCTGCGCCACAGCAAGCATTCTGAACATTTCATTATCTTCCTTCCCGAACGTTCGGTTGATTTTAAAAATTATAGTTCGTATTATATCATATAGGCTTGCCGATGAAAACCTATTTTTTCGAGTTAAAGACTCATGCTGTATAAAAAACCAGACAGGCCGTCTTTTCGTTTTACAGAAAAGACGGTCTGTCTGGTTTTATGTTCATCTTGCTTTGTAACTACGAGAGACTCTTATCCATCCCTCGTCTCACACATTTATTCCGCCATAATGCGCATCAAGCTCAATGGTGTAAGTATAGTTTCGGCCGCTATTATTATCCCAATTATCTGCGCTATCTCTGAAACAAAGATTGATACAGTCAGCAGGAATTGGCATATCGAAAGATAACTCGAAACTACTCATATTCTTTTGCATCTTTAACTCTGCGATATGGGTCCAATTTTGCCCAAAACCAATATGTGCATAAATTGTATCTGCCCCAGAACCAACTAGTACTCCATTATATTTGATAATTAGTGTATCTAAATGCGAAGGCATGACCGGTTTTAAGTAAACGCCACTAGCAGCATAAGGCTGATATTTTGTATCATTATTAACAGCAGTAATCATTAGTCATCCTCCTATCCATTGATACGATTAGTATTACACAGTTCTCAATTTTTTTATCAGCACAAATTTTGGATAGAGTTTATAAGGAAACAAGGAGGGTTGACTTATATAGCGCCGCTGGATTATAATAAAAATGTTGGAATAAAATGTTAATGTCGAGGTGTATAAACTATGCGTAAACAAAATAGTAAAATGACAGCAACTGAATATTGCACCTCTACAAACCATTTGTTCTTTTGGTTTTAAGAACATCCCACATAACCGGCTGCATTTTAACTTTCACATGACAACTATATAGTCGATAAAATGCCGCGCTGTTGGTGCGGCATTTGTTTTTAGTATTAAGGGGGCTGTACGCATAATACATTATGCGGGACGGTCTTTTCCTTTTTTTACAAGAAGGAGGAGAGAATTTGATTAAACGGTTTATATCTTATTATCGGCCGCATTTACCTTTATTTGTATTGGATTTCAGCTGTGCCCTGATCATAGCAATGCTGGATCTGGTCTTTCCACTAGCTGTCCGTAATGTAATCGATAAAATCTTACCTGCCGGAGATGTGAAGCTGCTGCTCTGGGCAGGCGCAGCACTGCTTGGTATATATTTGGTCAGCTATGTTTTAAATTATATTGTTGACTATTTGGGGCATGTGCTGGGAGCCAAGATGGAGTTCGACATGCGGCGCACTCTGTTCGATCATGTCCAGAAGCTGACATTCCGCTACTTCGATAATACCAAGACCGGTCATATCATGTCCCGGATTGTCAATGATTTGACCGAGATCTCCGAGTTTGCGCATCACGGGCCGGAAGACGCATTCCTTGTGGTTGTTACCATGCTGGGGACGCTAATCATTCTGCTTTATCTAAACTGGGAACTTGCCTTGATTACTTTTGCCCTAGTGCCGTTCATGCTATGGTTTACCATCGTTCGCAACCGGGAAATGAAAAGTGTTTACCGGGAAGTCCGGCTAAAAATTGCCGACATTAACGCGCAGGTCGAAGACAGTATATCCGGCATCCGGGTGGTAAAGTCATTCGCCAACGAATTATACGAACAGGAAAAATTCGAACGGGGCAACACCGGCTTCCTGAACACACGCCGGCGGGCTTTGAAAATTATGGCCAGGTTTTATAGTGGTATTACCCTATTTACTAATGTAATTAATCTGGCAGTCCTCATTGCCGGTGGCGCACTCATCTTTTACGGGCGTCTTACTGTAGGGGAATTGATCGGTTTTTTGCTTTATGTTGGAATTTTTTTGCAGCCCATTCGCAAGATTACTTTTCTTACAGATATGTATCAGAAAGGCATGGCCGGCTTTAGGCGGTTTATTGAGATCATGGATATCGAACCAGATATTGTCGATGCGCCGAATGCTCGAACTTTGCAGAAGGTAACCGGCAACATCGTATTTGACAATGTTACCTTTAGCTACAACAATCACGGCAATGTGCTGGAAGGAATTAACCTGGCCATCAACGCTGGCGAAACAGTAGCTTTTGTCGGGCCGTCAGGTGGCGGCAAAACAACACTTTGCAGTTTAATCCCCCGCTTTTACGAAGTTGACCAAGGAAAAATCACCCTGGACGGCACAGATATCCGCATGGTCACACAAAAATCCCTGCGGGAAAATATCGGGATTGTGCAGCAGGACGTATTTTTATTTTCTGATACCATCCGGGAAAATATCGCCTATGGAAAAATCGGCGCTACCGAAGAGGAAATTATTACTGCTGCTAAATTGGCGCACGCCCATGAGTTTATCCTAAGTTTGGAAGATGGCTATGACACTTTCATCGGGGAAAGGGGCGTTAAACTATCGGGTGGACAAAAGCAAAGACTTGCTATTGCCCGTATCTTTTTAAAGAATCCCCCTATTCTTATCCTGGATGAAGCTACATCCGCTTTGGATAATGAAACAGAAAAAATCATTCAACAGGCATTGACGAAGCTGGCAGAAAACCGAACCACCCTGATTATCGCCCATCGTCTGGCAACCATTCGGGATGCCGACCGAATTGTAGTTTTAACTGACGAAGGCATCATGGAAGAAGGATCTCATACAGAATTACTGGCCCAGAGCGGGTGTTATGCACGGCTTTACGAGTCGCAATTCAAGGATTCTACTCCAGAAACCAAGGAAAGCCCCTGAGATAGTAACTGGTATTAAAACAGATAAAAGCCCCTGATAGTGGATTTCTTTAGAATATCCAGTATCGGGGGCTTGTTTTTTTATTTGTTCTTGGCTTATGTAAAATATCTTTTACGAATTCTTTTTTGCTTCGTTTTTTTGCAGGAATTTTTCAAGATCAATGATGTATCGCTCATGAGTACCTTCGCCGATTAGCTCCTTGTCATCATAAGCTTTAACGGTGAAGCTCAGCTTCTTTCCGGCAATTTCGGTAAGCTCAGCAGCAGCTCGAACCCGCATGCCCACAGGAGTTGCCGCCAGGTGCTTGATGTTAAGGTTAGTTCCTACTGTTGCCATACCTTCCGGCAAGTGTGGGTCAACGGCTGCCAGGCAAGTACCTTCCATAAGTCCTACCATTGCAGGTGTCGCATATACTGCTACTCCGCCACTACCGTATTTCATTGCGGTGTTGTCGTTGGTAACCAGTTCTGTTTTTTCGGCTTTCATACCGATGCGTAGATTGTATTCCATGCTGACTCTCCTTTAAATTAGTATTCATTAGTATTTGTCCATCACCTTTCATTATTCCTGCCAGTAACCCCTCTCCACCGTTTGAATATTCTATAGTAAATACTAGATATTCAGGAGGATGTAAAAGTGTTACAAAAATCAGCAGGCAAACGGGTTCCTATTGGCAAACACCAGTTGCCGCCATTGCCCTATCCCTACGATGCGCTTGAACCAATTATCAGCGAAGATACCCTTAGACTACATCACGATCATCATCACAAAGCTTATGTGGATGGTCTTAACAAAGCAGAGGTATCCTTAGCGGCAGCGCGGGAAGCAGACGACTTTACTTTCATTAAATACTGGGAAAACGAATTGGCCTTCAATGGTTCCGGTCATATATTGCATAGTATCTATTGGACGATACTGGCGCCGCGGGAATGCGGAGGTGAACCGGGACCAAATACCGTAAAAGAAATTAGGAGACGATTTGGAAGTTTTGATGCTTTTCTAAGCCAGTTAGTCGCGGCTACGATCAAAGTTGAAGCATCTGGCTGGGGAATCTTGGCCTGGAATCCAGCCTGGAATAGTTTAGAAATATTAATTGCAGAAAAACACCAAAATCTTACCCAGTGGGGATCCATTCCTATACTGGTTATCGACGTGTGGGAACATGCTTATTATCTGGATTATCAATATAATCGCGAGGCATATGTTCGCAAAATTTTGGAGTTAATTAATTGGAACGAAGTCGAAAATAGGCTGACCTTGGCTATTCGAGGTAAACTACCGTTAATTCTTACCATGTAATGCAGATACTATTTTTCTTTCAGGCAAGCCCCAAAGCAAGAGCAACTTTGTGGTGAGGACCAGCCCAAGGCAGCGGATTGCCTTCGGTGGAACTTAACCAGCGAACGCCTTCTAGCAGTTCACTGCCGGCAAACCACTGGCAATGATAAAAAGAAATATCCCATTTCCGGTGGCTGAACGTGTGGATATAGTGAAATTCTCTTTTCCCTACCGTAGCTTCCTGACCAAACTCATTTTGCAGTCCTTCCTTAAGGCTTTCAACTGCAAACCTTTTTTCTGTCAGTTCTACGGTAGGAAATTCCCACATTCCCGCCAGCAATCCCCTTTCCGGCCGCCGTCGCACCAGATACTGTCCATCCCTCAATACAAGACCGGCAGCCAAATGTATTAGCAACGGTTCCTTCTTGACCGGCCGCACAGGCAAAGTATCCTGAACTTCTCTGGCATAACCTTCGCACAAATTGGCTAGAGGGCACATTTGGCAGCGGGGATTTCGGGGGATGCAAACGGTAGCTCCCAGATCCATGAGCGCCTGATTAAAATCTCCCGGACAGTTATATGGCATATGCTGCCGAACCAAATGATCAACTTCCCGTTTGGTTGCCTGTTTGGTTATATCGCCATCCAGACAAAACAACCGGCTGAAAATTCGCAGGACATTGCCGTCAATAGCGGGCGTTCTTCGATCATAGGCAATACTGGCGATAGCTCCTGCCGTATACTCACCTACCCCGGGCAGCCTTTGTATGGTTCTTTCGTCATTCGGCATTTCTCCGCCGTAAGTTGCACAAACTTCCCTTACACCGGCCAGCAAGTTACGCGCCCGGGTATAATAGCCTAACCCCTGCCAATATTTTAGTACTTCCTGTTCTGACGCTTCAGCCAAAACCTCCAGCGTCGGAAACCGCTCAATCCACCGCTGATAATAGTCCTTTACTGCTTCTACCCGTGTTTGCTGCAGCATAATCTCCGAGACCCAAATTTTGTATGCATCTTTATCTTTACGCCAAGGCAAATCCCGGGCGTTTTCATAATACCAATTCAACAACTGAGTGGATAGAGTCATAGCATTTTCCTTTCGTATTTCTAACAACAGTTTTTATATTCTGTAGCAGTTCCCTTTAACAGGGTGTGATAGATATAACGCAAAAACTTCATTTTAAATTACTTTAACAGTATTTCATCATAGCATAGTTTGCTAATTTTCTCATAACCGGTTTCTGTAACCATAACTATATCTTCGAGGTGCGAACCTCCGATTTCCGGTTTATCATAAATAGTAACTCTCGATTCAAGAGCCATTATCATCCCCGGCTTTAACACATATTCAACATTACGGTTAATGCTAGGTTGGCCATGAAGGCCATAGCCTATTTGATGCCCTGTAGCAAATTGATTTTCATAAGGCTCATATCCTTCTTCTTTTATAACTCTTCGTGCCACAGCATCCACATACCCGCAGGTGACTCCAGGTTTTATTGCTTTAATCGCTTCCTGCAAAGCTAAATACGTAACCCGATATATGTTTTTCTGTTCCTTTGTAGGGCTATCAACACATACAGTACGGCCGAGATCTCCGGTATAACCTCTCCATAAACAACCTATATCAAGAATGACCATTTCTCCATTTCTAATTATCTTATCCGTCGATAGGCGCTCAAATATTGCACTATTTACTCCTGACGCAACATTCGTAATAAACGGTGTCATTTCACTGCCGTGTTTTCTCATATTATATTCGGCCCAAGCCGCAACTTCATACTCTCTTACACCTGGTTTTATAAAATCAAATGCCGCGCTAAGACCAACCTCAGTTATTTCAACCGCTCTTTTTATATGTCCAATTTCAACCGGATGCTTAACAGCTGTAAGATCAATCCACAGGTCTGATATATCAACAAATTTTACTTTGGGTAATTCCTTAATAATCTCATAATGTAGATGAAACGGTAACAAATCAGTGCCTATTCTACCTGACGTCACTCCGTAGTCCTTAAGAATTTTCCCAATCTCACCTGGCCATTTATTAAATTCAGGAAGTTTCCGATGATCTTCTATATCTGAACGTATTTGTATCCGATAGGTATCACTTCCCGAAGTATATCCTACAACCGGTTTTTTGTGCTTTGGAATAAAAGCCAGATATTCTGGTTCGAAAAACGGCCTATAACCCTTGACATAAAAATCCGTAACATAGCGGACTGCTTCCGATTTGATAAATAATATCCCCTCTAAATCATTTTTTTCTATAGCCGCTTGTATTTTTGCTTGTTTTGCGGCGTGCAATTCATCACCAGCGTAATATAATGGTTCTTCTTTCCATAAATTTGACATGATTAAGCGGCTCCTCCCCATGTACAACTTTCTTTAAAAAATGCTGTGACATCCTATAACTTACAACTCCACATCAATTTGGTGTTTTTTCAGCCAACGCCATAGTGTACTCCTATGGATTCCGAGAATTCTGGCAGCCTGTTCTTTGTTTCCAGCTGCAATCCGCATAGACTTAGCGATTTCTTCTTTAGTTATATTGATTTTGGGTTTGGAAAAAAAGCTATTATTAGTAGAGCACGTTAACAGCGGTTCATTTTCCTTGAGAAAATTCTGAATGTCTTTTTCACTGACAACAGGTTCCAAAACTGACATAATGGCTACTCTTTCTATTAAATTTCGTAGTTCACGAATATTTCCAGGCCATACGTACTCACACAACGCCTCAATAGCTGATTCAGTAAATACAATTTCCTTATCTTTTATACTTTTCTCTAAAAAGTAACTTGCAAGCGGAAAAATATCTTCTTTTCGTTCTCTTAGCGGTGGTATGTGAAGTCTTAAAACATTAAGCCTGAAATATAGATCTTCACGGAGCTTTTTTTCGGCAACTAAGGTTGCTAAATTTCGATTCGATGCAGCAATTATTCTGGTATCAATAGGTATTATCTTGTCGCTCCCCAGGCGCATTACTCTTTTTTCTTCTAGTACTCTTAACAGACGCCCCTGTAATGTTAGTGGTATTTCGCTTATTTCATCCAAAAAGATGGTCCCGTTATGAGCAATTTCAAACAACCCGGGTTTACCTGATTTCTTTGCACCGGTAAACGCGCCTTCCTGATAGCCAAACAACTCGCTTTCTAAAATACTTTCCGGTAAAGAAGCACAGTTTACCCCAACGAATGGTCCATTCTTTCTTTTGCTCATGTTGTGAATCCCTTGGGCAAATAGTTCTTTACCCACACCAGACTCACCTGTTATTAATACTGTTGAATCCGTGCCGGAAAACATTTTAGCAAATTGTATACTCTTTTTAATTGCCGGACTTTCCCCTTTGATGTCGTTTAATCTATAGTTGGCGTACCAACCTTTTGCTAAAAAATTATTTCTTATCTTGTGCTCTGCTTCCTGAACAGCATCGATATCTTGAAAAACTGCCACGGCTCCTATTACTTCTTGATCCGATAGTAGCGCTATCTGATCACAAAGGACATTCGCAGTTCCAATTGATATAATTTCTTGAAAGTGCTCTTTGCCACTAGTTAATACATCCATCAAGCTCATTAAGCCTGGATATACTTCCTGCAAAGGTTTACCAAGCACTTCGCCGTTAGAATATGGATTTAGTTTCAAGGCAGCCGGATTGATTAATGTTATTTCGCCCTTTTTATTAATGGCCACATATCCAGCTCTAGTATAATCCAGTATAGCCCGTATCTCTTCAGTTTTCTGTCGTTCATACATCATTGTATCCAGAATGGCTTTTGCTTCTTGATAGGCATGGTATATGGCCTTAGAGCCCGATTTCAATAAAACTGATTTTAACTGCTGCTCATCGGCAATTTTGCACTGATATTCTCCACCAATTATTACATCTATACCTTTCTGCTTTAACTTTATTATTTCTGATTCTATTTCTTCATGGCTCCTGATAAAAACTTGTTCGAAGTTAATGTTCAGTAGTGGATTCAATAATTTTAGTCCTCTGAATAAGTTATTGAATCCTACCAGTGCGATCGCTTTGCCTGCCGTACTCGCTTCAAGTATAGCTTCAGCTATATCCTCAACGGTTATGGGCACTTCAATTACCGGTATTTTCAACCTTTTCCTGATAAGTTGGGCAATACCGCCCCTGGAAATTACAACTTTGACTCCGTTTTTAATTAAAGATTCTGCTACTTCCACGCCAATATCGATTGATCCGGTTTCAACTAGAACCTCATCTCCATATTTCGCAAATATTCTTTTCGCAATTATAGCCATTTTTTCGTTTGGTGCAACAAATCCTATTTGCTTCAACATCTTCCATCTCTCCTTATAATATAAAAAACCTTACTCTGTTTATTAAAAGAAGGTAGCAAATTTTGTAAAAGAGCCGTATATTACTTCAATTGTATCATAGATTTTCTATATTATCTGAATTATCCCGATGCCATGTTGCACGAACGTCTCGTTGCGTTTCACGCAACAAGACATTTAATGATTACTTTGTTATCACAGTTGCCAAAAAAAGTTGTCTTATTTGCGGATATAAGCGCGATAATTCTACGTAATCATAAAGAAAACACGGCTTGCGCCGAGCCTTTGGCGAAAGCGGAAGCCGATGTTGCCCTTATCCAGGCGGAAAGTTATACTTTCCTACAGGACTATAAAAGACTGGACATCGAGCCAGTCTTTTTTCTTATTTTTTTCACTACAAATTATCTTGGCATCATATTTGCTTACTATTTGTTCTATTCAAAGATGGAGGTCAGAAAATGAAGATTATTGACTTGCGTAGTGATACTGTTACCCAACCGACCACAGTGATGCGAAGGGCTATGTTTCAAGCAGCAGTGGGAGATGATGGTTATGGCGAAGACCCTACCGTAAAAGCACTGGAAGAACTGGCTGCACAAATGACAGGAAAGGAGGCCGGATTATTTGTCACCAGTGGAACTCAGGGAAATCAGATAGCCGCTATGGTACACACCAAAAAATGCGATGAGATCATTTGCGAAGCTACCTCACACATATTCGGCTCGGAAACGGGGGGAATCGGAGCTCTTGCAGGCGCACAGCCATACCCGGTAATAGGTATAAATGGAAAACTATCTCCGGAACTAATTGAGCCAGCGATTCGCAGGAAAAAAATGAATGCCCCATGCACCTCACTTATTACTATTGAGAATACTCATGCGCAAGCTGGCGGTACATTTTATACCCCAATTGAATTGGCAGCTATAAGAGAACTGGCAAATCAACACTCTTTGCCTATTCATATTGACGGCGCCAGAATCTTTAACGCCGCAATTGCCCAAGATGTCACGGTGGCTGAACTGGCGCAGTACGCGGATTCAATGCAGCTATGCTTGTCAAAAGGGCTATGTGCGCCAGTTGGTTCCGTTTTAGTGGGAACCGGCGCTTTTATCCAGCAGGCGCGCCGCTATCGCCGGCTTTTAGGAGGAGGGATGCGAAAAGCAGGTATTATTGCGGCTGCCGGAATTGTTGCTTTAAAAACAATGGTAAACCGCCTAAACGAGGACCATCTTCATGCTCGCATGCTAGGTGAAGCTATCGCTAGCACAAATTTAAACCTTGCTATTACCAACGTTAAAACCAACATTGTTATATTCGATATTTCACCTTTAAAAATTGAAGCCGCCGAGTATGTAAAAAAACTAGCTCTATATAAAATCAAGGCGCTTGCGTTTGGAAGACACAAGATACGGATGGTTACCCACAATGACATATCTCGCAGTGATATTGATTATACCATCAACTCTTTATATAAATTAACAAACGATTTTCAACAAGACAAGTTCTAATACATGGTTATCTATTTTGGCCGCCATTATTGTTGCTTCCGGCATGAGGGGCGTGTCTCCTTTTGCCGTAGTTAAAAGGTCGGCAATTCCAATGACGGGTGCTATGCTGGTTAATTGGTTAATGTAATTGGGACCTTACTCTTTTATTATCGGTAAAAAACTCAATACACAGGAGGATTATATCAAATGATCGATCAAACTAGAATGCTGGCAGAATTTCTTGAATTAGTACGAATACCTTGCTCAAATCGAGCAGAACGAGAGATTGCTGACATACTGAAATCACGGTTGACCGCTTTAGGACTTGTAGTTATGGAGGACGATGCCGGTACGAAAATAGGCGGCAACTGTGGCAATATTTTGGCTTATTTGCGGGGAACGGTTTCAGATGCGCCAGTTTTATTGCTAAGCGCACACATGGACTGTGTTGAACCTTGCCGCGGAATCAATCCGCAGGTTACGGCTGACGGTGTGATTACTTCTGATGGGACAACCATTCTCGGTGCCGATGATAAATCAGGCATAGTAAGTATCATGGAAGCTTTACGGGTAATAACCGAAAATGATGTACCTCACGGTGATATTCAGATAATTTTTACAGTTGCCGAAGAAAACGGCGGGAATGGTGCAAAAAATATGGACCGGTCGCTTTTAAAGGCAGATTTTAGTTATGTGCTCGATTCTAGCGGCGAACCAGGAAAAATCATCATTAAAACACCTGGTAAGAACAAACTGCATGTCGTTATCCACGGCAGAGCTGCCCATGCCGGAGTGTCACCCGAGGAGGGAGTTAACGCCATTATCGTTGCCGGGAAAGCGCTGGCAGAACTGAGAGATGGGCGGATCGACCATGAAACGACGGCAAACGTCGGATATATTAAAGGAGGCGAAACAACAAATATCGTACCTGACAAAGTGGAGCTTTTGTGTGAGGTGCGTAGCCGGAACCCGGAAAAGGCGGCAGCCCAGACTAAACAAATTTGCGAAACATTTGAGCGGGTAGCCGCCGCCAACGAAGCCCGGGCGGAAGTCACAGTAACCAGATCTTATGAATCCTATGTGTTAAACAAAGAATCCCGCCTGGTCACACTGGCTTTCCAGGCAGCAGCAAGTATCGGTCTCACACCCAGACTTGAGGAAAGCGGCGGCGGCACTGATGCTAACTTTTTCAATACCTGCGGCATACCAACAACAGCGCTGAGTACAGGAATGTCTAAGATTCATACCACAGAGGAATACATAAAGGTAACAGACTTACTACAAACAGTTAATTGGGTAATTGCTATTGTCAGACAAACAGCCGTGAGTCAGGGGACGGTTCTCTGACTCATTGCAGTCTTTGAACTATATTCTATCAATGCTCAATATCTTTGTTATTTGCCGCAGCGATAAACTTGAATCATTAAATTATCCTAATTCTCCTGTTTTCTCATTGACTGATTGCATATTTTACAATCTATGGGTATAATATAAGAAAAGGACTGACGTGCTCGACACACGTCAGCCCATAGACTGCCTAACCGGAAAACGGTTAGCCCTGATTACGCTATTATGAAATAGCCGCAAACCATGGGGTGGGAGCGGCTATTTCTTTTTTATTTTCTCCTTCTGTGCAGTTTGCGGAAAACCGAACCTGAGACTCCTGCTGCTTTATCCATGTCCGCTGTGCAGACAAGACAATGAATATGGAGTAGGGCTCGATTTTTTTACCGTTTTCCTTGCTCAAAAGGTTGACCCGATGCCCGCGGTGCTTGCGATGTTTTCGAAAATATGACAAGTACCAGCAGGGTTACAATATACGGGAAAGTTTTCAGCGCTACGCCGGGTATATGCGACAAAGCCGGGATAGCTTGCGCAGAGGTGGCTATGGTGCTGGCATAACCAAAAAAGAAGGTAGCCCCCAAAATACCAAGCGGCTTCCATTGTCCAAAAATCAATGCTGCCAAGGCTAAAAAACCTAAGCCAAATACCGTTCCGTTAAACTCACCCGAATAAGTAGTCAAGATAATGGCGCCGCCCAGCCCCGCACATGCACCCGAAATACTGACCGCCAGGTAACGGATGAATTGAACATTGACCCCGGCCGAAGCAACTGCCTGTGGATGTTCTCCACAAGCTCTAAGACGAAGCCCAAAGACCGTCTTATATAAGACAAAATAGGCAATCGCCAAAAGTAACAGAGTAAGCCAGGTTGTTGCGTAAGTATTGGAAAATAACAATTTACCTACCACCGGTAAGTCACTAAGCACAGGTATGTCAAACCTGGCAAAAGGATTAATCTGAATGTTGCCGCTGCCTGTTACATTGCGGGCAATAAAAACGGTAATTGCACCGGCAATCATATTGATAGCGGTCCCGCTGATTACTTGATCGGCATGTAAGCTAATACTGGCAAAGGCATGTAAAAGGGAAAATAGTGCACCTGCCACTATTGCCACTACAAGGCCTATCCAAAGAGCTTGGCTATGCATAACCGGCTGCAAAACCGCTACTGTTATCGCTGCTGCAAAAGAGCCCATAACCATCAGGCCTTCCAACCCGATATTAACCACCCCGCTCCGTTCGGAATACAAACCACCAATCGCAGTGATAAGTAAGGGAATGGCAAACGCAATTGCATACGGCGAAATTTGCTGAAAAACCTGCCACACTTCAGGCCCCTCCTTTTTGCCTTCTCATAAATTTATCGATACCTTTTTCAATAAGTACACTGGTAGCCGCAAAATAGATAATTGTCGCAATAATGGTATCCGCGATTTCCGGCGGTATGCTGGTCATAGCGTTCATAAAACCTTTACCGGAATACAACAAACCGAAAAACAACGCGGCTGCCATTACCCCCCATGGCGAGTTAGCCGCTAATAAAGCTACCGCAATCCCATCAATTCCCTGTGACGGCAATACCCCGATTTGCAGGTTGGTAGCATAACCGCAGTACAGCGTCATCCCGCCCAGTCCGGCCAGAGCCCCGGCGATTATCATCGAAAGCACAATGCTGCGGCCGGCATTGATGCCCGCATATTCGGCCGCATACTGATTGAATCCCACAGTTTTTAATGCAAAGCCGAGCGTAGTTCGCCGCAATATAAATACGCAAAACAAAACAGCGCCAATCGCCAAGAAGATTCCTATATTGATGTACGACCCGTTAAACAACTGTGCTAGCCACTCGGTACGTAAGGAAGCCGACAGCGGAATATTCCTTGATTCTGTTTCAAACGAGCCTTTAAAATAAATCGGTACAAGATAATATACCAGCCAGTATGCTATCCAGTTAAACATAATCGTAGAAACCACTTCATGGACATTGAACCTGGCTTTAAACCACCCAGGTATCGCCGCCCACAAGCCGCCACCCGCCAATGCCGCAATAATCATAACCGTTAACAGCAGCGGCTTAGACAAATCCAGCGACAACCCTGCGGCGGTAGCGCAAAAGCCGCCAATTAGCATCTGTCCCGCTACCCCGATATTAAAAAGTCCTGTTTTAAAAGCGAATGCGACAGATAACCCAGTAAATATCAGAGGCACGGCTGTTGCAATTGTGTTCCCGATCCGTTCCAAACTCATTAAACCGCCCCGGAATAAAAACTGATAGCCGGATATCCAATCATGGCCGGTCACCATCATGAGAATGGCCCCGGCAGCCAACCCTAATAAAATAGTCAGCAGCAAAACAACCGTTTCTTTTTGGCCTTGCCAATTAATGCTAGTCAATTAGTCAGCCTCCTTTCGAACACCCGGCCATCATCATACCAAGATCATTTTCATTTGCCGAATCGGCCTCAACCACACCGATCAATTCACCTTGTGTAATAACAGCAATTCGATCGGAAAGATTCAGTATCTCCTCCAGTTCCAAAGATACCAAAAGCACGGCACACCCGGCATCCCGCCGGGCAATTAACCGTTTATGTATATACTCAATCGAGCCGACATCAAGACCTCTTGTCGGCTGTACTGCTATCAAAACCTTGGGATTTAAGCTTAATTCCCGGCCAATGATTGCTTTCTGCTGATTACCACCAGACAATGACCTGGCGATTGTACCAGGACCTTGCGCGGTTCGAACATCAAAGTGCTGCATAATGTTTTCGGCATAATCCCGAATGGCTGAACGATTTAGCAAACATTTTTTCGAAAATGGCGCCCGGTCATACACTTCAAGCACCAGATTATCTTCCATGCTGTACTCAAGCACCAGACCGCGTTTATGGCGGTCTTCCGGCACATGCGCCAAACCGGCGTTAATCCTCTCTTTGACAGTGAAAGCCGAAATATCCCGGCCCTCAAGCAAAATCCGCCCTGCCTGCAGCTTGCCAAGACCGGTTATGGCATCTACCAGTTCTGCCTGACCATTGCCGTCTACCCCGGCAACGCCGACAATTTCCCCGGCAAACACACGCAGAGAGAAGTTTTTAACTGCCGGCACCTTGCTCTGATTAAGTACTGTCAACTCCTCGATTTCCAATAGAGCTTCCCCCGGAGAGCACGCCTGTTTTTCCACTTTCAGAAAAACTTGACGTCCAACCATCATCTCGGCCAGCTCTTCTTTACTGCAAGAAGCTACCTCGACCGTACCAATGTAACGTCCCCGCCTTATCACGGTGCAGCGATCGGCCGCCGCCTTAATTTCCTTTAGTTTATGAGTAATAAGAATAATGGACTTTCCCTCTGCGGCAAGGTTTTTCATGATCCCAATAAGATCAGTAACTTCTTGCGGCGTAAGCACAGCCGTCGGCTCATCAAAAATCAGGACATCTGCATTCCGGTATAACATTTTTAAAATTTCTACCCGTTGCTGCATACCTACCGAAATGTCCTCGATTTTGGCATCCGGATCAACATTAAGCCCATAATGCTCAGATAACTCTTTTATTCGTTTACCTGCGGAACTGGTATTAACAAAACCAAGCTTATTTGGCTCAATCCCTAAAATAATGTTTTCCGTAACAGTAAAATTGTGAACCAGTTGAAAATGTTGATGAACCATGCCAATTCCCAAACCATTAGCAACACTCGGATTACCAATCCGCACTTCTTGCCCTCGCACCCGTATGCTGCCACTATCCGGCTGATACAGGCCGAACAGAATATTCATTAACGTGGATTTACCGGCTCCATTTTCCCCCAATAATGCGTGTATTTCCCCGGGCCTAACGGCTAATGTAATATTATCATTTGCAACAATCCCGACAAACTCCTTGCGTATGTTAAGCATTTCTACGACATACTCCACGTTGTAACCCCCCCCCTCCAGTCAAAGAGTTTCCTGGTATTATGAAGTCTGACTGCCAACAAGACTTAGTTTCCGGTAAGTTTTTCTCCTTAGAAAAAAGTAAGTAACTAAACAAAATTAGGTCCGGATGAAAAAGCTGAGCATTATTGCTCTCTCCCTAATCCGGACCTCTTTTACTCCCAATTACTTGCAGGGACCTTTGGGGTTAACCATCTAATTAAGCGTGACTTAGCGCAACAATCCCTCGCCTTTATCAGCGACAGTTATCTGACCTTCTTTTAATTTGGTGAAAATTTCTTTAGTCTTACTGATAACATCCTCCCGGAGATTGGGATTTGCGGCAGGAATACCAATACCATCATTTTTTGCATTAAACACAAGTGATTTACCGCCGGGGAAATTCCCCTCTTTCACACTTTTGACCATATCATAAGCTGCTTGATTAACACACTTCATAGCCGAAGTCAAAACAACAGATTTAGTCTTGCCTTCATCATAATAACCTTGTGAATATTGATCTATATCGACGCCAATAACCCAAACCGGATGACCGCCTTTTGTCCGTGCGACTGCTTCATTAATTACGCCTATACCGACGTTGCCGGCCGAAGCAAAAATAACGTTGACGCCCCGGTCATACATCTGGGCAGCCAGATGTTGTCCTGCCGCAACATCATGAAAAGTGCCCTGGTAAAGGAAGTTTTCAGCTTTTATCGTAATATTGGTTCCAAAATTGTTATTAGCGTATTTTAGGCCCTGTTGAAATCCCCAGTTGAAACGCTGCACAGCCGGAATTTCCATACCGCCGATAAAACCAAATTCACCGGTTTTCATTTGCAAAGCAGCCGCAACACCGGCCAAGAAGCCGGACTCGTGTTCGGCAAAATTAATCGCTACCGTATTGGGACCAATTTTGGCCTTACTGTAATCGTTGCCTGGATGCGGCAATCCATCCAAAATTACGAATTTGCTATCCTGGTATTTTTCCTGGGCTGTATAAATCGAATTCTCAAATTTAAATCCGGGCGTAATAATCAGCTTGTAACCTGCATCATGCAAATTAGCAATTTCTTTGTCATAGTCGGCTTCTGTCGAGCCGGCCGGCCGCAAATATTTAGGCTTGAAGTTAAAATCCGTTCCCGCCTTGACAATACCTTCCCAGGTTCCTTGATTAAATGACCTGTCGTCAATTGTGCCGGAATCGGTAATCATCCCCACCATGAGATTTTCCGCCGCCGGCGCTTTCGTCTGCTGCGTCCCGGAGCAACCGACAAGCAAAATAGCTAAACCAAGAATCACCAGTAACAAAGGTAAGCTTGTTTTACGCACACCCATCCCTCCCATTATTTGGTATATAATGGTTATTTTCTCCATAAACATGCTGAATCCTTCCCTTTTTCGCTTTTATTAATAAAAAAATTCATCTTACGATCCCTATGCCTTATCCGGCTAAACATACAAAAACCTGCGAAAAAATCCGCAGGTTTTTGTATGTTTAATTTAAGGCGTTGCTTACTGAAGCTATCTCACCTGTTCCTACTATCATTCTATTTTGCCTAATGATTTTTATCCATGTAGTGTTTTGCTTTCTCGCGCAATTCCTTAGCGGTTAATGGCTTATTCCCTTCGGTATCTTTGATTTCGTGCTCAATCCCAAATTTATCAGGACCTGGTTTTGGTGTCGGCACCCTTATCACCTCCGGTAATAGTGTTTCCTAAACGCTTTAGTTTACGCCGGTGTTTAACGATCAGAAGACATTTATTGTTCTTGGGCAAGCTTAATCAGCTTGTTCGCAAGATAGCCGCCAAGACCAATGACGCTCTCTATATGTAAAAAATGCGCAATGGAGGGATCGAATAAAATAGTTGCATTGGCCGCGATTTCTTCGTCCCCTTCCCAGATAACTACACATAACGGGATTTTCGGAAATACCTGAAAAACGGCGGAGGCATCCCCAAAGGCGGCGGGCTGTCCAGCTAACCGGGGTGCGTATTCAAGCAATAACTGCGGCTGCTGACCATATGCCTTAATCAGGCCCTGAATAGCTGTTTTGTGAAATGCCGGATAGAACAGGCTGCCACCGTTTGGTATCTCTTTTAAACTCACCCATTTATTCGCCGGTTCCGCCAAGGACTGAAAGAAAGACAAATAATGCAAGATTAGTATTGCCGTTTCTATGCCGGGTGCTTGCCCGGCGGATTTCCGTGTAATAGTTTGGTGTTTTAGGTCTAACGTGTAAATCTCATTTAGAAAAGGAACAACAAGTTGTTGTTCTTCCTCTATGTACCTCACATCCATACTACGGGCGACTTCCGCAGGATCTTTTTGTTTTAAGTCTTGCCAGCCTTTATCATAGGCTATTCGGTAATTTGTATCCATAAAAACCCCCTCCCTCTTAGGTCTGATTATAACCCATTTCAATTAGTAATTTCTAAATAAATTTATTTTAGTTTAAGATACTTATCCAGCAATACTTTTGTCCGGCGCAAAACCCGCGACAAATTATTTCCCGCAATACTTATTTGTTGAAAACCGGCGTGGAGATCTTGCAGTTCAAGCTTACGTTGCTGCTCTAACTGCTTCAGCGAAGGAAAACAAAGCGAAAAATTGCTCCATGTCTTTCTTATAATAATATAAGTTAGAATAGAGCTCCCCGTCGTATATGTCAGACCTCCTGCCAACCGCAGCAACAACCAGGGAAAAATAGCCTGGTTGGTTTCACCGACAGTAAGTCCTACAACATACCAAAGATGCGACTGTAATCCACCGGCAACAAGTAAGGCTATTGACATGATCAGCAATCCACCATTCAACAGGAAAATTCCCGCCCAGCTAAGCCAATAGCTGCTTTTATCAAGTACGATTTCTGAAAAAAATATATAATAACTCAAAGCTAGTACCAAGAAGCCAAAAACACCAAAAACCGCCAGGTGGGAGTGGGCCGAAGTTATGTACGTTCCATGAATATATTTATTAATGGCCGGAATCGCCATAAGAAAGCCCATTAAACCTGCCCCAAAAATATGGTAAAACATGCTGCAGCCTATCATCGCCATGGCAATTTTCTCCCGTTGTTCCAACTGAAAAAAATACTGTAGCTTTACTGTCTTAATAATAGAGTAGAGCAGTAACAAAGTCGGTACAACCTGAATCGTGCTAAACGCACCGCCTACCCATATCCAGTAGAACGGGCCGCCAGCCCAATAATAATGGTGCCCGGTAGCTAAAATCCCGGTTAAGACCATGACAGTAATATCCAGATAAATGATGTTTTCAATAGTGGTACGTTGAATACCCGGCAATGTCACCACAACGGCCGCAAGTACACCTGTACCGATAAGTTCCAGGCTCATTTCTTCCCATAAATGAACTACCCAGAACTTTATGAATTCCTCAGCTACCGGATGTGCATAACGGAGAATATTAGGCAAAAAGAATACAATCAGCGTGAAGCTTCCGGCCAAAATACTAACCAGCGTAGCCCGGCTTTTGGGTACTCTTGCTACAAAATAGGTTCGTATCAGATTATAAAATAGAATGCAGATAGAAACAGCAACCCCGAGTTTGAGAGGCCGATAGGCTTCCAGATATTCAATTCCTTCATTGAAGCCGAACATAAAGGATCCGAGAATAGTTACTATGGTTACTAAAAACACCCAGAAGTTTGCTTCGATTAATTTTAGGCTATACATTTCCCTGCCGGCTTCCCGGCCAAAAAAATAATAGACTATTCCTGTTATCCCGAACAGCGGCCACATGATGCTAATATTTAAATGAAACGATCTTCCTGCAATAAATGGAACTGGATTAGGGAAATCGGGAAAGACCGTGTCCAGTGCTCCTCCCGTCGACACAATTCCCTGAATACCGAAAAACATAAAAGTTATCAACGCATATTTATAGCACAGCTTTTGGGAAAGTAGCATGAATAAACTCCTTCTACCGTCTAAAGTCCGGTTCTTACCGAATCGATGTATTTGTGGCTTCCAGAGGCCAGTCAAGCGTATTGATCGTATTAAGATATCTAAGGTAAGCCACAATTGCTTCAGCCTCTGGCTCAGACACCCCGACATGACGCTTCTTCCTGGCTCCCGTCAGTAGCGGTGATTGCGTTAAATAGTCCTTAAGCTCTTTATCGCCTGTTTTATCATACACCTTGGTAAGGTCTCCCCCCAAATACCCACCATTACCAAAGACAGTATGGCATTCGATGCAGGCATTTTTCTGAAAGACCAATTTGCCCTGTACTGCGTCAGGGGGGATAGGGTACGCCGCATCAGCATTGAGGATGGAGTTATAAACAAGAAAAGCAAAGAGACTCATTGTTGCCAATAAGAGGCTTACGAATGCGTAAAATTTAACCAATGTCATCCCCTCTTTTATATTATTTCCGTATTTTTCTAAAGTAGCCTCCACATCTTACTTATCCCGGGAGGTCTTTATCGAGGTTTAATCCTGCAATAAATGTAAAATACTACTAGCAAAAAAAACCGCTAAGGAATACTACTATGCAAATTATCATAACTGATATCCAATGGTTGCTGCTCCTGCTCCTTGCACTGGTTTTCGCCTTGATGGCGGCGGTGATTTTAGCCAAACCGGTTTTGCGCTATTTCATTAACCGCGTCAATGATGACGCCCTATCCAAACTGCTTACAGACAAGTATGAACAAAATCTTGCCGAACTACTTCCCTCATTGCAACGCTTTTCTGTTTTAAATTTAATCGAACTAAGCTTACGGGCCGAAACCGGCAAAGCAATCGGAAGACCTTTAGGATCTCCTAAGCAACTTCTTGGCTATGATAACTTATTGTTTACTCCCAAACAAATGACGAAATTCTCCTTGCCGGAAAATGCCAAAGTAGATCTGAGCGTTACGCTTGGCCCTAATGCAACAAAACCATTAACCATCCAAATCCCCCTTATGATCGGTGGCATGGCCTATGGTTTAGCACTTAGCGAAGAAGCTAAACTGGCTTTGGCCAAAGCATCAAAAACAGTACAAACGGCTACTAATTCCGGCGAAGGCCCTTTTTTGCCGGAAGAACCGTTAGTTGCCGGAAAGTTTATTTTACAAATTGGCCGCTGGTCTTGGGGCGGACGAACCGATCAGGAAATTGCCACCGCCGATATGTTAGAGGTTCAAATGGGACAAGGGGCCGATATGGGCACCTCGCGCATAGAAGCCAAAGATCTCGAGGGCAGAGCCCGCATACTGGGAGGCTTAGCTCCTGGCGAACCGGCTATCGCCCTGCCTGCACCGCCCGGAGTTCAAACACCTGAAGACTGGCCTGCTTTTATGCAAAACTTACGGCAAAGGGCCAACGGTATTCCCATAGGCCTAAAACTGATGGCAACCGATCGCCTGGAAGAAGAACTAGCCGTTGCGGTGAATTTAGGCTTTGACGCGGTTATACTGGATGGTTCGGACGGCGGCTCCCACGCAACAGTTCCCATTAAACAGGATGATCTTGGCGTACCCAATATCTACACGTTAGTGCGGGCGAAACGTTATTTAGAGGGCACGCAGATTAGCTTAGTGGTGGCCGGTAGATTTTTCACACCGGGTCAGTGTCTTAAAGCGTTGGCCCTAGGGGCAGATGCCATTTATTTAGGTACTATTCCCCTTTTAGCGCTCGCCCATAACCAAGTTACTAAAGTAGCTCCCTGGGAACCACCGACCACATTGGTGTATTATAATTCGCCAACCAAAACCCAGCTTAATATCGGGCAGGCTGCTACCTCTGTAGCCAATGTACTGACTGCAATGGTTGCCGAGATGGAAGAAACCATGCAGGCCTTAGGTAAGGCTTCTTTGAAAGAGCTCAGCCCGGACGACCTTGTTGCCTTAGATGCTACTACTGCCAGGATTACAGGAGTTAAGCTGGAAGTTCATTCCGCTAAGATGCAATAGCAGTGGTTTAAAACCATACGAAACTGCTGATACTACCAGCAAATGTAAATACAGCTTGCGCCTTTAGGACAAGGCACAAGCTGCTATTACTGAAAATTCATTGAGGAATATTATTATGCCATTCATTATAGCCAATTGGCAAATTTTAATACTACTGCTTCTTTTATTGGCATTGGTACTGGTGGTGACACTGCTTTTCGCTAAGCCGGTTTTGCGTTATAGCATGAATCGCATTACGGATGATGTGTTAGCCAAATTGTTCACTGAAGAGTATGACCAGAATCTGGCCGAACTTTATCCGTCATTGAAGCGCTTGTCGGTCTTAAATTTAGTAGAAACGAGCTTACGGGCCGAGTCGGGAAAAGTTATAGGAAGACCCTTAGGCTCTCCCAGGCATTTCTTCGGCTATGATAACCTGATGTTTTCACCCCGGCAAATGACAAGCTTCTCCTTGCCCGAAAACGCTAAAATTGATCTGAGCGTAACCCTCGGACCCAAGGCAGAAAAACCAATGACAATAAAAATCCCGCTTATGATTGGTGGTATGGCCTATGGTACGGCTCTTAGCGAGGAAGCCAAACTAGCGTTAGCCAGAGCTTCCAAAAAACTAAAAACGGCCACAAATTCCGGCGAAGGCCCTTTTCTCCCCGAAGAACCCAAAGAAGCCGGCAAATTCATTTTACAAATTTGCCGCTGGTCCTGGGGCGGGCGAACCAACAAGCAAATTGCCGCCTCTCATATGCTGGAAGTTCAAATGGGGCAAGGCGGTAACCTGGGAGCATCGCGCGTAGAGGCTTCAGAGATTGCGGGCAGAGCCCGCCTGCTCGCGGGGCTAGCTCCCGGTGAACCGGCTATCAGTCTACTCGGTCCGCCCGGGCTAAAAAGTCCGGAAGACTGGCCTGTCTTTATGGAAGGATTACGGCAAAGAGCCAACGGCATTCCCATAGCGCTAAAAATAATGGCAACTGATAACCTCGAACAAGAGTTAGCCGTTGCCGCAGTACTAGGCTTTGATGTTATAGCTATTGATGGGGCAGAAGGCGGGTCCCATGCATCAGCACCTACTAAACAGGATGACTTGGGATTACCCAGCTTAAATGCTTTGATACGAGCAAAGCGTTTTTTAAAAAACAGCCGGATTAGTTTAATCATAGCTGGTGGTTATTTTACTCCTGGACAGTGCCTGAAAGCGCTGGCGCTCGGAGCCGATGCCATCTACCTGGGTACCATACCTCTTTTTGCCCTGGTACATAACCAAATTCCAAAAGCAGCCCCCTGGGAGCCGCCTACTACCCTCGTATATTACACTTCACCGACCAAAACACAGCTTGATATCGATACGGCGGCTACCAGCGTAACAAACGCACTGACGTCCATGGTTTTAGAAATGGAAGAGGCTATGCGGGCCTTAGGAAAATCCTCTTTAAAAGAGCTTGGTCCTGATGACCTTATTGCTTTGGATTCCATCACAGCGGAAATAACGGGAGTGAAACAAGTATTTGATATTACAACAGCCCCCAAATAATCAGGAAGGCGAAAATTAAGCAGTAAAACAAAAAGCATAAACTGCATCAAACTCGCAATTTATGCTTCCAGTGTTAAAATTTTTCACTCTTGTTAGGTCTTACAAGATGTTACCTATTAAAATCGAACTTTATCGGCAGCCGAAACGTGGCGTCCAATACCAAGCTCCTCTTTACTCATCCCCAATGCCATACCAATAAGCTGCGGCAAATGCAAAACGGGGATTTCAACATTAGTCTTCGCTGCTTCCCTTCCCTCAGGCTGATACATATCAAGCTGCATCTGGCACAAAGGACAAGGAGTAACCACTAACTCAGCCCCAGCCTTTGCAGCGCTATCCACAGCCTGGCCGGTTACTTTCATTACGTCTTTTTCCGCCGTCCAAAAAGCATGGAAGCCACAGCATTTCAACCTAAAATCAAAGGTTACTGCCTGAGCGCCAAGTAAGCCGATTATTTTTTCCAGCGACTGAGGATTCAAAGAGTCTTCATAATTCATAATGGTCGGCGGACGCAGCAAATGGCAGCCATAATACCCGGCTACTTTTAAATCGCTAAGCGGTTTAGCCACTTTGCCTTCGAATAACTGTGGATTAGAGGCAAGCACCCATAAGAGATGGGTAATTTCCGCCGTCCCCTTATACTCATAACCGGACTTTGCCAATATGGCATTGACCTTGCTTTTCAGTTTTCCATCATGATCCAGAGTGTCTTTGGCACGTCGTAATTGCAGGGTGCAGGTATTGCACACCGTCATAACCGGCAACCCCATGCTTTCCGCAATAGCCAAGTTACGGGCATTAATTGCCAGCGCCGTAATCTCATCAACATCCTGCAGGTGGGATGCACCACAGCACGTCCAGCTTGGGATTTCAACAAGTTCGATCCCCAAAGCTTCCGTTACTTTTACAGTTGACAAAAACGCTTCGCTTGCAGCCCCCCGGAGAACACAACCAGGAAAAAATGCGTATTTCATTACTTCTCCTCCTTTGCCGCCGCCATGATCGTACGTACCTTTTCAATTTCCGGAATAGCTTCGTGTTTTTCAAGCGGGGCCAGCTTGCCGGCTCTCATCAACCGGTAAGCAACAGGAATACGAAGTGCCGATTTTAGCCCTTCCGTTTTAAGACCCAATTTCATTTCATCAAGGCGTCCTGTATCACGAACGTCATCATAGAAAGCCTGCGCATGGTCAGAGCCTGCATTGCTCGATAACTTTTTCTTAAAGGTGGCAATGCGCAGTTTTTCTATATCCTCTGCCGGATTAAGACCTTTCGGACATTTGGAGCCGCATTCCTGGCAGTTCATACATTTCCACAGCCCCTCTTTGACCGCAGGGTCTAAATGAGCTACCGGATCTTTATCACGGGAATCGGCAACAAATTTCTGCGCCCTGGCGAAAACAAACGGATCAAGAAAATCACTGGAATCGGCAGTACTTTTGTTACATTCCGAAACACAAGACCCACATAAAATGCATTCCGAATTTTTATTATACTTTTTAAAATCTTCCTTTGATTGTTTACAGCCGGTCGTAGCACTAAATTCATCTTTAGGCTGCAGCGCCGGTTTAATTTTCTTTAATTTATCATACTTAGGTTTCCAGTCTACCATTAAATCGCGTAAAACTGTAAAATTGGCCAGCGGTCCTACGGTAAGAACTTCACTGTTATAACGTTTTACCAACTCGGCCACCGACGCTTCACAGGCCAGCAGTGCATTGCCATTTACCCGCACACCGCAAGCACCGCAGATACTGGAGCGGCACGAAGCGGTAAACGTCAGAGTTGGATCCATTGTTTCCTTAATTTTCATCAAGGCCGCAAGAACAGTCATTCCGGTTTCCACTTCGACGCGATAATCCTGGGTCCATTGTTTACCATTTAAAAATCGCTGAACTTTTAACGTAATCTGCATGATTAGTACTTCCTCTCTACCGGCTTATATTTGGCAATTACCACCGGACGATAATCAGTTTTAAAGGTGTTACCTTCTTTACTAATCAAGGTATGCTGCAAGAACTTCTGATCGTCCCGTTTCGGGAAATCCGGACGGGAATGACTGCCCCGGCTTTCTTTACGGGCAATGCCTCCCATTACAATAGCTTTAGCTATTTCAAGGAGGTTGCCAATTTCTACATAATTCATAAATGCTGTATTACAGGTACGGCTGGCGTCGCCAACAAAGCAATTCTTATATTCTTCCTGCAAACCGTCAATATCCCGTAAGGCTTGCTGCAAACCGGACTCTGTACGGAAAATGCCGGCATTATTCCACATGGTCATTGCCATCTTATCCCGGATGGAAGCAACCGAAACGCCACTGTTTTTACCTGCGACTTCGTCGAACTTCTTATTCCAGCGATCAACTGCCGCCTGGAGCTTTTCTTTAGAACCTTCATAACCCGCATTTTTTGCATACTGGACAGCTCCTGCTCCCGCCGTTTTGCCAAACACAAGCACTTCACTTAAAGAATTAGCACCCAAACGGTTAGCTCCGTGTACAGAAATACAGGAACATTCACCTGCGGCAAAGACACCGGGAACCTTCGTAGCACAAGTCTTATAATCGATTACATCAATGCCTCCCATGGAATAGTGGCATGTCCCTCTGATCGGCACAGGCTTTTCTAAAATATCAACGCCCTCAAATTGCTTTGCCAGTTGGTAAACCTGGAACAGCCGCTCCATGATCCGCTCTTTGGGAATATGCCGGAAATCCAAATATACAGCGGCATTTAGCCCCTCACCAATACCTCGTCCCGCCAATATTTCCTTTTCTATTGACTGACACACCAGGTCACGCGGTCCTAATTCCATCGCCTGGGGCGCGTAGTTGGCCATAAAGCGCTCGCCATTTTTATTTAGCAGATAAGCGCCTTCACTACGGCTGGATTCTGACAGCAATACCCCATTAACGGCGAGTCCCGTAGGATGGAACTGCACCATTTCCGGATCTTTGATGGGAATACCGATATTGAGGCAAGCGGCAATACCATCACCTGTCGAACTGTATGGATTTGTTGTCCGTACCCAATAGGCACGGCCATAACCGCCGGTTGCTACAATAACTGTTTTAGCCGGAACTGACAGCATATTGCCGCTGCGCATATCTATGGCAACTACGCCATTCAGTTTGCCATTTTCAGTTACAATTTCGAGAAGCTGACACTCTGAAATGAAATCAATGTCATGTTTCAGGCATTGTTCAAACATGGTATGTAATACGGCATGTCCTGATATATCGGCCGAATAGGCCGCCCGGGCATAAGTACTGCCACCCATTTTGCGCTGGTGGAAACGTCCATCCTCCTGGCGGTTAAAGGCAATGCCAAAATAATCAAGTTCAAACAGAGTTTCTGCCGCCTGTTCAGTAAAATACGCTACGGCATCCTGGTCGCACAGGTAATCCGCACCTTTTACCGTATCAAAAGCATGAGCCTCCGGTGAGTCCTTGTCATCAGTAACCCTGGAAGCACCGTTGATTCCCCCCTGGGCCATTGTCGTTGCCGAACGGGTAGGAACCATTTTGGTCATTACGGCTACTTTAAGACCTTTTTCCTTGGCAGCCTCTAATGCCGCCCGCATCCCGGCGCCGCCACTGCCGATAATCAGCACATCATACATTGCCGTGCCATTGCGTACCGTCGCAGGTATATTATCACCAAACCAGTGGAAGTAAGCTCCAGCCACAACTGCAGCTCCTGCTGTCGCACCAATTTTAAGAAATGTACGCCGCGTCATTTTTTCCACAATCATCCACCCACTTTGTTAATTGGTTACAATTAATATTGCATCACTACATTTTACTCTTTTATTGCCTAAATGTGAAATATTTATTTTTTATTAAAGATTATAAGAAAAAAATATATTTTTAAAAATACACCCCATCGAGTCAAAGAACGGCAAATTGTGTGAAAATACTATAGGTATTTCAGTAAAAGTAAATTGTTTATCACTTAGATCATCTGAAATATAAAAACCAAGAACTAGTTTTTTTAAGTCAAGGTTAGTTCTTGGTTTTTATATTTTCTACGTGCAAACCTACTGCGCTATTCTTCTAAACCGTGGCTCTTCTTCCACCCGCACCACCTGATCAATATAGGCGAATTCCGGTCGCTCCTTTTCGCCTCGTCTTACGGCATACAAATGTTGCCGGCCCCAATCGTTTATGAGTAAATACTCTTGCCCACTTTCCGTAATGAGCATTGTTAATTTGATTGGCCTAACTTCGGCACATTCAATTTCTTTATCCGCTATATGCAGCGTCACCATACTGAATACCCCCCTTTTTAAGAACGGAGGCTCTATGCCCTCCTGTAATGACCCATGATTGGGATTTTTACAGGAGGAAATTAAAAAGAATCACATACGCAGGATTATTCACCCTACACATGCGATCCTATCGTTTGTTGCTACAGTATCAAGATACAGGACAACTAGCAGAACCCGCCAGCGTGTCCCACCAAACCGTATCAAGATATACTCAAGCGATTATTGCATGCAGTCGCTCAGCCCCTGCTCTACACGCCAATCCTTATATCCCATTTACCAAAACTTGTAATCAAGATAGCAAACAGGTATAATAAGATTGTCGTCGTGGACAGTTCGCTGTTGCGTGTAGGTGTCACGTCACCTGCTCGCGCCGATAGGTGCTGTAACACCTATTGGTCACGGCGACTTTACTTTTTAATTTCCACCTATTTCTAATAGTGCGCACGTTGTGCGCTTCATATATATTTCACAGAAATCATCGCTCCTGCGTTGCGATGTAAGACAACCGACTTACCTCATGCGAAAGCCGCTGGGGGACAATAGCATGTCGGTAAAGTCAGGATTAGACAGCAACTGCTATCGAGTAGCCTGGCGAGTCAGGCCATATATGGTAAAGCCTGTGGGCTGAATCCGGATCTGTGGCTGTATAGGCGCCGCCGGACGAAAACTCCGGTATCAATGGGTATCTCCAATATTTATTAGATTGGATATAAGCAGGCCTATTGACGCACCTGTGGTAAGCGGGGTAACGACCAACCGGGTACCTACGTATGGAGACACTATATGGAGCTGTCAAACGTGACCTGCCTAAGTACCGACTGACGGTATATGGCAGAGAGCCCTAATAGTAGCTTAACGGCCTTCTGTAATGGAAGGCACATGGTGAAGGGGGGCAGTATTCCAAGTTCCAACCTTGAAAGAAGTTGCTTTGGATGGAGCAATCAAAACTCATGGAAAGACTGGAAGGTTATCGTCCTCCAATCGACGATAACTCATTTGGAATATGGAGAGCCGTATGCGGTGAAAGTCGCTTGTACGGTTCGGGAAGGGGCAGATTACTTTGCTAATCTGCCTATTTCATATAGTATCTTTTTACATGAATTGCAAGTAGATAAAGCAAAAAATACTAAATTGTCCATGAGTCGGGGGACGGTTCCCTGACTCATTGCATTCTTTGAATTATGTTTCTACCAACGCCCAATATTTCCGCTATTTGTCGCACTGATAAACTTGTCTTAACTTTTAATTTCATTATTAATTCATTTCGTATTTGTATATTTGATGCATTCTTTATTTCTTCTAAAGATACATTATGTTTTCGTAATTGCTCAGTTATGTACTCTTTTGCCTCTTGTTCATTTTGTATTGTTTTATTTAGCTTTTCATCTTCTTTATATTCAATAAAAGTATCCTGGTTCTCCTGTCGAGAAAAAGTTTTGAATAACTCCAGTGCTTTTTCTCGGTCACAAGAAAACATTCCTAGTATAACTTCTTCATCAATAATATCTTTTGCATAGTGGCACTTACCCACATAAAAACCATAACTACTCCATTTATATGCTTCCGCCTTTTTCACTACATTAGCTTTTACTGGATTGTTATGTATATATCTCACTGCCGACAGTAAATATCCGTCATCTTCTATTGCCTCGCTCTTGAATCTATCCTGAAAGAGATGCCCTACTCTGCCATACTTTTTGTTGAAGTAGTAGGCATAGCTTATATTTATTTTCTTCATTATCTGCGATATTGTTTCGTCACCTTCATTTATCAAAAGATGAACATGATTTGCCATTAGGCAGTAAGCATATATTGAATAGTTTTGATTCTGTTTTTTCTCTTTTAAGATATCTATAAATCTTATCTTATCATCGTCATCAAGGAAGATTTGTCTTCTCTCATTTCCTCTAATCATTACGTGATATATTTTACTCTCACTTCTTTTCCGGCTTTCCCTCGGCATCTTTTTTCACCCCTTTTATTGTTATTTTATGCCAAAAAAAGGAATGAGTCAAGGAACCGTCCCTGTAATATGTAGTTGAGGGATTATCCATTTTGAGGGCTTAGATAAATCCGAACATTACTTCCTGTTATAATACTTTTGAAGGATGTTAATTTAACCGTCCCAGGGAAGATTCTTATCTATACCCGTCTCAGAGTCTACTACTCCATTCACAAAGTATATACGTTTAGGCTGGTTGGGGTTTACTATTCCCGTTTCACGCGCAAGGATGTAAGCTTTGTTGTCTGAATGGATAATCCTTCAATCTACTATTAAGGAGGTCTTATGAGTCAGCAATATCCCGTTGTAGGAATTGATGTCGCTAAAAGCTTTTGCTTTTACGCAATTTTAACACCTAGTGGCGAGCAGTTTATGAAATCCTTCAAAGCTTTTAATGATAAAGATGGTTTGGACTTTGTTCTTCGCCAAATAAAAAAAGTGGAGCATGCTTTTAATCGCAAGCCAGCAATCGTCCTAGAATCGACTGGCCACTATTCTCAACGCATCGTCCACTTTTTCTGTAATCGAGGATTTAAGGTTTTTCTCATCAATCCTCTTATTTCCCATTCTATCAAATCTTCTCTAATTCGCAAAGTAAAAACAGATAAAGTGGATGCCGAAGAATTGGCTCGGCTTTTTTTCCTGCGACCATTACAGGAGTTTGCGAAACAGGAGGATTATTGTTTTAGTTTAAAAACACTTTCCCGAGCGGCGGTTCTACTTTCGGAGCAGCGAGTGACCATGATTAATCAGCTCACTGCTGCAGTAGAACAAGTCATGCCGGCATATACCCGGGTTTTCTCGAATGTAGCTTCGGATACTTCACTAAAATTGCTGATAAAGTATTCTTCGCCGCATGCCTTACAGCAGGCTCCAAAAGATGAGATAGTTAGCCTAATTCGTATTTTTCACATCGTGGTTTGAAATATAGTCAAACCAAATATGAGTTGTTGTTAAAATGTGCCGAGTAGTCAAAATCAATAGGTATCTTAGTAGAAGGATTATATGAGGTAATCCTAATCTATGCCACTAATTTGAAGCATATCAATGAGCAGATTAAACAATTAGAGGCAAAGATTGATAGTTTGTCTATTCATATACCTGCTATAGATCTTCTCGCAACCATCCCTGGTATTGGCAAAAAACTAGCTCATATTCTTGCCAGTGAAATTGGCGATATTAATCGTTTTAATAATGCAAAGCAACTGGTTGCATATTGTGGAATAGATCCATCGGTAAAACAATCCGGGAATTTTAACGGAACGAAGAACCGAATTACCAAAAGAGGTTCTCCTTTTATAAGAAAAGCATTATATATTGCCGCTACTGTCGTGATACGCCAAGGCGTTAATTCTGTTCTACTTTCGTATTATCAGCAAAAGGTTCAAACCAAGGCGAAGAAACAAGCACTAGGTGCAATTATGAATAAGCTAATCAGGATTATATATTCTGTTTTAAAAAATGAGAAGCCTTTTGAACTCATTACACCAGAAGAACAAGAAAAACGATATAAAAATGCTTTAAAACTTGCTTCTTAGAGACGAACTATAAAAACAGTCCTCTCAGAAATGTTCGCTTTTCTGAAAGGACTGTTTCGTATGAGCATTTTTTGAAAACGATTGTTTTAATATTTCTCTTGACTTTAGTTAGCTGGACTCTGACTCACAAAAAACCGCCGAAAGGAACTGATTACAATCGTGATATAATGTCTGAGGGAGATGAGCGCAAATGAATAAAACAATAGTTGAGGATTGGGAGTTTACAATTTCGGTTATCCGGCAAAACCCTTGCAGGATGGGTTTTGAAGTTGACGATACTTTTTACTGCAAGTATGAATGCCCGGCAGGCTTTTGTCCAAAAACAATGGCGGTATTGCATAGTCTTTGCGAAGCCGCCCGCGCCGGTGGGGATTATACTTTGCTCGGTGGACAAGCTAAAAATCAGATCGATTTTTTCTGTGCAGATGGTGTTATTCAGTTCCGGTTAATTGCCAATCATATCGGATAGTCATTTATGCCCACCCACGTTATACCTTTACCTTTTTGGGTAGAGGCTTTTTGTGTTGTTTTTTTCCCATGCACAAATTTGTTTTGATTCCCTATTGACTTTTAATAGTTAGTCTTTTCTTGTATTTTATGCCAGAAAGGCGTGAGTCAAGGAACCGTCCCCTGACTCACGCTTTAAGAAGTTTCTCTTATTCTTGTTTAGAAATGTACCAGTACGAAAAACCAACCACAAGTGCACCGCCAACAAAATTGCCCAGGGTTACAACAACAAGGTTATAAATAAACCCGCCTACCGACACGCCTGCAGTTGCCGGTGCCAAGAGCGCGGCAGCCAGTAGTGTCATGTTGGCCACACTATGTTCAAAACCGGTAGTAATAAAGGCGAACAGACACCAGAATACCATGATAAGTTTACCGACTTCCTCTTTTAGGCGGAAAGAACACCACAGAGCTAAGCACACCAATATGTTGCAAAGTACGCCCCGGAAGAAAAGCTCCATCCAGGGCAACGTCATTTTGGTTTGGGCCGCTTTCCCCATAAACGCTGCCGTACTGCCTGTCGCCAGTCCGGCAGCCACAAACAACGCAGCCAACAGGACAGACCCTAACAAGTTCCCGGTAAAGCTGTAGAAGTATACCTGGAGTGAATCGCGAAAATTTACTTTTCCTTCCAGATTACCCACTGTCATAATCATATTGTTGCCTGTAAACAGTTCCGAGCCGGCCATTATCACCAGACTTAACGCAATACCGAAGGACATGCCCATAACAATTCGGACTGCCGGCGAATTCGCCTGAGCCAACAAGCCACCAATGGTAAAAATTAATAAAATTCCGAAACCCACATACATACCGGCCAAAGCCGAAGCCAGCAGGTACTTGCTTTTGCTTTGCCGCAGAAAGTCAGCTTTTTTTTGGGCGGCCGCACTTAGTTTGACAATTTCTTCGTAATACATAAATTTCCTCCGCTCATTAAGCTATAACTACCTTTTTCTTGTCGACGTAAAATGTTTCAGGAGTTATTATGAGTATAACCAAAAAACAGCGGGAGAGTCTGTGATACGAGTCACAATTGTGCACAAATTTTATTGGAGAAGCCTTTCGCCACCCATCGGACATAGGAACAGCCAGGATGTCTTTTCGAAAAATAGAAAAGTCTCCTGGCTGTTTTTTATCCGATGACTAAGTCGCTGGATAAGGTCGACTAAGCTTCAGATGGGGTTAAACCCCCACCTGAAGCTAAGTCTCTCTTTATACTATTTTAGTTGTCCAGTTCTCAACGTTCCAGACAGTGGTTACCCAGTCCTCATAGAAATCAGGTTCGTGAGAAACCAGCAGTACGGTACCTTTGAATTCCATGAGCGCCCGTTTAAGTTCGGCCTTAGCTTCCATATCAAGGTGGTTTGTCGGTTCGTCAAGCACGAGCCAGTTAATATCCTTAAGCATAAGCTTGCATAACCGGACTTTGGCATTCTCACCGCCACTTAGCACCATCATCTGACTGGTGATGTGCTCATTGGTCAAACCACAGCGGGCTAACGCCGCACGCACTTCAAAGTTGGTCAAGCCCGGGTATTCATCCCATACTTCTTCCATGGCTGTTTTGCTATTATCCCGGCTTGATTCCTGTTCAAAGTAACCCGGGAACAGATAGTCGCCGAGGATAACTTTGCCGTCAACCGGCTGGATATAGCCCAACAATGTTTTTAACAATGTGGATTTTCCCAAACCGTTAACACCACGAATAGCAACCTTCTGGCCGCGCTCTAAGGTAATATCTACAGGCTTGGTGAGTGGCTCGTCGTAACCCAGGACCAGGTTTTTGGCTTCGACAATAAAGCGGCTGGGAGTCCGGGCTTCCCGGAACTGGAATGTAGGCTTCGGTTTTTCACGGGGCTTTTCCATGATCTCCATTTTATCCAGCCGCTTTTGACGGCTGTTAGCCATGCCTCTTGTCGCCACCCGCGCCTTGTTACGGGCAATAAAGTCCTCCAAGCGTTCGACTTCCTGCTGCTGGCGTTCAAAAGCCCGCGCTTCCTGGCTCTTTCTAACAGAGTACATCTGCTGGAACTGTTCATAGTTGCCGGTATAACGGGTAAGCACAGCATTTTCCACATGGTAAATAACATTTACCACGTCATTGAGAAACGGAATGTCATGGGATACCAGGATAAAACTGTTCTCGTAATTTTTCAGATACTTCTTAAGCCATTCAATATGCTCAAAATCAAGATAGTTGGTAGGCTCATCCAAAATCAGAATCGTAGGGTTTTGCAGCAGCAGCTTGGTTAATAAAACCTTGGTACGCTGACCACCGCTTAGATCGGTAACATCCCGGTCGAGGCCGATATCTCCCAGCCCCAAGCCGTTAGCCACTTCCTCGATTTTGGCATCAATCATATAGAAGCCGCCGTGCTCAAGCATATCCTGCAATTCGCCGACTTCTTCCATCATTTTTTCTACTTCTTCCGGGGTTGCGTCCCCCATTTTGTCATACAGTCCCAGCATTTCGGCTTCCAGATCAAACATGTTCTGAAAAGCTTCTCTTAGTACATCGCGGATAGTTTTGCCTTTGGTCAGCACTGAATGCTGGTCAAGGTAACCTACGGTTACACGGTTAGACCATTCTACTTTACCCTCGTCAGGCATCAACTGACCGGTAATAATATTTAGAAATGTCGATTTACCTTCACCATTCGCACCGATAAGACCAACATGCTCTCCTTTCAGCAGACGGAAGGAAGCATCGGTAAGAATGGTTCTGGCACCAAATCCATGGGATACGTTTTCAACTGTTAAAACACTCATAATTACTACTCCTGCGTAATATTTAAGCCAATACCTTTATATTCTAGCGCAAGCGCCCTCTACTGTCAAAACCCATTTTTAAAAAGATTTATTTTATCTGTATAGTGTATTGCCCCAGTGTGGATGTGGTTTGTGCAATTATTTATCTAATTATCACAAAAATAAACAGATCGGTGTTGTATTTATCGTTTAAATGAAAGAATTGTATATTTTGTTATTACAAGCCTCTGCCTATTGCACATTTTTACACTTTAGAGTTATAATTTTACATATTGTAGGAGAGGAGATATACATATGCTAGAACTGAATATTGGGGTCATTGTCGCCTTTATTGTTTATTTAGGGGCAATGATGTCCATTGGCATCTATTATTGGCGCAAAGAGCAAAATATGTCTGACTACATATTGGGCGGCCGTCAGCTGGGTGCATGGGTTACTTCTATGAGCGCCGAAGCTTCCGATATGAGCGGCTGGATGCTTATGGGCTTGCCCGGGTACGCTTATGTGGCCGGCTTGGGAGCAGGTTGGATTGCTCTTGGCCTCATGCTGGGAACCTGGGTTAACTGGCAGTTTGTTGCAAAAAGACTGCGCCAATACACAGAGATTGCTAATGATTCACTGACTATGCCTGATTACTTCCAAAACAGGTTCCGGGACACTTCCCAAATTCTCCGGGTGATATCTGCCGTATTTATTCTTATTTTCTTCCTAATATATACGTCTTCCGGTTTTGTCGCCGGCGGAAAATTGTTTAACACGGTATTTGGTATCCCGTACACCTGGGCCATGATTCTTGGTGCTTCTGTTGTCGTGTTTTATACCTTTCTTGGTGGCTTTATGGCTGTCTGCTGGACAGACTTTGTGCAAGGCGTCATGATGTTTTTTGCCATCCTGGCTGTGCCGATTACAGCCTCGTTCATGATGGGCGGTCCGGCTACAACTGTTCAGGCTTTATCCACCTTGAATGCGGAAATGTTTAATCCATTTACCACGCCTGAGGGCAAACCACTTTCGCTTATTGCTATCATTTCTTTATTAGCATGGGGACTTGGCTATTTTGGTCAACCGCATATTCTTGTCCGGTTTATGGCGATTCGTGCCTCCTCAGAACTAAAGCAGGCTACCAACATTGCTATGACTTGGGTCATCCTGTCACTGGCGGCAGCCGTTTTAGTCGGTATGGTTGGCCGGGTATACCTGCAGCAGCCGCTGGAAGGTTCGGCCGTGGAAACAGTCTTCATGGTAATGACCGATACCTTGTTTTCCAGCTTTTTCTCGGGTCTGATTCTTTCCGCTGTGTTGGCAGCTATTATGAGTACGGCTTCCTCTCAGCTGTTAGTTACGGCGTCAGCGGTATCACAAGATTTTTATAAGTCACTGATTCATAAACAAGCCGGTGAAAAAGAGCTCGTCTGGATCAGTCGCGCGACCGTCATTGTCGTGTCAATTATCGCAGTACTTATCGGCCTTGATCCCAATAATTTCGTACTGGATATGGTTGCTTACGCCTGGGCCGGGTTTGGCGCGGCATTCGGCCCCACGCTGGTTATATCACTGTTCTGGAACCGTATGACCAGAAACGGCGCACTGGCCGGCATTATCGTCGGCGGTATCACCGTCCTTGTCTGGAAGCAATTAGCACTGCTTGGACTATACGAGATTGTTCCCGGATTTATCTTCTCCTGTATAGCCATCTATGTTGTAAGCTTACTGGATACTCCGCCGTCAAAAGAAATCCTTGATGAGTTTGAAACAGTTAATAAAAGCCAAATTTAATACCGATACAAAGAGCGGGATTGCTTGGTACCAACCAAACAATCCCGTTTGCATTCATAAACAAACAAGCCGCTATGCTTCCGTCTCTATCCAGACGAAGTACTAGCGGCTTTTCTTACTTTATACTATACTCTCTGCAAAAACGCTTTTGTCCGGGGGTGCGACGGTGAACCAAACACGGCTTCCGGTGTCCCCTGTTCTACGATCTCACCATTGTCCATAAAGATAACGCGGTTAGCCACTTCCCGGGCAAAGGCCATTTCGTGAGTAACTACAATCATAGTCATATGCTCTTCAGCCAGTTTGCGCATCGCTTTTAGCACCTCGCCGGTAAGTTCAGGGTCCAGCGCCGAAGTGGGCTCGTCAAACAGCATAATATCCGGATTCATAGCCAGCGCCCGCGCAATCGCCACGCGCTGTTTCTGACCGCCTGACAATCTTGACGGAAAGACATCCCGCTTTTCAGCTAAACCAACTTTACGCAGCAGTTCTTCAGCCTGAGGTATGATTTCTTCCCGTTTAACCCCCTTTACTGTAATGGGGGCTTCAACGAGATTTTCCAATACTGTGAGATGCGGGAACAGGTTAAATTGCTGAAACACCATTCCCATCTTGCGGCAAATCTGCCGTGCCTCGGCTTCCACGGCATAGCGCACTTGACCGTCGGTGCCGCCGGTTACCAAGGTTTCACCTTCAATTTCAATAGTTCCCCGGTCAATGGTCTCCAACCTGTTCAGGCAGCGTAAAAACGTACTTTTGCCTGAGCCCGAAGGGCCGATAATAGCGATAACTTCGCCTTTATCCACGGTAAGCGAAATACCTTTTAGCACTTCCAGGTCGTTAAACTGTTTATGAATGTCGATAGCCTTAATCATATTCATGGCTTTATACCCCTACTCATCATATACGGCATAGCGCTTTTCCAGCTTCTGAAACGCCCAGGTCAGCACCAGTGTCATAAGTAAATACACAATTGCGGCAACAATAAACGGCATTGTATTAAAATCACGCTGTACAATTGCCCGGGTTGTCCGCAGCAAGTCGTTCATAGCCAAAACATAGATAAGCGAAGTATCTTTGACCAGCGTAATTGTCTCATTGCTTACCGGCGGCAGCACTCGTTTGATAACCTGCGGCAACACGATGCGTTTCATCGTCTGCACATACGTCATGCCCAGGACTTTCGCGCCTTCGTATTGACCACGGTCAATAGACTGAATGCCTGCCCGGAATATTTCTGCGAAATAGGCCGCATAGTTTAAAACAAAAGCCAGCACGGCAGCCGGGAAATCTGGAAGCCGCACACCGATATAAGGCAATAACGGCAGACCGAAATAAATAAACAACAGTTGCAGCATCAGGGGGGTACCCCTAAACAGCCAAATATAAACCCCGACAGCGCCGCTCAGGGCCTTGAACCGTGAAATACGGGCCAAGGCCAGGAGCAAACCGAGCGGCAATGAGAGAATAATAGTTGTAAAAAACATTTGCAGTGTTACTACAGTGCCTTCAAGGAGCGGCGGTAGAATTCCCAATATATAGTCCATTTATTATATCCTTACTTTACGATATCTTCACCAAACCATTGTTTGGAAATCTTGGCGGAAGTACCGTCTTTTTTCATTTCATCAAGAGCTTTTTGCAATTTCGCTAACAGTTCTTTATCTTCTTTACGCAGACCAACGCCATATTCTTCAGAACCGAAGTTTTCCGTAAGAACGTTATATTCACCGGGTTTTTTCGCTATATAGTACCGTCCAACAATCTCATCAACAACAACCGCATCAAGACGTCCGGTTTTTAAGTCCATAAGGGCGGCTACATTGTCGCCATATTTTTTCAGTTCTTTGAACGATTTCATCGTTGCTGCGTCTTTTTCAATTGCCTCCACGCTGCTGCTGCCTTCCTGGGTACCCACTACTTTATCGGCCAGATCGGCTTTATTCTTAAGTGGCGAATTAGCAGCTACAACAATGATTTGGCGATTTTCCATATAGGGGTTGGTAAATGAGATGTTCTCTTTCCGCTTCTCCGTAATTGTCAGACCATTCCACAACACGTCAACCCGTTTGCCGTTTAGTTCGGCTTCTTTACTGTTCCAGTCAATCGGTTTGAATTCCACTTCCATGCCCAGACGTTTCGAAGCTTCTTTGGCCATATCAACATCAAAACCTACGATATTATTTTTATCATCACGGAAGCCCATCGGCGGAAAGTTGTCATCAAGCCCCACCACAACTTTTCTCTTCTCTGTCCCGCCACAGCCGGCAACCAGCATACCGGCTAGCAGTACTACCATCATGATAGCTATTAACTTTTTCACTCTCAATTCCTCCACTCACTAAAATCTATTTCTATTGTACTTTAACGTATTAAAGTTGGGAAGTAATAAAAAGAGCCGTTTTTGCAAACGGCTTGGCATTTTGTATTGAAAATCTCCTATTTACAGCGTTAATCGCACTGTTTTGCCCTTATCACAAGGTAATTACTTGCGTTGCTTCCAGGCTTGATAATACCGGTGTATCACGGTTCCAATAGCCAAAGCGGCAAATAAGTCTGATATCCATTGCCATTCGGAATCACCGCGCATATATACGTATCCTATGAAAACGACTATGATTAGTAAGCCTCGAATTTTGTCCATGAAATGTTCCATTATAAATAAAGGGCCTATAAAGCCCTCCCTCCCTATCTAACATTATAATGACAACCCGCTCCGCTAAGCAATACTAAAGGCTCTTTTAAAAATTACTCTGTACAAACAGCTTGTACGGCGGGTTGGCCTACGCCAATACTTTTAGCGGCTTATGCGGACCTGAGCCACCTCGAACCTCGTAACTTCAATCTCTTTGGTCCTATAAGCAGAGTTGCAAATATGACGCAGATAGGCAGAAATGTTTACTAAATGGCGCATGGATTTCATTGCCTTCCCCTTCTAGCGTAAAGATAGTACTACTATTATACAAAAAATAAACCACATAGTCGATTGGAATATTTAGGGTTACCATGGCAGACCCTATGTTGCGGCAAAAAAAAGAGAACGCTCACGCGTCCTCTGCTTGCTTCATCGATGTATCATCAGCATCAACTTTTTCATTTGGCAAATTCAGTGCATTATTTATCGCTTCAGCGGTAGATTCACCATCTGTATCGTTCTCAGTTACTGTCATAATCGAATATGTACCCATTCTAATCTGCCCGTTACTATATCGTGCAGGTTCTTTATGTCCCTCGTGTAAAGCCTGTGCAAGACTCCCGGCAATGAGATAAGCACGCTCTTTAGCTGATTTTCCGGCAGCGGTGACTGGTTTTACCACCGGTTTCTTAGCAAGAAAAACCCATTCATCGTGTACGGTAACAAGATTGCCGCTATACGCAGTAACAAACTTCATATTATTTTCGATTCGTTCTTTGTTGCTGGGATGTTCTTCCGGGCTTAGGATTTCACCAAGAAGCGACACATGCTTATCGCCGTATTTCTCCAGGAATTTTTGAAAGCTGCCGGCAATCCCGGCGGGATTATATCCCGCTGCCGTCGCTGTGCGCATGCCATAATTGTCCGCAGCCCATTCATGCGACCGGCCAAATCCTTTAGTTGTGATTTGCTGAAAGGCAATGCCTGCTCCTATCTTCGACATAGAATTATTGTTATTCCGCAGATATTGATTGAATAAAACTGCCGTCCATAATTGTCCGTTTATGGAATCCAATAAATGCGCCCCGATTGAGTGGCCGTACTCATGAGCCAAGATGGCCGCCAGTTCATCTTCATCGCCATTTAGCATATCGACCATGCCCCGGGTAACGGCAATGTTTCCGCCAAGTCCGGCAAAAGCATTAGGCTGTTTTTGTTTTATTACGAACACCGAATAGTCTAGTTCAACTTTATTTTGTTTCTTAATTTGCTGCAGCAATCGATTGGAGACGTTAACGCAAAATTCGTTGGCTTCTGTATCAGGGTCAAGACCATATTTCTTAACAATGTCATTATATTGACTCTGTTTTTGTGCCTTCTCCCATTTACGGTCTAATAACCAGACTTTTGCTTGAGCGGCCGGGATGAATACAATTTGGGAAACAAGTGCCAGTAATACTGCAAATCCGGTTACTTTTCTCATCTAAATTCCCCCTGGTCCATGGCAAAGATATCCATAACCTACCGCAAAGTAGATGATAGATATTTCGCTCTCCTAAAGGCTAAATCCTGCTAGTAATAACAAATTCTGCACTCATCCCCATCGAATTACTGCATTGGCAAACCGCCTCAGTGACTAATAGGCACCGACGCTTCGCACGGCACTCCGGTCTGACACTTGCCGCAGCCATATCTGGGACTAAACCGTGCGGCCGTATGATCGAGAAATTTAGCACAAGTTTCATTATTTTTACCCGATTCATCAATAGCCCGTACGGGACAACGTTTCATACAAACTCCACATTTAGTGCAATATTCATCATAGGCTTGGTAACTGCGGACTGTAGCCATAATGGGTGCAGTAACAATAATGCTTCCTAACCGTCCTGCGGCACCGGCTTTGGTAATAAATGACCGGCTGAGGCTAAAGGTTCCCAGACCAGCCACATAGGCTACATGCCGTTCAGACCAGTTGCTTTTCCGGCTGACTACGGCATGCCTGTCGTCAAGCCCCGGTGCAACAGCCTGGTATCCTTCTGTTTCAAACATCTTTACCAGATATTTGCGCAAAGCAACATTTACCATTTCGCCTTCAATTCGCGCATACAGCCATTCCACAGCAGGCATGTCACCCTCCCTGTTTGCCTGGCGAACCGCCTGCGAAAACGGCAAAAAATACGATACTACCGCCTTGGCACCCGGCAGCCATTCGCAAGGTGATAAATGCTGCGGTCCGACGGCGATCTCATCCTTTAAGACTTCAAACAACTCATCATCGGCATGGGCTATACCGATAAGCGGCTTAGCATAAATGGCGGACAATCCTATTTCTGCCGCAGCATTTAGCGGCGTTGTAGCTATGAACTGATCTATAGCATGATCGATTGTATCTAAGTCCAAGTTCTCTCCTCCGTTTCCAGATAATATCCCTTTTTATTTTTCTTTGCCTCTACCTACTTACCCTGCCTAGTAGAAAATAAAATCGAGACTGCTTATCGTGCTTAATTCTTCGGTAGGTTTAACTGAGCAGCCGCCTCCCGGGTAACTGGTGGGAATTTTTCCCTTTACACCGTCAATTTTGCACTAACTAAATAAACGTTTTTTGCTGTAGCAAAACTGCTCAACTATACATAGATTATAATAAATATACCCCTTACTTTATGGGATTGGAGGCACACACATATGGGAGGATTCGGTGGCTTTGGAGGCCGAGGCTTTGGTGGTTGTTTTATAATAATTATCATTATTCTTTTGCTGTTCTTCTGCTGCGATAATGATTTTAGCCCGACCTGTTAAGTAATTTTTCCTTTCGCCAAAACCAAGCGTTACATTCTGTTTATCTCCTTTATCGAAAAGCCGTTCACTGTGAACGGCTTTTCCCCTTCCTTCCCGCTTTACGCCATCAACTAGCCGCATCCTTCGGGGGTGCGGCTTTCCTATTTATGGCCGCTCACGACGCAAAATAACCTTAAACTTTGTGTTATAAGGTCTGGAATTTCTACTTCTAATGCAATAAGTTTAGGTTTAATGATGAAAGATTATTTGGTATTTCCCTTTACTCACAAATTGGAGCCCAGTCTATCAAAGCTGGAGGCAAATATAAATGCTATTAAAGAACAGGAAAAACCAAAGTCCCCGACACGTGTCAGGGCTTTGGTTTTTTAGACTCAGTTTAACTTTTACCTATACAACTAAACCAACTGGGTAGACCAAACGACAGGACAGTCCCGTTAAAATTTCAATTTCTTATTCCAGCAAGATTTTAAGCATCTTTTCCCGATTATTAATAAATTCCCGCATAATGGTATAATGCTCTGTCTGCTCATACTTGCAAACGGCAAATCCATCCCGAGTCAATTGTAATATTGTCGCATCAGGATAGGCCATGATAATGGGTGAATGGGTAGTTATTATAAATTGTGAATCCTGCCTGACCAAATCATGAATCCTGGAAATCATCGCCATCTGCCGTAATGGCGACAGCGCCGATTCGGGTTCGTCCAGAATATACAAGCCCTGCCCGCCAAACCGGTGCATGAAGGTGGCAAAAAACGCCTCACCATGAGATTGTTCGTGCAGTGAGCGCCCGCCATAAGAATTAATTATCCTTGCCCCAATCCCCTCACGGTCAAGCTCTTCTATATTTGTCGCTAAATTATAGAAGCTTTCCGCTCGAAAAAAGAAACCGTTCCGCGGCTTCCTAATCCCCTTAATCAGACGGATATATTGATACAAATCGGAGTGGGAAGGTCTTGATGAGAAACTAAAATTAATAGTGCCGCCTTCGGGATTAAACCCCCAGGCTACGGCAATTGCCTCCAGCAGGGTAGATTTACCTGTACCATTTTCCCCGACAATCATCGTAACTTTCGGGTGAAAATCGATAGCCTCCATATCCCGGAATGCAGGCAGGCAAAAAGGGTATTCGTCAAAGGAATGTACCCTTTCCCGCTCTACACTCATACTGCGTAAATACGCGCCGCGATTCAGCATAAACGTTCTCCTTATTTCGGGTCCTCCAGCCATTTACCTGTTTCCGCGCCAATTTCCCTGATATTATGAAGCAAAGCCTCCAAGGGAGTTACGCTGGCCGTGCTTGTTGAATTGTTGTTGAAATATATAATCTTTCCATTAGCTGTATCATACACAGTTTGCTGCAGCGTTATATAATATAAATTTCGTTCATTTTTTAGCTTATGGGCGCTTATTTCCGGCACGATCAGCCAGCGGCAGCCCATTTCGGCTGCCCGTTTCAGCGGCAAAGGTTCCGCGTCGGCATCGGCAAAAACAGCATTGGGCAGCAGTAGGCGATAATTATCCACCACTCCTTGCTGCATATACCAAAACTCCGACTTCAGATCTTCGGTCAGATAATTTTTCGCCGGCATAACATATACCTTGGCCGTATTGCCAGTGACTGCAGATTGTGGAATTAATTCCGCCTGACCTTCCTGCTCTGCTTGCTCGCGTTTTTGGTAAAAGTTCTTAATTGCCGTATCTAAATAGCCTACCATTGCATGTTGGCCTTTGTGAGTCTTGTCGGAGCTAACCCACTTAACTTCACGGCCAAATTGTTTGTAATCTGACAATGTCTGCAGCACACCTGTTACCGGGTCACCATCGATAACCACCCGCGTCACACGCAGCTTCGGCGAAGCCACATCAACAAACGCCTGGTTCCCAACCGCCGGTGCTCCGAAGGAAATTACTTCTACTTGTTCGGGTTTAACCCCCATACTTAATAGCCTTGCCCCAGTCAGAGTTGCTACCGCCCCGCCCAGGCTATGCCCGGTCAAATATATTTTTCGGTCCGCGTTCTCCAGCAACAGCTCAGTCAGCAATTTGCCGCGATTATCATGTTCTGCCGATTTGGCTTTAAGCGCGGTTTGTACATAGTTATGAAACCCTAAATGCACCTTGGGCTCAGAATCGGGAATATTCTTCAGGGCCGCACTTGCGGTAAACTCCTCCAGGGTATGCCCGGCAAAATATACTCGATGCATCTTTAGATCGGTCTTGATATTTTTACTTGTTTCAGTACCGACAATTGCCAATAGGTAGATTGGCTGGCTACCGTCGCCCAGCTCTTTTTTAGCGATCAAAAACCGTGCATCATCCAACTCACCCGGCTGTATATATGGCTCTATCTCCCAGCCATCTTGTTTAAGGTATTCGGTGGAAAGTTTTCCTGCCCTGTCATTATAAATAGCCAGACAGGCGCGTGCCGCCACTAATAAAGACTGCGCTTCCTTGTAATCTTCTCTAGCGCCCGCAAAAGCAAGCATGGGGACCAAACACAATACCAGCAGCAATATTTTACTGATTGAAGGTAATATTCGTTTCATATACTCACCTAACTACAGTTTTCTTACTATCAGTTTCTGACAAAAATCAACTAAAGTCAAGTCTTCTTGTATTTTCAAAACCTATTTTCTCAACAGCATCAACGTTAAACAACGCAGGCTTCCCCCGCCTGCCAACAACGCCTCCGGATGAAATTCGATAACATTTACCCCTTTGCCGGCCAAAATCCGCTTAGTTTTGGCACTAAGGGCAATATCATAGTGAATTAAATTGTTATTATCAATAGGTACAAACGAACAAGCCCAGTTTTGCTGTTCATGCTCAGACACGGCAATAAGTTCCAGATTCCGTTCAAACATAAACTGCCGAAAGTCCGCAATTTCCTGCCGCCCCTCACGGGTAATATGCCAGGCGCTCCGGATAGCCGGCAGGTAAGCAAGCGCCAGATTGCTGTTAACTTTACCAAACAACATATCGGCATGCATATACCGCCTGGCTTTGTAAACATCTACATAGACTATTTCATTAAAGAGCGTTAACCCCTGCGGCAGAAAATTTTCGACAGAAACTGCTTTGTGCCGTTCGGTACAAGCGATCAAAGCAGTTTGGGGCGATAGTGCCAGGAAACCTTCAAATTGATCGAGTTCACTAAACTCAAAGCAGACAGGCACTCCCAAATTAATTAACGCCTCTTTAACTACAAGCTCTTCGCCGGCTCGCCCATACCCCATCTTGGACAGCACGGCTCCCTGCTTGGTAATAACGGCCGTATCATGCATATAAGTCAGACTGGCTAACTCCTCGAGCCTGGTACGCTCATTCTGGACAAAGTCGGCCAGTTCATACACCCGGACTCCCTGCTGCTGCAAAAGCTTTTTATAGTTTTCCTGCTCTGCCCAATATTTTTCCGGCACAGGCACCGTATCGAACAAGTAGTACCCGGCCGTAATATCATTGATATTGCTGATCGCGATTGCCGGCACATGCAGCATAGCTGCCTGCAACCGCCCAAAGGTCTCAGTGCCAAAAGCCGTTAACGGAACATGCGTCATTTCGTCCATCCCCCTTGCGCTCCATGTCATATATACGTTAGAGTGCCAAGAATAGTCTATAGCTATGCTTTAGGTTACTTCTAGCTCAGAAACACCAAATATAAAAGCCAGAACCCTGGAACGAGTTCTGGCCGCGACACTATTTGCTAATTTACTTAGGTTGTTCTATCGTGATTTTCTTAATTACCACATCTTGGACAGGCTTATCCTGTGCACTCGTTTTTACTTTGCCTATGGCCTTAACAACATCCATCCCCTCAATGACCTTGCCGAACACGGCATGCTTGTTGTCAAGCCAGGGAGTTGCTTTAAGGGTTATAAAAAATTGGGAACCACCGGTATTAGGGCCGGCATTGGCCATGGAGATAACCCCTTCGGTATGCCTAAGGTCGCTGTTGAACTCATCAGGAATAGTATAGCCCGGTCCGCCGGTACCGTTACCCTTGGGATCGCCACCTTGGATCATAAAGTCATCGATCACCCGGTGAAAAATCAATCCGTTATAGAAGCCTTTGTTAACAAGGGTAATAAAATTTTTGGATGTCTGTGGAGCCTTATCTTCCGCCAATTCAACCCGGAAATTGCCCATCGAGGTTTCAAACAGCGCCACACTGTTCTTCTTAGCAGTTACATCCGTTGTTGTTTTCGGGGTACTCTCAGCCTGATTGGGCGTAACAGGGTTATTGCCCGCGCACCCGGCAGTAAGCATTACCAGCAAAGTAACCATAACTGCCAAAATTGTGCACATTTTTTTCATAATGTTCACTCCGTTTCCTACGAATATCCAGAATTAGTATACCATACCCTGCATCCAAGTAAAAGCAAAAGCCGGAAAACGACTAGGTTTCCCGGCTCCGACGGTCCATAGTTAGATAGCCATACCCGGCTGCAGCATTTTGCCATATTTGACGCGCCACCAGGAAACCGCCCTGGTTGAGTCCACTTCCTGGCGGATTTTAGTCAGGTCGGGCGGTATCACACCCGGCCTTGGCGAGTGAGGTTCGTTAAATTCCTGAAAAATATCAGCCTTGCCCATATAGTCTGCCGTAATCCAGAAACCGTAATTCATGCCGAAATCATTACCCTGAGTCAAACTCCGCCCCACGGAGTAATAGGTAAAATCCTTAGGTCCAACAAGCTCAAGCAGGGTAGGAGTAATATTAATATGGCTGCCCGCAGCCGTTTCCGGTATAGAATCTTTGGTTACCCCTTTGCCATACATAACAAACGGTATGGCATATCTTTCAAACAACGACGGGTTATTATCAACGTTAACCCTGTCGGCATGGTCGCCAACAATAACAAACAGGCTGTCAGGATATTTTTGGCGGGCCGCTTTAACAAACTTGGCCAGCTCTTTATCAGCATACCAGAAGTGGCCTAATTTCCGTATTAAATCACCATCGTCTTTTTGCTTCTCGGGCAGTCCGGCGGCGACAACCGCACGGTCAAATCCCTCGCGCTCCAAGTCTACGGTGTAGGGAGAATGATTGGAGACTGTCAGAACAACATGAAAACCCGGTTTGTCATCCTTAACCCGGTCAAGCACAGCTTTATATAGAAATGCGTCGTCACAGCCCCAGACATTTCCCTCATCACTGTTGATATCGCCCCTGCCATAGAAGCTGTCAAACCCCTGTGACAGAGTAAAATCCCTGATTTTCTCCCACGAATTTGATCCGGAATACCAAAAGTCCGTTGAGTATCCCAGGCGTTTAAGCTGTGGCGCCAAGGCCGTAGAATACGGTTCCTTATAAGTTTCCGGCAAATAATTCAAGTACAGATTGGCCTCCGCCAGCCCTGTCAAAATACCCATAACCCCGGAAATTGTACTCAAGCCGTTAGGAAGGAAATTGGGAACATAAACGGCATTTTCCTGGGCAATTATGCCCTTGAGGCCATTCGCAATATTAAGGTTACTGTACTGAGGCAATAGCGGCCAATTGGCATAGCTTTCACCAACAATCAAAAATATTTGGCGCGGCGGTGTATCTGTTCCCACCGCGACACGTTTTCGTAAAAAATCATCTAACTTAGGTGAATTAACGGGCTTGCCGGCCAAATAGCTGCCATACTCCCTCATCCGGGCCGGATCCATATCCAGACCTGTGGAAGCCTGAACCCGCCCATGCAGTACATACGCCCGGTATAATGCCTGCACATCATCTAATATAGCCTCATTCAGCAGTTGGTCTTTGGTAACCCCGGAATTTTCCCAGTCAATATTATCTAAATAATTCATAGTTCCGCCAAACTGTATAAAAGTTACCAGCTGGTAAACGACAATAAGCAAAGCCACTCTGGGAACAATGTTGTAGTACCACTTAGGCAGGCGCGGAAAGGGTAAAGGCTTGACCGCAAGCCAGCGCTTTAACAATTTACATAAGAAAAAAGCGGTAACTAGAACGAAGATCATCCGCACAGGCAGATTATATTGCTCGATAACAGAATGAACAATAGCCGACACATCATCTTTTAGGGTATTAAAAATCAACTGGTTAAAGGCCATATGAAACTCTTGATAGTACGGAATGCGTGCATGGAACAAAAAGCTAAGCAGAGTAACATACAACACCCCTAGGTAATAACGGATATTACTAAGCTTTTTCCAGGGGATAAACAGCCGTAGACCGGTACAGCAAACCAGTGGTAAAAGAACGAGCACCCCGGTACTCTTAAGACTGATGCGAAAACCATAATACAACGCCGTCACAATATCATTCATCGCCACAGAATCGCTCAAAAACGAATGCATAACGGCGATAAAGCCAACCCGGAACAAACAAAATAATGCCAAAATAAAAATAAACAGCTTACAATCCTGCTGAAATTCTAGCCAAAATTCGTCCCAACTCGCCAATTTAATGATAAACCCAACCTTTCAGGTATAAAACTAACGCTATACTTTATTCAGAACTTCGGTAGGTTTCTACTTTTTTTACCAAAATCCTGCTGATTTCACCAAATAAATTCCCGGAAATAAAAGGGAGGGTACTAGGAAGACTTAAATTGCTGATACTACCCAGACTGCAGGAGGTAAGTTTTTTAAAGATTAATTCTTCCGGTTGTGGAAAAACTACTGGCAGGAAGGGAAGGAGTTTTTTATATGAATCCATCTCTAAATCGCCTTGTTTCCATTATTGGCGTACCTTTGGACTTAGGCGCTAATCACCGTGGCGTCGACATAGGGCCGAGCGCAGTCCGCTATGCCCAGTTAGAAGAACATCTGCAGGCTCTGGGTTATAGCATCGAGGATAAAGGCGATATCTTACCCAACAAGCCCAACTGCAGTTATCTGGACGAAAGCAACCTCAAATATTTGGACGAAATTACCCGGGTAAATACCGAGTTGTGCGCGATAGTTGCTGAAGAAATAAGTAGAAACCGGTTTCCCCTGGTGCTGGGCGGCGACCATAGCATTGCCATCGGGACGATATCCGGTGTCTTGCAGCACAAGCAACGGCTTGGGGTGTTATGGTTTGACGCTCATGGCGATATCAATACGGCAGAGACCTCGCCCTCCGGCAATATTCACGGCATGCCGGTAGCCGTAAGGTTTGGCCTAGGTCATGAACGACTACTTGGCATTGGTGGCAGGAGGGTCACCCTTAATCCTCAGAAATTTGTCATGATTGGTGTCCGGGACCTGGATCCCGGTGAAAAAAAGCTCTTAAAAAAGCTTGGCATCACCGTGTACACCATGCACGAAATTGATCTATTCGGCATGGCCGCAATAATGGAAAAAGCGATCCGCCAAGTATCTGACGGCACTGACGGCGTGCATGTCAGCTTTGACATGGATGCCATGGACCCCTTACACGCGCCGGGGGTTGGTACGCCGGTATTGGGAGGACTAACCTACCGGGAAAGCCATCTGGCAATGGAGCTTTTGGCGGCGGCCAATATTGTTACCAGCGCCGAATTTGTTGAAATCAACACAGTCCTTGACCACCGCAATCAAACGGCCAAAGTGGCTGTAGCCCTTATTCGCTCCCTGCTCGGTGAAAGAACTTTATAAAGAAAACACGGCTTACGCCGAGCCCTGGCGAAAGCGAAAGCCGATGTTGCCCTTATCCAGGCGAAAGATATACTTTCTACAGGATAGGAAAGAAAATGAGACTGCCGGACACGCCTGCAGTCTCATTTTATCAAGTTATTCAGTATATTTGAAGGTAATCGTCTTTTGCATATCCGGATGAAGGCTGTTATAAACCGGGCATTCTCTCGCAGCAAGTTCGATGATTTTGCGTTCTTTAGGACTATAATTATTATGCGGCAAAGTAATTTCTACTACCAGTTCAACGATACGGCGCGGATTCGTTCCCATAATCTTATCGGTACGTACTTCGGCTCCCTCAATGCTAAAACCGTGGGTCTCGGCCGCAACACCCATGATAGTCAAGATGCAGCCACCGTAAGCTACCGCCAGCAAATCAGTGGGAGAAAAAGCTTCTCCCCGGCCATGGTTATCGGTGGGGGCATCGGTAGTAAGCTTGCTTCCTGACTGGACATGCACCGATTCGGTGCGCAAATCTCCTAGATACCTGGTTGCTACTGTTGCCATCCTAATAATCCCTCCCTGTTTTGGATTACCAACTTAGTTCGCCATGCCGGATATTTTTCCTTGTGTAAGATATGCAAAACGGTATCAAATAGAACGAATAATCCAATACTATCTTGGTACGCCGTGGTTTCTCATTTAAAATCAGTAGGGAGGAACGCAAATGAAAAAGTTTGTTTGTACTGTTTGCGGCTATGTTCACGAAGGAGACGAGCCGCCTGATAAATGTCCGGTTTGCAAGGCATCCAAAGATAAGTTCAAAGAAATGTCTGGTGAGCTTGCTTGGGCTGACGAACACAGAATCGGTATTGCCAAGGATGTCCCCCCGGAAGTTCTGGATGGCTTACGCGCCAACTTTTTAGGAGAATGTACTGAAGTCGGCATGTATTTGGCCATGTCCCGCCAAGCTGACAGACAAGGCTTCCCGGAAGTAGCGGAAGCCTATAAAAGGATTGCCTTTGAAGAAGCCGAGCATGCGGCAAAATTCGCGGAGCTTCTTGGTGAAGTCGTTGTGGCCGATACGAAAGCCAATCTGAGCGCCAGAGTGGAAGCAGAGTATGGTGCCTGCGACGGCAAAAAGCAGCTGGCTACCCTGGCCAAACAACTTAACCTTGACGCCATTCATGACACCGTGCATGAGATGTGCAAGGATGAAGCCCGGCATGGCTGCGCCTTCAAAGGCTTGCTGGATAGATACTTCAAATAAAAAGGAGGATTTTCTATGGCAAAAATCAGTTGTGAAGTTTCCAATTGCTCCCATAATAAATCCGGCATCTGTTTCGCCAATTGCGTCGATATTGTCGGCAGTTCAGCCCAACAGGATTTTGATACAAGCTGCGGTTCTTATCTGAACAAGCTGCATTATTCGGAGTTAACCAATAATACCGTAAGTTCCGGCTCCTGTGATTGTCTGAAATGTACGGTTGAAACCTGCACCTATAACAGTAATAAACTTTGTTCTTTGGGTGAGATTCAGGTAAGAGGCAATAACGCCGAATACTATACCCAAACAGAATGTGACAGCTTTAAGCCCAGGCAATAGCAGGTATTAGGACAGTCCCACTATACTGCCCTATGTAAAAGCAAAACCCGTCTTCCAGCATACAGCTTGAAAGCGGGTTCATTTCTTTACACTAGAATTTCTGTTTAAGCATTACTTGCCCCTGACTATTTGGCCTTACTTCAATGGTTCGGGTGTTTTCTTTATCTAAGCTAATATCAACCCCGCCGCTCTTCACTTTGACGCCGGGCATAATCTCCAGACGCTTTTTTTCTTCTTTTCTTATTGACATCGTCTGGCTGGACAAATCTACCGGTTCAGCTTCTGAGTTTAATATTTTTCCTGTCGTTATACGCTGTGGGACTAATTGCCTTTCCGCCGCACCTTCCTCTCGATAAACAGGTGCCGCAGGCTTCTGTTCTTGTCCTCTATCTACGTTTGGGGCGGGAGCAGGAGGGACGGCAATTTCCTCTATCTTTGGCGCTTCCACTGGAACAGGAAAATAATAATGTTTAACCGCCCATCCCAGCAAAAGCGCACTCGTTACAACAAGTATCCAACCAACTAGTTTCGTCATGTAAGCCTCCTAATAGAGACGGCAAAAAATCCCGTTACTATAATAATAACCTATTATGCTAGTTTTCTTCCAGACAGTTGTTAATTCCTGCAAAAAAAATTAATCCCGTCAATGCTCTTTGCTGAACATTTGGCGGGATTACTTTAATTATAACCGCGGGCTCGCGTTGTTAAGAAAATTGCTTCTGCCCAAACTCTTATCCATATAAACCGTCTCAAGTTCTTCCGGCTTTTCTCTGCGGATTGTATATCCCTGACTTACCCAAAAAGGAAAGCCACCCGGCAAAAACTTATGGGTATGAAGACAAATGGTCTGGTAGCCATATTGGTGGCAATATTCTTCAATGGCCGCCACCAATCCACCGGCGATTCCCTTGCGGCGCAGCGAGCTTTTTACGTAGCAGCGAGACAGTTCTGCCGTAGCCGGAACATGATAACACCCCCGCACGTCTTCAAGCCTGTCATCATAAGGTCTGATAGCGACCGTGCCAATCACCTGTCCATTCTCTTCAAAGGCAGCAAACATGAGCGAGTTATCGGGTATAACATAGGCTTCTTCCATGTTAGCAAGATCCCAGCGTACTGCTACATCAGGAATATTGGGATATATTTCTTGTAGCATGGGGATGATGAAATCAAGCGCGGAAACAATATCTTTTGCCGTGACCTTGCGAATAATCCAATCATTATGTTTAAATTCCATGCGAACTTCTCTCCTCACCTATTGTTTTCGCGGCAGCAGCAATATCGCAGACTGTGCCGGCACGGTTTTCCGGCAGTGCGGGTAAGACAGCGTCCAACAGCGCCACAGACACCGGATGAGTAAGACAATGAATATCCTCCATAGTATCCAGTCTCTCCACAATCTCTCCTGCGCACATAACGGCCAGTCGGTCAGCCAGGTGAGCTACTGCTGAAAGATCATGCGAAATGAAGACATATGACATGTCCAGTTCTTCCCTTAATTTTGATAATAAATCCAGAATTTGCTTCTGGACTACTACGTCCAAACTACTGACCGCCTCGTCAAGAACAATAAGTTTGGGGCGTAAAGAAATTGCTCTGGCGATACATACCCGCTGCAACTGACCGCCACTAAACTGATGCGGATACTTATAGGCATCCTCAGGATTAAGTCCTACCAGTTCCAATAGCTCACCGACTGTTCTGAGTTGCTCCCGGTAGTTTAGCCGCGTATAATTTTCCAGAGGTTCAGAGATACTCGCGCCTGCCGTCATCCGGGGATTTACCGAGCTAAAGCAGTCCTGAAATACCACCTGAAGATCACGCCGTACCTGCCGGATGGCAGCTTTATCTTTACCATATAGATTAACTCCCTGAAAAAACACTTCTCCTGATTCCGGTTTTTCAATCCCCAGAATAACACGGCCCAAGGTACTCTTACCAGAACCACTTTCGCCGACAAGGCCAAGACACTCCCGCACACCCAGAGAAAGCGATATCTGTTTGTTTGCCTGAACCTTCCTCCCCTGTTTGAAAATACCACCACCGTGAAAGTGCTTACTGACATCCCGTAATTCAAGAAGCGGTTGTGCTGCTGCCATTAGACAACCTCCTATTACGCAATAGGCCAATACTTCGCCGTGCCTCCATAAGTGACTGGGTGTAGGGGTGGCACGGGTTAAAAAACAATTGGTAAACAGAGTCTTGTTCAACAAACTGCCCTTTATACATAACAGCTACCGAATCAGCTAACCGGGCAATAACGCCGAGATCATGGGAGATCAACAAGATACTTGTACCAAATTCACGACGCACCTCTGCCAAAAGGTCAAGTATCTGAACCTGCGAAGTTGCATCCAAGGCAGTAGTCGGTTCATCCGCAATAATCAAATCCGGTTTCTGTGCCAGGGCAATCGCAATAATCACTCGCTGCAGCATACCGCCACTCAGTTCAAAAGGATACTGATGGAGCAGTAAACCGGCATCCGGGAGTCCTACTCTTTCCAGATATTCTAAAGAAATTTTTCTGGCAGCCTTAGTGTCGGTTTTCCCATGAGCAAGCAAAGTTTCAATAAAATGATCGCCAATTGTGCGAATGGCATCAAAAGCGCTCATGGGGTTTTGCATGATAAGGGCAATCCGGTCACCGCGAAGTTTACGCCACTCGGCAGTTGATAAGCCTTCAAGGTTTTTCCCTGCCAACTGTATCCGGCCGCCTATCTTTTGAATACCTGTTGGCAAAAGGTTTAAAATTGACAGACAGGTCATGGTTTTACCACAACCGCTTTCGCCTACTAACCCAAAAATTTCCCCTTTATCTATCTGAAAGCTAATCTGCCGGACGATAGGGATAACCTTATCTTTCCGTTTAATGATAACCTCGAGATCTTCTACCGCAAGCAGCGGCTGCTTCGCCATACACTGTCCACTCTTTTCTATTGTATTTTCTTGGGATCAACCATGTCCCGCAGCACATCCCCCAGCAGATTAAAGGACATAACCACACTTAGAATCATGAAGCCCGGATAAGCCATCAACGAAGGATATCCCCGCAAAAACTGGCGCCCATCATTAATCATAGCGCCCCACTCCGGTGTAGGTGGCTGAATGCCTAACCCCAGAAACGACATCCCTGCAATATGTAAAATAACCCAGCCGACGTCAAGCGTCGCCAACACAGCAATTTGCGGAAGAATGTTCGGTAAGATATGCTTAATAATAATGACAGACTGTCTAGTCCCGGCCACCTTAGCGGCCAGCACATAATTCCTTTCCTTCAAACTTAGTACCATACCCCTGATCATCCTGGCATACCACGCCCATTGCGAAAGAGCCAGTGCCAGCACCACATTCGGCAACCCCGGCCCCATTACCCCGACTAAGGCCAAAGCCAGGATAAGGCTGGGAAAAGCCAAAAATATATCGCAGATGCGCATTACGAGGGCATCCAATCTACCACCGGCATATCCTGATAGGGCTCCTACCAATGCACTAACACTGAGAGTAACCGTCATAACGGCAAAAGCCGCCCCCAGGGAAACCCTTGCGCCATAAATAAGTCGGGACAAGATACAGCGGCCAAGGTGATCTGTTCCGAGAGGATAATCGCTATTAGAAGTCATAAGTTTTCGTTCTAAAGAGATATTGTTAGGGTCATGAGGTGCGACAACAGGAGCAAAAATGGCCAATAAAATAGTAAAGGTAATAATGGTTAGGCCTATGGCGACCAAAGTATGCCTGGCCTCAAATCTCTGGAGGAAAGCCGGAGATATTACCCTCATGATGACTCCCCTTTCAGGCGAATCCGCGGGTCTAGCCAAGCATAGGCAATATCCACAAGCAAGTTAGCCATCACGAAAATCACAGCCATCATCATTACAAAACACTGTACAACCGGATAATCACGATTCAAGATCGCCGTCACACAAAACCGACCAACCCCCGGCCAGGCAAATACATTTTCCACAATAACCGACCCGGATAATAAATAGCCGATACTCATCCCCATCGCTGTCACAAGAGGCAGCATGGCATTTTTCAGTACATGCCGGCCAATTACCCAGCTTTCTTTTAGTCCTCTTGCCCGCGCATACAAGACAAACGGCTGGTCCATATTCTCCAGCATACTGGTTCTAAGGAGCCTGATATATGTTGCGATATAACTAAAAGAGAGCGTTACCGCTGGCAAAATCAAGTTCTCCCAGGATCCTCGCCCCATAGTAGGTAAAAGGTCAAGTTTAAGTGCAAAAAAATACATCAGCATAAACCCTAACCAAAAATTAGGGGTGGCAGCACTAACAAAAGCGATTACCCGGCAAGAATTATCAAACCAACCGTCTTTGTTCAGCGCTGAGAAGATTCCCATTGGGATACTGGTTACAAGGGTAATAAGCAGTGAAGCGCCGGCCAGCTCTGCTGTTGCCGGTACAAGCAGTGCCATTTCGTCCCACACAGGCCTATGCGTGGTATACGACTTACCAAAATCAAGAGTTACTGCCTTTACAAGCCATTCCCCATACTGCACAGGCAAAGGGCGGTCGAGTCCAAGTTCAGTTCGGACTGCTGCTACTGCCGCTTCTGTCGGTGGTATCTGCGATAATCGCAAATACGCCTCCGCCGGATCACCCGGCGTAAGGCGTAAAATAAGAAAGGTAATAATTGAAATACCCACAAGTACAGGTATCAGGCTCAACAGGCGCTTAGCAATATAGGAAAGCATAGTTACTGCCTCTATTCTTATGAATTACTGAATATCGATATTTGTAAAAGGAATTTCGTATTGACTGCCCATAAAGGTAACACCAGTTACATTTTTGGGATATACAGCAATATTCGCCAGGTATGACAATGGTAAATACACTGCCTGTTCATGCAAGGTTGTAAAGATTTGCTTATACAGCTCCTGCCGTTTGGTTTCATCGGTTGTAACAAGCACTTCTGTAGCTAACTGATCAATTTCAGCTTTCATTGGCAGGCCTAACTGCGCCTGATAATCGGCATGTCCCGGTGCACGCATGGAACCGACCAGGGAATGCGGATCATACGGAGCTCCCCAGGTATCGCTGTAAATCATATTAAAGTTGCCATTTTTCTGCCGCTCCACAATGGACAGCAGTTCTTCGCCGGTAAGCTTGACTTTTATGCCAATTTTCTTCAGGTCGCCCTGGAGTACTTCGGCAACCGATTTTTGAATGGCATCGGTGCTTTCAAAGCAAAATTCCAGTTCCAGTACTTGTCCGTCTTTCTCGCGGAACTCCTTGCCCGGGACCTCCTTCCAGCCAGCCGCGTCCAATAAAGCCTTCGCCTTGGCTTCACTATACTCATATGGCGTTAAGCCAAGATTGCAGTACGGAAAGTTGGCAGCAAGCAAAGTATCCGCCTTATGTTCTGTACCAAACAAAACGCCTTTCACAAATGCATCCTTGTTAAAAGCATGCTGGACAGCCTGGCGCACCTTGATGTCTTGTGTCGCACCCTTATTAGTATTAAGAGCCACGACCCGGCTTGCCAGCGGCGCGGATATCTTGGTTTCATACTTTCCTGACTGCTGAAGCTGCTTGAAAGCATCTAAACTGATACTGCCATTGCCATAAATTAGATTGAGCTCCTTTTTTTCAAAGGCAACCACCCGTGACCCACTGTCAGGAATAATTTTTACAACCAGTTTATCAATCTTCGGTTTTGTTCCCCAATAATGCTCATTGCGAACAAATACCGCTACTTCACCTTGTTTATATTCGCTCAATACCCAGGGGCCTGTACCGATTGGCTTTTTGATGCCTTCGCCGGTATTACCATTGTCCGGGAACTGGGAAGGCGCCAGGAAGCGAATCGGCCGGATTAATGCCAATTCCTGCAGCACAGGGTAGTACGCATCTTTAAGCACTAGTTTGAACGTATTGTCATCAATAACTTGTGTATCTTTGATCTGCCTGATAAACGCTAACCAGTCATGACGTTTGCTATTAGCCAGCACAGCATCAAAATTCTTCTTAACAGCTGCTGCGTTAAAAGGAGTGCCATCAGAGAATTTTACATCCTTACGCAGTTTAAATACATACTCTTTGCCATCAGGTGAGATTGTCCAGCTTTCGGCCAGCCAGGGAATAATTTTTCCGTCATCACTGTACTGTACTAACGATTCATACACTAAAGCTTGGGCAAACATCTGGTTCGGGTTGTACAGGTGCGGATTAAGAGGGCCAATGTCTTTCGCCCAGGAAAAATTCAATGTCTTCTCTTTGGCCGGCGCGCTATTTTTCTCCGAACCGCAGCCAACCGCCAAACTAACAAAGAGGAATAGGGAAATCAGTAATGCCGCGTACTTTCGTAACTTTTGCCGTTGTTTCGTCAGGTTCGCCATTTCATAACCTCTCTTTTTAGATATTTTGAGGTAATAACAAAAAAGGCATGAAAAACCAGGAGGACCTTCTGCCCTCAGCGGCTTCATACCGATTTTCCTCATATTTAACTGTCCATATGTAGCAATTGTGATTTATTAAGAGTTTTCATAACCCTTGTTTTAAGAATTATTTTACAATAACGTCAGTTTTTTGTAAATAGTGTAATTAGTGATCTTGTGAAAATAATCCCATTTCATGAGTTATAGCCATTGTCTTTTATGAATTTGCTTTTACAATAAAAAATAGACAGTATGAGGATAACGCCATCCTGATACTGTCTATTTTCATATCGTTTACTGCATACACTGAGAATCAGTTGTTTCAATCTGAATCGCAACCTGCTGATATTGAACATTAAGCTTTATCTTTTTCATTTCGTAGCACATACAGCAAACATTGGTGTTGGATGATATAAGATTCGTTCTATTTCATCATGAACCAGATCACTAATGTTTTCCTGAACTTCTATCTGTTGAAAGCCGCATTGGCTAAGGGCCTGTTGATCCCATAACGGCCTTTTTTCACTCGACAATGGCAGTTTCCGGGCAATAGCATCATTTTCTTCCTTCTGTACTTGCGTAAACTTGTCCTGATAACCTTTTTCGATGGCAAGCTGGCGGTATTTATCACATTGAGCTTGAAGTTCCGGGTCACTCAGTCGTAAATGCCAATTGGCATCAAATACCACTACCTTACCTGCTGGTTTTAAAAGCCGGTACCATTCCCTATATACTTCTAACGGATTAGGCAAAAGCCAGGTAACATTTCTCGATACGATTATATCAAGACTCTCATTCGGTAGATCAATAGCATGAGCTTCCGCTTTCACAAAACGAATGTTTTGTCCTGCTCTTTCCACATTTTTTCGAGCCTGTTTTAACATATCCTCACATTTGTCTACTGCTGTAACCAAATGCCCCAGGCCGGCCAGTAAAACAGCAAAGAAACCCGGACCGGTTCCCACATCCAACACCCGGAGATTCTCCCGCGTTCCCACATATTTAAGCAATAACGACTCCCATGCTTGTTTTTTCCTGCAAGCCATTTGCTTCTGTATAATTTCATTATAGCTGTCAGCCCGATTGTTCCAATACTTTTCAATGCGACTTTCCAACAAAACTTATCCCTCCTATTTTACTGAATTCATTGCCATAACAAGGGGAACGCCATCACCAGCCTGATAAACGGCGGCATTTACCCGATATACCTCCCGGAGCATGTCCGGAGTCAGTACTGTGGTTGGCTGTCCGGCTGCGTAGACCTCACCGTCAGATAATACGACAATTTCGTCGGCATACCGGGCTGCCATATCAAGTTGATGCAAAGTAACGACCGTCGTCAGATTTCTGCTAATGGTCAGCTGTTTGATTAGTTCCAGCATTTCCAGTTCACGGTGCAAATCCAAACTATTTGTCGGTTCATCTAACAGTAAAATACTAGGTTCTCTTACTAACGCCTGGGCAATAAACACCATTTGCCTTTGCCCGCCGCTCAATTCGCAAATATTTCTGGCAGCTAATTTTTCTATGCCCAATTGCTTGAGAATTTTTAAAACATGCTGGATTTCTGCCTCTTTGACTTTCAATGACAAAGAATGCACTCTTCCCAGAAGAACAACTTCAAATACACTTAAAACAGCTTTACCGCAGCCTTCTTGCGACAGGTAGCTGATCTCTTTTGCTATGCCCTGTGGCTTAAGCGAGTTTATATTCACACCATCCAGCAGAACATCACCCTGCCCCCGCAGGATACCGCTGATACATTTTAGCAGGGTAGACTTGCCGGTGGCGTTCGGGCCAATAACCGCGGTCATTTTTCCCGGACGAAAAGTAAGATTGATGTTTTTTAATATTGGTTGCGGCCCATAGCTAAACGATAAATTACTTATTTCCAGCATTACCAGTACCCTCTTTTCTGTGTCAAAATAAGGGAAAAGAAAAAAGGCACACCGATCAACGACGTGACTATCCCTATCGGGAAAATCGCGCCTGGAACAATTATTTTACTGCCGATCGAAGCAAGGGAAAGTAATAAGGCCCCGCCAAGCGCCGATAGTGGCAAAAAGAATCGCTGATCCTCTCCTACCAACATTCTGGCAATATGAGGGCCGACCAGGCCAATGAACCCGATTGTACCTACAAAACATACCGCAGATGCAGTCAATAGCGAAATAAGTATAAAGGTTTTTAACCGCAGCTTTTCAACATGAATCCCCAAACTTTTGGCTTTCTCATCGCCAAGCTTCATGGCCGTAAGTTTCCAAGCATCTTTGGCGAGTACAGGAAAAACAATTAGAAGAATTGCTGTAACTAACCCCACTTTTGTCCAGGTTGCCTTCATCAAGCTGCCAAACAGCCAGAATACAATAGACTGTAGCGCTTCAGCAGACGCCATGTATTGGAGCAACGCCAACAAGGCATGAAAGAGAAATAACAGACCAATCCCGGCCAACACCATGGTTTCGGCCGTGATCGCCCTTGCCCGTCCAATAAAGTAAATCAGCAGACAGGTTATGAGCGCAAAAACAAAGGCATTAAGGGGAACAAGATAATCTTCCGGTATTGGCAGTTTATCTCCGCCCACAACAATGGCCAACGCCGCGCCAAAGCCTGCACCTGCAGAAATACCAAGAGTATAGGGGCTAGCCAGCGGATTATCCAGGATGGTCTGCATCTCAGCGCCGGCAATACCCAGAGTAGCCCCTACAACAATGGCCATTAAGGCCGTAGGCAAGCGCATAGTCCAGACAATAACATTGGCTGTTGGTTCAACCGAGGCCACACCAAAAACAGCTTTAACCACATCTGATATCGACAGCCAAGCCGGTCCTACTAAAACGTCGACAAGCAAGCTCACTATGCACACTGCTGCAACCAGGAGCAAATAATAATATTTTCGCGCAGTAATACCTTGATATACTGCTTGTTCTTTTACTAGCTCCATACCCATCTCCTCATTTAATCCTGTAAATCCATCATCCAAACTCCGCTTAGTTCAACAGGCAAAAATTTCTTGTGAAACTCCTGGAAGCTTTTAAATGGATCTATATCCTTAAATTCTTCAGGATAAATTTTTTTCGCCAGATACTGAATCACTACCGAATCATAAACCTCACGGGAAATAGCATGATGAATGGAAAATACTTGTTTATTCTTTACTGCGTTAAGTTCTGACCAGCCTGCCCGTTTGGTAAAAGACTGAAGTAGTTTCTGTGATTCTGCTTTGTTGGCCATAAAACCCATACGCAAAGACTCTGCCTTTTTCGGCCAATAAGCGCCTGTAATAATAATAATATCTGGATTAGCCTTAAGTAAAAACTCAGGATTTATTGGAGCAAATTTTTCAATTTTATCCTTGGTGATATTAGTGCCGCCGCATTTTTCCACTAAAGCGCCCCACATATAGTTTCCATAACTGTTGCCATAAGTAGCTGCCCCGTCGGAACCACACTCTACATAGACATTAGGTTTAGGCTTATTGATGGATTGTAAACGCGAGTAGATCTTATTGATCTCTTCCTGATGGTAGGCGGCCAGTTCTTGTGCCCGCTGCTCTTTGCCGAGAATTTTCCCTATCAGCTCTGTACTCTTCGTATGATTTTCGACAGTTTCCAGGTGATAGTCAATAAACACCGTAGGTATTCCCGCTGCTTCCAGTTTTTTCACAATGTCCTGGGCTTGTTTCTGCAAAGCTAGTGGTAAAATAAGCACATCCGGCTGTAAGGCAATTACCTTTTCAACATTAAAGGTGTCCTGATCTATATTCCCTATATCAGCAATCTTTTCCAGTTCCGGCATAGCCTCAGAGTACGCTTTCCACATATCATAGCGATTATTTTTTAATCCATTATCCCAGCCGGCAATCTTTTGATGTACATTTTTCCCTTCCAGCGCCAGCATAGTAATAAAGCCACCACCGCTGCCACTCCACTGCAGTACAACTTTATTAACAGGGGCTTTTAGTTTTACCTCCCGTCCGGCAAGGTCGGTTACCTGTATTTGTTCGCCTTTTTTTACTGCCGACTGCTGTGAGCAACCTGTCAGTGTGATGGTTGCAACCATAAAGACTAACATTAGTACGCATAATTGTTTTACTGCTGCTTTCCAATTCATCACAACTATCTCCTTATGCTATTTTTTAATAACCTTTCATATACAGCGCAACACCGGCTCCTACCGCTACCATGGTTAAATAAAGACCTGTCCCTACCACTGTAACATTAATCCCTGTCTTAGCACCAAAAATAGAGAGATTCGTCGGCAGTACGCGAGATAATCCATCATAGATATTATGAAAAAACGAGGCTAAGAGCAAAACAAAAATAACGTCCGGCGGAGCCAACGCACCGCTTTGCAGCAGCGTTCCGGCAACACCGATAGCCGCTATCAAGGTAGGAATACCGGCAATGATAACCAACACCCCGGTTGCCGTAAGATTAAACCAACGCAAGAAAGGATCAAGTCCGGCAATTGCTTCCTTGATGAAGTCTGTATGAATTAGGATGGTAAAGGCTAACGTAACAGGCATAAAAACTACGGCAATATCCCAAAACTGTTTGAAGGCTATCTTCCCGGCCATGACCAGGTCAGTCTTGTCGGCTTCTGTACAACAATTTTCCGGTACTTTCTGCGGCTGAGTTGCCTCATATTGTTGAGTAAGCAACCTGTTCCATACGAAACCGATTATGGTAACTAAAGTACTCAAGCCAATATTAATGACAATAAACGCTGTCCCCAGATCCCACCCTAAACTGGTAATTAAAACAGGGCTAAAATAGAAAATGGTAAAATAAATACCTGTTGGCAATGACCCCATTAAATAGACCGCCATTAAGGTACTCTTTCCTATAGTACCGTTCTTGCCAGAATCCGCTAACATGGCGTTTGCCGCATACCTGTTTAATAAACACAAAATAAAAAACGGTCCTAATGTTTCCGGTAATTTTCCGAGGGATGTCATTGGGCGTGTGACATTACTGAAAAATGCAAAAAATTTTCCGGTTCTCATCACAATGCCGCAATAGCAGCCTAAAAACATGGCAGGCAGCGCAATTTTCCACATAATTAAAACATCCGCCAGGGCTAACGGCAGGTTCATAGTTATTCTTTCTCCGCCAAAACAAACCGGAATATATACGCCTGTTCATAAGCAGCCTTCATTTGGTCGGCAATACTCAAATAGCAAGAGTCTTTGCTGGAAATATCAATAAACCCCTGCGGTTTACGCCGCTGAATTTCCACTTGGAAACCCTCTGCTGCGAAGGTCTCAGCAAGAAAATCTAATGTATGGGCGTTGGATTCCACCGGACTGTTCTGATTAATCCACTCGGTAAAATGCCGCAGGCTGGGATTACCATTGAGGTCAGTATAGGTGGCATAATAGACCCCGCCTGGCTTTAATAGCTGTTTAACCTTCCAGGCATGAGTTTTCAAATCATTAATTAAGTATATTACAGCCTGGCTGACGGCCAAATCAAACTTACCGGCAAACTGTTCCGGCGTGGTTGTCGCCACATAGGTAAGCGGCAAATCGCCTTTGCGGGAGTTGGCAATTTCGATGGATTGCTGGGCCAGATCAATGCCAAAACCTTCTTTAAATGGCTTGGTTTGATACAGATACCGTAAAAAACCGCCTTGATTGCAACCAAAATCAAGGACAGACATACTGGACAAATCCTGCTCCTGGATTAGATTGATCACCTCCTGCCACCCTTTTTTATGACGTTCTTCCATTTGCTGCTCGCCTTCCGCGCGGTTTTGCCACCATACATCATAAAGCTTGTCTTTTTGCATCATATTCTCTCCTCCAAATTATCCTATAGCTTGCGGCAATTTCGCCTCTTTTTCTACCTATCGCTATTGCTACCACTCTCTATCTCCTTATAAAATAGCCCTCCGCAGGTCGGTATCCAGGTGTCTCCCTCCTGAAAACAAAAAATCCACAAAGGGTAGAACAATAGTAAGTCCTTTTACCCTTCGTGGATATGTTCATGCGTATTCAGATTTAGATACTATTTCACCGTTAACTCACTGATCTTCAAATCAGCCTTTGTTAAAATTATAACGTATTCTCAATAACGACGCAATATGTGATTTGCGAAAATACTTCCTATAAGTTTCCATATCAGTCTATTGCATGGTATCCATTTACAATAGTTTCAATAGCGCCTGTCCGTGGATTAAATAGTAGGCCGTGAATAGGCACATCCGAAGGAATAAGGGGATTATTGCGAATTTTATCTACCACTTGCCGAATATTATCAATGGGATGATGAAACTGATCCAGCCACACCGTAAGTTCTGACTCAACCATCTTAATCGCGTCTGCTGAAATTCCCCGCTGCCGCATCTTTTTAATTAACTCTTCTGATGTTGTATGAGCAATACCGCAATCCAAGTGGCCGATGACCATTATTTCTTTAACACCAAGCTCAAAAATAGCTACTAACAAACTGCGGATAGTGGCTTCAAATGGGCCGGTAATTGTGTTACCCGCATTTTTTATTACTTTTGCTTCGCCTCGCTTAATTCCCATAGCCGGTTCGAGAAAGTCTACCAACCGAGTATCCATACAGGTAAAAATGGCTAAATGACGATTGGGAAGTTTACTCACAGACTCGTCATTTTGGTTTACATATTCGGCATAGTGGTTTACAAACTTATGATTTGCATCTAACACTTGGTCAAGAATAGTCATTATTCAACACCTCCGAATTACTCTAACTTGGTTTCTGTACTATGTATTGTAACCAACACTTCTACATAAAGCAATTGTCATTTAGATTCAGTTGTTATTATTTTTTTGCAAACTATTCCGGCAAACTTATCGCCGTTGGCATTCGCGAGCAGCAATCGTCGGGGCTATTTATGATGAAGAAAACACGGCTTGCGCTGAGCCTTTGGCGAAAGCGGAAGCCGATGTTGCCCTTATCCAGGCGAAAGTTTACTTTTTATCAGGACAAGTAAAACCCGCTTTCCAGCCGAAAGCGGGTTTGTACTAGGTGTGTCCTAGCTTAACTTTTGTTAAGCATTTTTTCTACTCTAATGCATATTTGACTGCAGCAGCGGCATGCAGCGTCATTGTATCAAACACCGGGGCATCAACATCAGCCTGCTTAATTAAGAGCGGAATTTCAGTACAGCCCAGAACAACTCCCTCTGCTCCCAGCAGTAACAATTTATTGATAATTTTTTGCAATTGCTCTTTTGATTTTGAGTTAAGAACACCCATACATAGTTCCTGAAAAATAATTGTATTTATCAACTCGCGTTCGTTTGTTTCAGGGATAATAACCTCAATACCATGCTTTTCTTTGAGCCGGTTCCGGTAAAAATCCCCCTCCATGACAAACTTGGTTCCCAGTAAACCCACTTTTTGAAGACCTTGCTCTTTAATCTGTTGTGCTGCCGCGTCAGCAATATGCAATAGCGGCATACCGGTTTGCTCAATTATACTGTCAGCACATTTATGTATGGTATTGGAACAAATAATGATAAAATCAGCTCCGCCCTGTTTTAATCGCAGTGCCGCATCAACTATCTCCCGGGTTACCTGTTGCCAATTGCCTTGCCGCATGAATTCCTCAACAGTTCCAAAATCAACCGAATACATCAGGCACCGGGCCGAATGCAGCCCGCCTAATTTTTGTTTCACACCTTCATTAACAAGCCGGTAATACTCTACTGAGGATTCCCAGCTTACCCCGCCAATAAGCCCGATTGTCTTCAAAACCTCATTTCTCCTTCCAATACGCGTACGGCCGTGCCACCAACCTTAATAGTAGTGACTTGCTCGCCCTGCTTACTGACAAGGACATTCACCCGGCCTGGACGTCCCACTCCCAGACCTGCTTCCCCGGTCAAAGCAGTCTCGCCGTTAATTGCAATTAGATTATGAGCAGCAATATACGCAGCCGCAGAACCATTACCAGTCCCGCAGACAGGGTCTTCATTGACTCCGTCCAGCGGACAGAATGCCCGGGAATGAAAACTGCAGTCAGGCTGAACGGTCTCGAGGCAAAATGGCACAAAGCCTTCCGCCCCGCACTTTTTGCTCATAGCGGCAATAGCGGAAAAATCCAGGCAAGCATTCCTCAGCTTAGCAAGCTTTTTAATACCCACTACCAGCCACCACAGACCTGTTGATACCTTCAACGGCTGTGTTGGCAGTAAATCTTCAACGGCAAGCCCTAAGCCCGCAGCAATTTCTGCCCGGCTAAGTTCTACTTCCGCAAATTGCGGCACAGCCTGGGTCATCATAAACATTACCTGATTGTCTGTTTTCATTACTTCTACCGGTAAAACTCCGGCTTTAGTTTCCTGATAAAAAATACTCTTAGTCTGATCCAGTTTCCCTTCCTCATATAAGGTGGCAAAAGTGGCAATGGTAGCATGGCCACATAAAGCAACCTCCACATTTGGCGTAAAAAACTGCACTTTAAAGTCAGCCACATTAGAATGTGAGACAAATGCCGTTTCCGATAGGTTCATCTCGCGCGCAATCTGTTGCTTTACTTCGTCGGACAAATCATTGGCGTCAGTTACCACCCCGGCGGGATTGCCGCCGAACGGCCTGGTAGTAAAAGCGTCTACTTGCTTAATTTTAACAATCCCCATTATATTCACCTCTACTATTTAATTAAACCAGTGGCTTTATATTTCTCTCACTCTCTTGATTATCATCAAGGCTTGTTGTTTCCCGGACAGCTTGCATTAAATATTTTATCCCGGTTTGAATTTGTTCCTGATTTGTAAAAGTATAATTAAGCCTGATACGAGTATCGCCTTGAGTTCCATCTGGATAAAAAGTTTCCCCGGGCAAAAACACAACACCCCTGTTACCGGCATTAGCCACCAGCTTATGCCTGATAATATTGTCAGGTAGCCGGCACCAGATATAGTAACCGCCCTCAGGCTTATCCCATTTGGTTCCCGGTACTTTATATTTCTCCAAAGCCTTCAGCATTGCATCTCTGCGCGCAGAATACTCTTGCCGCACTAAGGTTATGTGTTTTTCATAATATCCCCTGCGAATAAATTCGTCCAATAAGAACTGTGCCGGTGTATTAACATGTAAGTCTGTCAGCTGTTTTAGATGAGCAAACTTTGCCAGCACCTGAGGCGGACCCGAAACCCAGCCTACGCGCAGCCCCAGAAACAGAGTCTTGGAAAATGTACTTAAATAAATAACATAGCCATGTCTATCCAGCGCTTTGAGCGGGGGATACGGCGGCCTGTCATAATAAAGTTCTCCGTACGGATCATCCTCTAAAATAGGCAGCTGATACTGATAAGCCAAGTTTAAGAGTTGATACCGCCGTTCCAAACTCATGGAAACTCCGGACGGATTTTGAAAGGTAGGCAAGGTGTAAATAAATTTAGGCTTATGACGAATTAACAAGGCTTCCAACACATCTGTCCGCATACCCTCCTGGTCAATAGGCACACCGATAACCCGTGCTCCGGCAGACCGGAATATCTGAATCGCCCCAAAGAAAGTAGGTTCTTCCACCAATACAGTGTCACCAGTCCTGATAAATATTCTTGCCGCAAAATCAAGACCTTGCTGTGACCCGGAAAGTACAACAACATCTTTTGGCGAGGCTGCAATCTGACGTTGCCGCAACAAGTGACTAATACTTTCCCTAAGCGGATAATACCCTTCAACAGGACTATGTAAAAACAGTTCCCGGTTGGCTGTCGTAAATAACTCGGTTTGGATTGTTTTCAGTATTTCTACCGGATATAAATTCGACGCCGGAATACCACCGGCAAATGATATTACACCGCTATCACCAGTCATAGCCATAATATCTCCGATAATATTGTCAGTACCTGCATTTATACTGTCAGTAAAAAATTGATACCACGGCAGCGGGTTGATATAACTGTCAGGCAACGCCGTTTTTTTTACTGTATGGGACAAAACTACCGTACCTTTACCGACATGTGAATCCACCAAGCTATCTGCTTTCAGTTCCTGGTACGCTTTTATCACCGTACTGCGGTTAACTTCAAGTTCCTTAGCCAGACTTCTTTCCGGCGGCAATAAAGTATCGGCAGGTAATATCCCGGAGAAAATCATATCTCGTACTTGATTTTTGATTTGCAAATAAACAGGGGTATCTGCGTTACGATTGATTATGATGCGCATCAGATCACTCTTCTTTAAGGTATTTGGATTGGTACCCTCCAATAACTATTTTATCAAATTAATTAACAAAGAAAACTACCAATTGGCATATTTCATAACCAGCCAATATACTTATTGCTTCTTTGCTGACGGTTATTAGATTTAATATATAAGTCAATTTGTCCCATAACGCAATCCCGCCCCCGTTACTTGGACACATCTAAAATAAAAACAGGTCTAAGCCCCAGCACATGGGTTTAGACCTGTTTTAAAGATCTGCCATAATATTTACTGCTAAATCACTATTTCATAAAAAAAACCTGCTAGCGCGGGCCTTTGATACCGAAATCCGGTACTCAAATCCATTAACCCCGGCAACTCCCGTAACCCCTGGCCCTTTGCCGGAGAAAGCGTTCCGCAGGAGAAAAGCCGGGCGGTATTCCGTTAAGAAATCCGTACTGTTTGAGCGCAGCGAGTTTACGGATTTTAGGAGTACCGCCTGGCTTTTCAGCTTTTGGAGGCTTCGGGCCTAGACCTTTTGTTACTTTTGGGTCAATTGCCAAAAGTAAGATTCCGCAAACCCGCGCCATTCCTCCCGCCTCAGCCTCTGAAAACTTATACTTTCTTATCTTATAAAGAAAACACGGTTTGCGCCGAGCCTTTGACGAAAGCGGAGGCCGATGTTGCCCTTATCCAGGCGAAAGTTATACTTTCCATCAGGATAAAGTATGCTTAGCCACTTCTAAAGCGCAGGTCCTTCTTAGGATAAACTTAGCTTTGCTATCGCCTCATTAAATTCCGGCAGCAAACCTTTCTTAGCTGCCGAAAGTAAAACTACAACATCCATTGTTTCAATCGGTCCGGAGACGGGTACAAACTTGCCGGCAAAATATTTTTCCGAAATACTTCGTCCCACCCGCTCTTCGGCTAACACATAATCGAGATTACCAAGGTTCAACTGGCTGAAACACTCCATATCAGAGAGATATGTATTTATTTTTGCTCCGGCCTTGGACAAATAGGCCATGCTTCCGCCTATCCCGCCACTGATTGTACCAACACGGCTTCCGGCCAGTTTTACGACGCTGCCATTATCTGCTTCACGGCGAGTCCCGAATACAACCACCTTGAATTGAGCATACGGACGTGTAGGGAGCCACCCCTCTGAGGCCAGCTCGGGGTTTGGCCAGCCTACATTTATTAACGCATCAATTTCGCCTTGCTGCATGAGCTTGTGGACTTTAGCCCAAGGCCTGCCGATAAAGACTGCAGTCTTCCCGATCTGCTGTCCTACGCGTTTAAGAATATCAATACTATGACCAGCCGAACTGCCTTTTTCGCAATAAACCCAGGGTGGGAATTTATCATCATGCCCGAAATACATAATTTTACCGTCCGGATTATGTTTAGAAAGGACAAACATCCTGTCCCCGATATCGCCCACGTCCTGTTCCAGCTTTACCATGTTCGAGTGGTATTCGCCAAATCCATGCATCATCGATTTCAGATCGGTTACTATTTGCGCGGTCGCATCTAATGTTGAATCAAGTTCATCGACAACTGCTTTTAGCTGAATTGCTTTCTCGTTAGAAGCACTAATAACTGTCTCGATCCGGTCACCCATCAGCCGTATATCCGAAGTTGCATGTTTGACCTTGCCATTTACTGCAACTACTTCTTCGCGCATAATTTCTTGATTTACATACCCGGATTCCACTACAGCATTCAGGGAATCCGTCACCTTTTCCATGTTTGCCATCGTTGTTTGAATGGATTTGGCTGCTTCTTCACTGGATGCGGCCAATTTTCTTACTTCATCCGCAACAACGGCAAACCCTTTACCGGCTTCTCCTGCCCGGGCAGCCTCAATAGCAGCATTGAGCGCAAGCAAGTTGGTTTGGTTGGCAATATATGTTACTGAATTACTCGCCTCGTTTACTTGTTTGAACGAGGCCGATATATTATTTACAGCAATACGAATATCGTCATACATATTTCGCAGATTTTCCACTTTATCATTAAGAGTGGATATGCGCGCTTCTATTTCCGCCATGCTTTTTGTTCCACTTTCAGCAGCCACAGTAAGTTCCTTGCTCTGCTCAGAGATTCCCAGAACCGCCTCCACCGCTGCAGCAACTTCGAATTGAAACTTTTCACTCTGCTTGCTGCCCATAGCCAGTTGGTCTATTGACTCTGACAATTGCTGTCCAAACGAGAGAATAGCATCGCCTGCTCCGCTAACAACGCCATGCAGTTTTGTTTGCAAACCACGTATTTCGGCTTTCGTGGCCGAATCGTCCGGAAGCGCTTTGGGTGCCCGCATTACATCACCAGTCGTTTCCATTAACGTTGCTTGGGCCGTAGTGTTTGATTTCTTCCAAAATGCACACATCTTCAGCACCTCTTTATGATAAAATTGCCAATCGGCTCCCGGAACCCAGGAACTCCATCCAATTTTTGCAAGACTATGCGTATATTTCTTGCTGGCAGCACATTATCCTTTGTGTATTTTTCTGAAAATTCGACAAGAATGACCTTATAAATTGTAAAAATTAACTATTCCTCCGGAAAACACCAAAACAAACCATTCCATGTTTTATTTATTATGCAAGTTTATCTGCCGGTTGGGAACACTACAGCCGGAGGTGAACCTCTTAATAATAACGTCGACAAAATCGAAAGTTGAGGCGATTCTTATTGACTGACAAACAGCCTAAGGAAAATAAGCTGTCGTCGCAGGCTGCCGCGGCGACAATCGCAAATAGCAATACTGACAACGAAGAAAGTAAGTATTTGCACACCTTAGAGCAAGTAATGAAAGACCGCTCCGCAGAATAACCGTTGATCATAAACTGCCAAACCCTCTTATCCTGTGAAAGGATAAGAGGGTTTGGATTTTACTTCCAACACGGAATACTTTACAATGGAAGAAACGTGGCTACCTAGGAATTTTGAATAGTAAAGCTTACTTGAGAGGTATTATGGTATGGATACCTTACCCTCCCAACTCTATTTGATAAAAAACTTTTGCTGTATCCTTTTGTATACGGGGGTTCCGGTCAGCCAAACAGAACTTTAAAAATATCTCCCGAAGCACTAACAAAGCTTAACAACGTTATCGCCTTTTTAGAAAACGACTAAGCTGTTCTCATATACTGCAGCAGAGTTGACTTCAAACCATATCCTCTTCTATCCCGCTAAGAATCTTCTTAACAAACAAAACCCGCTTTTTAAGTAAAGCAGGTCTTGCATATCAGTCTAACTAGATAATCGGCATGACGATCTTGGTTAAAAGCTCAGTTTCAGGAACATCCTGTGGAGAATTAAAGTAGTATTCATAGGAAACTCCGGCAGGGGTATAACCATTTTCTTTAATCCAGGCTGCCATCTCACTATAGGGTTGCTCCATGCCGCTGTAGGGACCCTTGTACATTGCGGATACGACTTTGCCTGCCGGAATTTCCCGTGCCTTTATAGTGTCTTTCTCCGGCAGCAATTTAGCAACCGGAAAACCCATTTCAACATCAAGATTTTGCATGTCCAGGTTGTGGTAGGCGGTAAAAGGGGCAAATACCATTTCCTCGCCAAGTTCCTGTAAATAGGCCATAATTTTCATGTAACTTTCACCGATAACCTGGGGCAATGCTTCCAGGTTGGTAGTGGCTCTTATTGATAATACCGGTTGCGTCTTTTCCTCAGTTAATTCAATCTTCAACATAATTCATCTCTCCTTGCGGTTGATTTCCGGGTAGCTTGCAAGTTACCCGTTAGCTCGTAGACATGTCTTATTACTATGTCCTTTCAACGCAATAATAGCATTCTGAATATGACAACTGTATGTCATATTCAAATTGACTCTTCATATATTTTTAAAGTTTCCCTGGTCCGTTTAATAATGTTATTCCTGATATGAGACGGTTCCAATACTTCAACGAAGCTGCCGTAGGACAAGATATAGCCGTACAGCCATTCATCTTCAGGCCATTTTACTACTACCTCTAGTGATCCATCAGCTTTTTTGGTAATTTGGGATTCGTCGAATTCATCATAAAGACGGTTGAGCACCTTGTCACTAAACTTTAACTTTAGTGCTATTGACGAAAGAGGTTTTTCCAGAACGTCCTGCTCCCAATCCGGTATAGCCTTTGCAATAAATACCTCAGCGGCAACTTGAACATTCTTGATTCGGGATATACGGAACAAGCGATAGCTGCCCCGTTTGCGGCAATAGCCAACAAGATACCACGAGCTGCCTTTATAAAACAGCTTGAGCGGTTCGACAGCGCGACTGCTGCGTTCACCGTTAGTATTAACGTACTCGAAGCTGATTACTTGTCTGTTGATGATTGCCTGCTTAATATCACTGAATTTGTTTTTTTCATTGGGAGAGCTTCCCCAATGCAAAAGATCTATATCTACCCAGTCGTTAGCCTGGGTATTCTTAAAAACTGCCGTCAGCTTCTCGAATATCTTTTCAATTTCCGGATACTGCGTAGCTTGCAGGGTCTTAAGGGCCAGCAGAATATTGCCGCTTTCCTGCTCTGACAATAATGCTTTACTGAGTGTATAGTTTTCTAACAGCGCTATGCCGCCGCCATTGCCTTTGCTCATATAAACGGGAATGCCGGCAGCCGCTAACTCTTCCACGTCACGGTAAATCGTTCGAACAGAAATACCGAAGCGTTCTGCCAGTTCCCTGGCGGTGACTGTCCGCCGGTTAAGCAGCAGTATAGTAATCTCCATTAATCTGGCTAATTTCATTTGAATCACCACCAAAGCCGTCAACATATAACTACTATTGAGATTTCTTTAAGACTACTGCCTTTTCCTGTCTTTAACAGCCTAAAATCGCTTTGTCCTGAAAAATAACAATTCGAGGATAGTAGTTTCCCTAAAATATAATTGTCTATAGAACTAAAAAAAATGCCAGGACATTAAAATATGTCTGGCATTTTTTTATCTTAATCAGCTTTTATTTCTTGCGGCTGTACGGCGTATCAGGCAGCGGCAGACTGGTGCGAATCTTGCCGTCCCGGTGGTAATAGGCAGCAGCTACCGCCGGAGCTGTGGGCACACAAACAATTTCACCAACCCCTTTAGCTCCATAGGCAAGGGTATTATTATTTTCCTCAATAAGCACACATTGAATTTCCGGTACAGCAGTTGCCCGGAACAAGCCCAATGTACCAAATTTCGCTGTTGGCCGACCATCCTGTAAGGGAAAATCCTCTGTCAATGCATAGCCCAGGCCCATAACCACACCGCCTTCAATTTGTCCTTCTACGGTTGTAGGGTTAATGGTTTTGCCCACATCATGGGCGGCGATTACTTTGGCAACTTTTCCATCCTCAGCCAAAATAACCACTTGGGTGGCATAGCCATAAGCCACATGGCTGACCGGATTAGGTTTGTCAGAGTTCATCGGGTCGGTGATTCCTTGATATTCCCGGTAATATTCCCTGCCTTCCAACTCAGCCAACGAATATTTCTCTAAGTCTTCCTTCAGCACCAATGCGGCCAATCTGGCCGCTTCCCCATTGAACAGTGTTTGCCGCGATGCTGTTGACGTGCCTCCGTCCGGTGTTACCGCAGTATCAGGATCATGCGTTGTTAAAAGAGTACCTGGCAACCCTGTGGTCTCAGCAACAATTTGCAATATAATTGTCGCTAAGCCCTGTCCCATACAAGCGGCACTGGTGCAAATCACAACTTTCCCCTGGTCTACTTTGATTTTGACCCGGCCGACATCAGAATTGCCCACCCCCAAACCGCTATTTTTCATTGCACAAGCAATACCGGCGCCAGGATTAGCCGCAAAGACATCTTTTACGGCAAGCAGGGTTTCTTTTAAAGCGGTCCCGGCATCGGCTATCTGCCCATTGGGTAATGGCTTGCCTGGCTCAATAGCATTGCGGAAACGGATTTCCCAGGGAGAAATGCCGATTTTATCCGCCAATAAATTGATATTAGTTTCCATGGCAAAACAGGATTGAGTAACACCAAAACCTCGAAAAGCACCGGCCGGCGGGTTATTAGTGTAAACACCCAAACCGGTAATATCGACATTTTCAATTTGGTAGGGACCTGCCGCATGGGTACAAGCCCGCTGCAATACCGGCCCGCCGAGCGAAGCATAGGCACCGGTGTCAGCCAGCAGATAACCCTTCATGGCGACAATTTTGCCGGTCTCATCACAAGCTGTGGTAAATTCCATTTCCATAGCATGGCGTTTGGGATGTACCCGAATGCTTTCCTGACGGCTCCAGGTCAGCTTTACCGGCTTTTTGGTATGCCATGCTAACAGCGCCGCGTGATGCTGCACGGAAAGATCTTCTTTACCACCGAAGCCGCCGCCGACCAGCTTACTGATAACTCGTACCTGTTCACCTGGTAGCCCGAGCATAGCGGTAATACCATGATGCTCATCGTAAACGCTTTGGCTGCCGGTGTATACCGTAAGCTTCCCGTCAGCTTCCGGTACGGCCACAGCGCTCTCCGGCTCCATAAAGGCGTGTTCGGTAGGCGGAGTTATATATTTTTGGCTAACAACATAGGCAGCCTTGGCAATTGCTTCATCCGCATTCCCACGTTTAAGCACGGTTTTGGCCAGCAGGTTTCCTTTAGGGTGAATGGCAGGAGCATCTTCCGCTAGTGCAGCCTGCGGACTTAAGAGCGGCGGAAGTTCCTGATAATCCACCTTAATTAACTGCAAGGCTTCCCGGGCAATTTTCTTGGAAACTGCCGCCACAAGCGCCAGCGAATCGCCGACATAACGGGTCTCTTCCCCCTCGGCAATCATTACCGGCCAGTCGTGGACAATATGCCCCAGAAAGCGTTTACCCGGTACATCTTTTGCCGTTAGTACGGCGGCCACACCAGGATATGCCACGGCCGCGCTACTATCTATTTTTTTCACTAAAGCACGCGGGTATTGAGAACGCAAGACAGCGGCATACAGCATGTCAGGCAGCTTTAAGTCATCGGCATATTGCCCGGTTCCGGTTACTTTTTCCTGAGCATCTACCCGCGGCAGACGCTCGCCGATACGGTAACTGCCGGCTGGCGGAGGAATAAATCCCTCACGCAGCGCCTTAGCCGCCATGGAGATGGCCTTTTCAATTTTTACATATCCTGTACAGCGGCAAAGGTTGCCCTGCAAGGCTTTTTTTATTTCCCCCGCATTAGGAGCCGGTTTTTGATCCAGCAAACCTTTTGCGCTTATAACCATACCGGGGATACAAAACCCGCATTGTACGGCTCCGGCTTCGGCAAAGGCCCAGCTATAAACCGCTTTTTCCTGTTCGGATAAACCTTCTACGGTTATGACCTGTTTATCGTGCACCTTAGCAAGCGTAAGCAAACAAGCACGCATAGCTTTGCCGTCAAGCAGCACCATACAGGCCCCGCAGGCCCCTTCCCCACAACCGTTTTTCACTGAGGTCAGCCGCAGCTCTTCACGCAAATATTCAAGCAAGTTCCCGTCTTCCGGAGCGGAATACAAGCTGCCGTTAATGGTTATTGCAAACATACCCTACACTCCTTTTTGCGGAAATGGCTTGCGGAACAAATATTGTCCCTGGGGGTTACCGGTACAAATTTTCCCATCCTTTACTACTTGCCGTCCTCTGAGAAAAACATGAACAGCCTGCCCCTGCTGCGTCATTCCTTCATAAGGACTGTAATCTACGTTATGGGCATGGGATGAAGCGCTGATGGTAACTTGCCGCCGTTCATCCCACACGACTAAGTCAGCATCACTGCCCGGAGCAATCGTACCTTTTTGCGGATAAAGCCCAAATAGCTTTGCGGGTTGTGTCGCCAGTTTGTCAACAAACTGGGTAAGGCTGAGTTTTCTGGCCTTTACGCCATAGGTATATAAAAGTCCTAATCTATGCTCAACCCCGGGAGCACCATTAGGTATCTTGCTAAAATCATCGCGCCCGAGCTCCTTTTGGCCTTGAAGGTTAAAGGAACAATGGTCTGTAGCAACAATGTCCAAAATTCCGGTTCTCAGTCCTTTCCACAAATGTTCCTGGTTGGCTTTAGCCCGAATTGGCGGCGATATGACATATTTGGCACAGTCAAAACCAGCATCCTGATACACACTGTCATCAAGAACTAAGTACTGCGGACACGTTTCTGCAAATACTCTAGTTCCCCGGGCTTTCGCTGCGGCTACCGTTTCCAGCGATTCGCGACAGCTCAAATGTACAACCAACACGGGAGCACCCGTCATCTCAGCCATTACCGTGAGCCTGTTTACCGCTTCTTGCTCAACTTGCGGCGGACGGGATAAAGGATGAAAGCAGGGAGCCAGCTTCCCTGCCTGGCGAAGCTGACGGATCAAATTCTCGATAATGTCACCATTTTCACAGTGGACACAGGTAAGAATTCCGTATTCCCGGCAATGCTCCAACACTTGAAACAAAGCACTGTCATCGAGCTGCATTGCATTTTTATAGGCCATATACAGCTTTACCGAAGTTACACCGGCCTCATCACTCAGCCAGGACATTTCCCGGGCAATTTTATCGTTCCAATCACTGATCGCCATGTGAAAACCGTAGTCACAGTAGCTTTTCCCTGCTGCCCGCCTATGCCAGTTGTCCAACCCCTGGCGCAGCGTTTCTCCCTTAAACTGGGTTGCATAATCAATAACAGTAGTTGTACCACCAAGAATAGCCGCCCGTGACCCACTGGCAAAATCGTCGGCTGTCGCTATATTGCCTACAGGCAAATCAAAATGGGTATGGGCATCGATACCGCCGGGGAATATATAGCACCCTTCGGCCGCCACTACGTCATCCCCCGTCTGGTCAAGATTACTGCCAATTGCGGCAATCTGCTCTCCCCCAATACGAATATCGGCTGCATAACAATCGGCATCGGTGACAATGGTGCCACCACGCAAAATTGTCCCCATAAAAACCCCTCCTGTCTTATATGAAATCCAATAAAGACTTACTGAAACTATCCTCGCCCGTCTTTCTAACCCGTAAGCCCTTATTGCATTTTATATTGGAAGCTAACTACCCGAAGTAAAGGAGCAAGATCATGCTAAAAAAACTCTTCATTGAATTACCAACAGATACATACAAAATACTTAGCCTATTTAAAACCGCAGAGATACTCCCACCAGGAGCATCTCTGCTTGTTTTTACTACAGATACACGTGAGTCCCCGTTTTACCAGCTACTGCTTCTGCCAGAGACTCCGGATTGGTAATAATGGCTTTTTTTACTGCCATTCTCCATGAAGGCAATTATGGCCTCAACTATTTTTATCTGCCACCCATCAGCAGAGTCATAACCGCTTTGGCTGTATGTAGACGGTTTTCAGCTTCATCGTACACGACGGAGTGCGGACCGTCGATTACCGAATTTTCTACTTCGTTGTTGCGGTCTGCCGGCAATGCGTGCATGTACATTACATTTTTGTCGGCGGTAGCCATTTTTGCTTCTGTACACTTCCAGGATTTATGGGCTTTCAGTTTGTCATCAACAACGGCTACAGCACCCGCAGCAGCCAAACCGGTTTGGTCATTTACCCAGTTGCCCCAGTTTTTCGGAATTACGATATGCGCTCCTTCATAAGCTTCCGCTTCATTGTCGGTAACGGTAACACTGCCGCCGTATTTTGCTGCATTCGCTTTGGCCTGGGCAATAACCCAGTCAGGCAGTTCCCAGCCTTTGGGATGAGCCAATACTACATCCATGCCATAACGAGGGAAGAGCAGCACTTGGGATACAGGTACTGAAATTGGTTTTTTGTGGCTTTCGGCATACGCCCAGATAATGGAGACTTTTACCCGTTTTAAATCACCGATTTTTTCTTTCATGGTCATCAGGTCGGCCAACGCCTGGAACGGATGATACAAGTCGCATTGCAGGTTCATAATCGGCTTAGTGGACCATTTGGCCATTTCTGTCAGGTACTTGTTGCCATAGCCCCAGTTGCAGTACCGGCAGGCAATAGCATGGCCGAAGCGGGATAGGATGATAGCGGTGTCTTTGGCGCTTTCGCCATGTGCAATTTGCATGCTGCTGGAATCTAAGAATCCGGCATGGCCGCCTAATTGGGCAAAACCGGCTTCCATGGAGTTTCTGGTTCGGGTAGATTGTTCAAAGAACATTAAGAACATGGATTGATGGAGCAAATACGGAGTCGGTATACCCATGGCAAATTTTTTCTTCAGGTCTAAAGAGACCTCAAGCATTGTATCTACTTCTTCTTTGGTGAAGTCTTCCAAGTTAATAAAATGTCTTCCTCTGAATACTGTTTGCATCGTAAATTCCTCCCTAAAATAATCATGTTATATATATTTATGGTGTAATTACCATAACAAACTTGGCTAATGGCAGCTTTACACTGCTAATTGGCTTTTTCCAATTTTCTTTTTATTAATATATTGCAAAAACTATGCCAAATTTTCTCATTCCACTAAAATTAAGAAATCCAAAGATAACTCAGGAAAGAGTTTACCGATCCTGCCATCGATTTCAGCCTTTATTATATTTTTATACCGTTTTCAAAATTCAAAAAAATTACTTAAAATTACTATTTGACGCTTATCAAAATGATAATTTATATCATTTTGATAAGCGTCAGAGATCTTTCTTGGAGACTTTATCCTTTTACCTACAGTAAGCTACTTTTCAACTTTTTAAATGCCTGTACAGGAACCTATTTATTATCAAATTGATAATAAACTATCTGGCGGTACTTTTCTTTCAATAGCAATGCTAAATTTTGAATCTACCGACCATTTCTTGCATTGCAACCGCCATATCTGCCAGCTTTTGACTTGATGCCGCAATTTCTTCCATGGCTGCTGATTGCTCCTCGGTAGCCGCCGACACCGTTTGTGTTTGGCTGGCAATATCTTTACTAATATCGTTAATATTCTTGACCGTACCGGCAATACGACCGCCATAATCAGACATGTGCGCAATTGCTGCAGTAATTGTTTTTATTCCTTCTGATAAGCCAGCTATTTGCCCTATTATTGCATGAAAGGTACTTCCCGCCGCCGTTACTACTTCTGTCCCTGATTTTACAGCGACCGTACCACTTTTCATTGCCTCAACAGCTAATTCTGAGTCCTTCTGAATTTCACCGATTACGCTGGTAATTTGTTGGGCTGCTGCCTCAGATTGTTCGGCTAACTTCCGAACTTCGTCAGCAACAACGGCAAACCCCCGCCCCTGCTCACCAGCCCGGGCGGCCTCAATCGCCGCATTAAGCGCCAACAAATTCGTCTGAGTTGCAATAGCCGAAATTGCCCCAACAAAGCTGCCAATTTCTTTCGATCGATTTCCTAGCTTTAGAATAATCCCGGCTGTATTAGTTACCGTACTTTCAATCGCAGCCATCTGACTAACAACTGAAGTCAGGAGTTTCTCGCCCTGCAGCGCTTGAGCAGTGGTTTTTTCCGATACGGCAGTCACATCGGCTGCTGTTTGTACAGTTTGTTCAATTCCTATGGTTAGTTGGCCAACGACATCTACAGCACCGGCTACAGCAGCAGTTTGCGCTACCGTTCCCTGAGCAGTCTGATTAATAGCATCCGCCACTTGACCGGCGGCCTGAGCAGTCTGTTCAGAAGTTAGAAGTAACTGCTGTGAAGCCTCCTTTACCTGCCGGGAGGCTTTTAACACATTCGCAATAGTTGCACTTTGACTATTCAGCATTTTGTTAAAGGCATGTGCCAATTCACCAATTTCATCTTGCGCCTTAACTTCGAGGCGCTGCGTTAAATCACTGTCACCGGTGGCAATTTCGTTTAGCCGTCTGGCAACATATTTAATCCGCCGGAACAAATAGCCGCTGAAGAAGGCGATAGTTATAGTTAAAATAACAACAGCAAAAATAGAACCTATAATAATTTTTATCAATATCCCGTTCAACTTGCCGGTATATTCGGCAAGTGGCACATCAAGCAGCATAAACCATTCGGTATTGGGAATTTGCGCAGCAAAAATTATATCTTTTTCACCATTTACCGTAAGTATCCGATTACCGCCGCCTGCTTCCATTAACTCTCTGACTATTTGGCCATAACCGGGGCTGACATCAAATAAGTTTTTTAGCACCAGACTCTTATCAGGATGGTGAAACACTATGCCTTTTTTATGAATAATGAAGACTTTATCACTTTGACCAATGTGAAAATCAGTATTTTCCTGAAAAACAGTGTTTACCCGCGTAGCTCCTGTTACTACACCGGTAACCTTTCCATCCTGTACCACAGGTATGCCGACAGTCACAATATATTGACCGGGATCCTGTTTACTGGAGAAGGGATTGGAAATGGCTATTTTGCCTTGCATCATAACCGGGAAAGTTTCTTGTGCGGCAATATTGATTACAGAACCCTCCTGAGTAACCAGCTTGCCGCTCGTATCTCCAAAACCCAAAGAAAAGTACATACCATTCGAGCGATCGACTTCCTGGCGCAGATAAGCAGTAACTTTCTTAACATCACCACTCTTTACGACTTCGGTATTGGCCATTACTGAAACTTCTGCCTGCCTGGCCTGAATCCAGGTTGAAAGCTTTTGTGCATTAATATTTACTGTCTGCTGTGCACTTTTTTCGAGCGAGCTGATTATTTCCTGCCGCGCCTGATAATAATTCATCCAGCTAAGCAATAGGATACAAACAGCAAACACCCCGGAAACAGCTGCTACGGCCTTTCGCTTTAACGACATACTCTGGCCCACGACTCTCCCCTCCATTTCGGTGCTACAAATTATGTTTTTCTAACTAAGAATAGTAGTTAGCGAATCTCTTGCCTTAAAAAAAAGATGAGCCAGGTACTCCCGACTCATCTACGCTTTTCCTTTGACAAAGGAAATTAGTTATATAAGTGTTGCAAATTACTTTGACACATCACTCTTCTAAATTATCACAATAGACTTGTATTGCCTCCCGTAGAAAGAGAGCAAATCCACATCGGTATTGATCAAGTTTCATCGTAAAGCGCTCATCATAAGCATATATGTCTCCAAGCAGTTTGAGGACTTCAGGAGTACAATTACAAACTTCCTCTTCTATATGCTGTCTTAATTCACCGATTATTTTTTGTACCTCTTGATCGGCAGCACCTTTATCCATATTCTCCACTAATCTTCTATAGATTTTATTTGCCCGGTTTCTGATGCTTGCCCAATCTTTTTCGGTGCTGCCCCCTATTCCTCCACACATCCGAAGAGAGCCGGCCTGTTAGTATACAAATAATTAAATACTGCTAGTGCCTGATCAAGTGCAGCCTCGCCTGTCTCCACCAGTTGACCTTGTACCAAGTGATGGGTAGTAACTTCACCATTAACACGTACCAATACTTCTTCGCCTGTGACTAAAAAACCATTGTTCTGACTATGTTCAAAATCGTCATGCCGGCTAAATACAGTAATCTTGTCAGTATACGGACGGCCTTCCCACGGACAGAAATTGGCACAGTTACCACATTCGTTGCAGAACGCATCCAAATGGACAACCTGATTATAGTTGGCAAAACCATCACTTATACGAACAGCCAAATTAGCACGGTTGGGGCAAACTTCCACACATTTGTTGCAAACATAGTTACATTCCAGACAGCGGCTGGCTTCCCTATCTCCGGTAGCCACAGCCACTATGCCGGGACCTTCGGCAGCCAGTGCGGACGCCCTTGTCAAACCAAGCTTCTTGGCCACGATATTTCGTGCTTGTTCCTCTTCAGCTTTACCCTGCTCGGCAGCTTTGACAGCAAAACAGGCCAGCTCTTTCTGGCAGATAGCATCTGCTGCTTTGCGTCCGTCGGCAATACACCGCACAATTGAAGAAGCGCCTTGACGGGCATCACCGACTAAATATACGTTCTCCAGATTGGTAGCTTGCTGACCTTGAGTAGCAATTCCCAGGTTCAAAAGCAGCTCTGTATTAATATCTTCACCAATTGAAATGATGATGGTATCGGCTTGGAAGGTTTTATACTGGCCGGTCGCTTCCGGCTTCCGGCGGCCGCTGGCATCCGGGCTGCCAAGCTGCATAACCTGGCAGATGAGATTGCCCTCACTATCAATTCTGTCCGGGTTAACCAGGAAGTTAAAGTCGACACAATCACCGGCTGCCAGATGGTATTCAGCGCGGTCGGCAGGCATTTCACTGATAGAACGGCGATATACAATCGTACTTCTTTCCACACCTTTTACCCGTAAAGCGGTACGGCTGGCGTCCATAGCCGTGTTCCCCGCACCAATAGTTACAACCGTTTTGCCTAAATTGAGAGCAGACGCGTCTTTATTAAACTGCTCCAAAAACTTCAGTGCCGGAATGATCTGCGGTTTTTTGCCGCCTTCCGCTGTAAGAGTAAACGGTTTCTCAGCCCCTGCGCCTACAGCAACAATTACGTACTTATACCCTTGTTTTTGAAGTCCTGCCGGGGTAAGCTGCGGGCTGGAATTAAAGACAAATTCTACGCCATGTTCTTTGATAAAATTAATATCACTGTCAATGGTTTCACGACTAATACGGAAATTAGGAATGACATGCTGCACCGTGCCACCGGCACTGGAGCGGGTTTCGTACACGGTTACGCTGAACCCCTGCCGGGCTAAGAAGTACGCGGAAGCAAGTCCGGCCGGGCCTGCACCCATAACCGCCACCTTGACACCATTTTTATTTGTGGGTAAACAATAGTTTTTGCGGTACTCGTTCCAGCCTTGTTCAACCGCCAGACGCTTGACTTCACGGATCTCTACACAGCCTTCATAGTCTAAGCGGGTACAATGATACTGGCAAGCATGATCGCAGATTGTGCCGGTAATGCCTGGCAAGGCATTTTTCTCATAGATAAGCGCCAACGCTTCCGCATAGCGTTTCTGTCCTACCAGCCGAATATATTCCGGAATATCCTGGTTAATCGGACAAGCTGTTTTACACGGTGCGGCAGCACAATCAAATAACGGCAGCGGGCTCTTAATAGAAGCTTTGGCTAAGCCGCGGAACTCCTTCTGCGAATAGTCGGCAGTCAAAGCTTTTTTCGCCAGGGCTTGCAATTTGGCAACATCAATTTTGTCACATTCCCAGCCGGGAGCTGTTTCGAGTTTAGCCGCAATTGCCGCCATTCGAGCATAACCGCCTGGTTTAAGTATCTCTGTCGCCATAGTAACAGGCCTAATTCCTGTGGCAAAAACGTCTAATGCATTGTGTTCGGTAATACCGCCGGAGAACGAAATAGGCATTTGGCCGCCAAATTCTGCCGAAATTTTCACAGCAAGGTTAATGGATAGGGGAAATAGCGCCCGGCCTGACATATACATTTCACCACCTGGCAGCTTCCCTTTAAAGTTAACCGACCCCAGTGTATTTGTCAGCTTGACGCCAAAGAAGCGTCCTTGCTCATTCGCCAGCTTTTTTAACCTTGTTAGCATCGGAATAGCATCAGTATATTGCAAATCATGGTCAAATGCTTCTTCCGACAATTGCACATAAGTAAAACCGGTACTATCAAGAATTGAACGTACCCCTTGATAAGTCAGTAAGGTCGGATTAAGTTTAACATAAATATTAATTTTCTTTTCTGTCAGAAGATATTTGCAGATTCGTTCAATTTCATCCGGCGGACAGCCATGCATAGTGGACAGCGTCATAGACTGGCAAATGTTGCCCGAAATCCGCTTGGATAACCCTTTCAGCATAGACAGCCGCGCTTCTAAGCCGGTGCCTTTCAGAAAGCTGCCGTCAGCAATAAGTTCGTCTACTTCCTTCAGGCAGCGGGTAAAGTAAGGATGCTGCGAGGCGTCCATCATATTATTCAGATAGGCATCCATACGTGGTGAACTGATTCCTGCAAGGTTGTAACCGGCACTCATATTGAAGATAAAAGAGCGCTTGCCACTTTTGCTAAGTTCTAACGTTTCTTCGACAACATGCAATAGCACCCAGGCTTTGATATATTCTTCGTAGGCTTTTTCTACCGTATATTCGCTTGACCATTCGGTGTTGAAGCATTCATCTTCAGCATCAATACACGGCTTGGCAACAGGCGGCTCCTGCTCTTGCACTGTTTTAAGCTCAATAAAGCGGGCACCTGCTAGGTAGGAAACAAGAATGTTCTGGGCTAATTGGGTATGTGGACCGGCAGCTGGACCCACGGCCGTCTCGATGGTTTCACCAAATAAAGAAAAAGTTTTGTCGCTTTGCTTATGGAAGAAATGGCTGGCCGGATAGCCAAAAATGGCCTGATCGGCTGCATATTCTTCAAATACCCGTACAATAAGTTCACGAAGGGGAACAGGTCTCATCAAGTCGCCCATTATTTATTCCTCCTAGTCATTTTTTATTCGCACACAGCAATGGCTTCTACTTCTACGAGTGCATCTTTCGGCAGACGAGCTGCTTCGATGCAGGCACGTGCCGGAAACTCCTTGGTAAAATACTCAGCATAAACAGCATTAACTGCTGCAAAATCGTTCATGTCTTTCAGAAAAACAGTTGTCTTGACCACATCATTGGCACCAAGTCCGGCGCTATAAAGTATAGCCATAACGTTTTCCAAAGATTGTTTAGCCTGGGCTTCTACCTTAGCCGGAATTGTGCCGTCAGCCGGGTTTACCGGTAATTGCCCGGATATAAATAGCAGGCCGTTGGCTTTGATCGCCTGGGAATAGGGGCCGATAGCGGCAGGTGCTTTGTCTGTGCTAACATTGGTTTTCATCGGTATAACCTCCTAAAGTTAATTTTATTTTTTGCGGCTATAAGGTGTATGAGCGAGAGGCAAGTCCGGACGGATTTTACCATCCAGCCTGAAATAAGCGGCGGCAACAGCCGGAGCGGTAGGGACGGAAGTAATTTCGCCCACGCCTTTGGCACCATAGGCCAGTTCGGCCTTATTTTTTTCGATAATAATAGGTTTAATTTCCGGAGCATTACCGGCCCGGAAAAGGCCCAATGTACCAAATTTAACCTGTGGAATACCATCTTTAATCGGAAAGTCTTCCGTTAAAGCGTAGCCTAAACTCATTACTACGCCGCCTTCAATCTGCCCTTCAACGCCTGTCGGGTTAATCGCTTTACCCACATCATGGGCGGCAACTACTTTTTCAATTTTACCGGCTTCATTCAGGATAACTACCTGACTGGCGTAGCCATAGGCAACATGACTGACCGGATTGGGTTTATCGGAACCCATCGGGTCTGTTATGCCGGAATATTCGCCATAAAACTCCCGGCCTTCCAGTTCAGAGAGCGTAGCGCCGGCCAGGGCACCCTTGAGCTTTAGAGCAGCTTGCCGGGTAGCTTCGCCGGTAAATACTGTCTGGCGGGATGCGGTGGTAGTGCCGGAATCAGGCGTAAGGTAGGTATCAGGCTCGACGGCGGCCATCTGGGAGGAAGAAATTCCTGCTGTTTCGGCCAGAACCTGACTCATCACCGTGATTAATCCCTGACCGATACAGGCAGCCCCTGTATAAATAACGGCCTTGCCATCCTCAATTTTAATTTTGACCCGGCCAATGTCAGGAAGTCCCACCCCGATACCGGCGTTTTTCATTGCACAGGCTAGCCCGGCATACGGACTGGATTCAAAATATTCCTTAACTGCCAGTAAGGTTTCTTTAAGCGCAGTGCCCTGGTCGGCAATTTGGCCGTTAGGCAATACCTTACCTGGTTCAATGGCGTTGCGCCAACGCATCTCCCATTGTGAAATACCAACTTTTTCCGCCAATACATTGATATTACTTTCCATGGCAAAGCAGGACTGAGTTACGCCAAATCCCCGGAAAGCTCCCGCTGGCGGGTTATTGGTATAAACACCTAAGCCCACAATATCGACATGCGGGATTTGGTAAGGGCCGGCAGCATGGGTACACGCCCGCTGCAACACCGGTCCGCCAAGTGAGGCATACGCTCCGGTATCGGCAATTAATTCGGCCTTCATCGCAGTAATGATGCCATTTTCATCACAAGCGGTCGTAAATTTCATTTCCATAGCGTGACGTTTGGGATGAACATTAATGCTTTCCTGGCGGGTCAGGGTATTTTTGACCGGTTTCCTCGTATGCCAGGCAAGCAGGGCGGCATGATGCTGTACAGACAGATCCTCTTTACCGCCAAAGCCCCCGCCCACCATTTTGCTGACAACCCTGACATCATGCTCTCCTACTCCCAGGAGAGAAACAATACCGTGATGGTCATCATAAACATTTTGACCACCGCTATAGACCGTCAAAGTACCGTCGGCATTAGGCACTGCCACAGCACTTTCCGGTTCGAGAAAAGCGTGTTCAGTAGGTGGCGTTTGATAATCCTGGGTTACGACATATTTGGCTTTGGCAATAGCGTCCTCAACATTGCCACGTCTAAGCACTGTTTTGGCTAACAAGTTTCCCTTGGGATGAAGCTGCGGCGCATTTTCCTCAAGCGCTTTGCGGGGGGAAAGCAACGGTGTCAGCTCTTCATAGTCTACTTTTATTAATTTTACAGCCTCTTGGGCTATTTTTTTGCTTGTGGCAGCGACAGCGGCTAGGGCGTCACCGATATAGCGTGTCTCTTCCTCTTCGGCGATAAACGCCGGCCAGTCGGGAATAATGTGTCCCTGATGGCGCCGGCCGGGGATATCCTTTGCCGTAATTACCGCTTCGACACCTGGCAATGCCAGCGCAGCCGACGTATCAATCTTTTTGATAAAAGCCCGGGCGCATGGTGCGCGGAGGATAGCAGCATGCAGCATACCTTCCACGTACATATCATCAACATATTGGGCCGTACCTAAGGTTTTATCTTTAGCATCAACCCGTGGCATTCTGTCGCCCACTTTATAATCAAGGCTTGCCGGCGGCACAAAATCTTCGCGCAAAGCGTTAGCAGCCATTAACACGGCTTGTTCAATTTTGACATAACCGGTACAGCGGCAAACATTACCATGTAATGCTTTTTTTACTTCAACAGAAGTAGGAGCTGGCGTTTTATCAATTAACCCTTTGGCACTAATCACCATGCCAGGAATGCAGAAACCGCACTGCACGGCGCCTGCTGTAGAAAATGCCCAGCTATAAATGTTCTTTTCCAGTGCTGACAAGCCTTCCACTGTCAGCACTGCTTTGCCGCTGACCTTGGCAGTTGTCAGTAAACAAGCTCGCGTAGCTTTACCGTCAAGAAGCACCATACATGCTCCACAAGCGCCTTCAGCACAGCCATTTTTTACAGAAGTAAGCCGGGCATAATCCCGTAAATATTCTAATAGATTTATATCTTGACCAACACTAACCTGCTGGCCGTTCAGCATAAAATTATACACACTCATCCCTCCTGATTAGGAAAGGTTTGCTGATATTATACGAGGTGGCGGGCATCCTCCTCTTCACAGATAAAGTCGGTTCCCTTTTTGCCACACTCATTGAAGACGTAGTTGAGGGTAAGTGCAACAATACTGCCAGCGGTAATACCGCTATGAAGAATTAACTGGGCAAACAGTGGCATTTTATGATAAAATCCAGGCACAGCCAATGGAATAAGTCCAACACCTAAACTAATAGCCACTATCATTGCATTCTGATTGCCTTCAAACTCAACTTTTGCCAAAGTACGAATGCCGCCGGTAGCTACCATACCAAACATAGCAATGCCGGCACCGCCAAGCACAGGGTTAGGAATAGCGGCAACGATAGCAGCTGCTTTGGGACATAAGCCGAACAAACACAAAATGATTCCGGCAGCCGCCACTACATAGCGACTTTTAATCCCCGATAAAGACAATAAGCCGATGTTTTGAGTAAAAGCCGAGTGCGGGAAGGTATTCATTAACCCTCCCAATAAAGTTGAAAATGAGTCCGCTCTAAGTCCCCTGGCCAAATCCTCGCGATTTACCGGTTTACCGACAATCTCTCCTACCGCAATAATCGAGCCTGTTGTTTCTGTCATAATTACCAAGAATGCCAGTGTTAGCGAAATAATAGACGTTATATCAAAGGTAGGCATACCAAAAGCCAACGTCGTAACCACCGAAAACCAGGCTGCTGTTGATACTTGTGAGAAATCGGTTACACCCAACGGAATGGCCAATAGTGTGCCAAGCACCAACCCCAGCAGTACGGCGATATTACACCAAAAACCTTTAAGCAGCCGGTACAATACAATAATAATGGTTAATACAGTAAATGCCAGCCCGATATTCTGCAAATCGGCAAAGCCTGCTGCTGCCGGGCTTCCACCGCCTGCCCAACGCACAGCCACCGGTAGAAGTGATACGCCGATCAATGTAACAATGGTGCCTGTTACTACTTTGGGAAAAAACCGGATAAGACTACTAAAAATCGGACTCAAACAATAACCAATAACTCCGACGGCAATAGTACTTCCAAAAATCCCGGCTAACCCATGGGCTTGACCAATCATAACCATCGGCGCAACAGCGGCAAATGATACTCCTTGCATAATAGGAGTCTTAACCCCCATATTCAAAAAACCCAGGGCCTGAATCAAGGTGGCGATTCCAGCCACCACTAAATCACATTGAATAAGGTAAATCACTTGTTCCTGCGGCAGCTTTAGTGCATTAGCGATAATAAGAGGTACTGCCACCGCTCCGGCATACATGGCCATGACATGTTGTAGTCCGTAGGTAAATAACTGACCTTTAGGCAGCATTTCATCGACGGGAGCTACTTCATTTTTCACATTTTGCACCTTCTTTTAAATATTCACAATTTTACACCCACTTGTGTTAGTACTCTACCTAGGTCAATCAATGCTTTATGCTATTGACATTACGCCATCGCCCAGTTGATAAAGAAAACACGGCTTGCGCCGAGCCTTGGCGAAAGAGGAAGCCGATGTTGCCCTTATCCTGTTTTTAAGAAAGTTATACTTTCTGTTAGGGTGAAAAAACTTCGACTTACAGTCTTACTATGACTGAACAGGTAAAACCGCAGAGATACTCCCACAGGGAGCATCTCTGCTTGTTTTTCCTACTGATACACGTGAGTCCCCGTTTTACCGGCTACTGCTTCTGCCAGAGATTCCGGATTGGTAATGATGGCTTTTTTCCCGCCATTCTCCATGAAAGCAATTACGGCCTGAATCTTGGGAAGCATGCTGCCTGGTGCGAAGTGATTTTGCTTAACATATTCTTTTAGTTCACCAACAGTTACTTTATCTAAAGCTTTTTCTTCCGGCTTGCCGTAGTTAAGATACACTTTAGGCACACCGGTAGAGATAATAAGTTCGTCAGCTTGAATTTGTGCTGCCAGCAGACTTGAGGCAAAATCCTTGTCAATTACGGCATCCACGCCTTTCAAACTGCCGTCGGCCTGTTTAACTACAGGAATACCGCCGCCACCAACAGCTACAACACAGTACCCTTCTCTAACTAATTTGTTGATAACGTCTTTTTCAACGATTTCCTGGGGCTTAGGGGAAGCCACCACCCGGCGGTATCCCCGCCCTGAATCACTAACCATAACCCAGTCAGGATTTTCTTTTTGAATCTTTTTCGCTTGTTCTTCAGTGTAGAAGGAGCCGATAGGCTTGGTTGGTTTGGCGAAGGCCGGATCATTACTGTCTACTACTACTTGCGTTATTAAGGTAAGGGCCGATTTACCCATACCCCTTCGCCGGAATTCATTGTCCATAGCCTGCTGGATTTGATAGCCGATGGCACCTTGGGTATCCGCTCCGCAGGAAACTAATGGTACATTGTGCATGCCGGCCATTTCGTTGGCAATTTCCGATCGCCGGAGAATAAACCCGACCTGCGGCCCGTTGCCGTGAGTAACGATTACATCATACCCTTGGTCAATCATACCGATGATATGTTTAGCCGTCTCGCATACGGCGTCGTATTGGTCTTCTACTGTTTGGTGATCGTTATCCCGGATTAAGGAATTGCCGCCTATAGCGATAACAGCTAACTTAGCCATTTTTATCTGCCACCCATCAGCAAAGTCATAACCGCTTTGGCTGTATGTAGACGGTTTTCCGCTTCATCGTACACGACGGAGTGCGGACCGTCGATTACCGAATCTTCTACTTCGTTGTTGCGGTCTGCCGGCAATGCGTGCATGTACATTACATTTTTGTCGGCGATAGCCATTTTTGCTTCTGTACACTTCCAGGATTTATGGGCTTTCAGTTTGTCATCAACAACAGCTACAGCACCCGCGGCAGCCAAACCGGTTTGGTCATTTACCCAGTTGCCCCAGTTTTTCGGAATTACGATATGCGCTCCTTCATAAGCTTCCGCTTCGTTGTCGGTAACGGTAACACTGCCGCCGTATTTTGCCGCGTTAGCTTTGGCCTGGGCAATGACCCAGTCAGGCAGTTCCCAGCCTTTGGGATGAGCCAATACTACATCCATGCCATAACGAGGGAAGAGCAGCACTTGGGATACAGGGACTGAAATTGGTTTTTTGTGGCTTTCGGCATACGCCCAGATAATGGAGACTTTTACCCGTTTTAAATCACCGATTTTTTCTTTCATGGTCATCAGGTCGGCCAGCGCCTGAAACGGATGATACAGGTCGCATTGCAGGTTCATAATCGGCTTAGTGGACCATTTGGCCATTTCTGTCAGGTACTTGTTGCCATAGCCCCAGTTGCAGTACCGGCAGGCAATAGCATGACCGAAGCGGGACAGGATGATAGCGGTGTCTTTGGCACTTTCGCCATGTGCAATTTGCATGCTGCTGGAATCTAAGAATCCGGCATGGCCGCCTAATTGGGCAAAACCGGCTTCCATGGAGTTTCTGGTTCGGGTAGATTGTTCAAAGAACATTAAGAACATGGATTGATGGAGCAAATACGGAGTCGGTATACCCATGGCAAATTTTTTCTTCAGGTCTAAAGAGACCTCAAGCATGGTATCTACTTCTTCTTTGGTGAAGTCTTCCAAGTTAATAAAATGTCTTCCTCTGAATACGGTTTGCATCGTAAATTCCTCCCTAAAATAATCATGTTATATATATTTTTATGGTGTAATTGCATAGCAAGCTCGGCTAGCGGCAGCCTTATACTAAGTTTTGGGTACGGCCAGTCATTTTGTCGGCATATTGCTGAACATAAATTGTCGGAATGGCAGCATACATAGCGGCGCAGTTGACCAGCTCTTTTTTCCAAGTGCGTTCATTGGGCGCATGAGCCTGGTCTTCGTGACCCGGGCCAAAACCGATACAAGGAATACCATACCGTCCCATAATGGAAACACCGTTAGTCGAGAAAGTCCATTTATCCACTTTGGGTTCTTCCTTAAACAGACCCTTAAAGGAGTCTACCAGGGTGTGGCATACCGGGTGCTCATTTTCAATAAGCCAGGTAGGGAAGTAGCACTCGGTCGGATATACTAAGCCGGTATAAGCAGGTCTTTCATAGGTATACATGGTTACTTCAGCGTTGGCTGCTTTTACCGACGGAAGATTTTTAATTTGCTGGATGGCATATTCACCGGTTTCGCCGGCGGTTAAGCGTCTGTCGATAGAGATCCAGCAGCTGTCAGCAACAGCACAGCGTGAAGGCGAGGTATGGAAAATTTCCGAAACCGTCAAGCTGCCTTTACCGAGGAAATCATGATCCTTGAGATTTTCGTGCAAAGCTTTCAAATCACTGAGGATTGGTCCCATTTTATAGATAGCATTGTCGCCGCGTTCAGGTGCTGAACCATGGCAGCTCACTCCTGTTGTCTTTACCCTGATTTCCATGCGTCCTCTTTGGCCCCGGTAAATCTTGCCGTCTGTCGGCTCGGTACTGATAACAAACTCCGGACGCAGTTTGTCTTCGTTGATAATGTACTGCCAGCACAGGCCGTCGCAGTCTTCTTCCTGTACTGAACCAACAACAACCAGGGTATAGTCATCTTCCAGGCCAAGGTCTTTGATAATTTTGCCGGCATATACCATGGAAGCCATGCCGCCTTCCTGGTCGCTGGCGCCGCGGCCGATGATGATTTCATCATCTTCATAGCCTTTATACGGATCATATTTCCAGTTTTCGGGATTGCCGACACCTACCGTGTCAATATGGGCATCCATAGCAATAAGGTGCTTGCCATGGCCAACGTAGCCAAGAATATTGCCCATTGGGTCAATTTCTACCTTATCGAAACCCACTTTCTCCATCTCTTCTTTTATACGCAGAACAACCTTCTCTTCCTGACAGCTTTCGCTGGGAATGGCAATCATGTCGCGCAAAAATTTGCTCATTTCCGGTTCATATTTTTTGGCAAGTTCCATTATTTTTTCAAAATCAAGTTTCAAGGTAGTTAACCCCTTTCTTTTTTTTAATCAGCCTCAAAGGTTGTGCTTGCTCACCTACAGTAAGCGTTGCTTCTTGCCCTCCTTCCCGCCGCTTCAGGGTATTGCCTGCAAGGCAAACGCATTGACGGTTTCTTATTGATAATCGGCTTCCCATAGGAAGAAGCACGGTTTATCCAGAGATAGGGATAGTTAACCCGGTAGGGACTGTATCTTTAGGGAACCCACAGGCTACGTAACCGGCATCATAACCAGCCTTAAGAGTTCCTCGGATTTTCCTTTTATCTGATGAGATAAGTCTAACTAAATTTCCATAAAGCGCCCGCCCGACACCCAGCCGGCAATAATGCTCCGTGTCAGCTGGGTGTCGGACCGGCTGCCGGTCCGATGGGAGTGGCCAATTACCGGCCAAGCATATCCCAGATAGCAAAGGTACTGTCTTTTTTCGTTTTTCCTCCCATCAGCCTTTTGCTGAAATATCTTTCTGTTCGGTTACATCATGGGCTGCCTCGTTACCATTTAGTAAGAGATTTAAGAGAATGGCAGCCAAACTGCCGGCGGTAATACCGCTATGCAGAATAACCTGCAGCCAACTGGGGAAACCGTGATAGAAGTTAGGAACAGCCAGAGTAATCATACCAATACCAATACTGATACCTACCACCATAATGTTGTAGGTCCCGTCAAAATTGACTTTGGACAAGGTTTTAATGCCGCTGGCGGCTACCATACCAAACATGACAATGCCTGCTCCGCCAAGTACCGGATGCGGTATAGCGGCAACCAAAGCTGCCAGTTTAGGCACCAATCCCAGCGCAATGAGGATAACACCGGCAGCTGCCACAACAAAACGGCTTTTAACCCTGGTTAACCCTACTAAGCCTACGTTTTGCGCAAATGCGGTATACGGAAAGCTATTGAGGATACCTCCCAGCACGGTAGAGAAACCGTCGGCCCGTAAACCCCTGGCCAAATCCTCCTTGTGGATAGGCTTTTCGATAATCTCGCCGATAGCAATACAGTCCCCGGTAGTCTCCGTCATAACTACCAGCATTACCAGCACCATGGCAGCAATAGAAGCAAGATCGAACGTTGGCAGACCAAACCAAAACGGAGTTGTGAGTCCCAGCCAATGGGCCGTACCTACTTGACTGAAGTTAACCATACCAAAAGGAATGGCGATAATCGTTCCACAAATTAAACCTAACAGAACCGCAATGTTGCTCAGGAAACCAGTAAAGTATCGATAAAAGAACAGCACTAATACCATAACAACCAACGCCATCATTATATTCTCGGGACTGGCAAAATTCTTAGCTGTCGGATTGCCGCCTGCCGCCCACATAACAGCTACCGGCATCAAGCTAACACCGATAATCGTGATGATACTACCGGTAACTACCGGCGGGAAAAACCGGATGAGCTTGCTAAAATAAGGAGCCACGAGGTAGGTGACAATTCCCGCTACAATGATGGCGCCATATATGGCCGTCATACCGTGGGTTTTACCGATAATAATCATAGGAGTAACGGCGGCAAACGTAACCCCCTGAATCATCGGAATCTTAATCCCCATGTTCCCAAAGCCCAGAGTCTGTATCAAAGTAGCAATACCACAGGTAAATAAGTCAGCGTTTATTAGGAAGATTAACTGCTCAGTGCTTAGTCCAATGGCATTAGCAACAATAAGCGGAACGGCAACAGCACCGGCATACATTGCCAATACATGCTGTAAACCATAGACAAACAACTGGCCTGTTGGCAGCATTTCATCAACTGGATGACGTGTACTCTCTGACACTAAACATCACCTCGTATTTTTTTGAGTGCTAAATTAACACAATATGCCTACCTAAATTACACAGATATAGATATATGTTTAAAGGTTGTAACATCTACCAAGCCTTGGTCAGTGAGCTTTAAAGCCGGAATGACCGGTAAACTTAAAAATGCTAACGTCATAAACGGGTCATATTCTTCTTTAACTCCCAGACTGCGGGCAATTTTGTGAAGGGCTGCGAGTTGTTCCCGTACTTCAGCAATATCCTGATCTGTCATGAGTCCGGCCAGTGGTAATGGCAATGTACCCAGTATCTCCCCTTCACTAACAATAGCTAATCCGCCCTGCATATGTTCAATGGCTTTTATCGCCAGCATAATGGCATCATCATCTGTCCCTGCTACCACCAGATTGTGAGAATCGTGGGCAATTGTCGAAGCGATGGCTCCCTGCTTGAGGCCTAAGCCCTGCAGCAGTCCTACACCGACATTGCCTGTTCCCTTGTGCCGTTCCCACACCACTAGTTTCAGAATATCTCTGTGAATATCAGGGACAAATTGTCCCTCTACCATCGGCAGCGTTACTTCTACCGATGTTGTTACAAGCTGATGTGGTACTAAACCAATGACTCTGGCTGTAGCCGATCTGGCCGGAAGTCTGAGCTTATTCCGGCTGATTTCTCCCAGGCAAAGGGTGTTGCGTACCGCTTTGTCGTCGACAAAGAAATTCATAAACAGGGACTTTCCATTTTCGGCGGCCAGTTGACCATCCTTAAACACCATTTCCGGGCGCCATTCTTCCAGATTATCAAATACCAGTAAGTCAGCCCGGTATCCCGGGGCAATTGCTCCCAGATCCCTAAGGCCAAAGTAACCGGCAGCATTGATGGTAGCCATTTGCAATACCCAAGCCAGCTGGGTTCCTGCTGTTACGGCCATTCTCACCATATGATTAATGTGACCTTGCTCCAATAAATCCTCGGGATGCCGGTCATCGGTGGCAAACATACAGCGACTTACCGTGTACTGGTTTACGGCCGGCAGCAGCCGGACCAGGTTTTTGGCTGCCGACCCTTCCCTTAACATGACATGCATGCCTTGCGCCACCCGCTCTGTTGCTTCTTCCGGCGTGACACATTCATGATCAGAACCGATTCCTGCGGCAATATAGCCTGTCAGTTCTTTACCACTTAAACCGGGAGCATGACCGTCAATTCGTTTGCCCTGCGCCAAATGAAGCTTTTCAATAATGGCGGCATCGCTATTTAAAACCCCGGGGTAATCCATCATTTCTCCTAACCCCAGTACCCTTGGCTCATCAATAAACTCTGCTAAATCCTTGGCTGCTAAAACAGCGCCCGCGTGTTCCAGCGGGGTGGCCGGCACACAAGACGGCAGCATCAGATATACATTTAAGGGAAGCTGCCCGGTGGCATTCAGCATATAGCGGATGCCCTCCACACCTAAAACATTGGCTATTTCGTGGGGATCGGCAATCACTGTCGTTGTCCCGTTGGGTACTACTGCGCAAGTAAACTGAGCAGGACTTACCATAGCGCTTTCCATATGCACATGTCCGTCAATAAAGCCTGGCGTTATGTACTTTCCTGCTGCGTCAATTTCTTTGCGGCCGCTGTATTCGCCAACCCCCACAATATAGCCATTGACGATGGCTACGTCCCCCTTGGTAAAACTACCTGTAAATACGTTAAAAACCTGAGCACCTTTCAATACCAGATCAGCAGCCGATCTGCCTAAAGCCGTATCCACCAACTCTTGTATCCGCTTCATACCGCATCCCCTTTCTCTTCTGGCAAAAGGCCGGCTGCCTTTCTCACCTTTAACCACTCACAAGGCCCAAATTTCTAAAGATTACGAAATTTGTCATTGGCTTAGTGAAGACGCATATAGAAGTTTGCCAGGAAAGCCAAGCTGACAAGCCACATAACCACACTGACTTCTTTGGCGCGGCCGGCCAATACCTTAACAAAGGTATAGCTGATAAAACCAAAGGCAAAACCGTTGGCAATACTGAAAGTTAAGGGCATCATAATGATGGTCAGGAAGGCCGGCAAAGCATCGGTAAAGTCGTCAAATTTAACGTGAACGATTTCAGCCATCATAAGTGCGCCTACCAGAATAAGTGCCGGAGCAGTAGCAAAGCCGGGTACCAAGCCAATCAGCGGCGCAAACAGTAAGGAGACCAGGAACAAGGCTGCAATCGTCAGGGCAGTCAAACCTGTTTTACCGCCTTCGGCGATCCCGGCTGCACTTTCTACATAAGAGGTTACGGTTGAGGTGCCAAAAATCGCACTGGTAAGTGTGCCAACCGCGTCGGTCGTCAGCGCTTTATCCAGGTTTTCGATTTCTCCTTTGTCGTTCATCAACTTAGCCTTGCGGGTCAAGCCGATGAGGGTGCCCATATTGTCAAAAAGCTCGACAATGGTAAAGGTAAAGATAATGGAGAATATGCCATAATGCCACGCGCCTATCAGGTCTAACTGCATAAAGGTGGGCATCATACTGGGAAGACTGAAGCTAACGATATCGTTGATCCCCTGGGGTGTCGGCACAGCACCAACAAACATTCCTAAAATCGTTGTGGTAATAATCCCGATAAGCATGGAACCTTTTACATTTCTGGCCATGAGTACCGCAGTTAAAATCAGGCCGAAACACGCAAGCAGCGGTTCTGTTTTTGTCAAATGGCCCACTGTTACAAATGTCGCTTTATCTGCAATAATAATGCCGGCATTTTTTAGTCCGATAAAAGCAATAAATAAGCCGATACCTACGCCGATAGCACATTTCAGGTTCATGGGTACAGATTTGATGATGGCTTGTCGAATACCGCCGATGGTTAAGATAAGGAATAGGATACCTGAGAAAAATACCGCGCCTAACGCAACCTGCCAGGAAAGCTGCAATACGCCGACTACATAGTAAGCAAAGAATGCATTTAGCCCCATACCAGGTGCTACGGCGATTGGGAAGTTGGCCCACACGGCCATAAGGGTAGTAGCTAATGCAGTCGCCCAAATAGTTGAAGCAATGGCAGCTTCTTTGGGAATTCCTGCATCTGCCAAAATGTTGGGGTTGACAAAAATGATGTACGCAAGAGCCACAAAAGTGGTCAAGCCGGCCAGCATTTCTGTCTTGACGTCTGTTTCCTTCTGACTGAGTTTAAACAGTCGATCAAGTATACCTTGGTCCATTTTTTCCCCTCCCGTTTATATGGTAAATCCATCTTATTGATGGCATTTCCCACAGCAGTCATGGACCTTCCCGGCATTTTCGTCTAACACTTTTTCAGCAGCTTTTATGATGTTGTGATATCCAGTACAACGGCACATATGGCCGGAAAGTTCCCTCTTGATTTCCTCTTTGGTATACGATTGCCCGCTTTCCACCAAAGCAGTTGTTGTCATAACCAGTCCCGGAGTACAGAAACCACATTGCACGGCCGCTTCTTCTAAAAAAGCCTCCTGTACCCGAGACAGCTTCCCCTCTTTGGCTTCGCCCTCAATTGTGCGGATTTCTTTGCCATCCGCCCATACGGCCAGATAAATGCAGGTATCAAAAGGCTCGCCGTCAATGAGTACCGTGCAAGCGCCGCATTCGCCTACGGCACAACCTTTTTTCACCCCTGTCAGATCCAATCTGTTACGCAACACATCTAACAGCGATTCCCGTACATCAACTTCGAGAGTATGATCCTTGCCATTCACGGTAAAAGCAATTCTTCTTGTCATCATATCGCGGCACCCCCGGCTTTATGGCAAGCCTCCACAAAGGCTCGTTTACTTAATTCCTCCACCAGTTGCAAACGAAACTCTCTGGAAGCACGCCAGGAGGTCCGGGGATTAACTTCGGAAATGGCCATTTTTCCGATTTCCTCCACCAATTTATCATCAAACAGCCGGCCTTTGGCCAGTGCTTCCGTCTTGGGGCAGCGCAGGGGAGTGGGTCCGGCAACTCCTAAGGCCAACCGGAAATCCTCCACCTTATTTTTACTAGTAAGCTTTAAGACAACAACGCAGCCTAAGGTAGCTATATCCATAGCATTACGCATGGCGTATTTGATATAGTGGCCGCTGAAGCCCGCATAGTTTTCTCTGGTAATCAAAATAGCGGTTAAAATTTCACCATGGGCTAGGTCTACCTTACCCGCGCCTTTGTAAAAATCATGAATGGAAACTAGCCTTTCGCCGGCAGAATCTTGAATCCTTAGCAAGGCATTCAGGGCAAATAAGGTCGACGCACTGTCAGCCGACGTTACTCCATTGCAAACATTACCGCCGATAGTACCGATATTACGTACCTGAGGCCCGCCTACCATGCCTACCGCTTCCCCTAACACGGGAATATACTGCTGTACAATCACGTCACGGCTTATAGTAGTAAAGCTTGTGCCTGCACCGATAGCAATGGTACCATCTGAGGTCAGCGTTATCCCTTTCAACTCCGGTATACCGTGGATGCTTACCAATTCGGCTTCCGGCATTCGGCCTTCATGAAGCTTGATTAGAATATCACTGCCACCGGAAATGATGACGGCACGGGGATTGGACTGCAATAAAGCAATCGCTTCCTCCACCGTATACGCTTCTTCATACCTGGCAATATCGTACATCCCGGTCACCCCTTCTCTAAATTAAGCCTGCCGCCTTAAATTTTTCCACAAGCCGCTGCGGAGTCATGGGTACTTGATTAAACTTAACACCGGTTGCATCTAAAATGGCGTTGCGGATAGCAGGTGCAGGAGAAATGGCTGGCGGTTCACCCAAAGCTTTATTCCCATATGGACCGGTAGGCTCGTAGGTTTCGATAAATTCAGCCCCAATGTCCGGAGTATCCATTGTAGTCATTAATTTGTAGTCCAGCAGATTGTTATTTAAGGGTTTTCCTGTTTTGCTGTCAAAGAGCAGTTGTTCATACAATGCATAACCAATTCCCATGCTGACACCACCGTGTACCTGACCGGCGGCCAGTTGGGGGTTAATTAGTTTTCCGGCGTCATGAATGTTGTAAATCTCCAGCACTTCAACCTTACCTGTGGGTATATCTACTTCAACCTCAACAAAAGTACAGCCAAACGCCAAAGCGTTTACCCTGGCATTATTGGTGACATCGGCAGTAATAGGACTGGCAAAGACGGTATTGTACCAACTATCAAGCGCCACTTCGGCTATCGGCATAAGCTGTTCACCGCTATGCCGGTAAATAATCCAGCCGTCGACAATATCCATCGCTGCTGCCGGTATGTCGGTCATACCCCAGGCATAATCAAGGGTCTTGCGCTTAATTTCCTCGGCCGCTTTTTTTACGGCCATACCAGTTACATACGTCTGCCGGGATGCGTAAGAACCCGTATCGACCGGAGAAATGTCAGTATCCTGATCGGCAACAATATTTACCATATTCATAGGAATGCCGATGGTCTCGGCCGCCATTTGGCAAAATACGGTGTCACTGCCCTGACCGATTTCAGTAGCGCCGATTTGTACCTGTACCGACCCATCCTCATTCATAACAATACGGGCACCGCCAATTTCGAGTCCCACCGGATGTGTACCGGTGGCATAGGCAAAGTTAGCCATACCAATACCGCGGCGCTTAGGTCCTGCTTGGTTCTCTAGCAGGGCTTTTTTTTCATCCCAGCGCAAAAGTTCCTTGCCTTTGACAATACATTCGGCAAGACCATTACTGCCGACCATAATTCGGCTAAGCGGATCTTTCCAGCCTTGTCTGGTAATGTTTTTCAGCCGGAACTCAATCGGATCGATATCAATTGCTCTGGCAACATCCTCCATATGGCTCTCTAAGGCAAACATAACCTGGGGAATCCCGTAACCCCGCATAGCACCGGCTGAAGGCATATTGGTATAGAGGGTTTGGGATTCATAGTTTATTGCTTTCTGATTGTATAACTGCCGGTATTTTGAACCGCTGTTGGCAGCAATAGAATGTCCGTGGGAAGCGTAGCCGCCGTTTAAGGAAGCGGCTTGCGCCTGCCTGGCGACCAACATACCGTCCTTGTTGACGGCAGTCCGCAGCTTATAGGAAATGGCGTGCCGCACCCGGCTGGCGATAAAGGTTTCTTCCCTGCTAAACTGCAGGCGTACCGGCCGCCCGTGAACAATAGTCGTTAAAAAGGCGACCAGCGGTTCAACAACAGCGTCTTGCTTACTGCCAAAACCACCGCCGACATACGGCTTAATTACCCGTACCCGCCCCCAGTGTATTCCCAGTGCCTGACCGACAATCCGGCGGGCAATATGCGGAATTTGGGTGGAAGACACAACCGTAATTTTGCCGTTATTATCAATATAGGCATAGGCCGTATGGTTCTCCATGGCGCAGTGCTGCACGGTGCTGGTGTCAAACTTATCTTCAAATATAAAGTCAGCCTGGCTAAATGCGGCTTCAACATCGCCCAGTTTGTAGTTGTCATGACCAACAATATTTTTTGTTCCCTCATGGATTTCGATTGCGCCCTCTTTCAGGGCATCCTCTGCTGTTAAAATCGGGGCATATTCTTCGTACTCCGCTTCAATCAGCCGTACAGCCTTTTCAGCTGTCAGCTCGTCAACAGCGATAACGGCGGCGATTTCATCACCGTACAGCCGCACCCGCTGGGTCAGCAGATTGCGGTCTGCCACGTCCTGGTGTGCCGGATCTTTACTGTAGGGATGACCCGCTGTAGGAAAAGTGTGTTTAGGAACATCCTGGTAAGTTACGACAGCTTCCACACCCGGCAGGGCCTTGGCCTTGCTTATATCAATTTTTTTAACCCAGCCGTTGGCAATAGTACTGCGAAAAACCTTGGCATGGAGCATATTTCTTTCATATATGTCATCAACATACTGGGCTTTGCCTGTTACCTTGACCATGCCGTCAACACGCGGAAAACTCTTGCCCACACTCATTCTTTTCTCCTCCTTTCCGTTCAAAAGTGCATATCCATCCGGACCTGCATCGAATTGAGTTTCCTAGGCATTCAGTTTATTTACCAGCGCATTAGCGTAGGCGGTAACTTTTTCTTCATCAATCGTACAAAGCTTGCCGTCTTTCACAACCACTCGGCCATTAACAATGGTATAGGCTGCCGGCCGGGATACACCGACTGTTCCTAATAGAGACTTAGGATCAAAATGAGTACCAACATATTCCAGGGTATTAACATTTATCATAAATAAGTCGGCGGCTTTACCGGCTTCCAGACTGCCAACGTCCTCGCGTCCCAGTACTTTGGCACTGCCGGTTGTGGCCAGTTTCAGAATATCATAACCGGTGGGTGCCTTAGAACTTGCCTCAAGCCGGTGCAGTAAGAAGGCCGTCCGGATTTCGCCTAACAGGTTAGAACCATCATTGCTGGCGCTGCCATCCACCGCCAAACCGACAGGCACTCCGAGTTCCAGCATCCGGGGAAGCTGCGCCACCCCAGAGGACAGCTTCTGATTAGAAACAGGGCAATGCGCCACACCGGTTTGCGTTGCCGCCAGCAATTGCAGTTCGTCTTCATTAAAATCTATGCCATGTGCATACCAGACATCACTACCAACCCAGCCGAGACTTTCCATATAAGCAAGCGGCCTTAAATCAAATAGTTTGAGGCAGTATTCTTCTTCCTCTTTAGTTTCTGCCAGATGGGTATGCAGCCGGACTTTTTTGGTCCTGGCCAGGACTGCCGTTTCTTTCATTAAATCACTGGTAACACTAAACGGTGAGCAGGGAGCAAGAGCCACCTGGCGCATAGAATACTTACTTTTATCGTGGTATTTGTCAACCAACCGCTCACTGTCCTTAAGAATTTCATCTACTGTCTGGACTAAATCATCCGGCGGCAATCCGCCGCTGCTTTTGCCTCTGGACATACTCCCCCGGGATGCGTGAAAACGGATACCCAACTGGCTGGCTGCGGCAAATTGCTGATCAATGAACTGCTCGGAATTGGTTTTGGGAAATATATAATGATGATCAAAACACGTAGTGCAGCCATATTTTAGAAGCTCGCCCATGCCTACTAATGAACTGTGATAGATGATCTCCGGTGTTAAGCCCCGCCATATTTCATATAAAGTACATAACCAAGGAAACAGTTCCATATTTTGCACTTGCGGCAAATTGCGGGTAAAGGTTTGGTACAAATGATGGTGGGTGTTAATTAGACCGGGATATACAAACATTCCTGAGGCATCAATCGTTTCTTCAGCTGCCGGGCATCTTAAACCAATGTACTCAATCCGGTTATCACATAGCAGGATATTTTGATTCTCTAATATGCTGTCATCTTTATCTACAGTGACAATTGCCTTGGCGTTTTTTATCAGCATTGTTGTCATAAAGCATCGCTCTCCCTGCTTTATTTAAAAACGCTCCCACAGCTTACGGCTGAGCTGACGGGCTTTTTCACACACTTCCCGCTCGTCAATACCTGTGAGTTGACGGTTTTCCATAACAACCTTGCCATTAATAATGGTACTGACTACGCTGCGGCCAGACATACCAAACAAAATGTGTCCATCGGCGTTATTCTTGGTTAATGGGGTTGGCGGGCAGTAATCAACTATAATAACATCGGCATAGCAGCCGGCAGCTAACCGTCCAAGCGGACGAGAGAAGTACTCTGCCGCGATACCGGCATTATTGGCAAACAGCATTGTCGGCGCTTCCGCCCAGGCAACACTGGGGCTGGCGTTATGGTGTTTGTGTAAAATGTTCGCCACTTTATACGATTCGAACATATCACTGGTATAGCCGTCAGTACCCAATCCCACTCTGATACCCCGGCTCATCAAATCAAGTACCGGTGAGCAGCCTACCGCATTTCCCATATTGGATTCAGGGTTGTGGACAACATTAACCCCGGTTTCCTTAAGCAGCTCCTTATCTCTCTCCGTTACATGCACACAATGTACGGCAATTGATTTAGGGCCATACATATTATGGGAAACAAACCGTTCTACCGGTGATTTTCCGTACTGCCGCAAACCGGCTTCCAGGTCAGAGGCGGCTTCGGCTGTATGCACATGAAAACCGGCGCCAGTACCGGCGTTAGCCTCAGCACATGCAGCAAGAGTTTTATCACTCAGGGTCATAGAAGCATGCAACCCAAACATGCCACGAACCATTTCATCCTGATCGTTGTTAGCGTGTTTGATAAACTCAACATTTTCCCGGATGCCTTCACGCATTACGCCTTCGCCATCCCGGTCAGACACCTCGTAGCAGAAACTGCCACGCACCCCGGCTACCTTAGCTGCCTTAGCCAAAATAAACAAGCTATCCCTAACAACACCCGGGCTGGCATGATGGTCAAAAATAGTAGTTGTACCGTTTTTGACACAATCAATTAAGACCGGCAAAGCACTATAATATACATCTTCTAAAGTCAGCGCCTTATCCAGCCGCCACCATAATCTTTCTAAAATCTCAACAAAATTTTGGGGAGGAGCATCCTTGAGTGCCATTCCCCTGGCAAAGGTGCTGTATAGGTGCATATGGGTATTGATCATGCCTGGCATAATTACCTTGCCCTTAGCATCCATAAACGCAGCAGCCGGATATTTTTTACGTATGCTTTGGGTATCTCCCACTTCGACGATGACGTTTTCTTTAATAGCCACACAGCCATTGTCTAGATAGGGCAATCCTGCGTCTCTCGTTATAACAGTACCGTTTCCTACAAGTAACATGCTCCCCACTCCCCGTTTGTGATTTAATTCAAATTCCGGTTACCCATTCCTAACAGTATATTTAGCGGCGCGCCGGTGTAGGACACTCACCATCCCAGGTTATGCTGCGATATTTAACCGGATCAGTATCTCCTTCGGTGCTAAACAAAAGAACTCTCGAGTTTTCATCCAGTCCCAGCTTGGCTTTGGCTTCAGCCATATCCGGATTAGTCATTAACTCGGTTAAGAGACCGGCAGTAACAGCACCCGATTCCCCGGAAATTACCCGGGTATCTTTGCCTACAGGATTTCCCAGTACCCTCATACCTTTGGCAGCCACCCAGTCAGGACAGGAAACAAACATATCGCTATAATCACGCAGTACGTTCCAGCCAATGACATTGGGCTCACCGCAAGCTAAGCCTGCCATTATGGTTGTTAATTCACCGGTAACAATTCTTGGTTCGCCATCGTTAGCCAAAGCTGATTTGTATAAGCAGTCAGCCTGATCTGACTCAACGATTACCGTTACCGGCGTATTGTCCGGACAGGCTGAGGCAAAGAAACCCTGGACCGCACCGGCTAACGAACCAACGCCTGCCTGCACAAACACATGGGTGGGCTTTTCCACACCAGCCGTTTTAAGCTGTTCCAAAGCTTCCAAAGCCATAGTGCCATACCCTTGCATAATCCAGGTAGGAATATCTTCATACCCCTCCCAGGCCGTATCTTGTACAACAACCCAACCGAACTTATTTGCATTTTCGGTAGCCAAACGGACAGCATCATCATAGTTGAGATTGGTAATCGAAGCTGTGGCACCTTCAGCCTGAATATTTTTCAACCTTGTTTCAGAAGAACCTTTAGGCATATATACAACCGACTTTTGCTTTAAGCGGTTTGCCGTCCAGGCAACCCCCCGGCCATGATTGCCATCAGTAGCAGTGGTAAAAGTGATTTCTCCCAACTGCTTACGAATTTCCTCAGAAGTCAGTCGTTTATAATCCAGCTCGCTTATGTCTTTACCTAAGCTCTGCGCCAGATACTTGGCCATGGCGAACGAGCCGCCAAGCACCTTAAAAGCATTTAAACCAAACCGGTAAGACTCGTCTTTAACATATACCCCGGCTACACCCAGTCGTGCAGCCAAATCATCTAATTGCTGCAGCGGAGTTGTACTATATTCGGGAAAACTCTTGTGGAATTGTCTTACCTTGCTAATTTCGGAAAAGCTTAGGAAGTTAATCGAAACCTTTTGGCTTTTTTCGTTCATTTGATTTTTGACCCATTTTATTTGCTGCTCCATTTCTAGTACCTCGTTTCTGATTATTGTGTTCTTTCTTGTTTATTTACTTTGCAATAAGCATGCCAATATAAGCCATAGCAGAAATATGGCCTTTTTTAAAATAAGGCAAATTAGCACACAGCCCCCATAAAATCATAGTAAGCCATCTATGCCAATCCTCTTTTTTTCTACAAAATTCTAAAAAATCTGTTCATTGAGAGCATTAAATTTGCTTATGTTTCCTATCAAAATGATAAAACTTATCATTTTGATAGGAAACCTTCTGATTTTAACTCCCATTTGGTCTGTTCCTTATACTACTGCTAACTCACTCACCCCTCGTCTGCAAAATATCTGCTGTCATGTTATCATAATGATAAAAACATCCTTTCTCTTTATGTTAAAAAAGTAGAAAGGATGTTTTTATTCATAAAGGCGACTAACCTTCAAGTGGGGTTATAACCCCATCTGAAAGTCAGTCTACTTTATCTTATTCTGTTCGGCCTCTATTTCATGCAGCTTCCGGTACAAAGTAGCAATACCAATTTCCAGATGCTTGGCAGCCGCCAGCTTTCCCTGAGTAGTATCGCCAAATTGGCGAACCGCTTTCAGTATGTAGTCCTGTTCGATTTGGCGCAATGGCTTTATGTAACCTGTCTGCTGCTCATCCGCCAAAACCGCCTTGTTGTCAAAAAAGCTTCGTGGCAGCGTATCCCTCGTCAGATAGCCATCGGCATCAGCCATATTAATCATAAACTCTACGGTATTTTCCAGTTCCCGGATGTTTCCCGGCCAACTGTATTGCTTTAATAAATTCATAGTATCCTGCTCAATGCCGCGGATTTTTTTCCGGAACAAACCGCCATATTTCTCCATCATAGAGTCGACCAGTAGGTCAATATCCTCAACCCTATTACGCAGTGGCGGCACCTCAAGAGGAATTACATTTAAGCGGTAATACAAGTCTTCCCGGAATTTTTTTTCCTTGATAAGCTCTTTTAAATCTTTGTTCGTAGCAGCAATAACACGAACATCAAGGGAAAGCAACTGGTTAGAGCCAATGCGCACAAGCTTGCGCTCCTGCAGCACTCTGAGCAGCTTGACCTGCAGGTACAAAGGCATATCACCAATTTCGTCTAAAAAAATTACTCCCTTGTTAGCTAGTTCAAACTTACCGATTTTCCCGCGGGGGTCAGCTCCGGAAAACGCCCCCTTAACATACCCGAATAGCTCACTCTCCAGCAGTGTATCAGGAATCGCAGCACAGTTAATACCAATAAACGGCCGTTCACTGCGGTTGCCGGCAGCATGGATAGCTCTGGCAACAACCTCTTTACCTGTACCGCTTTCCCCGGTAATAAGGACGGTAGAATTAGAATCGGCAATTTTGCTTAACTTGGCTTTAAGCTGCTGGGTAACCGGCGCGCAGCCCACAATATTATCTAAAGTGACTGGTATTGCTACTTTGGTTAAATCATAAATACCTGATTTTACATTTTTTATCTCATTAAAAATAAAAATCCGCTCATAGGACGACAGCCCTGAAGATACTGAAAATAAATCCCCCATAAGGAAATAGGTGGTGTTATTAATAGTAACCTTATACTCTTCTACGCCGAGCATCGAGTCACTTGTAGCTACGATCGAGACCGGTTTGCCCATACAATTTTCAGTAAGCTGGAGCTGCTTGATGGCACTGTCATTAATTTGGACAATCTGACTGCTCTTATCTAGCAGCAATACCCCCTTATCCACATTATTAATGACCTGGAATAAGACTTCCATCATGCGCTGATTGCGCTCGCTTTCGCGCCGTTCATAGGCCTTAGCACTAATAAAGTCAGCAATCTGCTCTAAAAACAACTGATAAAAACTCAAATCCTGCAATAGTTGTTTCTTCTGGGCCTCTTCAAAGCAAATCAGGCCGATAACCCCGATGATTTCATCGCCTAATAGGATAGGCGTACATAACTCCAATTTTTCATCACAACGACCTTGTTTAGGACAAAAGTTACATAATTCATGTTTGCCGGGTTCTTCAATAAATTGAGGCTTGCCGGTGGCCAGTACATGCTTATAGACAAATCCCTCCCGGGACATATCTTCGTTAATGCCGGTATCATAAACACCGGTACCAACAATACGATATAAATTTGTATCCACAATCTCAACATCAACACGGATAACATGGGCAATAATTTTGGCATATTGAACAACAGCATCCTGTATTTCTTGCAAAATTGATTTTTTCATCTTTCGCAATCCACTTGCCTTTACTGTATTATTATTGCACCAAGTCTACCATAACCGGAGTTTTAAAATATCCGTACTTTCTGCCGGCTGCCTATGAGGAGAATAGCCTCCAGCACTCCGCCGCCCACAGCCCGCGCTTTATCCGATATGGTAAAACAATGGTCTGGTACACAGCGAGGATCAATATCGCCGACCTTCATCCCCGGCGTAACGGCCAGGCCATCCCGTAACAGCCCCCGCAATACACCTGAAATCGTAGCCTGCACAGGTACCCCGGTTACCCTCGCAACAATCTCACCAGCCGCTACCTGCCGGCCAATTTGGCCCACTGTCTGGAAAATACCACTACCAGGAGCCCGCAAAACCCGTTCGTGAGTATAACCGCCAACATCGCCGGGAATGCCGGTGTTCGGTATAGCGGCTCCGCTGGTAATAACTTTCCCCAGATAGTGGCCGCGCTTAGTTTCCACAACGGCGTGTACATCGGTTCCAGCAATAAATCCTGGCCCTACACCGACGACAACAGGAGCATCCCCGATGGTAGTGCCCAAATTTCGCTTGGCTAAAATAGCATCAACCACTCCCCATGGCTTATAGTGTCCGACCACCGCAGCCTGTTCGTCTACCACTACTGCGATGTTACCTTGCTGAACCACTTCGATAGCCTGGGTGAGTTCTGTCTTTACTGCCGTTACCCCCTCCACAATCATTGATCCGGTGAATACGGCTTCCGCAAAAGCCACTGTCCGCCGGACGACGGTTGGCTGAGCCAAATCGGTCATAATAATCCGGAAACCGCTCATAAATAACCGGTGAGCAATACCTGTCGCCAAATCACCGGCACCTTTTATTACAATTAGCGGTCTCATACTATCCACCCCTGTGCCATGGTAAGCGGCACATTATATAATTTAGATTCTCGTATGCCAGCTCGTTCCCCTTCCGGGTACTGCAAATACTGCAATTTTTTTCCTGAAACACATCTTTCTTTCACTAGTTTCCGCTCCTTCCTGTTAAATGCAGCAAACGTTTTAGCTTTATTGAGCTTGTGCCTTAGCAAGTCTCCGCCGTTATAATAGCAGCGGTTGTATTATAATTGTAGCAAGAACCATGCCATAAAATCTATTAGTCGCCAATAAACGTCGTTCCGTATAGCAAGGAAGAAACCACCAATTCACTATCAAGTCTCTGCCTGAAATAGAGGATTAAAACCCCTATTGCAAAAGAAAAAGGCTATTATCACCGATAAACCTATCAGCCGATAATAACCTTATTCCTTCTTAGTTTGCTTAATTCTAAGCAAAAGCGCAACTAAAAGTTAGCAGCCATTACTTCAAAATATGCTTTCGGGTGGTCGCAAACCGGGCATTTTTCCGGTGAATTTAAGCCTTCATGGATGTGGCCGCAGTTCCGGCATTTCCAGAATACTTTTCCGTCTTTCTTAAATACTTGTCCATCGTTGATATTTTGCAAAAGCTTTTTATAGCGTTCTTCATGTTCCTTTTCGATTCTAGCTACACCATCAAACAGCCGCGCAATATCGTCAAATCCTTCTTGGCGAGCTTCTTCGGCCATCTGGGGATACATTCCTGTCCATTCATAGTTTTCCCCGGCAGCGGCTTCTTCTAAATTAGCCATCGTGTTGCTGATTCCGCCGAGTTTTTTAAACCATATTTTAGCGTGTTCTTTTTCGTTTTCTGCTGTTTCCAAAAATAAAGCGGCAATCTGCTCATACCCTTCTTTCTTGGCCACAGACGCAAAGTAAGTATATTTATTTCTCGCCTTCGATTCTCCCGCAAAAGCGTCCATTAAATTTTGTTCTGTTTTAGTTCCTTTTAGTTCTTTCATAGAAATATCCTCCGTTTGTATTTTACCTAGCCTGACTTTAGTTATTTTTCCACAATCCATGCAGGTTACAGTATTCTCTGACTTCTAGTACATCCTGACGTTTGACCGGAAATTCTGCTTCCGGTTTTTGTCCCGGTACTAGCTCTGCACGTAATACTTGATGTTTTGTTAAGACTTCGATAAACCGGATCGAATGTTTCTCTTCCATCGGATGTTCAACACTACCTACCTTAACAACGATTCCAGCACCGGTTTCTTCGATAACCGGCACATGTTTTTCCTTACCGGTATCTTCACCGCGGGCCTCCAGCTTTTCCATTGGCTTACCACAGCAAACTAACGCCGGTGCGCCTGGATGAGCAATTTCCACCACATTACCGCAAACGTTACATTTGTACAATTCTCTTACATTTGTCATACTATCCTCTCCTTATTGTTAATTAATTTCTGTAAATTGGCTTTTCGCCACACCACAGATCGGACAAACCCAATCCTCCGGAATGTCAGCAAACGCTGTTCCCGGAGCTATCCCGGAATCTGGATCCCCCTTGGCGGGATCATAAACATAGCCGCATATCGAGCATTCATATTTTTTCAGCTTATCATCTACTGTTGTTCCGCTGGCTGTATTCTCATCTTTTTTGGTGTTAGAAGAAACAGAAGGTGCCGTGCCATTTTTTACTTGATGATAATAAGCATATGTCATTGGTTCTTCATTACTTACTAGTTCGGCATTTTTAACTTTTCCAATAAACAAAGTATGGGTTTCCACCTCAAGAATGTCAACAACCTCTGCTTCCAGATAAGCGACCGAATTTTCCAACAATATAGGTGCACCGGTTACGCCTTCTTTAAATGAAACCGTTTCATATTTGGCATTATTTCGACCGGATTTAAAACCAAAACGTCCGATAAAATCCAGTGGTACAGTCTTTGGTAAAATCGATACTGAAAACACTTTGCTTGCCTTAATAAACTCGTTGGTGAGATTATTTTTGTTTATGCTAATCGCTACAGTCTGCGGATTGGAAGATATCTGAAAAACCGTATTTGCTATCTGTCCGTTGAACTTTCCTTCTTGTGTTGAACCAATTATATACAGCCCGTAACTTAGCTTATAAAAAACTTTATTATCCAAATATATCCTCCCCCTTTTAAAATTGCCATATTGATGCTATTCTCCACTATCTACTAAAATCCTTCAAAGTAAAATGTGTTTTTGCAAGAATAATTTTTAATTAATTATTTTTATCCAAATGTATTTTTAAAAGGAAACAACCTGCATTCGTTTCAAAGAACAGAAAAAGGTTATTAACACTGATAGACCGCTATCAGCTGATAATAACCTTTGTTTACTTAACTTAGTTCTATAATTTTAATAGTGATTTTGGTTTTCATAGTATCTGTTTTCTTCCAGAACCACAAAAAAAGTTTCTACCTGCGGACAACCGGCTTGCTGCAAATGACGGCAAATAGCCGCGGCAACCTGATCCTGCACCGCTTGCCCCCGGTCGAACCAGTTCACCTGCACAAACGGTGTTATTTGCCGTTCTTCTCCGTCCATAATAAAAATACTGCTTACTACCTCAAGAGTAAAATAATCACGCGGACAGCCTATAATCTGTTGCAGCTCGTCAACAAGCGGCTTGCTGATTTGCTTTACTTTGTCTTGCTCTAAGCCTTTTATAATAAGTTGTGGCATAGCGACCTCCAGTATAATTTTCTTATTATTAGCTTAGTTTTAGACTTTATTTTTGTCAATAGCCGGTTGCTGCGCCTGTAATTTTGAGCAAATTCAACTGAATAACCGCTCTAATGTACCAGCGTCATGCAGCACCTCGGTTATTTATTATTCAACAACTGTAAATTGGCTTTTGTCCACACCACAATCCGGGCAAACCCACTCATCCGGAATATCTTCAAAAGCGGTTCCCGGTGCAATACCGGAATCCGGATCCCCTTTTTCCGGATCATAAATATAGCCACATATTGTACATTCATATTTTTTCATTTTATTGCCTCCTTGCGAAATTTTTCTTCATTAGATTAGTATCAACGTCTTACTCTAATTTATCCCACAAAATTCGGGAGTCAAGCTTAGTTTATTATATAATTTGGTTTATCTGTTTATTTTCCAAAACACTTTTTACTCCAAAAACTATTCTTTCTGGTTAGTTAGCCATAAAATACTTCGACTTTTATTATGCGTTTTTGCAGACAATAACTTAAAACTAAATATAAACCTTGGTAACGAAAGGAGCACAATATGAAGAACAACAGCCGTAGAAAAATTGCCAAACGCAAGTACAAACGGTTATTGGCTGCTCTTGCCGGCGCTGCCGTTGTAACCTCGGCTCTGTTGCCGGGCCTGCCGATTTCCAAGGTTCATGCAGCTGATAACACGGTAGTTGCCGCACCGGCACAAACCGGCGAAACCGCTGATACCAACAAGAACATTACTTCCGGAGATACCGGGGATACCAACAAGAACATTACTTCCGGGGATACCAGTGATACCAGCAAGAACATTACTTCCGGGGATACCGACAAAGCCCGCGAACGTGACAAGAACCGTGACAAAGAAGCTACGGATGCTAAAGACTTTGCTGCTGCTTCACCGGTAGCGGCTGTCAAGGCCCTTGCCGGCACCTATGGTTTTGATGCCAACAATGACAGTTTTTCTTTGCAATGGCGCCGGGACAATGAGGCGCTGGTTTTGGTTAAAACCACCAACGGCCAAACTTATAAGGTTTATTTAAGTAAGGATAATGGCGGCTGGGCAATTGACAGCGTAAAGGAGGTAATTACCGGCGGCACCGGCGGTGATACCATAGTTGCCGGCAATCCGGTTGCCGTTGTAAAAGACAATGCAGCCACCTTTGGCTTCGATGCAACCAACGACCGCTTTAGCTTGCTATCAATAACGGGTGGGAAAGCCATTGTACAAGTAAAAACAAGCGGCCAAACCTTTAAAGTTGACTTAGAAAGAAATAATGGCAACTGGGTTATTACTACCATCCGCGGTATCGGCAACAGCAAGTATCCTGCCACTTATCGTCCAGCCAGCCTATACGGATACGGAACCCTTGGTGCAGCAACCGGCCCGATAGTTACCGGTGGCCGAACCCTGTACAGCAATGATGCCTTTGCTGGTTGGGCATGGCGGGAAAGCGCTTATCCGGCTAACATGAAATTAGGTGTCCTGTTGAATAAACCAGGCACCACGACCGAAGTTCCCAGTATCATTGTCGACAAAGTAGATTCTATCGATTTTGGCCGGCAGCTAGTGTTATACGCACACTTAGGTTCTGTTGCCGACAGGGGGTACGGTATTGGTATCGAAAGGGTTATCCAGACAGGTAACGACCTCACTGTCACGATCAGAACCAAAAGTCCACTCTATAATACCAGTTGGTCAAGCACAAAAGCCTATGATATTATTCCGCTAGACCGTTTAACATTAAATTTTGACAACCCAATTCACATCAATTTCGTCGATCAAAACGGCACCTCCTTAAGTTCTTATACACTTCATACCCAATAACTATTTCAATAAGGTAAAAAGAATTGCCATCTTGTTAAAGGTGGCAATTCTTTTTACCTATGGGCTGAAGTTGTTTCGCTTCAAAATGCAACGCGTATTTATATATGCCCAGCCACGTCCAATAAATAAGCACAAATCCCGATTCAGACTTTTGTACTTAAAGCGGTACGGTCATGTCCGTATTGAAATTCAAGTTGCCGAATGGTATCGATTATGTTCCGGCTGCTGTTGATTTGCTGCCACATATAGTTAAACAGACGTAATGTTTTTTCAACCCCATAGATATAAAAAGGCTTTTTAAATACAAAGCTAACGAAGAAGTTCTCAATCAAAGCACTGGCGGTCACACTTGATTCCAGCGCATTCAGGGCCTCCATGTCATCATAGTTGCGATTAAACAAATAAGTCAGCTTACCGGCAATATCAGTTTCTTTGGCGAAGCTGTTTATTTCTCGGGCTGTATCATTAAGCAAAGTCAGGCGTTTTGGCAGAGATAACCCCCGGCATTGCAGGATATCAATAAAGTGCATTTCCAATTCAAAATAATAGCGTAAAGGGTTAGAAAGCGGCTGCTGAGCGGGGTGAATCTCGGCCACATAGTTGTCAGGCAGCAGCTCAATAGGCGACTGTTCTGACCTGATAAGCTTTAGCGGTTCGATTCTGTCTGCCAATTTCAACACCGCCGGGCAGCTAAAGCTGAGTGTGATTTCAATACCGCGTGCTGTGCTCATCGGGTAACGCGGGAAAGTCTGACACACGGCATCTAGCTGACGGTGTCCGCCCTCCTTGTGCAGCCGGCATCTATTATCCGTGTCTAGAAACCAGCAGCCTCCTGCCGGCTGTTTAGCGATATAAGCGTACTCACCATATCCCTCAGAATGGGCTAATTTATTAAAGGCTTGATTAAACTCCCATTCCCGGCCTGTACCGACAAACAGCGCTTGATTACGGAGGTAGCTCTGCTCGTCAACTGTTACCCGCCACGAATTACGACAACATTGACCGCACATCTCACACGAAAATTTCTCGACAATATCAGTATAAATAAACATAACTGACCCATCCTATAATAATTTTACGCATGTCTTTATTGAATTCCCTCTACTATTCAAAGAACACCTTGTGAAACAGCTTTATAACAAGTAAAATCCAAACAATCGCCGCTACGGCAACTGCCCCCAAAATATATGGCATGCGCCGCCCCAATTTTTCGCTTTGCCGTTTACTTTCCATATATACCGGTTCAGGCAGCAAGTATTTCAAATATAACATTACCCCGGTAACAAGGCCAACGTCATCCACAATACCGAGAAACGGTATATAATCGGGAAGTATATCAATAGGACTCACGAAATATATTAACACCAGCGCCAGCAGCCCTTTAACGTAACCAGGAGTAAGGGGATGCCGCCAAGCAAACCATACAATAATTAAATTATCCCGCAAGAGCTTCAACCAAACCCCTAGCCGGAACAAGCGTCCTCCAACCATGTCATCACCAACCTTATGTAATTTTAACCTGACGTTGCGGTTAAATTATAGCATAATTTAACTTTATACTATGGAGCGTGAGCTATAGCCCCCTACTCTTCTTGCATTATTTGTTTTGAGTGTTACCACAAACTTGTTGTATAATACGTCTTTACCACTTTCCCCGCAGACGGCAATTTATAGCTTCGTATATTTCTATTTTGCCTCTTACCAGCCCGGCTATCAAGTTATGACTCCTGACCCGCCGCGCCAAAACGGATAAAGGAAACTAAGGCTCCGGCAATGGCCAAGCCTGCCCCCACCAGCAGGGCATAATGAAAGCCATCCAAAAAGAAGGCCATTTGCTGCGCCGGGCTAGGTATGCCAATTTCCGCAGCAGTAACGGCACGCCGGTACTCCAAAATAGCGACAGCCAAAGCAGTTCCGGATATCATGCCAAAGTTCCTGCCAAGAGCGTTAACCCCGCCGGCTATTCCTAAATAGCGCGGCTCAACCGAACTCATGACACTATTGTTGTTAGGTGACTGAAACAAGCCATTGCCAAACCCCATGAGCGCTTGCCCGGTCATTATCAGCCACATGTTGGAATCCAACTGCAAATTAGCGGTAATTATTAGTCCTGCAGCCAAAATTACTAAGCCGGTTGTTGCTAAGACATTCGTGCTCACCTTGTCGGACAGCATACCGCTTATGGGTGAAGTTACCGCCATAATCAACGGAAACGCCGACATAATTAAGCCAATTTTGCCTGGCGAAAAAGCAAGCACATCATGTAAGTAGTAGGGAACGAGCATCGTACTTGTAAACATAGCCATGAAGGAAAGCAGTCCGGCTAAGTTTCCCGCCGAGAATGCCCAATTATTGAAAATCGATAACTCGAGCATGGGATAATCAATTCTTCGTTCATGCCTGATAAAGCTAACAAATATGACGGCGGCAAAACCGAAGCAGCCGAGTATCGGAAGTGAAAACCAGCCCCACTTACTACCATAACTTAATGCTAGCAGAAAGCTGATCATACCTCCTGTAAACAGGGAGGCCCCCAAATAATCTATCTTTTCGTCCAGCAGCCTTTTATCAAGAGGCAGCACCAGTCGTACACCGGCAAACCCCAGCAGACCAGCCGGAATATTGACAAAAAAGATAGTATGCCACCCGAAATGCTCAACAAGCACCCCGCCCAAGCTCGGGCCGCATAAACCGCCCAAGGCCACGACAGTACCAATTATTCCAAGGACTTTGCCCCGCTCGTTTTGCGGAAAGCTGGCGGCCACGATTCCCATCGAATTAGCAATAAGCGCCGACGCACCGATAGCCTGAAGCACTCTAAAACCAATAAGCATACCCATGGAATTAGCAAGCCCGCATAGCAGCGAGCCTACTACAAAACCAATGAAACCATAACTATATATCTTGCGCTGCCCCCCTACGTCCCCCAGCCTTCCCATGAGCGGCAGCAGACTGGTAATCACCAGCATATAAGCGGTAACCACCCATTGCGCGGTCAAAATATCCGAATGCAGTGCAACGGTCATTGGCGGCAAACCTACATTGACAATCGAAGATGCCATTGTCGACATAAAGGTTCCGGTACAAACAACAGCTAATATCAGCCACTTATAGCAATCAAGTTTTTGCAATTTATCCTGCACGTATAAACCCCTTTCGGCGTATGACAACCCTGCCGCTTCAATAGTTTACCAGCTATTGTCCTGAAACATTCCGCAAAATAATGTTGCCTAGCATTACAAAACCGGTTGCGAAATATAATAACATAGTCCTATACTATTCTAGCAGACTTAAATGACTACGATAAGATACCACGAGGTAACGAAATGAACAATCATCCTGATTTTTCTTTTGAACAACAACACTTGGCCGATACCATCGAGGCCATGAAGCAAATCATGCATGACTTGGAGCATGATATGGACCACCGGGTACATAAGATTAACCAGTCGTTGTCCATAAAAGATGAAGTCAGCGCCTATGTCCATTCGCTGATGAAAAGCGACCATGCCATCAAAGTGCATGATATTGCCAAAGCGCTTGACAGCCCCTATTTTGGCCGCGTGGATTTTCGCGAAGACGGCGCGAAAGACTTTGATCAATATTATATTGGCCGGACAAAAGTAGCCAAATTAGATATTGAAAACGTAAAAGATATTTTAGTATTCGACTGGCGCGACCCGGTATCCACGATATTTTACGAATGTCAGGACGGACGCGCCAGCTATGAAGTTCTGGACCGCTACCACTATACCGGCGATGTCCGCTTAAAACGCCAGTACAAGATTGAAGACGGCCAGTTGATCTCGATGTCCGAAGATAATATTCTTAGCAAAATCATGGCCCGCCAGCAAGAATCGCTGATTGCCGACCCGTTTCTCTTAGAGCGGCTGCTGGCAGGCGCAGGTGACCGGCTGAAAGATATTGTTACTTCGATTCGCTCTGAGCAAAATCAGATTATCCGTGAGCCCTTAAACCAAGTTACCGTCATCCAAGGGGTAGCCGGTTCAGGGAAAAGCACCATCGGGCTGCACCGCTTGTCCTACCTGCTCTATAACGAAAAACTTGACCCAACAAAACTTGTCATTATAGCTCCCAACAAAATCTTCCTCGACTATATCTCCGATTTATTGCCGGAAATTGATGCCCAGGATGTAAAACAGACAACTTTTGCCGATCTGGCGGAAACCATTATGCAGCTCGAACCGGTTATTTCCATGACTCCGGCGGAAACAGAGCCGCTTGCCGCAGCAGCAAGGTGGAAGGGGACTCTGGAATTCATTAAGGTGATGGAACTGTTCCTTGATAAGCGGCTGGAAAAGCTCTGTATGAAACTCAAAGAAATCAGCCTGTTTGACGACCAGCTTACAATCAGCCGGGAACAACAGCTGGAAAAAGTAGTCGAGGGAGCTAATATTCCGTTTAACGAGCGGCTGCGGTCACTAGAAAAATACATAAGATTCCGGATAAAAAACTTTATCGAAATCTATGAAGCAAGACTCCATCGCGGCAAAGCCCGGACCGATGAAAAAACAGCAGCCCGGTATGTTGCGGAAGGGGAGCAGTTTATTGCTAAGCATTTTGCCAAATGGCCCGTGCTTGCGCTGTTAGACGGATATTCCGAACTGTTCAAAGATAAAGCAGCCTGGCGCAAAACCAAACCGGTAGGTGTCGAAGTCGAATTATTGCTGACCCATACCTTAGCAAACCTAGAGGCCGGACAAATGGAACGGGATGATCTTGCGCCGTTGTGTTACTTAAAATATCTTATTGATGGCTTCAGGCATATGGGTAAATTTGACCATATTGCGATAGATGAAGGCCAGGACATTAACTTGTTAGAATACCGGGTATTATCCCTGTTGTCCCGCAACAGCTCGTTTACCATCATGGGAGATATGTCTCAGGCCATCCATACTGACAGGGGACTTACCAGCTGGCAGTCACTGCTCAAAGAAATTTTTGATAAGGCTAAATGCCGGTACTATGAAGTAAACTTCAGCTACCGCTCGGCCAAGGAAATTGTTGACCTGTTTAACAAAGTTCTGCCGTCCGGTCGCTCCAAAGCGGTCCCGGTCTACGAAATTGGCCGCAAGCCTGTTATTGAAGCGGCTGCTTCGGCGTCAGTTGCCGTAAAGCGACTCGTTGAGGTTGTTGAAGAATTCCAAGCATTAGGCTGTAAATCTGTTGGTATTCTTACCAAACTGGAAACGGAAAGCCAAAAATTATACCAAGTCCTCATGACCGCCGCCCCCCAGCTCACCAATCTCAATGTCATCACAAACGGTGCTGCCAGCTATCACGGCGGTGTCACTGTGGCTCCCATCCTCCTGGCCAAAGGACTGGAGTTCGACGGCGTTATTCTTTGGAATGCATCGGAACGCAAGTTTTCTCCCGAATATCAGGACGCCAAACTTCTGTATGTAGCATTGTCCCGCGCTATGTACTACCTGCATATTTTTCATCAGGGCAAGCTCACACCGCTGCTTCGATAAAGTAGACTTAGCTTCAGATGGGGTTTTAACCCCGCCTGAAGGTTAGTCGCCCTTATCCAGGAGCTTAGCCGCTCTTACTCCCGCTTTTAGAAGTGGGAGTAAGAGAGCGGAGAGAGCGGGTTAGTTACAGGATAATAACACCAATAGAAAAATCCCGGATCTCCGGGATTTTTACTTTATCTAACGTTATGACTGGCACGAGTTGTTGAAGTTTTGCCGGTAGTACCGATTCTCTGTCTGACATAGTTAGCCATAACAGCCTTAATACTGGTACAATCCTCGGTATCGGGCAGAGCCTCTAATTGGTGTTTCAAATGACCTTCTGACACCAATTGGTTAAGCGTCCAATCAAAATTAATATCATAAAACCAACTCAATCGAATCAGCCGTTTATCCGCCGCAGTCAATACATCGGTATAGGATAGCAGACTGCCTTGTTTTAACTGATTAATGAGTTTGGGTGAGTATTCATGGTCAGCCTGAACTGGCGGTAAAATCCTAAAAATGTCCAGTTTATCGGCATCTCTGATAATCTTGGCAAATAGTAAGTGTTCCGGACTAGCAGGCCCAATTAACATTTTGTTATGATTGATGATGGCAAAGTTAATGATATCTACCTCTGCCGGCGAAAAGTCACTAAGTATTCCCAGCTTGGCTAATTCCTGGGCTCCCGCATCTCCGTGATCAAAAGATGCGGAATCAATAAAAGTACGATATTCGGTAATTTGCCGGAACCGGGAGATATCGTGAAACAAGCCGATAACCTCGGCGATTATCTTTTGGCGTTCAGTAAGCCGCAGATGTCTGGCAAGCCTTGCTGCAATAGCCGCCACGCGTTGGCTATGGATTTCCTTAATTGACACGCCATGCATAACAACAGGGTCTTTAGTATAATACGTACTGACATATTCCAGAAACCACTCATATAAACGTCCTAACACTGCCACCTTAGAATCCCCCTAACAAAGAAACCATAGACTTCCACCGCTCCTCAGATAACGATGGGAGCCGATACTGCGCTTCTGCTTTTAATAACCTTATACTTTTTTAGGGTAACAGGAACGGTTTTTGACTATGTCAAAAACCGTTCAGATTACATCCCTATCATTTTACCATTTTTATTACAAATTTTCCACTTTTATTATAACTTTACCACACCAATGGAATTTAAGAACACTAAAATGAGCAGTGCCGGTGTAATATACCGGATGATAAAATAGAAGGCTTCAAACAAAACTGCCGGTATCGCACCATCATTAGTTAACTCCCGGCGCAGTTCAGCTGGGTTAACCAGATAGCCTACAAACACCGCTATCAAGAGACCACCCACCGGTAATAAGATATTGGAAGATACATAGTCAAAGAAATCGAAGAATCCTTTGCCAAAAATCGTATATTGTCCCAAAAGAGCGGAACTATCGGCCGATAAGGCGGCTAACACGCCAAAGACCAGAATAACAATGGCATTAATTATTACTGCTGTCTTCCGCCCAAAGCCCTTTTCTTCCACAAAGTAAGCAACCGCTACTTCTACCAATGACAACATGGCCGTTGTTGCTGCAATTGAAGACAGGAAGAAAAAGGCGACAAGCAGAATGTTGCCAAACGGCATTTGAGAAAAAACCAGCGGGATAGTCATAAATAACAGTCCCGGACCTGCGCCTGGTTCCATTCCGAACGAAAAAACCGCCGGGAAAATAGCCAAACCGGCTAACATCGATACCAGTGTGTCTGATAATGCAACTTTGGTAGCTGTGCCAAACAAGTTATTGTCATGAGTAAAATAACTGCTGTAAGTTACCATAGCTCCTAAGCCCAGCGACAACTTGAAAAAAGCCAGCCCCATCGCGGTAAGAATAACCGGTGGAGTAATTTTACCAAAATCCACATTGAACAAGAAGTCAATACCGGCACCGGCGCCTGGCAATGTTAGCGCCCGGATATCACACAGAAGAATAAGTATAAACAACAGAGGCATCAGTGTTTTAGTTATACGTTCAATACCTTTCTTTACACCCATAATAAGGATAGCGGAAACAGTTGCCATTACAATGACTTGCCAAATAATCGGACTCCACGGGCCAACCACTACACTGGCAAACTGATCTTTAGCCACCGCGGCCGTAATGCCGGCAAAATCGCCCGACAAAGCTTTGAATAGATACAGATATACCCAACCGGCAACACAACTATAGAAGAACATAATTAAGTACACGGCCAAAACAGACATAATCCCCGTATAACGCCAAGCAGTACCGGATCTAAGAGTGTCAAACGCACCAACCACATTTTTGCGGGTGCTGCGGCCTAAATAAAACTCACTCAGCATGACGGGCAGGCCGACTAAAATAATACAAGAAAAATAGACCAGTAAAAATGCGCCCCCGCCAAATTGCCCGGTAAGATATGGGAATTTCCAAATGTTTCCCAAGCCAACGGCACTGCCCAGGGTGGCAAAAAATATCGCCAGTCCTGATGAAAATCCTTCTCTCTTTAGTTGTCCTTGCGAATCTCCCATTTTTATCTCCCTTCAGATAACATTCCTATACAATGTAGTTTAATCCCCAGTAATTCTATGTGTCAATGTGTAAAGTTTAAAAATTCTATTATTTCCAGTAATGACATTGACTTTCTTGAAATATCATTCATAAATTTGTCTGGTTATATAATTTTGCAGGAACATTCCCATATCCTTGTCGAACTGGTAAAAATACCAAAAAGGAGCTATTATTGCTAATGAACCTGATAAAAGGCTTACTCATTCCTACCTTGCTGCTGCTAGGCTGGGTGCTGATAGCAAAACTTAAGCTCATAAGTTTTTATATTATTCCGCCGCCTGAACAAGTATGGAAAACTACATTGTCTCTCCTTGAAAACGGTCTTCTTCTAAAACATTTGTCCACCAGCTTTTATCGGGTCATGTCCGGGTTTACCGCCTCTTTTGTCTTGGCATTTCCTCTGGCCGTTCTCTTAGGCATGAACCGCCGGTTTACCCCCTATATTAATCCGCCTGTCGAATTTATCCGTCATATCCCACCGTTGGCCTGTATCCCAATGCTTATCCTCTGGTTTGGTATAGGTGAAGCTTCCAAACTGGCAGTAATTATTCTGGCAGCCTTTTTTCCCATCTTTTTAAACACCTTAAGCGGCATCAGCCAATGTGATAAAAAGCTGTTAGAAGTAGGCGATGCCTTTGGTCTTTCGCCACAGGAAAAGTTCCGCCGGATTATACTGCCTGCAAGTCTCCCGTCGATCATTGTCGGCATGCGCTTAGGCTTAGGCTATAGCTGGCGGGCACTTATCGGAGCCGAGCTTGTCGCCGCCTCTGCCGGAATTGGCTATATGATTCTGGATGCCGAACAAATTTCACGGTCAGATATTGTCATTATCGGCATCTTGACAATCGGTGCCATTGGCTACCTCATTGACTATTTATTTTTAAAATTCGCCCAGTATGGCATGCCTTGGGCAAAAAGGACGGCAGACGATGGCAGTGTTAACCCTTAATAATGTCAGCAAAACATATCTGTTGGAAAATCGTCAGGTGTCTGCTCTGACCAATATCAATCTAACCGTGGATTCAGGTCAGTTTGTCACCTTTGTCGGACGCAGCGGCTGCGGCAAAACAACACTGCTTAGAATAATTGCCGGGTTGGAGCAAAAAACCTGCGGCCAAATCACTTTTCAGCCGACAGAGGCTAAAATAGGACTGGTATTCCAGGAACCTCGCCTTATGCCATGGCTGACAGTAGAAAACAATATGGCCTTTGCCTTGCAGCAAGAACCCGACCGGGAGTATGTTAAAGCTACAGTAGATCACTATCTAAAACTACTGCGCCTGGAAGACTTCCGTCACGCTTATCCCTCTGAAATTTCCGGCGGCATGGCTCAGCGGACAGCGTTAGGACGAGCCTTATGTTATAATCCGGATATCATTTTGATGGATGAACCGCTCGGGGCTTTAGATGCCTTCACCCGCGCCACTCTGCAAAAAGAACTGACGCAGATTTTTCAGGAGGCACACAAAACCATTTTATTTGTTACCCATGATGTTGACGAAGCCGTCCTTCTAGGGGAACGGATTGTTGTCATGGGCGGTGGACAGATTTGTAATGAGCTGGCCGTACCGCTGACCTATCCGCGCATAGCAGCCAGCAAGGAATTTTACAACATCCGGTCCCAAGTACTGGCGGCAATCATGGAAGAACCATAAACCTATGAAAAGGAGTGTCATAATGAAGAAATTAATATCGCTTGTTTTATTAGCTGTATTTGCCTTAACAATGACCGGCTGCGGTACCGGCAAGCCCAGCCAGCCGGAAACCAAAACGCTTGACGCCATTCATATTTCCTATGTAAAACTACCGCTCAATGTGCCGTCAATTGTGGAGAAAAAACAGGAATTATTTGAAAAAGAATTCTCCAAAGACAATATTAAGGTTACCTTTCCTGAGATAACCGAGGGCCCGAAAATGACGGCTGCACTGGCGGCCGGATCGCTCCACTTTTGCAACGCTTTAGGCGGCACTTCGGCAATTTTGGCGGCAGCCAACGGCCTTGATATTAAAATCATCGGCATGTACAGCCGCGCTCCCAAAGCTTTCGTCATTATGACTAAAAACCCGGCGATTAATACCATTGCCGACCTTAAAGGAAAAACGGTTGCCGGACCGAAAGGAACCATTCTTCACCAGTTACTGCTTGCTTCTCTTGCTCAGCAAGGGCTTACCGGCGACTCTGTCAAATTTGTCAACATGGGAATTCCCCAAGGCGTTACAGCCATGATGTCCGGTGATGCAGACGCCGCACTTGTTGCCGGTCCGGCCGTTCCTAAAGCGGTTGAGGCTGGCGGCCGAATCCTTACTACCGGGGAAGGGCTATTAGACGCGACTATCGTTATTGCCGTTGACGGTAAGTTCCTTCAGGAACACCCCAGTATCGTAAAACGTTATATGAAGGTACATCAACAAAGCTTGACGTATATGAAAGAACATCCTGATGAAGTCTACCGCTTAGCTGCTGAAGAAACAGGCATCTCAGTCGAAGATGTCAAAAAAATGTACAACTGGTATAATTTCGATCCGGCCATCACTGACGGCGATATCAAGGATTTGGAAAAAACTCAGGAATTCCTGGTACAAAACGGTTTACTAACCCAAAAGATAGAAATTAAGAAACTGGTCAAAGATATGAGTAAGGATATGTAAATTGAATTGAAAAATCAGTATAATGGCACTTGTTCTCAGCGGAATTTTGTGTTATCCTATAAAAAAACTTAACATGTTTACACTGCAATGACAGGGAAAGTACCCAAAATGTCTTACCCACCAGAGAGCCGGCTAGGGTGAGAACCGGCGGAAGACGTTTTCGGGAAAGCCACCCTTGAGCTGTAGGCTGAATTAACAGTAAGCCAACCGTTACTTGGCGTTAACAAGAGTAAGCGAGCCTTAATAAGGCTAATTTAGGTGGTACCGCGGGAACTAAATCCCGTCCTTTTTCAAGGACGGGATTTTTTATTTTTTATAATCTGTAAGGGGGAAATACTTATGAAACAACTTTTAGAGTTATTAGAAAAAGACTGCAACCAGTCGGCCCACCAATTAGCGGCCATCCTCCAAATGTCTCCGGAAGAAGTAACTGCCGCAATCAAACGCTTGGAAGAAGAAAGGACTATTGTTAAATATCAGCCAATCATAAATTGGGAGCAAGCCGGCGTGGACAAAGTAACTGCCGTTATCAACGTCAGAATTACTCCCCAGCGGGAAGTAGGCTTTGATGCCATTGCCGAGCGCATCTACCGTTTTCCGGAAGTTGTCAGCCTCTACCTGATGTCAGGCGGTTACGATTTAAGTGTAACGATTGAAGGGCAAACCCTGAAAGACATATCCCAGTTTGTATCTACCAAGCTGTCAACAATTGATGGTATTCTCAGCACCACCACCCACTTTATGCTCAAACGCTATAAATATGCCGGTGTTATTATAGAGGACCGCGAAGAAGATCATAGACTGGTGGTGTCACCATGAGTTGGGCTGAACGCATATCTCCTACGGTTAACGCCGTCCCGCCCTCCGGCATTCGCCGTTTTTTTGACATAGCTGCCGAAATGAAAGGCGTTATTTCCCTCGGTGTCGGAGAACCTGATTTTATTACCCCTTGGCATATCAGGGAAAGCTGTGTCCACGGCTTGCATAAAGGGTATACCGCCTATACTTCCAATTACGGCCTATTGGAACTTAGAGAGGAAATTGCCCGCACGATTTACAATAACTACAATGTTACCTATGACCCACGGAAAGAAGCCTTAGTAACAGTGGGTGTCAGTGAAGCCCTGGATTTGGCAATTCGCGCTGTCTTACACCCTGGTGACGAAGTGCTTATTCCCGAACCCTGCTATGTTTCTTATAAGGCTTGTGTCCTCCTGGCCGGCGGCAAACCGGTGCCTGTGCCGACAAATATGGAGCATGAGTTCCGCGTAACGGTAGAACAACTGGAAAAGCTGATTTCTCCGCGTACCAAAGCCCTGCTCATCGGCTATCCCAATAATCCCACAGGTGCTATTATGCCGAAAGCCGAGTTAGAAGCAATTGCCCGTTTTGCCACGAAACATGACTTGATTGTCATTTCCGATGAAATTTACGCCGACTTAACCTACCATGGCACCCACACCTGTTTTGCCAGCTTGCCGGATATGCGTGAGCGTACCATTCTCTTAAACGGCTTTTCCAAAGCCTATGCCATGACCGGCTGGCGCATCGGTTACGCATTGTCCAATCCGGACTTTATTGCCGCAATGAACAAGATCCACCAATACACTATGCTGTGCGCTCCCATCACTGCCCAAATCGGCGCCATCGAAGCCCTGCGGCATGGCAAAGACAAAATGGAAAAAATGGTGGCAGAATATGACTCCCGCCGCCAGCTTATGCTCAATGGCCTGCGCAGTATGGATATTAGTTGTTTTGAACCTAAGGGCGCCTTTTATATTTTCCCTTCCATTAAAGAAACCGGCTTAACATCATTGCAGTTTGCCGAAGAACTGCTAAAAACTGAAAAAGTGGCAGTAGTTCCCGGTGATGCCTTTGGCGACAGCGGTGAAGGCTTTATCCGCTGCTCCTATGCTTCCTCTATCAGTAACCTGTCTGAAGCCCTGGAACGGATTGGCCGGTTTATTAAACGATATCAGTAATTAAAAAGTGGAATTGTCCAGCACTGGTCAATTCCGCTTTTTTAATGTATCAGAAATTAGGAGGAATGGCGCGAGTTTGCAGAATTTTACTTTTGTTATTGCCACAAAAGTAAACAAAAGGTCTAGGCCCGAAGCCTCCACGCTAACCTGTTCCGCTAGAGATCTGCTTTCATAGCCCTGTATGATACAGTCTCCATTTCAATGCGCGGACCTGAAAATCCAGGCAGTACTCCTAAAATTCGTAAACTCGCTACACTCAAACAGTACGAATTTCTTAACGGAATACCGCCTGGATTTTCTCCTGCGGAACGCTTTTTCCGGCAAAGGGCCAGGGGTTACGGAAGTTACGGGGGTTGTCTAGGACTCCGCGAGTGCCCCTAAAAAGGTTAACGGAGTTGAGTACCAAATTTCGGATGTACTCAATATCAAAGGACCGCGTTAGCGATTTTTCTTATTATATATCCCGGCAACAGGTAAAACCGGCTAACGAAGTTGCCTGGGTTACTGCCCGGAGTACGGCCTGTTCAACAGCCTGCGCTGCCAGTACACCTACTACGTTAATATCTGCGGTTACCTGCCCTGTTGCTACCGTAAAAATTGTATCACCGTCAAACAGGGTGTGAGCCGGACGAATGGTTCGGGCATAACCGTTATGCGCCATCGACGCTATCTTGTTAGCCTGTGCCTTGGTTAGGATGGCATTGGTAACAACAGCGCCGATGGTAGTATTGCCGGCAAACCGATTAACTTTTTTGTCGTGCTGAGAAAGTAAACCTTGTTCACAGTTTAAAAACCTAAATGGCTCCTTGGCAAAAGCTCCGGCAATAATCTTTCCGCCTTCAGCCGGATTAACTACATCGCCAAGACAATTAACGGCGACAACAGCCCCTACCCGCAAATCGCCAACAGCCATACAACTTATACCCAGCCCGCCTTTCATAGCGTGCTGCATCCCAAATATTTTGCCAACGGTTGCTCCGGTTCCGGCACCTACACAGCCTTCCGCCACTACCCCTGCGCTGGCGGCTTGGCAAGCGGCATACCCCATGGCTTTGTCGGGCCGGATACGATAATCACCACAGTTTAGGTCAAACAACACCGCCCCGGCAACAATCGGCACTTTAGTTACACCTACGTCAAAGCCTGCCCCCTGTTCTTCCAGGTATTGCATTACTCCGGCGGCGGCATCCAAGCCAAACGCACTGCCACCGCTTAGCAGAACAGCGTGTACTTTATCAACATAATTTACCGGATTGAGCAAATCGGTTTCCCTCGTCCCGGGAGCGCCGCCGCGAACATCTACTCCGCCGGTAGCTCCTTCCGGACAGAGAATAACTGTACAGCCGGTTGCCGCCTCCCTATTTTGGGCATGTCCGATTTTAATACCGGTAATATCCGTCAATGTCATCATTCTCTCTAACTCCTTACCATTTTCATTACTGCGATTTTTTGTAAACTATATGCTCCAAAAATAAAGCAATCGTAACACCGACGACAAAACCATTGGTGACCAGCGGCCGGATAATCACCGGAATAGCTGCTACCACCGGTCCCGGTAAAAAAGCCACCATTGTGCCCAGCATTAGTGAAGCACCGATAATAATCCCGGTATCAAAGCCGTCCGTTTCCAGCGATTTCCCCAGCATCATCAGCCCTCCTGCCACTTGCGGGCAAAGAGCGTAGAGAAAAACGCTGCCTATCACAACCGGCGGCACGCAGGAAAGCAGGCCAATCAGTGCCGGTACAAACCCCACTGCAACCATAGCCAGCGCTGTAAAAGCCAGAGGAAAGCGTGACGCGCAGCCTGTAGTAATAATAACTCCGCCACTAAGCGAATAGTTAACAGGTCCGATAACCCCGAAACAGCCTGCCAGCACATTACCTAACCCGGTAATGAGCATCCCGACGTTGGTGCGTTGTTCTAAATCATTAACCTCCAGCAGGGCACCATTACTTTGAATTGACCCTAAATCATTGGCCATCAATGCTAAAAAGCAAAAAGCGAATGAAATGATTACAACCGGATCAAATGTAAAAGAATAGGCCGCCATGTTCCATTCGCCAGCCGTTGGCAAGGTCTGAGACCATTCCGGCCAGTTGCTGGCGAACAGGCTGTAATAGATGATACTGCCGAGTGGCAATGCCCACACAATTATCGTTGACTTTAGCATATCAGGCAGCCACCGCTGCCCCAGCAGCAAGGCCACGAGCATAAATACTGCAAACATTAGATTGGTAAACGGCCTGTCTGTATTGCCTACAATCATATTCAGAACAGCCGGTGCAATGACAAAAGCTATTAATAATAATACAATCCCCACTATCCGGGTAGTAAATAGCGCACTGACATATCGCAACAACTTTAAACTGCTTAATACCGCCAGTATAAGTCCGCATATGGCAATAGCAAAATATACTGCTCCGCTTGCGCCGGCGGCTTGATTTGCCAAAATACCGCTCAATAACACACCAGCCGGTCCTACCACAAGCGGCAGACGATGCCCCCACAGGACCTGAACAAATAGCGTAATCCCCACTACCCAAAATGACTTTTGCAAGTACATCAGTTGTAAGGCCGGGGCGTTAGCATAGTCATGGTTGGCAGCAAGAGCCCCAAGAATAACAATATAGGGAACCGATAACAAAAACCATTGCAGGCTATAAATTAAAGTCTGCCTGGCTGGTAAATACTCATCTAATTGGTACTTGAATGTAAATTGATTCAAGGCTTTCCTCCTGCATCTATTCTATCGTGTTTCCATGGGAACTCCCGTAACAAACGGGTTACCATTACTTGTAGTAACTTATCTTCCCTATCGTTCGCATAGAATCCTCCCATTCCCTGGAATTTCCTTTTAATATAGTAACCGCCAATTTTGTGCAGTACACGCACGTTAGTAGTAAACCTACATAAGTATATAAAGAAGGCTCAATATAGAAAGGAGCGACTTTCTTGGAGAAAAACCAACATTGTCAATGCGGCTTAAAACCAGAAATAACCTCAAAAGTAATCGAAGGATTACAATTATATTTGGCTAACCTCGGTGTGCTTCAGATCAAACTCCATAATATCCATTGGAATGTTGTCGATTCCGGTTTTTTTGCTCTGCATGCGAAAACCCAGGAATTATATGAAAACGTCGGCGAAAAAATGGATCAAACAGCCGAAAGAATCAAAATGCTGGGGGAATATCCGCTAGCATCTCTTCAAGACTTTCTGGATGCAGCAGCAATCGAAGAACTACCCAGTGAAGATATATCCTCACTTTGCGCGGCTGAGATTATTATCGAAGACTTTTGCCAGCTACTGAAGCTTGTTAGAAAAGTAGACTATATTACCAAAGAAACGCTTGATGAATGCACTAGTTCGTTATTAGCAGAAACTATGTGCTTCTTGGAAAAAAATATCTGGTTCTTTAATGCCTATATAACCAGGTGCTCTCAATAAAATGTATAATACCCCTATTAAATAGATGCATCCTAACAGCAAATCTTGAAAATGCCTTCCATCTTATTATTCTCTCTGCAAGCACCTAAGCCATACACAAGATGTTAGGAGCTCACTATTTTAATTCGTAGATCTTGGATGTTAAATACTGTTTTCCAGCCCTTACATAAAGAAAATACTCCTTCCTTTGGCGGCAGTGGAAACCGCTGTTGCCCTTATCCTGTTTTTTAAAATTTATACTTTTTGTTAGGGTAGTAAAAGGGTTGAATCTCTATCTTAGAAATTCAACCCTTTTATAGTTGAAACAATTGTTCTTACACCAAGATTATGTCAATATATACAGTTTATTACCTATTACTTGGAATTAACGCCCGCAGATTGTGATACCATCTGAGACTTGTCCTCATAATGTCGTAAAAAATCCTGCAAATTTAATTCTTTATCGAACAAGTCAAACAACGAGTGGCTTTGCTTTAGCAGCGTATCACTACTTTGCTGTTTAATCGCCGTTTGCTTTAACCGATTAATTTTATCTGCAGCAGCAATAGTGCTTGGCCGATTAATGCCTGTACCTACATTACAGCCACGGGAACAATTTTGTATATCTACAAGCAAAGGGACATTTTCCCCTTGACGCAGCTGTACAGCATATTCATCCAGGTACTGATACACATGCTCCGGTCCTCCTACTTGCCTAATCCACCCATCCTTGATATGAAACTCTACAGTCTCACGCAATCCGCCGGGACGGCTAAAGGTCTGCCCCAGACCGCAGCCAATATCATCAAATTCAGTTTCAGGATAGGAATCTAGATTAACACCATTTTGTTCAAGGTATTTCTCCAATTTTTCATAAGTTACGTTGTACTGCACCAACCCACCGGTATTTTTTTCGTTGATCTCTTCTATTTTGCCGATACATGGTGATAGGAAGGCCAGCTTATCATTCACATTTTTATATTTTTTCATATACACAGCAGTACACAGCATGGGACTGTGAATAGGAGCCAGGTTAGGAATAAGTTCCGGGCGGAATTTTTGCGCATAATTGACAATGGTCGGACAATGCTGGGCAATTAGCGATTTGAGATTCTGTTCCCGAATGGCTTTTAAGTACGCCCAGGTAGTAATATCCGCTCCAAAAGATACATCGTAAATTAGCCTTACTCCCAATGATCTTAAATAACCAAACATCCGCTTGTAGTTGGCAAAATTAAAGCGTATAGACGGAGCAGCAAAGAGAGAAATACTTGTACCACGTTTAAGCTCATCAAAAAAAAGCTGGGTGTCATCAGCAAAATCCCTGGCGCCATGGTCGCAAGCTTCCAAGCACTCTCCACAGTGTATACACCGCTTTTGATCGACCTTAACTTTGTTCTTGCCCTGAACCTGATAGGCAATACTTGCGTTTGTCGGACATTTGTCCATACATTTTTTGCAGCCCACACATAATTCTTCTTTAATTAACAAAACCGCTTCCATCAAAATCATCACCCACACTTTCGTCAATCATCGCAATCATATTATAATACGACAATCATAGCGAATAATGACGGTGAGGCGGCTAAACTATCGAAAAATTTCGACAAAATTCACTGTCTTATTATTAGCTGAAGCTAATAATCACCGATTTTTCTGTTCCAACATCGAGGCAGTTGCCGCAATTTCCTCGCATTTGGCGGTGACTTGCTGCACAGTGGCCGAGATATTGGTAATTTCATTATTTACGGCATCCATTTTCTTTTCCAGGTCGTCCGAAATGCTAATAATGGTAGCAACCTGATGCCTAATATCTGCTTCACTATTTTTGGTTGACGTGACTATAGTCTTGGATTTGTCGGCAAGTACCCGAACTTCATTGGCGACAACGGCGAACCCTTTACCCTGCTCACCGGCGCGGGCAGCTTCGATAGTTGCGTTTAAAGATAACAGATTGGTCTGTCCGGCGATACCTACGATTTCATCTGAGGCTTGACTAAAGTCTTTTAGTTTAGTTTCTACCTCAAGAATGCTGTCCCGAAGTTCAGTAGCGGTTTGCAAAATAAAATGTACTTCCTGACTAATTGTTTCAATACTCTTGGCATTGTCACTACTGCCAAGAGATACTTCCTGAATAGCGTCGGTTATATCTTTTACGCGTTCTCTAAGAAGTACGGCCGAACGTTCGCGTTCTTCACCCAAAGTTTTTACTTGGGCCAGCATGTCCTGTACTTCGGCATTGGTCTTAGTCAGTAACACTTTCTCGGCTTCTACTTCTTTCCGATTATAATCAATACAATTTTCCACATGATTAATACCTTGAGCTACCGCAGTCGCAAAATCTTTGCAGCTGCCAAAGCCGCAAGCATAGCAATTAACCTTGCGTGAAGCTTCTGTCGTTTTGTGCAGGGTAGAAAATACTGCTTCCAAGTCAAAGTTGGCAGATTGCGCTACCATCTTGGACTTATCTTCATAACGACGGACAAAATCCTGCCATTTTAATTCTTTATCGAACATGTCAAACAAAGAGTAGCTTTTCTTAAACAGCTTGCTAGTAGTCTGCTCTTTAATCGCAGCTTGCTTCAGTTGATTCATTTTGTAATCTATATCATCAATAGTAATTGTCTTATTTGTACCCGTACCAAGATTACAGCCGCACAAACAGTTCAGTATATCCACGAGCAAAGGTACGTTTTTCCCTTGCCGCACTCGCGCAGCATATTCATCCAGGTAATGATAGACATGACCCGGACCTTCTACCTGCCTGATCCAAACATCATTGGTATGAAATTCGACATTCTCACGCAAGCCGCCCGGACGGCTGAAAGTCAGACCCAGGCCGCAGCCGGCATCGTCAAATTCAGTTTCGGGATAGGAATCCAGAATAATACCATTTTGTTTGAGGTATTTGTCCAACTTTTCACAAGTCACATTGTACTGAACCAATCCCTCGGTATCTTTTTCATTAATCTCGTCTATTTTGCCGATACACGGAGACAAAAATGCCAATTTATCAGTAATCTGTTTATATTTTTTCAAATATACAGCAGTACACAGCATGGGACTGTGAATAGGAGCCAAACTGGAAATAAGTTCCGGGCGGAATTTTTGTACATAATTGACAATGGCCGGACAAGGTTGGGCTATTACTGACGTAAGGTGCTGTTCCCGAATGGCTTCCAAATAGGCCCAGGTAGTAATATCCGCTCCGAAAGATACGTCGTAAATGAGCTTTACTCCCAATGATTTCAAATAGCCTAAGAGACGTTTATAATTGGTAAAATTAAAGCGGATAGCTGGTGCGGCAATAAGAGAAATGCTTGTCCCGCGCTTAAGGTCCTCAAAAAAAAGTTGGGTATCATCAGCAAAATCCCTAGCCCCGTGATCACAAACTTCCAAGCATTCGCCGCAATGTATACAGCGTTTTTGATCTACCTTAACTTTGTTTTCTCCCGCTACTTGATAGGCAATATTGGCCTTTGTCGGGCATTTTGCAATACATTTATTGCAGCCGGCACAGAGTTCTTCCTTCGTTAATAATACCTCTTGAATCACAATCGTCACCCGCACCTTCGTTATTTTTGTCACAATCCTATTATAATACCAGTCTACACCAAGTCAAACAAATTTTCTGTATTTTGTTACATGTTTACAAAAGCTTTATTTATACGACATTTATGGACAAAAGTTACGTTTGTTTTGTCATGTTTTGTACAAAAAAATAGCGATTCAACCTCTTTTTTTTGTAATTATAGATGTCTATGGAATCGTTGCTTTGACGTTTTTTCCTATTTTCTTTAAAAATATTACAATAATATCCTATATCTCCATTGTTTTCAAGGATTCTACAAAATCATGGCGAATACAGATGATGAGGTGTCTGAAGTTGAAATATCGCAACTTAGTGGAGAATTTATCAATTGGCATTTACATTATACAAGGAACTAAACTGGTATACGGTAACAAAAATTTCGAGGCCATTATAGATCATCCCCAGTCCGAGCTGCTAGTAGTAGATAATATCTATAACTATATTCACCCTGGTGACTGGGAACTTGTTCGTGAAATTATGCAAAAATGCTTATCCGGACAAAAAGTAGACGCACGCTACGAAGTGCGGATACTTACCAAAACAGGAACCTGCCGCTATGTTGAAGTTCTAAGTAGTCATTGTATAGAATTTGATGGCCAACCTTCGGTTGCAGGTGCCCTCGTTGATATTACCGAACGCAAAAAAACCGAGGCCGAACTGCACCGGACCCAAGAAAAGCTTCGCGGCGTTCTGAACGCAGCATCTGATACTATCAGCATAATTGACAAAGATGGCGTCATTTGCGAAATTCTTTCAAGAACGAACGAGAATTCCGAAATGGCAGCCAAGTTTAGTGTGGGTAAAAACATTTGTGATATTGTGGACCGTACGTTAGCTCATAAAACAATGCAGTATGTGCATATGGCTCTCAAAAATAAAACTGTCTGCACCTTTGATTGTCAAATAGAAAAAAACAAAATTTATGAAGCCCGCTTAGCGGCCCTAAATCCACATGAAGCCGTATTAATGCTGCGGGATAATACAACCCGCCGATTGTATGACAGTGATAATTTCCGTACGATCCAGGAACGCTGCGAGGCGTTGTTTAACAACAGTAACGATGCTATTTTTGTCTCCCCGCCCTCAACCAGCAAGCACGCATCATTTTTAGAAGTTAACGACAGGGCCTGCAGCTTTCTCGGCTATACACGGGCCGAGCTATTAAACATGTCCATAGCAGACATCAATGATTCGTCCTCCCTAAAGACAACGAGCAGCCAGTTAGAAAAACTAATGAAGATGGAGCATGTATTCTTTGAAGCCACTTTTCGCACCAAAAGCGGTAGACAAATTGCGGTCGAGATTAATGCTTATATGGTGAAATTCTGGAATACTTTCCGGGTTATTACTATTGCCAAGGATGTCAGTGAACAAAAACTATCAGAAAGAGCACTGCTTGAAAGCGAAGAGCGCTTTCATTATTTGTCAAACAACATCCCCCTCATTTTGTGGATGGATGATAAAGATGGCAACTGCACCTTTGTTAACGAAAAATGGCGTGAGTATACAGGAGTGACTACACAAAACCCAGCAGAAATTACCTGGACAGACTATATACATCCTAAAGACCGGCAAATGGTCGAGGATACCTTCTGCAGCGCCGTTAACCGGAAAAAGAAATATTTTTATGAATATCGGATGCTGCGCTTTGATGGCCGGTATCGCTGGGTTCAATCGTCCGGTATTCCCAGATTTGATACTGATAACACGTTTGTCGGCTATATCAACTGCTGCCTGGATATTCACGATAAAATATTGGCTGACCGGGATTTAAAATATTACTATAAACGCCTGGAAAGAAGCGCCGAAGAACAAACCCGGCAGCTTGCTAATACTAACGCAATTCTTGCTCAGGAAATTTTTGTCCGCCGCGCAGCCGAAAAACGGTATCGTCAATTATTTGACAGTGTACAGGACGCTATTTTTGTCTGGAAAATTACAGCACAGGGGTTACCTGGCCGAATTATTGAAGTAAACAATGTAGCCTGCCGCTGGCTGGGCTACAGCAGAAACGAATTATTGTCGCTCTGTATGTTTGACACCATGTCCAATCAGGGAAAAGCAGCTACCACGTTACGCATGGAAAAGCTGCTGGCTTCCCGGCAAGCTATATTTGAATTCGATCAGGTAACCAAAGACGGCAGAATTATACTTGCCGAAGTAAATGCCCACCTGTTTGCTCTTAACGGCGAACTTGTCGGGCTGTCTATTGCCCGCGATATATCTGGCCGTAAGAAGGCCGAAACCGAACTATTAGCTGCCAGAGACCGCATTAACAAGGCGGAAAAGTTAGCTTTTCTGGGCAACATGGCAGCAGGAATTGCCCATGAAATCAACCAGCCGCTAAATTCTATTAAGGTTACTGCCGATAGTATCTTGATGTGGTCAAAAGAGGGCAATACCTATAACTGGGAAGAATTTTTGGAAGATGTTCAAACAATTTCCGAGCAGTCTTCCCGCATCGCGAGCATCATTAAATACATCCGCGATTTAATCCGGACGAATCAAACCCCTAACAATCAACGCTTCAGCTTAGCTATAGCTATCAGAAACACTATAAAAATGATGACTCCTAATTTGGATGCAGTCGGCGTCACCCTTATCCATGATCTTACCGATGATCCGCTCGAAATATATGGCTCGCTTGCTTATATGGAACATGTTATTCTTAACCTTATGAATAACGCCCTCCAGGCGTTAGTAAGTTCGCCCCAGCCGCAAAAAGAAATTACCATTCGCACAAAATACCAAGACAAGATTATATTACAAGTTTCTGATAACGGCCCCGGGATTCCGGAAGCTGTTAAAGCCAAGATTTTTACACCTTTCTTTACTACCAAAAACGACGGTATGGGTTTGGGGTTAGCTATTGTTAAATCGGTAGTCACTTCTAATGGCGGTAATATAATGATTTTTGATAACCCGGACCGGGGAGTTACTTTCCAGTTGGAATTCCCCATAATGGAACCTAATGGTTGTAAGGAGGATGTCAGCAATTGAATATACTACTTGTAGATGACGATTCCGGCAGTCGAATGTCGGTTGCCAAGTTCTTGCGCAGGCAGGGACACGAAATTATTGAATGTGCTGATGGCGACGAAGCACTTGCTACATTCAGCAATGCTAGCTTTCCTATGGTGTTAACCGATATCAAAATGCCTAAGATGTCGGGCCTTGATCTATTAAAACATATCAAAGAATTACCTAACAGCACCTACACCGATATTGTCCTGTTCACCGGACACGGCTCTATGGAAACAGCCGTCGAGGCATTACGGATAGGGGCTTATGATTATTTAATAAAACCAATCAATATTCAGGAATTAGCCATTATTGTCAATAAGGTCGCTGAACATCAAGGCTTGTTGCGCGAAAACCGCCGCCTAACCGATCATTTCGATCAAGAAGTCCAGGCGGCAACACAAGAGTCGAGTAAAGAAATTTCCCGCTTACGGCGGTTAGTCGCTAAAGCCGAAGGAATCGGCGAAATAGGCATCTTTGATAAAGCGACGGAGGATGTATTCCGTCAGGCCGGAATGTATCACAAAGACAGGTCCATTTCTGTCCTCATCCAGGGGGCAACAGGTACCGGCAAGGAGATGGTTGCCAAACTCATACATTACGATGACTTCGAAGAGCCAACCCCCTTTGTCGATATCAACTGTGCCGCCGTAACCCCTACCCTGTTTGAAAGTGAGCTGTTTGGTTATGAGGCCGGTTCATTTACAGGAGGCTTAACTAAAGGTCAAAAAGGTAAGTTTGATTTAGCAGCAGGCGGCACACTGTTTTTTGATGAAATTGGTGAAATGCCGCTGGAAATGCAGGCCAAACTCTTGCGGGTACTGCAAGAAAAAGAGTATTACCGAGTTGGCGGCTTAAAAAAAATAAAAACAGATGTCCGCGTTGTCTGCGCTACCAATATCGATTTGCGTCAAGCCGTGGAAGAAGGCAAATTCCGCCGTGATCTCTATTACCGTCTCAACGTGGGGCAAATTGTATTACCCCCCCTGCGTGAGCGCCGCGAATCGATTATTCCTTTGGCAGAAGTATTTCTCCGCCAGTTTGCCGCACAGAAAAACAAAAAATTCGCCACTATCAGCAGCGAAGCACAAAAAGTATTAGTCAGCCATTCCTGGCCCGGAAATATCCGTGAACTGAAGAATACGATTGAATGGTCGGTTTTTATGTTTGATAATAAAGAACTTAAAGCCGAACATCTTAACATAGCATCCGGAAATACCGCCATTCCAACGGTGATGCAGTCGGGCGCAATTATTCCGGAAGCGCCTGTAGTTTTACCGCCTACCCCCTTTAACCTGGATGAATTTGTCGATAAAATTGTTGCAGCCGCCTTACTCTTGCATAACGGCAACAAATCAGCAGCTGCTGCCTATCTTGGTCTTTCCCGCAGATCGCTTTCCTACCGGGTTGAAAAGCTAAACGGGTAATTATAAACGTTTTACAAAAGGAAATCGCAGCAGTACGCGATTTCCTTTTGTTTTCTCTCTCAGAGGTTGCTTATCTATTATACGAACTTATACCTGCATTACTTGTCTCTATATCCATCGAAGCCTGCAAAATGCGCTGAACTCTAGCAAAGTTCTTTAGAACTTCCGCCTTTTCCGGTTTTTCCGTTTGTAAATTAAATCTGTCTGTCAGCGGAAGTCCTCTGAGAAGCTCAGCCTTCTCCTCTTCGGTAATCTCAACTTCAATTTTGTCGTTATCCGTCATATACTTACTCCCCTTTCTACTTTTATAACCGGAACCTGCACATTGACTCCTGCAACTCTTCGGCCAGCTTGGCAAGACTTTGGCTGGAAGCGGCAATTTCCTCCATGGACGCTGACTGCTCTTCGGCGGCTGCAGACACATTCTGCGTTTGTCCGGCCGTCGATTTACACACCTCTTCGATATCCCGAACCGATGTAACAATTTGAATACTGCTGGCTGCCATTTCCCCAATAGAAGCCGAAATTTCACGAATTTGGGAAGATACTTCAGTAACGAGGTCAGTAATAATCCGGAAGCTTTCGCCTGTGGCATTAACCACCTGGGTTCCGGCTTTAACCTCTTTAGTTCCTTCCGTCATCGACGTAACGGCTTTTTCCGTATCTCCCTGAATTTCAAAAATCAGATCAGAAATTTGCTTGGCGGCTGACTGCGATTGCTCGGCAAGCTTGCGAACTTCTTCGGCTACAACCGCAAACCCGCGTCCTTGTTCACCGGCACGGGCAGCCTCAATTGCTGCATTAAGGGCTAACAAGTTGGTTTGGCCGGCAAGTCCTGAAATGGTATCAACAATTTGACCTATCTCTTTGGATCGCTCACCCAGCTTTGATACCACTGTTGAAGAATCATTCACAGTCCGCTCAATATTATTCATCTGAGCCACGGCGGTTGCAACCGACTTTCCGCCGCTATTGGCGGCTTCAGCCGCTTTATCCGCTACCCCTGCTACATTTACGGCATTTGCAGCAATATCTTTAATATCAGTTGACATTTTCTCAACAATAGTTGATGTTTCTTTAGTCGCTGTAACCTGATTATTAGCTCCCAACGCAATCTCGGTAACAATGGTTGCTACCTGGATTGCTGCCTGCGACGATTGTTCCGCGTTGGCGGTCAGTTCTTCGGAAGCCGCGGCTACTTGCTGCGAGGACTGTGCAATATTGATTACAATATCGGATAGACTGTCCCGCATAATTTTTAGCGAATGGGCCAACTCACCCAGCTCATCACTGGTATTGACTTGGACAATCTCCCGAAGATCACCCTGGGCATAGTTATCGGTCACTGCAGCCAACTTACCTAGTGGCCTTTTTATCATAATTGTTAACACTACACTGATAGCAATTCCTAACAGCAAAGCAGCAATCCCAATCACGAGCTGCAGGCTTTTAGCCCCGTGTGCCAAACGATTCGTTTCCTGAAGGTTAGCCGCTACCAGCTTATCGTTTTCTTCCGCCACCGCTTTCAACGTCTTATCAATTTCTACTGATAACGGAACAACAACTTTGGCAACTTCGTTAAGCTTAGTTTTATATTCCTGCGCCTGAACTAAATTGCCGGCTGCCGTTTCCCGTTGGTAAGCTATAGCAATCGGCATATAGTCTGTTCGAATACTATCACTGTATTTTTTGGTATTTGCACGCAATTGCTCCAGGCTCGGTTTTGCTGCCTGAGGCGCTATATTTAATAATTCATCTTCCAATTGCAATGTTGCATTAAGCTCCTCCTCTATGCGAGCAGCTACTTTAGGATCGCCAAAAGCAACATAAGTCCGGATGGCTATTACGGTTTCATGATACTGGTAGGCGATTTTATTGCCTAGAGAAAGCTGATTACTGGCTTTCTCTACTGTCTCCGCATTATTTACGATACTTGATAATACAGACCATGCAAATCCTACATTAATAGCTATAAGAACAATAATAATACCAAAACTTAAACCAACCTTCGCTCCCATCTTCAATTTCATATGACCCCTCCACTACAGTCTCTGCTTTTAGGTTCTTTCCAATATATTTGCATAAATCATGCCAATAGCTCAATCCAGCAAGTTCGACACTTTTCATTTCACTTTTTCGCTTATTTTTACATTGTTGTTCACTGACTTGTACAAAAATGAACAAAAATCACCAAATATTTCTCAATACAAAACAGTATTTTGCGAACCTCATATAAAAATACTGTACAGAATGCCCAAATAATGTTATACTTTGTAAGTTGTTGTAAAAATGGCTTGCACCGACATCTGACGCAAGTAACGGCCGTACCTTTTACCTGGTGTAAGGGAGTGTACTTTCTGTTAGGAAACTAATAAAGCCAGAACCCGACAAACCGGGTATCTGGCTTTTTCTTGTCCTGATAGAAAGTATAACTTTCGCCTGGATAAGGGCAACATCGACTTCCGCTATCGCCAAAGGCTCGGCGCAAGTCGTGTTTTCTTTATACTATACGCTATTTACTTTCCCGCAGATAGCCGCGGGCGATGGAATCCTGAATAATCTGCTCAACAAGCTGGCCTAACTCGGCCGCTATCTCCTTAGTTCGTTTGTTGCGCTCTCGTACTTGGGCACTGACAATATTATTCAGTCTCCAGGACTTGCCTTCTGTTTTATAGTGCAGCACCAGCGGCTGCAACCGATCGAGGGCATCGGCCAATCTGGCTTCAGGACTAACCCTTTGTTCAAACTCCTCCCATAATGCCCGCATCTCCTGCGCCTGATCTAAAGGCAGCAGCCCAAACAGCCGGTCAGCTGCTGTTCGTTCCCGGGCTTCTTTATCCATCCCGGCTTGTGCGTCAAAACAGTAGGTATCGCCGGCATCAATTTCGACAATGTCATGGATAAGCACCATTTTAATAATTTTGAGTATATCAACCGGGTAACCGGTGACATGTTCGGACAGCAGCACAGCCATAATGGCCAAATGCCAGGAATGTTCGGCGTCTGTTTCGTGGCGGTCTGTCCCAATAACATAATTTCGGCGATAAATTTGTTTTATCTTGTCCACTTCAATGATAAATGCCATTTGCTGCTCCAGGCGTTGGCTAATCACAAAAATCCCCTCTTCTCTCCCCGCTTATCTTTTATTCATTATTTTGCTTTCTATGTACTTATCTTGAATAAAATGCTCCTACTATTTTAACATTTGGTGCAATAGTATACAATCCGCAACAACCTGTCGATACTAATTAACAAAGCGTACTTAAAGGAGGTTATCCATATTGGAAAAATTTAAAGAGCTAGGAATTAGTGATATTATAATTCGCTCTCTTAGTGATATGGGGTTTGAAGAACCTACCCCTATACAGGAACAGGCTATCCCAACTTTACTAGCAGGTAAAGATTTAGTTGGGCAAGCCCAAACAGGCACAGGCAAAACAGCGGCCTTTGGCATCCCGCTGTTAGAAAATCTTGAACCAGGCAAAGGGCCAATCCGCGGAATTGTGCTAACACCTACCCGTGAATTAGCTATTCAAGTAGCTGAAGAATTAAATAAAATCGCACAATTCTCCAACGTCCACACCCTCCCCATTTACGGAGGCCAGGACATACAGCGCCAAATTAAAGCTTTACAACGAAAACCCCAGATTATTGTGGCAACTCCCGGCCGTCTGATGGATCATATGGAACGCCGTACCATTCGGCTTACTGATATTTCAATGGTGGTCTTAGACGAAGCCGATGAAATGCTCAATATGGGCTTTATCGAAGACATTGAAAAGATCTTAAGCGCAACGCCGGAATCCCGGCAAACACTGCTGTTTTCAGCAACCATGCCCAAACAAATCCAAAGCTTGGCGCAGCGGTTTTTAAAAGAGCCCGTTATGATCAGTATCAAAGCCAAAGAAGTCACTGTTCCGCTCATTGAGCAATATTATATGGAACTGCAGGACAGACAAAAATTCGATGTGCTCTGCCGCCTGCTTGATATTCAATCCCCTGAACTTGCTATTATTTTCGGCCGCACCAAGCGCCGGGTTGACGAGCTTGCGGAAGGGCTGAAAAAGCGTGGCTATTCTGCCGAGGGAATACACGGCGACCTTACTCAGGCCAAACGAGATAGTGTTATTAGGCAGTTTAGAGAAAGCACCATTGAAATTCTGGTAGCCACCGACGTGGCAGCCAGGGGCCTCGATATCAGTGGGGTTACTCATGTTTATAACTTTGACATCCCGCAAGACCCGGAAAGCTATGTTCACCGGGTCGGCCGTACCGGCCGTGCTGGCCAAACCGGCTCAGCCATGACCTTTGTCATTCCGCGCGAAATAGAGCATTTGCGCACAATTGAACGCACTACTAAGCGAAAAATCGTGCGCATGCCTGTTCCCAGCGTAATCGAAGCAATCGAAGGACAGCAGCGGCTGGCTGTAGAAAAGATCCTTAATCAGATTGAAGAAGGAAACTTGGAGCAATATCGCGGCCGAGCCGAAGATCTTCTGGCTGAAAACGACTCGGTTTCCCTATTGTCTGCTGCCTTAAAACTACTGACAAAGGAACCGGACACCACACCAATCAAAATAACCGAAGAAGCCCCCTTGCGCTCACGTTCTTATGGCAGCAGAAGAAAACCGCCAGAGAATAAAAGAGGCACAACAACCGGTACCGGTAAACCCCGCTATAAACCAGGCAACTATAAACAAAGCGGCTATAAAAAATAGCCTGAAAAATGCAAGCAGCAGACTCGCCATTTAGGCCGTCTGCTGCTTTTCCAATTTAGAAGACAAAATTCCCGTCCTTAAACACTTGTATGGTTTTCCCGTCAGCCGTAGTCCCGGTGATTTCAAGATCAGCCGTGCCTATCATAAAGTCAACATGCACAATAGAATCATTGACACTGGCTTGTGCCAACTGGTCTTTACTCATGGTAGTGCCGTTTTCAATATTAATGGGATAGGCTTTGCCGATAGCAAAATGACAGGAAGCATTTTCATCAAATAAGGTATTATAAAACAAAATGTTAGAATTGGAGATTGGCGAGTCGAAAGGCACAAGCGCCACTTCGCCGAGATAATGTGAACCCTCATCGGTCTCAACCAATTTTTTGAGGACTTCATAACCTTCTTCTGCTTTGCAGTCGACAATCCGCCCATCTTTAAAGGTAAGAGAAAACTTGTCGATTAATGTGCCATTATAGTTTAACGGCTTAGCGCTGGCAACGGTGCCGTTAACCCCTGTTTTCTTAGGCATAGTAAATACTTCTTCTGTCGGCATATTGGCAACGAACTCAATCCCTTTTTCCGTATGCTCCGGTCCGCCAAGCCAGATATGTCCGTCCGGCAGCTCCACGGTTACGTCGGTACCGGCAGAATTTTTATAGTGCAGGTTTTTGAACTTGTGCGCATTTAAATATTGCATGCTCTTTTTCAAATTTTCACTATGCTGACGCCAAGCGGCAACCGGATCAGCAGTGTCTACACGCACGGCTTTTAAAATTGCCGTCCATAATTTTTCGACAGCTTCCTCTTCCGTTGCCTGGGGAAATACCTTCTTAGCCCAAGCTTTGGTAGGTATCGATACAATACTCCAGGCATTTCTATTGCTCATAATGCGTTCCCGGTATTCTTCAAGGGCTGTATTGCTGGCCTTTTGTACCCTTACTACCCTGTCGGGATCCACTTCTTTTAACAGCTCAGGGTCAGAGGCAGCAATGCTGACAAAGGCAGCTCCTGTTTTGGCGTAAGAGAGGTAAAACTCTTTTTGCCATTCAGGAAATTCATCAAAAATTTCGTCAGGTGCATGCAAAAATTTAATTTTGGACGATAACTCGTCCTTCCAATTCATAACCACTTCACGAGCACCGGACTGATAAGCCGTCTCAGCAATAACTCTGGCAAAATCGGCGCACTCAATCGGTGCAGTAACGATAAGAGTTTGGTTTTTTTGAATGTTTACGCCGGTCTTGATTAACAACTCAGCATATTTTTTAAGCACTGTATTATCCATAGTGACTCCTTTCCATGCGTTAAGCTATTTACTATATATATTCTAAACAAGCACAATGGTTACCATGCTAATAATGTTAGATTTTTTAAAAGCCCGCCCCTCTTTTTGCAAGGGGCAGGCCTTTAGTGGCACATTGTCCTATTGTTGCAACAATTCTACCGCCGCCGCACTTAACAGCGCCACAGCCTGAGGTAAAACGGCTTCATCAAAGTCAAACCGGAAATCATGGTGACCGGCAGCCAATTCTGTTCCAATCATAAGATAGGCCGCTTTACCGCCATGTTGCTGCACCCGTTCCATAAAGTAGGTACAATCTTCACTGGCGCCAAAGTAACAACTTGGCATAATTTCCTCAAAAATGCCCAATTTTTCAGCTACTCGCTCGATCCGCTCAACAAGACACAGATCATTTTCCGCCCCGGCAGCTCCGCCCATCTCCCGGATTACCACTTGGACGTCGTACATATCAGCGGCAGCCTTAATAATCCGCGTTGCTTCACTGCACATATACTCGTTAATTGCACTTGTTGTGCCTCTGGTTTCCAGCTTAATAACAGCATTGGCCGGAACAACGTTGCGCCCTGTGCCCGCTTCCAGCTGCCCTACATTAATCCGGGATGGCCCCTGGCTATGCCGGGCAATAGCATGTAAGTTAAGTGCAGCTGTCGCAGCAGCTAACAGCGCATTGCGCCCGGCTTCGGGAGCGGCACCGGCATGAGCAGCAACACCGGTAAATACAGCGTCGAGCTTAGTAGTTGCCAGAAATCCCTCGATCCGGCAAGCAAGCTGACCGATTTTTTTGGTATTAAAACCAATATGCATCCCCAATAAGAAATCAATATCATCGGCTACGCCTTTGACAGCCATAGCCCGAGCTCCGCGCACGCCTTCTTCCGCCGGCTGGAAAATTAACTTGACCGTACCGCTAAGTTCGTCCCGCAAGGAAGCCAATACTTCGGCAACAGCCAAGCCGATGGCGGTATGACCGTCATGGCCGCAGGCGTGCATGGCGCCGCGATTTACTGATGCAAAATGCTCTTTCACCGGACGGTGATTGGCATCTTCAGCTTCCAAAGCATCATTGGCATCCATGTCAAAGCGAATACCGATTGTTGGTCCCGGCTTAGCGCCTTTGAGTATTCCAACAACACCGGTTTTGCCGCCGCGCAATTTTTCGACCCACTTCGGATTGGCCCCCTGTGCCAGCGCCCGTTCAACATGCCGGTCGAGTTCGGCTGCTGACGGCACTCCCATCATAGCTTGTTCATCAACCACTTCCGCTCCAGCTAATACTTCATATCCCAACGCGGCTAACGTTTCAGCTACAATCGCCGCTGTGCGGAATTCTGTCCAGGCAACTTCGGCATGCTTGTGAAAGTCCTGCCGCCTGGCGATAGTTTTTTCTCTTAACTGCTCAGCCTTTTCTACCAAATTCGCTACCATAAGTTCCTCCTAAGTATAACTACATTAAGACAACCATTGTCACGATTGCCGCCAAAAGCATTGCCGGTCCATTACGTTTGGTCAATTCGACAGGATTTACGCCGGCCAGACCGGCACAAACGATGGCAGCTCCGGCAACCGGCGACATCGAGCGGCCAAGTGCGCCTACAACCTGTGCCTGTTGCCCCATTTGAATGATACCAAAACCAAACTGCTGCGCGTGGGGAGTAATGGCGCCATTAAAGGCCAGCGTGGCAGCATCACCCGAACCGGAAAGCACAGCGACAATAAACGGTCCAAATGTTGCTGCAAGCTTGGCAATACTCTCTGAATGCTTCATAGCGTCAATCAACGCACCGGTTAGTCCAATTAATTCCATGCCTTTATTAAACACAGCAGCAGCGATAATTATACCAACAACACTACCAAAGGCATCGCCCATGCCCGCAAAAAACTGTTTAGTAATCTCCTGGGCGTTGACCAGGGTAACAACAAAACCGAGAATTGTGCCAAAAATCATAGCCTGCGGCACAGTAACTTCGGGTATCACATGTACTTGTTTACTGCCTAATACTAAGAGTACTAGTGGCACAACCGGTACAATCGCTTTAATCAGATTTACTTTGAAAGATTCTGTTTCTTGTTTGTTTTCCACGTCCGACAACATTGTAACATTATGTTCTTTCCGGAGATAGGCAGTAGCGGTCAAAACAACGACAACAACAGCCAGCGCTGCTAAATCGGCAGGCGTTAATACCGCAATTACAGTCATAACATCCGTGTTTGCCAGTTTGGCTATAAACGGATTATGGGTAGCGCCAGGACTTAAGGTACTGCCCCAGGTGCCTGCTAACACAGCACTTCCAGCCAGAGCAGGATGAACTCCGGCACCAATTAATGCCGGAATCATAATGGCACCGACGGCGGCGGCACAACCGGCTGCGCTCGGCAAAGCTATATTAATGGCAAACGTAATCACAATGGTTCCGGGAATCAAAATTGGCCGGCATTTGGTTAATCCACCAGCTAATAAATGTACAAGATGAGCATCACATTTGGTCAGCTTCATAACATACGCAAAACCCATTACAGTACAAATAACAGTAACTAAGCCAGGATTGACCATGGCGGTAGCAAAAGCGTCAATAGCTACCAGCGGTTTTCCGGAAATCAACGCCATAATAAGACCGGAGGTGAATAAGACCATTCTTGTTTCATACCGTTTAATAATTGCAGCAAAGGTAAGTAAAACAATCAGACCGCCCAACCAAATCACATTCTTCTCCCCTTCATCTCTCATTATTTCATTGTGAACAAGTGTTACAATGTAACTATGTAACTTCTCTGAAATAGCACTATTATCCTGCTGGCTTTGGGAGTCTTATAAAATTTCAACGAATAAAAAAAAGCTAGCCCAGCCATGCGTTTTGCATAGCTAGGCTAGCATTCTTAACTATAATCGTAGTATTAATGATCGTGTCCGCCGCAGCACCCGCCGCCGTGCCCGTGTTCATGACCATGCTGACCGCCGCCACAGGTATGTTTGACACCATTATCCAATTTCATTTTTTGCATGCTGCCGCATTTCGGGCAGGCAATCTCATACCCATGTTTTCCACCTTCGGTGCAAGGGGGTTCTTCCCACACATGCTTGCAATCCACACATTCAAATACTCTGTTTTTCATAACATAGTTCCCTCCTTCAATGATTATGGCCCGTCCTTCCACCAGCGCCGTAGCGACTTTATGCCGAGCTGATTGCAGAATTCTCTGATAGGTAGGTCTAGTTAAACCCATCACGGCTGCACAAATGGCTTGTTCCCATCCTTTGACATCCTTCAGCCGAAGGGCCTCTAACTCTTCTAGTTGCAAAATAACCGGCTGATTATCTCCATCACTTTGTGTAGAAAACCTCCGGCATAGTGGTTCGTCATACACTAAACCGTGACAACGTCGCCTTGGCACCAGCAATCAACCTTTCTTTTGAGCATATGCTCATTTATAATTATATACCAAATTGCGGAAAAAATACAAGAGAAGAAAGAAAAAAAGATCTGAACCGCTTGTTGGGTTCAGATCATCTTTACCTTATTACCAACATATTATTAAAACTTACGTTAATCTATTCACATTTTTACGTAATTTGGGCGACAAGATCATCGCACCCACCAAACCAACGCCAGAAGTCATAAGTGAGCTTGGTATGTTAGCAAAAGCTGTTGCCAAGCTACCTGTTATTTGCCACCAAGCGACAATATAGCCACCTAACGTCCAGGCTGCTGCCACAACACACCCTAATAAAGCCCGCCACACCCACGTATTACCTGCATTACAGGCAATTGGTGCCGGCCATAATCCTTTGGCAATAAGTCCAACCAGTAGTCCGGCTGTACCCTTAATAACAAAAGACCATACGGTATATGGAGAAAAACCCATAAGAAGATCGTAAAAGGCCGAACCGATGGCTCCCGCCAAACCGGCGTACACACCACCAAAACAAATACCAACAGTAAAGAGAAAAGCTGTACCCAAATGCACCATAGCACCAACACCAAAGGGAATTTTAAGTGAAGTAGCCATAGCACACATTGCGGCCAGCACCCCAACATATACAATATCCTTTACTGTTAACCTGCGTTTATTAATCAAATTTACTCCCTCCCTCTTTCTCACTATTGGCCTTTGCCCACACCAATCCCAGCTGTGGCAAAACTGTTTCCAATAAAACACCCTCCCGCGTAGGAGTGTCTGCTTTATAAGTCGCTTTAATAGCCGCAGCCACAAAATCAGCAGCAAGTTTCATCGCTTCCGGCAAACTTTGGCGCCAAAGCAGTGCCCCTGCCAAAATGCTGGCAAAGATATCACCAGTCCCCGGGTAACGGGCTGGAATATGTTCACTAACAACTTCCCAAAAAGCGCCTGAGTTTTGTTCATAGCCAATATTCATAATTTGCCGGTTGCCGATAGGAATTCCTGTCATAACTACCTGAGAAGGACCAAATCCCGCCAGCCGGACAAGCCAGTCCTTCAGCAAATTGGGTTCCAGAATCCGCTCCTGATAACACTCTCCCAATAAGAAACAGGCTTCGGTAAAATTCGGCGTAATAATATCTGCTTTACAGATAAGTCTTTTCATATGCTCTTGCATCTTAGGCGTATAGACAGAATATAATCTACCTTCATCACCCATAACCGGATCAACCAGAACTAATGGTTTATTGGCGGAAAATTCATCAATAAATTCAGTAACAGTATCAATCTGTTCTCCTGAAGCCAAAAAGCCGCTATAAATACAGTCGAAGGAAATACCTTCACGTTTCCAATGCTGAAAAAAGTCGCTCATCTGGTCAGTAAAATCATGAAAAGCGACATCGCTAAATCCGCCTAAATGAGTGCTAAGCACGGCGGTAGGCAGCGGGCATACCTGAATCCCCATACAAGATAATATGGGCATAATCACTGTCAAAGAACAGCGTCCGACACAAGATATGTCATGAACGGCTGCAACCCTTGGAACTACTGGTCTCATTTTTTCTCCTTTCACTAACAAAACAGACTAGCTTCATGCAACGCTTATCCTGTGACTTAGATTAAATAGGCGTGGGAGATTCATCAGCCAATTGTCTTACCGCTCTAATGAGCACCTCAGCGCCGGCGGCAATATCCTCAATACTGGCCCACTCAGCCGGATTGTGGCTAATTCCCCCTTTGCAGGGTACGAATATCATACCGGTAAGGGTTAGTGCAGCCAAATGCATAGCATCATGCCCGGCGCCACTTGGCAGCAGCATGTACGAACAGCCACTGTCGTTTGCTACATTCTCCAGAAATTCGACTATTTCCCGGGAAATTTCCACAGGATTTTCATCAGTCAGTGTAATAATTTCCACTTTTACTCCCCGGCGCACCTGCAGTTCAGCGATACCAGCCTTAAGCGCCCGTACAACCTGCTGTTTACTGTTCAAGGAGATACCTCGGATATCCACGCCTAATTCGACACACCCAGGGATGACATTCATAACACCCGGCTCAGCTTTGACAATACCGGTTGTCCCCACAGTACCATTATGACCTTCCCTTGTTGCTAGGCTTTCTACCAACAGAATAATCTCGGCGGCGGCTGTTAACGCATCCTGGCGCATATTCATCGGAGTGGCACCCGAATGATCCGCTTGGCCGGTTAGAATAATTTTAAAACGACTAGGCGCAGCAATGCCGGTGACTATTCCAACCTGTTTTCCCATAGTCTCCAGTACTTTGCCTTGTTCAATATGCAGCTCTAGAAAGGCCTTTATCGGATTACCATATCGTGCCTCCGCAATCTGCTCAGGGGAAAGCCCCCGCTGACGCATTGCCTGGGCTAAGGTTACTCCCTGATTGTCTTTAAGCTGTTCCAGTTGTGACAGAGATAATTTTCCGCAAAAAGCTTTACTGCCTAACGTGGCCATGCCAAAACGGCTTGATTCTTCAGCCATAAACACGACTACTTCAACAGGATGAACGGTTTGCTCCAAACACCGGACAACTTCGATCGCAGCAAGTACACCGGCCACACCGTCAAAATTACCGCCACCAGGCACACTATCAATATGTGAACCCATCATAACCGGCGCAGCTTTGGGTCTAAGACCTTCCCTCCGGCCAATAAGATTACCGAAAGCATCTGTTCTGACATTCATACCGGCTTTTATCATCAATTGTTCAATTATATTACGGGCTTCCCAATCGGCATCACTAAAAGCTAGCCGCGTTATGCCGCCTTCTTGCCGGGCGCCAACTACCGACATTTTTTTGAAATCCTCGGTCAATCGTTGCGACGAAATCACTTTCTTCATTTCTCAGTACACTACCTCTCACAGCTGGCTTTGTCACCAGCTTTATCCATGTTCTTGGCAGCATTCGCGGGCTGGGCGCCTTTTACCTGCGTCAACATCATCCCGGCAAACATGAGTAAACAACCCATTAATTCCTGGAAGCTTAAGCGTTCGCCCAGCACGAGAAAACCACCTACTGCAGCAAACACTGTCTCCATACTCATGATGATAGCCGCATGCGAGGGTGGCGCGTATTTTTGTCCAATGGCTTGCAGGGTATAAGCAATTGCTACAGAAGCAATTCCTCCGTATAACAAGGGAACAATTCCTGCCATAAGGCCCGACAGGGTTATTGTTTCCAAGCACGAGGCTGTTACCAAACTAAGCGCTGAACAGGTTGCAGCCTGAAAAAAAGTTAAATGCAAAACATTCTTGACCCTGGCAGCAAAGTAATCAATAAGTAAAATATGTACAGACCAAAATAAGGCTCCGACTAACTGCAGTAAATCCCCATAAGAAATATAAAAATTTTCCTTTACGCATAACAAATATAAACCAACAACAGCAATACCTGAACTCACCCAATTAGTAAGACTTATGTAATGCCGCAAAAAAATACCCAGAATAGGTACAATTACAATATACAGACAAGTAATAAAGGCAGCTTTTCCGGCAGTGGTGTATACTAACCCAATCTGCTGCAAAGAAGCACCGGAAAATAAAATCAGACCTACCAGAAAACCTGCCTTTATTGCTGAAACAGATCCTGCCTTGGCAGTCTGCTGCTGGTCTTTGTTACGATAATACCAGATCAGCGGCAATAAAGAAGCCGCTCCCAGCGCAAACCTAAATCCATTAAAAGTAAAGGGACCTACATAATCCATCCCCACCCGCTGGGCTACAAACGCCAATCCCCAGATAGCGGCGGCCATCAGCAATAATATATTTGCCTTCATTGCACTCATGAATAAGACTCCTTTCCCTTCTGATATCTACTACTATACTTCTTCTGCAGCCTGATTAACCGGGTTAATAGCACAACAGCGCCAACTGCCAAGCCAACAATAAACCCTACCCAATATCCATAGGCTTGCAGGGTAGAATGTTTTGCCAGCAAATAGCCAACAGGCATACCAATAACCCAATAGGAAATGATTGCCACGACCATGGTTATCCGGACAACTTTATAGCCGCGCAAAGCGCCTTGAATGGGAGCTGCAATTGCATCAGAAAGTTGAAAGAAAATAGCATATATCAGGAAATTTTTAATTAGCTCCAATACGCCTGGCTCTTTCGTATAGAAACTTGCAATTGTAGTGTTAAAAGAAAGTAATAAGACCGCAAATATAACAGCAACCGTAACTGCGATTTTAATTCCCAGGTAACTATATTGTTTGGCATCCCAATAACGTTGCGCACCCGCTTCAAAGCCTACTACAATAGTCAAAGTAAAACCAATACTGAGTGGTACCATATACACCAAACCGGCAAAGTTAATGGCAGCCTGATGAGCGGCAATAACAGAAGTGCCATATTCGGCCATTAATATGGCCACAGCGGCAAAAATACTCACCTCAAAAAATATTGCCAACCCGATTGGGAAGCCAACAGCCGCCAGTTCTCGCCAGGCCTTAAACGAAATGCCGGTGAAATGCCCAAATATCCGATAGGTTTTAAAAGGCTTAATATAATGTACAACTATTATGTTCATAAACAAAATACACCAATAAGTCATGGCCGACGCATAGCCTGCGCCTACCCCACCAAGACGGGGAAATCCGTAGTTACCCAAAATAAGCAAATAATTTAGAGCAATATTTATTAGGACGCCAATAACCGTTATAATCATTGTTATACGGGTATATCCCAGCGCATCAATAAAATTCCGTAATACGGCCGATGCAAATACCGGAATTACGCCAATAGCCAGAGCCCTTAAAAAATCGTACGCAATCTGGTGGACTGACGCTTCCAGATGCATTACATTAAGCGCTGGGGCCAGCAAAAGCCACCCCAGAATAATTACCGCTCCACCGATTGCCAGCGCTGCATACAGAGCCTGTATTACAAAAAACGGCATTTCCTGTTTCCTGCCCGCTCCATGCAGCTGTGCCAAAATTGGGGTAACTCCACTCAAGACCCCGTAAGTTCCGGTAAATATAGGTAACCACATATTTGCCCCGATAGCAACCCCGGCTAAATCATAATGACTAACCTGCCCGGACATAACCGTATCAAAAAAGCCTATTGCCGTGAGAGATACTTGGGTAATAAATATAGGAAAAAAAATCACAAGAAATTGAATTATTTTCTCCTGCACCGAAAACGTTTGTTTCACACACTCACCTCAAATAATTGAAGAAAAACCAAACTACGAATCTTGTCAAAATTAGAGTAGGTTAATCTTAGGATAATTTCTCTATAAGGAAATGTAAAAGACTTGGCTTATGCCAAGCCTTTCCAGGCTCATTCGACATTTTTCCAGTAAAAAACTTGCTATTATCAATATATTATCATCATTCTACCGCTCCGTCCAGTTTATACCATTCATAAATAGTGCTCATTTATATATGCCACAAGGACAACACACTGTAAACATAGCATGTTTACAGTGTTTCCGAGTATGCTTTAGCTATCTCCTTAACAAGTTTACACACTATACATACTGACACTTGCAGGAAATAGGCAATACAATCTAGTATATGCTTAAACTGGAGGGATAAAAATGCAGAAAAAATATACGTTAGGTTTCGGCGCTATAGAGCTCACAGTAACTTTGCCCGAAAAACAAGTAATTCAAGTTGTGGAAGGTAAATCCGTGAAAGCCATCACCGATATACCTGCCGCAATAAAAGCAGCAGTAACCAACCCTATTGATTCCCCGCCACTGCAACAGGTTATAACGTCAGGCGACAAAGTAGCCATTATTGCCAGCGATATTACCCGGCAGTGGATTAAATATCACGAATTTCTGCCTGCTCTATTAAATGAACTCAATGCTGCCGGTATACCTGACAGCGATATCACTCTGGTAGTCAGCCTCGGCGCTCACCGCCGTCATACCGACGAGGAAAATATTTTGGTGTATGGCGCAGAAGCAGTCGACCGTATTCAAATTATTCAAAGCTATGCACCGGACGCCGAGGATTTTGTCTTTGTCGGCACAACCTCCCGCGGGGTGCAAGTTTATATCAATAAACATGTTGCCCATGCGGACAAAGTCATTCTGACAGGCGGCATCGTCTACCATCCGATGGCAGGCTTCGCCGGCGGCCGCAAGGCCATTTTGCCCGGAGTGTCCGGCTATGCCACTATCCAAGGCAACCATAGTTTCTGCCTGCACGATGTTGTCGGTCAAGGCATTAGCCCTCATTGTAGTTCCGGTAAAATAGAAGGCAACAATATGCATGAAGATATGACCGAAATTGCCGCCATGCTCAACCCGTCCTTCCTTGTCAACACTGTGTACACACCAGAAGGGAAATTCGCGCGGTTTGTTGCCGGTCACTGGTATAATGCCTGGCTGGAAGGCTGCAAAACAGTAAAAGAAATCTTCGGCGTCCCCATAAAAGCCAAAACCGATCTGGTTATCGCTTCTGCCGGCGGTTTTCCCAAAGATATGAATCTGTACCAAGGCTCTAAAACCACCGACAATGCAGTTATGGCCGCCAAAGATGACGGTGTTATAATTGTTCTCCTGGAATGCCGCGATATAATGGAACCACCCGATTTTAGCGGCTGGTTTAACTACGAATCATTGTATGAACGGGAACTGGCACTACGCAAAGCCTTTACCGTGCCAGGATTCATCGCTCTCAAAACCGGTCTGATGTGCAAAAAAGTGCCGCACATTATTGTTACCCTCCCTGAAAACAAAGCATTTGTCGAGAAAGCCGGAATGATTGCAGCTACCACCCTGGAAGAAGCCCTGGCAATTGCCGAGCAAAAATTAGGACGCAAAGATTATACCATTACGGTTATGCCGCATGCAGCCAACACGGTACCGCTGCCACCGGAAAACTAAGAGTCAAGGGGCTGTTCATAGCAGCCCCTTTTGTTTTTTATAGGAATATATTCTTAGCAGTAATTCTTTTTTTGCACAGCTTGTAATACGAATGATTGCAGAATACCTGTTTCTAAATTACTATAGTAAAAGCAACTAATAAGAGAAAAATGTTAATGCTATTTTGGGAAAGCATGTAAAAAGAAGGACTTGTCGTTAAGTTATGGTTAAAGGGGAATGAATATGTATTCCAAAGAATTCAGATGTAGACGCTGGGTTCGATCTTTAGTTATATCACCGCTTATTTTTTTAGTAGCTCTCTATGTTTTGCTGGAAGAATTTATTGAAACTGTAGTAAAACCGTTAGTAGAGCGTGTTTCAAACTGGAGAATTCTGCAGAGAATAGAGAAATTTTTGCATAAGCGCAACCCGTATACTTTGTTTGCCATCTACTCCGTAAAACTAATCTTATTTTCCAGCATCAAATTTCTTTCCCTGTATTGGATTAGCCAAGGCCGCATATATGGTCCGCCTTTGCTGATTACCGGCGAATTATGCGGAGCCGCATTGACTGTATGGTATGCTAAGGTAGCATTACCTGCATTATTGACGCTGCGTTGGTTTGCTGCCGGTTACCAAAAGGCAGTTATGCTAAAAAACCTGTTACTTAGCAAGCTAAAAGCAATGCGGGCGTATCAATATGCTAAATACAAAGCGCAGCAGGTCAGGCATAAACTACGTGATCTGAAACAGTATGTACTGCGCGTGAGTAAACGTGAAGGAAAAGGATATTCTACATTGAAAGCCATGTACCGGTTCGTAAACCGTAAACGGTAACATGAATTTACTGTAGACAAGATGCTCTGCCAACGATATGATAAGTGTAGCTATTAAAGACACTTTGATGATAAAAATCGTTAATAGTGTAGTAAATAGAGACTCCACAAAGAACAATTACTGGGAGGAGCGTTGGGGAATGGAAATGGTAACTCTTGAGCAGTCCTATGCAAAGTTGAAGATGATTCTGGATAATCCTTTTGAGGGAAGCATGGCAATTGACGAAACCGGCACAGTTTTTTTTGCTAACTCATTTTTTTTGGAAATTCTAAACCGGGCTGAACAGGATGTTATCGGCAAAAAGGTGTGGGATGTCATTCCTTCCTGCCGCCTGTTCGAGACAGTCGGACAAGGCTATTCCATATGGGGCGAAACCTTGTCAATTAACGCCAAAGAATTTTTAGTGGCGCGGTTTCCTTTAAAAAAGGATGGGCGGACGGTAGGGGCTATGGTTAAGACACTGTTTCCTGACCAGAGTACTGCCAAAGAAATTATGAATAAGGTATCCCGCCCGGCCAAACCGGAAAATAGTATAAAAAACACGCTTTGTACTTGCCGGGATATTATCGGTGAAACTCCCCCCATGTTATATGTAAAGAAATTGGCCCGGCGAGCTTCCAGGACCAGTTCCACCTTACTCATTACCGGCGAGAGTGGTACCGGCAAAGAGATCATTGCTCAGGCCATTCATACCCGCTCTGTTCGAAGAGAAGGACCATTTATCAGTGTAAACTGCGGCGCTATTCCGGAAAATCTTCTTGAATCGGAATTGTTCGGTTATGTGGATGGCGCCTTTACCGGGGCTAAAAAAGGTGGAAAACCCGGGAAATTTGAGTTGGCTGACGGTGGCACTATTTTACTGGATGAGATCGGCGATATGCCATTATTCATGCAGGTAAAATTACTGCGAGTACTGCAAGACCGGGAAGTTTGGCGAATTGGGGCTACGACCCCGACCAAACTGGACGTACGGGTTATGGCCTCCACACACACCGATCTTATACAACTGGTGAAAGAAAAACATTTTCGCGAAGATCTGTATTACCGCCTAAACGTACTGGAAATCAAGATGCCTGCTTTGCGGGAAAGAATTGAGGATTTACCGCTGCTTATTCATGCCTTAATTCAACGTATCAATCACAAAATCGGTGCCGATGCCACCGGCGTCTCCCCCGAATCTCTGGAAATAATGAAAAAATACAGCTGGCCGGGGAATGTGCGGGAATTGGAAAACCGCTTGGAGCAGGCCATCAACTGGAGTGACGACCACATCGTTGATATTCGCAACATTCCGGTAAGACCCTGGGAAGAAGAGAATAACTATACACCGGTAAGTACCGATATCGGTTTCCGGGGCTGCATTCAGGAGACCGAGCGGGATTTGATTATAAGTGCCCTGGAGCAGGCAAAGGGAAACAAGGCGCAAGCGGCACGAACGCTGAATATGCAGCGTTCGGTTTTATATAAAAAAATAGGAAGACTAGGAATATAGGTGTATTCTTTGTGTACACCTGTCTCCTATCGATACGGTAAAACAGCTCGTGGGCTAGAAAACCACGGGCTGTTTTTTTTGCTGTAACGTCAATTTTTAAGTTATGCAAGAACCGGATAAAATAAGAAAGGCTTCGCTTCTCTAACGGTTCGCCGTCAAACCGTTTTTCTTTACGGTAAAATTACTGCGGATAAATCTATGAGTTGGCATAGTTATTGCAATTGTATGAAAACACTGATGGCCATCAGTTTCATCCAACAAAAGATTGATATTTGAAGGAGGGAAAGTAAGTGTCTAAATTTACTAATAAAGTCAAGTCCATTGATGAAGCACTCAGTTCCATTCCCAAAAGTGGCGCAACCATTATGATGGGAGGATTTGTTGGGGCCGGCGAGCCAACTTGCTGCATCGAATGGCTAATCAAGCATCAAGTCAAGGACATAACGCTGATTACGAATGAGCCGGGCTTAAGTGGGTTTGGCAGAGCCATGTTATATAAGAATGGTTTGGTGCGCGAGATTATTTCCAGTCATGTTGGTACGACGCAAGAATCAACAGATGAATATCTGAAAGGCAACCTAAAAGTAGAACAATTTTATCCGATGGGGACCTGGATCGAGAAAGTACGGGCAGGTGCCATGGGGCTTGGCGGCGTACTTGTCCCTGTTGGTGTAGGCATACTGGATGATCCTGAACTGTTTCCCGAGATGACAGAGCCAAAACAAATCATTGAAGTAAACGGTATCAAGTGCTTTGTGGAAGCAGCACTGAGAGCACCGGTTGGACTTGTCAAAGCCTGGCGTGCCGATGAAATGGGTAATCTCGAGTATCGGCAGACCAGCACAAATTGCAATCCAATGGTAGCGATGGCTTGCGACTATACCATTGCCGAGGTCGAAGAAATTGTTCCTGTTGGTACTATTCCGCCGGAACGGGTTGGGACACCGGCACCGTTTGTGCAAGCGGTGGTTAAGGGCTTAAGTTTAGAACAACATGATGATCTTTACCGTCAGCACTGGCTGAAGATTGGTAAATTGACCCCTGAAAAATAAACATTTTAGGAGGGACTGACATGGATCCGAGAGTATTAATAGCCAAACGTGTCGCACAAGAATTTAAAGACGGACAACTTGTGAATTTAGGATTTGGTATGCCAACGCAGGCATCTAATTATTTGCCGGAAGGCGTTCAGGTCATGTTTCATGCTGAAAATGGTGTCTTTGGCGTTGGCCCTAGACCGGCCGCCGCAAAAGCTTCCGCCGATATGACCAATGCCGGTTCAGAACCTGTCACACTGATGCCGGGAGCCGCCATTATGGATTTGGCTACTTCGTTGGGAGCCATGCGAAGCGGAGTTCTGGACATCACAGTGCTCGGTGCTTTGGAAGTTGATCAGTTAGGGAATATCGCCAATTGGGCGGTGCGGCGTAATGGAAAATGGTGGCCCGGCATTGGCGGGGCCATGGACTTATGCTATGGTACGGAACAAGTAGTTGCCTGCCTCATGCATACCGACAAGGACGGCGCCTCTAAAATTCTAAAAAAATGCACCTTACCTCTGACCGGCAAAAGTTGCGTTAAGACTATTATTACAGATAAAGCGGTTTTTGCTGTTGGGGAAAATGTCCTCATTTTAAAAGAACATGCTCCTGGCGTGACCTTAGAAGAAATTAAAGCGTGTACTGAGGCCGACTTTATTGTTGCCGACACATTCCGTGAAATGAATTTATAGTCGGCATGTTTATATAGAGGTCTGCCCGGCAGGCCTCTCCATCAACACAAGAGAGGAGCTTTATGAGCCTTATGGATAATCCCGTAGGTGAAAATATTATTGAAAACTCAATACTGTTTTGCAAGAAACATCTGCAGCCCATTGCCAGAGAATTGGATGCTAACGGCCGGTTCCCTACCGAGCTTTTAGGAATAATGGGCGAATTAGGATTTTTCGGTATGAATTATAGCCCTGAATATGGCGGGGGTGGGTATGATTCCGTTACTACCCACCAGGTAGCCAAGGAAATTGCCAAAGTCAGCCCGGGGGTGGCACTAACCCTTCACGTGCATTGGATGGCAATCGATGTTCTTTTTAAATTTGGTACCGAAGAGCAAAAACGCCGCTACCTGCCTGATCTGCTGCAGGGCCGAAAAGTTGCGGCCTATACTGTCAGCGAGGCCCAAGCCGGCTCTGATGCCGCTGCAATTAAGGCAACCGCCGCTCAGACAGACGCCGGTTGGCTTTTAAACGGGGCTAAGTATTTTTGTACTAACGGTGGATTAGCCGATCTTTATTTTGTTGCTTTTAAGACAGATGTCGAGGCCGGGGCCAAAGGCATCAGCATGTTTGTCATCGAAAAAGGCAATCCTGGTTTTCGAATTGGTGATCCTGAAGAAAAAATGGGTTGTAGAAGCTCATATACCACAGGTCTTCAATTTGAAAATTGTGTAATCCCCCCCGGGAATCTGCTGGGGAATGTCAATGAAGGCTTCAAAATTGCTATGTATGGTTTGGTAGGCGGACGTCTGGGCATGGCCTCCATGGGACTGGGAATTGCCGAAGCGGCTTTGGGAACTTCCGCTAAGTATGCCAATCGGAGAAGCGCATTTGGTAAGCCGCTGACTTCCCTGTTCGCCATTCAGGAAATGCTGGCAGATATGTATGTTAAACTGGAGGCGGCTAACTTATTGGTAGCCGAAACGGCCAGGAAAAGAGACAGCGGTAAGGATTATGCACTAGATACCTCGGTGGCCAAACTTTTTGTCACAGAAGTGGTTAATGAGGTTTGTCATAAGGCTTTGCAGATATTCGGCGGCCACGGTTATATGAAGTACAATGATGTAGAGCGGTATGCCCGGGATGCAAGACTGCTTGATATCGGTGTTGGGGCATCTGAAGTGCTAAAAATGGTTGTTGGTTCGGCAGTTGCAAAAATTAAAGGAAGTGACCATTGATTTTATAATAGTAGGAGGATAATGCATGGATTATGCCATAAAAAAACGTTTCGACAATAAGCTGACGATGGGAATTGCGGGTGTCATCCTATGCTTTGTATACGCCCTGATTTACTGGCCTGTCTGGGCTATGGCGGCAAAAGCGATTATTACGTCTACGGCTGCCGTAGGATTACAGGCAGTTGAACCGGCGGTAGCGAAAAAATTTATAGCCACATTTGCTGAGGGCACTTTTTTCTGGTGTAGCATTAGCGCCTGGATTTGGCAGACATTAATATTTGGTAACTACGGAAAATACAAGTGGACCGCCCTTCAACCCGGTGCCGGAATTTGGTACACCTTTCTCAGTTTCCTTTGTGGCAGTGCAGCTTATTTACTTGTGATATCCTTCATTGGCATATGGTGGAAGCCCTTTAATCTCATTCTCATGTTTGCTCCTAAAAGTGCGGAAGAAGTTCATTTGGCCCTGGAAGCATGGGAGGCTTCTAATTTCTATGTATTACCCGTCATTATAGTGCAAATTCCTTTTGTATCACTTTTTCAAAAACGGCCATGGGCCGGTAACTTAAAACCGCCCCTTGACGGGCTGGCAGTAATGATGACAAGTTCATTCTTTGCCTTGTTGATCTGGATAGCTATGTTTGTACCCAGCTTTATGCATTTTCAATTGGGCGGACACGCCGTTACCGGCCAACCGCTGGGATCTTGGCCGGCTGTGCTGGCCTTTTGCCAAGGATTTATTTTCTGGTTTCTGATTCCGGCAGAGGGCGGTGAAGGCTATCCATATAAACTATTTACCAGCAAACAGCCTTGGATGGGACTTATAGGCTTGGCAGCAGCTTTACTATGCGGTGGCTATCTAACCCCAATGGTATATGTTAAGCTGATTAACACTTTCCATATTAATCCTGGTGTGAACCCCTATATAACAGCCGCATCGCTGGAACTCTCTCTAATTGTTACTATGTTGTGCTGGCACCATTTGTTTGACGACTATCCCGGAGCGGAAACAGTACCAGGCATTGGACGTCGTGTGCTGCTTCGTGTGGGTATCTGGCTTGGACTCGGAACTGTTTTCGGTTTTACGTGGCTGGAAGCTTACAAACTACTTCCCTTCGCCGGCAATGATTTAGGAATGGGATTTCCGGTAATGGGCTTATTGGCAGGACAGTTTGCTTTACTAATGGTATTCCTTTACTTTAATACTTTTTTTGACAAATGGCCGCTCATTTACAAAGAAACGGTAAAATGATAGTTACATTCTAATCGTGAAGCCCGAACCACTGCGCAATAAAATGCACAGAGTTCGGGCTTTTTCTAATTGTGTGACTAAGATTGTTCCCCCTTCTCTACTGTTGTAACAGACACTCTTAAAAGAAAATTCAGTCAATAACTATGTTCTGCTGTTTGATTTTGAAGTTTTTTTGTATGTTGCCAGATATACTTCAGGTAGTATCAACACCAGCTGGTTGGCAAAACACATCAGGAAGGGGATTAACAATGGACTCAAATTTACCCATTGGCGTATTTGATTCAGGTGTCGGCGGGCTCACAGTGTTTCGTCAATTGCGAAACATGCTACCTACAGAAAATATAATCTATTTTGGTGATAGCAAACGGAATCCCTATGGTCCACGCTCAGAAGCAGAGATTTTGCAATATGTCGATGAAATACTGTCGTTCATGCAGGACAACCATGTGAAAGTGGCGGTATCGGCCTGTAATACCATTACGGTATTGCTGGAAAAGCTTGAGCATACGTATCCATTTGAAATTGTAGGTATGGGTAGAGGCGTTCTCAGCGCACTGGGAATGACAAAAAACAACCGTATCGGCGTACTTGCCACCGAAACAACCATTCGGAGCGGCAAACATGTTTCCGAAGTGGTTACGCGCAATCCCGAGGTAAAAGTTTTTCCTATCGCCTGTCCCAAGTTTGCCAGTTTAGTGGAAAACGAACATCTTGATGACGAAGCCATAGAGACGGCTGCCATAGACTATATTTCCCCACTGAAAGACGCAAAAGTAGATGCTGTGATTTTGGCGTGCACGCATTATCCGATGCTTACGCCGGTGATTAGCAAAATTATCGGGCAAGCGTATCTGGTGGATCCGGCAGAAGAAACAGCCATTACAGTAAAAAACCTGTTAGAAAAAGCAGGACTGTTGCGTACGAACGGACAGGGCTATAGCCGGCTATGCTTTTCTGCCAATGTAGACAAAGTAAGACGGATCGCCAATAAAATAATGGATATCACAAACTGTGAGTTTGAGCTGCTTGATATGGCGTCCTATAAAGAACATCCAGCAAAAGTATATGCATAGTTAAGGGAGGGGAAATTATTATGGCAGAAGCAAAAAAAGGATTAGGCTTAGGCAGCAAAATCATGATCGGCATGTTTCTAGGTTTTGTTTTCGGGCATTTCTTTCCAACCTATGGAGCGGCGTTAAAGCCCCTTGGGGACATCTTCATCCGTATGATAAAGATGATTGTCGTACCTTTGATTTTTAGTGCACTGGTCATGGGAATCGCAGGGACAGGAGACTTTAAGAAACTCGGTAAACTGGGGTTGAAAGCCACGATTTGGTTTGAGGCTGCGACTACACTCGCTTTAGCGGTCGGGCTGTGTTTTGCAAATTACTTTCAACCGGGTAATGGTGTAGTGCTGAGCGGGGTCGATGCTTCGGCGGCTCAGCAGATGGCTAGTAAAAGTATCGATTTTATGCAAACGGTAGTAAACATCGTTCCCACGAATATAGTGGACGGCATGGTCCGCGGCGATATGCTGCAAATCGTATTTTTCTCTACTTTCTTTGGCATAGCGGCAGCGGCCATGGGGGAAAAAGGGGAACCGGTTGTAAAATTGGCAACCAGCCTGGCAGAGATTATGTTCAAATTTACTTTTTATGTTATGAACCTTGCGCCTTACGGTGTATTCGCATTATGTGCGTTTACAACCGGAAAATACGGTCTTGCTATGCTGATTCCGTTAAGTAAACTTGTTTTTAGCCTCTATTTTGCACTGTTTATATTCCTCGTAATTCTCTTTACGTTCGTTGCCATTGTTACAAAAGTAAATATTCGGCATTTACTAAGAGTGATAAAAGAACCTGCTATTCTGGCATTTACTACGACCACCAGTGAAGCGGCCCTTCCGGTTGCTATGCAGAACTTAGAAAAACTAGGTGTGCCCAAGCACATTATTACCTTTGTATTGCCGACAGGCTATACCTTTAATTTGGACGGTGGTACCTTATACAGCGCCTTAACCTTGATGTTTATTGCTCAAATATACCATGTTGATTATTCTTTAGGGCAGCAAATCATGATTATGCTGACACTTATGCTGGCAACCAAAGGAATTGCCTGTGTGCCGGGCGGCTCATTTATCGTTGTAGCCGGAACCGCTGCCTCTCTCGGGCTGCCGATGGAGGGCGTAGCCTTACTGATGGGGGTTGACCGCGTCCTGGATATGGCCCGGACGGGATGCAATTTGATTGGCAACTGTGTTGCCGCCGTTGTGGTTGCCCGTTGGGAGAAAGAACTTCCTGAAGATAGACTTCAACAAGGCTATCTGGTTAGTTATGACTGATAACCCCTAATAACGTCTCGTTTTAGAATAAGGCAGGATCAATATTTCGTTATTGATTCTGTCTTACTCGTCGTCTACCGGGGACTACTTGTAGAGTTCCATAACGTATTACAACTTTATGTTATAATTAAGAAACAATATAGTGCGGATTCATGGTGCAGGATGCGTTTAGAATTTATTCTAAACGATATCCGGCATCCAGACAGTATAAAGAAAGCAGGGCTTGTGGATGACATCATTCATTATAGTTGACGATGATATTGGCATTCGTGAGATTATTAAAAAAATAATAAAGAAACATGATTTAGGGATTGTTCTGGCCGAATGCGAGGAAGGCGAACAAGCCGAAGCACTCGTTCGCGAGCATCAACCGGATATTGTGTTTATTGATTTATTACTCCCTGGCCGGAATGGTATACAAATATTAAATGCCGTTCGCCCGTTTTGCGAAAATACGGCATTCATTATGATTTCTCAGGCCAACAGTGAGAAGCTGGTAACCCAGGCTTACCAAAGTGGCATTGAATTCTTTATTCACAAACCTATTAACGTACTGGAAATCGTATTTATAGTCAACAAGGTGCTGGATAACCGCAATATCCGGCAAGCGATGTCTCAAATCTGCAAAACAACGTCTCAGTATTCAAATGCTTCTCCTGCGACTGGTAATAAAGACTATAACAGCGTACAAAAAACGAAGATATATAAAATATTCTCTGAGCTGGGAATCCTTGGCGAGAAAGGAACCCAGGATATTTTTAAGATGGTGCAGATAGCCGAAAAATATATTCACCAAGACAGGGTTGATTACCAATTATCGCAAATCTTTCAGCATATCTCACTTCAATCCAATCAGGATGTCCGTACCATTGAACAACGGGTGCGCCGGACGATCGCCAAAGCGTTAGAGAATACGGCAAACATCGGGATTGAAGATTATTATAACGAAAGATTTGAAGCCTACAATTCATCCTTATTTGACTTCAAAGAAGTTCGCATTGAGATGGATTTTATTAATCAGAAAAGCAAATACCACGGTAAGGTTAACGTAAAAAAGTTTGTTGAAGGACTACTTTTTATTACAAACGGGTAAGGTGATATGGTGTTTACATTAAGGCGGAAAAAGTACGCCCAATACTATTTACTTTTGAATACCGTATTTTTAGTGGCATTAACCAGCGCCTTGTCTGTTCATCCATTTGATAATCATTTCCGCTTTACGTTTGGCGTTACCATGCTGTCTATTTTGTTATTGTATTTTCCCCGGCTTCCGGTCATAACTACCGCCAGCTTGAGCGCAGTACTGATTATGGGTTCCCGGGTCCTGTTCTATACGGTTGCGGATAGTGATACTACTTTATATAAAAGCCTGATGTTAAGCTTGCCTGCCCTCTGCTATTATATTATTTTTGGCCTTGGTTTTCAGGTATTCCGGATTCGCAGCAATCTTAGAAATATCCCTGTAATGATCTTAAAACTAAGTTTTATCGATTTTGTCAGTAATCTGGTAGAGCTCTACTTCCGCCACACCTTTAGCATCAGTGAGTCGGTAGGCTTTTTTACTTCACTCGTCGGAGTGGCTGTTTTTCGCTCCATCCTTACAGCCTATGGATATTATGCGCTAAAACAATACCGGATGTTTATTATGGCCGAAGACCGCTTAAAGCGATATACGCAGCTGGTTATGGTTTTTGCCAAAATAAAGACGGAATTATATTTTTTGCAAAAATCATCGCAGGATATTGAACAGGTTATGGAGGAAAGTTTCTTGCTATTTCAGGAACTGGATACCTTAGCCTTGGAATTTAAAAAGATAAATCCGTCCTCCGAGCGAGCCTTAAAAATTGCCAAAGATATTCATGAGGTCAAAAAAGACTATTACCGGGTTGTTAAAGGAATTGAAGATGTTGTAACTCCCTCAGCCAAAGAGAGTGGCATGAACATCTCGGAAATTTTTTATATCATCGAGCAAAATACAGTTCGTTTCTTAAATGTCGATACCAAGAAAATCCGGATTATATACAAGTATGATGACGATTTTGTAACCGATAAGCACTATATGCTTGTATCCATTTTGAATAACTTAATTATTAATGCGATTGAAGTATGTGGTGAATATGGTGTGATAATCGTCAGCCAAATAAGGACCGGCGATCAGGTTATATTTAGTGTCGAGGACAATGGCCATGGTATTCCTGATGAAGATATTGAACTTATTTTTGTCCCCGGCTACTCAACCAAATATTCCGAAACCACCGGCAAAATGTCTACCGGCTTAGGCCTGGCTCATGTAAAAAATCTTACCGAAATGTTGGGTGGTACACTCCGGGTAGATTCCCAGATAGGTCGGGGAACTAAGTTTTCTGTATTCTTACCGTTTAGTAAATTGTTTGAAGAACGCCCCGGACAAGGTAACTCCGGGAGAAAGCTTGCTAACAGGGAATTGCATTAATAACCAAATTAGAAAGAGGAAGCAAAAAAAGCCTCCTATTGCAGGGTTAAGAATTACCCAACTTTAGGAGGCTTCACTATGCTCTTTCTTACACGCGGAACTTACTAATCGCAGATTGCAGTTCCTGAGCCAGCATCGCTAAGTTCTCACTGGCTGAAGCGATGCCATTCATTGTTGAGGTCTGCTCTTGCATAGCCGCGGAAACGGTCTGGGCTTCCCCGGCCGCCTGCCGGCTAATCGACTCAATCTTCTTGACCGACCCTACCGCTTGCTGACTGCCGCCGGCCATTTGCTGGATAGCGCTTGATATCTCCTTAATTCGCTCAGATACCGCAGTTACTAAACCGACAATTTCCTTAAAGGCTTGACTGGCAGAAGTAACAACCTCGGCTCCCAGCTTAACTTCACGGGTTCCATTATTCATCGCGTCAACAGCTTTATCCGTCTCTCCCTGAATTTCACCGATTAACAATGCAATTTGCTTAGAGGCTTCCTGCGACTGTTCAGCCAGTTTCCGCACCTCTTCGGCTACGACGGCAAACCCGCGCCCTTGTTCACCCGCCCGGGCAGCCTCAATAGCCGCGTTAAGAGCCAGAAGGTTGGTCTGTCCGGCAATACCAGAAATCGTATCGACAATCTGACCGATTTCCTTGGAACGTTCTCCTAATTTTGCCACAACTTGTGCAGAAGTGTTAACCGTCTTTTCGATAAAGTTCATTTGCTCAATCGCTTTAACCGCCGCTTCATCGCCCTGTTTGGCCTTATGGGCAGCCTCCACAGACTGCGCCGCCACTTCATTGGCATTGGCGGCTACCTGCTGGGTACTTGCCGATATCTGCTCTACCGCCGCCGAAGTAGTAAGTATCGTTGTCATTTGCTCCTCAGCACCTTGAGCCACATCGGCAATGGCAACCGCAACCTGATTAGCGGTTTGTGTTGATTGCGCCGCACTGGCGGTAAGTTCTTCGCTAGAGGCCGCCAAGAGTTCAGCGTTAACGGTTATTTGTTTAATCAAACTTTTTAGCTGGCCGGTCATCGCGTTAAACGCTTCCGATAATTGCCCTACTTCATCCTTGCTTTCTACCGGCAAGCTCTGCGACAGGTCGCCCGCAGCTACTGCCTGCGTACTGCCTACAAGGCGGGCAATCGGTCTGGTAATAGAACGGGCAATAAAAATGGCAGCAACAATGACCAGTATGACGGCTGCGGCTACTAATCCACCAGATACCATCAAATTGGCCCGGGCATTGGCCAGCGCTTCTGTCTCGGCTACCTGCATGACAACGCCCCAGCCTGTTGTCGGCACAAACGCATACCCGGCCAGTTTCTGCTGACCCTCAAAGTTATACGCCACAGTCCCCGTTTCCTTGGCAATGGCCTTCTGTACAGGCAGTACCTGTTTCAGATCGGTCTGGTTATCAACATATTCTTTAAGTGGATGAGCGATAGCTTTGCCCGTATAGTCGGTGATATATGCATAGCCGGTATTACCTGTTTTTACAGTGGCGGCCTTCGTTCCCAAATCGACTAAGTCAAGATTTGCAAAAATAGCACCAACTAAACCGCCTTGCGCATTTTTAATTGGCAGACAAATAAAAATACCCGGTTTGCCGGTGGCCTTTGAAATCAGCACTTCACTGACAGCTATATCTTTCCCCTTCATAACAGTCTGGAAGTAATCCCTGTCAGCTATACTGATCAACTTACCCGAATCCCGCGCGATTTGCTGTCCTGATGGTGCGACGGTAACTACGGCCGAAAAATCAGAATTTTGTTGCTTTACTACTTGCAAAATTGAGGTTTGCTGTGCAGGGTCCATGCTTTGAATCTGCGGCAGTTGACTTATTGTCCTTAGCATAGCAATCCTGGACTCAATCATATTGTCGACATCATTAGCCAAATTCAACGACAGCTGCTGATTCTCTTTGTAGGCATTACTAACATCGTCCTGATAGGATTGATAGCCGTTAATAGCACTAAGAATTATCAAAGGCACCAAACTAACCAATGAAAAAAAGAGAAGCAACTTGCTCTTCAATCCCATAGATAAGTACAGCTTGTTCACGGTCAACCCCTCCTACTAGTTTTTTATTACACATTTCAACATAGCTTCACATAATCCCTTTATTTTCCTTATTCTCGGGTTAGCAGGACTACAAATAAAAAAAGAAGACCTGCCAGGCCCAAGCTTGACAAGTCTCCAAAAACTATGCGTTACTTAATGTCCGAGCAACGCGATCTGAATAAAAAACAGAACCATAAACAAGTACAGAATCGGATGAACTTCTCTTCCTTTGCCGCGCAGCAGCTTTAACACCGGGTAAACAATAAATCCTATGCCAATACCGGTAGCAATACTATAGGTCAACGGCATCGTCGTGACAATCAAGAAGGCCGGAAACGCCTCCTCCATATCTTGCCAATCAATATATCTAAGCCCATTCATCATAAAAAAACCAACAATAATTAGTGCCGGTGCTGTTACAGCCGGAATAACCGACAACATTTTGGCTACAGGCGAAAAAAACAGCATAATGCCGATAAGCACCGCTACGGTAATTGCAGCAAGACCGGTACGTCCGCCGGCAGCTACGCCCGAACCTGATTCAATATAGGTAGCTGTCGGGCTGGTCCCCAGCAGCGAACCGATAACCGTACCCGTAGCGTCGGCTAAAAAGGCACTGCGGGCCCGCGGCAGTTTGCCGTTTTCCAGAATGTTAGCCTGCTCGGCAATCCCCAGCAAAGTACCGGTTGTATCAAATAAGGTAATAAGTAAAAAGGTAAACACTACCGAATATAATCCCTGTTGCCAAATAGCCGCGATATCTAACTGGAACAACGTTTTTTCCAAACCTCCGGGGATGACCAGCCATTGTTCCGGCAATACCAGTACCCCTTTTGCATACGCCAATAGCGACGTAAGCAGCATGCCTACAATAAAAGCGGCCCGCACCCGGTATACCATTAAGACAAGCGAAGTAATCAGCCCGACAACCGATAACATTGCCGTTGTCTCCGTCAGATTGCCCAAAGTAACCAAAGTTGCCGGCGAGTCCACAACAATTTTAGCACTTTGCAGGCCGATAAAACAAACAAATAACCCAATGCCGGCCGTTATGGCGTGTTTCAGGCTGGTCGGAATAGCTTCCAGCAGAATGGAACGCAGTGAAGTTAACGATATAATAAAAAATAAGACCCCGGATACAAAAACTGCGCCCAACGCCATTTGCCATGAATAGTCTGAACCTGCCACCACACTGTAAGCTAAGTATGCATTAAGTCCTAGCCCCGGGCCAATAACGATAGGATAATTAGCAAAAGAACCCATGATGAGAGTAGCGATAATACTGGTCAGCCCGGTTGCCAAAAACACTCCGTTAAAATCCATACCCGTTGTGCTTAATACTGCCGGAATAACAATCATGGCATACGCCATAGTCAAGAATGTAGTAAATCCGGCAAGCACTTCTGTCCCAACTGTTGTGCCGCGTTCCTGTAGCCCAAACCATTTTTCCATAAATTGCACCTCAATTACTGCGTCTTATTAAAAGATATAGACGTTATTATAACAGCTATGTATCGCATACACAATATCCTTGCATGTATTATACTGTTTTTTTACTATATACTCCGCCCTGCTATAAATGGTAAAATAGAAAGCCGCAGGCCCTGGTAAACTAAGAATTAACGTTTCGTAGTCTACCTAGGGCCTGCGGCTATTTCTATATTTCAAAAGAAGGGGTATTATTAACTCCGTTAATTAGCTACCGATGTTGCCTTATCCATTGGGTCCAAGATACCTCTAGTCCGGGGTTCTGTACAACATAATCATAAAAGTCCCTGGTAAATTTCGCCCGTTCCACATAGGCCTTAGCTTTCCACGGATCCTTGGAAGTAGCTGTACGAATATCCTGACCACCAAGCAGCCACTGACGGGTCATAATATCGTCATAGCTGACTTTTTTCGCATTATGTAGCATGTCAACCATTGCCATAAACGTAGTGGTCCGTCCTTCACCGGCTTCACAGTGTAAATGCAACCACGCATCTTTGGGGAGAGCTTTATAAAACTGGAGGAACTGCTCAACATTTTCATTGCTCGGAGGGGTATAATCAGCTACCGGGATACGGTAGTATTTCACGTCAAATGCTGCCGCAAGGTCACCTTCTGTAATTGCGTTAGTTACTTTTCTTTCCGTCGTCGAAATAACAGACTTATCCGCAGCTTGTCTGGCAACGTTAACCGGAGCGTTTAGTGTACTTTTTAGCAAGTCCCGTTCAATTGCTTCGACTTCTGCGGCATTTTTACCAAAGTTCGCCCTTTTATAAGCACTATACCAACTAACCCCCATGCCATCCAAATAGCCGTGGGATTCACCGCGCAAATCCAAGATAACTAAGCGGTCAACAGGCAGCTTCGTAACCATTTTGGCAAATTCCAACTGAGAAAAATAACTACTGCCAGACAATTGCAATTTATCCATACCTGTTCTCGAAGGTAATTTGCCATCCCTGACAGATCTTTTAAAGGAGTCGCTTGCTTTCCTGAAATCCTTAGGCATCTGTATCGCATCATTCCGGTCAACTTTCAAAATCAGCACACCCGGCTCCGGCTCTGTGGCCGACACAGGCAATATTAACTGACTAAAAAAAATTACCGTCAATGCGATTGCATAAAGTATGGTTCGCTTATTTTTAATATTTTCCATAAAAGTTCTCCTCCCCAGATTATATTAATCGAAACATCTTTAGCCAACTTAGAAAAATAACGCTACTACCGTTTGGTTATATCTTGGTTACTTTTCGGTTGTTTGAATTGTTTTAGTTACATATTGATAATATTATAATCTATTTTCTGAGTATTTGCAATATATTTTAGGATTTATTTTGGTTATTTTAGTTGCATATTTAATATATGTTTGTTATGTTTTGGATCAACATTCTCATTTTTTCTGTGTAAAAATAAATATAACTCTCCCCCGCCGTGTCAAGGGGGCAAGGTTGCCTGTGCATCTTTCCCATTTGCGCTCCGCTAATTTACACTTTTGCTTACGTAGTCTTAACAGCCCGCATAGTTAATCCACTTGTCTTTTCTCCAGATACACTTTTTGTATCTATCTCACTTTTTTCAATAAAAATAAACTAATTTGTCTGAAAATGTAGCCCATGATACATTTTTCAAGAAGCTTTTTAGTTATAATAAGACCAGATTGCAGCAGTGTTGTGTAATAGCGTAACATGGGGAATTCTGTACAATATATCTTACTTATAGACTGAAATAAGGTGTGTTGTGAATGTACAAAGAAGTATTTGATGACAAACGGCAAACAGAGATGCGGGCTTTTTTTCGCGGGGAGTTGGCAAAATGGGGTTACTGTAAGAGTTATCCTAAAGGCCATTTGATTGATCCTCTTTGTTGTGAGAATGCTTTCGGTATTGTAACCAAAGGCATAGTGGCAAAAACCATTATTAGTACGCATGGCAAAGAAAAGCTACTTTATTTGCTTCGCTCCGGTGAGATTTTTGGCGAAATGAATTTGCTGGGCGGCGGAGCTCTGAATTATGTGGTAAAAGTGAAAGAACCAGCGCAGGTCTCTTTTGTCAGTAAAGAAATGTTGACACAAGCCGTGGAACAAAATCCGAAAACGTATGAGTATCTTATGCATAGCATGACAAGAAAATTTCGGATTGTGCTGCTTCAGTCAACAAATCACTTATTCAATGACGCGCGAGGACGCGTGGCAGAAGCGCTTCTTCGTCTGACCGCATGCTCAAATGAACCTGTTCAGGATGCTACCGATATGCCGATGATTTCCTCTTCCTTTACGCAAAGTGAGCTGGCTCAAAATGTAGGCTGTTCACGTATTACCGTAACACGGCAATTGAAAGAATTTATGAACGAAGGGTTAATTCGCATCCAGAACAAAAAAATTGTGATTTTGGATATGGAAACCCTGGCAAGCTACACTGATCGTATTCAGTAACAGCAAGATGGCAGCAAAAAAAGAAGGGAGTGAGTGTATGATCAAACTAGTCGGTATTGTGATTGTTGTGTTAGGACTGGCTTTTCGGTTTAACCCTTTACTTGTAATTATTGCCGCCGGATTTGTTACCGGCCTGGTATCCGGAATGGCACCATTAGAGATCCTGGATGCAATCGGAAGTGCCTTTGTCACAAATCGGTACATGTCTTTACTTATTCTACTGCTTCCCGTCATTGGTATTTTAGAACGCCATGGACTGCGAGAGCAGGCCGAACGTTTTATTTTAAACTTAAAAGGAGCTACTGCGGGTCGTGTAATGCTGCTGTATATGCTCTTTCGCCAAGTCACAGGAGCACTGGGGATGCAATTGGGCGGCCACCCGAGTTTTATTCGCCCGATTGTCTCCCCTATGGCGGAAGCAGCCGTTGCCAAGGGGCGGACATTGCCCCCCGAGGTACTGGATGAAATCAGAGCTATGGCAGCTACATCCGAGAATTATGGCAATTTTTATGGTCAATTACTTTTTATTGCCGCAGGCGGTTTACTGTTAATTAAAGGGGTTATGGAACAGGCCGGCTATCAGGTGGATTTAATAACCATGGCCTTGTATGCTCTACCTACCGGCATAGCCGCTTTAATTATTGCAGGGATTCGCTATTCGCTGTTTGATCGTAGAATGGAACGTCTTTTGCAAGAAAAATTCTTCGATGACGGCAAAGGAAGTGCTATGTAATGAAAATCACCTTAGAGCATATGTACTATCTGATCGGCCTAATATTGTTTATTTTCAGCGCTTATACAATATTCGATAAAAATCATAAGGCAAAATGGGGAACTGCCGCTTTTTGGCTGCTGTATGGCATAACCTTTGTAGGAGGTAAGAGCATTCCCGCCTGGCTGGTCGGTGTGATGGTTATTTTGATGGCTGCTATAGCCAGTATGAAATGGCTTTCCTCCGGTGTTTATGGTGAAAATTCTAAAGAAACAAAAACACAAGAGGCCTTACGCTTTGGCAATCGTCTGTTTTTGCCAACTCTCATCGTGCCAATCGTAACATTCTTAATTGCCAAATTTACCGAGTTGGGTGCTTTAGTCGGTTTGGGGATAGGCTCCTTGTGCGGACTGGCTGCGGCACTCGTTATGACCCGTGAATCCTTATCTGTAGCCGGCAACGAGGGAAGACGTCTCATTGACGCTATCGGCTGGGCTGTTATTTTATCGCAATTCTTAGCAGCTTTAGGCGCTCTGTTTGATAAAGCCGGCGTTGGCAAAGTAGTTGCAACTATGGTGGCATCCGTCGTACCGACCGGCAATTTATTAGCGGTCGTGGTGGCTTACTGTGTGGGAATGGCCTTATTTACTATGATTATGGGCAATGCTTTTGCCGCCTTTGCCGTTATCACGACAGGTATCGGCATCCCCTTAGTGATTCAGCTTCACGGAGCCGACCCGGCCATTATGGGCGTACTGGGGATGCTTTCCGGGTATTGCGGTACTTTAATGACACCGATGGCCGCTAATTTCAATGTAGTTCCAGCTGCCTTATTGGAGATGAAGAATAAGAACGGGGTTATCAAAGCGCAAATTGCCACAGCTCTCCCACTGTTACTGATTCAAATAGTACTCATTTATTGGTTGGCTTTTTAGGAGGTAGGATAAAATGAAAGTATTGATAACAGGCTTTGACCCATTTGGCGGGGAAACCGTAAATCCCGCCCTGGAAGCAGTCAAACAGCTGGACGGAATCGAAATCGCCGGAGCGAAAGTGGTGACACGGGAGATTCCTACTGTACGCGGTAAATCGATTGCTGCTTTAAAAAAAGCGATAGAAGATGTGCAGCCGGAGATTGTGATTGCTGTTGGCCAGGCCGGCGGGCGGATGGAGATTACGCCGGAACGGATTGCTATTAATGTCGATGATTTTCGGATTCCCGATAATGAGGGAAATCAGGTCATTGACGAGGCGGTCGTTCCTGAAAGTCCTGCGGCCTACTGGTCTACTTTGCCGATAAAAAAAATTGTAGCCGAACTGCGGCAAGAGGGAATTCCGGCCAGCGTGTCTAACTCTGCAGGCACTTTTGTTTGTAATCATATTTTTTATGGCTTGATGCATCATTTACAACAAGAAGGCAGTATCCGGCGAGGCGGCTTTATTCACATCCCCTATTTGCCACAGCAAGCAGCAAAGCTTTCCGGACAGCCAAGCATGGCGTTGGATATAATTGTTCGCGGGCTGAAAAAAGCAATCGAGGCGACAATAATGGCAAAAACCGATGAACGGCATAGCGGCGGGACGATTTGTTGATATCATGAGTTAAAAATCCACTCATTAGCGATATTTATATAAAAAAAACGAGAACTAGCCATTTTACGCAAGGCTAGTTCTCGTTTTTTAGTGTGAGTCAAGGGGACGGTTCTCTGACTCATTGTAATTTTTGAACTATATTTCTACCAATACCAAACATTTCTGCTATTTTGTCGCACTGATAAACTTGATTATGCTTTTATTTCAATTATTAATTCAAAATCTTATTTTATCATCGTCATCAAAGGAAGCTTTCTTTTCTCTCGTCTTCTCTGACCATTACGTGATATATTTTTAGTAATCTCTCGTAGTGGCAGCCATGATAAAATTGATGCAGTATCATTGATATATAATATGTTAATGATTATGAGAGGTACATTAATCAATAAAAAACATAGTTATTGTCCATTCCTATTTACATGAGTCAGGGGACGGTTCCCTGACTCATTGTAATTTTTGAAGTATATTTCTACCACTACCCAGCATTTCTGCTATTTGTCACACTGATAAACTTGACTTTGTTTTTTTATTCAATATTAATTCAAAATCTTATTTTATCATCGGCATCAAGGAAGATTTCTTTTCTCTCATTTCCTCTGACCATTACATGATATATTTTACTCTCACTTCTTTTCCGGCTTTCCCTTAGCATCTTTTCCACCCTTTTCTTGTATTTTACGCCAAAAGGCGATGAGTCAAGGAACCGTCCCCTGACTCATTACAAAGTTCCAACCAGGGTTGGCGCATAAAACTCCGGCAATGTCAGCCATGCTCCCTTTTGTCCATTCTTAAAATACATTTACCTGTTATTTTGTGAATGAAAGCAGCGGAATGATGTGGATTGCTGCCTCCCTTATTTTTCTGAAAGATCACTCAATTCTCAACACCAAGTCCACCTCAGAAAGATATTTTTTAGTCGAATTTATCTGGCCATTTTGGTTTCATAGCTAAAGATAAAATCTTCATCCCCTATAAAATCCGCTCTATATCTATATTTTAAACAAGTTATTCAGTGAGTAAATTTCATCAAAACCTGCTTGACAGATGCCAAAAGCCATTATAGAATGAAATCAAGAAATAGTAAATATTGTCATTATGTTCGTCATACGCGAACATGATTTAAGTTCTTTTCGAAAAAACGCAGAGAAAGCATATCTACCTGCGCCAAAAAATGTTAAATATTGTCGGATGATAGGTACGGGAGAGATCCACCTTGAGTGGACGCCGAAGGAGCAAGTGGACCGAATCTCTCAGGCAAAAGGACCGTACCTTGACGAGTCTCTGGAGAGACCGCTGAATGCGGCACCGATGGGGTATGCGAATGGAATGGGTCGCGAATCTCTCAGGTTAAAAGACAGAAGCCAATTATGGCTTCTGTCTTTTTATATATCAACATAAGAAGGAGAGATAATGAATGCGGTTTGTGGTCACCAATAATCCCAAGGTCAGGGACTGCTTTGCTGCCCGGCATTTGGAGCGCTGCTACCAACTCATTTGGGTCGAGGGCTATACCGAAGATGTTCTTCACTCCGTCCGGGATCTAAGCCATCAGTGTCATCGTCTGCTTACCCACCCCTTGACAGGCAGCATCAAGCCAAACCAAACGCCCTATAAAACCGTGGTAATGGAAAACACTTCTGCACAGGTTCCCGAACCGGATTCTGTTGTGCTTGCTGAAACCGCATTAGCAAAAACAGTTGCAATGCTTCGTGATAGACCTCGGCCTGAGGCGGCTTTTCGCCATCTTGACGACTTCGCGGTAATCGACCTCGATTTCTTCTTGAGCTATCTAGCGGTCTGTCTACGCTGAAATCATAATTACTTCACGGGCCTTTTTCCGCAATGCTTCGTTGTCGTCGGTTTACATATGTCCGATATGTGCGCCTCCTCCGCCTCGCCTTGCGAAAAAATTCCCGCGAATTCTTTTACGCTTTCAACGTAGTCAGACCACTAGGCGGAAGCCCTGATGCCCCTACTAAACCACAATATATGAAGGGAGGATAAAAATGCAGCATTATGACATTATGATCATCGGCGCTGGTCCGGCCGGCTTGACGGCGGCCATTTACAGCGCCAGAAGCAAGCTTAAGACAATGTATATTGAAATGCGAGCCAGTGGCGGTCAAGCCGCCACTACCGACGAGATTGAGAACTATCCGGGATTTTCTAAGGGCGTTACCGGCCCCGAACTCGCCACCGAAATGGAGGAGCAGGCCAAACGGTTCGGAGCGGAAAGACTGGTGGCTAAGGTCCAGGGAATACAGAGTGACGGAGACTACCGTATTATTAAGACCAATAAAGGTGATTTCAGTGCCAAGGCCGTGATCATAGCTACCGGAGCCACATCGAAACTTCTCGGTTGCCCTGGCGAACTCGAATTCCGGGCCCGGGGCGTTTCCTATTGTGCCACGTGCGACGCCGCTTTTTATGAGGGGGCTAACGTCATGGTAGTCGGTGGCGGCAACTCAGCGGTTGAAGAAGCTAACTATCTTACGAAATTCGCTGACAAAGTGTGGCTGGTGCACCGCCGCAACGCATTAAGGGCAACCAAGCTTGTTCAGGAACGGGCTTTGGCAAATCCCAAGCTTGAGGTCATCTGGAACTCGGTGGTCGAGAAGATCGACGGCGATGGTGTGGTGGAAACCGTAACTTTGCGCAATCGGGTTACTGATGAAAAAACCGAAATGACGGTCGACGGAATCTTCATCTATGTTGGCCTGGAACCGAATACCGCTTGGCTGGAAAACCTAATCGAACTGGATGAACATGGCTATATTCCGACAGATGAAAACATGCGTACTAACCTTCCGGGTATATATGCCGCAGGTGATGTTAGGACCAAACTGCTGCGGCAGGTAGTTACCGCGGCGGCTGATGGTGCCATCGCCGCTTTCCATGCGGAAAAATATATAGAAAATCATTTTGACAAGGAGGGAAAATAATGGCCAATTTGACTGAACTAACCAAAGAAAATTTTGAGCAGGAAGTGTTCCAAAGTGATTTGCCGGTGCTTGTTGATTTTTGGGGACCAAAGTGCGTTCCCTGCATGGGTCTCATGCCGTTGGTCGAAGAATTGGCGGCAAAGTATGCCGGCAAAGTTAAGTTCTGCAAAGTAAACACCACCGAAAACCGTCGCCTGGCAATACAGGTCAAAGTTATGAGTTTGCCGACTTTTCAGTTTTACAACAAGGGGGAATTGGTCGCTGAGTTAAACGGCCAATTTGGTCAGACAGAAATCGAAGAAAAACTAAATGCTTTGATAGGCTAACGAACAGGAGGGAATAGGATGCGCCTTACTCTTGGTAAGATTCATATCAAAGGAGTAAATTTTGGCAATACCACCAAAATCGAAAACGGAGTGCTGTTTGTCAACAAACAGGAGCTAACCGGGCTGCTCAGTGAAGATGCCCGTATCGCCGGCATCGAGCTATTTCTTGCCAAGCCCGGCGAAAATACAAGGATTGTGCCGGTCAAAGACGTTATCGAGCCCCGCGTAAAGGTAGAAGGCCCCGGCAATGTTTTTCCCGGCTTTCTGGGCAAGGTTGACACCGTCGGTACGGGCCGCACCCATGTGCTGCAGGGCGCCGCAGTGGTAACCTGCGGAAAGATTGTCGGTTTTCAGGAAGGCATCATCGACATGACCGGTCCCGGTGCGCAATATACGCCATTTTCCAAGACCTTTAACGTGGTAGTCAAAATCGAACCGGTTGCCGGCCTCAATCAGCACGAACACGAGAATGTTGTCCGGATGGCCGGATTTAAGGCTGCCGCCTACCTGGGCGAAGCCGGCAGGACAGTCGTTCCGGACAGCGAAGAAATTTTCGACTGGCCGAGTCTTAAGGAAGCTATGAGCCTTTACCCCAATCTGCCCAAAGTGGCCTATGTGTATATGCTTCAGACTCAGGGACTGCTGCATGACACCTATGTGTACGGCATTGACGCCAAACGCATCCTGCCGACGCTGATTGCTCCGACAGAGGTGTTTGACGGGGCGATTGTGAGCGGCAACTGCGTTTCAGCCTGCGATAAGAACCCTACCTATGTGCACCTCAATCAGCCGATCATCACCGAACTGTTCAAACGTCACGGCAAGGATTACAATTTTGTCGGCGTGATCATTACCAATGAAAATGTTACCCTGGCCGATAAAGAGCGTTCTTCCAACTATACGGCCAGACTGGCGGAAATGCTGGGTATCGACGCGGCGATCGTAAGTGAGGAAGGCTTTGGCAATCCTGACGCCGACCTGGTAATGAATTGCCGCAAGCTGGAGCAACAAGGCATCAAGACCGTTTTGGTCACCGACGAATATGCCGGCCGCGACGGCAGTTCCCAGTCTCTGGCGGACACTGCCTCCGAAGCCACGGCAGTAGTCACGGCGGGGAATGCCAATCAAACCATCGTCCTGCCTAAAATGGATACTCTCATCGGCCATGCCGAGGCAGTTGACGTGATTGCCGGCGGTTTCAACGGCTCGCTGCGCCAGGACGGCAGCATAGAAGTAGAAATTCAGGCAATTACCGGCGCCACCAGCGAAGTCGGTTTTGGCAAACTAAGCGCTTTAGGCTTATAAGAAAAAATGCAATTCACCATCAAATAAAAGGAGGAAAACGTATGGCTATTTTAGCTGGAAAGAAAGTTATCATCATCGGTGACCGCGACGGCGTTCCCGGTCCGGCGATTGCCGAATGCGCGCTCAGCGCCAAAGCGGAAGTGGCTTTTGCCACTACCGAATGCTTCGTCTGAACTGCTGCCGGCTCAATGGACTTGCAGAATCAGGCCCGGATCAAAGAACTGGCTGAACAGGTAGGCGGCGACAATCTTGTCGTACTGCTCGGGGCCGCTGAACCCGGCAGTGCTTCTATCGCCGCGGAAACAGTCACTCTGGGCGATCCGACCTATGCAGGTGTATTGGCAGGAGTCCCGTTGGGACTCTCAGTGTATCACATTATCGAACCGGAAATTAAAGCCGAAATTCTTCCTAACGTTTACGAAGAGCAAGTCGCCATGATGGAAATGGTTCTGGATGTTGACCGCCTTACCGACGAAGTCACGAAAATGCGTAAGGAAAACAGTAAATTCTAAAAAAGGGGGTAATTTCGTGTCCAAACTGCGGGTAGTTCACTATCTGAATCAGTTCTTCGGCCAGATTGGCGGCGAAGATAAAGCAAATACCGCCACGCTCAAAAAGGACGGGGCTGTCGGTCCCGGCCTGGCCCTGAACGTGGCATTGAAGGACGACGCCGAAGTGGTAGGCACCGTTATCTGCGGCGATAGTCATTTCGCAGAAAACATGGATTCCGCTTTAGGCCAGATTATAGACTATATCAGGGAATATCAACCCGACCTGGTGCTGGCGGGCCCGGCTTTCAACGCCGGCCGGTACGGCACGGCCTGCGGCGCGGTCGCCGAAGCCGTCCAGGCACAACTCGGTATCCCGGCAGTAACCGGCATGTACATTGAAAACCCTGGCGTTGATATGTACAAAAAGTCGATATACATTGTTAATACTCCCAATTCGGCAGCCGGTATGAGAGACGCCGTTCCCAAGATGGCGGCCCTGGCTCTGAAGTTATTTAATAAACAGCCGGTAAGCCCGGATAAGGATCATTATATTCCCCGCGGTGCCCGTAACAACTTCTTCGCCGAAAAAACCGGAGCGGAGCGGGCTGTGGATATGCTGGTCGCCAAACTGCACAACCAGCCGTTCACTACGGAATTGCCAATGCCGACATTTGACCGTGTTCCGCCCAACCCCGCGGTCAAGGACATTACCACAGCAACCATCGCGCTGGTTACCTCCGGCGGGATTGTTCCCAAGGGTAATCCGGACCATATCGAATCCTCCTCCGCATCCAAATACGGTAAATATTCACTGGCAGGCGTCAACGACCTGACTGCCGAAACGCACGCCACCGCTCACGGTGGTTATGATCCCGTAGCCGCCAACGAAGATCCTGATCGCGTTCTGCCGGTGGATGTACTGCGCGACCTTGCAGCAGAAAACAAGATCGGCAAGCTGCATGAATACTGGTATTCAACCGTCGGCAACGGTACCGCGGTCGCCAGCGCAGCCCAATATGGCCGGAGTATCGCCGGCGAGCTTAAGGAGGCAGGAGTTCAGGCCGTCATCCTGACATCGACCTGAGGGACTTGTACTCGCTGCGGTGCAGCGATGGTCAAGGAAATCGAACGGGCCGGCCTGCCGGTGGTTCATATGTGCACTATCGTGCCTATCAGTAAAACGGTAGGTGCAAACCGAATTGTACCGACTGTGGCTATTCCTCATCCGCTGGGCAATCCCGCGGTTTCCCGTGAGGAAGAAAAAGCGTTGCGCCGCGAACTGGTGGAACGGGCACTAAAAGCACTTACCACCGAAGTTGACGGGCAAACCGTGTTTGAGCAATAGCCGGGGAATGCATTAGAAAAACTTGGCTTTTGACAAGTTCGTTAGAACGCCGGCACAAGCTCTAAGATTTTTCTTATTCCTTAGATAAAGTAATGAATTTTATACTTGCCGACGAGATGATAACAAAAGGGGAATGGTGCCGTGCGCCCTTCCCCTTTACACTAAATTGCGGAGGTTCGTTACTATGCCTGTAATCAAAGGAGTGGCCTATTCACTGGTCCATACCCCGAATATTCTGTACCACAATGGTAGCACTCAGGTAACCGAAAAACGCAAAAACCCCGGCTCAGAATATTTGCTTAAGCTAAAAAAGCAGTTGCGCCCCTATGACGCCGCCGTGGCGTACGCACCGAATCAAGCCTACATCGGCAACATTGCGCTTGACGAATTACGAAATATACCGCGCCCGTGGTATAAAGAACCACTTGAACAGGCCTGCCGTACCGGAAAATACGGCGAAATATTACCGGAAGACGAATTTTACGGCCTGATGAAAATCGTCGATTCCTTTGAGCTTGTTATCCTGGAAGCAAACTTTGCCAAAGAAGTAAAAGCCAAACTGGCCCATCACCCACTGCTCGCTGACTCCCATCTTGCCCGGATCGGCGAAGGAAAAGACATTGCGGAAATAAACAAATTGGTTGACCAACATACCGCAGAGGGCCTCTATCTTGAGGATCGTCTGGTAGGCTGTGTCCGTCAGGCCCACGAAGTTGATATTTCGCTTTCCGCCCATGTAATGCTGGAGAACCTTGCAACCAAAGCCTCGAGTGTTTTAGTTGTTCTTGAGCTGCTTAAAAACAGCGGCATACCTGCAACCGATATCAGCTATATTATCGAATGCTCGGAAGAGGCTTGCGGCGACATGAACCAACGCGGCGGCGGCAATTTTGCCAAGGCCATAGCGGAAATCGCCGGGCTGACCAATGCCACCGGCAGCGATATCCGCGGTTTCTGCGCCGGTCCCTCCCACGCCCTTCTCCAAGCCGCCTCGCTGGTCCAGTCAGGAGTCTTCGACAACGTCGTTGTTGTCGGTGGCGGCTGTGTGGCAAAGCTGGGCATGAACGGCCGGGACCATGTGGCCAAGGAAATACCGGCACTGGAAGATGTGCTTGGCAGCTTTGCCCTGCTCATTTCCAAGGATGACGGCATCAGCCCTCGCATTCGCCTGGACGTTCTCGGCAAACACAATGTAGGCACCGGTTCTGCGCCTCAGCAAGTCATGAAGGCGCTGGTCGCTGATCCGTTGGGTAAACTGAACATGAAAATAACGGATGTCGATTATTATTCCGTTGAAATGCAAAATCCCGAAATCACCGAGCCGGCCGGGGCGGGCAATGTTCCGGAAGCCAACTACAAAATGATTGCGGCACTTGCTGTTCTGGCGGGTGAAATTGCCAGAGACGACATACCGGACTTTGTTAAAGCTCACGGCTTGCCCGGATTTGCGCCCACCCAGGGACATATCCCATCCGGCGTACCCTTGCTCGGCTTTATCCGCGATCAAATGCTGGCGGGAAACATGACTACCGCGATGCTGATCGGCAAAGGCAGCTTGTTTTTGGGGCGGATGACCAATTTATTCGATGGTCTGTCGATTATTATTGAAAAAAATAACGGCCTGCAGACGGAAGAAGCGAAGATCAGCAAGGACAGTATCCGTTTGCTGGTGGCGGAAGCCCTGCGCGATATGGCCAAAAGCCTGGGCTAGGAGGTATGGTATGCACGATGTAAAACAGCTTGTTGCCGAAGTTTTAAAGGAAACCGCCGATATGCTGGCTGCCGGCAATCCGCCTATTCAGGCAAAGGTAGGCATTACCCTGCTTGGCAGTGAACACGGTGTCGCCGAAGTGCTGGCGGGCGCAGAGACCGCTCAGCGGCAGCTTGGGGACGTCAAAGTAGTGGCTATTGGTCCTGCCGATGTCAAAACACAGCTTACCCTAGTTCCTGCCGACAGTGATGAAGCATGTCATGCGAAAATGGATGAACTGCTGGCAGCCGGCGAACTCGACGCGGCGGTTACCATGCATTACAATTTTCCTATTGGGGTTGCCACCGTAGGATTAGTAGTTACTCCTGGCCGCGGTGACAAAATGTTTATCGCTTCGACCACCGGGACCGCCGCCACCGACCGGGTGGAAGCCATGGTGCGCAGCGCCGTGCACGGCATTGCTGCGGCTAAAGCCTTCGGCATAACGAAGCCCACCGTCGGCATTCTCAACGTCGACGGCGCCCGGCAGGTCGAACGCTGCCTGACCGAAATGCAGGCACGGGGCTATGAAATTTATTTCGCGGCCTCAGGCCGCAGCGACGGCGGCGTCATCATGCGCGGCAATGATCTTTTAACCGGAACCCCGCAGGTAATGGTCACCGATAGCCTTACCGGCAACTTGCTCATGAAGCTTTTTTCAGCCTACACTACCGGTGGCAGCTACGAATCGCTGGGGTATGGTTACGGGCCGGGAGTTGGGGAAGGTTATCACAAGATCATCCATATTATTTCCCGGGCGTCGGGCGCGCCGGTTATCGCCAACGCTATCCACTATGCGGCCGTTATGGCCAAAGGCAGGTTAACCGAGGTGGCGGCAAAGGAAATCGCCGCAGCCGGCAAAGCCGGATTAAAGGACATTGCCAAACCTCAGTGCGGCCAACAGCAGGCGTCTGTAAAAAAAGCACCACCCAAAAAAATCGTAAGTGAACAAATAGCCGGCATTGATGTGCTGGAACTGGACCAAGCCCAGCAGCTCTTATGGGCTGGGGGCATTTACGCGGAGACAGGCATGGGCTGCACAGGACCCATTATCTTGGTGGCGCCCGAAGATTTGGCCCCGGCGAGGGTTATCTTGCAGGAAAATCACATCCTCGTCGCCGGATGATACAGCAAGACTGTCTGAACAGCCAATCATGACTTTTTGAGATTTCTATATTTGATGCATTCCTTATTTTTTCTAAAGATATATCTTGTTTTCTATTTGAGACCGCGTCTTACGGAAAGTTCGAGTCCTACCGGCGTACCAGCTAAATACAACAATAGCAAGGCTTCAGAAATTCTGAGCCTTGCTATTATTTTTAGTATGAGTCAAGGAACCGTCCCCTGACTCATGCGGTTTCATCGCTGGATTTTACCACATGCATTCCTGCGGCGGCAAAACCTTGTAAAGCTTCCCGGGCAATTTGGGGGAAGTCCACAACACCGGGAATTGCCGGAACAGGACTCATACAATCCTCAAGAATGTAGAATTTTGAAAGGAATTCTCTGGGGTTAGACAGATTCTGTTGCGCATAAAAGATCAGGTCTTCAATCGTTGCTTTTACGCAGTGGCTGGATGCTTGCCCCGCTATGTATATCTTTTCTCTGCTTAATAGACTCGCCAGCAATTTGTCATTATACTGGCCAAGCGAATATTGTTTGCCTTCAATAGTTACCGCTCTTACTTCTTCTCCAATTGCACTGTAACACTCAGAAAACTCCCGTAACCCTTTGCGGTGAAACTTGGGGTCGTTTTCCCATAACAAGGAATGATATACAGCCAACTCGGTAAGCGCCGGCACTACAGCCCCGCCCACCGAACCATCGTCGGTATGATACTCCCATATTGTTAAATTGTACTTGCCGGTACTTTCAAGCTGACGAAGATATTCGCGAACTATCTCCTCCGACAAAGCCGGAATCCACCTGCCATGTACGACATCAGCATACGATATTACGGTATATGGTTCAGGATGATTCCCCTGGCTGTCCCGCCAAAACAGAGGGAAAAAAATTTGTACATACAGGTGGGTATCCAGGGTGAAGTCCAGGTATTTGATTTTCTCGATATTCCTGTACAAAAATTCAACCAGCCGGGTGTTATCCTCAACCGCCCCCGGAACAAATAAACTTCCGCCCGGTAAACAAAAGTCGGCTTGCGCATCAATAATCAGAATCGATGTTTGATTGCCGGCAGCATCCGCTTTAAAGTCATTTTTCCTTTCTTTAACAGCTTCCCGGATTACCGCTTTACGCGGCATATACAAAGTTCCTACCATAGAAGGGTCATAAAACTTCGGCAAAGTCATATAAACTCTCTCCTTATTCAGCTTCAAGAAGTTTGCTTTCTGTAATTACACTGGTTCTAGTTCCGGATTTTCGCAGGCACACCGTCCGGTTTTAGAAAAGTTTTGCCAGTTGCCATTGATTTTCACTCTGACAATATCAGCAGTAAAATCGTTATTGGTTTCCTGGGAATTCTCAATCAAAGAACTTCCTACACCGTACACGTCTACCGGTACATCCTGCTCTTCGAATTCACGGATCTTAGCGGCGTTAAAACCACCGGTCACGAAGATTTTTACGTCTTGGCAGTATTGCTTCGCAAGCTCCTCGTACTCGGCCGGAACGTTCCACTCCAAATAGGCTTTATCGATCCCTTCCCGCAGGTTCCAAACCAATTTAGGCGACACCCCCATATCCAGCGCCTTATTGCCTGTAGGAACAATGGACTTATCTCTCATGGTTGCCGATGTGTCCGGACGAACGCCGAGTAGTTTGTAACGCAGCGCTTCTTCGGTTTTTCCGTCTTTATAGAGTTCAATATACGTATCCCATAACCGCTTCATAACCTTCTTGGATTCACCCACACAGTCGTTGTGAAAATCCACTAACGCAATTCTATTAATGGACGGGTCTAACAGCCGCGCAAACTGGTACATTGCTTCCGCGGTATCACCAAGGAAACTCGCGATGGTTGAGTGCGAAATTGTCCCGATACCGCTGCCTTCCCAATAAGCTCCGCCGCTGTCGGTGGAAACGAAAGTACCTTTCTTCTTACCATATTTCTTGTTATAAGCCTCGATGGCCAGCGAATACGCGTAGCCATGCAAGGCTTGTATCTTATAAGGGGTAAAGCGGGCCGGGAAAAACAATACATCTTTATTTCGGGCCGCAACCAAAGTATTAAACACGTTCGTAGCAATTCTTGTTGGTTCCGCCAATGCGCCAAGCATAACCGTCTCCAGCTTGGCAAAATAGCGATGATTGCCTCTGATTTTAATTACCGGTTGCACTTCCAGCGGATTCCCATCATAAAAAACGAACGTTCCGTCCTGTACCGCTTCCACTTCTAACTCACCGTATGTATTAACAAACTGCCCGCTTTTATCATAATACCCTGTACATTGCTTCAGGATTGCCAGCGCCTCATCCACGCCGGCTACTACACTAAAGGGGCGGCGTCTGGTGAAGAACTGCATTTCAACCTGTAAGTCGCCAATGCGAGTGGTTGAACAGTCGACATCTTTCAGATCGCTTTCCCCCTGGAATTGATAGCCTTCGTCAGCAAGCAATTCCAGCATTATAACGTTATTGCAAAAATATTTATCAGAATACCACCCCTGCCGGATACGTTCCGCGTCTATTTGGAATAACCCTTCGGGAAGTCTCCGGTTATTGAATATGCTCATAACGATTCTCCCTTCTTATTTAGCAATTAGCCCAATTCATCTTTCTCGCTAACAGCGGATAAAATGCTTCTTCGTTCACTCGCACTAAATTAGTAGTAAACTTTGCTTTTCTTACAATTACTTCATCACCTATGTCCAAGTCCATATCCATTTGCCCGTCTACCGATAATAATAGTTTGCTGTGATAAGCTTCCGCGACTATTTTTATTTCTTTATTATTGCAGGCAACGAGGGGACGCGCGGTAAGCAGATGGCTGGAAATCGGCGTAACAATGTTGACATCGGTATCGGGCGGGATAATCGGCCCGCCACAGGAAAGAGAGTAACCGGTAGAACCTGTTGCGGTAGAAATAATGATTCCGTCTGCAGGAAAGTTTCCCACATATTCTTCCCCGATAAATAACTGAAGCCTGACTAATTTCGCGATGGCACCCTTTATAACTACATCATTCAGCGCCGTACAGCAGGCAATTTCTGCGTTGTTTCTTCTAACGACGGGTTCAATGCGGCACCGCTGGTCGATTTTGTACTGTCCATGTGCGATTTTAAGGATAGCTTGTCTAAGCTTTAAGAAACTTTCTTTTTCTTTGCAGCAATCAAATTCGATATTTGTTAAAAACCCTAGATGCCCAAGATTAATTCCCAAAATTGGAATTTCCTTAACCTGTCTTGCAGCAGCCAGCATTGTGCCATCGCCGCCGATAGAAATAATCATATCCACTTCCGGAATGCCGTTGTCAGGATAAAAAGGAACGGCCGCAGCGCCAACTGAATCTATACAGGCCATCATTTTTTCAATAAAAGCTTCAGCAAGCGGTTTATAGGGACTCCGTATAATTCCGAATCTCATAGAAATCACCAAATGTTGTCCCGGGACCATTCGGGATTATACCGATAAAGTTTCCCATGACGATATTGCCCTTCTTTACGTTTTTGATTCGTCTCAATAACCATGTTTTTAATCGTGCGGGTACGAAAATTGGAATCATTCAATTTTTTACCAAGAATCACTTCGTACACCTTTTGTATTTCGCCAAGAGTAAATAGTTCCGGCATCAAATTAAAGGCAATATTCGTATATTCCGTTTTGTTACGCAGTCTCTCCAGTGCATAATACAGAATTTGCGCATGATCGAAGGCAATCGGCGATTCCTGGAATTCCAATTCGGTTTTCACAATAGAGCCATCAATCATTCTTTTTACGATTACCTTACTGTTAAAGGCATGAGCGGTGTTGGATAAATGCAGTTCATAAAGATATTCCATTGCAAATCCGTTTATTTTAGGCTTTTCTGTTTTGCTAATCAGTTTTGCTTCGATTGTGAACCACTGGGCATCTTCAGCATCATCCCCGGCTTGAATATTGAGCTTTTCACTGTCCACCAGCGCCATGTAGGATACACTTACCGACCGGTTCTGAGGGTCTTCCTCGGCCCGTGGATCACGGTCATGCTTGCCCCAGGTATACAATTGCTCGATATAAACATTGTCAATATTAGTTTCTTCTTTGAGTTCACGGTAGGCCGCAGTATGGACATCTTCGTTGTTTTCTACCGCTCCGCCGGGCAACGCCCACTTGCCCTGTTCGGCTGACGATTTTCGTTTTATTAATAAAACTTGTAATTTAAGTTCCGGAGTTTTGCGGGGATTATCAATACTTTCATCCCTGACGGTAAATAACACGATGTCGGCAGCAACTTTCATATTATGGCGAGCGTTAAATTCTGCTTTTGTCATTTGCTCCATCTTACTTATCCCCCTTAGTCGTATAGTGTAATGGGCGGTCTTGCTTTATGGCCGCCTTTATTATATAGCTCATAAATACGGTTGAAGGTTTTATCGTCTATATCCTTCCCGGTCAAGAAGTCTTCAATCGCTTGATAGGTTATGCCCAGTTCCTCTTCGTCCGGTCTGGCCGGGATACCGTCAAGTAAATCCGGGGTCGGACTTTTCGTACAAATTTTTTCAGGATAGCCCGGAAAGGCTCTTAGCATAGCTCTGCCCTGAAATTTAGTCAAACCGAACAGCGGTAAAATATCGGCCGCGCCGTCGCCGAATTTTGTAAAGAAGCGAGTTAGGTTTTCTGATGCGTGGTCGGTGCCGATAACTGCCATATTGCGTTGCCCGGCGACGGCATACTGCACTGTCATGCGAATCCTTGCTTTAACATTACCTTTATGGTAATCGGTTAATATTGTACCTGCTGCCAGCGCATAAGTAGAACAGAGGGCATCCACCGTGGGTTTGATGTCAAAATGTATAACTTCATCCGGTTTAATAAAATCAAGGGCAAGCTCCACATCGTCGGCATCTACTTGCGTTCCATAGGGCAATTTCATGGCAATAAATGTACCCCCGGCTTTTTTTACTGCTGCTTGCGCTAATTTACCCGCAAGGGTGGAGTCCTGGCCGCCTGAAATACCTAATACCAAGCCTCTTAAGCCACTGGTTTTTAGAAAGTTGCAGAGAAAATCGATTCTCCTACCAACTTCCTCTGCCGGTTCAATTACCGGTTTTACTTTTAACTCCGCAATAATCTGATTTTGGATGTTTTTATTCAGCATTTTCTCACTCCCTAGCCGCAAAATTATATGATATATACCTGGTTTTCTCGTATGTATTGATAAACTGCTTCCGGCAGTAGATATCTTGGGTCACCGCCGAATTCAAATTCTTCCCGAATATAGCTTGAACTGATTTCATTTACAATTCCCTTCCCCATCAGGATAAATTGCTGTTCATATCGCCGCAGGAGTACACTCCCTGCGATTACTTTGTACATATTGATGTCATTTCGTTCCATTACAATGAAACGATTATTTTTTATTAATTCTTCGCTGTATTTCCAGTCAGGTATTTCTTGTAATAAATCGGCTCCCATGATAAAAAACACTTCGTCATTGGAGTACAGTTTTTTAAAATATTCCATGGTGTAGTAGGTATAATACGTTCCTACATTTGCTTTCATTTCATAATCGCTGTACTCGAATTTTTCATTGCCGTCAATCGCTAATTTTAACATTTCGATACGGTGAAAATCCTGCGTGGTTATGCTTTTATCCATTCGTTTATTGGAGGACGGAAGGAAAATAACCTTATCCAGTTTTTGCCGGTGGGCTACCGTATTTGCTGTCCAAAGATGGCCGTTAGTAATTGGATTGAACGAAGAACCATAGATTCCTATTTTCATATTTCATCCTCCCTATGTTCAAAATGAAAATTTCTTTCTACCCTTTACGATTATCTTTCATCCTATTGATATATTCATATTGAATATATCAATATTGTTGTTCTTATCATACAGAACAGAAGAGCGAATGTCAAGGTGTTTTTTTCCATGATTGAGGTTTTCCCAAATAAAAAAATAAGGGCAAGCTTATCGCTTGCCCTACACTAGTTTGCTTGAAAAGGACTATACAATGAATCAATTTCAATCAATCATATTTTAAATACACCACGGCTTCCTGCCATGGTACATACTTGGACGCTTGTTCTTAAAGTGGCAGAAACTAAAGAAATGTTAAGGTAAATTCAACTTTACACCATTCACAATTGTCATATCGCACCCTTGTTCTATTGTCTGCATCAATCTGCTGCAGAACAGTTTAGGGCTGTTACTGAATGCATCTGCCGTAGACCCTGCTAAATGCGGCGTTATTGTTATATTATCCAAATGCAGAATTTCATCATCTTCCGGTATTGGCTCAGCATCAAATACATCTAATGCAGCCCCCTGAATCCGTTTTTCTTTTAACGCTTGCACAAGACTCTGTTGGTCAACCAACCCTGAACGGGCAGTATTAATAAGCACTGCATTGGGTTTCATCAGCGCTATTTCTTTTTGGGAGATCAAGTGGTGTGTATCTTCTGTATATCTGGCATGTATAGAAATAATATCCGACTGCCGCATCACTGCTTCTAAGCTTTGCATTTCAATACCTTCAGCATTAGCAACATAAGGATCATAGGCAATAAGTCTGCAGCCAAAAGCCTTTAAATAGCCTGCCACGAGCTGCCCGATATGCCCCACCCCAACAAGTCCGACAGTTTTGTCTAACAGTTCCGGGATGCCCGCACTATTGGGAAACTCCTTTAGCCATACCTTATTTTTCAAGGCTGTATGAGATCTGGCAATATTTCGGATTTCAGAGAACATTAGTGCTACTGTAAATTCTGCTACTGCTCTGGCATTTCTGCCAGGCGTATTTGCCACGGCTATATTTTTGCTTGCAGCATATTTGACATCAATATTCTCGGTACCACCTCTTAATACCCCAATTAGTTTCAAATTTGTAGCCCGCGCCAGTATTTTTTGGGAAAGCGGGGTAAATTGAACGATAACAATATCATATTGGTGAATATCCGAAAACAGGTCGTCAGGCATAACGACGGCTTCGGGCCCCTGCTGTTCAATAAGTAAGTTATCCATCTGTAATGCTTCTAGATTTTGATGTTTCCATTGCCGTACAGTCACGTCATATCCGGCCTTTTCCAATTGCCATAGACCTGCTTTCATAACGCTTTCCGGTATATAAGTATCGCCAACAGCTAGTATCTTCATAAAATCTCCTCCTAGGTATACTGCAAAAGCTATTATTTTTAGACTTTGTTGTTTGACATACACATATCAATTTTTTCCATAACCGCTTTTCTGATTGCATCTTTCACCGGCTGGAACAATTCATTGGGTAAGGGATCAACCCGTTTTTGACTTTCTATGGCCTTTTTTACTCCTGCAAGCATGGCAATTCTAAGATCAGCGTAAATGTTTACTTTGGTAATACCATTGATAATAGCATCTTTTACCTGATCTTCCGGCGTGCCTGACCCACCGTGCAGCACCAGTGGCACCGTACTCAACTTATTGATGGCTTTCAGTCTTGGAATATTCAAGTTAGGCGTACTAACATAAACCCCATGTGCTGTCCCGATGGACACGGCTAACGCATCCACATTTGTTTTTTGTACGAAGTCCTGGACCTCATTTTCATCTGTAAGCATTTCTTTGCCTGCACCGACACTGCCATCAAGTTCATTGCCGGCAACATGACCCAATTCTGCCTCTACCGCAACCCCGTGACTATGTGCCAATTCTACAACCCGCTTTGTGTTAGCAACGTTTTCGGCAAAAGGCAGCATGGAACCATCATACATGACCGAGGTAAACCCGTAGTCAATTGCTTCTTTTATCAAATCGAATTCCAGAGCATGGTCCAGGTGTAAGGCAATGGGGATATCATAGTGATCCGTTACCCCACGGACAATTGAGCTAATATAGGCAAAACCTTTGCCTTTCAAATCATGTTCAAGAGCCATTAAAATAACTGGCGATTTCATTTCCTGACATGTATCCAATATCGGCCGGATCATTACATCTTCTGTGCAATCGAAAGCAGGCACTGCATAATGTCCAGCCCGTGCTTTTCTTAAGATTTCATTTATTGTAGTTAACATTGAACATTCCTCCTGTTTAGCGCATTAACATTCCGCCGGTGGCGTCGATTGTAGCACCGGTAATATAGCTGGCGGCATCTGATACCATAAAAGCAGCGATCTTGGCAATATCCTCAGGCTGTGCCACCCTGCCAATGGGTATTCGTTTTAGATAGTAGTCAGGATTTGCCGCAAGAGCGGCTTTAGTCATATTTGTTTCGACAATTCCCAGGGCAATCGCATTTACATTGATACCGTGCGGGCCAACTTCCCGCGCGGCCGACACTGTGAAAGAGACCACACCGGCTTTACTTGCCGCATAGTGGGCATGCCCGGTTGTCGATCCATGAAAAGCTGCCTGGGAAGTAATGTTTAAGATCTTGCCGGTTTTTTTACTGGCTAATTTGTTCTTAATAAATAACTGGCTTAAAAGAAATACAGCAGTAAGATTTACTTCGACCGTCTTATTCCACTCATCCAATGGTATATCTTGAATCCAGTTGGACGGCCATAATCCGGCATTATTGATTAAGATATCAATACCACCAAATTTTTGTTCACCGGCGTGGAATAACTTTCTACAATTTTCTGCATCTGAAATATCAGCATCAATGGCTATAGCCTGGCTGCCAATCTGCTCAATCTCACTTACTACCGTTTGGGCATTCTGCGCATCCTTGAAATGCCCAATAACAATGTTGGCCCCCTCCTGCGCCAGTTCCAGGGCAATACTGCGGCCAACTCCCGAAGAAGCTCCGGTAATCAGGGCCGTTTTCCCACTCAGTTTTAAGTCCATAGCGTTCTCTCCCTTTTACTTGATAGTTCGCCAAAAGCTGCCTAATGCTTTAACAGCGTTGGAATAATGATGATACTTTTTCTCATATAACTCTTTTTTGCCGGCATCCGGGTAACAAATGTATTTAATAGTAACCATAGTTGCAGCCGCCGAGTCAAAAGACTCAAAATTTCTGGTAGCTACGCCTGCACAAATAGCTGCCCCCAAAGCTCCCAATTCTGTACAGGCCGTCACTTCAAGCGGTATCTGCAGGACATCGGCAAAAATCTGTACCCATTCTTTCGAATTGGCGGCTCCACCGGCAATCCGTATAGAACTTGGCCGGGGTCGATTAGCCAATAATTTGTCAATGTGGCTTTTGTGCGAAAATACCACGCCTTCGTATAAAGCCCGCAAGATATGAGCCTTGGTATGCCAGCCATTTATACCAAGAAAACAGGATTTGGCATCAGCATCGACATTGGTTCCGAAAAGAAAGGGCAGGAAAATCATTTCAGCATCGCCAGGCTCTACTGTACTGACAAGCTCATTGACATAATCATACACTGATTTACCTGCAGCCTTACACTGAATCTGGTCGCCGTCCAACAGGTTGGTAACAAGCCATTCCAGATTACTGGCCGAAGTTGCGCTGGCTTCGGTTGTCAGCCAATACCCCTCCATACAATATAGCGAAGTCATGAATAAATCCTCAGAGATAATCGGCTTTTTGGTAATGTACTCGTTTATACTCCAGGTCCCCGCAATGATACAAAGTTTATCTTCATCGATAATACCATTGGCAATGGCACACGCATCAATGTCGAATAACCCGCCTGCAACCGGAATCCCTGCTTCCATTCCGGTCTCTTTGGCGGCTTCCGGGCTGAGATAACCACAGATCTCCCCGGAATATTTCAGCGGTGGTAATTTGGTAATCATTTCAGCCAAACGGAATTCACTCAGCAACGCTTCGTCATACTTAACATCGCGAACATTCATCAGGTTTGTGCCTGACATATCCGTGATCTCAGCATAGGCCTCACCGGTAAGTTTATAGCGAATATAGTCCTTACACATAAAAATGTACTGCGTTTTCTCAAGTACATCCGGTTTGTTTCCTTTAAACCAGGCTAATAAGGCAACCGGCTGCCCCGGCCAAATAGACTGCATCGTTTTAGGCCGGATATTGTCGGCAGTTCCGTCTTTATACCAGGTTGCCACATAATCCTTGGCCCGGGTATCTGTCGAGATAATTCCGTTATAGACCGGTTGTCCGTCATAACCTACCAAGTACATTCCATTACCATGACCGGTCGTCGCAATACCGGCAATATCTTTAGCATCAATACCTGCCCGCTGAATTACGTCACGGATTACCCGCACATTTGCCAGCCACATTTCATTCATATCCCGTTCGGTAAATCCCGGCTGCGGCATTAATAACTCAGTCTTGGCACTGGCTACAGCTACCTCCCGCCCGCTTAAATCGTAAATAGCGGCCTTGGACATAGTTCCCCCGTTATCTATGCCTAACAAATACTTTTGGCTATTCATGCTCTCTCCCCCTAAAGTTTTGTACACTGTAGAAGATCCCCAGTAATCTTTTATCCAGACTCCATACCGCTAGCCAAAGATTTTAGTCAATATAATCAATATCCAGCCGATAGGCGTTGCATGGCCGCCAACCATGTTCACTATTTCAGTACTGTTCACGCCTTTAGGCATGGAAACATTGGCGATGTGTGCCGCCTCAGTGTAGTAGCTTGCACAATATGTTCCAGCGTATAAGACGATTATTAAAATGACAACGCCCGCCAGAAAAATTCGCAACATGTTGCGTCTACAGTACGGGGCCACCATGGGAATTAGAAACGCCAATGCCGATAAATCAACAAACGGTAAAACTTTGTTTCCGGGAAGCAGCAAGGCCAGTATCAGCGCCGCCGGAATCATTAACAAACCTGTTGCCAATACTGCCGGGTCACCGATAAGAAGTGCAGTATCCAATCCGATATAAAATTCTCTGTGCGGGAATCTCTTCTTCAAGGACGCTTCTGCCGCATCACGTACAGTAACTAAGCCCTCAACCAATACATTAATCATGGACGGCAGCAACACCATTACTGCTGCGATTTTTACAGCCAGCATTACAGTATCTTTGGTATCCCATCCTGCCAAAAATCCCAGTCCCAATCCCAATATCGTACCTAATGTTAGCGGTTCGCCCATAACACCAAATTTCTTCATAATCATATCCGGGTTAGCTTCGATACTGCGCAGACCGGGAATCTGTTCAATAACCCAGTTGACCGCTATACCCACGGGTACAAAGGCTGCCGACGTAGCGTGTGCAAAAGATATCCCTTTTAGGTCATACTCTTGTTGAATTTTTACGGCAGTTTTATCTGCAATAATAAGGATAATCAGAAAATGCACCAATGCGGCTGCCGTACCAATCATAACATTATGGGATATTGCATATACAACGCCACCTGTTAACAGGAAGTGCCAATAATTAAAAATATCAATGTTGACTGTTTTGGTAAGGTTAAAGCACAGCATGATAAGATTAATACCCAACCCGCCAAAGACTACAAAGGGAACAATGGGCGTTGCCCAGCCTATCGTTGCCCCAACAGGCCAGCCGGCATCCACCGCCGTCAAATTAAGCCCAAACTTTTTCACCATAGCTATTGTTGCAGGTCCTAAACTTTCCAGGAGCATCCCAATGACTAAGCCAATACCGGTAAAACCGATACCTACAAGCATACCGGCCTTGAAGGCCTTACCGAGTGTCACACCAAATAATAGCGCCAATAAGAAAAAGATAATTGGCATCATAATCGATGGCCCCAGGCTAATTACTGTTTGAATGAACTCCATACCAATTCCCCCTCAAATTTTATAGCTTGGGAAAAAACTGTCAGCCAACACCTCCTAATCAAGAAATGTTATCTAAATTCCTTTGGTACCGAAAGGAAAACAGATCACGCAAAAAAATAAAAAAACCTACTAAAAGAGATTGATATAACCTTCAATCTCTTTTAGTAGGATTCAAATTCACTATCCTACAATTCTATTTTGTTGTAAGCTTTAATTTCCATAAATCACGCGTACTACTCGTAACTCCGGAAAAACCAGCTTTGTAAAGCTCTTTAACCATGTCTTTGGTACTTACAAAACCGCCGGCAATCATTGGCACGTTTCTTACCTTTTTGATAGCATCAATAAATTGGGGTGCTATTGGTCCAGGTAAGATTTCAACAGCATCATTTTTGGTTGTTTGTAGTGATTTTAGCGTTGAATCAAATGATCGCGAATCCATTAGGAAAAAGCGTTGTACTGTCTTAAATCCTAACGACTTAGCAATATTAATCTTCATCGCATTGGAAGATAAAACTGCGTCAACATTATAAAATGACTTGAGCAGCTTCAGCCCGACTTGATCTGCCGAAAAACCGCCTATTAATTCAATATTAACAACTACTAATTTGTTACTGCTATGGCATTTTTCAACCATTACCTTAAGATTGCCAATATGTATTTCTGATAAAAATACGTATTTTGATTCCGCCGATAAAGCGTGCTCAAAATCTTTCATAGATCTAATAGATGGAATAATAATAAAATTATTACCTAACATAACAAAACTCCAATTATCTAGCTATAGGGCGACTTAAACATCTCTATTTTCCATCGTTGTTAATTATATCAAAATATATCAAATTGTCAATCTATAACTTTTGTATGCCTCTTCCACCCTCACCACCTGATCAATATAGGTAAATTGCGGCTGCGCCCCTTCCTCACGCGCTACAGCATACAAATATTGCTGGCCCCAATCGTTTATGAGTAAATACTCTTGCCCACCTTCCGTAATGAGCATGGTTAATTTGATTGGCCTAACTTCGGCACATTCAATTTCTTTATCCGCTATATGCAGCGTCACCATTATAAATACCTCTCCCTTTTACCTTACGGAGGCTCTATACCCTCCTGTAATAACCCATGAATGGGATTTTTACAGGAGGAAATTAAAAAGAATCACATACGCAGGATTATTCACCCTACACATGCGATTCTATCGTTTATTGCTACAGAATCATGATACAGGAAACACGCTAGCAGAACCCGTCAACGCGTCCCGCCAGACCGGTATCAAGATATATTTAAGCGAATAGTGCATGCAGTCGCTCAGCCCTTGCTTTATACGCCAACCTCAAACCTTATTTGCCAAAACTTGTAATCAAGATAGCAAGCAGGTATAATAAGATTGTCGTCGTGGACAGTTCGCTGTTGCGTGTAGGTGTTAGGGCACCTGCCCGTGCCTATAGGTGTTCCACCACCTATGGGACACGGCGACTTTACTTTTTAATTTCCACCTATTTTCAATAATAGTATTTTCTTACATCAATTGCAAGTAGATAAGGCAAAAAATATTAATTTGTTAGCAGGACACTTTTATTATTTTATTACAAGCTAAAAAACCTTAAAAGCTTTTATATGGTATAATCTCCATAGAAAACCACTTTGGAGATGATCTATTTAATGAAATATGCAGGTGTAAAACAAAGACTACTCTCTTTCTTACTTGATTGGCTACTATTAGGACCTCTTTGCATCCTACTATTAATACTCCTAAATTATTTTAAGCCAATAACCACTATCGATGTTATTGTATTTGTCCCTCTTTATATACTAATAGTTCCATGGCTTTATTTTGCTTTCTGTGAAAGTTCGCCCAGACAGGCGAGCATTGGAGAAAAGTTTATTGGCTTTAAGGTTACAACCGTGGAAGGAGCAAGACCTTCCTTTTTAAGAATTTCCGCACGAGTACTTCTTTGTACATTGATGACCTTCTTAACATGTTCACTCTATCTTCTTATTAACCTGTTTGTTATTCATTTATCAAAAAGACATCAGACTTCGCATGATATGATTACTAAATGTGTTTTTGTAATGAAAGAATAATTACATAGACTAAGCCCATCTACACCTAAGATACAGAGAGAGATTTTGCCCCCTTGTAGTAGACAGTTAAAATGATAAAACTGGCTGCCACAAGGGGGCATATCATTTTACGTCCGCTGATCTTGTTCTTTCACTATCAAGTTACCAGGAAAAGTTAACATCCTTTTCCCTTTCTACAGCGTGCTCACGGCCAATGGAATAAAGGGCCAGCAGTAGGGCATGAGTGTTACCGCCTGCTGCTTGTGGACATAGAAAAACGTCCCCCCCGAGGACGCTGAGTTAATAAAGAATTTAAGCTAAAATTGAGTTCCCATACCCTATGATTCAAATTCCTATCACTATCATAAGAATCAAGTAATGTAAGCTAACCCTAAGAAGAAGACTTGTATCAGCATACCAATGCCCATATATTTCAGAGGATTTTCCTTCACAAACAGCTTGGAATCTAACATTTTTTTAATTAAATTGTTAAATTGAACAAGCTGCTCGGGAGTGAATTCCTTCTTCAGAAAAAAATGGCCGGCACCATTACTACTTGTCATTAAATAAATCATCTTCTTGTTTTCTTTTACTTTGCATAATTCATCCCACCTAGTAATCGAATGGAAACTATCATCCATTGCTGTTAGTTCTATACCATCTTCTGTAATAGTAGTAACTTTCTCTTTTTGATAAAACTTGTTCGATTGAAAACTCTTCTTATTTGAGAATTTTAAATATAATTCATAACAACCCCATAATATAAGGGAAGTTATTACTCCACTCACGCTTCTAATAATGATGTTCAATAATATTGCAGAAATAAAAAAACCACAAAGTATATACCGCCCTCTTTTATTAGATAATCTCACCATTTCGAGAAAGTCCTGATATTCCAATTTTTCCTCTGTTAATTGAATCTGTTGTTCTCCCATATAGCCTCCGTAATAAAATACTCTGTTCCAATATTCTCCAAAAACAGTGCATTTCCCTTTATAAACAGCCGTTAACTGCAAGGAAGCACAGCTCAGCGACCCGGGGAAGCATTTATGTTTTGGGCATAAACATAGAGCCCGTAGCTCTTAATTATGTAACTTTAATATATAATTTCTTATAAGATAAATTTCGATATAATAAGCTTTCATTTAATAATTCTATCTTTTTCAGCAAAACCACGGCACTAATTTATGTAACAGTTTTGCAAGAAAGCGACTATAAGCCCCGTAAAGCCTGAAACTCCTGAATAATAAAGATCCTATTTCATATTTTTGTTTCTGATTTTCTCTGCAATAAAAAACACAGCACTGCTTAAAGCAGGCTGTGTTTTTTATACGTTCGGGCTATATGTAGGAAGTTGCTTTTCTGACACTGATGGAAGAATTATGGTAAGCGCTTCTCTCCCCCGAAAAGGACACAATACCGCGAGATCGTTTATAAGCTTATACCAGAGTAACTTCCTTTGTTTCTACTTCCATAGGGTGTAAGACAATTTGATATCCCACAGTAAGATCTAAAAAACCATTGCCTTCCTTCATCTTTTTATAACCCAGCGTACTCGTTCTTTTACATAGTTGCGCATATATTTCAACTTCGGTAAGGGTACGCTCAAAATCTTTTTCACACTGGTTAATGATTAGAGCCGCCGCACCGGCGACATGAGGAGTAGCCATGGATGTACCAGAAAGTTTCGCATATTTATTGCCTGGATATGTCGATATGATATCAACACCTGGGGCCACGACATCGACTTCATTATTCATAGTGCTGAAATACGCAAATTTTTTGTTCAGGTCTACTGCCCCTACGCCGACAACTTCATTATAAGCGCCTGGAAACTGTACTTCTTGTTTACCTGTATTTCCGGCTGCACAGACAACCAGAATACCGCAGTTTATCGCTCTAATGATAGCATCATGGAATTCCTGCGAACCTTGGGGACCGCCTAAGGACATCGAAATAATCCGTACTTTTTCTCCATTCGCCCCTTTCCAGTCAATAGCATACTGAATAGCATCTACAATGCCTTGAATACTTCCACTTCCATTCCCTTCTAAGACCTTGAGTATCAGCAGTTTCGCCTGTGGTGCCATGCCGAGAACTCCTTGATTGTTTTCCGAAGCAGCTATTGTTCCGGCAACATGCGTCCCATGTCCATTATTGTCATCAAAATTGTTCTCGTCGCCATTAAAGTCAGCAGTAAAATTGCGTCCACCAATTATTCGATCTTCGAGGTCGGGATGATCTTTTTGGCAACCCGTATCCAAGACAGCAATTACTACTCCACTTCCTTTCTTGCTTTCACTCCATACTTCTGGAGCTTTCATTAGTTTTACGCCTTCGGGAATTTCTGTAAATTGATCAATCACTTCTTTGATCTCGAAAGGTACCAGGCTCATTTCATTCATACTTGATTCCTCCCTCCTTTCTTAACTATATAATTATTTCTAATTTATTCCAATATTTTCCTGTAAATTTTTTTAAAAATTTTTAATTCAACTTCTCCGTCTTCCGTCCAATTTCAATACTGGAAGTGTCTATAACCATATATTTTGAAAACACTGGCGAGAGTAAAAAAAACACAACTTCTCATGATTATTCTTAGGCGAAAAAACACAGCACTGCTAGGCAGGCTGTGTTTTTATATTTCTTTTAGTGATAAGCGCAAAACACACTATTTTATTTACAAAAATCATCAATATACAACATGACAAATCGACACATTTTCATGTCACTTTACCATATAATTTTCTTATACGATAATATTCGATATAATTTATATTTCATATTTACATTTCTGATTTTTCACAGCAAAAAACAGAGCACTGTGCTGAGCAGCCTGTGTTTTTATGTCTGATCTTGTATCTCCCCACATCGAGGTGAAAAATGAAAATTATCGCTAATATTAGAAATCTAGATACAGGACCTTATAAAATTTACTATGACTTATTAATGTCATTCCTGGCAATGTCAATTGTGGCGTCACTTATTTTGCAGAGCAGGACAAATCTAACATCTGGCCAATTACTCATTCTAAACTACATTGATATTTTAATATGGGCAGTATTTTTAGTTGATTATATTGTTAGATTTATAGTATCGGAAAATAAAAAGCAATTTTTCCGCACCAACATTATAGACCTAGTTTCTATAATACCTTTTGACACTGCTTTTCAAGGACTAAGAGCTTTACGCCTCGCTAGAGTATTATACATGCTAAGAGTATTTATCTATTTAAATCGTGTATATAAGCGATTAAGTGCAATAGTAACCACTAATGACTTCCATCATGTTTTATGGTTTACTTTTTCAACAATTTTCTGCGGAGCTATAGCTATAGCATTTGTTGATGATATGGACATCGGAGATGCACTATGGTGGTCTTTTGTCACCACTACAACAGTTGGCTATGGAGATATTGCGCCCCATACGATTGGCGGACGTATCGTTGCAGTAGTTCTAATGATTGTTGGTATTGGTTTTTTAAGTATGTTAACTGGAACAGTAGCCACATTTTTTATTACCACTCAGGCGAAGTCCAGTTATAGTAGTGAAATCGTCAATCAAACCATTAACAAACTAAAAGATTTCGACTCCTTAACTATTGATGATATAAATAATATTCATTCTGTATTACTAACGTTGAAACAAAACGAACGTAAGTAAAGATTTGCTTTGCAAATACTTGGCGCTGGATATATACTTTGTAAGATCTGTAAAACACGATGGGAGAATTAAAATGGCTGCGATTAAATTAAAGTTCAAATTATTGAATGATACACTTGGTGTCTGCAAACTGGATTCTAGCGAAGATGTCCCCCGTTGGGCCTATCAAGGCGAGTTTTTCTCTATTACGAAGACTTCAGATGAGCTTTCGATAGTATGCTCAGAATCAGGTATACCTAAAGATGCCGTATGTGAAAGAAGTTGGCGAGCACTAAAGATCGTGGGAATACTAGATTTTAGCTTAATAGGCATATTGTCTATAGTTTCTTTTGTACTAGCCAAAGCCGGCGTTAGTATTTTTGCCATTTCAACGTATAATACGGATTATATTTTAGTAAAAGAAAAAGACCTCGCAAATGCTTTGCAGACCCTTCGTTCTGAGGGGTTTGAAATTGAAACTGATTAATTTGGGTGCTAACTTCGATAGTTACTGTGGATAAGCATTTTTCTTGGACCAAACCTTGCCCATCATAGATTTTGACCGTATATCACTGGCTGCCTATGGCGGCATGCTGTAGGTCGCCAGTTTTAGCAACACTGTCAATTTGGTCCAGATCAGTTTATTGAACTTGGTCCGTTTTCTTCAGCAGCGGATACGTGACGTACTCTGGTTCCAAAGATTGAAGGAAGCACATGGGAGTATGTTAGAAATAGGATTTTAACTTATGTATTTGTTGAATGAGTGATATCAATAAAAGGGTCTTCCAGTAAGAAAACTGCAATAATAAAGATACCAAGAAGAATCATTGCATCGGAAGTAGTCGTTTCGGCATCTCCGGTACCATTAGACAAGCAGCTGTCAAATGCTAAATGAGGCTTTATAGGAATGTCTTCCATATCTGCTGATGCTGGCCTTGTTTGAGTTTGATTCGTCGATGTTGTAACTTCTAAAGGAGTTCGCCAATCAAAAAATTTAGAACCGACGTTCAATGAAAAAAAACCTTGTTGTTTATTTAGAGTGACTGAAATAATATTTGCTTCTCCAGAGAGCAATAGAAGAGCAGTAAAGACTTCCAATCCACGGCTATTTATCTCTTCAAACACTCAATCACCGCATTCCTTCCGATAGTCCTTATCTATAATATGGATTATTAATTCAGTATGATTATATTTCAATAATGATACAAATTAGGTAGTACTAAATAGCTCTCCCTATCTGGCTCGCACCAGCCACATTCCGTTCACCAGAACCAACAGTGCTACTCTAGCATGCAACCAGCACTGCCAGCCTGATGAGTCAAGGAACCGTCCGAAACCACTGAAAAAGTCCATTTTTTTCGGAAAGACAGACCTACAAACCCTTATTCCGCCGTGCTCAAGTTTACAAAAACGCAACTTTTTCAGCAGTCTCAAACCATCCCGACTTATCTTTAACACCAAAAGCTTTTGGGTCAATATCAATACATATCTACCCATGTTTCTCCTCCTAAGGCGCTGACCAGTGTCCATTTTTTAGCATTGCATCTTGTTCTGGAGTTGCAGTACAATTTTGCCTTGCAGTTATAGCTTCTTGCCATTTCCATCGTGGCGTCCACTCATTATTTCAGTTAGAATTTCTTCGGAGTCTTCTGGCTCCTTCTCCAGGTAAGGTTCTAGTAACAACCCAAGTATTACCTTGTTCTTCTGGTACACCTAGTCATATCCAGTTTTACCTTACTCTTTAAGTAGCTGAAGAAGGAATTTCTATTGGACTTGATTTTGCCAATTGCTCAACTGTACTCGACCCCTTAAGCCTAAAACTGTCAGGCTACTACCATCATTACTATATTAGTAAAAAGCCAACAGACTTTAACATCTGTTGGCATGTTGGTTCATTTTAAAAGTCTCTCCGTTTATTTCTACACCATCTTGTACCCAACTATCAAATATAGGTCTTCGTGTTGCTCTTAAAGCCGGGTCCCATTTGCATTAGGAAATCTTTGATGAATCACCCGCCACGCTAACATTACTCGGTCCCTGTTTAATCGTTGTTTCAGTTTGTATAGTTTTAGATGCCGTATTAGCTCCAGTTTCAGCAATCCCTGATCCCGTTTCACTTGCTGGTACTCGTAATAAATCCCCCACTTTTTTTACACTAAATGCAAGTACACTCTTAAATCCGTATACTAGGGTTGCATCTTGCAGTTGCTTGTAGTAGTTAGATTGAATTTCTGCATTAGTACTATCAATCGATCTGGATACGGAATTTCATATTGAACAGCTTTCCCATTCATTTCTTGTAGGAGTTAATAGTTCTCCTCATCTTAGTTCTTTTTTTATTCCCGCACACCAGCCGCATTCCGTTCAGTGTAACTAACAGTGTAACTCCGGTAGCGCCCGCACTGCCAGCCACAGGGTGTCACAGGCAGATTCATTGTCCCTCCTTAGCGAGTACCGTCCCCTTGCTTCTTTTCGATCCCCTAACTTACTCTTAGATTGTTTAATATTTAGCATCCAGATAGGTCATATATAGCGTCCAATAATTTTCCTTATGTGATCCTAAAACCACTTCTAAATTATCTTTTTTATATGCATAAAACATATCTCCTGGTCTTGAATAAGAGTACGGTACTTTTTCCCATCCCTTCTTTTCAAACTCTTGATCATAATATTTTTTCACTTCATCATCGCTGATAGGATACGTATACTTGCTAGAAACCCATCGCTTAATAATTTTTCGTCCAACTTCATACGAAATTAATTTAGTTCCTTCGGGGTGCTGGATGGCTTGATTTTCGGCAACAATCCTTACTTCGCGTGATTTACCATCCTCGTTATTCCAAACCAAATATCCAGCAATAAATAGTACCAAAAATCCAAGTAAGAAAATCATCCCTCTGTTCATATTTACACCCCCGTTCTTACTAATCATTGATATTAAACAGATAATGAGTTTTGGCTAGAGTGCCACCTACACCAGCGTTTGCAACCACGCCAACCTCGCCATACCACGTGCCACTAGGGGACCAAGAAACCCCTCCTTGAACCCCTCCTTGGAAACTAAAGCCAATGGACAATCCTTCCATTGCATCTTGCATCTTTTTTGCATCATAACTTTTTCCATCTTTCTTTAACACTATCCCAACCGTTTCTCCTGCTGAAATAGGCAATATGGATCCACCGACTCCAGCTCCTGTAACTTCAAAGACGTTTCCTGTTCCATCAATGATATATCCAACCCTTCCCACAATTCCTTCCCCAAAGTCAACTGCATAGCATTTATATTCGTTAGGCTTAAGACCGCCCGTCCCTACGCATTTAAATATTTTCTTCAGCCCTGGATTAAATACTCTGTCTATCCATTCGTCCGGAATAATTGCACCTAACACTGGTCCTAACAGTACTTTGGGCACATCTGCATTATATTTTGTTCCAGAGAGGGCTACATTTCCTGCATTAGCTGCATTTCCATCTGTTAAACCACCTACTGCTCCACCAATAACAAGACTCGCCCACTGGTTAAGAGCTGGATTTTTTTCTTCCCATGCTCCTAACCCTTTCTGTAAAGCTTCATTTATTCCTGCAGAAGTCGCTCCAGCACCAAAGCTATTGCCTGATAAGCTGGACATCATGCCCCCGACAAGAGCATGTAAGGCTATCTTACTTGTTCCACCTTGACCCCACTCAGATAGAATACTACTTGCTTCTTGGCGAAGTACTGCAATCTGCGGATTATTAGGGTCTATTTTTTCAAGCATTGCTGCCTCATAGTTCTTTTTACCAGCTTCCATCTGGTGTTTCCTTGCTATTTCCCCTACAGCTTCATAAGCCATCTGACCAAACAAACTTGCTAACTCTTGCTTTTCTTGAACGGTCTTCTTATCGAATATCTTCGCCAGAGCATTAACTGAGTCTTTTGGGTCACGACTAAGTCCACTAATATCTTGGTTAGGATTACTGCGAATTTCAATAGTTCCAGGAGATATTGCTGATTTTGTTATACTATCTGCATCACCTTTTACAGTTGGAGTAATGGATGGCGTAATTCCTTTAGCTATGCCTGAACCTTGCTCTCCTCGTTTAGAAGAGTAATTAAGTCCATAACCAGATGCCTCATACTTTGCCTTATTGTGCAAATCCTGCCATGCCAGCGTACCGGTACTAATCTTATTCTTATCCGGCGTAGCGTCACTGGCAATGACACCACCCTTCAGGTCGGTAACCTTTTCTACTTTGATATCGAAACCATCTTTTCCTGCGAATATGCCTGCTTGATCAACTACACTAGTGTAACTGGAGTTCATCTTTTCTGCATTTGTAGATCCAGTTACATTGGATGTACCTACTTTTTTCGTTAGATCATCTTTGCTTGGTTTGAATCCTGTTGTTGCGTTGATTCCTTTACTTTTTGTTTCCGATTTGTAGGTTTCACTGTCCTGCTTGCTCTCGATGTTGAGATTATCGCCAACGTTGACTTCTACTTTGTTACCTTTGACTTGAGAACCGATGATGTTGGTATCGTTCCCCGATTTTAGAGATACGGTACCGCTTACATTGACTACGCTTTCGGTATTGGTAATGGATGCTTGGTTTTCCTTGCCTTTACTGGAGTTGAATCCAGCGTTGAATCCGCCGAAGGATCCCGATCCTAGGCCGAAAGTTGCGCCGACGGATGCGGAGGATGAACTTGTCTTGGTGTCGGTATTCGAAACATTTTGAGCAGACTCTATGTTGAGATTTTTTACTGCGTCGATTGTGATATTGGTCGCATTAATATTTGTAGCCTTAAGGTTAACGTCGCCAGCAGTGGATTTGATGGTAACGTTGCCGCCTGCTGATACGTTTGAGGCATTCACTGTTTCTACATGGGTGTTCTGCACCATGGTTGTTTTAGCTGTGCCAAGGCTGACATTAATGGAGAAGGCTTTGTCTATGCTATCTTTTAGACTATTACCGGCTTTTGTGGCTGCGTCTTGATCGAGTTTACTATTAGTTAGCTTACTTTTATCTATCGCCTTGTTAAAATCATCCTTGAGTTTCCCAAGTTCATCAAAGGTTTTATCGATTTTTTTATAGTCCTCGTATGCCTTCTTGAGGTGAAGAACTTGTAACCGGTTGTCCTCTACTTCTCCGGAACGGTCCAAATGATTGGCCATACTGAGACCGGATTCAATTACTGTACCACCCAAAGACACGGTAAGTCCGCTTTTTTTGTATTCAAATTTGTACTGGCTGTCGTAGGTGTTGATGGTGTTGTCAATGGTTACTTCTTTGCCGGTGATGTTGGTGTCTTTGCCACTGACAAAGGTTGTGCCTTCGCTTTTTACTTTGTTACCGGCGGTGACGGTGACATTGCCGTTGATGGAACCAACCGTGCTGCCGATTTCGTCTTTTACTTGTTCGTTTAGGGTTGTTGTTGTGCTTTGTGAGCCGATGGTGAAGCCTAAGCCGCCACCACCAAATAGACCGGATTTTTTGACGCGTTTGTAGTGTTCTTCTTTGCCGGTTTCTTGGGCGGAGGTAAGGGTTACGTCGTTGGCGGCTTGCAGTTTAACGTCGTTTGTGGCGACAACGGTGCCGGCTTTGACGGTAAGGTTGTTGCCGGAATTGATGTCGACTTGGTCTCCGGAGATGGTGCTGCCTTTGACTTGGTTCGTCAGGGAATAGTCGAGAGTATCTGTGGTTTTCGAGGAAAAGAAACCACTTTTCTTTTTATGGGTCTGCACCAGTGATTCGTGTTTTTCTTTGACCTCTTGAATTGTTACGTCTTTATCTGCCTTGATGGCAATTTTACCGTCATCACTGGTGACGTTGCTGCCGGCAATGGTGATATTGCCTTTATTAGGTTCTTTGTTGTCGTTAGATTGAACAGTTGCGATATTGACGTTGCCACCGGCATGGAGGTTGCTGCCGATGACTGTTTCATCGTCAGTACGGGTGCGTTTCCAATTGCTGCTTGAGCCTGTTTTTTCATCTTGCAGTATTTCATTTTTTACTGCAGTAATGTTGACATTGCCGTTGGCAGTAATGTTAAGTTCTTTACTAGCATTCAAGTCAGCTCCGCTCAGGTTAGTATCTTGCTTACTTGACATGCCGATGTTTTCACCAGCTGTGATGCTGCTGATTACATTACTCGTTGTTTCTTTATGGTACGAGTTCGTTTTAAACCAGCTGCGACTTTTAGTGTCTACTAATTCTTCATCTTTTACTGCGTTAATATTAATGTTACCTTCGGTAGACGTGAGTGTAACATTTTTACCTGCTGCTACTTTAGCACCACTTAGATTAGTGTCCTGCTTACTTTTTAATGCTATATTATCTCCGGCAGTGATGCTGCTGGCTATATTTGTGGTGGTTTCTTGAAGATAATTTTTCCCGGTATTTATATCGCCGGTAGCCACTGCCCCTATTTCTAGATTGCGTCCAGCGTCGATGGTTACGTTGTTGCCTGCCGATAGCTTGCCACCAATAATTTTTACATCTTGTTTGGCGTTAACGGTTAAATTGCCGGTAGCGGTAATTTCGGCGGTTTGTCCGGCCATTGTTCTGATTTCGTTGCCTGATTCAAAATGATCTCCTGTTTTGGCAACAAAGGTTGTTGTTTCATTCTTGATATCGCGGCCAGCTACCAGGTTGATGTTTCCACCGGTTATTTTACCGTTCTGATTGAGAATGTCCTGGTCTGCCGTTATGCTGACGTTTTCACCAGCGATGATAGCTCCGTTATCTCTTAGGCTGCTGGTTTGATTCGGGGCCAGGTAGACGACGGGAACCAGTACCTTTTGGCCCTGTACTTCTTGTTCTACCATCCAAACCATGTTGGAAGTGAGCTGCGCCATTTGTTCCGGGGTTAGGGCAATACCGACCTGCAGGTTGAACTTTTTCGCAAAGGTCGTTCCGTTATCCATTAGGGCTTTATATTCTTCATTGTTGGAAGAATATTCGCCGAGAAATTGCCTGCCGGTTAACTGGCTAACCTGCTCGCGAATGAGTTTCTGCTGGTAGAAGGCGTCCCCGACCAGCTTCATGGTTTTAGAGGGATCCAAGCCGAGGTTTTTCAGCATATAGTCACTGGAAATAAAGGTTTGGTAATTAGCGAACCTAGGGTCTGTTTCTACTAAGTAACGGCTGCCCGGTTCGGTGTGAATGGTATAAAGGCCATTGGAAGGCAGGATTATGCTCATGCTGTTTTTGTTAACTATGTTAGATACACTGCCAGTCGTCCCTGCCTGTCCTATCGGTGTTGCAGTGGTGTTTACTAGAACTGTTTGGATTTTGGAGACATCGGATTGTTGCGTAGTTTTTAGGGTTGAAGTATTGCCTCCGGTAATGTTTGCAGGGTTATTAGTAATGTTAGTTACGCTGGGGCCATTGATGATTACTTGCTGTTTGCCTTCAAAGATTGCAGTAGTACTAGGCAGTTGTTCGTAGGTTGTTTCGTCGCGAAGGTCAGCTATATAAACCTGTTTAGAATTGTCGTGAAGATCATCGTAAGCGCGCATAAAGCTATCTGCCAAATGACGAGTAGTTATTCTTACCCGTCCCTGAGAAATATTATTTAACGTTCCACTTGAATCCAGCTTACCAGCAGCAATAACTATACTACTGTTATTGTTCACGGTATCAGAACGTAGCGTTATATTTCTACCAGCAGTAATTTTTCCTTCAGGTGAATTCTGGGTAAAATCAGTTTCCGTAACGGTTTGTCCTAACATCCATATTTTAGCTTCACGCTTTATAGGGAACTTAGGATTAGTAACTATTTTAGCACCTACCAGAATTGCTGTGTTAGTATCAAGTATATTTTGACGATATGCCGTTCTATACTCTTCACCACCACCAGAACCACCATATGTCCCCCACCAGCCTATATCGCCAATACGAATCTTAGAATAAGTTACATCCGAAATAATCCTCTGCCCTACCTCGATTACCCTTCTCGTATTCGTAATATCCTTAGCAGATATAGCAATATTACCATCAGCCTCAATCTTGGCTGACTGATTAAGTACCGAACCACTTCTATCTACCGGTTGTCCTTGTGTATCCCGCTTGTCACTACCAGCTATCGTAATATTACCTACGCTGTAGATAGTAGCGCCGTCTTTATTTTCCAGTGCGGTTTTGGCATTAAGGTTCATCTCGGTAGTTGTAGCCAGCATGGCCGCATCGCCGGTATTTTTGATAATGTCGGCGTTCATGGTTAGGTTCTTTGCCATAACGGTTCCGGTATTGTTGATGTTTTGTGCTTGTACATCTACCAAGTTGCTGTCAAGTTTGCCACCGTTGTTGACATCATTTGTTGCCGATATTTTTAACTGCTTATTGGCAGATATAACAGCACCTGTATTGTTATTAACCGTTGCGGCGGTCAGTTTGACATCATTTACGGCAGCAATGTTGCCTTTGTTTGTCGCTGTCCCGGTTACTTGAATATTGACGTCCCTGTTAGCCTGTACTTGGCCGTTTTCCTGGGTATAGCCGCCACTTACGTTGATGTTGACATCCCGTCCGGCCGTTGTTGTTCCGTTTATTAGGTTCTGAGCGGTAAGGTTAACATCAGTGGTGGCGGTCAGGGTACCGCCTGTGCTGTTAATTGTATTTGCCTGGACGGTTAATTCTCCACCGGCGTTGATTGTGCCACCGGTGTTATTTAGTGTTGTGTTGGTTTGGTTAAGGTTGATATTTTTCTGGGATACCATTTTGCCCTTGGTGTTATCCAGTCCCTGACTGGTGGTGACGGTAAGGTCGCCTTGCGCCAGAACTTGTCCGTTTTGGCTGGTTAGATTTTCCGCGGTAATGGTTACATCCCCGTTACCACCAATTACACCGTTAGAGTTTTGGATAGTTTGGTCAATGGCAATGATGGCACCACTGTTGTCAAGGCTTAGCAAGCTGCCTGTCTGGTTATCCAGGGTTTGGGCTTTTACTGTTAGGCCTTTTTCCGCCTGGATTAAGCCTTGTTGGTTGTTGGTGATTGCCCGGGAGGTAATGTTTATGGTGTCACCAGCAAGGGTCCCCTGACTGTTTACAAAGGAAGGCGCATGTACGGTAAGTTGCTTTTTGGCTACAATGGTACCTTTTGTGTTGTCTAGCGCCTGAGCTTGAACAGTTTGCTGGCCGTTGGTAGCGATGCTGCCGCTGGTGTTGGTCAGGGTATTGGCAGCCTGTATTACCAGCTCGCCTGTTCCCGCGTGTTGGATTTGACCGTTGGTGTTGGTGAGGGTGCCGGTTTCCACGGTGAAATTATCGGCATTGCTTGCAATGGTGCCATCGGTATTGTCGATGGCAGTTGCCGCTGTTAGGTTTGTGTTTTCTGCACCTGATTATTTTATGGTGCCACCTTTGTTGCTGATGCTATTAGCTACGGCGGTTATTTTGCCGGCGGTTATCTGGCCGTTCTTCCCCTGAGTGTCTTTATCATTTTTCAGACTGCCAGCAGTTGCTATTGTCAACGCTCCGTGCGTTTGGATTTCGCCGCCGTTGTTGTTGATATCACCGCTGGTGGCGGTAAGGCTGACGGTCCCACCGGCAGAGGTTTTACCACCGGTATGGTCGATGGCAGCACCGATAATGGTGAGGTCACCGCCAGCTAGTGTTTGTCCGTTGGTGGCAACGGTGGTATTGGCTTTGATGGTAAGGTTACCGGTATTGCCTACGCTGCCGTCGCTGTTGAGGCCGGAACCGATTACTCCGCTAGAAGAAATGGTGTTGGCGGATAGGGTGGTGTCTTTGGCCGCGGCAAGCAAGCCAGTGTTGGTTAAGGTACCGTCAGTTTCCAGCTTGGTATTGCCCTGGGCGTAGATTGTCCCTTGGTTGGTTAGGGCGCCGCTTGTTACTAGGTTTAGGTTGTTGCCGGTGATAATAGTAGCACCGGTTTCGTTGGTCATGTCTTTGGTGCTTATATCAGCGTCTTTACCGGCGGTAATAGTTCCGGTATTGGTAACGGTACCACCGATATTCATAGTTAGGTTTTGGTTGGCTGTTAGTTGGCCATTTTGGCTGTTGGTTAGGTTACCTTTAAGAGATATTTTCAGGTCTTGTCCGGCGGCAATAGTGCCTTGGGTATTATCCAGGTTCTGGGCGTTGAGTGTGGCTTGTCCATTGGTGACAATGGTGCCGCTGGTGTTTTGGATGCCATCGGGTGTTTGTATTACTAGGGCGCCTGTTCCCGCGTGCTGAAGTTTTCCCTGGCTATTGTTGATTGCATTTGTTTTTATGGCAAGGTTTGTACCATTGGTGGCGATTGTCCCTGCGGTGTTATCGATGGCGCCGGTGGCGGTTAGGGTGGTATCACCGGAACCGGTTTGCTGGATGGTTCCGTCCTGGTTGAGTATGTCTTTCGCTGTGATGGCGATTTTTTCGGATGTGATTTGACCAGCTTGGTTGCTTGTATTTTTCAGGTTTTTGACAGCCCCTGTTGCATTCAGAGTTAGTTGTCCGTTGACTTGGGTTGTAGCCCCACTGTGGTCAATGTCACCATTAGATGCAGTGATGCTGGCGGAGCCGCCAGCGTAAGTGGTTCCGCTGCTTACGTCAATGTTGGTTCCAGTCATTTTAAGGTTGCCGCCGGCGATGGTTTTGCCTGTGGCGGTTAGGGTTTCACTAGCATTTATGATTAGGTTTCCTGTGGTACCGACGTTACCATCTGTTTTTATACCGGAGGCTATGGTTCCGGTCGAGGCTATAGTTTTGGCTGTGAGTTCTGTATTGTTGCCTGCAGCAATGGTACCGGTGTTGGCTATGGTTCCGGTGCCGTTGATGTTAGTGTTTTGTTTGGCAAAGATTGTGCCCTGAGCATTTATGTCGTCAGTGGCGTTTATGTTGAGGCTGCCACCGGCGCTGGTTTTACCAGCGAGGGTGATTTGCCCGTTGTTGGTTAGGATGAGGTTGCCGTTATCGGCGGATAGGGTGCCTTGACTGTTGACGCCGACACCTTGTTCGGTGCCGACTAGTTTTATTTTGTTGGCATACATGCCGCCTAAGGCACTGACGTCAATCGCCACTTGGGGTTGGGGTTCGATGCTGTCGCCAGCTATGGGTTGGGTGGTTAGGGTATTGTAGTTTACGGCATTCGGGCCAGTTACTACGTTTAGTTCTTTGGCCCAGATGCCGGCGTTGACGGTGACGGCCCGGCTGATGAGGTCGACGCGGTCGGCGCCGGTAGCGTTAATGCCGTCGCCCTGGACGGCGATTTGACCACCGGTTACGCGGAAGGCTTCGAGGCTGCCGTTACCGCCGAAGATGGGGGTGCCTGTGATGAGTACGCCCCGGTTGGTGTTGATGAAACTGAAGCCGTTGCCGATGATGCCGTTGCGGTTGGCAATAATGACGTCGGCTCTTTGTCCGGCGACTTCAAGGTAGCCGCGGAGGTGGCTGATGTTGTTGCTGGTGACTTCATTGAGGATGACTCGCGCGGAACCACCGGCGAGGTTAGGGTTGCCTTGAATGTATCCGGCAAGTTGGGTTTTTGATAACCCGTATGAATTGTTTAGGATGAGTCCTTTGGGGTCGATGTTGAATTGCTGGTAGAGGTTATGAGATACGCCGCCCGCGGTTGGCGCGGCAATTTGTACGACCGGGGTGCCGTTTTGGGCACTTTCGACGGTCGGTCGGTTTTGTTTGGCTGCGTTGGGATCGGCTGCGGTTTGGGCAGAAATGAAGCTTGGCTGCAAGGTAAATAGTACTAAGGTGATCCACGCAGTTAGTTTTTGGGCTTTCTTTTTTAGAGAAAATCCGGACATGTTTTCCCCTCCTTGGGCTGTGGTTAACTCCTCAAGTGTAGTGTTTTGTGGTAAATAATCTGATGGATTTTGTTAGTTGTAGGCTTAAATTTTACAAAATTGTTATATTTTTTCTCTCCTATATATTTCCTCGCAATCCGTAAATTTCCTTTGCTTTTATGCTTTTTTGATTTTGTTTTGTCTCCTTATTTAAGAGTTTGAGATAATTGCTTCTCACTAGAACGATTCTCTCCCCCCTAAGAATAAAAAAACACGAAAGGCGGCACATATTGTCCCGTTACCTTTCGTGATAAGTTTTAATTTATTCACTTCTTGTAGGAGTTAATAGTTCTCCTTATCTTAGTTCTTTTTTTTATTCCCGCAACATCAGCATTCCATTTTTTATTACCTCCAACAATAGAAGCAACCAGAAGACACCGCAGGTATTTTGGAGAAAAGAAGAGTCAACAGATTTTGTCTGTTGACCTTTGAGGCTTTTAGGAGTAGAGGTGTTGTCCAGTAGCTCTTGTCACTCATTCCAGAATTATTTAGTCAAGAGTTTTCATGATTTTATCAACATAGATATTTAATTCCTTCTCAGTCATTTCATGTTGACGTCCATTTCTATAAAGCTCCAAACTAATTGAAAATTTAGCTGCCTTTTCTATCTTTCTCTCATTTAACAATTGCTCAATTTTATTCGCTTCAAGTTGCCATCCGTAAGTGCAGATAAACATAGCAAATTTTTTTAATACATCAGCATCTACCGGATCAAGCAATATATTTCGCTGGAAAAGTAACACCGTAAATTCCGTGTCATCTGACATGTATGCAAGCGGTGTTTTAGTAAATTGATGTATCAATCGCAAATCTTCCGTCGTAGATGAGTTAATAATAGGCTTTAATCGATTACTAATATCATATAGCACCCTATTACACTTTATACGCATTTCCATTTTTGGGTAACTTTTATACCACCCAGATACACATATAAATCTTTTTGCCAATTGTCTAAAGTTCATTTTAAATCCCTTACCTTTAAAGTCTTAATACAGGATAAAAATCTGATACTTCAACAGCACCTTTATAACTATTATATCCCACTTTAATCTCAACTCGAGTATATTCGTTTCTTCCCGTTCCTGGGTTAAATAAGAACATATTAGTATATATTGTTTGGGGTTCACTTTCTCCTAATACAGGAAAGCTCGTGCCCGTTACTTGATGATCCGCATATGCTGTTAAAGCTGCACTTGTGACGGCTTGGATAATAGTATCTTTATCGGTTGCTGTAAACGGCGGAACTGTACCCTCAGTCTGTGAACGATGATTATCTCGATAACCATGGCCCGTTTTTATTCGCAAAACGTCACCATCACCAAAATCCAAATTATATATTTCCGAGCCAGTACCTGCTTTTTCAATTTGTGCTTGAGCAATAACCCCTTTAATTTTGTCTGTATGTGCTATGAAAATACTCCACCATACTGTGTAGTAATGCTTAAAGAAATTATTCCTTGTCTCACTAACTGCCGTACTTGCCCCTGTCAAAGTGCTATCCCCAGCTAACTGGGCAGCTATCCCTCCTACAACCACACTAGCCCACTGATGTAAAGCTGGATCTTTAATCTTAGCTAATTCAGTTTGAACTAATTGATTAAATCCTGCCCCTGCAGCACCTGAGGTAAAGTTCCCCCCGCCTAATTGTGCCATTAAGCCACCCGCCAAGGCATCAAGAGTAACTTTCTCTGGGCTACCTTCTTTTAATTTTAGATTACCAATAGCATCAAAAACTTCTTGTCCAAATAAATTCGCTAGCTCTTGTCGTTCTTGAACGCTCTTCTTATCAAATATCTTACCTAAAGCATTTAAACTTTTATTAGTATCTCGACTAAGTTTCGATAAATCTTGATTTGGATTGCTTCTGATTTCAATGGTTCCAGGTGAAATAGCCGACTTAGTTGTACTATCAGCATCTCCAGAAGATGTTACCCCGATATTAGGCGTCAGACCTTGATTTTTATAATTTTCTTTATCCTCAGGACTGTATTTCTTGCTATCGTAATTAACCCCAATGCTACTCGCCTTATACTCCGCCTTATTCTCAATATCCGAGTAAGTCAGCGTATCGGTACTAATCTTATTCTTATCCGGTGTAGCGTCGCTGGCAATGACCGCACCTTTAAGGTCTGTATTTTTCCCTACATTGATATCAAAGCCCTCTTTGCCCGCGTATATACCTGCTTGTTCTATCACACTGGTATAAGTTGAGTTAGTTTTATCTGAACTAAATGAGCCTTTGACATCAACAGAGTTTACTTTATTAACTGGCCCTTGAACATCCGAAGGTAATGGTTTTCCATCAACTTTTCCCGTATTGAATACGAAACCAATACCTTGATTTTTCGATGTGTAATTCTCACTGTCCTGCTGGCTGACTATGTTAAGGTTGTCGCCGACGTTTACTTCTACTTTTTTGCCTTTGACTTGAGAACCAATTATGTTTGTGTCATTACCTGATTTTAGATTCAACGTACCGCTAGCGTTGAGTACGCTTTCGGTATTGGTAGTAGAGTTTTCATTTTCTTTACCTTTACTGGAGTTAAAGCTACCGTCGAATCCCCCGAAAGAGCCTGAAATACCGAAAGATGCTCCGATTGATGCGGAGGATGACTTTGTTTTGGTGTTGGACTCCATTTTGTTTTGGGCTGACTCGATGTTGAGATCTTTTACGGCGTCGATTGTAATATTGGTAGCATTGATGTTTGTAGCTTTAAGGTCGACATCGCCCCCAGTTGCTTTGACGGTAACGTTACCCCCTGCTGTTATGTTTGATGCATTGACTGTCTCTACGTGGGTGTTCTGCTCCGTAGTCATCTTAGTGGAACCAAGACTGACATTAACAGATAAGCCGTCTTTAAGATTACCTTTAAGTTCTTTTCCGAGGGTTTTTAGGTCTTTTGCTGCCTTGTATCCATAGAGGGCTTGGAGGCGTTCATCTTTTACCTGACTTCCTCGCTCCAAGTCGCCAGTGAGATTGAGTCCGGCGCTAATTGCCCCACTCCCCAAGGACACGGTAAGTCCGCTTTTCTTGTATTGGAACTTGTACTGGCTGTCGTAGGTGTTAATAGTGTTGTCGATGGTTACTTCTTTGCCGGTGATGTTGGTGTCTTTTCCGCTGACAAAGGTTGTGCCTTCGCTCTTTACTTTGTTGCCGGCGATTATGCTTACATTACCGTTGATGGAACCAACAGTGGTACCGATTTCGTCTTTTACTTGCTCGTTTAAGGTGGTTGTTGTGCTTTCTTTACCAATAGTGAAACCTAAGCCGCCACCACCAAATAGACCGGATTTTTTGACGCGTTTGTAGTGTTCTTCTTTGCCGGTTTCTTGGGCGGAGGTAAGGGTTACGTCGTTGTCGGCTTGCAGCTTGACGTCGTTTGTGGCGACAACTGTGCCGGCTTTGACGGTAAGGTTGTTGCCGGAATTGATGTCGACTTGGTCACCGGAAATGGTGCTGCCTTTGACTTGGTTAGTCAGGGAATAGTCGAGAGTATCTGTGGTTTTCGAGGAAAAGAAACCACTTTTCTTTTTATGGGTCTGTACGAGTGATTCGTGTTTTTCTTTGACCTCTTGAATTGTTACGTCTTTATCTGCCTTGATGGTAATTTTACCGTTATCGCTGGTGACGTTGCTACCGGCAATGGTGATATTGCCTTTGTTAGATTGTTTGTTGCCTTCTGACTGAGTTGCCGAAATCGTGACGTTGCCGCCAGCGTGGAGATTACTTCCGATAACTGTTTCATCGTCAGTACGGGTACGTTTCCAGTTTCGGCTTGAACCTATTTTTTCATCTAACAGTGCTTCGTCTTTGACTGCGGTGATGTTAACATTGCCAGTAGAAGTAAGGCTCAGGTCTTTACCGGCATCAATGTTAGCGCCGCTCAGATTAGTATCCTGGTGGCTTGTCATGGTTATGTTTTCGCCAGCTTTGATGCTGCTGGTTATGTTTGCGGTAGTTTCGTTGAGATAATCTCTTCTGGTAGTTATATTACCGGTAGCTACTGACCCTACTTCTAGGTTGCGGCCAGCTTCGATGGTTACGTTGTTGCCTGCGGAAAGTTTGCCACCGTTGATTTTTACATCTTGTTTGGCGTTAACGGTTAGATTGCCGGTAGCGGTAATTTCGGCGGTTTGTCCGGCCATGGTTCTGATGTCGTTACCTGATTCGAAATGAACGCCTGTCTTAGCAACATAGGTAGTTGTTTCATTCTTGATGTCCCGGCCAGCAACCAGGTTGATGTTGCCGCCGGTTATTTTACTGTTCTGGTTGACGATGTCTTGGTCTGCCGTAATGCTGACATTTTCACCGGAGATGATAGCGCCGTTATTCCTCAGGCTGTTTGTTTGATTTGGGGCCAGGTAGACTACGGGAACCAGTACTTTTTGTCCCTGTATCTCTTGCTCTACCATCCATACCATATTGGAAGTAAGCTGCGCCATTTGTTCCGGGGTTAGGGCAATACCGACTTGCAAGTTGAACTTTTTCGCAATGGTCGTACCGTTATCCATTAAGGCTTTGTATTCTTCATTGTTGGAGGAATAGTCGCCGAGAAATTGCTTGCCGGTTAACTGGCTAACTTGATCACGAATGAGTTTTTGTTGGTAGAAGGCATCGCCGACCAGCTTCATTGTTTTAGAGGGATCTAAGCCTAGGTTTTGCAGCATATAGTCACTGGAAATAAAGGTTTGGTAATTAGCAAACCTAGGGTCTGTTTCTACTAAGTAACGACTGCCTGGTCCAGTGTGAATGGAATAGAGACTATTGGAGGGCAAGGTTATATTCATGCTGTTTTTGTTGACTATGTTGGATACACTACCTGTTATTCCTACCTGCCCTATCGGCGTTGTATTAGCATTTCCTAGAACTGTTTGGATTTTGGAGACATCGGATTGTTGTGTAGGTTTTAGGGTTGAGGAATTGCCCCCGGTAATGTTTGTAGGATTATTTGTGATGTTAGTTACGCTTGGGCAATTGATGATTACTTGCTTTTTACCTTCGAAGATAGCGGTAGCACCAGGCAATTGTTCGTAGGTGTTTTCGTCGTGGAGTTGAGTGGATCTATAAAGCTTTACTGCATTAGTTTCGCCAATGTCACTTTCGTTATAGTAATAATAGACCATATCACCACAGTACATTACATGATGTCGGTAGCTATCGGCTAAATGCCGAGTAGTTATTCTCACTCGTCCCTGTGAAATATTATTTAACTTTCCAGTTGAATCCAATTTACCGGCAGCAGTAACTGAACTATTGTTATTGTTTACGGTATCGGTTCGCAGTGTAATATTCCCACCAGCTGTAATTTTACCTTCAGGAGAGTCTTGGATAAAATTAGTCTCAGTTACTGTTGTCCCAAGTAACCAAATCGTTCCATGCCTTCCACCACGGTTGTCTAATCCACCCGTATCACTTAATTTAATTGCAGTGCTGGGGTTAAATAAATTTTTGACATAGTCCTTTTCAGTCCAGCTGAAACCACTATCACCTCCACCTGAGTAACAATTTATATATACCTCCCTATCAATTGGCTTGGAATAAATAACTTCCGAAACAACCGTCTGTCCAGCCTCAGTTACTCGTTTCTTATTCGTGATATCCTTAGCATATATAGCAATATTACCATCAGCCTCAATATTAGCTGACTGATTAAGCACCGAACTACTTCTATCTACTGGTTGTCCCTTTTCATCCCGCGTGTCACTACCAGCTATGGTAATGTTGCCTACGCTGTAGATAGTAGCGCCATCCTTGTTTTCCAGTGCGGTTTTAGCGGTAAGGTTCATTTCGGTAGTTGTAGCCAGCATGGCCGAGTCGCCGGTGTTTTTGATGGTATCGGCGTTCATGGTTAGGTTCTTTGCGATAACGGTTCCGGTGTTGTTGACATTTTGTGCTTGTACATCTACCAAATCGCTGTCAAGTTTGCCACCGTTGTTGACAGCGTTTGCCGATACTTTTAATTGCTTATTGGCAGATACAACAGCACCTGTATTGTTATTAACCGTTCCGGCAGTCAGTTTGACATCATTTACGGCATTAATATTACCTTTATTTGTCGCTGTTCCGGTTACTTGAATATTAACATCCCGGTTGGCCTGCACTTGGCCGCTTTCCTGGGTATAGTCACCACTTACGTTGATGTTGACATCACGTCCGACCGTTGTTGTGCCATTTACCAGGTTCTGAGCGGTAAGGTTAACATCGGTGGTTGCGGTCAGGTTACCGCCTGTGCTGTTAATTGTATTTGCCTGGACATTTAGTTCACCACCAGCATTGATCGTGCCGCCGGTGTTATTTACTGTAGCGTTGGTTTGGTTAAGGTTAATATTTTGTTGAGATACCATCTTGCCATTGGTGTTATCTATTCTCTGGCTGGTGGTGAGATTAAGATTGCCTTGCGCCAGGACTTGTCCCTGTTGGCTGGTTAGGTTGGCGGCGGTTATGCTTACATCCCCGTTGCCACCGATTACGCCGTTAGAGTTTTGAATGGTTTGGTCAATGGCGATAATGGCACCACTGTTGTCAAGGCTTAGCAGACTGCCTGTCTGGTTATCCAGGTTTTGGGCTTTTACTGTTAGGCCTTTTTGTGCCTGGATTAAGCCTTGTTGGTTGTTGGTGATGGTTTGGGAGGTGATATGTATTGTGTCACCAGCAATAGTCCCCTGGCTGTTTACGATAGAAGGCGCATTTACTGTAAGTTGCTTTTTGGCTACAATGGTACCTTTGGTGTTATCTAGCGCCTGAGCTTGAATAGTTTGCCGGCCGTTAGTGGCGATGCTGCCGCTGGTATTAGTCAGGGTATTGGCCGCCTGTATTGTCAGCGCACCGGTTCCCGCGTGTTGGATTTTCCCATTGGTGTTGGTTAGAATGCCGGTTTCCACGGTGAAATTATCGGCATTGCTGGCAATGGTGCCATCGGTATTGTCGATGGCAGTTGCCGCTGTTAGGTTTGTGTTTTCTGCACCTGATTGTTTTATGGTGCCGCCTTTGTTGCTGATGCTATTAGCTACGGCGGTTATTTTGTCGGCGGTTATCTGAGCGGTTTTACCTTGGCTGTCTTTATCATTTTTGAGACTGCCGGCCACTGATATTGTTAACGCTCCGTGTGTTTGGATTTCGCCGCCGGTGTTGTTGATATCGCCGTTGGTGGCGGTAAGGCTGACTGTACCACCGGCAGAAGTTTTACCGCCGGTATGATCAATGGCGGTACCAGTGATAGTGAGGTCGCCGCCAGCTAGTGTTTGTCCGTTGGTGGCAACGGTGGCATTGGCTTTTATGGTAAGGTTACCGGTATTGCCTACGCTGCCGTTGCTGTTTAGACCAGAACCAATGACTCCGGTAGAAGATATGGTGTTGGCGGAAAGGGTGGTGTCTTTGGCAGCGGCAAGGAGGCCGGTGTTGGTTAAGGTATCGGCGTTTAACAAATTGGTATTTCCTTGGGCGTAGATGGTTCCTTGGTTGGTTAGTGTGCCGCTTGTTACTAGGTTCAGGTTGTTGCCGGTGATGATCGTTCCACCGGTTTTGTTGGTCATGTCTTTGGCATTTATTTCAGCATCTTTAATGGCGGTGATGGTTCCTGCATTCGTTAGGTTGCCGTTTAAGGATATTTTCAGATCTTGTCCGGCGGTAATAGTGCCTTGGGTATTATCTAGATTCTGAGCATTGATTATGGCTTGTCCATTGGTGGCTATTGTACCGGTGGTATTTTGTACGCCATCGGTTGTTTGTATTGCCAGGATTCCTGTTCCCGCGTGTTGGAGTTTTCCCTGGCGGTTATTGATTGTATTGGCTTTTACGGTAAGGTTTGTGCCGTTGGTGGCGATGATCCCTGCGGTGTTATCGATGGTACCGGTGGCGGTTAGGGTGGTATCGCCGGAACCGGTTTGCTGGATGATTCCGTCCTGGTTTTGTATGTCGTTGGCGGTGATGGCGATTTTTCCCGCGGTGATTTGTCCCGTTTGGTTATTTGTATTTTTCAGGTTTTTGACTGTCCCTGTTGCGTTCAAGGTTAGTTGGCCGTTGACTTGGGTTGTTGCCCCACTGTGGTCAATGTCGCCATTGGTTGTGGTAATGGTAGCTGCGTTGCCGGCATAGGTGGCAGCTCCGCTTGCGTCGATAGCTTTTCCTGTTACGGCGAGGTTGCTCCCGGCGATGTTTTTACCTGTGGCCGTTAATGTTTCGGTAGCGGTGACGGTTAGGTTGCCTGCGGTCCCGATGGTTCCGTCTGTTTTTATGCCGGCAGCTATGGTTCCGGTCGAGGCTATGGTTTTGGCTGTGAGTTCTGTGTTATTGGCTGCGGCAATGGTACCGGTGTTGGTTAGGGTACCGGTGCTGTTGACGCTGGTGTTTTGTTTGGCAAAGATTGTGCCTTGAGTGTTTATGTCGTCGGTGGCGTTTATGTTGATCCTGCCTGCGGCGCTGGTTTTGCCGGCAAGGGTGATTTGGCCGTTGTTGGTTAGGATGAGATTGCCGCTATCGGCAGATAGGGTGCCTTGGCTGTTGACGCCAACGCCTTGTTCGGTGCCGACTAGTTTTATTTTGTTGGCATACATGCCGCCTAAGGCACTGACGTCAATCGCCACTTGGGGCTGGGGTTCAGTGCTGTCGCCGGTTATGGGATGGGTGGTTAGGGTATTGTAGTCTACGGTATTCGTACCGGTTACTGCGTTTAGTTCTTTGGCCCAGATGCCGGCGTTGACGGTAATAGCCCGGCTGATGAGGTCGACGCGGTCGGCGCCGGTGGCGTTTATGCCGTCACCTTGGACGGCGATTTGGCCGCCGGTTACGCGAAAGGCTTCGAGGCTGCCGTTGCCGCCGAATACGGGTGTACCGGTTGTGAGTACGCCCCGGTTGGTGTTGATGAAACCGAAGCCATTGCCGATTATGCCGTTCCGGTTGGCAATGATGACGTCGGCTCTTTGTCCGGCGACTTCGAGGTAGCCGCGGAGATGGCTGATGTTGTTGCTGGTGACTTCGTTTAAGATAACCCTTGCGGAGCCGCCGGCGAGGTTAGGGTTGCCCTGAATGTATCCGGCGAGCTGGGTTTTGGATAATCCATAGGAATTGTTTAGGATGAGTCCTTTGGGGTCGATGTTAAATTGCTGGTAGAGGTTATGAGATACGCCGCTGGCGGTTGGCGCGGCGATTTGTACAACCGGGGTACCGTTTTGGGCGCTTTCGACGGTCGGCCGGTTTTGTTTGGCTGCGTTGGGATCGGCTACGGTTTGAGCGGCAATGAAGCTTGGCTGCAGGGTAAATAGTACTAAGGTGATCCACGCAGTTAGTTTTTGGGCTTTCTTTTTTAGAGAAAATCCGGACATGTTATCCCCTCCTTGGGCTGTGGTTTCCTATCTAAGGTTATTTATATTTGGTAGAGCGGTTGGACGCCAGCGACGCTACCGCGAAATTCCCGGGTTGAACCGCCCAGGCTTTTGCCTATTTCGAGACTAGCAGAAGGCCCGCTGATTTTCCCTAGGTCTAAGGCTATATAGGCTTAAATTTTACAAAATTGTTATATTTTCTCTCTTCTATACATTCCTTGTAATCCGTTAATTTCCTTTGATTTTATGATTTTTTTGATGTATTTTGTCTCCTTACGTTAAGGGTTCGGAACGAATATCTTGCTTACTAGCAGGCTATTCGCTCCCCTAAAAATAAAAAATACGAAGGAGTAACGGAACAGGTTTCCCTCGCTACCCTTCGTAGATAAGTTTTTATTCATTCATTTTTTCAGGGATTAATAGCTCTCCCTATCTTGGCTCGCCTTTTAATTCCCGCACAAGCCGCATTCCGTTCAACAGAACGTAAGCGTCTAACAAGACAGTGGATAGAAATTAAAAACTAGCCATGAGATAATTAACTCTAAATAGAGATACGGAGTTTTTAAAGTAAGTCGAAAAACTCCCAAGGAGGTTTAGAGTTGGATACCCAAAAAGTAAAACGACAATACAGACTGAACCAGTGGATTGAAATCGTCTGCCAGTGCCGTAGCAGCGGTCAGACGGTATCTGCCTGGTGTGCTGAAAATAACATTAATCCCAAGCGATACTATTATTGGTTGCGCTGTGTGCGGCAGGCAGCCTGTGAAGCATTGCCGATGAGCGGCGACGATGAGTCAAGCATTGTGCCAGTAACTCTTCCCGGTTCGCTACTCAAAGCAAATTCGACTTCTCCGGCTATTGCCGGGTCGCCTGCACCTCTTATTCTGCGCCTAGGCTCGGCTACCGTAGAACTTCGTAATGGTGCATCGCCAGAACTTATCGCCCATACCGTAAAGGCCCTTGGCCATGTTCGGTGACATTACCCAAGCCAATCAAATCTATATTGCCTGCGGCTACACGGATATGCGAAAATCCATTGATGGGCTGGTTATGCTCATCAAACAGCACTGGGCCCTCAATCCTTTTCAAAACAGCCTGTTCTTATTCTGCGGCCGCCGGCGCGATCGCATGAAAGCCCTGCTATGGGAGGGGGACGGTTTTGTCCTGCTGTATAAACGCCTGGAAAAGGGTCGCTTTCAATGGCCCCATAGCGCTGAGGCGGTCCGGGCCATTACTTCCCAGCAGCTTCGTTGGCTGATGGAAGGTCTGTGCATTGATCCGCCCAAGGCAGTACAAAAGCTGGATACTTCGGCTTGGGTATAGTAAAGAAAATCATCTGCAAATCCCGATAATTCCTGGGTTTTTGACGTTTTTTGTGGTATAATGGAAATAGCAAAAAGATCGTACAAAGGAATTGGCAGATGACGTTTCTAGATCGGATGGAAGCTTTTGAAAAACGAATTACAGAGCTGGAAGCAGAAAACAAACGGCTGCATGATACGGTGGCCTATTTAACGAAACAGCTCTTTGGCAAGCGCTCGGAGAAGACATCTTCCCTTTCTGAGGGGCAGGTGTCTCTTTTTGATGAGTTACCGCCGGTGTTCAACGAAGCGGAAATAGAAGCTGATCCTAAAATAGCTGAGCCAAACCTGCAGCAAGAAGCGGACAAGTTTGCCAAGAAACGTTACAAAGGACAGCGCAAGGATCAAGTTAAACATCTGGAACATGTGAAAAAAGTTTATCACCTGGTCGATGCGGAACGTTCCTGCGAAACCTGCGGTACCGAACTGGTGGCGGTCGGTGAAGAATTCGTTCGGTCTGAGCTGGAATTTATTCCGGCTCAGGTCCGAGTTATCGACTATTACTGTGAGACGCTCGAATGCCGGACTTGCCGAAAAAACGATAGACCCTATATGGAAAAAGCCGAGACTCCCGACCCGGTTATCTTGCATTCTTTGGCTTCGCCTTCTACGCTGGCCTGGATTATGCATCAAAAGTTTGTCAATGCCATTCCCTTATACCGGCAGGAAGCGGAGTGGCAAATGCTGGGCGTCACCTTAAGTCGGGCTACCATGTCTAACTGGCTGATGCTGGTCGCACGAGATTGGCTGCTACCGGTGGTTGAGCGCCTGCAGCAGGAACTGCTGAAAGAAAAATATTTGCATGTAGACGAGACTCCCACCCAGGTCTTACAGGAAGAAGGCCGGAAAAATACGACGGAGTCGTACATGTGGGTCTACAGCACCGGTCAGTATGGAGAGCATCCTATCCGGCTTTTTGAATATCAGCCGGGTCGTGGCGGCAATTACCCTAAGAAATTTCTGAAAGGATTTCAAGGATATTTGCATACCGATGCATATCCCGGATATGACAAAGTTGAAAAAATCATCCGGTGCTACTGCTGGGCCCATGTGCGAAGAAAATTCGTCGATGCCCTACCGAAAGATGTGCAATCAACAGAGGCGACAGTGGCTGCACAGGGAATTCAATATTGCAACCAGTTATTTGAAATGGAAAAAGCACTACGCAACTTATCGGCAGACAAGCGCTACAAAGAGCGTCTAACGAAGCAAATGCCTATGTTAGTGGCTTTTTGGGCATGGGCAGAATCTTCGAGGCAAGCCATACTGCCCAAATGCAAAACTAGTGAAGCCTTGCTATATGCTTTAAAGTACAAAGAAGGTTTGATGAACTATCTGAAAGATGGAAATTGCTCTATTTCGAACAACTTGGCAGAAAACAGTATTCGGCCATTTACGATTGGGAGGAAAAACTGGTTATTTAGCGGCAGTCCCAAAGGGGCAGCCGCCAGTGCTGCCATCTACAGCCTGGTAGAGACAGCAAAAGCCAACGGATTAAGTCCCCATCGTTATTTAGAGTATATTTTAGGAGACTTACCCGGTGTTCCTTTTCGGCAATATCCCGATATTTTAGATGACTATCTTCCATGGCACCCAGACATTCAGAAAAAGTGCTCTTCTAGCAAAACCAGCAAATGAGATTGCCGGTTTTGTTTTTTTCTAGCCACCTTCTTATTGGACGGTTCTTTCCAACTTTAGTTGATTTTATAGTATAAAAGCAATAAAATTAATTTAAAATTAAAGTTGGAGATTATAAAATATGAATGATTTTATAGCAATGCTTGATCCAAATTTAATATATATTGCGCATAAAATAAAAGAAGATAAGATAATTATTCAAGTTGCTTCGTCGCGAACCATTGTCCTATGTCCCTACTGTAAAACCTATTCAACAAAAGTACATTCTACATATCAAAGGGAGTTTCAGGATTTACCGATAATGAACAAAAAGGTCATCATTCTCTTGAATAACCGGAAAATGTTTTGTACAAATCCTGAATGTAAACACAAAACATTTGCTGAGCGATTTGATTTTTTAGCTGTTAATGCCCGTAAAACAGAAAGATTGATAGATAATATTTTAAAGGTTTCTTCCAATGTAAGTTCTCTTACCGCTGCCTCTTTATTATCAGATAATACTGCGACGATTGGAAAAAGCAGCATTTGTAGATTGCTTAAAAAAAATGCCTCAGAATATAGATAAAAAGGCCATAGTCAACGCTTGTATAGATGATTTCGCATTGAAAAAACGCTATACATATGGAACCATCTTGATTGATATGGATACACATCGAGTTGTTGATTTGTTAGATTCACGTGAGAAGGACGATGTTTCAGAATGGTTAATGCAATATCCTAATATTTCGGTTGTATCAAGAGATGGATCCCCTGCCTATTCTGCCGCAATAACACAGGCACATCCGAATGCAGTACAAGTTTGTGATCGATTTCATCTTATTAAAAATCTTTCAGAAGCGGTCGAAAAGTATATGTACCGTTTATATCCAGCACGCATAGAAATACCAGCAACTATAGTAACACAAAGCCTGGAAATGCAGGCGCTATTAAATACTAGAAATCGCCATGAAAGAATTATGTTTTCCAGGACGAAATATGTAGAAGGTTATACACAGTCTGAAATTGCTTTGCTTTTACATTCGTCGGTTTCAACGATATCCAAATATTTAAAAATGGAAGAAAAGGATATCCCGTATCCTTCTATTTCTGCACGAGAGAGGCAGCACCGGCTGGAAATGGAAAGAAAACAAGCTAGAGTTAATCATGTACAAGAGTTATTTAAACAAGGAAAACCAGTCGAAGAAATAGGTCGTATTACAGGACATACTTACCAGACTATTATGAAGTATGTTTCTGGTAAGTATACACTGGTAAATGGTCATTATGATAATCGTAGGCCAGGAAAACTACAAGAGTATGAAGCAGAAGTAGTAGAACTACGTTCGAAAGGAATGACTTATAAAAAGATAACAGAAATCATTCGTAAAAAAGGATATACGGGAACCGTTGATGCATTGAGGGTATTTATGCAAAAAGAACGGGAACATCAGAAAAATATAGAAAACCAAAAAACGAATACGGCAAATGAATATGTTGCGCGTAAGTGGATGGTTCAGCTTATCTATCGTAAGATCGAATCCATCAAGGGAATTACCAATGAGCAGTATGAAGCCATCATAAAAAAATATCCGGTTTTGGGACAGATATATGAATTGCTCCGAAAGTTTCATGAACTTGTATTTTCTAAAAAAGTTGATTTATTAGATAGCTGGATGCTCCAAGCGGAAAAATTAGATATATCTGAAATCAGTTCCTATGTATCTGGATTAAATAATGATATATCTGCGGTCAAAAATGCAATAAGGCTAAAATTTAGCAATGGCTTAGCAGAAGGTAGTGTCAATAAATTAAAAGTGATTAAAAGAATTATGTATGGTCGTTGCAGTTTCAAATTACTAAAATCTAAATTATTAAGATTAGAATTGCAGAAAATCAACTAAAGTTGGAAAGAACCTATTGGACGCTTACAACAGAACCAACATTGCTGCTCCGGCATCGGCCAGCATTGCCAGTCGGATGAGTCAAGAAACCGCCCCCTGACTCATTCTTAATGTTTGATGTCTTCAAGTGATTTAAGGAGAAAAACCTGGGGTACAAAGAGACGTCAGTGGATTTTACGTCTGCTGACCTTGCTTTTAAGCTGTTGCTAAATTATTACCTTTTGTCATTTCCACAACAAATTCAGGGAGTAAATAGCAAGCTTTTGGGAAATATACTATATCACCGTTTTTTGTAATAACCCTATTTTGAAATATTTTCTTTTCAGCTTTTGATATCTCATTAAAAGCTATAAAATGCTCCCCATTTTTGTTTTTTAATACTACTCCCCTACTATTAATCATAACTGATACTTGTTTGTAAAATATCGGCATAAAACAAATCAACGCAAGTATCGCAAAAAGTGTGCAAAAAATACCAATGCCAAACAACTTGAAATATAATCCTCCTACTGCAACTGTAAATACAAGAAATCCAAGTAAATTAGGCATATATGGTTCCAGTGCATATTTACCCACTGGATTATATAAAATACATGGCTCTTCACCATTTACTGCTGGCGTTATTGAAATAAGTTTCTTATCAATGTCCCATTTTGTAGAAATTGTTATTTGATTTAAATCTGTCTTAACAAATTTTACAATTTCTTCATCATCCAAACAAATGTTTTGTAATCCATTTTTAGTGTCCACATCTATAAATACTGTGAATGGAAGAATAAAACTTCTTTCATATCCTCCTTCAATATTATTTACATCACCTAAAGCTATTTCTTGGCTTCCTTTTTTGAATTTTATAGTACCAGATGAAATTACTCCATCTTTCCGATAACGACAAAATGCATCTCCTATTTCACGCAAAAGTAAATAAGCAAAAAAGCCGCCTCCGAAAAATTGTACCAATATAACAAAAAGAACAATGTCGATTAACCGAAACATCCTATTCCTCCTTAAACTTGCTAAAACAATTAGCTTTTATCAAGTCCTGCTTTCTCTTTGGCTAATTCAACAGTCTTATTCATTAATTTTTTTAACCATTCCGTTTGCGTATCAGAAAGCTTAAAATACTTGCCCAAATAATCAGCAGTACCATCTACTATCTTCCCCTGCATATAGCCGATACCAGTTGATACAGCTGCATCATAACTGGCTTGATCTAAACCATAATTAGGATCATCATAATGTTGACATAAATTTTTTTGAACTTCGAACCCAAATTGAAAAGGTATTCCAGCCTTACCCATGAGACTTGCTGTTGATTGGCACCACTTCAAAGTTCCAATCATTAATTTTCTATATACAACATCTTTCCACAATCGATCTTTTGAAGCCTCATTTTCTCGTCCAAAAACAGCCCAAGCAAGATAGTCTGGATTATTAAATACATCATCAATATCATGATTTTTCTTAGCGCCATTTACCGCCGTTCCTGCACCTGTTTCCACATCAGCACTTGTGCCCCCTGTTACTTTACCAACAGCGGCGCCAATTACTACTGCAGCCCATTGACGTTCTTCAGGCGATAAATTAGTTAATATTTTTCTACTTGCTTCTCTAGTACCATCACTAACAGCACCTGATAAGATATTACCACCAGATAAGTCAGCCGTTACACCTCCGACCACAGTATGAAGTAAGATCTTCATTGTGCCACCGGGTGCCCATTGAGATAAGATTTTGTTGGCATCATCAAGTTCTGTTTGAGCTAAAGCTAAATATTCTTTAGCTTTGCTTTCATTTCCTTCATTATAAGCTTTTTGTGCTTCATTCATATATTGGTTAATTATTTTGCCTTTATCAAGAGCTTTCTGTTGATAACTACTTGCGATTTCCCCTACGATTTTATTAGCTTCTTCACTAAATACCTGTATTAATTCTTGCCGTTCCTGAACCGTCTTCTTATCAAAAATCTTACCTAACTCATTTAATGCGCCTTCTGGGTCACGACTGAGATTTGACAAGTCTTGATTCGGATTGCTTCGTATTTCAATCGTTCCTGGTGAAATAGCAGATTTCGTAATACTATCCGCATCACCTTTTACAGGTATATCCAAATTAGGTGTTGGCATACCTATCTTTCCATCTTTCATACCAATACCTACACCTTTACTACTTGCCTCATACTTCGCCTTATTGTGCAAATCCTGCCAAGCCAGCGTATCGGTACTAATCTTATTCTTATCCGGTGTAGCCTCGCTACTAATGACCCCACCCTTTAGGTCGGTTTTCTTTCCTACTTGGATATCGAAACCGTCTTTTCCTGCGAAAATGCCTGCTTGATCAACTACGCTGGTGTAACTGGAGTTCATCTTTCCGGTGTTTGTAGATCCAGTTACATTGGAAGTACCTACTTTTTTCGTCGGATCCTCTTTACTTTTCTCGAATCCTGTTGTTGCGTTGATTCCTTTACTTTGGGTTTCCGATGTGAAGGTTTCACTGTCCTGCTTGCTCTCGATGTTGAGGTTATTGCCTACGGTGACTTCTACCTTGTTCCCTTTAACTTGAGAGCCGATGATGTTGGTATCGTTGCCTGATTTCAGGTTTACGGTACCGCTTGCATTGACTACGCTTTCGGCGTTGGTAACGGATGCTTGGTTTTCCTTGCCTTTAGTGGAGTTAACACCAGCATTGAATCCGGTGAAAGAGCCTGAGCCTAGGCCGATGGTTGCACCGACGGATGCGGAGGATGAATTTGTCTTGGCATCGGTTTTCGAAACGTTTTGAGCAGACTCGATGTTGAGATCTTTTACGGCGCCGATTGTAATATTGGTCGCATTAATATTGGTAGCCTTGAGGTTAACGTCGCCGGCAGTGGATTTGATGGTAACATTGCCGCCTGCCGATACGTTGGAGGCATTCACTGTTTCTACATGGGTGTTCTGCTCCATGGTTGTTTTAGCTGTACCAAGGCTGACATTAATGGAAAAGGCTTTGTCTATGCTATCTTTTAGGCTATTACCGGCTTTTGTGGCTGCGTCTTGATCGACCTTACTATTGGTTATCTTACTTTTTTCGATTGCTTTGTTAAGATCATCCTTGAGTTTCCCGAGTTCATCGAAGGTTTTATCTATTTTTCTATAGTCCTCGTAAGTCTTCTTGAGATGAAGCACTTGTAACCGGTTGTCCTCTACTTCTCCGGAACGGTCCAAATGATTGGCCATACTGAGACCGGATTCAATGACTGTACCACCCAAAGACACGGTAAGTCCACTTTTTTTGTATTCGAATTTGTACTGACTATCATAGGTGTTAATAGTGTTGTCAATGGTTACTTCTTTGCCGGTGATGTTGGTGTCTTTGCCGCTGATAAAGGTTGTGCCTTCGCTCTTAACTTTGTTGCCGGCGGTGACGGTTACATTGCCGTTGATGGAACCAACAGTGGTGCCGATTTCGTCTTTTACTTGTTCATTTAGGGTTGTTGTTGTGCTTTGTGATCCGATGGTGAAACCTAAGCCGCCACCACCAAATAGACCGGATTTTTTGACGCGTTTGTAGTGTTCTTCTTTGCCTGTTTCTTGGGCGGAGGTAAGGGTTACATCGTTGTCGGCTTGCAGTTTAACGTCGTTTGTGGCGACAACGGTGCCGGCTTTGACGGTAAGGTTGTTGCCGGAATTGATGTCGACTTGATCCCCGGAAATGGTGCTGCCTTTGACTTGGTTCGTCAGGGAATAGTCGAGAGTATCTGTGGTTTTCGAGGAAAAGAAACCACTTTTCTTCTTATGGGTCTGTACGAGTGATTCGTGTTTTTCTTTGACCTCTTGAATTGTTACGTCTTTATCGGCCTTGATGGCAATTTTACCGTTATCGCTGGTGACGTTGCTGCCGGCAATTGTGATATTGCCTTTATTAGGTTCTTTGTTGTCGTTAGATTGAACAGTTGCGATATTGACGTTGCCGCCGGCGTGTAGATTACTGCCGATGACTGTTTCATCGTCAGTACGGGTTCGTTTCCAATTGCTGCTTGATCCTGTTTTTTCATCTTGCAGTATTTCATTTTTTACTGCAGTAATGTTGACATTGCCGTTGGCAGTAATGTTAAATTCTTTACTAGCATTCAAGTCAGCTCCGCTCAGGTTAGTATCTTGCTTACTTGACATGCCGATGTTTTCACCAGCTGTGATGCTGCTGATTACATTACTCGTTTTTTCTTTATGGTACGAGTTCGTTTTAAACCAGCTGCGACTTTTAGTGTCTACTAATTCTTCATCTTTTACTGCGTTAATATTAATGTTACCTTCGGTAGACGTGAGTGTAACATTTTTACCTGCCGCTATTTTAGCACCACTTAGATTAGTGTCCTGCTTGCTTTTTAAAGTTATATTATCTCCGGCAGTGATGCTGCTGCCTATGTTTGTGGTGGTTTCTTGGAGATAATTTTTCCTGGTATTTATATCGCCGGTAGCCACTGCCCCTATTTCCAGATTACGGCCAGCGTCAATGGTTACGTTGTTTCCTGCCGATAATTTACCTCCGACGATTTTTACATCTTGTTTGGCGTTAACGGTTAGATTGCCGTTAGCGGTAATTTCGGCGGTTTGTCCGGCCATTGTTCTGATTTCGTTGCCTGATTCAAAATGATCTCCTGTTTTGGCAATAAAGGTCGTTGTCTCGTTCTTGATGTCCCGGCCAGCTACCAGGTTGATGTTACCGCCGGTTATTTTACTGTTCTGGTTGACGATGTCCTGTTCTGCCGTGATGCTGACATTTTCGCCGGAGATGATAGCGCCGTTATTCCTCAGGCTGCTAGTTTGATTCGGAGCCAGGTAGACTACGGGAACCAGTACTTTTTGTCCCTGTACTTCCTGCTCTACCATCCAAACCATGTTGGAAGTAAGCTGCGCCATTTGTTCAGGGGTCAGGGCAATACCGACTTGTAGGTTGAACTTCTTCGCATAAGTCGTACCGTTATCCATTAAGGCTTTGTATTCTTCATTGTTGGAGGAATAGTCGCCGAGAAATTCCCTGCCGGTTAACTGGCTGACTTGTTCGCGAACCAGCTTCTGCTGATAGAAGGCATCGCCGACCAGCTTCATGGTTTTAGAGGGATCTAAGCCTAGGTTTTTCAGCATATAGTCACTGGAAATAAAGGTTTGGTAATTAGCGAACCTAGGGTCTGTTTCAACTAAATAGCGACTGCCCGGTTCAGCGTGAATGGTATAGAGGCTATTTGAGGGCAGGATTATGTTCATGCTGTTTTTGTTGACAATGTTAGATACACTGCCAGTCGTCCCTGTCTGACCTATTGGTGTTGCAGTGGTGTTTATTAGAACTGTTTGGATTTTGGAGACATCGGATTGCTGCGTAGGTTTTAGGGTTGAAGTATTTCCTCCGGTAATGTTTGCAGGGTTATTAGTGATGTTAGTTACGCTGGGGCCGTTGATGATTACTTGTTTTTGACCATCAAAGATGGCGGGAGTACCAGGTAGCTGTTCGTAGATCGTTTCGTCATAAATTTTATAAGCTTCGTGATACCGATGACCATGTATGTCTTCAATATCATTTCCGTCAGCTAAATGACGAGTAATTATTCTTACCCGCCCCTGTGAAGTATTTTTTACTGATCCTATAGCATCGAGTGTACCCGAAGCCACGACCATACTATTATTATTTTCAATCTTGTCAGCTCGTAATAATATATTTCCACCAGCTGCAATTTTACTCTCGGGCGAGTCTTGGATAAAATCAGTTTCAGTAACGGTTTGTCCTAACATCCATGTCTTAACTTCATATTCAAAATTAAAGATTGGAGCTCTCTCTTTTCTAACACCAAGCAAAATTGCTGTTTTAGGATCAACGATCTTACATAACTGCCAGTAAATTTCGTCTCCATGTCTATCGCTATGATGCATGAATCTTAAATTTTTCTCTTCAATTTTGGAATACGTGTTATCTGATACAACCTTTTGACTAACCTCATTTACCCTTCTCGTATTCGTAATATCCTTGGCAGATATCGCAATACTGCCATCAGCTTCAATCTTAGCCGACTGATTAAGTACTGAACCGGTGCTATCTACCGGCAGTCCGGTTGCGTCGCGTTTATCACTACCAGCGATGGTAATATTACCGATGCTGTAAATAGTAGCGCCATCCTTGTTTTCCAGCGCGGTTTTGGCGTTAAGGTTCATCTCGGTCGTTGTGGCCAGCATGGCCGCGTCGCCGGTGTTTTTGATGGTGTTGGCATTCATGGTTAGGATCTTTGCCATGACGGTTCCAGTATTATTGATGTTTTGTGCTTGTACATCTACCAAGTCGCTGTCAAGTTTGCCACCGTTGTTGACATCGTTTGTTGCCAATACTTTCAACTGTTTATTAGCAGATACAACAGCACCTGTATTGTTATTAACCGTTGCAGCAGTCAGTTTGACCTCATTTACGGCATTAATACTGCCTTTGTTTGTCGCTGTCCCGGTTACTTGAATATTGACATCACGATTAGCTTGTACTTGACCGGTTTCCTGGGTATAGTCACCACTTACGGTGAGGTTGACGTCACGCCCTGCCGTGGTTGTTCCATTTATTAGATTTTGAGCGGTAAGGTTAACATCGTTGGTGGCGGTCAGGGTACCACCGGTGCTGTTAATTGTGTTTGCCTTAACGCTTAATTCCCCACCGGCATTAATTGTACCGCCGGTGTTATTTACTGTCGTGTTGTTTTGGCTGAGGTTAATGTTTTGCTTGGATACTATCTTACCATTCGTGTTATCTAGTCCCTGGCTTGTGGTGATGTTAAGATTGCCTTGGGCTAGGATTTGTCCGTTTTGGCTGGTTAGGTTTGCAGCGGTTATGGTTACATCGCCGTTTCCACCGATTACACCATTAGAGTTTTGGATGGTTTGGTCAACGGCAATGATGGCACCACTGTTGTCAAGGCTTAGCAGACTGCCTGTCTGGTTATCCAGGGCTTGGGCTTTTACTGTTAGGCCTTTTTGTGCCTGGATTAAGCCTTGTTGGTTGTTGGTAATTGTTTGGGAAGTAATGTGTATAGAATCACCAGCAAGGGTTCCCTGACTGTTTACAAGGGAAGGCGCTTTTACTATAAGTTGCTTTTTGGCTACAATGGTACCTTTGGTGTTATCTAGCGCCCGAGCCTCTATATTTTGTTGGCCGTTAGTAGCGATGCTGCCGCTGGTGTTGGTCAGGTTATTGGCAGCCTGTATTGTCAGTGCACCTGTTCCCGCGTGTTGAATTTTCCCGTTCGTATTGGTTAAGGTGCCGGTTTCCACGGTGAAATTATCGGCATTGGTAGCGATGGTACCTTCGGTGTTATCGATGGTAGTTGTCGCCGTTAGGGTTGTATTTTCTGCACCTGATTGTTTTATGGTGCCGCCTTTGTTGCTGATGCTATTAGCTACGGCGGTTATTTTGCCGGCGGTTATCTGAGCGGATTTACCTTGGCCGTCTTTATCATTGTTTATGCTGCCGGCCGCTACTATAGTTAGCGCGCCGTGCGTTTGGATTTCGCCGCCGGTGTTATTGATATCACCGCTGGTGGTGGTTAAGCTGACTGTTCCACCGGCAGAGGTTTTGCCACCGGTATGGTCGATAGAGGTACCGGTGATGGCGAGGTCACCGCCAGCTAGTGTTTGTCCGGTGGTGGCAACGGTAGTATTAGCTTTGATGGTAAGGTTACCAGTATTGCCTACGCGGCCGTCGCTGTTGAGGCCAGAACCAATGACACCGCTAGAAGAAATGGTGTTAGCGGCTAAGGTGGTGTCTTTGGCCGCGGCAAGCAAGCCGGTGTTGGTTAAGGTACCGGCAGTTTCCAGTTTGGTATTGCCCTGGGCGTAGATTGTCCCTTGGTTGGTTAGGGTGTCGCTTGTTATTAGGTTTAGGTTATTGCCGGTGATGATAGTAGCACCGGTTTCGTTGGTTATGTCTTTGGCATTTATATTGGCGTCTTTACCGGCGGTGATGGTTCCGGCATTGGTAACGGTACCGCCGATGTTCATGGTTAGGTTTTGGTTGGCTCTTAGTTGGCCATTCTGGTTGTTGGTTAGGTTAGCATTTAGGGATATTACCAGATCTTGTCCGGCAGTAATAGTGCCTTGAGTATTATCTAGGTTTTGAGCACTGAGTGTGGCATGCCCATTGGTAGCAATGGTGCCACTGGTGTTTTGTATGCCATCGGTTATTTGTATTCCCAGCGTTCCGGTTCCCGCGTGCTGGAGTTTTCCTTGGCTGTTGTTGATTGTGCTTGTTTTTATGGTAAGGTTTGTGCCGTTGGTGGCGATGATTCCACCAGTGTTATCGATGGCGCCGGTGGCGGTTAGGGTGGTATCGCCGGAGCCAGTTTGCTGGATGGTTCCGTCCTGGTTTAGTATATCGCCTGCGGTGATAGCGATTTGGCCAGCGGTGATTTGTCCAGCTACGTTATTTGTATTTTTCAGGTTTTTGACGGCCCCGGTTGCGTTCAGGGTTAATTGGCCGTTGACTTGGGTTGTTGCCCCACTGTGGTCAATGTCGCCATTGGTTGCGGTGATGCTTGCGGAACCACCGGCGTAGGTGGAAGCGCCATTTACGTCGATGTTGGTTCCAGTTAGGGTAAGGTTGCCGCCAGCAATGTTTTTGCCTGTGGCTGTTATAGTTTCCATAGCGGTGACGGTTAGGTTTCCTGCAGTACCGACGGTACCGTCGGTTTTTATACCAGAGGCTATTGTTCCGGTCGAGGCTATAGTTTTGGCGGTGAGTTCCGTGTTGTTGCCTGCGGCCATGGTACCGGTGTTGGTTAAGGTACCGGTACTGTTAATGCTGGTGTTTTGTTTGGCAAAGATTGTGCCTTGGGCATTGATGTTGTCGGTGGCATTTATGTTTATACTGCCGCCGGCACTGGTTTTGCCGGCGAGGGTGATTTGACCGTTGTTGGTTAGGACGAGGTTGCCGCTATCGGCGGATAAGGTACCTTGGCTATTGACGCCGACGCCTTGCTTGGTGCCTACCAGTTTAATCTTATTGGCATACATGCCGCCTAAGGCACTGACGTCAATCGCCACTTGGGGCTGAGGTTCGGTGCTGTCGCCTGCTATGGTTTGGGTGGTTAGTGTATTGTAGTCTACGGCATTCGGGCCGGTTACTACGTTTAGTTCTTTGGCCCAGATGCCGGCGTTGACGGTGACGGCCCGGCTGATGAGGTCGACACGGTCAGCGCCGGTGGCGTTGATGCCGTCACCTTGGACGGCGATTTGGCCACCGGTTACGCGAAAGGCTTCTAGGCTGCCGTTGCCACCGAAGATGGGGGTGCCGGTGGTGAGTACGCCCCGGTTGGTGTTGATGAAGCCGAAGCCGTTGCCGATGATGCCGTTGCGGTTGGCAATGATGACGTCGGCTCGTTGGCCAGCGACTTCTAGATAGCCGCGGAGGTGGCTGATGTTGTTGCTGGTAACTTCGTTTAAGATAACCCGAGCGGAACCGCCGGCGAGGTTAGGGTTGCCCTGTATGTATCCGGCAAGTTGTGTTTTAGAAAAACCATAGGAATTGTTTAGGATGAGTCCTTGGGGGTCGATGTTGAATTGTTGGTAAAGGTTATGAGATACGCCGCCGGCGGTTGGCGCTGCGATTTGTACGACCGGGGTGCCGTTTTGGGCACTTTCGACGGTTGGCCGGCTTTGTTTGGCTGCGTTGGGATCGGCTACGGTTTGAGCAGCAACGAAGATTGGCTGCAGGGTAAATAGTACTAGGGTGATCCACGCAGTTAGTTTTTGGGCTTTGTTTTTTAGAGAAAATCCGGACATGTTATCCCCTCCTTGGGTTTGGTTTCCTATCTATTCAAAAGCTATTGTTAGCTAGTTATAGTTGATAAACTAGCTGGAAACCGTATACGTGTGACGGTACTTGGATTCCGGCCGGGTGTTTTAGGGGTGTGCCGATAAATAGGTCGTACTGGGCGCTGCCGACGCTGCCGCAAAGTCCCAGGGTTGTACCGGCCAGCCTTTTGCCAGTATCAGGGTTCGCGGATGGTCCGCTGATTCTGCCTAGGTCTAAGCCTATGTATACTTCGGGGCCTGATTGGTTAAGTGGTATGCTTAGTTCATTTCTAAGATAGAAGCCGTTCTCGGCCGACAGGGTTTGTTCGCCGTCGAAGCCGCGCACGGTGTAGCGGTTGCCAATGCTGAGGAACTCGGAGGCATAGAGCATGTCTTTGGTGTATTGGCCGTGCAGGGTTAGGTTGTATTGGGCTTTGGTTTTACCAAGGGTAACGGGAGTGGTAATGCTGGTGTCAAAGGTCCAGAGGTTGTATTTTGTCGTCGGCTGGCCTGGTTCGTTGTCGCCGGGGTTTTGTGTGGCGCCGAGCCAGGGTACGCCGCGTTTGTAGGCTAAGTTATAGTCAACAACGGTTTGTCCGTTGTATTGTTTGTGGCTGAGGGAAAGTTTGGCGGCGGTGGTGTTGCGCCGCTGCATTTCTAGTTCGGCGTCTTCGATAAAGGATTTGCTTTTGGACTTTATGACGCTAAAGGCCAGATGGGTTTTTCTGGTTTGGTCGCGATGGAGGAGTTTTTCGGCTTTTAGTTCAATGTTTCTGGTGCGGCCGGAGTAAACTAAGTTGTTTCCAAGGTTTGGGATTGTCTGGTGGTATTTGTAGACTGAGCTTGAGAGGGAGTAGGTCCAGTAGCCGTTAGGTACGGAGTAGCTGAAGCTGTTGCCTTTGGTGCCGTATTGGGTGTCGTTTTTTTCGGCGTCTTTGTTGAGGGAGATGTTAAATAGGTCGTTGACGCCAAAGAGGTTGTCGAGGGCGAAGGTTTCGGAGGCCTGGAGTTTGCCGGTGGCTTTGCTGCCGGAGTCGTCGAGGGAGGTTACGAGTTTCCAGGGTTTAGTCTGATTGACGGTGATCTCGACGATGGACTCACCGGGCTTGTCTCCTGGCAGGAGTTGCATGCTGGCATCCTGGGAGGGAACTCGTTTCATTTGTTCTAAGCCTTGTTCGAGGTCGCGCAGGTTGAGGATGTGTCCGGGTCGGGTGGGAAAGGCGCTTTTCCAATCGGCCCGGATGTTGGGATCAGCAATCCGGATGTCCTGGATGGTGCCGGGGACGAGTTGGAGGGTGAGGACGCCGGTGGAGATGTCTTGTTGAGGGATGAGGACTCTGGTGGTGACGTAGCCCCGGTCAATGCAGGCGTTGGTGAGGTGTTTGACGATGGCATTTATGCCTTGCCAGCCGATGTTTTGGCCTTGGTAGAGACTGGCCCGTTCTTGCAGCCAGGGGAAGTTTCCCTGGTCATCACCGGCAATTTTGATGGTGGTGATGAGAAAGCTGGGGGTCTCTTCGGGCAGTTTAAGGTCGTCGGTGCTTTGTTTGCCTTTTTGCAGGAAGACGTCCGGGGTTTGTTCGCGCTGTTGACGGGCTTCTTGTTCTTGCCGGGCTTTGCGGTTTTGGTCTTCGATTTCGGTCCTGGTCGGCGGTGGAGCCGCCCAGGTTAGGTTGGTACTAGTAAGCAATACGGTTAGGGTGAGTGCGCAGGTTTTTCTGAGCTGTGCGAGTACGTGTGGGTTCATGTGGTCTGGTCTCCTTAGGTTGTGTTTTGGGGTAGTGAGCTGATAGATTTTTTGGTTTTTGGATTTAATATAACAAAATTGTTAAAATTTCTCTCTTCTATATATTTCCTTACTACCCGTATATTCCCTCTAGATTTTATGGCTTTTTTTGCAGTGTTGTTTTGTCCTTTTACGGTAAGCGATGCTCTCCCCCCCCTAAAAACAAAAACCACGAAAGGCGGGACAATGTCCCGTTACCCTTCGTGGTTACTTATTTTAATGTTTATTTGAGTCACGAGACAGCAGACCTCGACTCATTTCGGATAGCCATTCCCATGACAGGCACCTTACTTATCATCATAACTGCCAACTTCCTGTTCTTCTATCGTTAACAATTATCGGCAAGTGATTAGGGTAACTAAATGTATCTCATATATGCACAATAATATTAATACAAGCTTATTAGGATTATTTTTTTTATTTTTGTAATGTTATACTGTAATTACTGAATATTTTGAGTTATAATGTATTCATATACAATAATAGACAGTATAGGTATTATTAGGTATTTCCGAATATTCAAAAAGGGAGGCTGATGCTGCGTACACTGGAGAGAAACTTAGCTTGCTATAAAACGTAAACTGAGGGGGGGATGCGCAACAAGTGGTGCTTTCGTAATACCTAGTCTTTATATAACAGAAAGGGTAGGGGATGAATATGAAGCAATATCAAAAACTACTGTTAGGTTTCGTTTTGGGTGTTATTGCCGGAATATTTGCGTATTACAATTTACCGCAAAAAGCTTTTCCTTTCATGGATACATTCACTGACCTTTGTACCTTAACCGGTGCTGTCTTTTTGAAAATGATTTTTATGGTCGTTGTTCCTTTGCTGGTTTCAGCTCTCATGCTCGGCGTTTACGAGCTTGGCAAAGGCCGCAGCCTGGGAAAGGTTGCTGCTAAATCGTTAACGTATACTGTGGTATTAAGCCTTATTGCAGTTTTTATTGCCATTATACTCACCAACACTTTGCAGCCAGGTGTCGGCTTGCAGTTTGATAAGGAACAGCTTGCCAAGAATCAGGCTGTCATATCAATTAACAAAAACATGCAGATTGCCAAAGATAAGCCCTGGACTCAATATCTTACCGATTTAATTCCTCAAAACCCAATTGATTCTGCTGCCAGAGCCTTCGGCGGCGAAATTATTGCAGTTATGGTTTTTGCGTTAATGTTCGGCTATGCTCTGAGCATCTGTGTTAAGGATGAAAACCATCCCTTTGTTAAGATGCTGGAAGCAGTTTTTGACTGTTCGCTCAAAATAATCGACTGGGCAATGCAGCTTGCTCCTTATGGTATCTTTGCCATTGTGTTTAACACTACCTATCGTATGGGCGCCAGCTTCCTGGGTAATGTTGCTTTATTTGCCGGCGTAGTTGTGCTAAGCCTGTTAGTTCAACAGTTTGTTACCTATGCTGTTTTCCTTAAGGTTTTTGCCAAAACAAACCCCTGGAAATTCTTTAAGGGTTGTAAAGAGGCCTATGTATATGCATTTTCAACTGCTTCTTCCAATGCCACCTTGCCAATTGCCCTGGAGGTTGCGGAAAAATCTCTTAAGCTCCCTTCCAAGATTTCCCGTTTTGTACTGACTTGCGGCGCTTCGGCCAACCAAAACGGCTCGGGACTGTATGAAGGTGCGGTATTGCTTTTCCTGGCTCAGGTTTACGGAATTGATTTAACAATCAGCCAACAGGTTGTAGTAGTGTTAACGGCAGTTTTGGGCGGCATCGGCACAGCAGGCGTTCCTGGCGGCACTTTGCCGATAATCGCCATTCTGTGTGTAAACGTTGGCGTGCCTGTTGAAGGTTTGGGCTTAATACTCGGCGTTGACCGCTTCCTGGATATGTGCAGAACTACCCTGAACGTATCTGGTGACTTGGTTATTGCCAAACTTGTTTCGTCTAACGTAAGTGAAACAGAGGCGTACGGCGAAAATACTAATATTGGCGCTTAAAATTTTGCTCGTAAAAGGGTTGCCTCAAAAAATGAGGCAACCCTTTTTTAGCCTGATCGAAACCATGCCCTTTGTCTGAGTAGATAAGACTTTAATGTTTAATTTACTTTAACTCCCGCACCAGCCGCATGCCGTTCAGCGTAACCAGCAGCGCTGCTCCGGTATCGGCCAGCACTGCCAGCCAGAGATTGACAAAGCCGAAGAAAGTGCCAAATACGAACAGCAATTTCAGCCCTAATGAGAACGAGATGTTTTGCTTGATAATCTGAACTGTCTTGCGGCTAAGCTGCATTACATAGGCCAGTTTGCCTAAATCATCAGACATGAGGGCGATATCGGCTGTTTCCAGCGCCGTGTCGGAACCGGCCACGCCCATGGCAATTCCCACATCGGCAATTGCCAGTGCCGGAGCGTCGTTTACCCCGTCGCCGACCATGGCCACACTACCATATTGTCCGGCCAGCTTTTTAAGGGTACCGGCCTTATCTTCAGGCAGCAGCTCACTGTAGGCGGCATCAAGGTTAAGCTTGCCGGCAATGGCATTCGCTACCCGTTCATTATCGCCTGTCAGCATAATTACCTGTTCTACACCTGCAGCTTTGATCGTGGCTACGGCTTCCCGGCTATTATCGCGCAGGGTATCGGCAACAGCGATGGCGCCATAAATTTCACCGTCACTGCCGACCAACATAACTGTTTTGCCCTGTTGTTCCAATGCCGCTACGCTGTTCTCCTGAACGGCAAGCGGATAGCCCAATTCTTTAAACATCCGGATATTGCCGACATAGACGGTACGACCCTCTATGTCCGCCTGCGCCCCCCGGCCAAGCAAGGCTTTAAAATTGCTCACCGGCGGCAATGCCTGCTCACCGGCGTGAGTCACAATCGCCTGGGCCAACGGGTGCTCTGACCAGGTTTCCACAGCAGCCGCCATTACGAGTATCTGCTGTGGCTCGTAGGCTACGGCCAAAGGAATAATATCTGTTACCTGGGGTTTGCCATAGGTCAGTGTGCCTGTTTTATCAAAAGCCACCGCCCGGATTTTTCCCATCTGTTCCAGGTAAGCCCCGCCCTTTATCAATACGCCATGCCGTGATGCATTCCCGATCGCCGACACAATTGACACCGGGGTAGAGATAACCAGCGCACAGGGACAGGATATAACCAGCAGTACCAGCGCCCGGTAAAACCAAATATCAAACGAACCCTGAAACAGAAGCGGAGGAATAATTGTCAAGCCAATGGCGGCCAGAATTACGGCCGGCGTATAGTATTTGGCAAAAACATCAACCAACTGTTGCATTGGAGCTTTTTCCGCCTGCGCTTCTTCTACTAAATGCATAATGGTCGCCAACGTAGAGTCTTCGGCCAGCTTCATTACGACAACTTCCAAAGCGCCCTGCTCATTAACCGTACCGGCATACACTCCGTCACCGGTCTGTTTTTCCACAGGCATGGATTCACCGGTAATCGCCGCCTGATTGACGGTGGAAAAGCCGCTGATAACCTGGCCATCCATGGCAATGCGCTCTCCCGGTTTTACAACAAGAACATCGCCAATCATAATTTCTTCTACCGGCAGCCGCAGCTCCTCCCCCTGCCGCCGGATAAGTGCTTCACGCGGCGCAAGGTCCATCAGTGACCGGATAGAATCACGCGTTCTGTCCATCGTATAGGCTTGCAAAGCATTTCCCAGCGAGAAGAGGAAAACAACGGTCGCCCCTTCACTCCATTCCCCAATAGCCGCTGCCCCAATTACGGCAATAACCATCAAGAAGTTAGTGTCAAGTATCATACTTTTCAGCGCAGTAAACCCGCTTTTTGCCACAGGATACCCACCAACAAGCATGGTAAGGGCATATAAAACGATTTGCAGCCTTGCCGGCGCATCTGTATAATCAGCGATCATGGCGGCACCGAGCAACAGTCCGGACGCAATCGTTGACAGCATCCGGGGCTTCTGCCACCATACCTGCTCTGTTACAGCAGCTTGCTCTGCGACTTTGCTGCCAAGCTGCCCGTCCTTAACCAGACTCGCACCATACCCAAAGCCGGTAATCACCTGGGTAATTTCCTCTATACTCAAAATCGTTTTATCGTATGTGACTTTTAATTTCGCTGCGGCAAAATTTAGTTGCGCGCCAGTTACGCCATTTAGACGTTGAACAGCCTTTTCGACCTTAGCCGCACAATCGGCGCAGTCCAAACCAGTCACCAGAAAAGTACTTTTCATCAGACTATCATTATCCATAGCCATGCCATAGTCAGCCTCTGCCAGCACCGCCTGGCTGCTGCTGCAGCCACACCCGCACTGACATTGGCCGTGTTCTTTGCCTCCCATAATTTTCTACCCCCTGTCAGTATGTGATATATGCTCCAATCCTTGGCACATCAAGCTGATTACATGATCATCGTCAAGGGAATACCAGGCGATCTTGCCTTCGCGACGGAATTTAACAAGCCTGGCATTACGCAATGTCCTCAGTTGGTGTGATACTGCCGACTGATTCATCCCTAAGGCTTCGGTAATATCACAGACACACATTTCTCCTTTTGTTAACGCATGCAATATTCTAATCCGCGTGGGATCACCCAAAATCTTAAACATTTCCGATAAATCCTGTATGGTATTGTCTTCAAGCATTGCTGCTTTTGCAAGACATATTGCTTGTGGATGGATACAACACTCTTCACAAGTATCTCTTTCGGCTGCCTTCATGGCGCCCACCTCACTTCATATGAATGTATGTTCATATGTTATTGTATGATGAATATACCAAAACTGTCAAGAAAAAAATCCCCGAAAGTTTCGGAATTACCCTCCGAAATCTTCCGGGGACCTGTTTATAACACCAGATTCCTGCAAAAAATATATGGTTTCGCTAAATTGATACCAATTATTTTACGACTAGAACCGTTCCGGCAATACCTCTAACCAGTAGCCATCCGGATCTGAGATAAAATAGATACCCATGTCTTTGTTTTCATAGCAGATGCAGCCCATCGCCTTATGATGTTTATAGGCCTGCTCAAAATCACTGGTGATGAAGGCCAGGTGGAATTCGTTTTCCCCCAGATTGTAAGCTTCCTTGCGTTCTTTCAGCCAGGTCAGTTCAAGTTTGTGCGGAGTTTGGCTATCACCCAGATAAACAATCGTAAAGGTTGGTTTTTCGATACGACGGGTTTCGGTAAGCTGCAGCGCCTCTTTGTAAAAGGCCATGCTCTTTTCTAAATCCAGTACATTAATATTATTGTGCGCAAATCTAAAATTCACAACTGTCTCCCCCTTTTAGCTTTTTATTATCCAACTAATTATTTGCTTTTGCCTGCTTGCCACATGTTTGTCAGAAACTGCTGAATCTCCCCGCGGACGACAACGCCATGGCCGGTGCAAAAAAATTCCGCCTTAAACGTAAGCAACCTGCTAAGCCCTTGCATAAACTTGTCAAACCCCGGCTCCTCTAGCACCGCCTGCCCGGCCACATACTGGCACGATCCCTGTTTAATAGCCTCGCTGTCTGTCACCAACTGCCCTGCCGGCAAATCTTCGCCCCAGTAACAGAAAAAGTCGCCGACAAACAAGGCTTGCGAAATAACGTCATAAATAGCCACCGAGCCCGGAGAATGGGTATTGACAAGCACAATTTCCACATCACCGACCCCAGGAGCGGCAAAGGTAAACGGCCCGGTCTTAGAATAAGCAGCAAACTCCGCTTTTAGCGGCGGCGCTACCATCGGCCTATCTGCACTATGCACATACTTCGCAGCCTTCTTACACAGCGCCGCTCCTTCCCAATGGTCATGATGACCGTGGGTCAGCAGTACGTGGGTTACCATCTCCGGTGTTATTCCTATCTCAGCTAACGCCTTGACAATAACAGGCTGATAATTCTTAGCACCGGCATCGATTAAGATAATCTGGTCACCCCGGCGTAATACATATAAATTAGTATAAGACATAACATCCCAAGTCTCTTTGTCTTCGATAGCAATTACATAAGCACCCGGAACCAGTTCAGTACACAGGTAATTCATTTCCATCCTCCTCTCCTACTAAGGGAGTTAGGCAATTTGCAATGAGCAAGTTGCGCTCATTATGAACAGAAAAACCGCTCCCTAGCTGAGGTGTGCGGTTTGCTGAGGGCAGCCTTGGCTTCCCTAGCCGTCACAGGCTCCCACACCGGTTTTCTTTATATTATACCTATAGATGGAAAAATATGCAATTGCCGGTTGACTAGGATTCCGGGACCGGCAACAGAATTTGCACAACGCTGCCCATGCCTACGTTTGAGGCAATTTCAATTTTTCCCTGGTGCCGTTCGACAATACTGAGGCTGACAGCAAGTCCTAAACCGGTATTGGTCTCCTTGGTTGTATAAAACGGATCAAAGATCTTCTCCAATTGCTCCGGGGCAATGCCACTGCCTTCATCCTGCACATACAGTACAACCCAACTTGCCTTGTAAATCGTACCAATGGTCAACCGGCCATTCGCCTGCATTGCTTCGATACCGTTGCGGGCCAGATGGAGTACCAGTTGTTCTATCTCTTCCGCATTCAACTCCAACATAGGCAAATTTTCGTCCAATTGCAATTCGGTAAGAATATCAGAGTCATCAGCCGCACTTTGCACATCCGGGTAAACTCTTTCCAGAAGACGGTTCAGATTTTCCGGAGCCTTGCTAATCGCTTTGTTTTGCGCCAATGATATAATATTGGTTATTAATGTTTCAATCCGGCGTAATTCCTGAAAGACAATCCCCAGCGTCTCACTTGTACAGCACGCGGATTTTTTCTCCTGCAGCTGCAAATACCCTTTAATAACAGTCAGTGGATTGCGAATCTCATGCGCTACCCCAACAGCCATACACCCGATTATATTCCGGCGCAGTGTCTTAGCTGACTCATTATCCAGCAACTTTTGACAAATACTATCCACCGATAACGCCCCCTTGGATGTAACCATCATTTTCAGTGTCATTAAGACACTTTATTCGCTAGTTGTAGCCATATCTCCTTCTATAAATGTCTTATGGACACAACAATTGAATCAGGGGCATAAGCACGTTATTGTTAGCAGTAAGCGAGGTGTGTGGCTTATGGAAACCCTTGGAGATAAAATTAAATTATTACGCAACAAATTAACCCAGGAAGAGTTGGCTGCCATTCTTAAAGTAGAACGTTCAACCTTAGCGTCCTGGGAAGTCAACCGCCGGGAACCGGATATAGCAACCCTGCGCCGCATTGCAACCCATTTCCGGGTAAGTATCGACTGGCTTGTCGGACATGTTCCCAGCCAACCAACGGCATTCCCCGCAGCTCAGGTACAGGAAACTACCGCCGATTACTCCATTCTCCTAGACAGCGATTGGCGAAAAGTAGTCGAGACCGCTAAAGGTTATGGTATCGAACCAGAAACCGTCTGCCAACTGATTGAAGCCAACGCCAAGATTGCCCTTTCCCTGCAAAGGAATACATCCAAATAAGTGTGCTGGTAAGATAGCGCTTATAGAGTACTAATTCCTGGCTACCGCACTACAGGTGACAGCCAGGAATTATCTTTTTTGTAATTTAAACCGATAGGAGCTACCACATGTTTGCTATTTTTAAAATCGTCCTCACGCTTAGTCTTATTGTGTTTTTGCTGAATCGCAAAGTAAAAATGGGTAATGCCATGCTTGCGGGCTCGGGTTTACTATTCTTGATTTCTAATCCCACCGTAGGAAATTTAGTTTCCGCCCTGACAGAAACAGCTACCAGTTACGGTACCTGGGAACTGTTATTTGCTCTTTACTTCGTCATGTGCCTGGAATACCAGCTTAGGACAGGCGGAATCGTTGACGGGCTTATGGCTGCTTCCCGCCGGTTGCTGCGCAGCGAACGGGTTCTGTTACCTCTGATGCCTGCTTTTCTGGGGTGTCTGCCTTCCTTAGGCGGCGCTATTTTCTCCGCTCCCTTGGTCGAAAGCGCCAGTAAGCCTTATAACCTGAATGGCGAAACCAAGACGGCGATTAATTATTGGTTTCGCCATATCTGGGAGTATTCCAACCCCATTTTTTCCGGTATGCTGTTGGCTGGCCAGCTTTCCGGCATACCCCTCAGTGTACTGATATCCAATATGTTTTGGCTAACCGTTCTGGCGGTTATCGTTGGCTGGCTATATTTTATTTCACCGCTCAAAGGAAAAGACAGTTCTGCCGAAATCCCGGCGGCTACAACGACGGAGCAGGATGCCGGCTACAAGTACATTCTGCTGGCAGCAGGCCCAATTATAGCAAACTTTTTCCTGGTTGTATTTTTGAAATCTCCGGCCTCAATCGCTATGGGACTCGTCGTTCTCGCCATGATCTTTATACTGCGCCAAAGCGTAAGCGATATCAAGGCTATGCTACTATACTCCTTTGATCGCAATCTCCTCTGGGGAATTGCCGGTATCCTATTCTTCCAAAGCATTTTACAGCAAAGCGGCACGATTAAAGAGGTTGGTTTACTATTAAACAGCATGGCTGTACCGAATGAAATTATTGTCGGCGTTATCGCCTTGGTCTCCGGTCTCTTGGTAGGCACCTCCCAGGGCTTTGTCGCCATTACTTTCCCGTTTATTATGGTTCTCGCCCCGGGCGATGTCACCCTCGCAATGATTTGCTTTGTGCTGGGGACCGCCGGCCAAATGCTTTCACCGGCTCACCTTTGTTTACTGGTAACACTGGATTACTTTAAAGCCGACTTTTTGAAAACACTGCGGCCAATAGCGGTGTTGGAAATTGTTATGGTTGCTGCTGTTTGTATTGCTGTTAAGTTGAGTTAGCAGCTTATTGCCCTTATTCAGGCGAAAGTTATACTTTTATCAGGATAAAGAAAACACGGCTTGCGCCGAGCCTTTGGCGAAAGCGGAAGTCGATGTTGCCCTTATCCAGGCGGAAGTTAAACTTCCTATCAGGACAAAGAAAGACGGCTTGTGCCAACATGGCGCAAACCGTCTTTTTCTCGTTCTTACTAAAGTTATTTCAAATTGCGTCCGGCTGCTTCGGCCATAGCAAGGATTTCGGGCTGACCTTTGATGGCATCTTCAGGCCCCAGTTGTCCGGCAACAATGTTTTGAACAAGCTGCATCTTAAAGAAACTGCCCAGCCAATAATTTAAGTAGTCAGTCACCGACTGGAAGGCTTCAGCGGGAGCACCGCTGGCGGTAACAGTAATGAACTTCTTGCCTGGTAAATGATGAATCTGATAGTTGCTATCCAGAAAAGTGTACCAGCGGTCAAAAAAAGCCTTCATCTGACTGGTTACTTGTCCCATATATACCGGTGTTCCGATAACCAGGCAGTCGGCTGCAACAATTTTGCCGTAAAGTTTCTGCATATCATCATTAACGGCACAGTACTCGACCTTACCGGCTTTACAGGCACAGCAGGCAACACAGCCTTGCATTTTGTAATCGGTAAGATGAACTACCTCAATCTCATGTCCGGCGGCAGCCGCTCCTTTGCAAACAGCATTAACCATGGCAGTAGTGTTCCCGTTTTTCCTCGGGCTGCCGATCACTGCTAACACTTTCATAGTACTCTTTCCTCCTTTAAAAACCATGTGGCTATGTAATATTGGTATAATAAAAACATAGACATTATTTTCGCAATTGTCAAGTATTTCCTGTTGCGCCCCTGTTATCTCGTGATAACAAAGAAGCTCTGCCTTTACCCAGCTGGTAAAAGCAGAGCTTTTTTAACTAAATCTATCCTTTAGGTTTGGCGGGAAGAACGGCGGGTTGGACAAAAAGTTTCCTTGGGGTCATTACTCTAGCCGTTACTTTCAATACTACACAAACATCAAATTTTCGGGTACACCGGCGCGGCCGTTTATGCGGTTTACAGTGGTGATGATCATAATCGCAGTCCGGTTTACATTCAGGTTTGCACTTATGTTTTTTCGGCGGATGATGACATTCTTCTGCGTAATCGCAATCCTCGCACTCGTCATCACAATCATCATAGTCATCGTCGCAATAATAATCGTCATCATAATCGTCATCACAATCATAATCATGCCCTTTCTTCTTATGCCAGTGGGCTCGGGTATGAATATCCACATCATAATCAACGAATTCAACCATAACATTCGCTTCGGCTTCCATGCCCCGGCATGCTCCCGGTATACAGGCATGCGCCGTAAACCGAACCGGCCATACTTCCACCGCATGTACCGGTTGTCTTGGTCTGCAGGCAACATACAGAGCCTTTACCTCAAATTCTCCTCTAACTACTACTTTGTTAGGTATAACATCAACACTTATAATTTGCAGTTTTTTTACAAAAACGTCAACAATTTGCTCAATAGCAGGCTTATGACAAGGAACAACAACGTGGATGTCGATAGATTTCTGGACTTGATCTTCACCAAGCACCTGCATCACTACAATTGGTTTTGGCCCCATGCCAATTCCCGCCGTACAGTATTGAGGGCGTTCCCATGGTTCTATATGTGTCATTATTTCCCCCCCTTTCGTCTTATAACATATATATGCAGGAAGAGAAAATAAGACACCCATTATTGTTTACTGTTATTGGGGATTTTGTTTCCTACACCGCGAAAAGCCGGGTATTTGGTGCAAGTCAATGCCTTTTGTACCATAGTATATTAATATTTTTCATAGTTATGTGCCAATGCTAATATTAGGAGGTGAATCATGCTAAACTTTGACGTTTTAGTAATCGGCAGCGGCGGCGCCGGTATGCGAGCCGCCTTAGAAGCCAGTCGTCAGGAAGGTCTTTCCATCGGCCTGATGACGAAAATGTTTCCTACCCGCTCAGCTACCGGCTGTGCTCAGGGAGGCATAAACGGCGTACTACAAAATGCGGATCCCAGCGATTCGATAGAAAAACATATTTTCGACACCGTAAAAGGCAGCGACTATTTAGGCGATCAGGATGCCATTGCGCATTTTATCCAAACCATGCCTGCTGCCATCCGCGAGCTGGATTACTTTGGCGTTCCCTTTTCCCGCGACAGCGAAGGACGTATCGCTCAACGCAATTTCGGCGGCGCGTCATCGCCCCGTACCTGTTTCTCGGCTGATGTTACAGGCCATGTTATTTTGCACACATTATACGAGCAATGTCTGAAACATGGTGTAAAAATGTTAGCCGAATGGTATTTATTGGAAATCGCCATCGACAAAAATAAACTGTGCGGCGTTGTCGCCTATGACCTGAAAGGCGGACGCATTGTCCCCATTGCCACCAAAACCATTGTTGTAGCAACAGGAGGGGCCGGCCGGATCTATTGGCTGCGCACCACTAACCCATTTACTTCGACAGGCGACGGAATTGCCGCCTGCTTTAACGCCGGTATTCCCATAAAAGATCCAGAATTTGTCCAGTTTCATCCTACAGGCTTAGCCGGTACCGGTATCTTGATGTCCGAAGCTTCCCGCGGCGAAGGCGGTTATCTGCTTAATAGCAAAGGTGAGCGCTTTATGTCTCGTTATGCACCGGAAAAAATGGAACTTGCCACCCGAGACCTGGTATCACAAGCCATTGAAACCGAAATTAAAGAAGGCCGCGGTTTCGGTAAGGGCCTGAGCGCGTATGTAGAGTTAGACTTGCGGCATCTTGGCCATAATAAAATCATGGAACGCTTGCCGCAAATCCGCGAACTGGCTATGACGTTCGAACAAGTTGACCCAATAGAACAGCCTATCCCCATCCGTCCCAGCTGCCACTATGTAATGGGAGGCATCGATGTGATCGACTACCGCACCTGCGCTACGGCAGTCGAAGGCGTATTTGCCGCCGGCGAGGCCGCCTGTATTTCCATTCACGGCGCAAACCGGCTTGGCGGTAATTCACTGTCGGATATTATCGTCTTTGGCAAGTTTGCCGGTCAAGGCGCCGCCGACTGCGCCAGACAGCGCCAGGAGTGCAGACCAGACCTGCTAGACCGAGTGGCACAGGACTGGGAAAATAAATTTGCGACCGTTACCAGCCGGGATACCGGTGTAACCACAACCGCTATCCGCGACCGCCTGGCCGAAATTATGTGGAACCATGTCGGCGTATTCCGCATTGCCGCTGAAATGGAAACAGCCCTTACCGTAGTGGACAGCCTCCTCACAGAGTACCAGTCAGTTATGGTACCCGATCGAAATAAATTATATAACACAGCCTTCGTTACCTACATTGAACTCGGCAGCATGCTTACCGTTGCCAAAGCGGTAGTCCTGGGGGCGCTTAACCGCCGGGAAAGCCGTGGCGGCCACTACCGGGCCGACTTCCCTGACCGGGATGACACCAACTTCCTTAAACACACCATTATAAGCAAGGAAGGCGCGAATTACGCAATCTCGTACCGGCCTGTAGCACTCACTAACTACCCGCCGGCAGAAAGGAAATATTAATGCGTCAGATAACATATAATATTCAACGCTATGATGGAGCAAAATCCTTCCTACAAGAATATACCTTCCCTCATCAACCGGGTAAAACCATCCTGTGGGGCTTACTCTTCATCAAGGAAACCACGGATCCCACACTAGCCTTTACGGCAGCCTGCCGGGCGGCCGTATGCGGTGCTTGCGCCGTAAGGGTCAACGGTCAAGCCTTCCTGGCCTGTGAAACACCGCTTGACAATATCCTGAGCCGTTTTGGCGATACTCTCTTACTCGAACCGATCCAGAATTTCAAAGTCATACGTGACCTTGTTGTTGACTGGGAACCCCAAGCCAAGCGTATGGCCGCTGCCAAGACCTGGCTGGCTCCGAAAGATGAATTCAGTGCCAAAGAAGGCTGCCGGCAATCCATCGCCGACTTCAAAAAAATTACCCCCCAGATTAATTGCATCCTCTGTGGCGCGTGCGCTTCAGAGTGCGCTAAGCTGAGCGCTAACAATAACGATTTTCTCGAACCATTCACCTATTCTAAAGTCTGGAAGTTTGTTGCCGATACCCGCGACAAATCGGCCGCGGCGCGGATGCAAATCATTATCGACAAAGGCCTGTGGAAATGCCTGCACTGCACCGAATGTGCCACCAAATGCCCCAAAGGACTGGCTCCGGGTACCGATATTGCCCGCCTCCGCCAACTGTCTATAAAAATGGGTCACACCAAAAATGCCGGTGCCCGTCATGCCCTGGCCTTCTTTAAGGACATTTCCGATACCGGCCGTTTGAACGAAACCAAACTATCCGTAAGAAGCATTGGGCTTATTGGCTCTATCACCAAACTCCCTTTTGCTCTGCGTCTCGTTCGCCGTGGCAAACTTAATCCACTGCATTTCCCGCGCAAAGTCAAAGGCCATGAACAAATTACAGCTATCCTAAAGGCAGTAAGGGAGAGTGAACAATAATGAAATACGCCTTTTTCCCAGGCTGCGTACTGGAGGGAGCGGCTAAAGAAAACTATCTGGCTACTACTGCAGTCACCAAAGCACTCGATATTGAACTTATCGAAATTCCTGGCTGGACCTGCTGCGGCGCTTCCCATGTCCAGGACGTCGACGATTTGGCGGCAACGGCAATTAACGCGCGCAGCATAGCGCTTGCCGAACAAATGAACCTTCCGCTGCTTACCGTATGCAACACCTGTACGCTAATGCTGCGCAGCGCCAAAACCAAACTGGACAATGGGCAAAAAGATCAAGTCAACGCCATTTTGTCTTCTGCCGGTCTCAAATACCAGGGTACCAGTCATATCACGCATTTACTTTGGATACTCGTAAACGACTACGGCCTGGAAAAACTCCAAAGCAATGTAACCCAGCCGTTATTCAAACTCAAAGTTGCCCCGTATTACGGCTGCCACATCCTGAGGCCGCCTGCCATAATGAATGTTGAGGACCATGCTAATCCCCAAACTCTGGAAAAGCTCATCCGTGCTCTGGGAGCAGAATCTGTTGATTTCCCGGCAAGACTTTCCTGCTGCGGCTTTCATGCCACCTATACGGCGGCGGAGGATATTATCCGTATTACCGGCGAAACTAATCAGTGCGCTGTCAAAGCCGGTGCTGACTGTATCGTAACCCCTTGTCCGCTCTGTCAAATGTCACTCGACATGAATCAGCCGGAAGGGCAGAAGGCTGTTAACTGCCATATGGAAATGCCGGTATTACACTTGGCTCAGCTAGTTGGTCTGGCTATTGGTCTGGCCCCCGATCAATTAGGGCTAAATATGCATATCGCCGGCCGCGAGGCTATCAAAAATAAGGTCATATAAACATTACACGGCAATAAAAAAAACCGAACCATCTTCTTACGTGATGGTTCAGGTTCATAGATCAAATATATACTTCATCCCACTCGAGCAGTTCACACCAGAAACCTCCTAAAACTGAAAACCGGCTTAGGATCAGCTTGGTCAATTTTCCGCAATTGGTGTCATCCTGCATTTTTTTCAAAATTAACTGAATATTTATCGTTTTGTTGTACAAATTGATTCACCCACCTACAAAAAAGCTCTCTTTCTATTATATATTTTTAATTTATTAATTTAAAATATGGTTTAACTATGTTAATATATATTTAAACTATAGTAAGGAGTTGTTCTATGGAACTTCGGCAACTAGAATACTTTTATACGGCAAGCCGCCTCAAAAGCATCTCCAAAGCCGCTGAGCAATTAAGCGTTGCCCAACCCTCGGTATCTATTGCCATCCAAAAATTAGAAGAAGAGTTGGGAATACAGCTGTTTGACCGCAGTCAACGCCAAATTATGCTTACCGCCGAGGGAGTGATCTTTTTCCAGCGGGTCAATGAGATTCTTTCCCGTGTCCGTGACGTAGCAACAGAAATGCAGGATCTGCGGTTGCTGCAGAAAGGCTCGATAAAGATTGGCATTCCGCCGATGATTGGCGCCTTATTCTTCCCCCGCATCTTTGCTCAGTTTCGCCGGAAATATCCGAACCTTGAACTTACCGCAATCGAAGGCGGCTCTTTGACAGTACAAAAGTTAATTGAACAGGGAAAAATCGATGTGGGCATTATTACCAAGTCAGCGGAGTCCGAAATTTTTAAACTCCTGCCACTGACTGAAGGACAAATTCTTGTATGCCTTCCTCCTGATCATCCATTAACCAAACTGTCAAGCATCCCCTTTGAAGAACTCAAAGACCAGCCGCTGGTTTTATTAAAAGAAGATAACTACATCCGGCAAGCGGTCGCAGCCGAATGCACAAAACATCAGTTTAGCCCGCAGGTTGTATTCTCGTCAAGCCAACTAGGCACAATTATCAGTTTAGTTGAGGAAGGTCTGGGTATCTCTCTGCTTTTTGACGCCATTGTAAAAAAGCATCCCGGCATTCAAACCCGCCCCTTAGCCGACCCCATTCCATTTGAAATCGTTTTAGCCTGGAACCGCGACAGATACCTGTCCCATGCAGCCAAAGCTTTAATTAACCTAATCACAACCACCCAAATATTTTCGAAAAATAAATAAGGAAAGGGTTCCGCACCTGATATGCTATCAGATCCGGAACCTTTTCCTTATTTTCCTTATTTTCTTTAGGCGCGTAAGGTAGCCACAAGCCGTCCCGGCTTTAACAGCAGCATAAGGGCAGCTTTCGGATTTGTCACAACAACATCAGCCTGCGCCAAGGTTGGCTGGTATGCGCCTTCAGGACCAATAACGCCGACAGCCAAAACAGCCTCGCCAAACATCTCCCGGTCATTGGCCCCATTGCCAAAACAGATTGTATTTTCTTTACCGCAGCTTTTGACAAACTCCCGCTTTTGCGCAGCTTCGGCACCTTTATCAATAATATGGACTTGAGCCCCGGTAACGTCCGCGAGTTGTTCCCGCGCCAACCCGAAGGTATCGGCAGTTAAAACAGTCACCTTAACCAACTCGGCCACTTTTCGCAGCAGCGTCTTGGTTTCTTCCGTAAGTATGCCATCTTCAGCCAACGTTCCATTATAGTCAAATACCGCCTGGGTTAGCTTATACTCCTGGCCATCAGGTAAAGTAAAATTTATCATTTCAGCACTCCTTAAGGCTTTAAAAAGCCAAAAATTCCTGGGTCACCGGATTCTCGGGCTGTTCGAATAGTTGCTTGGTAGTATTGTGTTCCATTACCCGGCCTTCCGCCATAAACACTGTTTTATCAGCAATTCGTCTGGCCTGGGCAAGATTATGAGTAACAATAATAATTGTCACCCGGCTGCGTAGTTCCAACAATAATTCTTCAATCATTTGAGTTGATTTAATATCAAGACTGGAACATGGCTCATCTAAGAGCAGCACTTGGGGCGCGACTGCCAGAATACGACCAATCGATAACCGCTGCAATTGACCGCCTGACAACTGACCGGCCGGCGAATTCAGTTTTTCTTTCACTTCCTGCCATAACCCCACACTCGTAAGCGTGCCTTCCACTATGCTTTCCAGTTCAGCCTTAGTTTTACCGCCATAATATCTGGGGCCGAATAAAATATTCTCCTTGATACTAAGTGGCAGCGCTATAGGTTTTTGCAATACCATACCGATTTGCCGCCGCACGTTGGCCGGGTTTTTAACTGTATAAACATCTTTGTCTGTCAGAAGAATCCGGCCGCTCGCCCGAAAACCTGGCTGCAATTCGGCCGTCCGATTCATTGATTTTAACAGTGTCGTCTTCCCACACCCGGATGGCCCGATTAGCGCCGTAATGTCACTCCCGTTAAACGCAAGATTGATAGTATGGAGTATTTGCTTTTCACCGTAAGACGCGGCAAAGTCCTGGATTTCAATCATAGGATACTACCCTCTTTCCGTAGCGGCTGCGCAAATAAAGACTGATAGCGTTTAAAATTAATAACAGAATAACAAGCACTAACGCTGTCCCATACGCCCGTTCCAACGATATGTGCTGACTAAATAAAATATAGAGGTGAAACGGCAAAGCCATAACCGGATTAAACAGGCTTACAGACCCCCGGGACATGACGACTGCTGCCGTAACCATGATTGGTGCTGTAGCTCCGGCCGCATAACCCATACCCAATAGTACTGCGCTTACAAGATGCGGACTGGCCAGTGGCAGTATGACACGCCTTAGCTGATACTGACGCGACACACCCAACGATTCCCCAATAAGCCGGTAGTCGTCATTAACGGCCCGTAATGCATCCCGCATTAACACTACTAAGGTTGGCAAAATCATCAGAGCTAAAGTAAGTCCCCCGGCCAAAAGTGACATGCCAAAACCTAAAGTAACGACAAACAAGGAATACCCGAACAAGCCGGTAAGTATTGACGGTATGCCAATCATGGCCTGAATAATAAAATTAACGGCATGGGCAAAGGCTGAAGTTTCTCCATATTCGACAAGATAGATTGCTGTCAGCAGCGCAGGCAAAGCAGCCGTCAAGGTAGCAATAGCCACCAGGCTGGCGGTACCGGTGATAGCCGGTAAAATTCCGCCCTCGGTTCCTAAGAACAGCCCCTTGGGATTCATGGTTAAAAAATCCCAAGACAACACGGCGCCCCCGCGCCAAATAAGCAGCCCCATGATGGCTGCCAGGATGGCAATCACCAGTAAACCTGAACCCCATAAAAACATTCGACCCATTAGCTTTTCCCCCTGCTGTTCAAGTAATAAATGGAAAAATTAATGGAAGAAACAAACAGCAGTAAAAGTAATCCTGCCGCAAACAGGGCATGATACTGAGGACTGCCAACAGGCGCTGTACCAATCTCCAGTGCGATGAGCGCCGACAGCGGTTCGCCTTTGCTAAACCAGGACAACGGCAAATCCAGCGTATTCCCGGCAAGCAGTAACACGGCCATAGTTTCCCCTGCCGCCCGCCCGAATGCCAGAGTTACAGCACTAATCATATTTCGCCCGGCCAGCGGCATTAGAATTTTGGCGACTATATATGGTTTAGACACACCCAGCACAAAACCAGCCTCCCGGTAGGCCGCCGGAATGGCCGCAAACGCGGCATACGTACCTGAAACAATATACGGAACAACCATAATAGACAATACCAGGGATGCGCAAAACAAGGATTCACCGCTGGGTACGCCGATCACTCGTTCATACCAGGGAATAATCACGCTGGCTCCCAGGAAGCCATAAACTACAGACGGAATCCCGGTAAGTATATACAGGATTGTACGAATTACGGCCGACAACCATGCCGGCGCATATTCGGCCAAAAATATTCCGCAGCAGATTCCCAGCGGCACTGCGATCACCATGGCTCCGAACGCCGACCACAGTGTACTGGCCAGCATGATACCAAATCCGAACACCGGCGGATTATCAAGCGGCTGCCACTGACTGCTAACGAGGGAAGCCACCTTGCTTTGCTGCCAGAAAGGCAAGCTTTCGCCGGCAATAAATATATATAAAGACAGCAATACCAGCACCGAACCGGCGGCACAAAAGCGACTGCACCAGCGCAGCATTATATCCTTTTGATCACTTGCCATACCAATTCTCCATTAGCAAAATCTTATAACTGCCAAGCAGTATAACTCTATCCAAATCATCAGGAAAGAAAAAGCGAGATTGCAACACTAACAGGCAATCTCACCTTAGAGTCCTATTTATTTTTTGCAGGCACAAAACCCATATCTTCAAGAGTTTTCAGGCCTGTGTCGGATAGGAGATAATTGATAAATTCCTGCTGACGCTCATCAGGCTGCGCTTTGGCAATAAGGATTAACGGACGAGCAATTGTATACTTGCCGCTTACAATATTTTCGTTCGTTGGTTCGACGCCATCGACCGACAATACGGCGATTTTCCCTTTGTTCTGCTGAACTAAACCGGTAGATACATAACCAACCGCATCCACATTTTCTTGCACCTTGCCGGCTAACGCTCCCATGGACGGGAATTGAATCGCCTCTTTAGCAACAGGCGTACCTTTCATCACAGCTTCATCAAATGCTTGACTGGCGCCGCCGCCCAGGTCACGGATAGCCAAAACAATGGGCCGGTCAGGCAAAGCAGCGTCAAGTTGTTTCCAGGTTTTAATCTCACCGGAAAAAATGTGTTTGACTTCGTCTTTGGTCAGATTAGGTTTAACTTTTGCAACCGGGTTTTGCGGATGTACGGCAATAGTAAGCGCATCATAACCCACAGTGTATAGTTTATGGTTAGGCAGTTTTTGTTTTTCGGCCTCAGTTACTACCCGTGACACCAAGCCAATGTCTACTGTCCCATTGGTAGCTGACTTAACACCGAAGCCTGAACCCCCGGTTGCCACAAAGATAGCAATTGGTTCATCAGAAAAACTATCTTTAACCTTTTTCCAGGTCTTATACTTTTCGGTATAATCGTCGGCCAGCTTGGCCACTACAGGTGCTAAGGTACTGGAACCGCCAATCTTAATAGATAAATCCTTTGCTGGTTGATTATTGGTAGGTGAACTGCCGCAACCGGCAACAAAAGCCAGTAGTGCTACTACTAGAAAATAAGTAATTAACTTTTTCATGCCTGCCTCCTTATTTTGTTAACTCATACAATAATTCTATAGCATATGCATAAATTGTCAATGTAAAATTTAACAAATAGCAGCACAAAGGCCTATCGCCACATGCATTGCGGTGATAGGCCTTGCCTTATTTATCTTTATCCGATGACTAACCCGTTCTAATACTCCCGTCCTCTGCAGGCGGGAGTAAAGAACGGCTAGACGTTAGGATAATTCGACTAAGATTCAGGTGGGGTTAAAACCCCATCTGAAGCAAGTCTCATTTATGAATTTCCCAAGCGTCAATCAATACGCCGCTTTGCTTGTAGGCCTTGACCTTTAGCAACCCGCCATTTACTTCTACCGTAAGATAATTAGGTTCATCAGCCGGACTGTAAAAAAACTCATGCCATTCTTTAGCGATAAGGTTCCGGTACGTTTTAGTGCCGCTGCGGCCAGTCGCCACATACACGGTACCAGTGACCGTACTGTAGGTTCGGATACCGCTATGTAGTGGGTAGGTACGGGCATAGGCATGGTCATGGCCGGTAAACACGACGTCGGCATGATACTTATCAAAAACCGGCGCAAACACTTTGCGAATATGGCTATCTCCCTCGCCTTCCTTGTTATTAAAAAGCGGGCGATGCAGGAAGACTATCTTCCACTTTTTATTGGTGGACTGCAAATCTTTTTCCAGCCAAATCTTTTGTTGCTCAAGCATATTCGGCACAAATTTTGCTTGTTCCCCTTCCTGACTGTCCAGCATGACAAAATGTACGTCACCGTAATCAAAGGAATACACTTGCCCGGCTAAATCCGCCGGTCCATTTTGCGGTAATTTGAATTGGGCGGTAAAGAACAACGGCATGGAGAATACTCGTGCTGGCGTATATGATTCATGGTTTCCCGTTACCGGCATAGCCGGGATGGTATCAATCATACCTTTAACGCCGGCAAACCAGCCGTTCCAGTGGGCATAATCCTGACCAACATCGACAAGATCGCCGACATTGGCAAAAAATACGGCTTCCGGAGTAGCTCTATAGGCTTGCTGCGCCGTAGTACGCCAAACATCATAATTGATACTCTGAGAATCGCCAAACACCAGAAATGTGAATGGCCGTGCTGTGGCCGGCGCTGTGGTAAAATAGTGCGGCTGACTCCAGCCATCAGAGCCACCCACCCGGTAAATATAGCGCGTTCCCGGTTTCAGACCGGTCAGGGTAACTGAGTGAATACCCATATCGCCAACATTAGTATTGAGCGGCTCGACCCCTGCGGCTGCGGTGGCGGCTTGCCACGGAAACAGCTGGACTTTGGCAGCTTCCGCAAACTGGACTTGCCCGTTCACAATACCTGCCCCTGTTCGCCAGGTTATTGTCTGGGTTGTCTTAGGATCGCCCGACCAGGTAAGGGTTATATGGTCGGGCGCCTCAGTTGCACCAACCGTTATCGACGAAAAAAGCGCTGACGAGGAACTTAATACTAACACAACAACTAAGAATAAAATATATAACCAGATCTTCGGTTTCCGCATACTGTTCCCTCCGATTCATAAGTAATTACCTATGATATTTATTGAATTATAGTATTTTACATATGGTTATTCAAGGAGTATGATACAAATATAAAGCAGACTTACCACAGGTGTGGTTTAACCCATCTGCTGGTTTAAGCCATTCTTATCCAGGAACTGACCCGTTGTAAGGCTCTCAGTTCTGGAATCCGAAAGTCCTACGACAGGGTAGTCTCAGGTTAAACTTCTCACAAGGAGCGGATATCTTATGTCAAGTAATTCATTTAGTAAATTTTCACCAGGAGTAGCACTAGCCGGTATATTAGCCGTTCCAGCCTGGCTGCTGGGTAAGTCCATTCCGCTGATCGGCGGACCGGTATTTGGTATTCTGATTGGCATGTTGTTTGCCTTTTGGAAACGACCGGAAAAATATAATGCAGGGATAACTTATACCTCAAAAAAACTGCTGCAAGCCTCCATCATCCTGCTCGGCTTTGAAATGAACTTATTTACTGTCTTAGAAGTAGGAGGTCAATCCTTAGTTATCATGCTGTTTACTATTAGCGCCGCGTTCATCGCCGCCTGGCTAATCGGCCGCTTTATACAGATAGAACGAAAAACCAGCATCCTCATCGGTGTCGGAACTGCTATCTGCGGCGGTTCAGCCATTGCGGCAACTGCCCCGGTTATTGGCGCTAATGATAAAGATGTAGCTTATTCTATCTCCACTATCTTTCTCTTTAATATCGCTGCCGTCTTTGTTTTTCCTTTTTTGGGTCACTTATTCGGAATGAGTAATGCAGGGTTCGGGATGTGGGCAGGAACAGCCATCAACGACACCTCCTCGGTCGTAGCCGCAGGCTATTCCTACAGCCATGCCGCCGGTAATTTTGCCACAATTGTCAAACTTACGCGTACCTTAATGATTATCCCCACAACCTTAGTATTAGCTATTTGGATTTCCCGCCAACAGCGAAATACCGCCGGTTTTAATTTCAGAAAGATTTTTCCTTGGTTTGTGTTGGGCTTCTTGGCAACCTGTATTATCAGCACAACGGGGATTCTGCCTGCTGCCATTTGCAGCGGACTAACGACTGCAGGCAAATTCCTTATTGTTATGGCGATGGCCGCCATTGGCCTCAATACCCATCTTGGCAGTCTTTTAAGTAATGGATTTAAACCAATTCTGCTGGGTCTGGTCTGTTGGGCCGCCGTGGCCCTTGTTTCCCTGGGAGCCCAATTCTATTATAGCATGTGGTAAAAAAAGAAAAGTACAGTATTAACGCAGGGTATTCGCGGAATTAAGGAGCTTGCCTAATTTCCGGATACCCTGCACTATTGCTTCCGAACAGGTTACGGCAAAACTCAGACGGATAAAACGGTCCGGAGCATGTCGCGGAAAAAAAGCAGTGCCGGGAGTTAGCAGCAAGCCTTGCGCTTGGGCCTCTTGCACAACTTTTTGCGCTGATATGCCTTCCGGCAATGCCAGCCAGCATGTCAAACCGCCATGGGGCCGATGACAGACCACCTTGGGCGGCAAAAACGCTTCCATAGCTGCCAGAGTGGTCTGGTATCGCTCCAAATATATTCTTCGCACAGCAGCAATATGTTTTTGCCAAATACCTTTGCGCAAATATAGGTCAAAGGCGCGCTGCGTTAGGCCGGAGGTAGATATGTCGGAGTGGTGCTTACTTGTTAATACTTTGGTGACCAGTTCCGGCGGCATTAGCAAAAAAGCCAGTCGCAGCCCGGGCATGAAAATTTTTGAAAAGCTTTTAAGGTAAATAACCCGGTTATCACGATCCAGTGCTTTGAGCGGGGCTAACGGATTATTTGAAACATCCAGTTCACTGATATAATCGTCTTCCAGCACAATGGCGTTATAGCGCCGGGCAAGCCCCAGCAGCCGGTTTCTTTTAACCAGCGAATAGGAAAAACCGGTCGGGTTTTGAATATTTGCCATGACATAAATCAGTTTTGGCCGGAAGCTTCTAATTTTAGCTTCGAGATCCGGTATGTCAATCCCATCATCCTGCATAGTAATCTCGACAATTTTGGCTCCCCGGGAACGGAAAGCAGCAATAGCGCCAGGATAAGTAGGGTTTTCAGTAAACACATAATCGCCGAAATTCAAGAGCGTTTTCGCAACGATATCAATCCCCTGCTGCGCTCCTGATATGATCTGCACATTGCCAGCCTGAGCCCTTATTCCCTGTTCTTTCAGATAAACGGAAATAGCTTCTCTGAGCGGCAGAAAGCCCTGACTGTCCTGATAGCTAAAGGCATTGCCCTTATCCCGGTCTAATACCTCAATCAAAACCTCTTTAAAATCGTCAATGGGCAGCAAGTCAGGCGGCGGCATCACAGTTGCAAAGTCGATACAACCGGTTGTAAGATCGGTAGGCGGACTGGGAATCAGCTCAACCTCCGGGTCAGGGAGAGCGGCTTGCTCTTCTTCTGTCGGCAAATCCGGTATCTCGGCAACATAGCTGCCACTACCGGCCCGTGAAAATATGTAGCCGTTTTGTTCTAATAACTTATAGGCGCTGACAACCGTTCCGGGGTTGACGCCCAAAAAGCCGGCCAGTTTCCGCACCGGCGGCAACAAAAAACCATAGCTTAATTTACCCGCTAAAATAAGCTCGCGCAGCCCATCGTACAATTGTACATACAGGGCTGTTTTGTTTTCTTTATTTAATTGTATCGATACAAAATTCAAAAATTCCTCACTCATATTGAGTTTCTCGTTCCCCTTTGCTATAATTACAAAAATTCCGTACTGAAAGCCAAAAATTGTATCAGTACAATTATTGTAACAAAAAAAATGTTCTTAGCAAAGAGGAGGATTCTTAACATGGATAACCGGTATGAACTCAACAAAAATTTAGCACAGATGCTAAAAGGCGGCGTCATCATGGATGTCACCAATGCGGAACAGGCCAAAATTGCTGAAACAGCTGGCGCAGTGGCTGTTATGGCACTGGAAAGAGTACCAGCCGACATTCGTCGCGAAGGCGGTGTTTCCCGGATGTCTGACCCTAAAATGATTCGGGAAATCAAAGCTTCCGTTTCCATTCCGGTAATGGCTAAAGCCCGCATTGGTCATTTTGTGGAAGCCCAAATCCTTGAAGCCGTCGGTATCGATTATGTCGATGAGAGTGAAGTGTTAACTCCTGCCGACGAAGCCTACCATATTGATAAACATGCTTTCAAAATCCCCTTTGTCTGCGGCGCCAGAAACTTGGGCGAAGCACTGCGCCGGATCGGCGAAGGCGCTTCCATGATCCGTACCAAAGGCGAAGCCGGTACCGGCAACGTCGTAGAGGCAGTAAGACATATGAGAACAATGCTGGCCGATATGCGCCGGGTCAAAGCAGCTCCTCAGGAAGAACTTATGAGCATTGCGAAAGAAATGGGCGCGCCCTATGATTTAATTCAATACATCTGGAAACACGGCAAACTTCCTGTCGTTAATTTTGCCGCCGGTGGCATTGCTACCCCGGCTGATGCAGCCCTGATGATGCAGCTAGGCTGCGACGGAGTCTTTGTTGGCTCAGGTATCTTCAAATCCGGCGACCCGGCCAAACGGGCCAAAGCCATCGTGGAAGCCACCACTCACTACAACGATCCCGAACTGCTTGGGAAAATTTCCGAAAACCTGGGCGAACCTATGGTCGGCATAGAAATTGACAAAATCAATGCTGCTGAACGGTTGGCCGAAAGAGGCTGGTAATATGCCGGCAATCGGGGTACTTGCTCTGCAGGGTGCGGTTCAAGAACATCTTGACTGTCTGAATGCGCTCCCTGATATTGAGGGCATTGCAGTAAAAAAGGCGGCTGAAATCAACGCTGTTGACGGCCTCATCCTTCCTGGCGGCGAGTCCACTACTATGGGCAAACTGCTGCGGGAATTCGACCTGTCACAGCGAATCATCGATAGAGTACAATCCGGTATGCCGGTATGGGGCACCTGTGCCGGAATGATACTTCTGGCCAAAAAAATCGTTGGCCAAGACAACTGCCACCTCGGACTTATGGACATTACGGTACAACGCAATGCGTACGGCAGCCAGCTTGACAGCTTCACAACCGAGGCTGTTATCCCGGAAATTTCGCCTGACGCTATTCCACTGGTGTTTATCCGGGCTCCGTATGTCGAAAACGCGGCAGTCAATGTAACAATCCTGGCAACTGTCGATGGAAAAATAGTCGCCGTCGAGGAAAAGAACATGCTGGCAACAGCGTTTCATCCCGAACTAACTAACAACTTGGCCTTTCACAGCTATTTTGCCGCAAAAGTTAAAGCGAGTAAAAACAACTCAATCTGCTCTTGCCTTGCAAGATAAAGAAAACTCAACTTACGCCGAGTCTTGACCAAAGCAGCAGCCGATGGAGGATAAATAAAAAAAGTACTTGTTGATTGGAGATGACTCCAGCAGCAAGTACTTTTCTTTTACCTCTAAAATCGAACACCAAAACGATCTTCCAGAAACTCAATAAATAGTTCACATAATACCGGGTCAAATTGGCTGCCTGAACAGCGTTTGATTTCTTCAATACACTCATCTAATGCCACAGGCTGCCGGTAACACCGCTTAGTGGTCATAGCGTCAAACGAGTCACAGAGAGCAAGCATTCTACTTAAGAGCGGTATGTTTTCTCCGGCCAACCCGTTTGGATAACCTCTGCCGTCATATCGTTCATGATGATGCCGCATAATGGGAATAATGGCTTCAGCACCATCAATGACTGCCAGCATTTCTGCCCCATGCTCAGCATGCTGCTTCATAATTGTGAACTCTTCATCATCCAGTCTCCCGGGCTTGTTCAGAATATCATGAGGAACCTTGATTTTTCCGACATCGTGAATTAACCCGACAATAAACGCTAAACTGATTTCATCCGAGGTCATGCACATTTGACTGGATAAACCGGCCATTAGGTCAGCAACATGTTCTGCATGCATGGAAGTATAGGGATCGCAATAATATACCTCTCGGCAAAACTCTTCTATTGCCTCCATATTAACTTTGTTTATGACAGATAGTTGCTGTTGGTTTTCTTTGTCCACCATGTCACCTATAGCCCGCAAGTCGTAGTTCTAGTCCGTTATTCTGCGCCTAGTATTTTTTTTCCTGCCCGCAGGGGTTCATTTTTTATTTCCCAACATAATTTCAAATAGCAACACAACCAAAAGAAAACTCACAGAACTAGACTGTGAGTTTTCTTGCTCCTGAACCTTTATTACTCATTAATCGGCCTGACCGGCTTTGCCTCAATATATCCCCGCTCACCCCAAGGTTCCAGCTGAAATCTCGGGCCGTCTTCCTTAGCCCAGCGAAAACCGTACAGTTCGGGGTTGTAGTTACTAATCGCCTGCCATACGTCGGCAATTGCTTCCTGAAACTCTTCATTTTCAAATGGCGGCCCTTGAAAAACCATCACTTTACATGGCGGCAGTTCGATTATCTCAAATCCGTCCGGCACCTCATCGCTATAGTCGATTGGGACTTCGACTCCCTGTGCATATTCCGAGGTGCCCGGTCGCCGGAACCGCTCCGGCAACCATAGCCCAACAGGCTCATATAGCGCTTGTTTTATACTGCACAGTATTCCCCACACCTCGCAGCCAACTTCCCGACAGTAATCAAAATAGTTATCTGCACTAATTCCCCGCTTCAAAATCAGCTTTCGTGCCGGTCTTTCGACTACTTGAACAAACACAGTTGTCATCTGTTTCTTCTCTGTCATTTTTAGTACCCCCTTTTGCAGCATTAGGTAATAACTACGAACAGGACTGGGCCTAAACAATGGCAGCGGCGGTGTTTTTTGACGGTAGCGGTATGGTGTGATGCCAAAGTTATCGGAAAAAGCCCGGGTAAACCCCTCATGCGAATCAAAGGCAAAGTCAAGAGCTACATCAATAATCCGTTTATCGTCATCCCAAAGCTTGACCGCAGCCCGGGAAAGGCGCAGGACACGAATATATTCAAGTGGGGTTTTTCCGGTTAGCTGCTTAAATATACGCGAAGTGTACCAAGGCGAATAACCGGCCGCCTGCGACAGCCTATGGAGAGTTATTGGTTCATTGATGTTCTCTTCAATATAGTTTTGCACACGCTGTACGGCATTGATTTTATCCCAGTTGTTCATCTAATCACCCCGCATAAAGCATAGCACAGGACGTTGCTTTCACTCTTGACTTGCTTTGCTAACTTATGGCGTTCTATGAACCTTAATCTAAAAACTTCGCAGCCTGCTCACAACCATACAACGCCGCTTGATCATTAGGGTTGATTCTCAATGCTGCTTGAAATAAAACAAAGGCGGCTTTGTAATCTTTCCGTTGTAAAGCTTGATACCCATCTTGCATATGATTCGCATAGTGATCCAGTTTATTTCCCGCTAAATCGTAGAAGTAATCTCCTGCCCGGATTATTCCCTGCTGTGGAAAATATCCGGTAATCGGCTTATCAAATACCGGTTGTATCACCCAGTTACCGGTTTTATCAATAATCCCATATTTGCCATTTAAGCTGACCTTAGCCGTACCTTCATTAAAATCTTCAACCCTGTCATACCGTGCAGCTACTGCAAATTTACCCGTATTGTCCATAAAACCGTATTTACCGTTTACTTTTACCGGGGCTAAGCCTTCGCTAAAATATCCGATCATATCATAATCAGCTTTTACTATTTCTGTACCGGTTTTATCAATAAAGCCAAATTTGCCATTTACTCTTACCATCGCCAAGCCGTTCTGAAATTTAAAAATCCAATCATATTTAGGCTCAACTATGGTATTGCCTGCTTCATCAATCAAGCCATATTTGCCATTTATTTTTACGTCTGCCAAACCGTTGTCAAAGAGACCTGCAAACTCATACTTTGATTCAATCTCTCTTCCAGTTGTTTCAACAAGGCCCCATTTACCGTTGACCTGTACCTGCGCCCACCCTTTAAACACGGTAGTAAACTCGTCGTATTTAGGCGGTATCACCATGTTATTAGTTTTATCAATTAAGCCCCACTTGCCGTTTACTTTTATCTGGGCATACCCTTCGTTAAAATCCCGAACACTCTCGTACTGCGGAGTTATTACCATTTTATTGGTTTTATCAATAAAACCCCATCTGCCATTCAGTTTGACCTTGGTCAGACCTTCAAAAACAGAGCCAACCTCGTCATACTGTGGTTCTAGCACCATTTTGCCTGTTCCATCGACGAAACCCCATTTGTTGTTCACCTTCACCTGAGTCAGACCCTCACGACTTTGGCCAATGTCACTCAGCTTAGGCATTGTTACCAGTTGACTGGTTTTATGATTGAAAAGACTCCATTTACCATGTAAAGACACCAGGCTCCGGCCTTCTCCGATAACCTCGGCTCTATCATATTGCGGCTGGAGTACTATGTTGCCGGTTCTATCGACAAAGCCATATTTGCTGCTTGTTACCGTTACTATTGTCAAACCTTCGTTAAAATTAGGCTGAATATGATCATACTCAGCCCGTACTACAATTTTGCCGTTTCTATCAATAAGACCATATTTGCCATTTATTTTTACTTTTGCCAACCCTTCCGCCAAGTACAGGAGCATCCCTTCATTTGCATCAAACTTAGGCTCAACTACTACCTTGTTAAATTTATCAATGTATCCCCATTTATTTTTCAGGTTTACTCTTACTATGTCATCATCTTCAAAGAAATTGGCGTTCCCCGTAGGTTCCAGCACCGTGTTGCCGGTCCGATCAATATAACCGTACTGACCATTTATTTTTATCCAATTGTCCCTATACCCTTTTTCTCTAATAGGCTGAACAAAATCATATTGTGGCTCAATCACCCACTTGCCGTTTGACGCCAAAATATACCCATTCTTTTCCCCGCCGGATAATATTACCTTAAGATCAGTCACATTATCATAATCCGCTTCGGGACTTGCCTGAACCTGTGTGGAGAAACACACGACAATAGCAAGAATAAGCCAATGGAATATTTTTGGGGTTTGTCTGTATTTTTTCAAATTCATTTGCCTCCGTTATAATTCACGTTCGTCATTAGTAATATTCTCCTTTTCCCATACTTTTCTTTTGATAGAAAAAACGGAACTTTGTCGAAAATAAAATAATTTAGCAAAAAGTATAGCCCTTTCAAAAGGCATCCTTTTGAAAGGGCTATTGTTATGTCCGGTTTAAGATTCTACAATCCGGTAGGTGTTATAGCGATCTGAGCCGTCATATTCCAGCGCAGCCGCTCGTCCCAGCGTTCGGGAGCGATAGAGACTGTATAGGTAATATCACCGCGTTTCTTCTCGCCGTAAGCCCGGATGGACTTTACCCTGCCCGGTATCTCTAAACCAGGAATACCATCAAAGGTTAAGGCTACCTGATCGCCTTTTTTTACTTTGGCAATAGTGAGTTCTGTCAGGTCGTCACTTCGAATCTCCCATTCACTTTCATCAGCAATTCGCACCAATACTGAACCGACTGCCGCATGCTCGCCGACTTTTACATCGAGATATGACACCGTACCGCTGATAGCAGCCTTCAATTCCGTTTTGTCAAGCAAACCTTCGGCTTCAACCAACCGGGCTTGCTGGGTTTTAAGTTCGGCCTCAGTCTGAGCCAGCGCCGCCTTGTTTCGATCGGCTGCGGTTTTAGCCTGATCATACTGTTGCTTAGAAGCTGCACCAGCCTGTTCCAGGCGTCTTTGCCTGTCGAGTTCGCGCTCAGCATCGGCTAAGTTAACACGCGCCTGCTCCACAGCCGCTGCCGCACGGCTAATATCGGCGCTGGTACTGCCTACCTTAGCCTGATAGTCTTGGCGTACCAGCCGGATAATTGACTGCCCGGCCTGTACTTTATCGCCTTCGTGCACTAGTACCTCACCAATCATGCCCTCGATCGGCATGACCATCTGGGAATACCGTACAGGGAAGACTATGCCTTCCGCCAATACCCGGTTGTCGGCTTTAACCGGAAGTATTTCTTTTTTCTCCCCTTGGCGTCCGCTGCTAAACCACCAGCCACCGGCACCTATTGCTATAATAAAAAGGGTTGTCAATAGCCAGTGGCGTTTCAGCCATCGGCCCAATCTGCCCAAACGTCCTGTATTCATTACTCTCTCTCCGTTCTCCACTTATTCATAACCCAATACTTCGCGTACACTCAGCCGCGCCGCATTTCGTGCCGGCAGCAGACTCGCCAGAACCGAAAGTAAGGCAGATAGCAGCAGCCATATCCCCACACCCAGGAAGCTAAAGGAAAAGGACAGCGGACTTTGCAAAAACATTACCCCCACCTGGTAACTTAAGAGAAAGGCTATCGGCACAGCCAAAATGACGCCAAACAGCCAACTCAACACGCCAATACACAGCGCTTCCACTACAAATACTTTGCCAATCGCTATGCTGGAAGCGCCAATTGCCCGCATAACCCCAATTTCCCGGGTTCGTTCCAGTACATTTATTCCCATTGTACCTGTAAGTCCCAAGGCTCCGACAAAAGCCAGCAATACTGCCATAATCAATAAAAATACAGTTAATACATCGAACTGAGATCGAATGCGCTGCTTTTGTTCCCAAGTAACATCAACATTTTGTACCCGCAGGTTATTATCCTTCAAGTGTTTTTCCAGCTTGCGCCCCAAATCAGTCTGTTCCTTTGAATTAGTCGAATGGGTAACAATTTGTACAGACCTGGCCCCGCCAGCCTCTTGAATGGCTCCGGTGAACCAAGGATACGGAGCGTAAACAATTGGCCCGGTTAACGTGCTCTTAGCAATACCGACTACTGTAAACTTAAGTTTGCGGGTACCGACCTTAATAATCGCCTGGCTGCCCACTTTTAGCTGCGGGTTATCTTTTACGGCCTCGGTATTTACTACCAACGCACTTTCATCCTCAGCAACAAGCCAGCGTCCTTCAATAATTTTGGATTGAATCATCGTGGTATCTACCGGCGGTGCCAACACAAAGACATTTTTGCTGGCGTCATCCTCAGATTCTTTCCGCTCATCCCGCAGAATCCGGCCGGAAGAAAATCCCCACGATTCTGCAGCTTTTACACCGGGAACCTTTAGGACTTCATGTTCAATCCGGGTAGCCCGGTAGTTTTGGGTAAAACTGATCGATATATCATAGCGAAAATAATCAAGCGCATCATCAAGTGTAGAATACAACGAAGACCGGACACAAAAAACGGCCATAAATACCGTACCGGCAACAGTCAAAGTCAAAAGCGTTAACGCCAGGCGCCATTTCCGCCGGAAGGTGTTACGAAGTGAAAGCAGAATTGGGCGTGACAATGAACTCAGCCGTTCCAATAGTCTGTCTACCCAGACATCGATCCGGTTTTTGGCGGCAACATTGCCAATCCCGTAATCGCTGACAGCCTCACGCACAGTGATCCCCGTCCCGCGCCAGATAGGCCAAATGGCGGCCAATACCGGCACAATAATTGCTGCCACGGCCTCTACCAATAAAACCTTAGGCGGTAATTCCAGGCCGCCGGAATCAAAATTAAACACCTGCGCCATAAACCCGGTAACCGCACTTGCCGCCAACGCTCCCAGCGGAGCAGCAACGGCCAATGCCAGTATGCCATACGCCCCCACCAGGATTAAGTACATCTTTAATATCTGATCACGCCTGGCACCGATGGCTTTCATAATTCCAATCTGCCGGGTTTGCTGCGTTAGTATAGCCGACACTGTATTCACAAGCAAAAACGTTCCTAATAATAATGAGAGAACTCCCAGAACGGTCAACAAGAGGATTAAGGCATTTATAATACTTTGCAGCGGATGTTCGCCCGGCTTGTTAACCTGCAGCCAGAACACGGTTGTATTGCCTTGCTCCAGCTTGCTCCAGCCCCGCCGTCCGATCGCTTCGATCGGTGCGGTTTCCTGCCCCTTTAGTACCCAGGGTTCGACAACAAAATTCACCTGGTCCAGCTTTCGTTCTTCATCCAGCTTTTCCAGAGTATCCATATTGATATAACCGTAAGACCGACCACTGAACATGCTGGAAATCTGGCTGGAGTCATATACTACACCGGTCACTTTCAAGGTCCGTTTCTTGCCGGCAGGAGTTTCCACTTGAATACTGCCGCCTTGGGCTACACCCAAATCGGCCAGCGAAGTACGTTCAAGCAGTACATCACCGTCCCCGGGCGGCCAAGCTCCGGATTGAGGTTTAATGATATTCACTTTTTGTTCCGTGTAATCGGGCAAAGCGGTTAAATACATCTGCCGCCACTCGCCGCTTGCAGTTTGCACCCGCAAATCGACATTACGCCGGCCCTGAGCCTCTTTAACCCCACGCAAACTACGGACGCTGTCAACAAGTTCTTCATCAAACGGATCGGCATACAAGCTGGCACTCGCCGGCGCTGCCGACTTCCAGCTAATGGCTAAATCCCTCTCAAACATCAGATAGGCACTATACACCATGCCGACCGCAAAAACACCTACCGTAACCGACAGTACTACCAGCAGGGTTCTTAGTTTATTGCCCCACAAATCGGCCATTACCTTGCGCCAGCGCGGCGGAACTACTGTGAAATTAAACATGGCTGACACGCTCCGGCGTTTCAGCCGCTACAACCTGCCCGTCATATACGGTGATAATCCGGCCGCTGCGGCCGGCTAAATCATTGTCATGAGTTACCATTAAAATGGTTTTTCCCTGTCGGGCGAGTTCTTTGAAAAAGTCGAGCACTGCCGATGCCGTCTTGCTATCCAGGTTGCCTGTCGGTTCATCAGCAACTAAGAGTGGCGGATCATTGGCCAGTGACCTGGCGATCGCCACCCGCTGCTGCTGTCCCCCTGACAAATTTCCTGGTAACTTGTGGGCTTGTTCGTGAACTCCCACCATTTCCAGCAAGGATAGTGCCCGCTTTTGCCGTTCTAACAGCCCATACATATTACAAAAGTCCATAGGCAGCATAACATTTTCCAAAACTGTTAACGTAGGCAACAATTGAAAGAACTGAAAAACCACCCCTACCGTCCGTCCCCGCCACACGGCAATTTGGTTTTCAGTCAGGGTATGTACCGGCGTCCCTGCTACCCATACTTCACCGCCTGTCGGACGATCAATACCTGTAATCATATTAATTAAGGTAGATTTACCACTACCCGATTTTCCTACAACAGCAACAAATTCACCGGCGTTAACCGTGAGATCGATGCCCTTTAGTGCTTCAAATTCGCCGGCTCCGGTCGTATATATTTTACGCACCGCTGCCAGTTCGACAGCCGCTTTAGTCTGAAGAGGCGGCGGTAAATCAACACTAACAAGTCCGGACAACCATTTTCCCAGCATAAATTTCTCCTTTTCTCCCATTCACCGCGTTCTTTGCATTTAAACAACCGTCATTAAGTTGAATAATCAGAACTCAATATTTTTCTCCCTTACTGAAAAGAACACCGGATTAAAGATAACCCTGTGTTCACATTTACAATTTATTCAAATATAATCATTGCAAACGTCTTGTGCGTATAACTCCTCGGCACCTCATCTAAATAGCTGATATCATTCAATTCAAGTTGTTTGGATAGTTGCTTAAATTCGTACAAGTAATCAAAGCTTTGTCGGCCAGATAAATTCTTTAGTGATCGCTTGAAAATATTGACCATTTTCACAAATGGATGATACAAGCAAATTACAGCCTCATTACCTCCAACAAAGTCTTTGAAGTAGATAGAGCCTGCTGTACCCTTCCGTAGCAAATGGGTTACCTGCTATGCCTCTATTATAAGGAGTTTTTTATTAATCAACAAGATAAATATGGTAAATCAAACCAATATGGCTATATTTCATGATATTCGTCAAAAATTATTGGTTACTATTTTTGGTCAGATTTTAATGCAACGTTATTGATTATTAGTTATTTTACGAATCTCTTTACGCTTTTAGATTTTAAGATATCGATTTTTTAGTATGTAAGTCAAGCGACTGTTTTATTGCTACTCCAATTTCATCAAGTAAGGCAAATCTTTTGCGATAATAATTACGTTTGTGTGACACAACTTCATCTATGGTTTTTCGTGATTCATTTATAGGAAGTTCAAAGAAACAAGGGTCATCACAAACTGATCCTCCAGTTTCATTCCAAAATATATCAAGAGATGTTTTTAACTTTCTATTGAGACGAATGTGGTTATTAGCATAATAACCATAATCAGATACTGCAAAAATTTGTTTAATTGACAACTCTTCGGCAAATGTACGTAACCCAAAAAGAATAAAGTTCTTAGGTCTATAGCCGAAAAAATATTTAGTGATTTCACGATTAATTTTTAAACCTTCCCGTGTTCCCTGAAGGGCACCTATTTTTAGTATGGGCTCCCCTTTTTTGTTCAATTCAACCCAGAAGGTTACCGTATAGGCTGCATAACCGCCTATTTTTAAAACTAATCCCATCATGCCTTCTCTATAATAAGTATGAAACAAACATAGTTCTAAAGAGATACTTTCGCCGTGATAATCACTTTCCCAAATAGTAATGCCTTTGCCCATATATATCTGTCGTATTGCGTCCTGAGTCAGTTTATTTTCGAAAAAGAATAAGTGTTCTTTAATGAGTGCCATTCTTTGACTGAAGGTAGATCCCCGATAAAAAATGCAACGAGTAACCTGCTCATAAATCGCCGGATGAGCGGAAAGAATATCGCGTCGTAAAGAATTCGAATGAAGAAATTCTCTTAATTCCTGCATTTTTTTATAATTAACCATTGAACGAATGATAAATACTAATGAACGTCGGTAAGCATTAAAATTATTATCATCGTAAATTTTAGCGCTCATCTTGACGTAATATATCATAATTTTTATACCCCCTAGGTAATATTAGTGTATTTTAAATTTTGCGGCATTTTGTTCTAGCTCTTTTGTTATAGCCATGTCAATGGCATCCAAAACAGCAAATCTCTTTCGATACAGATTACGTTTATTGGTTACCACTTGCTGCAAGCTTTTCCGCATTTCGTAACATGGCAACTCAAAAAAACGAGCATCGTCAGATATTTGACCACCTACTTCTCCCCAAAATTCATCAAATGACGTTTTAAGTCTACGATCCGCATAAAAACGGTGATTAACATATGCGCCATAATTAGACGCAGCATAAAGTTGCTCAATCTCGAGAAAGCGAGCAAGCACGCGTATAACAAAAACCATAAGATTTTTAGGCCTATAACCAAAGAATGCTTTTGTTAAGCCGCGAATAGTTTGTGCTTCGCCTTGAGCACCTTGAATGCAACCAATCCACAATGCCGGTTTGTCCTTCCGATCTGGAGCTATCCAAAAACTCACTGAATAAAACCTTTTCTCACCAAGGTTAAAGCTAATTGCCATTAACCCTTCTTTTCTATATATACGGTCATAGTGTAATTTCAAAAAAAGGACTTCTTCTTGATATGGTTGACTCCATAAAACGATCCCTTCGCCAAAATAAATATTTCTTAGCGCCGCTTCTGATAGATGAAATTGCAAAAGCGAAAAGTGTTGCTTCAATATTTTAAATCTTTCTTCCATCGTTGATTTATGGTATAGCCATTGGCGCGTCGTTTGCTCAATAATACATGGGTGCTTAAGTGTTATACTGAAAATTAGAGGATTAACTCCGAAATAATCCAATAATCTGGTCATAAATTTGTACTTAAATATGCCGTGCACGGCAAAAATTAATCGTCTCCAAATAATCAAACGTGCTGGACTATTGCCTCCCCATATGTCCTTGTTCTGTATATAAAATAATAACTTTTGCCAATATGAAAATTCTTTATACGCCATAAAAGCGGAACCATTTTTACTCGTCATTACCGTTACCTCTTTTTCTAAACTAAAACCAATTGCTATAGCTATTTTTATCTTACAAACTGACTCGGCGGGAGCCATCATTTCAGTAAACTTTCGTGTCTACAAAATAGATGAAGGCAGATTTACTTACAATAAAGATTTGATAGAATTTATATATGAAATGGATTTACAGTGGGTGTGGACTAAGTACGACGATGACGATCCATATCTTCAGGGTCAATATAGATTTGCCAAATGACATAAAAGATACAAAAACCACTGGTTATAAATAGAATACTGAAAATAAGAACTATCTTGGGTGCAAACCATATAAACGCTGTTAGCGCATCTATCTGTTCCAATACCTAGACTCCTCTCTTTCTATCCACCCGACCGGAAAATGCTCCCTGGGCTCAAGTTACTGCCCAAAGTCAGCATATCTACATTTTCTCAAACTAAAGAATAGCGATCAGTGGGTTTTGGAAATTGGTAATAACACCCGGAAGAAGGTGCCCTAAAATATAAAAATCAAAATGATGTTTATAAGATCATTTTGATAAATTGCAATGTGTTCAGTGTCCCAAACTGCTGAATGTGCTGGCAAGAATATAAAGAAAAAAGTACTGGGTGTCAGTGAACATAATGCTCAATATTATGAGCATAGGATTTAGTGCTAAAGGAATAGTTAAAGATAAAATAACAGTACAGCACCGGCTACAATAGCAAATGCTGGGGCAAGTTCCCCAGATGCCAATGGCCGGTGCATTACTTTTGATGTATTCATATAGTCAGAATCTGTCCTTCCAAAGGGCTATGTTGCATCATCTCCTCAATTAAATAATAAATAAAAAAATGCCATCTTACCATTTACTCAAGTCATGTTTTGAGTAATAAATAAAATGACATTTATCATATGACAAAATATTCAATAAAACAGCAGGCCAATCCTTATTATACTTCTCCTTCAATGATTGATATCGGATCGACTTTTTTTAGCATGCGCCAAACAGGCAATAAACTGCTGAAAGTGACAAATAAGGGCATGGATAATAGTTTGAAAGTATAACTTTGATCCCATAGCACTAATGGCAGACCGTGTTCCATCAAAATAAAGCTGCTTAGAGCCCATTCACATACTGCAGCGACAACTAGCCCACTGATGAATCCCAACAAATTAATCCCGGAAATTTCCAGAAACGCTTTTCCAATAATAGTTTGCCTGGTATGCCCTAACGCTTCCAACAGGCCGAACTCAGGACGTCTTTGGTAAAAATAGATATAAAACAGGAAACTGACACAAATGGTTACAATACCTGTAATTACTAAATAAACAATGTTAAAAATCATGATAATGCTGTTATTTACATTATTAAAAGAAACTTCTAGCGCAGTTGTGGTAATTAGCTTGCTATCCTGTTGGAAAAGGTGTGCTAAATAATTTTTAACTTGAGCAATTTGCCCTTTTTGGGGAATAATCAAAGTTGAGAGCTGATCTTCAGCAATTTGCTGTTTAATGCAGCCTAATTCAGATAATCCGATGACTGTTTGTCCATCAAAAAGGCCCACTAATCGATATTCTCCCTCTAACAATTCGGATTGAGAGATGTTATTGCCAAAATGGTCGCCGATTTTCAATCCCTTATTGGCGGCAATTTTCCAATGTAAGATTACATCACTGATACCCGGGGTTGGAAGTTCTCCATTGATTAAGGTAAGATTTAAATCGTCCATCACGTCTTCAATATCTTTTGATTGTAAAAAAAGAATGTAGGCAGATTCGATACCATACAACGAGACGGCTTCAACTGCAATTGGTAGAACTTTAGAGATTGCTTGGTTTTGGTCAAGTAATTGTCTTAAGCGGTCTCGGTTTTCCGGGGATTGTTTTGAACTATCAATCATGGCCAATCTCGACACAGGTTCGAGCGTTGCCGCTTGATAAAAATTAATCATGGTCGTTGAAGAAACCAATAGTACGGATTGTAAGAAGGCGCTGAGAAAAGTCACCAAGAAAACTATTATAATTTTTCTTTGATTATTTTGGTAATACTTCAAAACGGAAAGCGGCTTGATCATTTTAACTCCTGTCCTTGTCTGGAATTACACATTTTCTGTTGATTTAGGGAGACTTGAGGGGAGAGTAGTTTTAATAGTACGACCATCCCACATATGAACTACTCGGTCGGCCTGCTCCAAGATCGAATAATCATGTGTGGCCACCAAGATAGTGGTCTGACCTTTTAAACTCGCCAAAATATCCATTACCATTCGAGCATTGCTGTGATCGAGGGAAGCGGTCGGCTCGTCGGCAAAAATGACTTTGGGTTGATTCACCAAAGCACGGGCAATGGCAACTTTTTGACGTTGTCCAACTGACATTTTGTAAGGTTTCTGATTTGCAAAATCGGCAATGCCCAAAATTTCAAGGAGGTTTATAGCGGTATTGTGCCAGGCTTTTTGGCTTTGATTAACCACGGCTAAAACATTGTCGAGCACTGATAAATAATCAATGAGAAAATGGCGTTGAAAGATAAATCCATATTCTTTTCTGCGGATTTCCGCCAGATCATTATAAGACATGCCTTCTAATGCACGGTCTTGATAATACACCGTACCAACAGTGGGCTTTTTTAATCCGGACAGAATATACAATAGCGAACTTTTCCCACTTCCGGAGGGGCCGATCATTCCAACCATTTCGCCGTGGTTTGCCAAAAAGTTGACATCACGAAGTGCGTAATACTCATCATTTCGTTCATTGCGATAAATAAGACTTAAATTTCGTGCCTCTAACATTGCTTGCTCCTTTAATGTCATATCTTTTTTTAAAGGCAGTAACTTTTTAATAATAATACAGCATTAGTCCGATCATTAACACCAATCTTACTATAAATGTTACTGATATAGTTACGAACCGTACCTTCGGAAATAAAAAGCCCCATCGCAATTTGTTTATTCGAAAAGCCCTGCGTTAACATGGTAGCAATTTCTTTTTCCCGTTCGGACAGCTCAGCTAATGTTGAACTTGGTTTTTTGGGGGTAATTTTAAGCAGTCCCTGGGCAAGTTTGGCGGCGACAGAAGGCGGTAAAATCATTTTTTCACCGATAGCATCATGGATGGCTTCCACTAATTTTTCGATTTCAATGTCTTTAAGTACATATCCGTTAGCCCCGTTAGCCAGAGCTTCCATGATATATTCTTCATCATTGAAAGTTGTCAACATAAGAACTTTAATTTCGGGATAAGTTTGCTTAATTTGTTTAACAGTCTCAACACCATCCATTTCAGCCATTCGGATATCGAGCAATACCAAATCTGGAAGCGCGATCGGATTAAGTAACGACAGAGCTTCTTTACCACTTGCCACAGCGGAGATAATATTTATACTTTCCTCCAAATTCAGGACTGTTTTTAATCCTTCTCTGAATAACAGTTGATCATCTACGATCATGATGTTAACTGGCATAGTTTTGGGCCCTCCTGCAGTGGAATTGAAATACGAATTAGACAACCTTCCCCCGGTTTTGAATAAATGCTAAAAATTCCTCCCAGCCCTTTAACCCGTTCTTCCATGGTTGTCAAACCAAAGCCGGGGATTAGCTTTTTAGTGCCGACGCCATTATCCTGAAGTAAAAACTCAATCCATTCTTTAGTGCGCGTTAGATTGAACACAAAAGCGGTACTTTTTCCATGACGAATTCCATTGGTAATACCTTCTTGGAGAGCACGGTAGAGTGCTTTCTCTTCTTCTGAGGTAAGCTTGGGCAATTCGTCAATTTGATAACGTATATGAACATCGCTATGTAACATTGTTTCGAGAATCAAAGATTTAATCGTAGAAATAAAATCTAGCATATTGTTTCCTGAGTTAAGCGTTTCAACAGAGGTACGAATATCTTTCAGACCTTTGCGAATTTGACTTTTGGCCAATTTGACTTTGGATGCCGCCAAGCCGGGATCAATCGCAATTAAACGTTCTCCAGCTTCCAGTCCCAGTAAAACAGTGGTCAACGTGTGACCAACTGTATCATGAATTTCTCGGGCTATTCGGTTTCGTTCCCTCAGAGCAGTAATATCCTCCAACTCCATGGAGGTTTCTTTCAGTTTTTGATAAGTCTTTTCCAGTTCTTTGGTCTTAATTCCCAATTGAATCGTCACTTGTCGCAAATGTTCTTTCTGCTGAATTTGATAACGAATAAACGTCATCATGATGAAGCAGCCTAAAAAAATCATAAAATCGACCAAGAGTTGTGAAACTAAAAAGCTAAAATTAGGTGGTTGAAAATAAAGGTATCTTTCAAATCCGTGTATAATATACCCGATCAATGTGACTCCACCAGTAAAAATGGTTGAATAAGTTAAGGAAACATCGATAATTAGTACCAAATAAAAAATATAGGAAAAAGAACTTTGGTCAAAATAATTAATGGTAAAAACCATAATCAGATCAAGAATAATATTAATTTTGCCTAGATACAAATATCGAGTTGAGTCATATAATATGGCTCTGCGAATTGTTACGGATGTCACCAGTAGGCTGGAAATAAAGAAAAGCAACCAACATTTTTCCGAATTTTTTATAACAATTAAAACTATTCCTATTAATAAAATTAAATATATTAATAGGGTAATCGTAGTTTCGGTCTTTTCATCAGTAGTCAAATTGCTATCTGAAAACCTCATTTGTTCCGCCTCACATATAATTAAATCATAATAGCTAATCGCTAATGCTAAAAAAGCAACAGAAATAATATATTTTTGAAATTATTACTAAACAAGTGCATCCAGGTTATTATCTTAGAAAATAAATTCAAGTATAATCTCTGTTTAAAAGTTTCTATTATTACCAAAATAATCCTGCTAGTTTACATTCAACTAACATGATTTACGTTAAGATACTACGACTATATCCCAAGTAAAGTTCAATCAGGCAGCCCTTTAATTATAAAGGACTGCCTGATTTGCACACAGTAACCATCTACCATAATTCACAGAATAATCTCACCTTGTACCAAAATAACTGCTGCGAATAATCTTATCTGCTATCTCCCACCCGGATACTACCTGTTCCCTATCCCGCTCTGTCGTCGCCTGACCAATAAACTGACCATCAGACAGAACGGCAAAATTTTTAGCGGTATTCAAAAGATTCCTCCCCATAGCGGTGGTCGTGTACTCCTGCTCATCGATTCCCATGAGATAGGCTACTGTTGGCAATATATCGATATGTCCGCCTATGGTTGGTATTTCCCGCCCTTGTAGATTTTTATGATAAACGATAAATGGAACCCTATGCTCGTCATCCAGCCACCAGTCTTCCGCCGGTGCAATACTTTTTACTTCTTCCGGATACAGCTTATGTACTCCAGTATGGTCGCCGTAAATCACGACAACGGTGTTGTCTAGAATTCCGGCTTTCTCCAGCCGGTCCAAAAACTGGCCTAACTGGGTATCCGTGTAGTGGACTGTATGAAAACTCTTCCCCAGCATAGTTCCGGAAAATTTCGCGTCAACCGTTAATTCCTTGTATTTATCCGGCAATTCATAGGTACTATGATTGGTCAAAGTAATCATAAATACCAAGAATGGCCATTTGCGCTCAGCAATCAGCGGTGCCGTCTGACGGAAAAAAGAACCGTCACTTAACCCCAGTCCAATTTGTTCATCTAATTGGAAGTTAGTCGCGTCCAAACATAATTCATAACCTGTCGACTCCATGTTATACTGCCAGTTCCAATAGGCTTTATTATCGGGGTGCACAGCCAAGGTTGAGTATCCCTCTTTGCGAAACAGCTTCGGCAGCGAATTATAGGTGTTATTCGGATAACGAAAATACTCGGTACCCCGGCGCAGCGGGTATATCGAATTATTGGCCATAAATTCAGCATCCGCGGTAGTCCCGTTACTAACCTGTTCATAAAAATTGGCGAAATATAGACTATTCTCGAGTAAACGGTTAAGTACAGGGGTGATTTCCCGGCCATTTAACGTATGCTTCAAATAAAAAGTCTCCAACGACTCTACTTGAATAAAAATCAAGTTCTGTCCCTTAAACAATCCTTTATACTCATTGCCTGGCAACACTTCGTTCTTCTCACGGTACCAAGCCGTAATATCATTTTTTTCCTGCGTGGTAAGCTCCAAGGGCCGACAGTCAGCAATATAGTTGTACCCATCAAATAAATGGTAGCCCAGGGGCGATAACCCGGTCACTGTCTGGCTGGGTGCCCAACACATGGAGAATAGCCATTGCTTTTGACCGCGCTCTTCCGAAACATCAAAGATGTAATGAGCATAGCCCAAATAAACAGCAGCAAGCCCGGTTAATAGAACATACAGCAATTTGTTTCTGTTTATTTGGTGACTGCGTCGATAAACAAACACTGTTGCCGCCATTAAAACCGGGATATCCCAGAACAGCTTACTATCTTCGCCTCTGCTCATTGACCATATACTGCTGCCTAAGTTTTCAAGATTGGCGGCCTGACTTATCGCATGCAGCGAGAGAAATGTTGCGAACGCCCGGTAATTCCATAAATCAAAAAGAAAAATGAAGGACAGTATCAGATTGATTCCGATTAAGAACCATGCTCTATTCCGGCCTTTAAGTAAAAAGGCCGGTGATAAAACGATAATGATAAAAGCAAGATATACCGCGTAACTAGGCACAACCGCACAAAAATCTGCGAAATAAGCCTTTTGAAATTCCGTATAATTAACTACCCCGATTACCAGGGCCGATTTAAACAGCAGTGCCAGTAAGGTACCAAGCCACAGCAAATAAACGTTGTAGGATTGCTTCATAGCGGCTACCCTCTGACTGACTTGTTTTGTTTTAGCGCCCCCGGCCCGTCCTGTGCAACAGCAACCTCGGCCTCGCCAAAGGTTTTCATATCACTCAGAACATGCAGCGAAGCCTTAAGTAGCGACATCCCCATAGCAGCCCCGGTGCCCTCGCCGACATTCATAGCTAACTTTAAATACGCAGGCAAGTCCAGCAGCGTAAGAATAGCGGCATGCCCCGGTTCGGCGGCAAAATGCGAACCAATCAGATACTCTTTGGCTTGCGGTGCTATTTTTACTGCCAGCAAGGCGGCCGCACCGCTGGCAACTCCGTCCAGTACCACCGCTGCACGCTCCGATGCGGCGCCGAGTATCACGCCAACAAGCCCAGCAATGGCTAAGCTTCCTACTTTTGTCAGCATATCCAGCGGATTTTGCTTATCCGGATGATTCACCTGCAGTGCCTGTCTAACAATCGCGCAGGTCTTTTCCTCCCAGTCTGCCGCGAGCGGTGCACCATAGCAAGCGGCAATAGCCAGACCAGGAAGATTTCCGGCCATCCCCATTTCGCCCAAACCGATAATCTGTACGCCTTGCGCTATTTGTTCTCTGGCAATGGTGATTCCCAAAGCAATAGCCCGCATGGTTTGTTCCCGGGTCATGGCCGAACCATTCGCCATATTCTCAGTGCCATAGGCTATTTTCTCCGGCCGTACTCCCGGGAAAGGCGGTAAATCGGAGGCCACGCCAATATCAATAACCAGCGGCTTTGCCTGAGCATGCCCGGCAAGTACATTGATGATCGACTTACCCTGGGAAAATCGGTGAAGTTTCTGTGCTGTTGTCAACTGCCTGTTGTCCCAGGCAAATTCAGCAGCTACGCCATTATCAGCCGCCATAATAATAATACTTTTTTCCAGACCGCTCGGACGGGGATTACCGGTAATGCCCGCAAGTTGTCTGGCTATATGTTCAAAATAATGCAGGCTGTTAAGCGGTTTGGTCAGGTTATCCAACCGCAATTGGCAGCGTTCCATTGCCGTCGTATCCAGAGGTTTTATTGATGTAATTATATCTTCAAGCATGAGTCCGGCCTCCCAGAGTATTCAGAAGTTTTATCGCCGCCTGTAACATATCTATAGCAACCGACGCACCAATAGCTTCGCCCAGCCGTACCCCCATATCCAGGCAGGCTTCCAAATGTAAATGGCTAAGGGCAATGATATGAGCCGGCTCACCTGACAGATGGGACGCAAATATATACTCTTTACACAACGGATTAATAGCATTAGCAATCAACGCCGCCGCCGTGGTATTCAGACCGTCAATAACTACGGCGCAGCGGTTAGCAGCACACCCCAAAACGACTCCGGCTAACGCACCAATTTCAAAGCCTCCCACCTTAGCCAACACGTCGAGCCCATCCTGGGCATTCGGTTTGTTTAGAGCGAGTGCCTGGCGTACAATTTCAATCTTCACCTGCATCCGGCTATCAGAAATGCCTGTTCCCCTGCCGGTAATCTGTTCCGGCGACAACCCTGTAAACGCGCCCACAACAGCAGCGCTAGAGGTAGTATTGCCAATACCCATTTCCCCTAGGCTAAAACATCTATAACCTTCCCGTACCTTTTCATTAACAATTTCAATCCCGGCTTCTATTGCCTGCACAGCCTGTTCACGCGTCATGGCCGGGCCGCGGGTAAAATCATTGGTGCCGTAGGCAATCTTCCGGTGCCGCAATCCGGGCACATGGGACATATCGCCGGCAATACCCATATCAACAACCACCATATCGGCGCCGCAGAAATTCGCAAAAGCATTAGCGCTGGCACCTTTTGATATCAGATAGTTGGCGGTCATATGCATAGTAGTTTCCACAGGGTAAGCGCTGATTCCCTGCCTGGCAACTCCGTGATCGGCCGAACTAATCACCATACAAGTCTTAGGCAAAGCCGGCCATTGCTCACCAGTAATACCTGCGTACTGCTTAACCATTTGCCCTAGATGGCCAAGACTGCCGCTTTGCCCGGCTACAGCCAGCAAGGATTCTTCTACTTGCTGCATAATACCGGTGTCGGTAGAAGTAATGTGTAAAAGTGCATCATTGAGTAAACTCATAGCAACCCCCATAAAAATTACAAAGTAAAGAAAACACTTCATTCGCCAACCCTTCGCCCAAAACAACAGCCGGTTTGCCTTTATCCAGACAAAGTTACCTGTTTTTGCCAGTACAAAAACAAAAGACTCTTTTGGTAAATCTCCAAAAAAGCCTTCTTTTTCCACGAAGGATGGTAAAGACGGTGTAAGGCAGGTCTCCTGGCTCCCGGTTCATCAATACTTACGCCTTCCCCTTGACGAGTGACATCTGTAAGCTCTCCCCGGTACAGTGGCGGGCCCGCGCTTATGCATGAAATCATGCTCAGACTTCCCTATTCTCCCTAGCCGTTAGCTAAAGGCACCTTAACCGCATACTATTCATTTAATGCCCTAATTATAACAAACCCGCGAAATAGCGTCAACGGTAAAGTAATAAAGAAGCAACCCTATCTATGCCTTACAGCAATAATAGGGTTGCCCTTCAATTTATATACGATACCTATGGCTTAACCGTAGCCTTAAACATTTGCTTGCCGTCTTTCATTTCGATAATAACAGCATTTTTCACTGCGTCATGAGTTGCGTTCAGAGTCGTCGAACCAGTGATGGTAGTAAAGTCTTTGGTAGCGGCAAGAGCCTCACGAATTTTAGTCGGGTCCAGGCTGTTGGCGCGTTTGATAGCGTCAATCAGCACATTGGCCGCATCATAGCCAAGTACGGACATAGCGTCAGGTGCCTGTCCATATTCTTTTTTGTAGGCTTCAACAAATTCTCTAGAAGTAGCACTGGTATCATCTACCGAATAATGATTCGTGAAATAAGTATTGTTGAGTGCCGCTGCTGTCCCTATTTCCACAAGCTTTGGCGAATCCCAGCCGTCGCCGCCAACAATAGGTACGGTAATACCAAGCTCCCGCGCTTGTTTTACGATTTTGCCAACTTCTTCGTAATAACCTGGTACATAAAGAACTTCGACATTTAGTGCCTTAACTTTGGTCAGGATTGTTTTAAAATCCTGGTCTTTTTGCAAGTAGGCCTCTTCGGCTAAAACCGCGCCGCCGCCTTTGGTAAAAGCATCTTTAAAGAATGCAGCCAAACCTTTACTGTAGTCGCTGCTGCTGTCAACCAACATTGCAGCTTTTTTAAGGTTTAGGGTATTGAGAACAAAGTTAGCGCCTACCGTTCCTTGGAACGGGTCGATGAAGCAAACACGGAACGTATAGTCTTTTACCTTGCCGGTTTTCTCATCAACAGTAACTTTGGGATTAGTTGCACCCACTGCTAAAAACGGTACTTTGGTGGACTCAGCTACACTAGAGGCAGCGATAGCATTGGAGCTGGCAAACATACCGGTGATGGCTACAACTTTGTCCTGCGTCGCCAATTTAGTCATAGCATTGGCCGCTTCAGAGGGTTCACTTTTGTTATCGGCAATAACAGCTTTAATTTGTTTGCCAAGTACCCCACCCTTGGCGTTGGCTTCTTTAATTGCCATCTTCGCACCATTGGCTGAAGAAGTCCCCATAGTTGCATTGCCGCCAGTCATCTCATTTAAAATTCCAATTTTGACTTCATTGGAATTCGCTCCCCCGCAACCAGTTACAATACCTGCCATGAGCAACATGATAATTAACATGGCTGCCGTTTTTACCCCTGTCTTCTTCATTGCTAAAATTCCTCCTCTTTTTTGGCTGCAGCTGCTTGTCCTGAATGCATAAAATTGCACAATAAACTTTATAATATAAGTTTATATCAGGCAAAAAATATAAAATGAGCCTTTGCTTACATACTGCAAAAGTATACTGTTAAAATACTTTTATAGTATTTTTTCAACCTCTATCCATTATAATTCTAAATTATATTACATGTTTTTTATTATTTCAAGGTATTTTTAGCTCTTTTTGTTTAACTATTATTATATTTTTATTCATTTGTACTCATCGAATGTACATACGGTTTCTTTGTCCGTCACTCATGTCTTTTGGCTTATATTTTTCTTTTATTTTTACTCTTCTTATAAATATTAAAGTGTGCCCTCTTCCCGAAAGAAGATAGCACACTTTAATTTAACTCATTTATTATTTCTTTTGCGCTTTAATTATATCGGCTATTCCAGTTTCTTTTATAATCTTCGTTAGCTTTATGTTATCTTTTAGCCATCGATCACCAAATTCCTCTGAACCTGAGTATTTTATTTCCATTCCGATATCTGCCATACTTTTCTTAAACTCGGAGTCGTTAATCATTTCCTTAAGACCCGCCAACAACCTTTCCTTTTCCGAAACTGGAAGCTCTTTTGGGGCAACTATTCCAATCCAAAAATTAAACGCAAGATTTATTCCTTGTTCCTTAAATGTAGGTATATTTTCGAAATCAGGGATAGTCAAACGTGTTTCCTCAGCAACACCCAATATTTTAACTTTCCCGCTTTTTACATGTTCTTTTATAACAGCCGGATTTCCAAAAATAAATTGTACATGACCACCTAATAAGGCAGTAAGGGACTCCATATCGCCCTTAAAAGGAACCTGCACAACGTTGATTCCTGCTTCTTTGCCAAGCATCTCACCAGCAATATGACTTGTTGATCCTAATCCCGCATGTCCAAATTTGATTTCACCAGGATGTTCTTTAGCATAATTCACTAAATCGTTTACACTATTCCAGGGCTTATCCGCTTGTATTGCTACGACCATTGGTAAGCTTACTACCTGAACCAGAGGCTCCAAGGCTGTAGCGTAATGGTATCTCGTTTCGCCATAAAGCGGTTGTAATATCGCACTAGTACCAGCGACCCCGATTGTGTATCCATCAGGTTTTGCACCAGCAATTTCGTTCATGCCGATTGTACCGGCACCCCCGGTCACATTAACAACCACTAACGGTTGTCCAAGATGTTTATGAGATGATTTTTCCAGCGCTCTTGCCAGTAAGTCCATACCACCCCCGGCAGCAAACGGTACAATGATATTAATGGGCTTAGTAGGATATTGCCGCGCAATTACACTCTCCTTTGTCAAATTACTGCACCCCCCTAATATAATTGACATGCATAAAAGGCCTATCAGCACCACAAGTAATTTAGTTTTATAGCTCATCGGACTATCTCCAATTTAAAATTTATAAACCCCTATTTCTTTTGCGCCCTAATTATATCGGCGATACCTGTTTCTTTTACAATCTTAGTCCATTTCACATTATCTTCAGCCCATCGGTCATTAAATTCATCTGGACCTAAGTACTCCACTTCCATTCCTATATCCATCATGACCTTTTTAAACTCAGGATCATTAATCATTTTCTTAAGTCCAGCTACTAATTTTGCTTTTTCAGCTGCCGGAATACCCTTAGGAGCTACTATTCCATTGCTAAAGTTAAACGAAACATTAATTCCTTGCTCTTTAAATGTTGGCACATTTTCGAATCCATGGATGGTCATGCGTTTTTCCTCAGCAACACCCAATATTTTGACTGTTCCACTTTGCACGTGTTCTTTTAAAGCAGCCGGATTGCCTGAAAGAATTTGTATATGTCCGCCTAACAAAGCAGTTAGCGCTTCTGAATCACCTTTAAATGGAACCTGAGCAAGCTTAATGCCTGCTTCTTTGTTCAACATCTCACCCACAACATGTGTCGCTGTTCCTAATCCTGCATGCCCAAATTTAATTTGACCAGGATGCTCTTTGGCATAATTGACTAAATCACTTAAGTTGTTCCAAGGTCTATCAGCAAGAACAGCTATTACTTTAGGTGCACTCACTACCTGAACGATCGGCTCCAAAGCGGTAGGATAATGATATCTTGTCTCACCATAAAGGGATTGTAATATTGTACTAGTGCCGACGGCACCGATCGTGTATCCATTTGGTTCTGCGGCAACCATTTCGTTCATACCAAGCGTACCTCCACCGCCAGCTATATTGACAATAACCAAAGGTTGTCCGAGATACTTTTGAGAAGACTTTTCTAGCGTCCTTGCCAATAAGTCCATACCGCCTCCGGCGGCAAAAGGCACAATGATATTAATAGATTTAGAAGGATATTGTCCCGAAGTTGTACTCTCCTTTGACATATTACTGCACCCCCCTAATATAATTGACATGCATAAAAAAACTACCATTAGCGTAAGCACTTTATTTTTATAGCCCATCTGACTATCCCCAATTAAAAAATTTATAAACTCCTATTTTTTTTGTGCCTTAATGATATCGGCAATACCGGTTTCCTTTATAATCTTGGTCAATTTTACATTATTTTCTGCCCAACAATCACTGAACTCATTAGGGCCCAAGTATTCAACTGACATTCCAATATCAAGCATGCTTTGTTTAAACTCAGGGTCGTTAATCATTTCTTTAAGACCAGCAGTGAGTTTTGCCCGTTCTTCTGCCGGAATGCCTTTGGGCCCAACTACTCCAATCCAGAAATTAAAGGCAACGTTAATTCCCTGTTCTTTTAAAGTCGGCACATTTTCAAAACCAGGAATAGTCAAGCGGTTTTCCTCGGCAACCCCAAGTATTTTAACTTTCCCGCTTTTTACATGTTCTTTCAAAGAAGACGGAGTACCTGGAATGAACTGCACATGTCCACCAAGCAAAGCAGTAAGAGCTTCCGAGTCACCTTTAAAGGGAACCTGGACAACTTTAATACCTGCTTCCTTGGCAAACATTTCACCTACAACATGTGCTGTTGTTCCTAATCCTGCATGTCCAAACTTAATTTCTCCAGGACGATTTTTTGCATAATCAACCAAATCATTTATGTTATTCCACGGCTTATCAGCAAGCACTGCTACTACCGAGGGCGAGCTTACTACCTGAACTAAAGGCTCCATAGCGGTAGGATAATGATATCTCGTTTCCCCATAAAGAGGTTGCAGTATAACATTCGCCCCAATAGCTCCAATCGTATAGCCGTCCGGTTTTGCTCCAGCTATTTCATTCATACCAAGCGTCCCCGCACCGCCGGTCACATTAGTAATCACTAAGGGCTGGCCAAGATATTTTTTGGAAGACTTTTCTAACGCCCGTGCCATTAAATCTGCACTTCCTCCGGCGGCAAAAGGTACAATCACAGTAATAGGTTTAGTAGGATATTTAGCAGAAGTTACACTTCCCGTTGACATGCTACACCCCCCTAATATAATGGCTATACACGAGCAGCTTACCAGAAGACTAAGAAGCTTTTTCCTGTAGCCCATTTAACAACCTCCCACCTCAGATTTATATTTTTTAGCCTGTTTCCAGGTCATGAGCCTATTAGCAAATTGGTAAATTAGCAAAGCTACCCCTAACCAGAGGATCGTTCCCGATATTGGCCGCGAGAAAAAGAACCAGATACTGCCGTCACCAATGATTAACCCCTGCGCCAGGCCACTTTCTAGGGTTGGCCCAAGAATCAGCCCCAGTGCCAGTGGTGCTGGTTCATAGCCTGTCTGCTTCATAAAAAAGCCGAGTATTCCGAAAATAACCAACAACATCACATCAAACACGCTATTATTGATGGAATAGGCCCCGGTTATGGTTATCATTAAAACAACCGGCATAAGAATATTGATTGGCGTTTTTAGCAAGTAGGTAAATATACCAACAAGTGGCAGATTAATAATAAGCAACATGACATTCCCGATATACATGCTAGCGATAAGTCCCCAAAACAGATCGGGATTTTGAGAAATCAGCATAGGCCCGGGCACAACGCCATGAAGCAAAAATCCGCTTAACATTACAGCCGCACTGGCAGAAAAGGGCAAGCCTAAAGATAGTAGCGGAATCATAGTTGCCGAAGCCGCCGCATTATTGGCTGACTCGGGTCCTGCCACTCCCTCAATTGCTCCATTGCCAAACTCTTCCGGCCATTTACTATGCTTTTTTTCCACCGCATAAGAAACAAAGGTCGACATGGTAGCCGACGGCCCTGGAATCAACCCAATCAAAAAACCAATTAGCCCACCGCGGAAAATAGGAGTTACCGAACGCCGCCACTCTTCCTTATTGGGGTAGAGCTCTCTGAACTTAAAGGGCAGCACCTTCCTTTTTTCCTGCGTTTGTACCATGGTGTCAAGTATTTCGCCTACACCAAATACGCCCATTGCCATGATTGCAAATTCAATCCCGCGTTGTAATGTATCAATGCCAAAAGCAAACCGGCTAATACCTGTCAAGCTGTCCAATCCAATAGTACCAAGCATAATTCCTAACGCGACCATAAAACCTGACTTCAGCATGGATTTACCAGTCAATCGCATAAGGATTAGCAGCCCTATGGCCGCTATCGCAAAATACTCCGGTGGTCCGAACTTCAAAGCAAGCTCAGCCATAACGGGTGCAAAGAAAGTCAAACCCAACAGTCCCAAAGTGCCCGCAATTAACGAGCCAATAGCCGCAATGGCCAGGGCAGCGCCTGCTCTGCCTTTTTTGGCCATTGCATAACCATCTATACAAGTCACCAGAGAAGCGGATTCGCCTGGAACATTTAAAAGTATTGATGTCGTAGAGCCGCCAAACATAGAACCGTAATAAATCCCGGCAAACATAATAATCGAAGAGGTAGCGTCCATTACCAGACTTACAGGCAGTAATAAAGTAATTGCCCCTAACGGTCCTATCCCCGGTAAAACACCCACCAAGGTTCCGATTAGGACACCGCAGGTACAAGCCAGCAGATTTACCGGCTGAATACTAACGTAGAACCCCTCAATCAGCATACTCAAAATGTCCATTTAAATTCACTCCAACTACGGCAAATTACATCCTAATAGAACCGCAAAGATAAAGTAGAAACTCCCCGCAACCCCCGCGGAAAGCAAACAAGGTTTAACCCAGCCTGGCATTTCAGTGACTTTTAGCAAGTAAAACAAAATAACAAATGTAGTTGCGGTGTAGCCAATGTAAACAAATAAAGCTACATAACACAGCAAACCAAAAACCACAACCGTTAACTTTCTCCAATTAACCTGGCTGGCAGCTTTAATTTGCTGCTTAAGCATTAGTCTACCAATAATGATAGCCGCTAAAAAAATAGCGATACTACCCGAAATTACCGGTAAAAAACCAGCCTTAGGCGCATTCATCCTGCCGAAAGATAAATCACAAGCAGCCCATACATAACCAATACTAACAAGCAAGAAGACAAAGGATAAGGTTTTTTCTGCCATTTTAACACCTCATTAATTGGTTTGCGGCATCGCAGCGGCGGCAAACTTAATCAAAAAGCTAGTCCCTTTGCCAGGCTCACTCTCTACTGTAATTGTGGCATTATGGCGCTGAACAATGCGGTAGCAAACCGCCAGCCCCAGACCGACACCGTTTTCCTTGGTTGTAAAAAATGGCGTTCCCAGTTTTTCTTTATCCTCAGGGGAAATGCCCACCCCTTGATCGGCTACAGATAACAATACTTTGCCTTGCTTATAAGCGGTACTTATAGTGATTTCCCCTCCATCCGGCATAGCCTCTATCCCATTCCTGACTAAATTTAATATAAGTTGACGCATGCTGTTGTGATCCACACAAACAGGCGGAATTTCGTTTAAATCCAGTTTTATATGGCAGTTATAGCGCAAAGCATCTGCGTCTAATAACGGAATAACTTCACAAATCATTGCATTTAAATCGGAATCTTTAAAGTGCATCGCCTTATTTTTTGCCAATGACAAAAACTCGGTTATTATGCTGTTGGCCCGGTCAATTTCGCTAATCATAAGGTCCAACTGTGATTTATATTCGGAAAAATTCGGTTTACTCCCCATATATTGCAAAAAGCCCCGCACCGTTGTCATTGGATTACGGACTTCATGGCCAATGCTGGCAGCCATCTCGCCAATAATATTTAGCCTGTCCAACCTAGCCATTCGATCCGTTTGCTCACTTAAATACTGCAAAACCGGTGTCAATTCCGGGATTTTACTCTCGAACCCTTTGCTCTGCCCCGCTACTGTAGCTTCAGCAAACAAGGCAAGATCTTTCTTTAGCCTAATAAATATCTCCTGAAAAAGCATGATGGCAATGAGCAGTGCAATAATGCCTCCTAACAGCAGCTTTTGCGTATTAGCCCAAAAAATTTCTTGCCTGACTCTATCTAAATTAATACAGGCAAACGTATAACCGACAACCTCATTATTGAACGTTAGCGGTTTGACAAAATACATGATTTGCGCACCATACCAAACAACTGAGTTACTTTTTTCCCCGGAACAGGATGCATCCCCAATATCACACCAAGTTGTCTCTACACTTAACATAGGCTTTTCTAGCTCCGGTCCAATCGCAACTATCCGCTTATGTTTACTGGAGTAAACACCGTATTTAACCACAGAGGAGGGCATAAAAATATTATTTAAGATTGGCTGAACTTTGTTATTAATAGCAAGCACTTGCTCTTCCAAGCTAATTGGGCCAGCTACCGATTCTTCATTTATTATTAGGAACTCGGGTGGGATAACTGTCTGGAGATAAGCAGTAAACCGATCCATATTGCGGCTAAGTACCGCAATTCTTGCTTGATAGGATATCCATTGATTATGCATTGTAAAAAAAATCATAAAAATAGAGATTATACATATTGCCTTGATATTTAATCTCGTGGTCAGATTGAATTGTCTCATGCTTTCCTCATCAGTCTTTCTTGGTAAAATATTAAGCGACTTACTTATACAATATTTTGTATATATTGATAAAATTGGCAAATATTTCTTTTGTTTCTATTCTCTATATCACAATAAATTCCTTCTATTTTGCAGTATAATGGAAAATATTGTTTTAAATAGAAAGCTCCACCAGTTAACTGGTGGAGCTTTGAGTGCCTTGCCGTTTATATTTTTATGCCTTTTTATCAACTACATAAACCTTTACATTTTTAATGCCAAAGTCATACGCCTTATCAACCGAATTCACAGCGACATCAATCCGGTTACCTTTGATTGCTCCGCCGGTATCTTCGGCAACGGCATACTGCCCTGTACCATCCGGATATTCAATATAAACCTTCGAACCCAGCGGAATAATATTAGGATCTACAGCAATAATTCCCGGTCTTACGGTTGTACCCATATACGTTTTATCGCCCCATTGATCATTATCGTGAGGACCAGGGGCATAAGCAGTGGCTTTAATATTTAAAACTTCCTGGAAATTTTCCGGAGCATTGGGTGAAGCCTTATCTGTTGCCGGCTTGGCTTGCACTTGTTTATTCGGTGTTTTTTCAGCGCCAGCCTGATCGGCAGCTTTTTCTGCAGTCTTATCACCATCGCCAGCCTTATCCGCAGTTTTATCAGCGGCAGTTTTATCAGCGGCCTTTTTTTCTGCAGCTTTATCGGCAGCCTTTTCTGCGGCTTTATCGGCGGCCTGCTCTGCGGCTTTATTGGCGGCCTGTTCTGCGGCTTTATTGGCGGCCTGTTCCGCGGCTTGCTTTTCAGCCGCCTTGGCTTGAATTCTGATGGCCTTCTTTAACGGAACTTTGCTTTCTGTCTGTAAGTTAAACTGCCCTTTCGCACTATTTACTGTTTGTTGAATACTCGCATCCGGCTGAACGCCGGCATCAGGAAGAGCCGAAGCGTGAGCGGTTGCGGGCAACCCTGGGAGGAATGCGGACGAAACAAAGGCAACACCGGCAACTGCCGCTGCCGCCGCCATGCGTTTAATTTTTCGTTTAAGCGATTTGGTATGCCTGCGGTGCGACTTGTGTTTCACTATCAATTCGCCTCCTTCCAAAACTATTATTTATAGTTTTGGCCAAACAGCAGTTTCAATCCAAAGTATTTTTTTACAAACAGGGTAACGAAAAAATTTGCAGCTACAAAAGCAGCAATTTTCCAAGTTCTTCAACTGTTGCTGCTGAATAAACAGGCTTAGCCTGCATAAGCTCCTCCTGCGTACCATAACCATAAGTTACCCCAATAGATGCAATACCGTTCTTTTGAGCGCCAATGATATCATGTTTTCTGTCGCCAACCATTATCACTCTGTCATAAGCAATGCCGGTCAATTCCTGCAAGGCAAAGGCAATGACCTCATCTTTATGAATCCGGGAACCGTCAAGATTACTGCCGACAATGGCCTTAAAAAACTGTGTCAACCCAAAATGCTCGATAATCTGTTCGGAAAATACCGTTGGTTTGGAGGTAGCCACAATTAGCTCTTTCCCGGTGCTTTTTAATTCGGCAAGCAGTTCTTTAATCCCAGGATAAACGGCATTCTCATACATCCCGGTTTTGGCAAAGTATTCCCGGTAATAGCGCACTGCCGCTTGCGCTTGCTCTTGATTTAACGAATAAAATTCCTGAAAGGATTCCACCAGCGGCGGACCGATAAAAGGGATAAGTTTATCTAAATCAGATTCTTCAATACCAAATTTAACTAATGCATACTGTACCGATTTAGTTATCCCAATTTTTGGATCAGTCAGTGTTCCGTCTAAATCAAATAAAATTACGTTATACTTCATACCATCGGCTCCTTATATTTATTGACAACCCCCTGAAAAACTTCTACAATTATATCTAAATAAATACTAACCGTATAATTTTGGGAATATGGCCCAGAAGTCTCTACCGGCAACCGTAAATTGCCTGTCTACGTTAATACCCGTAGGAATTAAGCCTATCGGGAAGTTTCGCTCTCATCTAGCAAGCGGAGTTTCCAACTGAGGCTTTTTTGTATTTTCTGGCCACTCCCCTTAAAACAGGAGGATATAATGGATTTATTAAAACAAAGAATTCAGACCGATGGCCTGATTCTAAATGATTCTTTACTTAAAGTCGACTCTTTCCTGAACCAGCAAATTGACCCGGAACTTATGATGAAAATCGGGGAAGAGTTTGCCAACCGGTTCAGCAATGAAAAAATAACTAAAATCTTAACTATTGAATCATCAGGTATCGCTGTGTCGGTAATGACCGGACTCATTCTTAAAGTTCCCGTAGTTTTCGCCCGCAAGAAAAAGCCCACCACAACCACCGACGACGTATATACCACAAAGGTCTATTCGTATACCAAAGGCGAAAGTAATATAATTACTATATCCAAAAAGTTTTTGTCCCCGGAAGACCATGTCCTTATCATTGATGACTTCCTGGCCAACGGCGAAGCCGCCGCCGGATTAACCAAAATTGTTGAGCAAGCCAACGCCAAAGTTGTAGGCATCGGAATTGTCATTGAAAAGTCCTTCCAGCCAGGAGCTCGCAAATTAACCGAGGCAGGTTACCGGGTTGAATCACTGGCCCGGATAAAAGCTTTTTCCAACGGCAAAGTGCAATTCCTATAACAGGATTGCATTCAGAAGTGAGCTACAAGCAGACACTTACCGGTATACGGATCTTCCCTCCTGATTGGAGGCTTAAGGCAAGAAAAACCTGTTTTAGCATACATGGGATTATCCCAAGTATATACTATAACTACAAACGGTTCGGGGCCATGAGACTGCCGTATCCGCTTCAGACGGTCCTGCAGCATCCGGGTATTAACACCGCGTCGTCGCCATTCAGGCAACACAGTTGCCCAGGATAGTTCGTAAACCGCAAAAGCGCACATTGACGGCGCCCAGGCAGCTACCCCGATAATACGCCCATCTACTACAGCTGTTATAAATTTAGCTCGAATATACCCGGAGATATCACCATTTAAAAAAGCAGTCATTTCTGCTTTAACGTACAGCAAACTGGTATCATCCCAGCCGCCTAGCCGAAAAACTTCGATCGCTTCTTCCAGCTTATCCTTTGTTAATTCTTGCATTTCGATTTCTTGCATATATTACCGCCCCAATCCTAACAAAACTTTGTAACGAATAATCAGAGCCATAGTTCTCCTGTTTGAGAATTATGGCTCTGATTATTCGTTATGCGGTAAGTATTTTCCTGCTTGTCCGATAAATAGTACCATCAACAAAAATAAGGCGGTATGCTTACCAGGCAAGACCGCCTCATTTTTTATCCTATTGCAATTGCAAATTATGTGGCTGATTATACGTCGATTTTTCGATCGACTCTTGTCTTTGCGGCTGTCTGTGACTGCCGGCATAACGAATACCGGCAAACTCAGCCAGATCATTTTCTACAGCCACCAGGTCACTGCGATCCAAATCTTTCAGCGCCTGTTTGCCGACCGCCTGTGCGGCAAGCTGCATTTCTACCGTGCACGATTTCAGGAAATTGGCCAGATGGTTTGCGGCAATATCTACATCTAATTTGTCAGTCATTTTACCGGTATACAGGGCTAACTGACTGGGCGGCGCTTGTGGCAGAGTTTTTAGCGCCTGTACATGCATTGCCGCCATCAAGGCGATGGTGCCAATATATACAGCGTCAGCCCCTAGCGCCATAGCCTTAAGGAAATGTCCGGGCGTTGTCATGCCGCCGGTAACAATAACACTGAACCGATCTCTTAGGTTATTATCTTGGAGCCAGTCAATGGTTCTAATAAGCGTATGGAAGGTTGGCAAGCCAACGCTATCCTGCAGGGTAGGGTTCGCGGCTGCCGTACCGCCTTCAGAGCCATCGACAACTATGTAATCTGCTTTGGTTTGGGCAATTACCGCCAATTCATACTCGATATAATCAGTTCCGGCAATTTTTACTCCTACCGGCACATCGTACTGTTCTTTCATAGAATTAACCATTTTTATATAATCCTGCGGCGTCTGTTTGCCAGGCATCCGGGCATAAATTGTATTTCCCTGTCCTTCCTCCAAATGCCAGGCCTGACGCAGATGGCGGCCAATCATCGTTGCAGGCATGGGTTCATCAACTGCCCCACCCCAGGCTCCCTGCCCTAATTGAATCTCGATGGCATCCAGCCGGCTGAGTTGTTCCTGACCACTTAGCTGACCGCCCCGGTGGTATTGACCTATCAGATACTTGGCGGCATCGCGTTCCTCATTAGTAACGGCAGACTCGCCGGTATTGGTAGAGGTGCCGACCATGGCTGCGCCTTTGGCCAGCGCCATTTTGATAAGTAAACTCAACGATCCGCCATAGGACATACCTGTAATCATGATTGGTATATCTAACTGCAGCGGTTTTTTGGCTGTAGGCCCAATGATGGTTTTAGTATCGACCTGGGTATAGTCAGGGTTTGGCAATTGAAATAACTGCCTGGGGTTAAGTAAAATCTTATCCCAGGGAGACAATACTATCGGACTTCCCAAAGGTCTTGTCAATTCCTTGCCCACTTCGGCCCGCATAGCCGCCTCGAACATAGCACGGGGCGACAATTTTTCCATAACCGTTACCATTAGGAACGGATTATCCGGGTAGTCTTCGGTAAACATCTTAGCCATAGCCTCATCAGCCATGGGATCGAGCATCTTCATCATCATCCAGCTCAAAAGCATGGATATCACCTCCATATTCTACCCGATAGTTTACCCAAGCCGCTAATAACTATTGCATCAAATAATGCTGGGGCAATAGTTATCTTTTTTAAGATTTCTATTGTTAGTCCATGTAATAATGCTATAATGAATGTGATACATTGACATTTAGATTTATGAGGAGTGCGAGGTTACCTATGAACGAAAAAAACCTGGACCGCCTTGAGACATTAATGGAACAGCTAGTTCGTACTGTCGGTAATATCGGCGCCGATATTGAAGAAGTCAAAAATGAAATTATTGAAATCAAATCTACTATGGCCACCAAAACTGAATTAGCCGATACCAGGACTGAACTACGAGATGGTTTTGCGGCTCTTGATGCCAAGATCGAAAAGTACGGTCAAGTGCAACAGCAGGATATTTACCATTTATTGAAACTGTCCAACCAAAAACTTGAAACTATTTGTGAAGATATAAAATCCGTGGCGGAAATTGCCGGTGAACATGAGAAGAGGATTCGTACCCTGTCGCGCAGGCCAGTTTAAATTAGCTAAAGCACTACGTGCCAAAAGGCAGGCAGGGATATCAGGAATCATTTGTAACCTTACTTATTAAAGATCTTCTTGCGTAATCCGCTTCCATTGTGATAACACTGTTCTAAAAAACAAATAAAAAAAAATGGCCTAAGTGGCCATTTTTTTTATTTGTTTTTTAGTTTTTATAACGCTTTTTAATAGCCATTATGACCGGAACGCTAATAGCCATTGCAATAATAGCTTCAGGAACTCCGTTTACCAGAGCTATGCCATAGATAACTTTGGTTGCCGCACTAACGTCAATACCTCTTGTTTGCGCGAACTGAACGGCATATAACAGATAGATCATTGTCAGTACGCCAAGGGTATTAGTAAGCGAACCGACAATGGCTCCTACGCCAATGCGCACACCTTCATTCTTACTCCAAGTCCATTTATAAGCATAATAGGCGGTAATGCCAATCAGTACCCGTGGCAATACCGAGACAAGCGGATTTATAAAAGCAAAAGAAAGAATATTTGGGGTGGTTAAACTCTGGATAATGCTAAATATCCCGAAAAGCAGACCAATCATGGCGCCAACCAGCGGTCCTTCTAAAATAGCGCCAATAATAACCGGAATTTGCATAATGGTGGCTTTCGCTGTCGGCAGTGGAATAAATCCAAATCCCGATAAGCCTAACATTATGGAAATAGCTGACAGCATACCGATGATGGCAATTTGCCGTACTCCGAATTTACCCGCTGAACGTAAAGATTCCGTCTTTTCCATTTTTTATTACCTCCGTTCTTATTCCCCTTTGGGATATAAGTCGTTTATTAAGGAGCTTTACAGATACCGTCAGTCCGGTTTCTAAGAATACCAGCTGTCATGACGGCTTCTTTCACTCCGCTAACATATTATCATATCTTAGGGTAAATTGGTATAATTTTTTTTGAAAGTTTACTTTTAATATTTCTCAGGTATTAATAGGCAAATTAGCCCAACAAACTGATTGTAAACAGGCAGTATCATCAGCGAGGATAGCACATTAAACAGTGTATGGATAATAGCCACCTGCGTGCTAAAATCTACGCTAAACCAACCGGCAGCAATTACCAGCAGTTTTGTTAGCGGAAAAAAGATGGCGACACCAAGCACGTTCAGCAGAATGTGCGATAAGGCAACCTGTCTGGCGGCTCTTGGTGCCGCTGCGCTGAAAACAACAGAAGATACACAAGAACCAATGTTATTTCCATATACTACATAGGCAGCTGTCATAATATCGACATATCCCAAATCGGCCAACAGCATAAGTAACGCAGTGGCTGCACTGCTTGATTGAAAAATAATAGTGGCAACAATTCCGCCCCAAATGCCATACAGCGGCTGCTCTTTCGCTTGGACCAAGTACGCCGCCATCTCCTGGAACTGAGACATACTGGAGATACCCTGAACGAGCAACTCAACTCCGGCCAGCATACTCAAAAGTCCGGCGGCAGCTAATCCCAGATACCGGAATTTCTTTACCATGGTCGACAATAGAACAAAAGCAATGAGCGGCAATATGCACTCTAAAGGAACAGCGACAGTGACCAACTGTACTGTGGAGCAAGTGCCGATATTTGCCCCCAATATAATTCCCAGGGCCTGACGGAAAGACAGGTAGTCGGCGCTGACGATACCGATTGTAATCAAACATACCGTTGTACTGCTCTGAAATAATGCGGCCGCTACTGCACCCAACAGCAGGCCGCGCCACGGTGTCTTAGTCAAATTGACAAGCACCTTATGCAATTTATACCATAAGGCTTTTTTCAAGCCATAACGCATGATAAAAATGCCGCCAAGCAGCATACCTAACCCTACAAAAAATTCGACCATACCTTTTCCCCTCCAACATAATTTATCTCTACTACCATATGTTTGAGAGACCGTAGGTATGGCACATTTTTTACGGGTTATTTACTATGCATCATATCTTCAGAAACACTGGATAACTCTGTAGCCATGGATGCAAACCCTTGGCTGGCTTTCGCCATTTCCTGAATAGACTGTTCCTGGATTTGCACAGTTTTATCAATACTTACTACCTTTTGATTCATTTGCACGATAGACTCTTGGATTTGGTGTAAGGACGCATTGATGTTTTTAACTGACTCGGCGCTTACGGCAGCCAGCTTCCTAACTTCTTCAGCCACAACACTGAACCCTCTGCCAGCTTCACCGACACGGGCAGATTCTATAGCGGCATTCAATCCCAGCAGATTGGTCTGGTTGGACACGTTTCTAATAAAAGCAACAATTTCGTCAGTATGCTTAATGGTAGCAGCCAGGTCGCCACTCAGTTCTCCAAGTTCGCTGCAAATATTCGCCAACTCTTGTGCACCTGCCGCGATTTCCTCCATACTGGCACTAAATTCCTCAGACGAAGCCGCAAGTTCACTGGAAATAGACCGGATTTTCTCCTGATTGACAATAGCTTGGGTTGTAATAACACAGCCAATGGTAGCTGCCCTCTCTTTTATGGGATGCGCGCACGCAATATAAGGAATCCCAAAAGCCGATTGCTCCTTGGTTATCAAACGAATAACCTTACTGCCTGTTTTAATACATTGCTCACTGACCTGCCCTTGCATAGGCTGGCCTGCTTTAACTCCGAGGTCGAAAGACTTACCAGGCACATACGCAGTATAAAGTCCGTCTTTAATTACCGATACCCCTACATCCTCAATAATAAAATCATTAATGTAAGGGGCTAATTCAGTAAATAACCGCAAGATTTCTTCTCCGGAATGCCGTTGCATAGTGTCGCCTCACTTATATATTTTTTAATGCCATTGTTTTGCACTAATTAGTATGTAAGTTAGTTAATATTGGCTTGAAATCAAAGCTACTATCAATATTCTAATAAAGACCTGAATTACTTTGATAAATTCTATGCATAGCAGCATTTTCCTGCATTATGTTACATATTGCATTAATTTTCTCAATATTGTGTTTTATTTGTGCAAATGAAACGGAATAGTAGTAACTATTACATTCTTATTAAGAATTAGTAACGTTCTGAGAATAAATCCGGTTTGATTATGCAGCAGACGATGCCACCATTTCCTGGTCTCAAACTCCGGAATCACTACGGTAATAAAATCGTCCGGTTCTTTTTTACGCTCCAACCGTTCCACATAATTAACAAGCGGACCTATAACCAACCGATAAGGGGAATAAATGGTTACTAATTCAACATCAGGATTCCATTGCTGCCATTTTTCTTGAACTTTTTGGGCGGCAGTTAAATAAAAAAGAAAATGGCCGGTATGGAGAAATTGAGCATAGTTTATGCCTAATTTCTCCATACCGGCCTGCGCAGCATCCATAATACTACCTATGCTTTACCCGCCAGTATTTCCTATTTTGTTCTGCCTACCGCACAAAAACGGCCGCAGCCTAGATTTTTGATATAAACAGTACTACCGTCCTCATTTTTCACGGCCATGCAGTCGCCTACCAGTTCCGGCACCGTTACTTTTAGCAGCTCCGCAATTTTAGTAACAAGACTATTTCCCGGCTTCCAACGATCGGCTTCATAGTGTTCAATTGCCACAATCGACACACCTAACGATTCTGCCATTTCTTCCTGAGTCATGCCGCAGCGTTCACGTAATGACCGCAGCTTCTCACCAATCATTCTGATCCCCTCTTATTCATCAATAATAAAAATAATAATATCACATCAAGACAGTCGAAACTGCCCTAACTACGCCTAATCAAGGCAAAATAATAGACCGGTACAAAAATACCAGGCATAAGAAAAACCTCTTTGCCTCATACCTTCGTACCGGCCTACCCAACACCAAGCTTTTGCCTCGTGCCCTGTCCACCAGCCCGTTGGTCATGTTTCCGCTCGTATCTGAAGGCTGGTATCCAAACACTTTTTAGTGTTATACGCCACTCTTCTCCAGACATCTAAGTTTTTTCTCTAAGTTGTTTTCCAATATATATATTTCGACTCGTTCGCCGGTTTTTGTACTTATATCACTGTGACTACTAATGACCTTACACTCGGTAAGCCTTGCGACCAGCTCCTCAGCTTGGTTACTAAAAGTTTCCCTGAGTATCTGGCGCATTTCCTTTACTACCTGCCGCCCCTTATCGGTTTTGGCTAAATGAGTCTCCTCGACAGTGAGCACTCCTTTAAACCGTACGAGGACCATATCTTCAATAATATATGTCCGGGTTTCGACAGGTCCGCGCCCAACCTGGCTGCGCTGCAATTTAATAAAAGAATCACTTATAGCCGCTTCCAATACGGCTTTTTTTGGGGCCATTACTTTATCGTACCTCCAACTGTCCGGATTCCTTCTTGTAGAAGTCCGGAAAAACAAAAAGAAGACCCTAAAAGGTCTAGCGACCCCTTGCTTTAGCCTACGAAGTTAGCTGACGGGTAGGATGGCAAGAGATAAGACATCCCTTCTGCATTAACAGAATTAACCCCAAAAAGTGGTTCCTCCGCTTCCATACTGGAACTCGGCCTTATGCTGTTATAAATACTATACTCCCGGAACTGCTAAAAGAAAAGCTGCAATTAGAACAATAGCGGCTAACGGCAAATGGCTATCCTACAAATAAAGCAGGTATCACAGGAAATCATAGCTTACCTCATCGTTGCTACTTCTTTCTTCATTTTACCACGGCCAAATTGAGAATACCTTTAAATGGCGTTATTCCCATAATCTATTAATTACAATATTATAAAGAAAACACGACTTGCGCCGAGCCTTTGGCGAAAGCGGAAGTCGATGTTGCCCTTATCCAGGCGAAAGTTATATTTCTATCAGGACAAAAAAAGCCCTAGCTTATACTAGGGCTTTTTGGAGTCTCAATTTATTAGTAGAAAAATACAAAGTTAGCAATGATAATGCAGAGTAACGCACCAATCATCGGAATGGCCGTCCGTTTAACTACATCAAACGGGGAAACACCACCCATACTAGAAGCAACAACAATAACTGCGGTTATCGGCGAGATAGCCCGGGCGGCACTGGCCGCAAAGTGCATCGGCAGCAGCATTACAACAGGCGCAACCGACATTTTAGCTGCTACTGTCGGTGTCAGTGCGGCAAAAGCAAAGAACGGAGCATTGCCTGAACCCATGACAACCGAAGAAACAGCAATTATGCCGATCATAACCAGGATCATACCAGCGGCACCGAAGCCGGAAGTTTGCGCGGAAGCAATGATGGTATCAATTGTTCCAATAGTAGTAAGACCTTTGGCAAAAGTTTCACCAGCTACAATCAGGGTGATAACATTAGCCATTTGCATTCCCAGACCATCAAAGAAGGATTGGATGTCATTGAGAACTTTTTTACCATCTCTGTGACGGATATATTCAAAGACCATACCAACCGCAACACCAATAAACATGGCTTTAATAATATCCATCTTAATCCAGGTAATCCACAGGCTGCTGAAAATCAATATTAAAGCCAGCGGCACCGCGGGAAGAATTGCGTAAATCATCGGAGGAACGGTTTCATCTGAATCGGAAGCAGCTAATTCGCTAGCTTGAACAACATGTCCATCGCGTTTATCCATCCACTTTTGTACGGCAAAATGAAGTACGGCTACGACAGGAATTACAACTGCGGCAATAGGAATTTGGTAGTTAGTCCAGTAAAGTACGGGGTCAATACCCGCAGTGTTGGCCGAAAGGATTGTACCGGTATCGCTTGGGCTCCAGTCAAGACAAAGAGTTGTGGCGATAACTGCGGTAGCAGACAGGCGGCTTACGCCAAGGCTGATAAGTACCGGGAATACGGTAACCATAAGCAGCATGGCCAACCCGGAAGCACTATTAATGCACAAACCTAAAAACATACCCAAGACCCAAGTGCCAGCCATTACCAAATAGGGCGAACGGAAAGCCAACAGCGGCTTAATGGTCAGTTTTACCAGAGACTTACTTGCGCCAATATGATCCATATAGCGGGCAAAACCGCCTACGGCCATGATGTTAAGGCCAAGACCGGCCGCCCGTGAACTCATGGTTTGTTTTATAAATTCAAAAGCATCGACAAATACTGAGCCAGTGCTGGACTTAGCCGGCAAAATCTCACCAAGACCAAGCGCTACTGCAGCAAACATTAGGATTAGTCCAGCCATGAATAAAACAGGTTGCGGTTTGTATTTTTTTACAATAAGATACCCTACCCAAAACGTAACAATTAATGAAAGAACAATACCCACAAAACTTACCTCCTATTTTATTTTATACACCTTCTTAGTACCGGCTTCTTCCAGTTTTGTTAGTCCCCTCCTCTCAGCAGATTTCCTGCCAGCCTTTTACGTCGGTAATTCCTAATCCCGGAGCGTCGGGAATAATAAGCTGGTTTTTGCTAAAGCTTACGCCGCCCACAACAGGATCTTCAGCTAATAACACGGCGGCATCCAAATCAGCCCTGGTAATAATCTTTTTACTGGCCGCAATGCTGGCGGCGGCTGTAATTCCAACTTTGCTTTCCAGCATACAGCCCATCATACATTCAACACCCATTGTTTCAGCAAAATGAGCAATTTTGATTGCGTTGTGCAAACCGCCTGCTTTCATCAATTTAATATTGATTAGGTCACAAGCTTCCATTGCCAGCAGTTGAAATACTTCATATGTACCAAAAGCGGCTTCATCTGCCATAATATCTGTCTGTACATTATCGGTGACATATTTGAGCCCTTTGAAATCGTGGGCTTTTACCGGCTGCTCAATCAATTCAATGTCGAGCCCCATATCCTCAAACTTTCGGATAGTTCTGACAGCTTCTTTAGGTTTCCAGCCCTGATTGGCATCGAGGCGGATTTTGACATCATAACCGACAGCTTCGCGAATGGCTTGCACCCGCTTAATGTCCAGCGCCGCATCTGTACCTACTTTGAGCTTGAGCGCCTTATAGCCTTCGGCAACAGCTTCCAGCGAATCCCGAACCATTTCTTCCGGCGCATTGACACTAATCGTCAAATCTGTCTCCATAGCATTACGGTACCCGCCAAACAATTTGTAGAGCGGAATGCCATGCAGTTTGCCAAACAAATCATAAACAGCAATATCCAGCGCTGCTTTGGCTGAGCTGTTATGCAGCATTGAGGTGTCAATTGCACTCATAATCTCTTCCAGATTGTCAACATCCATGCCAATCAACTTTGGGCCAATGGTATCGCGAATGGCGGCAATAATGGAGTCTTGGCTATCCCCAGTAATAACTGCCGTGGGCGGAGCATTACCGAAACCAATCTCGCCGGTATCGGCAATAACCTTGATGATAATGTCTTCTGCCGAATTAACCTGCCGGAGAGCAGTCTTAAACGGTTTTTTTAGCGGTATACTGACTTTGCCAATCTTAATTGCTGCAATTTTCACAGGCAATCTCCTCCTTATGTTCGATATCTTGCAAGGTATTCCTTTTATGACATAAAAAATTCCAGCAGAACAATAGTCTTCAGCGGGAAGACTTTGTTGCTGGATTTTATTTATGCCGTATACTTGCGTAAAACTAAGCAAGCCCACGATAAACAAAGCAGCCTTATATGTAATTACTCGTTCAGATCAACAGGTAAGCCATTAGTTATTCGGGAAAACTTTTTCTGGGCGTCTTTATACGCTACCAAAATTGCTTTCTGCGACGAACCGAAATAACGGTTTTCCACCTGCTGTCTAATAGCGTCAAAATCGTCCCGCAGGTTTCTTCCATTAAATATACTACAGATAAAATCTGCAGTTACGGGTATCGTTGCAGAGCAGCCGCAATTTACAATTCTTCCGGTTTCCCGTTCCACAACAAAACCAATAAAAAACTGTCCATATTGGTGAGTAATCGGATTATGCTGTTGTGATTTAGCATTGCCTACAATATAGATAGTATTTTCAGCAAACATTGTATCCCCACACTAGACATATTTAAAATGAGTTGGTGCTTTGTTATTATAATGTATTCGCGCAAGAATGGGAAATTCCTTTAACTATCGAGATTTTCCTGTTAGGAAATATTACGAAGATGCGCCTTGTAGCAAGCCTCGGATCAAGTTTACAGAAATATTGCGCAAATCTAAATAAAAATCATATTTTCCTATATCGAAAAAAATTATGTTTACCAGCACCGACAATCATTCTCCCAGGAATGGACATTGACGATATAACAAAACTGCAGCTTAAACCGATTTTAGCCGTCAGACTAAGACAATATTTTCCGCAGCTTGTTTTTTAATAAAGTCGCACTTATGTTAAGGTAGATAAAGCGTGGACCCGCTTACGGATTCACGCTTTTTCTGCCTATCTATTATAGCAGCTCGCGCCTGAGTTCATCGGCCGATTTAGGCGACAGCCAGGCGAAAGGAATGTCGAAAACGGTACAGGCCCCGGTAAAGCCATGCTTAGCCAGGCGGAAAGTGGCCCGGGCGTAAGCGGCAAGTACACTGGCAGTGAACTCAGGATTACTGTCAAGCTTGAGGCCAAACTCAAAGATATGATTCACGCCAGGACTGGTTTGTCCGGCGCGGAAAACAAAGCCGCCATGTGGAATACCGGAATGTTTGGCCTTAAATTCTTCTTCTGAAACAAAAGTAACATGGGTCTCATAACCGACAAAGTAATGCGGCATTGTTTTGATAGCGGTTTCGATGGCGGCAAGATCTGCACCGGATTCTGCTACTACATAGCAGTCACGAATATGCACTTCATTAGAGTTGATCGCCGGATTTTTCCCTAAGCGAACAGCTTCAACAGCTTCTTGTTTAGGAATAGTATACTGCTTCGCGTTCTTAACCCCGGCAATACGGCGAATAGCATCCGAGTGCCCTTGGCTTACACCTTTTCCCCAAAAAGTATAATCCGTTCCTTGCGGCATAACAGCACCGGCTAATAAGCGATTGAGCGAAAACAAACCAGGATCCCAGCCAACTGAAATAGCCGCCGCTTTCCCGGCTGCCTTAGCACTCTTATCCATAGCAGCAAAATACTCAGGAATTTTAGCATGGGTATCAAAACTGTCAACTGTATGGAATAAAGCCGAAATTTGCGGCCCTTGTTCAGCAAGATCGGTAGCTGAGCCGCCGCACAACAGCATAACATCAATTTTATCGCGGTATTTTCCAACTTGGCTTATCGGCACAGCCGGTACACCACTCAGGGTACCGCTAAGGGAGCGACGGGAAAAAACGGCCACCAGTTCCATGTCATGATTTTTTCCTACCGCCAGTTCCGCCCCTTTTCCTAAATTGCCGTAACCAACGATGCCAATTCGTATTTTCTGATTCATACATTTCCTCCTGATTATCTATCTTCATGTTTTCCTAACAAAAACAAACGTTCTCAATAAAACGCCATACATGTTAAGAAATGATATTTTTCGACGCAAATAGGCAAATTACCTGCTATTTATCATTAAAAAATTAACTTACCATAGTCTATTCTCCTGCCCAGCTATTATCCCAGCAGGAAAACAGATCTTTAAAGAGAATTTTTAATTGTGATAGTAAGTAATCAATAAGAAAGAGAGTTGTTATGAGACTAATATCCTGGAACGTAAACGGTCTTAGAGCCTGCCTGGCTAAAGGCTTTGAAGATTTCTTTCAGAGTATGGCAGCAGATATTTTCTGTGTGCAGGAAACTAAAATGCAGCAAAGCCAATCCGAGTTAACCCTTGACGGGTATTATCAATACTGGAATGATGCCGTAAAAAAAGGCTACTCCGGCACTGCTATTTTCACCCGGATTAAACCTTTAACCGTTACCTATGGTATGAACATGGAAGAGCATGATCAGGAAGGGCGTATAATTACACTGGAATTTGAACAATTTTATCTAGTTAATGTTTATACCCCCAATTCCCAACGCGGTCTTATGCGCCTGGAGTACCGCAGTAAATGGGAAAATGATTTTAGAGATTATTTAACTAAACTTGATGCCATAAAACCAATTATCCTCTGCGGCGACCTCAACGTAGCCCATCAGGAAATTGATATTAAGAACCCGAAATCCAACCGGAATAATGCCGGTTTTACCGATGAAGAGCGTGGTAAAATGACCACCCTCCTCGAGGCCGGCTTTACCGATAGCTTCCGTTTATTATATCCGGATAAAACAGACGCCTATACTTGGTGGTCGTACATGATGAACGCCAGAGCGCGTAATATCGGTTGGCGCATTGACTATTTTATCATTTCCAACAGATTAACCGATTTTGTCACAGACGCCGTCATTCATGCTGACATTATGGGCAGCGATCATTGTCCTGTCGGCTTGGAAATATTTTAATTACTTAATTATACATTCATTACCCTAGACTACTGTCAAGTAAGTCTGGGGTATTTTTCTTGGTATTCGTAAACGAGTGTGATGCTTTTTCTTGCTTTTAGACAAACTAGCAATACATCTATTCATTATGTAAACTTTTAACCTATACATCTTGACAATAGTATAATGTTCGCCTATACTATCTACGTACTCAATAGACATTTTAACGAGGTGTTTATATGAAAGATATGTCGGAACTATTTTGGCAGGCTTCACTTGAGGAAATCAAACAAGGCTTCGTATTCGACAACAATACCGGCGAGTACATTTGTCTTCTTTGCGGCAAAGCATTTACCGACGGCCTGATATATTCTCAGGACAATCAACTGTATGAGGCCAGAAAATATATAGAAGTTCATATCCTCCGGCAGCATGGCTCAACTTTCCATTACTTGCTTGATCTTGATAAAAAACTGACCGGGCTGACCGACCATCAAAAGACAATTCTTGAACTCTTCTATGATGGACACAGCGACAATGAAGTGGCCAAAGCACTCGATACCGGCAGTACTTCTACCATCCGTAACCATCGCTTCAGCCTGCGTGAAAAGCAAAAGCAGGCTAAGATATTTTTAGCAATCATGGAGCTGCTTGGCGCAAGAGTTCCCAAAAAGAACGCTTTTATCAACGTCCCCCGTAATTCTAAGAATATTGATGACAGGTTTGCGATTACGGAACAGGAAAATGAAAAGATATTAGCTGCCGCTTTTCCGCAGGAGCTGCATGGGCAGTTAGCCACCTATCCGCTAAAGGAAAAAAAGCGGGTAGCAATTTTGCGCCATATCGTAAAAAATTTCGATTCGGCTAAAGCCTATACCGAGAAAGAAGTAAATGCTATCTTAAAAGAACTCTATGAAGACTATGTGCTATTACGCCGGCAGTTAATCGAATACGGCTTTATGGATCGTACTCAGGACGGCAGTTCCTATTGGATTAAATTATAAGGAGGCTTGAAAATCTTGGATAAAAGAAGAGAATTAAAGATGGTATATAAGGAAACCCCTCGCCCTATGGGTGTCTATCAGATAAAAAACTGTACTAACGGTAAAATTCTCGTCGGCAGCAGCATGAACGTGCCTGCCAAATGTAATAGTGACAAGTTTCAATTAAACTATAAAGTTCATCGAAATGCTGCCTTACAGGCAGACTGGAATAAAAACAGTCCCGAAGACTTCAGCTTCGAGGTTCTGGAAACTATTAAAGCAGAAGAAATACCACAGGAAGATTGGCGGGCAGCGGTAAAAAAATTAGAAGAAAAATGGTTAAATACACTTCAGCCTTACGGCGAAAAAGGCTACAATAAATCCTAGGAGCCAATCGTTTAAGCCGCCAAGCCTTGCCGGCTTAAAGCAAAGCACTTGGGAGGGGTTAAGTTTATGAAAAATATTGCTATACTTGCAACAGGAGGCACCATTGCCGGTGCCTCCCATATTCCTACCGATACTGTCAGCTACCATTCAGGGGTAGTACCAATTGAAGACATCTTAAAAGAAATCGGATCATTAAAAAACATCGCCAATATTATTTGTGAACAAGTTACCCAAATTGACAGCGCCGATATGAGTCATGCTATCTGGCTGTCACTAGCGAAAAGGATTAATACCTTGTTAGCACAGCCGGATATTGATGGGATTGTGGTAACTCACGGCACAGATACTTTGGAAGAAACAGCTTACTTCTTAAATTTAGTAATAAAGAGCGAAAAGCCCGTTGTACTGGTCGGGGCTATGCGTCCTTCGACAGCCATTAGTCCTGACGGCCCAATGAATTTATACAATGCGATCATACTCGCTGCATATCCTGGTACCCAGGGAAAAGGTGTGCTTGTCACATTAAACGATACGATTAACTGCAGCCGGGATGTAACCAAAACTAATACAGCTCTGCAAGATACCTTTAAAGCCCCGGAACTTGGTTATTTAGGTTACATCATTGATGGCCATCCTCATTTTTACCGTATGCCGACACGCAAGCACACTCATATGACTGAGTTTACTATTGACGGTCTCATTGAATTACCTCCGGTTGAGGTACTCTACGGTCATGTGAATGATACCGGATTCCTTGCTCAGGCTGCCGTAACTGCTGGAGCTAAAGGAATTGTTTATGCCGGACTTGGCAATGGTAACATGTCACAAACTATGCAAACTGTTTTTCAACAAATAGCCCAACAAGGTGTTATTATTGTTCGCGGCAGCCGGGTTGGCAGCGGTGTGGTTACCCGCAACGGCGCCATTGATGACGATGCAAATAACTTCGTAGTCACGGATACACTCAGCCCGCAAAAAGCCAGGATTCTCCTGATGCTGGCACTTACCAAAACGAAAAACCCCAAGGAAATCCAAGAGATGTTTTGGAACTACTAATACTACTACCAAATGAATTTTTTCCCCGGGGGTCTGAGGTTTGAACGCGCTATGTTACTACCTCGACTTACCCGGGGAATTATCTTTTCTGCCCCCTTCTTCTGGCTGAATTTTCATTTATTTTCTCGACATAAAAAGAGATAGCAGTTATACTGATGGTATAAATTGTAACAGGCCGAGAAGGGAGGAGCTCACGATGTTTCGAATTCCATCTGTCGCATATGATAAATTTTTTAAGATCTATCAGCCCAAACGGATCATTAATTCCATCACAGCACCCGAACTTAACTTTTCGACCAGCGCTCTTGAAACAGTACCCGTTTTATCTAATCTGTCCATCCGCTCGCTGAAAGCCCAGCAAGAGCTTTACCGTAAACAAGTAGTAGACTTTAATGCAAAGGCTAAAGAATTAAATACGGCTGCAAATCAGCTGACTGCCAATAACTTTTTTGATCAAAAGAGTGTAACTTCCGCCAACTCGGCACTTACAGGCTATGCTAAACCTACTGCTAAGACCACACAGTATTATGTTAATGTAACCCAAGTAGCGACGGCGCAAACCAACGACAGTACCACTGTAGTCAGTTCGGCATCGGATGCTTTGTCATCAGGCATATATGCACTAGGCTTCACCTTTGGTACTGGTACAAAAAAAACAGTGACAGTTAGCCTAAGCAAAACTGACAACAATACAGGAATCCTCGGCAGATTTGCCAAGGCAATTAACGAGGCGCAAATTGGTGTTAAGGCAGAAGTAAAAACTTCCGGCAGCCAATCTTATCTAAGTTTAGATTCGGAACAAACCGGACAGGCTAATCCGTTTTCTATACATGATATTGTTGGCAATGCGGCACAGACATTAAACATTAATAATAAGGTTGCGAATGCACAGGATGCTCTTTATGCTGTTAACGGCAAGAATATGACGAGTGATCAGAATAAAATTACCTTAAATGATGGAAATGTAATACTTGACATCCATACCGTATCTAACGGTTCTACCAAGATAAGTGTAGGAATGGATACCGATAAAATGAGTAAGGGTATCGATATGTTTGTCGACACTTACAATAAATTCAGCGACCAATTGGCTGATGCAAGCAATGTAACCCGGCGCAGCAAAAAAACGTTAGCAGGTATAGATGCCATACTAACGGGAATTAGAGAAAAAGATTTTCGCGAGATCGGCCTAACATTGAATAAAAGTGATAATCATTTAACTATTGATGACGAAAAACTAAACAAAGCATTACAGCAAAATACTGATACAGTGGCAACACTGCTTAGTGGCAAGACCGGGTTGGGAACAATGGCAAAAGCCATTTCTACAAATGCGCTGTCTAATCCGGTCAGCCTGTATTTAAGGGAGCCAAATCTGCTTGATTCGATTAACTACGGCTGGCTCCGCAGCGGTACCAGTTTCTTATATAATGGCTTCAATTCCACAAATTATGGTTTGTTTGTTGATCAGATGATTTAGCGACTGGAATGCTTGAATCAAATTAACCACCTACAGAATCAATCTTTAATTAAAGCAGCCATCTCCCTGAAGGAAATGGCTGTTTTTTCGTAAATTCAAACCGTTTAAATTACACCTTCAAACCGGAGCATAACCTCGGCAACCATAGTAGCAAACAGGAAAGTACCTGTGTATACGGCCAGAGCTACAATAACAATACGCCAGGACATCTTTTTGAAAGCGTCTAAATCTTTGCCTACCGCTAAACCGGCATAAGCCAGAATCGGTGTACAAAGTGCCATAAAATCAACTTTGTTAGTGTAGGCGGTAATGGTAGTGGCAAATGGCGAAAATGGAGACGTTACTGCCAATGCAATTATCGATATCCAAAACACCATTGGCAGCTTGATAGGGATTATCTTGCTAAACCCGGCACCAACCAGAGTGATGACAAGCATAATTGCGTAGCCAATGATAGCATCCATTACAGGCATTTTGTAACCAATGGTGTTACCGGCTACTGCCATAACTCCCATTAGGACAAAGGCAATAAACATGTCACGAATTTTCATTATGCGCCTACCTCCTTCGAGTCATCTTTGCGACCGAGGATCGGTTTAAGCAGACTATAAAGTTTCTCGGTAAGCGGTAATGAGACAAACAAAGCGAAGTAGATACCGATAATTGTCGTCAACAGGTTTGAAGCACCGGCATACAACAAAATTTCGTTAGCCTGATCCGGAAATACCGATTTGATGGCTCCCGATGCGGCTGCCATCATACTGCCTGATCCAACACCGGCGCCCATGGCCAACGCATACGGATGAAAGATTTTTAAAGCTGCCAGATATCCGGCTAACAGACCAAGCCATACCGCGCCAAATAAGGTACCGCAAATGTAAATAGACATAACGCCGCGGCCTTCTGGTGAACTTAAGCCATATTTCTCACTGATAATAGCAATATTCGGTTCCCTGTCGATAGAAAAAGTGGCACCAATGGATTCCCGGCCTAAGCCAAGAGCTATAGCAATCGGCAAACCCAGAACCACTGTTCCCAAGAAATGACCTAATTCCTGTAAAGATAATGCCAGTCCGGATTGAGCCACTTTTGCAATTTGCGGGCCAATTACCGTTCCAAGTTTAGTAACAAGCATCAGGGCAGTAATCCCAAGCATAGTCGAAGCTAAATTCATTTCCTCAAGCTTAATTAACTTTAAGCGAGGCACGCTTATAACCCCGCCAATTAGCATAGCATAAAGCATTGGCAGAAAAAGCAACACTCCTGGTCCTAACGGCACTTTTTTTGTACCGATCCACTCACAAATCATTACAATTACGAGAGCTAAAGCGTGTATTTTCCAGCTTTTTAAGATTGCCAAAACAACTTCCTCCTTTAATGTCTTCCCATACTGGGCAATCGTCTATAGCAAACATTATACCATAGAATACATAATTATGTTACAATATAGTAAAAAAAATGTAATTATAAGGAGCCTTTGTATGAATATTTTGGAGCTTAAGCGCAAAGTTTGTCAAGAAATTGACAAAAATAGCGAAAAGATCATTGGATTGGCAAAACAAGTTGCTCAGCATCCGGAGATGGGTTACAAAGAGCAGAAAACCTCCCGGGCTGTTAAAGATTTCTTCAAAGAAATCGAGCTTAAGTATCAGGACAATCTGGCTATTACCGGTGTTAAAGCGAAATTAAAAGAGGCAAGCAGCGGTCCCAACGTCGCCGTTTTAGGTGAACTGGATGCGGTTCTCTGTCCTGACAGCCCCTTTGCCGATCCAGCAACAGGTGCTGCCCATGCCTGCGGGCATCATCTCCAGCTAGGGGCCATGTTAGGCGCCGCTCTCGGTCTCAAACTGAGCGGTATCGGCGACCAGCTTGCAGGAAATGTTACCTTTATGGCCGTACCTGCCGAAGAATACGTGGAAATTGCCTATCGCATGAAACTCCGCGAAGAAGGAAAAATCCATTACCTTGGCGGCAAACAAGAGCTCATCTATCGCGGTGTTTTTGATGACATCGATATGGCCATGATGATTCACTCTCAGAAAGAATCACCTGAACCTGCCGTAATTATGGGAGATTCCAGCAACGGCTTCATCGGTAAAACCATTCAGTACCTGGGCAAAGAAGCCCATGCCGCCGAAGCTCCCTCTGAAGGAATTAACGCCCTCAATGCCGCGATGCTTGGTCTCATGGGAGTTCATGCCCTGCGGGAAACCTTCCGTGACAACGATATTGTCCGTGTCCACCCCATTATTACCAAGGGCGGCGACTTAGTTAACAGCGTCCCTGCCGATGTCCGCATGGAAACCTATGTCCGGGCCAAAACCATGAACGCGATTGATGCCACCCACATAAAAGTAGACCGTGCTTTACGGGCAGGCGGCGATGCGGTCGGTGCTAAGACCATAATTAAAACCCTCCCCGGCTACCTCCCACTTGACTGCCCGAAAGCCTTTAACGATTTGTTCTTAGCCAATGCGTCCCAATTCGTAACCCCGGAAAACATTAAGCATGCCGGCCATTTCGGCGGTTCGACCGATATGGGAGACGTATCCCATATTATACCGACAATCCACCCTTATATCGGCGGTGTCATCGGTGCCCTCCATACCCGGGATTTCAAGGTAGCAGATTATAATGCCGCCTGCGTACTTCCCGCCAAACTCATGGCCATGACAGTGATTGACCTGCTGGCGGATAATGCCGCACACGCCAACTCCATCTTAAAAGCCTTTCAGCCAGTAATGACTAAGGAAGAATACATCAAAAAACTAGACGGTTATTTTGCCGAAGAATAAAAGTAACAATAGTATAAGAAAAAAAGAGATAACCCTTTGGTCTTTAGTAAGACCGGGGGTTATCTCTTTTATCGGGTAATTTGCTCAATGCTCCGGACATTGGCGACAACTTCCTGACTGGAAACGATTCTATTTTATTATTCAGCAGTTTGTTCATTGCGGTAGTATGGGGTGTATTCCAATAATTTGGTTTTCGGACGATTGGCATCCAATAATTTAAACAGCACCGCAAAATCAGTATTGTTGTAGATTGGTATGCGCCGCAGTAAGAATTCGTTGTCTTGCTCGGGTTTATTCAATCCCGGCAACACGGTAAAGGCCGCTTGATAGCCTGCAGCCTCGGTAGCTTCCCAAGCATCAAGAGTAAAATAGCCAAAAGGATAAGCAAAAACATCAACGTCTTTCTTAGTAACCCATTGAATCAGTTTTTTAACGTCTTCCATTTCCCGGTACAAATCTTTGCCTTTAAGAGTCGTTAAGTCCCGGTGGGTAAACGAATGACCGCCAAAATAAATACCGTTGTCTGACATTTCTTTGATTTGCTTTTGTGATAACCGCATCTCCCGGTCAACATTGACACCAGTCATAAACACTACAGCACTGAAACCAACCTGCTTTAGTATAGGAAATGCCTCAGTGTAGTTGTCTTCATAACCATCATCAAAAGTAATCATAATCGGTTTGGGCGGTAGGGTAACCGGTTCCTGCCGCATATAAGCGATTAACGTTTTCGGTGATATTGTCTCGAATCCGGCCTGTTTTAGCATTGTCATCTGCCGGGAAAACTCGTCCGGTGTCACTGTCAGACCCGGCAAATCGGTCTTGTCCTGACTAACGTGATGATACAGCAGCACAGGTATTCCATTATTATATTGAGCTGATGCAACAGATACGGTAAAAACAAAGATAACTAGCAAAAACAAACAACCAACCTTACGAAATGCTGCGATACGATCACCTTCTAAATAATTTTCATCCGATGACTAATCCGCTCTAAGACTCCCGCTTATCCAAGTGGGAGTTATACCCCTGCGGGCACAGGCGAGCGGCTAAGTCCCTGGATAAGGGCGACTAACCTTCAGGTGGGGTTAAAACCCCATCTGAAGCTAAGTCTACTTTATTATGTAACTTGGCTTCAGCTGGCTATAACCTAGCTGAAGCCAATCGTACTTATATTGGATTCATACCCATGCCTAAGACTTCATGCTCGTAGCCCTTTATCGGCGCCCCCATGTTGCCGTACAAGGCTACCGCAATCCATTCACCGTCACCGTCACCACCCGGAATTTTAGATCCCCGTACAATGCAAAATAACAGCCCGGCGCTGCGCAGTATGCTGCCCAGTCCGCCCTGTCCCCTGCACATACCGCTATAAGCTTCTAAAACCGAATGATACAGCGCGTGTTCTTCCCGGTACCGTTGATCGATAAGACCTTCCTTTTTTGCGGCGGTTTCCACTGCGGCAAAAATTTTAGATGAATCCATCGACCCTACTTTGCCTTTGTAAAGCCTGTACCCCAATTCCCGCCCCTTTTTTTGCAGAGCAGACTCGTCCTCGCCGGAGTACATTACCGACAACACTGCCAATTTGCCTAACGTAATATTCTTATCAACATTTATCATATCATGTACCTTTCTTCTTCGTCCACACAACCTTGCCCTTTTTCACAACAGTTTCGACAATATTCATACCGATGTGATAGGGAAGATACAGGTGGGACGGATATTCCAGAATCAAGATATCTGCTTGCTTCCCTGCTTCAATGCTGCCCAACCGGTCGGCACTGTCAATGGCAGCCGCCGCATTAATGGTAAGTGCTGTAATAATTTCTGCCGGCGACATTTTCATATTTAGCGCTGCAAGAGCAATAATTAAAGGAATCGACTGCGTAAAACAACTGCCTGGGTTAAAATCGGAAGCCAAAGCGACAGGTACACCCCGGTCAATCATTTCACGCCCCCTGGCATAGGGTTCCCGTAAGCTAAAGGCAGTAGCAGGGAGCAAGGTAGCCACAACATTTTTTTCAGCCATTTGCGCGATACCCATATCGGAGATATGCAGCAAATGATCAGCCGATACCGCACCAATCTCGGCAGCTAATTCACTTCCACCCAGTTGAACAATTTCATCGGCGTGCAGCTTGCTTTTTAAGCCCAGCTTTTGGGCAGCCAGCAGCAGCTTGCGGGATTCATCTACTGAAAATACACCTTTTTCGCAGAAAACATCACAGAACTTAGCTAAATTGCGCTCGGCTACTACCGGCAACACTTTCTCAATCAGAAAATCAATAAACTCACCACTGTGGCCTTGATATTCGGAAGGAACAGCATGAGCGCCAAGGAAAGTCGGAATAACTTCAACCGGATGCTGTCCGGCTAAATCATTAAGCACTTCCAATTGCTTAATTTCAGTGTCCAGATCCAGACCATAACCACTCTTTCCTTCTACGGTGGTTATGCCCATCGCCAACATATCATCAAGCCGCGTTTTAGCAAGCTCTGTCAATTCTTCCCTGGAAGCCTGCCGGGTAGCCCGTACAGTATTGGCGATGCCGCCGCCGCGTTCCATAATGGCCATGTAACTATCGCCTTTCAGGCGCCAGGAAAATTCCTCCGCCCGGTAACCGCCAAACACAAAATGATTATGAGAATCAATAAAGCCGGGAAGTACACATTTTCCGCCGGCATCAAGTGTTACATATTCTGTGCCTTTTAAAGCAGCTACTATTTGCTCGGTAGAGCCTGTCCGCTCTATGATTCCATCTTCAATTACAACAGCGCCATCTTCAATAATATCTAACTGACTCATGGCTAAACCGGTCTTGGGTGCGCAACCCTGACATGTAATTAATTCAGCCGCATGGGTAATGACCAGTCTCTTCATTGTAGTGTTTCCCCCTTTGGAACTCTCGATACGCTCTTATTATAACATAATAAGTTAGGAACAAGGGCAGTTACTTCCCTTGTTCCTAACACCATTTGCCTTACGGACTTGTTACTAGCTTATTTTTAATGTGCCTACTGCTGTTTCCACTTTCTCTATCATTGTTCTGTTGGCAATCAAATCATAGATTGCTTTAATATCAGGAGAAGGAATTCTATCTTCATCCAAATGAGGTACCGCTTCACGGATGGCTTTGTGCGCAGCACCTGTGCCAACCCCTGGGGCCAGTGGCGCCAGGAAGTCAATGCCTTGTGCAGCCGCTAAGCATTCAATCGCTAGGATGTAGCGGACATTCTCCAGAATTTCCCTCGCCTGACGGGCAGCAATTGTTCCCATACTTACATGGTCTTCCTGGTTAGCCGAGGTAGGAATAGAGTCGGCACTGGCCGGATGAACAAGCACTTTATTCTCAGATACCAGGGATGCTGCCGTGTACTGGGTAATCATAAGTCCGGAGTCTTCTCCGGGATAGGCAGTCAAAAACGGCGGCAGTTCGCTCAAATGAGCGTCAAGCAGGCGATTGGTACGCCGCTCGGAAATATTGCCGAGTTCGGCCAAAGCCAGCTTCAGGTAATCCATAACCAGGGCAATAGGCTGACCGTGGAAGTTGCCGCCGGAAATGGCTTCACCGGTATCAGGCATAATGAGCGGATTATCCGTTGCAGCGTTAATTTCGATAGTCAAGGTTTCTTCTGCCCGCCGGAGAGCATCCTTAGACGCGCCGTGAACCTGTGGCACACACCGCAGGGAGTAGGCATCCTGTACCTTGGAACAGTTAACATGTGATGCAATAATCGGGCTGTCCTGGGTTAGCCGCAGCAGATTTTCGGTGGTGGCCAATTGGCCAAGATGGGCCCGAACAAGGCTAATGCGGGAATCAAAAGCGGTACGGGTTCCCTTCAGAGCTTCCACGCAAAGAGCGGCAGCCACATCGGCGGTTTTCATAAGATCGACGGCATCCTGCCAAACCATACAGCCTACCGCTGTCATAATCTGCGTACCATTGATAAGAGCTAGGCCTTCTTTACCACTAAGCACTACCGGTTTTAAGCCAACCTCAGCTAATGCTTCGGCCCCGGTCATAAGCTTGCCGTTGACAAATGCCTTTCCTTCTCCCAGCATAACTAATACCATGTGAGAGAGCGGCGCTAAGTCACCACTGGCACCTACCGAGCCTTTAGCCGGAACTGCCGGGCAAACCCGCTTGTTTAGCATATTAATCAGCATTTCGACTGAGGAGAGTTTAATTCCCGAGTAGCCTTTGGACAAGGAGTTGGCTCTTAAGAGCATAGCCGACCGCACAACATCTTCGGGCAAACACTCTCCAACGCCGGTAGCATGGCTTAAAATGAGATTGCGTTGCAGCTTTTCTCTTTTCTCTTTAGAGATAAATATTGTACTGAAGTCGCCGAATCCGGTAGAAATACCATAGACCGGAGTTTCCTGTTCCAGAATCTTATCAACAATTTCCCGGCTTTTTATAATTTGGTTACGGCCCTCATCACTTAATCCGACTTCCTCATAACCCCGCGCAACTTTTACTACATCTTCCAGGGTCAATGAATTTCCGTCTAATAATATCATGTCAGTTAGCCCTCCCGCTTTATTAATTCAATTTGGCAAATGCTTTATCGACTAAATTCTTTACTAGCTTTTCTTCTGGAATATAGGGCAGAGTAATATGTCCCTTACCATAGTAATTTTGGTTGTATTCCATGCAGGTTGTAATGGAGTTTTGGTTACGCGCCCAGGAACGGCGGGCCACTCCACCCATTACGTCCCACATCATGGCTGATTTGATAATAGTATCTACCCGTTGGCTGCCGTCTAACACCATGCCAAAACCGCCATTGATTGATTTGCCGATTCCTACGCCGCCGCCATTGTGAAGAGCAATGAGACTCATACCGCGGGCTGCATTACCGGCAAAACAGTGGGTGGCCATATCGGCCATAACATTACTGCCGTCTTTAATATTAGCTGTTTCACGGAACGGTGAATCCGTGCCGCTGACATCATGGTGGTCACGTCCCAGCATAATCGGCCCAACTTCACCATTGCGAACCATTTCGTTAAACTTAAGGGCAATTGCCGTACGGCCTTCGGCATCCTGATACAGAATACGCGCCTTAGTACCAACAACAAGCTTGTTCTTCTCAGCATCCCGGATCCAGATATAGTTATCACGGTCCTGACCACGGCGATTAGGATCAATGCAGTCCATGGCCGCTTTATCCGTTTTCGCAAGGTCCTCGTCACTGCCGCTCAAGCACACCCAGCGGAATGGGCCATAGCCATAATCAAATAATTCCGGCCCCATAATATCTTCCACATAAGACGGGAAGATAAAACCGTCTTTTTCGTCGATACCGTTGCGCGAGATTTCCTCAACGCCGGCATCATATACGGCTTTCATAAAGGCGTTGCCGTAGTCAAAGAAGTAGGTTCCCCGGTCTACCAAAGTTTTAATAAGTTCAAAATGCCGTCTGAGTGACTTATCTACCAGCTGTTTGAATTTTTCCCGATCCGCTGCGAGCAGTTGCGTACGCTCGTCAAAAGTCACACCCTGCGGACAATAGCCGCCATCGTAAGCTACATGGCAGGAGGTCTGGTCAGATAATAAGTCGACCCGGATATGATGAGCAACAGCATACTCCAGCAAATCGACAATATTGCCATGATAAGCAATCGAAGTGGTTTCTTTTTTAGCTACAGCCTCAGCCGCCCACCGGAAAACTTCGCCCAAGTTAGCAGAAACCTTCTGTACCCAGCCTTGCTTATGCCGGGTCTCAATACGCGAGTCATCAACCTCGGCAACAATGCCTACACCATTAGCAATCTCAACAGCTTTCGGCTGAGCGCCGCTCATGCCGCCTAATCCGGAGCTGATGAACAGCTTGCCGCGCAGGTCACCATCGTCGGCTACCCCAAGTTTTAAGCGCCCGGCAGTCAGTAAGGTATTAAATGTGCCATGAACAATTCCTTGTGGGCCGATATACATCCAGCCGCCTGCGGTCATCTGGCCGTAGTTGGCAACACCCATTTGCTCGGCAATTTCCCAGTCTGCCTGGTTATCAAACATTCCCACCATAAGCGCATTAGTGATGATTACGCGCGGTGCCTCGGGCTTGGATGGAAACAGTCCCAAAGGATGGCCTGATTGAATAACTAACGTTTGATCACAAGTTAAAACTTCTAAGTATTTTTTTATCAAACGGTACTGCAGCCAGTTTTGGCACACCTGACCGGTCTCGCCGTAGGTAACAAGCTCGTAGGGATATAACGCAATTTCAAAATCCAGATTGTTATCGATCATTACCTGGAAAGCCTTGCCCTCTATACAATTGCCACGGTACTCGTCAATAGGACGGCCGTAAATTCGGCCTTCCGGACGATAGCGGTAGGCATAAATACGTCCATATTCTACAAGTTCCTGTAAAAATTCTTCTGCTAACTGTTCATGCAGTTCCTCAGGAACATAGCGCAGAGCATTTTTTAACGCAGTTTCCGTCTGACTTTTAGTAAGACGGAAGCCCCGGTTTGGCGCCCGGCGAATTCCAGGAATAAATTCCGGCATCTTAGGCAGCTCGGCATCCAGTTTAATGGTCATAGCATTGGCAATCTGCTTGTTCATATTAATTACCTCCTCGGTTAATTAAAAAGAGGGCAAACTCATTTACTGAGTTTACCCCCTCACATCTCCTGACTCTGGGTAAAAAATCAAATTCAATTATCCATAACGGGAATTACATCCCAGCAGCTCTAACCATCACTTTTCTTCCATATGCTAGTTCTAACTTACCTTCCGCTCTCACAACTCGCAACTATGGAAGGTTCTACTTGCATCATAAGTCAGACACTGGGAAAAGTCAAGCAAAACTATTGACTTATCTACTGCGGAACTTCAGTTGATTTGTCGGTCCGTTTGCTATGAACCAAGAGATAGTACACATAGATGAAAATTATAACCGGGATACCGGTATATAAAACGATTTGTTGTGATTCATCAAAATACAGGCTTAGAATGATACCAATATTCAGTAAGATTGCCAAAACAGGCAGCAAAGGATAAGCCGGAGTCCTGAACACAAGCTGCTCCAGTTTGCCGCCCAGAGCCACAAAACTCTTACGGAAATTGAGCTGACACCAAGCAATGACAATCCAGATTAAACAGCCAGTCAAACCAACACTGGACATCAGCCACAAATACACGGTATCTGCGGCGTATTCGCTAGTAAGCAATGACAGTCCGGACAAGACCAAAGTTACTAATACACCGTAATAAGGAACCCCACTTGCACTTAATTTTTCAAGGAAGCCCGGAGCCTGCTTGTCTTTAGCCATCGACCACAGCAAGCGGGAACAAACATAGAGAGCAGAGTTGCCCGCCGACAAAGCGGAAGTAAGTACAACAAAGCTCATAATAGTCTGGGCTACCGGAATTCCAATCCGGCCAAATACATGAGCAAACGGGCTTTCTAGCAAACCGGCTTCTTCAAAGGGAATCGTAGCAGCAAGTACAATCATGGCAAACACATAGAAGAGAACAATCCGCAGAGTAATACCTTTTATAACCTTCGGCACATTTTTCCCCGGGTCTTCACACTCTGCCGCCGCAATACCCACCAGTTCCGAACCCTGGAACGAGTAAACTACAGCAATCATAGTTAAAAATACTGCCCAGCCTCCCTTGGGAAACAAGCCGCCTTCACCTGTAGCAAAATTAGAAAATCCGATGGCGCCCTCATTCCCGGCAAAACCAAACATTAATCCGGCGCCAGCAATAATAAAACTAACAATAGCAACAACCTTTATACCGGCAAACCAAAATTCTGTTTCAGCATACACCTTAACTGAAATCAAGTTGAGCAGCGCTAACGCTACAGAAAAGATAGCACACCAGATCCATACAGGCACCTGGGGAAACCAGCTATACATGATGATACCGGCAGCCGTAAAATCGGCAGCAATACAAACCGACCAGTTAATCCAGTACAGCCAGCCTACTGTAAAGCCAACTCCTGGGGAAATAAAGCGGGAAGCATAGCTCTGAAAAGATCCGGCTACAGGCATGGCTACCGCCAGTTCACCTAAGCATAACAGCGCTAAATACATGACAAAACCGCCAAATATATAGGCTAAAATAGCGCCGACAGGCCCAGCTTGGCTGATTACCTGGCCCGAACCCATAAATAATCCGGTGCCAATGGTTCCCCCGATAGAAATCATCATGAGGTGACGCGACTTCATGTCACGTTTTAGTCCGGACTTCTCCGGACACATTTGTTCAAGGTCTACTGTTGGTGTTGACATCATACTTTCCCCCAAACTTTTGCAGACTTTTTACTAATGGGTTTACCAATTTCTTTATTGCTTTTTTTGCCCAACGTATAACGGAGTTCATCTGATTTCGTAACTATTGCTGTGAAAAATAGAGCAAGCTGGGGCCTGGTGTTCCCCCTTTCTTATTTTATTTTTTGAACCTTGGCCTAAATAAAACGTTCCATAGTATTTTGGCCAAATAAAAAAGGGCAAAACTCAACTAGAGTCCTGCCCCCTAATATCTAATAGCTATAGGCTTGAAAGAGATTACTTTTGAAATTTTTTGAACTTTAAGTCTATTATAAATTATAAAAATAAATTCGTCAATTATTTTTAAAAAATAGGTTTCGACTATAATTTGGCAACTCGCTCAACATCATTAGCGGTTGTTGCCAATTGCTGCAAAGAAGCCGATATTTCCTCAGTTGCCGCCGCCTGCCGTTCGCCAAGTCCGGTAGTATCAATAACAGTACTGACAAGTGTATTGGTTTCCCTTTGGATGTTTTGGAGAATATCTTTGATATTTTTCACCGCTTCAGCACTATTTACCGCCATTTTGCGAATTTCCTCGGCCACCACAGCAAAGCCTTTACCATGTTCTCCTGCCCGGGCCGCCTCAATGGCAGCGTTAAGACCAAGCAGGTTGGAATTTGCTGCAACATCGCTTACAAAGCGCAAAATATCGTCAGTTTTTTGAATGTCGGATAGCACCCGCTCACCGCTGCTCTTAATATCGCTTAAGCCGCCGGCCAGTCGTGTTGCTGTTTCCGCTAACTCGCCCGAAGTAGCTGACAATTGTTCCGTGGTAGCTGCTATCGTCTGAGAAGCTTCATGCAGCGCGTGCTGAGTTTCTATACTAACGGCGCTAGAAATTGCCCCCAATAATTCCCCATTTTGTATAATCGGCGTGCAGCTCGCTTTAGCGTGAAAACCATACAGCTCAGGCGGCAGCAGCTTGTGAATGCTCCGTTTTGTTTTTAAGCATTCATCAACAGCACCGCCGCTTGCGACCTTGCCGCCGACGGCGGTATTCAGCTTAAATTTTTCCGCATTAAGAAAATACACGATAGTTCCCTGGGCATCTGCAATCATAATACTGCAATCCATGGCATTTAATTTTTGATAAAGCGGAGCCGAATTAATTGCGGCTTCCAGTTGGTTCATATCTGCTTCCTCCTCCAGTTTACTAATATTTTGTCCTGTTAGAAAGTATAACTTTCGCCTGGATAAGAGCAACATCGGCTTCCACCTTCGCCAAAGGCTCGGCGCAAGCCGTGTTTTCTTTATCCTATCGTCTAAAATTCTATATATTTTCTACCAACTATTGGATTTTCCCTTTATGTAATTTAAATATTTTAAATAATTCTTATTTTATTATTGGCTTTGTTCGCATTTAGTGTTGCTGATTAGCGGCATAAAAGAACCGGGCCGGTTGTAAAGAATCTGAGCTAAGTAAAGGCAAATGGTCTCAAATCCTATATCACTAAGAATTGAGACCATTTTTGATTAATAAACCTTGATTAAGTGGGTTGGTCAAGTTCGTACCATATCACCGTCAGGGAAATACTAAGTCCATTCGCGATTTGCGCTGGAAGCCCTACAGGCGAAATCTCTACCGAGAAGCTATGACCAGGCGGAACAATTATTTTTCCTGCAAAGTCAAGGGAAAAATAGCCTAAAGCATGAGTTGTTGCGCTGATAATTGCGCCACCCCCACCGCCAGAAGCACTGGTAACGATCATGGCGCTGTTGTCGGGGAAGCCGTAGTTAAGATTGTTTATAATCATCCCAGGAGAACCAGGCACAGCGTCACGATGTACTGTTATATCTATAGCCGCGTCGCTTACATTCGGACTGGCGGGAATAAGGCGACTGCCGCCCAAAACCGAATCTACATACATAATTCTTCCTGTTCCCGGCGGGTTAGTAATTACTACAAAAAAAGTTGCATCAACCGCCGTGCTGAATCCAGTTTCAGACGAAAACAGCCGGCCTATCTGTGATTGGGTGCTGGCGCTGGGCGAAGTAGCAAGTACATTGTTCTCATCGGTCCGAATGGTGCGGATTACTCCAATAGGGTCCTGCCCACACGTAAGCACACTGTCGGTCGCGCAGGACAGCGCGCGGTTTTGAATGTTTTCCAGTTCGTTTAGCAAGATGCAAAACAGAATGTTCTTTTTCGTGTTTTCACTGCACTTATCTAAAGACTCAATAACTTCGTCTGTTATCCTGTTAATTTTTTTCAAACAGGTAATAATGCCTTTCAGTGTTGGGTCCAGGCATGCAAAGTTTATGCGGGAATCAATGTCATCCATATACATCCCCCTTTTTGTCTGATTAATCGCAATGGTGTTTCTACATAATATGCAGACATAAAGGAAAAAGGGAATGAAAGAGCAGCTCAAAAACTCAAATGGACATTAAAGCCGTAACAGTCTCTCTCTCATTATTCATCGGACTAACGATGGCGTTAAAATAACCAGTTGCTAAACTATAAGGGCTGTAAAAACTTATTGCTAAGTTTTCACAGCCCTTATGTTTATAGTTACGTTTTATTGCTCAAAATAGTCTTTGTAGTGATATAGCGCCGGCGAGCCGCCGGTGTGGACAAACACCACATTTTGGCCTTTCTTAAATTGCCCTTGGCGAATGAGCCCAATCAGTCCGGAAAACGTTTTACCGGTATATACAGGGTCTAGCAAAATCGCTTCCGTTCTTGCCATCAATTCCACAGCTTCCACCATTTCCTTAGTAGGCAGGGAATAGCCTGGTCCAACATAGCCTTCAACACATTCCACAAATTCTTCAGGGAAATCCAAACCTAACCGCTCCGCCGTTGCTTTAGCATCCTTATAGATTAACGGACGCTGAGTCGCATTTGGCCTGCTGATATTAATGCCGACTACAGGAATGCCGGTGTTATTGCCCCAGAAGCCAACTGCCAGTCCCGCATGGGTGCCGCCGCTGCCGCTTGTGCAAACTACACAGTCAATAGTTAGCTCTTTATCGAAGGCCTGAGCAAGGATTTCTTCGGCGCAAGCCACATAACCCATAGTTCCTACGGCATTAGAACCGCCGCCGGGAATAATATAAGGGTTGCCGCCTTGATTACGGACGTCCGCAGCTACTTTTTCCATAGCCTCCATTAGATCAGAACCGCCTGGCACAACTGTAATTCCGGCTACTCCCATTAGCTGAAACAAAAAGTTGTTGCCTGACGCTTTGGCATTATAACTGCCGGGAACCCGTTCCTCCAATACCAGGTAACAACGCAGCCCTTCTTTACAAGCAGCAGCTAAAGTTAAGCGGCAGTGATTGGATTGAACGGCACCGCAGGTGATGAGGGTGTCTGCCCCCTGCGCCAATGCATCAGCGACCAAGAACTCAAGCTTCCGGGTCTTGTTGCCGCCACCCGCCAAGCCAAGCAGATCATCGCGTTTAATCCAGATGTTTGGTCCGCCCAGTTCCTGGGTCAGACGAGGCAAAAATTCTAACGGCGTTTGTCCTTCGGTATACCGGCGGCGTGGAAATTGTGAAAGATTCATTTTCATTTCCCCCTTATTTAAACTGGCTTTATCCTGTAACTTCATCCACTCTGAAGCCAAGTTCCAAATAGCATCCCCCGCTGGAATTAACCCCGGGGAAGCTATGCCTGCTTTATCTAAAAACAAGTATAGATTATAATTAAAAATAAGAAAAATAAATTATCCTGATATTTACGATAACTCATTACTTATATGAATTGTTTTCTGTTTTTGGGGGAGGGGAATTTTTTGGATCAGTCCTTGTTCATCTTTGTCACTGTCGTAGAAAAACAAAGCTTTACCCGAGCCGCCGAAGCCTTGCACATGACGCAGCCTGCCGTTAGCCAGTACATTCAAACACTGGAAAGGAACACCGGTGCAAAATTATTGGACCGCAGCAATAAATATGTTCAATTAACCAAAGCAGGTGAAATTGTTTACCATCATGCCTGCGAAATTATTGGTCTTTATACACAGATGAAAAATTTAGTAGACGATCTTATGAACAAAGCCAGTGGTGATCTGACCATTGGTGCGAGTTATACCTTCGGCGAATATGTACTACCCTATGTTATCGCCTACTTGCAGGCACATTATCCTCTGATAAAGCCCAAAATTACTATCGCTAATACCAAAAGAATTTCCGAGTGGGTAGCCGGGCGTCAGTTGGATATCGGCATCGTGGAGGGTAATGTTCAGCAGCATAGTTTGGTCATCGAACCGTTTGCCGATGATTTGCTGTATATAGTGGCTTCACCTGGTAATCCCTGCGTTATCCGAGACCCTAAGGATATATCTGATTTAAAGAACCAAACCTGGATCGTGCGTGAACCCGCATCGGGAACCCGCGAGGCCACCGAAAAAATGTTTTCCGAACTAGATTTTCACCCCGAAAACTTGATGGAGTTTGGCAGCATTCAGATTATTAAAGAATCCGTCCAGGCCGATCTAGGGATTACCCTTTTGTCGCACTGCGCCATCCAAAAAGAAATATCCCTCGGTATCTTAAAGATAATAAATGTAGACGGCACACCGTTTTACCGAAAATTTTCACTGATAACACCGGATACCCGCTTTAAAACAAAAGCAACATCCATCTTTACCGACATACTGCGTTCAAACAAAGGGTTGCCGGGCTTCTTCGGCAAACCAATCTGTTAACAAGCATCCTAAACCCTAAACCGCTGCAAACAAAAAAGTCTGCGAGAAACCAGCCATACGTTTCTCACAGACTTTTGTTTTTTTGCCATCAGGTTAGTTTTCCCTAATGACAACCTCCGCAGCAGCCACCACAGCTTCCTTTGCCAATATCGCAGCCGGCCGGGGCATTCTTGGCCATCTGAGCCGGGGCAGTTACGGAAAGCACTTTGGCCAAGGTATCCTGCCCGCACTCAGGGCAGGTAATACCGGCATTGGCTGTCCCTGATTTTTGCAGTAATTCGACTACTTTTCCGCACTCTTTACAAGAGTATTCATAGATAGGCATAACTACAATCTCCTTTATTAAAAATGATAATAATTTAGCTATTATTCGTAGCCCGCGAGCCTCCTATAGACAGATGTTATGCTAGCGTAGGCTGCAAAATGTTCAGCATACAGTTGCTCCAGCCACTGAATTAATTCGCTATGATCTTCCTGTCGCATAACAAACTCTAATAGGCGGTTAAACCCAATCTGGTATTCTTCAGCGGCAACGTAGACCCCAAGCAGCTTCAGCATCGTTGAGAGAGAATGACCGGCAACTACCTGTTCTAAGGCTTCTTCCGCCAGTATCTCCCGTATATCGTTATGCTCACTCAGGCCGAGCAGAGCCTCGAACCAAGCGATACATTTAGTTTCATCGGCAATATCGCCTGCCAGCAGTTGTGCCTCTAATTGCTTTAGCGCTTGTACAACAGCGTCATTTTGGGTAGCAGCTTGCGCCTGTTGCTGCCGCTGCTCACTCTCCAGTTCTATAAGCACACCAGCCAGTTTTTCGGAGAAAGTGTTATTCTCAAAATCCCAAACCCGGCAAAACACCCGCCTGGCACTAGGATCATAAACCCAAATTTCTCCATACGTCCGCTGCTGTTCCTGCACAAATTGCCGGTCGCCCATTTCAGTAATGGATAAGTTCGCTTCCTCAAGGTCTACTCCCTGACCTTGTTTTGCGAATATATAATCGGCCTGTTCCCGACTTAGCTGAAAATGCTCACGCTTTGTCTGCTCTTCCCGATGGCGGCAATAGCGAAAAACAGGCGGCTCGCCTTCCAGGCAAATTTTGTCCGCATTCTGCCGGCAGGGCTCCACGATCCCATACTGAGCATTTACACTTACTCGAAGTTCGGTCCAAAAGGCCAGCGGGATTTGTGTCGTTTGACACTTTTGCTTACCTTCCGGTAAATCATAGATGACATCCCCGCCGGCAGGGCTTGCGGTTACTAACCCCTGCCGCACTAGTAAACTAAGACACTCTTTAACCAAAACTTCGTCCAGCTTTAGCAATCCGGCGATACCCAGCAGAGTTTTAAGCTCCGGTAATCCGCTGCCAATGCATTTAATAATAAATTCCTCAACAAGATGGCAGCGCCGGTATCCGCTCACCTTAACCGCAATGGTGAAAATGGCAGCAGGCAGTGTCCATTCCCGGGCTTCCTGAAGGACTAGGCCTGGTTGCGCAGAAACTACATCCTGGGCGATGCTATCAAGTTCCAAGGATTTTTGTTCAACAACCCAGCCCACAGTTACCCTCCTGCCCAACAAATTTATTCTACTACCAGAACCTTTTTCCCGTAGTACATTGCCAACAGCCGTTGCGATGGATTACTAGCATTTACGTTATCGGTAATTATCACATCATATTCATAAGAAATTTGCGTAAACGCCAGGGTATCAACATCAGCAAAGGTCATCCCCATTACGTTAGCATGAGTAATATATAACGGAGTTATGCTCCTCTTTTCGGCATTTGATGCTTGGCTCAACCGGTTTAGCCATTCTGCCGTTAAAGAAAGTTTTGTTTCATTAAATCCCTGTAAAGTTTCTTCTAACTTCACGGTAAGGACGGCAATGGGCTCGTCAATAGTTCTCTGATCACAAGTCAAAACTTCCAATTGAGTCTTCGACATTTCAATTTCATCCTGCAATTCATCCAAACGCCGACTGCTGTTCGACAGGGTGCTGTCCTGCAGCTGTAACTGCTGTTCGATTGCCGCAAGCTGGACGGCTGCCGTATCCAAAGCCTGTTGATATTCTGTGTGTTCTGCTGTACTTATTGCCATAAGAGCCTGTTGCTCTATAGCCAATTCACTTTCCTGCTGCTTTAGTTCGGCTTGCGCCTGGCCTAGAACAGCCTCCGCTTGTTCTAGGCATTGTTTAAAATTGAGCTTCTCGGCGGCCGCCTTCTCCACGATCTGGGCTGCCAAGGTTTGGGGATTGCCGAAGTCTTGCAATTGCCGTGACATCGCTGCCAAATCGGCCTGAATTTGATTATAGGTTTGCTCTACCGTCTGCCCGCAGGCCAAAAGATGCTTATAACAAGCCTCATAGACACGCTGAGACAGATACCGGCACTCCATTAAAACAGCCTCAATTTCGGCCACTGTATGTTCATAAATAGTGTTCGGCGAGTCTACCAGTTGTTCCATCGCCTTAGCCCTTACCACTAACTCAAATAATTTTTCCTTCCACTCTGTACAAAACCCTAGCTTAGTCAATACTTTTGGCGGCGATGACCACAACAGTTCAACCGTCGCTTCATGAAGCCGGCTAAAACTTTGATAACTGGCAGATACGTCCCGGATATCTGATTTAAACAAGCTTGTCGTCCAGCCATATTCTTCTGCCGTTTCCACTATGACCTTTACGATCTCATGAAATTCATTTATTGTAGTTTTCCCTATGGAAATAAGGTCAGACTGCCGTTCTTTAATACTATGTATCTTGTTTTCTAACAGAGCAATGTCCTGATTCAAAATAGGGTTCACCGGCGCCTGCTGTTGCTGATAAACTTCCAGCGCAACTGCCGCAAGTTCATTTAAATAATGCTGGTATTGCCATAACGTCATTATCTGCTCTTCCTGGCTTTTGCCGGACAAATTAATTTCATCCGGTTGTTGTGCAGTAAGCATTTCAAGACATTTGACCAGCTTCTTCTTGTCTCCTTCCAACCGCCTGAGCGCATAACGCCGGTCAGCAATAGCCTCTTCCAGCCGGCCGCTCTGTTCGCCCAAAGCAACGGCCTGAGATAAACGGGCCAGCTTAATCGTTAAATCGTTTTTCGCCGCCCTGTTTTGGGCAATTACTGTTTCCGTTTGCTGCTTGGCCGCCTGCAAACTATCTATTTTTTGCTTAAGCATGGCAATTGTCTTACTGCTTTCCGGCTGGCTCATCACGATAGCTTCCTGCTCAGCTTGTACACCTTCCTGCCGTTCACGCAATTGACGATAATTTTGCTGTTCCTGCTCAACCAGTTCGGCTAATTCCCGCCACTGTTCCTCACTTGCAGCAAGTTTGGCCGCAGTATTAACGTATTCTTCGCCGATTTCACTTTGGCGTTTGGTGAGCTTGTCCAGTTCCAGACGCACGCTGTCGGCTTGGTCCTTACTATCGCGCATAACCAGCAAATCTTGCCGGCACTGTTCTGCTACCTGACTAAGCCAAGCGTCTACCACTTTATCTTGGGAAAAAGTCAATGCGTTCTCTTCCGCATTACCGGTACTCCCCAAACGCAAAGCTCTGAGTTGGCAGTTTCTTACCAAATGCCCCGATACCTTTTCTATTACCTGCGCCGCTTCGGATATAACCAAAGTTTTATAACCGCGTTGGGCCTGCTGGTAACTAAGCTCGGCCATCGCTATGGCCTTATCGGTCCCTGGCGGCCGTTCAACAAAACGCACGTTCTGCACTGCCAAGGCCTCGCCATTATCCATTTGGCCTGCATCCGGGGACAGTATTAATGTGTCTGTTAAGTTAACGGAAGCCACAATACCTAACCCCTTCACCGCCTAAGATTATCGACATCCGACGCACAGGTGCAGCTAGAATCCTATTCTATTATTAAATTACTAATTCCTTCACTAAAACGCCTATTTCACTCCAATATTGCAGAATTTTGTTTAAAATCGTCAGGGATACACTAATGGCCGCAATCCTGTCAGATTGCGGCCGTTAATCATGCTCCTGCTATTTCATGTCGCTGCTATACACCAGTTTTCCGGCAAAGAAGGTCATAGTAACCTTGACTTTATCAATATCGATGGGGTTTATTGCAAATAAATCCTGGTCAAGAACAACAAGATCAGCCTGTTTCCCCACGGCAAGCGATCCTGTCTGACGATCCATACATAGAGCGTAGGCGCCGTTACTAGTAAAGCTCTTAAGCATATCAGCCACCGAAACGCGCTCTTTCTTATTTAACAGATATCTGTCATCATCCATATCGGTTATATCTTCTACCCCAAAATTACGGCCGCTATAAAGATTGCGGGTAACCCCTGTATCAATCGCATACATTGGATAGGGTACAGGGGTAATAGAGTAATCCGAGGAGGAGGCAATAACAACCCCCTGGTCGACAAACGATCTGAGCGGATATTCCTGTTTTGCCCGCTCGCCAATTATCCGGTAATCGACATTCTGCCACCAGTTAGGTCCCTTAAGATGCCAGTAAGGCTGAACACTGGCAATAACATTCAGACTTTTAAACCGGGGAATATCATCCGGATGCACAAGCTGCAAATGGGTTATCGCATTACGCATATTAGCTGAACCAACCTTACTTTGTGCAGCTTCAAACGCATCCAACACTTCTCTTGTCGCCGCATCGCCTGTTGAGTGGACGTGAATTTGCAAGCCATACTCATTTGTCAGGCAAAATGCATCCTTAAGCCGGTCCCATTCCCATAGCAAACTGCCGCAATACCCCGCCGCCTTGCCTGCCTCCGGGGCATAGGGCTCTAATAGATAGCTGGTTCCACCTTCCACGACACCATCAGCAAAAAACTTAGCTGTCGTTATTTGAAAATAGGGCGAATGATACTCTTTCCGCCATTGGTCAATAGCCGCCAACTGACTCGGCACATCTTCCTGAGGATTTACCGTTATGGCACAGCGGACATTGAGCGCCAGTTCGTCTCGTTTTCTAAGGTCGTCCCAAGCCGTAAGCATCAGTTGGTTGCTCCGGCCCATAATGGAGAGTATACCGGTAATGCCGTAGCTGTGCATTCTCCGCTGGAAGGCCTTCATGCCCTGTACAGTTTGTTCTAAAGTATAGCTGGGCTGTCTCACCAGCGGGATAGCCGTTTCTTTTACTGTACCCCACAGTTCGCCGGTACCATCGTCTTTTTCAATACTGCCGCCTTCAGGCGACTCAGTTTCACAGGTAATGCCGCTGATTTCAAAGGCTTTGGAATTAATCCACCAGCTATGTCCGTCCATAGCTCTGAGTATTACCGGGATATCCGTCGCCACTTCGTCAAGGTGTTCTTTGCGTGGACCTTTACTCGCCTCAAGCCCCGTAAAAGCACTCCACAGCCAGCCCTGGCCGTATAACACTTTTGTATCCGGATTCCGGCTGATAAAGCTTTTCACAGCTTGTTGATAACCTTCTATCGTGTTAATTCCGAATAATTGCACCTCATATAGTTCGGACAGGGCAATTCCCGGCGGGTGAATATGACTGTCAATCATTCCGGGGATAACCATTTTGCCCTGCAAATCAATTAGTTCCGTACGGTCACCAATATTTTCTGCGATTTGGTCCTCGCTGCCCACAGCCACAATTTTTCCGTCCCGGACAGCTATGGCCCGGCATACGGTATCCGCTGAATCAGCCGTATAAATTACCCCGTTTTTTAGTACCATATCGGCAAAGTATGCCTGGGTCATGTTTACACCACCTAGTTTTTCTACTTAATCTACTTTGATATGCTATTTTATCTCATAATCAAAACGAATACTCCCATGACTTAATTCGGCTAGACCTCTCCCGATTCCAGGCAGGCTGCCGCCTTACCGGCCTTAACACTGTGCCAAACTACCAGAGCAGCGCCTAACAGCAACAGCCCTGTCAGCACAAATACAGCTTTTATTCCCGCCAGCGAACTAATAACACCGCCGAAAATAGGTCCAAACATTGCTCCGAGCATGGTGGCGGTCGTTGTCAAGCCAAAGGCGCGGCCACGAAAATCCAAATTGGTATTGGCTACAACCATAGCATTAATCGCAGGCAGAACACCGGCAATAAATAACCCGAAAGCAAACTGAATAATACTAAATTGAATAATATTAGTAACGGCAAACTGCAACGAATTAATCACCCCGGCGCCACCAAGCCCGATAATCAGGGTTGTGGCAAACCCCAATCTTTGACCAATCCGCCCCCATATCGGCGCCGCTACAGCGCCGGCAATACCGGCTAATCCCAGGATAAAACCGGAAGTTAATTCTGCGCCCTGCAAATTCCCCTGCAGTTCAGTGATATATAACGTAATCAATGGCTGTAATACCATGGCCGTCATCTGAACAAGCAATAGGAGCGACAACAGCTTAACAAGCTTCCGGTTAGCCCATGCCGCCTTTAAATCTTCTCTAATGCTGCCGGCTTTGGCCGGAGCTGTATTTACCGGCTCTTTCACCAACACGAGAATTGCCACCGTCGCCAAAAAGATAATGAATGCCGCAATAACAAAAGACTGCCGCATTCCATACACATGCGATAATACGCCGCCCAGTAACGGCCCTAATATGCCGCCAGTCAACAAGCCTGTTTGCATGAATCCCAGGCTGGATCCCATCTTATTCTCGGGTACACTTGAGGAGACAATGGCAAAAGACGCCGGTACAAAGCCGTTGGCTACACCCTGCAGAATACGCATACCTAACAATTCATAGGGATTTCTTGCCAGTGAACCCAGAAAGTAAACTACCGCCAAACAAAACCCAGCCCGCATTAGCATCTTCTTCTTGCCCAGCCTGTCGGCCTGTCTGCCCCAATAAGGTGCAAGCACGGCTGCAACCAGAAACGTTGAGGAAAATATAAGCCCTGACCAGACTGTAACTTCACTTTGGCTTACGCCTAACTCAAATAAATATAGTGGTAAAAAGGGAATAACCATGGTATAGCTTGCTCCCGATAAAGCTACCCCCAGACATAATACCCATAAATTGCGTTGCCCAATCATACTGCCACCTCTTTAAACAATAGGAAAACTTATTCTATTATACTACTTTCTGTTAGACAGCACTAGGAATTCTAAACCTAGTCTCCTCCCATATTTCGGTTATTTCGCCAAAATAGTTCACAAACTGAATATTTTATGATACTTTTATAGTATATTTGCGTTATTATATATATCGCTCTGAGGAGTCATAATGAAAAAATCAATTCTCGCCAAGATGACCAAAGAAATACGGGAGTCTGAAGAAATACCATTAGATACAATTCCCGATATCGAATTATACATGGAACAGCTGCTGACATTTCTCAACCAACACTTGAAAGCCATCGTCGCCAAACCCGATGTTCCTGTCTTTACGAAAACAATGGTAAACAACTACACCAAAGACGGACTACTAATTCCACCCAAAAATAAAAAATATACCAAGCAACATATCCTTTTGTTAATATTGATTTATAATCTCAAGGGAATTTTGTCCATCAGCGATATCAAACGCTTGTTTGAACCTATTTTGCGGGATATGGATACCCCTGACGATGATTTACTCCCATTAGAAGATATCTACACCACTTATCTTGAGCTTACCGAAAAGCACCTCGCCGAATTTAATGAAAACTTTGTCCAGAAGCTATCCTTCATTACCGACAAAACAGCCCATCTGGAGGGTGAGAATAACGTTAACGACGCCCAGCTTTTCCTAAGTGTCCTCCTGCTTGTCTCGCAAGCCAGTTTATCGAAAAAAATGGCCGAACTCATCATTGAGACTTATTTTGCTAAAAAAGACAAAATTCCTGACACAGCTCTTCCATCGGACCATGAACTTAATGGTGTTTTCAAAAGCCCCGAAAAATAAGCTGTGAAATAGTGAAAACTCTAGCCCAAGCCGGTTGCGGCCTGACTAGAGTTCCTTTTTTATAGTCCCTAGATCACTTCATTAACGGCAAAGCTGTTGTTACAATTTAATATATGCGACTAAAATTACAATGGTTCCCGCATAATTTTTTCAGCTATCACGACATCGGCAGGAAGCAAATTATAGGCCATTACATTTTCCGGCATTACCCATTCGACCGCATTATGCACAACGGTCTTTAATTCACCGCCAATAATCCGGGCTAAATAAGCCTTAAGCAAAATTTGCCCGGATGAATAATTGTAACAGCTATCGCAGAAATGCCGGTCTATGGCAATATCCAAACACAATTCCTCTCTGATCTCCCGCACCAGGCAAGACTCCGGCGTCTCCCCCTCTTCCAGCTTTCCGCCGGGAAACTCCCACTTAAAGGCCTGCGGATCATCCTGCCCCCGCTGGCACAACAAAATTTTTCCATTTTTCATCAATATCGCCGCTGTTACAATTTTTACTTTACAACTTGCAGCCATCGTTTCCATGAATCGTACCCCCTATTTTAACTAAATTCAATTTTTTGTAAAACACAAAAGGGTTATTCCCGTTTCCAGCAGAATACATTATATACATGTTTTGGAAATTAGAAGGGAGAGTGTTTTGGTCATGTTAAAGCAGCTTTATCAGCAAAAAAAAGCGGAGAAAGACAACGCAGCTGCAGGAACGGAAAAATTGCGGGGCAGACAAGGTTTGCGGAGATTGAGCAAAGCTAAAAAATTATCCCAAAGTTAGTCAAAACACCGTCAGGAGCAACGCTGACGGTGTTTTCAACCTTTTTCCATGGAAAAATACACCTACTCCTAATTACTAAATTTATGCTAAAATAGAAATTATCCGTGACGAACCCGCTTTAAGACTCAGAGCGTCTTCCTGCACCCTTCGGAGTAGGTTAAGGAGCAGGAAAGTCCCTGGATAAGGACGACTAACCTTCAGACGGACTTAAAAATACCGCCTGAAGCTAAATCTACTTTATCTTTAAGAAATGAGGAATTCGATGTTTAAAAAGCTAATTACTCTATGTACACTTATTATTATCCTCGCAGCAAACCTAACAGTCAACGCTGCGCCCGCACTAGAAAAAGAAATAGCCGGCGACCTCCGAAACTTTAACGGGCAAGTTGGCGTTTATGCCAAAAACGTAAAAACCGGACAAACCATTCAATTTAACCAAGACAACGTCTTTCCTACCGCCTCTACCAGCAAATTAATTGTGGCATTGGCTACTTACAAATATCTTTATCCCAAAGCCGCGGTTGATAAAAGATCCGAGTACGATGATTACATAGACAGTATGATTCGGGTGAGTGACAACGATTCATTTCAGTCATTACTTAACGAATTTGACGCAACCCCGGGAAATTACTTAGGCAAAGTTCAGCAGGATTTACGCTTAAGAAAGACCAAAATCCACGATGAACAAGCCTACAAAACATATGACTATCACAGCGTCACCACCCCCTATGAAATGGCCAAAGTCATGGAAACCATCTACAACGAAAAATATCTTGAAAAGAAGCAACTCGTAAGATTAAAAGATAATTTGTCCAATACCATCTTCCAGGATGAAATTCCCCGCTTTATGGAAGTACCCGTTTTTCATAAGGTCGGCGAACTGGATGACGTGCTTTGTGACGTAGGAGTAGTTCAAGACGGCCATGATCCCATTTTAATTAGTTTTTACACCCGCACCAGCGACCACACTTATTCCAGCGATTTCATCGCTAAGGAGTCCGCAAAACTGTATAACGCGTTACGGAGGAAATAGAAAAAAAGCCAGCACATGCTGGCTTTTTTCTATTTCCTCCGGCTTAACCTTCTACACCAATTTTTTTAGCAATAATATAATTCACTGCATGCTGATGAGGAATGCCTGACGAATTACAGTCGATAATCTGCTCTCCACAAAGAAGTATTTCCCAGTCGTAGTAATACCGTGCCAAGTCACCAGACAGATAGAAAAACTCATCCTTATCCCAATCTGGAGCCGTCCGAATAAATGGCTTTTCAACAAAAATCAGGTGAGCATTAAGTCCGCCGGGTTTCGTTTGCCGTTTGTATTTTTCAAAATGGCTGTGTCTTAGCTCCAGCGGCAAGAATTGCAAGGAACCCATCGAATAGATTACATCATATAAGTCGGTGAGTTCATAACCGATCATATTGGCATGAACAATATTGACCGTACAGCCTGCCCTATTGCTATACTGCCTAATCTTTTCTGTTCCGGGCATGGATCGTTCCAACGCAGTAACCTCAAAACCGCAATTGGCAAAGTATATGGCATCCCGCCCTTCCCCGCTGCCGATATCCAACAGCCGTTTGCCGACTTGGCTCCCCTCTAGAATTTCCACAATCTGTTCCGCAAGCCAGGAAGGCTGTAATCCCCAATAATAGTCCTCTTTCTTATATTCCCCATCATAAGGACTTATTTTGTCCGTTAGACGGTCTCCCGTCAACAGATGATCAACAGACACCCCAAGGGTCGTTGCTAACAGTGGCAACAAACCGATATCAGGCAACGCACTGCCTTTCTCCCATTTCGAAACCGCTTGGGGAGTAACATTCAAAATCAGACTGATTTGTTCCTGTGTATATCCTTTATCTTTTCGCAATAAGGCAACCCGGTGCCCAAACCTGTTATCATTAGCCATAGATAATCTCCTTTTGCAAACTATCAGTACTGACACTATAATTGTAGCTTTGATTACACGCTAAGTCTATCAAATAGTAGTTGAATATTTAGCAAAGAAATTCAACTAACAGTTGAATTTTCGAAGAAGCAATGATGGCATTTGAACAAGAAAAGATGTCACTGCTGTTTCACAAAGCTGAAGATATATGAATAAGATACTTTAATCTGTAACATCTGGCTGAAGTATTACCCAGGAAATATACCTGCCACAAAGCTCGATATCGTTTCCCATAAACACACCTCATTGAACCGTCTCTTCCAACGTTTGCGGCATAATCCGATATTCGCGGTGACTGAGGTAAGTAGTAGGGTTATGCGTCTTTAGCTTTAACCAAATCCTGGAATAGTTCCCGATACTTTTTGGCTTGAATATCTAATCGATATTTTTCTTCAATAAACTTACGACAATATTCCCTCAGGTGCCCTCCATTAATTCCATCGATAAGACGTTTAGCAAAAGTCTTGGTATTCCGCAATGGAACTAAGAACCCATTCTTGCCTCTTTTTATCGTATCTTTCATACCACCTGTCGCAAAAGCAACAACCGGAGTCCCGCAGGCCATACTTTCCAACATAATGTTGGGTAAATTATCTTCTAAGGACGGCAGCGCCACAACATCAGCAGTTGAATATAACCGGACAAGCATCTCCTCCTGTATCGTATATCCCACTGTTTTATAAGGTATACCGATACTATCAAGAGGCGGTGCTGGATAACCAAAAGATACAATGTATAACTGGTTAGCCGCGAGCAGTTGCTGCACCCTGCTATCTGTCTGCAGATGCTTAACTGCTTCTATTAATTCCGGCAAGCCTTTGCGTTTTTCGGCAAAACTATTCGCCCCAAACAAAATGACTTTGGCATTCTCAGGTATTTCCAAACTTGTTTTTACCTCATTATTGGTAACCGGTTTAAAAATATCTGTCTCTAGTGAGTAAGGGATTACTTCAATACGATGTTTTTTAAAAACTGCACTTTCTTTTGCACAATTGGCGAGCCACCGGCTGGGCGTAACAACAACAATATCTTTAGGCCAATCCCTTATCTTGGCCTTTATTATTGCCTTTGGTACGTCCAGTAAATTGTCTTTCAACTGCGGGCAATCCGAACAATCGAACTTATACTTTTCACAGCCATGCGTATAATGGCACGCGCCCGTCATTGGATTCTGGTCATGCAGTGTCCAGACCACCGGTTTCCCCATAGCGTGCATTGTGGGTATATCCTCCAGCGAGACAAGTCCTGGTATCCAATGAAGATTTATAACATCAAAATTCTGCAGTCTTTCCAAATTCCTTACCCCCAGGCCTGGATACATGGCAGAACAGATTGTATTTCCTTCGTATGTATTTGAGAAACACTTCTGTAAATACTTGAGAGTTTGTTCAAAATACTCAGCTGGTCTCATTTCTACAACATTATAACTATCGGTTGTTTTCCTTTTAACGTAGAACGTGCTGTCTTCCCCAATTTGATTAAGACCTTTATGCAGACGTAAAGCAGCTCTGCCTGCCCCGCCATTATCTTGCGTACACAAAAGAGCGATCTTCACCCATATCACCTCTTACTATCTGAAGTCTTTAAGTACCCTCAAAAAAAATTTTCACGGCTCTTTTCGAAAACACCTAATTCTCTACAATATATTCACTTCTTCCCTGGCCCGTGAGCAATGGCTCAGGCACTTTCCAGCAAGATAAAAAACCGGCACCGTATGGACGGTGCCGGTTTGTACAACAACCTATTACATTAATGGTGCCATTTTGAGAGCAGGGTGTTGTTTTTCTTCGAGGAACGGGAGGATTTCTTCCTCGGTTGTGCCAACGGTTTCATCAGCAATTTTATCGATGAAGTCGTCACCAAGTCCGAGAGCAACCGCTCGCTCGGTAAGTTCTGTCTTCAAGAAGTCTTTTAGTTCTTTCGGCATCCAGACAATCCGCCCCAGACCACCGTCGGCGACAATAAACTTGGAGCTGACGATATAACGGCGGCCAATACCCATGAAGCCGGGTGTCTGTACCCCGCCGCCGCAAGTGCCGGCAAGTGATGAGAAGGTCATGCCGCAGGGAGTGTCACCAGAGTGTTCACGGGTAGTAATCATAACCCCGTTGGTCATCGGCAGAATGGCAATGATGGCCTCGAAACAGCCGCAGGATGTCATCGGCCTATCCATTAGGGTGTACAAGTTAACTTCCTCCAACGTACGGTTGGAAGCGCTGTGGAGGAAATCATTCAGGTTCTGCCACATGCCCTTTTCAGCATCCAGGCATTGGCCTTTTGCTATAGGCTGGTTAGGACCTGTCGGCGTAATCTCATTAGATGCCTTAGCGTCAAGCCAGCTTACTGCTCCGCATAAGCCAACACGTTCCGGTGAAACAATGCAGACATGATTCGGCGCAAACGACTGGCACAGGGTGCAGGAATAGAAAGTATCAACCGACTCGTCGGTAAGACCTTTCAGTCTGGCATCACGCGCCTGATATTTCTCACGGGCAATAGCAATTTTCTCTTCGATAACTTTGGCGTCGGTTATCAAAGTTACTTGTACTCTGTCAACAATAGCCGGGTAATCTGACTTAAACTTGGCCAGCAGCAATTCGCCGTAGTGGCGGATTTTGAACCCAGCCTCTTTGGCTGCTTTACTGATTCTGAGCCAGCACAAATCGCGCTGAGCCACATGCCACAAGCCTTCGCCATAGTTGATAAAGTAATGGATACGGCGCTCAAGCACGCCTTCAAAGTCTCCCTGCATTTTACGGCCATAGATATCCACCATAATGCCCAGCGGGAACACGCTGCCTGCCGGCATTTCGTCAATTTCCGGTCCGATAACTTCAATTTTTCCGTCTTCCACCTGATCGGCACCGCACATGCGTACAAGCTCAAAACCAGGAGCCCGGCCGCCACCGAACTCTACCCAGGCGTCTTTTTTGCGGATGGTCTCACCTTCGAAAGCCGGACCAATGGTAATCGGTACAGGAATGTCCACTATTTTGAGTTTTATTTCGCGAAGCTCTAAAGCTAATTGAACAATTTTATCATAGTCAGGCTGCGCTTCCAAAAGTCCGGGAATTTGCAGCTCCGGCGGCAGCGCCTGATCAGTAACAATCGGGAATCCCATAAATAACGCACCGGCGCCAATAGCGACAGTAACAGCGTCCAGTTCTCCCAAAGCGATAACAAAAGCGGGAACACGACGCTTAGTATACGCAAGCATTTGCTCACGTGCCCCCTTGGGCACACCGCCAAATGCTAAACCGGCACGGGCAGCAAAGTTACAAGCATGAATAATCTGAGTAAACTTACCCAGCGGGAAAGTCAGGTAATCTACACCAACCTTGATGTTTTCTCCAATGCATTGCTCGATAATGTCATTAACAAGCGCAATAAGGATGCCTTTGGATTGCAGATCCTTAACTAACGCAGCAGCCGCTTTAGCGTCTTTGGCTTTCCCGGTAATAACGGCAACACCGGGAATAGTGCCGTCAACCAACGGTACTCCAAACTTACGCAAAATGGGATCAGGTAAAAAACCGGTATAGGGAGGCTCATCCGGTTTAGCACCGCCTACATAACGCAGCGCTTCAATAATTTCACCGGCATACAGAGTTGCCTCACCGGACAACAGTGCGTTTCCTAACTCCGGTTCAGGCTTAAGATTATTTTCTTTAATCCTCTTCAAAACAGGAACAATATCGCCTAACCTAGTTATTTCTTCTCCACTTAACGCAGTAACCAGCGGCAATTTATATGCCGTGTCAGGATACTTTACCGATGCTTCAGCACCGTGTTTTTCAATGGCTTCATTAAGGAGCTTTTCCGCAAGACCTACTGCAGTTGACGCTCCCTGATAGGCCAATTCACAGATTTGTTTGGACATGAGCAAGCCTCCTTCAGGAGTACGTTATTTTTTTTACATACTTTGTATTCTAGCTGGCTAGCCATAATCCTGCAAAAATTAAGAATAGATAGAAAATGTTGACTTCTGATGTCATCTTTAGGAGTGATTATTTATTCTTCCCGCAGCAGCGTTTTAATCATACTCTGCGTATTTAAACGGAATGCATTTACCGGCTGCTCCAGCCTGCTGTGCTCATCACGAAATTCTCGCTCATATTTGTCCAAAATCTGCTGCTCGTCATAACCTTGTTCCACTAAATGAAGAATAAATTCTTTCGTATCTTGAATCGCCCTGAGGCATTTTTCCCAGTAATCGGCCGTATTAGTTTTGCTAACCAGCCCGTAATGCGGCGATATTATTAAGCGCGGATTAAGCTTCTGGCAGATATAGATTGACTCTATTGCGTCCGAACAGCTCGTTATAAATGCCGGATAAACCAGGCCGGATTTACTCATGTAGCCTGTTGTTTCACTGGCAAATAGTATGTGGCCGTTAACAAGGAAAGACAAGGAGCATTGGGTATGTCCGATAGTTTTGATGACCTCAATCCGCATGTCACCGAGCTCCAGGACATCCCGGTCGTTAACGACTTCATCGACTCTGAGCAGCTCATCATCATAGCGGGGGAGTTCGCCCCCGCCGTAAAGTTCGGCGGCTTGTTCGCTAAGCTTGCGAATCGTTTGTAAGGCACTGGGCTTAGTAAGTACTCTTTGGGCATATTCCGCACCAAGCACGCTAAGGGCAGGCCATTCTTGCCGCAAATAGGGAATGGCACCAATATGGTCATAATGGGAATGGCTGATAAGAATATAATCCAGAGCTCTTGATTTAAGTCTTTCTTTACAATTATTGATAAGAGTAAACGCACAATAGGCCATTCCGCAGTCTATCAGCGCTGTCTTGTCTGTTCCAACCAACAAGAAGGCCTTTCCGCCCCGTCCACCGGTAACGTCTATGATTTGATCCATTTTTGCCAATCATCCTTTGTTGTCAAAGATTATTGCGAATAATTAATTAAAAGTGTAGAAACAAGCTATTAACCAATAATATTCTATCATAAGCTGGGACTGTGTCACACTATCAATACGCAAAGATATTTACATAAAAGAAGCCCCACCTTGATCAAGATGGGGCTTCTTTGAGTCCTAGAGGCAGAACACTACATATGTTCCACTTTTACTGCCGTTCCCATAATAACTACCATTAGCAATCCATTGCCTACCGTGGATATGCTGTGCTGTACGCCTAATACGGCGTCAGCTCCCATGGCTTTTGCCCGTTCTTTCATTTCCTCCAACACATTATCTATACTTTTCGATAACGAGCTTTCATAAGATGCACTGCGGCCGCCAAAAACATCGGATAAGGCTGCTTTTATATCTTTCAAAGCGTTTGTTCCCATTACTACCTCACCGCTTACTATTCCTAGGTATTCGGTAATTTTGTAGTCACTTAAAATATGTGTAGTGGTAATTAACATATGACACCTCATTTTTTTTATTTAGGAGTTATTATTATTCACAAACCTCAACCTTGTTTTCAACCAGATAGGAAGTGGCCCAGAACAATACGAAAGCTACTAGAGCTTTTGCTGCTAATACCAATGGAGCGATAGTGAATATCTCACCCATTTGTACTGAAACCTGCGCCGCTGATTGGGTGGCATCGGTAACGAATATCGGGAAAGAAATGGGTAGAGAAACAGTATACGACCAAATTGCCATGAGACGATCAGGCAGTGAAGAGAAGAAGGAAACGCCAACAAAGCTTATAACTACTAGCGGCCAACCAAAAAATTTATTACGAACCAGACCCCGGCCAAGAACTAACGAGAAATAGAAGGTGAGCAATGAAAGTATCCAACCGCCGATAATGCTTGCACAGACCACAATAAGTATTGGCAGGATGGCAGGAATAGCAGTCCCAAGCATGACTCCTCGCAGTGACATCCAGCTCGCTCCGGCTATCGAGATACAAATGACACCTACGACACCAACCAACAGTAACTCTAATAATGATGTCAGCAGCAATGATCCAACCAGAGAAAAGCCGGTTTGGGGTAAGGTAAGGATAAGCGGACTTTTGTCTCCATACACATAGCTGCTAAATCGTCGGAGGTTGGCTATAAATGTGCCAATTAACGCAAAGATAAAGGCACTGACGATTAAAAAGCCGAGCAATTCATCAGGCCATTTGTCAAATTTTAATGCAACTACTGCAGCGGTAATAAAAAATATGCTGAAAACAATCAAAAGCTCTTTCGTATCGTTTCTAAAGTTATATTTTATAAGTTTTAACATTTATATTCCTCCCAATTGTCATTTATCGATATAGTTCACAGAAAATCTCCTCAATGGATTTACCTTTTTCGTAACGTAACTCCTCTGCATTGCCCTGTAAGAGAATTTGACCGTCGGCGATAAAGGCAACATCATCAAACAGGCTTTCTATATCTCGAACCAAATGAGTCGTAATGATAATGGTCCGGTCCTCACTAAAATTATTAACAATAGCATCAAGAATCTTTTGTCTGGCGCTGGGATCTACTCCTCCCAACGGTTCATCCAGTATCATAAGCCGTGCTTTTCTTGCTAAAATCAAAGCCAGGTTTAGTTTCTCAGTCATACCTTTGGAAAGGGCAGCTACTTTCAGGTCAGGATTTAAATTCATAAAATCCAGCAGTTCTCCCATTTTTTCTTTATCAAAATCAGTATAAAAATCGGCATAAAATTGGATGGCATCGCTGATTTTCATCCAATTGAAAAGATAGTTTTTATCCGGCATGTAAGCTACCATCGACTTGGTAACAACACCAGGCGTATGTCCGCCGATGAGCAGTTTTCCGGATGTAGGCTGTAAGAGCCCGGCCGCAATTTTCAAGAAAGTAGTTTTCCCGCTTCCGTTTGGGCCTAGAAGACCAAGGATGCTGCCCTCACGAACCTGAAGGTTTAAATTGCGAAGTACAGTTTTTGAGAAAAAAGATTTAGAAAGCATTTGCGCTTCTAAGATATTATTCATTTCATATCCTCCTTGTACAAGTAGTCGGCGACTTCTTTGATAATTCTTTCATTCGAATAGCCAATGGTTTTCATACCCGAAATAAATTGACGGATAAGTCCATTCGCCATATCTTTTTGCAGTTCCAAAACTATGTCCGGGCGCTCGCTTACAAAGGTGCCCAGCCCCCGCTGTGTAAAAGTAATACCTTCTCTTTCTAGCTCCTGATATACGCGCTGCAAGGTATTGGGATTGACTTTAAAAACAGCAGCCATCTCCCGCACCGAGGGCAATTTGGCACCACAACTGAGTTCACCCGTTACAATCTGTCGTTTAATATAATCCATAATTTGAATATAGATTGGGATTCTGGTATCAAACTCAATTCTTTCAAGTTTAGTATCCATTTGAGCGCCTCCGTTGTAGTGTACTAGTCAAATAGTACACTATGTGACTAGTGTTGTCAATATCGACATAAAAAATAAACCTCCTTGCTATGGCGATATGCCTGGCAAAAGGCATATAAACCATAGCAGGAGGTCTATCTACTGCTCGTTGTATTAAATACTTCTATTATATTTCATCAAGACATTAAAACCATGATAAGTAGTCGATGGTTGGGGTAAATTTGACTCCCCGTCTTTCATAATAAATTTTTGCAAATCAATAGAAAAAACGCTTTGTTTATCCAGTCGGATATCATAACCAACACCGAGGGTATATTTAGTTCGCCCATCGACATCAATGGAGGAATATTGAGGTGTTCCGTTATCAGTATCAATAGAATTCTTGATTCGATCATACCGTTTGCCGTCAGCCTTCATAACATCAAAAGTAACGCGAACCAGTTTCTTATCGTTTAATTTCCTGCTCCACATCGTCCCTAGATAATGAGCAAGCGAATTCCCGGTATCGGACGGCACAATACTATTTAAGTTTTGCCGTTCGCGCCAATAGTAAAACATAATATTTTGATTGTCAGGTAATTTCTTGTTGTAGGTTAGCCGATAATCCCACTCGTCTCCGGTAGAATACTCTTCCCCATTGGCGATTTTAGTAACCCCGGTACTGGTATTACTTAGCTCACCGACAAACTGCCAGTCCTGCCCCGCATGCTGCCAGCGGAGAAACTTACGCCACTCATTACCGGGAGAAATATCATCATTGACTATGTCGGTTGTCGGATCATAGGAACCACTGAAAGCGTAACTCGTACCCAGTGTCCACATATCTTCCTTACCAATTTTCCAACTAACCGCAATTCCGGGTGTAAATTGCCATCCCTTACCAAACTGACTGACCTCGAATAAATCCTCATTCATTCTGGCATTGCGCTCAGACCAGGACAAGGCTGCCTTACCCGTAGGAATATTGATATCCAGACTATAATCAACATTAAACCTGGGCTTTTCTGTATGTTTTGTTAACGATAGCGTCGTATCTGATAACGTACTTACCCGGCCGCTTGCCCCTGGTGTATTATTCTTCGAGACTATATATTTTGTATTTAAACTATAGGAGAAATCCTTATGCCAATAACTGAAAGTGATAGGTTGTGTGAATTGGTATGCACTATTGCCCCTGTAATAGTTGCGCTCACCGGTGAAGGTATGTACTCCTTTCGGATGATCCTGCAAATAAATTAGTTGCTCTAGTTGTGTTTTTGTCAGTATAGCTTCCTTCTTTGCGAGTTCCGCAGCTTCGTTCGCGTCTTTTACCGCTTGTTCCGCTTCACCTACCGCTTGCTTGGCTTCTTCCTCCCTGCTTTTAGCGGCTTCAGCCACAGCCATTTTCTGATCGGCTATATCTCCCGCTTGCTCTGCCGCCTTATCGGCGGCAGTCGCGATCTGGTCTAATTGTTCCGCCTGCGCGTAAGCTACTGTGGCTTTAGACCAATCAACAGACGGCTCTTCCCAAACCTCAACCACCGGTGTTCTCCGCTTTTGAGCCAAGGACCCTTCTTTTTGCATTTTTTCCAGACGTTTTATTTCTCTTTCCATTCTTAGTAATTCATCAGACTCTTCCAAAGAATTCGTCTGTGAACTTTCCACAGGTATACTTGTCGTTACAAGCTCCTGCTGTGCTGGTGCGCTCTGCCTTGCCGCTATAGCCGCCTCTTCCGCCATAAGCGATGCCTCAATCGCTTCTGCCGCCGCCGCAGCTTCTCTTGCCGCAGTAATAGCTTTTTGAGATTTTTTGTTTAGTTCTTCCGCCTTGGCGACTGCCACTTTTGCTTCCTCGTCGGCAGCCAGCGCAAGCTTGGCGGCCTCCTCAGCCTCTACGGCGGACTGAGCTAGAACTTTCTTAGCTTCAGCAGCTTGTTGGTTGGCTTCCACTTCTTCCTGTTCTGCTTTCTGGGCGTACATAATAGCTTCCGCCCGTTCGCGTGCTGCTTGCTCTCTATCAAGGATATCCTGAGCGGCGGCAACAGCCCCGGCTGCCGTCTCCCGGGCCTCCGGCGGAACACTGACTGCCGAACCAGCCAAAGCCGTCGAAGGCTGCGACAGGACCGCCAAGTAACATACTACACCTAAATAGGATAACCGCCGACGCATAATACCACTCCCATTATCAAGTCCAACATCTTACGAACGTTTACGCATAAACAATAACAAAGCACCTGTAGCGGCAAGCACTGCTACAAAAACTGCAAGATAAGTCTGGCTGATGCCACTGGTACCGGTCCATAAGTTCTTCAGCCAAGCCAAAATGCTGCTTCCTGACGGAAGTGTTTTTTGCACAAATGCCGTATGATTTCCCTGCGCATCCACTAGCGCTAACTGACCGCTTAAAATATTACCATTTAACAAACTAAAGTTCAAAAAGCTCGTCAAGCGCTCCGGACTATTATACATAAAGGCATACAGCAATTTGTCATTATCTATCTTGCCAATTTGATATACGTCATAGCTGTTTAATGAAGCAGGCATTACTTCTAACCAGTCGGCAACCTGATATCCACCATTTTGATCCGGCGAAACCGGTAAATACTTTTTCAAAGCACTCCATTGCTTGGCATCATTATTTCTGCCTAATGCGATAATTGTACCGGGTGCTTTTCTTTCATCAAACGCAGAAGCGGTTTGGACATGCCAGACAATTTTGCTTTTGTTTTGCTGCCCGATAAAATACGCTAGCTTGAATGCTGCACTAAGTTCTTCCGGGGAAGGGTTATCCGGCAGCAACATGGTAAGATCGATGATTCCATTTGCGCTGGTATAAAAGTTATTAGGAAAATCCTCTAAATTCGGAATACGTTCAATACTTCCCTGCTCCAGTACAATCTTCGTGTCTTTTTCCACGACAGACCAGGCGACGTCATCATAACGTTTTGAACAATCAATAATACCCAGGTCATGGTAGAAGCTAAACCGTACCCGCCAAGAAGGTTTGTTCAGTTCTGAGAGCGGAATAGGCACTTTTAACACTCCGTTTTCGGCGTTCTCCGGCAGTAAAGCAGCAGATCGAACAGGAGTATTATTAATATAAACCGTAACAGCCGACTTTTTAGGGTCTAGTATCTTGGCATGCCGAAAATGTAATTCAACATAAGAACCTTCCCCTGCTTTGTAGTTAGACGGTCTGGGGACATTAATAATTGCTTCTTGATGAAACGCACCTGCTGCGGTGATATCGTCCTGATACCCTAAATCAGTTAATGTATATACACCGTTTTCCTTTTTGCGTGCGCCTTGCTTGTCTATAGGCAAATTCGTGGATAAGACCATTTGCTGCCCATAGAATGACTTTACTAATTGAGGTCTGCTTAGCGCATCCATCGCTTTTGCCAAACTAGTAGAATCATCGCCTGTGATTAAAAGACGGTGAAAGCCGGTAGGAAGAGTATCCAGAGTTAACACTGCCGTCTTCGGTGGGAAATTCTGATTGGCTTGCCATTTACCAGTCAATCCTAACACAACCTCGTTCGCAGGCACCTGACCGGGCTCTCCCAATCGCACTTCCAGTCGCTGCGGAATACCGGCTAAGCCACGTGTTCCCCAATCTGTCGCTACGTTAAAGATAGATTCTACCATTACCGGGTCGAAATCACTGGGAAGATAAAAGGCAGTATTTACTTTCGAAGCAAGATATTCATCTAAAAAAGGACTTGGATAATTAGCTAAGCGATAAGGGCTGCGGTTTATTTTTAAACTAATCCTGGTTTCAGGTCTAATAATAAACCAGTTGGCTTCATTATCAATATCCCGGCACAATCCATCAATAGAACGGTGAACAACCGAAACGTTTACTTCATTAAACCCGCTTTTAATTTGATTGGCCGGCAGAGCCACCTGCCAGTTAATCATAGGTGCGTTTGTTGGTTCTAAGGGCCGGCTGGAAACTGGAACTCCGTTTATTGAAACGGTAATAAAAGAAAGCTCCGCTTTGGTAGTCGGAGAATACGAATACCAAAGATCTAACATGGCAGGTTCCGTAATGGTACTCCCTGAATAAATATCAAAATAACCGGAAACACCATCATTAGGGTTACGTAAAACTGTATTTTCATCAAATAACCGCAGAGTATAACTATCTGCTGGAGACGCCAGTAACGGCGCCGCCTGCCCAATTTGCACAAACGAAAAAACAATCAGGACTAACAGCAGCAATACCACTGAACCCGCCTTTTGTTTCACACTTCTGCTCATTATAATGCACTCCTCTCTGTTTTATACCAATGGAAACTAGAATCCTTTGTTAGCTTTCGTTTGAGCAGAAGATAACTCGCCCGGAAAACCAGGATGATCCAAAGTTGACTATAAGTAAAATACATCAGCATGGTTAGAGCCAGATTTTTTGCATTTCCTTCTCCTCTTTCCAGAGAAAGAGATATATAGGTTTCCGCAATAAAAAGAGCATACGCCAACAACCATAAAATATTGAAAGGGCCTGTAACCGTCAGTTGAGTAAGCCCCAGTGAGCCTAAAATAAAAATCAAATCTGATACAATGATGGCAACAAAAAATACAAAGTACGTAAAAGTAAAATAAATGATATCGGCACTAATTCTTAGATCTTTTAACGTAAACAATTTTAAAATATATTGCCCGATAATCCACATATTCCCCTGTGCCCAGCGAGTTCTCTGCTTTAACCAAACCCGTAAGGTTTCGGGTTCTTGTTCCCAGGTGACCGCGTGCGGTAACCAAAAAATTCGATACCCACTGTCATATATCCGGATGGTAAGTTCCGTATCTTCCGTTAACGCATTGATATTCCAACCACCCATACTATCCAGCAGAGACCGGCGAATAATAAAGTTTGTACCTGGAATCGTAGTCAATCCAAAGAAGTGGCACCGGCCGGCTTGCAATAACCATTGGAAGCTCAGGGTTTCTACATTAATGAACCGGGTTAATAAGCTAGCCTCTTTATTACGAGTGCGAAATTTGCCGACAACAGCGCCAAGCTTCTCATCCTGCAAGATAGCATGCACGAGGTATAGAACCGCGCGACGTTCCGGCGTATTATCTGCGTCATATACTACGATATATTCTCCCTTACTCGCCGCAAGGCCGTTATTTAGGGCATTAGACTTACCTTTAGCCCCGAGAGGGGGAGCGAGAGTTACTACTTTTAACTGAGAATATTTTTGACACTTCTCTGCCAAAATTTTTCCTGTCCGGTCTGTGGAACAATCATTAACAACAATAATTTCTAATCGGTCTTTCGGATATATTAACCGTGCCATAGCATCCACCGTCCTGCCGATTACCATGGCTTCGTTATGCGCCGGAATCAGTACAGTTACCATAGGGTACTCTGTAAGTTCGACAGCGGGCTCCGCTGAGGTCAAAGTCTTAACAAAATGCCGGTAACCGCCGATGGTTAAAGCTACGTGATAAAAAAGAATCAACCAGGTAGCAATAAGAGAGGCAATAAATAAGTTATCTACAAATTGCAAACAGCCGTCACTCCCTATTTCCGCAATATCCCATGACTATTGTTTTGTCATCCCTCGTAATGTTTATTGGCATTCGCCCTCAGGTGAATAATGATACCGCCAAATACAGCCAAAATGAGTAATAGCAGCATTATATGAACAGAACCCACTTTTTCAAAAAAACCGTCAGATATAGCAGAATTCCCCCAGGAAGATTGCAGTTTAGCATCTACCTCAACCTTTAATTGCCCATCCTGTCCGGTTATTTTTATATTCTGCGATTGAACCTGGATCGGAAGCTGACGTAAATCAAAGAATTCATATCCTTGCTTTTTCAAACCCTCAATAATGGACGGCAGTTTATCTGGTGGCAGATAACCATGATAAAAAAAGCAGGCAAACCCATCCTGAATATCCAGTATTTGCTCTGAACTTTTCAACATGTGTTCAACTAAAAACGTCTTACCATCGTAGTAACCCATATTTTCCGGTATGACCATCATGCCATTTAAATAGGTGGATGTCGACAAATAGGGAAGCGCCAAGGATAGTTGGTCACTCTTATCGGAAATCTGAATTTGACCGGAAAAAATATTGAAATACCGGGATAACACTTGGTAGCCAGTATGACTCATCGCATAATGCGGCGGCTCAAAGGCAACAGGAATTAACCCACATCGAACAAGTTCTTCAATGCCGGCTTCCATCCGCTCTTGAGTAAAGGCCTCATCGTTCTCCATTGGTTTATCATCACGTGCATTCCAAAACTCATAACCTTCCCCAGTTTTGGGTGAATACTTATTTTGATGTGTATAGCCATGCATAATAATACTGGCTCCATTGTCCTGCGCTTCTTTAAGCACTTTCACCAATTTCGGAGATTCATGTAAATATTTACGATTGTCATTTGCTGTAACTCCCACCGGAATAACTCCAATGGAAAATGGAATATTATATTTTTTAATAGTCGCAATAACCGCACTAACTGCTTCAGGGTTAACCAGCGGGCTGACGTCTTCGATGCGTAACAGCGCTTTGTGTGACTGTGAATGGCTATCGTTCTGATTTGAGATAAATTGATGAAGCAATCCACTCAAGGTAAGCATATGACTCGGATGTACCTCTAAAAATCCGGAATAAAACACCTTGCCGCGCTGCCATGCCAGCGGCTTACTGTTCACTACATCCTTTACGGTAGCAAAAACCTGAGCGGATTGCCCTGGCTGTGTAATAACCACGTTCATCCAATCACTAAGGAACATGTCTTTCTTATAGTTAATAACCGACCATCCGTTGGAAACTCCCTCTAATTTAAAATCTTGCCACTGTAAATAGGCTGCCAATTGCTCAATATTCTTTTCAAACCAGATTATCTTCGGGGCATGTGCTATTTCTTGCAATAAACCCTGCGGTAATATTACATCTCTTAACCCCACATATACAACCAATTCTGCGTCTTGCAGTGCGCCTGCTTTCCATTCTTCCAGCGCCATCGGCTGACAGTCTAAGTCGAAATGCCCCAAATGTTCAATTAAGGCGTTAACCAGCGGAAAACTGTCACCAAAGCGGTTGGGGCTATCATAGAGAATATATGTCTTTACCCTTGGAGCACTGCCATAACTGCTTGTTGGCGAACAAAGAGCAAGGATGAATACAGCAAGCAGAAAAAATATAATTGCTCTCTTATTAACCCCTGTCATAATTAAGTTCTTCCTTAGCTCGTTCATAGGCTTCCAGGACATCCGCATCGCCCTCTCTAATACTAGAGATCCCAATGCTCGGTTTTATACGAATAACTTTCTTGGTACCCCTAATCTCTGTTGTGATACGATCTAACGCCTGATGTAATTTTTCTATAACAACTCTAGCTCCGTCTTCGTTGGTTTCAGTAAGTACAATGCTGAGCATGTCAGAACTAATCAATGCTTTAATATCAGAGAAACGCGTCTGAGCTTCTACCTTCTCAGCCACCGATTGTAAAATTTTTATAGAGTCCAGTTCCCCGTATATTAGCCGCAGTTCATCAAAATTCGATATTCTGATCAACAAAATAGAGAAACAGGTTTTATACCGCTTGGCACGGACAAATTCCTCATCCAGTTTCCGGAAAAATCCCTGACTATTATATAGACCGGTCGAAGCATCAAGCGTTACCAATTGCTCTAGATTCTTCTTATTCTCCAACTCTTGTCTATATCTAGAAACAACCAGCGATAGCTGGCCTGCCAATATGCTGCTGAGTGGAAAAAAGAACAGCCAGGATATATAAGCAAAATTAACCTCAACAATCCGGTTAACAATGGATGTTTCATAGATAATATAACTACCGAAAGCAAAGGTAAGGACAATAGCTGCCATCAAACCTCGTTGTAAGCCTAATGTATAACTAAGATTCATGTTGAACAGCATACAGGCAAAGGGGATAAACAAGTTAAAAGACCCCATACTTGGCGCATAAAGCAACATAATCGCAGTAACAGCCAAAATAAATACCAGCATGATATTAAAGAAAAGAATATCCTTTCGTATGAACATATCATTGGCTATCATTCTTGATTTCCACCGTCCTCAACATTAAAAGTGCTTCTAACTGATCAAAAGCATAAACAAGCCCGGTCTCCGGCTCGCCAAAACCACCCGCAAAGGCGTTTTTGTCACTAATTTGAAGATCCAGTGTCTGGCGGTAACACCATTCGCCTGCCTCAAATTCATTATTTAATACCAAAAACCGTGCTGCTAATGCATATATAGCAGTAGACTCATCCTGATCGGCGGGTGTTCCGTCAGAATTATAGTGATTATATATCTTTCCTTGCTTTATTTGTGTTTTTAAAAAGCTTATAAAGGAACTAGTACTTTTCCCAGCTTTATATACATCGATTGCGGTATATAAATTTTCAACCATATTAATGGAAGAAGGCCAAATATATTGTTTAGTATCGATTTTAAAAGTTTGCGGGTAGAAACCGTGCTGATTTTCCGGCATATTACTTAAAATGCTGACGGCATTTTTATGTGGTACAGACCAATTCGCATTAACTTTACTTAATTTTTCCATAGTTTCTACATCCAGATAAAACAAGGAAACCTCATTTGCCCTACTTTTAGCAGTTCCATCATAAAAGTCACAAGGGTAGCCTTGGGTATCCACATCGAACTTGTAGATGTCTTCCGCCAGCTTTTCTATTTGCTTGTCATAATTGCCAAGTTTCTTTTCGTTTGCAATAAAATAAGCCTTAGCGATTCTTAAATCATCAACTAAAGCGGAGGTAGTTTCACCCTTTTTGCTAATGACATCAATCTTCCAATAATAGTAACCGGAAGGATCTCTAAAATATTTGTCAGTTGTAGCAGCATACTCGTTAAACAGTTTGGCGTCACCAAGCAAAGCAGTGTACTCCATAGCTTGACCCATGGATTCACTTACACCATATGTGGCAGGCGACTTGGACTCAACCAAATATCTTATTATACCTTTCGAACTCCGCATTTTTGTTTGGAGGAACTGAAAGCCTTGTATTTCCTCGGGCTTAGGGTTATTAACTAAGGTTGAATCCGGATTCACTTTTGCCTCCGTTAATTTATTATTCGTAGGTTCATTAAAAAACCTGAATTGTACTATAACTGCCAGTACAATCATACATACAAAAAACAATGACCTTTTTTTCATTGCATTTATCTCCTTTCTCAACTTTCATTAAGAATAAAAACTAAAAAATAAAAATTAGCTGCAGATCATAATTATACCTACATTGGTACTTCTTGTATATATCCTTGGGAAATTTATTTTCTGGAAATTCATGAAAAGAAGAAGTATTATGTAAGCTTTATAAACAAAAAGACAGGCCACTGCCCGTTTCACGAATCTCATTGTTGGAACTGCCAAATAGCTAAATTCTCTAAACTATATTAACTTAATATAGTTACCATACCAGTTTGATAAAACAAAAAAAGCCGGTTACACTCACAAAATTATTGTAAGAGCAACCAGGCAGTCATAGGTAAATTTTCCGTTAGACCCACGGCTTTGCGTCCCTGCCTTTCGACAGGTATGCCACCATCATTTAGTTATTTTACCTATATTTTACTTGGAGGATATGGAAACTGTCAATCAAAAAGTTAGATAAATTTTACATATCTGTGTTATAAAAGCCTTTTACTAGTTACCTGAAAGTCAAAAAACTGTACTTAATAATCTCTCTCGCCTAACCAATTTTTGCTTAGTAAAAAAACAGCCTTGAACTCCCTGCCGGCGATCTGGCTTACGTTCAAGGCTGTTTCTATTTAACCATGCTTTCTATACTTTTTAAATCATGGGAAGTTATTTATAAATTCTTCTGTCCAACGCTCCGGCTCAGCACCTGCAATCCAACAGTCAAAATAATAATGATGGCGGCAACTGTCACCGCCGTTGCCAAAGACTGCGTCAAGGCATTGCCAAAATAACAAAATGCAATCGCGCCAGGGATACTACCGATCACGGTCGCCGCAAAATACGGCCAAAAACTCACCTTGGATAACCCGGCAAGAAAACTTACCGCATCCCACGGGAAGATAGGAGCTAGACGCAGCACTAACAACGTCCTGAACCCGTGTAGCTCAGTCTGGCTATCCAGTTGTTCCAGCAGTGTCCACTTAGGCCAAAACCGTTTGAGTCTTTCGCGTCCCAGCAGCCTGGCTGCCCCAAAACACAAAGCGGCACCAAACAATGTACCAAAGATGAGATATATTGTTCCCCACAGCGGACCAAATGCCAAACCGCCGGCAACGCCCATAATAATAGCAGGAAAGAAGAAAAACGGACGAACGGCATTACCTAGCACATACAATAGCGGTCCCCAGCAACCGAATGACAGAATCGTATCCCGGATTGTCTCCGGTCTAAACCGCTCAACGCCGAACTCATGCACATATATAATTCCCAGTACAATTAACCCCGCAAGATAACCAGCCGGTCTGATCGCAGTTTGATTATAATATCTCATAACGGTTAATTATAGCCTCAAAAATTCCAAAATGTAAAGAAAAATATGGAATAAACTAATCCACCGGTTCGTAACGAATTTCCCATGTCAGCATACCGTCCCGGCTGCTGTCCTTAAAAAGCCGCCGTTCATGCATGCTGTAGCCTGTTACTACTATTTCGACAGCCCGCTTTTCCGGAGCAAATCGTTTATTATTTGTACCGGGAACAACCTTTTCAACCTCACCATTGTCCCATACAATCTTAATTACTGATTTATCGGCATGTTCACCGGTTGCCTGGAAGTTGACTATCGCTATATCTTTGGCCGCGCGCCCGGCAATCGCCTGCCGCAACTCTATTTTCCCCTTAAACGGTACTTCTGTTCCGCGGACAATCCGCAATGACGGCAATGGCGTAATTGTAACTTTACTAGACAAGTCTTCGGCTTCCGTTACGCCTATTTCAGGAGTAACAGGAACAACCGAGCTCTTATCCGTCCCTGTAAAAAACATATAAACCGCTACAAAAACAAACATAGCCATAGCGCCTACTGCAAAACTTTTCCACGAATTCACCATAAAACAAACCACCTCTAAAGCAAGACTTTGCCTACCCCTTCTACTAGATGTATTTAGAGTATATCATTAAAATGTCAAAGAAGGAATGTCCCTGTTGCAGAGACATTCCTTCTTTATTGTTTACACTTTACAAGTTCTATAATTCCACATTATCCTTGAGACCGGGAGTAGTAATGACTTTTCCATCGGTAGTTACAATTATTGCCTCTACGCCGGGGAATTGCTTTAATGCCTCCATACCGCGTTCTAATCCCAAAACTATAAATCCCGAACTAGCAATATCGTTAGGAACGTCCACATCGTTATAAACCAAAGTTGTACTGGCTATTTCGGTCGGTTGTCTACCCGTTTTAGGATTTAATATGTGAGCATAACGCACTCCATCTTTAATGAAATAGCGTTGGTAGTCACCAGATGTCTGCATCATGTTCCAGTTCGTTAATGTTACTTTGGCAATAACTCCTTCTGAATTACGTGGGTCCTGTACACCGATTCGCCAAGGTTTGCCGTCCGGTCTTGTCCCAATAACCTGAATATCCCCGCCGGCGTTAATTAAGGCCGACTTAATACCCAGTGATTTTAAGATGGCTGCCGCTCTGGTTAGTGCGTAATCTTTAGCTACGCCACCCAAATCCAATGACATACCCTTCTCGGGCAGATATACCGTGTTATTATTTGAATCCACTTGAATTTTTCTGTAATTGACAAGCGGTAAAACCTTATTAATTTCTGCTTGGGAAGGCACAAACTCTCCTTTATGGCCAATTCCCCATAATTCGGTGAGTGGACCGATCGTTATATCGAAGGCTCCGTCTGTTTTTTCCGAAATGGTTATTGCGTCGTTAATCATTTTGACCAAATCACTATCTACTTGAACAGGAGCGATTCCTGCCATTTGATTAATTTTTGATAACTGGCTTTCGGGATTAAAACGGTCACTGATGGACTGAATCCGTTGGAATTCGTCGAAGGCACTCTTAACTGCTGCTTCTTTATTGGAACCATATGCGGTAATTTCGATGATGGTATCCATTAGGAATTGAGTGTCTTTATAGGGCTTAGGAGAAAATAAAGCCGTCGGGGAACAACCGACAAGGGAAAAGAGCATTAGACAAATTAATGAAATACATACCAATCTGCGTAGCAATATTATATCGTCCCTTCTTTCTTAGTGAGCTTCTTCAAGCATATATGTAAGATCACAGTTAATTTTAATTCCATAGTATCAGAAAAAACCAGCTAAGGCCATAGCTAAAGTATTAATGAACAGCATAATAAAATCGTTCTCTTATCTACTGCTTGAGCAGTAACATTTCATTGGACTGTGCCACGATCGTCAGGTCTGCACGTTCCCTGGCACCTAGCGCCTTGTACTCCAACTGCCGCATGACATAGTAGGCACTAGAGTTTTTCGCCACTGCCTTCGAAATATCAGCACTGGTTAAGACTTCAGTACCATATACATTCGTGTAAAATGTAAAACCTGGGTGTAAAAACTTCACAACGTAGACAGGTGACTTTCCATCATACACGGCACTAAATTGACTTGCAATGCCACGAGTTGTAAATTGAGGGGCAGCTGCAGGCAGTAAAACTGCTATAAATATAGTTGCAGCAATGCTCATTGCTACAACTTGTCCCCAAAAACCTACCGAGGGATTACCTCTTTTTACTGCATACCAAACTGTACCGGCCATCATTATCATTACAACAGACAATAAAATTAGTCCTGTTGTCAGTTCAGGCATCATCTTAACGCCCAAATACATACCGGCAACTAAAAGGAGGACAAGTCCCGATAATACAACCGGCCAGCTATAGCGCCAGCCTTTTGGCTGGTATCCTTCAATCCAGCGCCCGAGATACCACCCCACAAGTAATGCTAGTGGCGGATACATCGGCAATATATAGGTAACGAGCTTGGTGCTTGAAATGGTAAAGAAGATAAAAATAAAGAGAACCCAAATATTTAAAAATAGCAGAGCCGGTTTCTGTTTTCTTCCTTCCAGCAAAGAAGCGCGGACGGATTGAACCAATAGAGCTGTCCAGGGGAAAAAGCCCAGCATTAATACAGGTATAAAGAAATACCAACCGGAAGTCTCAGTATGCTCTGCCGTAGTAAACCGGGCAACATTATGAAAGCCAATAAACGTATCTAAAAAAGCATTACCATGAAATTGGTACATGGCGATATACCAGGGTAGTGCTACCACTGCATAAATTATAATTCCTGCCGGTATCTTCATATTCTTTATTTCCTGCCAGTTTTTTGTGGCAAGAAAATAAAGAAAGAGTATGGCTCCAGGGAACACTAGTCCTATTGGGCCTTTAGTGACAGTTGCCAGCGCGGCAAATAAATACATCAGATAGTACTTTTTCTCCAAAAACGAAAGCAAAGCTGCCGTAAGACATAGTGTTAACGTAATATCAGTTACTGCTGCTTTAGCTACATAAAAATACTCGATACTTGTGGTCAGCACAAGCGCTCCGACAACCCCCGCCGTCTGACCAAAAAATCTGGTTCCCGCACGATATACTAATAACACACACAATACACCTAATAATGCGGATGGGAACCGGGCCGCAAATTCATTCACGCCAAAGACTTTAAAAGCTGCCGCTACCAGCCAGTAATACATCGGCGGCTTATCATACCAATATTCACCATAAATCCGTGGTGATATATAATCCCCAAATAAAATCATTTCCTTAGGTGTTTCCGCATAAACCGGTTCATCTGGGTCGAGCAAAGGAGAACTTCCGAGATGAAAAAAGATAACAAACGCTGTAATACCTAACACAATCCAAAGTAAGGATTTATTTTTGTGAGCCATATTTCCCTCCATCATCCTTAAGCAATACTCTATATGAATTATTTTTCTCGTACTTCTCCGACAAAATTAACAGCGATATACAAAATGCCATCCACAAGGAACTTGCCCGTACCCGCTATAACTTCAGCCAGGTAATAATACCCAAATAGATACGTCTTAATACCAACTGCAACACTAATAATAAGTGCGAGCGTCATAACTGTCAACCGCCTTCTTCAGAAGGTAATCCTTTGCCTCACCTCTCTAATTTATAAGTACGCTTTACTTTAGTCTCAACCATTTTTTTAATTCTATAAAAAAAAGAGAGTCTTACCACCATAATTAGTGATAAGACTCTCTTCAATGCTATAATTAATCATTTATATGTACGTATTACCGTGGCAATAAAAATCTAATGACACGTTGCTTATCGTCATGTCAGAAAAACGATAATTGTTCCGGTTCAATATACCTGAGAACATCTTCGTCCTCTTCAACCCGCACATCTTTAACTACCACCCTCATCCGGCCATCTTCAAGAATATCCTGATTCAAAAGATAACTAACTCCGAACCTTGATGTAATTTCCCGTGGAATTCTATGACCGGGCGCAATCAGTTGGACATCATTCTGTTTCATTATTTGGAACATGGGATCCCACAGATAAACCGCCGAAGTAGCGCCAAAAGGATTATCGGCAATAATAACCTTCTTGGTTCTTACCGTTGAAGTCGTTATAGAAAGCATCCTGATAAATGATAGTAGGCAGACAGCAAAAATAAAATACAGCGAATTATTTTGCCCCTCTGACCCAATGGCATTCTCCCACCGGTAGAATCTAGAGTTTTCCGGAATGCTTTCAATCTTGTAAAGTCTAACCGCCGCTTTCTCCAGATCGACAATTTGCGCCAATAACTCTTTTATCGACAGCTTGTCGGTAATACGCTTTCTGTCAATATTGGCTTCTTCACCAATCTCCCGGACAATTCCTTCAATATGAGATTTCATCCGCAGATACTTTTCTTTTTCTTCAAATTCCTGCAGTTTTAGTTCAATCATATTTGTCCGCCTGCCGTAAACTTCTATCCTGGAAAACGATTCAAGTTTTCTTAAATGCCCCAATACCAGTTCCGCTCGCTGCACGCACCTGCGAGTAAAATCCTGCTGGTAGCTTTCCAGCTGTACTATATCGCTGCTAATTTTCTGCATCTGTTCTTCAAGGCTCATGATATACTCAGCAAAAGCCTGTTGTTTGTCAAGACATTGCCGGGTAGTTGACGGCCGGCTTATTTTTTCCAGTTCGTCCAAAGGCTCACGGATGATAAATTCAGCGGTCTCCCCGCTTATTGTTTTTATCCTGTTATCCCATTTATCATACTGGCGTTGGATAACGTCTTTTAATTTGTAATATTCTTTTTCAAACAGTCTAAACTCCTTGATTTCCAGCGCTATCATTCCAGCATTGGCAACTTGTTCACGCTCTATAAAGTCGTTATAGCTTTCCATCTGATTATGCAGCCTGCCGGTTTTTTCTTTGATTGCTTCCAACTCTTCATTGGCCTTGCAGATGGCTTGCTCATAACTTTCTATAAGCAGTTCAACAGTTTCAATTTCCTGTTTATACCGGATTTCGCTGTCATACATTGGCAAATCGCGCTCAGCGGTTTCCGGAAAATCCTTTAAAATCTCTTTCAGTCTGCCATCGGCATTTTCTATTTTTAGGCTTATCACCTGCAGTTCTTTGTCTACTGTTTTTAATCTGGCAGCATTTTCGGTCATAGATTGCTTTGTCTGTTCAATCATTGATTGTGAAGGAATACTAATCCGAACTCCGCTTTCCTCACTTTTTTCAAGTGCGGCTAAGTCCCCGCCATAATCACGCTTAATCCGGACGCTAAGCACCTCAAGCCTCTCCCGGTAATCATTAATCCGGCTTCGCAAGTCGCTTTCCTCAGTTTTTCTGCCGCTTACAGCCTCGTGTAATGCGGTATACTCTGCCCGCACTTGTGTGAAGAGCAGGTCTGTTTCAAGTTCGGCAAAACTGGCTAACTGAAAGTGGTCCTTTTTCAGTTCATGCAGTTCAATGCTTACATGTTTTATTTGCTCTTCCAGCAAATCATATTGCTTGTCAAGCGCATTAATAGCAGCACTAATTATTGCTGCATTTTTGCTGACAGCTTCCAGTTCCCGCCGTTTGGCGGTCAATTGCTCCCTCATCTCTGTTAGTTCTGATTCTGTCTGAATGGCTGCTAGCAGCTTGTCCTGCTTTTCTCGGCATTCAGTTGTCAGCTTTACCAATTGTTCTTCTCTGTCCTGTAAGCTGTTCTTTTCTTGGACGATTTTGCTATTTTCGGCATTAATATCTTGCAGCCTTTTATTAAGCGCCGTTATTTGTTTGGCAAGGGTTTGAGAATTTTTTTCAGCGGCTTCCATCTGCTCTGCAGGATATTGCGCATAAAAACCATTGACTTTTTCCAGCACGGCACTTAACTCTACAATTCTTGTTTTTATAGCCGAGATTTCGCTGTCACTGTTTTTTAGCGCGGTTTCGATACTTTCTGCATATTGTTCATAGCGATTACCGTCAAGTACCATATCGGCAAAGCTGCAAATATAAAAGACATTATCCTGCTCATTGGTTTCAATCCGGCGCACTGTCTCAATATTTACCACAGGCACCGGATAGTCGGAAACAAAGTCCGGCTTCAACCTGCCGGTTTTTAACTTTTCAAATGACTGTCTGTCCACGATGACGGCAAATGGCAAATAGGGCATCATCCGCAAGATCAACGCTTTCTCTTCAGGATTAGCCTTAGCAATCCAATCAATTCCCGCCTGCACAAATTCGCATTTGTCATCTAACTTGGCAGCCAATACCAGGATTTCTTCATTAGGCACATAATAGCCGCGCGCCTCAGACAGCTGTTGTTTCTGGCGAATTCTGCCTGCTTCAATTTCTTTTTCCAGCTTGTTCAGTCTTTCTTGGTCAAGCAGCAGTTCCAAGCTTTGATGATACTCTAGACGCGTGCCTTTACCAAATTTAGCGGCTTGCTGCTCCAATCCGGTCAGTTGATCTTGGTAGGCTTTCAGCCTGTTATCATACTGTTGCTTAGTTTCAACCCATTTTTGGATTTCGCTTGTTGTTTTGACAATTTCAAGTTCTAAATTCCAAAGCTTAGTATCTGACAACTTTATCTTGTCAGATACCTCGGTATTTTCCTGCAAGTATGCATCTAATTCAGTTGCTATTTGCTGTAAAAATTGCTTGGCGAATAATATCGCTTCTGTCTCGCCGCGGTCCAGAAAGAAATCACTCAGTTCACGGTGCTTTTCCGCTAATGACTTCTCGCTTTTAACTAAACCATTAATGGCCGTTTTTATTACAGCTTCTTGTTGGGCAGTCTCAATTAGCGCCTGTTGCTTTTTCTTTCTTTCTTCAGTAAGCTCATCCTTGGCTGCCCTAGAGTTACTTAGCAAACTCTCACATCCGGCTAACTGCCTGTTCGTCAGAAACCGCAGCCTGCCGCCCGCTGCTTGATACTCAGCCTGTAAACCGCCGCTGTCTACTGCCATCAGCTGCAGACGCTTATCACATTCCTTGAATTTTTCCTTATCGGTACGGTACTCGCCATAGCCCTCCAAGGTCAGTAGGTGGTTAAGATGCTTTTCCAACTCGGCTTGCCTGCCGGATAAGTGCTTCCAATCAGTCTGCAGTTCCCGGCTTACCGTCAGCAGTCCGCCTTTTTCATGAGTAACCCATCCTGCTTCCAGCAGCTTTTTCAAGCTTTTTCCCTCATTGCTGCTGGTAGTATTGTAGTTCCTGCTGTTTAAGGCTGCCGCTCCCTGCTGTTCCAGCAGACTCAATTCGTTGCCAATCAGGTTCCGGATTGCGGCAGCTTGAGCTTTATAGGTTTCGTATTCCTGAAATGCCTGAAGCAAATCATCATTTTTACGGCTGAATTCTGTGTAATATTCCTTGATTTTTTCATATTCGGCCATATGTCCCTTGAGCTTGAGGTACTCATTCAGCCTGCTTCTGATCTCAATGAGCGTGTCTGCCAGCAAACGACTTTCATCGTTATGCTTGTCGCCCTTGTTCAACGCCTCCATATCCTCCACAATTTTCACGAATTGATTTTCAATCAGCTTGCGGGAGGTGGCGTTTTGCCTGAAGTACGACTCGATATTAGTTTCGCCGCTATTTATTCCCCTAATGATATTCCATTCAGAGGTAATAAGACTATGGGCGGAAATATAGCGCTGATAGTGTTCAATTTTATCAAACACTTCTGCCGGTAACCCCTTTTGCCTGAGCTGCTGTACATATTTTCTAATATCCTCAAAACCGGCATAAGCTTTTCTGCCGGTTTCTCCTGTAACAAAAGGCACTGATTTTATGCTGGTTATTTTATTATCATTATAAAAAACGCACCAATTCAGGTGCTCAATATCGGCTGCTTGCAGGTTTTCCTCGTCACCGGACGCGTCGGTTGCTGCTGACGGTTCACCGGAAGAACCCCTTCTTTTTCTGGCGCAGAATCCGGTCAGCAAATACTTGTAGCCGCTGCCTGCTTCCAAAATCCACTCTACAGCCACATGGGAAGTTCTGTCCTTCCCACCATGAAACAACAGGCTAACTGGTTTTTCTTTCCTTAAATATGCTTTCGGCAGGATTGTCTGCAATATTAGCAGCAATAACAAGGATTTTCCGCCGCCATTTTCCAGATCGTAAGTAGTGTTCTTTCCCGCCGGCTCCAGTTTAAAATCATCATAAAACTGAGTAGCATTATTAAAATGGACATTAACTATCCTTACACTCTTTATATGTGGCATCAGCCGTTTACCTCCAGGCTCTGAACAAATGACAGCAGATCTTTCCGGTTATCCCTGTCCTCATAATAGTTCCAGATAATAATTTTAAACCGCTCTGTCGGGTAAATTATCCTCTGATTCATATCTAACGCAATCAGTTTTTCATTGTGTAAAAATCTGCAGATGTTTTCAATAAACGCAACCTTGTCATTTTTGCCGCCTGCTACGCCTTCTCTGGCATCAGGCAGTCTCTGCCAAACCTTACAGATTTCCGCAAAATCAAACTGATTGTCCTGGCTTACTTTTTCCAAATCTTCCCTCTTCATTAAGGAATCCAGGCGTTTGGAAACACTCTTGACAAGATCGCTTATTTTTACATAAGCCACAGGGGTATCAGGATACGCTTCCCGGTAGAACATAGTAATTAGCGTCATCATTATAAAGTAACCTGTAAACAATTCGCTGTTAGTGGAAATATAGCTGATTTTGTCCCGCAATTCCTCATTTGTCCAGCCAAAAAGCCGGCTGCCGGCCTCCGGGCAAATAAACACCCGGTCATTACCGGAATAAACTCTTAACTCCAGTTTACCGACAATGTGCCCGAGCATTTCCCCTACCTCGGTACTATATCGGTATTTTTCATATAACAGCGGATTTTTGTTTTTACTTACCTCTTCGCCCTGCAGCAGCGCTTTCAGTACAGCTAGAGCATCGTCCAACACTTCCATTGTTCCTGCATTCATTATTTGCTTTCTCCTATAAACAGCATATTGGTTATTTTTAATCCGGGCAAAAGTTCAACTTCAGTTTCAGGGAAACTTTTAACAATGACGTTGTTTACATTTGTTTTGCTGCATACAAGCCGAGCTGCTTTAATAAAAACGGCTTCTATCGTTTTAAGCTCTTCATCTACAGGCAGCCTGCCGTCGGCAAAACTGATAATTCTGGAGTGGTTGCCAATCGGCTTGTCTCGGTTCATCTCAATTATAAAACTAATAAAATCTCCGTTATAAACGCTGTCCTCCGAATAGTGCTCGGCCAGATTGCGGCAAAAATCCTGCAGATACACCTGCTGCTTAGATGTATCCAGCGACTCTAGCAGCTTGGCCGCGTAGAATACGAAATTCTTTTTCACCCGGCTGCTTGTCAGCCTATCAATTGTTATCCTATCAACCTCGACTTCACTTATCTGATTTTCTATTTCTTCTTTCCGGATTTTTGCTACTCGTTGCGGCTCAAAGGCCCGCAAAAGATTGAAGCTTTTTTTGATATTTGGGTTCATCAGGGGCTCAAATAAATATTTCAAAACCGCCGGATTTTCATTTTGGGTAATAAGTTTTTCAAATTCGCCCTGAAAACTAAAGCGTTCGGTAAAAATAGCTTTTCTTCTGATGCCCAGGGCTTTATCATACTCCTTGGTAAATCCCACGGCTTCTTTTAAGAGTTCGGTATGCAGTGTCTGGGCACGACCAATTTCCTTTTCAATAATTTTAACCAAGGTAAAGGTACGTTCTGCTTTAGCGTCAGCTTCTCCGTTATTTATTCTTTCGGCATATTCGTTAAAAGCGCTGCCGACATTCTTGACAGCAGTATTAAACAACTCCGCTTCTTCTTCAAACTGCAGAACAATACTTTTATGATAACGGTTGTAAGCCTCGCCTGAATCTAACTGCCCATACATCAAAGCTTCCAGCAGAGAATACTTCCGGTCTTTTTTCTTCTGTACTTCCATATTCAGTCTTCGTACCGTTTCATAAGCAAACCCGAAAGCCCCCTTTTCCATTTGCTTTTGGAAAAGGAGCAGGTTAATAGTTATTTTAGTTTCTTCAGGAAATTCTTTAGTCCTAAGATAAAAGTCCACCCCCGGCTCAGTGATGCGGTATTCGAGCACATTATCCTCAGATTGCTTAATTTCCAAGAACTTTATATATTTTTCCCTCAAATTTCCTGTTTTAAATCCATAGGTATATAAAGTGAAATTCCGGCCACCGTTTTGCAGCCCGTCAAGTATTTCTGCCGTCAACTCCCGTAAGACTTCCTGATTCGGACATTGTACAAGAATTTTCGGCAAAACTTTGGCCAAAAAGGCTTCCATATTTTGAAATGTAATTCCCTTATGTTTGAGTTTCCCTTCATAAATCAGATAGGAAAGCAGCAAAAAACAAAGCTCAGGAACCAACCGTAAGACCTCGTCATCCAATTTCCGCTTCCGCAGCATATCCATAATGGGATAGTATACTTTTACTTGTTCCAGCCTTATATCGAGTTCTTCCAGAAATTCATCGGCCAGGGAATACTCCGGGTCTTTTCCCCCGGTGTTTTCCTGAATGATTTCACGGGCTAATATATCGTCTCCGTCGATAATGGGATTACTGCGTCTTAAATTAAGCATTTGTTATACTTCCAAACCTTTCTTTCATTTGCGTAGCCGAAAGAGCTTCCTGTGGTATATAGAATCCCCCTTCTAGATGACTTTTCAGTTTCACAGCCTGGGGTTGATCAAAATTTTCAATAAATCTTTTAATGTTTTCCAACTTGATTTTTTGCTGCTTAGGAGTTTTTAAAGATGGTTTTGACTGTCCAATCGCTAATACAGCCTGATATCCCACGACAAACGGAACTATCTTATACTGAGGATATTCGTCCACTAGTTCACAGTAGATATTTATGCCCTCCGGATCAAGATCACCGAAATAGAAAAACTTATCTATTTGCGGATTAAGGTCGTATTCCTCCATAAACCTGAAACTGCTGATGATTTTCCTGCCTTCGCCGTAAACCAGCATATCCACCGTGATGCTTGACAAACAATCCATAATATTTTGTTTAAAAGACCAGAAGGTATCTTTGTTTTCGATTATATAAATTTTTCTTGCTGTCCGTAGATGAAAATTCTTTTTATGAAAACTAAAAAAGGGTTCAATCGTTTCCTGACAACCGATACTCAACCAACTAAGCCCCAGTCTTTTTAGAACAATTTCTCCCCGGCTTCTGCTTTGACCCGTTCCCTTAAAGAATTTTTCATCGCCAAAAAGCTCATAGGCCCGTTCATTTACCGTTATAATATCTTTATGCTTCTGGCTAAGAAAGTTAGAAATAGCTTCAATGATTGCCTGGTCATTTATGAAATCCTGCGGGTTTTTAATATAATAATCCAGCGTTGCCGGCGGCAGAATACTTTTGATGATTTGCGCGACAAGTTCGCTATTTTTCTGCTTTAGCTTTTTGTTTACACGGTATTTTTGATATAACCCACTAATAGTATTAGGTTTATTGCCTACGGGCGCTATTAATTGCTCGAAGACAAGCTTCTCGACAACATTACGAAAAGCAGCCTGTCCTGCCGGGCTTTGCAAAAAAACGGGCATATCGCAATTAACGTCTTCCGCAGCAGCAAGAAACTTTTCCACCAGAATATACGTACTCTGGCAATCGGTAATTTCATTTTTTAATTTTATATAAATTCTATCATTGTTTATCTCATTGCGGCTCATGATTTTCTCCTTGTGCTTATATTTTACCATAAATTGGTCCGTTCTACACTGAGTACATTTTTCTAAAAAAAGAACAAAAGCAGCCTTGAACTCACTACCCGGCAATCCGGCTTAAGTTCAAGGCTGCTTCTATGTAAGTATATTCCGAAATTCATCTTCTCCATTTCATTATTACAATTATTTATTGCGTTATTAATCATTTTGACTAAATCACTATCTACTTGAACAGGAGCCTGTTGAGACATTCCTTCTTTCTTAAAAATACTCTATCAAACTGTCTGAGAGTCAATTGGACGATTCGAACCACTGAAAAAAGACATAAAATTTACAGATAATACTAACATCAATTCCACTATATCTTTATCCCAGAAGTTCTTTTTTGCATTCGGTTTTGGCAATAATCCGCCCTTTCCGGATCACAAAGCGCCGGGACGGCTGAAGACGGATGGCATCTGTCACATTACCGGCTTCAATAATTACCAGATCGGCCCTCTTCCCTTCGGCCAGGCCGTAATCTTCCAGTCCCAGTATTTTGGCGGCATTACCTGTAATCATATCAAAAACCTGCTCCCGCTCATGGGGCAGACTCAAATGAGCCGCATGAGCCGTAATCATTGCCACCTGCAGCATATCGGCACTGCCGAACGGATAGAATGTATCCTTGATACAATCTTGTCCACAGCTTACATTTACCCCCAAAGCCAGGAGCTCTTTTACACGGGTAATGCCCCTGCGTACAGGCTGCTGGTCATTGCGGCCCTGCAAGAGAAGGTTGGTAACCGGGTTGGTAATCATATGAATACCGGCCTTCTTGACCTTTTCCATAACATAGCTGGCATAGTGGTCGTCATAAGCAGCTAACGCGCAAGTATGTCCGGCGGTCACACGTCCCTGATATCCCCTGCGGACAGTCTCGTCGGCCAGCATTTCCAGGGTTCGATAGAATGGATCATCCGTTTCATCCACATGCATATCAATTGGCGCATTAAAATGCTCGGCAATATCAAATGCAATATTAATATGTTCTCTACTATCGTCAGGAGTCGCTTCATTGGCCGGCATACCGCCAACAACATTGGCTCCCTGCCGCATGGCCTCCCACATCAACTCCTTACAGCCCGGATTCTTCAATATCCCTTCCTGCGGAAAAGCGACGATTTGCAAATCAGCTAAATGAGCAAACTTTTCCTTGGCCGCCAGTACCCCTTCCAAAGGCTTTAATCCCCCGATAGTATCAATATCAACATGGGAACGCAGCACAGTTGTTCCGTTGACAACGGCCATCCGGATGACCTCACCGGCTCGCGCCACAACATCATCAATAGTATACTGGGGCTTTTTCTCCCAAATAATCTCGATAGCTTCTTTTAAAGTCCCCGAGACATTGGGCCGTACGACATCAACAATATTGACTTTGTCCAGGTGAATATGCGGATCTACGAAGGCAGGAACACAAAGCTGGCCTTGGGCATCAATTTCCTGAATCCCTGTGACGGGAAGATCATGACTTATTGTCTGGATTTTTTCGCCTTCCATCCCGATCGCCATAAGCCTGTCGCTTCCCCGGAGTTTTGCATTACGTATTATTAGATCCATTTGTTTTCTCCTTTCGTATTATGAAATTAATATTTCACTATATTGAATCAATACGTCGTTTTTTGCAAAACTCCTGCCAGTCTTAAAAGTTAATGACAAAATTTTCGCACCATTTTCCTAAAGTGTTGTGCCTGTCAAATAAATTCATTACAATAATCATGGGCACCCTATTCCCTGATATGAAAAAGTTGAAATCGCGCCTAGTGTCCATAGGAGGAACTACGTGGAAAAAACATCAAACACCGGTATTATCCGCTCGGTCCAGAAAAGTGTTATTATACTGCGTCATATTCTAAATTCACCGGACGAAGTAAGTTTGCTGGAGTTAGAGAAAAAGCTGGGTTACAATGCAAGCACCATTCATCATATACTAAAAACGCTTATACTGGAGGGCTTTGTCAGCCAAAACCGAGTCTCCAAGAAATATGCTCCCGGGCCGGAGCTACTGTTTTCCTATTTAACAGCGAACCAACCAGAAAAATTCTTTCACCGTGCCTTGCCGCTTTTGGATAAAAACGTCGCCCTAACAGGTGAAACAACAAACATTTTTATCCGCCAAGGCAATGAGGCTATTTGCATTGCCGGGGTAGAATCCCCCCAAACCTTAAAAGCTTTTTTGCAAATCGGCCGGCGTATCCCCTTAAACGCCACTGCTGCAGGCAAGATTTTCTTGGCATACATGGAGGAAAAAGAAGCTATGGATTTGCTGCGCAGCAACAGCCTGAAACAAATTTCCGTTTCTGTACTAGAAAAATTGCTGCTCGAATTACAGACCATCCGCCAACAAGGATACTCCATTGAAAGCAATGAATTTGACGATATGGTAACTGCCATAGGAGCACCGATATTTGACGGAAACAATAGGCTGATCGCCGCTACGTCTGCTATCGTGCCCAGTACCCGTATTGATGAGGACAAAATAAACATGTTAGTGTCTTCTCTAACGCGGATTGCGCATGAAATTAGTGAAGTTTTACTGGATGGTACCTATAACGAAAATCCCCCTCCTTAAATTGATGCCTGCCGAGGATTGCAAAAAAAATTACCGTGACAATAAATATCCACCGGCAACAGTACCAATAATCCAACCCAGCCGCTCTTTCTTGCGAGCGGATTTTTCTTTGTCCAGTTCTTGCTTATGTAACTTGGCCTGTTTTTCCAATTCCTGATTAACAATTAATCGCGCCTGGGCGTTAACCATGTCGGTAACGTCAATTTTAGTAGTAGACGTTGTGGAAAATCTAAGCTCGCCATTTTCACCTAATTTAACTTCCGGCTTGCCGGTAAGGTTGGGAACTTCGGTTTCCTGCCCGTTAACAATCGCAATTATCTTTCCCTGTCGCTCTACAAATTGCAGCACCGCACCCTGATTGCTAGGAACCTGAACGGTTACCTCCCGGACTGTCTCTCTATTCGTATGAATGACTTGCGGCGGCAGCGTGATGATCTGGGCTTCTGGAATCCTAGCTTTTTGTGCCTGATTAAGTAGGTGCTGCTTCCACTGCTGGTATTCTTGTGTTCCCCAAAACAATAGGGCCAGCACTGCGGCTAGCCCTATTAAATATTTCCAGTTGGCTTTCAGGAATAGAATGACACGTTGCTTAACTGCATCAATCCTCATAATGCCACCTGCCAGTCAGTCACCCCCCGTGCCCAGGCAGCCGTCATTTTTGTCCGCCACGCCGGATCTTGCATATTTGTTTGCTCTTTCCTATTGGAGATAAATCCGCATTCAATCAGAACTGCCGGGCAGACGGTGTTTCTAAGCACATAGTAGTTGGCTTCTTTGTCCGGGTCGTTGTCTCCCCAGTCCTCTCTGAATTTGGTCTCGGGAAAAGCAGCTTTGGTCTGATTGATGATCGCCGTGGCAAGCGGATCGGCTGCGGTTTGACCGGGTGTGGTATATACTTCAAATCCCTCTGCCGCTGGATCTTCTGCACTATTGCAATGGATGGAAATAAAATAATCGGCATCGTTATCGTTCGCGGCAGCTACAATCTCTGTTAATGAATCACTTTGAATGACAATAATCTCATGACCGGCCGCTCGTAAAAAACCGGCCATTTCCTCACCAAGCAGATAAGTAATGTCACTTTCGCGCAAACCGGTAATTGGATTTATTGCTCCTGGATCAGGATTTCCCTTCGGGGCATGACCTTGGTTGATAATACCTAGCATGTTAGATTCCCCCCTTGCCTCCGTCATAGATTATTGCACTTTATAAAATTCGGCTAACCGATTTGATATCTCCTTCGGACATACCCAAGTTAGTCAAATTAAAAGATTTAACAGAGCTGGCGGGACCAACAGGCAAGGATGGGAAAATTTCAATTGATTTGCCTCTTGCAAACCAAAGATGATTAGAATCATTATAAACACCCCAAAAACGTCCGGAATTATTAACATCCAGCACTTTTGACCAAAAAACAGGCTCAATAATGTTAGCGATTGTAGTGTGATATACACCTCCTATCATATTGGTATAGTCTGCATCATAGTTTCCCATAAAAATATAGGCATGCTCTTTATCGGCAATCGTAATGCTGCTAATATTGCCGTTCATACCGGCCGATTTCAAAACTGTCGTTTTAGTGAAGGTTGCCAGATCGATAATATCTAAACAAGTTTCCGGATTAGAGTTGCCTTCTTTCTGACTACCGCCAATACAGCAGATATATAACTTATTATTGAAATGTTCCAATGTAAGGGCATTTTTCCCTACTTCTAAATGCTTCATATACATTAACATGCCAGCAGCTCTATCAAACAAAAGTTTGACTACAAAACTATTAGAGTAAGGAGTAGTTTGTCCTTCCGTATTCACAGTGAACAGTGCATACAGATAGTTACCAACAATAGTCAATCTTTCCCCATGGCTCCTGGCGGTTGCTGGCAGGGAGATAGCAGGCCATGCGGTGGGAAATTGATAGCTTCTTACTTCCTGGTAATTATTGTTCATATTCACAACCGCAATTCTGCTTAGGTCATAACTAGTAGCGCATAACCATGGGTCCTTGGCAGTTATCGCATGTAGATTGGCTACATCATTCCAGGTCTGTTCCGTAAGCGGAGGACTCCAATTGGCGGCAAAGGGATCGATTATCTTATTAGGCCGCAAATTAATACTGCTGCCCGTATACTGGCTTAGCACCAAGCGGCTGTTTGTTCCCTGTAAAAAACCAAAAACAGCCGCCTCTCCATTTAAATAAATTATTTTATTAGCCTGAACTGTAAAAGTTGTTGGTGACGCATACCTATCCCCATAGATGGCGCCCACCACTCCATGGTTGAGGTACTCATTTGATAGTGTGTAAGCAAATAAAGGGGTACTTACAGGCTCTGCGGTGGCAGTCAGCACTGCGTATGTATTTCCACTTTTGCGCACTCGCAAAGGAGAAGCCAGCGAGTCGGTCGGTAATCCCAATTTCGCATACACAGTTGTTCTCCCGTCTTTGACCGCCAATGCCGAATTTCCTGCTTCGCCAATAGTAGTGTAAAGATTAATATCGGTTACCACTCCCGTTTTCCGTATGTGTAACTTCTTGCTATGTAGAGTCACTTTTTCCATCACTCCATTATATTTTTGTTTTGAATGGTGCCACACTAGGTATAGAAAACAAACTGCCTTGGAGTATTACCCCCAAGGCAGTTTGCGTAACAGAATCAATCACTTGAAATATAGGTTTTACTCTATGGTATGTAACTTCATCAATCCTCATAATGCCACCTGCCAGTCAGTCACCCCACGCGCCCAGGCCGCTGTCATTTTTGCCCGCCACACCGGATCTTGCATATTTGTTTGCTCTTTCCTATTGGAGCTAAATCCGCATTCAATCAGCACTGCCGGGCAGACGGTGTTTCTAAGCACATAGTAGTTAGCTTCTTTGTCCGGGTCGCAGTCTCCCCAATCCTCTCTGAATTTGGTCTCGGGAAAAGCAGCTTTGGTCTGATTGATGATCGCCGTGGCAAGCGGATCGGCTGCGGTTTGACCGAGTGTAGTGTATACTTCAACCCCCTCTGCCGCTGGATCTTCTGCACTATTGCAATGGATGGAAATAAAATAATCGGCCTCGTTATCGTTCGCGGCAGCTACAATCTCTGTTAATGAATCACTTTGAATGACAATAATCTCATGACCGGCCGCTCTTAAAAACCCGGCCATTTCCTCACCAAGCAGATAAGTAATGTCACTTTCGCGCAGACCGATAATTGGATTTATCGCTCCGGGATCAGGATTTCCCTTCGGTGCATGACCTTGGTTGATAATACCCAGCATGGTAGATTCCCCCCTTGGTATTCGTCATAGTCTTTGCATTTTATAAAATTCGGCTAACCGCTTCTTTCGTTTCAAATAATTTGCACAAAAGACCTAATAATCCCAGTATCAAAAGTTTTAACAGGACTTGCATTGCCTGTTGGCAACGAATCAAATACATGTACCCTATTACCCGCTACACCCCAGAATTTCGCAGGGGTCCACGGGACGGGGTTACTGACATTTCGTATTTTTTTGCATACCACCCTTCGGCAACCATACTAAAACACTTTTATGTCGACAACCCCGTCCCCCTGACAATACCCAAACAGCAGCCTAAACGAGCAACTTTCTCCAGAAAAGATAAAAAAACTGCGAAGACGGGGGATTGAAAACCCATAGCCAGTCCACCAGCCCGCGATTTCCTTCTTCGTTGGCAACCAAAAATTTTGCGCGTAGATAGTTTTGTGGCTCAACTTGCAGTTAGCAGCTGCTAGTTGAGCCTGTTTGCGCGCAAAACTTCCGATTGAACCCTTCATGAACCGTCCTGTTGTGTTCTGTCCTTTCAAAGGATTCACATAGACTGGCTCTCGGGCAAGTTGACAAATAGGACCGTCCCCATGTCATACTTAATGCACTTTTTTAACACAATTATTTTCATTATAAACAAATAACCGTTGGTGTCATTTTTTCAATTTCTGCTGACCAACTAATTGTAAATTCATAATTTTCCACTTCAAGTATATATGTTTTTCCAGAAGTGACACTTATTACATTATTTGCATTATTATCTTGAAGCCCACCTCTATAATCATAATATTTTGATGACCAACATACGTCACCTACAAATACACGACCATATATGTCATCCATTTCATCGCCACAATCAAAACTATATAATTCTCCTGTTATAGATACCTTAGTTACATTCTGTGGAACAGTAAAATTTATATATTTTATTGGATATATACCATTTGATGATGGGCTTTTACCACTAAAACTTCCTGTTGAAACAGATTGTTTTAATACAGCATACGTCGTTCCATTTTTTCTTACTTTTAATGAGCTTGCATTACCATCTGTAGTAATTCCCAATTTAGCATACACAGAAGTAGTTCCATCTTTCAGAGTTAGGCATGGTGAGCCCACTTCAGTAGTAGTCGTGTATAGATAGATATCTGCAACAACTCCCGCTTTCCGGATATGTAGCTTCTTGCTATATAGAGCCATTTTTTCATCACTCCATGTAGTTATTTTAAACGACAAAGCAAAGGACAGGTACTGTGGCTTCTGGTCTGGCACAATACCTGTCCCGCAAAGTTTTTTACATTCTTACGCTATCCAAATATTCCCTCCAACATCACCTATTGGGATGTTATTGGCGGTTGTGGCTGTAGTAGCTAAAGTAGCCGTAGTTGCTGTCGTTGCAGAGTCAGCAGAAGTTGCACGGGTCGCCGTCGCTGCATTGCCGGTTATATCACCAGCTATTTTTCCGTTAGCATCGCGTTGGACAACTTTTCCCGCGGTTACTGTCGCCACCGCATCGGCAAGTGCTACCGCTCCAACTTGTGCCGCCGTTACGCCATGGGGATTATTTTGGTTGGCTTGATGCCCTGCCGCTGTGTCCAGGGCTGTCTTTACGGTTCCGGTGCCATAACTAACCGCACTGGCTGCGTGTGCCGCACTGGCTGCGCCGGTATGGGATGTTAAAGATGTAGTTACCGCCCGAATATCGCCTGGTAAATTAGCAATTACCTCATTGTCTGCCGGTGTTGTTGTATATGCCATAATTTTTCAACCTCCATATCCTTTTACTCGATAAGTTATTGTCCCGCCTATGTCTGCGCCGGTAACCGCGTTGACCACTTTAACAACAGCGCTCGACAATCCCACAGATAGTACCTCGGCCCGTAGTCCTGCGCCGATCGCTGTCGGCGTAAATATCGGCGTGTTGTTCGGACCCGATCCGCCTAAGAAGGTGCAGCCGAAGCTTACCGTTGTACCTCCGACCGCAATGGTTGCACTCCCGGTCTTTTCTACATCGTCTACATCAGCGGATACAGTAAATGTGCCCACCTCTATGGGGAAATTTTTCTGGTCAGCCGAAGTCAGAACCGCCTTAAAATCGATATATTGCGTCGTCAACGTAATCGGGGTAAAGATCTTCCAATCATCGAAGTTTGTTCCATCCCGGCTTTGGCGGAACCATAATGCTGCCGAATTTCCGGCACTAAGCAAAGCTGTTGAAATAAAATCGGCAGCCAGATTGACCTTGCTTAATTTCCCAAGGTTTTTTCTTGCCGCCAAATATTCGCCTGCTGTTTGGCCGTCCTGTAGTTTTAAAACCACTGAACCGCCAACCTGGCTGCATTGTGTTGATGGATACTCGTTGCACCGCCCCGGAAACGTGAGGCAGGTATAATGCGATGATCCAAATTCCGTATTAGTGTGAGTCCCGCTTTTCAATGTCAATTCGTCGAAACGTAAAATCACATTTTTCGGCGTTAAACCATAAATGGCTACCTCGGCGGTTGCCGCATCCTCGCTGTAATTACCGGCGTTGTTTATCGCCTTAATATGGTAACGATATGTCATTTCCGTGCTGACCGGGACAGATAGCTCGGTGCCGGTTATGCCTGTTTGGATAAGCGCACCATTATTGAAATTTGTGCCCTGCCGGATTTCGTATCCCGTTACATCTGTCGCGTTGTTTTTATTCCAGTAAAGATACGCGTAATCACCATTTTGTACCGCCATAAATCCGGTTGGGCTAGCCGGATACACGCTTGGAGTGATATTGACCGTTGCCGGGTTTGTTGACTCGTTGCCGGAATTGTCGACAGCCGTAACCCGGAAGGAGTGCATTCGGCTTGCAGTTGCGCTATAGGTATAGGTGGTAATTTGGGCCAGATTTTCAATGGTCGTCGCTCCTTCCCGGATTCGGTACCCCGCTAAATCTACATCGTTTACCGCCGGCCACGACAGCTTAACTTTTGTTAAATCTGTGCCATCAAGCGATGCTGCCAGACTGGCAACATCGGAGGGTGAAACGTCTTTGCCGGTAACTTCTACCGCAAAAGATACAACCCCGGTTGAGGCCACGCCGGCATAATTAATAGTGCAGACCTTGACTAAGTAGGTCGTCTGGGTTTTGACGCCGATAATTGTAGTACTGAGCGCGGTGATGCCGGTCGCCCATTCGCTCCAGGTCTGCCCATTGTCGCTGCTGTACAAAACTTTATAGCTGCTGACCAGCTTGTCCCGTGGAATACTCCAGGCTACATTCAGATTTGAAACCATTGTACCGTCTTTTTGCCGGTAGGTTTCTTCCGCTACGCTCAGCTTGCTGACTTCAGTGGTTGTCTCCAGTTCGCTATAGTTGATTTTGGGTATATTGGTCGCTTCCATATAGACTGCTTCAATATATTCAATACAGGCGATTTTGCGCCGTAAATCCTGATCCCGGCTGATGCTGAGCACTCTAAAGGGCTTAACAACTTTGTTGGTTTCACCAAAACTGTATAGGTCCCATTTCTGCGGTATATGGGAAAGTGAACTGGTGAGCGTCACAGTATCGGTACTAATTTCCTCCGATACACTCTGCACGCTGACGGTGACAATGCTTTGAACGTCCTGGGCGGTCGTTGCCGCCGGATTGGTAATCTGCACCGCGACCGCATAGGATTTGCCCGGTTCTAATGTTACCTCGCGATCAAGCTGCAGCGTGGTAGCGGTTGCGGCCAGCAGCCGGCCGGAATATCCCCACTGCGGCACATCATGCGCCAACAGGACCACATCGTTAATCTGACAGGCAATCGCATCAATGTCTGCGCTGTGCTCTACTGTCCGCTGCAGATATTGATTGAGTCGCAGCCGGTATTTTCCTTCCCGGTAAGCCTGGTCTACAGTGGTAATACCATCTAAGGTAATCTGAGTGATATTTGGCTCAGTCATCCGGTCATAATTGTCGGCGTAAACCGTGATAATTTCCTTCTGATACGCTTTGTCCTTGTTGGCAAAGGTGATTTCTATTGCATTGGCCCGGTCTTTCAGGCCGACAAAGGTTTCTTGGAATTTGTCGGTAAGAATATTGCCGACTGTAAATAGCTGCACCGGCTGTCCGGGTGCATCACAGACACACCCGTACCGGGTGCCCCGCATTATGACCTTGCCCCGGCCGACACCTTCCGGTTTCTGCAGCGCAGTCCAAAGGTCGGTTGCCGTATTGAAGATATAATTGAATGTTAGGTTACGGCTATCGCAAAATGCCGCCCAACCGGCGAAATCCCGATACACCGCCCGCGCGGCCGGAGTGCCCTGGATAACGAACTCAAGCTTGCCGGTATGGATGTTTTTAATTTGCCGGCAGCGATGAATCATATCATAGGCAGCCCAAGCCGGATTGGTAGCCGGTTTTTGCTCATACTGACCGGTATCGGCATTCCATACCCAAACCCTATTTTTGGTCTGCAACCAGGTTATGCTTGGCATCCCCCCGCTCAACTGACTGGTTGCTAGCGCTTTGATGCCGACAAGCACTTTGCCGGGACGGGCAAAATCGTCATACATAATGCTCGATAATTGCGTCCAGAAGACGCGGGTGGAATACCGGTTGCTTGTACCGCTTTTGGCTACACATTGAACGCGCACCTCATACTTGGCGGCAGGAAGATGATCTACGCGGTAGGTGCGGAAGAAAGTAGTGTTTTTGGCTGCCGAAATAACCAAGTTAGTATCTGTTCCGTAGGTAAAGTTACTCCAATTGGGGTCCCCAACCTTATGGTACTGGGCTTTAAGCGTGACTGAAGCATTGCCCAAACCACCGTCATCCTGGGCATAATACAAGCCATAGGGGAGCTCCAGTGTTATTTCCAGGCCTTCCACTGCACTCCCTTCGGTTTGCTGCGTGGTCCAGGTATTGTCGAGGTTTAATTCATAAGCTAAAGCCTGATCGACATAGCTGTCGTTAAAATTGAAAACTACCGTTTGGTCATTTGTTCCTAACCGGGTTTCGGCACCAACGCCTTTGTAGTAAGATATCGGATTGTCATTTATCCGTATGTCGCTGATACTGTCAATCGGCCCTTCACCGCCGCACAGCAGGATATTCAGGTATTGGTTGTCACCGTCGCTTGACACGTGCTGGGCCAGTACCTGCCCGGCCGTCCGCATGGTGCCATACGTTACGGCCAGGGCGTTGCCCTGGTCGGTCAATGGTGGCGAATTGTTCCAGTTGTAGGACGGATTTGTTTCATAGGTTTTCCTGTCAGCCTTCGCCGGCGGGAACCAGTGATTGATGAGCGTGCCACCAATTGCGGTAACAGCCCCGGCAGCCATGTGGGCCCAGAAATTATTCCCATTGTTTGCCGGAAACCAACCTCCCGCCCACTTATTCGCGTAGAATCCCAATGCAATCATACCAATGGCTCTGAACCAGTCCTTGCCGCTTTTGCCGACAACCGGGCAGACGGCTAACCAGTCATCTTGATTGACAAGCTGTTCTTTGGCATTCTCAGCAACATTCCCGCCAATGCTGACAATGTATTCCTCAAGACCCATAATGTAGGGCTGAACATATTCATAGGCCGTTTTACCGGGAATATGCCGGCAAGTATGAATTTCCTTATCAGTCTGGTCAAACGGGTTTTTTAGCACAGTTATTGTGATCATTGTATCACCTCCGGTACATAGAAGCCTTCGATACGTTTTTCCCAGGCGGGACTGTCGACGCGGTCAATGTTTACGCCAATACCCTTGCGGGTATGTATAAACCGGCCCTGGCCGATATATACCCCCGTGTGGTCACAGTAAACGGTAAACCGGATAACAACAAGTGCAGGCACGGGGATGTCTCCCTCACACCTGCGCCAGCAGGGCCGCTGCTCATTTACTTCACTGTGAATGCGGCTGGCATCTTCACAAGATATTTTGTAGTCAGGCAGTGTAATCCCATATCGACTGAATACTTCCGTGGATAGTCCCCAACAGTCGAGTCCGACCGCCGGATTACGTCCGCCGTCAATAAAAGGCAGGCCAATTAGATCATCAAGTTGTTTATTCATACTCCCCCCAAATAAAAAATCGCCCAGCGGCGATTTTGCTTATGAGACTTTCATTCTCCCTTGTCCATACAGTTCGGCGATTATGCATACAGCCCGCCTTCCGGAATGCTTGGCTCGCCGCCGTATCGCATCGCGTTGCCCCGGGCGCGGCAGGACTGCAAAGTGCCGTCACACGCAGGCAATGCCCCGGCATACCCACACTCAAGCCCCTTATACTGATCGCGCCAGGCGCAGAAGTTTTTCAGCACCCGCCGAAAAGGAAACCGGAGCTGGGTGGATATATCGGAGCCAAGGTAAAAAGTTACCCACTTGCTGTCACAGGTGGTTGATTGCACGGTAAAGATTTCCTCCAACTCGGGCAACGTATTGTCAAGATGCTGGGAATGTACCACTCTGAGCGTTACGGTAGTACCGGTCAGTCCGTTGTGTTTTTCCACATAGGCCTGCACAATTTGCGTAATGTTGGAAATCTGCAGCGGAACAGCCTCTGGTTTGCCTTCAATGTCTTCTATGACTTCGCCAAGCTTAAAGTTAAAGGCGGTCCAGCTACAGCCATTCCATACGATGTCTTCACTATTGCGTACCAGCCGCAAGGGTTCCCCGGAATCGGGAATAGCGACTTCCACCAGCAACAGCCACACGCCGTCACTGGCAAGCAAGCTTTTTTCAAGCATGCCGGCAACTGAAAGGTTAAGCATGTTACACCTCCTGGATTGCCAAGGCGCCGGAATAGTATCCCGGCGCCGACAAGTTGAAACTAATATCCCCGCCGGTGAACCGGACAGAAAATAGTTTCCCGGAATATGGATCATTGGGGACGGTTGGATAATACCAGTCAAAGACCAAACTGCCGCCATAAACTGTCTTGCGGTAAAAATCGCGTAAAGCCGCATAATCGGCGGCAGGCAGCGCCGTCCATTTCAGAATAAAGGTCAGCGGCATGCGGGTAAATTTGACCCGGGAAACCACCAGTCCGTTTTCCATTTCAGACTGCAATGAAGGGTCTTTGATTTTGGTTGTAAAAGGGTATACCGGTTGTTGAATAGTAGGAAACTGTGCCATTACTTTTTTACCTCCCTTACCTATTTTACTGGGGATTTGCCCCAAATAAGGCGATTGAACAGTAATGGCAGCATCCGTGAAAGATGCTGCCACCATGTTGATCTTTTGTGTTGTTGTCCTAGAGAAACGACAGATGTGACACTGCGCTCTGGACGGCACTGACGATTCGCCAAGGGTAACTGACTGCAGAATTTGAGTTCTGCGATCAGTTTCGTTGTCCTATATGTGCCGAAATATCACGAGGAATATGCATTCAGAGTAGTAGCAGCCTTTTTTTACCGTTATACAGTGAGCTTGGTCAGAGTTTTTCAGTGTGTTCAATTTTTTTCAAGCCGTTCCGTTTGTCTACCTGGATCGTAAGCGACATTAGCATTTCCTAGATCAGAAAACTCTGTTATCAGTTCCGGCAGCAAGAAGCAAGCCTGTGGGAAATATATTATTTCACCATTTTTTGTTGTTAACTTAGTACGAAATATTCCTTTCTCTACCTTGGCAATATCGCTATACTTCACGAAGTGTTCTTTCGGATCCATCTTAGACCAAAGACAAAGCCATATTGGATTTACCCTCTCCACCAAGGTAACGCCTTCGTTAGTAAGCGTTACCTTGACCTGTTCATAGATATGTAACACTATGATTAGCAAGGCAACCAACCCGATAAGGCCAAGAAGAGGCTTCCAAAATCCCATGATCAGCAATTCCAGAAAGAAGAATAAGCAAAATCTAAAAAAAGTGTTTTCCCACCAGGAATATTTCCCCAGTGGTCTATAGGAAATATTCAAGCCTTTGCCGCTCATTCCCTGTGACATAGTGACATTCAAGCGGGAAATGCACCATTGATTCAATGGCGAACGGGTGAGCCGCCTGACGACATCCGCTACGTCAATATATACTCCATCCCGCTCATCTTCAAACTCATCACTTGGATGGCAGACGTAGCACCATAGCCTGTTGCATTTGTAGGAATAGTCCAATTTATGTATAATTTTGCTAATATCCGTGAAGTCCACTTCGGCATCATCCTGCACGAGTCCGTTATTGGCAACAGTTACCGCATCAGCCTTCCCAATCTTTTCATCAAGCCGATCCCAAATTATCAGGCCAACTATTAGAACAAAGCCCCAAAATAGTTCGGGTGGTATGTTAAAATAACGCAGCGTAGCTTTGTCGAAAAGTTTGATCGGAAGTGCTAAGATAGTACCAATCAGCCATGGCGATGTCCGGGTGAACGACCCTCGAAATGGTGATCTTCTCATAATGCCTCCGTTGGAGTTTGCTTTTTAGATTTATTTCTTCATAATCCCTCTTTTCCCTTTATTTGTATTTTACTATAGAAAGAATGGACTCTACTATTTATCACTTGCTATAGCGCTAGCGGGTTCTGTTATAATAGGCGCTCGGATCTGGGGCTTTAAAGTTTTGCCAGTTTTCTTTATCTGCCATATATTCCTTAATTACCCTGTTCATAAAATAATCCTTGAGATCATCCTGAAAATTCGACTCTAAGAATTCTCCTAAAACTGTACCCGCATAACCACCACCTGAAACGCGTGACGCTAAAAGAGCCTGTCCCCCTCGTTCCGGCAGCTTGAACCATCCCAAATAATTATAGGCGGCCCTGTGGGCTATACCATCCGCATCTTCATCAGAAAAGCCTCGGTTTTTAGCTTCCTGAAAAACTTGCTCCCCATATTCCTTGACGTCCTTAGCGTCCAGCAATACGCCTATACCCTTAGTTGCTTCGCCAAAAGTTTTTAAGGTCTCAGAAGTAATCACCTTGCCGTTAGGTAGGATGATTGTCCCCCCTTTACTCCCTCTATCGAGTGCAAATTCCCCTGAAGCATCTAAAGCTACTGAACCTGCGGCCTTTAGACCATCTACAGTACTCTTGCTCATCTCCATTTTGCCACCAACCTCAGATGGTGGAATCGGACTTAGATCATATGACCAATAAATCGCATCAGAATTGAATTCAGTATTTTTCGACTCAGCATTACTCGACTCCTGACTCAGCTTGGTTGCTGCATCCTCGACAGCAGGCAACATATGCGAATAAAGGGTTTTTTCCTGTTTAATATATTGTTTTACATCATCAGGATGCACCCTGCCGGAAGCGGTTACCCTCCATGATAGTCCAATTTTAAGTGGATTTTCTCTTAACCGATAACCATCTAGAATGTTTTGATGACTAAGTGTTGGGTTAATAAATACAGGACTCTGTGGATCTATTGCCGCAAATATGTTTTTCCATATACCATACCAATCATACCATCTTAATCTGGGCGCTGTGACTACTACCGCTGGCAAGGTAAACTCGGGTAGTAATTGAGCGTTAAACTTCTGATTTGTACTAACTTTATCACTCATAACTTCAACTCCTTCCGACACAAGCCTCCTGGTAACCAAAGTCCTGTAAATACGGTTCCGCTAAACCAATTTACAGGACTTTGATGGGGATTGGTATTCATAAACCTTTAAGCTTTAGGGGAATACTTCCTATACTGCAGCATAGGAGGCATGCCCATTGACCAAAGTGGCTACTATGGCGCTGCCGACGCTGCCGCTTTCATAAAATGCTTTAAATGGCAAGTTGATATAGATACCTTTGTCACTCTCAATGCCGGGTGATGTTTGTTGAAAAATGACTTCTTCCATAAAAAATTGCAGGCTATGAGTGCCACTGGTAAACTTGAATGTTAACGAGGATTTCGTGTTATTAACCGCCTTATGCAGTAGTATTGTATCAGCAAAAAACGCCTTGATACTGCCAGACACCTGGAGAATGCCTTCAGGCAAGTCAGTGCGGCAGCCGTTGCCGTCAATGGTATAGGTATTGCCATCCAGGCCAAAATAAACATTCAGGCTGGCTTCGATTACAATAGCCAGTTGCGCCCCGCCTTCTTCCACCGCCCCTTGAAAGTTGCTGAATTTCAGAAATGGAAGTGGGCTCAGGGAGGATGCAAAGGGCCTAGCGCCAACGGTACGTTTTGCACCGGCAATGTAAATATTAGCCGTTAATTCATTATCACCGCCATAGTAGAAGGCAAAATTGTTTACTTTGCAGCCGTTAAACATTTCATAGGCCGGAATATCCGGATACTGCTGCTCCAGTACCATTGATAGCTGACGCTTAGGGCCTTTGAATACGTGGGTGTAAGGAGCCCAGGAGCCGGTAGTCGTCGGGGTGCCAAGCATGGCCTGCAGCCAAAATCCGATACCGACCTGATCAATGGGTACGACAATACTGCCAAATACATCAGTATTGCCGATTGCCGGCTGGATTTGATCACGACAGTCGCGGATGGTTGCGGAATTTATCAGATTTTGATTAATTACCAGTTTCGACTGATTAAAAGGCATATTATAGCCTTGGGGAGCCGCCGGTGTCAGTCCATACGCCTTCTCATAAGCCAGTGCAAGCTGAGAATTAACTCCTTTTGCTCTTGCCATCTTAAAACCTCCTAGAAGTTAATACTATAACCATTAACAGGTGTAATTTTTACCGTAATTTCCATACGTCCAGGAAACCGTGGGAAGTAGGCAACCGGCTCGATGTTGTAATTTGATACACTAATTGGATTGTCAGTGCTTAGTTGTGCAAGTTCCAGGTAGATTAGCTGTCCAAGGCTGTCACATTCCGCTATGCCATTATACTCTGTCACATTATTGGTTACAGTCACTGCATTCTGCACTATCGTCCAGCCCACCGTAAGTTTGTACTCATATTCTTGTAATTCCAAGCCTTCAGATTTAGCACCCGGATAAAGAATAATCAGTGGGCAGTTCTCTGTTGTTGGCGGCGTTTTGCCGTTAATGCCGACGAAGATGTTTGGGACTTTTTTATAATGGGTTGTGCAGAAATCTTTTATCGGCTGGCTGGCTTGCAAGGCATCTCGCCATTTGTTGATTATGTCACTTAATTTCAGTGTGGGAATCATATGATTACCCCCTTTCTTCACTTGTGGTTATGCCGTTTTTTCAGTTTTTGCAGCAGATACTCCCATTTGGTAAATTGCACATTTACCTGTGGTACCGGTAACAATCCACCAGGCGCAGGCCTCCTCCATACATTGACAAAAGGAAACTTTACTATTCTCAGGTTTAATACAAAGTAAAGGACAATACATTCTCTCACCTCCTATCCTTTATCCGTCCACAATTGGTAAAAAAGTGATGATACTATACAAAATTGTATCTTTTCTTCAACTGCCCTATATATAACCTTGTAGCATAAGCGGATAATAAACCCCTGCCGGTTACTCATCATATTGAGTCAATTGACTGGCGGCAATGGTTGCCAGGATATCATAGGCATAGTCCGGATTAGTGGCATAGATTGAGGCCATGGTTTGTACGAAAGTTTCCAGGGAGGTGTTGTCCACATGCTCCACATATACCGGCTCCTGGGTCAATAACAGGCACCAGTCTTCAACGGCTTCTTCCAGCGAGCCGTACAACTTGAATTTATCGACAACACTGACCAATTCGCCGTCGTAATACTCCTGGGTTCTTACTTCGGTAAATAAATCGCCAGCCGCAGCTTTGCGGCCAAAAATATTGTAGTCACCGATCGTATGCCGGCCCCAGCCGCTTTCCATAGCGGCCTGGGCAATGCACACACTGGTATAGAGCTTGTACCTCGGGCAAATACGCTGGGCAACCGGGGCAAGCCAGTCAATAAATTTCTCCGGCGTCATTACTTGATCCCTCCCATTTTTGCTCGGATAAAGGTCAACAGGGGAGTAAGGCTCTGCACACCGGCATCGCGCAGGTTCTCCACAATGCTGAGCGCTTCGGTGGCTGCCAGATAATACCACGCTGTTCTTAAAAACACGCCTTCGCCTCCGGCCATATGATCAACCTGGACAACGGCTGCCACCAAAACCATATATAAAATGATTTTTCCGGCAAACTTTGTTTTCATCATTTCCGACGTAATATATCTGTTGGCAAATGCCTTCTTCATACTACGGACACATTGCCACAGGCCGGCCTGTTCCCGGCATATCCCCTGGTCCAGCAGGTACTTATAGGCTAACGCCAGCCATTTGGTAAATAAATCGATCAGGATCAGCACGATAAAGGCCAACAGGGCCGTACCGTGGTTGCCGAAGAAAAAAGACAGGGTACCGGCCAAAGAAATCTTGGCCAGTGCTACATCCATCAGTGAGTGGGCAGCTCCTTTCGCCGCTTTGCATACGTTGTCTGCTATATCGCCCAATTACCCTACCTCCATAAAAAAAGAGCCCGTAGGCTCTAACTTTAGTTACTTTGGTCATTTAGAGAACTTTCTAGACTGTTTTATTTCATACTATCTCCCCCTATTCTTTATCCGTACAATTCGAGGTCATTTAAGATAAAAAAACTTCTGCATTGTACGTATTTTTTATTTAATACTGAATTTTTCAATTCAAACCTCACATACTGCAGTTGCCTATGACAATCAGTTCCGCTTAACACTATCGATTATAAAAAAACTGTCACCATACTTGTGTCATATGGGAAAGTCTAGGAACCAATATTACGGAATTCGTTCATTCGATAAAATTTCTTATTGCTTCGCCGCCAGCTAATATCAAGGGTATTTAACTGCGAGTGGATCTTTTTCGCTTTTTCTTTGATTTCTGTTTCTGTTAATTCTGGATCTTGGCGGCGGAAGGCGTCTTCAATTACAGACAGTGTGTAATATCTCATCATATTACCTCCCGGTTTTTCTTACTTAAACTGCCTTATTTGAATTAAGATAGTCAGTTATAGCTGCCAATGCCTGTTTCAAATTGTATCTTAGGCTGCTTGTACTCAGTTGCAGATCAAAAGAAATTTCTGAATAGGTATGACCTGCTTTTAATTTATTGAAAATTTTTTGTTGCAGCGGTGATAATATTGCAATACTTTGCTCTACATCAATCAATGAGCATAATATATCTTCTTTGGTATGATTAGTGGAAACCGCGCGGACTTTATCGTAACTGACAGCAGTAACTTGCACAACGCTGTATAACTCGTCATAATGCTTGATGATGCTTGTGATTTGCTCAATCGTATACTCATCACTTCTCGCTTGTTCCGCTTTGTAGTAATGATTCATACTATCCCCCCTATTCTTATACGTACAAGTTGGGATACTAAATGTTTCAATATTTTCGAAAATAAGTTAACATTTTTTCAGCAACTTCCAATTCCGGATATCCTCAGGCTAATTCGTCCCAACCGTCCATATACATGAAAAAAACAGGGAAAAGGCCACCGGCCCCTGCCCTGCTTCTCATCTAACATATTTGCCCGGTCAGCCCCATAGTGCTATACCTTCCACTAATGCCTAAACCTCTAAGGAACACAATCATAATTTCCGGTCATAAGAAAACACGGCTTGCGCCTAGCCTTTGGCGAAAGCGGAAGCCGATGTTACCCTTATCCAGGCGAAAGTTATACTTTCAGGACAAAAAATCCCGGCTATCGAAATAGCCGGGAAGGAAAAATGAGCATAATAATCCCCTCCCTATCGCTCGTAGGTTAAAGCGGTGATTGTCAAACAGGCAGTTCTCCTGGCTCCGGATCTTCACTTGCCCAAACCTTCCCAGAATATGTATTCCAGTGGTATAATTTTGGGTTTGCTCCCCGTTACAGTGGCGGGACCGCGCCGGCTTTGCACCGGTCTTCCCTATTAAGCCCCGTAGGGCACCTGAATCAGCATATATGAGGTTTGTTATAGCGTAACAGAATATGTAAAAATTTGTCAATCAAAAATTCCGCTCTTATGACAAAATTCATCATTTATGGTGGGATAGTCTCTTGGTGTATAGTCCCGCCGTTTCATAAGTAATGCCCCCATTTGTAGTTTTATTTCCTACAAATGGGGGCACTTTGTCATTGTCGTTTTTTATGGTTCATTTCGCACGAACGGTGTTTTATCGCCACAAAAGGGCAGCTACATTTTTAGTAGAACTTTATCCTGTTATCTTCTTAAGTGCTCGCTCGATCCTCGTTAAGGCTTCTACCAAAACACTCCGTTGCGTCGCAAAATTAATACGCGCAAACCCTTCGCCCTGGCTGCCGAAAGATTTACCGGAGTTCAAACCAACTTTTGCCTCTTCCACCAAAAACCTATCCAGTTTTTCGGCCTCTTTAAAGTAGGCACGAAAATCTAACCAGGCCAGAAATGTTCCTTCCGGCTTAACTACTTTAACGCCAGGTAATTTCGTTTCCACAAACTGCACAAGTACATCCGCATTTTTTTCCAAATAGACCAGCAGATTATCCAGCCACGCCTCGCCTTCCTGATAAGCCGTTTCGGTCGCCAGTACACCAAAAAGATTATTCCGTCTAAGGTGCAAACGGTTCACTTCTGTCTCAATCAAGCCGCGCCTGCGCTGGCAGGGTATAATCATAAAGGACGTATTTAATCCAGCGATATTAAAGGTTTTACTGGCTGCCATGAATGTTACGCTCTGTTTGCACACCGGTGTCCCCAGTGAAGCAAACACGGTATGCTTATGCCCGCGATACACTAAGTCACTGTGAATTTCGTCAGATAAGACATCTACCTTATATTTCTGACAAAGAGTATACACCTTTGTCAGTTCTTCCCGGCTCCACACACGGCCTACCGGATTATGCGGGTTACACAACAAGAGCAGTTTATTTTTGGTGTCAGCAAGTTTTTGCTCCAAATCCTCAAAATCAATTTCATAATAGCCGTTTTTCGATAGCAGTGGATTCTCAACGATAATCCGGTTATTATCTTTTATCGAAGCAAAAAACGGTGGATAAACCGGCGGTTGAATGATAATGCCGTCGCCCGGTTCCGATAGCGCTATAATAGATAGAATGATGGATGGTACAACACCCGGTGCCTGGACAATCCAATCTTTTTCAATATTCCAATGATGCCGGCGCCGTACCCAGTCGACAATAGCCTGGTTAAACGTCTCATTCTGAGCGTTATACGCATAAAGAGGATGTTCAGCCCGCGCAGCAATCTTCGCCGCTACCGCCCCGGGAGAGGCAAAATCCATATCGGCGATCCACAACGGCAACACCTCTTCACTACCAAATACGCTGCCGATATCATCCCATTTGCGGCTGCCTGTTCCCTGACGAGTAATAATTTTGTCAAAATCCAACTCCGTACTGCTGTTTCCCATAATTAACTCTCCTCGCTTACCTAAATTCACTCTGGTCGAAAAATCAACCTACAAAGTTTACTCTTTTTTTTGCAATAACTTTTTGTAATAGGAATGGGCTGTATACAAAGCCGCTACCGGATTGTGGCCAGTGACTCTGTCTTTTGTAACAAGGGTCGTAACAGGCGCTTTTGAGTATTTAATAAATAGCGAATCATGTCCTACGCACAAACCAATGACGACATTTAAATCTGTTTTGTGGTAATTCAACACCCGGGCCTGCAGAATTGGGTTACACATAGATTCATGATTTCCCGGCCGGATTTTTTCTTCTTCCAATATCCCGATTTCCGTTTTGTCGACTGCTCCCACTTTGCAAATAGCACTATAATACTCGAATCCCTGGGCCGCTAGAATATCGGCAAAAATTTTCGCCTCTTCAATCAAGCCGGCACAGGTGGCAATCCCTATTTTCTTAGCGCCAATCCGCGTGGCAAATTCAATAATCTCTCCTACCCGGGTCAGTTTCCCATAAAACAGCCCTTCCACCTGCGCCGATGCCCTGGCAATCATCGCGTCTTGATTGTCGCCTTGCAGCAGTTGCTTAATTTCCTCGATATCTTCCGCAATCGGATGCCCGTCATTATCTTTGGTTGTCAGACAAAAAGCCGGGAACTGCGTACTTTTTGTTCTGCAATTATAAATACTGCAATTTGTACAACTTAGGCTTTCTGTATTTTTTTTATCGCTCATACTGATAATTCCTCCCTCTATACTTCATTCTATACTTCTATTTTAGATGTTATATTCCGTAAATGAAATATAACGTGACAAAAACTGTTTTGTACGCATTTCTTTCGGATTACTTAATAGTTCTTGTGGTGGCCCTTGTTCAATGATAACACCTTGATCCATGAAAATAATATTATCGGCGACTTCACGGGCAAAATTAATTTCATGGGTAACCACTACCAGCGTTGCGTTCACTTCCTGGGCTACCTTTTTCATTACTTCCAGTACTTCACCCACTAATTCCGGGTCAAGCGCCGATGTTGGTTCATCAAATAAGATAACGTCAGGATTAAGGGCCAGGGCACGCGCGATCCCAATTCGTTGCTGCTGACCACCGGATAATTCATGCGGATAGGCATCCGCTTTATGAGCCAATCCAACCTTATTTAAAAAATATAAGGCTTTGTCTTTCGCCTCGGCTTTAGGTATCTTTTTTACAACAGTCAAGCCTTCCGTAACATTCTCTAACGCGGTTTTGTTTTTAAACAAATTGTACATCTGAAACACCATCGCCGTATGTTGACGGATGTTATGAATATCCGCTTTTGATGCCGTTTCCACATCAATATGGAGATCATCTAAGATAATTTCTCCACGATCCGCTCTTTCCAGAAAGTTTATTGAGCGCAACAGCGTTGTTTTGCCTGAACCGCTGGGCCCTAAAATAACGGTTACAGAACCGGTGGGTATTGTGCAATTAATTCCCTTTAATACTTCATTGTCACCGAAGGCTTTATGGATGTTTTTAAATGTAATCATTGGGTACTTCCTTTCTTGAAAAAAGCAAGTTTATCTTCCACTGCCAAAAATATTTTTTCAAAAAGAATGCTCATTCCCCAGTACATCAGCGCTACGACTATATACACTTCTAAATAGCGGTTATTATTAGCACTAATAACAGTGGCAGCGCCAAATAGCTCCAGCACGGTGATCATAAAAGCGATGGAAGTATTTTTTATCAAATTAAGAAATTGATTGGCCATCAAAGGCATGGCAAATACGGCAGCTTGCCTAAGAATAATACGATAAAACCCTTGCCACCAGGTCATCCCAATGGACAAGGCCGCCTCCATTTGCCCTTTTTCCACTGACTGCACGGCAGCCCGGAATATTTCCGCTAAATATGCGCCGGTGGTAATCGTCAGACCAATAATAGCAAACCCCATAGCCGGAATTTGATTAAAGTCTATCTTCTTACCTGTTGTATCAGCAAAAAGCATAAAAAGGATGGGCAAGGCGAAAAACACAATATACAGCACGATCATCGTGGGTAAAGCTCTGCCTAATAATACATATAAATCAGCCAAACGACTCAAAACAGGAATTTTATTTATGCGAATAATGGTAACGAAAATCCCCAACATACTGGCTAGAATCATGCTAGTGATTGCCAACCCCAATGTCATGGGGATATACCCGACTAATTTAAAAAAGATTTCCACCAAAAAATTAGGATCGATAATATTATTCATAGTTATCTACTTTCCTTCTTAATCCATAAATTACGAAGCTAACTCCTTGCCTAACGTTGTACGGCGCTCCAGGAATCGAGTCACTGCCTGTATGGCAAAACATAAGAGAACATAGATAATCGCAATATCCACATATAACTCTAAATGCCGATAACTATACGATCCCATCAAATCAGCTTTTCTCAGCATATCGACAACACCGACATTAAAGATTAAGGATGTCCCCTTTAATGTTGAAATGACATTATTACCCAAAGCGGGAATGGCCATACTGAAGGCTTGGGGAAAAATAATTCGAATATAAGCCTGATAACTATTCATACCGATCGAATGAGCCGCTTCCAGCTGCCCTTTATCTACTGCTAAAATACTACTGCGCATAATTTCCGCAACATAAGCACCCGTATGGACTGCCATGATAAAAAATACAAATAGTAACCCAGGTAGGGAGCGAATATCTTGGTAACCAAAACTCTGTAACAATTGAGGTAACCCAAAACAGACTAAATATAGCTGTACCAGGAAGGGAGTACCTCTGATAAAGGAAATATATAAAAGACATAGCTGATTTAGCGCTTTTATTTTATTAATCCGGATTAAAGCGACTATAGAGCCAAGCAAAATGCCAACTACCTCAGCAACTATCGTGACGACTATAGTAACATCAACATAGGATAATAAAATTGGAAATGATTTTACCATATAGTCAATACTGAAATAACTTCCCAAGATACCACCTTCTTTCCAGCGTTATTATCTTGTAACAATGCCACGCGTGTCCTTACATTTGTGGAACAGTATAATCTTTACCTAAAAATTGCTCAGATAGTTTTTTCAGTGTGCCCTCTGCTCTCATTTCTTTTATCGTAGCATCGATTAGGTCGGCCAACTGCTGAGATTTTTCATCTTTACGTAAGGCATAGCAGGTAGCATCACTGGCAATGGTAGGGCCAACCGCCTTTACATTAATGCCCAGCGTCTTTTTCGCTTCTGCAATCGCCACATCATAAACCGGGGTTGCATCAACACGTCCGGTAGCTACTAAATTCAAAGTTTCCGTTGTTCCCTTGTCGGTATATACCAGTTCAATTTTAGGTTCTGCTGTTTCATTGTATTTTTGAAGTTGCCGAGTTACTTCACTACTACTGGTAACAGCAACTTTTTTGCCGCGCAAATCATCAATACCATGTATATCTTCTCTATCCCCTTTTACCGCTAATTTACGACTCGTATAATTGTTAACTTCTTTTGTGAAAATACTCTTATCTTCTCTTTGCGGATTTTTGACAATTTGATTGGCAATAAGATCAATTTGACCAGATTCCAAAGCTAAAAAACCGGCATCTACACTCATTGTTTTAAATTCAAATTTTATAGTAGGATTTCTTTTTTCAATTTCACGTAGAATTTCAATGTCGTAGCCAGTTAAATGGTCCTTCTCATCCATATAAGTAAACGGTTTAAACGTACCACGCGTTGCTACCTGATAAACTTTACTATCTTTTGCGCCTTGTTTTACGTCCTTTGTTGTGCTCTCGCTCAAGCCACAGCCCGCACTAATCGCTAATCCCATAATTAATAAAACTGATAACAATAAACTCCGGTATTTTTTTACACTAATAACTGTCATACATTTTTCCCCTTTACCTAAAGAATTTTTTTAAGCGAATAGTTGGACAAAATAAAAAGACCAATTTCTCTTTTATTTGAGAAATCGGCCTTCAGTTTTCTGATCAGCTTATCTTCTTATCATCCAGTATATTCTATTCTCAATGCGATAGTTATATTATAGTGATACAGTGTAAAGCCGTCAAGTTATATTTTTAAAAATGTTATGTCTACTATATATTGTAATGGAGCTATGTTGAAATCCTGCCATTAATACAATTCGGCAGGATTTTTCTCTTATTATTACTCCATTCACCAGTTAACCTGTCAGAGCTCCAACCATTTCCTTGCACTTTTGCACCTAGCTGCAAACATCCTTTGCACTCAGGTGCATTTTTCGCCGGTTTCAGGGTTGGCATACTTTTTGCAATATTCAATAATCAAACAATCAAAGGAGGCTTCATCCAAAATGAACAAATCAAGAGTAATGATTATGGGAGCAGCAGGCCGTGACTTTCATGTATTCAACACCTACTTCCGCAACAATCCTAATTATGAAGTTGTAGCATTTACTGCAACGCAAATTCCTGATATCGATGGCCGTAAATATCCAGCTACCCTTGCAGGCGATCTCTATCCACAAGGAATTCCTATCGAAAGCGAAGACCACCTCGTAGACCTGATTCAAAAACATAATGTTAATCAAGTCGTCCTGGCTTATAGCGATATTTCCCATGAGGATGTTATGCATAAGGCATCCAGCGTGCTTGCCGCAGGCGCCGACTATCGACTAATAGGCCCTAATAACTCGATGATCAAGTGTGCCAAACCCCTGATATCCGTTTGCGCGGTAAGAACCGGGTGCGGCAAGAGCCAAACTACAAGAGCCGTAGGCAAAGCCCTCCAGGAAATGGGGAAGAAAGTCGTAGTCATTCGGCATCCGATGCCTTATGGAGACTTATCGGAGCAAATATGCCAGCGTTTCGCCAGCTACGCCGATCTGGACCTGCATAAGTGTACTATCGAAGAGCGTGAAGAGTATGAACCGCATATCGATAACGGCATTATCGTTTACGCCGGCGTTGATTATGAAACCATCATCCGCCAAGCAGAAAGTGAGGCTGATGTAGTCCTATGGGATGGTGGCAACAACGATTTTTCGTTCTACAACAGCGACCTCCATATAGTCGTAGTCGATCCTCATCGCCCCGGTCATGAAATAGCTTTCCATCCTGGTGAGACCAATCTTCGAATGGCCGACGTTATCGTCATCAATAAAATGGACACAGCCGATCCCGAAAACGTAAATATCATCCGCAGTAATATTGAAAAACTCAATCCTGCTGCAGTAATCATCGAGGCTGCGTCGCCGGTTTCTGTCACCGAACCAGAAAAAATCCGCGGCAAGCGTGTCCTCGTTATCGAGGATGGTCCCACCCTCACCCATGGCTATATGACGTTTGGTGCCGGAATAGTGGCTGCTAAAAAATTCGGCGCCGGGGAAATCGTGGAAGCCAAGCCATTTGCCGTCGGTACCATCAAAGAGACTTACGATAAATACACCCATCTTTCCGTTATTTTGCCAGCCATGGGCTACGGAGAACAACAAATCAAGGACATGGAAGAAACCATCCGACGCGCCGACTGTGATGCCATAGTCTCAGGGACCCCCATCGACTTGACCCGGGTACTTACTATTGACAAACCGGTCGTACGTGTGAATTATGATCTCCAAGAGATCGGCAAACCGACCGTAAAAGATGTACTCGCAAAGTTTATTTAAATCATTCAGAAATCCCGTAAGGATACCGAACAACGGCTAGTGTGTACCTCCCGCTCTTTGCAGGCGGAAGTGCTCATGTTTTAAAAAGCACTTCCCCTCTCCTCTCTTTTAGTCAAGACTGTTTTTCTGCGGCAATAGGCGGTATACGCCAACCGTAATGCCATGTAATGAGGAGGAGGGTTTTAGTTGTTTGAAAAATTCATTCGGACAAAAGACATTGGTCGCATTTTGCAGGAAGCGGACCAAACCACCGGCCTGCGCAAAACGCTTAGCGCTTGGGATCTTGTATTGTTAGGCTTAGGGGCTACTATTGGAACAGGCATATTTGTATTAACCGGCATAGCGGCCGCGGAACACGCCGGTCCAGGGATAGTTCTTTCTTTCATATTATCAGGTGTAGCCTGCATTTTTGCCGGTCTCACCTATGCAGAACTGGCATCCACTGTACCCATTGCGGGCAGTGCGTATACCTATTCCTATGCCACACTGGGTGAAGGTTTGGCCTGGTTGGTCGGCTGGAATCTCATTCTTGAATACGCCGTCAGCGTTGCGAGCGTTGCCGCCGGTTGGTCGGCCTATGCCGTTGGCTTACTGAATACTGCTTTCGGTATCGAGCTCCCTAAAGCTTTCACCGCCTGCCCCGCTTTAGGCGGGATTATAGATGTGCCTGCAGCCCTGATAGTCCTCCTTTTGACCTATTTGCTTGTCCGTGGTATTAAAGAAAGCGCCAAATTGAATAATATTCTCGTGTACATCAAGGTGGGTGCGGTAATTCTCTTTTTGCTACTTGCTCTCCCCCATGTCAATACCGCTAACTGGACACCTTTCATGCCTATGGGTTTTTCGGGAGTCACGGCGGCCGCAGCCCTGGTATTCTTTGCTTATTTAGGCTTTGACGCCGTTTCAACCTCGGCCGAGGAATGCAAAAATCCGCAAAGAGACTTGCCCATTGGCCTGATCGGTTCCCTTTTGGGCTGCACGCTGCTCTACATCCTGGTATCAGCCGTTTTGACCGGTGCTATCCCTTATACCGATCTGAGAACCGCCGAACCTGTGGCGTATGCCCTAAAGGCCCTGGGATATAAAATCGGTTCCGCCCTTGTCGCCGTCGGAGCCATTACCGGCATTACTTCCGTACTGCTGACCACCTTGTATGGCCAGTCCCGAATCTTTTTCGCCATGTCCCGGGATGGCTTAATTCCCAACAAGGTTTGCAAAATCCACTCCCGTTACGGCACTCCCTACATAATAACCTGGATAACAGGCGTCCTGGTCGCCGCCACAGGCAGTCTCTTTCCTATCGATGAAGTCGCGGAAATGGCCAATATCGGAACCTTCTTTGCCTTTATCACCACCTCTTGCGGAGTTCTTGTTCTGCGCCGCACCAATCCGAATCTGCACCGCCCGTTTAAATGCCCGGCGGTTTATATTATCGCTCCTTTGGCAATTCTGATGTGCGGGTATCTCTCCCTGCAACTGCCGGCCATCACCTGGATCCGTTTTGTGGTCTGGACTGGCCTCGGCATCGTTATCTACTTGTGCTACGGTATGCAAAGCAGTAAGCTGAATCAAAACACCAATAACTCGGCTAGCAGCTAATCGGTTGTTACCTTTCGCACATAAAGAACACATAGCTTGCGCCGGGCCTTAGCGGAAGCGGGCTGTTGCTTTTATTCAGGCGAACTAAACCCCCTTGGGAAAGTTCACTTTTGATTTGTGAGTTTTCCCAAGGGGGTTTACGCTTTTTGATCCTTTAGAAAAATATTATATTTTTTTAGCCTGTATTGTAGCGCCTGCCGCTTTAGGCCCATGGCTTTAGCCGCATGGGATATATTCCCGTCATATTCGTCAAGCATGTTTATAATCATGTTTTTCTCAACCAAACCGATGTCATCTCTGATGCCGTTCCTAACGCAATACTCACTTTCCAGATAATCTTTAAAAGCGCTGCATCCCAGATAATCCAGGTACTGCATAGTTAGCCGTCCGTCGTCGGCAAAATTCATCATCGCTTCGATAACATGTTCAAGCTCCCGAACATTCCCAGGCCAGCGATAATCCTGCAATCTTTTCAATAGCCGGTCATCGATGTGTGTAATGCTTTTGTTGAACTTACTATTGTACTTTGCGACAAAGTAACGAGCAAGCTCCTCGACATCTTCGATTCGCTCGCGCAAAGCCGGGATTTCTACATAGATCACACTCAACCGGTAAAATAAATCTTTCCTCAGCTTGCCTGCTTTTAACAACACACTGGGCTTTTCGTTAGTAGTAGCAATGATTCTGACATTTACCGGGATATCCTCTGCGCCCCCCAGCCTCCTGACCAATCCCTCCTGGAGCACCCGGAGGATTTTGGCCTGTAGAAAAAATCCCATGCTATTAATTTCGTCAAGGAGGATTGTCCCGCCGTGGGCTTGCTCAAATAGACCCGGCTTGTCCAGCGCCCCCGTAAAGCTTCCCCTGGTGGTACCAAAAAGCAGGCTTTCCAGCAAGCTCTCCGGTAACGCTGCACAATTTTGGGCAATAAACGCGTGGTTCTTCCTCGGACTTTCGTAATGTATGCTTTGAGCAAACAACTCTTTACCGGTGCCAGTTTCACCGTAGAGTAAAACACTCGATGACGTCCGGGCAACTTTTTTCAGTCCCTCAATGATTTCCCGGATTTTTCTGTTACTCCCGATAATATCGGCAAAAGAGAATCTGAATCCATTACTGCCTGGGAACTTTGGCCTAGCCGCCTTTTGCTGCTGTAGTTCGGCTACCTTATCCGTCAGGTCGATTATCACTGACATATCACGGGAAACTTCCAGAGCGCCTACGATTTCGCCCTCCTCTATAATCGGTATAGTTGTATTCACCGTTTGCAGTTGTCTGCCGTTGTAATTGATATACCGCTGAAATCGCCCGGTAATAGGTTCGCCAGTCATAACCACTTGATAAAGGGTGCTTTCTTCAGGAGTAAGAGATGGAAAAACATCAAACAGCAGCTTTCCTACCACATTCTGCGGTTCCAGTCCTTCATACTTGGAAAGAGTCTGATTATAAAACAGTACCTTACAGTTACTGTCAACGACCAATATTCCTTCATCCAACGTATTAAAAATATGTTTGATGATATTCAAATTTAAGGAATTTCTCAGCTTGTCATGTGCAGTAGCCACCAGTCGCCCCTCCTTCCCCCTTCAAATAATACACCAATTAATGGAAAATATCTACAAAAATATTACGTCAAATTACCATAGGACTTGTTACAGTGAGATATCACCAGTTTAACGCACTTCCCTACTATCGCAAACACAACATATTGTGTTTAAATATCTATTTTACGGATTGACAACACAATATGCATAAAGTATGATGGTAAGGAAAAGTATGGGAACCAAAATGCAACGGTAGTTGCTACGCTGCTACCTGAAAAACCTAGTGCAATACGGGGGAGGAATATGATGTCGAAGGATTTATTCGTAGAAACCTTTACAGAAACTGAAAAACAGCAAATTCATCAATGGATTGAAAAATTACTCCAAGGAAATTTAACTAGCATAATAAAGCGTACCGGTGAGACGGTCCCTTTTCAACCGGTAAAAATTGCTACTGCCGTTTATAGATCCCTGATAGCGGTAAAAGAATTTCGTACGCCTGAACACCATACCGCCGAAACCTGGTCGAAAAACCTGGCTCTCAGCATCACAAAAATGGTGATCAACCGGCTGGCTATGGACCAAAAGAAAGACGGCTATAGCGTGGAGGATGTGCAGAACTATGTCGAAGATGCCATCTTCGACAGCGGCTTTAAGAAAACCGCCAAAGCCTACATACAATATCGCGCCAACCGGACTGCCATCCGGGAAGCTAAAAATACACTGGATGACGCAGTCGCGGAAATCCTAAAAGAAACGCACCGGGAAAATGCCAATGTCGGCAATTCTCCTTCCGCCAAAATGCTGCAAATCGGCAGTGCCGCCAGCAAATCCTATTATCTTAGCAAAGTGATTTCGGAAAAATTCGCCCAAGCCCATAAATCCGGCGCCATTCATATCCATGACCTGGACTTCTATAGCAAAACTCTTACTTGCCTGCAAATACCACTGGGCAAGTTACTGCAAAACGGCTTCAACTCGGGTCACGGGTTTATCCGTCCGCCACGCCGCGCCTCCTCCGCAGCCGCTTTGGCCTGCATCATCCTGCAGAGCAATCAAAATGACATGCACGGCGGTCAGTCTTATGCCTTCTTTGACCGGGACCTGGCTCCTTATTTTGAAACTGCCAGCGAAGAAGAAGCTTATCAATCGATGGAAGCAGTCATTTATAACCTGAACAGCATGCACTCGCGGGCGGGAGCACAAGTTCCCTTTTCCAGTATAAACATTGGCACAGATACCAGCGCCGGCGGCCGCAAGGTGACCAAAAACTTACTGCTGGCGTACCGCAAGGGATTAGGACACGGCGAAGCTCCCATATTCCCCAATATTATCTTCAAAATAAAAAACGGTATCAATCGTAACCCGGGGGACCCTAACTATGACCTGTTCCGGCTGGCCTTGGAAGTTGCCAGTGTCAGACTTTTCCCGACCTTTAGTTTCATGGATTCCAGTTTTAATAAAGACTATAAAGAAGAAGTGGCCTATATGGGTTGCCGTACCAGAGTCATGGCTAATTGTCGGGGGCCGGAGGTAACCGATGGCCGGGGCAATCTGAGCTTTACCACCATAAACTTGCCCCGCGCGGCCTTGGAAGCAGGCAATAACCTGGACAAGTTCTGGTCCAACCTGGAAACCCTGGTCACGCTGACTGTGGAACAATTATATGAGCGCTACCAGGTTCAGGCCAACCTTAAGGTCAATGATATGCCCTTCCTAATGGGCCAGGGCCTGTATCTGGATTCGGAACAGCTGCAGCCCGGCGACCGTATTGAACCGGCTATCGTCCACGGAAGTTTGTCGGTAGGCTTTATCGGTTTGGCGGAAACCCTGGTGGCCCTGACCGGAAAACACCACGGAGAAGACCCGGCAGTGCTGGCTCTGGGAGAAAAGATTATTAAGAGAATGCGACAACTCATCGATGAAGCAGCGGAAACCTACAATCTGAACTATACGCTGCTGGCAACTCCGGCCGAAGGACTTTCCGGCCGTTTCACCGCCATCGATCAAAAAAAATACGGCAGCATTCCCGGCATCACCGATAAAGAATACTACACCAACTCTTTCCACGTTCCTGTCTACGCCGATATCTCCGCCTTCGATAAAATCCAGACAGAAGGCCTGTTCCATAAATATTGCAATGCCGGCCATATCAGTTATGTGGAATTACCCTCTCCCCCGAGCCAGAATGTTGCTGTAACCGAAAGCCTGATAAAAGCCATGGCTGATGCGGATATGGGGTACGTCGGCATCAATTTCCCACTGGATTATTGCGCTCATTGCGGCTATACCGGCGTTATCCCAGAAGACAATTGTCCTAGCTGCAACACCAATACGGTGCGCCGGGTACGCCGGATCACCGGCTATCTGAGCACGGTAGACCGCTTTAACTCTGCCAAACTCGCCGAATTGAACGGCCGCAAAAAACATCTATGCAAATAGCGCCAGGTGACTGGGGCCACGCCTAAATAGTAAACCGGGTTACCACCAACGTATCGTTGGCGGTAACCCGGTTATTGCTATTGCAGCACACCTATAGAGTTCACTATGCCCTGGCCTCGTTTGTCTTCTCAGGTGTATGTAATACATACACCTTGACCGGCTTAATGCCAAATCCATAGGCTTCCTTGACCGTCCACTTTGCCACATCGATACGGTGGCCCTTGATGGCTCCGCCTGTATCTTCGGCAACTGCATACTCTTTCGTTCCATCAGGATACTTTATCATAACCTGTGATCCAAGGGGAATTACTCTAGGATCCACCGCGATTACCCCTGGCCGGATTTGTGTTCCCAAACGAGTCTTATTACCCCATTGATCATTGTCATGCGGTCCAGGTGCATAGGCTGTGGCTGTAATATTCAAAACCTTTTCTGCCCTCGCTTCTTCCGGCGGAACATTTTGTGCCGTCTGCTCAGTGGGCGGAGGAGGCGTTTCCGGCGCAGCCGCCGTTGGTGTGGCTGGTGGTTTATTGGTATCAGGAACTGTGACAACTGACGCCACACCCGGAATCGTTGCGGCAGCAATAACGACAGCACTGCCGATAGCGGCGGCAATCTTCTTAAAATGCCACTTAGTCTTACCATGATGCTTCGCCTTCATACTACTCGCCCCTTACTTGTCTTTTCAGCTCGATTTATTCATGATACTAACGATGATTCGAGCCACTCTTGTCTTTTATTATTTACCAAAGACGCTATAATATTATGCATTGCACCCTAACCAGCATAATTGTATGCTACTAGTTGCTGATCATCGATGTGGTTTGCCCTTATCCGCCGAATAGAAACCCGTAGTGCAAAAAACTGCCGCCTTCCCACAAGGCGGCAGTTTTTTGCCTTTACTCAATCCCTTTAAACGCATAGTTTACCAATGTCTCAATAAAGGCTTCATCGATTGGCTCCCCGGTTACCAGTAAGCGATAAAACAGCGGACCAAAAATCAAATCAATACCTATTTCCAGGTCTAATTCCTTCTTTAACTCGCCTCTCTGTACGCCCCGCTCCAGAATGCGCCGGGCATCAAGCCGCCGGGGATTAAAATATCTGGTTCGGTATTCTTCCGCCAATTTGGCATCAAATTGGCCTTCCGCAATGAATTCGTTAATCACTTTACCTTCTCTGCTGGTTAAAAACCGGGCTAAATTGGTTACCTGAATAACGATGTCTTTGAGCACCGAACCGGTATCCGGTACGGGAAGCCTGGACATAGCCGCGGAGAGAAAGCCATCCATCACAACCGCTGCTTTGTTTGGCCACCATTTATAAATGGTGGCTTTGCTAACTTTGGCCCGTTCAGCAATCTTGTCCACCGTTACGGCTCCGAAGCCAATTTCCAGCAATAAATCATAGGAAGCGGCCAGAATGGCCTGTTCTGTTGCGACATTACGGGGACGCCCTTTCTTCTTTTCCAATGGAATACCTCCTGTTGCTTTTTCCCTACTAAAACTATACGTACATTATACTAAATATTTTTTTATAAGAAAATGAAATTATCTCTTTACAAATACTAAACGTTCAGTTTATAATTAAAACATAAACTAAACTGTACGTTCAGTATTTATTTGGCCAAAAAAAATACTCCAACGCAAAAACAGATAAGGAAGGGATTTCGTATGAACAACTTACAAGTAAAAACCAGGCAAACTCCAAATTGGATAATCACTCTGTTAGCCGTAGCCTGCGGCGTAATTGTTGCCAATCTTTATTATGCACAGCCTTTAATTGGCCCTATCAGTGCCGATACCCATCTGCCGTTAGCATCGGCAGGCTTGATTGTCACCTTAACCCAAATCGGCTATGTGGCTGGTCTATTGTTTATTGTTCCCCTTAGTGATCTCATCGAGAACCGTCGGTTAATTGTAGCCACATTAGCAGTAGTTATCTGCTCCTTGGTTGTCGCCTCCTTGACGCATAGCGCAAACTTTTTTCTTATAACGGCGATATTTACCGGACTAGGTTCAGTGGCAGCGCAAATACTGGTGCCCTATGCCGCCCATCTGGCAGCTGAAGGACGCCAGGGCCAGGTAGTCGGCAACGTAATGAGCGGGTTATTGCTTGGTATCATGCTGGCCCGTCCGCTCGCCAGCTTTGTAACTGACCTGTGGGGTTGGCAGGCCGTCTTTATTCTCTCTGCGGCTATTACGGCCATAATGGCCGGGTTGCTCGCTTTCGCACTTCCCGAACGCAAACCCTCGCCTACTATGAATTATGGCGAATTGATCCGTTCCCTGTGGTTGCTGTTTACCACCAAGGCGATCTTACGCCGCCGCGCTTTCTATCAGGCTTGCCTGTTCGGTGCTTTCAGTCTGTTTTGGACGGTAAGTCCTCTCTGGCTCGCTCATCACTTTCATTTTTCGCAGCAGGGAATTGCCCTATTCGCTCTCGCCGGCGTGGCCGGCGCAATAGCCGCCCCCATTGCCGGCCGCTTGGCCGACAGGGGCTGGACCAAACGGTTAACAGGTTTGGTCATTGTCATTGCCGCTCTATCGTTTTTGATTACCCATCTGGCTACAGATGCTTCCGCACTGTCTTTAGCTCTACTGGTTGTTGCCGCCATTGCCCTGGATATGGCGGTATCCGGCAATCTTGTACTCGGTCAGCGTGCGATTTATTCGCTGGGAAATGAAATACGAGGACGCGTAAACGGAGTATTCATGGCCGTCTTCTTTATCGGCGGCGCGATCGGGTCGGCACTGGGAGGCTGGGCCTACGCTTCCGGCGGCTGGATGTTGGCCTCCATTCTTGGATTAAGTATGCCGGTTATTGCCTTGTTATATTATTTCACGGAAAAAAACGTTTGATAGAAACACGCAGTTCCAGCAGTCTATTCTATTACTGTTTCAATGAGTTCAAAAGATTAATGATCATGGCGGCTACACCACCAGCAATCAGCGGCCCAATCGCCAGCCCGTTCAAAAAGCAAACACCGCCGATGGTACCAATAATCAGAGCGGTCGTAGCCTCGGGCGATGCTTTCAAAAAATACAGGCCTTGCGTTGCTACCCAAGATACAATCATCCCCACAATAATGGCAACCAGACCGGCTTGGGTTTTGAAAGCAACCATCATATCAACTATGGATACCCGGCCCAGCGCTAAAGGCGTTAGCACCACCATGGTTAAAATCGTGATTCCAATATCCAGTCCATGGTTTTCAATACTGGAAATCCAGGTTGTCAACCCCAAAAATTTCATTACCAGAAGCACCGCAACCGCCAAGGATACCGATTGGTTATTGCCAATAACGGCTAACACAAGAATAACGACCAGCGGCATATTGTCCCAGTTCATTCGATTCACATCCTACATCAATGGAATTCTACGGCTAAGGTAAGCCTGTACTATTATTCTAGCATCTGGAAATAGTATTTACTACCGATGCTAAAGAAAAACGGCAGCCACCTAATACTAAGTGGCTGCCGTACCTTAACCCATAATTATGGAATAAAATCTACACAATCAACGATAATTCCCAGCAATACAATCATAACAAGCAGTACCTTGTAAAGCGGCCATAGCTCTCCCAGGTCAATTCGAATCATCTCTTTGTATACCCAGTTTTTGATATATACCATAGTACCGCCTCCTCATAATGGCGGTACTCCTCGTCACCGCCAAATAATCTTGTTATTCTGCGGATATCTTTCTATATATAATATCGTTAAAATACCAAAAAAGTTTAGCCCAGCATACGAGGTATTTGCTATTTGCCTTTACACTCCAGTTTCGTTAGCTTTTTTACTACGCTTCTCGTGGTTAAAGCCACTTCTTCTGCTCCTCAATAAAATCTGGGTAAAAGTATATACTAACCACAAGCAGTACGATAAAAAAGTTAATTAATGGGGGATTTTCCGTGAGCAATCAAACAATTTTGTCATCCATATTCATCCTTTCATGGCTCTCGCTTCTTTTTATGAAAAAAGAGGATATCAAGCGGTTCTTCCCTGTTGGTCTATTTGCCACAGTTACGAGCGCAATGATTTCGAAACAGGTATCACGTTTGGCTGGTGGGTATATTCAGTAAAGCTTTATCCTCTCCAGAGCGTCCCCTATCTATATGGTCCCATACCAGTAGCCACCATGTGGCTTTTCAAATTTACTCATGGGAGATTTTGGTTGTATATAGGTGTCGATTTTTTATTAAATTTGCTCTATACCCTAGGATTTGAATATTATTTTCTAGGCAGCAGAGGCGTAATTCAATTTCAAAATGTTAGTGCCATGCTGGACGTTTTTATGACCACCGCACTAGGCGTTATAATATACGCTTATCAGATATGGCAAGAAGGTATTTTTGTTCGGTCTGAGGCAACACACTCCTCCAGGTCATTAAGTTTACAACCCGCTTTGAAACCATTCAATAACGAAGAGGATACCGACAAATAAAAAGAATTACTTTTTTTTCGGAGGATTCGACGATTATTTAGAGAACCGGTAATGTAAGGAGGAATGCTGCCATGAAAAAGATTCTTCTTGCCCTTATGTTTACCCTTATGTTTACCATGATAACCAACGTATGCTTCGCCCAAGTCATATACACCGTTACCGACAACGGTTTTACTAAGAATCTGCTAACTGAAGCATTAAAAGCAAAAGTAACATCGAAAAATGATCAGGAATCGCTTTTCGAAATGACGTATACCTTAGTGTGCGTACCAGACAAAGAATCTTTAGCTAAAATAAGAAACCAAACGTTCGATAACAAAATATCCTTTGAAAAACAAACATTCACATTCAAATGTTCTTATTACACAAATAGCAACCAATGGAATCAGGATGCCTCCCTTTGGCTAAATGGCATCGAGTTTTGGGGAGACTTTCCGGAAAGATGCCTCTATGAATCTCATGGAAACATTCCGGGGGGAGCCTATTATGGAGACAGCTCCGAAGCTAGTGTTAACAGGAATATGGTTACCGCTGCTTATAATTATGTAATTATAAATAAATTAATAGAATATCCATGAATACCAAAAAGCGCTACTGAGCACGTGCAAATAATGGCTTGAAAAGATTTGCGGGTTAAAGCATAGAACTAAAGAAACCGTCCAATTGGACGGTTTCTTTAGTTCTTACCTTGCTTTGAACATTTTGTGGTACCTATTGAGCACTTCATCAAGCTGCTTACTCAGTCGCACTACTTCCAAATCGGAAACGCCTTTTTCAGTAGCCAACCTATTTAGCATATGACGAAGATACTCAATTTGACGTAGAATTTCGTCAAATTCTTTCATATTTTCCCCTCCTTCCCTAGTAAAGAATAACTTATCAGGAAATATTTAGGGAATTAGGCAATAAAAAAAAAGAGCCCGTAGGCTCTATTTATTAATCCTTTTCTTCAATATGTTCTTTCTCAGCGGCCCCATACCTTATAAAACGCCTCTATCACCCGCTCTGCATTGTCTGGTGAATTAACTGTCACGAAAATCGTATCATTCCCGGCGACACAGCCGACGATATCCGAACAAGTCACACTAGCCAGCAGCCTGGCCACCACCTTGGCTGAACCTGGCAGCACTTTGCAGACAATCATGGTTCCGCTGTAGTCAAACGATAATAGGAAATTCTTCAGTATTCGCTTGCGGTTTTGCAAAAGTAACAGCTGGGCCCTGGATGGAATGGCAGAACAACCGCCGCTGTCAACCGTTGGCTTACGGCACAATGCGGGTGCCGCTCTTTCCCGTTAAGGCCTCATTCGCCTTTTCCAGCGAAGTAATGATAGCCATTCGTCCCGGCTGGGAGGTAACGAATTTTACCCCGGCCCTCACTTTGGGCAGCATGCTGCCGGCGGCAAATTGTCCGTCGGTAATATACCGTTCGGCTTCTTGTACCGTGATTTGATTAAGATCCTGTTGCTCCGGCTTGCCGTAATGAAGAGAGACCTTTTCGACGGCCGTCAAGATGATGAGTCCGTCGGCCCCCAGATCCTCCGCCAGTCGTTCGGCGGCGAGATCTTTATCAATCACCGCCGCAACTCCTGCTAACGTATGATTTTCGGTTTCGACCACCGGGATGCCGCCACCGCCTACGGTAATAACGATTTGTTCATGGCCAACCAGCTCTTGAATGGTTGCCAATTCCACAATTCGCTTAGGTTCCGGCGAGGCTACCACGCGGCGATACCCGCGACCGGAATCTTCGACCAGGATATAGCCCTGTTCCTTTTTAAGAGCTTCCGCTTCCTCCTGGGTATAAAAAGGGCCGATCGGTTTGGTTGGGTTTTGGAACCCTGCATCCTGTGGATCGACCACCACCTGCGTCAGCAATGTGGCCACTGGCTTATCGATGTGCCGCCTCTTCAATTCTTCCTGAAGGGCCTGCTGAATGTGATAGCCAATCAGGCCCTGACTCATAGCCCCGCACACATCAAACGGCATGGGCGGTGTTACCGGTTTGGCATACTCGTTTTGCAGTACCAGTCGTCCCACTTGTGGTCCATTGCCATGCACAATCACGATCTGATGACCGCTTGCGATCAAATCGGCTAAATGTGTAACCGTAGCTTTCACAGTGCATAACTGCGCCTCAGCCGTCGCCGGTTTGCCGTCTGCTTGCAGGGCATTCCCCCCTAAAGCAACTACCAGTTTCATGTTGCTTCTCTCCTCTCTTTACTCCATTAACTCAAATTGCCTGTTGCCATCATGCCCAGCGCAACGACTCCCGCTGCAAAAAAGACCAAGGCAATGACTTTCTCATAGCCGGCAAATACGCGTTCCTGCTTTTCCTGCTTAACTTGGGCAAATACCGCAATACCTGCCGCATAGAGGATAGTAACAAGCAGTATATACTTGAGCCCAGCGGCATACACCAGCCAAGCCGCATAACCACTCGACAGGATCGCGCAAACGAGATCCCGCGTTCTCCCTGCCGGATTGGTGTCATAGGTTTCTCCACCAGCCGCCAACTTCCACGCATACAGCCCGCTAAACAAGTACGGAATCAATATCGCGGAGCTGGCGATAGAGTACAGGGCCTGATAGGTACTGCTGGAAACCAGGGTGATGACAAGAGCGCTTTGTACCAGCACATTGGTCAGGGTGAGCGAAATAACCGGCGCCCCCTGCTTGTTTTCCCGGGCAAAACACTTCGGCATAACCCCATCCCGGGCCGCCACAAACGGAATCTCCGCCGCCAGAATTGACCAGCCCAGTAGGGCGCCGAACAGGGAAATCACCAGACCGGCATTGATAACCGTCGCTCCCCAGGGGCCGACAATGGCTTCCAGTACATAGGCCGTCGAGGGCGTATCCAGTCCTGCCAAATCGGCCTGCTTCATCACGCCCAAGGACAGTACCGACACCAGTACATAAATCACCAGCGTGCCAATGAGTCCGATCACTGTGGCTTTTCCCACATCCCGCCGGTGTTTGGCCCGACCGGAAATCACCACCGCGCCTTCAATCCCGATGAACACCCACAGGGTGACAAGCATAGTACTCTTTACCTGATCGGCCACACTGCCAAGTGTAGTATCAGCCTGTCCCCAGATATCCAGCGTAAAAATATCGACGGTAAACGATACAAACACGATAATCAAAAACAGGAATATCGGCACCAGTTTGGCTACCGTGGTCAGGACGTTTACGAACGCTGCCTGCTTGACACCACGCAAAATCAACATCTGGATGGTCCAGATCAAAACTGAGGCGCAGACAATTGACACCGCATTATTTCCCTTGCCGAAAACAGGGAAAAAGTATCCTAACGCCCCGAACATCATAACCGCATAGGACACATTACCCAGCAAAGCGCTCAGCCAGTAGCCCCAGGCGGCATTAAACCCGATATAATCGCCAAAACCTGCTTTGGCATAACTGTACACGCCGCCGTTCAAATCGGGTTTGCGCGTCGCCAGATTCTGATAGACGAACGCCAGCGCGATCATGCCAATGCCGGTAATCACCCAGCCGATGAGAATGGCGCCGACACCTGCCCCTTTGGCCATGTCTGTCGGCAGCGAAAACACGCCGCCGCCGATCATCGAGCCAATCACCAGTCCGATCAACGCGACAACACCCAGCTTTTTATCTTCTTCCATACCAAACCTCTCCCTTTGTTCAGAATGGTTATTCTCCCAAGGTGGCCACCATGACGGCTTTTATGGTGTGCATTCTATTTTCGGCTTCATCAAACACCACCGAGTGCTGGCCTTCAAACACTTCGTCGGTCACTTCCATCGCCGTTAACCCAAACTTGTTATAAATGTCTTGTCCGGTGGTGGTCTTGAGATCATGAAACGCCGGCAGGCAATGCTCAAAGATCACGTTGGCATTGCCGGTCAGGGCCAGCATCCCACAGTTCACCTGATACGGTTTCAATAACTTGATCCGCTGTTCCCAGACAGCCTCCGGTTCGCCCATGGATACCCAGACATCGGTATAGAGCACATCGGCCTTGGCAACACCGTCCGCAATGTCGTCGGTAATAGTAATCCTGGCGCCGGTGCTGGCTGCCACTTGGCGGCATTGTTCCACTAAATCGGCTGCCGGGAACAGCTCCTCGGGCGATACGATGCGGAAATCCATCCCCATCTTGGCCGCCCCGATCATCAGCGCATTGGCGACATTATTCCGGCCATCGCCTACATAGACGAACACCATCTGGTGGTAGGGTTTATTCAGATGTTCCTGGGCGGTCAGAAAGTCGGCCAGCACTTGGGTCGGATGATCGGCATCAGTAAGGCCGTTCCAAACCGGCACACCGGAATAGGCGGCCAGCTCTTCGACAATGCTTTGGTCAAAGCCCCGGTATTCGATGCCGTCATACATCCTGCCGAGAACTCTGGCCGTGTCGGCGATGGATTCCTTCTTCCCCATCTGGCTGCCGGTCGGGCCCAGATAAGTCACATGCGCCCCCTGGTCGAGCGCTGCCACTTCAAAGGAACAGCGCGTCCGGGTGGAATCTTTTTCGAACAAAATGACGATATTTTTCCCTTTCAGCTTCTGCTGCTCGGTTCCGGTATATTTCACGCGTTTTAACTCTTTCGCCAGCTCCAGCAGATAAGTAATTTCTTTGGGTGAAAAATCCAGTAAGGTTAAAAAACTGCGATTGCGTAAATTAAAGGCCATGGTTTCTCTCTCCTCTACCCTGTTGTCTTTTATCCGATGACTAACCCGCTCTAAGACTCCCTCTTCTCCAAGCGGGAGTATACCCCTACGAGCCCAGGCGAGCGGCTAAGTCTACTTTATAAATGATCGCGCACCAGCGGCATGCTCATGCAGCGCGGGCCGCCCCGCCCCCGGGATAGTTCCGACGAGGGAATGACATGTAGTTTGATGCCGTGCTCTTCCAAGATCCGGTTGGTCACATGGTTCCGCGCATAAACAACCACTTCACCCGGCGCAATCGCCAACGTGTTGGCTCCATCGTTCCACTGCTCCCGGGCGGCATGAATCTTATCGCCGCTGCCGCAGCGGATCAAGGTCACCTTGCGCTCCAGATATTTTTCCAGAATGTCTTCCAGCTTGAGATTGAGCTTCTCAATCTTAATCCGCACTTCACCGGTGCGCGGCAGGTACTTGCTCATCTCGTACACCGTCAGGGGGCCTTCAATCTCGGAATGAATGGTAAATTTATCAGTATCCACCATGGTGAACACGGTATCGAGATGCATAAACGCTCTGGAAGCAGGAATATGAAACGCCAGAACGGTCTCAAAGCTGGTATCAGCCGCGAACAGCTTGCGGCATACTTTTTCCACCGACGCCGAGTCCGTCCGCTGCGAAATGCCTATAGCCAGTACCTTTTCACTTAAAATGAGTTCATCGCCGCCTTCGAGTGCGGTCGTTTCATTCCGGTCAAACCATAACGGAATGTTGGCAGACGAAAAGTGCGGGTGATGCTTAAAAATGTATTCAGCAAAGATGGTTTCCCGGTTGCGCGTCTGGGTCCGCATATGGTTGAGTGTTATGCCGCTGCCAATAGTGGCAAACGGGTCGCGGGTAAAATACAAATTGGGCATGGGATCACAGACAAACGGATAGAAATCGTTGACCTGCTCAAATAGCGAATGTCCCCGATAACGGGCCAGTTCTTCCCGGCGAACCCCGGCCATCATCTTATCAATCATTTCCTGCTTGGGTAGTCCTAAGAAATAGTCGGTCAGCGCGTAGCTTAAATTCTCATTCTCAATCCCGGCTTCGGCGATAAACTGGCGAATGAATGTTTCTTTGACCGCTGCATCGGTCAGCGCTTCGGCCGCCAGTTGTTCCAGATACAAAACTTCTACGCCATTGTCAGTTAAAGCCTGAGCAAAGATATCATGTTCCTGTCTCGCCACTTCCAAATAGGGAATGTCATCGAATAACAACCGCCCTAACAGGTCGGGCGTTAAATTCTCCACTTCCTGCCCTGGCCGGTGCAACAACACCGATCGCAGCCGTCCGATTTCTGAAGTTACATGAAGACAGCTTGAGGCTGTCTCGCTTTTTCTTACTGCCTGTTCCATAGTTACCTTCCTTTCTTTTGGGGATAAGTGTAGGTGCAAAACCTAGGTTTCGATTGGTCAAAGCTTTTGCCATGGGATATTCTCTTACATTTTGTCGGAATAAAGTTGAAGATTATGGAAATGACTACTGGTATAATTTAGGTAAGAAGACTCTTGTATAGCGATAACAAACTGTGCTTCGACTGCACGTCTTATCATTGCAATGATGAATAAATCTCCTTAACAAGTATCTAAAGTTTTTAGAGACGTTTCGTCTCTTCCATCGGCAAAAAAAATTTCATCGACTCTTACTCCATAGTAGTGGGAAATTCGTTTTGCAATTGCGAGAGATGGGTTTCTCTCTCCACGTTCAATTTTTCCAAGCATTTGCGGAGTAATATTGATATTGTGCGCAATTTCGCTTAATGATTTCTTTCCCCGAAGCTTCCGCAAAGCTGATCTGACTTCCAATTTTACCTCCCCCTTTCGGAAAAACGACAGAGACGTTTTGTCTCATTGATTTAAATTATATCCGAAACATTTTGTCTCGTCAATAGGCTTAGAAACTATTTGTCTCATTTGCTGTTTGAAACGTTTAGTTTCTTTTATAATGAAAGCGAGGTGTTTATTTTGGATAATAATGAATCGCATAAACGCACTATATTCGCCAAGAGATTAACCTATTTAAGAAAGAAAAATGGTTATACACAAGAATCGTTTGCCGAAAAAGCAGGATTTTCTCGTGGCAGATACGCAAATTATGAGCAAGGTCGCCGCGAACCTGATTTTGAAATTGTAAAAACATTTGCCGATATCCTAAACTGTACTACCGATTATTTGCTTGGCAATAGCGATTCAAAGAGTTTAAAGTCCAATACCTCCAGTCAAATTAATTATCAAATTCCGCAACAAGGCCCCAAAGATTTAATTAAATTCTTAGAGGAACCAGAAATTCATTACGGCAATAAAATATTGACTGAAGAAGATAAGGCCAAAATCAAAGCATCGCTTGATATTATATTTTGGGACACAAAACAAAAAACAGACGAAAAAAATCGTAAATGATTTTTTTCGTCTGTTTTTTTATTAATTTGCTTATCGTTCTCGCTTACATCCGTTTTGGAACCTCAATTCCCAATATGGCTAGGGACTGCCGAAGTACGACCAGGACGGCTTGAGATAGTTGCAACCATGACGCTTGACGGCTTAGGTCAGTCTCAGTCAAAATACGGTGATTATGATAGAACCGAGAATATGCTGAGGCTAATTTATAAAGGTAATCGCACAAATAGTTTAGTGCTCGCTGTTCAAAAGCAGCTAGAATAACATCGGGGAACTCTACCAGTCTCAATAAAATCTGCTGTTCATCCTCACTAGACGGAGGCAAGAGATCACCACCGGTACACAAGCCCCTAGTTTCCGCTTTTTCCAGCAGGGAATTAATCCGAACAGCCATATACAAATGATACGGGCCAGTACATCCTTCAAAGACCGAAAACCGCTCTAGGTCGAATTGATAATCTTTTAGCCGGTGATTCATCAGATCTGCAAATTTCAATGTGGCCACCCCGATCTGTTGAGCCATAGCCACTAGTTGCTCCGGTTCGGCAGAAGCAAGTTCAGAGTTCTTCACCCGTTCCATAGCCTTATCTGTAATCATCGTAATCAAATCTTTTAACTTCATTACGCCACCAGAACGGGTTTTAAAAGGACGGCCATCAGGACCGTTCATAGTACCGAAGCCGATATGCTCCATTGTCAGAGTTTCAGGAGCTATTTTTGTCTTATAAGCACTCCGGAAGACCTGCTCAAAATGGTCAGCTTGGCGCTTATCTACTACATAGAGAATGAGATTTGGGCTATAATCCTGCACCCGTTGCATAATAGTAGCCAAATCCGTGGTGCCATAGAGAATCGCGCCATCAGACTTCCGTAGGATTAACGGTGGTAGTTCCTTGGTATCGCCCGTCTCAGTAACTCCAATCACTAACGCGCCTTCGCTCTCTGTAGCGAAACCGGCCGACTGTAATTGTTCGAGCATCTCCTCAATTAATGGCTGAGTATCACTCTCACCCAGCCAAAGATCAAAGTGTATATTTAAGCGATCATAATCGCTCCTTAAGTCGACGACTGATACATTGTAGATATGCTGCCAAAGGGCTTGATAGCCTTTCCGGCCTTTTTGAAGCTCAAAGGTAGCTTGTCTCGCCGCCTCTAATATCTGGTCATCGGTTTTGGCGCGCTGGCTAACCGCCGGATAAATCTCTTCCAAATCTGAGATTGTAAAAGGTGGTTCTTGAGGGTAGGGACCGGTAACCATTGGATCAAAATACGGGAGATCCGGCTGCCGGCGCTCTAGTTCAGAAATGATCATCCCCATCTGCAGTCCCCAATCACCCAAATGAATATCGCCAACAACCGTATGTCCGATAAATCTGGCCAATCGTTTCAAACATTCACCGATAATTGCCGAACGCAGATGGCCGACATGCAGAGGCTTTGCAATGTTAGCCCCACCATAATCGACTACAATCGTCTGTGGCTCAACTACCGTAGGACAGCCAAGTTTTTTGTCCTCAACCATCCTCATGACATACTGAACTAAGTAATCATCCGCTAGTTTAATGTTAATAAAGCCCGGTCCAGCAATAGAAACTTCCTCAAAGATATTATTATGGGCTACTCTTTGAACTATTCTCTCTGCCAAAGCTCTCGGATTATGTCCAATCTGTTTGGCAGCTGCAAGTGCTCCGTTGCATTGAAACTGCGAAAGATCTGGGCGATCCGAAGGAGTTACCTTGCCATAATTCGGGGTAAAGCCATGTTCGACAAAGGCGTCACCGAAGATCATCGATAGCTCCTGAGTTAAACTGTTCATGCATATCACTTCCAGATTTTATTAAATGTGTTAATTCTATCAAATGAAGCTTTAAATGTCAAAGACAAAATAATCGTTGAAGTCAAAGGCATCGGACTCGGTTGCCATGACTCGACCTGTAAGACATTTACCTATTTGGTAAATAAAGTAACATAATGCAGGTATATTCAGCGAAACTATCTCTATATACTGGGACAAGGGTGAGACTGGAGGGCATAGGGACATGGGTATTTTTTTACCTGTCATTTATATTAAAGACATTTAATTGAAAGCATAAAAATGCTGTTGGCAAATCAAGCCAACAGCATTTTTTAGTTAGGATGGGGAGGATTTACACTTGACTTCCATACTGAATTCGTTATACATGTGATATTGTACCTGATATACTTTACTTTTTTCATCCCAAGTAACCGTTTCTACAATTACACTTGGTATACAAGAGTTTCGTATCCACGCTCATGCATCTGACTTAAAATAAATTGGGCTTCAGCATTACCATTCATTGCTTGCTTTTCAAAATTCACTTTTGCCTTTACAAACCATTTTGTTGCTTGCATATGGTCAAGGAGGGACAAGGGGACAGGTTCATTGTCCCTTCACAAAGCTAGAAGTTGACAATAGGGACATTCTTTTTTTTGTCACTTTACTTTAAGAGCATTTAGGTGCCAAAACTGGAACGTCCCTTAGTGTCAACCTCTTCTTCATAATTATTTTCCATTGTATTTCTCTATCTCCCATATAACTACCCGCCCGGGTTCTGCTTCCACCAGAACCCGTTCTTCATGCTGAAACCCCAAACTACTCAACCACTTGCCTTCCAGCCGAATATACGGTATCAATTTCTTGTCTCGATAAATACCGCTTACCAAATTCAACCGGTATATTTTTCTCTGCTCTTCCATTTCTATATTCCCTCCAAGATTCCAGACCGCCCGCGGACAACATTGTCCGCGAGTAGCCTGTTTTTTCTGGAGGAATTGAAAATCGCATGCTAGGCTTACTACCTACACATGCGACTTGATTTCTACGTTTGCATATTCCTATGCGTTTTCCATTGCATGCAACTGAACAGCCCGTACCACAGCAACAACCTATTATAACCGAACATACCTTTGCTTGTGCTTCAGGAAATAATTGGTTATAATTAATATTGTCGTCGTGGACAGGAAACTGTTACGTGTAGGTGGGCGTTTCACCCGCGCGTGCCTGGAAGTGTTCGTTGCACTTTCAGGTCGCGACGATTTTCAATTGCCATCCATTTCTAAGTATAGTATATTTAGGAAATTTTTCAAGGGTATTTGACGAAAAATCATTCGACAAAACAATAATATAGATTGGAAAATTCCTATTGATGGAGCGCCATAAGTCTCACGTATGGTGCGAAACAAGGGAACAAAAAAGCTTACGAAGTAATAACTTCGCAAGCTTTTTTGTTGTTTGGTGGAGATAAGCGGGACTAAACCGCTGGCCGCTTGATTGCCATTCAAGCGCTCTCCCAGCTGAGCTAGCCATATCTGCATCATCCACTAGTTCGTTCTATATAACTTGAAACCCTATTGCTTTCCTACATACCTTAAAAGCAATTTGGACAGGGGTTCGATGAGGAGAGCCGTGACCTTGCAAATCCACTCTAATACACAATTAAAGAACATGTCGAAGACTCTTACTACACCTTATCGTTTAATAAAACCATGTGTATATGGTCTTCCCATTTTTCATTTATCTTTAAATATTTATATGCTACCCCTTCATTGTAAAAACCTAATTTCTCAACTACTCGTAAAGATCTTTTATTTTTGGGCATAATATTGGCTTCAATCCTGTGCAATCCATGTTCATTAAACATAATTTCAGTTCCTTTTTGAATTGCCTCTGTTATGTAACCTTTATTAATTTCATCTCTATCTAATTTATAACCAAGATAACTTGATAAAAATACACCTTTTACTATGTTAGTAAAGGCTATAGAACCTAATATTCTGTGCTTATCTTGCTTTTTAAATATCCATAATATCAATGAATTATTATTTTTAATATCTGTTAACGCTTTATCTAATTGCTCTTCCTGATATTGCTTTGTATAAAATTCTTCACTCCTCACAGGTTCCCACTCTTCTAAAAAAGACTTGTTTCTTAAATAATAATCAACAACCATTTCTGCATAAGATTTGTCTAAGACTTTTAACAAAAGTCTTTCAGTTTCATAAATTGTTTGCACTAAAATCACTCTCCAAATTTATCTGAATGAGTCAGGTGACGGTTCTGAGTATTCCGGTCTCAAAGTCATCACCTGACCGGTGATTGGAAATCAGTATACCGACTAAATGGAAATCAACATACCGGCAAACAGAAATCAATAATTGCTTGTCCTATAATGAATTTATACATCGAATGATGTAAATTCATTATTAGGAGGGTCAAATTTATGACCAAGTACAGAGAAATCCTTAGGCTGACAAGCCTAGGATTCTCACAACGTAATATCATGCAAAGTTGTGGTGTTGCTCAGAAAACTGTCGTAAAGATTCAACGCCGTGCTAAAGAGCTAGGAATATCATGGCCTTTAGACGAATCAATGACCGACAAATCTTTGGAAAATTTGATGTTTCCAAAAGAACAGAAAAACTTTGGGAATAAACGACTCCCCGATTTAGTCCACACTCGTAAGGAATTGCTTAAAAATGGTGTAAGTAAAAAATTATTATGGACTGAATATTTAGAAGACTGCCGACTAAACGGCGATGAACCGCTTATGTACTCGCAGTTCTGCCATTACCTTTTGCAAGATGAGCAAAAACGTCGTGCTACGATGCATATTAGCCGCAAACCAGCTGAACAGGTCGAAGTAGATTGGGCTGGAGATCCAGCAAAGATTATTGATCCTGATACTGGTGAGGTTACTGAAGCTTATCTTTTTGTCGGTGTTATGACATATAGCCAGTACGCCTATGTGGAGGCTTTTATCAATGAAAAGCAGCGTGCTTGGATTACGGCTCATGTCCATATGTACAACTACTTCGGCGGTGTTGCAAAAATTCTTGTTCCAGATAACTGCAAAACTGCTGTAGTTCATACAAAAGATTGGTATACACCTAAACTTAATGTAACTTATCATGAAATGGCTGAACATTATGGCACTGCCATTATTCCAGCTAGGATTAGAAAACCTAAAGATAAAGCAAATGTTGAAGGTACTGTTGGCAACATTTCCACATGGATAACCGCTGCGCTTAGAAATGAACAATTCTTCTCTTTGGATGAACTTAATGCTGCAATCCGAGAAAAACTCGAAGCATTTAACTTAAGAACTTTTCAAAAGAAAGAAGGTAGCAGATGGAGCCTCTTCCACCACGAAGAGTTGCCTTTCCTAAGCCCCCTACCAGCTACCTTTTACGAACTGGCGGACTGGAAACAAGCCACCGTTCAGTTTAATTATCACATATCACTCGAAGGAATGCTATATTCTGTTCCATATGAATACATCAAACTCAAAGTCGATGTGAGGGTAACTGATAGAGTCTTAGAAATCTTTTACAATCACAATCGTATTGCATCTCATAAACGCCTTTACGGCCGCAAGGGGCAATACAATACTATTCTGGAACATATGCCGCCGGATCATCAGAAGTATCTAGAATGGAATGGAGATCGCTTTAAGCATTGGGCCAAAAAAATTGGGACTAATACTCATAAAGTCATTATTGCCATCCTATCCTCCAGCCGCGTGGAACAACAAACCTATAAAAGTTGCATGGGATTACTCAAGTTAGCCGAAAGACATTCAGAATCACGTCTTGAATCGGCTTGTGAGAAAGTTTTGAGCTACACAGCAAGTCCAAGTTATAAGAGTATCAAAAATATTCTTACCACAGGAATTAAAGAGAGCTTAAAACCAGGCACAGAGAATCCCCCGAAAAACAATTATGGCGTAACACGCGGTGCAAATTACTATGGAGGTAAAGGCAATGATAAATAATCCAACAATTGATAAACTTATAGAAATGCGTTTAACTGCAATGGCCGAAGCTTATCTGCAACAAGTCTCTGATCCTAAGATGAAGGAGATTGACTTCGAAGACCGTATGGGCATGGTGGTTGATATTGAATATACCAGAAGAAAAAACAATCGCTTGAATCGCCTCATTAAAAATGCTGAGTTTGAGCAACCGGATGCCAGTATTATGGGAATCAACTATTCATCAGGACGAAAAATCAACAAAGATTTGATCAAACGCCTTGCGACTTGCGAGTACATCGCAGAATTCAGAAATATTTTCATCACTGGTGCAACAGGCTGTGGTAAAACATATCTTGCCAATGCCTTTGGCATGGAAGCCTGTAAGCATTACTACAAAACACAGTATGTTCGTCTGCCGGATCTACTTCTAGATCTCGAACATGCAAGGGATGAAGGCACTTATAAAAAAGTAATGATGAAATACTCTAATCCCGTTCTTCTGATAATTGATGAATGGCTACTTTTGAAACCTACTCAAAATGAAGCAAAGGACATTTTCGAACTCCTTCATCGACGAAGAAAACGTTCATCTACAATCTTTTGTTCTCAATACAGGCATGAAGGTTGGTATGATCAACTTGGCGGTGATGCTTCACCTCTGGCTGATGCCATTCTTGATCGAATCGTTCATGATTCGTACAAGATAAATATCGAAAGCATTGATCCAACGAAAGATTTATCGATGAGAGAGGTTTATGGATTAGATAAACGACTAAGCGAATAAATTAAGGCATTGGACTACCAAAGTATGATTTCCAGTTCCGGACTCATGATTTCCTTGTTTCCGGAACTGCGATTTCATCGCACAAGAATATTCAGGTTCTTTGGCTCATCGTAAATAGTCTTTTGCAGCTTCATAATTTTTACCGTGGCAAGGAACATGTCCCTAACACTTACTTTCTTCAATAAAGACATTTCGTGCTGTAAATTGCTTTTAAAAAATTCTTTATATCCGTTCTCTACTTTTTCTTCTAGAGGATATTTCTCCTTTTTTAAAAGCTAGTGCTTTAGCTTTAAATATTTTAAGCACCAACCTCACCTAATAATGTCAGTCATTATATACGCCCTATCCGCTATTATCTTCCTTTAACTGCATTTCGAAGACTGTCAGAAGCGCGACGAAGGCCTAGACCCAGAGCTATTGGGGCAATTTACAGCCCTTTGCTGCGTGAGTGTACAAGGTTTTTCTGGGAAAGCTTATTTATATCAGGAAAGCAATTGTTATTTTACTTTGAAGTAATTAAAAAAGGAGGCATGGAAAACTTTTACCTCCTTGATTCATAGTCCTTTAACCAAAATTTTGCACCCAATCCATCAAGACTATCTTCTTTAGCTTTTTGAGTAATTAAATCTAAGCAAGTTTCTTCGAAAAGATCGACTAATTGATATTGCATCATTTGTACGACCGCTGAATTACTTGAAAATAATAAACTCTCAAGCATAGCATGGTTTTTCGGATTCTGTTTGAGAAATGGAATGATTTTTATTATTTTAGTAATTTTCATATTGGCTTTAGAAATTTTATTGGCTCTGTTAAATTCATCGAATTCAGCGACCATTTTTGCAATGACTGAATAGTTTCCTTCTGCGGTTCCATTAATAACGTACTTGGGAATTTCTATATCTGGCTCAATATATTTTATAATGTTTTCATTTTCGAGTTGAGATATGTAGTGGTTAAACCTTGAATAATGCCAGTTCCTATTGTCGAATACTCCTTTTTGGTATTCATGAATGTCAAGTTTACTGATATATGATAAGAACGGTCTGCTTATGCTTCCTTGAAATGCTACTTCACCTATATCCATCCATGATCCGCAATTAATACCACTTTCTCCTATTTCACCGCCATCTTCATAGTATTTAGTCACTATTGCTGGATATGCCGCTTGATCATCAATAATTATGCTGGAATGAACAATGATATTGGCTGAACTTATACGCGTAACTCTTTGGATTTGCCAATCTAACCAGTTTTGTGCATTTGAATTAGTAACTTTCCATAAGGCCTTCTCCTTAATATCATTTATCGTAATATCCCTAATCTTCAAAGCAATTCTCCTTCGCAAATTAGAATGAGTCAGGTGACGGCAACCGTGTGAAAAGGGAAGAGGGGACAGATACTTCGTCGCTTTTCTCAATTTAAATAAAACCATTTTATCTTCAGTTCTAGTTTGCTAAACTCCCTAACTCTGAAATTTAAATAGTCTTTTGCGGTTTAGTATTTTGTTTGCCGGGACAAGGAATCTTTCCAGGCGTTCCTTGGATTTTCCACAATCCTCTCAAGAAATTTGTAGCTTGTATTGCTTCTCCATCATATATTTGCCAAGCAATCAAATACAAAAAAACTAATACTAATGAGGTTATTATAGGAAAAAACCAAGTCCCTTTCGAGAACGCTATGGCATCCATATATAGCACCGCTGCTACAAAAACAAGCAGGACTAGACTTAGACGTATAGTTATTTTTATTTCACATCCCTGAGGATGTTCCCTAACTACTCCTATAATTATAGGCATAAAAGAATTTCTGCCTGAAAATCTTCTATGCATTTCAAAAGTATGACCATGTATATTTCCCCTAAAAAAAGTTAAGTTACCAGTTAAGAACGAATAATTATTATTAACATGTGGTTTAAGTATATTAATCGCTTCGTCAGTACTCATGGTAGCTATGATTGTTATGACTCTGTACGGTAAAATATTCATTTCAAACAAACACCTCCAGCGCCAAATCCTTTCAAATATAACTAGACGAGTCAGGTGACGGTTCTTCGACTTATAGTCCCCCTCGAGTCTTCTGTAAAAGCTCACCCTTCGACTATTCCAACTCCTCACGGGAACATGCTTTTTTACTAATATTCCATCCCATAAATAAATTGATGTCTTCTAAAGCATCTATAATACGCCATTCATATTCTTTTTCTTCACGAAGAGCCTTAAGAAGAATTGGCTTTATAATATGTTTTTCCAGCTTTCCTTTTGTCCGAGCAACATAGGATAAGCCTAATATTGCATTAGCTTTAACCCGCGGATCAGGATACTCATATAATTTTACGCATAAGTCTTGAGCAAACTTCCACTTAGGATAATTTTCACCAATAGATAAGGGAAGAATAATTAGTTCTTCAATACTGCCATCTGACATTATACGTTTAATTTCGTTTTCTGATAAAATTGGTAGTGGTTTATAAATTCTTTTCATACATGCCTCACATTCGATATAATACCTTACAATTATTCTTCCGGTTTGAGAAGGGGTTAGTGACATGTCTCAACTCTCACAACTCCTTCCTGTATCTCCCCTGAGCGGCTCAAGGGGACAGTTTCAGTCTCCCTTAATGCCGAATAAAACACCTGGTTTATTTTTCAAGTGCATAATATGACCTTAATATATTGATAGCCTCCTGGTTATTTCTTGCTTTTGCCCTATCAATGGGAGTTTGCTTATATTGATTTTTCACATTCACATTTGCTCCATTGTCAAGCAAAAATTTTAGTCCGACAACATTATTAAAATCAGCAAAGTTATGTAATGGAGGAAACGGTTTTCCTTCACAATTTATATCACATCCATAATCAAATAATAATTGCAGTAACCCAACATCTTTGGTATGTAGTGCTAAACTAAATCCTTTTATTAATACTTCTTTGCCAAATTGGTCTCTAAAATTTGTGTAAATATATTTCACAATATCCGGAGAGTAGGTAAATGCTATTGCTAAAGGTGTATCCACTAAAGAAACTTTACCCAGAGTAGCACCCGATTCAACAATTGCTTTAAACGCAACAATATTATTATTTTTTGCACATATGCCTAGTGGAGTTCCAACATATTTTAGTTTTTTATTCAATTGCGATTGTTTTGCCTGTCTAAGACACTCCATTATTTTATCCGTATTATTTTCGTAACAAGCATATACTAATGTATCTTTAATTTTTTCTGCTTTTATAGATTGTTGTAATACCTGTTTTCTTTCTTCGTCACAAGGCTCAATATTATATTCTTTAAAAAGAATCAGCTCAAATACATCAATTGTAAATAACTCTGGATTATAATGAGAAATAAACTTGAATGTTGGTTTCTTTCCACTCTCTAGACAAATTAGTAAAATACCGTTTCTTTTAAATAATGCTTTAATACGATCACAAAACTGTTCGAAAATAATCACAGTATCATTACTGTATTTAGCTCCATAGGCACTAATTTCATATAAACCACTTGTTAACGAATGCTCTGTACATTCAATTAAATAGCAATAATTTTTAAGAGAAATAAATTGAATTATTTCTCTTGCTAAAGGCTCCTGTGTATCTATTAATTCTATGTTTGATATATCAGGATTGGATTTTTCTAAGTTCATTATTTTCTCCTCAAAAGGTTTCATTACTTTGGTGACAAGAGGGATGAGGTTCCATAAGTAAAGCAGAACTTTCCCCTTACCATGATTTACTATTCAATTGCTTTCTCTATGATCACTTTAACTACTTCACTAAATAAGTGGCTAACTTATTACCCATTTTAACTTATGTTTTAAATCATTTTTCAGCACAAAAATAAAAACTCCTTCCAAATTATCGAAAATTTTACAGGAGTTCACTCTTTTCCCGTTACCAACAGTACTGTTCTCCGTATCCGTTCAAACAACAAGGAAGAGTTCCTTTTTCGGCACTTTACTTTAGGGCACTTAGGTGCCAAAAATAGGAACGTCCCTTAGTGTCATTATTAGAATGAGTCAGGTGACGGTTCTTTGACTCATCGCGAATTAACCGCCTCATTCCTATTCGGGCACAGAAAAACCGCCAACAGCGTCAGCGGTTTATTTATTTTGCTTGGAAATCAATGTTAGGATCTCACATCTGCAACCATTATCGCTCTAATAATGCCATACCATTCGGTTGCCTGCCCGATTGCATTTTGATAAATAGATGTATCTTTTTTAGTTTTTCCATTATAAAATACAAAGTCTTTTACTGGATCATCTACATTCGTTGTCAAAATACGCAATGTAATATTGTTTACTATTTGCTTTGTCGTTTTTTCAGCAGTTACACCACCAATTACAGCTCCAACACCGCCTGATACTACTCCACCAATAATAGCTCTTGTCATCATATTCCCGTTTGACGTTTTTATTATAGTGTCCTTGTCTTCAAGTATTTCACAAGATACAACATCTTTGGCATTAAATATCTGTGTTACAACTTTTCCACTTACATAATAACCAAATCCAATTTGTTTTTTTGTTTTATCAATAGCTAACATTGTCTTGGAAATTGAATCTGGAATCATTATGGACTTTAAAATAATAAACCCTTTACTCTTAAATCTTTCAAAAATTGCACTTTCATTATTTTGGGATTTGTATCCTCGCCAAATATGCCATCCTGCATAGCATAATATAAGAAAACCAATCTGTAATAAGACTGCCATATTTTCCATTTATCGTACCTCCCCGGCTATGACCTCACTTCTCAGTCGCAATACTTCCTTCCATTCGGCTAAAAAACCAGGACGAGGGACAGTACTACTTCCCAATTCTATTTAAATAAACTATTTTACTTCCTATTCTAAATTACTAAGCTCCTAACTTTTAAGTCTTTTGTAGCTTCACTGGCAGAATAAAGAGCTTGTCCTGGTGTCTTTTTCGCTCGTTATCCAAAATTCACTTTTTAACTTGTCTTATCTTTGAAAGCATCTTTTCTAGATTCTTTTTATCACTATTTCCTAATTCATTTTTCCTTGCTTCGACTTTCTTTAACCAATACTCCGCCTTCTCATAATCTACAGGACTCCCTTCGCCGTAAAAGTACATAATTCCAAGGTCTAATGGAGCTAATAAATCCCCATTAGCAGCCGCTTGTTCCCACCAATACCTAGCTTTATTGTAGTCGATAGGTTTCCCCTCGCTACCTACATCAGCATATGTCTGTCCTAGCCAATATTGCGCTGGAACATTGCCAGTTTCAGCTGCTCTTTCATTCCAGTAAACAGCTTTTTTAAAAAGTTGTGACTCAAACCAATATAACTTTTTCAAAGCTGTGGAACGCGAATCATCACCTAATACTTGACCTTTTCCAAAATGGTTTCCACGACCAAGACAAAAATCATAGTAATCATCAATAATCTCTATACTATATTTAAAAGCAATATCACTTTGCGCAGCTGGATATCCATTTTCGGCTGCCTTTTCAAGCCAATATATTCTTTTAGATTCATCTGGTGGAGTTCCGTATCCACGCTCATACATCTGACTTAAAGTAAATTGGGCTTCAGCATTACCACTCATTGCTTGCTTTTCAAAATTCACTTTTGCCTTTACAAACCATTTTGTTGCTTGCATATGATCAATAGGAGTATTAATTCCTTCTCGATACATTTTTGCAACTTCTAATTGTGCTTTAGCATCTTCGTGTTCAGCCTTAACCAATAAATCTGCTGGAACTTCGGCGTAAACTATAGACACCCCTATTAATATCATACCAATTAAACAAAGCGTAATTTTTTTCAAATAAAATCACCCTTTTCTTTTTACTGTACCATTTCTTCTTTTATGTCGATGTTACACTAAATATTTAGCACTCGCCTAATTGTTTCACCATCATCTTAATATAGTTCAGAATGAGTCAAGTGATGGTTATTCGACTCAGACTCGCAGTCCCCTCAAGTTTTGCTCTTTTTTAGCCACCTTCTTGGATGCTTGCTGTAGATAAATCCCGCTTTTTGGCTATTCAGCCTAAAACGTGATTTGTCTACATTCTGAAACGGCCCCAACAAAGAGCGTTAATTACTCGTTGTTCTAACTATTTCATTCTTTTGTTGCCTTCTTTACGATATTAAGCACTTGCTGATTCGCTTCGTTCATTTGTTGCCTAATCTTTTTAGCCTCAGGGCTCATTTGGGGATTTTTACCAAATTGCCATTCGATGTAATTTTGTACATCCTTTTTTGCCAATTCACAAACATTTATCCGGAGATTGTGAATTTCTTTTGCTGCTTCAGGAACTGAAACTTTATTTAATTCATCGGCGCGAGCATTCCAGTCTGGAATCATTTCTGATTCTACAATTCGCTTAGCATCTTCTATGTTTTTAGCTTCAAGAGCAGCTTTTAACTTCGTGCTTATTTCATTCAGCTTAGAATTATGATTGTCGACTATTGATTTTGTATCGTCGATATATTTTTTTAGCATAACGTTTTTGGCTTTTTCAATTTCTATAAAATATTCTTTGAGATTTGAGATTTCAGCAACTTGCCAGGTCCCATCATCTAATTCTCTCATCTTTACATCAATAACAAAGTCTTTATTTGCCTCTTTCTCAAATACTTTTAGACCAACAATTGCAGTTTTACCATCTTTTTTTGTATATTCAACGCCTTTAAAAGAAGAATTTTTTAATCCTGAGTTGTTTGCGATTTTATCAGGACTAATTTGTTGAGCATTGTTTTCATTAGTTTGTTTGTCTTCCCACTTTCCGGTCTCGACAAAACGCGTAATACCATCTTTTAAGGCGCTAACAATGGTTGGCTTAAACATTTGAACGAAGCCGCCAAAAAAGGCTTTTCCATCTTGTTTCAAAGATTTATCAGATTCAAGCATTGCGGCCATTAAATCGTCATAACCTCTAGATAAAGTGCTATCCAAGTCAACATGCTTTTTAAATTTTACCGTGTCATGCTTTTCTATGGATTCTTTTATTAAATTTAATGAATAACTTGGTGTTCTAGTATAGTACATAAAATACCAGAGAAAGCCACCCACAATAATGCAAATTGACAAAACGATTAAGACTATTTTTTTGTTTGACTTACCGCCTGTTTCTAAATTTGGTTCCATAAATACCACTCCTTAAAAATATTTATATAAATATAAAGACACAGCTTGTCCGAAAAACGCATTCACTATATAGATATACATTTAGTTATTAAACAGTGCATAAAATACCTAATTCGATATCTATACCTCTTTGCGTTTCTTAGTATAGGGTCAATACCGTGGTCGATAACGATCGTTAGTATGAGTCAGGTGACGGTTCTTTGACTCACCTCTACTAATCCTAGTTACAGTAATCCTGGCTTCAATTTGAACTATATTCCCACTTTCTTGTAATATTACATATCAATACTTTATTTACCATTAAATACAAAAATCCTGCAAGGTTTGCTTTACCTTACAGGATTCGACGGTCTTTGACTTATTATCATTAAGCCTAGTTACAGTAATCCAGGCTTCAATTCGAACTATATTCACAGTCTATATACTATCTCTAAATTTTTAGCATACAATTTTCATTTATGGAATATATTGTATGTTATAATTGTTTTAAAAATCATTAGAGGAGTGTTCGTTTTGAGGAAAATATTATTCATCTTATCAGCACTTTTACTGGTTATTTTTGTTCAGCCCGCGTTTGCCACTCAGGACAATCAAACTAGAGTTCTTGTAGGATTTAAATACTACAATACCTCGTTATGGGGAATGACTACAAAAAGCGTTTATAAGGATGTTGTCAAAAGCAATGTTTTCCCTTTCTTGGAGAAAAACAATTGCACTATAGTCACCGATGAAAAATATTTTGATAAACTAAAGAATAATGGTTACTCCGATTTTTCCAGTGTTGAGCGTGCAGATATACTAGAAATGTATAAAGATGATGGATTTAAATATTTGATTTTCATAGAAATGGAACCTATACGGTCATCTGGAATAGGCTATGAATCTTCAGCACATGTCAAAATAATTGATATGCAAACCTCTAAGTATTTATTTAACGGTAAAGTCCCAGGCATGACTAAATGGGGCGGTGCCGGAACTGTTGCCAATAATATAGGTAAGGAAATTAGAAAAATATTGGAAGAAAGAGTGTTTAAATAAAGCAAAAAAATCTCGGCATACGCCGAGAGCTAATTTTTTACCCCTTTTTTCTTTTTCGCTTTAGTTTTCCTGTCTTTAAAACGAGTCAGGTGACGGTTCTTCGACTCATCGCTACTAAGCCTAATTACAGTAATCCCAGCTTCAACTCGAACTAAATTCACACTTTCTTTGTAATATTACATATCAATACGCTATTTACCATTAAATACAAAAATCCTGCAAGGTTTATTTTGCAGGATTTTTAATAACCCAGCTCTTTTGTACATTTTCTGTCATTTTCCCAAATACATTACAATACACCCATACTGCATTAAGCAATAATAAGGCACTTGTCACCAAAAACACCGCACGAATTCCTAAATAAGCGGCCGTTTGCCCGCCTAAAACAGAGCCGCTAAACGTGCCTAAAAACTGTGCAGACTGATTGAAGCCAAAAATACGGCCAGTCAGCTTATCCGGTGTAGTACGCTTAATCAGCGTATTAATTGACGGAAGCAGGGCAGCCGAAGAAAATCCTAATAAGAACCGTAATCCCAGAAGCTGCCACTCGTTTTTCACAAAGGCCTGGGGAATAAATATACAGCCTGCGGCGATAAGCGCTGCAAATACTACTTTATGCGGACCGATTTTATCGGAAAGTTTACCCATTCGCGGCGCGGCCAGCATGCTTGCAAAACCCGAAGCAGCAAACACCATACCGGCAATTAACGCCACATGACTAGTTTCGGGTATGAGCCCTTTAATATACACGGAGATAATAGGTTCAATCGAAAATAAGGCCAATTGCAAGATAAAGGTAGTAATGAACATAGCGACAAGCAAATGTTTATTCGGTATCAGCCGCCATACCTCCCTGGTATTAGGCGGTTTCTCATCAGACACAACAAAATGTTCTTTTACCAGGAACAAGGTGAGTAGAAACGCAATAAATAGTAAGCAGCCTGTTGATAAAAACACGCTGCGATAGCCAAAGAGTTCCGCCACATATCCGCCAATCAAGGGGCCTAATAACGAGCCGCCCACCATACCTGTGGAAAGTGTGCCCAGCGCCCATCCCGCCCTTTCGCGCGGCGTCTGGGTTGCAATGAGCGTAATTGAACCGGAATTGAAACCGGAAATTAACCCCATAAGTAACCGTAAGCCTACTAATTGATATACGTTGGAAACAAAACCCATTGCTGATACAATGATTGCCATTCCTAGACTTGCGCGAAGCAGCATAGGCTTACGCCCATAACGATCTGCCGCACTCCCCCACAGCGGGGAAACCAGGGCCATCATAAGTCCTGTAATCCCAAAAGCAACGCCTGACCACATCTCGACCTCAGGCAGATTTGTAACACCTAAATGCTCAATATAAAGCGGCAAAACCGGTGCAATTTGGCTGAGCCCCGATGAAGTAGCAAAAGATCCTACCCAGCAAATACATAAATTTCGTTTCCATAATTCCATAAAAAGACCTCACTTAGACCTCTCAGCAGCCAATGCTTCGATACCGTGAATAAAAGTATTGATTAATTGATGATAGCTTTCATCCCGCTCAACAGGCTGCACGAACCAGCCAGCCGCTTCCAATGAAACAAAACCGTGCATAAGGCTTCTAAGGCCCCTTAGCGCATGAGTACTGTCACTAGCGTTCAATTTATATGCGCCGAGAACAATTGCAATGATATGCATCAATTTTTGAATAGCTTCCTTGACTGCCGCATTATCCCGATTAGGGCGCGCCACAATCGCACGGTACAAGCCCGGGCGCTCGTGCGCAAACCTGCGGTAGGCTTTGGCAATAGCCATTATGGCATCGCGCTTGCTAAGACCAATGGCCGCATCACTTAGTTTTATCCTAAGTTCTTGCATAGCAAAAACAGCGAGCCCTTGCTGCACATCAGGCAGGCCGCCAATGTGGTTATATAAGGAAGGTTTACGCACGCCAAGATATTCCGCAATTTGCGTCAATGTCAGCGTTTCTAACCCGTATTGATCTGCGAGCAGCGCCGCTGTCTCAATGATCAACTGGTAACTTAGCCCAGCACGCAAAGTCATACTAACCTCCTCTTAAGAAAAACTAACTATGATAATAATATAACTAACGACGTTAGTTGTCAATTCACTTTACGGTAAACAACGAAGATGTTCTTTTTGCTTCTCTTTACTGACCGTGACAAAAAGACGATGGTATTGACCTTCTTATTCAGACAGTACCACCGCCCCCGCGTCTTTCAGCAATACTCTGTTTTCCATTATAATACAAAAATCCTGCAAGGTTTATTTTCCTTACAGGATTTTGACATTACTGGGACTCAAGGGATCGTTTTTGCCATCACCAATGATACGTTTCACCGTATCGGGTTTAACCGCAGATGAGTCAGGTGACGGTTTTTTGACCGAAGTTAACTCCGGGTCATTTTTTTATCAAGACACTCTTTGGCGTACACTTTGGCTCAAATGGGCATCTTTAATAGCAATTGCTATAAAGAGTCCTATTAATACAAGAAATCCCCCAATTATATGGTGCATGGCAAATGATTCATTTAAAATTATCACGGCAAATATTGCTGTAAGTATTGGTTGAACCAGTGTGAGTATCGAAACTTTTGACGAGTCGATATAGCCAAGAGAAAAATTAATTAAAAAGTATCCTCCGACTTGGGTAATTAAACCTAGACATAATAGGTAAATCCAGGATATAGACGAAAATCCATACAATTCACTTTTTGTAATAATACAGCAAATGAATAATGTTACGACAGAACCTAAAAAAGTAAAAAATACAACCTGCAGAGTACTATTTTTAAGGCGTACTTGTTTCACCGATAAAACATATAAAGCTAAAAATATACTTGCAATAATGGAAAATATAAAACCTCTGTCGACTTTCATTTCAACAATATTACTAATTCCAATTAACACGGCTATTCCAAGCATGGCTATACCATTGCCGATCCAGTGGAACTGATTTAGTTTTTCCTTGAATAAGATCATAGCCCCTATACCTACCCATATAGAGGAAAGATTTACAATCAATGTAGGAAATGTAGCATTAGAAATTATAACTGCTATGTTCCAAAAGACCAGTTCAAAAGCAAAAAACATTCCGCCTAATAAACAAATACAAATTCCTTTATAACTCATGTTCTTATTCTTTGTTCTAATATAAAAAGGCAGTATAAATATTATGGCAAAAAATATTCTATAAAAAGCTGAAGAGATTCCATTGACATGAGCTTCTTTTACGAAAATTGCAGATACTGATATACATACTATTCCCAAGAATAATATTATCCAAGGGGCTTTCCTAACCGATTCAACGTTCATATTCACCCAACCATTTTCTATAAGTTTCCTGAATGATATATAAAGGGACGCTTTTACTGTTTCCTAAGTTTTAGCAACAACGTTAAAAGTAAGACCAGTTATTCTTGTTACTTGTCTAATTGATATTCCCTCATTTTTCTTTAAGTTGCCTTAATACTGTAACCAGTTGCATTACAGCCAAACCGCCCAATCGCCGTAATCAAAGGTTCCGCTGCCGTGGTGCAGCTTGCCCTCCGCTTTAAGCTGCCGGAAAGCGTCGCGCATCCGGGTGAGGATTTCGGGGTAAATGTCCAGCGAATGGTGCGCCGGAAACACGCGCTTTACCGGCAGTGCCGCAATCTTCTCCAAGGAAGCGAGATATGCTGTCGGATCGGTGGACGGATAATAGGCGAACAGCGTATCCTTGTAGACCAAATCGCCGGTAAAGAGATAGCCGCGCTCCTGCTCCCAAAAGCACATATGTCCCGGAGAATGGCCAGGTGTATGCAATACCCGAATACTCCGGTTGCCGAGATTGATTTCATCGCCGTCTTGCAAAATCCGCGTCGGCTCACCTTGAAAGAACTCATATTTGTTGATGTCAAAACCATCCGGCAGATCGCAGCGATCAACGACCATTTCCTTGATTTGCTCCATCGTCAAGGGAAATGCACCGTTCAGCCAATTCAATTCCTCTGCATGGGCGTAAAAATCAGGGAATTGCTTGTGGCCGCCGATGTGATCCCAATGGATGTGAGTAGCGACCGCTGTAACCGGCTTGTCCTTCAGCTTTTTCACCTCGTCATAGATGTTGCAAATCCCAAGGCCGGTATCAATCAGCAAACTACGCTCGGAACCGTTTAGGAGATAACTGTGCGATTCCTCCCAATGCCGATACTCGCTGATGATGGTTGTGTCCGTGTCGATGACGTCTATTGTAAACCAATCGTTCATATGGTCTTTTTCCTCCGAACTTTTAAGATAAAATAGAATTTAGGTAATCCAATAAATCATATTTAGTTAAAGGGTTAGTATGGGCTTAAAATACAGTATTGGCAATCTGTACGTTTTACTTATCAATACTCTTTTTACCATTATAATACAAAAATCCTGCAAGATTTCCTTTACCTTACAGGATTTTGACGCTACTTGACTCAAAGCTCAGCTATATATCATTAGCATGCGAACACACTGGGATAGATTCTCTGTCCCAGTATGTTTTTCAGCTAAAGTACTATTTATAAACCTTGACAATATATCTATTAAAAAACTATGTGCTGCCTGAATTAAAAGTAAAACCCCATTCGTATTATTAATATATCCATTTTTCCACCTCCCCCATAATAATCACCTTTTATAGACTACGGTACGATTCCGCTAATCTGAATAAAAAGTACCGTTCCCCAATTATATAAAGGACTTATTGACATTCAGATTTGTTAAAGAAGACTAGACAGAAACTATAAAACCCCAAGGTCTTTTAAAATTGCTTTCGTAATCTCTCTGGCCTTACCGCCTATTGCTCCATCTGGTGCTTGAATATTTGTAGCAAAGTAATAATGTTTTCCTTGTTTTTCAACACTACCAACAAACCAACCGAGCTTCCATTTTCCATTTTCAAAACCAGATCCTGTTTTGCCCATTAAGCGTATACCATCACTTTCTGACAAAGTAATATTCCGCTTTACTACTTCGACATTCTCTGGTGAGACCGGTAATTTTCCAGAATATAATTTGTACAATAAATCTACTTGCTCCCGTGCTGAAATTTGGAGCGAAGATCGAAGCCAGAATGTAGTTAATCCACCTGAAATATCCCTATTGCCATATCCTATCTTATCAAGGTTTTCCTGCATTCGTTTAGCTCCAATCCGAGACGCAAGTTCTTGAAAATACCAGACTACCGAATCCCTAGTAGCAGATGCGAGTGTTTGATCGTGATTCCATGCAGGAAATGGATATTGTGTACCATTCCATTTAATCAAAGTATATACGTCTTCTGTATCTAAGACACCTGTTTCCAATCCAATAAGTGAATTGTAAATTTTAAATGTGGAACACGGTGACAAACGTTGTGTACTTTGAGGCTCGTTAAATACTGTATATTGGTCTTGCGCTTCATCATACATAATGAATGTACCAGTGAACCCACTAGCATACTTTTCAAAGTCTTCGCGAACCACGAAGTCGGCTGCACTCACATTTGCTATTAAACTAAGGTTAATTACTGTAATACAGAGTAAAGCCAGAAATATTCTTTTCACGTAAAATTCCTCCCCGTCCTTCCCGAATTTTTGATCATAATCCAGCAATATCGACTACGTTTATATACTACTTCGATATTTGGAAAAAAAGAATAACGATTGTCTTACAGTTTCATTACAAAAAATAGGCTTCTGCCGTCTATCCACTGTTGTGCGTTTGCTTTAATAATTATTATATCAGTTTTAGAAAAAAGGCATAAATCAAAAGAGGGACATTCCTTTTTCGGCACTTTACTTTAGGATCATTAGGTGCCAAAAAGGGAACGTCCCTTAGTGTCATTTTATATCAGGGCAGTGGGTTATTGGACACTGTCATTTACCCGATGAAACAGTGTCCCTGTCCCCCTGTTTTGCGCGAGTAGCACGAAGGGGCCAGGTGTTTCTGTAACACCTGGCCCCTTATTTTCGCTCTTGTATTTTACACCCTGAACCTGGCGACAGCTACCTGGAGATCCTGAGCCAATTGCGCCAGCGCCTGGCTTGCAGATGCAATTTCCTCCATGGATGCCAATTGCTCTTCAGTGGCTGCCGAAACGTTTTGCGCCTCGCCTGCGGATGATTTGCTCAAGTCATCAATCTTTTTGACTGAGCCTACGATCTGTTGGCTGCCGCTTGCCATTTGCTGAATGGCTGCCGAGATCTCTTTAATTTGACTGGAAACCTGCGATACCATGTCGATAATTTCTCTAAATGCCACGCCGGCGGCATTGACCACATCAGCCCCGACATTTACTTCCCGCGTGCCGTCATTCATAGACGCAACCGCTTTATCGGTGTCTCCCTGAATTTCTCCGATCAGGCCGGCAATCTTCTTAGCCGCTTCCTGCGACTGTTCGGCCAATTTACGCACCTCTTCGGCCACCACCGCAAAGCCGCGCCCTTGTTCCCCAGCCCTGGCCGCCTCAATGGCCGCGTTAAGAGCCAGCAGGTTGGTTTGACCGGCGATACCGGAAATAGCATCTACAATTTGACCGATTTCCTTGGAGCGCTCGCCCAGCTTAGCAACAACCTGGGCTGAGTTTCTTACAGTTTCCTCGATCTGAGCCATTTGGCTCACCGCTTTGTCAACAGCCCTGCCGCCTCTTGTGCCTTATCGGCGGTGCGGGCCGATTGTTCCGCAACATGATTGGTGTTGGCAGCCACCTGTTGAATTCCGGCCGACATCTGCTCTACGACTACCGATGTTTGATTGGTGGCAGCCAATTGCTCGCTGGCTCCGTTCGCCACGCCCGTAATCGCTGTCGCGACCTGATTAGCCGCCTGCGCCGATTGCTCCGAGCTGGCAGTCAATTCCTCCGATGAGGCGGCCACCTGTTCGGCCGACTCCGTAATCTGCTTCATCAGGGATCGGACATTGCCCTGCATTTTTACCAAAGCGTCCGCAAGCTGGCCAATTTCATCCTTTCTCAGCACCTGCCGCTGCCGCTCACGAAAATCTCCGGCAGCGAATTCTTCACAGATCATTACCATATATCCAAGAGGCCTGGTTATAGCGTTAGTAATCAACCAGCCACTGCCTCCCAGTGTCAAGAATGCAGCTATAATTATACCAATTGAAATCCAGGTAGCATGCGCGAATTGAGCGTCGTTATCAAGGTTCGACTGTTTTGAAACATCTGAAAAATAATTGGCTAAATTCCTTAAGTTATCCGTAAACTCTTTGGTTAAGGGATCCACCTGTGTAGTATACAGGGTGTAAGCCTCCGCATTTTTGTTCTGTAATGCCAGCTCAATCACTTGTCCCCGCACGTCTCGATACTTTTGCCGGGATACGGTGACTTTATCGAGCAACTCTTTCGCTTTGGCATCTAAATGAACATTGGCAACCGCCTCAAGATTATCGCCGACTTGTTTGGTCCTCTGCTCGATAAAATCTCTAAGTTCCTTATTTTTCTTAACATCTGTTGTCAGCATCAATTCCAGCACTGCACTGTTCATCGAGTTGACGTTTGAACGGCTTTCGTTTAGTAATTTTACCGGTATCAATCTGTCGTCATACAGAACATCCAGGGAGCGATTCGCTTCTTTGAGATAATAATACCCTGAAGCACCAACAAACCCCAGGGCTATAAGCGCAATAAGCATTAAGACTCCCAATTTATAGGCCATTTTTAAGTTTGCCAGCCACTGCATTATTTAACCCCTCCAGCATTTTTAAATCATCAGTTTTCTAAGTCCATAGTCTTGTTAATTGGCAAGTCCAGCTCTAAGAATCCCCCCTAGTATTGCAATAATTCATAAGAATTCCAAGGACACATCATATTATTCTTGTGTTTTTCTTCAAATTCCTCCTTAATTCGACATATTTTTACTAAAAATAGGAAAAACACAAGATGCAGTTTGATTTTTCGTTTTTCTGAAGTATCATGATAAAAATGGGTATGCCAAATGGAGGTCGATTCCCTCCCGATTTTTTTGTAATCGGAGAGTCCACCCCTGTTCCAGTTTTGGTCATAGGTGTTTGAAAAAATATAACTAAACTACTTTCATAAATCAAGGAATTAGCAGAAAACTGAAGAAATGGTAGTGGACTAGGGTAAATAGGAGTCCATTAATACATCATTACCCGAGCTAATTATCAAGTAGGAGATGATAAGAATGCCTCACGATCGAAAAAACAAAATCAGTTGTAATAATTACGAATGTGAAATAGAAGTAACTTTAGAAGTTTTAAGCGGCAAATGGAAATCCTTGATATTATGGCATTTGTGTCAGCGCAAAATTATCAGATTTAATGAATTTAGGCGTTTAATACCTAAAATAACTCAAAAAATGTTAACACAACAGCTACGAAATTTAGAAGAAAACGAATTAGTGAACCGAACCGTTTATGATGAAACGCCACCAGTGGTTGAATATTCTCTAACCGATCTAGGAGAGCAGCTTGTCCCAATATTAGAAAAGATGGATGAGTGGGGAAAAAAATATGTTAACTCACACATACCTCGTTGAATGGGTAGACAAAATCACTGCTTAAATAAAACCTTTTGGTAACTATCATACGGAAAAGTGCCTTCTTTTTTTACTAATTTGATTTCTGTATACTATGAATCACTAGGATGACCTAGAAAAAATAGTCGGAGGTCAATGAAGCTATGCAAAGATTTACCATACCAAGGGATATTTATTTTGGCGATAATGCGCTAGAGCATTTAAAAAATCTTAAAGGGAAAAAGGCTTTTTTAGTAATTGGGTCACAACGTTTAATTAAAGACGGAACAATTGCAAAGATCGAGAATTTGCTAAAAGAGGCTACCATTGCGACTCAAATATTTGCCGGTGTTGAAAATGATCCCAGCGTTGAGACCGTAATGGATGGTGTTAAAGCAATCAACGCATTTAACCCTGACTTGATCATTGGTATTGGCGGCGGTTCACCCATCGATGCGGCCAAGGCTATGTGGATTTTTTATGAGTACCCGAATTTCACGTTTGCAGAAGCCGCTAAACCGTTTAGCCTGCCTGAATTAAGAACCAAAGCAAAGTTTATTGCTATTCCTACTACCAGTGGTACAGGAACAGAAGTAACCGCTTTTTCAATAATTGCAGATAACAAAAATGGAATTAAATACCCTATTGCAGACTATAACATCACGCCTGATGTTGCCATAGTTGATACCGGGTTGGTACAAACCATGTCAAAAACTTTAGTTGCCCATACCGGAATGGATGCTTTGACTCATGCCTTTGAAGCCTATGTTTCTAAAGTACGCAATCCGATTACCGATGGCTTGGCAATGAAAGCGATAGAAATGATCGTTGATAATCTGCCTAAATCCTTTAATGGGGATCTAAATGCGAGGAAAAACATGCATATCGCTCAATGTTTAGCTGGTATGGCTTTTTCGAACGCTATTTTAGGTATTGTCCATTCTATGGCGCATAAGACGGGAAAATTATTCGGTGTTCCTCATGGTTGCGCCAATGCCATCTATTTACCGGATGCCATTGCATTTAATGCGGAAGAAGAAACCGCAGGTGCAGCTTATGCGGATATTGCTAAGAGACTGGGCTTGCAGGGAAAAACCAACGGAGAACTGGTAGATTCATTAATTGCGATGGTGAAGAATTTAAGATCCAAAGTTGAAATACCGTCGACGTTAAAAGAATTTGGTGTGCCAGAAAATCTATTTAAAGCACATCTAGATGAAATATCAGAATTTGCGATCCAGGATCCATGCACAAGTACAAATCCCAGAGATATTTCTGTCGAACAAATGAAACGGCTTTATGAAATTGTGTATTACGGAAAATAAATACTCTTTTGCATTTTCATATATTATTTACCGGAACAAGAAACCTGTCCTGGTGTTCCTTTGTACCTCATCAAATGGTAGTCTAAAATCCAGGACATGATTTATGGAGTCTTCCTTGAAGTAAAAGTTAAAACGAAACCGTCCGGCAAGCTCGCCGGACGGTTTCGTTTTAACTTTGATTTAACGACGCAAAAGGTCGGCAGACGGAAGCATGTATTTCGTCACCGCTTCATAGAGATTCGCCGCCCTGGGGACATCTGGCGCAACAAAGAGTTCTTCCTCCCTGCCATGCCCGGTACGCACAAAGATAGATTTTACACCGGCAGCATGTCCTGCCTCTACATCACTATTATGATCGCCTACCATGTAGGACTTATTAAGATCAATATTCCACTCATTAACAGCCTTTAAAATCAGACCTGGGGCCGGCTTTCGACAGTCACAAACTGTCTTGTAGTGCCCGATGCCAAGTTTTGCGTGATGCGGACAGTAGTAAAATCCATCAATATGGGCACCATATTGGGCCAGTTCTGCCATAAGCCATTTATGCAGTTCATCCACTTGGGTTTCACTGAAATGTCCCAGGGCAATGCCTGCTTGATTGGAGATGACAAATACTCTGTATCCAGCCTGATTTAACAAGCGAATTGCCTCAATTGAACCCTGCTCAAACTCAAATTCTTCCGGCCGGCAAAAATAACCTTTATCAAGATTAATTGTGCCGTCTCGGTCTAGAAATGCAGCAGCCTTTTTTGTCGAATAACTCATTTTTAACCTCCGCGAATCGGTTTAAGATAAGTCAGGTAACGCTTCTTTGACTCATCGCTACTAAACCAAGTTACATTAATCCCAGCTTCAATTCGAACTAAATTCATACTTTCTTGTAACATTACATATTAATACTCTGTTTACCATTAAATACAAAAAATCCTGCAAGGTTTGCTTTACCTTCCAGGATTTCGACGTTACTTGACTCAAAGTCTAATAGGCTGTGTTAGCAGAACAAACCCTATGTAAACCCTTAAAAAACTATACTTTTGCTTAGTTATCGGAAATATCAACTGTTAAATGCCTTTTCATAAATTTGTTTAATATCTTCAACAGTAGGAGTACGCGGATTACAGCCAGTACAAGGATCTTCCAGAGCATTTTTCGCCGTTTCAGCCAACTTTGCAAAAAACTCTTCGCCATTAATATTGACTCCCTGTAGAGTCGCCGGAATGCCAACCTGAGAATTTAACTGCCGTATAGCATTAATCAACTTTTCTGTCGCAATTTTGTCATCAGTCTCAGCAATACCAATATACCGGGCAATTTCCCCATACTCTTTACTTGCGGTCTCAGCATTATATGCTATTACATAGGGCAATAGGATGCCATTGGCCTCTCCATGAGGAATTTCAAACTGCGCACCAATTTTATGGGCCATGCTGTGAACAATCCCAAGAAATGCGTTCGTAAAAGCGATACCTGCCAAACACTGGGCATAGTGCATTTTCCCCCGGGCAACCATATCTTGTCCGTTTTGATAAGCCTTGGGCAAATATTCAAACACCATTTTAATTGCCTCCAAAGCCAAAGGGTTGGTAAAATGGCTGCTGTTAGTAGATACATAGGCTTCAATGGCATGAGTCAGTGCATCTACGCCCGTATGAGCGGTTACATGAGGAGGCATGGTAACAGTCAATTCCGGATCCACAATGGCGATATCCGGCGTAATCTCATAGGACAAAAGAGGGTACTTCATCTTATTTGGCGTATCATAATCGGTTATTACTGACGCACAAGTAACTTCAGTGGCGGTACCACTGGTGGAAGGTATGGCGACAAACCGCGCTTTATTACGCAGTTTCGGAATGCCAAATGGCTGGATAATATCCGCAAATGCTAATTTCGGATATTCGTAAAATACCCACATAGCCTTGGCAGCATCTATGGCTGAGCCGCCGCCGATGGAGACAATCCAGTCCGGCTGAAATTCCTGCATGGCTTTGGCCCCGCTGTAAACTGTTTTTACTGAAGGGTCCGGTTCAACGCCGTCAAATACTTTTACTTCCATTCCTGCTTTCTTCAATAGTTCTACAGCTTTATCCAAAAAACCGTACTTTTTCATAGAACTGCCGCCGGTGACTACAATTGCCCGGGTTCCCTGAATATCAGCCAAATATTGTATAGAACCAGGTTCAAATACAATATCTCTTGGAATACGAAACCATTTCATTACTCATAACTCCTTTCATACAAAACAGGTTGTTTATTCACGCAGCATTATATAGTATTGCTATTTTGGGATCAATATTTCCAGTAAAGATCTGTAATTTTATAAAACTTAGTTAATAAAAACACCCACTGTCACTCCGGCGAATAATCATTAGACAAAACGTCAAAAAGACTGGGTCAAGTGACGGTTCGAAACCTAAACAGTCCCCCAGCCGGTTATTCCGGTCGGGGGACACTTCTTTCTTACTATTGTATGACGAAATGTTTCATGGAACATCTTTATATCCGTTAGATGTTGCAATCATTAATACACTAGCACCTTGCGGAACCGTCTGATCGGCAACGAGTTCGGCAAGAGAGCCAATTATCGTTGCAGCCGAACTTTCGAGGTAGAAACCCAACTTAGCAAGCTCCAGCCGATATTCGGCGACTTTATTCTGAACAATATTGCTTGCAGTTCCCTTTGACAGCTTAATCGCAGCGATAGCCTGATAGGTAACAGTATCTCCTCCAATCGACACAGTTGAAGAACTATCTCCCAAAAAAGTATTCCTATAATCTTCACCGTCAAGAATCTTAGAGATTCTTGGAAAAGGCTCGACAGCTATCAATCGTGGTATATCTTGGATTAGTCCAAAATCAAATAAATCTTTAAACCCTTCATAAACGCCCCAAAGTAAATCTGCTCTGCATGATGGAATCAGAATAAAGTGGGGCATCTCATTAGAAAGTTCTTCGTAAATTTCATACGATATGGTTTTGTATCCTTGAATGCCGAAAGGGTTACTACCGACAGGAGGAGTTACGAAATTGGTCACGGGATACCAATCTTCTTGTTCAACCATCTTCTGCATATAAGGCCATCTTTCTTGGGGAGTGTTCATTAATACTAATTCAGCGCCGGGCAATTCAATCGCCTTTTTCCAGATAGGGTTCATCTTCCTTGTGGTTATGATCTTGCACTTAATTCCAGCCGCTGCTGCATAAGCTGCTAACGATGCACCTGCATTGCCAGAAGAAGCCGCAACGACACACTTTTTGCCAAGACTAACTGCTCGTGCAACCGCAAAAGGACTCATTCTGTCTTTATGAGACCCGGTTGGGTTTTGAAATTCGTTTTTAATATATACCTTATTGAGATTAAGGTTATCAGCCAAACGTTTCACTTCGATAACGGGTGTGTTACCCTCGCCAAGAGTAGGGAATGATTCATAAGGCAAGAAATCTTGGTATCGAAACATACGGCTTTTATCTTTTCGTATTTTTTGTTTTCCTTCATACTTAAAAGATAAATTGACAGGATAACCATCTTTGAGACAGGATGGACAACCTGTATGATAGTCTTTGATTTCATATTGTGAACCGCAACGTAGACAATACATTTTTTTCAAGTAAGAATTCATTTTATACATTGAACCTAACCTCCACTTAATTAAATTAGAACGTAAAAAGTTCTGCTAGTAAATATCCAACGATAATAGCCACCGACATCGTAACGAAACCAGGCATCATGAAACTATGATTCAGGACATATTTGCCGATTTTTGTCGTCTTAGTTCTGTCCAGTGATACACTCGTAACATGAATTGTCGACGTAGGCAAAAAGAAATGACTACTCACCGCTGGATACATAGCTATTAATAAGGGAGCCGGGACGCCTAACAAAACGCCTAGTGGCATCATCGCCGCAGCTGATACAGACTGGCTTGCAATTAAAATATCTATTACACAAACAGCAAAGAGAAACATCCATGGATAAGACATAACAGTCGACTTAATACTGCTTTGAATCAATGTGCTGTTCGCACTTACCATCGTATCGCTCATCCACGCAGTTCCAAATACCACAAGTACTCCAACCATACCTGATTTAAAAACCGAACTATCACTGATTTTTCCAACATTAACTTTACACAAGATAACCATTACTGTTGAAATAAGCAACATAACGATTTCAATGGTCTCAGGCATAGGCAAAAGCTGCAGTTTCCCAGCGTACTTTAAAACAGGCCGTAACGAGGGAAAAGTTCCAAAGAGTACTATAGCCAATGCACCTAGTAAGAACAATAAGACAGATAATTTCGCTTCTCTTGTAAAATATTTTTCGTTGAATTTCTTTTTTTCCAATGGAGGAACTTCGCCTTTTGCAACTCGCTCCAAGTATTCAGAGTCTTTGTCTAAATCTTTTCCCATCCGGCTTGCATATAAGGCACCCGCTAGCACTCCGATGAAAGTTGCCGGAATACAGACTCTTAAAATATCTAATAACCCTATATTTAAAGGAAGAAAAACGCCAAGCATAACCGCAGTAGCTGCTGAAATTGGGCTAGCTATTACGGCTTGTTGTGATGCAGCAGCTGTTATCGACAGCGGCCTTTCTGGACGAATGCCGGATTCGCGGGCCACTTCGGCTATTACGGGTAGTAGACTGAACGCTACATAACCTGTCCCTGACATAAAGCAAAACAGATATACAACAACCGGTGCTAAAAATGTGATATTTTTTGGGTTTTTTCTCAAAATTGTTTCAGCCAAGCCCACCAAATAATCCATTCCGCCTGCAACTTGCATGGTACTAGCGGCGAGAATAACAGTGGAAATGATGAGTATGACATTGATTGGCGGATTTGCTGGTGTCAAATGAGCTCCAAATACTAAGATTGCCATTCCTAATCCGCCGACCATACCGAGAAAGGGTCCTCCACGCCTTGCGCCAATGAGTAACATAGAAAATAAAATTATAAGCTCAACCCAAAACATCATTAAACCTCCTCTTAACGAATTCATTGATAAAACATTTTCTCCCTGTTAGAACTAACTATAAAGCAGGGGCTTGTTATTTGTCTAACGAATTATATTAATAATATTTATCAATATTTTCGATTACGAGGTGGTTTCTTTGGATATTGAGTTACTACGTACCCTAATAATTCTTGCACAGACTAAAAACTTTTCAAAAACTGCAGAGACACAACATATTGTTCAGTCGACTGTCACAACTCGTATTCAGGAATTAGAAAAGGCTGTGGGAAAGCAGCTTTTTCTAAGAAATAAGCAGAAGGTTGAACTGTCTGAAGCAGGAATTGTATTTTTGCCTTATGCTGAAAGAATTCTTCATCTTTACGAAGAAGGTAAAATTAAAGTTAATTCCACCGACCCATTTGAAGGACGCCTTGTTATTGGCAGTGTAGATTCAATTTGGAGAAACCTTCTGTTTCCGGTCCTTAAAGAGTATTTATTACAACACCCGAAAATATCAATCAAAGCAACAACCGGCCACTCTTCGGAAGTAATACAATTATTACTAGATGGCGTGATAGATATTGCCATAGTTTATCAGCCACCACGATTAAACCGGTTGAAAATATTCGTTTGCCACGAAGATGATTTCGTTTTAGTTGTTCATCCTAATCATCCTTTAGCGAATCGTTCTTCAATTCCCATTGAAGAACTGTCACATATAAATCTTCTATATCATAATTGGTCTGGAGCGTTTAGTAAGTGGATCAGTGAGGTATTGCCTGCGAATCACGTATTCCAAGCCCAGATTGATCCTGCTTACATTATTCTTTCTTTAGTAAAACAGGGTCTTAGGCCGGCGCTTTTAAATAGATCATCCGTAGCAAATGAACTAAAAAATAAGACCATTGTTGAAATACCGCTGGTCGGCTCTAACTTACCTCCAAAATGGAAAGCGCATCTCGCCGTTAATTCCAGCAAGATAAATGAACTACCAGTAAGATATTGGTTAGAACTTATGGCAAAGCATAATCTAAAGTGTGTTTAGATCCTCTTTTTCTTTTACCATTTATGACAAAAGGAACGTCAGGCTGTGCGACAATGGTCTAACTGACGCATCCAAAAGGTCGAAAAAATAAAAAAACGACAAATCCTTAACAGATAATTGCCGCTACCGTTCTAATTGACTCTATGACAATAGGGACGTACGTCCCTCAGTGTCATTCTGTTCCCCTGACATAAGAATTATATAAAGACCATACACAAGTCCCAAACTGTCGATTGATTAATTCGATCTTATGCTACATGATATGAATATGGGTATAACATAAACAAAATAATCACTATTTAAAGCAATAATAATTTAATGTAAGGTTAGCTGTCAGGAAATCTCGCAAAGACACTACTGCCACTCATTCTCTTATACCCTCAGATAAATAGTATATTGGGAGGTATCAACTTGAACAGGCAAGTAAAAATTGAGGTGTTTTCGGCAAATGGTCTTTCTTTTACATGTCGTACCTGCGGATTGGAGCAGCAAGGTGAGCTAATTATTTTTCTGCATGGCTTTCCTGAGAGCTCAATCATTTGGGAAAAACTGATGCAGACTATGGCGGAAAAAGGTTATCGCTGTCTGGCGCCAAATCAAAGAGGCTACAGTGATGGTGCAAGACCGGAAGGAATAGGAAACTACACTAATCGTGCACTTGCGTCCGATATCGTTGCTCTGGCAGATACAGTAGGTAACGCTGAAAAGTTTCATCTTGTGGGTCATGATTGGGGTGCAGCAATTGGCTGGACTGTTGTCACGCTGTACCCTGAACGTATTGTCTCCTGGTCTGCCCTGTCCGTTCCGCACTCAGCAGCATATAAATGGGCCTTGAGCAATGACAAAGTACAACGTGAAAAGAGTCAATACATATTTACTTTTATGGAACCCGAAGTGCCTGAGTCTCTTTTAGGCGCTAACGATTGTGAAAGACTGCGGAAACTGTGGGAAGGCTTTGATCAGAATTTCATTGAAGACTATTTAAAAATCTTCCGCCAAAAAGAGGCTCGTACAGCAACAATAAACTGGTATCGAGCCGCATTTAAAACTTCAGAAAATGGCGATAGTCCAGCAATACCCAATTGGGATGTACATACTCCAACACTATTCATTTGGGGAAGCAATGATTTAGCCATTGCTAAAGCTGGTGTCGAGCTAAGTCATACTTATATGAAGGGCGATTATAAATTTATTGAACTGGACGCCGGACACTGGCTTATGCAATTCAATGACGAGATTTGCATAAAAGAGATTGCTGAGTATATCGAAAAACACAAAGAATAACCTTCCGCTAACCCCTTTTCCAAGAGACTCTATACATTAATGCGTTACTCAATATAAGTAGTCCACTTACCGCATTTTTTACACCAGTATATAGCGAAATCCAATATTTCATCAGCTCCATCCAAATCGAAAGTAAAAATTTTTCCGTCTTCAATGAATCCTATATCCCTACGCCAGACACTAAAGCTTTCCGCTTCACACTGCGGACACTCAGAATCATTTCCCTACATATTCAAAATCATCAATCGTTATTCCGTTATCCTGCAAAAATTGGACTATAGCTTCTTCATAACCTACATATGAAAGCTCAATAAAGTCTTCTAATTTTAAAAATTCACTCATACAATACCTCCCTGTATTCCTGCTAAACTATGTTGTTTAAATCATGAAGTATTTATTACGGAGCAAGAAGTATCCTCTGTTTTTCATTATAATACAAAAATCCCGCAAGGTTTGCTTTCCTGACCTCAGAGACAGGAGGACGGTGGTATCTTCTTAATTTAGAAAAAACATTTATCTAGGTCGACTATCGCGGACGCCAGACTGTGTGAAAGAACGGGTAAAAAATTCTCCGTAGCGGGTATTTATTACCCGTTTTTTGATTACTAATTTAGTACTCGAGTGGAAACCCGATCCTAAAATCAGTCCATATGCTTATAGTTCAGAAAGAAAGGATAGTAAAGAGCCCTCCTATTCTAAATTGGCACAACTATTGCTAATAATGGCTATATAACATTATAGAGGAGGATACTTATGAGTCTGCAAGCCGTAAATAGACAACGAGTATATTTTCTTGATAACCTTAAAGCCTTTATTATTCTTTTAATGGTCGTATTTCATGTTGCGATGGGATATACTACTTGGGATCTTAAATGGTGGACTGTAAACGATATACAGACGCATGGGTTCTTTGATTTATTTATACTTGAAACAGACGTATATATTATGCCCATCATGTTTTTGGTCGCCGGTTATTTTGCTCCTATGGTTTTGGTCAAAAAAGGGGCGACCGGATTTTGGCAGGATAAACTTAAGCGTATTATTGTTCCATGGGTTGGAGGAGTGCTATTCATTGCTCCCCTTGTGGCCTATAGTACTTTTTACAGCCGCATGGATACCCCACCCAATTATTTATCCTTCTACAGGGATGGCTTTTGGGGCCCCTATTACCAACAAGCTCAATACTGGTTTCTCGGATTGTTGGCTCTGTTTTTTTTAGTACTTACTATTGCTTATCAAATCAATCCTGCCTATTTTAAAAAGTCGCTCCAAATGAGCACACCCCCATTGTGGTTTTTCCCTGCCTTTACGCTGCTTACAGCGGCATCCTTTTTTATTATCAATTTATTCTTTTGGAATGACGCCTGGGTGAATGTCAAATATTTATTCATGATTCAGCCTGTACGGTTAGTATTGCATCTCTGTTATTTTGGACTAGGAGTATATGCGTGGAAGCATTCCTGGTTTACCGCTGGTGGCTATACCCCCCGTTTACTTACCTGGGGCTTGGCGGCACTCATTATGTTATTTGTTTTTCTGGCCTACCGGGTAACGTTTACCCTTATCCCTAATGTTCCGGTATTAGCTAAAGTTGGCCATGCATTTACCCATGCTGCCTTTTCTCTAACGGCAACCTTTGCCCTTATTGCCTTATTCCAACGATTTTTTGACAGTAACGCCTACTTATGGCGCAGGCTTGCCGCTAATTCTTATACTATTTTTTTCATTCACCAATGTGTGATCATCCCTATAGGCTGCACAGTGCAAAAAATGGCAATAAACATCTGGGTTAAATATATCGGCGTATCGCTTGTCACAGTGATCTTATGTTTCTTACTTGCAGAGTACGTGATTACCCCCGTCTTATCCTTAGGAAAACGAAACCAACATAAAAATACACAGATTCACGCTTAGGAACCGCGCAGAGTAACTTAACTATAAAAAATACACCCAAAATGTTAGTCTTTAATGGCTAATTTTCTGGGTGTATTTCAAATTTGATTCTAAAGGCAAAGGAAACTGTACTTTTAATAGCCAACGGCTGTTCCATCGCCGCGCGGGTCTGCGCCGCCATATTTGATGTTGTTGGGGGTGATGAGGATAGCGCCGGCATGCCCCATTATGTCGCTATAATCGGCTACTACTTTAACAGGATGGCCTCGTTTTAAAAGTTCATCTACTACCGTTTGCGGAACTCTGCTTTCAATTTTCAGATCATTGGAAGAAGCGCCCCAGGTGCGTCCAAGCAGCCAGCGAGGCGCTTCAATGGCTGCTTGGACGTTAAAGTTAAAATCAATAATCCGGGTTACAATTGCAGCCTGGGTCTGGGGCTGGCCTTCGCCGCCCATAGTGCCGTAAACGAGGTAAGGTTGCTTATCTTTAAATAACATTGCCGGATTTAGAGTATGGAAGGTACGTTTCCGGGGTTCGAGATGATTAATATGGTTAGGGTCAAGCGAGAAAAAACTGCCTCTGTTTTGGAGCAATACGCCTGTATCTTTTGCGACAATCCCCGAGCCATAATCATGATAGATACTTTGGATTAAAGAGACGGCGTTGCCGGCTTTATCAACGACACCTATCCAGATTGTATCACCTTTAGGATCAAGGGGGTTTACCTCTGTTTTCGCCTTTTGCAGATCGATCCTGGCAGCTAGTTTGGCCCCGTGCTCTTTGGAAAGAAGAGAATCAACCGGTATTTTAACGAAGGCTGGATCAGTTAGCCATTTATCACGGTCGGTAAAGGCTTGCTTAGTGGCTTCAATTAGGACATGATAATAATCGGTGCTGCCTTCGCCCATTGATGTTAGATCAAAATTGGTAAGGATGTTTAGGATGGATAAAGAGGCCATTCCCTGGGTGTTGGGCGGAAAGTTATAGGCTGTAAAGCCACGGTAATCCGTGGAAATGGATTCAACCCAGTCGGCTCTATGACAGGCAAAATCTTCTAACGCTAAGACTCCTCCATTTTTCTTGAGGTCAGAAACGATTTTTTCTGCTATTTCACCTTTATAAAAGCCGTCTGCTCCTTTTTGGGCAATAATTTTCAAGGTCTTAGCAAGGTCTTTTTGTTTAAAAAGCTCTCCTGTTTGATAGATATTGCCGTCAGCTTTTAAAAAAGTTTTCTTAAAACCGTCAAAACGCCCAAGATTGCGAAATTCATTGTCTTCTTTAGCAATGTTTACTCTTGTATAATACTCTTGGCTTGGTGTTACAGAAAAGCCATTCTCGGCATAATTAATAGATTTCTCTAAAAGAGTTGCCCACGGCATATTTGAGTTCATATGTATTTGAGAATAGTTATAAATCTCCCACCAGCCGGAAATTACGCCAGGAACAGTATTGGCTGCAAGATAACCTCTGGAGGGAATTTTACTAAATCCCAGGGCTTTATAACATTCTATGTTAGCTTTTTCTCCAGACCGTCCACTTGCGTTTAAAGCTTTTAGCTGTTTGGTTTTGGCATCATAAAGGAGCCAGAAATTATCTCCGCCTATTGCATTCATATGAGGATATACAACACTAATTACAGCAGCGGCAGCAATGGCTGCTTCTGCTGCATTCCCGCCATTTTCAAGTACTTGAAGAGCGCCCTGTGAGGCAAGATAGTGCGGCGTCACTACCATTGCGTTAGGCGCCATTATGGTTGGCCGGCCGGCAGCCCTTTCCCACTTATTCACAGTTATAATCATTCCTTTCGCTTTGCCCATGGCACAAAATCAAGAATATTTGTTTACTGCAATGGTGTAGCTTCGAATAATTATGAATCTATTATAAGCTGATTAATACTGGAAGGATATGTAAGATAACTAAGGTAAATATTTTAAATAATGGTCTTAGCTATAGGAATAAATAAAAAAGACTGAGCCAATTTGGGCACAGTCTTAGGAAGGCGCTTGTTCAAACCATTGATACCTTTTAAAAAGTAGCGTGCCAACCAGTATTTAAGGTTGTCACTCTACTCGTCTATTATTTCTAGTTATACCACTTATTACGCTGTTACCGGTTCCTTGGATACTTTGGCTTCCTGGATCGGCAAATTGACGAGGGCCGCAACACCGGCCAGCAGCATATCGGCATACCACATCCATTGATAATTTCCGTCATGGGCTACCGCAATTCCCCCCAGCCATGCCCCCAGGAAACCACCGATCTGGTGGGTAAGAATTGTCAAGCCCAGCAGTGTGGCCATATACCGGGTGCCAAAAAGCTTGCCGACCAGACCAGCTGTGGGCGGCACCGTTGCCAGCCAGGTAAAGCCAAGTCCGGCCGCAAATATGTAGAAAGTAAGCGGTGTTTTAGGAGCCATGAGATATATGGCGATCATAACGGCGCGACTGGCATACATAACGGCCAGGATGTATTTCATCCGGTACCGTGTGCCAAGCATGCCGGCAGCCAGACTGCCGCCGATATTAAATAACCCGATAAGCGCCAGCGACGTGGCTGATACACTGGCCGCATGGCCGCACAGCGACACTTCCCCGGGCAAATGAGTAACCAGAAAGGCAACATGGAAGCCGCAGGTGAAAAAACCGGCATGCAGACATAAATAACTGAGGTTGCGCAAGGACAGCCTGACTTGCCGGAATAGCCCGTCTGCGGCTTGGTCGGCTGCGGGTTGAGGTGCGGCGGCTTTACCACACAGCATCGAAGCAAGCGGAATAGTTAGCAAGGTGGCCGCGGCCATGGTAAGCATGGCCGCTACCCAGCCAAAACCGCTGATAATAGCCTGTAACAAGGGGGCGAAAATGAATTGGCCTAACGAACCGCCGGCATTGATAAACCCACCGGCGAAGGCCCGCTTTTCAGCCGGCAGGTGCCCGCTTGTGGCGCCGATCAATATCGAAAAGCTGCCTGCCCCGGCGCCGGCCGCGCTTAAAATACCCATAGTTGCGACAAGCGCCCCTTCCGATTGCGCCAAGGGTGTCAGCGCCGTGCCTCCGGCCAGCAGCAGGGTGCCGAAAATGAGTACATGATAAGACCCCTTTTTGTCGGCGATAGCCCCAAATATAGGCTGGGCCAGGCCCCAGACAAACTGGCCGATGGCCAGGGCAAAGCTGATCGAAACAATGCCGAGACCGGTAGCCTGATTGAGCGGCGTAACAAACAGCCCTACCGACTGCCTGGCTCCCATAGTAATCATTAAAATAGCTGCCGCGCTAATCATCAGCAGCCAGGCAGATTGAACTTTCTTGGATGTAGTCAGCTGATAATCCCCCTTTTATTACAGGAGAACCCTCCAATTCACAAGTTTGGAGGGTTCAGGTTTCCAGTTCTCTAACCACCATAATAAATAGCTTTATTGACCTATTTATTTTTGACAACCGTTGCGTCAACATAACTTTGCATATGCTTCATGAACTCGTCTAACACAAGCGGCGACTGTTTTGTTTTCAATGCATTAAGAATCCGCAGATGCTCCTGCGCCTTCTCCGCAAAGGTGCCCAGCGACACGATATTTTGGTTCATAACAATCAGAAGCTGATAAAACAAGCCCTCCAGAATCTGCCCACGCCGACTGCTTTCAGAAGCGTTCCACAAATAACGATGAAAAGATAAATCCAGTGTATTGAGTAGAAATACACGTTCTTCATCTTTACTGCATTCTTGTTCGCCGTTTTGCATCTGCAGCGTTAGATTATATAATTCCTCATAATCTTGCTCCTGAAGCTTATGTTGAGTGACCAGTGTGTGCAAGATCTGAATTTCCAGCGAGATGCGAATCTCAAAAACCTCTAAAACCTCTTTGGGGCTCATTTCCAGAACCTGATTGCCTCTTCTCGGCGAAAAAGAAATAATCCCTTGTTCATTCAAAATGCGCATCGCCTCGCGCACGGGAGCGCGACTGGTACTTAACTCATTGGATATATCTGCCTCTATCAATTTATCGCCGCTTTTTAACGCGCCGGATAAAATTCTATGTTTAACATAAGCGACAACTATGTCGCTCAAACTTTTTTTCTCGTATTCCGGCATAATCACCATGCCTTGGGCTCACCAACTTTTCACCAAAATTACATATTGATTATACCGCACTATACCCGCGCTGTACAGAGCGGCACATGCGATGTTTCCCATAATCATCAGTTTTTTCCCAGATAAGTGGGAAAATCCTTTGGCATGGCACTTTGCCGGTACGTCATTGCACTCCGTCGGTATTTATGCCCGGCGGAGTACAATGACAATCAGAAGTACAATTTGAACCTACTTACGGCTTGAGTCAAATTTTCCGCCATTTTGGCCAAAGCCTCACTGGCCACAGCTATTTCTTCCATGGCTGCCGCCCGCTCTTGTAGTTTAAGCTACGAATTTTATTAATTCTGGCAGGGTAACAAATGAGGACAGCTGATGCCGTCCTCATTTGTTACTTACTTATGACGGGGATGGTAGTGAGTATGAAGGAGTTCATGGGATTTGTGACCAAGCGGTTTACCTAAATACTCATCATACAAGGCTTTCACCGCCGGATTTTTATGTGACTGCCGGATCGGCAGGTCGCGGTCGGCCTGATACAGTCCGGCCATCCGGGCTTCCTTGGTAGCCTTTGTGGTGCCCCAAGGCTGTCCGCCGCCGCCGATGCAGCCCCCCGGGCAGCACATGATTTCAACAAACTGGTAATCACATTCGCCAGCACGGATTTTGTCTAAAATAACCCGGGCATTTTTCAGGCCGTTGGCAATAGCCACTTTAACCTTTTTGCCGTCCAGGTCAATTTCTGCTTCCTTAACGCCGGTGAGGCCGCGTACCCCCTCGAAATCGACATTAGTAAGTTCCTTGCCGGTTACGAATTCATAGACAGTACGGAGAGCCGCTTCCATAACACCGCCGGAGGTGCCGAAGATGACAGCCGCGCCGGTAGAGAGGCCAAGCGGAGCATCGAATTCTTCGTTGCCTAATTTGTTAAAGTCAAAACCGGCCTGTTTAATCATTCTGGCCAATTCACGGGTAGTTAAAACAACATCGACATCGCGGTACCCGCTGCCATTGATTTCCGGCCGGGCACTTTCATATTTTTTCGCCGTGCAGGGCATAATGGACACCGATACAATCTTCGCGGCGTCGATACCCGCTTTTTCGGGGTAATAGCTCTTGGCCAAGGCCCCAAACATTTGTTGCGGCGATTTGCAGGTGGAAACATGGGGCAGTAAGTCCGGGTAGAAGGTTTCTACAAAGTTGATCCAGCCCGGGCTGCAGGAGGTAATTAGCGGCAAAGCACCGCCATGTCCCATTCTTTCCAGAAGCTCGCTGCCTTCCTCCATGATGGTGACGTCGGCGGCAAAGTCGGTATCAAACACTTTGTCAAACCCTAAGCGGCGCAGAGCGGCTACCATTTTCCCGGTTGTAATGCTGCCCGGTTCTAAACCGAATTCTTCGCCCAGGGCGACACGGACGGCCGGAGCTACCTGCACGACTACGTGTTTTTCTTTATCGCCAATCGCCTGCCAGACTTTTTCGGTTTCATCCTTTTCATAGAGGGCCCCTACCGGACAAACGGAAATACATTGGCCGCAGTACACGCAGGTGCTGTCCTGGAGCGGCCGGTCAAAAGCTGTCGTTATTTCATATTCCACAGACCGATGAGCCGTATTGATAGCGCCTACGGTCTGCACTTCCTGGCACATTTCCACACAGCGGCCGCATTTTACGCATTTGGCCATATCCCGGACAATAACCCCATTGGAATCTTCCAGGGGAATTTGTTTAGGCTGGTTAGCAAATAGCGGCTTGCTGATACCGAAATCGCGAGCCAGCTGCTGGAGTTCACAGTTGGTGCTTCTTATGCATTGCAGGCAATCCTGGGGGTGTTCGGCCAAAATCAGTTCCAACACATCTTTTCTGGCCTGACGTACTGACGGGCTGTTGGTGATAAACTCAGCCCCATCCCAGACTTCGTTGCTGCAAGCGGTTTTAAGTTTTTTCTGCCCTTTAACTTCTACTGCACAAATACGGCAGGTAGCGCGCACTTTGAGGTCAGGATGATAACACAGTACCGGAATGTCAATTCCAGCCATTTTGGCGGCGTCCAGGATAAGTGTAGTTTCAGGACACGATACCGGCACGCCGTCAATGGTAATATTTACGATTTTGTTGGGATCTGAAGCATGATGACCCATCACTACTCACCTCTTTCCTGTTCAGTAAAACAAACTTGTGCCGGACATTTCCTGTCTAGGTGATCTTCAAATTCAGCTTTGAAGAGTTTCCAGCAGGTATTGAGGGCAACTGCTGCCGATTGGCCCAAACCGCAGAAGGAGGCGTTGGTCATGGTATCGATTAAGCGCTTGAGGACGGTGAGATCGTCCTTTTTGGCTTCCCCGGCGGAGATTTTAGAGAGGATGGCGTAAATTTGTTTGTTGCCTTCGCGGCAAGGGGTACATTTGCCGCAGGATTCATGGATAAAGAATTCGGTTACGCCTTTGAGATAATCGATGACGCACACGTCTTCATCCATAACTACGACGGCACCGGAACCGACACTTAACCCGGCATTTCTAAGCGCTTTATAGCAATACAGTGTATCAAGCTGGGCTTCGCTGCCAATCGGACCTGACTGGCCGCCCAGATGGAAGAATTTTAGTTTTTTTCCGTTAGGAATACCTCCGCCCAGTTCGGGATCATAGATGGCCTCCCGCAGGCTGACACCGAACGGAATTTCGTATACGCCACGGTTAGCGACATTACCGGACAGGCAGATGAGCTTGGTGCCGCCGCTGTCTTTGGTGCCATAGCTCAAATATTTGTCGCCGCCCTCTAAGACGATGGTCGGGATGTTGGCGATGGATTCCACGTTATTTACCAGTGTTGGCAGGAGGAACAAGCCAACTTCCGCCAGGTGAGGCGGTTTAATACGCGGGCGGCCGGCCTTGCCTTCTATGGAATTTAAGAGAGCGGAGTTTTCACCACAAACATAGGCTCCGGCTCCGGTCATGATATGGATGTTAAATTGAAAGCCGGTACCGTTAATGCTTTGGCCCAGATAGCCAGCTTTAACGGCATTATCAATGGCGCTCTGGAAAACTTTTTGGATAGCGCGGTATTCTCCGCGAATATAGATATAACCGTCATGGGAATTGAAAACATAACCGGCAATAGTCATGCCTTCAATGACTCTGAGCGGATCCTGCCCCAATAGAATTTTGTCTTTGAAGGTACCGGGCTCTCCCTCATCCGCATTGATCACAATATATTTAGGAGATTCTGAAATTTCCAAAAGTTGCTCCCATTTGGAACCGGCCGGGTAGGCGGCGCCGCCGCGTCCTAACAGTTTGGCTTTCTTGATTTCGCCGATGATTTCTTCGGGCTTCATAGTAAAAGCTTTTTTCAGACCTTCGTAACCGCCGGCTTGAACATAATCCTCCACCGAATCAGGCTGAATGACGCCGCAGTTACGGGAAATTAGTTTATTTATTTTTGACATGACGACACCCCCCGGTAACTTCTCACCAATTCGGCTACTTTGGCTGCTGTCAGATTACCATAGACTTCATCGCCAATTTTGGCCACCGGCCCAATGTCGCAGGCCCCCACACAACTAGTGTGCATAAGGGTAAACAGATTGTCGGGAGTTGTCTCACCGAGCTTAATGCCCAAAGCCTCTTCAAACAAGGCCACTACCGCATCGGCTTTGGCTACCTGACAGGGTGTGCTTTTACAAATTTCAATGACATATCGGCCGCGCGGCTCAATGTTGAACATAGCATAAAAGGTTAGTACATCATACACTTTGGTAATTGGCAAGTCTAATTGACAGGCAACAACCTCAGCCCATTCTTCGGCAACATAGTTCTTGCCTGAACTGGCCTGAATGTCCAGTAAAATTGATAATAACTGCTCTTTGGCTTTGCCGTATTTATTGATAATTGCTACAACCTGCTCATAACCTTTTATAATTCCCACTGCTTGGTCTTTTGTTACTTTTGAACAACCCATTCCTGTGATCTCACCCTTTCTTTGGCATACCACTTAACTAGTAAAATAATTTTCCAAATAAGTGACAAAAAGTTTTTGAACCGGCGACAACATTATCTCCTTTTGAAAAACCAGATGCAGTTGTCGGACAAATGCCTGCTGCTCAAGGTCATATACCTTGATTTGCCCAATTTTTTCATAAGCAACGGCAGCGACTTTAGAAACGAATGATACTCCCATTCCATGCGACACGGCCGATAAAATACTCTGGGTATCGTGAAAGTAGGCCACAATATTCAGATTTTGGACAGAAACATCCTGCTTCCGCAGCAACTGCTCCATTTCCACGCGGGTGCCGGAACCGTCCCCGCGCATCACAAAAGGCTTGTGCCGCAAAAACGCCGCCAGGCCGCGATATAGCTCCTCTTTGTCAACCTTCATAGTTTTAGGGGTGATCAATACCAGTGTGTCGCGATAGAAAGGAACGGTTATTAATCGGCGATAATTGACGCTTGTGCCCACTATGCCAAAATCATACTGGTACCCTAAAAGCCCTTCTACGACCTGCTGACTGTCAGCCTGCTGGACATTAAACACAATATAAGGATAGTTTTTTTGAAATGCCGTAATGATTTCCGGCAGCAAGAACTGAGCAGGCACGGTAGAGGCTAATATGCTGATTTCTCCTCGCATTTCCCGGTCAATCTTATTGACTCTAAAAATAGCCTCATCGCGCAGGGCAAGAATGCTTTTAGCGCGCTGAAACAGTTCTTTGCCTGTCTGTGTCGGATAAATCGCTTTGGTAGAACGTATTAAGAGCTGTGCCCCTATCTCATTTTCCAGAGAATTAATGTGGGCACTGATGGTCGGCTGAGACAAATAGATCATGTCAGCCGCCTTGGAAAAGCTGTTATATTGAACTACTGCGACAAATGCTTCCAATTGTTTCATTTCCATCTTTGCTACCTCCCGCGAAATTCCGCGCACACGCTGCGTAAAGCAGTCTGCTGCCTGATCTGTATTGCCTGGTAATCATGACCTGCTTTTTGACTTATATACTACACACTCCGCCGGTTTGCCGCCGGCGGAGTGCTATGACAATTAGCTAGATTTTTACCTCAAAAAGCGTCGGCTCTTCAATAGCAGTACTTAGAGCATCTAATGCAACACCTACGCGATGTTTGCGAAGCTTATGCTGCTCTTCTTTGGAAGTAGCCGGGTCACCAAGAGGATAAGGAATGGAGATGGTCGGAACCATACGGTTAACGCCCACTGTTTTCATAACCGGAATCAGGTTAGCCATCTGAACGATGGTAATTCCTGCTTTTTCGATTTCTCTGGTCATCGTTGCGCCGCAACGTGTGCAGGTGCCTCAAGTGGAGGTTAAAATAACAGCCTGAACGCCGTCATTTACCAACTCATGTGCAATTTCTCTTCCCATTCTAGCGGCTTCAGCCTGGGTAGTACCAGTACCAACGGTAGAGTAGAAGTATTTATATACGCCGCCGATCTTTCCTTCTTTGGCATACTCTTGCATTACATCCAGCGGAACAATGACGTTAGGGTCACTGTTGGCAGCGGCAGGGTCAAAGCCGGCATGGATGGTCATATATTCACCCTTCTTCAGAGCGTCCATAGTCTCGACGTCATACTTGCCCCACTTGGTAGCAGAGGCGGATTGGATACGGTCAGGATTGCCAACAGGTACGATACCGCCGGAGGTAGCCAGAGCCACTTTCATAGTTGCCAGCTTCTCAGCAGGAATAGCATTAGCAATCGGCGCACGCTCAGACTTAGGAATAGGCAGCTCGCTCTTATACGGTTCGCCCTTGAGCTTTTTCAGCAGCATGTCAATTACACGCTCGGTAGCAGGTACCGGCGGGTTCAACCAGACTTGCTGACGAATGCCGCGACCGAAATAGCCTTCTTCTTCAGCAGAGAGCAATGTCTCTTTGTTAATAAGTTTCAGAGCAAACTTAGCCATTGCATTTACATCTTTTCTCATAGCAGCTGCGCTGGCGCCGCCTTTGAAGATGTACATTTCTTTTCTATACATTTCTACACCAGGGTTCTCATCGTTCATGGAAGTGATGGCAGGAACGCCAAATTTCTTTTGAACAGCTGAGCAAATGTGTCCGCAAGCTGCGCCATAACGGCCGGCACGGAATGCGGGACCTGCGATGAAAAGGTCAAACTCTTTGCCTTCCAAGAATCCTAAAATGCGCTTAATAGCTTCTTCGGTATTGGAGCCAATAAAGTTGTCACCGCAAATGATCGTGTGAGTTACTTGCACTTTATCCCCGAGAGCAGCTTGTACTGCCATCGCCGGTCCAACTAAACCCTCGCGAATCTCCGGCTCAAAATCGGCTAACTCCTCGCCGCCAATCTGTCCAAAAAACTGGTTAATGTACAGGATCGTTTTCACACTTTTCCCTCCTTAAAATTCCTTCATAGTTTTGGTAGACCAGCCAACAACCTGATCACCGCAGAACATGGCATTGTTCTCCATGATGATCGAGCCGTCCGGACGAACCGATGGTCCGAGTTTCTCGTCATGAGCCCAGCCGCCGGAAAGACCGTCGCGTCCAAGAGCTTCGAGCTCTCCCAGTACAACCTTCATTGGAGGCAGTGTAATGAAGTCGGATACGTTACCGCAGGAAACAATGGCATCAGCTTTCTCATCCATAGATACCAGCGGCTGGCTTGCGCCGTCACGACCGGTGCACTCATTAGACAGACCAATAGTCTTAACGCCGACATTTTCCAGGGCTACAAGGCAGCCAGTGAAGTCAGCATCCGGGTTGCCGTAGCCTTCCTCAACAACGATTGCACTATCAGCACCCAAAGATGTTGCCATTTGGGCAACAAACAGAGCAGCCCGATCTTTTTGATCCAATGCTACGTTGAGGTTTGACATGATAATTCCCAGGAAGTTAACAGTCTTGCCATGCTCTTGGTACAGTCTCTTAATCATTGGAAAGTTTTGGAAATCATAAGTGGACCACTTGGAGGAGCAAGGCATGAACGAGCCGGAGATCATAGCGCCGTCCAGCACTTCGTTAGGATGCATAAAGGTAGGAAGCATACGATTGCAGTCCCAACCATAGTTAAGGTCATTGTAACCCAGTTCTTCCATCTGAGACTGCGGTTGCAGTACCATTACTACGCTGGGCAGCTCGCTAGCAGCGCCGCGCTTGTTAAGAGCAGGAAGATCATAGGTCTCTACATCAGTTGAGGTCAGATCTTTTGTGCAAGCGCCCAGATATTCAGCTAAACGCATACCAGCCCAACGCAATGCACGGTTTTTCTTTTGCTGCTCTTTTTGCTCGAACAATTCATCGGAATCAGCAACCAACACCAAGTTTTTCAACTGAGAAAAATAGGTGTACTTGGCGCCTTCGCCGGCCATATCGATCAAACCGTCTTGGAAACCACCCCAATGCTTGCCTACTACAAGAACGCTCATGTCTTTGAGAGCATGTGTGGTGCCATTACCAGCCTGCATCAGTTTGCCGGTTACGCCTGGGAATACAGGGCCGCCGCCCACGCGATGCCGTGGCTCAATTGCTTCTTTTACCGGCATAAGACGAACTTCGTCGCCCGGTTTTACAATGTGCAAATCAGCAAAGGTAATATGGCTGTCTTCCTTCACCACTGCCAAGGCTTCCTCTTTATTGACTGTCAGGATTCCGTCGACGTATTCTGTTTTAGCGCCGAACTGTATGTCCCGAACATGAAAATTCACAATATCCAGTTTCATTTCAACAGTCCTTTCGTATTTTAATTTTACCCTAGGCCACTGATAATCATTTTCAGGCAAAGAACTATATCTGCAAATTCTTCCGGTTCCACTGTGTGCAAATCTAATTGCAGACAGTCATCCGTTATCCGCGCAATAATAGGAATAGAGTTTTCCCGCATTTTGCTTTCCAGCCTGTTGGGAGATAGTCCTTCCATTTGAATGGCAACAGCATACGACGTTAGCTCCACAGCCGGCAGGGAACCGCCCCCCACCCGCGCTGCGCTTTTGACCACGCTGCACCTGCACCCGACTCCGGCAAGTAAGCCAGCAAGACGCTCCGCTTTTTCCCGGACAACTGCCGGCGGTTGCGCGATCATCCGCAATGTCGGTATGGACTTGACGGCTCTTTCCGGGTCGAGATACTGGCGCAGGGTGATTTCCAGTGAAGCCAGCGTCAGCTTGTCGATACGCAAGGCCCGCAGCAGATGATTCTTTTTCATCGCGGCTATATAGACTGACTTGCCTACGATAATTCCCGCCTGCGGGCCACCCAGCAGCTTGTCACCGCTAAAGCAGACCAGATCTGCCCCCTGCCTTACACACTGCGCCACCGTTTTCTCACCGGCTATACCATACGGAGACAAATCCAGCATCAGACCACTGCCCAGATCATAGATAGACGGCAGCTGGTTTTGCCGGGCGATTGCCGCAAGCTCCGGCATTTCCACCTCGGCGGTAAAGCCAATAATTTTATAGTTGCTGGTATGTACCTTGAGCAAAGCCCCGGTGTGCTCAGAAATGGCAGCCGTATAATCAGAAGGGTGTGTTTTGTTGGTAGTCCCTACTTCCACCAGCTTGCAGCCGCTGGCGGCCATAATACTTGGGACACGGAAGGAACCGCCGATTTCCACTAACTCCCCCCGGGAGACTACCACCTCACGGCCTTTGGTGACAGAGTCCAGTACCAAATACACGGCTGCCGCGTTGTTGTTCACAACCAGGGCGGCTTCAGCGCCGGTCAGACGAACCAGCAGGTCCTCCACATGCTGGTAGCGCGAGCCCCGGCTGCCATCATTGAGATCGTATTCCAAATTGGAATACTTACAGCCTACACTGGCCAGCATAGCGCTGCATTCGTCTGACAGCCGAGCCCGCCCCAGATTGGTGTGAAGGATTACGCCGGCGGCATTGATGACACCCCGCAAGTGGGGCTGTGACTGCCGGTTGATTTCCTGCCGGATACCGGTGAGCAGTTCCTCCTGGTCGCAGCAGTCCTGTTGACCGACCAGGAGGCGTTCGCGATAGCAGGCCAGTTCGTCCTGGATGACCGACTTAATCAGGCTGCGCGGCAGGTCGCCGGCCTGGCTTTCAATGACCCTCAATAGATCGTCCATTTTAGGTAAAGTACGCAGGCGCTGCTGCTTCGTCATGGGGGACCTCCCTGTACAAGCTGTTGTTATTCGCCAATATACCCTTTAGTTGTCAAAATATTTTTGGCTTGTTCTACTTTTGCTTCTGCTAGCAGAACTACCGGTCCAGTACAACCCATGCCGCTTTCGGCATAGATCTTTTCTTTCCATAAGGCCTTTACGGCATCTTCTAAGTCCAAAATTTCAATGCCGTGAATTTCCGCAGTCACCACTTCTTTTGGGGGCTGCACTACTGCCTCGGGGGCTTCTCCGGCTTGTTTTTGGGCCCGGCAGCCGGCAAAGACGGCATCTAGCCCTGCTTGTTTGGCTGCCTTGAGTTCTGCCGCAAATACGTTCTTGTAGTCGCCGCGAACCAGTTCGGCAGCAAATTCAATGGCTCCTTTGACAACCGGGGCACCAGACGCACGGGATACAATAAGGATGAGCTTGTCGATGTTTTCGCCCATACCCGGCCCGTAGCCGTAGCCGACCGATTCGTAACTGCCACCGGTGCTGTAGGAGGAGAACATCTTCATTAAGATGTTGCCTGTCAGGGAGTCGGCGACCATGACGTCACAAGAGCCCATTAAAAGGTCATTGCCCCGCATAACAGCACCGCCGTCACTTCGTCCTGAGCTGGCAAAGCGGATGGGGTAGCCACTGTTTTGCAGTTTTTGCAGTTGGATTTCCGCCTGGCGTGCCCCATCAATATTGAGGAGACCCACTGTCGGTTCAGCCACGCCGCAGGCTTTGGCTGTCGCAATCCCATACAGTGCATTGCGCACAAGTCCTTCTACCCGGTCAAGGGCGCTGGTGCCGGTGGTTGTAGCAATGTACATGGCCTTGCCCTTGGCCGGGGTAATGACACGGCCTACGGTGGAAACACCGATGGGGAAAGGGTAGTGCATGGTTACGCCGCCTTGGGCTTCACCGCTGTCTAAGAGGGTTTCCAGCGCTTTATGGCCTTCTTCTTCTGAGGAAATGAGCACGGTTTCCACGCCAGGGCAGGTAGCCGGCTGGGTGCCGATGATTTTAACCTTGATGCCCTGCTTGGCTGCCATAGCAGCCGCTTGGTACAGCTCGGCCTCGCCATGTTCACTGCCCATGGCGGTGAGGGCGATGACGGCCCGCGGCGCCTGAGCGCCGGTTTCCAGGGAGTCGGCCAGCTTGAGGAAGGTGTCGGCAATAATGCGGTTGATTTGTTTATCCGCCATAGCGCTACTCCTCCAACTTTCCGGCCAGATGTCCGGCAAACTCCCGCAGGGATGCGGCGATTAGTTGCTGCACCCGGGCTTCTGTTACGCCGGATTCTTGACCTCTACCGCTGTTTTTCTGCAGTACAAAGGAGATTCCGTCAAACAGGTTGGTCATACGTCCTAAGAACAAGCTGCCTTTGCCGACAAACATGGCGCGCTCAATGGAGCCTGCCAGGATTTCCCGTTGGGCAAAGCCCATGTACGGAACGCCGGAAGGAATATGGCCTTGGGTAGGAGCCCAGCCGGTCATGCCGTGCTTTTCAACGAAGGCGTTCAGCTCGCTTTTTTGGATTTGGCCCTTCATGGCCGCTAAGGCGCCAATCATTTTGTAGTTGGCTTCAGGCACATTGCCTGCACCGGCCGGTTTGGTAATGTCAGGATTTTGCATTTCTACCGAGTATTTGTCTACATCGGTCAGTTTAAGTCCTGCTTTTTCGAGCGGTGTAAAAGTTAAGGCCGAGATAACGTTTTGCGGCGAGGAGCCGGTGCCTACGGTGTGACGCCCCAGAATGTCGGTGTTGAGTTCTGGGTTGATGCCGTCATTTTCCGAAATGAGCACGGCAAAGCCTCCCACGCAGTCTTCTAAAATGGGCAACCCTTTTTTCAGGTGGTCTTTACCATTCATGCCCAGCTTGGCGGTGGAGCCGCCGGCGGCTACTACGACGTTTTTAAAGACGCCTGCTTTCACCAGAGAGGCCGCTTGCACCAGGGCATGGGTAGGACCGGCGCAGAAACCGCGCACGTCACAACCGGTGGCATTGACGAGTCCTGCCATTTCGGCTGCTGCTTTGGCAAAGTTGCCGCCGCCACGTTGGTTCATATCGCCGCAAGCTTCTTCGGAGCACTCGATAATGTAGTCGATGGCTGCTTTATCTACACCAGTCTGGCGGATTAATTGCAGAACCGAAGCTACACATGAGGCTTTGGAAACCAGGTTCTCAAAGATGACATGGGACGACAGCGAGTCGTCAATGTCATGGGCGGCCTTAACGCAGCCAACCACTTCGCCATTCAGATGAATGGCCTCAGCTCCGGCGTTTTTGACAAGATCGGCAATTTCTTCTGAGGTAGCGGATTTATCTAGTGGGGTAAGCATGCTGTTATCAATCAGAGGATGTGCTTCCAGCTTAGCTTTCACGGCTTTGCTGCAGCTTTCATTCAACTTGACCAAGTCAAAGACATCACAGATCTTCATCATACCGACGAATTCATCCTGAGGCATGATTTCTCCGAACGCACCCTGACGCTTGGCTTCTACGCGCTTGTCATACCAAGGCGCAGGCACTGCTGCCAGTTCTTCCGGCGTCATATTGCCGATATATACCTGATTGGGCGGATAAGCTACACAGGCTTCATAGTCACGCATGCCGTTAACAATGTCTTTCAGGTAGTCGGAATCGGGTTTGATTCTCTTTTCAGTAGTCTGGGTCGTGCCATTATGGATAACCATGTCCGGCGTATGTGCCAAAAAATAGCCCGTCCCTTTGAGTACGCTATACATAGGAAACATCCTTTCGTCTAAAGATTGAACGGGCGGTAAAAGATAAGGTTAATAGGTAATCCTCTCTTTTACCGCCCGCATCATCCGGCTTCTTTCTTAAGAAAGACTTGGCTGCTGCCAAATCCCCATAGGCCGACGGTAAAATCCTTAGTCGCTTTATTGCCCCCCAGAATTAGTTAGTAAATTCTGGAATAGAAATAGAGCAGACTAACCTTCAGGTGGGGTTTTTACCCCATCCGGAGGTTAGTGGCCCAACCTCCAAGGACTAGCCGCGCAAATGTGCCCGTAGGGGTATGACTCCCAACGGTATAAGATGGGAAGTCTTCGCGCAGATTAGTCTCGGGATAAAAACTTAGAACTTGCAGTACTGATCACGAATGGATTTCATTTCACTGACAATATTGTCTATATCCAGCACCATTTCCATCATACTGATTTGTTCTTCATACACCTGTGGATCTACCTCGGCCTTCACTTCCGGCTCGCATATATGGTATACTTTCAGTCCCAACTGGACTCCCGCCAAAGGACCTGCAAAAGTAGGGTCACCGGCAGTTACGGTTTCGGCTGCAAGTCCGGCGGACTCGCCTTCGGCTGCGCCGAGCAGAATTACGATGTTTTCTGCACCGTATTCCTCCGTAAATTCTTTAACCCGCTTTTGGTTTTCCAGGTCCATAGCGCCCGCAGCAGTTCAGACAAAGCATTCTGTTGATGAGAATACTACATCCGCACCTGCAGTTTGCGCGCATAGCGCAATCGCAGGACCGGGGATGCCATCCCTGTCGCCGACAATTATGACTTTTTTGTCTTTCAGCAACATAGCCTGATTCCTCCTCATTTTATTTTATTTAAACAGTAGCGGCGGTACCTTGCGTCACTTAAAATTTGAGATTAGATAGCAAGGATTTTTTCGCCCTGCTAGGCGGAGGAGCCGCGCATATCGGACATATGTAAGGCGACGACAACGACTCAGGACGGAAAAAGACTGCTATATAATCCAAATAGTTAGGTGTCGCAAGGTACTATGCCGCTCTGTTAAATAGCTGGATAGCCAGATATTAGAGATATTTTTTAATCATTTGCTCCACATTGTCCGGAGTAGCGTCTTCTTTTACCAATTCTTCGACTTTAACGCCGCCTTGGTAGATGGCGATAACCGGCAGACCCATGATTTTCTGGCCGATAGCTAAGCGGCGGGCGCCTGTGGTGTTGAGCTTGGTGAATTTGATTTTATCTCCGTAGTTTTTTTCAAAGCCTTCAATGTGGGGCAGCAGAGCCTGGCAAGGCACGCAACCGTCGCCGTAGAAGTCTACCAGTATGGTTCCTTCGGCTTTCAGTACTTCGGGTTCAAAAGTTTCTTTGTCAACTACTAACATATCAGCACTCTCCTTTTATGTTACCGGGTGTCCGGTTTTTAGTGTTCCAGATATTTTTCCGCCATCATGGCAGCTATGGCTCCGTCGGATGCAGCTGTGACTACTTGACGGATATCTTTAACGCGAATGTCGCCGGCGGCAAATACGCCGGGGATGTTGGTTTCCAGGCGTTCATTGGTAGGAATATAGCCGTCTTCCAGGTTAATAACACCTTCGAAGATGCTGGATTGCGGCAGAAAGCCGATGAAGCCGAATACACCAAAGGTACCGTCTTCTTCGGGGGCTTGGATTTCTGTTTCTTCGCCGGTTTTCAGGTTTTTTACCACCATGGCTTCCAGCAAGCCGTCGCCTTTTAATTTGGTGATGACGGTATCCCACATGAATTTTATTTTTGGGTTTTTGAGGGCTTTTTCTTGAATGGACTTGGCAGCCCGCAGTTGGTCGCGGCGATGAACGATGGTGACTTTACGTCCGAATTTGGTCAGGTACATGGCCTCTTCTACGGCAGTGTCGCCGCCGCCGACTACATAGATATCCATGTCTTCAAAGAAGTTGCCGTCGCAGGTGGCACAATAGGAGACACCTTTGCCGATAAGTTCTTTTTCTCCTTCGCAACCAATAGGGCGAGGGAATGCGCCGGTAGCGATAATGACGCTGCGGGCGTGGTATTCGCCTTTTTTGCCTTTCAGCACTTTAACATCGCCGGAGAAGTCGACTGCGGTAATGGTATCCAGGGCGCGCTCTACACCGAACTTTTCGGTCTGATGAGTCATGCGGGCTACTAAGGAGACACCAGATTCTTCTTCCATGCAGCCGGGATAGTTTTCTACCTCGGAGGTAATTACGATTTGGCCGCCGTCTTTATCCTTTTCAATCAGGAGTGTCTTCAGCCTCGCACGGCCTGCGTACAGGCCTGCGGAAAGTCCTGCGGGGCCGCCACCGATAATGATAACGTCATATATTTGCATCTTTCTTCGTCCTCCTACTATTTATATCAATACCCGCTCTTCGCCCTGACGAACGGTGAATTTATCCCTGTCCATTTTCTCCAGTAGTAATAGCGCGTATTTTCTGCTGGTTCCCAAGCTGTCGCGAAAATCGGAGAGGCGGATAGCCCCCTCCGTACGAGCTAGCCGGGCAGCCGTTTCTTTTGCCTGAACATACAGTTCCCGTAATATGACGACATGTCCGTCAATGGGCAGCAAATCGGATTGCAGTAAGGCTTCTAGCACGGCTTGCCTGTCTTTGTCTTTGTCACTGCCGACAAGCTCATAGTCAGCCAGCGGCGAATAGCCGGCCTGGTGCACGGCAGCAAGCATTTCATCGCGTATAGCGCCCAGCTTAGGGGAGTATACCGGTATAAAGTCTGCTTTGTGGAACATTAAGCCATTTTGTCCAAGCTGTCCGGTTGCTTTCATCCAGCCCTGCAGCCATTCAAATTCTCGGGAGCGACCGGTAAAATCCAGCCGCGCCTGTAGTTCTGCCTTGATCATGCCGGCTCGCAAGGGGTATTCGTCATGATAGACCGCCAAGATGTGCAGTGTTTTTTCCAGTAAAGCCTGCAGCTCCTCAATATGGATTACCCGGTTTTCGAATGCCAGCAGTCGGCCTTCTTGCAGCAGAAGGTCAAAGTAGGCTGCCGCATCTTCCAGGTTGGCGGCGGCGGCAATAGCCTCCTTATCGCCAAACAGGTTCTCGCGGGCAAAGGCTTCCAGCACTTGCTGCGGCTCCCCCTGGTCTTTGATTTGCATGATATGCAGTGCCTGGGTATCTGTATACCCGGACCGCTTGGCAGCCGGGTCGATGATTCTGCCGCCGCCGACGGTCTGAACCGGCGACAGGCTCCGCAGCACGAAACGGTCAGCTTTGCGGGCAATCACAGGGGATTCGGTCAGAAGCTTGGCATAGCATTCTTCGCCGGGATGTATTTCTTTTTGACCCATGAGAACTACCTTTGCTACTACTTCAGTGGCACCCAGGTACAGTTTAAGCTGTTCCAATCGCTTAAGCGGCTGGCTGACATCGGCAGCCACAGAAAGATGTACATCCAAGACGCTGGTGGCTTGCACCGAGCCTGACTTGGCTACTACACAGCCCCTGCTGATCTGTTCTACCGTTATGCCGGTCAGGTTGAGGGCAGTTCGTTGTCCGGCGCGGGCTGCAGGCACGGTCTGTTCGTGAATTTGAATGCCTCGCACTTTCACAGGCAGTCCCTCAGGATAAATCATCAGGTCGTCATTTAAGGCAATTGAGCCTTCCTGCAATGTACCGGTAACAACGGTGCCAAAACCCTTGATGGAAAATACCCTGTCTACCGGCAGCCGGGCAGGCTTTAACACCGTCTCCCGTTCAATTCCGGCCGCCATGCTGTCAAGCAAGGCGATGAGTTCAGGGATGCCTTGTCCGGTGAGGGAGTCTACCTGCACTATCGGTGCATGCTTTAACGAGGTAGCCTCCAGGTATTCTTTGGTATCTTCCACCACCAGTTCCCGGAAATCATCGTCCACCATGCCAATCTTGGTGATAACCACAATGGCCTGTTCGATCCCCAGATACTGCAGGATATGAATATGCTCGCGGGTTTGCGGCATAATCCCTTCGCTGGCGGCAATTACCACCATAGCGATATCAATGCCGCCTGCACCGGCCAGCATGTTCTTGACAAATCGTTCATGACCCGGTACATCGACAAAACCGGCTGTTTTTCCGCAAGGCAGCGTGCAATAGGCAAAACCCAAGTTGATGGTAATGCCGCGACGCTTTTCCTCATCCAGCGTATCGGCGTCAAAGCCGGTCAAAGCCTTTACCAGCGAAGTTTTTCCGTGATCAATATGCCCGGCTGTTCCAACTACAATACTTTCCATCTACACCTCAACCATATACGACAATATTGTGCTCCGCGTGTTCTACCTCTTCACCTACAATACAGAGCACCCTTGTGAAGCCCCTGCGGCAGCTTGGCAATGCAGCCACCGCAGGCGTTGAATTTATTAAGTTTTCTGGTATCTATACCCGGATTCTTTCCGGTTAGAGTGCAGCACCGTTATTGTTTTTCTCCTGAGTCGTTTGACCCATTTCCGTTTCTTCCTCAGCAAGTGCTTTATATATGCTGTAGCACATGACAATCATAACCAGCATAAACGGGAAGGCCGCAGCGATGGAAGCCGTCTGCAGGGTCTTTAGAGCCGCAGTTCCACCAACCAGAATCAGCATAATAGTAACAGATCCTTGCGCAATGCCCCAGAAAGTCCGTAGTTTTTTACCAGGCTCCATGTCTCCGCCCGAGGTCAGCATGCTAAGCACATATGTAGCGGAGTTGGCGGCGCCTACGAAAGAAGCCACAATCAAAATAAGCGACAAAGGTGCGGTAATTACATAAAACGGTAAATGTTTCAAAGTAACAAACAAGGATGTTGTATAATCCGCTTTAACAGCTGCCTGAATAGCACCATTTGACATCATATCCAGATTAAAGGCAGCTCCGCCGTATATCGCCAACCAAACGCAGCAAAAACCAGCAGGAAGAGTGGTTACCGCAAGAACGAATTCACGAATGGTACGTCCCCTGGAAACCCGGGCTATAAACTGACCAACAAACGCCGCCCAAGCAATATACCAAGCTCTATAGAACACCGGCCAAGCTTGTGCCCACTCTGGATTCCCCATCCACAGAGCCTGGCCGATAAAGTTTTGCAGGTAATCGCCAAGCGCATGAGTAAAGATATTCATTATAAAAACTGTTCCGCCGAACAGGAAGATAAATACCATAAAAGCAATCGAAAGCCAGACCTTGACATCGGCAACAGCCTGCATAGCCTTATGCAGACCGGATACAGTAGCAAAGGTAAAGATCGCAGTCATTATCGCGATAATAATTGCGATCATTCCCGGTGACGACTGAATCCCCCATATATATTGCATACCGGTAGCTATCTGACTGGCGCCCAAACCCAAACTGGTAGCTACACCAAATATGGTGGCAAATACCGCCAGAATATCAATAGACTTACCGATAGGCCCGTAAATACGGTCACCAAGGATTGGATAAAAAGCAGAACTGATCATACACGGAAGGCCTTTGCGATACTGGAAGTATCCCAGCGCCAGGCCACAAATTACATAAATAATCCAGACATGAATTCCAAAATCATTAAATGCAATCCGCATAGCCAGTAACATGGCTTCCGGGGTCCCACCCTGACCTACAGGAGGAGACATGTAATGCATCATCGGTTCAGCGACTGACCAAAAGACCATCCCGACTCCCATGCCGCCACCAAAGAGCATCGAAAACCATTGAAAATCAGTAAATTCAGGTTTTTCATCATCTTTACCGAGCTTGATTTTGCCGTAACGACTAAAAGCAATCCCGTAGACAGTCACTGTAAAGATAAATACCGAGAGAAGATATAGCCAGCCAAAATTAGAGGTTAAAAATCCCAACACACTCTTAGCTACCGCGCCCATCTGAGTGGGCATTATGACACTAAATGCTACAAACGCCATGGCTACCGTTGCGGAAACGTACAAAACAGAGCGATCTTGCGAACCTTGACCATTTGACATATGTATCTTCCCCCTTTCTAAAATTTACAGTACTGCCCGCGAATGGATTGCATTTCTGTGATGATGTTGTCCACATCCAGCACCATTTCCATCATACTGATTTGCTCTTCATATACCTGTGGATCTACCTCAGCCTTCACTTCCGGCTCACATACATGGTACACTCTCAGTCCCAACTGGACTCCTGCTAAAGGACCTGCAAAAGTAGGGTCACCAGCAGTTACGGTTTCAGCTGCAAGTCCTGCAGACTCACCCTCGGCTGCGCCGAGCAGGATCACGATGTTTTCCGCACCGTATTCCTCCGCAAATTCCTTAACCCGCTTTTGATTTTCCAGGTCCATAGCGCCCGCGGCAGTTCAGACAAAGCATTCTGTTGATGAGAATACTACATCCGCGCCTGCTGATTGCGCACACAACGCAATCGCGGGTCCGGGAATGCCGTCCCGGTCGCCGACAATTATGACTTTTCTGTCTTTCAGCAACATTACCTGATTCCTCCTCATGTAATTTATTTAAACAGTACGGCTGGTTCCGAACTGTTTAATTACTTATGAGCTCTGCTATCCACATCTGCCTGTTTAAGATTTTTGAATAGGCAAATAGGCCTTTGCTAAAACGGCTAAAGGCCATGCCAAAAGCTGTCAATGTAAAAATAAACACTGACAGTAGATACAACCAACCAAGATAGGCCGGTACATATTCTGATACACCATTAGCCGCTTTTCCCATTTGAGCGGACAAAAATATATTAAACGCAATAGACGACAAAAATATAGTCGCCAAAACGTACAACACAGACTCGCATATATGATATACTCTCAGTCCCAACTGGACTCCCGCTAACGGACCTGCAAAAATAGGATCGCCGGCTGTTACGGTTTCGGCTGCCAGTCCTGCGCCGAATTCCTCCGTAAATTCCTTAGCCTGCTTCTGGTTTTCCAGGTCTATAGCACTCGCGGCGGTTCAGACAAAGTATTCTGTCGATGAGAACACTACGTCCGCGCCTGCGGTCTTAGCACAAAGTGCAATCTCAGGATCGGGTATACCCTCTCTGTCGCCGATAATAATAACTTTTCTGTCTTTCAGCAACATTATTTGATTCCTCCTTAAATAATTTATTTAAACGGCTGCGCCTAAGGCCGCTACCGTTAAATATAATTTTAAGCTCATTGAGATCTGCAGCTATTTCCTTTCTGTTAGTTTTCATTTTTTTATGGCGGAAGCATATGGGAATCGAACCCACCCACGGCTGCTTGGCCGCAACACGGTTTTGAAGACCGGCAGGCACACCAGTACCTCTCTGCTTCCATATTTTTTGTCGTTTGTCAGCAATCACAATTAGTAACATTGTACTATTTTGAACAATATTTAAACAGCAACTCGCATGCTCTCACAAAAAGTCTTATTATTTCATTCTTCGACTGTAAGTGTCGCAATAAGTCTGCGTTGTTTAAATATTTACAATAAATACGGCTTCCGCCACAAACCTTGGTGGCGGAAGCATATGGGAATCGAACCCACCCACGGCTGTTCGGCCGCAACACGGTTTTGAAGACCGGTAGGCACACCAGTACCTCTCTGCTTCCGTATTTTTTGTCGTTTGTCGACAATCGATCTTATTAATATAATACTATTTAGATAATTAAAAAACAATACTAAAATTCAATTTTTTTTTTTGTTTCTTGCGCAATAAACAAATAAAAAATAAGCTATCCTATTTTTTTCACAGGATAGCTTATTTTTTACCAAGCAACGGCTACCACAAACAATAATCTCCCTAGACACCCATCGGCAGTGCTGAGGCGTAAAGTTAAAGAGAATGGAGTGCTGTGTATCAAGCTCCAAGATTCCTTTGGCTCTCAAAATGCAACCGTTTCCCTTGCCGCTTAGGGCTGCCAACACTTTTGCGTAAGTTTCGCATTTCTCGTGCCGACAAAGCTTTCACATCCACGCCATTGACCTGCAAGCTTCCTTCCTGAAATGTCTCCAATCCATTGATGCACCGCAGCAAAGTAGACTTTCCTGCACCGCTTCTGCCTACCAGCCCATAGATATCTCCGTCCTCAATGGTGATATTAATGTTCTTCAGCACATCTAGCTTGTCATAGCTCTTTTTCAAACCCCGGATTTCGATCACGCCGCTATCACCTCTTTGAAGCTTCCCAAGCATTAAGTGCCTGCCCGATCCGTTTGAGTCCGTCTGCAAGCGTTGCCCTGGGGCAGGCGATATTTATCCGAACAAACCCTTCGCCGCCGGGGCCAAACCAAGTTCCTCCGTCCAAAGCTACTTTAGCCTGCGTGAGCAGAAATTGATTTAACTCCTCATCATTCATGCCCAGGGCGCGACAATCCAGCCAGACAAGATATGTTCCTTCCGGCTTCATCACCTTGATTTGCCTGATGTTGGTTTCGCAATAGTCTACCAGGAATTCCATATTGCCCTGCAGATAATCCAGCAGCTCCTCCAGCCACGCGCTTCCATAGCGGTAGGCGCTCTCAGTTGCCAGCGTCCCAAAAACATTGGGCCGTACCAGGTGGACCGTTTTCATGTGGGCCGCAAACACTGCACCGAGCTGCGGATTGGGGATAATGATATTTGCCGTTTGCAAGCCGGCAAGGTTAAAGGTCTTGCTGGGCGCAGTGCATACCAGGGTATTCTGGGCGAAATTCTCCGAAATACTGGCAAAGGGAATGTGGGTATGCCCTTTGAAAATCAAGTCGGCGTGAATCTCGTCTGAAACGACCAGCACCTTGTGCTCCAGACATATTTTGCCAAGTTTCGTAAGTTCCTCTCTGGTCCACACAGCACCGCCTGGGTTGTGGGGATGGCACAGCAGCAGCAGCTTTACGTCCGGCGGCGCCAGCTTCCTTTCCAAATCGGCAAAATCCATTGTGTATCTGCCGTTTGCCAGCTTCAGCGGATTGTACACAACCTGGCGGCCGTTATTTGTGGTGGTATTCATAAAGGGATAATATACCGGGGGCTGGACAACCACTTTATCGCCGGGCGAGGAAAATGCCTGGATGATAAAACTTATGGCCGGAACGACCCCTGGGGCGAAATGAATCCATTCCTTGCGGACTGACCAGTTAAATCTGGTAAGCATCCATTCGCTGACAGCCGCGAAATATGAATCAGGCCGCTCCGTATAACCCAGGATTCCATGCTCAAGTCTTTGCCTGATTGCTTCAAGAACAGGCGCCGGAACCATAAAATCCATGTCTGCGACCCACATAGGCAGAACATCATCAACCCCGAACATTGACCTAACATTGTCCCATTTCAGGGAAGCAGTTTGGTAACGGTCGATTACGCAATCAAATTGTGTTTCCATGACAAATCACCTTTGATAATTTTTTGTATGTTATCCTAACACAGATAATTAAAATACACTAATTGTGTTTTTCAATATTGGAGATAGCGGCTCTTTTATTAAATTGTCCACTTAAGTATATAGTTTTTCAGTTGTTCAAAAAGCTGCATTACAATAACCAGTATGATTACCATGAAAATAAAACCGACCCAGGTATGATCGTACAGGCCGAATTCAGAGTATTTCTTGACAAAGAAGCCCATACCATACTGGGTGCCGTACATCTCCACATAGACCAGCATCAAGAAAGTCCCGCGAAGGGAACTAACGAAGCCTGCTAAAATAGACGGACTGGCCGCCGGAAGAATCACTTTGGTCATCAGTTTGATCCCATGCAATTCCAAGGTGGCCGCTTTGTCCAGATAACGCTTATCAATAGTCATGATACCGGTTATCGTAGCAAAAAGAGTTGTCCAGACAGTGCCATACGAAATCAAGAATACCGATGCTACCACAAAATTGGGGGCTAACAACAACACAAATGGCGACAGCAGGATAGATGGTATCACGCTGAAGGCGTAAATTATCGGATAAAGCGCATCTCTCAGCCATTCGATTAATCCCAGGATTGTACCGAGGCTTAACGCAATAACCAAGGATATCAGGATAGACGGAATCATCAATTTGAAGGATGACACCATGTTCAATAACATAACCCCCTGATCGTTGGAAAAGGCATTCATAATAGCCTCAACATCGGGGAATAGGTACGGATTGGCCTGCCCGCTTTCTGTCGCATACACATACAATAGCACTAATGCTGCATATATGCAGACAGTAAGCCAGTATTTTTTAAAAAAAATCTTAAACTTGTCCATAGTACTCCTTATATGGCTGATTAGGAGTTATTTTCTTGGTAAAAAGCCTGCAGCTTTTTATAGAATTCGGGGTCTTCGCTTCCATATTGTGCGGTTACTTCATCCAAAGCAGCCTTGTACAGATCTGTATTGATATGGTCAACAATGTTTATGTCCTTGGCTTTTTTGTTCAGGAAACCAGTCTTATCCAGAATCCCCCATGCACGGATAACTGAATTTTTGAGGGGGTCCGGGCTGACTACATAGTTATCATTAAGCATATAGGCAGCCACATACTCTTTAGAGGTTTTAATGTTCTCGGCCTGCAGGGTAATAGCCTCATTCTTATTAGCCTCATAATAGCGCTGGGCACGAATCAATGCCTTCATTATACCCTTGACGGTATTGGGATTGTTCTTTACAAACGACGTTGGGGCAACCAGCCGACAGCAGGAATAGTTTTTCATTACATCGCCCTGCCAGGCCACAATATCAATTTCTTTCATATTTTTCACAGCATAATTCTGGCCGGTACCCATGAGGGCATAATCCACCTCGCCACGCACCACAGCGGCCAAAGCATCATTATAATTGGTATAGGTAACCCATTCCACTGCGGTAAGAGGATCCTTATACCCCAGATCCATAATAGCGCCAGTGAATGCGAAATAGGAAGGATTGCAGGCGAATTTTTTGCCTATTAGGTCCTGAACACCGTTCCATTTAGTCCCTTTGCGTGCGACAACAGGCATGCTGCCATCCACCATATGTCCGCCGAATATGGTCAAATCTACGCCGGAAGCGATCTGCTGCAAGGGGTTGCTGGTGCCGGAATTGGAAGCAACATCTGCCTTGCCGGTGGAGAGCAGTGCCATAGCATCAGCGTTGGCGGTGGCAGGAACCATTTCAAGTGTTAGGCCCTCGTCCTTGAAATATCCTTTTTTTTCCGCAATGGTAACCATTACGTTGCCGCTGGTGCCATAGTTCCACCTGACTACGCTGGTTTCAGGCCCTTTTTTCCCTGACTCAGCAGATTGTGGAGCGTTGGCAGGGGTAGAATTGCCGCTGTTTCCACCGCAACCCGCCAAGGTAAGCATGACGGTCAATGCCAAAATTGGTAAAACAATTCTTATTTTCATGTGTATTCTCCTCGTATAATTTTTTTGTAATACTACCGTTTAGGAAATGCGGGCTGCCACATCTTTATTGATTTGGAAGATCAACTTATTGCGCAGCTTCATAATTTCCGGATTGTCAAACTGGGTTTCCCGGGTGGGACGCTGATCCTCCGCAATAGAGCATTCGTAAATTATGTTGCTGGGAGACTGTCCAAAAACAATGATTCGGTTAGCCAGGAGCAGTGCCTCATCTACATCGTGGGTGACGAAAAAAACAGTCTTTTTAGGATTCTCTTGCGACCACAGTTTCAACACCAAATCCTGTAGCCGTGCACGGGTCACTGCATCCAACGCTCCAAATGGCTCGTCCATTAGCAAAATAGGAGGATCAATACTGAAGGCTTGGGCAATGGCACATCGCTGTTTCATACCGCCGGATAGCTCTTTAGGTAGCTTATGGTATACTGAATCATCCAGTCCCACTGCATTTAATGTGTCAAGTGCCAACTGCTTCAATTTCTTTTTGTCCTGCTGAGAAAAGCGCTGTTTTAAAGCCAGCATGATATTTTCGCCGGCTGTCATCCACGGAAATAATCCATAGTCTTGAAAAACCATGCCTTTATCCAGACTGGCCCCGTTTACCGGACGATCACCTAAAAGAATTGTGCCTGTTGTGGAAGTCTCCAAACCGGCTAAGAGGCGCAAGAAGGTGCTCTTGCCGCAGCCGGACTGGCCCAGCAGAGCCACAAACGACCCTGCTGCCACTTCGATGTTAATGTCTTTCAAAATTAATCTGTTATCGTTTTTATAGGCAAAAGAAAGCCCTGTAATTTTCACATCATGTATCGCACTCACCTCCTTATATGCATATATATACCGTACATGCAAAAATTTTTCTGTGTTATCCTAACATAGATAACACAAATGCACTAATCGCATTTTTCAATTGATAAATTCGACTACTATTGATATGTTCTATAATGCCTTATAAAAATGCAGGAGAAGCTGTTTACGGCAATGCTTGAAAATACAGTGCAAGGGCGCTCTGCCCCTTGTTACAGCACTGAGATTGCTTCAACTGTTCATTGAAATAATCAATAGAACATGCACGTATTGCTGAATTCTTGCGCAGCAAACAGCCTACTTCCTTACTCTTTATCGGCGTGTAACTCATACTATTTACAGGTTTCCTTAAGAATAATTTTGAACCTTTCTTTCCAATAGTCCCTGAAATTTCTCAACTATAACCACAATTACTAGATAAATCAACGTGACACATAAATAGGCTTCAAAAAAACGAAGGTCTAATGCCGCTTCTATTTTTGCTTTTGCCATTATGTCAGCAAGTCCAACAGTAAATCCCAAAGCTGTTCCCTTAATGATCCCTATAAATTGGTTTCCAAGTGTGGGTAATGCTACGACAAAGGCCTGTGGTAAAACAACACGTACCATTGTTTGGTATCTTGTCATCCCCATAGAATAGCAGGCTTCCATTTGCCCCCTATCAACAGATTCAATAGCAGCTCTGAGTGTTTCTGCCATAAAAGCCGATGTGTTTAATGTAAGAGCAATTATAGTAGTTTGAAATGCTGACATTGATTTCATTGCCGGAATTATAGAGGGAAAACCAAAATACAGGATGAAAAGCTGTGCCACCAATGGCGTTGCTCTAAAAAATGTAATATAAGCACCAAAAAACTGTGATAGTCCCCGCACTTCAAAATGCCTTATAATGGAAATAAAAACAGATAATAGCAATGTGAGTATCAGCGATATAAGGGACATACTAATTGTTAATTCTAGCGCAGGTAAAACAATGGGAAACAAATTAATAAACCATACAAAATCAAAATTCATCTATTTATCCTCGTACAATATTGTCAGTTAGTTCGAATTTATTGTATTTAAAAATTTTCCAACTCTTTCATTTGGGCAATTTTCAAATAGTTCCTGCGGAGTTCCCGTAGCAATAATACATCCGTCTTCTAAAAAAAGAATCTTATCCGCAACTTCTCTGGCAAACTTCATTTCATGAGTCACAATCAACATCGTTTTGTTATGCTCCGCTACCAGTTGTTTAATTACACCCAGAACCTCCCCCACTAATTCAGGGTCTAATGATGATGTCGGCTCATCAAATAAAACAACATTTGCATTTACAGCCAGAGCTCTGGCAATTCCTATTCTTTGTTGTTGTCCCCCTGACATTTCCTTAGGATACGCATCTTTTTTTTGCAAAAGTCCTACTTTTTTAAGTAAGTTAACCGCCACTTCTTCGGCTTCTTTCTTGCTTTTTTTTTGTACTGTAACCATAGGTTCCATAATATTTTGTATAGCAGTCTTATTCTTCAGCAAATTATAATTTTGAAAGACCATTGATGTTTTTAATCTCAAATGATCACACTCTCTCTTCGAAGCCGTTCTGGCATCTACGGAAAATCCATCAATTGTAATTTTACCTTCCGCAGGCCTAACCAAAAAATTAAGACACCGAAGAAAAGTAGATTTACCGCTTCCTGACGGACCAATTAATACTACGACTTCTCCGTCAGCAATTTGAACATTTATATCTTTTAAGACAACCAATTCTCCAAATTGCACTTTTAAATGCTCTATTGTAATCATTTACTGGCTCACCTGCTGTGTTATATAATCGTATTAATGCCTTATCTTAGCTTGCCTGGTTCCCGTTCTTTTATATAACTGAGTCTTAGAAAACAAGTGCCTACCAGCGCCATAGCGGCATTATCCGGTAGGCAACTATTGTCTGCATAATTAATCTGCTATCTTTGTATTAGCCGGTTTCTTACTAAAGTCCATTCCATACCATTTACTATATATTTTTTCCAGCGTTCCATCTTGTTGCATTTCCTTAATAGCTTTTGTAACAATTTTGTTCACTTCTTCTGATTTTGCGTTTCCCTTTACAAAAGGATAGGCTTTCGCTCCAACTACAATATTTTCTTCAACCATCCTGGCATCAATAATTTTATTTTTGATTTTATAGGCTGCCTCAGCACCTGCAAAAATCATTACATCCACTTTTCCTTGGCGAAAGGCCTCATTTAATAATTCGGAACTATCGAATACTACTAGATTTATTTTTATATCCTGCGCCTTGGCAATCTGTTGAAATAAATTCCCACCATTTGATCCTGACGAGAATCCACAGGTCATCCCCGCTATATCTTTTAAGTTTTTAATATCAGTTCTATTGGAATGAACAACTAACCTTTCAGGAATATAAGCGTATGGCTCTGAAAAATCATACTTCTCTTTTCTCTTGGCATTAAGAGTAATGGTATTTCCTACTGTATCCGCTTTACCGGAATCCAGATATCCAAATAACGTGTTAAATTCCCCTGTTACAAATTTAACTTTGAGTCCGGTTTTCTCTGAAATAGCATTCCAGATATCTACTTCATGTCCCTTATGTATTCCATTTTCTATATAGGAATTCGGAACGGACGCCGAACCAGCTGCTACTATAATTTCTGTTGGCGCACTCGATTTTTCTTGTGTTACAGAAGTCTTCTCATTCTTTCCACAGGCAGCCGTTCCGAAGATCACACAAATAGATAGTAATACCAGAAGAATTTTTTTCATAATTTCCCTCTCATTTCATAATACATTTGCAGGTACCTGAACGGGTTCACTAAAATTGGACTTTTTATTGACACTCCTTGCTCTTTTCACCCAGTAGGTTCTTGCGGCGCCAATAGCGCCTGCAAAACTGGACAACTCCGAAGAAACTACCGGGTAACCAGTCTGCTTCTCTAACGCGGTTCGAAGTCCCTGGATGCCCGCCAAACCACCTGTCAGTAGTATCGGCGGAGAATACTCCACCCGGGCCGTCAAGGCAACCGTACGATCTACAACTAACTGAACAATGCCGCCAGCTACTTCCTCGCGGCTTTTTCCTGCTGCCAGTTGCGATACGATTTCCGAATCGGCAAATACGGCGCACATACTGCTTAAGGAACAGCTTTTTCCCGCAGAGAGCAGGGCCGAGAATTCTGTTAAACCAATCCCCATCCGGTTGGCCGACATTTCCAGAAAGCGACCGGTGCCTGCGGCACACTTAGTATTCATCTGAAAGGAGCGGACCTGTCCGGCTTCCACGGCAATGACCTTTGAATCCTGACCGCCAATATCAATAACCGTGCGAACACCAGGCAACAGGTAATCCGCACCTAGTGCGTGACAGGTAATTTCCGTCACAGCTTGGTTGGCAAACTCTATACTTACTCGACCATATCCGGTCGCTACAATATGCACATCGTCTCTTTCAAGCCCTGTATTCATCAATAGCTGTTCCAAAACCGTCTGAGCAGTTTCCCGCGGACTCCAGCCAGTCAGTTTCACACAGGAAGCAAGGATGTCGTTCTCTTGAAAAAGAATGCCTTTGCATGCAGCAGAACCACAATCAATACCAATCGATGCTTTTATCATTGTCTATAACATCTCCACAAAGGCACCGGCCCGTGTGGATAACTGGCCGATATCGGCAGTGCCATAGTCGGTTTCCAATTGTAGGTATGGGATTCCCTTTTTCTGCAGAAACGTCTTAACCGAATACGCTTCTACCGCATAGGTATGACAGGCTTGCAGTGTCATTTCTACTACACCATCCACCTGAAACTGTTTACAGAGACGCTCTAAAAGCTCAAAGCGGTTGTTGTCGGGCGTCATGACAGAACAACCAATCTGCAGGTAATGGTCAGCTATATTGGTAAGAGGATCTCCTTCCTCCGGGCATTGCCGATCCAACTGCTTGGCACCGGTACAGTTTTCATAAGCAACAACAACGGCACCGGCTTCTTCGATGACTTTAACCACCTTTTCAGTAACACCACCCATAGGACAGCCGGTAATGAGAATCCGGGGCGCAGTGTCTGCAACCGGGCGGTCCCCGGCGGCATAGGCTGCCTTGATGCTGGCAATGGCGTTCTGAATTTCCGCAACCTTCTCGTCCCAGTCAAATTTAAACTGAGAACCAAAAAGGATTTGCAGCTGCCTGAGGCCGGTAATGGGCGGGGGCGTCATGGTGCTCAGCTCATACAGTTCCTTCAGCAGCCTGCGCTCGATATTCCGCCGGCGAATGACATCCCGCAAATTGTCATCGGTAATGGTAACGCCGAAATCCTTTTCCACCCGTTCCTTCAGCCGCACCAGCTCTGCCCGCCAGAGAGCCATGGCCTCCGGGGTATCCTGCCGCCGGGGCAGCTCCAGAATATGGACATTCTTGATCTCAGCCAAAAGTTCGTACATTTTCACTTTACCATCACAGGTAGTCTCGCCCACCACCAAATCGGAAAAATACATGTACGGGCATTTGTTGGTGATGGCAAAGCCGTAGCTGGACTTAATCAGCGGACACAGGTTGCTGGGTAATACTTTCTCCGCCTCGGGAATGGTCTCGTCACTGGTAGAACACAGCCCCACACTGACAAGGCCGGCAGCCATAAAAATCTCCAGCGGGGTATAGGTACAGAACTGGCCCACCACTCCTTTGCCGCTGTCTTTAATTTTCTTCATAGCGAGAAATCCATTCCGCCTTGCCTCGGCAAAACTTTCAAATATTTGTGGTAACTCGGTTTTCCTCTCGATCATGTACAGATCTCTCCCTTTATTAATATAAAGCTCATTTCTTTCACTCCGACAGTAGCCGGCAGGGTTGCTTAACCTGCCCGGGATCGCCGAGGATATGGGTTCGTAAGTACTGGCCAATCATTTCTACAGCAACTACCAGTAGAAATATTGCCATGATGAGTGTTGAAACCTCTTGGTACATGAACAGCTTCATACTGATCATTAATTGTGTACCGATTCCGCCGGCACCAACAAAACCAAGCACCGTTGCCGAGCGCATATTGCATTCCCAACGGAACAAAGTATAGGACAGTAAGTATCTTGCAAGGATAGGGGTACTGCTCATCAATACCGCTCATGGCCTCAACACAAAGCCCGCCGACAGTAAACGGAAACCAGGGCCGTTTGGCCGGATAGCCATGCCGCTTAAATTCTGTGGTTTTTTCATAAGCGGCCTGCTCACCTTGACAAAGAGACCAATCGGTAACCACTATGCCATTTTCCAACTTAATAATTGCCTTAAACGGACAAGCGGCAAGACATCTCGGACTCTCACACTGGTTCACATCCTACAGGTTTGAATATCTGCCTGGCGCCTATTCCTCTTTTCTCTTCCTTGATAAGAACCCGGGTCAAGAACTGATTTTGCGCAACATCATTCTGGGCTTTGCAGGCCAAACACAAGTCTGACAGCCCATACAGCAGTTCTGATCAACAATCATTTGATACCGAGTCGCGCTCTCTTCTTCGGCAATTGCCTTGACTGGCAGCAGAGTAGCGGTTATTGCAATAATGCCTTGCTTCAATAAGTCTCTGCGATTTTGCAATTTTGTCCTCCCTAATTTTTTGTATCAATTACACCAGATGCTTATTAGTACAGAGAAATAACTTGCTTTTTCTGATATTCAATATTGTTTTTATCCATAACCTGGAGCAAAGTGCCCTCCAAATGCGGTTCTGCACACCAGGCAAGACCACAGCCGGCACTGATCTCCCGTGGAATAGGTATTAATCGTCCGTGTTTAGCTTCACAGGCGGCCTCCATAGCCATCGCGGCAGTGGTGGTAGGAAAGGTAATCACCAATTTGGGCTGTTTCTTTCTCTCCATTTATCCCTGCTCCCCTTCTGCGGCAATCGCCGCAATCGCCCGAATTCCTTTTTGGATTTCCTCTTCCGTATTGAATGAGGAGAAACTAAACCGCACCGCCCCCTGCTCCCGGGTTCCTAAAGCCAAGTGAGCCAGCGGGGCGCAATGGGCACCGCTCCGTACGCAAATATCGTAAAGGGTTGCCAAACGGTCCCCTACCTCACCTGAATCCAGGGAACCGATATTCAGCGTTACAATGGGCGCGTGAGGCCTGGTCGGATCTCCATAAATACGAACCCCGGGGATTGCGGCAATACCCTGGCGAAAGCGTTTCGCCAGTTCCAGTTCCCTGTTGCGGATAGTATCCATACCTGTTGCCAGAATGTACTCAACTCCGGCCAGCAAACCGGCGATGCCATGGGCGTTGGCCGTGCCAGCCTCCAAAGCCTCGGGCATATCCGCCGGATGGATTTCGGAATAGCTGTGAATGCCACTGCCGCCCACCTTGAGCGGTCTCACAGCGAGCCCTTTGCGAATGCAAAGTCCGCCGGTACCTTGCGGCCCTAAAAGTCCTTTGTGCCCGGTAAAGCAGAGAACATCAATCCCCAGCTTGTCTGCACAGATGGGAAACACACCCGCTGTTTGCGACGCGTCCACAATCAACCGCAGGTCATTTTTCTTGCAGAAGCCGACGATAAAGTCTAAATCGGTGAGTATACCGGTCAGATTGGATGCATGGGTGCAAACTACGGCTTTCGTATTAGACCTGAGACAGCGTCGAAACCCGTCGTAATCCAAATTTCCCTGTTGATCACAACCGATAATCGATAATCCCATGCCCTGGGAACGTAGCTTATAAAGCGGGCGCAAAACAGAATTATGCTCCAGTGCGGTGGTAATAACATGGTCTTCTGGTGTCAGCAAACCAGCTATGGCAATATTCAGGCTTTCCGTCGCGTTAGCCGTAAAAACCGTCTGGTCGACAGAAACTCCCAACAGCTCAGCTACGGCCTTGCGCGCCTGAAAAATACAACGGGTAGCCGCTAACGAAGCAGGATGTCCACCCCTACCTGCTCCGCCAAAAGTATTAATGGCCTCTAAAACCGCCAGTCCTACTGCCGGTGGTTTGGGCAGGCTTGTGGCTGCATTATCAAAGTAAATCATAATATTAAGGCCGGAGGATGCGTTCAGCGTCACGCATCTCTTCCACTATACGATACATATTAGTTACTTCCCCTACACCCAGCTGCTGGGCAATTCCAAAGTGATTCAGGCAGGTGCCGCAAGTCATGACAGCAACCCCAGCTTTTTCCAAAGTAATTAAATCTTCAAGAGAGCTTGATCCTTGGATCGCCAGCTTGGCACCGGTGTTATAGAGCAGAACGGTATTAGGTAATGTATCCAGCTGGGTTAGCGCAAAAACAAATCCCTTTATCAAAAGGCGTCCCAGTTCATCATCGCCGGCCCCCATGGTATCGGCAGACAAAACAACCACGGTTTTTCCGGCAGTCGCCTTATCGCTTGACAAAGCACTACCTGTCTGGACATCTCCTTTTAGTAGCATGATATGAAAAACACCCTCTTTTTGCACTACGTCAAACCGGCAGCCTTCCGATTCGGCTAAGCGGCGGATGTTTTGGGCAGCTGCCTCATTATCCACTAGCACCTGCAATTGACCATTCGCTAGTTCTGCAAGGCCTTTTTTAGTTTTGATTACCGGTAGAGGGCAGGCATCCCCGATTGCATTAATCTGTCTCATTAATTATCCCCTTTTACGTTTGCCTCAATGGTGTTATCCTAACATAGACAGTTAAAATGCACTAATCGTGTTTTCCAATTGGCGAATTGAATATCTATAGAAATAATCAATAAAGATTGACAGCAAAATTTTACTTATTGTAAAATTTTGATAATTAGTTTATTATCCTTCGGGAGTTTGGTAGGGAATAATATGGATAACAAGGTAAAAGTGTGGACAAAGCAGCATGAAGATATACTAAAAGATTTAGAATTAAATAGACGCTATATAGTGAAAAAAGAATACATTATCAACAAAATGGAGGAGCATGCCTCACTGTACCTGGATGTATACAATTGGTATTATCAAGCGGCAAGCAAACTAGTACGACCGCCTGAGAATGTACTCTACCCCATCTGGGTGTCTTTAACCGAGGAAGGTAAGATAACAAGCAGCCCCGGAAATGTCGAGCTGGAAATTGAGGTCGAACAGGCTCAGCTAATTACCATGGACATCGATAAATGGGGCAGGATTGTCAATTATATGTATATCCCGGCCAATGACCAGGATGAAAAAGAGCATGCCGCCTTGCTGGCTCGTTACAGAATCGACGACTGTACCGCCTATATGACGTCATTTTATCCCAATATCAAACGAAAGATTATCAAAAGCTGGGATCGCTTATTTGACGAGAGTATCATTTTGAGTAAGGTCAGGGTGGGCACCATATGGGAACTGAGAAAAGAATGGATTCTCGGCATAACCAGATAACACTGTACACGACTCAGACGGATGAAGTAGTCCAGCACTTGCTGGAACAGGGATATCATTACGTCAAACTGGAGTACATCACACGGAAATACGCAGAAGTATCTGGCGTATTTTTGCAGGCCTATTCGTGGTATACCGAAAATGCCCAGCGTATTTTGCCTAAGCCCAAGCAAGCGGAGTCGGCCGTCTGGTCTTTTTGCGATGTAAAATACCTGGAGCGCCATCCCGGATGCCAAATCCTGAAGCTCTGTATTCCCCTGGAGAGCGCGGTGTTTTTCCGGATGAGCGACTGGAACAAGGTACTAAACCTGCGATATATCGGGGAGTCGGCAGAGGAAGAGGTGAAATTTGCTGAAAAACTGGCCCGTTATGGCATTGGTTATGAGGGAGATGTGCATACCACACCGTTTTATCCCCATCTCAAAAAGGAGATCCGGAACAGCTGGCAAAAGCTATTCCGCCACGATCAGCAGGTAAAGGAGACCGGCTCTTCTCTGTATTCAGATATGCAGGCCGGCCTGTGGTACCTGGACAGGCAGTGGATACAGCAAATTTATTCATAAATATTCAAAGGTCGTGTCGCGCAAAACGTTTAAAAGAAAATGCAAAGCGGCACGCCCTTTTGAGCAAAAAACAGCCAATGTGTCGAAGCTGGTTACATCGACTTCCGAGGTTAGCCCCACAGGCTGCTGCTTTCACCCCGCTGCCAGGAAGCCTGCCTGAATTAAAGGATAATGAAATGGCATTTTGTGCCTGTCATTTGTATTAAAGCCATTCAATTTTGAAAGAAAGTACAAAAATGCTGTTGGCAAATCGGGCCCACAGCATTTGTTTTAGTTAGGATGGGGAGATTTACACTTGACTTCCGTACCGTATTCGTTATACATGCGATATTGAACCTGATATACTTTGCTTTTCTCATCCCAAGTAGCCGTTACATAAAAATAATGGGGAAGGTGGCATCCCACATTAGTGCCGCCACAAGCAGTTATAATAAAAGGGAATTTATAGTTGCCTGCGTTGCAGCACCATGATCCGTGATGATGGTGGGCGAAAACTCCGAGAAGACGTTTGTTCAAACCATTGATACCTTTTAAAAAGGAGTGGGTTTGGTACTCTGACAAATAATGATCATTATACTCTGACGGTGCATGACATAATCGAAGCGGAACATGAAAATCAACGATATAATGGTAACCCACTTCCATATTATATCCCGGAAGGAGATGTAAATCTTCGGCGTTAAATTCTGGTTCTCTGTTTTCTTCTTTAAAGGAAACATTACACATACGAATCAATTTAACATTGGTATTTGGGATTAGAAACGATTCTCTAATTTTACCGATATACTTTTGAAAATGATTGGTTTGAGACCTTGGCCCCGGATAATCAAAATCATGATTGCCGAGTGAAACAAAGACGGGAAAGTTGCCCAGGATGCCTTTTGTAACTGTTACAAACGCCTCAAAATTATCTTTCATTCCAATATCAACCGCATCGCCACCATGAATCATGAAGTTTGGCTTAATCTTTCCCGCTGCAATGTTCCCTGCAATATTGCGTAATATTTTTTCATAAAGCCTTCCATTACGGTTTAATTTATATTGTCCTGTACTAGGGGAAATCCCTAAGGTCTGTAAATGGCTGTCACTTAAGACTATAAATGAAAAACTATTACAGGATATTGGGCTTTTCTGAAGAAGGTCCTTAGACCATTCATTTAATGGCTGATAAGAACGCAATGGCTTTTGTATCTCCCAACCCAGTTCCGCTTTCATGTGTTGCTCCTTTCCTGTTTATTAATATTTTATGTTAAGATGAGAAGAAAGGTTACAATATCAAGCCATTTGACCGATTCATTAGTCATATTAAACTAAAAAAACCCGAGAAATAGCCTTTGTAAAGCGAAGGTTATCTCTCGGGTTTTCCGTAGTCTTTTAAGAATTTCTTTTTGCGACTTTACCTTAGGAGTACCTAGGCGCTAAAACAAGAACGCCTTTTAATATCATTAGAGCATTAAAATTAGTAAATACTCTTATTTTATCTTAAAAGCACTTACCGCATTTTGAAGTGCAGTTGCCATGGATGCTAACTGACGACTCGAAGAAGCAATCTCTTGCATAGCTGCCGATTGTTCTTGAGTAGCCGCAGAAACAGTCTGTGCTTCCCCTGTCAGTATATTGGTAACTTTATCAATATGCTCTACTGCTTCAACAATTTCTTTACTACTTGCGTCTGCTTGCTTGATGGCTTCTACTGTATTTTCTATCTTTACGGTAAGCGAATCAATCATTTCAATAATATTATGAAATGCGTCTCCAGCCACGTTAACTGCGTTAACACTGGTTTCGGTTTTTGTCGTACCTTCACTCATAGCTCTTACAGCCTCAACCGTTTTTTGCTGAACATCAGCAATCAAGGTCTCTATTTTTTTTGCTGCCATCTGAGACTGCTCTGCCAATTTACGGACCTCTTCCGCCACCACAGCAAAGCCGCGCCCTTGTTCGCCGGCTCTTGCAGCTTCGATTGCTGCATTTAATGCCAACAAATTAGTTTGTCCGGCGATACTCGATATGGTATCAACAATTTGGCCAATCTCCCTTGATTGTTCACCAAGTTCGCTAATAATATTGTTCGAATCTTTTACCGCAACCTCTAAATCCGCCATATTTCGTATGGCGTTTTCGATTGCCATTCCGCCTTCTTTTGCTGTGTAAGCTGTTTGAGTGGAAGCACTTGATACTCCCTGCGAATTCTCTGCAATAACATCCAAATGTCCGGACATTGCTTTAACAACACGGTTGGTTCTATCTACGGCTTCTTTCTGTTTAGTCGCCCCACTAGCTACTTCAGTAATTGAAATTGCCACTTGATTCGCAGCCTGTGCTGATTGCTCAGAGCTTGCGTTTAACAGCTCTGAAGAGGATGCAACCGATTGCGCATTGATCTGAGTATTTCTGAGTACCTGGGATAATTTCTCAACCATATTATTGAAAGCCTCTGCCATCAAGCCCATCTCATCTTTAGATGAACTGTCAAGTTTTTCGACAACTAGATTTCCTTTGGAAATAAGAGAAGCTGCCTCTACCATTTTTAGCAATGGTCTTATAAATTTACCGGATAACATAAAGGCTAATCCAGCAAATAGCAAAATTAGAAAAATGCCTATACCGCCAAAGACTAGGGCATCATTGATACTTTTTTTCCGCACGGCATCATAAGAATTTGAAGTAATAATAACCCAGCCGGTCTGCGGATTTTGTCGGTAACTAAGCAGGCTTTTTTCTCCTTCCATATCCACTGCGGCATTGCCAGATTCACCGGTTAAGGCTTTTTTTATAAATTCATAGCCTGTTTCATCAACTCTGTCTGCTTCTGTTTCCACTTTTTTTGCCGAGTGTGCCAATAACTTTCCTTCTTTATCCACAATAAATACTTGTTTTTTTTCATCGGACTGGCTTTTTACAAATTCCTGCAGCACAGATAAGTCATAGTCTCGCTGCAACATTCCAATCACCTTGCCGTCTTGATTTAGAACTGGAACGGCAAGAACGGTAATAAATCTTCCAGTAGCTTTACTTATCAGAACTGGCGAAATTTCTTCCTTTCCCTGCATAGCCGTCTTGTAATAAGCGCGCGAGGATATATCAACTACCGGTAAACCATCGCTGCGAATTATCTGCATCCCGTTGGCATTGCTAAGGTGGGTCGGGTTAGCATCATGATAAATTTTATTTGTATTAATCACCGCTCCCCTCATTGGCGCAAGATAAGCTACCGGGTCCTCGAAAAACAAATTAGTTAAAGGATTTGCAACGAGTGCTCTCAAACCTGTAAAATTTTCTTTTAGTAAGGCATTAATATTTTCCTCGACCAACTGAGATCGCTTCTGACAGTCCCCTTCAGCATTTGTCATCGCAGTTGTATACGTACTGTAAAAATTAATAACAATAAAAATAGCGAGAGGAACCGCACTCATGAGAATCAACATACATACCAATTTCGCTTTTACACTCATACTTGCCAGCCACTTCAAAGATTACACACCCCTTCTCTAAAGTTTCTTTACCTTTGTCCTATGTAACGCGCGACCAGTAGCAACTGCCTTTATATCGTTCGCAATCTTCAGTCTTTTCTGGCGAAACTACGAATTACTAACCGGACCAAGCAATTTGCTACCCATTATTTTGCATGCAAAATTTTTACTTATAAATACATTTCTTTATTAATACTTGAAATCCTTCCAATTAGCAGGTGACGCACAGGTAAAAATTTACTGAAAGAGAAGTTCATGGTAAAATAACCTCATGCAATAGCAATGACATAAAAACAGACCGAACTGTCACGGAACAAAGAAGAGTGGAGGGGAAAAATCATAAAAAAGAAGCATTTAATTGCTGGTATAGTTATTTTTGCGGCGACTTTTTTTATGTGGTCAGGAATAATTTTTGCAAATCCCGCAGCCCTTTCTATACCTGGCGCAGATAAAATACCGGAAGTGATAAGACTAAACGGTGAACGTAAGTCCGAAGGCTATTATTTGAGTGAAGTGGAGTTCAAGCTTTTGGGGATTGCTTATTATCTCGACAGGGAGGATTTTGCTACAGCATCTACTAAATTGGATCAGTTGTATCATCAGTTAAATTCAAAGGAAGGGTTAATCAAAGTACCGAGGTTTGCTAATAAAAATAAAGAACTAGAATATTATCTAAACCTGCAAAATCCTAAAACGGGTGCATTTATGGATGATTCTTATCCGCTGTTTACTTACGTTGCACCTACATTAAATATGTTAGAACATCTTGAGTTTTTGGCAAAGGAAACAGGCCAACCCTTGCGGCTTAAATATCCGCTAAGCTTCTTAGATAAAATCAATACTGGTGAAAAATTAAAAGCCTATTTAGATGATTTTGCTTTAGTGGGGCCAATTGGTTCCCGATTACCAAAAACTCCATACATAGCAGTAACTGAAATAATTGATTACCGTGAAATAGAGCGCAATAAATTATATACTTTTTCTCCGGAGTGGAAACGGGCGCTGATGCAATGGTATTACGACAATCAGGACATTAAAACCGGTTTCTGGGGTCCTAGATTAAGAGACAGCGGAGAGTTTGCTAATTCAGGCGAACTGGGTACTACATATCATGTTGCTAAATTGTTTGTAGATGAGGAAGGCAAGGAATACTCCCCTGAATTTCCCTTGCGGTATAAAGACAAAATGTTTGCAACAACGCTTCAGAAGCTTTCTGAACCTATGCCGGTTGATGTAGCTGAAGTACACGACTGGTCGTTTACAAGATACCAGGGAATAAGACTGTTAACTGATTTTTTGTGGAGCGACGCTTCGACGGAAGAGAAAGCCCGTGCCAGAAGACTTATGGAGAGCACTGTCAGGAATAGATTTGAAAAATTTTACATTGAGCAGGAAGGTGCTTTTAGTCTCTACCCCGGAGCGCAAAAGGCTGATTTGGATGGCACAGGAACTGCGCTAAGTTTGCTAAGAGTAGTCGGAGCATTATCGCAGAAGCAAAAAGAACGGCTGTATGGTTTTTCTGACGAGACCATTAGAGATTTAGGGGTCTACAAAGTTTCAAATTTGAAAGAAAATGACTTTACTATGATTAAAAATACTGAAGGCATTACCTCTATACGTTTATATCGTGCCGATCCTGCTTTGGGCAGCTATACTGCTAATGTTGTTAGTGTTATCTACCCCAACAAAACACCGGTCCTGGATATCGTAGACTTAGTGCCACGCATGAACCGGTGGGTCAATACTACACCGCAAACTATAGGCAATTGGGTGTCGAAAGAGTCAGTTATACAGGATTTATCAGCTTTTAAAATTGAAGCTGTTCCCGTAGCACAGGGGAATATTCCTCTAAAACTAGCAAATGAGGTGCTACAGACCAATCGGGAACTGATTGTCATTGGCTTTGATATTATGCAAGTTCCTCGGGTTAAAATAATATATAAATCGAATGAGTCAGGTGACGGTTCTTTGACTCATCACTACTAAGCCTAGTTACGGTAATCCTGGCTTCAATTCGAACTAAATTCACACCTTCTTAGTAATATTACATATCTATACGCGGTTTACCATTATAATAGAAAATCCTGCAAGGTTTGCTTTCCTTGCAGGATTTCTACGTTACCGGGGACTCAAGGGATCGTTTTTTCGCCATCAGGTTTAACGGTAAAAACCTGTTCCTTTTGCCATACAATGCGAGTTCTAGAATCCACGGGTCACTACTCACAGCGCATCGTCCACTTCTTTTTGAAACGGGGTTTCCCATTTCTGGTAACTCGGCCAAATAGGCAGCTTTAATTCGTCCCCCTCATTTAGATACTGTAGTACTAATTATCTTTTTTATGAGGAACTGCAGTAATATATACACCTTTAACTACCTTATCCGAATATAGAGCATCATACCACATATAATAGAAGCGATCAGCATTAAATGATACTATACCCTCAGGGTTATTTACACTAGTCCAATGGGCACCTGAATCAGCAAAAAATATTGTATCACGACCTTTTTCCGGTGCTTGGCTTCCAGCATAGTAGCCAGTCGCAACTACCCAATGCCCTCCCCAATCTGACCATTCAACTATTGTTGGTATCCCTTTTTTAAGATTATCTCTTATCATTTCTAAACTTCCGTTGGTTCCCCAGGTAGCATCAAATCCATTTTTCTCAAGCCACGCTACTATCGCGGGAGCCATGGTTCCAGGATGAGAAGAGGTATGGCTTCCTGTATTCATTTCCTGGGCTATTCGCATTTCTGTAGCACTATTTAAGTCGCCATCACTAAACACATTATACCACCGTACCAGAGACATAGCGGCGGCTGGCCCGCAGGTATAATCAGTTGTTTGCTGGTACCCCTTAACACCTAATGAAACAAAATATTTGCTTGGCTTTAACTCATAATAATTGGCTGCACATAAAGAACTTGACGGTGATGTTACCTTGTTTTCCGTTGCATGTGTTGTTGAAAATAAAACACCCACGAGGAATAATGTTATAAAAAATATCTTAACATTTTTAAACATATAAAAATCTCCCCTTCTTAATAGGTATATAATCAACCTCTCAGCATTTAGCCATCTTTTATTTCAAATCACGCCCATACAGCTCTTTCTTCATTACAGTTCAAAGAACATGCCCCCCCTCTAGTCCCGCTTTCAGCTTTCAAGTGTTTTTCTTTACAGCCTAATAATTGTGCTATTCGATCTTAAATTTCCAATTCCTTCTAATTTTGGCGCTTTTTTGTCATAATAAAGAGAGAGACACCAATGATATCTTTCTTTAGAAAAATATAGTGGCTTCAGCCTTAAATCACAAGGGCTGAAGCCACTTCTTACAGTGTAACGTCCTAACATATTTTCCCTATTGTCATTTTCGGTCAAGTTACTTAACCAAAAATGACCCGAAGTTTAACTCCGGGTCATTTTTCACTATTTAAAAATTTTCCTAAATTTTTCGATATACATTTCCGTTTCATTGAATTCTTGAATCATTTGAAAATCAGTCACTGTTTCGCCTGGCTTTAATTGATTTAATATTGCAATGTAATATGTAAGCAGCTTATCTATTTCATTTCCAAGCTCTTTCCAGTCGCTTGAAACAGAAGGATTATTATTAATCTTATCTACTTGCCAAGATAGCTCTACCGTCAAGTTTTTAATCTCTTCATAACCATAATACAGCCGCATACACCGAATCCCCCAAAGTCTTAGTTTTCCCTGCACCCAGCCCCGGCATCTTCAATTACAGCGACTGTAAATACTCAGATAATCCGCCGCTAATATTTGCGTGCTCCGCAACAAGGTTTAGTAACGTACGTAAAGCCGGAGTAAATGTTTTGTCTCTGTGAAATACCACAGAAAAAATAATTTCCAACTCTGGTGTATTACTAAGCTCCAGCAGTGTTCCATCTGCCAAATTAGGATTAACTAATACTTCCGGCAGCACTCCTACTCCTAATCCATTTATGACCGCCTGCTTAATTGCCTCGGAATCACTGTATATCAAAGCAGGGGTTATTGATTTTTCCTGTATATACTGGTCATACTTGGGACGATAGACGTTATCTTGTTTTAGTGCGATAAAAGGAAGGTTCCAAATATTATTGCCATACCGTTTAATTAAATCCGGACGCGCAACCCAGACGAGTTTTTGGACGATTACTTCGAATTGTACAATTCGGCTATTGGAAATATTATCATGAACAAATGCAAAATCAAAGCTATTATCTAAAATTCCTTTAATCGTAGCCGGAATATTGAAACAATGTTCAATATTCACTGTCACATTTTTAACTAAGTCTTGATATTCAAGCAGAATAGGCGAAAGCGTATGCGCCGCAACAGCCGTACCAAGACCTATTTTAATCGTCCGGTCCTGTGCGAACTCTTGTAAGACGGCCTGTGCTTCTCCGTGTATTAACAGTAATTTTTCCGCGTAACTGATTAACCGGCGACCCGCTTCTGTTATATATAGCTTTTTACCTACCCGCTCGAACAATAAGACGCCAAAATGATCTTCCAGTGTTCTGATTTGCGCTGTTACCGTAGGCTGACTAAAATCCAATTGCTCCGCAGCTTGGGTTACATTACCGGTTTTTGTGACCATAAGAAACGTTTGTAGTAGTCTTAAATCCATATAGTTTAACCCATCCAACAATTTTACATATTATTGACCAATATACTTTTAGGGAAGTTATATTGCCGGACATCATTTTATAACTGACAAACAATATAATGTGTCCGCAATCTCTATAATACCGTTTTTTCTGCCAAAAGAGAAATTAAATATGACTATTGAGTCAATAACTTCTTTTAATTTAAGAAGGAAGCATCGTCGATTAGAAACTAAATCCCAAAGATGATCTGCCAGAAGCCAGTCTAATTGCCAAAATAATTCAAAGGCCTAGACTGCCGATAATATTGTCGGCAGTCTTTTTTTGTTTAAGATCATTCAAAATACGTCGGTTTATCCGATCGTCTTCTTTTTATCTTTATCAAAACGATCCTTATCCTGCAGCTACTTTAGTATAAAAAAAGAGCCCAAAGGGCTCACTTGTGATGATACTTTCTGCGGGTATTAGAACGTTTTTTGTTTTGCGACTTCAAGCAAAACTCGAGGATTATTTTTAATATTGCTAAAGTAGATGCAATTATTGGTAAAATAGATGCAATTGCTGCTAGTATGTCTTTATTCGTGATAAACCCCACAATACCCACCCCCTTATTAAATAAGTCCAATGGATGAATACGAAGGAATAATCACTCTGTAATTACAGTTTACCACTTTTCCATTAAATGTAAATGTATTCATTCTATCTTATTCTTACATTAACCGACAAACAGAAACTTAAATTTCCGCTAGCTAAAGTCAAGAAAAAGTATTAAAAGTAATCTAAGCTATTGCCACCCGCATAGTTACTAGAGTTAATCCTAGTTCGGCAAAAGTAATACCATATTTTCTCATCGGAGTGCCGTTGCCAGACGCTCTACTCCCTTGGAAATAAGGGCTGAGTCAAGATGACCATAGCCAAGAATTATATGGTCGGAATAGTTGCCTTTTAGTAAAGCACGTTCCTCAACCGGATAAACAATCACACCCTCTTTCCTGCAAACATTTAACAACGCCTGATCAAAGACTCTATCAGAAAACCTGGCAACTACGTGCATTCCTGTCGAAGCTCCGAAAATTTCAATTTGATTAAATCGTGACTGCAATTCTCTCAGCAGATGATCTCGTTTTGCTTTATACATTTTCCTCATCCGGGCAATGTGCCGGACAAAATGCCCTTCCAAGATAAAACGAGCTGTAGCCAACTGCTCCAAAGCGGGGCATTGCCTATCTGACAGGTGCTTTATTTCACGGCACTTACAAACGAGCGAAGCGGGAACGATAAGATAACCAAGCCGCTGAGAGGGAAACAAGCTTTTGCTGAATGAGCCGATATATATGACATTATCTGGTGCCAAACCTTGCAGAGAACTGATGGGATATCCTTCGTAGCGGAACTCGCTATCATAATCATCTTCGATGATAAAGCTTCCAGTGTGACGGCTGTATTGAACCAATTCTACTCTGCGCTGTACCGGTAGATGACCGCCGATAGGGAATTGGTGCGAGGGTGTGACAAAGATGAGAGCCGGATTCGTATTCCGTGGCAAACGATCTGTCAATAAACCGTACCGGTCGACTGCACAGGGAATGACAGTTCCTCCAGCAAGAGAAAAAATTCTGGTAACAACTTTATTGCCAGGGTCCTCCATTAGTACAGAGGCGGAAGAAGTTAGCAGGGCACGCGCGGCAATGGAAAGAGCTTGAACCGCACCAGCAGTGATTATCACTTGTTCTGGCTCACAGACTACGTTTCTGTATTGGCGCAAATATTCAACAAGAGCGCGGCGTAATTCAGGAATACCTTCACTAGGACCGAGCCGCCAATAGTTTTCATGGGCAGTAGTACATACTTCTTTGAGGATCGTACCCCATTTTCGCTTGGGAAAGGCCTCCAGACAAGGTACCCCTACGCCAAAATCGACACATGACAAATTTTTCTCTTCCTCAATAGCCGAAGATTGAAATAGTTGAGGTGACAAAATTTTCTGTCCGGAGAGATAGAGACGTTCTTCTACATAAGTGCCCGAACCATGTTTGCCAACGATGTAGCCTTCCGCCTGGAGTTGGTCAAAAGCATCCGCAACAACGTTTCTTGAAATATTGAGACGACCGGACAGTTCACGGGTAGAAGGAATTCGTTCACCTGCTTGTAAGTGACCTGCCAGAATGGCTTTCCGCAGCTGAAGATAAATCTGACGGGATAGAGAACTCGGTGAAGAACGATCTAAAGGCAGCCAGTTCATAATAAATATCCTCCCCTCCGAAACAAAGTGGCCCTGTTAATATTATATAGTAGTGGCTCTGCACAGAGCCACTACTTCTTGCTAATATGAAACAAGAAGGGGGATTTATTTGACTTAGGCTTATATTTTAATAGTGAAGGGGGAAGCCTGTGAATCTTGCGTATATTCAGCTAGCTTTATCGATGTGTTTGGTAGGTATCAATATCGCTGTCGGTAAAATAATTATCCAGTCAGTTCCCATCTTTTTATTTTCTGATATCCGGTTTATTATAGCATCGCTGGTTTTAGTACCGATGCTGTTCATCCAACGAGATGTAAGATTCAATTTAACTAAAAAAGAGTGGTTAATGCTGTTCTTGCAGGCTTTTTTTGGAGTATTCCTGTTCAGTATTTTTATGTTATACGGTGTCAGTTATACTTCCGCTATTTCTGCCGGCATAATTACAAGCACAACTCCTGCCTGTATAGCTTTAATAGCCCTGCTTTTTCTCAAGGAGAAACTGAGCCGAAACAATTTTATCGCGATATGTTTGGCTGTTATAGGTATTATCTTGATATCGGTTAAGTGGGGAAATAATGCCGTTACTAGTACCGATACCCTGCAGGGAAATGTGCTTGTTATCTGCGCCGTTGTTTCAGAGGCATTATTTACCATCCTTGCCAAACCATTATCCATTAAACTTAAACCTTTACAAATGGCGGCTATGGTGAATCTTTTTGGTTTTATTCTCTTTACTCCCTTCTCAGTCCACCAGTTGCTAATGGTAGATCTAAAAATTAACCCAGTTATCTGGTTGTTAATTATTTATTATTCTTTGACAGCAAGTGTGCTATCCTTTATTCTCTGGTATAGGGGAATAACTAAAGTCCCTGCCAACCTAGCGGGTTTGTTTACGGTTTTTATGCCGGTCAGTTCGGCCTTCAGCGGAGTATTGTTTCTGCACGAAAGCCTTACAATCAGGCATGTTATAGGTATAATAATGGCAATGACTGCAATTCTTATCGCCATCAAAAAGACAGTTCCTAAGAAAATACCTATCGCTAGTTCGGAATAACAGAAGCATCCCCGACGATGCAGATGATACAAGAAGCATTGAGTCCAACTAACTGCCAAAGCACTACGGTACACCGTCTACCTGAGCACGGTAGATGCTTTAACCCTGCCACACTCGCCGGATTGAGCGGCCACAAAAAGCATCTGGCGGCCACCCCCATATAGCAAACCGGGTTACAACCAACGCGATTGTTGGCTGTAACCCGGTTATTGCTTATCTTGAGGGACAATTATAGATAGGTTCCTCGTTCCATTCAAACTATCTTTAATACACTTTTAGATCCCTGTCACTTTACTATACATAAAGGCACGGGTAGAAACTAGTATCCTAAAACAGGTGACGCTTCTCCCTTGGGATTCGGACCATATTGGTTCTCACCCGGCTTGCTGTCCTGCAATGTAAATACGAGCAACGCAAGACCACCAATGATTGGAACAAGTACTATAAGAAGCCACCATCCACTACGGCCGGTATCATGAAGACGCCTAACAGATACAGCTAAGTAGGGAATGGCAACAGCTAAACTATAAATAGCTACTAGTAGGCTGGTACCAGTCTTTAAGTCGGAAGTACCGATAGAATAGTCAATCACCATAAGCAAAAGCTGGACAAGGGTGCTGAACAGAGCAAAATACCAATATTCTTTACGTCTGGCTCTGCCGCTAAATACTGCATATTTTTTTAAAACACCTAAATACCATTTCATATTTTATCCTCCTTTCTAACAGGTTCATTAGAATGGCTGCTCCGAATAAATGTCGTACAACCCGGAATTCTACCGGAAAAGCGTAAATATAACGAATAACCATCCCATTATATATTCCCTTTTTATCCATAATTCCCTTTAAAAGGATATAAAAAGACAGTTTTCTCGACACATTTCGTCTCTTCCTACCGCCACCAACATTTGCCACAACCAACAAAAAAACCACGATATTCGCGGGTTTTCAGATAATCTAAATTAGAATGGCAGCATTTCGCATGGCTTCATATTCCTGTCTGGTTATCCCCTACCTCCTTTTACCCATACTTCATCCTCCAAAAATAAACAGTCAAGAACGGCGCCGAAGAAAGTCACCCAATCGAAACAAGAAAGCAGCGAACCTCCCAAATTAATTTGAACATTTGCGGCTAATCGACATAAGATACAACATAAAAATTTGTTCGGAGGGCTACTATGTTAATCTTGTTGTTTCTTGTGGCCGCAATTCTAATTCTATGCCTGGCATTAAAGTTATTGCCGTTTATTATTGCTGCAGCCGTGGTTTGGTTTTTAATTTTATAGTCGACATTTCAGCACCTTCGTAAGATAGCTACTTTTCGGGAAGCATCGAGTCAGCTGGCTAAAGTCAAGAAAAAATATTAAAATAATCGTATTTCTAAAAATGCGCATACGAATAGTCCTTTCAGAAAGCAAAAGTTTCTGAAAGGACTATTTTTATAGTTCATCTCTAAGAAATAAATTTATTAAAAAATCATTTCCGCTTCGCCATGATGATTCGATAAAATACTGACTAAAACGTCCAGTCCTCGGTTCAAATCAGCCTGTGTTTCCGGTCCGGTCAACGATACGCGCACTGCAGGAAAGGGTCGCTTGTTGCCGACCATAAATTTTTCCGCACAAAATATTTTTACCCCTTTTGCCTGAGCGGCAAGTTCAAATTCCCGACCAGTCCAGCCGTTAGGAAGAAGCATCCAGAAAAAAAAGCCCTCGGGGCGACTGTACGTTGTGTACGAAGAAAGTTTCGCAACCGCTAATTCCATACGCGCTCTCGCTTCCTGGCGTTTGGCCTGGATAATCGTATTCGCCTTGTCACTTATCAATAACCGGCTTACAATCTCCGCATTGATAGGGGACGCCATCCAGACGGTATTAAGGATGGCCTTTTCCAAATGATTGCGAAAGCGCTCTGGTACCGCGATAAAAGAAATGCGTAATCCTGCCCCCAACAGTTTGGATATGCCTGCTATATAGATCCCGTGCTCCGGTACTAATGAGCTCAAGGCAGTTTGCGCAAGGCGCCCGATAAAGCCATATGATTCGTCCTCGATCAACACCAAATCATGCTTTTTAATCAGTGCTGCCAACTCTTCCCGCCGCAGATCAGACAGAGCCACTGTGGTTGGATTTTGTACTTCCGGCATCAAGAAAACTCCCCGGATGTTATCCCTCCGGCAAGCAACCGCAAGGGCAGCCGGATTCATGCCAGACTCGTCCATCTCTATAGGAACTAGTCGAATTCCAAGCATAGACGCAAGAGTTTTAATTCCCGGATAGGTAAATGCATCCACGGCAATCCGGTCTCCGGAATTAAATAACGCCATCAGGCAACAAGCAAGAGCGTTTTGTGATCCGGAAGTAACCAAAATATCATGTGGCGTCGTAGACAAACCATACCGGTTGATCCATTCTGATCCAGCCGCCCGATGATGCAACAGGCCGCTAGGTTCCGAATATCTTAACAGCGGAGCCAAATCTGTCGTCTGTAGGATCGAACCAATCTCGGACGCATTTTTTTCATCTATATTATAGAGAGGCAGAATAAGTCCCATCTCCACCAGTTCCTGCTCCGTATTTCTCGCTGAATTCATCGCAACTGGAACATGAACATCGGGAGCGATATAAGTTCCTCGTCCAACAGTTCCAAAGATTAGCCCCCGTATTTCGCATTCCCGGAAAGCCCGGGTAATGGTACTTAGGTTGACCCCGATCGAATCTGCCAGTTCGCGTTGCGGCGGCAATTTTTGGCCAGGCTTTAGGACCCCGGAACGAATATCTTTTTCGACAGCGTCAGCAATGGCAATATAGAGGGGCTTGTCCAGATTCAATGTTTGAGGGCGCCAAAACTTGTCATTCATCTTGCTTCTCCTTAAAATCATTGTCTTGCATACAATTATATAATTGACTGCATACAATTTCAAGGGTTATACTGGATAAAAAGATAGTCGGGCAACCGACTCAAAGGAGGTAAAAAATGGCCTTGAAAACTGTTTCTGATCATTTTAGGCAACATGCGGAAGATTGGACACTTTTTGAACAAGCAAAGGACTATGCTTTAGATTATATGCGTACGGTTTTGGACCGGCCTGTTTTTCCTGAAAAGAATGCTATTGAAGGTTTGGAAGCTTTTCGCAGCAAACTTCCTGAGGACCCGGTCGATCCTCACGAAATCCTCACCAAATTGAACCGCTTCGGTTCGCCGGCAACAGTAGCCCAGACTGGCGGCCGCTATTTTGGTTTTGTCAACGGCGGTGTTATCCCCGCAGCGCTGGCAGCAAAATGGCTTGGTGACGCCTGGGATCAAAATGCCGCACTTTATGTGATTTCTCCAGTAATGTCTGTACTCGAGGAAATCTGCGAAGAATGGCTGGTCGACTTATTAGGACTGCCGGAAAACACGGCGGCGGGCTTTGTCGGCGGTTCATCTACTGCGACATTATGTGGCTTAGCAGCTGGCCGTGATTATTTACTCCGCCGCCAAGGCTGGGATGTAAATGGCCAAGGGTTGTTCGGTGCCCCCCCAATCCGGGTAGTACTGGGCGAAGGAGCGCATTCTACAGTCTATAAGGCTTTGTCGATACTAGGGTTGGGCAAAGACCGGCTTATCAAAGTCCCGGAAGACGATCAGGGGCGAATCAGAGCTGATAGCCTTCCTGAATTGGATGATAAAACCCTGTTGATACTTCAAGCTGGAAATGTCAATTCGGGAGCCTTTGATCCATTCGCTGAAATTTGCGGCAATGCCCGAGCCGCGGGGGCATGGACTCATATAGACGGAGCTTTCGGCCTATGGGCAGCGGCTTCTCCCAAGTTACAATCCCTGACAGACGGTTATTCTCAGGCGGACTCGTGGTCAGTTGATGCGCATAAAACTCTAAACGCACCTTATGACAACGGAATCATTCTTTGCCGCCACCGCGAAGCCCTGGCGCAGGCGTTACATATGACTGGCTCATACATTGTGTACAGCCAAAACAGGGATGGTATGCTCTACACGCCGGACATGTCCAGAAGAGGCCGAGCTGTAGAGTTGTGGGCATCGTTGATGGCGCTAGGCCGCTCCGGAACGGCTGAACTGGTTGAAGACCTACACCAGAAGGCACAGTATCTTGCAATGAGTCTGGAAAAGGAAGGATTCCAAATTCGCAATGAAGTCTGCTTTAATCAGGTTCTTGTCTCGTGTGACAACTCAGATATAACGAATAAAGTTCTTGATAATATTCAGCAATCCGGAGAATGCTGGTGCGGTCCGGCCCAATGGAAAGGGGAAAAAATAATCAGAATCAGCGTCTGCTCCTATCGGACAACTAAGACCGATCTTGATCGCACAGTAACAGCGTTTGTCAAAGCCCGACAAGAGTCATAACCTTGGCGAACTGTTCTGATGGCGGCACCATATCCTTCAAAAACCCAATAATACAAAGTACCCGCGGAATTCGCGGGTACTTTGTATTATTGGTGGAGGCGATAGAAAGATTATAGGCAATAACGATACAATTGTGCAACACCCCGTTCAATATCCGCAGGCTGCATACCGCCAAACCCCATCATGAATTGGGGATAGCCTGCCCGGTGCTGCAGGTAGGCGTCTGCGAGAGAAAGTAACCGGATTCCCTTTTCCTGAGCACGCCGGACAATTTCGTTTTCCGTAAAACGGGTGTCCCTTAGCGTCAAAACGATGTGCAGGCCTGCCCCTTGCCCCACAATCTGAGCGCTCGAACCAAAATGCCGATCAACGGCTTGTATGATTGCCTCATATCGCTTTTTGTAAATGTTCCTCATCTTACGCAAATGCCGTTCCCAATACCCTTGTTCCATAAATCGGGCTAATGTTCGCTGGTCCAACAAAGGAACAGTACAGGCGTAATCACTAAAAAGCTGATTATACTTCCGGAGTAATCGGTGTGGTAAAACCATATAGTTTATACGCAATGTCGGAGAAAGGACTTTGGAAAAAGTGCCTATGTATATGATATTGCCCCCTGGATGTAAGCCTTGCAGGGCGGGAATGGGCTTACCGTGATAACGCAATTCACTGTCATAGTCGTCTTCAATAATGACGCCCCCCACCATTTTTGACCAATTAATTAGATTCATTCTGTTTTCTGCCGGCATCACATACCCTAAAGGGAATTGATGTGAGGGAGTAACATATACGACAGTACTACCGGTATGTTTTAACGCCTCCACCGCAAGACCATTTTCATGCACCGAAACGGTACGGAGCTCAAACCCGTTATTGCTAAAAACAGATCGGGGAATCCAATAGCCCGGCTCTTCGACTGCCAACATTGTATGTTCATCCCGTAATAGTTGGGCGATAAGTGTTAGACTGTCTTGTAACCCGCTACCGATGACAATTTGGGCCGGATCACAAAAAACACCGCGGGACCGTTCCAAATACAGCTGAATTTCTCGACGCAAGGAATGCTCACCCTGCCGATTACTGTATACATTAAATTGTATAGATTGTTCCTTTAGACAATCAATATAGAGGCTCCGCCATATTTTTGACGGAAAACTATCCGGTGCAAGACTAGCAGGATGAAAATCATATTGATATGTTACTCCCCCTTCAGCGACTTGTTCTATAGCAAGTGATGTAACGTTGGCGGGGTGAGCAACAAAATCGGAATCTAGTACAGCGACAAAATAGCCGCTTTTTGGTTTACTATAGATATAACCCTCTGTATATAGCTGTTGGTACGCATACTCTACCGTGTTACGGCTTACAGATAACTCTATGGAGAGTTCACGTATTGAGGGAAGTTTAGTCTGGGGCAGCAGTTTGCCAGACAGTATTTGTTTTTTTAACTGCTCATAGATTTGGACGTGTAATGGCTTACGCTCTACCTTGTCTACTATCAACACATTCTCACCTGCATTCTTCATCGACGATTCTCTATGATTTACCGCCATTATATATAGAATGCGTATCAACGTCAATGTTATGAAAACAAACTGTCCCTGTATTATTTTTACAAACTAACCCTTTCGCTGGGGTTAGTTTCATTTTATAATGTGGACATACTAACGATACCTAACAAACCACTGCGCAGACTACTATTCGGAAAGGACGTGCAATTCATGTTAAACGAAAAATTATTGTCCATACTTTCTCATCCCGCCGACGGGGCGGTCTCCATGGTAACCAGCGGTGAAGATGGTCCTCATCTGGTAAATACCTGGAATAGCTATATCGAAGTTACCCCTGATGATAAGCTCCTCATCCCGGCTTACGGTTATAACAAAACAGAAAAGAATTTAAAAAACCGGAACGAGATGATTCTTTCGATTGCCAGCAAAAAAATCGAAGGATACAAAGGAACCGGAACCGGGTTTATCGTAACTGGTTCTACACGTTTTATTACAGCCGGGGAAGATTTCGATCGTATGAAAGAAAGATTCTCCTGGATGCGTGCTATCCTGGAAGTAACCGTAACTTCAGCGAAACAAATGCTTTAATAGTTAAACATAAAGAGACGGTTCTACAATCCATCCAATTGTTTTTCTTATAGCGTAGGCACAACTGCCGAAAAAGCACAAAGAACCCGTGAAATTCACGGGTTCTTCGCTATTTGATATTTACATATTAGAGGCGAACCTTAGCCTTATACTATGGCAAATCAATAGAATTATATTCTCAAAAGCATTTCGTACTGACCAACACTATACTCAAACCCCAATTTAAGAAAGAAATCTTTAGTAGATTTTGATTGATCATCAACATTAAGAGCACTAATTTTAAATGACTCTGTATTTTTTATCATATCTGTCATTATACTTCTTGCTATTCCGTTACCTCTAAAATCCTTATTTACTGCTATTTGGGGAATATCTCCTGTTTTTTTGTCAATAATGCCAAAGCCAACAATGGTATCATCAACACGTACGATAGAATATAGGAATGCTTCCGGTATAGCGCTGATTGAATCAATAGAATTCTGCCAAGAAGGCGCAAAGTCCAAGAACTCCGTTAACTGTTTCAAGTTAATACTGTCAACATGCTCAACCTTATGAGTTGTTATTAGGTTACATTTATTTTTATCTAACTGAAAGCAGGCAAACTCTCTTTGAATTTGGAAGCCTTGTTTTTTGTAAAGTTGAACTGCAGATGTATTCGATTTAATTACTTCGAGCAAATATTGCTCCACTTGTTTATCTTTAAGCAATTCTTTAATAGCTAAAAGCATATTACTTGTTATACCTTGTCTCCGATACTCACCTATAACACCTGTTCCAAGGTCATACACAGTTGATTTCCCATTCCACTTTCGAAATCCATTTAAAACGAATCCAACTAACACTTCATTTTTAAATGCACCGATGGACACTTCGGGGACATAACCTCTTCTTTGAAGCATCTGCATAAACTTCCAATATGGTAAATCTATTTTAACTTGATAATCGGAAAATGCATCTAAAAAGGTTTTATGAAGTGTTTCCGTGCTTGTTTTATCTAATATTTTATAATTTAACATTTGCTATCTTCTCCTTTCTATTTATACTATTACTTCTCATACTCTATTTACCATTATAATACAAAAAAATCCTGCAAGGCTTACTTTATCTTATAAGACTATGACGTTCCTTAACGCAACGGGCAGCCAACTAACGGCTTACCGCAAAACGAAACAATCTGTCAGCATTAAAGATATTCTTTTCCAATCAGGTCGAACGTATCATTTTGACAAGCAGGGCAACCATGGTTTTTTAATTCTTCAATGGTGGGAGAGTCAGGTGACGATTCTTTTAATGCAGGCTTCAGTTGGACAAAAATAAGTATACCCGGCCTAAAGGCCGGGTCAGAGTGTAGACAAATCCCGCTTCAGGCCGGAAGGCCAACAAGCGGGATTTTGTTAATAGTTACGAGTTTCATAAATTTTGATAACATAGACGGAAAAGTTCTTGAAAAAGGCGGTAACATACCGCGCTTTTTTTTCCACATTGCTAACTTCTTTAAATTCATACACGCAAAAAGAAGCGTGAGGTAGTGTTGTACTTTCCTCAAGCCACGATAGCGAGTATAGCGCATTCCATGTCTTTCTTTCGCATCTGCGAAGACACGTTCAATGGTTTGGCTTCGGCGGCGATATAGGTCTTGGCCTTGGTGAGTATGACGGACATCCTCTGCATATTCAACGCAAGATTCCCAGATATGCCGGTTTACGACTTTTGTAAAGTTTTGGCTTTGGGTACATTGCATACGCAGTGAGCATTGGACACATATCTTGGGATTGCTTTTGTATTCCCGATAGCCTTCTCTATTTGTAGTGGAATATTTTAGCACTTGGTTATTGGGGCAGATATAGCAGTCATAGTATTCGTCATAAACATACTCGTATTTCTTAAAGTATCCTTCTTTAGTCATAGGGCGTTTGTAGGGCATAACCGGTATTTTATTTGCTTGCATAATTTCACGACATACTCCCGGCGTTTTGTAACCAGAATCGGCAACTACTGCTTTTATGTCATTAAATTTTTCAATGACATCTTGAAATACATCGGTAAACACCTGACTATCATGAACATTACCTGGGGCTGTTTTAACACCAAGAATAAAATTGTTGCGCTCACAGGCCACTGTGGCGGTGTAAGCAAAGCAACGCTCTTTTTCACCTTTATGGAACATACCACTTTCTGGGTCAGTTGTACTTTCTTTGACTTCCTTTTCTTCAATCATTGTTCCGTCAGAATCATTGTCGTTGTCATCGGTAAAAGGTTTCTTGCCATGTGATTCACGGTCAGCGTTAATTTCAATCATCAATTCACGCTTATATTTATGTACTCGATGCTGGGCCATCTTTTTAACATACTTGTTTTTATTGGCGTTGGCCTTAACATGACTAGCATCAAAAAATACAGCATCTGCTTTGATAAAACCACATTCTATGGCCTCAAATAACACTCTTTCAAAGATTTTTTCAAAGAGGTCACTTTCTTTAAACCGTCTTTCATAATTCTTCCCGAAGGTAGAAAAATGCGGTATCTTCTCCTGAAAGCCGTAGCCTAAGAACCAGCGGTAAGCAAGATTGACTTGAGCATCGCTAATTGTTTGACGCATAGATGTAATACCGTACAAAATCTGCAGTACTAGCAATTTTATCAGAACGACCGGATCGATACTGGGTCTGCCAGTAGTATCACTGTATAAATCTTTAACTTCATCATATATAAAATCGAATTTTATGCTTGCATCAACTAAGCGCAGTAAATGATCTTGTGGAACTAGCTCGCTTAGACAAACAAATTCGACTTGGTCGATTATCACTCTGTTTTTCTTCTTAAGCACGATTATCTCTCCCAATCTCTTATTATCTCTATTTTACTATATTTCACACCGGATTAGAAGAGGTTCTCAAATATAAAAAGGCTGCCGACTTTGTCGACAGCCTGACCCGGCCTAAAGGCCGGGTATTGCTGCAGTTATTTTAAGGTAAATCGATTTTCTCGAGGATGCCAGCCCTTTTTGCCGATAAATATATTTTCGCGGGGCATCTCATCGCCGTCTTTGTACAGATCAAACTTAACAAAATCGCCGTTCCTGACTTTAAAGCTAATTTCGTCAATGCCGCGGCCGGTTAAACGAAAACGGATGGTGTCACGTTTCCGGTCAACTTTAACGAAATCGCCATTTTCCATGTCTTTCTCCTCGATATCATAAAAACGTCCGTCGGTACGAATTAGACCTGTGAACACATGTTGAGAACGCAAGCTGGTGGACTTTAGATGGAATTCGTTTCTGTCGTTATGCCAGACAGACAAACTAGGGATATGCATCATTTGTCTTAGAGATTGCTCAGGACGGCCTTCCGCGCGGTCACTCCACGCAAAAGCATTTCCTGATACGGTAACAAGAAAGCAAGTAAACAAAACCAAAATAGAAAGTTTTTTCAAGAAAATCATCTCCTTAAAGTAGGTTTGATTCGATTATGTAACAAAAATTTGGAAACGGAAACAATAGTAGTCGACAGTTTTACGGCTTCATTCACTTCTTCTTATTTATACCCCCTCGCGTTTACCAAAATATAATAGTTTTAGTATCTTTTAGAATTATATCTGCCTAATTTTAGAATAATTTTAGAAAAGCTGCCTAAAATGACAATAATTTTCGTAAATTAAAAATGACTTCTGACAGCTCTCTGTCAGAAGTCATAATCAAAGGGGATGAGTGTTGTCTCTTATAATTCAATATCTGCCATGCTGCCCGGAGAATCCTTAATTTCAGCGACCAGATCACGCCATTGTTCTATAGTAAGAAAAACCTGACCAGGTTCTACAACGTGAGCTGGCACACGAAAATTGACAGTGTTACCAAAACTGGCTACCGCTAGCACGCCACCATAGCCTGCTAGCGAGATTCGGTCAAAGTCAATTATGGGGAGGGCTTGGTCTAGGAATAATTTTTTGTTTACTGTTAGTTTCATTTATCCTTACTCCTCATAAATCATTTTCTTTCCATGCACCATCTTTTATTTTTAGAGTTTGAAATTCTCCAGGATATTCTCATGCAAATTATTGGTTAGCAATGCATGTATGAGAGTATAGTATTCAGGTAAGCTATCTTTCGACCATTTTAACTCAATTTGAAGTAGTTCTGATGTAATTGCGGTAAGATCAAAGCCAAACGAGTCTAATGAATGGCGCATTTTTTCGGGATATACGCAGGGATGATTATCGGTTCTTTTACAATGCTCGCATAGGTGGCAACCCCCAGAAGCTAGACTAATACTACCCGGGTATTTTACTTCAAGGGCTAGCAGTTCATTCGCAAGTTTATTTTTTACTTCCTTTAAGGTTTGTGTAGTAATATCTCTGATTTTTTCGGGAGTATCAGCCGATTTGATTGTCTCTGCATCATAAATCACTTGGGCACCGAAGAGATAAATATAATGAAAGTCCTGCAAAAATTCATTAGCATTGAATTGTAGCGGTGGGCAAGACCAGCGTGATTTATAATTCTTGCACTCTCTGCAGTAGGCCATAAACTTCTCTTGATCCTGATATTTATTGATAAAATCGCTTAACCGCATTGAGCCAACTTTAATTTTTGTATGATACAAGTTAATTACCTCTCTTCATAGTTAGTTATGTGAGTCAGGTGACGGTTCTTTGACTCATCGTTACTAAACCTGGTTACAATGACCCCACCTTAATTCGACCTATATTCATACTTTCTTGGTAATATTATTTATCATATCTGTTTACCATTATAATACAAAAATCCTGCAAGGTTTGCTTTACCTTACAGGATTTTGCCGTTACTGGCTCAAAGTCCACTAACTAAAGTCATGCCCGTTTTATTATACTGAAATTATTCCAGCCATCTGACTTTTCGCGTCAAATCCGGGTCCAGGCGTGGCCGGGCATCAGGAATGAGCATTGGATATCCCAAAGGGCTAATTGCAACAATTTCTCTGTCGTCCGGAACAGACAACACTTCGCGCAGATATTGCTCATCATCTAAAGGGCCGGTCATCCAGCAACCGCCTAAGCCTAGAGCAGTTGCCGCCAAAAGCATGTTTTCCATTGCCGCACTGGCACTCTCTATAAAAGCCTTCTGATACTTGGGATCTTTATGCGCCTCGACTAATACGATGATGACAGCCGGTGCGCCTCCATAAATATTTGCAAATTGAATAAATTCCTGTCGCGGCATAAACGCTTTGTCTGGCGCTGCATCCCAATCCTTCGTATAATGATCAACAATCTTCCCATAATTACTGCCAAGCATATTTTTCTTATTTCCAGTCACTACCAGGAATTCCCACGGCTGTAAGTTTAGCGCCGACGGGGCCCAATTTGCCGCATCTAATATTTTGAGTATATCCTCCTTGGGAATAGGATCAGGTTTAAACTTGCGAATGGATCTCCGTTTGTTGATTACCTCGAAAAATTCCATACGAACACCTCTTTCCCATTTTTTTGAACTCTAACAAAATAGTACCGTGATACATCGTTTATTGCAAGTACGCACTTTTTTATTATATACTATTAGAAATAGTACTATTGGAAAGGATAAATCCTATGGCAAAATTGGTCTATCATGAAGGAACCTGCCCTATGCTGATTGTGCAAAACATTATCGCAGGCAAGTGGAAACTTCCTATCTTATGGGAGTTAAGCAAGGGAACCAAAAGATTTAATGAGTTGCAAAAACTATTAACCGAAATCTCACAGGGGATACTCACCCAGCAATTGCGGGAACTAGAACAGGACGGGCTCGTACATCGGGAGGTCTATAAAGAAGTTCCACCCAAAGTTGAATATTCGCTGACTGAAACCGGTCAAAGTTTTATTCCTGTACTAAATGTCATATGCAGTTGGGGAAAAGATTTCCTAAGTCTCCGCTTAAAATCCGGCATCACCTAACCGCTTTTCCATATTGGCAAGCATTAGAAAGCCAGAACTTGCGCTCAGCCGCTTCGTTCACCGTCTCAAAAAAGCTAATTCCAGTTAGAAAAAATCCGTTCCCGCTAATTCATCCATATAGATATTCTTACGTCTTCTGAGCATACGAAAACCCCCGGTATGGACTTTTATCCTGTCCATTATCGGGGGCTTACTTTATTTATAAAGTCCTAATTGCTACTTGTTTTTTAGTAAAACTTAATTGGCTGAAGCTATATAATTTAACGGGACAAAAAATCAACTTATATTTTCTGCGCTTTTATAATAAGAAAAGGTGGTCTTCTTCTTTCCTCTTTCAAATCATCATTTTTCATTTCCGCTTCTTTAATTGCTGATGGCTCTAGCACTCTTACAATCTTAAACCCTGTTTCAATCAAAGTATTGATAATAGTTGATGTTGTTCGGTGATATTTAATTACACCATCGATTAACCAGTTTTGTTTTCTAATACCTTCATCATTATAGTTATCCAATATCCAATGAATTTTTTTGCCGTATTCGTCTTTGACCCAACCGTTAGGAACCTTTTTGGCAGTTGCAATGGGATGCTCTTGCGAAAAAATCAAAAATCCATTATTTTTTAGGCAATGATAACTTCTTTCAAGAATGTTTTTTAAGTCAGCAACGTAATGAAATGCTAACGAACTAAGTACTAAATCAAATTGTTCCTTAGGACAATTTATATCTTCAATAGGAAGACATACATATTCTATCTTATCATGCTGATAGAGTTGCCTTGCCCTGGAAATCATTTTCTCAGAAATATCTATGCCTACGACCCGCGCGGCTCCTTGATATATATACCAATAACAGGATTGCCCAAACCCACACCCTAATTCTAGGATTTCCATATTAGTTAAATTTTCGGGCAACAGTGTTCTAAATGCTGGAATCTCAAGAACGTCATTAAGACCTGTTGATTTTTCTCTAAGTTCAATATAGGATTTATAAAAAATCTCATTATCATAGACATTTTGTTTCAAACTAGTTCCCCCCTAATTATTAAATCCCTTGAACTAAATTCACACTTTCTTTGCAATACTAATTATCAATACTCTTTTACATTATAATACAAAAAACCTGCAAAGGGCTTCACTAACAGGATTTATACCCTTGCATTTTCAATTCTAACTTACTAAACTCCGTAATTCTGAAATTTAAATAGTCTTTTTGCGATTTCGTATATTATTTGCTGGAACGAAAAACCTGTCCCGGTGTCCCTTCGGGTCTCAGTAATAGGTCCGTCGTATTTTTATGTTAAGTGTAACAGTATAAAGCATCAAAGAATATACTGTTACCAGGAGGTGATTATTATATCACATCATCATAATGATGACTTTGAGAGATTTGCGTTTTTTGTCTTGCCGACAAACACCAGTGGTAGTGTATCAATCCCCCTTTCTGCCAGCCCTACTACTTTAGCCACCATTACTATTCACTCCGACCGGGATGACGTAGTATTTCTGACTGGAACCGTCGGTTGGCGAGCTGTAACCAATGGTACAGGATTAAGCAAAGCTAATGTATTGTTTCAAATCCGACGCAATGCTGTAGGAGGTTCTTTAATTTTCAGTGCTGACGATAGTGGTGAAGCCAATGGCGATAATAACAGAGTAACCAGCTTTAATCATGTCGATACCAGTATTACGAGTCGCACAACCTATTTCCTTACAGCTCAATTAACAGATGCCGGCAGCGCAGCAACAGTTATTGGACCAATCACATTTACCGCAACGGAGATTGAATTCCATCACGATACTGACTGTGACTGTGACTCTGACTCTGATTTATGTTAAAATCAAGTTTCTGATCGGGTATCACTCGTTTCAAACTTTGCCAATTAAATTCAAGGATTGTTTCTCTTCCATGCGCTGTAGCAAATACCGCAGCATATAAATATGCATACAACAACAGCTAAAGGCTCCAAGCAAATTGCTTGGAGCCTCGGTTTACTGGCGCGGACTTCGAAGCTTCGAGCCTTTACCTTACAGGACTTTTGTTGAGGTTCCTCAACCCTTATTATCTCGAATCTACGTTGAGTTAGGGATTAGCTTTCCGTACTACTTATACAGCTCTGAAGTTCATTACATAGTGCATCAAGAAACTTCTCTACAATTACTTTCGGCATCGTGGACTGAAAAAAATTAACGGCAAAGGTTACTGTATCATTAAACGTACTTGTAACAATCCCCAAGTCAGGTGAAAAGGCAGCCGGCCCAACCAGATAACAATCGACAATTTCTAATGATCCAAACGTAGTTGATTTCTCAGTAATAACTCCAACATTTGAGAGAGTCGGAATACACAATCCGGTCGTAGAGATGTGTTTGCGACGTTGTTGAAAATGTACACAGGCATCTTTAAATCGCAGTTTCCGGTGTGCCATTTCCAGTAAGTACGCACTCTTAATCCCAGGATAATTACGTTTTATTCTTCTTGTTTCCATCAATAAACGTGATAGAGTCTCATCAAATGATTCAACCAAATCATAAGTAAGGGTGACAACCTGCATTGCCGAAAGGTTGCACATGCTTCCTGCTTTGTGATCAGCTAAATACCGCCTCAAGTCTACCGTAAAATATAAAGATATAGTATTGTTTTGTATATCCGCAACTTTTGGTATACTTCTAATAAAAGCAGTTAGTAAAACATCATTAACCGTAGCGCAATTGGCCTTTGCATATTCTGAGATCTTCTTGATTGGATAGTTCTTAACTATAAATGCTTGTTCTTTCTCTTCACCGGATTTGCAGGGAAATGCCACGGTGGGCTCAGATTGATTAACCCCAGTTTTCATTAGTTCATTCAATCCGTTAGTAACATAGTCAAGATTGAATATTTGATCCTGCCCGCGATTCACTGATGTTTTAGATTCTACAACATACTGCAATCCTTTTAATAATTGATTGTAAATTGAGACTAGAAGACATAAGTATTGCTTAAGTCCTGCTGCATCTGAACAAGCATGATTAACTTTTATACAAACAGTATCTACTTCGGTCCTGATTAGTCTCACTTTTATTTGGCAATCCCGGGATAAATTATTGCGAGTACCAACGAACCTTTGCAACTCTTGGTCAAGATTATTAGTTTCAATGATAGAAAAAAAATCAGATGTTTCAAAGTTTGTTTGCAGTTCCCAAAAAGGATGATCGTCATCTGCTATGAAACAGCATCCAAGGATTGGTTCAGCATCTAGGGATATTCGTACAGCTTGTTGCAAGATAGTCTTATTTAATTTTCCATTAAGTCTTAAAATGCAACTGATTTGACTATTGGCAAGATACTTATCAATGAGATAATTAACAGCATCTTGTGCTACCACCGGAAAACACAGTGTGTTCTTTTCCACAGCCCAACCTCCCTGTTCAATTAATTAATTAAATTGAATTAACTATTTTTTTAATAGAAATTATTTAGCTCTTTGAGACTCATAATTCTCAATAATTTTTTTCAATATATCCACATATGTCTTTAATTCATTTTCTGTTAGACACTCTTCCACATATTGGGCGTAAACATTCGCTGCGGCATCATTAATTTCGATCAGTTTTTTACCTTTGTTGCTAACCGTAATAGAATAAAACCGACGATCTGTTGCTGATTGTACTCTTTCAAGAAAGCCGATTTCTTTCAGTCTGTTGACAATAGCAGTAACTGCAGGCTTGGTCACTTTTAGCTTCTCCGCTATCTCGCTATAAGTGGGATTACCCATTCTGTATATAGTATCGAGATAATAATATTGCTTGACCGTCAAATTTGGTAAATCTGATTCCGCGTTAGCTTCTCGATATGTTTGTGATATCTCAATCATTATTTTTCTTAGCTTCATATAAAGATCTGGTAATACCATTGAACACCTACTGTTAAAATTAGTTAACCATGTTTAACTATTATATCCTATGCGGTAAAAAATGGCAATACTTTACCCTTTTTACTTTATCAGAACTACTTTTTCATTAGTTTTCCAACAAAGTACGCAATTAATCCGTATATTGCACCCCAAAGAAACCAGGCATCAATATTGGCAAGGAAGGTTTCCCTGTTTGTTGTTATAAATAATAACGGCAAGAAAAAAGCAATGGCGGGTGCTAAGTATATTCTTTTAGAGATAATCATAACTAATATCCCTACAATGGCCGACACTGCTGGCATAATTCCCATTACAAGCATAAAAGGATTTACATCAATATAGTTATAAAGCAAATTGTTCCTCCTAACCCGGTGGAGTTCTTTCTTTTTCCAAACGATTTATAACCTGCCATTATCAGGTGATTTCCTCTGCTTCAGACAATTGGATGAGTCAGGTGACCGTTTTTTTTACTCATCGTTACTAAGCTTAGCATAACAATCCTAGCTTCACATATCCATACTCTGTTTACCATTATAATATAAAAATCCTGCAAGATTTGCTTCACCCTACGGGATTCTGACGATACTACGAATATTTCCTACCCTCCCGGAGTAATTTCAGACAACGCTCGATGAATAAAACGGGAATAAATAGAAAAACCGCCTCAGTGTGCGGTTAATCAATTTTATGGTATCCAGTTAAAAGCATAAAACAAAGAACAAAAGGTAATGGTGCCAACCGTAATTAATCCACAAACAATATCCCAAAACACTACAAATCCCTCCTTAAAAAACAAAGAACATTTCAGTATATGAGGAAGAATCAGTTTTGATTCTGGAAAATATTACATACATTCGGAGGTTCCACTGCGAGTAGAATATTCGCTTACACTGCAAGGAGAAAGTTTGAAAACAATTATACTTTCTCTAGATGAATGGGGAAAGGAGTACCTTAGTAAAAAATAGAATAAAATTCTAAGCTGTTCTAGTGACTTTTTGAAAAGACGATCAAGAAAGCATGGCAAAACCCTTACAAGACCGTGATTTCGGCTGTAAGGGCTTATTTCTGATCTATGAATATAGGGAATAGACGCTTATTATCCTAGCCATGTTTGCAAATTTAATGCTACTTCTTGTACCTCATTTATACATCTGCTGATATGGTAACCATCACAAACGGCATGGTGCACCTGTATGGACATAGGAATAAATATTTTATTATTCTGCTCGAAATATTTGCCCATAGTAAAAATAGGGAGTAAATATGTTCCATCATTGTATACATTCAGATTAAATCCAGTAAAATTCACCCAAGGGATACTGGATACAGGGAATGTATTGGCTGGTTCATCTAACTTCGGAGTAAAGTTCATAATATTTTCGTAGTTTTTGATATCATCAAGATAATTATTGTAAAAACAAAAAAAACTTTTGTTATACTGTGTCCAGATACTTGAAAATGTTTCGGTTTCCTTATGAAAGATAGTATAACTCGGACTCATACTATCCCAGAATCCTAAATTGCCGTTTCTATCAAAACAAGTGCGGAATTCCTTATGATTATTAACCACAGTTGCAATGATATAAATAATTGTTGGATATAGTTTTAGTTCTTGCAGTTTAATTTCATGCAGTAAATTTGTTATTTCTATATTTACTGTCATGCTATAAGTACACCTAACAGCATTCAAATAGTGTTCAAAGTATGGCTTTCTATTCCAATGTTCAATATCTATTAAATTAAATTTCATAATCCTAGCCTCCTGAGAAGTTTCGTTAACCTATTTTAGGAGGCTACCTCATCTGTCATAACCATTTATACCCTCCACTGAAGTAACTTTTGCATTTCCAGGGTGACGGGGTTATCGGCACCCAGGAACTGACTCAAACATATTCATTTTACTAAAACTTGTTATTTTTTATATTCAAGTACATATCCTGTCACTATAAAACTTTCATTTCCCACTAGGCTTCCAGATGCTTTTTCAACGACTTTGAATCCTATTTTTTTGTAAAGATTAATAGCTTCTATGTTGTTTTCTAATACTTCAATAGATATAACTTTACCTGCTTGTTCCATTGCCACATTTAATAATTTTGTAGCAATGCCTTTTCTATGATATTGGGGATCAACATACAGCCAGGCAATCTCTTCATCATAAAATGCTGTAAATCCTACTACCAGTCCGATTTCATCCTCAGCTACTAATAGTTTATACTCAAACAAACCTTCATTTTCATACGTTTCTTCTAAAGACAAAAAAGCATCTGGAATACCTGCATTATTAAGCTCTATTATTCTTGCTGCATCGTGAATTTCATTTAATCTTTTCCAGTCTTTTTTCTCGTAATTTCTTATTTTCATATTATTGCCCTCTCTCCTTTTTTTGACGTTATTAAATAAGGTTTATAGGAAGGCAAAACATTTCAATAATGGGCTTCCCTCTCTTGATAAAAATTTTAGGATACGTTATGTTGAACATAATTTATTAGTTAAATTTTAATAATTGCTAATACATCATTACCTTCTTGATCCATACCGACTTCAACGAATCCAAAGGTGGCGTAAAAGTCTTTCGCTACAGGATTATTGGGGTTGTAACAGATTTCGATCTCTTCTAATCCATCTGTCCGCTTAATTTCATCAATTGCTAGCAGCAAAGCATTGCGCCCGATACCTTTGTTTTGATAGTTTTGATCCACCATAAATCGCCAAATTGATATTCTTTGTTTTGTTTCAGGCACCCACATGAAAAATCCGACAGGTTTGCCGTCTAAACAAATTGCGCGTGTTTGATAGGAGGTGTTGAATTTGGACTCAACGAGTGACCACATATTTTCTGCTACATATTCATACTGGTTTTCAGCTACAGATAGGTCACAAACATCCTCATAATTACTCTTATTCACATCGGTAAGGGTTATATTCATTTAATGGAATCTCCTTTTGAATTGAGTTAGTAATCCACTTTCGAAGAAAAGACAAAGGCATAGTCATGATTACGAGACGGCTCTTTACATTGCATAAGTAACAAATATTCTTGCCATATATGCTCTTTATTTCTTTGCACTTTTTTCTGTAATAATTTCCACAATTTTTTTAGCATATTCTTGAGTACCAAAATCCTCATAATTACTTAATACTGCAATAGTCAAACGTTCTTCCAGGAATCGCATAAAATGTGAATGGTAGCCAGCCCAGAGTCCTGAATGTTCTAAGTAATGACAATCAAAATCTTCGCCAATAGACAAGCCAAAAGCATAATTTTCATTTTCAATAATTAGTTCACCCGTTGGCAAAGTTTTCGGTCCTATCTCTCCCATTCTTTTAACAAGTTCTTTTCCACCAACAGTACCTGCAGTAAAGTTTTGTCCCCATTTTATTAAGTCCTCCACGTTGGTATGAACTGCTCCATCTCCAGTTTGTTCCCAGGGGCTTTCAAATATTTCATATGCCCCTTGCTCATTCTTCAAGTAGCCACGGGCAATTGGGAGATTGGTGGGATAGCAATCCACAATTGTTGTGTCGTTCATGTTTAAAGGTTCAAAAATACGCTCCTTTGAAAATTCACGCAGACATTCTCCGCTAACTTTTTCAACTACTAAAGATAATAAAAAATACCCTGTATTACTATAATCAAATTTTGTTCCGACTGGAAAATCGGCAATTTGATGATTTTCCAGATGTTCTAGTGATGTTTCAGCAGTTAATTTATCCGTCTCTGAAATCTTCTCTTTTTCAGCTAACTCCATATAATCTACCAATCCACCGGTGTGATGAATTAGATGCCTTAGAGTCACAGGTTCAGCATAAGCTCCCAGGGAAGGTATATACTTTAAAATTGAATCGTTTAGACTCAGTTTACCGTCCTGCTCTAATAGCAAGATGGCGAATGCGGTGAATTGTTTAGAGACTGATGCGAGATTAAAAATTGTTTTTGTTGTTATCGGTAGTTTTTTTTCTATCGATTCTAAGCCAACTGCTCCTTTATAAGTTACGCCATCATCAAAACTTGCAATATAAGCACAACCTGGTTCATTTGATGATAACTTGTTAAACAATTGTTTAATCGCTGCATATGTTAGTTGACTGTGTGTACTATTCATATAATCTTGCCTTTTTGAGCTTTTATCAATTCTCATTTCTCGTTGATACTCCTGACTATTAATTTTTTCCCCGGTATACAGTTTCAAAAAGCACTTTTTTATGATAGCAGAAGAAATCTTCTTCTACCGGATTCGGGTAGGTCATGGTTTTCAGTAACAGATGTTTTTGTCCCGCTTGCAGTGGTGGCTGATAGTAATCAAATTGGTTCAGATGAAAATTTAACCGCTCATAAAATTTAATCCGTCTGTAGGCGACCTCCGTTGCAGGAGGCTCTACATCCAAAAAGACAGTTTTCAAAGCATGGGAAAGATACTCTTTCAGAATTTCTCCACCCAAGCCATCGCCTCGGTATGCAGCATCTACTGCAAAATGTTCAATATAATTAAAATCATTAAATTCCCACACGGCTAGAAAAGCAATGATTTTTTCTCGTTTCTTTCGTACATACAGTTTATAGTGACGACGATTCATCAATTCACGCTGACCATCATAGCTACGTTTTTCACTGGGCGGAAACGAAGCATGCATGATTTCATAAATCCTTGGAAAATTTGATTTTTCAGCCAAAATCAAGTTGTAGTTTGTATTTATCGCTTCGTTTGGATGGATTACATTTTGATTAGGCCTATATTGCATACGTATTTCCTTCTTTCCTTAATTTACAGCTAAAATAGTAATAATCACTGAAATAATGGCTGTTTGCTTTCGTTTATCCTATTATGTTTTTGTACTGAGCATGCTATGTTCGATGCTAGGATGTGGCTGTGCTTCGGTATACCATCATAACGGGCGACTGTCCCAATATCCTTGATGATGTCCCTTTACTGACCTTAGTCAGTTATAAGACAAAAAAATGCCTGGCGACAAGTATGATTCTTTCCTCTCTGATTGCTGATACAAATATACTGACCACAGTCAGTTAAAAGGTAAAAAAGATGTTTTTACACAATTTTTCAGCTAGGTAATAGATAATTCGAGTATTCCTTCTTTAATCCCCAGGATTCGTTCCAATACGGATTCGGCAATTTTTGCTTTAACGCGAAGGATTTCAGCAGGTTCTTTGAGAAAAATGGCATCCCATATACAATTTAGCGTACTCCATAAAAAGGCAATGGTTTCGTCTATATGAATCACATACATGGTTCCCTCTTGATTTCCCTGTTGGATTATGTCAGCCAGAAGAGGGTTAAAGACGGTTTCAACCTGCTGTTGCCAGATATGGTAAAGTAAATTGAATTGTTTCTCATTCCATAGCCTGTCAAAAAGAACATCAAGCGGATCGGGAAGAAACAACTGTAAAAGAAAAGATTGTAGTTTGTTTAATCCAGAGAGCTGGCGGCTTTTCAATTGGAAGGAAGTGGCCAGCTCGGTGGCCCAGCGGGCGCAGATGGCTTCCAGAATGGCTTCCTTAGTGGAAAAGTAGTAGAAGAAGGTTCCCTTGGCTACGCCGGCCTTTTTTACAATGTCAATAATCATTGTTTTTTCATAGCCGGCTGAATTAAATAGCTCCAAGGCCGCATCGATTAACTCTAACCGCCGGACTTCGGGATCTTTTCTGATTCTAGTGATAAACAGCACCTCCTGACAGGGTACACGACCATTTACCCAGTAGTATTTAAAAGAATACTGACCCGAGTCAATAAAATTATATGAGTAATTGAAATTTTTGTCAAGAGATGGTTTACATTCCGGTCATGGCACTCTCTAGCCATTAACCGGTTACTTTTATTTTGCCCTTTTTTGTTTAATTACTTGTTCGATCATTGCTATATTATTTGTTATAGTATTAATTTCCGTTTCATAATGCCGGGCTTTATGACCAGGAATATGAACTGTTGTATTAATAAGCCAAAATTTCCTTTCTTGTTCAACATCTTCTAAAAGATCTTTTTCTTCAGAAAGTACCACCTCTAATTGTTCCAAAGACATGGCCGTATATTTGTCAATTTCATTCATTTGTAACTCCTCCTATCTAGCAGTATTTTAATGATTCTATCCATTAATCATTCACTGCAATGTATACTTTTGGTTAGTCAGATTGATTCTATGTGTTCTGCTTTTTCAATTTGACAAAGTAACGTCTTGAAAACCGGGAACCCGGAAATAGGATCCCTGTTAGTAAAATCAGTAAGCACATTGACGTTAGCATCCCGCCATTCGGATGCCTGCACCGGGGCTCCGCCACCCATATTTACCTCTACCGTTCCTGGCATCACTCGGACGGTAACCTTCGCATAATAGCCAATCTCGCCACGTTTTGTCCGGATAATCACTTTATCTTTATCCTGAATATTTCTGTCTGCCGCATCTTTAGGATGAATCAATACCTGCGGTCTAGGCTGCAGTTTTAATAATCCAGGAATATTTAAGTGCTGGGAGCGAAAGGTGGAATGGATTCTGGCCCCGCTGTTCATTACTAGCGGATATTGTTGGTGCAATTCCGGACTGCCCAGCGGCCCTTCCAACGGTTCGTGATATATCGGAAGTGGATCATAGCCGCATTCTGCCAGAAGATCGGATGTAATTTCCAGCTTGCCAGACGGCGTATTGAATCCGGAAAGCCCATCAGGACGCAGTAACCCTGTCTCATACTTTCTATACTGCCGCGGAGACACAGGCAAGCGGACACCTTCTGGGTGATTGAGAAGCTCGGCTAATAACTCCGGCCTGCGGGCAAAAGCTTTTTCTAACAGTTCACTTTCACTTTGCGGATAAAAATTCCCATAACCTAATCGTTTAGCAAGCTCTGAAAAAATGAACAAATCGTTTCTTGCTTCACCAATTGGTTTAATCACCGGCTGTCGCAAACGCACATAGCCGGGATACCGCTGATAAGAAGTGTTCTCAAAATAAGTGGTAGCCGGTAATACTACATCAGCAAACAATGCATCCTTAGTCATAAAGCGGTCGATTACCAGCATAAAATCCAACTTTCTAAAAGCCTCTTCCCAAATTTGGGGTTGCGGATAGGAGGTCAATATCGATGCCCCGTTATTCAAAAGAGCTTTTATCGGATACGGCTCACCTTCCAGCACGGCTTTGGGAAATTCCATAAACTGAGCACACCCGGTCAGTCTATAAAATAATGGATATTCGGCCGCACCGATCGGCAAAAGACCCTCAGGTTTTACGAATTCACCAGCTGTAAAAAACGGCTCTCCCGGAGAATCAATATACAAACCACCGGGTACATCCAAATTTCCGGTCAGCGCCCACAAAATATACACGGCCCGAATGGTCTGCACGCCGCAATTCGAATATTCAAGACCAGTATACGTCTTAAGCGTAACCTGTTTTGTTCCGGCTATCTCCCGCGCCAATGCCAGCACCGTTTCCTGTGGCACTTCGGTTATGGCCTCTACTTTTTCGGGAGTAAAAGTCTGTACATATTCCCTTAACTCCTCAAATCCTTTGGTCCACTTACTAACAAACTCCTTATCATATAGCTTTTCATTAATGATTACCCTCAACAATCCTAAGGCTAACGCCCCGTCTGTCCCGGAACGTACAGCGACCCACTGATCAGCGCGGCCGGCAATATCACTACGCATATGATCAATTGCAATAACTTTACTGCCGTGTTGTTGGGCTTTTATAATACGCTCATAGATAAAGGGTGGGGAATCAGTGGCTGGATTTGCGCCCCAAACCACAATCAGCTGGCTATTTTCGAAATCAGACAATAACAGCCGCCCATCAAGACCAAATGTGGTCATTGGTGCAAAAACACCATATGAGACATAACATAAAGAACTCACGCTAGCAATATTCGGCGACCCAAAAGGCAGCAATAATTTGGAAGCTACTGAATCATTCAAATCCTTCGCGCTATTGAAGTCCAGCACGGACTGCTCAAAGGCCCCACGTCCCGAATGGCTTATTAACGCTTGCGGTCCATATTTTTCTTTGATGGCCAGCATTTTTTCGACTACTAAATCCAGCGCTTCATCCCACTTGGCCTCGCGGAATTTACCCTCGCCCCGTTCTCCCACCCGGATAAGCGGTTTTTGCAGCCGGTCAGGAGAGTGCACCACTTCAGCAGCATGCTTCCCCCTCACACACAATGCACCAAAAGGAGCCCCGGTCTGCGGTTTAACGTCAACCAGCTTGCCATCTTCTATTAGTGCTTTAATCGCACATCCGCCCGGGCAAACCCCGCAAATCGTGTTCAGCATTTCCGTCATGCTTATTTTCCTCCCCTTTTCCCAAAATTGATTGAATCTCCTCATATCAAATTGACAACCATCGTCCATTTGGATAATATTAATCAAAATACATCTTTCATAATCCTAATTATATACAGAAACACTGAATACTCCATGAATAATACTATCCTAAATTAGCACGATATTGTTATTTCACAAATAAAGGAGTAAACTTTATGATTATTGCCAGTAACGGCCAGATGGTTCACGCAAACACAAAAGGTGACTTTCCGATTAATATAGGTCATAGGGAGTATTATGATTCTGGGCCTATTTTTAAAAAACATTGGCATGAAGAATTAATGATCTTCTTTATAAAGGCTGGAAGTGCCGTGATTCACTGCAACTCCCAACGAATCCCGGTTAGTGCAGGAAACTTGGTCGTCATAAATTGCAACGACCTACATTATATAGAAAATTGTTGTAACCGCCTTGTTGACTCCTTCATGCTTATCGACTTAACATTCCTATGCAGCCATAATGATGACGTATGTCAAACCAAATACATCACCCCTTTATTGCAGAATCGCATCCGCTTTCAAAACAAGATAGAAAATGATGACGAACTAGTTAGCCAGTTTCTGACTCTGATTGACGAATATGAGCAGAAAAGTACGTGCTATGAATTATGGATAAAAGCCGGTGTTTACCGCCTTATTGTTCTGCTTATGCGGCGGCATACGGTACCTGTCACAGATAAAATTCAAAGCCGGCAGCATTATCAACTACGGCTGGTTTTAAAATATGTCGATGCGCATTATGATCAAAAAATTACCCTTAAAGACCTTGCCGCCATGGCCAATATTTCTCCTCATTATTTGTGTCGTTTATTTAAAGAAATTACCGGTATGCCGCCTATCGCATATATTAATTTTTTACGGATTAATGCGGCGATGGAATTACTACAACGACACCATTTGCCCGTCGGTGAAGTTGCCCTAGCTGTCGGCTTTAGTGACAGCAGCTATTTTAGCCGCTTATTCAAGAGATATAAAAAAATCTCGCCAGCTAAGATACCTAAAGAATCTACCTAACAGCGTAACTACTTTTCAATCGCATCAAACACATTCCTCATAAGAAAGATAATACAAAAAAATAAACATTCGTTGTCGATCACACGAATGTTTATTGGCGCAACTTATCATTTACCACTTAAGACAAGAAAATTTCCTTTTTTCTGGCTTTCATAAAATTCTACTTCAAAGAAAAATCTTTCGATAATAATTCTGTTAACCATCTCCTGCACCTGTCCAGACAAATCGTCAACGCCTTTTTCTATCGAGGTCAACAGGTTTCTTCTGTCTTCCAGCGACAAAGTTGACGGTACAACCAAGTCAAACGTAGGCTCAATCCATTTATCGGTATAATTAGCAATAAAACTCATCATTCGTCCGGCAACCGTTTCAATGAAGTCGGTTTCATCCGACATATACAACAACCATTGCCGGATAACCGTCTCTATTTCCGTCAAATCAGGTTCGGATCTATCTGGAAATGGAATTAGCTTTGCCACCAAAATAAGTTCCTCCTCTAGCCATAAAATCCGCCACTACAGCGCCCTCAATATATATTTTTTTTCATTATCGCATGTAATTATTTAAAATATATTTAGAGTTAAAGGAACCTGGATGCTAGACACTCTTCTCCTAAAACCATCATCGAAATGGAACGATGGAACAAGATTCGTTCCTATAATAAAAATAACTTCTGACAATTCACTGTCAGAAGTTATAATAAAATAGTCGGGTATTATGGGAAAACCAATGCACCCTGTTCATCAATTTCTATAAAGGGATTCCAAGCCACCTCCCATAAGTATCCATCCGGGTCGGAAAAATAGCCGCTATACCCGCCCCAGAAAACCTTTTGCGCTTTCTTGACGATCTTTGCTCCTGCTTGTTCTGCTTTTTTCATCACAGCATCTACTTCCTCAATACTATTGGCATTATGTGCTAAGGTAATGCCGGCAAAACCAACTCGTTCAGGGCTCACCGTTGCATCTTTGGCAAGTTCGTCAAACGGAAATAATGCTAACCCTACGCCGCCTAAATCGAAAAAGATAATATTTTCCTCGCTGGCGTTTGATGGCTTCCATCCCAATCCATCCTGATAAAATACTCGTGACCGATTTAAATTACTAACGCCCAAGGTAACTATAGTAAGCTTTTGCCGCATGCAATAAGACCCCTTCCTCATACATTATGTTATAGGCACCCTAACATTACAATTTCAACGCAGGAAAACCGTTTCCTAGTCTTTCGGCTATAGCTTCAGTATATTCATCCGGTTTACCCGCTGGACTAATGTCGAAGAAGCCTCACCCCGTCCCGGGACATCTTCCGGTGAGATAGTAAGCTGACGGGCGATAACGTCTCTGACCCTTGGCCCGCAAAAATTCCCCTGACACCGGCCCATACCTGCCCTTGTCCGGCGGGCAACAGCCTCCAGAGAATTAATAGGAATACCCCTGTGTAAACAATCAATGATTTCCGTCTCAGTGACTTGTTCGCATCGGCAAATAATATGCTGTTTTGGATCACTTGCATTAATATCACCGCTAAAGTTATCAGCCTTCTTAATAATTATGGGTTTCCGCAAAAGCTCAAAATTTCTCTTGGGCTGAAAGGATATCCCTGCTGCCTGAAGTATATCAGCTACCTTTAAGGCAATTGCCGGCGAAGACGTCAGGCCCGGGGAATCAATACCAATTAAATTGATAAACCCTTTTACCTTGCTTTCTTCAATAACCCAATCCTTTTTGTTGGATACCGGCCGGTTGCCAGCAAAAGATTTCAATGCTTTTTTTATGTTAAAATCAGGAACTGACCGCCGGGCCGTATCGATGATAAATTTAAGTGTTGTTTCGTCAGTGCTTAAGTCTTCTTTATCTTCAATTTCTTCCGCATTCGGTCCAAGCATAAGATTACCGTGATAGGTCGTTGTCACCAAAATACCTTTTCCAAGCTTTGTTGGAACTTGGAAAATCACAGATTTAGCCAAATAGTTTTGATCTTTATCGAGTAGAATATATTGACCACGACGCGGAGTTATTTTATATTCATCAATACCAACCATTCGCGCGATCTTATCACTATGAATACCAGCCGCATTGATTATATACCGTGAACTTATTTCTTCCCCATTGTCGGCAAAAATTTTAAAATAATGATCAAGTCTCATAATGTTTGTGGCTTCGGTGTTAAGTTTTAGCACTACCCCGTTAGCAACTGCATTTTCCGCTAAGGCAATGACAAGTTCATAGGGAGATGTTACTCCAGCGTTCTCGCAATATAAGGCTGCACATACATCAGTACTTAAATGCGGTTCCATTTTCCGTGCTTCATCACCACTTATGACTGCCAAACCTTTTACCCCATTTTGTCTTCCCTGTTCAGCCAAGCGCTGTAATGCCGGTAATTCATCGTCTCGGAATGCCACAACGAGTGAGCCCGTCTTACGATAGCCAAAATTCAGCTCTTTCTCCAATTGTTCATACATTCTGTTCCCCTTCACGCACAGCTCAGCCTTTAGGCTGCCAGGTTCGTCAGAGTAACCGCCATGTACAATCCCGCTATTCGCTTTTGAGCAGCCGCAGCCGACATCTTCCTGTCTCTCCACTACACATACTTTCAGCTCATACCGGGACAAATACCTGGCAATATTCATGCCGACTACCCCTGCGCCAATAATACAAATATCATACATCATTTTCCCTCCTCATCTCAGCTTCAAAATAATAGATAATAATTTTTCATTAGTTGTTTTTATCTATTTTACCATTAATTAGTAGTACTGAAAACAAAATATTCGTTATTTTATCCGAATCCTCTTTAAATAAACCATTTCATCATTCACTTTGGAGGTTTCACATGAATATTGTTCAGATAGATAATACTGAAAGAGATAAATTTATGGACTTGCTTCTTATAGCAGATGAACAGGAAAGCATGATAAATAAATATCTATATCGTGGGAAAATGTTCTCCCTATATGATAATGGCTTAAAAGCAGTTTGTATTGTTACGGAGGAAGACAATAGGGTATTTGAAATAAAAAATATCGCCACCAATCCCAACTATCAAAGAATGGGCTATGGTCAAAAATTGATCTTTTATCTTTTTGATTACTATAAAGGCTTAGGAACAACTATGCTCGTTGGCACGGGAGATAGCCCAATGACTATTGATTTTTACCAAAAGTGCGGATTTGTTTATTCTCATTTAGTAAAAAATTTCTTTGTAGATAACTATGACCATCCAATATTTGAAAATGGCAATCAACTTATAGATATGATTTACTTAAAAAAGAATTTATAATTAATAATTCGCCAGCGCATCATGGGAACGGTTATTTTGATGCAACTATCTAAACAAAGCTCCGCGACAGCCATTTGGCTACAGCGGAGCTTTTATTTCTACAAATTGCCGGAATATGGCAAAAATCTGTAATGTTTTGTACTCATTTTAGTCCACAATTAAATCAGTAAAAAGAACGCCATCTAAGTGGTCTATTTCATGACAAAAACATTTTGCTAAACCACCTGTACCTGTCACTATAATTTCCTCACCGTTTTCATTTAACGCTTGTACCGTTACTTTTGCAGGTCTTATTAACTTTCCAAAGGTATTGGGAATGCTTAGACATCCCTCTATAACTTTTTGCTTTCCTTCCTTCTTAATTATTTTTGGGTTGACTAATTTTATAAGACCCTGCCCCATATCTATTACAACCAATCGCTTTAATATGCCTACCTGTGGCGCTGCTAATCCCCCGCCATTTTCCGTATTATACATAGTATCCGCCATATCATATAGTATTTGTCTTATTTCATCATCTACAGATTCAACCACTTTGCTCTTCTTTCTTAAGATTTCATCATCAAGAAGCCTAATCTGTCTTATTGCCATCTATATTATCCCTCGGCTTTGCTGTGCTCTAGACTTCCTTTTGCTTTCTTCAAAAAGAAAAACCTTCTCAATGGGGCACTGAAATATTTGACAGATATCATAAGCTAACCATATTGATGGTTCAAACTTTTCCGTTTCAATGGCATTGATTGCTTGCCGTGAAACCCCTACAAGTTCTCCTAATTGTTCTTGGGTTAATCCAAGTATTTCACGAAACTCTTTTAATCTATTTTTCACTCGCGTCCACCTCTGTAACGTTAACTTTACATTATAAATATAGTACTTCTCATCGCAACTGTCAAGTTAACCTTACATAACAATTATGGTACCTTCCCACCCTCTGGCAACAGAGGAATATTTTTTGTTATTATCAAGTATTTTCTAATGAAATTCAAAAATATGGACAATACAATGGACTTAACAGACAAAAAGGGAGTGATTCTATGAAAATCGTTGCCAAAAAAGGAATTATATACTCTATGCTCGCTTTAATGCCAGTTAGCATGTTCCCATCGGTAGCAGCCGCAGCACCGGCACAGTTTGATAACTCGCAGCAAATCGTTCAGCTTGATCGTCATGATCGTCATGACAATGACCGCCGGCGGATCCATGATGAACGGATGCGTCGGGAGAATGACCGACATGAAAGAGAAATGAGACGGCGTCATAATGAAGGCAGAAGAGAATGGCGTGAACGCCAGGAGCGCGAAAGAGAACGCCATGATCGTGAATTGCGTACCATTGCCGCCCTTCTAATCGGCATTGCGATTGGGTCGGCAAGCAACTAATAAGAATACTGAGTAAAGTCTTGGCAAACAGCCGCTCTGTCGTTTGATACGGAGCGGCTTAATGCATTATAGAGCTAGGGGAAATACATTTACCCTTGAAGATTGCTCCCATCTGGTATATCCTATAGAGTATACTTAGGTCACGCATAGAATTTAACTGATGCGTATTTAGACGAAGGTGTTTTTTATGTCAATGGTATTCCGGTTATTAAGTAACCAACAGTTCCAAGTCATTGCTGCGGTGCAGTTATTAAATGTATTTAGCACTAACTTGCTTTCCCCTGTGTTGCCCATATATTTAAAAATGCAGGGAATGGGTGAATCCCAAATAGGTTTGATTATGGGTATTGTCTCCCTGGGGGCCCTAATTGTTCGACCGTGGGCAGGAATGAGTGTCGACGTCCGGGGCAGCAGAATTATTACCCTCTTTGGGCAAGTATTAACAGCAGGCGGCTTAGCGGTTTATCTGTGGGCTGCCGACTTTTGGCAGTATCTGCTGATTCGCTTTTATCAGGGAATAGCAATGGCATTCTACGGAACAGGCGCAATTAGTTTTGCCAGTGGGGTAGAAAGTTCGGAAAATACCTCTGCCGCCATTGCTTACTTTTCGTTATGCACTATGATTGGGATGGGAGTAGCTACCAGTATTGCCCCATCGATTTTCACCGAGTATGGTCTTTCCAGCTTGATTTTTCTGGGTTTGGCCAGTGTGACTGCAGCCACCGGATTAATGTGGCTGCGAGGTCATGAAGTGCCGCTGAATGGTGACGGCCAGCGTGTGCCTTATCGGGATGTTTTGCGGACGAAGGAAGTACTCGCCCCATCAATTTGCTTGTTTGGTTCCAACTTTGCCCTAGGTACAGCCTTTACCTATGTGCCGCTGTTGGCGTTGAGCTTGAACATCACCGCCTATTCGGTATTTTTTATTGCCTTTAGTGTAGCTGTTGTTTGCGCCCGGGGGGTGGTGCATCAAATTAACAGCCGCTGGGATGCCGAACGTACAGCGCTTGCGGCAACAATTATTAACGCTATCAGTACGATGCTGCTGGGAATTTTTCCGGTGACAATTACTTCTATTTTATCCGGAGCGCTAATTGGCTTTGGTTTTGGTGTAATTTACCCGACACTAGCGGCGTATGTTGTTGATAAAGTGAATGCCGCCAACAAAGGGGCAGCTCTGAGTGTCATTGCGGCTGCAGGTGATGTTGGCTATGCTCTGGGGTCCTCTGTCCTTGGTATTGTAGCCGAAACTATGGGCTTTTCGACCCTCTTCGCCAGTACGACGGTGATAATTTTGCTTTCCGGCTACTACTTTTATAAGGCACTTTGGGACTTGAAGGACCAGGGGTGCAACGCGTGAATATCATCGTTATAGGCCACACACACTCTTGTTAGGAATGTTTCTGCGGGCACCATACGAAGAAAAGCAAATACCGCTGCGTGGATAAGCCGCTCCAAACCTAAAAAATTGGAGGCGGTTTTATTTTTTTTACTTACAGGGATTGACAAGAAGAAAGTAATTGCCTAAAATTAAATTAATTGATAACGATTCTCATTATCAATAAATTAGACATCAGGGGTTCCGGTTTTCTTATTTAACTGTACTATAAGATGGGAGAGTCGCTAGTGGATAAGAGTTTAACACTACTTTCGGGTGGATGGATTTCAGAAGCAGAAAGCCTATTGCAATTTTATAAATGGCTGACGGTTGAATTAGCGTCGACAGTACAAGGATGCAAGCCGTCCACGGTTTTGTCGCTGGTCGATACCAGAGGACTGGCGCTATTAACTCTGTGGCGTCAGTACGGAATTGATTTTTTACAGCAGACTCGCGTCCGGTATCTGGTTTTGCGTAAATCCGTCAACCGGGAAACAGTCTTATTTTATCGGCCGGAGGCACTGGAAGCCTGCCTAAAAGACAAGAGACATCAATATTTCTTCAGGAGCTTAGGCTATCCAATAGAACAAGGCGTAGAAGCCTGCCTTGATTTACTGCGGCGGCGATTTCAGGCTGCCTGCCCGCACGAAATTGGGCTGATACTGGGGATTCCGTTAAAAGATGTCTTAGGTTTTATGGGGTTATCGAATTTGCCGCTGACCTGCCGCAAGGAGTGGTGCATATATGGTAATCCGGATGAGTCAATAAGGACGATTGAGCGGTTTGCGCGGAACCGGTCGGTTGTGCTGGAACATCTATCCGGCGGAATGACTTGTCATGAAATTTTGTGTGGAAAACTGGATTTTCGACAAGGGTCGGCATCGGCTTAATTAAATGGGCAATACCACAGGAAAGACCTGTGATGCATGTCTAATAAAAATTTATTAGGAGAGATGAATATGAAAAAAATGATGATCGTATATTGGAGTGGAACCGGAAATACTAAATTGATGGCAGAAGCCATTGGCGAAGGGGCAGCGCCCGTGTGGCCGGGCGAAATACAAATCGCTTCAGTCGACCAAGTTTCCGCGACTGATGTACTCGCGGCTGACGCTTTAGCGCTTGGCTGCCCGGCCATGGGAGATGAAGTGCTTGAGGAAAGTGAAATGGAACCGTTTATCGAGTTGCTAGACGGTAAAAAAGCAGCAGCGGCTCAGGTTGCGTTATTTGGTTCGTATGATTGGGGTGACGGGCAGTGGATGCGTGATTGGGTGGAAAGAATGACTGCAATGGGCTTCCCTGTTTTGGGCGAAGGACTTGCCGTACATAATGCACCGGTTGATCAAGACCTCGAAAAGTGCCGGGAACTTGGCAAAAAACTTGCTTCACTCCAATAAGCACCGGACAACTTCATAGCTAATTTTGGATCGCAATATATAGATTCGAAAGTAGAAAAATCGAATTTACCCTATAAACAGAGAAAAGCAGTTTGAATTAGTTATCACGCTAAATCAAACTGCTTTTTGTTGTCAATCTCTTTTACCGGCTTTTAGCCTTTTGCGGCTTGTATATGATTTGCCAGGACAAGGAACCAGTCCAGTATCCCTTTACGTGTTCATCTCACGCTCTATAAAATTCGTGAACTCTCTTAACAAAGGAGAAAACCACTTACTCTTATGATAGATAAGTTGAGTGCTAATCTCATCCTCTACGGACAAATCAAGTTCAAAAAAGATCATTTTTCCTGACTCAATTTCATGTTTTACTGTACTATAAGGCAAAATACTTACTCCAGAGTTTATTACTACGCTCTGTTTTATGGCTTCAATGCTCAGCGCTTCAATTATATTCCGTCTATTATCTAAATAATTTCCTAAATATTTATCAAATGTATTCCGGTAACTACAATCATTCTTGGGATATATGAATACAATACTTTTATTCTCCAAATCCTCTACTGAGTGCAAATCCCGCTGCGTTCCCACTATCCCCATTTTTTCTTCGGCCAATTTTATAGCAAATAAATTATCATTTTCACGCTGCCGCTGCATAACAAACATTACATCGATTTCTGACGACAATAGTTTGCCGGTCAGCTCAGCCTTCTGGCCTAAAATTTGAATTATCTGTATTTGCGGGTGTTCTTCTTGAAAACGGTTGAGTATTGGTTGCAATCGATAGACTGCCACCGACTCCTGAGCACCTATTTTGATGGTGCTTTTATTACTATCCCCACCCTTTTTCAATACTTCAATTTTTTCATGCGCCTTTAATATAACATCCGCAATCGATAGCAACTCATTACCTAAATCAGTTATTGCGATGTTTTTCCCTATTCTCTCAAACACTTTTCCATTCAATTCTTTTTCAATTGCCTGAATATGTATCGTTAAGGTTGACTGAGAGTAACTCAATTCTTCACTAGCTTTTGTAAAACTTGCCAGCCGGGCAATCGTCTTAAATGTAATCAAGTGCCTAATATCCATGTTACACCTCGAAAACCACTTCGAATCTTATTCCAATTATTCGTGCCATATCATTGATTTCCCCTCTATTAAAATTTTCAATAATTTTATTTACTATATTGAATTTTACTTATATCCCGATTATCACTAAAATAATCAATAAGAAAAGCAAAAATTAATTATAGGAGAGATCGGTAATGCAAACATATAAAGTTTATCAAGTAGATGCATTTACGTCCAAAAAGTTTAAAGGAAATCCTGCCGGGGTGGTCACAAATGCGGAAGGATTGTCTGAACAAGATATGCAGTGTATAGCACGTGAGCTTAATAACTCTGAAACGGTATTCATTTTTCCGCCTGATGATACAAGTCATGATATCAAGCTTAGGTATTTTACACCAACTACTGAGGTGCCTTCCTGCGGGCATGCCACCATTGCTGCGCATTATGTTCGAGCAATAGAAAAACAACTCAATTCCGGCAGAGTTATTCAAAAGATAGGGATTGGCATTTTACCGGTTGATGTTGTAAAAAATGATGATTATACTATATGGATGACCCAGGGAACTATTACATTTTCCGAGCCGCTTTCTGGTAAAGATCGCCGGAATCTGTTGTTAGCCCTGGGGCTAGTCGAACAGGAAGTAGACGAACGTTGCCCCATTCAAATAGTCTCTACCGGACATTCAAAAGTAATGATTGGCATCAAATCCAGATCCAAGCTCAACAGCTTATCTCCTAACATGAGCCGGTTGTCGGAATTAAGTAAAGAGATTGGATGTAATGGCTATTATGTCTTTACTTTTGCGGCCCCGTCCGGTGATGTTTTAACTCATGGCAGAATGTTCGCCCCGGCGATTGGCATTACCGAAGATCCTGTAACCGGAAATGCTAACGGCCCACTGGGAGCCTATCTGGTTAAACATAGGTTAGTTGCGCATGATGACTCCTTATTTTCATTCACAGGAGCTCAGGGAGAAGCTATCGGGCGCAGTGGAACAGTCGAGGTAAAAGTAAAAATAGAAAATGGTGAACCCATAGAGGTTAAAATTGGCGGAAAAGCTGTCATTGTATTTAAAACACAAATTGAAATATAAATTACTGGACTCCACCAGCAGGAAAACAAATACTCCCGTAAATTATTGTTAAAACTCTCCAATTGTATATAATAATTGATATAACATAATTGGAGGATAATATATGGCTACTTTTGAAGACTTTCTTAAACTGGACATTAGAGTCGGAGAAATCATAAAGGTTGAAACATTTAATAAAGCAAAGAAACCCGCCTATAAGCTTTGGGTTGATTTTGGAGAATCCATCGGTGTAAAAAAATCAAGTGCTCAAATTACCGAATGCTATAAACTAGAAGATTTAGTGGGAAAACAAGTGTTGGGAGTGGTAAATTTCCCACCGAGACAAGTGGCTGACTTTATGTCGGAAGTACTAGTATTAGGTATTTATTCAAAAAATGGAGTAGTGTTAATAACCCCAAGCCATAAAGTAGATAAGGGTGATAAATTGGGATAAAATATGCCTACTGTTAGGGTGCTAAAATTCACGCAAAACTGCCTACATTGCTTTCATCTTGCCCCATACTAGTATTATAGCGTTTCATCCAGTCTATAAAAGCAAGTCCTTTGGCAGTCAGATGACTGCCACCTCTTCCTACATTGGAATTAACCCAGCCTAATTTAGTAAAAATAGATAATAATCGTCTGATTTCACTTTCGGTAATAACAAGTCCTGTCTGAAGGCACTCTGCTTCGAGAGACTTTCTGCCCACACCACCCGCATTGTGCTGCGAAAAAATAGACAGTACCTGAAACACTTTTTCTGTATCACAGATAGTGGAAATGTAGCGGAATTCCATGCTAAAATCCGAATTAATATCCAAAATATAAGCAGGTAGATCACATACATCGACAACGTCTGTTGCCATAAATGAGATATACGCTACTGCGTTAGCCAGTTCCCGGACATTGCCTGGCCACCGGTATTTCAAAAGTTGACTTTCCGCTTCTTGGGTAAAAGTCACTTTTTTGTTCTGTTGCTTCATAAAAAAATGAAACAAGTGCAGGATATCTTCCGCGCGTTCCCGTAAAGGCGGGATCGTGATGGGGAGAACATTTAACCGGTAAAACAAATCTTGACGAAACGAACCTCTTTGTACTTCATTCAAAAGATTTTTATTGGTGGCAGCAATAACGCGAATGTTAACATTGATCACATTGCGTGAGCCTACCCTCATAATTTGACGTTCCTGCAGTACTCTTAGTAAGCGTACTTGCAGTGACAGTGGCATATCGCCAATTTCATCTAAAAAAACAGTGCCATTATTCGCTTGCTCAAACAAACCAGGTTTCCCTTCTTTAACTGCTCCGGTAAAAGATCCTGCCTCGTAGCCGAAGAGCTCGCTTTCTAACAAGGTTTCCGGAACAGAAGCGCAATTGATAGCGACAAACGGATAAATAGAGCGGGGAGAAGCAGCATGAATGGAATGAGCAATCAGCTCTTTACCTGTCCCGCTTTCCCCCATAATTAGTACAGTAAGATCTGATAAAGCCAAGCGCTGGGCAAGCTGGAGACATTCCTGCATTTTAGCTGATTTGGCTTGAATGCTGGCAAAAGTATACCGGGTTACCAAACCTTTGTTATGCAATTTCTTGGCAAGACTTTGTTCCAGGTGGCGAATACGGGTTACTTCCTGAACTTCGAAATAGGTTCCGGCTGTTTCACCGAAATATTCAAATTTACTGCTGTTTATAAGTAAGGATCGGTTTTGGAATTCGATTAATTCGTCAACATACTCCTTGCTGAATTCCTGGGCGACTATACTCTGAAAAATGGTTGGGAAATGTTGTCCAATGACCGAATCATCAATTTTAAATAGTTGACTAAATTTTTTGTTGTATAGCAAAATGAAATCATTTTCATCAGTAAGTACAATTCCATTGTGGGAAAGATTCACAACCGTATCAAGTTGAACGTTTTTCATAAAAAGTTCTTTATAATGGCTCTTGATACCGGTATCTAAGGTTACGACTGTATCAGAATATTTTATCAAACGACTGCTTATTTCTTTTTTATCCATATTAAAGTAATTCAATATGGACAAAAATGTAGTAATATCAACGCAGCGGTGTCCTACATCAATAATTGTCAGAATATGGGGTGGAACAAAACTGGCTTCCCCTAGGGTAATAGCAATATTAACGTCCTTATATTCTTTGTGGCTGTCATAAGGGATAAAGTTTAAATGAGTAATACCAATTTGGCATAAAAAAGCAATGGCCTCATTAGTGTTTTCCGGTGAGTCATTAACAACTAATACGCTAGTACCTTTCGGAATCGCGGAAATTTTATATATCTCATTGTTAGGCAGAGTTCGCCGCAAAACGATTATGCGGCTATGGTTTGAAATATATTTTTGTGCCTTCCGTGCATGACTTTGTGCCGTAACAACGATAATATCATCGGTGATGACATCCCCTGGATGTAGCTGGGATAAATAGTAATTATTAACTATCACATAATTACTAAAAACTTTCTCGAGATTGTTGGAGATAAAATCGTTCAAATTAGATGGAATTAAAGTAAGAATGCCAATTGACTTCATCTTTTCTCATCCTTTTCTAATTATCAACCATCATTTAAAATTCTAAAATTCCTTAAATCCCTAGTTTATGGATAAATTTGGTCATACTTATTATAAACCCAAATTAGGGTTATGAATAGATTAGTTACCTATTAACGAATAAATCATTTGTTAATAAACAAGAAACCATGTAGGTTTTGGTTTAAACCTTACATGGTTTCTTGTTTTGGACCATTTTTTTATAATCAGTAAATGCCGAGCAAATTTACTCTATAATCAACCACTTACCGATTTTTCTAAACTTGTTGTAGTAGGTTTGGCATCCATGGCTTTCTTGTAGAGAAAAGCACAAAGCAGCAGGTAGCAAAAAGCTCCCAGATAAGTTGCCTCAGGTGTTTCCACCCAGTTATCCATAAAATAATTAACTCCCATAATACGCAATATCGCACTAATTAAGCTGCCAATAGCGCCACCTGCGACCAAACCAGCTGCAATAGTTTGACCTTGGCTAAGCCGCAGGGAATTTAGCAGTTCGTCCTTACTGCTGTGAGAAACAAAGTGGGAAATGAGACCGCCGACCAACAGCGGGGTATTAATTTCCATCGGCAGATAGGTACCAAGGGCAAAAGCTAAAACTGGAACCTGAACCATCCAGAGAATTACGGCGAAAAAGGCGCCGGCCATATACAGCGGCCAGTGAGCAGTACCGTCTTCCATTAATGGTTGGAGAACAACAGCCATAGCATTGGCTTGCGGAGCCGGCAAAGCTCCCTGGCCAACAAACCCATAGGCTTGATTGATAAGAATCATGACTCCTATCGATAAAACACCGGTTAATGTAACGGAAACCAACTGCCATTGCTGCATCTTACGCGGGGTTGCCCCGAGGAGGTGAGCCACTTTCAGTTCTGACATAAAGTTTCCTGAAACACCTAAAGAAGTGCAAAGGAAGGCTGCCATCATTAAAATTGCCGCAGTACCTACACTGCCGTGCATACCGGTACTGCCAAGCACTACCGCAGAAACGATAAGCATAAAAATTGTCATGCCGGAGACCGGTTCAGTACCGGTAAACGCAATCGAACTTATGCCAACTACAGAGAACAGAAAAGCAAAAGCAACAACTATCACTAATGCCAATACGGTCTGCAAAATGCTTTGGGCAAAAGTTATATGGAAAAATAAGGTAAATAGTCCAATAATAACACAACTGCCGATAACAATATAAGGCATTGGAATATCTTGCTGGGTACGCAATTGATTGGTGCTGTCACTGTTTCTTTTAAATAAGCCTCTCACCGCGGTTTTTACCACGTTAGATACGGCTTTGGACATGGATAAGAGTCCGATAACCCCGGCCATAGCCAACATACCAATGCCGATATGACGTACATATTCACGAAAAACCGCGTTGACCGGTGCATTCGCTAACAGGATATCTTTGCCACCTACTATCATGTGGTGTTCGCCAGCCAGGTAATATATGACCGGGATGCAAATAAACCAGGAGAAAAAAGAACCGGCAGTAATAATAGCCGCATAGCGCAGCCCGGTAAAGTACCCAATGCCTAAGAGCGCTGTTTCGCTGTCCAAGCTGAAAGCCAGTTTGGTTTTGGCGGCAAGCTGCTGACCCCAGCTAAAGGTCTGACTGGCAATAACCTCCTGCCACCAGCCAAGGCTATTGAGAATAAAGTCGTAAATTAGAGCGATTGTTCCACTAAATATCATGAGTTTTGCCTTGCTGCCCTCACCTGAATTCAGGACCTCGGCAGCCGCTCGCCCGGCAGGAAAGGGATAGGCATGATGCATCTCTTCGCAGAAATAACGGCGGAATACGGCGGCAATCAGAACACCAAGAAGACCACCCAGGATTACTGGCACAGCTAATTGAAAATAACTGAGACTGTTATTTCCGAGAATGTAAAGCGCCGGCAGAATAAACATGGCGCCGCCAATTCCGTTGGTACCGGCACTGGCGATGGCCTGAATATGCACGTTCTCAGGGAAAGCGTTCTTGCGCTTCAACATGACAGCCATCCCCATCGCCATTATTGAAACCGGAGCAAACGCATCCACTGTTTGACCTATTTTCAGGCAAAGATAGCCTACTGCCAAAGCAAAAATAGCAGCATAAAATAGTCCCCAGCATACGACATACGTATTAATTTCCTGATAATCTTTATGGGGGGACATTGGTGGTTCGTGAGAATCAAAATTGTTTTGATCTTCAGACATAATACTCCTCCTAACTTTAGTTTAAGATATTTGCAATAGCATGTAAGTGCAAAAAGTGTGCCATTGAAATCCTACTTAATAACTCAAGCAATAACTAAAGAACAATCATAGCAACTATGATAACTATAAGAAAAATAGGTTAAATAGGTTTATGTAACAACCTATTTTTAAACCTAAATATTCACCTTTTAGCAAGGAAGCCGAAAAATTTACAGAAATGAGAATGGCCCGTGTTGTTTTCTGGAAAACAACACGGGCCATCGGCTTTGCTTCAGCATCTACATACATACTATTGGCATACAAGGCACTGTTATCTATTTTAGGGATGAATCTGGCTCTGCAAATATTTCTATTAACCGGATAATTGTTTTTACGGCTTTTTCCATTGATTCAAGCGGAATATATTCATAACGTCCGTGCGCATTATGACCGCCGGTGAATAAGTTTGGACATGGCAGTCCTTTAAACGATAATCTTGCTCCATCTGTACCACCACGAATGGGGATAACCTCAGGCTCAATGCCAATATCCCGCATTGCCCGTTCTGCTGCGGCAATAATGTGGATAACAGGGTCAATTTTTTCCCGCATATTGTAGTAGCTATCCTTAATTTCACAATTAATTTTAGCCTTCGGATATTTTAATTTCATGAAACCTACAGCCTGTTGCAGGATAACTTTACGTTGTTCAAAGATTTTCCGGTCATGTTCGCGAATGAGATAATTAAGTTCTGCCTCTTCTACAATTCCCCGGAAATCCGTAAGGTGATAAAAACCTTCATATCCTTCGGTGAACATTGGCCGATCAAATAACGGCAGCATTTCATTTAATTCGATTCCGAGCAGCGAAGCATTTATCATTTTGTGTTTGGCTGAGCCAGGATGAATATTGCAGCCATTAATGGTAATAGTCGCACTGGCAGCATTAAAGTTTTCATAACTAATTGTGCCAAAACCTTCTCCATCAATAGTGTAACCGATTTCGGCGCCAAATTTGGCAATATCGAAATATTGGGTACCCTGGGCGACTTCCTCGTCAGGTGTGAAGCCAATGCATATCGGTCCATGCTTAATTTCCGGATGTTGCAGTAAGTATTCGACTGCCGTCATTATCTCGGCGATACCGGCTTTGTCGTCAGCACCTAATAACGTATTGCCATCGGTAGTTATCAAGGTCTGCCCTTTATAATTTAAAAGTTCCGGGAATTCCGCCGGTGACAAAATATAATTGCCGCCTTCGTCAAGCCCAACATCCGTACCCTCATAATTCTCTACAATTTTGGGACGAACATTTTCGCCGGACATATCCGGTGAAGTATCATAGTGCGCCAAAAAACCAACAGCCGGTGCTTTAGCCTCAACGTTACCGGGTATTTTCGCGATGATATAGCCATTTTGATCCATTTCTACTTGTGCTACACCTATTTCAATTAATTCATCGCGCAGCATCTTTGCCAAGTTTAGTTGTTTAAGCGTGCTGGGATAAGTTTCACTCTCGAATTCAGAGCGTGTGTCTACTTGCACATAGCGCAAAAATCGATTTAGAACAGCCTCTCTCATATGATCATCCTTCCTTTACTATCTTCTACAATCCTATACTATATTTTTAATGCAAAAATCATACCAAAAAATCAGCGCTGTGAAATTTAAAGAGGACGGTCATTGTCAAAACAATAACCGTCCTCTTGAGTTCCTATAGGAATGTCTATATAAACAGGAAGTTACTACTTCCTGTAGCTTGACCGTCTGTCCATATTTAATTATATTTGCCTAATTTTAGAATATCTTTAGAAAGTTACTAAAATGGAAAAACCGCCCTATCCTAAGGACAGAGCGGAATGTAACTATTAATCTTTCTTTCTCATGATATTACTGACCAATATGATAAATGAGAGTATTAGGACCCATAAAGTAATAATATCAATTACACAAAACTTGTATGGATTATCACTACGCCAATAATTACCGCAAAAAATATTAACAGCAATTAATCCCCCGGCTATGACAATTAGAAAAACTTGATTTTTATCTAACTTGTCAATTGGTAATTTTTCAACAAACTGTCGTAGCAGTTCTTTTTTATCGACAGAGTTTGGGTTGGGAGAGTTTGGACTCATTTTGTGACAAATCCTTTCTTATACCAACGCTCCAGGTTAGACAGCAGGTAATTATACCTCCTATTACCCCAATAATGGCGCCGGTTTTACTAACGTATGGATTTGATGATAAAAGGAGTAATAGGCCGAAGGCACCTGTTAATGCTGCACTTGCTAAAAGCATAGAAAAGCAAAACCAAAATGTACGCGTAGTTTTTATGGACATGTATACCATTCACCTCATTTTAAGTGTTCCCAATATCTTTTGGAATTTATACCTATAGCAAACGTTTTTCTCACAGCCGCCCGTCAGGACAAACCCGGCAGGCGGTTGAAACGTCTCCCACCTAATCTGATTCAAGTAGAATATAAGCACTAGCTGCGTAAATAGGGCTTTTGGCAAAAACTTAATAGTTGTCTAAATTATTACGATAAATCACTAGATGATTTTTTCCAATGAGAAGATAATAATGAGACGCAAGGAGGCGGTTCTATTGATGTATTTGCTATTTGTCTTAACGCCCTCATAACTGTATTATACGTAAATAGCTAAAGAAAAATCCGACTCCAATTTTTATATTTCGACATTAATTTACAAATATTCGGACTTATAATATTCTTAAAGTAAAAAAAATTAAGTAAATTCAGGAAAACAGCGATTGCCCATAGGTACAAAAAAGCAATGAGCCGGAATTGCAGCAAGTTTTATTAAACCAATAGAAGTTAAATAGGAGGCATATTTATGAAAAGTATCAAAACAAAGTTAATGTTTGCTATTGCAGTTATGATGATTCTAGCATTAGCCAGTATTGCTTGTTTTAGCTATTGGAAAACGAGCGATTTATTAACTCGGCAGGTAGAGGATACGCTTAAGTTGCAAACTAGTTCTATTAGTAAAGAAAATAGTTTATGGTTAACTGCGCGTCAGAGTGATATGGAAACGCTGGCAAGTACCAGGGATTTGCGTTCGGGTAATAAAGAAGCAATTCTCACTTATATTATACAGGAAGATAAACGGCTTACTCTTTATGATGGAATATTTGTGGCCGATGTAAATGGCAATGGGTTTTCATCACGGGGATGGGAAGGTTCGGTTAAAGAACGACAATATTTTCAGGATGTAATGAAAAGTGAAAAAACCGTTTTTTCCGAAGTACTAGTAAATAAGTCCACCGGTAAACTGTCAATTATCGTTTCTTCACCCATCAAAAAAGATGGCAAAGTAGTCGGATTAATTGGGGCCAATATCCCTTTTAGCGTAATTCAGGAGCAAGTCAATTCAACTAAAGTCGGCGAGACCGGCCATAACTTTATGGTGCAAAAAGACGGCTTTGTTATTGTCCACAATAATGCCGATTTAGTAATGAAACTCAATTTATTGAATGACAGTAACATAACGGAGGACTTGAAAAGTTTAGGCAAAAAGATGACGCAAGGGGAAACCGGAATTGCGAAATATACATATAATGGCGTTGAACAAATTGCGGCTTATCAGCCGATACCTGGTACCGATTGGTTTATAGCCGCTAACATTGAAAAAGGTGAACTGACCGGCAAGCTAACGTCGTTAATGTTGATATTTTTTATCTTAACAGTTGCCGTTTTGGCGATTAGTATATTCGTAACTTATCAAATTACCCTCCGGATTGTAAATCCGATTGATATTATCCGAAAAATATCCGAACAGGTTGCCGATGGTGATTTAAGAATTGGGAATATAGCTATTAATTCCCAGGATGAGTTGGGCCAATTAGCAACAAGTTTTAAAAAAATGACGACAAATATGACGTCTCTGATTCGAATCATCCAGAAGAACTCTGAAAGTCTTGCCGCCTCCTCGGAGGAATTAACTGCAAGCGCCCACCAGTCGGCACAAGCGTCAAATCAAGTAGCCGAATCGATTACCGAGGTGGCAGCCGGTGCGTCTGAGCAAATGGGAGCGGCAAATGATGCTGCTGTTGTGGTGGAAAAAATGTCAAACGGCATTCAACAGGTAGCCAAGAACGCGCATCATGTTGCCACGCAATCGGCGCAAGCGGCCGACAAAGCCCAAAACGGAGGGCAAACGCTCGAGAAAGCGGTAAGCCAGATGGCGCAAATTGAAGAGACGGTTAATACGTCAGCTAAAACGGTAACGAAACTAGGAGAAAGGTCCAAGGAAATAGGAGAGATCATAGATACTATTTCTGGAATCGCCGGTCAAACCAACCTTTTGGCACTTAACGCCGCCATTGAAGCTGCGCGCGCAGGCGAACAAGGCCGTGGCTTTGCGGTAGTGGCCGATGAAGTCCGTAAATTGGCTGAACAGTCTCAGGATGCCGCGAAGAAGATTTCGGATTTGATTGGGGAAATTCAAGGAGATACGGAAAAAGCCGTTGCGGCAATGAATAACGGCACCAGAGAGGTTAAGACCGGAGCGGACGCAGTAAATGCCGCTGGATCAGCGTTCTGGGAAATAGCCGATTTAGTAAATCAGGTATCGGGGCAGGTGAAAGAAATATCTGCTTCTATTCAGCAAATCGCGTCCGGCAGTGAACAAATTGTAAATTCGGTTAAGAAAATTGATCAATTAAGCAAGAAGTCGGGGGATGAATCCCAAAGCGTCTCAGCTGCAACTGAAGAGCAGCTTGCCTCAATGGAGGAAATAGCCAGCTCAAGTCAGGCGTTAGCTAACCTTGCTTATGATCTGCAATCAGAAGTAGCTAAGTTTAAGATATGATGAATTTAACCGGATTTTAAAACGTAATACCAAACAAGAAATCCCGCTCATGGCGGGATTTCTTGTTTTCCTTAGATAACTTTGATTGGCAGCACTTCAAGTGGTTTTTGCTTTTATACCACTATAGCTTCTGAAGCAAGCTTTCTCCAAATAGTCTGGCCTTATTCAGGAGGGGTTCACTCTTTAAGACATCACCCAAGTTGGGGATTCCCGGGGTAACTAAGACATCTTCCTTTACTTTAAAACCAATCTGTCTGAGGGAGTTGGCCGCAATAGCAAACGACTGAGAATAGAGAAGGTCATCCGGTTGGCCTTGCGTAAAAATAAGGGCAGCCTGAATTTGCTTCGGCAGGCGGCTTGGCTTCCCACCTCTCCCATAAAACGGGTACAGCCTGTCAATAAAGGTTTTTAGCTGTCCGGTCATAGTTGAGAAATAAACAGGCGATGCAAAAACAACGATATCAGCGGAGGCGACTTTATCATACACCTCTACCATATCATCTCTTTGCACACAACGCCCGGTCTCCTTGTTCTGGCACCAAAGGCACCCTTTACAGCCTTGGATTTTGAGTTTGTCTATAGCAATATATTCCGTGGCTGCACCCAATTTTTCGGCCGCCATCAAGATATTCGATAACACGATTTCGGTGTTTCCACCTACGCGCGCACTCCCATTTATGCCTAGTATTTTCATCTTTCATCCCCCTCTTTCCCCACTGATCTTTTTGTCGTAGATAACACTTTATGCCTTTTTGACTTGAGTCACTCGTTTAGTTGCATAAGTGTTTTTTTTATAGTAAAATAAACGTTAAGCATTTTTTTCACCTGGGAGCGCACTCATCAAGTGTTTTCCTGGGTATTTTTTTTAATCTAATTCCTTACCTTTAGTCTCCGGCAGCATCATGGTCGCGATAAGAGCGAGGATAAAGATACCACCAGAATACATAAGCGCTTTTCCAATGCCCATGGAATTTGCTAAAGCTCCTGCTCCTGTAATCGCAAAAGCGGCTATTCCTCTAGCCAGATTGTAACAAAATCCTTGTCCCGTCCCCCGGACGTGTGTTGGATATAGTTCGGCCAGAACAGCTCCAAAGCCGCCATAAAATCCTACCGCAACAAAACCTACGAGCGTAAGAAGCCCAAAAAATAAAACTAAGTTCTCAGTACCCGCCAGCAAACAGGCTGGAATAGCGACCGCGGCTACTACGAAATACAGAGCGAAAGAACGTTTTCTGCCTATCGTATCGGACAGGAAGCCAAAAACCCAATAACCTAAAATACTTCCAATATAATAAGGCATTACGTACAGCGAGCTTTGAATGATAGGTAAACCGGCGCCACCCTTCGCCACAGGGGTACCTAAGTAAGCCGGCAGCCAAATACTGATTGGATAACTTGCACCTAAACCTACAATACAAAAAAGTGATCCTATCACAGTAACCTTCAGCAAGTTGCCTCGGAAAATTTCGAGTATCGATACCGAGGATCCGGTATTGCCGGTAGCTTGTTCCAGGTTTTGATTTTTCCAAATAGCGGGCTCTTCCACATGCCGCCGAATCCAGTACACCATGACAGCTGGCAGGATTCCGATTACGAACAAGATTCTCCAGCCGTAAGTTTGGATAATAGGCCCTGCAATAAAAGCAGCCACCAAACCGCCTACGGCGTAGCCGGATTGCATAATCGACATGGCTTTACCACGATGCTCTTTGGGCCATGTTTCTGAAATCAGAGCGGCCCCAGCCGACCATTCTCCACCCATTCCTAAACCAACCAAAAGCCGGGCCGCCATTAATTGCCATATATTCTGCGATAAGCCGCAGGCACCGGTAGCCAAGGAATATAGCAGAATCGTCATCGTCAGCGCTTTCATACGTCCGATACGGTCGGCAATCCATCCGAATAATACGCCCCCCAGGGCCGACGCAATTACGGTGGACGAAGCGACTAAACCAGTCTCTGTTGTGGTAAGTCCCCACTCTTTAATCAAAGTAACAATGGTAAAGTTGTATAGTAAAAAATCAAAAGCATCAAGTGCCCAGCCTAAAAACGCTGCTAAGAGGGCATTCCACTGTAGTCTGTTGATCTGTTTATACCATGGTCCCTGAATGGTATTGACCGCAGCTGTACTATTCAATTATATAGCCTCCTGCTCTTTCAATAGGGATTTAACTTCCGCCAGGACAGTCCTGGACCCCTGTACAAAGAACGACACATCGTTGTCATAAGCGAGATATCGTACCCCGGCAGCCAGAGCCCTAGCCGCTTGCTCCCGGTTGGCGACAAAGGTGCCTGCGGTTTTTCCATAACGCTTCGCAACATCGCAAAGACGTTTTAAGGCAGCTTGCACAAGCGGATGATTGGTTTGTCCGGGAATCCCCAGCGAGTTGCTCAGATCTGCCGGTCCCAGGAATAAAACATCTATCCCTGCCACTTGGGCTATCTCTTCAATATTGTCCATGCCTTCTTTACTCTCGATCTGGACTACAACGAGTTGCTCTTGTTCGCAAGCGAGAAGATGCTGGCCTTTATCTTTCAGCGTGTATCTTGCCGCCCTGGTCGAATAAGACAAGCCCCGTGAACCCAGAGGCTGGTAGCAGGCTGCTTCTACAACTTTCCGCGCAGCTTCCGGCGAATCCACACCAGGCGCCTGGATACCCTGACTGCCGGTATCCAAAACACGGAGAATCGGGCTTTCCTCAATACCCGGCACACGTACTACCGTGGATATCCCGGCTGCATCGGCTGCCTGAATTAAATGTTCGATCTGAGAATAATCCAGTGAGGAATGTTCCATATCCAGTATAACAAAGTCGAAACCGAGATAGCCGAGAATTTCTACCGCAGTCGGGCAGGAGAACTTGCCAAAAGTGCCTATAACCGGTTGATTATCAGCTAACTTTTTCTTAACAGATGTCACTATTTTTCACTTCCCAACGCTGTTTCTACATAGTCACCACGGCGCGGGACAAAGACATCGAGGTTGTAGCAATCTTCATCACCAATGACTTCGGCAAAATGAACTACGTTGGGCGGTATCACTACAATATCATTCTCTTGTAATTCATATACCGTATTCCCAACGGTAAACTTTGTTCTTCCTTTCAATATGATGGCAATTTGCTCGTGGGCGTGTTGGTGAGGTTTCGGCTCATGTCCTGCCGCTAACTTATTCAATGAGATAGTGCCACCTTCTCCGTGAACTACCTTACGGCAAACGCCGGAACGAACCTGCTCCCAATTCAAAGAATCAAGCTTTACACATTTAGACATCCATCTTCTCCCCCATTTTTATTAATAATAAATTTCTCTGATTCTAGGCTAGTCCCAGCAATTGCGCGGGATTATCTCTGACCATCTTTACGATAGCCTCTTCCTTGACACCATGCTGGTTAACAAGTAATTCGATAAATCTTTGCGTGCCTTCTACCGGGCAACCGTTGTTCTTCTGTCCGTAATCAGAGTCAATCACAATTTGCTCCAGGCTGACTTCCTGAATGACTTCAACCGCTTTGTCAATCGAAACTACCCCAAATTTAGATTCAGGAACAAAAACGGTTGCATTTAATTCAATATACGCGCCTAAAGCAGCCCATCGTTTGATATCAGTTAGGCTGGCCCCAATCATGTAGAGTGGATGATTCACCAATACTTTTTTTACGCCAATTTTGCGGGCAGCTTGCACTAGCGCGTCGACTTCTGCCAGGCAACCATGGCCGGTACCCAGGATCATATCGGTTTTTGCTATGTATTCTAAGATGGCAATGACCCGGCTGTCCAAATCACCATGTTCATTAACATAAACCAGCGGCTTTTCTTCTAGCTGCATGCCTTGTGAACTAGGGAATTTCAAGCCATGAGAATGACTAACAATGTGGTTATTCGTCGAAATTGTCGGCATCCAAACAAACTTGGCCCCCATGGCGCACGCTACATCAACGGCCCTTACATTTAAGCCGCCTACTGCATCATTGAGAGCAATGCCTCCGAATACTTTGACCTGTCCTTTGCCAATGTGTTTTTCGATAATGCTTGCACTCATCATCGTGGGAAAGTAATGATCCTTGATTACAAAAGCCTGGTACCCGGATTGTTCTGCTTTAAGCAGCATCTCGGCGCCATCAAGTTCCCTCGGCATAACCGAAGGACCAGCATGTACGTGAAGGTCTACTGCTCCTTTTAATAAATAAGACACATCCTTCATTTTGATCCTCCTCAAAAACTAATGGTAGTTGCTTGCCTCCCTTTCTTCTATCATCCCCCTTTGCTTTGCGCCTTTATTTAGCGCTATATTATATTTGATATTATATCAAATATAATATAGCGCTAAACGCGCTTACCCGGTTATTAAATACTTTCGTTCGCCAAAACTTCCGACAACCGCTTGAATGCCTTTTCTTTGTGTTGCCGAACAATGGCGGCTACTTTTTCCTCATTACGCTCCATAATGGCCGTTAACCACATTTTGTGCTCTTCTATGGATGTAGCCACGCGATCAGATAAGCGCAGAAAAATGGTCCGTGAAACTTGACTTTTTTCCCACAAGGACATAATAAGTTCATAGAGTTGCTGGTTTTGGCACGAAGAGTAAACTAACTCATGAAAAGTTCTATTTAAGTTTTCATAGGCAACAGGGTCCCTATCATCGACCTGTTCCATCTTATTCACCAGTTTAGTTAGCTCTTCTATTTGTTCCTGAGTAATATGTTTGGTGGCCAGTTTGGCTGCAAAGGTTTCCAGTTCAATCCGAATGGTTACAATTTCCATGAACTTCTTCATGTTCGTGAAGGCAACTCTCGCTCCGGTATGAGGAATAATCTCAATTAAGTCCTCTTGCTGGAGCCGTACCAAAGCTTCCCTTACCGGCATAGGACTGAGTTCAAAACGACTGGCAAGATCCGCAACAACAATACGCTCTCCCGGCCTTAACCTACCCTCGAGGATATCGGACTTTAGCTGTTTATATACATAATCATTCTTTGTTACATAATTCTTTTGCAGAATACTCACTCCAATTAACGAGTTTCAATATTTTTAGTTATTGCTATTACTACACTATTTTTTATTAATTATATTATATCTGATATTATATCAAATTTTCAATACCTGGAATTTATAAAATTGCAAAAATGAGGCCTGCATCCAGTAAAGTATATAACTAATGAAATAACGCCGGGAAAAGCCAGTATTGTTCAACCATCCGTATGGCTACACCAGATTTAGATATACTAAATACGATGATAGTCTCTAATCCAGGGGAGGATTTCATTTGACATATGATAAACCACTAATAGCGTGTAGTATTGGAGCAGTATCTACAATCATTGGTGAGATTATAACACGAGGTTTTGTATTGTCAGGTATTGGTAAGTATAGCATTTATCAATTAATTAGTTTTATCATTACCATCAATAGGCCTACTGAAATCGTAGGCATGATTGTTAATTTTATAATAGGCGGTTTCCTTGGCGTTGTTTTTTATTACGCGCTTGGTATATTAGGAACGGATTATTTAGTTATAAAGAGTTTTGCCGCAAGTCTTACTTTCTGGTTCTTTTCGGAAATAATATTTACGGCAATTATCGAGGGCCGTTACATTGAATTAAGACCAATAACTGATTATTATATCCACCTAGTGGGTGCCTCTGGTTATGGAATAACAGTAGGATTGATGTTCAAGAGGTTCCTATTCCAAGACGCAAAAACCAACTAACTAAAGTCACAAAAAATACAAACCACAAAAATACTAATCAAATTTTGTAAAAGAGGTCGTCCCAAAAGCTTTGTTATGCTTGGGGGAGCGACCTCTTTCCATTCACCTATACGTATATAGATCCTTTTTAAGGAATAGGGACTATTACACAATTTACCATGAACTTAAAGGAACCTTCTTTGTATAGTAAACATATTATGTAATATAATTAGAAAAGGAGGATTAACGATTGGCTATCTATATTGACGGTGATTGCTGTAAACAACACTTCAAGAAGTGTCCGAAGTGCTGTCATGAATTTCCGCATAAATGCCCTACATGTCACTGTGATTGTGACAAAGACTGGCATAAATGTCCTAAGTGTGACCACTGTTTTGATCATGACCATGAATGTGAATGTCCGAAATGCCATCACAAATGCAAGCATGACTGGTGCTGTTAATTTGTGTGCGCCCTTAGGGGCGCTCTTTTTTAACCCCGGTAGCCTCAATTAAATCCCTGTTTGAGATCTCCACAATGTTAAACTTTTCAACCTTAAAAAGCAATGAGAATATTCGATCCAACCTTAGGCTTCGAATATCCCATTGCTTCTCAACTAATTATAGAATGTTATTTGTCTTAAACCAAACCTTGCGCTTTCATTGCTTCAGCGACCTTAATAAAACCAGCGATGTTGGCGCCAACAACCAGGTTATCTTTAAAACCATATTCTTCTGCCGCTTTGCTGGCATTTTTGTAGATATTAAGCATAATAGTTTTGAGCTTAGCATCAACTTCTTCAAAAGACCAGGCTAACCGCATGCTGTTTTGGGACATCTCCAGGCCGGATACGGCCACGCCGCCGGCATTGGCAGCTTTTGATGGCCCAAGATATATGCCGTTTTCGAGAAAGTACTCAATTGCTTCGTTGGTACAAGGCATATTTGCGCCTTCACAAACAAACTTAATCCCGTTCGCAACGATTTTCTTAGCATCTTCAATAAGAATCTCGTTTTGAGTAGCACAGGGAATGACGACATCAACATTAACACCCCAAGGCTTCTCGCCCGGGAAGAATTTAACGCCATATTTGTCAGCATAATCTTGAACCCGGTCACGGCAAGACGCTCTCATTTCGAGCAAGAAATCAATTTTTTCGCCACTGATGCCATCGGGATCGTACACATATCCGTCAGGACCTGAAAGAGTAACAACTTTGGCACCTAATTCAGTAGCTTTTTTAATTGTCCCCCAGGTAACATTACCGAAACCGGACACAGCAACTGTTTTGCCTTCGAAGGAAGTTCCTTTAGCTTTTAACATTTCCTGGCAGAAATAAACAATACCAAAACCGGTAGCTTCCGGACGAGCCAAGCTGCCACCATAGGTAAGACCTTTACCGGTTAAAACACCATTTTCGTAACTGCCTCTTATTCTCTTATATTGTCCGAAGAGATAGCCAATCTCCCTGCCACCGACACCAAGGTCACCGGCTGGCACATCTGTGTTAGGACCAATATATCGATACAGCTCCGTCATGAAACTCTGGCAAAATCGCATAACTTCCGCGTCAGATTTGCCCTTTGGATCAAAATCAGAGCCGCCTTTGCCGCCGCCCATCGGCAAACTGGTAAGTGAATTTTTAAAGGTTTGTTCAAAACCGAGGAATTTGATGATACCAACGTTAACTGACGGATGAAAACGTAACCCGCCTTTGTACGGTCCAATTGCACTGTTGAACTGAACACGGAATCCACGGTTTACTCTTACCTTACCAGTGTCATCCATCCAAGGTACCCGGAATATAAATTGCCGCTCAGGCTCCACGATCCGTTCAACAATTCCCTGCTCTATATATTCGGGATTTTTCTCAAGGACAGGTACTAAAGAACCCAGCACTTCCTGGACAGTTTGGTGAAATTCCGGTTCATTCGCATTTCGCTCAACAACGCAGCGATAAAGTTCGTCAATGTACTTTTTAGCATTTGTATTCATGTCAAATCCCCCTCAATGTGTTTGTTGATCAATGCATCCAATCAACTTTAATTACGCCTCTTCAGGAAAACATACTTTACTGAATTTAATGCGAGTACTTTTTAAGACAAAATCCTACACAAGAGTCACATCCTTACACTTGATACGGTCAATATCAAACATAACACCCCTCTTTTTGTAAAATATAAATTCTATTATGTTTTTATAAACATGACACAGTATACAGTATTTAATATATTGTATTATATTTATAAGAAAAATAAATACCCCATTAAACTACTTACTGTTCCGAGGAGTTGTAATTTGGGAATAATAAATTCCACTATTAAAAACTTTAGTAATATTTAGATATTTTAAAATAGACTCTTGAGCAATGGTCAGCCTTTGTTGAATGATTACTGCTCTACATCTGTCAATACCTATAATACCATTAATAGAGATATTGGTAAAATTGAAAAAACAAATACGCATATTCTATTTTATTGAAGGCAGGAAAAGCGATATAAAAATTGCTTTACATTCGCTTCTTTGAGACGAATCATAACACAAATAGTCCTTGCAGAAACATTCACCTCTCTGCAAGGACTATTTTGTATGCGCATTTGCGGTGGGTGATTCTCTTTAGTATTTTCCCTTTGAATTAGCTGGATTTTGAGTCTATTCATTTAGTGCTAAAAAATTATTTGAGTTATGGATTAAGTAATCACTTATTCCATCATAATGAATATTATGTTAATAAAGGAGGTGAAATTATTGAGTAACGAAGATCAAAGACAGCAGCATTATGTAGTACCTGCCTACGAAAGCACAGATCACAATCATGCGTTTATCACTATCGCTGATGTAGTCCGAGATCACCAGCATGGAATTCCGGGAACAACTGGTCCGGCAATCTATTCAGGCAATAGTCATTTTCATACTATTTGCCTTCTAACTACTTCTGAGCCAAAATGCGGGCCAATTCATTGGCATGTAGCTGACGCCGTGACAGGGCCAGCTATTGAAGTAGGCGGGGGCGAGCATACCCATCAATTCTGCGGCGAAACCAGTATTTCTCTTGGGCACGCCCACAAGTTTAACAGTATGACAGATACTACACCAAATCAAGAGAAAAAAGAGCACAATCCTAAGGACTGTAAGTGCAAAGATGATTAACAATACCAATCCAATGCGGATGAAATAGAAATTATTCATCCCGTATAGGTTTATTAGTATATCACCACCCAACGAAAAGAAGGAATGTTCTCTTATGTAAAGGAACATTCCTTCTTTCTATCCTACCTGGCGAAAGGATAATAAAACTATGGAGCTAACACTTCACCTGAAAGTCAGTCTACGTTATCGCTGATTTTTTGGATGCAGGATGGTTTATTGGCAGATTTTCCGCATCATCATACCAGACAAAGTACTTTTCTGTGCATTCCCGCCCCGATTGTATCAAAGCATGTCTTTTTTCATTGTCGATGCCAAAATCCAACGTTCGAACTCCTAATGTATCAATATATATGGTTCGTGGCCAATCATAACTATTCAGGTGTTCATTACTTTGACATTCCAGTACAGTTTCAACCAAACCCCAGGTAAAATCAAAAAAATTATTTATTTTGCAGCGGGGTGGATCTGCTTTATCCTTAAATACGCCTATTTCGCTTTGGGAGTCAAGCCGGAAACCCAAAGTCTGTTTGTTATAAACATAGCGATTATTCTCCGGCCCATTGCCATCCATCCTTAGATTACACATTTTGTAATAGTTGGGAATAATGTAATCATTGTCAACATAACTCTGGCGATCAAACAGGCGAATTGGGTAATTATCTAATACGCCACCATCTGTATAATATTCACCTTGACTATTTTGCGGCGCAGTAAAAAAAAGCGGAATGGACATAGAAATACGCACAGCATCGGCAAGACACATCTGTGGTGTTTTCTCATAGGAAAAAACTTCGGAAAATCGTGTAGATAAATTTGTCCCGATGATGTATATATCCTTAAACCCAAAGCGGTCTTGCAGATTTTTGACATCAGCAAAAGTTGTTCTGGTAATACCTGTTTTTTGCTGTATAAGGGTTTCAATCCAATTAAGAAAAAAATCTCCTTTATACCACCCGTAGTTAACGATTAATCGATTGATATCATTAACAAGGCCCCATGAATCATCGAGAAAATTACGAAAGTCAAGCCCGTTTAGAATATCGCTTATTTCATTATGGCTATAATTCAAACCAACGAGCGTTGCTACAATTGCTCCGGCTGAAGCCCCGCCAGCCCTTGTAATGCTATCCATTATCCCCTTTTCTTGCAGGATCTGCATAGCTCCGACGTATCCGATCCCCTTTACTCCGCCTCCCTCGAAAATCAGATTGCGAAAGCAATACGCCACAACGCTGCCCTCCCTTGTATATAAATTCAACATCGCTCCATAGCCCCTGTTTTCAGCTATCAATTTGTTAACCGGTATTTTATGTAAATATTGTATACTAACACAAATAATACGGTAACGGCTAAAATTATGTATTGCAAAAAAACTAACATTCAGCGTCCCCCTTGCGTATTATGCAATATCCATTCCCACATCAATTAGACTATTAATAGTCCAATAAAAATTAAGGAGGAAAAACATATGGTTAGTTTTTTTACTGGAATTGGAGCAGGCATCGTAGGTGTTCTAGTGCTTTTCATCATAGCGCGGCGGATCATCAAAGTTGATTTTGTCCCAGGTAATTTATATAATTCGACACTGGAAGTAATCCAACCGATACTTCTGCGCCAACCACTCATCGTCATATTTGAGGAAGTTGTTTTTCGTTGGGGCTTACTGAATCATATGCGGTTAAATCCTAATATTGGCCTGTTCGGTGCATATTTCTTTTCATCACTTATATTTGGGCTGGCGCATATTCCCCATTTCGGATACCGTTTTGCAGTTACGGCGGCACTTGCCGGATTTGTTTACGGAGGAAGCTATATTCTTTCCGATTTCAATATAGTAGTGCCGATGATTATCCATGCTTTGGTCAATGTAATTTGGCAGGACTATTTTGAGAAAAAAAAGCAGCGGCTGTATATACGTGCAAAACATTATAATTAGGTAACGAGCCTAAACGACAAAGAAGGAATGTCCTGTAGTTAAGGAGCATTCCTTCTTTACTGTCCCCCCAGAGAGAAACCTCATTTATATATTTGCAAGGCCGAGGGCTTTTTCGCAGAGTTGTTTTTACTATCTATTGTCGATAACCCGTTTCGTTTTCTTCTCACTGCGCGGCAGCTCACCAATGCTAAGCGCCTGGACATTGATGGACAAGCCGACTTTCGTTTTAAAATACCTTTTTACACGCGCTTCCAGATTATTGCCATCAAAACCGGGCTGTTGTTCAAATCTCAAAAGCAGGGTGTCCTTACCGTCTTCCCGCTCCAGGACAATCTGGTATTCACTGCTTATACCTTCGACATGTTTAAGAACATCGTCCACTTGACCTGGATAGATGTTAACTCCCTTGACCTTAACCATGTCATCAGTTCTGCCTAAGATTACGTCGTGGCGCGGGTGAGTCATACCGCAGGGGCATTCCCCGGTTAAGAAGCGGGTAATATCTCTGGTTCTGTAGCGGATAAGCGGCGCACCTTCTTTTGTCAAAGTAGTAATAACCAATTCGCCGAATTCACCATCAGGTACGATTTGGCCTGTCTGGGGATTGATAATCTCAAACAGCAAATAATCATCCCAATAATGTAGTCCGTTCCCGGCACTGCAGCTTATCGAAATTCCTGGCCCATATATTTCAGTCAGTCCATAAATGTCGTATAACTCTACCCCCAGTTCCTCGCTTATTCTCGTGCGCATCTTTTCCCCCCAGCGTTCTGAACCAAGAATAGCCTTTCGCAAGTGGATATGCTCTTTCAATCCGTGCTTATGAATTTCTTCCGCCAATAACAGCGCATAGGAGGAGGTTGCAATAATTGCTGTGGATTCTAAGTCCATCATCATCTGTAGTTGTTTTTCGGTATTTCCCGGCCCCATGGGAATCGTCATGGCTCCCACTCTTTCCACACCAGCCTGAAATCCAATACCGGCTGTCCATAAACCATATCCAGGGGTAACCTGCACCCTGTCTTTTGCTGTTACACCGGCAACAATCAGACAGCGCCGCATAATTTCGGCCCAATCGTCCACATCTTTAGCGGTGTAGGGAATAATGATCGGCTTGCCGGTCGTCCCCGAGGAAGAGTGTATTCTGATAATTTCTTCATCAGGAACAGCCTGGATATTGAGCGGGTAAGCTTCCCGCAACTCTTCTTTAGTGGTAAATGGAATGTAAGCAATATCAGACGGGTCCTGAATAGTATCAATATCAAAGCCCGCTTCTTTAAATTTATTCTGATAAAAAACACTATTCTGCTGCACACGCTGCAGCAAGGTCTTTAATTTTGCAAACTGCTCCGCCTTCATAATTCAAACGCTCCTCACCTATAATTTTGTCAAATAAAAAAACACCTATCCTCTACAAGGACAGATGTTTCATCTGCGGTACCACCTTGATTGCCAAACAACTATTACGTTTGACTATCTCATAAAGAATGCTAACACATTCCCGGCTCGATAACGTGAGCACACGTTGAAAGCTACTAAGTCCCCAGACGTTTCGCCCCACCCTCAAGGGTCCACTTGTTCAATCCGCATTTCTACCAAGTTCACAGCTACCCTTGGCTCTCTGTAAGCGCGTAATTGATTTAATCTCCCTATCATCGGTTTATGTTATAGTTTTAAAAAGTATATACTTTTTTTGTTAATTTAATCATAATTAACAAACATTGTCAATACTTATTTATCCAGTACGCACATTTATTTATTTCACTCACCTTCAGGAGCATATTCTCCTTTTGCGGACACTAAAAATAGCCGGAATAAATCTATTGCCTCGCTCTTACCTCTCTCCCTGAATAGGGAAAAAGCGCATACTCTTTTTATTATGCAGTAGGGAAAAAATGTTTTGTATAGAATTTCGAATATATGCAATTTATTACAGCAACGTTAGTAATTCACTTCAAGTTTTATATAAAAAAGGAGCGTAAGGATGACAAATAAAAATGCAGATATAGAGCTGGGGTTAGGTTTAATTGGCATAGGAAGAACGTGGGGATATAAATCATCTTCAATACCAGAGGAACAAAATTCTCTGGATTTTTTGATGAAAGCTTTCGAAATGGGTATTAATTTTTTTGATACTGCTCCTGCCTATGGACTAAGTGAAGTACGACTGGGAAAATTTCTGAAAAGTTTAGATACGAAACAAAGAAATAGCGTTGTTGTTGCCACTAAATTTGGAGAATTTTTTGACGAAACGACATCATCTACCTATGTAGATCATTCTTATAAAGCTCTTTGCAGCAGCATTGATCAGAGCTTAGAAAGATTAGGGCGTATCGATATTCTTCAACTTCACAAAACTAATGTGGAGGTTTTGCAAAGTGAGGCTTTGCTAGACGCTGTCAAATATGCAAAGCAAAAAGGAATTAATATTATTGGAGCAAGTGTCAGTGATGTAGAGTCCGGTTGTATTGTATGCAAAAACAATACCTTTTCAGTGATACAAATTCCTTACAATATGAATTTTACTTCTTTAGAAGAAATTTTAGATTTAGCCAAAGAAAATAATAAATTTGTAATTAGTAATAGGCCATTTCATATGGGCGAAATAATGTATAAAAATAATCTGGATAATAGTTCAGATACTATCGAAGAAGCATTTAAATTTATTATTAAGAAGAATTTTCGTGGGGTAATACTAACTGGAACAAAATCTCCTCAGCATTTACAAGAAAATCTGCGCGGATTTCAAAAAGCATTTGAGGATTAATTTATAAATGTAATAGGGGGATAATTTCGTGAATATGGCAGAAGCTTTCTCGAAAATTAATGAGCAGCGCCAAAAGAACGGATTTTTTTCTATACCGGAACTACTAGAATTAGAAGCAAAGGGCAATTTGATATTAGATCCATTTTCGACATTAATAAGTTCTTCCGTAGAAATTGGTACTGATAATAAATTTTATAGTGGAGTTATTATCGAAACAAAAAATAATGGCACTATATACATTGGAAACGGTAACACCTTTTGGCCTAATTCTTTGATTCGCGCCGAATATGGAAAAGTCCAAATTGGAGACAGCAACCAATTTGGTGACGGTGGAGTAAGCATTAAGGCAAATACTAAACAATCCAATATACATATTGGAGATCATGGCCGCTATATTAATGGCGTACAAATATTAGGATGTTCCTACTTAGGCTCTTGTTCACAAGTTATTGGTAATATAACTGTGCAAGATTGCCATTTAGATGAAGGGGAATCATTCATGAATTCCGATCCGGATGTCCGGGGAGGAGTATTAAAGGGATATGGTCTTGCCCGCAATATAAGAGTAAAAACTGGTATGGTCATTAACGGGCAAGGAGTATTTACTCAAGAAAACATGATTAAACAATCGTTTTTCCATCCCATAAAGTGACACTTTGGGCCTTCAGACTGCCTAAACATTAGGAAGCCCGGAGTAAACAAACCCCATTACCAAGCCGTAAGGCAAGGTAGTGGGGTTTTAAAGTATCTATCATACTCTTTCTTGAGGAAAAGCGGGAATTAATGTAGCTATAGAGAATCTGTGGCAACCTTCGGTTTTGTTAATATTCAACTACTAAGCCTACACCAACTTCCTTAATATTTACTACCTGAGCCAGCTTAATTTTCGACTGCATATCGGTACAATGACAGGCATGAATAGTACAAATCCGATTTCTTTTTAAGTATTCACAGGTATTGCTTAACTGCTGGTGACTTGGATTCAAAAGATGAAATCCGCCGATAATGTCACATATTCTTTCTTCATTACAAACTTTTTTGGCATATTCAATAATATTGCAAATCCCGGAATGGGAACATCCGGTAATTATAACTAAACCTTGATCAGACTTGTACACTAAAGCAGAATCGTCCAGCACGAAGTCTTCTTGCCACATACCATCCTGCAGCGTCTCACCGATTGATTTTTTTGCTTCAAATAAATTACTCCGTTCAATTTCGCCGAGGAATATAAGTTTATCCGACAACATTACAGGTTTTCTGCTAAGGTTTAATGGAAAAGTATTTTCTAATTGGCGACCGGACAACATTGAACCTATTGTTAGTCCGTTTTTTCTTTTCTCAAAAAAAGCATCAGGATGAGCAATTATCGTGGGTGTTTTCAAACTGCGACCTTCAAATATAGCTTCGGTATACAAACGGACTAATCCATTTAATCCCCATGTGTGGTCATTGTGGCCATGTGATATAAGTATTGTATCTAGCGCTAAAAGGTCTATCCCCATTTTATTTGCGTTTGTTAAGAGAATATTTGAGTAACCTGTGTCAAACAGATATTTTTTCCCTTCACATTCTATATAATACGAAACAGCGGGTTCCCCCAGAAAGTATCTATCAATTATAGTATTATTATCAACTAAAACGGTTAATTTCATATAAACCTCCAGCTTATTTACATTACACTCAAATTCAAAAAAATGCCATTTACTTTTTGAGGATATTTTTCTGTTTAGAACGAAACTTTCTTACCTTCATTAGGCTTGCACAGCGGTCATCGCACCATCGTTTTGTGCGACTTTTTGTTTCATCGTAAAAAAACCATTTGCATTCCGGGTTCTCACAAAGTTTAATGCGGTTGTAATCACCAGATTCGATTAATTCAACAAAAGAAGCGGTTATTTCTGCCATAATCCAACTCCAATCAACAACATCCGGCCGTATTGCTAGACTGAATCCTTTCTCCCTTTTTTCCATCACCCTTATGCAGGTTGATATTGCAAGATAGTAATTTATCCTTTTAATGGCCTCAGACGATATTGCTCTTTCTCTCATATAATCCTCTAAATTTTTAGCAAGAAATGCCCGCAATTCCAATAATCCATTTATTATTTCAGTAGAAAAAGGACTGTCAATATGCAACTGGTGCGATTCAAGAAACTCCTTAAGCAATTCGGGATCTGCCAATATCTCCTTGTTGATTTTATGAGTAAGGTACCATCGTGTATTTAAAAAATCCAAACATAGCTCTTTCATTTCTCGTAACCCCTTATATTATTATTGACAGTTACAAAGCAAGATATTATACTAATTATTTCATTGTAACCCCCATTAATCAAAATAACAGTTACAAGGAGGGGTCCGTATTGAACGTACAGGAAACTTCATTACTTACAAAATTACAGCAGAATAATTGTAAAGCTGCAATTATACCTATTCATCTTCTAATTAATCTGCAGCAAGAAATGGACGAGTTATACAATTCCGGTATTCTCAGCAAAAATCTTATACACAAATATTTGAGACATTTTTATTACGATTACTCCGAAGTATTCCCTAATGCACAATCGATACTTATCACGGCAGTACCACAGCCAATGACAATACTGCGCTTTACCTATCGCAAAAAAGAACAAAGAATTGTTGTGCCACCGACTTACATATATACCGAAGCAGAAAAACTTGTATTCAATATTGTCGAAAATGAATTAAAAAAAGAAAATTACTCTTTTATTCGCGGAAAGCTCCCATTAAAAATTCTTGCGGTGAGAAGTGGACTCAGTCAGTACGGGCGAAATAATATCTCCTATATTTCGGGTATGGGAAGTTTTTATCGCCTAATCGCTCTAATATCCGATATGCCGTGTGACAATGCTACCTGGCAAGACATACAAATGATGCCACACTGCGACAACTGCTGGGCCTGTTTAAATAACTGCCCCACAAAGTGTATTGACATAAAGCAAAAAATTATCGATGCATCACGATGTCTTACCTATATTAACGAAAATTCCGAACCATTCCCCGTTTGGATTAACGACAATTGGCACAACTCCTTAGTCGGATGTATTCGCTGCCAACTAGCATGTCCTCAAAACCGGAATCAAAACATATTAACAGATTACAGGGATATCTTGGATGAATCAGATATCGATGAACTATTACATGCAAATAACTTTACTAAACTTCCTTCAAAACTCTGCGAAGCTCTAAAAAAAATCAATCTTAATGACTATGAAATCATTACTTTACAAAGAAATCTTAAAGCATTACTCAAATATTAATTTCCAACGTTCCATCTAACGCCAAAAATCCCCGCCTGAAAAGCGGAGATTTTTTACACTAAATAATTAAATAGTATAAGCTTACTATGCAGTAATACGACATTTTTCTACACCTGTTTATCCTTTATCTCCTTACTGCTCTCACTCTTTTTTTCCAGCAGCGATTTACTCTCATCACTTAACTCTTCTGCAGTTTCAAACTGCAGGTCTGCTATGTGCGCCTCCCTGTTAACCAACCAATTGGGGCCTGCTTCTTTCACTAGAAGCTTCTTATTAACAAAATAAATTAGCGAAAACAAAACTACAAAACCCAGCCCGGCAAACAGCCCCGCCCCCTGTCCGGGGATTAACGGCATACTGGCAATGATTCCTGCAATGCTGACTAATGCCAGCCCGGAAGTAGCGGGAAAACCGGGAAGCTGGCATTTTCCTTCAGGTGGACAACCCTGCTGCTTGCGCAGTTTGTGGTGGGTTGCCAGAATAACGAAATAGGAAAAAAGCAGTGCAAAACCACCGGAACTTACAAGGAAGAGATATACTTGTGCCGGCAGTAAAAGTCCCAGGCCAAGGCCTGTGAGCATTGCTGCTCCCGAAAAGAGGATGCCGCGATAAGGAATATCACCTTCATCTTTAAGCCAGGACGGTGCATGCTCCTCATCCGCCAGTGACCGGAGCATGCGTCCTAACCCAAACATCGCCGCCAACATTGTTGATAGAATGGCAGTGACAAGCACAATGTTGATTGCATTGCCAGCCCATTGTAAATCCCACGCCGTCAGCGCAGTCACTAAAGGACTTTGTTCTGTGGTTAATCCCTCCGTTGGTACAAGCAGCAGTATCGCTGTGACGGCTGTTATATATAAACCGACTAAGCCGAAAACAGTATAAGTGATTGCTTGCGGTACAGTCTTATGCGGATTGGGAGTCTCAGAAGCCGCTAAGCCAATAACCTCAAACCCGGCATAGCTAAACATTACCACCAGCATGCTCCCTGCAATTCCACCGATTCCCTTCGGAAATATTGGTTCTGTCATCAATGCTCCGGCTTTTGCCGGCGCTGTCCCTGGCATTAATCCGCCAACAATCGCCGCACTTAAGACTACAAAGCCAACGATGGCAAACAGTTTTACCGCTGCCAGCCCCCCTTCCAGTTTACTTAAGCGTTCGGCACCAAACAGATTGAGAACGGTAACAACAATAATAACTGCCGCCCCAAGCAAAGGCAATGAAAATCCATACAGCCAGGTCTTGAGCAACTCTGACACGGCAATTGCCTCACTGGACATAGCCAGCACCAGCCCTGTCCAGTACACCCACCCTACAACAAAACCGGCAGCAGGACCATACGCTTTTTCCGCAAAGGTTCGAAATGATCCTGGTGCCGGATCAGCTACGGTCATTTCCGACAATGCATAAAGAATAGCGTATACAAGAGCGCCACCTATTATAAAAGATATTATGATTGCCGGCCCTGCAGCCCGAATAGCGACAGCAGCCCCCAGAAAAAAGGAGCCCCCGATTACTGTTCCCAATGCCATCATTGTGAGCTGCCAAGCCGATAATCCTCCACTTTGACTTTTCACTCCAGCCCCTCCTTGTTAACTACTTCTTTACAAGTATCTGCCAAGCGAGGCTATGTTATAACTCATCTTTAAAGAAAACACGACTTACGCCAAGCCTTGGCGAAAGCCGAAGCCGATGTTGCTCTTATCCAGGCGAAAGTTATACTTTCTATAAGGGCAAAAAAAACAGGGTTCCGCTTTGCTCTGAAAGCGAAAACCTGTTTTTATTAATATTATTTTATAAAAAGACCGCAAGGCGCATCAACTATTATTTGCTGCACCTTCACATAGATGTTTTCTTCGGTATACTTTGGGAGTCATATTCTTCTGCTGCACGAATACGCGGTTAAAATAGGAGGGATCAGCAAAACCGCATTCACTGGAAATACGATAGGCGGGATAATTCGTCGTCTCCAGCAATTTACACGCATATTCAATCTTTAAGTTATTTACATAATCTATATAGTTAATCCCGACTTCTTTTTTAAAGATGCGGCTGAAGTACTGAGGATTAACAAATACATAGGAGGAAACCAACTGCAAGGGCAATTTTTGTTTAAAGTTTTCGTGTATATATTTTAGCGACTTTTCAATGAAGTAGATCTGGTCAATTTGAGTGTCGGTAACTTCTGCCTCGAACTGTTCCGGACATTCAGCTACCGTAGCAAGCAGTTCGCGGAATGCCTGTTTGAAAGCCGACGGCTTGATGGGTTTGAGTAAGTACTCCTGAACTCGCAGACGAATGGCTTTTTGCGCATACGAAAAGTCTGAATAGGCGGATAGGATCATTACACATACGCGCGGAAGGAATTTCTTAATCTCCTGAAGAGTTTGTAAACCATCCATTTCAGGGATAAGGATATCCATCACTATGATATCCGGCCGGTATTGTTTGGCCAGATTGACAGCCTGAATTCCACTTTCACAGGTAAGTATTGTATCCTCGGGCAGAAGAATTTCCTCAACAATGGATCTGAGAAATTCCAATTCGAGTAATTCATCCTCCACAATCAAAACTACACTCATCGCTATCGCCTCGCATTGGGTTTGGTGGGAATCGAGATAGTTACAGTACTGCCGCTATAGTCTGATTTTACAATTGTTAAGCCATACTCATCGCCAAAATAACGTTTCAGCCGTTTGTCAGTACTGCGAAAACCTATTCCCAGCTTACTTTCCGGTTGCTGAAGACTTTGCAAAACCGCTTTGGGAAACCCATTCCCATTATCAATGACAGAAATTGTGATATTATTTTTATATTTTTCCGCGCAAATTTTTACTTTGCCGCCATCCCGTTTCGGGGTAATACCATGAATAAGCGCGTTTTCGACGATCGGTTGGATAATCATGTTGGGAATTCTATGGGGTTTAATATGTTCGGCAATATCAATTTCGTATTCCAAACGATTTTTAAATCTAATTTTCTGGATATACAAGTATTTCTCAATATTATCCACTTCGGAGCCGATGGTATGCAGCTCATCGTCTTGCTTTAAGTTGTACCGCAATAAATCAGAAAGACAATAAATAAGTTCTTCTGTTGTATGGGACTTTTCGAAATAAGCGATACGCGCGATTGAGTTTAAGGTATTAAACAAGAAATGCGGGTTAATGACCAAAGACATGTTTTTTGCTTCCAAGTCAATGATCTTTTTTTCCAGCATTTCTTTTTCAATGGATAATCGGGCGATAGCCTTATCGGTATTATTAATGCTTTCCGAAAAGTCATAACAAATATTTTTGGCAATGTGATTGCATAGTTGTTCATGAATTTCGATTTTGTTTTCTTCAATGGTCTTTATCGTGGAAATCGATTTTGCAATAAATTCAGGTTCCAGTTTTTTCTCCGTGGCAATGGCCATTATATCAATCAAATACTTCTGATATTCACTATCTGTAGAAAAAACCTGTGCTCCGATAACATAACCAATTGCTTGGTTATCAATATGGATTGGCAAAACAATATTTTCGAGTCCATACCGGCAGACAAATCTTTCTCCCTTACCTGGCTTTAATCTAGAAATATAGTCTGAGCATAGCCGCGTTTCACATTCTTGGCAAATCACTTTGCAGAACTCGGGCGACGGGTTAAACTCAAGCAAAATATCACCATTTGGATCTATCAGCAGCAAAGATATATTAGATAAAGATAATAGTCCGCTATATCGAGAATACAGATTGGAATCCATTAAAATCTTCAATGTTTTGTCAGTCTTATTCATTTTTCGCCAAAATTCCTTTTCTATGATTGATTGTATTTCGCTTGGCGGATTAAACGAAGTATTAGCAGTAATGGTTAAAAGCAGGATAAAAAATAAAGGCATCCGCGAGTTTGTGACCAAATTCTTTAAGTTAACGAGACTAAAAGAATGATGGGCACAGTTCCGGATGCAACCCCATCATACATGATTTATTAGGACTGCTTGAGTTTAATGTATTACCATTATTTATAAGTATATTTAGCATATTTTTGCTTTTTTTACAAAACATGTTAAAAAATTACATTTATTTTGCAACCTACTATTATTATAAAATAAAACGTTATTAGTGACAAGGACTTGACCCCTCATAAACTCAGGTATTTCATGTGTTTAAGGCACTTTTTGACAAAAGATGAAGGTCAAAATCCCCAAAGGAGATTTTGACCTTTACCCGTAATGTCTGCCTAATTAAATATTAAGCTTCTTTTCTAACTGGGAGAATCATTTCCACGTCACCATGCGGACGAGGAATTACATGAACCGAGATAAGTTCGCCAACACGTTGAGCAGCAGCAGCACCGGCATCAGTGGCCGCTTTTACAGCGCCAACGTCGCCTCTTACCATTACAGTCACCAAACCGCCGCCAACTAATTCACGGCCAATCAAATGAACGTTTGCTGCTTTAACCATGGCATCAGCTGCTTCGATTGCTCCTACCAGACCTTTTGTTTCAATTAATCCTAACGCTTCCGATTTACTCATTTTTGTTTCCTCCTAAAATTTTAATTTATTTTACAATCGTTATTGTTGAATTTGCGGAGAGATTCATCGCATTTGCTTCTTCTGTATCGATATGACATTCAAGTGCCGAAGTGTTGTTTGCTCGGATAGCGACATGCGAGTAAGTTCCTCCCCGCAGTCCGTCTACTTGAATAGTTACCTGCTGTCCATCGGTTACCCCGAGGCGCGCGGCATCTTCCAGGGTCATATGGATATGCCGCTGGGCGATGATAGCGCCTTTGGTAAGAATAACACTTCCTTGGGGGCCAATGAGAGTTAGTCCGGGCGTTCCAGTAAGGTCTGCCGACATTCTTACCGGGGCTTTTATACCAAGCTTGAAGCAGTCTGCCTGAAGTATTTCTATTTGAGTTTCGTTTCTCACCGGGCCAAGGATGCGGACTTTTTCGATAGCGCCTTTGGGACCGGCGATCGTCAACGTTTCTTTGCAGGCGTATTGCTTAGGTTGAGACAAGTCCTTGGTATTCGTTAATTGGTATCCGGCACCAAACAGGGTATCCAAATCGGCTTGCGATAGATGAATATGACGATTAGATATTCCTACAGGGATGGCATTTGTATCCTTTCTAAAATCCCCCCCTTCTTTGATTGCTTCTAGCAGAAGCGCTGCTAAAGCGTCATACTTACCCACTTTAGTTATCACCTCTTTTTTTCAGTAAGGAAATCACTTCATTCACAACATTCATTATCTGATCTTCACTGATAGCATTAGCATTGCCGCTTTGAGCACAGGTTGAGTAGGAAGGAGTTGTGTTTTCAGTGAAGTCTTTGATGCCATAAGCCACACGTTTGATATTAATGAGGTGCATTGGGGTTACATTGTCGGAAGTGGCGCTGCCGCCCCAGGTACCGCAACCTAAGGTGAAGGACGGAGCTAGTCCGGTGCTTGCCCCCACGCCGCCTTGGCTGGAAGAAGTATTTACCAAGATCCTGAATACTGGTTTTTCGGCAAATTTTATTGCCATTTCCGGAGTTTCGGTGTGAATGGATAAGCTATGACCTATCCCGCCGTTATTTAAGAGTTTGATACTCAGCTGGCAAGCTTCTTCCCAATCTTTTACGGTATAGAATGCCAGTACAGTAGTCAGTTTTTCATAAGATAACGGATATTCTTCGCCAACACCTTGTTGTTCACCTAATAATACTTTAGTTCCCGGCGGAATGGATATACCGGCATTCTCGGCGATAACCTGTGCCGATCTTCCCACCATTTTGGCGTTCATAGCATGGCCGCGAACAAACAGTTTTTTGGCAACTTTTTCCGTCTCGGCAGCAGTCATGAAGTAGCCGCCCTGACGTCGGAACTCGTCCATTACCTGCTCGCGAATGCATTCTTCCACAATAACCGATTGCTCGGATGCACAGATGGTGCCATTATCAAAGGTTTTGCTGGCGATGATGTTCTTTACCGCTTTGGGAATATTGGCGGTTCTTTCGATATAGGCCGGAACGTTGCCGGGACCTACGCCCAAGGCCGGTTTGCCTGCACTATAGGCGGCCTTTACCATGGCCGATCCACCTGTCGCAATAATCATGGCCACTTCGTCGCATTTCATGAGTTCATTGGTTGCCTCCATCGAAGGCTTGGAAATGCAGCCGATGATATTGGCCGGGGCACCGGCGGCTACCGCAGCTTCGTTCATTAATTTTGCGGCCTGCAATGTGCACTTCAAAGCGGACGGATGCGGGGAGAATACAATTCCGTTACGGGATTTAATGGCGATAATCGATTTGTATATTGTCGTGGATGTGGGGTTGGTGGAAGGAATAATCCCCATAAGCAAACCTACCGGCTCGGCAATTTCCATGACTTTATTGACGGTATCTTGTCTCACTACGCCGATGGTTTGCATCGGTTGAATGAATTTATATAGTTCGGTAGAAGCAAACTGGTTTTTAAATATCTTATCTTCTACTTTACCAAATCCGGTTTCTTCTACGGCCATTTTTGCCAGGGAAACGGCATTTTCCTCAGCTACTTTCACCATATTCCGGATGATTTTATCGATCTGTTCACAATTGAATTTTGCGAGTTGAGTTTGTGCCAGTTTAGCCTGACGGGCAAGATTTCTGACCTCTTGCACAGACTGTAAATCATAATCAAAATTTTCCAATGCGATTTCTCCCTCCACTGTCTTTACCTATTTACAGGGCCAAGTTACTTTTCAGTCACCCTCGTGTAATATTCCTGAAGTATCTGAATAAGTAAATCTTTGTTTGCTTTGGATATCGCCCTGCCTGCTACACCAAGTTCTTTGTATTCTCTTGCCAGATGGCGAAGTTTTATCACAGAAAACGACTTGAGGACGTTGATGCTTTCTTCCAAGCCAAATTCCTTTATAAAAGCATCAACCGTTTGTTTGCTAAGCTGTTTCAGCGTTATTGGAGCCGGGTCAGCGCTTTCCTTTGTTGGCTTTTCAGGTTCTGTCGCTTCTGGTTCGCCGTCTTGGTCTGGCAAGGAATCGTCGATGCCGGTGGTTACATCAGAGTCTGGCAGAAAGCTTGATTGCTCTTGTTGGCGTTCAGGGATTTCTGACTGCTCCTGAACAGAAATGGGTTGAACAACTATGCTTTCAATCTCATTGTGCGGTCTGGGAATTATATGTTGAGAAACCAATGACAAGCGGCCAATGGTTTCAATTGCTGCCGCCCCAGCTTCCACCGCGGCTTTTACAGCCCCCACATCGCCGGTTACGATAATTGTTACAAGACCGCCGCCTACCAAGGTTTTCCCCACAAGTTCCACTTGCGCCGTTTTGAGCATGACATCTGCACATTCAATAGCAGGTAGGAGTCCTCGTGTCTCAATTAGGCCAAGAGCCTGCATAGCTTATCCTCCTATTGCTGCGCCATAAGATCTGCCCAATTTGCCGGGTAAGTTACATAAAAGAGCTTGACATACTCGGGTGAACCCCAGGTTACTTTGGAACCTTTCGGTACGAAGAGGACATCTCCCTGATGAGCATAGTAAGTCTCGCCATCAATGGTAAGGGATAGGGTTCCTTCAAGAATAATGTCGATCTCTTCATAGCACAATTCCCAATCAAAGCTGGATTTTTCAATTGTCAAAAAGCCTGCGCTCATTTGGGAGTCATCTTTACTTACCACTTCCTGATACGTTACGTTGGTGCTGGGATCGCCTGTGTCAAAAGTGTCAAACTTTACTGTCCTGCCGCGCACGATTTTAAGTCCGTTTTTTGGATTTCCGTCGGCACGGTAGGGATTTTCGGGAGATGAGGCAGGAATACTTGCGAGAAGTCCGTTGGCCAATACCGCTTTTACAACTTGATAGATCATATCGCGGTCAATGTCTGTTGCCTGGCTTTCCTGCTTCTGTACACAACTGCCGTTACTGACGGGATTTACCTGAGCAGCCTCTGTAGTAAATTCCACACCCAGTTCCTTGGCTAGATCCTTGGCTGCCGGGGTAATGATGGTTTGACAGTCTATGCAAAATATTTTTTGCCCCTGATCTGCTGCTGCTTTTACCGCACTTGCACTAACAAGTCTTTTCAAGGTAGCACCTCCTTTTACTAAAATGTTTTATCCGATGACTAAGTCGCTCTAAGACTCCCGCTTTTACAAGCGGTAGTTATACCCCTACGGACACTGGCGAGCGTCTAAGTTCCTGGATATGTTCGACTAAACTTCAGATGGGGTTAAAACCCCACCTGGAGCAAGTCTCACTTTATGTAATTCTAAAGTTAGAACAGGGATGTCCACAATTTTTCAGCCGGTGATGGAATTACTTCGATATCAACCAACAGGCCTTTTTCAAGGACAACGGCTTTACCGGCATCAATACCTGCCTGGACGGCAGCGACATCACCGGTAAAGGTAAAGTAGGCTTTACCGCCCAGTCCACTGCCCAAACGCAGTTCCAAAGCCTGAATATCAGCAGCTTTAAGTGCCGCATCGGCGGCAATAATCATCGATGCCACCGAAAAGGATTCCATGATTCCCAGGGCTCCTGATCCCTCCGGCAGCGTCGTGGCCGTAATGGCTGGAAAAACAGCCGGATGAACGTTGGGAAGAATAAAGCTGTCTACCAGATATTCTCCCGCGGTTTCTACCCCTATGCTGATCGAGCTTTCTACAGCGGCAACGTCTCCATGAACGATGGCGATATATTTCCCCGGACAGACGGGAGTTGCGCTAACTACGTCAACATAGGCTGTTTTAAGCATCAGATCTGTCGCATAAATTCCTTTTGCAATGCTTGTAAGTTCAATCATACCTATTGCCCTAAACATATCCTAACCCACCTTTATCACAATTGAAGTATCTGTACTCTCGACAACAGTACCGCTCATGCTGGCGTGAACCGCAGCTCCCAGACTGTTCTCCGGAATTTTCCCAATCAGCTGTCCGGCTTTAACCTGTTCCCCCACGGTGACAACAGGTGTTGCGGGCGCTCCAATATGCTGCCTTAAAGCAATTTGGATATATTCAGGCTTAAATTCGACCTGGGTCATAGGAGCCGGTTTATCAAAAGCCGTTAAGCCGATTTTAGCAACAAGCCGTTTACTGGGAATCAGGCGGTATTCTCTGGGGGCCCGTGGCGCAAATTCCATTTGTACGGGCTGATATCTAAGCCCTTGTTCTGCCAGCTTTTGCTTAAACAGAATGTTGACAGATTTCGGATGGAGATTGGCGGGGCAGGAGAATAATTCGCAGGCATTGCATTCGCAGCATAGTTGGGCAATTTGCTGGTCTTTCACATCCAGGTTGTAGCTCAGTGCCCGCATGACTTTATGCGGCTGGATATTGTGGCCGAGGAGATATCGGGGACACAGATCCGTACACATGCGGCATTGTTCACAGGCTGTTCTGCTTATTACTCTGGCTTGAGCAAGGTTGACAGACTTTTTCCGGATGAGGAAATGATCTTTTTTTAAGAGTACATAGCCTTTGCTTTTCTTGGTGACAAACCCGTCAATATTACTCATTACACCGCCCATCATCGGGCCGCCGTCGATTACGGCATAGTCATCGATGTTTCCTACACCGCATTGTTTGAATACTTCCCGGATAGCTACACCGACAGGTACTTTAACCGTCATGCGCTGAGGAATATCGCCGGCGATGGTAAGATAGGTTTCGGTAACCGTGGTTCCGGCAAGAGCCCGGGATATATTTAACGCCGTTTCCGAGTTTATGACCACACACCCTACTTTTAGTGGGATGGAGGCTTCCGGAACAACTCGTTGGGTAAGTTCATGCACCAGAACCTGCTCATCACCGGCAGGATAGATATCTCTTAGTTCCATAACTTCCATGTATCCGTCAAGTCCCAGTGCGGTAATTCGTTCCCGCATAAGGACAATAACTTGTTTGTGTTTGCCCTTGATGCCGATGATGGCTTTACCGGCTTCAATATAGCGCCCCGCCGCTTCGAGTCCTCTGATAATTTCATCAGGGAACAGCTCCATCAATTGCTGATCTACTCTGAGAAGCGGTTCACATTCGGCTCCGTTAAGCAATATATACTCAGCTTTAGACGTTAGTTTGGCGTGAGTTGGAAATCCGGCTCCTCCAGCTCCGATAATCCCTGCCTCTTTGACTACGTTTAGTAGGTCCAATTTTTCCACCCCCAAAATTCTTAAAATACGCAGTCTTCATCAATAATTCCGACAATGACTGCATCAATTGGCACATCATCCCGCCCCAGCATTTTGCGAGCTGAGCTGCCAGTACAGACAAGCACCCGTTCGCCAAAGCCGGCACCGATGGTGTCGGCTGCTATTATTAATCGACCGGCCTCACTACCACCAAGGACTTCTACCAGCATGAATTTTAACCCCACGAGGGAATCCGCTTTTCTGGTTGACCAGATATTATCAATTACTTTAGCTGCTATCATAAGCCCTCACCCATTTTTGGTTTTTTCAGTTTAAGTTGGATATCGTTAATAGCTGCTTCCACAGATGCCGTATCGCCAAAGATGGCGATCATAATCAGGTTTTGCGGACAATGGCCTTTAATGTCTTCGACTACTACCCCGGCCGCTTTTTCGGCAATATCGGCAGCGTACACCATATCAATCAACCGTCCCTGCACCAACCCTACTGCGTCGCAGTTCTCGATCGCGCTGTTTGCAACCGAACCCCGGCGCCGCAAAAGAATGTCTAATGTCCCTTTAGACGGGGATTTTATAATCCGGTACTCCATGTGTAGGTCACTCCTGTCTAAAGACTTTCCTGTGTACAGTTGAGCGCAATGCCTAAAGGGGTTACAAACATGGGGTTTTTCGGTTTGTAAGTAGGCAGATTGGTTTTTTTGGCGATAATAGCTTCAATGCCTTCCAGGCAGCAGGTTCCGCCGACCAGATAAATTTCTTTAACCGGATTTTCGCTTACATGGCGGCTGATAATGGATGAGACTTTTTCAATAACAGGCCGGAGCACGGGCAGCAATTCTTTATGGTTTTTGAAATCCCGCTTATATTGATCGGCATCGTCAAAGTTCATTTTATAGGCACCAGAAATGACTAATGAAAAATGAGTGCCGCCGGTAGGTTCATCGGCAACATACAGGACTTTGCCTTCCTTCAGTATGGCAATCCCCGTAGTACCGCCGCCAATATCAACAATGGCGCCGTCCTGAATTTTCAATACGGCGTTGGCCGCAGTCGGTTCATCAAGCACATTGGTAATTTCAAACCCGGCCCCCTGGACCACATGCTTGATAGTTCCTGAGTCAAGGCTATCGGTTCCCGGAGGCAGCGCTGCCGCTGCATAGATGAGTTCTACGCCAAGCTTTTCTTCGAGTTCTTGTTTTAGTTCTCTGACGATACGGATAGCGCCGATATAATCCACGACCATGCCGTCTTTGACAACACTAGCGAAACGGTATGCGCCGGCAACCGGCTTATAATTCTCATCAAGAACTGCAAGTACAATGTAGGCAGTTCCCAGGTCAACTCCGGTGTAATACACAGAGGATTTACCCACTATTGGAGTTTGTATAACTCTCTCGAAATCAGCAACGAGTTGGTCGCAGTATTGAAATGTTGAATTTACCGTTTCCATTTTTGTCCTCCCAGACACTTCCACATCATCATGCAGATTATGTTAATAATCAGATTTACCGCATCAATCAAATCCTGTCGTGAACAGTCTTGCTTCTCCTCATTCCAGTAGACTTCCAGAATGGCCGGTTCGACTTCGCGCAGGGAAGCACGCAGGTAATGTAACAGGGCAATCTCCTTTCCGTTTTCCAGGCCTACGTGAAAATCACTGATATCTACGAATTTCTCCAAATTATCGGCACGATTCTTGATCTCTTCAGCCGTCCAACCCCAAAACTGAATGATATCCGGGGCCGTCTGTTCCTGTTCCGCTTTGGCTACGTTGCGAAAGCAATGTCCCAACGACATGATTTCTTCTGACATAAGAGCATTCCCGGAGTGTAACAGTTCTGCCGCAATCAGAATAAATAAGGATTCAATGCTGTCCATTCTGCGCTGCAATCTCAGGTTGCACCATTTCTCCCGTTCCTCTGTCTTTAGCGGCTTGCCGGCACTTGCCTTTCGGGGGGCATCAGCCTGAGCTGTTGTCAGCGTAACGCGTCGGTCTACAAGAAATTGGCGGGCGCCTGGTGTGATCTTTGTACCTGGTTCCAGAACATAAGTAGTAAAGGGTTCGCGTTTATATAAATCTCGTAATTCCATTTCGGTGATGAATTTCATTGCCTCACCCACCCTTCTTCTTTTGCCGAAATCACCTATAATCGCTGGACAAAAATACGGAGTCTATATATAAAGAAACTCAACTCTCTTCAGATGTTTCTTGCTTTCTCAGTTGTAAATACTCTTTCAAGGCTTCTACGCCGGTATTGTCTTTTAACGAAATTCGGAAGCAGGGTTCTAAAACCCCGATTCTTTTTAGTTGCTCAGCACACAGCCCGGTATTTTCCGAAGCCAGATCGATCTTGGTAATGACGCCAATGACCGGGCAATTAAACGACTTTGCAAAATTTGGCGGATACACTTCTGTAGGTCGGGATTGATCAATAAGTATGAGCACATGGGATGCGGTTTGGGCTGTTGCAATCAGGTATCTGTACATCGAAGCGTTTTCAATATAGGCCCCCGGTGTATCCATGGTATTTTTCCCATAAATAACATCCTGGGTCTTTTTCAGTGGCCTTACCGCATCGTTTAAAACATTGGCAAGGGTTGATTTACCCGCTTGAGTTGGTCCGACGACCATAATGCGTTTCTTCATGTGCGTGTTATTTTGGCAGGTGTAAAGCCTAGCAATTTTTCCAGAGTTTCATTAATGGCAACCATCGCTGCTTCGACACTTGCCACATCACCGGATATAACGAGAGAGCCGGTAAACCTGTCAAGAAAGCCAATCTCGACATCGGATGTCTTAGTGGCAATATCGGCCGCGATAATGGCCGCCTCACATGGTGTAAGGGTTGAAATGCCAATGGCTCCTGTTTCTTCTATCCCCAGGCGTTCATATATGTCTTGTACGGGCGAAGCTATAATGTGAGCCAGGGTTACTTGCTTACCGGGCACATACTCCTGGATAATGCGTTTTTTATCAAATTCATCGGCTGCGCTCACAACATCCCTCCGTCCACCTTTAGCGGTATTTGTTTTAATGTTTGATGACTTTGACCTGTAAGTCGCTGTCTTTTATGAGTGCTTCAATTTTATCCAGTTCATCTTGCTTGAAGCTTAAGTCTGCGGTGATCGGATACTGCATGTCCAATTGCTTGTATTTGTTAATGCCTAATTTGTGGTAGGGCAGTAAGTCAATACCGTGAAAATTCTTGTATCTGTTAAAAGGCTGAAGAAATTCCAGCGTTTTACGAATGGTGTCTTCACTGTCGTTCAAGCCCCTGATCAGAGGCATCCTGACTTTGACATTAAACCCACGGCGTAGGAGTTCGGTTAGGTTATCAAGAATGCGTTCGTTGCCAACACCGGTAAGCTCATAGTGCCGATCAGGGTCAATTTGCTTAATATCATACAAAAACAAATCGGTAAACTGGGCGATCATAAGTATCGCGTCCAGTTTGGCATAGCCACTTGTTTCAATGGCAGTGTGGATCCCCATGCGCTGGCATTCCATCAGCAGATTGGCGGCAAATTCCGGCTGGGCTGTCACTTCCCCGCCGCCAAGTGTAACGCCGCCGCCTGAGCTTAAGTAAAAGAGCGAATCTTGCTGGATGATTTCCAGTACTTCAGAAATTGTTTTATCTGAGCCGACAATTGACAGTGCCTGTTTGGGACAAGCTGTTTCGCATTTACGGCATCCCACACAGTCAACACTTCTGTTTACTTTATGGCGAGGTACTTGACTCTGGGCTTCTAACTGCCCGGCTTGCTCAGCCGAAAGACTATGGATTTGGGCGGGACAAACAGGAATACAATTACCACAGTGAATGCACAAATCTTCTTTGAACATGACCTGATATTTTCTTTCCAGTCCCTCGGGATTCGAACACCACTTACATCGCAGGGGACACCCCTTGAAGAAAATTAAGGTGCGAATGCCCGGCCCATCATAGATGGAATATTTCTGGACATTGAAGATTCTCGCTTTTCGTTCTATTCTGCTGCCCGTTTCTGTACTCATAATGTCCCGTCCCTTAGTAATTACCTATTAAAGCCATCCTGCGGCTATCGTCAGGAACAGCCTGTCCTGATAGGGTAACTAACATCAGCTAGGATGCTAGGATTAAAACCCTCCTGATAAATCTGCTTCTTTCTGGCTCCAGCTTTTAGGAAGATATTTTTTAAGAAGTCTCAGGCCTTCCTCGTTGATAGAGTAATAAACAACTAAATCCCCGTTGTCGTCAATGGCCACATCGTTATCGTCAATAACGAAGTTGGCTTTCAGATCCAATAGATGTTCTACAAAAACCTCTTTTCTAAACTGTTTCTCGGTGCCGTATTCGGGTTCCAGCGCCTTCATAATATCGTTGGCGCAGGTTTTGTCAACGGTGGAAATATAATGAAGCATTCTAAACCGCAGCGGTAATAAATCTGCCATGATTATGCCTCCCCCTTGCTGAAGAATTCCTTCGGGTTAATCGCCACAAGCGTTGCGCCAACTAGTACCAAACCGCTGCCGATCGCCAGGTTTTGGGTAACAGGCTGGCTCAGGAATACGGCCGAGAAGATAACGCCCCACATGACATAGGTTCCATTAAGCGCCATACCTTTGGCTACGCCGCATTTGCTATTGGCCGTATACCATGCCAGGTAAGATACCCCGGCCGCCAAGGCTGCAATGGCAAAGGTTCCTATCGTTGCCGGCAAAACAACAACCTGAGAAATAACAGCCCATCCACCGACAATTGGCAGAACAAAAAGCGCCATAACCAGACCGGAAGTCAGTTCGCGGATATTAATTGCAATTTTGGGATCGATCATGGACATACCGAATACGGCCAGAACGGCTTCAGCGCCCCAACCGAAAGCGGCTAGCGATGAGAAGAGAAGACCTAAGTAGAAGTTTGCACTGTTCTCGCCTTCAGGCGGCACATAGGATATTACGATCGCGCCGATAACCGAAAGCAGCATACCGGCCCAAACACGGGGCAGGATTTCTTGCTTAAGAAAAATCCGGGAAAGCAAAGCGCCAACTAGCGGATATAATGCGGTAATTGTCAACGCATACGCAGGTCCTGCCATGGAAATACCAAGCAGATAACCACTGTTCGCAACAGGCCCCCCCATTAAGGCAGCTACGCAAACCATAAGACCGGGAACGGTTTTAAGACTACGAATGATTTCCTGAAAACGTCCGCCCCCACAGTTATAGATGAGTAGCCATAAGCCTGCTAAAGTATCATTCAGGCAAGCAGCAGCCAGGGGTACAGCATATAAGGCAGCATCTTCACCCATTACCGGCACAAGGCCTAACGCAAGTCCCAGGATTACATTGTTCGCACCCCAGGTACAGCCACTAAAAAGACCTGTTAAAATACCTTTTTTCGCAAAACCGGCATCCAATTTCCGCTTCATCATAATGGCCGTTTGATTTCCCGATATGTTCATATAAACTGTTCTCCCTCCTTATTTGGGGAATATCTGAAGAACCTATATTCTTCAGATATTCCTTATAGCTAGTTTAAAAATGCTCCAAAACGGTTCTGCTGATAATTTCATCCTGTACTTCTTTACATAATTCTACGAAGTAAGCGCTATATCCGGCCACCCGAATGATCAAATCACGATACTTGTCAGGTTCGATTTGGGCTTTTCTCAGCACTTCATTATCTACATAGCTGAATTGCATTTGGCCATTTCCAAGGATGGATGCTGTTCTTAGCAAGGTAATTAAGCCATTTTCCCCTTCCGGAGTTTCCAGAAGCCCGCGAAGTAGCTTGAAGTTGTGGACCATGCCAATATTCATTGACTCGACACTCAGCTTGCTGACCGATTTGATGATAGCAGTCGGCCCCATTTTATCGGCGCCCTGGGTCGGGCTGATTCCATCTGACAATGGTGTCCAAGCCAACCGGCCATTTGGCATGGCTCCGGTAATTTCCCCGATAGGCGTGTTATTGGAAATAGAAAGTGTACCATGACTAAAATGCGAATATAGCATTTTAAAGGACCGGTGAACCCTTTCCGTCCAGTTGACGAGATCTGCGGCAATTTCATCAACATAATCATCATCGTTGCCGTATTTCGGTGCATTCATGCAATCTGTCCGTAAAGTTTCATAGCCTTCAAAATTGGCATCCAGAGCATCCCTGATTTGCTTAAGGGTATATTTTTTGTCTTCAAAGACCAGTTTCTTAATGGCAGCCATAGAATCAGCATAGGTTCCCAGACCGGAGAATATCAGGCCAGGACCGTAATTGACAAGAGCGCCGCCATGGGTAACATCTGTGCCTTTTTCCATACAGCCTTCTACCAATAGAGACATAAGGGGTTTCGGAACAAGATCGCGGTGAACGCGCTGGCTGACAACAGTGCCGATGGCCGACAAGCGAATAATATGTTCAATTTGTTTTTTGCAAGCAGCATCAAACTCTTCATACGTCTTGATATGATCAAGATCACCAGTATCGATGCCTTGCATAGAACCATGCCATTTCATCATTCCGCGATTTAAGACAAATTCGATAGCAATCGGCCACTGCGTATACCCGGTGGATGTCCATTGATAGATTCTGCCAGATTTTTGAGGCTCAACGCAACCCATCAAGCAGTAATCCCGTGCATCTTCAATGCCAAATCCTTTAGCAAGCATCATTTTGATATGAGAATCGTCGAAATGGCAGGCAGGGAAGCCCAAACCGGCTTTAACAACATCGACAATTTTCTTCAGATATTGCTGTGGTGATTTGTTGTGAATCCGGCAAGCCAGGGACGGTTGATACATCTTGGTAAAGCGAACGGCATCCATAATCAGATAAGTAAGTTCATTGGTCGCATCGCCACCAGTCCGTTTCTGTCCGCCAATAGTGCAATTGATGAACGGCTGATAGCCGGCGAAGTATTTCGCGCCAAGTTCACTGGACAGCCACATTACTTCCGAGCACTTGATTATAAAGCAGGAGAGCAGTTCAAAAGCTTCCAGTTTATTCATGCGGCCAGCTTCCATGTCGTCCTTGAACATTGGATAAATGTATTGGTCCAAACGTCCTACGGAAATGCCTGTCTGATTTTCTTCCACAACAAACAGTGATTCCAGTGTCCAGATGGACTGCAGCGCTTCCTGGAAAGTACGGGGAGGATTGGCCGGTACATGAGTCAAAATGTCGGAAATCTTATAAAGTTCTTTCCGGCGGGTTGAGTCACCCTCCCGGTCCGCCAGCTCTCTGGCATAATCAGAAAGTCGTTTGGCATAGGCCAAAATACCGTCACAAGTCTCAATTTCCGCTTTATAGAAGTAAATCTTATCAAGATCTTCCGGATTTTCCATGGATAATTTGTTTAATCTGTCGACAGCTTCCTGTCTTGCACCGTTAATGCCTTTTTTAATCAGGATAACGTCAAAGCCTGGGCAGGTGTCGCCGCCGCCATTTACTTGATGGTAAGACAAATCGCTAACAAACGCTTCGCCTGAGAATGACCATACACCGGCATCTTGATATTGCTGCTGGCAAATCTCGTCAAGGCTGCGGCCTTCCCAGTAGGGGAAAATTTCTTCCCGTAGAATACGCTTGTCTTCTTCGCTGATTTCGAAAGGATCCTGCTGCCGGGTGGAGATGGTATCCAATTCGTCCCTAATCCATCTCCAGGCAATATCCGGTGATACCGCGCCAGCTCTAGGTTTCCCGCAAGGATGTCCGACAATGAGTTCATCGCTTTGAATGACCAGCGGCGCTGTCTCACAGGCTCTTCTGAAGCACTTGGCCCGTAAAAGTATTTTAGGCAACCCCGCATTTTCTTTAGTTACCTGAGTAAAAGCTCTGGCACGATAGGTACTGATACTTGGTTTAACTTTTAAATAAGCAGCTCGCAGTCGTTCTAAGCGCGGTGTCAATCCTGTTATTTCCCCTTCAAACACAGGCGATTTGTGAGCGCTGTGAGTTACCGGGCTGTTTGCGGACAGTTCCTGGGAAATCCCCTGAAACAGCTTCATAATAGCGGCTGTTTCTTCTGGAGACAAATTTTTTGTTGCATCCGCAAATTTGCTTGAAAACTCTTGAATGTTCAACCTCTTGTCCTCCCTCTTCGTTATTTAATTAGTAATTACTGTATCAAAATGATTGTTGATAAATAGTGATTAAATCTTCTCTGGACGGTTGTCTCGGATTAGTAGGGGTACAGCGATCATGAAGAGCAAGCTCAGCCATATTTAATACTTCGTTCTCGAACTTGCTTTGATCAATTCCCAATTCACGAATGCCCTTCGGGATGCCCAGCGATTTTTTCAGATCCTTGACAGCCTGAATGAAATTTATGGCTCCTTCCCGGTAAGTCCGGGCGGGCAGAGTAATCACAGCCGCCAATTTCGCGTATTTTTCGGCGACATGCCGGCTGTCCCTGCTGCTCAGGTTCGCATTATATTCCACCACTGCGCTAAGGAGCAATGCATTGGAGCGTCCATGGGAAATATGAAAAGTTGCTCCGAGCGCATGAGCCAGGCTGTGGTTAATCCCCAAATTAGCATTGGTAAACGCCATACCTGCCAGACAAGATGCCTTCTGAATACGTTCCCGGGCGTTGGCATTACCTACATCGTTGTACAAAGTCTTGAGATTGGTAAAAATTAATTCAACCGCTTTTTCGGCAAGAGCGTCAGTACAATCGGTGGCTTCGGTCGAAACATAGGCCTCAATGGCATGCACCAGCGCATCAATACCCGTATCAGCCACAACGTGCTGGGGAACATGCTGGATACAAGTGGAATCAAGTATAGCGATATCGGGCGCCATCCATTCATCGACAATAACCACTTTTTGCCCTTCGGCGGTAATTACCGAGAAATTCGTTACTTCCGAGCCTGTACCGCTTGTCGACGGAATGGCAATAAATAATGGTTTCTTAAATTCCTGTCCGGCAGCGTTGCTGAACTGCCACATGGAATATAGAATGCCTTTAGCCGTGTCAATCACCGAGCCTCCACCTAAGGCAACAATGGTATCTGCCTGGATTTCCATGAATTTTTTCATGCCTGCGGCAATCACTTGCACATCAGGATCAGGCCTTACATCGGTAAAGACTGCAGATTTTATCCTGTCTCATTAAGATAGTCAATGGTTTTTTGGAGATAGCCCAGCTTCTCCATAACCGAATCAGAAACTATAAACGCGCAAAATCCGGTGATTTCTTTGAGAAATTCCATAGATCCCTCATTAAAATAAATCTTGGGTTTAATAACAAATTTTTTCATAACGACAATCACCTCACAGCATCGCGGTACTACCTAATTTGCTTAAGTAATTTTTCCAGCAGCTTATTTAATTCTTGCACATCCTCAAGCGGATGCCGGTTGGCTGTAAAGCAGGCCGCCCCATTGGTTATATCCTCCAGTTGCCGCACTTCATAGCCAACTTTCCGGATATTAATCAAGTTCAGGGGTGAGATATTATCCGAAGTATACCCGCCGCCGGCAGCTCCGCAGCCCAGCGTCAGTGCCGGGAACAGATTGGTTGTCGCTCCTATCCCGCCTAAGGTGGCGGGAGTATTCACAAGTACTCTAGATACCGGCTTTTTCAGGGCAAATTCCCGAATGACATTTTCATTCTTGGAATGGATAACCAGAGTATGTCCGCGTCCCTCATTCACCAGCAGTTCTATGCATTTTTCACAGGCATTCAGCCAATCCTTTTCCACGTAAAACGCCAGAACCGGACAAAGCTTTTCTCTTGCATACGGATTGGCGTGAGAAACATATTTTTGCTCTGAAATCAATACTTTTGTTTCTGCCGGAACACACAGGCCGCTTAGCTGAGCCAACTCTACCGCCGGTTTCCCGACAAATTCCGGATTTATACTTTCATCCGGCCGGAAAAAGAACTTACTGAGTTGTTCGGATTCCTGGCTTGTCATGAAATAAGCGCCATTTTTTCTGAGTTCTTGCCTCACTTCCTCGGCGATACACTCCTCAGCCACTATTGATTGTTCTGAAGCTGAGACAATTCCGTAATCAAAAGTTCTGCTGGCAATAATAGCGGCTACGGCTTTTTTAATATCGGCAGACCGCTCAATAAACGCCGGTCCATTCCCCGGACCGCCATAAATCGTTGGTTTGCCGGAAGTATGGGCCTCCCTGACCAGTTTAGGCACCCCGGTAATCAAGATCAGCGAGGTGTCTTTGTGGTTCATTAAGGCAACCGTGCCGTCGACCGCCACCGTTCGCAAATATCCGATAGCGCCGGCGGGCAGCCCACTTTCTTCGGCCGCTCGGATCAGGATATCAAGCACCTTGGTTATCGTTTTTTTAGCCTTAGGATGAGGAGAAAAAACAATAGCATTACCAGACTTTATGGCAATCAGAGCTTTGTAAATGGAAGTGGATACGGGGTTTGTTGTTGGGGGTAACGCGGCAATAACGCCAACAGGTACGCCAATATCCATTGTCCTGTTTTCCTGATCTTCTCTAATGATACCAACAACTTTCATGTCTTTGAGTTTCTTATAAAGAAACTCACTGGCAAATATGTTTTTGACAAGCTTGTCCTGCCATTTACCAAATCCCGTTTCTTCGCAAGACATAATGGCCAGTTCTCTGGCACTTTTTTGTACTGTTTCGGCCATATTGCGGACAATTTTGTCCAATTTTTCCTGAGGAAAAGTCGCCAGTACCTTTTGCGCTTCCCTGGCGGTTTCCACTAGAATCCGCGCCTCTTGCACCGAGCGCAAATCGTTGTCCATTCTGTCCATACCTCAATTACTCCCCCTTTCCACTCGCATATTCCAACCAACAGCTTTAATTACCAGTCCACAACATATTTGGCAATAATCTTTTGTATATCCGCATGCGGTCTGGCAATCACATTGGAGCTATAAATCGGACCAACCGCGCTAGCTGCTTTGACACCGGCATCTACAGCCGCTTTCACCGCGCCCACGTCACCGCGTACCACTACAGAAATCAAACCAGAAGCCACGTTTTCGTAACCGACCAATTCTACATCTGCAGCCTTGCACATTGCATCCGCAGCCTCTAGCACGGAAACCAGGCTATATGTTTCTATAAATCCTAAAGCATCATTTTGGTGCATACGCATTCCCCTTTCTAAAAAATTAATTCGTATTATTCCGCATCAATGTCATGTCTCGAAACAATCTTGCCTACCCGGCTGATGGGGCGCGGCATAACATTGGAGGCTGTCAGCTCACCAATGGCTGCTGCTGCTGCCGCACCGTTTTCTACAGCTGCCCGCACTGCCGCCACGTCGCCTTTAATCATGACTGTAACAAGCCCGGAACCCATATTTTCGTACGAAACAAGAACAACATCCGCAGTTTTAAGCATTACATCCGCCGCTTGAATAGCCGGAACCATACCTCTTGTTTCAATAAGACCCAACGCCTCTTCTCCAAAGTACTCCATCGATACAACTCCTCTTGCCTATAGATTTAGAATTCCAGGGATTGTCACTTCACTATGTTCAACCGAGTAAATTGTTTGATTATTTGTTAATCATATAATATCGCAAGCAAAAAAGATTTTTTTGAAAAAACAATATAGAAAATTGGCATTATTATATCTAAGTAAAAAGCAATATTGTACAAAAGTGATTTTATTGAAAAATCGAGAACTTTGAGCGAGAATTCACTAATAAAAATAGAAAAGGCCTTCTTAACCAACCGTAACTCCAGTCTGACCCGGCTTTACAAATAGTTTTAAAGTAAAAAAAGATAACAGACAGGCAGACCCTATCTGTTATCTTTTTTTTATTTACTCAGTTTATTTAACGGTACCGGCAACATCAACCCATATAGGATTTGTAACAGCATAATGACCCTTGCTGTCTATCGCAACAAAACTATACCAAGAGTTCTTTGTCGGCTCGACAATTAATGTGTATTGGGCAGCATCTTGCGTATTATTGAACTCTTGTGAAGCAATAGCCTTTCCTTCACAGTAAACGTCAATACGTGCCAGACCATCAACCGCTTGAACTTCGGTATGTAACGTATACTTACCGCCTGCGGGTACTTTTTGTGTTGATCCAAACATTGTATTTGCTGCCGGGGTAAAGATTGGTCCCATTGTTACATAGGAATGACCATCCTTTATAGCTTTGAGATATTTTTCTGTGGTAACATTACCATCTACGTGCGCGTAGATTCGGATTATGCCTGGATATAGACCGGAAGTAGCCTCATGCTGGTCTGAACCGGCGCTCAAGTATTTCTTGATGCCTTTATTCCAATAAGCCCTTATAATATAGCTTGTACAATTTATTTTTTTGAAAAATCAGTATTAAAATTAGCATTATTATAGTAAGTAAAATTAAGATATTGTACTAAAACAATTCTTTGGGAAAATCGAGACTATTTTTAACGGCAAAAAAATAAGCATCCCTTGTTTTGCAAAAAAAAACGGAGATGCATTCAAAAAAATTATCCTGTTGTAGTCTAGGCGCCATCTGCACCAGCGCCACATAGCTGGATACATTTTTTAACCAAATCTATAGCTTCATTTATACCATTTCACTAAAAAAGTCCAATAAAAGGATAAACCGGCATATGGCCTCAATCCATTGATTTTATTAGCTTTTTTTGCTATAGTAAATTATCAAAATTCAAAAATCCAAGTAGATTACTTGGTGGAGTTATATGAACATGGAACAACTTGTACAAAATACACTGCGCCTCGTTTTTAATGATGAAAGCATTATCTTCGACAAATCCCGTTTTGCCGGTGGCCTTACCAACTACAACTACATAATGGATATAAAAGGCACTGAATATGTTATCAGACAGCCTGGCGGCATGACTGAACAGATTATTGATCGCAAAATAGAAAGGGTCAATAATACTATTGCTTCGGAATACGGCGTGAATTCTGATTGTATTTATTTTGATGAAACCACAGGAATCAAAATAAGCTTATATATCAAAAACAGTCAAAACCTTGCTTTTGCCGACCCTTGCTCCCCCAAAAATCTCAATGCAGTTTCCCATCTGATGAAGAAAATTCACTCCGCACCAAAACATTTCCCCAACCGTTTTGACTGGCAGGCAGAGCTGTCCAAATACGAGCAAATTATCAAACAGCTAAATGGCGACGTTTTCTTTGACTATCCAACCCGTAAAGAACAACTAGTCGATTTTGTCCAGAAAAATATAGAAAATACAATCCTGCTTCCCTGCCATAATGACACAGTTCCGGAAAATTTTATCATCGACGACACCGGCAGAACCTATCTGATTGACTGGGAATATTCCGGAATGAACGACCCCTGCTGGGACGTAGCCGCCTATATTCTCGAATCCAAACTCCCTGCCGAGGCCATCGACTATTTAATTCTAAACTACTTCGGCCAGCCGCTGACTGCCGGAGAAGAAGTGAAGATAAAAGGCTTTATAATGGCTCAGGATTTACTGTGGACAGCCTGGGCGCTGATCAGGCATTACAACGGTGATGACTTCCTGGACTACTGTCGTATCAGATATGAACGCTTTCAGAAGAATATTAAGGCAATGACTAAATCGCAAGCTTGTTCTATTGCCAGCATGGTAATGGCCAGCTAACATTGAGATTTGTAATTTAAGATTTTGTGAAGAAAACCGGACCATCCGTTAGTCGGATCGTCCGGTTTTTTATCTTTGACTGAGAAATGAGCCGTTCTAACTGCGTCAAAAGATTCCTTGCATCTTAGACTCTACTAAGTACATCAATTCAACTAATTGATTAATCATAGTAATGGACGGAACTTTAATCGGCTCCGGATACTTGGGCACTATTTTATAACACACTCTTGGCAGCGGTGGATCTGATAATTGCTGAACGATAAATTCATCCGGTTTGGCTAAAACGGCAGCAATTGATTTGGGCACAATCGCCCATTGCCGTTGATCCCACATAAGTGAAAATATCAATGCAGCTGAATCAATCTGCAAGGTTGAAGAACTATAAACTCCCCACCACCGTTCATGCCATATCTGGTATGACGGACCCCAATTAAAATAAAGTTGATGACGGCAATCCAATTCTGACGGCGCTACAAATTCTTGCTGATTCCTATCCTCGGTTTTACGCCGGACTAGCACCATTTCATCAACATAAAATGGCTGAGCGATTATGTTGGGCACCACTCTCTCCATTTTTACAAAACCCACATCAATTTCCCGGCGCTCCATACTTTCATAAGACTCCACCGTATGTTGCGTACGAATCTTCAAACGCAAGGCGGGATATTGCTGGCTTATCGCACGGTAAAGCGGCGGCAGTACATAAACATTTAGACTATCTGCCGCACCTATCGTGAGACTAATCTCGGGTCCCCTTGCCTGTAAAAACTCCACCTCTCTATTTAACAATCGCCAGCGCTCCGCCAAGGGAACAAAGCTTTCGCCAAAAGGTGTCAAGGTTATTGATTGAATTCCTTTCCGGCGCTCAATCAAAGTTGTGCCCATTTCTTTTTCCAGCATTTTTAGCCGGTAACTTACGGCCGACTGCGTCAAATGCAATATTTCAGCCGCCTTCGTTAAATTTTGAGTTTGAACAATCGCCAGAAATGCCTCAATACCCATAAAATCCATATACATCACCGCTCACAATATAAAAGTTTTAAATATTAATTCCCAAATTTATTTGTTTTACTTCCACTTTTTTATATATTAAACTTATCATAAAAAAGTATAATTACCAAGTATTTACTGGGAAGGGGCTAAACTATGACAAGCTTTGCACTTTCATTAATAATAGTAGCCGCGTTCTGTCACGCAGGCTGGAACCTTTTGGCCAAAAAGGCCTGCGGCGGCACTGCTTTCATCTGGATATTCGCCAGTCTTTCCGCAATACTGTATTTTCCACTGGCTTTGTGGATATTGCTGATCGAACAACCGGTCATCGGTTCCTATCAGCTTTGGCTAATCATGGGCAGTGCAGTATTGCACTCCATATATTTCATTTTATTGGACAAAGGATATCGTTTCGGCGACCTGTCGGTAATATATCCGCTTGCCAGAGGTACCGGCCCTTTACTTTCCATATTGACAGCCATCTTCTTACTGGGAGAGCACCCTACCCCCATCGCTTTAATCGGGGCATTATTCATCGGGATAGGTATTGTTGTTATCACCGGCAATCCTTTTAGCAGTAAAGAAAACACGGCTTGCGCCGAGCCTTTGGCGAAAGCGAAAGCCGATGTTGCCCTTATCCAGGCGGAAAGTTATACTTTCCTACAGGATAAAAAATCCGGCGCTCGCAAATCAATACTATACGCTCTGCTCTGCGGCAGTGCGATTGCCAGCTACACCGTCGTCGATAAAGTTGCCGTAAGCACCTATTTGATTCCCCCATTGTTAATGGATTGGTCGACAAACTTAGGGAGAGTTATATTATTAACACCTTATTCATTAAAAAACTGGGATAAAGTCAAAGAACAATGGCTTACTCATAAAAAAGAAGCGCTGGGAGTTGCCATTTTCTCACCGCTGGCCTATATTCTCGTGTTAACAGCAATGGTATTCAGCCCGGTAAGCTATATAGCCCCAGCCCGGGAAATAAGCATTCTGATTGGTGCTATTGCCGGTGCTAAACTATTGTCAGAAAGTAATCTTACAGTTAGATTAGCCGGTGCCGGAACTATGCTGATTGGCCTTATCGCCCTGTCTGTTGGCTAAGGGTACAAAAATAAAGCAGAATAAATTAAAGTGGGGTTTTAACCCCACTTTAATTTATTCTGCTCAGACCGTCGACAAAAAGGACAAAGAATCCTCACCGCTTTTATGTTTAATTCTCCCGGTTACCCCGTGTTGGCTTTTTATATTCATTTTTATTGAATAAGCTTACTCTTAATTTAGAAAAATTAATTTCCATAATGAATGTACTTGAAATCATCATTATGGCACCTATGTACGCTATTTTTGTTAAAACTTCCCCCGCAAAAATATAAGCCACAAAACCGGCAAACACAGGTTCCAACGCGAGGATCACCGCAACATGGTCGTCTGTTGTATATTGTAAAGCAATAGGCTGGAGAACCAGAGCCAGCCCTGTACAAAACAATGCTAAGAACAAAACTGTGAACCAAGCCTCCGGAACCGCAGGAACTGAAGGTTCTTCAAAAATAAAAGTTAAAATCAGACTGAGGGTACCTGTCACTAATAACTGATAAACACCTAATTGAAACGAATCAACTTCTTTTTTTACAACGGCGCCACCGGTCAAAACAATAGCCAGCCCATTGGCAAAACCAGTAAGAATACACAGCAGATCACCTAAAATATGGTGAAAATTTATTACAAGCCCATCCGTTAATGTTAGAAAAGCAAGGCCTACTACGCTTAATAAAACTACCAATAACAATTTATTTTCCGGCTTTTTCTTATAAATCATTGCAGACAAAAAAGGAGTAAAGACGACTGACAATCCCGGTAGAAAGCTGGCATTTGATAACGAAGTAAACATAATACCAATATTTGAAGATGCATACATCACAAAAAAGACCGATCCAATGAGACAACTGTGCATTATAGTCGACTTGGAAGGTTTCCCTAATCTTTTGAAAAAAATTGCTCCGATTATTAAAAAAGCCAAAATGAAGCGATAGGCATTTAATGTGAATGGACCCATGTATTTCAGACTGATATCGATAAAATAGAAAGAAAACCCCCATCCCAACGCCACCACTAAAAGTAGCAAATCATATTTTAGCTGTTTTTCCATATTAACCTCCATGTAACGCTAACGCTAGTGACTTAGATAGTAATGAAAATGTGCGCATGGAATCTACCGGCAAATATAGAGTTCTTGTCTACACAATCTATAACCGCTATTGCAAGAATAATACTCACCGCCATTTTCAATTTGCAAGTTTGATGCCAATAAAACAAATCTCAAACATCTATTGGTCTAATTCCAGCCAAATCCCTATCTAACCGGCTTCCTATGTTTCAGGGTATTCATTAAAATAGTTTAAGTTTAATTGGAATGAATTTGATTAGGGCAAAATTTTTAGGAACTAACTGCCAATTTTTTTAACATTAAGCAAATTTTTTTGCCCTATGTTAAAATTACATCGGACAAATTAGTACAGATTGCAGATAATACTCTTTTCAACAAATGGCTTGGTATGGATTCGTTTATTGCCGTTACTAACAACGACTCATTCTCGCAGCTATATTTTGCACTTGACAGCTATTATCAGGAAAGTTATAATAAATGCACAATTAAATGTTATTCCAAGGGGAGTAACCTTTACAGCAAAGTCGTCAGTGCGGTGCTCAGGCCCCGGCTTTGTTGGCAACATACTGTTGTTGGTAAGACCTTGCCTTTTTTAAAAGGCAAGGTCTTTTTATATATATAACAAAAAGAAAGGGTGATTCCGATTAACCTGCTGTCAGATGTTTGTAATATTGACAAATTTAACGTTATGAACAAAAGACTATCTAGGGGGGATATACTTGGACTGGGCAAAAATAACGGGCTACGTCGGCTTGCTGTGTATTATAGTTGCCGTCTTAGCCCAAATGATTGCCTCTGTAGCCCCCAATTATTATGAACTGGAACAGTCTGAAGCAATTGTTCGCTGGTCGATATATCTATGGGCTTACGCTGTCGTTGTAACCGGAATTTATCTCAAAAAGAAAACCGGGCAGTTTTTAGAATTACTCATCAGCTTGTTGGCGGGTGGGTTATGCCTGATTAACTGGCTTACGGTACCGGTAGCGCTGATTTATTTCTTTCGGGCATTTGCCAAACTCAATAAACAAAATGACAGCTTGCCATTTTAATTTTCTGCCCCTTACTTTCAAAATAGGGAGGTTAATTTGTAATGAAAAAACAATGGCACCAGTTGCCAGCATCAAGTGTAGTAACAGAACTTAACTCCGACTTAGAGCACGGTCTATCATCAGCCGAAGTTACCAGTCGTCTGTCGCAATATGGCTATAATGAATTACAGGAAAAACCCCGCGATCCGATGTGGAAAAAATTTATAAACCAATTTAAGGACTTTCTGGTGTTGATTCTTTTAGCTGCCAGTGTAGTATCTCTTGCCGTTGGTGAGCTTGCCGATTCCCTGGTGATTATCACTATCGTAATGCTCAACGCTGCATTAGGTGTATTTCAGGAGGCAAAAGCTGAAAAAGCTCTCGAGGCGTTGAAGAAGATGAGTGCGCCCACTTCCAAGGTTATCCGAGATAGTGTTGTTACGACTATCCCTTCCCGTGAATTAGTTCCCGGTGACATTATCCTGCTGGATGCCGGAGACTATATTCCTGCTGACGTACGAATCATCGATTCGTTTAACGTAAAGGTCCAGGAAGCTTCATTAACCGGTGAATCTGTACCGGTAGAAAAGTCTTCTGAGGCGCTTGAAGGTGAGCCGCCACTAGCGGACCGCCATAACTTGGGATTTATGAGCACCGTCATAACCTATGGCCGCGGTAAAGCAATCGTTGTTGGTACGGCCATGAATACCGAAATCGGTAAAATTGCAGAAATGCTCCAGACTGTGGAAGAGGAAAGCACGCCGCTGCAAAAGAAACTGGCAGAGTTCGGCAAAGGCCTTGGTATCGCCTGTTTAGCTGTCTGCGCCATAATTTTTGCGATCGGGCTATGGAAGGGGCAACAGGATGGCGCATTAGCCTTTAGCGAAGTTCAGTTGCTGCTGATGACTTCCATAAGCTTGGCGGTTGCCGCTATACCAGAAGGCTTGCCTACGGTTGTAACTATCGTACTGGCACTGGGTATGCAGCGAATGGCCAAGAAAAACTCTATCATGAAAAAGCTTCACGCGGTAGAAACATTAGGCAGTATTTCGGTAATATGCTCTGACAAAACCGGGACACTCACCCAAAATCAAATGACAGTGGTTAAAATGTTCACTCCGGCTAAAATGTTTACTGTAAGCGGCGAAGGCTACAACCCTGTCGGCCAAATCATGCGCGATGAACAACCGGTAGATTTGGTAAGAGAGCCGGATCTTGCCTTGCTGCTGCGTGGTTCTGTCTTATGCAATGATGCTCAACTAAAATCCTCCGACGCTGACAAGAACTGGTCGATTATCGGTGATCCAACAGAAGGAGCATTGGTTGTAGCCGGCTGCAAAGGCGGTTATAACCAGCCACAACTGACAGAGAAATTTCCCCGCTTGCAGGAAATTCCGTTTGATTCCGGCCGGAAAATGATGACCACGTTGCACAAATTTGACGGGCAGCTTCGCATCTTCACTAAAGGTGCCCCGGATGTCCTCTTAAGTCGTTGTACCGGAATTACCGCTGACGGAACGTCCCGTCCCTTAACCGAGAAGGATATTGCAGCCATTCAAGAGGCTAATAAACAAATGGCTTCTCACGCCTTGCGCGTGCTGGCTGTAGCCTACCGCGATCTTGACGTCCAGCCAGCTATGACCAATCCTGAAGAAGTGGAAAACCAACTAGTGTTCATTGGCCTCTTAGGAATGATTGACCCGCCGCGTATCGAAGTCAAAGATGCTGTTGAGGTGTGCAAAGGTGCTGGTATCCGGCCAGTGATGATAACTGGCGATCATCCTGATACGGCCTTTGCGATAGCTAAAGAACTCGGTATTGTCACAAATAGCACCCAAGTGCTTACAGGCAAAGAACTTGACGCTATGTCTGCTGACGAATTTAAAAAGGCTGTAGAAACTACCGGTGTCTTCGCCCGTGTATCACCGGAACACAAAGTAGCCATTGTCGAAAATCTGCGCGGCAATCACCATATTGTGGCTATGACGGGGGACGGTGTAAATGACGCACCTGCTTTGAAAAAAGCGGATATCGGCGTAGCTATGGGCATAACCGGAACCGATGTTACCAAAGAAACTGCCGATATGGTCGTATCGGACGATAATTTTGCTACCATCGTCACGGCGGTAGAAGAAGGCAGGGTTATTTATACCAATATTAAGAAATTTGTCTACTTCCTACTCTCCTGTAATGCTTCTGAAGTTCTGGTCATCTTCTTCGCTATTCTGTTTGGCTGGCCGATTCCGCTGCTGCCGATTCAGTTACTATGGGTTAACCTGGTAACTGATGCCTTCCCGGCTTTGGCTCTAGGTGTGGAAAAGAAAGAGCCTAATGTAATGCGGCTGAAGCCCCGAGACCCGGCCGAACCGCTAATGGATAAAACCTTAAAAATTATGATTGGCGTACAAAGTATAGCGATTGCCGCCACGGTATTAGGAGCTTTCCAATACGCCTTGGCTGCCTATAACGGCGACCTTGAAATTGCCCGGACCTTTGCTTTTGTTACCTTGATCACAACGCAGATTACCTGTGCCTACGCCGCTCGTTCCGAATACTATTCGGCTTTTGCCCTCGGCTTTTTTAGCAACAAGTTCTTAAACGGTGGTGTTGCCCTCTCTTTCGTGCTGTTACTGTTGTCTGTCTATGGTCCCTTGCATTTACTATTTAAAACCATTGAGCCCGGAATACATGAGTGGCCGTTTTTATTGGCAGTATCCGTTATTCCTTTCCTGGTTACAGAGTTTACAAAATGGCTGTTGCACGTGTCAGCCAAGCCGGTTCAGTCGTTTGAAGTAAAAGGATAGCAGATTGTTTGTAAGGACCTGACCCTAGCCTTTGTGGATTAGGGTCAGGTCTTTTATCCTGGCATTCCTTGACAAGGAAAACAATATTTAATATAATAATTTTAATATTTGTTTAAAAAAACATATTGCCTGTAACAGCTTTGACGAGGAAGAGTAGTCAGGAAATGAGTCTTACAGCGAGTCAGGGGTAGTGCAAGCCTGATAGATGCCAGCTTGATGAATGGGCCTCTGAGCCGCCAACCGAAAGTATAGTAGGCTTGGCCGGAACGTCTCACCGTTACCATGGAGACAGGATATCGGTTATTCCCGTATCTTAGAGCAGGTCGCAAGACCTAATAGGGTGGCACCATGGAAGTTAAATCTTTCATCCTTAACTGGATGAAGGATTTTTTTATTTTTCCGGTTGCATACCAACAAAGCTAAGGTATTGGAGTTCCTGTATCTAAGAGTGGGCGTTCATGCCCAATAAGGTGGTACCACGGAAAGTAAGCTTTTCGTCCTTTCGAGGATGAAAAGCTTTTTTATTTTAAATTATTTAAACGGAGGCGGAAAACTATGACAGTAAAAGATAACGGATTTTTCGGTGAGTTCGGTGGCCAATATGTACCGGAGAAACTAATGCCGGTATTAAATGAGCTGGCACAAACTTATAGCCAAGTCAAAGAAGACCCGGAGTTTCGGGAAGAATTTAATTTTTACCTGAAGTCTTATGTAGGTCGCCCGTCGATGCTATATTTCGCATCAAGACTGACTAAACACCTGGGCGGTGCCAAGGTGTATTTAAAGCGTGAAGACCTCAATCATACCGGAGCCCACAAAATCAATAACGCAATTGGTCAAGCCCTGTTAGCCAAAAAAATGGGTAAAAAACGGATAATTGCTGAAACCGGTGCCGGGCAGCACGGAGTTGCAACTGCTACAGTTGCCGCTTTGTTTGGAATGGAATGCAAAGTGTTCATGGGCGCCGAAGATGTAGAGCGTCAGGCTTTAAACGTTTTTCGGATGAGAATGCTGGGCGCTGAAGTAATTTCCGTCGAAAGCGGTACTAAAACATTAAAAGATGCGGTTGACGAAGCTCTTACTTATTGGGTCGCCAATGCTAATGACACCTTTTATCTTCTCGGATCGGCAGTCGGCCCGCATCCTTACCCCACAATAGTGCGTGATTTCCAGGAATGTATCGGAAATGAAACTCGCAGTCAGATACTAGAACTGGAAGAACGCCTGCCTGATCATGTTATTGCTTGTGTTGGCGGCGGCAGTAATGCAATTGGGATGTTTAGCGCGTTTGTCAATGATGAGAGTGTAAAAATATATGGCGTAGAGGCAGCCGGCCGAGGCTTAGATACAAAGGATCATGCGGCAACACTAACGGTAGGGACTAAAGGCATCCTGCATGGCTTTAAAAGCTATGTTTTGCAGGATGAAAACAACGAAGTCCTGCCGGTATATTCAATATCCGCAGGACTTGATTACCCGGGAATCGGACCCGAACACGCCTACCTCAAAGACAGCGGCCGCGTCCAATATGTTGCAATTACCGACAAAGAGGCAATTGATGCTTTTTACCTGCTAAGCAGAACGGAAGGTATTATTCCGGCACTGGAAAGCTCACATGCGTTAGCGTATGCAGCTAAATTAGTGCCTAATTTACCAAAAGACCAAATTGTCGTTGTTAATTTGTCAGGCCGCGGGGATAAGGACGTAGAACAGGTTGCCGCGTTAACACTTGGCTGAAAACACTTAAAGAAATTACCTTACAAGAGGCCGCAGAAATTTCGTGTAAATAGGTATGAAAAATCTTCCTTAATGGCAAGAGTAGGAATTCTATTCAAGTCAAAAAGGAAGTTTTTTTATGTCATTAATTCCCAAAAGAAGTTATTATGTAATTTCTAAAAACCCATTAAATACTTCATTCTCATCCACTTCGAGACTATCCCAAAAACTGTGTAAACCTCCAAGTTGGTGTAAAATAGAAGCATCAACTTGGAGGTTTTAATTATGGCACGAAGAAAAATTACCCCCGAACGAAGGGAACAACGTAAAAAGTTGCTAGAATTGCTGCAGGGAGCCTTGTTTCAGAAGGGCTAGTGTTGTGTCTTTAGTATATATAACTTCTTTTCTTCTTTAAGCAAAAAACCTTTATCATACTGCAGCCTGCAATGAGATACTGAACCTAAAAAAGAACCGCCCGGCTATAGCAAGTACGCCATAGTTTGAGCGGTTCTTTTTCCGAACTCAGCATTAACAAACCCAAATTTAAGTGAAATTTTTACTCAACATACTGCCGGGCAATTTCTTCCCCTTTCAGTACTCTCAGCGTACCTAAGGCCAAAGACTCCATTTCGTTCTCACCAGCCATAATTTCTACCGGAGCAATAAAGTCTACCCGCTTTTTAATCAAAGCGGTCATCCGCTCCGAGTACGCAATGCCGCCGGTGATAATAATGGCATCAACTTTTCCTTCGAGAACTGTCGCTAGTTCGCCAATACCTTTGCTAACCTGATAAGCCATGGCCTCAAAGATCAGCTTGGCATTTTTGTCACCGTTTTCCAGCATTTTTTCTACTTGCCGTACATCAACAGTGTTAAGATAGGCTTTGATGCCGCCATTACCCCGCAATTTCTTATGCATAATGGCTTTGTCAAATTTTCCGGAATAGCAAAGATCGATAAGTTGCTTGCAAGGTACTCTGCCTGCCCGTTCCGGTGAAAAAGGACCTTCGTCGTCTGAGACGATATCGACCATTTGTCCTTTTTCATGGGCGCTCAGGGAAATCCCGCCGCCCAGGTGAGCAACAATAAAGTTCATGTCCGAGTAGGGCTTACCATACTTTTTGGCAACTTTAATGGCCATAGCGCGTGAATTTAGGGCATGACTTGTGCTTGTTCTAGGTATATCAGGCATGCCGGAAATACGGGCAATATCCCTAAGTTCATCTACGCGAACAGAATCGTAGATATATGCCGGTACATTAATACTGCGTGCTATCTCGTAGGCAATCAGCGCTCCAAGGTTGGAAGCGTGCTCCATAGCCGGATTATTTATCAGTCTATCCACCATCTGCTCATTCACTTGATACGCACCCGATTTTACAGGCGGTAACATGCCGCCTCTGCCAACAACAGCCGCACATTCTTTAACCTCAAAACCATTTTCTTTTAGACAAGAAAGTACTACATTCTTTCTCATTTCAAACTGGTCTTGCACTTTGCTGTATTTCTCAATTTCTTCGGCCGGATGATTGAGAGTGGTAACAAAAATTTCCTTTTCGTCTTCATATAGAGCAATTTTGGTCGAGGTTGATCCGGGATTTATTGCTAATATTTTAAACGACACTTTTCAGAGCCTCCCACTTTCGATGTTCACCCTTTATTCTTACACCAAACCCATGCCTACTTGCAACGCTTTCAAGTTCAACTCAGCAAATTGTTCTTTGACATTATCGCGAACAATCTTATCCCAATGTAAGGACTCCAGCCCCATCGATTTGATAGTAGCGCCCAGCAGTATAACATTCATTACCTTGGGATTGCCAAGCTCCGCTGCGTGCTTGGCCGCGTCGGCTACTGTTGTTTGCACCTTGCTGGATAATTCTTCTATGATGCCTTCTGGATAATCAAATTTGCCGGAAAGGATTGGCATTGAATTGATTTGATAGTTATTAACGATAACTTTGCCGTTAGGCTTCAAATATTTTAACCACCGCAACGCTTCCATTTTCTCAAAGGATACAAGGATATCTGCGCCGCCAACTTCGATAACCGGTGACTCAACTTTTTCACCATAGCGGACTTGGGAAGATACCGAACCGCCGCGTTGGGACATACCATGAATTTCACTCATCTTTACATCATAACCGGCTTCCATAAGTCCGGTTGTTAATAGCTTACTGGCAAGAATGGTACCTTGACCGCCGACCCCTACTAAAAGAATGCTTTTCACCATTGTTATGCTTCCTCCTTTTTAATGGCTTGTTTCGGACAAACTTGGAGGCATACTTCACAGCCTACGCAATCACCACTGATATTTGACTTCTTAGTAGTTTTATCAAAATGAACTGCCGGACAGCCGGTTTTGAGACACAATTTACAGCCGACGCATACTTCGGTATCAACAGAACAATGGGTTTTAAACACGCCTCTAAACTCTTCTTTATCCTGCTGGGATAATTTCTTTAACACACACGGCCATCTGGTAATAATAACCGACGGCGCATCCAGGCTTAATGCCCAGTCAAGCGCTTCGTTCATTGCGGCAAGATCATTCGGATTGACAGTTTTTACATTCTCGATACCGCAGGCTCTTACGAGCTTCTCAATGTCTACCGGAATTGTTTCCATGCCTTGCAAGGTATAACCGGAACCGGGGTTTTCCTGATGTCCTGTCATACCGGTGATCCGGTTATCAAGGATTACGGTAATGGTATTGCTGCGGTTATATGTTACGTCCAGCAGAGAGTTAACGCCGGTATGGAAGAATGTCGAATCACCCAGAACAGCTACAACCCGCATTGGCGAATCTTTCTGCATGCTGAAAACTTGCTGAGCACCGTGGCCGCAGCTAATGCTTGCCCCCATGCAGATATTGTAGTCCATTGCGTTGTAAGGTTCAGCAAAACCTAAAGTATAGCAGCCGATGTCGCCGGAAACCAGCACATTTTTCCGCTTGCCTAATTGATAGAAGAAACCTCTATGCGGACAGCCGGCACAAAGTGCAGGAGGTCTGGGAACTACTTTGTTTTCCGCATAAGCAATTGCCGGGTTCTCTTGACCAAAAACCGCCTTTCGGATAATATCAGAGGTCATCTCACCGTTATACGGGAACAGGTTTTTACCAAGACAGTCAAAGCCAAGAATTCTTACCTGTTCTTCAATATATGGGTCGTTTTCTTCGATAACATACAGTTTCTCAACCTTGCCGGCAAATTCCTTAATCTTTTCATCAGGCAGCGGATGAGTAAAACCAAGTTTTAGATAAGACACTGTATTGCCAAACACTTCTTTGGCATAGCTATAACAGGCGCCTGACGCAATTACGCCAACCTTAGTGTCATTCCACTCAATGAAATTCAAAGGGGTAGTATTGGAATACTGGCGTAGTTTGTGCAGTCTTTCTTCCACTTTTACCCTGAGGCCTCTGGCGTGTGCCGGCACGGTTAAATACTTTTTAACGTCTTTTACATACGGTTTAAACCCAACTTCCTGGCGTTCACCGCACTCTACGATTGCTTTGGCGTGGCAAACCCGGGTAGTCATCCGGATAATAACAGGAGTATCGAACTCTTCACTAACCTCGAATGCGGTTTTTACCATGTCCTTGCATTCCTGGCTGTCGGTTGGCTCAAGCATGGCGACTTTAGCAAATTTAGCATAGTTACGGTTATCCTGCTCGTTTTGTGAGGAGTGCTGGCCAGGTTCGTCAGCCGTAATTAAGACCATACCGGCATTAACACCCGTGTACGCATAGGTGAACAGCGGGTCTGCCGCCACATTAACACCTACATGCTTCATGGAAGCAATGGCTCTTGCCCCGGCAATCGACGCACCGATAACTGCCTCTAAAGCTACCTTTTCATTGGGTGCCCATTCTGCCAGGATATCTTGCTTGTAGGTCGCGATGTTTTCCAATATCTCGGTACTGGGTGTTCCCGGATAGGCCGAGGCATATTTTACACCTGCTTCGTACACGCCGCGAGCGATAGCCTCGTTACCGGTTAATAGTTTTTTCATTTAAAATCCTCCTAACATATATTTTGTTACATTACGCTGTTTCATTTGCCGTCTTTTGGCGTAAGACAGAATGGTACCAAGAGCTATTGAGAGATAGGCCGCTACCAGCACCCGGTATTCGGGCGGCAGCAAAAGGTTATGGTGTAACCTTATTGAGCTGCGAGACAGGCAAGAGCAATTGAATGCAGCTTGGCTTCGGCTTTGTCTGCTCTTGAAATCATAACAACAGGATGAGTAGCACCAAGAATAATCCCTGCTATTTTTATGTTAGCGTAAAATGCTATGGCTTTGCCAACGGCATTGCCTGTTTCAATATTAGGAATCAGGAATAAATCCACATCCCCGGATATTTTACTTTTAATTCCTTTATGTTCGGCAGCCTCCGGGTTTAAAGCTACGTCCATCGCAATTGGTCCTTCAACAATGGCAGGATAAGGCGGCTCACTTGCATAAAGATCAGCAATTGCTTTGGCATCCATTGTCGCGGATACTTTAGGATTCACTACCTCGCTAGCTGCTAAAACTGCGACTTTGGGTTCTTTAACGCCTAGCGCCTGCAGAGCCAGCAATCCGTTTGCCAAAATGTCCTTTTTCTCTTCCAGCGTTGGTGCGACGTTCATGCCGCCGTCTGTATGGAAAATCAGTTTTTTACTGCCCGGAACCTCAAATACGGCTAAATGGGAAAGCAGTCTTCCAGTGCGCAAGCCACACTCTTTATTCACGACTGCCCGTAAAAAGTCACTACTGTTAACAAGCCCCTTCATAAGGATTTGGGCTTCCCCCTCGCGGACTAACGTAACTGCTGTTAACGCCGCCTGCCGCATGTCAGGTTCATGAACGACTTTTGTATCTGCAGGTAACCCAACCTCCACCATTAACGGTCTTATAATATTCGCATCTCCTACGAGAATCGGCTGTACAAGACCTTGGTCATAAGCAGCTTTGACTGCACCTAGAGCTTCTTTATCCTGGGCAGCTGCTACGCTGATTGTCTTTCGGCCAAATTTTCTGGCCTTATCAAGCACTTCTTGGAAATTGCTAAGCATAGTAATCCTTCACCCCTATTTTTCTTATATTTTCAGCAACTTTCTCGTTGCACCAGCACTTTTGCTGCAAGCTAAAACAGATACCTCACAGCAATAACAACCCTCCTTATGTTCCGCATTATGAAACAACGTTTCATTTTTTTATAGTGATAACTACGTCCCCCTACTTTGCCCAACCCGTAGGAAAGACGCTAATAACCATGAGGTAAATGCAATCAGCTTTCTAATACTATATGTTCCGGCAAACTTGCTGCTAATAAAGTTGATAAGAAATTGCCTGCGCCGTTTTCTTTATCTCTTCAATAATTTCAGCGCGATTGGATCTTATTCTGCCAGCAGGACCGGAAATACTAATCGCTGCGATCAATTCCTGGTGTCTGCCTAATATCGGACTGCCGACACAGGAAAGCCCCTCTTCCAATTCCTCTTCATCAATTGCATACCCCCGTTTTCTTATTTCCGCCAGTTCTTCACGCAGGATATCCCAATCTACAATTGTCTTCTTCGTACAACGCGGTAATTCTACGTGTGCGAATTTTTCTAAAAACGATTGCGGGCTGTATGCCAAAAGACATTTGCCGGCACCGGAGCAATGGCACAGACCACTTGATCCCTCCGGCGGAGTTAAAGTAAGCAATTGCTGGCTCTGGACCTTTTCAATGATGATTTGCTTAGGCAGCGAACAGTCTACCATATCTAACACTGCCACATTGCATACTTCGTTAAACTTTTGTGACAATGCTTTGGCATGAGGAGCAGCCACTGTTTTAATTCGCATTTTATCGCTAATTACTTTGCCAAGGGAATATAGTTTAATTCCCAGCCAATACTTCCCGTTTTCCGTATTTTGCTTTATAAAGCCTCTGCTTTCCAGTGTTGAAAGCAGACGAAACACCGTGCTTTTGGGCAAAGAAACAGCGCGGGCAATCTCTGTCACTCCCATTTCCTTACCTTCGAGCTGTAGTGTAAATAATATATCAATCGCTCTATGCAGAGAGCTTACTGAGCCGTCACCAGCCATATTGCACCTTCTTTATCCAATAACTATTTGTTTCGTATTATGGAACAGTGTTTCGTTTTTACGGTAGACTGCTTTGTGTTTTTATACTGCACATCTTCTATGCAAAAACAAATAATCCTGCTGTTACCTAATGCTTTTTAAAATAAAAAGACGGTTCAGACTTCCCTCTTCGTCAAACGGCTAGAGAAATCCGAACTGTCTCCTCGTGTTATCCGCTATTTATGTTTATGTGCAGCCAAAAACTAGCCAATTACTTCCCGGCTTCTGTATTACCTGCTGCTGTCAGCGGCGTTAACCAGAATCCGGCAACAACTATTTTCCCATTGTCTTGGGTAAAAATACTACGAATCAACACAGAATCCTGTCCTTGCGAAAACTTGCCTTTATAGACTACAGTGATATAGTTTTCTCTAATTTCGATCCCAACGAACTCCATCGAAATGTACTTGCCAAACTTACTCTTTATAATAGCAGTCATTTCCCCAAACTTATTCACTGGAATGCTTTCTCGCATCTGCTGATTAAAGTCCCGGCTGAAATCGGTATAATTATCATTATTGAGTGCTGTAAGCATACTTTCCGTTTTTGTGTCGGCAAATCCCCTAATTTCTTCGCAATACTTCCAAGGCTTTTGGCTTTCCTGGTTTTGTATTTCTGCAAAACCAGTAGTCGTAAAACATAATAGGATGAGTAAAAATAAGCATATTTTTTTCATTAGTAATGCACCGCTTTCCTCTCTAGTTACTTTACTATAGAATAAGTTTCTAATACCATAATTCCCTTAAAAATGGTAAAAGCCCTGCACATCAATTTGATTGTACAGAGCTTTTTTCGTGTTCGTATTTCCAGGCTTAGAGCGCCGGTGTAGTGACAGGCGGTCGCCGAAATTTAGTAGCTTGTTCAAAGGCATAACCGATTTCGATTAAGATTGGTTCGCTCCAGGGTCTTCCCAGTATTTCGAGGCCAATTGGTACGCCTTCCGGAACCGAATCGGTCGGCTTAGAAAAACCAGATTGAACTACTAAGGAAGGAAAGCCTGCCACAGCACCGAGTACACCGTTACGCTCAATCTGAACTTCACCAATAGGCACAACAAGGCGCTTTTGGTGAGGGTAAACAAGCGCATCAAGGTTCTTATCGGCCATTAGTTTCATGACCTTGGTTTGCAAATTCATTCTGGCGATTAATCTGCCTTGATATTCAGGGCTCTTGGTGCTAAGGGTTTGCGCCTTCTTGATATTTTCTTCAATACCGGCGTGATATTTTCCGGAAGCAATAACATCCGCTAATGAAGAGATTTGGGTTTTAGAACTCTCAAGATACATGTTCAGATGATCCTTAAAATCATAAAGATGCACACTAACCTCTGATACCAGATAATTGGAGTCAATTGTCTCGTCAATATCAACTACAGCAGCGCCAAGCTCCTGCATGATCCCGATAGAGCGGTTTACCGAAGCGTTAACCTCTTGATGTTCTGCGCCCTTGCCGAAGAAGCTTCTTAGCACCCCAATGCGTTTACCCTTCATTCCACCCTTGTTGAGAAAGGCAGTGTAAGTTTCGGGTACGTGACCGACACACCAAGCAGTAGCCTCATCAGCGGAATCATAGCCGGCAATTGCGTCAAGCAGCTTTACCGTATCGGCAACTGTCCGGGCAAGAGGGCCGGCAGTGTCTTGGGTCAAGGAATAAGGAATGATCCCATCGCGGCTTACAAGTCCCAGGGTAGGCCTAAAACCAACTAAACTGCAGGCTGAAGCCGGTGACCGGACAGAGTTAATGGTATCTGTACCAATGCCAACCATACCAAAGTTGGCGGCAAGAGCAGCGCCGGTGCCGCCGCTTGAGCCACCGGGCGTACGGGTTAAATCATAGGGATTAAGAGTTTGACCTAAGAGCGAACTAGCTGTTTCACCCCAGATAGCAAACTCGTGTAGATTTACCTTTGCCAAAATAATGGCGCCGGCATCTATAATCTTCTTAGTGATAAAAGCATCATCTTCAGGCGTAAACCCTTCCAGCGAAAGCGAACCGGCCGTTGTCGGCATATCGCTGGTATCCACATTGTCTTTTAAAAGTACCGGGATACCATGCAGCGGGCCGGCAAAGCCGTTTTTCTGGAAGGCCTGATCTAATTTACCAGCGATTTCAAGCGCTGCCGGATTAATCGTAATTATCGAATTCAAGCGTGGACCTTGTTGGTCATAAGCCTCTATTCTTTTGAGATACATCTCAACCAATTCTCTGCAGGTCAGTTTACCTTGCAACATGGCTGCATGTACATCAGCAATGGTTGCTTCTTCAAGACAAAAATTCCGCATCGCTTCAGTCATCTAGTCGTCCTCCATTAGTTTATTTTTGTAATTCGCGTACGTAAACAGGCATCGCTATCTATAATAACAACTACTATTTTACCGTTTAATTCTTTCCTATTCTCCTCCTTATAAAGTAGACTTAGCTTCAGATGGGGTTTTAACCCTATCTGAAGGTTGTTAGTCGCCTTTATCCAGGGACTTAGCCGCTTTTAACTCCCATTTGTAGAAGATGGGAGTTTTAGAGCGGGTTAGTCACAGGATAAACCGAAATGAATTAATATTACTCATACCCATTTTTTCAATTTATAGACAATGAAGTCCTCTAGAATTATCTACATTTATATTAGAATAAAAATTATTCCTTTTGTGATAATTTCACAAGCCATAGCCATGTCCTGGCTAAAACAGCGGCAAAATGTAATAAATAATTACAAACTCCTGCCAGATTCCTTAAGAACTCCGGCAGGAGTTTTCCTCTAGTTATAAAGTGGAATTCGCAGCGTGGGATTTTAGCCCAAACTGGCGGTTAGTCATTTTTTTGCTGCATCCTTCTTGGCAAAAATTTCTGTAAGAGATTTATTATATGGAGGCTTCGCGATTCCGTACTCGGTAATAATCGCTGTTATAAAAGGGGCATCGGTAACGTCAAAAGCAGGATTGAAAACCTTCACGTCTGTCGGTGCCATCCGCGTTGCATACCATTTCTCCGTAACCTCTTCCGATTTTCTTTCTTCGATATGAATATCCTGGCCTGTCGCACAATTCATATCAATTGTCGAAGTAGGTGCACATACATAAAACGGTATGCCATAGTTTTTGGCAAGTATTGCGACACCCGAGGTACCTATCTTGTTGGCTGCGTCACCATTGGCCGCTACCCGGTCGCAGCCAACAAATACAGCTTGAACCCAACCATTTTTCATAACCATAGAAGCCATGTTATCGCATATCAGCGTAACATCAACACCGGCACTTTTAAGCTCATAAGCGGTAAGTCTCGCGCCTTGCAGCAGCGGTCTTGTTTCATCCGCAAACACCTTAAATTTGTAGCCCTTCTCATGACCAAGATAGATAGGAGCAAGCGCTGTGCCATATTTAGCCGTGGCAAGCTGACCGGCATTACAGTGAGTTAGTATGCCAATATTGGGTTCGATTAGTGTAAGGCCATACTCGCCAATAGATTTACATACCCATATATCTTCCGCTTTAATATCATCCGCTTCCTTGCGCAGAGCTGTCTTGATATCTGCTATAGACTTCTCCCTATTGCACTTTACACAGTCTTCCATTCTGTCAAGCGCCCAGAATAGATTTACTGCCGTTGGTCTGGAGGTGGCAAGATAGTCTTTAACTTTTTTGAACTCCGCGTAAAAGGCATCATAGTCTGCAGCTGCGGAATTTTTTATACCCAAATAGGCTCCATATGCCGCCGCAATGCCAATAGCTGGCGCCCCGCGGACTTGCAGTTCATAAATAGCTGTCCATATTTCGCCCTGCGATGTAAGCCTCAAATATTTGGTTTCACCCGGTAATAATGTCTGATCAATAATAATCAATTCACTATTGGTATCATCTAAAGCTACGGTTTCCATATCAAGTACTTTTTGGGGGTTCATTTCCATCGATACGCCTCCTAGATTCACGTGGATATTTGCCGCATTGACCAATTTATTTATATTAACACTTGATTCCCCATTTTTCAATAATTACCTCTAGTTTTGCGTTCTTTGCAGTTTGCTTTTTCTGTTTCCCCGGATTACTTTGCCCAATGTCCTTTCCGAAAAAACATTTACAGGAAAAATTTAGAGGGTTTCCCAGTAAAAGGGCGTATTAATATGAATATGATAAATTTTTCCAAGGAGCTGACGACTATATGTTGTTTTTTGGGTCTAAGAAAAGTTCAAAACCCGCACTCCTTCAACCATCTACTATTTCCACTACATCTTGCAGCATAACTAATGATACAGCTACCGCTTTGCTTAAACACAATCAGGAATGCGCCGTAAGCAAAATTCGCAATAAAATTGAGGAAACGGAAATCGCGGCAGACAGTTTGATACAAATCACCAATAGTATCAATCAGTCCGTCGAAGTCCAGATGAATTCTATCGAAAAAGTTGTATCCGAAATCAGCAATTATTCCGCCTTGGCTCAGGAAGTCTGCGCAAGCACGGAAAGTTCCAAGCAGATATCAGGACAAACTTTGGAAGTGGCTGGCCAAGGTCACGATGCCGTCCGCAGTTCTATCCAGGCAATGAACGACATTGGACAATCGGTTATTAACGCCAAAGGCGTAGTCAGAATGCTTGACACCAAAGCGGCTGAAATTAACAATCTCCTCGATGTTATTAAAGACATTGCCGGAAACACCAATTTATTATCCTTAAACGCCTCAATCGAGGCAGCCCGCGCTGGCGAGGCAGGCCGGGGATTTGCCGTTGTTGCGCAGGAAGTAAAACATCTTGCTGAACGGAGTATCGAATCGGTTGATTACATCAGTAAAACAATTGTCGAAATCAATAAAAGCATAAACCAAACCCTGGAAGCTATGGATGCCATTGCAACCAAAGTGGAATTAGGCGCGCAGATTGCCAATAATACCGCTCAGGTTTTTAACACCATCATCGATGCTGTCAATAACAGCGGTGCTGTTTATGAAGAAATAAGCACGGCTATTTCCAAACAAACAGCAAGTCTGGAAAGTGTAATGGGATCTACCGAACTGATGTCTAATACTTCTCAGCAACTCATCTCTACTGTTGAAGTTGCCTCTCTTTATACCCAATTTGTAAAAACCACACTATCCTCACTGACCGAGGCTTCGACAGGACTCCAAAAAATATCAACACAAATGCTTGAAAAAATGTCCTGTCCACCTTTTACCGGAGCAACATTACGGACAAGCCTGCCTAATGAGATTACCACTTTTAATCCGACTATGTCATCCGAATACTTAGGCGGCCACATTCTTTCCAATGCTCATGCCGGATTGCTTTCTATTAATGCAGCCGGTAATCTGTCGCCGGGAATTGCAAAGAGCTGGCACTTGGAAGATGATTGCACATGGGTATTTAACCTTCGCAAGGGGGCAAAATTCCATAACAGCCAGGAAATTACAGCCGAGGTGATAAAGAAAAGCTTTGAATATCTTTTGCATCCTTCGACAGACTCCCCTAATGCCTGGTGCCTTCAATATGTAGAAGGAGCGGAAGAATACTGTTCGGGTAAAGCTAACACCGTCAGCGGAATCACGATCCTTGATCGTTATCGTCTCAGTATAAAACTTTCCTTCCCGTATAGCGGCTTTTTGCTTAATCTGGGGCAATTCTACTCCTCCATAGTTACTAAAGATGTTAAAGGTAATATTATCGGCTGCGGCTCATATATTCTTACTACTCAGGAAGATTCTTGTACTCTTGCAGCCTTCCCCGAGTATTTTAATGGAGAACCGTATATTAAAAACATACATGTCCGGCTCACTAAAAATAACGTAGCTGAAGATTTTATTGAGGGAAAGTATGATTTTATATTCATTGACAACAAGGCTTTACTTGATAAAGTAAAAAACTTGCCGGATATAAAAGTATATACTAACAGTATTATGGGTACTTACTACGCCGGTTTTAACCTTACTTCGGATTCTCCTTATGTACAAAGCCGTGAGGCAAGACAAGCCTTTAACCATGCTGTCAACAAACAGCGTATTATCAGTGAAATTCTTGGCGGCTTAGGCACTGAGAGCAAAGGCCCTTTCCCGCCCAGCATTGTAAATGACCCCACTCTCACAGGCTACAGCTATAATCCGGCTTTAGCAAAAGAGCTACTGGCGAAGAGTTCCTTAACCGGCCCACGGCGAAAATTTAAAATTCTGTACCGGCAAGACGCAGGTCCGACGGTGTTTAATAAAATTACAGAGTATATCTCTGAAGATCTTACCCGTATCGGAATCGACTGCGAATTAGTTAATGTCCCGAGTGCAAAATATCTTGATGTCAACCTGATAAAGAGCAGCGCGGATTTGTATATTGCCCGATGGGTAGCGGATACAGGTGATCCGGATAATTTCCTACAGCCGTTATTTGCTCCCGGTCTGCGTACAAACCGGTCCAGCTACAACAGCGAAACAGTAAATAAAAAATTAGCCGTAGCCAACCATATGCTGCACCCAACAAAACGACTTGACTTATATAAGGACATTCAAAAAACAATTGCACAGGACTTCCCCTGGATTTTCCTCTACCATCCCCATATGGCTTACGCTTGCAGAAATAATATCTCCGGCATAAAAATGAATCCTCTGGGCCTCTTTAAATATGAAGATATTATTATGGAGCAAGCTGACTAAAGCAAAACCACCGCGATTCACACACCGCGGTGGTTTTTTTGAACTGATTAACACGCTTCATTATCGGTAGACGCAGATTTCCCCTCTTCTTCCACTCGTAAAATCATCTTAAAGACAATAAATAGCGTCATCCCCACAATCGTGCCGACAATAAGCCCTGTTGAAAGGATTGCCTTGCCTACCGGCGGCAAAGTAGCCAGGAACTGTGGCGGGATAAAATAGGCACCCATGCCGGTCATAAAGGTTGTCCCAGCGATAATCATATTGAGATTGCTCAGTTTCATTCTTCCGAGAACACGTATTCCTTGCATAATCAGCATACCCCAGGTCAGTATGTAGATTCCGCCAAGTACTGCCGGAGGAATGCTTGCCACAGTAGCCCCAACCTTAGGAATGAAACCGAGTATCAGAACAATAATGCCTGACGCAGTGATTACATGGCGGCTGCCAATACCGGTAATAGAAATAGCACCGATATTTTGCGCATAAGAGGTTGTTCCCGCTCCGCCAATCAGCCCGGCAACTATCGAACCGACAGATTCACCAAGAATACCGCGGTTAATACGCTCTTCATCCATTTTTTGACCACCCATAACTTCTCCAAGCAGAACGTAATTGCCAATAGACTCGACGATAGCTATCAGGTAGCCGACAAATACGATGACGATGGCCGCCGTATTGATCTCCCAGCCGAATGGTAGAAGTTGGGGCATACCAAACCATGCAGCTTTGCCAACACTGTCAAAATTAACATTACCGCTAACGGCTGCAAAGATTGTACCCACGCCTACAGCAATTAAGATCGCGCCAAACCGTAAAATGCCCCGCTTAAAGTATATTGTTAATACGGTGGCTATCAGGAAAGTAACTGCTGCCAAAAAGAAATTGTAGCCGCTGCCAAAGTTAGGCGTACCTGGTTTGCCGATAATTAAGCCGATAACAATACCTGTAAGTGAAAGTCCTATTAAAGTTACCAATGGACCGTATACTGGCGGAGCCGCAATTATAGGCCGCAGCTTCCCCCACCATCCCAGCGGCCAGGATAGCAGTGTAGATAAAATCGCACCAATAATCATACCTGTCCAGGCAGCCGCGACACCCAATGTATTGCCGACAGTAATCATTACTGAGATGAATACAGCTGCCGGCCCCTGAACGCAGGGTAATTTTAATAATCTAGATGATTGCGTAATTGTTACTAGTCCGGCTCCTATTAAATAGGCCTGAACCATATAAGCAATTGTCTCTTTGGGCAGCCCCAAGCCGAGGCCGGTTGCAACAGGGAACGTCAGAGCAGAACTTTCTACCAGAACTTGCTGAAACCCGTAGATTATATACTCCTTTAAACTCATCCTGTCTTCGATACCGACAATTAGGTCTTTCCGGTCATCCCCTAAGTGCACTTCTTCTGAATGCATTAGCTCCATCCTCCAATACTGCAAAATTTGCTATACCTCTGGACGTTCTCACTAACCATCGTCATAAGCACTACACGGCATCCACCCTTAAGCCGTTAAGGATAACAGCCATATTCACATCGTTATTCCTGTCCCGCTCATCATCCTCCTTGCCTTATATATTGAAATGAATACTCCATTATCCCTAATATTTTAAATTTTCAATTAATAACTTTAAAAATCCTCTAGAGTATTTTACATTTATTTTTGTATAAAAATGCCCCATATTGTTACAACGTTACAATACTTCCAATTATGCAAATATCAGGCAAAATGCTGTAAGTCATCGCTGCATAATGATTAAAGCCCTTTTTGACTCTAACCGTATGAAACGCGACTCATCTGTTCGAATTTCATAACACCAGCAATATGGACAATATGGTAAATTTATAATATACTGTTTTTTGTTGGAAATTTATGTTTGTTTCAAGGAGGGTTCTATACATTGAAAAAGCTAGTAACATTAATTCTCTTGGCAGGAATACTGACTGTACTTCCGTACCAAGTCTATGCCTTAGACCTTGGCAATTTTGGCAAAATTGTCTCGGTAGTCAGTGAACATGAGAAGACAAAAAAAGAATTACAATATTATAATTTTGATGGCCGCGCAGACCTCGGCAACCACTTTCGCGAAAAATACGGGGTCGATAATAATCCCGAAAAAAATGAGCTAATACAAAGGGTCAGCAAAAATTTATTTAATTCAATAAGCAAAACAGAACCAGTCACTCCTGAATACTCAATATTTATTAATCAGAAAAAGGAATTCAATGCCTTTTGTTCCTTAGGCCACAATGTTTCAGTTAATACCGGCGCTATTGACTTTCTGAATTACAACGAAGACGAACTGGCATTTCTACTCAGTCACGAATTCAGACATGGTCAGGGCGACCATTCGATAAAATCCTATAATAAGACGGTTCCCCTCACTGTTCTACAACAGATTTTTGCCGGGAATAATGCCCGTGTCGACATCATGACCAAAGTGGCCGGTAACTATCTTGTTGCCAAAGAAGCTACTCTGCCGCAGGAATGGGAAGCTGACAACTATGGATTTACCTATGCCGTCGATGCCGGATATAATCCCGGAGCCGGAGCAGCACTCTGGACTCGTGTTAAGGAAAAATTCGGCGATAATCACCAAAACTTTTTCGGAGATATACTTAATCCCAATGACCACCCGACAAATGGGCAGCGAATCAAAAATTATGACACTAAGTTAACAGAGTATAGTAATAATGTTGTCAAGTTCAACGGAAGTACCCTGTTTATTAACGGTAAAAATTGGTACAACCCTGAGAAAACCGGCTCGATGTCTGCTCAAGAACGCGGCTATTTGATCGCCGGAATGCTTGCTAGGGTTTATCACAGCAAACAAGCTCCGAGTGCTGGAGTAGAAGATAATCAAATTGTTATTACATACGGCAGCGCAAGAGAAACCATCTCGGCAATAGGAAATGAAGATGCACAAGCTATAGCTGCTAGGTTTAATCAAATAAAATAAATACTAATTTACGTAATTTCGATTCACTTTCTTATCTAATCGCATAGTAAAGAAGTCCTGAACCATAAAATTCAATGGTTCAGGACTTTTTGTACATTTACCGGCAGATGAGGTAGCTCAATTTAAACCGCCGGGCCTTGTTGTTGTTGAGTTTAAAAACCGTAGCACTTGTCATTTATTCAACATAGTATGTAACAAATAGCAATCGCAAGGAGGGGACATAGTGGAAAGGCTAGATCCATCAAAACTATTTACGACGTTTAACGACGTTACTCCAGGAAATCCGATTATCCCCCGTAAATACATCCTAACCCACTCAGATATCACCGCCGAGCTTTTCCTTGCAGTAGGACGGCAATTTGACGGTAAGCCAACCAGCCCTATCCAGGGTCAAGTTCTGGCAAAATGGCGCCGGTATCTAAATGGAAATGCTTTGTATGGCCTTGTGCAAGTAGATGCTGGAAAAGCAGATAAAACTATATCTTCTATCCGCTATAAAATATTCCAACAGGAACTGCCTTTAGCTTTAGAGGCCATTCGCTTTGGTGATAGAAAGTTCTTTGAAGCCCATCCCACGTTGGATGATGCACCAATCTGGATTACTTTCGCATCTGTATATCCGGAATTTCGCCGAACGCAGTATTGGGGAACGCCCGGTAAGTATGCACCAGCTTAGCACCCTATTGTTATAAACATCTCCTCACGAATTCAATTGGATGCATTGTACGTTTCGCTGTTTCTTCCACAGATAATCCCTGCTGTAAAAAACGCTTAACTACAATTTCCATGCTTTCGCCAACCTCAATTACATGCCGATCAGGATCATAAAAACGAATGACACGCTGACCCCAGGGATACTCTTTTACATCATGCAAATACTTAATTTCAGGCCTGGTTTTGAGTTTATTTACAAAACTGTCCAAGTTTTCTTCTTCAAAGTAAAGTTCAAAATTCTTCGCGCCTTGGATTATATCCTCTCTGTTAAAGCCAACCAATTCCGCGAAATTTGCTTGCAAAGCAAAATTCCCTTCAAAAGTCACATTAGCACCAAAATCAAGAATAATTTTTTGTTGAAGAATTTCCTGGTAAAATTTTTTTGAAACCTCGATATCATTTACCGCAATAAGTGGACAGGTAAATTTCAAGTTTCTCGCCCCTCTCTAAAAAAATACATTTACATCTTACCCCTAAATTTAAATGGTTCATTGTAAAACTCGGACATGTTTTCAAAATATGTTTTGGGAGTGGCACCACATATTGATTTAAAAGTATGAATAAAATGAGCTTGATCATAAAACCCGGTATTCTGAGCAACATCCACAGGCCGGTAATATCCTTTATTCATTTCTTGGAGCAAGTAATTGATTCTTACAATGTTTGAAAAGGTTTTAATATTCATCCCCAGACAGTCGTTAAAAAACCGGTTCAAATGCCGCTCACTGTAGAACTCCCTTTTGGCAAGTTCTTTTACCGCCAAACAGCCTTTGAACCGGTTAATATTATCTATTGCGGAACATAGGCCAGGCGGCAAAGTCCTGTTTTGTATATAGGATAAGAAGATAGTATTAAGACTATCAATAAAGCTGCCGATGCTTTCGGCATTCTCAAAAGCGTCGGCAACAAGCGAATGTAGCCGAGCGTTTACTTGCCAAATGGGGAGCTGCAAATCCGCCAAATCTGTTTGCCTTATTCTCGTTAGGCAAAATAAACCGCCAGGCAAAAATTCAATAAAGAAGCGCATAGGACAAGTATTTACGTCATTTTTCACGATAACCGTTTTAGTGGTAGCGCCCCATAGTCTACTTGTTAGAGAGGTTCCGTCATAAGTAAAAACCAAGCAGCCGCTGGCATCAGGAATGAGTGTAAGACTGTCTGGTACAGCACTGTCGTTAGCAAAAGATAGCGTATAGTGTGCTATGTATCGGCGGAGCGCTGGACTGGGATCAATGTAAATTTGATTTTGTGTACTCAGCTTAACCTGCTGCACCGTACCTTTAAATTTCGCGATCACGTAAATTCTCCTTCAGAGTTTTTTTACGAGAGTGCATCTTGTCAAGTCAGCTATCTCCGGCAAAGAAGCACTTACTAGCTATAATATGTACTATTTTCTTCTTTACGCTCTTAATACCTTTATAGTAAAACGGCGAACGCTAAGGCAAAACAGCCGAAAGTCGATATTTACATTTACCCATGCGGCAGTTCTATTTCTATAAAGAAAACACGGCTTTAGCCGAGCCTTTGGCGAAAGTGGAAGTCGATGTTGCCCTTATCCATGCGAAAGTTACTCTTTCTATCAGGATAATAAAAGAAGCTATCTCTCATAGGTTTTTAAAACCCATTTTAAGATAGCTTCTTATGACACACAACCAGACCTAACCGGGTGATAATAATTCAGGTTCTATTAGCTTAAAGTGTTACTTATCAGAGTATTAACAAGTTGAACTGCAATCTTCATTACAGCAGCTTAGTAGTAGGATAATTATAATGATAATTATGCACATACTGTTGCCGCGACGGCCACAACTACCTCCACCAAAACCAAAACCCATAATATATACCTCCTTTAAGTATGTAGTTGGATGATACTACATACTATGACACAGGAAGCATTTGTGCTACATGCCGATAAATATATCAGTGATAACGCTGACGCACTATCCCCCCCCCTTATTCAGGGGAAATTTCTGATTTAGGAAATAAATTCCTTATATCCCCATTGCGGCATAGGCATTAATAGGTTCCTTCCATACCAGCATAGCAACCATCGGCCATTAAAGCCGTACCGACACCAGACCAAATTGCATAAGCAATACTCAAAGGTACATGAAGCAACGCTTGAGAAAGTGAGTAAAAAGAAGCACTTATTCCCACTAGCCAATGTGTATCAGTCTACTATTATTTGAATAAAGGAATTTAACTACGATTATTTCTATAAAAACCCAGCCACCATGGGGCAAAATATGGTAGAATTAGATTTGGTTATTTTTTGCAGTATCTAAGGAGGATTTTCCGTGATAAAAAAGTTATCACTATTCTTTTTTGTTTTTTTTGTACTTTGCTCTTTAACTCTGACAGCGTTTGCCCTGCCATTGCCGAATGGAGATTTTGACCGTCAGCAGGCAATTGATACCTACTTTAAAGACAAACCGCAAAATGCTCTGGAAGGCATTTGGGTGACTGATGATAATAAGTATGAAATTGCTATTATCAAAAACGATTTTGAAATATGCAAAGGTTACGATTATGTTGGATTCATAGTGGAATCTACCGATTCTGGATGGAGTAAAGGGAAAGTCAAATTTCAGTTAAAAACTACTGCTATTCCTAAGTTTTTTGTTGGATTATCTCACAAAAAGCCAGATAGTTACCTCACTTTAAACAGTGAGCAATCCCCTGGTAGTATCTTTCGGATAGTTCGTGAACATCTTATGGAATTCACTAACGAAAAGAGAGAAAAAAGGCTGCTCTTTAGAATATATCCGGGAAATGTTGACCCGGCTAATACCAGCACCCGCTCCGGAACCGGCTTTTTTATAACCCCTGACCTAATTGTAACCAACTATCATGTCATAGACAGTGCCGAAACTATCGAAATAAAACATAACAGCGGCGAAAAAGCAACCGCCACTGTTATTGCCAAAGACCCTATCAATGACTTGGCATTGTTAAAAGTAAATAAATTAAAAGCAGCCGTAACCCCCCTATCAATAGAAACGAACCACCCCTCTAGGTATGGCGATACCGTTTATACTATAGGTTTCCCTTTGCCTGGTCTCTTAGGCACTAAAGCCAAGCTAAGCGAAGGAATAATTAATAGTGTAACAGGCATTCAGGATGACGTAAGAATGTTTCAGATTAGTATCCCGGTACAACCCGGTAATAGTGGCGGGCCTTTAATAAACGCCAGGGGGCAAGTTGTAGGTATTGTCACCGCCGGTGTCGATCCATATAAATCGCTGGTCTTAACAGGGACATTCCCGCAGAATGTTAACTTTGCCATGAAAATCAACTATGTAAATAATCTTATAGACACGCTTCCGGAAAAGGTACATCTTCCCGGCAAACAACCTTCTTATATCCATACTCCCGCTCAGATTATGACGTTAGCCAATGATGCAGTCGTAAAGATTGACGCAAAATAAGCGATCTAAAAAATGGCCGCCTTAGCAGGAGACCGTCGTTGGAATGCGGAAACATAACAATATTAAAAATTAACAAAGGAAGGTAATAAAATGAGTAGAACAAAAATAGCGCTTGTATTAGCCGGATTAATGCTATTTGTTTTCGGGATTTTCTCTCCGAATGCTTATGCCGCTGACAAAACCCTCACGGTAAAGATTATCGTTGCTGAAGATTTTTGGAATAGCAAAATTACGTTCCCCAATGGCAATAAAGCACAAGTTAGCGGTATCGGCGTAGTCTTGCTGGATAAAGGATTACCGCAAGTATTCAAAACTCTAACCCCAGGACAAAATGAATTAACTTTTACACACACCGGGGCAGAGGGTGCAACTTATCAAATAAAAATCCCTTTCCTAGCCGGTCCTAACGCTTCTGTGTACCAAAATGTAGAGAAAGTTGAGAATAACGGTCAGACTCTTACCTATAAATTCGGAGTAGATATCCCCACAAGACCATTAATTATAGAACGGGTAGAGAAATAAAACAAAATAAAATTGAAAGGGCGTTCCTTCTTGTCACCAATGACAAAAAGGAACGCCCTTTTTACGTCAAGGATACTCAGAAGTGCTGCCACCTTCTTTTAAAACTTGGGCTCCAACCAGATTTCTCGACTCAATCGTTATGTGCGCTCCTTGCCGCGTGATAATGGTTTCGTCACCAATCCAACAATAACGGGTTGACACGGGAAACTGGTTTACTTTATCGGGTTGACCGTAGGTTGATATAAGTTCCTGGAAAACCGCCGGGCTGCTGATTTCATCTACAGTAATCGAAACACGGCTAAACTGTTTATTAAAAAATACATATTGAATATCCTTTAATCTGAAATTCTTACTGCCAACTTTTACAACCCGAGCTTTGCCAATCGGTTCGTAAAAGCTGGCATCCAGATCATACCCTAACAGTACTAGCCGTTCATCATCCGGCGAGTTCCCCCAGGCTATATTATCGTAGCCGTTAAAATGATCCGGGCTTGAGGCTAAACAGACTGGCATCGTCAATAACATCAGGAGTACCATCACCAATACAATTTTGTTAGTCATACTTTCCCTTCTTTCGAAAATGTAAGCTATACATAATATGTATATGACGTAACTCCGGAAAATATTATTATTTTATTCGCTGACCGAGCTTCGATTGGGCTAAAACCCCATCTGAACTCAGTCTACTTTATGTGACCAATCAGATTAGTCAGCGTTGTATAGCTTATACCGCTTATCGGTATAGTAATAGTAGCGAGCTTCAGTTAAACCAAATTAGTTATTACAGCAAAGGAGTCTACCAATGGATAATAACAACCAGCAAACCAATACAATGCCCTCTTTTCCACCACAACACCAAAATAAACAGCCAGGCAGTGAAATAGCTATGAACCCTCGCCCGGTTTCTACCAAGCAAGACTATAAGCCAAGCGGCAAATTAGATAAAAAAGTTGCGCTAATCAGCGGCGGCGACAGCGGAATTGGCCGGGCCGTTTCCCTGTTATTTGCCCAGGAGGGTGCCGACATCGGCATTGTTTATCTTGATGAACATGACGATGCCAATATGACCAAAAGCGATATCGAAAAACTTGGGCGGCGCTGCACTCTCATTGCCGGTGATGTTGGCAACGAAGAGTTTTGTAAACAGGCGGTAAATCAAGTTATTACCGAATTAGGGCATCTTGATATCTTAGTCAACAACGCGGCCGAACAGCATGTTCAAACAGCTCTTGAAAACATTACTTCCGAGCAGTTGGAACGAACCTTCCGCACGAATATTTTCTCTTACTTCTACCTCAGCAAAGCTGCCTTGCCGCATTTAACCAAGGGGGCTTCCATTATAAATACAGCATCAATTACTGCTTATCAGGGCCACGAACAATTGATGGACTATGCTGCCACCAAAGGCGCCATCGTCTCTTTTACCCGCTCACTCTCGCAGTCACTTGTCGGCAAAGGAATCCGCGTAAACGGTGTAGCCCCCGGGCCAATCTGGACACCCCTTATTCCTGCCTCATTCAACGAGCAGCATGTAGCCCAATTTGGACAAAACACCCCCATGAAACGTGCCGGCCAGCCGGCCGAAGTTGCACCGTCTTATCTATTTTTAGCCTCACAAGACTCCTCCTATATGACTGGCCAAATACTGCACGTCAACGGTGGAACTATTGTAAACGGTTAATTTCGAGATATCATCCCAATTCGTTTTGTGCTGCTACCAAGCTGCCTGCATAATACTTTTCCCGCAGCTTGGGCTTTTCTATTTTACCGGTGGGGTTACGCAGCACAAAGTCAAATATAATCTTTCGCGGACGCTTATACCGCGGCAGTTCGGAACAGAATTCCCTTATTTCGTTCTCTGTACACTTGCACTCAGGCTTTAGTTCGATAATGGCGGCCGCAATTTCACCAAGACGTTGATCTGGCAGGCCAATCACCGCTACATCTTTAATCGCGTCATGCCGGTGCAAAAAGTCTTCAATCTGTACCGGGTAGAGATTTTCACCGCCGCTGATTATTACATCTTTTTTGCGGTCAACCAGATAAATAAATCCGTCTTTATCCATGCGGGCCATATCGCCGGTAAACAGCCAGCCATTTTTCAATACGGCAGCAGTAGCCTCCGGGTCGTTATAGTAGCATTTCATTACCCCCGGGCCCTTGACAACTAGTTCGCCAACACCGCCTTGCGGTACAACCCGGCCGTGTTCGTCGGCAATCACCGCTTCCCAATGGTAGCCTGCTTTACCGATTGCCCCGACTTTATGAATGTTCTCTATCCCCAGGTGAACACAGCCTGGGCCGATTGATTCGCTTAAACCGTAGTTAGTATCATAGAGATGGTTGGGAAAATGTTTTTTCCAGCGTTGAATTAAACTGGGCGGAACCGGCTGGGCGCCGATATGCATTAACCGCCATTGTTCCAGCTGAAAATCCGCAAGCTTGACAGCGCCGCTATCAATAGCATCAAGGATATCCTGCACCCAGGGAACAAGCAGCCAAACAATGCTAACCTTTTCCTCCGAGACCGCTTTCAGTATCCAATTCGGTTTGATACCGCGCAACAAAACAGCTTTGCTTCCGGCCAGAAAGCTTCCAAACCAATGCATCTTGGCACCGGTATGATATAGTGGCGGAATGCACAGGAAATTATCTTCCCGCGTCTGCTTATGATGGTTCTGCTCAGTATGGCAAGAAGATACCAGGCTGCGGTGGTCGTGAAGAATGGCTTTAGGAAAACCGGTGGTACCGGAGGAAAAATATATTGCCGCATCATCTTCCAGCGTAATATGAATTTGCGGCGCTTCAGCCGGACATTTTGCCGTAAGCTGTTCGTAGTTTTTAGTAAATGCAGGGCCCTCTTCGCCGACAAAAAAGCACACCTTAACTCCCGGAATCTTATCACAAATCACTTCCATGCGTTCAATAAATTCCGGTCCAAAAACCAGAGCGGAAACTTCCGCTAATTCAAGACAATATTTTATTTCATCCGCGGCATAGCGAAAATTTAACGGCACTGCCAATGCACCGGTTCTGAGAATCCCCATGTAGATCGGCAGCCATTCAAGGCAATTCATTAACAGTATCGCCACTTTGTCTCCTTTTTTTATCCCGCTATTAAGCAGCAAATTCGCAAATCTGTTTGCTTTATCATCAAACTCCTGCCAGGTTATCTCGCGGCGAAAACTTGCCATTGGATTTGTTTCTATAAGTTCATACTCTCGCCAGGAAACCTCATGCTTTTCCTGTAACTCCGGATTGATTTCAACCAGACTTACTTCATCGCCATACAGCATTGCATTACGGGACAATATTTCTGTTATTAACATCTTGTTTTCCCTCCAATATTTTTGCTTTCTGACAAGGCGAGAGCGAATAAAAATAAAAAATCCCGTCTCCTGTATTTCTACAGGGACGGGATTAAAAATCCGTGGTACCACCCTGCTTGCTTTTGGCAAGCCGCTCTTTTTCAGGTACGGGAACAGAGTCCGATACCCTAGCCTTGTTAACGGTGGCACACCGGCACAGTCTACTCATTGCTTTTCAACCTGCTGCTCACAAGTGTATTTCAGTTACTCCGCTTACCGGTTCACACCACCCACCGGCTCTCTGCAAAGCATGATAACCTACTTTTCCTGATCTTCGCTTTTACTTATTTGTTATTAATGGCAATTATAGCAACAGAAAACTTGAGTGTCAATACCAATATTAACACTCACGCACTATTTATACCCTCCCATTAAGTATTGATAAAAAGGCTCGTCCACCCACACCGTACATGAATCCACCTTTACAGCAGGATTAATAAGCAGCAAGCCTGCTTTTACAAGCGCTGATTTTTCCGGTAACGAAAACGAGTGAATTTCATAATGTCCTTGCGTAATTACATGATCGGTAATTGCCTGATAACTGTCAATCGGTGTTAACGACGTATACAACGGCTGCCACCAAGAGTCGCAAAGCAAACCCTGCTGGTTTTCACGGTCTTTTTTAGCAAATCGGAAAATGATGTTTTGAAATGCCTGTTTTTGTTCAATTGTCTGAAATTCAAAAGAAATATCATACTCTTTAGCATAAGCAACATACTTATCATTAGCTAATTGCGCAACTGCGTAATCAGGCGTTATTGTCGGTTCGCCCCATTCTTTCAAATAAATAAATGCCGAAGTTTTTGGTTCAAACTGTACTTTGGCGTTTAACCCTTCACTCTTTAAAAGCGCAATCAACTGCAACGCATGCTTAATACTGCTATGCCCATAGCGAATAGTACGGCGCTCATCAAATCGGTGTGCATTAGACGTATCCCGAAGATTATAGCCGGTTATTAATCCGTCCGAAACTGCTTTGTTGACTAGTTCCAGCAAATTTTCATCCCTAATCAGCTTTGCACTTGTCCATGTTTTGTACACCTTGCCATATATATCCTCGTCGGCAATGTAGCCAAGATAGTTTGCCGGTAAATACTCACCATGAAAAGCCAATATCCTAGCTAACAAAACCGTTGCGAATTCCGGTGTAACCGGTTCGTCTAGCTGGATTTCTTTGTACCATGGCTTTGGCAAGAGACCACTGTCAACAGCAACCGCTAACTCCCTTGCCACAGCTGACTCAAGCTTGCTTTTTGACACTTTCAGTTTGGTTAGTGCCGCATTGGTCTTATGCCTGTCATAAGTATTAGCTACTTCTTTCAAGCCGGAAGCCCGTACAGCCAGAGCAACTGCCTTACTATTACTCAGCCTGGTGTCAGCAGCCAGCTTACTTTCTGTCAACACGCCGCTTTTGTACAAAGCGTTCGCCGCTCTAAAATACTGTGAGCCAGGTGCAACATCGTCAATCAGGCCGACCTGATCGGTATAGTCTAAATTCAACACTTTAGCCAATGCTGCAGCAAACTCTCCGTTTGTAACAACGCTGCCAAAGCAAATATCGTATTTTTCTTCTAAGAACTGAACCTCTGGAGCCCGATACTTGCTCCCAGCCTGTTCAACTGCCCAAGCCGGTATAGTTAGCATCCAGACTGTCAGAACTGTAACTAATAAAATCCAGATAATCTTCTTATTATCATCTTTACATATCATAGGCAATCCCATTCCTTTAACTCCTTTTTAAAGCTCAATTTTATCCGATGACTAACCCGCTCTAAGACTCCCTCTTCGCCAAGCGGGAGTAAGAGCGGCTAAGTCCCTGGAAGTTGGCCGACTAACCTTCAGTTGAGGTTAAGTCTACACATCAAAACTATGAATTGCTGAAACTATAGCAGCTATACTGCTAATATCTGCTTCTGGAATACCGGAAATACATAACCTTATATAATTTAAATGGTTTACATTGTCCTCTTGGACTATTTCTTGTTTCAAAAAAAACTCCCTTGCTGATTTTATCAGAATTCCTTGGCTTTCAAGCTTTTTTTCCAGTGTATTTATATTTACATACTCCGGCAGCCGCAGCCAGATGAAGATTCCGTATTCCGGAACATGCCAGCTAAGTTCTGACGGACTCAGCGACAGTAATATTTCCCTTGCCTTGTTTAGCTTAGCCTCATAAGACTTTCGCACTTTCTTGACTTGTTTTTCATACATACCCGATTTTATAAAAATATCCAAAGCTGCCTGCGGCAGCCTGGAAGTATTAAGATCGCTTAGTTTTTTAAGCTTTGTAACTGATTCAATAATAGATTCGGGCAGTACGGCAGCTCCCAGTCTTAGTCCAGGCATGAAGGTCTTGGAAAAGCTTCGGATATAAACAACCTGTTTTTTTATATCATAGTAATGAATCGGCATAGATCCTTTTCTATATCCCACGTCTGCCAAATAGTCATCTTCGATAACAAGTACATTATATTTACCGGCAAGCTCAGCAATTATTTTCTTGTGGCTCTCCGACAGCCTATAGCCCGTCGGATTGTGATGTCTCGGAATTACATAAAATGCCAGGATATCACCTTGCTTAAACAGTAGTTCCAGTTCATGATAATCAAAGCCATTCTCTTTTCTTTCAATACCTATAACATCTATTCCCAGATAACTTGCATACTCCAGTGCCAGCCCATAGGTAGGCACTTCAACAATTAATTTACCTTTGTTATTCTGGAAAATAGCCTGAAGCACGAGGTTTATGGCTTGCTGAGCTCCGTGAGTAATAACTATCCTGTCGGCGGTTGTGTAGATACCCTCCTGCTGAAACATATTCATAAGTGTATCGCGCAAAGTTGTTAACCCCGCCGTTGATTCATATTCAAACAAGCTGTCTTTGTATAAATCGACAGCTTTATTTATGACATGAGTAAACTCCCGGTAAGGAATTAGCTTTTCATCAGGTTTTACGGTGATAAAATCAAGCGGTTTGCGTGCAATTAACCGTTTTTCGCCACAATCGACCAAATAAAATCCGCCGCGAGGAATACTAAATACCTTATGTTCACTTTCAAGCTCATGGTACGCTTTGTTAACAGTTAGCTTATTTACGGAAAGCTTTGCTGCTACTTCCCGGCAACTGGGAAGACGTTTACCGCTCTTTATTCTCCCAGCTTCAGCTTCATTAAAGATGTATTCTTTAACCATTTGAGTTTTGCTCGTTTTGCTCATTAGTACACCTCAAAAGAATCCCTGTACTAGTACAGAGCAGATATTTCAAAATTGAACTACTCTATTTCCCATTATATACTAAGTAGTAACAAAATTGATAAAACGAGGTGACTAAAATGAACGGCGGAATGAATGTATTGCCACAAAATAAATATGGAGAAATTTTAGAACAATTATCCAGAATTCCCTTCAATACTCTATTTGCAAGATCCGTATTGGAATTAAAAGCTAATGGCTTGGTATGGGCTGATAACCAGGATAATCCTAAAACTGTATTTATCGCCAATTCGTATGGCATGTCGCTTCTTTTCGGTGATACTGAAAGGCAAGGTTTTAACACCAGCCTCCGGCATTATATGTTAAATAAAGATGGAGAACGTTCCAAATATGAGTATCTCCAGGTTTATCCTGATAAGTGGAATAGTAAATTACAAGCATTACTCAAAGGAAAAATAATAAATCATGACACACTCGCAAATCAATATCCCCAGCGGGAACTTGAAGCAATGCTTGAAAAACATCGAAAAAGTCATGTATTTCAATGGCAGCGGGTAAATTTTAAATATGCCGGTACTAATAAAACTATAAATATTGATCCCCAATACAAAATAAAATTAATTGATTCGAATATTTGGGAAAGAATTGAGGGATCTGTAATTCCTAAGTATTTTTGGAAATCAGAAGAAAACTTTTTATTAGACGGAATAGGCTATGCCTTAATGAACGGAAACGATATCGTATCAATAGCATTTTCCTCATGCAAACATGAAAACTATTTAGAAATCGGCGTGGAAACAGCTGAAAAATACAGAGGTAGAGGCTTCGCAAGACAAGTCTGCCAAGAACTACTGACTTATTGTCAAAAAAATAATTATATTCCCGTCTGGACTTGCAGAAAAGAAAATACTGGATCGTACAAATTAGCAAAGAGTCTTGGCTTTATAGAGTCACTCATCCTTCCCTATTATGAATTAGTACACTAAGCGGAATGCGCGTCACTGCTTTTACCCATAAAACTAAAAACAAATTAATTGTCGGAATAAGAAGTTCATGCTATAATTTAAAAGTATTAAAGAAAAATTGATTATTAATTATTTATTTTATCAATATCATCTTTTCAAAGAGTTGACGGATTTGCAGCTACGATCTTATTTTAAAATCCAATTTAACTAGATATTGCCAATGAAGCAGGCTGATTTAATACTTGTATTTCCAGATTAGCGCAGGGCTGATACAGGTAATGCTTGTGGCCAAAACGGCTGCTAAATCAGTTGCCTTTCATGGGCTTTTCTTATGCCTATAATGAATTCTCTCATTCGGAAAAACCATCTACATGCATACCTAAATCCCACAAGAAAGGAGTAAATTATGGAAAACAAAAAAAATGGCGTAAATAGAAGATCGTTCCTCAAGGCGGCCATGGCTTCAACGGTTGCCGCAGCCCTGACACCAAGTCTCCTATTCGCGGGGCGTTTTCAATCCGATTCGCTACAAGTATGGTCCTGCGGAGGATTGTCCGATGCCTTCATGGAGGCCAACAGCCTGTATGAGCAAAGAAACGGCATCAAGATCAATTATACTGGAGCTTTCGCAGGCGCATTGGGAAAATCGCTCCTGGGCGGAGCTGTCACAGAAATTTTCGCCGGACGGGTGCTGCAATTGGCCAAAAACCTAAGAGCCTCCGAAAAAATGATCTATTTCCGCCCCTTATGCTTTACCGAGTACGTTTTGGTCACTCCTCTTGGGAACCCCGCAGGAATCCAATCGGTTCAAGATTTGACAAAACCGGGGGTACGGGTCATCTTGCCGTTAGGAGCCTCCCCACCGGGCGGAGATGCCGTCATGGGCATTCTCAAAAAAGCAAACATCGAACAGGCTGTTCTCGCAAACACGATTGAGAAGGAAAGCTGTGTCATTAAGATGATGCCGGAAATCATAAATGGTAAAGGTATGGCTTCCATCGTAGAAAGGCGTCTGACCCGTATGGCTAGATTTACAGATAAAGTCGAAGTGATTCCCATTCCGGAGACACTCTTCCCGCCCGGTCCGCTGACATTTACCGTCGGAGTAATGAAGTATGCCAAGGATCGCGTCTTGGCCGACGACTACGTTAATTTCATCTGTTCCGATGAGGCCCAGGCGATTTTTGAACGGAATGGCTTCATCCCCGCCGCCTCAGCGAAGGGTCGTACCATGATTGAAAAGCTGGGGGTTAAAGATGTGTAATCAAAACTGTTCATCAAAGACAAGCAGTCTCTTTCTGACAAAAGCTCGCAGAATCGTTCAATTGGGCATGCTGGCTGTACTAGGGCAATGGTCCTTTTATGGTATCTTCCGCTGTCCTTTTCTCGTTCCTTTCGTAAATTGCCAGGAATGCCCGGTCATAACTTGTTGGGGAAGAATTACGAGTTACTTCTGGGGTTTTTGGTTGTTACTTCCCCTATCTGTTATACTTGTCGGGAGGGCATTTTGCGGTTGGCTATGTCCCGGCGGTTTTGTCAATCAGATGATAGGTAAACTATCCTTTGCAAAACTGCGCATTCGCAATCGTTTTTTGAAGTATGCTCCCTTTGGGATGGCCATCGGTATTGCGGTCGTTCTCATACTCTGGCTTGGCCTTCACAATCCCCGGTCGATGGTTCCAATCCGGGTCGGCGAATTCTGGGGTTCGATCCGTCTTTCCTTCGAGCACGCCTCTCCCTATTGGCTTATTCGCACATTTGTTGTTCTGGGAATGGTAGCAGGCGGATTGCTCATTGCCAATCTGTGGTGCCGTTTTGCCTGCCCTACAGGCGGTTTACTGGAACTCTTCAAGGGCGTTGCTTTGTTCCGTGTTTTCAAGACCAGCACCTGCAATAACTGCGATGCCTGTTTAAGAAACTGCGAAATGGGAACCCGTCCCGATGAAGCAAATTGCACTAACTGTGGTGATTGTTTGAAAACCTGCCCCGTAGACGCGATTAAATTCGGACGAAAGAAGCAATCCAATGAGTAAACGAAGAACCCGTGAGGATCATCCCTGTTTCCAGGGAAAAGCCAGTACTCGCTGGGGACGAATCCATCTGCCAGTGGCGCCCCACTGTAATATTCAATGCAACTTTTGCAACCGTCTCTATGACTGCGTTAACGAAAGCCGTCCGGGGGTAACCCGCCAAACCCTGGAACCTGTACAAGCCCTAGAGTATTTAAATACGCTCCTGAAACAGCGCTCAGATATTGCGGTCGTAGGAATTGCCGGACCTGGCGATCCTCTTTGCGAACCTAACCGCACACTGGAAACGCTGCGCGCCGTGCACGTTAGGCATCCTGAACTCCTGATTTGTGTTTCCACCAATGGCCTGAATCTGTCCGGGCATATCGATGAACTGGCCGACGCCGGGGTGACTCATGTTACTGTCACTGTTAACGCCATTTATCCCCATATCGCCCAGCAGATTTATTCTTCGGTCACGTTGAATCACAAGACCTATCAAGGTGCCGAAGCCGCCGAACTCCTCTTGCGCCGTCAGGAAGAAGCCATTATTGGCCTGAAGCAGAGAGGACTAACCGTCAAAATTAATACGGTCGTCCTGCCTGGCATCAATACCGGTCATATTCCTGAAATCGCCGAAAAAGCAGCCTTGTGGGGTGCTGATGTTATGAACTGCATACCGCTGATTCCCGTTCATGATACACCCTTCGAGAATCTTGTGCCTCCATCGGAGATCGAGATAGCTTCTATCCGAAAATTAGTCTCTGGTCATATTCCGCAAATCTACCACTGCCGCCGCTGCCGTGCGGACGCCGTCGGCCTGCTGTGTGCCAGGGAATGTTAAAAAAACTCCTGCCAGAATTGTACATTCTCCGGCAGGAGTTTTTCTCAAGCTTCTTATTTATCGGCAAACACCTTTTCTACAACGTCGTCAATCAGGAATATAAGGCAAGGTTGCGTGCCCCTTGCCGGCAGGTTCTATTGCCCCACTGCAGGTAGTGCCTGCCTACGTGGTTCAGCGGCCATTTTACCTTTGGTTTTTTCACCAAACATATCGCAAACCAAATTAGTAGTTAATTGTGCCGTTATGTTATCACTATCCAAAATAGAATTAACCTCAACAAACTCCGCTGAGGTAATTCTGCCAGTTGCAAATAAGAGCTGCACCGCTTTTTCGCTATCCTTATAGCTGATGCCGTTGGCTACCGGTGTTCCCACCCCTGGTATTTCCTTTGGATCTATACCGTCAAGATCAAAACTAAGGTGTATACCATCACAACGCTGCGCTAAATACTCTATCGTCTCTCTTATCACTCGCTCAATTCCCAGCTTATTTACATCATCCGTAGTGTACACTTTTATATTTTTCTCGGCAATGAGCTGTCTTTCACCGTCATCAATATCGCGTGCACCAATCAGTACTATATTCTCAGGTTTTATCTTACCTTGGTAACCCCCAATACCTGTTAACGCAGGGTGCCCTAGCCCCATACTTGCCGCCAAAGGCATACCATGAATATTACCGCTCGGAGAAGTTTCCGGTGTATTCATATCAGCATGCGCATCATACCAAATAACACCTAGATTGTTAAAATGTTTTGCCGCCCCTGCCAGTGTTCCAATCGCAATACTGTGGTCACCGCCAAGTATAAGCGGAAAACATTGTTGTTCAAGTATATCCGAAACCTTTGCCGCCAGCTTTTCACTGCATTTGGCAATGGTTTTTACATTCTTAATATTTTTCCCATCGCGCTTACATCGACCCGTTAGATCTATAGGAATATTACCTTCATCCTTGACTTCAAGATGCAAGCCCCGCAGCCGTTCAACTAGCCCTGTTGACCGAATAGTATCCGGGGCCAAATTTGTACCATACCGGGTCTGACCAAGCCACATAGGAACGCCAAGAATTGAAACTGTTTTTTTCATATAACACCACCCAATCGTTGATTACATTTTTTTATTGCTGAATAATTGTAACTCCATTTACTGTCTATTGCAAGAAGACTTTTTATTAATTTTACTACATATTTATTTCACATAATAAATGACTAAAAAAACAGGAAAGAAATAAAGAAAATATAAAGGCTGTGTACCATAAAAATATCTTTCTCATAGTACACAGCCCATTTTTTTATACTTAAGTCGAATCTGTCCCTACATCCCGGTTGACTGCATTTGCTCCGAGATGACCAGGTTCTTTTATAAATAACGTTAAGATAAAGCCAATAATAGGCAGTAATACCAGTATATCAAAAACAAAGGTAATCCCCCAATAATCCGCCACTTGTCCTAAACCTAAAACGCCCATAGTTCCTAAGCCTACGCTGAACCCAAGAGTAAAACCGGAAGCCATTCCTACGTTTTTCGGCATCATTTTTTGAGTTAGCACTAAACTGCTTGTTGCCGTTGCCGACAACAAAATACCTGCCAATGCCAGAAGGACGAAAATCCATGGGCCACTGGCCGATAAAAATAAGTACATCATTACGGCAATGGGCAGAATGGAGTACAGCATAACTGTCTTGCTGCCATACTTGTCGCTTAAAATTCCTCCGGCCATGGTTCCGATTGCGCCTGCCGCTAAATAAACAGTAAGCAGCGAGCTGGCATATATCGAATCCCCGCCTAAATAAGATACATAATATAACGGTACAAAAGTAGCAATCCCTGATGTAACCGTAGCCCTGGTTAAAATCATACCCAATAGCGCTAAGAGAGACCAGTTGACACATTCTTTGAGTGTTACCAGACTTCCTTTACCTTTGATTTCCGGGCTTGGCATTCTGTTTGTCTCATTAAATAAAGCAACGCCAATAATAAGGCTAGGCAATGTATACAACAGAATTCTGAGACTTTGCCCTTCTAACAGCAATGCTGCCAGCAACATGGATCCCAGGGCAACACCGACATAGCCACCGAATGAAAAGATGCTGACAGCTTTCCCCTTTTCTCGTCCCCCAATAAAGTTTACCGTTTTCGCCGCTTCAGGGTGAAAAGCTGAATTTCCCAGGCCGCTGATGGCTGTGCACACCATGACCAGATAATAGCTGGGAACCAATAAGGACAATGCCATAAATATCCCGGTAATCATACATCCTGCAGGCATCAGCCAGGGACGATGCTTTTGATCGCTTAGATACCCGAATATAGGCTGACTTATCGATGATGCCACATTTTGCATTAACACAATAGCACTGACTTCGGCATAAGACAAAGCAAATTTAGCTTTCAAAAAAGGCAACGCCACATAAAGAGCCCCTGGTGATAAATCGGCAACCAAATGGCCAAACGCAATAAGCCAAACTGTTTTGGGCACATTTCTAAACAGATTCAATCCTAATCACTCCAGATTACACAATCTAAAGAATTCCAAAAGCCAGCCGAAGCTGGCCGGTTAATTCCTTCTATTTCTCAGACTCAGATATTTTTTATTTCTCTTAAATATACAACAACTCCTGCCAACCTACAAAATTTGGCAGGAGCTCCCTTAATTCTTCTTATTCTATGTGTATTCCTCTTGGGTTATATTTATTATATATTTCTTATCAAAAAAATTTCTTGTAAAAGTCAGCCCTGGATATCGTTCTTCACTATTGAATACATATTTATATCGATAAAATTCCCTCTGGCCTTTTCATATTGTCTAAGGAGACCTTCCTCTTTAAATCCGAGCTTCATTAGAATCTTACACATTTTTCTCAGCCACTATTTAATCTCCTTACTACTATAATCAAAAACTTTCTCCGACACCAATAAAACCCGTCCATAAAAGTATACGCGGCAATTACGTAAATGACAACAGACTGCATCTGTTACGACGCAGTCTGTCTTATATTATTTATAATATTTTTAGTTACCGGCTGTACTGCTCTCCGGTTTCACTGCCAGTTGCTCACCATTAATAATTTTCAGCCAGGTGCGTATAGCATCAGTGATAACAAAGACAACAAGTACAATCATGATACCGCTGGCACCAGCCAGGAGATAGTTGTTTTGCGGCAGGTAGATGGTGGTAATATTGAGATAGCCGGCAGCGATGGTGGTTACCGTCAGAAAGCACATCGGAATGATAGTCGTCCAGGTATACCGTCCTTTGCCCATTCTAAACAGGACGGTTGTGCCAATAGCCAACGTCATGCTGGCTAACAGTTGGTTAGCAACACCAAACAGCGGCCAGATAGTTGAGATAGAACCGCCATATAACAGATAGCCCCAGGCAAAAGACATAAGGGCACTGGTTAGGATAAGACCGGGAGTCCAATTTACGTCTTTAAGCGGTTTGTAAACCATGCCGCCCAATTCCTGAAGCAGGTAACGGCCAACACGAGTACCGGCGTCAATGGTGGTCAGGATGAACAAAGCTTCGAACATGATCGCAAAGTGATACCAGAAGGAGAGAAGGCTCTGCATACCAGGAATTTTACTGAAAATATGAGCCATACCTACAGCAAGTGATACCGCACCGCCCGGCCGACCGGCTACATTTTCACCAACCATTTGAGAAAGCACCGGCAGCTCGTTTATTTGCATGCCTAGTTTTTCAAATACAGCAGGTGCAGTATTAATGGCAAAGTAATCGGCAGGAAAGAGGCTGGTAGCTGCGATGAGTGCCATCAGAGCCACAAATGACTCTACCAACATACCACCAAAGCCTACTGCTTTGATTTCGGATTCGTTTGTCAGCATTTTCGGAGTAGTGCCTGTGCTTATCAAAGAATGGAAACCTGATATAGCGCCACAAGCAATAGTAATGAACATGAAGGGCCAAACCGGACCCGGGATAATCGGTCCGCCGCCATGAATGTACTGGGTTAAGGCAGGCATATGAATTTCCGGTTGGACAACCAGAATGCCCATAGCCAGCGCCCCAATTGTCCCGATTTTCATATAAGTGCTAAGATAATCGCGCGGGGCTAAGAGCAGCCATACCGGCAAAGCGGCAGCTACAAAACCATAAACTGCAAGCATAATCGATAACTGGGATTTATTAAAGGTAAAGTAAGGAGCCAGCCAGGATTCTTGTACCATAGGACCTACAAAAACACCTAGTAAGACTAGTGCTACTCCGATAAAGGAAGCTTCGCCAATGTGACCGGGACGTAAGTAACGCAGATACAGTCCGACGAAGATAGCAATTGGGATAGTAACAGCTACTGTAAAGGTACCCCAGGGGCTGTCGTACAGAGCATTAACAACGGCTATAGCCAGACCGGCCATGGTGATGACAAGGATAAAAAGAACAGCGATGCTGGTTGCCAAACCGGAAGCTTTACCTATTTCCTTTTTGGCAATTTCGGCAACAGATAAGCCATCGTAACGAACCGAGGCAAACAGAATAACCATATCATGTACCGCACCGGCGCAAACGGCACCGATTAAAAGCCAAATTGTTCCGGGAAGATAACCGAATTGGGCGGCTAAAACCGGGCCTACCAGGGGACCGGCACCGGCAATGGCGGCAAAGTGATGGCCAAAAGTCACCCATTTGTTAGTTGGCACATAATCGCGGCCGTCATTGTGACGAACAGCCGGGGTAATACGGTTGGGATCAAGAGCTAGTACCTTGGCTGCCATGAAGGCTCCATAGTAACGGTAAGTTAGGGTTAATACAAGTGCAGCGACAATAACTAAAGAAATACCGTTCAAGATTGTTCCTCCTTTTAATAAAGATTGATAATTTGCAAACTTATAATAACTTAGCGAACTGGCTCTTGGGTACATAATTTCTTTCAACAGAACAAATTGGGCGTTCAATAGAAATATACGGGGACAAAAAGAAATGGCGCCTGGACGGCGCCTATTTCAATCCTAACAGTTCCTTAATTTCTTTTATTTGCCCTTTGCCGACAGGTATTTCAATCTTTTTACTGCCGGGCACGGTTAATTTAAGCCAGTAGGTTCCTTTGAACCAGGGAATAATCTCTTTGATTTTTTCCATGTTAACAAGATAGCTTTTGTGTATCCTGAGGATGGTTGTACCACGCAAGCGCTCTTGTAATTCTGATAGTGTACCTGAATAGTTATATTCACCAGTTTCCGCAACAATGGTAACTGCTCCGGTTTGGGTATGTGCATAGATGATATCGGTATAATTCACCAATACAATTTTGCCGTTTCTTTCAGCGGCTAACTTGTGCACAGACGTTTTGGCGGCCACCGTCAGCACTTGATCAAGCTGTGCAGTTGCCGCTTGCCAATCGTCCGGATGATACTTCTGCAGCCGCTCGATGGCAGCGGCTACCCGTTCGCCGTCAAATGGTTTTAAAAGATAGTCAATAGCCCCGATCTCAAAGGCCTTTATCGCATATTCATCATAGGCTGTGGCAAAAACAATGAGTGAATCCGGAGCGACTGTCCTGAGGCCTTGCGCTGTATCCATTCCATTCATGCCACGCATCTGAATGTCCAAAAAAATAACATCTGGGCAATGCTGAGCGGCCAGCCCTATTGCCGCCGGGCCATTGTCTGCCTCTCCCACTACAGTAATACCTGATAGTTGTGACAGGAGAAACTTTAGTTCATCGCGGGCCGGTAGTTCATCGTCAACAATAATAGCTTTAAGCACAGTCTTCCCCCTCGTCGCTTGCGCACTTGGGCAAACGTAATGTTATTGTTGTTCCGTGGCCAGGCTGACTCGCAAGCTGTAAGCCGTAATTGTCGCCATACTGACTATATAGACGCTCGTGCACATTAATTAGGCCAATACTCTCGCCGCTAGGGTGTTCAAGCGGGTTATGGGCGGTTAAATCCATACCTACACCATCGTCGGCAACACTGATTTCAATAGTTTGACCATAATCGGTGACTTTTAAAAAAATGGAACCACCTTCCGGCTTTGGCTGCAATCCATGTTTAATCGCATTCTCAATAAGCGGTTGGATGGAGAGAGAGGGAATTCGGTAGTGTCCGAGGCCTGGCTTTATATCTTCTGATGCCAAAAGTTTTTCACCATGACGAGCCTGCTCAATAGAAAGATAAGCCTTAACTTGCGCCAGTTCTTCATCGATAGTAATATTTTGACCGTTTTTGTGAAGGGTATAGCGGAAAATGGCACTCAGTTTGAGTAATAGCTCACGAGCCAAATCAGGTTTGGTCCTAACCAGTGAAGTTATGGTATTCAAAGTGTTAAACAAAAAATGCGGGTTTATCTGAGCATGAAGTGCTTTCATCTTAGCTCGCGCAGCCAATTTAGCCTGACGATCAATCTCGGTAAGTTCCAATTGAGTCGAAAAGAGATGGGCTAAACCAGCAGCAAAAACTATATCAGACTGACCCACCCGATTGCTGCGGGTGTAATATAATTTCAAGGCGCCAATCACTCTGTCGGCACATTTGAGCGGCACAATAATAGCACTTGTCAGGCGGCAACCGGCATGTTGGCAGCCGATGGTTTCCTTGTCCCGGGCAATCTGCATTTGACCGGTAGCAAGGACTTGACGGGTAACAGTCGTTAGGCTGTTGCTGGCTGGAGGAGCATGATGAGAACTTTCGGCTCCGACAAAAGCCAAAACGCCTTCCTTGTCGGTGATGGCTACCGCATCATAACCGGCAGCCGCCAATATGATTTGAACGGTTTCACCAGCGGACTGTGCGTTAAGGCCCCGACGTAAATACGGCAAGGTCTTGTTGGCAATATCAAGCGCTTTGTGTGACTGTTCGGCACTGATTTTTTCCTGGGCATCCATGGCTGTTTTAATTATTATCATAAAAATTGCCAGGCCCAACGAGTTGGAAACAATCATTGGTAACGCAATCTGGCCAACAAGCTCCCGGGCCAAGTTATAGGGATGTGCAGTTAACAGGATGATGCCCATTTGGATTATTTCCCCCAGCATTCCCGCAGCTAACGCCAGCCACCACGGGATGGGTCGTCCAGGGTATAGCCGATAGATCATACCTGCAAGCAGACCTTCGCAAATATTAGCTAACGCACAGGAAAAAGCGGTAAAGCCACCTAAGAGATAGCGGTGACCGCCAGCAATTATCCCGGCCGATACGCCCATGAGCCGCCCGCCTATCAGACCGGCCGCCATGACGCCAATAACACGCGAGTTAGCAATAGCATCATTTACCGGTATGCCGGCATATGTGCCAACAATACCGACAAGCCCAAAAAACACGGTTAGCAACACCGCATCCTGCCAGGTATTGCGTTGGTTAATCAGCCGCCTGAATACGCTGGTCTGAGACAATATAAAAGCAAGCGTCGCAGCTACGCTCATACGCTCAATCATTTCTATTAGCAATAAATGTTCAGACATAGATTATACCTCCATTGTTTCAGAATAGCACTTTTCCTGATGTCTGACAATGTCGTAAATTGGTTTTGTTCGACTTCATCTCCTAGCAAAAATTTGTATCTTTGTCATGTTCGGATAACGCTTGTTATTCCTGCTATTAATCAAATCAAATTGTACGTCAGCATTGAGAAAAGCATGGACTTCGGCAACAAATATACACGATAAAAATGTATCCCAAGTACACTAGCGAAACAATATGGATTTTGATTGCGACCCCCTCACAAGATATGATAAAATTAGACAAAAATAGACATCTGGCATACAAATAAATGTTCGATAGTCTCGTTACAATTTTTTTGTTATCCTAGCAGCCCAAGGTTCAGACATAAAATCTATCGAAAGGACTATCAGAATGAAATTTTCGGATTTGATTGATATACGAAAATTACAGCAGCTGCTCGATGCCATGTATGCTGCAACAGGGATGCCCTCTGCGATCCTGGATAACAACTCAAACTTCTTAACCTCTAGTGGCTGGCAGGATATTTGTAAAAACTATCACCGGATCTGTCCCGAAACTTCAAAACGCTGCCATAAAAATGATATACTCATTTCTGAGCATTTAGCAGACGATAAGCAGATAAGTTATCGATGTGATAATGGACTTTATGACTGCGCCTGTCCTATCATAATCGATGGGCAGCATGTGGCTTCTTTATTTGTTGGCCAGTATTTTATAGAAGAGCCCAACCTGGAATTTTTCAAACAACAGGCGCGAACCTTTGGGTTTGATGAAAAAGGCTATTTAGACGCGGTACAAAAAGTACCCATACTATCCGAAAAAAAAGTGTCCAAGGTAATCGAGTTCTTTTCTCAACTGGCGTCGATACTTGCGAATTTGGGTTTTCAAGTTCTAGAAGCAAAAGCAGCTAAAATTTTTAAAGATATTCTACTGGAATCAATACCAAATCCCGTTTTTTTTAAAGATAACAACGGTGTATACTTAGGCTGTAATAAGGCGTTTACTCAATTTCTAGGGCGTTCAAAAGCAGAAATAGTCGGTATGAAGGCCTCGGATATAGCGCCTGCTCACCTCGCGAATAAATATAGCAAAATGGATACCGCACTACTTGAATCTCATCAGAATCAATCTTACGAATATATAGTAGCCGATGCGTCCGGAGTAGAACGAAGTGTTATTTTCAATAAAGCATCCTTTACTAATACAGATAAATCCGTTGGTGTGGTTGGTGTCATCCTCGATATCACAGCTCGCAAACAAATGGAAGCTCAACTGAAAGAGAGCGAGGAAAACTATCATTCATTATTTAAACATATGATAAATGGGTTTGTTTTTCTTCAGGCTGTTCCTATGGATAATGGGCAAATGAATAACTTCATTATTCTGGACGTCAACGAAGAGTACGAAGAAATATTAGGGTAGTCGCGCGAAGATGTAATAAATCGGCCTATTACCGAAGTGCTGCTGCCAGACGGCGTAGGCGATGAAATTCCGGAGTGGTTGGTTGTCATGAATAAAGTATATACTACCGGAGAATCATCTTTACTGGAATATCATTCAAAGATATTTTCAAAGTGGTTTCGTTTATCCATCTATAGTCCCAAAAAAGGCTATTTAGGCGCTGTAGTATCTGATATAACCAAGGAAAAAGTAAGTGCAGAGGAAATCCAAAAATATGCCTATCAGGATTACTTAACCGGACTGCCTAACCGTCGGCTGCTTGATGACCGGCTAGCAGATGCTATTTTGCAAGCAACAAGCACAAATACAAATGTTGCAGTAATTTTTATGGATTTGGATAACTTCAAGCCTGTTAACGATACCTATGGACACGATGCCGGCGACAAGCTGCTACAGCATCTTGCCAACCGAATTGTAAGGTGTGTACGTGATAGTGACACCGTGTCCCGTATTGGGGGCGACGAATTTGTCGTTATTCTCCCTAATATTCACGAAAGAGCAGAAGCCGAGCTAATGGCTGTACGATTACTGGAAGTCTGCAGAAAACCATTTACCATAAAAAGAAATAAATTGTGTGTTTCTGCAAGCATCGGTGTGAGCATGTTTCCCTACGACGGAACGAACATCACGGAACTAATCCGGAACTCAGATATGGCTATGTATAAGTCTAAAAGAAAAGGCAGAAATCAGGTGTGTTTTGTGGATGAGTGCGGATAAATTGCAAATTCCCCTGTCGCTGACAGGGGTTTCATTTTGTCGGTCATTTGAAATAAAGCAGCCAATCGGTTACCCGTTACTTTTTGGCTTGTTTAACGTTTATTAAATCGGAACTTGAGTAAACGGAGGTAAATCCCATTGAAAAAAGCAAAGTTACTTACAACAGTACTTACACTAGGCTTATTTATTACACCAATTTTATCGGCCAATGCAAGCACTTTCCCCCAACCCGTATATAACAACAAAGGGCAAGCGCCCTTTATCCCGGCGACAAAAATAAACTTGTCTGCCGATAAATCCATCCTCGAGATTGCCGAAGCCGATGTGACCGGTGACGGTATAACTGATACAATATATCTTTCCGGTCATAAAGTTCAGCCCACTTCTCAATATATAGACGATGTAAGCGTAACGGTAAAGAGCGGGGCCGATAAAGTTTTAACTACCTTTCCGCTCAACAAAGTAGGCGGCTATCAACCGCACCTCTTTATCGGTGATTTCTCCGGTGATAAGGTGCCAGACGTATATGTTGCCACCGCATCCGGCGGCAGCGGCGGCTGGTCATATTACAATATAGTTTCTTTCAAAGACAAAAAACCAAAACAAATATTCAATATCCAGGAGAATCCGAATCAAAACATTACCGGCAGATTTATCGACGGCTGGAAGGTGGAACTAACGAATAGCAGCAGCACCAAGACATTAGCCATTGATATAAGTGCACACAAGAGCGACTATCTTCGTCTGGGAATCTATAATGAAGATGGCGTTGTTAAGCGCGAAACCAAAACAATGACCGCTCCATTTAGTAAATTAGATCCTATAGATATTGACAATGACGGCGTTTTCGAACTGAAAGGCGTTCAGCGTATTTCCGGCGCCTATCGGGCAGATGGGCTAGCCGATGTAGAAACAACACTGAAATATGATGGAACAGTATGGAGCTCACAATCAGTAAAGGTAACCGTACCTATGGACAATATTGACCCGGCAACTTCTAAACCGACACCGCAGCCTGCCATATCATAACTTTCGACAACATATACAATTGACTGTGGTCTTGGAAAAACTTAAGCAGTATACGAATTAATGATCTGTGACCACACAACTGTACCGTAACGTGCGTGTATCCTGCTAACTGAGATCACCTAATAGTACTACAGCACAAAGAACCAGAACTTCTCGCTATAAAGAGATATTCTGGTTCTTTGTTTTCGTTATCAATTACGGTTCTTACATATCGAAAAAAGTTGTGCGAGTTCTAGTCAGCCGGGATCACCGGGATTTAGAATTTTATTTTATTAATGTTACTCCAGGTGTATCCCACAAGAGCAAGTTCCTTCCCGGCAAAAGAGTAACTTTTTTCTTCCCTAACCAGACCGCCAAGCTTTTCATAGAATTCCCTATCTCGGTTATCTCTAAATGTCCAGACTAGCATTGATTCGAACTGATGTTGTCTATGCGCTTGGATTAATTCTTGAAACAACCTTTTGCCATAGCCTTTTTTTTGATAATCAGGCAATATGTATATCGCTACCAGCTCGCAATCATATAACTTTGAGCGGTCTTGCCCGCCGGAAATCATGCCGACTATTTGGTTTTTATCATTCTCCAACACAAGTATTGTTTCAGTTTTATTCGCAATATTATTTCTAAATAATTCTTCATGTTTTTCTGTTGTTAACGAATCCAGAAAACTATTTGGTACAATGCCCCGGTAACAAACTTTCCAGGTAGCAATAATAACACTTGCTATGCTCTGCTCATCGCCAGGCTGCGCCATTCTTATTCTCACTCTTATAACACTCCTCTGACTTTAGGCTAGTAAACTCAAATTAGACTTTGCAGACATTTTTATTACAAAAGCCGCATCATACGCTTTATATCGTCGGAAATCATGGTACACTTTGATTTTTCAATTAAAATATTTCCACCTGTCATTATATAGGATGGAAACACTCGAACAGTACCGTAGTAATACTCGTTTTCCCGTATTTTATATGTTGAACCTGAAGGTATGACATTCTTCTTCGTGTTCTTCTTGGCAATTAAATTAAATGACTTCTTCGCTACATCACCCTTCTACTCTCAAGATTTCAACGCTACCAACGAACAAATCATTGAGATTGTGGAAGAATACATCTATTATTATAACAATGAACGGCTACAATTAAAATTAAATAAGCTGCCCCCGATAAAATATCGAGAGCAGCTACATACGGCATAAGACTTTTTTAAGGATTCCCACTTTTGGGGTTCAGACTACACATCATTTACTTTCTTACCATAAACGTTGGGTAACCCCCGGGCCGGACGGCCATCCCATGAAAAACCAGAAACTAAACAATAGATACCACATTATTAAGAATGCTATTGCATATGGCATCATCAACGACAGATACGTACCGATACCCACGTTTTTCTCGTATTTGCCCATACCTTCCAAAAACAGAGGTAAGAACGGATTAACAATACCCACAGTATTCAGAGAACCATCACCGGCACGGAAAGCCATCTGAATAAATGCCGGGTGATAGCCAAGCAACATGAACATTGGTACGAATACTGGTGAAAGCAATGCCCACACAGCAGAACCACTGGCAGTAAACAAGCCCAAGAACTGAGCAAACAGCATAAAGCAGATAAATGCCGGCAGACCAACCATATCGATAGATTTTAAGAATTCAGCACCGCTGGTTGCAAGAAGAGTTGCGATGTTGGTCCAAGTAAAAGCGGCAATAAATTGGGCAATCGCAAAAGCCATGACCATAAAACCAGCCAGTCCTTTCATGGCTTCACCCATCTTCTTAATAACATCGTCGGCATTTTTGATTGATCCGGATTTGATTCCAAATGTCAAACCTAAAGTCAGAAGGAACATAAACAGCAGAGGTACGATACCTCTCATTAATGGTGAACCAAGTACGCCACCGGTTTGAGGATTACGCAGAACTGCGCCTTCAGGTACAACAAGCAGTAAAAGTACGCCGATAAAAGCCAGTGCGGCAAAGCCGGTCGCTTTAAGCGCTTTCTTCTGCTCCTGAGTAGGTGCTTCCAGACTTATCGTTTCGATGCGCCCGGTATACTTTCCTAAACGCGGCTCAACAAATTTTTCGGTTATGATAGTAGTAATGGCGGTAAGATAAAATACCGAAAAACTCATGAAATACCAGTTATCAATCGGTGTAACCACAGCTTTGGGATCGACGATCTGTGCCGCCTGCGTTGTAATACCAGACAACAGAACGTCTGTAGTAACAATCAGAATGTTGGCTGTAAAACCTGAATAAATTGCAGCCAGTGATGCCGCAAAACCGGCAAAAGGATGTCTGCCCAGTGAATAAAACAGCATAGCGGCGATAGGCGGCACCACAACAATGGCAGCGTCTGAAGCAATATGGCTCATTAAGCTGATAAATACAATTGCCGCTGTCATACAGCTTTTGGGTATGGAGTGGATCGATGATTTAATGGCACAATCCATCAGCCCAACCTTTTCCGCTAACCCAATCCCCAGTGTCAATACCATAATCATGCCGAGTGGCGGGAAATTGATATAGTTCTTTATCATATTGCTCATGATCCAGTCGAGACCTTCGACACTAAGCAAACTTTGGATCTTAATGACTTTATGAGTGGCCGGATGAACGGAACTTACGCCCATATAGGCCAAGACAGCTGAAATAATAGCTAGAATCGCAATCAAATACAAAAATAATACCGCAGGATTAGGCAACTTATTACCTAATACTTCAACCTTCTTCAAAAAACCGCCAGACGGTTTAGGATCGTTTTGTATCGCCACCTGATTCATACAGTTTCTCCCCTTTTTCTACATAACCTAATATTTTATTGCCTACAAACTCACTAAGACTATTATAATACATTATTTACGGACATCAATTAGGTCTTTTAAAGGAATTGTCCCTAAATGGCTTCTGATTTTTGTTCTTTTGCGCTTGTTTCTATTGCTTTAAGAACTGTCTGATACATAACGCGGACACCATGCGCCAAAATACTCTCATCAAAATCGAAATCCGGCCCATGCAAAACCTTTGATTCGCCTTCCTTACCGCAGCCAAGAAAGAAAAATGCCCCCTTAATTTTTTCTAGGTAATTGGCAAAATCCTCAGCGCCAAGCACAGGTACAATCGTTTTGCAGAGCCCCTCACTGCCAAGCACTTCTTGTACAGCCTGGGTTACTATTTCAACAGGTTCATCGGCATTCATTAGCACCGGATACCCAAACTGATAAGAAAGTTCATAGCTGCCCCCTTGACCTTCGGTATTGCCCTTGAGCATTCTTTCAATTTTTTGCGGAATTTCCTTTCTAGCTTTTGCGCTTAATGTACGTACTGTTCCATTCATCACTACCTCTCTTGCAATTACATTGTAGCGTTCGCCGCCCTGAATCATACCAATATTAATGGTTGCCGTTTCCAAAGGATCAAGCTGCCGACTCATAATATGGCCAATACCTTGAATAACATCGGCACATATCGTAATCGCATCAACACCATTCTGCGGTTGACCAGCATGAGCGCCACGACCCAGGATTTTGATCGTCACTCGGTCAGAGGCCGCCATTAAGGCTCCTTTGCGTACACCAACCTTACCAAAAGGCAATTCCGGCCACAAGTGCAATCCAAAAATCATATCAACATCATCAAGTATGCCTTCCTTCATCATGAGCAAGGCACCACCTTCAGGTGATGATTCTTCCGCAGGTTGAAAAATAACCTTTACTGTTCCGTTGAAACTGTCTCTGGCATCAGCAAGCATTTTTGCGACACCCAGCGCTATCGCAATATGTCCGTCATGACCGCATGCATGCATAACGCCATCATTGACCGATTTATACGGCACCTCATTTATTTCCTTAATAGGCAGCGCATCCATATCTGCCCGTACCGCAATTACAGGTCCATCGGCAGCTCCGCGAATCTCCGCACACACACCAAAATGATCGTTAAACGTCTGCGCTTTTATCCCCATGCGATTTAATTCTTCGACGATGACTTTAGCGGTATTCTCTTCTTTTCTGCTGACCTCGGGGAACATGTGAAAAGTTCGCCGCCATTTAACTAATTGCTGGTCAAATGCCGTATCCATTTTTACCATTTCCTTCCTCAATTACGCATTTTTTTTGCGTTGATTGTTTAAGTTAATTTGATTATAGCATGATATTAGGACAATTAAAAGACATTTCCTTAAAAACTTTTATAAGATTTTGAAAACCCCACGCTTGACCGCGGGGTTCAAAACAGTTTTAGAAAAAATCTGCCTCTATCTACTCTTGGACAGGCTGCAAAAGTTCCCTGATATTGATTTTATATAACCGCCGAGGCCTTCCTTTCCCGACAAGTTCCTCACCAACTACTCTGGCAAAACCTTTTTCAACAAGATTGGAAAGCATTCGCCTGGCACTGCGCACGGTAATTTTCAGATACATTGCCAAGTCATCAGCAACAATATCATCACGATCCAGTTTATCAATAGTCGCCAACAGTTTGTTTATCGTGGTAACGCTGATGTTAAGCTGGTCGGCAAGGTTCCTTAATGCATGATCATTGGTACGAACTGAATACTTCAGATGAACCTTCGAACTCAACGGACCGATAACCGTATGATCGTCATTAACTACCATCCAAACACCTTTGCCCTGCTGCTTGCCTAACCCCAACGCTGAGAAAGAGTTTTCCTCCGCATCATAAACAGTAAGCCCCAAACCAATCCCGCCACTAATATTGACATCAACCTGCCGGGTCATTTCCTCGATTATCGGCATGACCGTAAAGTTTTCCGTAATTTCGGTAAGAGTACCCCGTGTCGAATATAAAGTAAACTTACCGCCGCCATTCATGCTGATCGAGCCTTTAAGTTTTTCGATATATGCCAGCAATATTTCGTACAGTTTTAATTCCAGCCGCTTAGCCTCATAACTAGAGCTTGAACGAATAATATCGTCATAATCATCAATGACGATTCGTTGTACTGCTAGCTGACTCCTTTTAACACGCTGCGTTTCAAATGATTTTATTGCCAATTGCAAAGTTGTCCTGATATTGCAGCGAGTTGGCCATATTCTTACTACCGGCACACCAAGTTCTGCCAGCTTATTATAAGTCGCCAGAAAACAGGTCACAGCAATATTGGTTTTGCCACTTTTCCATAAGTCGTAATGCCACTCGGTAACTTCGCTTGCTGTTACTATGCCTTTATACTGATTTGCATAAATCTTCGGCAACGGCAATGTGGTATCTTTAAACGTCTCGACAATTTCCTTCTCACTAAAAGTGTCAAAACTAACACTGTCACAAGTCAATTTTTTTATATACAAAATTTCCAGTAACGCCCGGTATAGGCTTGATCCAGCATGAGGAACATAAAATAATGGTTTATTACTATCTGCGATTAGCGCCCGCTGGTATGGTATTATCCCGGAAAATAGCCACATATCAAAATCATTGCTATTCTTCTTCAGAATATCGGGTACTTCTGAAGCATCCTCATAAGGTAAGACCATAGGAATCAGGCAATCACGTTTTTCCAAGGCAATCTCATAGGCAATAGCCGCAGAATCCGGCGGCCCAACAATCGCCAAACGTATCAAGTCTTGCATTTTTACTTCTCCTAAAAATTTCTTCGATTTATTATACCACTTGTACTATTATTTTCAACTCACAAAGTACTTTATTAATGAGACGACAATATAGCTTCCCCTTTGGGGATACAACCGCAAATCCCCTGCGATATCGTAGTTATAATACCAATACATGCTCAGATTTCCACATCTTCCAGTTACCTACTTTTTTTTAATCAGGACCTTGATAACTAAATAAAAGAACTCCTGCCAATCATATGCAGGAGTTCTTTTATTTAGTTATACAGTATTTAATAAAGTAAGTGAGCTGCCTACTCTGTTTCGAAACTGTCACGACACTTTTCTTAAAACACCTATCGCGCCCCGGCGTTCAAATAACCATGTCATACCAGCTAAAATTGGCGGATATAAACTTACCCAGCCATTAAATAGATAGATCAGCACACATACAATAAACGCCACCCACGCGCAGTAATAGCCTAAGCTCTTAGCGGGTAAGAGCTTAATACCTGCCGCTGTAGTGATTATATATAACATAACAAATATAGAGCTGGGAAATTGGATCAACATACTCATATCCAAATTTAACCACATTCCAATAAGCAAGACCAGCATCGAAAATGGTCCCAATACCATAAAGACCCGGTAGGGGGTCCCATGGACAGCATGCAGTCTATCGAACCAAGCCGGGAAATGTCCCTCTCTTGCTTCTGCATAAACAAGCCGTGAAAATCCAGCTACATACGTATGAATAGTAGCATAACAGGCAGCCACACCTAATATAGCTACTACACTTCCCGCAATCCGGCCCCAGCCACCTTCAAGCAAGCCCGTCAGTGCAGTTAGTTTATCTTGTCCTAAATAAATGCCAGTACCAACAGTTACATAAGCCAGGCCTAAGTATAGCAAATTAACAACCACCAGCGACACACCTAAACTACGGCGTATATCTTGTTTAGGATTTTGAAATTCTTCTGCCAAATGGCAAATCATTTCCCAGCCAACATAGGCCCAAAATAGCACAGCCATAACACTTCCTACCGGCTGCCAGCCCTTGGGCGCAAAAGGATAAAATGCATGCGTTTTTACAGTAGGCCAAGCCGCTATAATACTAGCTAACAAGGCCGCGGCAATACTACCTACCACCAACGCCTGGATATTACCGGAAAACCGGATACCATGATAATTGGCCAGTAAGGCAATAGCCAGCATACTAATCGCAATCATTGTAACACCGGCAACATTCAGCGAGAAAAAGTGCCCTAAGTAATAGGCGCCAATCAAAGCGCAAATAGGTGCACCGAAGGGTACCGTACCCAAGAACAAACATCCGGTAATACGCCCCGCCCTTTCTCCGAACGCTTGCCGGGCATAGGCTGCAATACCACCGGCACTGGGATACAATATTGATAAATTCGCTAATACGATTACTAAGGGAATGGTCAATATGCCCATTAGTCCCCAACTCACTAATGATGCCGGCCCGGCCATATCCGCCGACAAACTCGGTAAAACCAGAACTCCTGAGCCTAAAACAGCACCAATAGTCATAGCACTGCCCTGCAACCAGCCAATACTTTTCTTTAACTCTTGCTCCATGCCTTCCCCTCCAATGACACCTTGGAAATCCATGTATTGTTTGTTATAATAGCACATATATATTAATCGGTAAAATTGATTATTTCGATTTATTTCTTCATTAAATCCGATGGAAAGAAGGATTTATCTTGAATTTACATCACCTTAAAACCTTTGTGACCATAGTCCATACCGGCAGCTTTACTGCGGCTGCCGAGCAATTAGATTATGCACAATCTACGGTTACCGGACAAATCCAAGCCTTGGAGGAAAGCTTAGAAACACGTCTATTTGAAAGAATCGGCCGCCAAATAAATTTAACGGCTTCCGGAAAAATATTATACCGTCATGCACAGGCCATTTTAAACATGGCCAAACAAGCGGAAGCAGAAGTAAAAAATCCGACCGGCCCCAGTGGCCAACTGTTTATTGGCGCTCCTGAATCTTTGTCAGCGGAAATCCTCCCTGCCTTAGTTAAGGAGTATTGTCTCACCTATCCGCAAGTGGATTTGCAGCTCCGCTTCGATACCTGCCAAAATTTCCGTAACGCCTTACGCAAAGGCACCCTAGACATAGCTTTAATTCTTGATGAACCGCTAAAAGATCAAGACTTAGTCATTCATACCCTATTTCCAGAGCCTATGTCACTCTTAGCCGCTCCCGAACATCCCCTGTCCCAGGCCGAAAGCGTAGTTCCTCAAGACTTATCCGGGCAAGCACTACTCTTAACCGAGCCAGGCTGCAGCTACCGATTATTATTTGAAGGCATGCTGCGCCAATATCAAATAAAGCCACATTCCCTATTGGAGATTAGCAGTGTCGAAGTCCTTCGGCAGTTTGCAATCCAGGGACTGGGCATTACCTTTTTATCCCAGCGGGCGGTTGCACGTGAATTAGCTGCGGGCAGCCTGGTATCATTAAAGTGGCTCGGCCCTACCTTCAACATAAATGCCCAGTTGGCTTATCATCGCGACAAATGGTTATCTCCTGCCATGCAAGCGTTTATCGCTTTATGTCACCAACGATTAACCTAGTTTTCACAGAAACAAACAACAGTGCCCCCATCTCTGCATTCTGCAAAGATCGGGGCACTGTTACACCAAAAAGCCAGTCCCGTTCAATAACACGAAGACTGGCTTTTGAACACTTATTTAGTTTTTAGACAAAATTGGGTCATCGATCTTATTCCAGATTAATTTAGAGATAAGGGCCATGTCATTGTAAATTAGAATGTTGTTATCGTCATAACCAAGATGCTCATCAGGAACGTTTTTGGTCATCATACAAATAATATAATCATGCTGCCGACCGAAAACAATACCGCAATCATGCAAGGCACCGCCGAGTTCACCGGTTTTATGGGCAATTTTCAAATCATGAGGCAAATTAGCAGGAATACGTTCATTCCATTGTTGTTTACTGAGGATTTCCAGCATCTTTTTGTCACTTTTCGGATCAATGCATTGTTTCCTGTAAATTTTCTCAAGAATTATTGCCATGTCGCGAGGGGAAGTATAGTTCTCACGGCCAGCTTTGGCCGCAGCCGAATCCAACATTTTTCGGCCAAGAACAGTTTCATTACAGCCAAGTTTCTTGATCAGCGCGTTGACGTTATCCATACCCAGCTTGGAAATAAGAATATTGGTAGCGGTATTATCGCTGACTACTATCATTTGTTCGACAAGATCGCCAACCGTTACCTTAGTACCATCGGGAACTTTGTCCAGAGCACCCCAGGCAAATTTGTCCTGCTTGTTAATGGTGATAATTTCATTGAAGTCTAACTTTCCCTGGTTTTTCTGGTTGAAAGCTTCGGCCATGATGAACACTTTAATCAAGCTAGCCGATTTGTGCCGCATGGGGTTCAGGTATGTTTCCTCGCCTGAGTCTAGAAGCTTAACATAAACCGAATGATAGGTGGTCTGGTCTTTGCATTCTTTTTTGATCTGATCAGCAATCCATTGCGGCGTGATCTTTTCGCTGGCACTCACTGTACCAGGGAAAATGGCCGCACCCAGAAGTACAACCAAAGTAAATGCTACTACTACAAACTTCATGTTTTTCATTTTTCTCTCCCTTCCTAATTTGGTTCAACCAAAAGCTTCCAAGCCTCGGCCTGTAAGTAATGGAGCCGCCCTTTGCCCTAGGGGCCGCGCCGCCAGACAATAAAAAAATCCAGCAAAACGACGACTCTGACCCCAAAGTCTTCCTTTTACTGGATTTTGTCTGCGTCCGCATCCGGATTACAAATGCGTATGGAAACAAAGCAGTGCACATATTCAAATATGTTTCATTGTATACTTTCGGTACTCGCCACCCAATTCCTCCCAGACTTTATTGTTTTTTTATATTATTACGTGATTAAGCCAATACGGTTAAACTGTATCATGAAAAGGGAGTAAAGCATTCCAGCCTTACTCCCCTTCATATTACTTCTTGTTCACTATCTCGTCGTCGATTAAAGCAAGAAACGCTTCCATACTCATTGTTTTTGTTTCACCGTTCTTCCGGTCCCTGACCGCAACCACATTCTCATTTTGTTCTTTATCCCCGAGGATAAGCATATATGGCACTTTTCCCAACTGAGCTTCACGAATTTTGTAACCGATTTTTTCACTCCGGTCATCCAGTTCGACCCTTATATCTGACTTCCTTAATGTTTTCAGAACTTTATTTGCATACTCATGATTTCTTTCCGATATGGCTAATATCTTTACTTGCACAGGTGCAAGCCATACCGGAAAAGCCCCCGCATAGTGTTCAATCAATGTTCCAACAAAGCGTTCCATCGAGCCAAGCAAAGTTCTGTGCAGCATGATGGGCGTGTGCTCTTTACCATCAGAGCCGACATAGGTCATGCCAAACCGCTCGGGTAAGTTCATGTCTAATTGAATCGTTGTTCCCTGCCATTCACGTCCCATAGCATCTACGGCCTTTAAATCAATGGCCGGACCATAAAACTTAGCACCGCCAATATCCTTTTTAAATTCAATTCCCCGATCCCCGAGAATCTTTTCCAGGGTGCTTTCGGCCAGTTGCCACACAGGCTCATTATCAATGAATTTCTCTTTGTCCTGAAGATCACGCACAGAGAGATATACGTTAAGTTTGTCATAACCAAACGCCTTATTGATAGCAAGCGCAAAATCAAGAACATTATTTACTTCATCCACAAACTGATCTTCGGTACAAACAATATGAGCGTCATCCTGAGTAAAGCCCCGTACACGCAGCATACCATGCAAAGCCCCTGATTTTTCAAAGCGGTAAACACTGCCAAGCTCGCACCAGCGAATTGGCAGTTCTCGATAACTGCGTGGTCTGGTCTTATACATTCTCACATGGAACGGACAACTCATAGGTTTTACATAATAGCGAGTATTCTCAGCTTCATCCTTGGCGGCCATTTTCATTGCCGGGTACATGCCTTCGGCAAAATGGTCCAAATGTCCTGAAGTTTCCCAGAGATTACTTTGTCCAATGTGAGGAGTATAGATATATTCATAGCCACGCCTGCGGTGTTCTTTACGCCAGTATAGCTCTATTTCCTCGCGCACAACAGAAAGCTTAGGATGCCAAAGGATAAGCCCCGGACCGATGTATTCATCAATGGAGAATAAATCGAGTTCTTTGCCAATTTTTCGATGATCACGTTTTTTTGCTTCTTCCAGCGCAGTCAGATAAGAATCTAACTCCGACTGCTTAGTAAAAGCTGTTCCGTAAATACGTTGGAGCATTTTGTTATTGGAATTGCCTCGCCAATAAGCTCCCGTACAGGAAATAAGCTTCACGGCCTTTATCCTGCCCGTATTGGGTAAATGGGGCCCCGCACAAAGGTCAACAAAATCCCCCTGCCGGTAAAATGTAATTGGCTGACCATCAGGCAGTTCCCTAATTAATTCTGCCTTGTACGGTTCATTACTCTGCTCGGCAAACTGTATTGCCTCCGCGCGGTTAAGTACAAAGCGTTCCAGAGCCAAATTTTGTTTGATAATCCGCTTCATTTCGTTTTCAATCTTCCCCAAATCATCTGCTGAGAACGAAACTTCCGAGTCAAAATCATAGTAAAATCCGGTTTCGATTGCCGGTCCAATGGCAAGTTTCACCTGGGGGTAAAGATTTTTAACCGCTTGTGCAAGAACATGGGCAGCCGTATGGCGCAGCACCTTTTTACCGGCTTCATCGTCAAAAGTAACCACGCGCAAAGAACAATCCGCACTGATGGTGGTCGTTAGATCCACCACCTTTCCGTCAAATTCAGCAGCAAGTGCTTCTTTAGCAAGGCCCGAACTGATTTGTTTAGCAATTTCAGCACAGGTGGTAGAGAACGGCACCTCTATTGAAATTCCGTTCTTCAGCGTTACTCGAATCACCATCAACACCTCTTTCTTTATTTTTTATATAATAAAAGCTCTCACCCCTGAAAAATCAGGGGTGAGAGCTTTTATTCACACGGTTCCACCCTGGTTATGCCCAATAGGAAACAATCCTTTGCACATCGCTTAAAACCTCGATAACGCAAGGTGTGCGGCTATGCTTAATTGAAAATGAAATGATTTCCGTTCAGCACGCAACTCAAGAGTGGTCTTCTCTATTAACTCCGAAAGGATGCTTTCAGCCGGTGACATCCTATCTCTGCTCGGGTTCATTAACAGATACTCTCTCTATCACAGTTTTGATCTTATTAAATATGTATTCCATTGTAGTACAAAAGACAGCCATTTGTCAAATTTTTGCAGTTTGTATCAAACTTAATTACTTTTTCACTCTGTATGCCGTTTAGCGGTTTAGGCCGTTATCTTTATAATACCTAGTGCCCTGTCCCGAAATTTCAAGAGCAAGTCCTTTGTCGGTTAATTGATATAGCCAAGCTCCCGGCCAAATTGAGACGGCCCCTTGAAAAGCACCACCATTAACGCCGTCGGTTGCCGCTAATGTAGCCTGGCCGCCAAAGCTCCACCCTTTGTCAATAAACCGAGCTAAATCCCTTTCCTTCTCAAAGACAAATATTTCACTATAATCTTTTAATCCCAAACCTAGCCCAACACCAATTTCAGTTTTTTTCATGAAAACTTCCCGTCCACTGTTATTATTAACAGCTATACCCCGGCCATGACCGCTACCTAATACCAATAGCTTTATCCCATGATTGCTGAATACAGCATATCCCGCAGAGTTCTCAACCGCATCCCTGGCTGACGGATGTAGCTTGTACAGCCTTGCCAGTGTTCTATCTCCCATGTCCCGTATTGATTGGCGCTTTTCTTCAATACCTGCCGCACAGGCTATGGAAGTAGCAGCTATCCCCAATAACATAAACAGGATAAACGTCTTGAATATTATTTTACGCATATTTGCCTCCTTTTCTCTAACAACTGCTTCGAGTATCAAAACCCTAATTCATTAGCATTCAATTCTAAAAACATATCCTTCCAATACCGGTTTTATTGGAATAAAGCTCATAATCATTACTTTAGCTAATTATTTCTTTCCAGTCATAATAAACAAGGAATAATTGACACTTACCTCTTCCATTACTTTTTTGCCATTATAGAAAGTATTCGAATCCACTTCTTTAAAGCCAATTTTTCCGAGTACATTTTTTAGATCGTTTTGATTAAACCCATTATGTCCATTAAAACCTTCTTCCAATTTATGAAAACTTCCGTCATCCTCATCGAGCTCAACGATACATAAATATCCACCTATGTTCAAGGAGCGATATAAGTTTACCAGCGTTGTTTCAATATCGACAATATGATGCAATGCCATTGATGTAAAAATCAAATCATATTTAGGTACTACTGTTTGGCTGGCATTAATATCGCATTGGAACGCCACCATATTATCCACTTTACACTGCTGAATTTTGGCATGTAATGCATCAATCATTCCTGCCGAGGTATCAATGCAGGTTATATGGTTGAGCTTGTCACACAGGTTAAAACTAATCAGGCCTGTTCCACAACCGAATTCCAAAGCATTATAGTGTTTTTTAATTTCAACGGCCTCTGCTATCTGGTCTGCAATAAGTTTTGCCCTTTTTATTCTTCTTTCTGAATCCCACATTATGGCCTGGCTGTTAAAATCCATTTTGCACCACTCCTTGTGAATACCACTAATCATTTTAAGTTTCAGTCGTTAATCCAGCGGCAATCGGCGGGAAAGGTAATTCCCAGCTGCTTCCTTACTGCATCCATGATACTGAGCTGCATGAGAGAATATTGATTATGTTTCCGGGCATCAGACTTGGTTTTGATTAACCGAATCATCTCTTCTACTTCGTAGTACATATTGTTATCACACTTATCAATAGGAATATCCTCTTTATTGCCATCATTATAAATAATAGTAATTTCCTTTGGATCATGGATTTCCTTAATGATCATGCAGCCCTTTTCCCCCTGAATTTGGCTTGGCAATATCGAATTGGTAATCTTGGAATAGATTAATTCACCTTGCATACCTTCATACTTGACCATAATAGTTCCGGCGCCATCTACTCCATTATTTAAAATAATAGCGTTAGCCCATATTTTTTGCGGCATACCAAAGAGTTTCACCAACGGATGAATACAATACACGCCAATATCCATTAATGCTCCATTTGAAAAAACGGGATTGAATGCATTTTCAATAATTCCCTTTTTAAAATTATCGTATCGGGAAGAGTACTGGCAGTATTGAAACGTAATTCTTCGAATTGTTCCAAGCTTACTTATACCATATTCTATTGCTTTAAATCCAGGATCAAATACAGGACGCATTGCTTCCAGAAGAATAACACTATTATAGTTAGCGGCTTGTAGCATATCTGCTAATTCTCTGCTATTTGAGGCAATTGTCTTTTCACATAATACGTGTTTTTTACTGTTTAACATCTTAATAGTATGTTCAGCATGTAAATTATTTGGGCTGGCCACATAAACGGCGTCTACCTCATTACATGCCGCCAAATCGTCTAAGTCGTTATATGCCAATGGAATATTATGCTTGCCGGCATATTCTACTGCCCTCTCCTTAGTTCTCGAATAAACTGCCACCAGTTCAAACTCTTTACATCGCTCAGCAGCCGCTATAAATTTGTCTGTTATTTTATTCGTTCCTATTACTGCAAAACGAACCACAGTATCCCTACTTTCTATATCACCTTGGCGTACACAAATTCCCATTGGAACATTTTGGGGCTAACACATATTACTTCCCTTAAAATTATAAACCTCCTGCCAAATTCAGTAGAATAAGCAGGAGATTTTCGCCATAAGCAGTTATACGGTTCTCATCTTCGAATGTTTTTGCAATCAGACTCTTCACATATGGAAACTACGATTTTTTCAAAGCAAAAAGCTTCAACCACCATGATGATGGTTGAAGCCTTTGGTGTCTATTTATCCTATTATGTGATGAAACCTCCGCTACCCCGAGTTTTGCCTTATGTTAATTCATCTCATAATTTCGGACTTTGCACTTTTAATAAATCTAAATTCTGCCCATCGTCAGAAAAAGCTTTCGAGGGATATATCTCGGCTACTTTTGCTTTGCCACTTGCAACCGCGTCTACTAATACCGGACTTACAAGGCTGACGAAAGTAATATTTCTTTTTTCGTTTGGTTGTATAAGCTCTTTACCACCATACATATAACCACTCGCGACGGCCAATACCTGATTAGTCCGCGTATCGCGATAGACTGCGACAATGTTAACGCGGTTCAATTGTATATTAGTGGTATTATTTACTTCAGCCGTAATATTAACAGGCAGCACCTCAAAGGTTGACTTCATCTCCCCTTTATTCTCGACCCAATAGGAATCTACTAAGGAACCGCTTTTCGGCAGACTTGCTGAAAAATCTTGCAAATTTACAGTTATCGCAGATTGAGCAATGTCCTCATTGGCAAGGTAAGGAAAAGCCTCAAGAGCTTTATGGTAATCATTAATTTTGTTTAATAATGCACGAAAATCTGAGCCGCTAGCAATTATGTATCTTCCATTTCTTTTTTGAAGGACAACCGGCACGCTTATCCCATCACCATTGATATCTGAGTTAAACTTCACCGTCATCTTCGTTACATCGCCTTTGTTGGAAAATGCAAATGAATCAACAACCGGTATTTGGGTAAATGTACCGACTTCCCGCCTAGCATTTCGCTTAGCCAGGACCCATTCGCCTATTCTCATTCTCTCACCATCGCCGGTTAAGAGACGGCCTTGCTCAACGGCATTAAGAATTTCAGCCTTTACTAATGCTTTATCTGCCATTTCCGTTGATACAAGAAATGAATCAATGTCGACATACTGAGCGAAAACTTCGGAATTTCGTTCTTTTATCGCCTTGATTGCCTGCGAGACCGCGTATTGCGGTATGTCAGTCCGCCATCCCATGTATTTGACCAGGTGAGTATTGAACCCGAACTGGTAGATTGAGAAAAGCGATATTATAAGAAAGGCCAGTAGGACGTAACCGACTCCTTTGAAACCACCCTTATGGAATTCTTCGCTCTCTGTAAGCCTCGTAATTTTTTTGTAATAAATACGTAAGGAAACCACACCACTTATCGCCGATAATACTAAAAAGATCGGAATATATAAGAAGCCCATAATATTCCCTTCTATATTAGAAAAAAGGCAGGGTGCGATAAAAACAAATACGATAAATGGATACTGAGCATAAAGGAATGCTTCCAATACTCTCGCAATCGTCGCCTGTGGAGAAATCGCTCTGCTTATCACACAAGCCAATATAATCTGCACTACTAGAGCACACATACCGGAAAAGACGTATACCGGGAAGAATTCTTTAGCAAAACTGATGACATTCGGTGAGATTGTATAATACATTCCAAGGTAATTCGTAATAGCGAAAGATGCAATGATGCAAATTGGATTTAACAACGACCATACTGCGAACCTAACCCAATGCTGGTTCATACCTTCTAACCCCTTACCTATAAGCTTGATTCTATTAAATTCTATCACCATTACAAATTACCTGCAATTGCATTTTTAAACTCAGCCAGGCGGTTCTAAATGTCCTTACGGTCAACAATACCCAATCAATCTTATGAGTCGCAAGTTTCAAAAATTACCGTCTTTGAATCTCAAAAAATAAGGACTGTATTCATAAGGTTTGGAAAAACTATAAACCGTTTCGTCAGCAATCTTCCTGAAACTAAGCGCCAATCATTATTCCAGGTAGCTGAAGAATTAAAATCTGCCGGAATGATTGAAACGACTGGAGACATCACCAAGCAGCATAATAAAAACCTATACAATACGGAAAGCCGCTAACAAATTCGGATTCGGGCAGAAACAAACCACCCCTTAATTTGGCGCAGATGAAGCATCTGAACACCTTATTAAGGGGTGAATTTCTTGCGAGCACTCCCACTTTTGCCACCTCTTTTTGAGTCGTATATCTAACAATACTCTAAATAATCTGTATTCCCTTGCTTATCCATCCAAGCGGAAACAAAAAATAAGAGATAACCGTTAAGAATTTACTCCAGAACGTGGCATTTTATGGCTGTAATGTAGTATACTAGGCATATATTTTGACGCAATTTTATAGATGCTGTTAATTTTTGAAAGAATGGTGAGGGATACAAATGAGTATTAAATCGCTTACACCGCTGGAAGGGCGGTACGGAGCTATTACCCAGCCTTTGGGCGACTATTTTTCGGAATGGGCTTTAATAAAATACCGTGTACATGTAGAAGTAGAGTGGCTCATTGCCATGGCAAATAATCCTGCCTTTGCTGAGATTCGCCAATTCACCCCGGAAGAAACCGCTTTTTTGCGCAACATTGTCGATAATTTCGATGATAAAGCGGCTCTACGGATTAAAGAAATTGAACGCACTACCAATCACGATGTAAAGGCGGTCGAATATTTCCTCCGCGAAACGCTAGGCGCCATGACTCTCACGGATATACTGGAATTTATCCATTTCTCCTGTACTTCAGAAGATATCAACAATCTTTCCTACGCACTGATGCTTAAGCACGGCATCGAGAAAGTCTGGCTGCCGGCTGCGGAAAATCTGGTGCAAACCGTTACAGCTATGGCGGAAGAAGAAAAAGCTATACCTATGCTGGCCCATACCCATGGACAAGCTGCCTCCCCCACAACGGTAGGCAAGGAATTAGCCGTGTTTGTCTATCGCTGGAACCGTCAGTTAAAACAAATTCGCTCCCAGGAATATCTGGGCAAATTCAACGGCGCCGTCGGCAACTTCAACGCGCACAACATTGCCTACCCGGACCTTGATTGGGAAGCTGTTTCCCGTTCTTTTGTCGAAAGTCTTGGCTTGACTTACAACCCGCTGACAACCCAGATTGAATCCCATGACTATGTGGCTGAATCGTTCCATGCTATGACACGGTTTAACAACATTCTTCTGGATTTTGACCGCGACATGTGGCTTTATATTTCCCTTGGCTACTTTAAGCAAAAAGCAATTGCCGGCGAAGTAGGCTCATCGACCATGCCGCATAAAGTAAATCCCATCGACTTTGAAAACGCGGAGGCAAACCTTGGCCTAAGCAACGCAATTCTTGATCATCTGGCCAACAAACTGCCTATCTCCCGTCTGCAGCGTGACCTCAGCGACTCTTCGGCGCAGCGCAATATCGGCACTGGTATCGCCCATTCCCATCTTGCGATTACTTATACTTTAAAAGGCCTTAGAAAAACAGTAGTTAATAAAGATGCACTTGACGCCGATCTGAACCATGCTTGGGAAGTTCTGTCCGAAGCAGTGCAAACAGTGATGCGCAAACACGGCCATGCCAATTCCTATGATAAACTGAAAGCCATTACCCGCGGTAAAGGTATTAGCGAAGAAGACATTAAAGCCTTTATCGAAAGTGTAGAATTGCCGGAAGCAGACAAAAAACGCCTGCTGGCCTTGACACCGTCACAGTATGTCGGTGTGGCCGCTTCCTTGATCAAACATATAAAGTAAAGCAAAACCTGCAGAAAGCCGACCTCGTTGGGGTCGGTTTTTCCTTTTACTTAGGCCAAAGGCAGGAGCGCTCTATGTCGATACCCCGTCCTTTGATCCGACCCGATAAAGACAAGAGCCGTCACGAATGATTACTCGCAACTCTACGGTTCGTTTATTGATAGTATTTTTAATATAGTCTAAACTAACTTTGTGAGGTGAAACTAATGAATTGCGATAAAATCGGCAAGTTAATATACACTTTGCGAAAAGAAAAAGATATGACACAAAAGCAAGTAGCTGATTTGTTGAATATCAGTGACAAAGCAATAAGTAAATGGGAACGTGGCCTTGGTTGTCCAGATGTGTCATTACTCCCGGAACTATCACAAATACTTGGAGTCAATATTGAAGAGATCCTATTGGGGGAAATGGTGATAAATGAAACAGTCGGAGGAAATATGAAAAAGCTAACATTTTATATCTGCCCGCAATGCGGAAATCTGATAACGGCAACAGGAGATGCCCACATTTCCTGTTGCGGAAAGAGAATGGAACCATTAGCTGCGGCAAAGGCAAACGAAAGCCATCTACTAAATATCGATTCTGTAGAAGATGAACTGTATGTGTCATCTTCGCATGAGATGAAAAAAGAGCATTATATATCTTTTGTTGCCTATGTGACAGGAGATAAGGTTTTTATTGTAAAGCAATATCCTGAATGGAATCTGCAATTTCGCTTTCATAAGCTTGGACACGGCAAACTTTATTTTCATTGTTCAAGTCACGGGCTATTTTATCAGCTAATTTAAATAAGATAAGCAGAGTGTTTAATTAGAGTGCCGGTAAGTTGAAAAATACCGTCGGATCGAATAAACCCTGCAGTTCAAAATCTGCAGGGTTTTATTGTTACGTTCCCCTTATATATTCGAAAATTGTCTTTGCTCTAGTCCTGCGCTAAAGAAATAATGAAGATATTATGCTAATACTTGCCTACTTGTTTACTGGATAGCTCAGTTTTCCTTTATAACTGTTCAAAAATAGGTACGCAATCACAAAAGTCACAACCTCTGCCAACGGTGTGGTAAGCCATATTCCTATATCGCCAAAAATTGGCGGTAAAACCATTAGAAAAGTAACTACTAGCACAAGACTTCGCAAACAGGAAACAATTGCAGCGGTTTTGGGTTCACCAATGGAAGTAAAGAACACCGCCGCGATGAAGTTATATCCGTTTAGTAAAAAAGCTAAGGAGAAGCACTGCAGTCCGAATTTACCAATTTGTAAAAGTTCATCATTTCCTTTAGAAAAAATACCTATAATTATTTCAGGGGCTGCGAAGGACACTACAAATAGCAATACGCCTACTAAAGACACTGCTTTTATGGCTACTGTCAGCAGCTTAAATATTATTTCTGTATTTTTCGCGCCATAATTATAGCTCATAACCGGATGAATACCTACGGCAACACCGGTAATTACCATACTATGGACGAAAAACACATAGCCAATAATGGTCATTGCGGCAACCCCATTGACCCCCATCCTTTCCAGCAATAGTAAGTTGAACACTGCCGTAGTGATAGACACAGAAATTTGTGAGATAAATTCCGCCGAACCGTTCAATAGTATGGCTCTGAAATCGTGCCAATCAGCAGTAAATTTAACAAATCTATAGACGGATCTATTGGTCAAAAAATATCCCAGACCACATAAGAAAGGCAGCAAAACAGCTATGCCTGATGCTAATGCCGCTCCGCTCATTCCCCACTCCAGCCTCAGGATGAACACATAATCAAGAATAAGATTTATGACATTCCCGGACACTCCGAAAAATAAAGACAGCCCGGGCTTACCTTCGGCTCTGATGAACATAGAAAAAGCTATATTTAGCATACTGAATAGATAAAAGTATTTCAGAACTCCAAGGAAGTCCTTTACATATTGATACACAACTCCTTTTGAACCTAGCAGCACTACGATTTCATCCATAAATACCGCCAATAGGATTACTATAATTACGTTAATAGCCAAAATTGCTGCCAGAGAAAATGAAAAGTAATAATTTGCTCTGTCATTTTGTTTGGCACCAAGGCTCTGGGTAGCAAGAGTTACTCCCCCAACCCCTATGGTAGTCGTTAAGGCTAACAAAAGATACATCACCGGCAAGGTAAGATTTACTGCGGCAAGACCATTCTCCCCTATCTTCCAGCCGATAAAAATTCCATCTACGATAATAATGAAAGATGTCAGAAATAAGCCGATTATCGTCGGTATGGAATAACTAAGAAATATCTTTACAATACTTTTGTCCTTATTTGTTTCAAGCATTTGATTACCCCCGTCTAAAAATCCGTTTGCTATTGTAGTTTAAACTTTTTGATTGACAGGGGCTTCTGAATTCGGGCTTTATCCTATAACTTTATTATTACGGTTGCTGTATCGGCAGACAAATAGTAGCATGAATATTGCCTTTTTCATCTATCCCGCTATGATAGATTTCCAAACTTGGTCTATTATCAAGCTCATAGTTGCAAAAAGGAAGCCACAAAGAAAATATCTCGTTAAAAGTTAGAATCAACTTATCCGGTTTGTCATAAAACTCATAGCAAGCATATATCCCAGTTTCAATCTGATATACATTGAGACCTGAGGCCTCGTCGACTTCCATGCACATATCGTAAATGCACCGATCCTCGTCAACAATTAAGGGATCATCATAGGATATTCCTACAAATCTCCCTACCTTATCTAATGAATATTTCTCTTCTATTTCCTTGCAAAAGAGCTCCCAGGCTTCTTTTAGTTCTCTCGAATAGTTACAAATAACTCTTTTATAGACAAGCCGCATACCTGGTATCTTCTTAATCTGCATCTTCGCGTCAATTTCACAAAATACATTCTCGTTCTTTTTTAGGTTTTGAATGTGTTCGGCCACACGTGCAAAGGAATCCTTAAACGGTTCAGTATTCATTTGCCTAAACTCGGACGCACTTATACCAAAATATTGCTTAAAGGCCGAAGCGAAATTCGATGGACTGTAACCGGCTTCTACTGCAATATCAGTAATCGATTTCCGCGATGTCTTCATCTGGAAGGCTGCTCTTTCTAACCGCATTCGCTTAATAAAGGAATAAATACTTTCGCCTACAACTACTTTGAATAATCGATTAAAATAATACTTCGAAAAGCAGCATTTATCGCCTATCTCTTCGACTGTCAAGTTTCTATCCAAATTGGTATATATATAATTTATCGCTTGATTTACAACAAAAGTGATATCGCTACGCACTCCTTGTCCCTCCATCACTGAATTTCCACTCCCGCAAAGGACTACTAAGGGAATACGCCAATTAAATTTAAAACCCTGTAAAAAATTAGTCATTTTTACAGGGTTTAGTTAAAGACTTTACATGTTTTCTCTTTATCCGGTTACTAAGTGGCAGGCAACAAACCGTTTATCAATTTGCCTAAATTCCGGTTCCTTTTCGCTACAAACGGTTTGACAGCTGGGACAACGTGTATGAAAACGGCAGCCGGCTGGGGGATTGGCCGGGCTAGGCACATCACCGCAGAGAAGAATCCTGCTATTTTGCGCCTGGGGATTAGGCTGGGGAATGGCAGAGATCAAGGTCTTGGTATAGGGATGAAGGGGGTTACTGATTAATTCGTCACCTTCGCCTAACTCCACCAGTTTTCCTAGATACATGACACCAATACGATCAGAAATATGTTTTACTACATTCAAACCATGAGCGATAAACAAATAAGTTAGCCCCATTTCCTGCTGAAGTTCTACTAACAGATTCAGAATCTGAGATTGAATAGACACATCCAAGGCGGATACCGGCTCATCGCATACAACAAGTTTGGGATTTACAGCCAGGGCTCTGGCAATACCTATCCGCTGGCGCTGACCACCGGAAAACTCATGCGGATAGCGCATCACCTGATGAGACCCTAAACCTACCAGATTCAGCAATTGCTCCACACGCTTGGCACGTTCCGGTCCGGAGGCTATTCCATGAAGCATTAACGGCTCGCCGATGATTTCGCCTACTGTCATCCGGGGGTTAAGAGAGGCATACGGATCCTGAAAAATGATCTGCGCATGCCGGCGAAAACCACGAAGTTCCTTTTTATTCATTTTTCCCACATTCTGGCCTTCAAACATTACCTCGCCCGTAGTCATCTCCAACAGCCTCAGGATCAGCATACCGGTCGTAGACTTACCGCACCCTGATTCCCCTACTAAACCTAACGTCTCACCTTTTTTAATATCAAAAGATATTCCGTCTACCGCCCGGACAGCTCCTACCGGACGCCCAAAAATGCCGCCTCTGATGGGAAAGTGTTTATAAAGATTTCGTACATTTAATAATACCTCTTGTGCGCTCATACCGGTTTCCCTCCCAGCGGATAATGGCAGGCTATTTGCCTTCCATTCATCAACGTTTTAAGTTGGGGCTGCTCATTCCGGCAACTTTCTCTGGCGTATTCGCAGCGGTCAACAAACGCACAGCCTATAGGCAGGTAAGCCAGGTCAGGCACTGTTCCCTCGATGGTATGCAATCGTTGTTTCTTGACCCCCTCCAGTTTGGGAATGGAGTTCATTAAACCTACTGTATACGGGTGGCAGGGGTTATCAAATACGTCGGCTACCGTTCCCTGCTCCACCACTCTTCCCGCATACATTACCACCATATTCTGAGCAGTCTCAGCTACTACTCCCAAGTCATGGGTAATCATCACTAGCGCGGTGTTAAACTCCTTAGTCAATTGGCGGATTAAATCAAGAATTTGCGCCTGGATAGTCACATCCAAAGCTGTTGTCGGCTCATCAGCCAACAAAACTCTGGGATTACAGGCCAAGGCCATGGCAATCATGACCCGCTGTCGCATACCGCCGCTCATCTGATGAGGGTATTCCTTGGCCCGTTGAGCAGCCGCGGGAATTCCGACCTTCTCCAGCATTTCCACCGCTCTGGCCCAGGCCGTTTTTTTATCGATGTTACCGTGAACCCGAATGGCTTCGGAAATCTGTTCACCCACAGTATAAGCGGGATTTAGGGAGGTCATCGGTTCCTGAAAAATCATGGAAATTTCCTTGCCACGAATGTCACGGACCTCATCCATCGACAGGCTTAGTAGGTTGCGTCCGTCGTAAAAGATCTCTCCCTGAATTCGGGCAGGCGGCTCAGGCAGAAGGCGCATAACAGACATGGCTGTTACGCTTTTTCCGCACCCGGATTCCCCTACTATTGCCAGCATCTCGCCCGCGTTCACACTAATGTTAACTCCATCCACTGCTTTTACTACCCGCTTATCAACATGAAAATGAGTTTGTAGATTCTTAATTTCCAATAGTGGTTTTTGTGTCATCAGCTGTTCCTCCTATTTCAACCGCGGGTCCAGCACGTCACGCAGGCCGTCCCCTAATAAGTTGAAGGCCATTACGGTAAGCGTGATAGCTAAGCCAGGAAAAGTAACTATATGGGGGGCATTAAAAATAGTTTGCCGGCCAGAGCCCAGCATAGTTCCCCATTCGGCAACAGGCGGTACCACACCCAGACCCAAAAAGCCCAGTGCGGCCGCTTCCAAAATAGCTACCGATACACCAATAGTAGCGCGAACAATAATGGGCGCCAGGACATTGGGGAGAATATGTACGAAAATGAGCCGGAAATCGCTATTGCCAATGGCTCTGGCTGCAGTGACATACACATTTTCCTTTACCGACAGCACACTACCGCGAACAATACGGGCATATTGAGGAATGGAGACAATTCCGATAGCAATAACAGCCTTTTCCACACCACGCCCCATCACGGTCATAAAGGCTATAGCCAATAAAATGTCAGGAAATGATAACATAATGTCCATAATCCCCATTATAGCCGTATCGGTTTTTCCGCCATAGTAACCGGCCAAGGCTCCAAGAATTACTCCACATAGGAGAGCTAACCCTACGGCTTCCACGCCTACTATCAACGATATCCGCGCGCCGTATAAAATGCGGGATAAAATATCCCTGCCTAGTTCATCTGTCCCCATAATATGTGACCCACTAGGCGGCTGTAAGGCCTGGGGAAGATTGCTTTCATAAGGGTCGTAGGGCGCCAAAACCGGCGCAAATACCGCACATAAAAGCAGAATAACCAAAAGTCCTAACCCGATCATCGCCGAAGTCGATTTTATAAACCGGCTGATAAAGTCGGCAACAGGACCTTTTACCGGTGCGTGTGCTATAGGATTGCTTTGAAGTTGTACATTTGATTCCACAGTCGCGCCTCCTACCTATGCTGAATTCGTGGGTCTAAGTAGCTATAGATAATATCAACAATCAAATTGACCAGAACAAAAATTGTGCCGATTAATAGCACTGCACCTTGCACGCGCGGGTAATCTGTTTTCATAATTCCATCCACTACATAAGAACCAATCCCCGGCCAGGAAAACACCGTCTCAGTAAGAACCGCGCCCCCAAGCAAGGCACCCATCTGCAAGCCGATAACGGTGACAACCGGAATAAGAGCATTACGCAGTGCATGTTTGACAATGACCACTTTTTCCGCCAGTCCTTTGGCTCTGGCAGTACGAATATAGTCCTGCCGAATGGTCTCCAGCATAGTAGCCCGGGTCATCCGGGCAATAATAGCCATAGAGTAGGCCCCTAAAGCGATAGCCGGCATCAGCAAATGCTGAAGCGCGTCAATGAAAGCAGGCATATCCGAGGTAAGAAGGGCATCCACTAAATACATTCCGGTAATATGGCCAGGATCCATACCTATGGAAATTCGTCCGGAAGCCGGCAGCCAGCCAAGGGTTACAGAGAAAAGGATAATCATCATAAGCCCCAGCCAAAAAATGGGCATACTGACGCCTAGCAAAGCGACCACCATTGTCCCGTAATCAAAGACGGAGTTTTGCTTTACCGCAGAGATGGTACCAAAAAGGATACCAAACACGGAGGCAATAACAATAGATACAATGGCCAGTTCAGCGGTAGCAGGGAATCGCTTCATTAGTTCTTCAGTAATGGAAGTTTTCGTAATTACCGATTTCCCGAAATCACCTTGCACCGCTAAAGAAATATAGTCCCAGAATTGCACATATATCGGCTTATTAAGTCCTAACTCCTCTTGCAAAGCTTTAATTTTATCCGTTGTGGCATGTTCGCCCAATATTACTACAGCCGGATCAACGGTAAACAAATGCATGACTAAAAAGGTTGCCAGACACACTCCAAACAATACAGGCACTAAGAGTAACAGCCTGCGGATAATATAACTCGTCAAATTCTCCACCTCTTGCATTTAATTACAACCGCTTGTTCACAAAAGAAGGTGATTTCACTATGAAACCACCTTCTTACTCATATTTTCTATTCTTTGGCCACAATATCTAACCAGTGAACCCCGGTCGGATGCAAAGCAAATCCTTTCACGTTTGGCCGGTACGCAGCCATATCCATGTTATGACTTAACAGTACCCAGGGAGCGTCCTCCACAGCAATTTTTTGAGCCTCTGCATAAATAGCGGCCCGTTTGGCAGGCTCTAAACAGGCCCGGCCTTCTTCCAGCAACTTGTCGAGCACAGCATTAGAGTATTTGGAAGAGTTCAGACTTCCCTTAATTTGCGTAGTGTCTAATAACATCAGGAAGTTATCCGCATCGCCATTATCGCCGATCCAGCCATAGAAGTACGCATCGCCTTCCGCATTAAACAGAACCTGCTTGTATTCCTTCCAGGGATAGGACTTGATGTTCATCTTCACACCGATTTTAGCTAAATCAGCCTGAATAGCTGCTGCCAGTTTTTCACCATTGGCCGGGTTATAAGGACGAGGATTTGAATAGGTGATAGCCGTAAACTCGAATCCATTGGGATAACCGGCTTCTGCTAACAATTTCTTAGCCTCTTCCGGATTAAAATCATACGGCTTAACATCTTTAGAGTAACCAGGAATAAAGCTCGGGAGAATGGAGTTGGGCAACAGGGCATTTCCCTGATACAAGTAATCAACTAGATATTGGCGATTGATAGCCATGCTGATCGCTTTTCTCAACTTTTGATTATCAAAAGGCTTTTTGTTAGTATAGAAACCCATATAGTTGATATTCATACCAGGCTCTTTAACAATTTTCATACCTTTGTCCTGCAGCATTTTTAAATCATTGATATCTACTCCGTCCATAATATCGGTAGCACCGGTAATCAAGTCAGAGGCACGGACGGAGTTTTCTTTCGTGAATTTATAAATAACCGTTGGCATTTTCGGCTTATCGCCCCAGTAATCATCAAACTGGGCTAATTCAATTTGCTGCCCTTTTTCCCACTTCACAAATTTATAGGGCCCGGTACCTACCGGATTTTCCATGAATTTGTCGCCATATTTTTTCACTGCTTCCGGACTTACGATTTGCGCCGAAAGCGGCATAGCCATGTTGGCTAAAAAGGCTGCCGATGGTTTTTCCAAAGTAATTTTCACAGTATACTCATCTATTGCTTCTACACTCGTAACCCCGTCATAAGTAAATTCAGCATAAGGCATATCTTCTTTACGATTAGGAGGAAGTTGACGCTCAATACTCATTTTTACTGCCTGCGCATTAAAGGGTGTACCATCATGGAATTTTACTCCCTTACGGAGCTTAAATGTCCATTCCTTACCGTCGGCACTAGTGTTCCATTCGGTAGCTAACAGCGGCTGGATTTCAGTACTGCCGGGCTTATAACGCACCAATCCTTCAAAAACCTGGGTAAGAATTTTAGCGGATTCCCCGTCATCGACAAACGCCGGATCAAGGCCGCGGGGGTCTGAACCTTGGGCAAACACTAAAGCATTTTTCGTCCCCGAAGTACTCTTGGCTCCGCCACAGCCAGTTAAGGCAACACCCATTACCAAAACAAGCGCAACCAGCCAGCATATTGTTTTCTTGGTCAACACAAACTCCTCCTCATATAAATTTATCCGATGACTAATCCACTCTGCGACTCTCTCTTCTCCTTGACCTCAAGGGTTTAGACGGAGTTTAAAAGTGCTAAGTCCTGGATAGGGAAACTTAGCCTCAAATGGAGTGAAAACTCCACCTGAAACTGAGTTACTACAATAACTGTAAATGTTATACATAAATTAGAAAAATCCTCCATTTTTGCTGTTTTTATTTACATGTATACATTATTTACTTAATGTAATTTCATAATCGTCCCTGTAAATTTAACTTTTGTATTAAATTTATAACTATAAGTCGCGTTTTTCCCAAATCAGAAACGCCTATCGCCATACTCCTGCCGAGTTTTAAGCCTAAATTGACCTATACAAAGCATTTTCATAGTAAAGAGCCAGAACATCTCTACAATCGAGACATTCTGGCTCTTATTTTTTCGCCATCTCCAGCGATATAGTTCACAGGTATCTGATATTTCTTGTAAATCCTGATCCAGCTAAGAATTTAGGGCATGATTGATCATTTACGGGTGACCACCAAATAGTTATAAATTTTCAAAAGTCAATGTATCTATTATTCAAATCAACAATATGCTTTTGGCATGTCCCTTGAAACCTCGCTATGACTAAGTTTTCTATATCAGCCATGGCCTTGGCAAGGTCAGCTGCTTCAAATCCTACAAGCTGAAAGAAAATATCCTTGCTATCAATTGCAGTTTTTCCTAATTCACTTTGCCGCCAAATCCACTTCCTGGTTTGAACGGTATTTCCGCTCGTAAAAATCAGCTCACCTTTGTCTACATTTTCATATTCTGTGGCACCAAAAGGAAGAAATCTATCTCCTTCCCCGGCAAAACGAACTTCAAGATCCTCCTGTATGTCCTTCAAATCATGTGCTCCCAAAGATATAGTCCGCGCTATCGATACAGCATTGCATAAATCAACTACGGCATTAATAATCGGCAGCGTCCCACCTTTAAGAATTCTTTTAAACATTGCTTCAACAGAAGGAGGAAACTTATTGGGGTTGATACCTGCGTTGGTCATAAATTCCCTATACAGCAATACATTAGGCAGTTCTCTCACCTGATCAGCCCGAAAGTTTTCACGCATCCTTCTCTCAGCATCTCTTAATTTTCCTTCATCACCGGGCGTCGTCTCCGAATTCCTTATGTTCTTACCTATTAAGATGCCAAACTTAATGTTGGGATTGATTTCAAATACGGATGTATCCACAGAATATCGCATAGTAACCTCCAACCCAAAACCGAATTGAACCCCCTGGTTCTTACCTGCATATATAGCTTTTCATTGATAATATCAATTATAAAGTATCCAGTAACTGGAGTGTCAATCGGTCTTTTTGACGGGAATTTGTATTTCCGTAATATATTTACTTTTATCGCAGGTTATATACTGATTGATGACCGTCCGCTCTATTGAATCTCCTTCAATTTCATAACCAGCATCATCAATAAATTGCATTAGCCGCTCATAATACTCTTTTGAGATACTATGATTTCCTCGATAATGAATACATGCATAATCGCCTTCCCGCAAATAACTTACCCTTTGCATTTCATCGAGCGGTTCTTCCCAGAGAATGAACACCGAATTGTATTCGTCAAACTTATTGATACGTAAATTCTCTTGAGAAACGGTTAACCCTACTCTGCCAATAAACAGCATCGGATTTCCATTAGTTTTTTCTACTAGTCGCCGTAACGCAAGTTCCCACTCATATTCAGAAGAGATTGGCTCATGAAGACTGACAATCATACGCAATGGCAATGTCTTCATAATCGGCTCCTCTATTAACTCTCTATTCAAAAACCCTTCTATTTCCTCAATCCGATTATGGAATTGGTTTTTTACCAATTCCAGTTGTTCGATGATAGTTTGAGTAGTTTCTCTTTGATTCTTAAGCAATTCTAAAAACAACCCTGCATCGCGTATCTCCAGATGTCTCTGTATTTCTTTAAGGGGCAGCCCCAGGAATTTTAAATATTTGATGGTGTTCAGTTTCTCAAACTGTTCAATCGAATAATATCTGTAGCTATTATTGCCGTCAACCTCCATCGGCTTGAATAGCCCAATTTCATCATAATAGCGCAAGGTCTTAACAGGAATATTATGTAATTTTGACATTTCCCCTATGCTGAAACGATCTTTTATCATAACTACCTCCGGATGACCTCACGTCTTCTTTCTGACATGTTGTTGTCTATTCCTCCTGTTCTTTAAAGAGAAATAGACTGCCGTAACATGTTTGCAATAATATTTTAAACAGAATTGAAGCGATACCCAGTTCCCCAGAGGGTTTCAATCAGTTCAGGATTGGCTGGGTCCCTTTCCACCTTTTTGCGGATCTTCTGGATGTGAACAGCTACGGTGGCAACTTCGCCAAAATTATCATTGCCCCAGATGGCGTCAAACAAATGCTCTTTACTAAAGACAATATTAGGATTGGAAACCAGGAACAGCAGAAGCTCATATTCCTTGGTAGTGAGCTGAATTTCCCGGTCATTTACCCAAACCTTGCGGGATGCCATATTAATCTCCAAGCCTTTAGCCTGCAAAATATCCTGGCCCGGAGCAGCGCCTTTCAGCCGTTGGTAGCGGTTGAGATGCGCCTTGATTCTTGCCACCAGCTCCGCCGGGCTGAAGGGCTTGGTCAAGTAATCGTCGGCGCCTACATCCAGACCACGAATTTTATCAATTTCTTCCGTCTTGGCCGATACCACCAGGACAGGAATTTCCTGGATCTTACGGATGTCCCGGATGATATCAAAACCATCTTTTCCCGGCAGCATCAGATCCACCACTATCGCGTCATAAACACCGGAAGCTGCTTTTTGGGCCCCGGTCAGGCCGTCCTGAACAATATCAACCTTATAACCGTTTAGCTGGAGATAGTCCCGCTCCAATTCCGCGATATCCAAATCGTCTTCAATTATCAGGATTTGTTTCATCTGTCCATCTCCTCTTCCCGTCCTCGCTTACCGGCAGTTTAACGGAAAAACAGCAGCCTTCGTGTTCCACGCTCTGAGCGGTAATCTCCCCCCGGTGGGCCTCAACCAGTTCCTTGGCGATTGCCAGCCCCAGGCCGGTGCCGGCAATTTCTTTGGGCCGTTCCTGGTCAATGCGGTAAAACCGGTCGAAGATAAACGGAAGTTTCTCAGCAGGAATACCTGGTCCGTTATCCCGGATATCCAGACAGATCAATTCTCCTTGTCTCGATAGACTAGCTTCCAGGACAAGTCCCTGGCTAGGTCCGTGATTTAGTGCATTGTTTAAGATATTATTGATGGCCTGCCGCAGCCGTTTGCCGTCCAGATCCACCCAAACCGGTTCCTTCAGGGAGTTTTGGTACTCAAAAACTATATTTCGTTCGTGGTAGTCAAAACCATACTCTTCCATCAGGTCATCCATAAAGGCCCCGATATCCGTCCGTTTAAATTGAAACTCAAGCTTCTGCATGTCTAGTTTGGCAAAAAGAAACAGGTCATCAATTAATTTATTTACATACACCGTATTGTGGTAAATCGTCCGGATATATTTTTCTCGGTTTTCCCCGGTTCCCGGTGAACTATCCAGTAAAGCTTCTACGTACCCTTGAATGGCCGTAATAGGAGTCTTTAAATCATGAGAAATATTAGCCAACAGAGCCTTCCGATTTTCCTCATACTCGGCCTGCAGCCGTTCCCCTTCATGGAGTTTGGCTGTCATTTGATTAAAGGAATCAAGGACAATGGCCATATCATTGGGCAAACTATTCTCTACCTTCACGAGGTAGTTTCCCTGGGTTACCTCATCCAGGCCCTGCTTCAATTTAATCATGGGCTGGATAGTTCGGCGATCAAACCGCAGTAAAAAAAGAAAATGGGCGATTTCTTTCAGGATCAGCAGTGTCCCGAACAGAATAACCAATTGTTTATCGACTGCCCAGATAAACAGTAAGTAAAATACGACAAGATTAAATAATACTCCGGCCGGCCGCAGCAGCCGGAACATTTTATAATGCCGGAGAAAATGCTCATGATGGTTACGCCGGCCTCTGAATCGCTTCATAGGTTTCCCCTTCCGTTGCCACTCCTTATTCTCTCCTTATTATAGGAGAAAACAGCAAGGGTGCAAAGCTTTTCCGCCCCCTTGCTGTTTATCATCACCACCGAAGGGATAATTCTCCGGTGGCCGTTAGCTCTTCCTCATTGACAGCCACAACCCGGATTTTTTCCACTTCTGCCTGTTCATTGACCAGCACCGTCATTACAAAATCCAGGGATGTCGACGACTGAAATACTTTCATCAGTCCGCCACCCTGAGGATGATGGCAAGCAGCATGTCTCATTCTTTGCTGAAACAACTCCTTAACATCCTCGGGGAGATCCTGACCATTAAGAGTGAAAACCATCTTTTTGTCTTCCCTTTTATCCAATTGCAAAGAGTGCAGGAGACTGATGCAAACGGCCAAGCGGGAAAACCTGGCCCGTAGATCGCCCCGGTCGTGAAAACCATGGTGGTGCTCAAAACCACGGTGCCTTTCCCCCGCCCAACAATGCTCGTGTTGAGATTTCCCAGCCTCACCGTCTGCCGTTTTTCCCTCATAGTCCATTTCCACATTCACCTTGGACTTGGTTTGCCCGGTTACCAGATTTTTTTCAAATTCACTTTCCAGGCCAAACATCTTTACCTGACCTTTTTCCACCTTGGCAGTGAGACTGCCTGTAATCACTTCTTTGCCTTTCATGGTTTTCAGCATATCGTAGAGTACTAGCAGTTTGTTCATGTATAATAACCTCCCTCGTTGTTATGAGCTCATTATACAAGCCGAATATAAACTGGCTATAAAGGATGTTTAAAAACTTTATAAAATTTGCTAAAAAAATTATAAAATTATTCAACTTCAAGTGTCAAAGTGACAGGCGCAAAAAACTAATAAATGTGTTTTAGGCAGATAAGTTTTTCATTAACCAGAGGCTTTCACCTGATCCGCATAATAAACAACCCGGTTTCTTCCGGTTGTCTTCGCTTTATACATCGCGTCGTCCGCTCTTTGAAACAACGATTCAACAGTATCATCAGACCTTAACTCAGCTAAACCGATACTGACACTCACCGTTGCCTTTATATTGGAAACGGGGGTAAACTCTTCATTCTTGAATTTATTTCGAATACTTTCGGCAATAGGCATAGCATCCTCACAACTTACATTAGGCAGCAATATGACAAATTCTTCTCCACCATAACGAAACGCCAAATGCCAACTTTCCAAAACAGTTAACAATACTTCACCGAACCTAAGCAACACCCGGTCTCCCTCCCAATGTCCATACCGATCGTTATACGATTTAAAATGATCAATATCAATGACCATAAGCGTAAGCTGCTCGCCATTCTGGTGTGCTATATCTATTTCTTGTTTCATTCTCTTTTTTAAATAACGTTTATTATATAAACCGGTTAATTCATCGGTTAAACTTAAATCGCGGTAATACTGAATATACTTCTTCATTACCAATTCTTTCATTCGCATAGTTTTAAATCTATCTGATAAAGCAAAAGAAAGCAAAATTGATTCGGAAGCGGTAGCAACCATTAGATAGTTAATCGCAGAAAATGTGTCTGGTATATAAGCCGCCAGCACCCATACCACGATTCCCACGGAAAGTATCCCCCAGGCCAAGAAGTAATAGCGAGCCGGCCTAAACCCTTGACGGAAACGAAACGCAGCCAGACCCATGATAAACAATGGACCAACCAGACCCAAGCCATGGGCAATCTGGTTAGCCCAAAGATTATAGCCCCAAACACCTAATATTCCTTGTACTATCGCCATTCCCACGAAGGCCTTTCTAATTTTGCTCCAAGGAGCGTCTTCATGGTGAACCTGAAGAAAATTATAGGTAAAATAAATTGATGCTATAAAAGCGGCCGCTAAATCTACCCAAAATATCGAATTATATATTTGATAGGAAGTATCCAACCATAGTTTTAAATGCCCGTGCACCTGCAACTGATAAAGCAGCATAAACCCAATATATAAAATGTAAAATAAATAGGCTTTATCCCGCAAAACGGAAAAAATAAAAAGATTATAAAGAAACATCGCGAAAAGGATACCATAGAAAATGCCAAAACCCATATTCTTCAAAAAAGCCTGTGACAGGAAGGACTTATTCTGCCACACTAAAACCGGCAAACGCAAGGCCGAACTACTTTCAAGCCGGAGGTACACAAATTGATCCTGGCAAAATTGATGCGGAATAGGAAACACCCATGTGTTATCCCAAACGTCCCTATTCGTTGAAGGTCTGCTCACTCCCACTGTTTTTACAAAATACTGCACCCCTAAACTACTGCTTTTATCGGCAACAGGGATAAACACATCAATCTTGTCTATATTAGGATTATTAAGCTGTAGCAGTTGATCGTACTCCATTGCCTTGTTATCGTTGTGCGGCAAGTGAAAGCGTATCCAGTAGACTGATTTAGTAATTCCCAGCGAAATCACCTTTTCCGTGTACTGCTGAAATTGATTTGTAAAAGCATCAGAATTTATTGCAGCAAAATCATATACGCCGTTTACGTCTTCAATAATTTCAAAATTCGTTATGGAGTACACGTCAGGCTGTTCAAGACGTTGCCAAGCAAACACCACATTAGGTAAACCATTGATAAATATCGTAATTAAGATTAGTAACAAGCTTATCCGTGAAATCTTCAGCATCAATTTATTACCGTCAACCAATTTCTAAATTCCTTCTTTTTTCGACGAATTTTGCCATTTATATATTCCATTTTACCTACTCCCGCTGTGCAAGTAAATCTTTTATTCTAGAGAATACGAGAGCACTCCCATATTTGACTGGTATGATCACGCTCCACTCTCCCTTTCAAAATAGCAGAGCATTCCGGACAGACACCGCCAAACCAAACATATGTTAAAAAGCAAGACCGCAACCTTGCCTACTGCAAAGATTGCGGTCAGTCCAACTTATCCCCTAAAGTCAAGTTATGCCGAATTCGCTATACTGCCTCTCAATAATAGCAATACATAACGGCTAAGCAATAGGCGCACATGGCCTGTTCGCTATCCAATTTTCGTTCTACGAAACATTTTCTTTCTTTACCACAGTAATCACAAATTCTGTATTCAGTTTCGCTGCTAGCAGTAAGCATAATAGCACCCCTTTGTAAGTAAGGTAACGGAATCTTACCTGTATTACCTGGTTAATTCTAATCTTTTTTATTATGTACATTTACACAAAACTATATTTTCTTATAAAGCTGGGGTCTACCATGGTTCATATTTTCATGGTAGGCCCCAGCGTTCTTACAACAGCGGTGCCCGCTCCCAGTTGACCGTTCTAGTCGGAAACGGAATTATTATTTTTTCCTGTTGATACCGGTCATGAAGTCTCTTAATGAATTCATGGCGAATGAGGTGCTGGTCTGTTACGGTCTTCACTCTCATGATGACGTTAAAGTCAATGCTGGACTCAGCGAAACTGAAGTACCGGACCAACGGCTCAAAACTATTGACTCCGCCATTCGTTTCTTGGAGAATTTCTTTTGCAACCGCAATAGAAACTTTCTCCACATGATCCAAATCACTTTCATAACTGACTCTTACAGGAATGGCAATGGAACATTCAGCAAACGGTTGTGCATAATTGGTGATTGTAGATGTAGCAAATTTTTGGTTAGGTATGACCACCATATTCTCATTGGAGGTTTTTATTGTGGTATTGCGCCAGCTCATATCCACTATATGACCTTCTTCGCCGGTCGAGAGTTTAACGAAATCACCAATCTTGATTTGTTTGGCCACCAGAATATTGATGCCGGAAAACAAATTCGCCAGAGTGTCCTGCAACGCCAATGCGACAGCCAAACCGCCAACGCCCAAAGCAGTGAGCAAAGGAGAGATCGCAACTCCAAAAGATTCTAGCAAAAACAGTATGCCGATAGTGTAAACAGTCAGGTCAATTGTTGTTGCTAAGATCGAAGTGGAAGCGAAAGCTCCGGATGTTTTCCCGAACTTTTGCTTAAGATAGCCGGAGAATAAACGTGCAACCAAGAGAGTCAGGGACATAATAACAAGGGCGTTAAATAGCCTTTGGAGAAAGAGCAGCGGCCGCGGTGGAATTGTCAAGATTTCCATAACAACATAGAGGCCAATAACAATGCCCAACAACGTCGGGATTCCTTTTAATGTCTGTTGCAACAAGGAATATGAGATGTTGGTTTTTCTTACTACTATTTTGAGCAGTTTGTTAAATACCAGCTGAATTATGAAAATCCCTAATGCTAAGCTAAGTAAGTAAACCATCAAATGCGTTTTGAAGCCGCCGTTTATGATCTGGTTTACTATGTCAGTAAATATCATGAGCATTGGCTCCTCTCACAGTGTAGCAGCTTTTTAAATTTACATAATATATTATTCGTCAACTTCTCTTTTTTTCCTGCTTTACTTCCTCAGGCATCCCGAATTTTTCATAATAAAAAGAACCAACAAACCATACGGATTGGTTGGTTCTTAGCCGTTATATATCCAAGCGTTTATCTTATACCACGGTTCAGTGTGGTACCTATTCAATAATCTATATTGTCTTTGTGCTGGAACATATCATGTAGGGACGTAATCGGCTGATAAATATCCAGTTCACAATAATTATCTCTTGATATTGAGGTATCTATCAGTTCAAATCGAAACGTATCTGCAAACGTAAAGCCAGAATTCAATATCCATTTAGAATACATGTGAACCAACAATCTACCAACTTGCCTTCCATTGATCTCCTCCGGCCGAAAAAAACCTACAAAACGAAAAACTACATATTTATATGCTGGAATTTCCACTCCGAACATTTCTGGGGGAACCTTTGACAAATCCTGAACCTGAACAGATGGCATATAGTAAATATAGCCGTCATTGCTGCCGCTCCAATCCGTGTACCCATAGTAAACATGCGGGTTAATCGGATTTGTAATGTGTTGCTTCTGATTAAAGAAAAACTCTCTGCCAAAACGATTAGCCGTCTTATCCCCCGATTTGCTCATTATCTTATGCTTAGCGCCTACCAGATATGTTTTCGGCCTAAATACAAAGAAAGGTTTGTATATAGCCGAATTATCAACCGCATAAATATCATTGAGGTTTAACTTTTCTGTAACTCTCAGTGACATTTGTCCTGACCGAACTTTTTGCGGAGTGTAGCCAAATTTTTTACGAAAGGCTCTAATATAAGACTGCTCATAATCAAACCCATAGTTGAAAGCAATATCAACAATTCTCATATTCGTATGGATTAAATCATTAATACTCGCCGAAAGTTTTCGGGATTGGAAATAATCCATTAACGCTTCGCCTGTTAATGATTTAAACATTCTGTGCAGGTGGTATTTAGAAATATGGCAGTGCAGCGCAACGTTATCAAGGCTAATCTTATTCGAAAGATTAGCCTCGATGAAATTAATACATCTGGCAATAGTATCTTTTGTGTCTATCATGACGCCTCACTCACAACGCTTTTAATTTAAATTCGCACCCATATACAAAGTGCATATTCTACCTGACATTCCGTAGGGTAACGCGCAGACGCGGAATACAAAGGGGAAATCTTAAATTAGAACGCCCTTAAAATCAGTGTAGCATTCTGACCGCCAAAACCAAAAGAATTAGACATCGCATACGTAATACGTGCTTTTCTCCCCTCATTGGGGATATAATCCAAATCACACTCCGGGTCTGGAGATTTATAGTTAACAGTAGGTGGTAAAAAACCGTCTCTAAGAGCTGAAGCCGTAATAATTGCTTCAATTGCGCCTGCTGCACCAAGTAAGTGACCGGTCATTGATTTTGTGGAACTGACAGGAAGCTGGTAGGCATACTTTTCAAAAACCGATTTTATTGCCGTCGTTTCATTCCGGTCACCGATGGGAGTCGATGTCCCGTGGGCATTTATATAGCCAATATCGGTCGGAGCTATTTCTGCATCCTCCAAAGCCACTCTCATACAATTAGCCGCCCCTGCTTCGTCGCTCGCAGTAATATGATATGCATCATTGGTACAGCCATACCCTACTACTTCCGCAATGATTTTCGCACCCCTTTGTAAAGCATGGTTAAGTTCTTCGAGAACCAAAACACCAGATCCTTCTCCTATGACAAAACCGTCCCGGTTTGAGTCGAAGGGGCGACTGGCTAGCGACGCATCCGTATTTGTTGTCATAGCCTTCATAGCACAGAAACCAGCCATCGCCAACCTTGTAATCGGTGCTTCCGTTCCACCCGCGAATATAACATCGGCTATGTTTCTCTGGATTACTTTGTAAGCATCACCAATTGCGTTCGTAGAAGATGCGCAGGCAGTCACAATACACTCAGAAAAACCTTTGATTCCATACTTGATAGCAACAAGTCCATTAGCCATATTGGGTAACATCATCGGTACAAAGAAAGGACTAATCCTATCGGCCCCTTTCTCTATTAGGACATTATGCTGTTTTTCTAAGGTTTCAATGCCTCCGATACCTGTCCCAATGATTGCGCCCAGGCGTTTATGATTAATCGCAGCTAAATCCAGCTGTGAATCCTCTACAGCCAAGCCTGTTGCCGCCATGGCATATTGCGCAAACCTATCCATTCTTTTTAATTCTTTCTTTTCTATAAAAACATTTGGGTCAAAATCCTTTATTTCCGCACCAATCTGTGTGGGAAGGTCGGCTACCTCTATTCGCTCAATTCTTGTAATACCAGACTTTCCATTTCTTATTGATTGCCAAAGAGTATCTGCCCCTACTCCCTGAGCAGTTACTGCTCCCATACCAGTAATGACTACACGTCTTTCCATGGTAACACCTCCAATTTAAAATCGTAGTCTAAATTTCCTTTAACTTTAAAGGTAATAACAGCAATCCACAGTCATGAAGAACACTGCAATAGTATTTTCATGTAACAAATTTACCACACCTATTTAGTAAATAATGAACAACTCTTGCTCTTGTTGTTTATTTCTTTAGAAGTAATGCTATCTTTATATTAACGAGTAATTCATTAACAACAGTTGTTTCACCACATTCCGACTAAATGAGTCGATGCAATCCGAGTGCCCTCCCTATCACTGCGATTACCTTGGCTCCTGTCTACATATGGACACGAGGACAAATTAATAGTCCCGCAAAAAGAATGAACGGTAGCATTCTTTTGCGAGACTATACAACTAACTTTTTCCGGTCCCACCAAGCTGCAGTTTTACTTAAAAATTTAATTCATTTTCCCAGTCAAACTTACCGGATTCTTCTAAACTTTTGGGCCAATGGCTGCACCATGCGGGTACGCCTGGCATTTGCACCCGATCAAGACTCGGTGTGTACGGTTTTAAGTCAATGATGGGACTGCCATCATTTGCGTCAATGTAGGCAATCTGAATCACGCCCTTAACTTCATCAAGGTAGAGAATTTCCGCGGTAGAAATTGCGACCGGATTAGGCCGTTCTGGTGATCTTGTAGCAAATGTCCCCATTACCGCAGGAGCGTTTTTGTATGGATTTTTAATTTCAAGTATGCTTCTGGATTTTTCAGTATCGCATTCAGTAAACCACCAGAGAACAACAAGATGACTAAAACCTTTCAGTTCCTTCAACGCCTGAATATATTGTTTATCCACATCTACAAACATTCCCTCGTCACAAATTCTTATTTTTCCAATAGGCTTTACATAAAATTGTGTCATTGTTATACCCCCTACTTATTTATAAAATCACCTTAAACCCTCACATAATGTGAGAGTCAATAACAAAAAAATAAATCAACAGATTATGTCTGCTGACTTATTGCTAATGTATCTTTTTAGATTTTTCTATAACAGGCATTTGAATTTCTGTAAGATAATTATTTGGATTTTTCTCTTCAAATGGCCCCCTGTGACAAACTTGTCTGTTTAATCCTGTCATTTTATATTGTGCATGTTGTTCCAACCAATACGCAAACGATTGGTATGCCAAACCGATATTTTCATATGGCCCATATACCATCATACAAGCCATTCTATCAATCTTTTCCGTTTCTCGAAATGTAAAACCATCTTTATTTTTGCCTATTTTTTTAACCATAACTCCAACTTCAACATCTACATCAGCATCCTTGTGCCCTTCATCATGATAAATTGCCAGGTTATTATTACTTTGACGTACTATTTCAATATGTTCTTGTTCAACGAACCTAGACAATTCGGTCCACAATATACCTTCACAATTATAGGTAGGGATTACTTTTCGTAACGACAGAATTATAAAACTGGGAATACTTTTAAACGAAACATTGCAATTAGTAATAATCTCCTTATTTTTAAAAGCATTGATCGCTATTTTTATCTTATCAATTCTCTGTTCTTCTAACCGTATTTCAGCTTGAATTTTTTCCTTTTTGTTTTCTAATTGCTGAATCATAAAATGCTCATCCCAATGTTCTAAAGCAAATGCAATTTCCGGCGCGCTGAATTTTATATCTCTCAGTAAAATGATTTTTTGCAAAATAGGAATTTGTTCAATAGAATATAACCGATAGCCGGAATATTTATCTATCTTGCCAGGTTTTAAAAGACCTATTTCATCATAGTATCGCAGCATCCGGACGGAAACCTGCATAAGCTTGGAAAATTCTCCGATTTTAAACATAGGTCCCCTCCTATTCCTTGCTATTACTAAGCATATACATTGTTTCCACATATTTCAAGGTGGTTATTGCCAAATTATATTGCATCGTATAAGAATATACCAGAAAGCATTACTCCTTATAAATACAAAAAATCCCGCCGAATTTCAAAATGGCAGGACTCTGCTTTCCGATGTTACCTTTTATTGCAAAGATTTGCAAGGCGTGATTTTTTGATACCGCATCGGCGTGAATCTTATTCCTTGGATGGTCTGCTCCGTATCAGTATCAATAAATCCCAATTTGTGATACGCTTCGACGGCAAAGGGCGAAGAATTTACTGTAACGATACTTGCTGTACAGTTTTTTAGTATTGCTTCAAAAAGCTTCCGCCCAATCCCTCGTCTATGATAGTTGCCGGGTACAAAGAATAATGCAATATGAGTATCTGCATGCCTTGTGGCGATAACACCGACAAGGTTTTCTTTTTCATAAGCACCATAGAATCTAAGTGCATTCATCGCTGCTTCATCATGAATAAAATCCCGGAAAGTCTGGATACCCTGTTGGGAATAATCAGGAGCCTCAAACTCCAAGAATACGTCCCATACCAGGCGGATAGCGTCCGTCTTTTCCACTGCCATGAGCTCTCTTACTTCCACTGCCATCATCTCCATAATCTATCAGCCCTCCCGCAGCCAGACGCTGCGTTCCATGCTATATATCAGGTGGGGCATATTTACCCCCCGATACTGTTTCGTAAATTCGCCTTCGATCTTCATGCCCAATTTCTCTGCAACCTTGCGCGATCGCAAATTACCAGGCCTGATTTGAGCAATTACTTTTTCGGCATGCAGAGCTTCGAACGCAAACTGCATACAGGCGTTTGCGCCTTCCAAGGCATAACCCTTACCCCAAAAATTTTTATTAACTATGTATCCAATGCCAATATACGAAACACCGTCAACCGTTTCCAGGAGCGGACCTATTACACCAACCAATTCCTGTGTATTCTTTTCTATCGCCGCAAAAAAACTAAAGCCTTCGTTGGCGTACCTGTCAAGATTTTTCGCAATCCATTCCCGGACCTCCACATCTGAAAATGCATGTTCCCAGGCGTACATTACTTCGATATTCTGAAGAATTGCACATAGATCATTAAAATCATGTTCTACTATTTCACGAAAACCCAAGCGCGTGGATTGCAGAATCCAATCCATTTTAGATCACCTCATCGATTCATTATGCGGCTAATACACTAGAACCTATATATCAAATTTAATATTGCTGCCATTTGTCATATTAAATTCTCTAACATGCATGGAAAGTTCAAGCAACTGATTTTTATCGGTAATAATAATTGAATTTTTTTCTTTTCTTATACAGCCCTTCTTTATAAATTTATTAATTACATTATACAAACCCTTTCTGCTCATGGGGATAGTATTACATAATTCGTTCATGTTTTTACACTTGACGACATCGTCCTTCGAATTTTTTAACAAATAAAAGGCAAACATTTCTTCCGAAGTAAATAAATTTTTCATCATTAGCTTTTTGTACATATAATATATTCTATTGCTAATTTTATATAAGAAGAACTTCAGAAACTCGGGATTCTTTTGCAATTTGTCAAAAGTATCTTTATTTATTTTCAAGAGAGAAACATTACTCGCGGCTTTAATATCACAAAACAGATTTTGCTCATACATATAACTAAATTTGCCCACAAATTCATTTTTAGAAAGTTCATCCACTAAAAATATCTTGCCATACTTAGTAATGCATTCCACAATAACATCGCCGTCTAAAATATAAAAGACCTCGGTAAAGTTTTCATCAGCACGCGCTATATATTGTCCCTTTTTATACTGCACAATGGATATTTCATTCAAATATTCTTTTATGAAGCCATATATATATATATCGCTCAATTCCATACCTCTGTCCTTTCAGTACTTGTTTATAGCTAAATTATAAAGAAAAAAAATAGCAATCACAATGCTGTAATTGCTATTTAATAAGTATTAGAATGGAGTATTGTCACCAATGTAGCAGGCTATATTATTATCCAGGTACAACTCCTGCAGATGTACCATTTTTTCATCATCCACATGTCCATGCTCACTGTATTCGTAGTCTTTCCCCAATTGATTCCATTTAGTCAGCCCAAGCCTATGAAATTTCAAAAGATTAATTTCATACAAGGAGTTTTTGTTCATGAACGCAATCAAATTGTGTGCATTTTCATCACTGTCATTATATCCTGAAATCGTAGGTTGTCTTAGAACAAGCCTTCCCTTCCAGCCGGATCTTGTAAGCGCTTCCATGTTAACAAGTATTACATCGTTACTAACGCCGGTTCCTGCTTGGTGTTTTTCCCCATCCATGTGCTTTACATCAATGAAGGCAAAATCGATGTATTTCATTATTTCTAAAAATAGCTCCTGTTTTGCGTAGCCGCTGGTTTCAATTGCCGTATGAATTTGCAGCTCATGACATTTTTTCAATACCTTTGTAAGAAACTCATGCTGCAGCAGGGGCTCTCCGCCTGAAAATGTTACTCCACCCTCGGATCCCCAATTATTGAAATCACGCCGCAAAACGGCCACAAGCTCATCGACCGTATATTCTTTGACACACTGTTTTAGCGCCTGATTAGGGCAAATTAGCACACAGTCGAAGGTAGTGCATTGTCTACAGATGTCCCAGGTTATACCTGGTTTGCCGTTAGGGGAAAAGGCGATTGAGCCATGGGGACATGCGTTTTTGCATGCCCGGCAGCCCTTTTCCCATTTGCAAACCGCTTCGGCAAACAGGATATGTTTTTTCTTCAGCCAGCTTTCCGGATTGGCGCACCATTTACACTTTAGTGGACAGCCCGCGAAAAACACGTTCGTTCTGCAGCCCGGGCCGTCATGGACTGAGAAACTTTGGATATCAAACAGTAACCCTTTGTTGTTCATAGCTTACCTTATTTAGCCGCATAGCCCCGACAGGCGAAAGCGCCGCAGGTAGCATAAGCCCAATTTTCCTTTTCTAAGCCTGTGCAGGTCCCGACTCCGTATTTATCACTGTTGATGAAGTTTTTGCAGTTGCCGCATTTTTCGGCTTGTTTGAACTGGGGGCAAGCCTGGCTTCCTTCGCCGTCAATAGGGACAAAACCCTTGCTTACTGCGCACATTCCCTTTTCACAATCTAAGTTTATATAATTTTTACAATCATAATGTCTCATGCTCATGCCCATGTCCTCCCGTAATTAATTTCCGTTACGCCTCATCGTATTCTGTTCTGTAGATAACCTCGTCCTGGATAGGTTTGCCGATCTCACACCAATATTGGGTAAATCCGGCTACCCGCACCATAAGCTCCCGGTATTTTTCCGGCGTAAGTTGCGCATCCCTTAAGGTTTTACTATCGACAACATTAAACTGAACATGGAAACCGCCTTTTCGCATATAGGCACGGACAACATCGAGAAGCTTTCTTGTCCCGCTGATACCTCTGACTGCCGACGGATGGAGTTTTAAATTCATCTGTGAATTCTGATGCAGGGAATGGTCATAAACGGTTGCCGATTCAAATATTGCATAAATACCATTTTTATCGGTGCCGGCTGCTGCCGATACCGAACCATCTGAATAGGTTGTACCTGCCAGTCTGCCGTCAGCCGTCGCCAAAGTCACAAAACCTTGCGGGCCGTGTGTTGATACCGAGATTTGACACAGATATAAAGGCTTTCCATAGTAGGAACGATAGCTATGAACCATGTCGTACATATAATTGTGGTATGCTTTAAAAATCTCATCCACATACCTGTCAGCGTTACCGTATTTCGGCGCATTAACACAGGCGGCAAAGATGTTATCATATTTAGGACTATTTTCCGTACTTTCCCGGAAATCAGGGGAAAATACATTAGTTGCATAGGCAGTCTTGAAACCAAAGTTATTGACCATTGCCTCGGTCATTTCCGCCAGTGTAAAGTTCCTGTCATCAAATACATTTTTCTTGAGGGAAGACAGGGAATTAATGAAAGTAATCGTTCCGCAGGATTCAAAGTTAATACTGGCGTTATATCTTGCGCCCATGGTGCCAATGTGTTTGCCTTTGGTGAAGCAATCAGGCTTTAATAAGGAGTTAACGGCAGGCATGTTGTATTTGCGCCAAATATCCATCTGAATATTATTGCATCTGTTCACAACTTCGGTGGTCAGCTCCATGTATTCTTTCCACTGCGCCAGCATTGCTTCATAGGAGTCAATTTTCTTATTATGAGGCGGGAATACCTGTTTGCCTGTTCGCTCATCCAACCCGTTCGTCAGAACAAGTTCAAGAACTTTAGGCATGGCAATGAAATGAACACCTGTGCCGCAGGTAGGCGATGCCCCGCCAGGAATCATGGTTTGTTTTCCGTTGTAATCAAGGGGCAAAAAGCAACCAGGCGCCGATTCCAGGCAACCGCCAAGGCACCAGGCCCTTGCATCATGAAGGTCCATACCTTCCGGTCCATAATTTCTTAGCATGAAATTCATACCGGTCTGGTTATTCATCCATGCCGGATAGCCCAGTCCCATTTTTGTACAGGAAGCCGCTTTCATCAGGAAATCTTCCGGAGTTTTTTCATCATATAATACACTCAGTGTCGGCTGTGGGGTTTGATTTCGCATACCTGCTTCGATAATTAAATATTCCAGGGGAGTAACTGCACTAAGGCCATCGTAATTCTGCCCGCCCAAGGAAAGGTTGTTGAAGGTATTGCCGGAAAGAACGCCGCCGGATACGCCAGCTGAAGCAAAGCATTCAATACAAGTAATTTTAATTCTGTATAACTCCAGAATTTCAATTACTTCTTCTTCGGTCATGACACCATCTTCCATGTCTTTTTCGTAAAAGGGCTGCAATACTTGTCCAAGTCTGCCAATGGAAAGGCCGGACTGGGGATCTTCATTAACAACGCCTAAATGACAGCAAAGGGTCATCTGGATTGCTTCCCAAAAGCTTGCCGGTTTCTTGTGGGCAATATTGCCCATGACCTCGGCAATTTTTTCATAGTTAGCTTTCAATGCATCATCGTTTTCAATGGAAGCCAAATACTTGGCTTGTTTTGAATAGTTTTCACACCAAGTGCTTAGCCCCTTGGTAATTTCTTTCATTGCAACATAGTAATAGCCCCGGCTCATGCCAAAGTCGCCATCATCGCCGGCTTCGCCCATAACTTCGGCAATTTTTTCATCACACATTTCGATGATGTGGTCGAAACCATATTGCAAGGGCAGATAATAGTTCATAACCTCACGTCCCTGCGGAATGGCAAAAGAATCAAACATACAGATAACGCTGTCCATGATACGTTTAAACTGATCATAGCCGGGTGTCATCCGTGAGTACTTGTCGCTTAATTCTTCGATTGAAATGCCTTTCCAAGGCTCCGATGTTTTAACAAGCACAGGAATTTCTTCTTTGCGCATGCCAAACTTCTTGGCAATGGAAATGATATTGCCATAACTTTCGGTTACATTGCCGCCGCCGGCGCCAACCATACTGACCGCATCAGCTTCGCTTTCCGCCGGAGCATCCACTTCCTTCATTAAAGCTTCCGCCTGGGCATTAAAGAAACTTGCGCATACCCAGGGAAAGGGAAAGGCTCCTCTGACATTTTTGGTCTTATTCATAACAAGCTTTTCATAAGGTAAAATGGTCGGTGTCATATGGGCTAAGGAAGCTGCTACCGCTTTCGCTCTTCTTACTTCAAGGATATCGCCGTCGTTTTCCCACCAGGTTCTGTTATACCAATATGCCGCCTCCATATCAGCGGTAACTTTTAAAGTATAATAAATGTCCATTAACTTTTTCGTGCTTTCTTTCGCTTCCGGAATATCAGCTTCCAAAAGTTTATCCACACGTTCCATGCTAATGCCGCGTTTTTTCAATACATCCTGCAGTTTGCTTTCATTCGAAGTCATTTTAATACCTCCTTGCCTTTGTATATCCACTCTAGTATAAATTGGCGAAAAATATCAGTGTAAAGTACACACTTTTGTCTTCATTTTTTTATATTTCCTCAACCGGCCCTACTATAAGCTATAAATTAATTATCCATCTAAACGTTAATACAAAAACCCAACCCCAGACTTAAAAAGGCTAAGGCTTACCCCGCCACATTAAAAGCAGGACTGAAACCCTTATATCTAAAGGTTTCAGTCCTGTCAAATTATCGAAAATCTTTCTCTCCCCGGCTGAAAAGAGAATTCTCTTTATTAGCGATGCAAATGACCCAGTTTTTCACTGTCGGTTTTTGCCGCTTCGTTTGCGCTAGCATTGGCTGCCGCTGACTGTTTGGCAAAATTTTCGACTAGTTTATTGGCTACCCGTACATTACCCAGAGCACCGGGACCACCGATACACCCGCCGGAACATGACATGCCTTCCAGAAGGTTGGCCTCTATTTTGCCGGATCGGATCTGTTTAATGGCTTCAGCACAATTCTCAAGCCCTTGTGCATTAACCGGCTTAACTATAGCATCAGGATCAAGGCTGGCGACTGCTGCCACAACAGCCTCAGCCATTCCTCCGGCACAGGCAAAACCATTGCCGGTACCGGAAGCGGCTGACTCAAAACCATCATCAAGCATTAAGTCAATATCCAGTCCCTTGCCGGTAATCATGGCGGCCACCTCTTCAAAGGTTAGGGTATAATCCACTAGCTCAGCATATTTGCGGGCTTCTGCTTTTTTTGCAATACACGGCCCAATAAAAACGGTAACCGCCTCAGGGTCATTCTCTTTAATAACCCGGGCTGTAGCCACCATAGGAGAAACGGTAGACGATACCATATCTTTTACATCCGGAAAATGTTTCTCTATCATACTGATAAAGGCCGGGCAACAAGAAGATGTCATAACAGAGCGCTGGCTTGGAACAGTGTCCAAAAACTCTTGTGCTTCTTTAAGGGTTACAATATCGGCACCATACGCTACTTCTTTTACGGCATAAAAGCCTAATTTTTTGATGGCGTTCACAATTTGCCCGGGTTTGGTTCTAGGGCCAAAATGTCCGACAAACGCAGGCGCAAGCATTGCATATAACTTCTTGCCGGCCAGAATTTGACGAATAACCTGTACTATAACTGAGCTGTCACCAATAGCGCCAAAAGGGCAAGCCTCCCGGCAAATCCCACACTCAACACACTTATCCTTGTCGATTACGGCTTTGCGGTCACCACCGGCAACGATAGCTCCCACAGCGCAGGCGCGTTCACAGGGACGACTTATCTCAATGATAGCGCCGTATTGGCAGGACTTTTTGCACAAGCCGCATTCCACACATCGGCTTTTGTCGATATAAGCCCGGTTTTGAACCACCATGATGGCCTTTTTGGGACAACTGTGGATACAATTATGAGCCAGGCAATTACGGCAAGCATCTGTAACCAAATATTTATCAATAGGGCACTGGTCACAAGCTTCCGGTAATACTCTCAGCCAAGGCACGTCGGCCACCTTACCGGCCAAAGCCTCCGCTACGGCTTCTTCCTGACTAATATCTAACGATTGACTCAGTGTCAAGTTAATCCGCTGCCGTAACACAGCTCTTTCTTTATGAACGCAACACCGGTACCTAGGTCCATCCTCAGATACGATGCTGTCCATTATGCCCATTATATCTTTTTCCAGCCGACCCGCATAAGCCAGTTTTGCAACTTCTTCCAAAAGTCTGCCGCGAATTCTTACAACTTCAGTAGTTTGAGTTGTTGCCATTTAAGTTAGTCCTCCATTTGAATAATGATTGTTTTCAGATTATTACTACAACGTAAAAAAAGCTACATAGTATACATTCAACAACAAAAATAATATCCCTTTCATTTTGGTTGCTCCTATGAGAAAAATTTCTTTAATTGCATTCCATCTAAGTAATTTAGACTCTCACCCGAAATTAACCGGGGTTCTTGAACGCAGGAGTTCGCAGTCTTTCTAAGAATAATAATGAAAGGGAGCAATCGCGCATTCACACGCTTCAGCCCCAAATAGCGTTTGGGAGGGCAAAAAAGTGAACAAAGTAGAAGGTGTACTATTTGACTGGGCCGGAACCACAGTTGATTTTGGTTGTTTCGCACCCGTGCATGTTTTTCTGGAAATATTTAAGGAAGCAGGTGTAGAGATAAGTGTTCAGGAGGCAAGAGGTCCTATGGGTATGCTCAAAAAAGACCATATTAGAGACTACTACAAAAACAACAAGCAATTGAAAATACAGAACAAGCATTTTTGCAGTATGGGGCCGATTTTACTATAAAGACAATGCAAGACCTGCCACAAGTAATTGAAAAAATTAATGCTTTCCTGGAACAGGGAAAAAGGCCCTCCGCCAAATGAACAAAGCCTCAACCCCGCATTTTTTTGCAAGGGCTGAGGCCTTTGTTTACCTTCAATGGTGTTACTGCAAGGCGTATGATGCCTTAGCAAATGCATCCTCAAGTGTTTAAAACTTAAGGGTTGCACCAACTGAAAATTTATCTTTATCCTTACCAACATCAGGCATAAAATTAGTATATGTAGCGTTTAAATCAACATTGGTTGCTACTTGACAGCTCGCACCCACCTGTACCTCGCTGAATTTATCACCAGCAATGTAAGAGGTAAAGCCATTAAGGTTCTGTCCTAAAGAACCATGCAAGCCAATTCCCGCATACATGGAGGAATCCCTATAATCAAAATCCCGGTTGCCAACGATACCTCTTAAATTGTTAGAAAGCTGAATTTGTCCATAGATATCTTTCATATCGCCGTAGTAATCACGATCAACTGATTGATATCCAAGCGTAAAACGATCCCCCAACTTGTGTTCAATGTAAACTGTATCGCCACTTACGCCCACCGCTGTTTGTTGGCTGTTCAAGTTGTTGAGCGGAGCAGCAAAACTAGTGGCCGTGCTTAAAGTAACAAAAGCACCTAAAATTAACAGACTCTTTTTCATGGTAAATCCTCCCCACAAATTAATAGTTCACTAAACCTTTTTTGATGCAGACTGTCCAGGTAACATAATTTTCATTGTAATTATTTACCCAAAATTACTTTACACGGTAATCTTTAGATTTTCTTTAGAATTTCTATTAACTATCAAAAAAAATATCGCAGTTAACACAAAACAAACCACCTCCCATAAATAGAAAGGTGGTTTTACGAGGCTATTTAGATCCGGGAATTCATCGCCAAAATCGTCCATGAACCACCGGAGGCTTCCAAGGTTACATTAAAATTAATTCCGTTATGCGTAACCTGAACAATTGCCTTAGAAGCATCTTGGCTTATTAGCGTAAATGTATCTATTTTGGGATTAAAGCCTAATATCTCGGATGCACTAGTAACGACTGCCACAGGGTCCATACTATTGCCAAAGCTCAGTGCCACTTGCTGAGCTGGTTCAATATTTGCCGGTACAACCATCATTTTTTCAGCCGCGTATCCAGTTGTCGTCAAGGGTGCGAGCATAAAATACCCGCCCATCAGGAGACAAATCCAACTGAGAATAATTTTGCACCTTGCTCTTTTCATATCACATCTCCTCTCTATTGAGCAATTTGACAGATTATATGTTTACATAATATTGTAGCATAAAATTTAATTTTCTGCTAACTTCAACTTTTGGTAATCACTCCTGGAAATTCAACTTCGCCTGTAGTCCATTATCGATTTTGAACTTCCGCTCCACCAGTTTTATTACAAATAATATCAAAATAATAAAACAAAACAGAACTCCTACTTTTTTAATAATAAATTGATAGGAGTTCTGTTTGCTTTTGTCACATCTTATGTAAATTTTGTGAGTTTGGTTTAAAAACTATGGCTGAACGTTGCTTCCAGTTTCGAATTTTTTTGGCCACCACTTATCGTTTTGACCCACAATGGCAATTTCCTGATGAACCTTGGCAAGAACCACCGTCGCCGCAATTGCATACATCCTTGCCCTTGATGCCCCGCCAAATTAGATAAGCAATATACCCAAAGGCCGCTGCGCCAATTCCACTCAAAACTACTGTTTCCATCGTACTGTCCCCCTTCCACTATCCATTCACTTTTCGACCAACAACATCCCTGCTCGAAGTTTCTGTGCGATCGCTCGCCCTGTTCTTTATTGTTTAGTATGATTTATTTATAGGTAGACTTATGAAGCCCCTTGTATACACCAGTGCTTATCTAAATTGCCCTTCCTCTGAAGAGTAACCAAAACATTGATAACAGCCGGATCAAATTGACTCCCCTGACAGTGCCTCATTTCCTGCATTGTTTTATCGATACTAAGCGCAGACCGATAGGCACGAGTACTTGTCATGGCGTCAAAGGCATCGGCGACAGCTACGATTCTAGCGCCTAATGATATTTCCTCACCACGAAGTCCATCGGGATAACCACCACCACCAAAACGTTCATGGTGATGCCTTACAATATCAACAACCGGGTGAAGAACTCGAATTTTGTTAATAATGTTGTTACCGATTTCAGGATGCTTGCGAATCATGACGAATTCTGCTTCCGATAACTTCCCCGGTTTATTAAGAATAGCGTCAGGAATGCCAATTTTACCGATGTCATGCAAGTGGGCTCCAATATGAATCCTTGCCTGTTCCGTTATAGGCAGACCCATCCCTTTTGCTAATAGCAATGATAATTCGGCCACCCGCTCGGAATGCCCGCACATGAATGAATTTTTAGCATCTAACGCAGTAGTTAATCCCTCAACAATCTCGTGTAAGTCTTCCTGTGTAAATCGTTTAAACATAAAATTCCTCCTAAGCGGCTAGCTTAGACTACCTGGCTTATTAACCGGGTACCAGGATCAAAAAAAGATATACGGTTACGGCCACAACGCTTAGAATGGTAGAGCGCCTGATCGGCGTAACTATATATTTTTCTCTTGCTATAGCAAGGGTATTTTTCCAGGGTGCAAACGCCAATCGATACCGTGACTGAAACCCTGCGGTTTTCATCCAAAATAAAATTATGTTCTGCAACCGCAGTCTGAATTCGGCGCGCAACAGTAATTGCTCTTTGAGAATCGGCATTAGTCAACAGTAATGCATATTCCTCACCGCCAATGCGCGCTGCCAGATCACCGTTTCTGGAATTAGCCCGGATAATTCCAGCCAATTCCTGTAAAACTTTGTCCCCGGCTTCGTGGCCATATGTATCATTGATGGTTTTAAACCAGTCAATATCTATGTTGAGTAATGACATTGGCGGACAATTGCATAGCTGAGTTGCGAACTCCCGCTCCAAGGTGTCAAAAAAGCACCGTCGATTGGCAATGTCGGTCAACGGATCAGTCATCGCCATGACCTGCATTTTTAAGCAGGCATTTTCCAGTTCGGTAGTTCGTTCTTTCAACTGTTTTTGCATAACCATCAGTTCCGCATTGGTAGAAACTAAGTATTGGTTTTGCTCTGCTATCTGCCGACGGGATTCGCTCAAATCGTCAACTGCCTGCTGCAAGTGGTTTTCCCGTATATTAATTTGCCGGGCCATCCAGTTCATATCACGCATTAGTATAACGATTTCGTCCTCACCTTCCCCGTCGCAGGATTCATTAGGCAGAACCAGACGTTCCTGGTAATTACCTTGTTGGACCCGCAAGCAAAATTGCCGCACTTTTCGTAAGGACTTCCCGATCAACCACTCTACAATTACTCCTGGTGTTGCTAAGGCTAAAAGCAGGGCACTCACTAAAGATATTGCTTCAATTTGACTAAAAGATTTTTCAGTAATCAACACAGATTTATAGGTCATCCCAAAAACAACTCCGTGTTGTATTACCACAAGCGCCAACAGGGCCAATCGAAGCTTACTTACCAAAGTATATCCCCCCTATAAACCAAGCACCACACAACGCCATTTATGGCCAAATATCTCATCGAGTCCTTTTTGATAATCATTATCATCAAAAAGGAAAATAAAAAATCACCTCCGTTTTTTTCCCGGTATCTTAATTCATTCGTCCAAAAGTACAAAGGCACTCTTGACAAATACCATACGCTTCCATTCTTGTGTGCAAAATTTTAAATTTATTCTTCAGAGCTAATTTATTTTGTATTGCCTCGGCTTGGGGATCGGTATCCTCGATAAGCCGTCCACACTTTATACATATCAGATGATTATGATGCTCTTTTTCAAGCTCATATCGAAAAGTTCCGTCACTATGTTTAAAACCACTGGCTAATCCGCATTCACACAGTAATTTTACCGTTCTGTAGACAGTCGCTATGCCAATGTTGGGATACTTTTGTCTGGTTTTAATGTACAAATCTTCGATGGTTACATGGGAGTCCGAATTAACAAACACAGCTAAAATAGATTTACGTTGTGGTGTTAGTTTTCGTTCTCCTAGAGCTAGATAATCATTGAGAACGGTTTCAAGCTTTTGAAGCTGCATACAAAGACTCTCCTTTTTAAGACAAAACATATACTGCAAGAATGGGAACGTCATGTGTAAACCGCTTTTTAGTACAGCTCGAAAGTATAACATTCGAGCTGTACTAATTTTTTTTCTCGCTAGAGCCTAACCAATATTAATATCCGAGAAGCGTTCCGATCTGGTATACGGCAAAAGCTACCACCCAAGCCAGAACTGTAGAATATACAAAACTGAACGCCGGCCATTTCCAGGAGTTAGTCTCCCGGCGAATAACAGCCAATGCTGCCAGGCATGGCGAATAAATTAATGTGAAAATCATTAACGTATAAGCCACCAGCGGAGTAAATGCCGGATCATTAGACAAAACTTTTTCTAATCCAGATGCATCATCCTCAACAGCGCCTACACTGTAGATGGTCCCCAGAGTACTTACTAATACTTCTTTTGCTGCGACGGCTGAAACTAAGCCTACGCCCATTTTCCAATCAAATCCCAAGGGTTGAATGGCTGGTTCGACGAAATGCCCAAGACGGCCAGCGTAACTATAGGATAGCTTTTCCGATGCTTGCTCCTTATCCAGCGTTTCCATTTGCGCTTTCCGTTCATCATCCAACTGCCAGTAAGTTAACGCATAGGGGTAAAGCACCGGATTAGCCTGTTTGAGTTCTGCTAACTGCGGATTGTTAGGATTCTCCTCTTCGTCCGCCGCACTATTCGTAACAGCGGCAACAGGATTACTTGCTTCGTCCCCAGTATCGTTTCCGACTTTGACTGCAGTCATTAGATCTGCCTTTTCAGTACTGCCCGCAGCTTCTTCATCCACTTCTTCCTGGGATTTAATTTCGTCGATTTGCGTAATCAGCGCCTGTAAGGAAGAGTTGTCCTCAAGTGCTTCTATTTGCAACGGCACCAAAACTTTTTCCGTTACTTGGGCAGTAAAACTCTCTTCCACAGTTGCCTTTAACCCATCAAAATCTTTATTATAAGGCACTTCACTAGGATAATTGGTCAAAAACCATACTAGGATGGATGCGGCCAAAATCAACGTTCCGGCTTTTTTCAGGTACAGTACACTTCGCTCCCACATATGAGTCAAAATGCTGCGAAGTGTGGGAAGATGATAAGGCGGCAGTTCCATGACAAAAGCTTCTGTGCTTCCAGGGAACAAAAATTTACGGAAGATAAGTGCCATAATAACGGCCAACAAAATACCAATAAGATAGATGGAAAACATTACACTACCGGCGATTTGTTCTGTGAAAAAGGCCGAAATCAACAAGGTGTATACCGGCAGCCGCGCACTGCAGCTCATCAGCGGACTTACCAAGATGGTTACCATCCGATCCCGCGGGTTATCTAATGTTCGGGTTCCCATAATGGCTGGAACACTGCAACCAAAGCCCAATAGCAATGGAATAAAAGATTTGCCATGCAGACCAACCGCCCTCATAACACGGTCCATAACAAAAGCGGCTCGCGCCATATATCCCGTATCTTCCAGTAAAGCAATACCAAAAAACAGCAACAATATTTGAGGCAAAAAGCTAATAACCGTCCCTACGCCCCCGATAATGCCATCAGCCAGTAAGGATTTAAGATCACCTTCGGCCATGTGCTGCCCGACAAATGCACCTAGCCAGCCCATGCCACCCTCAATCCATTCTTTCGGATAGTTCCCAACGGTAAAGACGAAATTAAATAATAGCCACATGATTGCAAAAAAGATAGGCAACCCTAATATCCGGTGAGTCAAAATACGGTCAATTTTGTCCGATGTCGTTTGCGCTCCATGCTTCTGATAAGAAATCGCTTCTTGACAGACCTGACCAACAAAGCGATAGCGAGCTTCGGCAATCACAAGCTCCAGTTCGTCATTGAACACAGTTTGTAATTCTGCCCGCGCATTTCCGACTGCGGCGAGGACTTCCGATCCCCGGGGCATAAGTTTGATTGAGTTTATCACATCTTGATCATTTTCTAAAAGCTTGATGGCCAACCAACGCAAGGGATATTTGACGGCGGCCATGGTGGCTAAAATACCTGTTACTTCAGTAATCTTTGCCTCAATTTCGTTTCCATAATCTAAAGCAAAAGAGCTGGGTTTGTTCATCTTTATTGCTTCAGTGACAGTCTGGAGCAAATTAGCCGTTCCCTGGTTTCGGTTGCCTACCGTGCGCACCACGGCAGCCCCCAGCTTTCGTGTTAATATATGATCATTTATTGTCTGCCCCGCTTTTTCAGCCATATCGGCCATGTTGAGCGCTAGTACTACCGGGCGTTCTAACTCTAGCAATTGTACCGCTAAGTATAAGTTCCGCTCCAAATTGGATGCATCAAGAATATTAACGATAATATCCGGTTTGTCATCAATGATTACATTACGTGCAACTAACTCGTCTAACGCATTTGCCGTCAGACTATATGTACCGGGTAAATCCACAAAGAGTAAATCCTTGCCCTGAAACCGGCGAAAACCCTCTCGCTTTTCCACTGTTACGCCGGGGTAATTGCCTACATGCTGGCGAGCCCCCGTGATATTATTAAAGATAGTTGTCTTGCCGGAGTTGGGATTGCCGGCCAACGCTACAGTCATACTTGTAGTCGTCATTTCGTCATCTCCTTGCTATTTATTACAGTTCTATCTACCAACTTTTCTTGTAGGTATGATTAAAGCCAGGCTTATCCTTCGCGCACTTCGATCAATGCAGCCTCGGATTTACGTAAAGAGAGATTAAAATTCTTGACCTTGATTTCCATGGGATCACCGAGCGGAGCGTACTTCTGCACTTTAATTGACGTTCCGGCAACCAGCCCCATATCGATAATGCGGCGCTTCACCGGCCCACTCCCCACAACTTTTGTTACTACAGCCGTTTCGCCAGGTAGTAACGAGTCTAACGTTTTGAGCATACTAGTTCCCCCTGTCTAATTAATCGAAATTAATAATCATTCTCATTAAGTGATCAAAAGAAAAACCTTTGCTTCGCAAAGATATAAACAAGGCGCGTTGCAATGGGTTTGATAATGATAACTATTCTCATTCAGAGAATATCATACCCTACCTGTCTTGTCAAGAATCAAATACATGAATTTTCTTGTCATTTTTCTTACTCATTACCGCAGTAATTATAACCAATATTACATAACCCAGCGCCTAAAATCAAACAGAACCCCTACTCATTTTAGCGATAAACTGATAGGAGTTCTGTTGATTTAACCAATTATACAATTGCCCGTACACGTTTTTCTAATAAAAAACCAAAGGCTCTGCCGCGAGTACCAGCCTCATCCTTGTAGTATCTTTTTGGCTGCATATAAGAATATCTCTTTTCCCTTTTCGAGTGAGTCTTTGTTAAATTTCATATCGGGATGATGAAGCCCAGGCATTAAATCACAGCCCAAACCAAAATAGCCGGCTTTGATTGATGGTTTTTCTTTACTATAGAAATGGAAGTCTTCGCCACCTGCCGTTTTAACCGGCGCATGCAATCCTCCCGCGCCATATGCTGCCGTAATGGCTTCTGCTAGTAAGTCTACCATCTCATCCGAATACTCTGCAGCAGGAATCCCTTGATAATTAGTGACCTCCACGGTAGCTCCGACAGTGGCAGCTCCCGCTTCAATGGCTGCTTTTGCTTTTTCAATTAATTTCTCCATGGTGCTGTTCAGCTCAGACCGTACGTCCCAGATCACGCTTGCTTCCGCAGGAATGGCATTCGTTACGCCTGAGTCGCACGTAAACCTGGTTGCTTTAATACTATACGACTCATTCGGATTTAAGTGGATGGCATTGACAGCAGTAATCGCAGCGACGGCGGCATCGATCACATTGACTCCCAAATGGGGTCGTGCACCATGCGCCGGAACCCCATGAAACAAACCTTTCAGTCTTTGGGATGCAGCGTGATAAAGGGCAGGAGTTGATTGCTTTATTGTTAGTTCTTCAATAGGACGTAAATGGGCACCCAAAATTATGTCCACATCAGCAATAGCCCCGGCCTTAATCATGGCAGGAGCACCGGTTCCCAACTCTTCTGCCGGCTGAAAAATTATTTTCAGTTTTCCTTTTTGTACAGAACCTGTTTTAATCAGTTCCTCAGCCGCGGAAAGTACCATCGCAGAATGAGCATCATGTCCACAAGTATGCATAGCACACAAGTTTCCATCAATCATATGGCCCAAAGCATCTATGTCCGCTCTCAACGCTAATGTTGGGCCGTCTATTCCACTGTCATACACACCAATGACTCCGGTGGTATCTCCAACGCGTTCTGTGACAGTAAAGCCGGCTTTTTGAAGTTCCCCGGCCAAAAAAGCCGCTGTTTTATGTTCCTCAAAACCAAGCTCTGGTATGGTATGTAAAAAGTCGTACAATTCTATAACTCTTGACATAATATCGCCTCCTATTTGCATTGTATCGGATATAAGCATATTATTCAAGGCTAAAATGCATTATGTCCTTTTCACAGATACATTTATAGCAAAATTTCCGTTTTTGTTTTCTTTATTGATACAGCTTCAACTATTCATTGACATATTTTTTATTACTATGTATACTCCTTATGTAATAGTACAAATAAACAAGTTATGTATATAGTACTAATTTTTTTATTGGGAGGGGTTACTAATGGCAGAAGAAAAAAAAGAGCCATCTTGCAACAAGTGGAAAGTCAGCACAGGGGCATATGTAGCTTTGCTTGCTGCAATTTTATTTTTTTCAGGACTCTTTATGAAAGTCGATGGCATGAAATGGTTAAGTGCTTTTGACTTCACTACTCTGGGTGGCACATTCGGTACCATGAAAGAACCGGCCAAAAATACTTTTTTAGGTGCAGGCGGAGTCAGTGCAAAAGCGGGATTCTTATTCGCTTTATCCTTAGTTCCGACCGTTATGCTGGCATTAGGCGTCTTAGAAATTTTTACCCACTATGGGGCTATCCGGGCGGCTCACAAACTACTTACACCTTTACTCAAACCACTATTAGGGCTTCCAGGACTTACAGGATTGGCATTAATCACAGACTTGCAGAGTACAGATGCCGGTGCGGCACTGACCAAGGAATTATATGATGAAAATCAAATTACCAAAAAAGATCTGGTAGTAATGGGTGCTTGGCAATATTCCGGTGCTGGTCTTATCAATAATTTCTTTGCTATCGGCTCGGCCTTATTTGCTTTTTTGACAGTACCGGTTATCCTTCCGTTATTGCTGATGTTTGTGCTGAAATTCGTGGGCGCGATATTTGTACGTTTTGTATTAAACACCGTATATAAGGAGGATTTCTGCAATGAGTAATAATGAAAAAACAACTACGCCCAGCAATCCTTTTGACATTTTTGTAATCGGTGCACGCAAAGGCTTTCAAATTGCCGTCAACAATTTAATGCCGAATGTACTTATGGCTTACGTTGTCGCAGAAATTTTAAATATCATTGGTGCCATGGAATTTGTCGGCCGTTTATTCGGACCTTTAATGGGTATATTCGGTCTTCCCGGTGAAGCCGTCACAGTATTGCTTACAGCCTGGCTTTCATCCTCGGCCGGAACAGGCATCGCAGTCAGCCTGCTGAATAAAGGAATTTTGAACAGTACTCATGCTACCATACTGATTCCCGCCATTTTCCTGATGGGTGCTCAACTGCAATATATGGGGCGTCTGCTAGGAGTAGCGGATGTTCCTAAAAAATACTGGCCTTTACTAATGGTGGCAAGTATTCTTAATTCTTGTATTGCCATGATAATCATGAGACTATTTGCGTAATCACGCAGTACCTTTGGCGACAACGAAAGCTGCTGTTGCCTTATTCATAGAACATAAAAACTAGCCTCAACCCGCACTCTCCAAGGGCTGAGGCTAGTTTTTTTATGATTCAGCTGCAATATGAGAACTGGCTGCCACAACCAGCAGCATTACGGTTACAACCAATAAAGCAAGAGAGAGACTCATTGCCTGAGCAATAAAACCGATAAACGCCGGTCCCGCCAAAATACCTGCATATCCAAGGGTAGTAACGGTTGACACTGCCAAGTTTGTCGGCATGACTTTCTGTCTGCCCAGCACAGAAAACAGTACCGGCACAATGTTGGAAGCGCTCAGGCCGAGCAGCCAGAAACCAAAAAGTGATGCTATCCAGTTAGGAATGAATATGGCAATGACAAGCCCTAACGCCGAGCCTATTCCCCCATAAAGAAGTATCTTCTTGCCGCCAAATTTAGAAACAATACGATCACCAGTTAATCTGCCGATCACCATCGCAACTGAGAATAAAGAATAGCCAAGCCCTGCATAAGAAAACTCAACCCCGCGCAGCGAAGTCAAGAATACAGCGCTCCAATCCAGCATTGCCCCTTCCGCCAGAAAAACCATGAAGCATAATATCCCTATAAGCAGGATAATTCCTTTAGGAAAAACAAACAATGGGCCATTCTTTTCTTCACTCCCATAGGGCAGCAAGTACCTGCCAAAAATCAACAACAGCACTACAATCATTGCTGCGACACATAACACTGCCGCTAGTGGTGATACACCTGCCCAAAGAAGCCCGCTAGCACTACCTGCCCCAACAAAACCGCCAACACTCCACAGTCCATGAAATCCGGACATCATTGCTCTGCCACTGGCTTTCTCAACAATTACGGCCTGGATATTGACCACCACATCAACCATACCAATTGCAGCACCAAAGCTCAGCAATGCAATCACGATTGCCGGAACACTTGCAGCTACGGCAAGAAGCGGCAAAGAGACACAGATAAGTAAACTGGCAATCCAAATCATTAAACGGCAGCCAAAGCGTGCTGCAAGCACACCGGCGAAAGGCATCATTATAATAGCTCCAGCACCCAGGCACAGCAAAAGCAGACCCAGTTCCCCCGCATCAACACCAAGACGATCCTTGGCATAAGGAACAAGCGGCGCCCATGCGGATATCCCAAATCCGGCAATAAAGAAAGCTACCCGTGTGGAAATTTTTCCCGAAGACCCGGTACTGGATATTTAGAAGTTGGATCGTCATCTAATCGTAATTTCGACCCGTTTTTGTTCACACTTATTTCATCCATTGTAACCTCTCATTACGTCAGAATTTCTTACAGCTTTTTTTCTATCAGTTGAATATCACAGGCCAGGCTTTCTAATGTAATCGCAATCAAGCCATTGATATAATCCGCCTGCATATTCTCTTCAACAATAAGCTGGGGCATATGTTCCTTAGGTATAATCGCTTCACAGGCATTTAAAACACCCTCCATCATAGCAGATCGGATTGCCCCCCCTGTTACTACGATTGTCGCCGGATTAATAACAGCAATGATAGAGGCAATTGTTTTCACTATTAGCCTGAAGAAAGCCTCTGGATTTTGGGTTCGCCGGATTTGCTCTTCACGTGAATAATCCAAAGGCAAATAGGACACTTCACCCGCAAAGTTTGTATTCCCCCGGATAATGCGTCCGTTGACAATGATACCCGCTCCGGAGCAGTTATCCTGTGGAAATATTACAACCGCAACCGTTTTATCTTCCTCATAGTACTGCTTTTGGTAGAAACCGTAGGCAGTTAAGTTCATATCATTCTCAACTGTAATTTGCAGATTATATTTGTCTTTTAACCAGGCAGCCAACGGAATATTTATCAACTCTTCAATATCACCGGCTCCAATTACACCTTTATGTATAATCCCTGGTATACCGATACCAACAGCTTTGATATTTTCGTACCTGCCAATCAGGTTTTCGATTAGGTTATCTATGGCTTCATAGTTAATGCGTTCTACTGTCGACGATTTTTCCTCAATTATCTCACCAGTTAAATTGACAACAGCATAAACCGTTCTATTGATTCCGCCTTCATTACTTACATAAATACAAACAATATAAGAATAATTTGCGTTATACATAAAACGTCGTGCCGGACGTCCGCCGCTCGACTGCTCTAAATCAGCTTCTAGCACCTCGCCACGTTCTAACAGATCATTTAAAATGTTGCCGCAAGTTGCTACACTTAACCCTGTTGCATTGGCTATCGTTGATTTAGTCCCAACATTTGAAGCCTTCAAAGCAGCCTTAACAAGTTCAACATTGACCTGCTTCACTCTCATCGTATTATTTACTATGGGAATCATATCTTACCCCCTCAGTATTTAATAATACTTATTATAAGTATTATTAAAAGCAGTATCAATATTACCTGTCATTTTAATTTTTGTCAATAGTTTCACCATGTCCGGCACACTCCTTTATGCACTAACAGCCAAGTGACTAAATAGGACCCGCATGACCTCTGTGAGTACTATTGAACGGATTATTCAAAATAATATTAATATATTTCCATAAATTAGAAGGATATTTTAACACACGGTAAGAAAAACATACTATTTATGTTTTCCAGTTTGCACCAGTCTTGTCAGACATTAAAACGAGCATGTAGTAGAGGATGATAGTATGGATTATTTTATTGTATCTATAGCCAGTTCGATAATAGGGACAGCGTTAATGATACTGATTTATACTTATCTATATATCGTTTATCGTGAACGCTATTTTGGCTTTTGGATTTTAAGCTGGTTACTCCTTTTTCTGCGGAATATTCTTTTCGATTCCGGTATGCTTGATTGGACGCAATCGTTGGTATGGTTTAGCTGTTTTCAAATCATAACATTTGGTATTCTTTTAATATTTGTACAAGGTACCTATCTATTCGTCGGCAAACCGGTAAATAGACGATGGCAATATGCGGCAACAAGCTTCTTTTTTCTGGGTTGTATGTTTGCAATAATGCATTTGCCTTTAGGGTATCGTCTCTTACCTTGCACCGTTTTTGGCGGAATTACGGGCATATGGCTAGGTATAACCTTCATGCGCCATTTGCAGCTAAAAAGTATAAGTAAATTTTTACTTGGCTATGGCTTTATATTCTGGGGCATCCATTTCCTAGACCTGCCCTTCTTAATTAACGAGACATGGCTTTTGCCCTGGGGATATTTAATTGAAAGCTTGCTAAGACTTTTTGTTGCCATTGCCACTTTGTTAGTATATTTTGAAAAAACAAGATCAGATCTGATGGATAAAGAAGCTCTTTATCGATTATTAGCAGAAAATGCTGTCGATAGCATTTACCGTTACCGTCTTATGCCAACGCCAAAACTGGAATACATAAGCCCATCCATTTATGCTTGTACCGGTTATACGCCTGAAGAATTCTATGTGGATGCAAATCTTTTGTTTAGCTTGATCCATCCCGAAGATTTCACGACGTTTTACCAGTTCTTCAATAATCCGGCCTTCGTGGACTACGTCCCTCATTCATTTCGTTTAACCCGCAAAGACAAAAATACGATATGGGTTGAACAGACCTGTGTTCCTATTTATGACAACGATGGCAACCTTCTGGCCTTAGAAGGTATTATTCGCGACATCACCTCCCGAAAAAGTCTGGAACAAATTGCCTTACGAGCGGATCGGTTAAATACGGTAGGAGAGATGGCTGCCAGTGTCGCTCATGAAATACGAAACCCTATGACAACGGTACGAGGCTACTTGCAGTTTTTAGTAAGCAAAGAGGAATTTTCTCTCTATCGGGACCGGTTTGAGTTGATGATTCAGGAGCTTGACAGAACGAATTCGATTATTAAGGAATATCTTTGCATGGCAAAGGAAAAACGGACTGACCTCAAAAAATGCTGCCTGAACCGCATTATCAAATCATTGCTGCCGCTTATTCAAGCCGAGGCCATTGCATCCGCGACAGACGTAGCCCATGAACTTTCTGAAATACCCGAACTACAATTAGATGAAAATGAAATTCGGCAGCTACTGCTGAATTTGGTCCGTAACGGTTTAGAGGCAATGCCCACAGGCGGCAGCCTAACTATACGCACGTTCATGGACAAAGGCAAGGTCATTCTATCAGTGAACGATAAAGGACATGGCATCCCTGATCACATATTGAATAATTTGGGTAAACCCTTTTTAACAACTAAGGACACCGGAACTGGTTTAGGATTACCAATGTGTTATCGAATTGCCCAGCGGCATCAGGCTGATATTCAAGTCAAAACAAGCAATCAGGGCACAACGTTTTTCATTCGCTTCAGTATTGCTTAATTAATGAAAAAGACAGCCCTAATCCTATACGGTTAGATAATTGCTCCCCCCCTTTTCTTTATTTTTAAGAAAAGGGGGGTTTTTTTGCCATTCATACACCAAAACAATTCATAATATTCCCAATTTCTACATTTTTTTTATAGGAATCAGGTACCACTTTCACGTATCTCTCGTCAGAGGGAGGTGCGTATTATGAAGACCTAGTTTATGTACTGCCACCAGCAAAGAAATTAAAGGAGTGAAAAACAATGAACAACAATTTACAAGCAACGGAAAATTACAGCGAAGAGGTGCAAAAAAATCTTAAAGTGGGGATAGCAACAACTGCTGCAGAAAAGAAAGAAATCTATGCTTTTCGCTATCAAGTCTATGTGGAAGAAATGTCACGAAAGTTGGAGTCAACGGAAAATGAAGAGGAATTGCTCTATGATGAAATGGATGATTGGAGCTATCTAGTCTACGTCAAAGCCGGATTACAAATCGTCGGTACCGCCAGGGTTAACATCGGAGAGATTGAAAAGTTTCCTCCAGACTTAATCGACCAACTCTCCTTAGATAGGTTTCAGAAGTTTTATGAAAGAAAGGAAGATCGTAAATTTGCTCTTAGCACAAAGGTTGTTGTGGCGCCAGAATACCGTAATTCCCAAGTATTATATCTAGTCATAGCAAAAGCATATGAACTATATTGCGAGCATCGGGTGCAATTTAGCTTTGGGGGTTGTAACATGTATTTGCTCCGGTTATATGAAGAGGTAGGGCTCCGGCGTTTTGGCAGGAATTTTACAGATCCAGGATACGGATTAATTACGCCGATCGTTTGGCTTGTCGATGATATCGAGTATATGAAAAAACTGCACTCCCCGTTCTATCGTCTAGCGCGCAAAAGACAAGGAGTAAACAAACAAGTTGTTGACTGGTTTTTTAATGAATTTCCCGAAGCCACCAATGTAATAAACAGTCGATTAATCACAGAAGAAGAGTTATGGAGCGCCCTATCTGCTCGTTTAGGCAACTCTCCGGAAAAAGTTATGCCTATACTACAAGGACTGTCTGAAACGGAAGCAATGAAATTTTTACGCGAATGCAGCCTGGTTGCCCAGTGCCATGCGGGTGATTGTATTACAACCAGCGGTGACCCCAGCAACGAGCTTAACATTTTGCTTTCGGGAAAATTGCAAATAGCCAATGCTGGTCCAGGTGCAAATGGATTTTATCCTGGTCAGCACTTTGGAGCAATCGGTCTAGTCGACCCGGCCATTAATACCCAGGATATTATTGCGACTACTATGACAGACATACTGGTGCTGTCGCGAATTTGTTTTACAAAATTCCGTCACCGCTACCCGGCTATTGCCAATCAGGTACTAGATAATCTGTCTCACATGACGAATGTACGGAGGGATAATAATGCGAAGTAAACTTGATATATTGCTTGTTAACAGTATGGCTCCGCGTCAACGCATCGCCTCAGATGCAGCGCTGGAAAATAGTCTGGCGACCCTGCGCACATATTTGGAAGACAAGGAATTCCTGGTAGAAATTATTGACGAACAGAGGATTTCAGCGACAGAAGCAGGTGTGCCTAAGTGGTGCTTGCAACTTTTGCAACTTATAGTCCGGCTGCAGATGAAAGCCTATCGTAAAGCGAGGTATTTCTGGCTTGTCCTCATGTTGATTGGCTGGCCCATCCAAGCTCTGTCAATGCATTATCGAAACCAATATTTAAGCTGCAAAATTGACGACATCATCCAAACCCTCCGTGATAACAATATCCATCTATTAGGAATCAAGGTTTGGTACGGTGATTCCTTTAAATGGAGCAAACTGCTTGCAGCCAAAGTTAAGGCAGCCTGCCCCGAAGTGATTATCATCGCGGGCGGTCCACAGGTAAAAGTATATGGGGAACACATCTTCCATGAATCTGATTTTGATGTGGCGATCATGGGTCCCGGTGAGGAAATCCTGGAAAAAATGATTGTTTTAGACCGGCAGGTCAGCAGTAAAAGCGAATTTCTACACAGGTTTCATGCGGAAATTGACCCGTCAAGATTGGTCCAATCGGGAATTTTCCAGTGCATGGACGGCGTAGACGCAGATCAGGAACATAGATACCAGCCTACTATTATCCCCAGATATAGGGCAGTAGATTTAGAAGACAAGCTGCTATTCCATACCTTAGTAGACGGGTTTGGCTGCACCTGGAATAAATGCAACTTTTGTTCTCATACCAGGCAGGCCTTCTACCAACCACGCCCGGTACAAGAAATAGTAAAAGAATTCGAATTGATGAGCCGGCAGGGTATTGGCTTTTTTCGATTCAGCAGTTCAGAGACGCCTGTCGAACATGGCAAGAATATCGCCCAGGCGATTCTAGAGAAAGGACTTACAGTAAATTACTCGATGTTCATCCGGGCGGTTAAAGTGACCCCTGAAGTTTACGACGCCTATTGTCTGCTAATACAATCCGGACTGCGAGCCGTGTTTATGGGAGGTGAAACCGGTCATGATCTAATCAATGAAAAGGTCATGAATAAAGGGATTCATAAGAAAGAGCTTGTGGACACCATCACCTGCATAAGGCTTGCCGCCACAGCCGTAGGCAAAAGCTGCCGGATTGGGTTGTCCCTAATCTACCCCACCCCAGTTGTTGACGGTGTTACTTTGCAGGACGTTTTTGAAGAGAATATGCGTTTGATTCAAGAAACACTGCCGGACACGGTAATTGTCAACCCACCGGCGGTCTTTCCTAAAACTAGCTGGATGAATAACGCAAACGCATTTGGCTTTTCTATCACTCCGGATTTTGTCTACAATATGATGCAATACGAATACTCAACTTATAAGCCGGTCGAGTTATGGGGTAATCTGGGCTTTTCCTTACAGGGCAAAACCACGCCTGAAATTATAAAAGAAACAGGTAGGTTAAGAACCGCAATTGCGGCCCTGGGCATTCCAACAGATATTTCCGATGAATGCCTGATGATGACAGAAGCAATCGGCTACACCACTAAAGCCGATTTGCTGCAATTCAAAAGTGAATCCTTACAGGACATCATGTCTGGAAGTAATCGATACATGAGAGAGGTAATTGAAAAAATCAACACGCAAGGCCGGCACATGGCAAATAGTAAACTCAATGCACGCTAAACAACGATTCATCCATACGATAGCTTCTCACGCTGCACAAGATACAAATTAGTAAGCAGTAGCTTTGGCACCATCAGAAGCTGCTGTTGCCCTATCATGGAACATAAAAGATCCTTAACCCGCGCTTAGCGTAGGTTAAGGATCTTTTGCATATTAGATAGGTGAGGTAATCCGTTCCGGTGTGTATAAAATTTTTATTGAGAATTGTTACCCGGCCGCTTTCATGGCTAACATTTCTTCGGTAAAAAGATTACTCAAATCCAATATAATCAGCAATCTCTTATCCACTTTACCGATGGCCTTGATAAACACATTCGACTGCGCTAAATCATTTGCGGCTTCTACTTCAGTCTCCTCCAGCCGTATTACTTCAGTAACCTCATCAACCACAAGCCCTACTTCCCGGCCTGCCACTTCGATAATAAGAGCTTGTTTTGCCACGCCTTTTTCAGTTGGTAAGGCAAACTTTCCTGACAGATCAACAACTGATATCACTTTACCCCGAAGATTAATAATTCCTTCCATATATTCAGGCGTGGTAGGTATTTTAGTAGCGCCGTTATAGCGGATGATTTCTTTGACCTGAGATATGGGTATTGCATACTCTGCCGTTGCCAACTGAAAAACAACTAATTGTTCGGATGACACAATATCACCATCCTTTCCTCTAAATACTAATAAATACTAAATCCTGAACTGGCTGACGGCTGTCTGGAGATCCTGAGCCAGCTTAGCAAGGCTCTGACTGGAAGATGCGATTTCCTCCATGGATGCGGATTGTTCTTCCGTGGCTGCCGACACCGTCTGAGCTTCTCCAAGCGCCATTTTGCTTTGCTTATCAATTTCTTTCATCGACGTTACAATGTGTTGGCTGCCACCAGCCATCTGCTGCATCGCGGCAGAAATCTCTTTTACTTGCTCTGATACCTGCGTGACCAACATTTTAATTTCTTTAAACGCCTGGCCTGCCATAGTAACAACATCTGTCCCGACCTTGACTTCCCGGGTACCTTCATTCATAGCGACAACGGCTTTATCTGTATCTCCTTGAATTTCGCTAATCAGCGTGGCAATTTGTTTTGCCGCATCTTGGGATTGTTCGGCCAACTTACGCACTTCTTCCGCAACAACAGCAAAGCCTCTTCCCTGTTCGCCCGCCCTGGCGGCCTCAATAGCGGCATTAAGCGCCAATAAGTTTGTCTGTCCGGCAATTCCGGATATCGTATCGACAATCTGACCGATTTCTTTCGACCTCTCGCCTAATTTAGCAACGACTTGCGCGGAATTGTTGACAGTCTGTTCAATATAAGCCATTTGGCTGACTGCCTTCTCCACCGACTTATCGCCTTCGTTTGCCTTTTCAGCAGCCTGAGATGAATTGCCGGCTACCTGATTGGCACTAGCGGCCGCTTGCTGAATACCGGCTGACATTTGCTCAACCACGGCAGATGTTTCATCTACTGCCTTTGATTGCTTTTCTGCGCCTTGTGCCACATCGTTAATGGATCCGGCTACTTGTGTTACAGCCTGAGCCGACTGTTCGGCCCCGGCTGTCAATTCTTCCGAAGAAGCTGCCACCTGTTCGGCCGATTCATGTACCTGTTTTAGAATAATACGGATACTTCCGCTCATGTTTGCCAAAGCATCACCTAATTGACCAACCTCATCTTTTCCTATCACGCTCCGGGGCTTATCACGAAAATCGCCGGCAGCCAATTCTTTACAAATGGTTACCATCGCTTGCAGTGGACTTGTTATTATCTTGGCAATGAATACCCCAATTGCGCCTAATATAACAAACATGATTATCGTAAACCCTATTGTAATCTGTTTACTCTTCTCGAATGCTGCAGCATTCTCTTTATTCATTTGATCTGCGATTGTGGTGTAATGATGGGAAAGTTCTCTCATATCGGTAACATATGCAGTGCTCAAAGGTGCTCCCTTCGTGACGTATAGTGCATAGGCTTCCGCATTTTTATTTTGCATCGCTAACTCACTAATCGCTCTTCGAACGGCAAGATAACTTTGCTGCGATGTTTTTACCTTATCCAGCAGCCCTGCTGTTTTATCATCCAACGGCAATTTCTCTACCTCTGCAAAATTCTTGCCGATTAGTTCCGAACGCTCCTGAATCCCCTGGGACAATTCCTGATTCCTCTTCACATCAGTGGTTAACATCAATTCCAATACACAACTGTTAATGTAATGTACGGCTGCAAGATTGCTCGTAATCAGATCATTAGGCACAAAGCGTTCCCGATACATGACCGTCGCCTGCTTATTGATCTGTTGTAGATAATAATACCCAATACCGCCCACAATAGCTAATGATAGGAATGCAACCAGAAGTAAGACACCTAATTTCATACGTACTTTCATATCGTTAAAAAAACTCATCCTATTTCCCCCTTTTACTGTTTTCCCATATTTTATAGTTTGCTGTGTTAACCGCTTAGCTACCGAATGATTGCTGCAGATACTGCGCTCAGTGTTTTATCTGTTATCGGGCAAAACCGGAGTTAGTTGTCAAATAATCCCGTGTGTTAGCCAAAAAGGTTATACATATGCCGGTATCCAGTTTATCGTGCATATCGCCTGCTATAGTCTTCATGACAGAGACAGGCGACTTTTTTCTTCGATATACCCTTTCGCTTGTCATGGCATCATATATATCAGCAATAGCGATAATTCTAGCGAAAACAGATATTTTATCCTTAGATAATCCAAAAGGATAACCACTGCCGTCAAGTCTCTCATGGTGTTGTAAGATGCTACAATTTACCGCGTCTGAAGTTACCTTAAGTCTTTTTAGTAAGTCATAGCCATAGCATGAATGTTGTTTCACAACGCACATTTCTTTTACCGTAAGTTTTCCCGGTTTGTTAAGTATCTCCAAAGGAATGCCTATTTTGCCAATATCGTGCAAGAGGCCTGCTAAAATAAGGTCTTTCAGTTTCTCTCCAGTGTATCCTAACCATCTTCCGATTAAGCCGGAAATACTTGCCACGTCGATTGCGTGTCTGAAGGTATAATGATTATGAGCTCGCAACTGGGACAAATAATCCACAACTCCCAGCACGTCCATCATGAGTTCTCTATAAGTTCCCGCCAGTTCCCTGAATTCGGCGAGGGGAATTTTTCCAAAAATCGGTTCTTCTTCAAAAGCTGCAGCAACCAATTCAACAGTCTCCCTGTCGGTAAGGAAACAAGGCAGCATTGAAGGATCGAAATTTGCGGGTAAAACTACATTAACTCTTGCAATGCCCCATTGCGCAAGCCTTTTTATATCTCTAATCGTAAGAATCATACCTTGTTCCAAAAAAATTTGTCCTGTAGGCGCCATAATTGGTTGCGCAATTTGCATACCAGGTATAAGGAATTTCGTTTCAAGCCTCACCAACAAGTACCTCCCGGAAATAAACTGCATGAAAAGCACTGCTATACAAAACTTCATCTATTTCAGCAACACCAGTTTGGGCAAACCCAGGGGTATAAACCCAAAGTCTGCCTACTATCATGACAAAATTCGGGGATATTTCATCTTTTTCGATAAGTATGTATATATTATAAATATTGGTATAATCGATTTCATTAGTATAATTCCAAACAGAAAAGGGATAATTTTGTGATTCCTCACAATAACTATCCCTTTCACTACAAAAAAAACATTTTATATACATAACTAGTTATTAGTTCAGAATTTTCCTTGCATGAATTTTCGTATTTTTTGTAGTTTAATGGCTACTGCTAAATTTATTCTTTGGTTCGCATCATCAAGAGTATAGCCTAAAATTGTCTCAATCTTATTCTTGCGCCATAAAACCGTATTATGATGAACTTGAAGTTCTATGGCTACAGTCTTCAAATTAGGATAGGTAAGTATTGCACCTAACGTTGCGAATAAATCTCCCCCCTTATTTTTTTCATACTCAATAATCCCACCAAGAATTCGATTCACAAAATCATCAATATCCATATTTTCCATAACAAACGGCAATACCTGGTATATTCCACTGTCGCTGTAGCAACAAACAGCCGAACCCTCTTTATCCAAAGTCAAAAGCAGTGCGGCGTAAGCTTTGTAATACAATTGACTCAAATTCAAAGTGCCACTTCCGGTAGTGGCAACACCGATTTTTACCATAATCTCAGGAAAATGCTTCTCCAAATTTTCCTTCAACGCGTTAGCCCCGCACCGCTCATCATACTCATCCCTCGATACCCCTATGCGAGGTTGCATTAACATCCCAATACCATGATGGGTATACCAATTCCAGATATACCCCTCTTCAACCAGCCATTCCATAATATCTTCCTTAGAAAATGGTACGTCTTCTATCGCCATACTTTTAGGAGAAACCGTGAGCAAATAACATGTCACCGGCTTTATAACATCAATACCGTAGTTACCCAATCGTCGATTTTGTTCTTCTACACTCCCCCTTCCTGTCAATATATCATTAAAATCCGCACTCCGCCGATAGTTTTCCTGTATGAATTTTACGCGTCTTTCCAAATCGCAATGCTTAGTGATATCTATCGTTATGCCCACAACTCCGTTAATATTTCCGTCTAAATCAATCAAAGGGGTACAAATCATACTTATGATCATATTTTTATACTGAGTTTCAATTTTGGATGATTTACCTTGTAAAGAACGTTTCACTGTCTTTATAATATCCGGGTATTCTTTGCATAGCTTGAATATGGATATTCCAACGCTATGTCCTGGTTTGCGGGCCATTTTTTTCAACATTTGACCTTCATACAACGTAAATACGCCATTTTTGTTCAACTGCCAAATAACCGCGTCTACATTTTGTAAAACATTATTCAGATGATGCCAGCCTTCCTCGGCCTTCCTTCTAGCCACGACAACTTTCTTATTTTTTCTCTGCAATACCTCTTCGGCTTTTTTTCGCGCGGTGATATCTCTAGCCGTTCCATAGACAATACCGGTTATCTCGTCAATGAGAGTTGTCCATTCGAACCATCGATAGTTTCCCTGCTTACACCGGTATCTATTGCAAAAACCATTGATTACTTGTCCTCTTAAAACGCCGGTGAATGCATCTTTTGTGCTCGTTATATCGTCGGGATGGACAAAATAGAGGAATGGCTGTCCCGTTATTTCTTCTGTCGAATATCCTAAAGTCAACGCAAAGGCTTTGTTTACCCTGATAAAACTGCCTTGCATATCAACAAAGCATAGTAAATCCCGGTTCAATAAAAAAAAGCGTTCCATTTCCTCGGTCTTACGCATCCGGGCATGCTCGGCCTGCCGACGAACCTCAATCTCTTGTTCCTTTTCGCGCATGGTCTGGATCAGTTTTTGCTTGACCGCTACTACTTCCTCCTGTACAGCCACAAGCTTTCGATTAAGAGCATACATTGTTTCCGTTAGCTCTGCCGTCCCGGCTTCCAATTGTTCATTGGCGCGCCGTAAAACCTGCTCATCCCATTCACGCCCGGAAAGATCCCGCAGTATACAAACAGTGCACTCCTTGTCCACTGTTTTTACAGAAAATACTGAAAGTTCAACCGCAATTTCAACTTGATCTTTTCGTATCGCCTGCAGTTCAATCTTATGATTAATCTCACCAACTTCTCCTGTTGATTGAAAAACTCGAAATACTTGTTTATATTGATCTTTATGATGCTTTGGTGCAATTAATTCACACAACTCCGTTCCTAAAGCTTCCTCGGCTGTATATATCAATATACGAGTTGCGGCTTCATTCCAGAAAACGATTTTCCCGGTATTATCAATAATGATAAAAGCATCCCGCAAGGAAGATACAACTATTTCATCCCTATTGAAGCAACTACTATTTCCTTTCCCAGAAGCACCCCTGCCCTGTCCCGGGCTACAATCAAATAACTTTTCCAACTCTTTTCCCCCTCGTCATATTGACATGTAATGAATGATTTTACCACCAGCTTTTCTAGCCCTTGCAGGGCATGGCACATTCCTTTTGCCGCTCTTCTGCACGGCAGTCCTAATGCCCATGAACAAGTTTTTCTATGCGATATTCAGTTATCAACGATCTTTACGAAAAAACAGCAATAGTAACAAAAAACCGATAGTTGATAAATTACTTTACTATTTAATCATTCTTTGGTTAAATAGCAAAAATAAGATATCACCTATCAGCATCTTAAAAACCCTGCCAGCAACTGTTACCCGCCACCCTTAAAAGGGCCGTTATTCTTCTATACTCATTTGATCTACTACCCTACTCATATACTTGATTCTTTATACACTCCTGAATTACTTTTTTATTTCGTCCCACAGTATTTACATAGTACCTGTGCAAATCTGTGTTGAACATATAAGAAAAAACGTAAAAAGTTAGGATTGCAAAAAAATATGGGGCTGCAGAATAAAAAACTCTGCAGCCCCATATTGCGGTAGACTCAAGACATCCAGCTCCTGTTATATGTGTCATAAAATGAAATAAGCACTATAGCGTACTTTAATCTAAATCCCGAGATAAATATATTCTAATAAAAATAAGCAACGACCGTGGGGATTACTTATTCCAACTTATTGATTTACTCTTAAATGAATCAGATAAATGAAGCAAAGCTAATATTGGATGCTTATATATCATACGCGGTCCTGCATAACGCATAACAGCGATAATCTTATCTTTCATAACTTTGCTGTAACAATGAATTGGACATTTAGCGCATACGGGTTTAGCCTCACCAAAAATACAATGCTGAAGCCGTTGAAGTGCATATCCCAATAAATAGCTGCAGTCATCACATAAGCCTGTATTGGTTCCGTGCTTGGCCTTACAATACATAACAATCATTTTTTCAATACTCGTGCGCTCGCGCAAAATTCTTTTTCCTAACATATTTTATGCACCCGCCTGCTTTTTACTTAGCTTCGTACGCCCATGCTTTACCCTTATTTTACACGCTTGGCTCTATCTGCACTGTGAGCCTCATCACAATACCATTGTCTGCTATCAACGTGTCAGGCTCATCGTTTCCTCGAAATGCAAAGAAGGATTTCATGTAATAGTATTGAAGAGTATAAAACATGGGGATTTCCCGGTAAAACCAGTGTAGCTGCCTTATTCCTGCTACTACTGCAGCCGATTATTTCAGGTCAACCAAATCTATAAAAATACATATATACCTCTGATCATGTACATTATTAAAGAAAAGGAAAGGGAGAGAGTACTATGAATTACCAAGAATTACTGAAAAATGCACGTACCTGTATTGGTAGTTACTGCAAGGCCTGCGGCATCTGTAACGGCATTGCATGTAAAAACTGCATTCCTGGACCAGGGGCTAAGGGCGTTGGCGACACAGCCATCCGCAACTATCAAAAATGGCAGGAAATTCGTGTTAATATGGACACGTTGTGTGAAAATAGACCTGTAGATACAACCTTGAATTTATTTGGTCAGACGTTCAAATATCCATTTTTCGCGGGTCCTGTTGGCGCGGTAAATATGCACTACAGTGAGAAATTTACCGACATGACCTACAATGATATTCTGGTTTCTGCCTGCATGGAAAACGGGATAGCTGCGTTTACCGGAGACGGTACAAATCCACAAGTCATGGAGAGTGCAACAACGGCAATTGCTAAGGTGAATGGGCGTGGTATTCCGACAATTAAACCGTGGAATATTGATACCATTCACGTGAAAATGGATCTAGTGCGTAAAGCAGACGCTTTTGCTGTTGCTATGGATATTGATGCCGCCGGATTGCCTTTCTTGAAAAACATGACACCTCCGGCCGGCGGAAAATCAATTGACGAGCTTCGTCGCATAGCTGAAATTGCCGGAGTACCGTTTATTGTAAAAGGGATCATGAACATAAAAAGCGCATTGAAGGCAAAAGAAGCGGGCGCAAAAGCAATTGTCGTTTCTAATCATGGCGGCAGGGTACTGGATCAATGTCCGTCAACTGCAGAAGTGCTTGCAGAAATTGCCGAGGCGGTTGGAAGCGAAATGAAGATTCTCGTTGATGGCGGCATCCGCTCCGGCACAGATATTTTCAAGGCTCTCGCACTTGGTGCAGACGGTGTCCTCATTTGTCGTCCTTTTGTAACAGCCGTTTATGGCGGTGAAAAGGAAGGCGTGAAGCTTTATATTGAAAAGTTGGCCGAAGAATTAAAGGATACAATGGCTATGTGCGGTGCTTTTAGCCTGAGCGAAATTACAAAAGATATGGTACGCAGATAAGGCAGGCACATTGGATTACAGCTTAAGGTGTAGCCCCAGATTGGTGCAACTGCAAATGCTATAAAAAAAGCGATAAAAAACAAGGGCAAAAGATCGTTGTATTTTTTGCCCTTGTTTATATTTTACCGGAATGCAACCCGACTGCATTGAAACAACACCTAGGGTGGCTAAAGTAGCGGTATAGCCTCTTTCTATTTTGGGAGAAGATTTAGCGGCACTTTCGCGCTGTGTAAAAATAATAAGCCAAACTAATCACTAAGCCCACAATAAATGCAGTAGCGTTCACTAAAAACACCTCTTTCGAATGAGTTTATCCAGGAGCTAAGTCTACTTTATTTTGCGCCAAGCAATGCCAGCATGATACCTCCGGAAATAGCCGTTCCGAATACTCCAGCCAGGTTTGGTCCCATAGCATGCATAATTAGAAAGTTGAAACGGTTTTCTTTTAATGCAACCGTATGCGAAACCCTAGCGGCAATAGGTACTGAGGCAATTCCCGCGGAACCAATTAATGGGTTGATTTTGCCGCCACTGCACTTATTCATAATCTTAGCGGCTATTAGCCCCGAAGCAGTGCCTCCCACAAAAGCAACTAATCCAAGAAGGACAATCTCAAGCGTTTGAATGTTTAGGAAACGCTCAGCCGCCATGGTTGAGCCAACAGCGACGGTTAAGGTAATTGTAATCACGTTCATTAAATCATTGGCGGCAGTACTGGCAAGGCGATCTACAATCAGAACCTCTCTTAACATATTTCCTAACATTAACATGGTAATTAGCGGTGCTACCGGCGGTAACAGAAGGTTTACAATTATTGCTATTACAAAGGGAAACACAATCCTCTCCAGCCGACTGACTTCCCGGGTTTGAGACATCATAATCTGCCGTTCCTCCGGGGTTGTGAGCAACTTCATTATAGGCGGCTGAATAAGCGGCATTAAGGCCATATAGGAGTAAGCAGCTACCGTTATTTGCGGCAACAGATGCGGGGCCAGTTTCATAGTAACAAAAATTGCCATGGGGCCGTCAGCGCCTCCGATAATTCCAATCGCACCCGCTTCAGCCAATGTAAAGCCAAGCGCTTTTGCCCCAATAATAGCAATAAAAATGCCTAAGTGTGCCGCCGCTCCAAGAATCATTAGACTTGGATTGGCGATCATCGGTCCAAAATCCGTCATAGCACCTACACCAAGAAAAATTAGCGGAGGAATTATAACCAACTCTACACCGCGAAAAGCATAGTAAAAAAGTCCACCTGGCTGAGTAAGGTCAGAACCTGGAACATTGGAAACAATACACGAAAAACCAATGCCGAGCAGTAGGAATGGTTCGTATTTTTTCGCAAGGGCAAGATAAACCATACTAGCGCCAACCAAAATCATGACGACATTGCCCCACCAAAGCTGGGCAAGCCCGGTTTGTTCGGCCAGGGACGACATCAACGAGTATATTTGTTCTATCATTATAAATTCTCCCTTTCCATTAAAATGTGTTGCTTAGTGACCACTCGTCAACTCATCGTCATTTATTTTTCCTACTTTATTCAGAAGAGGAAAAATGTGAAGAATGAAGCTAATCCCCCAAATAATTACAATGCTTAGAAAAAAGTCAATCACGCTCAATACAATAGCGCCCTCCATAGTATCAGGTACTGTCATGCTTATTCCTCCTTTTCATTTTATTAGCGATGCACTTGTATATCTCGAATGCTGATGGAAGATGAAATATTATCTTTTCGGCCCCCTTTTCCAAACTCGTTTTGCATAACGCCAGCCACCAATTCCGGTATATCCAACTTCTTTCGTTTGTATACTGCATATTGTATACTTGATTTTTGCAAATGGTTGACGTAAACGGACGTACTTCCTGTCCGCTTTATTGCTATGAGCGGATCATATAGTTTCCAATACTACATGATCTGGTTTTCAAAAACTACAAATAAGAACACCTGGTTTGTTTTGATTAATTCAAAACAAACCAGGTGTAGAATACTCGTATTTATTGCCGCTTAAAGCAATAAACCGTAACTGCACGGCTTGTATTTTTCGGTTTCTCAAAATGGGTCTGTTCCCATCGGTCCACCTATATATACATTTGCCGCCACAATATGGAATTGTAGCGTATTAGAAAAATACTATTTGTGATTTCATAATACCATATCACAAATCATCTGACAATAGCAAAAAAAGAGAAAAATATAGATAACTCATAATCGTGATTGCTCTATAAGGCCTCTTTCTTGTTATATCGTTAAAATAATAGGAGTATTATCCGTTACTACGACTGTATGCTCAAACTGTGCAACAATACTCTTATCAGGCGTTCTCAATGTCCAGCCGTCGCGATCTTGAATGACATATCGCGCCCCTGTCGAAACAAAGGTTTCTACGGCTAAAACAAGTCCGTAAGTTAATTTTTTCCTATCCCTTTTATCAAAGTAATTCAGGATGCGAGAAGGCTCTTCATGCAATCTTCTGCCTATACCGTGGCCTGCTAAATTTTTTATTACTTTAAACCCGTTGCTTGCAGCCTCATCATAGATAGCCTTACCAATCCGATTAATCGGAGTACCGGCTTTCACCTTGGCAATAGCCTTTAATAAAGCACTTTTCGAGCATTCACATAGGTTATTTTTTAGTTGATCGGCATTGTCGACAACAACAGTGGCTCCTGTATCGGCAAAATAGCCATTTAACTCGGCTGATACATCTATATTTACACTGTCGCCTCGTTTAAGAATTTTCGCACCCGGGATTCCATGAGCAGCTTCATCATTTACACTAATACAGGTATAGCCCGGAAAATTATACTCACACATAGGAGCCGAGTGCGCTCCATAATTTCGAAGAACTCTCTTACCGATTTCATCAAGTTCTTTCGTCGTAATTCCGGGTTTCACCTGTTTAACCATTTCATCCCGTACTACAGCAACGATTTTTCCTATTGCGGCTAATTTTTTGAGATCTTTTTCAGAATCTATAGACATATCAGTTCCCCCTTTTTGTAAAATCTAACTCTTCCCTATTATATGTACGGATGGCTGTCTGGTTTTAGCTGCTGACTATAAATCTACGCCTACTTAAAACATTCATCTTTTATCTTGTGGCAATGGAGTTGTAAATCCTGAGATCAAATCCCCCACGAACTTACTGGCAAAATTCAATTCTTCAGAGCTATAAACGCGAAAGATCGCAGCAAATTTTTCCGTAACTTGCTTATGGAGAATGTCGTGTATCTGAAAAATTTTCTTTCCCAACGGCGTTAGTTCATAATATGTTTCTTTCTGGTTATTTTCTAATCGTTTGACCTCAATCATGTTCTTCTTTATCAATTTAGCGGTTATCTTAGAAATGCCGCCTTTCGTAATAGCTAACTTTTGTGAAATTGCCGTTGTATTGATCAGCCCGTTTCTCTCAATACAATCTATGACATGGCATTCCGCCACAGAAATACTCACATCCCGGAGCTCTTCCCATCCCTGTTTATTTAAAATCTCCCGCAATAATTTTTTCTCATAACCTTCTATATCATTAACAGAATACACTAGCGTTTCAATCTTATGTACCAGATCTTGAACTGGCGACGTATTATTTTTCATTTTACCAACCTGACTTTTAATAGTTTTAATACTAAGAGCTGATTATATTATAACAGGTTATCAACCTATTCCAAATAGATTCGCCAGAATAGTTTACAAGGAAACTATAATCATGGTATAATCACATTGTTTCCAGGGAAACTATGTGATTATAAGGAGGCTTACACTATGAAGATTGATTTGTCTGTTGCTATCACTGAGGAAATACTGAATAACTTCTTAACGCTAAATAAAACCGGTGAGATACCGCCGGTCGGAAAATTTGGCCATATTGGCACCCATTTTGACGTTATGGATAAGGAATTTCAATTAGAAAACACCGAAAGAAAAGGAAAAATCTTTGATGTCAGTCATATAAAAGATAGAGATATCGAAATAGCAGATATTGACGAGACCAAAATTGAAACCCAGGATTTTATCCTGTTTTATACAGGCTGGCTGAAAGAAAAAAAATATGGTAATCTGGAATACTTCACAAATCATCCGCAACTATCCCACGCATTGATAACTTATCTGGTAAATAAAAAAGTCAGTATGATTGGTATAGACGCCGCAGGAATACGGAGAGCGTCCGAACATCAGGAAGCGGATATGTATTGCGCTAATAACGGAGTCTTTGTAATCGAAAATCTAAATCAACTGGATGTATTACTCCAGAAAGCCGGAACCAACAATTTCATCATTCATACCTACCCCGTTAATTACAAAGGTCTTACAGGCTTGCCATGCCGGGTAGTTGCAGAAATATAAGCAACAATTTCTTTGGTGCCTGAACTTGTTTTGCAATTAATTTAATATTGCAAATTGATTTGATTTTTTCACCAATCCAAGTATAATAATTAATAATAGGATGCAAATAGAACTCGTATTTTACAGTTAGGTGCCAAAAGTTTTAGTAGATAGGTTAGCGACCTATCTACTTTTGTTTATAACAATCCGATAAATGAGACTTGATTCAGCTGGGGTTTAACCCCACCTGAATCTTAGTCGAATTATCCAGGAACTTAGCCGTTCTTTACTCCCGCCTACAGAGGACGGGAGTATTAGAACGGGTTAGTCATCGGATAAAACTTTCTAAAACCTTATTCTGAGTCCGTCTTATCGAAAAAAGGAGATGCACCAGATGAAAAGAAACCAACTGTCTAAATCTCAAGAAGATTTCACCGAACTGGAGAAAAACCGGCAAAACAACAGTGCCAAGTTTGACCTGCTGATTCATTCCTTAAATTGCCTGGAAGATTGTTATTTTTCCATAGTGGACGCAGCAGGCAAAATTGTTTTTCTGTCAAAGGAATTTGAAAAAGTAGATGGTTTTAAAATTAATGATATATTGGAAAAAAACGTATTGGATGTTTACAAACTGGGTGAAGAAAATAGTGTACACATGAAAGCGATGACGGAAAAACGGATATTGAAAAATACCCGTTTGCGCTATACTTCCGCCGATGGTCAACCGGTCGATCTGGTAATGGATATCTATCCGGTATTTTCCGGACCGGAAGTCATCGGCTCCTTTGCCGTAAGTCGCGACACAAGCAAAATACAAGTACTTACCACTAAAGTAGTTGATTTGCAGAAAGCGCTTTATAATCAATCACAAAAAAACAACACCAACGTAACCCAATTCTGTTTTGATGATATCATTGGTTCCGGCAAAGCCCTGCAAAACGTGATTAACACAGCGAAAAAGGTGGCCCGCTCGGAATCACGGGTCATGATTCTGGGAGAAACAGGAACAGGCAAAGAACTTTTGGCTCAGAGCATCCATAATGACAGTACAAGAGCAACTGAGCCGTTTATCGCGGTAAACTGTTCCGCTATTCCTGAAACCTTATTGGAAAGCATCCTGTTCGGAACAAATAAAGGGGCATTTTCCGGGGCTGAGACAAAACCCGGATTATTTGAAGAGGCGAAAAACGGCACTCTTTTTCTGGACGAAATAAATTCAATGAGTCTCGTCCTCCAGTCCAAACTGTTGCGGGCATTAGAAACAAATCGAATCCGTAGGTTAGGCAGCAACAAAGAAATCCCGGTGAATCCCCGCATTATAAGTGCTATGAACATCGAACCTGAAGAAGCCATTGAAACCGAAAAATTACGGAGTGATTTTTATTACAGGCTTGCTGTAATCACCATAAAATGCCCTCCTTTACGGGACAGAAAAGAAGATATCCTTACTTTAGCCAGATTTTACATAGCCAAATACAATAAAATTCTGGGGCGAAAAATTGACGGGATTTCGGAAGAAGTAATCCGAATACTGGAAAACCATAACTGGCCGGGCAATGTCCGCGAATTAAGCCACTGTATCGAGCATGCGATGAATATGGTTGATACTGCGGATACCTCCCTGTCAGTACAGCATTTACCTGCATTTCTTTTGGACAAAACCCTCAAGAATCAAATTTTGCCGATCATAATGCCTAAATTTAATGATTATAAACAACTCATGCTGCAAGTGGAAAAAGATATATTGACACAAGCCCTCAAAAAAAATAACGGAAATATTAATCAAACCGCCAAGGAACTAAATCTGTCCAGGCAATGTTTGTTTTATAAACTAAAACGATTAGATATCGCCATTCAGCACGAGATTCATATCGAATAATTGAGGTTTTTTCACTTCTGAATGCATCCGCAGTCACAGCACCTATTCACTTATTTTTTACAATCCACTACACTTGATTCAGCTAACGTCAATCCCTTTGTCTCAGGCGCCATAGTAATTGATACAATTAAGCCAAGAACCGATATGGCAGATCCGGCCAGCATTGTTGGTCCAATTCCATAAGCTTCCATGAAAATTGGTAATGCATAAGTTGATAAAACTGTCCCAATCCGGCTAAATGCCATAGCTGCTCCTACGGCAGAAGCCCGAATTTCAGTCGGGAACAGTTCATTGGGATAAAGCCATTGCAAAATGCCGGGGCCACCGGAAAAGAATGCATAAATTCCAAAAGCGGCAACAACAATCCATATATTGGCCTTCGGGAAAAAACCTAAAACGGCCAACGCGACACTCATGATGGTAAAGCTTCCTATAATTAAGGGACGGCGACCTATCGAATTCAGCCAGAACATTGCAGGAATACAGCCGATTAAAAAAAACATACTTATAACAATATCACCTAAAATAGCTTGCTTACCTGACCCAAAGCCAAAAGCACTGATGATCTCCGGACCAAATGTATATAAACCAAACATAGGCACGACCTGACATGCCCATATGGTACCAACAAACACCATTCTTTTAAAATATCCCTTTTCAAATATCTTGCTATAACGTGTCTCTGTAGCTTCTTCAAGCTCTAATGCAACATCCGCACCAAATATCTTTTGTACAATTGCCCGGGCTTCATCAATCCGCCCTTTACGTGCCAACCACCGGGGTGATTCCGGCGTGCCCCACCGTCCTACCAGCAGGATCACACAAGGAATAACCGCGCTGCCTAGCATCCATCGCCAACCGCCGGCAACATCGCACAAATAATACCCCACAATATCCGCTGCAGTTGCGCCTACATACCAAACTGCGGCTATAAATCCGATAGAAAGAGCACGGTATTTGCGTGGTGTAAATTCCGTCACCAATGAAGTTGCAATCGGATAGTCCGCTCCAATAACAATTCCTATTAAAAACCGCATGACAACAAGCTGTGTTGGCGTATCAATAAACATAGTCCCGAGAGAAATAACCGCAATTGCGAAGATATCAACAGTAAACATCAATTGACGGCCCACTAAATCTGTTACATAGCCGAAAAGGGCGGTGCCGATAAAAATTCCCGCCAGGGCAGCGGCGCCAACCAGCGCGCTCCAGTGGGCGTTTAAATTCATTTCAGGCCCCAATTGAGCAAGGGCGACACCAATAATAACCAGGACGTACCCATCTAAAAACGGACCACCACTGGCAAAAAATATCATTTTCTTAAGATAAGGCGTTAATTCATAATCATCGAGCGTTTTTTTTGATTGCATATTTTCATCTCCCTTTTTGGTAAACCATCACCGGTCTTTTTTGACTGCACTATGACCATTCATGCAAATTAAAACGCCAAAAAGGATGCTTTATAACAATGGTATCAATACTTGACCAAGGAAGCGGCTATCCGTCGATTATTCCAAACATCATTACATCCAAGGTTCTATATAGTAACTGCGGCTAACACTACTAAGGCACTCAATATCATCGAACCATAATCAACGAAAATTTATAAATATTCCGACTTATTATTGTAATATTTCTTTACTTCTTTGTTTTGATTATTGCTTATTTTATTATTTTAGGGAAGCCAAGCGAAGCATGTTTGTTTAAACTTCGCTTTGGCTCCCTTTCAATATTTTATAACAAAATACACTTCTTTTGCTTCCGGTAGTTTAACCCTCTGTTGATATTAAGTTATTTCCATTCAACCAAGGCAAAGTTTAAATAAGCTTTTTCTGTTGCTGCATCTATGACCCTAAAGTGAACCAGATTTTCGCCCATTTTCCACATTTGAGTCTTGATGGTTACCCCCGGAAGGAGCGGAGACGTAATACGAGTTTTGAAACGCGTCAACCTCTCAGGTTCCCCAGGGAACAATGTTTTAATGATATGCCGGCAAGCAACTCCTGCCGTACTCACAGCATGAAGAATGGGCTTTTCATAGCCAATTTCTTTAGCATATTCCCAATCAACGTGCTGAGGGTGATAATCCCCCTGTAATCTGTAAATTAGCGCCTGATTCAAAGGTATCTGCTCCGAAACCTCATAATCGGGCTCTCTGTCCGGGATTTCCACTATATCCTTCGGTGGTTTGGGACCGCCAAAACCACCATCATAAATCAAACAATCCCAGCTTTCGTTGGTAAATATTTTGGCACCTGTTTCATCATAGGTATCTCCTATATGCTGCGCTAACAAACCTTTATCGGGACCACGATCATATAAACCCTTAAGCAGCACATATGTACTTAATTTACCCGACGTTTTTGTCAGTGGCTGGTGAAATTTTAAATCAAATCCCCAATGTAGTGATCCTGCATAATTATAGCCATAATCAATGGTTTTGGTGACTATTTGATCCACGATCGGCATCGCCCCAAATATAGGAAGAATTTTTAAGTTCTTTTCGTAAACATATTCCAAATCCGTGATCCCATCGGCGCCGGCACCGCAGCCGAGTCCGAGAAGCATCAATTCTCTGAAATCATATTCCCGTTCAAAAGGTCCAAATGTTTTCCCAACCATTTCCATTTTTATTGTCATTTTCAATCACCCTTTCATTTTAGTCCAATAATTTTTTTTGGATCTTACCGGTACAGGTTCGGGGAAAAGAGGTTCTTATTTCAATAAAAGATGGCACTTTGAATTTAGCCATACGGCCTCTGCAATATTCCAAAATCTCCTCCTTACTAAGTTCTTCCCCCTCTTTAAATATGACAAAGGCCTTTACAGCCTGGTCGCGAATCAGGTCAGGCACTCCGATTACCGCCGCTTCCGCAATTTTGGGATGACACATGAGAATATTTTCAATTTCAATAGTCGAAATGTTTTCGCCCGCCCGTTTAATCATATTTACCTTGCGGTCAACAAAGTAAAACCAGCCAGACTCGTCAATATAGCCCTTATCCCCGGTATGCAGCCACCCCCCGGGCTGCAAGGTGTTTGCGGTTGCTTCCGGATTATTATAATATTCCTTCATAAGCGTTCTGCCGGGTACGCCTTTTATACAAATCTCGCCAATCGTATTCGGCGGAAGCTCATTGCCGCACTCATCAATAATCTTCGCCTCGTAAGATAAGCCCGGCTTACCGATCGAAGGCCAGTTTCTCATGCCATAGGGAGCATCACCGATTACGCCAACAAGCGACTCGCTCAAACCATAGGTATTTAAAAGCCGCACATTAAAACGCTCTTCAAAAGCCAGCTTTTCCTGTCGGGTAAAAGCAAGATAAAAGAACACTTCCCTGACACAGTGGTCTTTTTCCCATGCTTGCTCCGGTTGCAGCATGAGGGTACGGGTCATCATCGGCATACACTCGGTGATTGTTGCCTTATAGTCGCAGATCTGCCGCCAAAACCGCCTTGCGCTGTATTTTTCCTCCACAATCATAGTTGCACCCACGGTAAGTACAGGCATTAAGTTATTGAGCTGAAAATCAACATGAAAAGCCGGCATGATTGTTAAATAACGGTCTTCCTGTCTGAGCGAAACCTGCCAGGCAGTAAAAATACCCGCATATAACATATTGCACTGGGTAATCACAACCCCCTTGGGCCGTGCTGTTGTTCCTGAGGTAAATAAAATTTCCGCAACATCGTCACTGCTTAACGGCCTAAACTCCTGTAATGTTCCGAGTTGTCTGCCCTTACCTTCCCCAAAGTTTATAGTTCCGGGAATTTGTTTTTCACTTCTTGCCAGCAATATATTTTTAATACCGATATCCTTGTTCGGTCTGCTTCCATCGTAAATAGGCAAAAATTCTTCTTCAATAATTGCGGTTTGAATACCGCAATTATTGATAATATAGCCACATTCTTCCTGGGTGTACTGTGTGTTTAACGGAACCATAACCGCTCCGATTTTAGCCAGTCCAAACCAACACATTAAAAATTCCGGGCAATTATAAAGTTGAATTGCAACCTTTTCATTCTTTTGAATTCCCAAATCAAGAAAAAGATTGGCGGTTTTATTAATTTCCTCATTAAGCTGCGCATAAGTTAATTCACTGGTTTTGCCACTGCAATCCTCAAAGATTAAGGCGGTTTTTTCGCTGTAATTTCGAGCCAGCTCGTCCCACAAATCCCGCAAAGTCTTGTCTCCTACTATATCCATTCACTTCACCCCCTCAACCAGGAATACCCAAGGTAATACACCCTCTCACTATCCGTAGCGAAATTCTACCCCCATTGTGTTTTCTGGAAATTCCCATTTTTTAATGATTGTATCCACACATAAAATCCTGCAAGCACCACATTCCAGACAACCGGCATAATCAAAGAATAAGGTTTTATCTTCGTTAAGCTTGTACAATCCCGCCGGACAAGCATTAATCAATTTCATATTTTCTTTCATATCCGGATAGGCAGGGTCTATCTCGATATGAGCATTCCCTTCATCAACAAAATATTTATTTACCGCCAGTTTTTCTTCAACGGTTATCCTCATATTGCTGTCATCCCTTTCAGTCCGTCCTTTATCAGGTTCATCAAACCGGCAGCCTTTACATGTTTTATAGCCTTTTTCCGTAATGGAACGGCAGGTTTGCCGTCGATAACAAACATATCTGCCATAATACCGGATACCATCGCGGGATATTGGTTGAACATACGGGGATTTTCCATGAACGCGGGAACGTTTTTATACAGAGAAAGGTCATTCATTATATAGCTTTCATCCAGCATTTTCTTGTAAATTCTAAGAGACTCCGTACTAAAATCCCGCTTTTCTTTGGCAGCAAGAACGGCCCTAGCCGCCAACTCGCCTGAAGTAACCGCCAAATCAATTCCTCTTACCATATAACCAAGGTTTAGGCAAAAGCCGGCCGCATCGCCGCAAATCAGAAAGCCGTCACCATATAAGGCTGATACCATCGAGATACCGGCCTCCGGTACAGCATGACCGCTCCGTTCCAGCAGCTTACCGTCCTTAATTAATGGAGCGATTTCAGGATGGCTGGTAAAATCAGCAAACATATCCTCGATTGTTTTATTGCTTTCACCAATATGCTGGAGTCCCAAAACCAAACCAACAGAAAGGCTTTCCTTATTGGTGTACAGAAACCCCCCGCCAACCTGTCCGTTTGTAAAAGAACCGGCAAATAAACAGGCGGCTCCCTCATTACCGGTTAGACCAAAACGGTCTTCGATCACCTTTGCCGGCAGTTCATAGGTTTCTTTGACACCCACTGAAACTTGTGAAGGCAGAACCCGTTTCCGCAATCCCGCTTGTTCCGCCAATAGCGAATTCACACCATCGGCCAGAATTACTACATCGGCTTTCATTATCTCACCGCCGCAGCTAACACCCGCTACCCGGTTATTTTCCATAATTAATTGATCGGCCTTAATTCCTGTCGTAGCAATGGCTCCTGCCGCTTCGGCCTTTTCAAAAAGCCAGCGGTCAAACTTACCGCGCAGTACCACATACGAATCATTGCCTGCCACGGCCAGGCGGGGTGAACGATAACTCATCGTTACCGCATCATTATCCGTCATCATGCTGATGCGCTCTTTGACAACTCTTCTCTCTACCGGTGCTTCCGCGGCAAAGTTAGGAATTAATTTTTCTAAACAGTGAGCATAGAGGCGTCCCCCGGTCATATTTTTAGCACCGGCATAATTGCCCCGTTCAATGAGCAAAACCTCTAACCCTTGCTGTGCTAAAACATAAGCCGCAGTAGAACCAGCCGGTCCTCCGCCTACGATAATGACGTCAAATTTGTCCTCACTCAATTTGTAGCACCACCTTAATAAAATAGGATTGCTGCTAATAGGTTCTAATGCTGCACTTTCATTTTGGCAAGGATTTGCGGTAGAACACTATAGATATCGCCTACAAGACCAATATCTACCTGTTTGAAAACCGGCGCATTTTTATCCTTATTGATGGCTACCAGCGTTTTAGCCTGACGTACACCTACCATATGCTGAATCTGCCCTGACACACCCAGGGAAATATAGATGTCCGGCTTCAGAAACACGCCGGATACCCCAATATAACGCTCCTTGCTCATCCACTTCTCACCTTCGGCGATTGGCCGGCTGCACCCCATCTCGGCTCCGACTATAGCAGCTAAATCTTCGGCCAGCTTCAAATCCTCTTTGTTGGCAAAGCCTCGTCCAACACCAACCACCCGTTTCGCCGCGCTTAGATTTATCGATTCACCTTGTTTGGGGCGGGTTTCCAGAACACGAATACCGGAATTGACAACCTCCGGATTGACGGCGATTACTCTTCCCTGTCTTGCTGCATCCCTGGGCATTGCTTCAAATATTCCCGATCCTACCGTTACAATAACCGTTTCGGATAACGCCTTCACTGTCCTGATCGCTAAACCGCCGTAAACCATGTGTTTGGCAATCATGCTGCTGTCTTCTACCGTAAGCTCCACGATATTCGATAAAACACTTGTGGCGAATTGGGTGGCAATCCGTCCGGCCATTAGCTTGCCGCGTATAGAAGAATGGACCATTACTAAGTCCGCTGTTTTTTCTCGCAGCAATTCCGCAATCGATCTGGAATAGGTTTCAGGGATCACGTCCTCCCCAGGCTTGCCAAACAGATATACCTGATCGGCCCCTGCGGCTATAGCCTCTTCCGCCTGCTCATGACCACTAAATAAAATGACAGATACCTGGCTGCCAAGTTGCCGGCCGCCGCCGCACAGCTCGCCTACGGCACTTTGGTCGTCAGTTATAATCCAAACATGATTCATAGTCATAAATCTTCACCTCGTTTTTGAATTACTTCAATTCGGCCCGGAGCAGCTTCACAAACGCGTTCACAACTTCCTCCGATTCGCCCTCCAGAATATTCATCCGGCGCTCGACCTGCTCCGGTGCCAGCGTACTCACTACCACACTGGACGCTTGCGTATCTGCGGCCTCAATCTCGGACAGGCTGAATTTTGTAACAGGTTTTTTGTTCGCCGTAATAATATCTTTCATGCCTGCAATCCGCGGGATATTGATTTCCGAAGTAACAGACAGGACTGCCGGCAAAGACACTTCTAAAACTTCAATCGCGTCTTCCAGCGCCCGTTCTACAATGACTTTGTCTCCCTGCGGCGTAATTTTATTGACCGCATTGACGACTGGTATGCCGAGGTATTCACCTAGCTGATTCCCCACCTGCTGGGCATACAGATCCGACGAGCCTGCTCCGCACAGCACCAAATCAAAAGCACCTATTTTCTTAATAGCCGCAGCCAACACTCTGGCCGATTGATACGTGTCGGCTTGTTCCAGCATTTCATCCATCACCAGATATAGATCGTCAAGCCCGCGGGAAAGAATATCTTTGCGCAGTTTGGAATTTTCCAGGGCCTTTCCCCCTGCACTCAAACCGGATAATTGCCCGCCGGCCAATTCAATAATTTGTTTTCCGGCCTCAACGGCATTGAGATCATATTGGCTGAACTTCCACTCCGCTTTTTCAACGGATAATTGTCTGTCTTTGGCAACGTCAATATCCTGCTCTTCCGGTACCGCCTTACAACATGAAATCACTCTCATCAGTTCACCTTCTCATTCCTTTAGTAGTCTGTGCCACAACATAACATACCGTTTTTGAGCGGCGAGGTGCATCTAAAGCCGCTCGATGCACCCCATTCCGCACATTTCACTTATACCTTCACCCTTTTTCCGGTGCTGCGGATTTTTTAACGATACCTTGGTCACTTAAATCCTGTATACGTTCGCTGGAATAGCCCAGATTGCTTAAGATATCTTCCGTATCCATCCCCAAGGTCGGCATGGGGCGCCAAATTTGCCCCGGATTCCTTTTAAATTTGGGAAATATATTGGGGCCCTTGCATTTTTTTCCCTCCATTGTTTCCCATTCAACAAATGCTTCCCGTGCCAAATAATGCGGATGATCTACCAGTTCCTCAACACTCATCACTTGGTTCGCCGCAATATTACATTTGGAAAAGTCCTCTTCCACTTCGGCTACCGGCTTGGTCAACAGGTATTCTTCCAGCTTTTTCTCAATGAGAGCTGCTTTCGGACCATTGAGCCAAAGCGCACTGGTCCCTTCCGGATACTCATCTGTGCCCCAAAGATAACTAAGACCAATCCTGTCAAGAATGGCTTTGTTCTGTTTGGCCCCATACAGGCATAAACTGAGGAACCCGTCTTTACATTTGTATACGCCAATCCCGCATAAGTTCTGATGTCTGGCACCTGCCCGCGGATAAGTTATTCCCGCGTTGAGGTAGTCCATCATATAGTACGCCCCGAGGCGAAGCATAACTTCATACATGGCAACATCAATGCTTTCACCAACGCCCGTCTTCTGCGCCCTGTAAAGAGCTGCCAGGGATGATCCCACTACCATTAGGGCCGTCATATAATCACCCGTATACGGTGATGCAATCATTGGCTGGTCCTGGGTTCCATTTTGACTTAAATAGCCGCTGAACGCTTGCGCCGTTTGGTCATAAGCTGCACGGTTCACCCTGGACTCTACCCCATACTGGCCAAACCCGGAAACATGTACAATAACTAAAGCTTTATTATGTTTCCAAAGTAACTCATCCGTAAGGCCGCGCTTTTCATAAACCGGACCTTTACTTGATTCAATAAAAATGTCAGCGGTTTCAATCAGTTTTAAGAATACTTCTTTGCCTTCGTCTGAGAAGATATTCAGCGATAAACTGCGCTGATTCCGCCGCTCCAGTTCCTTTACATACGTTGTATCCCGCATGGAATCACCGGTAAATACATTTTCAATCCAGGTTACATCTGCTCCCCATTCAGCCATCAACTGGGCCGACTCCGGTCCGGCAATTTCCACTGCCGAATACACAACCTTTAGCCCCTGTAAATTTCCAAAAGCAGGAATGTTCATTCCTTTTGCCATAAGTTGCTACTGCCTCCTCTCGTTCTGCCTGCTGCGCCGGGTTTCTAAAAGAGCTTACCGGTACTTTTTAAGTACCTCTCTGCCGGCGGTAAGAATCTGCATTTCGTCGCTGCCCCCGGACACCCGGTCCACACGCAGATCACGCCAAAACCTACTGATACGGTGATCACCGGCAACACCGATCCCACCAAAAACTTGCATTGCCGAATCAACAACTTCAAAGCCGGCATTGGCGCAATAATATTTACACATTGCGGCTTCGCCGGAATTCATCTTGCCGTTATCCGCATTCCAAGCCGTTTCATATAACATATTTTTCATGTTTTTCAGTTTAATGGCCATATGCGCAAACTTTTCCTGAATTAATTGAAATCTACCGATTTTTTGCCCAAATTGCTCTCTTTGGTTTGCGTATTTAGCCGCATCCTCAAAAGCACATAAAGCAATACCATAATTGGTACAACCAACCAAAAAGCGCTCTGCATCAAATTCTTCCTTAACGCGGTTGAAGCCATTGCCTTCTTTACCAAACATATCTTTTTCTTCCATTTCAACATTGTCGAAATAGATATCACAACAGCTATCCATTTTCAAGCCTAACTTTGTAAGTTTCTCAATCTTGATACCCGGCCTCGACATATCCACAAACCACTCGGTAAAACAATCGCGATTTTCGGAATCCCTGGCCATAACTACCAGGTAAGGAACCCCGGCGCTGCTAGTAATAAAAGTTTTATGACCGTTTAAGTATACTTTGCCGTTTTTGCGGGTGTACGTGGTCTGAAGGCTGCCAACATCGGATCCTGCTCCCGGTTCAGTAATGGCTGAATTCCACATTTGCTTGCCGGTGCCGCGCAGGGCCATGATCTTTTCAATTTGTTCCTGGGTTCCCTCGCGCAATATCGTGTTAAATCCTGTCAGTTGATATAGTACATAGGTAGGCGCACCCAATCTTCCGAGTTCTTCCCAGACAGCTGTTACCGTTACCAGGCCTGCAGCAAAGCCGTCATGTTCCTCCGGTAATAAAAGGCTGTCAATTCCCATACCGGCCAGTTCTTTCACAAATCGTTCCGGATACTGGCTATTAGCATCACATTCGGCAAAGTAGTTGTCCCAATTTTCCCGGGCCATCAGTTCCCGAATACCCGCTACTAACAGTTCCTGCTCGTCGGTAAGTCGAAAATCCATTTATATTAACCTCCACACACTCTGATTTTTTTCAGGATTACTCCTGTCTCTTCTGACTTTCTTCCCCGGTTATCCAACCGGCCTTAACTTCTTTAAAGAAGGAGATGGGAATAATAATACAGACAACCATCATGGGTAAGCCCCCGACGACAGCTGCTGTTTGTAATGGCTTCAGCCCTCCCAATAGCAGCAGGGATATGGCTAAAACACCGAGTAACAAGGCCCAAACAACGCGGTTTAAACGGGAAGGCTCGTCATTCTCAGTTATTTCTTTGGTTGTTACCATAGCCAAAGTGTAAGCCACACCGTTAATAAATGTTGCAGTTGAAACAAAAGAATAAATAAGCAGCACAGGTAATACCACTGCACTTAAAGGAATTGTTGACCAAATTTCCACAATTGCCCTGGCCGCCCCAAATTTCTCCATGATCGATCCAATGTCCATAACGCCCTGACTATGAATGAACATCGCGTAATTTGTAAATACGGCGAAAAATACCATTTCACCAAGAACAATAGCGCCTAACACTGCCAGGCAAAATTCACGGACTGTTCTGCCTTTGGAAATTCGCACAAGATAAATAGCATACGTAACCACACAGTTGAGAAACCAGGCCCAGTAGAAAATTGTCCAGCCCTGAGGGAATCCTGATTTTCCATAAGGGTCGGTATACAAAGTCATTCTGATAAGGTTTTGCAGCATGGTACCAAGAGCATCTGTAAAACCGTTTAAAATGTATGCCGTCGGCCCGAACAGAGCTATAAAGATAATGACCCCAAAAGCTAAGTAAACCCGGATATCGCTTAAAACTTTTATTCCTTTCTGCAAGCCTAAGTAGACGCTTGTGGAAAATAAGGCCATCCATGCAATAATAATCCAGCCATCTAAAGATAACGTATGTTGAACTCCAAATATCTTGCAGATCAATTCTGCTACCAGGGGAGTTCCCAGGCCAAGTGACGTTCCCACTCCGGCAACCATGCCGATGATATACAGGATATCTATGACCTGACCTGCGAAGCCATCTTTCTGCTGGCCTAAAATTCCACAAACACTACTCGGTTTAATGACACTCCGTTTTCTGACAAAAAAGTTGTACCCAATTGCCGTTCCAATCACAACATACATCGCGGTCGGGATTAGTCCCCAGTGATACATCCCATACGCCGCCGCCCAGCGTGAGGCTTCAACGGAAAAAGGCGCAGCCTCAAACGGCGGGGTTTGCATGTAGTAATACCATTCAATGGTTGCCCAGTAAACAAGAGCAGCACTTGAGGTTGAAGTAAAAATCATGCCTAACCATGTACTTGTTTTAAATTCCGGCTGGCCCTCGCCAAACTTCTTATCTTTGAACTTGCCAAAAGTCAAATACATAGCAATAAGGAAAAGAATGACTACATACCATTCAAATGCCCACCCCAGCTTATCGGTGGTCCAGCTCAGCGCTTTATTCGAGATATCATTGGCTGTCTTCGGATCCTTGATGATTAACCCGCAAATAATTGAAATAAGGATAATTGGCGGCCAGAATATTACATGGTCAATTTTCATTTTTTTTAGTTCTGACATTCGGTTTCTCCCTCCATTTTGCAGGCTTCGTCCTGCTCGGCGTACTTGTCCTTTCTATAGCTTTACGTTATTCATCACCCCCTTTTTTTGCGCAGTGTGCATTGACTTTTAAGAACTACTTGGCATTGTAATGATTTATATTGCAATATCTGTACCAATTTTTCGACACTTTCCACGTAAAATACAGCAAAAAATTACAAAAAAACGGGCCTAAATTTGAATTTTAAGCAAAAAATGAATAACTAAAGTTAACTAATTTATTCATTTTGTCAAATTATTTTGACAAGTAAATTATTTTTGTCACCCCCTTACCGTCTATTAGCGGAAGGTTTTTAACGATTTGTAAAATTTTTTTGACAAAAACTAACGGTATTCTAATAACAGGAAAATAAAAAAGACACTCGGACGCTTTTCTGCCCTGTGTCTCACAGTAAAATTCAGTTTCTAAAGATAAATTATAAAAAATAGTCCTCTCAGAACGTTCACTTTTCTGAAAGGACTATTTCGATACGCTGAACTTTACCGAATCATAGGTACAACTGCTTTAGAAAATACTGTCATAAACTAATCCATCGCGAAGCTTGTGAAGCCACATGCCCATAATAAAGCGGATTTTTTCTGGGGGGAGTAAACGGGTTGCCCCTTAGCTGAAAATACTGGCGGGAAGCGTTTTCAAAATAATCTGGCGTCTTAGTATTAGATGAAATTCCCCCATGCAATTGATGAAAAGTTCCTTCACCAAGTAAAATAATTAATTCATCATTATCATACTCGCAGGCTCGCTTATAAAAGTCTAGATTAGCTAATCCACCACCAGCTAAATCAAAGCCCTCATCGTATCCACCTAAGCGATCATATTTGCTCTTTTCCATAAAAATAGCGGTGCTCTCAAATAATGTTCCAAAGTAGCCTTGTGCGTTTGAAGCGGCTAATGCACTGATCGTGAATAAATTGTACCCGTCTACTTCCCAGTTAACTGAGGCAATTAGTAAATCTTCTACTTCTTGAGTATATCCGTGCTTAATAGAAATAGACTGATGTTCAGGACCTAGATGCCATGCTAGCGTTGCAACAACAGGGGATGGAGCAATTTTTAGAGCGTTAATTGCAGCGTGCACAAGTCCCGGACTAACGATTCGAGCACCATCAATTAATATGCCTACACATTCTCCACTTGCCTTTAAACAAGCATAATTAATTGCTTTGCAAGGAGAAGGCTGCGACCGTTCTTGCAAGTTAATATAATGAAAGTTGTTTCCGAAAGACTGCACCTTCTCTGCTCCGAGTGGCTCTGACGACCCATTTTCAACAACAATAACCTCATAGTCTGATTCAGATACTGAACGCTGATATTGTGTCGATAAGCTGAATAAGGTGCGCGGCGCTTCCCGTTTCATATTAAAGACAACTACAATTATTGATAATAAAGCCATCAAACGTCCTCCTGCGGTTTGCGTAATTGAGCATACAAATAAAATCCTTCTTCCCTCAAGACAATTTTTTCAAAGCAAGCACGAATTCCATAAATCCGACGTGCACCAGGGTGCTCCCCACAGAAATAATTCATACTATTTATGGTCCAAGCGCTGAGATGGGTAGGATCTTGAAATATCTCACCATGAGGATACATTGGAGTATAGGATGTGAAAATTCCTCCTGGTTTTAATATCCGCCAGATCTCATCAAATAGCTGCATTATAGGATAATAAAGTGTTCGTTGCGACTCAAGGAATACGGCTTTTGGTATATGTTCAAGAAAATCTCGACAAAAAATTTCATCCGCTACACCATCTTCCAGAGGAATTTTTTCAAATCCAAGAAGGCAGATAATATCGGCACTTGTTTCCAATCGTCTGCAATCAATGCCAATGTTACCGTTTTTTCGAAAACCGCAGCCAATATCCACAACAATTTTTTCTTTTTGCTTTTGTAACTTCTTGATAAGTTCTTTCCCCTTGTCTGCTTCAGATACAACTACTTCCGAAAGTGGTGGTTCGTAGAATACAAAAGCAGAACTTAAACCGGTATGACTTACCAGCAGTCCTCTTGGACTTCTTGCAATACATTTCGTCTTGCCGTCTTTTGTAATAGCATCTAAATATAGTGATGTAATTCGATATTGAGGACCTTGAGAAGGATAAAATTGAAAGCAAATATCACCTAGCAATTAGTGAGAGCATTCATCTGAGATGGCTGTAAAGTCATCAAAAGGGTGTTGTCAGTTCGCAGATGAAAGGAATTTATATCAGATTGTTCCTTGATAGTAGCCTTAATCCACGTCCCCGGCAAAATAACCCATCCTGGTTGTAATAACTGTTCTGTAAAGCCAAAGTAAGCATCCTGGGTATGCTGCTCTACTTTTTCCGAAAGGACAATATCTCTAGCTAGCGTTTGAACCAGCAATTGTGATAAGCAATCCGTATAATGCGGCGCATAGACTGCTTGTTGAGAGAATCTATTAACAAGTTTCTCTTGATAACATTCCAGTAATTCACGCTTACCCGCAATTATGCAAACTGTATGGGGAAAACCAGGATCGCCGGCAAAAAAAATTAACTCCATCTCAAAACTTTTAAATAACTCCCGGAATCCTTCAGGTGTAAATCGCCAGTAATCATTCGGATATCCATGAATAGGAAAAGACATTACTGATGTAGCTATTAGAATACCTTTCTGACTGCAAAGGCAACGTTTCAATTCAGCAATACTATGGGAAAGATCTCTAACATGCTCCAAGGTATCACATATAAGAAATGTACCTACCTCGCCTGAGGAAAATGTCATCTTCTCTAGAGACTCCACGCGTTCCACACCTGGTCCCTCGATCATATCACAGCCTATGTAGCGCCTCCCCGGAAATAAAGGTCGTAAATCAGCAATTTTCTCCTGACCTTCGGGCAAACGTGCGCCGATTTCTACAATGGGTTCCATCAAAGGCAATACTTCTGAACAAATTCGGACAAATTCTCGGACATGCGGCCGCATTATTTCTCCCTTCCAATATAACAATATTTCGCTAAACAGACTTACCATATATTTCATGGCAATCAAATAATTACACTAAAATATTTATTTAAAAATCTATAAAAAAAGAAGCATCTAACGATGTTTCTTTTAAGGTACGATATGCAGTTTTACCGTTATATAACTAAACTCCTGTCAAAATTAAAAAATTGACAGGAGTTTTTCTTCATTTAGAAACAGCAAGGCTTTAGCCGGTAAAAACCGGGACAAATCACCTGTCCCAGGTAAAATAGACTTCCTATCGCAATAAGCCAAAACTTCCAGTCAGTTTATTAACCTTTTTCTTGGGACCGTACAAGCAAACCCCTAAATAGTAAATGTCGGAACTTGGCAAAAAGGACAGCATTCTTATATATTCCTCATACTCCAGGCACTTCTGGGCAGCTTCGCTAAAATCGATAACCGTAATATCAGAGTAAGCACTGTCAAACATCGTATCCCGAATATCTTTTATCTGCTCCCGGCTGCCTCCTAGTATAGGAATTGTTTTGGTAGTAATGCCTGCGTGTACATTGCCGGTAGCATCTTTAATATCGCCCCCTACGATATCTTGTTGAAGCAGATTACTCAAGCTAATTCCCAGGACAGCAGAGGTATTCGCTACCAAGCCTACCGGCAGTTCTTTATTAATAACCATGGCGATTTTCATTTCATTTATCCCCCTTCTTACAACTTATGTTAGTTAAAAACGCTGACAATGTATTGTAAAAAATTGACGGCACTGCTATAGTGCCGTCAATTAAACTATTCACATTAACTTTTGATACCGATCCGGAGTTGTACCGGTATAACTCTTAAATACTTTGACAAAATGACTTTGATCATAAAATCCCGATTCAACAGCGACTTCTGCTAATTGTCTATACTTGCACAGCTCTTTTTTAGCATAATTTACTCTAAGCAAGGTTTGATAGGCATGGGGAGGTATAGTGAACGCCTCTTTAAATAAACGGATAATATGAAACTTGTTTAGACCTGAAGCATGTTCCAATTGTTCCAAGGTGATTTTTTCCAAAAAGAGACTATCCAAATATTCCTTGATGATTTTCAGCTTAGGGTGCGTTTTTGGGCAATTGCCGCCTGTCTTTTTTTCCCCTTGCAAAGATTGCTCAAACACAGCGATTATGCTTTCTTCCTTTTCCAATGGACTAGCATTACCGGTTAAACTATTCATCATGCTGTTTACCACCTGGAAAGTCCTATAGAGCGAAACATCTTTGATAATTGGATTATTGAATACAAAGCTGCCCTTGCTTTTCATAAAGCCTTGCACCCAGTCCCGGTTTATAAATAGCATTTTATATTTCCACAAGTCCCTATTGACAGGATTACAGGAATGTATTAAATCAGGCGGAAGGAAAACCATAGTTTTCGGATATACCTCATCGACCTTTCCCTCATACCAAAAGCAACTTCTACCTTGATCAATAATACCAATAGAATACTCTTCATGAGCATGCTTTTTATAAGACATTTCGCTTGTATTACATATTTTCAGTTCAAAAAAGGGCAAATCTCTATCGCGATAAAATTGTATTCCACTCATGCTATTTCCCCTTTTCCGACTCTATTTCCTATAGAATTATAAAATCCAGAGTTCTCAGGCTAATTGTACTATCTACACGCTTAAAAAGTAAAGAAGCGGCTGCTATCTGATCACTATTATGACTAACGCATAACCAGGTCTAAAATGGCATCAACAATGTCGCTGACCGGCTTACGGTCAATTGATATTCTATAATCGGCTGCGACGCTGTATAACGGCTGACGCTTTTTTATCATATCTTCAATTTCCGCAAAAGTTCTATTAATTATTAGCGGCCGGGTGCCCTGAAGCTTAATTCGCTCATACAGAGTCTCCGGCTCTGCCATAAGCCAGACCACTTTCCCCTTTTGCTTCAGGCAAACCACATTTCTCTGGTCTAAGATACACCCGCCGCCGCAGGAGATAACTGCCTGGTCGTTATTGCTAACGCGTTCAATCGTCTTCCGCTCCACTGATCGGAAGAAAGCTTCGCCGTGCCGGCTAAACATCTCGGAAATGGAATAACCAGCCTCCTCTTCTATGATAGTATCTATATCATAATAGGCATACCCGCTCATGTCCGCCAAGTATTGCCCTACCGTCGTCTTGCCGCTGCCCATAAAGCCAACGAGAACAATATTATGGGGAAATACATGTTTCATTTGAATACAGCGGCTTAGCCGGAATATACACCGATACAACTCCTGTATATGTTTTGCATAAGGAGTATTTTCCAAGCTTTTCTCAATTCTATTTAAGATGGCGGCCTCACGCTCAGGCTGATATAAAGCTAGGTTTTGTTCCTTTTTATAGGCAGCAATGCGGGAAGCAGTCATGAGGCGTCTTAGTAGTGCCTCTATTATTATGGCATCACACTCGTCTATTTCTGACCGTAATACATCTAACATAAACTCTCCTACCATTCTACTTATACTGTTTAGATTTTACACGAAAAAACAATACTATTTTGTATCGTTTCTTTATGGAACTCCCCCTCATGTGTCGCAAAGTAATGAGTGAGTTTGTTCCGGAGTCAACATATACTCGGCAACCCTGCCCCTGCCTGTCGGCAGAATGAAAGATAGTAAGCCCCCGCTGTTCTTTTTATCGGCAGTCATTTGCCTTACAATTGCGGTTAACGGTGTACCGCTTATATCTACGGATATTCCTGCCTGGCCGATAAGTGCAGTGATTTGCCGTCCGTACTCTTCGCTGATAAGTCCCAGTTTCTGCGCCATCAGCGTTTCGTAATGCATGCCAACCAGCACAGCCTCACCGTGCAAATAACCCCGGTAGTCAGTCAGCGTTTCGAGCGCATGGCCAAAGGTATGACCGAAGTTCAGTATCTTGCGCAAACCACTCTCCCGCTCATCTTGCGCCACAACCTCAGCTTTAATCTGACAGCACCGGCTGATAAGCTGATTCAACAGAGTAAAATCGGGAACATAAAACCTGCGGAAGTGCTTCTCTAGGAAGGTTAATAGATCGTAGTCGTAAATGATACCATACTTGATAACCTCGCCCAAACCTGCAGTAAACTCCCTTTCCGGCAGCTTTTCTAACAGCGCTGTATCAATGATTACTGCTTCCGGCTGATAAAAAGTACCGGCCATATTTTTTCCCGTCACAACGTTGACACCAGTTTTTCCGCCTACGCTGCTATCAACCTGAGCCAGCAGCGTTGTCGGTATTTGTACATACCGAATTCCTCTCATATAGATGGAAGCACAAAACCCTGCCAAATCGCCGATAACCCCACCACCGAAAGCAATTACGACGGAATGGCGGGTAAGCCGGGCTGTAACCATGGCATTGATAACCGCCTCGACGGTTTGAAAATTTTTAGATATTTCGCCTTCCGTCACGGTCATTTTACTGTGTGGCAAGTCGCCCAAGGCTTTAGATAAACGATCACCGAATAACCGGTCAATATTTTCATCCGTCAACACAAACCATTTGTCAGCTTTGCCAATCTGCGCGGCCAAACGATCGAGTATGTTTTCTTCTATATGAATAAGGTAGCTTTTCTCTCCTAACGAGACTGCCACTGTTTCCACCGCAACCGTACCTCCTCCATGCTATCTCCCCCGAGTTTACGCAGCAGTTCCTCACCGATGACCGTCAGGGCAACTGCCTCACCAACGACGGCGGCGGCAGGAACGGCGCAGATGTCACTGCGTTCCACCGTTGCCGTACACGGCTGCTTGGTTCTGATATCCACAGTCTGCAGAGGTTTATACAGGGTAGGTATTGGCTTCATGGCGCAGCGGATAACGATCGTCTGTCCATTAGACATACCGCCTTCAATGCCGCCGGCGTTATTTGTCCGGCGGTAATATCCCTTTTCCTGGCTGTAATAGATTTCATCTTGCACTTCTGATCCTTTTTGACAGGCACAGTCAAAACCCCGGCCAAATGCAACTCCCTTAATTCCCTGAATGCTCTGTAGAGCATACGCGAGTCTAGCGTCAAGTTTTCGATCCCACTGGACATAGCTCCCCAAACCGACAGGTACACCAGTAATGACGATTTCAAACACGCCTCCTAGAGAATCACCGTCCTCCCTGGTCCGGTCTATCAGCTCAATAATTTGCTTTTCAGCGGCGCTATCGGCAACCCTGACCGGCGACAGCTCCGCTTTTTTCAGATCATCGGCAGACGGAACCCGGGCATTTGATGAGATACCGCCAATATGGATTACATGACACGCAGCAGTAATGCCAAAGTTTTTCAGAAATTGCCTGATGATGCCGCCAATAGCGACGCGCGTAGCGGTTTCACGGGCACTGCTCCGTTCAAGCACATTGCGGATATCGTCAAAGTTATATTTGATGCTTCCCGCCAAGTCAGCATGCCCCGGACGGGGTGCGGTAACCTTTTTGGTCTCCCTGTCAACCTGACAGGGATCCATGTAATCACTCCAATTTTCGTAGTCTTTGTTTTCGATTAAAAAAGTGATTGGACTGCCTAACGTTTTTCCGCCCCGCAAACCGGACAAAAAACGTACTTTATCTGTTTCAATCTTCATGCGGCCACCGCGTCCATGACCGTGCTGGCGGCGTGCCAGATCTCTGTTAATTTCGTTAATGTCAATACCCACGTTGGCAGGAAATCCTTCAATAATTCCGGTTAAGGCCGGACCATGCGATTCACCGCCGATTAAATACCGCAGCATATTTAGTCACCTGCCCATTCTTCTGCTATCAATCGGGTAAGACCCCAACACCTTCAGCCAACACACTTGCTCACTAATTTCCGCTAAGGCGGCAATGCAGATTTGCTCGTCAACATGCCCCGAAAAGTCAATATAAAAAATGTATTTTCCCATTATATGTTTGGCCGGCCGCGACTCAACGCGCGTCAAATTAATATTGCGGCTGGCAAAGGACTTTAATACGTTAAACAAACTACCCGGACAATCATCAGGAAAAGCAAAAACGATAGAAGTTTTATCCCGGCCGGTAGGTTTAGTCTTTGTAACTGCAATTACTAAAAACCGGGTTTGGTTGAACGCATTGTCCTGAATGTTTTGTGCCGCTACCGCCAAATCATAAAGCTGAGCCGCTGCCCTGCTCGCCACCGCGCCATAAGCATTGCCATATTTTTGAGCCATTTCGCAGGCCTGCGAAGTACTGGAACAAGGGATTAGCTCCATATGGGGATGTTGACTGCTAAAAAATCCACGACATTGTTCGAGAGCTTGCTCATGGGAAAAGACATGTTTGATACTTTCGATGCTGGTACCTTGACTTAACAGGCAATGTTCGATAGCAAGAACCATCTCACCACAAACCGAGCTTTGCCGCAAATTTGCAAGTAAATCCATGACAGAGGCAACAGCCCCATGTGTTGAGTTTTCAATCGGAATAATACCGGTATCCAACTGCCCTTGCTCTACCCCCTCAATGATAGAAGAAAAACTGGGCATCGCTATGCACTCTGCCGCCCCGGCCGTTTCTGCCGCATATTGGCAAGCCACCTCATAACTATACGACCCAGGAGGCCCAAGATAACCAATTTTCATATATTCACCTCATTTGCCGGCACTTCACCTGGCAATTTGCCGGAGCAGTTCGCCGAAACCGGGAAAGGATATATCGATACAAGCGCTGTCGGCAATCGTGGTTTTACCTTCCCCAAACAGACCGCAAACCGCCATGGCCATCGCGATCCGGTGATCATGATAACTGTTTATGGCGGCGCCCCGGATCTTATTGGGCCCGTTAATTTCCAATCCGTCGGGCAGTTCGTTAATTTGGACGCCCATCTTCCGCAGCTCGGAGACGATGACAGCCAGACGATTGGATTCTTTAACCTTGAGTTCACCCGCTCCCCGGATATAGGTGACTCCGTCTGCCAATGCCGCCGCTACTGCTATAACTGGGATTTCATCAACTAACCGCGGTACTATTTCGCTTTGCATTTCAATTCCCTTAAGCTGCGCGCCACGGATGATAATATCACCGGCCTCCTCACCACCGAAACTGCGCAGATTCTCTATCTCTATATCTGCGCCCATCTGACGCAGCACATCGATAATGCCGGTACGGGTGGGATTCAATCCCACATCCTTGATAACTAAATGCGAGCCAGGTTTCGCGGCCGCGGCAACCATAAAGAAAGCAGCGGAGGAAATATCACCGGGAACCAGGATATGCCGCCCTTCTAGAATACCCGGCCGGACTGTCACTGCAGTCCCCTCACGCTCCACCTGAATGCCAAACGCGGCTAGCATACGTTCGGTGTGATCCCTGGATATAGCAGGCTCCTTCACTGTGGTTTTGCCGCTGGCGTATAATCCCGCAAGTAGTATAGCTGACTTGATCTGAGCACTAGCTACGGGAGTCTCCCAGATTATGCCTTGCAAACCGCCGCCACTAATACCTAACGGCGCTAATTGTCCGCTTTGCCTGCCGCTAATGGAAGCGCCCATCTGTTTCAAAGGCTCGATTACGCGTGCCATCGGACGCTGACGCAGTGATTGGTCGCCGGTGAGTACGCTAAAAAAGTTCTGTCCCGCTAGAATACCTGATAATAGCCGCATTGTCGTTCCGGAATTTCCGGCATCCAGAACCTCCTTGGGCTCTTGTAGACCCGTCAGTCCCCGGCCTGCGATTTCTACCCTCTGTCCCTGCTGTTTTATATCAATCCCCATACTACGGAAACAGTTTATAGTGCTTAAGCAGTCCTGCCCCTGTAAAAATCCTTCAACAATAGTTTTTCCCTTACTGATAGCGGCCAGCATCACGGCCCGGTGAGAGATCGATTTATCTCCTGGCACGGTAATCGTTCCAGAAATTCTGCCAATTTTTTCGATAATAAGCATGTGGTTCTCCTCCGTTAAGATAGTTCGTAAAATCGGGTCTATACTGCAGCGATGATTTTTTGCACTGCGGACATCAGGTGCCCAAACTTTTCGGGTTTTAATGACTGTGCCCCGTCACAGAGGGCTTTTTCGGGATTATGATGCACTTCAATAATAAGCCCGTCGGCACCGACAGCCATGGCTGCTTTAGCCAGTGGCTCCACCATCGACCATTTACCACAGGCATGGCTTGGATCGACGATTATGGGCAGATGGCTGAGCTCCTTTATTGCCGGTATAACACTCAAATCAAGAGTATTTCGTGTATACGTATCAAATGTACGTATTCCCCGCTCACATAAAATAACATTCGGGTTGCCGCCGGCTAAAATATACTCGGCGGACATCAGAAATTCTTCCAGCGTTGCGCTAAGACCCCGTTTCAGCAAAATAGGTTTAGTGCTTTTGCCTGCTCTTTTGAGCAAATCGTAATTCTGCATATTCCTTGCGCCAATTTGAATGAGGTCGGCGCTTTCTTCAATGGCATCAAATGCTTCCACCCCCATCGCTTCCGTCACAAAAGGCAATCCCGTAGCTTCCCGGGCCTTTACCAGCAATTGTAGGCCATCCTCGCCCATACCTTGAAAGGCATAGGGAGAAGTTCGGGGTTTATAGGCTCCGCCGCGTAACATAGTAGCCCCGTAACTTTTAACAAGAGTGGCCGTGTGTACCATTTGTTCCTCGCTTTCAACCGAACAGGGACCGGCAATGACCGCTATATTGCCTCCGCCGATTTTGCAGTCTCCGATCTCCACAACCGTGTCGGCCGGATGGAACGTGCGGCTGGCTAGTTTATATGGTTGCTGAACTCTGATAATTTTCTCCACATGTTGATTTGACTTTATTGACTCTAAGTCCAGTTTAGCGGTATCCCCGACTAATGCGAAAACACTTTGCTGTGCTCCTTCAATTTTTGCGATGTTTACCTCCATTTGTTCCAGCCTCCTATGCACTTTCTCCACTTCCTCCTGGGGAGCGCCTGTTTTCATGACTACTAACATAAGCCCTTCCTCCTTAACATCTTTCATAAAATTTGTTACGTATCATTACTCATTAGCTGCAAACCTGAGCAAGGTTACCGATATAGAAAAAGGAAGAGGTTCTTTGGTAAGAACCTCTTCCTTTTTTCCCGTATAGTATTAATATAAATTCTTTACAAGTATTTTTATATCAATCCGGCAGTAGTGAGATCCTCCAAATAGTCCGCCTCGTATTCAGTTTTTGGAAAAGCAAAATAACCAAAGCTAAAATAAAAGCTTTGGCTAAAGTAGCTAAACCAAACAACATTATTGAGCTGACTCACTATTTGTACGTTCTCCATGATGTCTCCACCTTGCTGGCAGCTAAATGCCACTGATAAATATTTATAGTATATTGTACACAATACTACTACCATTTGTGTAACATTGTCAATGGTCTTATTTATATTTCTTTGATTTTTTGTAACTTTTTTTAAAAAAATCTTTCATTCATCCCAACATCCCCTGTACGCTTAAAGCCACACACCCTTACAATACTAATCATGCACCAATAAACTATCAGTTCGGACCATTCTTCAAGCATCTGCGAATAAGGTTCAAACGCAGCAATCAGGTCTCTTTCGAAAACAAGCTGCGCAGCTATTGCAGCCAGAATTAACAATATCCCGTCAATAGTAGGTATACACCATCTCTGTTTAATTTTGATCCAACTAAAGTTATGCCAAAGACCGTATAAAGTGACAATAGTGACAATAGTAATTGCCGGGTACACATATCGTCCATACCAAATTGCACAAATTGATGGGAATATCGGTCCGTCTGGCCCAACAGTAACCGGATCAAAAAATACCCGCCCCCAACTCAGTTCGCGCCCAATTATTAACAGCCAAACAGGAATTGTCCATAACCATAACTTGCGCATTTGGTTATCGTCACGGTTGTGATACGCCGCCGACCATGACAATACCACCCCGGCACTAAGGATAACCACTTGCGTGTTTTCTATCGGTCCGTTTTCCCAGCTCCACCACGAGGGAAGCAAAATCCCTAAGGGAAATAACAGCACCACCAGCAGTAAAGATATCCATGTCAATGGATAAACTCTCCATGTATGAAGTGATATTGGCATAAAAATCACCATCCTTTTTACATCTGTTCTTAAAAACGAACAGAAATTCCTGCCAATTTCTAAAATTTTACAGGAGTTCTGCGTGTCAATAATACGACCTTTAACAAATTGGCTTTACAAAACAGTGTTGAACTTTTAACTAAGCTCGCTTTACAGAAATTAGGCTAACAAAAATTAATCCAGATACCCTTTGGGTACTGGATTAATTTTTTACACCTTTAATTAATTTATTTGACTTGCTCCCATTCCTCTGCTTTGAATCCTACCAAAACCCTGTTGCCGGCAAGTAAAATCGGCCGTTTGACCAGCATTCCATCGGACGCAAGTATCGTGACCATCTCTGTATCAGACATATTCGGCAGCTTATCCTTCAATTGCATGGATTTATACAAAAGCCCACTGGTATTAAAAAACTTTCTTAACGGAAGACCGCTTTTTTCTCGCCATTCCTTCAATTCCTCTGCCGTTGGATTTTGTTCTTTAATATGCCGTTCATCATAGGCAATTCCATTATCAGTTAGCCATTTTTTTGCCTTTTGACAGGTAGTGCATTTCGGATAGCATATAAACTGATATTTCATAATCATATCCTCACTTTCTAAGATAACAAAGATACTTTTATTGTAGTACTAACTATTCAAATGGAAAAGAGAGTAATTCCTCCCTAGTTATTTCCGCTTTTCCCTTAATTCTTACGTCAGATATTTCCTCATTCCTAATCAATATTTCAGCATATAATACACTTGGCCTCCCCATGGCATAGCCCTGATGGATTTCAAAGGTATGCCAACCATCCACCTTCGAACCTATGATGTCGTATTGCGATAAGTAAGCCCCTAAAGCACATGCAGCCAAACCGGTGGCTGCATCTTCATTATAGCCCGCTCTGTTAGGAAATTGCCGGGCATAAATAACCGTCTTTCCTTGTACCGTTTCAATTGTAAAAGGATAGAATCCGGTAATGTTATGTTCGGCACAAAGCTGCCATAAATACTCAAATTGCGGCGATAATGAGTCCAACGTCTTTCTATCCTTTATTGGCACCATTAATTTAGCCCGCGATGTGGATACAGACTGGATAGGCCCAAAGGTGAGGTCAAAGGCTTCTTCGCTTATATTTAGTGCGGCCGCAACCTGTGAAATATTTGGATTATCCGTAGAGAAACGAGGTAAAAACTGTCCCACAGTGACTTCGTAGTAACCGTCGCATTGCTCATAAAGTACAGATATTTTCCCCATAGAAGTTTCAACCTGAACTTCCTTTTTATTAAACACGGACTTATGAGCCTGCGCCGCAATCGCTCCCATCGTCGCGTGCACACACATCTCCATTTCATGATTAGGAACAAAATATCTTAGCCGTATATCACAATCGATTTTTTCCGAGGGAATTATAAAAGCGGTTTCTTCCATATAATGAGCAGCAAAAAGTCTCATCTCTCTACCAGTAAATTGTTCGCAGTCAAATACGACCGGACACGGATTACCACCGCCAGGCCCCGCACTAAAAACCACAGTATGAATCACAGGAACTATTTTTTTCGTCATGGCAAACCCTCCATTTTTTTATGAGTTATTATGAATTCTCAATCATAACAATATAGATATTTGGTTTCCTTATTTCCCAACTAAAGAAGCCGGCATATTTTTCAAATTATGAATTAATTCTATTATAAATCCTAAAGGCGATTCAGATAAAACGATTAAAAATTACGCAGGTCATCATCGACAGTGATGGCCTGCGTAATCATTGGCCATATTTCCTTCCTATCGAACATCTGCTATATTGTTGTTAGAAATTGCTTTTAAATATCTATTATGATAATACAAGGAGCCCCTGATGAATGTAAATGACTTGATGATATTTCGTACCGTAGCGCAATATGGCAGCATGACCAAGGCAGCCCATGCCCTGAATTATGTTCAATCAAATGTCTCGGCACGAATTCAGCATTTAGAGAAAGATCTCCAAACTCAGCTTTTTTATCGGAACCGGAGTGGTATCACTCTGACGTCGGTGGGTAAGACCCTTCTGGACTACACAAATAAAATAAATATACTATTAGAAGAAGCGGAAAAAGCGGTAAAGCATGATTCCATTCCCAACGGATCAATTTCGGTAGGTGCCATTGAATCAACGGCTTTCGTTCGACTGCCCGGTATTCTTGCCGAATATCATACACAGTACCCTAAGGTAAATATCTCGTTATTTTCAGATACGACGGAAGCCCTGGTTTCCATGATTTTGCAAAGAAAAATTGATGTTGCTTTTGTTGGCGGACCCGTTAACCATCCCGCTATCGTCCGACAGCCGCTTTTTACAGAGGAACTGGTATTTGTTGCAGGACCATTACACCCGCCGGTTCTTTCCTTTGCTAACTTATATGATACGAAGCTGTTCCTGCATAAAACCGGCTGTTTTTATCGGACGAAACTCGATCTATGGCTTAAAGAAGAAGGGATCTTTCCTAGTAACATAACATCGCTGGATACTCTTGATAATATGATGAATTACGTCAAAGCAAATCTCGGGGTATCTATAATGGTAAAAACGTTTGCCGAGGAATATACCAAAAGCGGTATTGTTAAGTGTTATCCTATCCATAAGAAAGATGCTTTCGTAATTACATCGTTTATATATCATCAAGATTCTCTCATGACCAGTTCGCTTACAGCTTTCATTGACAATCTCCATAAATTAAAAGATACCTCCCAAACTTTTAATCCTGAATGATTGCCATAATGCAGGGTTATTCCCCGCTGATTGCTTTAGTTCACTGCATTTGCCGCGAAACTTCCTATAAATGATAAAGCCTGTAGCCAAAAGGACTACAGGTCTTTTTACGTTTTGGAAGGAATATCCATTTGCGCTCTAGAAGAATTTCCCATAAAAAAATCCATTACTTTTGGAGGTAAAATATTATGAATAAAACTCTCGTCATTTTGGGCAGTCCGCGAAAAAACGGCAACAGCGCCATTCTGGGAAACAAGGTCATCGAAGGAATAACCGCCGCCGGCGGAACTTATGAGACTTTTTATTTAAATGGCATGAACATTCGCCCCTGTCAGGCCTGTGATTCCTGCAAGAGAAACAACCTTAATACGTGCGTCATCAAAGACGATATGCATCTTTTATATCCCCAACTGCCAGAAGCCGACTCCCTGCTTATAACCAGTCCAATCTATATGTTCAATGTCTCGGCGCAGTTAAAGCTGTTTCTGGACAGGTGTTACGCCGTATCCCAGGCACTTAAGGGCAAGCGGGTTGGCGTAGTGTTAACCTATGGAGATTCTGATGAATATAAATCTGGCGCAATAAATGCCATAAATGCGTTGAAAGATGAGTTTAATTATGCCCAGGCCAATCTCGTGGGCATAGTTCACGGCAACGCCCTTGCCGCAGGCGAAATCGCAGCAAATACTCGCCTAATGGAACAGGCCTCTGCATTAGGAAAAGCACTGCACCCTATCCTCTAGAGTATCTTGCTAACCGTTCTGTTAGTGTACCCGTATGTAATTCAAACAGGTGATTATCAAAATCGTAAAAATACAGTGAACGGCCTTCGCCTTCCACGCGTGGGCGCGGTGGTTTAAAATCTAAGCCTAACGTTTCCACGCGTGATTTATAAATGTCGAAGTCTTCTTCCCGGATCTTAAAGGCAACATGATTATAAGTGCGCTCAGATAACGAGTCCCCTTCCATTACTGCAATCCATTGACCACCAAGCAGGAAAAACTTTTCTTGGGTTAGCGAAAATGTTTTATCCCCGCTTGCATAGATTTCTTCAGCATCAAAAACGAACTTGAAAAATCGTGTCGCACATTCCAGGTCTTTCACGATAAATGTTAGATGGCTAATACCTTCAACCATATTCAACCCTCCCTTATATGCTCTCAAAACAAGCCTAGCATAATTAAAAAGGGAGAACAATAGCAACGTAAAAAATAAGCGGAGATTCCAATCGAGGAATTCTCCGCTTTAATTTTATTATAACCACTGATATCTCACGTAACCATAACCCCCTCCCGCTGTCACCCTTTATCTTCCCTTACCAAATATTCATTGCCGTCCTGATCTTTAAATGTGAACATTGTGCCAAAAGGCATTCGTAACATTTCCGCAACTATTACTCCATTTTGCTTCATTTTTTCATAAGTTGATTCGATATCAGTTGTGCTAAATAAAATACTCGGATGAGATACCTTGGTCGGATTTTGCTTTTCCATAAGTGATTTCGAGTATAGTACTAAAGTAGTAAATTCATCTTTACTTGGAGCGACTTCTATCCAAGATGCATCTGGCCCCATCTGTTGTTCAAACTTTAAAACAAAATTGATTTTATTTACCCAAAAATCTTTTGCCTGTTCCTGATCATTAACATATACTGTGACTTTTCCGACTTTATTAATCATGCTTTTCTTGGTCTCCTTTGGTTATTTCGTACATTGGCAGTTATTCTGCCCATTATGCAATACATCCATGCCCTCTATACTTCATTTTGATGTCTCCCTCCAAAGGCAAGGCCTCAATCCCTAAAAACAAAGGATTGAGGCCTCTTGTATACGAGCGAGGAGAGTCCTGGATAACGAATTCATTTGATTGAAAGTAGATTACCTGTACCACGATCCGGTATTGCTATGAGCTCTACTAGGACACTTACATTTTTAAAAGGAAAATTTATGTTTCTGTAGAAAGCTGTTACATATTATTCTCTTAGCGCATATATTATTTGATATGTCTTATAAGGAGATGCAATATTTGAGAACAAGTACCGAATTCAGAAAAATAGTATTTCTCCTACTAGCATTATTCGGATTTTTCAATTATGCACCTCTAGCAAGTGCCGGTGATCTAAATAAGAATGTATTAATTATTAATTCCTACAGCCAGAATCATGACTGGTCTGCGCAAGAATGCGAAGGCCTCCAGAAAGCATTTAGCGCAGATCAGGGTGTATCGCTGTGTATTGAATATATGGACTGGAAACAATACCCGACCGAACAAAACCTGGAATATTTATATAACTATTATAAATATAAGTACGCCGCAAAAAAAATCGACATGGTTATAACCACCGATGATGCCGCCTTACTCTTTGCGCTTAAACACCGCCAGGAACTTTTTTCTGACGCGCCCATCGTTTTCGGCGGTGTGTATAAAGAAACCAGCGATGTGTTGCTGGCCGGAGTCAGTAACGTAACAGGGATATATGAACAAGCGGATCCGGAAGGCACTATTGCCGCGGCAAAAAAAATGGTACCTGAAATTAAAGACATATATATTGTACACGACAAGACAGAAACCGGTGTCATTTTCGGGAATTTAATAAAAGCCGCCTGTGCTGCGATAGACAGCAGTATTGTTCTGCACGACCTCAGCGATTATTCATTTGAGGAGATATGCAAAATTGCTTCAAAGCTGGACAACCATAGCATTATCCTTATGGATGCCTATAATCTCGACGCATCCGGCCCGTCACTATCAATAACAGACTTTGCAAGCAGGCTTTGTAAAACAAGTGCTGTGCCTGTCTTTACTACTGCCGAATCAATACTCGGCCAGGGTCCCATAGGAGGAAGCCTACTGAGTCCTAGCCTGCATGGGCAGATGCTCGGCAACCTCGCAAAAAAAATCTTAGCAGGACAAGATATTAATGCCACGCCAATCGTAGACGAAAAGTCCGTCTATTACTCCTTTGACAATAGTGTTTTAACAAAATTCGCAATCCCGCCTGAACGGCTGCCTGAAAACACTATCATCATTAATAAGCCCTTTTCGACATATGAAACCTATAAAACACAAATTCATATAATAGGTGCGGTATTTTTACTGCTTATGACTTTAATCCTCTATCTTTTCCATACGATAAGACTAAGAAAAAAAGTGGAAGCAAACCTCATAACTAATAATGAACAACTTTCAGCCCTGTATAAGGAAATGTCTGCATCAAAAAAAATACTACGGCAGAACTTTGATGAATTAACAGCACAGAAGCAAAAAATAAATAAGCTTGCCTATTATGATACCATTACCGGGCTGCCCAACCGGGCAGCATTTCAGGAAAAAGTAAATGAACTAATAAAAACCAGGCAAGATACGGCTTTGTTCTTTATAGATTTAGATAACTTTAAGATGGTAAATGATTCTTTCGGCCATTCAACCGGTGATAAATTATTAGCTGCGGTAGCCGGACGGTTATGCGAAATAATAGAGAAAGAGGCGATAGCTTTTCGCCTTGGCGGCGACGAATTCATCATCATCTGTCCTTATTATAACGAACAGGAAAAGTCGGAACAGTTTGCGCAAAACATGATTAGAACATTATCCAAGCCCTATTACATAGAAAATAACTACTTTCACATTAATGCCAGTGTCGGCATAGTATTTTCGCCCGACATCCCGTCAAGCTGCGATGATCTTCTTAAAAGTGCCGATATGGCTTTGTATCATTCCAAAGAAGCGGGAAAAGGGACCTATACCTTCTATAACAATGCTATGGGTGAGGCAGTCCTAAAAAAAATCAGCATTCAGAATGATTTGCATAAAGCGATTGAAACTAACGAGTTCATGTTATACTATCAGCCTATTATTGATCTGCAGACCGGACATCTAAGCGGGCTTGAAGCTTTGATCAGATGGCAGCATCCGGTCAAAGGGCTTATTGCACCGGATAAATTCATCGGCATTGCCGAAGAATCCGGCAAAATGATTGAGATCGGCACATGGGTCATAAAAAATGCCTGCCATTTTTTGCGAGAGCTTTACGAACTAGGCTATCGTGATTTTCATATTTCTGTCAACGTTTCTGCTATACAGCTCCTGCAAAATAACTTTGCGGCACTGGTGTGTGATGTGTTAACCACGGAAAACCTCCCTCCTGACTATCTCATGCTGGAAATTACTGAATCCGTTTTAATCGAGTCTTTTGATCAGATTATATCTACACTGCTGGAAATCCGCCAAACTGGCGTTAAAATCGCCTTAGATGATTTTGGCTGCGGTTATTCATCCCTCACCTATCTAAGGCAGCTGCCGATTGATGTCTTGAAAATTGACAAGACCTTTGTTTCTGATATTTTGCAAGTTAACAGCAAAGATCGTATCATAGGCTCCATTATTATGCTGGCCAAACAAATGGGCTTACGTGTCATTGCCGAAGGCGTTGAACGGCCGGAACAGATCACTTATCTGAAACAATACAGTTGTGATGCAATCCAAGGCTATCTGATAAGTAAACCTGTTTCCAAAGAAGACATAACCAAATTTTGGGCACATAATATTTTTCCTACAACAAGCACTCCCTGGCTACCGGTGGAAACAAAAACCAGCTAGTTAAGCATAAATCAGAGATTGATTCCTTGATTCACTTTTATATATGTAAAAAGTCATATTGTTTCCCCTAAAAAAACAAAAAACCTGCCAAACTAACGAAATTTGGCAGGTTTTTTTAGTCTCACCGCATTAATAACTCCAAGGAGTTAACTTTCCTTTCCTATCTACAAATCCCCATTTGTTATTGACTTTTACCGGTGCTAACCCATACATATTCCTCCAAGACAGTTATAGTGAAATTATAAAGACTCTACAATCGAATATGACCACGTCCGTCTTTAATTTCTATTTTCGTTTCATATTCTGCTGAAAGTTGAGCTAAGTCTTTTAAAATGCGCTCACCGTCTTCGACAGCAGCTAATTCCGGTCTACCCTTTCTTGATCGTTTTTTCTCAAAACCGAGTGTAATCGGAATAATCTCCACGCAATCAATTTCTCCATCTTCCACTTTAAACGAGACGATAACCGATTCAAAAACCTTGCGGTTCACCACCAGCCCTTTTGTCCCATTGCCGCTGCGCGCATCAAATCCGTCCGAAGGCGTATTATCCGCGCATAAGCCGTAAATATCATAGAAATCCGCTGGTTGCCTTTCAACTGAATCGTTTTGGATGATAAAATCGCCTAAACTATAAAATATCGGATGATTTTTATAGACTTCGAAGCCTCTCAAAATGTGTGGCCCGTGCCCAAGATAAGCATGAGCACCGCTGTCGATGCATAATCTGGCAAAATCGCGGGTAAAGTCGGCGGATATATCCTTTGTTGCCCCTTTAAATTCATGGACATGATGACTTACAAGAACGACATCAGCCTGACGTTTCGCTTCGTTAATCGCTTTTACAATGCGATCAGCATCTTTTTTATTGTATGTAGTAACCGATCCAGTATCGCCAACTTCAAAACGGATATTACCAATGGCAAAACCTTCTTCCGGCTTAGCGAACCCTTCTCTTTCCAATTGCAAGCGCCGGGCGTTAACATCTGTTTTATTTACGATTGTTTTCAATTTCTCGATATCTTCTTTAGGCAGATAATGTATCGCATTAAATCGCAGCATATTGATTCCCGGACGACCCTTAACATCTGGTCGCTGTTCACCGGCAATATGCCAGTCTTTGCCTGTAGAGCATACGCTAATCAGTGCAACCCGTCCCTCTGGCGTGTCCAGGTATTGGGGCTGGCTTGCTTCCGCCATGTTATTACCGACACCGGCATAAATACATTCTGCATTTTCCAAGTGCCTCATGGTAGTTACTAATCCTTCTTGTCCCCAGTCCAGCGCGTGATTGGTAGCGCAGGCATACATGTTAAAACCGAGCCATTTCAAATCCTGAATAACTGCCGGACGGGCCGCAACCCAAGTTCCGCCGCTAACAGCAGCAGGAGATACTTCAAAGTCATGAATTTGCAGTTCGAAATTCGTAAACCTGACATCCGCTTGTTCCAACAAAGTCTTGATTTTCAAGCAGCTTTCATCATTACGCGGCAACCGCTGCGTAAGTAATGCATCGCCAGTTGCAACAATAGAAATTGACACGTTTTATCGCCTCCAATTTGAGTTCTTTTTCCTGTCCGTCTTACCTACTAGCAGACCTATATATTTCTTTCACTAGTTCCTGAATTAAATCTCCACATTTCACCATGTCGGAAATGACAATCTGTTCATCTTGCGTATGATTCTTAGAATACCCCAAGGCTATGCCAATTGCCTGAATGCCGTTGGCATTGAAATGGTTACCATCCATACCGCCGCCGCCAGACGTAAAATTGGCTTCGATACCAATATTTCGCATTGCCCTGGCGGCAATCTGGGCAACTGCATCCGTCTCATTTATCGAAAAGGCGCGGTAAAGCATTTGCATACTCACTTCGATCTCAGTCTGATATTCATCTGCGATGGCTGCAAAGATTTGCTTTACTTCTTGCAAATACTGTTCCATTTCGTAGTCATTAGTGCTGCGGGCTTCTCCCAAAATCTCAGCATAATCGCATACAACATTAGTAGCGTTTCCGGCATGAAAAGACCCAAAGTTTGAAGTCGTACACGGACTAATGCGCCCTTCCTTTAGCCGACTCAACGCAACTGCCGCAACTCTAATGGCGCTCAGGCCTTTTTCCGGTTCATTGCCAGCATGGGCACTCCGTCCCTTTACGCCAACCTTAATCTTGCATTTTGTCGGTGCCTGCGTAATAATACGCCCAATTCTGCCTGGCGCATCAAAAACATACGCAATCTGCGCCTTCAGTTGTTCAAAATCAAGATGCTTGGCACCTACAACTCCTATCTCTTCACATACTGAAAAAACTATTTCGATGTCACCGTGCGGCGTATTGTTTGCTTTAATTTTACGTATTCCTTCTAAGATGGCACACACACCGGCGATATTGTCAGCTGCCAGAATTGAGTTTCCATCGCTCGTAATAATACCTGTATCCGCATGAACGACCGGGTTAATATTACCAGAATTCATTACGCGATCCATATGCGCCGAAAGCAACACGGTCGGAATGCCGGGCTCCCCCTTTAAGCGGGCTATAATATTCCCCGCATTGCCACCAACCTTTATCGCCGAATCATCTTCCGTGACCGCAAGACCAAGCGCAGTTAATTTATCTTTTAAAACATCGGCAATCCTTCTTTCATTACGTGATTGCACATCAATTTTAACAAGTTCAATAAACTCTTTTACAATTAATAACTCTTTCATTTCGTACCGCCTTCTCCTAGTTGATCACCGTTTACCCATTTAAATCAGGAGTAATGCAATCGCAACGCAAAGCGCTGCTATCATGGCCAGTGAATTGTATTTTATAACATCAAGCGGATTAACCTTTGCAATACCTGCACAAATAATAACGCAACCGGCAACAGGCGACATAGATCTCCCAATTCCACCTGACAATACGGCTAATGACCCCATATGCATTACATCCATACCAAATTGCGACGCATGCACACTAACTGCTTTGTTAAATGCGATTGACGCCGCCTCTCCTGAACCAGAAATAATAGCCATGCCAAGCGGTCCCAAGATAGCTGCCGCCTTAGCAATCGCCGGAGAAGTAGTCATATAATTAATCAAAAATTTGATTAAGCCTAGTGCCTGCAGGCCTGCAACGAATATATTGGCTGTAACAATTAAACCAAAAATCTCACCAAACGAATCCCCCATGCCTTTAAAAAAGACCTTGGTGACATTCTGCGGATTCGAGCGAGTAATCAGAAGTGTAAGCATTCCGCCGATAATCATTGCATGAGACACTTCCATTTTAAGCGCCGGAATCATTTGCGTATTGCCGATAAAGAGAATAATTAGCGGGAAAAGCGGTAGTATGGCATATAAGTAGTTTAATTTGAAATTCTCAAGCTTACCCTGTTCATTTTCGTACGGCTTTTCGATACTTGCGTTCTGTTTTTGCTGTTTCTTTATCCACCTTGAAGTTAACATCAGCACAATTGAACTTGCGACAACAGAAGCAATGAGCGGTACTGCAACCGTAGATACAAAAGTCATAGGCGTGCTTTTAGCCAATTCCGCAACAATCGTTGGATGTACATGGCCGGGATTTAAATTGCCGCCGTATAAACCTGCCAGAATGGAAGCCGCTGCAACTGGCGCAGGCACCCCCGCCGAAATCAGCAGCGGAATGAAAATAACTCCTACTGCAGCAGACGTTCCTGCAGCACTAGGAATGGAGATGTTCACAATCGTTGTTGCTAATGAAACGCCAACAATCAAAAACGGCCCCATTTTCTTTAAAATCTTTATAAACACAGCAATTAAGTGCTTATCACACTCTGTTGCTTTGATGACCGCAGCAAACCCCATGCTAGCTATAATAACTTCAAATATGTTACTTTGCTTCATTGATTTTGAAAACTCAACCAAAGCTCCCGCCGGATTGCCAGCAACGCACGCCAGCAAAAGACCGGCCCCAAACAATACCATTCTTGTTTCATAACGTTTAGCCAACATGTAAAGCATCCCGCAAATAATTAAAACACCTGCTGCTATTTGCATAACCACACTCCTTTTTCCTTCATACATAACCGATTGTAAAACTCAAATGTTTTCCCAGCAAACACCACCGCGTATATTATATTTTATTTAAGGGACTATTTTCGGTCACGACTATAATTATTTTATCATCCCAAAATATACTTGTAAATATAGGCCAACTCATAAATGCATACCGACATGAAATTGGGACAGGCATGTTAAGCCTGTCCCAATTTCATGCAATATAGCTTTCTAGGTCGACCGCGCGGGTTTGGATTCTCCTCCCCCGCTTCTATGGCAATTCCGCATTCCTCCAACCTGGCAATGATCCTCCTCGCGCTACGCGGTAAAATATGCATATATTGCGCCAAGTCCTGTGCGCTAATCGTATCGCTCTTTTTTTTCTCCATAATCCCAACAATTTTACTCAAAGTGGCAACGCTAATCGATGTTTTGTAACTGATACTCTGGAGCTCATCCGAGAAATGCGAATAGGTTAACTGTTCTTTTTTCCCAAGCGGTCCCGTGATAGTTTTATCATCAAAAACAATCATCCAAGTACCCTTTTCATATCGTTTGGCATTCCGTAAAGCTGTTGTCGCATTAAACTCTGCTTCATATGCCGACAAGCCTATGCCGATGCCGCATGCAATCAATTTGTGTTCACTCGCTTCAAATTCTTCTATTTGGGGAATTGCACTAAAATTGTCAGTGATGTATTTCAATAAACCACGTGTTGTAAAAACAAAAAATTTTCCTTGCCCGACTGATTTTAAAGATCCTCGTACTTTCTTGGCGTAAGCAATAAGTTTTTGCGTAAGCTTAATTTCCTCATTATATATTTCATCAGTAGAGTACACCTTTTCGTCATCAGTCAAAATGCAAAACTCAAATACCTGAACTGTAATTTGTGCATCCTTGACGATTTGCAAATCAAATTCCCTCAACATATTATAAAACATACTTCGAATGCTAAGCCGCACCGGCAAAACCCGGTAAACCGGCACTCCGGCTTCCTTCAGCATATCTTTAACCTTGTCTATGCAGGTTACGGCCGCCTTTGTCTTACTGTTTTTCCACAAATCGTAATGATACTGAAATACTTCATTTACCGGCGTCTGCACACAAAAGTCATTAACAAAAATGGTATCACCACATTGGATATTCATCTCTGCCAAACCACGTTTTATATCATTATAAGGAACTGTATCAAAACTGATATCTTGAATTGCAAGGTTTGCGTTGTAAAATATTTCACACAACGTCTTGAAGAGACTTGCACCGCGATATGGAATATGAAAAAGCGGCTTTCTCGACCCGCCCCACTCTTTCACATATAAATAAGCGCACGGTTCCAACAGCAGCCACATGTCTGTTTCATCCTCTTGCGCTTGTATAATAGAAACGGTATCTTCCCTAGTATTAAACGTAAAATAACGAATTGAGAATTTCGGATATTCATTGCTAATTTCTTCAACAATTTTTATGCATGCTTCATCGCCAATTACGCCCAAACGAATTTTCAATTTATGTTTACTCCTTTCCTACTAGGCATTCTCTAATTTGAATCTTTATCACCATGTTCATTTGCGAAAAACTTCTTAATATGCTTATTAAAATCAGATTCATACAACCTGTCCTGTATAAACCGTTCTTTGTCCAATACATAGCCGCGAATGGCAAAATCTCGTAAAATCATCGTTGCCCACTGGAGGGACAAGGGGAGAGGGACAAGGGGACAGGTTCATTGTCCCAATCAGATTCTATCAATCACGCTCTTCGATATCCCAGTTATCCTTGATAACTGCCTTATCGAGACATCCTGCATGGCCTTCATCTTTCTTATTATAGCATCTCGCTCTTCCTTTTCCATCCTCTGTAATGCACTGCTACTGGAAATCCCTAATTCATTCAAATATTTCATCACTGCTTTGTCGGATAGATGTGCCGTCCCTTTATTGTCCAAGCATTTATCAGCGGTAGCCTCATATTGTACAATACAAATCGATCTATAGCCTTGTCTCCCCCTTTCAAGGCGATTAAGTAACTGCCTGGACGAATGGCTTTTATCTATGTCAAAGAAGCGTCTCTTAACCATTATTTTAATTTAGACAATAAAAAGGTTGCTGATAGCAATCAATAACTGTTGACAATAGCAACGAATTACAGTATTTTATAATTAACGAGCCAGCTTATTACAAAAGAGCGCATCGGTAGGGTTCGCAAAGACAATTTACGATGATGCCACAACATAAGAAAGTTTAGATCAAACAGATTGGAGTGACATAATTGAACAAAGAAGAATCATTAAAAGACACATTAGAAGACAAGGAAGAATATGATTTCGGTGTAGGCTTTGACCCTTTTAAGATAGAAGATACGCTTGGTTTTATCATCAATAGAGCGGCAATAATCATTAGAAAACGGCTAGCAAAAATGACAAAAGAGGCGGGATATGACATTACGCCTGAAGAATTCGCATTACTCAGCAGACTTTGGGAGGAAGACGGAATTCAACAAACCATACTGATAGAAAAAACATTAAAAGATAAGACTCGAGTGACACGTTTGCTTACCCGCTTGATTGAAAAATCCTATGTAACTAAAAAGACTGATGAGGCGGATCGCAGAAACTATATTATTTATTTAACTGAAGAAGGTTATGCCATAAAAACCGATATTGTTAAAATTGTTAATAAAATAATGGAGAATGCTTCTAATGACATTGATCAAGACGAAATTAACGTAACTAAAAAAATCCTTAGAAAGATATTTCAAAACCTAAATGAATGATTAAAGAAAGGAGGACTTTCTCTGGCTGAATTAATAGAAACTCTGCATCATGGTTAACAACGTAAATAATATTTTAGCACTAAGGAGAGATAAGATGTCAATTGCAGGAACTTTTGATATTACCGCAAAAACACCAGTAGGTGAACAACCTGGCGTTTTCGTATTCGTTGTTGAGGGAGAACGATTAACCGGTTCATTCACTACACCTAAAGGCACTGTTGATTTAACGGATGGAAAAATTATTGGTAACAAGTTGGATTTTTTCACAAAAATCCCTACTCCAATGGGTAAAATGAAAGCCCATATTACTGGAGCAGTTGAAGGTAATCAGCTAACTGCAGTAGCAAAATTACAGTTAGGCTCAGCTCAAATTCATGGCATTCGAAGAGAGGAGGCGTAACCATTATGAAAACTCAGCCACCTTTAAATGTCCCCACTTTTTCACTGGCCGAGAGAGATCGCCGTTGGACTATAGCTAACCAAATAATGGGTGAAGCGGGATTAGATGCTTTGATTATCTATGGTGATCGCGAGGGAGCTTCCCCTGCGCCATTTTGTCCAGATACCTATTTTACGAACGATCGCCCAGGCTCAATTGTACTTTTCCCAAGAGGACAAGAACCAATCGCTTTCGTTATCATACCAACTGTTATTGGAGACCACATTCAAGCGGGATATGTTAAAAAATCCGGCTGGTTAAAATCTGAAAATATTTATGTTGGAAAAATGGGTTCTAAAGTTGTTGAAGTTATTGAAGATAGAGGTATGCAGAATTGTAAGTTTGGGGTTATTGGCTTAGAAGCATATCCACCTTTTCATTTTGATGGATCGATGCCATATAATACTTGGCAAACCTTATTAGAAGAACTTCCAAATGCAACTTTCGAAACTGTCGGCAGCCGCTTCTTCGAATTAACTGCGGCCAAAAGCGATGAAGAGCTTGCTGTCATCAAATGGTCAGCTTCTACCGGCGAAAAAATGTGTCAAGCGATGCTTGATGCAGCCAAACCAGGTGTGCGTGAAAGTGAAATTTACGCTGCTGCTGTAAAAGTCTGTGCAGAAAATGCTTGTTTTACATCAGAGATCTTACTGGGTTCTGGCCCAGAACATGTAGGCTGGGGAGCACCTGCCTGGTTATATCGCCCCGAAGAACCACGAGTCATTCAGGAAGGAGACATCATATTAGCTGAAGTATTTTCTTCCTTTGGCATGTTAGAAACACAGCACCAGCTAGCAATCGCAGTTGGTGCAGTTCATCCGGATTTTGAAAGAGCCGCTAATGCAGCGCGAAAATCATATGAAGCGGGCGTAAAGGCTCTTAAGGCGGGTACGACTTTTGGTGATATAGTTGAAGCTATGAAGGCTCCGATGCATGATGTTAAGAATTGTTGGCATGTTCATCCGCTAATACACTCGATTTGCCCTTTTGGTTTAATAGGGGTAGGCGACAGGATGCTCGATGTACCTGAAGCTAAAAACTATGGCAGCAAAGTACTGATGATCCCCTCTATGGGGCTAGAAACAGTTCTAAAAGCCGGTATGGTATTTGCTTTTGAGCCTAACTGTGCTATTGGTAAAAAGGTAGTTAACTTAGGCGGTACGGTAATTGTGGGTGAAGATGGTGGTATTGAATTAAATAGTATCTCAACTCGTTTAACTCGAGCTAAATGGTAAACCTACATAATATTATAAAATCAGAACGACCTGGGCCAGCGCCTAAAGGCGCTGGCCTTTCACTTTGTTCAAGCCTTATGCCATTGACTCGTTGCCGCCCTTAAAAAGGTATTTATATTATACGTTCCCCTTAAAACAGTTAGCAATCCGTCAGGTCTTCCATTCTTTCGTCAAATTCCATATGAATTCTTTTCATAAGCACGTCAGGGTCTATGGGGTAATATAGTACCGGCTCCGATACACTGGACAGAATAAATCTTTGTTTTTTAGACTTGTTAGAGTTTCATAATTTGAGTAAAGAAGATACGTTTCATAGAGAGACTTTGATTTTTTAAAGTCTCTGTTTTATTCGTACCCAGGATATACGTAGGGACGGGCGGGTTCAGGCACGGGCTTTGCAGTGGTAATTTTGATAACAGGAATATTTTGTTCCTGATCTTTTCCCATTTGGATAATTCCACGAATGTTTAGCCAGGTATCTGGCGGGTATTGCCCTGTATGTTCTGACTCACATTGCAGTCCGTAGGGACTGGCATCTGCGGCGCAGCACACAACCACATAGCGGGCCAATGCCATGCGGGCAGCAGGAAATGAAGCATCCTTTATTACAAATCCGGTCATTTCAATCTCCTTGCCAATATACTCTTTTGGAAAATTATTAATTTCAAACATTACTTCCGTGTAGTTGATATCTGTTACCTGAATGAGCCGGACTTGGGCTAATTGCTTTGCAAGCGGTCTGGGAACACTTTGCCGGCCATAGGAGTCGTCGATAATAAGGCGTGAGTTTAGTCCCTTATTGGCCGCGACACTGGCGTCCAGGTTATTGTTGGGCAGAAAGGCAGCAGCTAACAGTGTCAAAATAAAAGGCAGGCAGGATGCTTTATGGTTGTGGTTACAGCAATGGTCAGAGCTATGTCCTGAATGCTGGCAAAAAATCAGAGCAGCCTGAACGGCACTCATTACAAAAAGCAGACAGCCTGTTAATTCCATAAGTTTAGCAAAGCGGGGATTAATAAACTTAGCTAATTCCCCGGTCTGAGTAAGCCAGGCCAATAGTAGAAAAAAACCCACGAGAACGATAGTACGGAAAACTGCAGTTATAGAAATAGCAGAGTATTTCATATTATAAGACCCTCCGTCAAGAAGATATTGAGCAGATAGGCACTGGCCCAGCACAGTATGCTGGTAAGCAGAATAAGTGCTATGACCAGACGGAAACGGAAGGTGTGAAATAACATGAAAGTATTCTTTAGGTCAATCATGGGGCCGAAAGTCATGAAGGCAAGAAGCGAAGCAAGCGTGAAGGTACCACTGAAAGAAGCGGCAATGAAGGCATCTGCGGTAGAACAAACGGAGACAAGGAAAGCAAAAACCATCATAGACGGTATGGACGAATCAGGGTCTTTGCCTATGCCCATCATAACTGCACTCGGTATTAAGGTCTGAGCAATAGCACTAAACAACGCCCCGAAAATTAAAAAACGACCCATTTCAAAAAATTCATCGCAGACATCTGCTAAGACATTAAAACAACGGTCATAGCCGGTCTGGCGGGAGTGACTGTGATGCTGTCCGCAACCGCAGGGCTGGCTGTGGTACTGTAGATTAAACTGAAGCTTCAGTCCGGAGCCACGGAAACAATATCCCAGGCAGAGCGCTACACCTGCCGCAACAACAAAAGCCATCGACAAACGGAGCCACATCACAGCCTGGGTATTAAAAGCAAACGCGGTGGCGGAAGCTACAACCGGATTAATGACAGGCGCGGCAAGCATGAACGCGATACCGGCAGGCAGGGGTACCCCTTTAGTAATGAGCCGGCGGACAATGGGTACTATCGCGCAGTCACAAACAGGGAAAAGTACCCCCAGGAAACAAGCCGGTATGATACTGTATAGTCTATTTTTTGGCAGCAGACGCTGAATGAGCTGTTCGGACACAAACTGGTTAATAAGAGCAGAAACGAATACCCCTAGAAGAATAAATGGCAGTGCTTCAATAATGATACTCAAAAAAATGATTCTTAGATTTAGAATGTCACTCCAGTTCATATTTACAATGGTTGATAAAACGGCATTCAGTATTCCTTCTCTATCCGGCATCTTCTCACCCCTGGCTTTTTCATTGTTAAGAGCGCTGGCTCTTATCCCATAATCCAAAAAACTTACACCTAAAGTAATATAATGCCGGTTGATGACATTTATGCCTAAAACAAAGTATAATCGTAGGTAGTATAATTATTAAGTAGGAGGATACGAATTGGAAGAATTTATTGCTGCACTCCGCAGTCACGGCTATAAAATAACACCCCAACGCCGGGCGGTAATTGGCGCACTCCGAGCTTGTGGCAAGTTTACCACTGCTCAACAGGTACTGGATCATGTAAAAGAAAATTTTCCTGATATGAGCCTGGATACCGTTTACCGAAATTTAAGCTTATTGACTAATTTAGGGTTAGTTCATGAAATAAACACCCGGCGTCGCGATGGTAACATATTTGAAATTTCCTTGGCAGAGCATCATCATCACTTGGTGTGCCTGGAGTGTGGCAAAGCGGAATGCTTAAATTTTTGTCCAATACATGCCGATGAGGTGGCAAAAGCCGAAAAAAACGGCTTTAAGGTTACTTTTCATTCGCTTGAATTTTATGGCTACTGTCAGGATTGCCAGGGGGATAACCCAAAGAGGCAATGATTTGCTGTGCGGCTAGTGTCAGACGGTTATAATCAGGTTTTCCAAGCCCTTCAGAGCGGGGCAGAAGCTTTAGTCGTTCTTGCTTATTATCAGAAAGAGGATATACGTTCTGATAATAAGCAAAAAAAGAAGAACCAAATAAAATGCACATAATATGTGTATCTTATTCGGACCTTCATGGCCTATTGTTTCGGTATAACAATATGGTCATCGTTAAATGCAACAATACCAAATGGAAGTCTGAATATCGATTACGTATATATATTAAGTTGATCATAATTCATTTCTGAATTAAGCACTTCATTATACGCTATCTGATGGCCCATTTTGACATGACGAATCCTCCATTTATATCCAACTGGCCCCAACCCGTGCGTTGCACGGGTTGGGGCCAGTTTCACCGTTATACTCGAAAAGAAGGTTTGTTTTTATGAGTTGCTAAAATTTCATTTTTATTCCTGTACGGTAAATAGTACCGTTAATCCAATTATCATAATCCTTATAGTTGAAAATGTTATCTACGCCTAAATAAACGGTAGTCGTCGGGTTAAGTTCTTTACTGACCAGAGCATTCCAGACGGCATAAGATTTCGTATTTCGATCAGAATCAATGACATCCCCTTTCCAGGTTCCCCATAAGTTCCCGGTCAAGCCTTTCTCGTTATTAATATAGGACAGGCTGGCGCCAATTAAATGCCGGGCCCGATCCTCTAAGCGAATGCCGTCCTTTTTGTTTTGCGCATCCAAGTAGGTATAGTTGACTTTAAACTTCAGTTTATCCGTAAGCTGGTGTCCGATCTCTGCTTCAATGCCCTGCATACTTGCTTCCGCAATATTATTATACGATTTGACTTTAATTTTTCCTCCGGGCAGTATTTCACCAGTATCGTATGTATTGATCAGATCTTTAATTTCGTTATGGAAAATTCCGATTTTCCCTGACAGCGGACCATTCTCTCCTTCCCAGCTCAGGTCATAGTTGACTGACCGCTCCGGATCAAGATTAGGATTACCAACAAAATAGTATAGTCCACCCATTTGGAAGGAGTGATATAGCTCAGTGGTTGTTGGTGTTTTAAAACCATACCCGATGTTCGCCTTGAGGCGGCTGTTAGGCTTAAGTTTATACGTTGCACCGAGTTTAGGGCTTAAAGCGCCGGAAAATTTATCACTGTCGTCATAACGCAATGCAGAAATAACGAGCAAACGGTCATTAACGACCCACTCATCCTGCAAATAACCGGCATAATAGTCTAACTCCGCCTCAGATCCCGCCGAAGTTTTTCCTTCACGCTTCAGTATATAGGGATTCTTGCCGGAATTGATCCGGGTCCCGCGTACCTCTTCCTGCCGGTATTCGGCACCGTAGGTCAAGATGTGGTTTTGATTCAGAACGGTGCTGGCGTTGGCCTCCAAAGTGTTAATCGTGCGTTTAATAACATCAAAGCTGCTTAAAGCACCTGTATTTTTGTTTCTGCTTTCATAATCCTTTTCATAGACGGATTGATAAAAGCGGATTTTATAGTCTGTATCTGTCGTTTTTCCTTCATATCCAATATGGTAACCTGTTCTCTGATTATCATTGACATAACGGGTATTACCGCTGATGCGCTGTGTATCTTCCTGCAGGTAGTCCAGACCAAAAGTGATTTTTTTCTGATCATTCAATTGCCATTCACCTTGAAAGTTAAAGGGACGGCGCGTGCCATAATAGTTATTGGTATCGCCGTTACTTTGCGTAAAGGGGTCTTCTTTACGCTCACCGGCACTCAGAGACCAGCCGAAACGTCCCTGTTTGCCGGCGTCATAGCGAAATAACCAGTTGCGGCCGTTACTAAAATCATCGGCTTTACGCCCTTCCAGTTCCAGGCTTACCTGCGGTTTATTCGGCCGTTTCGTAATAATATTAATCACGCCACCCATGGCGTCAGAACCGTACAAGGCACTGGTTGCCCCGCGGACAATTTCTATCCTTTCGACATTCTCCATACCGATGCGGTCAATTTCAAAGGAGTTGCCGCGCTCCAGCGATACCTCACCACTAATCCTTCTGCCGTCAATCAGGATAAGAACATGCCGCGCATCCGAGCCGCGAATGGAAATCGTCGATCCCTTCATGCCGTCCACACCAAAGGATATGTTGGTCGCTGTTTCTAATGCTTGCCGCAGCGTTGCCGCTCCTTTCGCCGCCAGTTCCTTCTGGGTGATAATTTCGACTGACGAGGGGACATCTTTTACCTCTTGTTCAGTCCGTGTGGCGGTGATGACAACATCACGGGTAGCTACCGCCTCTTCCGCCGCATAAACGGGAGTAAGCATCCAGGTTGCGACGGACAAAGTCAGCAAGACATTGCATTTCTTTCTTAAAAGTATTTTTTGCATAAAATCCCGGCTCCTTGTTTTCTATTATAAAGACTCACCCTAGGACATGTTAGCTTGTACGACCTGCTCACCCGTAATGAGAGCGTTTAGGCATTCCAACACCGATTGCGCAATATTCATATACCAAAATTGCCCTGCAACAGTCAGCCGGGCGGCAGTGGAGCCAAAATGCATCAGTCCCCGCGCTTCCCATAATTTCAATAGCGGCTCAATCTCCAGGACATCCGATCCGTATTGGGCCGCTAATGGCCGTATCGCTAGATAACCCTGCTTTATCTGCCCGAGAATGGCATTTTGCAATCCGTGAACAGCGTGAGGCTGCCTCATGCCTTTAATCGGTTTCTCCCCCTTGTCAATACTGGCTAGATACTGCTCCAACTTTCTTTCCAGCGAAAGCGAAACACCGTTAATAGAACCACCGGCGCCGCAGCCGAAGGGAAGGACTGCATTGCCATTCTTGGTCAGAGTGTTATACATATTGCGTTCGCGGTTACTTTTTGCCCAGTGACAAACACTGATGCGCGAAAATAAATTATCTGCCAAGATTGCCTCTGCCGCCGCAAACATCCTGGCTTGCTCTGCGGTTGAAGCCGCCGGTGGCAGGAGTCCGGTATCAATGGATCTTTTCAGTAAGCTGCTTTCATAAACATTTAATTGATATAAGTCCCAGCCATCTATGTCCGCTGTACTTAAAAGTGCCAGATCCTCCAGCCAAACTTCCCAATCTTGGTACGGCAATCCATACATTAAATCAATAATAACTGCCGCCTGCTCATAATGCGAAAGCTGCTGCAACCGCTCCAGAATAAATTCCTTGGCATCCAGCCGCCCGACCGCCTGACGCACAAGGGTATTGAAAGACTGTACGCCAATCGAGATACGGTTGACTCCGTTTTCCAGCCAAGCCTCCATCTTGCCCGGAACTAAATCATGGATCCGCGCTTCCAGTGTCAATTCGTAATCATTGGCCAAAGGCAAGTAGGATCGGATAGCCTGCAGCAGCCGGGCTGCGTTATAGGGCGAAAGGGTGCTGGGAGTACCGCCGCCAATATAAACAGCATGAACCAGTCCGCTGTTTATATAGCGGTCATGTGCGCTCATCGCTAGTTCACGAATCAATCGGTCAATATAGGCGGTTTCTCTCTCTTCAGCAGATATATTTTGGAAAAAACCGCAATACAGGCAGCGCTTCAAACAAAATGGTATATGTAGATAGGCGACCCGCTTGCCCTTTTCTGCGGGTTGATGCATTAGTTTCTGCCACGTGGTCTGCCATTCTTCCGGTTGTATCGCGCTGCCGCCAAGCCCGGCATGAATCACGCGTTTTTTGATAAAAGATGAGGTCAGTGGATCGCTGGTTTCCATGCCCACCAATAGCTCGTACTGTTCGGGGCTCATCGCGGAAAAAAGTTGGTTTAATTTATCGCCTGTCAAGTCGCAGCTCCCTCCTTAACCTAATGAACCAGGCTTATTTTCGTTAATAGTGAAGCAAAGATCTCCTGCGCTTTTTGAAGATCGTTGGCATCCGGATGCTTGGCTGCCTCGCGATGACGCGCTTCCCGTTCAGGCGTCATCGCATGGGGGTGGCCCTCAGGCAGGTCTTTAAACTTTTCCAGCAGGCGCGAAGCTACTTTTCCCTGACAAATAAAACTTCCCAGCAGCTTATTGTCATCTGCCAGCAATGCGGCGGCGTTAGCCATCGATTTGGCGGCATGTTCGGAATCCGGATAGGCACCGAGCGTGGCAAAGAGCGCCACTTTTTTCCCATGGATGGTCCGCAGATAGGCTTGCGTTTTGTGATCAGCAGTTCCCCGGTCCACCCAAAAACCAATAGCAATGAAATCATAGTCATCCGCCGGCGGAGCAGCCTCAACCGGAAAAATATCTGCACCTTCATCAAAGATCTGTGCAATCGCTTCTGCGATTTTTTTCGTATTACCGGTAACGCTGGAATAAACAATCAAGTGTTTCATTGGATAAGCCTCCTTCGAAAAATTTTTCAGGTGTAATTTATCGTTGGCAAAACTATTCATTATATTGTTTCAGCATTTGCACTCCCCCCAATAACAGGAACATGCCGGCGATGCCTAGCAGCAGAATAGGTTGTGCGGCATTCTCCCATGCCTCTGTCCGCAGCAGATTATTGGCCAAACTCAACGGCAAAGCGGCTACCACCGGCTTAACAAGTACCGGAAGATTCTTAATGGGGAAAAATGAGCCGCAGAAAAAAATCATTGGTGTAATTAAGAAATTGTTGACCAGTGAGATTTCGTCCGGATCAGACACCCATAACCCTACCGCCATGCCCAAAGAGGCAAAGCAAAAAGCGGTTAAAAACATACCGGCAATCCCGATGACGGATAAGGCGGGCGCAGCAAACAAAAAATAGGCAATACTGTACAGCAAGGTTCCCATCAAGAGCCCCCGGGTCACGCCTGCCAGTACAATACCCAATCCTGTCTGCAGCGGTGAAATCGGGCTCATGACCAGGGTTTGAAAGGTGCGAAAATGTAACCGGCTGACACTGGTAGATAACGACGTCTGCTGAAAAGCATTGAGCATAACCGTTATCCCTAAGATTCCTTTTGCTAAAAACGGGACATAACCGCCAGGGACATCAACCCGCGAACCCAGTCCCAAGCCAAAGGCGAATAAATAAATAACCGGAAATAAGATGGAAGAAAAAACATGACCCAGTTTGCCAATTTTCTTTTTCATCAGCACCATTTCCCGGACGTATACCGCATACCACCCCATTAGGCGCTCTCCTCCCGAATGAGTTGCAGAAAGGCTTTTTCCAAGGTTATCTGCGATTCCGTTTTATTGGCGGCAAGCGCTTTTAGCGTCTCCGGCGTACCGGTGACCGCAACCCTGCCGGATTTTAGCAAGGCAATCCGGTGACACAATACTTCGGCTTCATCCATATAATGCGTAGTCATTAATATGGTTTTACCCTCTGCAGCCAGATTACGGACAATCTGCCAAATATCTTGCCGCACATCAGGATCAAGCCCGACTGTTGGCTCATCCATAAGCAATAGCTGCGGCTGCGGCAGTAGAACCCGCGCAATCAAGGCCCGCCGCACCATACCGCCTGATAAAAGTCCAACTTTCTTGCTTCTAATGTCGATCAGATTAAACTCCTCCATAAGTTCTTCGACTCGCCGGCGGGGATAAGCGACAGCGAACAGGCGGGCATACAGCAGCAGGGATTCTTCGACTGTCAATTCTCTTTCCAGGTTACTTTCCTGCGGTACAAGACCGATAAAGCGTTTGCGTTCCAACATAGGCACCGCCTTACCGTCTGCAAAAAAATCCAGGCTGCCGGCATCCGGGCGGCTTAAGCCGGCAATCATTTTTATCAGCGTGGTTTTGCCTGCTCCGTTCGGACCTAACAAACCAAAAATTTCGCCCTTGCCAACCTGCAGAGAAACCTGATCAACAACGGTATCTTTGCCATATTGCTTGGATACCTGCCGCAGACTAAGGACACTCTCAGGCGCCGCAAGACAGGCAAATGTCGTGGGGGAAGCAGACAAGATGCTCATCACCTCCCTGCTTAACCGTCATTACTGTCGTTTCCACTCCATACAGTTGTTTGAGCGTATTAGCGGTAAAAACCTCATTCACAGCACCGTCAGCAAAGACTTTCCCTGCTTTTACCGCAACAACCCGCTGACTGAAACGAGCCGCATGATTCAAATCATGCAATACCATGACAACGGTGATCTGCCTTTCCTGATGAAGCCGCTGCACCAGCTTCATCAGCTCCAGCTGATGAAAAATATCTAAATACGTTGTAGGTTCATCCAGCATCAGGATTTGCGGTTGTTGGGCAAGAGCCATGGCTAGCCAGGCTCTTTGCCTTTCACCGCCTGATAAGGTATCTAAGCGGCGGTGCACAAATTCCGTCATGCCGGTGGCAATAATCGCATCCATCACCTGGCTTTTGTCTATCTCACTCACCGTAGCAAACATACTTTGATGCGGCGAACGACCATAAGAAACTAAATCATGTACCGTAATATCGCTAGGCGCCTGCACCGACTGCGGCAAGACCGCCATAATTCGCGCGACCTCATTAGGCGGCATACGGTGAATGTCTTTGCCGTCAAGCAAAACACTGCCGGTTTTTGGTGGCAAAAGGCGGCAAAGAGCTTTTAATAAAGTGGATTTTCCTGAACCGTTCGGTCCTATAATCGAAACCATTTCCGGTTTATCAATACATAGATCCAGGCGTGTCGCGACCACTTTTGCTCCGTATCCCAGAAGAACAGAACGCGCTTCTATACAATGACTCATCGATGCATCCCTCTCTTTCGCAACAAATACAGGAAGAACGGAGCTCCCAGAAAAGCCATGAAAATACCGACCGGAAGTTCTACCGGGCTGAAAACAGTGCGCGCCACAGTGTCGGCCGCCACTACCAACGCGGCCCCAAGCAGAGCGGAGCATGGCATCAGATATTCAAAATCGGAACCAACCATCATACGCGTGAGATGCGGTACAACCAGACCGACAAAACCCAGTAGTCCAGCAACGCTGACCGCAGACCCCGCTAACAACGCCGCCAGTCCGACCAATAAAATCCGGGCAGTTTCCACACGAATTCCCAGTCCTTTAGCTACTTCATCGCCTAACTGCAAAGTGTTCAGGTACCGGTAGCCAACCAAGGAGCCAATGATACCGACAAAGCTATAGGGCAAAATCATGCGCACATGTTCCCAACTGCGTCCCTGAAAACCACCAACCATCCAATTAACCGTTCCCTGCACTTTATCAGAATGGAAAACCATCAGTGTGCTCATGCCGCCGCCAAAAAATGCGGCAACCGCCACTCCCGCCAAAATCAATCGCAGCGGATGAACACCACGCTCCCATGCCAATGTAAATACGACAGCTAAAGCAATTAGCGCTCCCGCAAAAGCAGCGACCGGCACAAGTGCACTATGGGTCGGCCATAGAATCATTACCACCATGGCAGCCAATCCTGCTCCTGACGAAACGCCGATAATTCCGGGATCGGCCAGGGGATTGCGCAAAACTCCTTGCAGAATGCAACCGGCTAAAGCCAAATTCATGCCGGTAAAAGCACCGACTAATAGACGTGGCACACGGATATTGCGAATGATTTGATACGACTCGCTGCCGCTTTGTCCGGATACTGCCGCCCCTATTTCCGCTATAGTGACATTCACAGCTCCTACCATGACACCACTAAGCAGCGCAGCCAGAATGGCCGCAAAGCCTAAGACACTGACCCATGTTCGCACTCTGGCGCGCGGATCTACATTGCATTCGTTCACGGCTCTGCCACCTCCGGATAGACCAATTGTTCGAGCAGCGCCAACGCTTCGCCAACCCGCGTGCCGGGGTTAACGGCAAACAAGTGATAGGGCAGTATATGCACCCTGTTATTCATTACCGCTTTCAGGCCTTGCCAAGCAGGATGCTTCGCCAATTCATTACGAAATTTCTCGCCCACTTTTTCATCAGAGCTATGGGTAATTAATAAAATGGCATCCGGATTTTTTGCGGCTACATATTCCATACTCAGCGGCACATAATTCATTTTTGCACTCACAACAGTCTGCGTGTCGGCAATATTTTCCGCGCCGATCCGTTGCAGCAAATCACCGGAGAAACTGCGCGGAGTCGCCATATTGAAGCTTTCGGTAGAACCCCAGACAATCAAGACTTTGGGCGCAGGGCCGGTACGTCTTTTATCAATTACTTTCCGGTATGCATCTTCGATACCGGCTATTGCTCCGGCCGCCTGTTCCGGCTGTCCGGTCAGTTCACCGTAAAAACGCAGAGTATCGAGAATCTGCTGGTAGTTATCCAATGTCTGCAGCAGAATTGGGATACCGGCCTTTTCCAAAACTGCGAGCAAATTGTGATGGGGCGGCACATTGACACCCAGTATCAAGTCAGGATTCAGCGCCACCAGCTTCTCTACACTGGGGTTAGCGGTAGTGCCAACCGCAGGAATGGACTTTACCGCCTCTTTAACTTCCGGCGAAAGCGCTTCTGTCGTCGGCTTGCCAACCACACTGCCGCCTGCGGCATAATATAAATCAAGATTCGAAGCATTCAAAACAATGACCCTGTGCGGCCGGGTGGGAATTTGCACTGTCCGGCCGGCGCTGTCTGTTACTGACCGCAAACTCGCTGTATCCGCTTGTTTACCCACCAAATCATCTTGAAATAAAGCCATCCCCCCCGCCAACATAGCTATGATTAAAATACTCAATATCATGCCAATCCGTTTATGCACTTTTCCACCTCATCATGCCATACATGCTATCATCAACACCTTTCCGGCCAATTACGGCAACAACTGATAACTAATCGGTATTTTCATCGCTACCGGGCGCCCCAGCCCATGCCGGAACGGAGATACACGCCGGACCACTGCAGCGGCAGCCTCATCCAGCAAAGAAAATCCCGACGATTTTTCAACCCGTACTTGCCGCAATTCGCCACCGGCGCTTAACTCAACAAATACGGTAACCACCCCTTCATACCCCCGCTTGCGGGCGATATAAGGATATTCCTTATGTTTTTCCACCTCGGCCAGGAAAGCTAAAATAGCACCATCAATGTTAGGCGCTGTACTTTCCCCGCTTCCCGAACTAATGCCAGAGCCGCTACCACTGCCTGTGTTTCTACCGGTTCCCGGTCCTGCACTTATGGCCGTACCATTCCCCATACTTATACCCGCAGCATTTCCGCCTACCGTCGCAGCCATCGTCTTACCGGCATTATCAGACCCGGCCTGCGGCAAATTCGTTGTTTGTAGTCCAGCAGTTGAAAAATTCCGCATTGGTTCCGACGCAAGCGATTGATTGGACGCCTGCGAAGATATCCCCGGTGTGGCAGGCAATCCAGCCGCTTTTTCCGCAGAATGAATAGGAGCCCCACCAGTACCACTTTCGCTGCCACTAACTAACGATAAATCAACCACAATATATTCTTCCGGCGATTGACGGGCAGGCAGATTCCCTATCAATAATCCTAGTAAAAGTATCAGCATGAAATGGATAATGCAGGAGATTCCAAAGGCTTTGGGCCAATATGCAGCCTGTGTCACAATACTCACCTCTGCTTATGCTGAGCCGCAATGGCTAATTTTTGTACACCGGCTAATTTTAGTTCATCCATAACAGCGATCACTTTGCCGTGTTCGACAGATTGATCAGCCCGCAAAACAACGGCTTGCTGCGGCTGACTGGCCATTATCTGCCGAAGCCGCCCCCGCAATGCTTCTGGCGCTATTTCCTCTTGTTCCCAATGAAGTGTGCCTGAATGTGAAATGGTGATCGTCAGCGGTTTCGCCACATCCTGTTGAACCGTCGCGGCCAGCGGCAAATTCACCGGCATAGTTTTCTGATAAACCATATGTAAAGTGCTCATCATAAAAAACACCAATAAAAAGAAAATAATATCAATCATCGGAATAATCATCAATTTGGGCGAACTTTCCACCCGGTACGCACGAAGCTTCATACTTGTTCACCTTTGACATTTTCAATAATAAACGCGCAGCTTTTCTCAATCTCTGTTATCAAGGCGTCGAGACGATGGCAAAAGTAACTATGCGACACCAAAGCTAAAACCGCTACGCTCAATCCGGTCGCCGTCGCCACCAAAGCTTCACCAACGCCACCGGTTATCGCCGCCGGATTGCTATTATTCACGTTAAATACACTAAAGGAGCCAATCATGCCGGCAACCGTTCCTAATAGTCCCAACAGCGGTGCCAGAGTAACAACGGTATCCAGTTGTCCGAGCTGCTTGCGCAACTGGGCAGATTCCCAGGCGGTAACATTTTCAAATGCCTCCTTCATCCCCGCTATATCGCCGCGATAACGCAGCCCGGCAGCAAGAACGCGCGCAACCACTCCCGGTGATTGTTCGCAAATCTTACTTGCACCCGCCCAGTCGGCATTACTAATTTTCTCTTGCATATGCTGAAAGAATCCTGGTGACTGCCGATTGCTGCGACGATAATAGCGCCACCGTTCCAACACAATTGCTACAACGTAAATGGAACACAACAAGAGCGGATACATAACTAGTCCCCCTTGCTGGAATAACCGTATTGCTTCCCGTATACTATCCATAACCGCACCTCTCACAAAAAAATAAAACCCCGTGCATCAACACGGAGCTCTTGGCTCTCTCCTCATTCTATATGGCTTTGGGGGCAACCGGCATTGGCAGTGTACCAGTTGAAATCGTTCGCTTCCATACACTGTATATGGCCGCATCTAGGACATTTTATTTCCACATACTTTATACAACCTTTAAATAACAGACGATTGCAATTAGGACAACGAAACGTTCTTGGTTCTGCATTCTGGACTGTAACTGTAAGAGAAACTTTTCGCATGAGTTCACCTTCCTTGGCATAGTCGGCAACAATGACGCATGGATGGTTATCTCCAAAAAAGAAACCTCCGTGCTATACATTTGTTGGCACGGAGCTCTTAGGCTCTCTCTTAATTGATAATGGTTTTCATTCTCAATGACATTATAAAATAGGAGCTCCTGTATGTCAAGTATAAATATGGGGCATGTGTGTTTAACTTGTGATAATGTCACCTTGTAGATTATCGCGATAAAATGTCACTTACTTGCTCATAAAATTATTTGAAATGTAGCAACCTGTAAGAAAGGAGGTTAGCATAAGCAAAAAAGACTTGGCGTATGCCAAATTCTTTAGGACGCCGGCAAAGCCGTCTGTATCCTAAGAAGTATATTTTATCAAAAAAGAGGTATTTTTGATATTATAGAAGGTCCATTATTGCTAAAACTCTTTACTATTTTAGGAGGTTATTCAATGGAAGTAATCGGGATTCTCCTTAGTTTATTTTTACTCATGTTCTTTGCCTACCGTGGTTTTTCAGTAATCTTATTTGCTCCTGTTTTTGCTTTACTGGCCGCTTCCCTGTCCGGGCTTGCCCTCATGCCGGCCTATACCGAACTGTTCATGGCTAAAGCGGTCACCTACATTAAATCATTTTTCCCTGTATTCTTACTGGGTGCAGTGTTTGGAAAAATGATGGAAGATACCGGCTTAGCCAAAGGCATTGCCCACGCCATTATTAAAGGCTTGGGTAGGGATCGCGCTATTCTCTCCATTGTTTTGGCAGGTTGTGTGCTTACCTACGGTGGCGTTAGCCTGTTTGTCGTCGTATTTGCTATATACCCCTTTGCCTCGGCGCTGTTTAAAGAAGCCGATATTCCCAAGAGATTATTGCCAGCCACCATTGCACTTGGTGCATTTACTGCCACTATGGACAGTCTTCCCGGCACACCACAAATTCAGAATCTGATCCCCACTAACTTTTTTGGCACCAATATTTATGCCGCTCCTATTCTGGGTCTGATAGGCGGTTTTGCGATTCTGGGATTTGGTATTTTATGGCTGGACTACCGTCGGAAACAAGCTGCCGCTGCAGGTGAAGGCTATGGCAATCATACGCTCAACGAGCCTGAAATCAAAAATGATACAAAGCTTCCCTCCTGGCAAATAGCCATTCTGCCGCTGTTATCCGTACTTGTAGTTAACTTCCTTATGACCAATGTATTCACCTGGAATTCCGAACTGCTCGAACCTTTTAAGGCCATGAAACTGCCGTTAACTGCTGCAGCCGTTAAAAATGTTATCAGTATCTGGTCGTTAATTATCGCGCTTATTACCGGTATTGCCTTTGCAATAGCCTTAGGTTATCGAAACCTCGGTTCGACCAGCATGCTGGCAAAATCACTTAACGCCGGTGCCATCGGTTCCCTCCTGGCAATCATGAATACGGCCTCCGAAGTGGGCTATGGCAACGTTATTGCTTCTCTGTCCGGCTTCAAATCCATCTCAGATGCTTTGATGGCAATTAAGGTAGGCGGTTCTCCATTAGTATCCGAAGCAGTGACAGTCAATGTCCTTGCCGGTGTTACCGGTTCGGCCTCAGGCGGTATGTCTATCGCTTTAGACCTTATGGCCAAAGACTGGCTGACCTGGGCCAATTCTATCGGCATGTCGCCGGAAATCCTGCATCGGGTAGCTTCTATGGCTTCAGGCGGTATGGATACTCTCCCACACAACGGCGCAGTTATCACCTTGCTTGCGGTATGCGGCCTAACTCACAAAGACTCTTATGGTGATATTTTTGTCCTGACTTGCCTCAAGGCCTTTATGGTGTTTGTAGTTATTCTCATTCACGCAATAACCGGATTACTGTAATATAACGAACAACCAAAAACCTGTGTTGCTAAATCAACACAGGTTTTTATTAACAAAGTAGTTTTACAATCCGAAGGCATCGCTCTTTGCATTAATTTAGCAGTGTAATACTTCAACAAGGAGAGTGAACAAATGGCAAAAATAATCAGCGCACGGGAAGCTGCCAAACTCGCACAAGACGACGCTACAGTTGCTACCAGCGGTTTTGTCGGCAGTGGTCACCCGGAAGCCTTGACAGCCGCATTGGAAGAACGATTCATTGAGGAAGGCGCTCCCAGAAACTTAACACTTGTATACTGTGCCGGGCAAGGCGACAGCAAAGACCGCGGCCTTAACCATTTTGGACAAGAGGGCATGGTTAGACGGGCCATCGGCGGTCACTGGAACCTTGCCCCAAAACTCGGCAAACTGGCAGTTGAAAATAAAATAGAAGCTTATAACTTTCCCCAGGGAACCCTTACCCATTGGTTTCGCAGTATTGCAGGCAACAAGCCGGGTGTAATTACTAAAGTAGGTTTAAATACCTTTGTCGATCCAAGGATTGAAGGTGGCAAAATCAATGATATCACAACAGAAGACTTGGTTGAAGTCATTGAACTTGGCGGCGAAGAGTGGCTATGGTACAAACCATTCCCCGTTGATGTTGCCCTAATCCGGGGTACCAGTGCCGATCAACGCGGCAATATTACCATCGAGCGGGAAGCCGTTTCCGCAGAATCGTTAGCAATTGCCCAGGCAGCCAAAAGCTCCGGTGGTATTGTTATCGCCCAGGTAGAACGGATTGTGGCCAACGGCAGCCTTAAACCAATGGGTGTGAAAGTGCCGGGAATCAGTGTAGATTATATTGTCGTCGCCGATAACCCCGCCCATCATATGCAAACCTTTGGTGAGCAGTATAATCCCGCCTATTCCGGTGAAACCCGCGTGCCGCTGTCAGCCATTGCTCCCCTGCCGCTTAATGAGCGCAAGGTTATTAACAGACGCGCCGCACTTGAACTAATTCCTGATGCCAAAGTAAACCTGGGCATCGGCATTCCTGAAGGTGTAGCGTTAGTGGCTAATGAGGAAGGCCTCGGTGATACCCTAACACTGACGGTAGAAGCAGGCCCGGTAGGCGGCGTCCCGGCCGGCGGGTTGAGTTTTGGCGCTGCCATCAATGCCGAAGCCATTTTAAGCCAGCCTGAGCAATTCGACTTTTATGACGGCGGCGGCTTAGACCTTGCCTTCCTTGGACTAGCTGAAACCGACAAGCACGGCAATATTAACGTCAGTAAATTCAAGGGACGCGTAGCCGGCTGCGGTGGTTTCATCAATATTACCCAAAATGCCAAGCGCGTTTTCTTCTGCGGTACCTTCACTGCCGGCGGTCTCAAAGTCCAGGTTGCTGACGGCAAGCTTTCCATCCTGAACGAAGGTAAGGCCAAAAAATTCCTAGAACAAGTCGAACAGATTACCTTTAGCGGTCAGTACGCCCAAAAAGTAAAACAACCGGTTATGTACATTACCGAACGGGCGGTATTTGAATTAACCGCCGACGGTATGATGCTTACCGAAATCGCTCCAGGCATAAACCTAGAAAAAGATATTCTTGCCCTTATGGACTTCAAACCAATTATTGCTCCTAACTTAAAGACCATGGATGAGCGCATTTTCCGTGATGAGCCCATGGGTCTGAATAAGCAGTAAATTACACACTAAATACATCATAAGGATGGTGCAATTATGAAAGAAGTTGTCATTGTAAGTGCAGTACGTACTGCCATCGGAAATTTTAACGGTTCCCTGGCCTCGGTAGCCGCAACAGACCTGGGAGCGCTAACCATTAAAGCAGCTCTTGAAAAAGCCGGCGTCAATAACGATGCTGTTGACGAAGTCATATTCGGCAATGTACTGCAAGCCGGACTGGGTCAAAATCCAGCCAGGCAAGCGGCCATAAAAGCAGGTCTTCCATACGAAGTGCCTTCCTACACCGTTAATAAAGTCTGCGGCTCCGGCTTAAAAACAGTAAACCTGGCAGCCCAGGCTATTATGACTGACGATGCTGATATTGTAGTTGCCGGCGGTATGGAAAGCATGAGTCAGGCTCCCTATTTGCTTGACAGCAAAGCTCGCTGGGGTCTTCGCATGGGAAATGCCAAACTCACTGATGTTATGATTCACGACGGCCTCTGGTGCGCTTTCAACGATTATCACATGGGAATTACCGCCGAAAATGTGGCCGCCAAATTCAACATCTCCCGGGAAGAGCAGGATCAACTTGCCTTTGAATCACAGTCAAAAGCAATCAAAGCCATCGAAGCCGGCTCTTTTAAAGAAGAAATTTATCCGGTTGTCATAAAAGGTAAAAAAGGCGATATCACTTTTGATACTGACGAATATCCCAAAGCCGGTACAACAGGACAATCTCTGTGTGGTTTAAAACCCGCCTTTAAAAAAGACGGAGCCGTAACCGCCGGCAATGCTTCAGGTATTAACGACGGCGCTGCTGCCTTAGTCGTTATGTCACTAGACAAAGCAAATGCTTTGGGACTTAAACCCCTGGCCCGGATTCGTTCCTTTGCTTCAGGCGGCGTTGACCCCGCTATCATGGGCATGGGTCCGGTACCGGCAACCCGCAAAGCCCTGAAAAAGGCAGGACTTACTATCGACGATATCGACTTAATTGAAGCCAATGAGGCATTTGCCGCTCAATTCCTGGCAGTAGGCAAAGAGCTTGGCTTTGCCAAGGAAAAGGTCAATGTCAATGGCGGCGCCATTGCCCTGGGCCACCCGATCGGAGCCAGCGGCGCCCGTATCCTTGTCACCCTGCTGCATTCCCTGCAGGCCAGAAATGCCAAGCTTGGTTTAGCTACATTGTGCATCGGCGGCGGCCAGGGCGTTGCCACTATCGTAGAACGTATCTAATTTCTTATGTTAGCTGACACCTCCCATTCCCTAGTGCCTCATCCAGCGAGAACATGAAGTATATCACCGGCCTTTTTGCCGCCAGGCTTTGTTGTCGTCGCCTTACATATTCCCGATATGCGCGGCTCCTCCGCCGCGCCTGACGACAAAAATTCTCGGCGCTATACTTCACAACCCCGCCGGATGAAGCACCAGAACGGGAGGTGGTTATCAATATTTTTTTAAAAATAAGGAGGTCTGTATTATGTTATTTGAACTTAGCGAAGACCAAAAAATGACTCAGAAGGTGGCACGGGAGTTTGCTGAAAAGCAAGTAGCACCCAGTGTTGCCGAGCGCGATGAACACAGTGAATTCTCCCGCGAACTTTTTGACGCCATGGCTGAAATGGGCCTGACAGGCATCTGTTTCCCCGAGAAGTATGGCGGGGCTGACGGCGATGTCTTAAGCTACATCCTGACTGTTGAAGAACTCTCTAAAGTAGATGACGGTATCGGTATTACCCTCTCCGCCACAGTTTCCTTGTGCGCATGGCCGATTTTCGCTTATGGCACAGAAGAACAAAAACAAAAATATCTTGCCCCTCTCCTTGAAGGCACAAAAATGGGAGCCTTTGGTTTGACCGAACCAAACGCCGGCACTGACGCCGCCTCCCAGCAGACAGTTGCAGTCTTGGAAGGTGACCATTATGTCATTAACGGCAGCAAAATATTTATCACCAATGCCGGCGAAGCAGAAACCTATGTCATCTTTGCCATGACAGATAAAAGCAAAGGTGTAAAAGGCATCTCGGCCTTCATTATCGAAAAGGGCATGCCTGGTTTCACTTTTGGCAAAAAAGAGCACAAAATGGGCATCAACACCTCCATTACCATGGAACTGGTATTCCAGGAACTTAAAGTGCCTAAAGAAAACATGTTAGGTAAAGAAGGCGACGGATTTAAAATCGCTATGTCTACCCTTGACGGCGGCCGTATTGGGGTAGCGGCACAAGCTCTTGGTATCGCTCAGGCGGCTCTTGACCATGCTGTAAAATACTCCAAAGAGCGGGTTCAGTTCGGTAAACCTATTGCCAGCAACCAGGCCATTGCTTTCATGCTGGCTGACATGGCCACCAAAGTGGACGCAGCCCGCCTTCTGGTGTATCGCGCAGCTTCTCTTAAAGACAAAGGTCTGCCTTATTCCAAAGAAGCAGCCATGGCAAAACTGTATGCTTCCGACGCGGCTATGGCCGTTACCACCGATGCCGTACAAGTTTTTGGCGGCTATGGTTACAGCCGCGAATATCCTGTCGAGCGCCTCATGCGCAATGCCAAGATTACACAAATCTACGAAGGAACTAACCAAGTACAGCGTATGGTCATTTCCGGCGCTCTCTTACGTTAAGAAGACAAAGCTTGTGCCGAGCGTTAGCGAAAGCAGAAGCCGATGTCGCCCTTATACCCGCAGTGGTGCAACACGTTCATTAACAGGAGGCAATTTACCTATGGAAATAGTAGTTTGTGTCAAGCAAGTGCCTGATACTACCGAAGTAAAAATCGACCCAGTCACCAATACCCTAATTCGTCAAGGTGTACCCAGTATTGTCAATCCCTTTGACAAAAATGCGCTAGAAGCAGCCTTAGAGCTTAAAGATAAACATGGCGGCAAAGTAACCGCCATTTCCATGGGACCGCCCCAAGCCAAAGATGCCCTTAAAGAGTGCCTGGCCATGGGTGCTGACGAAGCCATCCTTTTAAGCGACCGGGCCTTTGGCGGTGCCGATACCCTGGCTACCAGCCACACTCTGGCCGCCGGTATTAAGAAGCTGGGCAAGGTAGACGTTATTCTTTGCGGTAAACAAGCCATAGATGGCGATACTGCTCAGGTGGGCCCGGAAATTGCCGAGCACCTGGATATCCCTCAGGTTACCTATGTGTCCAAAATTGACGCAGACGGCGACAAGCTTAGAGTAGAGCGGGAACAGGAAGAAGGCTATGAAGTGATCGAAGTATCCACGCCGGTTATGCTGACTGTGGTAAAATCCATCAACATTCCCCGGACGCCAACAATTAAAGCCACTATGAAAGCCAACCGCAAAGAAATTCCTGTCTGGACGGCAAACGAAGTTACGGTAGCAGCCGAGAAAATCGGTCTCAAAGGATCACCTACACAAGTACGTAAAATCTTTACCCCCAGGCGGCGTACTCAGGGTGAGATTATTCTGGCAGATACAGCCCGCGAAGCGGCTGCGCTCTTGATTCAAAAATTATCAGATGCCAAGATTGTCTAGGGGGTAGTAAACAATGGCTGTAAAAGTAATCGCGGAACAATGTATCGGCTGCAGCGCCTGTGTAGGCTCTTGCCCGTTCGGTGCCATCAACATGGAAAACGATAAAGCGGTAATCACCGAAGCGTGTACTGCCTGCGGCGCCTGCGTGGATGTCTGTCCGGTGGGAGCCACCCTGCGGGAAGCAGAGGAGAAAACGGTTGCTGTCGACAAAAACCTGTATAAAGGTGTTTGGGTATATATCGAGCAAGTAAAGGGAACCATTCGCAACGTGAGCCATGAGCTCCTGGGTGAAGGCCGTAAGCTGGCCAATGCCATGGGACAGGAATTAGCAGCCGTCTTAATTGGCCAGGACGTAGCCAGTCTAACCAAAGATATCTTTGCTAGTGGTGCGGACAAAATCTACTTGGTTGAAGGCCCTGAATTTAAGCACTACTCGACCGATGGCTACACCATAACCCTGACCGATTTAATTAATACCTACCGCCCATCGGTTATTCTTATGGGCGCAACCAATGATGGCCGTGATCTGGGCCCCCGTGTTGCCTGCCGCGTCGGTACCGGCCTTACTGCAGACTGCACAAATTTAGACATAGATGAGGCTACAGGCCTGGTCGCCTGGACTCGCCCGGCTTTTGGCGGCAATATCATGGCTACCATTTTGTGTCCTGATCACCGCCCGCAAATGGGTACCGTTCGTCCTAAAGTATTTAAGCGTCCGGAACAAGATTTCTCCCGCACCGGTGAAATCGTTAAGGTAGTAAGTAAAGTAAATCTGGAAGATATTCGTACCAAGCTTATTGATGTAATCCAAGTGTGTACGGCTTCCTGCAATTTGGAAGAAGCCGAAATTATTGTTTCTGGTGGCCGCGGTATGTGTAAACCTGAAAACTTCACGCTTATCGAAGAACTGGCCAAAGTTCTGGGTGGAGCTATAGGCGCTTCCCGCGCGGCTGTGGATGCCGGCTGGATACCGGCTTTAAACCAGGTAGGCCAGACAGGTAAAACCGTTGGCCCCAAAGTCTATTTTGCCTGCGGCATTTCCGGCGCTATTCAACATTTAGCCGGTATGTCCTCGTCTGATATTGTAATCGCTATCAACAAAGACGCTGATGCTCCTATCTTTAAAACGGCCGACTATGGCATTGTCGGAGACGTACTGGAAGTAATTCCAGCTTTGATTACCGAGTTTAAAAAGATTAAATCCGCAGACTAACACAGGGTTACTATTCTATAACAAGGGGTGTTTTCTATGGTGCAAGATGTAAAATTTGCCGACATCAAAGTTGGCGACAAAGCCAGCATGGCCAAGACCGTGTCCGAGCATGACGTTTATACCTTTGCCGGTGTCAGCGGCGACTTTAATCCGGTACACATCAATGCGGAATTTGCCAAAACCACTATGTTCAAAGAGCGTATCGCCCATGGCATGCTGTCAGCCTCCTTTATCTCGGCGTTACTTGGCACAACACTGCCTGGCGCCAATACCATTTACCTTGCCCAGGAACTGGCCTTCAAAGCTCCGGTAAAAATCGGTGATACCGTAACTGCCACAGTAGAAGTTATAGAAAAAATCGAAGCCAAAAACCGGCTTATCTTAAAAACCACAGTCACCAACCAGGAAGGCACTTTGGTCACTGACGGCAAAGCCACTGTAATGAAAAAAAATTAAATTGTCAGCAATAGGCGCTGTCTAACAAACAACGCCTATTGCATTTCCATATTTCACACCAAAATAATTCGGGAGGTCATTATCGTGGAAATTAATAAGGTCTTAGTTATCGGCGCCGGGCAGATGGGCAGCGGCATTGCGCAGGTTATGGCCCAGGGCGGACTTACTGTTATACTCAGAGACATCGCCGAAGAGTATGTTCAAAAAGGCATAAAAGGTATTGAGAAAAGCCTGACAAAAGCGATTGAGAAAGGCAAGCTTAGCTCCGAAGAGAAGGCTGCTATCACCGGAAGAATCTCCGGCGTAGTGGATTTGGATGTTTCCGCCTGTAACGTAGATTTAGTTATTGAAGCCGCAGTTGAAAACATGGATATTAAGAGAGAAATCTTCCGGACATTGGACAAGTTCTGCCCTGCTCATACTATATTGGCAACCAATACTTCTTCCCTGCCGCTCACTGCCGTAGCCGCAACTACTAAACGCCCGGAAAAGGTAGTTGGCATGCACTTTTTCAATCCGGCACCTGTTATGAAGCTTGTAGAGATAATTAACGGCTTAGCTACCAGCGAAGAAACCTTTTTGGCTGTGCAGGAATTAGCCGTGAAATTAGGTAAAACTCCTGTAAAGGTCGCTGATTTCCCGGGTTTTGTCGGTAACCGGGTTATGATTCCCATGATTAATGAAGCCATCTTCACGCTAATGGAGGGAGTGGCCAGTGCTGAGGACATTGACGCCGTGGCCAAGTTAGGCTTTAATCACCCCATGGGGCCACTGGCTCTGTCTGATTTAATCGGCAATGATACCGTATTGTACATTATGGAAGTGTTATACGCCGGCTACGGAGATCCTAAATACCGCCCATGTCCTTTACTTAAGAAAATGGTGCAGGCCGGATATCTTGGACGCAAGACCGGCAAAGGCTTCTTTGACTATACCAAGTAGTAAAAAATTCCTTAAAAGATGCTGCGGCTTGCGCCGAGCCTTTGACGAAAAAGCAAACGGTTCTTACCTTTATCCAACAGAAAGTATACTTTCTGTCAGGAAAATAAAAGCCATGTTGGTCCCCAGGATATTGCCTGAGCCGAACCAACATGGCTTTTGCTATGCAATAATTAAATTTTTATCTACGGCTTCCTGCCCAGGAAAAAACAGCTCCATACTTTCTCAACTTGGGCACGACAGGTAGCACAAGTACTGACGCCACGCCAATCTGAACGAGGTTACCGGGTACCGATGCCATCGGTGCAAGCCAATTGCCGTAAATAATCCCTTCAGCACCATAATAACCAACTATTTTAATGATACAGGCCGCCGCCAAGGCCAGGACATAGGCCGTCAGCGTCTGTTTTTTTTCGCAAATAGCGCCAACTGTATATCCCATGAGCCCGACAATAATCAGTGTAAAGGGCGCCCACAAAAACCAGCCGCCCACCACATCAAAAAGAGCCATGCCGATTCCTCCCGCCAAAGCGCCTAACCAGCGCCCGTAAAGAATGGCGATAATGAATAGCGGCACATTCCCCAAATGAATTAAACCACCATTGGCGGCAACAGGAAGACGAACATTTACAAATACCGTACAAGTAAAAACAAGCGCTATGCCCAATGCTGCATAAACTAATTGTTTGGTTTGACTTAAGGTCCGTTGCTCCACAGTTTTTCCCACCTTATTAAATCCTGACTTTACTATTGCCGCTGAGATCGGATGCGCTGGCAAGACGATGGGCGGCGTGATAGGTCGGACCCACGTAGGAGTTTATCGGAAACCCATACTGGATGGCCTGTGTAACAAATTTTTTGGCCTGGGCGACTGCGTCCGGCACCGGTAAGCCCTGAGCCAATCCGGCCGTGATGGCGGCAGCATAGGTGCAGCCGGCGCCGTGCGTGTAATTTGTGTTAATTTTCGGTGTTTCGAAAATAGTAAAGTCCTTGCCGTCATACAATATGTCAATCGCATTTTCCGTACCCAGCTTGGCGCCACCCTTGATCAGAACGTACTTGGAACCGAGTGCGTAAATCTTAACGGCCGCCTCTTTCATTGTATCGACGGACTGAATGCGAACACCGCTCAATTGGCTGGCTTCAAACACGTTGGGAGTAATAATGGTAGCCCGCGGAGCAAGCTGCTGGCTTATGGCAACTGCCGATTCCGGATGCAGCACCTCATCAGTGCCCTTACAGATCATGACCGGGTCAATTACGATGTTTTTTACCGGGTATTCGTCCAGTTTTTTGGCAACAAGCGAAATTATCTCAACGGTGCCAAGCATACCGGTCTTCATGGCATCTACGCCGATACCGCCGAGCACAGTATTGATTTGAGCTTCCAAAGCTTCAAGCGATAACGGATAAACATCATGAGCCCAGTTATTTGCAGGATTTTGGGCAACAAGCACGGTGATTGCCGTCATACCATATACGCCAAACTCCTGAAACGTTTTTATGTCGGCCTGCAAGCCGGCGCCGCCACTCGTATCTGATCCGGCTATGGTGAGTGCCTTAGGTACTTTCATTTCGAAAAATCCCCCTGTCAACCTAAAATAGTACTTTTCACTAATTCTTTGCAAAACATGGTTGTATTATAAATCAAATCTGATACTATTAAAATATACAGAATTTATATTTTAGATAGGTACAGATAAAGGGGTGAAAAAATGCCGAAATTGATACTTCTTGACCACGCAAGCAAAGAACCTTTATATATGCAGCTTTACCGCCATTTTCGCACCGAAATAGAACAAAACAATCTGAAGGAAGACAATAAAATACCTTCTATCCGCGGGCTTGCCGACAGCTTGTCCATTAGCAAGATAACGGTCGAAAAAGCTTATCAGCAGCTACTTTGCGAGGGATATATCAAAAACGGTAACCGGACACGATATGCAGTTAACCGGTTTGTCGAAAGTTCCTGGCCGGATCCTGTGCCTGCTGTCGCGCTGCCGGCGGAGAGTAGTACTGTGGAAGTTCCTCTCAGATACGATCTTGCCAGCGGCGAAATGGATATGGAGGGCTTTGACTTTGTCCTGTGGAAGCGTTATATCAATAAAGCTTTTATGGATCAAAACCGTCTTATGCGTTATGGCGACCTTCAAGGCGAGGCTGAACTTCGCCGCCAGATTGTCGGTTATATCCGTTCCCGGGGAGTAAATTGCCATCACAAGCAGGTCATTGTCGGGCCAGGCGTGCAAAGTCTGTTAAATATGCTGGCCAGTATTTTAAAGCCCTGTCATGATGGCATAGCCTTTGAAGAACCGGGATTTAAAATCGGCCGGAGGATATGGGAGGATCGCGGTTTTCGGATTATTCCGGTCGGGCTCAGGCGGGAGGGTATCGATACCGACGAACTTGCCGGCAGCGGTGCGCGGCTTGTTTATGTGACGCCGTCCCATCAGTTTCCCACCGGCTATATTATGCCGATCGGCGAGCGGATAAGACTTTTAAACTGGGCTGGACAAACGGGAGCAACCATAATTGAGGATGATTACGACAGTGAATTCCGTTATTTTGGACGCCCTCTTCCGGCGCTGAAGGGGCTGGATACCGAGGGGGCGGTAATTTATATGGGGTCTTTTTCTAAAGTAATCCCCCCTTCCATTCGGATCAGTTATATGGTGCTGCCAGACCGGCTGCTGGAAATTTATCAGAAAAGAGCGTCGCTGTACAATCAGGCGACTTCCACCATTGAACAAGTGGCTCTGGCCCGCTACATGGCCGACGGTCATTTGGAGCGGCAAATCCGCCGGCTTAGAAAGCTTTATAATGAGAAACACGCTCTATTCCTGGACAATATTCGAACCATGTTGGGCCAGCGGGTTGAAATCAATGAAACGGAGTCGGGCCTCCATATGGTTCTGACCGTAAAATCTAACTTAACGCCAAATGAGCTATACGACAGAGCGCTACTAAAAGGGTGCCGGATTGCTCTCTTGCAGGATTATTATCTGGGCGAGGCTCCGGTTACGCCTTCCCAAATCATCTTATATTTTTCTAAGATTCCTGCCGCCGAAATGCCAGCAGCGATCCGTTTATTGAAAGAGGCCTGGTTTTGAACCTTCCCACCTACTAATATATTAAATAACCCATAGCCTGCAGTAAGCAGGCTATGGGTTATTGGACCTTAACGCCCCTGAACCTTATGATATTCTTTGTAAATCCCGTCTTCTCTTTTTTGCGCAGCATTTGGGCTTATATAAGTGCCTTCGATAACATTTGAAAAATCATGTTTGGCAAGAATTCCTTTTATCATGGCAACGTGGGGACATCTGCTATAATGATGGTGGTCCGTCACCATACAAGAAGATAGATACACTACTACTTCATCTTTTGAAGCATCGCTCTGATTCGCCAGTTTGTTGGCAAAATGCTCAATCTTTGCAGCTACACCTTTTCCACAACAGCCACCGCAGGTAAAGGATATGTATTTAACGTCTTCCGTTCCAAGATCCTCGAAGGAACCGGTTCTGTCGTAAAAGGATTTCATACAGGCCCAGCCACTACACCTTCTCTGGGCAATATCGCATTGAATAATGACAAGAAACTTTTTCATCGTTTATCTTCTCCTCTGTATTTCAGTTATAAACAATAATACATAAAAATTGCCATCTTTAGAAGGGCCAATACAAGCAATATTTATGGATACAGTTTAAACCAAGACAGATCGGCAAACCGTAGAAAGTACTTGTGAAGCCGGCTCAGCGTTGATTACCAAACCAGGCTGACTTTAGTAACTTTAATCCTTTGATAATATCAGGCTCCTGTAAACTGCTGAAGCCCAGGAGAACCATATTGTCGGCATATTTATCAGTTCTCAGCCAATAATTGGATACGGGATAAACAATGACCCCTGCGCGTTTGGCCTTATCGATTAGTTCGTGCTCTTTTTTGTCGTTAAATTCCAATAAAACATGCAACCCTGCATTTTTTCCATGGATGGTGACACGAGTCCCCATTAATTCGTGAATAGTCCTAATCAGGATATCATGCTTCTTTTTTTGCGAAAGACATACTTTTCGTAGATGGCGTTCCCAATGGCCCAGACTCATAAAGTACTCCAGGGTCTTTTGTTGAAGCCAGGGAACAGGATTATTGTATTTTGTAAAGATCTTCTGGTATCGCTCCAGTAAAGTCGGTGGCAAAACCATATAGCTTAACCTTAGCGCCGGTGCCAGTGTTTTTGAAAAAGTACCGATATAAACCACTCGATTCTTAGTATCCAGATTTTGCACAGATGGTATGGGTCTTGAATTATATCTTAATTCGCTATCATAATCATCTTCAATAATAAATCCGTCTTTTTGTACGGCCCAGTTTAAAATATTTATCCGTTTTCTAATAGGCAAAACTGCTCCTGTTGGAAATTGGTGAGACGGTGTTATATATACTATTTTAGCCTGTGATTTCTCAAGCTGAACTAAATCAATACCGTCTTCCTCCAGCCTTATGGGTATGACATTGTAGCCATTATTAATAAAAACATCCCTAGCCCCGTCGTATGCAGGATCTTCAAAGGCTATTATGGTTGAATATTGTCTAAAAAGCTGGCAAAGCAAAAATAAACATGACTGAGTACCGGCGCATATTACTATTTGTTCCGGTTGGCAATTAACACCCCTGGACAATTTCAAATACTTCATGATTTCTATTCGTAACCCCAGTTCGCCTTGCCGATCATTATAAGCTGCCATTTTTCCTATATCGACAGACGAGAAAACCTGATTTGTATACCTACGCCACAATTTCAAAGGAAAATCAGCGGGATTTAATTCGCCATATTGAAAGTTATACTCATAATCCAGTTTACCGCATTTATCCGGTGCTATTATATAGTCAGGCGAATTTTGATTACTAAATGCAGGATAAGAAATAGTATCGATTTTATTAATGATAAAGCCGCTGCCGGTCTTGCCTTCCACATATCCTTCCGAACAAAGCTGCAAATAAGCATATTCAACCGTATTTCTGCCGACATGTAACGTTTTAGCAAGCATTCGTGTTGAGGGAAGCTTACTGTTTTCAGCAAATTCACCTAATAATATTTTATCCTTTAGCTGCTTGTAAATCTGAAAGTATAAAGGCTCATTTAACTGTTCATTCAGTACAATCATGCTGTTAATCACCTCACAAAACCGTATCCTTCACATTCGTAAAATCATTCTTTTATTATGGAGACAATTTAATTTTATTATTGTTTTTTTTAATGGTCAACTATTTCAGTTCAACGATTGCGGTTTGCGTAGGCGACACTAAGACTCCGGTTTTTTAGTGTAAATACTCAAACCCAACATAAAACAACAAGAACCCGCGAAATTCACGGGTTCTTGTTGTTTTTGTCTGAACAAACTTACAGTTCAAAAACCTTTGTTGCAATGTTTTTGCAAAATTCACTGTCATGCTCCACAAATAGAATCGTTGGCGAATATTCAAGCAGTAACTCTTCTATTTGCATGCGAGAGATAACATCAATAAAATTAAGTGGCTCATCCCAGATATGCAAATGCGCTTTCTCGCAAAGGCTTTTGGCAATCAGCACTTTTTTCTTTTGTCCACCGCTAAAAGCAGCCATATCCTTTTCAAATTGAACTCTTGAAAAATCTAATTTTCTTAAAACAGTTTTGAAAAGACTTTCATCAATGCCATTCTCCCTGGCATAGTCGGTTAAATTACCGCTAAGATGGGAGGTATCCTGCGCAACGTAGGATATTTTAAGCTGACTTGCTTTGCGGAAAGTGCCGGTATAGTTGATATCTTCTCCGCAGATAAGTTTGATAAGGCTTGACTTGCCCGAACCGTTTTTACCGTAAAGCGCTACTCTGTCACCCTGTTCAATGATGAAACTTACGCCCTCACAGACTGTCTTTTCGTCATAGAATATTGATACTTTATCAAGTTCTACCAAGCGGTCAGCATGAAATTTCAGTTGGGAAATTTTAAGACTCTCGGCGCTTTCAATATTTTTGAGAAGCTTTGACTTATCATCAATAGCGGTTTGCTGCCTTGCTTCAATTCCCTTTGAACGTTTCATCATCTTGGCTGACTTGTGACCGATATAACCCCTATCCGGCCTTAAGCCTGAATCCTTTGTTCCGAACTTTGTTTTTTCCACGTTATCCGACCATTCAGCTGTGCGTTTCGCAGCAGACTGTAAGCGTGTAATATCCTTTTGGAGTTTCTCGTTTTCTGCAAGCTCAAATTGATCTTGCATTTTTTTGTTTTCCCACCACGAAGAAAAGTTTCCTTTTTGAATTTCAATATTTGTTTTGTTAATTGATAGGATGTGGTCAACACAATTATCAAGAAATGCTCTGTCGTGCGAAACCAAAATAAAACCACGTTTGGAACGGAGATAATCACCAACAATTTTTCTTGCCTTCATATCAAGGTGGTTGGTCGGCTCATCAATCAGCAAAAAGCTATTTTCTTTAAGGAACAAAGTAGCAAGCAATACCTTTGTTTGTTCTCCGTTGGAAAGTGTATCAAAAGGACGATATAATACGTCCTCTGAAACTTGCAGCAGGGAAAGCTCACGCATAACTTTCCAAAGAAGATAGTCTGGATAGATGCCTTCAATTACATCAATGGTATTACTCTCCGCGTTAGTTACCGCGAACGGAAAATATTCAAAGCTTATTGGTGACGAGATAGTACCGCTATATTCATATTTACCAAGTAACAGGTTGAGAAATGTGGTTTTGCCTCTGCCATTTCTTCCTGTAAAGCCTAATTTCCAATTTGTATCTATTTGAAAACTCACGTGTTCAAATATGTTATCATAACTGCCGTCATAACCAAAGGTCAGATTTGAAACGTTTATTAATGACATGAATTATCCTCCTGTATAAAAATTATAAAGCTGCAAGAAAGTACCTTCTTGCAGCTCATAAATACAGCAAAGCCAAGCCCATGATCGGGCATGACGAGGATATATTTTTGAGTGAAAAGAATTAGTATCTTTCTTGCATAAGCATAACAAAACAAGAGGCATTTTCTGCTCCAATTTATTATGCTCTAAAATTAGCAAGAAAGATTAATCATCTTTTCAACTCCAATCTCTTCATTTGTAAATACTATATCATATTGCTTTTCAAAACTCAACAAGCAGGATTTGGTACCGGTTTACAGATCCCCAAAATCAACTAAGACAAAAAAAATTTCTTATCAATTCATATTTAAAGAATATTATCCTGTTTATATTGCATTTTAAAGAATAATATTCCGTGTTTAAAGATATTTAAAGAATTTTATTATTTACACGTATTATCCTAAAGAATATAATTAGACCGAGGTGAAGATATCTTGGACCATATCGACAGAAAAATTCTTGATTTACTGCAATCTAATGCGAGAATGTCTAACGCAGATATTGCACGTGAAGTCAAACTCGCGCCTTCAGTTACTTTATCCCGTATACGCAAATTGGAGGAAAAAGGCATCATCGCAGGTTATGAAGCTAAACTAAATCCTCATGCTCTTGGCATGGATATGCTTGCTTTTGTTTTAATCAAAGTAACGGGAGATAAGGATATTGAAAGTGCTCTTGTCGCTATCCCCGGCGTGCAGGAAGTGCATAACGTTGCCGGTGACGATTGTTACCTTATAAAAATACGAACCCGCAATACGGAATCCTTAAGTCAGTTATTGAAAGAAAAAGTACGGGGAGAGTCAATATCTACGAAGACTATCATTGTATTGAGTACTTTAAAAGAAACTACACAACTCAATTTTTAATTAATTTTTTTAACAGGAGGAAAAACCATGAGTTCTGCCAGTCGTGTTTCCTATCCAATCGCTTTAGCTTTATTAGCAGTCTATTTTGCGTGGGGAGGAACTTACCTTGCAATGAGGTTCGCCGTGGAGACTCTACCGCCATTTTTACTGGCGGGCATTCGCTTTGTGATCGCCGGCTTGTTGTTATACTTGTGGGAAATTGCACGAGGTACAAAGAATCCGGAAAAGCTACATTGGCGTAACGCTACCATTATTGGAGGTCTAATGCTTTTGGGTGGGAATTCCCTCGTCGTTTGGGCAGAACAAACGATTCCCTCAGGAATCGCGGCCCTAATCATCGCGACCGTTCCCTTATGGATGACCTTATTAGCCTGGTTATGGCAAGGAAGTGCGAAACCTAATAGGTATGTAATAACCGGGTTACTCTTAGGCTTTTTAGGTCAAATTCTATTGGTCATTAATTCTTGGCAAAGTTCAACGTATCAGTCGGAACAATTTTCCGGGTATCTTATATTAACTTTTTCCGCATTTTTTTGGGCAGCAGGTTCCGTTTATTCGCGCAAAGCCCAGCTACCTTCCTCGTCTCTTATGTCAATAGCCATTCAGAATTTGTCAGGAGGCATTCTTTGCCTGCTTGTTGGCATTTCGCTCGGCGAGTTAAGTCAACTGCATGTTGACAATATATCGACGCGTTCCTTATTATCTCTAGCTTATTTAATTTTCATCGGATCGCTCATTGGTTTTAGCTCCTATATTTGGGTATTAAAAAAAGCAGAGCCTGCCGTTGTTTCTACTTATGCCTATGTCAATCCTGTTGTCGCCGTCTTCCTCGGTTGCTTTTTTGCTAATGAACAGTTGACTAAAAATGATGTCTTTGCAGCTATCAGCATATTAGCAGCCGTAATCTTAATTACCAGAGCAGCTACGACTAAACGAAGTAATACTTATTCCGTTTCAGGATTAGACGGAGACGGTATATAAATTTCTTTCAAACTCAATACGCCAGAAATCGAGCCTCAATCTTTGCTTCTACAAGGTTGAGGCTTTTCTATAGCATTTATAGATCCTTTTTTTATAGAGTGGTATAATTAATCTATTTATAACACTTAAAATAATAAGTAATCATTACATATAAAAAATAACAGAAGGAAAGTTCATTATGGAAAAATTAAAGCTTATTGAAATGATAAAGAATAATCCTTATGCTATAGCATACATAGATAACCCTACAGACGAGATGAAGCTAGTGGCCATTAAAAAAAATGGACTTGCGATACAGCATATAGATTGTCCAACGAGAGAGATGCAAGAATTAGCTATAGCCAATAATGCCCGAGCGATTCAATTTATAAATAATCCTACAGAAACTATGATGATCAAAGCTATAAACGATGGCTGGAATAACTTAGAGTATATTAAAAATCCAACAGATAAGTTAATTAAATTAGCTATCAAGCAAGCTGGCTGGGCTATTAAATATGTCAATAATCCAAGCGAGGAATTACAACTATTAGCAGTAAGCAAAAATTACGATTCCATAAAATTTATAAAAGAACCTTACGAAAGCGTACAGGAAGAGGCAGTAAAAATAAGTTATGAGGCATTAAGATATATCAATTCACCCACACATCATGCAGAGCTTATTGCTATCAAGAATGACGAACGGGCAATTCGGCTTATCAATAATCTTGATAAAAATAAAGTGCTGGAATTTTTGAAAGTAAATATTTTAGTGATTAAATATGTTATAAAAGAAATAGAACTGTCTAAAGATGAATTAGAACAAGTGCTAAAAGAAGCATTATCCAATGAAGATGTTGAAGAAAAGTATGTTAGAGATTATTTAAATTGTAGTACTATAGATAAAAATAGCGACATTCTACCCATTGACAAGTTAATGTTTATTTATAAATATGGCAGTAAAAAGGCAAAAAAAATAGCTGTAGATGAAAAGCTGAAGATCAAATAGGTGGGAGATATCATGAATTTTAACGATACATTAAAGAGTGTTGATTTAGTACTGGCTACAGGGGAAGTGCCTTTAATCGTTGGGGAAACCGGAGTTGGAAAAACGGCGTTAGTCAAGGAAATTGCTCATGAAAATAAGTGGAGTTTAATTATCATTGATGGGAATCTCCTTAAAGAAGGGGAAATAGGTGGCCTGCCAACGATAGAATCTTATACAAAAGTCAACCATCAAGGAGATACCGTTGAAAAGAAAACTACCGTATATGCCGTTCATAATACGCTACGAGAAATTGATGAAGAAATAGCAAAAGGAAAAACCGTTCTTTTATTTATCGACGAGATTAATCGTTGTGAACATACCGTACAACAGGAACTCATGAATTTGATATTAAATAGAGAAATTAATGGCTATAAGTTACATGAACATGTAAAAATTGTAGCCGCTATGAATCCTTCCAGTAAATATGGTGCGGATTTTGATTATCAAGTGGTAGATATGGATGTAGCCCAAGAAAATCGCTTTGTCTGGTTACACATGGAACCTGATTCTATGCAGTGGTTAGATTGGGCAATAGCTGCAGGCCTGGAGCAAAAGGTTATCGAGTTTATTTCCACCTTCCCGGAATATTTGCATAAAGTCAACGAAAATGATATAAGAGCAACGCCAAGAAGCTATGAAAGAATTTCTGGCATTTATAAAGTTTATAAGCAGAAAAAGGATTCCGTACCTAGGTCGGTATTTTTAAATGTCATCCGAGGAAATGTCGGGAAACTCATTGCCGAAGAGTTTGTTACCTTTGTTGAATCCGATTATAACGCACTACTCTCTTATGAAGATGTGTTTTCAGGAAATTCTCTGCCTGAATCGGTCAAAGTTAAGATAAAAAATGAAAGTCATACAAGACTTTATTTAGCTGCAAAAAATATTCTAAAACACTTAGAAGCAAATATAAACAATGGCGATCGTGACCCAAGCGATTCTATTGACAGGCTGATTGAGTTTTTGAAAATATATCCGGTAGATTTAATGATCGGAATTATGAAGGACATCAAAAATAATTATATGGAAGTATACAAATATGCCATAGAAAATGAAGCTTTTGTCGAAGCATATTTTGAATCTTATCATTCAATCAGGTGATAATGGATGGAAACTTATTTTGAAACTCACGTAGAAAGACTTTATGAAAAAGCATATGAAATTATTAATTCTTTTTTAAAAGCAAAACAGCAAGAGGATACTGCTCAGATACAGATTCCGGAAGATTTTAAAAAAGAGTTTTTTAGCCTTGTAGACAAAGTGAATTTAAGCCTTATGGAAGACAAAGATAATTTCTATGGATATTTTTTGTTTCAAATGGCAAGGGAAATACGATTTGATATCAGCAGTCCTACTGCTGTGAATTTTAAAGGAACGAAATATGTTATCTATTTTAATCCTATCATTTTTTTGACTCTTACTATAAAACAAATGGAAACTACGATTAAGCATGAAATACTCCATATAGTCTCTATGCATTTAATCAGAGCAAAAGAATTAAAGGGTAATTATAGCACCTTAGCGATTAATATCGCAATGGATATCGTAGTAAACACACATTTAGATCATCTACCGCCCTATGCTACTACTTTGGAATGGGTAAATTTAAATTATTCTTTGAAGCTCTTGCCATTCGAACCTTTTGAATATTATGTGGAAAAGATTCAAACCGCCATACATTTACTAGAAGAAGATGAAGATGCGGCAGAGGATGATAGCAATAAAGATGAAAAAATAGAAACTGATTATGATCCTGAAAAAACCCATGCTGTTTGGGAAGATTCCAGTGAGATGGATGAACAAACGCTCAAAGAATTTACGGAGAATTTTATTGATGCTTCGCAAAAAGGCACTATTCCAAACTATTTAGAAAGCATTCTATCATCACTTAAAAATAGCAAGGGTGAATTACCTTGGAATTTGTATCTTAAGAGGTTAGTGGGAACTGTTGAAAGTAATCAAAAGAAAACGATAACAAGAAGAAATCGAAGACAGCCTGATCGCTTGGATTTACGAGGCCAGCTTAGGAGCCATAAAGCAAAAATTGCCGTTGCCCTTGATATCAGTGGCAGCATTAGTGATGAAGAATTTAATCAAGCTATTAAAGAAGTACTCAGTATCGTGAAAAATTATAATCATGAAATTACGATTATAGAATGTGATAGTGAAATTAGGCGTGTGTATAAAGTGAAATCTGCAAAGGATATAAAAGATAGAATCAATATTAGAGGCAACACCCGGTTTACTCCAGTTTTTGAATATGCTAATACTAAGAAGATTAATTTATTAGTGTATTTTACTGATGGCAAAGGGGAAGACAAGCTTCTCTCAATACCTAGGGGGTATAAAACGTTATGGGTTATTTCCGGGAGAGGAGATAAGCTATCATTAAAAGAAGCTTATGGGGTCGTTAAAAAGCTTAATCATATTGAGATAAAAGACAATACATCCGATATAAATGATGTTGAAAAAGGTGGATATTCCATGAATAACCAAGAAAAAATCGGTATTTAAGTGAGTCAGGGGACGGTTCCCTGACTCATTGCCTGATAGTCGGACTTGCTACTATATCTTCCAGGCGTTTTTGCGCTGTCTCAGGCCCTGTAAGGATGGTTGGTACCATCAGCCAGCCTATAAACACAGCGACAAGCACACCGGCAGAAACCGAGTATTTTTGCGCAATAACCCCTAATAAAAAGGGGGCTAGCATTGCTGTTCCTTTGCCTACAGCCACAGCAAGGCCAAGACCCAAAGACCTTACATGAGACGGAAATATCTCACTGCTGTAACTAATCAGCACGGTATGAGCACCCATACCACAACCAATCAATGCTGCAATAATATAAATCGCCGACAGAGGCACTCCAGGAATAGTTTTCAAGTAGTTTATGAAGGCTACGCAGATCAAGCTAGACGTTACAAAAATTGTCAGTGTTGGCTTTCTACCAATTTTATCGGAAAGAGGCCCTGCAGCTACATAGCCGATGGTGGCAATTCCCCACATAAACATTGTTATATATGAAGTTGTCAATTTGTCAATGTTGAAATCTATCATTAGTACGCTGGGAAACCATAGTACAAGTCCCCACGAGTAAAAACCACCAAAAATGTGAAGGAAAGTCCCAATGATTGTGAACTTCCGGTATTCCGGCTTAAACAGTTCCCCGAAACTTACTTTAGCTTTATTACTGTCCAAGTAAGCTTCTTCCCGCCCTTTTAGCCAGCGCTCGCTTTCTTGCAGTGTCGTAAGCACCCAGAAACACATCACTGCAGGGATCAGCAATATAAAATAACAACCTCTCCACCCTAGATTCATCGCTACAAATCCTGCGAAAATTGCTGCTGCAAGAAAGTAACCAACCGGGTATCCAGACTGCATAAGTCCCATGGCAAACCCGCGTTTTTGGGCGGGAACTACCTCTGACAAGTACGCTGCTCCTACTGGCCACTCACCGCCAGTCCCAGCACCGGTGAAAAACCTTGCCATTGCCAAATGATAAAAATTTTGGGCAAGCCCAGTAAAGCCGGAAAAGACCGAATATAAACCTATGCATCCAGCCATACCCCACCGTCTCCCTTTACGGTCTGCTAAGTAAGGCAGAATAACTGACCCCATAACCGCGCCACCCAAAAAAATTGATCCAATCATCCCCATTTGAGATAGTGAAAGCCCAAATTCTTCGCGTATCATCGGTAAAGTTAATGCATAAATAGTCCCGTCAGCAGCATCAAAAACCCATGCAAAAAATACAAACCATAATACTTTCCATGAATATGGAGTCATTTCCTGACTTTCGTGCATGACTTCTTTTTGATTTGCTTCCTGCATCATCTTACTCACCCCTTGTGTTTCAAGATTTGTTCTGTTACATTGACCGAATAACTGTGATTTTTCGGATCTACGACCTTTATGCAACATCCTCACAGATGAACTTTAGCATAGTGAAAAACAGTATAATTTTAATAGTGCTTTTATAACCGGTCTTACAGGATACTCCGCGAGCACTAAGATAGACTCATTATTATATCTCAATGTTCCAAAAATTCAGCTTTTCCGTTTTCCTTCCTTTGCAAAAATATACAGAAATGATAGTCCAATTTATATAGTTTCGATAATTTTTTCGATATTAGTAGCAGATGAAGCCAAATGCTGCATAGAAGCCGTAATTTCACTTGCAACTGCGGCTTGACGCTCGCCAAAGGCTGCAGCCTGATTAATTGTTGAAACAATTTCAGAGGTTTCCTGCCGTATTTCTACTAACGTGTCTTTTATATTTTTGACAGCGCTGCTGCAATTTTCAGCCATTTTGCGTATTTCCCCTGCGACAACAGTAAATCCGCGCCCATTTTCCCCCGCCCTGGCAGCTTCAATAGCCGCATTAAGTCCCAATAAGTTAGAATTGGAGGCTACATCGCTGACAAACCTCAAGATATCGTCTGTATGTGCAATTTTTGCCATAATGCCGTCACCTTTGATTCGCAGCTTCTCCAAGTCATTGGCGAATGAGACAGATGCAGCACTTAGTTCCTCTGTGGTAGCCGTAATTTCTTCTGAGGCAGCGGCGAGAGTCTGCGATGTTTCCCGCAGGGTGTTGTGGGTAGACAAATTAATCGCCAGCCCAACAATACCGACCATTTTTCCTTCATCGTAAATAGGTTCAACAACAACCTTTACGGCAGTACCAAACAATTCTTTCTGCATAAATACCTGCTGTCGTCTGCCTGTATTCAAGCACGCCGCCAGCGCGCCGCTAGGTGAAATTTTGTCACCCTCAACCAACCTCAGTTCGAAAGTTGCTGGCGAAAGATAATGGATGATCGTCCCTGTCATATCACATATTGTAACGCTGCAATCAAAAACATTTAGTTTTTGAATAATCTCAGATACATGAATTATAGACTGAAGTTTATTCACTAAAATTCTCTCCTATATTAAAAATTAGCGTTTCATAAATAACTCGCATAAAGTTAATTGTTCTTTCAGTATTCTATATATTCAATTTATTTTCGTCATACTTCTTGTAGGAACCATCCATAAATACTGGATGTTAGCCCCTGCCCTCCGGTGCAGGGGCTAACATCATTTAATTAGTTAAGTTGCAAGATGAATTCGTCCATGTATTCGCAAACCTTTTCCGGATTTTCGACAAGAATAAAATGACCGTAGTCTGGAATCGGTTTATAAACCAATTTTTTACAATTGGTAATACGGGCAATAGTGGCTTTTGCCATCTCCTCGGTAGCAATCTGGTCGTCAAGTCCATGAATAACAAGTGTCGGGCAGGTAACCTTGTCCATTTTGTCCCGGACATCAAAGCCGTTATACTGTGTCAGATCCCCTTGTTTGGTAATACCGATTTCCGACATAACCCCCCAGAGAATGAAATCTCTCCTTTCCTGTGTAGTGGCCTTTCCAATCAGGCACTCGGAAAATTCCAAGTGAGAATGCTGGCAACTAACATAAGGATGGTTCAACAGTTCCAAAATACGTTCATCAATAGTAGGAGTATAGTCGGAGCCCTGCATCGAAACAATTGCGCGGACAGGATATTCCTGGGCTATATGGTAGACGATGTTGCCGCCCATCGAGCAACCAATAACGATGGGATTGTCTACTCCAAGCTCCTGAATAACACTCCAAACAAACTTACCGTAGTCTTTATAGTTATTGATAACCTTATTACCGGGCAGTGGCCAGCTCTTACCATGAGCCGGCATATCAAATGAAATCATCTTATACTTGTCGGCAAAAATATTCATCATATCATGATACTGCCTATTTTCACGCCCTGCTGTGTGCAGGCAAATGATTGTTGCCTTGTCATCGGGTGCATTATTGGTCTCGCAATATATATTAATACCGTTCACTTTAATATAAAAACCTGTAATTGCCATAGTTATTTCCCCTTTCCCTTTACCTATAATTGTTAGCGAATACCCGCATATACCCGGATCAGTTGTGCCACAACATTAAAATTCTGTCTGAAACGAATGGCGCCGCCCATGGTGGTTAGATTGTTGGTATTTCCCCTATTCGTGGCCACACTGAGGGATTTGTGGGTGCAGAACTTTTCCCAGTCCTCTTTAGCACCAGCTACACCAATGTCCACACCGGTGTTGGGAACTCCCCTTACTACACTGACGCACTTTCCCAAATGAAACGACAGTGTAGCTGTTTCACCGCTGTCGGCAATGGTAATATCTCCCGTAAAAAACTTTCCATAATAAAACTCCCGAAACTTTTCTGCCTCCGCGCCGTTAATAAGCGCTTGAAGCTGCATCATTTTTTCAAACATTAATGATCCTCCTCTTAAATTATATATAGCAGAAAGCCAGCAGCTTTAACTGTCAATGAGCAAATAGGCTATTGTAAAGAACTTCATTGTCAGCCTAAGCTTGCACTGTTTTCCTGTTCACCTAGTCCACTCAATCGATGATGTCGTTCAAATTCTTTCTGGCGGTTTCTTTACCGAAAATCCAGACTATCGGAACCATTAGCCAGCCACCAAATGCCGCAACTAATTCCGCTGTTGTAGCAGAGGAATTCTGCGCAATATATCCAAGCAAAAGCATGGTAAAGACGGCAGAGGCACGCCCTGCGCCGATTGAAACAGAAGTACCAACAGCCCGAATGTGAGACGGGAATATTTCACTCGAGTAAGCTATCAAAACAGAATGTTGACCCATACCGAATCCCAGCATAATGGTTGCCATATATAAAAGCATACTACCCTGTGAGGCTACCGCTGCGCTGCCTTTCGAAGCGATATACAGCAATATGCAGGAGATTACTGTCAGCGAACTGGCCAGCAGCATTCCTTTCTTCCGGCCAATGATGTCAGAAATCTTACCCATAATCGGATAGCCAATAATAGCAGTTCCCCAGAGAAGCATATTCATTTTACCACATGTCACAGCGTCAAAATGGAAGTCTGTCCGCATGGCAACAAGAAACCATGTCATATTTCCCCACGCCCAGAATGCGCCAACGATATGCAAGGACATCGCGATCAACGTGTTCTTGCGATATTTTAGCTTAAACAGCTCGGACAATGAGATTTTTTTCTGGGCAGGATCAATCAAGCCTTTTTCCACATCTTCTCTATACTTGATCCATTGAGGGCTTTCCTTGAGCATACCCATAATAAATGGGATCAGGATAAGCCCGAACAAACCTACATAACAAAACTCTCTCCAGCCCCAGCCCCAGCCGGATACCAGCGCAAACACGCCGGAGCAAAGGAAGGTCCCCACCGGTGTTCCACTTTGCATAGCGCCTAAAAATGCCCCGCGATTTTTGGCAGGAACCATCTCAGAAAGATAGGATGCACCTATTCCCCACTGGCAGGTCTGTCCATGTGCTGCAATAAAACGAAGTCCGAATACCTGAAAAATATTATTAATTATCCCCAAACCGCCGTTAAACAAAGCAGCTGCCAGGATACTCAAACTCATCCCCAGGCGTCTGCCTTTTTTATCCGCTAACAGCGGCAGCCAGAGAGAACTGATAAACCCTCCCGCCGAGTAGACGCTGGCGATAATACCGATCATGCCAATTTCGAAATGAAGTTCCTCAATCATAAATGGTGAAGCAAGTGTATAAACATTGCTGAAATTAACCAGGGTCCAACCCAGGAAGACAAAAACAAATACTTTCCAGACTTCACTGGTTACCGGCTGATCTGCTGGAGTGACCGTGTTCGTTTGCGCGTTCATATAATATAAATTCCCCCTCAACTATATTTGGATAATCGGTCTGGAATTAGATAGTACCTTTCTTTTGAAGTTCAACAATCTCTTCTCTCAATAGAAGCCGCTGTCAAACTGAAAATGGATCACCCATGACAGACAGTCGGGTTTGACTCCACTAACCTGTCAATCTAATATCAAATAATGCCCGCTTTACGGAAATCTTCCACCTCTGCTTCGCTAAAGCCAAAGACCTCCTTATATACCTCGTCATTGTGCTGCCCCAAAACAGGAGGCGGACATTTGACGCATGCATCTGTTTCACTCATTCGTATTGCGGTATTTGTGACTTTCACTTTACCCGCAACCGGATGATCAAATTCGGTGAACATATTGCGAGCCCCGGCAATATGCGGATCATTGCATACCTGGGCAATATTATAAATGGGGGCTGCCGGAATACCGGTATCAATCATTATTTTTACCAATTCGTCTACCGTCCGTTGCTGCGACCACTGCTCAATATACTCTTTGCACGCAATTCGGTTTTGTACGCGCTTATGAACGGTTGCAAACTCAGGCTTTTCAAGAAGTTCTGGCATTTCCATTAATTCAACCAGTTTTTTCCACATTTTGTCATTGCCGACAGCAAGAACGATGTCACCGTCACTTGCTCTGTAAGATTCCATTGGCGCCCCCGATTCGTACGAATTGCCGCGGCGTTGAGGTATCCGGCCATCCACTAAATAATGCTGATTAATGATAGTCATAATAGAGACCGCCGAGTCAAGCAGCGAAATGTCAATCATTTGCCCAATACCAGTCTTGTTGCGGTATTGCAGCGCGGCCAAAATTCCAATACTGGCCGTCAAGCCGCCGACAGCATCGCAGATCGGCCCCCCCGCCCGGGTCGGATCTCCGTCCTCCTCACCGGTAACACTCATAATGCCGCTCATTGCCTGAGCGATGAGGTCATAACCCGGCCATTGGCTATAGGGCCCGGTTTGCCCGAATCCCGAAACAGCTGCATAAATAATCCGTGGATTGACTTTTTTCAGTTCCTCATAATCTAAGCCAAGCTTCTTCATGACTCCGGGACGGTAATTTTCAACCACAACGTCAGCACTTTCGACCATCTTCAAGAATATATCTTTACCCTTTTTCAGATTTAAGGTAATTCCCCGCTTGCTGCGGTTCATATTCATATAATAGGAGCTCTCGCCATTTTTAAACGGGTTGAAAAATCTTGCATCATCACCTGTGCCCGGTTGCTCAATTTTTATAACATCGGCGCCCATATCCGCCAAAATAGCGCAACAATAGGGACCTGCCAATACCCTAGTCAAATCAAGCACTTTTATTCCCTCAAGCGCTCCTTTTTGTGCCATCACGAAATCCTCCTTTTATATTCTGCCGAGTACAAGCCTACATTCTATTTCCATGCGAAACTAACTTGGCAACACTGTTGTTAACCTCGTTCGTTGCCGGCAATGAACACGCAACTCAATTGTGGTCCCCCGCCAAAGGTGTGTGAAAGGCCACGGCTTACATCCTTTACCTGACGTTGGGGATTATCCACCTTATACTGAAGTTGCTTATAGATTTCATAAGTCATACGCAAACCGCTGGCACCAACGGGATGGCCGAAGCATTTAAGTCCTCCGTCGACGTTGACCGGCAATCCTCCGTTCAGTTCGAAAAAACCGGCGTCAATATCTTCTTTTGCTTTTCCTCTGGCGCTAAAACCAAAATCTTCATAAATCAGCATTTCTGTGATGGTAAAGCAATCATGAACCTCTGCCACGTCAATCTCGGTACGCGGATTTTTAATACCGGCCATTTCGTAAGCTTTGGCTGAAGAGGTTTTTAAAGCGTCAAAACTTGTCCAGCTAAATCCGGGTCTTGAATGAGGCAGAACCGTATCCATTGACATGCCAAATCCTTTTACATAGATGGGATCTTGGCGTAATTTTCTTGCTGTATCGGCGCGGGTAATAATTGCGCAGGCCGAGCCATCGCTGTTGCCGCAGCAATCAAATAAACCAAGCGGTGAAGCAATAATGGGCGCCTTCATAACTTCCTCAAGCGTAATTTCCTTATGGAAGTGGGCCTTAGGTGCCAGCATACCGTTCTTATGGTTTTTAACGGCAATCTTGCCAATGGTCTGCTTGCCTTCCTCCAGAGTAAGCCCGTACTGTTCAAAGTACCGGGTGGCAATCAAGGAGAACGACCCGGGGGCTGTCCTTCTGGCTTCATAAACAGGGTTCATGCCGCGCCCGGCTCCCAGTCCCGGAAATCCGGTATCTTTCAGTTTTTCTACGCCAATTGCCATGACAACATCATACGCGCCGCTGGCAACAGCCATAATTGCGGAAATCAGAGCAACGTGACCGGCACAGCACCAGTTCTCGTTTCTGATGACCGGAATATTCTTAAGTTTCAACGCATCAATTACTTGAGCGCCCGCCAAACCGCCAACCGGCGCATACATTTGCCCGACAAATACCGCCTGGATGTCCTTAGGACCTACGCCTGCATCCGCATAGGCTTCATAGGCCGATTCAACGACCAGGTCACTCACTCCGCAGTCCCAACGCTCGCCAAATTTCGAGCATCCCATACCAGCTATTGCAATCTGATCTTTAATTGACATTACTGGTCACCTCCATTTCTTACTGGGCGGCATTTCCAAAAATAATTAATATAATTGCCGCCTTCATATATCTTCCGGAAGGTAAACTCTACTTCCATACCGACCTTTACTTCTTCATTATTAAAATCAGTCATTAGCAGATAGTAGCGAAAATCTTCACTGTCTTCAGCAACTGTCTGGACAACTACCGGGTCGTCACCACGCCCTGCCAAATTATCAATGGAATAGGTAAATACTTTTGCATGACGGTCAGAAAGCCTAACTTCCTTAAACTCATCTTTTGCACCGCAGGAAGGGCAGACTCTGTTTATTGGGAAAATTCCCTGACCACAGTTTGTACATTTGCTGCCATAAAGACGCAGGATGCCTTTTTGTTCCCGCCAGTAGGCAGAGTTAGATGGAAAAGTCCGGAAAGGCTCGCCGGGAACAGTCTCAAGCAGGTCGCGGAAAGACAAATACCGACTATACGATTCCAACGTTCTCTTGTTTTTCAACGCGGCTTTAACGCTCGGTTTTTGTTGGATTTTAGATACCTGATCTGTTACTTGGAACAAAAAGGCATCTGCACCGTTTCCGTATGCGGCCAGCAATATGAGATCACCAGGCTTGGCTTCTTCCAGCGCAGCAGACAGCAGCAATAGCGGCTGAGCAGTACCGCAGTATCCGATTTGCAGCATGTAGGAATCTTGAATTTGCTCAGGTATAAAGCCAGTTTTTTTTGCAACAGCAGCATTATCTTTCAGGCCAGGAGTAGTCAAAACTACCTTTTGAATATCCTCCGGTTTTTTCCCGGCTTTCTTTAAGATACCTTTTACTGCCTGGGTCATAGCGGCAATATAGCCTTTATCAGTGATGAAACGTCCTTCACCATGATTTACGTATTTTTCGCCAACATTTCGCCATACATCAATAATCTCGGTGTTTACCGAATAGGTTTCGACTACTTCTGCAACTAGGTCTTCCGAACCAATCACCAGAGCAGCAGCCGCATCGCCAAATAGCTGCTCTTGATCGGATTTTGGAAAACCGTTGCGGCAATCAGCTGCAGTAACTAGCGCTTTTGTTGCCGATTTTGCTTTTACCGCGTTAATTGCTGCGTTCAAGGCGCCTGTTCCAGCTTTCGTCGAATTGGAAAAGTCCGATGTAACAAGATCATCTTTTAAATCACATACAACAGCTATCGTGCTTGCAATCGACTTTTCCGCATATGGTGCAGTCGTCGAAGCGAAATACAGTGCATCAATTTCCTGGCGATCAGAATTTTGGAGACACGAAATTGCCGCTTCAACAGCCATTGTTAAACTGTCTTCATCCGTATTTGCTACACCTCGTTCCCCTTTGATTGCACGTCGTTCCCATGCCCGTGCTATAGATTCCCGTTTTAAACGGTAGTACGGCACATATGCGCTCAATGATGAAATTCCCACACTCATCATAAAGCCCCCCTTATCTTTGTTTTTGACTACATTATTTGATTTCTGCAAAATAAAAATAGAGCCTTTGCAAAAAGGCTCTAAAAGAACAAGGCTATTTTCCTAATTTTCTACGAATAACATTATAAATACCAATATTCTTACATCTGATATTACTTAAGAGAAACCTCAGGAGTTACCCCGGAATCCAGCTTCGATAAAACATAGGCCATCTGCAAGACAAATCTTCCCTCCGGCAAAAAGAAGTTAGTACCGGTTATGTCATGTATTCTCTGCAACCGATAACGAAGCGAACTAGAGTGAATATGCAGCGCTTGCGCCGCTTTCTCTAAAGAACTCTTGACAAGACATGCTTCAAGCGTTGCCCATAATTCAGCATTACACTTTTTATCATATTCCCTAATTGGCTCTATAATCGCTCTTGCCATCATGTTGTACTCGTTAGTATCCAAACTGTGGAGAAGTAAACCTTCCTTGATGAACTCTTCATACCAAAATAAATTAGATTCGGGTTTAAAAATTCTTCCTAACATTACAGCCTTATTCGCCTGCTCATAACAGTCCGGAATTTGCCTTAAATCTCTAATTATCTGACTATACCCTAAATCAAATTCATTATTCTGTTGCCCTTGCCCGCTTTTCATAAGGGTCGTAATAGCCCGTTTTATAGTTTTATGGTAAGTAGTCCCAGGTTGGTCAGGTAATGAAACAATCGCCACAATCTCTGTCGATCTAAGAAAAACGGCGCTATGGGTAAATACCGATCGCAATCGTGTAAGCAACTGGTGACTTTCAAATTGCAGCGAATCGTTAGAATCTGTATGACGAAAGGAGATGAATATAACAAAATGATATTTTTGGGGAGTTAATCCTAAAAGCTTAATTCGCTCCTTCAATAAAGCTTCATTTTCATAACGCTGAAAAAGAATCTCATCCGCAATAGCGATTATCATACGTTGCTCTGTTTCGATAACGAGATGTTTCTCCAATAGTTTTATTGACAAGAACGCGACCATCTGCCTTACAAAAAGCAATTGACTGTCACTCATTGGATCAATATCTTTTAATACAAGATACCCCAAGAACTGATCACGCGCCACGCAGGGAAACAAGTAATCATTATCTATTTGCGTGTATCCCAAAAGGCTTCGTCGTGATTTACCGGCTTCATTAACCAGCAATTCAACGTCCTCTTCCCCCCCTTGAAATTCAGCAGGGAAATAATGAGCCACTATTTGTCCTAGCGGCGATACGCAAGCACAATAACAATTTAGACTCTCTCCAAGACTCCTAACAAATACCTCAATTTTATCTCCTTTTAAAACGGACGATAGGAGATATTCATATTGGTTGTTCAAATCTTTAAATGTATTAAATTGACTTTCAATTATTTCTGTAGATATTGTACTAATAGCTTCACGGAAAGTTATATCCTTATCCATCGAAAAAAGTGGCAATCCATATTTATTGGCAGTCTCGATCACATAGGATGGCACTTCTTCAATGAAACGCCCTACTTTTATCGCCAAAGCCGCAATCCTCATGTTACCAAGTTTAGCAACAATTTCACCTACAAGATTTTGATCTTCTTTAAGTGCATATAAAGTTGTAAGCACAAAAACATTCTCTTGCATGTACTCGGGAAAGTCGGGAACTTCCATAACGGTAACAAGCCGGACTTCTCTGTTTAAACCTTCAGCGCCGGCAATTAGTTTAAACCCTTTCACAAAGAGTGGTAACCTACAGAGCTGCGCTACGGTTATATTCACATCTCTTACCCCCTCTCCTCTATTTTCCGCTCAATTTTCTTAAATACCATAGCATGATATTTTTCTTCTATATCCGACACAATTATACCTGCTATAACAGTCGAGAATTGAAGATACCCCTGCCTAACCAAACTAGAACTACTCTATCACTTAGTGGTACTGGAAGTTGAGTAGGAGGCATGACTAACCGCCGTACCATACCGTTCGATATACGGCGGTTCGGTAAGCTTTAAACTGGTGGTGTCTCATAACAGGTATAAAAACCAGTTTGAGACTCCCTCTTTTCAATTGGGTAACCCCAACTAAGGCGATTAGCCATCGATTGACCCTAAAAAATGAAAAACAGGTACAGCAAGGCTAAGGGAGCGGATTCCCCGAGTTTGTTGTGCCTGAAACTTTAGGCTATTTCTATTATGCAACAAGGTTGGAGGAACAGGTCCCTTGTCCCGGAGGAAAAAGTGATGCTACGATGCGTTCGTTCTAAGTTATGTTATGAGTGAGTCAGGGAACCGTCCCCTGACTCAGGCTTTTAACAATAGTTACATTCTCTTTATATCCATATTTCCCCTTTGCCTCTTCTCAAAGCAAATAGCAGTCGGTTAGGCGGATTTAATCACCTCAACCGGCTGCTTACTTGTTATTATTTAAAGGAAACATGTCAAACCGTCCCTGTATCATTTTATTGCCGCAATATTCGTATACACCTAAATAACTCAAATTCTACTAATGCCGCCTCTAGCCGCCGGAGCGCTTCGGTTGTGTCCATACCTGCTTTACTAAGCCGGGAAACCTCATCAGATGCCTCACATATTTTATCATATATCTCAGTTTCTCGTTGGCGGTTTGGTGATAATGTTCGCCACACTAACATAGAAGATCCGCCTGCGCAATAACTAAGTTTTTCTGGACCTTTGCCTTATATAAGGCCTGATCGACTGTTAGCAGCAGGTCTTTTACCGCTTGGTCAGGTCCCAGAGGAATGACGCCTGCGCTTATGGCTAGACCATAGGAAGAATTAAACTTTGTCTCGACTTTATAGCGGATTTGTTCCATAACGGCATATGCCTCCCGTAACGGAGCCCCGGAAAAGATGATGGCAAATTCATCACCACCCCAACGCGTAACAATATCGGTAGTCCTGACAGTATTCTTAAAGATAGCCGCCAGCTTCAACAATACCAAATCCCCGGCGGCATGACCATATTTATCGTTAATCGTTTTAAAGTTGTCTATATCAATCATAGCAACACATATCGGTGTCTTTCTCCGGTTCGCGCGGATCTTTTCTTCCGCCAGCCGCCGGTAGAAGTACCTTCTATTCCATAAGCATGTCACCGGATCGGTGTGAGAAGTCAAATCCAACCGGCGGATCAGCCCGCCGGTCATAAATCCGGCTAGGCATAATAGCAGGGTTATTCCCGCCCATAATAGGCTTTCATGGCTTATCTGTAAAACCATGTCCAAGTAATAACCTGCTAGGCCTACTAACATTCCTAATACAGCAAGTGCTAGTGGAGCATAATTATAAAAGACTCGCACATTTATCACCTCGTATGCAAGCGGAATCATTGAGATTTCGCCGAAACTATTGAAATCTTATAGAGTAAACACAACTCGCAATCCATATTATACCATATTGTTCAGTATTTATGCAATAATATTTCATTAAAACTGTACAGATATTTCAGTCTATTATCTCTATAATTTAGACAGTTCCATTTTTTATGAGGTGACTAATATGAGAGGTAAACATCTAGCCAAATATAGAGAAATTGGCCGTAAAATTGCATTCTACCGCAAACTTCGTAATTTATCGCAAGAGCGTCTCAGTGAAATGATCGATAAGTCAAGATCCTATATATCAAAGATAGAAGCAGAAAACTCCGATATGGAATTTAGCTTAGATATTCTTTTCGATATTGCGGAAGCTCTAAATATCGAAGTAGCAGCATTTTTTAATCCTATTGATGTTGAGATTAGAGGAAAATATTTGCGAAACAAGTAGACCTGAAATCTTAATTTTAAAAATCTCCAACAGTTTCCGAATTCGAAATTGAAAAAGGCCTTAATCCCAGTCACTTAGATGGTGACTGTCAAGGTTGGACTATCCAATAATCCTAGTAGCAATAAAATGTACGTAAGTAAGCTACTATATTTAAAACAACAGTCTAAAGCTCCCATTGCCGGGGATGCTTTAGACTGTTGTTTGATTTCTAAAAAATGCATATAAGCGACTTAGCTAACAAACGTGATTGTGAAATCCGGGCCAAAACGGGGACAAATATCCACCACTTTCAGTGGTAGAGGTACCGATTGAGAAACTCGCTGCGGGGTGTGTGAAATTAATTGTTGATGTTTTAGAACATAGAATTGACACCCCATCCCATGTACAGTACGATTCAAATTTGATTATCAGAGAATCTGTGACTGTTTTTTAAAAGTGAATTGATAAAAGCCAAACTATAGTTTCATGCAGGTAAATAAAGTAATAATCTTTTAAGTAACGAAAAGAGGACCCATTCGCTTCGACTAAGTGTATGGATCCTCTTGTTTTTGGCAGCACAACTCTGAACGTCGCCAAGCAATATTTAAGTTCTTCTATCTAATGAATTGTTCCTTACCTTAGGTTAGATAACTACGCATTAATGCCACTCATGCGATAATCTTTCAAGTCCGGGGATACAGTAAATTCGGCTTCCGTACAGGCTCTCAGATCTTCTACTGACAGCGCCGGATCTTTTTCTACTAATACAAGCCCCCCGTCAACAACATGGAACACGGCCTTTTCCGTTATGATAACATTGACCACACCACGGCCGGTTACTGCCAAACTACATTTTTTCAGAACCTTGGATTCGCCTTTTTTGTCATTGTGCTGCAAAGTGCAGACAATCTTTTGGGCGCCTCTGACCAAATCCATAGCACCACCCATTCCTGGCGAAAAATCACCTTTGGCTGCATTCTTTGCTCAATTTGCAATATTCCCCTCTTGGTCTACTTCCAGCCCTCCCAGAATAGCAGTATTCACATGACCTCCCCGAATAATAGCAAATGATTCGCACAGGTCAAAAATTGCAGCACCCGGCAGTAAAGTAATTGGCTGTCCGCCAGCATTGCCATTGTCAGGGTCGGCTTCGCCGGCAGAAGGAGTAGGTCCCATCATAAGGCAGCCATTTTCCGACTGCAGAGTAACTTGCACCCCTTCAGGCAAGAAGTTTGGTACTGCAGTAGGCATGCCAAAGCCCAAGTTTACAAATTCTCCATTTTTTAATTCCAGAGCGGCACGACGAGCAATTTTTTCTCTTATATCCATGAGACTTTCCTCCTTCTACTCTTTCTTTAATTGTCCGGTTGCGTCCCAACGTTGTTTAAACACCTGAACATGCTCATCAAAATTATAGCCTTGTACCACTGCATTGACGTATATGCCCGGTGTTCCTACCTGATTGGGGTCAATTTCGCCGGTTTCGACAATTTCATTCACTTCAGCTACCGTGAACTTAGCTGCGGCGGCAATCACCTTATTGCAATTGACTGCTACACCGCGATATTCAATGTTACCGCTTTTGTCGCCACGATACCCTTTAATAAAGGCAAACTCTGCCGATAATGGTAACTCCAGCAAATATTCTTTACCGCTAATCGTTAACTTCTGCTTTCCTTCTTCCACCAGAGTCCCCACTCCAGTTGGCGTTAAGACGCCACCTAAGCCTGCTCCCGCTGCCCGGATTTTTTCTGCCCAGGTTCCCATAGGATAGAGTTCTACCTCCAAACGCCCGGCTTGGTATTCTTCTAATAATTCCGGGCAGGTGCCGATGTGCGAGGTAATGATTTTTTTTACCTGACGGTTTTTAAATAAGACAGCCATATCAAAGCCACCGCCTGGCATCCCGCTTACTTCGCTGATAATGGTTAACTCTTTCTTCCCGGATGCAGCCAGTTTTTCGATACATTTCAGCGGTGACCCTACCCCCAAAAATCCACCTAAAAACATACTATCGCCATCGTAAACCTTTTCAATCGCCTGATCAATCCCAACAACCTTGTTCATACCCTTTCTCCCTTCATATAACGATTTACTAATTCTTATATTGAGCCGTTACGCTAGCTTGCCGATGAGGCAGCAGCAGCCGGCAATCGTAGCTGCCGTAGGCGGCTGGCGGTATCCAGCCAGCCAACCGGAACCCCGGCGGTGCAGTTTGAACAAACATTGTACCGATCGAAATGATAATTAAATATACTACTCCAAGAATTTAAAAGTACTCAAAAACGCCATAGGCCTCAATTAAAGTCGATGACAGCGGCGCAAGACGATGATATCGCCCTTTCCCTTGATAAAAATGTTAATATCTTCAAGGTTGAGCTTCCGGCAGAGGTTGATAAAAGTCATACTTCATAATCCTGTTCTGCAATTTCAGTAATATTAATTTGATATTTTTCCCTCAGAAGACAAAAGACGATGGTGGTGTCTATGTACAGACACCACCATCGTCTTTTGTCTCACTAACTCTTTTTTTCGCCGCCGTTACCATGTACGGTTCTCCGTACTAGGTATAATGCTAGGGCGCCACAGACTTTTTGACGGCGAATAGCGTAGGCTGCCGCAGCAGCTAAAGCGGCTATCGATCAGAAACAGTATACAACGCACAGTATTCGTCAATAAGCGTTGCAGCTCGCACAGGGTTGAAGATGCCGCACCGGCAGGGTTTAGCCAGTTCAACACCCGCTTCTTCCGGCGTAATAGTCCCCTTTTTCACTTGGCGTATCAGGCGGCGGACTAGTCCCTGCGCCACCATGGCATGTCCACACATGCTGGTTACCTGAGCGATCTCGTCTTCAGGCATTTTTTCCGTTTTTCCCAATACCCCCAGCGAATGTTCAACGGCGTGGGGTTGAATCCCCGCGTGGGCACAGCATGCGAACAGTTTGTCAAAAAGGCCGGATATGGTGAGAGACATGCCAAGCTCGGCCTCCTTAACTTCCTGGAGCAAAGTGACAAGATCGCTTTCATTTGCCAAGACAGCATGGGTACTGCTGATGGTCAGCTTTTCATGCAGTTCATCATAATCAGTCACAAATTGATTGCCCAGTTTGACGTCGCCTAGATTAACCGGGTTATTTCCATGCGCAATACGCAGAAACTCCTGCAGTTTTGGTTGCGCACCTTCATGGTTAAACCCGCGGGCCGGCATAGCATGCATAGGAAAATCATGCGCCAGGTTTTCCGGTGTACCCCGGCGGTGCAAGGTATGAGACATCGGTTAATCCTCCTTTGCAAGCGGCCTGCCAAGTCCGGTATTCATCTTGCCGTTCGGCAGCACCGGCCACTGCATTGCCGGTAATATGGGAAGCGTCGGAATAGTATGATCCTCCTCAAGAATAGAAATCAGATCCACAGATAATACGCAGTCAACTTCTTTCCCGATTTGGCGGATGGTCTCCAGGATGCTTCTCATCTTTTCTATGGGTACAAGCATCTCAATAATTGCCGAAAGAACCTTTTCCTGCTTTACCTCATCCTTAAAGAAGCCTGTTTTCGGATCAGTCATGAGTCTAGTGCAGGGGTTATTGGGTTCAAACTCTACACCGAGCCGCGCCAGGGCGACAGCGATTTTTTCAATATCGTAAAAGCGAGCGCCGACACTGGGTCGACCCATCTCGCAGGAAATCCCCACAAAACCTCGCTTAATCCGCCCCGTTATCTCATTTGTTTTGATTTCTTCCGTTCCCCGGCCCGCCACTTTGGTATCACGGTGTTCCACTGTCGGATCGCTGAAAGCCGATCGAACGGTGCGAGGCCATTCGTAAGCAGGGCTGACAGTCGAGTAGAAACACGCCTCGCAGCACGCCACTTTTGTATTACATCGCGGATTGAATCCGCTATAGTCTCGTTTTAGCGAAATGGAGAGGAGCCGGGCAGCTGCCAGTTTATAGCCTTCGTGTAGCTCAACTGTTTCGGCTATGATCAGATTGATCAATATATTTAGGTCAAGGTGTCGCGACCCTATGCAGTATTACCATCTGCAAAGGATCGCATTATACAAAGGTTGATTTTTAATCATATCACAGTTAAATGGGTTGACTATCCAACAAAAATAAAGCAACCTACAAAATTCATAACTATTTTCTGCAATAACCTCATCACTTGTTATAATTACCTTGAATTATGGTGAATTAAAGCTGAGACACTAGAATTAAGTAACGTCGAGGGGGGGAAAATAATGGCGAAAAACTCAGCTAAACGCAAGCAACTGAGACTAAAATTCAAACGCCGTGCCGCTGCTTTAATGGGCACCGCAATCATGACAGGCGCAGTATTGTCTGGTATCCCAGTAACAAAGGCCCTTGCTGCAGAAGCTGTACCCAGTTACCAAGGCAAAGTTTCCAACGTACAAGTTACTAAAGATCAGCGTCCGCCAGGTCGTGGCTGGCATGAGCACAATCATAGCTGGCCAACTTCAGATGAGAACCAAGCCTGGTATCAGGATGGTAAAATTTATTATCGAAGTGATAATAATAATAGCCATCGTTACCTTAGAGACTATGCGTATCAAATCAATAGTCCTGTTGATTACGTCAAAGCTCGCGCAGCAAGCTTAGGTTTTGATTCGGACCGTGACTCATTTTCTCTTCTCACTGTTAATAATCGAAGGGCACTCGTCGAAGTACGTAAAAATGACACCGGCAAATTATACAATGTACTTTTGGAACGATCTAATGACGGAAACTGGATAGTAGTCGATGTTCGTCCCCTATAAACGAAAAAAAAAGCAACTAGACTCTCACCATGGGAGACCTAGTTGCTTTTCCATTTTTAAATTTATCACCTACGATTTAGAACCCTTGCTATCCATTATCCAAAAATTTCCCTCGCTTGTTGCCCCATAAATTAGCAACAACTCCACAAGTCTCATTTGCTCCAATAGATTAATCGCACTCATCGCATTAATTACGAACCCAGAGTATTGCTGCAGGAAAAAACTGCGTTAAATTATGTATGTAGCATCTAGTGAATTTCTATCCACTAATCTCATATATTTATACTTAGGATAACCAACCATAACTGCACCTGCTACAGTTTTTTCTTCTGAAATATTGAATAAATTAGTTAGCGGTGAATTTTCGATAGATGCAAAATGCTCAAAAATTCCAGCCCAACAGGTTCCAAGTCCTAATGAAGTGGCAAATAACTCCAGATAAGTTAAGCATGAAATAGCGTTATTTCTAGCGTATGGAAAATTCTTGTCTGCAATAGCTATAATTAAATTTGGTGCGCCGCGGAAAACTGAATCAAGTCCTTTTTCCCTATAACCTATAATCGCCACTTCTAATAAATGCCTTACAGGGGAATTTTCTAGCATCTGAATAGTGATTTCAGCAGCTTTTTCAAGTAGTTGTTTATTTTCTACTACAACATAGGATATACCTTGACTATTAGACGCAGTAGGAGCTAGTCTAGCTATATTTACTAATTTTGATAAAATTTCTCTTGATACAGACTTGTCATGATAATTTCTTATGGAACGACGAGATCTTAAAAAGTACTCCGCCTGCTGCGAATTTAACTTAGGAAAATCATTAGCATCAACTTGTAGTGCTAGCGGTGCTTTTTCGTTATCTATTGCAGAATTAGGACATATTGCAACACAATGTCCACAGGCATTGCAATTGGTGCTCGCCACTTCTTCTGGCCCTTTTTCTCCCATCTTTAGAACATATACTGGGCATTCTTTAATGCAAAGCCCACATTTAATACACCGTTCATTGACCGTTATTAAGCTCATTGTAGTCATCTCCTTAATAAAAATAACCGACAAATGTTGAGTTTCAAACATTTGTTTAATATAATAGTAGCAACGCTGTTAACTGAAATCAATGAGTAAAACGACCACATATGTTGATTAATAAACAAAACAGATAAAAATGTTCATTTTTACAATACTAAGGAGAATCTCTTATGGACAGGCGTATTGAAAAATCTAAGCAAGCCATTATGGATGCTTTTACTAAGCTGATGTTAGAAAAAGATTTTGAAAAAATTACAATTAACGAAATTGCAGAACTGGCAAATGTAAATCGGGGAACTGTATATTCGCATTATGTAGACATATTTGATTTATTAAATCAATGCATAGAGAATCACTTAAATAAATTATTTGAAACTTGTCAGCAAAAAGGAAATGATAACAATATTTCTGGTAAGGATTCGCTTTGTAAAACATTTAAATATTTAGAGCAACATGCTTTTTTCTATTCAAAAATGCTAATGAGTAAAAGCATTACTGCTTTTAGAAACCGATTACATGCTTTAATGGTGAAGAGTATTGAAGAACAAGTTGATTTGAATGGCATCAATGAAGATGTGAATAAGGAAATTATGGTACAATATTTTGCTTCGGCAACCATCGGTGTAGTTGAATGGTGGATTACAAATTCAATGCCCTATTCATCAGAATATATGGCAGAACAATTATTCTCGCTAATGGAGAGATATCAAAATGTGCGTAGTACTTAAACCAAAAATAAATTATACCGAGATCGCTGAGCTAGAAGAAGAACGACTCTCCTTCCCTCGTCAAACTACAGATTGTACTTATCCGAGCGTTATTCCGTAATTACCGCAATAGCATCTATTTCTATCAACCATTCGGGGTTTGCTAATCCTGCCACAAATAAAACGGTCAAAGTTGGAGGATTTTGCCGGCTACCCCATTTTTCCCGGAAAACCTCGAAGCCTTCTTGCGGATTCTGGCCTTGGACTAGATAGACATTCCATTTAATCACATTTTCCAGCCCGGCTCCAGCTGCCGCCAGTGCTTTCTCAATATTTACAAGCACCTGCTTTGTTTGCAATTTAAGACTACCCTTGCCGACAGTATTTCCATTTTCGTCTACTGCGTCTTGTCCGCCAACATATATTGTTTTATGGTTGCCGTATACCGTAACAACTTGCGAAAACCCTCGCGGGGTCATCATATTCTCCGGATTTATATAAGCAATTTTTTCTTCCTTCATACCACCACTCCTTTCAACTGGCTATTTAACTTAAAAGAGTATTTTCTCCGATCTTTATTTATTTTTGAGTTTTTTGATTTAAAACACAGCGTTTTCCATAGGTCTTTCGCGCGTTTTTTATCTTTGACACATATCCCTTTTGCCATTACTATCGACACTGTATCGGTTAACTCTTGATACTCAGTGACATGCTTTTTATTTATCTGATTTCGCAAAAGGTACTCCCGGTGCCTGATACCTGCGAAAATAACGGGTATGTGTTAATTTGCTAAAAATAGTTCTTACTAAAGGAAACCTCATAAACTGGTGGCTGATTAAGTACACCAAATAAACTGTTATTAATATTGATATATATTGAATAAGGTCAATCCAGTTTTTTTCGATATAATACCCAGTCCAATTACTTATCAGATAAGAGATAAACGGTACAGTAGCTATATAATAAAAAACGACTGCTAATAGCGGACTTACTTCAATAGCTTCGTGCGGGCAATAATTCATACAGGCCATACAGCTATCGCAGGAGTACCGCCAATACGGCCGTTTTTCTTTATCTTCTCCGGTCATTCTTATAGCCTGCTTGGGACAGTATCGAGCACAAACTCCGCACCCAACGCATTTATCTGATGCAAAAAATAATTTAGCTAACATAAACTGCGCCAATACAAGATACATCAGTGAAATTGGCGCTAGCATCAGCCCTAATACCAAAGAGATAATTCCATTAAATTTTGTATCTCCTTGCAGTATAAGGGTTGCAAAACGCTTAACCTTACTTTCTGCCTGTGAAATAATATGCTCTACATTCTCTATGGATAGGCCCCAATGGAGGGCAGTCCAATTACTGGGCATATCAATCCCCATCACACCCCGAGTTTTATAGCCTTTTAACAGCAGCAAGAACGCAGTCAAATACCCGGCTGTCCCTTCCATCCCTGGGAAACACAATCCTTTCACCCTTGTTCCAGCACGCGTCGGCAAAATTACAGCACATGCTCCATTAGCCTTAGGGAAAAAATATTTGTTTTAAAATCAATATCGGAGCAGTAAAACTATGGGTTGGAAATACAAAAACACATAATGTCCTTATATCAGTCTTAGTTTCTAACTTTGTCATTTTCACTTGCCTTAAGTTAACTAATAACCCTAAGCTTTTCGCTATTTCGGCAAACCACAGAGCAACTTTAAAGGAATTGCCTGTACCGGTCATATAAAAGATCGATATTTTATCAAACATTGTTAATACTCTCTCTTATCTTAAATGTCTAAAACTCTGCCTGAGTAAAGCCTACGACGTAAAATGTGCTTTCCCCGTGACTAAAGCACAGCAGAAACCATGTAAATAGCATGCCCGGACTCACAATGACGATTCTCTTAAGTCTAAAAGTCCTATTAAGCCTTACAACTAATAAATTTATCATAAAAATGCAAAGTTCCTGCAAATTATTAGAATTTTCTGCAGGAACTTCGACTATTTGTGTATCTGCTTATATAACAAGTTATTCTTCGCCGTTACTCTGTGTCAAAGGCGTGTCAGTGTCAATCACGCTGACCTAACATGACAATCCTGCTGTATTTCTTTCCTTAATGGGCTTTCACCTGATAAACTCTCTGTCACCCTGACACCGAGGCTTTCATACGGTAAGTCTGAGGAATGTCCATGTCGATCGATTGGTCGGTCTCGTTATGAAAATCAAAAAGAGGATACGAATTACGCAGTGTAGTTCGTATCCTCTTTTTGCGGTTGTGTTTATATTGTTGCCCTTATAATTTGATAGACTAGGAAAAAAAGGGTCAGGTTTGAGTTAACTTCATAAAAATCACCAGTACATTTCTATTTGTTTCTGTAAAAATAACTCCATATTCTTTCCTCTAGAAAATCTATGTGTCTGCCAGTCAATGGGATAATTCCAGTCATAAATTGACGTCCATAATAAAAATACTTCCCCTGTTTTCGCATCTATACAATAAACATCATCAATACACTTCTCATCATCTGCAGCAAAAGGTATATATGTTTTCTCAAACACATCAAGACCATCTGTATGATAAAGTATCTTCCATATATTTTCTACTGACTTCAAACTAAGCAATTTCAGACGAGAATATTTGTCATAACCAGAAACGGCCTTAAATATCCCTTTACTATCTATACATTGACCGTTGTTCTTCAAGTAAACCTGTATTAATGTGGAAGGAAATTTGACACCTATATTACTCTCAGCACTTAAAATTTCTTCCTTTGTACATCCTTCATTTAAGTCTTTAAGCACACTAGGGTATAATTTTAGTATTTTCAAAAATTCATCCCACATAGACATCTCTCCTTCATGCTGTCCTTTTGCTCACCCATGAGCATTAGTTTTTGGGCATTTTCACTGTATGTTTAATCAATTTTCTATAACTAATTCTTGACTCCTCCCAATAATTAAAATGGCGTCAGTCTTTAAGATTTAAGGTTGACGCCTCTTTTCGCCATTACCAGTGATACGGTTCTCCGTATCGGTATAACGACCAAATTTATTTTTCTTCAATGCAAGCTCAGGAACCGCCCCTGCGCTTCTTCTATGCTGAAACGGGTTCTCGTAGGTAACTTGGGGTATTGTGCTAAGATATTCATTTTTTAAGCCACTTAGCGTATTCGTCCTCGTCCAACTTTCCCGCCCTGACTTTTTCAAGCTTTTCTTTCGCCTCTTTGTGCCATGCTTCAAAATCATCCTGTGTCATGATTTTATTTTTAACCCGCATACGGTGCGTATTATATGCCTTTGTATATTTTTTCAGTGCGGGCTCGCTCTCTTTCTTGCGGCTAAAAGCACGCATTGGGCCGACTTCAGCACAAGTCTGCTTTGCATCACTGGTTGGTCTGTCACAATATAATTGATTTCGGTTTGTGACGACAAAGTACAGTCCACAGTTATTACATCTTTTTATTTGCATACGGCATTCTATCATATGCAATATCTCAAGGAAAAGCAGTTCGCGAATATCTACGATTTCATATTCCTCATGATCTACTACATCGCTGGCCAACCTTGCTGCATAATTCGCCGCAATATCAAGAGCATCTTTCGCTTCTTCTGATATCTCGGTATTGCTAATATAGGAATCATATAATGCTTCAAGCTGTCTTGATAACCCGTCCATCTCAAGGGATATTCTCGATTTATCGGCGGTTTCTCCATGCCTGTACAGGTAAGGGATTTTAAACGAAAGCCGTTTTTCTACTTTTAACTCGTATTCCTTATGCCAAGCCCCGAACATATTCCCATAAAGCCACACGCGTTGCGGAACTGTCATCCTCCCTAAATAAGGTGCCGACAAATCCATTGTCCAAAACAACGTACGTTTTACAAATTCCTGCGTTTTAAGCTCATGGTCAAATCCTTTTTCATTTTTTTTCCAATACGGTATACTGATCATGACCTCAAAATCGTCGGGGCAGTCTTCGCCTATTAGATATCTATACTTTTCGTAAAACTTGTTTTTAGGATGACTAGAGTCATCAGAAAGAAAAAAGTCCAAATAAGGCTCAGTCAGAATGCTAAATCTCTTGTTATACCATTCTCTTTCCTCTTCTCTTTCATACAAGCGCTCAAACCCGGCGAATCTGCCATCTTCCTCTTTCCAACTCGCATTAAGCAATAGCACATTCAGATATTCACCTATCGCGTTTATAAAGGTGCTGTAATGATTAAATTCATAATCGAATTTATAGTAAGGATGTAGTGACATTAATATATCGTTTATTTGTGCAGCATCGTTTTTGCTGTAACGATAGCCTGTTAAATCAAATCTTCGAATGTCCAATGCTTTCGATATATAACCCTCAAGCAGCACGGGAAGCTGTGATAAATCTTTGTTAACGTAGTTGAACAGTAAGTCATGCCTATTATTGTCACTGCTGAACGGAGCGTAACCACCAATGTAAAAATCGTATCTGTCTTTTTCAAATCGGACTGTTGCCATTAGATACCTCCTATTATTGCACAGTTGCATTATTGCATGCAATTGCATTGTTACTATTTATCCCAAAACACCGAATGGCGCTAAAACGATATTTGCGTAACCCATTGACGCCAGTTGCGTTGTGCTGTAAACTTATAATACAACAACGCAATTAACCCGTCAATAAAAAGTATACAATAAGGAGGTTGAAAAATGTTCAATCACGATTTTAAAAGCGAAGCTGTCAGGGAATATGAAATTGCTGCTGCGTTTTTCAATACATTAATCGACGAATCGCAGACGACAGCTGCAAACTTTAACAAAACAATCAAAGGTGGTGTGTCTTCCTTATATGCGGTCGAATACCTCATCGGGAGCATTACGGGTATCCCAATCAAGCTGGCGCAGGAGGTTAAGCAAATTACACCCACAAGGGGGCGGTATTACGCCCGCGACTTTAATGCAGAAGCTCGCAAGGAAACCCTTTTTACTGGTGGGGTGCTTGCGGTTAGCGGAACTACAACTATAGTTGGTACACAAGTAGCAAATCGATTTTTGGTAAAGGCTGCACCAAAAATTATTGGTACCGCCGCCCTCAAAGCGGGGGGAAGCGTTGCACTCAGAGGGCTTATCGGACCGATTGGCTGGGCTCTCTTGGGCACTGAGGTCGTATGGGCCGCGTGTTCAATCAGAAAGAAAAACGCAAAAATCGCACACGATGCGCTCAATGCGGCGCAAAAGCTGCGAGAGAACTCGCATGATTTGTCAACTGATATTGCAAAAACTAATGCTTTGTCCAAGAAAATCAAGTCGCTTAGTGAGGGCGTCGCAGACTTGCTCGAGCGTTGTGGAAGACTACGCGCGACAAATTACGAAGATTTACCCGGCAACGACCAGCAGCAACTTTGGACATTGGTAAACGCGGCAATGGCGCTTGTGTCTGCTATACAGCCTGAAAATACAAAAAAGAGGTGGCATAATGGCAATTGTTAATGAAACAATCGCCCACGCTCATGCGGCATGGTTGGGACACATCGTACAGATGGAGACGGAGCAGCTTGCTCACGCTTTGAAGATGCAGGAGATCAACCTAAATGCTGCTATAGATGGAATTAACGCCCTCCGTAATTTCATTAGCGATCCTTCTCACATTTTGGGAAGCCAAACGACGAAGCATGGTGAAATAGCCGAAGCTTGTGAGGTTTTTATCGGCAATGCCCTTGAACAAATCAAGGGCGGCAAACCTATCTATATTTGGTTGAATGGTGCAGAGCGGTTTGCTCCTGCCGACTACTTACTAAACGGCGCTGAGGTTCAAAGTAAATACATAAACGGCGCTGCCGCCACGGTCAACCATATTAAGAAGCATCTTGAAAAATACCAGGATTTTTTAGCTAATGGTGGGTTTTATCATATCCCCAAAGACCGTTATATGGAAATAACAAAACTTCTTGCGAAAAAATCGTCAGAACTGCAAGGCAGTCAGACGACTTTGGTACGGAACATCCGAGCTTTCGAGCAGGCCACCGGTTTTAAGTTCGAGCGAGCTGTAAAACCCGCCATCACGACTTACGGTGAGGTTCAGTTGAACAAAGTGGACGACACTATTGCCAAAAAGGAGGAGGAACTCAAGAAAATCGATAAAAAGCTTCGCCAAAGACACATCGAAAAAGCGCGTCCTACTATGAAAGCTGGTTTACAGGCCGCAACCATCGGCGCTGCCCTCGAAGGCGGAACCGCGCTTGTGATGAGCATAGCTAAGCGTCACAAAAAAGGCCTGACTCTGGCCGACTACACCTCAGACGACTGGCTTGAAATTGCCGCTGAGGCAGGAGTTGGCGTGGTCAAGGGCAGTATTCGGGGTGGTGGCGTATATTCACTGACAAAAATTGCAGGCGTTCCTGCGCCTGCCGCAACCGCAGTGTTTTCCGCATCTTTCGGTGTGATCGAACAAGCCAACCGACTTCGAAAAAGCGAAATTGGCCGCGATGAATTTGTCCTTAACGCGGAGGCGCTCTGCCTTGATGTGACGATCGGCGCAGTCGCTTCAGCAGTAGGCCAAGCTTTGGTCCCTTTGCCTGTTTTAGGCTCATTGGTCGGCAACAGCATCGGGATGTTGCTTTGGGGTATAGCGAAAAACCACCTACAACAGGACGAACAAAAAGTCATTTCATGCTACAGAGCTCGTATAAATACACACAACTTACAGCTTGATTCTTGCCTCAAAGAGATATTTGAAGACCTACGCCAAGACGTCAACCATTTCCAGGCGCTGTGTGAAATAACCTTCGACGTCTCCAAGGGGCGTAGTGTGAATTTCCACGGTTCAATATGTCTTGCGCAGTACAACAATGTGTCAACTGATGCCATTATTCGTGACGCTGCCGGCTTTGAAAGGTTCTTGGAAAATAATATAATAATAGATCTTGGCGATTGCGCTTAATTACTACGAAAGTCATTGTGAACAGCTTCGTATATCTATCCGTCCTACGGCCCTAACACAGTGAACTCGCTTCAGCATTGCTGAGACGAGTTCACTTTCCGCCACGCTTTGTTTATGGCCGAATGGAACATTGTGGCCGCTTCTTACCATTCATGTCGCAAATTGCATGTTGGCAATTCTCAAACCATCGTCAATCACTCTGGATAAAATTTCTAATTCTACAGAATTCCATTTAGGCTTATACTTTCACCCACTTTTTCTTTAGAAAAGCAAACAGGGTCTACCATGGTAAATGTAAGCCATACCCTAAAAAAATGATATAATAAAATATAGACGAGGGTGTGGCTCGCGGGGTTAGTTTCTCATAAATGAGATAACTCAGCTCTGAAATGCCGCCCTCGTTTTTTTGTTATCTGTGACGTTGGCCGGGATTATGCCGGCCTGTGGGAAATGGCTCTGTTAGTAGATGTGACATTGGATAACTTAAGGATGGAGGAGAAATATGCAGCAACAATTGCTAGTTGGTGTGGATGTAGGATGCCGCAAAAATAATGTCGCTATTGCAGCTCTAACGGAATGATTACTCAATTTGAAATTACACATGATTCTAGAGGTTTTAACAAATTCTGACACTCATGATGATGGCTCCTTATATGGAGCAAGTTAAATAATCGTTACAGACGGTACCTACAATTGATGAAGTTGAAATGAAATTAAAAAGCATCAGCCGTCGGCGTAGGCAATTGGTACGCTTTGTCCGGTCATCCCTTCACCCCCATTATTTACCATAATTTGAAGGGAAAGGCACTTAGAAACGGAATCTATTAATATAACCCACCCCCAAAAGTTTCTTTGTCAACCATAAGATGCCTTCTGAAAAGGGCACTTATGACAACTTCCGGGTTCTGGTAAACGGCAAGCCGGTTGAGGTTCGCGACTTCAACAATATTTTAGTGCCTATTCAACTTGAAGCAAACCAAGAGGCTACCGTTGAGATAGCATATGTATCCCAGGGTATGGATAAGTGGTTTTACAAGTTTGGCGATAAGGTCATTGCTGTGAATAACTTTACAATGAAGATGACAACAAACTTTAACGATATTGATTTTCCTGAAAACACATTGTCGCCTTCGTCTAAAACAAAGATTGGTAACGGGTGGGAGTTGCAATGGAGCTTTACTAACCTTCTAACCGGTTCAAAATTAGGTATAGATATGCCCAAAAAACCTAGTCCAGGACATCTGGCCAGTCAAATGAGCTTTTTTGCTCCTATCTCCCTCCTGTTCTTTGTTCTCTTTATGTTCTGCGTGATAAGAAATATATCCGTTCATCCCATGAATTACTTCTTTCTTGCCGCATCATTCTTCGCCTTTAGCCTCCTTTTTTCTTATTTGGTAGATTTAGTTGATATCTATCTTACATTTGTTATTTCGTCTATCATTTCAATGGGGCTTGTAGTTTCGTATATGAGGATTGTTGTCGACTCAAAATTTGCTTTTAGAGAAGTAGCCATTTCGCAATTCATATTCCTTGTATTATTTACTTTCTCCCATTTCTTCAAGGGATTAACCGGGTTGATAGTGACAATAGGTTCTATTCTCACGCTTGGAATAGTAATGCATTTAACGGCGAAAATTAATTGGGACGATAAATTCCGTTCAAAAAACGAAAAGGAAAACCAAGATTTATCAGTAAAGCCGTAAATCACTCCTTTATCCAAGATTCGTTTATGTCTTCTTACAATTAATTCGTGGCGCCTCCCATGAATCAAAATGGCTGCAACCCTGCATTCGCAAGGGTTGCAGCCATTTTTGCCGTTACCAATGATATGGTTCTCCGTATCATCTCTAACGTGCGGGATTTCAAATCTTATAGGCGGTACTTTTTCATCAACGGAATTCCAATCTTATTAACGATAGCCGCTAGAACAAGCCATGGTAGCCTCCTCCACCACGGTAAATGTTTATAATACACTAAGCTATACTCAATATGTCCGACTGATCCTCTATTCCTTTTGAATTGTGCCGCACCGGAACTATTGTTTAAATACAATCGGTTCTTCGCGGCTTCTAACAAAATCTTAATGGAAATCAATCGATATAATCCTGTCTTCGTCGGAATATTAGTATCATAGCCAACGATAGGTGTTGTCATAACTCCATTTCGTTGAAAATAGCCAATCACCGCATTAATCTGTTGCTCTTTGCAAAAACAAACAAAATTTAAAATTCCTGACCGTGCTGCATATTCGATAAACTTCTCCGTAAACCAGGGGTTATGATAAGAGTATTTATCGAGATACAACATGTTATATATTTCCTTTATTCGCAAGGCATCCTCAGCAGACAGTTGGGAAACCTGGTGTATCTCGTAAGGAGTATTAACCAGCAGTTTTATATCCTTTTTTAGGTCATACGTAGATGGCAGTACCCCCGATCTTAGGTTTACCCCATATATTTGTCTACTGGCTACAGGAACGCATCCTTGCATTGTTAGCGAGTTAATAGTTGAACTGTTCGTCTCCGCGTTTATTGAACGGAATACGAGTGTATGGCAAGGAAATCTCATCTGTAAAAAACCCAGGATTTCCGAAATTTCATCATCAGTTAGAGCTGGATACAAATTAGTGGAAAGTAACCAATTATTCACATGCACGACCTTATTAAAATCCATTCTCCGAAGAAAATACCCCACGGTATTGATTACCCCGGATAACATTTTCTCTAAAGTCGGATTTTTCAATTCGCGTAACTCTTCCACCGCATAGGAAACATAGTGGTTATAAGGTGAACACACATACGGATTATCGTATTCACCATTGTTTATAGTAATCGGGAGTATGCAATCTCCTACTTTAACTATCATCACTTCAGTGTTTACATTTTTAATGTACGGCTCAACTCCATCCAGAATGAGGGGCGTAAGATATTCTTTTGCATATTGGCCATCGCATGTTTCGGGCCATATTAAGAGATGAAGATTCTGCTTACCGAACAACTCTACTTTTTCCATGCCACTTCAAACTGCCTCTCTACTCGTCTGAGCTTTCGTCCTGGAATTTGCACGGGAATCTCAATGAAATTCACGTGCGGTGGAGCGATACCCATACTCTCCCATAATGTAGCTAAGTTTAGCCTGACACGTTGTTCAACATTATCACAACCTATATAGCGAAGCCCGATATCAATATGGCTTTCATCTCTTTGTATGGCTATATATTCCACAATGGATTCATCAGCTGTAATGATGGCTCGCCGTATAAAATCAGGAAAAACCGGAATTACGCCTTGTTGATTTTTCGCAGGAAGATAAAAGATATCATCACATCGCCCCTCTATGCTCTCGATAGCAACATGTGGAGATCCACAAGCACAGCCCCCAACTTTTTCCTTTAAAACATCATCTAAACGATACCGGATAATAGGTTGCGATATCCTGCTAAAGTCAGTAATAATCGGACTAAATCGTTTATATTCATCATCCAAATATTCCTTCTGAATTACAACCAGATCTTCATTTAGATGGAGCACTCCCAGGGAGCATGTTACCCCTAAAAAACCTTCCGTACATTGGTAAACTTGATGAATGATCTGCTGGAACCGTTGTTCTAAGTATACTTTATCCAATGGATCAAGTATCTCTGCAACTGAAATTACCTTCTCCGGTACTATGCGCAAATCCCGACACAACGCATCGGACAAGAGCCTCAATAGGGACGGCGGGCCCACCACTATCGTTGGCTGCAGGGCATTAAGGCTAGCTATATGTTCTGCCATAGGTTTTAGTAGGTCGAAAAACTCAAATCGGATCCGGTGCTTCCCTAAAGTTTTATATAGATTACTGTTAGCACGCAAAAAAAAGGCAATTCGATGCTCCTTCAATAAGGATCCAGGTAATACCTTAGCCAGTATCGCACCGGCCCATTTGGCTTGTTCGTCCTGGCTAGCCAAAAAAAGTCCCCTATTGCCCGAAGTCCCAGATGATAACCCCACTGTAATGTTATGAACAGTGGGTGTAAAATTACGAGACTCTTCCGCAGCAAATGCAACTCTAAATGCTTCTTCTTTGGAAACGTCCACCGTATTCAGGCGCGTAAAATTCTTCATCATAATTTGTTTATTGATTGTTGGCCAATTACGCCATTCAGCAATATCCAACCCCGCAAAATAGTCTCGATAGAATTCTGAGATTAGCAAAATACGCTGCAAGAGAACTCGAACCTTTCGTTCTTGCCAATCTTCCAGTTCCTTTCGACTTCCAAATTTATGGCCGTATTTTGTTGTAATATATTGCGCCAGTATCTTAACCTCTTGCAGCATTGAACATATCCTCCAAGGTTTCTTTGCAATGGGAAGGGACAACCGCTATATGCGGGTGGTTACCCGCATATTCATGTACTCGATGCAGCGTCTGTAAATACTCCTTCCAATCCGCAGTGATAAACCGGGCTAACCAGTGGGGTGGAATCAGCTTGCGGAATGAAGCCTTCTGCCAGCATGCATCAGCAATAAAAAAATATCCCCCCGTAGAACTTTCAGGAATAATTAGCCCCATCTGTCCTGTTGTATGCCCGGGCAGCTTAACCAAAAATAAAGTTTTGTCCTCAAATACGTCGAATCCGTATTCGAAAGGACGATGCAACTCAGGTAACTTTATAGCCTGGGAATCTTTTAAAGTCACTAACCGACTTTCAAAATCCTCTGGTAACAATGCTTTTATAAATCCCGCACGTAATGCTCTCATCCCTGTCAGACTCTTTACGGTCGCAAAGGCTTCCTGGTGAGCAACAAAGGTAGCAGAATGGAAGTCTCTGCATCCGCCAATATGATCCGCATGGAAATGGGATAACAGAATATATCGAACCTGATTTGCTTCAATTCCTTGTAGATGAAGTTGCTCCGTGATACTCTCCCCTTTTTTCAGATAAACAGGAGTAATATGACCGTATAACGAAAAAGGCCAGCGCGCTGTCTCAGTAAAAAAACGCCTTGTGTATCCTGAGTCGAATAGGATATACCCTTTCTCAGGATGTTTAATCAATGCTGCCATGGCTGGAAATTCACGCAACTGAAAAGATCCATTACGCATAGCTATTATCTCAGGATGAACACAATACCCCGCGCGTAACAAAGACACTTCAAGTGAACTCATTACCGCTCCCCTCTCCACCAATCAGCAAATCTTTCAATACCTTCGCTAATACTTATGTTAGGCTTAAATCCCAGCTCACGACGTGCGGCCGTTATATCCAGCGTTTGAGAGTAATATAAAACACCAACTCCATAACGCGTAATTTCCGGTTCTCTCGCTCCTGGCATGATATTCGCGTAGAACTCGGCTAGCGATGCTGCAGAATATGCGAGGAAAAACGGCAATTTTTTCAGCCGCAAAGGATAGTTCAGTTTCGCAAAGAGTAATTGCAATAACTCTTGCATCTGCATCGGTTCTCCATTTGTAATATTGTACTTTTCACCAAAGCACCTTTCTGATGCATGTAAGCACAACACCAATGCATCTACTACATTTTCGATATAGGTTATATCCACCGTAACGTCCTTGCCAAAATCGGGAATCCCCTTGGAATCATTGACACGTATTAACCGAGGAAATATTGTTGTATCTCCCGGACCAAAAATCCCCCTTGGACGGATTGTAATTACAGGTAATCCCTGCTTATATGCCGTATCCACTATACTTTCTGATATACGCTTCGTCTGTGCATAGGTATTAATAGCCTTTGATGGCAAGACGTCATCCTCTGCAATTTGATAGCGATCCCGGTATTCCATATACAAACTGGGGGTAGAGACGTGAGTCAGCCGCTGAATCCGGTGCTGCTGACATCCACGAACAACATTTTCCGTTCCAAGCACGTTACTTTTATAAAAGTCTACATATTTGCCCCAAGGAGCCGATAATGCTCCACAATGAACAACATAATCCTGCCCCTGACAAGCTTCTATGACGGCATTTCCGTCTGCCAGGTCCGCTTTTATGAAGTTCATTCCCAACAAAGCCAGTTCTTTTCCCCGTGCTTCATTCCGCCCAATAACGGTAACTTCGTGGCCATCATACAGTAACCTGTTTGCCAGTGCCCCTCCCAAAAAACCTGTTCCGCCAGTAACAAGTATCCTCATAGCATTTCGCCATTCCACTCAATGTCATGCGTTGTTGCCTCGAGTATCGATGTTCCGTTTTTCCTGCAAATAGCATAAAATGTTTTCACTATTAGTAGTTGATGAAAAAAAGGCATCGGATCTGCTGGAGAAAAAACAATGTCTTGAGAACGCCGAAAAACACCGATCCAATTTTTAAAATCAGACCAGCACTTGCATTGGCCTATTCCGAACAGCAGCATAGCTAGACCTAACATTTTCGGCTTTGACTCTTGTTGCTCTATCGAAGTAGGAAGAAACGATATCGCGTGGTTTAGTTTTTGAGCGGATAATAGATGGATGCCACTCGTTGCCCGTGGATTACACTCCAAAGGATACACGTCTCCCTCAGGTGTCTCGATAAAATCAAATGCAATCTGACCCGTGAATTTAAGTTTCTCCACTATCTCTTGAACCCAATGTAAGATACCGGCATGACCTGTATGCTCAAAGCACACACAGGCTCCCTTCCCGGCTTTGAAATTGGCAGTATATACCGTATGAGCATAAATAATACCATCATGGCAAATCGAGTAGGAACAGTATTGCTTCCCATCGATATATTCTTGCATTACCCAGGGATCATTTTCTGATACATTTATCTGTGGCAGAGGTATATTGTTATTATTGATTTCATATATTTTCGAGGCAAAGCGCGAATAAACTGGCTTTAAGATCAGGTGGGAAGGAAGCTGCTGTTTCACACATCTCATATCGTCCTGCGATGTTGAAACCCATGTACGAGGGACAATCTTTCCCAAATTACGAGCATATTCAATGAACTCCCACTTGTTATGAAGCATCTTGAGTTTTTCAAAGCTGTCTACAAAGACACTCAGTCCCGGCCGTACTGAAATGAGCTGCTCTTTATAACGTGCAATATAGAATACTTCTTCACAGGTTGGAATTAGTAAATCAATCTCCTTGGCAATAATGATCTTACTAAGACCCTGAATGTATTCTTTGGGAGATATTCTGGGGGCCGGTAGAAAAAAACTGGCTTTCACTGCCCTGCTATATGTGCACAAATGGGTGGGTACACTTTCAGCTACGTATACAGTCCATCCACATGCACTAAGTTTCCGTGCCAAATCAAGGGCTACCGGCGCTCGTCCGCCTGTAAGCAATACACTTTTACCTTGAAGCTCAATAGACAAGAATCATCCCTCCAATGGATAAGCCAGCCGATGTCCCAAATAGCATCAGACGATCACCACGCTTAACTCGACTCTGCGAGATTGCTTCATGAAGGGCTAAAGGTATTGAGGACGCAATTGTATTGCCATATTCTCTGATTGTAACCATAAACCGTTCGTCAGGAACTCTTAAATTCCGTTGGATTAGCCTCATGCCAAGTAAGCTTGCTTGGTGTGGAATAACCAGATCAATATCCCTTATCTTACACTGCGCGGTATCGAGAAGCACATTAAATAGCGCTGGGATATATTGCATGGAGAGACGAAACAATTTTTCTCCCTCCATATGAAATAAGTAATCTGTTCTATTTTCTTCCCGGTACTCCCTGGGATGAAGCTTCGTACCTCCACCTTTTACTTCGGCTAAATGCACACCATCAATATAGGTAGCCATATGCGATGCTAATATTTTTGCTCCATTGGCATCTGTTTCTCGTTCAACTACAACGGCAGCAGCGGCATCGCCGAATAATACACAACTTTCTTTATGGTCCCAATTTAATGCATTAGAGGCTATGTCACTGGAAAATATCACGACGCGGTTATATTGTCCAGCTGCAATCATGTGCGATACGATATCCATTGCCACCACAAAACTTAAGCATGTTGAGTTTATATCAAATGCCGGAATAGCATTCTTTACCCCTAATGCCTCTTTTGTCAAAGCCGCATTACTTGGGATGGCTTGTTCCATTGCACCATTTGCACCAACTAGGCAGTCCACATCATCCATTGTCAGATTTACACTACGTAGTGCATTGAGAATCGCCTTCGCTGCCATCTCCGACTGTGTTTCTCCCAATGCATAATGTCGTTTACATACTCCAGTTTTCTTCTCGATCCATCCTGGCGGTAACTGTAACCTTTCTTCCAGATCACGATCTGTTACCACCATAGGCGGGATATACGTTCCTGTCGCTGCAATCTTAACAGATCTGTAGTCCATTCTCTTCTAACTCCTTTACTTATCTACCCCTATCGCATTTTACATAGATCGTTACCGCTTTGTTGTATTTTCACACCCACTTAGGTTAACATTCGTTAACCTAAGTGTATTATAATTTGCCTTTTTTTGTCAAGACGTTTTATTTCGACCAAGTTATGTACAAAAAAAAACAAAGCCTCCACCCGGATTTTCAAGGGTTGAGGCCACTTTTCGCCGTTAGAGGTGATACGGTTCTCCACGCCAAATCTTAAACGCCCGGTAAATCTGCTCAACGAGCAATAGTCTAATCATCTGATGTGTAAATGTCATCTTAGAAAACGACAATCTTTCCTTAGCCGCACTTACTACTTCTGCCGACAACCCAAAAGCACCGCCGATGACGAATGTTAGATCGCTTTGTCCGGTTAAAGCCAGATTCTCAAACTTGGCAGCCAGTTGTTCTGACGACAGGGCTTGTCCGGCTACGTCCAGCACGATAAGATACGTTCCCGGCCGTACGGCTTTTAAAATGCGCTCACCCTCCCGGGTGAGCGCTTGTGTTTTTTCGGCCGCTGACGGGGCATCAGGCATTCGTTCTTCTACAAGTTCGATGATATCCAGTTTGCAAAATGGGGTAAGGCGTTTTTGGAACTCCTGAATCCCGGCGGTTAGATACTTTTCTTTGATCTTACCTACGGTAATAATAGTAATCTTCATCTTATTGTCCTGGCATTTCCTCTAATAACACGTTAATCGTTTGTTTCTGATCGTTTCTCTGAATAACGACTTCTACTTTTCCACCAACTTGCTGAGTATCAAGAACTGCTCTAAGTTCCGCGACACTGTTGGTTTCGGCTCCGGCGACTTTGAGGATAATGTCCCCTTCACGAATACCGGCTTTGTAAGCAGGGCCGCTGGCCGATGCTTTTGCTACATAAACGCCTTTATCCAGTTTGAGTTCATAACCGTATTTTGCCGCAGTGCTTTGGTCAAGGGCGCCTACGCCCAGATAAGCTCTAATAACCCGCCCCTTGTCAATAAGTGACTGGAGGATAGGCCGGGCGCTGTTAATAGGAATGGCAAAACCAATGCCTTCTACGCCGGATAGGGATATTTTCGCGCTGTTAATACCGATAACTACACCGTCGGCGTTGACAAGAGCACCACCCGAGTTACCGGGGTTGATGGCAGCGTCGGTCTGAATCAGTTTGAAGCGACGTTCGCCGATATCCAACGAACGGTTGAGGGCACTGATTACACCGGCCGTTACGCTGCCTTTGAATTCAAGTCCCAGCGGATTGCCAATAGCAATCGCCGGTTCGCCTACCATTAGCGAATCGGAATCACCCAATACCGCTACAGGCAGGTTTGAAGCATCAACTTTAACAACAGCCAAGTCGGTAGCGGGGTCACCGCCAACCACCTTGCCGTCAAGTGTGCGGCCATCAGCTAGGGAAACCGAAATCTCCTGAGCATTTTGGACAACATGATAGTTTGTGGCTATATAGCCTTGTTCATCAAAAATAACGCCAGAACCTGTGCCCTGTTCCACCATGACTTGACGATTGCTGAAAAAGTCGCGGGCGATCCCTTTGTTAGTAATACCGACAACAGCCGGGCCAACGGTCTGAGCTGCCCGGACAATAGGCGTGTTACGGGCATCAGAGATATGTGCCTGTGCCGCCGGCGGCTGAAGTGCCTTAAAAGGGGAACCGGCGGTGTCAGGTTTTTGCGCTTTATCACCGGTAATATTACCGGCACAGCCTACCACAAAAGTAGCGCCAATAACCATGCTGATTAATGAAACCACAATATAAGGAGTCAAGCGTTTAAACCATCCCATTATATCGCCTCCTATTTGTGTTCAGATAGTCCTGAAATCTGTTCGGGATAGGTAAGATGCAAAGTAACCTCCTGCCCCAGCCGGCAGCCCTGATTTGTTAAAATTTCAGCTACTGTATCTTCCGCCAGTTCCGGACGGTTATTTTCCTGGCTAAGATGGGCCAGAAAAACATGGGTATGCGCTTTACGGTCAACTCTGGCCAATGTCCAGCCGGCGTCAGTATTAGCTAAGTGACCACGGTTACTCATGATCCGTTTTTTCAGATGCCATGGGTAACTGCCGTTTTTCAGCATCTCCACATCATGGTTTGATTCCAACACCATGACGTCGGATAAAGACAAGGCCTCTTTTACTGTAGGCGTAACAAAACCAAGGTCTGTGGCAACACTGACTTTGCTGCTGCCCGCATACAAGCGAAACCCGACAGGGTCAGCCGCATCATGGGATATGCTAAAAGGCTCAATTTTTATCCTGCCAATGCTAAGGCTGTCGGGAAGCGCCTTACAGCACTCCTCGGGAAGTACTCCCCGGCAGTACATTGACTGCCAGGTATCCGGTCGGGCATACGCCGGAATTTTATATTTTTTTAACAGTGTTGTCAGTCCATTGACATGATCACGGTGCTCATGCGTTATAAGTACACCGTCAATATCCTCTACCTTGGTACCGATAGCATCCAGTGACTGCTTAATACGCCGGGTACTTATCCCAGCATCCACCAACAGTTTAGTATTTTCCATTTCAATGAACGTAGCATTTCCGGTACTGCCGCTGGCCAAAACATGAATCTGCATAATTACCTCTTATTTTTTTTACTTTAAGGAAAACAGTTATGTATTCGACTTAACTGTCTAAAATTCCTCTTTGCCAGTAATTATTATCCTGCTTTTATCAGTGATCAGAACCTCCCGGATAGCTAGCCCCTATATGCTTATATTTATATGCACTCTGCCGGTAGTTTTTCCTTGACGGTTGTCTGTATTTCCGGCGGCAATGCACCTAACAGTATGCTGGTAATATCCCTCAGCCTTTCTGCCGTTTTAGCCTCAAACCGCAGTGTAAACAGAGGCTCAGTAACGGAGGCGCGAATCATCCCCCAGCCATCTTCGAATTCAATCCGCACACCGTCTATCAGGTTAGGATTGTAAGCTGCCAGTCTATCAGCCACTTGCGTCAATACGGCCGCTTTATCCGACCCTAAATACTTGACCCGGATATCAGGTGTCAGGAGATAGTTGGGTATGGCATCAATCTGAACAGCCAGACTGCCAAGCTCGGCCACAAGTTGGCATATTTTCAAGCCGGAAAACATGCCGTCATCATAGCCTAATTCGCGGAAGAAGAAATGGCCGCTGATTTCTCCGGCAAACAAGGCCATCTCCCGTATAAAAGCCGCTTTGCTAAAGGTATGACCGGCGCGCGCCATAACAGGCCGCCCGCCGGCTTTGGCCACTTGCTCAGGCACAACCATTGAGCACTTGGCATCGTAAATGATTGCGCCATTCCCGTTTGCCAAGTATTGTTTGGCAATAAGCACCATAATATCGTCATTATCAAGGGGACGGCCATTTTCGTCAACAAAACCGACTCTGTCACCGTCTCCGTCAAACCCAACACCAAGCGCCGCTTTGTGCGCACGTACAGCTTGTCCGAGCGCTGCCAGATTTTCAGCAAGCGCCGGGTTAGGCGGGTGATTGGGAAAACTTCCGTCAGGCTTGCAATTCAGTTCAATCACTTCATAGCCAAGCCGCTTGAATAGTTTTGGTGCGATCGTGGCAGTAGCCCCGTTACCGGCATCCAGAACTACTTTTAGCTTTCCTGGCTTGGCTTTACCGGCGGTATACTCAAGGTAATCGGCAATAACCGGAAGCTGAGTTACCGATCCGTTCCCCTGCGTTCTTTCGTTAGCCATCACCATCCGGCCAATCTCAGCTACCTCTTCTTCGGTGACTGGCTTAGGGCCCAGTACCAGTTTGAAACCATTGTACTGCGCCGGGTTATGGGAGGCAGTAACCATTACACCGCCTGTTGCGCCGGTGGTTTTTAGCGCATAGTAAAACACAGGGGTCGCCACTGTGCCAATATCAATCACCTGACAGCCTGATTCCTCCAGGCCATCAATCATTATACACTGCAGACTCGGAGTGGACAGCCGGATATCGCCGCCTACTACTACTCTTTGTCCTGTTAGTTTAACGCCAACAGCAAGGGCAATACGCCTGGCCATTACGTCGGTTAGTTCCTTGCCTGCTACGCCGCGTATATCACAAGCTTGAAAAATACTCATAGGATAGCCCCTCTCTCATTATCTAAAGAAAACACGGCTTGCGCCGAGCTCTTAGCGACGGTGAAAGCCGATGTTGCCCTATCGTTTATAGCAAATATTGTATCACGCTGTTACTCCGGCTTCAACACCTCTTATATCCCGTCACATTTCTAGTAAATGTACCGCACAGGTAAAACAGGGGTCAAAGGAACGGATAACCCGGCCGGCTTCGACAAGCCCTGCCCCTTCTACCACAGGTGTACCAATCAATGCCTGTTCGACCGGCCCCCGCGCACCGCGACTGTCCCGGGGCGAAAAATTCCAGGTAGTCGGGGTAACCACTTGGTAATGAGTTATTTTGCCATGTTTATATTCCATCCAGTGGCCAAGTACACCCCGCATGGCATCGGTCAAGCCTACGCCTGTGCCGCTCTCAGGCGGCGTATATGGCTGAAAACTGGGCGTGTTGGGCACAATCTCCTGGAAAAATCCCTGGGCCAGTTTACATATTTTTAACGTCTCCCTGGCTCTGGCCACCAGCCTGTCCATAACTGAGACACCGCGTCGGTACTCACCATTAATAAACCCTCTGGCTAACGGGCCGCATTCGAGCGGCATATTCTTATAGCGGGGAGCCTTTATCCACGAATACGCTTCCGGCTTATCAATATTTGGATCTGTCCGCCCTTGTGCCGGCGGTCTGCTGATGACGTCATCTTTATACCAGCTATATTGAATCTCTTCGGTAATTTGGTTAATATCGAACGGTTCCGGCTGCCCCTGGCTAAGAACAAGTCCTGACTTAAAGGCGCGCTCCCCTGTCAAAGGTGCCGGAAACATACCGACTGAAAAGAAATTACCGTATCCACCCCCAATATTATAGTAATCTTTATAGTATTCAGCAATTGTCATAACGTCACTGGTAAAAATATTTTCAACCCATTCGGTTAACTCCTGCAAAATACTGCTATAGGCCATAAGCCGTTCCACCGATGCCTGTTCGGTTGTACCTGTGGGTAAAATAGTTTGTTGATGCGGTGCTTTGGCTCCGAAAACAGCCATCGCTTCGTGAGCACGTACTCCTTTAGTGACAGCCTCTTTGGCATGCTGCAAAAGTTCGTTATTTACCTTCTGCGGCAAACGGTAATCCGCCGCTGCGGGGCGTGGCAAGTACGGCGGCATATCCGGTCCCCGCACATAGTCGTACAGTACCAGCATGTAAAAGTGGCGTAAGTTATTTTGGATTATATCTGCGGCAAATATCAAATTAGTAATGTGTTGTCCTGTCGGCGTCGGCCGCACGTCAAACGCCTGTTGTTGAGCCATACCGGCAGCAATGGCGTGAGCAGAAGAACATATACCGCAAATCCGTTGCGTAAACAACGACGCATCACGCGGATCACGCCCCTGCAGCATTGCCTCCATCCCCCTGAACAAATGAGATCCTAACCAAGCATTAACAATTTTGCCGTTCTGCACTTCTACATCAACTCTCAACGGCTCATGAATACGTGTTACCGGAAAAATTGTCTGTACCGCCATCGTTGTTACCTCCTGTATCTTTGTCCCGGACGAAAGAAGTCAACAACCTTCTGTCGAAAGGTTCGGGGCTGTTTGCGTTTGACTTTGGTCTTGGCCAAGCCTTTACTCTCACTAATCAGCGCATTCTGCTGGCGAATCAGATCATCTAACTCCTGTTTTAGCTGCTCCAGGTTTTCAGGCGGATCGGGTTCCGGCGGATTGGTACCATCAAGCCAATGTTTGCCTACCCGCTTGGCAACAACCCCGGTAACTAAGTAGGCTCCGATTCCCGCCGCTCCCAGCCCGGCTGCGGCGGCACCGAATCTTTTGATGTTAAGTGTACCCAGCGGAGTCTGTAAATTAGGCAGGTGGTTATAGAAAGGCATAGTGCTGTCAGGAAAGCCGGGACTAGCACAGCCAATACACGGAGCCCCCGCCCGCACCGGCCAATTAACATAGTGATTCCACTGGCGTTTCGGACAATCGGCGTGAGTAACAGGGCCTTTACAGCCTACTTTATAAAGACAGCCGCTTTCACCAGGAAACGAAGCAAAAATACCGTCCTCAAACTGCTGCCGCCGTTGACACAAATCGTGAATGGTCTGGCCAAAGAACATCTTGGGACGGTTATAGCTATCCATCTCCGGCAACCCATACATAATAAGATGACTAAATGTTCCTGACAGCCAATCCGGATTAATTGGGCAGCCGGGTACGTTAATAACCGGTTGTTTTATGACATCCCATACTCCTTTTGCACCGCCGGGATTCGGATAAGCGGCCGACGGACCGCCATAACAGGCACAAGTACCGGCCGCAATAATATATTTAGCTTTAGGTGCAAATTCCTGCAAAGCCGCTAAACCTGTCACCATCTCGTTACCTCGCAAAAAAACATGGTTGAAGCGGCCATTTTCAGCTGTCATGACCGAACCTTCAACCACCAGCCAGAAATTCCCCGCTTCCTTTTCCACCGTATCCATTAATACTTTTACCACCTGTTCTCCTTGGGCAAGGTTTAAAAGCCAGTGGTAACGCAAGTCGATCATGTCGGTAAGTATCTGGACAAGCTCCGGATTAACAGCATTATCAAGTGAAATTGAATTACCGGTACAAGAACCAAGCTCCAGCCAGATTACCGGCGGTTTGGTTAATTTACTTTCCGCATAGCCCTGACGCATGAGCGGCACTAAATAATCGGTTAAGCTGACAGATAAAACTGCCGACGTACAAATCTTTAGAAACTCCCGTCGGGTAAGCATTGACTTCCCCCCTTAGGCATATCGGTCTTAATTTTCCCATATTTGGTTTATCTATGTAAAGAAAACACGGCTTGCACAGAACCTTTGGCGATAGTGGAAGCCGATGTTGCCCTTATCCTATTTTTAAGAAAGCTCTGCTTTCTGTTAGGGTAAAGAAAACACGGCTTGTTCTGAGCGATAGCGACAGCAAATGCCGATGTTGCCCTGTAATCGAGTAGGAGCTAAATAATTAATTTATTTAGCGACCTCTCACACCACCGTACGTACCGTTCGGTATACGGCGGTTCAATAATTTTAACGTAAATGAAATGCCTCGTATTTCTTCGCTATGTTCATATAGCCTAGAGATTCGAGGTATTTGTCTGTTAGTGTCCTTTGTAAAATAGCACTTCCCGCAACACGCCAATACCCTAACCGTGTATTGGCATACTGCCAAGCTCTATTCCTATCCAGTCCCAGCTTTTGTAGATTCACAAACTTAGTCTGAACTTTCTTCCATTGCTTCCATAGATACATTCGCAGCCTGCGCCGTATCCATTTGTTCATTTCTTTCATGTTATTGCTCATGCTTGCAATGGAAAAGTAGTTCAACCAGCCTGTTGTATATTTCCTCAGTTCTTGCAGTGTGTCTTGGATTGCCCACCCACGACTTCGGTTGGTTATTTCCTTGATCTTCTCTTTGAAACGTTTCAAGACTTTCCCATGCGGACGTATTCCGATTTGTCCCGCTACCTTATGCAATGCAAATCCCAGAAACTTCACCCTCAGCGGACTGCCGATTTGGCTTTTCCGCTGATTTACTTGTAACTTCAAAGTTCCCTCAAGGAATTTCACACAACTCGCCATGACCCGCTTGGCTGCACGTTCCGTCCTGACATAGATATTGCAGTCATCTGCATATCTTACGAACTTATGTCCGCGCTTCTCCAGCAGTTGATCAAATTTCGTCAGGTAGATATTGGATAGCAGCGGTGACAGGTTTCCTCCCTGCGGGGTTCCCGATGTACTGGGGCTGACTATACCGCCTTCCATGACTCCACTTTTCAGGTATTTCCGGATTAAGACGATGACTCGTTCATCCTTGATTTCTTCACGGAGCATGTTGATAAGCATGTCATGATTTACCGTATCGAAGTACTGCGCCAGGTCAATGTCTACTACTTTCGTGTATCCTGCCCTATAGTATGCTTCGGCTTGCTTTATCGCCTGATGCGCATTTCTGCCTACTCGAAAACCATAACTTCTTTCTGAAAATTTCTTTTCAAAGATGGGCGTTAACACTCGGGTTATGGCTTGTTGTATTAACCTGTCTAGTACGGTCGGTATTCCTAGCTTTCGGGTTCCTCCATCCGGCTTAGGTATTTCTACCCTTCTCACGGGTTGAGGGGTGTATCTTCCGGTTCGCAGGGATTCAAGAAACTCTTCTTTATTGTCTTTCAGCCACTGCTTCATATCTCCAACCTGCATGCCATCCACTCCGCCTGCACCTTTCTTGCGCAGTACCTGGGCATATGCTGCATTGAGATTGTTTCGGTCTAGTATTTCTTCTAACAGATTTACGCGGTTCTCTTTTGCATCTTCCAGTGTCGTCATGCTCCGCGCTCCCTTGTTACTCTCTGCTTCCAGCATACCCTGGCAAGGGCAGCCCATTTTACTGGTTTTCTGCTCTCTTAACATGACTTCACCTTCCTTTGCTCAAGAACTCGATTATTGTTCAGTCCTTCTCGAAAAACTTCGGTACTATGACCTCTGCTGACTTCTCACAGTAAATCTTATTTCAACCATGCTTCGATTGAGTTATCTTCACATGTCTGTGAGATCTCCCCGGGTAAGAACGCAATCTTTCTCTCCATCTATCTGCCACATTTACAGCGCAAACTTTCGGATAGTTTCGGGCTTCGGTTTGTTATGCAACCTTACCCAGTTTACACTGCCTTATATGTGATTTCTGTTCGTCAGACCAGAGATTTGCCGCCGACTTCCTTCAGATTCCACCTCGCGGTGGACACCCTTGTCTTGAGCTATGCGCTTGGCACTATCTACCCGCGCTCGGGACTTTCACCCGTTAGATTGCGCCCATGCCGGGCGCACAAAGAAAAAGGAACATGCGTTAGCACGTTCCTTAATTAGCTGCTTTGCTATATTGTTGCATATTGCCTTGCGCCCACAGATTAACAAGCGACATAAAGGTGGCGTAATCCATACCAAGTGTCTTTTCAATAGCACGGTCAGTTCTTTCACCAGCTTTAAGATACAGCAATACTTGGTTTAGTTTAGCATCACCCTGAACTTCGGCAATATAGCGAACTGCCGCCAGTGATTGACGATATGCCAGGGATTGATTGGACAATCCGTCAAAATTCTGGTCAAGTTCTTCCGGTGTATATAGCTTTCCTGTTAAACGGTTATCAGCTGTTACCCATTCGTAGCCATTCACCCGGTATTCCATATACTGTGCCAATCCCTCGGTAAACCAGCGGGAATAGTTTCCTCTGGTCAAATGGTCAAACACCAAGTGAGTGAATTCGTGCGCCAACGGACCAGTTCTGATAAACTCGTCTACCGAGGGGTTGTTTCTCATCCACGCTTTTGGCGAGAGAATTTGGATAATTCCACCCCAGTAAAAGCCCATAGCACTGGCATCACCAGACCAGCCATATGCCTGTTTCATGGCTTGACGGTCAGAATAAACCAGAATTAGCGTTTTACCGCTTGGCTCATAATTAAAAGCCGCGGTAACAGGCCGATAGGCAGCTTCTGAGGCTTCAGCCACCATATCAACTATGTCGACGTCACTGTCGGTATATCTAATAATAAAATGCGGCGTTTCTTTTGTCAGCATGCTACGCGTCTGATACTCAATTTTCATCACGACTACCTCCCGCACCAGAGGGTACAGCCACATTTGCGGACGAATAGGTATCATACTTAGAAGCAAACAGGCTAAAATCAGCCCAACGATTACCGGCATGCCGCCGGGTACAATTTCAACTATATTACGCATGATATGCTGCCCTCCTTTCGAGCAAGTAAAGGACATTATATCATGCATTCAAGTTTACTTCTACAGGTGTTTTATGTAAACTATGTCTTTTTCTACAATTTTTTTATCGGCTAGAAGTATATAAACCAGAAATACGATAGGCAATACTAACCGCCGGTAATAGTCACTCCGGCACTAGTTCCCAGGCGGGTAGCTCCGGCAGCAATAAGCGCAAGAGCTTGTTCACGGGTACGAATACCACCCGAAGCCTTGATACCAATTTTGTCCCCTGCGATTTTTTTGAGCAAATGAATATCTTCCACTGTCGCGCCAGTAGAGGCAAAACCAGTAGATGTTTTGACAAAGTGCGCTCCGGCATCAATCACAGCCAGGCATGCCTGTCGCTTTTCTTCCTCAGTTAACAAACCTGTTTCAATAATAACTTTGACGATAGCGCCATCAGCCGCTTCAACTACTTGTCTGATATCCTCGGTTACTACTTCCCAAAGTCCGGCTTTAGCTGCGCCTATATTTATGACCATGTCCAACTCATTGGCTTTGCGCAGCACTGCTTCTTTAGCCTCAGCCGCCTTGATGGCAGTTATCGTTGCCCCTAACGGGAAACCTATAACAACAGCTGTTTTTATTCCCGTACCAGCCAGGTGGTGAGCTGCCAAATCCGCATAGATTGGATTTACACATACTGCCGCAAATTCGTGTTTAACGGCTTCTTCACACAACGTAATAATATCTTCCACAGTTGCCGACGGTTTGAGTAGAGTATGGTCAATATAACTTGCCAACTTCATATCCTAACCTGCCTTTCTATAAAGTAGACTTAGCTCTAGGTGGGATTTCAATCCTTCTGAGGTCTAGCCGCAGCGAAAAAGAAATTTTGTTTTGAATGGGTTACATAGCAAAAAGACTGCCGGAATGCGGCAATCTCTTTATCTGTTTTCTGTTATCCGTACTTCTACTGTTTGGCCGCGGACTCGTTCTGGCATTTAGGGCAGATCCCATAGAAGTAAAATTGCTGCCCTTGAATAGTATAGTCCGTTTGCGACGAAACCCTACTAACAAAATCAATAGAATCTATGCCATGCAAGTCATCAACCCGTCCACAGCACATGCAGCGTACATGCGGGTGATTACTAGTATTGGCATCATAGCGGAAACTGTCTTCCCCAACATTAAGTATTTGTACTAAATTCAATTCTTTCAAAATTTCAATTGTCTTATACACAGTCGCCAGACTCATCGTAGGATAAATCGGCTGGAGCTCATTATAAATCATTTCGGCGCTAGGATGGGCAGTAGTAGCGGCTAAGGCGTTATATATCGCCAGTCGCTGTGGCGTAACTTTGAACCCCTTGTCCCTTAACAGTGATGTAACGCAAATGTCCATTCTTTTCCCCTCCCTTACTACAAATATCACTGGAAAATAGTTATTCCGTAATTCTTACTTAAGAATAACTCTTATTGCTAGTTGCTGTCAAGGTAATTTTATGCAAGTAGAAAAAAGTATAAAATCCATACTGCTGTTAAACGGGGTGTCCTATTTTATAGTAAACCAGCTTAAACAAATAAACAGCACTTTGCGCAAGAACGTAGAGTGCTATTTTGATAAAATCACGTAGATTTTTTTTAAATATACCGTTAGCCCTTCATCAATTCTAAAAACGTTTGCAAAGCTTGGCGTTGTTTAGGGGTTAGCGTCTGAGCAATTCTTACCAGACGCTGAATATCTAAAGGAAGTTCTGCTGTTTCGTCACAAAAGAATTCGCATAAGCTGATTCCTAAACCATTACATATCTTCCGCAAAGATTCAATAGTTGGATGTTTTTCACCTAATTCAATTTGACGGACAAAACCTTGTGATAATCCTGCTAGAGTTGCTAGTTTGTTTGTACTATATCCTTTTAACTGGCGTAACTCAATAATCCTTTTAGAGATATCCATATTTAAGCCACCTTAACAATAATTCTATAGTAATAATATACCACAATTATTAATAAAAACCCCTAACTCAATGGCGTTGACTAGCTAACTCTATAGAGTTAGAATATTATAATAGGAGGTGTTGCGATAGTGCTTGAAAAATTGCGATTGACGAAAAATATGTCACAGCAACAACTGGCAGAAGCAGCAGGCGTAACTCAGGGGTACATTTCTGCACTGGAGCGTGGCGTAAAGAAGAATCCCGGACAAGTAGTAGTAAAAAAACTAGCGAATGCCCTTAATGTATCAACAGACGTAATTTTAGGATTATTTCCTGATGCACCGTCAGAGGTGTAGAGGAAAAGTAAAATGCGACCTGTAAAACACGCAAATCGTTCTATATTGCAAAAAAATAAAGCGGCACGAATAGAATTAAAAACCAAAAGACCATCCCGTTTTATAAAGCGGGATAGTCTTTATAAACAAAGTTATTGGGATTGACCGCTAAATTTCGATTTAGCTTGAGAAATGTCTTGTGAACTTGCGTTTTGAACATTGTAATAGCCTTTTTGCTGCATCATATCAAAGAGTTGTTTTTCTTGGCTATGGATATCGCCCAAAACTGTCAGATAATCGCGACGCAGCGATTCACTGCTACACTCCAAGGCAAAAGTGTTAACTGCAGCCGCTGCGTGCTTGCTTTCGTTAAGAGCAAGCTGCAACATATCACGGTCAGTTATAATAGCCCCTTGACCGCTCATGCCTGCCTGCATGCTTTGGCCGGATTGCTGACCGGATTGACCAGATTGTTGACCAAATTGTGCCAAAATATTTCACCTCAATTATTGTAAGTTTTGACCTGCGTTTAAATGCTTACTCATAGTTTGGAAATTCTGTTGATTTTTTTGGGCTATTTGTTGGAAAACCTGTTTAATCTGTGTATCTTGAACGTTGCTGGCAAAATAGTTCATTGTCTTAGCGCAGGTTTGTTCCATACTCAGAAAATCTTCCAAATGCATTAACTCTTTTGATGATAACACATGTATCCCTCCTTTACGGTTTATCAGGTATAGCATGTGTAAGTCAACAACCAGCTATTCTCTTTCTATACATTTTTTTGCTTATTTTCTAAAGCATTCCACGCGATTGCGACCTTGCTGCTTAGCACGGAATAACATCTGGTCAGCTGCATCGATTAAATTGGTTTCCGGCTGCTCCCAGGAAATGTCACTCTCAAATGTGGCTACCCCTAAACTTATGGTAATCGCAATGACTGCCTCCTCAAAAGCAAACTTGGCTGCTTCAACAAGTTTACGCAAATTCTCCGCCCACTCGGCTGCTTCTTCCAGACAAGTCTCAGGCAGTACAATCGCAAATTCTTCTCCACCGTATCGCGCACTTATATCTGTGGGTCGAAAGTGTTCTTTTATCATAGCCCCCATCTTCTGTAAAATTGCGTCGCCGGCTAAATGCCCCCAGGTATCGTTAACCTTTTTGAAAAAATCTATATCCAGCATAATAAGGCTGACTGGCCGGTGGTAGTTAAGAGTACGGCTGATTTCACGCCCCAAAACAATTTCAAATTGCCTGCGATTGGCCAGCTTAGTTAATGGGTCGGTCAGCGCCATAGCCTGGTAATGATCATAAAGATAAGCGCGTTCCAGACCAATGGCTGCCTGGCTGGCGATCGTTCCTAGCACGAGTTCTTTTCCTGGCGGAATTTCTTGCAAGGGATCGTTCCAGCCAAGCACAATTAATCCTTGCAGCTTGCCACTGGCTAAAAGCGGCAGGATATTAAGCCGTTTGGACATTAGCACCGACATGATAATAAGACCCCGCTCGGTTTCTTCGACTGTACTCTCTTCAATAGTACTAAGGCCGCTCCAAGGCCAAACCATTTTGCTGTCTGAAAACACCCGCTGCAAATGGTCGACTTCTTTTTGTTCAAACCCGTCAATAAACGCCGGTTGAGTATGAATCCCATCATCCCGATGATGCATAATAAAGGCCAATGCCCCATTGGCTGAAAATAGACCGTACAGTTTCTCTGTTACCCTTGTCAGAATTGCCGCCGGTGACTTTTGCATGGCAATATCTTTAACAATTTCATATAGCAAGCTAAGTTCAGCAAAACTTTCGACTGTCGTCTCATAGGCTTTCGCATTCTTGATCGCTTCACCGGCATGGTGGGAAAAGACACTTAAGAACTGTGCTTCGTGCTGAGTAAAATCCTTTTTTCTATAAGAGAATACTCCAAGTACACCGATAACATTCCCATTATGGCGAATTGGCGCCCCAACCATTGAATTTAAACCGGCTTGCTGTATAGCGTCAATGATTCTTTCAGAGTAATTGCCGATTTGATCAATTACCAGTGACTTTTTCTCAGTAAAAACTTTCCCCATAAAGCTTGTTTTAATATCGATCTTTTCCGGAGGTTTAAAGCTGCTAATATACGCCACTATCTTTAACTTGTCATCTTCAACAAGCGATAAATAAACATGCTCGCATTGAAAAACAGTCCCCGTGGCCAACACAACCTGCTGAAGCATGGCCTCCAAATCATGTTTGGATGCTAAGGTTGCGCCTAATTGAATAAATGCTTGCTGTAATATACTTTGACTTTCTTTGGTCTCTTTATACAGACTCATTTTCTTGGCTGCCATATTCTTTAGCGCTTGGTTAAGCCTTGATATGCGCATATACGGTTTAAGAATGGAGGTTTGCAACAGCGAACGTAATATGCAGTAATACGCCAAAACTTTGTAAATATGCCCTATCAAATTGAAACTATCGTAACAGTTGTTGTAAAGCGCAAACGCCATCCCGCCCACTAAATTAAATACTAAACCAACACGCAACAAAAACACAGACTGCTGAGCCGGGTTCCGGAAACCGTATAAATAAATAGCTAATAGGTTTAACGCCATTATGACATATTCCAAAACAATCTTAGCAATAGTCTGACCTTGTTCGGGAATATCCATTGGCATTAACAAATTTTCAAAAAACAACACACTGACTAACAATCCCGTAGTAACAGATAGTGTCACCGTTAATAGATATAATCGGTGGAACACCGGATTTTTACTGCGCCGGGGAATATAAGCGGCAACCAGCAGGCCAATACTGGCCAGTAGACGGCTCATAATCCAAAACAGGGAAGACTTATTATCACTATTAGCCGAAAACAAATCCGGCATTCCTTTATGCGACAGTAAGTGAGCAAAGTCTAAAAGACCAACTGCTAAGAAAACCATAGCAATAACCAAATCTCGACTATTCTTGGTCTGCGGCCAGCCATACCATACTATAACAAATACGCTCAAACTAATCGCCAAACAAATCATTTCAATAATACTATGGATAATCAAGTACACGTTGTCAGGATAAACCATATAAAAGGGGTTAGGCATCCAGGAAACTATACCCAGTATTGTAAAGAGCAAAGATGTAAGCACCGCCAGTTGCACATTAGCTCTAAGCGTGTTTACAAATAACGACATAATATCCCTCCTTTCAGACAAACCTTACGTTAACTACTACTAACATAATATGCCGGAAAATAAGCGTTTGTGTCGTTATTTCAGACTTAAGTCCTAGGTTTAGCAGGCAAAAAATTATTCCTTTTTTGCAGTTTTTTCTGTATAATAATGGCAAGGATACAAGGAGGAACCCTATGTTTATTAGCGAAGTAAAAGCCGGCATGGTGTTGGCACAGGATCTAGTTGATGACAATGGCAATCTGCTCCTCGAACAAGGCATCGCCCTTACAGAATACTACATTTCCCGGCTTGCCCAAATGGGGATAACAAATATTCCTATTTATGACCGATTTGCAGCTGAGCTAAAAAATCACACAGTAGTTGCCCCGGAAGTCAGAGAGGAACTTATGATATGCTTCCGGTCATTATTTAGCAAGAAAAGTCAGGATTTGTTGAATTCTGGCTTCAGGACTGTGTATTTGAAACAAATTCAAAATACAATAGGACAGGTTATTGATGAAACAGAACAAAATCTCGCACAAATCATTAACGTTCAAGTACGTCAACCTTTTGAAGATGAAATTGGACATGCGGTTAACGTTTGTTTAATGTCAGTGGCTACAGGCCTTTATATCAAGCTGCCCCGCTCAGTACTGATGGATTTGGCCTTAGGAGCGCTTTTTCACGATCTGGGAAAGTGCGTTATGCCAACAGTTAGCGGTTATTCCACCATCGACCACGGCCATCTCCATCCAATTTACGGTCAGCAGCTTTTATTAAAAAATAAAGTTGGTTCGATCATCGCCCGCATTGCCGCCGAGCACCATGAACGCTATGATGGCCAAGGATCGCCTTCCGGACTGGCTGGAAAAGAAATTCACCCATTATCACGCCTGGTTACTATTGCCAACTACTTTGACAATACTATGAATGCAGCTGCAATGACAGGTGCCCCCCGCTCTGCTATTATCGAAAACATGATGGCTAATGGAAATACCCTATTTGATATGTACTTATTACGCGCGTTTTTCCATACTACGTCTCTTTATCCGATAGGCAGTATGGTACGGCTAAGCACCAACCAATTGGCCTATGTAATAAAGAATAAAGTTCGCTTTACCTCCACACCGATTGTACAAATTGCCGAACCAAGCCCCAGCCCCGAGGGTTTTATTCCGACCCAGATTATTGATTTGGCAATGAAACCGTCTATTAGTATTGTTGATGTTATCGCCGACTAAAAAAACGTCACGCAACAATCGCGTGACGTTCCTTATTTACACCCACTTTTTTGATTCAAACCGCCACCACAAGATAATGCTTCTAATTAAAAAATCTGCAGCAGTAATATACCAAGCGGCAACAATATCATAATGCCAAACAAAAATAAACAGATAGATTAGCGGTAATCTTAGCAGCCATACCCCGAAAGTCGTAACATACATTGGCCAGCGCGTATCACCGGAACCGCGAAGCGCCCCGCCAAACACAAAACATAAGGCAAGAGTCGGCTGCTCTAAGACCGCAACCATAACTAACAGCGTTCCCCACTGGATAACCTGTTGGTCATTGATAAATAAGGAAGTCAGCTGCCTGGCAAAAACAAACATGAACGCTCCCATGACGGTCATACTCCAAAAAGCAATCTTATTGGTCAGCCAGGCAAATTGTACTGCCCGGTGCGGCATACCCTTTCCTAAATACTGACCGACAAGCGTCATAGCTGCGACCGAAAAACCAAAGCCGGGCATAAATGACATAGATTCCACCTGCAGGGCTATTTGATGGGCGGCAAACTGTGCTGCTCCTGCACCGGCCAGCATAAAATTAAATACAATCCTCCCGCTCTGCATAGCAAACTGTTCCAGCCCCGCCGGTACGCTTATATCAACAATTCGCTTAATCACCGGTCTTTGAATGGACAATATATGCCGCCAAGACAAGCGTACCGTTTTTAACTTATGTAAAACCACCAAAGCGGCCACAGCACCTGCCAACTGCGATATACCCAGCCCCCAGGCTGCACCGTAGGCCCCTAGAAGCGGCAAACCTTTGCCAAAGATCAACATATATGCAATGATTAGTGCCAAAGCATTATTAAAGATAGTGATATAAAAAGCTGTTTGCGTTTTCCCCATTCCCCGCAAAATCGCAGTACCTATAGACAAAATTAAGTAGAATGGCGTAAACATAAACGTAATTTTTACCAGACCAGCCGCTAGGGAACTTACCTCCGGTTCGGCTGCCGTCAAACTAAGCACCCAATCAGCCGCCAGCAAGCCCGCAACTGCTAATACTACACCTAGAACGGCTCCCAGCATTATGGCCTGCCCGGTTATGCTCCGAACTTCCTGCCAGCGGCCAGCCCCTGTCTCACGGGCTACTATCGCGGCGGCCCCTGTGCCGGCAGCGGCAAATACCAATGCCGACGCAAATTGCATCATTACCGCTAAGCCGACGGAAGCCAGCGGCACTGCCCCCAGCCGGCCCACCATAGCTGTTAACAAAACATTGACGGCCATGATGATAACGCCTTCAAATATTACCGGCCAAGCCAGCTTTATAATCTGCCGCCACATATAATCTCTAATAGAAACAATCACAATATGATCCCCCTGAAGCCTTGTAACATCTAATCTTGTTTTTAGTTACTTTCTCCGTGATGAAAAAAATTTCCTTTGCCAACATGGTATTGTAATTATATTGCCCTGATGGTACAAACTGTTATAATATAAAAGGTCAAAAATTATACATAAAGTGGTGAATATATGCTTATTACTGAAATTCCTGCAATTATTGCCCGCGAATTAGCAGTTAAACCCCACCAGGTAACAGCAACCATAAACCTTTTGGATGATGGCAACACCGTCCCGTTTATTGCCCGTTACCGTAAAGAGGCTACTAGCGAACTCAATGAAGAACATATTCGCACGATTGAAGAGCGCACCCAATACCTGCGTAATTTGATTAAGCGTCAGGAAGAAATCCTCGCCAGCATTGAAGCGCAAGAAAAGTTAACCCCGGAATTAGCCGAAGCCATCCAAAAAGCAACCAAACTGCAAGAACTGGAAGATCTATATCTCCCCTACCGGCCTAAAAAACGGACGCGGGCTCAAATCGCCCGGGAAAAAGGTTTAGAACCGTTGGCAGAAACCATATTGGCGCAAGAGCTTACCAGCGGAGAACCTCTGGATATTGCGGCACAGTACATAAATGAAGAACACGAAATAACCACCGCAGAGCAAGCTTTGGCCGGAGCACAGGATATAATTGCCGAAACGGTAACCGAACAAGCTGATATCCGGGCACTGCTCCGTAAGGAACTGTGGCAAAAAGCGGAAATCGCCACCCAGCTTGCTGTCGACGAAGCTGAAGCCAAAGAATTCCTCATGTACAAAGAATACCGCGAGCCTGTAAAACGTATGCCATCTCACCGAATCTTGGCCGTAAATCGCGGCGAAACAAAAGGTACGTTAAAAGTTGATCTCTTAATCGAGCATGAAGTCAACTGTAAACTTGTTGCCAATAAAGTTATTACGGGCAATTCTATTTTTACGCAAACCATTAACGACGCAATTACCGATGGTTATAAACGGCTGTTATTTCCAGCATTGGAGCGCGAAATCCGTGCCCTCTTAACCGAAAATGCCGAAAAACAAGCCATAAGAGTATTCGGACTTAACCTACGCCAACTGCTGCTGCAAGCCCCTTTGGCCGGCCATACCGTTATGGGTCTGGACCCAGGTTACCGCACCGGCTGTAAAATGGCTGTTGTCAGCCCTACCGGCACTGTGCTTACTATCAACACCCTGTATATAACTATGAGCGAACGCCAACGGGAAGAAGCGGCTGCCAGAGTTCTTGATGCCATCAAAACATACGGCGTTACTCTTATTTCGATTGGCAACGGCACAGCGTCTTACGAAACCGAGGAATTTGCCGCAAACCTTATTAACAACAATAACCTAAATGTCCACTATATAATCACCAACGAAGCCGGCGCTTCAGTATATTCGGCATCCAAACTGGCCAAAGATGAATTGCCGGATTTGGACGTATCTATTAGAGGAGCTGTCTCGATTGCCCGCCGTGTCCAAGACCCGTTAGCCGAACTTGTTAAGATTGATCCCAAATCCATCGGCGTCGGCCAGTATCAACATGACGTAAACCAAAAAGAACTCGGCGGCACTCTGGCCAATGTTGTAGAATCCTGCGTTAACCACGTTGGTGTCGAACTTAATACTGCCTCTCCGGCCCTGCTCACCTATGTAGCGGGTATCAACGCCGGTGTGGCCAAAAATATTGTCGCCTACCGCACCGAAAACGGCGAATTCAAAAGCCGCAAAGAACTGCTAAAAGTTGCCCGCCTAGGTAAGGCGGCCTTTACCCAATGTGCCGGTTTTTTACGCATTGCCCAAGCCAAAGATTCGCTTGATAATACTCCGGTTCACCCGGAATCCTACGATTTGGCCGAAGCGATCTTAGCTAAGCTCGGTTTCACACTTGCCGACTTGTCAGCCAAAACCAAACTAGCAGCCCTGCAGCAGGCAGCACCGGCAGTAGACGCCGCCAAACTGGCCGCCGAACTTAATGCCGGTGAGCCGACCGTACGTGACATTCTTGCGGCTTTAGCCAAACCGGGCCGGGATCCGCGGGAAGATGTTCCTCCGCCGCAAACCCGCAAAAATATTGTTAAGTTATCCGATATTACTCCCGGTACCATTGTCAAAGGAACTGTACACAACGTAACTGACTTTGGTGCATTTGTCGATATCGGCATCAAAATTAACGGCTTGATTCACCGTTCAGAACTCAGCCATACGCATTTCCGCCACCCTATTGATGTTATCTCCGTCGGTGATATTGTTGATGTGATGGTAGTTAGTGTTGACGAACAGCGTAAACGTATCGGCTTAAGCTTAAAGCAAGTCCCTAAAGAATAAGGAAACAGACCCTGTAACCTAAATATAAAAGGATACAGGGTCTGTTTCTTTCAACTTTGTATCTCGATTATAAAGACAATAAGAACGGGACCAAGAGCGGAACAACTGCCGATAAAACCAATCCATTTAAAAATGCAATTAACCCGGTATTTGTATCAGTAACCTTGGTGATGAGCGGCAGGGTAGAGTCCATTGTTGTAGCTCCGCCGGGAGCAATAGCAGCCAGTTTACCGGCAAAACCTACAACAACCGGAATTATAATAAAAGCTATCAGCTCGCGAAATACATTTGATAAAAACGCAGTAGCCCCCAATTCAACACTGTAGATATCGGCTATCAGCACCCCTGACAGGCTATACCATCCGAATCCCGCACTTACGGCAGCTACTTCTTTAAACGGAAGACCAACCATCGGCATGGCCGCCAGTGCACCCAGCAGGGTTCCGCAGGCGACTCCCAAAGGTACTAAGAGTATTTTAAAACCTGCTTGTTTTAACTGTATGAGCGCTGCTTTATTGCGGCCGATATCCACACCCACGATAAAGACCATTAAAGCCAGCGTATAGGTGACCAGTGGTTCCAGCCACTCAGATGGTCCCGGCGGCAGCAGAAACCTGCCTGCCAACAGGCCGGCGATAACGGCTATAACAACCGAGTAAATCATTAGCCTTCACCACCTTTTTGCAAAGACCGCCCAACAAACCACACCATGCCAACACTACCCGCAACCGCCATAACAGTAATCACCATAGCTCGCCAACCAAGCACAGGCAGGTTGGCAATCAGTTCGGAATTGCCGCCAATCTGGGCGCCCAGGGCGGCTAGCATGATAAATAAAGTTCCGGCAGTTAGCTTATCAAGATGGACGAGAAAACGCTCCGGCAAGCGGCCGCTAGCACCAAGCAGCACACCGGCTCCCAGAGCAACAAGTATTATCCACATATTTACCCCCGCAGTACTTTGAAGGGCATAGTACTATATACTTTTCCCTCAACCGCTGCTTTCAGTTCATCTGCTGCGCTCTGCAATAGATAGATTTGTCCTTTGAGGGCACTTACCAGCGTCTCATCTTCAATTTCGCTTAAATTTATTGCCGTACTCAGCAGACTGGCAACAACACCGGCATGTGCGGCAGCCACCCCAGCCATCATGTCGCTTACCACTAATTTATCCACCTTATTAAGTATGGCTTTGCCTATCTCCATAACTTCTAAACAGGATCTGGCTGTTTCAACAGGGACTTCAGCCGCTTGTTTGAGCGCCTTTTGCAAAGCTACAGCCCGCGCCTGTTTTTTCTCCGCCGTTGTCTCCGGCATATCGGCGACAGTCAGTAATCCCCGAAGTGCAAGTGCATCCCGGTCAATTAAAATCGTTAACTCTATATGCAGCCGGCTCAAGTCAGCCTGCTTAGCAATCAAAGCTTCGCTGCATTCAACCAGTTTCGGGCTTCTTAGTGAATATGCAATTGACATCTCTAAAAGAGCCGTAGCCATTAAACCATAAATAGCTGCCGTACTTCCTCCCCCGGGAGGTACTTCATCGGAAGCCAGCTTTGCGGCATATTCATTGATACTTAGGGAGCTAAGCATATCTATATCACCTTGCCTTCACAGTTTTACTCTACACTTACAATAAACTGATAATGCGGCTGTCCACCAAAATATACTTGTATCTCAATGTCTTCCAACTGTTCGCTAAGTTTAGAAGTCAATTTTGCGGCCTGTTCCTCAGTCAGTTCAGCTCCATAATACAAGCTTACTACTTCGGCATCTGCATCGGCAAGTCGGGATACCAGCATAGTCAATGCTTCCTCCAGCGTATCGGCCCAAACAACTACCCTGCCTTCAATCACACCAATGTATGATCCTTCCGGTACGGTTTGCCCTTCAACCTTGGAATCACGAACAGCGATAGTCAGGCCGCCCGATTTGACGGTTGCCTGAGCCTCTTTCATTCTGGCGACATTTGTTTCTATGTCACTATTGGCATCAAAAGTCACTACTGCAGCTAACCCTTGGGGTACATTGAATGTCGGTACAATGGCAACCCTGTCACCAAGCAGCTTTTTGGCCTGCTCCGCTGCAAGCAAGATATTTTTATTATTGGGCAGGATAATATACTTTTCTGCCGGTCCGTTATGCACGGCAGCAACAAATTCCTCAACCGGCGGATTCATAGTTTGCCCGCCGGAAATGACAACGTCTGCTCCCATTTGCTTCATAATTTCAATCAGACCCTCGCCTGATACCACGCTAATTACCGCCAGACCGCTTTTGGCTTGGGCAGTTGCTCCCATCTCCACAGTTTGCCTGTGTTGATCGGCCATATTGTCGATTTTAATATCATGAAGCGTTCCCCAGGTGATCGCAGACTCCAAAACAGCCCCAGGGTGAGCGGTATGGATGTGTACTTTTAAAATGTCTTCCCCCAGCGCCAGTACCAAGGAATCTCCCATTTGCCCCAGCCGACGTTTTACTTCATTCAAACTGGCAGCAAAATGTTTAACAATAAACTCGGTACAGTACGGATGGGCGATATTGAGTTCAGTTGTCATACCCGGGACGGAAAGAGTGCGGCCAAAATCAGCTTCAGGTCCGCTAAACCGCCCCTCCAAACCTTCCAGGCAGCCGGTCAGAAACACAATAAGACCATACCCGCCGGCGTCTACCACACCGGCAGCTTTTAATGCCGGCAGCAGTTCCGGCGTCCGTTTTAACTCTTCCTTACCGGCATTAATCGCTTCGGTTAAAATATCAGCAAATGCCACATGTTCCCGCACTGCGCGGTGCGCACCTTTTGCAATACCCTTTGCCACTGTCAGGATTGTACCTTCCACCGGTTTGGCTACTGCCCGGTAAGCGTAAAGAACACCATATTGAAAAGCTTTGCCGACTTCGGCAGAGGCTGCAGTATCTTTTCCCGATAATCCCCGGGCAATACCGCGCAACAGTTGGGAAAGAATTACTCCCGAGTTACCTCTGGCCCCCATGATAGCGCTGTCTGCCCCGCGGCGAGCCAAAGAACCAATCCCCTCATCCGGGGCTTCCGAGACAGCCTTAGCCACCGCCCCCAGCGTCATCAGCATATTTGTACCGGTATCACCGTCCGGGACAGGAAATACATTGAGACTGTTAATATATTCGTGTTCGCGCATAAAAGCCCCATATGCCCCGGCAATCATGCGTCGAAAATCTTTACCGTTAATTACATCAATACTTGGCTGCATATCTTTCCCCCCTTGAAGGTCAACAATCAGCTATCTTCGTTTGAAATATTAAGCCGACAACCCCCGGGCCCGTATGAGCACCGACTGCAGAACCTATTACACTGATTGATACAGGCACACCCGGGTAACGTTGACTAAGTGTATTATATATTTCTTCGGCAACGTCCGGTGCTGCCCCATGCCCAATACCAATATATTCTATATCCTTGTAATTATTTAATTCATCCAGCATTCGGTTGATCGCCCGCGACCTTGTCCGCACCTTTTCAAGCACTTGTACTTTGCCTTCCTGCAGATTAAGCAGCGGCTTAATCTGCAAAATCGAACCAAATAGTGCAGCTGCCCCGCCAATACGCCCACCTTTATGAAGAAACTCCAACGTGTCGGGTATAAGCAAAGTCCGGGTGGCTTCCACCATCCGCTCCAAATAGTGAGCGATACTTGCGGCCGACTTACCTTCTTCCGCTAACTGAAACGCCTTTTCGGCCATTTTGATTACACCGATAGAGACTGTCGAAGAATCTATAACATATATCTCACGGTCTTTATAGTCTTTTGCCACCGCTCTGGCTCCATTAACCGTACCGCTTATTCCTCCTGATACGGCAATAACAATGATTGGGGTATTATCGCCAGCTTGTGCAAACGCCTGCGAAAACTCACCAAGAGGCGGCTGTGATGTGCGGGGAAATATACCCTTTTCTTTGACTAGCTTGAACAACTCATCACAACTTATTTCAGGTTCGTTCCACTCATCGCTGCCTAGCATTATCTTTAAATTCACTACATGTAGATTGGGGTAAGCTGCCAGCATCTCAGCAGGCACGTTACAAGTACTGTCAATTACTATATGTATATTGGACAACTTACGTAAACTCCTCTCCTACTACCTAAGCTATATTTTACCAAATAATCTGCTGCAAATATACTAAAATATTGATAAAAAGCCCTGACAAAAATCGTAAACAAAACCGATAATCTTCTTTCACCTGACAGGAAATAGGATATCCTGCAGCGAATTTATATAATGAACTGATTTTTTATAGAATATTTCCAAGTCAGAAGGAGTACATATGGACGATAAACAACTCCTCTTCGCTTTAGACATAGGTACCCGCAGTGTCATCGGGCTTGTTGGCGAAATGCAAAATGGCACAATAAAACTTATAGCAACAGACCGGGAAGAACATCATACCCGTGCAATGCTTGACGGACAAATCCATGATGTGCAAGAAGTCGCCGATGTAATGAAAACAGTCAAAGAACGCCTTGAAACCACTACCGGCAAGCTTGCCAAAGTGTCCGTTGCCGCAGCAGGTCGGGCGTTATGCACACTTCGGGTTTCCGCTGAACTTGAGACAGCCTCCCGTGGCTTTCTTACTTCAGAAGATGAACGTTCGTTAGAACTAGCCGCCATCCAAACGGCGCAGGCCGAACTAGCTACTTCCGGCGCGGTTACCGACCCTGCCGATTATTACTGTGTTGGTTACAGTGTCGTCAGCTTCAGTTTAGATGGCAGCCGTATCAAAAGTCTTGTTGGTCAACGCGGCAAACGTTCAAGCATCGAGGTTATTGCCACTTTTTTACCCCGTCAGGTTATTGATTCTCTACAATCTGCCATTCAATCTGTGGGCCTCGAGATGGATACCCTTACTCTTGAACCTATTGCAGCGATCAATGTGCTCATTCCTTCTACAATGCGTCATCTCAACCTGGTTCTGGTTGATGTCGGCGCCGGTACATCGGATGTAGCTATAACCCGTGACGGTTCAGTTATTGCCTACGGCATGGTGCCGTTGGCCGGAGATGAAATTACCGAAGCCATCTCTCAGCATTTCCTGCTTGATTTTAACGTTGCCGAAGCCGTTAAGCGTCAGCTAGGCAGTAAAAATAAAAAGATTTCCTTCACTGATGTGCTTGGCATGGAACAAAAGCTGCCAGCCAAAGATATTATTGATGCTATGATGTCTAAAGTATCCGAATTGGCCCAAGGCATTGCCACCGAAATTTTGGCGCTTAATGCTGAGCAGCCACAGGCAGTACTATTAGTTGGCGGCGGCGCTTTAACCCCGCTGCTCCCGGAATCACTGGCGGCCGCGTTAAATATTCCGCCTGCCAGAGTAGCTATTCGCCGTCCGGACGCAATTCAAGGTATTACCGGCATACCGGCTAAATTTTGCACTCCCGACTCGGTAACCCCGCTAGGGATTTTGAAACTTGCCGGCGGACATACTCTTAATTTCATTAATATTATAGTAAACGAACGCCCGATCCGGTTATTTAATTTGAACCGGTTAACTGCAGCCGACGCGCTGTTGGCTGCAGGCATAGATATCCGGGCACTGCGCGGCCGTCCAGGTATGGGAATCACCATATCTGTCAACGATGAAACCCGTTTTATTGCCGGTGGGCATGGAACCCCCGGCGAAATTGAGAGAAACGGAGAAACCTGCAAGTTAACTGACCCATTGTCAAATCGGGATACTCTCTGTGTAACCCTCGGAGCCGACGGCACATCCCCAGCTCCTATGCTTAGCGAAATAGTACCAAGCCCCGAATCACTCACCCTTACCGTTGACGGAAAAAGTTATCTAATTGAGCCGAAAGTTACTGTCAATGGAAAAGCGGTCCCGCCCGACACTGTGCTATATGACCGTGACCAAATTTGTGTCAGCAAATCACTCACGCTTTCTGAGGCTTTGCAGCAGTTACAGCTTGATCCTGAGCCTGCCGAATATACTTATACAGTAAATGGTGCTGAACGTTCCTATAAAGTTTGGCCGAAGTTTACGATTAATGAGTCCTTGGCAGCTCCCGAAAGCCAGCTGAAATCGGGCGACTCCGTCGAAGTAGTAAAGCTGCCTCCGCCAACACTGGCAGAAATACTGGGCATTAACGGCACTTATGAGAATACCTCGGTTAACGTTACCTTTAACGGCGCGCCCTGCACAATCCCTATTCAGAGTCATTCGATACAGGTTGACGGTCAAGTAACAGAAGCCAGTGAACCGGCCAAACCCGGCAGTACGATTAATTTTGCCATTACCTCAGACCGCCAGGCGCTAATAAGCGATGTCTTGCTGGCGGCCGACTTTGATCCTAGAACCCTGCCTGTTACAAGCAAATTCGCAATACTCCTTAATGGCCAGCCGACAGAATATACAGCCATTGTAAAAAACGGCGACAGTGTGGAAATAAAAACAGCATAATCGTATTAAAATCACACCGGACTGTGACACGCGTCACAGTCCTTTTCCGTTATATCCCCTATAATAAAGCCATAACCTACAAAAACAAGGAGGATTTACTAATGAGTATGTTCTGCTATCAATGTGAACAAACGGCCGGTGGCACAGGCTGCACTAAAGTTGGTGTATGCGGTAAAAACGAAGACATTGCCAGCCTTCAAGACACTCTGATTTACGGTTTGAAAGGTATTGCCGCCTATGCACATCATGCCCGCGAACTGGGCGCTCGTGATGAGCAAGTGGATGCGTTCATGCATGATGCCCTGTTTTTCACTTTGACTAACGTAAATTTCAGTTTGGAAAAACATATAGAAATGGTATTAAAATGTGGCGAAATAAACCTGCGGGTTATGGAGCTCCTCGACAAAGCCCATGTTGACCACTTCGGCTCACCTGTACCTACCGAAGTATTTACAGGATTCAAGGCAGGCTATGGCATTCTGGTTACCGGCCATGATCTTCTGGACTTAGAAGAACTGCTTAAACAAACAGAAGGTACTGGTATTAACGTTTACACCCACGGCGAGATGCTGCCAGGGCACGCTTATCCTGAACTCAAAAAATACAAGCATCTTGTTGGCAACTATGGTACCGCTTGGCAAAACCAGCGCAAAGAATTTGAAGCCTTCCCTGGTGCTATCCTAGTAACTACTAACTGTGTAATGCCATTAACCGCCAACGAAACTTATGGCGATCGCATCTTCACCCGCAGCGTAACCGGCCTTCAAGGAGGCACCCACGTAGAGGGTCACGATTTCTCAGCTGTTATTGCTAAAGCCAAAGCTCTGCCTGTTCTTCCCGAAAAGGCAGGCGACTACACTCTGACTACTGGATTCCACCACAATGCCATTCTTGGCTTAGCTGATAAAATCGTAGAAGCTGTTAAAGCAGGCAAAATCAAGCGTTTCTTCCTTATCGGCGGCTGTGATGGTGCCAAACCAGGCCGCAACTACTACACCGAGCTGGCGGAAAAAGTACCGCAAGATTGCGTAATCCTTACAGTAGCCTGCGGTAAATATCGCTTTAACCATCTGGATTTTGGCGATATTGACGGTATTCCCCGCCTGATTGACCTTGGCCAGTGCAACAACGCCTACTCCGGTATCCAAGTTGCGATTGCTCTTGCCAAAGTATTTAACTGTGGCGTAAACGACTTGCCGCTCTCCTTCGTACTGTCTTGGTTTGAGCAAAAAGCAGTTGCGATTCTGCTTACTCTATTACACCTGGGTGTTAAAAACATCCGTCTTGGCCCAACTGCTCCGGCCTTCGTATCACCGGGAGTATTCAAAGTGCTTAATGAAAACTTCGGTCTCCAGCCAATTACCACTCCGGATGAAGATTTAAAAGCCATTATGGGCTAAACAATAAGGGACGAATCACCAAGTGATTCGTCCCTTAATTACTTTTAAAACACTGCGCATTGATTGCGTCCCTGACGCTTTGCCCTGTATAGAGCACTATCCGCTTCGCGGAAAGCATCCTGACTTGCTATGCTGGGTTTTTTTCGGGATAAACCAATACTAATAGTAATCTTTACCCGTTCATTGTTATGGAAAAAGTCACAGTTAGCTACCTGAAATCTCAATTTTTCGGCAATTTTCAAACCGACCTCCAATGGAATATCCGGAAATACGAGAGCAAACTCTTCGCCGCCATAACGAAATGCCATATCGTTGCCACGCACACGTGTTTTAATAATATTACCTACTGTACTTAGTACCTGATCGCCAAACAAATGGCCATAGGTGTCATTCAGTTTCTTAAAATGATCTATATCTACAATGAGCAACACATATTGTTGCAACTCGGCCGTCTTCTCTAAGTAAGCCCGGTGATTCAATAAACCGGTTAGCTCGTCGGTATGAGCCAACTCATAGTGATGGGCGTTCTCTTTCATTAGTTCAGCAATTTGCCCTTCATGCTTAAGTTGCAAGGTTACTACATTGAGCATATAAACGGCAGTAAAAGCAAGAACGGCAAATCCCAGAACGTTATATAAACGTTCCATCAGGAAAGTTAACGCAACCTCATCGCAAACAATAGCGTTTGCAAGCAAATATACAGAAGAAACAGCCATAGTCATTCGCCATGCCCGGTCACGACCTACCTTTAGCACCATCCGCATTAAGAGCAGATAGTACAAGACATTACTATACATAGCACCAGATATAGTAAGGCCAGCACACAGCATTAAGTCAATGGCCAATTCCCCAAGATGCGGTTTTGCCCGTTTCAAACTTAAATACATGTTATAACCTATGTACAAAGCAGCAAGTATTACAACCATCCCCCAATGTGTACCGGGGGTAATTATCGCCACAAGCATAGTAAACAATGCTGAAATAGTGCTAATTTGCCTAGCTATAATCTGCAGCTGTGAGACTGGATCTCCTCCCATTCTCGCCGCATGCAGGCGTTTCTTTGTGCTCATATAGCTTCAAAAACTCCTTTACAATTGCCGGAGTAATATTTTTTTGCAATCTTCTGGTAATATATTAACGTATTTTGGAAGTAAAAGCAAAGACTTATCTTAGAATTTGGTAAGAAAAATGTTCGCAATTTCTCGTATTATTTTACATTATTCGTCATAAAAAAAGAATTCCCTTTGCAACACTGTACAGAGGGAATTCTCTTTACTTTTTATTGCTCTTTACTTTTTCTGACAATATTCTGCTACTTTGGCAAATGCCTTACGGCTAGCTGCGATCGTTGCTTCAATATCCGCCTGGGTATGCGCAGCAGACATGAAAGCGGCTTCAAATTGAGAAGGCGCCAGATATACTCCCTGTTCTAACATGGCGTGGAAGAAGGTGTTGAACGCACCAATATCGGAAAGTTTGGCACTGTCGTAATCGTAAACAGGTTTGTCATTAAAGAAGATACCAAACATTGTTCCCGCCTGATGGAATTGATAGTTGAAACCGTAAGCTTCCGCCTGTTCTTTAAGCCCTGCACACAAGGCAGTAGTTACGGCGATTACCTTTTCATAAAAATCCGGTGTATGTGCTAAAATTCGTAAAGTGGCAAGTCCGGCCGTCATCGCCAGCGGATTGCCGCTTAGTGTACCGGCTTGATACACCGGGCCGGCCGGGGCAACCATTTCCATAATATCGCGGCGGCCCCCATAGGCAGCGACAGGTAAACCGCCACCGATTACCTTACCCAAACAGGTGAGGTCCGGAGTGATATTATAGACTTCCTGTGCTCCGCCATATGCTACCCGGAAACCACACATAACTTCATCGAAAATCAACAACGCGCCGTACTCTTCGGTAATTGCCCGTACTTTCTCCAAATAACCTTCTTTCGGCAGAACCAGACCCATATTACCCGCAACCGGCTCAATAATTACGGCAGCAATTTCTTGGCCATTCTGAGCAAAAGCTTCGGCCAGCGCTTGCTCATCATTATAGTTTACGGTGATGGTATTACCGGCAATAGCCGGCGGTACACCAGGGCTGTCAGGGACACCGAAAGTGGCAGCACCTGAGCCGGCTTTAACCAGCAGACTGTCGTGATGGCCATGATAGCAACCAACAAATTTAACTATCTTATTACGGTTAGTATAAGCGCGGGCCAGTCGCAAAGCGCTCATAGTAGCTTCAGTACCGGAATTTACAAACCGGACGAGCTTCATTGACGGCATAACTTCGGTAATCATCCGCGCCAGTTCGGTTTCTAATAAAGTCGGAGCGCCATAGCTGGTGCCTCGGGTTACTGCATCCTGAATTTCACTGACTACCTCAGGATGAGCGTGTCCCAAAATCATAGGGCCCCACGAGCCGACATAATCAATATAGCTGTTGCCGTCAATATCATAAATCCGGCTGCCGGCGGCCTTGGCAATAAACGGCGGCGTTCCGCCAACTCCCCGGAATGACCGTACCGGACTATTTACTCCACCAGGAATATGCCGCTTAGCCTCAGCAAAAGCGGTAGCTGATTTTTTCAAGTTAAATGCCATGCTCTTCATCCTCCCCGTTCTTAGCTCTTTAACCACCGTACAGCATCAAGAGCATGGTAGGTAATAATAATATCCGCACCGGCTCGTTTCATGCCAACAAGGGTTTCCATTACTACACGTTCCTCGTCAATAAATCCCTGTGCCGCTGCAGCCTTAACCATGGCAAATTCACCACTAACGTTGTAAGCAGCCACAGGCAGCATGAATTGGTCTTTTACCTGACGAACAATATCAAGATAGGCCAATGCCGGTTTGACAATAACAATATCGGCTCCTTCTTCAATATCCAGAGCAACTTCTTTGAGTGCTTCCCGGGAGTTTGCCGGGTCCATTTGGTAAGCCCTGCGGTCACCAAACTGTGGAGTCGAATCAGCGGCATCACGGAAAGGACCATAATAGCCGGAAGCGTATTTAGCGGCATAAGACATGATACTGACATCGCTGTAGCCTGAGCGGTCAAGTTCTTCGCGAATGGCGGCCACCCTGCCATCCATCATATCGGACGGAGCAACCATATCCGCACCGGCTTTCGCATGACTAAGCGCTACTGCCGCCAACAAGGGTAACGTCGGATCGTTGTCTACTTTATGGCCGTTTAACAGACCGCAATGACCATGGCTTGTGTATTGGCACAAGCAAACATCACTAATGACAACAAGGTCGGGAACAGCCTGTTTGATACCTAAAATAGCCTGCTGTACCGGGCTGCTCATATCCCAGGCACTGCTGCCGCGTTCATCCTTGTACTCAGGTAAACCAAAAACCAATACAGCAGGGATACCTAAGTCATATACCTCTTTCGCCAGTTCTACTGCCTTATCCGATGATAGATGAAAATTTCCCGGTAACGAAGAAATCTCTTTTTTTACATTGGTACCCGGCACAACAAACAACGGATAGACTAAGTTAGCCGCTGTTAATGTCGTTTCCTGCACCATACTACGAATTCCGGCACTTACTCTGAGCCGCCGGGGACGGTGAATAATAGACATAGTTATTCCTCCTTGCTATAAAGTAGCCTTAGATTTGGCAGGAGTTTTAACTCCTGCCGAAGGTTAGTCGCCCTTATCCAGAAACTTATCCATTCTAAACTCCAAATGACTGAAGTCGGAGGTTCTAGAGCGGGTTAGTTATCGGATAAAGTAGACTTAGCTTCAGGTAAAATATATTTCACCTGAAGCTATCTTGCACTTCCATGTAGTTTTGCGAGAGTTAGTCACAAAACAATGTCGTAATGGCTTCCACTAGCCCTTTGATGGTATATTCTTCGGCTATCACATCAGGCTTTATGCCATGGTTCATGCAAGTTTCGGCCGTGATTGGACCGATACAAGCAATCTTGGCTTTAGCAACAAGCTGAGCACCGTTAGCTCCTAATAAATGCAAAAGGTTTGTCACAGTAGAGGAACTGGTAAAGGTAACGAGATCAATTTGTCCTGCGGTCAGCTTATCAGCCAACACCTGGCCGTCGGTATCACCGGTGACGGTGCGGTAAGCTGGTACTACATTTACACAAGCTCCCAATCCTTTCAACTTTTCGGGCAGGATATCCCGGGCAACAACAGCACGGGGGATAAGCACTTTCATACCTGCCGTTATGTGAGGTTCGAGCATTTCGATAATGCCCTCGGCTCTAAATTCCGCTGGAACAATATCAGCGGTAATGCCATAGCTTTGCAGACGGCTGGCGGTTTGGGAACCAATAGCTGCAACTTTAGCCGCGATAGCTCTGGTATCCAGCTTTGCAGCAGCCAGGCGGGCGAAGAAATGCTCTACCCCATTAACACTGGTAAAAATTAACCAGTCATATTCTTTTATCGCGGCAATAGCATCATCCAATGGTTGATACGTTTCCGGCGGCATAATTTTTATCGCCGGGGCCTCAATACAGTCAGCACCCAGCTTAGCTAACCCTTCTGTAAGAGCGCTTGCCTGCTCCCGCGCCCGGGTCACAAGCACCTTTTTCCCAAACATTGGCTTGTTGTCGAACCAAGCAAGTTTATCGCGTAAGGCAACAACCTGACCGACAATAAAAATGGCCGGCGGCTTTAGTCCTTTTGCAGCCACATCACCGGCTGCCTGCCCTACAGTTGTAACCAAGACCTCCTGCTCCGGTTTTGTACCCCAGCGGATAACAGCCGCCGGAGTTTCGGCCGGACGGCCATGTTCTATAAGTTTACGGGTAATATGAGGTAAGTTCTCCACCCCCATCAGGAATACCAAGGTATCAACAGCGGTAGCCAGCTTATCCCATTTCATATTGGATTCAGCCTTAGTCGGGTCTTCATGTCCGGTAATCACAGCAAACGAAGTCGCTATTCCCCGGTGAGTAACTGGGATACCCGCATAAGCAGGCACCGAAATAGCCGAAGTAATACCAGGTACTATTTCGAATTTGATATTATTCTTGAGTAGCTTAAGCGCTTCTTCTCCGCCGCGGCCAAAAACAAAAGGATCTCCGCCTTTAAGGCGCACAACCACTTTATTTTCCTGAGCCTTATCCACCAGCAGCTGGTTAATATCCTCCTGCCGCATGGTATGATCGCTCGAAGCTTTACCAACATAAATAAGTTCTACATTGGGCCTGGCATGATCCAGTAACCGGTCATCAGCGAGCCGATCATATACAATTGTATCGGCCTGTTTAATACACTCTATTGCTTTTATGCTAATTAACCCGTAATCGCCGGGACCAGCGCCAACTAAGTAGACAAATCCCTGTTTCATTGGAGTCCTCCTAATTATTACTTCTATCTTTATCCTGCGACTAATCCGCTCTAAGACTCCCAGATTCTATAAGTAGGTTATACCCCCTACGGTTACAGGCGAGCGGATAAATTTGCATCTCTTACCTATTTTTCTATCTCAAACAGCTTGGCCAATATCTCGCGTCCACCACTTTCGAGCATACGTACAGCCAGCATACGGCCTAATTTGGGTGCGTTTTCCACTTGGCCGGTCAGAGTATCACGCACAACTTCTTTGCCGTCAGGAGACATGATTACCGCATTTAGTGTAACCTCTCCGTCTCCAGCCTGCCCATAGACACCAATAGGTATCTGACAGCCGCCCTCAACTTCTGCCAAAAAAGCACGTTCCGCCAGTGTCGCCTGCCGGGTTGGTTCATGATTCAGAAACTCCAGCATAGCCAGTGTCTCTGCGTCATTCCCCCGTGCTTCAATAGCTAACGCTCCCTGGCCTACCGCTGGAAGACAAACATCTTGCGGCAAAACCTGAGTAATATGTTCATCCCAGCCCAGCCTTCTCAGACCGGCAACGGCCAGCAGAATGGCGTCAAGGTTCTCGGTGGTAAGCTTTTTCAGCCGGGTATCAAGATTACCCCGCAAATCAACAATAGTGAGATCAGGCCGTGCATTTAATAACTGGGCTTTACGCCTAAGGCTGGAAGTACCCACCCGTGCCTTAGCCGGCAGTTTATCCAAGGTTTTGTATTTAGGGCTGATTAGGGCGTCACCGGGGTCAACCCTGTTGGTAACGGCGGCAAGCACTAAGCCTTCCGGCAGTTCGGTGGGCATATCTTTAAGACTGTGCACCGCCAAGTCAATCTCGCCGCTCAGCATGGCTACTTCTAATTCTTTTGTAAACAGTCCTTTACCGCCGATTTTTGCCAACGGCACATCCAAAATTTTGTCGCCTGTTGTTACCATATTTTTTAGTTCTATCGTTACTTCCGGATAACGCTCACGCAAACAGGCAGCCACATGATTCGCCTGCCATAAAGCCAGTTTACTGCCGCGCGTACCGATGACAAGTTTTTGTTTCACTGTTTCGTTCCTCTCCTAGATGATCTTGCCGTTCCCGAGACATTTCCAGGGCGATATCCAGGTTAAACATGTCACGGAGGGCATCCTGGTAATAGTACTCTTTATCTGTACCTGCTGCTTCATTAAGCCGGATTATCGGATCACGCAGCAGTTTTCTCACAATCATTTTTGACATATTCTCAAATATCCGCCGGTCGTCGGCCGAAATATCAGGCAATTTGGCCAAAGCCCGCTTAATTTCCCGTTGACGGATTCGTTCGGCTTTGTCAGTCAGCCGCGCCAAAGTAGGCCGGTAAGACAAATAGCGAAACCTTTCAATAATATCGGTCATTTCTTCATCGATAAGATGCTCCGCCTGCTTAGCTTCCTGTTCCCGTTCGCGCATATTTGACTCAACAACAGCCTCTAAATCATCAATATTATATAAAGTTACGCCGGCGATAGCACCAACTTCCGGCTCAATATCCCGCGGCACAGCAATATCAATAAAGAAGATAGGACGTCCCTGCCGTTTAGGCATAAGGTGAGCAACATCCCACGCCCTGATGATATAATGCGGGGCACCGGTTGAAGTGATCACAATATCAGCGTCGACAGCACATTTCATAAAGTCTTCAAATGGCACAGCCACACCACGGAATTTATCAGCCAAGGCGACAGCCCGGTCGAAATTGCGATTGGATACGAACACGGTTTTAACACCGCTGGCAACGAGGTGCTTGGCTGTCAGCTCACTCATTTCGCCTGCGCCCAGCACTAAAACGTTAGACGATGACAAATCGCCTAATACCTTCTTGGCTAATTCCACGGCAGCGTAGCTGACAGAAACCGCATTATAAGCAATCCGGGTGGTTGTACGAACTTTTTTGCCAACAGCAATCGCTCGATTGAACAAAGTATTAAGAACCGTACTCGTCGAACCGGCTGCCCGAGCTATGGCATATGCCGTCTTTACCTGGCTAAGTATCTGGCCTTCGCCAAGCACCAGCGAATCAAGACTGGCGCTAACGCGAAACAAATGCCTGATACATTCCTCTTCTTGAAAATAAAATAAATAATCATAGATCGTCTCGGCTAATACACCAGGCGACATATGATCAAGGAATTCCTGCATCACCGGCAAAGCGTCATCAGCATCCTCTACAACCGCATACATCTCGGTTCGATTGCAGGTAGACAAAATAACGCATTCCCGAATATCATCATATTCATGAAGACGCTTATAAGCTGCTTTGATTTGTTCCTCGGAAAAAGAGAAGCACTCCCTAACTTCCACGGGAGCCGTTCGATGATTCAGGCCAAGCACAACTAACTGCATGTCGTATTCTCTCCTCTGCTTCGCTAAACTTGCCTGCTCTAAGCAAATCAAGCGTCTCATGGTCAATAGTTTCCCGCCAAAATTTTTCCCGGTCTTTAGAAGTGGCCAACCGTTCTTTCATCTCAAGCCTAAGCTTGGCCACAAGCGCGAGATAGTAGCCGTATTCCGGACCAAAATCTTCAGCAATTTTATGTTTCAACTGCCGCGCTAACGCGGGACTGCCCCCGCCTGTAGATACAGTTATCAGCAAATCGCCATGTGCTATATGAGCGGGTACATAAAAATCCGATATTTCCGGCGCATCGGCGACATTCACTAACGCGCCCGCCGCCCTCGCCTCCTCAGCCGCTTGGCGGTTTATTTCCGGTTGATCGGTGGCACAAGAAACAAGAAAAAATTTATCTAAATCACCAATCTCATAACTGCGTGGTATCCAGGTTAAACATTGGTCCTGTTGTAACCCAGTCAGCTTAGCCGTCAAAACCGGGCTAAAGATACTCACTTGCGCTCCGGCAGCAATGAGTGCCACCGCTTTTCGCTCGGCTACCGTACCGCCGCCGACAACAGCGCACCGCCGCCCCGTCAGCTTGAGATTGATGGGATATAACTCCATAAATTCACGTCCTAACAGAGTAAGTGCCATAAATATCTTACCATATTTCGCGGCCAAATGGTAATTTTCCTTTCTGCTGCAATAGAAAAAAACAAGATTGACGTGCAACCCCGCTATGATTTTTAAGTATGATGAAAAAAGCTGCTTTAATCAGTTCTCGTTGCAGGAAGCACTGGTTTATTTTTAAGGCCAAAGTAAGCTTCCAATACCCGGCGAGTGACAGGTGCGGCTGCCATTGAGCCCTCTCCCCCTTCTTCTACAAGCACAGCCATTGCAATCTCAGGGCTCTCCGCCGGTGCATAACAAGCAAACCATGAATGAGTCGTTCCCCGTCCGGTCTCGGACGAACCCGATTTTCCCGCTACCGTCTTGGGAAACCCTTGAAAAACTGCCGCCCCTGTGCCATGAGCGGTAACACCAATCATACCTTGGCGAATTGTGTCCCAGACTTCCGGCCTGAGATAAATTGTCCTTAACACCTCTGGCTGTAGTTTTTCCACAAGGTTGCCTTGAGGCGTAAGTGTCTTATCAACAAGCATAGGTTTATAAACAATACCGCCATTGGCTACAGCCTGGGCTAAGAGTGCCTGCTGTAACGGAGTTGCCAGATAATATCCCTGCCCGATCGCGGCAATTAGCGTTTCGCCCGGATACCAGGGTTCGCCGTAGTTGATTTGCTTCCACTCGCTATCAGGCACTATTCCTTTAGCTTCTCCCGCAAGCTTAATACCTGACAACTTTCCTAAGCCAAAAGTCAATGCATAGCTAGCCAAATTGTCAGATCCCAACCGCCTGCCAAGTTCATAAAACACTGGGTCGCTCGACCAGGCCAGAGCATCGGCTACTGTCAATTTCCCCAAGCCTTTCGTCTGCCAGCCGTAAAAACTCCAGCCGTTAAGCACATAAACACCTTTGTCGTCAAATACTTCCTGTGGGGTGGTCAAGTTCATTTCCAGAGCGGCAGCGCTTGTGACAATTTTAAATACCGATCCGGGTGGATAAGCGTTTTGGATAGCCCGGTTATTTAGCGGATTATTGGGATTCTTCATAAGCTGATTCCAATTCCGGCTAGATATCCCACCGGCAAACATATTGGGATCAAACGCAGGGTTGCTGGCCATAACCAATACCCCGCCGGTTTTTACGTCTAACACAACAACTGCACCGCCTTTTGCCGGCTGACCCAGCTTGCGGCTTGCTTCTACTTGCTCCGCCAAGGCAGTTTCCGCAGCTTTTTGCAAATTCACATCCAGAGTCAAAACAAGCCCCCGTCCCGAAATTGACGGACGATCCCCCAGCGGGCGAACTTCTTTACCTTCGGCATTGACCTCAAGCTGGCGGGCACCATCAGTACCTTTCAGCACTTCTTCCCATTCCCGTTCCAAACCATCTTTGCCAATCAAATCATTGGGATGATACCCCCACGACTTGCGCTCCTCATATTCGTCTTCACTAATGTTGCCGACATACCCCATGACATGAGCTGCGAGTTCCTTATAAACATACTGCCGTGAGGGGATGGCCTCGATAATTACTCCCGGCAGATAGTATTGACGTTCTTCAATTTTGGCTACTGTCGCCTCATCCACATCCCGTTTAATGCGCACCGGACTAAATGGAAAATCTTTGTTGGCATTGAGAAGTTTACCAATCTCCTCGGCCGTAACTCCGGTAATAGACTCTAGCAGCGGGGTGGCCACCTGACCATTGATATACTCATTCGGAATAATGGATACTGCAAAACTCGGTCTGTTAGCTACAATAACTGCCCCGTTTCTGTCATAGATACTGCCTCGCGGCGCCTGCATAGTAATCTGCCTGATACGATTTTCCTCAGCAATTTTTTTGTATTGTGTCCCTTGAACCAACTGCATCCAAACCAGCCTAGCAATCAGCAAACCAATTACCCCGACAACAATAACCGCTAATATCTTAATACGACGGCTTGTTTCATCCCACATATCTGTCCCCCGTCCACGAAAACATCAAAATCACATAGATAGTATCCCATGATAGGCAAAAAAAAATAGCCTAGCTCTCCGCTAAAGCGGAAAGCTAGGATTATTACTGGACGTAATCCTTGCCTACGATTACTTTGACTATATTGGCTCTGCTGTCATCTTTATTGATTTGCAGCGCGTAGCGGAAAGGCAAACTTGTTAACTTACTGCTGGCATCGCTGCTATTAGCAATAACTACAGTATTCTTATTGGAAGCGCTGATGCCCGCAACACTGATAACCTCATAGCCCTGACTTTTGAGAACAGCCGCCATTTTGTCACCGGCCTCGGGAACACCACTGGCATTAACTACTTCAAACCTTAATTTAGCAGAAGTGGATGCGGTTTTTGCTTCCGTTGTTTTAGTTTTATCTGATTGCGATTTATCTACAGTTTTCGGATCGGGTACCTGCTTGGAATCTGTTGGCTTTTTAGGCAGCTCTACAATTTTCATTTCTTGGGGGATAGACTTCTCATACTGGCTGGCTGTAGTTCGAGCCTCTGACGCATATTTGTCATCTACCGTCATTCCCTGGGTCGTAGCCACATAGCTCCTTAAAGCCTGGATATCAGGCAGCCAGTAACTAATGTCGCTGATATAGGCAGGTTTTCCGGGAACCATCTCGGCTTTTAAGCCGGATTTGGATGCGTCATTTAATATTTTAGCTAAATTGAGCATCTCAGCTGTTGTCATATCAGTGCTAATAGCGGAGTTAACCTCGCGGATAATACCGGGAACCCGCGGCAAAATTAAAGGACTGGTTACTTCCTTAAGCATTGCTTTTATAAACTTCTGTTGACGTTCAATCCGGCCAATGTCACCCTCTTCGTCCCTGTACCGCACGTACTTAATGGCCGTCCGGCCATCGAGTTTTTGTTCACCGGGCTTAAGGTCAATTAAGAGGTTGTCGTACGGATCTTCATAATACATACGCTTTTCAACATTGATAGTAACACCGCCAACCGCATCAACAATTTTATTAAATGCAGCGAAGTTGACTATTGCATAGTAATCCATAGGAATACCCAATAGATCTTCTACCGCACGTTTAGACAGTTTATGACCACCCTGAGCATAGGCATGATTGATTTTATCCCAGCCATAGCCAGGAATCTTAACCCTGGTATCACGCGGTATCGATAATAAGGAAACTTGGTTTGTTGCCGTATCAATGGTAACTACAAACATGGTGTCAGAACGCCCAACATCATCACTGCGTTCATCTACACCCATTACCAGGATATTGACTTTATTCGGTAATCCGGTACCGGCACGACGAGCCTTCTCAAACTTACCCCCTGTTGACCAGTAGTAGGTAGCACCGGCTACGCTGATAAATAACAGCAGACATGTTACAATAAGCAAAAACCGGTTTCGCCGGGTTTTGCGCTGTTCACCCAGTCGCTTTTCGAGGCGTGATGTCATGACACAATCACCCTTTCGTCCTCATTTATATAATTTAATTCCATGAAACTACATAACAAGACAAGCCCCCTGTCGCCGGGGGCTTGTCTTGAAGTATAGCAAATTTTGCGGTTTTACGTCAAGAACTTTTTGGTTTATTCGACAGTAACTCCTTCCTCTTCTACGCTCTCTTTTATTTTAGTAATATTAATTTGAGCAGGATCAAATTCCACAGTGAGAGTTTTGGCTGCCAGGTCTACACTGGCGCTTGCCACGCCTGCTAACGCACCTACTGCCTTTTCTACTGCGCTTTTACAATGCCCGCAACGCATACCTATTACTGTTATTACTTGCTTTTCCATATGCTAAACCTCCTTAGTGAATTAACAAAAATACCTGCGCCTGACACTCTGCGATAGGTCAACCCCACCCTAAGCTAAGCTTACTTTATCTTCAACAGCTTTAATTTTTCCTGCCATAGTAAGTTCTTTATCCCTTCGGTCATCAATTCTAATAGTAGTTGATACCCGCTGGGCGCCTTCCTGATAAGGAGTTTCATGCATTTGACGTACGACTTCCAAAATGCGGCCAAGATCGCCTTCAATAATTGTGGACATTGGCGTTAATTGGTATTTTAGGTCTGTCACCTGTTTCAGTACCTTGTGGCAGCCTGCCACATATTGACTAACACTGGGCGAGGCTGTACCCAGGGGAATAATGGTCACTTCAACAATAGCCATATTATCACTCCTTCCGAGTTACCGTTTACTACTACCAGAAAAACCCTGCCGCAGTTACGGCAGGGTTAAATTTTACTGACCTTTCGGAAACTTTTTGTCGATAGTTCCCCAAATCTCGGGCTGTTCTTGTCCTAATCGCCAAACAGCAATACCAGCTGGGTTATATTTAGCTACAACATCTAATTTGGCCGCAGTGCTTTTATTATCTTCAAACCATACTTCATGGTCTTTGTACTTGAAATTAGGAGCTTGATTTTTTTCATCGTAATTCACTTTAACACCATTTTTTTCGGCCAAAACAATGGCATCCGAATACTTAATTGTTTCTCCTTTTTTGCCTACCCAGTCGTAGCCATAAGCTCCTACACCAATAATGACTTTATGCGGCCCACCGCATTTTTCAATAGCGTATTTGATATTTTTGTCATACCAGTCGATCGGAGCAATAGGACCTGGTTCGGAAGTCGACCAGTGATTGTCATAGGTCATAATTTGAAGGAAATCCGCGTTTTGCGCCAGCTTCGGATAGTCATAAGCTCCGGAAACATCTTCAGCAACATCAACTTGTGGAAATACCGAAATAATAAGCAATTTATTGATTGCTTTCATTTTGGGGTACAATTCCGCCATGAAGGCAGTCAGGTTATCCTTATGCTTGGGCGGCAGCAATTCAAAGTCGATGTTGACGCCATCGTAGCCTTTCTCTTGTACCAGTTTAACAATACTATCGGTTACTTTGGTGCGAGTACCAGGGTCGCCTAGTACATCATCTGTTGCACCCGTTTTATTTGTAATTAATGGATACATCTTGAGCCCTAGTTGACGCGCTGTATCATATACCAGCTGACTGTCTCTAGCCTCCAATGTGCCGTCTTTGGTCGCCTTGTACCAGAAGGGGCCGACTGCCGACATGCTTTTAGCGTATGCTTTCATGCTGGGGAAGGAACCGGACTGGTCAGGTGTGCCTGGCCAAGGATTTTCATAGTAACCAATAACCATTCGCGGCGGCATTGCCACATTACCAGGAGCCCCCGGTTCGGTTTGGCCGGGTAAAGGTTTAGGAGCAGGCTTTTTGCTTGTTCCGCAGCCACCGGCAAAAACTGCAGCTACGGCAAACAGAATGAGGAAAACACTTGCGATTACTTTGTAATTAACTTTAACGCGCAAAACTGTCACCCTTTCCGTTACTAAGTAGTTGAATTCTATCAATCTTAGTATTGGCTGAACGACAGTTATTATGCTAAGAAAACTTTTGTTGGCAAAAGCAGAAGTTTAGGAGAATTCAGTATTATAATCTTCCGAAGATTGTTTTAGTGAGTTATTAAAAGAATACCTGCAATCGCAACTATATTGCCAATTATAAACAGCAAAACAGAGAAGCCCATTAAATCTCGCAGGTTCATGTTTGCAATAGCAAGAAGAGGTAGCGCCCAGAACGGACAAACAATATTCCAAATACTTTCCCCCCATGCAACTCCCATTGCGACTTTCCACGGCTCAACTCCTAAAGTTGCGGCTGCTGGCAACATAAATGGCGCTTGAACAACCCAGTGTCCGCCAGCCGACGGAACAAAGATACTAATAATTAGCGATGAGAAGTAACATGCTAATTCAAAAGTTTCGTAAGTAGAAATACTTAATAACCAGTTAGAGATAACATGTACTAGCCCACTGCCATGCATAATTCCCATGATTCCAGCATAGAAAGGGAACTGCAAAATTATACCACTAGCAGTAGCAGTACCTTTAGAAATAGCTCTTGCGTAATTAAGCAGCGTACCATGAGCCAGTATTCCTAATACTATAAACATAAATATTAATATATTAACATTTAGATTAAAACCGTTTTTCGTAAAGTAAGCGACCAGATAGATCAATCCAGCTAAACCTAGAGAATAATTCAGAAAACGGCTATTATCCATTTTATCTGCTAAATGAACCTCTGTCGCAACAGCCGCTTCAGATACCGTATAATCTTCCAGCAAAGAAATATCAGCTACAACTGTTTCCTCTTTTTTAGGCAACATGAGAACACAAACAAGAGGAATTACAATTGCTAACGTCAATGTTATAAGTAACGTTTGGGGGTGAAAAATTGTTTGAGTTAACGGAACCAGTCCAATTTGACCTTCTAAAAAATGCCCCTTTGTATTAATTACTAACGGTACGGAGGCGGATAGTCCTCCATGTGTTATAATAATTCCAGAAAACGCTGCCGTTACTAAAACTCGAAAATCAGTATCACGGTGTTGTTTTGCAGCTTCTCGTGCAAGAAATCCGCCTGCAATTAAGCCTAATCCCCAGTTAAAATAATAAAGCGCCATAGAGGCAAAACCAATAAATAGAATGGTCTGTTTTGGTGTTTTGGGAATAAGTACTATTTTCTGCAGAAACCTACGTACTATGTTTGCAGAAGCTAACGCGTACCCAGTTATTAATACTAGAGACATCTGCATAGCAAAGCCTAAAATATCGAAGAACCCTTTACCCCAATAGTCAATTACCGCCATCGGAGATGTATTGGTAATTATTAATGCCATTGCACCTACAAACAAAGTAATAACCCAAACAATGGTAAAGGGATCCGGTAAATATCTTTGCATCAAATTTACAAAGAACGCTAGTATACGATTTATCATTCTTACACATCCATTCTTATCGTTGATGTTAGAAAAATATAAGAAACTACCTTTATAAGTATCAACATTATACAAACTCATTTGATTCTTCCGTATTATATCTGCAAAACCTTACTCCTTGCAGTAAATCCTATAAAATAAATCGATATTCCCCCCATATGTATCATCATCTTTAGCCATTAACACCCACGCTATTAATATAAGCAATAATAGTGCCAACAGAATACACCAGCATCTTATTAAAAAAATCAGTCTTTTCTCTTTTGGCCGATGAAAAAAATCATCAAAATAAAATGGTAATATTCCAGAAAGTTATACAAACATTAAACATTTAAAAGATGAAAAAACGCATCAGGCTTGATGCGTTTTTTCATCTTTTAAAACAATCCCTAATCTCTTAGCTTTTTTAACAATAGTTGATTGGTCTACCATTAAAACTTTGGCTGCTTTTCTGGTACTACCATATAGAGCCAAAGCTTCTTCAATTGCCTTCTTTTCTACAGTATTTACAATATCTTTAAGTCCGGCTTTTTCCAAACTAGGCTGTGCTAAATAGGATGGATTTAGGTTTAGAAGCGCTCCTAATTGCTCATTACTTACATTACCCTTTTGTTCTGCAATAATAACAAGCCGTTCAATGATATTCTGTAGTTCACGTATATTCCCTGGCCAAAGGTATTTATGCAGCATTTCAAACCCAGGTATATCTATAATTGTATTCCTCGCATATTTCGTATTATATATATCAAGAAAATGCTTAGCTAGCGGCTCAATATCTTCAATACGGGATCTTAATGGCGGAATATGTATCGGAAAGACATTTAATCGATAGTACAAGTCCTCACGGAACCGTCCTTGCTTTACTAAATTCTTCAAATCACAGTTTGTTGACGACAATATTCTTACGTCAAGCGCAATTGGCTTAGTTCCACCAACACGGGTTACTTCTTTGTGTTGAATCACCCGAAGCAGTTTTGATTGCAATTCTAAGGGCATGTCACCGATTTCGTCCAGCAAAATTGTTCCTTTATCAGCTAATTCAAACAAACCCATTTTTCCTGAACTGGTAGCTCCGGTAAAGGCTCCTTTCGCATAGCCAAAAAGCTCTGCTTCGAGCAAGTTTAAAGGAATTGCGGCGCAATTAACCTTAATATATGGTCTCTTTTTTCTATTACTGTTTAAGTATATTTCATTAGCTACGACTTCTTTACCCGAGCCGGTTTCTCCTGTAATCAACACTGTGACATCAAGATCGGCAACCTGCTGAATCTGCATCATAACCTTCTGAATTTCAATGCTAGATCCTATCAAAGTCTTCTTTAGTTGGGATTTTCTAAGGTGTTCTGCTTCCATGATACTTTTCGCCTTGTCCGTTTTCACTGCTTGTATCTTGCGCTGCGATGCTTCTAAATCGCTTTTCATTTTCAATAAATCGGTAATCTCCCTATCAATGGTAACTACTTTTTTGACGTTTCCCTCAGCATCAAAAACCGGGCTACCAGTAATAAGCATTTTAGTCCCATTACGCAAGCTTTCACCCATCGCATTAACTCGTTTTTTACTTTTAATTACTTCCGGAGTTACTGCGTTAAGATAGACACCCTTCGCTACCAAATCATCTACATACTGGCCTACTACCTCTTCAGGCCGTATACCAGTAATTCTAGTATATGCTTTGTTAACATATAGAGTCTTCCCCTCACCGTCGGTTATATATATTCCATCATATAAATGATCACCAATATCACGAAAGTCAGCAAGGTCGTCCATCACCTTTAGCAATCCCTTCACCGTTTCCTGGCAAGTTATAGAGTCCCAGCTGCTTTTCTCTATTTTGCTTATAATTTCTTTTATAATAACCTCGCTGCTTTCCAATGAATTAATCATTATATCCCCCCTTTTATTGGCCCAACTAGTTCTTATCCCATAAGAATACCGGACCTTTTCCGAAATGTAAACAATCGTACTTAATTTCGCCTTTCAGCGTTTTGGCATAAATATTGCATAATCATAAAAATGAGCCTAAAACATCCCACAACGCAATAACCAAAATTAATTTAATTTATTTTGAGGTGAATTTTATGTCAAAAACAATTATTACGGTCGCAACAACGGGAGCATTTCCTACTAAGGAACACAACCCAAACATTCCTTTAACTCCCAAAGAAATCGCGAATGATGTTTACGAATGTTGGCAGGCGGGTGCATCCGTGGCGCACTTGCACATGCGTGACGAAAATGGCAGAGGTACCATGTCCAAAGAAAAATTTAAGGAAACAGTAGAGCTTATCAGAAGCAAATGTGATATTGTACTCAATCTTACCACCTCGGGTGACCTTTATGCGACTGACGAAACCAGAATGGCTCATATTATCGAACTAAAACCGGAGCTAGCTTCTTACGACTGTGGCTCAATGAACTGGATGCATAATAGCTTATTCCTAAATCCACCGCAATTCCTTGAGAAACTTGGAAAAACAATGATCGAAAACAGTGTGAAGCCCGAGATAGAAATTTTCGATGCCGGTATGATTTATAATTCTCTTTACTATATAAAAAAAGGCATAATCGCCCAGCCCGCCCATTATCAGTTTGTATTGGGTGCCGCCGGCGGCACAGCTGCCACAGTCGAAAACCTAGTATATCTTAAAAACTTGTTACCTCAAGGGTCAACCTGGTCAGCATTCGGAATCGGCCAGGGCCATCTGCCTATTATGTTTGCGTCGATTGCACTTGGAGGCCACGTTCGTGTCGGAATGGAGGACAATGTATTTTATGCCAAAGGTCAACTGGCAAAATCAAACGCTCAGTTTGTAGAACGCGCCACAAGAGTCATCAAAGAAGCGAATAGCACAGCAGCAACACCTGATGAAGCAAGAGAGATCCTTGGATTAAAAAAGAATTAGTAGGTGAAAAAATGATTAATAAAATCGGAGTTATTGGCGCGGGCACAATGGGACACGGCATTGCCTTATCTTTTGCCTTATATGGCTATGAGGTAACAATGTATGATGCTTATGAAAATCAGTTAACTAAAGCTATGGCCGAAATTAGTGATGAGCTGTCCCTGTTAGCTGAAGAGGATTTTATCAAACCAGAAGCGATCAACGCCACTCTTAATCGCATAAAAGTTTGCACTGATCTTAACCAAGCTGTTGAAGATAGAGATTATGTTATCGAAGCCGCCCCGGAAAAAATAGAACTTAAGCAACAGTTATTTGAACAATTAGACAAGCTTTGTCCTTCACATACGATTCTCGCCAGTAACACATCAAGTCTAAAACTAGACGAAATGATGACTTTGCTGCCACCAGAACGAAAGGAAAAGATGATTGTTAACCATTGGTATAATCCCGCCCATCTAATGCCAATTGTTGAACTTTCCTGCTTTGGCAATATGCCGCAAAACCTGTACAAAGAGGTAGAGAGCCTATTTGTATCAATAAAAAAGCAAACAGTTAAGATTTTAAAAGACATTCCCGGTCTTGTCGCTAACAGAATTCAGCAAGGCGTTGCGCGAGAAGTATTTTCGTTAATTGAAATGGGTGTCGCCGAGCCAGCCGACATAGACAAAGCACTCAAATTCGGCCCGGCTTTCCGCTATGCAACAACAGGTCAATTAGAAGTAGCCGATTTCGGCGGACTGGATATCTGGTGTGTTGTCGGTGATAATTTATTAAAAGAAATGGATAACCGGTTAGATGCAAATGACCTTCTCAAACAAAAAGTAGCGGAAGGCAAACTAGGGATTAAGACTGGCGAAGGATTCTATAAGTATGTTGAATCTGAAGTGCCCAATATCAAGAAGAAATTTGCAAAAAAATTGATTCATCAATTAAAAGCTTCAGAATACTATACAAAATAAGTAATAAAAAGAACGATTATACTCGTTACTGCGGCTTGGAGAAAGTACAGCACTACTTCGTGCTTCTTTTGCGTGTATGAATTTAAAGAAATTTGCAATGGGGAAGAAAAAGCTTTTTCCCTCTTACTATCGGAGTTCACAAAATCTTAAATATACACAAAAAACCCGCTTCCAAGCCTCTCTCTCGGCTTGAAGCGGGTTTTGTCTACATTCGAAGGTTGCCTTGCGGCAGCTCTTTTTTTACAATTAGTCGTCGTAGCTTTGTGAATAAGCCACTTGAAGTACTTCGTCAGGCAATTCTTTTTCCCAGCGAGCAACAACAACGGCAGCAATACAGTTACCAGTGAGGTTACAAGCGGTACGAGCCATGTCAAGAATACGGTCAACACCAAGGATGATACCGACACCTTCAACAGGCAGACCGAAGGCAGCAAGAGTACCGGCGATAACGATGAGTGAAGCACCAGGTACGGCAGCAATTCCTTTAGTAGATAACATCAAGGTAATTAACATGAGCAATTGTTGTGAATAGTCAAATGGAATACCGTATACTTGGGCAATGAACACAACAGCCAGAGCACTGTACAGTGTGGAACCGTCCAAGTTAAAAGTATAACCGGTAGGTAATACGAAAGTAACAATATGTTTAGGCACACCGAATTTTTCAAGTTTTTCCATAGCAAGCGGCAAAGCGGCTTCACTGGAAGCTGTCGAGAAACCGATAAGCATTGGCTCTTTAATAGCGCGAATCAGGTGGAAGAAGTTTACACGCAGAGCCAGTGTAGCACCGGTTACAATCACTGTGAGGAACAGAATCAATGCAAAATATAAGGAACCAATTAATTTAGCCAGCGGCAACAGCATTCCCAGACCGAATTTACCAACAGTAAAGGCAATCAGAGCAAATACGCCGATAGGAGCCAGCTTCATTACATAGTAGGTAAACTTGAACATGATTTCAGCAACGCTGATGCAAAGATCAACAACTGGTCTGCCTTTTGCTTCCATAGCAGCAGCGGCTACACCGAAGAAAGTTGAGAATACGATGATTTGAAGCATATCACCGCGAACCATTGCATCAACAAAGTTGGTAGGAACAAGGTTAACCATCATTTGGGTCATGTCGATAGTTTTCTTAGCAGCGGCAGCAGCATCGGCTGCAGAACCGGCAGTAACGTTAACACCAACACCAGGCTGGAACACGTTAACTACAAAGAGACCGACAAACAACGCAATGGTTGTTGCAACTTCGAACCAGAGGATGGATTTAACACCTAAGCGACCAAGTTTTTTGAAGTCACCAGTGCCGGCAATACCCATTACCAGGGAGCTTACTACCAACGGCACAACGATCATCTTAATCATACGGATGAACATGTCGCCGATCGGTTTCAGTTGTACGGCATAGTTAGGGAAGGCATAGCCAAAAATAACACCAAGGATAAGACCAATAAAAATTTGAGTTGTTAGGCCCATGCCTTTTTTGGGCTTCTCAGTTTTTTGTTCATGAGACATTGAGCAGGTTACCTCCTTTGTATTTTTAATTGTAGCTATCTTTCAGAATTTAGTGTAAATGTCCCTCTATAAAAAACTACAAAAACAGACACAAAGTTTCACCCTGTATGTCCCAGTATACAAAACTTACCGGATTTGTGATTGCTGCTATTCAGCAACTAAGAAGAGTAACCCTTCAATAAACTTTTTGATATTAATTTTGCCGCGATAAGAACCCTTGCCTTGGATATAATTCATTTCCTGCCTAATTTCCTTAAAGTCAAACAATGCGCCGCTGTAGGTTTCAAATTTGTCATTATGATAGTCCTCAATCCCCATATTGGCTACATTTTGCATTGCCTTGGCAATAGCTCGCCGCACCCTTTGCTCAATGGTTTTTACATCCTGTCCGATAGAAACCGACAGTTCCTGATACAATTCATGCAGTTGATAGGCCTTGTCACTTCCTCCCGTCAGACGAACATCAATTAATTGCGCTAATTGATGTATATTCTTAGCCCCGGCCTCACCAATAATACCTAGTTCAGAAAAAATTCTGTTTATCCGGTTCTTTTTTGTATTTTCATCAAGCTCCCCCACGCGCGGTGTCGGACTGACGTACCTCGCTGTTGTCTGAGAAATCAAGGACATGACTTGCCGCAGCCGGCGGCTTTCTTCCACCTTACGAATGACTGATACAATCTCCAATACATTAATTGGTTTATGTATGTAAAAATCAATTCCGGCATGATATGCCTTGGTTATCATTGGCTGACTGGTACTTTCAGAGATCATAATGAAAGACGCCTCTACACCTTTTTCTTTAAGCTTTTTGATTAGTTCAACGCCATCTTGCCCTGGCAGTAACAAATCGACTAAAGCTACATCTGGTGCATACTCGTTAATAATTTCCTCGGCATTAAGGCCATCCCCGCATTCAGCAACAACTGCTCCTAGGTTATACTTTTCAATAATATTGCTGACAATTTTTCGGACACTTACGTCATCTTCGATAATAACAAATCGCACTGTTTCTGCCTCCCGTAGAGTAGACTTAGCTTCAATTGGGGGCTAACCCATCTGAAGGTTAGTCGCACAAATTCCGTAACTTATCTGTTCTCGACTCCATTTGTGAAACCAAAGTCTTGGAGCAGCTATGGATCAAACGATCCGGTTGGGATGAGGACCTGTCCCATTTACAACTAAGTTAGCCAGCGGTATTGTAACTGTAAATACTGTTTTCCCTGGCCTGGAAGCTACGTCTATTTGGCCGCCCAACGATTCGGTCAGGTTTTTGACATGGCTGAGTCCCAGGCCGGTCGACATTTGTCCTGTTACCTCAGAGAATTTAGTAGAATAACCGGGAGCAAAAATCAATTCCATTTCTTCCGGGCTGATGCCCGGGCCATTATCAAACACGGCAAGTGTCAGCTTCCCCCTGCCACACAGCCCGCTTACAACAATAATTCCTGACGGTTCAACAGCTTCAACGGCATTGATAATCAAATTATTCAGGATAGACACAATAGCATAATATTTATCAGTAACCAAAGTACCATCGTAGTCGAAGGTAATGGTAACCGGCTTGTCCAAACCGTTGATATACCGCCTGGTATTTTGCTCGATAATTTGGAAGAACTCCGCTAACGGCAATCCTTCTTCGCTAACCGCAACCTTGAGAATTTCCTCAATGCCTCTGGTTACACGGTAATAGTCCTTCTTCACCTCATGAATATCGCGGGCAATCGCCAAGGCCCTCGCCGAGGGAGAATCAGCTTGCGCCAATTCTCCCGGGTTTGCGGTGTTAAGAGTTTGATATAGCGTATAGCCTTTTTCCATGACAGTTTCAATATCCGCAGATGATTTTTTCAAGTAAAACAGCTCCGCCCTAAGCTTTGCAATAATGAAAATAAGGTCCGCATACCGGGCGGCATGATCTTCAGCCAACACGAAATCGCGATAGCGTTTCAAAGAGTAATAGCCGACTACAGCGATTACAGCCCGTCCAACTCCTACAGCTACTACACTTGTCAATACAGTTTCCAGATTGCGTCCGATAAGTTCCCAGCGAATAATAAGTTCTACACAGTTACTGGCAATATCGCATATACTCAAAAGCAAAATTAGTGCCAGTATATTTCCTGTATAATCACGAACCCTTGCTAACCTAAACAGCAAACCGTACGCCAGATAATAACCAAATGATGGTAAGTTATGTATTAAAGTACTTACAAAGGTTTCATCAAAGGGATATTTAATAGCTACCCTAAACATAAGGATAAGCGCGCCGGCAGCAGCCGAAATACTAATGACTGGCAATCGTTGAAAGTATAAGAGCAGTGTGGCTAGAACAGCCACACTGAGCGTAAATCGGAAGTACCCATCAAAAGGATAGGTAAATACCAGTCCAGTTATGCTTACCAGTAAAATGACATGAGGTATCACACTCCAAAACCTCCCGCTAAGCGGTTCCTGCATATATCAAGAAAACTTGTCAGTACTCTGGCTGTAAGCCCCCAGATAACATATTGATTATACTGGTAAAAAAGCACCTGATATTCAGCCCGGCGCCGGTATCCCTGAGGGTAATCAGCAGGCAGCAGCTCATATGGAAATCCCTCAAGGGGCTTTGTTGCTACTTCCATGGAAGCAATTTCTGGTTTCGTGGTAAGTAAAAAATCAAGCGGTACCGCAAATACATCAGCAACCTCATCCTCATTTGGGGTAAAAGGAAGTTGCTCAGAAATGTGAACTGCATACGGGTACATAATAACGCCAATAGGACTAACCAAATAATCCATTTCCCCAAGAACTTCAATATTTTCTTGAGACACACCGAGTTCTTCAACAGTTTCCCGTAAAGCAGCCTGCAAAGGGCTACTATCATAGCTCTCAATGCGGCCACCGGGAAAACAAATTTCTCCCGGCTGCCATTGTAATTTGCTGGAACGGACTTCAAATAAAATTGCCGGCTTCCCATCCATATCTATTAGCGGTACGGTTACGGCCGATTGCAAAAAATCTTCGGCATTGGTAATCTTGCCTGACTGACCGCATAGAACTCCGGCCAAGGCAGTTCGCAATTTATGGGTATCCATCGTTTCACCTCTACTTAGCGGCTATATGCCATACCGTAATTATAGCAAGCCCAAAATTTGTCCCGCAACAACAGTTAAAGTTCAATTATTCCCTCAAGTCCGGGTAATGATTTCGAGCTTGAACATAGTAATGACGTCAGGGTCAACCGTACTATTTCAGCGTCGAACGACGCATTCTATCCATACTATATAACATAATCTTTTTAAATCCACTCCATAATATTCTGTCCGATATGATAAAAACCTGCTTTTCCATAAATTCAGTTAAATTTCTGAAAAAAGATTCTGTTAGGCAGCAGGAATAAAAATTTCTATGAAGAATATTACTACGCAGATGAAAATATTCACAATATAGGCATCATGAAGAGGCCTTCGTTCAGAAGAACCCGTGGAATTATATTTTCATTAAGCTGTATATCGTTGAAACAAGGCTACGAAAGTCTATTCCCAGCAGCAGTGCATGGGGTTCTTTTGTAGTCTTTTTTTGTCGGTAACGAAGTTCTTCTGAACTCGGAAATCAAAACCTACCCTGGATAAATCAGACTTTGCTTCAGATGGGTTTTTAACCCAACTGAAGGTTAATCGTCGGACAAATTATTAGGAGTGATTGAATCATGCATATGGCAGACGCATTAATTTCCCCGGCCGTTGGCGGGGCTATGTGGGCGGTAACCGCTGGCTTGGCTACTTACGCCGCAAAAAAAGTTCAACACGATATTGATGATCGCAAAATTCCCTTAATGGGCGTACTGGGAGCTTTTGTTTTCGCGGCTCAAATGATTAATTTTTCCATTCCAGGTACAGGATCAAGCGGCCACTTAGGTGGAGGGTTGCTGCTAACACTCTTATTAGGTCCACATGCCGCCCTTTTAACAATAGCCTCAATCCTAACAATACAATCCTTGTTTTTCGCCGATGGCGGCCTGCTGGCATTGGGTTGCAATATCTTTAACATGGGATTCTTCCCCTGTTTTATCGCTTACCCATTAATCTATAAACCTCTTGCCGGCAATAATCCTTCTCAAGGCCGCCTTTTTTTCGCTTCGTTAGTAGCGGCAATCATTGGCCTGCAAATGGGTGCCTTTGGCGTCGTTTTGGAAACACTCTTATCCGGAATATCTGAACTGCCTTTTGCTGCTTTTGTTCTTTTAATGCAGCCTATTCACTTGGCTATCGGCATTGTTGAAGGTCTCGTTACCGCAGCAGTAGTTCTCTTTATTCTAAAAGAATCTCCCGAAATTTTAAAACGTTCCGCAAGCGGTAAGCCTTTTGGTAATATTCCTATTAAACCGGTTTTGGTAGTACTTTTGATTGCAACTGTTATTACCGGCGGAGCTTTATCCTGGTTTGCTTCAAGTGATCCTGACGGACTGGAATGGTCAATTGTCAACGTAACAGGCAAAGGAGAGTTAGAAGCTCCGGAAGGAATTCACGGCATACTCGCCGAATTACAGGAAAAAATCGCATTCTTACCTGACTATAACTTTAAACAAAGCGAAAAGCCCGCTGCAACAGAACCTAAAGAAGAAGCTGCCTCCTGGCCTTCGGTTGATACCGGAACCTCTTTTGCCGGTATCGTCGGTTCAGCCTTAACATTAGTTTTGGCCTATACGATCGGCAAAGGCCTGCGGCGGTTGGCAAAATAGTAATAGTTTGAGGGCGGAAGACGGTTTACCGATTCCGCCCTTTATTTCATTCCAATGACTACCTTTCGATTAATTTAAAATCTGATCTGCAGCAAAGTCTACTTTATCGGAAAGCAGGTGGCAAATGCTAAAAATTGAAGCCAATTGGATAGATTTACGTTATCTTGACACTCTCGCCACCAAACAAACGGTAATTCATCGCCTGAATCCCCGGGTTAAGTTATTAGTGGTTTTGGCGTTTATTATTGCCGTTACTTCCTTCCCCAAATACGAAATTACCGCCCTGTTACCATTTTTCATTTTCCCGGCTGCCTTACTCTCTTTGGGTAATCTGCCGGCGGCCCCAATATTAAAACGATTACTGCTAGTATCGCCGTTTGTCGTTTTTGTAGGAATCTTCAATCCGATATTTGATCATACGCCAGTTGCTAAAATTGGTTCCTGGATACTGACAGGCGGCTGGATCTCCTTTCTCTCAATTACTCTTCGTTTATGTTTAACAGTATCCACAGCCTTGATTCTAATGGCAACAACCGGAATAGATGCTTTGGGTTCAGCCCTGCTGCGTATCGGTGTCCCCAAAATCTTTGTTGTGCAATTAATGTTCATGTACCGGTATCTATATGTGTTACTGGAAGAATTCGTGCGCAGCATTCAAGCGTATAGTTTGCGTTCGTTCCATGGAGAAGGTGTTCGTTTCCGGGCCTGGGGATCACTACTCGGTCAGCTGCTTATCCGATCAATTGACCGGGCCAACCGTATCTATCAATCCATGATGTGCCGAGGTTTTGACGGTGAAGTTCGGCTTATGCGCACAAGCACGCTAACAACAACTGATATTTTTTACCTTATTTTCTGGATTGTTTTCTTCCTGTGTGCCCGTTTATTTAATCTTCCACAGCTTCTCGGAAAATTAATTCTGGGGGTCTAATAATGAGCCATCATATTGTTGAATTAAAAGAAGTAAAATTTACCTATCCCGACCAAACAGAAGCTTTGCGAGGTCTGTCTGTACGTATTACTCATGGCGAGTCTGTCGCCATTGTAGGAGCAAACGGTTCAGGAAAAACCACCTTACTATCCCATCTGATCGGAGTACTCTTTCCTACTGCAGGAACTATCAACATCGGTGGCTATCCAGTTACGAAGAAAACCTTGCCTCATATTAGGCGTTCAGTCGGTATGGTATTCCAAAATTCGGATGATCAGTTATTTATGCCTACGGTCTATGACGATGTGGCTTTCGGTCCTCTGAATTTGGGGCTCCCCCCCGAAGAAGTAGATGCCAGGGTAACAGCAGCCCTAACTACTGTTGGCGCATTGCACTTGAAGGACCGTACGCCCTATCGCCTGTCAGGCGGCCAGAAGCGAGCAGTCGCCATAGCCGCAGTACTGGCAATAGATCCCTGCATCCTGGTAATGGATGAGCCCACCGCCGCCCTTGACCCACTAGCAAGGCGCCAGCTTATTAGCCTCCTGAAAACCTTTGAACACACCAAAATTATTGCTACTCATGACCTTGATTTAGTCTTGGATCTCTGTGAACGCACAGTAGTTTTACACGCGGGTAAAGTGCTGGCCGATGGCCCAACACTAGATATCTTTAACAATGAAGAACTTCTGGCCCAAGCACATTTAGAAAAACCTTTCCGCATGCAAGGATGCCCGATTTGCAGCGCGCGGTAAAAAACAAAAAAAAATGAAAAGACCCCATCCTGCGACTCCGGTTATCCGGAACTCAGGATGGGGTCTTTTTACGAGTATACTTGACACGACCAACGGCAGACCCCGAATTCTTAGATTCATTCTGTCGACGATCGGCTATGTATACTTTATTCTTAAATATATTATATCATTCGTGTATACAAAAATCAATCTGAAATTTTTTAGGAATATACTGGATAAATACAAAATTTCCCACTACAAACATACTATCTATTTTAGCACTTAAATGTACACTATAATTGTTCATACGTGGCTTATACCAGAAATTACCTTCTTTTGCCCGGAAAATATGTGCAAACTTGCCTTTCTCTGTTTTTAGACCGAATCATACAAGAAAGATATAATTAGAGCATTGAGGCATTATTAAAGATAAATAGCAAATGAACCGAAACAAAAATGCTCCGGCTCATTGTAAGTAATGGATTAACTATATTGGGCTTAGCAAGTAATGCTGCTGTCTTCGTTACAGAAGAAGAACAGCAGTATTATTATGATGATAATAATACAAACGCTCGAATTACCGCGACCAAAACCCATATACATTTCCTCCTTCCACTTAACAATCTTGTGGGTTAGTTCAATGTATACTATGACGCAGGTATTCATTTAGTCACAGATTTAAGCAGAAAACCAAGCTATTAAGATTAAGAGTACTGTTGGTGTTAGTCCCGAACTCCCTAATTAATCCCCTGAATTCCAGGAATTCATTGCTTTTCATGATTTTAATTCCACAATATACAAAAATAACACCCCGCAAAGTAGAGGTGTCATATTCCCTAAAAAGCTTCACATAAGCAGCGAACCGGGTTATTAGGAGCACAGCAATAAGCAGAGAACCAAGTTATTAGGAGCGCCAGCGACGCTAGAACTTGTGTGAATCGCTTAGTTCCAAGTGGTAGCGCGGAACATCCTTATTAACCGTCCCCCCTAGAATACCACTCTTGCATAAGGTTCTATTATTCCTATATCAAAATTTTTCCGCATCTAACCAATAAGAATAAAAAACACCCACAAAAAGTGAGTGTCATGTTCCCTAAAAACTTCACAGAAGAAAGACTACGCATTAGATATATTCAATGTTTGCACTTCATGCAAACGAGGTTTAAGTCAAGTCCTCGGCCTATTAGTACCAGTCAGCTGAGTGGATTGCGCCACTTACACATCTGGCCTATCAACCTTGTCATCTACAAGGGGCCTTACTTCTTTCGAATGACAGACCTCATCTTAAGGCTGGTTTCACGCTTAGATGCTTTCAGCGTTTATCCTTTCCGGACGTAGCTACCCAGCTGTACTCCTGGCGGAATAACTGGTACACCATTGGTCCGTCCACTCCGGTCCTCTCGTACTAGGAGCAGTTCCCTTCAAGTCTCTTACGCCCGCGATGGATAGGGACCGAACTGTCTCACGACGTTCTGAACCCAGCTCACGTACCACTTTAATGGGCGAACAGCCCAACCCTTGGGACCTACTTCAGCCCCAGGATGTGATGAGCCGACATCGAGGTGCCAAACCTCCCCGTCGATATGGACTCTTGGGAGAGATTAGCCTGTTATCCCCAGGGTAGCTTTTATCCGTTGAGCGATGGCCCTTCCACTCGGTACCACCGGATCACTAAGCCCGACTTTCGTCCCTGCTCGTCTTGTCTGACTCGCAGTCAAGCTCCCTTCTGCCTTTACACTCTTCGCGCGATTTCCATCCGCGCTGAGGGAACCTTTGGGCGCCTCCGTTACTCTTTCGGAGGCGACCGCCCCAGTCAAACTGCCCGCCTGATACTGTCCCGAAGGTCGTTACTCTTTCGGTTAGAACTCCAGTAAATAAAGGGTGGTATCCCAACATCGACTCCAACAAGACTTGCGTCCTATCTTCTAAGTCTCCCACCTATCCTGTACATCATTTACCAAAACTCAATGTCAGGTTGCAGTAAAGCTCCATGGGGTCTTTCTGTCCAGTCGCGGGTAACCTGCATCTTCACAGGTATTTCAATTTCACCGGGTCCCTCGTTGAGACAGTGCCCAAGTCGTTACACCTTTCGTGCGGGTCGGAACTTACCCGACAAGGAATTTCGCTACCTTAGGACCGTTATAGTTACGGCCGCCGTTTACCGGGGCTTCAATTCAGAGCTTCGAGTTGCCTCTAACCCCTCCTCTTAACCTTCCGGCACCGGGCAGGTGTCAGCACCTATACGTCAGCTTTCGCTTTAGCAGGCACCTGTGTTTGTGGTAAACAGTCGCTTGGGCCTCTTTTTTGCAACTCATTCCCGCTTCGACCGATTTCAAGTCTACACGGTATACAAGCTCCCCTTTTCCCGAAGTTACGGGGACATTTTGCCGAGTTCCTTAACGAGGGTTCTCCCGCGCACCTTAGGATTCTCTCCCCGCCTACCTGTGTCGGTTTACGGTACGGGCACCTAATTTCTCACTAGAAGCTTTTCTTGACAGTGTGGGATTAATGAATTCGCCGTTATCTCTAACAGCTATCTGTTACTCCTCAGGTTCCAGCTTGGCGGATTTGCCTACCAAGCACCCTACAAGCTTCGACGCGAATTTCCATCCTCGCGCTCATCTACCCTGCTGTGTCACTCCATTGCTCAAACGATTTTAGGTGGTACTGGATTTTTAACCAGTTGTCCATCGCCTACGCATTTACGCCTCGGCTTAGGTCCCGACTTACTCTGAGCGGACGATCCTTCCTCAGAAATCCTTAGGCTTTCGGTGGACAAGATTCTCACTTGTCTTTTCGCTACTCATACCGGCATTCTCACTTCTTATCAGTCCACATGTCCTTACGGTCATGCTTCTACCCAATAAGAACGCTCCCCTACCCATGTCATAAGACATGCCATAGCTTCGGTTCCGTGCTTTAGCCCCGGACATCTTCGGCGCACAATCTCTCGACCAGTGAGCTATTACGCACTCTTTAAATGGTGGCTGCTTCTAAGCCAACATCCTGGTTGTTTCGGAAATTCCACATCCTTTGCCACTTAGCACGGCATTTGGGACCTTAGCTGATGGTCTGGGCTGTTTCCCTCTTGACTACGGATCTTATCACTCGCAGTCTGACTCCCAGGCTAAAGTATAGCCATTCGCAGTTTGACAAGGTTCAGTAACCAATATGGCCCCTAGCCCTATCAGAGCTCTACCGTCTATACTCATTACCTGAGGCTAGCCCTAAAGCTATTTCGGGGAGAACCAGCTATCTCCGCGTTCGATTGGCATTTCACCCCTATCCACATCTCATCCCAAAGCTTTTCAACGCTCACGGGTTCGGTCCTCCACGCATTTTTACCTGCGCTTCAACCTGGACATGGATAGATCACTGCGGTTTCGGGTCTACAATAACTAACTCTCGCCCTATTTAGACTCGCTTTCGCTTCGGCTCCGTGTTTTCCACTTAACCTCGCTAGTTACTGTAACTCGCCGGTTCATTCTTCAATAGGCACGCCGTCGACCACATAAGGGTCTTCGACTGCTTGTAGACATACGGTTTCAGGTTCTCTTTCACTCCCCTCCCGGGGTGCTTTTCACCTTTCCCTCACGGTACTATGCGCTATCGGTCGCCAAGGAGTATTTTGCCTTGGAGGGTGGTCCCCCCTGCTTCCCACAGGGTTCCTCGTGTCCCGTGGTACTCTGGATTCTGACCATTAGGCTCTGTCTTTCGCTTACAGGGCTTTTACCTTCTGCGGCCTACCTTTCCAGGTAGTTCGACTAGACCTGGCCTAACTTCTGTCAGTCCTCAACCCCAAAGAGCAAAGCTCTTTGGTTTGGGCTCTTCCCCGTTCGCTCGCCGCTACTTAGGGAATCTCGTTTGATTACTTTTCCTCCGGGTACTTAGATGTTTCAGTTCCCCGGGTGCCCTCCTAGCATAAGCTAGGTGACGGTGCATTACCACCGCCGGGTTCCCCCATTCGGACATTCATGGATCAATGTCTGCTTGCGACTCCCCATGACTTTTCGCAGCTTACCGCGTCCTTCTTCGGCTCTTGGCGCCTAGGCATCCACCGTATGCCCTTACTAACTTGACTTAATTACGGCAGTTTATTGCACGTCATCTGCGTCGTTGGTCCTCAAAGTGTTTGCTTACGTACTTACCAGTACGCGCGCGGCTCACTTCTCCGGTCCGCCTAGCAGCTAACGCACACTAAACAGCCTAAGCCGTTACATAGCTTACGTTTTGCCTTTAGTATCCTAATTGCGCGTAAAGAACTTCTCATATTTATATATGAGGCATTACTTTACTTTTGCTTTCTTCTGTGCAGTTTTCAAGGAACATCGGAACATCTATGTTATCAGATTTACTCGTGTATTTCAACAAGTAAGTTCTGGTAATTTTCGTTCCTAAACCAGCAACTTCCTAATCTCCCAGGCCGTTTCCAACCAAGTACCTTCGGCGTTTATGGGCTTAACTACTGTGTTCGGTATGGGAACAGGTGGAGCCCCACAGCTATCGTCACTAGATATTTTGTTTGAAGAAATTTGCATTCCCTCAAAACCAAACAATGTAAGGTTTGTGCATCTGCCTGATGTACCGACCTGGAAGTAGTTCAGTTGTTACACCGAACAGTTCTCCCTAGAAAGGAGGTGATCCAGCCGCACCTTCCGATACGGCTACCTTGTTACGACTTCACCCCAATCATCGGCCCCACCTTAGACGGCTGGCTCCTTGCGGTTACCCCACCGGCTTCGGGTGTTTCCAACTTTCGTGGTGTGACGGGCGGTGTGTACAAGGCCCGGGAACGTATTCACCGCAGTATGCTGACCTGCGATTACTAGCGATTCCGACTTCACGGAGGCGAGTTGCAGCCTCCGATCCGAACTGAGAGCTTGTTTATGCGTTTGGCTTACCTTCGCAGGCTTGCTTCGCTTTGTTTAAGCCCATTGTAGTACGTGTGTAGCCCAGGACATAAGGGGCATGATGACTTGACGTCATCCCCGCCTTCCTCCGCATTGTCTGCGGCAGTCTCCTTTGAGTTCCCGCCTTTACGCGCTGGCAACAAAGGATAAGGGTTGCGCTCGTTGCGGGACTTAACCCAACATCTCACGACACGAGCTGACGACAGCCATGCACCACCTGTTTTCGTGTCCCCGAAGGGAGGAACTTATCTCTAAGTTTTTCACTCAATGTCAAGCCCTGGTAAGGTTCTTCGCGTTGCGTCGAATTAAACCACATACTCCACCGCTTGTGCGGGCCCCCGTCAATTCCTTTGAGTTTCAACCTTGCGGCCGTACTCCCCAGGCGGGGTACTTATTGCGTTAACTCCGGCACAGGAGGGGTCGATACCTCCTACACCTAGTACCCATCGTTTACGGCTAGGACTACCGGGGTATCTAATCCCGTTCGCTCCCCTAGCTTTCGCGCCTCAGTGTCAGACACAGTCCAGAAAGTCGCCTTCGCCACTGGTGTTCCTCCCAATATCTACGCATTTCACCGCTACACTGGGAATTCCACTTTCCTCTCCTGCACTCAAGATCCCCAGTTTCCTGCGCCTATACGGGGTTGAGCCCCGCACTTAGACACACGACTTAAGAATCCACCTACACGCCCTTTACGCCCAATAATTCCGGACAACGCTTGCCACCTACGTATTACCGCGGCTGCTGGCACGTAGTTAGCCGTGGCTTCCTCCTTTGGTACCGTCATTACTTTAGATTATTTACCCAAAGCACGTTCGTCCCAAACGACAGAGTTTTACGATCCGAAAACCTTCTTCACTCACGCGGCGTTGCTCCGTCAGACTTTCGTCCATTGCGGAAGATTCCCCACTGCTGCCTCCCGTAGGAGTCTGGGCCGTGTCTCAGTCCCAGTGTGGCCGTTCATCCTCTCAGACCGGCTACTGATCGTCGCCTTGGTGAGCCGTTACCTCACCAACTAGCTAATCAGACGCAGACCCATCTCTAAACGATAGCTTACAAGTAGAGGCCATCTTTCTTATCTCGATCATGCGACCGAGATACCACATTCGGTATTAGCACCACTTTCGCGGTGTTGTCCCCATTTTAGAGGCAGGTTATCTACGCGTTACTCACCCGTTCGCCACTAAGTTGTTATTGCTAACAACTCCGTTCGACTTGCATGTGTTAGGCACGCCGCCAGCGTTCGTCCTGAGCCAGGATCAAACTCTCCATAAAAATTATATTTATGGAGCCTTGATGGCTCATAAAATTCATAAAAGAAATTGTTTTGTGTGCTCAATGAGCACCGCACATCTGGCTTTTTATGATGCATTACTTACATTGTTCAGTTTTCAGGGAACGACGCGCACGGATGCGCTAGTGTCACGGACGTACCATGGACGGTACGCTTTGTCCGGGATCGTTTTTGTTGTTACCGCGTTTTCAGCGGCGACAGTTATTTATGTTATCACGTTTGTTTCATCGTGTCAACATAATCTTTTTGGTATTTTTTGTTGCCTCAACGCTGGTTATTTTTCCCTCGCACCGAAGCGACTTGCTTATAGTACCATGCTTTTATACATTATGTCAATTACTTGTTTTCTTGTAATTAATTCCAGAACACTCTATTAAAGATACTCCTCTCCCGGGTCCATATACATGGAATAATCAATTGGATGTAACGGATAGGTCAAGTCAAGGGTTTGGGTTTGGTCATTCCAAATAGCTGACACATTAAATATCGCGCCAATATTTTTTACACTGATAAAGGGCTCTTCTCCCACAATCACAACCGGCGCAGGCTTACCATGTACAACTAGTTGTCCAGATGCAGGCTGCCATTTTACGCGCTCGCCAATGCTTCTAGCCACTGCTAAAGCCGACAAAGACAGTTCATCACCAACACGCTGGATATCGCCTGTTAATAGCTGACCGTCATATTTGGCCACTGGCAGCAATAATTCCAAGCAATTTTCATTTTCATTCCAAACTTCTTTCCCGCCAAACAAAGCAGGTAAACTTTCAACACTAACATAAACTGTATTCCCACGTTTAATAGCCGGAGCAATATGATTTTGACGGGATATAGTCTGACTGCTCTCGTCCCATTTAATAGACGCTTGCAAACTGTCTCCTAATACCATGACCGGCACATGCTTCTTTCCTTCCCACGACACAATACGTTCGGCCCGTGGCACACCATTAATTTTTAAATTATGTAACTGCGCAAATGTTACTTGCCTGTCAGGAACTTCATCAATCAATGACTGCAGCAAGGAATCGTCAGCCAATCCGTCCATTCCTGCTTCAGCTAGCACAGCCTTTACACTAGCCAGTGTTACACGCTGTCGTCCATATACATCGGGATAAATACCAATAGAAGCTTTACCATGACCATCTACCCGTACTTTAATTCGCTCATACTCAATAGTAACAGGCGTATCACACCCAACAAGTTCAAATAATTCTTCAACACTTTCTTCCTGCATACGCACACAGCCATTGGATACGGCGTACCCGATTGACCAAGGCGTATTTGTTCCGTGGATTCCGTACATAGAACCAATTCCCATCCAGCGATACCCTAACGGATTGTCTGGGCCAGAAGGAACTATGTAATCCTTACCTGGTGGATACCAGCAAGGATTAATATCTTTTTCAATAATAGAAAAGTCTCCTACCGGCGTAGGAGTAGACGGTTTTCCGATGGTAATAGGATACTCTTTAATAATTGTATTCTCTTTATATAATTCCAGGGTTCGACTTGGCAGATTAACAACAATGCGGGATGTATCTTCCTGTCCTGTTGCCTGCCCGGGAGCTACCAAAATCACTACAAGAAACCATAGGATAGACCAAAGAGCAACCTTACCTACTCGCCTACACATGCAGTCATCCCCTTATATGCCAAATGCCTAAGACAATAACATATATGATGACACAACTGTCAGTATGCGGGTTAAATCTTGGACAAGCAAAAAAAATTACGACAGCACTTTAAAGTGCTGTCGCATAAACTTAAGCCATACTAAATTTTAGAAGCCTAACTCTTCACCAATAATAATGACTTCAATTTCGGTACTAAATGGTTTTTTATGCAAGACTGTAGTAACGTTGCAAATGCGGGTAGGGCCTTGACAATCCATACATTCTCCAGTAACAGTACAAGGATTAGGACGATTCAAGCGCTTATTATTGATAGGAGCAGCAAATAATTCAATCCGTTCCATTGCTGATTCTATGTTTGTAACAACTTTATTAATTCCTGTAACGATTATAACCTTCTTAGGTCCAAAGATCATTGCGGCTACCCTGTTGCCAGCGCCATCCACATTAACAAGTTCACCCTTTAAAGTAAGTGCATTAGTGCCTGTTAAAAATACGTCACAAGTCATTTGTTTTCGCCGTAATTCCAATGATTCTTCCGGGGACAAACCGGGTTTGTTATGATTGAATACCGTATTACCGCGCTCTTCTAATAAAGTATCAATCCCAATTTCTTTGATTGTCCAGGAGCCGCCAATGCCAACTGTCGCATCACTAGAAATGAGCATAGCCAATTTGTCCAATGCTTCCTGTTTGGTTGCAACGTAACTGGCGGTAAAGTTGTTCTTTTGCAAAGCCTCCACTACTTTAGCGCCAATTGTTTGATTGTGCCAGCTTTTTAATTCATTCATGTAAAAATCCCCTTCCATTTTTTTAATGGTTAATTATAGCAACGCAAAAATTACTTTTCCACTTTCATGTGCGCTGCAGCCATTTCTATCATATCTTCAGATGTATACTGGTTATAAACCATATTTATGTGTTTTGCATAAGATAATCCGTTAAAGCTACCATTGGCTTGAACCGTTATTGCAGTATTCAGTTTATCGGCAAACTCCTGGGTAAACGTGATATTCCTTACGGCCCTGATGATACCGGCACCAGTCTCAGCAAGAGCAATCCTAAGAGTTCCGGCGTCAGCAGCTTCTTCTGGATACACCCGTGACTCTCGTGGCACGGTATGCCAAGAATATGGTGCATCATTCCATGTCCCTTTTCCGAACTTAAAAAGTAAAAAAATTATCGGACCGTCAATATATATACCCAACTCGACACCAGCATTTTGAATATTATCGACATCCTGATTACAAACCCTTTCTTTTACAATCAAAAGACCGTGACCATCACAATCCAACCGGTACAAAGTTTTTTCTTCAAGAGCGGCCTGTCCAGGTAGTAATTCCTGACCTACCTGCCCTATTTGCATGACCTTCCACCTCTTTTCTGTCAGTTTTTTCTTATTCTATTATACCATCGCTATTAATGATAAAGTAGCCTACGCTCTCTTACTTCCATTCAAAACTTTCAAGCCATTATGCTTTTTTACTATAAAACCCAAAGCATCAAATTTCTACAAAGCAGAATAAAAATTGGTATAAAAACTCGTAATAATTAACGCCATATTTTCAAAAAACTATAGCAGGCGCTAAAATTAGTGCTGAATTTAGCTCTTTCGGGAGGTGATTTTGTGCACCAGCGCAAAATCATGGGATGTAATAATTGTATTGAAAGCGGTTCCTGTGAGTTTTCCTCCGAATTTTGCCCTAAGGCAAGTCTTGACCTGCATCTGGAAAATGACTTAGCCACAGACCCCGTGCTTAAAAAGTATAGGGAATATTATCAGCGCTTAAACAACTAATTACCTGAGAGGAGGTGCCGCCGTGAAAACTACGATAAAATATGCTCACGGTAAAGGCTTCAGCAAAAACCTTTCTTCAATTACGGTTCTCTCTGAACCGCGCACGACTCAGCGGATACAGGCTAATATTAAAAAAGCTCGCGAAGCACATAGTAACGGAGAAGATCATCAGTTGTTTTAATATTAAATGGCAAGGGCGACGAACAGTTGCCCTTTTTTCCTGCACATTGGCCGGTTTCATGCGGAAAACCTGATTGCATTCCCATAAATATCCGTTTATAATTTATATATTCTTGTTATTGAATAAGAAACATACCTTGAGGAACGGAGGCTTAGTAATGGAACCAGCAAAAGATGAAGTGCATGAATTATTATCGGCTATTATTGCAGCTTTAAGTAATACCCTTTACGATTTATCTACCGATGCAGAAAGAGAAGGCAGCAAAGTTACTGCCAAGCGTCTAGAGTTTTCCCGCCAAAAAATTATGACTGCCTGGGAAACGTACAACAGCAAACGAGCTAATAAATAAAAGAAGCTTTATGGGGCACGTCTCCCATAAAGCTTCTTATTGTTTGTTCTTTACAATTCATTTTTTTCTAAACAGCAGGCGGTTATACCCTTTCAAATACAATATCCTTCACCACTTCACCCGCAATAATGAGGCCTGCGACTGACGGCACGAAGGCGATACTGCCGGGTGTCTGGCGGCGAGTCGAACACTTACGTGTTGTTCCGGGCGGACACACGCAATGCAAACTACAGCTTGAATTCTCAGTTTCCACAGGTTTAAGCGGTTCCTCTTTAGAGTAAACGACTTTAAGAGAATCAATCCCCCGTTTTCTCAGTTCCTGGCGCATAACCTTAGCCAGCGGACAAACTGAAGTGTTGAAAATGTCGGCCACCTCAAACTTTGTCGGGTCAAGCTTATTGCCGGCCCCCATTGAGGAGATGACCGGAATATTTTTCGCCTTAGCTTTACAAACAAGGTCTATTTTGGCGGTTACAGTATCAATCGCATCAACAATATAATCATAATCATTGGCAATAATCCCTTCAGACGTATCCGGCAAATAAAACGCCTGGAATATAGTTACTTCCGCTTTAGGGTTTATCTCGAGAATGCGATCACGCATAACTTCAACTTTGGGTCTGCCAATTGTCTTTCTGGTAGCATGTAATTGCCGATTTATATTGGTTAAACAAATACAATCGTCATCCACCAGCACAAATTTGCCAACACCAGAGCGCGCCAAACCTTCCACAACAAATGTTCCCACTCCGCCAATTCCGAACACAGCAACCTTGCTTTGTGCCAGTTTCCGCAGTCCCTCTGCGCCAATCAACAATTCTGTCCGGGAAAACTCATGCAACATTTTGTCACCCTTTATTCTACTTTAATACTTCCTTGACTAGTGTTTTGATTAGTTTAGCAAACTTCCCCAAACCAGTCAACTACCTCGCAGCTCGCTTATTTTCGGGAGACGCGTGGTTTGATTGTCTTACCGCATTTCGGACAGGTATGATTACCTTCCTGATCGACTTCCATTACGGCGCCACATTGAATATGCACCAGCATTCTGCCACCTCCTAAATTAATACCACAATAAACAGTATATGAGGCTAACCGAAAAATAGACTAAAATTTTTTTTGTTTTTTTAAAAAACACGGCTAACATTTCAGAAAGATTAACCACTACTTGAAATACATACAAATTTTGCTTGTTGTACGATATTTATAGGACAATCGTCCTCCTTGGTCGGACTCTTTATGTACAAAACATTGTAACATGTTGAGTTGTATTTGTAAAACAAATAATTATTTACACAGCAAACTATTCTCATATAAAGCTTAAAAACTAATTTGGAATCTTTATCTTTTGTATAGCTTTTTTCTAATTTATGGTTATAATTCCATTTATTTCATTGACTAAATATTCCTGATCGCAGTATAATTTGTGTATAATAACATAGGAGGCGAATCGTTATGGATATTGCCGCGCTTGCAACAACAGCCTCACAAGCCCGTGTTAATAATCAAGCCAGCATTCTTGTTATGAAAAAAGCTATGGATACAGCTTCCGATCAAAGCCAGGGATTACTTGCGCTTATGTCGACATCGGCTCCTAGCATTTCATTGCCACATCTTGGTAACAACATTGATATATCTGTTTAATTCAAAAGCCTCTGAGTTAACTCAGAGGCTTTTTTCCTAACGGTTAATTAATAAAAAAATAACGGAGGAATGCATGAACAAAGTATATGTACTTATAGGCCCCCCTGCTTCGGGAAAAACGAGTATTATTAATGAGCTTGCCCGCTATGGCATACCAGAAATGGTAAGCCATACTACACGTAAACCCCGGGCCGGTGAAGTCCATGGCATCAATTATTACTTTGTCAGTAAGGAAGAATTCCAAAAGATTGAACTAATTGAACGTGCTGAGTACTCGGGAAATCTATATGGGCTAAGCAAGACAGAGGTTTTGGAGAAAGTCAACAAACACCCGGTAACTGCCGTAGCCGTCAATACCCAGGGACTTGCTCAACTCAAAAAACTTCTGGCCAATCGGGTAGAATCCATCTTTATTATGTCTGATGAAGAGGCTATCATTGACCGGATGATCGAGCGCGGCGATAGCAGTGATCTAATCAACCGCCGGATTGAATACGCCAAAAACACCGGCGAATTCTGCAACTGGCAAAGTGCTAACCATGTAGTAAAAAACATGGGTTCACTTGATACCGCAGTAAGTCAAATACTGGCCATTATGGGCAAAACCACCTTACCGCCTAGAACAGAATAACATTAAGGAGCTGTCTCATTTGAGACAGCTCCTTATTTTTGACATAAAAAAAGAGGAGAGCCAAGTTTCCAAAAAACCCGCTCCTAGTTTTACATTAAACATCGCCGGCAAACATTCCACTGTGCTTTAAATATTCCGCAAGTGCCTCCTGCCAGTAACGAAAGTTATCAAGGCCACTCAATTCCAACATGTAATTGCGTAAGACCGAATACCTGGGCCGCTTAGCAGCTGTGACATATTCATCTGAGGTTATCGGGTGCACTATGGTTGGCCGGCCAGCAAGTCTTAGAATTTCTGTTGCAAAATCGTACCAAGTACAATAACCGCTGTTTGACATATGATAAGTACCATATCCGTCAGTTGCAATGAGTGACATAATGCCTTGTACTAGATCTACCGTATAGGTAGGTGTTCCCGTTTGATCATTGACAATAGCCAAGAATTCCCTTTCTTGAGCTAACTTGAGGATAGTACGAACGAAATTATGCCCATCGCCATATAACCACGAAGTTCTTATAATAAAGAGCTTAGGACAAATCCTGGCAGCAATTATTTCGCCTTCCCATTTACTGCTGCCGTAAACATTTAAAGGATTGGTGCGGTCAAATTCAGTATACGGCCGGGTCTGTTGTCCATCAAAAACGTAATCGGAACTGAGATATACCATTTTGGAATTATAGTTTAAACAAGCTACAGCTATATTGCGAGTACCGATTACATTTATTTTGAAAGCTTCCTGCGGTGCCGTCTCAGCAGCATCAACCTTGGTATAGGCACCAGCGTGGATGACTACATCTGGCCGGATTTGACTGAAGATGCTATTCACCTGGTGCGGTATTGTAACATTCATATCGCTTGAACTTAACAGAACCATTTGATCCGCGAATGATTCGGCGTGAGATGCGAAGGCCCTCCCAAGTTGGCCGGAGCCGCCTGTAACCATAATCTTCATACTATCATCCTTTATACTTCATATAAAACGCAGGCTTTCTATCGGTATGTCTTTAAGCTGCGGCTGTTGTTTATCCTTTGCCGATAACGTAGGTTCAACTATCGGCCACTGAATATTTAACTCCGGATCATTCCAACAGATTCCCTTGTCATTGGCCGGTAAATAAGATTCAGTACATTTATAGGCAAACAATGCCATTTCGCTCACTACACAAAAGCCGTGGGCGAATCCTTCCGGAATATAAAGCTGCCGCCGATTTTGTTGAGACAAGCTGACCCCCGTCCACTGTCCAAAAGTCGGCGATCCACATCTTATATCTACAGCTACATCAAAAACTTCTCCCAAGAGTACATACACCAATTTTCCTTGTGGATTAGGCTGTTGATAATGAAGCCCTCGTAAAATTCCTCTTGCTGACAACGATAAGTTGTCTTGTACAAAATCCGCCGAAATACCCCACTCTGCATAGCGGGATGCATTCCATGTCTCCATAAAAAATCCGCGTCTATCTTCAAAGACTTTAGGTTCGAAAATCTTTACACCCGGCAAGGATGTATCATAACACCTCATAAGCCTGCCTCCCCTTGTGCTAGTTTTAGCAGGTAGCTACCATAGCCATTATTCCTATAAGACTCTGCAATTTTTAGTAGTTGCCGATCGGAAATATACCCCATGCGCAAAGCAACTTCCTCCGGGCATGCAATCTTTAATCCTTGTCTTTGCTCAATTGTTTCAATAAAATTTGCCGCCTGAAGAAGTGAACTATGTGTTCCGGTATCTAACCATGCGTAACCACGTCCCAGACGTTCAACACTAAGTTGCCCTAGACTAAGGTAAAGCTTATTGATATCTGTAATTTCAAGTTCACCTCTAGCACTTGGCTTGAGATTTTTCGCCATGTTGACTACTTGGTGATCATAAAAGTATAGTCCTGTTACTGCATAATTTGATTTAGGTTGTTTGGGTTTTTCTTCCAGACCGACAGCAACTCCGGTCTCATCGAACTCGACCACACCATACTGATTTGGGTTACTAACCCAATACCCGAAGACTGTTGCCCCCGCGTCCTTACTAGCCGCCAGCTGCATTTTAGCTGCCAGTCCATCACCGTAAAAAATATTATCCCCTAACACTAGTGCACAACCTTCGTCCTTGATGAATTTCTGCCCAATAATGAATGCCTGGGCAATTCCCTCAGGTCGTGGTTGAGACGCATAACAAATATTTATTCCCCATTGTGTTCCATCCTGGAGAAGCTGCTGATACAAAGGCAAGTCTTGCGGGGTTGAAATCACCAGTATGTTGGATATTCCCGCCAGCATTAGCGTGGTAAGTGGATAGTATATCATCGGCTTGTCATAGATAGGCATAAGTTGCTTGCTGATAACTTTGGTTAACGGATATAACCTTGTACCTAAGCCGCCAGCCAAGACGATTCCCTTTTTAATCATAAAAACACTCCTAGCCGTTTAATAAGCCCCAGGCCCTCTGCGATAAAGCAAGACTTAGCTTCCCCGCAGAGCGTTAACCCATTTGAAGTTTACTTGACCTTATCCAGGACCCAAGCCACTCTTAAACTAGCGTTTATAGAAATTAGCAGTCTCGAGCGGCTTGGGCACCGAATAACTGCCTGTTCTGACACCTTCGCACCAGTCCAGATTACCTAAATACCACTTAACAGTCTTGCGCAGACCAGTTTCAAACGTTTCCTGCGGAATCCAGCCGAGCTTAGTTTGCAGCTTAGAAGAATCGATGGCATAACGGCGATCATGACCAGGTCGGTCTTTTACAAAAGTAATGAGTTCACGGAAACTGCCACCATTCGGGCGCACTTGCATTTCATCAAGCAAATCACATATACCCTGCACTACCTGCAAATTTGACTTCTCATGATTACCACCGATATTATAGACTTCTCCGGGTTGACCCTGTGTCAACACTTTCAGAATAGCGCTGCAGTGATCAAGTACGAATAGCCAATCCCGAATATTGCCGCCGTCACCGTATATAGGTAAGGGCTCACCTGTAAGCGCAGTCAATATCATTAAAGGAATAAGCTTTTCCGGGAATTGGTACGGCCCGTAATTATTAGAACAGTTGGTTATTAACACCGGTAAACCATAGGTCTTGAGATAAGCCCGCACCAAATGATCCGCTGCGGCCTTTGATGCAGAATACGGCGAGTTAGGCGCATACTTTGTTTCTTCTGTAAAATAACCTTCAGACCCTAGTGAACCGTAAACCTCATCGGTAGATATGTGAAGAAAACGAAAAGCGGCTTTCTGTGCAGAAGTTTGACGCAACCAGTAATCCCGCACACACTCTAATAGGGTAAAAGTTCCTACAATATTGGTTTGAACAAAGTCTTCCGGCCTGTCAATTGACCGATCTACATGGGATTCAGCTGCCAGGTGAACAACTCCGTCAGGCCGATACTGTTCAAGGAGTTGGTTTATCAGAGACTGATCCAGAACGGATCCTTTAATAAATATATGGCGAGGATGATGGAATACGCATTTCAGAGAATCCAGATTACCCGCATAGGTCAGCTTATCGAGATTTATAATTCTATAACTGGTATTTGCCATAAGATAATGAACAAAATTACTACCGATGAAACCAGCCCCGCCTGTTATGAGTAGTGTTTGCAACTAAAAAATCACTTCCTGATAGTTTATTTGGTTATTCCATGATATGAGTCTCATCATCTCGAATACTCCATTATATGATACGAAAACTCTTTTGCCACAAGGTCCTACGAGGAGGACAACAGAGCCTGCAAGCGTGAAAGACTCTCCTCCTCAACACGTCTAGTACCAAACCATCAGCTAACTTGCCTGGCATGCTAACATACATGAAATAAAGCCAAAAGTCCCGGACTATACCGGGACTTTTGGCTTTATATTTGTGTTTTTTAGAATCATCTTTACATAGATTCGATAGGTAACACTCCCAGGCCCTAACTCATATAGTATAGGGTAAAAAACTTTATATAGAGTAAAGACTTCCTTTATATAAGCCCGTATTCGTCCTACTCCAAGAAAAAGAAAGAGGGTATTGTATGCAAAAAATAGCGTTGATTACCGGCATCACTGGTCAAGATGGAGCATATTTAGCTGAGTTCTTGTTAAATAAAGGGTACTACGTACATGGAATAAACCGAAGAAGTTCTCAGTTTAATACGGATCGAATTGATCACTTATGTGATAATCCCGAAAATGATTCTCGGTTTATTCTCCATTATGGCGATCTTACCGACTCTACAAACTTAATTCGAATCATTCAAGAAGTTCAACCTGATGAAATTTACAATCTTGCTGCGCAAAGCCACGTACAGGTTTCCTTTGAAACACCGGAATATACGGCCAATGCCGATGCTGTCGGCACTCTAAGAATACTTGAGGCTATCCGAATCCTCGGAATGACAACAAAGACCCGGTTTTACCAAGCATCCACTAGTGAGTTATTCGGTAAGGCGCAGGAAATACCGCAGAAGGAAACGACTCCCTTTTACCCCCGTAGTCAATACGCCGTCGCTAAAATTTTCGGTTACTGGATAACCGTAAACTATCGGGAAGCCTACGGACTTTTTGCCTGCAATGGTATTTTATTCAATCATGAATCCCCTATCCGCGGCGAGTCCTTTGTAACTCGTAAAATCACCAGAGCAGTCGCGCGGATTAAACTTGGGGCACAAGAAAGCTTATCTCTAGGTAATCTTGATGCTAAACGAGATTGGGGCTATGCCGGCGACTATGTGAAAGCAATGTGGATGATGCTTCAGCAAGAGCACCCAGAGGATTATGTTATTGCCACAGGAGAAACTCATTCGGTACGAGAGTTCGTAGAGTTAGCATTCAAAAATGTTGGCATTGCTATTGTTTGGCAGGGTTCGGGATTAGAAGAAAAAGGAGTAGACGCAGCTAGCGGCAAGGAAATTATCCATGTAAATCCGCGTTATTTTAGACCGACCGAAGTAGATCTTTTACTAGGCGATCCGGCCAAAGCAAGAGAAAAATTAGGCTGGACATCGGAGACCAGTTTCGAAAAGCTTGTACGTATGATGGTGATAGAAGACCTCAAAAATACAGAGCGGGATTTATTGTGCAAGAAAAACGGTTTCAAAGTTAGCAACTGGAACGAGTAAAAAGCAGTGCTACTACTGCGCTGGAGGAATACAATGAACCTAAATGCTAAAATCTACGTTGCAGGAAGCCGTGGTTTAGTAGGTTCCGCCATTGTACGTAGATTAAAAGAACTTGGTTATACAAATATCTTGGGAAAAACAAGCAAAGAACTTGACCTGAGAAATCAAGCAGAAGTCGAAATTTTTTTTTGCAATGAACGTCCGGAATATGTCTTTTTAGCCGCTGCCAAAGTAGGCGGTATTTGGGCTAATAATAGCTTTCCGGCAGAATTTATCTATGACAACCTAATAATTGGATCCAATATAATTCACTGTGCTCACAAGTATAAAGTCAGTAAGCTCTTATTTCTTGGCAGCTCATGTATTTATCCGAAATATGCCCCGCAGCCTTTAAAAGAAGAATACCTATTAACAGGGGAATTAGAACCGACAAATGAACCCTATGCCATAGCCAAAATAGCAGGAATCAAACTGTGCCAGGCTTACCGCCGACAATATGGAGATAACTTTATAGCAGTAATGCCAACTAATTTATATGGCATCAATGATAATTTCAACCTAGACACTTCCCATGTGCTTCCTGCGCTTATGAGAAAGTTTCATGAAGCAAAGCTCTCTGGTACACCTTCAGTTAATATCTGGGGAAGCGGGAAGCCCAGGCGGGAATTTCTTTTTGTAGATGACTTGGCTGACGCTTGTTATTTTCTAATGCAGTACTATGACGATGGCGAAATTGTTAATATTGGTACAGGAAACGACATTACTATCGCCGACCTTGCTGCTATGATGGCTGAAATCATTGGATTTACCGGTGAAATTATTTATGATACAACGAAACCGGATGGAACACCAATTAAGCGCCTTGATGTCAGTAAGATAAACAACCTCGGATGGTATGCACGCACACCCTTAAGAGCAGGAATTGAGAGAACCTATCAATGGTTTTCAAAAGAGGGGCTGATGGCGTCAAGCCGAATGTAGAAAATTTTGTGCGAAGAAGCAAATTTTTGAACCTGCATTAAAATACTTACAAATTGCTGTTAACGGGCTTTTTGTAGCCATAACTGGCAAACAAAAACTTATTGTCCAAACATTATTCGTTCTTTACGCATTCGCTCCCCATACGATTAAGCAGTTCTTTGGATAGGTGAGTGGCTCTTCATTGAAGGCTTTAGAACCAGGAATCACGGAAAGCAACTCATCTAATTTGTAAGAATTATATTCTTTTGGTGTAATTTCGTTATAGGTTATATAACCTCTCTTTGAATTTAAAATAACTTTTCTTAAATAGATATCCTGCACCGATCGGGGCAATTCCGTAAAGGCATAGTTACTTAACACTAGATCATAAAGTTTAATATCTAGTTCGTTCATAGTCTTATAACTTATCACTGAATTGAGAATGAAATTATCCAAATATCTTTGGGTAAGTGCAAGAGCCGGCTGTAAGTCAACTAAGCAATATGTTACAGGTTTATAATATGCATTTATAATCCGACACTGTCCACCGTACCCGACACCTATTTCGCAGATATTCAGATTATCCGCTGTAAGAAAGTACTTTTTGATATCAACGAGAACTTTAATATACCGAAGAGTAGTAGGCGAAATCAATCCAATATCCGGATATTCATACATTTCAGGATTACCATAATTATCATTCAGTTTAAAAGTATTCATTTCCGCGAAGATATCTGGATCATTAGCTAATATTTGAAGATAAGCACTACCTTGTTCTTCTGTAACATGCTCTAAAATTTGCGTATAGCTGGGATGTCTTCTAAAATTATTGAAAATCTTATAATCACGGCTTGCATCGATGCATACTTGAGGATATACTTGATTATCCGATAAGCTGGTCGAAATACACTCATTTACTGATGATTTCTCCATAATTCACCTCTCCCTATTCCTATGTCATTATTGAGAAATTTTCGGATTAACACAGTCAACTTACCTATAAAAGGTTTTTTTTGAGAATTAACTCATTATATGTGAAGGCACTGAAAAACTTGCGATTTATAAAAAATTTCTACGCCGACCGGAAATGTTCAACCGGTATTTGTGTTAAGAAAGCATTTTTCCAGCCTTCAACATCTTATTTTTAACAATCCAATTTACTTACCCTGTTCGATGCAAAAATCATCAATAGTACGTATATAAACTTTTTTAGTCGGGACATGTGTATATTTATGATTACTTTTGATTCTAGGCTTACCCATCGTTCATCCATATTTTGTAAGAAAGGTGATAACGTGGACATTAATGACAATGCCCGTTTTATGGTGTTTGGAGATAGCCACTCTTCCTTTTTTTCCGGTGAAGACCTAATTGTATATGGCTTAAAGGAAAGTAACCTGTTCAATATGAACTTTCACATATATCACGTAGGACCCGCTTTAGCCGCAAGCTTGGTAGAACGACAATCAACTCTTATGGCAAGAGAGAATATCTTCGAAGTTTTAAAACGTGAAAAGCCGTCGGAATGGCATGGCGTACTATTTGCTTTTGGGGAAATCGACTGCAGATTCCATATAGTTAAACGTTTAGGACATCAAAATGCCCTGTTAACAGATGATGTAAAGCACTCAATTGCTGTTACTGCATTACGCTATCTATCTTTTATGCATGAAGTAAAACTCCTAGGCTACCATCCAATAATCTGGGGACCGGTGGCAACCAACTTTTTTTCAATAAATTATCCAGATTATCCAAACTATGGATCAATAATCGAAAGAAACCAAATCACTCTGGAGTTTACAAAATTATTATCAAAGTATAGCGCGGACAATGAAATTGATTTTCTTTCCATTTTTCCCGCTTTAATTACAGATTCGTTGGAAACGAAGCAGGAATATTATTTCGATACCATCCATCTTAGTCAAAAAGCATGGCAACTTACTGTCCCCCTACTTTGGTCATGGCTTATTACGAATAAACATTTCAGCATAGCTAATTACCCCAATACGCTATCGGGTTGATACAAACTCAATGCATATATAACAATATAAGCCCTACTTGTCCAAGTAAGAAGAGTTTTATGTTCCCCTTTTACAAACAGGCCTGAATCTATATTATATTAGGCAATAATAGCTTAATATAAATTTATCACCCCGTAGCACGAATATGCTGTGCGGGGTGATTTTTTTTAAACTAACCCGATGTTACAAATTAGGAAAGAGGTAAGCTACACGCCTACTGGGACATTGATTTCCTGACCACCCAGTAGTTACATTACTATAATAAAGTCCCATCTTATTTACGCCATACCTTTATCTAGTGTTATTCTTATAATATCATCAACTACTTCTACGTTGACATTATTATTAATACGCTTAACATGCTGAATAAACTCATCTAGTTTGGGATAATCATCCTTACCCACAAAGAGGCGAGCATCATCAATTAGTATAACGTGCTGTTTTACAGGATGTGCAAAAACGGCTTCAATTTCTTGGATAATGGGGGTTTGAATGTCTCCACAAGCAGTAATTCCTTCAGAATAATGGCCATCTAGCCAAAACAAACAGGGCTTGTCAATAAAGTCAAGAACTATTGGTAAAACTTTGCCGGAATCCCCTTTAATAATTGAAACATGTTCTAAACTCTCAAACAGTTTCTTGGCTCTTTCATACAAATCCTGACCTAGTTCAATTGAAATTATTCTCCTAAAATAATTTCTAACTGACCAAACAGTTGTACCTAAATATGTCCCAGTTTCAATCAGAGTATCTAGGTCAAATCGTTCTCCATACCACTTAATCGTTTGATGTTTATATATATCGGGTGGAGGAACAGGTTTTCCTGATGCTATCCAATGTGTTAATGGGCTAATTAAATTCTGTTTAAAATCCAAAAGGTTCTGCTCACTAAACTCACCCAATAATTCGGTAACTTCATTAAAAAGATCTTGCATATATTTATTCGCTCTCCTTTTACTCCGTAAAACTATTTTGTACCGGAATCTTAATCCACTTATCTGGCAATAAGTCCTGAGTATCAAGGTGTTCGCCTGCAAACCAACGGTCTGGCGCAATTACAAGTTTTTGTGAATTATCGTTAAGCCAAGCTCCCCACCAACTATACGTGCTGTTAGCGATTACGTTATGCTGACACTGGCTCATTAACCATAAATCTTCATGGCAACCTACCTCGCCTTTGCGTTCTACCACATAAGCATTTGGAAAAACCGTAAATTCACGTTTACACCATGCAACATCATCGGAAAAAACATAATACCGAGCAGCAGGAAATACGGTTTCAAGATACCGCCTGACATTTTCATAATAACCCATAGGCAAAAAACCAAGCTTATCGTATATTGCATAGTCTGTACGACGTACATGAATAGCTATTGACAACTGTTTCTTTATGTCCCGTGCAATGTTCAAGCTTTCTGCAGACAAACTAGGAAGCTTCGGCGACAATTCTTCCCGAATCACACTGGCAAAATCCTGAAAATACTTTTCCGTCTGCCAAAACCCGCCCTGCAAAAATACGCTATCCCGTAAGACAAAAACATTGTGGTCAAAATTATAGTGGCGTTCGGAATAAACTGGAATACCTGGGATGCCCAGCCGCTGCCCTATTTCTTTATCCTCTTCTAAATTAATAATATTCGCTTGTATATTTAATACGTCCAGTTCATACCGCCTGCCTGAATATACAGAATAGCAACCAACATCTAAGAAGAGCTGCTTTCCTGTTCGTAACGCCAAGGCACGTCCGCAGGCATACTGAAACATTTGGTTTCCCAGACCGCCCAATAGTTGTACTACTATCATTAAATCCCCACCTCTCAACAATTATTGCATATTACTCCTTAATCACCAGTTTCTAGCCATTGGGAAGTGTGGTTAGGTTTCGTACTTCAGTAATATCTAGTTTTTATTTGCGATTGGATTTGACAATGCCGTATGAAGTGTTTGGCAAATCTTCACCCATTGGAAATTATCCCGCGCGAATTGCTGAATGTCCGAGCAAGTTGCCTTCATTTTATTCTCGTCGCTACTGGTCGTAATCAAAAGCTCCGCCAGTTGTTGACTATCACCTACCGGGAAAGTTTCACCATACCTCCCGTTTCCAGTGATATCCCTAGCGGAAGCAAGGTCTGAGGAAATAATAAAACAGCCATATATAGCAGCCTCCGGGAAGACCAGCGGGAATCCTTCCCATCGGGATGTTAAACAGAAAATTTTCGCTTTTTTATACTCCTCATTTATCAAAGATCTGTCAGCAGTCTGATCTAGCAAAATAACTTTGTCTTTTAATTCAGGACTTTCAAGAAAATAATTAGCCATTACCTGCTGAAATTCAGGCGATGACGGTCCAAGCAGCTTCAGTTTCCAGTTTGGCATATGGGTGTGAGCCAACTTAAAAGCCGCTAATAGAACTTCATTAAACTTTTGCGGTGCACCAATTCTGCCAACTGTCAGAATGGTATTTTCTTTTTCTTGATAGTCTATTAGACGCTTAGGACACTCGTAAACCCCATTCGTTATATATTCAACTCTGATCGGCCACTTTTCATTAAGACATTTACATACCTCCAAGGTTTCAGCACTCACTACATGACATTTTGTTAACGCACTATTAACCCAATTCCAAAATCCTCGGTCAGCCCCTTTTATATCTTCAGTTGTATCTAACTTTAAATACACCTTGCCGTTAGGATTTAGTTCTTTATAAACATGAATCCAGTCAAAAGTTCGTTGTGACAAATGAAACAAGTGCAAGACATCAATATTGGGCGCATTATGTGTTAAGTAATCGATACCATCTTTCGTATCATTATTACTACGGTCTAAAAACTCCAGCTTTAACCCCTTTACCTCGTTATCAAGATACAGATAGGGGCCATTTTGATAAGTTGCAATAGAAGCATCATAATTATAATTCTTATACATAGTATATGGTATCATTCCAACATCTTTAATCAGGTGGATAAATCCTGTTTCCGGAAAGAGGGTAACAAATCTAATCTTTTTCTGAGTATCCTCCAACGCCATTTACCTATCCCTCCAAGGGTTCTTCTATCTTCTGTAACACTATCGGATTTTATCTCCTACATAGTATGAATCTATTTATCAAAAAGTGCTCCCCTCACTCATTCTTTAAACAAACTTACACACCAGAACTAACCTAAAAATACAAAATACACAATTTTTTGCAGTTTTACTCTGCAATAATTGTGTACTTTGATGTCCATTTACAAAATATCGTTGATTACAAATCTGAGCCTTGAAGTTGGGTTACATGGAGCGCCGAGTTCGGGCTAATGTGGTTTCGACTCTCTATCATATGCAATTCATCTTTGGGTCATGGAAAAAAGTCGACTCGCATTCTTCACAGTTTCTTAAAAGATGAATAACATAAATAAGAGCGGATTAAAAAGCCTTGGGAAGTTTCTAATTAAGAACTTTTAGAATGGGCACATGTAGTCCTTAGAGAGTTTATAAATGACTTACGAGGGTCTAGCTAAATGTAAGACCTTTATTTATATTAAAACTTCTGTGGGGGGATACCACCGTGCTGGGTGAGAAGTATAAACATTGGATATTGAATAATGAACCTACCAGGGCCGAGCTGGAAAAACAGAAAAAACATACCTTCCTTTATCAACCGGTAGTCAGTCTTATTGTGCCGACTTTTACGTTAGGGCCGTTTTTATGTGAGCTAATTGAATCCGTGCGGCAGCAAACTTATCCGAAATGGGAATTATGCATTATTGTTGGCAGTAGTGAGCAGCAAAATCCTATTGAAAAAATCACTAGTCAGTATATGCATGACCCGAGAATAAAATATAGGATACTTGGCGAAAACAAAAACCATCCCGCTAATAGTAATACTGGGCTACATTGTACGCAAGGGGATTATATTGGGGTATTGGAACAACCCGATCTATTAGCGCCATTTGCTTTGTATGAGGTCATTAAGGCGATAAATGAGTATCAGAAACCTGATTTCCTTTATTCGGATATGGATAAGATCGAGAATGAAAATAAAAAGCGGTTTGCCCCATTTTTTAAACCAGATTTCGCACCGGATATGTTAAGAAGCTACAATTATATTTGTCATTTTAGTGTCTTTAAACAGACCCTCATCAATCGAATCGGTGGTTTTTGTTCCGGTTTTGACAGCAGCCAGCACTACGACTTAATTCTAAGAGCAACCGAAAAGGCAAATCGTGTGGTGCACATCCCCAAAATATTATACCATCAGCGCTCCCATGAAAATTCAGTAGCGGTTGACGTCAGCTCTAACATGTACGCAGTTGAAGCTGGTAAAAAGGCACTATTAGAACATTTGCAGCGATTAGGGCTAAAAGGCAGTATTGATTTTAGTAACTATTCAGCCAGCTATAAGATCAACTATGAACTCAGCAGTAGAAAGAAAATATCGATCATCATTCCTAATAAAGATCATGTTACGGATTTGGATCGCTGTCTAAAATCAATTTATAGTAAAACGACCTATGATAACTATGAAATCATTATTGTAGAGAACAATAGTGTCGATGAACAGACATTCAACTATTATGAGTCGTTAAAAAAACATCCTAACCTTACGGTCGTCGAATGGAAAGAAAGAGGCTTTAATTTTGCTGCCATTGTTAATTATGGCGTCTTATTTGCCGAAGGTGAATACTTATTACTATTAAACAACGATGTAGAAGTTATTACTCCCACATGGTTAGAGAAAATGGTAATGTATTTACAGCGTGATGATGTCGGTATTGTTGGTGCAAAACTGTATTATCCTGATGGCACCATCCAACATGCAGGCGTATACATTGATAAAACAATTGCTGCCGGTCATATCTCTTACAAATTGCCCCAAGATCACCAGGAGCAGGTTAGCAGAACAAGTCTTATCCAAAATGTTAGCGCGGTAACGGGAGCTTGTTTGATGATCAAAAAGGATTTATATCATGCAGCAGCAGGTCTTGACGCGGCTTTATTTACCATTGATTTTAACGATGTTGATTTATGTATGAAAATAAGAAAACTTGGCAAATTAGTGGTATTTACTCCGATGGCAAGATTATATCATTATGAATCAAAATCACGTAAAAATGATGCTGCTAATTTGAACAAAACACGTGCAACCCATGAGCGGAATAATTTTCTGATTAAATGGGCTAGTGAGCTGAAAAAAGGTGATCCGTATTATAACAATGCTGCTATAAATTTTGAAGATATACCAAAGGAAGACCATAGAAGTATTGAAATTAAGCCGAATAACAGTCTGCTCATAACCCAGCTACTCAAACACAAAGAGTTGAGAAGGAGTTTCTATACTAGTCTAGGAAAAACGTTTTTGGATAATATTTCTAGTAGCAATTCAGCGCCAAGAAGCAAAACAATAGCAGAACAGAAAAGTGTTCCCGATATAAACAGTATTAAATCCGATTTTCGAATAGCTCGCAAAAAAGAATTGGAAGCTTTTTTATCTGCGAAACAACAGCTAAATTTTAATACACCTGTCTCACCTAAAATAACCATATTACTCGTCTTATGGAATCAGGCCGAGTTGACCCTTGCTTGTTTGGAAGCTCTTCAGCGTCAGGAGTACGGCGACTTCGAAGTGCTGCTTGTCGATAATGCTTCATCAGACGCTACAACACAGCTGTTATCTCTGATTAATGGTGTTCACATCATTACCAACAAGGAAAACATGGGTTTTTTAAAAGCAGTCAATCAGGTGATCGACCAGGCTCACGGCCAATATTTACTACTTTTAAACAATGATGCGATTGTCCGACCTGGAAGCATCCAGCAGGCAATAGCCAGAATTGAATCGTCTCCTGCTATTGGTGCTGTTGGCGGCAGAATCATCCTCCCTGACGGATTGCTGCAGGAAGCAGGGTCTATCATTTGGCAGGACGGCACCTGCCTGGGTTACCAGCGTGGAGAATTACCTGATACTAATGAGGCCATGTTTGTAAGAGATGTAGATTACTGTACCGGTGCTTTTCTACTGACGCCGACAGAATTATTTCGTCAAATGGGTGGCTTCGATATTAGATATGCCCCTGCTTATTATGAAGAAACTGACTATTGTGTGCGGTTATGGAAACGCGGCCTTAGAGTTGTATACGATCCGGCCGTAATAGTAGACCATTTTGAATATGGAAGTGCTGCGGTCAGTGAGCACGCCCTGCATAAAATGCGAGTAAATAGATTTAAGTTTCTTAGCACTCACTATGATTTCTTGCCTACGCGTCATAACTACGCTGCTAAAAATATATTGTACGCCCGGATGAATAATAATTATAAGGGCCGCGTGTTATTTATAGATGATCGCGTTCCTTTGAGAAATTTAGGAGCCGGTTATCCGAGGGCTAGAAGCATCTTACAGACAATTTCCGCCAATGGCTGGTTTATTACTTTTTATCCATTTTACGAACCGAACCTGGTAGATGATTGGCAAGATATTTATGAAGTTATCCCTGATACGATCGAGGTTATGCGTGGATATGGCGCAAATAAATTGGAGCAATTCCTGACAGAGCGTGCTGGGTATTATGATGTTTTATTTATTAGCCGGCCACCAAATATGTTAAGAGTAAAGGAACTACATGACAGAAGGCCAGATTTGTTTGCCGGACTAAAAATAATCTATGATGCCGAAGCAATTTGGTCAATTAGGGATATTCACAATTTAAAAATTCAAGGAAAACTACTCTCGGAAAAGGAAGCGGCCAGACGCATTAACAATGAAGTGGCATTAGCCAAGATATCGGACACTGTTCTAGCTGTCTCTAATCAGGAAGCACAGTATTTTAAGAACGCCGGGCATAAGAATGTGCATGTTTTAAGTCATGCATTAGCCGCTAACCCCCCGAGTAAGATATTTGAAGAAAGAAAAAATATATTGTTTGTAGGACAACTGGCGGACGACGGCTCGCCTAATGTTGATTCTGTGATGTGGTTTACTAACCAAGTGCTGCCATTAATCAATGCAGGTGGTCAAGACCGAATTAAGTTATATGTAATTGGTAAAAATGGCGCAATCGCGCTCAATAAGATAAATTCTCCGGATGTAGTTCTGTTAGGTACAGTTGATGATCTTACAGAGTGGTATAATAATTGCCGGATTTTTATTGCGCCGACGAGATTTGCAGCAGGCATTCCCCTCAAAGTGCTTGAGGCTTGTGCTCATGGAATTCCTACTGTGTTAACAACTGTTTTAGAAAAGCAGTTGAATTGGCGGCATGAGCAAGAGATTCTGGTTGGAGATACGGCAGCAAAATTTGCCGAACAATGTCAGCGTCTATATAATGATAAAGAGCTTTGGCTACGTATTAGAGAAAACAGTATAAATAGGATTATCGCAGATTATGGCAGTAGCGCCTTTGCCAATACGCTCAACAATGTCCTAAATAAATAATGGATGATCTAGACTGTGTCCGGTATTTATGACATAGAATAAGGGCTACCAAAATGCCCTATGAAAATTGTATGGAAAGCCTTGGTCACTGGGAGCTATCACTCTGCGGTGGCCAATTTTATTTTTAGACATAAAAAAGAAACCAAATGGAGTAAATGCGCCACTCCCTTTGGTCTCCAGTAAGGAAACGGAAACGTCTAAAGCAAATTCTAATCTATTTCTTCTGCAGTTCAAGCGCCTTTTTACCTGCATCAATATCAATATCTGCACATATTACAGGCCTAATATTAACAAGCGATTGAAATTTTGATTCAAGATCCAGATTGGAATCAAATCTGCTATAGTTGTATTGTGGAAAAATCTTATTCATAAGTTTGACTACAAACTCAGATGCTTTACTTTCCTGTATAAACGGAAACATTTCTTTGAACAACTCAAAAAGACTCCGAAACATAACATAATCCTCGGAGATTTCAGATTCCAGTGCCCATTTGCGGTCAATAAAGGCTATCTGCGCCTCCGTGCGGATTAAATTGTTAAAACAATAATCCACGGCTTGCCCGCTAATAAGCTGATATCCTTCCTCATCATTCCTGCCAGTCCCATAAGCCGCGATAAGCTGCTGGCGCAAAACTTTTAATAACTCATGTAAACTGCTGTAGCCGTCCCGCCGCATGATTGCCCGGTACGCCGCTGAAATCAAAGACTCGCCTTCGATAAAAGGCTCATCGGCCGCCAAACAAAACTGTAGCCCCGCAACTGAAACTTCTCTTTGGCCAACTTCCAGCGAAACTCTCTTTACGCTCTTAACCGGGGTATTACAAAATTCAATCTTATGATGATACATTGGCTTGGTAATGTCGTTATTCCAAAACTTTGTCATAACGGCTTGCGTCTTTAAGTTTGCTACCTCTGATTTGGAGCATAACACGAGGAAGGAATTGGACATTTCATGCAGGAGTCTTGCCTTGCTCAAAGTAGTAAGCAGCAATGGGTCAGGCATAAGGTACTCGCGCCGCCCGGTATAGTCTTCAAACAATCCCCGCATAATCCCGCCGACATTGAAATCGTACATACTTGGGTCTTCCCGAATGACAACTTTCGGCAATTTGTAATCAGGAAACAGGTGATAAAATTGAATCTGGATGAATCCGGCTTTCTTGAGTATCTCAAGTAATTCATAGCGGCTAAATGTTATCGCGGACTTTTCCGGGTAACCGATCAGGCCTGAAAACAAGCGGCCATTATGATCCTCTGAGCAGCCTGAAAAATATTTTGCTCCCAGTTTATTTTCGATAGCGATTGCCAATATCCCATCAGCCGTAAGCGTTTTGTTTACCTTTTGCAGGAAATTTATACACACTTGTTCCGGGGCGGCTGTATCAGAAAAATACGGCAGGTATTCCAGCACTCCCAGTAGGGAAATAAAATCGTAAGCCGGACGCGGCCACGCAACCTGGAGCAGATCATCCACAAAAACTTCTACATTATTAACATCCTGTACGCGTCGCCGTAATACTTTTGCCCTAAGTAGACTGCCTTCAACCACATCCACGGTCTGAAACCGCTTAGCCAGCCACGGTGTAACCGCCCCCATGCCTCCGCCGAGCTCAAGAGCGTTCCAGTCGGGTTTAAACAACTCGGTCACGGCTTCTAAAAGATTTACGCGCATACCGGACAGGTGATACCGGCTGGGCCAATTAACAATATATTTCTGGAGTCCGGTGTTTTGTTCACTTCCGAACTCTGGTAATTCTTCGAATACTTTTTCGAGATACTCTTCGCTGCCATCGGCGTAGTCAATCGGCTTCTTATACGACTGGGCAATAAACACATTACTTTCGACGTCATAGCGATAGTAGTTAAGCATTCTTTCTTTTTCTTCTTCACTAATTTGACCCAAGCTATAATCGACATACTCAATGTCGTTCAAGTTGCCATCTCCTTTCCGGATTACTACAACAAGGTCGCCAATCTCCGCGTTACATAGATTTTCCTTTGCCCACACCGCCCATGGCCCAGCGGTTTGCCTGTTTTCTAAAGGACATACGGTAAATTATAGGTTCATTATTCAGTTGCCCTCTCTTTAAATCTTTGCCATACTCGTTCAAAAATACCTGGCGATAGTGATGATAATCATTAGTTACAAATGTAAGCCCGCAATCGTGAATACACCATGGCGTACACTGCTGGGGAATGATTACCTTATATCCAGCACGTATAAATTCTAAACTTTGTGATAGATCGTAAAAATGCCAGCCGGTAAAAATATCCTCGCGCCACGGTATATCGTATTGGGTTATCATTATCAGACCATCTACGCATCGCACTTCTTCAAATTCCGTTTTCACGTTGCGAAAGGATAATAAACGCAATATCCCTGTATGGCTATCATATACTTTGCCAAAAGTATAGCGCGATTCCCACCAAACTCCATTCGAAGGAATCTGGGAACTACCGGCTACTCCAATCATTCCTACTTTTTCATCACGAAAAATATTTAGAAAATCTTGAATGAAAGACTTATTAATAATGAATACATCTTGATGCAAATAAACCTTATATTTAGCATCATTATGACGGATTGCGTTATTATAGCCACTTGCTATTGATTCCGCTTCTTTTATGAAAAAAATATCAATACTATAGCCTGCTGGTACATCCAGATTATTAATATAGGAGAGGCTTTTTTGATAGATATCGTCATCATTAACGCAGGTTATAAAGCAAATTTTGCTTGCGTTCATAACTACCTCCAATCATTCCTGCCAAAGATCACCCTTTTGTATACTCTTATTACTTCAGGGTGATCGATTAGGTTTTTAAGCGATGGGTTAAATACCATTGAGTTTAGGATACTTTAGCGAAGTATTGATAAGCCCTAACTGGCTTATTTGCTCCAGCCAATTTGTACCAGATCCGATAACCAGGCATTTAAGAGTCTTAACTCTTGCTGATCTACCAGGTCTAATTCAATAAGTGCCTCGTAGCACCGTCTCATATTATCAAAAATATGGTTATGGCCACCCTTCAGTGACAAAGAGCCGAGTGTCTCGGTAATACGGTGATTATGCGTATATCCCGGTATTTCATCAACAAAATCCTTCATTAAGTCATGCCCATTCCGTTCCTGCCAAACAGTCGCATCATGAAAAAGAATATGCCAGCCATTCTCCCATGCGATACGCTGCGCTACAAAACTACGCCAAATATCAGTCATACGGAACGAGCAGTAAGCTGGCAAATATAACAAAGGGAACGCCTCTAACCACCATGTTGTATTTTGGCTATTAAAAGGACACCAACTATTGATACCTAATGCTATTTCTCTTTTCTTATGAAATATTTGTGGCAAGGGCAGGATTAAGCGATAAATCGCATCCACATCGGGATTTTCATCAGCTAAACCTTGTTGAATCGGACAATCGACTGTATTTAAAGGCAAAGAAGCTAAGTCAGGCAGTGAGTTGTGAATGGCATTCAGGGGCAATCCTCTTGGCCAAATGAGGTTTTCACAAAAATAGCGGTAAATGTTAACCCAGTTGCCATTCGTTAAGGTATGAGCCACTTTATCTCTTTGCCTTTTTAGAAAAAAACTGTTTCTCGGTATATTATCATCATCTGTTTCAATGATGATTTTTGCACCATCACGAATAGCCAATAGGTAACCTATATTCTTACGTGCATAATGCTGCGTAGGACAAATTGCCGCAAACTCAAATCCGGATTTTAATTGCTCCTCAATTCCAACATACTTACATCCTTCAATATAAAAATCCGCAGGGCTTTTGGTGTCTCCCACTACAATAAATTCGTAACCATGTTCCACAGCACCGCTGGCAATGGAACTTAACACCCTATTGGGATTGCTGATCGACGTCACTACAATTGCCACTTTAGCCTGCATGGTATACCCCCCGTAATTTATAAACTGGATTAATCCATCGGAACGATACCTAACCTCATGCTAGCGTAGAAAAAATCACCTTACAGACTAAACTATTATTCTATAATGATGGTGGATATAATATCTTGATTAACCGATTATACAGTGAATGCCAATCCATAGAATAATTTTCATAACTGGTAAGTGCGTAATAGCCTTCTTTTTTTACTACTACAACCTCGTGTTCTGATACTAGGATAGGAGCAAATATATCATTTCTAAGCCCACTCCAAAAGCCACCAGGACGCACTTGCCCCATATGACCATGTTCAGAATGTACAATCCCGGGCTTATTCGCAATACAGGTTAACAATACTAGACCCGATCCGATAACACACAGATAAGTATCTGCCCTGCATGCCCAACAAATTGTATCCAGCAAAGAAATATTAACCCCATTATAGACCGCTATTTCCTGCCGCAACGAATGCTCAATCAATTCTGCATCTTCTTGGCAATCACTTAAACCATCTAAAACTATCCCAACATTGGGATAGTTTTGTTTTAAGGCTCTCACCAGATTAATGATGCCATCAACCTGCTCCAGCCATGCTTTATTATGTTTACGTAGATTAATGAAAATTAGAGGATCTGCCACACAATCGGCTAGCTGTCGTTTTTGACTTTCACTGCAGTAACCTTGAGCAACTTTTTGGATATGAAAAGCTGCTTCAGCAGATAAATGAGAGGCACAAGGATACAGTAAAAACAATCCCTGTGTCATGCATGTTTCAAATAACGCATCTGCATCATCACAACTATAACAAGCTGCTTTTTTAAACTCAGGAAAAAGCTGGCATAACGGAACTTTGCTATTTTTATAAATTACTATATTCTGTACTTTTCTATATAAGCCAGTCATGATGATGCGGAAAAAGCCACTAAACTCATTTAGAAAAAAATGCCCCAAATTAGTCTGCGTACCATATAATAGAGCCAATTTTCGGGAAGGGCTTTGCAAAAAGCGAATCGTTTTTTCTGTAAATAGTAGAAACTTTCTATATAATTGAGAAATCGCTAAAAGTATATATTCCTTTGGATAGCCAAGCTGAAAAAACGATGGCGAAACAATGATTAAATTATGCTTAGGCAAATAAAGAAAACCTTTCAAACTTGGATAACCTGCCGTAGCTATATAAAAATCCTCGCTCCCTTTAACCCTATAGAAAACAAACTGTGTTCCTCTTTCTTCAAGATATATGGGAAATGATGTTGATGTCTCAAGTACCTTACCAGAATTAGGGCATATGGCTCTGACTATACCTTGTTCAAGCGCAGCATAGATATATGTGTTATAGAGAGGTGGACTTCCTTGTCTTTGTGGAAGCATATATTGATATCGTTCTGTTGAAAATGAACTATTGCTCATTGCCTGTTCATGCGTCCACTCATCAATAAAATTATATTTTAGATATTGCCTATTCAAGCCTAAAACTTCCAATTCATTATCCTGAATCTCATCAATACTTTTTACCGTAATGGGATATTTTTCGAAATACTCATTGATGCTTTGATACACATTGACACTATCAAATAAAAGTAATTCTTTTGCTAACCCGATAGAAGTACACCCTGGTAAGCTATCCATTGATTTTTTGAAAGCCTCAAATAATATAATAAAATCGCTCAAACTCATTTCTTCCCTTCTTTAAAAGTCAACCGGAGGCTGTATCAAAAAACGCTCTACTAATTCCGAAATAACAACGTCTGGATTAATTTCTTCAATTAGATCGTAATCAACACAAGGTGTACGGAGCAAATATACTTTGCTGAAACTTTCCATAAGAAAAGGTATGATGATTTCAATAAATGAATCATGAAAAATAGCCGCTGTAGGCAAGCTCGTGTTTTTATTTAACGTTACTCGCATATGTCCCGAATTAATTCCCTTATTATCATAGATTATTTGGGCTCGAGGTTGTTTAACCATTCCCCATGAAAATAGGGATGTTTGCGGAGGAGTCAATTTATTACCTAAATCGAGGAGCGCTTCTTTCTCCACGATTTCTATTTCCTCCCAATCTAATATGTTTATGTTAAAGTCCTTTTTTATAATATTCATTACATATTTATAGGCAATAAATCCGCCTATTCCGTTCCAATGAGTGTCTCCGGTAGGATATAATTGATATTCCGACTTATATAATTTTAAGATATCGACAGGATAGTATACCGGTAAATGATAAGGCTTGCACGCATTTATTAACTGATAAACTACGCGATCGTCATTTATTTTATAATCATCCGGTAAATATTCCGGATATATACTCTCTTTATTAGGAGCAATTAAAAAATAATATTTAATACCCCTATTCTTTAACATAGCAACTCTAGCTTCTAACGTACGCAGCCATTTTTTTATTTCACTTTCTGTTAATTGTAAAGCACTGCTATTTTGCTCTACAACACGGTTCGTATCGTTTTGCAGAAAAAGCCAGCCATCTTTTCCATCTAAAACTTTTATACCACTCATTTAAAATGCTCCTTTCTTTACATCCCTGGAGTAATTATCGGCAAAACGTAACCGCCGCGGCAACTAGGTAGATTGAAAGGCGTTTCAAATAGTTGTTACTGTTTTTTCAGTATAGTATATTTTATGCTCTATCCTCTAAAGCTGTGCAATTAACCCTAGCGGCTCGAAGGAGGCGGAAAAAACCGTCAAAAAATCCCCACCCGGAGTAGATGGGGATTGATGTTTTAGCCAAAATTTGAACGGCTGATCCCGGACCGGCACTGAAAATAGGCCCAGACGATATCACTATTAGTAGCGGTCTGCTCCCTGACAACCGATAGTTCCGTGGGTTGATGAGTCATAGGCAGAATCGAATATAACGTATTTAAATTCTTTTGCCACCCTAAATGATGATACTGAAGTATAGCAGATTTTAGCTGCTTCCCTTCGTTAATACGATATACTTCATCAGTTACTAGTTTATCGATAATCGTGAACAGCTCTTCATGGCTAGGAAAATGAGTCTTGATACTATTGGGAACTATATCACCACTAAAATGTTCGGTAAAATCAGTAGCTAGGCCAATAACCGGAATACCTAAAGCACCTGCTTCAAGTGCTGCTGCAAGTGACCCTAATGGGACTGAATCAAGGAATACGTCGGCCGCACTGTAGAATTTATTCAAATCCTGCTGGAAATCAAAAACCCTTATTCGTTTGTCACTTAGCCTCTTAAGTTGTGTCCATTTTCCAACTCCAGAAGTCCCAACCACTAAAATCTCGATATCTTGGTACCTGTTAATCAATGCTTTAATCAAATGTAAAAAACTATATTCACCGCAAGCTACTAATTGATATGGCGTAGCATTAATCAAAAAGACCACACTATCCTCGCCTATCCCCAGATCCTTTTTTGCTGCTTTCTTATCGTGAACATTCTCTGGCATTCCTGAAGGAATCGGCAATAAAAAGGAATTATTGATATTTCGGCGGGACAAAGTTATTCTTTGTCCGACAGCCCGTTGATCGGCTATTATATCAGCGGCACTCATGCCTATCGTAAAAGCTTGGTCTGCATGGTTAACAAAGACCACTGGAGGACCGCCGGCAACGCCAAAAGCTATCGGCGCAACCGGGTCGTGAGGATGGATATGCAAAACAACTACATCGGCCCACATAGCTGCCGCATCACGTAGCGCTTTACCTTTTTGGCACAGACTTAGATTTTCCGTATCAAGAGTAGTATACCACCCACCGGAGCGAATTGCCGCCTCTACTACCGATTGAGGATTCGTCGTACTATTGAGAGTGACTATGATAGAATGAATTGATTCAGAATCCATACATATCCAGCGCTCTAGTGTTTTTATGTGACTATTGGCGGCACAACCTTGGCTTAGTACATGCAATATATTTCTCTTATCCATATTTTTTGGAGGCAAATGTGTAGCTACCCGACTATTAAGTGTCTTTGCCACTTTGCGAAGAATTAGTTCTAACCTGGGTGAAATATAAAAACCAGGATGAGAGTGATATGCATAATCGGCTGCCTGCTTCACTACCAGCACAGCTTTCTCCAAGTCACCGGACAACAAGCTAAATTCCGCTTGATCAATGAAAGAAAGAAATTTTCTTCTCGTATTTTCTATCCAATGCTGATAATAACTAAATTCGCATTGATACCTAAACCACTTTCCTGCCTCTAGATCTTTTGTCAACTGATATGGTGCGGCCAAGTGCGGAGGCAAACCCCATTTTTGGGCAAATTTTCGTTTATTAACTTCCAAAAGGGAGGTATATTGATTCGCCTGCTCCCTAAAAGATACACTACCGAAATGGTGTACAAAGCTATCCCGGCACAAAACCAAACGATATCCGGCCTTTCTGATACGTAAACAATAATCGTCATCTTCAAAATTTCCAGGTGAAAAAGCCTCGTCGAATAAACCGACTTCCTTTATTATTTCGGCCTTAATTAGCATGCAGTAACCAACAAGTCTTGCTCTATCCTCCCAAAGCTCCGGATTAGAGTTGTTCACTTGTCTGGCAAACCGTATCATTTCTTCCACACTGGAATATTCGCAGGGAATACTTTGGAAGTTTGAACAGGAGTTAGTAACTGGACCGACGGCACCGATATCACTGGCGCTATACAAACACTTTGTAAGGTTAGTTAACCAGTTGGGCGTCACAATAGTATCATTGTTTAATAAAAGAATATTGTTTCCCTTAGCCTCTTTTATCCCTTGATTACAGCCTACGGGGAAACCGGCATTCTCACTATTTAGAATTACTTTGATATCTGGCTGGCCTTGCAACCACTCAACCGTCCCATCGGTTGAGTGGTTATCTATTACAATAAGTTCATAAGAGTCCGGTTCCGTATATTGTCTAATACTCTCAATGCAAAACTTGTTATACTCTAGCTTGTTGTAAGTTACGACAAGAATACTGGTAAGACCTTGTGGAATTGTCTTACATTTATCTGTTCCGGCGATATCTTCAGTTTGTTTATTATCGGCTAAGCTGTATTCCAATCTGAGACCTCCTCTTATACAGGCTCATAATACAACTCTAAAATGCCAGTTAATCACTCTTTAGAAGGCTCAATATTCAGTTTACTTTGTAGCAACTTCCGGTTGTGGTGAATCATTGGATTATCGGGAATAAATTTTGCCGCTTTTTCATTGTGTGCGTAAGCTAATTTGTAGTCTCCAAAACGTGAATAACATACGCACAACTGAAGATGAGGCAGCCAGGTTTCACATTGATTATTCACTAACCCCCATGAGGAATTCGCGGTCTTTAGCTGGGTAGCCAGTGTATACCAGAATATGGCCTGTTTTATTTGATTATTATTAAGATGATGGAAACCAAGCCGGCAACAGAAATCGCTTCTGGGAGTACTATACTGAAAAGATTGATATATATATTTAAGCTCATTTTCTGCATCATGGAGTTCATAAAAGCAATCGGCCAAACTAGCGCAGGCGGCAATATTGTCTTCCATCGCCCCTTGTTTTGTTGCTAAAAATTTTTGGTAACATTCTATGGCCCGGTTATAGAGATTATGATCCTTTAACTCTTTGGCGTAATAATATAAATCTCGCGGTGAGAATTCTTCTCCTTTTAACTGCTGTTTTTCATAGATTTTAAGATTGCGATCACTATCATGTTTTACAGGCTTGTGGGCTACAGCAATTTCTGTATCTAACTGGATGCCTTTCGCTGCTAAGAATTCGTGAACTGCTCCCATCCACTGGTAATTTTTTTCTCGCTTAACTAAGCGCTCCCTACGAATTTGATATAATACATTTCCATCTGTGTCAAAACTTAAATAATAAAGCATAGTAAGGACTTCAACTTCCCGACTGAGTGTTGCTTTTAATTCAAGTAACTCTTGACCGTCTTGATCCAAAATAACATCATCAGCATCTAGCCAAAGAATGTAGTCCTGCGTAGCCTTACTAAATGCATAATTGCGTGCGGCAGAAAAATCATCTATCCACTCAAAATCATAAATATTATTAGTAAATTGCCTAACCAGTTCTTTTGTTTTATCTGTTGAACCTGTGTCTACTATGATAATCTCATCTACAATTTGCTCAACCGATCGCAAACAACGCTCAATTGTAGCTTCCTCGTTTTTTACTATCATACATAAACTAATAGTTATAGGTGACTGAGATTGCTTAGCACTATCCGGCATGTTACTACCTCCTAAAGATTATAAGTCAATAATTACTCTATGCCTAAAGGCACTGATATGTGAAAAAAAGCTGATCCCCTTACAATGGATCAGCTTTTCCTATTAATGTTAGATAATCAACTGAGAAAGAATATTAAATTTAGTGAGCCTATAAAAACCAGCAAGGGACAGAATCTGGCTTTTTTTAATGGTCTCTTTTATAGGTTTATTCAAATAAGTTGCTTTAGAACAGATTTGTATATGTCGACATAGTATGCAGTGAGAATTGCATCAAGCACTTTACGAAAAAAATTGTTTGCTTGACATCTAATGGACTTAATCATAATACAAGATAGGAGGAAAACCCATGAAGATTGCTCTATTTGGCAGTTGCCAAGTAGATGGTATTTCTCAGTGCCTCAGGGTTATGGCACCAGAATGCCAAATATTATCCACCAATCTCGGCGTCCACCCCGATATCAGAGATTCCGTAGAAGCTGCCAAAAGCTGTGACGCTATTATTTTGCAGACGCATTTTAGCGATCTGCTTAATGAAGGAAATTTGTTGGATAGTCTTAAAGATAAATACATCCTGAGTTGTCCAACATGGTACTTTCCCGCGTTTCATCCTGATCTTGTCTACATCTCTAGCACGAAAGGTATCGTGAAATCGCCGATGAGCGACTATCAGTCCTCCATCATATTTTATGCCTGGATGAAGGGATTAACTGTCGACCAAACGGAGGAGCTGTTTTGCGAACCGGTATTTGAGCATCTTAAGTTCTTTGATTTTTGGGAAACGTCCAAACAAGCGCTGTTGAGCGATATCCGCCACTCAGACCTTGATCTAAGTGGCTCATTCGACTGTTGGGCTGCACGTGGCTGCTTCGCCTACTCGGTGAATCATCCTAAGCTATTTGTACTTAGTAGTATTGCGGAAGCTATTCTTAAGAAGCTCGGCATCATCCCCACACCCATGCCTCATCGGCCGGAGGAATTCCTCCCTGACAGGCTGAGCTCCTTGGTTTGGCCGGTTTATCCACCCATTGCCCAACGCCTTGGCCTCGAAGGAGATTATGTTTTTAGGGTTTCGAATGATCTATGCCTTACGCTGCGGGAATACATCGAAGGCTCCTTCAAATGCTTTACTCCCTTTCCCCATGAGGAGCTGCGCTGTAGTCGGGTCCTTGAACAGAGTCAACTATACCATAATCTCGCGGAAATCGCCTCTCGCGCAAAACGTAAAAGCGCTAATCCCTACTCTAGTCTTCCCGACTTTTGTTTCTGGCGCAAAAGTGTAGCCAAAGTGCCCTGGAACGAAGTAGATCCGGTGGTACGGACCAAGTTCCAGCTCACCGAAACTGACCGGATCGCGACGGCGGGCAGTTGTTTTGCCCAGCATATCGCGAGCACTCTGGTCAAGAACGGCTATAACTACTATGTAACCGAGACTGCTCCCGAGGACCTATCAAGCGAGCAGGCGTCAGCAAGCAGTTATGGCCTGTTCAGCGCCCGTTACGGCAATATCTACACCGCCCGTCAATTAGTGCAACTTCTGGGCCGTGCCTATGGCCGATTCAAGCCGTGCGATATCTCCTGGATCAGGCACGATGGGCGGTTCATTGATCCGTTCCGGCCGCAGATGGAAAGCGACGGCTTCCCTAACACCGAGGCCGTCATCACCGCGCGCGAAGAGCACTTTGCCGCCGTGCGACACATGTTCGAGACAATGGATGTTTTCGTCTTCACTCTTGGCCTGACCGAATCCTGGCAGGCAAAATCCGATGGCTCAGTGTTTCCGGTAGCCCCCTGCGTTGTGGCGACTGGCCTGAATGAGGCCGACTACGAATTTGTCAATTTCAGCGTGACTGAAATCCGCAAAGACATGCGCGACTTCATAGCCAAGCTGCAAGCGGTAAACCCCCGGGTGCGGATTATCATCACGGTCTCACCCGTGCCACTGATCGCAACTTATGAGCAAAGACACGTTCTTGTATCTACCACCTACAGCAAATCCATCCTTCGGGTCGCTGCCGGGGAAATCGCGGACGAGTTCGACCAGGTGGATTACTTTCCTTCTTACGAAATCATTACTGGAAACTTTAATCGTGGCCGGTATTTTGAAGCCGACCTACGCGCAGTGAAGCCGGCAGGAGTGGAGCATGTGATGCGACTTTTCAGACAGCACTACTATCATTTTCTAACGGCTCCTACTGCAGTTCTCCCCATCGATGAGATACTGCAAGACGAGATTGACCGCAGTGCGAAGGTGCTCTGCGACGAGGAGCTGCTTGATCAACAATAACCTCGAATTAACGAATACCAGGACAACCGTCTGCCTCCGGGGCAGGCAGCCTATATAGTTTCTCTAATATTATTTTTTTTGTGGGGACAATTAACCACAGCAATGTTAATGCATATATTACAGTGTGCAACAAGGTATGCGAAAATAAAAAAAATCTATTTTTCATAAGCACTTAACAATAGCGTTGCATAGTATATAGTAGGCAAACGCCAAAAAAATTATTTAACAAGGAGAGATTCAATTATGCCATTTGGTGGGAAGAAAAAAGGAAAAGGATTTAATCTCGACTGCGTATTAGGAAACGTGAATGTTACTGTCGTAACCTGCTGTGGCTTTATATTCCAAGGAGTCATCGTTGAAGAAGACGACGAGCATACCCGTGCGCAATATGGCTGCCCAGTTGTTTTCCCAGCTATGACTATGGACTGCGGCCATGAGAAACATGAGAAAGAAGAATGCAAAGAGCACGAAGAGAAAAAACATCATTGCCCCAAACCGATTGATATTGATGTCAAATGCGAAGATGAACCCAAATTCATCTGCCTGCGCCTAGAGTGCCCTCCTGCTTTTGTGTGCTGTCCAGAAACAACAACAGGTGATGCCAGAATCGTAGGTTTAACAGCAGCAGGACCATTATTTGTAGAGGATGACACTATATTAATTAACTTAGAGGATGTTGCCGTCATAGGCCCAAGCCGTAACTGCCTTGTTACCGGTTAATGTCTTGCTTTGTTGAAAAAAACGAAACCCCGGTCTTCCGGGGTTTCGTGCTTACTAACAGTTAAATATAGTGACCACTGTACTTCGCTTATATGAATTTTAGAAGAAAGGAGTAACGTAAGTTATGACCTTGAGAGATGAAGATAGAGTAAATTTGGGTTGCATACTGGGAGATATAAGAGCTACTGTTGTCACTCAATGCGGTATTGTCTATCAAGGGACAATTGAAGACTGGGATTGTGGCCGACTGACAAATACCCGCCCGGATAGTTCCACATCTGATGCAGATGATAGCCTAAAAGAGACCTCAGCACAACGCATGGAAGAGTGTTGTGGCCCTCGCTTTATTCGCTTGACGCTAGAATGTATTCCCGGAAACATCTGCTGCCCGACTTTTTCTGCCGACCTCCTAGTTAGTCCCTCAAGAATTACACCGATAATCGGCTTCACCGGAGCCGCCGAGACACTTTACGCAGTGAATTCCTCCATATTAATTAATTGGGATGATATTTCCTCAATAGGACTAACCAGCGGTACCGCTTGTCTCACAGATAATATACCATAAAGCCACCATGCCGGGGCGCACAGACGCACCGGCATTTTTCAGTTGACTTCGCCATTTTGGCACTCCGGCCCATTAACTCCCTAAGAAACTTATAAGTAACGCCAAGCGGGCTCAACCAAACATAATAATTTTAATTAATATCTGTTTATTGTAACATAAGTCCTCATAAAATCATAAAATGGATTAAACGGAAATATGAAGATATTTTGTAATGCAAGGAGGAAACCTCATGAATAGTAAGTTTGTTGATGTTTCGGGTATTACTCCCACATCACAATTTCCAAAGTGTCCTCCCCGTCATCCCTGCACCGAATTCTGTGAAACTGATAAATTATGTATACCACACCCGAATCCTAACATTCGAGATGTTTTAGAAGTGTGCGTAAACGTAATTCTTTTATCATCCAGGCTAATTTGTACCCCTGTAGGAAAAAAGGTAGTTGTCGAAGGAAAAAAGCAGATTAAAGTTACTTTTGCTGCCGATGATCCCTGCCAGTCTGTCCATTGTGCTCATTTTGAAATCCCGTTTTGCACCTTAATACTGTTAGGATCTTTTAAAGATGAAGTGGTACAGGTATGTTCCGCAATAGAAGACATTTCAGTTCGCTGCTTAGATTGCAGATGCCTGACAGTAACAACAGTCATTTTTATCTGCCCGGAATTTGAAAAACCTCATAATTATAGCTCTTACCCACGCGATGACAATGACAATTATCGACGTTAGGCACACACAGTACTCGGCAGGTAGCCTCTCTACCAAACACTAGCCATTATCAAAAAATGCACCTGCTATACCACATAAGATAGGAGGAGATTTGAATATGGGATGTACTCAAATTTCCGTAAATGGTATTCTCACTATCCCTAAACATAAACCTGATATCTATTCAATACTGCGCGTCTGGGCAACACCAAGAATTGCTAAAACGATTACTACACGGAAAAAAATTTTCTTTACTGGACATGTCGATATCTGTGTAGAGTATGTGGCCTGCGCATCTGACTGTATGCAGCCTATACACTTTTGGCGCACTGAGATACCTTTTAACGGTTTGTTGATCCACCCGTTTGCCCGTGATCGCTTATGTGCTTTTCTGAAAACTAGAATTACTTTTTGTGAGACTACACTTAGAAATTCAAGGATCATTAACACCGTAATCCTTTTAAAACTATGCAAAGTTAAGTTTTCACATAAATTTAAGCACTTGCATCCACATTGTTCCGAACCATGCCACAATTGTTCACCAAAACATACGGATAAACACTGTGTCCTTGAGCAAGAATGCAAGCCGTCTCATGACTGTGATTGCATGCCGCCACCCCACGATCATGACTGCAAGTCTTCTCACGATTGTGATTGCAAGCCGTTTCACGATCATCACTGCAAGCCGTCTCACGACCATAACTGCAAGCCCTCTCACGACCATGACTGCAAGTCTTCTCATGATCATAACTGCAAGCCGTCTCACGACCATGACTGCAAGCCGTCTCACAATCATGACTGCAAGCCCTCTCATGACAATGACTGCAAGCCTTCTCATGACTGTGATTGCAAGCCTTCTCATGACCATGACTGCAAGTCTTCTCATAACCATGACTGCAAACCCTCTCATGATCATGACTGCAAGCCTTCTCATGACAATGACTGCAAGCCCTCTCATGATCATGACTGCAAGCCTTCTCACGACTGTGATTGCAAGCCTTCTCACGATCATGACTGCAAGCCTTCAAATGACCATGACTGCAAGCCCTCTCATGATCATGACTGCAAGCCTTCTCACGACTGTGATTGCAAGCCTTCTCACGATCATGACTGCAAGCCTTCAAATGACCATGACTGCAAGCCTTCTCACGATCATGACTGCAAGCCTTCAAATGACCATGACTGCAAGCCTTCTCACGATCATGACTGCAAGCCTTCAAATGACCATGACTGCAAGCCTTCTCATGACCATGATTGCAAACCCTCTCATGACAATGATTGCAAGCCTTCTCATAACAATGATTGCAAGCCTTCTCATAACAATGATTGCAAGCCCTCTCATGACCATGATTGCAAGTCATCTCACGACCATGATTGCAAGTCTTCTCATGATCATGACTGCAAGCCCTCTCACGACCATGATTACAAGCCTTCTCACGATCATGACTGCAAGCCTTCTCACGATCATGACTGCAAGCCTTCTCACGATCATGATTGCAAGCCTTCTCATGATCATGACTGCAAGCCTTCTCATGATCATGACTGCAAGCCTTCTCATGATCATGACTGCAAGCCTTCTCATAACCATGACTGCAAGCCTTCTCATAACCATGACTGCAAGCCTTCTCATAACAATGATTGCAAGCCCTCTCCTGACCATGACTGCAAGTCTTCTCACGACAATGACTGCAAGCCTTCTCATGACAATGACTGCAAGCCCTCTCATGACAATGACTGCAAGCCCTCTCATGATCATGATTGCAAGTCTTCTCACGATCATGACTGCAAGCCTTCTCACGATCATGATTGCAAGCCTTCTCACGATCATGACTGCAAGCCTTCTCATGACCATGATTGCAAGCCTTCTCATAACAATGATTGCAAGCCCTCTCATGACAATGATTGCAAGTCATCTCACGACCATGATTGCAAGTCTTCTCATGATCATGACTGCAAGCCCTCTCACGACCATGATTGCAAGCCTTCTCACGATCATGACTGCAAGCCTTCTCACGATCATGATTGCAAGCCTTCTCATGACCATGACTGCAAGCCTTCTCATGACCATGACTGCAAGCCTTCTCATGACCATGACTGCAAGCCTTCTCATGACCATGACTGCAAGCCTTCTCATGACCATGACTGCAAGCCTTCTCATAACAATGATTGCAAGCCCTCTCATGACAATGATTGCAAGTCATCTCATAACAATGATTGCAAGCCCTCTCATGACTGTGATTGCAAGTCTTCTCACGATCATGACTGCAAGCCTTCTCACGATCATGATTGCAAGCCCTCTCACGACCATGACTGCAAGCCTTCTCACGATCATGATTGCAAGCCTTCTCACGATCATGACTGCAAGCCTTCTCATAAATGCGAGTGCATATCGCCTTCTCACAAGCATGACTGTAAGCCGCCCCACAGCCACAATTACCCTCCTTCTCACGACCATGACTGCATGCCGCCTCACAAATGCGAGTGCATATCGCCTTCTCACAAGCAGGACTGTAAGCCGCCCCACAGCTACAATTACCCTCCTTCTCACGACCATGACTGCAAGCCTTCTCACAAGTACGATTGCATGCCGCATTCTCACAAGCAGGACTGTAAGCCGCCCCACAGCTACAATTACCCTCCTTCTCACGACCATGACTGCACGCCACCTCACAAGTGCGATTGCATGCCGCATTCTCACAAGCATGACTATAAGCCGCCTCACAGCTATGATTATATGCCTTCCCCTCACAATCATGACTACAAACCTCATCCCGACAGTAATTCTTCTCCATTTTCTTACAATTATCAGTCATATCACAGCGGTTATTGCAAACCTCAGGCTAGAGACCCTGTTTTCACTGATGATTACCATGTACCAACCGATATTCAGCCGTGCACAATGGGAAATAGTCATGGTATATCATTCGGATACAGTTACGAAGGATAAACTTCAAAAAAGAGGCCGCCTGAAAGCAACTAGCTTCAGTCGACCTCTTTTTCCTATTTAGAGTTCTATTCAATATAAACGCGGCCATCGGTACAAAGTGGTTTCGCCTGCAAAAATATTGTTACATTTTTAAATATTTCTCGAGGATTAAAGGGGATTGCAAAAACATCTTCAATACAGGATTCTACACAAAATTCTTTCATCTCGGCCTTCGGTGGCATAACGATAAATGCGGAGAACGGAGCTTCAAAATGCACTGTAAAAACTGGCTGATCCGGTCTGGCTGCAGTATAGACGACTTTTTGCTTTAGCACTCCTTCAATAACCAGTTTTTTTCCTGTCAGCCTAGTGCCTTCCAAGTTCTCTCGATCGGGGCAGGGACCAATTGGAGTATTTACCATTCTTGTTGAAATACTCTTCACTTCAATAAATACTTTATCAATTGTTCCAATATCGGGTTTATCGCACGGCAATCTAAATAATTCCGGAACAGATATCTGCGTCCAGGCTCCCGCCTCAAGGCAATCATCCTTATCCTGGCGTTCTACACATATAATCACTTCGTCCGGATCACACAAACCAATTATCTCAACAGCGCTTTGCCCAAAGCATTGACATACTTTCATCGGTGAAACCCTCCCTGTCTATGTTAGCGTACGAAAGGCAGTGCCCTAATAACCAATGTAACATTTTTTATTATTGTTCTCGAAGTAATGTCTGTGACAAAAACATCTTCGATACAAACGTCAACTTTGAATTTTTTTGCAGACGAATCCTGCGGTTCAAGGACAATAAAAGCGGAGAACGGCGTATCAAAATGTACGGCATGCACACTTTGCGTCTCAATAGTAGCGTACACAATTTTTTGGCGAAGAACTCCTTCTACCAGCAGCTTTTTCCCGGTTATTGCTGTGCCTTCCTGATTAAAAATGGGCGGGGACAGCCTAGGGTTGTTTGTTTTAAAAGGTGTGTTTATCACCCGCTCACAGATAATCTCTACAACCAAAGAAATGCTTATTATTTGTTCAATATCAGGTTTATATGATGGAATGCATAACACTTCCGGTACCACTAGTTCCGTCCATCGCCGGATACGACCATCATCCAAAAAATCTTCGAGTTTTTCCCGGGGGCATATTCCGTTAATAGTAAGAAGTTGAGTTCGATCTTTACTGTCAGACCGCATTGGGTTTTCAAACGTCCCCATAACTCTACAATCCACATAATCTATGGCAGCATTCTCTTTTGCAGGGTCTTTATCGCAATACCTCATATTTATTCCTCCTTTTTGCACATATGCCTTAACTACTCGTCACACATGTTAACTGTAACCGGTACAGCCTGCAGTAGTAATAATACATTATCAAATATCTCTCTTGGGGTGATTTTTTTAACAAACACGTCCTCTAAGCAAGTATTAACCTGAAAAATAATATTGAGCGAATCGACCTCTTGCTCTTTCTCCTTAAACCATACCCGCACTCTTTTGGGAATGACGATAAAAGCAGAAAAAGGAATTATAAAACGCGCTGTGTGCACAGGTTGTTCACAGCGATCAGCGATAAAGGTTATTGTCTGGCAAAGTTCTCCTTCAACAATTAGTTTTCGCCCCGTAAGTAATTTGCCTTCAAAATTTGGACACGAGTCTGTACTAGGTGTTACAATTACCTTTTTTCTAATGATCTTTACTGCTACGTTTACTCCTGTGATTTGCTCGATCTCTGGTTTTATCTCAGGAATATTTAAACTATCCTGAATCGAGATTTGAGTCCAGAAATTATCTACGCCTTTAGTAAAATTAATTCCTTTAAGATCACAGAGACCAGCAACGGTAACCAAGCTGTCATCCATGTATATTCCTCCTCGAAATTGAATGATTTCGCTATCAAGATTCTTCGGATGTACTTTTATCATCTGTTTCATTATATGTTACATACCCCGCGATAGTTCCAAAACACAGTTACATAAAAGGTGGTGAGGTCGGATAATCTCGCATCTAACAAGAATTTAAAAAACCTCATTTTGTAATTAATCTTTTTTCTTATGCAAACACTGTACTTTCATCTCAAAGGAACACTTTTCATTTTAGATCATACACTATTAGTAAATATAACTAATAAGCTCTTAAAGCATTGTATATTACAATTTCTATAAAATTGTTATGTACCGATATATTAGCGTACATCATAAGTAGGAGGATCATGTTATGTCGCGTAAAAAGTACAGAAGAGTCCCTGAGTTTACCGTCAATAATACCTTATCCATCCCTGATGACAAACCTGATATTGAATTTTTGCTGCGAGTTACATCAACACCGGTAATTGAGCAATGTATCGTTTCAACTAGACAAATACGTATTACTGGCTATATCAATATTTTTACAGAATATGTAGCAGCAGTTCGCACCGAGACACAGCCGGTAACTTTTGCGCTATTTAAACTGCCTTTTGACCAAACGATTGCTTATTCCCATGCACGTACAGATATGAATGCTTGTTTGAAATGTAATATTGCTACCCAGTTCCCGCAGCTTTCTAACGCAAGAGAGATAGAATTAAGACTAAATGTAAAGATTTCGAGTGTGAAACTCGCGCGAGCCAATCATTATCTGCCACCTCATGAATGTAAACCATTTCTTGCTAATTTCCTTGCGACGGGAAACCCGCCAGGAGCTGTATCCGCATACCATACAGAACACTGTTCCGTGCAGCCTAACAACCCGCTTAATATTTCAACATCTTAATAGCGTACAATAAGAAACCACACTGCAAATGTTCGACGCAGTGTGGTTTTCTGTAATTACTCATCATCCCGCCACTCTATTAAATTTGGTTTAGGATCAAGAATGGAAAGATATTGTTCATGTATTCCATATTTCGCTATAGGGTCAAGCTCTTTGTAGCGTAAGTATTTTGCGACCCTGTCTTCCGGCCGGGCCCAGCCAAAATGCTGCACCCGCAAATTGCTTTTCTTACCGGGAAGATTATGTATATTTGCCGGAAATCTGCCACAGTGCAACGCCTGTTCCTGCCACTCATACGAATAATCTTGTTGGTATCTGACTAAAAACGGCCGGTATACCCGGTGAGCCATCCAATAGCCGTCTTCCCGATAGCTGCGTTCATTCCACATATCATATAACCGGAAATAAACCACATCCATGCTGTCATCAGTAATTAACTCCCTGATTTCTTTAACAGCTTTGGTCTCAAATATTTCATCGGCATCCAAAATCATGATCCAATCCGGCCGAGTGCTTGCAGCCATATCCCACAAGGCTTTGCGCAACTCTACTTCATTATTGAATCTGCTTATGCTATTTTCCACAATACAATGAGGTATATTTATTAATTGTTGGCGGCAGATGGCGACAGTATTGTCGGTGCTGCCATCGTCTAAAATTACCACTTCATCTGCATACCTGGTAATATGATCCAGAACTTTTTCTAAGTAACGGCCGCTTTCGTTCCTTACCAGCATTCCAACCGTTAATTTAGGCGGCTTTACGCTTTTTCTTATTCTATTTTTATACGTAGCCAGCGTTACCAGCTCCGACTCCCTGTATATATGAAACGGCGGATACCGGGTATCCGCATAAAGCTCTAACCCCAAGGCGGCTGCGCGCACGCAGAAATGCCGGTCTTCACCAATTAAGCCAAGATTATATATCTCTTTAAAATTAACTCCTTTCTCAAGTGCTCGACGGCTTATCATTGTACAGGCTCCCAGCCCGCCAACTTTATAAACCCCTGGTGTCTTAAGCATATTTATGAATTCCTGACTTCTTTCCTCTTGTTCCGCTTCGCTATACTGTACTCCTCGCTTGGCGCTAAACAGCCTATATTGATCACCTACCCATACTTGAGGCAAAGGCGCGAGCTCCGGTGTCCATTTTGTCCAGAACACCTCCGATACGACGTCCTTTTTCAGTTCGATTAGATGCCGAACTGTCTCCGGCTGTAAATATAAATCCGAGTCAGCTAAAAATAAATATTCGGCATCCGCTTTCAGAGCATACTCAATCATCCGGTCTTTATACGCAGCTACTTTCCAGATAAGGTTTTCCTGCCAACAATGGGTTTCTTCTGTACAGCGATATTCTGACTGGATATCTCCCTTTACAATCAGAGCATTGGCATGTTTAGCGGCGAAATCGTGTAACAGGCTGCTTGGTGTCTCATTATCGTCAACAAATATATAGTCTACCGCTAACCCTTGGTAATCCAAATTATCCAACGATTGCAAAAACTGTTCCAATATGGCCTCTTTCTGCTTTACAGGACTACCAATGACTACCTTCATCACAAACAACACTCCCAAATAGTTACCGGCACAATATGCTCCGGCCACAATGTTAACCATACTCCCAGACTTCTATTTACCGCATTTACCAGATAGCTGTGTACAAATTGAGATCCTTTATCGGTAACTAAGGCACCATTACATATCTCCATTTGCTGACATAAAATATTCAAGTAATCTTTAATAACGGCTGGCATTTTATTTACTCGGACAACAATGGATTGATATAAACTTCTCCATTGACTAAAACTCTTTTCCGAATCCCTATCTATTGCGGCAAGACAAATGATAGCAGCCGCATAATAATCCTCTTGGTAAATAGCCTCGTGAACCAGGCGTTTGTAATCATGACCAACGGCCTCTGCTAAAATCCGGACGGCTTCCGGTTCGCCCTGTCTTACAATATCAATTATCCTCACAATACAATACAACGAAGGATATGCCTGTATTGATCGGGTGAAACTCTTAACTGCTTCATGCCAAATTCCTTGCCGAAAGAAAGTCTCGCCAACAATGGCGTAAGCTAGCTGCGGCGGCACTAAAACGGTGTTAATTCCCCCTTTACCAAACATCTCCCCGGCAAGAATAAAATTACCTAGCAACACTTGACGCAAGCCTGACAAAAATAAAATATCACTATCTAACGGCATCATTTTTAGCGCTTTGGCAAATAGTTCGTGACCTTCTCCATAACTTCTGTTCTTGAGACTTGCCATAAGTGCGAGCAGTAAAACTTCTCTGAAGTACCCTTCTCCCCCGGTCATACTTTTAAGAGCCTTCATGGCTGCTGCATACGCTTCACCATACTGCCCCTGCTGGATAAGTTCAGTCCCCAGGCTGTATAGCATAAATGTATCATTTTGCCGCTTGGCTAACTGGTTTTTAATTATCTGGCTATTGCGGACCGTCTTTTGCTTGCGTTCAATTTCTTCCGGTACATAACCGCTGTGCTTGAGAACAATCTTTGAAAAGCCAATTGATTGCTGGCCTTGTCGTTCTTTTATACTGCCTGCTATCTGTTCATGGATAGCTCCGGTGAATGTATACCCTCGGCCATTTCGAAACAATCTTACGACATGGTCTTCCGCCACACACCCATCAACACCCAGGGGGCTTTTTATAGTTATATAAAAGCCTTCAAAATTTGTATTCTTCAATTCTGATAGAAATTCCATTCCTTCTGCTAACTGCTCATCAGCATCTACTACCAATATCCAGTCACCTGTTGCAAACTGCAGACTATAATTACGCGCTTTTGCAAAATCGCTCTCCCAGTGAAAATGCTCAATTTGTGCACCAGATTGTCTGGCGACTTGCACCGTGTTATCTGTTGAGCCGGTATCTACAACGACGATTTGGTCTGCCCATTTCTTTATACTTTCAAGACACTCCCCTAAACAGTGCTCCTCATTCTTTACAATCAGACAAACCGTCAGGGCCCGCGCTTTTTCCATGAATATAAACCTCGCATATTTTGATACCTTATATCAAGAAGCATCTCCACGCCTTTTATCTCACGCTGCCAAAAGGCAAACAGTGTTCGGCTGCCTTCCTCAAACTGACTTATAAGCTCTTCACAACATTTTGCGACATGAATAAATACGCCCGAATCTTCACTATACGACCGCAAACAGTCAGCCATTATGTTCAGCAAATGCTCTACAAAACCAGGTTCATATTTTGTTATATGAGTCTGTTGCCTGCCTTCTAGTCTTTTAATAAGTGCCATCAAAGACAGGGCCTCTGCCCGCATAGTCTGGTGTCGCCACATCTCCAGACACTTTACTTGCGCGGTGCTTATATCGCGCATAAATATATAGGCAAGTATCTCCGTTTTTAGTATCTCTGCATTATTTTGTTGGCTTCCGGTTTTAAGCTTCTGCAGCACATCAAGGGCCTGCTTGAAATTGCCACTATAAAGAGAGTACTTAGCCAGTTCACAGGAAAGCATCGTTAATCCTTCTGCTTGCATGCATACTTTTACTGCCAAGTCAGGCCGCCCGCTGGCAAAGAGCAACTGGCCCAACGCCTGCCGAGACTCATAGCTTTCAATATAACCCTGCTTAGAGAAATAACTTATTATTTTCTCGCAGCTTTCCCTGGTAGCCAATACCATATATAGACCATATAAAGGATAAATAAAATTCTTATTATGCTGCAGCGCCGCTTGGTAATATTGAGAAGCCTCTTCAGATTTTCCAATTGTTTGACAGCAATGACCCAAGTGATAGTAGGCTAAAAAGTCCTCCGTCCCGTTGCTATGCTGGTATAAAATACACGGTGTGCCTAAATCAATAGCGATTTTAAACCATCTTCTTGCTATTTCGTATTCCCCCATCTGTTCCAGAACTACCCCGCCATCAAAAAACAAATCGGTATATTCCGGATATACCTCTGTTTCCCTCATACACAAAGTCAACGCTTCCTCAAATTTCCCCATGTGCCGTAAGCAGGCAATCAGATTCCTGATAACGCTTGACCTAAAGAAGATGTGAGTGCTGTCAAGTTTGTTATAAGCAGACCAAAAACACTCATACGCTTGCTGATATTTTCCTAGTTCTAGCCATTCACAGCCCAGATAGTATTTTAGAAATTCTTGGTTTTCCGGCTGCCTTTTTAATTGTTCTGTGATCATACTTATATTTCGCCTGCGTTTATTCTGCCTTCGGCCAGGTTCTATATAACCATGGATAATAACCGGATAATTACTAAACCTGACAAGTTCTTGATCTGTGATGCTTATTTGTTCGTGGATTTTGCCAAAAAAGCGGTACTGCGGCAAATTGCGGAACAAGCGCAGCACACCGATTTCATTAAAATCACTGCCGCTTGGGCTGATACAATTTTTTAAGGGTATAAAAAATGCCTCACTGGCGGTGTCTGTGATTAGCACTCGCAGGTCCCCCGCCCCAGTCTCTAAATGCTCATCGGCATCAAGGGACAAAATCCACTTACAACTGCACTTGTCGATAGCAAAATTACGCGCAGCACTAAAATCCTCCTGCCAAGGATAGCTATAGATTTTGTCCGTGTAAGTTCTGGCTATATCCACAGTTTTATCAACCGATCCTGTATCCACGATAACAATCTCATCAACGATATTTTTAACACTGTCTAAGCAAGCTCTCAGCTTATCTTCTTCATCTTTTACAATCATAACAACACCGATTAGGCCACCCATTATCTTGCTGCCTCCTGCTCCAGCATCACTTTAAACAGTTCCACATCAGGATGTTTTTCAACAGCAGTTTTCAACGTCTCCAGGCAAAGTTTGTCATATACCTTCAATAAGTTGATATATGCCTTGGGCCTGCCGGGATCTTCGGCAACAGCCGCCCGGTAATATTCTGCTGCCTCCCAGTATTCTTGCTTTTGACATTTTATATCTCCCATGTAGACAAGCGCGTCAAAACAGTCGTGATTACTAGCCAAATATATGTTTCCATAACGCTCCGCCTCATTTAGTTTGTTATGTCTTAGAAACATTTGCATCAGTCTACACGCGTGCATCTTAATCCATTCGTGGTGCATCCGGGCTAAAATCTCTTCGACCTTTCCCACCGAGCCATGATCAGTGGCCCTCAACAATATGTCAAAGAGTAATTCCGAGGAGTTTGGCTGCAGGCTAACCGGCTCCATATGCTCACTGGATCGGATTCTTAATAACTTAACGATTGTCGCAAAATCTTCATCCAACCCTAATTTCACCAAGCTATCAGTAACGCTGCGTACTTTGAAGCTATTATCCTGAAGCCAAAAAACAACGGCTTTATTATACATTGCTCTCACAGAATGCTCACTATCATTTACATACTCATCAAGCAGTTTTAACGCTTCAATCACGCGATCCTGCTGTGCAAGACAAATGGCCCTGCATATATCTGCGTCGGCTGCTTTTAATCCACCGGTTGCTGCTGCCGCAAAATATTCCTCCGCCAGTTTAAAAGACCGCTCCGAGAATAATATCCGTCCCAATATATAGTTAGCCTCCGGTGTACAGCATTCACATATATTAGCAAGAGCAATTTTTACATCATCACTTTCCTCACCCTTTACTAAAATTCGCACCATCTGTTCTAATATCATGGTAAAAGCAGAATTATCCCGAAACCCCGCCAAATAATAGCTCAGGGCTTCTTCCTCATTACCAAATTCTTCACAAATTTTTCCCATATAAAAATAACTTTTACAACCTCTCACACCTGGATATGAGCCATATACATAAGCTTGTTCCCCTTGGTTGGCAGCCTTACTGAAATATTCAAAGCTAGTACCATAAGCCCGAAGTTCATAGAGACATAATCCACCGTAATAATACAAATCGGCATAGTCCGGAAATATAGATAACCCATATTCAACACGCTCAACCGCTTCTTCATATTTTCCGGCCTGATAATAAGCCATAGCCAGTAAACGCACTAGTTTAGGGAAATACATACTTTCAGGCCCCCCTGGCACAAGACCTGCCAGGGATTTTTTCAGCATTTCTATCGATTCGCCATAGCGCTCTGCCCGATAGAGTTCTAATCCATATTGATAAAGTACATACTTGTCATCAGGTGAAGCTTGGATTTGTTGCGCGAGCAATTCCAGATTACGCTTTATCTTATCTTTTTCCTGGACCTTACTGTGCAAGTATCCATAATGGAAAATAGCAACATTATGAGCAATACAAATACTTGCGTTGTTGTTTTTTCCCAGGATAGAGTTTAGCACTTGTTCGTGAATAATACCACGAAACCGGTATTCACTTCGGTTCCGAAACAAGCGGAACAAGATATCTTTGCATTGCTCCGGGTGCTCTTCACTACCATAAATATTAATGAAGGGTATATAATACCCTTCCACATTATCGTAAGCTATCGCCGTACGCAGTGCACCATGGCAATTTGGGTCGAGATATTCATCAGCATCAAGGAAAAGCACCCAATCACAATTTGCCGCTTCCAGGGATGCGTTACGGGCGTCAGCAAAGCTGCCGGTCCAAATAAAGTCAATAATTTTAGCTCCAAAGCCGGCAGCAACTCTTTTGGTTTCATCTTTAGAACCTGTGTCCACAACAATTATTTCATCTACTACACCTTGGACACTGGCCAGGCATTGGGCAATACTGTTCTCTTCATCACGAACAATCATACATAGGCTAATTGTCGGCATTTTCCCACCCCCACTATCAATTTATAATATGTGAGGGCAACATGCGTGGTGCTTAATCGCAATAGGCCGATTCATAAAACATATGAACTTTATGTATAGAAAGCAGAACCTTTATTTTTCATAATTCATAGATTATATTAACGAGCCAATTGTCATTTTTATGGTTACCAGCTTTTTATGGCTCTTTTACAAAAAGTTTAATTACAGGGGGAAAAATAAGACAATGCCTAACTTTAAGATCTTTCAAGATCAACCCCAAAAGGCGAAAGTACAAATCTATGGTAGTGATCTTAGTTCGGCGCTAAAAACCAACGCTTCCGGCAGTTTAGATGTAACTGCTTCTGCTGCCTTGCCTATCAGTTCTACCGGTACTACTCCTATTTCTGCCGCTACTGCCCTGCCAATCTGTACTACTTCCGATGTTCCGATAACCACTACTACTGCTCTGCCTATTAGTGCTACCGGCACTACTCCTATTTCCGCCGCTACCGCCCTGCCTATCTGTACTACTTCCGATGTTCCGATAACCACTGCTACTGCTCTGCCTATCAGCGCTACCGGCACCACTCCTATTTCCGCCGCTACCGCCTTGCCTATCAGCGCTACCGGTACCACTCCTATCTCCACTGCTACTGCCCTGCCTATCTGTACTACTTCCGATGTTCCGATAACCACTGCTACCGCTCTGCCTATCAGTGCTACCGGTACCACTCCTATCTCCACTGCTACTGCCCTGCCTATCTGTACTACTTCCGATGTTCCGATAACCACTGCTATCGCTCTGCCTATCAGTGCTACCGGCACCACTCCTATTTCCACCACTACCGCCCTGCCTATCTGCACTACTTCCGACGTTCCGATAACCACTGCTACTGCTCTGCCTATCAGCGCTACCGGCACCACTCCTATATCCACCGCCACTGCTTTGCCTATCTGCACTACTTCCGATGTCCCGATAACTACTACTACTGCTCTGCCTATCAGCGCTACCGGCACCACTCCTATTTCCACCGCTACCGCCCTGCCTATCTGTACTACTTCCGATGTTCCGATAACAACTGCTACTGCTCTGCCTGTTTGCCCGACTGCTACAATTCCTGTTACGGTTGCACTTTCTACAACAGATGTCTCCTTCACTGCCGGCTCCATTGACGAAGGTGGTCCTGGCGCCCAAAGAGAAATTCTGAGTCTTGGCCAATGGACCTATGGCGTAGTTAATACCGCAAGCAATGTAGCAGCAACTTACCTCCAACTGAGCCCGGATGCTATTAATTGGATAACTGAAACCCCGACGGTAACACTAGCCGCCAACGGCGGTACGGCAGCGCTTGTTTCTTCTGTCTTCCTGAAATACGCTCGTGTATATTATTACTCTGCAACCGGCAGCGGAAGTCCTGTAACCCTAAATATCTTCTTCCAAGGCAATACGGTTGAATAAAGCTGAGATCCTACCGGTATTCTTAGTCTGTAAAGCACATTTCCCTCATCGAACCGATGAGGGAAATGTATTATATCCATATTATGAGTAACTTTTTCTGTGAAGTGTAGGTGAAGCTGAATGCTAAAAAGGTACATTAGACCGCCTCTTATTGACGCGTATATTACCCGCCACCAAACAGCAGCCAAAACCATGAAGTGTAGTTGTTTATTAGTAGGCGGACATTCAAACGCCTGCCATGAATCAATCGCATTATGGGATTTGTCTTCTCTTTCTACTGATCTGGATATTATATCAGCTACCGCTAATTTCTTTATTATTTATAACAGTCCAGGATGTTCCAAAGTAATCGAAGCCTATCCCATCCTATCACGTTGGAAACCAGTATCTACATCCTTGCGGCATCCTCCCTTAACCAGCCCTACTCCAATTGCTACAGCGGCTATCTCTAATACGACCGAACATCTATCCTTTGGAATTACGGCATTAATAAAGGAATGGCAAAGCTGCAAAAATCCCAATTTGGGGCTCTTGTTTAAAATGCGTGACCCGTTCTCCCCTGATAATTTTGTTTCATTACTTAGTGGAGATTATTGTGATTCCAATTACTGGCCATTTATAGAAATAAACTATAAGCCCCCGGGCGAAGTACCTTGTGTTTACAAACCAGATACAATTAATGTAACCAAACTTGTTCACACAACCAACAATTGGTCATACACCACACCGTTTGATGTACTTCGCTACAATTATGCGTATACCATTAGCAATACCGGTAACAATCCCGCTATAGTTTTTCTGAGTGTCAGCGCCGATGGTCATCATTGGCTGCAGCAATCGGCCGAACATATCATTTTACCCTCAACAAGCGAAGCCCTAGCACCGGATACTATCACTCATTACGCCCGAGTGGCTTTTTGCTCGCAAAACCCGCAGCAAGATACAACTCTAAGTATTTGTATTCAAGGTCGAACAACAATATAAGCTATAACAAACTAGATCGCCTCACCTGTTTGAAAGGTAGAGGCGATTTCTCCTAATCATTATTCCTATGCGGTTTCCGTAAATAATCTGGTATATTAAACGCACAGCAGGTGCTATAGTTGCTAAAAAACTTTTCATCCATTTAAAGCGCATACTCAAAATCCACAAGCATCGGTTAAGCCTGCTCTCTTTAAGACCGGCATTGTACTCGTATTCGTCGCGTTTTTCCAATTGTGCCGCAAAAGTAAATTCAGATAATGCCTCCTGGTTTTTGCCCTGCTTCCATAATATAATTCTCAGTGTATTATGGGCCAACGCCCAGCCGGGGCGCAAACGAACCGCCGCTCATGCATCACTCTCACGCTGCCAAAGATAGAACGCAACCCGCTTGGGGAGATTTCACATGCTCAAACACTTGCCTCGCCATTGCAAAGTCAAACTGCTTATCCGCAAAAGAAGCTTTTCGGCAAAACAGGTAACATAGTCCATTCCAGGTTTTATATCTAACCCCGATCTGTGTGTATTCATTTCAAGATAAGGTTCTGTTACAACCGTTGCCTTGGAAAAAGGATTTGATCCACCACCGATATCCGATATCTGATCATTGTCTTTCAGGCAAAACATACCTGCCAGAATATCATCTGCTAGACTGGATAAACAACGCCAAAAGAGTTTATTAACGGAACAGGCCGTTGATAACTGCCCATTTCGATATAAAGCAACCGATTAAAATCGATATTCATCCTGCCTCCCCCAATCCGGTTACTCTAAGGAATTATAAAGCATTTTTTATGCATGAAATAATGCGCTTAGTTCAACACCCCCCCCCGTACCTGAACCGCCTGAACCAATTTATTACTGCGGATAATTCCATTCATGGCCGGGCATAAGAACATATTATTATTATAACTATACAACTTATCAAAGCGTAAGCTATCTGCCACAGCCTCTAAAAACAAAGGCGCATCTCTAAAAAAATAGACTCCGGCAGATGCCGCCTCTGTTATTACTTTTTTCTCGGCCGTTTGCCTTACCCACTGACCAGACAACTCCAAGTAGCTATATTGCGGATTTCTGGAAATAAAATAGGGAATAATTCCGCCAATACACGGATCTTCCCTGAATATTTCTACAGGGTTAAAGTCACCCTGGAAGATGATGTCTGACAAATCCACTACAATTGAACATGAATCAACTCCATCGTATACTGCTGTTTTATTAAATTGATAAATGAGTGCAGTTTTCGTGGCAATTTTCTTTCTATACTGAGCATCTCCAGTTTCTTCTTAGTAGGCAAACCGTCAAATGTCACTAAATGGTCATATCTGTTTATTTCAAAGCCGAAAAGCTGAAGTGCTCTGTTTAACGCAATATAGTGCCATTCTCTGGCATCAATCAACACTCCATCCATATCAAATAAGACGGCTTTAATCACAATCTCGCCCCTTTTCCGTTAGCAAAAAATTCCCTGGCGTATTCGGGCAGATCAGTACAAAGTATTAACTTGTCCGTTTTTATATTTTTGCCGGCCTCTTTGTAGTGGTTCCATTCGTTAAGATAATCCCGCCCATGGAGCTCTGGTGAGACAATACATACTGTTTTGCCGTTATCTAAATGGTTTAACAAAGTATTTGTGTTAATCCAGTGATGATGAAACTCATCTAGCCAAACGCCAAATGCGTTCATATATAGCACTGAATGATAATCTATTGTTTCAAATTCACTTTGCCGCACACAATAGCGAAATTTGTTGTTTAAGTAACCGATCGTATCCGGTATAGACATATCAAACACGAAGTAGTTCGTAACGTTATATTCTCTCAAATATCTTGCTAACTCGGTTTGCAAACCATCCGCCTTTATATTTAAAGCCAGCGGCAACCCTGGGGCAAAAGTATTATACAGCAGTATGAACTCAGCAAAATCCAACTCGCTACCGCGTGGAATATCGTGCGAAATAATTATTTTTCCTCCATAGTCTCTAATATCAGTCTCTGTACCAAATCCAAATTAAAAAGATCTGATAATCGCTTCGCGGGAATTTTTTTCCGATACCTTAGTCCAACAACTGGCTCGATATATACGGTTGGCCCTTGTAAAACAATGCCGACTTCATCAGTATTTACCCCTAAGCTACTACCAATGACCATAGAAGGAGCCCCCCCAGGAAGATGAGGTAAAAATGTACTACTCAAAATAACTTTTTTCCGCTATTCCTGTGCTGCTACTATAGGGAATGTCATTTTTGGTGTTGTATATTGAAAACAATGGTGACAAACCATTTTGTAAAAATAGCCATAAGAAGGTAAAGCGGAACTGAATAAGAATGATACCAATTAATCATCACATATAGGTTCATTTTTACTAACAATGGCTCAAAAATCAAACCAAAAATAATAGCCTGTGCAAATGAAACCCAAAAGAACGATTTCCAGTCTCTGAAGTATTGATAAATCAACATATAAGATACAGGTAGAAAAGCATAATCTGCTGGAATTATTCTTGGGAAAAGCGGAACAATTTTGTAAGGGTACTCCCACAAAACAAGCATACAGCCTATTTCATCTATAGCAGAAGATATGAAACTTACAACTAAACCTACAATGACGATTGAAATAAACCGCTCTTTATCTACTAACTTCCACCATACTATCCATGGAATAATAAAAGATAATACTAAAATATACCATGGAAGACTAAATACATATGTTTTCCAGCATGTCCAATGTTGAGCCATAAGCAAGTATTCCGAATAGGTTGTTTGAAAGAACTCTGGTTTGATGGGAATATTCATAAATCCCATTATATATTTCTCCTTAACATCATTTCATTTCTGCTGAACTAAAATTAAATACAATTAATATGATAAATCCAACGATAAATGTAATTATCCACGCCCAAACGGGTTTTGAATAATGAATGCGTAAAATAGAAAAAATAGCAAAATTAAACATAATTGAAACCTGCCAAGACCAACTGTGTTGATAGGTAATTCCTCCAATTATCTTATCTATAAATTCTATAGTGCCGAAAATTGAAACCCACAGCCCAATAAATGCATACTGGTAAAATTTATTGGATGGAAGCTTAGACAGAAAAACAAATACGGTACATGGTAAGGCAATATAGGAATTAAGGATTTCCAGAACGGTATGTGTTTTTACTAAAGCATCTGGATTAAAATTCCACAAAACGTGATGATATGTTAAAAAGCTGGCCGTTAAATTTACAACCATTATAAATAATACTGTGGGATAATATTTGCCAGCGCTTTTCCAATCACCTAAAGCTACAGCGGAAATTATAAATGAAGATAATAATACGAGCCTAAATATTAGTAAAGTCAGCATTTAACGCCTCCACAGCCTAAATATACTAAGTTAGGATTTGGCAGAAACCAAATCCCTACGGCAACGCAGTCCGTTGCTACCTTAGCATCCCAGTCCGTCGGATAACATCTATTATGTTAAAGCTGAAAAATTGGCGTTTAGATTGCCTTGATTTGTTGCAATCTGAATGACAATTTTCTTAGCGTCAAGGACAACGAGCGTCCCCTCTCGTTTACACTTAACATAATGGGCTGTTATCGGATGGTCAGCTTCCATTCAATCAGGCGAGCCATCGCTTAACGACACCTTTAATGTAAATAGAATTTGCCGAATGAAAGAGCATTATCCAAGCAATTCCCCAAGGCGTAGTTCCCATCATCACCCGCTTGGCTGCACGTTCTGTTCTGACATAGATATTGCGGTGAGTAGCCTGGGGAGTTTCACCACAAAGCTCTCTCAGAACCGGACTTGAACCTCTCAGCTCATCCGGCTCCCATCATACAACTACAGGATAAATCCCCATTTGCCGCTGTCGAGTGATAGCTATGCTTCAATGGCTGATTTGCCTGGCCGATATCCATAGAAATTCGGATGAAAATACGGCTCCACTTTCGACTCGAAATAAATCTTGACGACCATCTGTGCTCCCCTATCGGCTACAGTTGGAATGCCCAGCACACGTTTACCCCCGCTTTTCTTTGGAATTTCTACTGCTTTTACAGGCGGGGAAAATAACTGCCGGATGACATTCTGTTCCATATCTTGGTAGAAGATGTTCTTCAAGTTTGCTTCAAATTCTCCACGCTCCCTTGTTATTCTCTGCTTTCAGCATATCTTGGCAAAGGCAGCCCTTTTTACTGGTTTTCTGCTCTCTTAGCATGACTTCACCTTCCTTTGCGCAAGAACTCGATTATTGTTCAGTCCTTCCCAAAATTTTTTTTCGGTACTATGACCTCGCCTGACTTCTCACGGTAAATCTTGTTTCAACCATGCTTCGAAAGAATTATCTTCACGTCTGTGAGACCTCCCCGGGTAAGAACGCAATCTTTCTCTCCATCTATCTGTCACATTTACAGCGTAAACTTTCGGAATAGTTTCGGGCTTTGGTCTGTTATACAACCTTACCCAATTTACACTGCCTTATATGTGATTTCTGTTCGTAGACCAGAGATTTGCCGCTGACTTCCTTCAGATTCCACCTCACGGTGGACACCCTTGTCTTAGGCTATGCGCTCGGCACTATCTACCCGCGCTCGGGACTTTCACCCACTAGGTTGCGCCCATGCCGGGCGCACATAACAATAAAACCGCCAAAAATTGGCGGTCTTAGTACTTTAGCAATTAAGTTTAACTTCTAGAGCAAATCTCGGAACTTCTCTGCCTTCAAACCGGACAGTTTCACTAAACATAACTGAAGGCCGAATCCATAATTGATATTCTCCATATAGCGCCCGGTAAATAACCATCGATTCCATTGTTTCACTATGAGTTGCCTGTCCCATAACGTGGTATTGCTTCCCCTTATAGTGGCGATAAATTCCCGGCTGTATTCGATCTAATCCAGCTTCAGTCATAGTACACTCCTTTACTAGTGCAAAATCGGCGAAATCTTTTTGTAGACCACTAGGGTAATTACGGAAACTACAATACCCTTAAACAAGTTAAATGGCACAATCGCAAAAACGACAAACGTTTTTAAATCAACAACATGCGGATTAGCCGCCCGCCCCATATTTATTAAAGCCTCAGGCGGAAAATTCAGTGCCGCTTGGTATAAAGGCAAAAGTACCCAGTAATTTAACACAGCAGCTGTCAAAGTCATACATACCGTTCCAGACAATAAAGCCAACACAGCCCCTGTCTTATTCTTTTTACACTTGTAAATCCATGCAGCCGGAATAACAAAAAGGGAACCAACCAAAAAATTAGCCATTTCACCAACTCCGGCAGTCTGAGTACTACTCAGATGAATTAAATTCTTGACAAGTACAATTAGACAGCCGGCCATCGGCCCCAGCGCAAAAGCGCCGATAACCGCAGGAATTTCACTAAAATCCAGTTTTAAAAATACCGGCATAAAAACTATTGGTAATTCCATTACCATCAAAATCGCTGCAGCACCTGCCAAAACAGCAATTCGCGTTATATAGGTCATTTTAGTCTGCAATCACTTGTGCCCCCTAAGTTCTTTCTAAATTAATGCAGTATTTGAGAATTGTGCGGTGCAGAAGTATCTAAGGTACTAACGATAAACTCAGCAAGCACGGTTTCGATAATGGTCTCATGGACAGCAACAATCTCCGCTACTTCCAAGCCATGCCGAAGATTCATATATTGAAACATTCTCGCTAATCCTTCAGCATATATACTTTGCGCTTCAGCAGGTATTTTGCCCTTTAGCACATCATAATAAAGCACTCCATACCGCTTGCTAACATCCCGCAAATGCAACGCAAACAAATACTTATATTCCTCAATCGGGTTCATCAATAGCTCCTCCTGCCTTCTATTCCCTACATTATTCGCAACTAAACCGCAAAATCCCTACATAATAAAGGATGAAATCTTGAAAAATGATCTAGCCGCTAGAATTCACACTATAATCCTTTCTAAGCATTACTATAACAAAAATATGGCGAGAAGTAGGAATTTCACAGCATCTTGTTGAATTATTTACCAGAATTAAAATTGGGGGAATACCGATGAAAAAACCGGCAATCATCACGACATTTCTAATTGGCATAGTTTTCTTCCTTTGTTTGGCAACACCTGCACAAGCTGTCTTTACGGCGTTTGCCAATACTAATAAAGCCAAAATCTATTCGGAGCCGAACGAATCAGCTGCTGTTGTCGAAGTTCTGCGCCTAGGCGATGTAGTTAAAGTATATACAAAATCACCAGATGGCCAATTCTGGGAAGTAGAACATAAGGGAAACCATGGTTGGATTGTCCAAAAACACCTTAGCCCTAAAGACACCAAAATTAGCAAAGGCTTGTAGCTATTCGCTACAAGCCTTTATAATTTCTAATTTCCTTCGATCTGGCTACTGATTTCCATTTTATCATTCCGAGATGTAGCTGCTTGCTGCCAAGCCCGGAACGAAATCATTAAAGCAATAACAGCGGACACAGTTCATTCTTGTAGTATATCCCCAATTACCACCTATCTGTCCTAAACAATTTACCAACAAGCACCATTATAATTCCACTAAAGCATAAACTTAACACACCAAACGCAAACCATAAAAATAGCCGATCAATCATTTGACATAACCTCCTTATGCTTTAGTTCTTATTTAAAGCATAACGCAGTATGACAAATAATTCCATGGACTATAGTCCTAATTTTATGGTAGCTAATTCCTATTTTTTACAAAATAACCCTTTATCTCTAATTGTTTGACCTGACATATGTGCTTGGACTTAGGCAATTTTTTTGTCAACTTCATTAAAAATCAGGAAAATCGCCAAATTTTCCTAAAACCTTTAAAGCTTCAACAGCTTCTTCCAGAGTTGTTCCCAAGCGTTCTGCTTTCCGAGTATTGGCATTTAATAAGATAAATTCACCATTTGAAGCTACTACCTGCTCTTCCATATTGTCACTAAACCAGTAACTAGCTATTCCCGAACCGACTACTAGCATGTGAATCATCTCCTTTTACCAATTTTATAGAATATTCGGCAAAGTCAGAAAAATTTCCTGCTACCTTCTGGATAAAAACCATATTTTTCTTGATATAAGATTAACCTTAGCCTTACTAATTTATGTAATTTATCAAACTTTTGCTACTTCGTGATATGGATAACATGCCTTGTTAAAAAGAATACTACATGATATATTATATACGTAAAGATCATACGGGGGCGGATGGGGCCTGGTGGCTCCTGCGGTCTTCAAAACCGTTCGCGGGGCACTAACCTGTCCTGGGTGGGTTCGATTCCTACACGCTCCCGCCATAGAAAAATCAACGGCCCAGGGCTTAACACTCTGGGATTTTTCGTTGGCTTCTTAAATAGTTATATTAACTTGCCATGAATTAAAATGCAAAGGATACAATAAAACTCAATCATAATCTAAAACCGTAGACGAAAAAAGGCAGGGATTAACTGAGTATCTCTGTCTAATTTTTATGTTTGAACGGCGTCAGTGGTCACTGCAATAGCAGCGTCATCAAAAATCGGCATCATAGGATAACGCAACCGATTGTACCTCAATTAATTCCCGTAAGTCTTTCAATATATTGAATCGATAAGTTATGTTTCTACTCTAGCCTACCCCCTCCTAGTGATCCAATCGTTAAATACAAACATACAAAAATTCTTGATTATTTATTTCTCCATGTAGTACCATCATAATCAAAGTATATCATCTCTTTATTGTGTTTGGGTCAACTGCAGAATTCGTGCTATATAATTAATACATGATTAAATATTTGTAGGTGCTGAAATGGAAACAATGGATAGAGATAGAAGAATAGAGTTGTTAGAGGATCTCTTCCGTAAGATGTATCCTAAGCTTTATCGATTCCTTTACTGGAAACTTCAAGATGGTAATGTCGCTGAAGATATTACTCAGGAAACGTTTGTCCGCGCTTGCACTCAATTGAACAATAAGGCTGTTACCGATAATGTGTCAGCTTGGCTTTTCACTATCGCCCGAAACCTATGTCTTGATTATTGGCGAAAAAACGGACGGCGATTAAGAGAGACTCCCATTTACGACGAATTGTCTCCGCACCTGGTTGGCACGCAAAAGGATCTTCTAGAAAATATGCTGGAGCAACAAGGTTGGCAGATTGTTATTGAGGCGTTGTCCACTTTAAAGTTGGAGCACAAGAAGGCGATAATTCTGCGGCATTTTGAGGATTGTTCTTATGAACAATCTGCCCGGCAGTTAGGGATAACAGTACCGGCGTTTACTTCGTTGCTAAACAGGGCCCGTTCCAAATTTTTCCAGGCAATAGTCAGCCAATTGTCGCCTAAAACTGCAAAAAAGCGATTGGGTCATAAAGAGTGTTTTTTCCTATTAAAATATTTTGGTCTGGATTGGCCGGAAAATCCAGACATCGATATTACTCAGCGCAGTAAGATGTATTTCGATAATTATGCCTACCTCTATGAAAAAGATCGTCATTTGAGCTACCCTCAGTCAATTGATCAAGCCTTGCTTGCCCGGGTTGACTGGAACTCGAAAGTTATTGGAGTTGACTTTGGAACCGGTTTGGGACATACTGCCGAGAAGATGAGTTCCAGATTAGACAGGGTATATGCATTCGATATTTCGGCTAATATGCTAAATCTGGCAAAAGCCCGGCTGAATCAGTTGAAGTGCTGGAATATTAAATTGGCAATAGGAGATTTGAGTACGGTATTATCAATTAACCAAGCAGATTTGGCGACCTGCGTGTGTGTTCTTCATCATATTCTCGACCCTGGAAAAGCCATACAAGTTATGGCTAGAAGTCTGAAACCTAACGGAGTATTAATTATCGCGGATTTTGGCCGTCATCACCAGGATTGTTTTAATTACTCGCGTAGTGATGTTTGGCTTGGCTTCCACCCGCAGCAATTAACCCGCTGGCTTAAGGAAGCGGGATTAAACCATATTTGGGTGAAAGAGCATGACGATTTGTGTTTTTCATTTTGTGATTCTGATGGACACAAAGATCCTATTCCTCTAATCATGGCTGGAGCGAGTAAAGCATGACTAAAGGGAAATTTCGACCCCAATGTGCACGTAGACGAAAGGGATTTTCAAAGCCGTTATGGCTTGAAAATCCCTTTTTTTGCTTCTTTAAAATTTAAAAATATAGAAGCAGGATATCTTGACAATAAAACCTTGCCGTGCTTCAGGTGCGCTCGTATTTCGCACTGGATCAGTTCTTTCGCTTCCTGGTCCAACAGATTGTCTAGCGTTTTTTTCTACGCTGCTGAGTACCAGTTCTCTTAGTTTCCTTGCTGATTTCCTCATTCAACCGTATAAATTCCTTGGACATGTTTCAGTTCTGTCTTCGGTAAATGGTATTATGATGACTTCCTTTTACCTTTTGGACTGAAACTTGTCCTTCTTTTTTTCCTTAATTCAATTTACGAAAACTATTGTACCTTATCTGAACTGTATTTACGAAACAGATTAGCAAATTATTTGTCAAAAGAGCGGAAGAAATTGAAAGTAATTTCGTTATATTTTATATAGTTCTGACAAGGAGGCAAGATAAATGAATGGAGAAACAAAATTATTTGGAAAATCGTTGAAATTTAGCCGTCGCACCTTTATCAAAACTGCCGGATCCATTGGGGCAGGTATGTCTTTCGGAGTGCCCATGTTTAGGTCAAGCTTGGCAGTTACAGCACCACTGATCGAGGCTGAAACTGAGACTTACCGTTCCACTTGTAACATGGAGTGCTTGCACTGTAATTTAACGGCACACGTGACGGGCGGAAAATTAGTTAAGGTCGAGGCTAGTCAAGATTTTCATGTAAAAGGGTGCCTGCGAGGATTGAGCAGGATTCAATGGGTTAATCATCCGGACCGCTTAAAGTACCCTATGAAGCGGGTGGGGGAAAAGGGTGAGGGTAAGTTTCAACGAATTTCTTGGGACGAGGCTCTGGATACAATTGCTACTAAACTCAGGCAGACGAAAGCAGAACTAGGCAATAAAGGAATATTTCTGATGACGGCGTCAGGCAATATGAGCGCGCTTACTAATTCGACCGCGAGTGCCTTTTTTGATTATTTTGGCGGTGCCGTTAGAACGTCGGGAAGTCTATGTTGCTCAGCTGTTACCGCGGCAATGGTGCCGATGCTTGGTATCCGTTATGTAGATACTCGTGATACCATTGCCGACAGCAAGTATTTACTGTGCTGGGGTAACAATCCTGCCGTAACGATGCAGGCTTATTTTAAGGAATTTGCCAAGGCGTTGAAACAAGGTGCCCGTATGGTGGTGATCGATCCCCGGTTTAGCGAAACAGCAGCCAAGGCCGATGAATGGGTGCCCATCAATCCTGGTACGGATACGGCACTAGCCCTGGGCATGTTAAACGTTATCATTCAAGAGAAGTTATACGATGAAAAATATCTGCTTGAACACACCAGCGCTCCTTTCTTGGTGGATGCATCTGGCGATTTGGCGCTTTACGAAGGTAAGAAGGAAGCATTCCTGGTCTACGATGGCATCACTGGGCAGGTCGTACCTCATGATCATCCCGGGGTTAAACCTATGTTGACATTAGCTGGATCAAATGTAACAGACTATAAAACAGTCTTTGATTTAATTGCTTCAGAGTGTGCTCAGTGGCCAACAGCCAAAGTCGAAAAGGAAACTGACGTACCAGCTCAGACGGTTTTACGATTGGCCAGGGAATATGCGGTAGCTAAACCTGCCATGATTGTTCAGAACATGTCGGGAGCTCAGCGTACGGAGTATGGTGCATACGTGGCCATGAGCCAATTCTACTTGGCTTTGTTTACTGGCAGTTACGGCATTAAAGGTGGCGGCGTCCTCGATGCAGGCGGAGTCACACAATTTTTTTCCGTGAAGCCTCCAGTAAAACCTAAAGCCCCTACTCCGGGTTTACCGACTATCCCTATATCAAAAGTTGGCGAATGGATAGCCAATGACAAACCTAATCCCATAGGTTTTGCCTGGTTTATGACGTCTAGTCCGGTTACCCAAAATCCGAATACCAACGCGGTTAAAGCCGCTTTAAAGCGAGTTCCCTTTGTGGTGGTTGCTGATAATTTGATGACTTCTACCGCCTTGTACGCCGACATGTTGTTGCCGGTATGTACGGTTTTTGAAGAAACCAACCTAATGGCCGGTATCCGCAGTCATTACGTTCAATTGATGGAAAAGGCAGTAGAACCACCCGGTGAGGCTAAGTCAGATATCTGGATTATGACAGAATTGGCAAAACGTCTTGGATTTGGCGAAACATTCGATAAACCTATCGAAAAGTATATTGAGGCAGTATTGGATGGTACAGGGATTACTCTTGATCAAATCAAGAAGGCTCCTGTAAAACCTGTTGCAACACCTTATATTCCTTTTGCCGGAGGTAAATTTCGGACACCATCCGGGAAAGCGATGCTATTTGTTCAGGATTGGAAAACCAAGAAAAATCTCAGTCCCATTGCTACTTATTATCGTCCGGTTGAAAGTCCGTTGGGTTCGCCGGAACTATTTAAAAAGTATCCCCTTATGGCAGTTCAGCGCAAGCAGCACCGCTCTATACATTCCAGTTTTTCTACCCTACCATATCTTAACGAGGCGACAACAAACCGTCCACATTTAATGCTTCATCCGGATGATGCCGCCAATCGCGGTATTCATAGCGGCGATGTGGTAATTGCTTTCAACGAGCGGGGCCAACATAAAGCGGTTGCGGATGTAACTTCTAAAATAAAAAAAGGAGTTGTGTCCCTGGAGAATGGCTGGTGGGAACAGCAAGGCGGCAGTAGTAGTCATGTTACCAATGATAAGCCCGAGCCATTGGGACACGGTCAAAGTTGCAACAGTACGCTTATTGAGGTCAAAAAGGAGGGGTAAAATGTCCAATCAAAAAGGCTTTTTAATGAATATGCAGACATGCTATGGCTGTCAGACCTGCGAGATTGCGTGCAAATCAGAAAATAACCTCGCCCGAGGTGTGCGTTGGCGGCGAGTGCGAAAACTAGAGATTGAGAATCCCTCATCAATCAGTACGCTATCAATGTCCTGCAATCATTGCGAAAAACCAGAATGCATGAGGGTTTGCCCAGCAAAAGCTTACTCAAAAAGGCCTGACGGGGTTGTTGTTCAAGATCACGCGCGCTGTCTTGGCTGCAGAATGTGTATTATAGCCTGTCCTTATAGCGCTCCAAGTTACGATGAAAAAGAAGGGAAAGTCAGCAAATGTAATTATTGTGCTAGTCGGATAGACAAAGGGCTTAAACCTCGTTGTGTGGAAGCCTGTCCGGGAAACGCCATGGAAGCGGGGGACTTGGAGGCGCTGCGTAAGCAAGGTAACGCTCAGACAATCGCCGGCGCACCAACACCACATATTAGTAACCCATCCATCGTTATTATTCCGACGAAAGCGGTAAAATGATGAATCCGTTAATTAAAACTATAGAATTAAAGAGCTCTTTTTCTATGTAATTTATAAGAATGTATATTGTTATTATACGAGGAGGATCGATATGAATTATTGGGAGTTTCCATTAGTATTATTTACAGTATTTGGCCAGTGGGCTGTTGGCATCGTGGTTACCATTGCTGTTTTAGAATATAGTTGCCCGTATTTGCTGCAAGGAGATAGCATAAAAGGCTTAAGAATCGCTGGTTGCTCAGTATTTCCACTGATGGCACTGGCCCAGATAGTATCCTTATTTCATCTAGGCAATCCCCTCGGGGCTTACAATGCAATGCTTAATATCGGTACATCAAGTTTAAGTTTGGAAATATTATCATTTGGAATGTTTTCCGGCTTAAGCTTGATTTATAGCGGTCTCTGGTGGAAAATGCCCGAGCAGCTTGCTGCCCGGAAACTTATTGGTATAGTTGCCACAATTATTGGGTTTGGCGCCATTTTGGCCTCTGCCAGTGTATATCTTTTGCCGGCGCATCAGACTTGGAATTCATGGCAAACCATATCTGCATTTGTAACCAGCGCGGCCCTTCTAGGCCCGCTGACCATTATAACCGCTCTTAGCTATAGCAGCCGGGAGTTGAAGGAATGGAGAAAATTAAATAAAAATTTTGGATTTTGGTTGTTGCTAGCCTTGGGAGTTATAGCTATTACTCTGATCGCTTTTGTTAAGGGATATGGCAACACATTTGAACAAACTCGCGCAATTGCAAATACTATTACTTCTAGCCTATTTGGGTTTCATCTGTTCGCGAGTATGCTTCTGCCGGCGGTAGTTGCTCTGTCCCTTATTAGTCGTCCGCTTAATCTCTCCAGTCGATTTATGATGACAATAATGATCTTCGCCGTTTTGGGGGAAATGAGTGGACGAGCACTGTTCTACTATGCTGTGATGAGTCAGCAACCGTGGTTTTAGGTATACGCTGCATACATGTAATGAAACAAGAGAGTTGATGAATTTATGACTGGGATGATAGTACGAAATGAAGCAGTTTGCCTAAATAATCGTTACAAAAAAATGGATTGCCACCGGTGCCGTCAAATTTGTCCGCAGGGGTGCAGCGACCAGATACAGGGATTAGATTTAGCTAAGTGTGATGAATGCGGATTGTGTCTGGCGGTTTGTCCTGCAGAAGCCATTGCAGGAGTTAGTTATTCTCCCCTATCTATTAATGCTTCGTTATCTTCAACAGATTCCATGCTTTATTTAACCTGCACGCGGCAGGATAGACAAAGCGACTGGCCCTGTTTAGGGTTCATTGATACCTACTTGCTGCTGGCTTTTGTCTATAGTGGGAGCAACAGTAATCGGCAAGTTATCGTGGATAATCGCCACTGTTTTACATGCAAGCCGAAAGTGGCCAGATATTTGCAGGAACTTTGCAACTCCTTGGAACCAGTCCTCAAGTATGTGGAAAAAAAGCCGCTACTTAAGGGAAAAGCTGCTGGTGAGTATAAGCGTAAAGAACAGGTTATTTCCCGACGTGATCTTATAAAATGTTTGTTTGGTGAAGCAAAGAAAGTGATCGCGGAAGCCGTCCAGAGCAATGAGCACCTTATGCCACTGCCACGCCGCCAAATTTTTGCAAATTATGTAGAGAACTCTGCGTTTACCGGAATGGCACCAACAAGGTTGTTTTCTGCTATTACTATTAGCGACAGCTGTCATGCCTGCGGTCTGTGCGGACAGCTTTGTCCGAATCAGGCAATTGTGGTTAAAAAACAGCAGAGTGTGCTTGAATTTTATCAGCTTGCGTATAAATGTACCAGCTGCGGTGTATGTGCCATTAATTGTCCCCGTCAGGCAATAATTGTAACGCTGGCAGAAAGCTTAGAAATGACACACATTGCAACCCGTACCTTACCCCAATGTAAAAAATGCGGAAATTTGTACCAGCCAGTTGGAGACAGTGAACTTTGTTTTGATTGTTTTTTAGAGGCTAATCGGGGTTTTTGACAATATCTATGTGAGGCAACTATTTTCCATAGGTATAAATTTGAATCCGTAGTTAAGAAAGATGAGGTTGCAGCCGATTTGCACCTCTCTTTTTTCCTAAACCCGAAGAACCGATTACATACAATTGGATGCTAATGGTTTTACCACGTTAACTATATTTGTCGAATTGATAAGTTATGTTCTGCTTTAGCATTCTTAATTAGCACGATTGTTTACCTGGTGGGTGACTTCGTGCGTTTATATTTCCCATGGTTGTTATCTAGAAGAGCCATTCCTTACAATATTAAAATTGATTACTCATCATTAACCTGGATAATACATATTTAGAAAGTCATTAGCATAATTAGAGCCGGCTTGTATCATATTAAAAAGCTAGAAGCGGATATGAATAGGATAATGCGAGTAACTTTGCTAAGGAGGCTACATAATGGAGACAAAACAGGAAACAAAGCGCGATATACTGAATAAAGGCGCTGTACTGCAGCGGGATAAACAAACCTACGCTATAGCACCGCACATTCCCGGTGGTATTATTCTGGATTTTAATTTTCTGCGGAAGATAGTAGATACCGCAGAAAAATACGGTGCTAAGGCACTAAAATTGACAAGTGCTCAACGAATTGCCATTGTTGGTATTGAAGAAGACAAAATTGATCAGGTATGGGACGAGCTTGGTATGGAAAAGGGGCACGCCATTGGTTTGTGCGTACGAAGTATAAAGATATGCCCGGCCACTCATTTTTGTAAACGCGGGCAGCAAGATGCTGTAACCTTAGGACTTGAACTGGACAAAAAATATCATGGTATGGATTTACCATCTAAATTTAAAATGAGTGTTGCCGGCTGTGCTAATTCGTGCAGTGAACCGGCGGTACGGGATATAGGAATTATGGGTACTCCGAAAGGGTACACCATCATGATCGGCGGTAACGCCGGCATTAAACCGCGACTTGCCGACATATTAGCTGAAAATGTTCCGCAGGAAGAAGTAATTCCCTGGGTAGATAAAATTATCAGCTACTACAAAAACAATGCAAAAAGTTATGAGCGATTAGGTAACATGATTGATCGCTTGGGACTTGATAAAATAAAACAAGACTTAGGAGAATAAATTTAATTAAGTTCCCGGCTAAGAACAATACCTTTAAGCTGTCGGCATATGTCGACAGCTTTTTTTGACGATCCGTTTTTATGCTACCACTTTGTATTATTAATTACGCCTCAATAAATCTTCTAAGAGTTCGTCAGTTCCAGTGTTTTGGATAGGCGTATATACCCTCATCATGAAGTCACCGCTTTCAGGGACTGTAAAATTATTGTAACGAAATGTCAACAGACCTATTTGTGGATGATTTACCACTTGTTCGCCTTCCAAATTCCGAGAAACATCGTGTCGTTCCCACAACGTCCGAAACTCCTTGCTCCTATCGTATAACATATTAACTAATTCCTGATACCACGTATCATTGACGTACAAGGCATATCGGCTTCTAAAATTGGCTAACAGTACAGTGGCTACATTTTCCCAATTAACGATGTGAGCAATATTATTCTTTTTCATGAAAACGCGCCAAAGAATATTTCTCTCGATCTCTGCCGTTTGATTAAAGTCTCCACATAAAGTACTCGTCATTTTGTTCCATGCTGTAACATTCCAGCGCCTATCGACGATATAGGCTGGGTATGTCCCCATCCTATCGAGAATCTTTTGAAGGGTTGGAGAAATAGATTCATCCTCTGTCGCCTTTGGAAGCACAGAAGAGTTTGCCAATACGAATAGATGGTTTTGTTCATCGTTACTGAGTCGGAGTGTTCGCACCAAACTCTCAAGTACTTGTTCTGACACTTGAATATCTCGCCCTTGCTCCAATGCGGTGTACCATGGTAAGGAAATGCCTGATAGACTTGCCACCTCTTCTCGCCTTAGACCAGGCGTACGACGCCGTGAGGTTTCAACACATAATCCCACCTCATGCGGCGATAAACGCGAGCGGCGGGTCCTAAGAAAATCAGATAATTCTTTTCGTCTTCTTTCATCATTCATACCGATAATACACCTCCGTATCATGATAGAATTTATACCAGTATCCATACGAGTATTATTTGGAGTAGTACTATAAATACAGGCCTATTTGTAACTTATAAGAATAATTATAATTATCTTATCATCGGTAGTAAAGGAGGAGTCGGCGTTTAAATAGCCATTAGGTTATGGCTTTCAGTTGAAAAAGTTGTATTACCATGTCATCACAAATAATCGAAACGGAGGAAATTTTGTGATAAATACAAAACAAAGCGAACGTAAGGGTACTTTAAGAGGCAAACGTATTGTTCTACTTGGAGGAACGTCTGGAGTTGGATTTGCGACAGCCGAAGCTGCCGCTTGGGAAGGGGCATCCGTAGTTGTAGCTTCTAGTCAAAAAGAGAAAGTTGACGATGCTCTCTCTCGCCTACCCCAAAGCACGGAAGGATATGTGGTTGATCTTTCATGTGAGGAGCAGGTTCGTGTATTTTTCAGCCATCTCGGTGAATTTGATCACTTGGTTTTCACGGCGGGCGAATCATTACTTATCGAAAACCTCAGCACAATTGATATGGATATAGCACGCCGATTCTTTAACCTGCGATACTGGGGGGCGTTTATGGCTGCTAGATTCGGAAGTGAAAACATTCGACAAGGTGGTTCAATTATTTTGACTTCCGGCGTTGCAGGAGTTCGACCACAGAAAGGCTTGACGGTAGCAGCCAGCATATGCGGTGCTATTGAGGCTCTGACCAGATCGTTAGCCGTCGAACTCAGTCCGCTTCGCGTGAACACCGTTTGTTTTGGGCTAATGCGTACCGAGCTGTGGAACAGTATTCCCGAAAATGACCGAATCGCTATGTATGAAGCTGCCGGGAAAGCCCTTCCGGTTGGCCGAGTAGGAGAACCGGAAGACGCGGCTGAAGCATTTCTATATTTAATGCGTGAAAAATATTCCACCGGACAGATAATTGTCGTGGACGGTGGTTCTATACTAGTATGACTAATAAAATGACTACGTTCATGAAACTGCCGAGAAATAGAAGTTCGTTCTAGGCAAGGAAAACCCTACAAGAAGCAGCTCACCAGATGTGACTACTTGGGATCACCTCACGAAACGGAATAGAAATCACGATACAGAAAACAGTCCCGATCTATAACTTAAAGGATACATTAATTTGTCGTCAAGAATGGTATTAAAACCACGTCAGATCAGGGTCACTTTGGTTAGTTGGGACTATTCCCTTTTTATTAAATTCTAACCGTCAATGCAAAAGCCGCTCATAATGAGCGACTTTGCTTTTACTTATTATTTTTCATTTTTTTGTGATTCTATGGCTTTTCCTTATAATCGGTGCCGCTGGCAAATATTACTCATGCATATATAATTACTGCCACACTGCCTGGCATTTTGCCGAGCTGGAAGTGGAGTGACACTTTATTCCCGTTTCGCAATCAGTTTCAAAAATACGGAAGCTCAGGCTTGGATTAAACGTTTTTCCAGTAATTTGACCCGCCTACGCAACTCATCAAGTTCAGCATGTAGTTCTCTTTCCTTTTTCCTTTTTTCCCGCTCATCCTTCTTCTCGCACCTTTGGTTCGTTAATTCGACATCAAGAGCCACAATACTTGTAACTATGCTTACCAATAACACTAAAATAACTACTTTACTGGTGTCTTCACTTCTCATAATAATCCCTCATTCAAATTCTTCTGGTATAATATATTCCTTGTTTATAGGAGGGTTACTCCGATGTTTGTCAACAAAGTATGATTAGGAAAAAACTATGCTTGAGACACAAGAACCCCCGTGCATTTAACTAATTTTAAAATGCCGGGGGTTCTCAAAACACCTATTCTTTTACAGTTATTGTATAGACCAGGTATAACAGCGGTTGTCCGCGAAATTTACCAGTTTTTATTTACCGAAATATCTTTCGAGAAGGCCTTTAAATGCAGCGCCATGGCGGGCTTCATCCTTGCACATTTCATGAACAGTGTCATGGATGGCATCTAAATTGAGTTGTTTGGCCTTTTTCGCAATGTCAAGTTTACCTTGGCAAGCACCATGTTCGGCAGCTACGCGCAACTCCAGGTTCTTTTTGGTTGATGGAAATACAACTTCTCCAAGTAATTCAGCAAATTTTGCAGCATGTTCAGCTTCCTCAAACGCAATACGTTTATAGGCTTCCGCTATTTCCGGATATCCTTCTCTATCGGCTTGACGGCTCATAGCTAAGTACATGCCTACTTCAGTACATTCGCCGGTAAAATTCATTTTCAAGCCCTCATAAATTTCAGCATCAATTCCTGCTGCAACACCGATCCGATGCTCATCGGCCCAAGCTAATCCGGTTTCTTGCTCAACAAACTTGGAAGCCGGAGCACTACATACTGGACATGCATCCGGTGCAGAGTCGCCTTCATGGATATAACCGCAAATCATACATACAAATTTTTTCATTAGAATCTCTCCCTTTTTATTATAATAATTACTTGTCGTTAATAACTATTATTAATATAACAAATTTTTCTCTGGAATGCAAGGAAAATTTTGTAAAAAATAAAACTTTTATTGTATTTCTCTTTTGTAAATTTTGATCTACTCGCTTTTATTCCTCCTATGGCCTAATCAATTCTTTTTACAATCAAAACAATTTTTAAATTTTAACTCGAAGTAAAAAATTTTACTTGACTATTTACACATCTATTTGGTATATTGACTACATCAATTAAATAGCTTTTAGGCAATGAAGCCTTCGCATATTGTGCGAAGGCTTTTTATGTCTACTTTTCCGGACAAAGGCGTCCTGAAGGTTTATACCTTTAGGGCGCCTTGTGTTTTTCCGGATTAGCAGAATTGGGATGTAATATCCCATGGTTGCTTTTAACTAAAAATTAAATTTGAAGGAAGGTATGTAAGATGAGGAAACTGTTTATTATTTTTACCCTGTGCCTATTAGTAATGTTCACTTTAGCACCAGCAGCCTTCGCCGATGGTGAAACTGCCGCCACACCTGCTAAAATTGATTCAGGTGACACAACTTTCGTTTTAATAAGTGCCGCACTTGTAATGTTTATGACTCCCGGTTTGGCTTTATTCTATGGTGGTATGGTAAGAACTAAGAACGCCTTAAGCACTATTATGCAAAGTTTTTTTGTGATTGGTTTAATTTCCGTACAATGGGTTTTGTTTGGGTACTCATTAGCATTTGGACCTGACGTCAACCATTTCATCGGTTCTCTGGATTGGATTAGTTTAAACGATGTCGGGCAGTTACCTAATGCCGATTATGCCCCTACCATCCCCCATCAGGCATTCATGATCTTCCAAGCCATGTTTGCGGTCATCACTGTAGGTTTAATTACCGGCGCATTTGCGGAGCGTATGAAATTTAGTGCTTTTGTAGTCTTTGCCTTACTTTGGACCACACTAGTCTATGACCCGGTTGCTCACTGGGTATGGGGTGTAGGCGGCTGGATGCGTGAACTTGGTGTACTTGATTTCGCCGGCGGTACTGTTGTTCATATTATTTCAGGTGTTTCCGGTTTGGTTATCGCCTTAATGATCGGCAAACGCAAAGGCTATGGCTCAGAAGTTATAATGCCGCATCATCTGCCTATGACGGTAATTGGTGCTTCGTTGCTCTGGTTCGGCTGGTTTGGCTTTAATGCCGGCAGTGCACTATCCGCCAATGGCCTTGCTGCCAGTGCCTTTATTGTTACTCATGTAGCCGCTGCTGCCGCTACTATATCCTGGGTATTAACTGAATGGTTGCATCATGGCAAACCTACCATTTTGGGTGCTGCGTCTGGTTGTGTTGCCGGCCTGGTTGCTATTACCCCGGCTGCCGGATTTGTAAGTGTAATCCCTGCAGTTATTATTGGCCTCTGTGCCGGCATTATCTGCTTCCTGGCAGTTGCTGTGCTCAAACCCAAGCTCGGCTATGATGATTCTCTTGACGCTTTTGGTGTACATGGTATTGGCGGCACCTGGGGTGCTATTGCGACCGGCCTTTTTGCTTCCAAAGCCGTTAACCCCGCAGGCGCCGACGGGTTGTTCTACGGCAATGCCAGCCAGCTTACCACCCAGCTTCTTGGTGTTGGCACCAGTTGGATCGTTGCTGCTGTAATGACCTTTATTATCATCAAAGCGATTGGCGTATTTATGAAAGTACGGGCAACTACTGACCAAGAAATACAAGGCCTGGATATTACCGAACACGGGGAACGCGGCTACGCTTATCAAGACTTCATGACCGGTTCACCCATCGGGTTTGCCTCTTCAGTAAATGTTGCCCCTCAGGAAATAGTCGTTAAAAAAACAACACTGGCGTAAACTGTTACAGCCTATTTTGAGACAGGGAGGAATAAGCCATGAGACCAATAACGAAAATTGACATTATTACCCGTCCGGAAAAGCTGGAAGAGCTTAAAGAAGCTATGAGAAAAATCGGTGTTACTGGTATGACGGTGACTCAAGTATATGGGTGTGGCCTAACCAAGGGCCACACCGAAGTATACCGCGGCCAGGAATACAGCATTAATTTAGTCCCTAAAGTTAAAATCGAAATCGTTGTTTGCGAAGTCCCGGTAGACAGAGTATTAGAAGCCGCCAAGAGTGCTTGCCGCACAGGTAAAATTGGTGATGGTAAAATCTTTGTTTATCCTGTAAGTAATGCGGTGCGAATTCGCACCGGCGAAGAAGGCGATATTGCCATTATTGACCCGGCTGATATGGAGCACTGACAAATAAAAGAGAAGCTAGCGGATAATCGCTAGCTTCATTTTTATTCAAGAACATTTATTCTTTTCTTTACACTTGCTGCAGTTGCCATTGCACTGGGTTAACAGCAGCTTATGGCAACGGGGGCAGCGTATTTCTTCCGGTTCGCAGGTCATTTTACACTGTGGACAAATTCGCTGGTGCATGACAATCACCTCAATTCAATATTACATTACAAAAGCGGCAACAATGGCACCGATTACAAAGGCAAAGAACCATGAACTAAACCAAATCAAGGCACCTTCTTTATTGCCCCGTTCCTTAAACATTACTATGACCGAAGCAACACAGGGAACAAACAGCGTAATGGTTACCAGCGACACTAGTGTCTGAGCCGGAGTTAGATCCATATCACTTAAACCGGCTGCACCAAAGTCGCGGCGGATAAGTCCCATAATAAAGGCAGTAGCTGATTCTCTCGGCAGTTTTAGCATACCTTCGGTTATAGGCGCCAGCGCTATCTGAATATTCTCAAGCAATCCGCTTACTTGTAAGACGGAGATAATCAGTGCCCCCAACATAAACAGTGGCGTGGCTTCCAACAGAAACGCATAGGATTTGGTAATTGTTTTTTTCAACACGTTTTGGCCGCGCGGCAGCCGGATAGGCGGTAAATCGATTAACAGGTCGGAAGATTGGCCTGGTAATATTTTATTAAGGATTTTCCCGGTTACTCCTAATACTAATAAGATAACTACAATATATATAGCGATGAATTTGGTGCCAATACCCGCCAGCATACCGGCAATTACACCAAGCTGAGCCGAGCAGGGAATGGCCAGACCTAATACGGCAGTGGCAATTGTCCGTTCCCGTTTTGTTCCGAGAATCCGGGTCGTAATGGTCGCCATAGTTACACATCCAAAACCTAAAATAAGTGGGATAATAGCTCTGCCGTTTAAACCAATGCTGGTCATAACCCTGTCAACAAGAGTAGCCAATCGGGGCAGATAACCCGAGTCTTCCATGATGGAAAGTGCGAAGTAAAAACCAACAACCAGCGGCAGCAGCAAACCTAAAATATAAGTTACGGTCATAGTCAGGAGTCCGAATTCCCCAATTAATATTGTGCCAAGCACAGACCCTTCACTGATAAACTGACCGACAAACGCCCTCACCGTTGGCTCATACATTCCTTGCATTACCGTTTCTTCGGTAAAACCGACAATATCTTGTGCAACAAGAACCCCTATCAAATAATACATCGCATATAATACCAGCGCGAAAATCGGAATACCAGTCCAGGGCCGCAACATATACCGGCCTAATTTAGTGCTGAAATTTGCTCCTTCTTGTGTCTGAGATACAACGTGGTTAACAATATCATTGACCCGGTGGCGGCGCTGGTGATAAATTTCCTCGCGCTTATCGCCGGCCGGTACGCCATGTCGTTCGGCTACGTGGGGATCACCTTCAAGTACCAGGAGCGCTTCACCCCAAGAACCAATTCGGTTAAGCATACCTTGCAGTTGACCTTTTAAGTCATGCGGTATTATACCGGTACGGGCTTCGTATAGCCGGCTCTTGACTTCTTCGATTCCTATTCCCTTTACGGCTACCGTCGGAATAACCGGCACACCCAAGAGATGTTCCAGTAAATCAACATCTACCTTAAGTCCTTGGTCTTTCGCCTCATCCATCATATTAATGGCAACAATAGTAGGGATGCCTGTGTCAATCACCTGCAGTGTCAAAAACAAATCCCGCTCCAGGTGCACGGCATCGACTACATTTAATATAAGGTCTGCCGATAAAATGACATCTCTGGCAACGGTTTCCTCATCATTAAATGAGGATATGCCATATACGCCCGGCGTATCAATGACTACATCTTTATTATAACGTCCATGGGATATATCAACGGTTGTTCCCGGGAAGTTAGACACATCCACATACATACCTGTTAACGTGTTAAAGAATACCGACTTGCCGACATTGGGATTACCGACAAGTACTATTTTCTTAGCACCCTCAGGAATATCTATATGAGTTAAATTATTGTTATGACAATGACTCATTTTCTCCTCCAAATGACTTACAGCTTTTATCTACTATTTTTCTAGGCTGGTTGAACTTCTATATTCTCGGCCAAACGGCGTCCGATAGCAATTTCCTGTTTACCTCTGCCGACAACAACCGGACCGGCAGGCAGCTTTTCAAAACATTCAACTTCCGCGCCTTCAGCAATCCCAAAGCGAATAGCTTGAGCCCGAATTGTAGGATTAGGAATGGATGCAATTAATAGCCTCTGACCACGTTTAGCTTGTGAAAGTGTCATGATATTTCCTCCTGTAATGATAATCATTATCAACGGCTAAGTAAAAAATTTCGCCAAATTCAATTGGCGGCTTAAATGAAATTTATTCTCACTTACATTATATTTATTTAAATACGACCTGTCAAGTAGGAATTAAATCGAGACACTTATTTTTTTACTGCCCCTCAAAAACTTCCGGATAAATAGTTTTTGCCAACTTTTCTACACCTTCGCTTAAGCTAAAGGTCGGACTGGATACCAGTTTCTCATCAACAATATATACTTGGCCTTCGCGGATAGCTTTTATTTTATCAAATCCGGGCCGTTGTTTGATAGCCTCCGGTGTCACACCGGGATTCATAGGCCCACGTTGGGCCAGAAATACATCAATTTCTCCAGCCTTCATCAATAGGCGTTCACTGCCATAAGCGGCAATACTGCTGGCTGCTTTTAACGGCTGCGCATCGGCGGCAGCATTGATTCCCCCTGCCAGTGTAAGCACCTTTCCCGGCATACTTTCCGCGGTAATAGTCCGGTATTCGGTGGCAGTAGCCTCAAAGTAAACCCGCTTTTTAACCGGAGCTTTTGCCGTGCGTTCGGCTACCGCCTTAAGCTTGGCATCAAAAGCCGCCAGTTTCTCGGCCGCTTGTTGTTCCCTTCCTGTTAATATAGCTAACTTCTTAATATAATCACCAAACTCCTCGAACTTTTCCGGATAGAGACAAACCACCTTGATGTTCGCTTGTTCCAAGGTTTTAACAAAATCGGGATGGCTTTGTTTGATAAACGGCCGGATAATGACTAAGTCAGGTTGGGCAGCCAATACCTTTTCCGGGTCGGCGCGGTAATCAAATACTTGCTTATTTTTAGCCGCAGGCTCAGTCTCGGTGGTACTAACTCCGATTATTTCCGCATCAAGACCAAGTGCCAAAAGATTTTCAGTATGAGCGGAATATAATGAAATTATCCGCTTCGCCGGTTGTTTAAGCACAATGGTTTGCTTTAAATCATCGATAATTTTTATATCGCCTTCACCAGTAGCGGCAGTAGGTTTGGAAGTGCCGCAGCCGGTTGCAAATACCATCAGGATCATAATAATAAGCAGGCTTAGTAATCTGGTTTTCATAACTCACCTTTCCTTTATCAGCTTGAAACCCCGCCAATTCTACAGCTCCGACAATACTGCAAGACCCGTTTCACCGGCACGAACAACTTTGATATTAAATACTTCCTGAATAAGCTCCGGCGCTAGTACAGCCGGCGCCTGACCATATTTAACGAGCTTTCCTTGTTTAAGGACGGCAACCTCTGAACAGAAAGTGCTTGCCAGGTTAAGATCATGGATAATAGATACAACGGTCAGACCCTGACTGGCGCATAGTTTTTTAAGCAAGTTTAAACATTTAATGCTATAGTAAATATCCATGTTGGAAAACGACTCGTCCAGAAACAGCAGCTCCGGTTGTTGTGCCAAAGCCTTAGCAAAAATTACCCGCTGGCGTTCTCCGCCACTTAGTTCAGTAACCAAGCGTCCGGCAAAGTCCAGTGTATCGGTAAGCTTCATAGCATTTTCAACAACATCCAAATCCTCACTTGTCAGACCTTGCAGCCGCGATTTAAACGGAGTGCGACCCATGCTGACAATTTCCAGACAGGTATACGGAAACCTGATATCCATGTTTTGCGGCACAATAGCAATATGGCGGGCCAGTTCTTCGATACGGTAAGAACTGATATCCCGCCCTTTGATCTTGATACTGCCTGACGCAAACTTAAGTTGCCCGGTTATGGCATTTAGCAAGGTAGTCTTGCCTGAGCCATTGGGGCCGACGATACCGCAAAAACTACCACGCTCAATTGACAAACTAATATCGTTTAACACTTGTTTAGCTGCATAGCCAAATTGTACGTTTGCTATTTTTATCATCATTAACGCTCCTACCCAAGCGTTTTATTGCGCATACGAAAAATATAAACAAAGAAGGGACCGCCCAGAAGTGTTGTTAATACCCCGACAGGAATTTCAATATTGCCGACGGAACGCCCGAAGGTATCGGCTGTTAAGAGCAGTATCCCGCCTGTTAACCCGCACAGCGGAATAAGTGCCTTATTATCTGAGCCTGTCAGCATTCTAACCATGTGCGGTACAATGAGGCCGACAAAGCCGATAATACCGCCAATTGCCACACATACTGCCGTAATCAAAGCCCCGGCAGCTAGCAAGGTTGTCCGGAGACGGGAAGCGTTTATACCCAAGCTGCGGGCTTCGCGGTCTCCCAAAGAGACAATGTTAAGGTCTTCAGCATAGTAATAGCACAATACGCAGGCAGCCAGAATTAATGGCCAGCCATACAGCACATGTTCCCAGGTCTTAGCCGCCAGACTGCCAATTAGCCAAGCCACAATGGCCGAAACCTGTTCTCCGGCCAAACTCTTAACCATACTGATAGCAGCAGATAAAATGCTGCTGACAATAATCCCGGCGATAACCAAATTGGCCGAAGATACATAGCCACCCACGCGAGCCATGGACATTACGACAAGCAGGGTTGCTACCGCACCGCCAAAAGCAAATACCGTAACAGGCAGGCCGCCCTGAGCAAAGATGTTGAAATAAATAGCCACACTGGCGCCAAAGGCAGCTCCTGTTGATACTCCCATGGTATAGGAATCAGCCAGCGGGTTCATTAATAAGGCCTGAAAAACGACACCGGCTACGGCTAAACCGCCGCCGACGGCAATTGCTGCCAGAATACGCGGCAAGCGAATATCCCAGATTATCGCTGTTTTGGCAGCATTAAGGTAACTATAAGCCTCCGTATTACCACTGACTTTGCCGTAAATAACGGCAGTCACATCCCCCATGCCGATATCAGCCCGGCCAAAACCGACTGCCAGTAAAGTAAACAACACCAAAACCGCCAAGAGCGCAAAACCCGCCAAGCGGGTTTTGGCTCGCTGGCGGTTCAGAAGCGCTGTTAACGTACCGCTCATGCCAATGCGTGTTTACTCACTTTTGAGCGTTTGGTCAGAATGGTTGAAAGGTAATTTACTTTTTGTGTTCCCGCAGCAGCGGCCAAATCATGAACGATTTCTTCGCCCTCCAGGCCGCATTTTGATACCATGACAGCATTTTCAACCATGCCGTGTTTATTCAGCTTTTCAACAATATCAGTGTAATTTTTGTATACTTTCATAAGCACAACATTATCGGAAAGAGCTAATATCTTTTCCAGGCGGTCTTCATCAATAGTAGCAGGTACTATGCTTAAAATGTCGCCCCCCTCTGCCAGTGGCACTCCTAGACGATTGCCGATAGCTGAGAATGAGTTTACACCGGGAATATTGATAATTTCATGATGGGAATCTTCAAGCAACCGGTAAACATACATATATGTGCTATATAACATGGGATCACCCAGCGTCAGAAAAGCGACCTTTTTGCCGCTATCCAAAAGCTCCAGGATAGCATTCTTATTACTAATCCAGGCATCAGACAAAGCCTGAGAATTGTAGTTCATCGGAAATACCAGTTCCAGTATCTCGGTTCCTTCTTGAATATATGGCCGGGCAATTGACAAAGCCGTACTTTCATCTTTCTTTTCGGTACGGGGAGCAATCACCACATCTGATGACTTAATGGCATTAATAGCCTTTAAAGTTAATAATTCGGGGTCGCCAGGCCCTACTCCAACGCCGTAAAAAATCCCTGACATATATAAAACAACTCCTTAAAATAAATAAAGCCCTGTCACCCAAATGCATGACAGAGAAATTGCACAGTTGCGCATATCCCCTCCCCATCTCTCGTGGGTAAAACGGTGATTGTCAAACAGGCAGTTCTTCTGACTTAGGTTCATAGCCAAACTGCGCCTTCCCAAAATGTCTTACTATTTCAGTGGCTTATTGCAGTAGGCTCCCCATCACAGCGGCGGGACCGTGCCGGATTTTAACCGTCTTCCCTATTAAGCCCAATCGGGCACCTGTTCCTATACAATTACTTAAATTGTATGATTAAAAGCAGTAAAAGTCAAGCATATTATGGGTAGCCAGGTTGTAGGCAGGAGAATGGAATTAGATATAGAATATTTTTATTATTCCTATATATATTTTATTATACCCCATAATTATTATGGAAATTAGTATTATGTACGAGGTGATGTATGTGCAAACAAATACCTTCCCCCTGGTATTCAGTGGCATTTGTATTGCTGTCAATCTGGTACTGGGAACTATTGTGCAAACCCTGAAAATCCCCCTATTATTTCTGGACACTCTGGGAACTATCCTAGGAGCAGTCATGTTCGGGCCATTTTGGGGTGGTGCTATCGGTCTGATTACAAACATTATTCAGGGCATACTCACAAATCCCAAGAACATCCCGTTCGCTGTTGTAAATTTGGCTATAGGTATTATTGTCGGTTACATAGCCCGGCGTTACACCTTTACTTGGAAGACCGCGCTGTTAACCGGTCTGCTGGTGTCCGTAGTAGCCCCGCTTATAGGCACGCCCATTGCCATATGGGTATATGGCGGTCTAACCGGCGGTGGGACGGATTTGCTATTCCTCTGGCTGTTGAAAAGTGGACAGAAAATTTTTACTGCCGCCTTTATCCCACGTATAACCGGTAATATAGTCGATAAAGTTGCCTGCGCCCTGTTGGTAGCCTCATTGGTACGTTATTTCCCTGCAAATATATTAGGCAAAGCCACCAACCCTTTACTTAGGACAGCAAGGACAAACCATGCTCCGTCAAAATAAACTGGCGATAGTCAGTCATTGTATTTTAAATCAAAACAGTGTAGTCCGCAATCTAGCCAGAGCAAGCGGCAACTTTTCAAAACTTGTATCCATATTGGGCGAAGCAGGGTTAGGCATCTACCAGCTACCTTGCCCGGAGCTAATTTTTGCCGGACTGGAGCGTAAACCCCAGACTTATGAGCAATATGATACCCCGGAATTTGCGATAGTTTGCCACGAGACAACTGAACGGGTCCTAAAAGACCTGGACACCTTTCGTCAAGCCGGTTGTGATGTCCATCTGCTTTTAGGCATCCGCCGAAGCCCCACTTGCTCGCTCACTGACAGAAACGGCCACTTGTTTCGCCTGCTCCTGCCCGAACTCGCCGAGCGATTCCCGCAAATGCTGATCATGGATGTTCCCACAGATTATATAGAAGGACAGTCCCATGAGTTTGAGGTAATACTCCGCCAAGCACTGCAAAAAGAAAAGCAGGTTTAAACAAGTACCAGTGGATGTTATAATACAAAGAACCCGCGAAATCCGCGGGTTCTTCGTCATTCCGGGCGATTGATGACCGTGACCGTGTAAATCCTCTTAAGACGTACTTCACCTTAATTTTACAACTTGAATTTACCAACAGTATTTCGCAATTTTTCAGCCATCTTACCCAAGGATTGGCTGGCGGCCGCAATCTGTTCCATCGATGCTGCATGTTCTTCCGTCGTAGCCGACACCGTTTGCGCATGCTCGGCTGCTTCACTGCTTATTTTATCAATATCGTTGACCGCACCTACAATCTGTTGGCTTTCATTCGCCATCTGCTGCATGGCTGATGAAATACAATTAAATTGCCCGGAAACCCCTTCAACCAATCCCACAATTTCTTGAAAGGCTTGACCGGCAGTCTCAACTACTTCCCCGCCTACTTTAACTTCCCGTGTACCATCATTCATAGCTACCATGGCTTTATCCGTCTCCGTCTGAACTTCGATAATCAATTCGGCAATTTGCTTTGTGGCCTCCTGGGACTGTTCGGCCAATTTTCGTACTTCATCTGCAACAACGGCAAACCCACGACCTTGTTCGCCGGCACGAGCTGCTTCAACAGCCGCATTAAGCGCTAACAGATTAGTTTGTCCGGCAATACCGGATATTGTTTCGATAATCTGTCCAATTTTCAGTGATCGTTCTCCTAACCTGGTTACCACCTCGGCCGAGTTGACAACGGTCCGTTCTATTATATCCATTTGTTGCATGACGGCTTTAACCGATTTTCCGCCACGCTGCGCTGCATTTGCCGCCTGCTCGGATATGGTATTCACAGAACTGGCATTTGCTGATACTTCCTGAATACCAGCGGACATCTTTTGCACCCCTGATAAAGCGGAGTCACTAGCAGCAGCTTGTTGATTAGCCCCTTGTGCCAAGTGGCAAACGGTATCAGCCACTAATTGAGTGGCCTGTGCCGACTGACCGGCACTTGCTGTAAGCTGTTCAGAAGCGGCCGAAACTTGTTCAGCCGAAGACATAATATCAGAAATAATATTTTGCAAATCCTCCCGCATTTTATCTAGCGATACTGCCAATTCATTAACTTCCGCCACACCCTTCACTTGAACCCTTTGACTCAAATTTCCGCCGGCTATTTCAGCAGCTGCCCATACCAGTCCATTAATCGGCTTAGTGATTCCTTTGGCGGCATAACTCGCTGTCCCTGCCGCAATGAACACAGCCAATGCAATCAATCCCAACATCACCAGCAAACTTTGCCGTGTTTGATCATCGATTTCTTTTTTAGGCAAGTAGGTAATTATACCCCAGCTATAACTTTTAACAGGCGCAAATACAATCAAAGATTGTACTCCAGTTGACGATACTGCTTCCATATTGCCATCCTGACCGGCAATAACAGCTTGAACATACTTTTCTTGTCCGATATTTTCCTGATTTGTTACCTTGTCTGAATTTATACTGGCCAACAATGTACCTTTATTATCTACAACATCCACATAGCCCGAGTTACCAACCGAAGTACGCGAAGCAATTTCGCCAATTGTTTTTAAACTTACATCTCCAGCCAGCACGCCAACAATTGCCCCACTTGGATCTTTTATCGGCGTTGAAATAGTAATGGTTGGCGCCTTAGTCAACTGCGAGATATAGGAATCCGTAATAAAAGTGCTTCCTTGCAAGGCACTCTTAAAGTAGTCTTTATCTGCTTTATTGTTGAGTGCTGAATTGGTTGTCTTAGCAATCTGCATACCAGATGCATTCATAACATAGATTGTTTCAAATTCCGGATGCTTTTGTTTAGCAATAATAATCATTTCCCTAAACTTAGCCGCGTCCATGGAATAGGCGGTAGGTGATAAGGCCAGTATTTCTAATAAATATGTATCATCTTGCAAAAACCGTTCAATTTCATAGGCCGTTTGATTCGCTATCGTTCGGTTATTTCTCGTTATTTCTTCCCTGGATGTATTAACATTTATGTACGAACTGACACCGCCGATTAGCGCTGCCGATAAAGAAGAAAATAAAACCAGCAAAATAATCAAGCGCATCTTTAGTGTATCTCTTTTCATGTTCAACGCCCCCTCTATTTATTTCATTCGCAACTGGTCTCAAATTGTAGAACTAAAATATTCCTCAAGTATTCACATATTATGTGACTTGCACAACAACTTATATTGCACAAAACTTGATGACTGAATTACCGCTTAAAAAACATGTAATCACTGGTACTGCGGGAAAACAGCACCAGTGATTACAGTCTGAAAAGCCATAAGCTACGAATTATATTTCAATTAACTATCTGCAAACTGCAATTACTTCAATTTCAACTAACGCGTCTTTAGGCAGCCGTGCAACTTCAAAGCAGGCACGAGCGGGGAAATTTTTAGAAAAATATTCACCGTACACATTATTCACAACGCTAAAATCATTCATGTCTTTGATAAACACGGTAGTTTTAACTACATCATCTAACGTCGCTCCGGCTTGTAATAAAATAGACTTTATATTTTCTAGAGATTGTTTGGTCTGCGCAGCGACACCGCCTTCGGCAAACTCACCAGTAGCAGGTACTACAGGTAATTGGCCAGATACAAATAGAAATCCATTTGCTTTAATTGCTTGAGAATAAGGTCCAATGGCCTTTGGGGCCTTATCCGTATTTATAACCTGTTTCATAGCTACTCCTCTTATAATTTATTTATTGCAGCTTCCATTCTTTCCAGCGCAGCTACCAACTGGGAGCGTGGACAAGCAATATTCATTCTCATATAGCCGGTGCCGCCAGGTCCAAAGGTTGATCCTTCATTCATAGCGACTCTTGCTTCATTTAAGAAAAAGGCGCTAAGCTCCTTCGGCGCCATATTCATTTCCTTGCAGTTAAGCCAGATAAGATAAGTCGCTTGTGTTGGGGTGACTTTAAGTTTAGGAATTTTAGTTGCAACAAAATTGCTAAGATACGCAAGATTACCCTCCAAATACTCTACTAACTGATCAGCATAATAGTCACATTCGTTATAGCACACCTCAATCGGCAAGGTACCAAATACAGTTCTGCCATATGCTTTGTTATCTTCGAGCGGAGCATAGAAAAGATCATGGTTATGGCGATTAGGAATAATGGCAGCACCTGTTCTTACGCCGGCGATATTAAAGGTTTTACTAGGATTAACGCAAACCACGCAATTATCAGCAGCTTCTTGGGAAAGACTGCCAAAAGGAATATGCTTGTTGCCTTTATAAACAATATCAGAGTGAATTTCATCAGAAACAACAAATACATTATGTTTCAAACAAAGTTCTGACATTCTTGTTAATTCTTCCCGGGTAAAGCATTTACCAACAGGGTTATGCGGACTGCATAACAAAAACATGGTTGTTCTTTTTTTACTGAGTAATTCCTCTAGGTTTTCAAAATCTACGGCATAGCTGCCATCTTCCTGTAAAACCAGGTTATTTCCCAGAATGTGCCTGCCGTTGTTAGGAATGATATCGTGGAATGGGTGGTATGCCGGCATTTGAATTACAATATTGTCACCAGGATTGGTAAAAGCACGCATGGCATATACGACAGCAGGAATAACTGCCGGTGTATATTCGACCCAATCAATGTCAACATCCCACCCAAATCTTTTTTTCTGCCAGTTAGCAATGGATTGCTCAAACTTTTTGCAATTTACGGGATATCCGTAAACGCCGTGTTCAGCCCTTTTTACCAAAGCATCAATAACAGGCTGCGGACATTTAAAGTCGGTATCAGCAATCCACATAGGGATAACGTCATCGGCGTAAGTATCCCACTTTTTGCATTCGGTGCCCTTGCGGTTAACTAGTTCATCAAAATTATGCTTTACCATCGTAAATTTCCTCCTCTAAAGTTATATAATTTTAAATTATTGCTAGACTTGATCACTGGGATTAATGCCTAACTTTCTGCGCCAATAGCGGGAATATACCGCCCCTAGCGGATTATGAGCAAGCACCCGGTCTTTAGCAACCAGACAAGAGGTAGGCGCGGTGCAAGCACCTGTAAACAACGCATCATGTCCTACACACAGGCCAACGGTAACACAAAATTCAACCTCTTTATCCTTAAGTATTCGTGCCTGCATTATTGGATTGCACATTGTTTCCGCAGCATCTGGTTTAATTTGTTCCAACTCAAGATTACTCTTGGCAATACCGCAAACTTTGCAGCAAACCGAATAGACTTCAAAGGATTTAGAGAAATACTCTTCAATCAATTTGGCCTCTTGGTTAAGACCAATACAAAACGCGATTCCGATTTTTTTGTATCCCATTAGTTTGCAAAATTCAACGGTTTCCTCAAGACGAGTAAGATTATTATAAAAACGTGCCTCTGTACAAGCAGCAGCCTTCATAATAGCTAGTTGCTCACCCGTATAAGCTTCTTTAACATCTTCCAAAGAATTCTTGGTACAATTTTGGCCTTCCAAGTAACATTTTCTATGCTTGCATTTAGCACATTTCATCTAGAACAACATCTCCTTATTTAACTAATACAAATGCTATATTTACAAACGCAGCCACTGCCATAGGAATCGCAGTTCTTTTTACCACTTGAACAGGGGAGACTTCTGCAACGCTGGCGATTGCTACAATGGCTGCAGTAATTGGTGAAACAACGCGCCCAAAGCTTGTCATTATTTGCATCGGCAGCAACAGTGTAACAATATCGATTTTTAGTGAAGCGGCAATCTTAGGAGTGAGGGCAGCAAACGAGAAAAACGCAGCGTTCCCGGAACCCATTAAGAAAGCGCATCCCGAAATCACCAAACAGAAAAGAATTATTAACGCGTGAGCGCCAACCCCAAGGTTTTGAGCGCCGTTAATCATAACGTCTACAGCACCGATCTTCATTAATCCGGCAGCAAATACCTCACCTGCCACTATCAAACTTACTACAGTTGCAAAACTATTACCCATTCCTTCATATAAATATTTCAGACTTTGCAAGGTGACTCGAAAATCTTTTGTTCTTGCATACTCAAAAACCATACTTATGAAAGTGCTAATAAACATTGCAGTAACAACATCCATTTTTATTGGACTTTTGAAAATAGGGCTAAAACCTAAAATAAATATCATCGGAATAATCGGAAGGATTGCATAGATTAAAGGTGGACGGCTTTCATCTTCTTTAATAAGACCAACCGATTCATCATAACCGGTAAAACCTTCTTTTTTATCCCACCATTTTTGCACAAAATAATGTACAATCCCCAGTATCAAAGTTGTTGTAGCAAAAATCGGTAATTGGTACTGCACAAAATATACTGCCGGGTCAATTTTACACATATTGGCGGCAAGAATGGCATTGCCTGAACCGGGACCAACATCCATATATTGTGCACACCCAATTACGCCAAGAGCAGATAATTTACTGACACCTGCTCTTATTAGAATCGGATAGACAGTCACCATAAGCAATAAGGCTAAGCCAGCATGACTTGGAATGAACAAGACCAGAAACTGGCTCATATAAAAACTCAGGACAAGAAGAATATATGGCGATTTTATATGTTTAAGTGGAGAAGCAACCACAGCAAATAGAGCCTTACTCGCCCCGATATATTCCATATATCTCGCAAAGCCCGCTATTGACATGATAGTCAGACCAAGGCCGGCAACGCGGGAACTAAGTAATACCTTAATGGTGTGGAAAATATCGAGCACAGCGGAACCAGAAGATTCTTTAGCAGCAAGTATCGGATTACTGCCGATACAATATGTAGCAAATAGTAAAATCGAGCCGGCAGCCAATAGAACAGCTTGTGGATAATGTTTTTTGACAATCATGTAAATAACCCAAACAACTACCAAAATTGTAATTAAAATACCCATAATTTCTCCTCCATTTTAAATTTTAATTTGCTGAACCTTGAAATGCTTCTCCTTTCAAATACTATAAAATCCCTAAAATTCATCTATTTTCATTGGTGTTTGAATCCACCAAATAATCTTTATGCTTTAGGTATACTGGTATACCAATAATAATCCATTTAAATTTCCTTGGCAGAATATAAATGGATTAGACTCTGCAATTCTTAACAAGTCTAAGATTGATTTTGAATAACAATTTTAGCAGTACTTAAATGCTCTTGCATAGTATCAACTGCAGCTTGAGGATTTTTCTCGATAATATGCTGTAAAATTAATTTATGGTATGTTAGCGATACTGAGTGTCTATTAGAATCACGCAATGATTTTTGGCGTGAATATGTTAGCATATCAGACAAAAATTCATTGATTTTGATTATAATATCATTATGAGCAGCCGCAATAACAGCGGAATGAAACTTGGTAGAGACATCAGAAACCGGTTTGCCCTGGGAAATTAAAAATTCCATTTCCAGTACGGTTTGTTGCATAGCTTCAATGTCAGCCTCAGTTCTTCTCTCTGCTGCCAGGCGGACTGCCTTAATTTCAAAAGCCTCGCGCGCTTCAAATAGATTTATTAGCTGGTCTGCGGGATTGGCCATAAGGAAACCAATCGTATGCAAAATACGTTTCATTTCAATTTTTTTTACAAACACGCCTTCCCCGCGTACATGCTGAATAGCGCCGAGAAATTCTAATACTTTTAAAGCTTCTCTTACCGGTACACGACTAACAGCAAACATTTCCGCTAAGTCTCGCTCTGAAGGCAGTTTATCCCCTTCTTTTAAATGACCTTCGCGCATAAGTTGCTGAATACGGCTTACAATTTGCATATAGAGCGCATCAGAGGATTCTTCATCAAATTTTTTCAATGGCTTTTCTACAAAAAAATTATTCATCCGTTTCTCCAATAAAGATTCTATTTTTTTAAGCAAACTCATAAACACGGAATACCGGTATACCACACCTTGCATAAAAAAATATCATATTCGTACATGTCTTTGCTTACTTATAACATAATTATAGTTATTTTTGAAAAACTTGTCAATATTTAAACTTTTTTAACTTTTATCGCAAAGTAGTACTGGCTTCCACGCACCGGCATTGATTTAACACCCACACTACAGTAATATCATTATTTAAGTCGTGGCATTATAACTTCGTCAAATGCTCGGAAAAGGGATTTATTGAAACATTATTGAAATATATACTAAGATAATGGAGGTGCGAAATGAGAAAAAGTGTTCTTATTATTTCCCTAAGCCTAATTTTGTGTTGTGCCAGCACTTTGTTTTCCCCTGTCTTTGCTGTCGAAACCTCACCTAGTCTCGACTCCCAAATAGCGGAATTAACAAATAATATTGAATCTCATCCGAACGAATCAGTTCTTTACTTTAAACGAGGCAATCTATATATTAAAAGGCAAGAATTTGATCTTGCAATTAAGGACTTTGATAAAGCTATTGAAATAAATCATAGATATGCTGCTGCTTATTTGGATCGAGGTTTTGCGTATTCAAAATTGAAGCAAATTGATCTTGCATTTAACGACTATAATAAAGCAATAGAGATAGATCCTCGCTACACTCACGCGTACACTAACCGGGCTTATCTATATCTTCAGAAAGCCGAATACGACCTAGCAATTTCCGATTGCAATAAGGCAATAGAGCTCAACCCCAAATATGCTAAAGCATATTTAAATAAAGGCACTGCCTTAGAAAAAAAGCTGATGTATAGTGAAGCAATTGAAACATATCGCAACCTCATTGCTAATACCGATCCTCAACAAGCGGATATAATAGACATTGCAAAAAGTAGAATTCGATTGTTAGGCGGTACAATTTGAATAATTCAACCCATAACTAATAAAAGTTATGGGTTGTTTTTTTACCTTCTCGGCTTCATTTTCGCCTGGTGAATAATATCACCGAAAATACCGTGAGCGCTCTCCATTACTGTTTCGGACAGTGTGGGATGCGGATGAACGGTATGGGCAATATCTTTAGCGGTTAGACTGTTTTTGATTGCCAGGGCACCTTCCATAATCAGATCACTGGCATGCGGCCCTAGGATATGCATTCCGAGTAGTTTGCCGGTATCAGCTTCTGCGATAATCTTCACTAAGCCGTCAGTTTCTCCCATGGTTACTGCTTTGCCATTAGCGGCAAAGTTGAATTTGCTGGTCTTAAAGGTTAGCTGTCTGGCTGTCGCTTCTTCTTCCGTCAGTCCAACCATGGCAATTTCCGGAGCAGTGAAAATGCAGCTTGGAATAGCGCCGTAATCCATGATAGACCTTTGACCCATAGCGTTTTCGGCTGCCACCATGCCTGCGGTTGATGCCGTGTGGGCTAACATGCTTTGGCCGGTAACATCACCGATGGCATAGATTCCAGGTATGTTGGTTTCCATCCGCTCATTAACAGGTATGCCTTTACGGTCATAAGCCACACCTGCCGCCTCTAATCCCAAACCTTCTGTTACCGGACGGCGACCGGCGGCAATCAGCACCTTTTCTGCCGGGAATTCCTGGACACCTTTGCCTGTATCCACTTTTACAACTACGCCTTCGGCCGCTTCTTCGATTGCCATTACTTTCGCCCCGGCAATAGTTTTGATTCCTTGTTTACGCAGGCTGAGTCCCATGCGTTTTACAAGCTCGCCGTCTACCATTGGCAGGATGGTTGGCAGCATTTCAACGATGGTAACCTCACAGCCAAAAGCTCTCATAACTGCGCTAAATTCCACCCCGACGACACCGGCTCCAATGACAACCATGCTTTTGGGCACTTCGGCCAATTCCAGCAAGTCGTCGCTTGTCACAACAGCCGGCAGATCGCGTCCAGGCACAGGGATGCCGCTAGGTACTGACCCGGTAGCAATTATTATTTTGGCAGCTTCAACCGTTTCCCGGCCGGATTCGGTAGTAACTGCCAGATTATTAGCACCGGTAAATGCGGCAGCACCGCGCATAACGGTAATATCATTGCTTTTGACTAATTGCTCGATACCGCCCCGCAGACCGGCAACCACTTTATTTTTGCGCTCCATGATTGCAGCAAAGTCAAAGCTGATATTCTCGGCTTTCAGGCCAAATTCCGCGCAACGTTTTAGGTCTTCCCACTTTTCCGCGCTTTTTAATAATGTTTTGGTGGGAATACAGCCACGGTTCAGACAGACCCCACCCATATTCTCTTTTTCTACTAAGAGTACCTTGCCGCCCAGTTGTGCGGCCCGAATGGCAGCAACATAGCCGCCGGGACCGCCGCCAATGACCGCTACGTCATAGCTCATAGTCTATCCCCCTGATAGAAGTAAAGGCAAAGCCCCTTACTTCTCTTATATTTCTTCACACATTCGTTAATTAAACTTGAAAGCAATGGAACTGAATTTTTATAATCTGCATTAGCGCAACAAATTCCAGCTGTCTTGTGTGTATTTTTCAATCCTCAGTTGGCTTGCAGCCGCTTCTTCCTTATCAGTGAGACTGCCTGGGTCCAGTTCAATGCCCAAGGCCGGACCAAAAGCCGTGAGCATTGCGTCACAGGCTTCTTCCCAGCTTATATTCCGCTGACCGGCCTCTGAAATAGACATGGCCCGCATCGCCAGCATGGCTGCTACCCTTTCCTTATCTTCTGCTGTGGGCAAGTTGAGCAGCGAAGCTACCTTGTGGGAGTCGAAGCTTAATAATATGGAACCATGCTGTAAAATAACGCCCTCTTTGCGAACCTGGGCGCTGCCTACTAACTTGCGTCCGGCAAAGGTAACCTCATAATGGGAAGGCGCGTCAAAGCAGGCAGCCGATGCGTGCCGGCGTTTAGTCTGTCCGTAGGCAGCTTTCGGCATGCTCATCTGAGCGCTAATCCCCAGCCGGTTTAGACCGTCCAGCAAGCCCTGACTAAAAAAGCGATAGGATGCCGTAATGGTAGCCGGTACAAGCGGATGATCTTCACTGACAACCAGACTGTAAGTGAGTTCAGCAGCATGCAGTACCGCCCGGCCGCCGGTGAGCCTGCGCACAACGTCAATACCCTGTCGCCGGCATTCGGCAAGGTCGACTTCGCCGGCTGCTTTTTGAAAATAGCCAATACTTACAGCCGCAGGCTGCCAGCCGTAAAGCCTGAGGGTTGGCGGCACCTGTCCTGCGGCATGAGCTTTGAGTATGGCTTCATCAACTGCCATATTATAAGCGGCACAATTGATACCACTCTTAATCGCACGCCACTTCATAAGCCATTTCCTCCATTTACCCCGCATTTTGTATCAAAGATTCGTTCCCCTGACACAACAATTGACTCTCAGCTATAGCCTGTCTGGTTTCTGACGGAGTAAGCGGCCTGGGATAGTTGTACATGACTCCACCCGGACGCTCGTTATAGTAGGGGCGGTTACAGCCGCTGCAGCCGCTTGTTTCAAAAGCTTTGCCATTATTTAAAATGGCTTGTAGTTCCTCTGCGGGCAAATCGATTCCGGCGAGTCGGCCCTCCTGATAACGAAAAATCTCCTGGCTAAAGCCTTCCTTCAATAAAAAGTGCGCAATCTGCACCCGGCGATAATGGCCGACAGCAGGAGGCATTTTTTCACTCCAGGCCGTTCCCCGTACGGGAGTAAAGGCAAACAAGCCTACGTTGATCCCTTTATCCCGGCAGGTTGCTATAGTTGTAATCATTTGCTGTTCGGTTTCCCCCAAACCAACAATTAGATGGGTGCCTATCCTGCCAGGCAGTGCCGCTGCACATTCGGTCAGAAGCTGCCAGCGTTTAGCCCAGTCCCCGCCTTTTACTTCCCGGTATAGTTCCGGTGTTGCCGCATCAAGTGCCAGAGAAATCCGGTCCGCACCCTGTGCAAGCAGTTCTTTAGCTTGTACCACGGTTTCAACATCGGTAGAAATGCAGACAGGAACGCTGCTTTCCCGGGTTAAGGCCGATAGCGCGTCAAGGCTTGTCTGCCAGCTTTGTCTGCCTTTAACGATTTGCAGGCAAGCCCGCTGAAGTTTTCCTTCCCGATAAGCCGTACCAACTGCCTGAGCCGCTTCCTGTTCGGGAAATTCCGGCCAGGTAACCCGGGATAACATATCGGCACGGGCTGAGCTCTCCCGGGACTGTGCACAGAACCGGCAATTGTTCCGGCACTTTTCTCCCAGCATAATATAGGCAGTTGTGGGAAGTACATCAATTTTAAGTTGTTTTTTCCCGACCGCCGAGGCTGTGCCTGCTGATAGTTTCCATAGACTCACAGTACACAACACTCCTCTCCCCTGGTTATGGCAAGACCTAAGTTTTCGGCTAAACTAACGGCAGCAGGTGCTGGATTAACAATGACATCAAACCCGCTGCGAACCGCCCATTTATCAAGTTCCTCGCGATAGCGTCCACCAGGGCGCATACAGCCAAGATGCAGCGGAATATCGGGAAAAGTCAACCGGGCATAACTTAACAGCTTAGCCGTATCCGCCAACGCCGGCGGTTGTCTGTCAGCAAACCGGGTGCCTCGTGTCGGTATAAAAATAATAAAAGTCAAAGCTGGTGCGCCAAGTTCCTTAAGAAGTTCCAAAGCCCGGTACTCACCGCAGATTTCGCCGCCTTTAAGTCCAATACAAATATGGGGCATTACTTTCACTTTACGCTGGAGAGCCTGGTAGCAAGCCACATAATCCTCAGCGGTACTGCTAAGCCCAAACACTTCTTTGATCGTGGCGTTATCAGCCACAAAATCAAAGGAAACACAGTCGGCCACAGCCGCCAGTTTGTCAATTGTGGCTTGCCCAATAAGGCCGACATGCATATTAAAGCGTTTGCTTTGCTTTATCTCAGCAAGTTTATCCATATGATCTGCAATCGGCACGGTACCGTCCGCCTTGCAGCCGCCACTAACCAGCCAGCTGGCACTAGTGTCAGCGCCAGCTGTAAGCATGGTTTCCAGCGGTTTCATGTGCTTTAGATAGTGCCCACCGCAGTGGGCACAATTTAATTCGCATTTGGAGCCGGTAACACTTACCGATTTGGTTTTCATCGGATAGACAAACCGGATGGCTTCCGGTATTGGCAAGCGTGCTACCTGCGCCATTTTACAATCGGTTTCCGAGCGGCAGATGCTTCGTCAAGCCGCCCCACAACAGTATTTCGCGGCGCTTCGGTAACCAGGGTGACGTCCTCGTTGACTTCTTCGGCAATACGATGCATAGCCGCAATGAACCCGTCAAGAGTTTCTTTGCTTTCGCTCTCGGTCGGTTCAATCATCATAGCTTCTTCCACGATAAGCGGGAAGTAAATTGTCGGCGGATGATAGCCATAGTCAAGGAGGCGTTTAGCAATATCCAGAGTATGGACACCCTGGGCTTTTTGATGCTTAGGTGTAATAATGCACTCATGCATGCAGTAGCGGGAGAACGGTGCATAGAAGTCCTTTTTCAGTTGGCTCAGGCAATAGTTGGCATTCAGTACGGCATCTTCGCTGGAGGTCTTAAGACCGTCAGGCCCCATGGCTCTAATGTAGGCATAGGCTCTGACAATAACGCCAAAGTTGCCGTAGAAAGCATGCACTTTACCAATGGAAAGCGGGCGGTTTTCTTCAAAACGGAATTTGTCGGCTTCTTTTACAATAACCGGAGTGGGCAAAAAAGGAACTAGGTCTTTCTTTACGCCAATCGGGCCTGAACCCGGGCCGCCGCCGCCGTGTGGGGTACTAAAGGTTTTATGCAGGTTAAAGTGGACAACGTCAAAGCCCATATCGCCAGGACGGGTGATACCCATAATGGCATTGGCGTTAGCTCCGTCATAATATAACAGGCCGCCGGCGTCATGGACGATCTTGGCTATTTCTTTAATATTTTTTTCAAACAACCCTAAGGTACTGGGATTTGTCAGCATCAGTGCGGCGGTATCTTCGCCTACAGCCGCTTGTAGCGCTTCTAAGTCAACTGCGCCGTCGTCATGTGATTTTATTTCAACAATATCCAGACCGCAGACCGCGGCACTGGCCGGATTTGTGCCATGAGCAGAATCAGGCACAATTACTTTTGTGCGATTTTGGCCGCGATGACGATGATAAGCACGGATAAGCTTAAGACCGGTAAGCTCACCATGAGCGCCTGCTACGGGCTGCATGGTAACAGCATCCATGCCGGCAATCTCGGCCAAATACTGTTCCATGTTATAAAGAAGTTCCATTGCGCCCTGCACGGTTTCACCCTCCTGCAGCGGATGGATTTGTGCAAATCCCGGCAGGCGGCAGACATCTTCGTTAATCTTAGGATTATATTTCATGGTGCAGGAACCCAACGGGTAAAAACCGGAATCAACACCAAAGTTCCGATTGGACAAACCTGTGTAATGCCGCATCAAGTCGAGCTGACTGACCTCCGGCAAATCGGCGGCTTCTTGCCGTAAGAATCCGGCTGGAATCAAACTCTGCGCTTCGGTCTCAGGCACATCACAGGCAGGCAGATCTATGGCCCGGCGTCCGGGTTTGCTTATTTCAAAAATAAGTGATTTACTTTTTCTGGCACTCATAGCATTGCCCCCAGTCTGGCCGAAAGCCGGTCAATTTCCTCTTTAGAACGTTTCTCTGTAACCGCAACAAGCATGCAGTCGGCTAATTCCGGATAGTATTTGCCTAAGTCCAGCCCGCCGATAATTTTGTCGTTAAACAGTTCTTTATTAACTTCCTCAACCGGCTTAGTTAAGCGTACAACAAATTCTTTAAAGAACGGTGCGCTGAATACTTCTTTGCATCCTGTGCCTGTCAATTGTTTATAAGCGTAATGCGCTTTGTTAAGGGTCAAAGCGGCAATCTGTTTAAAGCCTTCCTTACCAACAGTATTTAAGTATACAGCTGCTGCTAATGCGCATAATGCTTCATTGGAGCAGATGTTAGAAGTTGCTTTCTCGCGGCGGATGTGCTGTTCGCGGGCTTGCAGCGTCAGAACAAAACCGCGGGTGCCTTCGTTGTCGGTAGTTTGGCCGACAATTCTGCCGGGCATCTTACGCATCAGTTTCTCGGTAGTAGCAAAGAAACCAAGGTACGGGCCGCCAAAGGACATCGGAATACCAAGGCTTTGGCCTTCTCCCAACACAATATCGGCACCCAGCTTGCCGGGAGCCTCAAGTAAACCAAGCGAAATCGGATCAACGGCGGTAATCAGCAGCGCGCCTTGAGCGTGAGCTAAATCGGCCAAGGCCTTGACGTTTTCGATAGCACCGAAGAAATTTGGAGTCTCAAGAATAACACCGGCGACGGATTTACTCAGTTTAGCCTGCAGTTCATCAGCGTCCAGCTGTCCATTTTTATAGCCAATCTCCGTAATTGTGTAACCCTTGTCAATAGCATAGGTATTTAAGATAGTCCGGTAGTGAGGATGAACACTCTTGGCTACCAGTAATTCGCTGCGGTTGGTGGCGCTGGCTGCCATCATAGCTGCTTCAGCCAGACCAGTGCCGCCGTCATATAAGGAAGCATTGGCTACTGCCATGCCGGTTAGTTCACAAATAAGGCTCTGGTATTCCCACAGTACTTGCAGATACCCTTGCGAAATTTCCGGCTGATACTGCGTGTATGCTGTATAGAATTCCGAACGTCTCAGTACATGGTCAACCACACTGGGTATGTAGTGGTCATACGCCCCGGCACCAAGGAAACAAGCATATTCAGTAACCGCAGCGCTCTTAGCGGCCATCGCCGACAAGTGTTCTGCCAATTCAGGTTCAGACATGGCTTGAGGTAAATCAAGCGGCCGGTTCATTCGCAATTCAGCAGGGATATCTACAAACAAATCCCTGACTTCATTCACACCGATAGCCTGAAGCATAGCCTTGCGGTCTTCGTCGGTATGCGGCAAATAACTCCACGGCATTTTAATGGCCTCCCTCGGCTACCAGTTTCTCATAGGCCTCACTGTCTAGAAGCTTACCTAGTTCAGAGGTATCAGTAATTTCAAACTTGGCAATCCAGCCTTGTCCATATGCATCTTGGTTGACAGTCTCAGGAGCATCGGACAGGGCCTCGTTTACTTCAATTACTTTACCGGAAATAGGTGCATAAATATCAGATACTGCCTTTACCGACTCAACTACAGAAAAACCTGCTTCAGCGGCAACTTCGGTTCCGACTTCCGGCAATTCTACAAATACTACATCACCTAATTGAGATTGAGCAAAATCGGTAATTCCGATAGTAGCCACATTACCTTCCACTTTTATCCACTCGTGATCTTTAGAATACTTAAGCTCTTTTGGAATATTCATTGTTATTTCCCCCTAATATAAAATGGTTTGGCGATAACTTCAGCAGGAACGTTTTTCCCGCGGATCTCAATGTCAAACTTGCCGCCCACTTTGGCATATTCGGCTTCCACTAATGCCAACCCGATATTTTTATCCAGAGTAGGTGCGTAGGAACCGGTTGTCACCGTCCCTATCCGGCGTCCCTCAAAAACAACCGGGTAGTCGGCCCGGGCAATTCCCCGTCCGGTTAAAACAAACCCGGCAATTTTACGGTGCGGCCCATTTTGTTTCTGCGCGGCAAGGGTGGCACGTCCGTTAAACTCGCCTTTATCCAAAGAAACAAATTTACCAATACCAGCTTCAATCGGCGTAATTGTTGCCGACAATTCATGCCCATATAACGGAAGGGTCGCTTCAAACCTCAGCGTATCACGGCAACCAAGTCCGGTAGGCATCAGCCCGTACGGTTTGCCGGCTTCCATTAGTTTTTCCCAAAGAAAAGCTGCATCTTCCGGCCGGCAGTAAATTTCAAAACCATCTTCGCCGGTGTAGCCGGTGCGTGAAACCATGACAGATTTTCCGGCAACTGTAGTTTGCGGGATAAACCAGTAGTAACCGAGCTTAGCCAGCGGGGCATCGGTCAGTTTGCTTATTATGGTTTCAGCCTGCGGCCCTTGCAGCGCCAGTTCGGCAGTCTGATCGGATAAATTGGTCAATTCCACGTTAAAGCCGGCACTATTTTCTTGCATCCAATTCCAGTCTTTTTCGATATTGGCGGCGTTTATAACTAAAAAATATTCCTCGTTACTACGTTTATAAATCAAGAGGTCATCCACTGTACCGCCATCAGGATAGCACATTGGGGTGTACTGCACTTGCGTATCAGCTATCCGGGAAACGTCATTTGTCACCAGTTTTTGCAAAAAAGCTAACGCTTCCGGCCCTTTAACAAGTACCTCACCCATATGAGATACATCAAATAATCCAGCCTTTTCCCTGACGGCTTTATGCTCTTCCAGAATTCCCGCATACTGGACCGGAAGCAGCCAGCCGCCAAACTCGACGATTTTGCCGCCGTACTTGACATGAGTCTCGTAGAGCGGCGTCTGCCGTACTGTCATGCAAATCATCTCCTCTTTTTTTCTATAGGATACCCATTTCCCAATTATCCCACTACCACTTAGTTATCCAGCAGTTAAAAGTGGACAAATAAAAACAGAGGCAAAGTGGAATAATCCCTTTGCCTCTGTCCATTGTACCTGAGAGATTTGCCCGTCAGGGCTCCCCATCGGTGACACCCGCGTTACCGCAAAGTGTGCTCTCCAGAGTATAGTCCGGTTACAGTCCTTTTGCCTGAGAGTTTGACAAAGTGCTTACTCCTTCGGCGCCGTACCAAAACGTTCTCTCCTATAACCATCATCCTGGTATTATTTGGTTGTACATTAATTTTAGCAAAGGAACAGAAAAATTGTCAATAGTCGAAATTATTTAATTAGCAAGAAAAATCCAGAAAAAAAAAGACAAGGCAAAGGAATACTTCTCTTTGCCTTGTCTTGCATTATTCCGTTGGCTATTTTATTACATCTACGCCCATGTATGGCCGTAACAGTTCAGGTATGATAACCGATCCGTCGGCCTGCTGGTAGTTTTCCAGAATAGCGGCTACTGTCCTGCCAATCGCTACACCAGATCCGTTCAGCGTATGGACAAACTCCGGTTTGGCTTTCGGTTCACGGCGGAACTTAATTTCAGCCCGGCGTGCCTGGAAGTCTTCAAAGTTAGAGCAGGAGGAAATCTCACGATACGTATTGAAGCTTGGCAGCCAAACTTCAAGGTCATATGTTTTGGCTGAGGAAAAACCCATATCGCCGGAGCATAACAGCATTGTCCGGTGAGGCAGACCTAGCAGTTGCAACACTTTTTCGGCATTAAGAGTTAACTTTTCTAACTCATTATAAGATTCTTCCGGCAGACTGAATTTAACAAGTTCCACTTTGTTAAACTGATGCTGACGGATAAGACCGCGGGTATCCCGGCCGGCTGCACCGGCTTCCGCTCTGAAGCAAGCACTGTAGGCAGTATAGTACAAAGGTAAATCCTTAGCGTCTAGGATTTCCTGGCGATGAAAATTAGTAATAGGCACTTCGGCAGTAGGAATGAGGTAGTAGTCAAGACCTTCCAGTTTGAACATATCCTGAGCAAACTTAGGCAGTTGACCGGTGCCAGTCATACTCGCTTCATTGACAATAAACGGTGGGAAAAACTCGGTAAAGCCATGCTCTTTGGTATGCAAATCAAGCATGAAGTTAATAAGCGAACGTTCCAAACGGGAACCCAGGCCTTTATAAAAAGTAAATCTGGCTCCGGTTACCTTGCCACCACGTTCAAAATCCAGGATGCCCAGCTTCTCACCAATTTCCCAGTGCGGCTTGGGTTCAAAAGAAAATTCACGCGGAGTGCCCCAGCGGCGAATTTCTTTATTATCATGCTCATCTTTACCCACAGGCACAGATTCGTGCGGGACATTAGGAATGCTCATAATAATACCGTTAAGAGAAGCTTCCGTTTCTTTAAGCTTAGCATCAATGGCCGAGATGCGATCACCTACTTCGCGCATCTCCACAATCATATCGTCGGCATTTTCGCCGGCTTTCTTCTTCCTGCTGATCTCCTGTGAAACTGTATTCCGTTGGTTTTTCAACGTTTCTACTTCGGCCAGCAGTTCGCGCCGTTCTTTCTCATAGTTGATGAATTCATCCAGACTCATCGCGGCGCCCCGGTTGTTCAGAGCTTGCTCAACTTTTTCCGGGTTATCACGTACAAATTTAATGTCTAGCATTTATATATACCTCCTTAACGATACGAATCGACTGTTCTGTGCGGACGAGGGCAGAAACCTACCTTCTCTTATTGAATGCCAAAAGATGGATATTTATTCTGGCAATGCAAAAAACTCCCGTCCCACTATATTATAGGGACGAGAGTTATCTTTCTCCCGCGTTGCCACCCTGATTGACTATTGCTAGTCCGCTCGGCACGCATAACGGACGTGAACCGTGCGGCTCATCGCCGCCTGCTCAAGGTTGGATAGCATAATGCTGTTACCGGCTCGCACCAATCCACCAGCTCTCTGAAAACATACAGTTATGCACTGTCCTATCATTGCATCTAACGATATCATGTTACCATATATTATGTATTATAAAATTATACATTATTCAACATTAATTGTAAAGTGTTGACAATCTGTTCAAACATTGGCTGTCGCTAAATAGTTACAGCCTCCCTGGTAATTAATAAATTCAATAAAACTCCGGCATATTTGCGGATCAAACTGTGTTCCGGCACATCTGGATATTTCCGCCAGGGCTTCATTAGTACTTAGCGGTTTCTCCCGGTAACAGCGGGCAGTCGTCATTGCATCAAAAGTGTCACACAATGCCAGCATCCTGCTAAACAGCGGTATTGATTCCCCGCTCAATCCCTGCACATACCCTTCTCCATCATACCGTTCATGGTGGTGACGCACAATTTCAGCTACCTGTTCCAGGCCGACCACTTCTTCCAAAATATTGGCACCAATATCAGGATGCTGTTTTATCACAGCAAACTCTTCTTCCGTTAAACGTCCAGGCTTATTTAGAATATGATCAGGTACACTTACTTTACCCACATCGTGAACTATCCCAACAACATACGCCATCGACACATCTTCAACAGTCAAATCCGAATATTGGGCGAAATCAGCCATAAGACGAGCCACATTTTTACTGTGTTTCGCTGTATAACTATCCCGATCTCCAATTACCCGGCAAAACATTTGAACAATGCTCATAATTGTAATTCCTTTCTTGGGAATGAGCCAGTCTGATTCTCGCGCCAATTAGATCTTCTATGTAAAATTTGTATGCTGCATTTATATTCTAAAATGCCCTGATAAAAAGCGTCAAGCTATATTTACAGCAATTTTATTAAATTCAATTAATTTATTTGTATCACAAAAGTATTTCTTTTTTATTTGTATCCTTTTTATACCATTACTGCCGTATTTTTTGTCACTTAATAGTAACGGCAAAATATTTTTAGACTGTTTACAAAAAGGAGTTCTTGCCTACTAAGCGAACTAAAATAACGAGGTGAAATAATGACATATACTTCACTTGAACAGCTAGAACAGGATCTCTTGGTCTGCAGTTCCTGTCCGCTCAGAAAAGATGCTATTGGTCCTACATCCTACAACGGCACATTAGCAAGCCCGTTGGCACTTGTCGGCGAAGGCCCCGGCGGCGTCGAGGATGAATACGGAGTACCTTTGGTCGGCCCCTCGGGGCAATTACTTGATAAAGCACTCGCCAGTGTCGGGATTACACGTGATTGTGTATACACCACAAATGTAATTAAGTGCCGCCCTAAAAATAACCGCACACCTACCATTGAGGAAGGACAGTTCTGTGCTGCGGCTTGGCTTGACCACGAGTTGGCGTTGGTTCAGCCGAAAGTAATCGTTGCCCTCGGTAGTGTTGCTCTAAAATATTTATTTGCCCCTACCGCCCGCATCACCAAAGATCGCGGCCAGTGGTTTACTACTAAATATGACATTCCGGCCATTGCCACTTATCACCCGGCCTACCTCCTGCGCCTTACCGGCAAAGAATTGGTTAAGGCCAAATGGGAAGTCTACTACGATCTGAAAGCCGCTATTGAAAAATGCCAGCAGCTGGCTCCTGAATATAACTTTAAATCCACAGAACCACCTGATTTACTGGCCTTATACAGCGAACGGCGCGCGCAGCGCAGCCAGAACAAATAAATATATAACAAACCAAAAGCGAGCTTAACTTCCGAGGAAGCAAGCCCGCTTTTAAATTTACTCCAGATGGTCAATATAGGTAATGGCACTCAATACGGCAACAAGCCCTTCACCGGTTGCTTTGGCAATTTGCCATGGTTTGCCGGTGCAATCGCCGGCGGCAAATACACCGGGAATATTTGTTGACATATCCCGGTTGACTTTGATAACTTCACCTTCCAGTTCAAGTCCAGGCAGAAGATTCTCGACCGGGTCGGACTGCCGCATGATAAATACGCCGTGCACCTTTAGCTCTTCCTTATCAGTGACCAGTTTTTCGACTTGGCCATCACCAACAATAGCTTTCGGCTTAGTGGACACTACCTTAACCGGAGAGCGCATGTTACCGAAATCGCCTTTATATTGTGGCAAGAAGTATACATTTCGGCACAGTTCTGCTAAAAACTCGATTTCATTTTCGCTTTCTTCGGTATACGAAATTACGGCAACATCCCGTCCTTGAAACATGCGTCCGTCGCAGGTCGCACAGTAGCTAACCCCGCGTCCAAGTAGATCACGTTCGCCTTGAAACAGCAGTGTACTTACAACACCGGTAGCAAAAATTACAGCTTTGGCTTCATAGGTGTTACCAGGTGTAAGCAAAGTGAACATTTTGTCGCCGGGAAACACGTTGACTACCTTTTCCTTGATAAGCTTAGGACCATGCGCCAGCGCATGGCTGGAAAAATGCTGCATCATACCCTTGCCGGTAATTTCCGGCATCCCCAAGTAATTATCCACCAAATGCGCCTTTTGCAGCTTCTGGCTAAAATCAAGATGCTCAAACAATGCAATGGATTTGTTACGGATACGCCCGGTCAAAGCTGCCGACAGCCCCGCCGGACCACCGCCGATAACGGCAATATCAAACTTAGTATCTTCGGCCATGTGTTTTCCTCCTTTTAACCGAGGTCTTTGGCCACCTGCTTCATGCGTTCGCGAATGGGCAAGTTGTAAGGACAGCGAGCCTCGCACTCGCCACATTCAATGCAATCAGACGCTTTGGCTTTTAGACCTTGGTACCGCCCTGGAATGGCAATTTTCATATTATATCTTGTATATTGTAAGTGAAAAATAAACATCGTCGGAATTTCAATTCCAGCGGCACAAGGCAAACAATAACCGCACCGGCGGCAGAAGTTAGCTCCTAGTACTTCGGCTTCAGCCTTCAGTTTGGTTGTTTCTTCAGGACTAAGCGGCTTAAAGTCTTTTGTTGGCGCCAAATTCTCCCGAATATGCTCAACTCTATCCATGCCGGGAATGGCCACTAAACCATCATGCTGCAAAACAAACCTAAGCGCCAAATCAACATTAGGAATCAGACCGCCGCCCAACGGTTTCATGACAATAATACCAACATCCAGTGATTTCGCCAACGGGAAAAGTTCTTTATCCGCCCCCTGTTCAACACAGTTGAACGGTACTTGAACCGTACTGAATTCCCCGGTTTTTACAGCGCTAACCAGTATATCAATATTATGTCCGGTTATCCCTATATGCCGGATTTTGCCGGCGGCCTTAGCGGCTTTGAGCGCTGCCAGTGCTCCATCCGGCGCCATTACGGCCTCGTACTCAGTTTCTGTTTTGACATTATGAATCTGATACAAATCAATATAGTTTGTTTTCATTGTGGCTAAACTGCCGTCTATATCAGCAAACATAGCCGCTTTCGTTCTGGCCATACTTTTAGTCGCCAAATGATATTCCTGACGACGGCCGGATATATATCTGCCAATCTTTTCTTCACTGTCGGTATAGGCGCGCGCGGTATCAAAAAAGTTAATTCCTGCATCTAATGCGGCAATAAGTACCTCACCCGCCTCTTCCATGGTACACCGTTGCATGGGTAAAGCACCAAAGCTGATGGGTGTTACCATAAGTTCAGAGCGGCCTAAACGTCGTTTTTCCATTTATTAATCCCCCTATTGCAGCGGAGTTTCGCCTGTTTCTTTTGTTAACACTTGCAGCCGCTCCTGCGCCTGTTTTGCTTCCGGTGACTCGGCATCCGCTTTGGTCAAAAACTCCGTGTAAGCAATAACTGCTTCATGAGTAAGCTGCAGTAATTCACAGCAAATAGCCTTATTATGATAAGCAAGTGCATTATCCGGATCCAGCTCGGTACAGCGGGTAAAGTCTGCAACTGCTTCCTTGTACGCTTTTTGAGCAACAAAAGCTATTCCACGGAAAAAGTACGGACGTGAGTCGTTTGGTTCAAATTCAATGACCCGGGTAAAATCAGCGACTGCCTGTTCCGGTTTGCCTTGTCCCAAATATACAGAAGCCCTGATGGCAATGGCTTGAACATTCTCAGGTTCAAGTTCAATTACTTTATTATAGTCGGCCATCGCTTCGTCATTCATCCCCAGCTCAAAATAAGCCTGTCCTCTTTTTATCAGTGCAACGCTTTCTTCCGGGAAGCGTTGTAGTACCTTATCATAATCAGCAATCGCCGCGGAATACTGGTTCCGGTTGGCATACGCATCACCACGATTCATGTAAGAGCCCATATCCCCGGGTTCCAGCTCGATTGCTTTACTGAAATCGTCAATAGCATGGTCCAGTACTCCGTTATTCAAATACAGTACACCGCGATTGGCGTAATTAACCCAATCATTAGGGTTATAAAATATAGCTTTAGAATAATCCATTACAGCATTTTTGATATCGTCAAGCATAGCAAAAGCGCTGCCACGATACGAATAGTATGCCGCATTTCTGTCATTTAGCTCAACAGCTTTGTTATAGTCAGTCAATGCCTTTTCAAAATTCCCGGCAACGGCCGCCGCTACTCCACGCCAAAAATAAGCATCGCCGTTTTCCGGATTTTCAATCAGCATTTTTTCACAAGCTGTCAACATATCGGCTGTCTGGCCTGCTTCGTAAAGTTTCCGCATATCTTTACTGAACCGGCTCTCTTCGATAGGGCCACAACCCGCGCAGCCGCAATCACAGGACTGACTTTTTAAAGCAGCTTGGCTCGAGTCTCTATCCTGACTCATATCGTAACACTCCTTTAATTTTAGTAATCATTTTTAGTTGCTATATATTTTCAAGATAACTTCCTCAATACCTGCTGCGATTGGGAAAATTATCTTATGCCGGGCCCGAAAAAAATAATGAGGCGCCTATCGGCAGCCTCATTATTTCTGTACTTTGACTAGCCCCTTAAAGACTTACACTTTATAGAAGCGAATAAGCGTTTTATAATCCTTTTTGTTCAATGCCACTGAATAAAAATCCTAAATGGGTAGTCGAGTTCATGAGTACCAATCGCCATTTTCCGTCCTGATACTCAAAGACGTTAATACAAGTATTATCTTGTTTTACCTGCCAGAAATGGGACAGATCAATATCTAAAATATCACATAATACAGCTTTGTTAACGGCATCATGAGCTACTACCAACACTGTCTGGCCCTGGTGTTTTTCCGCCATTTCCCGGAAGAATACCATCGCCCGGTCACGAACAGAAACGATATCCTCGCCACCCTTACCTGGCATAGTAACCCCCACAACTGTAGTTTTCCATTGAGTCAACAGTTCGGGATATGTCTTTCCTACCTCATCGCTCAGCATACCTTCCCATTCGCCATGGTTAATCTCTAGTAAGCGACTGTCGGTATTCACCGACAATCCATGAGCGGCCACGCACATCATAGCTGTATCCACCGCCCGGCTAAGCGGACTGGCATAGCATATATCAATAGGTACACCTTTTAGTGCCTTGGCGGCCATCTGTCCCTGTTCCCGGCCAAACGGGCTAAGCGGTGTATCTATTTGCCCTTGATAACGCCCTTCCTTATTCCACGTAGTTTCACCGTGCCGTACTAAAATAAATCGGGTTAGTGCCATATTCTCCTCCTGCGACAACAGCCGTCAGATAGCTTCATTATATTCTGGCCGTCGTCTTATCCTGCATTAAAGTTTACAAGCTTTGCTCCTAATATACCATCAATTGCTTTTATTTTCAGCATAACCGGGGTAGGAACATCGGCTTCGACACTCATTACCATAATATTAGTACCTGCTGTCTCGGTTCGCCCAACCTGCATACCGGCAATATTTACATTGGCTTCGCCCAGGATTGTTCCTACCTTGCCAACCATACCGGGCTGGTCGAGATGTGGGCCAAGTAACAGCCACCCCCGTGCCGCCACGTCTACCCGGTAGCCGTCTATAAGTACAATGCGGCCTTCCTGACCAAACAAGGTTCCGGCTACCATATGCTCTCCCTTGTCAGTGCGGACACGAACGGTAATTAAATTGGCAAAATCGGCAGATTCTTTGCTTCTGATTTCCTTGACCTTAATACCACGGGCTTTAGCTAACCCCGGAGCGTTAACATAATTAATGCTTTCTTGCAGGATTGGATTGAGCAAACCTTTTACCAGCGCCGTTGTCAGCATCTTGGTATCAACCTGACTGATTTCGCCGTTATACTCAATATCCACCGAGTTTATGCGCCCATCGGCCAGATGCACGGCCAGGCAGCCCATTTTCTCAGCTAATTCAAAATAAGGTCTAACCACTTTGAGTACATGCGCCGGAATAGGCGCCATGTTAACCGCGGTCATAACCGGTTCGCCTCTGAGAGCGGCAATAATACCATGGGCAACATCAACAGCAACGCCAACTTGAGCTTCGGCTGTAGATGCGCCAAGGTGAGGTGTAAGCACGGCTTTTTCCAGTTTAAGCAAGGGGTTTTCTGGATTTATCGGCTCTTTTTCAAATACGTCTACCGCTATGCCGGCTACCTTTCCTTGTTCGACGGCTTCGGCCAAATCAGCTTCATTTATCACTCCACCGCGGGCACAGTTAATAATCCGCACTCCCGATTTAACTTTAGCGAAAGCTTCTTTATTTAGTAAGTTCTTAGTTTCCGGTGTAAGCGGCAGATGTAAGGTAATGAAATCGGCTTTGGTCAGTATTTCATCAACTTCCATTAACTCAATACCAAGATTTCGGGCATGATCGGCATTGATGAACGGATCGTAAGCAATAACTTCCATCTCCATAGCCATCGCCCGCTTAGCTACCCCGGTTCCAATCCGGCCAAGGCCGAGAATGCCGAGAGTTTTGCCACGCATTTCAACCCCCATGAACTTGCCGCGTTCCCATTTACCTTCTTTCATAGTTTGGTGGGCTTGGGGAATATTGCGAGCCAGTGCCAGCATCATGGCCATGGTATGTTCGGTAGCGGCGATCGTATTACCTTCCGGCGCGTTTAGTACAATGATCCCTTTCTGGGTAGCGGCTTCAACATCGATATTGTCAACCCCTACGCCAGCCCGGCCAATGGCTTTGAGTTTGTTAGCAGCCTCAATTACAGCTTTGGTAACCTTTGTTTCGCTTCTTACCACCAAGGCATCATATTCCGGGATAATCCGGATAAGTTCTTCCGGCGGCAGTTTTAATTTTATATCTACAGTAAACTCTTTTTGCAAGATCTCGATACCGGCAGCCGATACCGGATCACTTACTAATATTTTCATTTATATTCTCCTCCAATATAGTTAAGCGTTTTCTTTCTGGAATGCCAGCATTTTGTCCCGCAGGGCTTTACATGCTTCGTAAGGCACGGCGTTATACATGGATGCCCGGCAGCCGCCGACAGAACGGTGGCCGTTCAAGCCGACAAAGCCTTCTTTTTTGACTTCTTCTAAGAATTTCTTTTCCAGAGCTTCATCCGCCAAACGGAAGGTTACATTCATAAGTGACCTGGCCTCAGGCTGAGCGTGCCCGACATAAAACCCGTTGCTGGCATCAATAACCTCATAGAGTAAAGCAGCCTTTTCCTGATTGCGCCTATGGATAGCAGTTACGCCCCCTTGCTCCTTCACCCATTCCAGCATGAGTTTTACCATATATATGCTAAAAGTAGGCGGTGTATTATACAGCGAGTTGTCTTTGGCAAAGGTTGCATATTTTAGCATTGCCGGCAAATTCTTGTTGGCCTGTTCCAAAAACTCGCGGCGGATGATAACAACTGTCACGCCCGACGGTCCCAGATTCTTTTGTGCTCCGGCATAAATAAGAGCAAACTTGCTTACGTCAAACGGATGGGAGAGAATATCGCTCGACATATCGGCAATCAGTGGAATTTCACCGGTATCCGGGAAAGCATGCCACTCAGTTCCAAAAATAGTATTGTTAGAGGTAATATGCAGATAAGCTGTATCTTGTTGGGCTTTTATTTCTTTAAGCGCCGGTATCCGGCGGTAATTGCCTTCCTTGGCAGTTGCTGCGATGTAGGCAGCACCTAATTTCTCGGCCTCAGCAAATGCTTTTTCCGACCAGGCACCGGTCATGACATAACCAGCCTGCTTGCCTGCCGGCAGAAAATTCATTGGTACCATTGCAAACTGGAGGCTGGCGCCGCCTTGCACAAACAGAACTTCATAGTTTTCAGGAATAGCCATGAGTTCTTTTAATAACGCTATAGCCTGGTTGTGCACCGCTTCGTAGTCTTTGCCGCGATGGCTGTGTTCCATAATAGACATTCCTGTACCATTAAAATCAAGCAACTCGGCTTGCGCTTTTTGCAGGGCAGATAACGGCATGGCTGCCGGTCCGGCATTAAAATTATAGGCTCTTTTACCATGTTCTCTCATCAACTATCACCTCATAATTAAAATAAAAAATCCCGCCCCAGCATATGTGTCTATGCATTGGGGCGAGATTAGGTATCCCGCGGTGCCACCCAAATTAGCTTATAGGACAGCATGAGTAACGCTTCCGCATAAGGAAGACTTAGTCAGTGGTGTATACCCCACTGAGGTTAGTCACCTTATCCAGATACTTATTCGCATTCCTGTACCCATAGGGGTATAATTCCCCCAAATAAAGAATATGAGTCTTTGCGCGAATTAAGCACTGGAAAATATAAAAAGCCCTCATCCCTATACAGGGACGAGAGCTGTTTCCCGCGTTGCCACCCATGTTGCCTTTCGGCCAACTTTTACCGCTATACCGGGCGGACCCGTCAGATTCATCATCAGATACTCCCAGGCGGAATTAACTGTTACTCACACTGGCTCTCACCAACCGCCAGCTCTCTGAAGATTGTAAACTAATTAACTTCCTGTTCATCGTATTTTCATTTTTAACTTGTTTTTGATTATACTCTATACTTTTATCAGAGTCAAGTGTATTTTTCACAAAAACTTTTTAGGATTATTCGACTGTCTTTTGCGTCAATCTGCGAACCCGGGAAGCGAGTGCTGGCACCAATGATTCTTTGGTGTTGGCGAGTTGCCCGGCCTGGATTCGTGTCAGTAAATTCTGTTGGAAGCGGCCAACTTCAGGACCTCCTCCCAGCTTATTGGCAATCTCACCACCGCTAAGAGCGAGCTGGGATGGAAAAAACGGCACCCTAGCCATTATCTGGTCCGCAATTTCCTTAACCGCCTGTAACCCAACCATATCAGGCTGAGTATGTCCGCCTTGCCGGTCAGCCTGATGCAATGAAAATAGCCGGTCCAGAGCATTCTTAAACGATTCCGGCCCTTTAAACTCCTTACTTAGACGCTTTAGCCACTTCTGAACCGCTTTTTCCTCGACCACCGGAAACATTAAGTGGTTCCTGATAAGCCATTCCACCTGTTCTACAACCTGCCGGTCTACCCGCAGCCTGCGCAAGATAACAGCGGCAGCTTGGGCGCCGGCTTTGTCATGTCCTGGATCGGAAGGCTGCCCTTCCCGGTTTGTTACCCGTATTTCCGGCCAGCCTTTGGCTACATCATGCAAAAGTGCCGCCCACCGCAAGGATAAATCGCCGGGAACCAACTCAGTAACAGCGAGCGTATGGCGCCAACCATCATGCATGTGATACCGGGGGTTTTGCAACAACCCATCCAAGTGGCAGAGTTCGGGCAAAATAGGTACAGGATGGGTTTTTCCCTGCTCTTTGCCCAAACAATTGCCTGCCAATAAACCCGATTTTAGCATAATATCAAGACCACGTGCGGCAAATGGCGACAGCAGTGTTTTTTCAAGTTCTGTCCTTACCCGTTCCACCGATAATCCCTGGATACGTTCCAGCGATGCGGGTATTGCGGCAAACGTCATGGCCTCCAGATTAAAACCCAACCGGGCGGCAAACCTGGCGGCGCGGAACATTCTCAGGCCATCTTCAGCAAAACGCTCTTCCGGCTTGCCAACAGTTCGAATAAGCTGAGCCTTTAGATCTTGCTGCCCGCCAAACAGATCAATAATTTTCCCATCAGCCGCCATAGCCATAGCATTAAAGGTAAAATCCCGCCTAGCCAAGTCCTTGGCAAGATCAACCCCTAGCGTCACTGCTTCCGGGCGATGGCTGTCAACGCCGTAACGTTCACTGCGGAAGGTGGCTACTTCATAGCTTTGGTTGTTAGCTACTACAGTTATCACACCAAAAGCCGCTCCTACCGGAATAGCTTTCCAGCCCTTGGCCTCAGCAACGGCTATAATCCGGTCAGGCGTCGCGTTTGTCGCAATATCAATATCAACAGGCGGAACACCGCGTAACAAGTCACGAACAGCTCCGCCCACAACATATGCTTCCTGTCCGTCTTCGGCCAGCGCCGCCATGATAACTCGTGCAGTCTCCATAGTAAACTCCTTTAGCCGCTTACCCGGCGGCCTGTCAATTCCACGAAAACATCTTCCAAATTTGTATCTCTTAAGGTGGCGTTAACCGAAAGGGTTCCGGCAAACGCCGCCGCTTCAGTCCTGTTGGTAAAAAAGCGGTATTGCATACCCTCGCTTTCATTCCACTCAACAACAAATTTGCCCAGTCGCTCACATAATGCCACAGGGGTATTAAGCGCGATCAGGCGGCCCTTTTCCATTATAGCCACCCGGGCGCACAGGTTTTGCGCCTCTTCGATATAGTGAGTAGTCAACAGCACGGTCAAGCCATCGGCATTCATCCGGCGAATTAGATCCCATAGCCGGCGTCTAACCTGCGGGTCAAGTCCTACCGTCGGTTCATCGAGAAACAAAATCTGAGGCTTATGTAAAAGCGCCCGTGCAATCATCAACCGCCGTTTCATCCCTCCGGAGAACTTATTGACCATGTCATTGCCCCGTTCCTTTAGCTCGACATAATCCAGAAGTTCTTCAACGCGTTCTTCCCGCAGCCCGTGCGGCATATGATGCAGGCGTCCGTGCAAATTAAGATTTTCTCTCGCTGTTAAGTCAATATCCAGATTGAAGTGCTGGGGAACAACACCGATAATAGATTTGACAGCAAGTTCATCCTGCGGCAGACGCCAGCCATTCAGGGTAATCGTACCTGCCGTCGGTCTGGTAAGCATGGTCAAAATCCGTATAGTCGTAGTTTTGCCTGCGCCATTCGGTCCAAGCAGCCCGAAGGTTTCTCCCTGGTTAATCGTTAAATTCAAATTATCTACAGCAATCCGCTCGCCAAACTTTTTTACTAAGCCATCTATACAAATCATAGTAACCTCACCAAATTGTAATAGTATAATTTTCAACAAGCCTTAGTAGTTTCCTGCCATTAACATTTTTGCATAGGTCAAAAGTCCTATATGGAAATCATAACCAATAGTGTTATTATTAAGATATTCGACAAATTCAGGAGGTATATCCGGGCGTGATTCAGATCAAGTCAGATCATGACGAATTTTATCAAATATTTAACGCCTCAGTTGACGGCATGTACGTAATTGCCCGGGATTTTACCGTTCTAAGAGTTAACGATGCGTTTACCAATATGACAGGAATTTCGCGCGAAAGTATCGAGGGAAAAAAGTGCAATGAAGTGCTCAATGATGCCATCTGCATTAAAACAGATTGCCCCTTATGCCGCGTTTTAGAGACGAACCAGACCTATAATACTAACGTTATTCTGAAGAACTGTACCAATGATTCTAGATATTACGTTTTAACAGCTACGCCGCTCAGAGATTCTGAAGAACGAGTGTTTGGAGTAATCAATAGCTTCAAAGATATTACAGAGTATAAACATCTGGAGCAGCAGCTTACCAATGTTAACCAAACGCTAGAAAAGCGCGTGGCCGATAGGACTAAAGAGCTTAAACAGCGCGAAGATCAACTTATCCGGCTATTATATGCTGACAGTCTTACAGGACTTCCTAACCGCCTGTGCCTGCTGCGCGATTTAAATAAATCCGCTGTACCGGTAGTAGCCCTTATCAATATTGACGGATTTGAGCAAATAAATAACTTTTATGGTTATACGGCCGGAGACGCAATCTTGTTAAACCTAGCCCGGTTATTATCAAATACATTACCTAGCAAAGCGTATCAGCTCTATCGGATTCACGCCGACGAATATGCTATTTTCCTGGATGCCAAACGTGCGGCAAACTTACCTGTCATTCTGAATGACTTTGAGCAATTGTCAAGGCATATTACTGCCCTTATTCCCGCTACTAAGTTCACCAACAGAAACCAGGCAGTAATGCTCAGAGTTACTATGGGCATAGCCTTTGCCACAGACCCTGACCCAGAAAAACTGGTAATCAAAGCTGATATCGCCTTACGGGAAGCCCGCTGTCGACGAAAACCCTTCCTGTTTTTTAAAGAAACCGAAGAGATTGGCGCCCGCTACCATGATAATATTAAGCTAGCCTCAATATTGCAAGATGCTATTAAACATGACCGTATCGTACCCTATTTTCAGCCAATATACAACCACGAGCAACCCCACAGCAAACACTACGAGGTGTTAGCCCGCCTTATTGATAATAGTGGCAATGTTATTTCTCCGTTTCAATTTATCAACATTGCCAAAGTTACCCGTCAATATCCGGCAATTACTAAGGCTATCGTTCAAAAATCGTTTGCCCTATTTAAAGACCGTCCTGATGAAATCTCCATAAACCTTGATATTGATGATATGGAAGACATCCAAACCACAGAAATGATCCATACCGAACTGACAAAACACAATATAGCCGATCGCGTTGTATTTGAAGTATTAGAAAATCATCGTTTGGAAAATCACACCGAAGCAGTAAACTTTCTAAAAACCTTAAAAGCAGCCGGGTGTAAACTGGCTGTCGATGATTTTGGCTCAGGCTACTCCAACTTTTCCTACGTACTTTCCCTAGACTTTGATTATTTAAAAATAGACGCTTCTCTCATCAAAAACATCGATCAGGACGCCCATTCCCAAGCAATCGTCAAAAGCATAGTTACCTTCGCCCGCGATATGGGCATCAAAACAATTGCCGAATTTGTTCATTCCGAATCAGTTTTCTCGACTGTCAAGGATTATAACATCGACTTCTCACAGGGTTTTTACATTGCCAGACCTGAACCTTGGCCTGTAAACTAAACTTCCTTTATTAGCCACCCATAATCCTTCGCTTTCTACAAATAGAGGCCGCTTATAACCGCTTTCACTGCCATTAGCAGTAGCAGTTAAATTAAGGTTAGCATATTATGTAGCAAAGAGTGTATAGGAGGGATTGAGGTGGCTAAAAAGAGACGTTCATCTTGGGAAGAATGGGAAGAACCAGAGATAGAAGAATGGTTTGATGAGGATATAGAATGGGAGCAAGAACCCAACACGAGAAATGAAAGACAGCTATTTCCTTTTGTTCTTGGGTTAGGTTTAGGACTAGGGTTCGGCTGTCGCCCTCGCCGGAACTGTTCCCCTCGCTTCGACAACTGCCGTCCATTTTGGTATTGCAACCCGCGCAGGTGGTGTTTTCCTCGCCCATGTTTTCCTCTGTAACATAACATATAGGCCTCCGGCTGGAGGCCTTTTTTTTAATCTCAAACTTCAATATAAAACCGCCTATCCCATCGGGACAGGCGGCGGCCAAGCCAGTTCCAATATATCTATATTTTAAACCTTACTACCATTTCTTTCAATTCTGCAGCCATACTTGTTAACTGTTCAGCGCTGGCTGCTACTGTTTCTACAACACTGGCGGTTTGTTCAGAGGCAGCCGCTACTTCTCTACTAAGGCCTGTTGTTTCCTTTAGGCCTTTTGTTAAGCTGCTAATAAGCTCCACAATTCGGTCGGAAGTAGCAACTTCGTCATCAGCCACCTTCATTATCCGTTCAGTATCGGTAACTGTACCGCCTGCTGCAGTCAAAATACTGGCAAGAGCTGAACTGGCAGCGTCTGTTGAGCTGACAACTTGTTCTATACCAGCACGGCTGTACTCAGCCGCTTTTACGGCAGCAGCCGTATTCTCTGTAACTTTGCTTAAGAGTGTCGTAACTTTTTGTGCTCCACTACTTGCCTGTTCGGCTAACTTGCGGACTTCTTCTGCGACTACGGCAAAACCACGTCCGGCTTCTCCCGCTCTGGCAGCCTCAATAGCGGCATTTAAGGCCAGCAGATTGGTCTGGCCGGCGATACTGGTAATTGTTTCAGTAACAACACCAATCTGACTGGAATATTCATTTAACCGGCTGATAAGTTCTTCCGTTTCTAAAATTTTAGCTTTCATTTCGTCAATACTAGCAACCGTACTGGCAACCGTTGATTGCCCTTTAGTAGCGGCCTGGGAAGTTACCGACGAGGCATCCTGTGCGGATACGGCCCGGTCTTTTGCCAGTACTATCAGTTTCGCCAGATTATTCAGCGCTTCACTTACCGTTTCGGCGGCCTGTTCCCCGGACAATGCATTGTTGGCGACCCGTCCCATATTGGAAGCTACTTCATTTATCGTAGAGCTCATTTCTTCACTGGAGGCCGCTAAATGTTCGGAAGCAAATGCAATCTCTTTACTGGTCCGGCTGACAGCGCCAACAAGGTTTGACTGGTTTTCCATCATGGTGTTAAAAGCCTGAAGCAGCCTGCCAATCTCATCGCGGGAAGTTACTTCCGCCCTAACTGTCAAATCTCCGGAACCGGCTTCTTCCATTAGCCGTTCTACCGCTAGTATCGGTTTAGTCAGCTTCCGTGCCGTCCATATAGAAAACGCAATACCCACCAACAACACTAACAGACCAACTAATCCCAAAGTCATCAGCGTTTTATTGCGAACCGCCAGCGCTTCCACTTCCGATTTGCCTGCGAACAAAATACCAACCGGTTTCTGATCCAAGCCCAGAAGCGGCTGATAATAGGTGACATACGGCATACCGAGAATTTTGGCTGCACCGGCGTACGTCTGACCACTCCCCAGTACAGCTGCGGCGATTTTACTGTCGAGTTTTGTCCCGACTACCCGCTTATCTTCTTGAATAATTGTTGTAGACACCCGCACATCACCGGCAAAAACAGTAGCGTCTACCTTTTGCATACCTTTTATTTTGTCGACAAAATCATCACGGCTGACAGCCATACCTGCAGCCACAGCTCCAACTACATTGCCGGCGGCATCTTTAACCGGTGTTACCGTTACCGACAACACAGCTTCTCCGGAAGCATCCTCATAGTAAGAAGTAGTCTGCCCTTGCTCAATAACCCGTTTCACGGACTGCTGCTGCAGCGGCTTTCCCTCTCCGGTCAATATCCGGCCTTGACTATCCGCTAATTGTAGCGAAGTTAGTTTTGCCTGCGCACTAAGGCCGGTAACTACCCGCATGCCGGCGACAGGATCTTTGCCCGCGACCGCCTGGATCACTTCCGGGCGGCTGGCAGTCATAATGGCGATAGAGCTCACCTGTTCCCGGCAACCATCCAGTGTAAGTTGTAGAGCAGCCACCCCTTTAACGGCAGCTTCTCTGTTAGCTTCGTCTGCATACCGGGTGAAAAAATAGCTACTTCCCGTTATCAGTAGTATAGTCACCATTACTATGATAAGTCCTGTGTATAGTGATTGTTTAAATTGAATACTTTGCGGCATGCCATAAGCCCCCTTACCAAAATTCCTGTATTATATTTTCTTGCTTCTCCTTAGCAAAAAATAATCCTGCCTGCTTAAATGACCTCCTTTTCACAATATATTTTATACGCGGCAGCTTGCCAAGCAGGTAATTTTATGACAAACAGCAGCGCTCCGGCCAGTACCAGTCCTCCTCCGAGCAAAAAGGTATAAGGAGCGCCTATGATACCGGCCACATGACCGGCTAAAAGGCTGCCAATCGGGGTAATCCCGCCAAAAGACAGCACATACAGACTCATTACCCGGGCACGTTTATCCTCGTCAACCAATGTCTGGATAATGGTATTGGTAGAAGCCATCTGAGCGATAATGCCAAATCCCATGATAAAAGCGATTACCAGTGAAAGTTCAATTGTAGCTGACAGGGAAAATGCCATTAGCCCTGCCGCAAAAATAACAGAAGTTGCGGCAATTACTTTTTCAATACCCACAATGGACTTTCGCGATGCTAGAAAAATCGTGCCGACCAAAGCTCCTAGTCCAAAAGTTGACATTAGCCACCCCAGAGTGTCAGGTCCACCGCCAAGAATTTGTCCGGCAAAAAGCGGCATAAGTGGTAAAATTGGAAACCCCACGAGGCTGACAAGAGCCAACAGCAATAAAACCATTCTTATCGGTAAGGACTTATAGGTATAGAGAAGCCCTTCCTTCAAGCCGCCTGCTATATTTTCCGAACTGGAAGGCGTCGTGTTTGTCACCTTAATATTCATAGCCAGCAGTGCTCCAAGCACAGCTATGTAACTAATAGCATTGAGCAGATAACATAGCCCTTCGCCCAAAGCCGCAATAGCCAATCCAGCGATCGACGGCCCAATAATCCGGGCGCCGTTAAACATAGCCGAATTAAGGGCAATGGCATTAGCCAAATCTTCTTTATCTTCCACAATTTGCGAGACAAAAGCCTGGCGGGCAGGCATATCAAACGAATTAATTACACCCAAAAAGGCATTAAGCACAACAATATGCCAGACGGCCACAGTCCCACTAAACACCAGCCCTGCCAACACCATGGCCTGTGCCATACTTAATAACTGTGTCCACAGAATAACCCGATAGCGATTCCACCGGTCTAGCAGCACGCCGGCAACAGGAATAAGCACTACCCCGGCAATCTGCCCGGTGAAATCAACATTACCCAAAATTTCTGGGGACTGAGTCAAACGGTATACTAGCCAAATAGTAGCCGTCCGCTGCATCCAAGTTCCAATCAAGGATAGACCTTGGCCCAAACAAAATAGTCGATAATTGCGGTGTTTAAGTGCTCGAAATGTTTCCTTCATAGTAAAAATTGCGATTCGCTTCACCTCCTTTCTCTGTATCTAATTTTAGCCTCCAGTTTACCTTCCAAACGTAGGGTAAACCCATAACGCCGGCTATATACCGTAAAACAAAGGTTCATTTATAAAAGCAATCATGTCGTAAAGCGTGTGTAAATATAAATATATGTATTGATTTATGCACTTGCCACATGGTACTATCCTAATATCGGATTTTATACTTACCAGGAGATTACCATGACTCAGCAATCACTCAATCATCCTAAAGGTTTATCTTCAAATAAAATTACTGTCATGATGCTTTCAGTAATTTTATTATGGGGTCTTAATGTTGTAATGCTTAAGTACCTTACCAACTTTTTTCCACCCCTGGCGCTTCCCGGAATCCGTATGACACTGGCTGCAGCGTTTCTATTACCCACCTTGTACTACCCCAACGGCAGACAGCCTGTACCGCGGGAAGCTTGGCTGCCCATCTGCGGCGTCGCTCTATTTAGCATCGTTATGCATCAGATCACTTTATCGTTGGGTGTTAGCTCTACCAGCGCCACACATGCAGCCTTAATCTTGGCTCTTAACCCGCTGACAACAACCCTGGCCGCAAGCCTGCTTGTTAATGAGCCGCTCAATTGGAGCAAGTCAATCGGGGTAGCCTTTGGTCTTAGTGGCATTCTGCTTATTATCACCGGGAAAGCCGCAGCAGGCCAAGCTACTATGGGCGGCGACGGCTTAATGCTGATTGCCATGCTGACTTATGTCGCTGGCTCGCTATGTGTAAAAAAAGGTACAGAGTACACTTCGCCGCTTGTCATCACCGCATATAGCCACCTTATAGCCGCTCCCGTATTATTAGTCATCAACGCCACTATTAATCCAATATGGGTAAATGAAGGTGCCTTTGCACTGCTGCCTATTGCTATATTGTTTTTTTCCAGTTGGTTCAGCACCGCTTTAGGCGCGCTGCTCTGGAATACCGGCGTTCACCATATCGGTGCTTCTACAGCCTCGCTGTTTCTTAATGGTTCGCCTATTGTCAGCTTTTTTGCTTCAGCCGTATTCCTGGATGAACAGCTGATATGGAAACATTATGTGGCACTCGTGTTAGTACTGCTCGGTGTCAGTTTAGGAACAGGCACATTAACAAATTGGCTACACAAGGAATATCACGCTAAAGAAAACACGACTTGCGCCAAGCCTTAGCGAACCGGGTATAGCTTTTGCCCTTCGTTTAGGACAAAGAAGGCCAGGAGGCATCCTATTTGCTTCCTGGCTCTTTTTCTATGTGTTATAGAATCGCGGAATATCGCTATTACTACAAACCGTTTCTGCTGTTTGTGCCAGTGTCTCAACAATTTTTCCCTTAGCTCCAAGCCAGCCTGCAAATTCGTTAACATGGCCGTTAAGAACAATTGACATTTCGTTGTTAACATTGTCAACAACCTGCTTTTTAGTGTACAAATATCTCATGGAGGCTACTGTTACTAGTGCTATACCTGTAAATAAAGCAAACCCAGCCAACAGTCTCGTCCTTAATTTCATTCGTCTCCCCTCCATTTACAATGTAAAAAAATCATACTAATTTCTACATTTTTTTACCTTTTTTTCTATTATACATGTTGCAAATATTGTTTGTATATGCTTTTTCGGGGAGAAAATATGTAAACATCAACATAGTCTAATGAATCAAAAATTTGAAAGGCCAGAAAGCAGTCGATTTGCTTCCTGGCCTTTTCACAACCTATATTAAACTCTAAATCCTGCTATCTGCTGTTCCAGCTTCTTGGCCTCAGCGGCCAGCTTATCTGCCTGCTGGGCAATAGTTTCAACAGCACTTGTCTGCTGTTCAGTAGCTGCAGCCACTTCCTCAGTAGCTGCAGCATTCTCTTCAGCTACTGCCGCAACATCATTAATTACCCCGGTAACCTCCATTGCTTTAGCACTTAGTTGGGTAACCTCGGCTGCTATCTGTTGAATCTGGCTCGATATATCGGCAACAAACTCTTTGATTTGATTAAAATTATTTTCAGTTTGACCGACGGCCTGTTCCTGCTCACCAATTATAGATTCAGAGGCGTGCATTTCCTTAACAGCTTGGTCGGTGCTTTGCTGAATATCCAGAACCAAAGCCGCAATTTCCTGGGTGGAGTTGGCAGTTTGTTCGGCTAATTTCCGTACTTCATCGGCGACTACGGCAAATCCCCGTCCCTGCTCACCGGCTCTAGCGGCCTCAATAGCGGCATTGAGAGCCAGCAGGTTAGTTTGACCGGCTATGTTCCCAATCACTTCAACAATCTGACCAATCAGCTTAGATTTGTCAGCAAGTGCTGTGATAGCCTGCCCAACGTGCTGCGTGGCATCCCTGCTTTTGACCATGAGCTGGTTTTGGTGAACAATGGCTTGATAACCTTGCTCCACCGCCTGTTGCGCTCCCAGCGCCCGTTTGGCGGAACTGTCGGTATTACGCGAAATAATACCAACAGAATTATTCATTTCTGTAACCATGACTGCCCCGTTTTGCATCGACTGAGCCTGCACACCCGATCCTTGCGCAAGATCATTTACCGTTGTCGCAATCTGTTCCGTGACTTGCCCGGCTTCTCGAGCCGACCCCTGCATATCCCGGGCTGCCAGTTCTACCGTCTGGGCCGATTGTCTGATTTGTTTGATCAAATCCTGTAAACTGGCACTCATCTGATTGAAGGCTTCAGACAGTTTGGCTACTTCATCCCGGCCTGCTACTGCCGTTTTTACGGTAAGATCACCCTGAGCCATTTTTTGCGCATTACCGGTTAGTCTGGCTAACGGCTTTCCAATCCTGTTAGCAAACCATAACGCAAAACCGGCTACCGCCAGCATAGCTACCACGACTACAATAATATATTTGGTTCTAAGGTCTGCCAATTGACTAAAGGCTTCGGCTTCAGTTACCGTAATGGCCATTACCCAGCCTGTCGACGGAATCTTTTGATATATAGTAATTTTACTTTGCCCCTCATAATCATATACTTTAGAACCATTTTCTTTCGCCTGCATATCTTGTCCCAAAGCCTTGAGCGAAGGATCTTCTAAAATATTTTTGGTAAGTAGCTTACTGTCCGGATGGGCAACCACTACCCCTTTATTATCGATAACAAAGGCATAGCCCATGCCCCGCAAATTAACATTTTTAATATTATCGGTAAAGGCAGTCAATAGAATATCTTCACCAAATACCCCTTTCAATGCTCCAGCCGGAGTTTTGACGGGTATGGCTGCGGTAATTACATATTTTCCGGTAAACACATCTACGTACGGTTCAGTAAATACAAGCTTCCCTTTTTCTACGGCAAGCTTATACCAGCCCCGCTGCCGCGGATCATAACCTGGCGGCAATTTAGTTTGGGCTCCGTCTACAAACCGGCCATCAGCGGCATACCCAATATAAACATCAGTCATATCCTTATCGTTTTTAAAGACTTGAAGATAAGAAATGGGAAGTTCACTGTCGCTATATACATTTTCAGCCGTATATGCCAGTGTTTCGGCTATTTTTCCCTTGGCAGCCAACCATCCTTCAAACTCGGTTACATGGCTTTTTAGAACAACTTCCATTTCGGCGTTAACATTATCTACGACCTGTTTTTTGGTATAAAAATAGCCCATGTAGGCAACTGCTATTAGCGCTATACCGGTAATTAGCGCAAAACCCAGTAACAACCTTGCTCTTAAATTCACCGTCTCTCCCCTCCTTCTTTCATCATAAAACTACCAAAACTAGGATTTTCTCCCTAAGTTATACTTTTTTTCATTATAGCACTTTGTTTTATGTTCTTATAGAGGATATTTGTCGAATAAATCAGACAATTTATGAGCAAATTTGGCAAAACCTGCAAAATTAAAAGGCCAGGAAGCACTAACCTGCTTCCTGGCCTTTCGCACCAATTGTTAAATTTTAAATCCGGCTATCTGGCGCTCTAACTTTTTGGCTTCTGCAGCCAGTTTATCCGCCTGCTGGGCAATTGTCTCAACAGCGCTTGTCTGCTCTTCGGTAGCGGCTGCCACTTCTTCGGTAGCAGCGGCGCTTTCTTCAGCCACAGCCGCTACATCGTTAATGACGCCGGTAACGTCTGTTGCTTTATCGCTTAATTGCGTTACTTCGGCGGCAATTTGCTGAATCTGGCTGGCAATCTGAGCAACATAATCTTTAATCTGGTTAAAGTTAGTTTCGGTCTGATCAACTGCCTTTTCCTGCTGACCAATAATAGCCTCGGAAGACTGCATTTCTCTAACGGCCTGATCGGTTCCCTGCTGGATATCCTGTACCAATTTAGCAATCTCTTGGCTGGAATGCGCAGTTTGCTCGGCCAGTTTCCGCACTTCGTCGGCGACAACGGCAAATCCCCGTCCTTGCTCACCGGCCCGTGCCGCTTCAATAGCGGCATTGAGTGCCAGCAGGTTGGTTTGACCGGCAATGTTACCAATCACCTCAACAATCTGACCAATCATCTTAGATTTATCAGCAAGAGCGGAAATGGCCTGTCCGACATTCTGAGTAGCCTCATGGCTTTTGATCATTAATTCGCTTTGATGCATAACTGCTTGATAACCTTGCTCCACGGCTGACTGAGCACCTTGGGCCCGCCTGGCAGAGTTATCAGTATTCTGTGAAATAATTTCCACCGAATTACTTATATCACTAACCATTCCCGCACCCTTTTGCATGGACTCAGCTTGCGCACCGGCGCCTTGGGCAAGATCATTAACCGTCGTCGCGATCTGCTCGGTAACCTGCCCTGCCTCCCGGGAAGAGCTCTGCATGTCTTGAGCCGCACTGTCGACAGTCCGGGCAGACTCGGCAATTTGTTTAATTAATCCCCGCAGGTTGCCGCTCATCTGGTTAAAAGCGGTAGCCAGGCAGGCAACTTCATCTTTGCCGACAACAACACTCTTGACAGTCAAATCGCCTTCCGCCATTTTCTGTGCATTAACGGTAAGTTCCGCCATGGGTTTAGCTAATTTATTAGCAAACCACAGAGCAAAACCGGCTACTAATAACAATGTAGACAATACTATGATGATATATTTGGTTCTAAGCTCTGCTAACTGGCGATAGGCATCAGCCTCTGAAACGGTTATCGCCATTAACCAGCCTGTTGACGGAATTTTATTATAGATAATTAATTTCTTTTCACCATCAACCTCATAAACCTTAGAACCTTGTTTACTTGCCAGCATCTCTTGTCCGAGGCTTTTCAACCCAGGTATATCAACAACGTTTTTAGTTACCAGCTTGCTGTCGGGATGGGCTATGATTGTTCCTTTGCTATCCGAAAGAAACGCATAGCCTATACCATGCAAATTAACTTTCTTGATATTTTCGGTGAAACTGTCCATCTGGACATCCTCACCGATTACACCTTTGATTGACCCGTCTGCTGCTTTTAGCGGCACAGCTGCTGATATTACATATTTATTGGTTAATGCATCAACATACGGATCAGTAAAACTAATCTTTCCTTTTTGCAGGGCATCCTTATACCAGCTCCGTACCCGCGGGTCATAGCCGGCAGGCAATACCGACTTTGTACCATCGACAAAGCGGCCGTCTGCATAGCCTACGAAAACGTTAATTAATTCCTTATCGACTTTGTACGCTTCAAGATATGTAGGTGGAACATCACTATTACCAAAAGTAGTTTGAGAAGTAAAGGCCAATGTCTCTAGGGTGTTGGCTTTCACACTAAGCCAACCTTCGAATTCGGATACGTGGCCGTTAATAGTTGAAGTCATTTCTTCGTTAACGCCACTCATAACCTGTTGCCTGGCATAAAAATAGCCCATGGTAGCGACAGCAATAAGCGCTATCCCTGTGATTAATGCAAATCCGGATAATAACTTGGCCCTTAGATTCATGTAGTTTTCACCCCTCCAATAATTATTAATAAAGTCCAATGGAAAACCAGAAATTCTTAATTTCTACATAATTCGACATTTTTTCCTTACACATATATTACCACATATTTTTCCTAAATAACAATTGATATTTTCGACCTCATATCTGGATGCTACCCGTACTAGGGGCCAGAGCCAGTGTTGTAGCTACAAGAGAACGCCACTGAATTTAATTCAGCGGCGTTCTCTTTGCTTACCACTCAAGCTTTCCTAAGCTTTGATTTTATTGCCCGCACAATCTCCCGGGCAAACGGTCCAAGATCATCATCGGCATACGCTTTCAATACACCGGCGGCCACCTGCCGGATAGCGCTTTTAATCATATCTGTATTGATATAAGGCTGACAGCGCAGGGTTTCTTCAAGCATTACCGCTGCGGTAAGTGCCTTTTCCGCAGCTTGCGTATTTATATATGTAACAACGTCGGCGCTGCCAACAAAAATCTTACCTACCGGCGCTAATATTTCCCGCGCTATTTCCACAAGTTCGGCCGGGCGCTCATTGACAATAATGACCGGTTCGGCCCCCAACGCAATTTCTCGGGCCTGGGCTACAAACTTAGCCCCAATACATTTTACTTGTGGAGAAGCTGTCATCTCCAATACCGGCTGAGCGACATTGGTAGCAACATTGATAACACTAAGCGGCCGTCCCATCTGATTAAAATCTTTAATCACGTTTATCACTTCTCTGTCCGGGACAACTAAAATAACCGGTCCCCAGTCAGCCAATTCTTCCAAACTTGCTGCTGTTTGAACCCCCAGACTGTCTGCAACCTCTTGCATATGACTTTCATCTCTGTCAAAAATTTTTAAATTAATATGACCTGCGAGTTTTTCTGATAAAACCTCGCCCATTCTCCCTACACCTATCAAACCCACCTGTTTCATTTGTTTCAGCACCTCATCTACTTAGGTTACGTTCCCTAACTGGCATTCATACAATAAAGTAGACTTAACTTCAGGTAGGGTTTTACCCTATCGGAAGGTTAGCCACCCTTATCCGGGGACTTATCCGCTATTAAACTTCCACTTCTACCCTGAGGAGTACAGATAGAAGCTGGGAGTGCCAGAGCGGGTTAGTCACAGGATGCGGTAAGTTCTTTGTAATATATGCCCCTGGGCAGCAGGTGGTGCACCCGCCGCCTGTTTTAGAAATTAACCTCAATTTAATAAATTGATAACATACTCCCGCCCAAGCGCCAGTACAATTTATATATAGGCAACACCGCAAATCCATTTATCGCTGATTTTAAGGCTATAAGCTATTAAAGGGGGATTGCTTTTTGAATAAGTATTACGTGTTAGACACCAACGTGTTGTTACACTCTCCCTATGCAATTACTGCTTTCAACGAACACACCGTTATCATTCCCGAAGTAGTTTTGGAAGAACTTGACAAGTTCAAATCTGAAACCAGTGAACGCGGCGCCAACAGCCGTCTCGTCAGCCGGATGATTGACAACTTCCGGGCACAAGGCAATCTCTTAGCCGGTGTACCACTAAATGACCATGGCGGACTTGTGCGCATCGAGGCTAATCACTTGGAAACGCTGATGCCGCCCTACTGGGACAAAATCAAACCAGATAATCGCATTCTGCAAGTGTGCAAAGGCTTATCCGAGGACAGTCTGCACACTATTTTAGTCAGCCGCGATACCAATATGCGGGTAAAAGCCGCTATTTTAGGCATCCAAGCCGAAGATTTCCGTAACGAAAAAGTTGCCTGCGTGGAAGAACAATATACCGGGCGAGCCATAGTATACACCCCGTCAGTCACAATTGATGCATTCCACCAGGATGACAGCAAGTATCTTGACCCCGATCACCTCCGTGTGTTTGATGAAACTACCCATAGTATGATTCCCATTGAGTTAGTAACCAATCAGTTTCTGGTCATTCGTTCCACAGATAAAGACCGTCATACCGCTCTCGGGCGCTTTGATGGTCAAAAAGTTGTGCACCTGAGATACCGAAGCCGCAACCCTTTCGGCGTTTCACCACGCAATGTCGGGCAAGTCTTTATGCAAGAATGCCTGATGCTCAGCGCGGAAGAAGCGCCGCTTGTTATTATTAAGGGACCGGCAGGTACGGCTAAAACCTTCTATTCCCTGGCTGTCGGCCTTTATAATCACCTTGACTGCCGCCCCCGTGCTTATCATCATTTGCTCATCTGCCGACCCAATGTTCCCATGGATGAAGACCTTGGTTATTTGCCGGGCTCCGAGCAAGACAAAATTGACCCCTATATGCGAGCCATCCGGGATAACTTGTTTACTCTCATGTCAGGGCACAATATGACTGAGCCCAAAGAAATTGAACAAGCCGAAGACACTGTGCAGATGCTGTTTGATAAACGCATTATTCAGACTGAGGCCCTGGCCTATCAACGCGGCCGATCTCTGCAGAAGTACTGGATTATCCTCGATGAAATGCAAAATTCTACTCCGCGTCAAGCCAAAGGAGTTATCACCCGCCCGGGCCTAGGCACCAAAATTATTTTGCTCGGTGACCCCGAACAAATCGATCATCCCTTCCTTGACAGCCGCACGAATGGGTTAGTCTACGCCGCCGAAAAAATGAAAGGCAGTAAATTGTGTTTTCAGGTAACACTCAATTATGATGAATGCGAACGCTCACCACTGGCTGCCGAAGCCTCCTTACGCTTATAATAATAAAAAACAACTCCCGTTCCTAAAAAAGGCACGGGAGTTGTCTTTTATCTTGAATTTCGCTTAGCAATTGTAACTCTTTACGTCTACATTCCATAAGATATAATACATATTTTTTTATAGGAGAGGAGTAGAGTGAGCTTACGCACTAAAGCGATAATCGTTAGTGGTTTAACCATGCTATTACTATTATTTGTTCAATACCTTACTTCTAAGGAAATTTTACTGGTCGGCTTCGTTACGCTCGAAGAACGTCTTGTCAAAGAAAATGTCGCCAGGACTGCACATGCACTCATGCTTGAACTAGATGAAGTTGATATTATCACCCAAGATTACGCGGCCCGGTACGATAGCCATAAATTTTTCGACACAGGCAATCCTGAAGATAGTGGTCTCCAATTAGGTAACGCCATATTTTCTAAGCGTAACATCAGCTTTATTGCCTATGCTGACGCAACCGGAAAAATTGTATTCGCCAAAGCCTTCGACCTACCCAAAAATAAAGAAATATCGGTACCGCCAAGTATCCTTGAATTCATCCGCCAAAACCCTTCCTTAACTAATTACACTGGTCCCGCCCACGGCATAAAAGGCGCTATATGGCTGCCCGAGGGCCCAACTTTGTTAGCGTCCAGACCGGTTATCCCCAGCGATGGACCCGGCCAAAACAGAGGAGTTTTGATTATCGGACGCGAATTAGACACCGCCAGCCTTGCGCGGGTTCAAAGGATTACCCAATTGCCAGTAAGCTTTTCACCGATTAGCCAAACAACTGGCGACTCCTACCTCCCACCCGGCGGTACTGTAAAAACTCTAGACGAACAATTGACTGCTGGATCTGACACTATTCAAGGTATCGACGGCAAACCATCCGTACTATTCACCATAACCATGCCGCGAACAATGGTTCATCAAGGTCAGAAAACCCTCTTATATTTAGCAGTTTCACTTCTTTTTACAAGTATTATTTTTACCTGCTTACTCCTGGTCTTTCTGGAAAAAGGCATTTTAACCCGCTTGGCAAGAGCCAGGCAGGTAATGAAGGAAATTCGTCTCAAGGGAAACCTGAATGTCCGTATACCAGCAGGCCACCACGATGAGCTGACCAGTCTAGCCAATCACTTTAATGAAATGCTAGTCACGCTGCGAAACACGCAGGAGCAGTCACTGGCGCGAGAAGAAGAGCTCAGACAAGTCCAAGCCCAACTTGAACACCAGGTAGAAAAAAGCACTATCGAACTTAACAAAACAAATCAGGCTCTTCAGTTTTTAAGCTGCCACGATCCCCTTACCAGTTTATATAACCGAACCAGTTTTGAAGATACTATTAGGAACCTTTCTACCACAGTCGGAATTGTCATTTGCGACATAGACGGACTTAAATTCGTAAACGATACCTTAGGACATGACGTCGGCAATAAAATACTAATGGCCGCCGCCGCTGCCATTAGTCAGGGTGTCGCTGCCTTCAGAAAGGAGAACTGCCAAGTTTTTCGTATTTGCGGCGACGAGTTTGCCGTTATTGCCGGTAAAGTATCGCCAACTGATTTGGTAACCATTGCCCAAAACATCGCCGGTCAAGTTACCGCCTTCAATAACTCCTCCCCCGCTGTGCCGCTGAGTCTCTCCACAGGATTTGCAATAACCAGCAGTAATAGTTCAATTAAAGAGGTCCTTTCCGAGGCAGAAAATAATATGTTCCGGGAAAAATTACATCACAACCAAAGCATTCGCTGCGCAATGGTCAAAGCCCTTATTAAGGCTCTCGAAGCGCGTGACAAGGTCACAGGCAATCATGCCTATAGGATGCAAAAGTTGACCGCTACTCTGGCCAGAGCACTAACTCTGCCTGAACACCTCATTAATGATTTAAAACTATTAGGAAGATTTCATGATTTAGGCAAAGTAGGTATACCTGATAGAATACTAAATAAGCCTGAAAAACTTACTCCTGAAGAGTATTTGGAAATGCAGCGCCACCCGGTTATCGGCAAAAGCATTGCGGAGAACGTTCCTGAGCTTATCCCAATTGCCGACTGGATTTGGAAACACCATGAACGCTGGGATGGTAAGGGATACCCTTTAGGTCTGCAGGGTAAAGACATTCCACTGGCTTGCCAGATTATCTCAATTGTTGATGCATTTGACGCTATGACTAGCGACCGCCCTTACCGCAAAGCCCTCCCGACCGCGGAAGCCATCGTTGAATTGAAAAAAAATGCGGGCACCCAGTTCGACCCGCATCTTGTGGAAAGGTTTATTAAAATAATAGACGAATAGCTACAAGCCCTACTCCTGCTAAACCACCGACAACCACACCATTAACGCGAATCCAGTCAAGATCATGACCTGCTTTATCTTCAATAAATGCATTAAGATCTTCATCCGAAAGCTTACTTAACGCATGGCTGGCCACATCGCCGACAAGATGATGTTCCTGGTCCAGCATCACAACCAATAAGTTTTTTATGTATTCTTCGGCTTGGTTTTGCAATTCAGCACTTTCTTTGAACCGCAGCCAATAGCTTTCTACCTGTTCGGCCACCCACTCCACGGCATTGCTTCTGAAGTCTGAAGGCTGCATAAGCGTTTCTTGCAAGTTGTTCGCTAACAGGGTAAGGGTCTCTACAAGGTCAACCCGATTAAGTAACCCGTTTTTCCAAGTATCTATACTCTGTTCCCATTCCGGTGTTTCAAGCTTCACCGCCATACCCTGGAGTTCTTCCTGAAACCACAACCTTAACGTGCTGTCAGTTGCTTCTAGATCATCCACAGTTTTAATTAATTCTTGGTGCAACGCCGTCGCTGCGTCTTCCAGGTTAATCGCATCAATTGTCTCCATAAACCCGGTGAGGAACGAAGACAGCCAATTCTTCTGGGCTGTCTCTTGTTTTATCTGTTCTAAATAGGACAAAATGGCGTTTCTGGTCTTATCTTGCCGGACTATGCCAGAAATTTCATGATGAACTGCGGTATAAAATTCACCAGCCCGGCCTTGTTGTAAAAGCCAGCAAAACATTTCCGCTGCTTCCGGCGCTACCAGCTGGCGTTTGAGCACAAGTTTGAGAATCCTGTCTCCATAACGGCCGACAACTTCCGGTTCGATATTTTCCGCAATTTCCGCAACCAGTTTATCCACCGTTGTCCGGATTATTGAGTTCATTTCATAACCTTCGGCATAGGTAAGCAGCTTATTTATAAACTGCACCTGTTGAAGACGTTCCTTAATAGCTTGTTTATTCAAAAAATCCTGTTCAACAGCATGGGCCAAAGCCCGGATAATCCGCTCCCGGTTCCGCGGAATAAGCGCTGTATGATAGGGAAAACCCAGCGGACGGCGAAACAACGCCGTAACGGCGAACCAATCGGCAACTCCACCGGCCAGACTGGCTTCCGTCACTGTTAAAAAAGCGGATGCCAGCCAATGAAAAGGATATATTTGTTTTAGTAGTAAGGCAGCCACAAACAAACCGGCCGCAACGCTAAGCACAATATTGGCCCGTCTCATAGCAGTTTTCATGGTCTCCCCCCTGCTAGACTGGTAATTAAAAACAAGATCATTCCCACAAAACCACCGACTACGGTACCATTAATTCGAATCATCTGGAGATCGTTTTTTACCTTGTCTTCTATGTAGATTACCAAATCCTCATTACTAAACCGTTCCAGATACTCTGTAACAATCCGGCCAATTTCACTATGGTTTTGACTAACCCATTCTGCCAGCTTATCGGTCAGATAAGCGTCTATCTTAGCCTGTCTGGCCGGATCCTCGACAAATTCATCCGCCAGCTTAATAACGCGCTTAATAGCCCATTTTGTACCCCCTACGATCATATCTCGCTGGGAGAGAGGCACTTCCGCCAGCCGTTCAACCAGTACTGCCAGCAGCGGACTTAACTCGGCTTCCGCCTTAGCCGCATGTGCAGCATCTGTACTCAAACGCTCGGCAAACTGGCTTACCCAGGCCAGCAACCGCTGCCGCAATGGATGGTTAGCATTATAAAGCTCCTCCAAACTAACAATAATCTTATCCTGGATACTGGCTGCAACCATCAGCGGATCAATATTAAGCAGGTTTTCCATAACCCAGCCTACCAGTTTACGTTGATTTTGTCTGGCAGAGTAAGCGCTAAGGGCGCGGCTGTATATTGCAGCAATGAGTCGTAACATATACTTTTCGCCAGCCATACGTCTTATCTCAGATATAACCAAATCAATTACTTTATCGGCAAACCCGCTTTTTATCGCCCACTCCAAAGCTTGCCCAACCAACGGCGCTATTTTTACTTTGTCCTTATTGGCTGTCAACAGTATTTTCAGCGCTGTTGACAGTTTCGTGGCCTCCATAGTGCTGGCAGTCTCTCTAGCTAAATTACCTACGACAGTATACAATTGGTGTCTGGCTTCAGCCCTGCCGGCGTAACCAAGTACCAATCGGACCATTCCCGCTTTTGTCAGAGTCTCCTTAATCGTCGCGGCAGTCATAATTTCATCTTCAACCATCGTTACAATAGCTTTAAAAATGCGCTCACGGTTTTTGGGAATAATTCCTGGCTTATTAGATAAGGAAAATGGCTGGCGGAATAGCGCTGTCACTGCATACCAGTCAGCCAATCCGCCGACCATTGCGGCAGCAAAGCCGCTATGCAGCAAACCACCCCAAAAATTGTACTGGTAAGGATAGCTAAGTAAGAATCCGGCGGCAGCGGCAGCTAAGGCCAGCAACGCTTTATAATTATTAGAACGCAAACTATCACCTTCTTGGTCTAGGTCTGAAGTAATTTGGATGTAAGTACCAATTTAATATCCATTTTTTGAGATCATCTACCTATCCGGTCTATTCATAAGAATAAGCGACTAAAATCGACAAAAATGCCCCCAAGATGCTCTGATGCAAACCCGCGGTCCTAGCGGGTCTTTGCTATTGACGGCAACAAACAGTAAAATAAAAAGGCAAACTATAGTAAAGGGGTTGAGACAATGGCTATTATACGCTGGTTTTGGCATTCTATCACCGGATGTCCTGAAACCGATTTAGAGCATACTATGTATGGTACTACTCATTGCCGTACCTGCGGCAGAATTACCTTTGTCTCAGACACGCTTCCTAAAATCGACCGTCTGAGAATCCCGAACCGGCGCCTTCGCCTTATGGGCCGTTAATATAAGCCCCGGCTTCGCCGGGGAAGGTTACATAGCCGCCAGCTTACACCCGTAAGTTGGCGGCATTTATATTACGCCGACAAAAAAATGTATCACATAACCAACCGCTTTGTCATCAGCTTAACGGCTAACGGCATTAACAATACCGCAAGTAATCCGAGCACCCCGGCATGCACAAGCAGGCCGGGGGCAATGTTGCCCAGAGCCAAAGCCCGGCACACTTCCACACTATGATAAATGGGATTAATCCACGCTGCAACCTGAGCCCAGCTGGGCATAGAATGTATCGGAAAAAAAACGCCGGAAAATAAATAAGAGGGTGTCAAAAACAAAGTTACATAGTAGTTAAAATTATCAATAGTAAGAGCAATACCGGTACAGCATATCGCCAGGAGCGAAAATGTCAGCCCCGGGATAATAAGAAACAAAGGAATCAAGAGTGCCCACCAGGACTGCACTTGTCCCAAAGCAGTAATAACCGTTAGAATAACAACCCCAAACAGCATGCTTTTAAAGGTAGCATACAAAATATCACCGGCAACAATATCCCGTACGGTAGTTGGTCCTGCCAGCATGGCCTGAAATAGCTTTTGATAATAAAGTCTGACAAAACTGCCGTAAGTACATTCAAAAGAAGCGGCGAACATCGCCGATGAAGCCACCATCCCCGGCGCAATGTACTGAATATACGCCAAGCCGTCAATATCCTGGACAAAGCTGCCTAACCCATATCCCATGGCGGTAAGGTAAAACATCGGCTCAAAGAAATTAAACATAATACTGGTATACCATGTCTTTTTGAATACCGCGATATGACGAAAAAAAAGTCTTAGGGCCGCCATTACTTTTCGCCCCCTGTACCGGTAAGTTTTAAAAACACATCTTCCAAGTTAGCCGGCCTTAACAAACAAGCATGTCTCGGCAGTCCCCAGCTATCAAGATTTTGCCACAACGCTTCACCATCAGCAGCGTATAAAAACAAACCGTCTACTACCTGGACGATCTGTCCGCCCCACTCTGTCACCTTATCCTCTAAACCCGCCGGCAGTTCGGCCAAAGGTAAATGGACTTCAATAGCGTAGGGCGGGACATATTTCTCAATAAGTTGCTGCGGACTGCCTTCAGCCAAAATAATCCCCTCATGCATAATAACCAATTTGTCACAAAGTTGGACGGCTTCCTCCATATAATGTGTAGTCAGAACCAGCGTAACTCCGTTGGCTTTAAGACTTCTAAGCTTCTGCCAGACCAAATGTCTGGCCTGTGGGTCAAGTCCGGTAGTCGGTTCGTCCAAAATAACCAGTTCTGGCTGGTTAATAAGCGCCCGGGCAATGACCAATCGCCGTTTAAGTCCGCCTGAAAGACTTTCCACATTGTTATTCGCTTTATCCTCCAGCCCCATAAATGACAGCAGCTCTTTTGCCCTTACCCGGGATTCTTCCCGGCTTAATCCAAAAATCCAGCCAAAAGTCTCGAGGTTTTCTATAACAGTCAGTTCCACATCCAGATTGTCTTCCTGCGGCACTACTCCCAATCTGGCTTTCAGGGCAGGCGGCGTTAGTCTAATGGGTTCATCAAACAGCCACAGCTTTCCTTCTTCCACAGTTGACATTCCGTACATCATACGCATAGTAGTTGTTTTGCCTGCACCGTTATGACCTAAGAAACCAAAGCACTGCCCGGCTTCAATCGTAAAGGAAATACCGTTAAGTGCCTGAAAATTGCCGTATTTTTTACCAAGGCTTTCCGCCCGGACTATGCTAGTATTCATAGCGACATCCTTTCCAAATATATGCAACCGTATATATCATACCACCGCATACAGGGTTTGTCTTTAGCTTTCCCATTACAAAAGAAAACACCGCTTTCGCCGGGCCTGGGGTGACAGTGAAAAACCGCTTCCTTGCCGCATGGCTTGAAAGCGGTTTTTGTCTATAATAGAAGAAGCATAGTTTTGCCACAGGCAAACTATGCTTCTTCTACTTGATAGACTCTTTTACTCTAAATCAATGTAACTATCCATCGCCCCGCCCGGAGCAATCATGGGTGTAACTAAATCTTCCGTATCGATATTGACGACAAGCAATGACGCTCCTTGGCGCTCTATTGCCGCCGTCAGCGCTTGACTGAATTCTGCTTGCGTATTCGCCACCGCCGCCGGAATGCCAAACGCGGCGGCGAAAACCGAAAAGTCCATAGGCGTTGGCAGCAAAGAAGCGGAGTACCGTTTGTCAAAGAAGCAATGCTGCAGCTGCCTGACCATACCTAAACTGTTATTATTGATCACAATGGAGATAATTGGCAGCTGCTCGGCAGCTACGGTGTACAGTTCACAACCGGTCATTTTAAGCGATCCGTCACCAACAATATGAATAATCCGTTTGTCCGGTCTGGCCATTTGTGCACCCACAGCCGCCGGCAGACCAAACCCCATTGTGCCTAATCCCCCGGAAGTCAGAAACCCCCGCGGGCCGCTAACCTTTAAATTCTGCGCCGCCCACATCTGGTGCTGGCCAACATCAGTAACATAGATAATGTCGTGTCCGTCCAGCTGCCGGTTAAGTTCGCCCATAACCCCGGCTGCTTCCAGCTTGGTACTGTCAGCAACTATGCCGTACAATGCCTGCCAGTGTCTGATTGTTTCCCACCAGGCGGCCATGTTTCCGGGAACAACAGCCTGGCTCAGTTCGTTCAGAATGGTGTTCATTTCACCAACGAGCGGCACAGAGGCGGCTACATTCTTATGTACTTCCGCCGGATCAATATCAATATGAATAATGGTTTTGCCATCGGCATAGCGAGCCCGGTCACCGGTCACCCGATCATTAAACCGGCTGCCGGTAACAATAAGCACATCGGCACCGTGCACGGCGTGATTGGCTGCCTTAAGCCCGTGCAGCCCGGTCATTCCCAACAAATTGGGGTGATTTCCCGGTAAAGTGCCAATACCCATCAGGGTTGTAACAACAGGCAATCCGCATCGCTCGGCAAACGCAGTGAGCGTCTGACTGGCGTTGGCATTAATACAGCCGCCCCCGGCGATAATAACTGGCCGCTCAGCGGCGCTGATAGCAGCTGCCGCTTTTGTGATCAGTTCGGGCAAATTGGGCGACTGCCTGACTAACCTTTGCCCAATGTTTTCGGACTCTAAGTCCGTAAAGTTATATACATCGGACTGGACATCGCGCGGTATATCGATAAGCACCGGACCAGGCCTGCCCGAACGGGCAATAGCAAATGCCCTGCGGATTATTTCGGTTAGCTTGCTGCTATCTTTAATTATGAAATTGTGTTTGGTAATAGGCATGGTGATCCCGGAAATATCAATTTCCTGGAAGGCATCACGACCAATTAAGTTTGTCGGAACTTGACCGGTAATGGCAACAACCGGTATAGAATCCATAAAAGCATTAGCCAAACCGGTAACTAGATTAGTAGCTCCCGGCCCGGAGGTAGCAATACAAACTCCTACTTTACCACTGGCTCGGGCATAGCCGTCAGCGGCATGGGCAGCCCCCTGTTCATGTACAGTCAGCACATGGCGGACAGGCAAACCGTGCAGCGCATCATACAATGGGAGAATGGTGCCGCCTGGATACCCGAAAACTGTATCTACGCCTTCTTTAGCCAAACACTCAACAATGGCTTGTGCTCCTGTCATGCGCATACTGTTCACCCCAATCTTGCAATTACCTGCTGCCCCATTGCTTCCGTCGACACCTTGGTAAAGGCTTGCTGATAAATATCTTGAGTGCGGTATCCGTCTGCCAAAACTTGCTCTACAGCCTGTTCCATCATAGATGCTGCCTGAGAATTGCCGAGAGAGTACCTAAACAGCATGGCCGCTGATAAGATAGTTCCCAGTGGGTTCGCAATCCCCTTGCCGGCAATATCGGGAGCCGAACCGTGAATCGGCTCATACAGACCGGTTCCATCTCCCAGGCTGGCCGAAGGCAAAAGACCGATAGACCCTGACAGTACGGCCGCTTCATCACTTAAAATATCTCCGAATAGATTACTTGTAACAAGCACGTCAAAACTACCCGGATTAAGCACTAACTGCATCGCACAGTTATCTACATACATATGGGTTAATTCAATTTGTGGAAACTCCTGCGCAACTTCAACAGCCACTTTACGCCATAAGCGGGACGCGGCCAGCACATTAGCTTTATCGACCGACATGACCCTGCCGCGACGTCCGGCGGCTGCCCGGCAAGCCATGCGCACAATGCGCTCAATCTCCGGACGGCTGTAAACCTCGGTGTCAGAGGCTTTTTCTACGCCGTCAATTATGGCAGCTTCCTTTTTATCGCCATAATAGATGCCGCCGTTCAGTTCACGCACAATGAGAATATCCACAGAACTGACTAGCTCGGGTTTTAATGGTGACTGCCCGGCTAATGCCGGAAAGACTTTTATAGGTCGCAAATTGGCATACAAGCCCAGCTCCTTGCGCAGCCCCAAAATTGCCTTTTCGGCTCTAAGTTCAGGAGCCACATGATCCCACTCAGGACCGCCAACCGCTCCTAATAATACACCATCCGCCTGACGGCACGCTGCAATTGTAGCTTCCGGCAGCGGCACACCAAATTTATCTAATGCGGCGCCACCGGCCTGCCTGATTTCGTAACTAAAACTAAATCCGCATTTATCAGCAGCCGCCTTGGCCACATTGAGGGCAGCGGCAGTAATCTCAACACCAATCCCATCTCCGGGAATTATTACTATATGTTTATTACTCACAGCGATCGACCTCCCTCATTCCGGGAAGCCAGTTGCCGGCGTGTATAACTGACTAAACCACCGGCCTCTGCGATCTCCTGGATAAATCCTGGCAACGGCGGTACGACAAACTTCTCGCCAGTGGCAAGGTTCTCAGCTACCCCGGCATCCAAGTCAACCGCCAAATTGTCCCCGGCATTAATAGCAATCGAACCCACCCCCAGCTCGATGAGCGGCAGTCCGATATTTATGGCATTCCGGTAAAAAATGCGGGCAAAGCTCTCGGCCACGACGCAGGCTACGCCTGCCGCCTTAAGGGCACCCGGTGCATGTTCCCGTGAGGAACCGCAGCCAAAGTTTTTACCAGCTACAATAATATCGCCTTGCTGTACCTTGCCGGCAAACGTCGGATCAATATCTTCCATGGCATGCGCCGCCAGTTCCTGCATATTGGCAGTATTTAAATACCTGGCCGGAATAATTACATCTGTATCTACGTTGTCGCCATAGCGCCATGTTTTTCCGGTAAATCTCATGCTCCTACCTCCTCCGGCCCGGCAATTCGGCCTAATACTGCGCTGGCCGCCGCCACCAACGGACTGGCCAAATATACTTCACTGTCTACGTGCCCCATACGGCCGCGGAAATTGCGGTTGGTGGTAGCTACCGCCCGTTCCCCTTTAGCCAAAATCCCCATATGGCCGCCCAGACAAGGCCCGCAAGTCGGCGTACTGACAACCGCTCCGGCCTTAATAAAAGTCTCAACATAACCTAGCTTTACAGCCTCAAGATATACCTCCTGGCTGCCGGGAATGACGATTGCCCGGACATCCTTGTGAACCTGGCGTCCTGCCAAAATGCTGGCAGCCTGCGCCAAATCCTCAATCCGCCCGTTAGTACAGGAGCCAATGACTACTTGATTAATAGGAGTAAAATCAACCTCATTCACCGGCCATACATTTTCTGGCAAATGCGGTAACGCCACAACCGGTGTCAACTTACTTAGATCAATGGTAACCATACGCACATATTCGGCATCAGGGTCTGCGGCCACCGTCGTGTAAGCTTTTTTAACCCGATCTTGAAGATAATTTTCAGTGACACTATCCACCGGAAAAATGCCGTTTTTTGCCCCGGCCTCAATCGCCATATTAGCGATTGTCAGCCTGTCGGTCATAGTAAGGTCAGCTACCCCCTCGCCGCAAAACTCCAGCGACTGATAACGGGCGCCGTCGACGCCGATAAGACCAATAAGTTTAAGTATTACATCCTTGCCCGTTACCCATTTTGCCAGTTTACCTATGAGTTTTACCTTAATGCTGGCAGGCACCTTAAACCAAGTCTCGCCTGTCGCCATGGCGCAAGCCATGTCCGTAGAACCAACACCTGTGGCAAAAGCGCCAACTGCTCCATAAGTACAAGTATGAGAATCGGCGCCGATAATAACTTCACCAGGAGCCACCAATCCCTGCTCCGGCAACAGCACATGCTCAATGCCCATGCGTCCGACTTCAAAATAATGGGTTATGTTGTGTTTCCTGGCAAATTCACGCACAGTCTTAGCCATTTCGGCAGACTTGATATCCTTGTTAGGCGTAAAATGGTCCGGCACCAGAACAATTTTATCTTTGTCAAACACGGTATCAGTAATCTGCTCAAATTCCTTAATGGCTGGCGGAGCGGTAATATCATTGCCCAGCACTACATCAAGCTTGGCTTTAATAAGCTGGCCGGGTTGAACGTCCTTAAGGCCGGCATGGGCTGCAAATATTTTTTCAGTCATAGTCATAGGTCTTGCCATAAAAAGTTACCTCCCTGCCGCCTGCTCCACTGCGGGAAATCCGCAGACAGCCAGCATCTTATTAATTGCATTAACATAGGCTTTGGCGCTTGCTTCAATTACGTCGGTAGACAGACCCCGGCCACTAAAGGTTCGGCCATCACGTTCAATCCAGACAGTTGCTTCCCCCAGAGCATCTTCGCCTGCCGTTACGGCCTTTAACTGGTAGTCCTTGAGACCGATAGGAAAACCAACCGCCTGTTCAATCGCTTTAAAGGCTGCATCAACCGGGCCATCGCCGCAACTGGCTGCTTCACTGATGCCGACACTGGTTTTCAGTTGTACCGAAGCAGTTGCCAAGGTCTGATTGCCACTACTCACATGATGATAAATAAGAGTATACCATTCCGGCCGCACGGAAGCCTTTTCCACAATAAGCGCCTCAATATCTTTATCGAATACCATCTTTTTGCGGTCAGCCAAATCCTTAAATTTAGCAAACAAAGTAGTAATTGTATCGGCATCCAGTTCATAACCCAAGTGCTTAAGACGCTCGTCAAAAGCATGCCGCCCGGAATGTTTGCCAAGCACAATAGCGTTGCGGCTGATGCCCACTGCTTCGGGGCTCATAATCTCATAAGTAAGTGGATTATTGAGTACGCCGTGCTGGTGAATACCTGATTCATGGGCAAAGGCATTGTCACCCACAACTGCCTTGTTCGGAGGTACGGCAATTCCGGTCAATGTACTGACAAGACGTGATGTCCGGTAAATTTGCGGAGTAGCAATGTTAGGCATCGCCCGGTAGAATTCACGGCGGGTATGCAGAGCCATGACTAATTCCTCCAACGAAGCGTTACCGGCCCGCTCTCCCAAACCGTTAATAGTACACTCTACTTGACCGGCTCCGGCAGCCACAGCCGCCAGTGAGTTGGCCACCGCCATTCCCAAGTCATCATGGCAATGCACGCTAATAACTGCCTGGCCAATGTTGGGTACGTGTTCCCGGATATAGGTAATCAGTGCTCCAAACTCTATCGGAGTAGTATAGCCAACGGTATCAGGAACATTGATAACAGAGGCACCGGCGGCAATAGCCCTGGTATACACCTGGCACAGAAAGTCCCAATCAGAACGGGAAGCATCTTCGGCCGAAAACTCCACATCGTTTACCAAAGTTTTAGCATAGCGCACCGCCTGCTCAGCTCGCTCCAAAAGTTCAGGCCGGGACATCTTGAGTTTGTGCTGCAAGTGAATATCACTCGTGGCGATAAAGGTGTGAATTCGCGGCCTTTCGGCCTTTCTCACCGCTTGATAAGCTGTCGCAATATCTTTTTCACCAGCGCGAGCCAAACCAGCAATGGCCGGACCTTTTACTTTGGCGGCGATCTGGCTTACAGCCTCAAAATCTCCTGGCGAGGCGACCGGAAACCCGGCTTCAATGACATCAACTTGCAGCTTTGCTAGAGCTAGGGCAATCTCCACCTTTTCTTCTGTTTGTAAACTAACTCCCGGCGTTTGTTCGCCATCCCGGAGGGTAGTGTCGAATATTTGAATTCTCCGAGTTTCCATTGTCATTACCTCGCTTTCCATTATATTTAATCCATTTATTACTTCAGGTGGGGCACTCCCCACCTGAAGATTAGTTTGCTTTACTTATATTACTTTTGCAGCCAGGACATCATCCCGCGCAGTTCTTTGCCGACAACTTCAATCTTGTGGTTGGCTTCCTGACGGCGTTTAGCACCAAACATCGGACGGTTGGCCTGATTCTCTAAGATCCAGTTGCGGGCAAAGGTACCGTTTTGAATCTCAGCCAGAACTTTTTTCATTTCCGCACGGGTTTGCTCGGTAATAATGCGTGAACCCGTCACATAGTCACCGTATTCGGCGGTATCGCTGACCGAGTAACGCATACGGGCCATACCGCCTTCATACATCAGGTCAACAATAAGCTTCATTTCGTGCATACACTCGAAGTAGGCGATTTCCGGCTCATAACCTGCTTCCACCAATGTATCAAAACCGGCTTTGATGAGTTCGGTTACGCCACCACAGAGTACGGCTTGCTCACCAAAGAGGTCGGATTCGGTTTCATCTTTGAAGGTTGTAACAAGTACACCGGCACGGGCACCGCCAATACCTTTGGCATATGCCAGCGCCAAATCCTGCGTGTTGCCGTTGTAATCCTGATGAACAGCCATCAGGCAGGGTACGCCTTTGCCTTCGGTATATACCCGGCGCACAAGGTGTCCCGGTCCCTTGGGAGCAACCATAAAAACGTCTACGTTTTCCGGCGGCACAATTTGACCGAAATGAATATTAAAACCGTGGGCAAATGCCAGCGCTGAACCCGGCTTCAAATTGGGGGCAACTTGCTCAGCATATACTTTTGCTTGTTTTTCATCAGGAATCAGAATCATGGTAATGTCGGCCTGGGCAACTGCCTGGGCCACATCAGTAACAGTAAGTCCTGCTTCACGCGCTTTTGCTGCTGATTTGCTGCCTGCGTGAAGACCAACAATAACCTTAATCCCGCTGTCTTTTAAGTTTAACGCATGGGCATGCCCCTGGCTGCCATAACCAATAATTGCAACAGTTTTTCCTTTAATAAGCTCCCAGCGGGCGTCTTGTTCATAATACATTTTGCTCATAATTTAATCTCTCCTCATATTGATAAATTGTATTTTCACCCCGTTCCAGCGCTACAAGGCCGGTCTGGATGGTTTCCAAAAGTCCGTAAGGTGCCAAAACCTCGGTTAAGGCATTCAGCTTACTGTCTTCGCCGGTTACTTCCAGCGTGACACTGCTGCCGGAAATATCGATAACATTGGCTCTAAATACCTCGGCAAGTTTTAAGATTTCGGCGCGGTTTTCGCCGGCCTTAACTTTAATAAGCGCCATCCCCCGCACCACCGAATGATCAAGCGGCAGAATTTGTACAGCCACTACTTCCACCAGCTTCTCAATCTGCTTTTTTACTTGATCAATAAACGCCTGATTGCCGTTGACAGCTACTGTAATTCGTGAAAACTCAGGGTTTTGAGTAACACCTACAGTCAGACTGTCAATATTAAACCCCCGCCGTGAAAACATGCCAGCCACTCGTACCAACACCCCCGGCTGATTGTGTACTAATACTGACAGAACATTAGACTGCACAACTACCACCTCCACTTTTTTAGTTTCTTACCGTGGTGCTCTTCCTAATTTAATAAATAGAAAACGCCCCTATGGCAGATTTTCATCTGTCCATAGGGGCGCGGATTGCGCGGTACCACCCTACTTTGGGCTTGTTGCGCCACGAAATATCGTGACTACCGGATAACGGCCAGCTCCGCTATTGCCTAGTGCATATTGTTTACAGCATACAATATGCATTTCAACAAAGAGTTCCTGGGTGAGCAGGACTTATATCACTGTACCGGTTCGCACCAACCACCGGCTCTCTGCACAGGATAATAAGTTTTTATCCCAGTCATTACCTGTTCTCTGTTTTCTATTAGGAAAGATACACAAAAAAGGCTCCACAGAAAGTTTTTACTTAATAAAAAGTAAGAAACTTTCCGCAGAGCCTTTTATACTCACGGTGTAATACAGCGGCTGCTGTATTCTGCGTCGCTCGGCCCAGACCTGTTAACCAGCGGAACCCTAGACGCACTTCCTTACGCGTTATGTAACTGTGTATACATTATGCCAGTACCTTCGTACTTTGTCAAGAGGATTTTTTTATCTTATTTTCAGATACCCTATTCTTCTCTGTATTACCAGTAAAAATCAGGAACGTTATCATTATCATCCTGATACGGCTTATTCTCGGTTCCTTGGCCATTGATGAGGCGTTCCGCCAAACTCAAATTATCTACTTTCAATACAACTCGCGCAATCTCCGTAGAATTAGCGGCAAAGGCATATACATATTCAATATTTACACCGGCAGAACTTAATTTGCTTACTTTTTCAAATAAGCTTCCCGGCTGATCGTTGAGGACAACGCTGAGAACCGGTGTTGCCTTAACAGTAAGCCCTGCTCCTCTAAGTATATGCTGAACCTTTTCCGGTTCATTCACAATAATTCTTAAAATACCGAAGTCGGCCGTATCGGCTACGGCCATAGCCCGAATATTAATGCTATGCTCATGAAGTACACCCAGGACTTCAGCCAATTTTCCAGGCTGATTTTCAACAAATACCGACAATTGATGAATAACCATGCTGCCCCTCCTTAGATACTGATTTATTTTTTATTCCGCTAACCGGCAGCTGGCCAAACTTTAGCCCTGGCACAGGCAAATAGTTTTAGCTCCCGGATTGCTCCAACCAGCAAATTCTGCATATTAACATTCCGGTAATTAAAGATTCCTTCTATCCACTACCCGCTTGGCCTTACCTTCACTTCTTTCTATCGTTTTGGAGCCAACGAGGCGAACGGTGGCTGATACATTAAGCACACTGGCTAATTCTGCTTTAATTTTGGCTTCCAGCACTTCTAATCCCCGCACTTCGTCAGAGAACATCGCATCTGTCACTTCAATAAGTACCGTCAACTGATCCAGGTTGTCTTTACGGTCAACGATGAGTTGATAATGCGGCGAGGTTTCGCCAAAGCTAAGAAGTACGCTTTCCACTTGAGACGGGAATACGTTAACACCACGAATAATAAGCATATCGTCGCTGCGGCCTAGCACTTTGCTCATTCGCACCAGTGTCCGGCCACAGTCACATTTTTCTCTATGCAATACGGTTAAGTCGCGGGTACGGTACCTAATCATAGGCATACCTTCCTTGGTAAGGGTCGAAATTACCAATTCCCCTTTTTCACCGTCAGGCAGTACTTCTCCGGTAAGCGGGTTGATAATTTCCGGGTAGAAATGGTCTTCATTGATATGCAAACCGTCTTGTACCGGACACTCAACCGCTACCCCCGGTCCAATGATTTCACTTAAGCCATAGATATCAATCGCTTTAATTTCGAGCTGAGCCTCAATTTCCTGCCGCATACGCTCAGACCAAGGTTCGGCACCGAAAATACCGACCTTCAGCGAAGTGTCTTTAGGTTCTACGCCCATCTCCCGCATGGCCTCGGCGATATATAACGCATAAGAAGGCGTACAAGCCAGCGCCGTAGTGCCAAAGTCCTTCATAAGGTTAATTTGCCTTGCCGTATTGCCGCTGGATATGGGAATAACCGACGCACCTAAGAGTTCAGCGCCATAATGGATTCCCAGCCCCCCGGTGAATAGTCCGTAACCATAGGCTATCTGAATACAGGACTGTTTACTCAAACCTGCGGATACCAACGCTCTGGCCGCAACCTCTGACCAAATGCCAATATCCCGCTTCGTATAGCCAACAACTGTAGGTCTGCCGGTTGTGCCACTGGAGGCATGAACCCGCACAATTTCAGACATGGGTACGGTAAACAGTCCATAGGGGTAGTTATCACGCATATCTTGCTTTGTAGTAAACGGCAGTTTGGTAATATCCTCTAGCGTATTAACATCCTCAGGCAGTAAACCTTCGGCCTGCATTTTGGAACGGTAAAACGGCTGCTGGCGGTATAGTCTGGCAACAATTTCTTTAAGTCGTCCGGTCTGAAGCTGAGTCATCTCTGCCCGCTCCATGGTTTCCGCAGGCTTGTTCCAATAGCTAATCATTGTCCTATTCCCCTTCCTCCTATAAAAAAACACGGCTTGCGTCGAGCCTTGGCGAAAGCGGAAGCCGATATTGCTCTTATCCAGGTGAAAGTTATACTTTCTCTCAGGATAAAAACAAAAAAACCCGCAAAAAGTCCTTAACAGGAACTTTCCGCTGGGGTTTTTTATACCCACGGTGTGACCCAATGGGCCCTGTGCCGCTTGGACCAGACGCATGACTGCCGGAACCCTAGACACACTTCCGCTTAAAAAAAGTGTAAACTTGTATACTGTATTTTTTCATATATTACCAGTTGCCCCCAACAAAGTCAATAGCTTATTGCCTTTGTATTTTATTAAATAAACATTAAAAATCCGCAGCTTTATTTCCTATAAATACGCTTTATGATATTATGGGTACAAAGATTGAATGCAAAGAGGTGAATTTTGTGAAAAAAACTGTTGCTCTTATCGCCCATGACCGCAAAAAAGAAGAAATGCTTACATTCGTCCTTGATCATAAAGAACAATTACGCAATTACGATTTAATTGCCACTGCAACTACCGGCAAAATTGTCAAAGAAAAAGCCGGCCTTCCTATTACCACCTACCTGTCCGGCCCGCTCGGCGGCGACCAGCAGATTGGTGCCCGCATAGCTTGCCAGGAAGTTTCTGCAGTCATTTTCCTGCGTGACCCACTGACAGCTCAACCGCATGAGCCGGATATTACAGCTCTCCTTAGAATCTGCGATGTCCATAACATTCCGGTAGCTACCAATGTTGCTACCGCCGGCTTAGTACTGCAGAGTTTAGATTAATAAATGAATACCGCCATTCAAGACCTCATCTTCGATAGCATGGCTATCGAGATGGGGTCTTTTCATCCTGTAATGCCAAATTTATATTGTTTACATAATTATTTTACTATGTTATTATGTACGGGTAGTCCATAACTCACACAACAAGGAGGGCGTATATGAAGCGCTATATCAATAACATAGCCGTAGTTCTTCTCTTCACCTTCTTTACTACGCTATTTTTCCCTGCCGCACCTGCGCAGGCGTTTTCTCTTACTGATCTTACCGGTTCTTCTTCCTCGCAACAAAGCAGTGGTGGTTCCAGTAGCTTGCTTAACATTTTGCTGGCGCTCCTCTTAGGTAAAGTTCTTAGTAACTCCGATAGTTCTAATACCGCCAATACCTCCAAGACTCCCAGCATTGCCTCCATTATAGGTTCCATAACAGACTCCAAAACCACTGAGAATAACAGCAGCAAAGGAGCTCAAATTGTTAAAACAGCCCAAAAATATATGGGAGTTCCCTATGTATGGGGCGGCGACACCCCAACCGGCTGGGACTGCTCCGGCTTTACCCAGTACGTAATGCGTGAAAATGGAATTAACATTCTCCGCACTGCGGCTGAGCAATTCAGCCAAGGTACGCCTGTTGACAAAGCGAATCTCCAGGTAGGCGACATGGTGTTCTTCACCACCTACAAGCCGGGTGCTTCTCACGTAGGTTTCTACATGGGTGACGGCAAGTTTATCCATGCCAGCTCGGCTGCCAAACAAGTAACGATTAACTCTTTATCTGAAACTTATTACACTGAACATTATATTGGGGCACGCCGCTATTAAGAGAAAAGACCATCTGCCTAAGCAGATGGTCTTTTGGATAATACTAGCAATTTCTTCTCCTTCGTTAAAAACTATTTCTCTGGCAGCTAAAAGTTCATAAACTGCACATGCGGAAATAAAACCTATTGGATTTCCCGCATAGACATACTTTTGCTTGCAAAAAAACACAGGGCCTGGATCTGACAATTATCAGATTCAGGCCCTTGTTTTTTTGATTCATTTTACCGCAAGTAAGCCAAATAAATATAAATATTACAGATTATAACCGATACAAGCATCAAGGGAAATGCTATTTTGAAATAGTAGCCAAAAGATATTGGTCTGCCTTTAGCTGCCGCAATACTGGATACGACAACATTGGCCGAAGCGCCGATAATTGTGCCGTTTCCGCCCAGACAGGCTCCCAGCGACAGTGTCCACCACAGCGAAGTAACATCCATATGACCAAGCTCGGCCATAGATTTAATTAATGGAATCATTGTTGCCACAAACGGAATATTATCAACAAATGCCGATCCAATAGCGGAAAGCCATAAAATCAGGAAATGCATAAGCACAACATTGCCACTGGTAACATCTAACGACCATTTGGCTACCATTTTGATAATGCCGGTTACTTCCAAACCACCTACCAGAATAAATAATCCGATAAAGAAGAAAATCGTATTCCATTCGACTTCATTGAAAATCTCTTCCGGCTCAATACCACTCACCAATAGCAACAAAGCTGCACCGCCCATGGCAATAGTAGCGGATTGAAAATGCAGCATTTGGTGAAGAACGAATCCCAGCATTACTACGCCTAATACGGCCAGTGACTTTTTCAGAAGACTGACATCAGTAAGGCTTTCTTCTTCTTTAAGTTCCATAACCTTGAGCTGCTTATCCTCACCCACTCGCAAATCTTTTCTATAAAAGAGAACTAATAACCAGCAGGTAGCAATACCTACCAGTACGATAGGGAATGTCAAATTCATAATAAAATCATTGAAGCCCAAACCGGTAGCGCCACCAATCATAATATTGGGCGGATCACCAATAAGGGTAGCGGTACCACCGATATTGGAAGCGAGTATTTCGGAAATCAGAAAGGGAACCGGGTTTACTTCAAGTACATCGGTTATCGCAAAAATAATACTGGTAAACAAAAGTACTGTTGTTACATTATCCAGAAAGGCCGAGGCAACTGCTGTAAGCCAGAAAAACACTATTAAAATCTGAACCGGATTACCCTTAACCATTTTAGCCGATTTTATTGCCAGATACTGAAATAGTCCGGTCTTGCGGGTAATCGACACAATAATCATCATGCCGATAAGGAGTCCTAAAGTATTAAAATCAACTATGGCTATGGCCTGCTCCTGGGTCATAATTTTTAAGAAAATTACTGCGACAGCGCCAAGTAAGGCTATTTTGGTTCTATGAATTTTCTCAGATATAATAATTGCATACACAAAAACAAAAACAAGTAAAGCTATCCACGCGTGTTCTGTCATCTAAATACATCTCACTCCCAGGCTAATTTGCTACTTTTATTATTATAGTGAAATTGATGATAATTTACCAGAAATATCATCAATTTCTAGTTCGCATTCGCAATATTCGCCATGTCGGAAGCCAAATAGCAGATTGGTCACAGGTAGATAGCCTCACCGATTTTTTCGGTAGAATTGCAATTCCTTTATAAGCTCTACCGGTACCTAGGGAACAATCGCCGGAGATTTTGAGTCTTTGGCCACCAGCATGCACAAGACCCTCTGGTTAAAATAGTAGTGTAATAATTAGAAGCTTTGATGTTCGGTTCTCTCGATGATTTCATCCTGTAAAGCTTTGGTCAGGTTGTTAAAGTAATCGCTGTAGCCAGCTACCCGAACAATTAAGTTGCTGTACTCATCAGGATTTTGTTGCGCTTTCCGTAGACTAACGGCATCTACAATGTTAAATTGAACGTGGTGTCCATCCAGTTTGAAGTACGCCCGGATCAGGTCTTTCATTTTTCTCAGACCGTCTTCATCGGCTACTACCGACGGGGAGAATTTTTGATTAAGCAATGCGCCGCCTGTTCTTAATTGATCCATTTTGGCCGCGGATTTGATAACAGCGGTAGGCCCGTTTTTATCTGCGCCCTGAACGGGAGAGATTCCTTCGGAAAGAGGACGTCCGGCTTTGCGTCCATCCGGAGTTGCGCCGATGACAGAGCCGAAATATACGTGACAGGTTGTCGGCAGCATTTCAATCCGGTAGGTACTGCCGGTCGGGGTCTTGCGACCATTTACAATCTCATAAAAAATCTCGAATACTTTGGTCATGATGGTGTCGGCATAGTCATCATCATTACCATATTTAGGAGTTTTATTAAGGAACAGCTGACGAACAATTTCATGACTTTCAAAATTGGCTTTTAATACGTTAAGTAGTTCACTCATCGACATTCGCTTTTTGTCGTAAACATGATATTCAATAGCCGACAGGCAGTCAGCGATACTGCCGATACCTACGCCTTGAATATAGCGGGAATTGTATCTGGCGCCACCAGCGTTGTAGTCCTTGCCGTTCGTGATGCAGTCTTCAATCACTACGGACATAAATGGAGCCGGCATATATTTGGCATACAGCACTTCGATAACGTTGTTGCCTCTGATTTTAATATTTACAAAATGCTCAACTTGTTTCTTGAAGGCAGCCAACAGCTCGTCTAAGGAAGCAAATGTAGTCGGGTCGCCTGTTTCGATGCCAAGCATTTTGCCGGTACGTTGATCTATACCATTGTGAAGGGTAATTTCCAGGATCTTAACAAGGTTCAGATAGCCAGTCAGGGTATACGCTTCTTTGCCAAAGCAGCCTACCTCAACACAACCGCTGGTGCCGCCGCCCCGGGCGTCTTCCAGGCTCTTACCCTGACGCAGAAGTTCTTCAAGTACGGCGTCGGTATTAAATACCGACGGGAAACCCATGCCCTCACGAATAACTTCAGCAGCTCTAATGACAAACTGGTCAGGATTTTTCCGGCTGATCTGCACATTAGTGCTCGGCTGGAGAATTTTCATTTCCTGAATCATATCTAACAGCAGGTAGGACAAATCGTTGACACCGTTGCTGCCATCCGGATTGATGCCACCGATGTTGATGTTACAAAAGTCGGTGTAGGTAGCGCTCTCTTGAAGAGTAATACCTACTTTGGGAGGAGCCGGCTGATTGTTGAATTTAACCCAGAAGCAACCCAAGAGTTCTTTAGCATAATCCTGGGTTAAGAATCCACTTTCCAGGTCCCTAGCATAGAAAGGATAGAGATGAATATCCAATTTACCAGGACAGAAGGAGTCCCAAGTATTTAATTCGGTGATAACTCCCAGGTGAACAAACCAGTAGGTTTGCAAAGCTTCTCTAAAGGTACGCGGAGCGTGAGCCGGAACGTATTCGCAGATCTCGGCGATTTTCAGCAGTTCCTGCTTTCTTACGGAATTTTGTTCTTTTGCCGCTAATTCTCTGGCTTTATCAGCATGCCGTCTGGCATAAGTAATCAGAGCATCACAGCAAATAACCATCGCTTTTAGCTGTTCTTGCTTGTCATAGGCCTCCGGATCTTGCCCAAAATCCAGACCGGCCAGTCTTTTTTCAATCATCGCTTTGAATTCAAGAAAACCGATGTGGTATATCTTGCCGTCGGCAACTGTATGTCCTGGCGCTCTTTGTTCCATGAATTCGGTGAAAATACCAGCTTCGTAGCAATCTTTCCACGCGGGAGTCATTTGCTCCATCAGTAAGTCCCTGATGGCTTTACCTTTCCAAAAAGGAATAATTTCTTCCCGTTGAACGCGTTTTGTTTCTTCGTCTACACGGAAGAAAATTTTCTCCCGCTTATCTACAACGTCGAAGTCTTCCACTGTGTGGCAGCACAATTCAGGGTAAGTAGGAGCTTCTTGCGGGCCAGTGCCGCGTTCACCGACAATCAATTCGCCGTCATTGATACAGATGGTTTTGTTCTCCATCAGATGCTTGAAAGTCAAAGCTCGTAATACCGGAACAGATACTGTACCAGCATAATTTTGGTAAGCTTCTGTTACTAGCTGAGCCCGCTCAATCGATAACCGAGGAACGGCATTAACACTCTGCTCTCTTAGTTTTTGAACTCTGGGATTAGTGACTTTTCCTGTGGACATTGTTCATCATCCTCCAACTTTTACATTTAAGCCAAAGGCTTTTAACCTTTGAGCAATGGCGTTTGCTTGTGTATTGGAAAGAGGCCGAATATCCTGCAGCCTGTATGTTCTATCCAGCCTAGTGTATTTATCCATTGCAATATTGTGATATGGCAGCAGGGAGACATCCCGCAGATTTAGCGCAGCAATAAAAGCGCCTGTTTGCTCGATGTTCTGTTCATCATCATTTATCCCGGGTATTAGTGGTATGCGAATCCAGATCTTGCTGTTTCTGGCTGCCAGTTTTTTCAGATTCTCATGTATCGGGATGTTAGAAACACCGGTGTATTTTTTGTGTTTTTCCTCATTCATCAATTTGATGTCATATAAAAACAGGTCTACCAGATCGGCTATACTTGCAAGAGATTCCCACGAAGCATACCCTGAAGTATCCAAAGCAGTATGAATTCGTTTTTCTTTACAGGAAGTAAGCAGATTTTTAAGAAACGCTGGCTGCATCAGAGCCTCGCCGCCGGAAAATGTAACTCCGCCTCCGGATTCTTCATAAAAGATACTGTCCTTCTCGATCTCCTTGATTACCTCGGCAACCGTTTTCTTGCTGCCGAGCTTTTCCATAGCTCCGGTCGGACACATGTCGACACATTTTTCGCAGAGAGTACACTTTTCTTTATCCCGGCAAAACCCTTGCTCGGAAAAAGTAATTGCACTAGCGGGACAGGCCTTTACGCACTCCCGGCAACCGATACATTTGTTTTCCAGAAAAACTATTTCAGTTTTTGGAACCAAGCTCTCCGGGTTATGGCACCATTGACAGGACAACGGACAGCCCTTAAAAAAAATTGTAGTGCGTATACCTGGACCATCATGGATTGAGTACTTTTGCATATTGAATACTGTTCCTACAGTCAAAACATCACCGCCAATCAGCTGGTTTTTACCCCACAGATAGTTTATCTTTCGTAAAAACAGGGTAAGGGCAAACCGTGTTTTCTTCTAATAAGCATGGACTGAGAAGCTGTGTTACCTCCTTCGATGATTCAATTTTTGCCTTGTGACCTTATATATAGCAATTCTCTCGCCAACCGTTTTTAGAAAATTAGAAATCGTGCTACCAGCCCACTGTTTTCCTGCCCTTTTTGGTACATGACCTTAGCAGAAAGATTGTTATATTTCCGAAAACTACAAAAACGTCCCAAAAATGAGACGTAACTTTTTTTGACGTCGTCTCATTTTTGGGACGTTTTAACTTAGTCTTTTAATTATGCTTTTTGGGACTAACGATGATTTCCCAATCAATATGGTGCTTTTTTATTTTGTTATGCAGCGTTTGCCGTGGAATGTTAAGCATTCTTGCCGCCTTGGCTCCATTGCCGCCGGCCCGCAGTATAGCATTTTGAATCAACTTCTTCTCATACTCGTTGAGTTTATCCGCTAGGCACACATCACTAAGCTCTTCTTCCGACACCTCTTGTCTCACGTCCGAAGTCTCCGCACAATTAGCGATGTGCGGAGGAATATCCGCAAGCTCTATCTGTTGACTATCAATAAAGTTCATAATACTTTCGATGGCGCAGCGCAGCTCCCGGATGTTCCCGGGCCAATGGTATGCCTCAAATACTTGCAATGCTTCAGGTGATATGCCTTTCACCTTTTTATTCACTGTACCGTTATATAAGTTTATAAAAAAGTTAGTCAATAATCCAATATCTTCTCTTCTCTCGCGCAAGGCGGGCATGCAAAGCGAAATTACATTTAACCGGTAATATAAATCATTTCGCATGATTTTTTGCTCAACGATTTTGGCTGGCGGCTCATTCGTACTGGCAATTATTCGCACGTCAACACGAGTTGTGTTGAGCCCGCCAACTCTCCGGACAACACCATCCTGCAGAACACGCAGCAATTTCCCCTGCAGCTTCATATCCATGGAATTGACTTCATCCAGGAACAGTGTGCCACCGTCGGCAAGTTCAAACAAACCCGGTTTATCTTTAGCACCCGTAAAGCTCCCCGAGGTAGTACCAAACAAGATACTGTCAAGAAGAGCATTCGGTAGTGCCGCACAGTTCTGCGCAATAAACGGCTTGTTCCCTCGGGCTTTGCTTGCACCGTGAATCGCTTGCACCACGAGTTCTTTCCCTGTACCTGTTTCACCATAAACCAGTACCGGTGATTTGCTATCAACTATTTTTCTTGCCCGTTCCTTTAGTTTTCTCATCACCGGGGTTTCACCAATAATATCCTCGAAGCAATAGCTAATCCCATTGGCTTTATATGTTTTTTCATTATTTTTTTTCTTAAACAGTTCAGATTGCAAGTTTAATACTTTTTCCGATAACTCCTTGACCTGGGTTAAATCGCGATAGATTTCAAGGGCGCCAACAATTTCGTCTTGTTTAATCAGCGGTATAGTGGACGTCAGTGTAGATACTTTTCGCCCCTGATAATTCATATAGGTCTGTACATAGTCAATGATTGGTTCTTTGTGCTTGAGCACCTGGTAAAACGTACTGCTTTCCGGTGTCAGGTCAGGAAAAATATCCAGTATATTTTTGCCGATGGCCTTTTCCTGAGTTATCCCCGCTATATTGGTTGCCGGTTCATTATAAAAAGTAACATTTGCGTGTTTATCCACTACTAAAATTCCCTCATCCAAATGAGTTAAGATTGCTTCTAAAAGGAATTTATAGTCCAAAGCCTTCATCCTTTCTATAATGCGTATTAGTTATAGTACTATTTACCGCTCACCAGCAAACTCCTTCTTGGCAAATTGCTCATTTCGGCACTTCGGGGCTGACAGCCGCGTATTCCGGTGTAGCCTGCCTGGCAAGTAATATACCTCGTCACATAGCTAGGCCCTGCTGAAGTATAGTTGCAGCAGGGCACTCTCTTTCTCACTAACCGAAGCAGCAAGAACAAAAATTTTCTTACGATATCCTGAAGATCATTTGGAAACCCACCCAGCATCCTTTTCTACTATTACCCCTACGAAACTCCGCCTTTTACGAGACGAGCAGTTTTCGTTGCTACCAGAAGGTCCGCGGCATAATTCTTTCTAATTTCCATACCGGATTCCCCATACAGTCGACCGGCCCAATCTGCTTGGCAATGTCAGCAACCGCCGAAGTGGCGACAACAGGTACACCGAGGCGCTTGGCTGCCGTGGTTACTCCTTCGGCACCACGTTGTACAAGTTCAACAGTAGTTTCCTCAGCCATATGCGTATTATTAAGCATTGCATCAACCCGCCCTAAGGTATTGACATATTCCAAAATATTATCCACGGTCGAAGTAAATGGACGCGACATATTAATAACAGCAATAATCTTAAGGTACGGATTCTCAAAAGCGCCTTCTACCAGATTAAAAATTTTGGCACCGTGCACACCATAACCGACATCCATAATAATATTACCTTTACGCCTAAGTACCCATCGCATAGAAGCTTTAATAACATTGCCCGCTTCACCAAGCCCGGTAGTATCGCGAGTTTCCCACGCTATTACATCAATTCCCAAATCCTCCAGCTCTCTTTTGATGGGACGCAACGTATAGCACGGTTCTACTGTGTCCAAGTCGGCAATGGTTACCGGCAAACCTTGTTTTCGTAAATAAATGGCTCTGTTTACGGCATTTTCACTTTTGCCGCTGGCGTATTCCCCCACGTAAGCTTCAATAATTGGCTCAGACTGCTGTGGCTCTTTTACACTCTCCACGTTCGACACTCCTTGTCCTACTGCTTGCTCAGCACTAATTAAAAAGACTTGGCCTCTGCCAAGTCTTTTGTCAGTTTATAAATATTTTAAACAAAATCAGCAAAATAACTCCCGGCAATCCCAAAAATCCGGCAATCAATGCTGTAATCGGGTTTATGCCAATGTTAAAACCCACATACGCACCAACAAAATTAACCGCCCACAGCATCACTCCACCCATCAAACCATTATATATCAGCTTAAATACCAGCTTAATAGGCATAAAAAACATGCGGCCGATAAGATAAATTAAAATAATCCCAAAAGCATAGGCAATGATTACGTTTAATTCTAAGCCTGGAAAAATCGGCATTCTTTAGCCCCCTCTCATTACTTTTCTTAATTCTACCACATTAAAATGGCCCGCGTACAGTTTTCGTTTCGATAATTTCTGACAGGCTAACGCAATTCGGATACCTAATCCCCTCTTGCCTTGCCCTTTTAATCAGATAAATATACTTGCGTTCATAGGCTTTAATCAGGTATGTGGCATATTCGATTAAATCAGGATCTGTTACTGTTTTATAATAATACTGAGCATATAACCAGTCACGTCGTGCCTGATCGGCGACTTCTACTAAATTGACAAGTTTTTTTCCACTGGACTGTTCGTTATCCCCCAGTCCCAGCAATCTCCGCCATGCGAACATTTTGAATCCCTCCAACATCATACTTATCACAATATATGTTGGCCAGTCCAAAAAAATGAAAAAATACCGGACAAAAATCCGGTATTTTGCGAACTAACTGAAAGGCGAATAATGAATGCCTTCGCGACGTGCACGTTTGAGTAGGTATGTATACTTTTTTTCGGCGGCCTTAATCATATAGGCGGCATAATCAATCAAATCAACGTCTGATACATTATTGTAGTAGTTTTGAGCATTAAGCCATTCTTGCCTAGCCTGTTCAATCTGTTCCGGTAAAGGCTGATATTTAGGTACAGGCAACTCTTGCGGCACTAATCCGTAGGCAAAATTCATTAATACAGTCTTCATGCACATCTCCCCCTGTCTAGAGTATTCCCATAAACAGGCAGGATAAAACATGCTACATTTCTCGCCGGTTTTCTAAAGCCTTGGACAAGGTGACCTCATCCGCGTATTCCAAATCACCACCTACCGGCAGCCCATGAGCAATACGCGTTACTTTAACCCCGAGTGGTTTTAACAGTTTGGCAATATACATCGCTGTTGCTTCGCCTTCGACATTAGGATTGGTAGCCATGATAACTTCCTGAACTCCCTGACCAACCCGGGCAAGAAGCTCTTTTATCTTAATGTCATCCGGCCCAATCCCCTCCAGCGGAGACAGAGCACCATGCAACACATGATATAAACCTTTAAACTCGCGGGTGCGTTCCATAGCGGTAACGTCTTTGGGGTCTTCTACAACACAGACGACAGTCTTATCACGGCCTTCGGAACGGCAAGTCTGACACGGATCGGTATCGGTTAAATCAAAACACACCGAGCAATAACCCACCCGTTCTTTGGCATTAACAATGGCTTCTGCCAAAGCCTGCGCCTGTGCTTTATCCATTTTGAGCACATGATAGGCAAGACGGGCTGCCGATTTCGGGCCAATGCCGGGCAGGCGGCGAAAATGTTCAATGAGCCTGGCAATCGGCGCAATATAACTCATAGATTAAAACATTCCGGGCGGCAGGTTAAGGCCGCCGGTAAGCTTGCCCATTTCCTGGGCCATCATATCGTCTACCTTACTCATAGCTTCGTTTACAGCTGCCGTCACTAAATCTTCTAACATTTCTACGTCTTCCGGATCAACAGCGGTAGGTGCAATTTTTATCGATTGAATCTTTTTCTCGCCATTAACAACGACTTTTACTGCTCCGCCTCCGGTAGATACCTCGAGCGTGCGGGCCTTAAGCTCTTCTTGAAGTTTCGCCATATCGCCCTGAAGCTTTTGCACCTTTTTCATCATACCCGCCATGTTTCCCATATTTCCAAACATGTTGTCATCCTCCTAAAGCTTTTTTTCGTCTATCTTAATTACTTTACCACCAAACAGCATTTGCGCCTGCTTCACAACAGGATCATCCATACCAGGATCATGCTCTGCTGTCACCGCACTCGGCGAAGCAACCGCCGCAGTTGCCGGCGGCTGAGCAGCAACAGGTTTGGAAGGTGGCGTATCAAGCCCTAATGAACAAGTAAGTCTTACCTCATGACCGGTAATCTGTGCTAAGGTTTTTTCAACAATAGCCCGGTAATCATCTTTTTCAGTGCGTTCCTTAGGAAAAGTGGCCGTAAAACGCACCATAGCCTGAGTATCGGTAAGACCTGTTAATTGTCCTTGCATAACGCAGGCATGTACTGAGCGTTTACCATTTGTCAAAAGTTCTTTTAAAACAGCGGCCCATATCTCATTTAAATTACCACTGCTGCCGCTGGCAGACTCCATCTGGACTGGCGGAGCCGCCGGCTGTTGTTGCTGCAGTTGTGGCGATCTGGCCGTGGGCGGAACCGGAGCCTGCGGCCTAACTGGTGGTGCCTGCGGTTGCGGGCGCGGGGCTATTGTCTGGGGTGCACTGGCAGCAACCAGAACCGGACCACTTGCCAGTTTGGCCTCAAGCTCGGCAACCCTGGCCGCCAATGCATCAATATCGTTTCCTGCCGCGCGGCGGCAAAGTGTAATCAATGCCATTTCCACAGCTATACGCGGTTCTGCTGCCCATTTGGCTTCATTGGCCGCACTGTGAAGCGTTTCAAGCATGGTTACCAGTTCCTGATGGCTGAACTTGGCACTTTGAGCAGCCAATATCGCTTTATCATCACTGTATACTTCAATATTATCTATGTCAGGAGCTGCTTTATACAACATCAAACTGCGCGCGTGCAGCGCTAATTCAAGAAGCAGCTGGCGAACATCTTTGCCCAGACTAATGAGTTCATCCAGTTTTAACAACAAGTCATGGGCATTGCGTTCAGCCACAGCGTCGGTAAGCTGCCAAACCCATTCGTGTCCGATTAAACCTAAAAGCTGACGAACATGCTGGGCTGTTATTACCCCGCCGCTATCAAGGGTAGCGCACTGATCTAAAATACTGAGTGCATCCCGCATACCGCCATCTGCCTGAACGGCAACCATCCGCAAAGCTTCTGGAGCAATTTGAATACCTGTCTTTTCAATTACCGTGGCCAACCGCTGTTCGATTTCTTTTACGCCAATTCGCCTAAAATCATACCGCTGACAGCGGGAGTGAATCGTAGCCGGGATTTTATGCGGTTCGGTAGTTGCCAACACAAATACCACATGGGCAGGTGGTTCCTCCAAGGTCTTTAGCAATGCGTTGAAGGCTTCTGTTGTCAGCATATGCACTTCGTCAATTATATACACCTTGTATCGTCCGTCTACAGGAGCAAATTTGACAGTCTCACGTAAATCCCGGATTTCGTCAATACCACGGTTGGAAGCAGCGTCGACCTCAAACACATCCATGGATGTGCCGGCAGTTATTTTATCACAATTAGAGCAGCGATTACAAGGATTGGCTTTAGGTCCCTGCTCACAGTTGAGCGCTTTAGCCAATATTTTAGCCGTACTGGTTTTTCCTGTGCCGCGAGGTCCGGAGAACAGATAAGCGTGGGCAATTTTGCCTGTAGCTATTGCGTTTTTCAATGTAATACTAATATGTTCCTGACCAACAAGATTATCAAAATCCTGCGGCCGCCATTGCCGGTATAATGCTACATAGGCCATACTCCCGCCTCCTTATCCTACCAAACTCATTCTTTACTAGTTATAGTTAATTAACTAAGCCTCTCCACAACTTTGATATATTCAACAACACTAAAATATTTCCCTTTTTCGAGAAAATAATTTACATTAATCCGAGATAAGGATATCTCCCCTCCAGTTTGTTCAAGTTTCGCGCATATAGCAAAAAAGCAGCCTCTATTATGGCTACTTCAATAAATAGATCTATATTATTATCAATTAAAGGCTTCGGCCTTTGTTTTCCACGACGGACCACAGCAATACCAGGCGCCCTTACGGCACATAAGAATGATCACTTAGCGCTGCTTCCTTCCGGACCTGACGCGATTCACGAGTTCCTATTGCGTAAGACCCGGCACTGCTATAGCCCGGCCTAGAAAACAAAAAGCCGTAACCGGCTCAAATTTTTATGGCGGAGAGAGAGGGATTCGAACCCTCGGTACCCTTTCGAATACACACGCTTTCCAGGCGTGCTCCTTCAACCACTCGGACATCTCTCCAGGTGCTCTCACAGAATGTCATTATATATCATTTAAGCCGATAAAGCAACTGGTAATTACCACTAATCGCTGTTCACCAGATACTGCTCTATTATACCCAGTATAACCAAGCTTGTCAACATCCTGGCTGCCTAAACCGACGAAATTCATTATATATTGTTTTGTAGTACTTGTCTAGCTACTTATTTTGGAAAACAGGATAAAAAGTCAACTTTCGTGCCGCTTTCTTCACTCACCGTTTGCCTTCTTTTCAAGTGCAGCGGCAACCCGCTGCAGCGCCTTATTTATACCATTCAGTTGCGCTAACGCGTAGATGACAACAATAGCGTATCCAATTACAAAAAGCATGCCAAACGGAAAAAATCCACCATAACCATAGCCCATCATATCCAATCACTCCTTGGGGTTAGGGTGGACATAGCATTACATTATTATACAGTTAAAATTTAGCCCTCAAATTTCAGCGTATTCCAGAGTGCACTTAACAACTTTTCTCTGGTAAATGGTTTAACAACATAGCCATCTACCCCAAATCCCATCGTGAGGTTGACGGTATGCAAATCATGCAGCGAGCTGCAAACAATGATTTTTGATTCAGGAGCTAAATTTTTAATATCTTTTAAGGCTTGGATGCCGGTTTTTCGCGGCATAACTACATCAAGGGTAATAACATCGTAACAGGCTTCCGGCGGCAGCATTTTAATTTTGCTTATTGCCTCAAGCCCATCGGCAGCTTCGTCTATCTCCTGTATGCCAATTTTATGAAAATAAGATATAATCAACTCACGGCTGAATTTAGAATCATCTACTACCAACACACGCATTGCTAATCACCCCCAGTAAGCTATCTAGCGCAAAAGTCATTAAAACAACGCTCCGGTATCCTATTTTTAGGGAAGATATGTAATACGTAACAAATTTATCTATTTGTTATATTTCTTCAAAAATATACATATTTCCTTTAAATTCGGGCTTTATTCAATGCTTCAGTTATCAAATCGCGATGATTTTTTTAATTACTCATTATAGCTTTTTTTGCATTTTCACCACCATTTCCACACATTTGGGACATAAATCAATTTCGTTGCCTAAGCTAACTGCACATTCGTCACAAGCTTTAGCACTACAAGCAGCTCCCGTCCCCTTCGGGAAATCACACTGCTTGGTAACTCTTCTCTTCCGGCAAAATTGGCATCGATCCTTAAAAGGTACTATATCTAAGTCCGGCATCTGCCGTTACCTCCCCACACAGGTGTCTTATATAAACCGTTAATAGTGTTTTATTTACCATCCAATACTATCCACTCAGCTACCATTACCGATCTCCAACAAATTCCTTACAGTATTCCCATTGCTATGATGATATCTCGCTGGATACTTGTCCTGTGCAACCAGATTCAACTTTCATATGATAGCAAATCAGCAATCAACTATTATCCTATGCCTACTTTTCAGCTTATGGCAAAGCCACTAATTGAACTAATGATGGATAAAAAAAATGGGTCAGATAAATGACCCGTTTTTTTATTGTGCTCCCAATCTTAAATTCACTTAACATCTCGACATAAGCGTGCATAAAATATATAGAAATACCTAAAAGTTATTGGAGGGGTATATTGTGGATCACTGTAAACCAAAAAAGTTCTATGATTGTATGCCAATTGATGAGTGTATGCCAACTTGTGAACCTATGCCAACATCCGGGCAGAGATGTGTTGGAACTTATTCGATGAGATACAGAGTTTACGAAAACTGCGACTGCGGATACGACATACGTAGAGTATGCGCTTACTGCGGAGGCGAGTATGAGGATCAACGAGATGAATGTCCAAGGTGTGGTGCCCCGGCTGATATGGGTTCAATGGACGATCCTAACGACGATCCTCCCTTTGATCCTGACGGATTTGGGAGACGAAGATTTGGATTTTTCCCACGCTTTGGATTTTTCCCCTTCTTTCCATTCTTCTTTCCGTTCTTCTTTTTCCGGCGCCGTCGGTTCTAGAATTACGCTAATAATTTTTTAATCTATTTATAAAAAGGTGCTATTTCGAACTGAAACTAATGATGATAAAAAAGATGGATCTGATAAAAGACCCATCTTTTTCATTCTGCTCCAATATAAATTAGCCAATTATAATTCCGGCTTGCCAATCATGAAAGTTTTCTTTTATTCAGGCCTGATACTGTTCGGATACTCTTAAATGTATACACCGGGTCGCTATGTCGCCCGGTAGGGAGTGCCATTATCTGCAATCTTCTCAACATCAGTAGCTGAAGACGCTGATTGTTGCATAGACGCTACAATAATGTTTACGAATAAGTAAAATCGCCACCAGAACTGATGTGCACTTCCCTGAAAGAAAAGGACCTCCTATGTAGGCTGAAATTGAATATTATAGGAGGGTTGCTATTTTTATTTTCGATATTACATAACATATTGAATCTATCAAACATAAGATATAACAAATCTAATTTTGGAGGGATAAATATGGGATGCTGTGGCCATAACTATCGTTCGACCTGCATGCCTAAGTGTTGTAATAGAAGGTGTGTAGGAACTTTTACCACTCGATATAGGGTGTATGAAAATTGCTGTTATGAGATTATGAAGGTCTGTTCCCACTGCGGCCATGAATTTGATTGTCGCCGGCATCACGGTTGCCCAAGATGTGGCATGGAAATGGGTGACCCACCTCGCTTTGGCGGCTTTAGAAGTTTCGGCGGCTTTAGGAGGTTTGGCGGATTCGGGAGGTTTGGCGGCTTTGGCAGACGCCGCTTTATCCCATTCGGATTCTTCCCATTCGGGTTCTCAGACTTTGACGAAGAAGAAGAAGAGGAAGAAGAATTTTAGCCCTACTTTGGACACAACTTTACCGCAATCAAAAAAACATCAAACCTCCGTATTTTTTTACGGAGGTTTGATTTCTCTCACAATCCCTTGATTATAGCATTTTATATTCCAAGAGTCAGGCAGAATGCTATGGATTGTGTATTTACTATAGTGTCAACGCGTACAAAAATATAGCCACTCCAATTAAGCCTGTTGCTGCACCTATGTACCAGTAAATATAATTCTTGTTAACCGTGGCCAACGATGATAACAAAATTCCGATTTGAAGAAAAATTAATGATCTGCCAAACAATAAATTAAAATTGCGAGCGACGTCACGCTCATTCTCAAGTATCTTGGCTTGATTTGCTATTTCATTCTTTTCGTTTCTATATCTTGCAATTTCTTCGTTGTATTTAGCAATTTTTTCTGATACAACTGATGTATTACTGGCTTTATCCAAAGTTAAAACCATTGAATCTTTGGCTAGCTCATAACTAGTTTCTTTCATACTTTTAGCCTGATAGAATGCCCATTGATCGGATGCCTGATTCTGAGCGAGAACCATTTTGTTACCATATCCCGCAGCTTTAAATGAAGCTAAAGTTGCGCATGCTGCCAAAACTAAGGTAGTAATAGCAATAAATAACGGAATTTTTTCTTTCCACACGTTTCTGGTAACTTCCTGTGTTTTTCCTTGGTCATTTGACATGTACTTCCTAATTCCTCCTAAGAAAAGATGATATCAATTATACTATAATTACTGCTCTATAAACCACTTACCGTCATCACAAAATAGGTAAATCTGTTTACCTGCAATCCGATCAGGTATATCATAACCCCTGCCCCCAGCTTAAATGATAGAAAAACATGAACTAGTACAAGTACCACCAGTAACAAAAAAAGACCCGCAAAAGCGAGTCCATTTTGTTATCTACTATTGATATAGACCGATTTCACCAATCAGTACATTTTCATAACATTTCCCATTAAAGTACTGTGCGTCTTCGGGTAATTGAAATTTATACGATTTGCTTTGTAGAGCAGGATTTAATGGTATAACATCAACATATAAATATCCATCCCCGGGGGTATAGAATGTAATACTGGAATTGTACAAACCTTATTTGCTTCTATAAGAAAGCTTTAGCTTTTTTTAATTAACCGCAGTCCTTTCTAATGAAATAAATAGATTCCGTAAATCATTTGCTTGCTCTTCTGAAATTGTTGATGGCAGACTTCTTATCCAATGAGGCAAACTCTCAGACTTCATCACAGGACACCGAGGGTCTTCACCTTCAATAATTGCCTGCGAATTAGAAATAGCAACAACAAGATAAATTGGAACTTGCCTCCATCCTCTTTTTGTTAAAAAGCTTTCCAAAACGATTTTATGCCGTTCAGACTGTGCAATTGGACTGTCACATCCCTGCTTGTTACCAAACTTCTCCCGAACCCAACCATTGGGGCGAACGTAAATTGTGCCTCCATAATTCTTAGTTTCAACAAGAATTATGCCCGATGAACCAATAACAACATGGTCATTTTCCGCGCTCAACCCCTCTGAGTGTACAATTACATTATGTAATACCGTGTACCCTTTTGGTAGAAAAGAAAGATGAAATGCAGTCTGTTTTTCTCCCTCTTCTCCGGCATCTAAAATAGCCTGTTCGTTAGAAATTCGTTCTTTCCCTCTATGCCTCTTGCGTCTTTGATAAAATCTAAGAAGACCGCCCGATACACCGAGTATTCCCACAAATACCGCCCAGATGTAGAAATCACTTTTCATTTTTTGGCGTTCTTTAGCTGTATCAGCCCGCATCTTAGCAACGTTAGCGTCGAATTCCGCCTGGCTTTTTTTCACACGCTCCTCGTATTCTGCTTTGCTTTTTTTTACACTTTCCTGAAACTCTGGCGGAGGCTGCTGCGTTGAAGCAGCATAGCAAGGTCGTAACAAAAACAAACCAATGCATATAATACATGCTCCTAAAAATACTCGTGAAGACAAATCAATCACACTCTTTCGGCAGATATTCGAATTACCCTAAACAGAATCCTAGCCGGTTCTGTAAAGTTGCGACTTTTTCTCAATTTCATAAAGGCATATACCTTCTCCATCTTCAATTATCGCTCTCTATCAATCGACTGATGGGTTAAAATCAATCTTATGGATTTCGCCATCGAAATAAAAACTTTTTTTCTTATACGCAGTATATTCTGCAGGGTGCGCTAAAGTAAAAATAACAGCATAGTTGAAGATGCTCTGGTGAAACAAATGACAATCGTTTCATATCAAAAATTCTCCTTTTTTTGACATGATAACAGTGTTATTCTCCTTATGGATTTTAATTTCCTCCAATTTTCTACCCGTCCGAGCATCTACTCGGCCAGCATTCCCTTTCTCCATGCAGTTTCATTTCCCTTCCACGATATGTAAAAGGCCTACTGTTTAATCAGTAGGCCTTAACTAATGCTTTCGACAGAAGATATAGGTTAGTTTTTATTTTGCCGCCAAATTGATTATACAGGCGGCCAGTAGTTTGGCCCGCTCAAACAGGCTTTCCACAATGGCAAACTCCTCCGGGCTATGATTTCTGCCGCCTTTAACGCCCATGGCACAGACCGTGGGTACACCGGCCATTACGCTGTAAGACGAATCCGAACCACCGCCAACCAGTTTTGCATAGGGGGTCCCCAGCTCCATTTCCGCATAGGTCTGCTTGACGATGGCAAAAAGTTCATCGCCGCCGGGCGTTCTTTTCATCGGAGCGATACCAGGAATCTCTGCAACCGTGGTAGTGGTTCCCCGGACATATGTTTTAGCGGCTACTTCCTCTATTTGCCGGATAATTTCGGGCAATAACGCCGGCTCAAGATACCGGACATCCACGACGATTTTCGCCTGCCCCGGCACTGCATTCGGCACCGTTCCCCCTTCAATCACGCCTACGTTAAAGGTTGTACCGGTCTCCCAGTTTGTCAGATTCTGAATATCAATTACTTTATGAGCTACCTCCAGAATAGCGCTCCGCCCGTTTTCCGGCTCGTTGCCGGCATGCACGGCAACGCCTTTTACTTTCAGCTCAAACATCGCTGTTCCCTTTCGCCCGACAACGATGGCATCATCGGTAAACCCTGTTTCACAGTTAAACGCAGCCGCCGCCCCCCGTGCTTCTGTTAAAAAAGCGTCAGCCGCATTGGATTTCACGTGGGCTACCTCTTCATCACCGGCCAGAATCATCTTCAGCGGGCGCGCGTTGTACCGGGCTGCCTGCAGTGCCTTCATGGCGTACAATGCAGCCACAATTCCGCCCTTCATATCGAGGACTCCCGGCCCGTAAGCGACACCCTCACGAATGGTAAATGGCCGGTTGGCAACTGTCCCCGCGGGAAAAACGGTATCCATATGGCCAAGGAACAACACTTTCGGTTCTTTTCTATCGGCGCCTATCTCACCGATTAACATATTGCCGGCCTGCTCCATCTCAATGATCCGGGTAACTGCCCCTTGGCTTGCCAGCACTTGCTGAATCCGGCCTGCAACCGCATCAATCCCCGGCTTATTCTGTGATCCACTTTCCATATTGACAAGCTCCTGCCATAACGCCAGCATTTCCTCCCGGTGTTCATCAATAAATTGGCAGGCTTGTTCCTTCTGACTATGCATGTATTCCTCCAGCCTCCTCCTCTTTCGCCATGGAAAGCAATTTTTCCCCGACATGCTTTAATGTGATCACCCGCTCGGTAATCGATTCAGTCGCCTTGGCTTGTTCTTTGGTAATACCCGCCGTTTGCTGGGAATGATTAATAACCAGTTCCATCGATGACTTTAGCTCCTGAAGGGTGACCTGAATATCTTTTGCGGAATGATGACTCTGATCGGAAAGTTTACGGACCTCTTCAGCTACGACAGCGAACCCCCGGCCTTGCTCACCCACTCTGGCGGCCTCAATAGCGGCATTAAGGCCGAGCAGATTTGTCTGACTGGCGATTTGCTGAATGGTTGATATAACCGTATCGGTATTATTGACATTAACCGACACACGATCAGATAAATTCGCTACATCCTGCATGGTAGCAGCCAGGTCCTCCTGGGAAGCGTTCAATTCCTCAATCGTGGCGGCGATGGTGGTAATCGAATCGGTAACCTGCTGCGCCTGTTCAAGCAGCATTGCCTTATTTTCCGCTGCCTGCAGTTCCCAGCGGAAAAGACCTGTGGCAATCTTGGCGATAGGTTTGGAATAAATAGGGTCTCCGCCTATACCGAAGCTGCCAACCCACTCGTTTTTATAGATAATAGGCAGATGAACGCCCATTTTAGCAGTCCCGCCCGACCGCTGCTCATCCTCAGCAGTTACAATGCGATGCTCGATTCTCTCGGTAAGTACCTTTTGCGAGCCACTGTGAGCTTTACCCACTCTTGCAGCATCCTTGGCGGCCACAATGATCCCTTCATGGTTACAGATAACCGCACTTAGTTCTGTTTCCTGAAAAATAAAATCAACTATCTTATCGGCAATAGCTTTATCCACTGCTATCCTCCTCCGCTAAGAGCCGCCAGCATAATGCCCGTTTGATTATGCCGGATAGGCTTACAGGGAAGACCGCGAGCTGCCCCGCTTCTTCCCTGTACCCAGGGTAAGAATACCCTGCTTAGCTTATAAAATTATTATCAATATCATGATTTTTTAAATTATAGATAAGCAATAGCTTCAATCTCAACTGAAACGTCTTTAGGCAGCCGGGCTACCTGGACACAGCCCCTGGCCGGAGCAGCCTGCGAGAAATATTCCCCATATACTTGATTTACGGTTTGAAAATCATTCATGTCGGCAAGGAATACGCTTGTCTTAACGACATTCTCAAGAGTCAGGTTTTGGCTCTTTAAAATTGCTGTGATATTCTCTAAAACCTGTTTGGTCTGGGCTGCCACGCCGCCGGACACTACTGCTCCCGTGGCAGGATCAACAGGGATCTGACCGGAAACAAACAGGAAGCCGCCTGCTTTTATCGCTTGCGAGTACGGACCAATCGCCGCCGGCGCCTGGTCGGTATTAACAACACTTTTCATAGAGTAATTCCTCCTATTTTCCGCTTGCCTTTGCGGATTACTGCACCTTATTGCTTGGCTAACGTTTTATATTTTGCCAATTTTTCTTTGGCATCCTGTTCGGTTTTGGCAAACAACTCCCCAGCCAAATCGGGGTATTGCTGTTTCAGGGCCGAATAACGCACTTCACCCATGAGGAATTCTTTAAAGTCCATGGTCGGTTCCTTGGAGTCCAGGGTGAACGGATTGCTGCCTGCTTCTTTTATCTCCGGGTTATAACGGTACATCGCCCAATAGCCGCTGTCCACTGCACGCTTGGCTTCGAGCTGACTGCAGCCCATGCCTACTTTCATCCCGTGGTTGATACAGGGAGCATAGGCGATAATCAGGGACGGGCCCGGATACGCCTCCGCCTCGGCAATGGCCTTGAGGGTTTGGTTCTTATCTGCCCCCATGGCAATTTGCGCTACATAGACGTAGCCATAACTCATGGCTATCATGCCCAGATCTTTCTTCTTGGTCTTTTTACCGCTGGCAGCGAATTTAGCAATAGCAGCGGTTGGGGTGGCTTTGGAAGACTGTCCGCCGGTATTGGAATATACTTCGGTGTCAAATACCAGCACATTGACGTCTTCACCGGACGCCAGCACATGATCGAGGCCGCCGAAGCCAATGTCATAAGCCCAGCCATCACCTCCAAAAATCCATTGTGAGCGTTTAACCAGGAAGTCTTTGTTGTTATAGATTTCATTAAGCAGGACATCTTTGCCCTTTACTTGTTCTAACAGTGCAATCAGTTTATCCGCCCGTTCTCTGCTGCCTTCGCCCTTGTCTTTATTGGCCAGCCAGGTTTCACAAGCGGCGCGGAATTCTTCTCCCAACTCCAGTTTCGCGGCCTCTTCGATGGCCAGCGCGACTTGGTTTCTCAGTTGCTTGCCAGCCATCATCATGCCTAAGCCATATTCCGCATTGTCTTCAAACAAGGAGTTGCCCCACGCCGGTCCATGCCCCCGATGGTTAGTGGTATAGGGCATTGACGGGACGCTGTCGGCCCAAACCGAGGAACAGCCTGTGGCATTGGCCACCATCATCCGGTCGCCGAAGAGCTGGGTCACCAGCTTGGCGTACGGCGTTTCACCGCAGCCGGCGCAAGCCCCGGAGAATTCTAACAGCGGCTGTTCAAACTGGCTGCCTTTTACTGTGAAGAGATTTAACGGATTAGCTTTCGGCGCAATTGTCAGCGCATGATCCCAAAGCGGCGCTTGCTGCAATTGGGTTGCCAGCGCTTTCATTACCAATGCTTTTTCTTTCGCCGGACAAATTTGGGCGCAATTGCCGCAGCCAGTGCAGTCATACGGGGAAACCGCCATCGCAAAATACAGGTGTTTCTGTCCATTGCAGGGTTTTACAGTAAAGTCGGCGGGAGCCTGCTGCTGTTCTTCCTCGGAAAGTAATACCGGCCTGATCGCGGCATGCGGACAGACATACGCGCACTGATTGCACTGAATGCAGGCATCCGCCTGCCACTCTGGCACGTCAATGGCAATGCCCCGCTTTTCATAGGCGGAAGTTCCCATCGGATAGGAACCGTCTTCCAAACCAATAAAGGCGCTAACCGGTAATTTGTCGCCTTCCTGCCGGTTCATCGGGATGAGGATATTTTTAATGAATGCCGGCGCTTCTTTACTATGGGGTTCGGATTCCTTCGCCGCTTGCCAGGAAGCAGGCGTAGCGACCTTCACAATCGCGTTTATTCCCTGATCTACAGCGGCATTATTCATAGCAACCACTTTTTCGCCTTTTTTGCCATAGGACTTTTGAATAGCATCCTTGAGGTAGTTTACAGCGTCTTCTTCCGGAATAATCCCGGCAATCTTGAAAAAGGCCGCCTGCATGATCATGTTAATTCTGCCGCCAAGGCCGATTTCCTGCGCAATCTTTACAGCATCAATTATGTACATCTGTATGTTATTGCCGGCAAGGTATCTTTTCATCACCGCCGGCAGATTTTGATCCAGTTCGGCTACACTCCACTGACAGTTTAAGAGGAAACTGCCGCCTGGCTTCAGTCCTTCCAGAACATTGTAGTTATACACGTAGGACTGATTGTGGCAGGCAATAAAATCTGCTTTATTAATGAGATAGGGAGATTTTATCGGCTTTTTGCCAAAGCGCAAGTGGGAAATGGTAACGCCGCCGGACTTTTTCGCATCATAGGCAAAATAGGCCTGTGCGTACATATCGGTGTGATCGCCGATAATCTTAATGGCATTTTTATTGGCGCCTACCGTTCCATCTGAGCCAATTCCCCAGAATTTGCAGGCTTTTGTGCCGGCGGCGGTGGTGTCAATATCTGCGCCGAACGGCAGCGAGGTATGGTTTACATCGTCAATAATGCCGACAGTAAAGTTGTCTCGGGGCTTGTCGGCCTTAAGGTTTTCAAAAACGCCATGGATATGGCTGGGGATTACATCTTTGCCGCCGACGCCGCAGCGTCCGCCAACGATAACCGGCTGCCACTCCTTGCCGTAAAAGGCGCTTTTGACATCCAGGTACAGCGGTTCAGCCAACGAACCCATTTCCTTGGTTCTGTCCAATACGGCAATTTTTTGTACGGTAGCCGGAATGTATTTAAAGAAGTGTTCCAGCGAAAACGGCCGGTAGAGATGTACGGTCAGCAAACCTACTTTTTCGCCTTGGGCATTGAGATAATCCACTACTTCTTCAATAGCTTCGCACATGGAGCCCATGGCAATAATCATCCGCTCGGCGTCAGGCGCACCGTGATAGTTGAATAAGTGGTATTCCCGGCCGGTCAATTTGCTTATTTCGGCCATATAGCCTTCGACGATTGCCGGAACATCCTGATGGAAACGGTTGGATACTTCTCTTTGCTGGAAATGAATATCAATCCCCTGCACAGTGCCTTTGGTCAAGGGATGATCGGGATTGAGCGCCCGTTTTCTAAAGGTGTCGACAGCATCCCGGTCTAACAGTTTGGCCAGTTCATCATATTCCAGAACTTCAATTTTTTGTACTTCATGGGAGGTTCTAAACCCATCGAAGAAGTTGAGAAACGGCACCCGGCCTTTGATTGCCGACAAATGCGCCACGGCCGCCAAATCCATAACTTGCTGGACACTGCTTTCGGCCAGCATGGCAAAACCAGTCTGCCTGGCAGCCATAACGTCGGAATGGTCGCCAAATATATTGATGGCATTGGCGCCAACTACTCTGGCACTGACATGAAAGACGCCAGGCAATAACTCACCGGCAATTTTATACATATTGGGAACCATCAGCAAAAGTCCCTGCGAGGCGGTATAGGTAGTAGTCAAGGCTCCGGCTTGCAGCGAACCGTGAACCGCGCCGGCGGCGCCGCCCTCTGACTGCATTTCCACAACCTCAACCGTTTGCCCGAACAGGTTCTTTTTGCCCTGAGCGGCCCATTCATCCACACTTTCCGCCATATTGGACGACGGCGTAATCGGAAAAATCGCCGCTACATCGGTAAAGGCGTAAGAGATGTAGGCTGCTGCCGTGTTTCCATCCATTGTTTTCATTTTTCTTGTCATATTCTTCATCGATCCTCTCGTCTGGAATCAAATACGTAATTGCGTGAAAGTCAAGGGGACAGGCTTGTCCGGTTTAGCACCACAATTCTGCCCCCTCGTTGCTGTTATAGAAGTTATTAGTTCAGTCCCATAATACTTAGAACCACTCTGGTCAGTACCATAACAACAGCGGCGTCTACAAGCGGAACACAAATGAGCAGCGAATGCCATTTCCGGTCGACATTGGAAACAATTACAATGCGCACAAAGTGACCGATAAGCGTTCCCATGGTTACACACGCTGGAAACAGAATTGTCGCCTGGGCAGCCGTTATAACCCCTTTGGAATACAGGGTGGCCGCGGTAGCACACCCTGCCGCCTTGGCAAAAAAGGCGGCAACCAGGGCAAAGACAGCCTCACCCGGCAGGCCAAACACGGTCATTACCGGCTCCAGGATTTGACCTACGCTCTTCATTAACCCGGTGATATCCAGAAACTGAATGAGTACATACGCCAAAACCATAGCCGGAGCAATCATTTCCGCGCCAATATAAAATCCTTTTTTGGCCCCCGCCACAAATTCTTCAACTACACTGGGCTTAGCCTTTTTTAAATCCATGCCGACGGCAGTTTGATTAGACATTTATTCCGCTCCCCTCTACCTTGTTTTTAGAAGCAAGCCACTTTATATAGAAACGGACCAAATTAGCGCCCAGGACTTTAACAAGAAAGATCAGGCCGATAATAATCCCCACCGGCAAAACACTGATAGGCAAGAGGGCTGCGCCGGTGCCGAAGGTATTGGTAACCGGGGCAGACCCGGCATACTGATAGGCAACAAATATCGCCCGCTCTTCTTCGGTCATCATTTTGTTGTCCTCCACTAGTTCCTTCGTCATTACCGCCGCTACGTCAGAACTGGTTAAACTGCTGACAAAGGCCAGGCCGCTAGCCCCCGGCAGCCCCATGAAAGGCTTTAAAATAGGGCGGAATAGAACTTCGGCCGCCCGCAAAGCGCCAAGTGATTCGGCAACCTGAATACAGCCCAGCGCAAACATCAGTGTCGGAAACAGTGTCAACGCAAACATGAAACCATCACGCGCCCCGGTCCCGCCTTTACCGGTAAAGATTACCCCCTTGGCCACTTGCCCGAAGTCGCCCGTAAGCACCTGAAAATCCAGTGCCCGCAAAGGGCCGTCCATCTTGGCAAACACACCGGAAAAAGAAATAAGCAAGATGATTAATGATAGCCAACCTTTCCAGGTAACCTTGTACTTTTCCTGATTTTCCTCTGCCATATGCTCTCCTCCTGATCATTAAAATATCTAGTATCCTAGTGGAGCGTCTACTCTGAAATCATAATTACTTCACGGGTCTTTTTCCGTAATGCTTCGTTGTCGTCGGCTTACATATGTCCGATATGCGCGCCTCCTCCGCCTCGCCTTACGAAAAAATCCCCGCAAATTCGTTAACGCTTTCAAAGTAGTCGCTCCACTAATGCCTTGACCAGAGTAACTCTTTGTCTAATCTGGCCAAGGCACAGGGGCATCAACCCAAATCGGGCAATTACAGGCTGTCCAGCTTAAGTACGCAGTCAACCATCAGTTTGGCTCTTTCAAACAGGCTGTCGACAATGGCATACTCCTCCGGACTGTGATTACGGCCGCCTTTTACGCCCATAGCGCATACCGTTGGCACTCCCGCCAAAACAGTATAGGCAGAATCGGAGCCGCCGCCCACCTTCTTGGCATAAGGCGTTCCAAAGCCGTTTTCTTCATAAGCTTTTTTCACTATCTCAAATAACTGCATAACCTCGTCCGTCGTCTTCATCGGCTTGATGCCGTCCATGAAGGTAACCGTGGCAGCTGTGCCTTCCACATGGACTTTGCCGGCTACGTCTTCGATCTGTTTAATAATGTCCGGCAAATCATCCGGGTTCTTATAACGTACATCAATATAAATTTTGGCATAGTCAGGAACGGCTGTGGAGGTCGTACCGCCTTGCATTACCCCAACATTGAAACTAATACCCTTGTCCCAGTCGGTTAACTTTTGCACGGCAATAATTTTGTGCGCCATGTCCAAAATGGCGCTCCGGCCATTTTCCGGATCATTGCCCGCGTGGGCGGCGACACCTTTTACTTCCATCATAATCCGGGCGACACCCTTGCGGCCGACAACAATTCCATTGTCGACAAAACCTGTTTCTACATTAAACGCCGCCGCATAGCCCTTTGCTTCCTCAATAAAAATATCAGGCGCATTAGAATGGGCGTGCAATACCTCTTCATCCCCAGCCAGAAGGACTTTCAGCGAACGCGAGTCATAACCGGCGGCTTTTAGTGCTTTTATGGCATAAATAGCCGACACGATACCGCCTTTCATGTCAAGAACGCCCGGCCCGTAAGCAATGCCGTCCTTTATGGTAAAGGGCCGCTCTTTGATTGCGCCGGCCGGACAGGCAGTATCCATATGCCCCACGAAGATTACGCCCGGCTGGGCTTTTCTTTCGCCAATCTCAGCAATCAACATACTGCCGGCCTTTTCGAACTCGACCAGGCGGGAAGCCGCCCCTTCTTTATCCAATATCTCTTTAAAGCGGTCGGCAACCTTGTTTATTCCCTGCTTTTCATGCGGGCCGCTCTCCATCGAAACAACCTCTTCCCATAGTGACACCATTTCGTCACGATGCGCGTCTACAAACTGAAATGCTTTCTGTTTTTTGTCATTCATTGTTGCCTTGTCCTCCTAATAGTTTATATATATTTATTGGGACGCTTGCTGGAGCGCCAATAGGGAAACTAATGGCAAAATTTAATATTTAAAAGTTTATATTTATTCTGTTAATTGTATCCTTAATAAAAGGTGCTTCAAATGAAACTGTTCTTCACGACTCCATTTAAAGCACCTTTGCTTTATAACATCCTTCTATTCAAAAAACTACCGCTAAGTTACTTATAATCAACAATATTGATACCATAACCAGCTATTATTTCTTTTACTGCAGCCATTTTTGCTGCAGTAGGCGTTGTGAACGCCTGACCCTGAGCCCCGATAGCACGGTACTTCGACTCGCCGAAATCATGATAAGGCAGAAGCTCGATCCCTTTGACCTGTGTCTCTTTCCTAATAAATTCACACATTGCCTTAATATTTTTCTCATGGGCGTTAACTTCTTCAATAAGCGGAACACGAACAATTGTATTCGGATGCAGCCGGGATATCAGCGTAATATTTTCTAGAATCTTTCGATTACTAACCCCGGTCATTTTCTTATGACATTCGTCATCCATGTGTTTGATATCCACAAAAACGCAGTCTAACAGTTCGAAAATGTCTTTTACTTGCTCGAAGTCGAAATAACCACTGGTTTCAACAGCAGTATCAATCCCGAGCCGGCTGCAGGCCGCCACGAGCTGCCGCAAGAATTCGGGCTGGGCAAATGGCTCCCCGCCGGAAAACGTCACCCCGCCGCCAGACTCCCGATAAAAAACAGCATCTCTTTTGATTACTTTAAGGACATCATCGACAGTCACCGTAGAGCCTATCAGCTTGCGGGCGCCTGTGGGACACACTTCACAGCACCTTGTACAACAATCACATTTCTCACGAGCAAACTGGTGTATGGGATTCCCCTTGGTAATGGCACCCTTACTGCAAACAGACAAACAGCGGTTACAACCAGTACATTTCTCCTGAAAAAACAGAACTTCAGTATCTCTATTCCAGGATTCCGGATTGGCGCACCATTTACAACGCAGCGGGCAGCCTTTTAAAAAAACAGTACTTCTTACCCCTTCACCGTCATGAATCGACCAGCGCTGTATTTGAAATATATTGCCACTACATGGCTTCATAGGTGGTTCTTTCAATGATGGCATTCTGGGCTTCACGGGACAGGTTGACAAACTGCGTACTGTACCCAGCTACTCTGACAAGCAGATCTTTATATTCTTCCGGTTGTTCCTGGGCCTTTTTCAAGGTTTCGGTGGATATCACGTTAAACTGAACATGGAAAGCGCCCAGCGCAAAATACGCCCGAATAATAGCCGCCAGATTTTTCAGGTTGCGCTCCGATTCCAACAGTTCGGGCGCCAGCTTTATATTCATCAAGGTTCCGCCGGAATGTACGTCATGATTGATTTTGGCAACAGAACGCATAGCAGCGGTAGGACTGGTCAAATCAGTGCCGGCATGCGGTGATACGCCTTCCGTTAATGGAGTTTTCGCCCTTCTGCCGTCCGGCGTCGCGCCAATCACACTCCCGGCCGGAATATAGTTGGAAATTCCCATAAACGCCGAATTGAAAGGTGAGCCGAAATAGTCTTTATAGGCGCGTACTTCCCGATAGTAAAAATCACTTATTTCTGCCGCAATGGAATCAACATAGTCATCATCATTGCCATACTTCGGGCAGGCGAGCACCGCCTGTCTCAGCTCCTCATAACCATCCCAGTCGGCATCGAGCGCTTTAGTAATCTGATCCAAGGTATATTTTCCGTCCTCAAATACCAGTTTCTTAATAGCTGCCAGCGAATTGGCCGAATCAGCCACTCCTATGCCGGTGAGGACTGGTCCCAGATTATATTTGGCGCCGCCTTTGCTAAGGTCTTTTCCTTGCTCCATACATCCGTCGACCAGCATGGAAATGTACGGTCTGGGCACCATTTCGGCATGAATCTGCTGAGCAGTAATTGAGCCGATAACCGAGTGTTTTATTAAATAAGCGAGTTGCTTGTAAAAAGCCGCTTTCACTTCTTCATAGCTCTTGAATTCAGCTACAGGCATTTCCGGCAGCCCCATATCCTTACCGGTAATGCGGCTTCGTCCACGGTTCAGCGCATATTCCACAGCAGCCGCCAAATTAATGTTAACTGCCGATGTCCACTTGCCTACTTTTCTGAAATGCGGTACTACGCAGCCGCAGTTATTCCAGTCGCGTGCGTCTTCCGGCGACAATCCTTCCGCCAGCAGCATCTCTGAACCAACCCTGTCATTATGCACTGCGGGGAACCCTGTCCCAACACGAATCAATTTGCAAACCGCCAGGAGAAATTCTTCCGGGCTGTCAGGATGAATCCGCACACTCAAGCCTGGCTGATGTGTTTTTACGTTTTCTGTCGCTTTCAGACACATATACGAAAGTTCATTTGTTGCATCACGGCCGTCTCTTGTCCTGCCGCCGATGGTCAAATTCTGGAAAGAATTATATCCGGCGAAAAATTTGGCCGTGTTGCTGGAAATAGCCCATACCCATTCCGAGAGCTTAATCCAGAGCGCTTCAATTAATTCCTGCGCTGCCGCCGGCGTGATAGCACCAGCCTTTATGTCGCCGGCGTAATAGGGATACATGTATTGATCAAATCTGCCTATGTTTAATGCCAATGAATTCTCTGACAGAACTGAGCCTAGCTGAGTAAACCATACGGTCTGTACAGCTTCATAGAAGTTCTCCGGGGGATGCTCCGGCACTTTGCGGCAAACCCGTGCGATTTCAAGCAATTCTTGTTGCCTCAGAGCATCTGTTTCCGTCTGAGCTAATTCTGCAGCTTTATCCGCATAGCGCCGAGCCAGAATAATAATCCCGTCACATACCAGGACAGCTGCATTGTAAAAATCAATCTTTTCCAAGGCTTCGGCACTAACCGGCTCCAAACTTTGCAGCTTCGCCAGCGCTTCTTGTTTTAGTCCCCCAAAACCCTTTTTGAAAATGATATCCTGATAATCAGCCGTAATTTCGCCGACTGCGTTTCTCCACTTGGAGTCATTATCAATAATACCGGTGTCAATCAATATTTTTGCCGTTTCCTGATTGATGCGCGATAAGAAATTCTCCTCCAGCGACTTGCCGCGCCAATAAGGAAAAATCTTTTTGCGCAATATATCTTTCGCCTCGTCATCAATGCAGTAGGGATCCTGGTCCCGGCTTTCAAACGAATCCATTTCCTGCTCAACCCATTTCCATGAGTATTCAGGACAAATAACCCCGGTCTTCAAAAACTCGCCGACAGAACCAACAACCAGTTCGCCATCAAAAATGGTTACAGGAATACTTTTGCATACAGCCTGAAATGCTTTTGCCCGCCGGATAATAACAGCTTCCCCTTCGGTATTTTGATGTGACAACGTGAAAGCTACTGCCCGGTGAACACTGATAGACGGCTTAGCATCCAGGTACGACTTCTTAAATCCTTCAATACGTTTACTAGTCATCTTTGTCCCTCCTCAGATTCGGATCACAAAATCCAACAAATGAATATTAGGTTTATATTTTCGATTTTCGAATATATACAATAATCAAAGCTAATGCTAAGGCATTTAGCTTTGGGGTATTCACTTTAAACGTTACAATTACTAGCAAGGGAAACAGTACGAATTGATCAGCTTAGGTATTCGATCAGGTTATTGCTGGCATCTGCCATATGTTTGCGTAATACTTTTTGTGCGCCTTTAACATTTCCCTGAGCACAGGCACTTAGTAACGCGCGATGTTCTTCCTGCGATTTTGTCTGATAATGCATTGTTGTCAAATATAAACGCATATATCGTTCCACATTGTTATGCAGGTTTTGAATCAACGCCAGTAACTTCGGCCGGTTTGCGGACCGATAAAGAGTTTCGTGAAACTGCCAGTTGAGCTCGCTCCGATGATCACTCTGGGTTTCTTCATCTGCTTTTTTTAGAATTTCATCCGCCTCTGCCAACACGGCTTCGGTCAAATTGGGAATAGCCAGCTCCAGTGCCCCTAATTCCAGGAAAAGCCGGATATCAAAAATCTCCTGCGCTTCGTCTGCGGATAATTCACTAACCACCGCGCCGCGATTAGGATAGAAGCGTACCAATCCCTCGCCCTCCAGGCTTTTCAAGGCTTCCCGTAGGGCACTCATGCTTACGCCGAATTTGGTTGCCAACTCCTCCTGCTTGAGTTGTACTCCCCCGCCAAGTTCACCTGACAGAATGGATTCGCGCAGGATATTCGTAATCATGCCAGGCAACGTCCGATATGAGGTTTTTATCTGACCTGTGAAATTATTTTTCATGCTTTTAATATAAAACTTTTTGACAAATTTGTAAACTTAATTTTCGAATGTATACAGTATACATTCGAAAATAATTCATGTCACTCAAAATTGGTACTCCATCTGTTTCCACAGTCTAAGCGTCCCAAAGTAAATAAGCATTCTTAGAGGGAGTCACTATTATTCATCATTTTCTTTATTTCCTTGTGTTTTAGACCAATGGCTTAGATACCGCTGGTTGTAGACCGGCTAAACCCGTGTGTTCGACGCAATGAAATATACTCTCCTGCCACATTTGGTCCAGAGATACGGAAATTAAATGTGCAAACTCCACTGGATTCAGCAGGTGGCTGCCGGAAACTTAAATGGGAAAAGCCGTTCACTGCGAACGGCTATTTGATAGAGGAGATAAACTGAATGTCACGTTTGGTTTTGGCGTATGGCGAAATTACTTAACAGGTCGGACTACACTCATCTTCACAGAAGCAGAACAACAAAAGAATGATGATAATTATTATAAAGCAACCACCAAAGCCGCCTCGACCTCCAAAGCCACCGAATCCCATATGTGTGCGCCTCCCATTCATAAAATAAGGGGTATATTTATTATAATCTATGAATAGTTGCGCAGTTTTGCTACAGAAAAAACGATAAGGTATAATAATTTTCGCACTGAATCTGACAAGGCTATCATTCCGCCCATTGCAACAGAAATTTGACGACTACATCAGGGAATGTAACTCATAGCCGTTGCCGTACGGTTGCTGTAAAAGGGCGAAAAAATTCTCCAAAATATTATCAAAGGCACGAACATTAGCCAAAGGCGGATTTTCGTCCAATACTCAAAGGGAAACTCTTCGGCGGCACCAATGACTTCACGATAGCCATCTTCATTGACTGCAATAGCAATTGATAAAAAAATACAGTGCAAAGTTTTAATAATAGACTTTGTACTGTATTTTAAGATTAAAGTGCTTTAATATAAAGATTTATACAGCTTCCTAGATGCTTATTTGCATATGTTGCCGTTAATTGATATTTATATTTTCCGTCTTCTGTAAACTTGGCTTCTTCAAGAATAGACGAATCTTGAGATGTTCGGTCTTGTGGGTTTCCATAGCGAGATGTTAGCGCTGGTAATAAATCATTAAATTTATTTCTTATTTTTGACATATCATGCTGCATTTGACTATATATTCTTAATCCAACTATCTTATTACTTTTTTGGTTTACATCAACAGAGAATTTTTCGCCATAATACGACATTTGGTATTCGACAATGTTTTTATCACTAAAACTATTCTTCTTGTTTATTATTTCGAAGCCTTTAGCTTCCTGTGGGTTAAAATCAGATTTAATCATAAACGAATCAAGAAATAAGCCCAATGTTCCATAATGTAAATTTACTCCGGCATTAGCTTTTTGTGATAACATCGGAGTTATAAGTAAAGTTAGAAACATGACTAGCAAGCATTTTTTCGCAATAGTTTTTAGCATTTTCAACCACCTTTTTTTGTTTTATAAAAATTATACCACAATATGCCTTTTTTTTAAAACACGGTACAAAGTTTAAATAATAAAACTTTGTACCGTATAGAGATTCGAGTGCTGTAACCTCAAACATATACCTTTATTGATTTTGCGGTAGGTGCTTCTCCTGCAGGAGGATTTCTATATCCTCCAAAATAATATTTATATTTACCTTTTTCATTGAATAATGCATATTTAGGGACATTGTCTCAGCAATTTCCTTTACGAGACGTACTGCAGACAAACTTACGTTTTTTTAGCAAGCGTTGATACTCATTTAAAAAAGCTCCTAGCAAAAGCGCTAGAAGCCTTGAATTTACTGGCGGAGAGGGTGGGATTCGAACCCACGGTCCCTGTTAGAGGACACTTGATTTCTAGTCAAATTCAACATGTGTTTAGGTGCATTTTGGCGTTTTCATGTGAATTGAATTATGTTTCTTGTACCAAGGTTTGTACCCCACAAAAATATATTACATTGGGTGCAGTTGTAGGCTAATTTTACCCAGTTTTCCGTTTAGTGCTCAATAAACCATTTACTTCCATCATGAAACAGTTTTACTTCCTTGTTGGCGATATGACACAAATATCTAACACCTCGCCCATCGGCATTCATTGCCGCCGCCTTGCGAATGTCTAATATTTTATCTACGGGCCATTGTCTGCCATCTGGCCAATGCATTACCATTGGGTGTATATTGCCTTGTTTATCGTGTAGCGCTGTAATCCCGACGAACGTTTTCATATTACCCCTCCCGGGGTCATTATAGAACACATGTTCGTAACAGACAAGAGGGAATAGCTGGTAAAAACACCCGGCCAGCGCTGACCGGGTGTTTAGAGGAGTATATGTAAACCATAATATGGAACAACTTTATTTTACTTGGTTAATTTTAGAATTACTTTAGAAATAAAAACCGCACCCGGGAGGATGCGGCAAAAATTTTTCAAAGACAAAAAAGCCGCCCACCAGGACGAACCCGGCAGGCGATAGGAAGAGATGCTAAAGGCTAATTTAATGTTACAATAGCTTGGATGCTATTGTGTTACAGATTTGTAAACATTACTTTAAAAAAAATATCTTAAACCGGCTATCAGAACGCCATCTTCTACAAGAAGTGCTGGTAAAGAGGACGTTTTAGAGCAAAGGTTCATCTTCACTTTCTCGTTCAAATCCCGAAACTACCCGCGATGTATCTTTCACGCATAAAATGGCATCTACATTCAAATTAAAGGGAACTGACCGGAAAACCAATTGGTATCTTCCGAGCGAGAAGGTTTCATTAAGCATATATATAGGTAGCCATTATCACAAGTTAAACACACTGCTGTTTGAAAATTCTTGTTTTTTCAACTGTTTTAAAGTATAATTTCTCTACATAAACAGGGAATTTTCGATATTCCTATATAAAACAATCCCTACCTGACAGCCAGATAGAGATTGTTTTATACATTAGTCTGTATATGCGACAGCACTTATTTCAATTAATTGTGCCGGAAAAGCAAAATACGGCACTCCTACAAGAGTTCCCGCTGGCCGGTGCTTCCCTAAGTATCCCTTGAACAGCTTAATGACGGAATCCGAATGCTCCCCAGCATCTGCCAGATAAATTTCCACATAAGCGAGGTTGGATTTCGTGACACCAAACTCCGCTAGTACATGGTCAAGATTTTTAAGTGTCTGGCGAGTTTGCGTTTCAATGTCACCTTCGCCAATAAATGCGCCCTTTGAATCATGGGAAAACTGCCCAGAAACATAAATTGTGCCATTCACGCTGTAGGCTTGGGAAATGCCATGATCCCAAAGATTATGATTATAAGTCTTAATATTAGTCATTTTCTCTCTCCTTTACTTTAAGGTAAATTTAGTATAACAAGACAGCAAATAAAAATATAGTACGCACTTTATTGATAGGTACTATTAGAAAGGATAGTGTCAATTATGGGAATGGCTGCATATAAGGGCCAAGTAAAAAATATCCAAGATACACCTTTTGGATACACTTTATCAGTGATTGGCGGTAAATGGAAAATGGTTATCATATACCTTTTAGCAGAAAATCAGCCAATCCGCTTTAATGACCTAAAAAGACAAATTGGCTCGATTACCTTTAAGATATTGAGTTCACAATTGAAAGAACTGGAATCAGATGGTTTGGTAGAACGAAAAGAGTATCCTCAAATTCCTCCTAAAGTTGAGTACCGTTTGACAGCTAAAGCAGAAACGCTCTTGCCTGTTTTGGAAGGATTATGCGAATGGGGAGCAAGGAATCAAAATAAATAAGCTGCCCTGTCAGGCGGATTTATCTACTCCGAGCCAAGTTGACCCGAAGTACCGCTATCCGCGCAAAAACGCCGCCCATAGTCCCACTAAGGCGGCGTTTTCGCGTGGATAGCCTGTTTAACTACAGATCAATCCGTTCCACTTTGTGTCCTAAAAATTCCTCTAGCCTCTTATCGGAGTATTGGATATTGACGGTTTTATAGATATGCTGGTACCCGTAGCCTAAATGTCCCCTGGAAAACGGTTTATCCTTTAAATAATTCTGCTGAAATTCTCCCGAAAAGCATTCGATATATGCGTCGACGAAGTCCATTGTAATTGGATTCTGTCCATGGCTACTAAAAATATCTTTGATATCCTGTTCTAATCGTTTTATCCTTTTCCAACTGTCCAGTGCCATGAAAAACGGGGCGTTTCTATCAGATTCGAAAAAGTAAATAATGACGTAATCACAAATCATATCTCCTGAAAAAAGTCTCTTTTTTGCCCTATCCAGCAGCATGATATGCCCATAAGAATGCCCTGGTGTAAATATTACCTCCAATGTCTTTCCACCCAAGTCAAACAATTCTCCATCCTTTACAAAATGTGGAGTCAGGACTCGGAGCAGGCTCTTTTCAGCGAATGCTTTGCTATCGAAACGTTCAATGCCTTCAGGGTTATTCTCTTTCAGAAATTCTACTCCCAACCCAGCCGCGAACTGCCTTTCAGACTTTGTGTCAAACCCCATAATCTGACCGTAGTCCGGCTGGTACAGCCATACATCTCCAAAGTACTCGCTTCCGTAGCTGTGGTCTGGATCGCCATGGGTCAATGCCAGCATCACCGGCAGATCCGTTATACTTCTGATGATAGGCCTTATGTCCTCGAAACCAAAACCGGCGTCAATTAAGACCGCTTTCTTCTGCCCCAAGATAAGATAAAAATGCACAAGTCCAGCTTCAGTAATGATATATAAATCATCGTCCAGTTTTTGCACCTTACAAAAATCCGTTGATGTAATCATGATTTTCACCTTTCTTCGAAAAATTACATTTGGTATTATTCCCGATAATTTGACCCGCCTTTACAATGTTTACATTTCTAGCCAGCCCTAACAACTTGCTTGACAAACGCCGTCAGTAATGATGTTTACGATTTGATTCATTTATCTCCCTCACTTTAAAACTTATTTATCCTTGGGTCTCATTTACACGTACATATTATAATGTTACAATAAATATATCAAGTAGGATTATATTTAATAGGTACTATCTTAAATGATAGTATGGAGGTGGAAAAGTATAAATCGAATCGATCTTGAAGACTGCCCAATTGCAATAGCGCAGAAAATAATTGGAGGGAAATGGGCTCTTCGGATACTATACCATTTAAGTACAGGAATGCTTCGCTTTGGAGAATTGAATCGTCAAATGCCAGAAATAACACAAGCTACTTTAACAAAAGAACTCCGTAGGTTAGAGAGTTTCCAACTCATAAATAGAAAAGTGTACCCAGAAGTTCCGCCACGAGTAGAATATTCATTAAACGAAATGGGATTGAAACTTTTACCTGTTCTAAAAGAACTTGAAATATGGGGATATGAGTATAAAAAAATACATTAACAATAACATGCCAAAATAGATTCCTCAGAGATTAAAGGGGACCAATCTAGGGGGGCCTGCCAAGACTTACTCCTATACAACCGAGCCTTTAGCCGAAAGCACCCTGATACGATTGCCGCCGCTCCAAATGTGAGCTGCGGCTCTTTTGTTGCCAGCCTTGTGCCAGAAGCTGTCTTCCGGCAATAAAAAAGCTTCTAGCAAAATTGCTAGAAGCTCGATTTTTAATGGCGGAGAGGGTGGAAACGTCACTAATACCTTAAACAGAACCTCATAAAACATGCGTTTATGTTAGAAATGCCTTCTTGTTCGTCATTACGCATAGAACTATATCGTTGGCAATGATAACCGGGCCTGAATTACGTTTATTTATTGTTGAACATTATAGCTATAGTTTACTTTACCTTCTCTCTCTTGTTTCATTTTACTGGTCTTAGCTACCGGATGGGGCGAGAAAGATAGTGGTAAAAATCAAATAAGTAAGGTTGAACCGGTTACGGAAAAAATGTCGGCACCTGCAGCGCAGAAAAAAATTGCAGTTATTGAGCAAACTGCGTTATGGCCTCTTTCTTATTTTTTTATCATTGTTACAACTTATTCTACCATTATGATTTTTTTACCACCCTACGCAAGTGAAAGAAGTATAACAAATATCGGGACATTTTTTATCGTCATTGCTTTGGCAATGATGTTTACAAGACTGACGACCGGCCGGATTGCCGACCGCTGTGGAGCTATCAAATTCTTAGTGCCTGGCATGTTTTTATTGGCAATTGCCTTACAAATATTACTCTTTGCCTCATCCTTGCCATTATTTTTGCTTGCCGCTATTTTTTACGGTTTGGGCTATGGAATCGTTCAGCCTGTTTTAAATGCACTGGTGGTTTCCCGTGCCCCGGTTGACAGAATAGGTGTCGCCAATGCTACCTTTTTATGTGCCCTGGATATGGGGGGAATTCTTGGTGCCGTTGTTTGGGGTATTGTCGCCCGGCTAGTTGGCTTTAGTTATATTTACATTGCTTCTTCTTTCTTAATAGTTTTAGCTGTTATTTTGTATTTAGCAACAATAAAAAACTCCAAACTTAATTTAGTGAATTCAGTTCCACATCAGCTATACTGACGCACCAAGTGCTGGTGCGTTTTTATACGTCTGGCTTGCCTTTTTAATGTTTCGCTCTATTATCCTGCTTATCCCGCAACGTTCCTATTGCCTCCCTGCCCTTAATCCAAAAGCCAACCACGCTGCATAGCTGAACATTATGGAAAAAATCACCCGGCCCTTCTCCCCTTCAGCGGTAACAATTCGTCCGTCTTGAACAACCTTCATAAACACCTAAGTAATTCCCAGACTAAATTTTATTGGTCATCTTGCTTTACCAATAGACTATCAACATATTTTTTAACTTCTCGTATATACACTTCATCTGGAATAAATTTTTGTTCTAATAATGCTTGTGTTTCTGACGTCAGTTTTCTATCAATAGCAATTTTCCTGCCTGCGGTTTCCAAAGTCTTCAGATAATTAGAGACAACGATGCCCACCTCATTTTCACGGATACTCAATAGCGCACCCTGGGGAGCATATATTTCCCCAATTATTTGTGCATTTAGATTGCGTGCATGCCGTTTAAGCCAATGGGAAATCACCTGAAACTGAGATTTTTCCGGGAAGCCACAATTTGCCATCATCACTAACTGTGGAGCCACTTTCGTTGTTATATGACGGCATTCTCCCTCACTATCCTTTCCCCAATAGGGGCTGGCTGTTACCATAAGTCGGTCTATAAAAGTCTTTAGCATACTTGAAATATTATCAAAATAAAGCGGCGTCGCCAACACACGAATATCCGCATCTTCGATGAGAGATACAATTTCGTCCATATCATCCTTGATGACACATTTCCCTGGCATCTTAAACCAGCAGGCCTTACACGCCGTACAATATTTAATTTCTTTTTCCGCTAAAAAAACAGTTACAGTTTCTGCTCCTGCTTCCTTTGCTCCCTTTAAGAAAGCAGAAACCATAATATTCGTATTGCCATTTCTGCCGCGATGGCTGCCGTTAATCACTGCAATTTTCATTGAATCACACTTCTTTCATTTCTAATTAACCCAGCTTTCGCACTTGGGAAACCCCAGGAAACTTTGCAAACTAGAGCCCTGGCGACATCCTTCTGTAATGGAAGGTACATAATGAAGGGAGGTACAGCCCCAGTTCCAATTTTTAAAAAAGGGGTATTGGGATTATTGGGTTGAAATTAACTCAACATAATTATTATCAAATACTGGAACTGTAATCTGAATGTAATTCTGTTACTTTTCGGATTACATGCGTTAAATATTCATTTTTAATCCCCATGGACAGGCTAAAATGCAATAACCACAATTGTGTTTTCTACCACTACATTCAATATATTCACTTCTCTTTTTATTACATAATTGATAATCAAGAAGATCCTCTCTGTTCGATGATATATTCCAATTCACTCCTTTAATTACTTTCCATGGGCAAGCATCGACACAAGCATGACAACTTCCACATAAGCTTTTACTTACTGGATTACCGCATTTTATAGGGTAATCTAAAAGTATTGCCCCTAATCGAACCCTTGGGCCAAACTTTCTAGTAATCAAGGTATCATTTTTACCGATCCAGCCAATGCCAGCTTGCACTGTCGCATATTTAAAAGAAAATGGAGCAACAAGTTCTATTTCATCTGCTTGAACTGTTGGCGGTATAAAATTTTTTATACCATAATGATCCAATAACTTTTTCAAAAGATTCATTCTTTCGTCAATAGATTTTTTTGCTTCGAGTAGTACATGATGGTATTTTTCCTCATTATATTCTTTATTTGTAATGAAATCTTTATAGCCTAGAGCTATAATAATTGCTCTGGTAAAGTCTGCATTAAAATCAGAATAAGATATATCTGCAACGGACCATATAATATCAGGCCAGCTTCCAATCATTTTTTCTATTATCTTATCAACTGTGTCCATATCTATCCTCCAATATTATGCAAACAAGCATCGTCTTTTCAACACGTAAATCCGAAACCCCAAAAAAGTTGCTCTGAATGGAACAATTAAAACTCATGAAAAGGCCGGAAGGCTATCGCCGCCGGAACAATGCCGATCATTGCTATGTCAATGGCAGCCTTCATACTAGGCACATACATCAGGAACCTGGCCGTAAAAAATTATCAATTATTTCATTGTACCTTTCCATTTCTTCAAGCATAGGTAAATGCCCTGAATATTGCATTTCAACAAACTCTGCTTTTGGTATTAATTCTGCACAAACTTTTCCATCGACCGGCGGGTTTAACCCATCATATTTTCCACTAATAACCAATGTTTCTGCCGTTATTTTGTGCAATTCACTACGACAATCAAACCCAGTCAATGCTTTATTTGCTGCAGCAATTTGTTCAGGAGTTAATGAGTTCTTAAAATGTCCGCTAAATCAGCCCTCACTTTTGGATTATAAACCATATATTTTGCAAGGGCTTTTATAGCTTCTCTGTCAGTTAATCCGGTTAGTTCTCCGGCATGAGTTGAAATTAATCTTTGGGTTGATGAAGTTAATCCATTGGACTTAGGAACAGTTAAAATAAGTTTTTTTATTCTATCCGGCTGGGCAATTGCTACGCCTTGCGCAATATAACTTCCCATTGAAACGCCGTAAAGATTCGCAACATCAAAATTCAGAATATCCATTAACGATATAATATCTTGTATATGATCTTTTAAAGTATAGCTATCTGGTTTGTCTGATTTTCCATGTCCTCGGCAATCCAAAGCAACTGTTTTACAATATTGATTAAGGCGGGCAATTTCATATTTCCACTGCGTATTATCCATCTTAAGTCCGTGAATAAGTACTACGGGATGCCCATTTCCTTGTATTTCAACATTTAAGTCTATTCCATTTACTCGCATTAAACTCACTAAAAATTCCTCCATTTCAATCGCGAAAATAAATTGGGTATTCGGATTATCATGTTGAAAGGCAAAATATATTGACTTAACTTATATTTAGATACTGCTGGCCTTCACCCCCTTATATTTAACTTATGATATAAAAAGAGAAGAGCAAAAAAAGATATTATTTTCGTCTTTCAGAACGTGTTTGCCATCCGCAGGGGTTTTCACCAGAGAGCACTACGATTACGAGTCGTATCATAAAAGTAGAAACCGCACGATGTGCGACAACAGATTTTAATACGTGTAACATCGCATTTTGCTGTCTCCAGTATACATATCGAAGCTATTATTCCGGTTAAAGTGCCTGATTGAAAAGCATCAGAATAAGTACCGTCTTGGTTTAACTGATGAACCCAACGGTAATCCTTAGCAATTTCGTTCAGCTTAGTAATGGAGTCTAGCGCAAATTCCTTTTTATTTGCAAGCTGGGAAACAATTTGTTCAACTGTTTTGCGTAAAATTTTGATTTTGTCAAGGTCAATAGTCAGCTTATCCAAACCTTCATATTTTAGATAGGGATGCTTTAATTGTTTTAAAAAATCAAGAAGAGTTTCCCCTATTTTCTAATGGGTCGGAAATATACGCTTCGCGTGTTCCTGATGGCCGCTTAAGCTTTCTGCTATTAGCTAATTCAATTACAAGTAAAGGAACGTTATTCATAATGATTAAATTTCTCCACATAAAACGGTACGTTTTCTTGGGCCATCAAGTAAAGGGGATAGTAGGCGAACTGGCTCGGAAGTCGAATAAGTGACTACAGTTTGGTCAGCCAATTCACGCGTAGTCCAGCAACTGAAAATAACAATGTGGTTTGGATCATCAGCATCAACTAAAATTTCATGCCTAATATAGCCCTCAAATTGCTGCATATCCTTCCATATCCGTTTAATTATCCCTAATCCTTCAGCCTGATATTTTTCTTTAAGTAATGTATCCCAAATTATTGTAACCATTTTAATACCCCCTATTTTTCCCATGTTTCACGTCCTATTTATGTTTGATCGTGAAAAACTCAAGTAAAAATTAAAAAACTGTCTCAGATAAAAATGTATTTGTAACAAACTATAGAATTTTATGCTAAACAGACTTCAACTTGATAATCCAATAACCTTTCCTTCTTTTCTGTCTTGTAATGATTTAAAAGCTTTTGAAAGGATGTTATGTTGGTTATATCCTATAGACACATCTTTTTGTCAAGTAATATTTCTTGCATTGCGTAATGAAAAATGTGATTTTTACGGATGTAGCACCACTCTCAGCTTATGGATAATTTGCGAGTCTATAAAGGCCAGCAAATCCAAGTCCCATAAGCCATCAAGGCGGGTTCTATTACATGTCATTTATCATTTATTCGGCATATAGATGACGAGCCGATGACGACAGCATCTCGCAGTGATTATGCCATGATGTTCACCGGCTATTAAAAACTGTAAATGAAATGGCTTTTTTAGGACAGCTATCCACGCATATTCCACACAGCACACATTCTGAATGGCCTAGAGAATTATTTTGCACCATTTCCTGCACTGGCAGACTCATCACACAATTGCGGGTACATTTCATACAATTGACGCATTTAGCTTTATCTGCCGTCAGTCCGAGTACACGGGTTTTTAGATAGCCGCCGATTTTATTGCCGATAACCATGAATGGTGCATCCAACAAACATAGTGGCAAAACCCGCGCCGACCACTGGCAAGTGCCAGTATGACAATCAAGCCGGTGAAGAAATAAAATATGATGTAATCCATAGGCTGTGCAATGGATATGCCCCACTTGGTGCCGAACAATGGATTAATGGTGTGCAGTCCGCCGGCGATAACAGCACAGTAGACGATGGCGCCTATCCATGGAATCCATAGCAAATACTTTATTATGTTATATTTGCCGCCCGCAGTCGGTTTGTCGTTTGCCAGCGTACATAATTCCTGTAGCCCTCCGGCCGGACATAGCCAGCCGCAAAACCCCCGGCCCAAAAACAAAGCTGCCAGGAACATCAACAGAAACACAATGAAACTGCCGGTAATAATTCCGCGAGCTGCCCCGATAATTATTAACATAGGTGAAAAGTAAAACATGGTGACAGGAAATGATAAATACAATATGAGCAGCAGTGTTTTTCTGATTCTTTGCCGATTTTTCATCTTTCTCTTTCCTTAAACTCTATATTTTCTGTCGTAATCTCCCGGACCAGTTTATAGGCCGCTGCATCCGCCCTCTTCGCAAAATCGGTCGCCTCACTTAAGGCAATAACGTGTTTTCCCACAACGTTGCATTTCAATATTCCATTCATTGATCTGTCGAAAATGACCTGAGCAAGGTCGGCGTTGCCTTCCTCCTGTCCCATGCAGGTAATTAGCAAAGCGACTTTTTTGCCAGCCAGCATCGATGACGCGGCGGGAGTGCCAAAATCAACGGTAAGACAATAATGCCTATCAAAAAATGCCTTGAATTGAGCAGTAAAATCGAAAAAGTAGATAGGAACTGCATATACAATCGCGTCGGAGTTTACCAGCCGCTGAAACAGAGAACCAGCATCATCCTTTTGAATACAGCTGGGTTCATCATTATTGGCCATACAGGCGTAACAGCCGATGCAGCCTCTGATAGTATAGCGACAAATCCAGATCCTTTCCGCTTCGTGTCCCAGGGCTGTGAGTTTGTCTTCCAGCATAGTCAGCGCCTGGGATGTTTTCCCGTTTTCTTTTGGACTCCCCAGTATGGTTGCTATTTTCATGTCTCATCCTCCTCATTGTTATCTTTATTTTTTCAATCCTCCAATGCTCGCAGTAAATCGTCGCACCAATTCAATATGTATTTATAGTATCCTACACCGAACTTTAACGTAGAAAACTGATAGATATCATACTGTTTCTTAACCTCAGGTCCATTGTGCTCCAACACATGTAAGACGGGCTCCACTTCTTTCTTTAGGGCACACAAATGATCTCTCACTTTTTCCTTTGGCAAAAATCTGCAAAAGAAAACTTTAATCAAATGATCCGGTTTGGTTTTTGAAAACTCCACTGGCTGCTCCATCCAGTTCATAAACTCTGCTTTCCCTGAATCACTGATGGTATAAAATTTTTTAAACTTTCCTCCTTCCACAGTTTCCCTGGAAACTATAATCCCCCTATGTTCCATCCTTTTTAATGCCGGGTATATGCTGCCAAAGCTGGCGTCAAAAAAATTGGACATAATTCTTTGAATGTACTGCTTCAAATCATATCCGCTCTTATCGCCGTACATTAAAATACCTAAGATTATGTACTCTAACATGTTTAGCCTCCAATTACACCATATATCTATTTTGCATATATAAAATCGATATATGCAGTTTGATAATACCACTATTTGTCAGTGTTGTCAATTAGCATTGTTGAGGTAGAGTATGTTAATCAGGGCTTATACGTATCGGTAACCGCAGGGTTTCTAAAAACGAAAATACAAGACCATTGCTGACGCTGCCGGTATTGACAGATTACCGTCAAAAATTGCTTGGTATTTTAGAGAGACTGGGCATTGTGTTTTATCTTCATCCATATTCTAACAATATGCTTAAACGCATGGTAACCAAGCCAAAGCTCTATTTCTATGACTGAGGCATCCATTGGCCTATGACGCGGTGCGGATCCTATCTGAGGAACGATCATTTCCCGTGAGAAACTCTGCGCCTTTTTACACATCACGCGGTCAACGTATTACAGATGGCTAAAGTGTCCAAAGAGCGATCATGAGTTGGAAAACGAACGAATCGCAGGTGATAGGTGGAGAAAATCCAATGGGCCGATGGAAGGCTTTTGGGGTATCCTAAAACGCGAGATGTATTACGGCCACAAATTCGCTAGCCGTGAACAACTCATACAAACCATTTTAGACTACCTCTATTTTTACAACTACCAGCGTTTACAGCGTCGCTTGTCTGTAATGTCGCCGATGGAGTTCCACGAACACTACGCAAAAGCTGCATAGAAAATGCTGCCCCCTGATTCCATGGGCAGCATTCCAAAAATAGTTCTATTTTTTCATTGTCCTCTTGACGGGGTGCACACCACTTTTGTTGACCTTGTTGCCAGAAGTTATTTTGGGACAATAAAAAAGCTCCTAGCAAAAACACTAGAAGCCTTGATTCTCAATGGCGGAGAGGGTGGGATTCGAACCCACGGTCCCTTTGACAGGACACTTGATTTCGAGTCAAGCACCTTCGACCACTCGGACACCTCTCCATTATATTATTTTCGGCGCTGCCGGAAGAAATCTTTCATGATAGCGGTGCATTCATCGGCACGTACACCGGCAGTTACTTCCAGACGATGATTCAGCGCAGGATTTTGCACTATATTGAACAGCGACTCCACTGCTCCGGCTTTGTAGTCCGGACTCCCGTATACCAACCTATCAATGCGGCTCATAACAAGAGCGCCAGAACACATGGGACACGGCTCTATAGTAACATAAAGCGTAGCTCCAGTCAACCGCCAGCGGCGTAAGGAATTACAGGCCTCACGAATAGCAATTACTTCAGCATGAGCTGTAGCGTCATGACAGGATTCCCGCATATTATGCGCGCTAGCTATCACTTGGTTATCCATGACCAGCACCGCACCAATAGGTACCTCACCTAAGTCGTAGGCTTTTTGGGCTTCTTCCAGGGCTAACCCCATATAGTAATTGTCATTCATCCGTTCTCACCGCCGCAAGGGCTTCTAAAAAAAATGTTACTTTGCTATTATATCCCGCCGGGTAAAAAAAATCAACTCCCGCCGTCCGGTAGATTATGGAGTAATTTTTTACCCTACAATTATTAGCTAGTAGTACTGATATTATACTTTTGTAGTTTCTGATAAAATCCTGACCGATGTATTCCCAGCATCTTGGCCGCTTTACTTTTGTTGCCGCCAGATGCAGTCAGTGCCCGCAAGATGGCTTGTTTCTCTGCATCTTCTTTAATATCCGCCAAATCATTCGGACTTTCTTCAATAACCTGTGGTTCTCCGCCTTTAGATCCTTTTTTGATCATCGTCGGGAGATGCTTCGGTTTAATATGGGTTGCATCGTCCATTAAGTTAACTGTCCGTTCTAAGATATTTTCAAGCTCGCGGACATTGCCTGGCCAATTATACTGCAGCAGTAACGCCATAGCCTCAGGAGTTACCCCTTCGACCTGGTGCTCTACCTGGCTGCTTATTTTCTTTAATAGGATTTTACAAAGCAACGGGATATCTTCCAGTCTTTCGCGCAGTGGCGGAATGTTCAATGTAAAGATATTCAACCGGTAGTATAAATCCTGCCGGAACCGATTTTCTTCAATCATCGTCTCCAAATCCCGGTTTGTTGCCGCGATAACCCTGATATCCAATTCGGTTGTTTTGGTTCCACCCAAGCGTTCCAGTTCCCGCTCCTGCAGCACCCGCAATAATTTTACCTGCATAGCCAGTGTCATTTCGCCGATTTCATCTAAGAAAATGGTTCCGCCGTTAGCAAGCTCAAATTTACCCGGTTTACCGCCTTTACGCGCACCGGTAAAAGCGCCCTCTTCATAACCAAACAGCTCGGCTTCCAGCAAGTTCTCAGGCAATGCGGCACAGTTGACCTTAATAAACGGACCTTCCCCCCGGCGGCTGGCATTATGGACAGCATGCGCAAACAATTCCTTGCCTGTCCCACTCTCCCCCAAAATGAGTACGGTCGAGGTACCCTTGGCCGCTTTAGCGGCAATTTCTCTGAGCCATTTCATCTTATCACTGTTGCCTATAATATTGTCAAAAGTATACTTACCACCATAGGCCTTGCATAACTCTTCCTTATAATATGCAAGTTCAGATTCCAGCTTACTGATTCTGCCGGCCAGTGTCCGCAGGTCTTTGACATCTTTAAAAATTAGGTGACCGATCGCACCTACAATTTCGCCGTCCTTAATAATCGGAATTCTCGTTACGATACAGTTATGGTCTTGAATTTTTTGTATCTCGGTAACTTCAGCCTTACCTTCCTGAACTACCAAATGCATCCGGGTGTTGGGAATAACATCCCGCACGTGTTTACCAACAACTGTTGATGTATCAATATTCAAAAATTCCCCATAGGCTTTGTTCATCAGTTGGATAATGCCGTGTTTATTTACAACTACAATTGCATCTTGCAGGTTTTCTACCACTGATTCCAAGGTACTTTTTAGTCTTTTAACGTCTTCCAACTGGTTCGTGACTTCGGTAAATTCGGTTATATCCTGAAATACCGCCACAGCTCCAGCCAACTTATCATCTATAATAATAGGAGTGCGATTGGTTAGAATGATACATTTCCCGATATTTTGCTGCTGATTAAGTTCGGCCACGCCGGTCTCCAACACCCGCATAAGTTCAGTGTTCGGAATTACCTCTTCAACCATGCGGCCAACTACATCTGCCCGGCTAATTCCGCTAATGGCTTCTGCAGCTGTATTAAATAGAGTGATAATCCCATCAGAGTTGACTACCAGGACCCCGTTGGAAACCGAATTCATCACAGCCAGCATTTCCGGCATACTAGCCAGGGAAAATGCTGCCGGGGCACTGCCCGTACCGCGCTTAGGCATCAGGAAACCTCCTATAACCTTCTCTATTTTTATAAATACAAAAAAGGCACAAAGCATGCAGACTCACGTCTTTACTAAGGCTTCGTACCTACTAATCAGCATTTTCTAATGCTCTCTATAAAAATTATACGCCATAAGTAAGTACATGTCTAGGAAAAAGTGCAATTTAAGGGATTATAGGCCGCCCCTAAGACAATTTAGACGCTTGCAGCAAAGAATTTGTACATAAAAATAGACATTGTGTTCATATCAATAAACACATTAATATACTTTAGTTTGTATATTATTCCAAAATATCGACACCATTATATAAAAATTTTGTCGTATTTTACTGTATCCAGCCGCATTTTTAAAATTTTCCCTAAAATGTTTGGCACGATTTTTGCATTATAAATAGTCGAGATACTAAAACAAGGAGAGTGGGCTTATGGCTAAAGTGATTAGCGCACAGGAAGCGGCCAAGCTGATACAAAATGGAGTCACTGTGGCTACCAGCGGGTTTGTCGGTAACGGCCACCCCGAAGCATTAACTGCCGCATTGGAAGAACGCTTTCTACAAGAAGGAGCTCCCAGAGATTTAACTCTTGTTTTTTGCGCCGGACAAGGGGATGGCAAAGAAGCCGGACTCAATCATTTCGGTAGAGAAAACATGGTTAGAAGAGCCATTGGCGGCCACTGGAACCTTGCTCCAAAATTAGGCAAACTGGCTGTTGAAAACAAAATGGAAGCCTATAATTTCCCGCAAGGCACCTTGACACATTGGTTTCGTTCGATTGCCGGCCGCAAACCGGGCGTACTTACCAAAGTCGGACTCAATACCTTTGTCGACCCAAGGGTCGAAGGCGGAAAAATCAACAAAGTCACTACCAAAGACTTAGTAGAAGTTGTCGAACTCGGCGGCGAAGAATGGCTCTGGTACAAACCTTTCCCGCTAAATGTAGCTTTACTCCGAGGCACCAGCGCCGACGAAAAAGGAAATATTACCATTGAGCGCGAAGCTGTATCACTAGAACTAATTTCACTGGCACAGGCCGCCAAAAGCTCAGGCGGAATAGTTATTGTCCAGGTTGAGCGGTTAGTGGCCAACGGCAGCTTGCACCCCATGAGTGTCAAAATCCCGGGAATTATCGTTGACTATATTGTCGTTGCCGACGATCCCTCCCAACACATGCAAACATATGCAGAACAGTATAACCCAGCCTATTCCGGCGATATTCGCGTTCCCCTGTCAGCCATTGCACCAATGCCGCTTGATGAGCGCAAAATTATTGCCCGGCGGGCAGCCATGGAACTCATTCCTAACGCCAAAGTTAATTTAGGCATCGGCGTTCCGGAAGGAGTTGCCATGATCGCTAACGAAGAAGGTCTAGGTGACCTGATGACCCTGACTGTTGAGGCCGGCCCTATAGGTGGTGTACCGGCAGGCGGCTTAAGTTTTGGCGCAGCTACCAATGCCGAAGCGATCTTGGATCAAGCCTATCAGTTTGATTTCTACGATGGCGGCGGCTTGGATCTGGCCTTCCTTGGACTGGCCGAAACCGACAAACAAGGCAATATCAATGTCAGCAAATTCAAAGGCCGGGTCGCCGGTTGCGGCGGTTTCATTAATATAACACAGAATGCTAAACGAGTTTGCTTCTGCGGTACCTTCACCGCCGGCGGACTCAAAGTACAGGTAGCCAACGGCAAACTGACTATTCTAAATGAAGGCCGCGCCAAGAAGTTCCTGGAACAGGTCGAACAAATTACCTTTAGCGGCAAGTATGCACAAAGCATAAACCAGCCTGTCCTCTATATCACCGAACGTGCCGTCTTCGAACTCACAGCAGGCGGTATGGAGCTTATCGAATTAGCCCCTGGCATTGATCTAGAAAAAGACGTATTAGCTTTAATGGATTTTGCGCCCATCATCTCACCCAAGCTGAAAGTCATGGATAAACGCATCTTCCGTGACCAACCAATGGGACTTAGCATATAACTACCTCGCTATGGGGTATGTGCCTCTGAGCTAGTCTCTAAATATATCAATATAAAAATAAGGATGGTGTACTATTTTGCAAGAAGCAGTAATCGTCAGTGCAGTTCGTACTGCCATAGGAAGTTTCAACGGCACTCTCGCTCCCGTGTCCGCAGCAGATCTTGGTGCCACCGTTATCAGCGCCGCAACCACAAAAGCCGGCATTGATAAAGCTGCCGTAGATGAAGTTATCTTCGGCAATGTATTGCAAGCCGGTCTGGGACAAAACCCAGCGCGTCAAGCTGCAATAAAAGCAGGTATCCCCCAAGAAGTCCCCTCTTATACTATCAACAAAGTCTGCGGCTCAGGCCTTAAAACCGTCAACCTTGCTGCCCAGTCTATTATGACCGGTGATGCCGACATCGTAGTGGCCGGCGGTATGGAAAGCATGAGCCAGGCTCCTTATGTTTTAGAAAAAGCCCGCTGGGGTTATCGCATGGGTGACTCCAAATTAATTGACGTTATGATTCGTGACGGTCTCTGGTGCGCATTCAATGATTATCATATGGGCATTACCGCCGAGAATGTTGCTGCCCTTCACGGCATCTCCCGGGAAGAACAAGACCAATTGGCGTTCGAATCCCAAACCAAAGCCGTCAAAGCTATCGAGAGCGGCGCTTTTAAAGAAGAAATCTGCCCAGTAGTTATTAAGAATAAAAAAGGCGAAATTGTTTTTGCCACCGATGAATTCCCCAAAGCGAATACCACTCTCCAATCTCTCGCCGGCTTAAAACCAGCCTTCAAAAAAGATGGCACTGTTACCGCCGGTAACGCTTCCGGTATTAACGATGGGGCAGCTGCTCTTGTAATTATGTCAGCAGCCAAGGCTAAAGAATTGCATCTCCAACCACTGGCTCGCATCCGGTCCTTTGCTTCAGCCGGCGTTGACCCTTCCCTCATGGGAGTGGGCCCAGTTCCTGCTACCCGCAAAGCACTGGCTAAAGCCGGCCTGACAATTGGCGATATCGATTTGATTGAGGCCAACGAAGCTTTCGCCGCTCAGTTCCTGGCTGTAGGCAAAGAACTTGGTTTTACTAAAGAAAAAGTCAACGTAAATGGCGGCGCTATTGCCCTGGGTCATCCAATCGGAGCCAGCGGTGCCCGTATCCTTGTTACCCTGCTGCATTCACTGAAAGCCAGAAACGCCAAACTTGGTTTAGCAACTTTGTGCATCGGCGGCGGCCAAGGCGTAGCAACTATCGTAGAACGCATCTAGTGTAATGCTGACAAATCTTCAGGCGGGGTTTTACCCCCACCTGAAGGAGTCATTATAAAAAATTTTAATTTAGGAGGAGTACGTAAAATGGAAATAAACAAAGTCCTAGTCATTGGCGCCGGCCAAATGGGCAGTGGTATTGCTCAGGTTATGGCCCAAGGCGGTCTTACCGTTATCCTCAGAGATATCGCTGAAGAATATGTACAAAAAGGCATTAAAGGTATTGAAAAGAACCTGGCTAAAGCAGTAGAAAAAGGCAAACTCACTGCCGAAGAAAAAACTGCTATCACCGGCAGAATCTTCGGTGTAGTAGAACTCAATACCGAAGCTTGCAATGTAGACTTAGTCATTGAGGCTGCCGTAGAAAACATGGATATTAAGAAAGATATCTTCCAAACCCTGGACAAACTTTGCCCAGCTCACACCATCTTAGGTACCAACACTTCATCCTTACCACTGACTGCTGTAGCTTCTTTCACCAAACGCCCTGAAAAAGTTGTCGGTATGCACTTCTTCAATCCGGCACCTGTTATGAAACTCGTAGAAATCATTAACGGTCTGGCAACAAGCGAAGAAACTTACACTACAGTACATGATTTAGCTGTCAAGTTAGGTAAATCTCCTGTTAAAGTAGCTGATTTCCCTGGTTTCGTCGGCAACCGGATTATGATTCCGATGATTAACGAAGCTATCTTCACTTTGATGGAAGGCGTAGCTAGCGCCGAAGATATTGATGCTGTTGCAAAATTAGGCTTCAATCATCCAATGGGACCTTTGGCTCTTTCTGACTTAATCGGTAACGATACTGTACTTTATATCATGGAAGTATTATTCGCTGGCTATGGCGACCCCAAATACCGTCCATGCCCATTGCTTAAGAAAATGGTACAAGCCGGATACCTTGGCCGTAAAACTGGTAAAGGCTTCTTTGACTACACAAAATAATCAATCTAACGATTACTCCTTGCCGTCATGCTGTTAGCCGGGATAACTAGCAGCATGAAGTGGTGAGCATGTCAACTCCTTTGAATAAATCGCAGTTACTAAAATAAAGGCCATGTTTGTCTGGCGGGATTCCCCTCCAATAGCAAACATGGCTTTCTTACTAAAAACGACTTGCACCAAGTTCTGGCGCAAGTCGTCTTATTTATTGATATAATTAAAGTTTAAATTTATCAATAGCACTTTGTAATTGACCTGCCAAACTGGACAGGTTTTGGCTGGAACTTGCGATTTCCTCCATAAATGCCGACTGGGCCTGAGTAGCTGCCGATACTGCCGCTACCTCCTGCGAGGCATGGTTCCTTACGTTTTCAAATTCTTTAATTGAACTAATAATCTGTTGACTGCTGTCGGCCATCTGGCCAACCACTTGAGAGATATCTTTAATTTGATCTGACACCTCATCGACCATTGCTGCAATTTCGGCAAAGGCCTCACCAGCTACATGAACTACCTCGGAACCTTTTCTAACTTCGCGGGTTCCCTCATTCATAACGGCAACAGCATTACTGGTATCATTTTGAATACCATTTATTAGTTGAGCAATTTGCATGGCTGCCTTTTGCGACTGTTCGGCCAACTTGCGCACCTCATCGGCAACTACGGCAAACCCCTTACCCAATTCACCGGCTCTGGCTGCTTCAATCGCTGCATTAAGCGCCAGAAGATTGGTTTGTCCGGCAATCCCGGAAATGGTATCAACAATTTGCCCAATTTCCTTAGAACTTTCACCAAGCATTTGTACCGCCTGCGCCGAGCTGACCACTGTCTTTTCAATAGTCTCCATTTGTTTAACTACGACTTCAATTGCCTTACCACCCTCATGGGCTGCTTCCGCAGTTTTACTGCTTGTAGCCACGACACTGCCTGTATTTTCGGCAACCTGCTTAATTTTCCCCGACATTTCCTCTACTGTCATAAAGACAGCCTCTTCTGCCGTCCGTTGTTTTTCGTTATCTTCCACGACGCTGGCAATACTATCAGCCACTTGGCATGCCGCTTGAGCCGACTGTTGCGCACTGGCGGTCAGGTTGCCTGAGGAAACTGCCACCGTGTTTACCGAGTTTGCTACTTGTCCAATAAGATTTTTGAGATTTTGCACCATGATTGCAAACGATTGAGCCAGCATACCAAATTCATTCTTAGATTTAACATTGATTTTAGCATCCAAGTCACCCTGGGCAATTTTTTCAGCGCCATACTGGATGACTTTAAGCGGCCGGATCATCCGCTCTGAGGCAAAAATAACCAATAGCACTGCTATAATCAATATCACAATTGTGGTTACTGCTGCCGTTGTAGTCAAAGACTTGAGCGGTCCCATAAATTCATCGACAACCGCTGTAACACTGAGGGTCCATTTGACGCCCGGAATAGGGGTATACGCCAAATATTTTTCCTGTCCCGCAAGCTTATCATTCTTTATACCATTTTCGCCCCGGCTGCCGGCAGCATAGGCATCTTTAATTTCTTTACTTAAGGATTCATCGTTTAATGGATTGTACTGCATAATATAGTCTTTGTTTGGATGCACCACCGTCATACCATCCGGGGCAAAAACCGCGGCGTAGCCAGTCTGGCCTACTTTAATCGCACTGACAATTCGGAAAAATTCATCCATTTTTACGTTGCCGCCGATTATCCCAACTACCCTGCCATCCTGTCTGATTGGCACAGCCACAACGAAAGCCATCTTGCCATCGGCTTTACCGATTAACGGATCAGAGATAACTGGCTGCCCGGAAGTTAAAAGTTCTTTGTAGTACGCCCTTTCTTTAATACTGCCGGAGGTTCCTACCGGGGAATACCAGTTGCCGTCCATGTCAGAAACCCACATAGCACTAAAGCTGTTTAGCCGTTTGCTTTCACCGCCTAAGTATTTAACAATGGCCGCCTTATCCCCGCTAATTAATACCGGAGAGTTTGCCAGCATTTCCATTTCCGTCTTCCGCATATCAATCCATGTGCCCAACTCATTGGCTGTAACCTGTGTAGTCCGGCCTATTTCGGATTCTAATTCTGTTTTTATTAACTTTTCACTATTAAAATAGTTTAGTACCGTTACTGTACCAAGGGAAAAAACAATAACAGCGACCACCATGGCAATCAAAAGAGTTTTTATGCTTTTCACAATTTCCTCCTAATCTTACTCCATTTGGCAACTATTGCCGTTATTTTTTGATAATATTGGTAATGCAAAAGTAAGGCTTAGCATATAAGCATAAGCCTTACTTTTTACATAAAAGAGGGGTTAACTATCCAAAAATAGGAACTAAGTCCTATAGGAAATGTAAGCCGACGATGAATATAACTCCGGAGAAGAGCAGAGCAGTTACACAATAGCCCATGATATCACGTACGCCAAGTCCGGCAATTGCAAGTGCCGGCAGTGCCCAGAACGGTTGAGCCATATTCATCCATGCTTCGCCGTAAGCAATAGCCATTGCGGCTTTACCAAGGTCGCAGCCAAGTGCTTGCGCAGCAGGCATAACGAACGGTCCTTGTACAACCCAGTGACCACCACCCGAAGGAACCGCGAAGTTAATTAAGGCCGAGCTGAAGAACGCCAATACCGGGAAGGTTTCAGCGGTTGCTACGTTAACAAACCAGTTGGTGATAATCCCGCCCAGACCGGAATGTTCCATCATAATCTGAATACCGGCGTAGAAAGGGAACTGAATCATAATGCCGGCTGTACCCTTTGCCGCAGCGCCGATGGCACGGGCATAGGCCATAGGAGTTTTATGCAGGATAATACCTACTGTTAAGAACATCATGTTAACGGTATTGATGTTGATATCAAAACCTTTAGCCTGGAAGTAAAGACCAAGATAAACAAAACCAAATAAAGCAACAATCCAGGCCATAATGGTGCTTTCTTCTATTCTCTCAGCCCAGGTAGCATTAGGGCCTAGCACCCGAAGGGTGGAAGCGGTATCTTCTTGCAGTAAAGCGGGGTCTACAGCCACAATGTCTTCTTCTTTAGGCAGCATCATACGAGCAATCAATGGTACCAAAATGATTAGTCCAACAGTAATGAAGATATTGTAAGCAGTAAAGATGGTTTGAGAAATTGGAATTAGGCCAATCAATTTTTCCATTGGGTTGCCTTTAGTTGCAGCAACTAATGGAACTGAAGCGGAGAAACCGCCATGCCAGGTTAAAAAGCCCATATAAGCGGTAGCAATCAATAAGCGATAGTCGGATTTAGGAATCCGGCGAGCCACTTCTCTAGCGAACATAGCGCCTACAACCAAGCCAAAGCCCCAGTTAATTGCACAAGCTACAGCAGAGCTAAAGCCAACAAGCATAACGCCTTGTGCAGGAGTTTTAGCTATAGAAGCCAAGCTGCTCATAGCCTTTTTAACAGGACCAGAGCTTGCTAACGCATGGCCGGTAACCAAAACCAATGCCATTTGCATGGAAAAGCCCAACAGGTTCCAGAAGCCGTCACCCCACATTTTAAACATTTGTACGGGGGTGTTGGGAGTCATTGCAACACCAAGGCCAAAGGTGATTACTGTCAGTAATATTGCAAACACTAGTGGGTCAGGTAAAAACTTGTTTACAATACTGGTCAGGAATCTTGAGATAGCACTTACCAAAAAACTCACTCCTTAATAAAAATTTTGATTTCTATTATGTATATCGCAAGAATCATGCCAAATAAAAAAAAGATTTGCCGGAAAATCGGCAAATCTACTTAAAGGCTTGTCATATATGCTTTCTGCTAACAGCAGGAAGTTATTTTTATCACTATCTCCTTTTGCGCACTTTATTAGACATGCGCATTTTTTTGCGCACAATCAGACATTTTTTGCGCACTTCATTCCAATTGATACTCTTCGATCTTGTATAACAGCGATCGCCTGCTTATCCTTAATTCCTTTGCCGTCTTGGCTTTATTCCCCTGATTGCGGTCTAGGGCTTCTTTAATAAAATTACATTCTACCTTTTTCATCATTTCTTTTAAAGGCTGCCCTTTAGGCTGCTTAATATCGACAATTACTTCGTCGACCGTTTTGTAGCTATCTCTCAGGTTGTCAGGCAGATCTTCAGTAAAAATCATTCTGCCATTACTCATTATGACCGCCCGTTCAATAACATTGGCTAGTTCCCGCACGTTGCCCGGCCAGCGGTATTTTTCCAAAATTCTTAGGGCCGCCGTATCAAATCCCATAAGTTCTCTATTATTTTCCCCGGCGAATTTTTGTAAAAAGTAGTCCGCCAACAGCCCAATATCCTCTTTCCGCTCTCTAAGCGGCGGTGCCGACAAGCATACGACATTCAAGCGATAATATAAATCCTGCCGGAATTCACCCCGTTTAATCATTTCTTCCAAATTACGGTTAGTGGCAGCAATAATCCGGATATCTGTTTTGATGGTTTCGGTTCCGCCCACCCGCTCAAATTCGCGTTCTTGCAATACCCGCAGCAGTTTTACCTGAAGGTTTTGCGATATCTCTCCGATTTCATCAAGAAATAAAGTTCCCTGGTTTGCTAATTCGAACCGGCCAGCTCGCCGCATAGCCGCCCCGGTAAATGCCCCTTTCTCATGCCCGAACAATTCGCTTTCCAGCAGACTCTCCGGCAATGCCCCACAGTTTATTTTTATAAACGGCCCGTTCCGGCGTTTACTGTTATAGTGTATGGTATTGGCAATTAACTCTTTACCTGTGCCGCTTTCGCCGGTAACCAGCACAGTAGCATTGCTTTGCGCAATCTTATCAATGGTTCGGCAGAGTTCCTTCATTTTAGGGCTGTTTGTTAGTATACGGTCAAGACGGTAATTATCTAAAAGTTCCTGGTTTAAGACGGTAATACGTTCTGCCATCTTCCGGATTTGCATGGCCCGGTTTACCAGGAGTTTTACTTCTTCGATTTCGAAGGGCTTAATCAGATAGTCAAATACCCCAAGCTTAATTGCCTCAACGGCCGTTTCTACCGCGGCATATGCGGTCATCAGGATGACAGTCACCTCCTGCCGAAGTTTCCGCATCTCTTTGAATGCCGTCAAACCATCCATTTTTGGCATGCGAATATCCATAAGCACCAAATCAGGCTGTACACTCTGAAACTTTTCTAAAGCCTCCTGACCGTCTGCCGCACATTCTACCTGATACCCTTCCCGCTTGAGCACAGCAGACAGCAATTTGCGCACACTATCTTCATCATCGACAACTAATACAGTATAGCTACTCATGTTCTCTTCCTCTCTGATGTACCACAGGTAATTTTATGGTAATGGCCGTACCGGCACCAACCTGACTCTTTATATCCACCTGTCCGTGATGGGCACTAATAATACGCTGCACTACTGCCAACCCTAATCCGGTGCCTGTTGGTTTAGTAGTAAAGAAGGGATCAAAAATCTTATCTACATCCTCAATGTTAATCCCACTGCCTGTATCCGTAATTTTTACGTAGACGAAATTACGCTCTTCCTGCCACGTGGAAATTTCGATTTCGCCACTATACTCAATAGCCTGAACGGCATTAATAAATAAATTCAAAAATACCTGTTTAAGCTGTTCGGCGTCGCCTTCTACCCAGGGCAGTCCTTCTGCGAACTGTAGTTTTATCTCAATTTTATGCCTAATACTTTTATTTTGAATTAAAACCAGAGTTTCCTGCAGTATGCCATTAATATTTACCAGTTTATAATCGGTTTTATAGGGTCTGGCAAAGTGAAGCAGTTCCTGAATTACCCGGTTTACCCTGTCTACTTCTTTGATAATTACAGGCATATATTCTTTGCGTTCTTCCTCATCCTCGGTACTTTCAAGGTACTGCACAAATCCCTTGATGGCTGTAAGCGGGTTGCGTATTTCATGGGCAACACCCGCCATCAGCTCCCCTAACGAAGCCAGCCGCTCGGCTCTGTTGATCTGAGCCTGCAAGCGATGGTGCTCGGTCAAGTCCTTACATACCAGGACAGCTCCAATAATTTGATTCCTGCTGTCTTTTAACCGGCTGATGTTTATACTCATATGCATTGTTTTTTTATTGAAAGGGCAATCCATTTCCAGGCCCAGGTGGTTTGTACCTGTTGCTAAGGTATCACCAAGAAGAGTTGTTAGCGACTCATTTTGACAAAAAACCTCGGCAAAAGATTTCTCTATTATGATTTCCGGGGTAAAGCCGGTCATCAGCTCAGCCGCCTTGTTGATACTGGTAATGTTGCCATTATTATCAACCGTAATTACTCCATCGGCAATACTATGCATTATGTTTTCCGTCAGGGTACTGGCGTTAACCAAGGAGCGTGCCATGTGGTTGATGGCTTCACATATTTCTCCCATTTCCCCTTCCATCGGACGCAGCTGCCTATGCAAATCAAACTTGAGGTTTTCCAGCCCTCTCTTGATAGTTTCTACATCATGGGCAAAACTATAGGACATCCAGAGGATTAACGTCAAACTGATGATAATTCCCGCTCCCAGGGCAAGATAAATGTTATAATCCATTACTGCCATCTGAGCGCGAATGTCATCGGTAAATTCATTTGTCCAGATATATCCAATGACGTTTCCGTTACGTTGGATCGGAATCATGCAATTCATGATATTCCCTCTGACAAGCCGGCCTGATTCCACCCGCTTCTTGCCAATATCCATAACTACCCGCCCGGGGTGGCTGGGTTCTATGCTAACACCGACTTTATCTGCGTAATGTTCACTCGGCCCGTAGGTAATGATGGCATCAAGCTCTTTATTATAATAGCCTGCACCTACTCCGGGATTCGCCTTTACAACAGTATCGGTATAATTTTTCAACGTTTCGTTTAATATTTTAATCTTAGTCTGACGGTCGGCGTCTAAAGCTCCTTTTTCCGCCAAGATTTGATTATAGCCGTCGCCAAGATGGTTATCCAAGAGCGCGGCAATACCAAAGAGTTTGATCTGCTTTTCTTCCAACAAGGCATCCTCAGCTTTTAGTTTGACTACATAGCCGGTAAGAAGCATTGGTATGCTTACCATAAGCAAGGTAAATAATATCATTTTATTTCGTATGGTCTGAGGAAACAGATTTTTCATAAAGCCGCCCCTTGCATTAAATAAAGTAGACTTAGCTTCAGATGGGATTTTAACCCCACTTGAAGGTTAGTCGCCCTTATCCAGGGACTTAGCCGCTCTTACTCCCGCTTGGAGAAGAGGGAGTCTTAGAGCGGGTTAGTCATCGGATAAAGTAGATAATCGGATTTGACACAATTATGGTTTAAGGTGAAGGAAGGGTAGTTGGAATCCAACTACCCCATTTTACTGCTTATTTGATTAAAACTCCATGGTTTTGTCTTTTTGAAGCCATTCAATCAGGATGTTTTCCCGGGTTTTTTTAATCTTAGTTAAGGCTTCGTCATTCCATTCGTATAAGCCTGAACCGGTTTTAGAACCAAGAGTGCCTTTGGCCACAGCCTCTTTTAACAGCGGGGAAATTTCAGAGGAATTGCACAAGTCTTTCAGCAAGTAGCTGGAGATATTATAGAATATATCAAGTCCGCCCAAATCGGCGCTTTCTAACGGACCAGTGGTCGATAACCGGCGGCCAAGGCTGTATTTGATGGTGGTGTCTACCGCTTCCTTAGTAGCAATACCGGCTTCCACAATATACAGAGCTTCTCTTAACAGAGCCAGCTGCAGACGATTGCCAATGAAGCCCAAGGCTTCGCGATTAAGAGCAACCGGTTTTTTGCCGATTCTATTCATTAATTCCCAGGTAGTATCTACGGTTTCCTTGGCAGTGTGTTTTCCTGGAACTACTTCGACCAGCGGCACTAAATGCGGCGGATTCCAGAAGTGAGCAACAACAAATCTTTCTTTATGCTTTAGAGTTTCGGCAATAGCCGTAGGGCTAAGACCAGAAGTATTGGTAGCAAAGATAACATCTTCTTTGCACAGTGTTTCGAGTTTGCCAAATATCTCTTGCTTAATGGCTAATTCTTCTGCGACAGACTCAATAACAAAATCAGCACCTTCGGCAGCTTCTTCCAGAGTTGTAACTCCTTTAATGCGTCCAAGGATAGCCGGAACGTCTTTTTTGTCTACCAGATTATTATTAACATATGCCTCTAACGCTGAGTTGATTCCTTTGAAACCGCGTTCGATACTTGCTTCCGAACGGCCATACATCCGGACATTGTAGCCTGCCATACTGAACATTAAAGCAGTACCAAAACCCATGGTGCCTGTCCCAAGGTTACAAATGTTTTTAATATTTTCTACTTTCATTTAGACATTCCTCTTTCCTTGATTGAATTTTGTTTTATGGACAAAGGCTTGTAAATGCAATCGCATTTACAAGCCTGTAACTGCACAGTTATAAGGAAAACACGGCTTGCGCCGAGCCTTGGCGCTTTCTATCAGGATAAAATAGACTTAGCTTCAGATGGGGTTTTAACCCCACCTGAAGTTCAGTCGCCCTTATCCAGGGACTTAACCTCTTGCCTGTCCCGCAGGGGAAACTCCCTCTTTAGAAGCCGGGTGTCACAGCGGGGTAGCCATCAGATAACCATAGGTCTGCTTTCTAGATTATTTGCCTGTAAAAGCAGCTTTACGTTTTTCAACAAAGGCAGTCATGCCTTCTTTTTGGTCGGCAGTTGCAAAGCACAGCCCAAATACTTCGGCTTCGTAAGCAACACCGGATTCGAGGTCCATATTCAAACCTTTATTAACAGCAGCCTTGCAAAGCTGTACAGCTACGGCTGCACGGGATTTAATTTTTTCAGCCAGAGCAATCGCTGCCGGCATTAATTCTTCAGCAGGTACTACTTTATTAGCTAAACCAATACGGTACGCTTCCTGAGCGTCGATTACATCACCGGTGTAGAGCAATTCTTTGGCTCTGCCTTTGCCTACCAAACGCGGCAGCCGTTGCGTACCGGCAAAACCAGGAGTAATACCCAGAGTAACTTCAGGCTGACCAAACTTAGCCTTTTCAGATACAATACGAATATCGCAGGCCATGGCCAATTCACAGCCACCACCCAGGGCAAAACCGTTAACAGCAGCGATAACCGGTTGGGGGAGACTTTCCAGTTTTTCAAATACAGACTGGCCAAACTTACCCCAGTTGCGGCCTTCAATCGCTGACATGTCTTTCATTTCCGTGATATCCGCGCCGGCAACAAAGGATTTTTCCCCACTGCCTGTTACAATAACAATTTGAATCGACTGGTCTTTTAGAATGACATCCAATAAGTTATTTAATTCCGTAAGCAGCTCACAATTTAAGGCGTTGAGGGCTTTCGGCCTGTTCAAAGTAATCGTACCGATTCCGTTATTTACCTCAAACAAAAGGTTATTATATTGGCTCATTTCCATAGACCTCCTTTTTTTTAAGGGCAAAGGGCAAAGCGGTTAGGCTTGCCCTTAGCTCATACGACCTATTAATTTTGAATCAGTTTATTCGGCTTTAATTTTCTTGAATTCTTCAACTAAAGCAGGGATAACTTCCATAACGTCACCGACAATACCATAGTCAGCCATTTTAAAGATAGGAGCCTCCGGATCTTTATTAATGGCGATTACAAGATCAGAGGAAGACATACCGGCAACGTGCTGGATAGCGCCTGAAATACCGCAGGCAAAATACACTTTAGGTCCAACTGTTTTACCGGTTTGGCCTACCTGGTGTAAAGCAGGAATCCAGCCAGCGTCTACTGCTGCACGGGATGATCCTACAGTACCGCCCAGTACATTAGCAAGTTCTTCAATCAGGCTGAAGTTTTCCGGTTTGCCCATACCGCGGCCGCCGGATACGATAATTTCAGCTTCTTCCAGGTTGCAGGAAGCGGTGCCTACTTTAATAAGTTCGATTAATTTGGTACGGATATCGCCAGCTTTTACCTTGCTGGCTACGCGTACAATTTCACCAGTCCGGGAGAAGTCCTGCTCAGGACGCTTAAATACTTTAGGACGAACAGTACCCATTTGCGGGCGATGATCCGGACACAGGATGGTTGCCATGATATTGCCGCCAAAGGCCGGACGAGTCCAGGCTACATAGCCGGTAGCTTCGTCGATCCCAAGGTTGGTGCAGTCTGCCGTTAAGCCTGTACCTACACGCCCTGCAACTCTTGGGCCAAGATCACGGCCGTCGTTAGTTGCGCCCATCAGGACAACGGAAGGCTTATAGGTGTTAATTAAATCAGTCATGGTAATGGTATAGCCGTCGGTAGAATAATGTTTAAACTCAGATCCTTCTACCAGATATACCTTATCAGCACCGCTGGCAAAAGCATCTTTCGCCAAGTCGGCAACATTGTCACCGATGATAACGCCGGCCAGTTCCTGCCCCATAGCATCAGCAAGAATACGGCCTTGACCCAATAATTCATGGCTTACATTACGGGCTTTGCCGTCGAATTGTTCGATATATACCCAAACGCCTTTATAATCGTTTTTATCCATAGCTACTGTTTTTTCTACAGCATCTTTCTGGATAGCTTCAACCGGGCAAGCTTCTACACAAGCGCCGCAAGATGTACATGCGTCGGTAATTACCGCTTTGTCGTCTTTCATTTCAATAGCGCCAAAAGGACAGGTGTTAACGCAAGCGCCACAACCTACACATTCTGATTGTTTTACAGTTACAGCCATTTCTATTTACCCCCTGCTTATACGATTTTTGCTTCTGCTAGCTTATTGACCAGAATTTGTGCCGCCTCGCGAGCGGTATCTGCCTCGATTACCTGGCCCTGGACACGTTGCGGAGGGGTAAAAATACGCCGAACTTGGGTAGGCGAACCTTTAAGACCAATAACCTTTTCGTCAATGGTAATGTCTTGCGCCGTCCAGGTAGGAATCTCCCGGCGGTTTGCTTTCATTGTGCCTTTGATGGTAGGATAGCGCGGTTCGTTAATTGATTTAACAACAGTCATCACTACAGGCATGGAGGCTTCAATAACTTCATAGCCTTCTTCATGTTCCCGCTCTACCCGTACGGTTTTACCTTCCACTTCAATTTTGGCAACATAGGTGATTTGGCTGATGCCTAAGTGTTCGGCAATCTCCGGACCAACTTGCGCGGTATCACCGTCAATAGCTTGCTTGCCGCACAAAATGATATCTACATTTTCCAGCTTCTTAATACCGGCAGCCAAAGTATGGCTGGTAGCTAACGTATCGGCACCGCCAAATGCGCGGTCGCTTAACAAAATAGCTTCATCAGCGCCCATAGCCAGACATTCTTTCAATGCCTCTTTCGCTTGGGGTGGTCCCATGGAAATAACGGTTACAGTGCCGCCATGCTTTTCTTTAAGCTGCAAAGCAGCTTCCACAGCATTTTTGTCAAACGGATTGACAATACTGGGAACGCCTTGACGAATCAAGGTATTAGTAACTGGATCAATTTTTACTTCGGTAGTGTCAGGAACTTGCTTGACACAAACTACTATATTCATATTGGAATCCTCCTGCAATTATATAGTCTGGGGCAGTAACTACGATCTAGAATCTGCCTAACAATGCGCCGGAAACTACCATGCGTTGTACTTGGTTGGTTCCTTCGTAGATTTGGGTAATCTTAGCGTTACGCATCAGGCGCTCTACCGGATATTCACGGCTATAGCCGTATCCGCCGAAGATTTGTACAGCATCGGTAGTAACGTCCATAGCTGCATCGGAAGCATACATTTTAGCCATGGCTGCTTCTTTGGAATAAGGAAGTCCTTGGTCTTTCGTATAAGCAGCGCGGTATACCATCAAACGGGCAGCTTCTACTTTAGTAGCCATATCAGCTAACATAAAGGCAATAGCCTGGTTTTTAGCGATAGGTTGACCGAACTGAGTGCGCTCTTTGGAATATTTAACAGCATGGTCGAGAGCAGCTTGGGCAATACCTAGTGCCTGGGCAGCAACACCAATACGGCCGCCGTCCAGAGTAGCCATAGCGATTTTGAAGCCTTCGCCTTCCTTGCCAAGCATGTTTTCTTTCGGTACACGTACGTCTTGGAAAATCAATTCCATGGTGAGGGAAGTGTGAATACCCATTTTGTGTTCTTTTTTGCCAAAAGTGAAGCCAGGCATACCTTTTTCCAAAATGAATGCGGTGATACCTTTAACGCCTTTGGATCTGTCGGTCATGGCAAATACAATGTAAGTTTCTGCTTCACCAGCATTAGTTATGAAGATTTTGCTGCCATTAATTACATAGTGGTCACCGTCAAGAACAGCTACTGTTTGTTGGGATGCAGCATCAGTACCCGCGTTTGGTTCGGTCAGGCCGAAAGCGCCCATTTTTTCGCCTTCTACCAGCGGAGTAAGATACTTTTGTTTTTGTTCTTCCGTACCGAATGCATAAATAGGCCAAGCGCACAGGGATACATCAGCAGATAAAGTAATACCGATACCATCATCAACACGGGATAATTCTTCTACAGCCACAATGTAGCTTAATACATCGCCGTCTGCACCGCCGTATTTTTCAGGGAAACAGATACCGGTCAGGCCAAGACCTGCCATTTCGTCAAACAGTTCGCGGGAAAACTCTTCTTTTTCGTCACGTTCAGCTACGTCTGTCAGTCTTTTCTCAGCGAAATCACGAGCCAGCTTTTGTATCATTTTTTGGTCTTCGGTTAATTGAAATTGCATTGTTACTCCTCCTCTTTTTAACCCCTTTTATTTTTTAAACCCATTAACTCGTTGCGGAAAATTCGTTCGTCCATAGTTTTAAGGGTAGGCGAGATAATCGGTTTAAAGTCCATCATAGCCAAGATATCCCTGTCTAAATCTACACCAGGAGCGATTTCGGTAAGTACCATTCCTTCCGTAGTCAGCTCAAACACAGCGCGTTCAGTGATGTACATAACAGGCTGCTTAACTTTTTGTGCATACTTACCGCTAAAAGTAATCTGTTCAACATATTCCCGAAACTTTTTCGATTTTCCTTCATTAACTATTATTAATTTACCATCGGCAATTTCAACCTTGAGCCCGCCTGCAGTGAAGGCGCCGCAGAAAAATACTCTTTGGGCGTTTTGGGTTATGTTAATAAAACCACCGCAGCCGGCAACCCGGCCTTTGAATTTACTAACATTGATATTACCGTGTTTGTCGGTTTCGGCCAGTCCAAGGAAGGCCAGATCCAAGCCACCGCCATCGTAGAAGTCAAATTGATAAGTCTGATCAAGGATTGCTTCCGCATTAGTAGCTGCACCAAAGCTTAAACCGCCTGCCGGGACGCCGCCCACCGGGCCAGCTTCGACAGTCAGGGTCATCATGTCACCTAGACCTTCTTCGTTGGCCACCATAGCTACTCCTTCCGGAACACCGATACCTAAGTTGACTTTGGCGTTAGGAATGAGTTCCATAGCGGCACGCCGGGCAATAATCTTGCGCTCGTCAAGCGCCATTGGCGGAATGGCTGACAGGGGAACACGAACCTCGCCGGAGTATGCTGGATTATATTGTTCCGCAAAGGTTTGCATGTGTTGCGATGGATCGGCAACTACTACGTAGTCAACAATAATTCCCGGAATTTTAACATTCATGGGATGCATGCTGCCGTTAGCAACTAAACGCTCAACCTCAACAATTACAATACCGCCTGAGCTTTTAGCTGCCTGCGCCAGCGATATCAATTCCAGGGAAACGGCTTCGCGTTCAATGGTGATATTGCCTTTCTCATCGGCACTAGTACCTCGTAGTAAAGCAACATCAACCGGAAACGGCTTATACCAAAGCCACTCTTCGCCACCTAATTCGATAACTTCAACTAAATCTTCGGTAGTTATTCCGTTGATTTTGCCGCCTTCCACCCGCGGATCAACAAAGGTATTTAACCCTACTTTGGTGATAACCCCAGGCTTGCGGCCGGCAATATTGCGAGCCCATTGCGCCAAGGTACCTTGTGGGAAATTATAAGCTTCCATTTTATTTTCAACAGCCAACTTGCCAAGTTTTGGCGATAAGTTCCAGTGGCCGCCGATGGTACGCCTAAGCATTCCCTCTTGTCCCAAATGGTTCAAACCACGGTCTTTACCGTCCCCTTGTCCAGCGCAATATAGAAGCGTCAGATCGCGGGGCGCATTTTCTTGTAAAAAGCGTTCTTCTAGCGCAGCTGTCAGTGCTTCCGGATGGCCGTTGCCAACAAATCCGCTGGTAACAATCGTAGTACCATTTTGTATAAGCTTGGCAGCCTCCGCAGCACTAATTACTTTTGCCATATACTCACTTCCTCTCCCAAATACACATTGCATCCACCAATAGTAATCGCAAGAAGTGTGCCAACTATACTTGGCTTAGAGAAAAGTTAGAAAATTGAGCCAAGAACCCCTGTGAAATCAACATTCTTTGTGAAGATATTCTCTTTCCCCAATTGAATTCCCTTCATGGGATCCAAATGCAAATGTATATATATGTGTACAGAATGTCCATCAAAATAGACACAAGCCAAAATGACACGCCTTACAAATGAGATTGCGATTAGCGAAAGCTCAACTATTTGCAAAGATATTTCGCAATATAACATTTTCGACAAAATCCTCCAATATATTTATCCATTATTTGCTATAATTATCTAGAATATGTAAATTAGATGCAAGTAGACAAGTACGAATAGGGGGCCTCATGAAATGAACTTTTATGACCTTTCAATTATCGCAACTTTGTCGGCTACATTTGCAGTTGTATGTGTATATATATTTTTATATTCTCTTTACCGCCAAACCTATATTGGTTTGTGGGCTGTCTTTTGGCTGGTTACCTTTGGAAGTCAGATTCTTTACCGAACTCCTCTTCAAGAAATGAGCAAACCAATGATAATGGGTGTTCAAGTTACCCAGGTCGCAAACTATGTATTATTAGTATTTGCCACTTGTAAATTCTTGGATATTAAAATGAGTAAGGGCTGGTACTACTGGGCATTGATAGTAAGCATTATTGCGAATATTACCTTTGTTGTTGCTCCTCCCCTCCTACTTGTAGGAGCAATGCCAACTTTCCTTTATATTGCTTATATATACTTTTGGCTTGGATGGATGTTTATTCATCATCTTGACAATAAAGGCTGGGGAAAGATTATTGTTGGTCTGGCTTTTATTGGCTCTGGCCTGCACACTTTGGACATGCCTTTTCTGCTATCGGTAACTTGGTTTGTTCCTTGGGGATTCCTAATTAGCGGTACCCTCCGATTTATTATAGCAATTGGAATTCTAATGCTTTATGTGGAAAGAAATTTTCGAGATTTAGCTTCAAAAGAAGAACAATACCGTCTGCTGGCAGAGAATGCTGCCGACACTATATACCTCTATAAACTAAAACCAACTCAGGAAATCGAGTACGTAACTCCATCGACTAAAAACCTAACCGGTTATAGTGCGGAGGATTTTTTTAAAACGCCAAATTTATTTTTATCACTAGTCCATCCAAGCGACAAAGCATTAATTGACAAGCTTATATCTGATCCTATTACAGCTTCATCAGCACCAATGACTTTGCGCATTATTCGGCGTGATCACACTATTATTTGGGTAGAACAAACAACCGTTCCCATTATGGATGACAGTGGTACCTGCATTGCTTTTGAAGGAATTATTCGCGATACTACTGCCCGAAGGGAGTTAGAACAAAACGTGTCTCGCCTGGATCGGCTCAACACTGTCGGGCAAATGGCCGCCAACATGGCTCATGAAATAAGAAATCCCTTAACAACAGTGCAAGGCTACTTACAATTTTACCTTAAAAAACCTGACTTTTCCGCATATATTGAGCAGTTTTCCTTACTTATAAGCGAATTAGATCGTGCCAATTTAATAATCAGAGAATACTTATCCCTTTGCAAAAATAAATCACGTGATCTCAAACCTATGCAGCTAATTTCTGTCATTCAAGATATTTATCCTTTACTTAAGGCTGCCGCTAATGCATCTAGCAAAGATGTTTTATATTATCCGGAAGTTACACCTACTATCTATCTAGATGAAAAGGAAATCCGGCAATTAGTGTTAAATTTAGTTCGTAATGCTCTTGAGGCAACAAATCATAATGGTGTAGTAACGATTCGAACTTACGAAAAAGACAATGATGTAATTCTAGCGATTCAAGATAACGGAACGGGAATACCACAACATATATTAGATAACATCGGTAAACCATTTCTTACTACGAAGGAGAACGGAACCGGTCTTGGACTTGCCGTAGTGTATAGGATAGCCCACGACCACCAAGCTGTAGTTCAAGTAGATTCGGGGCCACAAGGAACAACTTTCAACATAAAATTTAAAACAGATTAGTAGGCTAGAAACAGTAAGGAGTCCTTCCAAAGGGCTCCTTTTTATTTTTGTGGATAATTATTGAATTTTATTAAATATTTTCCTTTCTTCTCTTGAAAGGGGTGATGCCTTTGATTGTTTAGACACTCCTCCATCTAATAAAAAAAGGAAAGGATGTTTTAATGTGAACGAAAATCTTAAAAACTCTGCCAACGATATTGTCGATAACACGTTACAAGTCCGTATTGCCACTCAGACCTGGGAGAAGAAGGAAGTTTACAAGTTACGTTACGATGTATATGTCGCGGAAATGGATAAACCTTTGGACAGAAGCATTCAGGGGGCCAAGCAAATTACCGACGCTCTAGATGATCAAAGTTATCTGATTTATGTACAAGCTGGCAGTGAAATTGTTGCCACACAACGCATTACCATAGCTTCAGCAAAAGACTACCCAGCGGATTTATCCAACGCATTTCACATGCAAAAGTTCAATGCTGTATTCCCCCATTCTCTAAACCCTAAACTTGGACTTGGTACCAAACTCGCCATCAAAGCGCCATTTAGGAATTCGCCTGCCTTTTATTTAATTCTCACTGAAGCTTACCGACTTCTCAGAAGTGAGAACTCTTCTCTCATTTTTACAGGGGGCAACCCGTATGTTATTCCACTCTACGAACGCGTCGGGTTTAGAAGATATGCCGGTAACTTTACCGATCCAGGTTACAGCTTACTAATACCATTAGTAATGCTTCTAGAAGATACCGACCACTTCCGTTCTATTAAATCCCCTATGCTTCGCCTCGCTCGAAAGTATGTAAATGATCCAACAATATCGAAGCGCTTTGTGCAAATATTCCCTGAGGTAACACAACACCTTAATACTCGGTTAATAACCCGTGATACCTTATGGGAGCATTTTGAACAAAAATTAGGTATTTCTCCATTTTCACTGCCTCTATTTAACCACTTAGATGCTGAAAGTATCAAAGAGCTTTTGATATCAGGAATGATCTTTTCCTGCTATCAAGGTGACAACATCTTATATGAAAATAGCTTTTGCAACGACTTATATATTTTGTTGTCAGGAACTCTGGAAGCATCTTCGCAAAAGTCTTCGCGCTTCCTGATGCCTGGATCTCCATTTGGCAATTTCACCTTTACAAGCAAATTTCGTCAAGCGGAATCAATTTTATCTTTAACTGATTCCGAGTTATTTATTTTGACAGGACAAGCCCATTCACGATATACACACCTTCACCAGCACGCGGCGGAAATATTATTACACAATATAATAAATACTCACGATTTGCTACGCCTTTGCGCAATAACCACCCAAGGAGGGGAAAACCATGAATAAAGGTATTGAATTATTACTTGTGAATAGCTTTGCCCCCAGACAAAGAATCGCTTCCGATGCAGCCTTAGAAAATGGGTTAGCTGTTATACGAACTTACTTGGAAGAACGGGATGTTAGTGTACACGTAATTGATGAGCAACGAGTTTCCCGGGTAGAGGAAGGGGTTCCGAAATGGTGCACATGGCTCCTTCGTAAGCTAGTTAAACTACAGCTAAATAAATTTAGCGCTTGCTTTAAACCTTTTGCAGCATTTGCCCTATTGCTAGCTTGGCCAATTCAATCTCTAGCTCTTTACTTCCGCAAACACTATATGGACAAGCTAATCGATAACATTGCTACCTTAGTACAAACTGATCAAATTCCGTTTGTAGGAATAAAAGTTTGGGGCGGAGCTCCTTATACCTGGAGCGTAAAACTAGCCCAAAGGATTAGAGAGGCTAATCCCGAAACTATTGTTATTGCCGGCGGCCCCCACGTTAAGGTTTATGGGGAATATGTATTAGCGCACAATGAGTTTGATCTGGCCATAATGGGCCCTGGCGAAGAGATCCTGGAGGACCTTTTAATTAAAAGGAGGTCAACACCCGGCAAAACTGTTTATCTCGAACTGCTCAGACAGGAAATAGACTCCTTTCCTTTGATTAGAACAGGACACTACCACGAACAAGGCGACTATATGTTTCATTCGTTTACCATCCCAAACTATCGGGCTATCGACATGACTGATAAGGTATGGTTTCACACCCTAATAGACGGATTGGGATGCACTTGGAACAAATGCACCTTCTGCTCGCATACAAGACAGAATACACACTACACACCCCGGCCAATAGAAGAAATAAAAGAAGAAATTTTAGCAATGACTGGTCGTGGTATCGCCTTCTTCCGGTTTAGCAGCTCCGAGACACCATTAGGTCACGGGCGGGCAATTGCTAAAATGATCTTAGATAATAATATAAAAATGAACTATTCTATCTTTGCCCGCCCCGCCCAAGCTTCAGAATACATGTATGAAAGCTATCGCCTGATGATTCGTTCGGGGCTAAGAGCAATATTCTTAGGTGGAGAAACAGGTCATGATGAAATCAACGATAAAATAATGAACAAAGGGGTCCAGCGAAAAGATATTATCGACACAATTCAATGCGTAAAACTGGCAGCAGCAGCCGAAGGAGCCTCCTGCCAGATAGTATTGGCTATGATCTACCCCTGCCCTGTCATTCCCGGAGTAACCTTAGAAGATGTTTTTACTCAAAATGTTAGCCTTATTAAAGAGGCTAATCCCGACGCCGTTATCATAAACCCGCCCGGTGTATTCCCCGGAACAGGCTGGTTTGACGAAAAAGAGAAACTAGGTTTTAAGCTTGGCGAAAACTTTGTTAACGAGCTAATGAACTACGAGTATTCTATTTATAAGCCGGTGGAATTTTGGAAGAAGATGGACTATACTTTAAATGACTTAGACATGCCAAAAATACTAAAAGAAATCGGCAGACTTAACCGCGCTGTTGTAGACATGGGCATTCCCATCAACATTTCGGATGACTATCTAATGATGAGTCAGGCAATCGGTTACAGTTCAAAGGCCAATTTATTTGAATTCAAGCAAACCTCGTTCGTTGATATTATCAGTGGAACCTGCAATTACATCAAAGAAATTACAAAAAAGATGAACGAGCGTAGCCGTATACTGGCAGGTTCGAATCCTAATAACCGCAACAATCGTGCACAACCCGTTAGTAAAGAGTAACCTGCGTTAAATGCAAACGTAAAAAGTCAGGACTTGCCGTTCCGGCAGGTCCTGACTTCTTCTTTCGTTAGAAACTATATTTCACAATAGAAAATCCGCAGACAACGTCTGCGGATTGTCAATCCTTTGTTATTATTTTTCCTGCCGGTACTTGATGATATCTTCAACAGTAACTACAGGCATCGCGTTTTTCCTGGCAAAATCAACAATCTCCGGCAGTCTAGCCATAGTGCCGTCAATATTCGTAAGTTCGCATAATACGCCATACGGTTTTAGTCCGGCCAACCGCATTAAGTCTACATTAGCTTCTGTATGCCCCGGCCGTTCCAAAACACCACCGGCTCTCGCCCGAAGCGGAAACACATGGCCCGGACGGCTAAGATGTGCGGGACTCGCATTATCGGCAATAGCAGCTTTTACGGTGGCTACCCGGTCGGCAGCCGAAACACCTGTCGTTACTCCGCAAGCAGCTTCAATAGAGACAGTAAAGGCAGTCTGAAACTGGCTGGTATTGTGTTCTACCATCATGGGCAGACCTAATGCCTGCACCTTTTCTTCCGGTAAGCAAAGACATACAATACCACTTCCCTCACGGATGAGTATAGCCATTTGTTCTTGGGTTAAAGAATCGGCAGCAAAAAAAATATCTCCTTCATTCTCCCGCTGTTCATCATCGGTAACCAGAACACCTTGGCCTTGGCGCAACGCAGCAAGTGCCCGTTCCACCCTTTCCTGATAAGTACCAAATGGAGTTAATAAATTCTGATTCAATTAAGTCGCCTCCTTAAAATGTGTCGACTTACTAGAATCAGGGCGTTTTGGGGACAGAAGCTAGAGAAAAGAAACAATACAACAGGAACAACCTGTCCTATCCTCTTCCGTCCGGACTATACCGTCGGCTCTGGCATCTCACCAGATCTGCTGACCTCCTTAGCAAAAGGAGCGCTCGCGGGCTTCCTAGCTTACACTAGGTTACCGCCGGTGGGGATTCACACCCCGCCCTGAGAATAAGTCTACTTATAGCATACTACTTTCCCTAATATTGTCAATACTACTTACTTACACAATTCCGGCCTTTTTTCTTAGCCCGGTACAACGCAGTGTCAGCAGCCTTGACTACCGCTTCCGGCTGACTATGTTTTTCGCTGCGTTCGGCTACGCCAATACTTATTGTCACAAAAAGCTTCTTGGCAGACTTCCGCTTAGCCTTACCCTTTTTCCCAAAATAAGCATACGGAGTTTTCTCTACTAACTCCCGTATCTTTTCCAGGTGGGGCATAGCCTCTTCTATACTGCTATGGGGAAACACGATCGTGAATTCTTCGCCGCCGTAACGGAATGCCTTTCCCCCACCTGTTACCTGCCGCAGCACAGAAGCCACCAGGCGCAGCACATCATCACCGACATCATGGCCATAGGTGTCATTAAACTTCTTAAAAAAGTCGATATCTACCATGGCAATAGCATACTCGCCTCTTAGCTTCATTAGATCTTCCTTAAGAGCCCGACGAGCGGGCACGCCCGTCAATTCGTCCAGATACGCCATGGCATAAGAATCCTGAATGACTGCAATGATGAGAATAACGCCGGCAACACCAAAGAAAACAGGCAGAGCCAACGATTCTGCTTTTAAATACAGCCCGACAGCAGAGGAAGCTAATACTACAATAAAGGCATTATTCAGGTAAGACTTCGCTTTCCATTGCTTTAGCGCGAACAGCAGAAAAACAATACTATAGGCAGCAATAGCCGATTGCGGCATTGCTGTGTCCATTGGCAGACTTTCGCCGGATACAGTTTTTTCAAAAAAACTCAGCAAGGTGTTATCATTTGTTATCGTTGCGATTGCGATATACATTAATTGAAAAGCAATAACGGCAAAGCGACCAAGGCCCCAGGCGGTAAAAATGCCTCGTTCTTTCAGTTGGGAAAAAATAAATATATTAATTGGCAGCAATGTGCTAATGACAGGAAAAACAGCTGTTGTTACGGCAGGCATCCCTGCAGCACTTGTGGCTAAACCACTAAGCCCACACTGCGAAAGCGCTAAAACAGTAACAACAAAAAAGACCCTGCCGCGATTAAACCACCAGCCGAGCAGCATGCCTACGCCATAAATGACATAAGACAATTCTGCCAGGTTCGGAGGCAGCATATAATCTCCCATAAGCTGAAAATAAGCAATACACACTATAGCTAATAGACAAAAAGGAATTGTTTTTAGAATTGGCATCATTTATTGATTATACTTCCAATATTTTTTAATTGAATCGATATGGTTCCGTCCGGGTTATTAACAAACTCGATAAACTCACTGCTTTCAAAGTAATCTACCGGAAAGGTAAGTTCTATCCCTGTGTCGGTTTTAATCTTGTGACTTTTACCCGCCTTGACGGCTAGAGATTTTTCCACCTTGACGGTTTCAGGAATTCCGGCATTCTTTACTTCATTAATAAATTCTTCCTGCATGAGCGGAGACGAACTGAAGACTTCTTTACCTAGTTCCACCGGGTCGAGATATTCGGATACTTCAATGTTGTCCATAATATAGTTTTTGGTTTTCGAGGCGGCTTCAACCGTGCTTTTCCCATGGTTTTCTGCCACCATCAGTGTAATCGAGTTGACTAAATCCAGTGTTTCCTTAGGAGAAATCAGCGAGCTGCATTCCAGGATACTATCTGCCAGCAGGTACGCATCCAGTCCGTTAACCGAGCGTTTCTTTTCAATAAACTTGATATCCAGCGTCTCGGCGTCGATAAAGGCGTATTCATCCAGTTTCTGCGAAGGGTTAGGCAGAATTGCATAATGATTGACAATATCATTTTTGAGCTTGTCATTTTCCTGCACTACTTGATGAATGAAGCCTACCTTATTACTGCATTTTAAAATCGCAATGCCGCGCGTGCCATCAATAGCAAAATCGCAAATTACAATATCGGTGGAATCTAATACGTCAGATTGGGCAATAGCCGTATACATCGCTTCGGCTACAGATACCGAAAAACTAATAAAATCAACATTACCGGTAAGATATTCCGAAACATGGCTTTTGAATTTGCTATCGGGATGAAAAGTACCTGTCTTAGAGTTCTGCGCCGTATAGGATTTTTCGATATGTTTGGTCAGAAAGGCCATAACACTGTTGCTCTCAATGTCAAGTTCTTGTTCGGAAAATACGGTTACACCAGAATGAAAATCAAGTATATGTAAGATTGCATTATTTATTGTTACTAGCATTGTTCATCGTCCTTTTTCAGTTTTTGAAGAATGAATCCGATTTTATTCCTGATTACATCTGAAAAGATTAGTCCCTTCAGCCAAGTCTATTTTATTGTATCACTCATTGTAAGAGCTGAGAAGTCACTATTCGTTCCAGCGACGCTTTAAACCACTCATCATCTTCACGCCTTCTTTTGCTGGGCCCTTTTGTTCTTCCCCCACCCCGGCGAAACTTAGCTTTTAACTCCCGCTCCTCCAACAAAAATTCAATGGAATCCTTACGATATTCTCTTCCCGACGGACTAAGGCAACAGGCGGATTTCCCCAGTACCATAGCTGCCAAGCCCCAATCCTGAGTAATAATGATATCCCCGGGTTCAGTTAAATTGATAACTTTTATATCGGCTTCCTGTGAAGCGCTGCCTACTACTACATGGTGGTCTGACACAATATTGTGGTTAAAACTGGCTACCGTCCAGACCGGAATCTTGTATTTGCCGCCAATAGACATACATATCTGTAAAACCGCCCGCGGACAGGCGTCAGCGTCGACTACTATTTTCATGATTACCCTTTCTTAAGTAACTATTTTATTCATTATCTTAGTTTACCAAAAATTCCTTGTTCAGGACATACTGTCTAGCTTTTTCTAAAGATAGAATAATTAGACGTGCCTTTTTTCGTTTTCTCACTATTCTGGTATAATCAAGTAAGCATTACTATCAAAAACCTTGGTTGTGAGGAACTAATTATGAAACCTATTGTTGGAATAACAAATGCCACAGGCATGGCGTATGCCGTACACCTTCTGGAAGAATTTAATAAACGCAACGCAAAAACCCGTCTGATTATGAGCCGCGATGCCGAATCTACCCTGCTGCGTGAAACCAATAAAACCCTGGCAGCTGTCAAACAGTTAGTTTCGCATTTTTATTTTGCCGATGAGCAAATGACGCCTGAAGTAATGGAAACTGCAGACTCAATGGTTATTGTCCCCTGCAGCGTAGAAGCTATCGCCGCAATGGTTCAGTCACCACCGCAAAACAGCCTGCAAAATGCAGCGGCATTTACATTAGAAAGCAAAAAGAAATTAATATTGGTAACCAGCGAACCTCGCCTGGGAATCAAGCAGCTTGAGGTTCTGTTACATATGGCACACAAAGGCGCTGTCATTATGCCATACATGCCTAGCTTTTATCATAGACCAGCTACTATTAATGATATAGTAGCCCATCATACTGGAAGAATCTTTGATTTGTTGGATATAGAACACAATATGGTTAAACGCTGGGGAACAAACGGCACTAACTAAACATTGAAATATTCTGAGTGATATACAAAAAGCCGCGATAAATTCGCGGCTTTTTTCAATGCTAATCCACCTGTTGTTCCTACGATTTACGACTCTATCTAATAAAATATCTCACAAGAGAAACACAGCTCTATTGGCCACTCTTTTTATCGAGAAAAGCCAGACACTCCCGCCCTGAGGATTCCCAGACCACTGCCGATGGCGTTTTATAACTTTTAAACCCCATGGCCTTGCAGCCATAGGGGAACGTTTTATCCCAAGTAATGTAGTAGTGCTGGCACCCTACACACCGGAGACGTGAAGGCAGCCCCCTTGTACCAGCTTCCGACATGACACCCTCCTCTATTACAGTTCATCAAGCTGATCTTCATTATATACTGCGATGTTATTCTCTTTAAGCAGCTCGACAAAAATACCATCGCCAGGTATGAGGTTGCCAGAAAAGGAACCATCGTAAATTTGCCCGCAGCCGCAGGTCGGCGATTTCGACTTAAGGATAACTTTATCCGCATTGACTAGTTTTACAATACTTAATGCAGTTTTTGCGCCATATTCATATTCAGCCGTAACATCCTCGCCGTCCCGTGAAACGATCCGTCCCGCTCTTCGTTCGCCACTAGGCCGGGGAATCGGTAAATTCCCCAAGAGTTCCGGACAAATAGGAATCGCCTGACCACGTTTTACCATCTCAACGATTGCAGGTACCGGAAATGCCTGACCATTATACCTGCACTCTACTCCTGCTAAACAAGCACTAACAACTATCATTAACTTTCCTCCGTTTCCCGCATGATACTAACGTCCGTTAATTTATAAGTTATAATACTTCTCTTATCTTGGCTCTTTTCCTCTCAAATCCAGTCCATTAAAACTGAAAAAGCTGAGATAAGGGTATTTTCCCCCTTTCCCAGCTTTTTTTGCTACTCCAACCTTAAACTGATATCAGCGGCCTTGACAGAATGTGTGAGCGCACCACTGGAAATAATGTCAACACCGGTTGCCGCTAACGCGGCTATTTTTTCTAAAGTTACATTACCTGATACTTCTACCAACGCCTGGCCAGCGATGACCTTTACGGCCTCTTTAATCATAGCAAGCTGCATATTATCCAGCATAATAACATCCACACCGGCATTCAGCGCTTCCTGTACCTGGGCCATTGTTTCAACTTCAGCCTCAATTTTAATAAACGGCGATATCCTGCTCTGAACTTTTTGTACTGCCGCCGAAATGCTGCCGGCTGCTTTACTATGATTATCCTTAATCATAACCATAGAGTCCAGACCGTAGCGGTGATTCTTACCGCCCCCCACCGTTACAGCATATTTCTCCAGCATTCGCAGACCGGGCGTAGTTTTGCGGGTGTCAACAATGATTGTTTCGTGCCTGCCGCAGGCTTCCACAAAACGGCTTGTCTGAGTTGCTATCCCCGTTAAGCGCTGCAAAAAATTTAGCGCAACCCTTTCGGCAGCTAATACTGCGCGTGTCGGTCCGTAAACATGAGCCAGCTTTTGCCCGGCTAGTACCTTGTTTCCGTCCGCAAAGTGAAAAACAACCTTTACCCTTTTGTCGAGAAGGGTAAAGGCACGCGAAAATACCTCCTGACCAGCCAAAACCATATCCCCTTTGGCTATAAGAAAACCATTGGCACGATGGCCTTCAGCAAAAATCGCCTCACTGGTAATATCGCCAGACCCAATATCCTCCAGTAACGCTTGACGCAGTAATTCATCCAAGGCTAGTTTATTCATTGCATAACAACCTTCCTTCCCCACTGCTGCAAAGTATGCTTTTGAAACTCCGTGCTTGTTTCCGGAAAATCCGTGCGATAATGCGTTCCCCGGCTTTCCTGGCGAAACAGCGCCGCTTCCACTACCAGCTTAGCCAACTGATATTCATTATAGGCACTGTAGGCATTAGTACTTGTTGTTTTAGTATCAGCCGCATCCACAGGTTCACTTAGCCAATCGGCCATGGCTGCCAAATCTTCCTGGCACCGTATGACTCCGGCAGCTTGATCCAGTTTGCTTCTCAGCAATTTTGCATCCGGATAACCTAACACGGTTTCAGTCCCATCGGAAGGAAGATGGCAGATTGATCTCGGCTTGGGAAAGTCTTGATTGATCGATAATGCAACTCTTCGTCCAAATACTACGCCTTCCAGCAGCGAGTTACTTGCCAGCCGGTTGGCACCATGCACTCCGGTTGCCGCCGCCTCGCCGCAAGCATATAAGCTGGCTATATTGGATCTACCCCACAGGTCTGTCTTAATTCCGCCAATCGTGTAATGCGCCGCCGGGGCAATGGGGATTATATCCTGCTCTAGAAAGTAGTTGTTATGAGCCAACTCGCTATATACTTGCCGGAACCGGTCTGCCAAGTACCCTTTGCCCAAATGCCGGATGTCCAGAAAAACTGGGCCGCACAAACGATTGACTTCACGCAAGACAGCTCTTGATACCTCATCCCGCGGAGCAAGCTCGCCTTGATAATGATAATTTTGCATAAACCGTTCGCGCGCAGCATTAAGCAATACCGCGCCTTCACCTCTGAGCGCTTCGGTTAATAAAAAGACGTTACCCGCTGAGGTCGCAAACGTGGTCGGGTGGAACTGAACAAATTCCATGTCGGCAAGCACGACACCGGCCCGGTAAGCGGCGGCAATGCCGTCCCCACAGGAGGAAACGGCATTCGTTGACCTGCCGAACAATCCGCTATAGCCACCGGTTGCCACAACCACAGCCGCTGCCGACAGGGTAAAAAGTCTTCTGTTTTGTTCAATCATACAGCCGCAGCAACTGTCTTGTGCCGTCAACAAATCAACAAGGAATGCGTTTTCGATCTGTTCAATATTGGGGTGCTTGACCACTTCACCGTACAATATTTCCGCAATATACTTACCGCTATAGTCGTAATAATGCACTACCCGGTTGCGGGAGTGACCGCCTTCCCTGGTTAGAACAAGGCCATCTTTGTTGTGGCAGAAACGGGCTCCCAACGACTCCAGAAAACGCAGTGCCACCGACCCTTCACTAACCAGTACCTGCACAGACTCTTCGTAGCAAATTCCCTGCCCCACCCGCAAAGTATCCTCCCGGTGCGCCTCTATACTGTCATCTTGGCCTACAGCCACAGCCATACCGCCTTGCGCTTTGTAGGTACTGCTATCACTAAGCTGGCCTTTGCTGATAAGCCCAACCCGCAATTTAGGGTCTAATGATAAGGCCGTTGCCATTCCGGCGACCCCGGCTCCAACAATTAGAACATCATATTGCTTGCCTGCCGCCTCTTGCAGCCGCCTCGGCTGACAGGCAATATATTCCCGTCCCGCCATCACGCCAACTCCAGCATCCGGCTGATAGACTGTCTGGCCTTATCAAAGAGCGCCTTATCATTCATGATCTCGTGGCAGTTATTAGCCAGCGCATTATATACACTCTGAATATTGGTCTTTTTCATATCAGGACACACCAAGCCCTCATGCAGCAAAATAAACTGCTTATGGGGCTGGCTGGCTTTTAGGGCAAACAGCACGCCGATTTCCGTACCGATAAGAAATACCTGCGCCGCTGAACTTTCGGCAGAATGGATAATCGCAGAGGTACTGCCGGCAAAGTCAGCTTGTCCCGTAACTTCCGGACAACATTCCGGATGGACTAGTAATTGTGCACCAGGATACCTTGCCCGCATTTTTTCAACATGGTCTGGAGTAACCTGTGCATGAGTAGGACAGCAGCCCTCCCCAAGAACAAATTCTTTTTCTGGCAGGCGTTTAGCAATATAGTCGCCTAAGTTCTTATCCGGCACGAAAATAAGCTTCTTATTAGGCAGCGAGCCTGCTATTTTAACGGCATTAGCTGATGTACAACAGACATCGCTTGCCGCTTTTACTTGTGCCGATGAGTTTATATAGCAGACAACCGCTGCATCGGCATGCTGCTGCTTAAGTCTTTCAATATCTTGCGCGGTGATGGTATCGGCCAGCGGACAGCCTGCAGCCACTTCCGGCAATAACACCGTCTTATCCGGCGAAAGAATTTTCGCCGTCTCGGCCATAAACCGAACACCGCAAAAAACAATAACCTCGGCAGCCACCTTAGCCGCAATTTTGCTTAAGTAAAAAGAATCCCCCACATAATCGGCGACAGCTTGTACTTCCTCAAGTTGATAATTATGTGCCAAAATAACCGCATTACGGTCTTTTTTCAACCTGTCTATTTCTCTTCTCCACTCAGTCAAAATCCCTTTCCCCCTTCTTTCTGTCAACATCGTACGTAAAATTCATTACACCCATTCTACTTACTGTCATGACAACTGTCAATACACATTATTATTGTCATTGGAGATCTCCCAATTTTTTTTGGTTAGGCCTCCTTCTTTAAAATAAAAAAATCCGTAGACAACTTGTCTACGGATAATTCTTTATAGAATACTCTATGAGTAAGACTCCACTGGTAACATATTGAACCATACCAGGAATTATTACAAAACTACTACAACCCCCGGATTTTCTATCGAATAAAATTGGTATAAGTCTTATTCTCAGGTAAAACAGGCTCAACCAGCGGTTTACCTGCAGCCAATACTTTCAGCAGCCAAGCCATATTTTTTCCTAGTATACGCATGATCTGATTGCCTTCTTCATCTTTTTCCGCTTCACCGGCAGCAAGGCCATGGGTAATATTCCAGTAATTCGATGTTGGCATAATCATTTCCGAATAGGTTATATAATGATTGAGTCCATCAAAGGTGGAAATTCCACCTGAACGTCTTAGCGCTGCCACAGTCGCGCCAACTTTATTACGCAGCATAGATTTATTAACAGAGGTAACGAAAAAAGCCCGGTCCAAGAAAGACTTCATTGTCCCGCCGATTCCGGCATAATGCACAGGTGCACCTAATAAAATGCCATCGTCTTCTTTCATCTTTTGAATCCAATCATTCACTTCGTCAGTAGTAACTACACACTTCTCATTCTGATTTCTAACACAACCCATACAGGCCATGCAGCCTCGAACGGCCTTATTGCCGACATGAATTATTTCAAATTCTATCCCTTGGTTTAATAACTCTTCCCCCACAGTTTTTAACGCGTAGTAGGTATTGCCGTCCTTGCGGGGACTTCCGTTAAAAGCTACAACTTTCATGTGTAATCCTCCTAAAATTCATTCCTTGCAAAAACCAAAAAAACTTCTAGCAACTACTATATAGTATGAATCCTATTCGAACAAGCATTCACTCATTTTTTAGTCACAAAACCCTTACCTCACATAGGACAACCATACTACTCCTAATAGGATTGTCAATAAGGTAAGAGGAAAACCCACTTTAAAATAGTCCCATGCTTTTACATCAATATGATCGCGTTTAGCAATTTCCACAACAATGAGATTTGCGATGGAGCCGGAAATAGTAAGATTCCCTGCCAAGGTTGAAAATAACGCAAGCGCCTTCCACCACTGTTCCGCATGCTCCAGTGGAATAAAGAACTTCATCAACAAAACTGCCGGTACATTACTTACAATATTGGATAAAATGAGCGTCACTGCCGCAAACAATCCCATATTATTAAAACCGGAAAGAGACATATGGCTGAACACATAAGTCATCAAGCCACTGCTTTCAACACCGGCAACAATGATAAAAAGACCAATAAAAATGATTAATAAGTTAAAATCCACGCTGGAATATACTTTGTTAGGCTTAACCCGCCTGGTAATAAGGAGGGCTGCTCCCCCCAAGCAGGAAACCAATGCCAAATCATAACCTACCATATAGGCCGCCACAACGAGTACAAACACAATCAAGCTCTTGATGATAAGATACATATGTATAGTAACACTGCTTGTCTCTGATACACTTAGACGTCCCTCAAGTTCCTGTCTATAGAAGCAGGCTATGGCGGTATACGCAGCAATCAGCCCGATAAGCGCTACAGGGCAAGCGGTAGAAAAATAACTGACAAATGGCATTCCTGACAAACTCCCGACCAAAATATTCTGGGGATTACCCAATAAGGTTGCTGCACTGCCAATATTAGATGCCATCGCTACACCAAGTAGATGCGGTAGAGGATTGCAGCTAACCTTTCTGCATACCAGCAACACAACTGGTGTAAAGAGCAAACAAATAATATCGTTGATAGCCAACGCCGACATAATACCGCTCGATATTATAGTTGCAAAAAGAAGTTGCCTCTTACTAGTAACCTGTCGGCATACCACCTCGCCCACCCATTCAAAGAAGCCTGCCAGCTTCAAATTTGCAACAATAATCATCATGGAAAACAATATTATAATTGTCTTAAAATCAACAGCAGCTGTCGCTTGCTCAAACGACATAACGCCTGTACCGATCGTCGCAACGGCTCCAATAATAGCGGCCCCAGCCCGATCTACTCGAAATATCGGACTTTTTCCCAACGTAAAAATAACAAGCACTGCAATCAGTATTAATCCGGCCCAGAACATTTCTACCCTATATTCCACACTTACGCCACCTTCCTCCTATCAACCTTAACCTATACCGAAAAAGCTAAAAAATCCGCAAGCGCAATGCTTACGGATACCAAAATACCACAAAACATACTGTTTTTTCAAATCGTTAAGCATATTTACTATAATCATTCGTTATTTATACAGTTTTTCCTTGCAATCATTGGGGAAATTAAGTAAATGAGCTGCCCTGGTTTTACGACAGAAGAACTCTAAATAAAAAAATCTTGCTGAACTCGAAAAAATAATAATTTATGGTAGACAAAAAGGCAATAGACAGAATATAATGAAAATAGGAATAATAATGGGAGGCGGTAATATGCTTAAAAATTATCCTGCTACTCAATTATTTCTTTTTTCGATACTAACCCTACTAACTTTAGTCCTCATTACCCCGTTGGTAAAGGATTACTATAATTTTGCTGCAATACTGGATAGTATAAAATTTATTGTAAAGGTTATCTGTGGATTCCTCTTGTTCTTTACGCTAATCGACTTAGTAGACTTAATACATGCCAGAAATCAAAATCTATTTCACTAATAAATAAAGTGTCACCCACCAGGCTAACCATTAGGCTTTCCCAACCTGGTCCAAACAAAGGTAAGGCCACTATTATGGAGTGGCCTTTTTTTCTCGTTTTTTACCAGCCATTAAAGTCTGTTAAATGGGCAAAATATTTTCGGAGGTGATACTATGAGAAATGAATGCCGGAATCAGAATAACGATCAGTGCCGTAATGAGAGCCGTAAAAACCTCGAATTCGCACGTGAGTTATCCAACGTAGAGGAACGCTGTGATGAGAAAAATTGCGGTGGTGGCTGCGCCAGAAAACGGTAATCTTCTCAAATAGATCAATCTCCGGTTTCCCTGTTATATTCTTTTCCATAAAAACGGTGACTTCTTCGTCACCGTTTTTATGTTATATACGCTACTAATCTTTCTTAAGAAGCTTATTTAGCAGTTAGCTAAATTTAAAAAGCCGCACCAAATCGATACGGCAAATTTATTTCTTACTTATTTCGCTTCTCTTCTATACCCGAATGGGTAATGATAAAATCACCTCAAGTATAGAATTAGCTAAAAAAATAGACGATATTCAGTAAAGGAGTGATCCTATGCAATGTCCTAACTGTGGCACAACTACTCGTTTTGATTTTTCTCGTTGTCCTTCTTGCGGTTATCTGCTAACAATAGAACACGAGCAGCCCATCCCTAACTGGAGACTATTACCGGGATTTCGTACGAAAACGCCATGGAAGATGATTGTCGCCGGTATTGTCTATTTCATTATATTGATTGCAATTATTGCTCCTTTGTTCCTTGGTTACTAAAACAAGAACGTCTACCATAGAAAAAGAAACGCGGTCAATATTTGGTTGCGGGGACAGGATTTGAACCTATGACCTTCGGGTTATGAGCCCGACGAGCTACCGCTGCTCTACCCCGCGATTATATATTTCCCCGTTTATTAGAAATTACTCCAAAAATTTAAAGTAGTTAACGAGGGCCAGCTCCGGTGTAGTCTTATCAAACAATTAATAGGAGGGCCGAGATGTTTGTCCGGTAAATGGGAAATATACTGTTATCTGCTTTTACGGGGTGAATTACTTGATACTAGACGACACGATTCTCCTTTATTTTGCCTGGAGTATAACAATACTAAGTTTTTTTTTTTGTATTCCTAAAAGCAAACTGCACTTAGCATTGCTGGCCTTCATGTTTAAACAAGTTTTAACTTGGCCGTTAGGCCTATATGTTGTTGATATGGGTTGGATACAGTACCCGATACGATTCTTCGAAAATGCAAATCAAACTAGTTTTACTTTTGAATTTTTTTTCAGCCCTATTATTTGTGCCTATTTCAATATTTACTTTCCAGAAGATAAGTCCCCACTGGTAAAGCTGGCATATTACGCACTATTCTGTACTGCACTGACATTAAGTGAGTTATTTATATTACATCATTCAAATCTTATCGTATATATCCATTGGAATGCTTACTCGACTTGGCTCTCGCTCTTTATCACATTCTATATTACGCGGCAGTTTTGTCTGTGGTTTTTTCAGTCATATAATAAACGTTCTTAAATTACTGTGTATAATCTTAAATCAGTGTTTCCTTCTCTCGAAGATACAACCAACCGTGAAACCGCTAGATGAGGGATAGAGAATAAATGATTACAATCTACATAACCTAAATTAGAAAATCCGTACATCTGCCAACAAAAAAAACACTACAAGGAGGCAACATTTATGGAAAATTCCGCTGAAGAAACCAATGCTTCGGTTGGGTATGGCCCCAACAACCCCGAGCCACCTTCCTTAAAAGAATCAAATCTTCCGGTAGAAAAAGATGCACTGCATTCAGCTACAGAGTATATCGAGGGGAAAAATACCGTACCTGATGTTAATCCATCTGTAAAAATAGTTAATAGAACAGAACCCTAGCAGAAATGAAGACCGCCCACCAGAAAGTCTGGCGGGCGGTCTAATTATTATTGTGATTACTTAAGTTCCAGTACCTCAAAGCTGATAATCTTATCAAAAGCCAAATATTCTTTGCTGCTCTGAGTGCCTACCTTTTTAGTCAGCATATATCCTGCCGTATCTGCACTTGTATGCTTCATAAACCAGTTAACAAAAGCGTCGATATCAGCAATAGGCATTTGGAAATCACGCTCACTGGAGTCAATTACGGTTACCCGAAGCAATCTATCCCCTATAGGCGGTGTTACTACTGCCTGAGGCGTAGCTGGCGCTTCATTTGAGGGGCCACTCTCACCATTAGCGGTAATGGCAGTCACCACGTAATAGTAGGTAGTACCGTTTGTTAAGGGTGAATCTACATAGCTGGTTCCTGATACGTTGCTAGCAATAGTAGTGTACGGACCACCGGCAGTGGTGGAGCGTTTAACATTATAGCCGGTTGCACCAGTTACTGCGTTCCAATTAAGGGTTACTTTAGCGTCACCTGCGGTGGCGGTTAGGTTGGTAGGTGCGGGTACTGATGGTGTTGGTGTCCCACCATCATAAGGAGGTGGGGAATCGGGATTCCACCGGGCAATCCCTTTAGAGATTCTTATCTCATCCATGTAGCCTTTATGGAAAAAGTCTATATTACTGCTAGAGTTATAATAATATCCAATTAATGGGCTAGTCGAATTTATTAACGACAGAGTTCCAACATTATTTGTACTGGTTAGTACACCATTTTCGAACGAATACACATAAGAACCGCTTCTTGCTATGGCTCGATGTACCCATTTATTTGCTTGTTGTGTTCCAATTTTACATACCAAATCAAAATTAGAATTGCTAGACGATAAATATAACACAACAGCGTTCGCCCCATAAGCGTGATTATTCATTATTGCCCAAGAACCGAAACTCATTTGATCACTACTTAAAAGGCCTCCAACTTCAGTTGAGCTGAGAGAGTAATCCCAAAACTCAATAGTCCAGTCTCCTGCTCCAAAGCTAAAATCGTTTAGCGAACTGTGTGTTCTTAAATACTGTCCTGACCCATTTAGATAAAGACTTCCTGCGCCAAACTTATTCTGCGAAGCACTAGTCGTGGCACCTCCGTTCGCAGTCCATACCTTCCCGGTTTCATCCTTAATCCCATCGTCAAAATGCAATAACGACACTGTATGTTCGTCTACTTGATAAGCCATTTACATTCCTCCAAATTAATATTTTGAGACCCAACATAGCTAAGGAACTCTTAGTTTCACTGTGTGTTTCCTGTATATCGGCTCTCATATAGATACATTCATGTTGAATCTCTTTTTAAACTAGACAATCTTACTTTTTTGCATGAAAAAAAGAGCCTTGTGGCTCTTAGATAAATAACGATCATTACGTATCCAGTGTTTATCATCACTGTAATTCTTGCACTATTTATCTACATCTACACCTAGTTTTATTTTTGAAAACTCTTTAAATAACTCTTCATTATCAGCCATCTGTTTGGCGTCCCTAACAAGTTGAATTCGTTTTCCCATATCTGAGCATATACAGTCAAAAGGCATGTCATTATCACAAATTAAGCATTTAATAATACCAACCCCTCTCAGGATTTAGATTCTGCAAAAGAAATTTATTTCCTCTTTTTGCCAGATATTGATAAATTCCCGACTCGTTGCCCTTTTGTATGATAAAAACTTGTCCTAGCCATCCTATGCTTAATTAAACATAAAGGGAGAATTTTATGGAAAACGTAATGACTACCATTTACCAGAACCCGTGGATGCTTAGTTTAATAGTTATATGGAGTTTAGCATGGAAGGCGATTGCTACCTGGCATGCAGCTAGGAATAATCAACCAGCATGGTTTATTGCCCTATTTGTCGTCAATACTTTGGGCATATTAGAGATTATTTATCTTGTCTTCTTCTCCAAAAGAAAATCGAAATAAGAGTTATTTATCATGTCACCGTTTAGGCAAATATCGCATATAATACTAATGACACTGTACCACTCCCTCAATCACGGTTACGTTTAGGCTATCTCTTAGCAAAGAGCGGTATTAATTACCGTTCTTTATTTTTGTATAAGATTAGGTTACCGGACATAACATAATATCGAGGATGACGCTTCCTCTTGTATAGCCAGGGGACTGATCGGAAAAAAATGTACCCTGGCTCCTGACCTCCATTCCTACCTCCATACTTGTTAAATAGCGGCGATAAGTCGCTATTTATTTTTTTAGTTCCCGAGGGCTTGCTAAGTGTTATTAGCCGTCAAGCTTGTCTACTAGTTTAGTAATTGCCGCATCCATTTCTAGTTGCAAAGCCGTAACCAAAGTGCCAGCCACAAGCGTCAAACCAGAAATATAGAAATTGTTTCGCATTTTAACCCACAGGCTTGAGGTTTTCTCAATCTCTGCCTTTTGCTGTGCAATAACCTTATTAACGGCTACTGTTACAGCATCATTTGCAACAGTACTTAACATTTCGGACATTCCTTTTAATGCCTCATTAATGGCTTGGCTTTGGATATTTTTCATTTCGTTTGTCATTTTAATTCCTCCTGATTTTTTTATTTAGAGTTGACTGACGCAGAGTTCAGTTTGTGTGTATTCAATCACTACCCCACCTCCATCTAATTTCATACATTCTTAAAGGTTATGAAAATAAACTTAGTAAATCCAGACACAAAAAAAGGCTACCAACAGGTAACCCCCAAAACATATACTTTATTAATCTTCTCGTTTAACAAAACCATCAACGCCGCCGGCCTGAGCTAACTGGCGGCTTGATACCATATTACTACAGAAAAAAAGGAATATAGTGCAGCACTAAAAAAGAACACAAAAAAGCAAGGCCCAGAACTCCGAAGCCTTGCTATTATTGTATTAAATGGTGCGCCTGGAGGAACTCGAATATTAGCCTCTCATTTAGCCGGCGCAGCTCTTTTCGACATAAAAATATAATAAAACACCGCGGTAATACCAACAATAGCTGCATTAAACAAATACATATAACTATATCCTCCAAAAGCAACTACTATACTAAGAAGAAAGGATCCAAGTCCAACACTAATATCCAAAGCTAAAAAATACGTGGCCGTAGCTACACCCACGCGGTGTTCAGGTAAATTCCGTATAGCAAGCGTTTGGAAGGCAGGACTAAGCGCCCCAAATCCTATCCCGATAATAGCTGCTGATATTAGAAATCCTAGTAACCCTTGTATTTGACTCAAGCTAATTAACCCAAGCAAGAACATTATGAACCCTGGATAAATTACCATATTAGCACCATATTGATCAAATATTTTACCTACTATCGGCCGCGTTGCCAAAATAACTAAAGCAAAGACAGCAAAAAAGGCACTCGTATACTCTATCAGATTTATGTACTTAGCATATAGCGGAATAAACACTAATACCCCTGTATAAGCAAAAAATACCAACCCCCCCATCAGAGCCATTGATAAAGCTTTGGGTTCTATAAACCGATTACCTTGTGAAGATTCGGTTGTCAGTTTGACTGCCTCTCCGGAATTTTGGGGTAAGCTATTTCTATTCCCACACCAAAAAGATAACGTCGCCAAGGCAACACACCCGGCAAATAGTATAGTGAACGGATAATGAGAAATAATTATTAAACTGAAAAAGGGACCTACTACCATCGCCAAATTGGTAAATACAGCAAAATAACCTATCCCCTCTCCTTTACGCTGCTGCGGGAGCACCAAGGTAGCAATCGTTGCTACTGTTGTGGTGCCTATGGCAAATATAGCCCCGTGGAGAAGCCGTACCGCTAATAAAATATACAGATTGTTTACAACTAGGTACATGATACTGGTCAAGAAAAAAATTCCTAAGGATAGTAAGAGCATCTTCTTTTTATCAAAACTATCTATCCATTTACCTGCGAGAGGTCTTGCTAAAACAGCACCAATCTGAAAAAAGGTCATAGCTAGTCCCGCCTGCCTCTCATTACCATTGAGGCTGTCCATAACAAAGACCGGAAGTGCAGCAACTAAGGCATAATGGGTCATATACTGAAAAAAACTGCTTAAGCTCATTCCTACAAAACCTTGCGTCCATATTGATTGCTTTTGCATAAAATCACCTTATCTCCTGGAATGTTTAGGCTGCATACTATACGAATGCCACTGGGTTATCTTCTTTTATTTATTTCAAGTTCTAACCATTGGCGCGTTTCTGGATGTAAGACAAGTTTATCTTTCCATTTGTAATACCAAGTATATATATCACTACGCTCGGGATTTCGCGAAACTGCCAACCAGTCTGCAAGCATTTCTTTCCTATACCGCTCAGGAATTGGAAATACCTTCTGTTCCCCGTTATCTAAATACACAACCCAATACTGCCAATGATGCGGATTGTTATGGTAATGATGATTCCAACATGCTATTACTTGGCATTCTAATGTATGAAGGTCACAATAAACGTCTTCATACTGAAAAGCATTACATCCAACACGTAAGGCCTTAGTACGAGGTATCCATTCCGCCGGAAAAAACTTACTTAGATCATGTAATAATCCTTGCACGGGAATACCCAAACGGCAGCATTCAATAAATACAAACCACTTATGTTTTAATACGGATACAAAATATGACATGTTCTCACTCATATATTAATAATAAAACAAAAGAAAGCTCCAAGCAAATCAGCCCATCACTTCCGAATCTTAAAGAAAAAATCCCATCCCCCGGCACCGGCTGAGGAATAGGATTCTCAATTTATTGCTGATCTGCTTTATCCAAGTTGTCGGCAATTCGTTTTAACGATTTTGAAATACTGTACAGCAAGTATAAACCTCCACCTACTACTGCTACATGAAATATTTGAAAAACAATTATTCCATAAGGCATATGACCGTACATATAAATACCCCCTCAGTTCAATATCGAAGATCAATGTATATCGTTCTGCATTCTTAATGCAAATCCAATAATTAGATAATAAACGCCAATATATAGAATTTCCTTAGAACTAAAAAAAGCCCACTCTCGTCCAAAGTTAGGAGTGGGCAAAAGACGAAAAAGCAAGGCTCAGAATCTCTGATGCCTTGCTTTTGTTGTATTTACACCAGTTGCTCCATTAATGCTCAATTAAACCACAAATTTTCACCGTGAAGCAGTTTGACTTCCTTATTAGCGATACGACACAAATATCTAATACCTCGGCCACAGGTAAACCCATCCTAGCGCTGGTAATTAATAGTCAGAAGCAACTGCAAAAAATTCTTAACAAAAGTACGACGATTACCAATATGAGCCAAGTCAAATCGCACTCCGGAACAAGAGAATCACAACCACAACCAAAGCGCATGAACAATACCTCCCACGAAATAACTTATCAATGTAATTTATGATAGGTAGAGAAAAACCGCCACTAACAATAAAAACTGCGCCCCGGAGGATGTGGCTCACTTGATAGCATAAGAGAGCGAATGGGAAAAACCATGTAATGTGGTAAAGTTACTTATTAACTACCGAAACAACTTTAAAGCTAATAATTTTATCAAAGGATAAATATTCCTTACTCAGATCCACTGAGTCATTAATTGCATAGCTCATAGCATCAGCAGCTACATGATGATTATACCAGTTAACAAACCCATCAATTTCGCTCTTCGACAACCAATATTCACGCTCACTGGAATCAATCATAATGACTCGCAATAATGATTGCTCATTATCTCCAGGTGTAGTGTTGGCCTTAGGTGTAGCAGATGCTTCATTCGATGGGCCACTCTCCCCATTAGCGGTAATAGCAGTCACTACATAATAGTAGGTGGTACCGTTAGTTAAACCAGAATTCACATAGCTGATTCCAGACACATTGCTGGCGATAGTAGTATATGGGCCACCAGCAGTAGTTGACCGTTTAACATTATAACCTGTTGCGTCGGTTACTGCGTTCCAGTTAAGGGTTACTTTAGCGTCGCCTGCGGTAGCGGTTAGGTTGGTTGGTGCTGGAATTGTTGGTGTACCGCCCTCATAAGGTTCCGTTGGCGGTGTAAAATTGTCAGTCCAACGGGCAATGCCTTTTGATATTCGGAATTCATCAATATAGCCTTTACAGTAGAGATTGCGATATCGTCCAATATTCACCTTAGTTGCTGACACAAATGATCTGCCTGTAACGTTTACTTTATTTTGTAGGATCCCATTTTCAAATAGATATATTGTATTGCCTCGGCGACAAACAGCATAGTGAACCCAAATATCCTTACGAATAGTCCCCATTTTAACACTACTAGCAACATCCCACACACTATTCCCTGCGGAAGATGCATAAAATGCTAAATCAGGAGTAGTGTACTCGGAACCAGTACGATAATTAAGTGCAAATAAATAATTACCATCGCTCGATTCAGCACTAACTGTTGTGCCTGTTATATCAGTTAAATATTGCCACCAATCAATTGTAAAGTCACCCGAACCAAAGTTAAAATCATCTGAAGCACCCACAGTTATAGTTTGGCTACCATTCAAAAACAAACTTGATCCGCCGAACTTGCTTTGAGCAGTGCTTACACTAGCACCATTTTCAGCAGTTCATACCTTCCCCGTTTCATCCTTAATCCCATCATCAAAATGTAATAATGATACTGTGTACTGATCTAATGCCATTCTTCATTCCTCCAATTAATTTATTAAGCCGACATAGCCAAGGAACTCTTATTATCGCTGTGTGTTTCCTGTACATCGGCTTCCACTAAGATACATTCCGTAGTTACGATAAACTAAACTACCAAATGAAACTATTTCTACTTTTTATCCGTACATATAACTTTGCTTTTGGATAAGTTATCATCAGAACTCTTAAAAACAAAAAAGCCACCTACCAGGCGAGCCGGTAGGCGGCAATATCTTTTGCAACAAATCAGATAGTTTATGAATGGCGAACTACTCGTTATCCGTGAGCTGTTTCTTAATAGCTGTGTTCATCTGCCTCGGCATCTGCCTTTGTTAGGTGTACAGTTCCTTTCGGATGTTGGGGTGGCGCATAAATTGAATATAGTTTCAATGGGATTTCCCCCGTATTAATTAGGTTATGCCAAGTCCCCGCTGGAATAACAAAGGCATAACCATCACCGACATTTCTTTGGAAACACAAATCATTTTTGCGTGCGCCCATTTTAACAATTCCCAACCCTTTTTCAATATGAATGAACTGGTCAAGATGAGGGTGAATTTCCAGCCCGATATCACTGCCAACGGGAATACACATTAGGGTTAGCTGCATAAAGTCGCCCGTCCATATAGCGGTGCGGAATGTTTTATTTTGTTTTGTCGCCTGCGCTATATTTATGACAAAAGGTTTTGGACCATGGTCAATTATCTGATAAGCGTTTGGCGCTTTGTTCATGTAAAATTTGGGGCAATGGTAATTCATATTATCCTCCTTTTTCTGGGCGTTTGTTACCATTATATGACGCTACGCAGAATTAGGTGATGTGTATATTCATTATGTCTATTGGGCGTATGGAATACTCTCCACTCTATACCAGGCCGTGATCGTGAATCAGCAAAAAATGTAAGCAAGATTTATGATTTGAAAACCGATGAAAATGATGATTCAAAACAAAAATAGCAGGCTCGAAATTATCGAACCTGCATTAAAAATTCATCATGTTGCTACGGGGTTGCACCACCCCGTAGACGCGGTTATGATTGCTCCACACCATAGATGCCTGAGTTTACTACATTTTCTGGTGCGCCCGGAGGGACTCGAACCCCCGCAAGACGCGGTTTAGGAAACCACCGCTCTATCCACCTGAGCTACGGGCGCATGTCTTAAATCCTTGATTTATCTGTACTTGAGCTATCTTCCTTACCTGCTTATAATACTCTATTTGAGCTTGAAAATCAACTTTTTAGTATCAATCAAACCAAATGGAATCATATGACATTAAAAAAGTTACACAATAGCATAACTGGCAGGTTCTACAGGAATGACATCCGTTGAGATAACGATAATCAGTATAGCATTTTGGGTATGGTGTGTCAATTGTAAACTCCCCCAGCACTAGCTTTTTCAACCAGATATATGAGAAGAAATCAGATTTTGGATATACGCAGTTACAGCAACAATATCATTTTCTTTCATAAGTTCTGGCGTTGTTTTGCATTTTTGTCTGTAAAAGCTTAATAATTTGGCTCCATCTACTCTATTACCAATGTATATATCTTGGGCAGATTGATTTAGCATCCATTTATAGCGCGGAAAGATATGCATGTGAAAGTGCGTTGTTTCCTCACCGAAATTAGCTATATATACTTTCTCGACCCCGTCTACCTGTTCTAAAGCCGTCACAGCCAACTTCATTATAGTTCCCATCTGCAAAATCTCCGTTTGATTCAAATCACTAAATGATTCTACATGCCGCAACGGTGAAATAATCAAATATCCGGGTATATTTATGTCAATACAATGATGTAAAACAATATAATCATCTTTATAAATTATTCCGCCAGTTGGCAATAGCTCAGCGTTAACTATACTACAAGTAAGACACATAAGGCTCCTCCAAATAAAGTATTACTCTTTCTCCTTCCTTACTTTTAGGTTCATATTATGAAAGGCAGTATTAACTGATAACATTATTGATTCGCCTTATTACCATTAAATCCCTGTAAAAATACAAACTATTGAAGCGTCATTATATTTTTAGCAGGCTACAGTTTGCTCATAAGATAATCCGAGTGGAATTGAGGCAAAGCCAATATACTTTTACCTTTGCCTTTTTACTTGTCTCAAAAAGAATATTATCAATAAAATAAATACCCCCACCGCAAGATACCCAAACCAATTACCCAACTTACTATATAGCGATTTACCTTCTCCCATCCGGATTTCTCCCAGTAGAAGTGCATCTTCTTTTTCTGCCGCACTGGATTCCATTGTAATAATATTTCCTCTGTTGTCGCTCAAACTCAATAATCCCCACTGCGCAGCTCGTGCTACTGCATAATTTTCTTCAACGCCACGCATGATAGCAACTCGGGCATGTAATAGCGAATCGGTCTTAAAGTCCAGAGCGGGCACAAACAGCAAATTAACTCCTGCCTGACTATACCCTCGGCTAGGCTCTTCAAAATCCATATCCTTGCAAATGGCAATCCCCCATGCTCCTTGGTCTCCCCTATCCCCAATGCCAAGTGTTTCGCCGGACGTAAAACGCCCCTCAGAAAATGGCAGCAAATGTTGCTTGTCATATCGTAATACCGTTTCGCCGTGGGGTGAGAAGAAGTAGGCCGAATTATATAGTTTGTCATCCGCCTGAACACTTACTCCCGCAATTACCGTAACTTGGTTTTTTCGTGCAGCCTCCGCCAACCGTTCTAAAAGATTCACCTGGTCATTCAGATTTAATGCTACAATTTTTTCCGGCAGCAAAATAACCTCAGCACCTGCACGGGAAAGCAAATCAATACAGTGAACATATCTGCTGATAATTTTCTCCGCCTCTTGTTGCTGCCCACGCGAACGCATCTCTTCCATAGTCATAGGTATAGCTGCCATGCCAATTTTCACAACAGCCCCTTGGCTTGGCACGTATAAGCGATACCCGCCAAATAGTAAAGTAACGATTAGTATACTCATCGGAATAGCTATCGTTTTTAAACATAATTTTGCGTTTTTGCGATAATGCCACGCTAAGGTAATACTCGCGGGAACCAACAGTAACAAAAATGATATTCCCCAAATTCCTGTGATAGAGGCAATTTGTATAATGGGTAAATTAAATAGTTGGGTATAAGCAATGCTACCAACAGTTCCCGCCGGAGAATATAATGATGAGATAAACTCATAAGCAGTCCACCCGCTTGCAAGAATAAAACACCCTGCCCAGTGTTCGTTTCGCAAAACCACATAACGAAACAACATGACTAAAGTTGTATATATAATAGCATTGATAAATGTTCCATAGATAAAAACCGAAACAGGAATTATCGTATTCGCATAGGCAAAAATAGCCCTGGAGAACCCTAAAAAACTTGTAATTAAGCTGGCAGAAATTACGCAAAGCGTAGATGCTCTTAGTGCATATACCAGAAGCGGTATTGGAGCTAGCCAGGTTAATAACCAATAATTATATACCCCGTCCGAAAAATAATAAGCTGACGAACTAAGCAAAACTGTTACAACAAAATCGATCAACCGCCGTTTGAATTCTTTATCAAAAATCTTGTCTAGCCGCATTCTCTCACCCGTTCCATTTGAAGTCCAAAAAAATGATGCTCTACTTAATGGGAAACATAGAAATTAGGAACACTATCCCAAGAACTTCCTATAATCTCTTTTATTCTATTACTATTATAAATGCAAAGCATCCATTTTTTTTGCTATTTAAAGCTTTTTGTTTACTTACTAATAAAAAAACTCTAAGGCTATCACCTTAGAGTCAAAAATCCAATACTATTGCCTGATATTCATTTGAATTTGATACTTAAAATGATTATATAGCAAGGCTATAGATAATAGGAATGTTAGCATTTCCGCCGCAGGAACCGTCAGCCATATGCCGTTTACCCCTAGCAGCTTTGGCAGCATGACTAGCCCTATGCCTATCCAGACTATTCCTTTACTCAAAGCAATTAACGCTGCACGCAGAGGATTGCAAATAGCGGTAAAATAACCGGAGGCAACGATATTCAGACCATTTACGATAAACGCAAAAGCATACAGTTTGGCACCATAAACCGCAAAGGCAAGTACCGTATCGTTATTTGCATCCAAAAATATCGCAATTATTTCTCCGGCAAATAAAGAGATCACGGTAAAAACACTCACACCAATTGCGAATGCCGCAAAACCAGTAAGCTTTAGTGCTTCTTTCACCCGTTCTATTTTACCGCTGCCATAGTTATAACTAATAATCGCGCCAACCCCATCAGATAACCCTATCAGGATGTTATTCCCGACAAAAGACAAGTAACTAACAGCGGTAAAAGCAGCTACGCCAACTTCGCCTACATAACGCATAAGCGTAATATTAAATAGAAAAGTTGTAATCCCCGTACTTATCTCAGATAACCCCTCTGAAGAGCCATTATAGATAATATTATAGGCTAAATCTCTCTTAAAACTTCCTTTACCCAATTTCAAAGTGGTTCTTCCCGTAATAAAAGGAATTATCGCCATAACAAAAGCAATACCGTAGCCTAATCCAGTCGCTAAAGCAGCGCCTTTAATTCCTAGTCCCAGTTGTACTATAAATAAATAGTTAAACAGCATATGACTTAAAACAGCAGCGATCAGAACCTGCATGGAATAGAGAGGTTTCCCCATTACCTTTAGCACATAATCAAGAACAAACATTATCCCTAACAGCGGCAAGAATAATCCCGTATAACTAATATAGGTTGTTACCAACGGCATTAACTGCGCACTTGCCCCCAAAAATACAGCGATCTGCTTGGTAAAACCAACAGCGATCAGCGAAAGCAGCAACGAGACGCCGAGCATTAAAAGGAGAGATGTTTTAAAGGTGTCATCCGCAGCCCCGTTATCCCCTTCGCCTAACTTTCGCCCCACCATGCTCTGCGTACCAATGCCGATTACCACACCAACCGCAATCATCAGGCTAAAAAAGGGCATCGCAATAGTAACACTTGCCAGCGCATGTACACCGATATAATTGCCAACAAAAAAACCATCTACAATGGTATTCAGTCCCAGAAACAACATTCCCGCGATTGCAGGAACACTATATTTGAAAAATAAAGCAGTAATATTTTCTTTGCCTAATATGTTTTCATTCATATTTATCACCTATATAAGATGATAAACCTTGGAGTAACTCCAATGTCAATGGCTATTAGTAGCAATCCAAATTTCATAAAAATCAAGGCCGTCTTTATGCGAGCTTGCCATGTACCTGCCAATCATCGGACCACTTACTCGTCTGCCTTCTTCTTTCAGATACTCCAGAGCCTTTCCCAGTGCATCATTATCCTGTTCAAAATAGTCTGTCTGCACTATCGTATATAAATATTCTGCCTCAGGTAAAGAAGCAAGCTCCTGCTGTTCCGCCAAATCCAGCATGTACAAATTCTCTTTGTCGATACTGATAGCGGCTTGAGCTGAACTGAAATTTGGATTTTTTAGAAAATCTTCTTGGGGGATTAATAAAGTATACCGAATGCTGTCAAGCCAATCCCAATTCTCCTTTTTATATTTTCGAATGATAGCAACCAGGTTATCTGCCTGCTTGCCCAGGAGTTTGTATTTGAAATCAGGTGCAGGGACAATCGAAAATTTTCCCACATGCTGTTCACACTGTTCGTAATGGGAAACGACTTGGGTAATTGTTTTCTGTAATTTGATTAGCTCTTGTATTCTATCTTCAACTACCCTTTGATTTTGATAAAGCAATTTTTTAATATCGGCTATACCCATCTTCGTTATGATCTGCTTAATGTCCTTAATCGATAGCTTCATACCGCGAAAAAACAATATATCCATCAGGACGATAATCTCTTCATATGTGTAATATCGATAGCCGTTGTCGTCGTTTTTATGTGACGAAAGTATACCGGCTTTTTCATAATACCGTAATGTGTCAGTAGATACGTCGAAAAGCTCGGCCAGTTCCCCTATCGTCAGTTTACCATCCATCTTTGCATCCTTCCTTGCCCACGAGTTTCTTATCTATATTCTCTCGATAACAGTACTAAAAAGACCTATATTAATAATAGCATAACCTATTACCATACATTGCGCATCAACGAAAATCAAAAACAAAAATGCCCTGAGGACCCCCCCCAGAGCCGAATACACGAGTATCATTATAAGGTAGGAATTACTGAGCATTTTACTGCTGAAATTCCCGTACTAATAAGTAGAGGAGCACTGCGTGCTCCTCTACCCTTTTACTATCGTACTTTATAAACTACTTGCCTGCCAGCTGCCGATAGGTGGCCAGCCGTTCTTTAGCATCTTGCTCGGTTTTATCAAATAACTGATCGGCCACTTCGGGGAATTGCTTTTTCAAAGCCGAGTAACGAACTTCGCCCATCAGGAATTCTTTGAAGTCGGCAGTTGGTTCTTTGGAATCCAGTGTGAAGGCATTTTTGCCTGCCTCTTTGGCCTCTGGATTATACCGGTATAGGGCCCAGTAACCGCTATCCACAGCACGTTTCGCCTCTTGTTGGCTTGCGCCCATACCGGCTTTCAGACCATGATTAATGCACGGCGCGTAGGCGATGATCAGGGATGGCCCCGGATAAGCCTCGGCTTCGGCAATCGCCTTCAAGGTTTGATTTTTGTCAGCCCCCATGGCAATTTGCGCGACATAGACATACCCATAGCTCATCGCGATCATGCCCAGGTCTTTTTTCTTAACCCGTTTGCCGCTGGCCGCAAATTTGGCAATGGCTGCGGTCGGCGTAGCTTTGGAGGACTGACCGCCGGTATTGGAATAGACTTCGGTATCAAATACCAGTACATTGACATTTTCGCCGGAGGCTAAGACATGGTCTAACCCGCCAAAGCCAATGTCGTAGGCCCAGCCGTCGCCGCCAAATATCCATTGAGACCGTTTGACCAGGAAATCCCGGTTTTGATAGATTTCTTTGAGTAGGTCATCCTGGTCTTTTATTGGTTCTAGCGCGGCTATCAGACGATCGGCTCGCTCCCGTGATCCTTCGCCGGTATCCTGATGCGCTAACCACTCTTGACAGGCCAGTTGCCATTCTTGTCCTAAGTTAAGTTTGGCTGCTTTTTCTATATCCATGGCTAATTTTTTCCGTACTTGTTTGACAGCTAAAAGCATGCCCAAACCGAATTCGGCGTTGTCTTCGAATAGGGAGTTGGCCCAGGCCGGGCCATGGCCGCGGTGGTTGGTGGTATAAGGTACGGAGGGTGTGCTGCCGGCCCACACGGAGGAGCAGCCGGTAGCATTGGCGATCATCATTCTGTCACCATATAGTTGGGTGACTAGTTTGGCATACGGAGTTTCACCGCAACCGGCACAGGCGCCGGAGAATTCTAACAGCGGTTGTTCGAATTGGCTGCCTTTGACGGTGGTTTTGCTTGCCGGATTGGCTTTGGGGCTGAGCGTCAGGGCATACTCCCATAGTTTATCCTGGGCAAGCTGGGTATCGAGGGGTTTCATTATGAGCGCTGGTTGTTTGGCCGGACAGATCTGGGCACAGTTGCCACAGCCGGTGCAGTCCAGCGGGGATATGGCGATGCGGAAGTTTAGTTGTTTGGCCCCGGTAGCTTGTTTCGTGGTAAAGCCTGCCGGTGCTTGTTTGATTTCGTCTTGATCGGCAAGTACGGGGCGAATGGCGGCGTGCGGGCACACATAGGCGCACTGGTTACACTGAATGCAGGCCTCGGCTTGCCATTCTGGTACGTTTATGGCAATACCCCGTTTTTCATAGGCAGCCGTGCCTAAGGGATAGGTACCGTCTTCGACACTGAGGAAGGCGCTTACGGGCAGTTTGTCGCCTTCCTGGCGGTTCATGGGCGCAAGTATGTTGTTGATAAAGGCCGGGACGTTTTTGGCCGTATCCGGTTCTGTCTGGGTATTGGCCCAGGCAGCAGGTACAGTTATTTTGACGCTGGCGGCTACGCCGGCATCGATGGCGGCATGGTTCATGGCGACCACTTTTTCGCCTTTTTTGCCGTAGGATTGGACAACGGCTTGTTTGAGGTAGTGGGTAGCTTCTTCTAGCGGAATGATAGCGGCGATTTTGAAGAAGGCCGCTTGCATAATCATGTTGATCCGGCCGCCAAGACCTATTTTCTGAGCAATACCAACCGCATCGATGGTATAGAGGTTAATCTTATTTTCGGAAATATAGTGTTTCAGCGCCGCCGGCAGATTTTTGCCCAGTTCTTCTTGGTTCCAGGTGCAGTTGAGGAGGAAGCTGCCGCCCGGCTTTAGGCCTTCTACTAGGTCGTATTTGTCTACATAGGACTGGTTGTGGCAGGCGATGAAATCAGCGCTGTTAATGAGGTACGGGGCTTTTATCGGCTGTTTGCCAAATCGTAGGTGGGAGATGGTGACACCGCCGGATTTTTTGGAGTCGTAGGCAAAGTAGGCTTGTGCGTACATGTCGGTATGGTCACCGATGATTTTGATGGCACTTTTGTTGGCGCCTACGGTTCCGTCAGAACCAAGTCCCCAGAATTTGCAGGCTTTGGTTCCTGCCGGCGTGGTGTCAATGTCTTTACCGAATGGCAATGAGGTATTGGTGACGTCATCTATGATGCCCACGGTAAAGTTGTCTTGGGGTTGCTCCTGCTTGAGGCTTTGATATACGGCCTGTATATGTCTTGGCATGACGTCTTTGCCGCCAACACCACAGCGTCCGCCGACAATAACGGGACGCCAGTCGGTGTTATAGAAGGCTGTTTTTACGTCAAGGTATAAGGGTTCGGCTAAGGAACCCATTTCTTTGGTTCTGTCTAAGACGGCGATTTTTTTGACTGTTTTGGGTATGTATTTAAAGAAGTGTTTTATGGAGAAGGGCCGGTAGAGATGAACGGTCAATAGGCCCACTTTTTCGCCCTGCGAGTTGAGATGATCAACTACTTCTTCGATGGCCCCGCACATGGAACCCATGGCAATAATGATTCTGTCGGCGTCGGCCGCACCATGGTAGTTGAAGAGATGATATTCCCGGCCGGTGAGTTTGCTGATTTGGCCCATGTATTCTTCGACGATATCGGGCAGGGCCTGATAGTAGCGGTTGGTTACTTCGCGTTGCTGGAAGTGGATGTCGGAGTTCTGAACGGTTCCCCGTAATACGGGGTGATCGGGGTTCAAACCCCGCCGTCTAAATTGGTTCAGTGCCTCCCAGTCTATTAGGTTGGCCAGTTCCTCATATTCTAGGAGCTCAATTTTTTGGATTTCGTGCGAGGTCCGGAAACCATCAAAGAAGTTAAGGAAGGGCACTCTGCCTTTGATGGCCGACAGATGGGCGACGGCCGCCAGATCCATCACTTGTTGCACGCTGCTTTCGGCGAGTAGGGCAAAGCCGGTTTGTCTTGTGGCCATAACATCGGAATGGTCACCGAAGATGCTGATGGCATTGGCCCCGACTACGCGGGCACTTACGTGAAAGACACCCGGCAAGAGTTCACCGGCAATTTTATACATGTTGGGAATCATCAGTAGTAAGCCCTGGGATGCGGTGTAGGTAGTGGTCAGCGCACCGGCCTGTAAGGAGCCGTGTACTGCGCCGGCGGCACCGCCTTCGGACTGCATTTCTACTACTTCTACTGTCTGCCCGAAGATGTTCTTTCTTCCCTGGGCTACCCATTCATCGACGCTTTCCGCCATGTTCGATGACGGTGTGATCGGGAAGATTGCCGCTACATCGGTGAAGGCATACGAAATGTGTGCGGCGGCCGTGTTTCCGTCCATTGTCTTCATTTTTCTCTTGGTGTTGTTCATAAACTCATCCCCCGTCCTACAAATAAATACTCTCATAGCACTCAATAGTTGAGTACTATGAGAGTCAATTAAATTTAATTACTTATTATTTTTGTTCGCCAACACTGACCTCTTTTTCTAATGGTTGTCCTGGCTGCCGTTTGCCGATACCCAGTACGAAGTACATTACCGTAATGATGGCGCAGAATACTGCGCCGGCAATCAGGCCGCCACGGGTATCTTGGTTAAACCACATTCCCACCAGAACTAAGCATAAGAAGATAATTGTGACGTAGTTACTGATAGGGAACAGCGGTGATTTAAAGGGGTGTGCATCCATTTCTTCCTTGCCCCATTTTTCTCTAAACTTAAACTGGCTTATGCACAGTACAAACCACGGAGCCATTCCAGGCAGGATACTAGCACTGTAAATATAAACAAACAACTTGGAATTCGGATAAATATAGTTGAAAAATACGCCTAAGAGCAGGCAGGCAATGGTGACTTTAATACTGTTGGCAGGAACGCCGCTGGGAGAAATCTTCTTTAAGAATGCCGGGGCTTGTCCATTTTCAGCCAATGTATACAGCATTCTGCCTGCGCTGTAAATACCGCTGTTACAGCCCGACATGGCGGCGGTAAGAACAACGAAGTTAATGATACCGGCAGCGGCGGTAATACCTACTTTGGCGAAGGTCATAACAAACGGGCTGCCGATGGTACCGATTTGATTCCAGGGATAGATCGTTACAATAACAAAGATAGCGCCGATATAGAAGATTAAAATACGCCAGATAATATTTTGGATGGCCTTGCGCAACGTGTTCTTCGGATCTTGTGCTTCACCGGCAGTAATACCAACAAGTTCTACACCCTGATACGAAGCAGTTACCAGGCACAAGGCAAACATGAAGCCTTCCCAACCGCCGGCAAAGAAACCGCCATTGTTGAAGAGATTGCCGACACCCATCGGCAGGCCGCCATTGCCAACTCCAAAAAAGACAATACCAAAACCAATGACCAACATGACTACAATTGTAGCTACTTTAATAAGTGCAAACCAAAACTCAAATTCGCCATAGTACTTAACAGCCGCTAAGTTCGCAATGGCCACAACGGCCACCCCGATTAACGCAGGTATCCATTGCGCCAGGTCCGGGAACCAATAATTCATATAAATGCCAATAGCCGTAACCTCGGACATGCCTACTGTAACCCACAAAAACCAATAGCACCAGGCCGTGATATATCCGGCCCAAGGGCTGATATATCTGTGGCCATAGGTAGCGAAGGAACCGGTAACCGGCTCGTGATACAACATTTCCCCCATGATCCGCATGACAAAAAACATTACGATACCGGCTAGCGCATACGCCAGCAGAACCGACGGCCCTGCCCATTTGATCGTGCTGGCTGAACCCATAAACAGTCCAACACCAATGGTACCACCCAAAGCAATGAGCTCAATGTGGCGGGCCTTCAATCCACGGGTTAGTTCTCTTTCTTCCATACTCTTCTTCCCCTCCTAAATTAAACTATATTTACGCAATATTGATGCTGCTCCATTAGTTGTTTGATCATGTCGATTTGCTCTTGGTCGGCAGTCTCCAGCTCCAATTCCACGGTGGCGTAGCCTAATGGCACTCCACGGGTTTCCCGGTGGTGGGTAACCGTCAGTACATTGGCGCCGGTTTCCGCCGTCAATTGCAGCAATCTCCATAATGAACCAGGTTTATCGGGGATTAGTATATCAAAAATGACTTTCCGTCCTGACTTCGCCAAGCCCTTATTGATAATGCGTGACATCATATTTACGTCAATATTGCCACCGCTGATCACTGCCGCGATTTTGCGATTGTTATAGTGCTGCAGCCGGTTTAATATAGCCGCAACAGGAACTGCACCCGCTCCTTCGGAAATCGTTTTGATACGTTCCATCAATAGCAATATGGCACTGGCGATCTCTTCTTCATCCACAGTTACAATTTCATCTACATAGCGCTGCACAATCTCAAAAGTCAGCTCACCCGGAGTTTTTACAGCAATTCCATCGGCAATGGTGGGATTGCCGTTATAGGTAATAATTTTCTTTTGGGCAACAGACTCGGCCATGGACGGCATATTTTTGGTCTGTACACCAATGACTTTTACGTCAGGCTTTAGACTTTTAATGGTTAAGGCCACACCGGCGATCAGTCCGCCGCCGCCAATTGGCACAACAACGGCTTCTACATCCGGCAAATCCTCTAAAATCTCTAAGGCAATTGTTCCCTGACCGGCAATGACCTGGGGATCATTAAAAGGGTGAATAAATGTCAGTTTGTTTTCTTCCTGAATACGCCGGGCCGCTGCATAGGCTTCGTCATAGACCCCGCCCTCAAGCACAACGGTTGCGCCATACCCTCTGGTGGCTTTAACTTTGGACAGAGGGGCATTTTTCGGCATTACAATGGTAGACGGAATGCCAAACAGCGTACCGGCGAGGGCTGTTCCCTGCGCATGGTTACCGGCGGACGAAGCAATAATACCGTGTTTTTTTTCTTCCTCACTTAAATTTGCGACCTTATTGTATGCGCCTCTCAGCTTGAAAGAACCCGTACGTTGTTGATTTTCCATCTTCAAGTACACACTGTTACCCGTCATATCACTCAACGTGTTGGTATAAGCCAGTTCTGTCCGGACAGCAATCCCAGCCAGCGTTTCCCTGGCTTTTTTTACATCTTCCAATGAGATATTCATTGCTAGCATCTCCTTATTTATGACTACATGCAATTAGTTCGATTTCAACTAAAACTCCTTTGGGCAAACTGGCCACTCCTACACATGAACGCGCAGGCAACTTACCGGTAAAGTATTGTCCGTAAATTTCATTGACGGCAGCGAAGTTATTCATATCGGTAATAAAGACGGTAGTTTTTAACACATCATCAAAGCCCATTCCTGCAGCAATCAGTACCTGTTTAAGATTTTCCAGAACCTGTTTTGCCTGTGCTCCAATTCCCCCGGATACAACCTCACCTGTCTGGGGATTAATACCGATTTGACCGGAAGTAAACAGTTGATTGCCAAACATTCTCGCCTGAGAATAAGGGCCGATGGCCTGAGGAGCCTGGGTTGTTTCAATTATTTCTTTCATAGTTTCCTCCTTGTAATATGCGTAATATTTTTTTAAGCGGAAATCTTCAGTTAATTTTACTGATAGGGTTCCACCAGTCACCATTTTATATTGCCTTTACTGCCAAACCTGTAGAAATAAGTCATATTTCATAATAAAATATTATTATAATAATATTTTCTTATTACATGTTTACAAAAAAAATTATATCGTGTCCATTTGCACTGTACAAAATTCCATGACAATGCAAGCCCACCCCGTTGAGCTACCGTCATTACGCGGGCCTCCCAGGCCCGCGAGCTTCCCTTACTATCGCTATTTACTTAGTAGACAGGTATCGATAGATGGTGCTTTCTGAAGTTTGCAATCTACCAGCCACTTTGGTAATGGCTCCTTTTATTTTAAAAATCCCATTTGCATTCAGTCTTTGCACGATAGCAGTTTTTTCCTCAATCGACATCCTCTCCACCGGCATATCATACTCCTCAAGTATTTTCTCAACAGCAGAGTCTACGACATTTTCGATAGAGGAATGTAACGATTCCACGACTTTTTCATTTACTACGGTATTAGCAGCCACGCTATTGGCAAACACGGCATTCATAAGCTTATCTGCTAAGTCTTTGACGATCTGGCTGTCGGGCGACATAAGGATATTCACACACAGCATACCAATGAGTTTGCTTGTTTCGTCTTTAATAAAATAGGTAGATGATCTTAATTTTTCACCATTGTCAGTACGGCTTAAATAATTAACAACGGCATTTTGGTTTACATAGGATTTGTTCTCCAACAATTCAAGCCCCAGATCGGTCAATGGACAACCTAACCGCCGTCCGCTTATATAGCCGTTTCGAATTGCTATTACTGAGTTTTGTACGTCTACAATATCGTGTAAGAGCACTTCACAATTCGGTCCGACAAGATCTGCGATAAAGTCTACGATGGGAATATATGTTTCGAGTAGTTTTCTTGATTTCATGTAAATGCCTCTCCCGGAAAGTTTTCAGAATTTGTTTTATATTTTACTTATTCTATTAATAATAAAAAATTCCTCTTTTAATAATAAAAAATTGTTATTATTTTCTCCAACCAATATTTCCTTTCGCGAAGGAAGGAATTTCTGTAAAAGTATGGAAATTAAAGAGAGCAGCAAAAATTCTGCGGGACTTATTCTCTGCAGAATAGTAATTATTAATGGAGAGATAGGGGGATGAAGAATGAAAGTTGCTATGTCAAAATTTCTGAACGATCATAAACCGGTACTAGAAGAGTTGCTGACATTACTTCAGGAACACTTTCAATATGTTTCAATCCTGGGAACCGACTGCGCCGGTAAACTATATTCTGTGCAAAAAAACGGAGTAAGCGTAAATGACTCCCGCTGGACAGAACGGGGCTTTGTAGTGCGGGTTTACAATGGCATAAACTATTCGGAGTTTTCTTTTAATGAAATAAAGGCAGAAACCTTGGGTGAATTAGTACAAAAAATTTGTCACGCTGTAAAAGACACAATAAAAACGTTAACCGACGCCGCGGTTTCGTTCAGTAAGTATGATCTAATTGACGAAAAAACAATAACCGACAGCTACTCTGGGGAAGTAAAAATCTTCCCCGGAGAACTAAGCACCGAGCAAAAGCTGGCCAAAATGACCGCCATTAAGGAGAAGGCACTTGCCAGTTCTGAGCTTTTAGTGGATTTTCAGGTCAGATATGAAGAAGTAAGCGTATCTAAGGTATTTATCTCTAGTAAAAAGAAATTGGAACAAGCTTATATTTGGAGCCAGGGCTACTTGGTTTCCATTGTACGCCGCGATAATAATACAAAGTATTGTCATAAGGCGTTTTCCGGATTGCAGTCAGCAGAACTGCTGGATGAAATGGCGGCCGCTATCGATACGGTTATCGACACCAGCAGTAAGCTGCTGGATGCACAACCGGTAGAGCCAGGTGAATATGACGTAATTTGTTCGCCCGATGTTGCCGGCTTAATCGCCCATGAAGCCTTTGGCCACGGCGTTGAGATGGATATGTTCGTTAAGGGCCGCGCTAAGGCCGTAGAGTACATTAACAAGCCGGTTGCCTCTGAGCTTGTCACGATGCATGACGGCGCAGCGTCTGCTTCCCATGTTTCCTCCTTCCTGTTTGACGACGAGGGAGTATTGGGGACTGATACAATCATTATCAATAAGGGTATTTTACAAACAGGCATTTGCGATACGTTAGCGGCGCAGAAGCTCAGCATTGCTCCTACCGGCAACGGCAAACGGGAGTCCTTCGAGCGCAAGGCCTATACGAGAATGACCAACACGTTTTTTGCCCAAGGTAACGATAAATTAGACGACATGATCGCCTCAATAAAATCCGGCTACCTTATAGACCATTCCATGAGCGGAATGGAAGACCCAAAAAGCTGGGGCATTCAGTGCATGGTGCTGCAGGGGGAAGAAATCGTTGAGGGCAGGCTTACAGGCAAGATTGTTTCGCCCATTATTATGACAGGCTATGTACCTGATTTATTAAAATCTATCTCCATGGTCTCGGACATCGTAGAGCTTTCCGGCAGCGGTGCCTGCGGCAAAGGCTATAAGGAATGGGTCAAGGTCTCCTCCGGCGGCCCATATATCAAGGCGAAAGCGAGGTTAGGCTAATGCTTGGAAAAATTAAAAAACGGCTTAGTACCTGTCAAGAAATTGCGGGTTTTAGAATCATCGAGCATAAGGTGGAAGCAGGCGAACTGTTTTTTGTAAAAAAAGAACTCGACATGAATCGCGTCAAAGCTGTACATCACTTTACTGTTACAGTCTACAAAGATTTTAGTGAACATAATATTAAGTATCGCGGTTCTGCCACCGCCAATCTGCATCCAACAATGAATGAGGAAGAAATAAAGCAGGTTATTGCTGACTTAGCCTTCGCTGCCGGATTCGTAAAAAATCAGTATTATCCATTGCCGCAGCCGGCAGCGACAGATGGACAACCGCCGCTAAGCAATTTTGCCAGTCATCCCATTAGCCACTGGCTGCCTAAAATTACTGAGGCTGTTTTTAAGAACGACATTCAGTCTCAGGGCGGCCTAAATTCCTGCGAGCTTTTCCTTGACAAAGTATATACGCGCGTCATTAACTCGGAAGGTATCGATAGCTCTTTTGAAGGTTATAAAGGACAACTAGAATTTATCACTGCGTGCCAGGGAAAATCCGAAGAAATAGAGCTTTATAAAAACCTGCTATTTGCCGGTTATGATGCTCAGGCTATTGCCGGCGAAGTGGCAGAGATGCTGGCCTTATGTAAGGAACGGGCCTGTGCTTGTCCTACGCCTGCAGTGAAAAAGCATACGGTTCTGTTAACAGGCGAACCGGTCGAAGAATTTTTACAATATTACACCGCTAAAGCGAGTGCACACAGTGTTTATAATAAGCTGTCCGAAGCCAAGCTTGGCGAAAATATTCAGGGACTCAACGTAAAAGGTGATTTGATTAACCTGCTACTTGATCCTACCCTGGAGAACTCTACCGATTCCGCCCCTTTTGACGAAGATGGTTTCCCGCTAAAACCAGCAGTCTTATATGAAAACGGTATCCTTAAAAAATACTGGGGTGACGTGAGACATTGTCACTACTTGAACGTAGAGCCGACAGGCATGATTCACAATATTGTAGTCCAGGGCGGCAAAAAGTCCATCACGGCTATGAAACAGGCACCCTATTTTGAACTAGTAGCTTTTTCCGATTTTCAGATGGATAGTCTAACCGGTGATTTTGCCGGAGAAATTCGATTAGGCTGGTACTTCGACGGTACAAAAACCATACCGGTAACAGGCGGTTCCATTTCCGGCAATATTAAAGAAATGCAGGAAGAAATGTATCTTTCCAGCGAACTGCAAAAGAACAATAATTATTTAATACCGCGAACCATTCAATTGTTTAACGTAGCGATTGCCGGCGCAGGAAATTAAGTTCAAAAGAGATATGGCTGCATTATTCACTAGATAGTGTTTCTCTTTATGTTTGCCAACAAAAGGGCTATCTCAGATTTGGTTGTAAACCTTGATATGCTCCCCCCATAGACAATGTCATTAAGATAAGCTTATAAGAAACCCCAGTAGTAGAAAAGTGATACCGCTGGGGTTGTCGCATACACAGAATAACATAGAAAACGCAGGTGTTTTTGACTTTTGAGCAACACAAAAGCAGATGCCCGAAAAGCATCTGTAAAGTCCTTTCACGCATGTTAAATCTCAAATAATTCTGTACTGGAACCCTACTGCTGAAATTGGATTTTGATATCTAGGAAATTGTCGGCCAGGGCGTATTGGGGAAAGGTGCTTACCTATCAGTTTAAGAACTTGGACCGCTGGAATTAACTCTCTCAAAAATTGACGGCATATATTTAAAGCCACTGGAAAATTTACTCGCAAATCTTCCGAAATACTGATGTGATGCATGATAATGGAAGAGTAATTGTATAGAATTAGTCTGGCAAAAATCTCTTGCAATATAAAATCCTTCTTTTTGCTGTGCAGACTTGCCAAACCCACAGCATATTTAAGCTCCTTAAAAGATGTCTCAATTCCCCAGCGCAGATTATAGAACTGTTTTATTTTCTCCGGCGGAAAATCTTCGGCATTGAGATTTGTATAAACCGTTTCATACACACCATCAGCAATAGCGAAGCGAACGGCACGAAAATGTAAATCATAAAACTTGGAATCTTTCGGTTTAATGAAGTCAAATGTCGTATGTGGTTGTATCCATCGATACCGATGGGGGTATGCTTTTAAAAGCGGTAACGTTTCTTTGGTTTGGCGCCGGGTGAGAGTTAACGTGATTTCTTCATCGTATTCCGGGCAATTTGGTAGAGAAAGCCTTGATATAATCCCATAGGATTCTTTCGCCCGGATGATATAGTACCATGATTTCTCCTGAAGTGATAATTTGCGTTCGCGTGAAAAATCTTGCCCTGGTCGTTTCACGCAAGCCGGTAAATCTGCTGTGATTGAGCGTATCGCTTGGTGCAGCGCAGTTCGTACCTGCTCTGGATATGCTTTCTTTTTCATTTTAAAAGGCCTCCTTAAAAATGTCCTCATTTTCAAGGCAAAGCCTTCGATTTTTATTTATTTGTCAAGTGTTTTTTTATAATTGATAAATTTTATATGCCCACCTGTATGTATAAGAAAAACACAACCATCTTAATCTGGATGGTTGTGTTTTTCAGCATTAACTTAATGACATTGCCCCCATAGAAGACAATGAAACAATAAATTGTCTCCTATAGGGGGACTTTTTGTAGCACGATCTGCTTATTACAAATGGGAAATGAAAACTGGTGACCTGGCAGGCGTTAGTATTCATAATTTTCACTGCATCGCATAGACACCGCCTCTGTTTAAAAGCTCAGCATGGGTTCCCTCCTCGACCACCTTCCCGTCCTGCAAAACAATGATGTTGTCAAAATCTTTAATTGTAGAGATACGATGAGAAATAACAATTACTGTCTTTTCCGCGGAAAGGCGTTCTATTGCTTCCATAACTACCTTTTCCGATTCAGAATCCAATGCACTGCTTGGTTCATCAAAAAGGACTAAAGGAGACTTACTGATAAAAGCACGGGCAATTGCAATTCGTTGCCGCTGTCCACCGGATAATGCTGCTCCTGCTTCGCCTGCCAGCGTGTCATATCCATATGGCAATTTTTTTATGAAGTCGTGTGCCTCCGCTTTCTTCGCCGCGTTAACTATTTCTGCAAACGTTGGTTTAGCTCCATAACGCAACGCACCAATTGCTATATTGTCCGCTATACTGATATCAAGCAAGGGGCTTTCCTGTTGAACAAGAGCAATCTGTTTTCGCCAGGACTTTAAATTGCACTCATTAGGATAAATTCCCGACAGCGTAATTGTTCCGCATGTTGCATTAAAATAATTAAGAATGAGTCCTAAAATTGTACTTTTTCCAGCGCCGCTTTCGCCAATGATCGCCGTCCGTGTCCGTTTGCGAACAGACAATGAGAGGCCACGCAAAACAAATCTCTTTTGGTCATAAGTAAAAAAAATATCTTTGCAATCTATTATCTTGTCCCCTTCAAGAGGCTTGAAATCAGGTAAATTGCTTCTTTCATCTTCTACTGGCAAATCTATAATCTCAAATACTCTATCTGCTGAAACACCTATCTCAGTCAGGTAATTCCACGATTTTCCAATCCCCCCCATCATATTACTTATTAGAGCCTGCATTGGAAGGACTATCATAACATCCGGTAAATATAATAAATGATTGCTTGAAAGCCATGCGCTGATAAAGAGGCAGCTCCACAGACTGAATAACTCAAAGATTCTAGCAACTAAATCAGCCTGTTTTTTTATATTTCCGCCTTTGGTTTCCTGTTCCGCAGTATAGCGGGAACTTTCCGTACACTCCTTGACTAATTTGTCCTCAACCCCAAGCAGGCGCATTTCCATCGTCCCCGCAAAGAGATTTGAAAACGTCCGAACAGTATTTTCATTGCTATCACGGCTTTTTAGAACGGCAAGATGAATCGCTTTTGAAAAATGTGCTGAACAAAAAGCCGAAAGAATACCAATCGTAAGCATGGTCACTGCCAGAAGACTGCTTATCGACCAGACAGTAATAAAAGCTAAGATGCCTGTTACAAAGGGCTCGATTATAATAATTCCGGCACCTTGAAAATAGAAGTCCGCTATTTTCTCACCACAATCCGTAATAATCCGAGTCATAACATTTCCACTGTGATGCTGCTTTGCATCAAGTTCTTTTTGTCTTAGCCAATGATCCACCATTTTTAATTGTATTTTACCCGTTAGCCGCTCAGCAGCCCACGAGTTTAATTGATATCCTAATACAGTGGGTATTCGAGTCAGACAAAAGCCAATAAAAATTAATAAAAATGTTGTCCATACCATCTGTGCTCCAGTTGCCCCTGCCACTGCCGTACGCAATAAAATTCCATTCAGCAGTTGAACACAATACCAAGTTACCGCCGTTATCACTGCTCCGACGACTGAAATTACCCAGAGTTTCGGATCAAAGCAGATTAACCTTAAAGTACTCTTCAAAATATGGTTTACAGAATAATTTTTATCCATTAATCTGACTCTCCCGTAATGAACTATAATAAAGGTGTGCATACGATCCCCGTTTATCTAAAAGTGCACGGTGTGTTCCCTCCTCAACGATGCTTCCATTCTCCATTACAATAATGCGATCAGCGTATTGAACATTCGTAAACCGATGATTGACCATGATAAGTGTGTGCTCTCTGGAAAGAGAACAAAGGGTTTCACCTATAAACATCTCACTCTTTACATCTAGCGCACTGGTAGCTTCATCTAATAACATTAGTGGAGTATTCTTTAATATCATTCGTGCCAGCCCAACGCGTTACCGCTGCCCGCCTGATAAGCTGGTTCCGCGTTCCCCTACCTGTGTTTTCAGTCCATCTGAAAGCTTATTCAATGATCCCGTGATTCCAGAGAATTTAACTGCCTGTTCTAATGAGATTATTTTTCGGTTAGATTGAGCAAGCTGAATATTCTCCTCAATACTCATCGGCCAAAGAAAAATGTCCTGTGACATATAACCAACCAGTTGATGAAATATCCGTTCATCCCAGTCTTCTATTTTTCGTCCGAATATTTTTATGGTTCCCCGACTTGGCTCGTAAAGTCCACCGGCAAGTTTTAATACGGTACTTTTTCCACTGCCGCTCTTGCCTACGATGACAACTCTTTCTCCTTTCTTTATTCGCAAGTTAAAATCAGTCAGGATTTTCGAAGCACCAAAATTGACATTCGAATAAGCAAATGAAACATTTTCCAACTCGAATGCATGTACGGTATCCTGGCAGGCAATCTCCCGGCCAAATACTTGCTGCGGAGAATCCCAAATGGGAAATAGCCGTTTTGCATATGCCAATAAACTGGGAATATTAGCCATAAAATCATCTAACTCCCGAATTTCATCAGCCGTTGTAATGGATAGGGTGAATATCATAATGAAGCTTTCAGAATGTAAGTTGTTTTGTATTACCAAAGCACAACCAATTACACCTAAGAGAATCGAAGGAATTTTATTGAAAAGGATTGCAGGACTAAACGATAAAGGCATCATAGCTAATGCGTTGGAAATTTTTTTAACATAACAGAGAATTTTATTCTCTATCTCTCTTTCTACAGTATCTTCTAAAGAATATGCTTTAATTGTAGTTCTGTTATTGATTACATCCTGAATTTTCGCATTGCGTGCACTGTTTGCCACTCTCGAGTCATCAAAATATCTTTGACTCACTTTACTTCCCCACGCATTAAAAATAAAAAGAAATGGGACTGGAAATAGATAAGCAACTGACAATCTCCAATCCACTGAGAAAAGCACAAAAATCGTTACACCAAATATTACAAGACTTTTAACTGCCTTCGGCAGATAAGTGGCAACTGCCATTGCGGCACTGTCCGTGTCCTCTTGAACTCTGTCTACTAAATCTCCTGTCTTTTGCGTCTCCTGCCATTCATATTTTGCTTTAGCATATTTTTCTGCGATTATCATTCTATAATGAAAATTGAGGTTTGCCTGAAGCTTTACTTCCAATCGTCCTTTCAAAAACTCAGCTACTGCATAAACCACCTTGCCTGATAATAAAAGCAAGAGCGGATAAATAAAAATTTGGAATTTTTCTTGATATGTATGAGTAAATAATTGGCCCATACCAAATGAAAACATGATATTGCCCAAGGCCAGAACAATACACAAACAGGATATCATCGACAAATATTTTGGAGCTTCAGTCCCACGTATTAGTTGATAAATTGAATCTGCTGCACTTTTTATTTGATTCTTTAACATAGTTTTCGACTTCATATGTTCACCTCAGATTTTTAGTACAAAAAAAGCACCACCAAACTTAGATAGAACAAATAACCGCCTATAAAAGCACCATGTCTAGTTCCGAACTTGACTTCTCTGTTATCGCTTCTTTAAACATTGTATTTATTCATACAAAAATTCCTTTATTTAATTTTATTGAATCAAATTAAATAAAGGAAAAAACAAACTATTGTTTGTAAATCTTTCTGCAATACAGTTTTTTTATTTAGTAGTTAATTCCTAGATTATTACATAAAAATTCAATTTGCTAAACATACCGTCCTCGACTTCTTCTACTCTGCCGTAATACAAACATTGCCAAGAACCGCGTAGGGATAGGTGGTCGCTGACGAATCAAGCGGTCCTCTGCCACCAACATCTTTAGTTTCGCGGGAAAATGCAATCAGGTGATCCCGGAAATGTTCGAAAGCATTCAATGAAAACATACAATTTTTTACCCGGCCAACGATGTTACCTTTTTCAATCTTTAAACCCAGGGATATGTTACCGCTGACATTGCCACTATACGAATTACCGCTCCAGGCGCCCATGGACTCCAGAATCAGCAATCCAGTGTCAATGTTCCGGATAAGTTCCCCTACCGAAAGTTCGCCGGGAGCCAATAACACATGATGGGCGGCCGGTCCATCAGCAGTACTGTTACCAGTGGAATCCCGGCCTAGTTCTTGCGCTGACTGGCAGTCTAAAAGAAACTGATTGACTGCTCCTTGTTCAATCAGAACATTTCGCCGAGTGGGAATACCGTCCCGGTCAAACGGTTTGCCGGCAACGGACAGCGGCAGCGTACCATCATCAATCAGCGTTACCCGGGAATCCAGCAGCTTTTCCCCCAACTTATCCTTCCAGGGCGAAATTTTGTTAACAATTGCCTTACCATTTAAGCACGCCAAAAAAGGAGCTGTTAAAAAACCAACTTGAGCCGGAGCAAAGATAACAGGATAGCTTCCCGGGGCAAATGGCACGATTTGCTTGCTCCACGCAAACTGTTGGGTGACTTCCTGCTTCAAGCCAACATAATCAAGCTGCGGCGATGTAGCGGCCAAAGGAATGGTAACCCCCAAGAAATCGTCACCTTGTATCAATTGTCCACCTAAAATTGCCTCCCAAACCGTTTTTTGATAGCGGTTATTAAAACCGGCGCTGTTAACCAGTGAAGCTTCTGTCTCTGTACGCCTGATGACAACTTCTGCAGCAATCCTGGCATCGTAATCGCAGACAGCTTGCTTCAGCTCTTTTGCCAAAACCAGCATTTGCTCCAGCCCAAATAAACCGCCGCTCTCACCTCTCTCAGGAATAACCGGCAGCGTGGAATTCCCGGGAAAATCAAAAGTAACAGGAATACCGAATGTAACGGTTTCCAGCGCATTGGCCAGCACTGCCGCTTCACTGCCCGGCTTGCTGGAAACAGCAATGCTGAGTCTGCCCGCCTTTATCACCCGCATCGTAGTGCAGCAATGCTCACTCTGCTTAAGGATCTCCAATTGACTGTCAGTAAATTTAACCTCCTGGGTACGGACTGTCTGCGTATATAATTCTCCCTGTACTTTCTGCGGCAGCCTTGCTAGAATATCAGTCATTATTTCGCACCTCCGACAATGACATTTTGAATGCGAATAGACGGGCAAACCCCGCTGACAGGAAGCCAGCTCTGCTCATTCTTGCCACAGCCGCCGGCGCTATCCCGTCCCTCGGCTTCGTCCCCAATCATGTCAATATTCTCCAAGGTTGTAAACACATTACCCATCAGTTTTACGTCCTTTACCAGTTCTGCCAGTCGTCCGTCGCGTATCATATACCCATACCCGGCATTGAAGGTAAACATTTCGCCGTTCGTTTCACCGCCGCCGCTACCCACGGCATAAACACCCAGTTTAACCTCTTTGAGCATATCATCAAAACTGCTTGTTCCTGGCGCAATACAGGTGTTGCGCATGCGGCAGATCGGCGGAAAGGTATAGTTCGTAGCGCGGGCGCTGCCTGTCGGCTGTTCGTTCATAATTCCGGCAGTCTCCCGTGAATGCAGCCGTCCCACCAAAATGCCATTTTTGATAAGATAAGTCCGTTCAGCCGCTACCCCCTCATCGTCATACCGCATTGCGCCACGATGTCCAAAATATTCACCGCTATCATAAATATGTAAAAAATCTTTTCCCAGCTTGCGGCCTAAAGCCAAATTCTCAAGCGCAGCCGGTTTTCTGTATATGCCGTCGGCTTCGCTCAAATGACCAAAGGCTTCATGAACGAACAAGCCCGCCAATTCCTGGTCGCAGACAACAGTATATACACCGGCTTTGACCTGGGGCGCGTCAAGCAGCCTGACGGCCAAAGCGCAAGCTTCCCGTAATTTATTATCGCAATTCAGCATACAATCAAAACCACTGGAACTGCCCCGTCCAATCCCCTGCGTAACAGTAACATCCCCCTTGCAGGCAATGGCCGACAGATAAGCACCGATATCCAGTTTTCTTTGTTTGATAAAAGTTCCGTCCGTGTTGACAAAGTATAGGTCACTATGGGTTTCTTTGTAGATAATAGATGCAGCAGTAATCGCCGGATGAAAATTCAGGATCAGCTCCTTATACCGGGTCAGGATACGGACTTTTTCCTCTAAAGTAATAGCTCCCGGATTCAGAGTATACTCAGGCATAAATTCTTCTTCAACCACCGGGACTGCAGCCAGCTTGCTTTCCCCGCTTTGGTACTCGCTCGCCAGCTTTGCCTGACGGCAAGCCGCTTTAATCATATCCGGCAGCTTGTCAAGCTTGTTGAAAGCGGCGAACCCCCACGCGCCTTTATAAAGCGCCCGGACATTTCCGCCGTATTTAATTTCTTTTAAGATTTGTTCCAGCCCGCGTCCGCGAAAAGTGATATTGAGATAATTGCTTTCTTCCAAGCGGATTTCGCAATAGTCGGCTTCCGCTAACTGCAAAGCCGCACGCAACATTTCTCGCATAATACATTCTCCCTTCTATTGAACATTATTTTCGGATAAAGTAGACTTAGCTTCAGTTGGGGTTTTAACCCCACCTGAAGGTTAGTCGCCCTTATCCAGGGACTTAGCCGCTCTTACTCCCGCTTGGAGAAGAGGGAGTCTTAGAGCGGGTTAGTCATCGGATAAAGCAAGGTATGCACGCTGGCTTTCGCATGCATACCTTGCGATAACACTTGCTTGTCCCTTAGAAGTAATAGGTGACAAAACCGCCATAGGCTTTGGCTTTATCGGAACCTTTAACCGCTTTCCAGTCCGTATAGTTGACATTAACCTTTACATTCTTAGCCGGACAATAATTAAACTCATAATAGAAACCCTTTTGGTTTTTATCCAGGTCCCAATCCGTCAAACCAGAGTCCATCAGAGCATTCTCCTCCAGGTGAGCATATTCAAGATACATACCATAGGAGCCCGGCTTAGACGTATTACAGTTCTTATAAGTAAGAATGCCGAAATAGCCTCTATTATCCTCATCCTTATTCGAACCGCCATAGATACCGGTTAAGACAAGATCCGGAGTAAGGTTATAGTTTAACGCGCTTTCCCAATACTTTTGCTTATGAAATTTTTCCCCGGAGCCAACCGGGTTTGCACTCATATAAGCACCTTTAAAGTTCAGGTTTTTAGTAAAATTATAATCTAAGTTTACGCCAGTCAAATTGTTATCGCCATACTCAGGCGCAGTGGTGATTATCTTGCCGTTCTTAATTTCATAACTGCCTTTTGAAATCTGATTGGCATTCAAGGTTCGGCCAAAGAAGCCCGTTACTTTAAGTTCTTTACCAAAGCCCACAGCCACACCATCAATCGGACCGCTATATTGGAACCCATTACCCGTATACAGCGGAATTTTCCCGGCTTCGAGTGTACCCCAGTTAAGATCACCATGAACATAAACACGGTTCAGTCTTATCGTGCCGTCAATTCCTTCATTGCCATAGGTGGCACGGTTATCACCGTCGAAAGCTTTTAGATAACTACTCCCGTAGTGACCGTCACTGGTTTTTAAGTCACTGATCTGTTGCAACCGGGTCTTGAATTGCCATCTGTCGTCGATTTTGCCGGTGAGCCATAAGCGGAGACGACCATCCACCACGTTATCTTTCGTTTTTACACCGTCTTCGTCAGTGGCATGCGTCCCGAGGTACCTGATCCGATATTCGCCATTGAATTTTACGTTATCAGATTTTGCCTCCATAGCAGCCATACGAACGCCGAGATTTTCCAGTTCGGAGGAATACTCAATAGAAAGCTTTTCAATTAACGCCTTCTGCTCATCAGTAGCTTTTTCCAGCTTCGTCAAAGCATTGGCCACGATTTGGGCCATTTCATAGCGAGTCAAGGTTCTTTCCCCGCGAAAAGTGCCATCACCATACCCGCTAACGATCCCGGCCTGATTTAATTTGGTCACGGCCTCATAGGACCAATGGTTGGCAGGAACGTCATTGAAGTGATTAACAGGAGCAGCCAGAGCAGTACCGGCAACGCTCATTATAAAAGTGGCCGCAAGAGCAAGGACAACTTGTTTTTTCATACTTATAACCATTCCTTTCGTTTTTCTCAAGGCACAAAATGGCACGAGCCAATTGCCTTTGAGCTTTATGGGGACTCACTAACACCAAAATCTCATCATGATCCAGATCACCACGCCGATACTAAAGCCAATTAACAGAATGACCGGTAGTAATATCATTACCTGGGCAATCATAACAGCCACAAGGTCTTTTCCGCCAATCCGGGTTCCGGCTTCGTCAATATCCTTCACCGCTTCTGCCTCCGCCAAAAATGTTCGTCTTCTAGATAACATGGCAGGCAACGAAATGGTCCTTGGCAATTTCCCGGTAAGCAGGAACTTCTTCCTTGCACCTGGGCGTGACATAGGCGCAGCGGGTATGAAATTTGCAGCCCGGCGGCGGGTTGGCAGGGTTCGGCGTATCCCCCTGCAATAGGATTCTCTGCCGCCTCACCGCAGGGTCAGGTATCGGCACCGCCGACAGCAAGGCCTTGGTATATGGATGAGCCGGATGATGGTATAATTCTTCTTTCGCCGCCATCTCCACCAAGGAGCCCACATACATCACACCGACCCGGTGGCTGATATGTTTTACCACGCTTAAATCATGAGAAATAAATAAATAGGAAAAACCCCGCTGCTGCTGCAAATCTCCCAGCATGTTAATAATTTGCGACTGGATGGAAACATCTAACGCAGATACCGGTTCATCGGCAACGATAAATTCCGGACTCAGGATCAAAGCGCGGGCAATCCCGATCCGCTGCCGCTGTCCGCCGGAAAATTCATGGGGATACCGTTTACTATGATAAGGCGCCAGCCCACAATCCTGAATGGCCTCAATCACCTTATCCCGCACCTCATTTCGCGGAACAATTCCATGGTCAATTAACGCTTCGCCGATAATATTTTCCACCGTCATTCTGGGATTTAAGGAACTAAAGGGATCCTGAAAAATAATTTGCATTTTCGGCCGCAGCCTGCGCAGCTGTTCTTTTTTGTAGCTGTATAAATCCTGGCCCTGAAAGAATACATTTCCTGCTGTCTTGTCCAATAGTCTTAGGATGGTTCTGCCTAAGGTTGACTTCCCACAGCCTGATTCACCGACAAGTCCTAAGGTTTCCCCCCGTCTGACGGTAAAAGATACATCATCAACCGCCTTAACATAGCCTACTGTTTTAGAAAATACGCCTTTCACAATGGGGAAATATTTTTTTAGATTTTCGACTTCCACTAACGTTTCACTCATGATATTTTCCCCTCCCCATACAGCCAGCAGGCCACCCGGTGGCCCTCACTTATCGTTATCAGCGGCGGTTCCTGTTCTCTACATTGCGAACAAACTTTACCGCACCGCGGCGAGAAGTGACAATCGGCGGGAAGATGCAGCGGGTTAGGAACCTGACCGGGAATAGAATACAGCCTGTCGGTATCTTGATGAATGGCCGGTTTCGACTGCAGCAGTCCGACAGTATAGGGATGCAGCGGATGCGCAAAAAGTTCCCTGACCGGAGCCGCTTCGACCACCTTGCCGCAGTACATGACAACCACATAGTCTGCCATTTCGGCAATAACGCCCAAATCATGGGTTATCAGCATAATAGCGGAATTTAATTGTTCCTTTAAGCCTCTCATCAGATCCAATATCTGGGCCTGAATCGTTACATCCAGAGCGGTGGTAGGTTCATCAGCAATTAACAGCTTCGGATTGCAGGCTATCGCCATGGCAATCATCGCCCGCTGCCGCATGCCGCCGCTTAGTTCGTGCGGATAGCAATTCACTATTTCCTCTGCCCGGGGTATCCCAACAAGTTTCAGTATTTCCACGGCTTTCCGGTTAGCTTCCGAATGATTCATGTTTTGATGCAGAATTAACACTTCACCAATCTGCTCGCCAATAGTAAATACAGGATTGAGTGAGGTCATCGGTTCCTGAAATATTACCGAAATGTCATTGCCGCGTATAGAGCGCATTTCCTCCTCACTTAAGTCCAGCAAACTTTTCCCCTCAAATAATATTTGTCCGTCAACAATCTTACCGGGAGGATTGGGAATAAGCCGTAAAAGCGACATAGCGGCAACACTTTTGCCACAACCTGATTCACCAACTACGCCCAGGGTTTGTCCTTCTTGTATCGCAAAACTAACATCATCTACGGCTTTGACGGTGCCCTCTTCCGTAAAAAAATAGGTCTTTACATTTTTAAACTCAACTAAATTTTCAGCCATTGCCCTTCCCCCTATTTCTTCAACTTAGGATCAAGAGCGTCTCTTAACCCGTCGCCGAACAGATTAATGGCCATTACCGTCAGTAAGATACATACTCCCGGGGGTACCCATAACCATGAATAATGCTGAATGGAGTAGAGGTCATTCACCACCTGGATCATATTGCCCCAGGACGCGGTGGGCGGCATAACTCCCAAACCTAAAAAACTTAATGCTGATTCGGTTAGAATAGCTGAGCCTATCCCTAAGGTAGCGGCAACAATAATCGCGGGAAAGGTGTTGGGCAGCAAGTGATTGAAAATTTTCCGTCTGTCCTTTAAGCCCACAGCCTCCGTTGCCTGCATAAATTCCTGTTCCCGCAGCGATAAAATCTGCCCGCGAACAACACGGCATATTACCGGCCAGGCAACTAACCCTAAAATTAACATGACCATATAGATTCGATACTGGGGCGAAACCTTGAAATCGGAAAGTATTGCGCCTAATACAATGAGCAGCGGTAAAAAAGGCAGACATAAGAATATATCAACACCGCGCATAATAATCCCATCAATTTTCCCACCGTAAAAACCGGCAACAGCCCCCAGGCCGCCGCCAATGACCACTTCTATGAGCACAGCGACAATGCCAATGGTTAAGGATATTCTCCCGGCATACATAAGTCTGGTAAACACATCCCGTCCCAGGTGGTCGGTGCCCAGTAGATGCGCGCCACTGGGTCCCATGAGTCTGCTGGAAAAATCCATGGATTCCATGGTATAGGGCGAACACCAGGGCCCGGCCACAGACACGATAGCGATAACCAGCAAAATAAACATGCCGCTTATAGCTAATTTATTTTTACTAAGCCGGTTCCAGACAAGCCTGCCGGGACTTACAGCCTTTTCCTGCTTATAATCCGGGTTGGGCTTGGGCTGTACTCTAACTTCTACTTTTGCCTCCATCCTTCTCTCCCCTTACTTAAGCCTAATTCTTGGATCTGCCAGAGCATAAGCGACATCTGCCAGCAGGTTCCCTACCAGGGTCAAAACCGCCAATAGCATATTAATACCCATAAGTAAGGGGTAATCCCGGTTATTCACTGCCAATAACGTTACCGGTCCGATGCCAGGCCACGAAAAAATCGTTTCGGTGATAATAGCACCCGCAAACAACACCGGCAGCGAAATACCCAACAGAGTAATGATTGGAATTAAGGCATTTTTCATAGCATGCTTATAGATAACAATCTTTTCCCCAAGTCCTTTGGCCCTTGCCGTCCGGATATAATCCTGTCTGATGACTTCCAGCATGCTTGTCCGAGTGTAGCGCATGAACATGGCTACTTCCATAAAAGTCAGGACAAAGAAGGGCAGCACCATATGATAGAGTACATCCGTAAATTTGGCAAAACCGGTTGCGCTGCTGCCGGTGGTAACCATACCGCCTACCGGGAAAATCGGCAGATCAATCGCCAGCCATTTGATCAGCAGCATAGTCATGAAAAATGAGGGGATCGATATCCCGACCATGGCCAACACGGTAAAAAAGTAATCAAAAGCAGAATACTGCCTGGTCGCAGAAAGAACACCAATCGGAATCGCGCACAGCACCGCAGCAATGAGCGACGCCAGCCCCAGATAGAACGAATTCCAAATATAGCTGTTCATCACTTTGCCCACAGGCTGCTTATATTTATAGGAATCACCGAAATCGCCCTGAATCGCCCCCAGGGCCCAATAGCCGTACTGCACGATTTGAGGCTCATCCAAATGGTATAAATGCCTTAGCTGCTCCTGTTTTTCTATAGACATCTTCGGATTACTTTGCACCATATTGGTAACCACATCGCCAGGGGCCATAGTAAACAAAATATACAGAATTATCGAAACACCGAACAATACAGGAATCATCTGAAGTACCCTGCGCATTATGTACTGCCGCACGTCCTCCCGCCTTTCCTTAAAACGTATGCCAAAAGCATTGACTTACCGGCTTATATTATTTCAGCCTGCCATAAGTCATAAGTAAAGTTCCGGTATGGCGATATGCTGATCCCCTGCACTCTGGCATTAATGGGATACATATCACGGCGCTGATACATAAAAATATACGGAAGGTCTTCATTGAGTTCCTTATATAATTCCTGGTACACTTGCTTGCGCTCTGCCAGATTCGTTGTGGCTAAGCCTTTTTCCAGCAAGGCATCGACCTTGGCATTGCTGTAATGTAAATAATTCTGTGTCCCCTTGGTTTTAAATATAGTCGAATTATCAGGGTCGGTATTCAGACCCCAGGCCATAAAGAACATTTCCGCCTCACCGGATTTTTGTTTCCTCACGACCCCATTGAATTCCATCTGTTCAGGAACAAACTTTATCCCTAACTGTTCATAATTCTGCTTGGCCACAGGAATAAGCGCGTCATTTACCGGATTGGGACTAGAAGCAGTGAAATGAATGATAAATTTCTTGCCATCCTTTTCCCGGATACCGTCCGCCCCTTTTCGCCAGCCGGCTTCCTCCAGCATCTGAGCCGCTTTTTCCGGATTATACTCATAGGTATTGACATCAGGATTAAAGGCCCAGCCAACCTTGGACTCCGGTTCATTGGCCACATCGGCATAGCCTTCGTACACAGCATCAACAACCTGTTTGCGATTGAGGCCATACGCTAAGGCCTGACGTACCTTACGGTCACTAAACATGGGGTTGGCTATGTTCATGGCCATATAACCGTAACCATTGGTCGGATGCATCTGAATAGTAAGAAAACCGGCCGTTTTTAACTGCGCAACATTTCTGGCATTTACCGTGACCTCGTCCAGATCAATTTCACCGCTGCTCAGCATCTGAATTCTGGTATTTTCATTCGTAGCTTTGTAAATAACATTCTTTATTTTGGGTTTGCCTTTCCAGTAATTCTCATTCGCGGTTAGAATCGTTTCGATTCCTTCCTTATATTGAACAAACTTATACGGCCCACTGCCCATGGGCGCCCGGTGCAATTTTTTTATCCCTTCGGTATTACCCTGTTTGTAGTCTTTGCCATAATAGGCTTTAGACAAAATGGGCGAAAAGTACTCCGTGAAACTGTAAAGAACAGAAGCATTCGGTTTCTCCAAAACAAACTTAATCGTATACGGATCAATAATTTGTATTCCTTCAATCGTCGTGGCTATGCCGTCATGATATGCCTTACAGCCCTTGATGAAAGAAGAAAACACATCGTTGGGTCCGTCATAACTGCTGTCAGACAATATGTAATAACTAAAGGCAACATCCTCCGCCGTCACCGGACTCCCGTCATGAAAAGTAGCATTTTTGCGCAGATGAAAGGTATATTCCAACCCGTCGGCGGAAATCTCCCACTGTTCGGCCACACCAGGCACCGGCTGCCCTTGCGGGTCCTTGCCCAGAAGATAATCAAATATTGTTGTATTGATTTTGTTATCATAACTAGAGTCTGCATATAAGGGGTTTAACACCCCATCCGGCGTATCTACACCGATAATTAACGTGTCTTTGCGGCTTTTCGCCAGGTCAGGATTTTTTTCCGGCTGTTCCGCCTTAATAACCTCGGTGAGCTTGCTCGACAAATCGCCTTTTTGTTCCACAGTCTTGGCGGTTTGGCCGCCGCCGCATCCGGTCATAGCTACCGCCAGGGCCAGCATGGCTGCCAGTACAATACTTAACTTTCCTCTTTTCATCTTTACGAACATTCCTTTCGCTACTTTCAGGCACAACACGTTATGAAAATGCCTGAGCCTTTAATCCTCCCCCACCATTCAGGCACCGTAATCCTTACAACAGGTTTTCCGGATTTAATCCGGCAAGTTCCGGGATGACAAACACGCCGTCTTTGCGGATGAGCCGGTCGTCAAACCAGATTTCCCCGCCGCCATACTCCGGCGTCTGGATACAGACCAAATCCCAGTGAATGGCGGAACGGTTGCCGTTATAGGCGTCCTGATAACAACTTCCCGGAGTGAAATGGAAACTGCCCCGTATCTTTTCATCAAATAACGTATCTTTCATGGGGGTTGTGATATAGGGATTAACGCCCAGCGCAAATTCGCCAATATAGCGGGCACCCTCGTCAGTATCCAACACTTTATTTAGTTTTTCGGTTTGATTGGCCGTAGCTTTTACGATTTTTCCATTGACGAACTCAAAACGGACATTTTCATACGTAATACCGCCCTGCAGGGAAGGCGTATTATAGGCGAGATAACCGTTGACGGAATCTTTTACCGGCGCCGTATACACTTCCCCGTCGGGAATATTCATCAGGCCGGAGCATTTCACCGCCGGAACGCCCTTAATGGAGAAATGTAAATCCGTACCTGGGCCGACAATATGGACTTTATCGGTAACCGCCAGCAAATGGATTAACGGCTCCATGGCCTGATCCATTTTGGCATAATCGAGATTGCAGACGTCGAAATAGAAATCCTCAAACGCTTCACTGCTGGTATTGGCTAATTGGGCCATCGAGTGATTGGGGTAGCGCAGCACGCACCACTTGGTTTTCGGCACGCGGATATCCGTATGCACCGGCTTGGTCCAGTATTGCTGGTACCATTGCATTTGCTCGGTGGGAACATCGGACAGCTCGCAGATATTCGGAGCGGCGCGCACGCCGATATAGGCGTCCATACTGTCCATTCGCTGGGATTCCCACAAGGCTATCATTTTTAGCTGCTCAATCGTTGCCTCTCTTAGCAGTTGACGAATTATTCTGTTATTTTTAACGGTAACAAACGGCATCCCGCCGACCCGGTAAGCTTCTTTCACCAAGGCTTGCGCCAGCGGCAGTCCCTCGTCAAACACTTCAATCAAGATCTTCTCTTGCGGCCGCAGACGAACCGAGTACCCAATCAGATTTTTCGCTAACTCGTGGACTCTTTCATCCATGATAAAACCCTCCTTTTTTTTGTGTTACTCCTCGCAGGATTTTGGTCTGGTAGCATACCAGATAAAGTAGGAACATAGCAAACCATACATAATGAGTGACCAGAATTCCGGATTTTCGGTGTGTCCCCAGGGCAGTGCGGCAAAATCATAGCCTGCTACACGCAGACAGGCACTGAGTACTCCCATCAGGGAACCTCCGGCAACGAAGCCGGAACTTATGAGTATACCGCGGTGATGGCGGAGTTTATTGAGCAGACTGTCTTTGCTCCGGCTAGAGACAATATAAGAAATCAGACCGCCAATTAAGAGCGGAAGATTCAATTCCAGCGGAATATACAGTCCCAGGCCAAAGGCCAGCGCCGGTACTTTCATCATATCCAGGAAAACAGCCAACCAGGCTCCCACAATATACAGCATCCAGGGCGCAGCCTGACCGGACATCATCGGCGAAATAACCGCAGCTACCGCATTGGCCTGCGGCGCTACCAGCGAGCCCTGGCCGGAAAAGCCAAAACTTTTTGCCAGTAACATCACGACTCCGGCCGAAATAAAAGCAGAAATGATAATACTGATGAGTTTCCATTCCTGCATCTTCCGGGGCGTAATCCCCAGCCAAAAGCCAGCTTTCAGGTCGCCAACAAAACAACCGGTCATAAACAGGCAAGAACAAACAACAGCTGCCATTAGCAGCACCACCATAATGCCTGCATCCCCCACCAGTCCTGTGCTGATCATGGCTTGCGCCCCAATAAGAATCGTCAGCAAGGTTAAACCGGATACCGGCTCCGAGGCGGTAAAAGCAATGGAGGTAGTACCGACAACAGAGAAGAGAAATGAGCCCACTAAGAGAACCGCCGTAATCAGCACAGACTGGATCCAGGTATCTGCATAGGTTGATTTCATAATAACCGTAAAGATAACTGCAACCGCAGTGATTGCGCCCATGATCCAAGGCATGGGAAGATCGCGTTGGGTACGTAACACTTCCCCGCTCTGGGAACGGGTTTTCAATATTCCGGTAAGGGCATCTTTGAAAGCAATACCGATAAAGGGAGCCATTTTGAAGACGCCCAGTATCCCGGACATCGCCAGGGTACCAATACCGATGAATCTAACGTAGTTACGGAATATTTCTTCCGGGGACATGGTTTTAATCAGTTTTACCACATTGTTTCCTACCGGAACCGTTTGACCGTCAGCAAAAAAATTGACAAAGGGAATCAGGCACCACCAGCCGAACAGCGAACCGGCGGCAATAATGGCGGCATAACGCAGTCCTGTCATATAACCCATAGCCAGCACAGCTGCTTCTACGTCAATGGCAAGAAGCATTTTATATTGACCGGCCACCTGTTCCCCTAACGCACAGAACCGGGACGTAAATACCGAGTTCCACCAGCCAAAAGAATTGGTGATAAAATCAGCCAGACCGCCCACGATACTGCTGCTCACCAGCACTTTCAGGCTGCTGCCTCCCTGCGAGCCGGATAGTAGTATTTCCGTAGTCGCCAGTGAGCCGGGAAACGGATACCTGCCATGCATATGCTGAACAAAATAGTTACGCAAAATGATGGCGTAGGCAATGCCCAAAACGCCGCCCAGAATGGTTGTCCAGACAAATTGGCTGTACGAATTTTGCATTTGTAAAATGAACAACGCCGGTAAGACAAAGAGAATGCCGGAATTCACCATGGAACCGGTAGAACCGATACACTGCATTATGGTATTTTCACCTAAGACATTTTTTCGCCCGAGAACGGCTGCCAGACCAATGCCAATCGCGGCAATCGGCACATCGGATGTTATGCCCTGACCGACTTTGAGCGGCATGTAAGTAGCCGCCACAGTGAATATAGCGCCGAGTACCAGCCCCAACGAAGCGGAATACAGGGTTACTTCCTTATATTCCTTCTGTGGCGATAAAACGGGCACATACTCTTCTCCGTCCGCTAGCGGGGTAAAGGCATTGTCGGGCAGGGCCTGTACCTTTTCTTCCACCTCCGAATCAATTTGAAACTTTCCAACCTGGGGATGAGCCATAGGGTAAGCCTCCTTGTTTATGGTATTACGTGTTAAGGCCGCATCGTTTTTTGCAGTTGTATTTACGTTTCAAAGTGGATAGGCTATAATAAAATAGGTGTAAAATTTTTCTTTTGCGCTTTCATGCTATACCGCATTTTGGGCGCAAAAAACCAGCAGCATGTGTGCTTGGCGGTACAATGCTGCTTTTTGGATTAGGTTGTCACCTCGCTTTTAAATGGTTTGGGGACAGGTAATTAAAAATCACACTCCTTTTTTTAGTTGATTTTGAATCAACCTTTTTTGTTGTACAAACATCTTACTCTCGTTTTTATGTGCTTATAATTCACACCATACGGTTATTATAGTGATTTATATTCACAATGTCAATATTTTTTGTTCCTATAATTCACTAATTTTGTATTAATTTAGGGAATAATATAGAAAATGAAATTTTACAGGAGATAGCTAGCATGAATATTGGCGAACGTTTACGTTTTTTACGAGAGCAATCAGGCATATCCGGTAAAGCACTGGCGGAAAAGATTGGTCTTGTGCCTTCGCAAATTAATAAGATAGAACATAATGTTACTAAACCATCCATAGACTCTCTAGAACGTATTTGTACTGCGCTTGGCATTCCTCTGAGTGAATTCTTTGCAGTTGAAAAAACTGAAATAGAACCAGAATTGCAACGGTTTCTTCACTCTGCCAAGAAACTTACCCCGGCTGAAAGAGAGAAATTTATTGAATTAATTGACCTTATGAAAAGTAATGATTAATGGCTCTTATTCACGATAAGACCGCATCGTTTTTATAATTGGATTTACGTTTTAAAGTGGTTAGGCTATAATAAAATAGATGTAAAGTTTTTCTTTTGGACTTTAATGCCATATCGCATTTTGGGTACACGAAACCAGCAGCATGTGTGCTTGGCGACTTGCAATGCTGGCTTTTCAACTAGGTCTCACCTCACTTTTATTAATTTACGGACAAACTATTATAGATCAGCTCCTTTCTACCTTTTAACACCCTAAAACAGACTTTAGGCTATTTGAAATATTTTTTCTTGTTTTAATTTTACTTAAATATTTACTTAAAGTCAAGCAAATATTTAAGTAAAATGTTAATTTACAACTCCTTTCAAGGAGGATTTATATGGACAATGCTGAAATAGTAGAACGCCTTAAACAGATACGCAAAGAAACCGGCCTTTCAATGGACAAATTTTCGAAAGCATTAGGGATTCAATCAAGCGGAAATATTAGTGCCTGGGAATCTGGTCGGGCGCTTCCCGGTGCTATAGCGTTAAAGGCTATTCATGATGTCTTTGGTTATTCCGTTGATTGGATACTTACAGGCAACAACTCAACTGCTTGCTCGAAATCTGAAAGTCCAAAAGTTTTTCGTACTGAACTTTTGCAAATATTTGATTCACTTACTCCCGATAAGCAGGCAATCTTACTAGGCACGATCAAAACCATTTTGCAGAACTCTGCTGTGAATTCATCAGGTAAAGACAAGATATATTGATAACCTCGTCTGTAGGAAGATTAAAACAATAAACCAAATTAATTCACCTAACAAAAAAAGCGGAAAATTCCACGTTTAAGGAATTCTTCGCTTTTTGCTATATTCGCCTTGTTTATGTCAGCCAAGACGTAACCAGTATCATTCAACCCTTGGTATTCATGGTTAGGCGGATCTTTAGAAATCTTTTTTAGTTAGTGTTTTCGCGCAGCCTGACGTCCCCAGCCGCCATCTTACCTCCGGCGTGTTCGGGGTCAGTACATGTTTTGTCCAACTTTCTTTTCCTCTTTCTGGATACCATTAAGTCCTCAATGTCCTCAGCTCTGGCCTTTACGTCATAAACCGCATCTTTCATGCTCAACAGGCTATCATTGACATTGTTCAATGTTTTGGTTTGCTCTGCTAACGTACCTTCAATTATCTCCATCAATCGTTCTTCCCGCTTGCCACTATCCTTCATGACATAGATAACTAAGGTTATCGCAAGTATTGCCCAGGCGGTGTTTGGATTTCTTGCTATCTCTCCAAATGGAATTATTTGTTCCATACTCCACCCCTCATTTCCTACATTTTTAACATCCTAGAAACTAACAAAAACCCGTTCAATAAAATAACCGCTTACTGACGTCAAGGTTCGCGCGGGCTAATAGTTGCCCAGCTTGACCAAAAAGCTAAAAGACGCGGCAAGGAAAATCAATCCACGCCGCGTCCTATTATCCATCAATGTATCCTCTCACAAAATTGTGTTCCTACATTTCTTAGGATAACTAATCCCGATACCTGGCTTCCCGGTCCTGGATCCCTCCGTATAAATCAACATTATCGTAAAAGCGGTGATTGCTACGTTTCCAGTAAATATCCAGAGTATTAAGCTGCGTATGCAATTTTTTGGCTTTATCGTGAATTTCGTTCGCAGGCAATTCGGAATACTCTTCACGGTAGATGGTTTTCAGCATTTCCAATGTATAATATTTCATAGGTTTTATCCCAGCCTTCCTTTATCTGTCCCTATAAAGCTGCACCATTGAAAAAGACAAGATATAAAGGACCGCTATCCACCTGGTATATGACCAAATTGGAGCGATCCTTTATATGTACGCAGTTGCCTGTCAACCTGCGTTACTAAAACCTCTGCGCCTTACCCTGTACAGAATTGGAATGGAGGCTACTACAATTTACTTTAAAATTTTACCTTCAGGGCGCTCAATACATTCTGGATGTCATTGAACACAGTCGTAGAATCGGAACCGGCAAACAATAATCCTACCGCTTCGTTTTGGTTATTAAGCACCAATGACCCGCTGTCGCCTCCCTGGGACATTGCACCGGCCACGATCTGATCCTTGAAAGTAGCTGTACCAATGCCCATATTCACCTTTACTGTGGTATGCACGGTGTCGATAGTGCCTGTTGTCAGCCCGGTAGTCCGGCCGCTTTTCTTCACATCCATACCTACCGCGGCCTGAGCAACCCCGGCAACTTTACCAATTTCCATGATTTCATCGATTATGAGATCATTGCTTATCGGCTTAGCTACTGCACAATCTACCAGATTCGTTTTCGAGCCCGAACCGTAATAAACCGGTACAAACCGGTGCAAGTGGGCAATCGTATCCGCCGAGGTACCTCCGTCATAACTACCCGGTTGATATATTGCATCACCAATGGTGCTTCTGCCGTCACGCCCATTGGTTACATTGGCCAGAACGTGATTGTTTGAGAGAATAAGTGGATCACCTGTTTGATTGTCGTAAACCATTGCGCCGAAAGTACCGGCGGTAATTTTGTAATGACCAATGCTGATGCCAGGACATGCCGGCCGTTGTTTATCGGTACGTCCAAGAAGTTTAATTTCCCCTACTTCTCTGACATCGGTAACTACACCATCCAATTCGGCAGGAACCATGCTTGCTTCCGGCAAATAAGCTTTGTCCACTTTCTTAACAACCAAAGCGACAATGGCAGGTGTTTGAGAAACAATACCATTCTGCACTTTGCAGCCGATACCTACACCGACTATATTGGGCAGGTTAAAAATCCGGTCTTGATGTTTTTGCATTACCTTTAACTCTTCCATTAATAAGCCCTCCTAAAATTTTGATCGCCAACGAAAAGACTCTCTGCATACCCTGAAAGCTTGTCCCTTCCTTACTCGCCAGTACCGTCTCTATCCGGCTGTGATCTGTTTCTGACGTGGTATTCAGAGATTTCCTCTCACTCTTTATCCGTACATCGCAAGCAGAATTGGACTATGACAATCAAAAATTTTTACTGTAGAAAAGCGTAAGCCCCCACAATAGTGAGGGCTTACACGGTTACTATGAAATTTAATAATATACTGGACAAGCAGGTCATGTTTTCCCCATGTTTCCTAACAGCTTAGGTTCGCCTACCACTATAACATCTGTTTCTACACCGTCCAACTCGGCTGGAATCATGCTTTCCGGCGTTAAATGGCATCTAGCCACTTTATGGGTTACCAGTACCACTACGGCAAGTTCACCAATAATCTCGCCCTCCCTTACTTTTTTACCAATACCCACGCCTACCACATTCGGCAGAGTAAGCAACCAGTCACAATGTTTTTCTAGTACAACCACTTCTTTTCTCATAACATTCTCTCCTTACGTCTAACCAATAACTTCCCTGCTTTACAATATCACCCGGTCTTTATCTACATATTTTATAGAATTTAGATACGCGGTAATACGTGAAATTGCAGCGCCAAAATGACCCTTGAAGGTTGATTTGCTTATGTTAAGTTTGCGACTGATTAAAGTAGGCGAATAACCTGTTTTAACTAACTCAACGATTGCCCGCTGCCGTGAGGTCAGCGTAATGACGGCCCGATCGATATCTGCCAACATGCAAATAATTTCTTCCATATTTTGATAATTAGTTATTCCACTGGCACGTATTTGTTCAAAACGGGAGATTCCCACTCCAGCGGTGCTACGAAGTTCGTGATACCGCTCAAGGGTACGTTTTACCTGCTTTAGCGTGTAACTACTGTCCATAACTTATTTACTCCCCTTGTATCCATTTTGTAATCGACAGAGTTAATTAGCAGTCGAAGTTATTGCCAACCGAAAGCAATGCCAAACAGCCTGATAACCTCTTGACGAATGCGATACAAGTGGCGTTCGGTCATCGCCAGTTCCTCGGCAATATTCTTAAATGGCTTTCTGGAAAAATATCTCAGAGTGACGAATCTATGCTGCACAGGACTTAAAGAAGAAAGTGCATTATCTACAAGCTTGACCATTACTGCAAACTCGCAGCGTACAACACTTCTTTCTTCCATACTCCCATGTTTACACTCCTGACTCTCGTTCTGGAACTGAATTTGCGATAAGTTAACTTTCCACATAGGATAATCGTACAATGCCGACTCTATTTGCATGACCAATTGTTGATTTGGGGCTGACTCGGCGTGCCACTCAACTTTCCTCTTTGTTCCCCAAAGGTTTTGAGATTTGTCTCTATCGTGCTCTAATTGCCACTCTATACTTTCCATTATTCCACCCCCATGTAATTTTAAAAAACATTGAAGCCTATCCACATCTGAGCATACTCTTTTTAGAGCAAACCTACTCTTCTCCGAATTTATTATTCAGGCACCAGACCCTCGTCAACTATAAACGAGTGGAACGAATTATGAGGCGAAGAAACAATTAAACTCGAACCATAAGTACTGGATGCAGAGAACATATAAATCGGAATTTACCGCAATGAACTTAATGAGAACTTATCAGTGATATAATCTATGTTTGAATCGGTGAAGGATGGCTGTATAATAGCGGCTATAATGGATTTATAAAAAAATAATTGGATTATCAATGAGTGACCGAAGCGATCGGGGCAGTCATTACTGTTTCTCATGAACATCAACGATTGCTTAAAAAACGCAATTTTATTTGCAGAACAATACCCCTCGATAACGCTATCCCCCTTTATAATCTAGTTTTATATTCACAGACTTGCGATCATGTCCCATTGATAATGCCATCACTTCCTATTGCTGTTTATGGTGAAGCAATTTTAACTGTTACACAAAATGTAAAGTAAACTTTTATTGGATACAATCAGTATCATGGTGACTTGGAGCAAGCATCCAGGTTAGGCCAAGCTCCAACCGGATGAAGAAGAGCGTAAAACACAACAAAGGGTTAAAAATGTAATATATTTACTTTATTGATTTTTTCTTCCATATACATAACATACACTTTTTTTTAAAATTTGTAACTGACTTAAATATGACATTTAATGTGGTTTTTTTACATGTTATACATGTGATACATAGTAGATTAACCGACAGTCAAGGCAAGGGAAAAGCAATGTTAAAGAAACCAAAAAGCAGGTCAAAAAGCCTGCTTTTTTTCATCATCTGGTAAATATTTAATGAAACTCATATAAATTACGATACAATAAATATGTTGATGTCTAGATAGGAGGAAAGTATGAAAAATTTAAAATTTATCTTAACTTTTGGTTTTTGTTTTACATTGTTATTTACTGGTTCCACCCTTGCTGCACCTATAGAAAAAGGCTCTCCTCAATATATCGCGGATCTACTAAAACAATCAGATATCCCCATAAAAGAAACGCTATCGAATTTCCTTATAGAAACAGATACCCATTTTTACACGCCTTCTGATATTATAAGATATGAATATTCCGAAATGACCAAGGATGGAAAAAAGAAAAAAGTTAAAAGAATAGGATCAGGAGACGGCTATAGTGATCTCGTAATAGAATATAGTACAAATGTCCAGTCGAAATATATCGTACCAGGTCGCGAATCTACTGTCCTCGGTATTTATAATATTGATTCAAAATACTATTGTTTTTGGGTTCTTCGAGATGAAAACACATCCTATGCAGTAAAAAATGTCATCCTTCCCTATACCCAGAAGCTCATTAATTATTTTGGAGATCAGGCTCCTGATAGGCTCGAGTTGAATTTTTGCTTTGACGAAAAGGGTGAAAAATTTCCTCAAATAGAATTCGTGGCTAATACAGTTACATTACGCGATTATTTTTCTGGGAAGATTACCCTAAAAGAGTTGTTGGATGAAAGTTCACTCTCATACAAATTAGAAGGTAAACGGCATTTAATGATCAATACGAAAAAAATACTAAAATAACTTGGGAGCTAGGGACATTCAGCCGCTTCGAAGGAAATTATGTATAAAAAATTCAGAAAGCAAATGTCCCATTTGCTTTCTGAATGAAAAAAACAAAACGTCCAAGCAACCTTAAGTGATGCTTTAAGAAGTTAGCTCTTAGAACAAAAATAAGCGAAGAATTCCAGTTTGAAGGAATTCTTCGCTTATTTTTTATGATGTGAATATGAAGTTTCTTCATGTTTCGTAACATGGCATCGCTGTCATGTCAAAAGTGGAACACCTTATATTTACTAGCTTCGTGGCATTTTCATGTTCCAGTACGTGTCATTGAATTGTCATAACATGCCACGAAATAGTAATAGACATTAGTCAATAATTTGACCAATGTCTATTTAAAAATAACTCAGAATCACCCTGAACACCCAAAATCACTTTGAATAACACGATCCAATGATTCCGGGCGAATCTTCCTTTTAAAACTTTTTAAATCTGTGCTTGCAAACCATTAGGTAAGACAAGGCGATTACTAATGTTATTGTAATTCCTATAGGTGCTAAGTAATTCACCGTAACTAAACAGTATAGCGCCAAAAACATACCAGCAAAAGTTATAGGTATACCGTAAAACTCTCCGTCGAATTTAGTAACATTATATCTAGCTAATCGATAAGCACCAGCCATTGGAAATAGTACTACTAACAAATATCCGAAAAGCCCTAATTGTGAAAATCCATAGACATTAAATACAAGAATAGAAGGTGCTACACCGAAAGAAACTAAATCCGCAAGAGAATCAAGTTCTTTTCCTAATTCACTTGACACATTTAAGTATCTAGCAACGCTTCCATCATATCTATCAGCAATACATGCTAATAATATAAAAAAAGCAGCCCAGTTATAATTTACTTGAAATAACATCATTAAAGACATTATTCCACACCCTAAGTTGGCAAGAGTCAATGTATTCGGTAAGTCTCTTTTTTGTATTACAGCCATAATAGTCGCTCCTTTAAAGATAAATCATTACGAATTAATTTAAATCTTGAAGCAAGATAAGGTAATCCACTCTCTTCCAATTTATTATAGCACAATTTAAGCCATTCCAGAAAATATATAAAAGATCTTGCACCAGAGTGAGACACGGACTAGGGGACGGTGGTACTGTATCGTTTACCCTTCGAAGCTCTATCCCTTCAACTTTTGCTTACGGCCAGTTCACCCCCAAATAAGAACCAACCACAACAGACAAGGAACTTGCTTCATGTGCATGTCATAGCTTTGGAATTTGAACTTTTAATAATTCTAAAACCTGCCCGTCATCATAGAACGCTTTTACTGGATATACTTCGGCCACTTTCACTTTGCCGCTTGTGAGCGCGACTGCTAAGATTGGACTTACTCTATTGTTAAAAGTAACCTGTCGTATTTCTTGCGGTTTCATAGGCTCTTTCTTAATAGATGCAACGGCATTATCAACATTAAGAACCTGATTAGTCTGTTTATCCCTATAAACTACAGCAACCTCAATTGCACTCAATCGTTTATTAGTGTTATTACCTACTTCCGCCGAAAAATTTACAGGAAGTAAGAAAGATGTTGACTTCGCCTGCCCATCCCGTACGACCCACTCAGAATCTTCTAAGGAACCACCTTCTGGAAGACTTGCTGAAAAGTCTATCAATTTTACTGTTAATGCTGATTGAATAACATCCTTATTAGCGAGATAAGGGAATACCTCAAGAGCTTTGCGGTACTTTTTCATTTTATCTACTACTACATTAAAATCTGCTCCGCAAATGATTTTATATTTTCCGTTCTTTTCTTGAAGTTCAAAAGACACGCTCATCTTGTCACCATTGGCATCAGAATAAAAGAACGCTGTCGCCTTCGATAAATTACCTTTATTTGAAAAGACGAATGAATCAGCAATAGGTAGTTGTGTAAACGAACCAACACCCCTTGTAGCCTTCTGTTCAGCCATGACCCATTCACCTACTCTTATTCTCTCCTCACCACTAGCAAAGAGGCGTCCTTGCTCAACAGCATTTAAAATCTCAGCCTTTAATACCCCAGAGTCTTCTGGTTGAAGAAATGAATCAAGGTCAACATACTGAGTGAAAGCATCTGGATCTCTATCTTTTAAAGCCTTGATTGCCTGCGATACCGCGTATTGCGGTATGTCGGTCCTCCAACCCATGTAGTTGACTAAGTGGGTGTTGATACCGAAACGATAGATTGAGAATAAAGAAATTATAAAAACGACTACTAAAGCGCAGACTACTCCTCGAATACCACCTTCAGGTGATTCTCCGCTCTCAATAATTCTGGCTATTTTTTTGAAATAAGTACGTAAGGAAAACACTCCGCTTATCGCCGCTAGTAACAGAAAGATTGGAATGAATATTAATCCCATAACGTTACCCTCTATGTTTGAAAAAAGGAAAGGCACAATGAGAATCATCACGATAAAAGGATATTGGGCGACAAAGAATGCCTCAAGGACCTTGGTTGGCGTCACCCGTGGAGAAAAAATTCTGCTTATCGCATATGCAAATATAATCTGTACCAAGAGAGCTATCATACCGATAAAGACATACACTGAGTAGAATTCTTTAGCTAAACGAACAACATTCGTTGAGACTGTATAATGCATTCCGAGGTAATTGGTAATAGCGAAAGAACCGAAGATGCAAATTGGATTAAGTAACGACCATAGTATAAACTTCAAACATTGCTGAATCATATCCTTTGCCCCCTTAATATTGAGACCCCACCACCTAATAAAACCCTGGCAAAAATATCTTTGCCCCTACCAGTGAGATAACCCAATGGTTGCAATACTTCTCTTGTTTCCGTTAAACTAGGGCCACCAAATAAACTTCTTTGCGTAACAAGTATTTGATGTGCTGTATATTTATCATAAATTTTCAAGACTTCGCCTCCCCATAAGAGAAAAACAATAAATTACCATTCTTTAATCATTATCGCTAATATTCATCTTCTTATTAAAACTAAAAGAAAAAAATCCTGCATTATTTGAATGAATGCAGGACCTAGACCTGTTACTTTTATGAACATGGCACCAGTAGCACGTACTATAGCCTCAACTAAAAAAATACCGGTTTATCCTCTTCCTTAACCTTGGCCAATGCTTCTTCGCCCCAGGGCCCAGGGGTACCAGTCTATTGGATTATGCGCATGAACTCAAGCTTTTAGGTAGCCTCTCTAATTATTATACCCTTTTAGTTATCTATACACTTATGATCTACACGAATGTGGCACCACTCTCATCTTGTGGACTATTAAACACCGCAGATCCCTACAAAGCATCTAAAGCAGTATTATGTGTATAAATATATTAGCTTGTCCAACATCCTACGAATCTATATGGTTTCTGGCTTCTTGCATCTTCGAAACCACTTCCATAACATGCCACTGGATTTAAATAGGACCTTAGTCAAAAATTTTGCCAAATGTCCATTCTAGCAACCGACCCGCTGAGTTATTAAATACTTGACTACAAATCCAATCATATAATATACTAGTTAATAATCAACTAGTATATTATATATTAGTTGATTATTAACTAGTATAAGGGGTGTAAACATGACTGCAGCTAAATTAATTCATTTGCTATACCAAACCACGAGGGCTATTTCCCAAGGAGTAAACCAAACACTGGCGGAATATGGGCTATATAGTTCTGAATGGTCAATTATTGTAGCCTTAAAAGAAACTGGACCTATCTCTCAAATCGCTTTGGCGAAATATCTTAATATCGAACCGGCAGCAATCTCAAAAACCGTAATAAAACTTGAGGAGAAGGGCTTTGTCGAAAGAAATTATAAGAATGATAAACGTGAAAAAGAAGTCTTGCTCACTGAGAAAGCACTAAATCAATATGTTATTTGGGAAAAAGCTATCAATAATCACAGACAATCTATTCTAATCGACTTGCCAGAAGAGAAACAGCACGAATTATATGTAATGCTCAAATCCATATATTCAAATACACAAAGTATAAAACGTAATGGTACTGTCTTACTTAGAAAGGATAATTAATGGCAACCAATATTTCAAAACTATGGACAAAAGATTTCATTTTATTTACAATTTCAAATACTTTTTTATTTAGTGGTTTTCATATCTTTTTGCCAACACTGCCGATTTATGTATTAAATCAAGGCGGAACTAGTACCGATGTCGGATTATTGTCGGCAATTTTTGTATTCTGTGCCATTCTGATTCGTTTTTTCACAGACTATGGAATAAAAAAATGGGGGAAAAAATATTATTTATACATTGGCTGTACATTATGTTTTGTTGCGGCCATAAGTTATATTTTAGCTACTACCGTACCACGGTTACTTTCCTTACGGGTAGTTCATGGACTGGGGTTTGGCATAGCCACTACATTATATGCTACCATTGTCTCCGACCTAATCCCTAAGTCACGACGCGGCGAAGGAATAGGTTATTTTGGACTGGGCACCACATTGGCAATGGCAATTGCACCAGGCCTGGGGGTATGGATTGTTGATAATTTTTCTTTTAATAATCTATTTGTAGTGGCAACAATCAGTCAGATTTTTGCACTCTTTTGCTTAAGTCTTTGTTCCATTCCTGCAGACCGCCCTATACATACTGTGAAACAAGAAAAAGCCTCATTTATGGATAAACTGGTTGAAAAAAGCCTGTTATATCAAGCCTTTCTTGCCTTATTGTTCGGGGTATGCATCGGCGGTATTCTAAATTTCATCGCTTTACTAGCCAAAGAAGCTCATATTGCCAATTCAGGGGCTTTTTTTCTAATGTGTACCATCTGTATCTTTTTATCCCGCCTAGTAACAGGCCGGCTATTTGATAGAAAAGGTCCAGCCTGGGTCATTTTGCCTGGTGCAATATTATTTTTATTAGGCTTTGTGGTCTTGGCACAAAGCAAAAGCATAACTGCTTTTTTAGCAGCCTCTGCCCTGTACGGCTTTGGCTACGGCACCATTTTTCCAGCATTACAAACCTGGATGTTTAATCTAGTGACATCAGACAAACGCAGCGCAGCCAGTGCAACCTTTTATAATATGATTGACATCGGCAATGGTGTTGGTTCGGTCGCCTTAGGAATGCTCGCAGGAAAACTTGGTTATGCATCGATTTATTGGTGCTCTGCTGTCATCATGGGGGTTTTTCTCTTAAGTTACATATGGTTCTTAATTCAGGAAAAATACTCTTCAGCGAACAATCTGGACGATATAGATGCAAAAAGCTAATACTAGATCTCTTTAGAAAAAACGATATGGGGTGAGAACTTTGTTTAGAAAAATTTTAGTACCTGTAGATGGTTCAGATGCTGCATTAAGAGCTGCTAATTATGCAAAAGGAGTTGCTGAAAAATTTGACAGTGCAGTTACTTTGCTGCACATTATTGAGCATCCGGGATATTTGTTAACAGATACCAAGGATTTACCGCTAAAATTAATTGAAGACATGGATAAAAATGGAGAGCAGGTTATAGCTGAGGCTTTAGCGATATTTGCTGATTTTACTGGTCGGATTTCTACCAAACTGGAATATGGGCATGCCGGAAAAAAAATTACCGAGCTTAGCAAAGAAAACGGCTACTCGTTAATTGTTATGGGACGCAGAGGCCTAAGCGGCGTTAAGCAGCTACTAATGGGCAGCGTCAGCAATTATGTTCTCCACTGCTCGCAATGTCCTACATTAATTATTAAAGGCGAAAAACAGTAAAACGGGGACATAGACCAGCTAAGTGAAGTCAAGTCTTAAACTAAAAAAAATCTGGTACCCAAAAGGGTATAACAAACAAACCTTCAAAAAATGCGAACATTATTTATTAAGATCCTGTTAATATTCAATTTTAGCTGAGTTATGCTGCTTTTCTGCTAGTTTGATACAGCTCGACTTGCTGTTCTGGGGTAATTAAACAGAACGACTGCTTGTTTTTTAGGACAGAAAAAATAATTCGTAGAAGCTTATTCATAACCGCACCTAATGCTTGTTTTTTGGGCTTGGACTCAATTTTCTTTTTGTAATATTCGTAGATGACTGAATTTACGAGCGACCCGTTGGGACTTTTGCGAATAGCAGTTGTTGCGGCAACATATAGTGCTCGTCGTAAGAAAGGTGAACCTCTTTTTGTCACCTTGTTTCTCGTACCAACAAAATTCCCGGACTGTCGAACAGATGGATCAATACCACAATAAGCTACAAGCTGTTTGGCATTGCTAAATCGCATGATATCGCCTACTTCTCCCAAAATAAGCGGTGCCAATGTTTCACCTATACCAGGTATGCTTTTAAGCAATGCGATTTCAGGAAGTTGTTCTGCCCATTTGTTAATTTCGCCATCAATAACTTTAATTTGGGCATCCATGAATCGTATATTGCTAGCGTAAATTTGTATAACACTAAAATTGGCTGACAATTGAATACCAGTAAATTCGGCATCTCTGGCACAATCCAATAAGGCTTCATATTTTTATGGGCATAGTTCTTGCCGCGTCGCGGCAAGGATTCTAGCATTTCCATTATCGCTTTATGATTGGAAGTGCTTGACCATTCCGCAGGAGCTGGAAACTGAGTTAATAGAGTGAGTGCTGTTAAAGATGATGGATCAAAGACTTTGGGAAACAAGGGCGCAACTTGTTCAATTGCGGCAATGAGTTGATTCAAAATACCGGCACGTTGCTCTACTAATTGAAATCTAGTTCGCGATAGTGTTTTCAAATTTGCTAATGCTTCGCTTGGTATATAGGTGTTGTGTAAATCTTGGGTAAAGAACAATTTGGCTAAATCAACTGCGTCGACTTGGTCAGTCTTTACTTTTCTTACCGATGAATTTTTGATAGAATGTGAAATAAGGGGATTGATGTGGAAGACATCAAGCTCCTGTTTTAAAAAGAAGTGGACAATGCGTTGAGAGAAGTGACCTGTCGATTCTAGGACAATTGCCGGTTTACTACCAAACGCGTCTTCCACTTTTTTTATTTCTCCTAAAGCGAAAAAAAGCCCCTTTTTAGTGTTTAGGGCTTTAAATGGATTCACTAATATCGTGCCGTTGGGAGAAACAGCAGCATAAACACAAAAGTCTTTAGCAACATCAATACCGATAGCAGGACGGTTAATCAACATAGAGCCCCTCCTAAGAATTAGTTTCGAAGGATTATCCATTCCATCGTCAAAGATCACAGCCTTGCACGTGAAGCGGGAATAAGTCCCAACCAGCTAAAACGTAAATGCTTTGGAAATGGATGAATTGTCAATGTTGTGGGTATAGAGAAACTCTTCCCTGGGACAGGTACATTCATATCCTTCCATCCCATTATACACAAAGCTAATTGTTCGGATTTTTTTGCTCCCAAACGGATAACCCTTCTGTACTCTATCTTACAGGGGACGGTGGTACTGTCTTACTTTATTTTTCCAATAAATCCTTTCCTCAAAACATAACCATCGTCCCTGCATCTTTGGTCCAGACATACTAGATGATTATATGCTCACATAGTTAAAACCGGCTTCATCACAAAGATGCCACCGGTTTATAAGTCTTTACGTCCCTATCCTTATAAGCACAAAAAAGCTACAGTAACTTCTTAATATCATCCTTCATAGCCAATGGCGACGTTGTGGGTTCATACCTTGCTATAACTTCACCTTGCCGATTAATTAAGAACTTAGTAAAGTTCCACTTAATAGCATCCCCTTCAAGGAACTCCGGATATTTCTCTTTCAATACTTCCTGCAGTTTTTCTCCTATAGGATGTTTCATATCAAACCCTTTAAATGGCGCTTTAGTAGTTAAATAATTAAATAAGGGGTGAGCATTCTTTCCGCGAACTTCTGTTTTCTCAAACATTGGGAAACTAACCCCGTAATTAATCCGGCAAAATTGCTGTACCTCTTCATTAGTCCCTGGCTCTTGTTCAGCAAATTGATTGCTGGGAAATCCAAGTATCTCTAATCCCCCATCAGCGAATTCATTATACAACTGCTGAAGGTCTTCATACTGTGGAGTAAACCCACATTTACTGGCAGTATTAACAATTATTAATACTTTGCCTTTATAATCCGATAGCGAAACCTCCTTACCGCTAATAGTTCGAACTCTATATTCATAGATATTCATATTCCTTTCCTCCTCGCTTTTATTTTTGCTGCAGCAAGCATCTCATTCACCAGGTGATTAACGTGATTCTCAGACATTCGCTTCACCTCGTTTTCATAGCTACTCTTTAGGATTTGCTTGCAATAAACTTTACATGCATCAGGCAACGGATAGTTATTATTAACTAAGTGTTATTTTTTATTTTAATTGGAATGTTGTGGTAAGTCAAGCTTCTTATTCAAGATAGAACTAAATCATCAAGAAAATCGCATAAATTGAGGATTGATAAGACTTAGAGATGGACATTGTTTTTTCCGGCAAAGCGGCATGAAAAAAGCTTAAGAGCAAGAACAAATTTATCGATTTAATATTGAAAGCAATTTTGCTATTGACCAATAATATGTTTGACCATATAGGATATTTGATTCCTAGGATAAACGGAGGTAACATGGCCAACATACTCGTTGTAGATGACTCTATGATGGAAAGAAAAGTTTTGGGCGATATTTTGACAGCGCTTGGTCACACCGTTATCGGGCAGGCCAAGAATGGCGAGCAGGCTTTAGAAGAATATCTTAAGTTAAAACCTGATCTTGTTACTATGGACTTAACCATGTGTGTCGCCGGCGGTGCTGAAGCTACCTCCAAAATTATAGCCGAGGATCCTGAAGCCCGCATTGTTGTGGTAAGCTCACACCAAGAAAAAAAGGTTATTTTGGATGCGTTGGAGCGAGGTGCCAGGCACGTTATTATCAAGCCGGTGTCCCAAGAGGCAGTGGCTGCAGTTGTAACTAACGTATTGCAGCAACCCTTTGACCAAGACAGGCACCGTGAGTTAATCAACTGTCTGAAAAGTGCCTGTACTGCCCAGGAAAAGAGGCCCAAACAGCATTCAGCGCGAATTCTTATTGTCGATGATTCGATGCTTGCCAGGCAAATGCTGCGGGACATTGTGACAGCATTAGGCCATATAGTTGTAGGTGAGGCTGCTAACGGTGTACAAGCCTTTGTAGAATATGTCCGGTTAAAGCCGGATTTAGTAACAATGGATCTGAGTATGCAAGGCCTCGGGGGAGCCGAAACGATTTCGAAGATAATGACTGCCGATTCTAATGCCCGCATTATTGTGGTTAGCGCTACCGAATCCCGCGCAGGCATTATTGATGCTTTAGAGCGAGGAGCCTGCCACTTCATTGTAAAACCTATTCGCCCGGAAAAAGTAGCAGAAACTATAGAAGCAGTGCTGCAGCAGGAATTTAATTTTAAAAAGCAAATGGATAACATCCATAAGCTTAAAACAAAAGAGAATATGCGGGCTTTAGTAGAGGCTGCGCCTGAGTATGTGGTCCCCTACGCTATCAGCACACAGGATGCCAATTTTGTTCATGTATTCATTAACAAGAGCCTTACGTTAACCAGCTGTCAAACCCTGATGGCCGAGTTGTCCGAGTACTTGGATGAGAAACCAAGACTGCTGCTTAACTTTGGAACAATGTCTAGTCTTGATCTGCCGTTGTTTGAGCAGTTTAACGAATTGGTTAAACTTATCGAAGATAATTTAGGTGTCGTACAGGCCGTATCGAATAACGAAGAGTTTATTGACTCCGTTACCTGTATAAACCTTGAAAATACAGCTAACTCACTGGCTCAAGTACTCAAATATTCGGAAAATGAAATAAAGTTTTCCTAGTAAATCAATCGTTAACAAGCTTCCAAAAAAGTTGATAAAGCAAAATTTAACCCCATCTGCACAAAAGATGGGGTATTAAGATATCGAAGGGACAGGTTATTGGCCGTTGTCTCACTTCTAACGAAATTAGCATATTACGCTTAAAAAAAAACAAACTCAACTCTTCATATTGGGAAGAGTTAAGTTGTTTTTCGCCGTTGCCAAAGGTACGATTGCTTCTTCCAAAATTCCAGGATTCTTCATACATAAAAAAGATATCCCATGTATTTGGAAACGCTTGATTTAGGCATTCTTCTGATTTTCTTGCTCTTGTCTTCTCTGTTTTTGCTCAGAAGAATCTGCCTGCTGGCTAACTAGTCCTTTAATCATTTGTTCCAGATCTACTCCCGAAACATTTCTCAACATTTCCGGCGCCGTTGCCATTAAAGAAGTGACATATTTACTAACTTTTACTGCACCTTCGCCATCCCCTGCATCAACAACAGTAAGTTTATCAATGGATTTGAGCGGTTCTGCTATTTTACCAGCTAACTCAGGCAACATTTTTATAATGATATCCAGCACGGCCGCCTGTCCAAACTTGTCGAATGCTTCGGCTAGTTTTTCTTTTGCCTCCGCCTCTGCCAGACCTTTCAGCCGGACAATATCTGCCTCGGCAGTACCCTTTGCCCGTTCAGCGTCGGCGATCGCTAAGCCCTCTAGACGCTTCTGCTCTGCATTTGCTTTTGCTTCTGCTTCAATACGGTATTGAAGCGCATCGGCTTCCCGTATCTGTCTTGCTTTGGCAGCTTCCGCCGCTTGCTCTACGGCATATCGGTCAGCATCTGCCTTCTTTTTCACTTCTGCGTCGAATTGTTTCTCCCGACGCAGAATTTCTTTTTCCTGTACATCAATTTCCCGTTCCTTACGTACGACTTCGATCTTCATTTGTTCTTGTATTACCATTTGTTCAGAGCGGGCTGTCTGTATTTTATAGGCTTGGTCGGCTTCGGCTTTTGCAGTATCCTGGTCTTTTTTAAATGCAGCAACTTTGAGTTCCTTTTCTTTGTTTGCTTCCGCCACATTCGTATCACGCAACAGTTCTGCTTTTTGTCCCTCTTCTTCAGCAAGAGCCTTCTTTATACGCGCGTCCCTGACAGCTTCGGCTTCAGCAATTTCGGCGTCCCTTTTTACCGCAGCAATACGCGGTTTACCAAGAGCATCAAGATACCCCTGCTTATCGCGCACATCTTTGATGGTAAAAGATACTATTTGCAGCCCCATCTTTTTTAAATCTCTTGCTGCCACCCCCTGAACTTCCTGAGCAAATTTGTCACGGTTTCGATATACCTCTTCTACCGTCATAGTTCCCAATATGGCACGCAGATGACCTTCTAATACTTCCTGTGCCTCTCCTTGTAACGCTTCAGTCGGTTTCCCCATAAACTGCTCGGCGGCAGTTGCCACATCTTCAATCGAACTACCTACTTTGATGATTGCTACTCCGTCAGCCATAACTGGAACGCCTTGTTCAGTATAGACCTCCGGCGTAGAAACATCGAGTTTATGAGACAGGAGAGAAAGTTTATCTGCCTGCTGGAATATCGGCAGAATAAACGCCCCGCCCCCTCTGACAATTTTGATCCGGCGTCCTGATTCATCTGTAAGTACATCGGCCCCCATTAAAAAGGACCCTGTTACAATCATAGCTTCATCTGGTCCAACCGTTTTGTAACGTGCCCAAAAAGCTAAGCCTAAGACAACAATTACAGCCATTACAATTGCTAGTATAGTAAGAATTGATGCGCTCATACTTTTCCTCCTTCGTTCTTGTTATAAGAAGCTACATACAAAATTCCTTCCTTTATATCCGTTACTACCACTTTGGTGCCTGCCGACATGGCTGTTTTATCACTCGATACAGCAATTTGATTGGTAATGCCCGCCCCAATTTTGATTATTATTTCACCATAGCCATTGGCAGGTATGGGCACTATTACTTCCGCCGTTTTTCCAACCAGTTCCTTGATAAAAAAGCCGGATGAGTTTTCACATTTTTTCATCGGTTTAATGTAGAAAAAATATACAAACACAGACAATACTACCGCTGCACTTAGCGCCATTATAATAATCTCAGAATTCACCAGTTCCGTGTAGCTTGTTAGTATGATCCCTGTGCCGCCAAAAACAGTAATCCCACCTACTACAACAGCGGGCTCCAACCACTCTAAATGATCTAAAGGAAATATCTGAAGGAATCCGTCATTGGCATGCCCAAGGACGTCCCCAAACAAAACAGTTACACATGCAACCATTACGCCGAAAATTAAACAACCCCAATATACCTCAAGCATGTACTCTTTCCTTTCGTCATAACATTAGCTAAACTGCTTTATTTGAGTGCGCATTTTTAAATCTAAATATATTTATTCTTCCTAAATTTTCACAATCCCTTTTCTAAAGGCTTGCCGGGTCTCATCGAGTCCAATACACTACGCTTACAACCCTGTGCCTATTTCACAAATGCGCCAGCCTTCCCCGGGAATTTCTTGCCGTAAAGTGATAAACCGGCCTATTCTACCATTTTTAAACAAATTTTCGTTTTTATAAACGACATCTACTGTTGCCTCATAGACTACGGTTCCTTCAGGTTGCTTAATTGGAACTTTCTTAAATCCAGTAAATTTGCTGATTCGATATTTTGCTCATCCGCACATTTGTCCGGTGAATTATATAATTCATTATTATCCATGTTGATGCTTAAAAAGGAACTCAACCGCTTCCGGGTCATACAGGCAAACTGCATTTTATCATCATGCTTGTCCATTGCTTCATAATACAGTGTAATAACCTCATCCGGCGTCATCACCGACATTTGCTTTGCTAACTTAGAACCCCGGGCGGCATAGTTTTCTATCCAGCCTTCCCATTCCCGCCCGGTAATATCTTTCAAAGTTTTTCTGTCAAGAGAGCAGGCAAAACACTGATGTCTTCCGGCATCAATATAGGCTCCCGCTATTTTACCGTTATATTTGACGACAATGCCCCGTGCCTCCTTGTTTGGGCCCGGAAGTCCTTCACGCAAGCGGTATATTTCCACATCTACATTCTTGCCAAGACAATGGCTAAAATCAAGACCGATATTTTTGGAAAGTTCATTATTATAAGCCCAATAAATCTTAGTGGGATATTCCCCGGGCTCATGTTTTAAATCCGCAGGCAGCAGGCTCTTATTTTCATTGACTTTATAATCTACCGTCCAGTTATACCGTTTAAACAGCTTAATTACCCTTGAGTCAACTTTAGTATCCGTTTTTCTATATTCATTCAGCGCATACATATATCTAAAAAAGTCGGGATTTACCTCATATTTCTGCCCTTGCACCTCAATATAGCTAACCCAAAAAGCATAATCGTAAACCAGCGTTACTTCCTGCCAAGTCTGGTCATTGGCAGTCAAACGTATATCATACTTTGACACCATACCGCCCATCTGCTTTATTTTTTCATCATTGACTAAGGGCTTGCCCGCCGTAATCATTGACATAATATCCCCAATCATCTTTCTATCCTTAATTTGCAATGCCTTCGGCGGCCTCTGCCAGCGTGGTATATTGGGGTCAGTTACAACCTCAATCTGTGTAATTGCCCTGTTATTATTAATTAGATCCGTCAAAGCGGCGGCGCAGACATCTCTATGTAAACTGCAGCATAACAAACAAAAAGTCAAAACGGCAAAACAATGTATGGTCCTTTTTATAGTCATATATTCACCCTCCTAGTAAATATAAACATAACTTTTAAACTTTAATGGACTAGGGGACGCTGGTACTGTCTTACTTTATTTTTTTAATAAATCCTTTCCTTCAAGAGCTGTCATAGGGAACGGGGTTGTCGACACCATTTCAAAACAAATCACGATTAGTTCCCTAGATAACAGTGACCTTAAAAATAATGCTCTGCTGATCCCCCTATTATAATTATCCTATTATATAATTCTCCATAAATCCCCAATTTCCTTACTGATAAACAAAGAGAGTTACCTTTCGGCAACCCTCTTAATAAGAGGACAACGGGGACACTCCCTTTTTGTCAACTTTTTTTCCGCAACACTCGCGTGGTACACTTTTCACTTGACAATACACAAGGCCTCCTGCACAGCCTCAATCATACTATTTTTAAAAAGCGTCAAATCTCCCGTTTCAATTTCAATTGGTACCTGCGTATGTTCAAAAAACTCCAGTATGTCCTCATCCGTAAATTCGCAAATGCCTGTATCAACAAGCACGATATTATCATAAAAGGCGAAAGCCTGTCTCATACCAACTTCATCCACGCCCCAGCCCGGATCAAAAAATTCACGCCATTTCACCAACCAGCTGGGCGTCATATAGAAAGTTTTAGGATCCCTCGCCTTCCCATCCGGCAACAGCTCTCCCAAAAAAACTTCCCAACAACTTGAACCCCGCAAACGAATTAAATCATAGCCACGCAAAAATTCATCAAACAACGGATGACATTTCTCGCCAAACATAAGAATCACTTTATCCGCCTGCACCTCGTCCAAGGCCTGCACTACTTTTTCCTGTAACTTTTTTAAATCTACATGCACACGCAGCGGCAGATACACTGTAGAAAACTCACAATCAAAGAGTTTTTCCTGCTTAAATTCCGCAATAACCTTTTCCAGTTCCAATTGAAAAATTCCACAACCGAGAAAACATATTTTCACTTAAACCCTAACCTCCTGCCTATTAGCTTGCCTGCCACCAGGGAAAGACTCACTAGGACAGTTCCGCTGAGTCAGATATGTGTAGATGCTATTCCCTACTTTGTGATAATTCCCACAAAACAACAAAACTCCTGCCTATTTCATATAAAATTAGCAGGAGTTTCTTCTTTTTGTTTTTTTATTTGAAGTATTGCATCAAAATGGCGGGGCAATAAGGAGAGCCATTGCGATCCCCGTTGTTTATTTATTGACTTTTTCAGTGGTTTCGGACCTGTTCCCTTGACATATTATAAAAAAACACATTTCATTTCTTTACCACTATGACATACTCCACATGAAATGCACTTCGCCCTTTTTAACTCTCCTTGTTGCCATCGCGTAATTAGATTATTTTCACATATTAAGGGGCGCGACAATGCAAAATATTCAATTCTCGTCTGATTTAGAATATTCGTCATAGAATGAAACTCCCGATTGCCGCCTACTAATATCACCGGAGCATTAACGATTTGAGCAATTTCCGCAGCATACGTTTTAAAATAAGATTCTTGCTCCATTTTGGATATTTGTCGTATTGATCCTTCATTTGGTCTTGAAGATGCGCAACCTCCACTGACCTCAACTGCATCAATACCTAATTCAGCCAGTTTTTTGCAAAGATACTTACAGTCTTCAAAGGTCGCTCCTTTTTCCATAAAATCTTCACTATTAACTTTAACTATGATGGGATATTCAAAACCTACCTTTTCCCGTATTGCTGTATACGTTTCTAAAATCATTCTTGCACGGTTTTCAATACAGCCACCATACTCATCGCATCTTTCATTATAATAAGGACTCAGGAACTGGCTTAAAAGATAACCGTGAGCCACATGGAGCTGAATACCGTCAAAGTCTGCTTGCTTTGCCCTTAATGCAGCAGCGGCAAAGGCGCTTTGAACAAATTTAATATCTTCTTGAGTCATTTCTTGTGATTGTACGGAAGTCGCCAAATTTACTTTGGCACTTGGTCCCCATATCACCTTTTTATCGGAATTTAAAATCGTTTGCGACCCGCCGTAGACGATTTGCAAAATTAGATTGACTCCATATCGGTGAACGGTTTTAGTTAACTGTTTATACTCATTAATAAACGAGTCGTCATGAATTGCCATCACACCTGGCACCATATTTTCAAGATTTGATATATATGCAGAGCCAGTAATAATAGTACCTACTCCGCTCTTTGCCAAATCTTCATACATTGCAAGTAATTGCGGCGTTATATGTCCTTCCTCGCCGGCCAAGTTTTCACAAGTAGCTGATCGTATAAATCGATTTTTCATGAGGAGCTTGCTTAAAGATGTTTGGTCAAATAGATTTTTCATCGTTTTACCTCCATTAACCTAAACCCGCATTATTCCTAAAAACAACCGTTAAATCGAGGTCTATAGATATGCCAAGTTCCCATTTTGTTCGAGTTCTTCCTTTTTGTCGAGGCTAATTGAATGGTTCGATTAAAAGAAGCTAAAAACAGCTTATATATTTGTAAAAGTAAGCTTCTGCAATAACGTATAAGCCGTTCTTTTCGTAAACAGATATTATATGGTTACATTGTTATTACCCCTTTATCAATCGACCGTTGGAGTGAAATCAACCTTTATCAATTTCGCCATTAGAATAAATACATTTTTCTTATACCAGTCATATTCTGCAACAGGTGCATAAAAATAAAAATAACATTTAAATGAAGGATTTTCTGGTGAGCTGAATGACATTGCCATTACTTTGGCTTGAACCCCATTCATAGGTTGGTTCTGGTTACGAACCGCCTCATACATATCTGCTTTCATTCCAGAATCTGTTGTAAATGTACTAATTTTAGTTATATCATGACATCGTGATGGCTCTTCTTGCCAATAATCCTGATGGGAATTGAGCGATATACCCGTATGTCCGGATTTATCCGAAATATGCGAAAATATAGCTCCTGGCCATACATCACTCGCCGCTTCCCATTTTTTCGGCATCTTCATACTCAAAATATGTTTTGTAGGAAGGCTATCATTTTTCAAATAACTCAACATTTCAAAGGTTACTTCCCGCCATTCAATTGTTGAGTCATTTCTAATATCATAATTTAATGCATTAGAGTTGCTTTGAGTAGTATCAATCTGTTTTGTATTTGAACCCGTATTTGCTGGACTGTTATTTGATGAAGGTTGATTATTTGCAGTCGGGGCAGGTGTTTGATTACCAATAATCGTGACTGAATCTCCATTTGCTATCTCCATAACCCGTTTGATAACCGCGTCATTTGGACTGACTTTAGTCCAGGGGGTTGTTTGTAAGCTGTACTTATGTTGTTCTAATAATTTGCGATTTATGTCGTAATATGCGTGATTAACGCCCCTCCACTCAGATGTGCGTGGCATATATGCGATGGTTTCTAACTCAAAGGCACGGTTTTGATAGTACGGGGCAGAAAAATCGGTTCTTTCTACAAAGAAAATTATATCTCCCTCTGGTGGTTTGGCGACGTTGTTTGTATCTAAATAAATATTAGGTGCGTCAGGGTATATTCGTTCCCAATTCTGAGGGGCTGCTAAAGCTGGAATAGTGAAAGATAATATAAATAAAATTAGCAATCCTGCTTTTAAAAAACGTTTCATTATTAACAACCACTTCCTTTTTTTATAATTATATAATTGTTCTGCCAAGTTAACCCAATATCCTTTAGTATATTTATTTGTGCGTCTAATCGAAAAAAAGAGCCTTTTTTGTAAAAACTGCCCCCGCCAATTATTGATATTGAAATATAAAAAAGGAGAATTAGCCGTGGTTACACCATGGCTAATTCTCCTTTTTCCTGAAGTCTTTTAAGAATTTCTTTAATTACTCCACTTTAGCTATTCGTTTACCTACCACTGTTCATAATGTAGTATCTCTTCCATCTTTTTACGAGGGCGAGACATTGGCTGCTCATCTGGATAACCAAGGGTAATGATACCCACTACATATTTATCTGTAGGAATGTTTAGCACGGGTCTAATTGTACTTTGCGTAAACCAAGCAACCCAACAAGAACCTAATCCTAAACTAGTAGCAGTGAGTAGAATATGTTCTGTTGCAATAGAAGTGTCTCTTATAATTTGCTTAACCTCTTCTTCCGGGCTATTTTCTTCTAAAATAAGCTCAACTTCTTCTTTTATTCTTGAACGAATATCTGCGATACATACAATAAAAACTGGAGCCGTTACCATCCATTTTTGATTATGAGATACTTCCGATATTTTTTGTTTGATCACTTTATCTTTTACAACAATAAAGTGCCAAGGCTGGGTATTACTTCCTGATGGTGCCAACCTTGCACTCTCAATCAGCCGAAGAATATTCTTGTCCGATACAGCATCCTCTTTATATTTTCTAATACTTCTTCGCATTTCAATTGATTTTATCATAACGCATTCTCCTTTCATTTAGGCCTTTCCATCCATCCTAAAGGGGCAATTGGAATTTCTCTTTTTAAATATTTTCCCTAACTACTCTGCATGGATTACCATATGCAATCTTATTAGCTGCCGCACTTAGTGCCACAGCCACTTTTCGTCCCTATTGATTTTTATAATTTGTAAAATTCTTCAAAGGATGTAGTGATAAAGGTATGATCTAATACTCCTGCTAATTCTCTTACGGAGTGCATGGCAAGTATAGGGTTTCCTAGATCTACAGAACGTATATCTAAATGAGTGGAGGAAATAGGTCCTATGGTAGAGCCGCCTTTTAAATCAGATCGGTTGACAAACTTCTGCACAGGAACGTTTGCCTTTTTGCAGATTTCTTCATAAACTGCATCCGAGTTACTATCGGTGGTATAACTTTGGTTTGCGCTAATTTTAATAACAGGTCCCTTATTGAGAAACGGTCTATGTACGGGATCATGTTTATCCCCAATATTGGGATGAACAGCATGAGCTAGATCTGCTGATATCATGAACGATTTCGCAAGAGCTCTGAAGAAATCCTCCCTCCCTTTCCCATGAGAAATCACGATTCTTTCTAATACGTTAGAAAGAAATTGAGAATCTCCGCCTTGTTTCGTTCTACTTCCTACTTCTTCATTATCAAAGGCAATCATAACATTTGTTGCTTCTACTGCCGGTACTCTAATGAGTGCTTCTATTCCTGCATGGACCATCGCTAAATCATCGAGTCTTCCCGAGGATATAAATTCATTATTAAGTCCGATGATACTTCCTTTTTCATATTCATAAAGGAATAAATCAAAATCGATAATAGTAGACGCATCTACGTTTAGTTCTTCTGCAATAGCATTTAGCAGATAGTTGCCCTTCTCAAAACTTTCATTTATATGAGCCATAAGCGGTAGCATATCTTTTTGCTCATTCAGTTCTACCCCTTTATTGATTTCCCGGTTCATATGGATAGCAAGGTTAGGGATAATAAGGATTGGTTCTTTGATATTCACAAGTCTCGTTTCTGGAAATAATATATCTTCGCTGCGTACGGTAATTCTTCCAGCTACCCCTAGTGGTCGATCCAACCAAGTATTTAATATGGGTCCACCATATACTTCTGTGTTAAGTCGAATGTAGCTACCCTCACTTGCCATCTCTGGTGATGGTTTAATTCTAAAGGTTGGCGAATCCGTATGTGCCCCGATAATTTTGAAGCCACACTCCTCAATATTTCCCATACCTAAGATAAATGCAGCAATTGCCGAATCATTCTTTGTTACAAAAAATTTACCACCTTTTTCAAGGTTCCATTTGCTCGCTTCCTTAAGTTCCCTAAATCCGCAATTAGTTAACATGTTCTTCACAGTACTCACCGCATGAAAAGCTGTTGGACTTTCATAAATAAAATCAATAAGTTGCTGTGCAAATTTTAATTCTTTCGTCATTCTTATCCCCCCAAACTCAACTAAAAGAAAACGAATCGCGAGGACGGTTCCGTCGAACCAATACACACCCCTATTCCCTATATTGAAATATTTGCTACACAAACCCAAACTCCTGCCAAATTAATACAAATTTAACAAAAGTTTCTTTCGTTGCCATCCCTATGTATCCTTCCGGTTCTCTGTATCACTGGTTACGACGAAAAAAGGCAATGAGGTCTTCCCTCATTGCCCACATATATAGAAACACTAGTCCTAGCCAACATTTTCAATATAGCTTTTGTTCATCTCGCACCGATAAATAGTATACGGTATAGCCTGAACCCTTTTGGAGTTTAACTTGTTTTACGATTCACTTTTTCTGTAAAGCAATTAAGTTGGTTCTGTTCCATTGCATTTTATCGTAAAATTTGAGCCCACTGCTATTATTACAGTCAGCCAGTAAATCTAACCGTTTCACACCTTGACTTACAGCCCATTCTTCCAACGCACTAATCATTTTTCTCCCAATCCTCAAACCACGGTATTCCTTCGCAACCACAACATCTTCTACGATAGCCTTCCACCCGCCCTCAGCTGTTGATACCAATAGTTGAGCTGAGCACATACCGATAACTTTCTGCTGATATTCCGCTACGAGCAGGTAACGTCCATCTGGATGCTCTAAGAACATTTCCAGCCCGCGCCGTTGTTTAGCCTCATCGATTAGAAAATCCTTCTCTACCGAAAATAGTAGTGATATTAGCCCCACCATGGCGTTGATATCTTCTGGTTGAGCTTTTCGCAAAATAATATCAGTAACCATTTTTCAACCTTCCTCGCGATTTAAAAGTGTACCTTGTCACATTGCAATCTCTAATTTGACATAGGCATTTCCCCGTGTAATTTTTTTGGTTTTTCCTTGATTTAGCGAACTGGATTCTTATATTGAAAATATTGTGTAATGCTTTCTTGAGCTATGCTTCTTTTACTATTTCAACTACCATTCTAACTGAATTCATTAAATCATCAATAGAGATACATTCCTCTAATGTATGGGCGTTTTTCATGCCTACACCTAAGTTAACTGCTTTTAGCCCCTTTGCATTGAATATATTAGTATCACTTCCACCACCTGATGAAACAGCTTTATATTCTATATTCATGTTAGAGAATACGTTCTTTAACATACTAACTATTTCATCATTTTCATCTATACAAAAAGCTTCATAGATTCTTTCCGTTTTTATTTCGACTTCTGCACCAAAATCTACAGCAGCTTCCTTGAAAGTATCTACCATATGTTGAGTTTGCGCATCTAACTTTGCATTATCTAAGCTCCTAGCTGCTGCTACTATTTCCAAATCTGGCATCACTATATTGGTAGCAATACCACCCTTTATAGTACCTATATTTGCTGTAGTTTCCGCATCTATTCTTAATAACTTCATTCTTTCTATAGCTCTAGCTGCAACCATAACAGCACTTATTCCGTTTTCTGGACAGAAACCTGCATGAGCCGGTTTACCCTTAATTTTAACTACTATCCTATCTTGTGCTGGAGCCTTAACTACTATTTGTCCAGGTGCTCCATCACTATCTAAAACGAAAGCAAAATCCGGATTTATAGTAGAGTAATCTAAGTATTTAGCCCCAAGCAGTCCTCCTTCTTCCAAGATTGAGAATACTATTTGTATATCACTATGCTCTATACGATTCTCCTTTATTATTCTCATAGCTTCTAATATAGCGGCTATACCACCTTTGTCATCAGAACCTAAGACTGTAGTTCCATCACTTCTTATGACACCGTTTATCTCGTCTATAATAGGCTTTATACCTTCGCCGGGACTAACTGTATCCATATGGGAACTAAATAATACAGTCTTTCCTGGTCTATTTCCCTTTAATATTGCTATAACATTACCAGTTTCTCCACCTGATATAGATCCAGCATTATCTACACGTACATCAAAGCCTAATTGTTCTAACTTGTATATTAGAGCTTTAGCTACAGCACCTTCTCTAGAGCTTGGACTATCTATTTGTACCAATTCTATAAACTCGCCAATCAATCTTTGCTTATTTATCATCATATATACCTCCTAAAAAAGTTACTTTTTTTCATTAGAATTGAACGCTTTTATCATCCCCATTGCCTCAATCTCCTCTAAAAAGTTCTTATTACGGCTTCTCAATAAAGCAATCATACAATTAAAATGGACTTATAAGAAGTGCCAATTTGTGTTTCATCACAGGATACAGTTTAGTTGTCACGAGGACGGGGTTATCGACACCATTTTTTAACCAATCACGGAGAATGAATCAAGTGACGGTTCTTGGACTCATAGGAGGACTAGGGGACGGCGGTGGGAGTCCGCGGAAAATTTTAAAAAGGCAATGAGGTCTGCCCTCATTGCCCACATATATAGAAACACTAGTCCTAGCCAACATTTTCAATATAGCTTTTGTTCATCTCGCACCAATAAATAGTATACAGTATAGAATAGCAACAATGGCATACTGCGACTATAATGTAGCAGCAGAACAGGATTATCGGCACAGAAAGTAGTTAAGGATGCCCTTTGCAATGCCGCGAGCTAATAGATTTTGATAGGAGTTATTCATAAGACGTAATGCTTCTGCAGGATTGGATAAATACCCCATTTCAATTAATGCTGATGGCACGTCGTTATGAACGAGTACATAAAAATTGGCCGGGCTAACACCATTATCAACTACGCAGATTTCATTTACTAAAGAAGTTTGGATAGCAGAAGCAAGACCAGAAGACCGTCCTTCCGGGAAATAACTGGTAACACCTTTAAGGTTAATATTTGGAACATCGTCAACATGCAGGCTTACGAAAATATCAGCGCCAGAGTTTTTAGCAACATCTACTCTGGCTTGGAGATCGGCGTCAAGAGTCGAGCCCTCTGGCGCTAGGTTAACGTCACGTTTCCGCGTCATAATGACTTTAGCGCCTAATCTGGCTAGTTTTTTTCGCACTTTAAGAGCGACCGACAAATTAATATCAGATTCCCGAAACCCATAGTGTACACCCCCCGAATAAATGCCACCATGACCAGGGTCGAGAACAACAATTTTATTCAATAATGGTTTTGATACTCCACCACAGCCACTGTAGCATTCGCCGATGTTTTTTTGATTATAGTCATCACAGTATAACATTTTATTCCCTCCAATATGCACCTTGCTATATATTATGTTAAAGGGCATAAAGAGGTTCCGGCAGCCGGCACCATGCGTGTAGTCTGTTGAAGGGACACGGGGACCAATAGCAGCCTACAATTCCGTTAAGGGTTGATATGGCTGCTGTTTTTTAATTCTCTATTTTCGAGTTAATCTTTATCCTGTAAATAAAGCCCGAATCGTTTTAACTCAACAAAAACGCCCTCCAGGCGCTTTCCCTTTTCTGTTAAAGTATATTCAACTCGCGGAGGAACTTCAGGAAACACCTTTCGCTCCAATATACCATGTTCCTCCAACTCTCTAAGACGCAAAGACAAAGTTTTCGGGCTTATCCCTTCCATGGATTTCCGCAATTCGCTAAATCTCATTGTTTTTTCGATGAGTAAGTCTCGAATAATCAAAAATGTCCATTTAGTACCAATCACATCAAGTGTTTTGGCAATGGGGCATGGTTCACCCGGGATTCCTTTTGTTAGCACGACCGTCTTAAATTCCTTCATCACGATATCCTCCAAATAAATTGTCTATTAAAGCAATTATATCACATAAGTATACTTAGGGAAACTATATGAAATAAATAACACTACTTCCAAAAATAAATTTTTGAAAGTACAATGTAATTGACAAAGTTCATTATTGAAAAAAGTAACAACTTCCCCTGTTTTTGCTAATCAGGGGAAAGGACACCACAAAATTACAAGGAGGAATAACCATGTTACAGAACAAAAAAATTATCCTTATCGGCGGAAGCTCTGGCATCGGCTTTGAAACAGCAAAACAGGTCATTGACCAAGGGGCGAAAGTAATTATTGCCAGCCGGTCCGAAGAAAAATTACAAAGCGCTAAAGCTAAACTGGGGCACGACACAGAAGCCTATATTCTGGATACTTCGCAAGAACATCAAGTCCAGACTTTCTTTGAAAAGATCGGTCATTTCGACCATCTTGTAGTAAGTGCTGCGGAAACCTCCGGCGGTTCGTTTCTGCAAATGGATACTGCTCACGCTCGCCAGCTATTTGAAAACAAATTCTGGGGTCAATATTTTGCCGTAAAATATGGTGCACCCAAGATTTCCCCTCAGGGTTCTATCGTATTGTTTTCTGGAATTGTTGCCTACAAATCTATGGTCGGTTCATCCGCCCTCGGTGCAGTTAACGCTGCCATTTCCAGTCTCGGTCAAACTTTAGCGCTGGAACTTGCTCCAATACGCGTTAATATCGTTTCCCCCGGCATAATCGACACTCCTTCCCGCAGCAAAATGACAGAAGAAGCACGCACTTCTTTCTACAATACCATAGCAAATAAGCTTCCAGTAAAACGGATAGGCAATGCAGAAGATGTGGCACAGGGGGTACTGTATCTGTTGCAGAACAGTTTCATCACCGGGACTATTCTGCATGTTGAGGGTGGTCACATGTTGATTTGACGAAAATCCATGTACAAGTGGGAACAATTCTTATTTGCCTGAACACTACTCATAGAAACAGAGGGATAGATTAGAAAGTTACACCCAACAAAACCAATCTCCTGCCAAATTAATACAAATTTGGCAGGAGATTCTTTTCTGTTACTTTTATTCAATTTATTGCCGCAAATCATTCGCGCCTACTTCGGTTCTGTAAGAGTCCATTATGCGTTCGCTTCTCTGGCCAACATTCAGAAAAGGAATCGCAGAGTCACTAAAGTTTAAACCGATCTACCCATTTATTCAATTCATCAGCCACACCGGCAAGAGCAATGCTTGATGCAGTGATCTCTTGAATCGAGGCAGATTGTTCTTCAGTAGCTGAAGATATTTGTGCGGTTTCAAGCGAAATATTTTTCGAAATTTCTTCGACTTCCTGTACAGTTTTTTCAGCATTCTGACTGGCATTGGCTGTATCTTGCATTTGTTCAATCGTCTTACTAATTTCTTCTAGCATGGTTGTAACGAGAAGGGAAATCTCTTTAAAGGATTGCCCTGCGTGTTGAACTACTTTCGTACCTGTTTGGACTTCTTTGGTCCCTACATCCATTGCTTCTATTGCTTTTTTGGCATCTATATTAATTACACTAATCAGGTTCGTGATTTGTTTAGACGCATCGTTGGCTTGTTCAGCAAGCTGTCTTACTTCATCAGCAACGACAGCGAACCCCCGGCCCTGCTCGCCAGCCCGGGCCGCTTCAATGGCCGCATTTAAAGCCAGCAAATTCGTTTGCGAAGCAATTTTTGAAATACTTTCTGCCATAACAGAAATTTGCTGAGATCGTTGTCCCAAATTTTTAACAACATCAGCAGAATTGATAACGGTGCGTTCAATCTGACTCATCTGGCTGATCGTTTGCTTAATATTCATTTCACCTACTCGTGCGGCTTGTGCAACTTCAGTTGATTTATCAGCCATGCTTTTAGAATTTGTAATCATCGTTGCCATTGCGGCAGAAGCTTCGTGCACAGCAACTGATGCATCTTTCGCCAATGACATTTGGCGAAATGCCCCATTGTCGACACTTCCTATTGAGCGGACGACGAGATCTGAAGTTTGAGCAGATTGTTCCATTCCTTTATGTAGTTGATCGGCCGTTTGGGCAACTTGCCCTGCATAATTTTTTGTTTGTTTGACCAAAGTACTTAAATTTTGCACCATTCCATTAAACGCTTGCGCTAAGTCTCCAATACTGTCTTTTGCTATAACATCAATCTGTCTGACATTAAGATTGCCCCTAGTTACTTCTTGAGCGATTTGAGCCATTGGCTTAATACGCCTTGTTATTTTGCTATTAATAAACAGCGAGGTAACAATGGCGAGTGCCAAAATAAATAAATAGGTTGAGACCGAAAAAATTAATTGTCTTGCTTGCTCATCATCTAATTGAGCTTTATAAACTTCAACCATTCTTTCTAAATCATCAACATAGTTGCCTGTTCCAATTGACCACTGCCATGGAGCAAATCCAGCGCTATAGGAACGCTTAGGCAAAGGGGTTTGCGTGGGATCAACATCTTTAGGACGTGGATAATAATATTCCGAATATCCACCTTCTGGTTTTTTGGCATTTTCAATAAAAGTTTTGACAAAATTGTTTCCCTTCGCATCTTTTGCTTCTATCCGGAGTTTTCCCTCAACAGCATTACCAGCACTTGAAGCAAGAAAAACACCAGTAAAAGTATCAGCCCAGAAAACACCGCTTTTGTCATCGCCATATCGAGCATCACGGACGATATTCAAAGCTAATTTTTTAGCTTCTTCCTCAGTCATTAGCCCTTTCTGCGAACGTTCATAATATGCACTAATTTGGTTAATGACGGTTTGGACTTGCTTTTTTATGCTTGCATCATAATCTGCAAATAGAACTTGCCGATAATTTTCTAAACGAGCCTCTTTCTGCTTATTTATTGAATAAGCTTCATATACCCCAAGTAACGTTGTCACGATAGTCATTATTAAAATCACTATAGCAATATCCTTATTTAGCTTAAACTTTACATTAGAAAACATGATCATTCTCCTCGTAAGCAAATTCGTGCTTTTTGCATTATCGCTGCCACCAAAAACATCTGCAATAGGACATTAAGCAACAGTTGATAATTTATCTCAAAAATACAAAATTTTTCTTCTTATATAATAATAATTCTTCTTATTATTAATTGTCAAGACTTTGCTATTTAATGGGAAGTAAAGGAACGCTCTTTTGGCTTCTCACGATGGGACGGTGGCATCGCCTTCCAGGCAGAAAGGACGATCTCATAATTATTGACAACTTGACTTGGCATATGCTACCATTCTACCAGAGAAAATTACGGTTTGATATCAAGGGTAATATCTTTATGCCTTAATTTTTCAATTAATTTGAATACACGAAGGAGTGGAGCAAAAATGCTAAAAGGATTCGCTAAGAGATGTGTCACTGTCAGTCTTTTAGTCTTGTTCATCTTTCCATTTTTCTGTACCAAGACCTATGCTTCTTTAGAGTTTGGTGCTAATACTTTAGGACTTTTTCTTGATTCATTTATGATTAAATCCGACTTTAAATTGCCTCAAGGGTTTCGTCATACCAAAGCAAGCGTAAATGGCAAAAAGAATGGCACAGAAACTACTGTGCATTATATAGGATACGTTAATGGTGATCTTACTGTTACGGTAGACAAGAAAACAAATAAAATAATTGAGGTTCGCATGTTTCAGCCACTCAGACTAAATAGACCCGGTGAGCCTGTCACTCCTAACAATATGAACAGAGTCTTTGATGCCTGGCTGCCAGCAGTAACTAGTCGCTATGGCGATCCAACAGAACTAACTATAAAACGGCCTTTTGGTACTAAAAATGCTAAATTTATGGAAGTAAATAAATACAAGTATAGTTTTACAGCGTTTAGCGGGGAACCCGCAGCTAGCGATGGTATTTCTCTTATTATTGAAGCACTCTAATTTTATAAAGCAACTTAATTAACGTTGCAGTCGTTGCGCAGCCCGTAAAACCTAAGGATAAAATATTGCTCAATCCAAAGGATATTGGAAGAGTAACCGGATAAAAAGAACGGTCAGCATTCTTATGATAATGCTGACCGTTCTTATATTTATATGGAAATTAGCCCTTATACTGAGATAGTGTCTATTACGTACATACCATCAGTGGCAAATACCAGTTTCCCCTCGTCTTCTCCTATATCCCAGAATTACAGAAAAGAAGTCAATCAACAAAACAGGCGATGAGTATAGGTGCTAGCACCGAAGTGAACACCCCGGCCAGAGACATAGCCACGCCGGCCATAGATCCTTGCTTCTCGCCTTCCAGGAGAGCCATTGCGGTCCCCTGGCCGTGTGAAACTGTCCCCATGGCCAGCCCGCGGGCCACAGGATCATAAATCTTAAACCAGGAAAGCAGGGTTAACCCAATTACTGAACCAAACGTTCCGGTAGCCACAACAAAAGCTACCGCTAAGGCAGAATTGCCGCCCGCCAGTTGCGCCACATCGACGGCAATAGGAATGGTGGAAGATTTCGGGATAATCGATACGATGATTTCTCTTGTTAAACCACCGGCCCTGGTAATGAACATCACGGTGGCCATGGAAATCAGTGTACCGATACCGACCCCCATGAAGATGGCAATACCGTATTGTTTCAACAAATGCCGGTTCCGGTACAACGGCACAGCCAGGGCAACCGTCGCCGGTCCAAGCAGAAAAGTCATGATGTCTTTCGCCGGAACATAAGCCTGATATGGTATTTTAGCCAAAACTAAAATTGCGATAATAGCTGCAGCACTCAACAGAACAATATTAATGAGCGGATTATTATACCTGAAATACAAATAGCGGCTCAACAGATACGCAGCAACAGTCATAATCACAAAAAAGACGGTAAGAGCCATATTCATTTCCCCTCTCTATGTAGCAGTTGTGTAATGATACCTACCGTAAAAAACGGTAAAACGGCTCCGACCAGCAAAGCGGCCGTCAATACTACAGCATGTTCATAAAATACTGCTCCCCACTCCATTAATCCGACAGCCACCGGAATAAAAAAGAATAACATATGTTTAAGTAAAAAATCGGCGGCCTCCTGAATGTAGCTAAGCTTTAAAATGCCACACGCTAAAAGTACAAACAGCAGGATCATGCCAAATACAGTACCGGGAATGGGTAATCCGGTAACGGTGGTGATTAGATTGCCCAGCCAGTAGATACACCACAAAATTGCCCCTTGTCCTATCATCTTGAGTAGTCTCAGCATCATGTTTTCATGTCTCCTTGCCAAATTTAAATCACTGAAGGGACAGATTCCCCATTTTGAAATATTTGCTACACAAACCCAAACTTCCTGCCAAATTAATACAAATTCTGCAGGAGCTTCTCTTTTTGTTACTTCTATTCGATTGACGTGTGCCGCCAAACTCAAAGTTATTTTTTAGCATATGCTGTACTCCGGTGGAATATAATGTATGTTATAATTATATCAATTATTTTCCAGTGAGTATGGCTATTTTGAAATGGCGGGTCGAGTTCTCGATGTGAATAGTGGCCAATACAATTATTCGTCTGTTCTCCCAGCAAAAATCAGGAACACCAAAGATCAACCATAGTGTTCTCTACAGGTTGGGGAATAATTGCAGAGCAAACCATGGTCGCGTTTGCTAAAGATTTCAAACTATCGATATAAACAAACCTTCCTTTATTAATGAATTTTTTTCTATACCCTTTGACTAATTTAGATTATCAAGCAGCCTAATAGTTAAATTGAAATATGAGTTTTTAACAGCCCATAAAGACTTACTATATGCTATAATAAGTAATTAAGGAGTGATTCATAGTGGAAGAATTACTAAAACAGCTACTTGAAGGCCAAAAACGCATTGAAACTAGACTTGATAGCGTCGAGACTAGACTTGAAAGCATCGAAACTAGACTTGATAGCGTCGAAGCTAAAATAGATGCCGAATTTAAAAATTCCAAAGAATCTGACGCGGCAATATTGGGCCTTATCGAAAAAACTTATAAAAAAGCGGAGCAAATTGACGCTATCGCCGACGATATAAATTATTTACTGCAACGTAACGCAAAACACGATAACGAACTGAGGGAACTTCGCAAAGTATTATAGCCAGGGGCTTGGCGTACGGGATGTTTCTTTTTCATCAACTTTTTGCTCTAATCCCTCTTGATATTGCTTGTTGGATTCGTGGGGATGGGGTTATCGAAATATTTTCCACTAAAACTTAAACTCCTGCTAAATTAATACAAATTTAGCAGGAGTTTTCTCTTTCTGCTACTTCTATTCGATTTATTGCAAATTGGGGGATTTTTAAAAGAATGCGGAAAAGCCGAGAACTAGCTCTGGTTTAGCAGAGCTAGTTCTTGTTTTTTTATATTCAATATCGTAATTGGCAGTTGGTTTTCATTTTTAGGTTCTCTTGCTCTTCAGTATACTTTTATATTGTTGCTCCCGCCCATAAATGACGAAACACTGACCTTTCGGCGGTATACTTACCAGCAAGTGGACATGATCTACCATAAGGTGTAGCCTTTGGGAAAAGGTGACTCTATGCAATGCAACAATTATTTATTTGGTTTTTAGGCTTTGGAGGTTTTTTGATGGCGTTTTTCAAAAACGTGTTAAAAAATTCATGAGTTACCACCTGACTGTTTTGCCAAAACGGTCGAGATATTGCAACCCTCGTCCCCCTTCTTGGGCAAGGATCGTATCAACAATGTCATGTATCACTTCTTCAATCGTGAATTTAGCATTTGACCCACCCATATCTGTTTTTACCCAACCCGGGGCAAGAAGTAATAATGCATAATCCTTCCCTCGACGTGCCGCAAAGCTTCTCATCAGCATATTGAGTGCCGCTTTACTTGCCCGATAGACTTCAAACTCCCCTTTCTCGTTGTCTGCGACGCTGCCCTGTCCAGACGACATGATACCAACTGTACCACCCAACCGAACATTTTCTGTAAACTGTTCTACTACTCGCATAGGGGAGAGCGAGTTTGTAACCATCACGTGCACAAATTCCTCTGTCGAGACTTCGCCAATTGTTTCATATCGTTCGTTAGTAATGCCCGCATTTACAAAAAGAAGATCAAAATTTCTACCGCTCAATCGGTTTTTGAGAGCTGCAATTTGGTTTGTTTCCGTAATGTCGACATGCTCGATTTCAAGGTGTTCCTGATGTTGCTCAGCGAGCGCGTGTACCTGCGTCCTTTTCTCATCACGAACTGTTCCTGTCACCTTCCATCCGCGCTCCAAAAGTTCTTGAACAATCGCCAAACCTAGTCCTCGTGATGCGCCAATGATTAGGGCTGATTTTTGCTTTGACATACTTTACTTCGCCTCCTTTTCATGATACGTTTACTGTAGTGCATTCGAGTAACACGAAGTCAAGCGTTTTTTTTAAAAGGAGTTAGAGAAATGTACACAGTCAAAGAAGTAGCTCAGAAACTAAATCTCACAGAGCATACCATCAGATTTTATACCGACAAGGGACTGGTACCGAACATACAACGCGACAAATATAACAATCGTCTTTTTGACGAAGAGTCTCTTAATTGGCTGATAAGGGTGAAGTATCTTAAGGATTGCGGTATGTCGATAAAGGACGTCAAGCACTTTGTTGATCTATACCTAGATGGAGATTCTTCCATTCTTCTCCGTTATGAAATTATTTTAAAATACAAGGAGATTGCACAGGAGCAGTTGGAGGAGGCAACGAGAAGAGTTGAATTTATGGAGAAAAAGGCGAAACGCTATCGTGAAATCATAAATCAAGTCATTTCGGACGATACAAATACATGATTTCCAAAACAAGATGAGTCAGGGGGACGGTGGTACCCTGCGTCTTTGACAATTAGGACTAGAGAATTTGTCCTTCCTAATTGATAAAAGTAAAAAGCTACCTTCTTTTTTAAAGGTAGCTTACAGTTAAATTCTATTTTTTAGGGAACAATCTGCTCAACTAATTCACAGGTTTCTGAGCAACTAGTGTCTTCACTGTCGCAACGTGATTCTTCACAAACCAGAACTTCCTCAATTTTAGAGTTATCATCTTTTTTATACATAGATCCCACCCCTTCCACTACCTATAGCGGTAGCTTATTCGCTATTAAAAATTCTTTATATAAACTTTTCAATAATGCTCACTTTTAAGTTTTCCATTATCTATACTAATTAATATTCATTATTAATTAGTAATTTAAATATACGCTAATTACTAATTAATGTCAATACTTTTTTAAAAAAAGTCTAAGGAGGGACGGAGGTAGTGTTCAGAAGACACTACCTCCGTTCCCTTCTTTAATGCCATCGCAACTCTACATTAATATTTTTTTTGCTCCTTTTTTAGCATATACGCTCTTCTTTCTCTATCTCTATCAACTACTTCTGTTAGTAACAATCCGGCTTCTTCATATTGGGGATCAATCTTAGAAACAGCCATTAAATGTTTTTTAGCCACTTCTAAATCTCCCCAGTTACCGTTGGCAGGATCATAATTTTCAGCCATAGCTTTTTTGGCTTCAGCAATGTGTTCAGTCGCCGTTAATTTAGTAAACTTTGCTTCTTGCTCGTGTTTAGCTTTCTCTAAATCCACTTTACTTTTCTGCACAGCCTGATCATATTGAACTTTTTCATATAGACTGACAAATTCATAACAAGTGATTGTACCTATAATTAAGGTTATAGGTACAATCACTATGAGAAATGCACGTTTGCCATTAATACTCGCGGGTGATCCAGGTGATGTGATTGGTGGTCGTGCAATTAAATAAAGCGGTAAATATACAAACGGAAGTAAAAGCGTGCCCCATCCCCACCAAGCTCGCTCGATAACCCCTCTATCTTTAGCGTTGCTGTATACCCATGCAGCAATTATGATGTTCAATATCAAAAAAAGCATAATATACCTCCGCTTGTATAATGTACCACTTAGGAGAAACCGCCTGTAGCGGCAGTCTAGTTAGCTGAAATATTGTTGTCGGGGAAAGGTAATTCGGGTTGTGATACTTTTGCAATGTAGGATCTTAAAAACATGTAATAGATAATCATAGAGAATATGCCTAAGATATTTAAGATTTGATTAATATTATCTGCTTTATCGAAGATGATGTACACAACTATAAAAAGTGGAAGAAGTATTAGAACATATCGGATACCCAGTGGAATTTCTAAACAAATCATTCTGGTAATAAAATTTCTATTATCTCCTTTAGAATTGGCTTCAAAACACAGATAGGTCCCTATTATAAAAACACCAACGTCTAATATAGTAAATAAATCCAATTCATGAGGTACTGCCAAAGCAAATACACCTGAAAGCAGGTAATATTTTAATTTTTCATTTTCAGACATTTTATCTTCTCGTAAATCCTTAACCAATGCATTGACATTCCAAAGATACACAAAGAACACTCCTTTTATAAAATGTGATTGTATAACATATTCGGGTATTTTTGGAAATTACCTGCATGGTTGAGATGGAGCGTTGACTGGTTGTGGTCAACTCTAAGCTACTGGGACAAGGTACCTGTCCCTGCTTAAACTGCAGCACGCAAAGTCAATTACATCCACTCTCCAGGATGATCCATTGTCCATTGTAACTCCTCTAAAAGTACCTTTATATGATAACCATCCACTGCCGCATGATTAACCGTAATAGATAAAGGCATCGTAGTTATATCATTCGTTTCAGTAAATCCGCCAGCTTCAAAGAGTGGTGCATAATAATTCTTCGCATTTTGCAATTGCATGGATAAACTATTAAAAGTAAACCACGGAATACAAGCTATGATATAGGTGTTAGAAGGTGGTGCTCCCTTTGATGACATAATACCATGACTCTTTCCATGCTGTGCCATGTCTGAAATATAACTTTTATAAAACACCTCAAAATCCTCATCATACTCTGTCCAAAGAAATGTTATTGTTTTATCATCTTCATGCAATATTGGATAAAAAGGAATTCGACAATCCCAATATCCTAACCTATCATCTTGAATTGCCATAAGAAATTCCTGCTGTTTTCTAATAGCCCTGGTTACCAGGTAAAGATATGCAGGAAAGAATTTTAAGCCTTTACTTTTTAATGTATACCTAAGGACTGTGACATCCATTGTTACGTTAATGGAATAAATAAGTGTTGATACTGTTTCTGTAAAATAATTATATGTTTGAGCTCTCGGCCATGTCTCCATGTCAATTGTGTGAAAATCTGCCTTCATATGTTTTATACCTCCTGTGTTCATTAAATTAACCTATATACGCTTAAAATTAAATCTTGCAATGCTTCTACAAAAAATCTGCGACATATTAACTCACTTTTGCACCTAAAAAAGAAAAAGACGCCCAATTGGCGTCTTCACGTTTTATTCACATAGTAAAATAAGCTATGCTTTTATACAGCCAAGAGCTCCGACATTAGTTTTCCTATACACTTTTCTAAAAAAGGACATACGTATCCCGCCCAACGCTAAGCGAACTACAAAAATAGGTGATTTTGCATCACGCGGTAAACTTTGATAAAAAGTAGTCATCACTCTTGGCCTCCTTTCACAAGAAAATTACTTTTATTCTAAATATAAATAATATGGCATCAATTGTCAAACAGGGTCTGGCCAGGAAAAGAGCTATACTAATTTGGATTCTACTAGGGTTCTCGAAGGGACGGGTTCCTGAATCAGTACTAACACTCAAGATTCATAAGCCGAAGGATACCCTATGAATTACTTAGCGATGATTTATTCGGGCCGTATTTAAAATGTTTTAAATTAGCAACAATGATTATACTTATGATTACCAACAGAAACCAAGAACTTATCTTACCAATATGAACGATTTGCCATGTCTCCATCTGTTCCGGATACTTCCATGCTCCTAAGAAAGTTGCTATATTCTCTGCCAACCATATAAAGAAACCTATTAATAAAAATGACACTATCGCTTGCATACTATAGTTATGTCGATTCACTTTAAAACCAATTTTAGACTTTCCAAACAGAATAAATAAGACTAAAATAATAATCCATCTCAAATCGAGAAAGAAGTGATGTGTAAAGAAGTTCATATATATCAACCCAGCTATAGGATATGTAACAAAATTACTAGGCCAGTCAATAAACCTTAAATCAAGTCTTTTCCATGCCTGGCATATATAGCTTGCAACACTCGCATACATAAACCCACTATATAACGGCACTCCCCAAACCTTAAATATTGATTCCTCAGGATACATCCAAGACCCCATATAGACCTTGAATATTTCAAGCACTAGTCCAAGAATATGAAACATGCAAATAACTTTTAATTCATCGATAGATTCCAATTCGAAATGTAGCATCAACCATTGTATAGAGATACATATGAATAATATAAAATCGTACCTGGATACAAACGGTATGTGTATAAATTTAGATAATGCTAAAGTACAAAAAACTGCTACAGGAAAAATGCATGATAAAGCTTGTTGAATCCCAAATCTGGTTAGTTGTTTTATGTATTCCATTTAAACTCCTAAGAAACTAAAGAGGTGACTTTAGTAGTTATTAGTGAAATTACTGTATAATACAATAATCCCTGCCAAATCCAAATAGATCTGACAGGAATTCTCTAGTTCAACAGCCCGATCATTAACCTATTCGTAGTATTCAATTTTACGTACTTTAGTTTCTTCTTTCTTATTTGCTGTAGCCTCGTAGCTTCTTACCCAATTTCCATACTTATCAAATAGTTCATAGCGATAGCTCTTATATATATAGCTATTCTCTTTATCGTAGGTACGTAAAATTTTTATCAGAAGATCATCGTTATATATATACTCATCTTTTTGTATTAGCTTGAACTTATCTAATGAAACTATTTGTGTTTTTTCAACTGGTCTATAAACAAGTTGACTCGTTTTATATGCATGTTCATTATAACTATATATAGTTACGTCTTCTATGTCACCTAAACGATTTATCTTTATTTGCTTTGTTTTTAGCCCAGTATCACTAAATTCACTTATCGTTGTTTCTCCAGTCTTATTTTGTGAAATGATTTCTGTTTCGAAACCAGACTCATTAAGTTTATATACATATTTTGTTGAATCTGAATAAGATGTGGCAGTTTTATTTGCAAAATCATATTTTCTATCAGTAATCACTCTACCCTTTTCGTCATACTTATATTCGTAGCGAAATATTTTTCCAACATTAACATTTGATCGCATTCTATCTTTGTTATATGTTATCGTCAAATCGAAACCTTGTCCCATAACATCCATACAGCTTTTTACTGGACCCTTTAAACCATCTTTTTGTAAATCAGTATAACGCTTTGGAATCTCATTATTATCACTTGCTAATGCCGAACCAATAGGTAGTAAAATTACTAAAGTTGCCAAAATAAGTTTGGAACTTACCAATTTAGACATGTTAAAAAAGTTCACAACATACCTCCTAATTTTATAAAACAAAACCTTTAGATGAGTCAGTCGCGTTTTTTCGATTTCACAACTTATTAACTTAATCGCTACTTTATTCCTTAAAAACACAATAAAATCCTTGTTCCTTGCTCCCCTCTTTAAAAAAACGCGTATGGATAACCCCAACCGCCCCTTGTATCTATATATAAATGGTACGCTCCAGATCTGCTTCCCATACTTTCTCTTTGTGATTAAAGGTTTTTATTAGTACTTTATTCGGATATAGATACAGGGAGTTCGTCCAGATCGTCTCTCTATCCATATCAGCATTGTGAATATTCGTGAGTCGCCCGCCAAAAGCATTAACGCTTGAAGCATAGCTTGGATTCGTAGCAGAGGTATGTGTATGTCCGGAAACCCAGAGAAGGATTTGTGGATTATCATTGATAATTTTCTCGACGGCGTCCTTCGGCTGAACAATAAAATTGGGAGTATTAACATCTTTATTATAATTAAGCAAAGTTCCAGCCAGTGGAGCGTGAAAGAAAATGATTGTAGGGGCTGCGGGGTGTTTCTCTAATTCGTTTCTGAACCAGACAAGCTGTTGTTCTGATATTTGAGTTAGATGAGATGATTCAAGAGAATCCGGGGATAAAAAGATGAGCAGATAACGCCCGACTGTCTGACTATAGAACAAGACCGACTGTCCGAAAGCTTCTTTAAATCGGTTGAGTTTTTGCTCCCGCGAAACAGCGTCAGCACGAATAAATTTACCTTCCGTAGAAAAAGCGTCGGCGTAGATATAGTCATGATTGCCGACTATAAAAGAAATCGGTTTATTAAACCGTGCAAAATATTGTCTTGCATAAGCGTACTCCTCTACGGTTCCAAATTGGGCTACGATATCACCCATAACATTGATTTGCTTTACGTCCTCCCAAGAATTGATATCTTCCACAACCTTATTCTTAGCATCAACAATCTTGTGCCGTTTGGTCAAATCCTTAACCTCTCGCTCACGCACGGGTAAATGGGGATCACCTAACACAACAATTCGATAGTATTCAAGTGCATTAGAAAAAGGCTCTGCCCTGAGCAGATTGGGGTCTAGCAGCTTCCCGAGCAAGCCTATAGTCCCCCCACATATCACAAGTTTTCTTATAAAATCACGCCTATTCAAAAAAAGTCACCTCTTTTGAAATCATTGTACAGCACCACTTCCCCATTGTCCCGTTCCGGTGCCAAATATATATTGGCCAAAGGCCTTAATATCCCGTTATTCGGCCAGTTTCATCATTTGGATAATAACTCCATGCCCTATTTGGAATGTTTGCCAAAAAAAGAGAAGCTCCTGCCAAATTATATAAATTTTGCAGGAGTTTCTCTTTTCTGTTACCTCTATCGATTTATTATAAGACAGGGGGAGACGGATGGGCCGTTCTTTCCTCTTATGAATGAGAATTGAGCAGTTCCGTGGCCGTACCCGCTAAAAATATAACCGCATATTCCAGAGCATCCTCATTGAAGTCAAACCTTGAATCATGATGTCCGGCAGCCAGTTCAGTGCCAATCAGCGTATATATTGCCTGCCCGCCCTTTTGCTGAACCCGTTCCATAAAATAAGTACAATCCTCACTACCCCCGCCAGCATCGGCCGCCAGTATTTCTGTAAATATTCCCAGTTTCTGGGCAATACCCTTGACTCGCTGAGCAAGTTCTTCATCATTTTGTGCGGCAGTAGCCGCCCCCATAATACTGGTCTTGACGGCTACCCCCTGCATGGCAGCTGCAGCTTCAATAATACGGATAGCCTCCTGGTGCATATAATGGGTTACTTCACTGTGGCTGCCCCGTATTTCTAATTTGATGACCGCATGAGCCGGAATAACATTGCGTCCGGTACCACCCTGCAGCACACCGACGTTGATGCGTGATTCACCTTGGCTATGACGGGAAATAGCCTGTAAATTAATCAAGGCGTTAGCCGCCGCCAGCAAGGCATTGCGTCCTGTTTCCGGCTTAGCGCCGGCATGCGCCGGGATGCCGGTGAACTCCGCGTCTATCTTAGTGGTGGCAAAAAACCCATCCGTCTTGTAACTTACTTGACCAAGCTTAAATAAATTTGCCCCTAAATGCAGTCCCACCAAAAAATCCACATCATCAACCACACCTTTTTCCACCATGGATTTGGCGCCACGCACCCCTTCTTCGCCCGGTTGGAAAATCAACTTGATGGTTCCTGCCAAATCTGGTGCCAAATTGCTGAGTATTTCCGCCAAGGCCAAGCCAATGGCTGTATGGCCATCATGGGCACAGGCATGCATGACATTTTCGTTTACTGACGCAAACCCTTGTTGATAAGGACGATGCTCGCTATTTTCCGCTTCATTTAAATCATTGGCATCCATGTCAAAGCGCAAGGCTACCGTTGGTCCTGGCCGCTTAAAATGCATAATGCCGACAACGCCGGTCATGCCGCTTGGCATCTTTTCCACCCAATGCCGGATGGCTCCCTGCTCTAAGGAACGCTGTTTATGTTCTGCCAATTCCGCCATTGCAGGAACCCCCATCATTGCCTGTTCGGCAACAACCTCCGGGCCGCAAAAAACTTCATAACCTAATTGGGTTAACGTATCAGCGACAATACTAGCTGTACGGAACTCCGTCCAAGCCGTCTCAGGATATTTGTGAAAATCCCGCCTTCTGGCAACAGTTTTCTGCTGCAGTCCTTTTGCCAATTGAACAATCTTAGAATTCATAATTACCCCCCATTCATTGAACCATGCAAAAATTTTTACCACCTAATATGATTTGCCAGAGTTGAACTAAACTTATGGGTCCAGAACCTAGGAAGAGCCTTTAATCATTCCGGCAGCTTATCTCGTTTAAAAGCACCCAGACTTGTTTTTGTTGATCCTAAAGGCTTTATCATCGATCGCTCTCTGTACTGCTAATATTCCGTCTAAATGATCGTATTCGTGCTGAATGAGCTCGGAGAGATCACCTTCTAACTCCAAGATGCAATCCTTCCACTCCAAATCCTTGTAAAATATCTTCGTTTTCTTGAATCTATTTAACCGTACTTCCAATCCAGGGAAACTCATACAGTCATCCCAGACTTGAAATGTTTGTTCTCCGAATTCCAGCCTAGGGTTGATGAGTGCAAATGATTTATTATCGAAATTCATATAGATGATTCGCAAGAAAACCCCAATCTGTGGGGCGGCAATTGCTCTACCAAAATTATATTTATCTCTAAAGTTAATCATGGTATCGTGTAGATCTTGTACTGCCTCTTTAGCCTTTTCAAGGTTATCCGTTGAGACCTCTCTAGAGATATTGTATAGATCTTCATTTCCTAAAAGGAGTATTTCTCTTATAGCCATAAGCTTTTCCTCCAAAATGATATTGTTAATTTGATTATTCTGGAAGAGAAGCAATAATCCTTTATGAAGTAATGACTCCAAAAGAGCAAAGATGAACGCTGGAACGTTCATCTTTTAAAGACAGTATCATTTGTGCCGGAACCATAAATCCCCTGGCAACTATACTAAAGCAAAAAGGAGCAGCTCCTAGTATGCCACTTATTCGGCTTGCTTAATAACATTTTTTCTGGTCAAATAATATACATTTATACAAACTGTAAAGAAATTAATTAAGGCCACTGGTATTGCGTTAATAGCAACAGCATAAATGACAAAACATATGGCGCCTACCATGTTCACAAAACGCAGTTTATTCATAGATTTCATTATGAAGGAAATAGCTACTAGAACTGAAGCCAAATAACCCAAACATTCTACCCAATTGATATTTTCCATATACCTCAACCTACCTTTATAATCTAACAATTTTTTCCTAATAACTCTAAACTTGCCATTAACTAGCGCACAAACTTATGCAAGTTCGCGTAAGTAAAAAAAAAGCATCTTTTCCTGTTTGATAAAGAAACAGGAAAAGATGCGAATTGGCGTTAGAGTTATTTAATTTTTCGTCAATCTTATATCCTTAGCATAATTCTATACTCTTACAAAAAAACCTGCTTTATTCATATATAGTTACCTGTATTCGAAATGTATTCTGGATACTTACGCAAAACCTATTGCCTCAAACTTGCTAAGCCTCGTACAATAAAAAAGAATGAAAAGGAGCGATAAATAATGACTACATTAGAAAAAATGAATAACACTCAGCTACAACAATATCTATCTTCCTTATCCCATAGTTATGAGGAGGTGCAAGCTCAAAAGCTCAAACTAGATATGTCCCGGGGAAAACCTTGCCCGGAGCAATTAGATCTTTCTGCCGGTCTTATGAATTGTCTAAGTGGGGCTGATTATAAAGCAGCCAATGGTACTGACTGTCGAAATTACGGCGGCTTAGATGGTATCCCAGAAACCAAGGAACTTCTTGCCTGGTTTCTAGAAGTGCGCCCCGAAGAAGTGATTGTCGGGGGAAATTCTAGCTTAACGATGATGTATGATCTCATCGCAAAAGCTATGTTACACAAGATTCCTGGCAGTCAAGCGCCATGGAGCAAACTGCCACAAGTAAAATTCCTCTGTCCTAGCCCTGGTTACGACCGGCATTTTGCTATTTGTGAAAACCTGGGAATTGAAATGATCACCATCAACTATCAATCCGATGGTCCCGATATGGATGAAGTGGAAAAACTAGTAGCCACTGACCCAGCCATCAAAGGAATTTGGTGTGTACCTAAATACAGCAATCCTACTGGCATTACCTATTCAGATGCAGTAGTAAAACGTTTGGCAGCAATGCCTACGAAAGCTACAGATTTTCGAATCTTCTGGGATAATGCCTATACAGTGCATCATTTGACCGATACTCGCGCTCCGTTACTCAATATTCTCGAGGCTTGCCGTCAGGCAGGAAACCCTGACCGGGTTTTTGAATTTACCTCTACTTCCAAAATCAGTTTTCCTGGCGCCGGCATTGCCATGCTAGCCAGTAGTGAAGCTAATGTAAATTGGCTCAAAAAACAAATCAATATCCAAACCATTGGACCAGATAAACTCAATCAATTACGTCATGTCCGTTTCTTTAAAGACCAGGCTGGGATCGAAAACCACATGCGTAAACACGCGGCCATTCTCAAACCTAAATTTGATTTAGTACTAGAAATCTTAGAATCCAAACTTGGAGACAAAAACCTTGCTTCTTGGAGCAAACCGCAAGGTGGCTACTTCATTAGTCTAGATACCCTGCCTGGTTGTGCACAAAAGGTCGTCGCCAAAGCTGCAGCTGCGGGAGTTATGCTTACCCCTGCGGGTGCTACCTTCCCTTACGGCAAAGACCCAGAAGATAAAAACATTCGTATTTCCCCTTCTTTCCCGCCTTTATCAGAATTGCAGCAAGCGATGGAACTTCTTACGCTCTGTATAGAACTAGTCAGCGCCGAACAAGAATTGGCAAAGAGGGGCCTTTAGAAATCAAAAACTCAACACGACATAAATAATATACCTAAGTCCTCTGATGGAAAATGCCATGCTGCCTATCCGGTAACATGGCATTACTCTTCTGACAAGTTATGTCCCTTGTCCTTTACCAATCTTATTAAATAACCGTTGCATAAACTATCCTTTCAATTTCTGACACGTCTAATCGCCGCCCGAGCGGTTTTAAATATTTTTCCTGGAAGTAAGCAGCCCCAACATCTTCGATTAGCTTAAGATTAAATTCCTTGAGAAAACGAGATACATCAGACGGGTCAAGTCCAAAGTGCCAGGTAATACCATATTTTTCGAGATATTTCACTAGATCGTACGCACCTTCAATGTTGGAGTTTTTTTCTATCACACTTTTCAGAATATACGTAAATACCAAGATACTACCGGGCGAATTTTTTGAAATAAAACGTAGGGTGTTGCCTACGGCTTCTTCGGTAATATACGGCGTAACCCCTTCCCAGATAAAAACTACAGGCTTAGAAAAATCCAACCCCTTTCCGGCAATAACCTCATCCAAAGTTTGAATATTGAAGTCAATAGGAATAAAAACGACATTGTCCGGCAAGGAACCGAGGTAGTTTTTAACTTTTTTCTTTTTGTAGTCCTGGATAGAAGGCATGTCTACTTCGAAAAACTTAATATGCTCGCGACCAGGTATCCTATACGGACGTGTATCCAGTCCGGCACCCAATATTACAACTTGTTCGATCCCTCTTTCAATGGCCGATTGAAGCGAATCGTCAATATATTTAGTTCGACAAATTTGCGACCCGTGAATACCCTTGGTTTTGTTATCACTGAATCTTATTATCCAATCTCTAATTATTTTGAACTGCATTATGAAGCGGATAGGCCAATTAAAAAGATTTTTAATTACAGGATCTGTAAAAAGTCTGATTTCTTTGGGTTGATACTGTTCAATCAACCGTCCTCCCGCCACGCTAAAGGCGGTTTGCCCGCTTTTTTTATTCGCCATAATATACCCTTTCTATTCGTTATTCAGGTTACTATGATTTGCAATTCCGCTTTTAATTATTGCCATACCGTCGTTAATTCTTTTTATGGAACTATGATTTAAGATAGGTAGAATAAAAAAGCTCATCCCTCGGCCATTTGACTGAGAGATGAGCTGTATTTTTACCGAGCAACGGAGCGCCTCCTGACTTACTTCATGCCAGAAGTCACATACATAATACGAGCTCCAGCCATATGATACTTTTCCCTATCTATTCCTTGATTTATCAGCTTAATCTCTTCTATATTTTTCCTCCACTGCCGATTGAAAAAATCAATATATGCTTCATCCTTATTAACTGCTTTAAAATATTGTAGCGATTGTTCATAGTCAAACGGCCCTTCATTATTATCAACCCACTGATTCAGAGTCTTTACTAATGCTATCTCTTCCGGTGAATTATACGGCGGATACATTGGTAGGCACTTATCCGATTGATACACTTTAATTTCTTTTAAGCCAACTTTTGAAAAGTAGCCAGGCAAGAAATCACCAAAGGAACTATCTCCTTCCCCTATTTTCTTTTTGCCTTTTTCATAGATCAGCCTAAACTTAGTTCGTTCTGTGATTTCTTCAATATTCTCCTCTTCATCAAGCGAACTTCTAATCAAAGTACCTGCAATGTTATTAGGTTCGGCACAGATCAATAAACCGCCCTTTTTTAATACTCTCTTCATCTCAGTCAATGCGTGTAAAGGGTCTTTGAGATGAATCAATACGGTTTGACAGGTAACTATATCAAAAGAATCATCTGAAAAAGGAATCTGATAGGCATTTCCCTCTACAAACTCTAAATCTACCTTCTGCTTACAAAAGTAATCTCGAGCATTAGCATTTCCCTTTGCCCATTTTGGGTCATTATCCAAAGCAACAACTTTAGCGGGCTTTTTCAGATAGGAGCATAATATTTTGCTCCAATGGCATAAACCACACCCTACATCCAATAAGGTTGAATAACTATTTAAATCCCATCTTTTTGCTAGCAAGTCAATATAGTCTTTGTTCCACCAAAAATCTCTGAATTCACCAAAGTACTCTTCTGAATGCCCCTTATCCGTCATATTTGTATCTCCTGTCCTCACAAATAGCAGCCTCCCTATTTCTTACTCAAATAGCATATCCGGTCCATTATGTATTAGAAAACTTTTTAACATTCCACCATGACTTATTTAATGCAAAAAAAATGCCATAAAATATAGTTTTATAAAGCAAGCTAAAATTACAGTTAAAAATTACATTAACACCCTGTTAATCAAAGGATTCTAGCTTGTTGTAAAAAAATACTAGCCAGCGGTTTAATACCTGCCGGCTAATAAATGAACTCGTAAAATTCTAAACAATTGGGTAAATAGGAATTGTATTAGACTATTTATTAACCTATTTAGAATAACTGGATAGACAGGTTCCTCGTCCCAGAGGCACCTATCTATCTACTAGGACAAGGTATAAGTTATGGAAATGGGGGATTCATTAACTTTCAATTTTTCAGACATTGAAGGTAACTACTTTGCAGTACAAGAAATAAGAAGAAGTTAGGTAGCTTGATTGCATATGGCACATAATAAGCATAACGCCTAAAACATAAAAAAGCATGATGAACTCATGCTTTTTATGGTTTGCGACAAATTTTGTGAACGGGACTAGGGAACGGAGGTAGTGTCCAGAGGACACTACCTCCGTTCCCTAGTCTTTACTCTTTAGCATAGTATACCTCTTGTTCCTCATAACAAGATGCCTGTTGCTGCTTTTATCATCTGTAATACCTCTCACGTCTTTGCAGTCGGCATTTATTTTATACCAAATTGAATTTCAATAATATTATTTTGAGATTCGGGGGAAATCCATTTATGATAAACCTCTCGACTTTCGCCTGTGAAGTTTCACTGCCCATTATGTTTCTTTAGTGGATAGCTCTTTTCTTGACTCTACCGCCAATAACTTCGTGAACATCTTGAATCGTTACAAATGCGCTCGGGTCTTTATCATCGACGATTGATTTGAGTTTAGCGATTTCAATTCTCGTTACAACAGAATACAATACCTTCTTAGGTTCTTGGCTGAATCCGCCTTGCCCATGCAGTATTGTAACGCCCCTTCCCAGTCGGGCGAGAAGTGCTTCGGCGATTTCATCAGCATTATCCGAGACAATCATGATCCCTTTGGACTCGTCAAGCCCTTCGATGGTAATGTCAATCACCTTAAATGCAACGAAGTAGGCTACCAGAGAGTACATTGCCTTGTCCCAACCAAACACCAGGCCGGCACTACCAAGGATAAACAAGTTGAAGAACATTACTATTTCACCTACGGAAAACCCACTTTTCTTGTCGAGAATAATCGCGACAATCTCGGTTCCGTCCAGTGAGCCTCCATACCGAATAATCAGCCCTACCCCAATACCAACTATGACCCCGCCAAATGTCGAAGCCAAAAATAAATCATGCGTTAATTCCGGAATAGGGTGAAAGAAAGATACCCAGTATGCAAGAGAAACTACTGAAAATAACGTTGATATGCAGAACGTCTTACCGATTTGCATGTATCCAAGGTAGAGAAAAGGCAAATTTAGAAGTACTATGAACATGCTCAAAGAAACACTTGTGATATGGCTCATCAAAATCGAAATACCTACGATTCCGCCATCAATAATCTGATTGGGTATAAGAAAGAATTCAAGTCCCGTTGCTGCCACTACTGACCCAATAAAGAGCATAATATACTTCTTAACTTGCTTAGCTATCGGATTCCCTTTTGTCACCATAGGTTGCCCCCTTTTAATTGAAAAATAATGTATAAAAAAAAGAGGCTGTTTACCAGCCTCCACCTCGAACACGTTTTTCTTTATAATTATAATTAATAATACAATCTACCGGTTAAATTGTCAAGTTTGCATGATGTCGACGGAACGGGGTTATCGACACCATACTTACAAAAAAAGGGCCACCGTTAGATAACCCTCAAAATTTATACCCATAAAGGGACAAGGTGCCTGTCCCTTTTGTCCCTAAATTTATTTACTACCACTAGACGTTTTAAATAGTGACCCGATTCTATCATGTAGGCCAAAATATCCTGTATCCATCATTACTATTGGTTTCACTTTTAAAGCGTTTGGTCTTCCATTCTCTAGGCAGTTTTCATTTGCATATGCGGCAACAATTTCACCAAGAAACATCGTAAAATCAAATATAGGAATCGTTTGTATTACCTTGCACAAATAATTGACAGGACACTCTACTATCAATGGTGCATTTCCTGCTTCATCATAAAATGATTCAAATACCTGTGATTTATCTACTTTATTACCAGAGACAGTCCCACAATAATCAGCTTCTTCAACAGCATCCGTTGAAGGAATGTTTACACTGAAAAATCCACTCTCTTTTACTCCTGCTGTTGTATGGTGTGAGTTCTTTAGTGAAATATACAGCACAGGATTTTGACTTACAACTCCATAAGCTCCGACAGTAGCGTAATTAGGTTTCCCATTAACAGTGGCTCCTGCCAAAACAGTAATGTATGGTCCATAAGGAATATTTGGTATTTTCGTTTTCATCCTATCTTGTTCCTTTCTGATAAGCATTACTAATAGTATACCGCTAAAAAAACCACTAATTCTCTGCGGATTTTTCCGAGGTGTCACTGGGATGCAAGGGCCCGGCTTGTCACCAATAAAAAAAAGCTCCATAGCGGAAATATGCCGCTACAGAACCTTGCCGATTAGTCGATTAGCAAACCGATAATATATCAACCAGGAATGCGTTCCGATATTTTCTTCCATTCATGTTTATCAAGAAAACTGCCTGGTACATTGTCTTCCATCTCTCTAAACATGACATACGGCACACTGAAGGATAAGAGATCGGCGTCGATATGATTGCGTAAACAGTACGCATCAATAATCTGAGCTGTGGTGTTTTTTTATCTAGGACTAGAGAACGTCAATCTCGCCAAAATTCCTATGTCTGCTAATTTATGGTATTATATAAGCAGTACTTATTTTAATCGGAATCCTATATTTTGCGGAGTTGTCACGATAATATAAAATACAAATTGGAACTAGGAAGGGATTAGGATGAGAATCGGCTTTTTTGACTCTGGTATTGGCGGCTTAACTGTTCTTGGTCACGCTTTAAAAATACTACCGTTTGCTGATTACATTTACTATGCCGATATTGAGCATTTGCCTTATGGGGAAAAGACGAAAAGTGAAGTAAAACAATACGTCCAAAAGGGTATGGATTATATGGCTGAAATCAAAGTAGATGCCGTAGTGATCGCTTGCAATACGGCAACAGGTGTTGCCGACATGAAATTGCGAAAGAATTATAGTTTCCCGATCATTGGAATGGAACCTGCGGTAAAACCAGCTGTTGCTTATTGTAAAGAAAGAGGCAAAAAGGCATTGGTATTGGCAACCAGTCTTACTTTACGGGAGGAAAAATTTCATAAATTAATTCATAGACTTGACGCGACAGAAATGGTTGATACGATAGCGTTAGGCGGTTTGGTAAAATTTGCCGAACAGTTTGAGTTTGACTCTTTAGGTGTCTATCAATATTTGCAAAAGGAATTTGCATCATTAGAGATACCTGATTATGGTGCCGTTGTTCTTGGCAGTACACATTTTCCATTATTTAATAAGGTTTTGCAACAATTGTTTACAAAGGAAACTGTTTTTTTTGACGGAAGTGCCGGAACCACAAATCACTTGGCAAATATATTAAAGCAAAAAGGCGTAGCTTCTAGTTTAGATGATAAAATTAAATTTGTAATTACAAATGGCAAACTCCCTCCAAGTGATGTTGATTATAAAAAAATATTGCAAACTTATTTGCATAGCATATAAAACAATAACACGATATCATACACAGTGAATTTCTATATGAGACGATATGTAGCTTATTCCGCTTGTCCGAAGCAAAGGACGTTCTTTTTGCTTCCTTTGCCTTCGCTAACTATCGGCTTTGACGGCTGCTACTTTATTCATTTCATAACCCTCATAATCGCCTGCACAAAGCTATTAAAGGTCTTTTCGTAATAGATAATCCTTTTGTACATCATCACCCATTACGAAAGCGTGTGTACCTATTTCATAAAAGCTATTCTTTTTGTAAAATTCCAAAGCATTTTTATTTTTTTCCCAAACACCAAGCCACATATAAGTCTTCTTTCGCTCTTGTGCCACCGCAATTGCTTTATCCATCAAATAACGTCCTAACCCTTTTCCTTGAAACTCACTCAAAACATATATCCTTTCTACTTCGAGAGATAAATGATCATAAATATCAGTTTGCGCTTTGCATTCATTAAGTTTCAAATATCCAGCCAATTTATTATCTTGGTATATAAAATAGAATAAAGATGCCTCATTTAATAATTCGTGTCTAAGCTTATCCAAACTAAATGCTTCCTCAAGATAAGCGTTCATATTGGCCTCGGTGTTCATACAAGCAAAAGTTTCTTTATAAGTTTTGTATGCTATTTTTTGAAGGGCGGATAATTCGCCAAGAGTACATTTTAAAATCATTTTTATTACTCCCTTCTATAACAAATATTTCCTTCTCTGTTTAAATGAATAATTATATCATAAAATTGCACCACTTCTCTACCTATAGAAAAGGCCAGCCTTAGTCAGCCAATTGACTAAGGTTGGCTTTAGTTTTTCCGCCCACCTCATTCCGTATCATTGGCAAGAGCGTAGGCAAATAATATTTTATTAAAGCAAAAAGAATAACGACTTCGCACACAACTAAATGCTATGAAAAGGGCGGACTAGGAAAAGGTGGTCTGCTGCCTTTGCTTTTACCTGGAGCAAGATGCTTTTTATGACCGGTAAAAGCCGGTCTTATGTGCGCTATACCATTCTAAAACAGCAGTTTCTGGCTTCGCTTTCAGCAACAATAAAATTTCTTTGGCAAACTCCAGTGAAGCAGTGCCATTGGCCGTGACTACATTGGAGTCGCAGACAGCTTGTTCTTCTACAAAGTGCTGATTGCCTCGATAATGAGGAGCTTGATCCTGCATGAATTCAAGAGTGTTTCCCGAATGTCTGATTTGATTCAAGTAGCCGTTTTCTGCCATAAAGTTGGCGGCACCGCAGATTGCACCTACTGGAATACGTCTTGCAATTGCATACTCCACCACAGGTAACACGGCGTTGTTCAGTTGTTCCAGCCAGGCATTGCCTCCAATTAAAATCAGCATACCAAAGTCGGCTGGAAAATCGGCCACTGAATAATCGGGAAGAACTCGAAAACCACCCATCGATGTTTTAGGTTCTTTGTCAAGGCTTACCGTCTTTACCACATACTCTGTTTCGGGTGCGTTAAGTTCGGAACTGACATATGCGCTTTCCCAATCGGCATATCCGTCAAAAATAAATACCAATACTGTTTTTTTCATTGTTTATCTCCCTCCTTCTGTTACATAGTCTACAATCAAAAAGGTGACACCTATGTGTCACTTTTTATTGTAACGGGTATTTATTTCGCCCAAACGGCGTTTGATTTCTTCTTGGAGTGCAGGAGGGGAAATGACACGCACCTTGTTCAGGAGACTGAAAACCAGATCTGCCGCCCACGCTAAATTGGAAACTTGAAAACGAATCTGCCCACAATCCTTTTGACCTTCAATGTGCCGTTGGAAAAAAGAAGCGTCGATTTTGTCCGTCAAATCAAATTCATCCGAGACATTATATTCAAGTACGATCTCGAAAAGTTCTGACTGGCTTTGTGGTGAAAAAAGTTCAGCTCCGTAATTGTTGCTAAACTCGATTGTCTCCACGGGACGGGGCTGAAATTGCTCCTTCAGGATTTCATAAGAAACAATTCTGCTAACCTTGAATAACCGAAAGGCATCCCGGTCTTGGCAGAAGGCATAAACATACCAACTCGACTGCTTAAAAACTAATTTGTGGGGCTCCACGGTTCGTACGGAGCGGGAATCCCTAGAGATATACTCTAAACGGATACAATGGCGCTCACAAATCGCACGGTAAAGTCTAGATATTTTTTCATGCACAATGCTATCGCGGAACCAAGACGACAAATCAATGACATAATCACTTTGAGAAAAAATAGCTGTCTCCTTTTCCGGGACGAGCTTTGCCATTAGGTTTGTTACGGAGATGTCACCATCAATACTTTTCAGGGCGCTCAGCGCTGTAAATATCTTTTTTGTATCGTCCGTGGAAAGAACTTTCTTATCTACTTTGTAGCTTTCTACGATAGCCACTCCACCGCCGATTCCTGGATAAGACACGATTGGAATACCTGCACAGTTCAGTGTTTCCAAATCACGAAAAATTGTCCTTTTCGACACCTCAAAACGATTGGCAAGTTCCTGAACTGTAATTTTATCCGTACTCACAAGAATACAAAGCAAGCCAAGTAATCGTTCTATTTTCAATAGATCCCACTCTTCTTTATAATGTTTTTCGGTTTTTTCTGTTTCTAAGCTTTCGCAGCAACATTAAAAGGGAGGCAAGACATTCTTTCTACTTGTCTAATTGATACCCGCTCATTTTCTTACACTAATTTATCAATATCTCCTGATTGAATATATTGGATATTGGCTTGGATTTTTTCGTACGGCCAATCCCACCACTTAATTTTTAGCAATTTTGAGATTACATCATCGCTAAACCTTTTCTTTATAACTCTTGCCGGTACACCGCCAACAATAGTATAAGGTGGAACGTCGTTAGTAACTACTGCTCTAGTTCCAATAATTGCACCATCACCAATTTTAACACCGGACATGATTATAGCGTCGTATCCTATCCATACATCATTTCCAATTACAATATCACCTTTATTATCCCAGGCATCTGTTATATGGCTGACGTCTAACCCCCATTCCTCATGAAATATTGGAAATGTATAAGTAGATAGTGATTTCATTGTGTGATTTCCACTTGTCATGAGGAATTTTGCTTTACATGCAATTGAACAAAACTTCCCGATTATTAATTTGTCATTGTTTATAGGATACTGATATAGTACATTATTTTTTTCAAAATCTCTTGGGTCATTATAAAAGTCATTATATATTGTATAATCTCCAACTTTTATATTATCTCTTGTAATTATATTTTTAAGATATATAGTTTGACAATCATTACTTCTTGGATATATTTTATTTGAATTTGGAATAGTCATATTTAATTCTCTCCTTTGTATTATATTATTTTTCTGACTATTCCATTTTCACAATGCATTTCTTCATAGAAGCCTCCATTTCGCCGCTGACGCTGGCGGCACAGGAATTAATCTATTCTTTGTAAAATCACATTTACCAGAGAATGAGTCGGGGGACGGTTCGGCGACTCATCTGTTTTAAACCATCCCCATTGCTTCCTCCTGTATAAGCCATTGTCATGGTTATTCTATAAAATCGCTCACTTTACAAAGCCAAATCATCTGATCGGATACCGGCCAATAGTCCTTTATCACTTTGTAAGGTGCTCCAAATTTTTTTAACCATTTTTTCTGAGCACGTTTATAGCCACTGTCTAGACAAAATTGATCAATTCCTTGGTCGGATAAATGCATCACAATAGCCTTAATTAACGCCGAGCCAACACCTTGATTCTGATAGCAAGGCAAAACATAAAGACTGCCTAATTCGCCTATACTGTGGAAGTGACTGTCGGTACATTTTTTTATATCATCACCACATATACCAAAAGAGATTGTGCCAATAACCGTCTCCCTTAGTTTAGCAACTAAAAAAAGTCCATCCCAATCAAGATGGTCAAGCGATGCATCCACCAACCTCCTTTTGTCTACAATTATTTGTCTGTAAAGATCTTTATACAAAAAACCGAGTCCCTCTTTTTCGAATGCATCAGGAATTGCTGTTTCAAAGACCTGATAGGCTGATTCTATGTCGTCAGTAGTAAGCTGCCTTATCAATAAGTCATTAATCATAGCATCATATCCCCTTAGATGAGTTGGGCGACGCCCTTTGTCCCACACACAAATTTGGCAGAAGTTTTTCATCAAAATACTTCTCTGTTAATTAAGATGCCTTTCATGTAATTGCTTTCATTATGAAAACCCATAAACAGCTGCTTTTTCTTCCTCTGTACAACCTAACAGCAACTTGATTTCAGAGTCCTTTTTTATCGAGTCTATTGTACAAATCACTGCATCCACGCTTTTCTCTTGCCTGGTGCCTAGCCAAACGTCAATCCCATCGCCATCCATTGACGAAGTACCTTTTAGATATCCATAACACACCGGGTACACTACCGCGGGATAAGTCGGGTGGTGAGCACCCTTGGGCCGATCAATCACCAATTCCGCTTCTTCCACCAAACAGTCCAATGTATGCCAAAAGTCCCTGTCATAATATCCCACGCTATACAACCCCTTCCCATTTTGCTACCGGTTCAATAAAACTGTGGCACTTATTCTCTCTTGATTTGCATTCCAAATACTCCAGATATAATGTACACCGAACCGCTGGGTCTGGAAAACTTTCTCTTATGTAAGTCACTACAATGTTCAACCTTCCTATCAATGAAGCTAAAGTACCAACTGTAATAAATGTTCCGATAAATCCCCCGATGATTCCAGCCCAGAAAATTCCCCATAAACACCCAACATATAAAATTTCTTTCAACTAGAAACGCCCCTCATAGTGAATTTTATAGCGAATCAAAGCTCTGCCTACAGGGTATCAACCGGATTATAGGCGTAGCTACCCTTTAGGCTTCACTTGCACTGGGTTATACATACATCGAATAATGGATATTGCCAATAGCTCTATTATAATACCAAACTGACGTGAAAGGGGAATGTCTTGTTGGATTTCGCCCAGACGATAAGGAAAAAAGACAAGTCGGTGTCACTTGGCTGTGATACCGACTTGTCTTTTTAGTTTAAGCGACTCCCTGCTCCTGCCCGTGCTGGTTAGCAGCTTTGGCATCGCGGATTTTCCGGTAGAGCGCCTTTTCATCCTCCGGCTGATTTTGCGGAATATCAATGCGGATTTTCAAATACAGGTCACCTAGACCCTGCTTTTGCGGCAGACCTTTGTTTTTGAGCCGCAGCCGCTGACCGGAGTGAGTGCCGGGCTGGATCTTAAGCTGAACCGGACCGTGGGGGGTGGCAACTTTGACCCGGTCGCCTAATACGGCTTGTTCCGGATAGAGGGTGAGCTCAGCTTCCAGGTCACTGCCGTTTACCAGCCATGCCGGATCGGCCACCTGGATATGAAGATACAGATCGCCGGCGGCACCTGTACCAAAGCCCTTGCCACCCAATCCTTTCAGACGCAGTGATGCACCCGGACAGAGGCCGGCAGGTATTTTTACCTTGACTGTTTTCGCGGCTTCGGTAATACCAGTACCGCCGCAGGCCGGGCAGACGCCGCGCTGATTGAAGCGTTGCCCCTCACAGGCGGCACAGACATTCGGTGCCGACAGGCGGAGATCCTTTTCCACTCCCTGCATCAGCTCAGTGACTGAGAGATGGATTTCGGCATTTACATCTTCCCCTTTGTAATTGGCAGAGCGTGTCCGTCTGCCGCCAGGCTTGCCGTGGCTGAAATCCTGACCGAAAATGCTGTTGAAGAAATTGCTGAACTCAAAGCCGGATGGATCAAAATCAGTACTTCCCTGATAGCTGTAAGTATAGCCGTTGCCGGTGGCGGACGGATCAAACTGGACTTCATCACCGGCCCGCCAGTTCATGCCCAGCTTGTCGTACTTAGCCCGTTTGTCCGGATCACCAAGCACTTCATAGGCTTCATTAATCTGCTTGAATTTTTCTTCAGCTTGCGCCTTGGCATCGCCCTGATGAAGGTCGGGGTGATGCTTACGGGCCAATTTGCGGTACGCTTGTTTGATTTCTTTTTCGGTCGCAGATTTGGGAACCCCTAATATTTCGTAGTAATCGATATATTGCATATGCATCACCCCTTACCTCTACTTTTATTTATTCATATTCAACGTCGATGACATCATCCTGTTTGGGTTGGCTGCCGGAATTACTGCCCGGCTGTTGTCCGGCAGTTGCGGGCTGGTACTGAGCGGCTTGGCTGTAGGCCTGTTCCAGTTCACCTTTAAGCTGTTGTAACTTAGCCATATCCACTTTGTCGTCAGCCTGGTTGACGGCTTCCAGTGCGGCCGCCAGCCGTCCGCTGAGGTGCACGGGCAGGGTATCGCTTTTTTGCGCCAGGAAATTACGGGCCTGATAGGCCAGCGAATCTACTTCATTTTTCAGTTCCACATATTGCCGTCGGTTTTGGTCTTCAGCGGCGTAGCGTTTGGCATCTGAGACCATCCGGTCGATTTCGGCTTTATCCAAGTTACTGGAGCCGCTGATAGTAATAGATTGTTCTTTGTTTGTAGCTTTGTCTTTGGCGCTGACCGTAAGGATACCGTTGGCGTCAATATCGAAGGTGACTTCAATCTGCGGTAAACCGCGCGTGGCTGCCGGTATGCCGGTTAATTTGAAGCAGCCAAGGGTTCGGTTATCGCCAGCCATTTCCCGTTCCCCCTGCAGAACATGAATGTCGACTTCCGGCTGATTGTCATCGGCCGTGCTGAATACCTGACTGCGGCGGGCAGGAATGGTCGTGTTACGTTCAATAATCTTGGTCAAAACGCCGCCCAGTGTTTCCACACCCAGGGACAGCGGCGTAACATCTAAGAGGACTACGCCTTTGAGATCACCGTTCAGGACGGCACCCTGGATGGCAGCACCTATGGCTACAACCTCGTCCGGATTCACGTTTTGGTTAGGGTCTTTGCCGATCAGTTGTTTGAGCAGCTGCTGCACGGCGGGGATACGGGTAGAACCACCTACCAGGATGGCTTCATCAATATCTTTGGCTGTCAGTTTGGCATCAGCCAACGCATTTTCCACAGGAATCCGGCAGCGTTCCACCAGGGTGCGAGTAATTTCATCAAATTTTACCCGGGTAAGTTTCAGTTCCAGATGCTTCGGGCCACTGGCATCAGCGGTGATGAAAGGTAGATTAACGGTGGTTTCGGTTACAACTGACAACTCAATCTTAGCTTTTTCCGCTGCTTCGGTAAGCCGCTGCAACGCCTGCTTGTCTTTAAGTAGATCAATACCGTTATTTCTCTTGAATTCGACGGCCAGCCAGTCGACAACAGCTTTGTCAAAGTCGTCGCCGCCCAGGTGAGTGTCACCATTGGTAGCCTTAACCTCGAACACACCGTCGCCTACATCCAGAATGGATACGTCGAAGGTACCACCACCCAGGTCAAATACCAGGATGGTTTCATTCTTTTTCTTGTCCAGACCATACGCCAGGGCAGCCGCTGTCGGCTCGTTGATAATCCTTAGCACATTGAGGCCGGCGACACGACCGGCGTCTTTGGTAGCCTGACGTTGCGCATCATTGAAATAAGCCGGAACCGTAATGACGGCGTCGGTTATTTTCTCACCCAGATACTTGCTGGCGTCATCCACCAGTTTGCGCAGAACCTGGGCCGAAATCTCTTCCGGTGCGTACTGATTGTCGTCTACCAGGAATTTAACCGTATCATCCGCACCCTGGACTACTTTATAAGGAACCAGTTTCATCTCATCCGTTACTTCGTTGAAACGGCGACCAATGAAGCGTTTTACCGAATAGAAGGTTTTGGCGGGGTTTAATACCGCCTGACGTTTGGCCAACTGGCCGACAAGACGCTCGTTGTCGCGGAAAGCGACGACTGAGGGAGTAGTGCGACCGCCTTCGACGTTGACGATAACCTCCGGACGTTCTCCTTCTAATACAGAAATACAAGAGTTAGTTGTACCTAAATCAATGCCTACTACTTTTCCCATAATTAGCGCCTCCTCTTTATAATTAATTGCTGATTGCATGGGATTACTGTTTAATTACAATTCCATATTACCAGAAAAAAGTTATTAATTAAAAAGTCAAAAATAGTCAAACAAAGCCATTTATAACCATTTTAGACTTTTTTTTGAATAAATATCGCGCTTCCGTAGTAAATCTGATTATTTTTGACTTTTTGACCTTTTGACTTTATAGATTAGGAAACTGCTCCCAGGCTGTTGCCGTTTGATCACACTATGGCGCTGAATAATCTTACCCTGACTTGCAGAAAACAAAAAAGCAGCCTCCGGGCCGATCCGATCAAATAGATTCGGGTATATATCCCATATCAACTTCATCTGGCAAACTATATGTGATTTTATTTATAAAAACAATACCGTATAGTCATGCATAGCAGTAGACTTTCAAAAAAGATGAGTCAAGGAACCGTCCCCTGACTCACACTGGCATTTCTTTTTGCTTTTTTTCTCTAAGTGGCAGGGATACATTAGAAAAAAGGGAATAAATTAAATTGATGAAAATCAACAGGAGATGGTATTATGAGGAAGATTAATGTTGGAATTTTATTTGGTGGTAGGTCGGCTGAGCATGAAGTTTCCCTACAATCAGCTAAAAACGTAATAGACGCAATCGATAAAGAAAAATATGATGTTACATTAATAGGAATAGATAAAACGGGGCAATGGTATCTAAACGATCGCTCGCAATTTCTACTAAATAGTAATGATCCAAAACATATTGCGTTAAATAAAACAAATAAAGACGTTGTATTAGTGCCTGGAGCTGAAAATCAAAAACTTCTATGCCCTTCTGACAGAAATATAAGTGGTAATATTGATGTTGTATTTCCCATCTTACACGGCCCGTATGGTGAAGACGGTACTGTTCAGGGGTTGCTAAAATTAGCTAATATCCCTTTTGTTGGATCAGGCGTTCTAGGGTCTGCGGTAGGCATGGATAAAGATGTAACTAAGAGACTGCTACGGGATGCCGGAATCCCTATAGCTAAATTCTTAGTCTTTCATAAATGGAATCAAGATGATTTAAACTTCGACGAAGTTTCACAGTTTCTAGGTTTGCCTCTATTTGTCAAACCCGCAAATGCGGGATCGTCTGTCGGAGTTAGTAAAGTAAAAAATGCACATCAGTTTAAAAAGGCTATGGAAGACGCATTTCAATTTGATAATAAAGTTTTAGTAGAAGAATTTGTAGAAGGTCGTGAAGTGGAGTGCGCCGTTTTAGGCAATCAGACTCCAATTGCCTCTAATGTAGGCGAAATCATAGCTCAACAAGAATTTTACTCTTATGAAGCAAAATATATCGATGAGAATGGTGCAGTTCTCGATATCCCAGCAAAAATTTCTAATGAACAGGTAAAAATAATTCAAGATTTAGCAATCAAGACGTTTAAAGTACTTTGCTGTGAAGGAATGGCTAGAGTCGATTTCTTTCTCTCAAAAGATAATAAAGTTATTGTAAACGAAATTAACACGATTCCGGGTTTTACCAAGATAAGTATGTATCCGAAACTCTGGGAAGTAAGCGGTATATCTTATGGTGAACTAATTGACAAACTCATTGTTTTAGCACTTGATAGGCATACTAGAGATCAACGTTTGAAGACTTCTTACGAAACGATATAAACACTTTTCTATTCTCAATTTGGAAACTTTTCTATATAAATCTAAACTCCCGTCAAATTAATGTAATTTTGACGGGAGTTTCTCTTTGTGTTCCGCCTATTCGATTTATTGCACAAAAATGGTAGGGACAATAAGCAACGGGTCTCATCCTCCTGAAATCACCTCAACTGAAATTATAATCCGTATATTCGCTTGAGGTCAGCGGCGACGTCGGGAATGCGGGTAGACACTTGGGGAATGGCGTAGCCGATGTAGACGGGCGAGGTAACGAACCGGGGCATGACTTTGGCGGTTATCTGGCCGCCTATATGGTAAAAGAAGATGTTGTAGCTGTTGCAGTGGCGGTGAAAGTGGTGAAGGAAGTAGTGGGCGCAAATCTGCAGGTAGTCGGCCAGGCGGTCAAGGTGCGCGAGGTCGGCGAGCTTGAGGTTGAGTTCAACAAAGCCGACCAGCGGCTTGTCGGCGATGGTGAGTTCAACGCCGCCGTCGCTGCTGATGACCATGCCTTCGAGGCTGGCCGGAGGGATGTTGGCGGTGTAATCAAGGTGGCGGAGGCCGACGATTTGCATGTGGGGGTGGCGAATAGAGCCGCCCGAGCTGGGGCCGTGGTTTTTGAAAAACAGGACCGAGGCGAATTCTCCGCTGTCGATCATACCCAGCCAGTTCTCGACGCCAAAGCGAATGACCCGATGGAGGTGGTCCTTGGGATAGAGTGACAGTTCGGCTGTGCAGTCATCGGTTTCGATGAGGACGGTCTGGAAGGTGTCCTGGAGCACCGGATATTTGTTGGCAAGGAGGAGTATCGGTCCGTCTTGGGCGATGATACCTTCAAGTTCCTCACGGCAACAGAAGGGGCATTTATGTCCGCTATCGACAACGGTCATTGGCTTGGCGCCGCCAATCTTGGTGTCAAAAACGAGGTGGATTTTCCTTAAGGTCATGGTTAAGTCTCCTTGTGGGCCAGAGTGTCTTGCTCTTTTTATTATACCAAAAGAAGCAAGGGAGCGGTTTGTCCGATTCTAAGGTGTGTTATGTATAAAAAGTTATGGAAGCAACGGAACTATCACCATCACTTCCAAATATCGCATAGTACGTGAGCCTTATTATCATTTCTTAAAATAATTACAAATATTTTTTATAACCTTTAGCAATATTATCTGAGTAGCCTAACGTCTCGTAGAATTGGTGGGCTTCTTTTCGTTTGATTAGCATTGACTGCTTCTCCTTAAATAATTATCAAAATAAAACTTAACTATCTAAATATGAAATTCTCTAGAAAATAAACTAATCCCTTGTAAAATATGTCTATGGCAAAATAACGTCTCCATCATCAGCACTAACATCAACGAATCCGACATCATGTTGTTTTGCTAACTCTTTCATTAGCATATTTAAAGCATTTTAGTTAATGATTGATTACGTTACTTCTAATCAATTTATTGCAGCAAAATGGTGAGAACAATAGTAAACCACTGTGCACCACGGTCCTGGATATTACTTTCAAACAAAAAATTAATAATTTAACGATACACTGGAGTATGATCAAGAGGATTATAAAGCTGCTTGGAGGTAATCTACATGGGTGTAAATTCAAAACAAATTGAGCTTTCGCAAACAGTCCCGGCAATCATAGGTTTACTGCCTTCCTCACGACAGGCTTTAGTTTTAAAGTCAGGCAGAGATGCGGCGGCATTAATAGGAAAAAATGCATTAACCATCCGTGAGCAGCAGGCAGCTTTGGCTGTAGCCGATCTGTTTTTACAGTTTTGCCACGAAGATCCGAACAATCAAAAATTCAGTGAACTTATGGAAGCCTCCATTCGCCAAAAGGCCGAAATGCAACAAGAATAATCTTGATGTAGCCGCCTGCCGCTTTACATGGTGGAGCCAAATACACAACGCTATTCTCTGTTCCAAAATATTTGCTATACAAACTTAAACTCCTGCCAAATTAATACAATTTAGCAGGAGTTTTTCTGTTTGTTACCACTACAAATCTTAGGCCAATAAGGGCGGTGAAATTAGTGTTGTTAGTCTAGACAGTTTCGATTCACATTTAGTCCTGCGGTTCAAAATCACCCTTTGAGACGCCACATAACGGGCATACCCAGTCGTCCGGAATATCCTCGAAAGCGGTACCAGGTGCTATGCCGCTGTCAGGATCTCCAGCAACCGGATCATAGACATACCCGCAAGCCGAACATACATATTTTTTCATAATTTTAACCCTCCATCATTTTTATATTAATAATTGGTCGCTTAATTTCAAGATAGGCCTTCGGAGGCTCCCAGGCTGGGACATTTTTCAGGAGCTTCCTTCCGTAAATAGAGTTATAACAGTGAGTTAAATAGCGCTAAGTTTTTTTCCAGGACTTGTCCGTCCAGTAAATCCCGTAAAGCGTGCTCATAATCTTCAAGGGCAACCCCGGAAATCAGAGTATGTTTTGCTATTTCCGCCAATATTACAACATTCTGCATTCGCGCATCAGGCAGCGTCTCTGATTTCACTCTCAAATTCCGGACACTGCGTCTTTTACATTCTTCCCTAATAACTTGCCAATCTAGCGGCGGGTTCTTGCCTAACCTTACGTCCAGCGGTTGCCATACAGCGTCGTAATAAACCAAAGTACCGCCGTCAGTCAGATGAGAGTTCAGACCACGTAACGCCTCATAACGTTCCAGCGCTACCACCATATCCGCCGAACCGTCTTTAATCAATGCCGAGTGAGCCTGCGCACCGATCCTTACATGAGATGTAACCGTGCCGCCGCGCTGAGCAAGGCCATGGGTATCCACTCCGCGCACCGGCAACCCGGCATAATCAGCGGCCCTGATTAGTGCTTCACTCAGGAGGCCTATGCCCTGTCCGCCTACACCGATCAGATAAATATCCATTTTATCCTCGATCCTCATAATCCTTATCCCTCCTTGGGATGTTCAGTTGCTTTGTAAGCAATTGCCCCGACAGGACAAGTCTGCCTGCATGAGCCATCGCCAATACAAAGATCGGGTTGAACGCGAACCGTACCATTCGCCTCCCGCTGGAAAGTCGGGCAGGCAAAGTCCGCCACGCAGTTGTGGCTCTGATTGCATACTGACGTCACCTCAACCTGATTATTAGGCAGCGGTCGGCCGCTCTTTTTCAGATCACGGGTCAATTTTAACATACAAGGATGTTTGGCTATAACAACATTAAATTTATCTTCGGCCAGCGCTTCCTCTACCGCGGCCTTAAGTTTTGCCTGAAGATAGGTATCCACTTCGCGGATGCTTGTAACTCCTAATCCTTCCAACACTCGCCGGACAGGAATTTTCTCACTTGCCCCATTAAAGTTCTTTCCTACTCCCGGGTGGTCTTGATGCCCTGTCATTGCGGTAGTGCCGTTTTCCAAAATAATAAGCGTAAAATTATGATTGTTGTACAATGCATTAATAATCCCCGGCAGTCCTGCATGGAAAAAGGTTGAGTCGCCAAGAAACGCGACGACTTTGCGCTTTTTGTTAAATAAGGATAGCCCGGCAGCGGTACCACAGCTGTGTCCCATGCACAATAATACTTGCCCCATATTATAAGGCTCAATATGCCCTAAGCTGTGGCAGCCTATATCCCCAACCGTAATGTCATTTTCGGCCAAAGCCTGTTTAATGGCATAAAAAGCTGACCGGTGCCCGCATCCCGGACACATTTGCGGCGGACGGGGCGCCAATTCCGGATACTCATGCGTATCACCGGGACCTTCAGCCCCCGGAGGCAAAATATCCGGCCATATTTTTCTTACTACTGCTTCTACCTTACTGGGAGTATATTCATTCATCCAATCGTCAATATCAGTCTTGCCGATAATTTTAACTGCTATTTCCTGTTCGTAGGCAAGCGCCTTAACGTCTCGTTCCAGCACGTCGTCGAGTTCTTCGAGTATTTTTACTTCGTCATGCTGCCGTAAAAACTCGGCGATTAATTTTCGGGGTATCGGATGAACTATACCTAGTTTTAAAATGTCGGGCTTGCCCGTCGAATCAGCCAAGACATCCATTAGCGACAGGAAAGGGGCTCCCATGGTAATAATACCGCGCTTACGATTGCCGTTATCCACTTGAGTATTAAGTTTTGATATATCAGCATATTGCGCAAAATCGGCTAGCTTTTCCAACGCTTTTCTTTTCAAAGGAAAGACTTTAGCCGTAATCGGAACATAGGGTCCGTTCTGGGGTGAAAATCGAGGGTTATCGTCAAAAACCTGCGGTTTCCAGGCAGCGAAAGCAACCTTTTCTTTGGCATGGCATACATGGGTGGTCAATCTTAAAATAACCGGCATCCTGCGCTCTTTAGACAGGCGGGCAGCCTCTTTAAACATTATATAGACTTCGGCCGGAGTTGCTGGTTCAAATACCGGGATATAGGATAAGCGGGCATAATGACGGTTGTCCTGTTCATTTTGCGAAGAGTTGGCGCCAGGGTCATCTCCCAGGACAATAACCATCCCGCCAATTATCTCCATATGGCCGAGCTGAACGAAACTATCGGCGGCAACATTGATTCCTACACTTTTAAAAAACACAGTGGAAAGGTACCCGTTAACCGCTGCCCCAAAAGCAACTTCCGTCGCGACCTTCTCATTGGTAGAAAACTCAAAATGCAATGGGTTTACGTCTTTCGGTATGGCCGCGATGGCTTCGGCGATTTCCGGCGTCGGCGATCCGGGATAAGACGTCACGACCCTGACTCCGGCCTCAAGCATCGCTCGAACAATTGCCGTATTCCCCATGACAATTTCCGCACCGCCGCCAGGGTTAGTAAGTATCTCCCCCAATCTTTTCATTTCTACCTCACCTCTCCCTCTACTTTTTTATTTAATGTCGGGTTCCATCGAGTCCAATACACTACTCTATTTCCTATTTTGAAATGTTCGCCACACAAGCCTAAACTCCTCCCAAATTAATACAAATTTGGCAGGAGTTCCTCTTTTTTTTACTTCTATTCGATTTATTATAACAAAATGATGGGGGCAATAGAAACGTTATCTGCCTTACCTGGATCAAAGTCATAAAAGGACGTTTGATATTCATGGTTTTTGGCGGATTCCTCAAACGTTTTTTAATATGATTCATTAATTTTTGTGCTAACCCTTGATGGCGATAATTTCATCTGTCATAACTGTACTAATTTTCTCACAGAGGCTTTTGGTAATCAACACTTTTTCTTTTGTCCACCGCTAATATATGTTGGTGTCATAATAGACAAATAGCTTTTTATATCATCCAACAAATCTGGAAGCCTGATTATAAAGATGGTAATCGGTTTTTTTCTAAATTTGGATACGCAATTCCTATAAGAATGAATATAACACCTAACCACCGTGAAAAATTTACAGTTTCACCCAAAACCAATGTAGACATACTTACCGCCATTGGTAACTCAGAAGCGCATAAAATATTACCTAAACTGCAGACTTTAGGCATACCAATACTAAATAATACTAGTGGGAAAATTGAGCCAAAGAGTCCTGTAAGAATTCCATATTTGAGCAAACCATTTATCAGTACTCCATTAAAAAGAAACATAGGAGGCATTAAAATCATAACAACCAATCCTGCTCCACTAGTCATAATTGCGCTTTTATAGATCGGATGAATAGGAATGCTGGCGCGTCCGCTTACATAAACAAATGTAGCAAACGATAATGCAGCAAGCAGGCCCCACCCTATTCCGATCCAGGAAAAAGAAATGTCACTTTTGAAAACATCAGAAGCAAAGAATGAACCAAAAAGTATAACAACAATTGAGATTATATTTCTTATACTCGGAACTTTTTTAACAAGTATATATTGTAAACCTTGGTTAATCCATATGTATTGCAATAGTAAAATAACCGCAAAAGAAGCATTAATATATCCAAGAGATTTATTATAAAAAACGCCTGTTAATCCCATTGGCATACCACTTATCAGTAATATCAAGCACTGTTTTACCGATAATTTTATTTTAGGAACAAAGATTGCCACTAACCATGTGATTATTGCTGCACAAAAATATTGGCTCCCTGTTACATCACTGACTGTGAAACCATCCTCGTATGCAAGTTTAACAAATGTTGAAACAACACCATAGGAACATCCACCAAGAAAAACTAGAATAGAATATTTCCAAAGCTCCATTATCCTAAAATCCTCCTGTTATATAAATAAAAAACCACCCATTCTCCGAAAGGAAATGAGTGGCGAAATGAAAATCTAGATTTTCAGAAAATCCACCTAGCGCATAATTGTAATATGCAGCTTTTATTATTATCAAATTATGAAATAATTATAGTCACAAATATAGCAACTGTCAAGAATAAGTCGTTATACAGACCTATTTCTTCGCTATCAAAAAAAGGATTTGTTGGCGCCAGAGCTAATCCCTGCTATAATATGTTTAAAATTTACATAAGACAGTTCGGAACCATCCAGCCTCAAAACAAAACTAGGGAAAGTCTGTGAAGTACTTGTGCCTGCCACTCGCCAAAACGCTCGGCAGCCGGATGACGCTCCCCGGGAGTTTCTTTAGTTTCTTCCTCTGTGACCGAACTATCGACAAAGAAAAGGATTATACGATGAAGCTCATTCGATTAAAAACAGTTCAATTTATTACCGAAGCCGCCGTAATTGCGGCCCTGTATGCCATGCTGACCATTTTGCTTGTGCCGATAAGTTCCGGGCAGCTGCAAGTAAGAGTTGCGGAAGCCCTGACGATATTGCCGTACTTTACGCCTGCCGCCATGCCCGGCTTATTTGTTGGCTGCTTTATCGCCAATATTTTTACCGGGGCAGGAATCTATGATATTCTGCTTGGACCACTGGTCACCCTCTTGGCGGCATTTTTTACCGCCAAGATGCCAAACAAGTATCTGGTGCCTCTGCCGCCTGTTATCCTAAATGCCGTCTATGTAGGCATATTACTGTACTACACGGCGGAACTTCCTATGGCACTTACCATGGTCTTAGTAGCTGCCGGAGAAATCGTTGCCTGCTACGTAATAGGCTATCCGCTCCTGCTGCTGCTGGAAAAACATTATGAAAAAATATTTGAACGCAAATGACAAGCAGGAGCCACTCCCAACTCCTGGTCTTGAAATATTTGTTACGCAAAGATAAACTCCTGCCAAATTCAGCAGGAGTTTATCTTTTGGTTTCTTATTACACTGTCTTATCCCCTTGAGTCTAGTTATATAGCTACTAAATATTACGCCCCATTTTTTCTGCAAGCTCAAGATATTCAGTAGCTAATATATCTCCTTTATTGAGTACACCTGGAACCATCAGTTGGCCTCTATCCGTCCATTTTTGATAGTCGACAATTAGTTTATAGGTACTAACAATACCGTCAAAATCAGACACAACATCGGTTTCTCCACAAACCAGAAGCATACTTTCTTTTATTTTCAGTGCCTTACCTCCAATAAGAAACGAATATATTTTATCTATGACCGCCTTTAGCTGTGTGGGAAATGTAAACCAATAAAGCGGTGTTATAAAAACAATTCCATCTGCTTTTTCCATAAGAGGAGCAATATTATTAAAATCATCATCAAATGAACAAGGCTTCCCCTTACTGTAGCAGGTATCACATGCTTTGCACCCCATAATATTTTTTTTACCAACTTCACATTTAACTACATCATGTCCCGCTGCAGTTGCTCCTTTTATAAATGCATCAGCCAATACATCACTATTGCCTCCCATTCTCGGGCTACCAGTTAATACCAGAATATTCTTTTTCACAGTTCATCCATCCTTTCTTTCATTGGTATCATTGACAACAATTACAGTATAAATTACAATATGACATTAGTGAAGTACGCACATTAATGTTACGTACTTACCCGAAGGGAAGTGTAAAAATGTCTATTGAAGTTTGTAGCCCAACCGGTATAAATATAAAGGACACTGATTTCGGATACACGTTGTCACTTATAAACGGTAAATATAAGATGATTATCATGTACTGGCTTGCTGAATATAAGCCAGTCATGAGGTTCAATGAGCTCCAACGATCTATTGGTACAATTTCCTTCAAGACTTTAAGTAAAACACTTAAAGAAATGGAAGATGACCAACTAATAATACGCGAAGAATATCCTCAAATTCCGCCAAAAGTGGAATATCGTTTATCTGAGCGTGGAAAATCACTCATCCCCATCTTAGATATGATGTGTACGTGGGGTGGCAAGAATCGTTTATAAAAAGTGGTCGTCCCACCCCAGCCATTGGCTTAAGACAGTCTACTAATACCATTACAAAGAAGTACCCAGCAACACGTAGTTGCTGGGTACTTCTTATGGGTAAGGATTACGAAAAAAATTTATGTTCAATAGAAAGGCAATGCCTTCTATGAATTTTCTATATTGATGATTATAAATATTTATTTTTAGAATTTCCTTAGAAATGGTTTGAAAATGGAAATCCGCACCATAGGCGATATTGTTTATTCCACTTGCTTACTAGCATTTTTTGGGGTCAAATAATATATATTTACACAAATGGTAACTATATTAATTAACGCCACTGGTATTGCAATTAGTTAGGCGGTATATAAATAGATACTATAAAACCAAAAAGTGCGCTATTGCCAAAATATAGATGGTCATTTATTGTTATATTAGAGAAAAGACCAATATAAACCTAAATTACTTTTTAAAAAGGAAGTGGTGTCATGAAAAAATCAATAGGAGCAAAAACGTTTGCAATGCCCACACCTGTCTGGGTAATAGGAACGTATGGGGAAAACGGCGAACCGAATATTATGACTGCTGCCTGGGGCGGTATTTGTTGCTCCGAGCCTCCTTGTGTGACTGTGTCTTTGCAAAAAATCCGCGCGTCCTATGAAAATATACTAAAACACAAAGCATTTACTGTCAGCATACCATCAAAAGCTCACGTAGTAGAGGCGGATTATGCCGGCATGGCCAGTGGAAAAAATACAGATAAGTTTGCTGTCTCTGGCCTGACTGCCGTGAAAAGCGACTTGGTTGACGCGCCTTATGTACAGGAGTTTCCGCTTATTATAGAGTGTCAGCTATTGCAAACAGTTGATCTTGGTCTACATACCCAGTTTATCGGGAAAATAGTAGATATAAAAGCAGAAGCTGCTATATTGGGAGAAAACGGACTGCCAAATTTGATAAAAGTAAGTCCCATTTCCTATAGCCCACCCGACAGGACATACTTTGCTATGGGGCAGGAATTGGGACAGGCATATTCTGTGGGCTCACAATTAAAGAAATAATTGATATACAAGGGGAGTATTTCATGATTGTTTTAGCAGCCACTATGAAAGCAAAACCCGGAAAAGAAGCTGAGCTTGAACATGCTTTGAAATCGGTGCTTCCTAAGGTAGAACTAGAAAAAGGCACATTACAATATATCTTACACCGTTCCCAGAAGGATGCAGGCGTATTTTTCTTTTATGAAAAATATGCAGACAAAGACGCCCTTAATTTTCATGGCTCTACACCCTATCTAAAAGAATTATTCAGCACAATTAAAGAACTGTTATCGGAAGAGCCGTCCATTGAGTTATATCAGGAAGTGGCGGCAATTAATCGCTAACTTTCGTTATTAAACTGCCTGGACTTCGGCATTGAGCAACGGTTGAGGCCATTTTCTTTATTCATCGACTTCTCGCATTACACCGTGTGATAAACCTACTAGACAATCATGGGGACGGTAATACTCATCATTTCAGTGACGAGTATTACCGTCCCCATGATTCCTTCTGGCCCTCATAAACCAATTTAGTTGCTCATTATATAAAAATAGACTGTTATATAATGAGCAGCACTGCCTGCAAGAACAAATAAATGCCAGATCGCATGATTAAAAGGAAATCGATACAGATAAAATATAGTGCCTAATGTGTAAAAGAGACCGCCGCCAACCAGCCAGTAAATTCCTGCTGTAGGTAAAGCATTTACGAGCGGTTTTATTAATATAAGCATTAGCCAGCCCATTACGATGTAACATATAGTTGATATCACTTTGAACCGCTTAACGAAAAAGATTTTTAAAACAACTCCAATTAAGGCTAGCCCCCAAACCACCCCAAAAACGGTCCAGCCCAAAGCACCCCGAAACAGAACGAGCGCAAACGGGGTATACGTGCCGGCAATTAATAAATAAATCGCCGCATGGTCAAAAATTTTAAAGATATATTTTAGTTTCTCGTTACTTACACTATGGTATAGTGTTGAAGCCAAATACAACAAAACTAGTGAAATACCATAGATATAGGAACTTACGAGATGCCATACATCACCATTTAGGCGAGAAGAGAACAGGAGTATAAAAAGCCCGACCAAGGCGAACAAGGTTCCTATACCATGCGTTACTGCATTTAACTTCTCTTCCATACAAACCTCCTAAACAATAGATTTTTACAAGCTAACAGCTACGACTTAATCATAACACCGCCGCGGTAAGCACTGTGTCGAATGTCTGACTTGCACTCATCATTCCTTACATGTTTTTTAAAGAGCAAGCGTCATATCAAACCACTGTGCTCCACCATGTGTTGATTCGGAGACCCCGTTATTCACATAACCAAAAGATTCATAGTAATGAACAAGCCGGTCTTTGCAGGTTAGAATAACACTTTTTCGCCCAGTATTCCGCGCCAATTGAATAAATTGATTCATTAGCCGGGCCGCTATTCCCTGTCCACGGTATGCAGGAATAACATCCAGGCCAAAAATAGCTAAATTTTCCCCATCCGGTACGTGATGTTCCGTACTGTAAAACAATTCGTCATAAACCACCGAGCTATTTGTAACACATCCGTTAATAAAGCCGATTAAACGGCCTTCTGTCTCGGCTACCAGGAAGTATTCCGGAAAAGCAGCGATTCTGTCTTCAAATGATTTCCGGGGTGCCGCTTCGGTTTCCGGAAAACAGATTGCTTCTATCTCCGCTACATGCTGTATATCTTTAGCAATAACTGATCTAATTATTATTTCCGACATAGTATTCTCCTTTTCCCCATAAACTTTATCAAGTGTAAAACACCTCAGCTATCTTGTCTAAGCAAAAAAACATACTACTGTATAGTATACCATCAATGCTTACTAACACGAAATCTATCATAGATATACATAACAAATTTAGAGGTTTTAACTATTTCACGTGGAATAGTTTTGAAATTAATTACCATAATAAGCATTTATAATAAATTAGGGAGGAAGATAGCTATTTATGAAATTATTTTCTAAGGATTATTTATTTTCCGCAGTATTGTTAGGGTCTGTTCTTCTAGGTGGAGTGGTTGGGATCGTTTTAGGTCCAAAAGCTTCTGTACTCAAACCCTTCGGCGATTTGTTTGTCAATCTGTTATTTATGATTATTGTACCGATGGTGTTTTTTAGTATTGCGTCAGCCATTGCTTCAATGAGAGAAATAAATCGCTTAAGCAAGATCATGGGCAGCATTCTTCTTGTTTTCTTTGTTACTGCTTTAATTGCATCTACTCTGGGTCTTGGGGTGGCTTTAATAATGAATCCGACAGAGGGAATCAATTATTCCTCTTTGCAAAGTGTCGTGCAATCTGAACCAAGCAGCCCGGAAAAGACAAAAACGCCCGGCGTTTTGGAGCAACTCGTCAAAACCTTTACCGTAACTGACTTCCCATTAGTTTTGTCTAGAGAACATATTTTACCGTTAATTATCCTGGCAGCTTTAACAGGCCTTTCCACCGCATTAGTGGGCGAAGCAGCTCAACCAGTTACTGCTTTTCTGTCGGCAGCAACCCAGGTTATGATGAAGTTAGTCCAACTTATTATGTATTATGCGCCAATTGGTTTAGGTGCTTATTTCGCTAATGTGGTTGGTGAATTAGGAACACAAATCTTACACGGTTATTTAAAGACTTTTATTACTTATTTAGTGTTGACAGGTATCTATTATTTTGGTTTTTTCACTTTATATGCCTATATTGCTGCAAAAAAGAAAGGGGTCAAAGCTTTCTGGCGTAACGCACTATCCCCTTCGGTTACAGCTATCGCCACTTGTTCAAGTGCTGCTTCCATCCCAATTAATATAGTAGCAACCAAGGCGATTGGCGTACCTAAAGATATGGTTGAAACCATTATTCCTTTAGGTGCTAATATTCATAAAGATGGCTCGGTTTTCGGTGGAGTTTTAAAGATCACCTTTCTGTTCGGCCTCTTTGGCATGGATATGAGCAGTTTCTCTACCTGTATAGGCATTATTGGCGTATCCTTCCTGGTTGGTGCTGTTATGGGTGCGATACCCGGCGGTGGTATGATTGGTGAAATGCTGATTATTAGCGTATATGGATTTTCACCGGAAGTTCTCCCCATTATTGCTGTCATTAGCACGATCATTGATGCTCCGGCAACCTTGTTAAATTCTACAGGCAATATAGTATGCTCCATGCTGATTGCCAGATTAGTAGAAGGGAAAAACTGGATGACAAAGAAATATGCATAAAAAAGTTATGAAAATCGCCAAAAAACCCGCTAAAACAAAAACTTTTAGCGGGTTTTCTGTTTGCCCTGATATCTACTCTCTGTCAGGGCTGTTTACCTTGATGAGAAGCACTCTTTGCCTTATAGGCTTCTTCTTCACCATGAACCAACTTAGTCAGTTCATACGCCAATATTTCTTTGGCTTCGGTTAGTTGACAGCCTTCCCAGTTGTCCATGGCGTCAATCTCTTTAAGTGGCAAGAAGGTAAGCATACGCATGCACTTGTGAACATCAGCGTCACCAATAGTACGCCAATACTGGAAAAATTCCGAGGGGGAGGTTTTGTTAGGATCAAGCCAGACAGCACCTTTTGCGGTCTTTCCCATCTTATTGCCTTCGGAATTCATTAGCAGTGTAATTGTCATGGCATAAGCATCTTTTCCTAGCTTACGACGAATCAGTTCCGTACCACCCAACATATTAGACCACTGGTCGTCTCCACCAAATTGCATATTGCACCCGTAATTCTGATATAGATAATAAAAATCGTAGGACTGCATACTCATATAATTAAACTCTAAGAAGGACAGCCCCTTTTCCCTTCTCTGCTTATAGCATTCTGCACGTAACATATTATTCACAGAAAAGCAGGCTCCAACATCACGAAGAAAATCAATATAATTCAGTTCTAAGAGCCAGTCGGCATTGTTAACCATAATTGCCTTGTCGTCACCAAATTCGATGAATCTTTCCATCTGTTTCTTAAAACAATCGCAGTTATGCCGGATTGTTTCCGGTAACATCATAGAACGCAAATCCGTTCGACCAGATGGATCACCAATATAGCCTGTTCCGCCCCCAAGAAGAACAACCGGTTTGTTTCCCGCCATCTGCAAACGTTTCATAAGGCATAGTGCCATAAAATGACCAACATGCAAGGAATCTGCCGTTGGATCAAAGCCAATATAAAAGGTTGCATTGCCACTATTAATAAGTTCTTTAATTTCTTCTTCGTTTGTAACCTGAGCAATCAAGCCACGAGCTGCCAGTTCATCGTAAATTTTCATTATAACAACTCCATTACCAAAAATTCATAATAAAAATACCCTCTGCTCCATTCGGAACAGAGGGCAGAATTGCGGTACCACCTCTGTATCGGAAATTCCTCACAGAATTCCCCTCATCAAGTGCAACAACACACTCGCACGCTGTATCGGGCATACCCGTCAAACCCTACTAAACTATTCAGGCAGCGGCTCCAGGATGTATTCGTGTCAGTACGTCTGCAGCCTCTCACCAACCGGTTGCTCTCTGAATGACGTAAGTCTTGACCTACTTCTTCCCTTCATTGCTTTTGATAATTTAATTTTATTAAATTCTAGTTGATTAAGCAGTAAAAGTAAAGCCACAGAATGACACATGTGTGACATTTTATAATTTCTTTCAATCAATGTACGTGAGAATATTCTTTGGCAACGTTTGTTTAAGCAGCCAAACCAGTTTACTCTTTTCCATTTTCATTCCGCCAAGCAGCCATTCGATAACCATATCAGTGCCACCGCGTGAGGCGATGTCAATAGCAAAACGCATAATCTCCGTAGATATATCAGCACCCTTACTCGTCAAATATTGCTCATATGTTTTTTTCGTTATCGCAATGTCATAACTACGAAGGCCGTTAATATCATGGCTTGCATAAGCATTTTTTAGTACACTCTGTTTTTCTTGATAAATTTCAAGGCAGCGCAACAATGCCTCCTCCCAAGTAAGGTCATCTGTTACACGGCCAAAACTAGCTTTGTAAAACTGGGCAAAGTACCAACTGGCAAGATCATATTTATCTCTAAAGTGGCGGTAAAAGGTTTTCCTTGAAAGCGATGTTCCTGCTACAATTTCACTGACTTGAATATCATCGAGGTTCTTCTTAAGCAGCAGTTTTTCCAGCGATTCTGCTAGCATTTTTTTACTATTCATAGTAGTTCTCCATAAATTTGGCTGCCAAAAGGGCGTATTTGTGTCCCATCTAGTCCAAAATATAACTTTATTCCTGATTCAAATATCTGCCCTTGTTACTTCTATCTACTTTACTGCACCAAAATGGCAGGGATAACTGGACATTTAAGCCTTACAAGAGGTTTTCGGGATTTAACCCGGCAAGTTCCGGAATGACAAACAGGCCGTCTTTGCGGATGAGCCGGTCATCAAACCAGATTTCCCCACCACCGTACTCCTGAGTTTGGATACAGACCAAATCCCAGTGGACGGCGGAACGATTGCCATTAAAGGCGTTTTGATAAGAATTCCCCGGGGTGAAATGGAAACTGCCCCTAATCTTTTCATCAAACAGGATATCGTTCATGGAGGTTGTGATATAGGGATTAACGCCGAACGCAAATTCGCCAATATAGCGGGCGCCTTCGTCGGTATCCAAAACTTTGTTTAAATTTTCGGTTTGATTGGCGGTGGCGTTCACGATTTTCCCGTTGACGAAGTCAAAGCGCACATGTTCATAAGTAATACCGCCCTGCAGGGAAGGTGTATTATAGGTGAGATAACCATTGACGGAATCTTTTACCGGCGCGGTGTACACTTCCCCGTCGGGAATATTAATATGGCCGGAGCATTTTACAGCCGGAATGCCCTTGATGGAAAAATGCAAGTCGGTCCCCGGGCCAATAATGTGAACCTTGTCGGTTGCATCGAGCAGTTGAATTAACGGCTCCATGGCCTGATCCATTTTGGCATAGTTGAGGTTACAAACGTTGAAATAGAAATCCTCAAACGCTTCCTGGCTGGTGTTCGCTAGTTGTGCCATCGAGTTATTGGGGTAGCGCAGCACGCACCACTTTTTCGTCACGCGGATGTCCGTATGAACCGGCTTGCTCCAGTATTGCTGATACCATTGCATTTTTTCGGCGGGTACATCGGCCAGCTCGCTGATATTCTGGGCGGAGCGCACGCCGATATAGGCGTCCATGCTGTCCATACGCGCAGCTTCCCACAAGGCTATCATTTTTAGCTGCTCAATGGTTGCCTCTTTTAACAGTTGACGGAGAATTGAGTTGCTTTTAATGGTAACAAACGGGATGCCGCCGACCCGGTAGGCTTCTTTGATCAATTCTTTCGCCAGCGGCAATCCATCATCAAACAATTCGATCAAAATCTTCTCCTGCGGCTGCAAACGAACCGAATATCCAATCAGATTTCTCGCTAACTCGCGGACTCTTTCATCCATGATATATTCCTCCTTGTGTGATTAAGATATGGTACAAGGGATTACCCTTAACCCGTCTTGCCTCAACCTGCATCCAGTGATGAAATCACGGTAGGCTCAGAATAGGTAGTTAAAACCCTAGAGATTATTAGGGCATTTAAACTCACAAATTCATTGGAAAGCATGGCAATATGATCGCCATAACCGTCAATAGGATAAAATGACTTTTTGCTGCATATACGCCAGTTTGCATACTCGATCATTTTTTCGTCCCGCTCGTCTACAGCCCGAAGGTTAATTATGTCTGCAGAAATCGGTACAGAAAAATCAATAGTACCAAAATGTTCAAGGCATTTTTTCAAATCATTTATCCACGCCTGACAACTATTCTCCTTATTTCTATTTTTGAACATGTTATCGGTCATCTCTTTTATAACATCGTTTTTGTTATCGGCGTTTATGATATAACTGTCTAACATAATTACAGCTGCTACCATGATACCACGTTTTTCCAATTCCTGTACAACGGCAAAGGCAACGACTCCCCCGGAAGAATAGCCGATTAGCACAACCGGATCATAACCCTGACGATTTCGTTCAATATATTCGGCGAAACTCTTTATTGGCAAAGGCCGCGTATAATCCACCTGCAAACTGTGGAACGAATACTTCGTAATGTGGTTTGCCAACGTTTGATATTCGCTTTCATCCCCTAGTAGGGAATGAAAGCAAAACAGGTTATGTCCTGTTGCGTTATATACTTTGCCTTGAGTATTTTCATCCCGGTTCTTTTTCTTTATTTGCATCTCTACATAGTGTGCAATGGCGGTTATCGTTGGCTGGGCAAAAATAAATTGTACCGGCACTTCCACTTCCCATTCTTGCTTAATCCTTGTCACAATCATCACAACACCGAGTGAGTCCCCACCGACTTCAAAAAAGTTGTCATCTATCCGAATTCCTTTTTGCCCTAAAACCACTTCAAATATGGCAAGCACCTTTTTCTCATAGTCAGTAAGAGTTTGGTCGTCATGCTCTAATTTATTTGGCTGGTTTGATAAGATTTTTCTTAATTCGTTGCGGTTAACCTTTCCATTTTCATTGAGCGGAATATCGGGAACGGGTAATAAGACGCGGGGCACCATATATTCAGGCATAATATGCTGTAAATCGGTCCGAATGGAAGCAGCCGGAATATCGGGCAAGGGAATATAAAACGCAGCCAGATATTTACTTTTTCTCGCATCTTGGGCGTCGATCACGGCAATACTTTTCACTTTACCTGTGTTCATTATTTGGGCTTCCACCTCGCCCAGTTCGATCCGGTGTCCTCTGATTTTGACCTGATTATCCTTTCTGCCGACGAACATTAAACTGCCGTCTGCCAGCCAATAGGCGAAATCCCCGGTTCGATAAAGGCGACCGGCTTTTGCGAACGGATCGGTTACAAACTTCTCCTCTGTTAATTCCGTCCGCTGCCAGTACCCCTGCGCGACTCCGTCTCCCCCCACACAAAGTTCGCCGATCGCACCAACCGGCAGTGGTTGTAAACAAGGATCAAGGATATATGCGGTTGAATTACTGATCGGCCTGCCTATCGGAATTAGTTCGCCGGTAACACGATGTATCGGATGCCAGGTCGAAAATGTAGTATTCTCCGTCGGTCCATAGACATTAATCATCTTTACTTTTTGTTTACGGTTGAACACTTTACCGATATGCTGAGGGGATAAAACCTCGCCGCCAACTAATAAAACATCAACCTGATCAAAAATATCTTCCCGCTCATCCACCAGCTTATTAAATAAGGCAGTTGTTAAAAACAAAGCACTTACTTTTTCTTGTACCAGGATACGACCAAATACATCCGGCGACAGTATTTCATTCTTTTCTGCAACGTACACGCAACCGCCATTTAATAAAGCGCCCCATATTTCAAAAGTATTTGCGTCAAAACCTACCGCGCCACCCATAAGCATTTTGCTGCCCGCACTGAGCGTCACATAATCAGGATTCTTCACCAAACGCACTACATTTTGATGGGTAATCAGAGTTGCCTTTGGATTGCCGGTTGTCCCTGAAGTATACATGACATACGCTAAATCATTAGGTCCGCAGGGTACCCGGTTATGTTGTTCATTATTTCCTGATGTAATATCGTCAGGTATTCGCAGGATAGCCCCGGTGTATTCCTCAGGCAGTACCGCCTCCCTATCGGCAAGAACAAGGTTGATCTGGCTGTCTTCAAGGATAAATTTTTTTCTCTCCGGCGGATAATCAGTGTCGATCGGCAGATAAGCGGCCCCGCTTTTTAAAACAGCGAGAATACCAATAACAAAATTAACCGATCGCCCCGTCATAACTCCGACAAAACTATTTTTTCCAACGCCTTTTTTCAGTAGTTTCGACGCTGCTGTATTGCTGATTTGGTCCAATTGTTTATAGGAATATTGTTGTGCTGCCGATTTTACAGCAATTTCACCGCTATATTTCGCGACCGTCTCCGCAAATAAATCCGGAATGCTATTATTGGGATACTCGCGCTTCGTATTGTTAAACTCATATATGACCTGCTGATATTCGTTCTTAGTTACTGTCGGAATGTTACCTAGTAATTCTCCCGGATGGTCCAGTAAATTTTCTAATATTATAAGCAGCCTTTCAACAAGAGCCACAATTTCCGTCTCGGTAAACAGGTCACTCTGATAATCCAAAGCAATTTCTGTTTGGGTTTTATTTGTATTTCTGGGGTTTACCAGAAAGAACAATTCCGTATCCTGGTATAACGCATAATATTGCTGGATAATTTCAAACCCATCGCTAACGAAGGCCGGATTCTCTGATATTTGTATATTAATGATTTTGCGAAAGCCTACTTTTTTTTCCCGCAATGTATTAACCAACATATCGTAAGGATACTGTTGATGCCGTAGATCCAACCATAATTCTCTCTCCATATTTTGCAGCATTTGAGTAAATGAAATATTTTCGTCAATGACCACCTTAAAGGGCAGGCTAGTTACAAACATGCCGACCATTTCACGGAAGTGCCTGTTCTGCCGATTATGCACCGCCCGTCCGACCACAATTTCTTTTTGTCGTTGATAGCGGTTAAAGTATACGGACAACGCGGCTGTTAATAGTAAAAAGATATTTGAACTGCTTCTGACAATATACTCTTGCGTTTTTTTGTGCAGTAATGGTGAAAAAGAGAAAACATACCGTTTTACTTGCATATTTGATACAATATCCGGTTTAGCCGCAACAGTCGTATCTTGCAATATGGTTTGAAACTTGGTCAGCCAATACTTCTCATCAACGCCAAATTTGGCAGAACTCAAATATTCCCTTTCATAGTCAGCGTATTCTTCATAGGAAGGCTTTTCCTCATATGCACCAATCTCCCCATTTTCCACCTGCTGATAAGCTTTTAGAAGCTGCTCAATAATACTTACCGCCGAAATACCATCCACAATAATATGATGCATTTTAACATACAGACCTGTGCGGTTGTCGTCGAAATGAATAAAAGCGACATATATGAGACTGGCATTCAGAAGTTTAAATTTCCTGTTGTGGATTTCTTCCGTTTCTTTTATCACATCTTGCAATTGCCGCGCCTGTAATCGCGCCAGTCTTACCGGTTGGTATGTACTTACATACTGCACAACATAGGGATCGCCATTATCTACTTTACTCAATCGAATTCTCAGTCCTGGATTTGCCTGTAAAACTACATTGAAAGCAAACTCCAATTTCAATGGGTCCATATACCGGAGAAAGCGGATAATATATCCCACATTGGCCATTTCCAACTCCGGATGCATAATCTCGTTATACCAAATACGTTTTTGCGCATGAGTCAAAGGGAAGCAAGCGGCTTTCTCTATAGCAATCATAGTCTTTGCCTCCATCATCGTAGGCCTCAGGCCTTATTGATCATATTTTCCACATTACGGTAATAGCTTGCATTACCATCCTTCACTATACACTTTTCGATAATATCGCGGGATATATTTTCAGGTAACGGAATAGTATCCCCGCCATCTTTCGGTAAGAATTGAGAAGTTCGTCGACCATAACAAGTGCACCCTGTTGTAGTGAAGAATTTATTGTATTCCGCGTACGCCGTTTTTAGATCAACTTCGTTGACATTGCTAATGGATAAAGGAACACACACGCACGGCGTTATAGCCCCGTCATTATTAACTGTCAAATAGGTATACCCCGCTCCGCAGCCAACATAATCCTCACTCTCATATTCATTAAAAAGAACTACATTGGGATAGTCAGTATCTTGGTCGGCCTTCTTTTTTGCTTCCCGTGTCCAACGAATTACGTCCCGGTAGAAACGTTTGAAGTCTTTTCCTTTCAAGTTGCCCTGCGGGATCGGAAGCACAATTCTAATTTCATCCACACAATCCAAACTATAAACAAAATCCATATACCGCCAGAATTCTTCTACTGAATCGATTCCTTCCGTCGCACAGAGGGTTACGCCCGTATAAATATTTGCATCACTTAACAACTGCAAAGCGTTAAGCGCATAATCGTACGCATGACTAAAGCCCCGCATTTTATTTACTTTTTCCCGCTCATAGTGATCCAAGCTGATAAAACACCGGGTTATCCTTGTCTCGGCCAACTCTTGCACAAATTGCTCATGAAAATGAATCCCGGTACTATATAGCAAGCCTTCCATACTGCTTGGAATCAACCGTAGAATATCCATAATATCCTTTCGCAATAAAGGCTCTCCCCCAGTAATCCCTACTATTGCCGTGCCCATTTCCTGTGCATCGCTTAGCACTCTTTCAATCGTTTTAACAGAAAGCTCCCGCTGATCTTGATAGTCCCCCCGAAAACAATGCCAGCAATTACAATGGCATTTTCCTGTTACAACAAGATCCAGCATTAATGGAACAAAATGCCCTTCTGCCATACGTTTAATTCCTGATATATATCGATCCCACGTAATTCCCGGAAAAGAAGGGGCTAAACAATTATAGTAATATCTTTCATGAACCAGATCCTCCGTAAATTTAGTGGTTGTATAAAATTCCTTTTGATTCTCAATTAATGCACAATATGGTGAGTTTAGTATCTTATCGCACACCTCTGTATAGCCTAAATACACTTTTTTTCTTTTCATCGCTATTCTCCCCGTCCTTTTTGATTAATAGCCCCAGAAACACAACTTCAAGCAGATTGTTTTTCACATAAGCGTTTCATAAGATAATCAACCGCTTGCTCTATCGTCCGCAATTCTCTCGCCATATCGGCCGGAATACGCATTTTCATAGCATCTTCATAAGCTACAATCAAATTGACTCTGTCAAGAGAATCAGCGTACAAATCGTTAATAAAGTTACTTTCCAGCGTCAAAATATTTCTATCGCATTCTAGAACACTAACTACTGAATCCCTGACAATCTCAAAAACCTCCTCTTTTGTAATTTTTTTAGCATTCTGTTGATTAGTCATGCTAATCTTCACTCCTTTTGTCTCAAATAAAGTTTCTAACTCACAAGTTTGCCAAATGAAGAAGGGATGCTAGCAAATAATAATGGCACCCAAAAATTCAGGCGCCATTAAACAATCTATTCTCAAACGCCATTTTGAGATATCGGCCGAATTTATAGCAATTTTTATTCTTCCCTATATAAGTATTACTTTTTGACCATTTTATGATTTTTTCTGTCCACCTCTTAAAAACAATGAAACCCTATTTTCTTGTTTTATCCCCTCGGCTCACACAAAAAAGACACGACCAGCCTTGTGCCGTTCGTGTCTTAAAACTCTTTACCCAATTGCAGTCTTGGCAGAAAAATAAGACGGGCTTTTCGCCCGTCTAGTTTTGAATCAGACCTTAAATTTCTGGATTGTACGCTGTAATTCTTCCGCCATTTTAGCAAGACTCTGGCTGTTTGCCGCAATTTCCTCCATGGCAGCAGATTGCTCTTCTGTTGCTGCCGAAACGGTTTGCGTATGACCTGCCGTTGTTTTACCTATCTCATCAATATCTCTTACGGCTAAAACTATTTGTTGACTGCCACTGGCCATTTGCTGCATGGCGGCGGAAATTGTTTTAACTTCTTCTGAAACTTCCTCGATAAGTTTGGCAATTTGCCCAAAGGATTGCCCGGCAACAGTTACAACCTCTGTCCCTTTTTTTACTTCCTTCGTTCCATCGGCCATAGCTATGACGGCTTTATCCGTATCAATTTGAATGTCGTTAATTAGAGCCGCTATTTGCTTGGCAGCCTCCTGGGACTGTTCGGCCAGTTTGCGGACTTCCTCGGCAACCACGGCAAAGCCTCTGCCCTGTTCTCCGGCTCTGGCCGCCTCAATAGCAGCATTCAAAGCAAGCAAATTGGTTTGTCCCGCAATACCTGATATAGTATCGACAATTTGCCCAATTTCTTTAGAGCGTTCTCCCAATTTAGCAACCACTTCTGCCGAAGTATTTACCGTCGTTTCTATGTAACTCATCTGCTCAATGGCTGTTCCTACCGCTTCCAGTCCTGCTTTTGCCGCTCCCGCCGTCTTGTCAGAGGTGTGGGCAACCGTATTGCTATTAGCCGCCGCCTGCTGTATTCCGGCAGACATTTGCTCGACTGTCGCGGAGGTATCATCAATCGCTTTCGCTTGTTGATCCGTCCCATCAGCAACTTCTGTTATTGTCGTTGCTATTTGGGTCGCCGCCTGGGCCGACTGCTCGGCACTCGCCGTTAATTCTTCGGAAGAAGCCGCTAATTGTTCTGATGCTAAGGCTACATTTTTTATCAGTTGACGCAGGTTAGCTTTCATACGGTTGAACTCCGTGGTAAGCACACCAACCTCATCATTGCTTTCTGCAATTAGGTCTTTTGTTGATAAGTTTCCACTTGCTATTGATTTAGCTTCGTAAACCACCCCTTCGAGCGGTTTCGATATCAACTTGGCTAAAAATTGACCAATACCACAGGACAGAGCAATTGAAATGCCTATTAAACCAAGCAGTAGGGTTTTCGTTGTGGCAAAGTCAGATTGGTTCTTTTTATATCGTTCTTCCGCCTCTTTTTCCTGATACTTTACCAGTTCTCTAATACGATCAGCAAATTCTTCAGAAATTGCATCCCCTTGCCTGGCTTGCAGCAATGCCTCCTGCGTTTTTCCTGCAGTTACCAACGATATAACAGTATCTTCCTGCTTTATTAATTGTTCGGCTGATCTTCTAATGTTGCTTATCATTACCTTTTCTTCATCGGTCAAGTTCATTTTTTCAAATTTGGTAATCAACTCTTCAAAATCCTTATCCCGTTTACGCATGTCTGCAACAATTGTTGCGTGCTCATTTTTATCTGTGACAATTAATTTATATATATTTGCCTGACGAGCCCTATTTTGCTGTCTCATATCTTGAGCAGTATCAAGCATTATTAAATCTATTTCAAACAGCCCTTTGAAACTTTCATTTCCCGCTCTTGTGTAGTAATAGCCAACGAAGCCGACAAAACCTATTAATATAGAAGATATCATCGTTAAAATAAGCAATTTCTTTGATATTTTCATGTTTAAAAACCAACTCATGCCAATTCTCCTCTTTCTGTATTTACTTCGTCGCCGCTATAAAATTTTAGTAAAAATTCCTCCTTTGTTGGAATAAATTGTTAAAAATAATCAATAAATATTAATAATGATTACTTTTTGTGATTTCGTCATACTATCTTAAAATACCTCTAATAAGTTTCATTTTAGGGTGAAAAGTAGCTTATTTTTATTCAAAGATTGCTAAAAAAAATACTAATTATAACTTAGGCACCACCCTACTACTTGATAAGCCACAATAGCGCCCACATGTATCTGCACATATAGCATACTACCGGGTTTTGCATTGGTATCTGTTTTGTTTATCAACATTTGAACAAATACTTTTAAAAATTCCCTCTCGCTATCTAAAGTTATCCCCAAACAAGCTTTTTTCAGATTATCCACACATACATTACTCTCATTTATCCACAATGTTATTCCCCATTTTTAGGGTATTTTTCATTCCTTAGGCATCATTTTCCCACAGTTATCAACTAGGTTATCCACATTTTTAGGTGTTTTGGGGATAACTTTGTGGATAACTTGAATAACTTCGTAAAAAAAGACTGAATACAAATGCGAATTTAGCACATTTGCTATCAGCCCTTTAAGATATCCCCAACTAGGCCTATGCCATACCTTGGGGATAACAAGTATTCTATTTAGAATAAAGAAAACGATAAAGGAAACACGGCTTGCGCCGAGCTTTGGCGAAAGCGGAAGCCGATGTTGCCCTTATCCTTAGAAAGTTATACTTTCTAAGGATAAAAAAAGGAGCGTGATTATCTCACGCTACCGGACGGCTCCAATCAACATGTACGCCTGTCTTTTCCCATATGCGGGTAAGAGCTGTTTTTAGATTATCCACACTTTCTGCCGGACGAATTGTTACATCTTTGAAATCAAGCAACCCTTCCCCAGCTACCCTGATAACATGTTCTGCCGCCAAATAAGTCTCAATGATTTGGCGGACAGTTGCGTTGTCGAACTTTACTATGATTTTTTTCGCTTCTCTGTCGTATTCAACATAGCCGCACTCATTGTTATACTGAACGGCCACTTTGTAGTTTTCTTGCATATACATCGCCTCTTTCCCTAAAAACAAATTATTTCCCTTTAGTATAATATTATACCGGCAAGAGACAAACTCCTGCCGGTATTATTACTTATTCCGCACGGCGGTATAAAGGTTTTAGTCTCTGCTCAATTGTGATATCTGCTGCTCTGTTTTTTGACTGGGCCTGAGCAAAAAACTCCATCTGCGAGTTTACAGCCTTACCACGTTTATCGGCCCGTCGATAGGTTCCGTCTTTTTTCATGACATACGCCTTTTGATTGTCGGCGATCGTTATATCCAAGATACTTTTTATCCTTGCAATATGGTCGGGATTCTCAATGGGGAAGAATAGTTCGACCCGTTCATTGAGATTACGCGGCATCCAGTCAGCGCTTGACAAGAAAATACGCTCGTCACCGTTGTTGCTGAAATAGAAGATACGGTGATGCTCCAAAAACCGCCCGACAATACTGCGTACCGTTATATTTTCACTGACTCCCGGTACTCCCGGCCGGAGTACGCAAATGCCTCTTACGATAAGATCAATTTTTACTCCATGGCAGGAAGCCTCATATAATTTCAATACGATATCCTTGTCAACAAGTGAGTTCATTTTCGCAATCATGCGGCCGCCGGTTCCTGCTTTGGCAAATTCGATCTCACGGTCAATGAGGGCTTTGATTTTTTCCCGCAGTCCTAACGGCGCTACAACTATTTTATTCCATACTGGCGGATCGGAATAGCCTGAAAGCACATTAAAGAAGGCCGAGGCATCCGCACCGAACTGTTCGTTGGCGGTAAACAAGCCCATATCGGTGTAAATTTTAGCAGTGGCGTCATTATAATTGCCTGTACCCATGTGTACATAGCGTTTAATGCCGTCTTGCTCCTGCCTAACCACCAAAATCATTTTGGCATGAGTTTTTAGACCAACCAAACCATAAATAACATGGCAGCCGGCTTCCTCCAGGCGTCTGGCCCACAGGATGTTATTTTCCTCGTCGAACCGGGCTTTTAGCTCGACAAGTACTGTTACCTGCTTACCATTTTCTGCAGCTTGCGCCAGGGCCTTTACAATCGGCGAATTGCCGCTGACCCGGTATAAGGTTTGTTTGATCGCCATCACTTTAGGATCAAGAGCTGCTTGCCGGACAAACTCGGTAACCGGCTGGAAGGATTCATAGGGATGGTGCAGTAAGATATCGCGCTCGCTTATCGCGTCAAATAAATCGGTTACTCCGGACAGTTCCTGTGGCGGCTGTGGTATAACCAGGCTGTATTTTAGGTGTTCGAGACCAGGAAAACCGGTAAATTTAAAAAAACAAGTGGCATCTAAAGGCCCTGGAATTTCATAAACGTCCTGTTCGCCAATATTTAAGTTGTGTATCAGTAGTTCCCGGAGCGGCCGGTTATTGGTTTTACCAATTTCCAAGCGTACGGCTTGCCCCTTTTTGCGTTGTCTTAGAGACTTTTCCACTTCGGCTAAGAGGTCTTTGGCGTCTTCTTCATCAATGGAAAGGTCGGCGTTTCTGGTGATACGAAATGGCACCACATCTTTTATCGTATGACCGTGGAAAAGATGGCCGCAATAGTGCTTGATGATATCTTCAAGGAAAACGAATTGCCGTTTCGTACCGCCGGAAGGCGCTTCAACAATACGAGGCAATACAGCCGGAACCTGGATAACTGCCGCATGATCGTCTTTTTTCTCCTGACTTAAAAGAACTGCTAGATTTAAGCTGCGGTTGACCAGAAAGGGAAACGGATGCCCGGCGTCGACCGCCATCGGTGTAATTACCGGAAAAATTGTGTTATTAAAAAAATTTTCGAGCCATTCCTGCGCCCGCTCATCCAACTTAGGAATATCACCAAACGAAATATCGGAACTCTCCAGTTCAGACATAATACTTTTCAAATATTTATACTCAAGTTTGACCATTTCATGGGTATCTTCCGTAATGCAAACCAGCTGCTGGCGTACCGACAGTCCGGCAGCATCAACCTTGTTCACACCGCTTTCCAGCTGGTGCTTTAAACCGGCAAACCGAATCATAAAAAACTCATCCAGATTGGAACTGGTAATAGCAATAAATTTCAAGCGTTCCAGCAGCGGCTTTGTTTTGACGTCGGCTTCACCTAAGACCCGCCGGTTGAATTTAAGCCAGCTCAGTTCCCTGTTAAAGAAATATTCGGGATTGTCATGTATATCACATTTCTTGCTGTTTGGCACTATATCACCCCGTCCGTCTGATTAATGTGGCTTTTATTCCGAAAACATCTTCAAAAAAGTCAGCTTTGTCTGCAAAGGTCCAGCCTTCCAGCGACATATCGTCGCTGCTTGTGACGGTAATTATTAGTTCGTCACCGCGCAGTACAGCTTCTGCATGACTGACTTTTTGCCGATGGCTACGATCAATAGCATCGGCCAGCCGGATTATCCCCGATAGTTTGGATATTGTAACTTTCTGATTGGGCGTTAAGTTAGCAAAAGAAGCATCTGCGTCAGATGGCACTCCTTTGGAATGATAAAAAGCGACATTAGCAATTATATGCTTTTCGGCTTCCGAAAAGCCCATCATGTCGGAAGAAATAATGAGCCGATAAGAATAAAAATAGTGCTTCCTCAGGTTTACATGTTTTCCGATATCATGTAGAATAGCAGATATCTTTAATAATAGCCTGTGGCGTTCACCCAGGCCGTGGATTCGAGCCAGCTTATCAAACAGCATCAATGACCATTTTTCAACAGTAGCCGCATGGACGGGGTCATAGTAAAATCGCTTGCCGATTTCCCAACACAAATTAATAAGTTGATCTTCAATCAGTTTGTCGTGAGGATGTCCGGTTTTCTCGGCAATGTGCTTAATTACAATACCGTCAATAAATTGATCACTTAATATAACGATCTCTTCCGGATTGGTTAACGACAGTATTTGTTTATAGAGCACAATCGTAGGCAACACAATCTCAGCCTTATGTTCTGTAAGGTCGAAGTTTTTTATTATTTGGGGCAAATTAAGATAACGCACTTGTTTATAAAGAGCGCTAAACTCGGACAAACTGACAAAAGTAACCTTACCTTGGTCCTTGCCCAGCATTTTCAATAGCAGTTTGGTCTCAGGTCCTGACAACACCAGACGCTTGATGTCATGGCGGCTCATTTCCTTTTCTACCGGCTCGATGGTACTGCTGATGTACTCAGATAGGGCTTGATGAAAGTGGGAAGATTCACGCTGATTTTTGTCAAAACTCTCTTTAATACGCAGCGCGCCGATATGAATGTTCTGCTGATATCTAAGATTGCCTTCTTCATATAACGTAAAACCCAGACCACCGGAAGAAATATCAACAAACAACATGCCATCCTTCGCGTTCATCAATCCGTGTTCCTGAACCGTTCTCACCAATGACACATACTTGTAAAATATCTCCTGCGGCATTTCAACGACCTCAACGTTAAAACCGGTTTTGACTTTAATCTGATCGATAATATATGGCTGGTTTTGGGCTTCGCGAATAGCCGTAGTAGCTACTAAACGATAGTCACGCACCCCATATTCGGCAAGCATACGGCGATAGCCCTTCAATAGTTCACAAATTTCACTAACAGCGCCAAAACTAATTCGGCCCGTTTTAAACGTCTCTTCACCCAGCATTACCTGCCGGTAACTCTGTTCTACAATTTTGACGTCTTCTAATTGGCTATATTCTACTATCTGGACGCCAATCTGCTCTGAGCCGACATGAATGGCGGCAAACCTGTCAGGTGCATGTCTGGCCATGTAGAACCCCCTAATCGAGATTTATAATATATATATTAATAAATTCGACAGTTAAAACCAAAAATCCTGTATTTTTTTATTACTTAATGCTAAATTTACTGTAAATTTATACAATTTAACTTTAGCTGTCCTAATAACGCTGCGGCAAACTCGGATTTTGTCGCATACGGTTAACTCGTGAAGAATCATACAAAAAAATCTATAGTAAGGTTGAATGTGAGCAAGAATTTTATCAATAATAGCGAATAAGTAATATAATTCTTTACTCAGATCGTTAGGAGCTGAATAATTTTGACTGAACGAGTGGCAATCATCGACTTGGGTTCAAACTCGGCCCGCCTGATTGTTATGAATATCTATCATAATGGAGCTTACAACCTGGTATACAATCAAAAAGAATCCGTACGCTTGAGCGAAGGCATGTCTGAAACCGGAGTGCTCTCCCGTGATGCCATGTGGCGGGCCATCGGCACATTGAAAGTATTTGCCCATATGTGTGAACTGATAAAAGTGGACAAGATTTTGGCTGTCGCTACCGCTGCCGTACGCAATGCAAAAAACGGCCGCGAGTTTGTTCACCTGGTACAACAAAATACCGGTATTCCACTCCGGGCGATTAGCGGTGAGGAAGAAGCACATCTCGGGTATATGGGGATCATTAATACCATTGATTTTGATGACGCACTGTTATTTGACCTGGGTGGCGGCAGTACCGAGGTGACATTGGTAAGAGATCGCCAGCCAGTCGAAATGTTCAGCATCCCGTTTGGCGCCGTTAACTTGACGGAAAAGTTTGGTGCCCAAGACAAAATAAGCGAATCTCAGCTTACCTCTATGCGTGATTATATCGGCAGCAAGCTGGAGCGCCTTCCCTGGCTTAAACGCCTGAATATCCCCATCGTCGGCGTAGGCGGTACTGCTCGTAATATTGCCAAAATGGATCAAAAAAATAAGAACTATCCCTTTCCCAAAGTACATAATTACCGGTTTGGCTTAATGGCCTTTGATGAATTATGGCGCTCACTTGTTAAAACTAATTTGTCCCAACGCCGCAAATGTCCGGGCTTAAGCAGTGAACGTGCTGATATTATTATCGCTGGAACTACCATTGTCAAATCGCTCATTGAGGTATCGCAAGCTACCAATATTGTTGTTAGCGGCTGCGGCGTGCGGGAAGGTATGTTTTTAGAGTATTATCTGAAAAGACAGGAACAGCCTGAGATAATTCCTGATATCCTGATGCACTCCACCCGTAATATGCTGTTATTTTATAAGGGTAATGAAACTCATGCCGAACATGTCGCCAAATTAGCGGAAACCATGTTCGACAAGTGGCAGCCCATTCTACGGTTATCCAACCGTGATCGACGGCTGCTCCGGGTAGCGGCTTTGCTGCATGATATTGGCATAACCATTAACTATTATGACCATGCCCGCCACAGCGCCTACCTTGTAGAAAACGCACGTCTGTTTGGGCTGACTCACCGTGAACAAATGCTGATCGCCGTAGTTGCCGGCTGGCATAACGGTCCGGCATCCAAATATGTGCGTAACCGGATCTACAGTGAATTCCTTGATCAACACAACTGGCAGACCGCCAGGAAATTAGCTCTCCTCCTATCGCTAGCCGAAAGTTTGGAAACCACCGAGCTGGGTCTGGTAAAAGACGTTGAACCGTCAATCATGGGGTCACAAGCTGTTTTAACCCTGCTGACCAATGATCCGGTAAGTATTGAGCGTCAAGCAGCAGCCCACCATCGTAAGTGGTTTAAAAAAGATTTAGGGTTCGAACTTATTATTCAATAAAGAAAACACGGCTTGCGCCGAGCCTTTGGCGAAAGCGGAAGCCGATGTTGCCCTTATCCAGGCGGAAAGTTATACTTTCCTACAGGATAAAGGTAAGGCGTACAGTTCGGAAGCTGTACGCCTTTGTTATATCTAAATGTATATTTAGCTGATATTTTCCTATAATACAATGTTGTGACAGTATTTAGACTTTGCGAAAATACAACTATCGGGCTACAATATTCCTAAGTGTTTGTAGTAAGGAGGACATGTATGGTAACCCAGGTAACCACTACTGCTGCCAGCCTTAAGCTCTTAGCGAGCTTTGTGCGCAAGGTGTTCCCTCTGGTCAATAGTGAATTGTCGGTCTGGCAGAATTACGCCAGCAATTACGGCTCCCGCGATTTAGCCGACCAGGCGCTGGCTAGTATCAATACAAAAAAATTTCACTGCCAGGGAGGTAGTGTCTATAGTTTGTACCAGGGCGTGACCACCCCGGATTTCGTCAGATTTGTCGTGGCATTACAGACCATTAGCGACTACCTTGATAATCTCTGTGACCGGGCGGGAATTGCCGACGAAGAGGCTTTTCGTCAGCTGCATCTGGCCATGACTGACGCTCTAGATCCAGACAGGCCGTTACATCATTACTATACCGCCTATCCTTACAAAGATGACGGTGGTTATTTAGACAGCCTGGTTACCACCTGCCGCCGGGAATTAGCGAAGCTGCCTTCCTATCACTTGGTCAAACCGGAAGTTCTTCGGCAGGCAAAACTATACAGCGAGCTGCAGACGTACAAACACCTTGACCTCAAGGTAAGAGAAGATAAAATGCTCACCTGGATTAATGAGCATCTGCCCGACTATCCTGGAATTATGCCCTGGGAGTTTGCCGCTGCCACCGGTTCCACCTTAGGGATGTTTATGCTTAGTGCAGCCGCTTATAACCCTAAGCTGACAACCGGAGAGGTGAGTCAAATTTCTGCCGCTTACTTTCCCTGGATTAATGGCCTGCATATTTTATTAGACTATTTTATTGATGAAACCGAAGACCGTTTAAACGGCGACCTAAATTTCGTATTTTACTATTCCAGCCCGGACGAAAAGCGCGATCGGCTTAAGTACTTTAGCCGCCAAGCACGCACCCAGGCTGAGACCTTGCCGGACACTGCTTTCGCTCAGACGGTTGTTAATGGGCTGCTAGCCATGTACTTGTCCGACCCAAAAACTAACCCCCAGCCGGTGCGAGAGATCCGTGACGACCTTTTGCAATCTGCTGGATTATATCCCCGGCTTATGTATAATTTCTGCTGCCTGCTGAGAAAAAAAGCGATATTATAAAAATAAAGTGAAGACGGGATTGCCGAAGGAGCAATCCCGTCTTTCACTTTATTTAAACTCTTATTTTTTTTCCTGTGCAGTTGTCTTAATAATGGATACTGTCAGTTCGCCAAGTTTATACAGGTCTTCTTCTTTGATAAATTCGTCGGTTGTATGAACCTTGGACATACCAGTTCCCAATACGGCAGTAGGCACACCATAACCATTGAAGAAGTTAGCATCGCTGCCGCCGCCGGTACCTTTGGTGGTAGCGGTTAAACCAATGCTTTCAGCAGCTTTACGGGCAAGTGTTATTACGGGTGCATCTTCGGCTAATACATAGGGATCATAAGCTTTGGCAACCACTACTTCTACTTTACCGCCGGCTGCTTCGATAGTATCAACAAAAGCTTTACGCATTTGTTCTGTCTGAGCGGCTAATTTTTCTTGGTTTCGACTGCGAGCCTCGGCTACAATTTCTACTTTGTCAGGCACAATATTAGTAGCAGAACCACCTTTGATAATACCGATGTTGGCGGTAGTTTCAGCGTCTATACGGCCTTCTTTAACAACAGCCAACGCTTTACCGGCAAGCACGATAGCATTAAGTCCTTCTTCCGGAGCAACGCCAGCGTGTGCTTTTTTACCGGTAACCGTTATATTAATTTTATTTTGGCCGGGAGCCATATTGATAATCTCGCCAGGAACACCGCTGGAATCCAGCGCGTAGCCAAAGTCCGCTTTCAAAAGGCTGGGGTTCATATTTTTTGAACCGTTCAGGCCGCCTTCTTCAGCAATGGTAAACACTACCTGAACATTGCCATGGGGGATATTTTGTTCTTTGAGTACTCTGATGGCTTCTAAAATAGCTGCAACCCCTGCTTTATCGTCCGAACCAAGGATGGTATCGCCTTCTGAGGTAATAATGCCGTCTTTTAGTACAGGTTTAACATCAGCACAAGGCTCTACACAGTCCATATGAGCAGAAAGCATTAAGGTCGGGGCGCCGGCCACAGTTCCCGGTAAGAAACCAAAAACATTGCCGGAGTTGCCGCCAATCTTACTGCCGGCATCATCTTCAGACACTTCCATATGTAAATCAGCCATTTTCTGTTTAAGTACATCAGCCACTTGCCGTTCCGCTCGAGTAGAGCACTTAATTTGCACCAACTCATAAAACTCGCCAAGCATACGTTTACGATTAATCATTTCGAATCCCCCCTACATATTTACCGATGCACCCAGTCATATTAAGACTAGTAAGCAGTCTTTTATGTGGCAGAAGGCCAACATAGCACTGCTCCAACTTACTACCTATCGCGAAAGGGTGATCATTGTGCCAAAAACAATCGCCTTAGCCAGCTATAGCCCCAAACTTGCTAACGAACTTATTGCTCAGGGCTTCAAAGTAGTAGATGGTTCACAGTATTTGGAAACAATGCAGGCAGCTGACGCCTATCTATACACCAGTTATCGTCCTGATACAGTGGACTTTCTCACCGCTCACCCCGGCCACGCCGATATTAGTATTGGCAATTACCATTATACCACAGTTGAGCATAATAGTACTATTATGCTCAATATAACCGGCTTAAAAACCAGAGAAATTATAGATTCTTTACACCATCATCTGGCGCATCGTCCCCATCTGTAACGCAGTCAGCGGTGACGCGACAACAATGTCCTCCCACGGACGACAGCGGCTTCACCAAACCGTTCTTTAACAATATCTATAGCTTTGGCAACCTCTGTACCTTTTTTATCATCTTGATCAAAAAGGGAAATTTGGCCCCCCGCCGTCACTAAACTGCTTACCGTAACACCCAGCAGTCGTACACCTTCACTCAGCTTTACATTCGCTACTATTTCGTCGGCAATACGGTATATGGTTTCATCAAGATTAGCAGCCACCGCCAGCGTCCGGCTGCGAGTAATTGTCCGGAATGAGGTAAAACGGATTTTAATCGTTATTGTCCGCCCGCTGACGTTTTGGCGCCTTAGCCGCCAGCCTACCTTTTCCACCAGCGCCCAAAGCTCGGTTCTAAGCTCCTCAGGGTTGTACAAGTCTTCCGCAAAAGTAGTTTCTTTACCGATAGACTTAGGCTGCCATTCTCCTTCTACCGGCCGTTCATCCCGACCGTTAGCTAACTGATGAAGGACATAACCTAACTGTCCGCAATGTTTGTGAAGTACCTCCGGATCGGCTTCAGCCACCTGGCCAATCGTCGTTAGTCCCAGCTTCTGCAGCGTTTGCGCAGTAGCTTGTCCTACTCCCCACAATCTGGTTGCCGGAATATTGGCTAATATCTCGGCTACCTGGTCCGGGCGGATAACCATTAACCCGTCCGGCTTCTTCATATCAGACGCCAGCTTTGCCAAAAATTTATTAGGCGCTACACCTGCTGACGCGGTTAATTCCAGCTCTGCTTTGATACGTTCTTTAATCTTAATAGCAATATCCGCCGGATCGGAATATAACCCTTCCATACCCGTTACGTCAAGAAACGCTTCATCCAGCGATAGCGGTTCGACTAACGGAGAAAAATCGGCAAATATATGCATAATCTCTTGTGACACCTTACTATATTTCTTATGGTCAGGCGGCAAAAAAATGCCTTGCGGACAACGCCGCCTAGCCTCCACAGAAGGCATGGCAGAACGGATGCCAAATTTGCGGGCTTCATAGGAAGCAGTAGATACTACCCCGCGTGTTCCGGTGCCGCCGATAATCACCGGACAACCCCGCAGCTCCGGATTGTCCCTTTGTTCCACTGCTGCGAAAAAAGCATCCATATCTACATGAATAACCCAGCGCTGCATAGTTTTCACCTCGCCTAACACCAGTTTGGAACGTATGTTCTGTTTAATTATACCGCATCCGCCGTACCCAGGCAAGCAAATAAAATTCCATATTTTGGGACAAAAGTCTCTTTGTTTTGTCTTACTAATATGTTATACTTTGTTACTGTATAAGGAGTGATTAGCGTGTTGTTTAAAGCTTACATAGTTCTGGTCGCCTTTATTCTGGCAACAATTCCAACCGCATCGGCAAAATATCAGCCTATTATTTGGTCAGATTCCATAAAAAAACCCGACAAACCGGTGACTGAGATTATAAATTTATCAGACTATATGATTTTAAAATCTGATCGTAGTCTTTCCATTAACTTAAGTGATAAACTGCCAATAACCTCCATTGAACTCCGTCCAGACCTTAACCCCAGCGAACACATGAGTAAAAAAACATTCCTATTCAATATTCGACTGTCTGATGATGTAGCAAAAGTTATCGACATTCCCTTTGGCGAAACTAAATTTTAATAAAGGAAACACGGCTTGCGCCGAGCCTTTGGTGAACGTTATATATACTTTCTATCCAGATAAAGAAAGCCTCACGTAGCTCTGTTCAAACGAACTATACTACATGAGGCTTTTGTTATTTTACTCTATCAGCCGCCGAAATACCTAAATACCTTATCTAAAACATAATCCACCATTTCCTCGCCGGATAGCTCATTAACACTAACAAGCTCAAGATCAAACTTTATATCATTGAGTTTGACGAATGGCACCAATTCGTGATTGGTCTCTAAAAATACCGGCGTGTTAAATTGATGAACAATAGATTTTTTCTCCCCCTGGTTAAGACCACTCTGCTGTTTGCCATAACTGTCAAAGATACCTTGCACCGAATCTATACAATTGCCTTGACCGTCATAGATAAAAGCATACTTGGGGTTGCTCATGACTTGCACCTGTTCGTCCCCGATACCAACCCGCTCTTTTTCTACTTTAACCCAGTCCTTATCCACGTTTACCTGGATATTGCTGAGCACAGGCTCTACAATGTCCTGTTCCGGTATTATTTGTTCGTAAAGAATAATTCCGGCGTTAGCAGCCATTTCCTTAATATCTTTCTGATAAACCGGCTGAGTAAGAACAACCCCAACCGTCTGCCCCGGAATATCTCTAATCGTTCTCATGAAGGTAAACAATTCACCAAGAGTTGTTTTTTCCTGCACCTGAATAACGGTTTTGTACGTAAGATCGCCATCAGTAAACTCCCAATAGAGATCAACATCATGGGATGACGTTCTGCCCTGAATATTAGACTTATGTTGAGCACTAATAGTTTCTACGGATTTGACATGCACGATTGCTTCATAAAGATCGCGGACTGCATTTTCAAAATAACTATTATCAGTCAATTTAACACCACCATAATATACATCTTATGCAAGTATATGACATTACCTCGATTTTTCCTGCTCTACCCACAAAAAATTCAACAGACCTTACTTATCTATATAATATGCCCACAGCTTGCGGCAATCACCCGTTAATAAATTGCCCGGTAAACGTCCCTCCGCAGTAAATAGCTTTTGCTAAATTCCCCTGGCTCAACCTTATCTTCCTCACGCGCAAACTGTTCCGCTTTTGCGCTCAAGTTGTCAAGGTAATGTAAGATTTCAGCCTCCATAACCATTGGCTCTACCGGACTGCCCCATTCTGGCATACCATGATGCGATAAAATGCAATGTTTGAGAATTACATTTATCTCTTCATTTACGCCAATCTCCCGGCAGGCAGCTTCTATCTGTTCCATTCCCAGTGATATATGCCGCAGTAATTTTCCTTCCTTGGTAAAGCCTACCGGCAAGCCCAAGGCATCTATGTCAATTTCGCGAACTTTACCGATATCGTGAATCAAAGCGGCGCTTACTAAAAGGTCTTTATTAATCCTGGCATTATGACCGCAATAGGCTAAGGCGTTTTCCGCTACTTCCAGAGTATGCTGCAGTAAGCCTCCGATATAGGCATGATGATTTTTTACAGCGCCCGGATGGCGAACAAATTTTGCGGCAAACGTTTTATTCTCTACAAATATATGCATAAGCAACTGCTTGAGCATCGGCTGCTCCACACCGGCGATGATAGTCCTCAGCCTGGTATACATACTTTCCAAACTGTGAGTGGCCATCAAACCCAGGCTTTGAAGCGACTCATCGATATCTTGCTGTAACGGTATCTTAACCCCATCAATAGTTAACTGCGGGCTTTCCTTAAAATAGTCCAGCGTTGCTTCTATCCGCAATAAGCCATTGTTTTGAAATAAACCTACCATATCACCCGGTATATCCCAATACTTAGCCGGCACGTCAAAGCTCTGGTCACTAATCAGACAATCACCATAAGCTTTACCGTTTTTAGCGGTTTTCACCTCGAATCTCGAAACACGATATATACCTGTTACCTTAAATCCTTTTGGGTTTTTGATTAAATCTCCAAGTTTCATGCTATTCTCCTCTGTCAGCTTATCTGCCTTTCTCTCTCATTAATAATACAAATTCTCTTCTTAATTCTCTTGAATAAGCTAAATTCCTCTGTCGGTGTTTAATGGTTCCTTGTTTCACCTTTTGGCTTTGCCAACAATATACTGTAGCAAGAGTTAAAAGGGGGTTTATATATTGGCTTCTTATGACAAAATAATAAAATACCTAGCCGAAAGAATTGATCGCGCACTTTCACCGCTCGAAAAGGCTATCGAAAATCAAAACATCATTATTGCTCAAAATAAGCAGATGATTGATTTGCTTAATCAGATTAGCACCGGACGGCAATCTGAAAGTGAACAACCACCAGCAACAAGCAATTCCAATCCAGCCGACTCTGAAAATTAACTTGGCACTTTCTATTCATATTCTCGGATATTTTAGAAAGCTTACAATCAGGACACACTAACACCGGAGGTGGTAGTGTGAAAAATAACAACGTCGAATCTAAAAAAGATTTTGCCGAAGAATTTGAGGTAATCATACCGGTAAAACAAAAAAACAGTCCTTGGGAATATGAGCAGCCACTTAAATCCCGGCCAAAAGTATTTGACGAAAATCATCCGGCTGAATAATAATTATCACGAAGACACGGCGTCCTGTTAAGTCGCCGTGTTCTATTTTTGCCGGCTACAGCTATTGACAACATTGCCAAATTATGAGAAATTAGAGAAAACACAGCTTGCCCCAATACCTGGTAAAAGCGGCGGCTGGTATGCACTTATTCCAAGGAAAGTTACACTTAGAAAACTACAAGGGGACTTTTAAAATGAAAGAACAATTAAATTTAGAAGAGCCCTGCGGTACCTGTAAGGGCACCGGTCGACTAGGCACGGGGTCTTGTCCAACCTGTCAAGGGCAAGGAACCGTCCTTAACGAAGCAGGCAAAAAGTTACTACACTTTTTAAGAAATAGCATACGAACCTCAGAACATTAATCGCGAATAAGAACGCCGGAAATAAGCAATGCTAGGCTGACACCAACAAATTGCCTACCGCTGCCATTATCTCATATTTTCATCATGAAAAAACACGGCAATTCCTGCGCGCCGTGTTTTCTTTTACAGCATATACAAAAGGAGCGTATATCAATGTCTGAAAAGCAAGCTTCTAAAAGAGTAACTACCTTAACAAAAGTAGATACTCTTTCTAATGCTGCCTTGTACGATTTCCTGCTGGTAGAAAATGAAACGGTTATTTTAGAATACAAAGCCATGCGGGATTTAGTTATCCTTACCTCAAAAAAGATAATAGCCGTCGATGTGCAAGGCCTCATGGGAAAAAAGAAAGAATTCCTTGTAGTGCCCTATTCCAAGATAACCGCCTTTTCGGTAGAAAGCGCCGGAACCTGGGATTTGGATGCCGAATGCAAACTTTGGGCATCCGGTATCGGCTTTGTTGAATTTGAGTTTATTAAAGGTACTGATATCAGAGAAATAGCAGCCCTATTAGCTACTAAGGTTGGCTAGTAGGACCTTGCACGGAGGTAGCATGAAGGATATTAACCTAACCAAAGAAGAAAAAGCGGACGCTATAGAAGCTATAAAAAGCTACTTTTTCAACGAAAAAGACGAAGAAATTACCGACTTGTCAGCCTCGCTGCTGCTTGATTTTATCCTAAAACAAATTGGCCCTTTAATTTATAACCAAGCCTTAAAAGATACCCATTATTTTATGACTGGGCAGCTAGAGGACCTCTTTTCCTTGGAAAAGCATGTTCAGAGAAAATAACTCCTGCTACATTTTTTAAAAAAACTTTTCGAATGAAGTATATTTTATGGAGATGTTTTACATATCTCTGACCACTATGTAAGCAGTAACAAAATAATGATATAAACTGGAGATGATTCCCTTGAAACGACTGCTACTTTTGTGTTGTTTACTACTCTGCTCCTTAACCCTGACCGTCAGCGCGGAAACACCTGACATCGCTACTACCATCTTTCAGACACAAACCCTGCCTAACATGCAAAATGGTATCTACGCCATTCCTGAAGATATTCTCAATACCTACTTTACTGCAACCCTTGCCGATAACCCGAAGGTAAAGGACTCCAACATTACCATCCATAAAAATAACAAACTTACGCTAACAACAACTGTCGAAAAGACGGGTATCTTACGCTTACATTGCACTATTAAAGAATTTCACTTTGATAAAGACGATGCCTTACTGAAACTTCACATTGACAAAAAAGAACTCGTCGGCAACTCTATCGGCTCCTGGCTTATGAACCAAGTAAGCCTAGGGATGATCGCTGATATTTACGGCAACCCACTCGCGCAAGCTAGTATTGACAGCAAAATAAATGGTAACATCATCGATATTAATCTAAAGCCTTTTGCCACAACCCTATTCAACACTGGTATCGGACAAGCGATCGGGGACAAACTTAGCGTCTCCAATGTAACAACAGACGACAAGATAATTTATCTCCATACCAATGTTGCAATCAGCCTAATAAAATAAGTGTTACCTTACAATATTAAAACAACATGTTTATAAATTATGACACCTCGAAAGCGGAAATAATTCGGTTATTTCTGCTTTTTATTTTGTCGCTTACTATCAAATAAATATTAATCATCTTGCCCGCGAAGGTGTTAGTCCGTTGGTTGCTCCAATCCGGCGGAAGCGAATGAATAGTTTATATAACTAAATAAACAATAAATCATATTTTTTGTTGACAAAATATAGCAAAATGCTATATTATGACAGATGTCGTGATTGTAAATTAATTCCTGACTAAAGTTAAAACACGTTGATATTACCTAGGGGGTATAAAAATTATGATATATTACGTCAAGATGAGCGCTAAAATTTACGATGATAATAATTTTAGTGCTTACCGACGTTCATTAGTATTTATCATTCGTTCAATGGTTAATTATAAAAAGATACAGGAATTAAGAGAATTTCTTCATTCAAATGCTTTACGACGCGATATTCTTTCCTCTCATCCGGCAATTTATGAACAGGCTACTCGTTGCATTTTTTATCGAGGATCTACCTTTAGTCAAAGAATGGCACTTATTAAAGAACACTTATTCTTTTTTGAAAATAAACTGACTCAGGACGCAATACGACAGATATATATGGGTAAAGGCATTACTATTTGGGAAAGTGATTATCACGGTGAAAGTATATCTTTAGAATTATGTTTGTTTCATACTTATTATAGAGAAGGAATGATGGGATTAGTTTTAAAAATAGGCGGTTATGCAGCCTATACGGTAACCTTCTGGGTTGAATTGAACAAAAAAGGGGAGCCAGTACTAAAAATAGGTGCCCTTCAGGGAACACGGGAAGGTTTAAGAATTAATCGTGAAATCACTAAATATTTTTTCGGCTATAGACCTAAGAACTTTATTCTTTTTGGGTTGCGTACAATTGCCGAAGAGTTGTCAATTAAACAAATTTTTGCAGTATCTGATTATGGTTATTATGCGAATAACCATATACGTCTCAACCGAAAGCTAAAAACATCTCTTGATATATTTTGGAACGAAACTGGCGGATCAGTTTGTGATGACCCTCGTTTCTTCGAGCTTCCTATAATTGAGCCACGAAAAACCATAGATGAAGTAGTATCACACAAACGTAATTATTATCGCAAAAGATTTGCCTTACTTGATGAAATTGGAGTAGCAATAAAACAGTCGCTTGTCTTACATTCGTATACACGCTAAAATAAAAAATCAATTTTTTCTTTAAATCATTAAATAAGAGTAGCCAACATCACTCCGAATGATACTGGCTACTCTTTTTTATATTAAAGCGAGCTGTGTTTTGCACAACCCACTTTGCTTTATATAGTAACCCTTTTAGTCACACTCACACTTATGCCCATGCCAAACATGCTTGGCCTTGTGCATCCACTCCTGAATATCGTTCAGGGTCTCGCCAAACCGTTGGAAGTGAATAACTTCCCGCTGCCACAGGAATCGCAGGGTATCTTTTACACATGGGTCTTCCGTACAGGCGATAAGATGCTCGTAGGTCACCCGTGCTTTTTGTTCAGCTGCCATATCTTCGGTCAAATCGGCGATCGGGTCGCCCAAGCAGGCGATGTACGAAGCACACCAAGGTACACCATTAGCATCTGTCCAGAAAAGTCCATGATTATGTTGAGCATACTGCCCTTCCCAGCCTGCTGCTTTAAAATCTTCGCAGGTAGCGCCATCAACGAGCTTATATACTAAAGCGGCGATCATTTCCATATGTGCTAATTCTTCGGTTCCGATATCTGTCAATATGGCCTTGGCCTTATCTGTCGGCATGCTGTATCTTTGGTTTAAGTACCTTAAGGACGCACCCAATTCGCCATCCGGGCCGCCATATTGGGTAATAACCATTTTGGCAAATTTTACGTCCGGGCAAGTGACACGCACGGGATGTTCAAGTTTCTTTTCATATATCCACATATTCACTGCTCCCTTTTACAAAATTAAAGTTCCCACGGCCAAGGCCCTTGGATCCATTGCCAGGGTTCCCCTGACGGACCGCCAAAACCAAAATTTAAAAGCGGCCCATATTCACATTCATATTTCTCTTTGTATTTTTTCAGTAACTCTACTGCACAATTAAAATCGTTTATGGCATCTCGATCGCAGGGGTGAGTATCCAGGTACAAATTAAGTTCAATAGCAACAAATTCCATCTCTTGGATTTTTCTAAGTAAGGCTAGTTGTTTTTCGCAATTCACTTATTTACACCTCCAAGTTCAATCTATTTCGGAATTCTATAGACGCCCCATAATTCTGGGAATAAGGTGCCTTTCATCAGGGCCTCGCACGGGGTAAAGGCCTTTTCATAACATTGCCACGGTACATAGGCGTGAGCTAACACTACGCACTCCGGAACCTTCCCGCACATATCCATATGCATGGGCTTTTCGTGGCAATGATGTTCTTCCATATCACACATATCTTCATGCATTTCGTGCATCTTATGCATCTTATGCATTTTGTGCATTTCTTCCATATCCTCCATGTCTTCCATGGCACCCATGCCATCCATGCACTCCATTTCTTCCATATCATCCATATCTTCCATCTCGTCCATGTCACACATATCGCACATATCTTCCATCTCGTCCATATTTTCTTCCATCTTCATCACTTTACTTTTCTTAGGTTTTGTATACATAGTGTGTCTGGTAGTTTTCTTCACAAATAAGCCTCCTCTCATTGACTTACTGTATTTTATGTGAATAGCCCGGCAAATGTCACCCCACAAACACAAAAAAAATTCGGCAGGTTATAACCTACCGAACGAACTTTCTAAATATATATAAAACAGACCTAGCTTTAGGTGAAGCTTTACCCTACCTAAACAAAATTAAGATACTGGCATAATTAAAAAAGCAAGAATATATAGTGCCAGCCCGGCTCCCCGGTAAAGTACCGACAACGCCCAAGCCAAGCGGATTAACGTAACATCAATTCCTGTATAGGTGCTAAAGCCGGCGCACACACCAAAAACCATTCCATGCGCCTGGTCTAGCGCCAAATGTTTGTGAATTCCCGCCATATCCGGTGTTCCTGCACCTTGAACAAACTGCCAAACAGTCAGCCCGCTAAACAAGTATGCGCCTGCTCGAATTAACCAAATCATAAGAGAAGGCCCCCTTTAGGCGAAATTGGCCACTAACCAACTTCCTATAATTAGTAGAAAACGAGTTCAATACTAATTATTGCCTAAAACGAGAGCCTTTAAACATGACTTTATCTTATTAATACACCAGATGGAACTAACCCTGGCCACCACTAAATTAAGTTTATTAGTATGACGGCTTTCATTCCTTCTTTACCAGTCTAAGCCGGGATCGGTTATCACTCGGCTTCCGGGTACCTGGCTGAAAGATTTTAGCAGTGTTTCGTCGACCTACACTAATTAGGAGGCCAACAGCAGCACAGTTAACAATAAGTGAAGTACCGCCAAAACTGATAAATGGCAGCGGTACACCGGTGACAGGTATAACTCCGGATACCATAGCAATATTGCCAACAGCCTGTCCCACAACTAAGGTTGTTATTCCGCCAGCCAACATAAATCCATATCCATCCTGAGCGCGGCTGGCAATCTGAATTCCATACCAAGCCATTGCGCCAAGCAAAATCAACACCAGCACAGCTCCGGCAAATCCCATCTCCTGACAGAGCACCGCAAAAGCAAAGTCGGTGTGCGCTTCAGGCAAATAGTGAAATTTACTTGCTCCCATCCCCAGACCTGACCCAAACATCCCACCTGAGCCAATAGCCAGGAGTGACTGCACCGTTTGATAGCCTGTAGTCTGCTGGTAAGCCCAAGGATCAAGCCAAGCCCATATCCGTTCCGCTCGGTACGCAGCAGCATATACTAAGTATACTGTCATACCCGCAGCCGCAAGTCCCAGGGCATACAGTTCTTGCTTGGGAATACCTGCTAACACATACAAAACTAGGCTCAGGCCCACAATTACCGCGGCGGTGCCCATATCTGGCTGCTTAAGTACAAAAATACCCATTACAACTGTCAGCCCTAGTGGCCATGAATATAGCGTTATTCGTCTTCCCCGGTCTAATCTTGCTCCCAGGTAGTTGGCAGTAGTGATTATGGCGATAAGCTTAGCAACTTCCGACGGCTGGAACTGAAAACCACCCAGTTTTAGCCAGCGCCTGGCCCCATTAGCATCGACACCGGCAATCCAAACAGCCACCAATAATCCGATTACTGCTATGATAGCTAAGAGCAGCCAGCCTCGCCGAATCTTGCGATAGTCAATTATGGCGGCAGCGATTAACGCCACAAACCCTACAAGAAAAGACAGCAGGTGGCGGGTTAAAAAAAAGTAGCCGTCATGAAATAACTCCCCGCCTAAGACGAAGCTAGCGCTAAAGACATTAACTGTACCAATCAAGAATAAAATAACTGAAATAAAAAAAATTGCTTCAGCCGGACTCACCCATAGTTTAGGAAAGCCCCTGGTATTTGTATTACCCACACGTGGACGCTCCCTTCAAAAAAAACACTGTAAAGAAACCGCGGCTTACGCCGAGCCTTGGCGAAAGCGGAAGCCGCTGCACCCATTATCCAGGTGCAAGTTAAACTTTCGATCAGAAAGAACCAAAAAGCCAATAAGGCAATAGTATATATAAACTAGACTTAGATTCAGATGGGTTTTTACACCGTCTGAAGGTTAGTCACAAGATTACATGATTCTCGAAACTATAACCTTCGGGTAAAAGAGGTGATCGCATGGGGTAAAGCCATATAAGATGCTGGCTATCGATGATTCTACCCATGCCATAATTATTGTCGACGGAATTAGCGGCGAAATTTTGACAGAGCTAAGCTTTAATCCGGAACTGACTCCGACGGAACTGGCCATAACCCCAGACCTTACCAGATCTTATTTGCCTTGTGTCAGTACCAATGGACAAAACAGTATACTAACTGTAAATTTGACTAGTCTGACTACATACACCCTGCCGCTAAGTATCCCTTATCCCGCACAATTTGCGTTATCGCCAGAAACTCCGTCCAAAGCCTACCTTGCAGAACCTTGTGGGAACCTACATTTGTTGGATTTAACCACCATGTCCAGCCAGTTATTAGGCGCCCCGGCAACAAAAGCCAGTTGTGTTGGTTTAGCCGTTGATTCGGAAAAAATGTATACAGCCTGGGAGCACAGTGCTGGCGGTACGGTTATGGAACTTGATCTCACCGGCAGCCTCTCCTGGCAATATGATATCGGCGGAATTCCCACTAACGTTATCCTCGCTGGTACCCGGCTTATCGTGCCGTTTACCAACACAGCCTTTACCGGTGAAGGGATAGCTTTCTTTAACCTAAGTAAGAAACGCCCTTCCCCTACGGTTGTGAACATCCAATGCCCCATCTGCCCCAGCGGGCTGGCAACCTATCCCTGCCATGCAGCTATTGCCGCCGATAACCAAACGGCTTATATTGTCAATGAAGACGGAGCTTCGATCTTCCGCGTTGATCTTGAAACCGCCCAAATCACTGACCGGATGCTGATTGGCAGATCACTATCCCGGCTATACTTAATCCCTGATAGCGAACTAGCCATAGGCACCAGCAACTTGTTTGGTGATTTGAGTCTGATTGATTTAGCCGGTGGGACTTTGCTGGCTGTTACAAATACTAAGCGGCAAATTCTCTCCACTATCGCTGTTCTGCCGTATTAATTCGCTATAAACATATGAAACCCCTCCCGCAGCCGCGAGAGGGGTTGTTTTTAATGTAACTTTCTAACTGGCTTTACTTTTCTTCTCTAATTTTCCCTAATTGGCGCGGCCAACTAGGGGACCATTTATACTTATTTGGCTTTTTCGCTTTATCGCCAGGCTTAGGCGGCAGCACCACTTTTTCAGCAGCCACTACTTTGGCTTTAACTTCAATGTCTTCTTCAAGATTGGAATCGGAGATAGGTTCAGCTTCAGCAGGTATAACCGTAACTTCTTCCCTTTCCTCATAAGTTGGCACTTCTTCTGTGTCAGCACTCTCTTCCGGACGCGCTTCCTGCTCCCGTTCAGCACCAGGGGTACAATCCAGATCAATATCATCAATTATGTCCTGTTCAATCTCGTCACATTCATCCATCATCGGCAATTCCTCTTCACAAAAATCCTCTTCTAGATCCATGCCAAATGCAGGCTGATGCTTATGTTTGAAACAGTTGGCGTCCGATTCTATCTTAATTACGCCTTTTTCCATCATAGCCAGTACTAGCAGAAAATGCTCGGCTTCCCGGCGCACATGATCGGCCATAATTGCCGGGATTGTACTCAGAATTTTACATTTGACTATCATCTCGTGGACTGCCTGTTTAAAGTCTCTCAGGCGCATGGTAGCTGACCGGCTATCCTGCAGGAACCGTCCAAATGCAGGTACTTCGGTATGGTGATGCTCGAAAAAGCTTATATAGTCCCGGGCCTGCATAGATAAATCGTCAAATTCCACTTCATACCCTCTGACGACACCAATCAGGCTCCGTTCGGACGGGTCTATCCTGCTATCTATAAACTTGGTATGATCAGCCATAATCCGAAGCCAGAAGTCAACCTCTAATGCCTTGACAACAGCCAGTTTTTTCCCGGCACGAAGCTTTTCTAAAATAGCCATGAAATATTCGGCTTCGCGAATTAAGTGATCAAAAAACAAGGGCGGCAGCGCGCTGCCAAGTCGATTGGTAAGCGACATACCTAATAAAAGTTTCTTGAATCTGATAAATTCTTTGAGGGTACCAATAATATCAGCGACTAGCTCAGCAAACTTCTTTTCGCTTTGGAGCTTTTCGGCCCGTAAGCGAAGAGCCTTAAATTCCTTTTCAAAAGCAGCTGCTTCTTCAATTAAATCAGGTTTATCACAGGGCAATCCGGTCTTAATGAAAAGCGCGTGTTCTTCCATAATCTGCAGCCAAAACTTGATTTCTTCACAATCAAGCGGCGGCACCGGCAGAACCTTGCCTGTACTAGACGAGTGACGCGGCATAGCAACACACTCCTATACAAAAAAGGATTTTAGTGTATTGTATGCGCCGAATTGCGGCAATGACTCAAAAAGTTATTTCACACCGGTAAATTGGCTGTCCCAAAGTGCTAAACTTAGTCTCATACTCAGTCATAACATTCGGGGCAAAACCACTATTATGCAAATCGTAGCTAATATTATCCAGCTTGAGCCCAAATTCTTGAAACTGCTCTAAAGAAAACTCAAATAACGGCTGGTTGTCGGTCTTGAACCATAACTGACCGCCCGGTTTTAATACAGTGCGGTACTTTTCTAAAAAGTTAACATGTGTCAGCCGCCGTTTAGCATGGCGGTTTTTAGGCCAAGGGTCACAAAAGTTGACATACAATCTGTCGATTTCTCCTGGCGCAAAAATCGTTAAGATTTCATTTGCGTCGAATACCAGCAGACGGACATTGGGCAATTCCCGGTCCTGGACTTTTTGCGCGGCATAGTAAAGAACATCTTGCTGGGCTTCTATTCCCGCAAAATTCAGCTGTCCTTGATAGAGTTCACTCATGCCGGCAATGAATTTGCCCCTACCTGTCCCCAGTTCGACATGCAGTGGCAGGTCGTTCCCGAATACCTCCGCCCACTTACCCTTAAGGTCTTCATTAGGATTCTGTAATACTATATTACTAAAGCCGGTCAATGCTTCAGCTACCCATGGCTTTTTCCGCAATCGCAACGGTTTTCCTCCTTAGTCCTTATCTAAGCCGTATTTTTTCAAATACCGATACAATGTCACCCGGCTGACATCAAGCATGTTTGCCAAACGGCTAATGTTGCCGCCGGCAGCTTTCCAGGCCTCAACAAAGGCATCTTTATCCTCTTTCCAGGCCTTGGAGAGTCCTTGTTCCCCAGGCATTACAATATCGTCCTTGGTAATAGTATCACCAGCAGTACGGAAGAACGCCTGTTCAATAACGCCTTGCAGTTGCTTGATGTTTCCCGGCCAATCATAACTCATAATTAGCTCGCCAGCATCGGGCGCTAATTTCTTTGCAGGCAGGTTATGCAGGGCAGCCAGTTCATCAATAATATGATCGGCCAACAGAGGTACGTCGTCACGGCGGGCACGCAGAGACGGTACCCGAACAACGGCGCGGGAAATAATATCGTAAAATCTCGCAGAAAATACTCCTTTTTCTACAAGTCGTTTTAAGTCGGTATCACTGGCAGCAATTACCCTGACATCAATCGTCCGGAAAACTGCTTCACCGGAGCGCGACAGTTGGCTTTCCTGTAAAACATCGGCTAGCTTGTCCTGCAGCACGGCCGAAAGTTTCTCAATTTCGTCGAGGAACAGTGTACCACCGCTGGCCAGCTCCATTTTTCCCGGACGGCCTTCCCCTTCACCACCGCCGCGTCCAAATAATTCGATTTCGAGAAGTTCCGGCGGCATATCACCGCATTTAACGGCAATCAAAGGGCCGGCGGCCCGGCTGCTGGCCTGATGGATACCATGCGCCAATCGCTGTTTGCCAGTACCTGGCTCACCCTGAATTAGCAGAGGGTAGTCGTGTCTGGCCGTGCGGCTGGCTTTATCTTGCATATTGGTAAAGGCTTGGCTGTTACCTACCATACTCGATAAGCTGTAACGCGCTGTGTAACCAGCGGTATGAGCCACAAGGGTACGCAGATCTTCAATCGGCAACGATACAGCCACGATGCTCTCTACATCGCCATCGTCCCCACCTAGCGGCACAACAGTAGTAATATCTTCATAGGTTTTACGGGGTGTTATCCAGGTTACCTCACGGTTATAAGATGGCACGCCTAAGAAACCCTTATATATTGGGGTGTGGCGGTAGTTAAGCAATACATCACTGAGGTTAGGATTATCGCCACGTTCTTCGCTGCCCGGCGGAATAATGCCTGATAGTCGGCTTTGTCCCAGCTTATTGGCATACCCGACTTCACCACCGGGAAATACATGATAGACTGCGAGCGGTACAGCATCCAAAATAGTGTGCTTAGCTTTAAGACTGGAGACAAGCCGCAGGTGCTGTTCCATCGCATACTTGATGCTGAGCACCATGGCCACCATAGCGCTATACGGCAAATCTTCCTGCTGAATGGACACTACGGTAATCATGAACTTTACCTGATTATCAATGATAACAGGTGCTGAGCAGGCATCCCCGCTCTGGCAGTCCCGTATCCACATTTCCGGTCCGAACATCAGGAAAGGTACTTTATGCCTGTAAGCTATACCAATACTGGAAGTACCAGTATCCTCTTCCTGCATTCTGGCGCCTTCCAGTTCCCCTGCTGTTTTTTGGTAGAAGGGCATGGCATAATTTTTTAATACATAAAGATCCTGGTCTAAAAGCAGCATACTAAGATTATATGTAGTAAAATGCTCTTTAATCTCCTCGTATAATCCGTCTAGAAACGTTATAGCGGGACTATAGCGCTGGCTACGTTTTTGCAAGTCTTGTCCGGATAACTTAACATCAAGACAAAAACTATCTTGTCCTACCCCCATACTATGGCTGCGCTCCCAAGATTCCGCAATCCAGGGGTGAACATTGGGATCAACAACCCCTTCCTTGATAAATTTATCATAGTAGAGTTCTAGTTTGGCTTTATTGCGGCGTTCGCGAATCATAGTATACCTCCCATACGTTTCTAACAATAATATCACAAATATATGAATGTTTCATTCCCACCAAAGGAAACTCGTCAATAGGCAGACATAAGGCGGGGTTAACCCTCCCCGCCTTTGGTGCAAAAATCTTAGGTCCGATACGTACTAATATCTTCACTGAAATGCTGAATAACCGTCTTGAATTCAGTGATTTTGCCCATCATATCATGCAACTTCTCGTTGTAGACATGCACCGAAGCGCTGACTTCCTCACTGGCTGCCGAGTTTTCTTCTGAAATAGCTGCCAGAGATTCAATCTTGCCATATACCTCATTTAGACCGGTCATCTCGTGTTCTAGTTTGGTAATCATATCAACAATATTTTCAGCTACTAAATGAATATTATCCACATGGCGGGCATTTCCAGCGACTACCTCTTTCATCTGGCGGCTTTCCGCTGCCAGAATATCAAATTCGTCCTCGATCATTCTGACCACATAACTGATAATATCCATAAGTATTCTTAAATCACCGGAGATACTTTCCGAATGATGATGCGACTGTTCCGCCAATTTCCGGACTTCTTCCGCAACAACAGCAAACCCTCGTCCCTGTTCCCCGGCGCGAGCCGCCTCGATAGCGGCGTTTAGTGCCAATAAGTTGGTCTGTCCGGCAATAGCTGCAACCATCCCGGTAATCTCGTTGATTTTCGTAGCCTGTTTCTGAAGATTCTCGGCTGACTTTTTTACTTCGGAAAACTTATTAAGGCTTTGTTCCAGTTTGGCGCTGGAAGTCTGCACTTCGCCGAAGCCTTTGTTTATTTCGTCGACTGCGGCTTCCAGTTGTTCTTTGTTACGGCTTTGTTCGGTTACAACCAGTTGGAGGGTTTCAAGATTGCCATTTAGGATGCCAACCGCGCTCTCGGTTTCCATCGCCTGATTAGTAGCGGCTGTCGCAACGTCATGAACTACACCGGAGATTTCGTCTGAAGTATCCTGCATCCTGGAAGCAAGGACATTAAAATTGTCGCCATATTTATTCATTTCATCGGTTATACCTTTAAAGCCGATAAACTCACTTTTTACCCGCTGTTTATACTTGGACAGCATACCCATAATCTCCTCAAACTCATCGCTTGATTTGAGGGTAGTCTCAGTAAAGTACTTCCGATCCTGAATACCGGCAATTTCCTGTTTAATTGCAGCAAACGGCCGCAATAATAATGACGCGCCGGCCGTTGATACTACACCACTGACTAGGGCTGTCCAAAGCGGAATGGTAGCCCCGGCCATAACCAAAACACCATCAACAAGCAGTGACAGAACAGTTACGGCCACTCCAATCTTAGCCGGGATACTCTTAACCATACCAAAGGATAATAGCTGGTTTATCCGGTATACAGTGGTACGAGTAATCGGTTTAGAGAAGGTAATTAGCATTTTCAGGTGTTCCGAAGACGACTCCGTAATCTCTGTCTTGATGTCTTCTTTAAAATGCTCGGCAGCACCGGCTAAAAGGCCCTTCATATAGCCAAACATGCCTCGTTTAGAACGATAGCTTAAGACAGCACCGTATTCGGAAACCGGCTCTATCAACAGTTCTGGTGGTTTGGCTCCGGGTATACGTTTAACCATAACAATATGCACATCATACATAGAGCGCAGGAAAGAGTAGAGGCTTTCCTGACGGAAAAATGCCGGATACGCTTGTGCAAAGGTTATAACATTATCTTTGCCGACGTTCAACCAAATTTCATCCTGCGTCTTGCCTGTGCGCTCAGCTAAGTAAGCAACAAATGCCTTGGGTTTGGCATCATCCACATCTTCTGTCGGCAGAAACATTTTATCCTGTTCCCAACCAACATGGCGCATGGCCTCGTCTGTCAAGCTGTCGCCCCATACCTTGCGAGCCGTATTGACCCATGTTCCAACAACAGTCCCTTTCATATAATCAACCCCATATTTTTTTAGTATACTGTTTATAATCTTAAACCCCAGTTTTCACGTTCACAAAAAGGCTGAGCACAAACCGTATTCTTTTTATTTCCTAACATAAATTCCAAATTATTAACTGTATTCTAGCTAGAGGTAAATTATCCTTTTTATTTTAACAAGGTTTGTTGTATTTTACCAAATACATTTTAAAAATGTCGATTCTTAAAATCATAGCTATTTTGTGCTAAGGGTTCGGACGCTTTATCCTACTAAAACTAGATATATTTGACATTAACAAATTTCAATCATTTCCGTGAGCAACATCACTGCACGAGCTGATAAAAACGGTTATACTAGACCTATCATAAGGTTGCTTGGAGGCCATGTTTGACTTCATTTAAAGTCTGGCTTCCTGTTAAGAAGCAACCACTATTACCATCCGGCTGATAGAAGTGCAGTTCGGCCCAGGCAGGTCAGCCGGAACAAATGAGGAGAATACCATGTCTAAGCAAAATAGGAATTTGCCACTGGTTCCACATCTGCCCGGAGGTTTCGTATCACCGGCCTTACTGCACCAGCTAGCAAATATTGCTGAACAGTACGGTGGAACAATAAAAGTAGCCGGCAATAGTCTCATCATCCTAGGGCTGAGCCCTAGTGACCGCACCCAGGCCTTACATGAGCTCGGATTAGAAACTCAGTCGCTATCCGCCAAAGCGATTCGCAGTGTTGCCGTGTGTGCCGGCAAACCGCATTGCCTCCGGGCAATACAGGACAGTACAGCCCTTGGCTTGCTGCTTGAAGACAAGTTTTACGGAACCGATCTTCCAGGCAAACTGCGTATAGGAGTTAGCGGCTGCCCTAATTGCTGCTCTGAAACCTTTGTCAAAGATATTGGCCTGTATGGTGTAGCTGGCGGGTATACTGTCGTCGTTGGCGGTAATTCTGGCCGTAAGGCAAAAGCCGGGCAAATTCTAACTGCGAAAGTTGCCGACGACGATGTTGTCCCCTTGCTGGAAAAAATAATACGCTATTACCAAACGCAAGGACATCCTGGTGAACGTTTAGGACAAATGATTGACAGGCTTGGCTTTGAGGATTTTGCTGCACACTTCGGGGTAAACTAGCACTACCAGTTAACGGGAGGTGATAGTTTGTCTAGTAAAGAAGACTGCCCGATTTATAGTTTCTGGAATGGCAAGAACTTGAACGGCTGCAACAAATGCTTTGACTACCGCGGCAGTGGTGAAGGCTGCAGTCAGTGTGAATTCAAATGCGTAGAGAGCACCGAAACCGTTTGTGCCGACGAACTGTAAGAAGGGATACTTTCACTTTCGGCTAGGACTGGAAAAAGGAGCTGCCTTGAAATAAGACAGCTCCTTTACTATGTCTGTTTAGAACGCCCGCCAAGCAGCGACGTCGTGATAATAACCGGCTCAAGTGCCTGGAATCGTGTACCTTCTAGTGTCTGTAAATCGGTTGCCAGTTTGCCAAGCTCCTCTTGAAGCACTGTCTTCGTATAGCCGAAATCCTCCAACTTATGGACGGCCAAATCAAGCTCGTTGATTTTATCAACATATTCCTGATGCATCCGGACAATTTCTAAGCCTGTTTTTACATTCATTTCTTCATCACCATTGCCTAAAGATTCTGCAGCCTTAGTATACCCACAAAAAAATACATCAACTCACTCACTTACCGCCATCCGTAATATATTAAGTTCATTTGTAATCTTTCGGCATAAAATCCGTATTTCACCATAAATTTCACTCTTTATCAACTGTAAAAACAACTGCCGGCGCTTGATAAATTGAAAAAGAGCCCGCAGGCTCTATATTTTGTTAACCGGAGGCACATTCTTGTCAGCCATCTCCCGGGCGAAGATTTCTTTAAAGGGAACTTTTTTTTGGTATTTCTTTTTGGCACCTTCCGTAGCGCCGCGATGGTTTTTGTTTGCAATATCTACTCGTTGAATAGCCATTATTTTTGCTACCATCTCGTACGCCCTCCTTGTCTTGAAAAAAATTTATTCTATATTAGTTTTATCGAACTATTCCGGGAAAATATTAAGCGGCAAAAAAATTTTTATGGTTATCTATCCATTTCTTACTTCGTGTTGTGCTTATTTTGCCTGGTTACACTATTAAACGAGGAGGTGGTAATTATGTTTCATAGAAAGAAACGTAAATCGATGTTGGGCATGGATTGGGACATGGATATGGATATGGGATCAATGCTTAAAGCCGTAGCTTTAGGCGCTGTTATTTACCAAGCCGCCAAATTCATGTTTCATGATATGACTGACGACTAACCAACTCGCCTCCCAGCTTACTAGTAAAGGAGGTGACAATATGGCTAACAAGCAAAAAGATTGTAATAAGGGCTGCAAAGGTAAGGGCAGCGTAGAGTTCGGGAAAGAAATCTGCCCTGAACCAAGGAAACAAGCAAAGGAAGACTGCTGTAAATAGTTAGCAGGGTGGATTTTTCCACCCTTTTTTATATTTTTTTAAAATTTATGGTATTTTTATCCAAAATAGGGAATGCTAGTATTGGAGGTGAGCGGAATGGGATTTAAAGATCTTCCTGGCGGCTCTAACAGTAACCAAAGCCAGACTGCCGCGAAAAATAACGCAGCGCAGCAAGCTCCGGCTACTAACGCTGCCCCTCAAAACAAAAATGCTCTTACCAATACCCAACCTTCCCAATAGACCCCCTTATAATGAACAAAGCGGCTGAAAGCCGCTTTGTTCATTTCAGAGTGTAGACAAATCCCGCTTCAGGCCGGAAGGCCAACAAGCGGGATTTGTTAATAGTTACGAGTTTCATAAATTTTGATAACATAGACGGAAAAGTTCTTGAAAAAGGCGGTAACATACCGCGCTTTTTTTTCCACATTGCTAACTTCTTTAAATTCATACACGCAAAAAGAAGCGTGAGGTAGTGTTGTACTTTCCTCAAGCCACGATAGCGAGTATAGCGCATTCCATGTCTTTCTTTCGCATCTGCGAAGACACGTTCAATGGTTTGGCTTCGGCGGCGATATAGGTCTTGGCCTTGGTGAGTATGACGGACATCCTCTGCATATTCAACGTAAGATTCCCAGATATGCCGGTTTACGACTTTTGTAAAGTTTTGGCTTTGGGTACATTGTATACGCAGTGAGCATTGGACACATATCTTGGGATTGCTTTTGTATTCCCGATAGCCTTCTCTATTTGTAGTGGAATATTTTAGCACTTGGTTATTGGGGCAGATATAGCAGTCATAGTATTCGTCATAAACATACTCGTATTTCTTAAAGTATCCTTCTTTAGTCATGGGGCGTTTGTAGGGCATAACCGGTATTTTATTTGCTTGCATAATTTCACGACATACTCCCGGCGTTTTGTAACCAGAATCGGCAACTACTGCTTTTATGTCATTAAATTTTTCAATGACATCTTGAAATACATCGGTAAACACCTGACTATCATGAACATTACCTGGGGCTGTTTTAACACCAAGAATAAAATTGTTGCGCTCACAGGCCACTGTGGCGGTGTAAGCAAAGCAACGCTCTTTTTCACCTTTATGGAACATACCACTTTCTGGGTCAGTTGTACTTTCTTTGACTTCCTTTTCTTCAATCATTGTTCCGTCAGAATCATTGTCGTTGTCATCGGTAAAAGGTTTCTTGCCATGTGATTCACGGTCAGCGTTAATTTCAATCATCAATTCACGCTTATATTTATGTACTCGATGCTGGGCCATCTTTTTAACATACTTGTTTTTATTGGCGTTGGCCTTAATATGACTAGCATCAAAAAATACAGCATCTGCTTTGATAAAACCACATTCTATGGCCTCAAATAACACTCTTTCAAAGATTTTTTCAAAGAGGTCACTTTCTTTAAACCGTCTTTCATAATTCTTCCCGAAGGTAGAAAAATGCGGTATCTTCTCCTGAAAGCCGTAGCCTAAGAACCAGCGGTAAGCAAGATTGACTTGAGCATCGCTAATTGTTTGACGCATAGATGTAATACCGTACAAAATCTGCAGTACTAGCAATTTTATCAGAACGACCGGATCGATACTGGGTCTGCCAGTAGTATCACTGTATAAATCTTTAACTTCATCATATATAAAATCGAAATTTATGCTTGCATCAACTAAGCGCAGTAAATGATCTTGTGGAACTAGCTCGCTTAGACAAACAAATTCGACTTGGTCGGTTATCACTCTGTTTTTCTTCTTAAGCACGATTATCTCTCCCAATCTCTTATTATCTCTTATTATCTCTTATTATCTCTTATTATCTCTTATTATCTCTATTTTACTATATTTCACACCGGATTAGAAGAGGTTCTCAAATATAAAAAGGCTGCCGACTTTGTCGACAGCCTGTAATGAACAAAGCGGCTGAAAGCCGCTTTGTTCATTTTTATGATTTTTTTATTGAAATAGATTAATTGGGAACACTATTAATAAATTGCGCACGAGGAGGGATTACATGAAAAAACTTATTTCGGGAATGTTTTCCAGTGTGTCAGATGCCGAACTCTTCCTTGCCACTCTCGCTTATGATGACGACGACGATGCACCCGAAAGCGTAACAGAGGATAAGTTTGCTGATTATGACCAAGACGACCTGACCCGTGCCGAAACTGACTCTCCAGATGTTTCCCAAGCAACTGCGAACCAAGGACTTGAGGATTCTTTTAAATAGCACCAAACCAAAACCCCGCAATATTAAATTTGCGGGGTTTTGGGCATTAACAACTCATTTTTACGGGATACGATTTCCTGGTAAACAGCAATGATATCGGGGTTAAGGTCTCCTCTATCACTAGGATCGGCCAGCGGCAGCTTGTACCGCTCCTCCATCATTTTTTTAAGTTGGTTTAGTTGGTTTAAATCTTCATCGGCTCTTTCCATTTGTTCACGAAACCAATTCATTCCGCACATATTTGGGACTCCCTTCATTTATCCGGTGACTAACCCGCTCTGTTTCAGTAAGCGAGTTAAGAGCGGATAAGTCACAGGACAAGACTAATAACAGATCCAGTTTATTACTTCGTGAAAATACAAGATAATCCTTTTTATGACAACAAAATAACAAGGCTTAGCTCCCTGCTTTCCAGGAGTTAAGCCTTGTTATTTATTTTATCGTTTGCCACCCTAACCCGGCGTCAGAATAGTAACTCCTTCCGGTCTTACCTGGAGAATGCCGCCCTCGACATCAAATTGTACTTCCCTCTCGTCCTTAAGGATACGGACAGGCCAGGCATCAAGAACAGCAACTAACGCTGCATGGCCTGGTAATACGCCCATTTCACCGGTTACGGCCCGCACTATTACCATACCGGCTTCGCCGTCAAACACTTTTTTCTCCGGGTTGACAATCTGTACCCGCAGTTTGCCCACTACCCGTTCCTCCTTATGGCGGCGGCTTTCTCAATTACCTCATCAATAGTTCCCACCATGTAAAAGGCGTTTTCCGGCAGAGCATCATACTTACCGCTCAAGATTTCTTTGAACCCGCGCACTGTCTCTTTAAGAGGCACATATTTGCCCGCTGTTCCGGTAAAGGCCTCGGCTACAAAGAACGGCTGGCTTAAAAACCGCTGCACTTTGCGGGCCCGTGCCACAACCACTTTATCTTCTTCCGATAATTCCTCCATCCCGAGGATAGCAATAATATCCTGTAGCTCTTTGTAACGTTGCAGAATTTCCTGAACGGCACGGGCTACATGATAATGGTCATCACCGATGATAAATGGATCCAGTATCCGAGAGGTAGAATCCAACGGATCCACTGCCGGATAAATACCCAATTCGACAATTTGCCTCGACAAAACAGTGGTGGCATCCAGATGAGCAAAGGTGGCCGCCGGGGCCGGATCTGTTAAGTCGTCGGCAGGCACGTATACTGCCTGAACCGATGTAACGGATCCGTTTTTGGTCGAGGTAATCCGTTCTTGCAGGGTGCCTACATCAGTACCAAGGGTCGGCTGGTAGCCAACTGCCGAAGGCATCCGCCCGAGCAGCGCCGATACCTCGGAGCCGGCCTGAATGAAACGGAAAATATTATCAATAAACAGCAGTACATCCTGACCTGCCATATCACGAAAATATTCAGCCATAGTTAAGCCGGTCAGGCCTACCCGCATTCTGGCGCCGGGCGGCTCGTTCATCTGCCCGTATACCAACGCGGTCTTATTGATAACGCCTGACTCCATCATTTCCCGCCAGAGTTCATTGCCTTCACGGGTTCTTTCACCAACACCGGCGAAAACAGAATACCCTCCATGTTCTGTGGCAATGTTCCGGATCAATTCCATAATTAATACGGTCTTTCCTACTCCGGCGCCCCCGAATAAGCCAATTTTGCCGCCACGGGCATAGGGGGCGATAAGGTCAACAACCTTAATACCGGTTTCCAATATTTCGGTGGAAGTCTCCTGTTCAACAAAAGGCGGTGCCGGACGGTGAATAGGCCAATATTCGCTGGCCTCGACCGGAGCCGGATTATTATCAACCGTCTCACCTAATACATTAAATATCCTGCCAAGCGTCCCCTGGCCAACCGGAACGGTAATTGGCGCCCCCGTATCAATTGCTGTCATTCCCCGTACCAGACCATCGGTAGATGACATTGCTACACAACGCACGAAATTATCGCCTAAATGCTGCATAACCTCGACGGTCAGACTGATATCGTACCCAGCCGCCTGGCCGGTTATTTTTACCGCATTATTAACTGACGGCAAATGTTCTTGCGGAAACTCAATGTCTACCACAGGCCCGATAACTTGTTTGACTAGCCCCTTAGCCATGGATTCCCTCCTTTCACCGCAGTGCTTCCGCACCACCTACGATTTCGGTTATTTCCCTGGTGATGTTGGCCTGACGGACTTTGTTGTATTCCAGCACCAATTGGCTGATAAGCTCTTGGGCATTATCAGTAGCAAGACTCATAGCATTCAGCCGGGCTGCCACTTCACTTGCCGCCGCATTAACAAGCCCTTTATATACAGCTGCCTCCAGCCACTTTTTTGCCACTTCATCCAGTATTTCGCTTAACGACGGCTCATAAATCTGCTGCACTGTCCGGCCTTGCGTGAGAGCTTCGGGTTCTATGACCAGCGGCAGAACAGGCTCTACGACGACTTGTTGCACGGCAGGCGAAAAGAACTTGGTGTAAACCAGATAAACCCTGTCGTAACGGCCTGTTACAAATAGTTCGGCTATATTTCGGGCAATATCGGCCGCACAGCGGTATTCGGGTTTTTCCGAGATACCAACATACCATTTATCAATTTCCACCCGGCGGCGCTGGAAATAATCTTTTACTTTTCGGCCAACAACCACTAAACTCACATGGCCAGTATCACTGCTATGGCGTTGTACGGCTTTAACCAGGTTGCTTCCGTAAGACCCGGCAAGCCCTTTATCAGCACCTATTACCAGATAGCCGGTATGGTTTATCTCCCGCTCTTCAAACAGCTTGCTATTAAACTCCTCACCGCTTGCGATAACATCAAGCAGAGTACCCTCCAGGCCTTCATAGTAGGGCAGGCTGTCTTTAACCCGTTCCTGGGCTTTGCGCAAACGCACCGCAGCAACCATTTTCATGGCCTGAGTTATCTTTTGAATGTTTTTTATGCCCTTAATGCGGCGACGTAGATCTAACGCGTTTGGCATCGTATCACCTCGCCATGAACGAATCTTTGAATTGCAGGATCGTTTTCTTAAGCAACTCTTCCTCAGCCGGTTCAATGCATTTCTTTTCTTTTATGCCATTGCCGATCGCGGGATACGCCCGCACAAACTGAAGAAACTCCTGTTCAAACTTATTTACCTGATTAACAGGCACAGCGTCCAGATAGCCGTTAACCCCCAGATAAATAGCGACGACTTGTTCTTCCACAGGCACCGGCTTATACTGCGGCTGTTTCAAGAGCTCAGTCATCCTTTTTCCTCTTTCTAAAAGATCTTTGGTGCTTTTATCTAAATCAGAACCAAACTGAGCAAATGCCGCCAATTCCCGGTACTGTGCCAGATCCAGGCGCAAGCGGCCTGCTACTTGTTTAGTAGCTTTGATCTGTGCCGAACCGCCTACCCGGGATACCGAGAGACCCACGTTAATAGCCGGTCGTGTACCGGCATAGAACAGCTCACTTTCCAGAATGATCTGACCATCGGTAATGGAAATGACATTCGTGGGAATATAGGCCGCTACATCACCCGCCAAAGTTTCAATAACCGGCAGGGCAGTTAGCGAACCGCCGCCCAATTCTTGCGAAAGTTTAGCCGCCCGTTCCAAAAGCCGCGAATGTAAGTAAAATACATCGCCGGGATAAGCCTCCCGACCGGGTGGACGCCTGAGCAAAAGTGACATAGCCCGGTATGCTGCCGCATGCTTGGACAGATCATCGTACACGCAAAGCACATGCTTCCCCTGATACATAAAGTGTTCGCCCATAGCTACACCGGTATAGGGTGCCATATACTGCAGGGGCGCACTGTCTGAAGCAGTAGCCACAACGACGATGGTATGTTCCATAGCGCCATGGTCTTCCAGTGTTTTTACAACCCGTGCCACAGTCGACGCTTTCTGCCCAATAGCAACATAGATGCAGATTACATCCTGTCCTTTTTGATTTAGGATAGTGTCAATGGCGATAGCCGTCTTGCCTGTGCCTCTATCACCAATAATGAGTTCCCGCTGCCCCCGCCCGATGGGCACCATGCAGTCGATTGCCTTAATCCCAGTCTGCAGTGGTTCTTTTACCGGCTGCCGGTCAGCAATCCCCGGCGCCCGCCACTCAATTGGCCTTGAAGCAGTTATATTCATCGGTCCCCGTCCGTCAATTGGCCGGCCTAACGCGTCAACTACCCGGCCAATGAGCGCCTCGCCGACAGGCACCTCCATAATCCGGTCTGTCCGTTTTACCGCGCAGCCTTCCTGAACACTAACTTCATCACCTAAGAGAACGGCACCAACGTTATCTTCCTCTAAATTCAACGCCATGCCATACACGCCGTCGCCAAACTCCAGAAGTTCCCCCGCCATAGCCTTGTCCAAGCCATGTAAGCGGGCAATACCGTCACCAACCTCAATAACTATCCCGACTTCATCGACATTACTTTGAATTTGATATTGCTCAATTTGCTCCTGGATAATTGCCGATATTTCTTCCGGCCGTATTTTCACAGTGAGTTGGTCACCTCACTTTCCCCAAACTATTTCTCAAGGATATGTTTTTTCATTGCAGCCAGTTTGGCTGTCACACTGTTATCAATACGCTTGTCGCCGATTTGAATAATAAGCCCGCCCAGTATTCGTGAATCTACCTGAGAGTGTAATTCAATAGTCTTTTCGGTCACAGCTGCCAGCTGCGCCGCCAATTGCTCTTTGTCAGGTTCATTCAACGGCATTGCCGTAATAACCTCAACTTCAAGAATATTGCCTGCCTGTTTTACCAGGCTGCGGTAGATCTTGATTATATCCGGCAAGATGCTGGTTCGCCGCTTATCGGTCATATGATACAAAAAGTTTTGCACAACACCGGAGACACCGGTCCCAAACAAACGGCCAATTGTATCCGCCTTACTGTCAGCTGCTATTCCTGGATTGTTAAAAAACTCTTTGACTTCCGGCTGAGAAAAAATCTGTTCTACCACCGTCAGTTCCTCAGCTACCTCGTACAAAATCTGTCGCTTGGCCGCAATCCTAAACAGCGCCCGGGCATACCTTGCAGCTAATCGTGCCTTCATGCCAGCTCACCATACTTTTCCTTATTCAGGTTTTTGATGAAGTTTTGCACCAATAGAGTGTTTGTTTCCACATCAAGATTCTTTTCGATAATCTTTTCAGCGGCCGCCACGGCCATAATTGCTACTTCAGCTTTAAGTTTAAGCATGGCCTGCTGATAACAGTGTTCGATTTCTTCCTGTGTTGCTTTGAGCAGCCGTCCGTTTTCCTCATTCGCTTTGTTAATAATGCTTTCCCGTGATTTTTCGCCAAGCGCTATGGCCTCATTAATAATGGTTCTGGCCTGAATACGAGCCTCCAGAATTTGGTTTTCGCTTTCCTGCTTCAGTTTTTCAGCCAAACTCCGCTCACGGTCGGCTTCTAACAGACTTTTTTCTATACCAGCCCGCCGTTCCTCCAAGGCCGTCATAATCGGCTTGTAAGCGATTTTGGTCAACAGGGCGACGAGAATGAGAAAGTTAATAATTTGAGCCACCAATGTAGCGTTAATATCGATCAAGTACATTCCCCCCTTCCACTCTGGGAGCAGGCGTCTGATAGAAAAATTCTACCAGGCGCCTTGTTTTTTTACTTTAAAAATGGATTGGTAAATACCAGTACAATGGCTATTACTGCAGCAATAATGGGAATTGACTCAATCAAACCTACCGAAATCAACATTGTCACCATGATAGAGTTTTTCGCTTCCGGTTGACGGGCAATACTTTCAATGGCTTTAGCTGTCACCTGCCCATCGCCTGTTGCCGCACCGAAAGCGGCCAGCCCTACAATTAAGGCAGCAGCAATAACCGAAGCAGCAATGATAATCGCCTGTTCCACTGTCACCCCTCCTTTTCCTCGTTATGATGCGGTTCTAACGAATTACTTAGGTAAGACATCGAAAGCATGGTAAATATCAGTGCTTGGATAATACCGACAAATACGCTGAAAGCAAGCCATAAGGTCGGCGCAACATAAGGCACCAGGATACCCAGGATAATAATGAGAATTTCCCCGGCCAGAATGTTGCCAAAGAGACGAAACGAGAGTGTAACGGGTTTTGCCAATTCCTCGATGATGTTAATGGGCAAAAAAAAGATATTAGGTTCAACAAAATGTTTAAAATGGGATAAGAGGCCTTTGTTTTTTATACCGAAACCATGAACAATGATAATAATCATCAAGGCCAGACCCAGTGTAGTATTAATGTCGTTGGTCGGCGAGGTAAAGCCTGGCACTAAACCCAGCCAGTTGGCAATGAGCAAAAACAGAAACAGTGTAATGAGAAGCGGCGCGACTTTACGGCCACTTGGACCAATCGTCGAATCAATCTGAGCCAGCAGCCCTTCCAGCACAATTTCCACAAAGTTCTGCCAGCCGCCTGGAACAAGCGTCCAGTTAAGCCGAACCAGCAGCGAGCCAAAGACGAGAATGGCCATTGTCAGCCACGTCATGTACAGCGTATCCAGATTAAACGTCAATCCTGCTAAAACGGCCAGTTTGTGTCCGCCTATCTCCGCTCCGCCGTGGCCCATACGCCTTTACACCTCCTTGTATTATCGTTTTTTGGTATCTCCTATTTGTCTAACGACCAGCAGCATCCCGTTTAAAAACAGGAGTACCGGCATGACAAAGAAGCCTACAACAAATGCCAGTGTACTGACTTTTAGATAGTGGGTAATAACTATAAGTACCAATACCATAACTCCCAGTCGGATAATCCAGCCACCCCTGATGTGTTCTACCGCCTTTTGCTTGGGAAAAACCTGGACATTCTCTACTTGGCGGTAAAGATAGAGAAAGTAGACTGAGCCTGTCACTAGACCGATAATGAGCCCGATCATTACCGGTATTGTCGAATACAGATAGGCAAGCGTGCAGAAAACCAATCCCAACAGCGCCATTTGTGCCAACATGTTTCTAACCCTAAGCTCATAGTTTTTCATACATGCGGCCTTAGCCATCCCACCTTTTGTTTTATTAACGTAGTGTATGACCAGAGTACCTCGCGCCGCTATTTCTTAGTTCATATATATGACTTTTTGTCATGTATATGCCTACTTTTTTTATCTCTTTATGCCAACTATATGACAATAAGTCAGTAGAATATTTACCAATATTATGTAATAATGTATAAAGAAGACGTAGCTTCAGGTGGGTCTTAACCCCATCTAAGCTAAGCCCAGGACCACTTGTACCGGGGACAGGAGGATCTACCATGAGATTTGGTGATAAAGTACGCTTTGTACGGGAAAAGTTTGCCTTGACTACGGAGCAGCTTGCAAAACTCTTGAACGTAACCCAGTCCTATATATCCCATGTAGAAAACAATCGCCGACGGCTAGGCCGGGACAAAGTCGTCTTGTTAGCCAGTGAACTGCAGCTGCCTGTAGAATTTTTCCTGCGTGAAGATGTGACAACCCTAGAGGAATTAGAATTGAACGTAAAACTAAAAGCCCTGGTTACTAATGAAAAATATCTTAACTATTTTGTCGTAGTAGACAAGGCCGTTGAAGCCAGTATCAGCCCCGCCGAACTGGAACAGGCCATAGAATTTATAAAGACATACAAAAAAACACAGGGTTAATGAGCCCTGTGTTCTTTCATAAATTCCTGCTCATATTTGGGATCAACCAAATATACACCGCAGAGGTAACACCATTTAATTTTTCCCAGCCATTCATACAAGACATAGCTATGCCGGGTTTCACCGGGTTTCCGGCCTGTCAGATAACCTTCATTACCGTTATTCATAACGGACACCTCCAACCCATAAACCCTTACTGGACTTGAGGAATTAGGCACTTACAAGCACCAACCGTCACTAATCTATATTCATCTTTGCCGGTTGTATGCCTGTATGCCCTTGATCAATAAAGAAAAAACCAAAAATAAATAATGACTTGTACTGACACACTTTTTATGGATAGCAGCAAATTGGTTTGCACATCATATATTTGGGAAGGTATCCATCATACGCATTTATTTTAAAGGGAGGTTTTGCTATGGGTGGCAGAACTCTTGACCAATTTCGCAGCATTCAGCGATCTAAAGCCAAGAAATCAAAGGAAACAGACGCGAACAAGAACTCCGGACGAGAAGAATCCAAGGAAAATTATTCTACAGCCAATCCCCGCGATTAGGTAGCAGACACCACCTATTTTTTACCCGAAATCAAAAATATAAGCCATCTACCATTAAGGCAGATGGCTTATATTATCGTTCAACTAAGCTGGACGGTACTCCCAAATTTTTGTGTGATATGCTAGCAGGTGCCAGTGTCATTCTCAAAGCAGAAAAATAGGATAATGATTATAATCACAATAATCATCCCACTGCCATTACCGCCAAAACAACCACCAAAGCGTCCCATAAGTATACCTCCTTTACTCCTGGTAATGTATAGTATGATATACCCATAGCTTTGGTTACAACAGGAGTTTCTTAACGTGAAGCCAGACCTACAGCCAAGTGCCGGTGAAACCAATCAGCGGCTTGTGCCGCTACCTGCTCCAGCGTTCCCGGCTCTTCAAACAAATGAGTGGCTCCCGGGATTAAAACCAGTTCTTTGATGCCCTGCAGCTGAGAAAAGGCGTCTTCATTCAATTCAATTACTCCGTAGTCATGACTGCCAACAAGCAGTAATGTCGGGGAAGTAACCTTAGCCAAATCAGTTCCTGCTAAATCAGGGCGTCCTCCGCGTGATACCACCGCACCGACCGATTTTCCCACAACAGCGGCCTTCAAGGCGGCGGCCGCCCCTGTACTTGCCCCAAAGTAACCTACCGGCAGCTCTTTAGCTTTACTTTGTTCTCTGACCCAGGTAGTAGCAGTTACCAAACGTCCGGTTAACAGCGTGATATCAAATCTGGTCTCATAATCACGGTCTTCCTCAATTGTCAGTAAATCCATAAGCAAAGTGGCCATGCCATGTTCATTCAGTACCCGCGCCACAAAATTGTTTCTGGGACTATGGCGGCTGCTGCCACTGCCATGGGCAAACAAAACTATGCCGCAGGGCGCCGGCGGTACTCGAAGCGCCCCTTCTATTACCGCTTGATTTGCCGGAATATGTACTAATTCTTCTGTTATTTTCAAAGCGTACCCCTCCATTCCTTATTACTATGTCAGCAACGGCATTAGGGTATGCAAGCTACCGGAACTCATAGTATAAAAAACAATACCTTTTCAGGATTACTACAAGAAAAATGAACCCCCATCTTTTTTCAAAGATACGGGTTCATTTACAAAAAAGCCCCTTCTAAGAAGAGCTAGAAAAATTAATAGCTAAATAAACAAAAAGCCTTTCCTGATCAATGGCTTTTAATTTATGAGCCCACCAGGGCAACCCGGCAAGCAGCAAATTACATTAAATGTTCTGCATCATTCTCAAGGAAATGGATTAACCAATTACGAATTATATCATTTGCTTTGGACTTTTCATCAGTATTCTCAAAATAAAAGTTCCCATCAGCACATTTGAAATCGGTAATCCCATTTATTATTAGCTGTTCTTGTATGCGCGTTGTTAACTTTTGTATCAATGTTTCTCCACTGCCATTAACCATAATACCACATCCTTATTTCCATATTTTGGTAATATTATAACATTATATACTCTAAAATCCAAGAAAAAAAGTCCATCCCCCAGAAAATTGGTTGAATGCACTATTTCGGCAGCCTACGGCCGTAAATAAAAGCATGAATTAATACAAGCAGTTGCCCTGGTGGCAATTTCTTAAGAACTGCCAACATGGTATCATTCCCTTCTTGAAAAAATAAAATAACCCCCGGTTTCCCGAGGGTGATCGTTTCTATAAATATCATAATCTGTCATTGCTACGAATATTTTCATTTGTACCTTGTTATAAGGCATCACTAGTGCTAGTGATGCCTTATAAGGTATCTCTTATGTTGCGTTGTGGTTTGGCTTTAATTTGAAATCACTTAACAGGTTGGGCTACACTCATCTTCAAAGCAGCAGAAAAATAAAAGAATAATTATAATTATTATGATCCCACTAAAGCCATTACGTCCTCCACAGCCTCCAAATCCACCAAAACCCATAAACTAAACCTCCTCATCGCATAGAGTAAATGGTACACTATAATCTATGAAGATTTGAGCAGTTTTGCTACAAATAAAAGCGTCCGATTTACTGTATGTTTCTTGTATATTAGACAGGTTGCGGACAAACAAAAAAATGGGTTTTGTAGACAACCTGCAAACCATAGTTAACCTTTGATGGGAATGAATGGAAAAGCCGTTCACTGTGAACGGCTCGTTGATAAAGGAGATAAACAGAATGTAACGCTTGGTTTTGGCGTATGGCAAAATTACTTAACAGGTCGGGCTACACTCATCTCTACAGAAGCAGAACAACAAAAGGATAATGATAACTATTATAAAGCAACCACCAAAGCCTCGACCTCCAAAGCCACCGAATCCCATATGTGCGCCTCCTATCCCATAAAGTAAGGGGTATACATATTATAATCTATGAATAGTTGAGCAGTTTTGCTACAGAAAAAATTGTTCATTTAATTAGTGCCAAATAGCAGCTGTAAATGGAAAACCGCCCACCAGTTACCCGACAGGCGGATACAGTCATGGTAGCTATCACGCTACTGGAAGCTGATTTTTGAAGATAAAATATATTCTATATAGTGAAAAGCCCGGACAGCGAATAAACGCTATCCGGGTTATGTATTTTATTTATTACATTTCTTTTGAAATTGTAGATAGAAATTATTCGTATTTCTACCTTTTTCCGAAAGAACTTGCTCGCAATCTGTCTGTAAATCGCTACACTGCTTCTGACAGAAGATATCTTCACAGCATTGCATTAAATATGAAAAAAAGGATGACGGATCTGATGCAGTAGCATATCGAGGTGATGCCGATGCCACACCCGTAAACAATCCCGCTTGCATTAAGCCTAACATAGAAAACACCATAATTTTCTTTTTTACATCTTTCATGTAAAACCTCCTCGTAGAATATTGAAATCACGTTTACATAATATTACACAAGTTTTAGAATTCCTTTAGAATCTTTCAGTTAAAAAGTTCCAGTGACAACTCTTTAACCTATACTGTACCGCTTTTTAATAAACAATAAAAGCCGCCCGCCAGGACGAACCCGGCAGGCGGCTGTGATCAGTTCGGGGCATTTATGCTACTGGAATCAATTCAAAGTTGGCCCTTTATTTGTCATCGTTATCTTTGTGGCTTTCAGGCAATGGTTTGGTTGCTGCTGGTTGCAGGTTAGTAACGTGGCTGGTGGATTTAGCTTCAGTACTCGCAAAGATACCTTCTTGCCACATCTGATAACCATATAGCAGAATACCAATTATAATTGCATATATCACATTTAATAAAGGATCAAGACTTACTTCGTGAAAAATTCCTCTATTGCCAAGATAATAAACATGAAATAAATATATAAAGCCGAAGTTTAGTACTGTATCCACTGCTAAGTATGTCCAAAACCGACCGTACAAAAAATAAAAAAGCCATATAGTAGCAACGGTATTTGATCCGAAGATGTATGATGGTGATTTAAGTGGATAAGCCGCTTCTTCCCAAACGAACCAGCCAAAAGTTTGCCCCATCTCTATAAATAATATACTTGTAATTATAGAAAATTGCGCTACAGGCATAAACCGCTTTCTAGCGTCTTTGGGCATGAAAAATAATGTAAGCCAAGGTAAAATCGTCAGGCTCCATAGTATAACTTGATTACTCATTTCAGAACCTCCTTACTCTTTAAACTTATTCTTTCCCAGTGTATAAGTTTAATACCAAAAACCCATTCCCCAACCTTTACGGCTGAGAGATGGAAAGCTGCTTCCTGCGCCAGAAAATAAAAAAAATGCCCAGCAACACGGGCCGGGCAGCATGGGGTTTATGGTATTAATTGAGGAGATGTTTTTATTTTAAATAACTAACTTTAGAATTACTTTAGAGATAGGAAAGCCGCCCCCCCAAGGATGCGGCTAAAATTCCCCACTTATTCTGTGTCCAATTGTCACACAGAATCGACACTCTGAATCTGAACAGGTTCCCGTCGCGCCATTGATATCGCCTCCAGCAATAATTATCATGATAAGTGGCAAACTAGATTTGGAGGTGATTAATAATGTGTCATCATCATCATTCGCATCGCGATTGCTGTGGCGACTCCCCATTATTAAAATTCTTGGCTATAGGTGCCGTGGTGTACGTTGGCTTAAAAGTCTGGCATCACCATCAAATCTATCACCGAGACTAACCTCTTTTACCTGGGCTTACTGCCCAGGTTTGATTTTAGGTAAAAGAAAAGAGTAATGTATTACTCGCAAATTTTAGTTCTCTACTGTTTTCTTTGGCATCGTCTGCACCTCGTTTTAGATTACCTAATAAGCACTAATTGACGTAACAGGTAGTTAGTACTACGCATAAAATATAATAGGCCCCTCAGAAAAATATTGTGGAGGTATGATAATGGAATACCGTATGCGTGATGATGAGTGTATGCCAAAACATAGATGCAGACCATGTCATAGAAGATGTGTTGGAACTTATACTTCAAAGCATAGAGTTTATGAAAAATGCTGCTATGAGGTCTGTAGAGTGTGCCCCTGCTGTGACAATGAGTACGATGTCAGCCGCTCTGAAGAATGCCCTACATGTGGTACACCATCGGATTTTATGGCTATGGATGATCCTCCTGGCGATCCTCCTCGTTTTGGTGGCTTCGGTAGATTCGGGGGACGCGGCTTCGGTGGCTTTGGTGGGTTCGGTTTCTTCCCATTCTTCCCTTTCTTCCCATTCGGTCGATTTAGACGTTTTCGTCGATTTTAATTGGCCTATACCAATAGCCCGGCTAATACTGGGCTATTTTTTTCACTCGCCCTCCGCACCTCAATTAAAAAAATCATTTAACACTTCGATCATATTTTACATAATATATAGCAGGTACCTAAGGTCCCAGGTAACCTCCTCCAATGAAGAGTGGCGCCCGTCCGCTCTTCATATTTTTTTGCATTCTCCGCACCTCCCCGCTTTTAGCCAACTTGGTACCGCCTTGCGAATGTCCACGATTTTATCGACGGTCCATTGTCTTCCATCCGGCCAATGCATTACCATTGGGTATATATTTCCCTGTTTGTCGTGTAGCGCTGTAATCCCGACGAACGTTCTCATATGTACCACCTCAATGCCATGTTAGAACATGTGTTTGTAGTCAGCAAGCGGGAATAAGTGGAAATAAAAATACCCGGCGTGGCAGACCGGGTATTTTAGAGGGGTTATGTAGATTGGATTACTTCGAATACTTTTATAGTACTTGGTTATTTTTAGAATTTCTTTAGAAATAAAAAACCGCATCCCGGAGGATGCGGCGTATAAAATAATTAATGCATATAACATTCGACGTTAGCTGTGAGATTACCAAACCAGTCGCCGTCTTCACACCCAACTTTCTAACAATGAAAAACATTTACCAAATGAATACTGCAATCTATTTTTTATGTTGCCGAAAATGCTACTTTTTTCAGCGCATTTATATTGCAAGAAAATATGCAACGTAAGTGTTGATGAATGATTATCAATCATTCTAAACAAATCAATAATTTCGTTTAGAACAATTTATAAATAATCAAATACCCATCACCAATATATTACGCTGAAAATTACCCTTATTCAGTCCTAGGTTGAAAAGCGAGCCGGAAAGCCAGCTTATTTTTCTGCCCAAAATAAAAAAGCCGCCCTAGCCCGAAGGATAGAGCGGATTCGTTACGTTCCTTACTTAATAACCGTTACATAAATCTGGTCTCGCTTGCTGCCGTCCGCGGTCTTAACTGTAACCAACGACAGGCCTCCGGCACGGGCCGTTACTCTGGTTATCGGCGCGTTGCTGGGGTCAACGGTAGCCACTGCCGAGTCGCCTGACTGCCAGATGACGTCCTTGTCAGCCGCAAATTTTAGCAGGCAGCTCTCGCCCACTTTTAGGAGAATGGACAGCCGGTATTCTTTGGCTATGACTTCTACCAGAGCGTAGTCTGTCCATGTACCGTCTACAGTCTTGACCTGAATACGGGTTACACCTTCGGCATGGGCCGTTACCTTACCAGTCGCATCAACCGAAGCAATGTTGGGGAAGGCGGAATTCCATTCTAGGTTAGGATCGCCAATGATTTCAGGGAGAATATTTCCAATAAGTTGGATTTGTTCTCCTACTTCTAGGACGATATGTAATTTGGGATCTGGTGGTGCGGTCGGTGTAGCCGACGCTTTATTAGAATTTCCACTTTCGCCATTAGCGGTAATTGCAGTCACTACATAATAGTAGGTAGTACCATTGGTTATTGCAGAATCTACATAGCTGGTACCAGACACGTTGCTGGCGATAGTAGTATACGGGCCTCCTGCAGTTGTAGCTCGTTTTACGTTGTAGCCAGTTACGCCGGTAACTGCGTTCCAGTTGAGAGTTACTTTTGCGTCACCTGCAGTGACAGTTAGGTTTGTTGGTACAGGAACTGGGGATGGATTATACGGAAGAAATTCTCCATTTTCGTCAATATCGATTGCGTCAATATGCACCTGGAGATTATCCCCCTTGTACTCAGAAATTCTCGTAATCGTAACCGTATGTTCACTATTAGACATTCCTGTTTTTTCAAATACTAATGCTTGCCAAATGAAAGCTCCAGTACGTTCGGAAAAAGTAAAATCTTCCCCGTCTATATTTATTTTTATACTGGTATCATAACCATCTGATGAGGTGCCAATAATTCTAATTCTGTCCCCATTAAAATTGAGCTTCACCCATGCCCCTTTTACATTTAATCTTAAGGTATCTCCCAAATAGGCTGTATTAGCGCCATATTTATAAGAATCTGTACCCCCACCATAAGAAACATTATCTAGTGTTAAGTTTATTCTTTTCCACCCTGCCTCTGGTGCTGTTAACTTTTGTCCTACTGTAGCCATTTACATTCCTCCAATTAAATTATTTTGAAACCCAACATAGCCAAGGAACTCTTATTTTCATTGTGTGTTTCCTGTACATCGGCTTTCACTTAGATACATTCATGCAAGTCGTTTTTTTAAACGGGCTAACGCTCTATTTTTTAATTGATTGACTGCCTGCGCCGTAATTCCCAGTAATTGCGCTATGTTTGCCAACCTATGACCGTAGACAAAAACGTGAATTAATACAAGCAGTTGCCGGGGAGGCAACGCTTGCAGCGCCGCCAGCATTCTTTCAAATGTTTCCTTGTATATTAGCTCAGCCTGAGGATCGTCGGGAGCTGCCACATACTCAAGGGCCTTATCCCCCTGGTACTCCATTCGCTTTCTTTTTATTTTTTTTCGCCAAAGATTCAGCAGGCCGTATTTCACCCAGCTTTCAAGATAGCCGGCCAGTGGAACTCCAATGTCGGGATTAAAACTATGAATAGCTTGCAGTAAGGCCAGCCACGCTGCGGATTCCGCATCCGGAACACTTCTTCTATATATACCTGCGTACTTCTTAACGAGCGGTTTAAATTGCTGACCAATATGTTGTTTATCTATTTGACTCCCCTCCCGGAAAAAATAAAATAACCCCCGGTTTCCCGAGGGTTTGCTGAGTGTTTATTAGCTGTCAAGCTTATCTACAGAAGGAAGCATGAAGGTTTATGACGAAAAAAAGTCAGATAAACTGGTAGGAAAAGCGCTGTTAGAATACAATCGCGCCGTCATTAGAAGAATCCTTAGCCATGCGGTATACAAGGATGAAATATTAGAGCAGCATCACCCAAGCTATGTTTCCATGCGTTTAGGTCATAGTGATGTATCTGTGACTTATAAAAAATATTCGCATTTCATTCAGTTGAAAAACGCGCCTCGCTGAGATGGTTAGAAGAAAAATTAAATAAAAATAAAGATAAATTATTTTCATGTGTTATAGTGTGTTAACATGTGTGAAATTTTATTTTTTACCCCTGACTGGAGACAAATCGGAAGACAAAAAATAAAAAGACCCTGCAGGAACACCCCACAGAGCCTTGATTTTACTGGAGCCGATAGCAGGATTCGAACCTGTGACCCTCTCATTACGAATGAGATGCTCTACCAGCTGAGCTATACCGGCATTTTGACATTATCATTTTACTCGCTGGGAAGGGAAAAGTCAACTCAGCAATTCTTAGTTGCCGTGCTGACTATCTGGGGTCGTCATCGTCAAAATTTGGTTAACCAAATTACTTAGATTATCTATATTACTGAACAAATCAGCTACAATACAACCGTCTAGTTTGCGGCGTTCCACCATCCCACGCATGATTTTTTCAATTTCCGCCAAAGGCAGTGATGCCCGGTATGGTCTATGCTCACTTAAAGCCACAAACACATCTGCTACGCCGACTATCCGGGAGCCAAGTCTAAGAGAAGGTTCCTGAATGCGAAACGGATAACCGACTCCGTCCAATGTCTCGTGATGGAAAGCCGCCCATTCAGCTACCAGGGAAAAGCCGTCAATCTGCTCAAGTATCCTGTAGGTATAGTAGGGATGCTGCTTGATTATCGAAAATTCTTTGTCCGTCAATCCACTTTGCTTTTCCAGGATATCATTGGGTATAGCCAATTTTCCCAGGTCATGAAATAGCCCGGCAATTTTCATCAGTTTCACTTCTTCCTGGCTATATCCTTTAATTCGAGCCAAAAACTCCGAAACCAGGGCGACGCTACGGGAATGCATGCCTGTGAAGCTACTGGTCCGGTCAATGATTGTAGCAAAAATCTCCGCAATGTTGACAATGGCATCTATGTTAAACACTATATGTCCGTTGGCATCAAATTGACGGAAAAAGTTCTGATAATAATGCGGGTTGGTTAAATCCAGCCAAAAGCTCTCTTGCCCGCTAAATTCATGTAAAGCCCGTACCAAGTCAGGGTCAAAATAGTTGCCGCTTAACTCATCGATCGCGGCAAGAATATCCTGGCACTGCTCAAATATGTAGACTTTATCCTTAAGTAATACTTCCAATCGGTCGGCCAAATTTATAATCCTGCTAGAAAGCGGAATCTCCTTCCCTTCGAGACCGGAAGGATTGGGTCCTGCCCAAGCGTCATGGTGATAGCGTATAGGTTCAGCAAGCATCCCAAAATGCGGCGAATCCTTCAGGAGGAAATATCCAGCTTCGGCATGACGATATACGTCATGGGTTACATTTAGCGTTAACAACTTCTTTTTCTCATACCAATTAGACACAGCCCCAATATCATGCAGCAGCGAAGCAAAGACAAGGATCTGCCGATCTCTATACTCGAGGCCAATATGTTCTGCAATTTTGTTCGCAATTAGCGCTGTCCGCCAATGGTGCCGGGAAATTCCGTCTGTAGATAATTCCAACGCTATTGATAATGCACTCACCAAATTACTTGGCCGAATATTAAACAGCACTTTTTTCCGCTCCTAAAATAAAAAATTATCCGTAATAATTTTATATTATCACGGATAGTTATATTTTACTATTTAATATTCTATATACTCAACTAAAACTTAACAAATAGTTAGCAATTGTATCCTCAATAACTCTAGAAATGTACTACTCTATCAGTCAACTCCGCCTGTTTGGCCGCATTAAAACGGTCTTCTGTACTTAGATAACCGGTTATCCGCCTAATCCGCCTAATCGGGGAACGTTCAACCGCCTTTACGACTATTTCTTCGCCGTCCAGACTCAAAGTTACTTTGCCCAGTTCTTTTCCTTTTTGCTTCCAGAGCTGCAATTCCTCACTTACAATAGCCGTGATTTCCTCTTCGGTAATATCATCTTCGGCAACAACTGTAACACCATTTACCATCATATGCATCGCCTCCAATAATAATATGAACCTTTATTCACCACTAGTCAATGAAGAATTTGTCCTATTTGCAGCTGCTGGTTTCCATAATGCGACTTACTTTCAGGTGAAATATAGCTGATCATTATTGTTCAAGGCTTCACACAAATACAGCTTTTAATAAGCGACAAGAAAGCTGATAGGATCAACTGCGGTACCATTAACCCGGACTTCATAATGAAGATGTGGTCCCGTACTTCTCCCTGTATTCCCCAAATAGGCTATAACTTGGCCTTTCTTAACACTTTGTCCGGCGTTTACAGCTAAGTGGGCATTGTGTCCGTAAATTGTTTCAATACCATTGCCATGATTAATTTTCACAATATTGCCATAGCCGCCAGCCGGTTCACTCTGTACAACCTCACCGTCGGCAGTGGCAACAATCGGCGTCTCCATATTGTTGGCGATGTCAATTCCCGGATGAAATTCACTGCCGCCGCCCCATGGCGAGTTTCGCCAGCCAAATACTGAGGTAATCTCTCCGGTAACAGGCCAAAGCGAAGGCTTATTGGCCAATTTATCCATACTTCTCGCGTTTTTCTCCAGCTCTTGAACTGGCCTGGCTTCACTAGCTCTGACAGGCTGCGAAACCATTGCCGGAACACTTTCCGTAGTTTGCGAAGAATGCCGAATGACTACCATTCCGGATATAAAAAGAACAAGTGCACATAGTAGAACAATCATCCCCTTTTTGGAATGGACGGTTGCCCACCAGTTGCCTATATTATGCTTGTTCTGCGATTCCTGCGGAATATCCACCTGGGTCTCCTCCTAACTATACGCACCTTAACTAGCTTGAGTGCTGTAACAATTTTGTTTATCCTATGGTCTCGGAATAATGTTATCCTACCCCTTCTATATTATAGCGGAAAATTCCCCCCTTGTAATTACTATCTCTTTTACAACAATACTTGACGTAAAAATTGAAAAGTGAGAACATAGACTTATACCTTAGTTTATGGGAGTGACCTTTGTGAAAGTAATTCCCCCGCAATATCGAATTCTCGCCGTAATAACCACAGCAATAGCGGTTTTGCTTTTGTTTGCCGGTTATAAATCCTCCGCCGTGGCCGTTTGGTCACAGCAACTGGTTACCAAACCGCCAATTAACTTGACGGCGGTTCCTCTGAGTTCTGTAAATAAACCAGTACAAATAACCCGTACCGGGTCTATTGAAAATGCTACATTGACGCCTATCGCTGCTCCGTTCTCCGGCAGTCTTAGTGAAGTCTACGTAAAAGAAGGCCAAACAGTAAAGGCCGGTCAAGCATTATTTAAGATTGAGGCGTCTCAGGAGACAACGAGTGCCCAACCTGCAGCAGCCTCCCCCGCACCGCAAGGCAATTACACCAAAGCCTTAGACGAATTCAATCGCTACAAAAAATTATTTGAAATTGGCGCTATATCCAAACGGCAATTCGAAACAGCCGCCGCGAAATTACAAGCGGCTAAAGAAAGCTCAACCAGCGATTCAGACGGCGGGTCATCTTCAGCCGCTGTCCCAAGTGTTACTACTGTTACTGCGCAAGCCGGCGGTACGGTAACCGGTCTTGCCGCCTCGGCAGGAAGTACGGTCCAAGGTGGACAAACACTGTTATCCCTAGGCAGCGGTCAAACCCTGGAAGCTGTTATTTCGGTTAATCAAAATGATCTCTATCTTGTCCATTTAGGCACGCCTACTGCCATAAATGTTGCCAACCAAACCTTAACCGGTCAGGTTTCCGGAATATATCCAAAAATTGAAGCAAACCAGGTCGCGGCCTTCCTTGCCCATATTAAATTGGCCACAAATCCACCCGGCTTACTCACACCAGGTATGACAGCCACTGTCCGTATCGATACCGGTAGTTCCGCCTCAGCCCTTGCCGTTCCCTCCACCGCAGTATTTCAAGATGACCAGGGACGAAAGTTCCTATACCTGGCAGTCAACGGCAAAGCGCTCCTCCAAGAAATAACTACCGGCGACACCCTAGGTGAGTTGACTGAACTTACCTGCAGTCTGCCGCCAGACAGCATGGTTATTACAAGTAACCTAAATGAGCTTAAAAATGGAGCTGTAATTAATGTAGTAGAATAGCACAACAACGTACTCGAACGTAATAAGCCTTCCGGCCTGCACCGGAAGGCTCTTTTATATATTTCGTATTGTGTTTACAGCAATCCCTGCCATAACTCTATAACCTTGCTCATTAGGATGCAGCACATCAGTATAGAACCCACCATACGGCTGCTTGCTGTTAGACTTAAAAAATGCTGAGTGAAAATCAATCACAGATAGATTTTTAGCAGCGGCATACTCGCGCATATCTTCGCGATATAGACTAAGAATACATTCATCTTGAGGATAATTACAGGGTATCGGCAGTCCCAGTATCGGTATTATTTCATATTGCTCCGCCATTTCTACCATGGAACGAATATTATCATATACTTCTTCTGCCTCAACCCTCGCACAGGCATCGTTAGCCCCGCCCATAATAATTACGTGCGACGGTAAAGATCTGATAACATCCTGCGCAAAGCGTTCAAGCATTTGCAAGCTGGTATCACCGTTTACGCCTTTATTAATTATAGGAATCCCCAACTCTTGACTGACCAAATGAACCCATGACGAGCATGGAAAATAAGGAAATCCGTAGGTAATAGAATCCCCTATAGCAATTATCTTTTTAAAGTCCGACACTGTTTATCTCCTTTAGGATAAAACTCCCACACCTCTTGCAGTAAACTTCTAAAGAATATATTCAGGCGTTCCGTCTCACAAAAATTATCGGCCGGAAGCCCTTTTGCGTACTCTTCTAGATAACTTAGCCGCTCTTCAATATAGCTGTTCAGACTATCGATGCGTGGCTCTACTGTCAATTCATCGCCGGCTATTTTGCGCGCAAGCAGTGCCTCAACTTGCTCCTTTAGCTGCGGCTGATCTTTAAGATGGGTCTCCATAAGTGTAAGGAAAGATATGGGCGGATGGCTATTCTCCCGTTCCAGCCACATGCAGGCAAAAAGCGGTCTAAGAACATAAAAATATTTTTTGGACTTGACTCTTTCGCCTCTTAGATAACTTCGGTAGTTGGAAGCAGCCATACTTAAATAATGGTGTATTGAAGTTCTCCGCGCAAAATAGGCCGCCCGGACATCTCGCATCCGTTCCCTTATTTTATAACCCTCCCTATAAACTATCGGCGAATCCAGCCATTCCATTAGAGCAGGGTTATATTTACGCAGCAATCCCAGCGCTTTACATATATCCCAACCGTTTATATCCAATAAATCATTGATAGGATACTCGATAACATCCCTCTTTCTTTCAATAGATAAATACCACTCAGGTTTTTGGATATACACAAAACGAACATCGTAATCACTATCTTGCGAGGGAAAGCCCCAGGCCCGGCTCCCGGATTCAACAGCAAACAATATTTGAACGTTCTTTTCTTTTTCAATATCAGTTAATTTAGCAAGAATTATATCTCTCATAAGTATTACTCCTAACATTTACCTCCAAAATTAACCTTTGACCACACCAATTGTACACAGTTTCTTGACAGGCGTCATCAGGTCTAGCTCATTTGCAATAACAGAATCAATATCCTTATAGGCAAATCTTGATTCCTCCGCTACGTCACTTTTATTGTTCTTGCCCAGAACAACACCGCAGCCTTTCAAATCAGTTATAACCGACTCTACCGAAAAAGACCCCTTGGCTTTGGTACGTGACATGAGACGCCCCGCCCCATGTGAACAGGAATGAAAACTTTCTACATTGCCCTTTCCTTCAACAATATAGCTATACGATCCCATAGCACCGGGGATAATGCCTACATCGCCGACTCTTGCCCGAATGGCCCCTTTACGGTGTACCCAGACATTCTTTCCATAGTGATTTTCAATAGCGGCATAGTTGTGATGACAGTTAACATGGCTCGAATACTCGGGCTGACAGCCGGTAAATTTGTTAACCAATTTATCAAACATTGCCATTATCGCATTTAACATATGGTTGCGATTTTCTTTGGCAAAAGCAAGTGCCAGTTGCATCCATTCGATATAAGCTTGTCCCTCTTTACTATCAACAGGCAAGAATGCCAGTTGATATTCGGCAGGTACTACCGAAAACCACTTCTTGTTGTTTTCTTTGGCAGCTTCATGGAAAAATCCGCAGATTTGATGTCCAAGATGTCTGCTGCCGGAATGCAGCATTATGCCGGTCATGCCCTTTTCATCTTCCTGTAACTCAATAAAGTGGTTACCGCCGCCAAGGGTGCCAATTTGATAATAGCCGTCCTCTATTTCTGGAAGCAGCTTTTCAGCAAATGCATAGCGTTCCTTGTTGGCCATAGCATTGTCAATAACAGTGGACGCCTGCCGCTGTTTATGATGCTTAAAACCGACCGGAATGTTTCGCAGGATATCTCCAATTATTGCTTGAAGCAATGACCCGTTTGCCGTATTTGTGTTTTTAAGTAAACTAGCTTCAATATTGGTTTGAATATAGGCCATACCACAGCCAATATCTACACCTACCGCATTGGGAATAACCACACCGTCTGCTGCTATTACTCCACCAATAGGCATTCCTTTTCCCATATGAGTGTCAGGCATTAGAGCAACCCATTTATGTATAAACGGTAAATTAGATAAATTCGTAGCTTGCTGGAGGCAGCCCTCCTCTAATATATCAGCTTCACGCAGCCAGACTTTTATCGGGTGCTGATTTTTTGCCTTATCATAAATCACATACATAAGCTCATCTCCTTGTGTATAATTTACCACCTTATTACACTGGCATCATTAAAAAAAGTTTGCGAGCTTACAAATAATTGACAAATTTGGTATTATAAAAACATAATGTGTTAAGGTGATGCTATGGCCAGATTTACTGAACTAATTAAGAATTTTGATAAAATAAGAGATTATGCCCGGGACTTTTTAGTATACGGTTATAAATGCCGCAGCGACTACACCCGTAAAAGCAGCCGAAGCTATGATAATGAACGGCGGAGAATTGAAAGTTATCTTGCAGGCTATATTCGCGGGGAAAACAGCTCGCGTGGCAAAAATCTGTTCATCAGTACCGACACCGGCGACCTTTCACAAAATCCGCTGTTTTCGGTATGGGAAACCAAATCCTTTACAATCAATGACTGTTTGCTGCACTTTTACCTTTTTGACATACTTAGCAATCATCCCGGCTTAACTGCCCAAGAAGCAGCAGATACTCTCTCTAATGAGTGCCTGTCCACTTTTTCCGAACACGCAATGCCTGATACCATGACCGTTCGCAATAAGCTTAACGAATATGTAGAGGTCGGTTTGTTTAAAAAAATTAAGAATGGTAAAACCTTGCATTACTATATCAACGACAGTTTGTTCAATCAAAACCTGCCAGATCTAATAAACAGGCTTGCCTCCCCTATACAGTTCTTTGAAAACGTTACTCCAGCCGGTGTTCTTGGTTCTTTTATCCGTCGCGACAGCGGCCAAAATCGCGGAGTATTTTCCTTCCGTCATCTATTTACCTCTCATACGCTGGATGACGAAGTGCTAATCCAAATACTTTCAGCAATTCAAGAGAAAAAAATGATCCAGATTGAAACCTGCGGGAGCAGATCAAAAAATCCGTTCTGCCAAATAATCCTTCCTCTAAAAATAGCGATCAACGTAAAGCATGGCAGAAGATATCTACTTGCCTATAACAATCGAAAACACAATTTCTTCTCATACCGTCTGGACTATCTCAAAAACGTTAAGGTATTAGAGAAATACGATACTTTTCAAAAACAATTAGCCGAACTTGAAACCAGGCTTTCCCACACCTGGGGTGTCTACCTAGGCAGAAAGAATTATATGGAACAGCTTGAAATGATACTATCTATTAATGAAAGCACCGAAGCTTACGTACTTACCCGGCTTAAACGCGAAGGCAAACATGGGATAATTGAAAAATTAGCCGATAATACTTTTGCATACCGCATTGAAGTCACCGATACACAGGAAATGGTACCATGGCTGCGCACGTTTATTGGACGAATCATATCGATAAATGGCTCTAACAAACAAGTTATTAAGCAATTTCTCGATGATATCGAACGCATGACACACTTATATGAGGAATAGTCACGCTAGGAACGGAGGACTACTATGGAGCTGTTTAGTGAGATTCACAGCAGATACTTTTACATTATAAACCAGGTCTTACAGGCTTCTGCCGTACGTAAACTTACAGCCAGTGAAATTGCTGCAATAGTTGCTGAACTTGGTTTTACCGAAACATCCTTAGCTCTAACTCCCTATCTGCTAAACACCAATCAAGAAAGCTATTGCTTGTTAAAAAAAGATTTTTCCGGCTGTTTATCGCCAATAGCTAAAAGCCTCCCGCCGCTTACCTTAACAACACTGCAAAAACGCTGGCTGAAAGCAATCATAAATGATAAACGGTTTGCCCTGTTTGCTGACGAAAATGAATACTCCTCATACCGTTCCTTACTTTCCGATGTTGAGCCGCTTTATAATCCGGATTATATTTTGCCTATAGACATGGCAAATGACGGTGATGATTACAACAGTAAAGAATATAAGATCCTTTTCTCGACTATCCTTAAATCCATTCAAACAGCCAAGGTACTACTGATTACCTACGAGAGCGGCAAAGGCAACCGCCTTTCCGCCTATATCGCCCCATATAAGCTTGAGTACTCGCTAAAGGACAACAAATTCCGGCTCATTGGCGTGAGGTTACGCCAGAAAAAGCTGCAAAGTCTCTATAAATTAAATCTTTCCCGCATTACCTCGGTAAAAGTTATGGACTGGAATGCGCCTGCTGGCCTCGCAAGATATATCCAGAGTCTTCGCATACCCCAGCCGGTTGAAATCGAGATTACAAATGAGCGTAACGGCTTTGAGCGCATCTTTACTCAACTGTCTAATTTCGAACGCATCTCGGAATATGATGAAATCACAAAAACCTGTTTTATGAAAATTTACTATTATGAAGTAGATGAGATGGAACTTTTGATTACGCTTCTATCCTTTGGCCCAATTATTCGAGTATTGGGACCGGCGGATTTTAGAAAACAACTCGTCGAACGCATAGCAAACCAGAAGCAGCTACTTGTTAAAGTTTCTGATGAAGTATAGTGCCTTGTAGTTTTAAATGTTCTCGCGCCCTATCTTAAAAATGAAAGAAAACTATTGCCTGACAGGCAATAGTTTTCTTTCATTTACAAAGCATAGAATCTAAACAGCGTCATGGCGCTATTTCCTATGCTCCGCGTTGAGCAGTCTGAACTCCGCCCCCTCATAAACCCGGACAGGTTTTCCCCGCTCTAGCAATTCATGTTGAATCCACATGGTTTGTTTCAACAGCATTTCCTGCGCAATATTCTGTTCCATGATGATTTCATTTAATCGGATTAGCGCCAGTTTTTTGTTGATATGCTGGTCGCGGCCTTGAGTAGATACAACACTAACACCGGTAGGAATATGTGTCGCCCTAACACCGGTTTCAACCTTATTCACGTTTTGTCCACCCTTGCCTCCGCTTCTGAATGTTTCGAAGCGGACAAGTTCTGTATCAAAATCCTGCTTTCGGTTTTCTTTAAAGAGGCTAACCCCGATAAACCAGTTTTTGCGCTTATGTTTTGGACGGAATGGGCTTTGCGCTATCCATTTGACTGTACCGATAATTTCATCTACCTTGTTGTCTGTTTTTATAACTACAGATTTGAAGCAATTGACATAGCTGCTTTTTACTTGGCTCACGATTTCCAAATCGCCAAATTCTATCTGTAATGCTTTTAGAAACTTTCCGACTGCCAGTTCGCATTCTAAAGGACCTTTTCCGGAACTTATTTGAATCAGCATAGTATCACCCCTTATAAGTCAGCACTGGCCTAAGCGTCGCAACAACATTGATTAGCTCAAATTGCAAAAGGCTATCGATTACAGTATCAATATTTTTGTATGCTTCCGGCGCCTCTTGAAATAATAGGTCGGTATCATGACATACCACCCGACTTTTTAATTTTGTTTGGCGAATAGTATCACGATCATACTTGTTACGGATACGTGATTTGCACAGACTCCTTGCCCACTTCCGGCCAGCACCATGGGACAGCGAAAAGGCCGCCATGGCTGTGTTTTTTGTTGGCTCTACAACATAAGTGAGTGAACCGCGCGAGCCCGGGATAATAATAGGCCCTCTCTCGGCAGACACGGCACCTTTACGGTGAATAAACCTATCGCCTCTTCGCTCAATAAAATTATGCTGACAATCAATTAACTTTTTCGGCCGCGGAGTATATCCCAAATAAGCAAGCAGCTTATTAACTACTATTTTACGATTTCGCGCAGCCCACAACACGGCATTATCATGCTCTGTTAAATAACACTCCACTTGTTCATCATCTGCCGCAAGGCCCTGAGGATTATCATACGTATTCAAAATGCTTTGCCCGTAGCCACGGGAGCCGCTGTGTACTAACAACATTAGCATTGCTTCGTCCAATTGCAGCGCCATACAGACTTCTTTGTCGTAAATTTTATCCACTACCTGAAATTCCACAAAATGGTTACCTCCACCAATAGTTCCTAAGTCATAAATGGGACTTGGCTCTTCATATGGATTATCTGTCTGAATATCGGCTAACTCCCGAATGTTGCTGAGCTTTGTAACCCATCGGTCAAGCTTGAACTTTCTGCTTTCAATCCCCGTGTCATATAGTCCCATCCCGCAACCGATGTCCCCACCAACAATATGTGGATATATTACATCCTCAGAAACTACCACCGCTCCGACCGGTGACTTTCCAGCATGCAAATCCGGCAGTCCCACTGTTTGTACTACCCCTGGCAAGTTTGCCAGTGCTTCTAATTGATTGATGGCCGTCTGTTCTATCCAATTCTTTTCATTCGATATAATTGTTATATTGCTCATGCAATTCCCCTTATTGTTTATTTGTAAAAATAAAAAAAGTCGCAGCAACCAAACTGCGACCCTACTAGCTACCCTAAAAAAGGCAACAAAAAAACACGATAACCTATCGTGCCAAATCAATAAAAATATTAGGCGTGTGGTTGTCTTAAAAAAATACTATTAAATTTCGTTCACCTCGAAAACAGCAATTACCAACATAACAAAGCACCCCTTTTGCCTAATATTTGTATTAATACTATAATATGGCTTTTACCTATGATTGTCAAGACTACTACTCAGGTCGTTAAAAACTCAAATTCTAGTTACCCATTAGCAAAAGACAGGCGTTGTCTCTGGATGTTCCAAAGGCAACGCCTGTCTTTCTCTCATTCTCCCTGATATACAGGCAATGTAATTGTAAATACAGTTCCTTTTCCTACTTCAGAGTTGACTTTTACCGTTCCGCCATGATGCTCGATAATGCTTTGACAAACTACAAGCCCGAGACCTGTCCCATTATCCTTTGTTGTAAAGAATGGTTCGAATATTGTTTCAAATTCATCCACAGGTATACCTTTTCCGTTATCGGCAATTGTCAATTTAACAAAGCCCTCGTCGTACTCGGTCTGTATTATGAGGCGACCGTTTTTACTCATGGCATCCATAGCATTCCGGGTTAGGTTTAAAATTAGCTGCCTGATTTCTTTTCCGGAGGCAAAAACAGGGAGTAAATCTTTGAGGTTAAGATCTAACACAATTCCTTTTTTCATACAGTCAGCATATATTATAGGTTCTAAGCGACGAATTATTTCATTTATGTTTTCCGGGGATTTTTCTACGAACCGGTTCCGTGCTAAGGCCAAAAAATCGTCAATGATCTGATTTGCATGCGCCAATTCCTCTAGCGCGGTATCCATGTATTCGGCTATTTTTCTATCACACTTTTTTTGCGCGAACTGTAGGAAGCCCTGAACCGACGTCATCGGGTTTCTGATTTCATGGGCAACACTAGCCGCCATTTCCCCTACCAAATCCAAACGATTAATTCGTGCCAATTCGACAAGCATTTTTTCGCGTTGCTGATAGGCATTTTCTAATGCTACCCGTTGTTCTGTAATTGTATTTACCAGCGGGATAAGTTCGGGAAAATCCTTAAAGCTCTCAGCACTTGTATTATCCTCTTTAATTTGAGTGATAAGATTATTTATAGCTTTTAATAATCGGTCAAAGATCATCCGCACTAATATAATAGAAATAAACCAGATGAGAATACAGTATATTGTCAACCGGAAAATCATATCGTTTACAGCATTTTGAATATCCGCTGTTTTAGCACAAGCCCATGTGAAACCAATTGTTTCTCCATCGACGTTTATTGGATATTGCAGATTTAGAATCCGGCTGTTTAAAAAATCAATGGAAGGTGTATTCTCCTGTTTTTCTATTTTTCCAGTCTCAAAGATTTTAAAATACCTGTCGTCATATTTTGCTTTATTTAGTTTATCCGGAGTTGGGTCAGTTACGGCTATCACTCGATCCAAATTTCGAGAGTAAATACCCAATCCATAGTTAGGATATTTATTTTGTAACTGGTCAATATATGGCTGGTATTTTGCGTTTAACATTGAAGCCTTATCTTCTTCGTCAAATGCGCCAATTACGTTATCTTCAGCAAATTGATTTCTATAAAACGATCTCTCAACTTCGGAAGCTGCATCCTTTAGTTCATTTTGTAGACTTGTCATCATTAATTGTCGTTCCTGTTCGATATATTGATAACCGACAAAGATAGTTATTGCAGTTATTACTACTGTTATAAGAAGATAAAATTTATGAACTATTGAACTACTCAGTACTACTCCCTCCTTCGAGTAATAATGTTCTGCAATTCACTTGGATATTCCTTCCTTTTTTAGTAAAATTTATCTGAAAAAGGAAAATAAACTCTTTTCTTAAGAAAGACGCAAAAATAACACCCTTCGCCAAAATTTTTATATTTCTATAGGCTAAACTTTACTAAAAAAATAACCGCAACCTTTCAACTTCAACGTAAAGGTGCGGTTATGTTATATGCAGTTAAATCAATACTCTACTAGCCTCTTTATCCTTGTCTACACCATAAGCGCACATGCAAAACAAGACTCTAGGTAACTGATCATAAAACCATCTAATTAGCCGAAGATTGTGAGGTTATATCCTTCTTTTTATTGTGGAACAAGCAGTAGTACAGATAAATTCCGGCTACTACAACTGTACCGGCATACAACACAATATGCTGTGTTTCATCAAAGTACAAGCTGAATATGATTGCGAAATTCAAAATGATAGTCAAAATAGGAACAATGGGATACATCGGAGTCCGGAAAATCAAATCACTAAGCTTACCGCCAAGTTTCTGATACTCTTTGCGGAAATTGATTTGACACCAGGCAATAATAATCCAGATTAAGCACCCCGTCAAACCGGTACTGGACATTAACCAAAGATACACAGTATCAGCAGCATATACCTGAGTCAACAGAGAAAGACCGGCAAGTGCCAGCGTAATTAATACGCCATTGAAAGGAACACCGTTGCTATTGAGCTTTCCAAGCCAGGAAGGAGCAAGGTTTTCCTTAGACATGGACCAGAGAAGACGGGAGCAGGCGTATAACGCGGAGTTACCTGCTGACAATGCAGAAGTAAGTACAACAGCGCTCATAAGGGTATGCGCGAACGGCATGCCGGTACGGCTAAATACATGCGCAAACGGGCTTTCCAATACTCCGGCTTCTTGCCAGGGAATCGTTGCAGCCAACACAAAAATCGCTATTACATAGAACAGGATAATCCGGAAGGTAACACCTTTTATAACCCGGGGAACATTTTTGCCAGGGTCTTCGCATTCCGCAGCGGCAATACCAACAAGCTCAGCGCCTTGGAAAGAATATACTACGGCAATCATTGACAAAAATACGGCAAAGAATCCATTAGGGAAAATATCTGGTCCAATATTAAAATTAGACAAACCAATGGCTCCTTCGTTGCCAACGACACCAAACATTAATGCTGCACCAAAAATAATGAAACCAATAATTGCAGTTACCTTAATACCAGCAAACCAAAATTCAGCTTCACCATAATTTTTAACAGAGATTAAATTTAATACTGCCAAGCCAATGGCAAACGCGGCACACCAAACCCATACAGGAATCTCAGGAAACCAGTTATTAGCAATAATACCCGCCGCCGTAAAATCAGCAGCAATACAAGTCGCCCAGTTAACCCAATACAGCCAGCCGGTCGTAAAACCTGCTCCAGGCGAGATAAAACGGGAAGCATAAGACTGGAATGAACCAGAAATCGGCATAGCAGTAGACAATTCGGCGAGGCTTAACAATACCAGCAGCATAACAATGCCACCAACCGCATAGCCCAGTATAGCGCCAAACGGCCCGGCCTGACTAATCGTTTGCCCCGAACCTAAGAATAACCCGGTTCCGATTGTGCCACCGACAGAAATCATCATTAGATGGCGCGATTTCAAATCCCGCTTAAGACCTTTCTTGTCAGGACACAGTTTCTCAAAATCCACTGTTGCTTCAGACATAATAATTCCCTTCTTTCTACGTCTCCAAAATAAAAAGACAGTCGAAAGCGCGATCGACTGTCTTAATAAAACAGCTCCAGACAACAAAACCATACACTGCTATTGTTGCCCGAATGAGATAGCGCTCCACCATATCGGCGACAGTCGCACAGTTATTCACTGTACGCCCAGCCCAGAGTGCTTGGCGTCATCTGGACTTCGGCAATCAATCCTTTTGCTGCGGCTCATCGCTGCCGCCTCACCGCAGGTACTCATATTAATTGCGCCTCTACTTCATCCTGAAAGGACATCTTAGTATTTTGTTTTTATTTCGAAGACAAAAATTCTTCGTCTCTAATTTTAGTATTATTAATAATTGCTGTCAATAAAAAATCAGCGAAAATATTTCTGAATATTTTATACAAGCTTACATGTTTTGATCATTAATGATTATTTGTATATAAAACCTGACAAAAATCATACAAAAAAGTCCTCAAAGCAGGTGCCCGAAGGTTTTTTTCTCTAAACAACCAACTCTGTATTAGCAGTATTTATCGTTTCTTTAAACCGTCAAGATAATCACAAATTGCAAGAAACTCTTTAATATCGGTAATTCTTTTCAAATCCCGCAGATCAAAAATAATATCTGAGTATTTATGTTTTATAAACTCCATATCATACAGTTCACATTCAACAAAACCATCGCGCCAGCTATGGATATACGGTACAAATTCATCCCAGTTTCGCTCAAAATATTTTACCTTGGCAAAACATAACTGGTATATATAAAATATAACTCGGATAACTGAAGACTTTTTTACAAATTTATGACTGAAAAAAATCTTTTGAGGATATTTGTCCTTAGGCCTTTCCCAAAATAAATCGGTATTACAGTGAAGATCATATTTGCGGAGTACTTTAATCTTTTCCTCATCTAACTCTGCCATCAATATTTTATTTCTTACAATACTATCTTGTGTTTTCAACATTTGATAATCCACCCGCTGAACCTCCTCACCAATAGCTCAGACTTGACTAACTATGCAGCAATATAGGAAATAAACCAAAGGATTCTTTTTATAATAAGTCTATTCGACAAATTGTTGCGATAGCCTTTGTTGCTATCGAATTATTATTTATATATTATCCATTTATTTTATATCATGTATCTGCTATTGCAAAAGAGACTTAACAGCAAAAAAAAACGGCAGCGCTTTCTCCAAAGCATCGCCGTTTGATTTAACTACTAGTTTTCTACCGATATAAGGCAGTCACCTTTAAATATTAGCGAGCTGGTGCCATATTTCCAAACTGATTTCCAGCTTCCATAAGGATCATCAATTATATCTTCGGGCGGTCCCCAGCTAAGCTCTACTTGATTTTTTGTCATTCCCGTATCTACTGAGCCGGCTTCAACCTTATCCCAGACTTCTTGCGGCCAACCCATTCTGGCGCGTGGGTCTTCCGTAAATAGCACTTCCTGCCATGGCTGAGTCTGTTTCCAGGCAGAACTACGTATATTAGTCCAACTATATGCAAGGGGCAAGACCGCTCTTTGCCCATCGACCAAAACAATTAACTGTATTGGCTCGTCGGTACGGATTCCGGCGCGAACTCCAACTACCTGGACCCCGCTGGCAATTTTTACTGCTATTGTTTGCGGCGTGTCACCCCCTAGCTTATCCTCAAGTTCCAAAAATCGCTTTTTCACATAGACTTTTTTGCCAATAAACTGTTTGCGAGCCTGATTCAAGTCGGCTTCCAGCAATAATCCCTCAAGTTGACTACGAACTGTACGGCCTACCAGTTTCATTCCGGTATCTTTCTCTATCATGTAAATTAGATATTCTTTCTGATCGGTACCTGCGGGGAAAACAACCACATTGGTAACCCTGACACGTTTGTAAGCGTGCGCGGCGTAAGGAATCCAGACAGAACGATCTTCAGCCCAACCGCGTTCGGCATCGCCTGTCTTGAAAATCTCATAACCATCTCCCTGTCTGTCAGCAGGCAACGCGTGAAATAGAAACGTCTTTCCCACCCATTGCTCTGGAGGCAAATTGGGCGAAGACATTGCCATAGCTGAAACTCCAGTTAATACACAGCTTCCCAATAACAGCACCATGCAAAGCAAAATTACTCCTTTACGTCTCACTTTCCCCTTCCTCCTTTTTTATCTCAAAATATCCTACGCAAGCCCTAACTTCATTTAGCAGTAAACCGGAATTTTAATTATACTCTTATTTTAAACCCTATTGCGAAATTTTTCCATGTCATATGAACTAGCTAGAACTAATAAGTTTATCAAGGAACCACTTTCAAAAAAGCAGATCTGGCGAAGCACTTGCAACCTTAGTGAATATACTAAGGTATAGAGGAGGGGTACTTCATGGATACCAATCAAGACCCTTTTACTTTTAGCTGCTTGTGTATAGAAGAATTAGAGAGTAAAGCGAGAAAAATAGGCACCTCTAACCGGGGAACTGTATGTGCCGGCAACTCCGTAGTAATCTTCACCATGTTTTTGTTACAAGAAATACTTGAACACCTCGCCTTAAACCCGATCACAAATCTGACCAGTATTATAGCGGTATCGGGGGCTATTGCAAGTTTAAATAGCAGCATAAAAATTGATCCTTAAGTGCAGGGAATTTGATGATCCTGCTACTTTTTTTTGCTGGCAAACGAGACCATAAGAAAGTTACCAGAAATTTATCATGGTTACAAGCCTCCTTAAGTGCTAGTATTAAATAAGATAAGGAGGTAAGGATGCATAAGTTAAAATTAATGGTGGCAGCGTTACTACTAGTAATGTCTACCAGCATTCTTTCACCTGTTCCGGCTCATGCCGTTTCCTTAGACTCACCCACTGTTGAAACCGGTGGTATCTTAGGTGTCTTACTTAACTTACTCAACTCAACCATATTCTCAAGGTTAGACCTATCTGATAATAAACAGGTAAGCACACTGCCACCCGTTTTACCAACAACGCCGACTCCCCCAGTTACCCCGTCAGTAAAAACAAATTCAAAAAAAGAAGTTGTCGGTTTCTATGCCGAATGGCACAGTGATGACCAATCCAGCTACAATGATCTGGTCAAACATCATGATGCCATTAACACGATCGCCCCACTTTGGGCAGGACTAAAAAAAGATGGAACCGTAATCGACCGTGGCGGTGCCAATCATGCAGCAGTAGTAAAATACGCAAACGCCAATAACATTGCTACCTTACTGCTGGTGAATGCTGCCGATGGAGATATCCACGCTGTTTTGACCGATGCTAAAATACGTACCAAAGCAATCAATAATCTTGAGGCTTATATCAAAAAATATGGCCTTACGGGCATTAATATTGACTTTGAGGGTGTCCAGCCTTGGGACAAGGATAACCTAACCCAGTTTATGAAGGAACTATCTGGTCGTCTTAAGCCGGCTGGTTATCTGGTAACCATCGACGTGTTCCCTAAACACAATGAAACAACAGATATCGCTATCGCTTACGACTATGCGGCACTAGCCAAGTACGCCGACAAAATCTTTGTAATGACTTATGACTACCACGGTGGTTGGGGCAGCCCAGGAGCCGTAGCTGATTTACCACTGGTCGAGCAAGATATTAAGTATGCACTTACTTTAATACCGAGCAATAAGCTTTATCTTGGGGTTGCCGGCTATGGCTACGATTGGTCCTCTAAAGGAAATCAAAGCCTGGAGTATGGCGCAATAGCTAATTTGATTAATAAGTTTGGTGCTACCGTCGAATGGGATGACACCGCCAAATCCCCCCATTTCACCTATACCGGTAACGACAAAGTAAAACACCAGGTTTGGTATGAAAACCATCAAAGCTTGCAGTACAAGCTCAATCTTGTTAACAAATATGATCTAGCCGGAATTGCTCTCTGGAAATTAGGTCAAGAGGATCAGGCTGACTGGGATGTAATCAAAAGCGCGTTTAAGTAAGATAAACAAATGGGGTATGTCTAAAGACATACCCCATTTGTACTTATTAAGATGGCGCTCACAAGCTAACAAAAAAGTAACTCCATCTATAACATCACCTATAATCACTCGCTATCATATGCGTTAAGAGCTATTGGTAAGGCTTGAATTACTATATTTCCCACAGCAGGCAATCCCACCAGAATGGCACTAATGATCTCATCTCTTGTCGCTCCCAGCGATTTGGCATGTTTTACATGAAAGGGCAAGCCACCTTCCAGTCTAGCTGAAGCTAAAACCGCTATGTATGCCAATTCTTCGGTTTTAGCATCCAAATTACTGGCTGCTCCTAACTTTTGCACTGTTTCCAGCCATATCTCCTGTTGTTTTGGGGCTTCTTTCATAAATACCTGAAAAGCGTTACTTACCGATAATTTATTATCCATTCTTGTGAACCTCCCATCGTAACATTCCTTTTTAGATTATTTAAACATAATTCCACATTTATCCTGCTAATATATGCCCCAGCCTGGAGTGCTTACATAAATGCCCTGGCCGCTCTTTACTCCGGCAAAATATATTTCCAGTCTTGTCCAGCATAATGCCGACACTTTATAATAATCTAAAGGAGATTCTACCAAATAACGCAATTTCAATGCAGGAAATCATTCAACCGGAAAATAAATGGAGGCGTAAACTGTGGCTGACAACCAACAAATAATAACAATAAATCCACAAAAAAAATGGAGTAAGAAAAAAATTGGCTTGCTAATTTTTGCTGTAGTTTTTTTAGCAGGAACAATTCTTTTTCAATTGGCCGCAGGCAAGGTGCGGCAAGCGGCAGAGCAAGCGTTACTGGTACAAGTCAATGAGGCGGTCAATGGCCAGATCATAGTTGGCGACATTGACTTATCCATATTGGGTTATGTGCAAGCGAAAGAAGTTCAGGTAATTAGCGCCGCAGGTAAGCCACTGGCCAAAATAAACCGGGTACAGATTCGCTATAACTGGAGTGATTTGATAAAAGGACAACTTGGACCGCAACTGATACAGAGGGTTACTTTGGAAAAACCCGAATTCTGGATTATCTGTCATCAAGATAGCTTGAATTGGGATGGTTTTCTCAAGACAACGAAAAAGGAACAATCCGGTTTTGCCGGGATTGTAAAAATTCAGGATGGCAAACTTCATCTGGAAACGGATTTTTTTGAAAAAACCGCGGATCAGTTAACCGGTGAGCTTGCGTTTCGTCAGGAAGATGAAGTCGGACTTTCCGCCACCGGGAAAGTAGATCAGGCTGCTCTCAGGCTGGACGGTCAATGGATACCTAAAGGTATTTCGGAAATTACATTGTCCGCCAAAGGAATGGAAGTAGCCAAGTTAGGCCTGACGACGGCGGACGCCCCACTGCAATTAGCCGATGGCAGTCTTGATGAATTAACTGTCAAAATCGGTAAAGATAATTCATCAGGCGCAATATTGGTAAAAACATTAGCAGGACGCTTTTCCAATGTTACTACAACGGGCGCCCTGGTCTTAACTGAGTGCAGTGCCGAATTTGAAAAGCAAGGTGACGCTTTTCAGTTTAGCAATGGGCAAGCTCTATATCAAGGTCAGACTATTACAGCTTCCGGCCAAGTGTTAACTGCACCTTCCGGTGAAAAAACTTTAGATTTTGCTATTCAACTGCCAGCCGGCGACCCGGCAGTGATGCTACCCGATCTGCAGGCTGGGGGAGTCCTTACCGCACAGGGTAAAGTTAGCGGTTCTGCGTTTTCACCTGTGTTATCCGGTAACTTTACTCTTGGCAGTCTTCAATTCGGAGATATGCTAATCAGCGATATCAATGGCACTTTCTCTTATACACAGCAAACATTACAATTGCTGACGGCTAAAGGCGCCACTATTGGCGGCTCTGTTGCAGCCAGCGGCACCATCTACCCGGCTACACAGCAATACAGCTTATCAATCTCCGGCAGTGGTCTTGATACCTCGCAACTATCGAAAAAAGATGTTAGCGGCCCTTTGTCTTTAACAGGATCGGCATCCGGCTCTACTTCCACAGCTACCGTTAAAGGCAGCTTTGCCATTCATAACGGAAAAGCCTATGGCATATCTTTTCGAACGCTAACTGGCAATTTCATAAAAAAGGGATCGGCTGAAGTGGAAGTCAGCAACCTAGTTATTAAAACAGATTTTGGAGTCTTTTATCCTGAGCAACTGAGCCAAAGTGTAATAGAAAGACTTCATGATCGCAATCTGCCGGCAACAAGCACAGAACTTAAAGAAAAAGTTAAAGAAAAGGTTACTGAAAAAGTTACTGAAAAGCTACTGGAAAAGCTATTCGACAAGGGCTGATCTACCGCCATTTAACCTACTCTATGTCCTGTGTAATTATATACGTCTTTAAAGAATCAACAAAACCCCTTCTAGCAAAATTGCGGAAGGGGTTCTTCTTGGGTCAGGTAGAATGACCCGGCTTATCTGAAACCATTGTTTCTAATTCCGCTATTATTTTGGGCAGCTCTTCCATTAGTTTCTCCAATTCTTCTTGGCTCAAATCTTCATTTTCATTATTAACGGAAATATACTCCACCTCCACTCTCCCTGCATTTTTTAATTGCAAAAAACAAAAAAGCCAGATAACACTATTTAGTGCAACCTGGCAATCATAGACAAATCGTCTTTAGACCCATAGCTTTGCGCCCCATCCTTTCAGAAGGTTTGCCAAATATTCATTTATATTATTGTTATACCTTACTCTATAAAATCCTTCAATAGTTAAGAAAAAATACTTTTCTTAGTTGTAATATCCCCGTTACCCTGACAAAAAAAATGTCCTAGCAACTAAGTTACTAGGTGTTTATAGGGTGGTGTTATAATATAGGAGTGTCTATATGAACAGGGAATTAATTCTCCCTGTAGATTTCCGTCTGCCTATATTTAGAATTATATATGCTTATTTTTAGAATATCTTTAGAAAGGTTACCGAAAATGGAAAAGCCGTTCAGGTGAGCGATAAAACTAAACAATGTAAAATAACGTCACGCAGTATAGCCGCCTGGCGTTTGGTTACACTAAAAGTAATTACTCCTCTCCCATTAATAGCCGTCAAAAAACGGCTATTTTTTTTATATATAACAGATATTCCCGTCAAAGGTCTGGCCGTTTATATCCAAGTTATCAGTATACTGCCACATGTACCCTTTGATATCATCATTCTGGCCCCACTGTGCATTCCATACAGCGCAGCCAAGACTACGCCAATCGATATAGTCAGTTAGCCAGAAATAAGACGCGTATATGCCGCAATCAAAGCCAACGTTATCAATAAATGCTTTGCACATGGTAGTGATTTCCTCCGGGTCAAAAGCAAAACCTTTTCGCTGCTTGTAGCCGTCAGCATCTTCCATATCAAAAAATACAGGCAAATCCAAAGTAACACAACCAAATTCTATCGCTTCGCGGCAATTCGCTGCTTCCTGAATTGCATTTTCTACGCTCAAGGCATAGGAGTAATGATACGCCCCAACTTTTAGCCCGGCTGCCTTTGCTCTCTCCACGTTTTCGGCAAACATTTCGTCTCTTGAATAAAGGCCATATGAACATCGAATCATAACGAATTCAATGCCGGCATCCACAACAGCCTGCCAATTTACAATACCATTATGTTTAGATACATCAATACCTTTAATCACTTCAATCCCTCCCAACTTCGTTCTACTAAATACCAGAATGGTTCTAACCCTTGTACCCCGCATCCCTAAGCTTCTCTACTATACTTATAGTGTCTGTCGTCGGCAGATAGTACCAGGAAGCCTGTAAAAAAATGCGCCACCACCAGCCATTCTATCTACCTGAGCTGCAACTATTACATTTTTCGTAGATCTCTTTCATTACCCCACCCCCATCTAATTCCATACATTCTTAAAGGTTACGAAAATAAACACCTTAGTAAAAGCATGCATAAAATAACCGCTATCAATAGCGATATGGGCACGCGGTAGATAATCACCTAATAAATACCCTGTTTTCCGTTTTTTCCTAGCTTTTTCCTGCTCTTTAATAACGTTAATACTTGCTTCCAACGCGGTCATGCGTACGTCAAGAGACTAAACAAAAAAAGCCTTCCAGTATAATACTGAAAGGCTTTGATTCCAATGGAGCGGAAAAATGAGGATCAAACTCATCGCCTTCGACTTGGACAGCCAACGCTCTATCACTAAGCTATTTCCGCAATTTATAATATAAACTTACTATTATTTTACAGTAAAAATAAATTTATGTCAATCATAAAATCTTTTTATCAAAAAAAAGCTCTTCCCTCGGCCATTTGACCGAGAGATGAGCAGTATTTTTTTTACCGAGCAACGGAGCGCCTCCCAATCTACTACTTTCCCCAAAGTTAGTAGACCCCACCATACTCCGTTGCAACAATGTTATTATACTACACCTAAAGCAAGAAAAACAACCTTCTGTTTTTATAGTATATGCGTTTGTTCATATCTTCCATTACAGAGCCCCTACCAGCCAACACAGTCCCGCAACTGCCAGCACAACAATTATCACGCTTACATATATTATCCACTCAGGATGGTTATGCTTGACGGCAGTATATTTTACCCAATCATCAATTCTTTGACCGGCATTAATAATCTTGCTTTTAACTTGCTCTTTGTCCATAGATCGTTCCTCCCTACTCATATTTTATGTTGCCATCAAGCAACCGGTCACCAATTTCTAGATTATCAGTAAAATTCCACATATATCCTTTATGTCGTCCGTATTTCCCCATTCGGCATCCCAGACAGCGCAATTCAATGACCGCCAATCAATCACCGTTAACTTTAGCCTCAATTTTCCGGCCTCTTGCTTTAATCTATTTTTAAGAAGTACATTTACACGTAAACAATTCGAGAAATAATTCCTGCACTATCAACAAGTCGACTCAATCAACATATTATATTAATAGAACGGAGGTGCTATATAAAGTATGCGCAGATTGCGGGAATATCCAGATATAGAATATTGGGAAGAGCAAGAAGAAAAGCAAAACTTTAGAGTTGCATGTAATCCTTATGCTTGCCATCCAGTATTGTACTGTTACCCTAGGCCATGTTATCCACGTAGATGTCGGCCTTACATTTGTCATCCGCACCCTTAACAAAATAGCCGTCCATTTCGGACGGCTATTAATTATATTTGGCAACGGAAATTATTACACACTTATAATAAAATCTGCACACCAATTGCATTCCTACATAGAAAAATGGTTCCCGGACACATCCGAGAACCATTGATTTTACTGGAGCGGGCAACGAGATTCGAACTCGCGACCCACGGCTTGGGAAGAGCCGAGAGGAGAGCGAGATAAGAAACCTCTGAATCCGCATAAATACTGTATTTTCTTAACCTACGTCCGAGTACAGTATAACATAGATACCGACTTCTGACTACCCAAAGATAAGAGAAGTTGGGAAATTAATGTGGGGCAAACTGGGACTTCATAAATATGTATCTACCATTCTGTAACTAGTTCTTTAATTATTCGTACATATATCACAAACTAAATGCATAAAGTTACTTCCGTTGCCTGCGTACTTATAGACTTGATTTCTTTTTGCCTTTTCAAATTTTAACAAACCGACAACAGCGCAAGCTGCTGGTATACTGCTTGATGAATTTCGAAGATATACTTCTTTAAGTTCATACAACCCAAAATTATTATTCTCGACCTCTAAAATTGCCGCTTGTATTATTGGGGTCGAACACCTATGGTTAAATATCTTTAATAGTATTTCAGCATACTCTTTTCCAAAACAAAAGCGGTCAATAATAATACGAGTAATCCAAAACAGCTCAAACTCATGTATATATTCTTGAGCAATCTTTTGTTTAACAATCCCCCAAATTTCTCCATTATCATTTATATCACTCATATACTGATATAAATTCTTGGTCAAGCTTGGATAATTACTCAAAACGAGTTCAATTAAATAAGAAGCCTCCGACTGGTCAGATTTGAGAAGAGCCAACACCAGCTCAACATCTTCTTCTGCTAAACTATTTTTTTTATTTAACAATGACTTGAGATATTCTATTTCCTTGGGTTCAAGTTCTACCTCAATATCTTCATCACCATCATAGTCTTTCGCGAACTCACGCTTTCTCATCAACGATTTCTGAATTTTGTCCAATTTCCGCTCCTCAAAATCGGATAATTTAGAACCAAATTTAGTTTTTTCAGGATTTAAAGCCAGGCAACGTTCACCGATAATAGATTGTAATTTCAGCACATCTTGCTCGAGGGCATCGAGATTATTCGAAAATAAAAAGACATCATCTAAGTATCTGATAATGGCTGAACTTTTCAATTCAAGAGACCCTTCGATAAAGTTCAAAAAAAAGTTGCCTATTACTTTAGCTGGAAAAATCCCTTGCGGAAAACAATTCACGGAACGACCACTATTTATCTCTCGTAAGAACTGCCCCAATTGTTCGCTTTCGGGTTGATTAATATTACGCGAAATAAAACTGACAACATCATGATGATAAAAACTATTAAAACAATTTGCTATATCTACTTTTGCATAATACTTATATTCCTTTTTTAGGTCATACTTACGCATTCTAAAGGCATGATATTCCTTCAATGAATTAACGGGATTATTCTTATCAAACGAATACCCATACTGTTTTTTATTTGCTTTTGGAGTTTTATCTTTCTGGAATGATGCTGAATTACGATGTGTAAAATCATATATATAAAATGCTGATACAGGGTCTAATTGCAATATCTTTCTTGCATGAAACTTGTCTTTTAATGCATACACAACTGGTGATGGTAAGAAGGAAGCATGGTCATTCGCAGATAATATTTGCGAGAAGAGATATTCTCGAATTTTAGCTTCACCAAGTTCTGCTAATAAAGCCGTGCTCCTTAATGGCATTAGTCCTCTTATATTGTCCTGCGCAATATATTCAATGAGTTTCATATTCTCCTCCAGAAGCATTAATGCAAGGCTTGTTTAATTAAACAATAATTAAGCTACTATAATCTTTCATAGAACCAATTTTAACTTTTATTGGTTCTAATCTATTTATAGACTCTAACGGTACAAAGACAACTCTATATTCTAGCTGATACCAGTAATTAAATAACTTTGTTCCAAAAACACTTAGCGGTGTCGCTGGTGGATTTAATGGGTCTATATATAGGACTGGGATACCAAATCCACCCCCCTTTTTATTGAACTGTGTTTTAATGGCATCAATTACGTTTTTCACAAACAATTCAGGGTTTTTTATAATAAGACATGCATTTTTTTCAAAGTCTCGGAACAACCTAATATCTACTTTTTTCGCTACGCAGTAAATATAGTAATCCGTTGGTGACTCTAAACACAATCTAATATTCCCTACAGGTTTTATAGGTATTTTCTGTTCTCCCTGTACTATTCTAACCCTATTAGGATGTAGATTTAACTCTCTCCTAAGTTCATCATCACGTTGTGCATAATTTAAATCGCCATTAGTAAAAATTGAAGCAGGATTTATTAATACCTCCCCACTCTCGTACATTTTACTCAGATGTTCAGCATTACCGTATTTAACGAAATACCTACTTTTAGGTAAACTCATTTTTTCCATTACATCTACAAAACTTGCCATGTTATTAAAAATCAGCAGCTTTTTTAGGTCTTCGGCAATTTCCCTAGGTGGAAATTGCATGCCCCTTAGAGCCAGTTCAACCTGCATCTCAGTAAGTATCGGGTACCAAAACTTACTCTTCTCATCTGGCAATCGTAAAGAGTATTTACCTTGGTCACTTATTGTTAAAACATTATGCAATATGTCCAAGCATCTTTGAAGCAATTCATCCTCTGTTAGATTCTCCATGTACCTATCGCTTAAATAACGGGTTCGCCATAAGTCAGAATTTCTCACGGCTCTTACAAACCTCATTTCAATAAATTCATTATGCTAATTCCATGTGTTTTGGGGATTCACCAATTCATTTAGAATAATAAGTAAGCGAAACCAGAGAGCAGTAAGGGGAAGTCCCATAAACCCTACATTTCCAAAAAATATTTTGAGATTATCAATTTCCCAATATTGATTCCCGAATAATATAAATAAGCCTAAGCAAGTGATGCAATCAAATATTTTTTTGTAATAGTCCTTATTTTCCAAGATGTTTTTCTTCAAAGCTAAAAAAATTGCTGTATATACTGTCAATGGGAAAAGAAAAATATATATCTTCCCCCACTTCACAGCTTGGTCATAACTAATTACATTTGAATCCATTAAATATTTAACAGTAACGTGCATTATTGGCATCGTCGACAACGGTCCCATATATACTATCCCAATAAAGAGCATTGCCAGTAATAGCTTAATATATGGGAGCAACCATTCAGGTATAATTTTTCCTATGAAAATACTTAAATTCCTAACTTTAACGTATCTCTTCACACCAATACCTACTTTTTATTCATTCCTTGAGAGATGCCAGTCGACCTTCCAAATGACGCATTTTCAAAGAAAAAACACCTATCCTAATACTTTATTAATTTCTCTGATACAAATATTATTGATACCTAGTTCCTCAAAATTCTGTCGGATTATCCACTCATGTGCTTGGTCTCTGTCCATATCCTTATTAGCATTTTTACTGGTTAAAGTAGCCGCAGTAGTGCGTGAAAGACCAATGCCAATAAAACTTACCATGGTCTTTGACGATGCCCCCAATTCTAAAAATGTGGCTATGTTAGGGATTTTATCAATTAAACTACCATTTTCTGTTCTTTGTAAAGCTTCCTTAAGTAAGTCAATATAACAGCTAGTATGCTTTACATATCTAAACCTTAAGTCTTGCTCAACATCATTCATTACTTCTCTAATTACTGTTGCTATAGATATCTTACGCTTAGCCATTTTACTTTTATATTTATAAGCATCTTCAATAAGCAAAGCTAAAGGTTCTCCTCGCATCCAACGCAAAGCTAATGGGGCAAAATAAAAATGCTCTCGGTTTTTCCCTGGCAGTTTCTCTAGATTAGTGTGTATCCGCTTAAACATTTTCCACAGACTTTCATAAGAATATTTCCATTCTACAAGAGGATGAACAGGAACTACGTAAGACGCCCCCCGTTCCCTAATTTTGTTTACTAAATATTCTAATAGTTGTTGCTGGCGATAGGGAGAAATACTTATATGTTTCATTAGAATGGCTTCAGGTACATTAATAAGTTTAGACGCCTCTTCGATAAATGGAATGATTTGTTGTTTTAATGCCTCGCGCTTTTCTAAATTGATTTTCCCAAACGTTATATCTAATGAATTGCTACGATATTCATTAAATAGTTTTACAAATGTATTTTCGAGCCCTTGTTGCTGTCCAGATGAATGTTCAGTGTCTTTTATAAAGGCAATAAGCTTTTCGGTTCTTTCAATAATATTAAATAAATACGATGGAAAAATCGGCAACTTTTTGTCTTCAGTAAGCGGGTCAACTAGCCAGTTGGATAGATTAATTAAAAATAACTTTCCTTGCAAATCTTTACCTAACCTACCTGCTCGACCTGCGAGATTCCAAAAATCGGGGACGGAAATTGGAATTGGCTGACTATTACCCCATTTTCTTCCTTTGGTTGGATTTAGCATAAATAAATTTTGGGCAGGTAAATTTACGCCATGAAGTAAAGTGCTAGTACAAACCAGATATTCTAGCTTTCCTTCTTCAAATAAATCCTCAATCGTTTTTCTAATAATTGCAGGCATATTACCATAGTGAAATGCAATTCCTTGTTCTAACGTTGAAGCAAGTCGATATTCCTTGTGTATTTGCTCTTTAATAAATTTTGCAAACTCAATAACTAAAGGGTCAACTTTTTTATTACTCCTCTCTTGCTCTTTTATATCTGAAAGCATCAGTGCAATGTCTTCGCATTCAGCAGGTCCACCAGCATATACTAAGTTTTTTTCGGAGCATCCAAATTCCCAAGCTAAATTTACTAATATAGAAGTATCATCATAAAGTCCTCGTCTAGTTGTTTTTGTTTCAAGAAAATGCTTCTTTGGGTTTAAAAACATTGAAACAGAAACCTCATACGGGTTCGTCGGAATAGTATCAAGAAATATTATGTTTTGTGTCACGGGGCTTTCCTGCTCATTAATTACATTAGCAGTAATCCCAAAAAAATCAGGTAGCATTTCGGGATTACTGGTCAGAGGTGCAGCAAATAGTATTTGAGGCTTGCGAAACTGGTTCAACGACTTCTCAATAACCGTTTGTAAAATTATACCTCTACTATCTTCTGCAATAAGTTGTGACTCATCAACAACTAACAAATCACATACTAATTCAGTGGTTTCAGACAGAATTTGAAGTCGTTCTTGTGTTAATACATAAAGAATTTTATTTGACAGAGCATTCTCATTCGATACCGTTGGAATTGTCGACACAGTAATATTACTTGAAACCTCACGCATTTGTTTCTGTAAAGAACTTGAGACTTGATTAATCAATGCCCGCGTAGGAACTAAATATACCGCTATGAAATTCTCTGTAGTTAAAGCTTTATTTGCAATATATTGCTGAAACGCAAAGGATTTACCTGCCGAAGTCGGAGCACTGATTGAAACTGATATACCCGTCTCTAAGAACGACCATAATTTCCGCTGAAAATCTGTAAATAGTAATCTCTTTCCCCTAAATATTTCTACCGTATTATTATCTTCATGCCACAAGTTTTCTAAGGCTAGCGGTAGAGGAGTAAGAAAGCCTTTAAGCTCAGTTTGGTTTTCAATTAATTTTATGGACGGGAAATTTCCCAGCCTCGAAAGGATTAAAGTGATTATATCTTGTAGGCCATCATACTCATTTTTACTTAATACCCAGATTGAAATAGCTATCTTATAAGCAGCTTCTCTAAATTTTGGCTCAGTAGATGATGAAAATGTGGCTGCACATTGTAATAGGCGTTTTGTAATCTTTCTTTCAATATTTAATGCCAATGTTAAATCAAGTGATTTTTTAACTGCCGCAGATAAAATAAGGTTATAGTCTTCATGAAATTCTTGATGACCCCATATACGCCATGCCAGTTCTTCTATCATAAAGCAACACCTAGCTTCGATAAAAATTTTTGCCTTATCTGATTTACATCCTCAAATGGCAACAAAAAAAATAAGAAATGCAAATCTTGGAGATTTTCTGCATTGATTTTTTGTTCGAACAATTTACAAGCAGAAACAATACGTTCTAAATACTGCTCTTCAAAATCTTGAATAAATCTTGTTTTGTCTAATTGCTGCAATTTAGATAAAAGAGGTAAATTAAATCCGACAAAACAGGCAAACTTATCCTGTACGTTATTCGACCTTGCTTCATACGGGTCAAAAAACTTGATTAATTCTTCTTTCAGTTTGGGGTCGCTAATCGAAATATGGTCTTTGATAATTTCTAGGTCTCGCTCACGAGGTGCCCCTGTCCCATCATCAGTAACAAAATGTTTAACTGAATCACAAACCTCATCTAGTGCTGATGACAACTGTTGATACAACTTCGATTCTCCCCAGTACAATTGCAACATATTTGTATTATTATCGAAGGACACATGAATACCATCACTGCCATGTACAGGCATATTTGAGTTAGTTTTAAGGTACATTTTGCACGCTATTTGCGGTGCACCAAGTATTGCTTCAAGTATAGTAAACAGTATTAGTTCAGCAGGTTCACCCGTGGTGTTTTGCATATTTTTTGCTCTAATAAATAAATTCTTTGCCTTATCTTGAAGTTCAATAGTATAACGTTCGTCATTAGTAGCAATATATTTTTGACGATATTCGAGAATTACATCGTTAGGTATGCAAAACTTTACAACCCTCCAATAAATGAACTCTATAAATTCATCTATCGTAGGTTGTCCATTTTTAAATGGTAGATAAAAAAAGCGTCCTGAAACATTCATACCCTGTACTTCCCAGGTATAAGAAACTTCGTTAAAGCGTGCATTCGTTCCGTTATGGCCTCTAGTTTTTACATAGTCAACTAATGCCTGATTGAAATCCATAATTATCTCCATTTAAATCCTAGTTTTTATATTTCACCACGTCGGTTTTACCCAACCAAACTTTTCACAAAATAACGTATATTGTTACATTCCTCAAATTTTTTGATTTATAATTTTACAAATAATAGCATAATTATAACACTTTTCCCATATGATTTATATCCATAGATTTGAAATTCAATCAAATATTTGGTAGAATTGTAACAAATTAAACTTCATATGTTACCAAAATAAAAATAAACGAACTGGAAGCCAATTAACTTCTAGTTCGTTTTTCATTTTCGAGGAGGTATCCCTATGTTACCAATATCAATATTTCCCCGTGCATTATCCCAAACTTTTCGCCGTGAATTACCAAAATACTTTAATCAGGCGGAACTAAGACTAATTTTATCAGAAGAATTGCGTCAAAAAGACTATTCAAGTTGGTTCTTAGTTTTCTTTTTATCGCGAACAGGGTGCCGTATTACTGAAGCAATTAATATTACCGTAGCAAGCATTGATTTTTCATCCCGTACCCTTCGCGCCCGAATCCTAAAACGCCGCGACATTTATGAACGAGCTATTCCTCTTACAGGTGAAGTCATTGGCGTCATAGCTGAGTATATTGCAAGCATTGGGCTTCAAAGACACGATAAACTATTCTCTTTTACCAGAAAAACCGCATATATTAAAGTCCAAAAGGCTTGTCGGAAAGCTGGTTTTGATGATAAACGCTGCCATCCACATACTTTACGCCACACTTTTGCTGTAAATGCTATCCTGAATGGCGTGCCTATTCCCGTCCTGCAGAGTTGGTTGGGTCATAGAGACATCTATAATACACTTGTCTACACGCAAGTTTTGGCAACTGATAGTCGGCAGTTTGCGGAATACCTACAATGGTGATAATAAATAATCTATCTTATACACTCATTTACTCCACATATCTCAGTACCAGTTCAATAACTTCCGTCAACTTACAAGTCTTTAGTTATATATATAAGATACAGAAGCATCTTTCTTATTAATTCTTATAGGCACGTGAGCTTCCACTTCAACTCCGCAACCCCAGACACGATAAGTGCCTCCATAATTTTTCTTTGCCTTAATCGACTTGGCTATATTTTCTTGCGCCACTTGGTCAGTTATTCCTAATTCTTTAACTTTGTTAATTATTAACCCGCACGCACTATCAATCCCGCGTTCGCCACTAATTCTGTTTTTAGAGTCTATACCCTCAAAGCTTTCATAAAATCCATAACCTACAGCCACTATTTCCCAATAGGCATCCGTCTCTTTAAACTCTTTAATAATAGCAGGTCGATTATAAGGTCCCTTTTTCTCAAATGGGTTTATATTTCTTGATTTCTCGCATTGAACTTTAAATCGAAACGTTATTTTGGTTACTCCTGTGCCCTCATCAAAAAACGACTTTCCATATTTGCCTGTGGTATCTTCATCTATTACTTCTGTCGGAACATCAAAAATATCTCTTGTAAGGTTAAGACCCTCCGTTTGAATAATTCGTTCACGTAAAATTCGACGAGCATCAAATCGTGCACCACTTTCCGCAAATTTTTTTGCATCCTCAACTGTGCTATGGCCTAAAGAAACGGTTTTTTCAACCCATACTGGCATATCTATCGTTTTATTAAAAAGAGCTGCTTTCGCACTTTCACTTAACTCGCCAGAATTTGCATAAACACAAAAAGGAAAAAGACCAAATATGCAAGCCACAAGCAAAATCATGCAATAGCGTCTAATCATAGAGCCTCATTCATCTCCTTACCTCTGCTAATTATTCAAGCCCTCTCGTTTCAAACCTTTATAAAACCTTCGGTCCACCATTTCTGGTTGAGGTTATATTTGGAAACGTGGAAACCATTAGGATATTCCCTGAATCCTGGAAGACTTTTATAATCTTTGGCGGTAGCTTCCGCTAGTTCCTTTTCAGCGAAAACCTCAATTATTTTGACCTCTTCCTTCGGAACTTGCCCCTTAACTGGGATTTCATATGAATGGAACATAAATATTGTGATTTATAATTTATTTATGCTCGTGACCAAATAATAATTTATAGGCGTAAACTCTATATTTTTCAGGAATTTTAATGTTTAACTTTTGAAGAACCTCCACAAATTCCAATATTGCTTTTTCCTCTCCATTATGAAAATCATCCCAAAAATCGTTACGCCATTCTTTAGGCCCAATGATAGCTCCTATAGAATAATTATGAAAAACCCAGCCATCAGGTATTACTTCCTGAGTAAGTTTAAACAAGTCTGCTGGAGCTAGGTATATTTGCTCGCTATCATCTATTATTGTGTAGTTAAGAGAATACCCCACTTTGGGTAAAAATTTATGCTGGATACTGATGACGTTATATGTTTTTCCAATAGTAAAACCATCAAAATTGCGTTCTGGGTCTTTAGCCTCATACTTTCCTCTATTCTTAACACATAAAGCTTCCAAAGCTTTGCTTTCGATATAGCTCTCTCGATTTATCCTTCGCACTTCTAATATACCGCTTATCAACTTTATAAGATTATAGCAAGCATCCTTTTGATGGTACTCAAATGATATTAATTCAAGATATTCGGTCTTCGATAAGCTCTGCTCTAAAACTTCTTCGTTGTTATAAACCCACTTCTCTAGCTTCTTTATATCAGATTTACCATCTAAGAAGTCGAATAGCATTCTCCCAAATTCTTTAGATAAGGCAGTCATACCCCACCTCCTCCACTGAAATCAGCACAACCAATATTAGTCAATTATCTCAGCAATATAAAGCGGTACATCAGTTTTAATACTCTTCTTTAAACAGTTCATGTGACAAAACAATTGCTGCTCTTGCTGACGTTCAAGTGTTTTATCCCAATTTGAAATTACGATTAAACCTGTAACATCCATCTGACCAGACTTAATTTTATTACCGCAAAAACAGCAACTATATCCTTGATTGCTCATATATTCACTTCTTTTCATTTCTCTAACGCATAAATCTTGACCGCTTTATCATTACCGCACTCAAAAAAGTATATTCTCTCGCACTCTGGGCATCTCCAAGCATCATATTTAGGAGAGGGCAGGCCTAAAGGGTCGATTGAATCACAATTGATTATAGCGTCCCATTCCTTATCGGTATAAACAATTAGTTGAATATCGTTTGGCGACATGCCATTCCATAATGTTGCACCACACCTACATTGTATCCTAGCCATTGGTATCTCCTTTACATTAAAATACTTTATACAAACATGCCTGTTCTGCTAATTCGATATACCTCTATGCGTTCTTTATACGAAATCAATTCTGTAACTCCTCTACGCAAAGTCAATTGTAGTCAAATTAAGATTGTCGATTAATTATTTCACCAAATAATAGATATAACCTCTTTTAACCAAAAATCAAGCCAGCGCTCCCCAGAGGATTGCTGGCTTTTCACTTGTCATAGTTCTTGTTTCTATTGCAATAGTATATTCTTTTTCATTATCGGAAACCCGCTTCCGCCATCAGCCTCGCCAGGATACCACAGCCCATTATGCCAGGCGCCATTTTGGCCATTAGCTAATATGTCTTAGCACCGCGACATTGCTAATACATTAATCCTATACGCAGGTTCTCGACGCTGTTTTTTCCACTTTATGGATTGAATCGTTGGTAAAAATATTTTTCAAATCGTCTTCAAAATCAGTCACTTTTTTGCACATTGGTACCATGTCCTGTGCATCAAAGACAAATTGCTTTGTTTTGGTTAGTTTTAGTTAGTCGTGTCCATTACCAGTGGGCTCATTGTAAATATTATCCATTAAAATAAACTTTTATATACCCCCGTTTTTTCAGAAAAAGTATTTTTAGACGTGTTATGCTATGAATTGTCCACCAGGAAAGAAAAAATTGTAAAGGAGTGATTCTATGAAAACCCACGAGAAAAATATCTACATCAAACGTCTCAAATCTGGTCATCTGGTAACCAACGTTCCTCACAAAGTCATCAGCCATTCACCTGGAGGTTTTGAAATTGGCTATAACGGATGTGGCCCTGCCGATTTCGCCTTGAACGCTCTACTGATGATAACTACCAAAGAGAAAATCGCCTGGCGATACTATCAAGAATTCAAGCGTAAGTGGGTTGCACAACTTCCACCCGAAGGCGGCAGCATTAAAGTCTCCACTGTCCGTCAATGGCTCTATCGACGAATCCGCAACGCACGCCAAGAGCAACAAAAGGGGGAAACTATATGAAGAATATTACAAACAAACTGATTAACATCTCTCAAGAATGCGCTGCCGTTACCAAAAACGGTAAAAACGACTACCATAATTACTCCTACACCCAAGCCCAAGACGTCGCCAAGGCAATAAATTCCGCGTTTACCAAACACCGTATCGCTTCAACTGTCTCTCACGAAGTCTTACACTTTGACACTACCACCAACAAAAGCGGCAAGGAAGAACGCATTGTTACCGTAAAAGCCACTGTAACACTTATTGATACCGAAACAGGGGAATATGTCACTACCACAGGACTTGGCTCTGGTCAGGATTTGGGGGATAAAGCTGTTATGAAAGCCGAGACTGCTGCTTTAAAATATGCCTATATCCAGGCATTTAATATGAGCTGTTGCGGTGCTGACCCTGAAGCCGACCTCAGCGTCGATGAGCGCATGATAGGAACAGACGTACAAAAGCCACGGAAAACCATACAAAAGCCAGCATCTACCACTGTACAAACATGTTCTTCGTGCACCAAAGAGATATCGCCTAATATAGCTGAATATTCCCAACGCATTTTCAATCGTCCGCTGTGTATAGCTTGTCAGAACAGGCATTAACCTTAATTACTCTCTCAAAAGGAGGAGCTATATAGTGTAAAAAAATAACCTGCCTAGGCAGGAATAAAGCGAGGTAATTTTTATGAACAATAACCAAACTACAAACAAATCAAATACACCCGTTATCATCAAAGACTCCTGGCTGAAAAAAGACCAAAATGGGCGCGATGTCATTAACGCCCCTACTTTATCTGAATACATCGTTCAACAATACCATCTCTTATTTGCAAATGGCGAACTGCATTATTATAATAACGGCGTCTATAAAGCAGGCGCTTCCAAACACATTAGTAATATGGTTGTCCGACTATTGGGAGATAAGTTTCGTTCATCCCACAGCAACGAAGTACATCGTTACCTCAACGATTGCTACAGCAGTCAACCTACTACTTTAGATAAATCAACTCAGCTTATTAATCTTGAAAACGGCTTGCTCGACTGGAATGCTAACACACTATATGAGCATTCTCCTCACCACCTATCGAGCATTCGAGTTCCACTTACCTACGACCCTAACGCAACTTGCCCAAACATTCAACGTTTTTTTGCGCAAGTGCTTCCTATAGAATGTCATGACTTGGTCATTGAGCTATTTGCCTATTGCTTGTTGCCTACTACCAAACTAGATATCGCCACTCTCCTAGTTGGCAACGGCGGGAATGGAAAGTCCGCATTCCTCAAACTCTTAAAACATTTCGTTGGCGCAAATAATATTTCTGCCGAATCACTTCACGACATTGAGCAAAATCGCTTCCGTCTAGCTAGTTTAACGGGGAAATTGGTAAACATCTGCGCAGATATCTCAGGACAGAAACTCCCTTCCTGCGAAACCTTCAAAAAACTTACCACTGGGGATGAGATTTCTGTCGAGAAGAAGTACAGCATGCCCTATACTACCTGTAATTTTGCTAAGTTGTTTTTCTCCGCCAATCACCTTCCCAACTGCGATGATGTCAGTGATGGCTTTTTCCGCCGCTGGATAATCCTGCGTTTCCCAAATCAATTCTTACCTGGGACAGCCGACCCCGACCTTATGGACAAGCTAACAACACCACAAGAACTGTCAGGGCTTTTGAACCTTGCTATCCCTGCACTCCGCCGTTTAATGAGTAATAAAAAATTCAGCATTCCCCTTTCTGTCATACAAGAGTTGAATATTTACCGCACAGCCAATGACTCTGTAGCTGAGTTTTTAGACGAAAATTGCCAAGTGGAGCCGACTCAGCTTTACCCTAAAAAAGACTTGTTTAACGCATACATGGCATGGGCTAAATCGTGCAACTACAAGCCTTGCAATATCAAGCAGTTTACTCAACGGTTAATGCAACTTTATCCGCAAGTTAAAGAAGACCGTAACCATAGCAGGCGTCACTGGAAGGGAATAGTCTTTATTGGCAACGCTTCTTAACTTCATATAAACTTCTGCAAAAAGGTAGGGCATTATGTCCTGCCTTTTTGCATTTCAAGCTGGAACTACATGCTAAGCACGTACCACTATTTAATGAAGAAATACGTTCGGAAAATGGCAAAGACGTTAAGACTCAGCCTGGCACTACTTCTTATTTGCATAACTTGCTCACGGTTACAAAGCAACAGCAAAAATAGCCAGTCCCTCACGTCTTAACGACTTTTGCTAATTGTGGAAACACTGAACTGTAATCATATTATAAATTTTCACCTCAATTTAACAAGATACTGTGCTCTTCCCCAAAACCAAAGACGCCAAGACAGGATTTGCACATTACTTCTCCCTTTGCCAACTACTTTGATTTTCAGAAAATCAGAGATAACAGTAAATAGAAGTAAGCACAGCCACCCGTCTTAAAGGTCTTATTGATTTAAAAGAACGCTTTTTCATCATTTGCTGAACGTTATGTACATTTAAGTGCACAAGACGCATATGGATATCGCTTAGCAAATTCCCCCCTTATGCGTCTTGTGTCATCACATCTTACCGCTATTAGTTATCGCCACTATCGGAATTGGGCTTCCCGTGCATCCAGTTATCCATCTCTTTTAAAAAACACTCTCTGCAGCGGACCTGCTTAGTATCGTAATCAGGGAAGCGTTCCTCGCCAACCTCAATTAGTTTGCCGCAGTCCATGCAGATGCTAGCAACAGCAGGGCGCCGTTGCAATGCTTCCTTTCGGGAAAGATGGTCATAGAAACCTTGCGTCTGAAAAACCTTCTCAGCAATTTGCTGCGGCGATAAAGCAGTATCAATCGTATCATTCAGAACTTCTTCAGGAGCTTCAATCTCCACCGTCAGCAGCATTTTGTCCAGAGCCACTCGTTGAATGTAATAGAATAGTGCATGTTCGTCTTGCAACATGGATAAGTTGTCTGCTTCACGGATAATGTGTGCAAATCGATTAACTAATTTATTTTTATTCATATTTTGTCACCTCCATTCAGATATAGAAATAATATCAAAACTTTTTTCCATTACCAAAAAATAAACCCGTTTATTCTTTGGAACTACATAATATTTTTTGTTACGATTTAAATGTTTTCAAATTCTCATTTTTTGAGCGTCACTGGGCACGTCAGAACAGATGCTCCTCGCATTAGAGGCGGTTTACTGGCACGATAGACAGTACCATTAAGATTCGGTCTGGTAATTTTGAGTTTTTAACCATTCCGCAACTCCTATATGGAATATGGAATAACGAACCCCTCGGAAGCTAATTCCGACATGGTCAATGTCGTCTATGATAGATAACTTGTACGACAAAGTTGCGGGTCAACATGCAGATTGCCAATCTGCAGAGTTGGCTATGCTGTCGCTACTGTCCGCCTGCCAAGCGGATATGCAGACAGCATCGGCAAAGCGACGTGCATCGAGAGGTGCTTGCGTCGCTATGATGGGGGCTGCGGGCAATACCGCTTCTACCCACTGCAACCAAGCAAATATGGGCGACTTGGAAACGATGCATTCCCACCTGCGGGCGTGTGTCTGTTGAAATCAAAATGGTGCAAATCCATCCTGCGGGACGTTCGGAAACGGCGTAACGCTAGGCACGGCGGGGGAGTCAAGTGTCGAAAGACAACTGGTAAATAGCTCAACCCGTAAAGGAACTGTAGCAAGGTACAGTCTAAAGCCCCTACACCGAAGCATAGCTTGGAAAAGGTTGGGGCAACCGTGTAAGAGACTGCAGAGAAGTGACCAACTGCGTTGATGTCGTTAGTGTAGAGAAATCAGCATTTGCTGAAAGTAGCGGGGGTTTTACATATTCTACCCCGTACCGCAAGGCACACAAGCTAACGAATAGCAACTTGACTGCAGTCTTGATGATTTTGACTAACAAGGCAAGACCTGAACGGCGGCGGTGTGGCAACCGCCGTGCGAAGGTTGAGAGATTGGATGAGTAGGATGCTTTAACAAGCGCGACGCTGTTGCTGGTCAGTAATAGTGCGTTGGTTGTCAAGGTGGCACTTGACGAGAAGACCTGCCGAAAGTCCTTGCCGCATGCAATTTTTCGTACTGGGGATTATTCCCCATCCGTGTAAACCAACCTTGGGTTTATAGGGATGGCGAATAATTTGGCAGGGATGCCGTGTTCTTCGTCATCGGGAGGTGAAAACATGAACACTATTTGTCTTAGTTGGCAGGGATTGTTGCAAATGCTCGTTTACTTGCTATCGCGCGGCTACTATTTTTACTGCCCCATTCAATTAAGCATGGACAAGCAGGAAAAATGGGAAAAGACTGATGCAAAACTCATGCAAAAATATCAGGTCCGCCGTTCTAAATTCCAACGCTGCCGCCGTAAAGAGCAGGGCTTTGCCAATTTCTATTACTTACGGTGGCAACATATCGGCTTTATTTTGCATTCACAGGGTATCGTGGCAGATGACCTTTGCTATGACGATACATTTTTTGATATTCGCCGCCATGCTTTACAGCTCTCCATCAGCGAGAGCACTACCTTATCCATCTATGTCCAACGGGCTATCGGCAATAAGATATCTGTATCGGCACGAATGTCGCCTGGCATGTTCCGAGGCGCGAAAGCTGCTTTGAGCAATGTTACACGGTCTAAAAGCATCAAACAGATTTGCTATGAATTCAATAAATTGAACGGTATACCAGCCTATGCAGGCATCATTGAGCAAAAACGTTCCCTTGCCGCCTATTTAGTTAAACAGGCACACCGTCATCAACTGCCTCTTAAAGCTTCTCAACTGCGCATTTATACTCGCTTACACCGATACAAAGTGTTTGCAAAAAGTTGAACCCGCCATTTCTGGCGGGTTCTTTTTCAATCCGACTTATTGTTCAAAATAGAAGTTTTCTAAGAGCTTAATTCGCTTCATGGTTTCTTCGGCATTTAACGTTTCCTGATAAAGTCTATTCACCACCTTTTTAGAAACCAGAAGCATTCCTTCTTCCAACTCAGCTACTGGCTGCTCGGCAAAAGAATCTAGAAGCAATTTCTGCGCTGCATGTTCTTTGGCATAAAATGCTTCATACATATCAGTACCATAAGAAATTCCCCGCTTCAAAAAATATTCCGTAATTACGGAAACAAAAGAGCAATAAGCTACATTGCTTTCGTTAGGATAACGCTGCTTCAGTGATGCAATTATCGAGTTTGCGATATTATCTTCATCATTACTGCACCAAATGTCTTCGTAACTTGGCCCCGAAACGCTCTTAGTCAGTTCTTCGGGATAATCCTTGGGAGCCAGTTCAGGATTGAGGGTAATATTATAGTGGTCAAAAACGGTTTTGCGGTCTAACAATTTCATATCAATCAACTCCTTGGTATTTGAGGTTTTATTGTGATTAACAATTAGCGTTACTGCTGCAGTCAGTTTTGGTAATTGCCTACGTTATAATTGTACCAAAATTGTACTTTTTTTCTTGAAAAATGGCTGTTTTTCGAGGGTTATCACAAAAAAACTTCTATATTATTTGTTTTCGTATAACACAATGGATATAATCTTAGAAACTGATAAAGGTTCTGGGCATCCTATATTGCACAGCGTGCCGACTGGTCACGGCGAGCGTCATTCATTTTCTGAACAGCGTTTACTCCATTACGACAAATGGACTAACAAAAAATCAGGGCTTCTGCCCAGTTAACACTGGGTAGGGCATCAGCATCCTCCTAGTGTTTTTATTTAAACATTAGGGAGGAATAACAAATGAATGGTGAATGCACAAAACGGCACTATATTCCCCAAGTAGCGGTTAGGCTTGTCAGGGAAGGCAGTATTATTACTGCAGAACCAAAAATTATCCGTCAGCCTTCCAATACGATTCCCCTGCTTGAAAAAATATTCGAAGGACTTATAGTAGAGCAGTTTGTTGCCATATTGCTAAATACCAAAAACCATGTGTTAGCGGTTAGTATTGTCAGCAGCGGCAACGTAAATAGTTCAATTGTCCGTCCTGCGGAATTATTTCGGATAGCTTTGCTGCAGGGAGGAACAACTACCTCGGTTATTTTAGCTCATAACCACCCCAGCGGCGACCCGTCGCCAAGCCAAGAAGATATTTCCTTGACAAAACGGCTCATCGAGGCTGGGAAACTACTGGATATCAGTGTATTAGACCATATTATTTATTCGGATAACACCTATGTAAGTTTCAAGGAGAAAGGTATTATCTAATGCTAAGGGATACGCAAAATGCGTACCCTTTTTTTAGTTTACCCTGGTGATAAAAGTTCATTTGTTACTACAGAACAAACACTATTAATCAGGTGAAGGGAATATTTAAACAATTGAAGTATATAACTAGAGTAATTTATTTTAGAAAGCGAGTTATGCTATGAATTATATATACGCGGTACTTCTTTTCTTTATTTTAAGTGTCCTAATGTGGAGAATGACAAAAATCATAAAAAAGAAAGGCAAAAGATATTATTCTAACCTTAAAAATAAACGGAATCAAAACCCATTGACTTTAAGGGAACGATGGAAACTTGGTACTTATAGAACAGATAGACTGATACTGAAACATATATTTGTGACAATTAATTTTATAGTCTTTTTGGTTTTAATGATTGCAAGCTTTGTAGCAGAACAGAAAATAATAGGTTTCATCAACAGAAGCGATATGCTTAAATATGGTCTTCTATTATGGATTTTTTGGTACTTTATATCCTGGTCCTTGTATTGTAAAAATCTAGTTAAAGAATCCAATAATATATGGTTTACAATAATCGTTACATCTTTAAATATAATAGTATTTTTACCAACGTGGATTGAGATGGGATTTTTAGTATCCCGTATACCAAATGTAATTACGTTATGTGCTGCTATCGCATTTTGTTTATTTCCATTATATTATTTGGTATTATCAATTTTTGAAATTGTTCAAAGTCTCCCATTAAGAAGTTTAACTGGAGTAATTTTTTCAGCGGTTATAATAGGTTATACATTTGAGATTCTTAGCATATACAATGCCTACTATCCAGTAATAGGTGAAGAGACAAAAATAATAAATCTTATATTTGAAGCAATTTCAGGTAAATCTCCTGATATTTCTCAAATAACATTAGGAGATATTGGAAAACTACGCTTTGACCATATAACGCAGGCTATTCTTATATTTTGGGAAGGCATTGTAATTAAGGATATTTTAAAGGTAGCAACAAAGTTCCCAAAAATAAGTAAAGATAATGAGCAGGCAAAGTAGCCTGCTCATCGCTTTAAAAAAATAGAATTATAAAAGGTATTATCTAAACGTAAAGTAGTTTGACCCCCTCTTATTATCTCATATTTTCATTAGTACTGCTTTTTTCTTGCCTGTGCCTCGTCCAAGCAAATTGGCAATCGGGGATGCGGTTTGGTGCGCCTGCTGAATATCCGCATCCAGCAAAGCTACATAGTTTTTTGTTTGCTCCAATTTGCTGTGTCCCATAATTTTTTGCAGGGCAAATACTCCTGTCTTGGATGAATTCCGTAAGAAATAAAGGGCAAAAGTATGCCGTAAATGGTACGGTGTAATTTGAGTGCCAATTGCTTTTGAATACGCCCTGAATCTGTCCCTTAAATCTCCTGTTGTAATTTCCTCGCCACGCCAACTGCAAAAAACAAGTTGACTCTCCCAGTTTGCATGTCGATAATGAATAAGTTTTTTGATTGCGGAAACACACACATCTGATATTGGCAACGTTCTTTTCTGTTTTGTTTTGGTAACTCTTTCCCGCAAATACAAGTAGCCATTTGCGAAATCAAAATCGGAAATGCATAACTGAATCAACTCATTGGGACGAATACCCGTATCCAAAGTTAGAATCATAGCCGTATAATCACGCAGTCCAGCCCAAGTGTTTCTATCTGGCGCATCCAAAAGTTTGCGAATGACTTCTTCGCTGTGCTGAACAATACGATTCGTATGCGGCTTATACTTGATTGCCGCACAAGGATTAGCTTCCAAGTATCCCTCGCTTGCGCAGTATTGAAGAAAACCGCGAAGTGCCTGAAGCTGCTTATTATAATGTTCGTTGTTTTTGCCGCTCAGAAACTGCAGCGCTTTCAGTTTTAAGCTTTTCTCTGTTAATGCGTCATCAAAACAAGTAAGAAAGTGCTTTAACGTCCGACGGATGGAATTAACCGTGTACTTTGATACCTCCGCTTCCCTCATCAAAATATACTCTTCCGCCAATAGTTCGAAATCAACCGTCTTTTTCACCTTCATCAGTATCCCGTCTTCATCTTTTTTAGACATAAAAAAACCAACCTCCCCTTATTGGGTACGTTGGTTAAGAAACACTGACACGTTTTTCATCTTCCTCAATCTTCGTTTTTCTCTCTCTTTCTCTATCATCCTCTTCGGATTTCTGACGTCCCAAAGTGATGTTCCTTTGGGTTTTGAGAGATAATTCTAAGGCTGAGAAGCCGCATCATTGTTTATTTTACTGGAGCGGGCAACGAGATTCGAACTCGCGACCCACGGCTTGGGAAGCCGGTACTCTACCACTGAGCTACGCCCGCATCATATATAAATAGGAACGATTATTATTGTACATGAAGAACGCAGCAATGTCAATGCTTAGAGGGTAATCGCTTCCCGCGTCCCATAGAAGAAAAACTGACAAAATTATGACAAAAATTACATTAAAACCACTCGAATGTGCTTTGCCTTATTATGACTTTGTTTAACCCCCGCCCTATAGTCATTTCGTGACATATATGTCTGGCTAGGAATTAGTAATTTGCGAATTAAACTAAGCTAGTAGCTCCAAACATTAAGGTAAAAATCAGTAAGTCTTATTTACGGACGCAAACACTTTTTCTACAGCCAGCCTCATTAAAATCGGCAGAAGAATATAAATGGGCACTCCATAATAATGATACCAGGAAAGAGGCAAATACAGTCCTATTAATTCAAGGATTGGCTCAAAAATAAATGCAAATACAAGCGCCGTTACAATAACAGCTTTAATGAACTTTTTCCACCTTGGGAAATATTGATATTCCAACATATAGATTACTGACAATGGACTTACATCAATATAGGCAACAATCGCACCCTCCGGTAAAAGTTTGTAAGGATAACTCCAAATGCCATGCTCAAAGCCAACTTGTTCAAGTGAAAAACCACTATAATTAGGAATGCGCCAAAGAGCGTTAAACGTGGTAGCTCCTGTCCGCAAGATAATAAAAAACAATCCACGGAGCAATAAGTGTTACCAGTATAATCCACCACTGCCAGGTAAACAGCTCATTTGCTACCCAATTTGCATACCGTGCTTGATGCAAATCCTTTGTCATCTGGACGAGTTGTTCGTGGGAAGGCATACCTGTCATGTTTCCCCTCTGAGAATTTAATACTTTTCCATAATACTTACTTTTCTCCAAATCCTAATAGAGATATTCACCACTTCGATATGTAAAATTGTGAAAAATCCATACCAAGCAAAAATCTAAAATATATTTCAGCTTAGTTAAAGGGCTACTGGAATAGCTCTTTGTACAATAAAACTAGCAATTTAATTCGCCACCTTCAATATCCAAAAGACGACAGCTAGTCAGGAGGAAAACTTTTACATAGGGCGAAGTACATCATACAGACAAAATATTATTTTGATAAATAAAATATAAATATCACCTATCTCACCCTTTGAAAACTGGGATCCTAAATTTGATGACCTATTAATCACCCTAAAAGAATATATATTGAGAAGCTCGACACCAACCACTGTACCGGATACGTAACGGCAGGAAAATGATATTTATCTTGGCAATGGCGATAGGATTAGTTTTTCTTAAATAATTAAAAGTTTTAAGACACCTGCAAAAACTAAAACCGCTAAAGCCATTGCAACTGGTTTTAGCGGTTTATTGTATCTACTACAGTCTGATGATACTGTCAGGGGCCAAGCGATGATATTCCAGTGCTTCTTTATCGGTCATATCCCGAAAGTCTTTGTAATAGCTGCCTACTGCCGTAAACACGTCAGGTTCGAGTAGACAAACAATGTTAACTTGTTGATCACGCAATCTATAGGTAACGTCATTGGGAGCAACAGGTACGGCTATGGTCACGCTGGCGGGGTTCCATTTTTTAACCCATTTGACGGCAGCCATTATGGTATAGCCTGTCGCAATACCGTCATCAACAATAATAATATCGCGATCTTTGACTTCGTGGTTTTTTATAATCATAGCTTCATAAACTTTAACCCGCTCGTCAAAAGCTTTACGCGCTTCGGCAACAAGTCTATCAAAGTTCTCCTGTTTTACGCCAATCCCACTGACGTACTGATTGTCATGAATCAGGCTACCGTCAGGCATAATGGCGCCAATCGCCACTTCAGGGTTGAGCGGATGTCCGACCTTTTTGGCAATAAGAACAGCCATTTTGCATTGGAGCTTTTCTGCAACCGGGGATGCAACTGCCAAGCCGCCGCGAGGAACTGCCAGGATATAAGGATTTTTCAGGTTGAGCTCGGCTACTTTTTTCGCCAACACTTGTCCGGCATGATTACGGTCGTCAAACATAGTTCACCCTCCTTAAATTCATATTTATATGATTTGTGGCTGTCGTTCTTTTAATGCATAAAAAAAAGAACCCTTCAATTGCAAGGTTCTTGGTTATGGTGCCTCAGGACAGAATCGAACTGTCGACACGAGGATTTTCAGTCCTCTGCTCTACCGACTGAGCTACCGAGGCGTATTCGATTGTCGATTTTAGACGCTCGATTTTCGATTTAGGATTCGAATGTCGCATGTCGAAAATCTAACAGCGAAAATGGCGACCCTGAACGGATTTGAACCGTCGATCTCCGCCGTGACAGGGCGGCATGTTAGACCGCTACACCACAGGGCCGTTTGCTAGATGTAATTATATATTATGGTTTACTATTCGTCAAGCATTACCTGCGTTAATTAAAAATGGCAAGGTCGCTAACTCGCATGATAGGTTTGAAATCTCAAATCTATTTTTGAAAATATTCTATATTTTCACAGAGTCAAAAAAGGAAATCCAACCGCCGCGTTCGAATATTTTTATAGACTCTTTTGCGGAGGCAATTATGACGGTTTTAATCTTACTGGAAATTTTAAGTACGTTGTCATTCATTGCGATGACTGCGTATCTTATCGGCCGCAGCCGTTTTATTATGCGGTGCGTAAGCGACCCCTTTCAGCTAGCAAGCCAGTTTCCGCTTGTTGTGGTATTTTCCTTTTTGGCAATAACCGGGAGCTACAGCGCTCTGCCTTGGGGCGAACCGTTAATTCTGCCCCGCATGCTTGGCGTTTTATTAGCAGGTATCGCCGGAGGCCCAATATCGGGGTTTAGCGTTGGACTTATTTGCGGAAGTTATATGGAGCTTGTGGAAAACGCAGAAACTGCTCCGATTATTTATACAGTAATAGCAGGTACTTTAGCCGGAATGCTCAGATTCCGTTTTAACTTTTTTCAACTAACGCCGCTCACCGGAGCCGGCGTTACTTTGCTGGCCGAGTTGTGCCAATTATGCTTCATTACACTGATGTCCGGCCCGGCGCATTTAATTATTTTTAATCTTAAAGTCGCAGTCTTAACCCTGATAGTTAACGTCCTCGGTGTTTGGTTATTCCTGTTTATCATCAATTGGATTGAAGCAGAACAAGACATTTATGGTGCCCGCGCTGCTCAATTGTCCTTAGAAATCGCCAGCAGGACTCTCCCCTATCTCAGATTGGGATTCAACCGACACTCAGCCACTGTGGCGGCTCGCATTATTTATGAACTTACTAAAGTAGACACCGTTTCTATTACTGGCAGATATAAGCGTCTGGCCTTTGTTGGTCAGGGCGGCGATCATCATAAAGCGGGAGAGTAAAAGAAGCCATAACCAACAAAACCATGAAAATTATTACGACTTCGGCCGAGCGCGGCTGCCCTTTTCCAAATTGTCAACTAAAAGCGGGAGTTGTCGTCCCCCTGTTTACCAGCAACAAGGTTGTCGGCACCATCGAGCTTGCCCGGGTTACAGATCATGCGGTATCAGAACTGGATATCAGGATTGCTGATGGTATTGCGAACTTGCTGTCAGTGCAAATTCAGTTAGCTGAAATTGATGAGCAGCGAAAAATGCGGGAAAAAGCTGAGCTAAAAGCATTACGGGCTCAGATTAACCCCCATTTTCTCTTTAATACAATTAATATTATCATGTCCTTCTGTCGCACAGACCCCGATAAAGCCCGCAGCTTGCTGGGAAGTTTGGCTACTCTGATGCATCGCGGTTATTCCAATCAAGAAGAGCTTCTGACACTTCAGGATGAGTTAACTGCAATCATGGCCTACCTGGAGATTGCTAAGTCGCGTTTTGGCGAAAGACTGGATATCGCAGTTAATGTTGACGAATCGGCAAATATTGCCTCGGTTCCGGCGCTATCGCTACAGCCATTGGTAGAAAACGCGCTAAATCACGGTCTGTTTCCAAAGTTGGGCAGTTGCCTCCTGGCCATTGATGCCTATATTGAAAATGGTGTTCTTATTATTACAGTAACAGATAACGGAGTAGGCATCCCACCGGCACGTCTTGAGCAGATTCAAGCCGGTCATTCTGAAGGAGTTGGAATATCCAATGTTCACAAGCGATTAACAAGTCTGTACGGGTCAGAGTTTGGCCTTACAATAAAGTCCGATCAGTCCTTTGGTACCGCAGTCCAGCTGCGCCTACCCTTCCAATCCACACCATTGCAGAAAGAAGGTGACATATCATGAAGACAAAAGCTGTTATTATTGATGACGAACAACCAATTTGCGATGAGATTGAATACTTGCTCGGACGACATCCGGATATTGAGGTATGTGCTAAGTTTACTACCTGCGTAGATGCCATCATTTATATCTTAGAAAAGAAACCAGACTTAGTCTTCTTGGATGTCAACATACCCGGCATGTCTGGTCTAGAAATGGCACAAAAGTTAAGCAGCATGAATAGACCGCCCTACATCGTATTTATCACGGCATATCCAGAGCATGCCATTGATGCCTTTGCAACACCGGCCGTTGGTTACATCACCAAGCCGGTTACTGAGGAAAAGTTAACCAGCGCATTAACTAAAGTCCGGAGTTTATCTTCAAAAACTATCATTGAAAAAAGCGCGCAAATTGCCAAAGTCTGTGTCTTGGCCGGCGGGAAAATTGTTCCGGTGAATAAAAAAGACATTGTTTTTATTTATGTTAAGGACAAAGACGTATATGTCCGCACCCGTACCGGCGAATTTTCAGCTATGCTGACGTTACAGGAGTTTGATAACCTACTGACCGAGGCAAATTTCTTGCGCATTCATCGCCAATATATCGTCAACCTTGACGAAATTCTGGAGATTGCGCCCTGGTTCCACGGCTCTTATTTAGTGCGCATGAACGACGCTAACAAGCAAGAAGTACCCGTAAGCCGCAACAGGGTAAAAAATCTTAAAATCGCTCTCGGCCTTAAATAAGGCTGTTTTCTAAGGAGGCTACCATGCAGCAGCTTAGTCTCAAAACCAAGCTAACGGTCGCTCTTGTTGGTGCAGCGCTCTTAGTCAGCTTAATTGTCGGTATTGTTACTATCCGGGATATGCAGATACAGATTGAAGCAGCGATTGCCGAAAAAGCCAAATCTGACCTGGCTACCGCGTTGGAAATTGCCGATTATATGCGCCCTGGCCCTTGGACAGTGATTGACGGTGAGTTATATAAAGGCAGTATCCGCATCAATGACGATACCGAATTCGTTGATAAGATCGGCCGTTTGACGAATGATACAGTGACAATATTCTTAGGCAATACCCGTGTCGCCACTAATGTTATGCGTGACGGCAGCCGTGCCACTAGTACACTGGCCGCAGATTATGTTACGGAAACAGTACTGCATGGCGGCAGAATCTATGTCGGTGAAGCTGAAGTTGTCGGCGTTAAATATCAAACCTGCTATGCACCAATAAAAAATGACTCAGGCCAAATTATCGGCATGTTCTATATCGGTGTTTCCAAAAAACTGGCTGACCAGCTCAAGCAAAGCTTTACGGCTGTAGCCGTGCTCTCTGCCCGTATTGCTCTATTATTCGCCCTCGCCGCAACTTGCTTTATTCCAATTGATGCCTGGTCCACTGTTTCCGGTATGCGAGCCTGGCAGGAATTAGCGCAAAGCAGTAAGCAAACGCCACATTGATCAGTGTGCGCATTTTACTTGCATGCTCTTACTACCGACAGGTTTATTCAGCTAACTGAACAGCTTAAAGTTTTCTGAGAAAAATAAAAAAACAAAAAAAGAGTCTCTGTTTTATCAGAGACTCTTCCAGAGTGTAGACAAATCCCGCTTCAGGCCGGAAGGCCAACAAGCGGGATTTTGTTAATAGTTACGAGTTTCATAAATTTTGATAACATAGACGGAAAAGTTCTTGAAAAAGGCGGTAACATACCGCGCTTTTTTTTCCACATTGCTAACTTCTTTAAATTCATACACGCAAAAAGAAGCGTGAGGTAGTGTTGTACTTTCCTCAAGCCACGATAGCGAGTATAGCGCATTCCATGTCTTTCTTTCGCATCTGCGAAGACACGTTCAATGGTTTGGCTTCGGCGGCGATATAGGTCTTGGCCTTGGTGAGTATGACGGACATCCTCTGCATATTCAACGCAAGATTCCCAGATATGCCGGTTTACGACTTTTGTAAAGTTTTGGCTTTGGGTACATTGCATACGCAGTGAGCATTGGACACATATCTTGGGATTGCTTTTGTATTCCCGATAGCCTTCTCTATTTGTAGTGGAATATTTTAGCACTTGGTTATTGGGGCAGATATAGCAGTCATAGTATTCGTCATAAACATACTCGTATTTCTTAAAGTATCCTTCTTTAGTCATAGGGCGTTTGTAGGGCATAACCGGTATTTTATTTGCTTGCATAATTTCACGACATACTCCCGGCGTTTTGTAACCAGAATCGGCAACTACTGCTTTTATGTCATTAAATTTTTCAATGACATCTTGAAATACATCGGTAAACACCTGACTATCATGAACATTACCTGGGGCTGTTTTAACACCAAGAATAAAATTGTTGCGCTCACAGGCCACTGTGGCGGTGTAAGCAAAGCAACGCTCTTTTTCACCTTTATGGAACATACCACTTTCTGGGTCAGTTGTACTTTCTTTGACTTCCTTTTCTTCAATCATTGTTCCGTCAGAATCATTGTCGTTGTCATCGGTAAAAGGTTTCTTGCCATGTGATTCACGGTCAGCGTTAATTTCAATCATCAATTCACGCTTATATTTATGTACTCGATGCTGGGCCATCTTTTTAACATACTTGTTTTTATTGGCGTTGGCCTTAACATGACTAGCATCAAAAAATACAGCATCTGCTTTGATAAAACCACATTCTATGGCCTCAAATAACACTCTTTCAAAGATTTTTTCAAAGAGGTCACTTTCTTTAAACCGTCTTTCATAATTCTTCCCGAAGGTAGAAAAATGCGGTATCTTCTCCTGAAAGCCGTAGCCTAAGAACCAGCGGTAAGCAAGATTGACTTGAGCATCGCTAATTGTTTGACGCATAGATGTAATACCGTACAAAATCTGCAGTACTAGCAATTTTATCAGAACGACCGGATCGATACTGGGTCTGCCAGTAGTATCACTGTATAAATCTTTAACTTCATCATATATAAAATCGAATTTTATGCTTGCATCAACTAAGCGCAGTAAATGATCTTGTGGAACTAGCTCGCTTAGACAAACAAATTCGACTTGGTCGATTATCACTCTGTTTTTCTTCTTAAGCACGATTATCTCTCCCAATCTCTTATTATCTCTATTTTACTATATTTCACACCGGATTAGAAGAGGTTCTCAAATATAAAAAGGCTGCCGACTTTGTCGACAGCCTGAAAGAGTCTCTGTTTTATCAGAGACTCTTCCTTACTATATGGTGGGCGATGACAGGATCGAACTGCCGACATCCTGCTTGTAAGGCAGGCGCTCTCCCAGCTGAGCTAATCGCCCATGGTGACCCGTAAGGGAATCGAACCCTTGATACCGCCGTGAAAGGGCGGTGTCTTAACCGCTTGACCAACGGGCCGTGGTGATCCACCCGCGACTCGAACGCGGGACACCCTGATTAAAAGTCAGGTGCTCTACCGACTGAGCTAGTGGACCTTCTTCACAAGATAAAATTATACAATATGGTACTAGGCTTGTCAATAAATTTTTTCGCTTTTATTTATGGGAAATAAAGGAATTTAGCTGGAATTATAGAATAGAACTATATTGTCTAGTTGGAGAGTCGGCTTTAGGAAAGGAGTTCATCATGCAAGTAGAAGATCAAACCATATTGGATCATTTCACTTATGTTATGCCCTTTCTGAATAACCTTATGTTTAGCGATGTCGGGGTTGGGATATCGGACACAAAGCAAATTATTTTCTATCAGCCCGGCAAAACCCTGGACTTAAAGGTCCCACTCCGTACACCTCTGCAGCCAGGTATGGTACTGTATCGAGCCATTCATGAAAAACGCCGGGTACTGATTAAAGCCGATAAAACTCGCTGGGGTATCCCCTATATTGCGGTAGCCATTCCCCTATATAACCAACAAAGAGAAATCGTTGGTTCAGCCTGTGTCTTTGAGGCCGTTGACCGTCAGGAAAGCTTGAAGACAATGGCGGCCGATTTAAATAATAATATAAATCACTTAGCCCAAACCGCGGAACAAATATCGGGCCAGACGCAGGAGATTGCGGCGGTCAGCCAGTCACTTGTCAGCGTTGTGCAAGCTTCTCAGGTGCGGGCCAACGAAACCGGTCAAGTACTCAATCTCATTAAAAACCTTGCTGGTCAAACTAACTTATTAGGGCTAAACGCCGCCATCGAAGCCGCCCGGGTCGGCGAGCAAGGACGCGGCTTTAGCGTAGTTGCCGAGGAAATTCGCAAACTAGCTACCAATAGCGCGGAGTCCGTCAGTAAAATTGAAAAAATTATCACAGCCATCCAGTCGGACAGCAGTTCAACTGCCAGCAAGATTAATCAAGTTAATTCTGTTATTGGTGCAATAGCCACTGCCATTAGCAGCGTAGCCGCCTCGGTTCAACAAACCGCCGCTATGGCCCATCAGCTGGATCTGATCGCCGATAGCTTGGCCAAAGAAGATTAACTAGTATAAAAACGGCTAAGGTTCTCATCTTGTCAAAGGATGAGAACCTTAGCGTTTTTTCATAGAAAACAAACATAGATGCTAACAGTTGCGACGATCCCTTGGCAAAAGCGAATGTCGGTGTTAGAAAAATAAAAATAACTCACAGCTTTGCGCTGTGAGCTATTTTTGCTGTTAAAACATATCAGCTAAAATAATGGTTTGGTCACGACCAGGGCCAACCGAAACAATCCCAAGGGCAATACCGGTAACTTCGCTTAACCGCTCAACATAACGGCGGGCATTAGCCGGTAGATCATTATAGCTTCTTACATGGCTTGTAGGTTCACACCAGCCTGGTAGTTCTTCATAAACAGGCTCCACATCAGCCAATACTTTGAGACTTGCCGGAAACTCGTTTAACAGCTCGCCTTTATATTTATATCCGGTGCATATCTTGAGAGTTTTTAAGCTGTCAAGAATGTCCAGTCGGGTAATGGCCATATAATCAATACCACTAACATAGCCTGCATAACGCACTACACAAGCATCCAGCCAGCCGCAGCGGCGAGGACGTCCGGTAGTTGTACCATACTCATGGCCTTTCTCACGAATTGTTTGCCCCACTTCGTCATTGAGTTCTGTCGGGAAAGGACCTTCGCCAACCCGGGTAGTATAGGCCTTAACTACACCGACTACCTTGTTGATTTGAGTTGGGCCTACCCCAGCGCCAATGCATGCGCCTCCGGCAATCGGATGCGAAGAAGTAACATAGGGGTATGTGCCGTGATCTAAGTCGAGCAAGGTTGCCTGCGCGCCTTCGAACAGCACTTTTTTACCTTCTTTAATAGCGCCATGCAGCACAGCAGCAGTGTCAGTCACATATGGTTTAAGCTGACGGGCATATTCAAGATACTCATTTTTAACTTGTTCGTAGTCAAATCCTTCAACACCGTAAACGGCTTTTAAGAGATGATTTTTGGCTTCCAGGTTGAATTCCAGCTTGGAGCAGAATTCTTCCTCATCCATCAAGTCAACCATCCGAATACCGGAACGGGCATTTTTATCCATATAGCAAGGTCCGATACCGCGTTTAGTAGTACCAATTTTGCGGTCACCGCGGGAATCTTCCTCTACTTCGTCAAGCAGACGGTGATAGGGCATGATTACATGGGCACGGTTAGAAACTTTCAGCCCTGAAGTATCTATGCCTTTATCTTGCATACCTTTAAGCTCTTTTAACATAACGGCAGGGTCAACAACAACGCCATTACCAACTACACAGGTTTTACCGGAATACAAAATGCCGGATGGTAGTAAGTGTAATTTAAATTCAGTACCATCAACGACAACCGTGTGACCAGCATTATTACCACCTTGGTAACGGACAACTACATCCGCCTTTTCTGCTAAGAAATCAACAACTTTGCCTTTACCTTCGTCTCCCCATTGGGTACCGATAACAACTACAGATGACATATCATCAATCCTTTCCATAATCAACCTTCTACAAACAGTCTCCGAAGCAGCACCTAACTGCATGCTGTCTAGTTTCAACCGCTTCTAGTAGTTGTAGGCTATATATTTTACTTAGGCACAACACTATTACAGCCCAGATCGAACTATGATAGTGTCTATATGCCTGAGGTAATATGTGTAAAACATGCTTCAGTATTGCTGAAGTCAGCTACTAACAGCTTATCTAGTTTTCCCCCTTTTTTCCCTTGTTTATCATAGCACTAGCATATGCTGGCTGTCAATAAAAATCGAATGTTTTTTTACATAACATAAATAACGTTCGGAAAATACGAAAACCTGCAGCACATTCCTTGCTGCAGGTTAACAAAATAATACCTACCTATAATATTACCCGGAAATAATTGCACATTTTCCACCAGTCAATCTGAATAATTCATAATAATGGCGACAAACACCCAATTCTAAAAAACATAATGTTTTAGCGTCTTTCAAAATCGCAGGGATACCCTACCTAACAAAAAAATTAAACTATTGCGCATTTAGACTGAGCTCATTACTATGCATACGGCTGATTTTTTTACTATTGTGCTTGTATTTGCGAAAACCCACCCGTACACCCAGTTTTTGCCGCACTCTTTGAATGGCATTATCGACAACTTTTTCATTTAGTCCCAATATAAGTGATATTTCACGCTGCTTATATCCTTCTATATATAAATCAATAACCCTTTTTTCTAATTTTGATAATACTGTTTTTAGTTCTTGATTAATATTTTCTACCGTCTCTTGCTCTACAACCAGCGCAGCAGGATCATCCTGATAGCATTTGTTTATTTGAATAACTGACTCTAGCTGGCTGTTCGTGTTAGGCGAATCTGCCAAAACGTTCAATGACAGTGCCTCGTTTAAGATGTAATGCTTTTTGCGATTATGTGAAGTGATAGCAGACTTAATCGTATTTTTAATGTTTAACTCGGCAATCAAACGAAACGATTTACCGCGTCTTTCATCATAGTAAAGCACAGCTTTATAAAGCCCGATTAGTCCCCACTGATACATATCGCGGTAGTCGCCGCCAGGCAAATAATACGTTTTGACATAGCGCAAAATGATTTTATGATACTTGCCTACGATTTTTTCAAACTCTGCATTATTAATTTGTCCGTCATCATAAAAGCATAATCCAAGCACGATTCCCTACCCCTTGCTAAATTAGTTTTGGAATTCCATCCATGGTTTACCAAATACTGCGAAGTTGTATCGACATATTATTATATAGCAAAAACCGTGCCAACATTTATATCCTTGATTTAGCAGTTGTTTGGCAGTATTCATTTATACAAATTATGTCAAAGTGTACATTTTTGTACACTCCAGTGTCGTTTTTTGTACAACTAAAGTCGTTTCTGCATATTTCAATGTCGTTTTACTGCATTTCATCTCCGTTTTTGTACATTTCAGCATTTGTTTTGTGTCAACACCTGTAATTATATGCAAATTTGTTCACTATAAATTAACCTAAATTACTATTATAACATTACCAGACTATATAGCGAGTACGACATACGCAAAACATTTGCCGATTGCTGAAGTTATTGTTACATTATCCTAGAAGATTCTATATTTATAAAAAAAACAGAACAGCGCTTTATTTGCTGTTCTGTCATAATGATTACAAGTTTCTTCTATTTCCTAAGGCCAAAAAATCTTTTTAACGTTTTCACTCATTAAATTTTGCTTCGTTATGAGAAGTAGTAATCGTTTGTTCTACCCCAGGTTTTACCCTAAACCAGGCGGCGTACATGGTAGGCAAAACAACCAGAGTTAATATAGTGGCCCCCAGTAACCCCCCGGCAATTGCTACCGCCATCGGCCCCCAAAAATTACTTGAAATTAACGGAACCATACCTAGGATGGCGGCTGCCGCAGTTAGCATAATCGGACGGAAACGCAATACGGCGGAGTCAATGATGGCATCCCACAGAGTCTCGCCTGCCGCAATATGCTGCTCGATCTGATCAATAAGAATTACCGAATTGCGTATAATCATACCGCTTAGCGCCAGAACCCCCAGTTCAGCTACGAAGCCCATGGGTCGCATTGTCAGCAGCATTGCCAAGCTGACCCCGATAATTCCTAATGGTGCCGTAAGCAGAGCCAAAATCATCAAGGATATCTTTTGTAACTGCAGCATCAGAATTATCACAATGACTATGATCATAACCGGAACGGGTTGCAGCATAAATTCCATAGAAACGTTACTTCGTTCCAGGGAACCGCCAATGTCAATACTATACCCAAGAGGCAGATCATCCCGAACCGATTTTAGACTTGCATAAACTTGCTGCGTAGCATCGTTTCCGGTCACACCGGGAATAACATCGGCTTGAACGGTAACCGTTGGCTTTAAATCACGCCGCCAGATAAGTCCATCCTCGGCATCATAACTAATTTGGGCAATTTGCTCCAAAGGCACAAATCTTCCGCTGCCAATGTGAACAGGCATATCTTTGATAGTAGATAGATCTTTACGGTTTTGTGCATCCAGACGGTAAACAATGCTCACCGTCTTGTCTTTTTCATAATACTCGGCAATCGTAGCCCCGGTTAACTGCGTCTGTAAATCAAGAGCCAGGCTCTGACTGTCGAGCCCTAGCACTCTTGCTTTATCCTGGTCGACTGTCAAATGCATAACTTTGCTTTTTTCGTTCCAGTCGAAGTTAATGTTTTTCACATTAGGATTTTCGGACATTATTCCATTCACTTGATTAGCAATCTCACGGACTTTATCATGATCGTAACCCGAAACTCGAATCATAACAGGATACGGAGAAGGTGGACCTGTTTGGATTAACTTGATATTTCCACGCACATTGGCAAAATCGTCGGTAAACAATTGTCCAACTTTTTTCTGTATCGCATCGCGGGCATTGAGATCTTTAGCTACAATAATAAACTGAGCATAATTCGTCGCCGGCAATTTAGGGTCAGTAGTAAGCACAAACCGCGGAGCCCCTTTACCAACGTAATAACTATAATTTTCAATATTAGGATCACCGCTCAGATTATCGGCTAATTTTTTTGCTTCCTGATCGGTTGCGGCAATGGATGAGCCTTCCGGTAACGTCATTTCAACGATAACCTCAGGCCGAATGGATGGCGGGAAGAACTCTTGCTTTACAAACTTTAATAAGCCAATAGAACCAATAAAGCATATTAGAGTTGTAATAAGCACCAGCTTTTGATGTCCCAGGCACCAGGTCAATGTGTTTCTGAATATCCGATAAAACTTGGAATCATACATTTCGTGCTCTTGGCCTGCCGTGTGCTTGGGCTTTATTAGCTTATAGCCTAATAGCGGCGTTACGAGCACCGATACAAACCACGAAATAAGAAGCGAAATCGTTATAACTGTAAAAAGGCTGCTCGTGAATTCGGCAGAAGAGCCTTTCGAAAAACCAACAGGTATAAATCCTGCACAGGTAATCAGAGTTCCTGTCAGCATAGGGATTGCTGTAGCCTTATATGCGTAGCAGGCAGCATCAAATCTTTCCCAGCCTTGCTCCAGCTTTACGGTCATCATCTCTACGGCGATAATTGCATCATCTACTAACAAGCCCAGAGACATAATCAAAGCCCCTAATGATACTTTGTGCAAGTCAATGCTAAACATTTTCATGCCCACGAATATGCCGGCAATTACAAGAGGAATACAAAGTGCAACGACAACCCCGGAGCGGACTCCCAGGCTAAGGAAGCTGACAATCAGGACAATAACAATGGCTTCCTTCAAGGACTTAACAAATTCATCAATCGATTTTTTAACCACTTCAGGCTGACTGGACACCTGATGAATCTCTAACCCCAAAGGTAAGTCATGCCTTATTTTTGCGATTGTCTTATCCAGGTCTGTCCCCAGAGTAAGAATGTTGCCCCCCTTTTCCATAGAGACTGAAATACCCAGGGCGGGTTGACCATTAAAATACATTTTTGGTTCCATCGGTTCAATATAGCCGCGCTTAATATTGGCAACGTCTCCTAACCGAAATGTGCGATCATTTACGCGGATGGGTAAATTACGCAGGCCTTCGATATCTTCAAACATGCCTGAAACGCGGAGATATACGTTATCTGAAGATGTTTCAATCATGCCCGAGGGCGCCATAGCGCTTTGGGTTTTCACGGCGCTAACAATAATATTGGGATTGATTCCAAGTTGGGCCAGCTTACTATTTTCCATTTCGATATAGATTTTTTCCGGCTGAACCCCGATAAGCTCAACCTTTTTCACATTCTTTACGTCAAGTATTATTCGGCGAATTTGTTCGGCCTTCTCCCGCATCTCTTCATAGCTATATCCGTCTGAAGTAAGGGCATAGATATTGCCAAAAACATCGTCAAAGCGATCATTGAAAGCCGGTCCGATAACGCCCTGGGGCAAGGTTCCTTTTATATCATTAACCATATTACGCACTTCAACCCAGGTGGGACGTATATCTTTTTCATTTACCGATTCTTTAAGTGTTACGTATATAACCGCTTGCCCCGGCTGTGAATAACTTTTTAAGTAATCAAGCCCTGGTGTGTCCTGCAGCTTTTTTTCAATTTTATCAGTGACTTGCTCTTCCACTTGTTTTGCAGTAGCTCCAGGCCAGCCAACAGATACAATCATTGTCCGAATTACAAAATCAGGGTCTTCCATGCGGCCTAACTGCTGGTATGAAAATATTCCTGCAATAAAGGTGAGCATTACAAAGAAGTATACGAGTTGCTTATGATTAAGCGCCCATTCAGTTAAGTTTAGCTTACTCATAATCGCACCTTTTGACCTTCCCGTAGTTTTTGCACACCGGCGTTGACAATCACGTCGCCATTTTGCAACCCATCAAGCACTTGCACCTGCTGATTACCAAAATTGCCTACCTTTATTGGTCGCAAATGAACTTCGCCGTCTTGTACTACCCAGACGTTTGGTATATCACTCGTCTGATAAATAGCGGAAAGAGGAATATATACAGCGGCCTGAGCCTTTGCATTTGCCACCGTTACATTTGCCGTCATGCCCAAATTAACACCGGGAGGAGGATTAACCAAAGTAATTCGAACTTTATATGTTCTCGTCGCCTTATCGGCTACCGGGGAAATTTCCCGAACCTTGCCCTCGGCTGTTAACCCAGGCATCGCCCAAAAGTTAATCATGACCTGTTCGGCACTGCGCATTTCGTCGATTCTATTCTCTGGGACATTTATTTCGATTTCGCGCTCCCCGTCTTGTACTAAGGTAATTATAGGTTGACCAGCACTTACAACTTGTCCAGCCTCCGCATTGATATTGGCAATAACGCCATCGGCATTGGCTACTAACGAGCTATATCCGAGCAGGTTGGAACCTTGTGTATACTGCGCTGAGGCTTGACGTACGGCAGCGGCGGCAACTTCATAAGCATTTTGATACTGTTCAAGCTGCATACTGCTCACGGCACCCTGCTCATACAGTTTCCGGTAGCGTTCCAAATTGGATTCAGCTAAACTCAATTGAGACTGAGCCGAAGCTACCTGGGCCGAGCCAATATTTACCGTCTGTTGAATGTCCTTGGCATCAATCTCCATCAAAACATCACCTTGATGGACAATACCACCGACTTCGACGTTACGCTTAATAATTTTTCCACTTGCTTGAAAAGCGAGCTGAGTCTCATATCTTCCACGCACTTCACCAGAATAGTTCGCAGTTTGCCCCGAAACGTTGAAATTCACCGTTTGGCCACGCACAAGAGTAGCTTCATCCTTCACTGGTTCCGTTTTGGAACATCCGGCAAGGATAATGGATATGCACAAAATAGAAAAAACTGCGGCATTCAAATAATCCTTTTTACCTAAGACCTTCCATCGAATCATCACCATTACCTCCATAAACTATTACGGTTTTTTAGTTTCCACATGCCGACCCCTTACACATGTAGCCGATGTTTCTCCTATTTCTTAATAATACCGTTCAAAATAAAGTCAATGAGCGCTTTCGTATAATACTCCTCATTTTTTTGCCGCAGAGGGCCAGAGCGACCAAAGGAGAAGGCTTCAAATAATTTTAATCCTGCGTAGGCTGTAATTTCTTCATCAACCTCCCGGAATGCCCCCTTCTTTTTCCCATCGCGTATAATTTCGACAATCAGTGAAATTACCTTCTCATCAACGATTTCCTTGTAACTTCTGTCTGATAATGCAATATCTGTTCCATCTTCTCTTAATACCTTGGTTATAAAGTCTTCTTCATTAAAATATGCGATTGATCTTTTTATTAATTGGACTATTTTCTCAGATGGATCGGAAATACCGGCAATTTGCGCAAATAGCAGCTGCATTGCTCTTTGACACTCACGGATTACAAGACACCTGAACATGTCCTCTTTATCGGCAAAGTTATCATATATAGTTTTTTTAGAGATCCTACAGTCTCTACTTATTTCATCCATTGTTGTTTTCTTAAAACCAAAACGTTCCGCCCGTTCTTTGGCTTTATCAAGAATTAAATTTTTCATATTATCCATCTATACTCACCTCGTAAACGGCTACTTCCAAATTATTCTCAACTCCAGTACTATTTTAGTATATTAGTTTCCGCATGTCAATGCCTTATAGTATTTCACACATTATGTAAATAGTTGGGTATTACATTTCACTGTGATTACACCTTACGTCAGTTAACGTCCCTTTACTATATTCAAAGTAAGAACAGACTATTCTGCTGTTTTATCTGTTTGATAACTATTAGGTTTAATACCGAAAAGCATTATTTAGCAAAAAAATAAGCCCTTTTATAGGGCTTGGCAATTATATTATAGTAAAGTAAACTATTTCGCTTTCATAATAAATGTTTAACTATGGATAAAACGCAACTATACTATCCCGGGATCTTTGATAAATCACTAAATTTGGTAAATTGTTTATGGAAAAATAACTGTACACTGTCAACCGGACCATTACGATGTTTAGCAACAATAATATCCGTAATATTCTTACGCTCGGTTTCTGGCTCATAATAATCTTCCCGGTAGATAAATGCAACAATATCGGCATCCTGCTCCAAAGAGCCTGATTCCCGGAGGTCACTCAGCATTGGCTTCTTAACCTGGCGGGACTCAACACCCCGGCTCAACTGGGATAAGGCTATTACCGGAACTTTTAATTCCCTGGCCAGCGCTTTTAGCGAACGGGAAATTTCCGAAATTTCCTGCTGGCGGTTTTCGTTCTTAGAACTGCCGGAACTGCCCTGCATAAGCTGCAGGTAGTCAATGATGATAAGCTGTAAGTCATGTTCAATCTTTAGCCGGCGCGCCTTGGAACGCATCTCCATAACAGTAATACCGGCCGTATCATCAATAAAGATGGGAGCGGCTGCCAAACGGTCGGCGGCACGAACCAGTTTGTCCCAGTCACTGTTCTCCAACTCACCGATACGCAGGCGCTGAGCATCAATGGGAGCTTCGGCACACAGCATCCGCTGCACCAGCTGCTCCTTGGACATCTCCAAGGAAAAGAAAGCGACAGCCTTCTTTTCTTTGATAGCAATATTCTGCGCAATGTTAAGAACGAAAGCAGTCTTACCCATACTGGGACGGGCCGCAATCAGAATCAAGTCTGATGGCTGCAGACCGGAAGTCAGCTTATCCAAATCCTTAAACCCGGTTGGCAGCCCGGTAATGCCGCCACGGGAGGAGTATAATTCAGAAACCTTATCAAAAACATCAAAAATGATATTTTTTATTGATGCAAATTCCTGACCGGCCTTACGGCTAGCAACCTCAAGAATCATTTTCTCAGCTTTGTCCATGATGACAGTTACTTCTTCGTTGGCCTCATATCCCATACCGGCTACATAGGTTGCCGTATTTATTAGTTGCCTTAGTAACGCCTTTTCCTCGACGATCCGGGCGTGATATGTGACGTTGGCGGCAGTCGGAACACTATTGGCCAGTGCCGAAACGTAGGCAATGCCGCCTGCAGCCTCCAGTTTTTCATCGCGGCGAAGCACTTCAACAACGGTAACCAAGTCAACAGCTTCGTTCTTATTGAATAATTCCATCATAGCATTATAAATAAGACGATGGGCTTCCCGGTAAAAGTCATCCGGGTGAAGAATCTCCGATACCTTGGAAATAGCTTCGCGTTCAATCATCATAGCGCCCAACACTGACTGCTCGGCTTCAACGTTTTGGGGGGGAACGCGGTCAATCATGTAAACTCTCCTCACTTAAAATGCCGCGCTCACCGGATGAGCAAACGAGCAAGCTGTCCGGTTAACGCGGCCAATGCAATCTTGATCCGTGTCTTAGGCGGTGGCTTCTTGACTTTCGTCAAACAATATTGCCAACGCTTCTTCAACGGTAGAAACAGGGCGGATAGCCAAACCAAGATGACTCTCAGGAATATCAGCCTTGTTTTCTTCAGGTATAATCATGGTAACAATACCGGCTTGTTTAGCGCCATAGGCCTTTTCAAAAACACCGCCTACTGCTTTAACCCGACCTTGAATAGAGATTTCCCCGGTAATGGCTACATCCTGCCGGATATGTTTGCCGGTAATGGCCGATATAATAGCCGATAATATGGCCGTTCCGGCTGATGGCCCATCAATACGGCCACCACCAATGATATTGACATGGATATCATAGCTGGCCAAATCCTGTCCCGTAATCTTTCTGACAACAGCTGCAGCATTGAATACCGAGTCTTTGGCCATACTTCCGGCAGTGTCATTAAAGCGGATACTGCCTTTACCTTTTTCAGCAGGGAAAGCCACCGCTTCGATTTCCAGAACGGAACCAAGGTAACCGCTTACGCCTAGGCCAAATACCTTACCCACTTCGCTGGTAGTGGCTGCCTTACGGCTGACATAAGGCGACAGGCGGCTGACCTGAGCCACACGATATACATCTTCTTTAGTGATAGAAACTTGTTCCTTGTCCTGACCTACCCGCATAAGAGCCATGCTATACGCATCTGACAAAATGTTGACTGCCTTTCGGCCTTCAATAGTATATTCACTGATAAGTTGGGGCACTTCCGGATCAATTGTAACTTCCAATTTCACTGCGGCGTTATAAACAATCTCTTCGATATGTTTCGGGGTCAATGGTTCAAAATAAATTTCGGCACAACGGGATCGTACGGCAGGCATAATATCGCTGGCATCCCGGGTTGTAGCTCCAATTAAAATAAAGTCTGCCGGTGCGCCTTCTTCGAATAGCTTTTTGATATATTTCGGCACACTGCTATCAGACGGATCGAAATAGGCGGAATCAAAAAATACCCGCTTGTCTTCCAACACTTTTAACAGCTTGTTTTGCAACATGGGATCCATTTCGCCGATTTCATCAATGAACAGGATACCGCCATGGGCATCTGTTGCTAAGCCGGGCTTAGGTTCAGGAACACCGCTGTCGGCTAAATCGCGGCGCGCACCCTGATAAATAGGGTCATGCACCGAACCTAACAACGGGTTGGTAACATCCCGGGGATCCCAACGCAGGGTGGTACCATCAACTTCAATGAATGGAGCCTCTTTGCCAAAAGGAGCGCTTTTAACTTTTTTGGCCTCTTCCAGCACCAGTCTGGCCGCCGTTGTTTTGCCAACCCCAGGTGGCCCATAGAGAATTAAGTGCTGCGGATACGGTGATGCCAGTTTGGCTCTGAGAGCCTCTACTGCCCGTTCCTGACCTACTATTTCATCAAGGTTAGATGGGCGCAGCAGTTCCATGGCCGAACGAGTAAGCTTACGCGTCTCCAGTTTCTCCAGCATAGCATATTTTTTCAGCGTTTGAGGATTTTCCGGATTAGCCTGACTTTCTTCTTTGATTACTTGTGTGCGGATTTCCTGTACATATTCCTGATGGCGCTCCTCCATCTTTTCAGCAATCTTTTTCTCAATGCGGTCTTCGACAGTACGACGGGCACATAAGTCTGCCAATTCGTCTTCAATTTTCTCAAGAATCTGCGGAATTTCCGCGGTAGCCGGTAATTTATCAATTGTCGGATCTTCAAATACCAGCTTTTGCAGCGCTAGTACCCGTTCTGCAAGGTTATTTGAGCGCATGAGTTCCAGCGCCCCAAGCTTACCGGCCTTAAGTACTACTTTTTCTGCACCTAAGACACCGGTATACAAACCGTACAGAGCGGCTACCTGGCGTTTAAGCTGATCTTCCTGATTGCCGCGGCTGTCAGCAGCAGGCTCATTGTTGCTGCTGCGTACCAGTTTGTTAAAGAAATGTTTCATGTTATTACCTTTCTAATATTAAGCATTAGGGGCTGTATTTTAGTTGAAATCATACCAAGCAACCTCGTAAGAAATCACTTGTATGTATCTGCTATTCGGCAGCTTTAATAATAACTTCGATCTGGGTGCTGACTTCCGGGTGCAGCTTAATGGTTACAGTAAAGGTTCCCAGAGATTTAATTGCATCTTTTAGCTCAATTTTGCGCTTATCCAGTTCGAGCTTATGCTCTTTTACCAAAGCATCAGCAATATCCTTAGCTGTCACCGAGCCGAACAGGCGGCCGCCTTCTCCCATTTTTACCGGAATGGTTACAGCAATTTTGGCCATTTGTGCTGCCAGAAGTTTGGCTTCATCAAGCATACGCTCTTTTTTGCGCTCTTCAGCGGCCTTTTGCAGTTTAGCAGTATTTACGTTATTGTTAGTGGCCGGAATGGCCAGCTTTTGTGGCAACAGATAGTTACGGGCATAACCCTCAGACACCTCAATGATATCGCCTTTTTTACCGAGTTTTTTCACTTCTTGCTGCAGTATTACTTTCATTTGTTCCACTCTCCTTTATGTAGCTATCCACTATTTCAATTAATTTAGCTTTAACCTCATCAACACTGCTGTCCTTAACTTTGGTGCCGGCAACAGACTGGTGCCCGCCGCCCCCCAGTTTTTCCATAATGACTTGAACGTTAATATCGCCATGGGATCTGGCGCTGATACCAATACCGTCTTCGAAGTTAAATATTACAAAGCTTACCCGCACACCTTCAATGCTTAATAGCATATCGGCAGTTTGGGCGGCGGTTACTTGCGCATTCTTAACGGCTTCCGGACAAACGGCAATAACTACACCGTCATGCGGCATTTCAGTATTCCTGATAATGGCTGCCTGATTTCTGATTGTCTGAAAATCAATTCTGAACAAATGCCGCACCAGTGTCGGATCGGCACCTGCCCGGCGCAGATACGAAGCGGCCTCAAAGGTTCGTACGCCTGTTTGCACGGCAAAGTTCTTAGTATCTACAACGATCCCGGCATAAAGCGCTGAAGCTTCCAGCCGATTTAATTCGATTTTTTCATCAAAGTAGCCTAATAGCTCGGTAACCAACTCACTGGCAGAAGAGGCCGATGGTTCAAGATATATCAGCAAGGTATTGCCAATAATGGTTTCCGCCCGCCGATGATGGTCGATAATGACTGTCCGTTCGGCTCCGGCAAGCACGTCAGGAGCTGCCACAAGTTCCGGACGATGAGTGTCAACGACAAACACCAAAGTCTTAGCGTTAACCAGTATGGCGGCCTGCATCGGTGAAATAAATACGTCACGGTATTCTTCATAGTCGAGTAATAGCTCAGATAATTTGTCAACTGCCACCCCAGGCTGACTGACAACAATGTGCACCTGCTTACCCATATGGCGCACCATCTTGGCAACGCCTAAAGCAGCACCCAGACTGTCAAAGTCTTCCCCGGTATGACCCATAACCACAATACTACCGGCTTGTTCAATTAATTCCCGAATGGCCTGAGCAACAATTCGTGCTTTAACTCTAGTGTTTTTCTCCACAGCCTTAGCTTTTCCGCCAAAAAACTGAACCTTGCCACTAATGTTGACTGCGGCCTGGTCACCACCACGGCTTAACGCCAAGTCTAGTCCGGCCTGCGCCCGTTGCCCCAATTCAGCAACCGAGTTTTCGCCGGTTGCCGCGCCAATGCTTAAGGTTACCGGAATCTTATTACCGCCTTGTATACCCCGTATGCGGTCCAGGATTTCAAACTTGTCTCCAGTCATAAGCCTTTCTAGCGCACAACGGTTTAGAACCGCTATATAAGTATCTTCACTATATTTTTTTAAATGGCCGTCCAGTTCTGTTATCCATTCCGCCAGCATACGGTTAACTTCACCTAAAATGGTAGTACGCTGACTTTCGGTAAGTCCTGTTAATACATCATCATAATTGTCAATCTGAATATAGGCCAAAACTGTCTGCACCCGGCAGCTGGCAGCCCGGTCAGTTTCGACGCCGGTTACATCAGATATATACAGTACAGTTAATGATTCTTCGACTTTCCGGTGAATGATTTCATAATGATATTGGCCTGTTTCAAACTTGGTTTGCCCGTCTTTTCCGGCTATTTTATCCAGCGGCAGATTTGCCCATACTTTTAACAGAGATTGTCCAACTTCCAAAGGATCGGTCAGCCATTGGGTAAGTAAATTATTACGCCAGTAGATAACTCCTTGCGCATTTATGACTACTACGGCGAGCGGCAATTTTTCAAAAGCCTGTGTCGCCACAGTATCTACACACCGGCCTACCGTTTCCAGATAGCTGTCAACTTCCTTTTGCCGTGCCGAATAGCGTTCCCGTCCATATAAATAGAGAGCATACAGCATAACGGCACCGATTATGGCCGTATAGGGATTATAGTAGGCGATAATCAGCAGAAATGCAGCCGTTACTGCCAAATAGATACGGGTATCAAACCAAAATGATGGACCTTGAGGCATGATATATTCCTCCTGTTACTCCAATCGCGGGGCACGCAATTGACGATAGTCGAAAATAATATCAAAGGCACCGCCAATAACAAGTGCTTGCATGAAGATACCGTTAGAAAATATCAAGAATAGTATAATACCCCGAACTATTCTTGACAATTTGTATTTATCGGCAAGAAAGTAAAACACAGCCATTCCTTGAATAAATAACATCATAGTAGTAACAATCATAAGATTCATTCCGACACTGTTTAAAATCACAATTGACCGGGAGCTGCCCCAATATATAGATACTAGCGCCACCGCCAGTGCATATATTGTAAAGCGCGGCATCGACCACCGACGAAACGGCGGCAGCGACTCTATCGGCTGACCTAATTTTGCCAGCACCATTTTGGCCACTTGAAAATTCAAGTAGGTATCTACCATGGCGGCCATAATAAACCCGGCAGGCAAAATAATTTTCATAAGCGCAATTGCCGGGCGCATGGCCGCTTCCATTGTTGCCAGGTCTTCCGGCTTCATTCCCATTTCCCGGTAGAAATTAATAGCCTGCTCCATTCCGGTAACCATTGCCTCGGTCTGAATGTTGAGCGGGTTAACTCCCATAACCGCCGCACTTATGGCAATAACCATCACTTTAGAAATTAAGGATGCACCTGCTCCGATCAACAACGTCTTGGCAGGAGGAAACTCTTTTCTCAGACCATATCCTAAAGCAACACCGATTAAGCCGGATCCAACTATTACTAAAACTGCGTTAAGCGGATGCATAATGAGAGCACTTATGAGACCTGAGACAACAAGCGCCATAACGCTCCATTTATAGCCATGTCTTACACCCAGCAGCACAATGGGAACTGGCCAAATCAAGTTAACAAAAACGCCCAGTACCGGTATATAAGTACTAATAAGCGCAAAAATTATCGCTACAGCGGTAAGTACGCCGCCTTCAACAACGGGTCTGACAGGACTTTTTTGCATATTTCACCTCTTCTGTCGGAGATGGCGGCGGTATTCACTCATATCTCCAAACCAACGTTCAATTTCCGGTTCTTGTTTTATATTGTGTCCAAGCTTAGCATTTACAATCTCATCCAGTTCAGCATAATCAAATCCCAGGCGGCGGCCAAGGACAAATGCCAGTATAATTACCTGTGCAAGCGCTTCCCCGATAGCCTCCCGTTTATTAATAGCCATCGCTTGATATAGTTTGCCCACTTCAGCCAAAAGATCAGCCTTCAGGCCTTCGATCAACCTTAGTTTGCGCAAGATATCCGATCCCTGGGAGAACACCAAAGATCCCCTCCTTAGTCCATCCTTTTATATTCTAAAGAGCAGTCAGTATTTCCTTCTTTTATCTTGCAGGAAAATAGTATAAGCCCCGGAGTAACCGGGGCATTAAAAATACTACATAATATTATTAGTAAAAATTATAGCTAGTTTGCCGAGCACTATTCCTGAAAACACAGAAAAAAGGTTGTTCCCTCCGAGCTTGTCGAAACTGTAAGTTTTGCATTATGCCGTTCAGCAATACCATAGCAAATCGCTAATCCCAGACCAGTACCGTTTTCCTTGCTTGTCAAAAATGGCGTGCCGAGCTTTTCCATGATATTGAGAGGAATGCCTGTACCTTCATCTTGCACGGCCAAGACTACCTGCCCTTCTTTCTGGTAGGTTCGAATTGTGACGGAGCCATCCTTCGTCATAGCATCCAGGCCATTACGGACTAAATTAAGCAATAACTGGCGGATTTCTTTTTCATTTAACTTAAGCCTATCAATTTCGCCTAAATCTAACGTAATATTTTTACCGGCGGCGATGGCATCTGTTGTTAGTAAAGGTTCCATAGCCCTGATAATATCATTTAAGTCCGCTTCATTAGTACTTGACTGCTTGGTTTTGGCTACAGATAAGAATTCTGAAATAATCGAATTGGCGCGGTCAAGTTCACTGATCATAAGCCCAAAATACTCCCGGTACTGCTGACACTCCGGCTTTCTTTGCAACATTTGCAGAAAACCCCGAACCGTTGTCATTGGATTTCTAACTTCATGACTGATACCTGCCGCCATTTGGCCGACTAGATTCAGCCGGTCAAGTCTGAGCATTTCCTTTTCCATAAGCTTTATTTCAGTAACATCGGTCGTCAGTGACAGCATATGCGGCTGCCCGTCAAGTATTATTTTTTCTGCCGATAGTAAGCTGATACGCGTTTGTCCATCCTTCGTGTAGAAAACGATTTCCCTATTGTGAATATAGCCTACCTGCCAAAACTCTTTCCATAGCCCACGCCCCAATTTCGCGTCGCAAATACCACGCTCTAATACAGAATATCCTATCAGTTCCTCCCTAGACCAGCCAGATGTTTTAACAAAACTATTATTAACATCAACTACTTTTCCCCTACTATCGTAGATGGACATAATGCTGGGGCTAGCATAAAATGCAGTATAAAACCGATCATTCGCCCGGCTAAGTTCCCCTGTACGTTCCTCGACCAGTTGTTCTAACCGTTCCTGATAGTTCTCTAACTGATTTTGCATGTGAATATAATTAGATACATCTATAGCTGTCTGCAACAAACCAACGGCAACTCCGTCAACTTCTATCCGTTTTAAATTCCAGTCCAGATCAAAATCAGTTCCTGACGGCCTCCAAGCGGAGATTGAGAAAGTTTCTCCCGTTTCGAGAGCCTTTCTGCAGATTGCGACTCTTTGTTCTGCATATTCCTTTCCGAACACTTCGGTAAAGACCTCACGAATGGTCCGGCCTATTAACTTTTCTGGTATAAAGTTCATCCTACTGGCAATCCATTTGTTGACTTGAGTGTATCTCAGCCGGGTATCAAACAGGGCAATTCCGATGGGAACTTGGTCAAGAATTGCCTTAAATGTCGCTAAATGCTTTTTATCCCGAAGTGCCAAGGACACATTGGTCAATAACGGTTGAATATACTCACAGGCCCTTTCCACAAATTCCAACTGCCCTTTGCTAAAACCGGCAGCCGAAGTATGGAAAATAATACAGCCTAAAGGACTTTCCTTAACAAATAACGGCACTGCAACAGTAGCCCCTGGATCAAAGCTATCGGAGTCCTCAAAAATTATCTGTCTTTCAGGCAATTCCGCAATGCTGAACTCAACCGGTTGGCGTCTGAATACTGCCTCCATCAAATGAGCCAATAATTTTTCTGATACAGGTTTCCCGATAATAGACGGCGCCAAGTTATATGCATAGTTAAGCTGCCAAACATTGTGTTGGTAGGTACAACCTGTAGCCGCATCGCAATTCATTCCTTGTGCCATTTGATCTATTACAGCCTGAATAAATTCGTCGACATCGGTCGCCTGTATCGATAGCTTACGAATGTTATTCAACGTCTCATTCAGTCTGCATAAACATTTTTTATCAGAAATATCCCGACAGAAAATCATTAGCCCTTCCGGGCATGGCACCGCACGAACTTTTGCCCAGACATTATTCAAAGTGTCAAAGGCTTCGAAAACCACCGTCCTACCTGTAGTGACCGCTTCCTGATATTTAGTAAAGAACGGATACATGTTTTTCCTGCCCAATGCAGCACATATATGTCGGCCTATAAGCTCGTCGGAAGTTCTACCTAATAGTTTCAGCGCTTTAGAATTTACATAAGTGATTCGCCATTCACGATCAAGACTCAAAAAGGCGTCACTTATATTTTCTAAGACACTTGCGATACTGCTATACTGCACAGACTTTTCCTCCCCTAGTGCTAGCCTGTCAGACATTCATCCACCTTATATGTTAACTTTTACAAGTTTACCAATTATTTACACGGGTATATATTCCCTGTAATTCTACATATTCCTTTTTTTTGAAACAAAAATAGAGCAAAAATCCTAAGTTTTTTTAAGATTTTAGCCCTATTAGCGGCTTATTAATGACTTAAACAACAAGATCGCCACAAAATGATTTGCTTTTTACACATTGTTAATTACAGCATGAATAAACTTATGCTTTGTATACTGATAAAATTTACAAAGGGTTAACTCCTCTTTTGAAAGTACTCGCTTTTTAGCATCGAATATATAATTTGGTCCAAATAGCCACGATCCGCTTTATAATTCTGCCTTAACACTCCATCGCGATGCAACCCCAAACCTTCGTAAAGCTTAATTCCTACCACATTATCCGGATACACATCTAGCCAAAAGCGATTGGTGTTTCTCTCTTCAAATGCATATTTGATAAGCGCACTCAAAACTTCTTTGCCATATCCCATCCGTTTATGGGCAATTACAATTCTCCGAAGCTCAAATATATCTGATTTGAAATCTAATCTGATTAAGGCATAACCAATAATTAAACTATCTTCTTTACGCCTAACTACAAAAAGCAAGTGGTTTTTATCAGCAATTTCAGCCTTATGTTCTTCATAGGTACCCGTCCAGATAAACTTCTTATTGTCCTTATGATTCTCCAATTCAATAATAGATTCAATATCAGCCTCAGTTGCATCCATTATATAAAGACGATCTGTTTCAATCATTCCAGAGCCCCCTTAATTGGATTTTATTCCCTTTTATATTGTCATTTCGTTGCCTTGGATGCCGGCACCTGCCGAATTTGGCGCTCTCAGTTTTAAAATTTCATTGACTGCATCCACAAAAAGAAAGCCTCAGAAAGAACCAATACTTATCATGACCTTTATATGCAATAATTTACTTTTTTAATATAACTCAACTACATTTACGGTTTAACCCCTAGTGAAAGACCTATGAAATGCTTATTATCCTCCTGACAAGCATAACTATACATTAAAAAGCCCCCTAAAAATTTTATATATTTTGCTCAAAAAAATCTTCCTTTTTGGCCTGAATAGATTTATTCCCATCCTTGCCATTAAGGAAGATTCTTCATGCTTATTTATACTTAATTTTCTGCAGTCTCTTTGAAACTAAGATAGGAACCCGTGCAAAACCCAGAAGTTATTAATTTTTTCATTATCTGTTCATTTTTCTCAACCAATCGGAAATATCCTTTAAAATTATATTCATATGCTTGCTCAGTTGATGATCCCATCCCTTATACTCAATATATGACAAATTCTTCTTACCTTTCTTAGTAAATTCTTCTTCAACTGCTCTTGAACTTTCGACAGGCGTAGATATGTCTAAATCACCATGCAATACTAAAATGGGAGTGTCTATTTTCAATAATTCATCTAAAGGTCGATAATCCATAAAACTTGACCAACGTTTAAAAGGCCAGCCTAAGTATTGCTTAGTAAGGGAATTGGGGTCTTTTTTTATTTCTTCCATAGTCATATCCAATTTTAGCAGCTCTTTTCTATAAACTCCCATATTGGGAAGCTTTGATTGTTGTAACAGTTTGAAATCATCGTACTGTGAGAGTCCTCCCCCCGCCATTATAATTAAATTAGAAACTTTTCCCTTATTCTTTAAACCATTATAAACTTTAGGCAATATTGCTCCACCATCGGATGCCCCAACTAAAATAACTCTTTTGTAGTTATTTTCACTTAAAAAATCATCTACAACTGTAACTGCAGATAAAGCCCTTTCCTCAACTGTATAATGACTTATTACTTTTAAATCATTACTATAATCTTTTGCTTGGCCAATATTTATTTTTTCAGGAATCAACATGTCAAAATTGGCAGAACAATATTGATTAAGTGTATTCAGCATACTGGTAAAATACGGTTTATTTTTTTGGTTAGTACCGATTACTGGAGTCAATTCACTGCCATTAAGGTAAATAATCAGATTTTTATTTCCTACTTCTTGATTTTCCTTTTTTAAGATATAGTAGTTTATAAAATCATCCCGATTTTGGATGGTTTTTACTTCTAAATTATAGGACGGCTCTGCTGAATATACTCCAGTTGGTAATAGGCACATTATACTTACTACCATTATGCAGATTAGCAATAGCGACTTTTTCACCATAACACCTCTCTTTAATTTTTCTTACTTGGCATTAAGATATTTCCCGATGACTCTGTCTTATCATTAATAGTCTTTTCGGTATTAGTTTTAGGAATCGTAGTCACAATTTTATTTGAAGCTTGTTTGAGTATTTTCTCAAAATTTCTCATAGTAATTGGTTTCTTTTTTATATCAATTAAGTCAAGATAAGAAACACTTAATTGCGAATCTTTATCTTTATAAGAAATCCTCTCGTTAACTAAATATTTCTTATTGATTATATCTACAATTTTAAGCTGTAAACTACCTTTTGAGGTGACTGATTTGCTTAAAAGGCTACTTGAAGATTCATTTATCACAGGCTCAATTTCTAGGATGACTACAAAATCAGTTTTATCTTTAAAGACCTCAAGTATATCAACACGCTCAGCTTTTGATAAATCCTCAATCCCTATTTTTTTAAAATCTTCTTTATAATTATCATTTTTAACAATCGTGTAATTCTTGGATAATTCAGGCTCTATGCTTTTGACTAGTTTTTGCTCTAAATCTTTATCGAAAGCAGTTTTGGCATTATTAATATAAATAGGAAAAACAGTAGTTTTCCCTGGTTCAGGAATAGAGTTAGCAAATGCCGTAATATGGGAAATCAATAAAGTAAAAACTATAAAAAGGATTTTTTTCATTTTACCACTCCTTATTTTTAAGACCATTGTCGCTAAAACGATGGCTATTTTTTTTGATTATTTTTTAGATAGGTAAATGGTTTAAGTGATTTGCATAGCTGATTTACTCCTTTCTTAATATAGCCGGGACAAAGTACATGAAGGGTGATGTGTGTATCAGCTCTTCTGAATATTCTTGTGCGATGAAATCGCAGTTCCGGAAACAAGGAAATCATGAGTCCGGAACTGGAAATCATACTTTGGTAGTCCAATGCCTTAATTTATTCGCTTAGTCGTTTATCTAATCCATAAACCTCTCTCATCGATAAATCTTTCGTTGGATCAATGCTTTCGATATTTATCTTGTACGAATCATGAACGATTCGATCAAGAATGGCATCAGCCAGAGGTGAAGCATCACCGCCAAGTTGATCATACCAACCTTCATGCCTGTATTGAGAACAAAAGATTGTAGATGAACGTTTTCTTCGTCGATGAAGGAGTTCGAAAATGTCCTTTGCTTCATTTTGAGTAGGTTTCAAAAGTAGCCATTCATCAATTATCAGAAGAACGGGATTAGAGTATTTCATCATTACTTTTTTATAAGTGCCTTCATCCCTTGCATGTTCGAGATCTAGAAGTAGATCCGGCAGACGAACATACTGTGTTTTGTAGTAATGCTTACAGGCTTCCATGCCAAAGGCATTGGCAAGATATGTTTTACCACAGCCTGTTGCACCAGTGATGAAAATATTTCTGAATTCTGCGATGTACTCGCAAGTCGCAAGGCGTTTGATCAAATCTTTGTTGATTTTTCGTCCTGATGAATAGTTGATTCCCATAATACTGGCATCCGGTTGCTCAAACTCAGCATTTTTAATGAGGCGATTCAAGCGATTGTTTTTTCTTCTGGTATATTCAATATCAACCACCATGCCCATACGGTCTTCGAAGTCAATCTCCTTCATCTTAGGATCAGAGACTTGTTGCAGATAAGCTTCGGCCATTGCAGTTAAACGCATTTCTATAAGTTTATCAATTGTTGGATTATTTATCATTGCCTTTACCTCCATAGTAATTTGCACCGCGTGTTACGCCATAATTGTTTTTCGGGGGATTCTCTGTGCCTGGTTTTAAGCTCTCTTTAATTCCTGTGGTAAGAATATTTTTGATACTCTTATAACTTGGACTTGCTGTGTAGCTCAAAACTTTCTCACAAGCCGATTCAAGACGTGATTCTGAATGTCTTTCGGCTAACTTGAGTAATCCCATGCAACTTTTATAGGTTTGTTGTTCCACGCGGCTGGAGGATAGGATGGCAATAATGACTTTATGAGTATTAGTCCCAATTTTTTTGGCCCAATGCTTAAAGCGATCTCCATTCCATTCTAGATACTTCTGATGATCCGGCGGCATATGTTCCAGAATAGTATTGTATTGCCCCTTGCGGCCGTAAAGGCGTTTATGAGATGCAATACGATTGTGATTGTAAAAGATTTCTAAGACTCTATCAGTTACCCTCACATCGACTTTGAGTTTGATGTATTCATATGGAACAGAATATAGCATTCCTTCGAGTGATATGTGATAATTAAACTGAACGGTGGCTTGTTTCCAGTCCGCCAGTTCGTAAAAGGTAGCTGGTAGGGGGCTTAGGAAAGGCAACTCTTCGTGGTGGAAGAGGCTCCATCTGCTACCTTCTTTCTTTTGAAAAGTTCTTAAGTTAAATGCTTCGAGTTTTTCTCGGATTGCAGCATTAAGTTCATCCAAAGAGAAGAATTGTTCATTTCTAAGCGCAGCGGTTATCCATGTGGAAATGTTGCCAACAGTACCTTCAACATTTGCTTTATCTTTAGGTTTTCTAATCCTAGCTGGAATAATGGCAGTGCCATAATGTTCAGCCATTTCATGATAAGTTACATTAAGTTTAGGTGTATACCAATCTTTTGTATGAACTACAGCAGTTTTGCAGTTATCTGGAACAAGAATTTTTGCAACACCGCCGAAGTAGTTGTACATATGGACATGAGCCGTAATCCAAGCACGCTGCTTTTCATTGATAAAAGCCTCCACATAGGCGTACTGGCTATATGTCATAACACCGACAAAAAGATAAGCTTCAGTAACCTCACCAGTATCAGGATCAATAATCTTTGCTGGATCTCCAGCCCAATCTACTTCGACCTGTTCAGCTGGTTTGCGGCTAATATGCATCGTAGCACGACGTTTTTGCTCATCTTGCAAAAGGTAATGGCAGAACTGCGAGTACATAAGCGGTTCATCGCCGTTTAGTCGGCAGTCTTCTAAATATTCAGTCCATAATAATTTTTTACTTACACCATTTTTAAGCAATTCCTTACGAGTGTGGACTAAATCGGGGAGTCGTTTATTCCCAAAGTTTTTCTGTTCTTTTGGAAACATCAAATTTTCCAAAGATTTGTCGGTCATTGATTCGTCTAAAGGCCATGATATTCCTAGCTCTTTAGCACGGCGTTGAATCTTTACGACAGTTTTCTGAGCAACACCACAACTTTGCATGATATTACGTTGTGAGAATCCTAGGCTTGTCAGCCTAAGGATTTCTCTGTACTTGGTCATAAATTTGACCCTCCTAATAATGAATTTACATCATTCGATGTATAAATTCATTATAGGACAAGCAATTATTGATTTCTGTTTGCCGGTATGTTGATTTCCATTTAGTCGGTATACTGATTTCCAATCACCGGTCAGGTGATGACTTTGAGACCGGAATACTCAGCTCTTCGGCAATCTTACTTACTTCTTCCCAGGACAAGGATGGGGCAAATGTTATCGGTATACCATGAATAAGCATAGGTATGTCGTTCTCCTTTCACTTTTATAGCAAATGACAAGTTGAGGCAATTTAACAATGCTGAATGGCATAGAATTAAACAATAATTGAACTATGTTCAAATAATTGCCCGAAAAAACCGCTCATCCAAATATCTTGGATAGCGGATTTTACCTTATGTTATGGCTCGTCGGTTAACATGATATGAATCGTTTTTTCCTTCGCTCCTAATGCTTTCTCAATAAGAACTTCTGCCATCATTAAGCGATAAGACAAGATGTCGGCAGATGTTTTTTCATAGATTACTTCGCTTAAAAAATCCATGATTAGCTTGATGTAATCTGCAGCGGTTGGAGGATGTGATATGCAAAAATCCCGATTCTTTATTCCCTCGTCGATAATCTTCAGCAGCCAGGGTGATAGCCAGATATCAATTTTCCGAAACAGTTTATCTTTAATATGCAGATTCTTAGTATCATATATCATATTGAGCAGATGTCCGTCTTTATAACTGATTTTCCGAAGCACAGCAGCTAGCATTAAAGCCAATTTTTCAGACGGGGAAACATTGTTTAAACAAGTGATTTCCTTTACCTCCGACACAAGGTGAGAAGCGTGGCGATCAAGCAGGATCTCTAATAGTTCTTCTTTTGACTTAAAGTAGTAATACAACATTCCCTGAGCAACACCCATTTTACTAGCGATGTCTTTAATGGTAGTTCCATGATAACTCTTAGTAAAAAAAAGCTGATCGGCAACATCTAAAATCTCGTTTATACGAATTTGAGGATCCTGCGGAGTTCTGGCCATAATGCACCTCAATAAATTGAATTATGTTCAAATTATAACCACAATTGAAAATAATGTCAAGGATTAAATTCCCTTTTTGTTGACGGGTTGTCATGAACTTAGTTCTCCTATTATTCATATTTACCCTTTATACAAATATCTGCGTAGACTAAAAGTTTGTAGAACTGCCTGACAATAAGTTGAAAACAAAAAAGTGACTAGATCTAGAACGAAGTTCAAGACTAGTCACTTTACTTTTGTTAGGTTTATTCTGCAGTGAACGGCAGAAGGGCGATATTACGAGCCCGTTTAACAGCCAAAGTCAACTGACGCTGATGTTTGGCGCAGTTACCGGAAATGCGGCGCGGCAGAATTTTGCCACGTTCGGTGGTGTACCGGCGCAATTTCGGAACGTCTTTGTAGTCAATATCGGTTACTTTATCAACACAGAAGCTACAAACTTTTTTCTTAGGTTTGCGGCCTCTTTCGCGTTTCATAGCCATTTTTTTACCCCCCTTTTAAAACGGTATTTCCTCATCAGGGAAGACATCTTTGCCGAACGAATTTATATCTATATTCCCGGCGTCCCCGCTGGACGCCTGTCTACGTTCCAGGAACTCGATGGACTGCGCCACGACCTCGGCGATACGGCGCTTTTGACCATCATTGGTTTCATAAGAGCGAATTTGCAACCGACCGTCAACCAGCACGCGCTGACCCTTGGTAAGGTTGTTGCCGCAGGTTTCGGCCAGCTTTTCCCATGCTACGATGGGGATAAAGTCGGCGTTGTTCTGACCCTGTCCACCACCAAAACGGTTAACTGCCAGGTTAAACGACGCAACTGCTTTACCGCTCTGGGTGTATCTTACTTCAGGATCTTGTGCCAAGCGACCGACAAGGATGACTTTATTCATATATCCTCATACCTCCTGGCTCAAGAATTAGTCTTCCAATTTAATGACCATATGCTTAAGAACATCATCAGTAATCTTCAGCACACGCTCCAGCTCGAATACGGTAGCTGGCTCGGCAGTAAAGTTAATGAGGGTGTAATACCCTTCCATAATGTCCTTAATCTCATAGGCCAGACGCTTTTTGCCCCAACGGTCTACTTTATCAACAGTGCCGCCGGTTGTTTTAATAATGTTTTCGAACTTGGCGATAGTAGCGTTGATAGCTTCTTCTTCACCAGTTTTAACAATAATCACGACTTCGTACTTTCTCACGAAATCACCTCCTCCTTTGGACTTGTGGCCCCCGATAAGGGAGCAGGGAAGGTTTTGAAATAACAAAACCATGTCACAATATGTATTTTTGCGACTAAATTATTATATCATTAGTTGTCCGGCAATTGCAAGGAAAATACAAAGATATTTGCTAAAAGTTACTTCAATCCGGTTTAGACGTCTCGTGCGTTAGGGTTAGCAAGTTTAGGGGCAGCGTGTTTAGCGCCCGGTTGGGGAATGGCAAACGCTAAACCCACGGCGACAACTAACGGCAAGAGTGACCATAATAGCGCGGCCTCAAGACCAATTCTGTCGCCTAATGCTCCGGTAATAGCAGCTCCTACCCCGCCTAAGCCAAAGGATAACCCCAGCATCATACCTGATGCCATCGCAGCATTGCCGGGAATGAGCTCTTGCGCCCAAACTACCGAGGTAGGTGCTGTGCTTTGCAGTAATGCCCCAATAACGGCAAGCAGCACATAATTAACAGGTGATGGACCAAAGTTTGATAAAAACAGATACGTAACCGGCAAACAAATTACCAACGAGCCGATAACCCCTGATTTGCGTCCTATTTTATCGCCCAGCCAGCCACCAATGAGCGCCCCAAAAGAAGCACCCATGAGAAAAACGGTCAGCATACTTGCTGAAACAGCTGTGGGCTGCCCCATTTTAACTAACGCTACCGGTAAAAAGGTAGTCAACGCTACCTGCAGCCATGACCGAAGCGCCGTAACAGCATTTAAAAGTATTAACCCGGTAGATTTATACCAAGGCTCTTCCTGAGTGTCTGCGTCAATTTCAGTCCGTTTACCGGCCGGGCTAATGTCCACCTTATGCAATCCCGCTAGGTATGTAGCTAAAGTAACCAGTAATCCGGGAATAATAAGCCAAAGTATTCCTTCTGTGCCGCCAACGTCTAAACAATATAATATAATCGCAGGCGCTACGGCAAACCCAACGTTGCCGCCAAACACAAACACCGACATCGCCGTACCTTTAGTCTTCTCGGTAACTACTTTTCCCATCAGACTTGCCGCCAGCGGATGAAAAACGGACGCACCCAGTCCGGCAATGCCTACCAGCAAAAATAAGGCAACAATGCTGTCTGCTAAACCTGCCATGCAAATAAATACTGCGCTAACCGGCGTAGTAACAAGAATAAGCCACCCATAACCATACTTGTCAACTAGATAACCGCAAAGCGGCTGCAGTACATTCGAGATGACCGCATAGGTCATAACAAGCATCCCGCTCAAGGTCAGGGACAAGCCGAGCTTAGCCATAACTACAGGTAGCAAAGCCGGCAAAAAGTTAGCGTAAAAATCGCTGAAGAAGTGTCCTGCTCCTAGTAATGCCACATGGAAGGCTACAGATCCTCTTAGTTTCTCCCCCATATTCCCACCTCGCTAAAAAAGAAGAGAGCGGCCTAGGGAAAACCGCTCATGGTTTTAATCTTTGAACTGCAATTATATACTATACATTAAACCGGAAATACGTTACATCGCCATCCTGCATAACATACTCTTTACCTTCAAGGCGTACTAAGCCTTTTTCTTTGGCGCCTGCATGCGAACCACAAGCCATTAGGTCGTCATAGGAAACGATTTCAGCTCTAATAAACCCGCGTTCAATATCGCTATGAATTTTCCCGGCGGCCTGCGGCGCTTTGGTTCCTTTGACTATTGTCCAGGCCCGGACTTCCTGTTCACCAGCGGTAAAGAAGGTCATTAGTCCCAGCAGACTGAAGCTGGCACGAATCAGTTTATCGAGACCGGATTCTGCCAAACCCAAGTCCGCTAAAAACTCGCGGGCTTCCTCGTCATCAAGCTCAGCGATCTCGGACTCAACTTTAGCCGATACTACGATAACTTCGGCACCCTCATGCGCGGCATATTCACGAACCTTGGCAACATGCGGATTGCCGCTGGCATCGGCAGCTTCCTGTTCGCTGACATTGGCAACAAACAAGGTCGGTTTTAAAGTCAACAGGAATAAATCCCTTAACAGCGCGGCCGTGTCTTCATCGTTAACAACCCGTCGGGCAGGTTGACCGTCAGTCAATGCCTGCTCTACCTGTTTGAGAACCTCCAACTCCGCTTGCGCTTTCTTATCACCGCTTTTCAGCATCTTCTGTAACCGTTCGATGCGTTTTTCCACTGTCTCTAAATCAGCGAGACATAGTTCGGTATTTATTATTTCAATATCCCGAATCGGATCAAGACTACCGGCTACATGAGTAATGTTATCATCAGAAAAACATCTAACTACTTGTGCTACTGCGTCAACCTGACGGATATGGGACAAAAATTTATTGCCAAGTCCTTCGCCTTGCGCAGCTCCGGCTACAAGACCGGCAATATCCACAAACCGCATAGCCGCAGGCATTGTCCGCTTAGGATTATACATCTCAGTCAGTTTTCCCAGACGGGCATCAGGTACATCAACAACCCCAACATTGGGCTCAATCGTGCAAAAAGGATAATTGGCGGCCTCGGCTCCAGCCTTGGTAATGGCATTAAACAGTGTACTTTTGCCGACATTCGGCAGGCCTACGATACCTACTTCCAAATTTGTGCTCATTATACTACTCCACCTTTAAAGGCTGGTTCAAGAGTACAGCCTGATTGTTTTTTGAAGTTAACATTATCCTGTGACTAACTTCCTCGAAAACTCCCCGCCGGAGATTAAGGCGGCTAGTCCCTGGATAAGTGCGACTAAAATTTAAGTGGGGCTATCTCCCCCACCTGAAGCAAGTCTACTTTATTGTAAGATAATGGCGGTTTAAATTCAAGCTTTTCCTTGAGCCACCTAATAAAGATCGCAAAAAATCAAGTATTATCGGAAGGGGGAATCACGGCCTTAACGCCTTTTTCAAATTTCGGCCGTGGAATCATGACCTGCCGGCCGCATTGCAGGCATTTGAGCCCGAAGTCAATGCCGGTGCGGGTAATTTCCCAGCGATCACCACCGCAGGGATGCGGTTTTTTCATTTTCACTATTTCGCCAACTTTATAATTATATTTTTGCAGACTCATGCTGTCCTCCTGTTTGAGCGACCTTGATTTCGGCCAGTCGAACCCCGCCTAACGGTTGTGGCGGGGGTATTTGGGCTTCGGTAAATTTTTCTTTTATTAAACGGCGCAGCGCTGTTTCGACTTTAACTTGCTCTAAGGGTACGGTTTTTGCCGTCAGACGAATAATCACTTCTCCTGCTCTAAGATCAACTACACCAACAATGTGGGGCCCATCCAGCACTTCATGCATACTCTTGCCAACGGCGATGCAGGCCTCGTCCAAAAGGGTAAAAACCTGCGCAATATCCGCCTCGTACGGAACAGGCACATTGACAACAGCCTGCATATGGCCTCTGGTATGATTGCTTACCTTGACCACCGATCCGTTAGGAATAATATGAAGAATACCATTGCCATCCCGCAACTTGGTAACGCGAAACCCGAGTTCTTCTACCGTCCCCGACATATCGCCAATAACAACATAATCGCCAACGCCATACTGGTCTTCCAGGATGATAAAAAAGCCGGTAATAAAGTCTTTAATCAGGCTTTGCGCACCAACGCCCAGCGCCAAACCTATAATGCCGGCGCCTGCTACAATGGAGGTAGTGTCAATTTTAAATTCCTGCAGAAGCATAACCGCAACGATAAAGTAAATTGTATAGCGAATAATGCTGTGGAGCAGACTGCTTAATGTCCTGGCGCGTTTTTCCTCTAAATATAACGTCTTAGCCCCGGGCTTGGGGATAAAAAACTGTTCAACAATCACATTGGTAACGCGAAGCACGATTAATCCACCGATAACAATTGTCACCAGCCGAATTATCCGCACCGCTGTGCTCCACCAAAAATCAGATGTTAGTAATTGTTCCACACTAACCTCCGCACTCTAATATTTTTTCATATATATATGCAGTACCTGTGTGAGTTCGGCTGAATAGCTTCGACCACCGCACATGGTCATCGGCAAGCAAATTCATAACCTTGTCTTGTCCTGATGCCATAAATAGCAGACACTGGCCGCAGCTAATATCAATTTCCCGGGGAGTTGGCAGCGCATAGATGGCAATGCCGTGTTTACCCAGAACTTTTTCGGCCTTGATGGCGTGGTGTACCGAATCAAAGGAAATCAGCCTGTCATATTGCTGATATGTAATAAAATCACCTGCTTATAAGGTCACTGTTTTATGAGTATTGATTGTTTCCAAAATCGTATACATATTGGTTATTTCACCTATTGCCAGTTCAGACTTGCATTGATAAAAGTCCAGGCAGGTACCGCAGGACAGTATCGTTACGCCCCGCCCGGCAAGCATTGTCAACTGCTCTACTACCGGTGATCCTTTAATAGCAAGCTTTACCCCGCCGTTAATAAACAGCAAAGCCAGGGGCTGAGGCTTTACTTCCAGCAGGGTACTCATAAACGCCTTCATCAGCACAGCCCCCAGTTCGGGTGAACCGTGTCCCAGTGTATTCTGGGTAACGAGGTAAACTTGACTGCCAGTTTCTCCATCTGCAGCAGTACTTTTTCCGTTTGGAGCGGCTTTATAATCTGCCCCTTTAACAATAGTAATATAGTACTGTCCGTTTTGTTCCTCTACGCCTGCTCCCAAAGCATTGGCAGCGGCAAATTTGACTACATTGTTCTTAGCTACTTCATTATCAACAATAACGGTAAGCCGGCCTGATGCAAGCTCTTCCACCGCCCGTTTGGTTTGGATTACTGGCTGTGGACAGGCTAACCCCCGGCAATCAACAGTTTTATTTGACATGAACTTTCCCCTCTCCCATTCCCGTAACTTCGCCAATAATCCGCGATGCCGCCAGCCCTGCGGCCTGCAGTGCCGCCAGTAGGTCTTCTGACTCTGCTGCAGGAACAGAAAGCAGCAACCCCCCTGAAGTCTGCGGATCAAAACAGATATCTCTGATATTCTCCGGAACATCCCCGTCAAAATCAACTTGAGTAAGATACATACGGTTAGAATACGCCCCGCCTGGTACAAAGCCCATGGCGGCGGCATCGGCGGCTTCAGGCAGCAGCGGTAATGCCACACTGTCAAGTTCTATGTCAACTTGACTGCCAGCAGCCATTTCATAAACATGCCCGGCTAAACCAAAACCGGTAATATCGGTACAGGCATGCACCGTATAGCCGGCCGCAACTTTAGCTGCAGTGGCATTGAGCGCCGCCATACTGTCAATCGCTGCTTGAGCGCCCTGAGGAAACAGGTCGGCCCGGGCCGCCGAGGACAAAATCCCCGTACCTAGCGGCTTAGTCAAGAGCAGGCAGTCCCCTGGCTTAGCACCGGCGTTTGTCCAAACTTTATCCGGGTGAACTAGGCCGGTAACAGACAGGCCGTATTTCGGCTCGGTATCATCAATGGTATGACCGCCGATGATTACCGCCCCCGCTTCGGCGACTTTAGCCTGGCCCCCTTTAAGAATGGCCCCTAATACCTCTCCCGGCAGTTTGCAGTTAGGAAAGGCTACTATATTTAATGCCGTTAATGGTGTTGCCCCCATGGCATACACATCACTTAGACTGTTGGCGGCGGCAATTTGTCCAAACAGATAGGGATCATCAACAATTGGTGTAAAAAAGTCTACTGTCTGGACTAAGGCAGTGCTCTCATTCAAGCGATAGACACCTGCATCGTCGGATGTATCAATGCCCACAATGATATTGGGATGCTGCATTGCCGGCAAATGCTTCAATACTTCGGCCAGGTCCCCTGGCCCAACTTTAGCCGCTCAACCACCCCGCTGGGTATATTCTGTAAGTTTGATCAAGGTATGCCACCTCCTTTTCATTGACTCTTACTATATATTATACCCCTGAATAAGTATAACCTGCTTGTACTGACAACCTTTTTTATGAAATGTCACGATAAAGTAAACATGGCTTGCTCCGAGCCTCTGGCGAAGAGGAAGCCGCTGTTACCCTTATCCTAATTTCGTGAAGTAAGTACATCCTGTTAGGGAGAAAATACCCCTCCTCTTGTTTGAAATATATAACTCAAACAAAAGGAGGGGTATAGTTGAAACTATTACTTTTTGCGGTTGGCTAGATTAGCACACGGCAATTAATTCAATTTCCACCATGGCGTCTTTAGGCAGTCTGGCGACTTGAACACAAGCCCGTGCCGGAGCCTCTGCAGTAAAGTAAGTGGCATAAACACCATTCATAGCTGCGAAATCATTCATGTCTTTCAGGAATACCGAAGTCTTAACCACATTAGCGAAGGTCAGTCCCTCCGCAGCAAGGATGGCTTTTAAGTTTTCAAGAGATTGGCGGGTTTGTGCTTCTATTCCACCCTCAGCAAACTCACCTGTTGCCGGAACAACAGGCAATTGGCCGGATATAAACAAAAATCCATTAGCCTTAATGGCCTGAGAATAAGGCCCAATCGCTTTAGGGGCAGAGTCGGTATGTACTACTTTTTTCATAATAACATCCTCCCTGTATCTTATTTTGCCGCATTTGCAGCAATATTCAAGGCGTCCCATGGGCGGGAAAACGGCGGGGCATAGAAAAGATCCATCATGCCCAGTTGATCGACTGTCATGCCGTTCCAAACTGCTGCTGCCAATACGTTGGCGCGTAAGGCTGAACCATAGTTGCCGGCAACCTGGCCACCTAGCAATACTCTGGTCTCCTTATGATATACTAATTTCACAAAAATATCCGATTGACCAGGCAAGTAATTGCTGTGGTTTTTATCGCGAATAAACACCGTCTTGTAAGGCAGCCCGGCTTTCGCAGCTTCTTTTTCGGTTAGCCCTGTCCGGCCTGCTTCCAGTTCCATTACCCGGATTGCTGCCGTCCCTAGAGTTCCCGGGAATATGGCATCCCCGCCGCCTAGATTTTCACCGATAATCTTACCGATTTTGTTAGCCGTCGTAGCCAAGGGTATATAAACATTTTCTCTTTTGACTAGATGCCATACACTAGCACAGTCGCCGGCGGCATAGATATCGGGCAGACTGGTTTGTCCATGACCATCAATAGCTATGGCTCCGTTTTTCAGCATCGTTATCCCGGTATTCTGCAAAAAGGCCGTATTCGGCTTTACTCCTACGGCTACTACAACCAGATCAGCAGGATATTCACCCTTATCAGTAACAACACCGGTAACACTGATATCTCCCTGAAGGGATGTAACGGTTTCAGACACCTGCACAACAGTGCCGGCCGCAGTCAGTTCCTTTTCAAATATATCAGTAATTTCTTGGTCAAAGAAATCGTGCATTACCCGTTCATCTAATTGCAGTATCCGTACTCTCTTACCCAGTTTAATCATTGCTTCCGCAAGTTCTAAACCAATAAACCCAGCACCAATAATAACTACATCTTTGATTTTGTCTTGGTGTGCGGCTTGCTTTAGCATCAAACCGTCAGCCATTGATTTTAGGGTAAATACATTTTGCAGGTTGAGATTGGTAATCGGCGGTTTAACCGCGGCCGCTCCGGTAGCTATCAATAACCGGTCATAAGACTGTGTGAATGTTTCGCCACTGTCCAGATTCTTTACGGTAATAGTTTTGGCTTCTGCATCGACAGCAAGTACTTCATGTTTAATTTTAACAGTTATCCCGCTATTAGTAAACTGTTCTACTGTTCTTGAAATCATAAAATCGGGATCATCAAAACTATCGCCTACAAAATAAGGTAAGCCACAGGCTCCGAACGAAACAATAACCGATTTTTCGTAGACAATAATTTCGGCATCCGGCAGCAGCCGCTTGGCTTTAGCTGCTGCACTGGCTCCAGCTGCCTCTGCCCCAATAATAACGATTCTCATGACAATTCTCCTAACCTATCGCTTATCGCGTTTAATCTGCTACTTCTTCAATATCTTGATTATATTTGTTAACGTCTACCTCATTCAGCATCTTGCCGGCAACGAGTCCGGCTGTCATGGCACCGCTAACGTTCAAGGCTGTTCTGCCCATGTCAATCAAAGGCTCGATAGCAATTAACAGGCCAACAAGTCCTACAGGTAACCCCATTGTCGACAGCACAACCAATGCAGCAAAGGTTGCACCGCCCCCTACCCCGGCGATACCGAAGGAGCTAATGGCAACGATAACGACAAGTTTGACCAAAAAGCCAAATTCAAACGGATTAATACCAACCGTCGGTGCTACCATGATTGCCAGCATGGCCGGATAGATACCGGCGCAGCCATTTTGGCCGATACTGGTGCCAAAAGAAGCCGCTAAATTGGCATAAGCCTCAGAAAGACCCAATTTGTTAATCAAAGTCTCGATGGTCAGCGGCATGGTGCCGGCACTGGTACGGGAAGTAAAGGCAAATATCATAACAGGAGAAATCTTCTTAACATAGGTAAATGGATTGAAGCCCATAAACGTCAGGATAAGCATATGGATTATAAACATAGTTATCAGCGCACAGTAAGAAGCCATAACGAATTGAACCAGCTTATAGATTTCGGCAAAATTACTCGTTGAAACAAAGCCTGTCATCAGCGCTAGAACGCCGTAAGGTGTTAACCTGAGTACCAGAGTAACCATTCGCATAACTACGTCATGGCAGGAGTTAATCGCTTTGATAAAGAAATCGGCCGCTTCTGGTTTTTTCTTCTTGATTCCCAGGACAGAAATACCAATAAAAGCTGAGAAAAATACTACTGATAAAGTGGCGTTACTGCCCTGACCGGTTATAGCATAAAATGGATTGCTAGGAATAATCTCTATCAATTGCTGCTGCACCGGTTTAGCTTCAAAAGAAATTTTCTTACCCTCCACTGATTTTTGGGCACTAAGCTCTGCTTCCCCGGCCTGCAGGCTTGCCCCATTTAGACCAAAAGTCAGTGAATAACCTGCACCAACAACAGCTGCAACAGAAGTAGTAAGAAGCAAAATAGCAATAATCAAAGTACCGGCTTTACCCAGAATTTTAGTATCTTTCAGGTTGGTAATCGCTGAAGTGATTGAAACAATGATTAAAGGCATTACAATCATTTTTAACAGCCGCACGTATCCGGAACCAACAACATCAAACCAGGTGTTAGATTGTTTCACTACAGCCGAGCTTGGGCCATATATCCCTTGCAAAACTAAACCAAATAAAATACCAAGGCCCAAACCGGTCATAACCCGTTTACCGAAACTCATGTGCCGCTGCTGCATTTGGAATAGAATGTACATAAGTACAAGCATACCAGCTAAGTTCACAAGAACCGAGGAAAGTTCTCCCATAATAACACTCCTTATTTTTGCTCTAATTTATTGTTTGATTACTAAAGATATGCTAGCACAATTTCTTATTAATCATAATATCAAGGATTATCTTATCGGCTTCTAATGATCCCTGATTGCCCAGGCGGCAAAGATTATCAATAGATTTTTCCACATCGACTTCAATAATTCCGTCAGTTGCCTGAATATTGCGTCCTGCCAAAGCAAGGGTTGCCGATTGTACTGCCGCATTTACGCAGGTAGATACTTTCATAGCACAACCGGCTTTGGCACCATCACACAGCATACCGGTAACATTGCCTAGCATGTTTTGAATTGCATATTTGACTTCATTCAGCCCGCCACCCAGCAAATAAGTAATTCCGCAGCTGGAGCCTGTTCCGGCAATAGCAGCGCCGCACAAAGCCGATAACCTTCCAAACTTTCTCTTAATATAGATTGTTATCAAGTGACTGAGGGTAACTGCCCGCAGCAAGGTTTCCTCATTAACAGCTAATTTTTCACCTACGGCAATAACAGGCAAGGTAGCACACAAGCCTTGGTTGCCGCTGCCTGAGTTACTCATGACCGGCATGATAACGCCTGCCATTCTGGCATCTGAACCAGCAGCCGCAAGCGCCATAGCCCGGGTAGCAAGGTCATCACTTACATAGCCTTTGCTGATACCATCATGCAGAGTTTTGCCAACTTGCAAACCATAAGTATGTTCTAAGCCTTCCATTGCTACTACCTTATTAAGCTCAATACTCTGCTTTACAAGCTCCAATTTATCAACATTAACCTTCATGGCAAAATCCCAAACCATATCCAGGCTTATTGCCGCATCTTCCGCTTGAGATTCGTCAGCTCTATCTTTGGCAACAATTTCCTGATGCAGTATTTGTCCGTCTTTCTCAATCAACACAATACCGGTATGTTCATCGGCTAGCACAACTTTAGCATAGCTGTCGGCAGTGTGGACAACGACCTCAATATACAGTTTCTTTTCGGTATCAGCCAAAGACACTTGAATCAAGCCGCCGGAAATCATTGCTTTGGCCTCAGCTACCTGCTCCTTGGTTATACCTGCCAATACCTCCAGCTTCTTTTCGTGGGCACCGGCCACAACTCCTAATGCAGCCGCTAATGCCACACCGCTTTCATCTGTTCCGGGAATAGTGACTGCCATAGCATTTTTAATTACATTGCCGCTTGCAACTACCTGTACATAGTTAATAGCACCGCCATCACTGTAATGTTTGGCTAAAGCTGCAACGTAGGCAATAGCTACGGGTTCAGTACATCCTAAAGCCAATACCAATTCCTTTTCTAAAAGCTGCATACAAATACGCTCAGAGGCGGTAGTTTCTGGAGTATGACTACAATTCATTTTATTAATCCCTTCCCTTTGTTCATTTTTGTATAGCAGAAGCTGCTATAACTTGCGACTAGTAAACATTCATTGCAATTTTGATGCCAATCATTAAAGCGCTGTAAAACTGCGGCTTTTCGGCATGTTAACACAGCACATATTCTCAAATTGCGAACTTTTTATTGTCGCAAGCTCATTTTTCCCAGAAACTACGCACCTTCTCAAAACGAGAATTTCTTCTCAAATTGAGAATGAACTTCTATTTTTTATTTCTATTCAGCTATTTTTTCTATCCTTGCTGATATTCTCGGCCAGCGCCTTAGCTAACTGGTCGGTACAGGAAGTTTTGTTTTGACATACATTTCCACTGAGTTTGGCAATAACCTCTTGCACAGGCATTCCCTCGATCAGTATGCTAATAGCCTTCAGATTGCCCCGACAGCCGCCAACAAACTTAACGTTTTTAACCTTACCGTCTTCAATTTCATAATGAATTTCTTTAGCGCAAACCCCTTTTGTTACATACTTCATTTTCCTGTTCTCCTTTCTTACTTGCAGCAGTCTTCACGCAAAAATATTTCTGCGGGAGTTATTGCTGTATTACTATATTCCATTCGCAAGATTGATGCCAATTTTTATTCGCTATAATAAAAAAACTGCAACTACTATCAAGAAGTTGCAGTTAGCCTTACAATTTAGCCTTCTAAACCTGGTTCTGCGTACTCTTTTAGTTTTCGATACAAAGTGGCTTTACTGATTCCTAAGGCTTCAGCCGCCTTGGCTTTGCCTTCGAGCGTAGTTCCAAACTTGGCCAGCGCCGTTTGAATTAACTGGCGTTCAGCCTGGGCAATAGGCATGATATCCAAGGATATGGTTTTGCCGCGCTGAATACGCCGGGAAACATTCTGCCGGGAAATGGCTGCTCCTGTTTCTGTACTGACAAGATACTCCATAACATTCTCCAACTCCCGCACATTGCCCGGCCAGTCGTAGTCCACTAACAGCGCATAGGCATCATCGTCAATGCCGGTTATTTCTTTGGCGTACATGACTTGATATCTGTCTAAGAAATCCTTTATTAGCTCAGGTAGATCATCTTTCCGCTCCCGCAGCGGCGGGATTGTAACCGGAAATACATTAATCCGGTAGTAAAGGTCCTGCCGGAATTGTCCATTCTTGATCATCTCTTCTATATCTTTATGGGTTGCCGAAATAATGCGTACATCAACAGGCTGCGATTGTGTAGCACCTACCCGTTCAATTCGCTTTTCCTGCAAAACTCTCAAGATTTTAGCCTGCAATTGCATCGGCATATCCCCAATTTCATCAAGAAACAGTGTACCGCCATTGGCCAGTTCAAATTTTCCCGGCTTACCGCCGCGGCGGGCACCGGTAAAAGCTCCCTCTTCATAACCGAATAATTCTGACTCCAGCAGGTTATCCGGAATGGCCGCACAGTTTATTGCAATAAATGGCTGCTGCTTGCGTTGGCTGCTGCAATGCAATAGTCTGGCAAACAATTCTTTGCCTGTTCCACTTTCGCCCCGGATGCAAACGGATGCATTGGTGCGCGACGCCATGGTAATAGCTTCTTTAACTGTTTTCATACCCGCACTGTTCCCCAGAATGCGGTTGCCGCTGCAGTCTATTTCCAAGCCATAGCGTGATACAATTTTCTTAACCTTAGCCATCTCCTGTAAAGTGGCCACGATGCCTTTTATCCCACCCGAATCAACCCAGACATTCACCGTCATAATACAATGAAGCTGGCGGCCGGCAATCCAGCAGGAAATCTCTCTATTGGCTCTTTCTTTGGCATGGCGCAATAAGGTTTCAGCCGAAAGATCTACAAACACTTGGCCGACATTCATACCCATGATCTTGTCAGCAGGTATCCCGATCATTTTCTGGCCAGCAGCATTAAAATCGACAATGCATCCATTGCAGTCGATAGCAATAATGCCTTCGTGAACGGTATTTAATACTGTCTCCAATTGTATTTTGGTATCTTCCAATTGTGTCAGCTGTTCTTGCTCAATTACTTTACTCGCTAATAAATCAGCCATTTTGTCCAAAAAGCCAAACAAACTCTGCTGCTGGCCTAATAAGGTCTCTTTTTGCTTGGCAGTGAAAGCAACCAACGCAATAACCCCAACGGTTTGCTTTTCAACCACTATCGGGCAGCATACCTGCGCCATTTCCGAACAATACTGCTGCGCTTCGCAGGCTAAACAAACACTGTTCTTGCCCGGATTGTCAATAATGACGCCTTTACCGGACTGTAAGACCTGGTCGAAGATAGTAGCCTTTATGGGCATATTGCTAACATCCCCGGCATATCGCCCCGTACCTGCTATACGGCGCAGCTCATTATCAACAACCGTAACCTCAACACCTAGCACACTGGCAATCGCTTCAACAACCTGCTGAACACTTTCTTTAATGTTAAATAATTTAGACATATTCTGCTCCTGACAATAGCAAAATTTAAGCTGTTTAAGACTTAAGAGTGCCCCATAGAAGCACTCTTTGTTTGTACAGCTTAATTATAGCATCAAGTCTGATGTTTTTTTATTTGTCTGCGAATTATTTTATTCATGTTTGCATTTTTCCCTGCAGTCCAAAGGACAGGCACCAAAACCATTGTCGTAATAGTCGCATGGTTCTAAATGGATGATAACATCACAGGGCTCGAACCGCTTTTTAATTAAGACTTCAATTTCATCACACACAGCATGCGCTTTATCCAGATGCATATCTTTCCGCAGGATCAAGTGCATGTCAATTAACCGGAAACTGCCTGACCGTCTGGTTCGAAGTTGATGAAAATCAATCACCGCCGGGTGACTGTGAACAATCTCCCTGATCTCTTCTTCCTCCACCTCAGGTAAAGTAACGTCTGTCAATTCGTAAACACTTTTCATTGTCATATTAAAGCCTGCTTTGAAGACGATGACGGCAACCGCAATAGCAATTACCGGGTCAAGCCAATATAAACCGGTTATTTTTATAACACCTAACCCTATAAAAACACCCACACTGGTCCAAATATCGGCTTTAAGGTGAAGTGCATCAGCCTCTAAGGCATGTGAACCCGTCAGACGCGCTACGGTATATAATTTATTGGATACCCAGTAGTTTACGGCAACAGATAAGGCCATTACTACCAGACCGTATTCAAGAAATTCCGGAGCATGCGGACTATTTATTTTTTGTACTGACTCATACACAATCCATAAAGCGGCTACTACAATAAGCACTGCTTCAAAAGCAGCCGAAAGGTTTTCGATTTTTCCATGCCCATACGCATGCTGGCTGTCAGGTGGTTTACTAGACTTTTTTACAGCAAAATAAGCCACAAGGGCAGCTATCAAATCAACAGCAGAATGAGCAGCCTCAGAAACAATACTAACAGCACCAGTAGCTATGCCGACAAATAATTTTAGCACAACAAGCAATGTATTCGATATTACCGACAGACGTGCTGTCTGTTGCTTTAGCCTACTATATTTTGTCTCCAAGCCTCTCCCCCCCATTTTTAAGTAAAGAAAATACGACTTGCGCCGAACCTTGACAAAAGCGGAAATCAATATTGCCTTTATACAGGTAAAGTTATCCATTTTATTGGATAAGAAAAAACTTGGCTTGTGCCAAGTCCTTCAAGACTACAGCATAAGCCTCACTTGTTCTTGCTCATTATCAGAAAAAACTCTTCTTACTGATAACGAAAATAAGCCTGCAGGACGATAGGTCCACAGGCTTACCTGCTGCGTATCCGGCTGCGCCTGTTTGCTCTAAGGCCGCCTGTTCCTACGCTTATTATATTAGCATATCAAACAAAATGTGTAAAATCCAGGAAGATTTTTTATTAGCCACCCAAATAAGCTTTGCGTACTTCTTCGCTTTCCGCCAATTCTTTGGCTTCGCCGGACAGGATAATCCGGCCTGTTTCCAGTACATAGGCTTTATTGGCAATTGACAAGGCCATATGCGCATTTTGCTCAACAAGCAAAACGGTTGTGCCTGTCTCATTAATATCTTTAATAATTGAGAATATCTCTTTTACCAGTAATGGCGCCAGACCCATCGACGGTTCGTCTAACAACAAAATGCGCGGACGGCTCATGAGCGCACGGCCCATTGCCAGCATTTGCTGCTCACCGCCCGAAAGTGTACCGGCAAGCTGACTGCGGCGTTCTGACAGCCGCGGGAACCGGGAAAATATTTTGTTCATATCTTCTTTAATCTCTTTAGTATCTGAACGAAGATACGCCCCCAGTTCCAGGTTTTCTTGCACCGACATATTGGCAAATACCCGGCGTCCTTCAGGAACCTGGGATATTCCCAGTTTAACAATATTCTGAGCCGCCATACCGGCAATATTTTGTCCCTCAAAGGTAATTTGCCCACTCTTCGGTTTAAGTAAACCCGAGATAGTGCGCAATGTAGTGCTTTTGCCGGCGCCATTAGCGCCAATCAAAGTCACAATTTGTCCCTGACTTACTTCCACACTAATTCCTTTAAGGGCATGAATGGCACCGTAATATACGTTTATATTATCAACTTTTAGCATTGTCATGATCTAAACCTCCTCACCGAGGTAGGCCTCGATAACCCGCGGATTATTTTTAATTTCTTGCGGCGTTCCCTGGGCAATGATACTGCCATAGTCCAGCACATAAATGCGTTCACACACACCCATAACCAGACTCATGTCATGTTCAATCAAAAGAATAGTCAGGTTAAATTCTTTCTTAATCCAGCGGATCATCTCCATGAGCTGCTGTGTTTCCTGGGGGTTCATCCCGGCGGCCGGTTCATCCAGCAATAATAATTTAGGCTGAGCCGCTAGCGCTCTGGCTATTTCCAGGCGGCGCTGTTCGCCATACGGCAGGTTTTTGGCGATTTCATCTTTTTTATCAGCAAGCTGAAATATCTCCAAAAGTTTTATGGCTTTAGCTTCGATTTCAGCCTCTTCGCCATGATAGCGGCCCATGTGGAGCATAGCTTCTAATAAACCGTATTTTACATGAAAATGATAAGCAATTTTAACGTTATCCAGAACGCTAAGATCGGCGAACAGCCGGATATTCTGGAAGGTACGGGCAATGCCGCGCTGGGTAATCTGATAAGGCTTAAGTCCGACAATGCTGGCACCGTCAAATTCAATCTGCCCTTCTGTCGGTTCATATACACCGGTTAACAGGTTGAAGGCCGTGGTTTTACCGGCGCCGTTTGGTCCTATCAAACCAATAAGCCCGCCGGGAGCAATCTCTACTTCAAAATTGGAGACCGCCTTAAGACCGCCGAAGACTTTGGATAATTTAGTTGCTTTGAGTAGTGCCATGTTTCTTACCTCCTGTCAAGCGGCTGAATACTTTTAGGCTTAATTCCTTATTGCCAAACAAGCCTTGCGGCCGATACAGCATTAAGACAATCAATAATACCGAATAAATAATCATCCGCCACTCAGGATAACTAGCCAGGGCAGCTGAGACAAAGGTTAACAGTATAGCGGCAGTGATACTGCCGGTAATGCTTCCTAAACCGCCTAGAACTACCATTGTCAGAATGTCGAAGGATTTCATAAAGGTAAAGGACGCCGGGTGGGCAATGTAAAAGTAGTGGGAAAACAATGAACCGGCTACTCCGGCGAAAGCCGCCCCGATGGTAAATGCCAATACTTTGTATTTCGTAGTATCAACACCCATGGCCTCGGCGGCAATCTCATTTTCGCGTATGGAGATACACGCCCGGCCATGTGTTGAATCAATAAAATTTTTAATAATAAACACCGTTAATACAGCAAGCCCAAATACCCAGGTAAAATCGGTATAACGGGGAATGCCCATAAAGCCTGAAGCACCGCCAACATATTGGATATTAAGAATACAGATACGGATAATCTCTCCCAGACCCAGAGTTGCGATTGCGAGATAATCGCCGTTTAACCGCAAGGTTGGTAGTCCAATCGCAAAACCTAAAATACCGGCGCCGAGTGCCCCGCCAATAATAGCTGCAATAAAGGGAAGCTGCATCTTTACGGTAAGTACAGCACTTAAATAAGCGCCGACGGCCATAAAACCGGCATGACCGATAGAAAACTGGCCGGTAAAACCATTAATCAAATTAAGGCTTACCACCAAAATAATATTAATACCAATCAGGATAATATTAAGCGACCAGAAAGGATCGATAACATCGGCAAGCATTAACCCTTGAACAGCGGCATATACAACAACACAGGCCATCAATGCCATAATGTCAGTCTTGGTTTTTCTTTGAAAATTCATGACCTGTCACCTACACTTTCTCCCGGACGTTTTTGCCCAAGAGGCCGGCCGGTCTAAACAACAAGATTATAATCAAGATGGCAAAGGCTGCTGCGTCCCGGAAGGTGGAAGACCAGAAGCCACTGACAAGAGCTTCGATAACACCTAAAATGGTACCGCCAAGCATGGCGCCCGGAATATTGCCAATACCGCCAAGTACGGCGGCAACGAAGGCCTTGAGGCCTGGCATAATTCCCATAAGCGGATCAATTGAATTATAGTAAATGCCAACAAGCACACCGGCCGCCGCCGCTAACGCGGAGCCGATACCAAAGGTAAAGGAAATTACCTTGTCAACGTCGATACCCATAAGCCGGGCAGCGTCGGTATCAAAGGCTACCGCCCGCATGGCTTTGCCCATTTTTGTACGGTGTACGACATAGGTCAGAATGACCATCAAAAGCAGGGAAACCGCTAGTATGACGATTTGCTGGCTATTGATTATTATACCGCCAAAGGTGTATACCTCAGCAACGAATATTGCCGGGAAAGTGCGCGGCTGGGGCGTTACTAGAAGCATTCCACCGTATTCCAAAAGCAAGGATACACCAATCGCCGTAATTAATATGGCGATTTTCGGCGCATTTCTGAGCGGCCGGTAGGCAGCCCGTTCAATAATCATCCCCATAATACCAGCAACTGCCATAGAAAAAATCAGTGCGGGAACAAATGAAAATTTAAACACCGACGTAGCAAAAAACCCTGCATACGCACCCACCATATAAATATCGCCGTGGGCGAAGTTGATCAGCCTGATTATACCGTAAACCATGGTATAACCTAGAGCAATGAGCGCATAAATGCTGCCCAGGGATATACCGTTAATTAGCTGTTGTCCTAGCTGTATAATTACGTGTGACGAATCCACTGCGCTCTCCCCTCTCCATTGTCAAAAAATAGTATTAGAAATATGAAGGGCCGGTTGGTCCGGAGACCGGGACTTTCGCCCCGGTCACAGGGAACGCAACTCGCCCTCAATTAAGGATTTACTCTCTCTCTAAAAGTTTGTTTGCCGTCTTTCATTTCGATTATTACGGCACTCTTAACAGGGTCATGGTTGGCATTAAAGCTGATTAAACCGGATACTGCTTGATAGTCTTTAGTTTTCGCCAGTTCATCTTTAATTTTAACCGGATCAGCGCTGTTAGCACGTTTCATGGCGTCGATAACCATCATAGTAACATCATAGGATAATGCAGCGAATGCATCCGGAGTTTGGCCATATTCTTTTTTATAAGCCTCAACGAAAGTTTTTACTGCAGGGCTATTATCATCAGGCGAATAGTGGTTGCTGAAGAAGGTATTATTGAGCGCTGCCGCACCGCCGATTTCCGGGAGCTTAGCGGAATCCCAGCCGTCACCACCAAGTATAGGTACGTTTAGACCAAGTTCACGAGCCTGTTTTACAATCATGCCCACTTCTTGATAGTAACCAGGAACAAAAATTACGTCAGGATTTTGTGCCTTAACTTTTGTCAGCGTTGCTTTGAAATCAGTATCTTTAGCTAAGTAAGCTTCGTTAGATACGATTGTGCCGCCATTTTTCTCAAAGGTTTCTTTAAAGAATTGCCCTAACCCCTTAGCATAGTCACTGGAGTTGTCTATGTATATAGCAGCCGTTTTGGCTTTCAGCGACTTTTGGGCGAATGTCGCCATTACTGAGCCTTGGAACGGATCAATGAAGGCTCCCCGGAAATTGAATTCACGAACCTTGCCGGTGTTAGGATCTACGGTAACTTTAGGGTTAGATGCTGTCGGGCTGATTGACAACACTTTGTTATCGGCATTAACCTGAGCTGCTGCAATAACGCTGGAAGACGCAATTGGTGCAATAACAGCTACTACCTTGTCTTGGGTAACTAATTTTTGCATGGCATTAGCTGCTTCGGCTGCTTCGCTCTTGTTATCGGCAACTACCAGCGTTAACTGTTTACCAAGGACTCCACCCTTCGCATTTACTTCTTTAATTGCCAATTTAGCTCCGTTGGTAGCTGATTGGCCGAAGGTAGCATTGCCACCAGTCATTTCAAGGTCGGCACCGAGTTTAATTACATCCGACTGGGAGCCACCACTGCCGCCACAACCGGCAACAAGGCTTGCTACCATAAGTACACTGATCAAAACACTTACTAGTTTTGTAAATTTTCTCTTTCCCATGGTTTTCCCTCCAATAGTCATTCTCCCGTTTACTGATAGCGCTGTTTCCGCTCGGCACTATCCCTTCGTACCGTTACCGAGAATCACGGGCAATTTTGACCGTAAATCCTCTGTCTTTAGTACTTCGTGTCCACCATCAACATATAGATGTATGCCATACAGTGTAATTATATGTGCCTTGTCTATCTCTGTCAATACTTCCAGCATAGTACATCTCACTGTTTGTCCATTCACAAAGGACACCAACTTACTATTCTGCGAAAAACCTAATAAAATACATGCCGCCAGTTTTGGAGGCATGTATTTTATTTACACATTATCTATAGAAGCGAATCGGCTCGTCATTAGACTCCATATTCCAGATGCCGCAGGGGCAGATACCGGCACAAATACCGCAGCCGATACACTTAGCAGGATCGGAAACATACTCAGTACCATTTTCTTGAACTATACGGGTAATTGCATTTTCCGGACATGATTTCAAACACATATGACAGTCACGGCAAGTACCACAGCTAATACACCGGGTATAATCGCTGTTAGCCTCAGGCATCTCACAGCTATGACATTTTTTAAAGTAGGCGATACTCATTCGCTTTGCAGGAATTTTGTTTTTTTGTGCCGGATTATAACTTTCTCCATTTAGATAGGCGTTGACAGCCATAGCAGCTTGGCCGCCGGCGCCAATTGCGTCTACGAGACGGCCTGGTCGAACGATGTCACCGGCAACAAAAATCCCTGGTGCTACACTATAGTCGCTGGCAGGTTTTAAGCAGCCGCGATCAACTTCTAATGGTTCAGGCAAAAAGGTAAGGTCCGGGATTTCACCAATTGCAATTATTACCGTATCAGCCTTAATCAGGTTTCCTTCCTGGGTAATAACGCCCTGCTCCGTAATCTCTTTAGTGAATACCGGCCAGAGTATTTCCCCCCCTAGGCCTTTGACATGTTCCATTTCTTCCTCAAAAGCAGCCGGCTGCTGAACGTCAATACAGGTAACTTGCTCGGCCCCGGCGCCATAGGCACCGACAGCCACATCCATGCCGGAATTTCCGCAGCCAATAACAACTACTTGTTTACCAACAACAGGCTTCTCTCCACGGTTAACGGCTTTAAGGAAATCCAGTCCTTTAGTTATCCCTTCGCAGCCCGGCCAAGGAAAAATTTTGGTGATATGAGCGCCGGTCGCAAGAACTACTGCATCATGGTTATTTTTTATAGAGACAAACAGTTCTTTATCTACAACAACACCATTTTTAAAACTTACTCCCATTGCGGCAATTCTTTCTATTTCTTTACGCAATGTCTCTTGTGGCAGCCGCGAACGTGGAATCACCTGCTCCATTTTGCCGCCAGCTTTTTCATGGGCTTCAAATACTGCTACTTCATGCCCCAGCCGGGCCAACTGCCAAGCCGCTGTAAGACCTGCCGCACCACCACCGATGACAGCCACGCGTTTTCCTGTTTTTATCTGATCCTTAGGCAATTCAAAATCTGCCGAGTATCTGCCCAGCTTACCAATTTGTGCGGAAATATCAACTGTTTTTCGGGTACATTCGTCCATACACAGATTGGGACATACCGCACCACATACCGAACCAGGAAACGGTGTATACTCAAGTACCAGCTTATAAGCTTCTTCTATCTTACCTTCCCGCAGCAAATTAAAGCGTCGTTGGGAAGGGATTGAGGCCGTGCAGTTGAACTCACAAGGAGCGCTGTATTTTCCGTTTTCCCAGACAGGAACACGCCGGCGGTCTACGTCGGTGGCGATGGCGCCTATGACGGAAAAATCGTCGTAACAGACATCGCTGAAAATACTGTCAGGCACCCAGGTTTTAGTTCGGAAAGAATATATATCAGTATTCGCTTTTTTCGGCCTTTCCTCATAGGAAAGCGGTACGGCTTTACGCCATTCCCGCCAGTTGGAAAGGAGACCTCTCAGTTCCGGCTGGCCAATGGCGGTAAGGAAATCTTCCATTTTGCCGTCCAAATAAGCAATATCTGTAGCTGTAAGCTGCAGAATTTTGGTATCTTTAACCGAAATGCCGCCAGCCTTGCCGCGGAAGTAAACGATTCCGCCTACCATACCCGTACAGGCTCGGTCACCCAGTACCGATTCAAACTGCTCGCTGTCATAGCCGCATACCACCGCAATACCGCCGCCCATAAATTCAAAGGCAAAGCTGCTGACATTTTTTAAGACCCAGAATTCCGGTGCTTCATAGAGTGGATCGTGCTTCATGAGCGAACCCGACCGTGTTCCGGCGCGTCCGCCAATATAGATTGTACCGGCAGCCGCACAATGAGCCGTCGTATCGCCGCCGTCGCCCTTGACTACAATCCGTCCTCCGGCATTGAGCCAGCCAACATCGGCGGAAGCTGACCCTTCTACGATTATTTCTGTGCCGGGCAAGCACATCGCACCCACCCGCTGGCCGGCATTCGTTACATGAAATGTAAGAGGTTTTCCTTCCGGGTGCCATAGTGGACCGCCGATATCATGCTGCCCTGAGGCTTCTATATGAAACTCGGTTTCTCCCTGTGCCAACGCTGCATTAATACTTTCCAGAAGGTCCTGCGTTGACATCCGGTTATTGCCATCAATTGTATTTATTCTAAACATGCAGAGATCCTCCTAACACACATATTGGATAGCCAACTTGTCAGCTATGGCTTTATCGGTAGTAATTAACGCATCGGACCGTCCGACAGGCAGTGAGCTGTTGCCGACAGGAGCCATGAGCTTCCTAAACTCACTGTCTAAGGCCAGCATATAGTCAACTATGTTTTGTGCCGCTTTATCAATATCAAGACGTTTCACCAGCCGCGGGTTCTGCGTACAGATTCCAGCCGGACAATTGCCGGTATTGCAGGCATTGCAGCGTCCATGTTCATTGCCGACACAGCCGCATAACTGAATAAGCAATTTACCTATAAATACGCCGTTGGCACCAAGACAAATTAATTTGAAGGCATCGGCTGCCGCATTGCCGGTCAGTCCGACGCCGCCACCTGCCCACAGCGGGATTTGTCCTTGACGGCCTTGTTTAACCGCCGCCAGATAACACTCCCGGGCCTTTGAAACAACCGGGTGACCGGTATGATCCAGCGATACTTCGTTAGCAGCACCAGTACCGCCTTGTATTCCATCGATGAAAAAGCCACCGCAAATTTTATATGGATCACGCAGCAAATTATTATATACCGACACAGAAGTAGCTGAAGCCGCACATTTAATCGCTACCGGCACGCGAAATTTAAAGGCCGCGTTCATGGACATAAACATTTTCTGTACCGATTCTTCAATAGAGTATAGACCTTGGTGGTTAGGCGGCGATAAAAGGTCGGCCTTCGGCACACCCCGGATGGCTTGAACCGGCTTTGAAACTTTGGCTGCCGGCAATAACCCGCCGTCACCCGGTTTAGCTCCCTGGCCGATTTTAATTAAGACGCCGGCCGGGTCTACCTTCATATGAGGCATAGCCTGAATAATACGGTTCCAACCAAAGTGGCCTGAAGCAATTTGCAAGATCATATATTTCAAAAATTCGGATTGCAGCAGCCTTTTAGGCATGCCTCCTTCACCAGAACACATACGGACAGGCATTTTGTGCTTTTCATTTAGATAGGCGGTTGCTAAGGCCACGGCTTCCCAAGCTCGGGTTGACAGCGCACCGATTGACATATCGCTGAATATGACCGGATAAATCCAGTTTACCGGCGGTGTATGACCTGTTAATCTGAGATCATGACCGTTTGATGCAAGCGGCAGTTCGTGGGGCAGTAAGACCCGGCCAAATGGGGCCAAGATATCGAAGGTGTGGCGCTCTGAATCTAAAGACGGATCAGTCATCTGCGAAATCCGTCCAACAACGATTTTATCCAGGGTTCGTTCGTTAACGCTAAGGTTATTTCTCCCTCCGCGTTTAACCGTCGCACCACCGCTGCGATTCAAGCTATTTATCCGGCAATCAACGTTGCGAACCGGTTTGATAGCGTTATTAGGGCAAACTTTTTCGCACATACCGCAGCCAACACACGCGTTAGCGACGGCTGCTTTTTGTTTAATAACAGGCACTGCCATATGGCGCTGGCTCGGCTCCGGCTGATGGCCTGTCGACACCGTGACCGACCGCCGTTCCATTGACGCCTCAATTGCCTGAAATGTACATGCCGCAACACAACTGCCACACATAGTACAGCGTTCGCTGCTATATTGAATTTTCCAAGGTAAGTCAGTTACGCTGACATCTTGTACTCTTACTGCTTCCATCGTTCTACCTCCAATTCCCGGGTAATAACTACTACTTCCCGTTCATTCGGATATATATCAAGTTCCTGGTTACGGTGAGGCAGAATGTGGTTAATACCGCAAACCTCAGAAGATATGGCAATAGTAGTACCGTCACCGCCTACAACAACCGGCCGTAATTTTTTCGAGTCACAGCAAGTCATCATCCGTCCGTCCGGCAGCATCGCAATAATGGTATTAGGACCGTTTATCTCGAGGTGTCCCAATGATTGGCGAATTGCCGTCAGTTCCTGTTTGTCGATCCGCTCAGAAATCTCACCAAACGGCAGCGGCGTAATAACATGCTTGTAATATTTTATTGGCCATTTAAGTACCTTAAGTACGTAATGCAAAGTATAGAGGAAGTTTTGCGAATCTGATTCAAAACCGATATAACCACGGTGTAACGATTTTTGATATTCTTTGTTTTTGGTATAGAAAGTGTTTTCCCCGTTAGCGCATAAGGTATATCCTTGCATAAAAAAAGGATGAGCTGCATAACGCACGATTTCATAGTTGGTATTTTGCCGGCATTGCACGACAACATTTTTAGCCATTAAGTCGCCGTTATTGTCCCAAAGTTTAAAGTAAACGGCAATATCACGAGGATCGCCAATCTCTTTCAGTGTCAAAACATCAGGCCAGAACGAATACACAAATCCCTGCTCATCTTTTTCCAGTAAGGCTCTTAGCGCCAGCCGTGTATCGAGTAATAGCTCCTCCTTGGCTTCCTGGGTAGCCGTCCGGTAGTACTCCGGATAGTCATATGCCCGGAATATATAATAAGGCATAGCTTTAATATCCAGGCCTTCCTGGCGTCCCCCCCGGGGAATCCATTCATACAGGGGAGTAAAGTTGTTGGTTTCCATGAAATGTTCTACCATAGCTGCCCCTTTTTGCGTACAAGCCAAAGACAGCAGAGGTTTATCCTTGTATTTGGCAAAGACCCCTTCGAGATCTTGCATGACCATGGCAAACCCTGAATTATCATGCCCTTCCTGCTGGGGCAGCATTAAATGCAGCGCCCGCGATGGATGAAATGCGACTTTGCTTTTTATAGCCCCTATTCTACACATCCTACTCTCCCCACCCTTTCAAACTTATCAAAAAAATTTACAGACAGAAGATAAAAAAGCAAAAAAAGACCTAGCAAAAGATCCCCATTAGCTGGGACCTTCCGCCGGGTCTTTTATACCCACGGTGTAGTGCCGCACCATGGCAGCACCTGTGTCGCTTGGTCCAGACCACTTTGTCAGCACGGAACCCTAGACACACTCCCTTAAAACAGTTGTGCGTATACAATGTACCAATATATACAATTTACTGTTTCAAGTCTTATTATAAAAACGATTTGTTTTGTTGTCAATATACATTTTTAAGTAATTTTATTCTGATAAATCCTGAATTTTTCTGCTTGCTCGCCTTACATCTCCATCCCTTATTGTATATTTATTCATATCAAGATACTCCATAACTGGCAAGGCAACTTTGCGCGAAGTGTTCAAAATGTCTCGTAACTCCCCAACTGTTAATGTTTCTTTTTCCTGATAATGTTTATGAATAAGCTGTACAATGTACTGCATTGTTTTGCGGTATACATACATATCGCCAAGCTTTACAAGTACTCCGGCCCGTACTAACGCCTCATGAGCAGGTTTTGCTTTTTCTGGCGGCAGCGTTAATCTTTCGGCTAGATACCCTTGGTCAACATTGGTTAACCCAGCTTGAGCTAAAGCAGCCTCGGCTTTAGCAATAATATCCTGCTGCCAGCCACCGTGCCGCTCGGCATGACTTCTAAGCGCGAGCAACCCACCATTAATTGTCACTTTATTGTCTTGTAACCACTGTGCCAGCATGGTATCAAAACTTTTTTCATCAACCGCCAGCTTTTGCCGGATTATTTCTTTCGTCAATCCGCCCTTGTCCGGTTGACTTTTATGGTATTCACGCAGAGCAGTAGTCATCTTGTGAGTAAGCCGCTCGACTATGCTTGACACAATATATAGTTTATCAAAACACTGCAATTTCTTAGCAGCCATCAGTTTATTCACCGCTTGGTCTACTACTTTATCAGGCAAGTAACCGCTTAACCGTTTAATTTCATCCTTGGCCTGCATTCGCTGGGTTTCACGCAGGCGATGATACAATACCTCAGTCCCCTCATTTTTGGCAACTGCATCTGCCAACGCCGCCCGTTCAGGTTTTAGCCGCCGGGTATTATGGCCTGGGGCAATCAGGGTAACCCCTCCCAATAATTGCTGCGGTGAATATAACCTAATTATTCCCCGGTCACCGGTCCCCGCGGCTAATGGTTCTTCCAGAATTAATCGCATATATTTGTTGTCCGTGTCTTTAAAGGAGTAGATTCGTCCCAAAAACTCGCCTGTTCCCAAGTGCAGTCGGACACGCAAGCCGCTTTCGATCTCTTCCCGCCAGTCACCTACGATATCCCACGCTGCGCTGACTTCGCCACGCTCTGGAGCGCTAAGCACCATTCCCCGTGAAACATCTTCCATATCTACGCCGGCCAAATTAATGGCCGCCCGCTGCCCGGCCATTATCTCGTTGACCTTTTCGCCATGCCGTTCCAGTCCCCGTATCCTAACCACAGAATCGGCCGGATATAGCTGTACACTATCGCCGCTTTTAGCACGTCCACTAAGCACCGAACCGGTAACAACAACCCCATGACCTTTAATAGTAAACACCCGGTCAATCCATAGGCGGAAAGGCGCACTGCTGTCCCGCGCTGGTATACTGTCTGCAAGCTTTATTAAGACAGTTTTCAGTTCATCAATACCTGCTCCTGTAGCTGCAGACACGCGGCATACTGGCGCATTTTTCAGGAAAGTCTTGCTAATGTACTCCTGAATTTCCCCTTCAATCAAGCCCAGCCACTCTTGATCCACTTTGTCGATTTTATTAATAACCACAAGACCGTATTTAATTCCATATAGTTCAAGCATGGCAAGGTGTTCCTGCGTTTGCGGCATAACACCTTCATCAGCGGCAATTACCAGCATAGCCAAGTCAATACCACCTGTTCCCGCCAGCATGTTTTTTAAGAAATGCTCGTGGCCCGGTACATCGACAACCCCGGCTATTATTTTGTCTCCGAGCGGTAAGGAGGCAAAACCTAAATCTATGGATATTCCGCGCTGTTTTTCTTCTTTAAGCCTATCCGTGTCTGTACCTGTCAGGGCTTTGATTATAGCCGATTTACCATGGTCAACATGCCCGGCTGTGCCAATAATTACATGTTTCATGGCTCCAGCCTCCCCAATTCGCAAAGCGCCGTCGCAATTTCAACAAAATCCTGCTCCGTTAAGCAACGCACATCTAAAATTACTCTGTCTTCCTGAATCCGGGCGATAATAGGGATTTCCCGTTGTCTAAGGCAGGTTTCTACTTCTGCGGCACTCCTACCAGCCAATTGCACAGCTACACCATAGCCAGCCAGGACGGCTGCAGGCAAAGCTCCACCGCCGGCAGGCGAATTTAGAGAGATAACTTCCGCAGCTAGACCAGGCAGATTTGTCTTTACCATTAGATTATTAAGAAGTTCAGCTCGTTCTCTCAGTTCATCAGTAGAGGCATTCAGCATGGCCAATACGGGAATATCGCGAAGTGGTTGTCCCAGCGTATATTCCATTAAAGTTCCCTCCAAAGCCGCTAAAGACAATTTATCAATACGGATAGCCCTGAGCAGCGGATCCTTCTTCATCTTTGCTATATATTCGGCTTTACCGGCAATAATGCCGGCTTGCGCGCCGCCAAGCAGCTTGTCGCCACTAAAAGTGACAATATCAAAACCCAGCGAAAGCCGTTCATTAACAGACGGTTCCACTTGTCCGCCAACAGTTAGCGGTAACAGGGTCCCACTCCCCAAGTCCTCAATTACCGGCAAATTATGTTTATGTGCTAATTCTGAAAGTTCAAGACCTGACGGTTGTGACGTAAACCCAATAATACAATAATTACTTGTATGGACTTTTAGTATAGCACCGGTGTTGCAGCCAATAGCCTGTTCAAAATCAGATAAATGGGTTTTGTTGGTTGTTCCGACCTCAACAAGAGATGCACCGCTTTGTTTAAGTACATCAGGAATTCGGAAAGAGCCGCCAATCTCGATAAGTTCTCCTCTGCTGACAATAACTTCCCGGCCTTTGGCCAGTGCTGACAGCACCAACATAACAGCCGCAGCATTATTATTGACAACAATAGCATCTTCCGCCCCGGTCAACCGGCACAACTGTTGTACTACGTGCGAGTAACGGCTGCCGCGGTTACCTGTATCGACATCGTATTCTAACGTACTATAACCTGCCATGACTTCATTCACACAAGAGACCGCACGGGTACTTAACGGAGCCCGTCCTAAGTTGGTGTGAAGAACTACTCCTGTAGCATTGATTATACGCCTGAGACTTGGCTTGTTAAACCTTCTCAGAAGCAATTTAGCCATAGCCACAAGCGCATCTGCCTCTATGTCTGTATCAACCCCCTGCCGCAAAAGTTCTCTACTCCTTGCGGTAGCCTGTCGCAAACAATCTGTCACTAATTCTCGGGGATAGTTACTAATTTCCAGGTCATTAGCCGCAACCAACAAAAGACGGTCTATGGACGGAATAGCTTTAAACTTGTTTGCTACTTCCACTATGAATTGCCTCCCATATAAGCTCGTAACGTTATCTGGTAAACATTTCTTATATTATTCCTGTTTATCGCGAAAAATTCCTGCCATTATGTATATATTGTCAGTTTTTTACACATACTGGTAATAACAAATATGTAACAGGAGCTAAGTATGCTGAATAATATTTTGAATTTTCCCGTCCTTAACAAGCTTTCCCCGCTTAAACCGTCACCCGCACCTGAGCCTGCGCACGAACAGGTTCGCGAACAAAAATTCAATGTTAGTCAACCTAATGCTGTTTATGACTTAGCGACTTCTATCCGCAATTTAGTACAGACCGCCAAAACTGACAATCATGAAATTATCATCCTATGCATTGGTACAGATCGTTCGACAGGCGACTCGCTTGGCCCATTAACCGGCAGTAAATTAAAAACACTAAATATATTTCCCCATGTTTACGGTACACTTGACGACCCGGTCCACGCCACCAACCTGGAGGCCAAACTTAAAATCATTACTTCCTCTTTTGCGAATCCTTTTGTGATTGCGGTAGACGCCTGCCTTGGGAAGCTTGAAAACGTTGGCTGCGTTACCTTAGGACGCGGTTCCGTTAAGCCCGGAGCCGCTGTAAACAAGAACCTTCCCGCTGTTGGCAATGCATACATTACCGGGATTGTAAATGTGGGTGGCTTTATGGAACACATGGTGCTGCAAAGCACTCGTCTGAATCTTGTCATGAAAATGGCAGATACAATTGCTCATGGTCTGACTTTTGGCATTGGCCGTATTCACGGTAAGTTGCATTAAATAAAATTGACTAGCCTACAGGATGTAACTACCTGTAGGCTAGTCGCAGAATAAATAAACTCCCAGGCTATAAAAAAATAGTCTGGGGGTTTGCTTTTCGCTATCTAGTTGGTATCACTGGCTGTATTTTCGCTGAGCATCTGACATGCACCACGGAATACAGCCCCTTCATTCACGGTTAAAATGCCTACTTTAATGTCGCCATACACTTTAGCTGTAGGCATGAGCTCCAGTTTATCGGAAATATCAACATTACCGTTTATTACCCCGGCAACAACAGCATTACGGGCCTTAACCTGCGCTTGGATGTGGCCATTCTCACCAACGACCAAGTCCCCGGACGTATTAATTTCCCCTTCGTGCTGACCATCCACCCGAATAGTGCCTTGTGAAGTAATGGTGCCTTTAAAAGCTGTATCACCACTGATAATGGTCCCTACTTGGTCAACAACACTATTAGCTTGCTTTTTACCGCCAAACATCCATTTACCCCCTATAATTCAAGCTTGCCTTAGCCTCGTTAATAAACTATAGCAAACCCTAGTACGCTTTTTAATATCTAACAAGACTATTCTAGGCGGCAGGTTGTGTTACTGAAGAAAACTGGAGGGGTTTACCGCCGTACCATTTACCCGAACTTCATAGTGAACATGCGTTCCTGTGCTCATTCCCGTACTGCCCATATAGGCTACGACCTGACCTTTTTTTACATGCTGCCCTACGCCAACAGCGTTTCGGGAGTTATGACCATAAATTGTAACAATACCATTACCATGATCGATTTCTACCATGTTTCCATATCCGCCAAACCAACTGCTATTAGTAACCGTGCCATCAGCAGTTGCCATAATGGGTGTACCATAACTACTAGCGATATCGATTCCCGGATGCCAATCGCTTCCCCCGCCCCAAGGTGAATTACGCCAGCCAAAGCGCGAAGTCACTTCTCCGCTAGCCGGCCAGATTGACGGCGTAACGGCCATTCGTTCATTTTTTGATGCAATGGCACTTTTTATATTGGTAAGACTTTCTTCTCTTTGAATAGCTGCCGCTCTTAGCTCTTTAACCAAACTGGTTAACTGATCAATGTTAGGCTTAACTTCCGGACCGCCTTGTCCATTATGGTTAGACAAGCGGGCTGGGGCCGAACGAGACGTTTCGGCTGCTTCTTCCCCATTTACCATACGCCTGAGATCACTGTCAAGCTGGTTTAGCCTATTCATATCTTCCTGCAGATCAGCCGTCGCTTTGGCTAACTCTGTCAACTGGGCTTTCTGCTTATCATTAACTTCCCGGAGCTGAGTTAGTTCAAGCTTGTCCTGTGTTGCTGCATTTGCCTGGAATCGGTAATTCAGCATTGTGCCTGAAAGCAGTAACAGACATATCCCCAATGCGGCCGCAGTATACTTAATTGTTTTAATTGGTATGCAAATACGGAACACCGATTTTGTATGATGGGGCACAATCATTAACGTGTATTCACGTCTGTCAGGTTTTGGCGTTTTTTGTTTCAACAACATCACCTTCTTTTCGTCCAGACAGAAGGGTATCTTCTTCTGGATAAGTACAACAGGGCTTCCGCAATCGCCAAAAGCTATGCGCAAACCGTGTTTTCTTTGCTGCTTGCAACAGCCGAACTATGATATTATTCGCCAAGAAATATAAAAATCCTGCTTTTTTATGAATATTTTTCCAAAGCCTTGCTTAAGGCTTGTTTTTCTTCGTCAGTTAAGTGATAGGCAGATTGTCCATTAGCAATTGGTTTGGCATATACCCGCGACTCATTTCGCCCGTAAATGCTGGATAAAACCACGCCGTTCCGTTTACTGTCAAGCAGTGCCATAGCAAAACTCAAATCACTGCCCATATCATCAAAAGCATTAAACCGAACTACCCCCAAATGCTGAATAGAGACGGCAGCAACTGCATCCAGGCGATGAAATTCCCTGTCCAATTCATTGACCCGGTTTACGGCCTGACGTACTTCCTCGATATGACCGTTTAGCAATCGCTCAACATTTACACCTTCCATGCCTTCCATCATCTTACGATAACGCTTGTTCAATTTGCCCATTTTAATGTTAACATTAATAAAAACAAGAAGTGCTAAAAAAATCAATGCAGTTAAAACTAGTAGTATGTAAGGTAAATTAGCAGTAACAAACATTGTATACTTTGACAAATCCATGATATCCATTGCATCACCTTTCTAATCCGATAACTGCCATAATTAGTATTCTATATTGGCCAAAAATATGCTATTACTGCAGCAGCTGGAATTGCCGGCAGCAAATTTGCCAGCTTTATTTGTTTTATTTCCAACATTAGTATGCTCACTCCGATAATAAGAATGCCGCCGGTTGCTGTTAATTCGGCAATCACTTTATTCGATAATACAGTGCTGAAGAATCCAGCCAATAAAGTAATGCTGCCTTGATATAGTAGAATGCTAATACTGGAAAAAGCCACTCCCAGTCCCATACTTGAAGTAAAAACAACGGATGTGATTCCATCCAAGAGTGATTTAGCGTATAAGGTACTGGTATCTCCGGCTATCCCATCCTGAATAGCACCAACTACAGCCATTGCCCCAATACAATAAATCAAACTGGTTGTAACAAAAGCGCGCCCTATGTTATTTTTCCTATCTTCAGTCTGGCCGCCCATTTTATTTGACAACCACAACCCTATCCGGTTAAGCCCGCCGTCAATATTCAGCGCTTCACCGATAATAGCTCCAATAGCTATCCCCAAGATAACAACAAGTATATTTTGTGTCTTAAAGGCCATTTGCAAACCAATTGCACCAACAGCCAATGCCATACCATGCATAATGGTATTCTGATATTTCTCAGGAATACCGCTCTTCAGGACCAAGCCTACGCCTGAGCCAACTAAAACTGCAGCGGCATTAACCAAAGTTCCTTTCATACACTATCCTCCCTTAGCGGCAATTTCCCTTATAGCGGCAAGCGTCACGCTTATTTCTTCCTCGGTGTTGAAATATCCCGGGCTAAGCCGGACAGCGCCCGTCTTAATAGTACCGATTGTCTGGTGAGCCCAAGGCGCACAATGCAGCCCTGATCTGCAGGCAATATTATAATCCCGGTCCAGGCGATGAGCAATCTCGCCACTATCTTTACCGGTAAGAGTAAACGAAACAACTGCCGTCCGGCCACGAGTACCCTCCAGGCCATAAACAGTAGCCGCCGGAATTTCTTTAAGTCCGGCAATTAATAACCGGGTTAAGTCAGCTTCTTTTCGTTGTATAACAGCCCTCCCGGTTCTCAGAATAAATTGTACTCCGGCGTGAAGACCGGCTATTCCCGGTGTATTCGGTGTTCCGCTTTCCAACCTGTCAGGCATAAACTCCGGTTGTAAATCAGATTCTGATAAACTGCCTGTACCACCCACTCTCAGCGGCCTTACAAGGATATCTTCTTTAACATATAGACCACCCGTTCCCTGAGGGCCAAGCAATCCCTTGTGGCCGCTAAAAACCAGCACATCAATCCCCATGGGACCAACATCGATAGCTTCAACGCCGGCGGTTTGGGCTGCATCAACAATGAGTAAGGTTTCCTGCTTTTCGGTTAGCTGACCAACCTCTACTACCGGCATTATGGTACCGGTTACGTTGGAGGCATGGGTCATGACCACAGCTTTTGGTTTTTGTTCTATGGCAGTTTTCATAGCCGCCATATCAATTTGCCCGGCTGCATCACAAGGAATACTATTAATACGCACGCCTTGGGACTCCGCAACGCGCAATGCCCTGGCTACTGCGTTATGTTCCATGCCAGTGGTTACAATAGTATCACCCGGATTGACGATCCCAAATATCGCCATACTCATAGCATCCGTAGCGTTATGGGTGAAAATTAGCTGATTTGAATCTGGAATACCAAACAATTCCGCCAGCGCTTCTCTGGTTTCATACAATAACAAACTTGCCGCCCGCGCCATACTGTGGCCGCCTCGTCCTGGATTAGCTCCCATAGTCCGCAAACAATGATTAACTGCTTGATAAACCTCTTCCGGTTTTGGCCAAGTTGTTGCGGCGTTATCAAGATATATCACAATCTACCGCCCCCCTCACTCTTCCAGAATCATTTGTGCCAATGGAAACGGCGCCAGTGCCCGGTGCAAAATACCATGAACATGAGCAATCAGTAAGCCATAATTAACTATAGGCACACCCGCTTCTCGAGCCATTGCCAAACGATACAGCATTTCCCGCCGGTTAAGCATGCAGCCGCCACAATGGACAATCAACTTATACTTTGCTATATCTGGCGGGAAGGTTCCCCCAGACACCCATTCAAAATCCAGCTCATCTCCCACTGACTGCCGAAGCCAGCGAGGAATTTTTACCTTGCCAATATCATCTGCCTGCCGGTGATGAGTACAACCTTCCGAAATCAAAACTTTGTCACCCGGCTGCAGGCTTTCGATGGCCTTTGCTCCGGCTACCAGGGTTTCTAGGTCACCTTTATGCCGTGCCAGCAAAATAGAAAATGATGTTAACTGTACTTCAGAAGGGGTATCTGCTCCCACTTTCATAAATTCCTGTGAATCGGTAACCACTAGTTTTGGCGGATTTTTTAGCCCCTCTAGTGCTTCCTTTAGTTCTCGCTCTTTCACAACAACCGCACAAGCGTCATTATCCAAAAGGTCACGAATTGTTTGCACCTGCGGTAAAATCAGTCGGCCTTTGGGAGCTGCCAAGTCAATAGGTACTACCAATACTACCGTGTCACCCGGCGACACTAAGTCACCAATTAACGGCGGGCCTTCCCAATCATCAGGTGCCAGTTTGATCATTACCCGTTTTAATTCTTCAATTCCCTGACCGGTTTTAGCGCTAATACCAAGCAGCGCCAAATTCAAATCAGAACCCCAAGAGCTAAGAACATCAGCAGTAACCGGCCAAAGGTCAATTTTATTAACAACACCAGCCATTGGCAAACCACGTTTGCGGATTTCTTTTACAATCTCTCTCTCGAAATCGGTAACTCCTTGTTCCGGTTCGATGACCACTACCGCCAAATCGGTTTTATTTAGCACCTGCATAGTTCTTTCTACCCGCAGTGCACCTAAATCGCCAACATCATCGATTCCTGCAGTGTCAATAATCATAACAGGCCCAATAGGTAATATTTCCATGGCTTTATAGACAGGGTCAGTAGTAGTTCCAGGCACATCTGAAACCAAAGCAATATCCTGGCTGGTAAGGGCATTAATCAGACTGGACTTACCGGCATTCCGCCGGCCAAAAATAGCAATATGCAGGCGTGACCCTTTTGGCGTATCTTGCATATCTATTCCTCCTCTATTTTGGCGCTCCCGCAATTCCCGGCCGGGTCATAGCCCGCGGGTCGAGAATGGCATCAATCTTTTCTACAGGTAGTATTGCCAGTTCAATAACTGCTTCTCGAACTGTTATACCGTACTCCATCGCTTTACGGGCTACTTGCGATGCTAAATCATAGCCGATATGTGGCACCAGTGCTGTAACACTTATTACGCTATTGTTCAACATCTCTCGGCAGCGTTCTACATTTGCCGTTATTCCTTGCACACAAAATTCATTTACCATTTTTACCGCATTTGTCAAGATTGTTAGACTTTCCAATAAATGATGAGCAATTAACGGCATGAACGGGTTTAGCTCAAGTTGTCCGGATTGAGCCGCCATAGCTATAACCATATCGGCAGCCATAACATGAAACGCAATCTGATTAATCGCTTCAGGTATTATTGGATTTATTTTACCAGGCATTATTGAAGATCCAGCCTGACGTTCCGGTAATCGAATTTCCCCTAGACCAGCTCTTGGTCCTGATGACAGCAGTCTAAAATCATGTGCCATCTTGCCTAAATTTACCGCCAGTGCCTTTAGTAATCCCGACACTTCGACAAATACGTCAGCATTTTGGGTAACGTCAATCATATTTTCTGCCCTGGCAAGGCCAATACCTGCGTATTGACGAACCCGATCATTAACCATAAAAATGTACTTTTTATCGGCATTTAGACCGGTACCAACAGCCGTCCCTCCCAATGCCGCTTGGCGCAATCGCTCTTCCACCTTATGCAGCCGCCAGCGATCACGGGCGATTGCACCGGCATAGGCACTAAATTCCTGCCCTAGCATAACCGGCAGTGCATCTTGCATTTCCGTCCGCCCAACCTTAATAACTCCAGCAAATTCAGCTTCTTTGGCCTGTAAAGCATCTTGCAGCGCAGCGCAGCCTTCACTTAGCGGTTTAAGGAGCCAGATAGCGGCAATTCTTAGCGCAGTTGGGTAGACATCATTAGTTGATTGCGCCATATTAACATGATTGAGAGGATGTATTATATTATAGTCGCCTCGCTGTCCGCCTAACAGTTCAATAGCTCGATTAGCCAGCACCTCATTGATATTCATATTTGTAGAGGTTCCCGCCCCACCTTGCAGGGCATCCACAACAAATTGTTCTTGCCACTGTCCCCCGATAACCTCATCAGCCGCGATACCTATTGCCTGTGCTTTTTCTTTTGATAAATAACCGAGCTCGGTATTAACGGCTGCCGCAGCCTTTTTTATCACAGCTATGGCTTTAATCAGGGTTGGCGCTACTCTATAGCCGGAGATAGGGAAATTTTCCAAAGCTCGCAACGTATGAATGCCGTAATATACGTCAGTTGGCACTTCTCGTTCTCCCAATAAATCTTTCTCTATCCGCATCATTATCCCCCTAACCGCCTATAACCGAATGTTTCACGTGAAACATTAAACCACTAGCTGCCCGCGATAGTTACTTGTTGTAGTCTCCTGCCTTTTCGACAGCATTTCCATGATTCGTTCCAAATCCTCATCAGAGTAATATTCTATTTCAATTTTACTTTTTAATTTTCCGGGTTTAATACGGACTTGTGTTCCTAGAATTACCTTTAATCTATCTTCAAATTCATTCATAAAAAATTGCCTGTTATTTTCTTCTTCTTCATTAACAGGCTCGACTTTTTTTACCGGCCGCCGTGCCGCTATGCGCCGAACAAGTTCCTCGGCGTCGCGGGCGGATAAATCCTCTTCAATTATTTGCTTAGCAGCATCCAATTGTACTTCTGGATTCTCTAATGCTAACAGCGGACGTGCTTGCCCCATAGTTAATGTTCCACGTGAAACAAATTCTTGTATCTCAGGATGGAGATTCAGCAGTCTGACAATGTTAGCAATCATTGAACGGCTTCGGCCAATCCGGCGGGATACCTCCTCTTGAGTTAACCCAAACTCCTCCATAAGACTGCGGAACGCCATCGCTTCTTCAATGGGATTCAGATCTCGCCGTTGCAAGTTTTCAATAAGAGCTATCTCCATCATTTCGGAATCGGTATATTCCCGAACAACAGCCGGAATTTGTTTCAGTCCAACAATTTGCGAAGCTCGCCACCGGCGCTCACCGGCTACCAGTTCATACCCACTAAGGGTCTTTCTCACCACAACCGGTTGAATAACACCATGCTGTTTAATCGACTGTGCTAACTCAGCCAGCGCCTCTTCATCAAAATCTCGCCGTGGCTGATGCTGGTTAGGAGTGATTTCTTTTATCGCAATTTCATTAACCGGTTCATTACCTTCCGTAGCTTGTGGTGCGCCTGGCGCACTAAACAATGCATCTAAGCCTCTTCCCAGACCACGTTTATTCATCACCTATCACCTCACGCGCTAAGTCAAAATATACTTCGGTACCTTTAGATTTCGGATCATATTTAATAACCGGCTGCCCATGACTAGGCGCTTCACTTAAACGGACATTTCGGGGAATAATAGTTTGGTACACCTTATGCCTAAAATGATTTTTGACCTCGTCAACAACTTGAATGGACAAATTAGTACGAGCGTCAAACATAGTTAGCACTACCCCTTCCAGAGTAAGTACCGGATTCAAATTCTTTTGTACCAAACTTACAGTATTCATTAATTGAGTTAGTCCCTCCAAAGCATAAAACTCACATTGGATGGGTACAAGGACAGAGTTAGCAGCTGTTAATGAATTAATTGTCAACAGCCCCAACGAAGGAGGGCAATCAATAAGCACATAATCATAGGCAAATTTAGCTTTATCTATGGCTCGCTTAAGTTTTCCCTCGCGTGACATCATTGATACCAGTTCAATTTCCGCTCCTGCCAGCTGAATCGTGGCAGGTAGCAACTTAAGATTGGGAATTTCCGTCTCAACCACAATAGACTCTAATGGAACATCATTTACCAACGCATCATATACACAGCGTTTTATGGTACCTTTATTGAATCCCAGTCCACTGGTAGAGTTACCCTGCGGGTCAATATCAATAAGCAGAACATTTTTGCCTAACTCCGCCAAACAAGCTGCAAGGTTGACCGCAGTGGTCGTTTTACCTACTCCCCCTTTTTGATTGGCGATAGCAATCACTTTAACCAAACTAGTTCACCTCAAATAGATTAGTTCCATCATTTCATTCCACAAAATTGCGTATTTTCCTGCCAAAAAATGCAGACAAAGTAAGTTGCCTGCTTACAAAATTAAATATTTTGTACTAGAAAACAATAATGTTTACATAAATAGCATATGTAAGCAAAAATTTTATTGCAATATTGTAACTATCCCTGCTTTATCAATTGTAAAAAATATAATATAATGCTAATAATACCTCATTTGGTAAGGAGGTTCCAGGCTATGCCCATATATCACCCTAGAATAATTTCTATAGATTGTGCTGAAACCAAACGCTATGCAGGACTTAACAGCAAAACAGACTTTTCTCCCTCTTTATTAAATGAAGCTTGCACCCAAGCTCAGCTTTTAGCTATTCCTAAAGGGGTGTGGCAGATCTATCCCTACGATCCGGAAACACATAGCATTATGGGAGATAATTCGCTGACCTTAACAGCTGCCAGCGTTATTGCCCATTTGGAAGGTGCCGTTGAAGTTGCCGTTATGGCAGTAACTATCGGATTACCGCTCGAACAGGAAGTTTCAAACTTGTTTTCACAAAACAAGTATACACTGGGTTTATTGTTGGATGCAGCCGGAACAACTGCAGTAGAAGCAGCAGCCGATTCGGTTTGTACTATCATTTCCCAACATGCAAGCCGGACCGGATTGACGGCGGGACGGCGATTTAGCCCAGGCTATGGCGACTGGCCGATTGAAGTACAGCCCGAAGTTTTGGAATTGGCTTCAGGCGCCAATATTGATCTTAGTGTCACCGATACCAAAATGCTGGTACCACGAAAATCTGTTACTGCGGTCGTCGGCCTATATCCTTACCATCAAACACTTACTCTACCACATCAACAAGAGCTGGCTTGTGACAAATGCGAGCAGACCGGCTGTCATGCACGAAAGGAGACAAACAATTAATGATCCATATCTTTGACGGTGCCATGGGCACAATGCTGCACCATGCAGGACTAGAGCCAGGCCACTGCCCTGAATTGTGGAATCTAGAAGAGCCTGATAAGGTAACCGCAATTCACCGCCAATATGTCGAGGCAGGCGCAACAATAATAGAAACAAATACCTTTGGTGCCAATCGCATTAAACTGTCCCACTATAGACTGCAAGATAAAGTCGCCGACTTGAATGCCGCCGGCGTAGCCGTTGCCCGTCAAGCCGCCGGTGCTCATGCCAAAGTAGCCGGTTCAGTGGGCCCTACAGGGAAATTTGTCGCTCCATTAGGCGACCTTAGCTTTGACACTGCTTACGAGATATTCAGCGAGCAAATCCAGGCACTGGATAAAGCCGGCGTAGATTACATAATTATCGAAACCATAATAGATATCCAGGAAATGCGCGCCGCCCTCCTTGCTGCCAAAGCAGTTACAAATAAACCAATTATATGTCAACTATCATTTGATGCGGATGGACGAACGGTAACAGGCACTGACCCACAGACTGCGGGAATTACCCTGGAAGCGCTGGGAGCCAGCATCATCGGCGCTAACTGCTCCTTAGGCCCAGCCCAGCTTTTACCGGTAGTAGAAACTTTAGCCCAATCCTGTTCTATTCCCATCAGCGTACAGCCTAATGCCGGAATGCCGGAATTGATAAACGGCGAAACTGTCTTTCCTATGTCCGCGGAAGAAATGTCCGCCTGGATTCCTAAGCTAATAAACGCAGGTGCCACCTATATCGGCGGCTGCTGCGGCACTACTCCGGCACATATCAAAGCCATCAGGCAAACGGTAGATACAAAGCCTACTGTGTCCGCCCGGACCTACCGTCCGGTTACAGCACTAACCAGCCGCACCCGCACCGTTTGCCTTGGCGCACAATTTGCTCCTGTCATTATCGGCGAGCGGATAAACCCTACAGGTCGTAAAGCCCTGGCTGCCGCCATTAAGGAAGGCGACTTTGTCGCCGTTAAGAAAGAAGCTTTAACCCAGATAAAAGCCGGTGCCGGCATTTTAGACGTAAATATGGGTGTTCCCGGTATTGATCAGGCAGCAATTATGAAACAAGCCATTGAGGAATTAGCTATCCTGGTAGACGTTCCACTAGTCATTGATACAACCGATCCTATAGCACTGGAAGCTGGACTAAAAGCCTATCCAGGCCGGGCACTTATTAACTCGATTACCGCCGAAACCGAAAGATTGGAAGCTTTCCTGCCACTTGCCAAAAAATATGGTGCTGCCGTATTGTGTTTGCCGCTTTCCGACAGCGGTGTGCCAACAACTGCAATAGAACGGGTTAAAATAGCCAAAGAAATAGTAACTATCGCAACAAAACATGGGTTAAACCATCATGACCTACTCGTCGACGCGTTAGTCATGACAGTAGCCACCGACAATCAGGCTGCCGCTGAAACACTGTTAACCCTTAAACTATATCGCGAACAACTTGACTGTCCGGCGGTTATGGGTCTTAGCAACGTATCTTTTGGCTTGCCTCGCCGCGATTTAATGAATGCCGCCTTTTGCGCTATGGCTTTAGATGCCGGTCTCGATGCTCCTATCCTTAATCCTTTTGATCCCTTAATGCAGGATATCTGGTCGGCGGCGGTTGCGCTAGGCGGGCGCAGTCAACAAGCGGTAATTGACTATAGTAAAAAATATGTAGCTCTGCCTGCCCAGCAGGTCGAAAACACAACCACTGCACCAGATATATTAGCGCAAATCCGCCAAGCTGTAGTCAACGGCGAAACAACAGGTGTCGCACCGCTGGTTCGCCAGGCGCTGGCAGAAAACTTTACCCCACTCACCATTACCGACCAAGCTCTGACAGCCGCTATGAATGAAGTCGGACAAGCCTTTGGTCAAGGCCGGTGCTTCCTGCCGCAAGTCTTGCTCTCTGCTGAAACTATGCGTACCGCCTTTACTACCATTAAAGAAGTATTGCCTTCCCATACTGCAGAAAGCTTGGGAACGGTAATCCTGGCTACCGTCAAAGGCGACATTCATGATCTGGGAAAAAATATTGTTGCCGCACTCTTAGAAAATAACGGTTTTACCGTTGTGGACTTAGGCAAAGATGTGACTGCCGAAACCATTGTCGCTGCTGCTCAAGAATATCAGGCACAGCTCGTAGGCTTATGTGCCCTTATGACTACTACTCTCCCACAAGTGGATATCGCTATTGATGCTCTTAAGAAAGTTGGTTTTAGCGGTAAAACAATAGTAGGCGGTGCAGTACTTACCGAGAGCTATGCCCACCAGGCTGGTGCTGATGCCTACGCAGCAAACGGCGTAGATGCCGTTACTATTGCCAAGCAGCTACTCAATAGTTAGTCGCTGTACAATTAATTAGCATTATTCCTCCAGCAGCTGCCTGAAATGGCAGCTTGCTATTTTTCATACATAAGAACAAATTACGATTGTTATCCGGGAGGAATTAATTATGAACCGAGATAAATTTCGAGGCTCACTTCTCGGGCTGGCCATTGGCGATTCCCTGGGAATGCCGCTCGAGTTTAAAGAACCGGGAAGCTTTACCCCTGTTACCACTTTAACTTCAGGTGGTTCCAATAACTTACCGCCCGGTTATTGGACTGACGATACTTCTATGGCCCTTTGTTTGGCCGAAAGTTTAATACAATGTCAAACCTTTGACCCTGCGGATCAAATGAACCGCTATACACGTTGGTACAAATACGGTTACTTAAGCAGCATTGAAAAATGTATCGATATAGGTAAAACAGTACAAGTCGCGCTGAAAAATTATAGTAAGACCGAACAGCCCTATGCCGGTTCAACAGATCCTCGCTCAGCCGGCAATGGTTCAATTATGCGGTTAGCGCCTGTTCCCCTCAGATATGCAACTGACGCTCAACAAGCCATTGACTTGGCTGCCGCCAGTTCACGCACCACGCATGCCGCCGCCGAAGCCATTGACGGCTGTCGTCTGTTAGCTGCTTTAATAATTGGCGCACTACAAAGCGCTACTAAAACCACATTGCTGTCAAACCACTACTCTCCCGCAGCCGGAGGCTGGTTTATGCCGCTAGTCCCCAACATTGCCGCAATTGCTTCAGGCTCTTATAAACACAAAAACCCGCCCGCAATCCGCGGCACAGGTTATGTAGTAGCTTCCTTAGAAGCTGCCCTATGGGCCTTTTATAATAGCGAAAACTTTGCGCAAGGCGCCCTTTTAGCTGTAAATCTGGGTGATGACGCCGACACTACCGGCGCCGTCTACGGTCAGCTTGCCGGTGCCTATTACGGAGCAGGCGGTATTCCGCAGGAATGGCTGGAGATACTTTATCAACGCAGCTATATCGAAGACCAAGCCGATAAATTGTATCGGCTTGCCTGTTCATAAGAATCTAGATCCACGATACAACTTAAACGACAAAAGCAGAATATTTTTAGAAAAAAAATACTGCTTCTATAATAAAAAATTATAGTTAGAAAAGCAGATACAGGGCTGTGAGAAAACTTAGCTACAAGTTTTCAACAGTCCTGTATATTTTATACCCTAATAAGTAAGGGCGTATCTTATATTGAAGGTACTGACTTTTTTTCCTATAGTATAAAATTCAATTAATGAGTGCATAAAATACGCTTTTTCTAGTCCAATATCCGGAACAACTCTACTTCCTTTTTAGTGTTACATAAAAAACTATTTCCGGCTATTCTTTACCTGAATGTAAATATTAACATATTCCTCATCGACATCTTGCTTAACCTTGATATCCATGCCGCTTTTTTGCATCTGACTTATTACACTGTTAATGGTATTAATGAAGATGCGTACATCTTTTATAATCTTTACTACGGTTTGTTTCGGAGTGGGCTTGTCCTTTTCCCGGGAAATATTACCTGTATAGGTTTCAATCAAATCTTCTGTTTCCCGGACATTTAATCCCTTTTCCTTTACCCCATCCAATACTTCCATTTGAACACGGGTATCTTCCAATTTAAGCAAAGCCCGCGCATGCCGTTCTGTTAAGTTTTGCCCAACAACAGATTGACGTACCTCAGGAGCCAGTTTTAACAACCGCAGCTTATTGGCAATTGTCGATTGATTCTTTCCTACCCTGCGGGCTAACTCTTCCTGAGTAAAACCAAAGCTGGCAAGCAAATGCTGATAGCCTTCGGCCTCCTCTAAAAAATGTAAGTCCTCCCGCTGCAAGTTCTCAATCATCGCCAGTTCGGCCATTTCCTTATCATCAAGTTCGCGGATAATTACCGGAACTTCATTAAGCCCGGCCAGTTTGGATGCTCTCAGGCGCCGTTCCCCAGCAATTAATTCGTATGTTTCACCCTGGCGGCGTACCAACAATGGCTGAATTACGCCAAATTCACGAATAGATGAAGCTAATTCCTGAAGCGATTCATCATGGAAGGTTTTCCGCGGCTGAAATGGATTAGGAACAATACTTTCGGGAGAAAGCTTCTGTACAGCTTGCGCTTCAACCTCGCTGGTATCCTCTATATTATTAGGAGCAGTGTTAGCTGCATCGATCTGTTCATTATTAGCTGCAGGAATAATTTCGGGAACAGTTTCGGGAATGGTTGGCGAAGCCTCTCCAATACCAAATAGCTTGGCCAAGTTTCTCATAAATCCACCACCTACAAAAACTTTAGGACATATTTACCTTATATTCTGCAGATATTGGGATTTTCCTCTATCTTACAATGGCTTTTTTTCCGGTGTTCCGGGTTTTCGGGGATATGTTGATGGTGTTGCAGCAACCTTTTTAATATAGACAACTGCGCGTTTATCTGTAAGGCCAGGTAAGGTTACCGGCCGAATATCTTCAATTTTACCGCCCAGCACTTTCACTGCGTTGGCTGCCTCACATACTTCTTCCTCATATTGAGCCCCTTTAAGTGCAATAAACCAACCGCCGGGTTTAACCATTGGCAGACACAATTCACACAAAATAGTAAGCCTGGCTACAGCTCTTGAAACGGCAATTTGAAATTGCTCACGGTATTGTTTGTTTTTCCCTGCTTCCTCGGCGCGGGTGTGTACGAATGTAACTTGCTGAAGTCCTAGGGTATCAACTACCTCATGCAAAAAATTCAGCCGTTTGTTTAACGAATCTATGAGCGTCAGCTTGATATCGGGTTGAAATATTTTTAACGGCAGACCGGGAAATCCGGCACCGGTACCAACATCAACAAGGCTGGCTTCCGCAGTAAATATATCATCCCGGTAACAAGACAAAGAATCCACCATATGCTTAACAGCTACTTCTTGTGGTTCAATTATAGCTGTTAAATTCATTTTCTCATTCCATTCAATTAACAGACGATAGTAGCTGTCCATGCTGGCCAATTGCTGTTCGGTTAACGCCAAGCCATACTCGTTAACTGCCTTAGCTAATATATCCTGAAATCTTTCCATAATTGCTTCCCCTTTATTCCTGCCGCCGCCTTTGTTCCAAATAGACCATCAAAATTGAGATATCCGCAGGTGAAACTCCGGAAATACGTGCAGCTTGTCCGACAGACAATGGCCGGATTTTATTAAGTTTCTGTCTTGCTTCCAGTGCCAAACCGTTAATTTGACCATAATCAATGTCCTCCGGCAACCGCTTAGCTTCCAGTTTAGCCGAGCGTTCTACTTGCTCAATTTGCTTTTGAATATAGCCATCGTATTTAACAGCAATTTCAATTTGTTCCCGCACTAACGATGGAATTTCCGGCAAATCAAACTGACTGCGCAATGTCTCGTAGTTTATCTCTGTACGTCGAAGTAAATCATATAAGGTTATCCCGGTCCGAAGTTCGGCAGTACCAAGAACAGCTAATTTTTCCTGAACTTCCGGTACCGGCGTAATCTGAGTATTTTTTAGCTGTTCAAGCACCTTTTGAATAGCATCCCGTTTATGAGCAAACCGCTCATATCGCTCATCATTAACAAGACCGATTTCCCGTCCCTTTTCTGTCAGTCTGAGATCGGCGTTATCCTGCCTCAGAATCAGCCGATATTCTGCTCTGGAAGTCATAATCCGGTAAGGTTCATTCGTGCCCTTAGTCACCAAATCATCGATAAGCACACCAATATACGCTTCTGATCGGGTCAAAATAAACGGCGGCTTTTGCTGTACCATCAGGGCAGCGTTAATACCTGCCATCATGCCTTGCGCGGCCGCTTCTTCATAGCCGGATGTGCCATTAGCCTGTCCTGCGGAAAACAATCCCCGGATTTTTTTTGTTTCAAGCGATAGTTTGAGTTCTGTAGGATCAACACAGTCATATTCAATGGCATAGCCGGGGCGCATTATTTCCACCCGCTCCAAGCCGGGAATTGTCCGCAGAAAGGCATGCTGGACATCTATCGGCAGACTTGTTGACATACCCTGAACATACATTTCATTCGTATTGGTTCCTTCTGGCTCAACAAATACCTGATGAGCAAGTTTATCGGCAAACCGAACGACCTTATCTTCGATAGAAGGGCAATAGCGTGGTCCGGTTCCCTCAATAATCCCCATATATAAAGGAGAACGATGCATATTAGCCCGAATGATGGCATGAGTCTGCTCATTAGTATAAGTTAACCAGCAAGGAACCTGCTCTCTTGTAGCAATATCACTCATAAACGAGAAATTATGCGCGGTACCATCACCAGGCTGAATTGTCATTTTACTGGTATCTACTGTTCTGGCATCCACCCGTGCCGGTGTACCCGTCTTAAACCGCATAAGCGTAACATCTAACCGCTTCAACGCCCCGGTCAGCTTCTCAGCAGCCCGTTGTCCCGCCGGGCCACCGGGGTAATTGATATCTCCCAAAATAATCTTGCCGCGTAAATACGTACCAGTGGCAATAATAACACATTTAGCACTATAGACTTCCCCTAATTCGGTCACAACACCGGTAACCTGACCATCTTCTACCAGAATATCATCGATAAGTGCTTGCTTAACATCGAGATTCGGCTCATTTTCTAATGTATGTTTCATCATCAAGTGATACAGCGCTTTATCGGCCTGTGCCCGTAATGCATGGACTGCCGGCCCTTTACCGGTGTTAAGCATCCTTACTTGAATACAGGTTTTATCAGTATTCAATCCCATCTGACCGCCCAGCGCATCAATTTCACGCACCAGGTGGCCTTTTGCCGGTCCGCCTACTGCCGGATTGCAAGGCATCATTGCAATATTATCCATATTCAAAGTAGTAACCAAAGTCCGGCAGCCTAGCCTTGCTGCCGCCAGCGCCGCCTCACAACCGGCATGACCGGCACCGATAACCACCACATCATAATTACCTGCTTGAAACAAAATTTCCACCTCATCTTACTTCACACAACTGTTTAACATTTAAACATATTTTTCTTGGGTATCGTATAAATCTATCGCTATTTGCCAATACAAAATTGACTAAAAATCTGATCAATAATATCTTCGCCCACCGTATCGCCGGTTACTTCGCCTAGCTTTTCCCAGGCGGCTCGAAGATCAACAACAATACAATCCGGCGGCATACCGGCAGCAATTGTCGCCATGGCATCTGCCAGCCTGTCATTAGCCTGCCGTAGCGCATCAGCATGCCGGAGATTATTAACGAAAGCCGCCTCTCCCTGACCAACTTGTCCGCTATAAACAATATCAGCGATAGCTTGCTCGAGCTCAGCCAAGCCTTCTCCCTGCGCTACCGATATTTTTAGTACTAAACGCCCCTCGGAATACCTCTCTACCTCAGCCAGTTCAAGTTTAGGTGGTAAATCACTTTTATTAATAAGAACAATTGCCCGGCGGTCAGACAACAACTCCAGTACCGACCGGTCTTCTGACGATAATGGTGCCGACCAATCCAGCAGTAATAAGATCAAATCTGCTTGACTTACCAGTTCTTTAGCCTTCTCTACACCGATTTTTTCAACCACATCCGCCGTATCGCGAATACCGGCCGTATCTATAATTCTAAGGGGAATACCGCGAATATTGACATACTCTTCAATAATATCCCTGGTAGTTCCCGGAATATCAGTAACAATAGCCCGTTTTTCCCTCAACAAGGCGTTTAACAGACTTGATTTACCGACATTCGGCTTACCGATAATGACAGTTGCCAAGCCTTCCCGCAGAATCCTTCCAGTTTGGGCTGTGGCTAAAAGTGAAGCAAGCTGACTTTTTACTTGGTTAATGAGTTTGGCAACATCAGCCGCCGTCGCTTCCTCGATATCATCTTCTGGAAAATCAATAGCTGCTTCCAACTGGGCAATCATTCCAAGCACAGATTGTCGTATACTTTTAACTTGCTCTGACAACCGCCCTGACAGATTGCCTACTGCTACCTTTAGCGAAGCATCGGTCTTGGCACGGATTACATCCATAACGGCCTCGGCCTGGGCTAAATCCAACCGGCCATTTAAAAAGGCCCGTTTAGTAAATTCACCTGGCTCAGCCATTCTGGCCCCCAGCCTAAGGGTCAAATCCAATATCCGCCTCAATGGCACAGGACCGCCATGACAGTGAATCTCTACGATATCTTCCCGAGTATAGGATCGGGGAGCCCACATTATAAGTACTATAGCTTCATCAATAATCTCATTGTTTTCTGGATCTATAATATTGCCATATACCGCCTGATGAGACAGAATTGCTTCTGCTCGTTTCCCTGACCGGCTGGTAAAAAGCTCGTCCGCAATAGCTATTGCCTTGCTGCCGCTTATTCTGACAATGCCTATGCCGCCTTCGCCTATAGCGGTAGAAATAGCACTAATAGTATCGTCGCTGGTCAGCCTACTCAACTACTCCCACTCCTTATATTACTAAAATAGACATAGCTTCAGATAGAGTTTTAATCATCTGAAGGATAGTCACAAGAAATAATCTGATTTAAAATATATAGTAAACCTATATAATTCCATATCTATTCAAAATATCCTGCCAAATAGTAGCAATCAATATAGTATTCCTCGTCCTTAAGCAAAAATACATTAAAAAAGTTATTGCACATAAGCTATCTGGCAGGTAAAAATAATCATATCATAGAAATAGTAATTATTGAATTAATTTACTGCTGATACAGTTATGTTACTCAAAAAGAAAGAAGGGATGGCAATGTCTGATAAAAAGGGGATTTTGCTCGAAACTGGTACTAATGAATTTGAAATAGTTGAATTTTCTATTGGACCTGTTTGTTATGGCATAAATGTTGCTAAAGTAAGAGAAGTAATCAATCCTATACCTATCACAAGAATGCCGAATGTCCATCCATGGGTTGATGGCATATTTACCTTGCGTGGACGCGTTATGCCACTGGTAAACTTGCCCCGCTGTTTAGGCAGTGAATCAACAACTACTTCTCCGAAGGTAATTGTAAGCGAACTTAATAACTTCTACGTTGGTTTCCTTGTTGATGAGGTTTCCCGCATTCACCGTATTTCCTGGACAGCCATGGAGCCGCCTCCCCATATCACCAATTCCGACATGGTAGTAGGTATTATTAAAATGGCGGAAAAAATGGTTGTTCTCCTTGATTTCGAGAAAATAGTTGCCGATGTTAATCCAGAAATGAATGAAAAATTCAGCCAACCTACAACAAAAAATTCTACATTATTGGACATTCGCAAAGACAAAACAATTTTGGTTGCAGAAGATTCTAAGCTGCTGCGTGATTTGCTTGTAGGTACACTGCATAATGCCGGTTATTCAAATATTATTCTCGCCGAAAATGGACAAGAGGCCTGGAATAAAATTGAGAAACTGGTTGCTGACAAAGGGCCTATTGAAAACAAAATGCAGATTGTAATAACCGATATAGAAATGCCACAAATGGATGGACATCATCTCACTAAACGCATTAAAGAACATGAGAAACTTAACCACCTGCCGGTAGTTATCTTTTCTTCCCTCATTAATGAAGAAATGCGCTTAAAAGGTGAATCCATCGGTGCTAGTGGACAAGTATCCAAGCCAGAAATTGCCCAATTAATTGATCTTGTAGATAAATTAATTCTCTAAATGTATGCAGTTCCCCAGATTGTACTAAAAGCACTTGCCCCGATTCTTGCCAAAAGTATTATACTTTAACTTAAGAAAATACGGCTGCCACTATTGTCTTAGCAAAGTGGCAGCCGTTCCTTTTTATCAGTTACTTCATAAGCATCTCCCATAACTTATTTACCAGTTAACAAACGGGTAGCGTCAATAAAAAGCGACCGGACATACGCTGTGCCTTTTTTATCACTAATCGCGAACCGGCAATTTTGCCAACAATATCGCAACAAAATTGTTGGCAAAACTCATAGCTTTAGCGGAACGCATTGATTTTTAATGTTTTTTCGATATTGTCAAAAGTTTCTTGTCAGTGTACAATATTGGTGAAAGCGAGGTGCCTGTATGACTTATGGATCCAACTATTATAGTATTATACTAAAAGGGTGCTCCCGCAGAGAAAAATTAATACAACGTCTGGAAAATATATTACTGCGCGGGCGCTTGGCTATTAGAATGGCGCTGGAAAATATGCCATCTGTTATTATTTATAAAGGAAAAGTAGATAACATTGTCCCGGTTCTACAAGCTTTCAAAGCGGAATATGCGACAGTAACCGTTATAGCCGACGGAGTCCCTGCTGCTTTACCGATCACTAAAAAATACCGGGACTTTGCCTCACTGGATTCTGACTTACAACAATTACTTATCGGCACACCTGATAATCTTTGGCTGGGAGAAGCTATATATCGCATTGTTCCTGCCAGCTTTTTAGATGAAGAGGGAGCCTTGGTAATAACCAGCCATGCTTTGTATTTTATTGATAAACCTGCCGGCGATGATATATGCCGCTGGTTAATAATCCCTTACTCGCAGTTGACAGATACACCGGATTTAAAAATTTCTGATGGAACGGAACTAACTATAAACCATTTAGACACTGCCGGCTATCAACAGGATTCATTCATACTGCCCGCAGAACTTCTTCACCCGGTAAAAGCAGCTATTTACCAAGCTAAGAGTGCCAGTAAGTATTTAACAAAGCTTAGGTCAACCTGTGAAAATTGTGGTCAAGTATCTGAGGAATATGCCGAAAACATACTTACACAACAAAATTGCACTAACTGTGGCGGGCTACGTAATTGGACAATACTCTCCTAAAAAATTAACTTAAAAATTGAAGTTTAATTATAGAAAAATCAAAGCCGGGGATTTTCCCCGGCTTTTTCATTTACCACTATTTTTTTAAGGCGATAACTACCTTACGATACGGCTCATCACCTTCACTATAGGTAACAATCCGGCTGTCATCTTGGAGCGCCATGTGAATAATCTTGCGTTCTTGCGGACTCATTGGTTCAAGAACTACCCGTTCGCCACGCCGTTTAACTTTATCAGCCAAACGCATAGCAAGACGCGATAATGTCTCCGCCCGACGCTTCCGGTAATCTTCTACATCTAAAATAATCCGGCTGCGTTCTGCTGCGTCGCGATTAGCGGCAAGATTTGTCAGATACTGCAGTGCATCCAAAGTCTGCCCATGCTTACCAATCAGTACACCTAAATCTTCACCGCGCAAATTAATTACCACATGATCATCGTGCGTTAACTTTTCCATAAATACCGTAATATTCATGGCTTTAAACACACTCTCCAAGAACTTCTTAGCCTCTTCCACCGGATCAATCATTCGCACACTAACTTTTACTTTGGCAAGCTTAGAACCGATGAACCCGAACAAGCCTTTACTGGGAACTTCCAAAACTTCGTAGTCTATACGGTCACGGGTCACTTCAAGTTCGGCCAGTGCCAGTTCAATTGCTTCGTCAATAGTCTTTCCTGTTTTTTCTATAACAGTGAGCTTACCAGACATAACTTACTTTGCCTCCTCCCGGGTAACCGACGGATTATTACGATACATATACCACTGCTGGGCAATTTGGAACAAGTTGCTCACTACCCAGTAAAGAACTAATCCTCCCGGGAAAGTTAAGCTGATATAACCGATAAACAGCGGCATAAAAATCATCATCATTTTATTTTGCTGGGTCATTTCCGTAGTTGTCTGCTTTTGTTGAATATATGTAGTAAGCGCCGACAATACCGGAAGTATATAAGTAGGATCAGGATGTGACAAATCTGTCAGCCACAAAAAACTAGGCGGCTGCTGGGCATATTGATAATCTCTGATAGCAAAGAAAATCGCAATAAGAAATGGCATTTGCACAATCAGCGGTAAACAGCCGGCAAGCGGATTTACGCCTGCTTCTTTATATATGTTACCCAGTTCCTTATTGATTTTCTCTGGGTTGCCTTTATATTTCTCCTGTATTTCTTTCATTTTCGGTTGAATGTCTTGCATTGCCTTCATTGATTTAACCTGCTTAACTGTAAGCGGATACAGCAATGCTTTAATGACTATTGTCAACAAAATTATGGCTATTCCATAATTGGCAAACCCTAAACTAACTGTCATATTATAAAAGAAAGTTAATACGGTTTGCATAATACTACTTAAAAAATCCAAAAAATTTCCCTCCTGCAAGCAATTGGATGTTTTATTTAAACAGGATCATATCCGCCAGGATGGAATGGGTGACAGCGTAATATACGCCGTACAGCCATAATCAAACCGCGGACGACCCCATATTTTTCGATAGCCTGTAGCGCATACTCGGAACATGTAGGCACAAACCGGCAGCTTGGCGGCTTTAATGGAGAAATAAACTGGCGGTAAAAGGTAATCCCTCCTACAACTAACCAAGTAATAACTTTTTTCATACTTCTTTCCTCATTATCTTAGCTTTATTACTAAGATCCAGAAGCGCTTTGGTGACTTGAGCTAATCCCGCATTTATTAACGGTTGACGCGCAACAAGTACTAAATCCACCCCACTAACGAACTTCTCCTGATTAAGTCTGTAGGCTTCCCTTAGCAAACGTTTAAGTCGGTTGCGTAAAACAGCACTACCTAACCGCTTGCCAGCAGCAAAACCCACCCGGCGAGTAGCAGACAGATTAGGCAAGACATAAAGTACCAATTGTTTATTGGCATATGACTTGCCTGATCGATATACTGACTGAAAACTTTTACTTTGACAAAGTCTGCCTATTTTAGGCAGGGTAAACCTTTTGACCATGTTTAATCATCCGGTTCTCTAAGTTATTTTTTTCAAAACTGTTTCAGCTAATGGAAAAAATAGGCCACCAAAGCGGCCTACTATTTATGCTGATAATTTTTTTCTGCCTCTAGCGCGTCTTCTCTTAAGTACCAGACGGCCACCATTTGTTGACATACGCTCACGGAAACCATGAGTTCTTTTCTTCCACAGCGTATTAGGTTGATAAGTACGTTTCATCCTCTAAACACCTCCTTATATAAAAGGGAGAAACCCACTGAAATCTACAAAATTTCACTAGCTTAGATTATAGACTAGCAAACGGGCCAATGTCAAGAAAATTGGCACCGACAAAATTAGATATCTGTGGATAAATTCCCCTTTTTTTAGTCACAGGAGAAAATATCTTGTTGATAACTGGCACATGATTTGTTAATATAAACTATACATAGTTATCAACAACCCTCTGGATAACCCTGCGTATAACCTTTATTTCCTGGACTTATCCACAAAACAATACACTTATTCACATCTTTATCCACAGGGGTTAATAACTTGATAATACACGTCAGCGGGATTTATTATGTACCGCCGTTGTATTTTTTTTTCGCCCTTAATACCATCTGAATAAAAGTTATTCACATTTGTTGATATCTTTGTGGATAACTTATGTTAATTTTATATGGTTATTGTGGAAAACATTGCTAAGGAAAGGATTGGTTTACTAA